>NZ_CM171630.1:0-5755000 GCF_057415455.1 Pseudomonas sp. Tun-23181
GGGAATCCCGGCCCACTCGTAGAAGAAATAGGCCCACGACGTGGTGTCGACGCTGAAGTGCTTGGCTTCCTTGAGGTAAGTCGGCGCCCAGTCCAGCACGCCATAGCGCAACAGGTAGACGAAGACGTTGGCCAGGGCGATGTACCACAGCAATTTATTGCGCAGCACGTAGTCGACGAAGATCCGCCTGGCGCTGAATTCCTGTTCATGGCTGGCATCGTAGCCTTCGGGGTAATCGTGCTTGTACTGCTCCACCGGCGGCAGGCCGACCGACTGGGGCGTGTCGCGCATGGCGGCGAAGGCGAATACCGCCACCAGTACCGCCACGGCCGCAGGCACGTAGAACGCAGCGTGCCAGTCGTTGGTCCAGCCCAGGCCCAGCAGGAACAGCGGGCCGATCAGGCCGCCGCCGACGTTGTGCGCCACGTTCCACACCGACACCACGCCGCCGCGCTCCTTGCGCGACCACCAGTGCACCATGGTTCGCCCGCTCGCCGGCCAGCCCATGCCCTGGGCCCAGCCATTGATGAACAGCAACACGAACATGACCGTCACGCTGGACGTGGCCCAATGTGCGAAACCGAACAGGAACATCACCGATGCCGACAGTAGCAGGCCGAACGGCAGGAAGTAGCGCGGGTTGGAGCGGTCCGAGACCAGGCCCATGAGGAACTTGGACAGGCCGTAGGCAATGGCCACGGCGGAAATGGCCACCCCGAGCTGGCCGCGCGTGTAGCCTTCCTCCTCGATCAGGTAGGGCATGGCCAGGGAGAAGTTCTTGCGCAGCAGGTAGTAGCCGGCATAGCCAATGAAGATGCCGGCGAAGATCTGCCAGCGCAGGCGGCGGTAGGTGGTGTCGACGTGCTCGGCGGGCAGTGGCGCCCGATGCATGGCGGGACGGAAGAGGGCGAACATCCTGTATCTCCGGTTTTATTATTGGTGTGCGAAAACGAATATCATGTTTTCGATATGGAAAACAATATCGTGCTTAGGTCCGGATGTGTTGTATTTCGAATGTTCGGCGGGGGAGGGCGTTGCCGAGGCAGCGGGCGTCTTCGATATTGGCTGTTCTGGGCCGCTACGCGGCCATCGCCGGCAAGCCGGCTCCCATGGCGAGTCGATTACGGGTGCCTCACTCCACCACTGGATTGGGTTCGGGCTCAGTCAGGCGCCCTGCACCCCAGCGTCACTTCGATTTCCCGGCCAGCAGCCAACCGGGCATCCGCCACCAACATCAGCGTGCGGGCGCCTGCATGGCGACTGTCGAGCAGGCCTTCCTGGAGGATGAACGAAGTGGCGCCGGCCCCCGTGGCCAGCAGGCGATAACGGATCAGTGCCGAAGTGCAGCCACACTCGCCGGTGGAGCGTCTGGCTTCCAGGGTGAGCGGCAGTAGTACTTGCCCTTGCGCTGTGCGCGGGGGGGCGAGGTGAGCGGCGAGACAGGTGGAGAGGGTATTGTCGAGGGTCGGCGCGCCAGCCAGGGCGCCAGCGAGCGGGGCGGCCAGGCATAGGCTGCCGAGGCGCAGGGCTCTGGCATCCATGGTGGTGTTCCGGTGTAAGGGGCAGTCCTTCAAGGTGTCCTGAAGTAATGGGCTGTTGGGCTGCTTCGCAGCCCTTTCGCGACACAAGGCCGCTCCCACAGGGGGCGTTGCCCTTTCAGTCCCTGTTCTCTGCGCAAAGCGCCCCCTGAAGTGTAGAGCAGCGCCGGGCTTATGAGCGGCTCCAGCATTGTCGTCAGGGCATCACGCCTGCAACGGCAGGCAGGCGTAGACCACCAGTTCCACCAGCATTTCCTCGCGTGCCAGCCCTGCCACCACGACCGCGGCGCGGTTGGGGAAGGGCGCTTGGAAGTATTGCGCGTACACGGCATTGACCGTTGCCAGGTAACTGCGGTCGGTGACGTAGATCAGTACCTGGGTCACGGCATCCAGCGAGCTGCCCGCAGCCTCGAGGGTATGGCGCAGGTTGTCCAGCGTCTGGCGCGCCTGGGCTTCGATGCCGCCGGCGACCACCTGACCCTGGGCATCGATGGGGATCTGCGCGGTGTAGAGCGTGCCGTTGCCGACGACGGCCCACTCCAGCGGGGCTTTGGACGCGAACAGGTCGGTCTTGATGGCGTATTTCATGAGTGTGTTCCTGGGGGGATGGGAGGGGGCTTGTCAGTCGGCGTCGCTGCCGCCTCCAGCACCGTGCCGGCGCGAGGCTTCGGTGCTTTCGACGAGGATGTGCCCGGCCAGTTGCTTGAGCCGCTGCCAGGTGTGCTCGCTGACGCTGAAGCCTTGGTTGAGCGCGGCCTGCGCGCAGGCGACTCGCTGGGCGCAGTTGGCCGGGCGGCTGAAGGTGACGGTGATGCTCTGTTCGATGCACTCGGCTGTCGACGGCAGCTCGTGCAGGTCAGGGTGGCTGTCGAGCGCGGCGAAGGTGGCGATGTGCAACTGACGGGCATCGCTCCAACGGGCCTGGACCTCCAGGCCGAGCTCGGCGGCCCGGCACAGGTAGCCAAGCAACAGCAGGCGGTTGTGGCAGTGGTGGATCCGCAGCACCGCCTGGCCTGTGCGCAGCGCCTTGGCCAGGGCCAGCTCCACCACGGTCGCGGCGCAGCGCAGCACACTCTGGCCACGAGCATCGATCACCAGCAGGGCGCTGTCTTCATAGCTCAGGGCAAAGGGCTGGTCGGCTTCGTTGCGCAGGTAGTCCAAGGCCTTTTCCAGCGTCGCGACGCCATCGAGCCCCTGCAATTGCAGCCAGCCGACCATGTCGGCCGCGTCCTCGCAATCGCCGGCGGCAAAACCCATGCCTTCGAAGGCCTTGCGGCACATCACCTGGATTTCGTTGAGGGATACGCGCATGGTCAGTGATCTCCGTCCGGCATGACCGCAAAGTTCCAGTCGTCTGCGAATGGCTGGCCGATTTCGCTCACCAGCGGCGCCCCCTGGAACAGCGTGATGCGCACCCAGCGGCTCGACTTGGGGTCGAACTTGCCAGCACCGAAGAACGCCAGTTTGCAGCGCAGCAGGTGGATCGGCAGCATGTCGCGGGCCAGCAGGTTGGCGCGGATCTCGCCATAGCTGCGTAGCGCCATGCCCTGCAGGCGGCGTACCGTGCCCTTGAACGCCGGCTGGGCGATCAGAAAGTGCGCAGTCAGCGCATCGGGGTGGGCGTGCAGGTGATCGACCAGTGCGGCGTGGCACTGCTGGATGTTGCGGGCGATGCCCAGTTGCATTTCCTTCTCGGCGCCCGGTTCCTCGACGCGCATGCCCAGGCGGGGCTCTTCCTTGTCTGCGGAGCGGTACCAGAAGAAGTGCTCGGCGTCGGCATCGCTGAAGTCGTAGGCCAGCGCCCAGCCGTAGTGGCTTTCGATCAGCTTGCGCAGGTGCGCCAGGGGCATTTGTGCGTCCAGGCGCCAACCTTCGACCACGCCCATCTGCTCGGCCAGCGGTAGCACCTGCTCGGGGTACAGCTCCAGCAACAGGCTGACCAGCAACTCCTGGCAGCCGACGCTCGCGTGCGCTTCGCTCCAGGCCAGCAGGCGTGCCCAGAGGTCGTTGCCGGTGGGCTGGCGATCGAGCCACTCGGCCAGGGGCGCGAGGTCGGCCAGGGTCTGCTGGTCCTGCGCGTGCTGGCGCAGGTCTTCGGTATGGCTCTGCTGCAGGTGCAGGCGTGCCCGCGCCAGCAGGTCATGCAGACGCTGCATGTGGGCCGGGTCGGCTGCTTGCGCGAGCACCCGGGCCAGGGCGGTTTCCCGTGCCCAGACCCACTGGTCGACCAGTTGCGGGTGGTTGAGCAGAAATGGCGCCATGCCCAGCCCGGTGGAGTTGCCGACCCCCAGGTAGCGTTGCAGCGCCGGGGCCAGTCTCACCGCACGCCGTGGGTTGCGTGCCCGCGCCATGTGTTCGATCTGTTCGATGCTGAAGTGCCGCAGCAGGTACACGGTGAACATCTGTGCCGCGAAGGGCTGGCTGAAGTCCTCGTTGCCATGCAGGCAGCCGAAGTCGGCGATGCCGAACTTGCCGTTGCCATAGACGGCGGTGGTGCGATACAGGTAGCCGACTTCGGCCAGTTGCCGCGGGTCGGGCTGCTGGCCTTCGGCCAGGGCCGCGAGGAAGCGGTCGAAGTTGCGCAGGCTGCGGTTGGCGCGCGACAGCACCAGCACACGGGCGTCGAAGCGGCCGGCTTCCTGCAGGGGTACGTTGCGCTGCAGGTCGGCCAGTTGCGCCTCGTCGACGTCCCCGGCCAGCAGCACGAAACTCACGTCCCATTGGTCGGCGATCACCCGGTCGCTGCGTTTTTCCGGCGGCAGGTAGGCCGAGAAGATCACGCAGTGGTAGTGCGCATTCGGTGTGTCGATGCGGTAGATGACGGTGCCGAAACCTTCGCCATCGAGGTCGAAACGGCTGCGCTGGATGCGCCAGCCTTGGTTCATCATCCGGCGCATGCTGCTGCGCACGAAGCTCAAGGGGCTCTGGAAGTGGCTGCCCAGCCGGGCCAGGTCCATGACCTGGCTGGCGGGGCGCAGCGCGTGCGCTGCGAACAGGGTGTTGGACATTGTTAGGGTTCCTGGATGCATCATGTTCAGAGGCCTTGTGCGTGGGCCATGTGCCGGGCGATGCGCACGGCATCCCACAGCGCCGGCAGGATCAGCAGCGACACCGGCACCGCGGTGATGACGATGAAGGACTGCAGGGCCGTCACGCCGCCTGCGCCGATGGTGATCAGCACCACGGCCGCCAGGCCCATGCCGATGGCCCAGAAACCGCGCAGCCATTTCTTCGGCTTGTCGCTGCTGGACATCGCCAGTGCCACGGTGAAGGCCATGGCGTCGCCGTTGGTGGCCACCGAGATGAAACTCAGGAACAGGAACAGCGCACTGACCAGGCCACCCAGGGGCAGGTTCTGCGTCACGCCCAGCAGCAGGTCTTCGGGCTGGCTGCCATGGGCGGTGACGATACCCGGGGTCTGCAGCTCCAGGCCGATGCCGCTGCCGCCGACCACGGTGAACCAGAACATGGTCACCAGCGGGGCAACGATCGACAGCGTCATGATGATCTCGCGGATGGTGCGGCCCCGGGAGATCCGCGCGACGTACAGCGCGACCATGGGGGCATAGCCGATGAACCAGCCCCAGAAGAACACCGTCCACCAATCCAGCCACTTGGGGTCGGCACGGAACAGGGTCATCGGCAGGAAGTGCTCCACGTGCAGGGCCAGGGCCGAGGGGAAGCTGCCGAGGATGAACAGGGTGGGGCCGAACGCTACCATGAACACCGCGAGCCCGAGCATCAGCCAGACGTTGATCTCGCTGACGAAACGGATGCCCTTGAGCCCCACCAGGCACGAGACGGTGTACATCAGCGTCACCAGGACGATGGTGAGCGACTGGGTGAACAGGTCGTTGGGCAGGCCCCACGCCGCGTGCAGGGCGCTGCTGATTTGCAGGCCGAGGAAACCGATCGGGCCGATGGTGCCGGCGACCACGGCGATGATCGAGGTGGCGTCGGCCAGGGTGCCGATCGGGCCCCTGAGGGCGCGCTCGCCGAACAGCGGGTAGAGCAGGGTGCGGGGCGCCAGCGGCAGGCCCTTGTCGTAGTGCAGGTGCATCAGCACGATCGCCAGCAGGCTGCCGAGCACCGCCCAGGCGAGGAAGCCCCAGTGCACGAAGGACTGTGCCAGCGCCGCCGTGGCCGCCGCCTCGCTGTGCGGCTGCACGCCGGCGAACAGGGGGGGCGGGCTGGCGAAGTGCATCAGCGGTTCGGCCGCAGCCCAGAAGGCGCCGCCGCCTGCCAGCAGTGCGCACATGATCACCGCGATCCAGTTGAAGGTGCTGATGTCCGGGCGTTGTTCGACGCCGCCCAGGCGCACGCGCCCATATTTCGAGAAACCGATGCCCAGGCTGACCACGAAGGTCACCAGCATCAGCACCTGCCAGTACAGGCCGAAGGCCTTGGTCGACCAGGCGAACAGGGTATCGACCAGTGCCGATACCGCGTCGATGTCGACCAGCGCCGCGACCAGGAACGCCGCGAGGAAACCGCCGCTGATCAAGAACAGCGGCCAGTCGATATCCCGGGCGAGCGGCAGGCGCATGGCCTGGCCGTCCGCTGGCAGGGTGGTTGGGTTTTTCATGAAGCCTCCGGAACCTGCGTTGTTGTTATTGTTCAAGCTGTCCGTGCGGGGAGATTCAGGCCTGCGCCGTGGTGGCGGTTTCCAGCAGGCGCAACCAGTTCAGGCCCATGATCTGGCGCACCTCGTCCTCGGCGAAGCCTCGGGCGCGCAGGCCTTGGGCGATGTTGGGGAAGTCGCGGCTGTCACGGAACCACTGCAGCGGTGCCGGCCAGTTGGCGTTGTCCTTCGAGCCTTCGCCGTAGTCCTTTTCCTTGCTCCAGCGCCCGTTGCGCATCCATTCGAGCACCGACAGCGGTTGCGCCTGGCACAGGTCGGTGCCGATGCCGATGTGCTCGACCCCCATCAGGTCGGCGGTGCTGGCGATCATGTCGCAGAAGCTTTCCAGGCTGCAGGCCGAGGCGCCCTTGAGGTGGAAGGGGTAGGTGCTGAAGCCCAGCAGGCCACCGGACTCGGCGATACCGCGCAGCACCGCATCGGACTTGTTGCGCTTGGCGGCATGGAAGCTCGACGGGTTGGCGTGGGAGACGATCACCGGCCGGCTCGACAGCTCGATGGCTTCCAGGGTGCTGCGTTCGGCGCTGTGCGACATGTCGATCAGCATGCCGACCCGGTTCATCTCGGCGATGACCTGGCGGCCGAAGCGGCTGATGCCGTTGTCTTCACGCTCGTAGCAACCACTGGCCAGCAGGCTCTGGTTGTTGTAGGTGAGCTGCATGACGAACACCCCCAGCTGGCGGAAGATCTCCACCAGGGCGATGTCGTCCTCGATCGGCGAGCAGTTCTGGAAGCCGAAGAAGATCCCCACCCGGCCTTCTTCGTGGGCCAGGCGGATATCGCTGGCCGTGCGTACCGGGCGGATCAGCTGTGGCCAGGTTTCGAAGCGGCGGTTCCACTCGCCGAGGCGCGAGAGGGTTTCGCGAGCGTTCTCGTGGTAGGCGATGGTGGCGTGCACCGCGCTCAGGCCACCGGCTTGCATCTGCTGGAATATTTCCGGGCTCCAGTTGGAGTACTGCAGGCCGTCGATCATCAGTAGGTCGTGCATGGCGCGTGCTCCTTCAAGGCCGCAGGTAGGTGGTCTTGACCACGGTGTAGAAGTCGCGGGCGTACTGCCCCTGTTCGCGCGGGCCGAAGCTGGAGGCTTTGCGGCCGCCGAAGGGCACGTGGTAGTCGGTGCCGGCGGTGGGCAGGTTGACCATCACGCAGCCGGTCTGGGCGCGGCGGCGGAACTCGGTGGCGTGGCGCAACGACTGGGTGACGATGCCGGCGGTCAGGCCGTACGGGGTGTCGTTGAGCGTGGCCAGGGCGTCCTCGAAATCGCCCACGCGGATCACGCAGGCGATGGGGCCGAACACTTCCTCGCGGTTGATGCGCATGTCATTGCGGCTGTCAACGAATAGCGCCGGGCGCATGTAGTAGCCGTCGGTCTCCAGTTGCAGCCGTTCGCCGCCTTCGATCAGCGTGGCGCCTTCGGCCTGGGCCAGGCGAAGGTAGCCCAGGTTCTGCTCCAACTGGCGGGCGTCGGCCACCGGGCCGATCTGCACGCCGGCCTGCAGGGCGTGGCCGACCTTGAGCTGGCGCATGCGCAGGCGCAGGGCCTCGACGAAGCGGTCGTGGATGCCCTCGCAGACGATCAGCCGCGAGGAGGCCGTGCATTTTTGTCCCGTGCCGAAGAACGCACCGTTGAGCGCGCACTCCACCGCCAGGTCGAGGTCGGCGTCGTCCATCACCACCAGGGCATTCTTGCTGCCCATCTCCAGTTGGCAGCGCACCAGGTTGCCGGCGGTGGCGACCGCGACGCGGCGGCCGGTTTCCAGCGAGCCGGTGAAGGTCAGGGCGTCGATCTCCGGCGAGTTCACCAAGGTTTCGCCGACATTGGCGCCGCTGCCCATGATCAGGTTGAAGGTGCCGGCGGGCAGGCCCTGGCGGCTGATGATCTCGGTCAGCGCCCAGGCGCTGGCCGGTACCAGGTTGGCCGGCTTGAACACCACGGCGTTGCCGAAGGCCAGGGCCGGGGCGATCTTCCAGGCGGCGGTGGCCATGGGGAAGTTCCAGGGGGTGATGATGCCCACCACGCCTACCGGCTCGCGGTGCACCTCGATGTCGATACCGGTGCGCACGGAAGCGGCGGTCTCGCCCATCTGGCGCAGCACTTCGGCGGCGTAGTAGTGGAAGAACTGGCCGCTGCGGTTGACCTCGCCAATGCCTTCGGCCAGGGGCTTGCCCTCTTCACGGGAGAGCAGCTCGCCGAGTTCGTCCTTGCGGGCGATCAGTTCGTCGCCGATGGCCATCAGCACCTGCTGGCGGGCTTCGAGGCCGCTGGCGGCCCACTGCGGTTGCGCGGCGCGGGCGGCCTGGATGGCCTGGCGGGCCTGTTCGGCGCTGGCCTGGTGGTATTGGCCGATCAGGTCGCGGGTATCCGAAGGGCTGTGGTTGGCCAGCGTGGACTGGCCTTCGCACCATTGGCCATCGATGTAGTTCTTGTAGGGAGTGAGTGACATTGAGAAGCCTCCGTTTGCCTGGCTCTCATCTTGCGAGCAATATGGCGCAAATAAAAATTAATAAAAAAAATGATTCGATAAGGAACGCTAACCATGTTGCCCGAGCTGAAGATCGCCCAGTTGCGCTATTTCCTGTGGGTCGCGGAGCTCAAGAGCTTCCACGCTGCCGCCCGCCAGGCCTACCGCACCCAGCCGGCGGTATCGCTGGCGGTGCGCGAGCTGGAGCAGAAGCTGGGCCAGGCGCTGGTCGAGAAGGGCGGCGGGCGGGTCGAGCTGACGCCTTTTGGCGAGCATTGCCTGCCGTTGTTCCGTGGCCTGGTCGAGCACCACGACCGCATCGCTCGCGAGGCCACCTTGCTGGCTCGGCACGAGATCGGCCAGGTGAGCATCGCCACCGTGCCTTCGGTGGCCAGCCGGCTGCTGCCGGGGCCCCTGGGGCGCTTCGTGGCCGAGCACCCGAACGTGCAGGTGAGCATCCAGGACGGCAGCGCCGACAGCGTGCAGCAACTGCTGGCCCAGGGGCAGGTGGACTTCGTCATCAGCAGCATGTGGATGGCCGATGAGCAGGTCGAGTTCGTGCCGATCCTCAACGACCAGGTGGGGGTGGTGTGCCGCAGCGACCATCCCCTGGTGCAGGGCGGCGGGACGTTGCACTGGTCGCAGTTGCAGGGGTTGCCGATCATCCGCAACGGCACCTCGCGGCTGCTGGAGGGCACCGAGGCCGAGTGCCTGCTGGCGCACAGCCGGTTGTTCGTCTCCAACATGATTTCGCTGATCGCGATGCTGGAGGAGGGCGTAGGGATCAGCACGCTGCCGTACCTGGCGTTCCCGCTGGAGAACGAAAAGCTCGCCTTCCTGCCGCTGGCCGAGCCGAAGGTGGAGCGCCAGATCGGCATGCTGACGCGCAAGGGGCGCAGCCTGTCGCCTGCGGCCGAGGCGTTGATGACGTTCTTGCGGGCGCAGTTGCCCAAGGCGGGGGATCGGTAGGGGCGGTTCATTCATGGGGGCCAGGAGTCCCGCTTTTGGCACATGTGCAGCCTTGCGGGTGGGTTATAGTCCGGCGATGTGAACCCTTCCCCCGCTGGAGTACCGCCCGTGACCGAATACACCGCGTTCAAGGTCGAACTGACCGACAACATTGCCCATGTGCAGATTAACCGCCCGGAGAAGATCAATGCGATGAACGCGGCCTTCTGGGAGGAGATCGTCGCCATCTTCCAGTGGATCGACGACACCGATGCGGTGCGCGCGGTGGTGCTCAGCGGCGCTGGCAAGCACTTCTCCTCGGGCATCGACCTGATGATGCTGGCCTCGCTGGCGGGCCAGATGGGCAAGGATGTCGGCCGCAACGCCCGCCTGTTGCGCCGTACCATCCTGCGCCTGCAGGCGTCGTTCAATGCCGTGGACAATTGCCGCAAGCCGGTGCTGGCGGCGATCCAGGGCTATTGCATCGGTGGCGCCATCGACCTGGTGTCGGCCTGCGACATGCGCTATTGCAGCGCGGACGCGCAGTTCTCGATCAAGGAGATCGACATGGGCATGGCCGCCGATGTCGGCACCTTGCAGCGTTTGCCGCGCATCATCGGTGACGGCATGCTGCGCGAACTGGCCTTCACCGGACGCACGATCGATGCCCAGGAGGCCCTGCGCATCGGCCTGGTCAATCGGGTCCATGACGACCAGGCGGCGCTGCTCGATGCAGTCTTTGCCATCGCCAGGGAAATTGCAGGAAAATCCCCCATTGCCGTGGCCGGCACCAAGGAGATGCTCAGCTACATGCGCGACCATCGCATCGACGATGGCCTGGAGTACATCGCCACCTGGAATGCCGCCATGCTGCAGTCCGAGGACCTGCGGGTCGCCGTGGCGGCCCACATGAGCAAACAGAAACCGACGTTCGCTGACTGACCTGGCCAGCGGGCGCCAGCAAGGAACCCGAACATGTCAGCACGCTGGACTACCGCAGTACTCGACCCGCAGATCGTCGGAGGCTGGGCCGTGGCCCGCAGCCCGCAGGGGTTCCTGGTGGACGCCAACGGTGCGCTGTTCCCCCGTGACTGGCTGGCGCGCCAGGACTTGGACGTGCTCTGCGAGCATGGCATCGGCCACTTCGATGGCCAGCCGGTGTTCCTCCTCGAGCTGCGCGCCGCCACCGACCTGCCGGGCTGCAGTTGGCGCGGCCTGCGCCAGTTCATGCTGGAGGGCGACGCCGACACCTACAGGGTCCTCGGCTACGCGGCGCAGATCGGTACCTGGGCCCGCGAACACCGCTTCTGTGGCAGTTGCGGCCAGCCCATGGCGCAGATCCGCTGGGAACGCGCCATGTATTGCCAAGCCTGCGACCTGCGCAGCTACCCGCGCATCTCGCCGAGCATGATCGTGCTGATCACCCGCGGCGACGAAATCCTCCTGGCCCGCTCGCCGCGCTTCGTCACCGGCGTCTACAGCACCCTGGCGGGATTTGCCGAGCCGGGCGAGTCGGCCGAGCAGTGCCTGGTGCGCGAAGTGCTGGAGGAAGTGGCGGTGCAGGTGAAGAACATCCAGTACGTGGGCAGCCAGTGCTGGCCGTTCCCGCACTCGATGATGCTGGGCTTCCATGCCGAGTACGCCGGTGGCGAGATCGTCATGCAGCCGGACGAGATCGAGGATGCCAAGTGGTTCAGCGTGCATGACTTGCCGCCACTGCCGGCCGGGCGTTCCATCGCCCGCTACCTGATCGACCTCTATGTGGCGCGTCGGTTGGGCCAGCAGGAGCCGGCATTCCCGGCCTAGGTCCGTAGCAAATGCCGCGAAGCACCCCAACGCTGCGCAAACACTGCGCTATCCGACCCAGTGCTGCCATACCAGGCGCACGGTCAGCGCCAGCACCACGGCGATGAACACCGGGCGGATGAACTTGCTGCCCCCGCTGATCGCCGTGCGTGCGCCAAAAAAAGCACCGACCATCACCGACAGGCCCATGGCCAGGCCAACGATATAGTCCACCTGCCCGGACAGGATGAACACCGTCAGCGCCGCGATGTTGCTGACGAAGTTCATGCTGCGCGCCACGCCGCTGGCGCGCACCAAGTCGATGGGGTAGAGCAGCAGCGTGCTCACCGTCCAGAACGCCCCGGTGCCGGGGCCGGCCACGCCGTCGTAGAAGCCCAGGCTCAAGCCCTGGGGGAACTGCCAGGTCTTCTTGATCGGTACATCGGCATCCAGCGGTGCCTTGGGCGTGCCGCCGAACAGCAGGTAGATGCCACAGGCGAACACGATCACCGGGAGCATCTTGTTCAGCCAGTCGGCGGGCATGATGTGCGCGACCACCGCACCGAGCAACGCACCGACCAGGGTCCCCAGCAGCGCCGGGCGCCATTGGGCCGGGTGGAACAACTTGCGCCGGTAGTAGGTGAAGCCGGCCGTGGCCGAGCCGAAGGTGGAACTGAGCTTGTTGGTGCCCAGCACCAGATGGGGCGGCATGCCGGCGGTGAGCAGCGCCGGGGTGGTGAGCAGGCCGCCACCGCCGGCGATGACGTCGATGAAACCGGCGACGAAGGCGACTGCGGCGAGGATCAGCAGGGTAAGGGGTTCTACGGTGAGTTCGAAGGGCATGGGGCTTTGGCAGGCTGGGAGGCGGGGTGCGGCAAACGGCCGCGCTAGAGGCCGTACATGGTAATCCTCGGGAGGAGGGGTTGCCAGTCATGCCTTTGGGTTATGTGCCGGCGGTGTCCGGCCCTTTCGCGGGCTTGCCGTAACGCCGGACCGGCGCGAAAGGGGCGAGCGGGCATCAGAGGAACCAGCGATACTCCCGCGCACTGACCTCGTGCATGAACGCCAGGTGATCCTGGCGCTTGTTCTCGCAATACACCATCACGAACTCTTCCCCAAGCCCCTCGTTCACCGCCGGATGCCCGCGCATTGCCGCCACCGCGCCGAGCATGTCCCGGGGAAAATCGATCCCGCTGCCGCGATCCTCGTTGAGCGGCGCGATCGGTTCCTGCGCGGCCTGCAGCCCATGCTCCATGCCGCAGAGGATCGCCGCCAGCACCAGGTACGGGTTGGCATCGGCCCCCGCCAGGCGGTGCTCGATGCGCAGGTTGCGCGTATCCGACTCGGGAATGCGGATGCACGCATCGCGGTCTTCGAAGCCCCAGCTGGCGCGGCTGGCGGCATTGACCATGGCGCCGTAGCGGCGAAAAGCATTGTGGTTGGCGGCGAACACCGGCATGCAGTGCGGCAGCAGCGCCAGGCAGCCGGCCACCGCATGGCGCAGCGGGCGCTGCGCGTCGGCGGCCAGCAGGTTGTTGCCGGCGTTGTCGTAGAGGCTGACGTGCACGTGCATGCCGCTGCCGGGCGCGTCCAGGTAGGGCTTGCTCATGAACGAGGCGCGCAGCCCATGCTTGAGCGCCACGCCGCGGGTGCTGCGGCAGAACAGGGCGGCCCAGTCGGCGGCGCGCAGGCCGTCGTCGCAATGGCCGAAGTTGATCTCGAACTGCCCCGGGCCCAGCTCGGCGGTGATCACGTTGGCGTCCACGCCTTGCGCGTTGGCGGTCTCGACCATGTCCCGCAGCACGTCGCAGAAGCGCGAGAGGCGCTCGATATGCATGTTGGGCTGGTCGTCGGCATCGCCGCTGAGCGGATCGCGAGGGAAGCAGGGTAGGCCCTCCTTGAGCGCGCGGTCGAACAGGTAGAACTCCAGCTCGAACGCCACCACCGGGCGGATACCGCGCCGTTCGAGGCGTTGCAGCACGCGGGCGAGCACTTCCCGTGGCTCGAACTCGATGGGCGTGGCGGTACCGTCGGAGGTGACCAGCATCTGCCCCAGCGGCTCGCGCTCCCAGGTCACCGGCTTGAGCGTACCCGGCACCAGGCGCCGCAGGGTGTCCGGGTCGCCATCATTGAAGCAGTAGTCGCCGATGGGGAACAGCCCGCCCTGGACGCCCAGCAGCACGCAGTTCTGCGGCAGTTTCAGGGGGCTGCCGGCGGCGACCTTCTCGAGCATGTCCACAGGGTAGCGCTTGCCATAGAAGTGCCCGGGGATGTCCAGGCTGATCAGGTCCACATGGCGCACCTGTGGATGGCGGGCGCGGAAGGCGCGAACTTCGCTGAGCAGGTCGGGAAAGCTTGTTGTCGTTGTCATGCTGTGCTCTCAACGGAATACCCAGAGGACGCGGGTCGTCTGGTCGGTCAGGTTGGCGTAGCGGAACTGGCTGTGCGGCGGGAGCTGGAAGCTGTCGTTGGGGCCGAGGGTGACGGGGGCGTCATGCCCTTCGAGCCACAGGGTCAGTTGGCCTTCCAGGATGAAACCGCCTTGTTCGGCGCTGTCGTCCAGATGGCCCTCGCCGCTGCTGGCGCCGGGCGCCAGGTGGCTTTCGAGCATGGCGAAGCTGCCGGTGAGGCTGGGCGAGACCAGGACGTCGGTCACGCCCTGGGCGTAGTACAGCGTGCGTCGTTCGCCGGGGCGCGTCACCCAGCCCAGCGCCCGCGGCTTGCTGGGTTGGTAGAAGTAGGTGGTCGGTACGTGCAGGGCTTCGCTGATGGCCGTGAGGTCGGCCACGGTGGGCCTCGACAGACCACGCTCGACCTGCGAGAGAAACCCCAGCGAACGGTTGACCCGGCCGGCCAGCTCGCCCAAGGTCAGGCCGCGGTGCTTGCGCAGGTCGCGGATCAGCAGCGCCAGGCCCTGGATGTCGTCGTCGGTGTGCAGGGGCGTCTCAGACATGGTCGCGCAACCTGTACCAGGCCTTGGCCGCGGCCTCCAACGGCGCGGCCATCAGGTCGCCGCCGGGGAAACGGCCGTTGTCGATGCCGGCGTACAACGCCAACAGCTCGTCGTCGCCGAGGATCGCGTCGCTGACCGCCCGTGCGCCGGCCAGGGTCGGCAGCACACCATGGCCAGAGAAACCTTGCAGCCAGTAGCGTTGGCCCTGGCGGCCGATGTCCGGCGTGCGGTGCAGGCTGCAGTCGATGTGCCCACCCCAGGCGTAGTCGATGGCCACGCCGGCCAACTGCGGGAACACCCGCTCCAGGTAGGGGCGGGTGGCAGCGGCCACGTCCTTGGGAATGCCGCCCAGGTAGGTGCAGCCACCGCCGAACAGCAGGCGATGGTCTGGAGTCAGGCGGAAGTAGTCGGGGACGAACTGGTTGTCGATCACGCAGCTGTTGCGTGGCAGCAGCGACTGGGCCAGCGCCGCCTCCAGAGGCGCGGTGGCCACTTGGTAGGAGCCCACCGGCAGCAGCCGGCGCGAGAGGGTGCGGTCGAGGCGGTCGATGTAGGCGTTGCAGGCCAGTACCAGTACCTGGCTGCGCACTTCGCCCTGGTCGGTGCGGGCGACGAAGCCGCTGGCGCTCTCGTGGTAGTCGCGCACCTGGCTTTGCTCGAAGATTTGCCCGCCTGCCGCCTCGATCGCGCTGGCCAGGCCCTGGGCCAGTTTCAGCGGGTTGAGGTGGGCGCCGTTGGGGTCGTACAGGGCGGCTTGGTAGCGTGGGCTGTCGACCCATTCGGGCAGCTCGTCGCGGCCGATCAGGCGCAGGCAGTCGTAGCCCCATTTCTCCCGGGCTTCGTGCTGCGCCTGTTCGAGCATCTTCACGCGCCGGGCCAGCACGGCGGTCCACAGGCTGCCGACCCGGTAATCCACCTCGAAGCCGTGACGCTGGGGCAGTTCGCGCATCTCCTCGGCGGCCCAATACATGCTGTCCCACAGCCGGCGCGCCCGCTCCAGGCCCAGGGCCTTCTCCAGGGGCGGCATGTCGCAGGACCAGCCCAGCAGTGCCTGGCCACCATTGCGTCCGGATGCCGCCCAGGCCACCCGACTGGCTTCCAGCAAGACCACGCGCTTGCCGGCCAGGGCCAGGCGCAGCGCGGTGTGCAGGCCGCTGAAGCCGGCGCCGACGATCAGCACGTCGGTGTCCAGAGGGCCTTGCAGGGTGGGGCGCAGGGGGATGGTCGTGGGGTAGGTCCGGGCGTAGTAGCTGGCGACGTGTTGGGCGGATTGCTTGAACATGCGGGCCTCGTGAAATTTATTGTTGTTTATTTCATGAAAAAATAGCAGATAAATTTCACGGCGCCAGTGGGGCCGGTGCAGCGGCAAAAGACTTAACGGCTCCTCGAAATAGCCCGATATGATTCGGCTCCGACTGCCATCCAGAAGGGAACCCCTCATGCACCGCCTGCCTTCCCTGACCGCCCTGCGCACCTTCGAGTGTGCCGCCCGCCACGGCCACTTCGGCCGCGCCGCCGCCGAGCTGTGCGTGACCGACAGCGCCGTCAGCCACCAGATCCGCCAACTGGAGGATCAACTGGGCGTCGCCCTGTTCGAGCGGGTGGGCCGCCAGGTGCGCCCCAGTGCCGAGGCCGAGCGTCTGCTGCACCACCTGCAGCAGGCCTTCGAGCTGATCGGCAAG
The DNA here is from genome assembly GCF_057415455.1 of Pseudomonas sp. Tun-23181. Taxonomy (NCBI): domain Bacteria; kingdom Pseudomonadati; phylum Pseudomonadota; class Gammaproteobacteria; order Pseudomonadales; family Pseudomonadaceae; genus Pseudomonas; species Pseudomonas sp. Tun-23181. The sequence goes on from NZ_CM171630.1 coordinate 16,008, forward strand.
GCCTGCGACGAGCTGCGCGATCCGGCTTCCCAGGCGGTGTTGCGGGTGGCGGTCACGGCGGAGCTGGCGCAGAAATGGCTGGTGGCCCGGCTGGCCGACTTCAGCAGCCGCTACCCGCACATCACCCTGCACCTGCACGAGCAGCCGATCGACGCCGGCGCCCCGGCGATGGAGGTCGATGTCGCCATCACCTACGGCACCAGCGCCCTGGACGCCAGCACCCACTTCGTCCGGCCCTTGCCGCTGCTGCAGTTCTTCCCGGTGTGCAGCCCGGGGCTGTTCAACCAGGGCGGGCTCAAGCGTCCGCGCGACCTGGTGCGCCACTGTCTGCTGCACGACGACCAGGATGGCCGCACCTGGACCACCTGGCTGGCCACCCACGCCGACGACGCCTTGCCCACCCGCCAGTTGTACTTCCCCCATGCGGCGCTGGCCCTGGAGGCGGCGGCGCTGGGGCAGGGCGTGGCCATGGGCGACAACCTGACCTGCCAGGCCGACCTGCAGAGCGGCCGCCTGGTGCGCCCGTTCAACGCCAGCGTGACGGCCCAGGGGCAGTACGCGCTGGTCTGCGAGCGCTTGCGCCTGGAGCGCGGCGCGGTGGCCGAATTCATCGAATGGTTCATCGAACAGATCGCCGAGTCCTGAATTCAATTCAACTATCGCTGAGTTTTCATCGTTGGAAGCCCGGCGCCCGGCGGCGTAGCGTGCAGTCATCACTCACCGATGACGAGGTTGACCCATGGCACGTTCGCTCACCACCACCCCGAAGGCCGATGGTTTCCGCCTGCCTGGCGAATTCGAGCGCAAGGCCGGTTGCTGGCTCGGCTGGCCGGAGCGCCCGGATGTCTGGCGCAACGGCGGCAAGCCGGCGCAGAAGGTCTGGGTCGAGATCGTCACGGCCATCGCCTCCAGCGAGCCGGTGACCGTCTGCGCCTCCGCTGCCCAGTACGCCAATGCCCGGCGCCTGCTGCCGGCCCATGTACGGGTGGTCGAGATGACCTGCAACGACACCTGGTTCCGCGACAGCGGCCCGTGCTTCGTGGTCAACGACGACAGCGGCGAGGTGCGCGGCGTGGACTTCGAGTTCAATGCCTACGGCGGCCTGGACGGTGGTCTCTACTACCCCTGGGACAAGGACGACCAGATCGCCCGCAAGATCCTCGAGATCGAGAACCTGGACCACTACCGCGCGCCGCTGATCGCTGAGCTGGGCGGTATCCAGAGCGATGGCCAGGGCAGCCTGCTGACCACCGAGCAGTGCCTGCTCAACCGCAACCGTAACGCGCACCTGGGCAAGGACGAGGTGACCCGCCGGCTACAGGACTACCTGGGCGCCGAACAGGTGATCTGGCTGCCGCGTGGCTGCAAGTTCGACGAGACCGACGGCCATGTCGACGACCTGGCTTGCTTCGTGCGCCCCGGCGAAGTGGTGCTGCAATGGACTGACGATCGCAACGACCCGCAGTGGGAGATCTACCAGCAAGCCTATGACATCCTGCGCAGCACCCGCGACAGCCGTGGCCGGGCCCTCAAGGTGCATAAGCTGCCGCAGCCGCAGGTGCTGGAATGGACGGCGGAGGAAGCCGCAGGCCTGGACCAGGTCGACGGTACCCACCTGCGCCAGGCGGGTACGCGCATCTGCGCCTCGTACATCAATTACTACGCGGGCAACTCGGCCATCGTCGTGCCGCTGTTCGGCGACCGCAACGACGCCGTGGCCCAGGCTACCCTGGCGGAACTGTTCCCCGACCATCGCATCCTCGGTATCGAGCACTCCCGGGAGATCCTGCTGGGCGGTGGCAACGTCGCCTGTATCACCATGCCGCAATACGCTGGAGGCCGCCGCCCATGAAACTGCGCAACCTGACCCTGGCGCTCGCCCTGGGCTGCACGGTGGCGGTGGCCCAGGCAGCCGACGCACAACAGCCGACCGTCAACCTGTACATCTGGGGCGAGTACCTTGCCCCGGACACCTTGGCCAACTTCGAGAAGCAGACGGGCATCCGCGTGGTCGCCGACCACTTCGACTCCCTGGAGACGGCCGAGACCAAGCTGCTGACCGGCCGTAGCGGCTACGACGTGGTGCTCAGCGCCGGCCAGCACCTGAGCCGGGCGATCGCCAGCGGTGCCCTGCAACCGCTGGACAAGAGCAAGGTGCCGCACCTGGCGGGTATCGGCGAGGAGTTCCGTCAGCACATGGCGGTGTTCGATCCGGGCAATCGCTATGCTGGCACCTATGCCTGGGGCACCACGGGGGTGGGCTTCCAGCAGGAGGCGGTGGCGGCACGCTTGCCGGATGCACCGCGTGACAGCTGGGCGATGCTGTTCGATCCGCAGGTGGCGGCGAAATTCGCCGATTGTGGGGTGAGCCTGCTCAACGACCCCAACGAGGTGTTCGCCGCGGCGATGCGCTACCTGGGGCTGGACATCAACCAGCAGCGCGTGGAGGATCTGCGGGCGGCCGAGGCGCACCTGCGCAAGATCCGCCCCTATATCCGTTATTTCGACAACGATCGCAACATCAACGACCTGGCCAACGGCGAGACGTGCGTGGCGATGTCGTGGAACGGCAACGTGGCCATCGCCCAGACGCAGGCGCAGCAGGCTGGCAAGGCCTTCAGCCTGGACTACCGCATTCCCAGCGAGGGAACGCTGATCTGGCTCGATGCGTTGGTGGTGCCCAAGGATGCGCCGCATCCCGAGGCGGCCTGGCAACTGGTCGATTACCTGATGCGGCCCGAGGTGATCGCGCCGATCACCGACACCATCCACTACGCCAATGCGATCACGGCTGCCGACGAGTTGGTGGACCCTGGGATCCGCAATGCGCCGGGGACCTACCCGCCGGCCGAGGTGCGGGCGCGGTTGTATACCAAGAACGACAATGGCAAGGCCTTCAACCGGGAGTTGACCCGGGCGTTCAGTCGGTTGAAGAGCGGGACCTAGGCTGGGGGAATGACCTGAACTGCCTGGGTGCCTGTACGGGCCCATTCGCGGGCAAGCCCGCTCCCACAGGGGCCTGCAAAACCGCATCACTTGTGATCGACGCGGCCCCAGGATTACCCAGGCCGGCGCATCTGCGGTTCAGGTCGCCGCCTTGCGCCGCCCTGACCTCGGTTTGCCGCTGACGGCCTTGGCCGAACTTCCCGCTGCCTTGCCCTTGCCAGCGCTCCTGCGCTTCTTCTTCCAGGGCGCCCCCTTGCCCCCGGCCGGTACCGCCGGGCCATTGATGGTCAGGCGCATGCCGGAGCAGCGCTGCACCAGCTTGCCCATCCACGCCGATTGCCGGGCGACGAATTCGTCCAGGCTCATCTCACCGCTCTGCACCATGTCCAGGGCTTGTTCCCAGATCGCCGTGGTGCCTGGGTCGGCGATGGCGCGGGGGACGGCGTCGATCAGGCTGAAGGCCGCCGGGGTAGCGCTCAGCGCCTTGCCGTTCTTGACCAGGTAACCGCGCTCGATCAGGCCCTGGATGATGCTGGCGCGGGTGGCCTCGGTGCCGATGCCGGTGGTTTCCTTGAGCTTCTGCTTGAGCAGTGGGTCGTCCACCAGTTTGGCGACGTTCTTCATCGCCTTGATCAGGTCGCCTTCGGTGAACGGCTTGGGGGGCTGGGTCCACAGGTCCTTGAGTTGCAGGCCGTGAACGGCGCAGTCCAGGCCTTCGTGCAGGGGTGGCAGCACCTGGGGCGGTGGCGCCTCGCGGCCTTTGGCGGGTGTCAGGGCCTCGGGCAGGGCGCGGCGCCAACCCGGCTCGACGATCTGCTTGCCCACCGCACGCAAGGCATGGCTGGCGCAGTCGAATTCGGCCTGGGTGCGGTCGTACTCGTGGTTGGGCAGGAACTGCGCCAGGTAGCGAGCACGGACCAGGGTATAGACGGCCCGGTACTTGGGTGGCAGGCGCGCAGGGTCGCTGGCGGCGGCGGTGGGGATGATGCCGTGGTGGGCGCTGACCTTGGCGTCGTTCCAGGCCCGCGAGCGGCGTTGTGGCTCGAGATGGGGCTGCAACGGGGCGAGGCTGGCGTCGGCGCGCTGCAGGGCGGCGAGGATCGCTGGCGCCTCGCCATGCTGGCTGAGCGGCAGGTAGCCGCAGTCGCTGCGCGGGTAGGTGATCAGCTTGTGGGTTTCGTACAGGGCCTGGGCGATGTCGAGGGTTTCCTGGGCACCGAGGCCAAGCTTCTTCGAACACACTTCCTGCAGGGTGCCCAGGTCGAAGGGCAGGGGGGCCGCTTCGCGCACGCGCTCGGTGGCCACCTTGAGCACCCGTGCGCTGCCGGCCGCGTCGATGTCGGCGGCCGCTCGCTGTGCCAGGGCCTGCTTGAGGCAGCGGCCCTGGTCGTCGCAGGCGTCCTCCGGGGCGCGCCATTGGGCGTTGAAGACACTGCCGGCGTGCTCCAGCTGCACGTCGATGGCCCAGTAGGGGACTGGCACGAAGTCGGCGATGCTACGGTCGCGGTCCACCACCAGGCGCAGGGTCGGGGTCTGCACCCGTCCTACCGGCAGTACGCCCTGGTAGCCGGACTGGCGGCCGAGCAGGGTGAACAGGCGGCTCATGTTCATGCCGATCAGCCAGTCGGCGCGGGAGCGGCCCAGGGCCGAGTGGTACAGGTTGAAGGTCTGGTGGCCGGGCAGCAGGCGTGCCAGGGCCTTGCGGATCGAGGCGTCGTCCAGCGCCGACAGCCACAGGCGCTGGATCGGCCCACGGTAGCGGCAATGTTCGACCAGTTCGCGGGCGATCATCTCGCCTTCGCGGTCGGCGTCGGTGGCGATCACCAGCTCGCGGGCTTCGCCGAGCAGGCGCTTGACCGCCTTGAACTGGCTGGCGGTCTTGGGCTTGACCAGCATCTTCCACTGCTGCGGGATGATCGGCAGGTCGGCCAGGACCCAGCGCTTGTAGCGCTCGTCGTAGCGGTCCGGTGGTGCGGTCTCGAGCAGGTGGCCGATGCACCAGGTCACGCAGACATCGGTACCGTGCCAGCAGCCGTCGCCCTTGCGGGTGGCGCCGAGGACCTTGGCGATGTCCTTGGCCTGGGAGGGTTTTTCGCAGAGAAAGAGGCGCATGGCCGGAAACACTTCATGGTGACGATGGCGTCAGGATGCGCAAAACGAGGCGGGCAGGCAAGAATTATCTGTATGGGTGTACAGTGTTCTTGCAAGCGGGTTTTTCGAGGGGCGGGAAACTGGGGCCCTTGCAGGGGCCTGTAGGAGCAACTGTCTTGTGTGGGCTGTGCCGGCCCTATCGCCGGCAAGCCGGCTCCCACAGGTTCTCTGCTGGGCCCTGTGGGAGCACTTTGCGTCGCGATGGTCGGCAGGGCCGGCCCTGGGGGATCAGGCCAGTTCGCGGGAATCGCGCACCATGTCGACATGGGGAATGCCGGCCTCGAGGAATTCCTCGCTGACCACCCGGAACCCCAGGCGCTCGTAGAACGGTGTGGCATGCACCTGGGCACTGAGCATCTGCTGCTTGAGGTCGCGGTTCTGCGCCTCGACGATCACCGCGCGCATCAGTGCATCGCCCACCTTCAGGCCACGCCAGTCCTTGAGCACCGAGACCCGGCCGATGGTGCCATCGGGCAGCAGGCGTGCGGTGCCGATCGGGTAGTCGCCTTCCAGGGCCAGGAAGTGCACGGCGCTCGGGTCTTCGGCGTCGAACTCCAGCTCCGGCGGCACGTGTTGCTCGGCGACGAACACCGCGCTGCGGATGCGGTGGATATCGGCGTTGTCTTTGTGCCAGTCGGCGAGGCGAACGCTGATCTTATTCATTGGCAAATCCCAGGCTTCCTTGTTTGACCAGCTGGCATACCAGCGTCAGGCCATCTTCGTCTTCCAGCCACTGTACAAGGTTTTCGATGTGCAGTGCGTCGGCGGCGCAGATCAGTTTCAGCAGCTCGCGCAGGTGGCCCGGGAGCAGGCGGCTCTGGCCGCTGGCGAACAGCAGCAGGTTGTCGTCGACTTCCGACCAGGCCAGGCGCGCGCTGGGGTTGCGGACCAGGATCGCGCCTTGTTCGAGGCTGTCGATCAGCTCTTCCTCGCTCAGTTCTTCGCCGGACACCAGCTCCGGGTAGCGCGGCTCGGTCATGAACTGGCCGAACCAGGTCAGCAGCAGACGTTCATCGCCCATGTGCTCGGCCAGCAGGGTCTTGAGGCGCTCGAGGGCATCGTGCTGGATCTGGTGCGGGTCGCTGGCAGGCTCTGCGTCTGCGTCGCTGTAGCGCTCTTCGTCCGGCAGGAACTGGCTGAGGAAGTCGGTGAAGTGGGTCAGCACTTCGGCCGCGCTCGGCGCGCGGAAGCCCACCGAGTAGGTCAGGCAGTCGTCTTCGGCCACGCCGTAGTGGGCCAGGCGCGGCGGTAGGTAGAGCATGTCGCCGGGTTCCAGGGTCCATTCGTCCTGCTGCTCGAAATCGGCGAGGATGCGCAGGTCGGCGTGGTCCAGCAGCGGGCTGTCGCTGTCGCACATCTGGCCGATCTTCCAGTTGCGCTTGCCGTGGCCCTGGAGCAGGAACACGTCGTAGTTGTCGAAGTGTGGGCCAACGCTGCCGCCGGGAGCGGCGAAGCTGATCATCACATCGTCGATACGCCAGCTGGGCAGGAAGCGGAAGTGCTCCAGCAGCTCGGCCACTTCCGGGACGAACTGGTCGACCGCCTGCACCAGCAGGGTCCAGTCACGCTCCGGCAGGGTGGCGAAGGTGTCCTCGGCGAACGGGCCGCGACGCAACTCCCAGGGGCGTTCGCCGTGCTCGAGCACCAGGCGCGACTCGACTTCTTCTTCCAGGGCCAGGCCGGCCAGCTCGTCGGGGTCGATCGGGCTTTGGAAGTCCGGAAAGGCCTGGCGCACCAGCAGGGGCTTCTTCTGCCAGTAGTCGCGCAGGAATTCGCGGGCCGTAAGGCCACCCAGCAGCTGCAGTGGAGTATCAGGATTCATGTTCAACCTATTGAAAAAACGTAATTTTCGTCCGGGAATAAAAACGCCCGGCCAGGCCGGGCGTCGAACGCGGAGGCTGGCTCAGATGCGCTTGGCCTGGGCCGCCGCGTTGCCGATGTAGGTGGCCGGGGTGAGCTGCTTGAGCTCGGCCTTGGCGTCGGTCGGCATGTCCAGGCCATCGATGAACGCCTGCAGGGCTTCGGGGCTGATGCCCTTGCCACGGGTCAGCTCCTTGAGCTTCTCGTAGGGATTCTCGATGTTGTAGCGGCGCATGACGGTCTGGATCGGCTCGGCCAGGACTTCCCAGCAGGCGTCCAGGTCTTCGGCGATGCGGGCGACGTTCACTTCCAGCTTGCCGATGCCCTTGAGGCTGGCCTCGTAGGCGATGACGCTGTGGGCGAAGCCCACGCCCAGGTTGCGCAGCACGGTGGAGTCGGTCAGGTCGCGCTGCCAGCGGGAGATCGGCAGCTTGCTGGCCAGGTGCTGGAACAGGGCGTTGGCAATCCCCAGGTTACCCTCGGAGTTCTCGAAGTCGATCGGGTTGACCTTGTGCGGCATGGTCGAGGAGCCGATCTCGCCGGCGACGGTCTTCTGCTTGAAGTAGCCCAGGGAGATGTAGCCCCAGACGTCGCGGTCGAAGTCGATGAGGATGGTGTTGAAGCGGGCGATGGCGTCGAACAGCTCGGCGATGTAGTCGTGCGGCTCGATCTGGGTGGTGTAGGGGTTGAACTGCAGGCCCAGCTCTTCCTCGATGAAGGCACGGGCGTTGGCTTCCCAGTCGATCTGCGAGTAGGCCGACAGGTGGGCGTTGTAGTTGCCTACGGCGCCGTTGATCTTGCCCAGCAGCGGCACGGCGGCGACCTGGGCGATCTGGCGCTCCAGGCGGTAGACCACGTTGGCCAGCTCCTTGCCCAGGGTGGTCGGCGAGGCCGGCTGGCCGTGGGTGCGCGAGAGCATCGGCACGTCGGCATGCTGATGGGCCAGGGTGCGGATGGCCTCGGCGATCTGGCGCATCAAGGGCAGCAGCACTTCGTCGCGACCGGCGCGCAGCATCAGGGCGTGGGACAGGTTGTTGATGTCCTCGCTGGTGCAGGCGAAGTGGATGAACTCGCTGACCTTGGCCAACTCGGGCAGTTGGGCGGCCTGCTCCTTGAGCAGGTACTCGATGGCCTTGACGTCATGGTTGGTGGTGCGCTCGATTTCCTTGACGCGCTCGGCGTGCTCGAGCTTGAAGTCGCTGGCCAGGGTGTCGAGCAGGGCGTTGGCCTCGGCCGAGAAGGCGGGCACTTCAGCGATCTGCGGGTGGGCGGCCAGGCGCTGGAGCCAGCGCACCTCGACCAGGGCGCGGAAACGGATCAGGCCGTATTCGCTGAAAATGGGGCGCAGGGCCTGGGTTTTGCCGGCGTAGCGGCCGTCTACAGGGGAAACCGCAGTGAGCGAGGAGAGCTGCATGGCGTGTTCTCGGACAGTCAGGCTTTTGAAGGGGCGCATATCATACATGAAAAAGGGCAGCAGCGAGCCTCGAGCTACGAGCGGCAAGAGAATGCGAACGCTACGCTGCTTCTACTTGCAGCTTGCGCTTACCCCCGCATCATGTCGTACAGCTCGTTGAGCAACTTGCGCCGGCTGAACACCAGTTGCCAGCGGTGCCCGCCCAGTTGGCGCCACAGGCGCGCGGCACGGATACCGGCGAGCAGCAGGGCGCGGATCTTCGACGCATTGCTGGCCTGCTGCAGGAAGCGCATGTCGCCATGCACCTGGATACGCTGGCGCAGGGTGCTCAGGGTGTCCTGGTACAAGGCTCCACTGGAAGCGATGACATTTTCGTGAACCAGGCCGAAATGGTCGGCCTGGGCCTGGATCTGCGGCAGGCGTTGGCCGATGGTGTCGAGCATGTCGCCGCGCTTGGCCAACTGGCGCTCCAGGCCCAGCATCGATAGGGCATAGCGCAGGGGTTCGCGCTGCAGGCTGCTGGGGTCGCGCTCCAGGGCGCCGACCAGGGCACGGTAGCCGTCGCGCAGGTTGAGGTCGTCGCCACCGAACACCTCCAGGGTGTCCTTGGGGTCGCGCACCAGCAGGCTGCCGAGCATGCAGCCGATGTCGGCCTCGCTGGCCTGGCCGGTACGGGCGATGCGGTCGACCAGCACCGCGGCCTGGAACACACCACCGAGGGCGACCAGTTGCTCTTGGGTACCATTCATGCGCGTGGGCTCCAGGGCTCGGCGGTTTCGATCACACCGCCACCCAGGCACACCTCGCCGTCGTAGAACACCACCGACTGGCCCGGGGTCACGGCCCGTTGCGGCTCGTCGAACACGGCCCGGTAGCCGCTCGCGGTGCGCTCGAGCACGCAGGCCTGGTCGCCCTGGCGGTAGCGCACCTTGGCGGCGAGGCGGCGCGGGGCGGACAGGTCGACCGGGTTGACCCAGTAGATCTCCGAGGCCAGCAGGGCGCGGGAGAACAACCAGGGGTGTTCGTTGCCCTGGCCGACGACCAGCACGTTGCGCGACAGGTCCTTCTCCAGCACGTACCACGGCTCGTCGCCGGCGTCCTTCATGCCGCCGATGCCCAGGCCCTGGCGCTGGCCGATGGTGTGGTACATCAGGCCGTGGTGGCGGCCGATCACTTCGCCTTCGGTGGTCTCGATGTTGCCGGGCTGGGCCGGCAGGTACTGCTTGAGGAAGTCGCTGAAGCGGCGCTCGCCGATGAAGCAGATGCCGGTGGAGTCCTTTTTCTTGGCCGTGGCCAGGCCGTGTTTCTCGGCGATGGCGCGTACCTCGGGCTTTTCCAGTTCGCCGACCGGGAACAGGGTGCGAGCGATTTCCTTGCCGCCGACGGCATGCAGGAAGTAGCTCTGGTCCTTGTTCGGGTCCAGGCCCTTGAGCAGTTCGGTGAGCTCGCCGGTGTCGCGGCGACGCACGTAGTGGCCGGTGGCGATCAGGTCGGCGCCGAGCGACAGGGCGTAGTCGAGGAAGGCCTTGAACTTGATCTCGCGGTTGCAGAGGATGTCCGGGTTCGGCGTGCGGCCGGCCTTGTATTCCGCGAGGAAGTGCTCGAACACGTTGTCCCAGTATTCGGCGGCGAAGTTGGCGGTGTGCAGCGTGATGCCGATGCGGTCGCACACGGCCTGGGCATCGGCCAGGTCTTCGCGGGCGGTGCAATATTCGGTGCCATCGTCCTCTTCCCAGTTCTTCATGAACAGACCTTCCACCTGGTAGCCCTGCTCCATGAGCAGAAGGGCGGAGACGGAAGAGTCCACGCCGCCGGACATGCCGACGATGACGCGGGTCTTGGCGGGGTCTTTGAGTGCTGGGCTGGTCATGGCTACCGGTTGTATCTGGGAAAAAGGCCGATTCTATCAGGCCGGGCCTCGCGCGTCAGTCGCGCAGCAGGTCGAGGCTGTGCAAGGGGCCTGCCAGGTAGTCGTCGATGCAGCGCGGCACCAGTTCGCTGCGCCAGCGCGTGGGGTCGGCCAGCAGCTCGTCGCGGGTCAGCCAGACGGCGCGTACGATGTCGCTGTCCAGGGCCAGCTCCGGGCGTTGGCGCACGGGGCGGGCGGCGAAGCAGATGCGCTGGTAGGTCACGCCGTTGCTCGGCGCGGTGTACAGGTAGATGCCGACCACGCCGGTGAGCTCGACTTCCCAGGCGGTTTCCTCGAGGGTTTCGCGCAGGGCGGCCTGGGGCAGGGTCTCGTTGGCTTCCAGGTGCCCGGCGGGCTGGTTGAAGACGTGCTGGCCGGCCTTGAGTTCCTCGACCATGAGGAAGCGGCCCTGGTCTTCGACGATGGTGGCGACGGTGATGTGGGGTTGCCAGGACATGCTCGGTTTTTTCCAAAGTGGCGAGCGTCGAGCTGCAAGCGGCAAGAAAAAGCGGCTCGCAGGCTGCTCTCTCTTGCCGCTTGCAGCTCGAAACTCGAAGCTGAAAAAGCACAAACCCCGGTGCGTGGCCGGGGTTTGCGCTGTTACGTCAAGCGAACCTTACAGTGCGGCGATCGCGCTGTTGAAGGTCTGGCTCGGGCGCATCACCTTGCTGGTCAGCTCGGCATCCGGGGCGTAGTAGCCACCGATGTCGGCCGGCTTGCCCTGCACGGCGTTGAGCTCGGCGACGATGGTCGCCTCGTTCTCGGCCAGGGCCTTGGCCAGTGGGGCGAAGCGCGCCTGCAGGGCGGCATCGTCGCTCTGCGCGGCCAGGGCTTCGGCCCAGTACAGGGTCAGGTAGAAGTGGCTGCCGCGGTTGTCGATGTTGCCGACCTTGCGTGCTGGCGACTTGTTGCCGTCGAGGAACTTGCCGGTGGCCTGGTCCAGGGTGTTGGCCAGGACCTTGGCGCGTGGGTTGGCGTAGGCGTTGCCCAGGTGCTCCAGGGAAGCGGCCAGGGCCAGGAACTCGCCCAGCGAATCCCAGCGCAGGAAGTTCTCTTCGACCAGCTGCTGCACGTGCTTGGGCGCCGAACCGCCGGCACCGGTCTCGAACAGGCCGCCGCCATTCATCAGCGGAACGATCGACAGCATCTTGGCGCTGGTGCCCAGCTCCATGATCGGGAACAGGTCGGTCAGGTAGTCACGCAGTACGTTGCCGGTCACCGAGATGGTGTCCTTGCCTTCGCGGATGCGCGCCAGGGAGAACTTGATGGCCTCGACCGGTGCCAGGATACGGATGTCCAGGCCGCTGGTGTCGTGGTCCTTCAGGTACTTCTGGACCTTCTCGATCATCACGCCGTCGTGGGCGCGGGCGGGGTCCAGCCAGAACACCGCCGGGGTGTCGCTCAGGCGAGCGCGGTTGACGGCCAGCTTGACCCAGTCCTGGATCGGCGCGTCCTTGGTCTGGCACATGCGGAAGATATCGCCGGCCTCGACGTTCTGCTCCAGCAGCACCTGGCCCTTGCCGTCGACCACGCGCACGACGCCGTCGGCCTTGATCTGGAAGGTCTTGTCGTGGGAGCCGTATTCCTCGGCCTTCTGCGCCATCAGGCCAACGTTCGGCACGCTGCCCATGGTGGTCGGGTCGAAGGCGCCGTTGGCCTTGCAGTCCTCGATCACGGCCTGGTAGATGCCGGCGTAGCAACGGTCAGGGATGACTGCCTTGGTGTCCTGCAGTTCGCCCGCGGCGTTCCACATCTTGCCCGAGTCACGGATCATGGCCGGCATCGAGGCGTCGACGATGACGTCGCTCGGCACGTGCAGGTTGGTGATGCCCTTGTCGGAGTTGACCATGGCCAGGGCCGGACGGACGGCGTACAGGGCCTGGACGTCGGCTTCGATCTCGGCCTGCTTGTCGGCTGGCAGGTCCTTGATGCGGGCGTACAGGTCGCCGATGCCGTTGTTGGCGTTGAAGCCTACCTCGGCCAGGGCGGCGGCGTGCTTGGCCAGCACGTCGTTGTAGAACTCCTCGACGATGACGCCGAACATGATCGGGTCGGAGACCTTCATCATGGTCGCCTTCAGGTGGACCGACAGCAGCACGCCGGAGGCCTTGGCGTCGGCGATCTGCTCGGCGATGAAGGCTTTCAGGGCCTTGCGGCTCATGACGGCGCAGTCGATGACTTCGGCGGCCTTGACCGGGGTCTTTTCCTTCAGGACGGTGGTGGCGCCGTCCTTGCCGACCAGCTCGATGCGCAGGCTGTCATCGGCCTCGATCAGCGCGGCCTTTTCGCTGCCGTAGAAGTCGCCCTGGCTCATGTGCGCCACGTGGGACTTGGAGTCGGCGGCCCAGGCGCCCATCTTGTGCGGGTGCTTGCGGGCGTAGTTCTTGACCGACAGCGGGGCGCGGCGGTCGGAGTTGCCTTCACGCAGGACCGGGTTCACGGCGCTGCCCTTGATGCGGTCGTAGCGCGCGCGGGCTTCCTTCTCGGCCTCGGTGGCCGGCTCGTCGGCGTAGTCGGGGATGTTGTAGCCCTTGCCCTGCAGTTCCTTGATCGCGGCCTTGAGCTGCGGTACCGAGGCGCTGATGTTCGGCAGCTTGATGATGTTGGCTTGCGGGGTGGTGGCCAGCTGGCCCAGTTCCGCCAGGTGATCGCCTACCTGCTTCTCGGCACCGAGCTGCTCGGGGAACGCGGCGAGGATACGGCCAGCGAGGGAGATATCGCGGGTTTCGACGGCGATGTCAGCGCAAGCGGTGAAGGCTTCGATGATTGGCAGCAGTGAGTAGGTGGCGAGGGCGGGAGCTTCGTCGGTGAAGGTGTAGATGATCTTGGAACGGGTGGGCATATGCGGGTTAACTCTCTGTTTTGCTGAGCGTGCTCGAAGTCTCGAGGTGCGCAGGGTAGGCGCTTCGCCCTGGCGGCGCCATGGGCAATTGGTCGAGAGGCTACGAGCGGTGATGGTGGATGCATCAGTCGAGCGTCAAACGGCTGGGTCGCGGTAACGGCCCAGGCTTTTTGGCCGTTGATGGCCGAGGGCGAGCCGCGTTTTTCCAAGGGTTCGCCCCAATGACCCTGCGGTCAGCGCCGGAGTATACCAAACCCTTCGGCCTAATCAGCAAGGCGAAGTGATATCGATTCACTTATAAGACCAAAGGCGTAGGAGCAATGTGGCGTGATGCCGCAGGCTCGAGGGGCTGCAAGCTTCAAGCTGCAAGCGGCAAGAAAAAGCGGCTATGCGGTGTGGCTGAGCTTGCGGTCGGCGCGGTTTTGGAGGCGTGCCCGTCATTGAATCCAGCGCCGATCAGCTTGCCGCTTGCAGCTTGAAGCTTGCAGCCCGGAAAAGCTGGTTTAGGCTCAATGGATCGCAGGATGTCCAATCACACTTGGCAAGCGGAGTAGTGCAGCATGGGATACCAGAAAATCAAGGTTCCGGCAGAAGGCACCAAGATCACCGTCAATGCAGACCATTCGCTCAACGTTCCAGACAACCCCATCATCCCCTACATCGAGGGCGACGGCATTGGCATCGATGTCACGCCGGTGATGATCAAGGTGGTGGATGCCGCCGTGCAGAAGGCCTACGGCGGCAAGCGCAAGATCGCCTGGATGGAGGTGTATGCCGGCGAAAAAGCCACTCAGGTCTATGACCAGGACACCTGGCTGCCCCAGGAAACCCTCGACGCGGTGCGCGAGTACGTGGTGTCGATCAAGGGGCCGCTGACCACCCCGGTGGGCGGCGGCATTCGCTCGCTCAACGTGGCCCTGCGCCAGCAACTGGACTTGTATGTCTGCCTGCGTCCGGTGCTGTGGTTCCAGGGCGTGCCCAGCCCAGTGAAGAAGCCTGGCGACGTCGACATGGTGATCTTCCGCGAGAACTCCGAGGACATCTATGCCGGCATCGAGTGGAAGGCCGGCTCGCCCGAGGCGAACAAGGTGATCAAGTTCCTCAAGGAGGAAATGGGCGTCACCAAGATCCGCTTCGACCAGAACTGCGGCATCGGCGTCAAGCCAGTCTCCGAGGAGGGCACCAAGCGCCTGGTGCGCAAGGCGTTGCAGTACGCCGTGGACAACGACCGCGAGTCGGTGACCCTGGTGCACAAGGGCAATATCATGAAGTTCACCGAAGGCGCCTTCAAGGACTGGGGCTACGAGGTGGCGCGCGACGAGTTCAAGGCCGAGTTGCTCGATGGCGGCCCCTGGATGACGTTCAAGAACCCCAGGACTGGCCGCGACATCGTGGTCAAGGACGCCATCGCCGATGCCATGCTCCAGCAGATCCTGCTGCGCCCGGCCGAGTATGACGTGATCGCCACCCTCAACCTCAACGGCGACTACCTCTCCGACGCCCTGGCGGCGGAGGTGGGCGGCATCGGCATCGCGCCGGGGGCCAACCTGTCCGACACCGTGGCCATGTTCGAGGCGACCCATGGCACCGCGCCCAAGTACGCCGGGCAGGACAAGGTCAACCCAGGCTCGGTGATCCTCTCGGCGGAGATGATGTTGCGGCACATGGGCTGGACCGAGGCGGCCGACCTGATCATCAAGGGAACCAATGGCGCCATCGCGGCCAAGACCGTTACCTATGACTTCGAACGCCTGATGGACGGGGCCACGCTGGTCGGCAGCTCGGGCTTCGGTGACGAGATGATCAAGCACATGTGAAGGCGCGGGTCGTTGGGGCTGCGTTGCAGCCCTTTCGCGACACAAGGCCGCTCCCACAGGGGCGCCCCTAAAAACACTGGGTCAGGTTTCGTTCTAATTTAGGCAACAAATGAAAACCGGCCAGCCCTGCGAGGGCTGGCCGGTTCCCGATGTGCCTGCAGAAGGCTGTGTGGATCAGGCCTGGACGGTATTCGCCACAGGCTGGGCTTCGGCCTTCGCGGCCGTGGCGCCGGCACCGCAGATATTCACCGCGTGCAGGCCCTTGGGGCCCTGGACGATATCGAAGGTCACGGGCTGGCCGGCCTTGAGCGTCTTGTAGCCGTCCATCTGGATATGCGAATAGTGGGCGAACAGGTCTTCGCTCTTGCCCTCCTCATTGACGAATCCATAGCCCTTGGCATTGTTGAACCACTTGACTTTACCGCTCGCCATCCTCATGTCCCTCTGCAAAGGACTCCATCACTGGAGTATCATCCACGTCATCCGCATACGAACCATGCGAAAAAATCTGGTTGACTGCGCGGATCTTTATCGACCACGGTGGGTTCTTATTGGTTGTAACACCGTTTTGCCGATAGTCAAGGTCAGACGGCGCCCGCGCCGGGCGCGGCCTTCGCGGTCAACCCACTACCTTAACCTGTCGATATGATGAAATTCTTTCCATGCATCCACTCAGCCAGATTCGACTAACATTCAATCAGGATCGCCCGCAATCTAACGAGGACGACGGCTCCGGTCTGGCGGTACAGGAAGCCAAGCCGATCCTGCAGGCGCCACCGATGTACAAGGTGGTTTTGTTCAACGATGACTACACACCGATGGATTTCGTCGTCGAAGTGCTCGAGACGTTCTTCAATCTGAACCGCGAGCTGGCGACCAAGATCATGCTGACCGTCCACACCGAAGGGCGGGCAGTGTGCGGATTGTTTACCCGCGACATCGCCGAGACCAAGGCCATGCAGGTCAACCAATACGCCAGGGAAAGCCAGCATCCGCTACTCTGTGAAATCGAGAAGGACGGTTAATCGCCGACCACTTGGGTATGAGGTGAAGCTATGTTAAACCGCGAGCTCGAAGTCACCCTCAATCTGGCCTTCAAGGAGGCCCGTTCGAAGCGTCATGAATTCATGACCGTCGAGCATCTGCTGCTGGCACTCCTTGACAACGAGGCCGCCGCGACCGTTCTGCGCGCCTGTGGCGCCAATCTCGACAAGCTCAAGCACGACCTGCAGGAGTTCATCGATTCCACCACGCCGCTGATCCCCGTGCATGACGAGGACCGCGAGACCCAGCCGACCCTGGGCTTCCAGCGTGTACTGCAGCGTGCCGTGTTCCATGTGCAGAGCTCCGGCAAGCGCGAAGTCACCGGCGCCAACGTGCTGGTGGCGATCTTCAGCGAACAGGAAAGCCAGGCCGTGTTCCTGCTCAAGCAGCAGAGCGTGGCCCGCATCGACGTGGTCAACTACATCGCCCATGGCATCTCCAAGGTGCCGGGTCATGGGCCGCACAGCGAAGGCGACCAGGACATGCAGGACGAGGAGGGCGGCGAGGCCGCGTCCTCGGGCAATCCGCTGGACGCCTATGCCAGCAACCTGAACGAACTGGCCCGTCTGGGCCGCATCGACCCACTGGTGGGGCGCGAGCAGGAAGTCGAGCGGGTCGCCCAGATCCTCGCCCGCCGGCGCAAGAACAACCCGCTGCTGGTCGGCGAGGCCGGGGTGGGCAAGACCGCCATCGCCGAAGGCCTGGCCAAGCGCATCGTCGATGGCCAGGTCCCGGACCTGCTGGCCCAGAGCGTGGTGTACTCCCTCGACCTGGGTGCCCTGCTGGCTGGCACCAAGTACCGGGGCGATTTCGAAAAGCGCTTCAAGGCTTTGCTTGGCGAACTGCGCAAGCGCCCGCAGGCGATCCTGTTCATCGACGAGATCCACACCATCATCGGTGCCGGCGCGGCGTCGGGAGGGGTGATGGATGCGTCCAACCTGCTCAAGCCGTTGCTGTCGTCCGGTGACATCCGCTGCATCGGTTCGACCACCTTCCAGGAGTTCCGTGGCATCTTCGAGAAGGACCGTGCCTTGGCGCGGCGTTTCCAGAAGGTCGACGTCACCGAGCCGTCGGTGGAAGACACCGTGGGTATCCTGCGTGGCCTGAAAGGCCGCTTCGAGAGCCACCACAACATCGAGTACAGCGACGAGGCCCTGCGTGCCGCGGCGGAACTGGCCGCACGCTACATCAATGACCGGCACATGCCGGACAAGGCCATCGACGTGATCGACGAGGCCGGCGCCTATCAGCGCCTGCAGCCGGAGGACAGCCGCGTCAAGCGCATCGACGTGCCGCAGGTCGAGGACATCGTCGCCAAGATCGCGCGGATTCCACCGAAGCATGTCACCAGCTCCGACAAGGAGCTGCTGCGCAACCTCGAGCGTGACCTCAAGCTCACGGTGTTCGGCCAGGACGCGGCGATCGACTCGCTGGCCACGGCGATCAAGCTCTCGCGTGCCGGGCTCAAGGCGCCCGACAAGCCGGTCGGTTCGTTCCTCTTCGCCGGCCCTACCGGCGTGGGCAAGACCGAGGTGGCGCGCCAGTTGGCCAAAGCCCTGGGTGTCGAGCTGGTGCGCTTCGACATGTCCGAGTACATGGAGCGGCATACCGTGTCGCGCCTGATCGGTGCGCCGCCCGGCTACGTCGGGTTCGACCAGGGCGGTCTGCTGACCGAGGCGATCACCAAGCAGCCGCATTGCGTGTTGTTGCTCGACGAGATCGAGAAGGCCCACCCGGAAGTCTTCAACCTGCTGCTGCAGGTGATGGACCACGGCACCCTGACCGACAACAACGGGCGCAAGGCGGATTTTCGCAACGTGATCCTGATCATGACCACCAACGCCGGCGCCGAGACCGCCGCGCGGGCCTCGATCGGCTTCACCCAGCAGGACCATACCTCCGACGCCATGGAAGTCATCCGCAAGAGCTTCACGCCGGAGTTCCGCAACCGCCTGGACACCATCATCCAGTTCGGCCGCCTGAGCCACGAGACGATCAAGAGCATCGTCGACAAGTTCCTCATCGAACTGCAGGCGCAGCTGGAAGACAAGCGTGTACTGCTGGAAGTCAGCGACGATGCCCGCGGCTGGCTGGCGACCACCGGTTACGACGTGCAGATGGGCGCGCGGCCGATGGCACGGCTCATCCAGGACAAGATCAAGCGGCCGCTGGCCGAGGAGATCCTGTTCGGCGAGCTGGCCGAGCACGGCGGGGTGGTGCACATCGACCTGCGCGATGGCGAGCTGGTGTTCGACTTCGAGACCACGGCCGAGGTGGCGTGACCGTAGTAACGGGGCCGCTTTGCGGCCCCGGTTTCTCGTAATCCATGAAAAAGCCCGGCACATGGCCGGGCTTTTCATTGGCTTGAGCTTAGCGCGCGCGGTAGGTGATGCGGCCCTTGCTCAGGTCGTACGGCGTCAGTTCGACGCGGACCTTGTCGCCAGTGAGAATGCGGATGTAGTTCTTGCGCATCTTGCCGGAGATGTGCGCGGTTACGACGTGCCCGTTTTCCAACTCCACGCGGAACATGGTGTTGGGCAGGGTGTCGACGACAGTACCTTCCATTTCGAAGCTGTCTTCTTTCGACATGCAGTAAAGCCCTCGGTATCCAGTGACGGCCCGACGCACCACTGCATCGGGCAAAAAAAGTGGCGTGGATTATGCCCGAAAACTGTGTTTCAAGCCAATGCTTTCAATTGAGGGTGACCCAGCGCTGGTTGATCAGCAGTTCGATGGGGCGGTACTGGGTCTTGTAGTTCATTTTCTTGCAGTTCTTGATCCAGTAGCCGAGGTAGACCGCGTCGAGGTTCTGCCGCAGCGCCTCGGTGATCTGCCAGAGGATGGCGTAGCGGCCCAGGCTGCGGCGTTCTTCCTCGGGCTCGTAGAAGGTGTAGACCGCCGACAGGCCGTTGGGCAGCAGGTCGCACACCGCCACTGCCATCAGCCTGCCTTCCAGGCGGAACTCGTAGAACCAGCAGAACGGCAGGTCGCGCACCAGGAAGGTGGAGAACTGGTCGCGGCTTGGCGGGTACATGTCACCGTCGGCATGGCGCTGCTCGATATAGCGCCGGTACAGGTCGAAATACTCTTCCTTGAACGCCGGGCGTGCGGCGCTGACGGTGAGGTCGGCGTTGCGCTTGAGGATACGCCGTTGCTGGCGGTTGGGGATGAAGCGCGCGGCCGGGATGCGCGCTGGCACGCAGGCATTGCAGTGCTGGCAATGGGGGCGATACAGGTGGTCGCCACTGCGGCGAAAGCCCATTTCCGACAGGTCGGCGTACACATGCACGTCCATCGGTTGGCTGGGATCGAGGAACAGGGTAGTGGCCTGCTCGTCCGGGAGGTAGCTGCAGGAGTGGGGCTGAGTGGCATAGAACTTCAACCGCGCCAACTCTGTCATGATCGACCCCTCGGCAAGACTTTGCCTTAAGTGTAAGCCAGCTGGCAGAACTCGCCTAGCGCACCCAGGTGGCGCCGCTGGGTTGGTCCAGGTAGCGCGCCAGGTGGTCGGCGAAGCTGGCGCGGCTGATGGCGCGGGCGCCGAAGCTGTGCAGGTGGTTGGTCGGCATCTGGCAGTCGATCAGCACGAAGCCGGCCTGCCGCAGGTGCTCGACCAGCGTCGCGAAGCCCACCTTGGAGGCATTGTCGGCGCGGCTGAACATCGATTCGCCGAAGAATAGCCGGCCCATGGCCAGGCCATACAGGCCGCCGACCAGCTCGCCCTCCTGGCGTACCTCCACCGAGTGGGCGATGCCGCGCCGATGCAGCTCGCAATAGGCGGCGCGCATGTTGTCGGTGATCCAGGTGCCGTCGGCATAGTCGCGGGGGGCGGCGCAGGCGGCGATCACCGCCGGGAAGTCGGTGTCGAAGGTGACCTGGTAGCGGCCTTGGCGCATCAGTTTGGCCAGTGAGCGAGACACGTGCAGCTCGTCCGGGAACAGCACGGTGCGTGGGTCGGGTGACCACCAGAGGATCGGTTGGCCGTCTTGGTACCAGGGGAAGCAACCATGGCGATAGGCCTGCACCAATCGCTCCGGGCTCAGGTCGCCGCCGGCGGCGAGCAGGCCGTTGGGCTCGTGCAGGGCTTTTTCCAGGGGCGGGAAGGTGAGCGAGTCACGGGTCAACCAGGTGAGCATTGTCTTTCGGCGGTGGGGGAGGGGAGGGTGAAGAGCATGGCGCGGCGGTGGTTGCAGGTCAATGCATGGTCTTGTAAGAGCGTGTGGCAGGGGGGCGGCACCGATTGACGCTTGCTCATGCATGCAATGGAAGATTTCCTACACAATCGCCCGCCATCCGGCACCAACCCGGACATTTGCTGTCATACCTGTGCAAAAACACAGCATAAGCCTTTGTCACGAAAGAAAATGCGTGCTCAAATTGCAGGCATAGGAAATTGGCCCCCGTTCACGCCCCGTATGGCGTGCCGCCATGGCGGCTGGCGGGCAGTAATGTTAAAAGTAGTGGTTCGTCGACCGGTCACCGGGTCGATCACTACTGGACGCGCAGCAAGCGCAGGAATAGACGCGTTTTGAAGAAATCCACCGCAACCCCGACCCCCTTGCCCGTGCCCCTGTGGCGGCAGCAGCTGCATTACCGCCTCAAGGAAGGCGCACTGATCGCCGTCGGCGCCCTGTGCCTGTACCTGTGGATGGCACTGCTGACCTACGACACGGCGGATCCGGGCTTCAGCCACACCAGCAACGTCGAGCAGGTGCAGAACGCCGCCGGCCGTGCCGGTGCCTACTTCGCCGATATCCTGTTCATGGTGCTGGGGTATTTCGCCTACATCTTCCCGCTGCTGCTGGCGATCAAGACCTGGCAGATCTTCCGCGAACGCCACCAGCCCTGGCAGTGGAGCGGCTGGCTGTTCTCCTGGCGGCTGATCGGCCTGGTGTTCCTGGTGCTGTCGGGCGCGGCGCTGGCGCATATCCATTTCCATCCGCCGGCAAGCTTGCCGTTCTCCGCCGGTGGCGCGCTGGGCGAAAGCCTGGGCGACCTGGCGCGCAACCTGCTCAACGTGCAGGGCAGCACGCTGATGTTCATCGCCCTGTTCCTGTTCGGCCTGACCGTCTTCACCGACCTGTCCTGGTTCAAGGTGATGGACATCACCGGCAAGATCACCCTCGACCTGTTCGAACTGGTGCAGAGCGCGGCCAATCGCTGGTGGGCGGCGCGCAACGAGCGCAAGCGCCTGGTGGCGCAACTGCGCGAGGTGGACGAGCAGATCGACGAAGTAGTCGCCCCGGTGGTGGCCGACAAGCGCGAGCAGGTCAAGGCCCGCGAGCGCATCATCGAGCGTGACCAAGCCCTGAACAAGCACGTGACCCAGCGCGAGCAGCAGCCGGCGCCGGTGATCATGCCGGCCCCGGCCAAGGCGCCGGAGCCGAGCAAGCGGGTGATGAAGGAAAAACAGGCGCCGCTGTTCGTCGACAGCGCCGTGGAAGGGACCCTGCCGTCGATTTCCATCCTCGACCCGGCCGAGCAGAAGAAGATCGAGTACTCGCCCGAGTCGCTGGCCGGCGTCGGCCACCTGCTGGAAATCAAGCTCAAGGAATTCGGCGTCGAAGTCTCGGTGGACTCGATCCACCCGGGCCCGGTGATCACCCGCTACGAGATCCAGCCGGCGGCCGGGGTCAAGGTCAGCCGCATCGCCAACCTGGCCAAGGACCTGGCGCGCTCCCTGGCGGTGACCAGTGTGCGCGTGGTCGAGGTGATCCCCGGCAAGACCACCGTGGGTATCGAGATCCCCAACGAGAACCGCCAGATCGTGCGCTTCTCCGAGGTGCTGTCGTCGTCCCAGTACGACGAGGCCAAGTCGCCGGTCACCCTGGCCCTGGGCCATGACATCGGTGGCAAGCCGGTCATCACCGACCTGGCCAAGATGCCCCACCTGCTGGTGGCCGGTACCACCGGTTCCGGTAAGTCGGTGGGGGTCAACGCCATGATCCTGTCGATCCTGTTCAAGTCCAGCCCGGAAGACGCGCGCCTGATCATGATCGACCCGAAGATGCTCGAGCTGTCGATCTACGAGGGCATCCCGCACCTGCTCTGCCCGGTGGTCACCGACATGAAGGACGCCGCCAACGCCTTGCGTTGGAGCGTGGCCGAGATGGAGCGGCGCTACAAGCTGATGGCGGCGATGGGCGTGCGCAACCTGGCCGGCTTCAACCGCAAGATCAAGGACGCCCAGGAGGCCGGCGAGTCGATCCCCGACCCGCTGTACCGCCGCGAGAGCATGGACGACGAGCCGCCGGCACTGAAGACCCTGCCGACCATCGTCGTGGTGGTCGACGAATTCGCCGACATGATGATGATCGTCGGCAAGAAGGTCGAAGAGCTGATCGCCCGTATCGCCCAGAAGGCGCGGGCCGCCGGTATCCACCTGATCCTCGCCACCCAGCGTCCGTCGGTGGATGTGATCACCGGCCTGATCAAGGCCAACATCCCGACCCGCATGGCCTTCCAGGTGTCGAGCAAGATCGACTCGCGGACCATCATCGATCAAGGCGGCGCCGAGCAGTTGCTCGGCCACGGTGACATGCTCTACATGCCGCCGGGCACCAGCCTGCCGATCCGCGTGCATGGCGCCTTCGTCTCCGACGACGAGGTGCACCGCGTGGTGGAGGCCTGGAAACTGCGTGGCGCACCGGACTACAACGACGACATCCTCAACGGTGTCGAGGAGGCCGGCAGCGGCTTCGACGGTGGTGGTGGCGGTGGTGGCGATGGCGACGATCCGGAAGCCGATGCCCTGTACGACGAAGCGGTGCAGTTCGTCCTGGAAAGCCGTCGGGCATCCATTTCCGCGGTGCAGCGCAAGCTGAAGATCGGCTACAACCGCGCTGCGCGGATGATCGAGGCCATGGAGATGGCTGGCGTGGTCACCCCCATGAACAGCAACGGCTCGCGGGAAGTGATTGCCCCGGGCGGCCCACGCGATTGATGATCACCTTGCCGGGCGCCGAAGGCGGCGCCCGGCCCATTCACTGTTCGACGAGGATTCCCATGCGCGCGATTCGCATGCTGTTGGTTTCTGCCCTGGCCCTGGGCGCCGTGTCGGCCCATGCCGACGAGAAGGACGTGGCGCGCCTGACCCAATTGCTGGAAAAGTCGCAGACCATCACTGCCCGTTTCTCCCAGCTGACCCTGGATGCCAGTGGCACCAGCCTGCAGGAGACCAGCGGCGAGATGGCGGTCAAGCGCCCAGGCCTGTTCTACTGGCACACCGATGCGCCCCAGGAACAGGTGGTGGTGTCCGATGGCCAGAAGGTCACCCTGTGGGACCCGGACCTGGAGCAGGCCACCGTCAAGAAGCTCGACGAGCGCCTGAACCAGACCCCGGCGCTGCTGCTGTCCGGTGACGTGTCGAAGATCAGCCAGAGCTTCGACATCACCTCCAAGGAGCAGGGCGAGGTCCTGGACTTCACCCTCAAGCCCAAGACCCGGGACACCCTGTTCGACTCGCTGCGGGTGTCGTTCCGCCGTGGGCTGATCAACGACATGCAACTGATCGACAGCGTCGGGCAGCGCACCAATATCCTGTTCAACGGGGTCAAGGCCAACGAGGCGGTCCCGGCGAGCAAGTTCCAGTTCAAGATCCCGGAAGGCGCCGACGTCATCCAGGAGTAACGAGAGCGCATCATGGACCTGTTTCGAAGCGAACCTGTCGCCCAGCCCCTGGCCGCCCGCCTGCGTCCGTCCAACCTGGACGAGTACGTCGGCCAGGAGCACCTGCTGGCACGCGGCAAGCCGCTGCGCGAGGCGCTGGAGCAGGGCGCGCTGCATTCGATGATCTTCTGGGGGCCACCCGGGGTCGGCAAGACCACCCTGGCGCGGCTGCTGGCGCAGTTCTGCGATGCGCATTTCGAGACCGTCTCGGCGGTGCTGGCCGGGGTCAAGGAGATCCGCCAGGCGGTCGAGGTGGCCAAGCAGCAGGCTGGCCAGTACGGCCGTCGGACCATCCTGTTCGTCGACGAGGTGCACCGCTTCAACAAGTCCCAGCAGGATGCCTTCCTGCCCTATGTGGAAGACGGCACGCTGATCTTCATCGGCGCCACCACCGAGAACCCCTCGTTCGAGCTGAACAACGCGCTGCTGTCGCGGGCCCGGGTCTATGTGCTCAAGAGCCTGGACGAAGCCGCCCTGCGCAAGCTGGTCAACCGCGCCCTGACCGAGGAGCGCGGCCTGGGCGAGCGTCGGCTGCAGGTCGGTGACGAAGCCTTTCAGATGCTCATGGCCGCCGCCGACGGCGATGGCCGGCGCATGCTCAACCTGCTGGAGAACGCCTCGGACCTGGCCGAGGACGGTGGCGAGATCGGCGTCGACCTGCTGCAGAGCCTGCTCGGTGACAGCCGCCGCCGCTTCGACAAGGGCGGCGAGGCCTTCTACGATCAGATCTCGGCGCTGCACAAGTCGGTGCGCGGCTCCAACCCGGACGCCGCCCTGTACTGGTATGCGCGCATGCTCGATGGGGGCTGCGACCCGCTGTACATCGCCCGCCGCGTGGTACGCATGGCCAGCGAGGATATCGGCAACGCCGACCCCCGTGCCCTGAGCCTGTGCCTGGCGGCCTGGGACGTGCAGGAGCGCCTGGGCAGCCCGGAAGGCGAACTGGCGGTGGCCCAGGCCATCACCTACATCGCCTGTGCGCCGAAGAGCAACGCGGTGTACATGGGCTTCAAGGCGGCCATGCGCGAGGCGGCCGAGCACGGCTCGCTGGAGGTGCCGTTGCACCTGCGCAATGCCCCGACCAAGTTGATGAAGCAACTGGGCTACGGCGAGGAGTACCGCTACGCCCACGACGAGCCCGATGCCTACGCCGCCGGCGAGGACTACTTCCCCGAGCAGCTCGAGCCGCGCCAGTACTACCAACCGGTACCCCGGGGCCTGGAACTGAAGATCGGCGAAAAGCTGCGCCACCTGGCCGAGCTCGACCGCAACAGCCCCCGCCAACGGAGAAAACCGTGATCGTACTCATCGCCGCCGTCAGCGCGGGCGGCGTCGCCGGCACGCTGCTGCGCTTCGCCACCGCCAACTGGGTCGCTGCCCACTGGCCACGACACTTCTATGCCGGTACGCTGGCGGTCAATCTGGTCGGCTGCCTGCTGATCGGCCTGCTCTACGGCCTGTTCCTGCACAAGCCGCTGGCGCCGGTCGAGCTGCGCGCAGGGCTGATCGTGGGCTTCCTCGGTGGCCTGACGACCTTTTCCTCCTTTTCGCTGGATACCGTGCGCCTGATGGAAAGCGGGCAAGTACCGCTGGCCCTGGGCTATACCGGTATCAGCGTAGTGGGCGGGCTGCTGGCCACCTGGGCCGGCCTGTCCCTGACCAAATTCTGAACCAACACACACACAACGAGAGAACGATATGCTCGATTCCAAACTGTTACGCGGCCAACTTCAGGAAGTGGCGGACCGCCTGGCCTCCCGTGGCTTCAGCCTGGATGTCGCGCGCATCGAATCCCTGGAAGAGCGCCGCAAGGCGGTGCAGACCCGCACCGAGCAACTGCAGGCCGAGCGTAACGCCCGTTCCAAGTCCATCGGCCAGGCCAAGGCCAAGGGCGAGGACATCGCCCCGCTGATGGCCGATGTCGAGCGCATGGCCAACGAGCTGGCCGCCGGCAAGGTCGAGCTGGACGGCATTCAGGCCGAGCTGGACGCCATCGTCCTGACCATCCCCAACCTGCCGGACGCCAGCGTACCGGTCGGCGCGGACGAGGATGCCAACGTCGAGGTGCGCCGCTGGGGCACGCCGCGCGCGTTCGATTTCGAGATCAAGGACCACGTGGCTCTGGGCGAGATCAGCGGCGGCCTGGACTTCGAGACCGCAGCCAAGCTTTCCGGCGCCCGCTTTGCCCTGCTGCGCGGCCCGATCGCCCGCCTGCACCGCGCCCTGGCCCAGTTCATGATCGACCTGCACACCCGCGAGCACGGCTACGAGGAAGCCTACACCCCGTACCTGGTGCAGGCGCCGGCCCTGCAGGGCACCGGCCAGTTGCCGAAGTTCGAGGAAGACCTGTTCAAGATCGCCCGTGAAGACGAGGCCGATTTCTACCTGATCCCGACCGCCGAGGTGTCGCTGACCAACATCGTCGCCGGCGAGATCCTCGATGCCAAGCAACTGCCGGTCAAGTTCGTCGCCCATACCCCGTGCTTCCGCAGCGAGGCCGGTGCCTCGGGCCGCGATACCCGTGGCATGATCCGCCAGCACCAGTTCGACAAGGTCGAGATGGTGCAGATCGTCGAGCCGTCCAAGTCGATGGAAGCCCTGGAGGGCCTGACCGCCAACGCCGAGCGCGTGCTGCAGGCCCTGGAGCTGCCGTACCGCGTACTGGCCCTGTGCACCGGCGACATGGGCTTCAGTGCGGTGAAGACCTACGACCTGGAAGTCTGGGTGCCGAGCCAGGACAAGTACCGCGAGATCAGCTCCTGCTCCAACTGTGGTGACTTCCAGGCGCGGCGCATGCAGGCGCGCTGGCGCAACCCGGAAACCGGCAAGCCGGAACTGGTGCACACCCTCAACGGCTCCGGCCTGGCCGTGGGCCGCACCCTGGTGGCGGTGCTGGAGAACTACCAGCAGGCCGACGGTTCGATCCGTGTGCCGGAAGTGCTCAAGCCGTACATGGGTGGTATCGAGGTCATCGGCTAAATGGATTTCCTGCCGCTGTTCCACAAGCTGCAGGGCGGCCGCGTGCTGGTCGTCGGCGGCGGCGAGATCGCCTTGCGCAAGGCGCGTCTGCTGGCCGATGCCGGCGCCGCGCTGCGGGTGGTCGCGCCGCAGGTCGACAGCCAGCTGGCGGCGTTGGCCCAGGAGGGGGGCGGCGAGGTCCTGGTGCGTGGCTACCAGGTCGGCGACCTGGAAGGCTGCCGGCTGGTGATCGCGGCCACCGACGACCCGACGCTCAATGCCCAGGTGTCGGCGGACGCACAAGGCAGCTGCCTGCCGGTCAACGTGGTGGATGCCCCGGCGCTGTGCACGGTGATCTTCCCGGCCATCGTCGACCGTTCGCCCCTGGTGGTGGCGGTGTCCAGCGGTGGCGACGCACCGGTGCTGGCGCGGTTGATCCGTGCCAGGCTGGAGGCCTGGATCCCGGCCGCCTATGGCGAACTGGCCGGGCTGGCGGCGCGTTTTCGCGACAAGGTCAAGGCCCTGTACCCAGACGTCAACCAGCGTCGCGGTTTCTGGGAGGAGGTCTTTCAGGGGCCGATCGCCGAGCGCCAGCTGGCCGGGCAGGGCAGCGAGGCCGAGCGCCTGTTGCAGGCCAAGGTCGATGGCGCGGCGGTGCAGCAAGGCGGCGAGGTGTACTTGGTCGGTGCCGGGCCGGGCGATCCGGACCTCCTGACCTTCCGTGCCCTGCGCCTGATGCAGCAGGCCGACGTGGTGCTCTACGACCGCCTGGTGGCGCCGGCCATCATCGAGATGTGCCGGCGCGATGCCGAGCGGATCTATGTGGGCAAGCGCCGCGCCGACCATGCCGTGCCCCAGGAGCAGATCAACCGCCTGCTGGTCGACCTGGCCCGCCAGGGCAAGCGCGTGTTGCGGCTCAAGGGCGGCGATCCGTTCATCTTCGGTCGTGGTGGCGAGGAGATCGAGGAGTTGGCTGGGGAGGGCATCCCGTTCCAGGTGGTGCCGGGCATCACCGCGGCCAGCGGCTGCTCCGCCTATGGCGGGATCCCGCTGACCCACCGGGACTATGCCCAATCGGTGCGTTTCGTCACCGGTCACCTGAAGGATGGCACCAGCAACCTGCCGTGGCATGACCTAGTAGCGCCGGCCCAGACCCTGGTGTTCTACATGGGCCTGGTGGGGCTGCCGACCATCTGTGCCGAGTTGATCCGCCATGGCCGTGCGGCCAGTACCCCGGCAGCGTTGGTGCAGCAAGGGACGACACGCAACCAGCGGGTGTTCACTGGCACCCTGGCCGACCTGCCGGAGCTGGTGGCACGGCATGAGGTGCATGCGCCGACCTTGGTGATCGTCGGGGAGGTGGTGCAGTTGCGTGACAAGCTGGCCTGGTTCGAGGGCGCGCAGCAGGATAGCTGACAAGGCCTGCGTGCGGCTTGCTCGACGGTTGGTCAAATGCTGGGGCCGCTTTGCGAAGCGGCCCCAGGCTCTCTGCTGACCTAGCCCTTGAGCCAGATACCACGGCCTGGCAGGCGCTCGCGGTCATGCGCCAGGTTGAAATCCTGCAGCGGCCCCTTGGGCACGATGCCGTTCGGGTTGATGGTCTTGTGGCTCATGTAGTAGTGCTTCTGGATATGCGCCATGTTCACCGTTGCCGCCACCCCTGGCCACTGATACAGCTCGCGCAACCAGTTGGACAGGTTCGGGTGGTCGGCGAGCCGGCGCAGGTTGCACTTGAAGTGGCCGTGGTATACCGCGTCGAAGCGCACCAGGGTGGTGAACAGGCGTACATCGGCCTCGGTCAGGTACTCGCCAGCCAGGTAACGCTGGCGGCTTAGCAGCTGTTCCAGATGATCCAGCTCGTTGAACACGTCGTCGAACGCGGCCTCGTAGGCCTCCTGTGTCGTGGCGAAGCCCGCACGGTAGACGCCGTTGTTCACCGCCGGGTAGATACGTTCGTTGAGCGTATCGATGGTCGCACGCAGCGGCTCGGGGTAGAGGTCCAGGCGGTTGCCGGTCAGTTCGTCGAAGGCACTGTTGAAAATGCGGATGATCTCGGCCGACTCGTTGTTGACGATACGTCGTTCCTGCTTGTCCCACAGCACCGGCACGGTCACGCGCCCGGTATAGTGCGGGTCGTCCTGGGTATAGCGCTGGTGCAGGTACTGGAGGTCGTCCAGCTGATCGCCCGTGGAGCCCTGTTGCTGGTCGAAGGTCCAGCCTTGCTCGCCCATCAACCAACTGACCACCGAAACGTCGATCAGCGGCTCCAGGCCCTTGAGGGCGCGAAAGATCAGGGTGCGGTGCGCCCAGGGGCAGGCCAGCGACACATACAGGTGGTAGCGCCCGGCTTCGGCGGCGGGCAGCGAGTTGCGGCGCTGGGCATTCTCGCGCTGGAAGGCGCCGTCCTTGCTGTTCTGGTACCACTGGTCATGCCAGCGGCCGTCGATCAAAAGGCCCATGGTGAGCTCCTCGGAACACAATCGTTGGTCGTTGGAGCCCAGTCTAGGCAAAAGCGTTCGAATGAATAGCGCAAAGACTGCACTGATCGGATCGAATTATTCGATGTTCTTGCGACCCGCCCAGTAGCCGCGAGCCGTCTCGAAGGCCGTTTCACGGTCCTGGCCAAGCCCGCGCAGGGCCAGGGCCATGGTCGCCACCACGGCCAACTCGCCGTAGCTGTCCCTGGCCTCGCCGCGCCATACCGTCAGCAGGTGCTCCGGCTGCAGGCTGGCCGGCTTGACATGCCGCTGGGCGCTCAGCGCTGGCCATTCCTCATCCCAGGCTTCGCCGCCCGTGGTGCCATAGAGATGACTGGCCACGTCCGGGTTGATCTCGATTTCGCCACCATCGCCCTTGATGACTACGCTATGGTCGCCGAGCAGGCGGCTGGCTTCGCGGTGCACCGCCTGGTAGCCAGGGTGGAAGATACTCTGCAGGCCGCAGCGCGCATTCAGCGGGTTGAGCACCCGGGCCAGGGAGTGGATCGGCGAGCGCAGGCCGAGGGTGTTGCGCAGGTCGATCATCCGTTGCAGCGGCGGGGCCCAGTCCTGCAATGGGGCGAACGCCAGGCGGCGCTCGTCCAGGGCATTGGCCACCGACGGCCAGTCGCGGCACAGGGGGATCTCCAGCAGGGCCAGCAACTGCTCGGTGTACAGCCGCCCGGCGGTATGCGCGCCACCGCCGTGAAGGAGGATACGCACGCCGTTGCCGGCCAGGCACTTGGCCGCCAGCAGGTACCAGGGCAGGTGGCGCTTCTTGCCGGCGTAGCTGGGCCAGTCCAGGTCCACGGCGATATTCGGGGCTTGCAGCTGGGCACGCAGGGCCTCGGTGAAGCCGGCCAGCTCTTCGGCGCTTTCTTCCTTGTGCCGCAGGAGCATGAGGAAGGCGCCGAGCTGGGTATCCTCCACCTTGCCCTCCAGCAGCAGGGTCATGGCTGCGCGGGCTTCTTCACGGGTCAGGCCGCGGGCACCACGCTTGCCTTTGCCGAGGATGCGCACGAATTCGGCGAAGGGGTGCTCGGCCGGGGTTTCCAGGGTCAGCGGTCGGGGTTCGGTCATATGCAATTGGTCGGCTTGGGCAGGCCCGCCAGCTTGGCGGCGAGTTTGGCGGGCGTGCCGTTGAACAGGCGGTTCAGGTGTGGGCTGTTACCTTTCTCCGGGCCCAGCTTGAGCGCGGTGTACTTGATCAGCGGGCGGGTGGCCGGCGACAGCTGGTATTCCTCGTAGAACTGGCGCAGCAGCTCGAGGATTTCCCAGTGGGCCTCGGTCAGCGGGATATCTTCGCGCGCGGCCAGGGCCTCGGCGACATCGCGGGACCAGTCTTGCAGGTCGACCAAGAAGCCGTCCTTGTCCAGGGCGATCTGCCGATCGCCGACAGTCAGGGTGCTCATAGCCAGGTATTGACCTTGTCGTAGTGCAGTGACAACGCGACGAAGGCCGGGTAGTCCACGGCCTTGGCAAGTTCGCCGGTGAGGGCGCGAGCCTGCAGGTCCTCGTCGAGGGCGAACAGACGCTGGCCCAGGCCGGCCGCTTGCAGCCGACGATACGGCTCGCTGCCGGCACGCAGGGCGTACACGGCATCACCGCATAGCAACAGGGCGTCATCGACGCCAAGCAGGCGCAGGCAACTGGCCAGGCGATCATCGCCGAAGGGCGAGTGGCTGATTACATGAAGGGTCGTCATCAGAGCGTCACCACCTGGTCGAAACGGGCAATCAAGGCCGACAGGGCCGCATCGTCCAGCACCTGCACCGGCAGCTCCAGGGCGCCGGCGTCCAGGCCGCGCTCGGACAGGCTGTGGCCACAGGCGAACAGCTCCTCGACGCCGAACATCGGCAGCGCCTGGAGGTTGGCGGCGAGGTTCTTCTGTTGCAGCGCGGCGGGTTGCTGGCCGGCGGCGAGCTGGAACACGCCATCATCGAGGAACAGCATGCCCAGGGGCAGGTCGAAGGCGCCGCCGGCCAGGGCGATATCCAGCGCCTCGCGGGCGCACGGGCCATTCCAAGGCGCCTGGCGGCTTATGATCAGCAGGGACTTGGCCATCTCAATCGCCTCCGAAGCAGACCAGGCGGTCGGCGACCTGCGCCGCCTCGTGCAGTTGACCCAGGCCGGACAGCTCCCACGGTGCCGGCAGGTTCACCGCCGGACGCTGGTAGCGGTTGGCCTCGGCTTCGTCGAGCACGCCCCGGCGCAGGGCCGCGGCGATGCACACCACGGCGTCGAGCTGGTGGGCACTGATGAAGGTGCGCCATTGGGCCGCCACGTCCAGTTCGTCCTGGGGGGCGACGATGTTGGCCGAGGCGCTGTGCACCCCGTCCTGGTAGAAGAACAGGCGGGCAATCTCGTGCCCGCCGGCCAGCGCCGCCTCGGCGAAGCGCAGGGCGCGCCGCGAAGAGGGCGCATGGGCTGGGGAAAAGACCGCGATGGCGAATTTCATGGGAAGCTCGTGCAAAGGAATGCGGCCATGATAAAGCAAAAAAGCCCGCACCTGTGTGGGCGCGGGCTTTGCAGGCCAGGCGAGGGGACGATCAGGCCGCTTCCTTGCCCTCGGGCAGGAACCAGTTCAGCACCAGCGCGCAGATGCCGCCAGTGGCCACGCCCGACTCCAGCACATTGCGCAGGGCGGCCGGCATGTGTGCGAGGAATTCCGGCACCTGCGCGACACCCAGGCCCAGGGCCAGGGAAACGGCGATGATCAATAGCGCCCGGCGATCGAGGCGGGTGCTGGCCAGGATATTGATGCCCGAGGCCGCCACCGCGCCGAACATCACCATGGCCGCGCCGCCGAGCACCGGCTCGGGCACCGCCTGGATCACCCCGGCGACGCTGGGGAACAGGCCCAGCAGCACCAGCATGACAGCGATCCAGATACCGATGTGGCGGCTGGCGATGCCGGTCAGCTGGATGACGCCGTTGTTCTGGGCGAAGATCGAACTGGGGAAGGTATTGAACAACCCGGCCAGCAGCGAGTTGGCACCGTTGACCAGCACGCCGCCCTTGATCCGCTGCATCCACAGCGGGCCTTCGACTGGCTGGCGCGAGACCTTGCTGGTGGCCGTGACGTCGCCGATGGCCTCCAGCGACGTCACCAGGTAGATCACCAGCATCGGGATGAACAGCGCCCAAGAGAAGCCCAGGCCGAAGTGCAGCGGCACCGGCACCTGGAACAGCGCGGCCTCGTGCATGCCAGTGAAGTCCAGACGGCCCAGGTAGCCCGCCAGCGCGTAGCCCACGGCCAGGGCGATGACGATGGCACAGCTGCGCATCCACACCACCGGGATACGGTTGAGCACCACGATGATCGCCAGTACCACGCCCGACAGCAGCAGGTTCTCGCCGTTGGCGAAGGTGCCGTTGCCCATGGCGGCGAAGCCACCGCCCATGCTGATCAGGCCGACCTTGATCAGGGTCAGGCCGATCATCAGCACGACGATGCCGGTGACCAGCGGGGTGATCAGCCGCTTGATGAACGGCAGGATGCGCGAGACGCCCATTTCCACGAAGGAGCCCGCGATCACCACGCCGAAGATCGCCGCCATCACGCTTTCCACCGGCGTACCCTGCTTGACCATCAGCGCGCCACCGGCGATCAGCGGCCCGACGAAGTTGAAGCTGGTGCCCTGGACGATCAGCAGCCCCGCCCCGAACGGCCCGAAGCGCTTGCACTGGACGAAGGTGGCGATACCGGAGATCACCAGCGACATGGACACGATCAGGTTGGTGTCCCGTGGCGACACGCCCAGGGCCTGGCAGATCAGCAGGCCCGGCGTGACGATCGGCACGATGATCGCCAGCAGGTGCTGCAGCGCCGCCAGCAGCCCGATCAGCGGCCGCGGCTTGTCCTCCAGGCCAAGGACCAGTTCATTGGCAGGCGCCGCCGCGCCCGGCACGTGTTCGATGGAACTCATGGGAAAGCTGCCCCGGATGAAAAAAGGAGCGCATTCTACGGGGCTTGGAAGGTTAGGGGTAGAGGTACCCCGCTGCTGCGGGCAAGGACGCGATGGTTGGGGCCACCGCCAAGCAGACGGACCCCCGCTTAACTGTCCGCCCCGTGATGTGGTTTGCGGGAACCCTGTGGGAGCGGGCTTGCCCGCGATGGGCTGCAAAGCAGCCCCAGTGGGTTACAGCGCTTGGCCACTGACGAAAAAGCCCGCCGAAGCGGGCTTTTCTCGACAAGAACCGCGATCAGTCGTCGCGCCCCATGATGCCGAACAGCTGCAGCAGGCTGACGAACAGGTTGTAGATCGACACGTACAGGCTGATGGTCGCCATGATGTAGTTGCGTTCCCCGCCATGGATGATGGCGCTGGTCTGGAACAGGATGCACACCGACGAGAACAGCACGAAGCCGGCGCTGATCGCCAGTTGCAGGCCGCTGATCTGGAAGAAGAAGCTGGCCAGCACGGCACCCAGCAAAACGAAGAAGCCCGCGGTGATGAAGCCGCTGAGGAAGCTCATGTCCTTGCGGGTGATCAGCACGTAGGCCGACAGGCCGCCGAACACCAGGGCGGTCATGGCGAACGCCGAGCTGACCACTTCGGCACCGCCGCTCATGCCCAGGTAGCGGTTGAGGATAGGCCCGAGGATGAAGCCCATGAAGCCGGTGAGGGCGAAGGTGGAGAGCAGGCCCCAGGCCGAATCACGCAGCTTGGCGGTGAGGAAGAACAGTCCGTAGAAACCGATCAGCACGACGAAGATGTTCGGGTAGCCGACCCGCATCTGCTGGGCGATGAAGGCCATGACACCGCTGAAGGCGAGGGTGAGCGCCAGCAGGCTGTATGTGTTGCGCAGGACGCGGCTGACCTCCTGCTGCTCGACCTGCTGGCCGTGTTGTACGGCATAATCCTGTTCGCGCATGGCGACACTCCTGTGGTTTGAAACGTATGGTTGCAAGGAGCATATCAGAGCCGTCGTGGCCCGCGACACAGAGAGTTTGACAGCTTGTTTCATTACGGTATGATTGCGGCCGCAAAATCGTTCTGGAAGCGTGGCCGAGTGGTTTAAGGCAACGGTCTTGAAAACCGTCGATGGGCAACTATCCTAGAGTTCGAATCTCTACGCTTCCGCCACTTCTAAAGCCCTGATTATTCAGGGCTTTTTGCGTTTTTGAGGCATAGAAAACCTACCCATACGAATGGGGTTTGTAATGGTTTGATTTGTCAGCGCTGACAATACTTTGGCTATTTGGTGGGTTTCGCCAAGGCTCCAACTCGGCGATATACCCGCTCGGTGATGTCGCCTTTGGTGTGGCCCAGCAGAAGACTGGCGTGGTCGACGTCGGTGATTTCCGAAGCTGCTTTTGGGCGGATGTCGCGGAACTGGAACTGGCTGATTCGGCCTGCCAGCACCTGGTCGCCGGCAGCGACTGCTTCCTTAACCGCTTCCTCCCTGGCGTCGTCCCAGCGGTGGCGAAGCATCGCGGCCGTGACCCGTTTTCCCGATTCGGTCAGGAGAAGGTAGGGCGAACCGTGCGGCGCGTTGCGTTCCAGTATCTTCCTGATCAAGGCGCCAAGGCCGCTTTCAACCCCGTCCACCTCAAGCATGATCCGCAGCTTCTTGTGGGTCTTCTTCTGTTTCACGCCAAGGGCATTGCCCTCGATGTCATCCCTCCTCATTACCAGCACGTCCGCCGGTCGCTGGCCTGTCAAATACGCCAAGTCCATGGCGTCCTTCAATTCGTCCACCGCTTTGGCATACACCGCGTTCCAGATCGCGTCATTGGCGTAGAAGTCCCGCGGCACCTCTTTGTTCTTGCGCACACCCTGACACGGGTTCTCGTTGGTGGTAAGCCCCCATTCCCGGGCGATGTTGAAAATGTGCGACAGGGTGGCGATCTCGCGATTCGCCCTGACCGGCGCTGTCCTGGCGTCGCGGTACTTCGCCACATGCGCAGGCGTAATCCCGTCGATTGGCGCCTTTTCGAAGTAATTGCGCAGCTGGCGTATCTCGGCCAGGTTGTCCTTCTGGGTGCGCGCCGCCTTCTTCGGGATGATGTCGCGCTCGTAGCGGTCGAAGATCGCACCCATGGTAACCAGGTCCTTCGGCTTTTCCTTCGCCTCCAGTTCGGCCCACTTCAGTCTCGCCAGGCTCAGGTCGGTGCCCAGCGGCACCGGTTTCCCTGACTTGTCGAGGTAGAAGTAGCTGATCCACTCCTTGCCAGGGTTTTTCTTGCTCTTGCTGGTGCGCTTGCGCCGGTACATGCCCGGCGGCAAGTCCCGATTCTCGGTCTTCCTTGGGCGCATTTCACCTCACCTTCGAAATGTCTGGTGTCCACGTTGGGGCGGCTGGCAGCGGTGGCTTCATCGGCACCACTTCAAGAGCCACGCCCAGCTTCATGCGAACGTAGTGGCGACCAACCAGTGGGCGCCCGCTTCGGGTTTCAATGAATACCCAGCCACGTTCTTCGAGCCAGCGGCGCTGGTAGCCCCTGGCCTTGTAGCCGGTCAGTTCGGCCAGCTCTTCGTCCGAAAGGATCTCGGTTTCCATGGGATGGTCTCCACGCCGCCAGTGGCGGCAGGTTGGTGGTCAGTCCAGTTGGTAGTAGACGTAGCAGTCGACGCCCTGGTCCTTGAGCGACCGGTACATGGCCTGCACGCCGACGTACCGACGGTTGCCGATTCCTGCGAACGGCACTGACAGGTGCAGGCCTCGCGGGTGATAGGTGCTGGCCGGGTAGACCTCGCCAGGCAGGCCTTTGATCTGGCTGGCGCGCAGACCGCGCAGGGGGATGACAACCCGGTCGAGGTTGGCGCTGCCCCCATCATCGGTGCACGCAGCGGCTGCGGCCTTGTCTGCCTCAGTCGCAATGCGGATCTTTGCAGGCAGGCTGGCCAGTTCTTCTTTCGTCATGGCAATAGCTCTCCATGCCCGCGCATGTCGGCGGGCTTGAGTAGTTGGGGGAGGGGTTAGCAGTTGAAGGCGAACTGGAAGTAGCGGCCGTCAGGCAGGGGAAGGGCTACGGTGCCGGAGAAGTCATCGCCGGACATGCCGCACTCTTGATCGACGTATACGTCGCCGAGGGCAAAGCCGTTGTCCTGAGGTGCGCCTGCCGGCTCGTCGACGATCTCGTAGTCGTAGGTGTTCTCGGCCGCTTCAATCTCTTCTTCGACCTGGGCGAATACCTCATCGCCAACCAGCGCCTTTACCGTTTCCAGCACAGGGGCGTTGCGCGCCTGTTGATCCAGAAGGTACTGGGTCTGGGCCTCGTCGGCCGCCCGCATGATCTCGAAGCACTCCTCATCGGTGATTCCGAAGATGTTGCTCATCGCGGCGCCTTCCAGATGAGGAAGGCCATGTACATCATGGGCAGGATCATGGCTGCTTCTCCTTCGGCGGATGAACTGGGCAAGGCCAGCGCAGCGAGCCGTTGCCGGATGGGCAGGTGCAGGTCTTCACTTCGATCAGGTCGGTCATGGGCGGCGCTCCAATGTCAGTCCGAAGGGTTGGTAGCTGGGCGTTTTCCGCGCCCACTTGTAACGACCGCCGCCAGTCCACCCAGCCTTGCCAGGTATCAGGATCGGCATCGACTCCCACCAGAACCATTCGCCGTCGCTGTCCTGGGCAAGCCATTCAGCCCACTCTGGCGCGTCGATCCAATGCGGTTTGCTCACAGCTGATACCTCTCATCAATCCAGCGCCCAGGCGCCAAAGCGGGTGTAGGCTCGGGTTGGGTTTCGTGCGGGGAGAGCTGGCGCTCGTTGCCGGCCTGCAGCTGGCTGTCGGGGATGCAGCTGATGCCGCCCTTGTATGTGTTCTCGCTGTAGATCCAGCAGGTAACAGAACGCTTTTGGTCGTGGACCACTTCTACGTCCAATGTGAGTTGCTCTGCGCTGGCGCCGGTGGCCAGCAGTAGGAGGCAGAGGGCGAGGCGGGTCATGGTTGGCTCACCTTTTCGAAGTAGAAGACGACCTCGGCACCGGTCTCAGCGATCAAGCCGTAGGCCTTGGCCAGGCGGTAGATGGGGTGGTACTGGTTGAGGCTGTTCACGTGACCTGCCAGCCAGCGGCGCCAGTCTTCCAGCCGCATGCGATGCTTGCTCAGGTTGCAGGGCACGCAGGCCGGCATCATGTTGGCCAGGTTGTGGTTGCCCGGCCGCAGAGCGGGGACGGTTTTCGCGGCTTCGCCCGAGTTGCGGACGACTGGCTCGAAGTGGTCGGCGTGCCATCGCTCGCCCAGGTCGTTGCCACAGTAGGCGCAGCGGCCGCCGTACTTCAGGCGGATCTGCTCGCGCTCAGCTTTCTTCAGGCGCACGGGTGCTCCTTGGCCGCCATATCGCGGCAGAGAATAGAGGGGAGAGGGGTTACAGCAGAAAAGGAGTACGGATGTACTCCTTCAGGGTTCGTCGTACTCAGCCGGTGGGGTGTGGACGATGCCGATCATCTTTGGATCGAGCGCTGGCTTGCGCTCCAGGTCGCCCCGTGCGTTCCACAGCTGGAGGGCGAGGTCGATGGGATCATCCCATCCGGTTTCCATGGCCTTCTGGAACGCGGCGTTGAAGGCGGCGAGGTCGTCAGCCCCGGCGGGTTTGCGCTCCAGGGCTGCGCGGGCTTGCCATGCTTGCCATGCATGTATGCTCATACCGGAACAGTCACCGCGACTCAGGTGCCATGCTTCGAACGCCGCCCGCTCATCGCGTTCAATCGGGGCGCTCGGCTCTGCGCTGGCGGATAGGGCTGATTGGATGCGTAATAGAAGGCCGGACAGGTTGTATCCATCACCAACTCGCTGGGCCTTATCGTATATCAAAACCTCACGCAACAGTGCATGCGCCACGTCCAGTTGGGTACGCAACTTCTTAGTGTCGCTAAAACACAAATCTCGGGCATGCGTCATGTCACTTAGCTTTTCACGAAGGCCACCGATTCCGTCTATTTCGTCGCGCAACCGCTCACATTCTTGGAACAGTTTGGCTTCGTTCTTGACCACCATTGCTTTGCTTTCGGTCAAGTCTTTCAGCTTGGCATTCAGGACGCCGATAGTCTTGCCGCGCTGCTCCTTATGGAGATTGGCTTGATCCAGCAAAGCTTGGGTGTTCGATAGGGCCAGTCGCAGCCGCTCAACCTCGCTCAACTGATTTTGCAGGTTCTCGATCTGCAAAGCACAGTTGTCCAGGCTTGTGCGGGAGGCTCGCAATAAGGACTCCAGCCGCTCAACCTCGCCAGGATCGGCGTGGGTGTAGACCTCGGCGCTTCCATCCTCGCTGCATAGGTCAGGGGCGTTATCTGCGACCAGCAGCGTCATGCCGGCGAACAGCTCGGCGGTGCCGCCTTCAAGGAGCCAGCGGGCCTCAAGGCCGCCATTACCATCGTCCACCAGTTCTGCCACGGCGGTCAGCATGATGGGCTTGCCCTGGTGCTGCTCGACTGGCTGGGCCAGGATGGCACGCAGCTCCTTGACGCCGCGCTCTTGCGTGATGCGCAAGCCATTGCAGATCTCTTCGGCGAGATCGCGCGGCACGCTGATCATGTCGGTGTTGCTGGATCGGTTTTCTGTGGGCATGGATAACTCCGGGTCAGGCGGCCTTGTGGCTTTCGGGTGTCCAGTCCGCCCAGCCGATAACGGGCATTCTGGTTTTAGGGCTGAGGATCTTCTTGCCCTTCTCGTCGATCAGGGCAGCTTTGCAGCGGATCTTGAGGTCGCGGCATGGGCCGGCTCGCTTGGCCAGTTCGATGAACTGCTGAGCGTGCTGCGGGGTGTCGAAGAGGGTGCTGAGCTGCTTCGCTTTCTCGCCGGCCATGATGGCATCGGCGTTGCGCTGAACAGCTTCTGTCCACTCAGCTAGCGTCATCTCTAGGGGGGGGCAGCCAGCCTTGCCGCTGGGCTTGGTGGTCTTGGTCTGCTTCCGGGCATCGGCAAGCGCCGCGCTCGCGGTCATGCCGAACACTGCGAATGTGCTCATGGTGGTCTCCTGGCAGGCGCCGCCCTCGCCGGGGAGGCGTATCGTTGAATAGGGAAAGGCGGAAAACCCACAAGAGGAACGGATGTTGGTGACCAAGCACCATGTTCCTGTCGCTGGGTATCTTGGAAAAAACCCAAGAGGATACGGCGCCGTCCAGCTGGAATCCTTGAAGTGACATTCAAGGAAGCTACCTCTTGGAGATCCATCGAAATGAACAAGCTGAAAAGCATCAACCAGATCATCATCGTCACTATCAACCTAGTGACGCTATGGCATTTGATTAAACCGGTCCTTCAAGCAAGCTGCGTAATCTGAGGCTTTATGCGGCCCTGGTTGTCAAAAGAACTTTTATCGGTCATGCGTAATGGGTTATTAAAGATTACCGGCAAGTGCCTGGCCTTATGGAGCTGCGTATGACCGACGAATTGAAATTGGCTGCGGACCGCCCGCGCGGAGTGCGTTGGAATGGTCCTAAAGGACAGCAGGGATACCTTCAGTTCAAGTGGAGCGAGGATTCTTCGAATCCGATTCCTCGCGGAATTCGAATTGAAGTCAAATCCCAAGATGGTAGATCTGGGACCCACGAAGACAACGAAGTGTGCGCTTCGTTCGAGGCTTGCCGTGCTCGAGGCATCCAAGTAATGCAGCAGATGATGAGAGACATTGATCCTGATTAACTAGGAATCTCGATTTCGTCACCGGGGTCACGCTTGACCTCAGCCATACTTTCCGCTTCGAACTGACGTGCTAGTTTTGGCGAGATGTAAAAAGCTGGCGCGTCAGGTCGTTCAAGCCGGCGCGCTCGCTCCTCATGATCCTGCGCAATCCAGGACAGGGCTAGGTCTTGCCATAGTTCCTGCACCTGGTCGTAGCCGTGCCGCTCGATCTCGGCAGCCATGGCCTTCTTGATCCCGGCAGGCATGTTGAAGAACACTTTCTCGATGCCCAGCTTCTCGGCTTTCTTCTTCTCGCGCTCGCGGTAGTCCGCAGAGTGCTTGGCTGCTCCCGTCTTCTGTTCGGCCATGGCCGATACCTCCCAAGCCGCTGGGCGGCAGATTGATGTGTTGCTGGCGCCGGCCGTACCGGGCGCGGTTGATGGTTCGTTTCATGCGGCTCGTTGCTGATTCCACGCTCCGACTGCCTTGAAGACCTTGGCGGCCTGGGCCTCGTCGAGCGTCATGTCTGTGGGAATGGCTATCCAGCCCGAGGCCACCACGTGATTCGGGTTGCACTGGCCGCGGAGGTCGGTGTAGGTCGCCTCGATCACGTCGGTGAGGTGGGAGGCCAGGTAGTTGCCTTGCGGCGCGACCTCGATCGACTTGTGGTACCGCTGGCCAAAGTGATCCCGGCACAGGACGCTGAGGTAGATAGTCCAGCGGTGCGGGATGTCGCATACGGCGTCGACGACCTGGCGCACGCGGATCTGCTTGAGGTTCTTCCAGTTGATCAGCACCTGCTGGCCGCTTGGGTCGATATTCACCACGGCGGTGTGGTTGGCCGAGACCAGCGCTCGGCAAGTTCGCTCCAGCCTGGCTCGCATGTTGTGCGGCTTGCGCTTGCTCATTGCAGGCCGCCTTGCTTGCTCGCCGCAGCTGCCTCCATCGCATCAACGAAGCGCATGGCAGCCGGATAGCTGAAGCAGAAGCCTTTGGTCTTGCCCGTGGCGATCTCGATGATGTGCCAGGCGTTGCCCTTCGCGACCGCCTGGTAGCGCGGCGCTGGCTGATCGATCCTGGCCTGGGCCTCAGTTCTGGCTGACTTGCTGCGCTCGAGCAGGGCTGCGAGCACGGCAAGCTTCTGCTGGAAAGCAGGGTGCATTGCTGTCTGCATGGGATGGTCCTCGATGGGATCAGGCGTGAAGTTCCAGGGCATCAGCCCGGCGAACGATTCGGACTTGGGCGACGCGGCGTTCAGGAGCGCGCCGGTCGCGGCGCATCGGGTCGCCGTCGTGGATCGCGGAATGCATGGCGATAAGGCCGGCCAGTGCGATGCACAGCGGACTGATGATCTGGCGACGCATGGCTTCGGCTACCGCTGCAGCCCGCCGCGCCGCGCCGAGCTTGAACATCGCGTTCTCGATGCGATTCTTCACGGTGCCCGGAGTGATCTGCATCTGGCGGGCAATCTCTTTGGCAGTAAAGCCCTGGGCGACGCCGAGTAGGGCTTCCAGTTCTCGAGGCGCCAGGCCCTGGCCAAGTCGGCCGGTCCATGTGCCGCAGGTGATCGTTTCCATGATGACTCCAGGGCTATCAGGTCAGTTGTAAGCTTTCGGTTTACAGCTCGTTGACTTCCCGTCTGGCCCTGTCGCCAAGGCCAATCGGTGAAATCGCCCCGGCCTCGCTACTGGCGACAGGCCGGGGATGCTGCATCAGCGGTGATTCGTCGTTTCTGGTGGGCTACCGGATATCCGGCCAATGCGCGGTGACATCGACGCCACAACTTGCCGCTGCCTGTCAGGGTTCCGGGTGCAGCCTTCAGGCTTCCTGCACCTCGCGGGCGAATCGCTAACTACTTCATGGCGAGGGTTCTCCTCTGTCCGTGGTTAAGGGTTTGCCACCAAGATCCGAGGTCGATACGGCATCGCTCAGGGAGGCTCCTGTCTATGAGCGTGCTAGCTACCTTTCCCACTTGGTGGTGTGTTGCGCCGAGTTGTGTAAAGAGCGGCGGCTGCCTAGGCAGCCTGGCTCGATGCATATGCAAGCGAACTTGCAATAATAAAAGCATGCTTGTTTTTCAAATGCAAGCACGCTTGTGTTAATTTTTCGTACTGTATGGATATCCAGTAAGTAGGAGATTGCGGATGTCGGCGCAGGAAAGAGCAGTTCGGGTTGTGGAATTGACGAGCCTTGAGCGACTGGGCCTGAGGGTTTCGGCAATGATCAACTCCCCGCTCGCGCAGCTGGGAAGGAAGGTATTGATCCACCGTCTGGACACGGACCGTGATCAGGATTGGGATGCGATCATGGAGATACTGTCTGAAACCGACGGTCTAGACATGACCTTCTGTGATGACGGATCGGTGATCCTGCAATGGGAGAAGCCGGACGATGACAACCAGGTGATTGAGCGGGAGGAGGGTGGCGAGGAAACTGAGGTTAGCGACGAGGATCCGCCTTTCTGACGAACAATAAAAAGCCCGCTCATTGGCGGGCTTTGTTATGCGGGGTGTTTGGTGGAGGGGGCGTAGGGTTTTTTGCCTCTGGAGCCGATAAGGGATCTTTCGTTGCAGATGGTGGGTTTGACGTCTGTTGGCGATCCTGGTCGCTGTGATTAGCGCCAAGCTGGAAGGCCGACATCATGTTCGATGTCAGAGCGGTATTAAAAGACGCGACCCCTATAACAATTGCCAAGACCGTGGATACTGCCGTCACGATAAGCGTCGTTTTCATCGAGCTAATGCTTGTCTTGGCTTCGCCACTGTCCTTGCTGATCTGAGCGAGCAGTAGGTCGAGCCGTTTGTCCCTTTCATCCTGTGACGCGAGGAATCCATCGATCTTTGAGGTAACGGCCTGCACACGAGCATCCATCTTCGCTTCGATGGTCTCGAGCTTGGCGTTGAATTCTTCACGCGTGATATCGTTCATCGCTACAGTATCGCCTGCCATAGGGTGGCTGTCACTATGAGTCTGACCCTGACCATGGGCTCTTGCTGGCAGGAAACGACTGAAACGAATCTTCCCGGGCCGCCCTCCTTCAAGGCCAGCCAGGTGCGCCCAGTCAACCTCATTGGCAGCCGGCCCGGCCATCATTCCAGGGGTTCCGGCGAATGGCTCCATTGGAGGCTCTTGGCCTGATGACTTAAACAGCACTATCTTTTTTCCCGATGGCTTCCACTACGGCATCGGAATGCAGTGAAATCATTCGAATGAATGCGCAGTTGTTGCAGGTCAGCGTTAAGACCGGTAAGCCGGTCATGTACAAATCGCCTTTGGCATTTCCCCATGGGAGGCCGTTCAGTGAGATTCTTCCTGTAACAGGAATGGACCAGTCCTCACACTCACAAAATGGGCATTTT
Organism: Pseudomonas sp. Tun-23181; assembly: GCF_057415455.1. Taxonomy (NCBI): domain Bacteria; kingdom Pseudomonadati; phylum Pseudomonadota; class Gammaproteobacteria; order Pseudomonadales; family Pseudomonadaceae; genus Pseudomonas; species Pseudomonas sp. Tun-23181. The sequence continues at coordinate 59,028 of NZ_CM171630.1, forward strand.
TCGGTTTTCGTGTGCGTATTCAGATAGGTCTGCAGTCTGTCGAGATCTACCTCGAATTTAACTCTGTCAATCATTGCAATAGTCCTTGAACAAAAATCGATTCTCCCTCCGCCAGTTTTCGGTAGGGGGTCAAGGTGGCTCTTGGACCAGCTTGGCGAGAGTCACGATCACACCAAGTGAGCATTCCACACCAGCAGCACGCGGGCCTGGATGTAGGTTTCTTCCCGACGGATCATTCGATCCTTGTGCTTTGGATTATCCGAGATCATCTCGAAGTGATCTTCGTCCGCGATCTGTAGTCGCTTGATGTACAGATGGTCGCCCCAGGAGAACAGATAGATCCCGTCACCAACGAACTCTCGGATGCTCACGTCGACGATCAGCGGGTCTCGGTGCTTTATCGTGGGCTCCATCGACTGCCCCCAGCCAGTGACCAGCTTCAGGTGGTAATGCTCGGTGAACTCCACTCCCAGTTCGCGCAGGTGTTTTGGGCTGACTCGGATGTCCTGAAGCATTTCGGGATAGTCGGGGGCCACCTGGCCGCCGCCCATGGCTCCGCGAAGGTCGTAGCGAGCGATGCAGACCTCATCGCCGACCACTCCTGGTCGAGAAAAATCAACGGTCACAACGTTGCTCATCGACACTGCGGCCGCCGTCTCCTCGACTGCGCTTGCGATCTTCTGGCGGGCTTCCTCGGTCAGGCTTTTTCCGTGCTTGGCAAGCATCTGCTGAACAAGATCCGCAGCCGATCGCGAGTGTTTTTCGTCCGCCTTGGGCGTTGGCGCATCTTTGCGCCTTGGTGGCTCCCCTTTGCCGGCAAGTAGCCAATCCACAGTCGTGTCGTAACCGTCCGCAAGGGCTATGAGATTCTCGTTTTTGATGTTCTCGGTATCCCCCGCAAACCACTGACGAACAGCCTCATAGCTGATTCCACACGTGTTCGCGATGTCCCGTTTGACGTTACGGACACCCAGTTCGGGACGGCGGGACAGGACGAGCTTGGTTATTCGGTCTGTGGTTTTCATGTGCGCAATCTACAAGGTTGCTTGTCAAGCATGCTTGTTTTGCAAATACAAGCATGCTTGAATATCAAAACGAGCAAAGGAGGTCGCCATGACCAAAAGCCAGGCAATCAAACATTTCGGGTCGATATCGGCGCTCGCCAAGGCGCTGGGGGTGACCTATGAGGCGGTCCGCCAATGGGCGGATGTGCCTGAGCTGCGCCAGTACCAGATTGAGCGAATCACGAACGGAGCGCTTAAAGCCGGGAAGGCTGATGCAGCTGCATGACCGTGAAGACATTTTCACCTGACTGGCCTTGCGCCAGTAGATGACCAAAACACCTGCTGATCCATCCAGTACCTGAATCGCAGGCATAAAAAAAACCGGGTGGCAGCCCGGCTTCTTCAACAGCAACAAACGAGGTCCATTATGCACTTGGCAATGGATGCTAGCAATACCGCGCCTTTGGCCGTTTCGCACCAGAAAGCCTACCACCAGTCCGCCGCACTCCATGCCGCGCGAATGATTCGCTTCCAGTACGCAGCCACCTCGAAAGCCGCGCTTCGTCGCGAGTGCGTCGAGCATCTGCGGGCATCGCTGTGCGGAGGTGGCGCATGAGCATCGTCACCCCCATCCAATCGAAAAGCGGATTCACCCGAATGGACAACGACCTGTACGAGGCCCTGATCGGGGCCGAGCTGTCAGGCCGCGAGCTTCGTGTCGCCCTGGCAATCCATCGCCAAACCGCTGGTTACAACCTTGAGAGCGCCTGCATTGCGGCGTCGTACATTGCTGAGATGTCCGGCATTCGCCGCGAAGACGTGTCCCGTGCGATCTGCGAGCTGATCCGCCAGGGCGTTATCTATCGCGAAGGAGGTAGTCGCAGCCCAATCGGTTTTGCCCCGGTCGGCGAGTGGAAGATCGACAAGAAAAACACCCATCCGAACAAGCCAAAAGAAGTGCCACAGTGTGGCGTTTCCAACACGTCCAATGTGGCGTTCCTGCCACACAATAAAGAAAGAAATACAAATACTACTCCTGACGGAGTAGTCGTCGACGCCGAGCGTCAACCAGCCCAAGCGAAACCAGCTCGGCAAAAGCCAGCGATGGAGTCCTGCCCGTACCAGGACATTGTCGACCTGTATCACAAGGCGCTGCCTGAACTTCCAGCGGTGGCCATCCTGAACGACGGTCGCAAGCGTGCCCTGCAGGCTCGTTGGCGTGAAAGCGAGGTCCACCGTGACCTAGGCTTCTGGGCTGATTACTTCTGCCAGGTGAAGTCCTCCCAGTTCCTGATGGGCCAAGTTCCAGGCCGCAACGGCTCCAAGCCTTTCCGCGCCACCTTCGACTGGCTGATCGCCCCGTCCAACTTCGTCAAGGTGGTGGAGGGCAACTACAATGCGTGAGCCCTACAACGCCGAGGCCGAGCATGGCCTGCTGGGTGCCATGCTCCAGCGCCCGGAGCTGATCGACATCCTGTCCGACGACCTGTCGCCGGAGTCGTTCTACTTCGCCGAGAACGCCGAGGTGTTCCGCGGGATCATGGCGCTGCGCGCTGCTGGCAAGGCTGTGGACTTTCTGACCGTTGCGGATCACATCGGCATTCTCGACAACGGCGACAAGGCGCTGGGTCACTGCGCTGCCCTGGTCGCCAACACGCCCAGCGTGGCCAACGCCGGCACCTACGCGGGCATCGTTCGGGAGCGGGCTATTGAGCGCGCCCTGTACGACCTGAGTGACAAGACCCTGGAGATTGTCCAGGGCAGCGGCGATATCCAATACAAGATCGCCGCGGTGCAGGCCGCCGCCATGGCTATCGATTCGGGCAGTGATGCCGATGAGGTGGTGAAGGCTGCTGACCTGATGGCGGACCAGGTGGAGGTTTGGCAGGAGCGGCATGATCGCCATTGCCGAGGTGAGACCTTGATTGGCCTGTCCACGGGCCTGGCTGACCTGGATGCGAAGCTGGGCGGCCTCCAGCCGGAGCAGTTGATCATCGTCGCCGGTCGCCCAGGCATGGGCAAAACAACCCTGGCCATGGGGTTTGCCCTTGATGCCGCAGTGCGCCAGAAGAAATCGGCCCTAGTGGTCAGCCTGGAGATGAGCAAGAACCAGCTGATCGACCGCGCTGTGGCTTCGGAAGGGCGAGTCCCGCTCAATCTGATCAAGAACGGCTCCGCGTGCCAGTCCCACTCGACCGAGCTTGGCCTCGGCGCACGAAATGTGCAGCAGGCCAACCTGTTCATCGCTGACCGCTCGGGCGGCACCGTGGGGCGCATCCGCTCTCTGGCCCGCCGCCACAAGATGCGTTACGGCCTGGACCTGCTGGTGATCGATTACCTGCAGTTGATGGAAGGCGAGGGCGGCAACCGCACCGAGGAAGTCAGCAGCATCAGCCGCGGTTGCAAGCTGCTGGCCCGCGAGCTGGGCATTCCGGTCGTGCTGCTGAGCCAGCTTTCCCGCAAGTGCGAGGAGCGTCCGAGCAAACGCCCGGTGCCGTCCGACCTGCGCGAATCGGGTGCCATCGAGCAGGACGCCGACGTGATCCTGTTCGTATACCGCGACGAGGTCTACCACGAAAACAGCGAATACAAGGGCGTAGCCGAGATCATCGTTGGCAAGGGCCGCGACATCGAGACCGGCACCGTCCGCGCTGCCTTCCTGGGCCAGTACAACCGCTTCGAGAACCTGTCCGCCAGCTGGCAGCCACCCGTGAAGGCGCAGCCCGCCAGCGACCGTCCGCTGTCGGACCGCTATCGCCGAAAGGAGATCGCTGTATGAGCACGCTGCTAACCCCAAACCCAGCTGAGTACCGCTACGCGCTCTACTGCCGCAGCGACCTGCTCGACCTTTCCTTTGGCGCGCGGGAGCCCGTGGCGTTGTACCGCGAGGAGACCGTGGCCCAGGCGCACGGCGCCCGGATGTGGCCCGGCGCCTTCACCGTCATCGACCTTCAAGGAGGCAACCCATGTGCAAGTTCCCGCTGATGGAACCCGGCCGCGCCAAGCCGATCGACCGCGAGGGCCAGGAGCAGGCTGCGCTGATGCGGGAGATCGAACTGCGCTTCCCAGAGGCCTACGCGCTGATCTACCACGTCCCCAACGGTGGCCATCGCCTGAAGGCCGTGGCCGCCAAGCTCAAGGCCCAAGGGGTGAAGGCCGGCATTCCCGACCTGGTGCTGCCGATGGCCCGCGGTGGTTACTTCGGCCTGTACATCGAGTTCAAGGCGACCGTCGAGCCGGCCGCCGTGTCGCCGAGCCAGCGCGACTACCTGCGCCGCCTCAACGAGCAGGGCTACCTGGCCATCGTGTGCCGTGGGCACTTCGACGCGATGGAGCAACTGCGCGCCTACCTGCTGTTGCCGGCGACGGTGGCGGCATGACGCGGGTGGTCGCGTTCTCCGACGCCGAGCTGCGCCGCCGCAGCGATGACCTGTCCGCTGTGCTGCTGCGTGATCCGCGTTACCCGGGCCTGCGCTTTCGCTTCACCGAGGCGCGCCCGCGCGGCAGTTGGTACCTGGTGGTGCGCAAGCGCTGGCACCGGATCGGCGCCTACCCGGACCAGTCCGCCAAGGTGGTGTTGGCCGCGTTGCCGGAGATCCGCCAGCGCCTGGCCGCCGAGGGCGCCGCGGCGGTGTCGGGGTGGGAGCAGGTGGGCGAGCTGCTGGCCTGGTTCGCCGATCGCCTGGCGCGCAACCGCAGCCTGTCGGCCAAGCGCAAGGCGACGGCCAAGTCGGCGATCACCCGCCACCTGATGCCGCGCCTGGGCGGCCTGGCCATTGCCGAGGTGAGTCGCAGCACGCTGGACCGCGAGCTGGTGTGGCCGCTGCAGGAGCAGCTGTCGCTCGAGTTCGTGCGCCTGGTGTTTGGCCTGCTGGCCGACGCCTTCAAGAAGGCCCACGGCCTGGGCCTGATCGCCCACAACCCCATGGCCGGGATCAGGTTCAGCGACTTCTCCCGGACCAAGATCAAGGCCAAGGCCGCGCGCCTGCGGGAAACGCAGATCAAGCAGCTGCTCGACGACCTGGCCGAGGCCATCCACGACCGGCCCGCCGACGCCATGCTGGCCCTGCTGATGCTGTGCCATGGCAACCGGGTCGGGGAGACCCGCCGGGCGCAGTGGCCGCACGTCACCCTGGCGACCCGTACCTGGTACTTGCCGGCCGAGCACACCAAGACCCGCGCCGCGCATTCGCTGCCGCTGACCGCGCAGGTGTGTGCCTTGCTCAGTTGGTACCGCGCCGAGCAGCAGGCCCGTGGCTACAGCGGTCAGTACCTGTTCCCGGCCAAGGGCGGCAAGTGCCTCAGCGAGAAGCAGGCCTCGACCGCCTTCACCCGCCTGGGCAAGGGCCAGTGGACCAGCCATGACCTGCGCAAGCTGGCGCGGGGCTGCTGGGCCGAGCAGGGCATTGACTTCCTGATCGGTGAGCTGCTGATCAACCACGCCATGGGCCACAACGTTCAGGCCTACATTCAGACCACCGTCGAGCAGCGCAAGCGTGCGGCCCTGGAGCAGTGGCATGCGTTTCTCGACAGCAAGGGCTTTGCCCGCATCCACGGGTGGAAGGAGGGTAGAAACGCCGATTCGGGTAACGGCCCGCAGGCCGCGCCGCACAAGGGTTGCGCGCTGATTCAGGAAACAACCATAGGCGAGGATTCCAACGCATGAAAAAGAGCCACGGCCCAGCCTTCAAGAAGGCGGTGATCGAGCTGGCTCAGTGCCCTGTGTGCCGTGGGAGAGCGGTCACTCAGGGGGTGTTTCACGAACTGCCGTGCGACCACTGCAACGCCTCGGGCTGGGTGGCAGCCGCAACTGGCGAGGCCCTGGCCCTGGATGAGCTGGTGACCCAGCTCAGCATGAGGCTCCAGGTCGCGCAGCAGCAGATCGAGCAGTTGAAGAAGCCCCGGGCGACTGGCCCGGAGGCACTCTATCAGGAAGGCAACCGGCTCGGCGCCGGTGGCACCAACTACACCGGGGATTGAGGGGGAAGGACATGAGCCATTTGGAAAGAACCGCTGAGGATTTGCTGGAGCATTGGGGGCGTTGGGTTGTGTTGGGGTCGGGAGTGTCGTGCTGTGCTTCTCGCGAGAACACTATCCTCGATCCGATGATCACCGATGACGATGCGCTATTCATCGATCGCTTAGTAGGGCGCCTGCGCAAGCGCTATCCCGAGTGCGGCCAGGTCATCATCAAGTACTACACCGCACGCGACACATCATTGATGCAGGTCGGGAAGAAACTAGGGTTTGGGGAAGAGAAGACCCGTCAGTTGTGGAAGGCCGGCGTGGCCTGGATCGATGGAGCCCTCGATATTCGGCGTGAGGCCGCTTGACATCCCCGGTCCTGATCCGTATCTTTCGTGTTACTTTGCGGTAGGTGCGCGAGAGCAAACTCGGAAGCATCACCGAACACCATAGAGCCTCGGCATCCGCCGGGGCTTTTTCGTTTTCCGGAGAACAATATGTGCGAGCAAGCCAAGCGTTACGAGCAAGCGGTGGTCGACGCGGTAGTGGCTGGGGACGCCGGTAAGCTGGAGTCAGCGTTGCGCTGGCTTTCGAAGACTGATGCCAGTCGATTCCTCGACATCACCAAGCAGCTGCTGGACACCGAGCGCGAAAAGAAGCTCTGCGGCATGGTGATTGCGGGGCTGACTAACGCGCTGCCGCTGTTCTTCTACGATGGCAATTTCGTTTACGCAGCTGTCTATGTCGATGGTGATGGTTTCATGATGAAGGAGGCCCACCCATCTGGTGCAGGGATCTACTACGGCGAAGTCACGGATGTGGTGACCAAGGTCTGCGCCGAGTTCGACGAGTCCGTGGTGAAGCGAGTTCGAGAGCTCAAGACCCACATCAAGGATCTCATCGAACAAGTGTGCGGTCATTCCACCGCAGACATTGGTGTGATCGGCCAGGCTCGCGCAGAGCTGTTGACTGGTCAGGCCTTGCTGGTTGCCGCTGTTTCCCCTTTGAGCTAAACGACCGCCCGGTCGCCACCCTGGTATAGCCGACTGGCCGCCAGGGTTTCTTCATTTGTGCTCCCCGCAACGGGAGGAATCGAGATGGCCCATATGCCTGAGAAAGATCCCGGCCTTTGGGCCGCCGCGCTGGCCTGGGTGATTGCCCATCAACCGCAGCTGTACGCTGCCGGGCTGTCCGTCGCAATCGCCGTCCTTCGGGTGGTGTATGGCGGCGGCACTCGGCGGCAAATGCTCCTCGAGGGCGCCTTGTGCGGACTCATCACGCTGGCCCTGGTGCCGCTGCTCGAATGGATGGGCTTGCCACAGGGTATGGCCACCTTCGCCGGCGGCGCCGTTGGGTTCATGGGTGTGGAGAAGCTGCGCAGCTACTCCGACCTTTTCCTGTCTCGCAAGGCGCAAGGGTGACCACATGATCACGCTGACCGATACCAACCACCTCAAGCACTACCTGGCCCCGGATGCGATTGCCCATGTGCAAGAGGCAGGCGCCAGTTCCCAGTGGCACGGCACCTTCGCCATCGTCCGTACGTTCGATGGCCAGGTGCTGGAGGTGCGTGAGCGCGCTGCCGATATCGCCCATCAAGTCGGCATGCGGCGGGTTGAGCAATGAAGGCCGAGTTGACAGATCAGGAGGCCAAGGTTGTTCAACTGCTCGCGGACGCTTGGAACGAGTACCTCAAGCTGCCCATCGAGCACCCGCTTGAGCAGCACGAGTTCTGTATGGCCATTCACCAGGTTCAGGACATGGTGCTGGCTCGGTGTGGCCGCCGCGCACTCAACCGACCAAGGAGCCGGTAACGATGGCCAGGCTCAAGACGCTCGGCTCGCGGATCAAGGAGAACGCAGGCTCACGGGTCAAGGTGGTCACGCCCGGCAGCTGGCGGAGCGGCATGACCAGCTCCCAGCGAGGCTACGACTACAAGTGGCAGAAGGCGCGAGAGCAGTACCTGCGAGACAACCCACTGTGTGTCTACTGCGCTCGGCAAGGGCGAACCACTGCTGCGTTCATTGTCGACCACATCGTGCCGCATCGCGGCGACAAGGATCTGTTCTGGGACCAGGACAACTGGCAGTCGCTGTGCAAGCCCTGCCACGACTCGGTGAAGCAGGCTGAAGAGGCTGCTGGGATCTTATAGCGCCATAAAAATCTTATTTTTCTAAGAAAAAAAGCACGGCGAAGGCTCTAGATCGAAAAAATGGGTCATGTGGAGGGGGGTACCAAAAATATTGGGATTCCGCCGTAGCTAGACCGCCACCGACCCCACGCGCACATTTTTTCCCGTTTCAGGAAAAGTTAACGATGGCTTTAACCGACAAGAAGCGGCGGTTTGTTGACGCTTTGCTGTCGGGAGCCACGAACCGCGAGGCGGCGATCGCTGCCGGGTATTCGGAGAAGACCGCGTCACAAGCGGGCTCCAAGCTGGCCAAGGACGCCGATGTCCTGGCCGAGGTCGGGCGTCGGCTTCACGAAAAAGCCGAGTCCAGCACCAAAGTTAAACCAGGTCGAAAAGTTAAAGATGACCCAGCGGCGCCAGAGGCGAGCAGCGAGGTCACTTTCGCGACGACGGACGACCCCCGCGTGTTCCTCACCGAGCTGATGAACGCAGACGGTGCCGACCTGCGCATGCGCCTGGAAGCGGCCAAGACCCTCATGCCCTACGTGCACGGGAAGGTCGCCGATCAGGGCAAGAAAGAGCAGAAGGCCGAAGCCGCCAAGCAGGCAGGCAAAGGGCGGTACGCCCAGGGCAAACCGCCGCTCTCCGTCGTGAAGGGGTAACTCATGCAATGGACAACTGCCTGCCCGGACTGGTGGCGGCGCCTGGCTGCCGGCGAATCGATCATCCCGCCGCCGCTGTTCCCCGAGGAAGCGGAGGCCAGCCTTGAGGTCTTCAAGGGGCTGAAGATCGTTGATGCGCCGGGAAGCCCGACCATAGAGGCTTCCTGCGCGCCGTGGGTGCTGGCGTTCGCTGGTGCCGTGTTCGGTAGCTACAACAGTGAGACCGGCGAGCGGCTGATTCGGGAGGTGATGCTCTGCATCCCGAAGAAGAACAGTAAATCGACCATTGCGGCTGGGATCATGCTGACGGCGCTGATCCGCAACTGGCGCCTCTCGGCCGAGTTCATCATCCTCGCGCCGACCAAGGAGATCGCGGACAACTCGTTCATCCCGGCCAAGGACATGGTCAACAACGATGAGGAGCTGAAGGCCTTGCTGCATGTGCAGCCGCACTTGAGGTTGATCACCCACCGCGAAACGGGGGCAACGCTCAAGGTCGTGGCGGCTGATAGCGACGTGGTCGGCGGCAAGAAGGCGGTCGGCGTTCTGATCGATGAGGCCTGGTTGTTCGGCAAGAACCCGAAAGCGGCGGACATGATCCGTGAAGCCACCGGCGGCCTGTTGTCCAGGCCGGAGGGCTTCATCATCTGGCTGACGACTCAGTCGAACGAGCCTCCGGCCGGCGTGTTCAAGTCGAAGCTGACCTATGCCCGCGGTGTGCGTGACGGCCGCATCGACGACAACCGCTTCCTGCCGATCATCTACGAGTTCTCGAAGGAGATGATCGACAGCGGTGAGGCCCGGAAGCCCGAAAACTTCCACCTGGTAAACCCGAACATTGGCTACTCGGTAGACCGTCCAACGCTCGAACGCCTGCACATGCAGGCGGAAATCGACGGCGAGGCGGAGATGCGTGGCTTCCAGGCCAAGCACCTCAATATCGAGATCGGCCTGGCCCTGATGTCCGACAGTTGGGTCGGTGCCGCGTTCTGGGAGCCCCAGGCCAAGCCCGGCATGACCTTGGATGATCTGCTCGAGCAATGTGAGGTCATCGTCGTCGGCGGTGACGGCGGCGGCCTGGATGACTTGCTCGGCCTGTCGGTCATCGGCCGGGTTCGTGAATCACGCACCTGGCTGCACTGGGCGCATGCCTGGGCCCACCCGTCCGTGTTGGAGCGCCGCAAGTCCGAGGCGCCGCGCTTGCTCGACCTGCAGGCAACTGGCGACCTCACCATCGTCGACAAGATCGGCGACGACGTTGATCAGCTGGCCGCCATCGTGGCCCGAATCAATGAGGCCGGTCTGTTGGACAAGGTCGGCCTCGACCCGGCCGGCATCGGCGCAGTGCTGGATGCTCTGGCGGATGTCGGCATCGACGAGGAACAGATCGTTGGCATCTCGCAGGGCTGGAAACTCACCGGCGCGATCAAGACCACCGAGCGTCGGCTTGCCGAGGGCACATTGCTGCACTGCGGACAGCCACTGATGGCCTGGGCCTGCGGTAACGCCAAGGGCGTGCCATCGGCCAACGCTTTCTTGATCACCAAGCAGGCGTCCGGTACCGCGAAGATTGACCCACTCATGGCCACCTTCAACGCCGTTTCGCTGATGTCCCTCAACCCAGAGGCGCGCGGCGGCATGGACGACTACCTCAACCACGGCTTCTTTGGACTAGTAGGCTGACCATGGCATTCAAATGGTACAACCCCATGACCTGGGGCTTCTTCGGCTACACCGACCAGACCACGGGCGACCATGTCGAGGTTGACCTGGAGGTTGGCGGCAAGCGCACCAAGGCGGGTGTTCGGATCTCCGCCAAAACGGCCTTGTCCATCAGCATGGTCTGGTCCTGCATCAAGATCCTTTCCGAGTCACTGAGCGGCTTGCCGCTGAAGCTGTATGAGGATAAGCAGGGTGGTAGGGCGTTGATCACCGGTAATGACCGGATGCTCAAGCTGCTGCGCAAGCCAAACCCGTACATGACCATGTTGAACTTCCTCAAGTTCGTGGTCGTGAACATGGCGTTGCGCGGCAATGCGTTCGCCCTGATCGAGCGCAACGTCCATGGCGATCCGATCGGCCTGGTGCCGCTGGATGGCAGGACCGTAAAGATCGACACCGACGAGGAGCTGATCTACCTGGTCACCCCCAAGGAAGGGGACCCGTTCCCGGTGTCCCCAGAGCACATGCTGCACTTCAAGCTGTTCAGCTTGGACGGCATTGTCGGGCTGTCGCCGATCGAGCACCAGGCCGAGACCATGGGCCTGGCCAAGGCTGGTCAGCAGTGGTCGGCCCGCTTCATGCGCAAGGGTGGCTTTACCGGCGGCTATGTCATCTATGAGGAGTTCCTGACCAAGGCGCAGCAGGCCCAAGTCATGGAGAAGTTTCCCGATGTGCGCAAGGCCGATGCCGACGACATCGGCAAGATGGCGATCCTGCAGGGCAACCCCAAGATCGTTCCTGCCGGCATCAGCCAGAAGGACGCCCAGTTCATCGAGTCGCAGCAGTTCCAGGAGGAGGCCCTGGCGGGCATCTACGGCGTTCCGCTGTGGCTGGCCAACCGCGCCGGCAAGACCTCGATCATGGGCTCCAACTTGGAGCAGCAACTGACTGGCTTCATCACCTTCGGCCTCAAGCCCTACATCGACACCGTCGAAGACGAGTTCAACAACAAGCTGTTCAGCTCTGGCGACCGCTTTGTGGAGTTCGTTGTCGAGGGCCTTCTGCGCGCCGACAGTGCTGGCCGGGCAGCCTACTTCCAGGCCGCACTGGGCGGATCGGGCGGTTCCGGGTGGCTGTCGATCGACGAGGTGCGCGAAAAGGAAAACTACCCGCCGCTGGGCGGCGACTACGCCCGGGTCACCCGGTGGGAGATGCAAAAAAATGGCGAACCTTGAATGCCCGTTCGAACTCAAGGCCGTTGACGAAGCCGGCAATTTTGAGGGCTACGCCGCGGTATTCAACAACGTGGACCTGGGCGACGACGTGATCGTGCCAGGGGCCTTCACCCGGGTGAAGGCCACCCGGAAAGGCCAGCTGAAGCTGGCCCTGTATCACGACCTGACCCGCTTGGTAGGTGCTGCTGACTACACCCAGGACGACCACGGCCTCCTGCTAAAAGGCCAGGTCAACCTCAACGTCAGCTATGCCCGCGACGCCTACGAACTGATGAAGGCTGACGTCCTCGACAGCATGTCGATCGGGTTCAACATCATCAAGGCAGATTTCGAGGAGCGCGCCGGGCGCCGCGTGCGCGTCATCAAGGAGGCGGAGCTATGGGAGGCCTCCTTCGTTCCGTTCGGCATGAATCCCGATGCCCAAGTCCTCAGCGTCAAGTCGGACATCAGGCTTTTCGAGAAGGCCCTGCGCGAACGCATGGGTCTCTCGCAGAAGGAAGCGGCTGCGGTCGCTTCGCTCGGCTACACCGCGCTACGCCGTGACGGCGGGAGCGAGGCCACGGCGATCGTGGATGAGCTGAAAGAAATTTCCACCCTGTTCACCCACCATTTTGGAGTATCGCCATGAGCGAAGTGAAAGAACTGAAGGATTCCCTGGAGCTGCAACTGAAGGCCGGCTTCGACGGGCTGCAAAAGAAGTACGACGCGGCCATGGATGAGGTCCAGAAGGGCAACCAAGTCACCACCGACCTGAAAAAGCAGATCGAAGACCAGAAGGGCGAGCTGCAGAAGGTCATCGATCAGGTCGTCGACCTCGAGCAGAAAGGCGTCAAGCTGCGCGGCCAGCCTGGTGAGGGCAAGAGCTTCATCGATCTGATCAAGGGTGACGACACTTACAAGGCGCTGAGCCAGAAGAACGCCTCCCTGGCCCAGCTCGAAGTGACCAAGTCCGACATGGCCAGCATGAAGGAAATGAAGGTCACCAGCGCCGGCATCGTCGTGCCGAACTACGATCCGGTCATTCAGCCGGGTATCCGCCAGGAACTGCGCATTCGCGACCTTCTGACCGCGATCCCCGTTTCCGGCCAGAGCTACACCTACTTCCGCGAGAACGTGCACACCCGTGGCGCGGCGCCGGTGGCAGAGGGCGGCCTCAAGCCGACCAGCAACGTGACCTTCACCACCGAGACCGACCGCGTCAAGAAGATTGCGGTCTGGATGCCGGTCACCGACGAAGCGCTGGACGACGTGCCGCAGCTGTTCGCCTACCTGCAACAGCTGCTGCGCTACGACCTCAAGCTCGAGGAGGAGGCGCAAATCCTCAAAGGCGACGGTACCGGCGAGAACCTGAACGGCCTGATGACCCAGGCTACCGCCTACGACACTGGCCTGAGCAAGGCTGGCGACACGTCGATTGACCTGGTGCGCCGCTCCATCTACCAGGTGCGCAAGCAATCGAAGATGTCCGCCGATGGCGTGGTGATGACCGAGCTCGACTGGATGAACATCGAGCTGCAGAAGGATGGCGAGAACCGCTACCTGTTCGCCAACCTGCAGGGCCTGGTCACGCCGATCCTGTGGGGCCGCCCGGTGATCACCTCCGACAGCATGGACGAAGGCGATGCGGAGAACGGCGGCGAGTTCCTGACTGCGAACTTTGCGCGCTCCACCACGCTGTTCGACCGCATGTCGTTCTTGTTCAAGATGGGCCTGATCAACGATCAGTTCATCAAGAACGAGCGCGCGCTGCTGGTCGAAGAACGCCTGGGCCTCGGCGTGCGCCGCAAGGAGGCGCTGGTCAAAGGCCGGTTCCCGGTTGCCGGGTAACCCAACCCCAACGAAGGCCGGCACCCCGCCGGCCTTTTCGCTCCTGGAGGCAGCATGAAGATCAAGATTCTGTGGGGCTTCGTCGGCAATGGTGCGCTGTTGCGCGCTGACTCGAACCAGGTCAAGGCCGGTGCGGTGTTTGACGATGCTGATGACGAGTACGCCCATACCCTGATCGGCAAGGGCCTGGCCGTAGAGGTGGGTGACGACGGCAAGCCGAAGGTGGCCAAGCCCAAGGAAACCAAGCCGACGGCTTCCAAAGAGGCCAAGTAAATGTTCGACCTGGCCACCGTGAAGCTGCACCTGCGGGTCGACGGTGATGAAGAGGACGCCTTGATTGGCGGCTACATCGAGGCGGCCAAGGCCCACGTCGAGCAGCACTGCGACCGCAAGCTCGTTGACGCCGAGCCGGTCGAGCCTGACGAGATGGGTCTGACCCGCGACGTTGAGCAGGCCATCCTGCTGTTGGTCGGGCACTGGTACGCCAACCGCGAGGCTGTGGCCGTTGGCACGATTGCCACGGCCATGCCGCTCGCAGTCGAAAGGCTGCTCTGGTACAGGAAGCGCTTCTGATGAAAGCCGGCCCCCTGCGTCATCGCTGCGACGCATCCCGCCCTGAGCTGACCCGCAATGCCTCTGGCGGCGCGACCAAGACGTGGGTCGGTGCCGGCAAGGTCTGGGCGGAAATCACCATGCCGACCGGCCGTGTCGCTCCAGTTGCCGAGCAACTGAAGGCGACGATCACCGCCGAGATCCGCATCCGCCCGCGGACGGACATCGCAGTTGAATGGCGACTCACCGAGCGCGGCGTGACCTACCAGGTCGAGGCCGTACTGCTCGACAACGACAGGACCATGATGAGGCTGTTGTGCTCATCGGTCCCCAACCCATGAGGTGAACCATGAAGATGAAGATCCAGGCCCTAGGCGTGCTCTCCGGTGCCTCCGGCGAGCGCGAGAAGGGCGAGGTGTTCGAGGTGGAGAAGGCGTATGCCGAGGGGCTGATCGCCCGTGGCTACGCCGTCAAGGTCGATGAATCTGTTGCGAAGCCGGCTAAGGCCTCCCAGGCCAAGGAGTGAGCCATGGCCCGCCGCTCGAGCATCCGGGGCGATATCCGGCTGCGCCGGACGCTCCGCAACATCAACAAGACCATGGACAACGAACTGAAGCCTGCCATGGAGAAGGCGGCGGGCAGAATCTTGGCCACCCAGCAGCAGCTGATCCCGAAAGACACCGGAGCAGCTGCGGCAGCTCTGAAGGTCTATGTCTCGCCCAGCGGTCTGGATGCTCAAGTCGGAATCCGGGGAAAGCGCGACAACCGCCGATTTTTCTACTTGCGCTTCATCGAGTACGGCACCAAGGGCTACTCCGGCACCATGTACCAGCGAGCCGACCGCAATGCCGTCGGTGGGGTGCACACCAACAACCGCGACAAGTCACAGCTGCGCGGGCGTCGGAACGCGCTTCGCCAGCGTGACACCAAGAACAAGTCCGATGGGCAGCACTTCTTCGGCAAATACCCGGATATCCCAGCCAGGCCCGCTCACCCGTGGCTGAGACCGTCGATAGACGTGAACAGGGAATACGTGATGGCCGATATCGAGGCGGCGATCCGTCTGACGCTGCGCAAGGCGAGCCAGGGGGTAGGCAATGGCTGATCCGTCGCTGGCGCTGCAAGAGGCGATCTTCGCCAGGCTTGAGGCTGAAGTCAGTTGTCCGATTTACGACGGCGCCCCGATGAATGCTGACATGCCCTACGTGTCGATTGACCGCGAGGTTTCGACGAACGCCAGCCCCATCGCTGGGCGCAAGCGCGAGACGCGGCTGATCTACCTGTCGGTCTGGTCCGATGCCATCGGTCAGGCCGAGGTCAAGCGCATCAACGGCGAGATCATCGCCGCCCTGGACGAGCGGCGGCTGCCGCTGGCGGTCGGGCGCGCCGTGTCCGTCCGTGTCGAACAAGCCGACGCCCAGCGCGATGCTGACGGCGTCACCTATCAGGGCTCGATCACCGTTCGCGTGATCACCACCCACTGAATCCAACACCGGCCGCGCCGCGGCTTTTATCCAATGAGCCTTTGGAGGAACCCCCATGGCCGAAGACAACCTCAACACAGCCGCCGGCTGCCGCCTCGCCATCGGCGGCAAGACCGGCGCGGACACCGAAACCGAGTATGAGGCCGACACCTACGTCGATGTCGGCGAGATCGAGGACTTGGGCGAGTTCGGCGATACCTTCAACCCGGTGAACTTCACCGCGCTGAGTGATGGCCGGGTGCGCAAGTACAAGGGCACCGCCGACGCCGGCAACATGACCCTGACGGTTGGTCTGGACAATGGCGACCTCGGCCAGAAGGCCGTGGCAGCTGCGCACAAGGACCGCACCAAGGGCAACTACAACATCAAGGTCACCCTCAACGATGGCGACCCGGATGCATCCCCGGCCATCCTGCCCACCACCTTCTACTTCGGCGTGAAGGTGATGAACAACACCGTGGCGGCCGGCTCTGCCGACAACGTCGTGCGCCGCAACATGACCCTGGCCATCAACACCGACATCATCGAGATTCCTGCCGGCCCGGCCACCCCGTGATAGACGGGGCTGAGCCCCGTCACCTACTGCGAGACCCCCCATGAGCGAAGCATTGCATGGCACCGTTACCCTGGTGGTCGGTGCGCGCAGCTACACCTTGAAGCCGACCCTCGAGGCGGCCTTGCTGATCGAAGCCCGGTTCGGCGGCCTGCGCGCCGCACTGGATGCCATGCGCCTGATGGCGATCGGTGCTTGCGCCGACATTATCGTCGCCGGCGCCGGGCTGCCAGGCGAGCAACACCCCACGGTCGCCAATGAGGTCTTCCAGACCGGCGTGGCCAAGGTGTCGGGCAAGCTGACGGAGTACATCACCTTCCTGCTGAACCCGGTGCCGCCGAGCGTGGCCGGCCGGGGAAAGCCCGAGGCGGTCAGCACAGCGCCGTGAGGAATGGCAGCTACGTCGACTACCTGTTCGGCGTGGCCACCGGCTGGCTTGGCTGGCCGCCTGACACCGCATGGCGCACCCCGATACCGCAGATCATGCTCGCCCTCGACGCCCGCCTGGATTGGATGAACGTCGGTAAGGCGAAGCCGCAGGCTGCACCGCAGAAGCGCGGAAGCGTGGCGGATCGCCTGAAGGCCTTCCTGCGAGGCCGCCGCGAATAGTAGGCAGACCGCCGCCTTGGGGCGGCTTATTTGTGCTTGGAGTTTCACATGGCCGACCAACAAGTCCAGGGCATGCTGGTCCAGATCGAGGCCACCACGCAGCAGTTGCGTCGTGAGCTGGCCAGTGCGGACCAGGTGGTCGCGCGCACCACCCAGTCGATCGACCGCAACCTGGCCCAGGTCGACTCGGCATTCGACAGCGCCGGCGGCGCCGCCCAGCAGGCCGGGGCGCTTATCCGCGGCGCCTTCGCGGCTGTTGCCGGTGCCGGCCTGATCGGCGGCATCATCAAGCAGGTCGATGCCTACGGGCAGATGGCCGACCGGATGAAGGCCGCCGCTGGTAGCGCTGGCGAGTACCAGGTGGTGCAGGAGCGCCTGCTGCAAACCGCGCAGGAGACCTACCGGCCCCTGGCCGAGGCCCAAGAGCTGTACATCCGTACGGCCGACGTGATGCGCAGCCTGGGCTTCAACACCCAGCAGACGCTCGACATCACCGACAGCTTCAGCTTCCTGCTGGTGACCAACGCTGCAGCGGCCGACAAGGCCGGCTCGGCTCTGGATGCCTATTCGAAGGCGTTGCAAACCGGCAAGGTCGATGCGGACGGCTGGGTGTCGATCCAGTCGGCCATGCCGACCATCGTCGATGCGATTGCCGGCGCGACCGGTAAGAGCGCGGAAGAGATCCGCAAGCTGGGCGTCCAGGGCAAGCTGTCGCTCGAGGCCATCAACACCGGCCTGTTGCGCACCGTTGAGGTTAACCGCAAGGCAGCGGCCGACATGTCCACCAGCGTCCAGGACGCGATGGTGAACATCGGCAACGCCATCAGCTCCTACCTGGGCAACATGGAGGAGCGTACCGGCGCGGTCGCTGGGCTTTCCAGCGCGCTGATTGCGGTCGCAGACAACATCAACCTGGTTGCGGCGGCCATGGGTGGCGCTGGCGTGGCGGCGCTGACCAACTACGTCGCCAAGTCCGGCCTGGCGCTGAAGGCTGCGCTCGCCCAGCGGGCCGCAGAGATCCAGAATGCCCAGGCCGCGTTGCGTGCTGCCGACGCGCAGCGCATCTACGCCCAGGCGCAATTGCAGCAGGCTCAGGCATCCGTGGCGGCTGCCACCGGCATGCAGCGCCTGTCCCTGGTGCAAACGCAACTGATCCCCAAGCAGGCAGCCCTCAAGGCTTCCACCGATGCACTGGCCATCGCCCAGACCAACCTGACGCGCGCCGCTACCGGCGGCCTGCTGGCGGCACTGGGCGGACCAATGGGGCTCGCGCTGCTGGCCGGCACCACCGCGGCCAGCTTCCTGCTGCTGAGTGACAACGCGGACCAGGCCGGGGTCAGCCTCGACGACCTGCACAAGCCCGTTGCCCAGCTGCGCGAGGAGTTCCAGAAGCTCAACCGCGACCAGCGTGAAGCATCGCTGGTGAAGTGGCAGCAGGAGCAGATCAACGCGACGGACAAGGTCAAGGACGCCTATGGCGATCTGGCTCAGTCCATCCGTTCCGCAACCGTCACGGCGCCCGCCCGGGATTCGGGGGGGCAGTATGGGAAGCAGCTTCGCGAATACCAATCGGTGATCGACCGGTTGAACGAGGCCCGCGCGTCCGGTGCCGACTTGGCGCCGATCCTGCGAGAGGTCGGCGAGCGCCTGCAACTGCCGGCCGGTACCGTGCAGCAGTGGCTCACCCAGGCCGGCGCTGTCAGCGATGCCGATCAGCGTTCGAACCTGATCGCCGAGACCCTGCGCGTTCTGACCAGTGTCACGCAGGAGAACACGGTCGCCACCGACGCGAATAATGCCGCCAAGGCCGGAATGAGCACGGCCGGGCAGACGTACCTGGACACGTTGCAGAAGCAGTTGGCCGGCCTGCAGGACAACGGCGACGCGATCAAGATCGCCAATCGCTACATTGCTGAAAACGCTGACCTCACTGAGACCGACCGCCAGGCGATCCTGTCGGCGGCGAATGCGATCGAGGCGCAGAAGAAGGCCAACAAGGCGGCCACTGACAGCAGCAAGGACCGCACCAAGGCGCTCAAGGATGAGATCAAGGCACTCGATGCGATCATCGATCGCGCGCTGCCCGAGAAGAAGCGCCTGGAGGACCTGGCCGAGGGTGTGAAGGGGCTGCGCAAGGCCCAGGCCGCCGGCAAGATCACCGCCGCCGAGATGGAGCTCGGCATCAAGAACCTGAATGCGGCCTATGCCGACGGCACCATCCAGAAGCGCACCGAGGAGGAGCGGAAGCTGGCGGAAATCAGGCGCAATAGCGCCGAGGCTTACCGCAAGGCCATGGAGGTGGTGCTGCAGGCGCGGCAGGACGCAATCAACGCAGATGTCGCCGGTGTCGGTATGGGCGACAACGAACGGGAGCAGGCCGACCGCCTCAACGCTGTTCGCGAGAAGTACGCCCAGGCGCGCCGCCAGCTGGAGGAGCAGCAGGAGGATGCCTCCCGGAAGCTCACCCAGTCGGCCTACGAGCAACGTCTTGCCGACCTGGCCGACTACCAGGCACGCGAGATCCAGATGGAGGTCGACGGCTTCGACGCCCGGCTGCAGGCGCAGGCGGACTATCGCAACGGCGCACGCCGCGCCTGGGACAACATCCGTGCCGATGCTGCCGATGTAGCGGGCGCGACGGATGACATGTTGACCGCCGGCTTCAACACGGCCAGCAACGCCATCGCCAATTTCGCCATGACTGGCAAGGCGAGTTTTAAGGACTTCGCCACCAGCGTTATCGCGGACATGGCCAGGATCGCCAGCCAACAGGCTGCGAGCTCCTTGCTCAGCGGCCTGGTAGGGCTTGGGGTATCCGCAGTGGGCAGCTACTTCGGCGGCGGAGGGAATGGCCTGGAGGCTGGGTCGGCGGGAGCGGTGTCGTCAAACCTGGGGGCATCGCAGGCGGGCTATTCCAACACCTACTTCCCCCAAGCACAGGGCGGTGCATGGAGTGGTGGTGTGCAGTTCTTCGCCAAGGGGGGCGCCTTCACGAACAGCGTACTGAACAGGCCAACAGCTTTTGGCATGGCCAATGGTGGATTGGGTGTGGTTGGTGAGGCTGGGCCTGAAGCGATCATGCCGCTGGCGCGAGGCTCCGACGGCTCCCTGGGTGTGCAAGTGGTTGGCGGATCGCCTGCCGGCGGCACGGTGGTGCAGGTGGATGCGCCGATGTACTTCACCGTCGAGGACCGGGGTGCTGAAGGGATGCAGCTGGACAGCGCCGCGTTGCAGCAGAACCTGCAGCAACAGATGCAGCTGACGGCCGAGCGGGCTATTGCCGCTTCCTGGCGGCCTGGCGGGACGAGCTATCGCAACAGCAACGGGAGGGGCTGATGGCCATCGAGACCTTTATCTGGGTGCCGGACGACGAAGTCAGCACGGACAGCACGCTTCGGGTTCGCCGGTCCCAGTTCGGGGACGGCTATGCCCAGGTGAGCGGCGATGGTCTGAACGCTGAGGACGAGACCCATTCGCTGACCTTCGGTGGCCTCAAGGAGGAGCTACAGCCGATCTTGAGCTTCATCCGCGCCCATGGTGGCTATCGGTCGTTCCTGTGGACCACACCCGCTGGCGTCCTCGGTCTGTACCGCTGCTCGACATTCCGTGAGCAGTGGAGGCCCGGGGGCATCGGCGTTCTTTCAATGACCTTCGAGCGGGCGTATCACCCATGAGCCTTATCACACAGCTCCAGAAGCTGGAGCCTGGCGCTGAGATCATGCTGTTCGAGCTGGACGGCAGCGACTTCGGCGCCGATGTTCTCCGATTCCATGGGCACGCCATACCGCATACGCCGGAGGAACTGGCTGCCGCTGGCGCTGATGCCGATCAGCTGCCGGCCAAGTCCATCTGGTGGCAGGGCCACGAATACGGCGCCTGGCCCATGCAGATCGAGGGCATCGAGGCCAACTCGGACGGCACGGCGGTTCGGCCCACCATCTCGGTCGGTAACGTCAACGGGCGGATCACGGCGCTGTGCCTGGCCTTCGATGACCTGCTCGAGTTCAAGCTGACGATCCGGCACACGCTGGGCCAGTACCTCGATGCGGCGAACTTTCCAGGGGGCAACCCCGAGGCCGACCCGACCGAGGAGAGCATTGAGGTCTGGTACATCGACCAGAAGGTCTCTGAAAACGGCACCACCGTGGCCTGGGAGCTTGCCAGCCCTGGCGATGTGGGGGGCGAGTCGATTGGTCGGCAGATGACCCAGTTGTGCCACTGGGCCATGACTGGAGGCTACCGGGGGCCGAACTGTGGCTACACCGGGCCATACCGGGACAAGGATGGCAACCTGACCGACAACCCCGAGCTGGACGAGTGCGATGGGTGCCTGGGTACCGGCTGCATCCCACGCTTCGGCGAAGGCAACCCGTTGCCCTTCGGTGGGTTCCCCGCCGTCTCTCTTATCGCGCGGAGCTGACCATGCGTAAACACATCCTGGCCGCCGTGCAGAAGCACGCCGCGGCCGAATACCCGCGCGAGTGCTGCGGGTTGATCGTCGCCGCTGGCCGGACCCAGTGGTACATCCCGTGTGACAACACGGCCAGCGACCCAGCGGAAGAGTTCCGGATCTCACCCGAGCAGTACGCCGCAGCCGAGGACCAGGGTGAAGTGATCGGCATCGTGCACTCGCACCCGGACGCCACCAGCCGGCCTTCGCCGCGCGACCTGGCCATGTGCGAGGCCACGGGTTTGCCCTGGCACATCCTGTCCTGGCCGGAGGGTGACCTGCGCACCATTACTCCCGCTGGCGAGACACCGCTGCTGGCACGACCATTCGTGCACGGTGCCTGGGATTGCTGGCAGGTCTGTGCGGACTGGTACCAGCGCGAGTGGGGGCTGGAGTTCCCGGCCTACGCCCGAGAGGACGGCTGGTGGGAACAGGCCGACGGCCCGAGCCTTTACGAGCAGGCCTATGAGGCCGCTGGCTTCTACCAGGTCAGCCAGCCCCGGCGCGGCGACATGATCGTCATGGCTGTGGGGCGCACCGCGCACCCGAACCACGCCGGCATTTACCTGGGGAGCGATGCCCAACTGCCCGGCGAGCAAGCCCAGGTGTTCGGCCCTGGCCCATTTCTGCTGCATCACTTGTACGGCAGGCCATCAGAAATCATCGTGTTCGGCGGCCCCTGGTTCGACCGAACGCGCCTGGTGCTGCGTCACCGGGATGCCAAGTGATACATTCCGCCTTTTCAAGGGGGGATCACATGCGAATTCTGATCGGGGTGGTGGGGCTGGCGTTGCTGGCGGGGTGTGTGTCGCCTAGCGACCTGAAAGCCAATATCCCTACTATTAAGGCAACAACGGAGAAGTCGCCGCGCCAGTATGCGCTCTGTGTTTATCCTAGGTGGCAGGATGCTCGCTCCGAAGCATCGATGTCGGAAACCCAGGATGGGTACCGAATAGTGATTGGTGCCATGAACCTGACCGATGAGCTGCTTGAAGTATCCAGAAAGGGGGCGGGCAGTTCGGTTGAGTTCTATCAGCGGTTAGCTTGGATGCCCGGCGTGGGCCGCTCTGCTATTGAGCAAGCGGTCAAGTCCTGCCTTTAAGATACTCGAACTAGATGCCGCCTTCGGGCGGTTAATGAGATGGTCACCCCGACACCCTGCGAGGGCTACGCTTTCGCAGGGTGTTTTTTATGCCCGGAGGAACGCACGATGACAACGGCGGCACATTATCAGCCAATGACCCTGATCAAGCTGTCAGGGTCATTGGCGCAGAAGTTTGGTAGAGAGCATCGCCGCTCATTGGATACAGGAAGAACGCGGGAAGTTTTCAAGGCCCTAAAAGCTACGCTTCCCGGCTTTGAGGATGAGATCAAGCGCCTGGACAGGTTGGGCATGAGGTTTGCGATCTTCCGCAATGGGAGAAACGTTGGCGAGGAAGAGTTTGATCGCAGCGGTACCAAGGAGATCAGGATCGTTCCAGTTGTGTCTGGAAGCAAGCGCGGAGGCCTGCTTCAGACCATTGTCGGAGCGGTGATTTTCGCGGCATCTTTTGTTGTCCCTGGTATGCAGGGCTGGGGCCAGGCGCTTGGTGCGTCTTTGATGGCGGGCGGCGTCATCCAGATGCTCAGTCCCCAGGCCAAGGGCCTATCCCAGAGCGCCGCCCCGGAAAACCTGCCGTCCTACGCCTTCGGTAGCGCCAAGAACACCACGGCCAGCGGCAACCCGGTCCCGATCTGCATCGGTGAGCGCCGATGGGGCGGGGCGGTCATCTCTGCGTCGATCCGCGCCGAAGACAAGAAATAGCAACGCATCAGCGAACAAGCCGCCTCCCGGCGGTTTTTTTATGCCCGGAGGAAAGCATGGGCGCAGCACAGCAGCTCGACATTGCTGGCGCGAAAGGCGGCAGCAGCAAGCCAAAGACGCCGGTGGAGTCGCCGGACACCCTGCAGTCCACCAACATCGCCAGCATTCTCCTGGCCGTTGGCGAGGGCGAATTCGATGGCACGCCGACGGACCGCGATATCTACCTCGACAACACGCCGATCATGGATGCCAGCGGCAACGTGAACTTCCCGGGTGTGAAGTGGGAATGGCGCCCAGGCAGCATCGATCAGCAGTACATCAAGGGTATCCCGGCGATCGAGAACGAGACCACGGTCAACGTCGAGCTGCGCAGTGATACGCCGTTCACCCGTGCCCTGAGCAACATCCAGCTTTCGCGCCTGCGCCTTCGTTTCACCTGGCCGCGCCTGGCCAGCCAGGACAGCAGCGGCAATACCAACGGTTACCGCATCGAATATGCCGTCGACATCGCCACCGATGGTGGGGCCTATGCCGAGGCGCACCGCGGCGCCGTGGACGGCAAGACCACCAACGGCTACCAGCGCTCTGTCAGCGTGGACCTGCCGACCGCCACCTCGGGCTGGATGTTCCGCGTGCGCCGGATCACGCCGAACCAGAACAGCGGCACGGTCGCCGACACGATGACTATTGCGGGCTACACCGAGATCATCGACGAGAAGCTGCGCTACCCGAACACCGCGTTGCTGTACATCGAGTTCGACGCCCAGCAGTTCCAGAACATCCCCGAGGTCACGGTGCGGTGCAAGGCGCGCCGCTGGCCGGTGCCGAGCAACTACGACCCGATCACCCGGACTTACACCGGCGTGTGGGACGGCACCTTCAAGCAGGCCTGGACCAACAACCCGGCGTTCGTGACCTATGGCCTGTGCGTCGAGGATCGCTTCGGCCTGGGCAAGCGCATCAAGTCGTGGATGGTCGACAAGTGGGAGATGTACCGCATCGCCCAGTACTGCGACCAACTGGTGCCGGATGGCCTGGGCGGCCAGGAGCCGCGTTACCTGTGCGACATGAACCTACAGGGCAGGGCCGAGGCCTGGATGCTGCTGCGGGATCTCTCGGCCATCTACCGGGGCATGGTCTATTGGGCGCATGGCTCGCTGTTCATGCAGGCCGACATGCCGCGCGCCCAGGACATCGACTACGTCTTCACGCGCTCGAACGTCATCGACGGCGACTTCGTGTATGGCGGTGCCGAGCGCAACACCCACTACAGCCGGGCCCTGGTCAGCTACGACAACCCGGCCAACAACTACGACACCGACGTTATCCCGGTGACCGACCTGGCGCTGCAGCGCCGGTACCGGGACCGACCGATCGAGATCTCGGCCATCGGCTGCACCCGCGCCTCCGAGGCCCAGCGCCGCGGCAAGTGGGCGCTGCTGAGCAATGACCAGGACCGCACCGTCACCTTCCGGACAGGCATGGAGGGACGCATTCCGCTCCCGGGGTACGTCATCCCCGTGGCTGATGAGCTGGTGGCCGGCAGGCCCAACGGTGGCCGGATCTCGGCGGCCGCCGGCCGGGTGGTGACCCTGGACCGTGACACGCCGATCAAGGCGGGCGACCGCTTGATCCTGAACCTGCCGAACGGCACTGCCCAGGCGCGCACGGTCCAATCGGTGAACGGCCGTGCGGTGACCGTGACCACCGCCTACAGCGTCCAGCCTGAGCCGCAGCTGCAGTGGGCGATCGACTACGAGGACCTGGCTATCCAGCTGTTCCGCGTGTTGAAGACTTCGCGCACCCAGGAAGGGCAGTACGAGATCACGGCCCTCGAGTTCAACCCCAGCAAGTTCCCCGCCATCGACACCGGCGCCAAACTGGAAAGCCGGCCGATCAGCGTGATCCCGGTCACCACCGTGGCACCGCCGGCGAGCGTCACACTGACGTCGGAATATGCAATCTCCCAGGGCATCGCGGTCAGCACCATGACCATCGCCTGGCCTGCGGTTGAAGGCGCTGTCGCCTATGACGTGGAGTGGCGCAAGGACGACGGCAACTGGATCCGCCTGCAGCGCGTCGGCACCACCTCGGTTGACGTGGTGGGCATCTACGCCGGGGCTTACCTGGCTCGGGTACGGGCTGTGAGCGCCTTCGACATCACGTCGATCTGGCGCAACTCCATGCTGACGGAGCTGAAAGGGAAGGAAGGGCAGCCGCCGGCGCCTGCTTTCCTGAACACCTCCCCGGAGATTTTCGGTATTCGCCTGACCTGGGGTTTCCCGGCAGGCGCGGGTGATACCGAGTACACCGAGATCGAGATGGCCTCCGAGCCTACCGGCCAGAACCCGGTTGCCCTTGGCCTGCAGGCGTACCCGACCTCGACCTACCTGCACAGCGGCATGGCCGCAGCGGTGGTGAGGTATTTCCGGGCGCGCCTGGTAGACCGAAGCGGTAACATTGGCCCTTGGACTGACTGGGTGTTTGGGCAGTCGAACGCCGATGCCAGCGAGATCCTCGACTACATCACCGGCAAGATCACCGAAACTGAGCTCGGCCAAGAGCTGCTGTCCGAAATCGAGAAGATCTCTGGCAACGGCCCAGGCTCGGTCAATGTCCGGATCACCGAGGGTGACACGGCGCTCCAAAGCCAGATCGACTCGCTGCAGTCGCAGATTGCCGATATCGCGGGCACTCCCGACTGGGACGCGAATCAAGCCTATCTGGCGGGCTCCCTGGTCAAGCTGGACGGCAAGCTGTACAGGGCCAGGCAGGACGTTCCGGCGGGCACCCCGGTGACCAATGCCACGTACTGGGAGTACATGGGCGATTACGCCTCTCTTGGCGAGATGGTTTCGGCCTTGGCAGTTCGAATCGATGGCGTCGAAACCAGCGTCGAGGAGATCAACGGTGAGCTGGCCGCGATGGCCACCAGGATCATCGGCGTCGAGGCGCAGGTGTTCCCCAGGATGGCTGGTGGTACCGACTGGAAGGCCGGTGACTCTGGCGCCAAGGCTACAGCCTGGACGACGTACAGCGCCTTCGCCTCGGCTGACTTGGCGATCAGTCAAAGGATCGACACCATCGCCACCGAACTGGGTCCCGCAATCGATGCGAAGATCCAGGAGGAGGCCTACGCCCGCGCCTCCGAAGACGAGGCCCTGGCGCTCCGGATCACGTCCCTCAGTGCCAACCTCGATGGCGTCAGCGCTGACCTGTCCACCGAAATGATCACGCGGGCCACCGCGGACGAGGCGCTTGCCTCCCAGATCACGCATTTGAGCGCGGACCTGGACGGTGTGAGCGCGGACCTGGTGACAGAGATCACTGCGCGGGCGACGGCAGATGAGGCGCTGACGACTCAGATCACCAACGCCAACTCCAGGATCGACGACAACGAAGCCTCGATCATTACCGAGGCCACCACCCGTGCTACGGCTGATGAAGCCCTGTCAACGTCCATCACCCAGCTGAGCAGCCGTACGGGCGACAACGAGGCCTCCATCCAGACGATTGCCCAAACCCAGGCAACGACCGATGGCAAGCTCAACGCGATGTACAGCATCAAGCTGGGCGTCGACTCGCAGGGGCGCTACTACAGCGCCGGCATGGGGATTGGCATCGAGAACACGCCGAGCGGCATGCAGTCGCAGGTGCTGTTCCTGGCTGACCGGTTCGCGGTACTGAACCAGATCAACGGCGTGGCCAAGTCGGTGTTCGCGCTGGAGAACGGGCAGGCGTTCCTGAACAGCGCGATCATCAAGCAGGCCGACATCATCAACTTGATCGTCACCGGCGAACTCAGGAGCGCGAACTATGTGGCGGGCCAGCAGGGCATACGGATCAACTTCGTAAATAACACCTTCGAAGTGAATGGCACGGTGGCAGGGCAGGGGCGTATGACCTTGAACAACCAGCGCATGCGTATCTTCCATGCCAACGGCAATCTGGCGGTCGATCTGGGAGTGAATGTATGAGTGCAGGCCTGAAGGTCTATGACTCGAGCGGTCAAATGCTGCTCGACATGACCAGTTCGGTCAGCCAGATGATGGGGTATGTCGACACGGGGGCGGCCAACGGCTCGCGCTCGATTCCGCTCCCACCGGCGGGCAAACAACTGTTCTATGCCATCACCGAGCTGTCGGCGCAGAACAAGTACCTCGGAAAACGTCCAGGGGTGACGCTGACGATAGGGGCGTCGAGTGCAACGCTCTCCTGGCAGTACTCCTACGCCTCGGGCTGGGGCTTCTACTCCCTCAACTGCCGTATTCACTATGGGTACCACTGATGTCTGCAGGAATGAAGATCTTCAAGGAAAACGGTAGCCTGCTGTTTGATACTGAGAAGATCACCTACGGGTTGCTAAAGAGTGGCTACATGTCTCTTGTTACTACTTGGCCAAGACTCAGCTACAAGTCTGCCAACCTCCCTCCTAATGAGGGAAGTAGTTACGATGAGAGCTCGACTCCTGGAGGTATGGATTTAATTCACGGATTCTCCGTGACTGGCGCTATTGCTCCTATTGTGTTTATTAATGGGTCTGGTATTTCGTGTGGTTCTTCTAGGTCCGGGAATACGACGACGTTTTACTACATCGCTGCCTCTACTGATACGAAGTATTACTACTTTGACACAATGAGGGGCACCCTATCCGGGGCAGGGCTAAAGTGCTACGGTGAAGATGGAACGCTGACGTTCAATTCTCTACAGGTACCTTTGGACGTTGATTATTCGTACACTTGCCCATTACCGCCGGCTAAGAATCCGTTAGGGTACTATGATCGAGTGTTCGCAGGAGGAACGCTTGCCGCGAAAAGGTTTGCCTCTAACACAAACTACCCTGCATACATGACGTGTACGTTGTTTGTACCAATTGCGTCTGGTGAGTTTGCAGTAAGCACATCCTTCTCTCGTTCGTTCGGGCAGTGGCCATTTGATAATTTTTCTCCCTCGGGTTCATTCCCAGCAAGAAGTAATCAACAAGCTCATATGGACGGGTGCTACGGCGGCAGTGGTGGGATTTATTGGCTGTCTTGCGATGCCGCCAGAACAACGATGTACTGGGGAGCGGTATCCGCCTACCAATCTTATTTTGATATCCCAACGGATAAGCTACCTCAAGCGCTAGTTATCAGAACAAATAACCTGCCTTTCCCATTCAACTAAGTACGGGTCTTTACATGGCACAACAATTGATCGCACTAGGCACGCCGCCTAGTGGCATCGATGGCGATGACGCGCGGACGGCATTCCAGAAGACGAACGCGAACTTCACCGAACTGTACGAGCGAATCGGCGGCACGGGCGGTGTTGGTGTCACGATTGCTGACGCAAACTCGCCGACAGCCAGCGGATTCTACCTGCTGTCGACTGCGGCCTCTGGTGGCGTCAACGGCCCGCCTCAGATTCCATCGATCGCTTGGTCGATCATCCATATCTCGGGTTCGTCCAACGGCAATGCGTCGGGGCAGATTGCATTCCCCCTGACCTCCGTTGCCGCGAACAAGCACCGGATGTTCCACCGGCAGCAGTTCGGCGGTACCTGGTCCGACTGGAAAGAAGTGCTGGACGTCGAAGCCGCGAACGCGGTGATTGCCTCGGTAGTTGCTGCGTTCGGCCTAGGGGTATCGCAGCAGCCCAACTGGCCCAACACGTCGATCAACGATTGCTCCAACGTCGGCGCGGGTGTCTACCGGACGCTGGGAGGGAATACCGGCATGCCCGCCGGCTGGAACACTTCGAACACTATCGAACTGCAGATCCGGCAGAGCGACTCTTCACAGTTCCAGGCCACCCAGGTTCTTCACAACCCCGGTACCAACAGGACAGCGTTCCGCCATTGCACCGGGGCTTCGACGACCCCCGCGAATCCGACGTGGGGTGACTGGGTTATCGTGTCCTCGGAAGCGTACGTGACTAGTACGTTGGCATCTGTCCTGGCCGGCATGGGGCTTGGGGTGACATCGGCAACCGTTGTACCGATGGCAACAGTAGAGGCTAACAGGATCGCCGGCTTTATGGCGATCTCGTCAGATGACGCCACGGCGTCAGGTCTCCCTATCGCTGTAAACTATGTTATCCAGCACATACCGGGCGGCTCGGCAGTATCCGGCCACAAACAGATTGCCTACCCATTGACATCCGTGCAGGCTAACTACCGTAGGTCGTGGGCTCGAGCAATGTGGGGTTCAGTCTGGGGCCCGTGGGAAGAGCGCGCCAACGAAAGCATGATTGATTCTAAGCTTGCCGGAAACGGCCTTGCGACGGAATCGGCAAGTGTTGTCAGCGACCTAAACACAGCAACTTACGGAGGCATTTACAGATTCAACAATACCGCAGTCAACTCCCCTATTGTGGCATCCGGAACTTTGATTGTCGGCGGGTACTCGTCTGGTTACACGACCCAGATGGTTATCACGTTACAGGGCACTGACGCCAGTCTGTACAATCGCGTGTTCACGCGAACAAGAAACTCTAGTACCTGGGGGCCGTGGAAAGAGTCGACGACTGAAGACCTGTTCGGTGCTACCGGGCTTGCACTCCGGGCGGCCGCTTCACCTCAAGTCGCCCGTGCTGCTCTGGGCCTTAAGTCTGCCGCCTTGGCCGACATCGTTGGCACGGTATCGCAATCTGGCGGCGTACCGACTGGTGCGATCATCGAGCGTGGTAGCAATGCCAACGGGGAGTATGTGAAGTTCGCTGACGGCACGATGGTTTGTACTTTATCTACTGCCGTAACTGACCAAGGAATAGACACAGCCTATACCACGCTTTATCAGGGGTCCCGCAACTGGATTTTCCCTGCCGAATTCTCCGGGACACCTAGTGTCACTTGTGGCTGTTTCCGGTGGGGTACAAGTGCCTCATGGTCAACTGTGAGTGCAATAGGCACAGGTTATGCAACTCTTAGAGGCTTGGATACAACCTCAAGACCCGCCGGAACAACGGTTACTATCGCGGCTATTGCCGTAGGAAGGTGGTATTGATGCGCATCGAATTTTCCCCCGTCCGTATGGATGAACCTCTGCTGGCCTACCGCGAGGGCGACGTGCTTTACCTGAATGGCCAGGAGTTCGACTTCAGCCCGCTTCCAGACGGGGCAACCCTCCCTGGGGAGGCAATCGACTCAACCTGGTTCGCGGGCCCGGTGGAACGCATCGATGGTGAACTGCACCTGACCCTGGTCCTCCCGCATGGGGCCAACGCGCCGCAGGAGACCAGGTTCCCCGAACCGATCATTCTGCAGGACGACGGCCCCGTGGGGTTGCCGGTCCATGATGCTGCTCCCATTCCAGCCCCTGAGACTCCGGTGCCCGTGATCCCCGAGCAGGAGCAGGAGGCTCCCGTCGACGATGGTTCGATGGAAGACCCGATGGACGACGATCCACAGCAAGACGGCGAGGCGAACGCAGATGAGCAATATTGATTGGTCGAAGATGGTCACGGCAGAAATGAAGGCCGAGCAGGCGGCAGCCAGTCTGCTGGCGGATGTGCAGGCGGAGATCGCCAGGCTGCGCAAGGCCGCTGACGAAGCCATCGCCCCGCTCCAGGATGCCGTCGACCTCGATGAAGCCACTGAGGTCGAGGCCGACTCGCTGAAAGCCTGGAAGCGTTACCGAGTCGCCCTGAACCGCCTGCCTGACCAGCCAGGCTACCCCGCAGAGATCGACTGGCCTGCGCTGCCGGCCTGATCCGCCCCGAACCCACACGACCGCCGCCTGGCGGTTTTTTTCGCCTGGAGAAAACCCATGCGTACATCGCAACGCGGCTTGAGCCTCATCAAGTCGTTCGAAGGCTTGCGCCTGCAGGCCTACCAAGACTCTGTCGGTGTCTGGACCATCGGTTACGGGACCACCCGAGGGGTTAGGCCTGGTATGTCGATCAGCAAGGAGCAGGCCGAGCGCATGCTGTTGGACGACGTGCAGCGCTTCGAGCTAGAGGTGCAGCGCCTGGTGAGCGTGCCTCTCAGCCAGAGCCAGTGGGATGCTCTGGTGAGCTTCACCTACAACCTGGGTGCGGCGAACCTTGAATCGTCGACGCTGCGCCGACTCCTCAATGCTGGCGACTACGCTGGTGCTGCAGAGCAGTTCCCACGCTGGAACAAGGCTGGTGGCAAGGTTCTTCCGGGCCTGGTCCGCCGACGCGCCGCCGAGCGCGAGCTGTTCCTGGAGGAGGCATGAGCGCCTGGTTGCTGCGTGTTGGCGTCCTGCTGCTGGTGGTCGCCTCCTACTGGGGGGTGTACCAGCATGGGCGGGCAGTGGAGCGTGCCGAGGCCGCGACTGCATCGGCACAGCGCGACAGCGGTGATCGCCTGGCCGAGGTGCTTGGCGAACGTAGCGCCCGGGAAGAAGAACAACGACGCGCCGAGGCGCAGGAGGAGGGGAGAGCCCATGCAAGACAGGAAAGCCAGGTGGCTGATGCTGGTGGTGCTGGCGCCGATGCTGCTGGCCAGCGGATGCGCGATGACGCAGCCAAGATTGCCGCCACCGTCGGTTGCCCCGCCACGGATACCGGCGCTATCGCCCGAGGCCAAGCAGCCACCCGCGCCGCCATGGTGCTCTCCGACCTGCTCGCACGGGCTGATGAACGAGCGGGAGAGCTGGCGAAGGCGTATGACAGAGCTCGAATAGCCGGCCTGGCCTGCGAGGCGGCCTATAATGCGTTGACCAAGTGACAGGAGCCAGGCGGTGAAGCGCACCCTAGAAGGAATGATCCTCGCCGGCGAGCCGTTGATACAGCAGGCGGTCGATGCTCTGCGGCAGTATCACCAGGCCGAAGATGCTGGCGCGGCGCCGGAGGAGATCGAGCGCCTACGCTTGCTGGCCGAGTCGCTTTTCCAGGCCGTGACTGACTACCAGTTGCGTGCCCTGGGCGGGCCTTCTGAAACGCTTCATTGAGTGGGGATTAGGGTCGGCAGAACGCCGTAGGAGGGGGTGAAAATCGGTTCCAAAACTGAAACGGCGACCCTTGCAGTATGCGGCCTGTAGCCGTGCCGTTTCGCCTATGTTTTGGAATCGATTTCTGCGCGCAAGCCGCATCGTATGGAGTTTTATCTAACGGTCTTGAAAACCGTCGATGGGCAACTATCCTAGAGTTCGAATCTCTACGCTTCCGCCACATTTCTCATCAAAGCCCCTGAAAATGGGGCTTTTTTGTGGGTGATGGTTTTTCTACCCAGCGGCAGCTTTTGGTTGAAAGCGGACGCTCGCGGACAGCCAGAAGCTTCTCAGTCTCAACCTCGAGCTTGCTTCCTCTAGGCTTCATGGCTTATGCCGCTGAACCAGCGGGAGGCGCATAATAGACGTGCTCTTTGCAGCGAGAGCCACAGCCTCGCAGTGCTGTCTCCAAGCAAGCTGTGCAGTCACTCTGCATTGCTTTCGTATCGCACCCATCCTGCAACCCCGGAGCCCCCGCCTACACGGTCTTTAGGATGAGTCCGACCCTCATTGACAGGCACCTCTGGGAAATCAAATGGGCTCATTCCCTCAATACAGGCCACATTAACGCCGTACTGATCGGGCGCAGAACGGCGCCGGTGGAAGGTGTAGATGCCACACTTAGAGCAGAAGTAGTGCTTCGCTTCGCGTGTGTTGAACTGATAAAGAGTGAGCGCCTCTTCCCCTTGGGTAATAGTGATGTCGCCCAGGTTAGCTGATACCGCCACGGCACCACGCATACGGCAGAGGGAGCAGTTACATCTACGTGCTGTACGCGTGCCATCGGTCAAGCGCAATGAGAACTGTACCGCCCCGCAATGGCAGGCTGCCCGGTAAACAGGACGATCATCGTCTATTTCATCAGCCATAACGTTCCTCTACTTGAGTTTGATAAGTCAAAGTAGGTGTTCACGGGTCAGGGCCCAGTGTTACCTCTGGGATTTTGAAAATGCCAATAACCAGAGAGACATCTTATAAGGGCATTACTCACGTCGACCAGCAGAAACCCTTGGCATTCGGCAGTAAGTGACGTTTCGGGTTGTTCGTGATAAGTCCCCTTTGAGGCCATCACGCCATCAGCAAGGGGGCATATGGCCAAGCTGAGCGGGTTCGAAAAGGTGATCCGGGCAATTGCACGGGAGACAGCGTGGGCCGAGGCTGGCTCGTTCGCAGGCGTGGCCAATGGGGGCAGGGAGACAAGTCGATTCGGTCCTTGCCCACCCTGATGGCCGTCAGTTTCGTCAGCACCGCGCTCATCGCACTGCATATCTGTGCCGTGGACGCTGCCAATGGCAAGCGCTCAGCAGCACGAAGAATCACATGGTGGTGATGTCCGACGCAGATCTCGACAAAACGGCCGCCGCACTGATGAGCGTTGCGGGCTCGCGATGCATGGCGATCACCATTGCAATGTCGGGGGGATGGATCGGGTCAGTCTTTCCTGACCGTCAAGGGAAGGGGGGTGAGGCCGGAGCTAACCCGGCTTTGCCGCACAGCCTGCGGCTGCCGCCTTTCGGCCTCGCGGTGCACTAAGCTCGCGCATCCATCAACACCGCACTGTCTCCCCCTGAACTGTCTATGGGGCAGGGCGCTCTGCGCTGGCGATGAAGTCCAGCGCCCCGTAAAACACCTGGCGTCGGTCTCCGGCTCAAATCTCTCTATGTCAAAGAACTTGGGGGCAGTAAAAAATGCTGTTGGCGGGTAAGCTGCAGTTATCTGCTAGGATTCAGCACACTGGGTGACAGTGAAAAAGGTTGATTGCTTGTGCCCATGTCGAATGATTACTCAGGGAAAATATATGTCGATCTACGCAATCACCATCCCCTGTTTTGCCCAGATGTTACGATCCTTATCGGCTCTTCTATCTAAGGGAGAGACCTGCGCCCGTGATCGTGGCTATGATCCGGTAATCTTGCTTGAGTCTCGGCTAGCACCAGACATGCACAATCTCGCTAGGCAAGTTCAGTATGCGTGTGTCCAGGCGCAGGAGGCGGTTCAGCGGCTTACACGGCAGCCGCTGGAGTCGCTCTCGCCGCCAGAGGATATGGCATCGGCGAAGGCGCTGATCGAGCGAACTTTACGAATTCTCGACACTGCTGATGTAGCGACGGTAGATGCAGCAGCAGAGCTCCAAATCGCGATTGAGCTACCAAATAGCATCACTTTTGATATGACTGGCAGTGAGTACGCAGTCAATTGGGTTACACCGCAGTTCTACTTTCATCTAGTCACGGCATACAACATTCTGCGTCACAACGGTGTGCCGCTCGGGAAGGCCGATTACGTACAACACATGTTCGCCTATCTGCGACAGTGAGTTGGTGATTTTCTGCCCACCCACACCGCAGAACCTTCTATGACTGCGCCTGTAAATCGACATGGGCAACGTGGGCTCTGCGCCATGCTTTCCTGTATGGGCGGGCACAGATGGGCAGTTAACGTCAGGCTGATGTGGCTCTGGTTGTCTCTTCATCGTCTGCTGTGCACTTTTTGCCGCAGAACGGGCAGTAGTTGGCGACCACCGAGACCGTTTTGTTCACGCGCTTCATGCCGCCGGCTTTCTTCGGCGCCATGTAGTGGCCGGTTACCTCTACGCAGTAGCGCCGGACGGCTTTTCCTGTCTCGATGTTCAGGGAAAGGTGGTGGCCCTCGGCGCGCATGACGAAAGGGCCAGAGCCAGGCGTCTCCTCAGCGCGCTGGCCGGTAACCAGATTTACAGCATCGTTGATGCAGATGCAGCGCATCGTCTTCGCGGGTAAACCCGCTCCAGAGGTAACGGTGCTATTGAAAGCACCAAACAACCCGTGGGGTTTTCCCGCCAATGGCCCGTGCAGGCATCCTGTGGGGGCAACCGAACCGCTGCTTTCACAGGGGCCAGTGCGCTTCAACGCGTGATAATGTCCAACGCATCAATCGACGAGGAGCCAACATGGATCTAGGTATCAAAGGCCGCTGGGCCATCGTCTGCGCCGCCAGCCAAGGGTTGGGCAAAGGCTGCGCCGAGGCCCTGGGCGGCGAGGGCGTCAACCTGGTGATCAACGCCCGCACCGCCACCACCCTGGAGCAGACGGCCGTCGAACTGCGCAGCCGCTTCTCGGGCATCGAAGTATGCACGGTCGCAGGCGACGTGGCCGAGCCTGCGGTACGCGAGGCCCTGCTCAGCGCCTGCCCGCAGGTCGATATCCTGGTCAACAACGCCGGTGGTCCACCGCCAGGTGATTTCCGTAACTGGAGTCGGGAAGACTGGCTCAAGGCCCTGGACGCCAACATGCTCACGCCCATCGAGCTGATCAAGGCCGTGGTCGATGGCATGGCCGAGCGCGGCTTTGGCCGGGTGGTGAACATCACCTCGGGCGCGGTGAAAGCGCCGATCGATATCCTGGGCCTGTCCAATGGCGCGCGCAGCGGCCTGACCGGTTTCATCGCAGGTCTCGCCCGTCAGCAGCGTCTGGCCGGGCGCAACGTGACCCTGAACAACTTGCTGCCAGGCGCCTTCGACACTGCCCGTCTGCAAAAGACTCTGCAGGCAGCGAGCCAGGCCAGTGGCGACCTGCAGGCGATCACCCAGGCACGCCGCCAGGCGATTCCGGCGGCGCGGTTCGGCGATGCCAAGGAGTTCGGGGCGTACTGCGCCTTCCTGTGCAGCGTTCACGGTGGCTACATCACCGGGCAGAACCTGCTGATCGACGGCGGTGCCTACCCGGGTACTTTCTGACCTTGCACGCCTGGGCGAGGCGGCTGGATCACCCCAGCCGCGTCACCCACTTGCCCGATGCGCGGCCTTCCTTGAGTTGGCGCAATGCCTTCGGCAGCGCATCGAAGGCAAAGTCCAGGCGCTGCGGCATTACCAGCCGGCCCTCGGCGACCATTTGCAGCAAACGCTCCCCTTCGACCTTCAACGCCTGGCGATCGAGCCGCAGACCATGGGCATGGATGCTGTTGAGCGCTACTTCATGCAACGAGATCGCTGTGCTGAAGGCGGGCAGGGGGGCGGCTTCCTGGCGGTCCTGGATGCACACCAGGTGGCCGTTGTAGCCGAGCAGGCAAGCCAGGCTCGCCGCATGCTCTCCACTGACGGTGTCGAACAATGCATGCAGCGGGCGCTCACCCAGGGCGGCTTGTAGGCGTGCTTGCCAGTCACTGGCGCGGTAGTCGAACACCCCGACCACCCCCAGTTGCTTGAGGCGGTCGTGGTGTTTCTCGCCAGCGGTGGCCCATACGCGCAAACCGCGCTGCACGGCGAGCTGAACAAGGTAGAAGCCCACCGCGCCACCGGCGCCCACTACCAGCACGTCACGGGAGGCGCCGTCGGCTACCTTGGCCAGGGCCTGCCAGGCGGTGAGGGCTGGGCACGGGACCGCTGCTGCGGCGGCGTCATCGAGGTTGGCGGGGATGTGCATCACCAGGCTTGCATCGAGCAGGCAGTACTCGGCAAAGCTGCCATCGCGGGACAGGGACTGGTGATAGGCGACACGGGTGCCCAGGGGCAGGTCGACCCCTTCACCGACGGCGGCAACGGTGCCGGCACCATCGACGCCGGGCACGGTGCCCTGGCGCCAATCGGCATGGCCCCATTCGCAGATCTTCCAGTCCACCGGGTTCAGGGCGATGGCGCGGTTAGCCACCAGCACATGGCCGGGGCCGGGTGGGGGGAGGGGTTTGTCGATGAGCTCAAGGCCGTCCAGGCCGGCGCCCGGGGTCCAACCCCAGGCGCGATGCGTGGTGGACATGGGGAATCCTCTTGAGAGAAGAAGGGGAAGGGTAGCGAGGTGTAGCGGAGGGAAACAGCTGCACTGGCGCAAAGGCGTGTTGATCGAGGGGCAACAATGACGAGGGGCCGCTGTGCGGCGGCCCCTTGTGTTCATTTCAGCCCAGGGTCTTGGCCAGGGCTTGCAGACCACCGTCGTAGATGCCGGTGAACAGTGCGATGGCTTCATCGTCGCTCACGCCAACCGGGGTGAACTCGCCGAGCCATTCCACCAGGCTGCCCTGGCCGTCGGCTTTGACCCGCAGGGTCGACAGATAGCCGGTCACCGGGAACGGGCTGGTGAGGATCGAGTAACTGTAGCTGCGCTGTTGTTCATCGAAGGCCATCAGGCGCTCGATGATGGTGTTGCCA
Source organism: Pseudomonas sp. Tun-23181 (assembly GCF_057415455.1). Taxonomy (NCBI): domain Bacteria; kingdom Pseudomonadati; phylum Pseudomonadota; class Gammaproteobacteria; order Pseudomonadales; family Pseudomonadaceae; genus Pseudomonas; species Pseudomonas sp. Tun-23181. The sequence goes on from NZ_CM171630.1 coordinate 96,021, forward strand.
TCCGGGTCTTTCAGCGAGCGCACGCGGCCGCCTTCGCTGGAGATACTTTCAGGGATGAACGGCAGCCAGTCGGGCAGGCTGTCGAAGCCGCCGATCAGGGCCCAGACGTGATCAGGGCTGTGGTGGGTTTTCAGGGATGCGTAGGCGTTGGCCATGATGGGTTCTCCAGTTGAATTCAGATAGCGAGGCTGTCGACCACACCACCGTCGACCCGCAGGGCCGCACCGGTGGTGGCGGAGGAGTAAGGGGAAGCGAGGTACACCACCAGGTGGGCGACTTCATCGACCTCGGCGGCGCGTTGGATGATCGAGCTCGGGCGAGCGGTGCGCACGAAGTTGTCCGCTTCTTCGCGAAGACTGCGGCCGGACACCTTGGCTGCTTCAGCCACCAGGGTGGCAACGCCGTCGGTGAGCGTCGGGCCGGGCAGTACCGCGTTGACGGTGACGCCAGTGCCTGCCAGGCGCTTGGCCAGGCCATGGGATACGGCGAGGTTGGCGGCCTTGGTCACTCCGTAGTGGGGGATTGGGAGATGTGAAGCTGCTCGGCCGCGCGTCCAACGTTCTCGCATTCGGCGACGGCGACGAAGTAGCGCAACTGACGTAGATCTTGCATGAGACCTCCAAGGGAACTGTCCGGAGTTTTACTAGGACAGCTCTGCCTTGGCTAGCCTCCCTGGCGGGCGAACTACCGTCTCGCCCACGGCGCTGGCAGCGACCTTGCCGCGTCCGCCCAACCATACCAGCAGCATGCACCGGCAGCAGTCCCATAGGGGTAATTCGGTGGTGCCGATACCAAAGGCCCCCGATGGCCGGGGCGAGCAGGGGGTGTCCGGTTTCAAACCTTTGGCAGGGAGTCATTAATAGAGATGCACTTGCCCATCGCGGCGCACGGGCAAGAGGCATCAATGATGTACGATCAGTGGATGGCCACCGGGTTGATGTTGACTTGGGTCGAGCCCTTGTACAGCGGCTGGCCCAACACGAACAGGAACTCGAAGGCTTTGTCGCGCACCAGGGCGCGGGTGTCGATCAGTTCCAGGTTGTAGATGCCGCGCTTGGCCAGCATGAACTGGTTGACCGGGAACTCTTCGCCCGTCGGGTTGGGGTAGACCTCCGAGGCCCAGGTGTCGCCGCCGAAGGCGACGATGCCCTGGTCGGCCAGCCATCGAGCCGCTGGCAGGTCGATGCCGGGCTCGGTGGCGAGGAACTGCTGGTTGTCCTTGCCGATCAGCTCCAGCCAACCGGTGTTGAACAGCACCACATCGCCCTTGCGCAAGGTGATGCCTTGTTTCTTCAGCACGGCCTTGATGTCGTTCACGGTGAACGACGTGCCGCCCGGCACGATGGCCTTGCCGTAGTAGGTGGTCATGTCCAGCACCACGCCACGGGTGACCATCGGCGGTACCTTCTCGACCCCAAGCTTGGTCACGCCTTCGACGGTGACGAAGTCGGCGGCCTTGTTGCCGTTGTAGTAGACGTTGTCGATACCGATGTGGCCGATGCCGTTGAGCTGGGTGCCGACGCCGGTCCAGCCGTTGACCAGCTCGTCGTTGAAGCTGAACTTGTTCTTGCCCAGGGTCCGGCCGGCCTGTTCGCCGGGCTGGATGTTGTAGAGGTGGAAGCTGCGGTGGCGGAAGGCCGGCAGGTCCTTGCTCACCGGCACGGCGAGGGGGTAGGTTTTGCCGGTCTTGACCAGGCCGACGGCCTGCTTGACCACCTCGGGGGTGAGCAGGTTGGCGGCGCCGATTTCGTCCTGCTTGCCGTAGGGTGAATCCTGCCAGTCGGCGGCCAGGGTGGCTTGGGCGCTGGTGGCCAGGGCGGCGGCGAGCAGCAGGGGCTTGAAGTGGTTCATCCGGAATCTCCTGATCGGGAAGTGATGTCAGGCCCGGATTCTGGGCGGGGGCAAGGGCGAGAAAAAGCGGCGGGCAGGACAATGACTTTTGCGTGTAGGTCAAAGGATGACGGCCCCTCTGCGCGGTGAGGCCTGAAAGCGGCTACCGGTTGAGCGGCATCATTAGCCAGCAGCAGGTCCGCGAAGGTCAGCAGCAGATTGACGCAGCGGTGCAGAGCGTAGACCGCCTGAGCCAGGAGATCGAGCAGTCGGCCAAGTCGATCCAGCAACTGGAGCGTGACAGCAATGCCATCCCTACCGGCTTGCAGCATCGTTTACCAGGCACTTGAGCACCCATGTCCTGCCATGCTGCGCCTGAGCAAACGAAAAATCAGACCTCCAAAGGTTTCATACAGAGCCTAGGCTCGACTCACGCGCAACCAGCGTAGCCATCGGAGCATCAATACGCTGACGCTCGCCAGTATCATTGATTTGCTCGAAGAGCAGCTCGATGGCCAGGGCAGCCACGTCTTCAAGATGCATGTCCAACGCCGTCAGTGGCGGTGTACTTTCGCGTGCCCGCAAGCCGTCGTAGCGCGTCACCACCTTCACGTCCTGGGGGATCTTGAGCCCTTTGTCCCGCAACGCCCGCACGGCGCCGGTGGCAAAGGCATCGACCGGCACGCACAGGCCGTCGATGTCTGGATGCGCTTGCAACAGGTCAAGGCACGCGGCCGCACCGGCTGCTTCGCCCCCCCCTTCATCTGCCCGAACGATCGCCGGTACCTGGCCGTTGACGGTGCAGTACGCCCGGTAGGCCTGCTCCATGTCCAGGTAGGAGTGCCGGGATTGCGCCCCGATCACCAGGCCGATGTGCCGGGCGCCCTGTTGGTGCAGGTGGTCGAGCAGCAGTGTCCCGGTGGCTTCGCCATGCATGTCGATGTACGGCAAGGCCTGTGCCTCGGGTTGGCGCCCGATGGACACCAGCTTCACGCCGCGTTTGCGCAAGCGCGCAACGTTCGGGTCGTTGGCGACCGGTTCGATGATCACCGCACCGTCGATATCCAGGCTATCAAGCAGGTCCTGGGCCTCATCCATGGGCGGCACCAGCACCAGCGCCACGCCTCGACGCAGCGCCGCCTCTGTAGCGGTGGCGGCGATTTCCATCAAGAAGCCCAAGCGCGACGACCCACCGGCCACGGCAAAGGGCATGGAGGAGAGCAGGGCAATGGCGTTGGCACGGCCGGTGCGCAGGCGCTGGGCACGCAGGTTGGGGCTGTAACCCAGGCGTTCAGCGACTTCCTTCACCAGTGCCCGGGTCGCCGGATCGACTTGCCCGCGATCATTCAGCGCGTGGGACACGGTGGTGCGCGACACCCCGGCGGCGTTGGCGACATCGGCAATGGTGAGGCGGCGAGAGGTGCTGTTGGGCATAGACAGGTGGGCTCTTTGAAGCGATGGCGGCAGTTATACGCTGCCTGAAGGCTATCAGCTACTGAGGCGCGCCGGGGTGATGGATGCGTTGACAGTCGATGTGGACAGGGATACATTTCACCCAAATCGATTTGGGTAAACAAACAAATCGATTTGGTAGGGGAGATGACAGCATTTTTCCTGCCAAGGCTCGTCCAGATCCAAATAACAATAATTCAATGGGCCGTCGCTGGCGGCTCAGGTCGAGGTGGGATATGCCGGATATCGAGAAGAACCCTGTTAGCCCTGTTGATGAGCGCCTGCCCTGGCGCCAGTTGCTGATGTTTGGTGCCCAGCATGTGCTGGTGATGGCGGCATCGCCGATCGCGTCGGTGTTTCTGATGGCCACGGCCCTCGGCTTTTCCAGTGAGCTGACGCTACAGCTGCTCAGCGCCACCTTTCTGGTCTGTGGCCTGGGCACGTTGTTGCAGTCGCTGGGCTTGCGGGGCTGTGGCGCACGCCTGCCGTTCATCATGCTGCCTGGCGGCGCACCGATCATGTTGTTCATCCTGATCGCCCAGCAGAACGGTGTGGCGACGGCATCGGGCGCGGTGATCCTGACGGGCATTTTCTACTTTCTGGTGTTGCCGGTGTTTCGGCGCCTGCTACGGTTTTTCCCTTCGGTGGTCGTGGGCACCATGTTGCTGCTGGTCGCGGTCAACCTGGTCAAGCTGTCGGGCCAGTTGATTGTCGGCCAGCCCGGCAGCGCGCATTTCGCCGCGCCCCAGCAACTGCTGCTGGCCTTTGCCACCATCGCCATCACCGTGCTCTGCGCGCGGCTGTTGCGCGGCACGCTGGGCCAGTTGTCGATCTTGCTGGGCTTGCTGGGCGGCAGTTTGCTTGCAGTGGCCATCGGCGCATTCGACCGCGCAGGCCTTGGTGCCTACCCCTTGTTGAGCCTGCCGACCTTCATGCCGTTCGGCGTGCCGCACTTCGATGTGTTCGCCTCGATCCCGCTGATGCTCTTTTGCCTGGTTTCGATGGTAGAGGCCACCGGCCAGACCGTGGCCATCAGTGAAGCGGTAGACAAACCCCTGGACGTACATAAAGACGTGGTGCGGACGATCCGTGGCGATGCGCTGACCTCGATCTTCGGTGGTTTCATGGGCACTTCGCTGATCATCACCAGCGGCGAAAACATCGGCGTCATCCGCGCCACCCATGTACGTTCACGCTATGTGACTGCAGTTTCCGGCGTGTTGTTGCTGGTCTTCGCCTTGCTTGCCCCGCTGGCACGGTTGATCGAAGGCGTACCTGAAGCCGTGGTCGGCGGTACCAGCCTGATTGTGTTTGCCATCGTCGGCACCATGGGCATCGACATGCTGCGCAAAGTGGACCTGCGCAACCACGGCAACATGTATGTGGTGTCCATCGCCCTGGCCGTCGGGCTACTACCGATTCTTGTGCCTGGCGTCTACAGCCAGTTCCCCAACGGCATCGCGGGGCTGCTCGGCAATGGCGTTGCCATGGGCGCGCTGACCGCGGCCGTCATGAACTTCCTTTTCCATTGCATTGGCCGCCCGCACACCGCCGCGGACGCCAAGGCAAAGCTGATCAACTCCTGACCTGCACACTAAGGTTTTTATATGAACTGCTCCTTTACCCATCACCTGGCGGTTTCGCCAGAGCACCTTGTCGCGCCCGGCCAACTGCTGGCCCCCGACTGGCTGTTGCTGCCGGAAGGGCCGCGCCGAGATCACGCCGTGCGCGTGGTCGATGGCCACTTCGCCGATGTCGGCCCGCTGGCGCTGCTGCAAGGCCGCTATCCCGACCATGCCGTCCTGCGTCTTGAAAGCCAGCTGTTGATGCCGGGCTTCATCGATACCCATCACCACCTCAGCCAGAGCTTCGGCAAAGGCCTGGTGTTTGGCGAGCCGTCGGAGATCTTTCGTCGCGTGTGGATTCCCCTTGAGGGCTCGCTGGATACCGACCTGCTGTACCTGACCAGCAAACTGGCCGCCTTCGAGTCGTTGCGTGGCGGTTTCACCACGGTGTGCGATGCCGGTACCCGCTCCAAGGAGGGGGTGGAGGCAATTGCCCAGGCGGTCCATGAAGTGGGCATACGCTGCGTACTGGCCAAAACCTGCAACGACCTGGAAGGCGAGCGTGTACTCGATGCCCACCAGGTGCTCTCGGTGGCTGAGCAGCACCTGGCCGCGTGGGACAACGACTCGCTGATCACTCCGTCGCTGGCAATCCCCATCCCCGAGATTGCCACCGACCCCACCCTGGGCGCTGCGTACCGCCTGTGCCATGAGGCGGGCAGGGTGTTCCAGAGCCATGTCAACGAACACCTGGTTGCAGTCGAGCGTTCCCTTGAGCGTTACAGGGTAAGGCCCCTCGAGCAACTGCACCGGGCGGGCGCGTTGGGGCCGGGGGCATTGCTGGCCCACGCGACACTGCTGACCTCGAACGAGCTCTGCCTGCTGCGCGATAGCGGCGCAGCCGTGAGCTACAACCCGGTGGCCAGCGCCTGGAAAGGCAACGCCGTTGCCCAGGCGCACCTGATGCACTGCCTGGGAATTCCCGTTGGCCTGGGCACCGACGGCACCCGTGGTGACGGTTTCCGCCTGCTCGATTACGCCGAAGCTGCGCAGCGCTTTGCCCATGGGTTGCCGGTTGGCGACTCGGTGTGTGGCAGCGGCCAGTTGTGGCTGGACATGGGCACCGGTAACGCCGCTGACGTGCTGGGGCTGGGCAAGGTGACCGGGCGCATCGCGTCGGGTAAGGCGGCGGATTTCCTGCTGGTGGACCTGGCGGTCCCCGAGTTGCTGCCGTCCTGGAACCTGCCCTGGGACCTGGTCAGGCTCGCCAACCGCGACCAGATCCAGGCCGTGGTGGTGCAGGGCAAGGTACGCCTGTGGCAAGGCTGGCCCACTGACTGGGATGCACGCGACCTGATGCGCCGGGTCGATGCGCTGGCCAGAAGCGTCGTCGACCAGGCCCCCATCCATAAAGTGCACCCCTTGCCGAGCGTGGCTTGACTGACAGGAACGAAAGAACGATGAATCTACCCTTCGACCCCCTGTACATCATTGCTGTCGCCGTCGCGTGCGGTGCGCTTATCCAGGGTACGACGGGCATGGGCTTCGCACTGATCGTGGCACCGGTAATGGGATTGCTGGCGCCGGAGTCCTTGCCCATCAGCCTGCTGATATTGATGTTGCCGCTCAATGCCGCCGTTGCCTGGCGCGAGCGTAGCGCCATCGATTTCAGAGGCAGCTCGTGGATTACCCTGGGGCGTTTTGCCGGCACGTTTGGCGGTCTTTGGATCCTGCTCTTGCTGCCGCTTTCGCAGCTCAACCTGCTGATCGGGCTGTCGACGATCGCCGCGTGCCTGGCCACCTGGTTGGCGCCGTCTTTTGTGCCCGGGCGCCGGGCGCTGATCTCAACCGGCGTGATCACCGGCATCACCGAAACCGCCACCGGTGTGGGCGGCCCGCCGCTCGCCCTGGTGTACCAGCACTCGCCGGTGGCTACCTTGCGGGGCTCTGTGGCCCTGTGCTTCCTGGTGGGGGAGGTGATTTCGCTGGTGGCGCTGGCTGTGGGCGGGCATTTGCACACCGAGCAGGTCTCTCCGGTGCTGGCCCTGTGCGTGCCTTTGGCGCTGGGTGTGGTCGCCAGCCACTGGGCCCGCCACCTGATCAACGAGACGCGCCTGCGCCGCTTCGTACTCATCTTCGCCTTCGTCTCCGGGGCGCTTCTGCTGGTGCAATAAGCACCCCCCCATCGCATTCCACAACAAGTACAAAAAAGGAATTCGTCATGTTTGCCTTGAACAACCCGATTACCCGGGCGGCTCTGTTGTGCACGTCTGCCTGGTCCGCCATGGCGGATGCAGGCTTGATCGATGACAGCAAGGCCACGGTATTGCTGCGCAATTACTACTTCGACCGCGACTACAGTGACACCGGTGCGGTGCAAAGCCAGCGCCAGGAGTGGGCCCAGGGCTTCATCATCAAAGGCACTTCCGGCTACACCCCGGGCGCTGTGGGCGTGGGCCTGGATGTCCTGGGCCTGGTGGGCGTCAAACTGGACAGCAGCCCGGACCGCACTGGCACCGAACTGCTACCCTATGACCATGACGATGGCCGTGCGCCGGCCAGCTATGGCCGTTTGGGGCTGACCGCCAAGGTGCGCCTGTCGCGCACCGAACTGCGCCTGGGGGAACTGATGCCAGACGTGCCCATCCTGCGTTTCAATGACGGTCGGTTGCTGCCGCAGACCTTTCAAGGCGCCATGCTGACTTCCAGGGAGATCGATCGCCTTGCCCTGCATGTCGGCCAGATCCACGCCTTCAGCCCGCGCAGCGCCGCAGACAGCGAAGACCTTTACCCCTCGGTCGGCGGCCGTACCGTTGCAACCGCGACCTCTGACCGATTCACCTACGCCGGCGGCGAGTACCGCCTGGGCAAGGATTCGGCGCTAGGGCTGTGGACGGCGGAGCTGGACAACGTCTACCGGCAGAACTACTACAGCCTCACGCACTATCAACCGGTTGGCGGTTGGACGGTCGGCGGTGTGCTGGGAGCGTTCGACACCCGCGACACAGGCCGTTCGCTGGCAGGCGCGCTGGACAACCAGGCGGCTTCACTGCTGCTGTCTGCCGCCCATGGTGGTCACCGGTTCTACATGGGGTGGCAGCGAATGTACGGGGAGGACGGTTGGGTCACGATCGACCGCTCGCTGGGCAGCACCTTGGCCAACGACATGTTCGCCAACACCTTCGTGTACGCCAACGAGCGGTCCTGGCAACTGCGTTACGACTACAACTTCGCCGCGCTGGGCATACCGGGGTTGACGCTGTTGGTGCGCTACGCCCACGGCGACCATATCCATAGCGCCGAGACCTCCAAGGGGCGGGAGTGGGCGCGTGATGTGGGGCTGACGTATACCTTTCAGTTTCGCAGCCTTCAGGGGCTCAGCGTTCGTTGGGTCAACGCTGAGGTGGGGCGGGATTTTGGGGTAAGCGATTTTACTGAGAACCGGTTGATTGTGAGTTTGCCGGTCGAACTCTTTTAAACTCAAAACCGCTCCCACTACCTCACCCTTTGGACCCGCAAAGCATCACCGCCAACGCCCTGCCTGAGTCGCCAACCCAATCAGCTCCCGCAACCCACTGGTGCCCAGCTTGCGATAAAGACGCTTGATATAGGTGGCCGCACTGGAAGGGCGTACCCCCAGGCTCACAGCGATTTCATCGTTGTCGATACCGCTCAGCAGCAAGCGCAGCAGCTCCCGGTCACGCAACGTCAACTCCGGATACAGGCCAGCCAGCCGCTCGGTCAGCAACAGCGGCAGTTCATTGGCTTGCAGGTAAGCCAGGTAATGCATCCGCACGATCTGCATCAACAGCGGCGCCGAGGCCTCCATGAAGTCCAGCTCCTGGGCAGAAAAGCTGCCGTGTTCACGCCCTCGGTAGAAGTTCACCGACAGCCAGCGCCCCTTGTCACAGCTGGCCAGCAGTGCGAGCCGCTCGGCGATCTTCGGTTGCTCGTAGCAGATGCGCCGGTATTCAGCATGGCCGATGTCGTCGATACGTTGGCGCTGCACCACGATTCGCTCGCCGCCATTGCTGCAGGCCATGGCGTGCTGGTTGCCGTCCTGGCTGTAGAAGCGCTCGGCATAACGGCTGGAAATCTGCAACAGCGACACTTCGCGGGCCCGGTCGGCGAAGGTGAACACCTGGGGGTTGCGGCGTGGCGCGTAGGCGAACACTGTGCACTGCGCCAGGGGAATGCCGCTGCCAATCAACTGCAGCAGGTCGCCGGCCAGTTGCCGTCGATGGTTCTCTCCAACCCGGCCCAGCAAGGCGGCTGCCTGCCCGATGTTCAGGCAGCGCTCCGGCTCGATCGTGCGCAGCGGCCAGAATTGCATATCCGTTTCCTCACTAGGGCGTCGACTTCGAGCACTGTACGCCAGTCTATCAGGCGGTGGTTCGGTTAGCCGACAGCGGCAGACACAAGGCCAACAGCGCCCCGACCAGCATGAGCACGCCTGCGTAGATGAACCCGGCCGTGAAGCCTTGGGTCAGGTCCTTGAGCCAGCCCACCAGCAGTGGGTTCAGGGCCGAGCCCAGGTTGCCGAGGGCATTGATCAGGGCAATGCCCAGCGCCCGGGCTTCGATGCTCAAGCACTGGTCGGGCGTGGTCCAGAAAATCGACATCGCCGTGTAGGAGCCGGCCGCGGCCAGGCATACACCGGTCAACTGCAGCGTCGCGCCACCGCCGGGCAGCGCCAGCAACCAGCCGATCGCCGCCAGCAACATGGGCAGCACCAAATGCCAGCGGCGTTCGGCGGTGCGATCCGAATGCAGTCCCCAGACGACCATCGAGACGATGGTCACGACCTGGGGGACGGCGGCAAGCAGGCCGATCGCCTGGTGGCTCCCGGTACTGTTGAAGCTCTTGACGATCAAGGGTGTCCATACCGCAATCATCGCCAGCGTGTTGACCAGGCAGAAATACACCATGCCGAACAACAGGATGCGCGGCGAGGCCAGCTCCATCAGCACGCTGCGTGGCGCTGCTGCCGGCTTGCCGGGGCCCTTGCGCTCGGCGTCCAGCGCAGCGAGCAGCAATGCTTGCTCCTTGGCATCGAGCCAGTTGGCCTGGCGCGGGCTGTCATCCAGGTAACGGAACACCACGAACCCGACCAGCACCGAGGGCAACCCCTCGAGCAGGAACAGCCATTGCCATCCTTTCAAACCCCAGGTGCCGTCGAGCCCGAGGATCAGCCCCGACAATGCCGAGCTGAAACCCGCCGTGAACGGCATGGCGATCATGAACAGCGCATTGGCCCTGGCGCGGTAGGCGCTCGGGAACCACAGGGTGAGGTACAGCAGCACGCCGGGCAGGAATCCGGCTTCGGTAATGCCCACCACGATCCGCAGCAGGTACAGGGACAGTGGGCCAGTGGCGAACAACGTCGCGGTCGAGGCCAGCCCCCAGGCAATCATCAAGCAACCGATCCAGCGTCGGGCGCCAATACGGGCCAAGGCCAGGTTACTGGGGATACCGCAGGCGATATAGGCGACATAGAACAGCGTCGTGGCGAGGCCGAACTGGGTACTGCTCAACTGCAGGTCGGCCATCATCGTCAGGCCGGCGAAGCCGATGTTGATCCGGTCCAGGAACGACAGCACGAAGCACAGGAACAAGAAGGGGATCAACCGACGGGCAACTTTGCGCCCGACACGGTGATAGTCACTGGATGCGCAGGCAGGCGCGGCCTCGGCGACAGCGTGGGTCATGGGGACCACCTGATTGTTATTATTGGGAAGTCCATTGCCCGGCGGGCGCCGGGCGACGGGGACAGGCCAGCTAAAGATCGCGCGAGGCGATCTCGACCAGTTGGGCGAAACGCTCGGCATCGCCCAGCGCTTCGGCCGCCAGCAGGGCCAGTTTGACCAACATCAGCTCCCGCTTGCCTTCGGGCGTGCGGTCCAGGCTGTCGGCCAGGTGGTCGTAGAGGGTTTCCAGATCGGCGATGGTCAGGGTCGACATGATGCTCTCCTCAGTGATTGCCCAGGGCGCTATGGATGCCGGCCGCCAGCGCAGCTGCGCTCAGGGTTTGCCAACGCGCGCATACGTGTTGGTCCGGACGGGCCAGGTAGGCACCGCCCAGCGGTGCCCCATAGCGTTGGCGCAGGCGGCCACTGCGATCATCCAGGGACAAGTCCGCGCCCTTGACCTGGGCACCCACGGCGATCACCCGAAGCGGTACTCCTTGCGCCTGCAAGCTCGAAACCTGGGCCTGAACGTCCTGTGGCAGTTCTGCGGCATCGCTGAACCAGAGCAGATGAAACGCCGCCCCAAGGTGATCGAAGAGGAAGTCGTCGTCGCCCAGGCGCAGGTTCAGCAGCGTAGCGCCTACCCGTGGCCCCTGGGTGAACAGGTGGTCATCGTCGTCCCGGCAATTGAGCGGCGAGTCGCAATAGTCATGCGGCCTGGAGGTGCGCCAGTGGTACAGCGGCCGAACGAACGCCTGGCTCAGCGACAAGGACAGCACCGCATCGCGCAGCAAGCGCTGCGCCGTGCTGGGTGGTGTCATGAAGCGCGTGCTCTTTCCCGCCTCCTGGATGATCTCGCGAGCCGCGCCCACCCGTTCATGGCTATAGGAGGGCAACAGTTCAGGGCCAGCCAGGCCTTTGATCTGCAGGGCCAGTTTCCAGCACAGGTCGCTGACGTCCTGAAACCCGGTATTCGCCCCGCGCACGCCGAAAATCGGCAGCAAGTGGGCGGCATCTCCCGCGAACACAACCCGCCCTTGGATGTACTCGGGCAGTGTCAACGCACGTGCCGAATACACCGAGCTCCAGTCCAACGCCCAGCGACGATCCTGCACACCCACCAAGGCCAGCTGCGCGTCGATACGCGCGCGCAACGACTCGGGCGACAGCGCCTGCTCGGGCGTTTCGTCAGCCGGCAACTGGTAGTCGATACGCCAGATATCGTCCGGCTCACGGTGCATCAATACCGTGTTCCCCGGGTTCCAGGGTGGGTCGAAGTAGGCCAGCCGTTCGGTGGGCAGGTCGATCTTGATACGGATATCGGCAATCACGAAGCGGCCTTCATAGGCTGCCCCTTCCAGTTTCAGGCCAAGGAGGCTACGCAGGGCCGAGCGTGCACCGTCGGCCGCGATGACCCAGCTGCTTTCCAGTGAGTACAGGCCGGCTGGCGTATCCACCTCCAGGCATGCGTGATCATCGTGCTGGCGTACCTCGACAACCTTGTTGCCCCAGCGCAGCTCGATCAGCGGGTTGGCCTGGGCGGCCTGTACCAGTTCATGCTCCAGGCATGGCTGCTGCAGGTTGGTCATGGGCGGGAAGCGGTCGTCGTCATCGTGGGGCACTTCCATGCGGTACACCAGCTGGTTGCGGTAGAACGAATTGCCGAAGCGCCAGGCAAGCCCGGCCTGGGTGACTCGATCAGCGACACCCACCTGCTGCAGGATCTCCAGCGAACGACGCGTGAAGACGATGGCACGGCTGCCCTCGCTGACCTGCTGCTCGGCCTCCAGCACCACGCTGGGGATGCCATATCGCGCAAGCTCCAATGCCGCCGTCAGGCCAATGGGGCCGGCGCCGACCACCACGACCGCCTCACGATGGCGGGAGACGGCACCCACGGCCGCGGTAAAGGCGGGATAGACCTGGTAATCGAAATAAAGCGAGCGTCGTGGCTCGACCGATGGGCAGTGCATGCTGAATGCTCTCCGATGTTCTTGTGTTTGTGGGCAGAGACCACTGAAATCGAAGGCAATCCTAATCGCGATGTTTTGCCGCCCATGTCCCCATAAAGGGACAAGCGTTCATCAAGCGGCCAGGTGAAGGTGCGCTGGCAGCAGGGAGAGAGCAGCCCGCTGCTCTCTCCCTGCGCCCAATGGGTATCAATGCACCAACATACCGGTGAACACATACGCCTGCGACAACGTGATCAAACCGATGATGGCGGCGAAGATCAGGCTGTGCTTGAGGGTAAAGCGGAACAGGTCCGACTCCTTGCCAACGATGCTGGTGGCGGCGCAGGCCACGGCGATCGACTGTGGCGAGATCATCTTGCCGGTCACGCCGCCACTGGTATTGGCAGCCACCAGCAGGGTGTCGCTGACGCCGATCTGGTGCGCGGTGGTGGCCTGCAGCGAGCCGAACAGCGCGTTGGACGAGGTGTCGGAGCCAGTCAGGAACACGCCCAGCCAGCCGAGGAACGGCGAGAAGAACGGGAACGCCGCGCCAGTGCCGGCCAGCACCAGCGCCAGGGTGGTGGACATGCCCGAGTAGTTGGTGACGAAGGCGAAGGCCAGCACCATGCCGATGGACAGGATCGGCAGCTTCAGTTCGACCAGGGTCTCCTTGAAGCTGGCAAGGCCTGTCTTCCAGTCGATGCGCAGGACGAACATCGACAACAGCGCCGACAGCAGGATCGCGCTACCGCCCGCCGACACCAGGTCGAACTTGTACACCGCCGCCATGGGAGTGGGCTCGGCGACGATGGGCGCGGCCTTCATCACCAACTGGTCCAGGTGCGGGATGGCGAGCACCAGTACCAGTTGCTCCAACGCTCCGCCCGGAGCGAACAGGGCCTTGAACGGCTTGAGCGTCCAGATGGTCACCAGCACGGTGAGGATCAGGAACGGCGACCAGGCCTTGAGGATCTGCCCGAAGGCGTAGGGCGAGGGCGTGGCGCTGCGGGCGCCGGAGAAGCCGCCCATCACGGCGGCGCCGCCAGACATGCCGACGACCTCGCGATCCGCAGCGCGGGTCGGTTGCCAGACCTTGAGGAACAACGTCAGCGACACGATGCTGACCAGCGCCGACGTGATGTCCGGCAACTCCGGGCCGATGTAGTTGGAGGTCAGGTACTGGGTGATGGCGAAACTGCTACCGGCCACCAGGGCGGCGGGCCAGGTCTCCTTGACGCCGCGCCAGCCATCCATGATCGCCACCAGCCAGAACGGCACGATGACCGACAACAGAGGCAACTGGCGCCCGGCCATGGCGCCGATCTTGAAGGCGTCGATGCCGGTCACCTGCCCGGCGACGATGATCGGCACGCCCAGGGCACCGAAGGCCACCGGGGCGGTGTTGGCGATCAGGCACAGGCCGGCGGCATACAGCGGGTTGAAGCCCAGGCCCACGAGCAGGGCACCGGTGATTGCCACAGGCGCACCGAAACCTGCCGCGCCTTCGAGGAAGGCGCCGAAGGAGAAGCCGATCAGCAGCACCTGCAGGCGCTGGTCGTCGGTGATCGACAGTACCGAACTGCGGATCACCTCGAACTGGCCGCTCTTGACCGTGAGCTTGTAGAGGAACACCGCCGCGACGATGATCCAGGCGATCGGCCACAGGCCGTAGGCGAAGCCGTAGCCGGCGGCGGCGAAGGCCATGTCCAGGGGCATGCCGTAGGCCAGGGTGGCGACGAGGATCGACAGCACCAGGGTGAGGGTGCCGGCCAGGTAGCCTTTCATGCGAAAGACGGCGAGGGCGACGAAGAAAAAGATGATCGGGATCAGCGCGACCAGCGCCGACAGGCCTAGGCTGCCGAGCGGGGTGTACATCTGTTGCCAGGTTTGCATGTCAAAAGCCTCTTCTTATTGTTGGTAGCTTGTCAGGGGGTGGGCGTGTCGACGGGGATGAGGTCTCCGGGTGGGTCAGTGGTCAGGTGGTGTCTGTTCGGGCCTGTTCGTGGGCAAGCCCGCTCCCACAGGGCCTTGCAAGTCACACCATTGGTGATCGACTTGGCCCTGAGAGCCGGCTTGCCGGCGATGGGCTGCAAGGCAGCCCGGTACAGATTCAGCGCGCCTGCTTGAAACGCAGCCGCCAGGCATGCAGCAGCGGCTCGGTATACCCGCTGGGCTGCTCACGCCCCTTGAACACCAGGTCGCTGGCTGCGCGGAAGGCATACGAGCTCTCGAAATCCGATGCCATCGACCGGTACGCGGGGTCGCCGGCGTTCTGCTCGTCGACCACCCGCGCCATGCGCTCCAGCGTCGCGCGAACCTGGTCGGCGCTGACCACGCCGTGGTGCAGCCAGTTGGCGATGTGCTGGGCGGAGATGCGCAGGGTGGCGCGGTCTTCCATCAGGCCGACGTCGTGGATGTCCGGCACCTTGGAGCAACCGACCCCCTGTTCGACCCAGCGCACCACGTAGCCGAGGATGCCCTGGCAGTTATTGTCCAGTTCCGCCTGGATCTCGGCGGTGCTCCAGTCGCGCGTGGGGCTGACCGGCACGCTGAGCAGGTCACGCAGCAGGCTTTCGCGCTGGCTGTGCAGGTCGATGCGTTCGAGCTCCCGCTGCACCTGGCGCACGTCTACCTGGTGGTAGTGCAGGGCATGCAGGGTGGCGGCGGTGGGCGAGGGCACCCAGGCGGTAGTGGCGCCGGCCTTGGGGTGGGCGATCTTCTGTTCGAGCATGGCCGCCATCAGGTCCGGCATGGCCCACATGCCCTTGCCGATCTGTGCACGGCCGCGCAGGCCGCAGTCCAGCCCCACCAGCACGTTGTTGCGTTCGTAGGCCTGGATCCACGGGGTGGACTTCATGTCGCCCTTGCGCAGCATGGCGCCGGCTTCCATGGCCGAGTGCATCTCGTCGCCCGTGCGGTCGAGGAACCCGGTGTTGATGAACACCACGCGGCTGGCCGCCTCGGCGATGCACGTCTTGAGGTTGACGCTGGTGCGCCGTTCCTCGTCCATGATGCCCATCTTCAAGGTGTGGCGGGCCAGGCCGAGCAGGTCTTCGACACGGCCGAACAACGTATCGGCAAAGGCGACTTCGGCCGGGCCGTGCATCTTCGGCTTGACGATGTAGACGCTGCCGTTGCGCGAGTTGCCGCGCCGGCGCAGGTCGTGGAGGGCGGCCAGGCTGGTGACCACCGCATCGAGGATGCCTTCGGGAATCTCCTGACCTTGCTCGTCGAGAATGGTCGGGGTGCTCATCAAGTGGCCGACGTTGCGCACGAACAGCAGCGAGCGCCCCGGCAGGGTCAGTGGCGCGCCATCGCGGCCGTGGTAGGTGCGGTCGGGGTTCAGGGTGCGGGTGAGGGTCTGGCCACCCTTGCGCACGCGCTCGGCCAGGTCGCCCTTCATCAGGCCCAGCCAGTTGCGGTAGACGGCCACCTTGTCGTCGGCATCGACCGCGGCCACCGAGTCTTCGCAGTCCATGATGGTGGTCAGCGCCGACTCCAGCAGCAGGTCTTTGATCCCGGCGGCGTCGGTGCTGCCGATGGGGCTGGTCGGGTCGATCTGGATTTCCACGTGCAGGTCGTGGTGCACGAGCAGTACGGCGGCTGGCGACGAGGCTTCGCCCTGGTGGCCGACGAACTGACCCGGTTGGGCCAGGCCGGTCGCCTCACCGTTTTTCAGCGAGACCTGCAACTGGCCGGCCACCACCTGGTAGGCACTGGCCTCGACGTGGGAGGCGCCCTGCAGCGGGAAGGCCTGGTCGAGGAAGGCGCGGGCGAAGGCGATCACCCGCGCGCCGCGTACCGGGTTGTAGTCGGGGGCTTTGGCCGCACCGTCGTCTTCGGCGATCGCGTCGGTGCCGTACAGGGCGTCGTACAGCGAGCCCCAGCGGGCGTTGGCGGCATTGAGGGCATAGCGCGCGTTCATCACCGGCACCACCAGTTGCGGCCCCGCCTGCACGGTGATCTCGCTGTCGACGTGCTCGGTGCCGACCTTGACCGTTTCAGGTTGCGGCAGCAGGTAGCCGATGCGGGTGAGAAAGTGCTGGTAGGCGTCCATGTCGGTCACCGGCCCAGGATGCGCCCTGTGCCAGGTATCCAGTTCGGCCTGCAGGCGGTCGCGTTCGGCCAACAGGGCGCGGTTGCGCGGGGCCAGGTCGTGCACCAGGGCATCGAGGCCCTTCCAGAAACGCTCCGCTGCGACCTCGGTCCCGGGGAGCACCTCATCCTCGATGAAACGCTTGAAGTTCTCCGCCACCTGCAAACGCTGGCAAGGCACGCGTTCGGTCATGCTCGTCTCTCCTATCACTGGGTCCATCTGTTCTTGAAGCCGCGCTCAGAGCGCGGCGATACCGGCTGCGGCCACTTGGGCGTCCTGCTCGGCCTTGACGCCGGAAACCCCCACGGCGGCGACCACTTGGCCGTCCACCCGCAGCGGCAGGCCGCCTTCGAGCGAGGTCAGCAGCGGCGCGCTGACGAACGCTGTGCGCCCGCCGTTGACCATCTCTTCATAGCCTTTGGTGTCACGCCGGCCGAGGGCCGCGCTGCGGGCCTTCTCGGTGGCGATGTAGGCCGCGATGGGCGCGCAGCCGTCGAGGCGCTGGAGGGCCAGCAGGTGGCCGCCGTCATCGACCACGGCGATGCACACCGCCCATTGGTTGCGCTGCGCCTCTTCGTGGGCAGCGGCGAGGATGCGGGCGACGTCGGCCTGCTCGAGTACAGCTTTGCGTTGCATGGCGTTCTCCTAGACGAGTGCTTCTTCCACCAGCTCGATCCAATGGCGCACAGGCGTGCGCCCGGCGCCGTCGAGGTGGGTCTGGCAGCCGATGTTGGCGGTGACGATGACTTCCGGATTGCCGCTTTCCAGGGCGTTGAGCTTGTTGTCGCGCAATTGCCGTGACAGCTCGGGCTGGGTCAGCGAGTAGGTGCCGGCCGAGCCGCAGCACAGGTGGCTGTCGGGCACCTGGGTCAGGCTGAAGCCCAGGCGTTCGAGCACGTCTTCCACGGCGCCGCCGAGTTTCTGCGCATGCTGCAGGGTGCATGGGCAATGGAAGGCCAGGCGCCGGTCGCCGTGGATGCCCAGGCGCTCCAGCGGCTCGGCGCGCAGCACCTCGACCAGGTCGCGGGCCAGGGCACTGACCCGTGCGGCCTTGGCGGCGTAGGCCGGGTCGTGCTCGAGCAGGTGGCCGTAGTCACGCACGAAGGCGCCGCAGCCGCTGGCGGTTTGCACGATGGCCTCGGCACCGGCCTCGATGGCCGGCCACCAGGCGTCGATGTTGCGGCGGGCGCGTTCCAGGCCCTTGTCCTGGGCATTGAGGTGATAGTCCACCGCGCCGCAGCAACCGGCCTCACGGGCTGGCGTCACCGAGATGCCCAGGCGATCGAGCACGCGGGCGGCGGCGGCATTGGTGTTGGGGGACAGGGACGGTTGCACGCAGCCTTCGAGCATCAGCACGCGGCGGGCATGCAGCACCTGGGGACGCGGCTTGGCCGGGTGCGGATGGCGCGGCAGCTTGGCTTGCAGCGTCTGCGGCAGCAGCGGGCGGAAGGCCTTGGCGGTGCGAGTCAGGGCCTTGAACACGGCCGGCCGAGGCACCACCGTGCGCAGGCCTTCGCGCAGCAGGCGCTCGCCGAACGAACGCGGTACTCGTGCTTCGACCACGGCACGGCCGATGTCCAGCAGGTCGTGGTACTGCACGCCGGAGGGGCAGGTGGTTTCGCAGTTGCGGCAGGTCAGGCAGCGGTCCAGGTGGGTCTGGGTCTTGGCGGTGACCTCCTGGCCCTCGAGCACCTGCTTGATCAGGTAGATGCGCCCACGCGGGCCGTCCAGCTCGTCGCCCAGCAACTGGTAGGTGGGGCAGGTGGCGGTGCAGAACCCGCAGTGCACGCACGAGCGCAGGATCCGCTCGGCTTCCTCGGCGCGGGGAAGGCTTTTGGCTTGTTCGCTCAGGTTGGTTTGCATGGCGCGCTCTCAGACTTCGGCGTACAGACGGCCCGGGTTGAAGATGCCCTGGGGGTCGAGTTGCTGCTTGAGGTTGCGGTGGTAGCGCAGCAGCGGTTCGGCCAGTGGGTGGAAAGGGGCCGGGTCTGGTTGGTGGAGGGTCGCGTGGCCGCCCAGGCGGGCCACGGCCTGGCGAATCAGCACAGGCGGCGCGTCGGACTTCAGCCAGCGCTGCGCGCCGCCCCAGTCCAGCAGTTGCCGGCCCGGCAGTTCGAGCGGTGGGCTGTTGTGCGGCAGCGAAAGGCGCCACAGCGGCTCGGGCGCTTCGAAAAAGCCCAGGCGCTGCTCGCGCAGGTCAGCCCAGTAGCGGCCATCGAGGGCCTCGCCACCCAGGCGCTCGACCGCCGAGGCCACCGAGCCTTCGCCGCCCTCCAGGCGCAGGTGCAGGGCCTTGCCATCATGGCAGGCCGCGCTGATCGGGATCGGTTGCTGGCCCCATTCGGCCAGCTCGCCCAGGGCCTGGTGCACGTCCATCTCCAGGCGCAGGCTCTGGCACTTGCGCGGCTTGGGCAGCACTTTCAGCGAAACCTCGGTCAGCAGCCCCAGGCAGCCGAAGCTGCCGACCATCAGGCGCGACAGGTCGTAGCCGGCGACGTTCTTCATGACCTCGCCGCCGAAGCGCAGCAGCTTGCCGTGGCCGGTGATGACGCGGGTGCCGAGCACGTAGTCGCGAACCGAGCCGGCCCACGGGCGGCGCGGGCCGGACAGCCCGGCGGCGACCATCCCGCCCAACGTGGCCTCGCGGCCCAGGTGCGGCGGCTCGAAGGGCAGCATCTGCCCGGCGGCATCCAGCGCGGCCTCGATGTCCAGCAGCGGCGTGCCGGCCCGCGCGGTCAGCACCAGCTCGGTCGGGTCGTAGCTGACGATGCCGCGGTGGCTGCGGGTGTCGAGCACGTCGCCGCTCACCGGGCGGCCGAGCATGGCTTTGCTGTTGCTGCCCTGGACGCGCAACGGCGTGCGTTCGTTGAGCGCCTGGTTGACCTGCTCCAGCAGGGCGGCGCTGGCGTCGTGATCGTGTCGCATCAGAAACGCTCCAGTTCAGGGAACGGCAGCTTGCCGTGGTGCACGTGCATCGAGCCGAACTCGGCGCAGCGGTGCAGGGTGGGGATGTTCTTGCCGGGGTTGAGCAGGCCTTGCGGGTCGAAGGCATGCTTGACCGCGTGGAACAGGGTCAGTTCGTCGCTGTTGAACTGCGCGCACATCTGGTTGATCTTCTCGCGTCCCACGCCGTGCTCGCCGGTGATGCTGCCGCCGACCGCCACGCACAGTTCGAGGATCTTGCCGCCCAGGGCTTCGGCGCGCTCCAGCTCGCCAGGTTGGTTGGCATCGAAGAGGATCAGCGGGTGCATGTTGCCGTCGCCGGCATGGAACACGTTGGCCACGCGTAGCCCATATTCGTGCGACAGCTCGGCGATGCCGTTGAGCACCCCGGGGAGTGCGCGGCGCGGGATGGTGCCGTCCATGCAGTAGTAGTCCGGGGAGATGCGCCCCACGGCGGGGAAGGCGTTCTTGCGCCCGGCCCAGAAGCGTGCCCGCTCGGCCTCGTCGCAGGCCAGGCGCACGTCGGTGGCGCCGGCGGCCTTGAGCACCGCCTCGACCTGCACGCAGTCGTCCTGTACGTCGGCTTCCACGCCGTCGAGCTCGCACAGCAGGATGGCGGCGGCATCCACCGGGTAGCCGGCGTGGATGAAGTCTTCGGCGGCGCGGATCGACAGGTTGTCCATCATCTCCAGGCCCCCGGGGATGATGCCGGCGGCGATGATGTCGCCTACCGCGCGCCCGGCCTTTTCCACCGAGTCGAAGCTGGCCAGCAGCACCCGCGCGACCTGGGGCTTGGGCAGCAGCTTGACGGTCACCTCGGTGACGATGCCGAGCATGCCTTCGGAGCCGGTGAACAGTGCCAGCAAGTCGAAGCCGGGTGCGTCCAGGGCGTCGCTGCCCAGGGTCATGTAGTCGCCCTCGACGGTGAGGATCTCGACCTTGAGCAGGTTGTGCACGGTCAGGCCGTACTTCAGGCAGTGCACGCCGCCGGCGTTCTCGGCGACATTGCCGCCGATCGAGCAGGCGATCTGCGAGGATGGGTCGGGGGCGTAGTACAGGCCGTGGGGGGCCGCGGCCTGGGAAATCGCCAGGTTGCGCACCCCTGGCTGGACGCGGGCGAAGCGGCCTTCGGGGTTGATCTCGATGATGCGGTTGAAGCGCGCCATCACCAGCAGGATGCCTTGCTCCAGCGGCAGGGCGCCGCCGGACAGCCCGGTACCGGCGCCGCGGGCCACCACCGGCACCTGGCGGGCGTGGCAGATCTTCAGCAGGGCCTGCACCTGCTCCAGGCGCTCGGGCAGCACCACCAGCAGGGGCACCACGCGGTAGGCGCTGAGGCCATCGCATTCGTAAGGGCGCAGGTCTTCCTGGCTATGGAGAATCTCCAGGTCAGGCAGGGCCTGGCGTAGTGCCGAGAGCAGGGCGGCCTTGTCGACTCGAGGCAGTGCGCCATCGACGCGCTCGTCGTAGAGAATGTTCATAAGGCTCACTTGTATTTTTGTTGTTCTTGGCGGCAGCCGGTGCGCTTGGGGCCTGGTCCGCCCGAAGCTGGCCCACCGGGCCGACGTCGAGCGTAGGCTGCGCGTTCCGAGCCTGTGAGTCGATGAGCGGGTGAACTGGTCGGACCACTTTTTTGGCGTGAGGGGCGAATGTGGGTAGTAGCATCAGGTTTTTTGCGTGAAACTCTTCCCCGAAGCGCACGATAACAAGAAGCTGGTCCGACCAGTTGAGAGGTGGCGATGGACACCGTTGATTCACGCAAGCAAAGCAAGACGCAAGTCGCCGACCAGGTGGCCGAGCGCATCGAAAAGCTGATCGTCGATGGTGTGCTCAAGGTAGGCCAGGCATTGCCTTCCGAGCGGCGCCTGGTGGAGAAACTGGGCTGCTCCCGCTCGGCGTTGCGCGAAGGCCTGCGGGTGCTGCGTGGGAGGGGTATCGTTGAGACCGAGCAAGGGCGAGGCTCGTTCGTCGCAGACTTGAGCCGAACAGGGAATGCGACGCCGCTGATGCATCTGTTCAGCTCGCAGCCACGCACCTTGTTCGATTTGCTGGAGGTGCGGGCGCTCCTGGAGGCGGAGTCGGCGAGGCTGGCCGCGTTGCGTGCCACCGATGTCGACCGGGTGCTGATCAAGCGACGCTACGACGAGATGGTCGATGCCCAGGAGCATCCCTACTCACATGACCCGCAAGAGCACGCCCGGCGCGACCATGCCTTCCACCGGGCGATCAGCGAGGCGTCGCACAACCCGGTCTTGGTGCATACCCTGCAATCACTCAGCGATTTGATGCTGAGTACCGTTTTCGCCTCGGTCAATAATCTCTACTGTCGGCCCGCGCAGAAGCGACAGATCGATCGCCAGCACTCACGGCTCTACCATGCGGTGATGGAGCAGTTGCCCGAACAGGCCCAGCGAGCGGCGCGGGAGCATATCAACAGCGTCCGCGACAACTTGCGCGAGATCGAGCAAGAAGAACAGCGCCTCGTTCGGGCGACCATGCGTTTGGAGGGGTGGAAGTAGCAGCTGCAAGCTTCAAGCGGCAAGCTGCAAGAAAAAGCTGATCGGCTTCTACTTGCAGCTTACCGCTTGAAGCTTGCCGCTTACTCCCCGCGAATCGAGAAGTTGGCCATGTGCTCCAGGCCTTTGATCAGCGCCGAGTGGTCCCAGTTGCCGCCGCCGAGGGCGACGCAGGTGCTGAACACTTGCTGGGCGTTGGCGGTGTTGGGCAGGTTGATGCCCAGCTCCTTGGCGCCTTGCAGGGCCAGGTTCAGGTCCTTCTGGTGCAGGTTGATGCGAAAGCCCGGGTCGAAGGTGCCCTTGATCATGCGCTCGGCATGCACTTCGAGGATCTTCGAGGAGGCGAAGCCGCCCATCAGCGCTTCGCGGACCTTGGCCGGGTCGGCGCCGTTCTTGGCGGCGAACAGCAGGGCCTCGCCGACGGCCTGGATGTTCAGGGCGACGATGATCTGGTTGGCCACCTTGGCGGTCTGGCCGTCGCCATTGCCGCCGACGCGGGTGATGTTCTTGCCCATGGCCTCGAACAGCGGCAGGGCGCGTTCGAAGGCGTTCGGGCAGCCGCCGACCATGATGCTCAGGGTGCCGGCCTTGGCGCCGACTTCACCGCCGGAGACCGGGGCGTCCAGGTAGGCGGCGCCGGTGGCCTTGATCTTCTCGGCGAAGACCTTGGTGGCGGTGGGCGAGATCGAGCTCATGTCGATCACGATCTTGTTCGGGCCAACGCCTTCGGCCACGCCGTTTTCACCGAACAGGACGGCTTCGACCTGTGGGGTGTCGGGGACCATGACGATGATGAACTCGGCTTCCTGGGCCACGGCTTGCGGGGTCGGCAATGCCGTGGCGACGAGATCGGCCGGGGCCGGGTCGTGATGGGTGGATACGAACAGTTCGTGACCTGCCTTTTGCAGGTTCTGGGCCATGGGTTTGCCCATGATGCCGGTGCCGATGAAACCGATTTTAGCCATGAGAAATTACCTCGTCGTATTGATTGAAATCTCGATGGGGCAGGCGACGCTGGCAGTGTGGGCGCTGCCCCTTCGAGAGCATCCTCAGATCGCGTTGTGGGTCTTCAGCCAACCCAGGCCCGCCTTGGTGGTGGTCAGTGGCTTGTACTCCGCACCCACCCAGCCCTGGTAGCCGATGCGGTCCAGGTGTTCGAACAGGAAGCGGTAGTTGATCTCGCCGGTACCGGGTTCGTTGCGGCCAGGGTTGTCGGCCAGCTGGATGTGGTTGATCGCAGCGAGGTGGGTTTTCATGGTGCGCGCCAGGTCACCTTCCATGATCTGCATGTGATAGATGTCGTACTGCAGGAACAGGTTGGCGCTGCCGACTTGCTCGCGGATGGCCAGCGCCTGGGGCGTGGTGTTGAGATAGAAGCCGGGGATGTCGCGGGTGTTGATCATCTCCATCACCAGCTTGATGCCCACGGCCTCGAGTCGGTTGGCGGCGTATTCGAGGTTGTTGAGCAGGGTGTTCTGCACCACGAACGGGTCGACGCCCTCTGGCGCGATGCCCGCCAGGCAGTTGACCTGGGTGTTGCCCAGGATCTTGGCGTATTCGATGGCTTTGTCGACACCGGCGCGAAATTCCTCGACGCGGTCGGGGTGGCAGGCGATGCCGCGCTCGCCTTGCGCCCAATCGCCCGCAGGCAGGTTGAACAGCACCTGCTGCAGTTGGTTGGCGTCCAGGCGGGCGCGCAGTTCCTCGACTGGGTAGTCGTAGGGGAACAGGTACTCGACGCCACGGAACCCGGCCTGGGCAGCGGCGGTGAAGCGGTCGAGGAAGTCCAGTTCGGTGAACAGCATGGACAGGTTGGCAGCGAAACGGGGCATGGTTGGCTCCTGATGGCTTGGCGTGGGCGGATCAGTCCAGCGGCATGATCGAGGTCGGGGCGTCGGCGGCGGTGCTGGCCAACGCCTCGAACTCGTTGATGGCGTTGATCTCGGTGCCCATGGCGATGTTGGTGACGCGCTCGAGGATGACTTCCACCACCACCGGCACGCGGAAGGTCTCCATCAGCTCGGTGGCCTTGGCGAAAGCAGCTTGCAGGTGGCTGGCGTCGAACACGCGGATCGCCTTGCAGCCCAGGCCCTCGACCACGGCCACGTGGTCCACGCCGTAGCTGCCCAGCTCCGGGGCATTGACGTTCTCGAATGACAGTTGCACGCAATAGTCCATGTCGAAACCGCGCTGGGCCTGGCGGATCAGGCCCAGGTAGGCGTTGTTCACCAGCACGTGGATGTAGGGCAGGTTGAACTGCGCGCCCACGGCCAGCTCTTCGATCATGAACTGGAAGTCGTAGTCACCCGACAGCGCGACGACCTTGCGCTTGGGATCGGCCTTGACCACGCCCAGGGCGGCGGGGATGGTCCAGCCCAGCGGGCCGGCCTGGCCGCAGTTGATCCAGTGACGCGGCTTGTACACGTGCAGGAACTGCGCGCCGGCGATCTGCGACAGGCCGATGGTGCTGACGTAGCAGGTGTCCTTGCCGAACACCTGGTTCATCTCTTCGTAGACGCGCTGCGGCTTGACCGGCACGTTGTCGAAGTGGGTCTTGCGCTGCAGGCTCGACTTGCGCTGCTGGCAGTCTTGCAGCCACTCGCCGCGGTTCTTGAGCTTGCCGGCGGCCTTCCACTCGCGGGCCACTTCGATGAAGGCATCCAGCGCGGCGCCGGCATCGGAGACGATCCCCAGGTCGGGGGTGAACACGCGGCCGATCTGGGTCGGTTCGATGTCCACGTGGATGAAGGTGCGGCCTTCGGTGTAGACGTCGACCGAACCGGTGTGGCGGTTGGCCCAGCGGTTGCCGATGCCGAACACCAGGTCGGACTTGAGCAGGGTGGCGTTGCCGTAGCGGTGCGAGGTTTGCAGGCCGACCATGCCGACCATCTGCGGGTGGTCGTCAGGGATGGTGCCCCAGCCCATCAGGGTCGGGATGACCGGCACGCCGGTCAGTTCGGCGAACTCGACCAGCTTGTCGCTGGCGTCGGCGTTGATGATGCCGCCACCGGCGACGATCAGCGGGCGCTCGGCTTCATTGAGCATGGCCAGGGCCTTCTCGGCCTGGACGCGGTTGGCCGCTGGCTTGTGGACCGGCAGGGGTTCGTAGGCGTCGATGTCGAATTCGATCTCGGCCATCTGCACGTCGAACGGCAGGTCGATCAGCACGGGGCCCGGGCGGCCGGTGCGCATTTCGTAGAAGGCTTTCTGGAAGGCGTAGGGCACCTGGCCCGGTTCCAGGACGGTGGTGGCCCACTTGGTCACCGGCTTGACGATGTTGGTGATGTCGACGGCCTGGAAGTCTTCCTTGTGCAGGCGTGCGCGCGGGGCCTGGCCGGTGATGCAGAGGATCGGGATGGAGTCGGCCGAGGCACTGTACAGGCCGGTGACCATGTCGGTGCCGGCAGGGCCGGAGGTGCCGATGCACACGCCGATGTTGCCGGGGTTGGCGCGGGTGTAGCCCTCGGCCATGTGCGAGGCGCCCTCGACATGACGGGCCAGCACGTGGTCGATGCCACCGATTTTCTTCAGCGCAGCGTAGAACGGGTTGATGGCGGCACCGGGGATGCCGAACGCGGTATCTACACCTTCACGGCGCATGACCAGAACGGCGGCCTCGATCGCTTTCATGTTGGCCATATGTGTACTCCTTCGCACGGGTCGATAATTTTTGTAGTGGATGCCAGTCTGTATTAGGCTTCCGTGCGGTAGAACACCTGAAAATTGTTTTCTGTCGATATGAAAGGTATCGAATGGCCCGGTACACAGAACTGCACAGCTTCGTCCAGGTCGCCCAGAAGGGCAGCTTCGCGTCCGCCGCCCTGAGCGAGGGGGTGACCCCGGCGATCCTCGGCCGGCGCCTGGATGCGCTGGAGAAACGCCTGGGCGTGAAACTCATGCACCGTTCGACCCGCGGCTTGCGCCTGACCGAGCTGGGTGAGCAACTGCTGGAGCGGGCCAGGCTGCTGCTGCGCGACTTCGACGACATGGAAGCGGATATCAGCGGCTGCGGCTCGATGGTGAAGGGCAACCTGTTGGTCTCGGCGCCGGCTTCGTTCGGCAGGCTGCACGTCGCGCCCCATGCCCTGGGCTTTCACCAGCAGTTCCCCAACCTGAAACTCTCGTTCAACCTCACCGACAGCCTTGTCGACCTGGTCAGCGAGGGCTACGACATGAGCATCCGTATCGGCGGGGTGACCGACCCCAACTACGTGGCCGTCAAGCTGTTCGGTAATCGTCGGGTGGTCTGCGGCACACCGGAATACTTCGCCCGTCATGGCCGGCCAACCACCCTGGAGGAACTGGCCGAGCACAACTGCCTGGCCTTCACCCTCCAGGGCGGGCAGCAACGGGGCTGGGTGTTCCAGCGCGATGGCCGGCAGGTGGCGATGCGGGTCAGTGGCAACCTGGCCTGCAACGATGGCGAGCTGTTGTTCTCCTGGATGCGCCAGGGGCTTGGGATCGGCTGGCGCTCGACCTGGGAGATCCACAACGAGTTGATGAGCGGCGAGCTGGTCACCGTCCTGGATGACTTCGCCCTCGATGACTACGATATCCAGGCGGTGTTTCCCCAGCAGCGCTTCCTGCCGGCCAAGGTGCGCCATTTCATCGAGTACCTCAAGGCGGTGTACCAGAGCCCTGGGTATTGGGCCCAGTAGGCGGCGCGCCCGACCGTGCTATCGTCGGACGGCGGTCAACGCGGGTACAACTGCTCTTCTATCGAGACCGTGCGTGACGAACGTTCGCCACCGGTATGCAGTGTCGTGTCCGTTTCGATCAGCATGACCGCGCATTCCTCTTCGGCGATCGGCTTGTGCTGCACCTGTTTGGGGATCACGCAGAACTCCCCGGCGTTCAGGACAATGGTGCGATCCTCGAGTTGAATCCGGAGCGTGCCATAGATCACCGAGAACATCTCGTCCTCATGTTCATGGGCATGCCAGACGAACTCTCCCTTCAACTTGGCGATCTTGATGAATTGGTTGTTGACCCGGCCGATAACCCGCGGTTTCCAGTACTCGGTTATCGCCTCCAGCTCGCGTTGTGGATCGATGTTGGTCACAGTGTTGGTCATGTGCATGCTCCCGTTAGGCTGAGGCTTGAAATCTAAAGGGGAGCATGGCCTTTGCGTAGCGACGAATTATAATGCCCCCATTAACGTCGCTAATGACCAGACATGCCAAAAGTCCACCACATCGACCTTGCATTGCTTCGTGCCTTCGTGGAGGTGGCCGATACCGGCAGCATGAGCGTCGCCTCGGAGCGCCTGCATGTGACCCAGGGGGCTGTCAGCCAGCGAATCAAGCGGCTGGAAGCCTTCCTCGGCTGCCAGTTGCTGACGCGAGATGCCCAGGGCAGTCGCCTGACCGGGCAAGGGCAATCACTGTTGCCCGATGCCCGACGCCTGTTGCGGATGAACGACCGCCTCTGTGCCCGCATGGGTGACAGGGCGTCTGCCGATCCGGTGCGCCTGGGGCTGCCCTTCGACATGGCCGGCGCCCCGCTGGCGCCCTTGCTCAAGGCCTTCGGTGAGGCGTTTCCGTGGGCTGAGGTGAAGATCGTCAGCGCCTCGTCGCTGGATATCGTGCAGGCGTTCGCCAACGGTGAACTCGACCTGGCCCTGAGCCAAGGCCCGGTGAGTGTCGCATTGGGCGAGCGCCTGGCTGTGGATCAGTTGGTGTGGTTGGGCAACGAGGCGGTCTCGGCACGGCGGCCATTGCCCTTGTGCTTCCTGACGGCCAATTGTGCCTTTCGGGATACCGTCTCCCAGCGCCTGGACGAGGCGGGCACCGCGTGCAAGGTGGTGTTCGAGAATGCATCGGTGGATACCACGCTATCGATGGTCATCAATGACCTGGCGGTAACCCCTTGGTTGCGCAGCCTTGTGCCTGTCGAGGCGAAGGGCCTTGTCCTGGACGCCGGGTTGCCGGTGTTGCCTGATTTTGCGATTCGCTTGCAGGTGGAAAGCAATGCGAGCCCGGCTGTGTCAGGGCTTGCGCAGATCATCAGGGATCACTATCGGCAGGTGCTGCAGCGGCCTGCACGCATCCGCCACGCAAGCCACTAGAATATCGCCTCCCTTGTCGTTTCACGGATACCGCTCATGAGTACCCCGACCTTCCGTCAGGCCACGTCCCGCGATGTGGACCGCTGCTACCAGATCGAGACCGCCGCCTACGAAGGCGACGAGGCCGCCACCCGCGAGAAGATCGCCACGCGCATCGCACAGTACCCCGAGGGGTTCCTGGTGCTCGAGCTCGACGGCGAGGTGATTGGCTTTATCAACAGCGGTTGTGCCGATGAGGTCGTGATGTCCGACGAAGCCTTCAAGGAATTGGTCGGCCATGACCCGCAGGGCGCCAATGTGGTGATCATGTCGGTGGTCGTCGACCCGGCGTTCCAGGGCCGTGGTTTTGCCGGACAGATGATGACTCGCTTCGTCGCGCAGATGCGCCAGCGTGGCAAGGCGAGCATCCACCTGATGTGCAAGGCGCGGCACGTGGGGATGTACGAGAAAATGGGTTATCGCTATGTCCGGCCCTCGGCCTCCGACCATGGCGGCATGGCCTGGCATGAGATGGTCATGCCGCTCTAAGTCCTCGGTTGCTGTCGCAAACGTGGCCTTGATGCAAAAAAATTGCATCGATACCGCAATGATGGCCTCTTGCAAATAAGCCCAAGGCCATGGGGCGCTGGAGATAGGCGCTGGTTTCGGGTGTTTCGCCTTGGTTACATATATTCATTTTGTTGCACTCAAGCCCCATTTAATTTCAATTAATTTCAGCAAGCCAGCGCTCTAAGCTCCTCCTGTCGCCGCGCAGTCCAGCGGCTTCAGGAGTTTTCCCATGTCGCATGCTTGTGAAACACAGGACCCCGCCACACCCCCTTCCGATGATCTGGTCGACTGGCTGCGCCTGCTCATGCGCGCCGAGCGTGCCGGTGCCCGGCTGATGCTCGACAGCGCCCGGCAGACCGACGACCCCGTGCTGCTCCAGCGCCTGGAGCGCTTGCACGACGGCGAGGCGCAGAGCTGCCAGCGCCTGCGTCATTGCCTGGAGCGGCTCGGTGCCAAGCCCGGCGCTGGCGTGGGCGAGTTCTACGCCAAGGCCATGGCCATCCCCGACCTCCACGAGCGCCTGCAGTTCATCGCCCGCGGCCAGCGTTGGGTGGCGCGGCAACTGCAGGCGCGCCTGCCCCTGATCGAACAGGACTGGCTGCGCCAGGAGCTGGACGTGGTGCTGCGGCTGCACCAGGACACCCCCGACGTTTGAAGCGCGTCCGATCTCCAATACTGACAAGGACACACCATGCCTTCCGAGCTTTCCACCGACCTGCGCAGCGCTGCGCCGGCCAATCGCACCACCCGTTTCGCCCGTTCGTTGCTCGCCCAGGCCGGCCTCGGCCTGGAGGGCGAGCAGCCCTGGGACATGCAACTGCACGCCGCCGACGTGCCCCAGCGCGCCCTGGCCCAGGGTAACCTTGGCCTGGGCGAGGCCTACATGGACGGCGACTGGGATTGCGAACAGCTGGATGAGTTCTTCACCCGCTTGCTGCGCTCCGGGGTGGCCGACCAGGTCAGCCCGCTGGCGCTGATCTACCATGCCCTGCAGGCCCGCCTGCTCAATCGCCAGACGGCCCGGCGTGCCTGGACCGTGGGCGAGCGCCACTATGACTTGGGCAACGATTTCTACGCGGCCATGCTCGACCCACGCATGACCTATACCTGCGGCTATTGGAAGGAGGCCAGCGACCTGGCCCAGGCCCAGGAAGCCAAGCTCGACCTGATCTGCCGCAAGCTCGGCCTGCGCCCCGGCATGCGTGTGCTGGACATCGGCTGCGGCTGGGGCAGCTTCATGGGATTTGCCGCCGAACGCTATGGCGTCGAATGCGTTGGCGTGACCATCTCCCGCGAGCAGTGCCAATGGGCCGAGAAACGCTACAAAGGCCTGCCCCTGGAGTTTCGCCTGCAGGACTACCGTGAGCTGGACGAACGCTTCGACCGTATCGTCAGCATCGGCATGTTCGAGCATGTCGGGCGCAAGAACCATCGCACCTTCATGGAAGTCGCGGCGCGTTGCCTGGGGGATGATGGCCTGTTGCTGCTGCACACCATCGGCAAGAACCGTCGCCGCGACGTACCGGACCGCTGGATCGACAAGTACATCTTCCCCAATGGCGACCTGCCCTCGATCGGCCAGATCGGCGATGCCGCCGATGGCTTGCTGGTGGTCGAGGACCTGCACAACTTCGGTGCCGACTACGACCGCACGCTGATGGCCTGGCATGACAACTTCGAAGCCCACTGGCAATACTTCGCCAACGAGTTGGGGGAGCGTTTCCGGCGTATGTGGCGCTATTACCTGTTGTCGTGCGCCGGGGCGTTCCGCGCCCGGGATATCCAGCTGTGGCAGTGGGTGATGTCGCGGCGCGGCGTGGTCGGTGGGTATCAGCGGGTCAGTTGAGTGAGCAGGGGCCGCTTGGCGGCCCCTGCCTGACCCCCGCGAGAGGTGGCGACACTGCTGTACAAATTCTGTTCAATTTAACAGAGGCCGCCGCCGGCGTGACTTACAGCGTTTTATCCACAGACCTACCCACGTTTTTTGTGGACAGATTTCCCAACGCAAAGAATGACTTATCGCACGTCCAGCAGGGCCGCGTTGGCCTGCCTGACCAGTTCGATCCACTCGTTCGTGCTGATCACGCCGCGACGTTCCAGGTCTTCGGCCCAGCGCAAGGCCTGATCGTACTTATCCTCCTCTAGGATGCTTTCCCCGAGAAAACGGCTGCGCCACTCCAGCATTGCTGCAGTGCCTTTCTTGCATTCCATGTATCGATCGACTCCAAGGCAAATGGCCGGCCCCTGCGTGAGAGGCCGCTCGACGGCGGCGCGAGGTTACACGAGTCATTTGCGCTTGAGAATTACTTGCAGATACCGCTTGTCCAGGTGTTGCAAGGGGGAGGGGGCATGCAGGAGGGGAAGGGCCAGGCCCGCCTGGCGGATTAGACGGGCCGCTGGGGTATATCAGCTTGGTGGGATGGTGCCCAATAGGCCGACCAGGATTGTCAGCAGCAGGAAACCACCCAGGAACAGTGCGAGCTTGCCCATCGGAACCTCTGTGTGTGATGACGGAACGGGGGATATTGTCGGGCCTGGGCTGATACGGTTACAGAGGCAGGTTCGATGGAAAAAAGCAGATCAGATGAACCTGCGGTATGGCTTGCATGGGGCCGCTTCGCAGCCCCAGTACTGACTACCCGACCGCCTCACGGCCGCGCTCGGCGCAACGCCTGCAGCAACTCCCGGACCCGCGTCGGCATCTCACCGGCCGGGTACAGCGCATGCATCTGCGGATCCTGCCCGCTGCTGGAGGTCAGGCGGTACTCGGGGCAGACGCGCACCAGGCGGCCGGCACGGACCTCAGGTTCGCCGACCCAGTCGGCCAGGCGGGCGATACCAGCGCCGGCCAGCGCGCTCTGCAGCACGGCGCTGCCGGCGCTCAGGCGCAGCCGTGGATGCGGCCGCAGGCTGGTGATCTGGTCGTCACGGCAGAAGTGCCAGGCCTTGAGGATGCGCGGCGCGGTGTGCAGGATCAGCGCGTGCCCAGCCAGCGCTTCCGGCTCTTGGGGCGTGCCTTCGCGGGCCAGGTAGCCGGGGCTTGCGTACAGGTGGCGTCGGTAGCTCCACAGCGGGTAGCCGATCAGTTCGCTGGACTGGGGAAAAGCGCCGCGCACGACGAAGTCGAACTTGCCTTGCAGCGGGTCGAGGGGCTGGTCGCTGAACTGCACGTCCAGGGTCACCTGGGGATGGCGCCGAGAGAACTCGGCGAGCACCGCCGGCACCACCTGCTGGCCGAGCAGTTCCGGCGCGGCGAAGCGGATCCAGCCTTGCGCCGTGCCACGGAGCGCCGCCAGTTCGTCGGCGGCATCGCGTTGCACATCCAGCAAGCGCTCGGCATGGGGCAGCAGGCGCTCGCCGGCTTCGGTCAGGGTCACGGCGCTGGCGTTGCGGTTGAGCAGCTTGGCGCCAGCGTTGTCCTCCAGAGCTTGTACCGCACGGGTCACGGCGCTGGGCGAGCGGCCCAGGGCACGGGCTGCGGCGACGAAGCTGCGTTTGTGCGCGACACTGACGAAGGCTTGGATCTCTCGCAACATGTCCAATGCCATGGACGACTCCTGATTGCAGTTTTTGCAACGTGGCATTTCAACACAAGCGCGACGCTTTGATTAGCCTTGGCCGGGTTTTTACTGCCTGGAACCGCGCCCATGATGGATATCGTCCTGCTTTCGTTGTTCGCCTTCGCCGCCGGCCTGATCGACGCTGCCGTGGGAGGCGGCGGGCTGATCCAGATCCCGGCGTTGTTCAACGTGCTGCCCAACGCTCAACCAGCGGCTCTGCTGGGCAGCAACAAGCTGGCTTCGGTGTGCGGCACCAGCTTTGCCGCGCGCTCGTTCATCCGCAAGGTGCAGCTGGACTGGGGGCTGATCGTGCCGGCGATGCTCAGCGCCTTCGTCATGTCGTTCGTTGGCGCGGCCACGGTCTCCCTGGTGCCGCCGAGCGTGATGCGCCCGGCGGTGCTGGTGCTGATCGTGCTCATGGCCCTCTACACCTTCTGCAAGAAGGATTTTGGCACCCTGCACACACCGGCCCGCATCGGCCGCAAGGAGCAGTGCCTGGCGGTGCTGATCGGCGGCGCGATCGGCTTCTACGACGGCCTGTTCGGGCCGGGCACCGGCAGCTTCCTGATCTTCCTGTTCATCCGCTTCTTCGCCCTGGACTTCCTGCATGCTTCGGCCTCGGCCAAGCTGGTCAACATCGCCACCAACCTGGCGGCGCTGGTGTTCTTCATCCCGTCTGGCAACGTGCTCTGGGCCATCGCCCTGCCCATGGCGGCGTTCAATATCCTCGGCGCGCTGACCGGGACCTGGCTGGCAGTGCGCAAGGGTGCGGGGTTCGTGCGTGGATTGTTCCTGGTGCTGCTGTGCGTGCTGATCGCCAAGCTGTCGTGGGACCTGCTGGCAGGATGAATCAGACCACCTGACGCTGTGCCTCGGCCTGTTCGACCCGGTTGCGGCCATGGGCCTTGGCCCGGTACAGCGCCTGGTCGGCGTGGGCCAGCAGCTCGTCCAGGCTGGGCGCGGGTTGGCCCTCGGCGCAGCCGGCCAGGCCGATGCTGACGGTGATCTGCAGGCGCTGGTCGGCCAGTTGCACGTGCAGGTCCTGCACGGCGCGGCGCAGGCGCTCGGCGGTGAACTTGGCCTGCTCCGGCGCCAGCCCCGGGAGAATGACCACGAACTCCTCGCCGCCCAAGCGGGCGAACAGCTCACCCTCATGCAACTGGTCTTGCAGGGTGCGGGCGAACTGGCGCAGCACCTGGTCACCCACGGCATGGCCGTGGCGGTCGTTGATGCCCTTGAAGTGGTCGATGTCGAGCATCATCAGGGTCAGCGGCAAGGCCGGCACGTGCTGCTGGCGGTTGTCGAGCAGGGCGCTGGCGCGGCGGGTGAAGGCGCTGCGGGTCAGGGTGCTGGTCAGGTGGTCGACCGTGGCCTGGTGCGCCAGACGCGCCAGCAGGCTGCGGTTGGCATTGCTGACACAGGCCACCACCAGTGGCCCGAGCACCAGCATGGCGATGCCCAGGCGCGCCGACACCAGGGTGGTGACGCCGGATTCGCTCTGCGGCACGCTGAAGTGCATGAGGTTGTGGGCTACGGCGACGATCAGGGTGCTGCCGGCGGTCAGCGCCAGCAACGAGACCAGGAACGGCGAGTAGGTCCAGGCGCACCACAACAGCGCGGCGATGGGGAAGGCGATGGCACCGGGCCCACCGAAGGCGATGCTCAGGGCCAGCGAGGCCAGCAGCACCAGCAGCGGGGCGAGGCGGATCGCCTGGCCGCCACCGCGTACCAGGGCGCGCAGCGAGGGGGCGGTGAGCAGCACCGGCAGGACCAGCACGTTGGTGGAGAACTGTTCGCTGAACCACGCAAGCCAGGTAGCGCGCAGCGACTGCTCGAACCATGGGGCGGCCATCATGCAGGCCAGGCTGGCGGCCACTGCGGCCCCGGCGGCGCAGGCGCCGAACACGCAGAGTACACCCTGGGGCGTGCGCAGGCGCCGGTGCGGGCGTGGCAGACGCGACAATAGTTGCCAGAGGGTGACGATCACGCCCAGGTTGCACAGGTTGAACCACAGCGCGGGCGGCCAGGCGCTGCCACAGGCCAGGTCGGCGGCGACCATGGCCATCCAGACCAGGCCGAACCCTGGCAGGGTGGCCTGCCGTGGGTAACGCAGCAGGACACCCGCCAGCACCGCATTGACCGGCCAGAACAGCGACAGCGATTCGATCGGGCGGGCGAGGATGCCGCCCAGGGTCAGGGCAAAGGTCAGGCCGAACAGGACGAAGGGGGGCAGCAGGCGCGACTGGACTGGAAACACCATGGGCTCGACCGGCAAGCGGAGACGGAATCCAGGACGACGGCTGAAGGCACCTGGGTCAATAGGCGCCAGTGTGTTTCGAGAGGGTAGTTGATGTCAATTGGATATTATCGTGTCGCGAACAGCGGGGATAATGCCATTTTGCCACTTTCTTGCGCCCCTAGAGTCCATAGAACCACGGCACCATCAGCACGGTCACCAGCATCACCAGCAAGGTGAACGGCACCCCGACCTTGACGAAGTCGGCGAAGCGGTACTGGCCGGGGCCCAGCACCAGGGTGTTGACCGGTGAGGACACCGGTGTCATGAAGGCCGCCGAGGCCGCCAGGGCCACCGTCATGGCGAACGGGTAGGGCGACATGCCCAGCTGTTGCGCGGTGCTGATCGCCACCGGGGCCATCAGCACCGCGGTGGCGGTGTTGGAGATGAACAGGCCGATCAGCGCGGTGACGGCGAACAGGCAGGCGAGGATGGCGCTGGGGCCGGCATTGCCGAGCAGGCCGACCAGGCCGCTGACCGCAAGGTCGATGCCGCCGGTCTTCTGCAGGGCCAGGGCGAAGGGCAGCATGCCAACGATCAGCACCAGGCTCTGCCAGTGGATGGCGCGGTAGGCGCTGTCCATGTCGATGCAGCGGCCGGCACCCATCAACAGGCAGCCGATCAGCGCGGCGACGACATTGGGCACGGCGCCACTGACCATCAGGCCGACCATCACCGCCAGGCTCACCAGCGCAAAGGGCGCACGGGTGCGAGCCGGGGCTACCTGGTCGATTTCCGCTGGCAGGCTCAGCACCAGGAAGTCTTTCGGCTGGCTCTGCAGCTGGCGTACCGCCTTCCATGGGCCGACCACCAGCAAGGTATCGCCCAGGCGCAGCTTTTCTTCCACCAATTGCTCCTCGATGGCGGTCTGTTCCCGGCGCAGGCCCACCACGTTGAGGCCGAAGCGGCTGCGAAAGGCCAGCTCCAGGAGGGATTTGCCGATCAGTTGCGAGCCAGGCGGCAGCGAGACTTCGGCCATGCCCAGCTCCTGGGACTGGTCGATGAAATAGGCGGCCTTGAAGTGCAGGGGCTCCAGTTGCATGGTCTGGCACAGGCTGCGCAGGTCGTCGCGGTTGGCGAACAGGTCGAGCAGCAGCACATCGCCCTGGTGCAGCACGGTGCCGGAGTCGACGCTGATCACCCGGGTGGTGAACTTGTGCTGGCGCTCGATGCCGATCACGTTAGCGCCATGCCGGGTGCGCAGTTCCAGTTCGCCGAGGGTGTGGCCGATCAGCGGCGAACGGGGGCGGATGCGCAAGCGCCGTTCGCGGCCGTTGAGCTTGTAGTCCAGCACCAGGTCGAGCAGGGTGCGGCGGGTTTCCAGGCGGCCGTCCTTGCGCACCTCGCCCTTGAGCCAATGGCGGGTGAGCAGCATGTAGCCGATCCCCAAAACCAGTACCACCAGGCCGAAAGGGGTGAAGCTGAAGAAGCTGAAGCCCTGTTCGCCATGGCGCACCAGTTCGCTGTGCACCACCACGTTGGGTGGCGTGGCCACCAGGCTGAGCATGCCGCTGATCAGGCCGGCGAAGCTCAGCGGCATCATCAGCCGGCTCGGTGAAAGTTGCAGGCGCGCGGCGATGCTCAGCACCACCGGGATGAAGATCGCCACCACGCCAGTGGAACTCATCACCGAGCCCAGGCCGGCAACCGCGACCATCAGCAGCACCAGCAGGCGTGCCTCGCTGTTGCCGGCGCGCTCGCTCATCCACTCGCCGATGCGGTAGGCGATGCCGGT
Source organism: Pseudomonas sp. Tun-23181 (assembly GCF_057415455.1). Classification (NCBI taxonomy): domain Bacteria; kingdom Pseudomonadati; phylum Pseudomonadota; class Gammaproteobacteria; order Pseudomonadales; family Pseudomonadaceae; genus Pseudomonas; species Pseudomonas sp. Tun-23181. The sequence goes on from NZ_CM171630.1 coordinate 132,269, forward strand.
ACGCACCAGGCCCTCGCCGATCACGAACAGTGCGGCGATCAGGATCACGTTAGGGTCGCTGAACCCGGCCAGAGCTTGTTCGACGGTGAGAATGCCCGAGAGTGGCAGGGCCAGGATCACCAGCAGGGCGACCACATCCATGCGTGGACGATTGACGACGAACAGGGTGACGACGATGACCAGCAGGCCAAGGACCCAGAGCAGCTCATGGTTCTTGGGGAGGGGGTGTTCCTTCACTCGAGGCACGGAAGACGATTGTGCCCAGTGTGGCAGCTTGCGGTGAAGGAGGTGTTGATGTGTTGCAGGTTTTTGCTGCCAAGGTTTCCATGGACAAGCCCGCTTCCAAAGGCCCCGCGCCTATTTCAAGAGCTGCGCAGGGCCTGTGGGAGCGGACTTGCCCGCGAGGGGAGTACCCCGGTCAGTGGCGATGACGACGTTTGTGCTTGCGGCCGTTGTCATCGCCCAGGTGGTTGCCGATGGCGCCACCAGCCGCACCGCCCAGGCCCGCACCGACGGTGGAGCCGGTCGAGCCGCCGAGCTTGCCGCCTATCACGGAGCCGCCGGCCGAGCCCAGGCCGCCGCCGATCGCCGCTTCGGTACGGTTGCCCTTGCGCGCGCCGACCGCGCTGCCAGCGGCACCGCCAAGGCCGGCACCGATGGCCGCGCCAGTGCTGCCGCCGATCTGTTGACCAACGACGTTGCCCAGGGCGCCCCCCAGGCCGCCGCCGATGGCTGCGGTGCCGTCACCGGCGAAAGCGCCCTGGCACAGCAGCAGGCCGAGGGCGAGGGAAGGCAGAGTCAGACGCATGATATGAACCTCGAAGGAATCATCAGGATAAGGATGTCGCGGCACGGGTGGCCATCAGGATGGCAAGGACGCTTCAGCGGTAATGGCGGTCACGGTAGTTACGGCGATCATCATCACGGTCGTGACGCTGATGATGGCGGTGCCCACGGTCACGATCTCGATCACGCCAGCCATCCTTGTCGTGGTAGTGGTGGCTGTGGCAGCCGCCGACCAGGAGCACGGCAGCAATCAGGGAAAGGCTTGCAAGGCGAGTCATCACGATATAGGTCCTTGATCCGCAAAGGTTTACGGGACACCTCATGAGACAGGGAACGATCGATTTGGTTTCTCTGCCACGCAAGATTTTGTCGCGCGAGCGATGAATGGGCGTGCCTGGCGGCTGCTGTTCTGTCCCGTTGGGCCATGGCTTGGGCGTGCGGCGCACTCTAGACTTCAGCCATTGCCGCCCCCGCAGGCGCGGTATAACGCCAGGCCGGAACCAAGACGGCCCATCTGCCACACGGTGAATCACGATGATCGCCCATACCCCCACGCTGTTCGCTGCCGTTGCCCTGGTTGCGACGATCCTGGCCTTTTGCCTGTTGCTGGTCGGCCAGCTCAACCGCCGCGACAACCTGTTGCTGACCGGGTACGGGCTGCTCGCCCATGCCCTGGCCTATGTTTGCTACACCCTGTATGGCCATGCGCCGCTGTGGATCAGCTATGGCCTGGGCAACAGCCTGCTGTCGCTGGCCCTGGCCTTCTATTCGGCCAGCCTGTTCCGGGTGCGCGAGCAACGGGTGCCGTGGCGGTCCATCTTCGTCATCCCGTTCTTCATGCTGGCGGGCCTGATGCTGCTGCTCGATACCCTGGAGCCGCGCATGCTACTGGCCACCCTGGTGCTGATGCTGCAGTGTTCGCTGATCCTGTGCTGGGCGCGGCGTCGGGCCGAACATCAGGGGCGGGCGCACCTGTTGTTGATGATCGGCGCGCTGATCAGCCTGGTGGGCTTGGGAATGCGGGTGCTGGCGGTGGTCTTTGGCGAAGCGGCCGAGATGCGCTATGACACCAGCAATCTCAAGCAGACCATTTCCGTCAGCATCGGTACGGTCACGGTGATGATGTACGCCATCGGCCTGGTGCTGATGGCCAAGGAGCGGAGCGAGTCGCGCCTGCAGCACCTGGCCCTGCGCGATGTGCTGACCGGCACCTACAATCGCCGGGCGATCCTCGAGCGTTTCGCCGTGGAGCTGGAGCGGGCCCGGGACGAGCAGAGCGAGCTGGCGGTGGCGATGATCGACATCGACCATTTCAAGCGCATCAACGACCTGCATGGCCACCTGGCCGGAGACGAAGTGCTCTGCCATTGCGTGCGCCAGTTGCAGCAGCGCCTGCGCCAGGGCGACAGCCTCGGGCGCTATGGCGGCGAAGAGTTCCTGCTGCTGTTGCCGCGCACCGATCGCGAAGGTGCGTTGGGCGCCCTGCAGGGCCTGCGCGAGGCCATTGCCCGAAGCCCCGCGCGCTTTGCCGGGGGCGATATCGAACTGCGTTTCAGTGTCGGGCTGTGGTGTGGCGTGCCGGGGTCGCACCACAGCATCGCCAGCCTGATCGCCCAGGCCGATGCGGCGCTGTACCAGGCCAAGGCCGGTGGGCGCGATGCCGTGCGCATGGCGGCCCTGCTAGGGGGCTAGGTCAGTGGATGGCCAGGATCACCCCATTGGTGATCTGCACCAGCACGTAACGCTCGCCCAGGCGTACCCAGTGGCTTTCCTTTTCAGGCGCGGGCAGGCCCTTGGCGCGCCAGTCGCGTATGGCCTGGTCGTCGCGCTTGTACTGGTCCGGCGCCTTGTCGCCGACCTTCAGTTCCCGCTGGCTTTGCGGGGCGGTGACGCTGTCCTCGCCCGCCGTCGCCGCCAGGGGCAGGCAGGGCAGGGTAGCAGCGAGCAACAGGGCCGACAGCGATGGGCGCAGCTTCATGGGGTGTCTCCTCCGTGGCGATACATGCCTTATCTGCGACAGCGGTGCACGCAGGACAATTCACTCGCCATGGCGCCAGTGCTAGAGTCGCCTTCTTTTTTGCCCCGAGGATGGAACATGCGAGCAATTCTGCCGATGGCCGCAGCGCTGGTGCTGGTCGGTTGTGCTTCCGCAACCATGGATGCGGCGCGTGGCGGTGCACCCACCGCCCAGCTCGATTCGAACAAGACGGCGGACATCGTTGCCCAGTGCATCCAGTTCAGCTGGCAGGAGGAGGCGGTGTTCGGTGTCGACGCCAGCGGTTACCTGGAGCGGCGCAAGCAGGGCGGGTTCACCGTCTATACCCGCGAGGCCGAGTCGTTCGCCGACATCTACCCGCAGGCTGGCGGCACGCGGGTCGACTACTACGCGCAGAAGCAGGATTCCACGGCCTTGCGCCGCCGCGCGGCCGCCGCGACCTGCCTGTGATTCAGCGAGGCATGTAGCGCAGCTGCCAGCGCCGCGGGATCTTCAGCGATACCAGGCCCAAAAGGGCTGTGAGCAGGGCGCTGGCCAACAGGGCGGAGCGGCCGAACTGCTGCTCCAGCAGCACGCCACCGATGGCACCCAGGAACATGCCGCACCAGGGCACCAGCTGTACCCGCCAGCCCATCCGGCGCTGGCCCAGCAGGGTGCGGCCCAGGCCACGGCCGAAGCGCGACAGGGCGCCGGTGACGTAGGTCAGGCCGATCGGCAGGCCGTTCACTTCCTCGACCACCGCGTTGATCATGCCCATGGCCGTGACCGCTGCCAGCAGCGCCGGCAGTTGCAGGGGGGCCGGCAGCAGGCCGGCCACCGCCAGCAGGGCGGCGATCAGGGTCAGCAGGGGCCATGGCCGGCGCCCGGTCTTCACCGCGATGATCACACCCAGGGCGTTGCCGGCGACAAAGGCGCCGATCACCAGCGCCAGGCGTATGACCGGCCCCAGCTCGGCGTTGCCCAGCGAGACCGCCAGGCGGGTGGTGTTGCCGCTCATGAACGAAACGAAATCGCCGGTGGCCATGAAGCCAATGGCGTCGGTCATGCCGGCCAGGACCGACAGGCAGGCGACGAAATACAGGCCGACCGTGCCACGGCGCTGCACGCGCTTCTGGCACTGGCCGTTGACCGACACGCTCCCCGGTAGCATCGTTTTTCCTCCGTCTCAGCCCAGGCGGCGATATGGGCCATTAGCCGCTCGTACTTCCCGCGTTCGACGGTGATGCCCGTGAATACGCTGAAAGCGGGAGTATACCCGAGCGGTCAGCCGGAGTTGATGGGAGCGGTTCGGCTTTGCTGGGGCCGCTTCGCGCCCCAATTACGCCCGTGAAGCCTTCGGCTCAGGACAGGAACCCCCCATCGACATTGAGCGCCGTACCCGTGGTGTAGCTGGAGGCCTCGCTGGCCAGGTACAGCACCGCCCCGGCCATCTCGCTCGGCTCAGCCACGCGCTTGAGCGGGATCTGCTGCAGGGCGGCATTGAGGATGGCGTCGTTCTTCACCAGGGCGGAGGCGAACTTGGTGTCTGTCAGGCCCGGCAGCAGGGCGTTGCAGCGGATGCCGAACTGCGCGCATTCCTTGGCGAAGACCTTGGTCATGTTGATCACCGCGGCCTTGGTCACCGAATAGATGCCCTGGAACAGGCCCGGGGACACACCATTGATCGAGGCCACGTTGATGATGCTGCCGCCGCCGTGCTCACGCATCAGCTTGCCGGCTTCCACCGACATGAAGAAGTAGCCGCGGATGTTCACGTCCACGGTCTTCTGGAACGCCCCTGGGTCGGTGTCCAGTACGTTGCAGAACTGCGGGTTGGTGGCGGCGTTGTTGACCAGGATGTCCAGGCGGCCGAATTGCTCGCGGATACCGGCGAACACCTGCTGGATCTGCTCCAGCTCGCCGATGTGGCAGGCCACCGCGGTGGCTTTGCCGCCGGCGGCGATGATGGCGTCGGCGACCTGCTGGCAGCCTTCGAGCTTGCGGCTGGAGACGATCACATGGGCACCCTGCTGGGCCAGCAGGTGGGCGATGGCTTCGCCGATGCCGCGGCTGGCGCCGGAGACGAAGGCGATCTTGCCATCGAGGTCGAACAGGTGGGTCTTGGACATGCCGGTTTTCCTTCTTGTCTGTCCCAGGGGGCGCTGTTTACAGGGTGGACTTGTCGATCACTTGCAGGGTCATCTGCTCCAGCAGCCGGTTCATGTGGATGAACTGGGCGAAGCGCTTGTCCTGCGTCTGGCCATGGTAGAAGCGGTAGTAGATCTGTTGGACGATGCCGGCCAGGCGGAACAGGCCATAGCAGTAGTAGAAGTCGACATTGTCGACCTGGATGCCGGCGCGCTCGGCATAGTAGTCGACGAACTGGCGGCGGCTGAGCATGCCTGGCGCGTTGCTCGGCTGGCGGCGCATCAGTTGCACCGGCGCCGGGTCGTCTGCCTCGATCCAGTAGGCCAGGCTGTTGCCCAGGTCCATCAGCGGGTCGCCGAGGGTCGCCATCTCCCAGTCCAGCACGCCGATGATGCGCATGGGGTTGTCGGCATCGAGGATGACGTTGTCGAAGCGGTAGTCGTTGTGCACGATGCCCGGGCGCGGATGGTCGGCGGGCATCTTCTCGTGCAGCCAGGCGGTCACCTGCGTCCAGCGGGGGGCATCCGGGGTCAGGGCCTTCTCGTAGCGGTTGCTCCAGCCTTCGATCTGGCGTTGCACGTAACCCTCTGGCTTGCCCAGGTCGGCCAGGCCGCAGGCCGTGTAGTCGACTTGGTGCAGCTCTACCAGGCGATCGATGAAGCTCTTGCACAGGGCTTCGGTGCGGCTGGCGTCCAGGCCCAGGGACGGCGGGATGTCCGAGCGCAGGATGATGCCCTTGACCCGTTCCATCACGTAGAACTCGCTGCCGATCAGCGAGGTGTCGGTGCAGTGCGCGTAGGCCTTGGGGCAGTAGGGGAAGCCGCTGTTGAGCTGGTTGAGGATGCGAAACTCGCGGCCCATGTCGTGGGCGGACTTGGCCTTCTGGCCGAAAGGCGGGCGGCGCAGCACGACCTCCCGGCCCGGGTAGCTGACCAGGTAGGTGAGGTTGGAGGCCCCGCCAGGGAACTGGCTGATCGTCGGCGTGCCGGCAAGGCCTGGAATATGAGCCTTGAGGTAGGGATCGATGACGGCCGCATCGAGTTCTTCGCCGGGGCGTACCTGGGTGGACTGGTCGGTGAGCGTCATGCGTTTTCCTTATTCTCGATCGCAAGGACTATTGGCTAATCTAATTTCCTGCCGCCGCTGGTACAAGCGTGCCAGGCGCCTTATTGGTAAGGGTGTTGCCGGGCGATCAATGCACCTGATGGGCCAGCCCAGACCCCGGGCTGTTCTGTCGTGCAGAAAACATACGGCCGACGAAGGACCCCGTGGGAGAGGGCTTGCCCAAAGGCAACGGCCGGCAGAGGCAAAAAAAAACCGAAGCGCATCAGGCTTCGGTTTTCTCGTCGGCGTTCGTGGCCGCCACTCAGGCTGGGAACAGCTCGCTGAGCTTCATCGACAGCATCATGTCGCCCTCGACGCGCAGCTTGCCGCCCATGAAGGCCTGCATGCCATCGGTTTCGCCGCTGACGATGCCTTTGAGGGTCTCGCTGTCCATCACCAGGGTGCAGTTGGCATCCGGGTTCTCGCCTTCCTGCAATTGGCAGGTGCCGTCTTTGACGAGCAGGGCGTAGTGCTTGTCCTCGTCGGTGATGTTGAAGCCGAACACCAGGTCCAGGCCGGCGGCAGCGGATGGGTTGAACTTCTCTTGCATCTTCTTGACGGCATCAGCTACGGAGGTCATGGCGCATTCCTTATAGAGTGATATTCACGTCCCCGCAGGGACAACAACAGGCCGGGTTCATCGATAGGTGACGAGCTCCGGCACCTTCAGCAGCCGCACATGGGCTTGGCTGTTGAAGGAAGCCAGTGTCACGTCGCGGCCACGGAACTTCAGCTGGCTGAGCGACGTGTTGATGATCTGCCAGTTCAGCGCGAAGGCTTGACTGGGGGTGATCCGGGTAACCAGGTGGAGCAGGGCGGCGATGGTACCGCCTGAGGTGAAGATGGCGATGTCGTCACCGCTGCTGGCGCGTTCCAGGACACGCCCCAGGCCCGTCTCGACACGGGCGGTGAAGGCCTGCCAGGTCTCCAGACCATCCTCTTCTTCATGCTCGCCGTCGTACCAGCGTTGCACCATCAGGGCGAACAGGCGTTGGAACTCGCTACGGTTCTGCGCGCCGTTGCGCAAAACATGCAGCGCTTCGGGTTCTTCGGGCAGCAGGCCGGGGAGCAGGGCACGGATCACGCCATCGGCGTCGAACTCGTCGAACGCCGGGTCGGTCTCTATGGGCGGTACCTGGCAGCCGTTGGCGTGCATCGCCTCCAGCGCCAGGCGCGCGGTGTCCTGCTGGCGCCGCAGGGTACCGGCCACGCAGTGGTCCAGGCACAGGCCCAGTTGGGCCAGATGCTCGCCCAGGGCCTGGCTCTGGCGCACGCCCACGGGCGACAGGACGTCGTAGTCGTCGGCACCGAAGGAGGCTTGGCCATGTCGGATCAGGTAGATGTTGCCCACGGAGGAGTCCGGCCTGGTGAAGTTGCTGCGAGGTTAGGATGCGGCACGAAGGCTGTCAATGAAAAAACATACAAGCGTTTGAAAAGGTTGTTTGAACTGTATTGCTGCCGTTTTCCGTGGCTGGCAGCGCCACAGGCGCACCGGTATGCTTGGAACAGTTTCGCGCCGTTGGGCGCTGGTCTATCAAGGAGTCAACGTGGAGTTTCTTGCCGAATACGCAAGCTTTCTCGCTAAAACCGCCACCCTGGTGATCGCCATCCTGGTGGTCCTTTCGGCCATCGCCGGCATGCGTGGCAAGGGGCGGCGCAAGCCGGGCGGGCAATTGCAGGTCACCCGTCTCAACGAGTTCTACAAGGACCTGCGCGAGCGCCTCGAGGCAGGCCTGCTCGACAAGCCCCAGCTCAAGGCCCTGCGCAAGCAGCAGGCCAAGGCGGAAAAACAGCAGAAAAAGGCCAAGGGCGACGACAAGAGCCGGGTGTTCGTCCTCGATTTCGATGGCGACATCAAGGCTTCGGCTACCGAGAGCCTGCGCAACGAGATCACTGCGCTGTTGACCCTCGCCACCCCACGTGACGAAGTGGTGCTGCGCCTGGAGAGCGGTGGTGGCCTCGTCCACAGCTACGGCTTGGCGGCCTCGCAGCTGGCGCGTATCCGCCAGGCCGGTATTCCGCTGACCGTGTGCATCGACAAGGTCGCTGCCAGCGGCGGCTACATGATGGCCTGTATCGGCGAAAAGATCATCAGCGCGCCCTTCGCGGTGCTTGGCTCGATCGGCGTGGTGGCGCAGTTGCCCAACGTCAACCGCTTGCTGAAGAAGCACGACATCGATTTCGAGGTGCTCACCGCCGGTGAATACAAGCGCACCCTGACGGTATTCGGCGAGAACACCGAGAAGGGCCGTGAGAAATTCCAGGAAGACCTGGACGTCACCCACCAGTTGTTCAAGGATTTCGTCGCCCGCTACCGCCCGCAGTTGCATATCGACGAGGTGGCCACCGGCGAGGTCTGGCTGGGCGTCGCCGCGCTGAACCGCAAACTGGTCGACGAAGTGCGTACCAGCGATGAGTATCTGAGCGAGCGGGCGCGAGAGGCCAACCTGTTCCATCTGCACTACGCCGAGCGCAAGAGTCTGCAGGAGCGTATCGGTATCGCCGCCAGCGGTACCGTTGAGAACACCCTGGTCGGCCTCTGGAGCAAACTCGGCCGCCTGCGCTAACACCTTGAACCCCTTGAAGATTTTTTCTGACAAGGGGGTTGCAAGGTTCTGCGAATGCAGACATAATGGCGTCCATCGAAACGCAGCTGACTTGAAAAAGTCCTGATGTTTCAAGGAGATAGCGAAGCGTGAGCAGCTAGATCCGAACTTTGAGGCCGAGTAGCAAAGTGGTTATGCTCCGGATTGCAAATCCGTCTACGCCGGTTCGATTCCGACCTCGGCCTCCACCATTCGAAAGCCCCGCAGCCATTGAGGTTGCGGGGCTTTTTTCATGCCTGCGGATTTTGCTGGCCCCGGCCATTTGGGACAATTCTGGGACACTGGAAGAAATTGCATGTCCCACGTGTCCCCGGCAAAATCCGGTGCATGGCCACTATCGAGCAGCGCCCCAACGGGGCATGGCGGACCAAGATCCGCCGAAAAGGATATCCGACCCTCTCCGCGACCTTCGATACCAAGGCCGAGGCCCAGCGCTGGGCGGCTGAGATCGAGGGCGACATGTCGCGCGCCAGGTTCGTGGACATGCGCGAGGCGGAGAGCACCACCCTGGAGGAGGCGCTTGACCGTTACTCTCGCGAAGTGACCTCGGCCAAGAAGGGCGCCAAGCAGGAAATGACCCGCATCGCCAAGTGGAAGAGGCACAGGCTAGCGAAGAAAGGCCTGGCCGCAATCCGCTCCAGCGACATGGCTGCATATAGGGATGATGAGCTCAAGGAAGGGAAGTCCGCCGCTACGGTCAAGCTCGACCTAGCGGTGATCAGCCACCTTTTTACAGTGGCCATCAAGGACTGGGGTATTGAGGGGCTGAGCAACCCGGTGGCTCGGCTGAGGATGCCGAAAGGGGCGAAGTCGCGTGATCGGCGGCCGACTGCCCAGGAACTGAAGGATGTGATTAAGGCGGCTGGTGATATCCACGCTGAGATGCCGGCGATCATCGGTATTGCGGTCGAGACGGCGATGCGCCGTAGCGAACTGCTGACTCTTCGTCGTGAGAACGTCAAGGCGAAGCACGTGATCCTGGAAGACACCAAGAACGGCTCCCGCCGACTGGTGCCGCTGTCCGTCCGGGCTCGAAACCTGCTCGAGTCTCTTCCAGCGCGCTTGGATGGCAAGGTGTTTTCTCTGGTGCCGCACTCGGTCAGCCAGTACTTCACCCGGGCGTGCCGGGCTGCCAATGTCGAAGACCTGCACTTCCATGACCTTCGACACGAAGGCACGTCGAGGCTGTTCGAAAAAGGCCTGTCGATGATGGAGGTCAGCGCAATCACGGGGCACAAGTCCTTGAGCATGCTCAAGCGCTATACGCATCTGTGCCCCGATACCCTGGCTGACAAGCTCGGCTAGCGCACGCTGGCCAGCGTCGGCGGCGCCTGGCGCTTCCGACCGGGCTTCGCCGGCGTGTGCATCCCCCTCTCGCACTCCTGCAAAAACTGGCGAACCGTGCTGACCCTCCAGCAGATCCGGGCGCCCTGCTTGAAGAATGGCGGCAGCCAGGGTGCGCCGACCTGCCGGGCGCTGCGGATGGCGGATTCTGACCGACCAAGCAACTTGGCCAGTTCGGGGATGTGGATGATCTCTTGTTCCATGTAGGGCTCCTGCCGCACCCGGCGGCATCAGTAGGATGCGACTATCTTTTTGCGCTGCTCATGCAGCTCGTTCTCTTTGGCCAACTGCGCCTCACGGTCAGCGAGCCACTTCCTGGCTTTGTCCTGTGCAGCCTTGGCGCTGGTGAACAGCTTCGGCCTCGGGTGCTTTACGCCTTTGCTGTCTACGCAGAACAGGCCTTTTCGCACGATGATGACCTCCCTGACGGCGAAGTCATCGCCTAGGGTGTAGGCCTTGAATGGTGTAGTCATGCAGGTCTCCACGCCGCCGGTGGCGGCAGGTTGGTGGTCAGTCCAGTTGGTAGTAGACGTAGCAGTCGACGCCCTGGTCCTTGAGCGACCGGTACATGGCCTGCACGCCGGCGTACCGACGGTTGCCGATGCCTGTGAACGGCACTGACAGGTGCAGGCCTCGCGGGTGATAGGTGCTGGCCGGGTAGACCTCGCCAGGCAGGCCTTTGATCTGATTGGCGCGCAGACCGCGCAGCGGGATGACAACACGGTCCAGGTTGGCGCTGCCCCCATCATCGGTGCACGCAGCGGCTGCGGCCTTGCCTGCCTCAGTCGCAATGCGGATCTTTGCAGGCAGGCTGGCCAGTTCTTCTTTCGTCATGGCAATAGCTCTCCATGCCCGTGCATGTCGGCGGGCTTGAGTAGTGGTTGGGTGTGACCATTTCGTCGGGGTCGCCGATATGGTTCCGCCTGGCTGGCGGCCTTGAGTAGTAAGGGAGGGGCTAGGCTCACGCTTCGAACAGCTCGATCTGCGCTGCCGGGGTGTCGCGAATGGTTATGGCCTCGGCAATTCGCTGCTGAGCGGTAACGAAGTGCGCCTCGTCCTGCTCGATGCCGATGAATCGCCGACCCAGCTGGATACAGGCAACGCCGGTAGTGCCGCTGCCCATGGTGTTGTCGAGCACCATCTGGCCCGGATTGCTGTAGGTGGCGATCAGGAACTGCATCCAGGCCACTGGCTTCTGTGTCGGGTGGAAGTTGGCCGTTTGCTTGTCGCTCGAGAAGAACTGCACCGACCGTGGGTATCGGTCCGTTGAGTCGTACTCGGTGAGTGACAGGGCCTTGCCGTAGCACTCCGAGTTGACCGTCTTCCGCTTTGCAGTACGTCGCTCGTGGCCCGTGGTCATCTGCGGGTTGTACACGGGCTGGCGCCGGTAGAAGACCTGGGCGCTTTCGTGCGCCCGTAGTGGCTGTTTCTTGGCGTTGAGAAAACCAGTTGCGTTGCCTTTCTCCCAGATCCACTCGTAGCGATAGTCTCGGGGGTTGCTGGCCACCACCAGCGAACTGAAAGGCTGGGCTGCGCAGAGCACAATCGCGGCATCGGGCTTGGCGATCCGCAGGTACTGCTCCCACAGCGGCTCGAAGGGGATGACAACATCCCAGGCGCACTGCGTGGTGCCGTATGGCAGGTCAGCCAGCACCATGTCGACGCTGGCATCTGGGATCAACTTCATTACCTCCAGACAGTCACCGTGGTAGAGGCTGACTTCGCTCATCGCGGCCCCCTGTAGATCAGGTAGGCCATGTACATCAGGGGCAGGATCATGGCTGCTTCTCCTTCGGCGGATGAACTGGGCAAGGCCAGCGCAGCGAGCCGTTGCCGGATGGGCAGGTGCAGGTCTTCACTTCGATCAGGTCGGTCATGGGCGGCGCTCCAATGTCAGTCCGAAGGGGTGGTAGTTGGGCGTTTTTCGCGCCCACTTGTAACGACCGCCGCCAGTCCATCCAGCCTTACCAGGTATCAAGATCGGCATCGACTCCCACCAGAACCATTCGCCGTCGCTGTCCTGGGCAAGCCATTCGGCCCACTCTGGCGCGTCGATCCAATGCGGTTTGCTCACAGCTGATACCTCTCATCAATCCAGCGCCCAGGCGCCAGAGCGGGTGTAGGCTCGGGTTGGGTTTCGTGCGGGGAGAGCTGGCGCTCGTTGCCGGCCTGCAGCTGGCTGTCGGGGATGCAGCTGATGCCGACGCCATTGAGGATGTAGCAGGTGACGCCACGCTGGCTGTCGTGCTGCACGTCGATTACGTTCTCGGTTGCGCTGGCGCCGGTGGCCAGCAGCAGGAGGCAGAGGGCGAGGCGGGTCATGGCTGCACCTCGGCGTTGTAGCGCTTGTAGTCCTCGCCGAACTCCCAGCAGTAGGTTGCCGGCCAGGCCCCTGGTGTGCCTTCCTCCACGAACACGTATCGGTGCGCAAACTCGCCCGAGCGATCCGGCACCGTCTTGCACCATTTGTGCTGTGGACCGCCCAAGAACCAGCCTGGGCATTCCTCTACAGCCGCGGCCATGAACACTTCAAGGTCGTGGTGACCCTTGCTCATCGCGATGTAGGTGTCGCTGCCGACGCTTTGCACCTCCAGCGGATACTGTTTTGCAGTCACGGGGATTCCTTGGCCGCCATATCGCGGCAGTGAATAGGGGGAAGAGGGGTTGCAGCAGAAAAAGAGTACGGATGTACTCCTTCAGGGTTCGTCGTACTCAGCCGGTGGGGTGTGGACGATGCCGATCATCTTTGGATCGAGCGCTGGCTTGCGCTCCAGGCCGCCACGGGCGTTCCACAGCTGGAGGGCCAGGTCGATGGGATCATCCCATCCGGTTTCCATGGCCTTCTGGAATGCGGCGTTGAAGGCGGCGAGGTCGTCGGACGTGGAGGGCTTGTGCTCCAGGGCGGCGCGGGCTTGCCAGCCTTCCCACGAATCCTGAACGCTTTGGTTCCGGTAGTCCTCTGGGCAGTCTTCATCCCGCACCAGGTCGCAGACCCGGTGGTGATACTCGAAGGAAGCCCGCTCATCGCGCTCAACCGGCGCGCTCGGCTCTGCTTTGATGCCAGCCCTTTCCATCTCTCGAATTGTGGGCTGCTCGCCCGCAAGGGCTTGCAGGCGTCGAATCTCGGCATACAGCTGATTGCGCTCTTCGCGCAGGGCTTTAATGGTCTTGTTCGCGCTCATTGTGCACCCCCTTCGGTTGGCTCTGCGCTGGCGGATAGAGCGTCGATCCGCTCCCACAAGTCAATTGCGTCGGTACCGTGGAAGCTGTTGGTCTTGATCCATTCGGACGCCTCACGCAGCAGCGCATCCCGCTCGGCCAGCTGAGTGCGCAGCTTGCTGATTGCCGTTGTGACGTTCATGAATCCCAGCCCGGTGGCCAGTTCCCACACTTCGTCGTACAGCTCAGCCTTGTAGCGCAGCCGCTCAACCTCGCCAGGATCGGCGTGGGGGTAGAGAGGCTCACGGCAACCGCCATCCTCGGTGTTGGAGAACATTCGAGCATGCGGCTCAGTAGTCGTCACGTACCACTCACCACCAGCACGCACCTGGTAGCGCCACGCCACTGGCTCGCCCTGGTGCTGCTCGGCTGGCTTGCCGGTGACCCGCGCCTCGATGGCTGCCCAGGTCGGCTCGTACTCAGGCCAGTCACTTTCGATGACCAGGCACTTGCGCGCCGGACAATCCCATGCCGCCATGATGGAGTCGACGTGTTCGAGGCTGGACAGTGCCAAGTCACGATCAATGGGAGACAGCTTGTCCAAGTCGCTGCGCTTGATGACGATGTAGCGGTCTTCGCGCTGGAAAGGCACGTCGGTGTTGCTGGATCGGTTTTCTGTGGGCATGGGATACCTCGCGCCTGCGAAAGCAGGTCTAGAATTTTCAGGTTCAGTTTGAAGGAGGCCGTCATGACTTTTCCGAGATGCTGGATCTGCGGCGACTACATTCAGGTTCTTGAAGAGGCTCACGACCATTGGAAGGTGGTCTGTGCGGGATGTGACAAGTTCAGTATTGCCGCGCCGGTCTTACTGGCGATCAGGGATGGCAGAAGGCTGAATGGCGCGGCCATGAGTGCCTGGCTGAGCAAAGAACGCCAGAACGGCTCACTGGAGCCACGAGTTACGATGGAGAACGCAGTCTGGCTTATCTGATGAGCCTTTCCAGTTGACGCTGCATACGGCGACCAATCCAGCGGACGACGAACACGGCCTTGCTGTTGCCGATCGCCTTGTAGCGCGGGCCATCGGGGCATAACCCTGCGACCCTTCCGCGATACGGGACCAGCGTGTAGTCATCAGGAAAGCCCTGGAGTCGCTCGCACTCGATGGGAGTGAGGCGACGCACACCAGCCCCTCCCAGGGTCATTGGCTGGCCACGGCCCGTTCCGTCTTCGCTGGCGTCGAAGCCTTCGGCCTTCAGCGTGTGGGTGATATCGCCAGTGATGCACACCGCGACCTGGCCGCCGGCGTTGGCATGACTGGCGCCGTGACCCATGGCACGAAGCGTCGGTGCCAAGTCGCCAGCATCGGCGCCGTGGTCCTTACAGCTGAAGGCGAGCAGGGCATTCTCCATCCCGTTGTTCCGCCCAAGCGTGTGCGCTTGCTCATGCCTGACATCTGGGTCTTGCGTGCCGTGGACCACGAAGGCTTCGCTCTCGAAGTCCATCCTTCCGCTGGCGCTGGCGCATGCGTTGCGAGCTGGCGCTACATCAATCGGACCGCTTGTGTTGTTTCCTCCGAATACCCTCGGCCAATCTGGTGGTGAGACTACGTGGCCTCCTGTAGCTCCGTCTGTTCCTGGGAAGCCGCCGCCTTCAGTGCGTGCATCAAGGGTGCAGGCAACGTCTTGCCCCTCGCCTCGGCGCGGCGGAGTATCCCGGCGCAGGCCTTCGCGCTCAAAAAGTACTTCGAGGGGATCGAACCCTGCTCGAGCACTTGCGACAACGAACACGCGGCGGCGTCGTTGGGCCAGGCCGAAATATTGGGCATCCAGAATCCGCCATGCGGCTGTTCGCGTGGGTCCATACACACAACCAGCGTCCTTCCATTTGCCCCCTGGCGGCTGGAGTTCTTCGGATTCGCCCACCAGGGCGCCGAGGAAGCAGCCAAACGCGTTGCCTTTGTCGGAGAGGACGCCGGGGACGTTTTCCCAGAGGCAGACGGCCTCGGGCTGACCGTGCATGGTTCGAACATGGTCAATTGCATCGAGCAGCTCCACGTATTTGATGGTTAGGGCGCCGCGCGGGTCGGCCAGGCCTTCTCGCATCCCGGCCACGCTGAAGGCCTGGCAGGGCGTGCCGCCGACCAGTACCTCAGGCGCCGGGATCTTGCCGGACAGCACCATGGCTGCCAGGCGGGTCATATCGCCGTGGTTCGGCGTGGCGGGGTAGTGGTGGGCCAGTACCGCGCTGGGGAATGGCTCGATCTCGGCGTACCAGGACGCCTGCCACCCGATCGGCTCCCAGGCGACTGTCGCAGCTTCAATGCCGCTGCAGACACTTCCGTAGGTTATGGGCATTGATGATCCTCGCCGGGGAGGCGTTATCGTTGAATAGGGGAAGGCGCTGGCGGGCAGCGCTATCGTTTCGGGTAGGTCTGCGTCAGCGCGCCATTGACCACATGCCCCCGGCGCAGCACTAGGTTGGCCAGCGCGGCGCGGTCTTTCTGGCTGTGGCTGGCTTGGCCAAGCAGGCCGAAGTAGCTGTTGGCTGTCTCGCGCAGGCTTTCCGCTGGCGCCGCAGCAGCTCGCTTCAAGGCCTGGGCTACCGACTTCTTGCGGGTGGTGCGCCGCCAGGGCTTGATCACGTGCCCAACGAAGTCCACGCCTCGGTCAATTGGCTGCAGGATGGTCTTCGAAGGGTTGAGCCTGACGCCCAGGCTGGGCAGGAACTGCTCAATCTGGAACAGCCATTCGTTCAACTGTTGCGGCGACTCATGCAGCAGCACGAAGTCGTCGACGTAGCGGATGTAGTGCTTGGCCTTGAGCTTGTGCTTGCAGAACTGGTCCAGGGCGTCGAGGTAGACGTTGGCGAAGAACTGCGATGACAGGTTGCCGATCGGCAGGCCCAGGTATGCCGGCTGCGCTGTCAGCCGCTTGTGCTGCGGAACCCGGTTGAACAGGCCAGCAGGGCTGCGCAGCTCGTAGTTCTCGCGTGGGTCGTGCATCAGCACCTGCAAGGCAAGCTGCCGCCACCAGGGATCGTCGATGCGGTTGGCCAGCTGCCGCCCGAGCACACGCTTGTCGATCGACACGAAGAAGTTCGCCAGGTCGCATTTCAGGTAGAAGCCCGGCCGCGACCAGTTCTGCGTCTGGCTGCGGATCTTCGCCTCGAGGCGCTTCGCGGCGTACAGCGTGCCGCGCCCTGGGATACAAGCGCAGCTGTCCGCTATGAAACTGCGCTCGATGGCGGGGCCGATGCGGTTGTACAGCAGGTGGTGCACGATGCGGTCCCGGAACTCGGCGGCCCATACCTCGCGGGCCTTTGGCCGGGTGACCACAAAGCAGATCGAGCGGCCAGGCTGGTAGGTGCCACCCTGGAGCTCGTCGAATAGGTCGAGGAGGTTGTCCTCCATGTCCACTTCGAAGCGGCGAGCGCTCGCGGTGTTCCGCTTGTGCCGCCGGCAGTCGTAGTAGGCCTGGACCAATTCCTCGAAAGTGAAGGGCGCAACCGATGAGTCTGCGGACGGGACGGACAAGACGCTCGTTGTTCTTGTCGTTGTTGTTGAGCCAGCCATTCTCGAAGTCCATGTTGTAGGCGTTGTTGGCGGAGAACTGCGACCTATCGTGCTATCCACGTCGCCAGGACGATTGCTCAGCCTGGAAACTGCGCCGGACCTACCAGCATCCGCTGGCGGTATCCGTGCTGCGCATGGCGGTGATCACAGATCAGCGGCACGACCAGATTCAGCGCACAGGCAGGAGAGCCGTAACCCTCAAGCGGCGGGCGCGGTTGCGGATTTCTTCCAGGCGTTCGCCTGACGGCCTACGGAGGCCGTGAGTTTCATTACTTTCGCGTGTTGGCCACGGCTGATAGCGCCGCAATCGGAAAGCGCCCTGAACAGGTAGTTGAGCGCCCAGGTGCTTTCGATCACCTGGGTAAGGTGCGGGCGCTTGTCACGCGCCATGTTGGCTCGACCGATCAGCAACAGAATTTCGAGGCATACGTCTCGGATCTTGTTGCCCGCGATCTGCTTCAGGTCGCGTGGGATGTGCCGAACCAAGGTGAGGGAAAGCTGGAACAGCTCCTCGGCCACCTTGTGGATCTCTAACTGGGTGTGCAGGGCCATCCTGGCCTCCTAGAAGCGAGGGCGCCGAGGCGCCCAGGAATGAAGGATTGGATTACGGAATAAATCTGCGGACGGGACGGACAAGACGCTCGAGGAACTTGCCGTGGCTGTCGAGCCAGCCATTCTCGAAGACCACGTCGTAGGCGCTGTCGGCGGAGAACTGCGAAGATGACCAGTGATAGGCCTTCTCAAACAGCTCCGGCACGTTCGCCTCTGCGACCTGCAGTTCGCGCCGAGCGGGCAGGTAGAAGTCGCTGTGGCCGTCGGCAGTGAACTCGCTGGCCAGCTTGGCTGCCGGGTGTTCGTTGGTGTCAGCCAGCAACGCTCTGGTATTGGCCAGACCGTCGCTCATGCTGGTTGCGCCTTCGCACTCCTCGCCGTAGCCACCCCATTCAGCCCGCAGTTGCTCGGTCAGGATTGGAACGATCAGGTAGTAGTCCGGCGCTCCGTTCTCGCCGCGCACCAGGCCGGCGTTATAGCCGCCTTGCCCTGGCCAGTACGAGCCCAAGGCCGGCACACCGGAAGGCACTGCATCGAGCGCTGCATAATTCAGCAGCCGGTCGAATTCGCGCTGGATGATTCGAGACGCCACGTTGGCGTCAATGCTGATGCTGACTTGCTCCATGGGTTGCTCCTGATGGAAATAGGGGCAGGCGGCCGGCGCTTCCCGGCGTGCTTCTGGTCTGATCGCCATTCCGACGAACCCGGAATCGCCTGCAGAGAAAGGAATGAAGGGGTGAATTACTGAATGGGAAGGCTGCGGACGGGACGGACAAGACGCTCGCCGTACTTGACGCCGTCGTAGAGCCAGCCACCCTCGAAGCCCACGCAGTAGGCGTAGCCGGCGGAGAACTGCGTACTCAGCCAGTGGAAGCGGTCTTCACGCAGGGTCACCAGGCCGTCAGCCTTCGCGGCCATCACCAGCTGACCTTCCAGGCAGGACGGGATATGCGCGCCCAGCTCCAGAGCCTTGATGGCGATCTCGCAGCCGGCCTCGGCCATGACGCGGGTGTTCGCTTCACCGTCGCTGTAGCTGTCGGCGCCCGGAATCTTCACCCCGTATTCGCCCCAGGGCCCCTTGAGCTCGTCGTCCAGCTGGATCAAGGCGCGTTCCTGGCCGTTCAGCCAGTAGCGAGTGACGAAGATGCCGCCGGCGAGCGGTTGGCCGCGCTCGGGAAGGTCAGCAGTAGCGATGAATTGCGGTACAGGTTGGGTCATGACTTTCTCCAGGGTGTAGGCCGCCCTCCATATCTGGTGGCGGTGAAGTGGTGATGCGGGGGGCGTTACTTCAGGATGGCCTTTGCGCACGCCTGGATCTCGATCCAGAGCGCCGACGAGGGCCGCACTTCGTACTTGACGAGAGCCTTGGCGATGCGCAGGGCCAGTTCTTCTTTGCTACCGGTTGGCGCTGCCGGCGGCTGGTGAGCAACCTGGATCGGCAGATCGAACTGGCCCGGAAGGTCGATTCTCATGCGGTGCGTCTCCTCGATCTTCTGATAGCCCGCTGGGCGGCAGATTGATGTACTGCTGGCGCCGGCCGTGCCGGACGCGCGCGGTGATGCGTTTCAAGCGGAAAGCTCCATATCTCGGTCATGCCAGCCAGCAAGCCACCAGCCGCAGTTCACGGTCATCCAGCCGTATGGCTGGGCATCGCGTGACTGGTTGTTGTCGCGGCAGGCCCGCCCGAGGTAGTACGCGGCGGGGTGAACCATCTGCCGGCGCTTCATGGCTACGCACCGGCGAGGCTGTGGAGCGGGGCGAACGGAATATCGTCATCGAAGCTTTCGTAGTCCGGACCGTTCGTGCCTTGCTGGCTCTGCTGCTGGGCGGCCGGGCGCTGCTGGGTGCGCTGTTGCTGTCGGGGCTGCTGGGGTGGCTGGTTGCCCTGCGATTGCTGAGGCGGGCTTCCGGCGAACTTGATGACGATCACCCGTCCGGTGAGCTTCACGCCCTGCGTCTGGTCGGACTTCGTGAAAACCTCTACGTGCGCATCATCGACGGTGAAGTGCACCTGCTGGCCTTTAACCAGGTACGGAGCCATGGCCTCAGCCTGCTTGCCCCAGAGCGTGGCATCCACCCACTGGGTGGGGCGCTTTCCATCCTGGCCCTTGCGGCCGTAGTCGCAGGCGATTGCCAGGTTGCAGACGGCATCGCCGTTTGGGGTGTAGCGCAGTTCAGCGTCGCGGCCAATGCGGCCGATATCGGTAAGTGTTGGCATGAGTTATCTCTTACTTGATGCGGATCGAAGACTTTCCGCGCTCCAGGTGAGCGCCCTTTACCTCCTGGCCGGACTTGATCCGTTCGGAGATAGCCTTCTTGTCAGGGACATAGGTCACGCGCGAATCGACCAAATCGTCAGGGAGGGACTTTTCGTCGTCGATGATTACTGACTCGCGGCCTTTGGCCAGAGTGATGGTGAAGAGGGGGCAGCTAATCTTGGTGATGTTCGCCGCCTCCATGTTCTCGCGCAGGTAGTCGATGATCTGTCCCTTGCGATTGGACATGATCCGCTTTCGCTCCTGGAGGCGATCGATCTCGGCCTCCACAGCTTCGATATCGCCATCCATGTTCAGGATGACCCGACTTACGGCTAGGGCCTTGTCATTGAACTCCGCCTCAATTGCGCCCATGGTGTCGCGTACAGCGATGGCCATGTCTTCATCGGCCCCATCCATAAGGGCGGTCAACTCTTTGAATTGACCCGTCAGCTCGTAAAGAGTGCTCATGCGGCCTGCTCCTTCTTCTTGTCTCCTTCAAGGAAGGCTTTGCGCTCTTCGTATGCCTCGGTCAGGCGCCGAAGGAATGCTGTTTCGTTGCGTGCAGTGGCGCTCTTCACGTATCTGGTATTGAGCATTTTCAGCTCATGCATGGTGACGGCGCCTGCCAGGGTTTCTACAGCAGACTTGAGCCACTCCAGTCTTTCTTGCTTCTGGCGCTCTTCCTCAGCAGCTTTATCCTCTGCCTTCTCAATGGCCACCTCGCTGCGCACCGTCTCGACGTAGGAGGCATCATCGAACATGCCCATGTGGATGTCAGCAGCGAAGCCAAGAGGCTGAAGGCACTTACCGATAGCGTCGGTGAGAGACTTCTTCGCAGCCTCCCAATCCGTGATGATCTTGCCCTGCTGGAGAAGAACAAACGGTGTGTGGCCGTAGTGCTCGACAGTGCATTTCTGCCCATCTTTTCCCAGGTACCAAAGCTGAATCTTGATCGTGTGCAGCTTGGCGTTGATTCGCGGCGCCTCTGGCCATTCCTTGGTAGGAGCTGAAAGCGGGGCGCCCTCATCGAATCGATCCTCAAGCACCGTCCAACCCCATCCCTCACCGCAAGGGCCGAAGACCTCAGTTGCCTTGCGCATAAGGTATGTTGGTTTGATTGCGGTTCCTTTGAAACCGCCCATCCCAGTGAAGTTCTTCGTTGCACTAGGGTCGGTCGTGTCAACCTGGTCCCAGATGCGCATGTTTGCATTGGACATTTGTCACCTCGCGCCAGGCCGGCGCCGTCATTTGGAAAGTGGTTTGCCAGGTCACCCAGGCACGGAGGTACGCTCCAGGCCCTGGCTGCGGTGGATGGTTGCGCGCTCTCGCCGCTTACGCTCCCTTGCGGGCACGGTTATCCCCAGCGGGGCCCGCCGTACTCGGGTGCGTGTGATTTAGGAAGTGATGCTGCCGGCCAGTGCGCTGGCCAGCATGAAAATAGAACAGGAGAAGAGCATGGAGAATGAGCCGCGCCAGTAGCTCATGCTGCGTCAGCCTTGAGCTGCTCGGCGCGATCGGCCGCAAGATCGGCTTCAAGCTCTTCGGCTCGAGCCCTGGCGTATTCTTTGGCCCAGGGCCGGATAAGGGCCTCTGCTACATCATGCAGTGCAGTTGGGCGCCCATACTTGGATTGCCCTACAGCCTCGACCGCCAGGTCGTATGCCTTCCGGTGTATGCCGCGACCGTCGGCGATGATCTCGCAGATCATCTTCTCGATTGGATACTCGCGGTTGTCGGTCAGCAGTGGAGCAATGTGCTCCTGCGCGCCCAGGTGCTCGGCCAGGGCCTCGTACAATGATTGCGGAGTGACCAGCGACACCGACTTGCCGTGAGCGCGTGGCGCTGTGACGTTCTCGCCGCCAATGAGGTCGTTGATCGCCTCGTAGAGCCAGTCGGCTCCGTCGTCGGTTTCGAGGAAGTCAGTCATGGCTTTTCTCCATTTCCAAGCAGCGTGCGAGAGCGCAGGCCTCGTTGTGGTCGCGGCGGAACCCGCGAACCTTTCCGTTGCGGGCATCCACTACATGGAAGAAGTCGCGGCCCGCGGGCACAACCTGGAACCGGAACATGATCACCGGCATTGCTCGGCCGATCAGGCTGTACATTTCAGCCGTGGCGATCACTGATCGTTGGCGGAGCGTGGTCAGAATGTCGCGACGAGTTTGAATGCTGGGGTGCATGTTCGCCTCCAGGTGGTGGGTTAGGTGTGCTCGGCGCCTGATTCGCGGAACTGCTTCCACAGATCCTTTTCAGGGCGGGTAGGGTGGGTGTAATGCAGGGCGGTCGGCGCTTTCTTCTCTTCGCGCAGCGGTGCAGAGAAGATCGACGCGTTGATGTGCGACCACGCCGTTACTGCGAGACGTGCTGTTTTCTTGCGCTTGCGTCGGTGAGGTTCGTCGCAGCCGCGCTCGTATTCGTACCAGTACTGGCCGTTGAACCAGCCAAGGAAGAAGCCGAAGCAGTGCTGCGAATCGGTTGTGCACAGGTACACGCCTGCCTTGCTCGGCACGACATCGCCCGCAAATGCGAAGTTGTTAATCATGGTGATTCCGTTCTGAGGTGGCCGCATTGGCCAGGCGCCAGCGCAGGTGACCAAACCTACTGCGCGCCGTGAGAGCGCAGGGCTGGAGCCTGTCTGATGCGGTCGATGTGAAGGGAAGGGGATGCGGGATGCATCGGGGTGTGATCTGGTAGCCGGGCTCACTAGAGCGACCTCCATCCTCCGCGGATGGCGAGCTAAGCCTCAGTCCTTGGTAGTAGTCAGGCAGCGTGCACTCCGCCTTTCGTTCTCGTGGACCTACGCAACCCCTGGCGCCATCGCGAATGACCGCTTTAGGGTTAACACTGCTCCACCGACTACCAGATCACACTCCGATGCAGCCTGCGATGGGGAGCAGGGCATCGGGTGGGTCTACCGGGTTCGTCCTGACCACCCAGGACCTCAACCATCACCGGTATAGGGCCGTCTTTCCGGCTGTCAAGGGATAGGTGGTGTTGATGGCCGGTGCTGTGTTCTCCGGCTTGCTGGCGGCTACCTTCCAGCGCGTACAAGGGTTCACTTGTTTCCTTTCGCGCCTAACGCGGGTGTGATCTTGGCCAGCAAGAGGCCACCCGATCGTTCACGCTACCCATCAGCCTGGGTATTCATCAACACCGCAGAGCGCCCTGTCTGTCTCCCCCTGAACTGTCTATGGGGCAGGGCGCTCTGCGCTGGTGATGAAGTCCCGCATGGGCGGGCACCTGGCGTTGGTTGATCAGCAGAATGGATCGGCGGGCTTGGCGATGGAGCGGACGAACCACATGAACCCTTGTTGCAGGTTCGTCTTGGCCAGGGCCAGGGTGCGCTGGTCCACGCCTTCGATCTGGCCGATCTGCTTGAACAGCTCGCCGGCATCTGCCTCTAGGGCCTTGATCGAGTTCATGCCGTCGATCTCGCTCTGGGTGAGGTCGCGGTAGCCGGTGATCTTCTTGTGCTGGTTGTCCATCGTCTTGCCCTCCAGGGCTGTGGTTCAGTTGTAAGCTTCTGGTTTACAACTCGTTGACTTCCCGGCTGGCCCTGTCGCCAAGGCCAGCCAGTGAAATCGCTCAGCCATGCGCATATGGCACGCTGTTCTCAATCAGCCATTCCTCCATCCAGCCGTTGGCTGAGTGCTCGATACTCCTGCAGTCAAACACCAAGCAGTCACCAAACGTGCTGCCAATGAATCGCCCATCTGGGATGGTTACCTTCAGCCAGGCCTGCGGTTGCCCTGCACCCTCAAGCGTTAGCGAGCATCCCGCATTGAGTAGCGGCTGAAGCTCTACGGTTATTGCTCGTCCCATTTCCATGATCTCCAGTGGATTCCCAAAGCACCCGGTTGCCCAGGTGCTTCAGTGAATCGTTCTGTCCCATTACCGCCGGGGTGGCGGGGCGCATTGCATACCCGGGTCTTTCTCTCAGTTAGGGCGTTTCACCTTCGTCAGCCGTACAGAGTTCTCTCTGTCGTGGGCAGCCTTTCGGGGCTGTCTGGCGCCGGTCGCCGGTAGAGGCAATGCGGTCTGTTGGTTGTTGCGCTGATTGTGTAAAGAGCGGTGAGGCTTGAGGGCCTCCCGAGGGGCTGTGTAGCTGCCGTCTCGATGAGCAAAATATAGGATGTCCTATTTTATGAGTCAATAGGTGTTCCTATATTTTTATCGCGCCCACAAAAAAGCCCGCACAAGGCGGGCAAAGGAGGGAATCGAAAATCAGTCTTCGGCGGGGATGGTCCAGGCCAGGTGTACGGATCCATCGTCGCGATGGTCCAGGGTCACGTTGTCATTCTCGGCTACCTCATCCAGGAAGCGCTCCCAATCGCCTGGCGCTTCGTGCTCTTCCTTGGCGATCACGACCGAGCGAGCCTTCTGTGCTGCCGGTGAGTTGATGATCTTCTGGATGCGAGCGCCCATCATCTCGTAGGGCGTAGGCGGGGTAGGGGCTTTCGATTTTGACTGCTGCTTGGCCATGGTGGAATGCTCCATTTACTGTATGGATAAACAGTATTTTATCCAGGGGTAAATGGCAAGGCCGAAGGAGCACAAATGTGCTCTAGCCGAGCAGCGCCAAACAAAAAGCCCGCTCAGTGGCGGGCTCTCTGCGATGGGTGCTGATCCTTCAGCTTGGTCAGATTGTAGGACGGGTGGTGGCGTATTGCCAGGCATGAAAAAGCCCGCCGAGGCGGGCTATTCAGCGGGCTGCAGGTCCAGCAAAAGCGTATCGTTCTTCTTGGGGAACGCTGCATTCAGCAGGAGCATGAACTGATCCCAGTTGGAAGAGGCGCGCATCAGAGCAATTAGGGCATGAATATGCTGTGATAGCGCAGGGTGCCCAACATCTTCAGTCAGCAACTGGTGATGTTTACCCTTACGATTACCCTTGGCGTCCTTCGGGTTCCTCGCTTCAAGCTCTTGAAGAATTCCAGGTGCGAGACGTTCGTAGACTAGGTCGTTGGTGTACATTCCGGCCGCCCCGGGGCGTCTGGAAGGAGAGCTAAGATCCTTCCGTTGCCATTTCTTGAGGCGGAACATTTGGTTGTAGAACTCGTCAGGGAAGCGCTTCGCCCATGCGGCCAGTTCCTTTCGAAGGTACTGATCGAGGATGGCCTGAAGAGCCTGCCGATCACGAACGTCCTGATATCCCGTCGCCTCGTCGACTAGAGCCGTGATACCTACGTGAGCCAGGCCGCGCATTATCATTTCCGCGCGAGCTGCAACAGGTAACTGAGATTTTGTCAGGACCCCAGCGTCGCGCGCCCTAAGCCAAACTTCGCACACTTGAGGTAGGGCCGACGCGGAAATTCCATGTGCTAATCCACCCCCTTTGGTTTGCTGATACTGGATTGGCGACCTTGCCAGCAGCAGTAACTCTTCGGAAATAAAGGGGAAAAGGGTCTTTGCATTCATGAAAAATGGAAGTTTTCCACCAGCAGGATCGTCGTCCGACTTGCGGAAGTCTGCGCCTCCGTGCGATCTCCCAAGCGCTCGCCCGACGCCTCGCTGCGAGAGAACTCTAGTCCCATCTGGCAAAACAGCACAATCAATCTGCAGCTCGCCAATGGAAAGCACGCCGGCGTAAAGTGCTTTTGGGGCTGCCCACCTTGCTGCGGCAGCCTTCTTCGCTGATTCTGACCTTTGCTCAGGGGTCAGCGCGGCGGCGCGCGCCTTTCCACCTTTTGCCTTACCTTGAGGTTCATCCATGCCTGCATTCCTCTTGTTGGATGCGTGCATTGATACCGCAAATTGTACGCATCTTGCAATATCATTTTCAGATGCGTGCAAATTGAGCCGCGCAGCTCAGAGCAGCGCCGAACACCAGAACACCCTCTTAGGCCGGCTCATGTCAGTCCTTCGCCCTCGCAATCCGTCCCGCCTTCACCTCATCCCCATACCCCGCCAACCGATCCTCTCCAGCCTGCAAGACCTGACAGATCCTGATCACTGCCTGGGCGTCAGGCTCGTTACCGGCCTGGCTCAGCCGCTCGGCAATCCGCATCAGCTCTACCACTGACCATTTGAGGTCGCTGGCCAGACCCTGAAGGTCGCGGCGCAGGTCTTGGTTGGGCTTGGTTAGGGGCATGGCGATTCCTCAGAGACGGCACATGACCTTACTCGGGCCGAGGATGGCGCCGACATAGTGGATCTTCTCAATGTCGGCCCAAGCGATCGTCCGGCGCTCGTAAGCCGAGTTCACCGACATCACGCTCACGCCGTCCTCGCTCTCGAAGAGAAGTTCTTTGACCATGCTCTGGCCGTCAGTGGTGGTCACCATGACGTACTCACCTGGCACCAGCCGGTGGTTTGGCTCGCAGACAGCAACCCAACCACTGCGGATCGCCGGGGCCATCGAGTCACCCTTGAGGCGCAGTGCATAGGCATCTTCATCGCGCGTCCAGGTCTCCACCCAGCCATCCGAGTTATCCAGGCCAACCCAATAGCCATCATTCCCAAGCTGGGCGGTACCCATGATCTCGATCCTTCGAGGTGCGGTTGTGATTGGAGGGCCGGGCTCGACATTGCTCTCGTTTTGGTCGACTGCAATTGAGGAGCTATTCGCATCAGCAGCAGAGACCATGGATCCGTCTCCGGTCTCGAGCCATAAGGCACTCACACCGCAAATCTTGGCGATGCTGGCATTGTACGTGGAGGAGGCAGACTTGCCCCTCTCCAGGTCAGAGATAGAGGCTTGGGCTATCCCGACAGCGCTAGCAAGCTCGGCCTGGGTGAGCTTGGCGTGTTTTCGGGCGGCCTTGATTCGCTGGCTGTAGTTCATTTGAGCCTTATATAGGTGTGCCGATATCCTTGCAAACAGGTGTTCCTATATGTAGATTTATAGGAAATCCTATAAGGAGGGTTTTCAATGAGCATTTACGATCGCCTGGTCGACCACTTTGGCGGCCAGGTTAAGACCGCTGAATCCCTCGGCGTTAAGCAGGGGACTGTGTCTGGCTGGGTTTCGGGTCGTCATGGGATGAGTGCTGTGACGGCGCTGCGAGCGCAGGCTGAAACCAACGGCGTATTCCTCGCCATTGATCTTTGCCCGGCGCTCTCGCGCGCTGAGCTGGTGGCTTAACCATGTCGACGACCAAATTAAGCCCGGAACAGGATGCAAGGGCACGCAAGAACTACCAGCAGCTCATGCAGAAGCTTGCATCTGTCGGAAATCTTGCCGTGGCCGAGGCCATTGGGGTGGACGAGTCGACCATCAGCCGGATGAAGCCTGAGAAGTTTCAGGAGTTTGCGAAGATCCTGGCGGTTCTCGACCTGAAGATCGTGCCGAACGAAATGAAGTGCTTCGACGAGAAGGAGATCGGCGCGATCCTCCAGCTTGCACGCTCGCGCATGGTCGAGATTGAAAGCGTCGACCAGCTGGAGTGGGACTGACATGCAGTTCACCGTCACGATCAACCAGGCGAAGGCGCTGGACTGGGGGTTGAATGCCCAGCAGGCGATGCTGTTCGCGTTCGTCTACGAGTGCCCTAGCTGGGCCAAGTTGGTCAAGACGGACAATGGCGATTTCTACGCCTTGAGCAAGGCAAAGATAGTTGAAGAACTGCCGCTGCTCACCGACAAGCCGGATACCGCGTATCGCTTGCTGAAGGCAATTGCAGGCGCTGGCCTGATCAACCTTTCCAGCACCAACAACATCACGTTGGTGCAACTCACTGCCAAGGGCAAGGAGTGGAACAAGAAGCTGGATGGGTCGGAAAAATATCCGAGCAAGAAAGAGAAGGTCGGAAAAAAATCCGATCCATCACCTCGGAAAAAAATCCGATCTACCTCGGAAAAAAATCCGAGCAAGGTCGGAAAAAAATCCGATCCAGGGTCGGAAAAATCTCCGACAAATCAGGATACCAGTAATCAGGATACCAATCAGGGTACCAGTCACAGCTTGCAGGGCGCCCCGGCTGCGCCGTCGCAACCTGCTGGCCTGGTCGTGGTCTCGCCCGGCGCGCCTCGCTGCGAAATTCCCGCCGACATGCCCGGCCCAAAAGACCGAACCTGCAAAACTTTCAAGTCCTGGGCTAACTACGCCATGGCCTACAGGAAGCGCTACGGCGCGTGGCCGGTGTGGAACGCCAAGGTTGGTGGCCAGCTTGGCCAACTGATCGACCGTCTCGGGATCGACGTTGCCCACCATGTCGCTGCCTACTTCGTCGCCATCAACGACAGCAGGCTGGTCAACAAGCTCCACAGCCTTGGCGACCTGCTCCAGAACGCCGAGGCCTATCACACCCAGTGGGTCACCAATCGCCAGATGACGGGCACCGCCGCCCGCCAGATCGAACAAACCCAAGCCAACTTCAGCGCTGCCGAGCAGGCCCTTGAAGCGCTGCGAGCCAAGAGGGCTGCAACCCATGCTGAATGACGCCCAGCAAGAAAACCTGCTGCTGTCCCTGTTCGCCACAGCCGAGGTGATGGGCCAACAGCTCACCCAGGCCGCAGCACTGCTGATGGTCGAAGACCTGCGTGAGTACAGCGAGGCCGTTTTGTCAGACGCGCTTCGCGCTTGCCGGCGTGAAGGTGGCCGCCTGACCGTGGCCTCGATCCTCAAGCGCGCCCAGGCCGCTGACGGCCATCCAGGCAAAGACGAAGCCTGGGCAATCGCGCTATCGGCCAGCGACGAAAGCGAGACGGTGGTGATGACCGCCGAGATCCGCCAGGCCATGGCCGCATCAGGGCCTGTGCTTGAGGCTGGCGACAAGGTAGGCGCCCGCATGGCCTTCATGAGCGCCTACGAGCGTCTGGTTATCGCCGCCAGGGCTGAGGCGCTGCCTGCCAAGTGGGAAATCTCCCTTGGCTACGACCCAGCCCGCCGCGTCACCGCTATCGAGTCTGCGGTGCGCTCGAGGCTGATCAGCCAGGAGACAGGCGCCAAGCATCTGGCTCACCTGCGAATCGCTCCTCCAACTGAAGACGGCCACGCCATCGCCGGCCTGATTACCGGTGAAGTGCGGCCCCAGGCAAGCCTCAAGGTGCGCGAGAAGATCGCCGAAGTGCGCTGCATCCTTGAGGCCGCCAAGGTCAGGAAAGACCGGGCGCGGGCCAAAGAAGCCCAGCGCCGCCGTATCGACACCTACCTACGCAAGCGGCAGACCCGTGCTGCGCTCGCCCAGCTTCAGGAGAGCGGCTCCATGGCCAAGTTGAACATCAAGCGCGCCGGGCAGCCGGCCGGGGAGGGGGTGTGAGCATGCGCCGGGAAGAATTCGAGAAGGCCTGCGCCGAAGCACACGATATGCGTGTCGAAGATTTCATCCAGTACCGGATGGGCGACACGTACCGACTGCCCATGATCGCGAAGTGCTGGAGGTTCTGGCAGCTGGCAATTCAGGTCGGGCTGGAGCCATTGCAAAACACCCAGGAAGACCACGTCGTCGGCTACGCAGATGGCTGCCTTGTCTGCGGCAAGTGGGGCGGTCACTTCGGCCTGCCATGCCCGCGCACAACCCCCATGTCCTCGCAGGAGAAGCACTGATGAAACTGAGCCAGAAGTTTTGGTGCTTCCTCGGGGTGCACGAATACAAAACCGTTCGCACTGGTCGTTTCGAAAACACCTGGGGCGGCGAGGTTTATCGATCTCGAACCTACTACGACCTGCAATGCGCCTGCTGCGGAAAGATGAAGACGAGGATCTTGTGATGGGAGAAGCACTGATGGACACCAACAAGATGCGCGAGCAGTTCGAGGCAGCATTCATCGAGAAATGTGCCGCCGACCTCAACGGGAAAGTTCCAGGCATAACCCGAGAAGCGGCCATCAAGTTCATAAGGTGCAACTGGCTAGCTCGTAGTGGCGATGACTATGAGCTACCTGTGCCCAATGGGGCGTGGTGGTCCTGGCAGGCCTCGCGCGAGGCCGTGGTGGTGGAGCTGCCACCAAAGTGGAACGACGCCACGAATTCGAACAAACAGGCCTGGGATAGCGGTATCGAAGACGCCCGGATGGCAATCGAGGCCCAAGGCCTGAAAGTCGAGGTGAAGCCATGACCGCCGAAAAAGACCAAATCATCAAGGCGCTGACTGGCGAGGAGCCGCCTTTCAAGTCTCCATTTGTCGAGGGCCTAGAAGCCGCTGCCAATGGTACTGCGTGGACTCAGTGCCCGTATGTCGGAGCAAACCAAGACTACGAGCGCGGCGAGTGGCTGCGCGGGCATGGTGCTCACGGGAGGTTCGCATGAGCGAGAAGATCAGCGTAAACAGCCAGGCCAAGCTGTCCGAGGCGGTGACCATGCTCACCCGCATGTTCCGCGACAAGAAGTTCGTCGTGGTCAGCATGCGCCCTGGCAAGGACCGCACCTTGGACCAGAATGCACTTTGGTTTGCGATGTACGACCGCATCGCCAAGAGCACTGAGATGGGCGACATCGAGGACGTGCGCCGGTACTGCAAGCTGCACTTCGGTGTGCCGATCATGCGCGCCGGCTGCGCTGAGTTCCGCACTGGCTGGGCCGAGTCGTTCATCCACCTGCCGTATGAGGTGAAGCTGCGCCTGATGGGGCCGTGCGCGATGTTCGGGCCGGATGGTTTCCCAGTCACCCGCCTGTTCGACCGGGCCCAGGGCTGCCAGTACACCGACCGCATCGTGGCGGAGTTCGCGCCGCAGGGCGTGGTGTTTAGTGACCTGCTGGGCGAGGAGGCGGCATGACACTGGCCAAGGAGGTCAAGCCGAAGAAGTGCAAGGCGCCAGGCTGTGGTCAGCGGTTCAAGCCCTCTCTGTCGACGCAGACGGTTTGCAGCATGGCCTGTGCTCGGGCAATGGCAAAAGACCCGAAGCTGCAGAAGGTTGCCGCCAAGGCCATCACCAAGCAGGCCAGGGAAGACCTCAAGGCGCGCCGTGAGAAGCTGAAGACGAAGGGCGACCACCTGCGGGAGGCTCAGCAGGCTTTTAATGCGTACATCCGCGAGCGTGACCGCCTGGCTGGGTATCCGTGCATCTCCAGCGGCCGGCCACTCGACTGGAACGGCAATGCCGTAGATGCAGGGCACTATCGCAGTACCGGTGCCGCGCCGCACTTGCGATTCGATGAAAACAACTGCCACGCCCAAAGCAAGCACGACAACCGGTACCTGTCCGGCAACGTGGCGGACTATCGGATCGGCCTCATCAAGCGCATCGGCCTGGAGGCTGTAGAGGCCCTGGAAAGGGACCAATCAGTCCGCCGCTACACCATCGAAGACCTGCAGGCCATCAAGGCCCTGTACAGGCAGAAGCTCAAAGACCTACGGAGGGTCGCAGTATGAACTGGACTGCAAGCGAACTGATTCACCTGTTGATCCTGGCCATCATCGTCCTCTCGAACTGGTGCGTATGGCGAGCTATGAAAATTCAAGACCGACTGAAAAAGGAGCGGGGTCGATGAAATACCAAAGCGTTTTGGCGGCGGTAGTTCGAGCCCTGGCCGCAGAGACCATGAGTGGAGTGGGCGGTGGTGACTTCGGACCGAAGGTCCAGGCCTCGAAGCTGAAAGGGGAGATAACCGGGAAGGATGCAGCCATGCTCGTGGACTGCTGGGTCCATGCCCGCCTGCACAGCAAGCTGATCCCGCGGCATTGGTATGCACTGACGGCCAGGTTCTCCACCCACAAGGCCAAGAAGGTGGATGCTATCGGCAAGCTGGTACCCCTGATCGCGACCCAGGCGCCGAATCTGTTCCGGTACAAAGCGGTCACGGCCTGGGCTATCCCGCCGGTGAAGGGAGTGCAGGCGCAGTCTGGGCATGAGGTCGCCAGCCGGGCTGCTCGAGAGCGCGCAGAGTTCGATTCGCTTCACGCTGGTGTGGTCCAGCGCCTGGCTGACGGCGAGATGCCGGAGGACGCCGGGCGGGCTCGCCGCGAGCAGTACGTGAAGCGCTCCACCGACATGATTGTGCTGCCTGCCGAGTTCTACGACATCAACACCTGGGACAGCCAGGGCCTGAACCGGACCACCTATTGGCGCTGGAAAAAGGCCATCGAGAAGGTGCTGGACGAGATGGTGGCAGAGGCTCTGGTCGCGTCTGGCAAGATACTCCAGGAGGAAGGCGTTTTGATGGCAGATGCCGCTTGACACCCGTGCAACGATGCAACATTATTTGCTCATCCTGTCATTCCTGCGCATGTTGAGGAGTGACCACAAGAGCCCGGCCTTAGAGCTGGGCTTTTTCGTTTCTGCGGGTAAGCGTCCGGTTCGTCGCCAGCCTTCCAAGCTGAGCAGAGAAGGGTTCGATTCCCTCTACCCGCTCCAATTCGTTGTGTGCTGTTCCTCGCACTTGCCCGAGCCCTGGATAGGGCCTCAGCCGGGCCTTTTCTTCCAGGTAACCACTATGGCCGAACCAGCAAGCACGACTGCCGGCGTCCTGCTGGTGAAGTACGGCGTGATCATTGGCGGCTTCGCGGGGGCGATCCTCTCGCTGACCTTCCTGCGCGGCCTCACCCGGGGCCAGGCGGTCGCCGCCTTCTTTACCGGCTTCACCTCGGCAGTGTTCTGCACCCCGCTGGCCATCAGCTTCTTCAAGCTTGAGCCAGGCGGAGAAACCCAATACGGCGTGGCCTTTCTGATAGGCCTACTGGCAATGAACATCATCCCAGTTTTGAAGTCGGTGGTGAGTCAGTTCGGAGCCAAGGAGGCTTCCTGATGAGCTCTACCCTGGTTTCCATTCTGACCGGGACCAATGCGTTCCTGAGCGTGCTGGTGGTAATCGCTGCGTGCGACTACCTGCGTCGGATCAAGCCAATGGATGCGCCACTGCTGGCTGTCGCGTTCTACCTGGTGGCCATCGGCGCCTTCGGCGCGTTCGTCCTGGCCATGAACGGCCATGTCCCCACCCTGTACGGCGTGATCCTCAAGCTGGGGATCGTCCTGTATGCGGTCGCCAGGCGCGGCCATGTGTTCCAGCCGGGGTAGGCGATTCCGTCGTATAGTTGAGTCCACAATTCGACTGGAGCGCATCTATGTCCATGCACAGGCAATACACCAATGAGTGGGAAGAAGCTTGCCAGGAGTTCCTTAAGGGGTGCTCCTGCGCGAGCGATGGGAAGCCATGGGAGTGCGCTGAATGCACCCAGGCATTTCACAACCGGCTCATGAATTTGAAGGCCAAGGAAAAGGTTCTGGAGGAAGAGGCAAGGCTGCGTGCCGAGCAAGGCTCCTTCGGCTGATCCGCGCTGACGGTTGGCGCCACAAATTCGAGGTGCGCCGTTTCGTGGCGCGGGAGCATGCATGAGCAGACCGATGCCGCCGACTGACCTGCTCGAGTCGCCATTCCTGATCCTCGCGCCTGCTCCCGAACTGTGGGAGTGGATACAGCGCGAGGTCCTGGCCGAAACCGGCAGCATCCACAACCCCGAGCACTCCCACCTCATCGACGCCAGCGTCGGCGTAATGTGGGCGTCGTCTTCCTTCAACAAGAAGGGGCGCTCAGTGCTTGGCCAGGCCGAGCAACTGATGTTCCGCGCTGGCGGGTGGCAGAAGGCGCGCCAAGAGCAGCAGATGCGGGACTGGTTCGGCGAGGAGCCAGAATTCCTCATCACCCTGGCTGCCGACTACTGCGCTCAGTGTTCCGATCTGGAGTTCTGCGCCTTGGTCGAGCATGAGCTGTACCACATCGCTCACAAAGCTGATAAGCACGGCGCACCGGCGTTCGGCGACGACGGCATGCCCAAGCTTGAGATGCGCGGCCATGACGTCGAGGAGTTCGTCGGTGTGGTCCGCCGCTACGGCGCCGGGCATGACGTACAGCAGCTGATCGACGCTGCAAGCCGGCCGCCTGAGGTGGCCAAGATCAACATTGCAAGAGCCTGTGGTACATGCCTGCTCAAACTGGCCTGATATGACACGGGCGTGATACGGAATCCGTCCTATGGCCATCCTCACAGCCGAAGTCAAAGGCTTCATCGTGCAGGCCTTGGCGTGCTTCGATACTCCGACTCAGGTAGCCGAGGCCGTAAAGAAAGAGTTCAACATTGAGATCACCCGCCAGCAGGTGGCCCAACACGACCCCACCAAGAGCACTGGCGCGAACCTGGCGGCCAAGTGGCGAATCCTGTTCGAGGACACCCGCAAGCGTTTCCGCGAGGAGATCGCCGACATCCCGATCGCCAACCGCGCCTACCGACTGAGGGCATTGGGTCGGATGGCTGAGCGCGCCGAGGGCATGCGAAACATGGCCCTGGCTGCCCAGCTTTACGAGCAGGCCGCCAAGGAGTCGGGTGGCGTATACACGAACAAGCACCAGCACGAAGTCTCAGGTCCGAATGGCGCGCCGGTGGCAGTCGCCGCCTTGACCAGGGAGGACTACAAGCAGGCTCGCCGAGAGATGCTCGCGGAAGATGATTGCTGACCCCATTACCCTCGCTCGAAAGGTAGAGTGCGAGGCGGACGGCCTTTACTTCGCGCGCTACTTCTTCAAGCAGCGCATGGGTTCGAAGATGATCGTCGCGCCGCATCACCGGGTGATCCAGGAGACGCTGGATAGGGTGGTGGATGGTGAGATCCAGCGCCTGATCATCAACGTGCCTCCTGGATACACAAAGACCGAGTTGGCGACGATCAACATGATCGGGCGTGGCCTGGCGATGAACAACCGCGCCAGGTTCATGCACCTGTCCTACTCGCACAATCTGGCCCTTCTGAACTCCAGCACTGCTCGAGGGATGGTCAAGTCTTCGGCGTACCAGGCTATGTGGCCTATGGCGCTCCGCGACGATGCGGACAGCAAGGCTATGTGGTGGACGGAGCACGGTGGCGGTGTGTATGCATCGTCCGCGGCAGGCCAGGTCACCGGCTTCCGCGCCGGCCATATGGAGCCTGGATGGCAGGGCGCGCTGATCATCGACGATCCGGTAAAGCCCGACGATGCATACAGCGAGACTGTTCGTGACGGCGTGAACAGCCGCTTCAACGAGACGATCAAGTCCCGCCTGGCGCTGGAAACGACGCCGATGATCGTCATCATGCAGAGGATCCATTACCACGACCTGAGTGGCTACCTTCTGCGAGGCGGGTCGGGGGAGATATGGCATCACCTCAACCTGCCAGTGATCATCGACAACAGCGAGCCGTACCCAGCGGAAAACACTCACGGAATCCCGATCGAACATGGGCTCCCGGATGGCTGGCTCTGGCCCTTCAAGCACAACGAGAGCCACCGCACAGCGCTTTTCTCGCATCGACGCACCGCAGAAGCCCAGTACATGCAGAAGCCTCGGCGCTTCAACGCCGAAGGGGCGCTGTGGACAGAGCAACTGATCAATGCGGCGCATCAGCTGCAGATCAGGGCCGACCGCAAGCGCTGCGTGGTGGCCATTGACCCCCAGGCCACCAACAGCGACGAGAGCGACGAAACTGGGATCGTGGCGGCGAGTTCTTACGGTGCTGGTGACTCTCGCCAGTTCTCGGTCGATGGCGATTACAGCGGGAAATATTCACCAGCAGGCTGGGCCAAGAAGGCTATGGCTGCCTACGAGCAGCACCAGGCCGACGCGATCGTTATTGAGACGAACCAAGGCGGCGATATGGCGGAAGAGACCCTGAAGAACGCGGGTTTCAAGGGGAGGATCATCCGAATCCACGCCAACAAGGGAAAGTTCGCCCGTGCTGAGCCGATATCTGCCCTGTACGAGCAGGGCAGGGTGGCTCACCAAGGTGCGCTGTATCTGCTCGAGAACCAACTCATGGAGTACATCCCCGCGACGGCGAAGAAGTCGCCGGACCGGCTGGACGCCATGGTCTACGCCTTGACCGAATTGGGCGGAGCCGCGCCGCTTGGCATCCTTCTTCCCGGAGCCCGCTGATGGCCATCTTCATCCTCAAGGAGCGCGCAACCAGCCGCTCCATGGTGGTCCGTGCTCGCTGCACGTCCTGCGCCCGCACCGTGGCGGTCGAGAACGCTGGCGCTGAAGGGACGATGGTATGGCGCGACCCCAACCTCTCTTCTGTCGAACTGGTCCGCGAGACGGACAAGCCAGGCCTCATCCTGAAATCGGACTGAACATGACTGACAAACTCGACCTCGCGGTCAATCACGCGATGAGCAGTGCTATTGCGCGTGCGCGAATGAGCCTGCTGAACCATGGCATCGGCCATGACGCCAAGCGGCCGCAGGCATGGTGCGAGTACGGATTCCCCCAGGAAATCACGTTCAACGACCTGTACACCATGTACCGGCGGGGCGGTATCGCCCATGGCGCGGTCGAGAAGATCGTCACCACTTGCTGGAAGACGAATCCGCAGGTCATCGAGGGTGACGACCAGGACCGCTCCAAGGACGAAACCGAGTGGGAGAGGAAGAACAAGCCGCTGATCGCCGGCGGGAGGTTCTGGAGAGCCGTCTCCGAAGCCGACAGGCGCCGTTTGGTTGGTCGGTATTCTGGATTGATCCTCCACATTAGGGACAGCCAGCCGTGGGACAAGCCCGCCAGGGGAAAGCTCAATGGCCTGACGAAGGTAACCCCGGCCTGGGCCGGATGCCTTAAGCCGAAGTCGTTTGACGAAAAGCCGGATAGCGAGACCTACGGCCAGCCCACCATGTGGGAATACACCGAGGCCTCCCAATCCGGCCGCCCTGGACTGGTTCGGGATATCCATCCGGACCGGGTATTTATCTTTGGCGACTGGACCGGCGACGCGATCGGGTTCCTGGAGCCGGCCTACAACTCCTTCATCAGCCTGGAGAAGGTGGAAGGGGGGAGTGGTGAGTCTTTCCTGAAGAACGCCGCGCGCCAGCTCCTGCTGAATTTCGACAAGGAGATTAACCTCGGCGAGATCGCTAGCACCTATGGGGTTACGCTCGATGCGCTCAACGAGCGCTTCAACGAGGCGGCGCGTCAGCTAAACCACGGCAACGATGTCCTGCTTCCAACCCAGGGGGCGACCGTCACGCAGATGGTGTCCGCCGTTTCGGACCCTGGGCCAACGTACAACGTCAACCTGCAAACCGCCGCCGCCGGAGTCGACATCCCGACCAAAATCCTGGTGGGCATGCAGACAGGCGAAAGGGCGAGCAGTGAGGACCAGAAGTACCACAACGCTAGATGCCAGGCTCGTCGGGTGCAAGAACTGACTTTCGAGATCAACGACCTGTTTGCGCACCTTATGCGCATCGGCGTGGTTCCGCTGAAAGCCGAGTTCACCACGATCTGGGATGACCTCGCCGTGCCGACCAAGGCCGAGCGCTTGGCCAACTCCAAGACCATGAGCGAGATCAACAGCGCCGCGATCGGCACTGGCGAGCCCGTGTTCACGGCGGGAGAAATACGCGAAGAAGCTGGATACGACCCGCTAGAGGGTGGCGACCCGCTGCCTGACACCGAACCGGAGGATGAAGATGCCGCGCGCACCGATCCTACCGGCGAGCAGCAGTGACCCGACCGGGGTAGATCGCCTGGAAAGGGGCGCAATGCGCGAGTTCGACAGGCGCATGCGGAAGATCAGGGATGGCTACGTGGCCGCCCTTGATCGAATCCCGGCCCAGCCGGTGGTGAACGAGCAGTACACCTACCGTCTCGACCAGGCCCTTCTTTCCGCGATCTTCGCCGACACCAACCTGATGGTCGACGAGATCCTGCAAGAAGGCGGAGAGCGTGACCTCTGGTTCTTCGAGTCCTACGTCGGGGTTGCCTACATCCGCGGGACTGCGCAGACCCACGCCAACCTGGCGCAGCAGTCGCCGGCGTATCGCGCTGGCCGGGAGTCACTGGATGTGCTCCTCCGATCCGACGCCTACCGCGCGCGCATGGCGCTGCTTCGCGCTCGGGAGTTCGAGGAAATGAAGGGGCTGTCGGGCCGGGTCAAGGCCGACATGGCGCGCATCCTCGCCGAAGGCATGGGGCGCGGGAAGAATCCCCGCGAGATTGCGCGGGACCTGACTGCCCAGACCGGCATCGAGGCGCGTCGAGGTCATCGCATCGCCCGCACTGAGGTCACTACCGCACTCCGAAGGGCTCGCTGGGACGAGAAAGACGCTGCTGAGGCCGACTACGGCGTTCAGTCGAAGCTGATGCATATGTCGGCCCTGTCCCCCAGCACCAGGGCAACCCATGCGGCCAGGCACGCCAGGCTCTACACCTCGGACGAGGTGAGGGACTGGTACAGCCGAGACGGAAACTCGATCAACTGCAAGTGCAGCCAGGTCGAGGTACTGGTCGATGACGAAGGGAAGCCGGTGGTCCCGGCCATCGTCGAGCGCGCGCGCCGCAACTACCAAGTCATGAAAGCCAAAGGGCGCGGGCCCTGGGCGAAAGAGGATTGAGCCATGCCCATGCAGGTCAACATCACCACCCAGGTCAACAGCGCCAGCATTCGGCGTGAGACACACAACGGGCGCGAACATCTGGTTCTGCCGAGCTACACCCTGCCGGCCGGCGTGATCATGAACGGTGGTCTCTACACCGCCGAGCAGATCGACAAGCACTACCCAGGCCTGGAGGGAACGCTGGCGCCGCTCGGGCACCCGATGGTCAATGGGAAGTTCGTATCGGCGTTCTCGCCCGAAGGGATCAACGTTGGCCACGTCGGCGCCTGGAACCGTAACGTGAAGAAGTCCGGCAACCGGGTCTACATGGAGAAGTGGATCGACGTCGAGTTCGCCAAGTCCACGGAAGGCGGACGCGAACTGCTGCAGCGCGTCGAAGCATTGGAGAAGGGTGAGGACGTCCCGCCGATCCATACCAGCGTGGCCGCCTTCCTGAATCGCGTGGAGCCGAACGAAAGCCAGCGGGCACAAGGCGCCGATTGGGTAGCGGACATCCAGAGCATGGATCACGACGCGATCCTGCTGCACGAAGTGGGGGCGGCCACCCCGGAGCAGGGTGTAGGTCTCATGGTCAACGCCGACCAAGCTGTCCCGCTGCAGCCGAACTCCGGCGCCCTGGTGGGTGAATCCTACCGGGAGCGCGAGCAGCGCCTCGACCGCGCAGCAAAGGAGCGCTTCGCCTCCGGGCCTGACCAGTATGCATGGGTTGCCGATTTCACAGACTCCCAGGCAGTAATCAGCCGGAGCGGCGGCATTACCGAGGTTTACGGTTACAAGGTTGAGGCGGGGAAGATCGTTTTCGACGAATCCGGCCAGCCCGTTGTTCGGCAAGAGTCCTGGGTCGCCATGGTCGCCAACAGCATCAAGAACATTTTCACAAATCGTCAGGCCCGGCCTGATCAACCTGAGAAGGAGGGCGACATGCCCCTGACCACCGAAGAAAAGGCCGAGCTCGTGAAGGAAATCGGCGCCAACACCTCCAACTCCATCAAGGAGCTGGCGGATACCATCATCAAGCCCCTGGTCGAGAAGGTCGACGGCCTGGCCGCCAACCACAAGGTCCTGGCCGAAACCCTGACCGCCAATCAGCGTGCCGAAGAAGACAGCATGCGCGAAGCGGTCAAGGCTAAGTTCGGCGAGGTCATCGCCAACAGCCTTTCCGGCGATGCGCTCAAGGAGATGTTCAAGCAGTGCGGCGAATCCACACCTCTGGGCGCCAACGCCGCCACCGACAAAGGCGGTCTCACCGCCGATATTGCCAATCTGCCTAAGGAGTAAGCCATGTCTCGCTATCGTCGCGTGAACATCGATGGAAAGTCGCTGTTCAAGACCGAAACCCGCAAGACCGCTGCGGAACTCCTGCCCGGCACGTTCGCCGTGATCAATGGCAGCGACCTGTTCGCCCAGGCAAGCGCAAGCGTTGGCCGCCTCTACGTCATCGACTGCGCTCACCACGAAGGCCTCAACATCCGCGATGCGGTTCCCGTCGGCCATTCGGCCGTGGGCAACTACGTCGAAGAGGGTCGCGAGCTCGCCGTGCTGTGCCCGGCCGGCACCTACAAGAAGGACACGCCGATCAAACTCGGCACTAGCGGCCAGGGTGCCATCGCGTCGAGCGATACCGACACGGTCCTCGGGTACAGCCAGGACGATGCAGTCATCGCCTCCGGCGAAACCGACTTCATCCGCATCCGCTTCCGTGTCGGCAGTGTCGCCGCCCCGGCGCCCTAATAGGAGTACGGACACATGTTCCTCACCCAGCAAGCAATCGCCGCCCATCCCCGCCTGATGGGCCATTTCCAGGAGTTGCAGGCCAACCGCAACATCTGGAACAACCAGAACGCCGCGATGATCACCCACCATCGTGGCGCCATGACCCCCGAAATGCTGGCCTGCAACGCGCTCGCCGGCCTGGG
The DNA here is from genome assembly GCF_057415455.1 of Pseudomonas sp. Tun-23181. Lineage (NCBI taxonomy): Bacteria > Pseudomonadati > Pseudomonadota > Gammaproteobacteria > Pseudomonadales > Pseudomonadaceae > Pseudomonas > Pseudomonas sp. Tun-23181. The sequence goes on from NZ_CM171630.1 coordinate 171,929, forward strand.
TCGTGAGTTCTGGGCTGAAGTAGACGCCCAGATCATCCAGTACCGCAACCAGGAAACCGGCATGGAGATCGTCAACGACCTCCTGCAGGTGCAAACCGTCCTGCCAATCGGCAAGACTGCCAAGCTCTATAACGTGGTTGGCGATATCGCCGATGACGTATCCGTGAGCATCGATGGCCAGGCCCCGTACTCCTTCGACCACACCGAGTACAACTCGGACGGCGACCCGATCCCGGTATTCACCGCCGGCTACGGTGTCAACTGGCGCCATGCCGCCGGCATGAGCACCGTCGGTATCGACCTGGTTCTGGACTCACAGGCCGCGAAGCTCCGTAAGTTCAACAAGCGTATCGTTGCCTACACCCTCGACGGCGACAACAACATTCAGGTCGAGAACTACCCGGCTCAGGGCCTGCGCAACCACCGCAACACCGTCAAGGTCAACCTGGGCTCCGGCGCCGGCGGCGCGAACATCGACTTGACCACTGCCACCCAGGAGCAACTGGCTGCGTTCTTCACCACCGGCGCTTTCGGCCAGGCCGCCCGCAACAACAAGGTCGATGCCTATGATGTGCTGTGGGTGTCCCCGGAAATCTGGGGCAACATGAACCGCCCGGCAACCGTAGCAATCGGTGGCAGCACGATCCTGAGCGGCGGCACTGTTTTGCAGTTGATCACCCCGTTCATCCCGGCGCGCGAGGTTCGCCAGACCTTCGCCCTGTCGGGCAACGAGTTCTTGGGCTACCAGCGCCGCCGCGATGTGGTGACCCCGCTGGTTGGCATGGCGACCGGCGTTGTCCCGCTGCCGCGCCCGCTGCCGCAGGTCAACTACAACTTCCAGATCATGAGCGCCATGGGCATCCAGGTGAAAAAGGACGACGAAGGTCTGTCCGGCGTGATCTACGGCGCCAACCTGGCGTAAGGAGAGCAACATGCCCAAGTACGAGGTGATCAAACCCTGGAACGGCGTTTCCAAGGGCCAGGTGCTGGAACTCGACTCTCTGGCTTCGGCGCTCCTGCCGAACGTGCGCGAGATTGGCGCACTCAAGAACGGAAGCCTGACCTTGGACGTTTCGGCCCAGGTCGACGAAGCGGCCAAGCGAGCTCTCGCCGAAGCGCAGGCATCCGTCGACGCCATGATCGTTGACGCCAAGGCTCAGGCCGAAGGCATCATCGCCGCAGCCAACGCGGAAGCAGCGAAGATCCTGGATCAGGCCAAGGCCCAGGCCGGTACCCTGACGCCGGCGATCCCGGACGGCAGCGAGCGCCGGGAGCTGATCAAGGCGCGTCTGAAGGAGCTGAAGATCGAGTTCGATGGCCGCCAGGGAGAGGAAGCGCTTGCCGCCCTGCTGCCGGAGGGCGAGCTGGCGAAGCTGTTCCCGGCCAAGTGATCGGTGCGTGATGAGAGGCCGCCTACGGGCGGCTTCGTCGTTTCTGGCCCCAGCAATGGGGCCTTCTTATTCCAGGAATCGGACATGATCACAGTTGAGCAGGCCCGGCAATACCTGCAGAGCCAGGGAATCGACAATGTGCCCGATTTCATCCTCGATGCGTGGATCGAGCAGTTGCAGCAGATCCAGGAATGCCTAGATGCCCATTACTCGGCATCGACCGCGCTGCTGATTCAAGCCTATCTTCTTGCACTGTTCGCCCTGGCCCAGGCCGACAAGTACATCAGCAGCCAAACCGCCCCATCCGGGGCTTCCCGATCCTTCCGCTATCAGGCCTTTGCTGACCGCTGGAAGGCGCAGTTGGCTCTGCTGAATGCCCTGGACAAGCACGGATGTGCGACGGGGCTGATCCCGCCGAACCCAACCCAGACCGCCCATGGTGGGCTTTGGATCGCGCGCGGCGGCTGCATGTGTGGTGACCCATGAGTAATACAGCGAATTGGAGCTACGCCAACACAGCTACCATCCGTCCGTTCCTGCATATAGACCTCTCCACCCAGGAAACTGTTTACGGGCCAGAGTTCGAGATTGCATGCACTTGGGTCGCGAAAGGTGAGCAGGTTCGCGACAACAACGGCGCCGAGTTCGTATCGCGCCACCAGATCTACACAGAGGACCGCCGGCCGAAGTACTTAGACCTGATCCAGTTCGACGGCTCCAATGGATGGGAAGAGGTCCGCTCGGTGACGAACTGGGATATGTCGTTCTTTGGTGAAGAGCCTGATTTCCTCTTGGTGACCTGATATGCCAGCGAAAGGTATTGAGCAAGTGCGGCGCCGGATGCGCATGGCGGTGAATGGGATATCTGGGCCGGTAACCGAGCGCGCCGTTTACGAGATTCTTAGCCAGGGCGCGGCCATGTCCCAAACTATGACCCCGGTTGACACTTCGAACCTGATCAATAGCCAAACTGCCCCGCAGATCAGCCACAGCGCAAACGGGATTGAGGGGACTATTGGCTACACAGCCGAATACGCGGCTGCCGTTCATGAGGCTCCTGGGAAATTGGCTGGTCAGCCCAGGGATGAAAACGACCCAAGTCGCGGAGACTTCTGGGATCCCAACGCTGAGCCAGGATTCCTAGAAAAAGGCTTTGACGAAATAGCCTCAAGCATCCCAGCCATCCTGCGCAGGAACTACCGCGTATGAATCCGTTCGATGCCTTTCTTGACTGGATAAAGGCGGCTCTGGGCGAGGGATACCAATACAGCCGGGGGATGTGGGTGGATAACTCCACATTGGACGACGCGTTTATCGCGGTTATTCAGCAAGCTGGAGGCTCACCCACTGTCGTAGATGTTCGTCGCCAGCGCTTCAAGGTGATCCTTCTGGGCCCGAAGGCTAAGCGAAAACATGTCGCAGATGTTGGGAATGCCATCGAAATCCTAGCGCAAACAGCGCTTGGAAGCAGCGTTCCATGCGGGGCTGCATACGTCAGAGCGATCGGGGAACCTGTAGGCCCCGGGTACACCACAGAAAACCGGGCTTGGTACAGCCTGGATCTCGAAGTTCTTTTTTAACCAGGAGGCCAGCACATGGCTTGCAAACAGCAAAAATTCCCCGGAAAGATGGTGGTGTTGCGCTACTTCATCGGCTGCCCCGAAGTGCTCCCACAGGAAATTGACTGGAATACCTTGGGGTCTTTGCGTACCAAGGATTACACCATCGAATGGGATACGGCGGACGGCACTGACGGGGACTCGGTTGGCTCTATCCGGGAAAACGTTGCAACGTTCATGGGGGTAACCCTTAGTGGCGATGGCACCGCTCACGCAACAGGGCCCGGCGCAGAGGCCGTAATCGAATTGGAGAAACATGTCTCCAACCCGGCTGCCACTGGCGGCCAGCCATGTGCCTGGTTCCAGATCATCGACCCACGCGTCACCCGCACCGTTTACATGCTGATCAATAGCTTCAGCCCGCTGTCTGCCCCGTTCGATGACGTAACGACCTGGAGCTTCGAAGCGGGAGCGTCCGCATCCCCGTTCGGCCTGATTGTTGAGGACACGCCGGATGCCGACGCACCAGACCCTGTTAGCATTCAGGTGGTGCCTGAAAGCCTTTCGCTGACTGTTGGCGAAGGCTTCAACTTCGAAGGGGTGGTGCTCCCAGTTGGAGCGCCGCAAGGTCTTCGCTGGTCGTCCAGCGCCCCCGAGGTTGTAGCGGTCAACGCGGTAACTGGCGAAGTTTCCGCGCTGTCGGCTGGCTCTGCGACCATCACAGCTTCGTCTAGCGTTCTACCTGTCGTAACCACTACCGCGTCGATCACTGTCGCGCCGCTTGTTCAGGGGATAACCGTTTCGCCCACTACGGTATCCATCGCTGAAGGGGCAACTCAGCAACTAACCGCTACTGTCTCGCCTTCCGGCGCTGCTACTGGGCTGGTATACGAGAGCGCCAACCCGGCGGTGGCCACTGTTAGTGCGTCTGGCCTGGTCACAGGCGTTGATGCTGGCTCCACCACGGTAAAAATCACCAGCGCCGCTCGTCCGTCAGTGAGCGTGACAGTCCCTGTGACTATCACTGAGCCGTGATCCTCACCGACATCGGTGAAATTGGCGTTCACACGGCCGCAGGGCAGTACATCCTGCGGCCGTCTTTGTATGCCATGACTCAGATCGGTACGCCGGCCGAGATCGTCGATGTTTTTGCAAGGGTTATGGGTGAGGCGTTTACCCCAAGGCAACAGGACGATCAGCTGGCTGACGCGCTGCACGTGGTGAAATCCTGCTCTGAAGATGATCTGTCGGCGGTCTTTGGTGAGTACGACGAACTCCTCAGGTATCGGCCAGGCATTGCCCCTGTAGACCATCTATTACCTCTTGCAAGGTGCTTGATGAAGCATGGAGTTACGGGTTCTTTGCCGCCACTCCCTAGACAGAACGACGATGAGTCGAACTATACGGGCGAGTTCGTTGCTCGTGATCACGTCGCCATTGCCATAGCCCACCTCGGCCTCACTGAGCGAGAAGCATGGCAGATGACAATGACCGGCCTGGTATCAGCACTGCGCGCCAAATATCCACCATCAGCATCGAATGCGCCCGGCGCCAAGGCCCCGAGCGCAGCCCAGCACGCTGAAACCATGGCCTGGTTTGAGAAGGTCGAGGCGAAGAAAAAAGCGAGGGCTAGAGGAGCCAAGTAATGTCCCAGAATGTCGGAAGCATCGTTTACACCGTGGAGGCCGACACCTCCAATCTGGTTAATAGCTCTACTGCTTCCGATAGAGCTCTGGACAATCTTCAGCGGTCCTTCGGCAAAACCGATCGAGCTGCTAAGAAGACAGAGCAGTCTACCGAAAAGGCCGCAAAAGGCATTGGAAGCGTCGGTGATTCCGCAGGATCCGCTGGCAAGTCAGTCGGAGGTTTGACCGCCAAGCTAACCCCGCTTGCTTCGGCAATCGCCGGGGTTATCACGGTTCAGACGCTTGCCGCCTGGGGGAAAATCGCCGAGCAGTTCACGCTGCTGCGGTCTCGCATCAATAGGCTTTCCCCCGATCTACAAGCCGCCTCACAGAACTACCAGCAGCTTCTCAATATTGCCTCGTCTACCGGGCAAAGCATGCCGCAGACGGTCAAGCTCTGGGAGGCGCTAACAAGCAGCTTAAAGTCCCTTGGCGCAACGAATGACCAAGTTCTTCAGCTGACGTCGACACTCCAGAAAATCGGCAAGATTGGTGGCAGCAGCGCAGACGAAACCGCAAATGCTCTGAGGCAGTTAGGTCAATCGCTGGCTGGGGGGACGCTGCGGGCGGAAGAGTACAACAGCATTGTCGAGCAAACGCCAGAGCTTATCAGGCAACTGGCGGCAGCAGCCGATATGTCTATGGGTGATTTCCGCCAAGCCATGCTGGACGGGAAGGTTTCCGCAGAAATGCTGTTTGACCTCCTGCAAAAACGTACGGTCGATGTTGATAACGAGTTCCGCAAGCTTCCCCGTAGCGCTTCAGATGCCGGGAACGCTGTATCTGTCGCGTTTGGTGCGGCTCTGGCAAAAATCGACGAGGCTCTTGGCGCAAGCACGAAGCTTGCCCGCGCACTAGACGAGCTTGCTTTCGGGGTGGCAAAAGCGGCTGGCAATGCTACCGCCATGGACAATCTAAATGCCAAGTTTCGCGACCTTGAAGATTTGCAAAGGGAGCTGGCTAGGCAAAACGATTCTTGGCTACCCAATAAGCGCCAGATAGCCGATCTTGAAAAGCGCATCCGCTCAACCAAGGATGAGATTGCGAAGATGCAGGCGGCCATGGCGCCGACGAAAACCATATCCACCCCTAAAGAGGCTGCCACCACTACTGACGACGGTCAGAAGGTCATTCAATCTCTAGCCGAACAAAATCAGCAACTGCGAGCCCAGGGCATTGAGCGAGCCAAGATCATTGCGCTGCAGAAGCTTGGAGCTGCCGCGACGCAGAAAGAGAAGGATGCCGCAGTAGCTCTTGCCATAGAAAATTACAACCTCCAGGAATCGGAACGTGCACGGCAAAAATCCGAGCAGGAGCGAATTGCAGCGGCAAGCAAAGCTCAATCTCAAGCTGCGCAAGAGCGGAGGAAGGAAGAGACTGAAAGACAGCAGCAGATCGAGAACGAACGAAAAGGTATCGAGCAAAACCAGAAGGTTTTCGCTAGCTTAGGTCAACAACTTGCCGAAGTTGGGAAAACAGCCAGGGAGGTTGCTCAGGATCAGGCGCAACTTAGCCTTAATCAGTATGCGACACCGGAACAGGTGGAGCAGGTCAGGGCGCTTGCGGCTGCGCTTTACGATGCGAATCAGGCCCAGACTAGCAAGCAACTGCTGGGCCAGATGGACCCTATTGCCGCAGAGCAGCAGAATTTCGAAACCCAGCTGGAAAGCCTTAGAAAGCTGAACGAAGCGAAGCTCCTTGAGGATCAACGTTACCTGGAGCTCAAATCCCAAGCTGAGCAGCAGCACGACGAGCGAATGAAGCAGCTCGAGGAGGAGCGCTTCCGTAGGCAGTCGCGTGGCAATGAGCTTCTTATGGCTAGCCTTGACCAGCTTCAGGCAGCCGGAGCTTCAGCAACGGTTGGTTTGATAACCGGGGCCTCGAATGGCGAGCAAGCAATGCAGGCCCTCGCCGGCGCCATTCTGAATGAGGTTGTAGGATCATTCTGGCAAATGGGTATTGCCCAGGTGAAAGCATGGGTAATGGGGCAAGCAGCCCAGGCTGCAGCCGGCGCCGCATATGCCGCTTCTGTTGCCGGACAGGTAACGACCAATACCGCACTCGCCGCTCAAGCTGCATTCGCCAGCACGGCAGCAATTCCTATCGTTGGCCCAGCTCTTGCGCCGGCCGCCGCAGCGACGGCGGCCTCTGCGGCAGCCGCTCTTGGTCAGCCAGCGCTAGCAGCCAGCGCATTGGCTGGAGCTCGCCAGTATGGCGGCCCGGTAAGAGCTGGCGGGCTTTATCGGATCAACGAGAACGGTGCTCCTGAGGTCTACCAAGCGGCAAATGGACGTCAGTACATGCTTCCTAATACTCGAGGCGAGGTCATCAGCAACCGCGATGCAACAGGACAGGCCAAGGAGTCTGTAAAGGTCGAGGTCCACCTGCATCAAGATCCCGCTCGCGCAGGCCAAGTTCAACAGCAACAGGGTCCCGATGGGTCCGTAATGGTAAGCGCATGGGTCGCCAACCTAATGGGAGATGGCGAGGTTGATCAGGCGCTTCGAAGCAAGTACGCACTGGAGCCGGTAGGTAGATGATCAAATATCCAGAGCAGCTACCAGCTATTTTGCTGTCAGGCTATTCGATTGGGCAGGTTGAGTCTGTCATAAGGACTCCAATGGAGTCTGGCCGCATGCGGGTTCGACTGAACTTCTCGGATGTTCCGGAGTTCCCGCAGGGCAGCGTGTTGATGACCTCAAGCGAAGCTGCATTTTTCAGAGGTTGGTTTAAGAGATCTCTGAATGATGGAGTCGAGTGGTTTTCGTGCCGGCTGAAAATGCCAGAAGTGATGAAGGGTACGTCAGAGTACGAATGCCGGTTCGCCCAAAAGTACGAGTGCCGGCTGGTTCCTCCGGACAGGTATGAATTTACGTTCGTTCTGGAGCTGAAGGAGCAGTCATTGATCCAGCCCGGCTGGGAAGAGTTCCCGCAGTTCTGGTTCATGATGAACATCATCGACATGGCCCTGGACAGGGAGTGGCCGGAGTTCACATTCGATTTCCCGACTTACGCCGCCGCAATGGCGGATATTCGCAGCTTGCGCGACGGCACAAGAATCAGCGTAGAAACCGACGAAACGCAAGGTGGCAAGCACTCTGCCTATCTCGTTGTGCGCGCCGACTCTCCTTCTCTTTCTCTCGACTTCCTGAGCCAGACATATGGCATCGGAAACTCTGCGGACTATTTGAATCTGGTGATGGTTTATGGAAACTAAAAGCTTCTCTGAGATTATCACCTTCACCCGTGCGACAACGGGCACGTGGCTGAATCCGGCTACAGGGCTACTGGAGGTTGCTGCGGTTGATGCCCCGAGAGTCGAAAGCAAAGGGCTTTTGTTTGAGGCGCAGAGAACCAATCTTCTAGCTCGGTCAAACGATTTTGCCAACTCCTACTGGGCCAAGGGCAATGCATCTATCGCCAGTAGCGCAGAGCTGGGTCCAAGCGGCGAACCTGTAGTCAAGCTTGTCGAGAACAAGGCAAATACCACTCACCTCGTGAGATCCACAAATATGGTGGTTTCCGGTGGAACCACATATTGCCGGTCTGTTTTTGCAAAATCTGTTGGGGAGAACAGAGAGCTATATATCGAGACGGATACGTTTGGCTCTTGGGCTAACTCAGGATCGGCCAGATTCGATTTGGATAGCGGGACCATCGTTGCTCAATCTGCCGGCCTTGATGGTGTCGGCATCGAGGCGTGGCCAAATGGATGGTATCGATGCTGGCTTTCGGCGACCACCATTCCTGGCGTTCCTCCGGTTGCATTTGATGTGCAGTTAAGTTCTGGCGGTGCGACATACGCCGGAGATGGAAGCTCGGGAATATTGATTTTTGGCGCTCAATTCGAGGCCGGCCATGGGCCAAGCTCTTACATTCCTACCGTGTCGGCTCAGGCCACTAGAGCTAGTGATTTGGCATATGTCTTGGCCGAAAATTGGCTTAATGATGGTGAGGGTACGCTGCTGGCAGAGGTATCTCACCAGTCCTTCAGCCTTCCTGCTTCGGCATCCCTGGGAACTGCATTTGGTCTTGGCAACATAATGCTATTCACTCGCGATAGTGATAGGCGAGCAGGTGGAAGGATTTACAGGGATGCCGGCACAATCGCATATTCAATTGTGATAGCCAACTCCCCAGTGCTTTCGGCTGGGGAGGTTTTTAAGCACGCGCTTGCCTATGCGCCTGGCGAATCACAATTCTCTACAGCAGGAATTGTATCTAGCCTCGGAGCGCCTGATGAGACGCCAACCATTGATCGCCTGAATTTAGGCACTCGAGCCAGCAATATCGTCAGCTCGCATATGGTTGGGCACATCCGCCGCATTCAATACTTCCCATATCGCCTTTCCGCAGTACAACTCCAGGCGCTAACCACATGATCGATTATTACCTCCGTTCAGAGGATGCCGAGACCATGCGCTTGGCGCTCGACGCCTTGCCGCTCGAAGGCGTGACCATTGATGAGATCGGCATCAGATATGAGGTGGTCAGCGAGGAAGAAGTTGTTGAGCTCGAAGGCTATTACGCCAATGTGCGCAGCACTGAGCCCGTCGACTGGCCCGAGGGCATTGAGCTGATGAGCCCTGAAACCCCTTGGCGGGTATTCGCATAGGGGAACCCATGACAATTCTCGAAGACACCTACCGTGAGGCGATAGCTTCTGGCGGTAAGGAGGCGTTCGTCCGCACGCTGGAGATTACGTGCCCAGCATGGGATGCGCCGGTCCTTATCTGCAACGGATTCAAGGACCGGATCTGCGGCACCGAGGACGGGCGCCTGCTGACCTTCATCGCCGCCAACATTGGCATCGCGCTTCCGCAGAAGAACAACAAGGGTAATCAGGCTTTGGCCTTTGCCGTGGACAACACCACAGGGGAGGTGCAGAGGCGTGCAGACGAGGCCCTGGATGCAAATGCCAGAATCACCGCCACCTACCGCGTCTACCTCGCCAGCGATCTGTCGGCCCCCTGTGAGAAGCCCTATCGCATGTCCGTCGACAGCGACTCATTCGAGCAGAACCAGGCCACTTTGCAGTGCGGGTTCTTCGATCTGATCGGCACCGCCTGGCCTCGCGCCCTGTACACCACGAACTTCGTGCCGGGCCTCAAGTACCTCTAAGGGTATCCCGTATGGAATGGATCAACACGTACCTGTCATGCAGGTACGAGGATGGCGCTCGCGGCCCCGAAAGGTATGACTGCTGGGGCTTGGTCAGGGAGGTGCGCCACCTTCACCTTGGCAAACGCCTGCTGCCAAGCTGGGGCCATGTACGCAACACCGACCCGCGGGAGTTTACCCGTGCATACCGCGCTGAGGCGGTGCACATGGAGGTATGCCAGCCGGAGCATGGCGCTATCGCTGCGGTCATGCGTGGCCACATCTGTGTCCACGTCGCCCTGGTCATCGAGTCTGGTGGCCGGCTGAAAGTGCTCGAAATAAACCCATCCCGTGGCGCACGCTGCCTCCCGCTCTCCCAGTGGCAGCGCGATCACAACACCGTCATCTATTACCGAGATCGAGAATGATCGAAGTCTATCCCAACAAGCTCGCTGCCGGGCCTGCCGAGTCGTACCCGGTCGAAAAGCGGCAGAGCGTTCTCGACTGGTTCCGCGCTGATGGGTTGCCGGATGAAGTCGAGCCGGCCGCGTTGCCGCTGAGCGTATTCGTCAATGGCGAGCGGGCGCTGCCGACTCAATGGGCGACGATCGAGTTCGGCCCAGAGGACAAGGTAGAAATCTACCGGGAGCCAAAGGGCACTGACCCGTTCTCGATCACCCTGGCGCTCGTATTCGGCGCCAAGGCAGTGCTGGGCGCGCTGATGCCCAAGATGCCGTCCCTGAACAGCGGGGGCAACACGAAGCGCGGCAACGACCTTGGCCTGGCCACGGTCAAGGGCAACCAGGTCAAGCTGAACTCGGTGATTCGCGAGATCGCCGGGCGGCAGCGTCCGTATCCCGACTACGCGCTGCCGCCGAATCGATATTTCGACGACCCTCGCTCCCAGTGGATCGAGATGCTGCTGTGCGTTGGGCGCGGCAAATACGACATCCCAGTCAGCAGCATTCTGATCGGCGACACGCCGGTCATATCCCTGGGGGACGATGCCGAGTTCCAGATTTACGGGCCAGGCGCAGACCTCTCGAGCGAATCGGCGGCTAAGTGGTGGCACTCGGCGCCAGAAGTCGGCGCCACATCCACCGGTACCGCCGGTATCGAGCTGAAGGCCACCTATGCCGTAACCCCGGTGCCCACGGCTCAGTCCTTCCAGTTCGCCGGCTACACAATCACCGTTCCCACCGGCGCCGGTCAGTTTCCTGATGGCTGGGCGTCCGGAATGATCGTGCGGGTTGAAGTTGGCTACCCGTACGACGTGATCGACGGCGGGGCAGGGCGGGACATCATCCGTGGCAACCTCGACCAGGTGGCGCCATACGTTGGCATGCCGATCGAGATCGTGGGCGCCAACGCCGGCAACTACGTGGTGGCCAGCTACACGCCTGGCGTGGGATCTGCTCCAGATGAGATGACTCTCGACTGGCAGGGCGGCGGCCCTGTAACCGGCTTGCAGACCGGCACCGCGCTACAGATGGGCATCGGCTTCCGCGGCCTGCGCTATCGCATCACTGCGGCCAGCACGGCGGCTATCAGCGTCGAGCGGATCAATGCCGATGGTGATCCTGATCTGACCTGGCCAGGGTTCGACGCCCTGACCACCTCTGCGGCGGTGCTGCGCCTGGATGGATCGACTCAAGAGGGCGACTGGTCGGGGCCGTTCCCCGCCTGCCCGGCCGGGACCACCACCAGCCGCATCGCCTGGGATATTTTCTTCCCGCAAGGTCTTGTGCATGTGGGCGGGAAGGGCGACCTGAACAACCTATCCGTCACCGTCGAGATGCAGTACCGCGACATCAGCACAGCGGGCGCCTGGACTTCGTTCAAGAAGACCTACACGGCGATGACGCTGGACCAACTCGGGTACACCGAGTACATGGACATCCCTGGCAACATCCGGCCTGAGGCTCGGATGCGGCGCATCGGCGCCAAGTCCACCAGCACCCAGGACGCCAACACCGTGCAGTGGTATGGACTGCGAGCGAACCTGCCGGCCCCGACGCGCTACGAAGGCGTGACGATGCTGGCCCTGCGCGTAAAAGGCGGTAACCGGATCGCCTCTCAGTCTGAGAGCCAGGTGTCGGTCATTGCCACCCGCATCCTGCGCACTCGTCGCAACGGGGCATGGACTGCCGAGGAGCCAACCCGTGACATTGCTGCATGGATTGGCTACATCGCGCAGAGCGTCGGCTACTCGGTCGAAGATGGAAACTCCGACATCGACCTGGCCGAACTGGATCGCCTTCAGGCCATCTGGACCGCGAGGGGCGACCATTACGACCGCATGATCGACTCGGCCAGCACGGTCAAAGCCTGCATGATCGAGGCGCTACAGGCCGGGTTTGCCGAGCTGACGATCGACCGAGGCCTCATCCGCCCAGTGCGCGACGAGCCGCGCGGCCCGGACTTCGATCACATCTACAACCCCCAGGTCATGACTAAGCCGCTCAAGCGCGAGGCTGAGCATGTCACGGAAGATGACTTCGACGGGGTTGATGTCGAGTACACGGACGGCACGACGTGGCAGATCGAGACGGTGGAGTGCCGCCTGCCAGGTGATCTCGGTCTCAGGACCGAGAAGATCAAGGTAGAGGGCGTCACAGATCGCACCAGGGCCTGGCGGATCGGCATGCGCCGGCGCCGCCAGCAGGTCTACCAGCGCAAGCGCTACAGCTTCTCCACGGAGCTTGACGCGCTCAACAGCGGGTACCTGGATTATGCGCTGCTCGGCGATAGCACCCCAGGCTACGGCCAGAGCGCGATGCTCAAGGGCTACGCGCAACTGGGCAGTCAGCACATGCTGGTTTCGTCTGAGCGCCTGAACTGGTCCGCCGGCGGGGAGCATTGGGTCGCGCTGCGCCGCCGAGATGGCAGCGCATCCGGCCCCTATATCGCCACCCGCATCGATGACTACCGGATGACCATTCCGACCCTGGACTTCGTTCCAATCCTGGACAGCGCCATGGATGCGCCAGTCCTGCAGTTCGGCCCAAAAGCCAAGTTCTGCTACCCAGCCCTGATCAAGGAAGTGAACCCAAGTGGAACCGTGAGCTGCAACGTCACGGCAGTGAACTACGACGCCCGCGTCTACCTCGACGACGACAACTTCCCGCCGGCATGACCGGAACCCTATCGAGCATTCCCGCCACCGCGCGGGATTTTTTATGCCCGGAGAAACTATGCGCTACAACACCATGAACCCGGTAGACCCGGATGGTTCCAGCGATCCGCGCGACCTTTACGACAACGCAGCGAATCTTGATATCGCCGTCAACGGGGATGCGCCTTCCTGGACCGATCGCCTCGGCAAAGAGCGCAAGTCCTGGGCCGGTATCGAGCAGGATTCGTATGCGTTCCTTGCGAACTCGGGCTTCGAGCTACCGCCTCTGGAGTACGTGGACGGCGTGCCGCTTACCGTTGATCGGCCGACTCAACTGATCGAACGGGACGGAAACCTGTACGGCGTCAAGCTTCCAGCAAGCTTTCCTGTCAGCCTGACTGGTACGTGGGCGACGGATGAGGGCGTCCTTGTCTCGCGGGTTGATGCCGCCCTGCGGCAGGATCTAGCTGATTCGGTTGATTCGAATAAAGGATCCCTGATGCTTGGGCGCGGGGTAGTGTCCGTCGGCTCAATTAGTGAACTTCAAGGCCTTACTGGTCGCTCCGACCTCAGGTACCTAGTTAAGGGCTACTATCAGGGATCGGCTGCGGGAGGAGGTGAGTTCGCATGGAGCTCTACGACTCCGCGATCCAGTCATAATGGCGGGAGCGTAATCAGCCCAACCGTTCCTTGGTCTGGAAGCCAAGCAGATATCGCAGGATTCTTGTCTGGCACTGGAGAGACTAATCCGGGTGGGAATGGATGCTGGGTGAAGATTGCTCGATCCATGTCCCCGCATGATTTTGGAGCAATTGGCGATGACTCTGCTGATGATTATGCCGCCGTTCGATCTACGCTTCTGAGCGGCATGCATATCACATGGGGTAATTCCACATATAGGTTCGCGACCCCAATCATTGAGTCAATCAGCAATAGGATTTCGTGGATTTCTGACGGAGCAACTTTAAGGTATGACGGTAGCGATGTTGAGAGCTGCTTGAAGATAACATTGTCTGGGGCAATGTCTCATGCTCTGACTGGACAGATAACGCTGAACGCCAATAATAAGAGCCATACCGGATGGAGGATCGAGAGCCCTGAAAGCGGAGCTGCTGCGAGCTCTCCGTCCATCGCCATGACCGGTGTGTCCGCTCGGAATGTGCGTCGCCACACTTTGGAACTCTCCCATGGTGATGGGATTTTGATTATGGGTGGGTTCCATAGGATTTACATGCTTAGACCTGATGTACGCACGGTTCGCGTTGCGGCGGGCGCAGAAATTCCAAGTATGTATGGAGCATTCGGAATCACCGTGACGCGTAGCGCAAGCGGGGAGACTAAGTATCTCGATATAGTTGACCCGTATGTTGAGGATATCCAGGCTGAAGACCCAACAAACCGCCTAGACCAAGATGGGATACGCATCCTTAGCTCAATCACGTCTGCCACTGAGGCGGTTCATAACGTCTATGGAGGCGTGGTAAAGAACGCTAGAAATCGTTCCGTTAAACACCAGGGCATGAATGGGTCGGTAGTAGGTCTAAGAATTCTCAAGCAGGCATCCGTTGTTGATCCTGGCGGTTATGGTGTTGCTCCATCAGACTGGGATGTTGAAGCTCAGAACTCCGGCATAACTATACGCGACATTTGCTTTCGGTATGATGGGTTCGGGAGCCGGGGTGTTGCGCGGTGGGTTGGAAACAACGTATCTGGCCGGTCCGCGGCGAACGGGGTGATCTCTGGAATTAGAGGGGAGATCATCAATACATCTATATTCGGCATCGCAAGTGTTACAGACCTTAGTGGGAATAGTATTTCGGCTTCCATTTCGGACGTAAACGTTCTAGGACCGTCTGACTACATCATTCAGCATATTGCCACCGGAGGCGGCACTCCAACGATCAGTATCAGCAACGTTGCTGCCCAGCCAACGGTTGCTGGTGTTCAAGAGGTTGGCGTTCCGCTCGGGTATATCCTCGCATCAAATGTTACCAATACTGGCGGCGGAAGCGTTCCACTGATGAATGCTACCTCAAGCGGAAATGACAGAAGACTGAGTGCGGTTAACTGTGTAGGATTTGTTGATTCTCCGTCAGTGTCCAGTGCGTCAAACCTGGTTGCTAACGCAGGAGCCATCCAGGTCGCTCCGTCAGGCGCAGGGGATGGAGGCGGAATAGCCTTGGTATCATGCGGTTTTGATAGGGCGGCAACTTGCCTATTGGCATTCGATTCATCGGGTGCAACAATTTTGCAACAAACCGCAACGAGGTTCGTGGCAGGAGGAACCACTGAGCCTGGAACTGGTGATTTTAGGGTTTATGTAAGTGGCGGGAAGCTTACCGTAAGAAATAGATTTGGATCATCTAGGCGCATAACTATTCAATTAATTGGATGAGTGATCATGTGGATAGGCGCGGATTTCCGCGCCTATAAACATTTCTTACGGGATGAATATCTCAGCCGTTCCGGTGATAACCTTCTTTCCCTTTACAGTGCATGTGGTATCAAAAAATACACGTCGTTTGATAGTGTCGACAGAGGACACCGTTACTGTGGCTGTCACGGTGTCGTCTATGTAAACCGGCCTAAGAAAAGAAAGGTTTTGCGATACATACACGCAGCCAGGACCCGGGAAGCGAGTCCCAAATATTGCGGAAAAGAATCCTGCAGACATTAGCCCATGAGCAATTCTCTTTTTGAATCTGGAGTTTTCCGCGTATTCCCTGTTTACGTGTACCGGGTTGTGGTCTCCACTTATTCCAGCAAATGCCTTAATGTCTGCATCTGTTATGGTCTGCGAGTAACTTGCAGACATTCCAGGCTCTATTGACTCAATTGGAATGCTACCAAAGTCCATATCAGCCCCCAAGACCTTTTCTACCCAATGGTTTGGCTGGATTTCCAACAACGGTTGCCCCTGCTGGAACGCTCTTTGTCACAACGGCACCCATTCCAACCACTGCGCCTTCTCCAATGACTATAGGCCTGTCAGGAGTGCCTTGTTTAATTATGGCCCCAGTCCCTATGTAAGCATGGTTTTCAATAATTACATTACCGTTGCATTTAACTCCGGGGGCAAAAGTCACGAAGTCTCCTATAATGCAGTCATGAGCTACGTATGAGTAAATGTTTGAGTGGAAGAATTGTCCTATTTTTACGTTTGATGTTATTGTTGTGTATGGACATAGGATTGCCCCCTTGCCAATGTCGATCTCATCCAGCATAGTGGCGTTGTGCGCCTGGATGCGGAATGGTTTTGCATCGGTATTTGACATTTCTCTATATATTTTCTCTCTGACTTTTCCGCTGCCAATTGCCACATTGAAGTATCTTTCTTCGGCGCTTACTGACAGAAACTCTTCTGTAGAAAGAACATCATATCCATTGATATTGTTAATAGATATGCCGTCGTCTACAAATACAAGCTTAAATGCATCATTTATCGACATTCCAAGGCTTCGAGTCGCTACCGGCATAACTTCTCGTCCGAATCCACCGGCCCCAACAATTCCAAAAAGCAGCATTTTCAATCCTCATTCTGTTGTTATAAGAAATAATCTAGCAATTCACGTGCATCTATCGATTTCTGCAGTGATGATGCCATACAGCAGGTGATCTTAGGCATCCCCGAATTTGACCTGAGCCTACCAGCACCCAAGACGAAACCCAACGCCCGTCTAGCACGGGCTTCTTTATGCCTGGAGAAAACCCATGGCCCGAATTTCTACTGCCGACGCCGGCGGCCCGAACGTGCTCGCCTTTCTGGACATGCTGGCCTGGTCCGAAGGCACGTCGACAATCAAGGCCAGCGACGACGGCTACAACGTGCTGGTCGGTGGCAAGCTGTTCAGCGACTACAGCAAGCACCCGCGTGTGCTGGTGCCGCTGCCGCGCTACGGGATCAGCAGCACCGCCGCTGGCCGGTACCAGTTCCTGGCTCGAACCTGGGATGCCATCGTGAAGAACTACGGCTTCAAAGGTCGGTTCATTCCCGAGGCCCAGGACCTGGCCTCGATCAAGCTGCTGGCTGAGTGCGGTGCGCTGCCCTTGATCAAGGCTGGCCGGATCAAGGACGCGATCGCCAAGGCGGCGCCGATCTGGGCCAGTTTGCCTGGGGCTGGGTATGGGCAGCGGGAGCACAAGCTGGCCGCGCTGCTTGGCATCTACGAAGCCGAGCGTGCCGCCGAGGTGCAGCCCGAGGATCAACTGCTGGCGATGTTCTGTGCCTGCGGTGGGGAGATGGCGGCGTGACCTGGCTGAGGCTGGTTTCGGCCTGGGCCTGGTGGCTGGCAGCGCTGCTGGCTGTCGCAGCGGTCCAGCAGTATCGGGTTGTGGTCGCCAATGGCGAAACAGCCATCGCCCGCGGCGAAACCGCAGTTGCACGTGCAGAGCTGGCTGGTTACCGCCTGGAGGTATCAGAGCGCGACCGCCGCGCCGCCGCCCAGGCCAGAACAGAAGAACAGCGCCGCCAAGCCGTGGCGGATGAGGAGGGGGAGGATGCACGAAAGAAACTGGAAGTGGCCCAAGGTCGCACCGCTGCTGCTGAGTCTGCTGCTGACGGCCTGCGCGGGCAAATCGCCCGACTGCGGGATGGTCACCGAGCCACCTGCGATACCATCGCTGCCCAGCAGCGCGAGGCAGGAACCTCTGCCGTCGTGGTGCTCGGGGGATTGCTTGAAGAGTCTGACCGAATGGCGGGCAGCTGCGCAGCAGCGCTTGAGCGGAGTCGAATAGCAGGGCTGGCGTGCGAGGCGACCTATAATGGTCTCACCAAGTGAGCGGAGCAGGGCGGTGGATAAGCGGACCTTCATTGGCATGGTAGAGGCAGGCGAACCGCTGATTCAGCAGGCTATCGACGCGATGCGCGAGTATCATCAAGCCCAAGAACGAGGCGCGCCGGCGGATGAGGTGGAGCGTCTGCGTCTTCTGGCTGAGTCGCTGTTTCAGGTGGTATCCGATTACCAGCTTCGGGTAATCGCCAAGGCCCGGGGCAAGGAATTGCCGCCCCTTCACTGAAGCGGCTTTATCAGTTCGGCGCCCTGGTTGCGCACATTGCCAACGGCAGTGCCCACCCGGTACCACTCGAAGGCATCCGCCGGCTCGCCCAGGTTCATCACCAGTTGTTCTGCATGCTCACTGGGCATGCCGGCCGCGATCCATTCGTATGCCAGTTCGGGCGACAGCACGACAGGCCGGCGGTCGTGCACGTCCACCATCCCGCCTTGGGCATCGGCAGTGATGATCACGAACCCGTCGTGCTCGTTGCCAGCGAACTGGCCGATGCTGGCGCACAGGGCAGGGCGCCCATCCCGACGCCGGATGTAGTAGGGCTGCTTCTTCGGCCCGCCTTCATCGACCCACTCGTACCACCCGTCGATGGGTGTTATCGCTCGATGCGGCCAGATCGCCCGGAAGAATGGGCCATGGGCGACTTTCTCAACCCTGGCGTTGATCGGCGCCGCGCGGTCTTTCGCCCAGTGCGGTCGCCACCCCCACTTCACCAGGTCCGCCCGCAGGCCTGCGTCATCCACTCGCAGCACCGCCACCGGTGTTGTAGGTGCGACATTGTATCGAGCCAATGGCTGGTCGCCGACGTTGTTCCGCCAGACCTCGGGCATGCTCAGGGTCTCAACGAACTCGTGTACGCCCCGGTATTGGCTCAACCTTCCGCACATGCATAGCCCTCCCACCTGATAAGCATAGTCCGCCGAGTGGTACTGGCGTGCCTGCGTTTCTTGATGGTGAAATGCTGTATTTATATACAGTATTGGTGGCCTATGTATTTCCTCCTTGTCCGTCGACGCGAGCGCGGCGTAGCGATTCCAAGCGAAAAACTCGGGAAAATTCAGGCTCTGCGCGCAGACGTGCACATCGAATACAGCCATAGCGCTGCGCTGGGACGCCCCTCGATACAGGCCTGGGTTTTCAACCCGACCCCTCGAGGCGACATCATTCCGCGGCTGCACGATGCCTGCGTGAACGGCATGGCCCAGCTCGGGATGAACATCACCGGGCTGGAAGAGATCGATGGCGTGATGTACGCGCAGTCCTGGTGGTGCCGGGCGGCAGGTGATTATGGCAAGTGACTTGCCTCCGGCCTGGCTGGCCGAGCTGAATGATCAGGTCGCACTGGTCGCGGATCCCGATGGTCGGGCAGCCGTTCTGAGCGAGATGGCCATGAGCGCGCACCGGCGCCAGGAGGTTGATACCGATCAGTTATGCGAGATGCTTGAGTTTTCCGAGTCGGCTCGACTATGGGCGCTGGCCGGGGCTGAAGAAGTGAGGTTGGAAGCGTGGGACAATTCTGGGACATTCAATGTCCCAAATGATGATGAAACAAGATGTAGGAAAATGAGTGAAACCCCAATAGATACAGGGGGTTGAGTGATTTCTCCCAATAAAATAGCAGGTTGAAATCGGATTGCAAATCCGTCTACGCCGGTTCGATTCCGACCTCGGCCTCCACTATTCAAAACCCCGTAGATCTAGGTCTACGGGGTTTTTCGTTGTGGGCTGGAAAAGGCAGGAGTTCTGAAACCAAAGGCTAGGAGTTCCGAAACTTCAGCCTTTCGAGGGCTTGGCGATCGCTCCGACGCGGCGGTAAACACGCGTCGTGATCTCCTCCTTAATGGCGGTGCCCAGCAGCTTTTGGCGCTCGAGCAGAGTCTTTCCGCGCCGCCAGTGGTGGCATGTATGGTTAAATGGCTGCCCCACAGGAGAATCGATATGAGCAAGGCTGCCAAAACCCCGTTCTATATCGCTGGCGCACCAATGATTGCCATTGGCGCCGCTTTCGCTGCGGTTGGTGCCGCCGGCCAGCCCGCGTTCGGCTGGACAGCTGCAGGGTTGCTGATTCCTGGCGCTGTGTTGCTGATCGTTGGTGCCTTCCGGAATCGTCGGCGGGCTTGAGTAGTTGTAGGAGGAGGGCTGCGCGCGCGCTTCGAACAGATCGATCTGCGTTGCATTCCCTCAATCCTATTGCACCGAGCCAAAGGCGCCGCGCCCAAGATCGTGCGGCTGGACTAGGCGTCTCAGGTCTTGCTGCCGTAACACGCCCTGAGAGTTTCCTGATATTCGTGACTGAGTTCACGTAGCGCTGCGATTCGGGAGAGCGAGTAACCCCACTTCTCTGCGTTCTGGATGGTGTGGCTAATATCGTTCACTTCATCCCTGAGGGGGATGCATCGGTCGTTCTCTAATGCATGCAGCCTGCTGCTTGTAGCGCCCAGCTGAGCTTGCAGTCGATCGTTCGCGGTCCTCCATTGCTCGATGTAGCCACGTAGCTGTGCATTCGATTTTTCAAGCGCTTGGACCTTGTTAGTTGATACAGATAGGTCGCCCTTGATCTCTACGAATTTGACAGTTGCCGTGATGAGTGACGAAGCCACGGAAAAGATGAGTGTGAAAAGACCAACGGTCCACCAGGTGGGGCTGGTGCTTTCTTGCTGTGACATTGAGGCTCCTGTGGGCAGAGTGGGATCAGGAGTCTACAGCAATGGCCTTTGGGTGTTCAGTCGCGACGTTACCGAGTTTCTAATCGCCAAAACTAAACACACCAACATTCGTTGATGTGAAAATGGTTTTTTGTACATGCCCGCTAAAAAGGGTCGGTATTGTACATGGGGCAACCCTGCCTTTTGTCGTGCAGTGGATGCCTGTTTATACCGCCTATCGAGCGTGGGCTTTTTCACATGGAGAAAAGGATGACCATTTACCCGGATAACGCAGGGCTATTCTTCTACGCGACGGCGCGGGCATTAAAAAGAAAACGCCCGATAACGCGGGCGTGATCCATGAGTCTGTATTCGGTTAGCTTCGAATATGTGTTGTAGTCGTAGGGCAGGTGGAAGAGCGTTAGCCAACAAGGTTTTCGATTTTTTCCCGGTCTCGCTTCATTAACTCTATTCGAATTAAGTCTTTAATGAAGTCGATTTGATCGTCTGTGAATGTTCCCTACATCTTTTCGTAAAGTTCTTTTTCAAGATTTTCTATCGATCTGCGACTGATATCTTCCATTGGCTCCCCGCTTATAAATGCTAAAAATTCTGTTAAATATTTTTATAGTCAAGACAGCCTGGAAGTGGCTGTCGATGGCCTTTTGCCATGGCTCTGGATGGTACCTGATCCATTGAAGTCAAGCGACGGGATGCGTAAAAAAATCTTCCATCGCGAGGCAGCGGTATGGCTGTGCGATGGCTGGGCACGTAGGAGCCTTTTCTGTAGGGAAACCCAATGACCTGCCGATACCGGCGCTCTGGCTAGCGACGATGGCTACACCTTGTGCTGGCTGGAAGCAAACGCTCAGTTGCAGCAAGTATCGACAAGCACTGACGCGTACTCGCGCCGCCACCAGGCTATGGGATCAGCAGCACCCCAACTGGTATCAGTCCGATCAATTGATGAGGTAGATAACACGCGACCGCGACGCTGCCGTCTTTATACAGGATTGAGTGGAAGGCGGCTTCATGACCGCCACCCTTTCACTTCTCAAAGCTTAGAAACATCAGCCTCAACCACATCAGCCGCCGGCGCCTCAGTGCTGGTGGCCAGTTCCGTAGGAAGGGTAGAGAAGGTCACGGCATACTTGCCCAAGTCGTTTTCCTGCCGCTGGAAGTTGATCGCCACCTTGTCTCCTTTCCAGTTCATCACCTCCGTCAGATAGGAGGCCCCGGACTTCATCTTGACCCACTGGCTATTGCGCTCGGCAGGCTCACCGAAGCGTTCGGTCAGCATGTCCGTGACCAGGTGGAGGCTGTTGGCATTGCCGCTGAAGACCAGCTCGCGCACCTGTCCGTCTGCCAGGGTGGCGACGAGGTTGTAGCCTGGCGAAATGGGTAGGTAGGGCAGGCCGTGGATTTCAAAGCGGCTCGGGTCGGCGGTCGCTACCCGGCAGGGCTCGGTGGGGCGGGTTTCGTCGGTTGGGCATTCTGCGACCTGCTGCAGGAAATCGCCTTGCAAATCGACGCCCAGGAACGAACTTGGCTCCTGTGTCCAGACGCGTTCGGCCTGGCGGGAGTCTGCCCAGGCAGGGAGGGTAGCGAACAGGCTTGCCGAAGCGGCCAAAAGCAATAGAGGCCTCATGGATCCATCCTTGGGAGGAAAAAGTGGATTCAGCGCCGCAGAGTACCCGCCTGTGCAGCAGGTTAAAATGCTGCCGGAATGCCATTGCGGCGGCCTGACAATCCTGGGTAAGAGACGAGAACAGCGCGGAAAAGTTTAAGGCAATGCCTGAAACTGTGCGCTGCGTCACATTTTTTTGGCCTGTAAAGGCGATCTTTCTGGCAGGCAAAGAAAACCCGCCATCAGAGGCGGGTTGAAAGAACGTACGAAGCCTGTGCATTGTGCTCGGGATGATGTCAGAAATTCGTGAAGAGCATGTCCAGAGTCTGTCGAAATGCCGCAATGATGGGCTTGTCCACGGCTGATGCGATAGGGCGCAAAAAAGAGCCCGCCATGGGGCGGGCAAGGACGTTTGAAGGGAGAGCATCCAGGCTAGCTGGCAGGGGGTTAAGCCAGCGTTAAGCACGAGCGATTGACCTTGCGCTCGGATCGCCCTATACAGGCGGGCGCTAACCTCAGGAGCCAGGCATGCACGACGAAGACGACCTTCCCGAACCCGAGCACGATCATCTGCTCGATCATGAATTCCTCTACGACGACTTCGACCCGGAGGCCGATGCCCAAGGTGCCTTGGATGAAGCCGAGGAAGACGAAGCGCTGCGGGATGATTTCGACGATGAGGACCACCCGGCCTGGCACGACGAGGTCGACGACAATTGAGGCCTGCGATACGCAGGCCTCTTTGCAGGTAGCCTCACCGCGAGGCGCGTCTGGCCAGGCGTCAACGGCGATCGAGCGAGAAGCGTCCGGCGCCGCTCAGGGCCAGCAACAGCAGGCCGCCAACGATACTCAGGTTCTTGAAGAACTGGGTCATGTTGGCGCTGCGCTCGGGGTCGACCATGTTCCAGAAGGGGTGGCCGAGCAGCGCCGTGCCCACCACGAACAGCGCGAACAGAAACGCCAGCGGGCGGGTATAGAAGCCCAGGATCAGCAGGATGCCGACGGCGAACTCCATGATCACGGCGATCGCCGCTGCCAGCATCGGGACGGGGGCGCCCAGCGACGTCATGTAGCCGACCGTGCCTTCGAAGCCGGTTAGCTTGCTCCAGCCGGACATGATGAACAGGATCATCAGCAGGATGCGGGCGATCAGGATGATCAGGTCGCGTTGACCTTCGAACAAGGAGTAGCGCATGGCGAGGTTCCAGTGGACGGGGACATGTTCCACTTTAGCAGCCGCTTCGATTTGCGCCGGATGGAAGAAAGGCGCCGCGAGGGCGCCTTTCGAAAGAAGATGGTGCGAGTGGCGGGACTCGAACCCGCAAGGCTGACGCCGACAGATTTTAAGTCTGCTGTGTATACCAATTCCACCACACTCGCACGCTTGAAAGGGTCGTGGCGACCGGCGCGCTTCAGGGCAGAAGGGCCTGGCAATCAAGCGCGCTTTATAACCCATCGTTATAGCCGAGTCAACCACACCGCGTCTTCCAGGCGGATATGGGCAGGGATTGGATATGTCCGTTGACACCTTGCTGTCACTGGGCCACTGTTACGTCATTGGATCCAATGAGTACGCAATCATGCCTTCGGCCACGCCGTCCTCCACCCCTGCGCGCATCGTCCGGCCGAAGCTGTTCTGGCGCTTGTTGTTCCTCCAGGTCTATCTGTTGGCGATTTTCCTCTATCTGAGCCTGATGGCCTTGGGCGGTTACCTGCTGATGCTGGGCTTCGACGAGCCGCGCCCGGAGGCGCAACGGCTGATGGCCCTTGGGGGAGGGGGCGCGATCATGCTGGTTTGCCTGTGGCTGCTGAAGGTGGCGCTGCCGCGGCGGCTCAGCCCTCAGGTGGTCGAGCGGGAAAGCTGACGAACGTCTCATGCAAACCGGGCGGTGAGCCTGCAATGGGCTTGCCGCATGATCAGGCCTGCGCGCAGCTGTCTATCCTGTATCGGTACCCATACACTACGCTCAATCAATATGTCCCCTGCGGTGCCCGTGGAGCTTGCATGGTTTCAGCCGACCGCCCCAACCAGCCGGAAATCCCCACCAACCTCTACGAACGGCTGGTCCAGTCGGTGTTGGACTACGCCATCTACATGATCGATCCCACAGGTACCGTGGTGTCCTGGAATGCCGGTGCCGAGCGGATCAAGGGCTACCGTGCCGATGAAGTGATCGGCCAGCATTTCTCATTGTTCTTCACGCCCCAGGATCGTGCCGACGGGCGTCCCGAATATTTGCTGCGCCAGGCCCTGGAGCAGGGGATGGCCCAGGATGAAGGCTGGCGGGTACGCAAGGATGGCACGCAGTTCTGGGCCCTGGCTGCGCTGGATGTGATTCGCGACGAGGCTGGGCGGATCATCGGCCTGGCCAAGGTCACCCGCGACATCACCGACCGCCGCGAATCGATGCTGCAACTCGATGCCATCCGCGTCCAGTTGTTCCAGGCGCAGAAGCTCGAGGCCCTGGGCCAGTTGACCGGCGGGCTGGCCCACGACTTCAACAACCTGCTGACCATCATCCTCAGTTCCGCCCGCCTGGCCCTGGGCAGCCAGGATTCGCAACGGGTGCAGCGCCTGCTCCAGCACATCCTCGATGCCGGCCAGCGCGGCACCCAGCTGACCCGGCAACTGCTGACCTTCGCCCGCAACCGGCAAATGAGCGTCACGCGCATCGCTCCGGCTGAACTGATCGACTCCACCCGTGGTCTTCTGGAGCATGCCCTGGCCAGTGACATCGAACTGGAGGATCGGGTGGAGCCGGACCTGCCGCTGATCGAAGTGGATGCCGGGCAGTTGCAGATGGTCCTGCTCAACCTGCTGTTCAATGCCCGCGATGCCATCGAAGGCCAGGGGCGTATCCGCCTGGAGGTGGGCTGTGTGGAGCTGGCGGGCGAGGTGGAAGGATTGCAAGGGCGTTTCGTGCGTTTCGATGTGCACGACACCGGCCAGGGCATAGCGCCAGAGGTGTTGCCGCGCATCTTCGAGCCGTTCTTCACCACCAAGGCGTTCGGCAAGGGTACCGGCCTCGGGCTCAGCCAGGCCTATGGTTTCGCCAGGCAGAGCAATGGCGCCATCTGCGTGGCCAGCCAGGTGGGCGAGGGGACGAGCATGAGCCTCTACCTGCCGGCTTGCCCAGGCGCCCCCGACCCCGATCACAACGAGTAGACAACATGGCAGAACCACTCAAGCGGCTGGCGACGGGAATCGAAGGGCTCGATACCCTGCTCAAGGGGGGCCTGGTGGCGGGCGCCTCCTATATCGTCCAAGGCCCGCCGGGAGCAGGCAAGACCATCCTGGCCAACCAGCTGGCCTGCGGCCACGTGCGGGACGGTGGGCGGGTGCTGGTGGCGACCTTGCTCAGCGAGTCTCACGAGCGGTTGTTCCAGTACCTGTCGACCCTGGCGTTCTTCGATCCGGCGCTGGTCGGCGACCCGATCCAGTTCGTCAGTGCCTTCGACACCCTGGAGCAGGAAGGGCTCGATGCCGTGGTCAGGCTGTTGCGCCAGGAGATCGCCCGGCAGCAGGCCAGCCTGCTCATCGTCGACGGCCTGCTCAATGCAAGGGTACGGGCCGAAACCAGCCTCGACACCAAGAAGTTCGTTTCCGAGCTGCAGGGGCATGCGGCGTTCGCCGGGTGCACGGTGCTGTTGCTGACCAGTGCACGGGTGCAGGAGGGCAGCCCGGAGCACACCATGGTCGATGGGGTGATCGAGCTGGGCGAGCACCTGGTGGGCAGCCGCGCCGTGCGCCAGATCCAGCTGCGCAAGACGCGTGGCAGCGGCGCGTTGTCAGGCCTGCACGAGTGCCTGATCAGCGAGGCCGGCTTGCAGGTCTACCCGCGCCTGGAGGCCTTGTACAGCCACCCGAGCCAGATGGGGTCGGAAACCTTCAGCCGGGTCACCACTGGCATCACGGCCCTGGACGAGATGCTCGGCGGTGGCGTGGGCAAGGGTTCGGTCAGCCTGGTCATGGGGCCTTCGGGCATCGGCAAGACCTCCTTGGGGCTGGCCTTTCTCGCCGCCTCCAGCCACGAGGTGCGCGGCTTGCACTTCGGCTTCTACGAAACCCCGGCGCGGCTGCGCCTGAAGGCCACTGCGCTGGGCCATGACATTGCCATGCTGGAGCGCCAGGGCGATCTCGAGCTGTGCTGGCAGCCGACCACCGAAGGGCTGCTGGACCAGGTCGGTGCCCGCTTGCTCGAACGGGTCCAGGCGCTGGGGGCCCAGCGCGTGGTGATCGACAGCCTGGGCGCCTTCAGCCGGCTGGCGGTCGATCCGGCGCGGCTCAATGCGTTCTTCCGGGCATTGACCGGCGAGTTGCGCGCCCGCGATGTCAGTGTCCTGTTGACGTGGGAAATGCGCGATATCTTCGGCTCGGAAATCACGGCCCCGGCGCCGGACCTGTCGAGCATCGTCGACAACCTGCTGTTGATGCGCTTCGTCGAGCTGGATTCGCAACTCAGGCGCATGGTCTCGATCCTCAAGGTGCGCGACAGCCACCATGATCCGGCCCTGCACGAGCTGTGCCTGGGCCCGCAGGGCATCACCCTGCGCAAGGCCTTCGAGGGCGCCAGCGGCGTGCTTTCCGGCACGGCGGTGCCCCAAGGGGGCGACTGATGGGATAGCGCGATGAACACCATCCTGATCGTCGACGACGAGTACCTGATAGCCGACATCCTCGGGTTCGCCCTGGAGGATGAGGGGTTTCTCGTCGAGAAGGCCAGCAACGGCCGCAAGGCACTGGACGCGCTCAAGGACAAGCGGGTGGAGCTGGTGATCACCGACTACATGATGCCGGTGCTCAATGGCGAGGAGCTGGTCAGGGCGATTCGCGAGGAGTTGCAGTTGCCGGACTTGCCGGTGATTCTCATGAGTGGCGCGCAAGCCAGCCAGGGCCGCATCTGCCCGGAGCTGTTCGCCGCGGTATTCGACAAGCCCTTCGACATGGACAGGATGATCGCCAAGGTGCGCGAACTGCTGGGCACCTGAAAGGTGGCCCGCCGGGGCGGGTGGGGCGTCGGTCAAGCGCATCCGTGCGGCTCGAGACTTTAAGGAAGGTCAGTGCTGGTCGTCGTTTTTCTCCGGTGCCGGATTGCCGGCCTGGATGCGCTTGAAGATCTCTTCGCGATGGACCTGGACATCCTTTGGCGCATCGATGCCGATCCTCACTTGCATCCCTTTGACTCCCAGAATGGTGACTTTGATGTCATCGTCGATGACGATGCTTTCGCCAACCTTGCGGGTGAGTATCAGCATGTAGTTCTCCTTGGTGATGATGAAATCCGCACGGCCAGGTGCCGTGGCGGTGGGAGCTTGTCCCTCTTCCTTCTCATTAAAGACGCTTTCGGCGCAGAGTAATTCCCCTGCAGACAAATTCTGTTGCCTGTCTTTAGTCGCAGGCGCCGACCAAGGCTCGAGGCAGTCAATCGGCGAAGGTGCTCGGTGGCAAGGATAGGGTGCTTGCGTCCATATGGGAAATTTCTCTGCTTGATAGCGTAAATAGTCGGGCTCAATGATCGTTTATATGTCCAGCGCCTGCAGAAAATGCAGCGATCGAGCGCTATTGTGGCGCTGCCCATGAGCATCTTCAGGCCGGGATGGGGATCGTCGACAGCGTGCTGGTTCGCGAGCAGTGGGCCGTCGGGCATCGGCGGTGTCCATCGGCCAGTGGCTGAAACAATGGATAACGCGCGTTCGGTCGATGTTCAGCCCAACAGCGCCACCGACTTGATCTGCGCCCACAGTGCCTGGCCCGGGTGCAGGCCGAGCTGGTCCGCCGAGTAGCGGGTGATACGTGCAAGCAGGGCATTGCCGGCGGCGTCCAGGCTCACCATGACATGGGCCGGGTTGTCTGCCGGGCGGCATTCACGGACCCGTACCGGCAGCCGGTTGAGGATGCTCGAGGCGCCGTCGGCGGTAAGTGCCAGGCTGACGTCGCGGGCCTGCACCTTGAGCCTGAGGGTACTGCCCACCACCTGGGCAGGATGGGCGATGCGCAGCACAGGACCGTCGTTGCCCGGCAGGCGCAGGTCGAACAGTTCGTAGTGCGGGTCATGGCCGACGACCACGCCTTCGAGCACCACGCCGGCATCCTCGCCTTGGGCCAGGGGCAGGTCGAGGCGGGCCAGGGTCTGGCCGATCGGCCCGCTGGCCGTGGCCTGGCCCTGTTCCAGCAGTACCAGGTGGTCGGCCAGGCGGGCGACCTCGTCCTGGGCATGGCTGACGTACACCAGGGGGATGTCCAGTTCGTCGTGCAGGCGTTCCAGGTAAGGCAGGATCTCGCGTTTGCGGGGAGCATCGAGGGCGGCCAGGGGTTCGTCCATCAGCAGCAGCCGAGGGCTGCTGAGCAGCGCCCGGGCAATGCCGACCCGCTGCGCCTCGCCCCCGGAGAGGGTGGCCGGCCTGCGCTCGAGCAAGTGGCCGATCCCCAGCAGCTCGCAGGCCTGCTCCAGGCTGACCTTGCGTTCATGGGGCGCGATCCGCCGCCAGCCGAAGGTCAGGTTGCCACGCACCGACAGGTGCGGGAACAGGCTGGCCTCCTGGAACACATAGCCCACCGGGCGCCTGTGTGGTGCCAGGAAATAGCCGCAGGCGCTGTCTTCCCAGACCTCGCCGTTGACTTCGATGTAGGCGCTGGCGGCACGCTCCAGCCCGGCCAGGCAGCGCAGGCAGGAGGTCTTGCCCGAGCCCGAATGGCCGAACAGCGCACTGATCCCGCGGCCAGGCAGGTGCAGGTCGACATCCAGGGTGAAATCGCCGCGCGCCAGCTTCAGTCGCGCCAGTATCGATGAAGGCATGTCAGCTCCAGCCAGCCTTCCCGCGGCGGCCAGCATAGAGCACGAGCAACACCAGGAAGGAGAACACCAGCATGGCGCCGGCCAGCCAGTGTGCTTGCGGATAGGCCATGGCCTCGACGTGATCGAAGATCTGCACCGAGACCACGCGGGTCTTGTCGGGGATGTTGCCACCGATCATCAACACCACGCCGAACTCCCCCACGGTGTGGGCGAAGCCCAGGATACTGGCGGTGACGAAGCCCGGTCGGGCCAGCGGCAGCACCACGTGAACGAAGGTGTCCCAGGGGCTGGCGCGCAGGGTGGCGGCCACCTCCAGTGGACGCTGGCCGATGGCGCCGAAGGCGTTCTGCAGGGGTTGCACCACGAACGGCATGGAGTAGACCACCGAGCCGATCACCAGCCCCGTGAAACTGAACACCACGCTGCCCAGGCCCATGGCCTGGGTGGCCTGGCCGATCCAGCCATGGGGGCCGAGGGCGATCAGCAGGTAGAAGCCGATCACCGTCGGCGGCAGCACCAGCGGCAGGGCTACCACCGCACCGATCGGCCCGCGCAGCCAGGAGCGCGTGCGGGCCAGCCACCAGGCGATGGGCGTGCCCACTATCAGCAGGATCAGGGTGGTCAGGCTGGCCAGCTTGATGGTCAGCCAGATCGCGCCCAGGTCACTGGCGTCCAGTGGCATCAGATTTCATAGCCGTAGGACTTGATCAGCGCGGCCGCTTTCGGGCCCTTGAGGTAGTCGACCAGAGCCTTGGCGGCCGGGTTGTCCTTGCCCTTGTCGAGGATCACGGCATCCTGGCGGATCGGCTCGTGCAGCTCGGCGGGGACGATCCAGGCCGAACCGCTCTGGACCTTGCCATCCTTGTAGATCTGCGACAGGGCGACGAAGCCCAGCTCGGCATTGCCGGTGGAGACGAACTGGAAGGCCTGGGTGATGTTCTGGCCTTCGACCAGCTTGGCCTTGGTGGCTTCGGTCAGTTGCAGCTTGTCCAGCACCTGGGTGGCCGCCAGGCCGTAGGGTGCGGTCTTGGGGTTGGCGATGGACAGGTGGCGGTATTCGTTTTTCTTCAGGACCTCGCCCTTGTCGTCGACATAGCCGGGCTTGGCCGACCACAGGGCCAGAGTGCCGATGGCATAGGTGAAGCGCGAGCCTGGGACGATCTGTTTTTCCTGTTCCAGCTTGGCGGGTGTGGTGTCGTCGGCGGCGAGGAATACCTCGAACGGTGCGCCGTTCTTGATCTGTGCGTAGAACTGGCCAGTGGCGCCGTAGGCGGCGACCAGCTTGTGGCCGGTGTCTTTCTCGAAGTCCTTGGCGATGGCCTGGATGGGCGCGGTGAAGTTCGCCGCGACCGCCACCTGGACTTCATCGGCCCAGGCGCTGTTGAGGGAGACCAGGCTGGCCAGGGCACTGGCGGCCAGGTGGAACAGGCGGATACGCATGGGGACAGCTCCTTGGGATGGTTTTCGTTATGTGGCGGAATATATAGCGATAAGCCATCCATCGGGAAGGGGCGGGCGGGGGATTTGTGGGTAGTACAGGGCCCATTCGCGAGCAAGCCCACAGGGGCGCGGTGCTCACGAATCATGTGCCCGGCAGAGGGCTTTGGGGCGCGAGCGGCCCCACATGGCAGTGCTCAGCGCCCCATCTGTTCCAGCGCCTTGTCAGCCATCTCCCGGGTCAACTCGCCAGCCGACCGCTGTCGCCCCAGGCGCAGCGCCTGGCCCGCCCACAGGTTGCTGAAGTCGCTGTTGCCCTGCGGGTCGCGAATCGCCCGCAATGGCATCAGCGCCCCTCCAGCCAGGGGGAAGTGCGGTGCCAGTGGGCTCATCGGCCCCAGCTCACGCATGATGCGGTTGTTGATGCCCCGGGCAGGGCGGCCGGTGAACAGGTTGGTCAGCGCCGTGTCGCTGGCCGGCGCGCTGTCCAGGGCGCGGCGGTGCGCCGGCGACACCTTGGCCTGCGGGCAGAACAGGTACGCGGTGCCGACCTGCACCGCCGAGGCGCCGAGCGCCAGGGCGGCGACCAGGCCACGGTGGTCGCCGATACCGCCGGCGGCGATCACCGGCAGGCGCACCGCGTCCACCACCTGGGGCACCAGGGCGAAGGTGCCGACCTGGCTGGTGATGTCGTCGCTGAGGAACATGCCGCGGTGGCCGCCGGCTTCATAACCCATGGCGATGATCGCATCGCAGCCGTTGGCCTCCAGCCATACCGCTTCCTCTACCGTGGTGGCGCTGGACAGCACCTTGGCGCCGCTGGCCTTGACCCGTTGCAGCAGGTCGGCGCGGGGCAGGCCGAAATGGAAACTCACCACCTCCGGGCGCAGTTGCTCCACCAGCTGGCAGCTCTGCTCATCGAAGGGCGCGCGGTTGGATACCGGGGTCGGGGCGTCGAAGTCGGCGCCCACCTCCTCGTAGTACGGCTTGAGCGCCTGCTTCCAGCGTGCCTCGCGCTCGGCATCGGGCGCTGGCGGCTGGTGGCAGAAGAAATTCAGGTTGAGCGGGCCCTGGCAACTGGCGCGGAAGGCCTCGATCTCGCCACGCACCTGCTCGGCAGAGAGCATGGCACAGGGCAGGGCGCCCAGCCCGCCGGCATTGCCCACGGCGATGGCCATGGCCGAGCCGGTGGCGCCGGCCATGGGGGCCTGCAGGATGGGCAGTTGGATGCCCAGCAAATCGAGGATACGGCGGTCTGGCCAGGTGCTCATGCGCTACTCCTGTCAAAGGGGGGGGCCGGTCAAAGGGCCTTGCTGACCTGGATGTCGCTGATCTTCTCGGCGTCCTCGCCGTGGATCTTGCGCAGCGCTTCCAGGGCCTGCTCGTGGGAGGCGTTGGGCATCACGGCGAAGTCCCAGCGGCGCTCGCCGTCGAGCTTGTACTTGATGACGTATTTGATGGTCTGGGTCATGGCGGGCCTTATCCGAGTTTCGACGACGAGCGACGGATGATCTTGATCTTGTGGGTGAAGGTCGGCTTGCGCGTCACCGAGATCGGCCGTGGGCTCACGGTATCGATGGTGATGTTCCAGAAACCGGTGCTGGGCACGGTGATCTTGGCCGGGAAGCGCACGAAGTGGCCACCATGGTAGGTGTGCCGGCCGCCATTCTTGAAACTGCGGAAGTTGGCGTCGTTCATCAGGCGGATGTTGCAGCGCTGGGAACACTCGATGACGACCACGTCGTCCTCGTTGAGGTGCTCGCGCTGGTGTACGAATTTCATGTGATGCTCCGCAAGGGTCGGTTTTGCAAAGACGAAAGATACCACGATGTCGGGGTGCGCTTGCGCCTGCCATGGCCGGCACGGGGATAAATCCGCCAAAGCCGGGAGCAAATCGGCCCGGCCGTTGTCCAACGGTTCCTGTGTGATGTCTGTGTGATGCAAGGGGTAGATCGAATGAAGTGGGTGGTGGCGGCGGTGTCGTTGGCGTTGGGTGGTTGTGTCAGCGTTTCGGAGCTGGAGCAGTCGAGGGAAACGCTCGACGTGATTTCCGGAAAGACACCGCGTGAGTATGCCGATTGCGTCAAGTCCAGGCTGGCCGACAGCCGTGATCCGTTGGTGGAGGAGCCGCGTGGCGACGGCCTGCGCCTGATCGTGCCGCAGAAGCTGGCCGCTGGTGCCGGCCCTGCGGCACTGGTGGATATCGACAAACGCGGCAGCGGCAGCAGCATCAAGCTGCACGAGCGGCTGAACAACTTCCCCCTGCGCCTGGGTGACGTGCGTACTGCGGCTACCCAGTGCATCTCCGGTTCTTGATCCAGCTCAGCAAATGAGCGATTAGCAGGCGGACTGCCATTCTCCTTGTCCGGTGGGCGTTGTTCCCCACCGGCGATAGGCCTACTATTTTCAGGCTTATATCGTTTAAGCCTAAGCTTATAACAAGGAAATGGAGCGTCCCGTGATGAACCCGTTGAGTCGTGTCGTGATCGGCAGCCTGCTGATCCTGGCCTGGCCTTCGGCGCATGCCGTCGATGGCCAGAAAGTCTTCACCCAGGGCGGGCAGAACCCCGCCGCCATGGCCTGCCTGGGCTGCCATGGCCCGGATGGCAAGGGCATCGCCGCCGCCGGCTTCCCGCGCCTGGCCGGCCTGCCGGCTGGATACCTGAGCAAGCAACTGGATGATTTCCGCGCGGGCAGCCGCAAGCAGGCGGTCATGGAGCCGCTTGCCAAGGCATTGAGCGATGAGGAAATCAAGGCTGTCAGCGCCTACCTGGCCAGTATGCCGGCCGACCCCGCACCTGACCTGCGCCGCCAGCAGATGGCCACGGACCCTGTGTCCAGGCTGGCGCTGTACGGCGACTGGAGCCGGCAGATACCCGGCTGTGTGCAGTGCCACGGCCCAGGCGGCAGCGGTGTTGGCGAACACTTCCCGCCGCTGGCCGGGCAGCCGGCCGCCTACCTGGTGGCGCAACTCGACGCCTGGCGCGACGGCAGCCGTCGCAACGACCCCAATCAGTTGATGGTCGGCGTGGCCAAGGCCATGACCGACGAGGAGGTCAAGGCGATCGCCGCGTTCTTCGCCCAGCCCGCCAGCCAGGAGGTCAAGCCATGAAACCGATGCTTCCAGCCCTGTTGCTGATTGCCCTGGGCAGCGCCCAGGCGGCGCCCATCGCGATGGAGGACCAGTCCCAGCTCAAGGTGCCCGGCAGCCAGGCGGCCCCGGTGTTCACCCCGCCGGCGGAGAGCGACCTGCCCGACAACGCCTTCGGCCAGATGGTCCGCGAGGGCCATGCGCTGTTCGTCGATACCCGTCGGCTGATGCCCGAGGCGGTGGGCAACGGCATGAACTGCAGCAACTGCCACCTCGACCAGGGGCGCCTGGCCCATTCCGCGCCGCTGTGGGGCGCCTACCCGATGTACCCGGCCTATCGCAAGAAGAACGACAAGGTCAACACCTACGCCGAGCGTATCCAGGGCTGCTTCCAGTTCAGCATGAACGGCACGCCGCCGGCCGCCGACAGCCCGCAGATGACCGCCCTCAGCGTGTACTCCTACTGGCTGGCGACCAAGGCAGCCACCGGCGTGGAGAGCCCGGGCCGTGGTTACCCCGAAGTGCCACAGCCCAAGGGGGGCTATGACTTCACCCGGGGCCAGCAGGTCTACCGTGAGCAGTGTGCGATCTGTCACGGCGACCAGGGCGAGGGGCAGAAGGTGGCCGGTGAATACGTGATGCCGCCGTTGTGGGGCAAGGACTCCTACAACTGGGGCGCCGGCATGCACCGGATCAACACCGCGGCGTCCTTCATCAAGCACAACATGCCCCTGGGGCGGCCTGGCAGCCTGAGCGACCAGCAGGCCTGGGACGTGGCGGCCTGGATCAATCGCCATGAGCGGCCCCAGGATCCGCGTCTGGTGGAAGGCTCGATCGAGAAGACGCGGCTGAAGTTCCATGCCAACGACGGGGTCAACCTGTACGGGCAGAAGGTCGATGGCGTGCTGGTCGGGCAGGGGACTGGCGGCTGATCGTGGCAACGGGGCTGCTTTGCAGCCCTGGATGTCTGGGTGGTGTTCCCTACCGTTGTCACATCCCCGCCCCCAGGTTGTCACAGCCCTGCAATGGCGCCTGGGGTGCAATGGCTGCAATCTTCGCAAGGGAGCGTGGCCATGGAACTCTGTGTGATCGGGGCGGGGTATGTGGGGCTGGTCACGGCGGCGTGCTTCGCCGAAATGGGCAACCGCGTGGTCTGCCTGGAGCGCGATCCGGCGCGCCTGGCACAGTTGCGCCAGGGCCAGTGCCCGATCTACGAGCCCGGCCTGCACGCCTTGCTGCAGGCCGGGCTGCGCGCTGGCCTGCTGAGTTTCACCGAGCAGTGGGAGTTGGCCTTGGCCAAGGTCGACGTGGTGTTCATCGCTGTCGGCACACCGAGCCAGGAAGATGGTTCGGCGGATCTGCAGCATGTGCTGGCGGTGGCCGACAGCCTCGCTCGCCACCTCACCCGGCCGTGCCTGGTGGTGAACAAGTCGACCGTCCCCGTGGGCACCGCCGAGCGGGTGGGCCAGCGCATCGCCAGCGGCCTGCGCGAGCGCGGCGCACGCTTTGCCGTGGAGGTCGCGAGCAACCCGGAGTTCCTCAAGGAAGGCAGCGCCGTCGACGACTTTATGCGCCCGGACCGCATCATCATCGGCAGCGACAGCGAGCAGGCCAGCCAGTGCTTGCAGCGGCTCTACGCACCCTTCGTGCGTAACCGCGAGCGGGTGCTGGTGATGTCGCCGCGGGCCGCGGAATTCAGCAAGTACGCCGCCAATGCCTTCCTCGCCGCCAGGATCTCCCTGGTCAACGAACTGGCCGGGCTCTGCGCGCGCCTGGACGTGGACATCGAGCAGGTACGCCGGGGTATCGGCAGCGACCGGCGCATCGGCAGCCACTTCATCTATGCCGGCTGCGGCTACGGTGGTTCGTGCTTCCCCAAGGACGTGCGGGCATTGATCCACTGCGCCGAGCAGGCCGGCTACCCGCCTGACATCCTGCGTGCCGTGCAGGCGCGCAACGATGTGCAGAAGACCATGCTGTTCCAGGCCCTGCGGCAGCACTTCGGTGGTTTTTTGCGCGGGCGCAACGTGGCGATCTGGGGGCTGGCCTTCAAGCCGGGGACCGACGACCTGCGCGAGGCGCCCGGCCTGGTGCTGCTGGATGCCCTGCTGGCAGCAGGCGTACAGGTCCAGGCCTGCGACCCGGCGGCGCTGCCAGGGGTCGCCGCGCGCTACCCGCAGGCCCTGGCCTCGGGCCAACTGCACCTGACGCACGACCCCTATGCCTGTGTCGAAGGCGCCGACGCCCTGGTACTGGTGACCGAGTGGAAGCAGTTCCGCCAGCCGGACTTCCCGCGTGTGCGTGGCCTGATGCGCATGCCGGTGCTGTTCGATGGGCGCAATATTTACGATCCCTCGGAACTATCTACACTGGGTTACCTCTATCATGGCATCGGTCGGCCACGGGCGGGGCATTGTAAGGTGACTGCCGCCTGATTAGACTGCGCCGAACTCCACAGGCCCAGCCTTTGTTTTAAGGACGTATATGATCAAGAAATGCTTGTTCCCGGCAGCCGGTTACGGCACCCGCTTCCTGCCCGCTACCAAAGCCATGCCC
The DNA here is from genome assembly GCF_057415455.1 of Pseudomonas sp. Tun-23181. Taxonomy (NCBI): domain Bacteria; kingdom Pseudomonadati; phylum Pseudomonadota; class Gammaproteobacteria; order Pseudomonadales; family Pseudomonadaceae; genus Pseudomonas; species Pseudomonas sp. Tun-23181. The sequence goes on from NZ_CM171630.1 coordinate 207,720, forward strand.
AAGGAAATGCTGCCGGTGGTGAACAAGCCGCTGATCCAGTATGGCGTCGAAGAGGCGCTGGATGCCGGCCTGAACGAGATTTCCATCGTCACCGGCCGCGGCAAGCGCGCCCTGGAAGACCACTTCGACATCAGCTACGAGCTGGAAACCCAGATCAAGGGCACCGACAAGGAAAAATACCTGGTCGGCATCCGTCGCCTGATCGAGGAGTGCTCGTTCTCCTATACCCGCCAGACCGAAATGAAGGGCCTGGGCCATGCCATCCTCACCGGCCGCCCGCTGATCGGCGACGAGCCCTTCGCCGTGGTCCTGGCCGATGACCTGTGCGTCAACCCGGAAGGCGACGGCGTGCTGACCCAGATGGTCAAGCTGTACAATCAGTTCCGTTGCTCGATCGTCGCCATCCAGGAGGTCGATCCGCAGGAGACCAACAAGTACGGCGTGATTTCCGGCGAGATGATCCGCGATGACATCTACCGGGTGAACACCATGGTCGAGAAACCCAAGCCGGAAGATGCCCCGTCCAACCTGGCGATCATCGGCCGCTACATCCTGACCCCGGACATCTTCGACATCATCAAGAACACCGATCCGGGCAAGGGTGGCGAGATCCAGATCACCGACGCCCTGATGCAGCAGGCGCAGAACGGTTGCGTGATCGCCTACAAGTTCAAGGGCAAGCGTTTCGACTGCGGGGGCGCCGAAGGCTACATCGAGGCGACCAACTTCTGCTTCGAGAACTACTACAAGGCCGGCAAGGCTTATTGAGCCTCGAGCCATGAGCGGCGAGCGGGCGGCGGTGTGACCGCCGTTTCTTGCAGCGTGAAGCTTGCAGCTCGCCACAAAAAGAGCCACCCTCGGGTGGCTTTTTTTGTGGAGTCTGGATTGTGGCCTACGATTTTGATCTGTTCGTGATTGGCGCCGGTTCCGGCGGTGTGCGTGCGGCGCGCTTCGCTGCGGGCTTCGGCGCGAAGGTGGCGGTGGCCGAGAGCCGCTACTTGGGGGGGACCTGTGTCAACGTCGGTTGCGTGCCGAAGAAGCTGCTGGTCTACGGCGCCCATGTGGCCGACGAGCTCGAGCAGGCCGCAGGCTTCGGCTGGACCCTGGAAGAGGGGCATTTCGACTGGGGCACGCTGATCGCCAACAAGAACCGCGAGATCGAGCGGCTCAATGGCATCTACCGCAACCTGCTGGTCAACAGCGGCGTGACCCTGCTGCAAGGCCATGCGCGCCTGACCGGCGCCCATGAGGTCGAAGTCGAGGGCCAGCGCTATACCGCCGAGCACATCCTCATCGCCACCGGCGGCTGGCCGCAGGTGCCGGACATCCCGGGCAAGGAACTGGCGATCACCTCCAACGAGGCCTTCTACCTCAAGGCGCTGCCACGGCGCATCCTGGTGGTCGGTGGCGGCTACATCGCGGTGGAGTTCGCCGGTATCTTCCAGGGGCTGGGCGCCAGTACCACCTTGCTGTATCGCGGCGACCTGTTCCTGCGGGGCTTCGACGGCTCGGTGCGGAGCCACCTGAAGGAAGAGCTGGAAAAGCGCGGCCTGGACCTGCAGTTCAACAGTGACATCCAGCGCATCGACCAGCAGGACGATGGCAGCCTCAAAGCCACTCTCAAGGACGGTCGCGAACTGGTCGCCGATTGCGTGTTCTATGCCACCGGCCGCCGCCCGATGCTCGACGACCTGGGCCTGGAGAACACCGGCGTTGAGCTCGACACACGCGGCTTCATCCGCGTCGATGAGCAGTACCAGACCACCGAGCCATCGATTCTCGCCATCGGCGATGTGATCGGCCGTGTCCAGCTCACCCCGGTGGCCCTGGCCGAAGGCATGGCCGTGGCGCGCCGGTTGTTCAAGCCCGAGCAGTACCGCCCGGTGGATTACCAGAACATCCCCACCGCGGTGTTCAGCCAGCCGCCGATCGGCACCGTGGGCCTGACCGAGGAGCAGGCGCTGGAGGCCGGGCACAAGGTGCAGATCTTCGAGAGCCGCTTCAGGCCGATGAAGCTGACCCTGACCGACATCCAGGAGAAGACCCTGATGAAGCTGGTGGTCGATGCCGAGACCGACAAGGTCCTGGGATGCCACATGGTCGGGCCGGACGCCGGCGAGATCATCCAGGGCCTGGGCATCGCCCTCAAGGCCGGTGCGACCAAGCAGCAGTTCGACGAGACCATCGGCGTGCACCCGACGGCGGCCGAGGAGTTCGTGACCCTGCGTACGCCTTCCCGCTGACCTGCAATGCCTATTCGCGGGCTTGCCCCGATGCCCTGGCAGTTGGGGCCGCTTTGCGCCCCATCGCGGGCAAGCCCGCTCCCACAGGGGCCGCGTAAAGCCCCTATCAGTTCTCTGCGTGACAGCGCAGCCCAAAGACTGGGTAATCTCCCACAGGTACGAGTCGTACCCTAGATGACGCGGTTTGCAGGGACTCTGTGGGAGCCGGCTTGCCGGCGATGGGCTGCAAAGCAGCCCCAGCTGTTTGACTGACAGCCCCGCGCAATCCTTTGCTCAGCTCGAACCCTTCTATTAATAAACCCCGGTTATAGCCAAAACCAATCAGCAGCATGAGGTTTGCCAATGAGCCTTTCCCGGTCCCATTGGTTAGGATTCTCTCCGTCAACGATTTTCAACCCCATGAAGGAGCGTCTCTCATGCCTATCATCAACAGCCAGGTCAAACCGTTCAACGCCACTGCCTACCACAACGGCGAGTTCGTCGAGGTGAGCGAGGCCGACCTCAAGGGCAAGTGGTCCGTCGTGTTCTTCTACCCAGCCGACTTCACCTTCGTCTGCCCGACCGAGCTGGGCGACCTGGCCGACAACTACGAAGAGTTCCAGAAACTCGGCGTGGAAATCTACGGTGTGTCCACCGACACCCACTTCACCCACAAGGCCTGGCACGACACTTCGGAAACCATCGGCAAGATCAAGTACCCGCTGATCGGTGACCCGACCCACGCCATCGCCCGCAACTTCGACGTACTGATCGAGGAAGCCGGCCTGGCCGACCGCGGTACCTTCGTGATCAACCCCGAAGGCCAGATCAAGATCGTCGAGATCAACGACGGTGGTGTAGGCCGTGACGCCAGCGAGCTGCTGCGCAAGGTCAAGGCTGCCCAGTACGTCGCCGCCCACCCGGGTGAAGTCTGCCCGGCCAAGTGGAAAGAAGGCGAGGCCACCCTGGCCCCTTCGCTGGACCTGGTCGGCAAGATCTAAGACCGTGCGCCAGCCGCGGGCGGTGAGCAGCCGCCACACCTGAAGCTGTCACCGCCCCGTCGAACGCCCGGGCGCACCTGCCTGGGCGTTTTTGTTTGAAGAGATTGAAAAAGGAAATCGCCCGTATGTTGGACGCCACGCTTAAATCGCAACTCAAGGCCTACCTGGAGCGGGTCACCCAGCCGATCGAGATCGTCGCTTCCCTCGACGACGGCGCGAAGTCCCGCGAACTGCACGACCTGCTGGTGGAAATCGCCGGCCTGTCGAACCACATTACCCTGCGCGAGGACGGCACCGACGCCCGTCGTCCATCGTTCTCGCTCAACCGCCCCGGGGCCGATATCAGCCTGCGTTTCGCCGGCATCCCCATGGGCCATGAATTCACTTCCCTGGTGCTGGCCCTGCTGCAGGTCGGCGGCCACCCGTCCAAGGCCAGCGCAGAGGTGATCGAACAGATCCAGGCGCTCGAAGGTGAGTTCCTGTTCGAGACTTATTTCTCGCTGTCCTGCCAGAACTGCCCAGACGTGGTCCAGGCCCTGAACCTGATGGCGGTGCTCAACCCCAACGTGCGCCATGTCGCCATCGACGGCGCGCTGTTCCAGGACGAGGTCGAGGCACGCAAGGTCATGGCCGTGCCCAGCATCTACCTCAACGGCCAGGTCTTCGGCCAGGGCCGCATGGGCCTGGAGGAGATCCTTGGCAAGATCGACACCAATGCCGGTGCCCGTCAGGCCGAGAAGATCAACGCCAAGGACGCCTTCGACGTGCTGGTGGTCGGCGGTGGCCCCGCTGGCGCCTCCGCCGCCATCTACGCGGCGCGCAAGGGCATCCGCACCGGCGTTGCGGCCGAGCGCTTCGGCGGCCAGGTGCTCGACACCCTGGCCATCGAGAACTTCATCTCGGTGCAGGAGACCGAAGGGCCCAAGCTGGCTACCGCGCTGGAAGAGCACGTCAAGCAATACGACGTCGACATCATGAACCTGCAGCGCGGCGAAGCGCTCATCCCGGCCACCGATGGTGGCCTGCACGAAGTGCGCCTGGCCGGTGGTGCCTCGCTCAAGGCCAAGACCGTGATCCTGGCTACCGGTGCCCGTTGGCGCGAGATGAACGTGCCGGGCGAGCAGGAGTACCGCGCCCGTGGCGTGGCCTACTGCCCGCACTGCGACGGCCCGCTGTTCAAGGGCAAGCGCGTGGCGGTGATCGGCGGTGGCAACTCGGGCGTGGAAGCGGCCATCGACCTGGCCGGCATCGTCGCCCAGGTGACCCTGATCGAGTTCGACAGCCAGCTGCGCGCCGACGCGGTGCTGCAGCGCAAGCTGCACAGCCTGCCGAACGTCAAGGTGATCACCAGCGCACTGACCACCGAGGTGCTGGGGGATGGCGAGAAGGTCAACGGCCTGCGCTACAAGGACCGCACCAGCGACGAGCTGCATGAGCTGGCGCTGGAAGGCATCTTCGTGCAGATCGGCCTGCTGCCGAACACCGACTGGCTCAAGGGCACCGTCGAGCTGTCGCCGCGTGGCGAGATCATCGTCGATGCCAAGGGCCAGACCAACATCCCCGGCGTGTTCGCTGCCGGTGACGTGACCACGGTGCCCTACAAGCAGATCGTCATCGCCGTGGGTGAGGGCGCCAAGGCCTCCCTGGCAGCCTTCGATCACCTGATCCGGACCTCGGCACCGGCGTAAGCTTGTAGCGAACCCTTCGCGGCGGTCCGGCGCGAAGGGTTCGTCACGCATGGCTCAAGTCAATCAGGTTCACCGGGTGTCTATGCTTAATCAGACACTTTCGGGAATCTCATCCATGACCCTGATCAGCCGCGAACCCTGGTGGTTCGAGCCACCCAAGCCCGGGCAGAAGGAGCAGGACCTGCACTGGGGCTACCTGGAAATCTACGCCGACGGGCGCACCGTATTCGTCGACCAGCGCCCCAGCGACCGGGAGCTGGCCGAACGCAAGAGTTGCCGCAACTTCCCCGACCCCGAACAGCCCTGACTCAGCCTTCGAGCTGGGCCAGGCGTGCCTCCAGTGCGGCGATCCGCGCCTCCAGCGCCTCGATGCGCTCCTCCGACACGTTGCTGGCGCCACTGCGCTCGCCGCCACCCTGCTGGCGCGCGGCGAGGATCGCCTCGATCTCCGCCGGGTCGCCCAGGGCATGGGTGTAGCGGTCCTCGCGCTGGCCGGGCTGGCGTGGCAAGTGCAAGGCCAAGCCGCGCGACACCAGGCGTTCGAGCTGATGCTGGACCTGGTCGATGTCTTCGAAGTCGTGCAGGCGGTTGCTGCGGGTCAGCAGTTCGTTGAGGGTCTGTGGCCCGCGCAGGAACATCAGCCCCATCAACACCAACTGCGCCGGTACCAGTTCCAGGCCCTTGTCCACCCGCTGCTCCCAACGGTCGGCGCGGCTGCCCATCTGCAGGCGGGTCATGCCTTGCCCTTCCAGGGCGCGCAGCGCCTGGCCGACCTGGCCGGGGGAGAGGTTCATCACCGGTTCCCGGCTGGTCTTCTGGTTACAGGCCAGGACCAGGGCGTTGAGGGTCAGCGGGTAGGTTTCCGGGCTGGTGGCCTGCTTTTCGATCAGCGAACCGAGCACGCGGATCTCGATGCTGTTGAAGCGGCCTTCGCCTGCGGTTTCGTGTTCTGACATGGCCCTGTCTCATTGCGAGGAAAAGGCCACTAGCCTAGGTAAAGCGCTGGGCTTAATCAATCGGGGGCGCCGATCTCAAGAGCGGCGCGGGCTTTGGGGGAGCGGGCTTGTCGGGGTGCCGAACCGCCGCGAAGGGGCCGCAATGCGGCCCCGCTGACTCAAGCGCTACGCCGCTCCTGCGCCTGGCACGCCGCCGCGGTGAACAGCACGTCGGTGGAGGAGTTGAGCGCGGTTTCCGCCGAGTCCTGCAGTACGCCGATGATGAAACCGACCGCCACCACCTGCATGGCGATCTCGCTGGGGATGCCGAACAGGCTGCAGGCCAGCGGGATCAGCAGCAGCGAGCCACCGGCCACGCCCGAGGCGCCGCAGGCGCAGATCGCCGCCACCACGCTGAGCAGCACGGCGGTAGGCAGGTCCACGGGTATACCCAGGGTGTGCACGGCAGCCAGGGTCAGCACGGTGATGGTGATGGCGGCGCCGGCCATGTTGATGGTCGCACCCAGTGGGATCGACACCGAATAGGTGTCCTCATGCAGGCCGAGTTTTTCCGACAGCGCCAGGTTGACCGGGATGTTGGCTGCCGAGCTGCGGGTGAAGAACGCCGTGATGCCGCTTTCGCGCAGGCACAGCAGCACCAGCGGATAGGGGTTGCGACGGATCTTCCAGAAGACGATCAGCGGGTTGACCACCAGGGCCACGAACAGCATGCAGCCGATCAGCACGGCCAGCAGGTGCAGGTAGCCGAGCAGGGCATCCAGGCCGGACTGGGCCAGGGTCGAGCTGACCAGGCCGAAGATGCCGAGCGGGGCGAAGCGGATCACCACGCGCACGATCAGGGTGACGCCGTTGGACAGGTCCTCGACCACGGTACGGGTGGTCTGCCCGGCGTGGCGGATGGCCACGCCCAGGCCGATGGCCCAGGCCAGGATACCGATGAAGTTGGCATTGAGCAGGGCATTGACCGGGTTGTCGACGGCGCTCAATAGCAGGCCCTGGAGGACTTCGCCGATGCCGCCGGGGGCGCTGAGCGAGGCTTCGCCGGTGCTCAGCACCAGGTTCGAGGGGAACAGCATGCTGGCGACTACGGCCACCACCGCCGCGGCGAACGTGCCCAGCAGGTAGAGCCAGAGGATCGGGCGGATGTGGGTTTCCTGGCCGTGGCGGTGGTTGGCGATCGACGCCATGACCAGGATGAACACCAGCACCGGCGCCACGGCCTTGAGGGCGCTGACGAAGACCTTGCCGAGGAACGCAAGGTCACGGGCTGCGGCCGGGGCGAGCAGGGCCAGGACGATACCGGCCACCAGGCCGATGCAGATCTGCGTTACCAGGCCGGTGCGGTTGATGAGGCGGAGGACGGGGGTCATGTGCAGCAGAATCTCGTTCTTGTAAAAACCGGCCACTCTACCACAGGCCTTGGCTGACCGGTGCTGCATGGCCGTGGGGGGGCGTTGCGCAAGGCGCCCTCATGACCCCGCCGAAGTCACCAATGAAACAATTCCCGCCGCGCCCCCTCGGTAATCGCCACGATCCCCGGGTGCTTCACCTTCCGCTCCACGGAAATGGCATAGAACGACTCGTGCACCGCCTCGGTCTGCCCGATCAGTTGCACGCCATACTGCCGGCACACTTCCTCGGCGATCACGCTGGGCGCGACGAAAATGCCACTGCCGGACTGGCCGAAGGCCTGCATCAGGGCGCTGTCGTCGAATTCGCCGACGATCCGCGGCTGCACCTGCTGCTCGGCCAGCCAGCGCAGCAGGCGGCTGCGCACCACGGTTTCCTGGCCGGGAACCAGCAGCGGTGCATCGTCCAGGCAAGCGGGAAACGGCCGGTCATGGCGGTGGGCCAGGGCAGGGGTGGCGAAGAAGCTAAGGCCGCATTCGCCGAGCTTCTGGCTGTAGCCCTTGATGTCCAGGTGGCTGGGCATCGGGCTGTCGGAAATCACCAGGTCCAGGCGCTGGATGGCCAGGTCGGCGAGCAGGCGTTCGAGCTTGTCTTCGCGGCAGTTGATGCGCAGCACGCTGTCCAGCTCCATGGTCGGCGCCAGCAGGCGATAGACGATGGACTTGGGGACCACGTCGGCCACGCCCACGCGGAACAGGATCTGCTCCTGGGGCCCGGCCCGCAGCATGGCTTCGAGCTCGCCGCCGATCTGGAACATCTGCTCGGCGTAGGCCAGGGCCTGGCGGCCGGTCTCGGTCAGCTCGAGCTGGCGGCCGACGCGCTGGAACAGCTCCAGGCCGTAGGTCTGCTCGAACAGGCTGATCTGGCCGCTGATGGTCTGCGGGGTCAGGTTCAACTGTTCGCTGGCACGGGCGATGCTGCCGGTCCGGGCCACCACCCAGAAGTAATGAAGCTGGCGGTAATTGAGCATCCTGGATGTCCAATGTTCGTAAAAGCCGAAGTATAACCGCCAAAAATACGAATTTTCCTGATGTATTGCGCTCTCTAGAATACGACCCCATCAGGCGCCAGGGGCGCCAGCGTAATATCGACGAGCGAGGACTTCATGCTGCAACTCAAATCCATCGGCACCCCCTTGGTGCTGGTTCTGGCACTGTTCACCATGGCGGGCTGCGACCAGGCCGAGAAATCCGCCCAGCAGATGCTCGACCAGGCCGCCGAGTCGGCCAAGCAGGCCATCGACAAGACCAACGACGCTGCCCAGCAGGCCCTGAGCGAAGCGCTCGGCTCCCAGGGCGAAAAGCCCCAGGCCGATGAAGGCCAGCGCAAGACCCAGGACATCTGACCCAGACCCGACTTAGGATCGACCAATGGAATATTTGCTGGAACTCGCCGCAAGCCCTACCGCCTGGGTTGCCCTGGCCACCCTGGTGGCCATGGAAATCGTGCTGGGTATCGACAACCTGATCTTCATCTCCATCCTCACCAACAAGCTGCCCGAGGCCTACCGTTCCAAGGCGCGGCGCATCGGCATCAGCATGGCCCTGATCATGCGCCTGGCGCTGCTTTCCACCGTGGCCTGGATCGTCCAGCTGACCGAGCCTGTGATCGATGTCTTCGGCCAGAGCTTCTCCTGGAAGGACATGATCCTGATCGCCGGTGGCCTGTTCCTGTTGTGGAAGGCGACCAAGGAAATCCACGAGAACGTCGACCCGCGCGGCGCCAAGGAAGAAGCCAAGGCCGGTTCCACCGTGACCCTGGGCTTCGCCGCCGCCATCGGCCAGATCCTGCTGCTCGACATCGTCTTCTCGGTCGACAGCATCATCACTGCCGTGGGCATGACCGAGCACCTGCCGATCATGATCATCGCCGTGATCTGCGCTGTGGTGGTGATGCTGGTGGCCGCCGACCCGCTGGCCAAGTTCATCAACGACAACCCGACCGTGGTGATGCTGGCCCTAGGCTTCCTGATCATGATCGGCATGACCCTGATCGCCGAAGGCTTCGGTGCCCATGTGCCGAAAGGCTATGTGTATGCCGCGATGGCCTTCTCCACGGCGATCGAAGTGCTCAACATCCTGGCGCGCCGGGCGCGGGTGAAGCGCGAAGCCGCGCAAGGCTGAGGGCTGGGGCCTTGTATAGCGAAAGGGCTGCGTTGCAGCCCTGGGACTATCCGATCAATGCGCACCCGCATGCCGCCGGGCACGACGCACCGGCTGTGGCTTGGGCTGGGCTTGGGGGGGCAGGTGGTGATGGTGGGCGTGACGGCGCACGATGCGCAACACACCCCACAGCATGGCGGCTGCGACACTGAGCCACATACCTACCAGCATGAGGATTGCCATTGTCAGGCTCATGTGTGCCTCCTTCTCTCAGGCGGGCTGCGCTCGCCTTCCAGACACTGCTTTAGTCTAGCGCGTTGCCCGTGACGTTCCATTGACCGAAGGTCTATTCCCTTGGGCCGATTCGTTCCAAGCCGGTGCCGGGCTATACCCAAGCGCGTGCCCGGCCTATGATCGGTACCCATGGCCGGGCGCTGCCTGCCTGGCGTCGAACAAGCGAGTGTCCATGTTGCAAGATTCCTTCACCTCACGGGCCACGGGCCCGCGCCGCCTGCTGGCCGCGTGCCTGGTGATCGCCAGCCTGGCCGGATGCGCCGGCACGCCACCTCCCGCGCCCAAGGGCCTGCCGCAGCGGGTCGAGATCAGCAGCGTGCCGTTCTACCGCGGCAATGCCAATCACAGCGGTGCCATGGCCCTGGCGGCGGTCCTCTCGCAGCAGGGGGTGGGCATCACCCCGGGCCTGCTGGACAAGCCCTTGAACCTGCCACAAGGTGTCGACGCGCTGGAAACCGGCATTGCGAGGGTGGCACGGGAGTACGGCATGGTCGTCTACCCGCTGGACAAGCGCCTGGACGCCCTGCTGGCCCAGGTGGCCGCAGGCAATCCCGTGCTGCTGCGTTACCAGGAGGGGGCGGCCTGGTGGAGCGAGCCGCGCTATGCGGTGTTGATCGGCTATGACAGCTACAAGCAGCGCGTGTTGCTGCGCTCAGGGATGCATCGTCGGCAACTGATGGCATTCGACGACTTCCAGGCGGCATGGGCGAAGGAGGGGCGTTGGGCGGTGCTGGTGCAGCCGCCACGGCAACTGCCGGCCCAGGTGGACCGACAGCGCTGGCTGCAGGCTGCCGACGAATTGGCCCGGGCGGGCCAGGAGATCGCGGCGAAGCAGGCGGTGCGCAGCCTGGGGCAGTGACTTTGCCTGTACCGGCCTATTCGCGCCGAACCGCCGCGAATAGGCCGGTACAGCCAGCAACTACCTCAACTGACGGGTACCGGCATGGCGGTACCCGCCAACCAGGGACTCAGATCCCCAGACGGTCGCGCAGGCTGTAGTACCAGGCGCCGAGGGCGCTGAACGGCACGCGCAGCAGCTGACCACCCGGGAACGGGTAGTGCGGCAGGCCGGCGAAGGCATCGAAACGCTCGGCCTGGCCGCGCAGGGCCTCGGCCAGCACCTTGCCCGCCAGGTGGGTGTAGGTGACACCATGGCCGGAGCAGCCCTGGGAGTAGTAGATGTTGTCGCCGATACGGCCGACCTGCGGCAGGCGCGACAGGGTCAGCAGGAAGTTGCCGGTCCAGGCATAGTCGATCTTGACGTTCTTCAACTGCGGGAAGGCCTTGAGCATCTTCGGACGAATGATCGCCTCGATGTTCGCCGGGTCACGGGCGCCATAGACGACGCCGCCGCCGAAGATCAGGCGCTTGTCGCTGGTCAGGCGGTAGTAGTCGAGCAGGTAGTTGCAGTCCTCGACGCAGTAGTCCTGCGGCAGCAGGGTGCGCGCCAAGTCTTCGCCCAGCGGCTCGGTGGTGATCACCTGGGTGCCGCAGGGCATCGACTTGGCCGCCAGTTCCGGCACCAGGTTGCCCAGGTAGGCGTTGCCGGCGACGATGATGAACTTGGCGCGCACCTTGCCCTGCGGGGTGTGCACGACCGGGTTGGCGCCACGCTCGATGCGCACGGCAGGGGTCTGTTCGTAGATCACGCCGCCCAGCGACTCCACGGCGGCAGCTTCGCCCAGGGCCAGGTTCAGCGGGTGGATGTGGCCGCCGCTCATGTCCAGCATGCCGCCGACATAGTTGTCGCAGGCGACCACTTCACGGATACGCTTCTGGTCCATCAGCTCCAGCTGGGTATGGCCGAAGCGCTCCCACAGGCGTTTCTGCGACTCCAGGTGGCCCATCTGCTTGGCGCTGAGCGCGGCGAACACGCCGCCGTCCTTCAGGTCGCACTGAATGTTGTACTTGGCCACGCGCTCACGGATGATGCGGCCGCCTTCGAAGGCCATCTGGCCCAGCAGTTGCGCCTGCTTCGGGCCGACGGTGCGCTCGATCACGTCGATGTCGCGGCTGTAGCTGTTGACGATCTGGCCACCGTTGCGGCCCGACGCGCCGAAGCCGACCTTGGCAGCCTCGACGATGCTCACCTTGAAGCCGTTTTCCAGCAGGAACAGCGCGCTGGACAGGCCGGTGTAGCCGGCGCCGATGATGCAGATATCCGTCTCCACCTCACCCTGCAGCGCCGGACGTGGCGGCACCGGGTTGGCCGAGGCGGCGTAGTAGGACTGGGGGTAGGGGGTATTGGCCATGCTCGGGGAACCTCGTGTTTTATATTTTTAACGAATGTACCGATGCTATCAATAATAATAAACACCCGCTAGTCGTCTGTTGAAAATCCTTTACTCGGCCCTGGTGCTGGCTTCTGTCCAAATATTTTTTAGATTCAGTGGGTTAGCGTGAAAAAAACAGTTGACACCGATTTTGGAATGCGTAGAATGCGCCCTCATCGACAGGCACATAGCTCAGTTGGTTAGAGCACCACCTTGACATGGTGGGGGTCGTTGGTTCGAGTCCAATTGTGCCTACCAAACGAAAGTCCCGGTTTACGGGCATGAAGAAGGGCGATCCGCAAGGGTCGCCCTTTTTCGCTTTTGCAAAAGCCCACTGGATCTCGGCGACCCTGACGCAGGCCGCCGACGTCCATGCAAAAGCTGTCAGAGCACGTTCGCGGCACGTATCCTCGGGCCGCTGTGGGGCAACCTGGACAGCGCCACGGTGCAGCAGGCCAATGCCCGGCGCAGCTATGACGTGCAGCCGGTGAAGCTGGACAACCTCGATGAGCAGCAGCGCATCGCCGATGCGTTCTACCGCGAAGGCTTGCTGCCCAAGCCGGTGGATGCGCGAGCGGTATCTGTATTCGAGCCGCTGGGCGAATGATCGTCGCGGCGGGCTAGCCGGGCAGAGCGCGAATGCCAGGGGGCGTTCGCTACTCGGTCGCTTCAAAAGCCTTGTGGTACTCCACGATGCCTTCGGGGAGTTCACCGCCAAAAGACAAGGCTTGGAAGTACTCAGGCGCAACGCCAGGCAGCGTGAGGCCGGCGTGGGCTCGGAACCCGAAGTGGCCATAGTAGCCAGGGTCGCCCAGCACCACGCAGCCAGCCCCGCCAAGGCGCTGTAGTTGTGCAAGGGCGGCCTTCATCAAGGCCGAACCGATACCTTGCCCCTGGCGGCCTGGCTGCACGGAGATAGGCCCAAGGCCGTACCAGCCCGTCGCACCGGACGAGATCGTGACGGGTGAAAGGGCGACATGGCCAATGATCGCATCATGCTCTACCGCGACCAAGGAGACGGTCAGCTGGTTGGCGCGTCGCAGTGCATCGACAATGAATTGTTCGGTATGGCTTGAATGCTCCTCGTGCTCGAACGCCGCCTCGGTCAGTTGGGCGATGGCGCTGATGTCCTGGGGGTGTTCAGGGCGGATGGTCGTGTTCATGCTGATGTTTTCTCTGGTGTCCTTGTCGATGATGCTGCGAAGCACCTCGAATAGAGGGGCGGCATCGGTGTATTTCCTGCCATAGGCCAGATTGAATGCGTAATCGAAGCCAGTTGGGTTCTTGCCCTGGTTGTGCTGCAGGAGGGTCTCCAGCTTGTCTAGCGCCTTGACGGCTTTTGCTTCTGGCGATCGTGCATGTTCATAGTCATCCCAGAGCGCCAGTATCTCGGCTTGCAGCGTTTCATCCAGTGCCTGGGTCAAGAGCAGAAGATCATTTCGCTCTTGCTGGCTCTTGTTGGGAAACGCGTGTTGGCTGACGGCGGGAATGTCGCCGTTGATGGCCTCGCCCAAGTCGTGAATCACGCACATCTTGAGCATTTTCAGCGTATCGAGGCCGCTTAGCTGCGCCTCGAAAACAATGGCCATCAGGCAAAGGCGCCAACTGTGCTCGGCCGTGCTTTCGGTGCGCCCGGAGGAGGTGTGTGCGCTTCTGAGCACGTCCTTGAGCTTTTCCGCCTCGCGCAGGAATGCAAGGCGCCCTTTGAGTTTCTCGATGTCCATAGACCCCTCTGATTTCGTCGGTGAACAGCATGCCGTTCACCTTGATGAGGCCAGCCTAGATCCGAAGGTGTTCAGCGTCCACGCATAAAATATGCGAGCAAAGGGGGGCGATCCGTCAGAGCGTCTCTACCAGGCGCGCGGCCGTTCCATCCGAGAGGGGGATGCGTGTCCAGCGACAGAGGCTCTGGCTGATCGGTACGAGGGACGAGTCGTTGTTGCCGGTTGTGAACTCCAGCGCTGGCGGTGCGAGGGCTTCCCGCCACCCCGATTCATCCAGCGCGAACTCCTTGCTGACGATCTCTGGCGTAGCGAAGCGCCACAGCGAACGACCCAGCAGGTCGCTGAGCGGGCTGGCGAACTGGGCGGCGCGCGAAGGGGAGCAGGCCAGCAAGCGATGCGTCAGGTCGCAAATGAGGTGAACGGGCCGTGAGCTTTCCCTGACCAGCCGGGCCAACGCTTGATCGGCGGCTGCATCGAGGCGCGCGGCCAGCAGTCGTTCAAGCTTTTCGTGTGCGAGGGGATCCATGGCCTGTACGCCGCTTTCCCAGCGCGAGATGGTCGACTGAGTGACGTTGAACAACGCCGCGGCATGGGATTGCTTGACGCGGTGCAGTAGGCGCCATCGCCTGAGCGCAATGCCGGGCAATGCTGGTTTTAGCGACAGGTCAGGCATCTTGGCGTCCGGGGACGTGGCGGGCTGGCCAGTGTGATTTAGGCAAGACCAGCCTGCAAGTTGGTTCGATAAACGGGAGTCAGGTGGGAGGTGCTCGCCGTGCAGACATTGTGCCTTTAGAGAGCCTTGATCCCCTATCCTGGTCATTGTTGTCGCAAGAAAGAAACCGTAGCCATGCCCAGCAACGCGTCGAGAGGGGCATGCTTTGGCCCTAGAACAACTCCCTTTATAAGGGGGCCAGTCAGTGCGCTAGCCGTGCCCCGTTCGCAGCCGTGTGCCAATTGGCACTACGCCACGGACATCCGCGCCGTGAGGTTCTGTTGCATGTAGTCGAGGAACCGGCGCTGAAACAGCATCGTATGCTCATGCGCAGCGGCTTCCGCCGCATCCGGATCACGGGCGGCGATGGCATCGATGATCTCGTCATGGTCACGACCCAGCCGGTGGGTGCTCGCCGAGCTGACCACGTGATCGAAGTGCAGGTGCAACAGGCGTTGCCCTTCACTCAGCAAGCGCTCGTAGTAGTTGATGAAGTACGGATTTCGGCCGGCCTGGGCGATCGCCAGGTGGAAGGCCTTGTTCAGCTCGGACATGGTCTGGAAGTCGCCATCCGTTACGGCCTTGAGGTAGGCCGCGTCGGCCTGGCGGATGGCCTCGAGGTCTTCGGCGCGGTGCTGGGTCGCGGCCAGGCGAGTCACCGCACGCTGCATCAGATCCAGCGCCGAGATGTAGTTGGGGAATTCCTCGATCTCGAACGGGGTCACCAAGGTGGTGCGGTTGGGAAGGATGACCACCAGCCCTTCGGTAATCAGCCGTGCCAGGGCATCGCGCACCGGTGAGCGCGACAGGCCGAACTGGGCGGCGAGCGACACTTCATCCAATTGCACGCCGGGCTTGAGCTTCAACGTCAGGATCTGCTTGCGCAGTTCTTCATATATGTAGCGGCCGCTGTGACGACGGGGGCCGCCTTCGAGGTCGTTGTCTTTTGCCATCATCGGTTCTCGGTTGGACCGCGCCATGGTCGCGTGCGGCCTTCGTTATCTTGCCGTGCTTGTCGACGGTGTAGCCGGCAGCATGCTGCGGGGATGGCGGCTGCGTCAAACATGCCTGGCGGGTGTCGAGCAGTAGGAGCAGGAACGCACCGTGCTCCGCCTGCCTACCAGGAGCACGGTGCGCATGGGCTACTGGTCCAGGCCCACCCCCCAGGTATCGCTGAGCATGAACCCCGCCGCCAGCGGATCGTCAGGGTCCACACCGATCTGCTGGAGGCCATAGAGCCAGGCCCGCCCGGTTACCCGAGGCAGCACCGCGGGGCGGCCGGCCACCTCGGTATGGCCCAGCAGCGTGACCTGGAACTGCCCGCCGATGGTCGAGCGTGACACCAACTGGTCACCCGCCTGCACCAGCCCCCGCGCCGCCAGCGTGGCGAGGTTGGCGGAACTGCCGGTCCCGCAGGGCGAGCGGTCGACCCGCCCCGGGGGCAGGGTGGTGCAGGTCTGGTAGGTGCGGTCGTCCAGCCGATGACGGAACATCACGTAGGCCACTTCGTTGACCGAAGACAGCAGCGGGTGCTGGATCGCCAGTTGGCGGTTGATCACAGTCTTCAGCGCCACCCCGGCATCGGCCAGGGCGCGGGCATGTTCAGGGGCGATCGACAAACCGGTCTGCTCGACATCGACCAGGGCGTAGTACACGCCACCAAAAGCCACGTCGACCTTGAGCGTGCCGAACGCTTCGGTCTCGATGGCCAGGTCGAGGTGCTCCACGAACGCAGGCACCATGTCCAGTGAGACGTTCAGGCAACGGCCATCCGCGCATTGGGCGCGGGCGGTCACCAGACCGGCCGGGGTGTCGAGGACCACGGTGGTTTCCGGCTCCTGCATCGGCACCATGCCCAGCTCGAGCAGGGCGGTGACGACGCAGATGCAGTTGCTGCCGGACATCGGGTGCGCCTTGTCGGCCTGCAGCACGATGAAAGCGGCATGGGCCTCGGGGCGGGTGGGCGGTAGCAGCAGGTTCACCGACATCTGTAGGCAGCCGCGCGGCTCCAGAGTCACCAGGCGGCGCAGGCTGTCATCGACCTCGTTGATGTAGTTCATCTTGTCGAGCAGGGTGGCGCCCGGGATACCCAGGACGCCGCCAGTGATGACTTTGCCGATTTCGCCCTCGCAGTGCACTTCGGCCAGTTGCAGGGTCTGTTTCCAACGCATGGGTGTTACCTCACTTGATGTACCAGCCCCAGGGCTGTTCGCTGTCGTAGCGCGTGATCTGCTTGGTTTCCAGGTAGTTGTTCAGGCCCCACTCGCCCAGCTCGCGGCCGATGCCGCTCTGCTTGTAGCCGCCCCATGGGGCCTCGGTGAAGGTCGGCTGCGAGCAGTTGATCCAGACAATACCTGCACGGAAGCGACGGGCGACACGTTCACAGCGCTCCAGGTCCTTGGACATCACCGCGGCACCGAGGCCGAAGCGCGAATGGTTGGCCGAGCTGATGGCCTCTTCTTCAGTATCGAACGGGCGAATGCATACCACCGGGCCGAAGATTTCTTCGTTCCAGATCCAGCTGTCTTCCGGTACATCGGCGAAGATGGTCGGCTGCAGGTAGAACCCCTTGTCCAAGTGCGCCGGACGCTCGCCACCCGATACCAGGCGGGCGCCTTCTTCCAGGCCGCGGGCTATCGCCTGCAGGGTGTTGTCGTACTGGCTGCGGTTGACCAATGGGCCGAGCAGCACGCCGTCTTCCATGCCATTGCCGATCTTGATCTTGCGCGCCTCCTCGGCAAGGCGGGCCAGCAGCGGCTCGTACGCGGAGCGTTGCACCAACACGCGCGAGGTGGCGGAGCAGACTTCGCCCTTGTTCCAGAAGATCCCGAACAGGATCCACTCCACGGCGGCTTCGATGTCGCTGTCGGCGAAGATCACGAAGGGCGACTTGCCGCCCAGCTCCAGGGTGACGTTCTTGATGTCCTGGGCCGCGGCTTGCATGATGCGGCTGCCCACCGGGACGCTGCCGGTGAACGCCAGCTTGTCCACGCCAGGGTGGGCGGTCAGCGCGGCGCCGACCGTGGACCCGGAACCGGTGACGATGTTCAGCACACCTGCCGGCAGACCGGCTTCATCGGCGATGCGGGCCAGCTCCAGCGCCGTCAGCGAGGTTTGCTCGGAAGGCTTGAGAATGATGCAGCACCCTGCGGCCAAGGCCGGGGCTACTTTCCAGGCGGCCATCAGCATTGGGAAGTTCCACGGCACGATGGCCCCGGCAACACCGATCGGCTCCTTGCGCGCCACCGAGCTGAAGCGCTCGTCCGACAGCGCGACAGGTTTTTCACGCTGGGCATCGAGCGCTTCGGCCATGTTGGCGTAGAAGTCGAAGCAGCCTGCGGTATCGCCGATGTCCCACATGGCCTCGGGGAACGGTTTGCCATTGTCGCGAACCTCCAGGGTTGCCAGCTCTTGCTGGCGCGCGCGAATCCCATCGGCGATCTTGCGCAGGTAACGGCCGCGCTCTGCGCCGCTCATGCGCGGCCAGGGGCCCTCGTCGAAAGCGGCACGGGCCGCCTTCACCGCGGCGTCCACGTCTGCGGCGCAACCGGCTGCCACCGTGGTGATCAGGCTCTCGTCACTCGGGTCGAAGGTCTCGAAACTATCGCCATTGACGGGGCTGACCCATTGGCCGTTGATGTAGAACTGGTCGTAGCGGTTCATGCGTTTCCTCCAAGGACGGCGAAGCGTCGGGCACTGAATGCAGAGAGATCCTGGGTTGGGCTGCGTTGGGCAGCGAGGTCGCTCACCAGGCGGCCGGTGGTAGCGCCGAGGGTGAGGCCGAGCTGGCCGTGACCGAAGGCCAAAAGGGCGTTCTTCAGCCGTGGCGAGCGGTCGATCACAGGTTTGGTATCGGGCAGGAACGGGCGGTAGCCGACACCGAACTCCATGCCTTGGGTGTTCAATTGCGGCAGGACGCGGCGGGCCTTTTCCATGATGATTTCGGCACGCTTGAAATTGGGCTCGGCATCGGCGCCGGCGAACTCGAGGGTGCCGCCGATCTGCAGGCCGCGGGTCATGGGGGCGAAGCAGAAGCCGCCGTCGGCGTAGATCACCGAATGGCGAAATTCCACGTCGGGTCGTGGCAGCACCGCCTGATAGCCGGCGATACCCGCCAGCGGAATGTTCACGCCGAGGGTGTCGAAGAATGCCCGCGCGCCAGTGCCTGCGGCCACTACCAGCAAGCCGGCGGGTACGCGACTGCCGTCGGCCAGGGTCACGCCAGTCGCCTGGTCGAGGTTTTCATCGATTTTCACCACCCGCTGGCGCACGCGCCTGCCGCCCTGGGCAATGAAGCTTTCGGTCAGGGCGGCGATGAAGCCTTCGGTGTCGTTCACCGCACGCCAGTCAGGGAACATCAGGCCATGTTGGAACTTGCCAGCCAGGGCCGGCTCCAGGTCAGCGATCTGCGCGCCGTCGAGCTCCTCGGAACGAAAGCCCAACTGCTTGCGCAAGGCCAGGTGGGGGCGCTCGTGGGCCAGGCCGGCAGGGGAGTCGAACACCTCGATAATCGGCCGGTCGCCAAGCAGAGCCTTGTCCGGGCAGGCATCGAGTAGAGGGGCATAGTCTTCATAGACATGCTGGGTCAGGCGCGCCATGTCCTGGGCGATCTCATGGATCTTCGACGGGCGGGCACAGGCCAGGAAACGCATGAACCAGGGCAGGATCCCCGGCAGCGCGCTGGGGCGCAGGGCCAGCGGGCCTTTCTGGTCCAGCAGCCAGCCAGGGATCTTCATCAGGATGCCAGGCTTGGACAACGGGATGACTTCGCTGACCGCCATCTGGCCACAGCTCCATTTCGCGGTGCTGTCGCCGGGCGCGGCAGGGTCGACCAGGGTGACCCGGTGGCCGTCGCGCTGCAGGTACAGTGCGCAGCATACGCCGACAATGCCGCCACCGATGACCACGGCCTGTTGCGATGACGTTTGCGGGTTGTTCATGAGAGGCGTGCTCTTCAAAAGGTGGTGGGGTTCCTGTGGGGGCGGGCTCGTCCCGCACACAAGGGCATGGCCCTTGCCATATACCGGTGTCGTCAGGGGCCGGCCTATTCGCGGGCAGGCCCGCTCCCACAGGGGGAGTGCATCAGGCTTGCGACGCCTCGTACGCCTTGCGGAACTCGGCTTTTTCTTCGTCGGTCAACGGCAGCAGCGGTGCCCGTGCGTTGCCTACCTTGAAGCCGGACAGCTCGGCGCCGTACTTGACCTTCTGTACGAACTTGCCGCTTTCCAGGTTGGCCATGGCCGGGAACAGGCTGCGCATGACTTGCTGGGCACCGCGGATATCGCCGCTGGTGAACGCCTTGTGGAAGGCGACGACCTTCTCCGGGAAAATGTTCGCCGGGCCGCAGATCCAGCTGTCGGCGCCCCACAGGTAGAAGTCCAGGGCCTGGTCGTCCGAGCCGCAGGACAGCTGGATGCCCTTGTATTTCTCGCCGATCTCGATGGCGCGCAGCAGGTTGCCGCTGCTTTCCTTGATGCCGATGACGCGCGGGTGCTCATGCAGCGCGGCGACCACGTCCAGGCCGACTTCGACGTTGGTACGGATCGGGTAGTTGTACAGCACCACGTTGATCTCGGGGAAGGTTTCGAGAATGGTGTTGTAGTGGGCCAGCAGTTCCTCCTGGGAGGGCAGGGCGTAGTAGGGCGGCGCGATCAGCAGGTGGGTGTAGCCCGCCTCGACGGTCTGCCTGACCTGCTCCAGCACCTCGCGGGTGCAGGCGCCGTTGGCGCCGGCGATCAGGGTGCCACGGTCACCGACCACTTCCTTCACCGTGGCCAGCACCTGGCGGCGTTCTTCGTTGGTCAGCGCATAGTATTCGCCGGTGGAGCCCAGCGGCACGAAACCGCTCACGCCCGCGGCCAGTTGATGTTCGAGGATCGAGGCCAAGGTGTCGTGATCGACCTTGCCAGCGGCATCGAATGGGGTGACCAGGGCAGGCAGGATGCCATTGAGTTTCATGGTGAAGTCTCCTTGTTGGGAATCAGTAGGCGTAGCGGCGCAGCAGGCGCCCTTCGACCACACCGACCAGGCGGGTCAGCGGGAAGGCCACGAGGAAGTAAATGACTGCGACAGCCGACAGGAACTCGACCGGGCGGGCGGTGCTGTTGGAAATGTTCTGGCCGACGAACATCAGGTCGGCCACCCCGACCGAGGAGATCAGCGCGCTTTCCTTGAACAGGCTGACCACGTTCGACAGCAGTGGTGGCACAGCGCGCAGCAAGGCCTGGGGGAACACCACGTAGAGCACCTTGACGCGGGAGGTGAGGCCCAGGGCCGTGCAAGCGTCGTGCTGTTCGCTGGCGATCGACTTGAGCGCACCGCGGAACGTTTCGCTGGTGATCGCCCCCATGTACAGGGTCAGGGCGATCAGCACCGAGACGTAGGGCGGGATGTCCAGGCCGAATATCACCGGGAAGCAGAAGAACACCCAGAACAGCTGGATCAGCAGCGGCGTGCCACGGAAGAACTCCACGTACAGCGTCAGCGGCAGGCGCACCAGCTTCAGCTTCAGCTGCCGCAGCAGGCTGACCACGAAGCCGAACAGGCTGCCGAGCACGGCGCAGGCACCAGTGAATGCCAGGGTCAGGCCCAGGCCTTTGAGCAGCACCGGCCAGTAGTTCAGGACAACCGAGAAATCGAGTGGCATGGCTATCTCCTCAGCGCTGGCCGGCCAGTTCCTGGCGCCGTTCGAACCACTGCACCAGCTGCGCGATCGGTAGCGACAGGGCGAAGTAGATGAGGGCGATCAGGGTGTAGGTTTCCAGCGGGCGGTAGGCTTCGGTCGCGAGGCTTTTGCCCACGTACATCAGGTCGGCGACGGCAACGATGGCCACCAGTGCGCTCTGTTGCAGGGTGCCGATGCCGTTGGTGATCAGCACCGGCAGGGCGCTGCGCAGCGACTGCGGGAGGATCACGTACAGCGTGCGTTGCCAGCTTTTGAGGCCCAGAGCGATCGAGGCATCCAGGTGTTCACGCGGCACCGCCTGCACGCCGGCCCGATAGGCTTCGGCGTTGAACGCGGTGAGGTTCAGGCCCAGGGCCAGGAAGCCCATGGCTATCGGGTCGATGAACACGTCGAACAGCATCGGCACGCAGTAGAAGAACCAGACGATCTGCAACAACGCCGGTGTGCAGCGGAAGAACTCGATGAACAACTGCGCTGGCCAGCGAATGAAGAACCAGCGGCTCAGGGTCATCAGGCACAGCACGAAGCCCAGGGTCAGGCCGATGAGGTTGGAAACCAATGCCAGTTGCAGGGTGACCTTCAGCCCATCCAGCAGCGCAGGCAGGCTGCCGTTGAGGAAGTGGAAGTCGAATTGGTAGTTCATCACGGCGTCCTCAATCGAACTGCACGACCTTTTCGAGGAACTCACGCGTGCGTGCTTCCCGTGGCTGGGTGAAGATCTGCTCGGGATGGCCTTGCTCGACCACCTTGCCGTTGGCGCAGAACACCACGCGGGTGGCGATGTGGCGGGCGAAGTGCATGTCGTGGGTGACGATGATCATCGCCATCTTCTGCTCGGCCAGTTGCATCATCACGTTCTGCACTTCGATGACCATTTCCGGGTCGAGCGCCGAGGTGACTTCGTCGAACAACATCAGGCGGGGTTCGAGCATCAGCGCACGGGCGATCGCCACGCGCTGCTTCTGCCCGCCGGAGAGCTGGCTTGGGTAAGCGTGCAGCTTGTTTTCCAGGCCCAGGCGGGCGAGGTAGGCGCGCGCTTTCTCGGTGGCTTGGGCCTTGCCCAGGCCATGGACCTTGACCGGCGCCAGGATCAGGTTGCCCAGCACCGACAGGTGCGGGAACAGGGTGTAGTGCTGGAACACCATGCCGATCTGCTTGTGCAGGGTTTCATCCAGCGGCTTGCCCAGCTTGCGGCTGCCATCGATATAGGGCTTGCCCTGGAAATGGATCGTGCCGCCCTGGATGCCCTCGAGCCCCATCAGCACCCGCAGCAGCGAACTCTTGCCGCTGCCCGATGGACCGATGATCACCAGGCGGTCGTCGGCACGCATGTCCAAGTTCATCTGGTCCATCACCACCAGTTGCTCGCTATAGGCCTTGCGCACGTCGCGCAACTGGATGAAGTCGCCGCCCTGGGGCGAATCCGGGCCGAGCGAAACCTGTGGCTGGGCTGCCACCAAACGAGGGATGTTCATCGCGATTGTCTCCACGAGGGCGCACTGGGCGGCACCTCGGCTCAGGGTTACTGGAGGCTGTTGCCTGCGGCGTTGGTTGCGGTGCGCGCTGTGTCGGTCAGGCCGACGGTCTTGCCGGGCCTGGCCAGTGGTGCATGGGGGCGTTTGCAGAAGTGCCTAGCAGCCCGGGTGGGCGCTTGCCACCGCCATGGCGTTTGGAGCGAAGGGCTGGCAGCACCTGCGCAGGCGCTGTGGGAAGCGGTCTGAGCCATTTTGATTCTCTCCGATAGCTTGTTCTTGTAGGCAGAAGAGTCGATCAACAGTTGATGAGTGCTTTGCTGAGCTTCTTGTTGTGTGCAATGTTGTATTCAGACTATGGCCGCCTTGAGTGTACTGTCAACACACGTGGGGAAAAATTTATTCGCTTGCCTTGGCGCGCCGTCCATCCAGGACAAAAGGAAGGCCCGAGGGCGCGAGGAAAGAAACGAGGGGAGCGAGAGAGGCCGATTCCAACCATTCGAAAAAGCCTGTTGACAGCATCTGGTGTGCTTCATAATCTGCATGCAGCCATGCACACAATATGGCGTGCACTACCCAGCGCTTACCTTCCTGCCTACAACAATGATTAACAGTGAGGTCAAAAATGCTCCGTTCCCTCAAGCCGCTTTTCCTGGGTGCCAGCCTTTGCGGCGCCATACTTGGCCAATCCATGGCCCAGGCTGCTGAAACCTCGGTTTGGCAGAATGTGCAGAAAGCCGGTGTCCTGCGTTGTGGCGCTGCGGTAGCCGCGCCCTATGTCATGCGCGATGCGCGTTCAGGTGACTACAGCGGCTACTTCGTCGACCTGTGCAGGGACTTCGGCGAGAAGGTGCTGAAGGTCAAGGTCGATTTCGTCGGCACGAGCTGGGACAACCTTGTCGCCGGCTTGCAGAGCGGCAAGTGGGACTTGGCCATGGCCCTCAACCAGACTCCCGAGCGCGCGCTGGCCGTGGCATTCACCACCCCCGCCACGGACTATCAAGTGTCGTTGCTGGTGAACAAGAACAACCCCAAGTTCACGGACATCGAGGACAATATCGGCGCCCTCGACAAACCCGACGTGACCTTCGCCGTCATGTCCGGCACCGCCCAGGACAAGGCGATCTCCTCGGTGATCCGGAACGCGAAGATCATGCGTCTGCCAGGCATGGACGAGACCCGTCTGGCGGTGATGTCCAAGCGCGCCGATGTACTGGTGGACGCCAGCGACACCAACCACCTGTTCGCATTGGCCAACGCCGATTGGGCGCGCGAGATCCTGCCCAAGCCGGCGCTGGCCAAGCAAGGCGTCGCGTTCGGTGTGCGCCGGGACATTTCCCCGGCCGACATGGACGTGCTGAACATCTACCTCAAGCAGCGCCGCGACAGTGGCGACATCGACAAGCTCGTGGACAAGGCCTCGGTGCAGGCCAACGCCGCGAAGTAACCCTTCGTCGTTAACCGGGAATGCCGTCTTCGCGCGCGAGGCAGGCGGCACCTTTGCATCTTTATCAAGAGAAGGTGAGCACGGATGAACGATTCCACACGCCCATTGGCTGGCCAGACATTGCTCGTCACGGGTGGCTCCGGCGGTATCGGTGCGGCGATTGTCGAGCGCCTGGCGGCTGAAGGTGCCCGACCGGTGATCCACTACAGTCGCGACGCGCAGGGCGCGCAAGCCTTGCTCGAGCGGATTGGTGGCCAGGGCTTTATCGTCCAGGGCGACCTGTCCCAGGACGATGGTCCCGAACGATTGTGGCAGGCAGCGATGGCCCTGGCCGGCGGACGCCTTCATGGCCTGGTCAACAACGCGGGTATTCGCACGGAGATTCCCTTGCACGCGCCGTCATCCGAATGGCGTGCCGCCTGGCGCCGCGAGTTCCAGGTGAACTTCTTCGCGGCGGCCGACCTGTGCCGTGAGGCGGTCGAGCATTTTCGCATCCATGGCGGTGGCCGCATCGTCAACATGGCCAGCCGTGCCGCCCAGCGTGGCTACGCGGCCGACGCCTTGCCCTATGGCGCCAGCAAGGCTGCGCTGATCAACCTGACCAAGTCACTGGCGCGCAGCGTGGCGGGCGAGGGTGTGGTCGCCGTGGCCATCGCGCCCGGTTGGGTCCGTACCGATATGGCCGAGCGCTTCGTCGCCCAGTTCGGCGAGGCCGCGGCGACTGCCGACATTCCCGTGAGGAGCATGGCCAGCCCCGAAGAGATCGCCGAGTTGGTGGCCTTCACCTTGCGTCCGTCCCAGGTTTCGCTCAATGGCGCGACCCTGGATGTGAACGGCGGCAGCTATATCCGATAAATCGAGGAGTCGACGATGAACAGGTTCGAAAACAAGGTGGCGATCGTGACCGGTGGTGCCGGGGGGATCGGCTCGGCGATCGCCGGTCGGTTGGCGGCCGAAGGGGCGACGGTGGTGGTCAGCGACGTCAATCTGGAGGCGGCCCAGGGCGTCGCCGAGGCCATTCAAGGCAACGGCGGCAAGGCCATCGCCGTGGCGGCGGATATCGCCCAGGGTGAGGCCTGCCGGGCGCTGGTGGAGACGGTTGTCAGGCAATTGGGGGGGATCGATGTGCTGGTCAACAACGCCGGGATCAACCGCCGCGGCAACCTCCTAGCGCTGACGGAAGATGACTGGCATACCAGTTTCGCGGTCAACCTGGACTCGATGTTCCACCTGTGCCGGGCGGTATTGCCGATCATGATCGAGGCGGGAGCCGGCGCTATCGTCAATACGGCCTCCCAGTGGGGGCTGCATCCTGCGCCCGGGCACATCGCCTACAACGTGACCAAGGCTGCCGTGGCCTCGTTCACCCAGAACCTGGCGCGTGACTATGCGCCGCAGAACGTTCGGGTCAACGCGGTATGCCCTGGCGAGATCCATACGCCGATGCTCGAGGCTGGCGTGCGGCGCTCGGGAAGGACCATCGCCGACCTGGACAAGCTGGTGCCCTTCGGCCGGATCGGCAAGCCCGAGGAGGTCGCGGCGCTGGTGGCGTTCCTCGCGTCGGATGAAGCGGCGTTCATGTGTGGTTCGTTGGTGGAGATTACCGGGGCGCAGGCGGTGGCTTGAGTGGCGCCGCCTTTGTGATACTGGGGCTGCAAAGCAGCCCCGAATGGAGACCGCTCACGCCCAGATGTCGCTCACGACAAAGCCTTCGGTGAACGGATCGTCATGGTCCAGCACATAGGTATTCAGGCCATAGATCCAGCTGGTACCGGTAATGGTCGGCACCACGGCCTTGTAGTCGCCGATACGGGTTTCCTCGACCAGGCGGCCGGTGAACACGTTGCCCAGCACACCCTGGTGGCGGAAGTCCTGGTTCAGCGGTAGCTCGCCCTTGGCGTGCAGGACCGCCATCTTCGCGCAGGTACCGGTGCCGCATGGGCAGCGGTCCAGTGCACCGGTCCAGGTGGAAGGGTTGTCCCAATCCAGCTCACCGGAGGCGACGGTGACGGCGTTCTTCCAGTCGGCGTCCGGGCTGTCGGTGGGGCCGGACAGCTGGGAAATGGTGATGCCGATGCCAGGGTAGTCGGGATGCGCGACCGGCAATTGCTCGGCAGCGGCCTGGCGGATCATGGCGCTGACGCGCGCGATCTCGCCGCCATGCTCGGGCTTGAGCTCCAGGCCCGGGAACTGGCGCACGTCGGCGATCGCATAGAACATGCCGCCCCAGCCCACATCGACCGTCACTTCGCCCAGGTGGGGCACCTGGATCTTGGCATCCAGGTGTGCGGCGAAGGCCGGCACGTTCTTGAACGTGACACTCTTGACCTTGCCGTCGCGGCATTGCGCCTTGATGCCGATCAGCCCGGCCGGCGCTTCGAGGATCAACTCGGTGACGGGTTCCTTCATGGGCAGCATGCCCATTTCCAGCAGTACGGTGACCACCGAGATGGTATTGCCACCGGACATCACTGGGTATTCGACCTGTTCCATGATGATATAGCCGGCATCGGCGTCGGGATGGCTCGGGGGCACGATGAGGTTGCAGCACAGGGGAGGGTAGCCGCGGGGTTCGCGCAGCATCAGCTTGCGCAACTGATCGTCGTTTTCGCGCAACCATTGCATCTTTTCGTGAACCGTCTTGCCCGGGATATGTGGAACGCCACCGGTGATGACGCGCATCGGCTCGCCGGCGTGCGTATCGACAGCATGAATGGTTCTTTTGAAGGCCATCGGGATCTCCAGCTTATGGGTATCGAACAGACTGTCTGTGGCGCAATGCCCGTCAGTTAAGCGGCATTGGCCTGTAGCGGCACTTTCTCACCCCTGGCACCTGCTGCCCTATAACGTCTGGGACAGCTCGTGTGACGCCAGGGCGCGCAGCTGTACGTCCTTCACGTCCTATCAATCGCCGGAAATAGCAAATCCATGACAAAAGGCGTGGCCGTTCTATCAATTGTCATGACTGTAATATCGGTGCCCTGTGCCGGCTGAGCATCATGTCGCGACAAGACAACCTGTTCAGAGGCACCCTCACTATGTACCGTGGATTCTGGTATGCCCAGGCACTCGACCTGGACAGCGACCTGGCCCCTGCGCTGCAGGACTCGATTCAAGCCGATGTCTGCATCGTCGGCGGTGGTTTCCTTGGCCTGTGGTCGGCCATCCGCCTCAAGCAGGCGCATCCCGGGAAGACCATCGTCATCGTCGAGCGCGACCGCTGCGGTTCCGGTGCCAGCGGGCGCAACGGCGGCATCGCCACCAACTGGTGGGGCAAGTACCTGTCGCTGCGCACCATCTGCGGAGACGTCGAGGCACGGCGCATCTGCGAGGCGGCCGAGTCGGCCATCGACGAGATCGGCAGCTTCTGCCAGGAGCACGGTATCGATGCCCAGTACCGCAAGGACGGCTGGCTGTGGACCGCCACCAACCAGCGCCAGTTGAATTCCTGGCGCGTGCTCACCGACGGCCTGCAGAACCTGGGCGTCAACCCGTTCCAGGAGATGGCGCGCCACACCATCCAGGGCCGCGTCGGCTCGCCGCTGGTGCTCGGCGGCATCTATGATCCCAACGCCGCCACCGTGCAGCCGGCCATGCTCGCTCGCGGCCTGCGCCGCGTCGCGCTCAAGCTTGGCGTGAAGATCTTCGAGAAGTCCCCGCTCACCCACCTGGCGCGCGGCCCCAAGCCTGTGGTGCACACGGCCAAGGGCCATGTGAAGGCCGACCGCGTGGTGCTGGCGATGAACGCCTGGGGCGCAGCGTTCCCGGAGCTGCGCCGGATGATCGCGATCATGTCCAGCGACATGGTGGCCACGGCGCCGGTCAAGGCCAAGCTCGACGCCATCGGCTTGAGCGGCGGCGAGTGCATGACCGACTCGCGCACCGTGCTCAACTACTGGCGCAACACCCCGGATGGCCGCGTGGTGTTCGGCAAGCCGCTGGGCCAGTTCGCCTTCGCCGGGCGCATCGGCAACCTCTACGAGAAGCCTTCGCCGGCCGCCGACAAGGTCGCCGCCGAACTGCGTCGGTTGTACCCGCAACTGGCGGACGTGCCGGTGGTCAGCAGCTGGACCGGCCCGATCGACCGCGCCATGAAGGGTTTGCCGAACTTCGGCTACCTCGACCGTCACCAGAACATCGCCTACGGCATCGGTTTCTCCGGTAATGGCGTGGCCACCACGGTGTTCGCCAGTCGCATCATCAAGTCGCTGGTCGAGCATGCCAACGACGCGTGGGCCAACTGCGGCCTGGTCAACCAGAAGATGAAGCTGCTGCCGCCCGAGCCATTTCGCTTCTTCGGCGCGCACATGGTGCGTGACGCCCTGGTGCGCAAGGAGTCGCTGGAGGACCACGACCAGGACGCCGGCTTCGTCACCCGCCAACTGGTGGCCATGGCGCCGGCCGGCTACGTCCCCGCCCAGAAAAAATAAGGACAAGATCGTGAGCGAACATATCGTCTTCCTCGACGACGAGGGCCTGGCATCCTCGACCCGTCTCAAGCGGCCTGACTGCGCGCACACCTGGCAGCAGTTCGCCTATACCCATCCGGACCAGGTGCTCGAGCACCTCAAGGACGCCACCATCGCCCTGACCTGCAGCGTACCGCTGCGTAAGGAGCACCTGCGTCAGTTGCCCAAGCTCAAGATGATCTCGCTGGCCCTGACCGGCCGCGACATCGTCGACGTCGACTATTGCGAGGCCCATGGTATCGAGGTGGCCAGCGTGCCTGGCTACGCCGCCAATACCGTGGCCGAGCACAGCATGGCGATGATCCTCGAGCTGTTCCGCCGCCCGGCAGCCTTCACCCGGCTGATGCGCCAAGTGCACGCCGGCCAGGCGCAGCACAAGAACATCTACTTCGACCACCGCATCCGCGATGTGCGCGGCAAGCAACTGGCGATCATCGGCAGCGGCCCGATTGCCCTGCGCCTGGCCGAACTGGCCCGTGCGTTCGGCATGGAGGTGTTCTTCGAAGACCGCGGTGGCAAGCGCAGCGGCCCGGATTGCCGTCCGCTCGCCGCGCTGCTGCGTAGCTGTGACGTGCTGTCGATCAACTGCCCACTGACCCCGCAAACCCACGACCTGATCGACGCAGGTCGATTGGCCCTGATGAAGCCCGACGCCCTGGTGATCAACACCGGCCGTGGCGGCATCGTCAACGAGGCGGCGCTGATCGATGCGCTGCACAACGATCGCCTGGGGGGCGTGGCGCTGGATGTGGTGGAGCATGAGCCGCTGCACCCGAGCAACCCGCTGTTCCAGCTGATCGATCGCGACGATTTCATCCTCAACCCACACATCGCCTGGAGCAGCGAAGACGCCATGCAGCAGTTGATGGACAGCGCCGTGGACAACATCAGCCGCTTCGTCGCCAGTCAGGCCCCGGAAAAAAGGATCCAGCGCGCATGAGCATCGTGATCAAGAGCAGTTATGTCGACGGCGCCTTCGTCGGTTTCGACGCGGCCAGCGACCTGCTGGAAAACCGCAACCCCTCCAACCCGGCCGAGGTCATCGAGCGCTTCGTGCGCGCCGATCAGGCCCTGACCGAACAGGCCATCGCCGCCGCCCGCCGTGCCCAGCCCGTTTGGGCGCGCAGCAACCCGCAGCAGCGCGCAGACGCGCTGGACTTCATCGGCAGCGAGATCCTCGCCCGCCGTGAAGAACTGGCGACCCTGCTGGCCCGCGAGGAAGGCAAGGTCGTCCGCGAAGCGCTGGGCGAGGTGGACCGCGCCGGCCGTTCGTTCAAGTTCTACGCCCAGGAAGCCCTGCGTGCCGAAGGCGAGAAATACCAGTCGGTGCGCCAGGACGTGGGTATCGACGTGTTCACCCAGCCCCTGGGCGTGGTGGGCATCATCGCGCCGTGGAACTTTCCCATCGCCATCCCGGCATGGAAGATCGCCCCGGCCCTGTGCTTCGGCAACAGTGTGGTGTTCAAACCGGCGGAGCTGGTGCCGTCCTCGGCCTGGGCGCTGGCCGAGATCATCAGTCGCGCCGGGTTGCCGGCCGGCGTCTTCAACATGCTGGTCGGCCCCGGCCGTAGTGTGGGCGACACGATCATCCGCTCGCCACAGGTCGATGGCATCAGCTTCACCGGTTCCGAGCACACCGGGCGGCAGATCGCCAGGTTGGCGGCTGAAGGCATGAAGAAGGTGCAACTGGAGATGGGCGGCAAGAACCCGCTGGTGGTGCTCGACGATGCCGACCTGGAGCAGGCGGTGGAGGTTGCGCTCAACGGCTCGTTCTACAGCACCGGCCAGCGCTGCACTGCCAGTTCACGGGTGATCGTCACCGAGGGCATCCATGATGCCTTCGTCGCCCGCCTGGCCGAGCGCACCCGGGCGCTGACGGTTGGCGACGCCTTGCAGGCCAGTACCGACATCGGCCCGGTGGTCGACGGCCGCCAGCTGGAGCAGAACCTGTCGTACGTGGCCAGCGGCGTGGAGCAAGGCGCGAAGCGGGTATGCGGTGGCGAGCGGGTGGAGAACGAGGCGGGTGCCTACTTCTTCACGCCGGCGCTGTTCACCGAGGTCACGCCGGACATGCGCATCTACCGCGAGGAGATCTTCGGGCCGGTAGTGAGCGTGCTCAAGGTGCGTGACTACGACGAGGCGTTCGCGGCCGCCGAGGACACGGCCTTTGGCTTGTCCGCCGGCATCGTCACCACCTCGCTGCGCCATGCCGAGCACTTCAAGCGCAACAGCTCGGCGGGGATGGTGATGGTCAACCTGCCGACGGCGGGGGTGGATTATCACGTGCCGTTCGGCGGCAACGGCGCCTCGAGCCTGGGCTCGCGCGAGCAGGGCACCCATGCCCGACAGTTCTTCACCCGAGTGAAGACCACCTACCAGTTGGCTTGAGTCAGCCCCCGGGGCTGCAAAGCAGCCCCAGGATTACCCGCTCAAGGTGATGACCGAGATCTCGCATTCTTTGAGGTAATCCTTCTATTTCTTATATTCATGCGAGCTTAATCTGAAGCTGTCATGTGGCGAAGTGCCCGGTGAACTTCAAGTCAACGGGTACACATGATTGAACGTTGTGGTGAACGGAATAATCAAGGCACTTCCAGATTGTTTGGCTGGCGGCCAGGGAGTGCCTGGCTTCGGCCGGGTAATTAGTTTGAGGCCCTCACGAAGGTGAGCGGCACGATACGGCAGTCTCTAACAATAACAACATTATTCACTAGCGTACGACGCCATGTGTCATGCGTGAAGTGTAGTTCAGCAGCGAGAAGAAACCGAGGCAGCAAGACATGACCAATAATCATAAGATTTCATTAGAAGATGCCCCCCTTAACAGTTTCCACAAGAAACTGGCCGTTTATTCCTCAGGTGCTCCGTTCCTGGACGGTTATATCCTCAGCATCATTGGCGTAGTACTTGTCCAGCTCAGCCAATCGCTGCAGCTCACCGTCTTCGAAGAAGGCATGGTCGCGGCGGCATCGCTCATCGGCATGTTCTTCGGCGGCTTCGTCGGCGGCCTGTTCACCGACAAACTCGGCAGGAAAACGCTTTACGTACTCGTGTTGGTCGCGCTTGCGGTGTTCTCACTCGGGCAGTTCTGGGTCACCTCCGCGGCCGCACTGATCACGCTGCGCCTGTTGCTGGGTATCGCGATTGGCGCCGACCATCCCCTGGCCACCTCGCTGCTGGCTGAGTTCCTGCCCAGGAAACAGCGCGGCTCCATCCTCGCCAGCCTGGTGATGATGTGGTTCGTCGGGGCGGCGGTCGCCTATGTGGCTGGCGAGCTCATCTTGCGCAGCATGGGCCCTGAAGCCTGGCGCTGGGCATTGGCCAGCGCGGTGGTGCCGGCGGTGCTGTTCCTGATCATGCGTGCCGGCACGCCGGAGTCCGCCCGTTGGCTGCTGAGCAAAGGCCGTACTGCCGAAGCGGATCAGGTGATCAAGAAAGTCTATGGCGACGCCTTCTCGATCGCCGACCTGCCCGAGCCTGTGGCCGAGCGCCGGGTATCGGTCTGGTCGCTGTTCCATTCCCACTATGGCAAGCGCATCTTCTTCGTCAGCATCTTCTGGACCTGCTCGATCATTCCGCAGTTCGCCATTTATGCCTTCGCACCGAAGATCCTCTCGGCCATGGGGCTGACCGGTGATTTGGCAGCCTGGGGGGCTGTCGCCATCACCATCATCTTCGTCCTTGGCTGCCTGCTCGGTGTGAAGCTGATCAACCCATTGGGCCGGCGCAACATGCTCATCCACAGTTTCCTGTGGTCCGGCCTGGCGCTGCTGTTGCTTGGCCTGTATCCAGACGCCGCCGGCCTGTTGACCCTCGCGCTGTTTGGCAGCTACGCGCTGTTCATCGGTGGTGCGCAGGTACTCCAGTACGTTTATCCAAACGAGCTTTTCCCTACTGAAGTACGGGGTTCGGCCGTCGGCCTCGCGACCTCCCTGTCGCGTATCGGTGCGGCGATTGGTACCTACCTGGTACCGATGTCCCTGTCTTCGATCGGTATCGCCAATACCATGATCGTGGCCTTCGGCATCTCCATGGTGGGCCTGTTCTTTACCTGGAAGATGGCCCCGGAAACGCGTTCGCTTGACCTGGCAACGGCGAGCGCCGCCTGAGGCGACAGGTTACGAGTGAGCCTATTGATTTAGCTGGAGCCTGCTCCCCCACAGGTCCCAGCTAAATCAACGCGTTACGATTCTTTTGTGGGTCGGCTTGCCGGCGACGAGGCGCGAAGCGGCCCCAGGCTCGACTACGGCGGGCTCAGCGCTTGAGCGCCTCATGGGCGAGCACGTTGCGTGTGGTGGTCTCGTAGTGCTCCTGGAGCAGCGCGCAGGCCTTGTCGACATCTCGCGCCAGCGCGGCTTCGAGGATGGCCCGGTGCTCGCCGGGCACATCGCGCGTGGCGCCGTCGGTGTAGTGCAGCGAGAGCATCCGGTAGCGCGCGGTCTGGTCGCGCAGCAGGCGCGACAGGCGCAACAGCCAGGGGGAGCGGCAATTGGCGATCAGCGCCTGGTGGAAGACTTCGTGGGCGTTTTCCCATTCCGGCTTCATGAGCCGCTCCGAGCCTTCGACGATGGGCAGGCGATCGAGCCGGTGATGGGCGGCGATCAGCTGGCTTTCCCATTCCAGATCGCCATTGCGGATCGATTCGGCCAAGGCCTGGCATTCGATGAGCAGGCGGGTGCGGGTGATGTCGCGGATTTCCTCCGCAGGGTTACGAACCACAACAAGAGGTCTTCCCATGCGCTACGTTCGCTTCACTCTCCAAGGCACGCCCCGTGCTGGGCGTTCGCACCACCGAGGGTGTCAAGGTTCTTGGGGAACAGACGCTGGAGTCGCTGCTCGAGCGCGGCGTCGACCTGGCGACCTACGGTGCCCAGGCCCAGGGGCCGCTGGTCGAGCTCGGCGAGCAGGACTATCTGCCGCTGATGAGCAAGCCGGACAAGATCATCTGCGTCGGCCTGAACTACGCCGACCACACCAAGGAATCGCCCTACGCCCAGCCGGACTACCCGACCCTGTTCCCGCGCTTCAACAGCAGCCTGACGGTGCACAACAAGCCGCTGATCCGCCCACGTATCTCCGACACCCTGGACTACAAAGGCGAGATGGCCGTGGTACTCAAGAGCGGCGGCCGCCACATCGCCAAGGACAAGGCCCTGGAGCACATGGCCGGCTACGCGTTGTTCAACGAAGGCTCGGTGCGCGAGTACCAGTTCAAGTCGCCGCAGTGGACGGTGGACAAGAACTTCGACGAGTCATGTCGGCCATTGGCCTGGGCAGTTGCCCGGGCGGTCGGACCGGGTAGGGCGCCCGCAGGTCGAGGATGCTGCCTGAAGCAGCATCTACAGGGATGGCGCTGAACTTCAGGGGGGGCACCCTGTGGGAGCCGGCTTGCCGGCGATGGGCTGCAAGGACCTGCGCAAAGTTTTTGATTTTTTTGAAAAAAAAGCTTTACAGCCTTTTGAATCCCCCTTAATATGCGCGCCACACGACAGGCACATAGCTCAGTTGGTTAGAGCACCACCTTGACATGGTGGGGGTCGTTGGTTCGAGTCCAATTGTGCCTACCAAACAAAAGTCCCGGTTTCCGGGCACGAGAAGGGCGATCCGAGAGGGTCGCCCTTTTTGCTGTGCAAAACTTTTGCCCCCACCTAGAGATGGTCCGGTCGTACCGAGGCCATCCAGCAAATGCTGCAATTCAACCTGGCGCAGGCATGTAAGCAAGCCCTTGACCCTGCACGCTCGGCCAGCTTCAGCCGCTACCCCGACAACAGGAAAGCACCCGGCACGCCGTTGCGGCAGCCGGGGCTTGGCGGTCAGTCGTTCAACGGGATTTCCATGCCGTCATGGCCGACGATGATCGGTCCCTTGAAGGTCGTGCCCACGGCGGCGCGCCAGTCGGCATCGGTGATGCTCGGGTCGTCAGCCGGCACGAAGTGGCTCAGGACCAGGGTTTTCACCTTGGCTGCGGCGGCGACGCGGCCAACGTCCTCGGCGGTGACGTGGTGGCTGATGATCGCCTTGGCCAAGGTCTTGCCATTGCCGATGCGCGCAGCCAGGCGATCGACCGCCTGGACATGCACCACTTCATTGATCAGCACATCGGCATTGCGCGAGAAATCGGCCAGGGGTGGGAAGTAGTTCAAGTCACCCGACAGCACGATGGTCTTGCCGCCCACCTCGAACTTGTAGGCGAAGGCCTCGCCATCGGCGAACGGTGGGTGCGGCACGCGCAAGGCGCTGACTTTCAGGCGGTCGTCCTGGAAGACCACGCCCTGGTCGATGTCGTGGGCGGTGACCAGTGGGCGTGGGTCGGGCTTGCCCTCGTCCTTGATACGCAGGCCGATGTCGATGGCGAAGGTCTCCCACACATGGCGGGTCATCTCGGTGGTGCCCGGCGGCCCATAGACAGCGACCGGGGTTTTCAGGCCGCTGGCCCAGCTGTTCATCAACACCGCCGGGTAGTCGACGATGTGGTCGCTGTGCAGGTGGGTGATGAACACGCCCTTGAGCTTGGCCAGTGGAAGCTTGGCCTGGACCAGCCGCAGGCTGGCGCCGTAACCGGCATCGAGCAGGTAGACATCGTCATCCACGACCAGCGCGGTGGATTGCGGCAGCTTCTCGGTGGCGAGCATCGACGGCCCGCCCTTGGTGCCCAGCAGAATCAGGCGCACCTTGGGGGGCTGGGCGTCTGGCTGGGGCGCTGCCAGGGCTGCACCGCTGGCGAACGACAAGGCGGTGGCCAGCGCCACGGCGCGGGGCAGGGTGGACAGGGCGGAGCGTAGGGTGAATGCCATGAGTGGGTTCTCTTATTGTTGGAAACAAGTGGGGTGGGGCGTGCGGCCGAGCCGGTCGCGTTATGGTTAATATATTAACTATCGTCAAGCCATTTACCACAGTGCCAGGCTGTAGCCGATGATCACGCGGCTTTCGTCGAAGTCGTTGGTCAGGCCGCTGCTGGAGCGGAAACTCGAATTGCGCAGCCGCAGGTTGACGTTCTTCAGCGGCCCGCTTTGCACGGTGTAGACCAGGTCGGTGTCGCGCTCCCATTCGCGGCCGTGTTTCACGGTTGCCGTGTTGACGTGGCGGCCATCGACATAACGGGTCATGAACGTAAGGCCGGGGATGCCCATGGCTGCGAAGTTGTAGTCGTAGCGCACCTGCCAGGCGTCGGTTTCGGCCTTGTTGAACACGCTGGCGGTCACCAGGTTGATCGAGTAGGGATCGCGACCGGGAAACGGGAAGTCGCCGTCGCCTGACAGGTTCTGGTAGCCGACGGCGAATTTCTGCGCACCCACGGTCAGGGTCAGCATGCCGTTGAAAAAGCGATTGTCGATCTTGCCGCCGTCCACGCGGGTGGGCGCGCGCAGGGCCTTGTCGCCTTGCTCTTGGGTGTCGAAGTAACGCAGGTCGCTGCGCAAGTTCATGCCTTCGCCCAGCGGCAGGTCATGCACCAGGCCAACGAAGTGCTGGCGGTAGATGTCCGCCATCTGCGCGACGTAATAGGTGGCGGCCAACTGTGGGCTGACCGCATAGGTGCCACCGGCAAGATCCAGGTGGTCGCTCTCGACGCCGGCATAGCCGATAGGGTCGTTGCTGGAGGCGTCGCGCAGGTTCTCTTCTTTCAACCGGCCTGCGTTCAGGATAAGGCCTTCGATGTCGTGCGAGGTGAGCAGGGCGCCGGAATAGGTCGAAGGCAGCAGGCGGCCATCGTTGTAGCTGACCACGGGCAGCAGGGGTTGCAAGGTGCCGACCTTCAGCACGGTCCTGGACACGCGCAGTTTTGCGGTCAGCCCCAGGTTGCTGTAGTCATCCACCGGCTCCTGGCTGGTGCCATAGGGCAGCAGGCCAGTACCCCGCCGATCGCGGCTGGCGTCGAGCTTGACGCCGAGTTTGCCCAAGGCGTCGACCCCCACGCCAATCAGCCCCTCGGTGTAGCCAGACGCCATACGCAGGACAAAACCCTGGGCCCATTCCTCGGACAGGTTTTGTGGGGCATTGGCCTGGTGGTAGTCGCGATTGATGTAGACGTTGCGCAGCTCCAGGCTGGCTTTGCTGTCGCGGACGAAATCGGCATGGGCGCTCAACGGGGCAAGCATGATGCACAAGCCGTTCGTTGCTGCTGCGCGCAGGCAGTAGGGGGGGCATGAGTGATTCCTTTTTTGTTCTTGTAGGTGTCGATGAGGTTCGCCTCGTTGTTAAATTGTTAACATATTATCTTAATTTTTGTGAAGATTTTTTTGTGAATTCCCAATGAAAGAGCCGCTCGTGCGCGAAGCCCTCAGTGCGATTTCGTTTTTTTATTAATAAATTAATGGTGTGTTCGGCCCGTTGGATACTTGCGTACCCCTGCCGACGACTCTAATCTGCGGGCTTTCCCTTTTACGTGTGAAGTCAATGGCCGACCCCAGACCGTCCCTGACCCTGACCCTGTTGCAAGCCCGCGAGGCGGCGATGGCGTTCTTTCGCCCCTTGCTCAACGAGCACGACCTGACCGAACAGCAATGGCGGGTGATTCGCATCCTGCGGTTGCAGGGCGAACTGGAAAGTCATCAACTGGCGCACCAGGCGTGCATCCTCAAACCGAGCATGACGGGTGTGCTGGCCAGGCTGGAGCGCGAAGGCCTCGTGCGGCGTTGGAAGTCATCGCAGGACCAGCGCCGGCTGCTGGTGACCCTGACGGAGAAAGGGCAGCAGTGTTTCGTATCCATGAGCGAAGGCATGGAACGCAACTATCAGCGCATCCAGGAGCAGTTCGGAGAGGAAAAAATGCAACAGTTGCTGGGTTTGCTGGAGGAGTTGAAGCGCATCAAGCCTTGAGGGCCTGGTTGCGAAGGGGCCTGTTCAAGTCTTGATGTACTATTTTTTGGCTAGGGCACTTTGGGCCGCTCTCTTCAGTTAGCCCTCAGCTAGGAAAACGCCAATCAAGTCCGCCCAACTCGCCTAGCCTGTGCTGAACAGCCCTCGGTACAGCCTATACGCGCCTGGCCTCGGGAACATGCTCCACGTTCTGTCGGGGCGGTGTTATCAATAACTACAAGAATAGGGAGCCGCTATGGATCGCCTGTTAAGCATCGAGGCGTTCGTCCGGGTCGCCGAAACCGGGAACTTCGCTCGCGCCGCACAGCAGCTCGGTGTTACTCGATCCGTGGTCACCCACCGTATCCAGCAACTGGAAGCGTTCATCAATACGCCGCTGTCAGGTATATCGCAAGGGCTACCTACGCCCCTTGGGGCTGCAAGGCAACCCCAAAATGATGACTGACTGGCATGGGTCCACGGCGTGCCTACCGGGCCTGGAAGACCTGAAGGCACGCCCACCTTGAAGCCGGCGTCGTAGCTCTCGAGCCGCATGGCTTGCAGGCGTAAATCATGGTTGGCGTATTCGTACTGGATGAACGCCGTAGTCTTGGCCGGCGAAACACGCGTGGCCGGAAGGTCCCGCCATTCGCCGTCCTGGCCAAGTCGTTTGCGAGTCGACCGACTGCCCTGCAGTCAAGGCATTGACATTAAAGTTAACTTTAAGGCTACTGTCCGAACACGATCACCTTGAGGTACTCCCGATGAACGTGTTCAGCCCCCTGACCCTCCCCAATGGTTCGACCCTTGCGAACCGCATTGCCAAGGCCGCCATGGAAGAAAACATGGCCGATGCCGACCACGCGCCCTCGGCCCGGCTGATGCGTCTCTACCAGGCCTGGGCGGACGGTGGAGCCGGGCTCATCATCACTGGCAATGTCATGGTCGATAACCGTGCAATGACCGGCCCTGGGGGCGTGGTGCTGGAGGATGAGCGGCACCTCGACACGTTCCGCCAATGGGCGAGGATCGGGCGCTCGCAGGGCGCGCAGTTCTGGTTGCAGATCAATCATCCCGGTCGGCAGATGCAGGCCAACCTGGGGCAGAAGACCTGGGCGCCCTCCGCGGTACCTTTGGCGCTGGGCAGCATGTCCAGGCATTTCGCCACGGCGCAGGCCATGACGCCGGAGCTCATCGACGAGGTCATCCGCCGTTTCGCCAATACGGCGCGGCTGGGCGAGCAGGCCGGTTTTACCGGTGTGCAGATCCATGCCGCGCATGGGTATCTGCTCAGCCAGTTTCTCTCGCCACTGAGCAACCGGCGGACGGACCAGTGGGGCGGTTCCCTGGAAAACCGCGCGCGCCTGTTGCTGGACATCGTCAAGGCGGTGCGGGCGGTCGTCTCGCCCGGGTTCGCCGTGGCCGTCAAACTCAACTCGGCTGACTTCCAGCGTGGCGGCTTCAGTGCCGACGAGGCCAAGCAGGTGGTGCGCCTGCTCAATGCGCTCGAGGTCGACCTGGTGGAGATTTCCGGCGGCAGCTACGAGGCACCGGCGATGCAGGGCGAAGCCCGGGATGGCCGGACATTGGCGCGGGAGGCTTATTTCCTGGAGTTCGCCCGCGACATTCGAGCGGTGGCGAAGATGCCGGTGATGGTGACCGGCGGTATTCGTCGACGCTCGATAGCCGAGCAGGTGATCGAGAGTGGGGTGCAGATGGTCGGGATCGGTACGGCCCTGGCGATCGATCCCGCCTTGCCTCGGCGCTGGCAGGAGGGCAAGGACACCGTGCCCCAGCTCCCGCCGATCCGATGGAAGAACAAAGCCCTCGCCTCGCTGGGCAACATGGCGGTGGTGAAGTTCCAGCTGCGCAGGCTGAGCGAGAACAAGGCACCCAATCCACAGGTGGCACCTTGGTGGGCCCTGGTGGTGCAGCAGTTGGCCAACGCCTTGCGTACCCGGCAGTACCGTCGGCGCATGGCTGGTCGATAGCCGGCTTGATCCCCAGGGAGGGGTACTCACGAGTCTCGGCTGCACACCCTACGCCTCGCTCTGCCGGACCGCGAATGCACTCGGGCATGGCATGCCAGAACCTGCGACCAGCACCGGTGCCAGCGTGGCCGAGACCGGCTTGGCGGTCTACCCGAGTACCCGGCGTGCGACGAACAAGATCAATGCGTTCATC
Source organism: Pseudomonas sp. Tun-23181 (assembly GCF_057415455.1). Classification (NCBI taxonomy): domain Bacteria; kingdom Pseudomonadati; phylum Pseudomonadota; class Gammaproteobacteria; order Pseudomonadales; family Pseudomonadaceae; genus Pseudomonas; species Pseudomonas sp. Tun-23181. The sequence continues at coordinate 247,155 of NZ_CM171630.1, forward strand.
GAGCACCTGCGCGAGTACTGGCATCGCCACCCATTGAGCTGATGCTCGCGGCGGCGCCGAGGATCATCGCGGTGAGTTGTTCGGTGACCTGCTGGGGCGGTTCGATGTCCTCGACGTCGGGAAGGCTTTCCAGCATGCCGATGACCCCGCGGGTGAAGCACTTCATCCGTGGGCCTTCAAGGCTCCCGTGGATCGTGACAGGGCCGATGATGGCGGCCAGGCACTGCGTGTATTCATGATGCAGAGCGCCGAGCAGGCGACGCTGCTCGGCCGTCAGGTTGCGCCGCTCCCGCAGCATGAGCTGCAACCGTTTGCGCTCGCCGAGCTGGAACTCGACGAAGGCGCCGACGAAGGCACGCAGGCGGGGGCGCATGCCCTGGACGTTCTTCAACCTTGCCCGGGTAAGGCCGAGCAGGTCGCTCATGCACTCCTCGATCAGGTCGAAGAGCAGGGCCTGCTTGCTTTCGATGTGGTAGTACAGTGATCCCGCGCCGATGCCCAGGTGGGCGGCCAGGTCGCGCAGGCTGGTGTTCTGGTAACCCTGTTCGGTGAACAGGTCCACGGCCGCCAGGTGCAGGCGTTCCTGCGTGCCGGTCGGCTGGGCGAATCTTGAGCGGCTGTTCATGGGGGCTTGGAGTGTGTCGTCGAAAGGGGCAGGGATCGGGCTTGCCGCCCCGGCGGGGCGACAAGCCGTGTTCGCTAGCAGCGTTGCTGGCCCAGGTCCTGGCCATGCGAATGCGGCCGGCGCCGGGCCCATTGCCGGGCGAGCGGGTAATAGACCAGCGCCGGCAGGATCAGGCCCACCAGCCAGGAGATATCGGTATCACCCAGGTGCTGCACCAGTGGGCCGGTGTAGAAGCCAGTGGCGATGAAAGGCATCTGCACCGCCACGCCGAATGCATAGGTGCCGATACCCACCCAGTTCCAGCGGCCGTAGCGGCCATCCGGGTCGCCCAGGGCGGGGATGTCGTAGCGCTCCTTGGTGATGAAGTAGTAGTCCACCAGGTTGATGGCGCTCCAGGGGGTGAAGAACGCCAGCAGGAACAGCAGGAACGACTTGAACGCGCTGAGGAAGGCGTGCTGGCCGACCAGCGCCAGGCTGGTGGAGACACCGACGATGCACAGGACGAACAGCAGGCGCTGGCCGTGGGAGACGGTAAAGCGGCTGCGGAACGCGCTGACGATGGTGGCGATGCACATGAAGCTGCCGTAGGCGTTCAAGGTGGCGATGGTCACCTTGCCGAAGGCCACGCTGAAGAACAGCAGGCTCGCCATCACGCCACTGGCGCCCAGGCCAACGATGTAGCTCACCTCATGACCGGAGAAGGCATCGCCCGCCAGCGCGGCTGCGAATACACCGAGCATCATGGAGGTTTGCGAGCCCACCACCGAACCCAGGCCGACGGCCAGGAAGGTACGCAATGGGGAGGTCGCGCTCGGCAGGTAGCGCGAGTAGTCGGCGACGTAGGGGCCGAAGGCGATCTGCCAGGAGGCCGACAGCGAAATGGCCAGGAGGAAGGTACTCCAGCTGAAGTGGCGGTTGTCGAGCAAGGTGACGATGTCACTCACCGACAGCAGGCGCACGAACAGGTAGGCGAAGGCCACCAGGCCGAGCACGCTGGCGACCCGTCCCAACAGGTGGATCACCCGGTAGCCGCAGACCGTCAGCACCACGATCACGGCGGCGAAGACGAGGATGCCCGCCGTGTCGCTGACGTTGGCCATGCGACCGATGGCCTGGCCGGCCAGTACCGTGCCGGTGGCGTTGAAACCGATGTACATGATGCAGACCAGTACCAGGGGGATCACGGCCCCGAACACGCCGAACTGCACCCGGCTGGAAATCATCTGCGGCAGCCCCAGGCGCGGCCCCTGGGCGCCGTGCAGGGCCATGACGATGCCGCCGAACACCTGACCGATCAAAAGGCCGATCAATGACCAGAACACATCGCCGCCCAGCACCACCGCCAGGGCGCCGGTGACGATGGCGGTGATCTGCAGGTTGGCGCCGAACCACAGGGTGAACTGGCTGAAGAGGCGGCCGTGCCGTTCGCTCTCGGGGATGTAGTCGATAGAGCGCGTTTCAATGAGGGACTTGCCAGACATGAGGGTTTTCTCCTGCGGCGCCATTGGCCATGGCGCCTCTATTGTTGTTATGCAACGGATGCCCTGCAGACCCGGGCGGCCACTACCGCCCAGGCCGGTCGCCTCAACTGCGGGCAGCGTCCAGTACGGCGCGGGAGATGATGATCTTCTGTACCTCGGAGGTGCCTTCGAAAATGCGCAGGATGCGCGCATCGCGCACGAAGCGCTCCAGAGGCAGGTCGCGGATGTAGCCATAGCCGCCATGCAGTTGCAGGGCGGCATCGGTGATGAAGCCGGCGGCCTCGGCGGCGAACAGCTTGGCGGTGGCCGACTCCAGGCTGAAACGCTCGCCCGAGTCGCGCCGAGCCGCGGCCTGCATGGTCAGCAGGCGCGCCGCTTGCAGTTGCGTGTGCATGTCCGCCAGGCGCCACTGGGTGCCCTGGTAGGCGGCCAGGGGCTTGGGGCCGATCTGCCGTTCCCGGGCCCAGCCGAGGCTGTACTCCAGGGCTGCGCGGGCGATGCCCAGGGACATCGCCGCCACTTCCACCCGGCCGCGGTCCAGCACTTCCATCGCGGTCTTGAAGCCCTGGCCCTGCTCGCCCAGCAGGGCCGAGGCGGGCAGCCAGCAATCCAGGGCCAGCTCGTAGATGGTGCTGCCGCGCAGGCCCATGGTCTTCTCCGGGCTGGAGAAGGTGATGCCCTCGGTGCCCTTGGGGATGAGGAAGGCGCTGATGCCGTGGTGGCCTGCGTCGGCGTCGGTCTTGGCGTAGAGCACGATGAAGTCGGCTTCGCGGGCATTGGTGATGTAGTGCTTGCTGCCCCGGATGCGCCAGCCGTCGTTTTCCTGGATAGCGCGGGTGCGCATGTCGGCTGGGTTGGAGCCGGCGGCAGGTTCGGTCAGGCCGAAGGCGCCGAGCAGCTCGCCGGTGGCGGCGCGGGGCAGCCAGGCCTGGCGCTGCGGTTCGCTCCCACCGATGAGGATGGAGTCGGTGGCCAGGAAGTGCGCGGTCAGCGCCGAGGCGGTGGAGGCGCAGGCGGCCGCCACCGCCTCCACCACACGGCTCATCGTCAGGCTGCCGATGCCCAGGCCGCCGTAGGCCTCGGGCAGGTTGATACCCATGAAGCCCAGCTCGCCCAGGGCCTTGAGGCTACCGGCGCAGAAGGCCTCGGCCTCGTCGTAGCCTTGGGCGTTGACCTGCAGCACCTCGCGGGCGACACGCTCGGCAGATTCGATGACCGCGAGCTCCGCGGCGTCCAGTTCGAAGTTCATCTTCATTCTCCAGTGGGGTTCAGGCCGAACAGGGCATTGGCCTCGCCCAGGCGTGGGGCGGGCGAGGTGGCGTGGGGTTTGTTGCCGTTGAAGAAGATCGGCTGCGGGACCAGGGGCGACTGCACGCCAGCCTCCACCAGCAACTGGCGGGTTTCGGCCTGTTCGCTGCCGGTGGCTTGTGCCAGGTTCCAGACCGGGGAGGCGGGTACGCCGGCGTCCAGCAGCAGGTCGCAGATCTGCGCGACACTGCGAGTGCCTGTCCAGGCTTCGATCTGCGCCTTCAGTGCCGCCTCGTTCGCGGTGCGCGAGCCGTCGTCGACGAAGCGTGGGTCATCGGCCAGGGCCTCGTGCGCCATGCAGTGGCACAAGCGGCGGAACAGCTTGTCGCTGGCCACCGCGATCACCACCAGGCCATCGACGGCACGGTAGGTGTCGAAGGGTGTCGAGACCGGATGGCGGTTACCCACCAGGCCCGGTGCACTGCCACGGGCGAAGAGGTTGGACAGGCCGGTCACCTGCAGGCTGACCAGCACATCGAACATGGCCACGTCGAGGTACTGCGCGCCTGTCCCGTGGAACTCGCGGGCGAACAGCGCCGAACTGATCGCCCAGGCGGCATAGACCCCGGCGCATAGATCGCCCAGGGCTTCGCCGCTGCGAGTCGGGCCGGTCTGCGGGAAACCCGTCACGCTCATCAGCCCGGACATGGCTTGGGCAACGATGTCGTAGGCCGGGCGCGCGGACAGCGGCCCGCTCTGGCCGAACCCGGAAATGCTGGCATAGATCAGCCGGGGGTTGAGCGCCTTGAGGCTGTCGAAATCGATGCCCAGCCGCTGCGTCACGCCGGGGCGGAAGTTCTCCACCACGACGTCGGCGTCGGCCACCAGCTCATGGAAGCGGCGCAGGTCGGGCGGCGCCTTGAAGTCGAGTTCGACACTGCGCTTGCCACGGTTGATCAAGCCGAAGTAGATGCTCTGGCCATCTGCGCCGAAAGGGCCCAGGTGGCGGCTGTCGTCGCCATGGCCAGGGACTTCGAACTTGATGACCTCGGCGCCCAGGTCGGCCAACATCGCGGTGCAATGCGGGCCGGCCAGCACGCGGCTGAGGTCGAGCACACGGATGCCCTGCAATGGCCTTGGCGTAGAGTTGTGCTGGTTCATGACAGTGGCCCTCACGGCTTGCCTGTGATCATCGGCAGGTCCAGGCCCTGCTCCTTGGCGCAGTCGATAGCGATCTGATAGCCGGCGTCGGCGTGGCGCATCACGCCGGTGCCCGGGTCGTTGGTTAGCACGCGCGCGATACGCGCCGCCGCTTCGTCGGTACCGTCGCAGACGATGACCATGCCCGAATGCTGGGAGAAGCCCATGCCCACGCCACCGCCATGGTGCAGCGAGACCCAGGTGGCGCCGCCTGCGGTGTTGAGCAGGGCGTTGAGCAGCGGCCAGTCGGAGACCGCGTCGGAGCCGTCGCGCATGGCTTCGGTCTCGCGGTTGGGGCTGGACACCGAGCCGGAGTCCAGGTGGTCGCGGCCGATGACGACCGGTGCCGACAGCTCGCCGCTGCGCACCATCTCGTTGAACGCCAGGCCCAGCTTGGCACGCAGGCCCAGGCCGACCCAGCAGATACGTGCCGGCAGGCCCTGGAAGCTGATGCGCTCGCGGGCCATGTCCAGCCAGCGGTGCAGGTGAGCGTCGTCGGGGATCAGCTCCTTGACCTTGGCGTCGGTCTTGTAGATGTCCTGCGGGTCGCCCGACAGGGCCGCCCAGCGGAACGGGCCGATGCCACGGCAGAACAGCGGGCGGATGTAGGCCGGGACGAAGCCGGGGAAGTCGAAGGCGTTGGCCACGCCTTCTTCCTTGGCCATCTGGCGGATGTTGTTGCCGTAGTCGAAGGTCGGCACGCCCTGCTTCTGGAAGTCGAGCATGGCTTGCACGTGCACGGCCATGGACTGCTTGGCCGCCTTGACCACGGCGGCTGGCTCGGTCTGCGCACGGTCGCGGTACTGCTCCCAGGTCCAGCCGGCGGGCAGGTAGCCGTTGAGTGGGTCGTGGGCGCTGGTCTGGTCGGTGACCATGTCCGGGCGCACGCCGCGCTTGACCAGCTCCGGCAGGATTTCGGCGGCGTTGCCATGCAGGGCGATGGAGATGGCCTTGCCTTCGGCAGTGTAGCGGGCGATGCGCGCCAGGGCGTCGTCCAGGTCGCTGGCCTGCTCGTCCACGTAGCGGGTCTGCAGGCGGAAGTCGATGCGGCTCTGCTGGCATTCGATGTTCAGCGAGCAGGCGCCGGCCAGGGTCGCGGCCAGCGGCTGGGCACCGCCCATGCCGCCCAGGCCTGCGGTCAGCACCCACTTGCCCTTGAGGTCACCGCCATAGTGCTGGCGACCGGCCTCGACGAAGGTTTCGTAGGTGCCCTGGACGATGCCCTGGCTGCCGATGTAGATCCAGCTGCCGGCGGTCATCTGCCCGTACATGGCCAGGCCCTTGGCATCCAGTTCGTTGAAGTGTTCCCAGTTGGCCCAGTGTGGCACCAGGTTGGAGTTGGCGATCAGCACGCGCGGGGCATTGGCGTGGGTCTTGAACACGCCGACCGGCTTGCCCGACTGCACCAGCAGGGTTTCGTCGTCTTCCAGGCGGGTCAGGGTCTCGACGATCTTGTCGTAGCACTCCCAGTTGCGCGCGGCGCGGCCGATGCCGCCGTACACCACCAGCTCCTTGGGGTTCTCGGCCACCTGCGGGTCGAGGTTGTTCATCAGCATGCGCAGCGGCGCTTCGGTCAGCCAGCTCTTGGCGGTCAGCTTGTTGCCACGCGGGGCGCGGATTTCGGTGTCGCGGAATCGGGAAGCTTTCATGGTGGTTTCCTTCTTGTGGGGGTGGTGTCCCGGGTGACGATTTCTCGCTCGCACCTGAGAGATCGTCGATGCCTGTCATCGCTTATACATACAACCATATATCAACCTGTATATACAAGATGGCGCGAACGCGCGCGCAACCTGCCGTCGGCGCTCTGGACAAGGGCTTCAGGGAGAGAAAATGAATTTATTTTTCAATGGGTTGAGTGTCGTGAAGGTGTCTATCGGCATCCGCCGTGGACGCCAGGAGGGCGACGAAAGGAGAGAAAAAGTTTTGCGAGCAGCAAAAAATGCAAAACGAGGGGCTATCGACCAAACAGGCCGATGGCCCAGCAGGGCTTGCAGCGCTACTGACCGAAGCGGCCCTCCAAGTGGTAGCGTGAGCCCGGATAGACCAGCCGCGCGCAGCCCACTTGCCCCTTGCCAGACCAGCTACGACGGCGGATGAGCAGGCATGGATCGGTACGCTTGATGCGCAGCAGCTTGCATTCGGCGGGGGTTGCGTGGATGGCTTCTACCCTGTGCTCGGCTTCGGTCAGCGGCGCCAGTTGCACCAGGTAGGCATAAGGGGTGATGCGGGTGAAGTCCTGCTTGAGGTAATCGGGAGCAATGTCGGCATTGACGAAGCGCTCCTCGATCTGCACCGGGGTTTCGTTCTCGTAATGCACCAGCACCGAGTGAAACAGGTTGCACACGCCGTCCAGGGTGAAGGGCAGCGAGGCGGGGGCCTGGTCCCCCAGCGCTTCGAGCAGGATCACTTCGCTGCGATGGGTGTGGCCACGCGAGGTGATTTCCTCGGCGATGTCGTGGATACGGAACAGCGCGGCATGCCCCTTGGCTTCCGCGACGAAGGTACCCACCCCTTGCAGGCGCACCAGCACGCCTTCGATGGTGAGTTCGCGCAGCGCCCGGTTGATGGTCATGCGGCTGACGCCCAACTGGTTGAACAGCTCGCTCTCGGAGGGCAGCTTGAAGTTCGGTCCCCAGACACCGGTGCGGATCTGCTGCAAGATGATGTCCTTGACCCTGGCGTAGAGCGGGGCAGGGCTTTCGAGGGCAAAGGCGGCCAAGGATGCGCGGTCGTCGGAGGCGTTGGGCACGGGATTTCCTGGAAATGGTTGGGCGGTTCGCGTCGCCCCCAGTTTAACCCCGCCTGTCAGGCGGCGCCTAGGCGAGTAGACCGTGCCAACGTGCCATCGAGCTCATATGCCCGATGGTCAGGCCGTTTCACCAGGCCCCTCAAAGGGAAACCAACCCATGCTCGATCGCATACTTCACCAACGCCGCCGCCGTATCGATATTGAGCTTGCGCCGTATGCTCAAGCGGTAGGTTTCCACGGTGCGCACGCTGATCCCCAGCTCCCGCGCCATCTCCTTGTTGTTCGCACCTTTGGCGATCATCGACAGCACCTGCACTTCGCGCGGCGTCAGGTCATGCTCGTCGCGGTTGTTGCCGACCAGCTTGCGGGCGATTTCCGGGCTGTAGAAGCTGCCGCCCGCAGCGATGGCCTCGATCGCGGCGATCAGCTCCGTGGAGGGCGCGTTTTTCAGTACGTAGCCCAGGGCGCCGGCGCTGATCGAGGTGCGCACGTACTCCTGGTTGTCGTACATGCTCAGCATGAGGATCTTGATGCCCGGGTACAGGGCCCGCAGCCTGCGGGTCAGCTCCAGCCCGTTCATGTCCGGCAGGCCCACATCGACGAGCAGGATATCCAGCTCCAGGGCCGCCACTAGCTCAAGCGCCTGGGCGCCGGACTCGGCCTGGCCGACCACCTGGAAATGCGCGATCGCGCTGAGCAGCGATTTGACGCCATCACGCACCAGGACGTGGTCGTCGACCAGGGCGATTCTGATTGGGGGAGTAACGCTCATGGCAGTCTCGGGGCACTGAAGGTGATGAAGCCGATCACGCGCTGCGGATCGGTATGTGGACCTGCAATTGTGTGCGGCCGCTCATGGATACGATGCTGAAGGTGCCGTGGTGGTGATCGACCCGTTCACGGATGTTTCTCAAGCCGATGCCGTGGCTTTCGTCCGCCGCGCCAGGGTCGAAGCCCACGCCGTTGTCCTGCACGCGCAGCGTGATCATGCCGTTGTGGGCGGCCAGCGCGATTATAGCGGTGCTCGCCTTGGCATGGCGTTCGATGTTCGCCAGGGCCTCCTGGATGATGCGAAACAGCGTGAGCGAGAGGTCGGCATCCACCTCGATGTCGTCCAGCGCGCATTCGTACTGGGTGCGGATCGCGGTGCGCTGCTCGAACTCGCGCAGGTGCTGGTCGATGGCCGGCGACAGGCCCAAGGTATCGAGCAGCGACGGGCGCAGGTCATGGGAGATACGGCGGATCTCACCGATCGCGGCGCCCAGGCGGGTCGTGCCTTTGCGCAGGTTGGCCAGCCCCTCGGCCTGGCCGTTGGCCACTTCCAGGGCTGCCAGTTCGAACTGGAACTTGATCGACACCAGCAACTGGCTGATGCCGTCGTGCAACTCGCGGGAGACGCGGGAGCGCTCTTCTTCCTGGAGGTTGACGATGCGCTGGTTGAGCATCGACAGCTTTCGGTCGGCCAGGCGATGTTCGCTGACGTTGAGCATCAGGCCGCCGGTGAAGATCACCAGCACGGCCAGCAAGGAGAAGGAGGCGATCGCCAGCACCGTGGTCAGGACGCCGGAGGCGACTTCCTGGCGCGACTTGAGCGTTGCCACTTCCACGTCGTCGATATAGATGCCGGTGCCCAGCATCCATCCCCAGCGCTCCAGCATCACCACGTAGGACAGTTTGCCGGTGACCTGGCCACTGGAGGGCTTCTGCCAGTCGTACAGCTGGTAGCCGTCGCCTTGGCTGGCGCTGCTTAGCAGCGCCTGGATCACCGGCAGGCCGTTCTTGTCGGTCATGCCGATGAGTTCCTTGCCGACCAGCTCCGCCTGCCTGGGGTGCATCAGGTTCTTGCCGTGACGATCATAGACGAAGAAGTACCCATCCACGCCGAAACTCGCCCGGGCCAGCATCTGCAAGGCACGCTGGCGGGTCTTGTCGTCGTCCGCACCACTGTCGTACAGCGGCGCGATCAGGCTCATCGCCAGTTCGAGGTAGTTCTTCAGCTCCGCCTTCTTGGCGGCCATGATGCTGCTCTGCACCAGGCGGGCCTGGTCCTCCTCGAGCTTGCGGCTCTGGGCGAACACCAGGACGCAGATGAACAGCACCGACACCAGAAGCGGCAGGACACTGAGGGTGACGATCTTGTGCTTGAGTTGCATGGTCGGTCCCGGGGCGAGGAGGCGGGGGTAGCAGGTTTTGCCTGATGTCATGCCCCAAAAGCAAGAGCGCCACGACAGGCGTGGCGCTCTTTGTACGGGTGGGGTGTTCAGCAGCAACGGACGGGGCGGCCATTGCCGCCGCCGTAGCGTGCGGCCTGGCGTTCCCTGAAGAACGCCTCGTAGCTCATCACCGGCTTGCCCGGGTGCTTGGCCTGCATGTGCTCGACATAGTTGTCGTAGTCGGGCATGCCGACCAGCATGCGGGCTGCCTGCCCCAGGTATTTGCCCATCTTGCTCAGGTCATTGAACATCGATGCGTATCCTCAGGCCTCGGGGAGGGGTTGGAACGGCGACTCCTTGTCGGTACGTTCGGGCTTGGCCCAGGCACGGCGCCCGACCTGCAGGGCGAAGTACAGGATGCTCAGCACCACGAACAGGAACAGCACGGTCAGGCCTGCGTTGGTGTAGGCATTGAACACCACGTGCTGCATCTGCGCCAGGTCCTTGGCCGGCGCCAGTACCTGGCCGGCGTCCAGCGCAGTGCTGTACTTGTTGGCCAGGGCCAGGAAGCCCACCGCCGGGTTCGGGTCGAACAGCTTGATCAGGCCTGCGGTGGTGGTGCAGATCAGCAGCCACACGGCCGGCAGCAGGGTGACCCAGACATAGCGCTGGCGCTTCATCTTGATCAGCACCACGGTGCCGAGCATCAGGGCGATACCGGCCAGCATCTGGTTGGAGATGCCGAACAGCGGCCACAGGGTATTGATGCCGCCCAGCGGGTCGATCACGCCCTGGTACAGCAGGTAGCCCCACAGGGCCACGCAGCCGGCGGTGCCGATCAGGTTGGCGCCCCACGACTCGGTGCGCTTGAGCGCCGGGATGAAGCTGCCCAGCAGGTCCTGCAGCATGAAGCGCCCGGCGCGGGTACCGGCGTCCACCGCGGTGAGGATGAACAGTGCCTCGAACAGGATCGCGAAGTGGTACCAGAAGGCCATGGTGTTCTCGCCCGGCAGCACCTGGTGGAGGATCTGCGCGATCCCCACGGCCAGGGTCGGCGCACCGCCGGCACGGGCCAGGACGGTGTGCTCGCCGATGTCGCGGGCGGTCGCCTCGAGCTGCTCGGGGGTGATGGTGAAGCCCCAACTGCTGACGGTCTGCGCCACCGACACGACGTCGGCACCGACCACCGCGGCCGGGCTGTTCATGGCGAAGTACACGCCCGGCTCGATCACCGAGGCGGCGACCATGGCCATGATGGCGACGAACGACTCCATCAGCATGCCGCCGTAGCCGATGTAGCGGGCGTTGACTTCGTTGTCCAGCAGCTTGGGCGTGGTCCCCGAGGAGATCAGCGCGTGGAAGCCGGACACCGCGCCACAGGCGATGGTGATGAACAGGAACGGGAACAGGGTGCCCTTCCAGACCGGGCCGGTACCGTCGGTGAACTGGGTCAGGGCCGGCATCTTCAGCTCTGGCGCGATGATCAGGATACCGATGGCCAGGCCGACGATGGTGCCGATCTTGAGGAAGGTCGACAGGTAGTCACGCGGCGCCAGCACCAGCCAGACCGGCAGCACGGCGGCGACGAAACCGTAGCCGACCAGCATCCAGGTGATCTGCACGCCGGTGAAGGTGAACGCCTTGCCCCAGACCGGATCGGCGGCCACCTGGCCGCCCAGCCAGATCGACAGCAACAGCAGGACCACGCCGATGATCGAGATCTCGCCGATGCGGCCCGGGCGGATGTAGCGCATGTAGATGCCCATGAACATCGCGATCGGGATGGTCGCCATCACCGTGAACATGCCCCACGGGCTCTCGGCCAGGGCCTTGACCACGATCAGCGCCAGCACCGCGAGGATGATGATCATGATCAGGAAGCAGCCGAACAGGGCGATGGTGCCCGGAATCCGGCCCATTTCCTCGCGGACCATGTCGCCCAGCGAACGGCCGTTGCGGCGGGTGGACAGGAACAGGACCATGAAGTCCTGCACGGCGCCAGCCAGCACCACGCCGGCGATCAGCCAGAGCGTGCCGGGCAGGTAGCCCATCTGCGCGGCGAGCACCGGACCGACCAGGGGGCCGGCGCCGGCGATGGCGGCGAAGTGGTGGCCGAAGAGGATGTGCTTGTTGGTCGGGACGTAGTCCAGGCCATCGTTGTTGAGTACGGCGGGGGTTGCACGTGTAGGGTCGAGCTGCATCACCTTGGTGGCGATGAATAGGCTGTAGTAGCGGTAGGCGACCAGGTAGATGGCCACGGCGGCGGTTACGATCCACAAGGCATTGATGGCTTCGCCCCTGCGCAAGGCCAGGGTGCCGAGCGCGAATGCGCCAAGCAGGGCAACGGCGAACCAGGCAATTCGGGTAGCCAGATTGGTCATCGAGTTTTCTCCTGCCACGGGTGGGTTACCTGCGGCGGTCTTTGTTGTTGTTTGGGCCCGGGTAGGGCGCTGCACACTGTCCGCGCACTGGGCTTGGGAGAAAATTCGCAGTAATACGCGGGAAGACTACGTAGTACTACGTAGTGCGGTGCTGTCTGCACAGTTGGATGTGTCGCCCATACTGGGGCGCGCAGCGGCCCTAGGCCCTCACAGCACACAAGCCCATCGAGACAGCTACACTGAACCGAGCATCGTTCGCCAGGAATGCCAGAGCAGTTCTCACCCAACAAGAGTGATTCGCATGGCCAGGAAAATTCGATTATTGGTTAATGAAGAGCCGCCCAGAACGAAGAGCGCCTTACCTGTGCCCGGGTTCGATGCGCTGGGTCAGCGGGTCGTGGAACTTGGCAGTGACGTGCTCAAGAAAAGCATCGACGGGACGCTGCAGGGTATTTTCGAACTGCTGTCCGAGGTCACGGATGAAAGCGCAACGCATGTGGTTACCGAGATTTCATTCAGCCTGGCCTTCGATGCGTCAGGCGAAGTTTCAGTCGTCTCCCTGGCAAAGGGCTCGCTCAAGGGCAGCACGGGGCTGGAGTTCACGATAAGGAAGAAATGAATGCCATCCGATCGCAGGTGCAGACATGACGACCGACACGCAAGAGGCACTTGCTTATCTCGAACAACTCCAGCGGCATACGTATGAACACCTGGGCATCGAGCCAGACTGGGCGACAGCCGACTACCTCGAATTCCAGGAAGCATTCATCCGCAGGTACTACGAGTCTCAGGTTCGCCATCGAGGAACGCCGTTCGAGGTGTTCCGGGAAATGGCGCTGCAAGAACTGCGCGGTGGCCCCGACACCGCGATCAGCACCTATCAGGACCCCGCGTGGTATTCGCTCTTGGTCAGGATGACCAAGGAAATAGAGGAGGTGCTGAGCGGGCAGAACATGAAGCTGGATCCTGCGCCCCTGTTCGGAACGCTCCCCACAGGGCGAGTCAATGGCATGGCGCTCAAGGCACCCGGGCTCGACCACGTCATCATCCTCATCGAAGACGGGCTCTTTGGTTTCGCCAACCTCGCGGCCAAGGCGGTTTCCAGAACATTCCCGTTCAAAGGCGACAGCGAGGGGCGCCTGATGTTTTCTGTCGACCCGGCAGACTGGCAACAGGAACTGGCAGCCAGGCCGGAACTTCCCGAGAAGTTCCTGGAGGTGCTGCTGGCGTACATCGTGGGCGGGCACCCGCACCTGGCCACGTCTTACTTGCCAGAGCCCAATTACGATGGGATTGCCAGCGCATTGCGCGATGCCCTCGAGTTGTTCGTCCTGGGGCATGAGTACGGGCATCTGGTCAGCGGGCACCTGAATGGCGATGAGACGAAGCGGGCCGTCATCGCCGGTGAAGATATCGACGAAATAACCACGAACTGGAACGAAGAGTTCGAGGCGGATGTCCGTGGGCTCGAATTCATGCTCGCCGTCATGGGGAAAAGAGGGTTCGATCTTTCATTGAGTTTCTGGGGCGCTGAGTTTTTCTTCGGTTGCATCGAAATCGTCGAGCGGGCAGTCAGTGTCATCAGGACGGGCGAGGCCGACATACCGCTCTCTACCACCCATCCGCCCACCGAAATGCGGCGGCAGATGTTGCATCTTGTCCTCGAACGCTCCGTGCCCGAGGAAAGTGTCATTGGCCCCCTGCAACTCGCCGGCCGGGTGAGCTCCGTTCTCGAGCAACTGTGGCGCTTCTGTGAACCTGTGCTCCTCGATGCTCACCGCAAGGGTGTCGTGCTTGCGCCTGCCTGGAGGCAATGATGTTTTCTGCAGCAACAGTGCCGATTGCCGGGCAGCGCTGTAGGGCTGCCCGGCGGAGCGGTCAGGTGTTGTCCTTCACCGTGGTCGTGGCCCCGTTGGTTTTGACGGAGGCGATGCCGTTATCCCGGGCCGACGTGCTGGAGTACATTTCACTGCGTCCGATGACCTGGCCGTTTGCCGCGGTCAAGGTGAAATAGGGCGAACCGTCGGCTGCCGTCTTGCGTTGATACCTGGCATCGCTCGACGAATTCTGGCGGACCGAAGCGATGCCGTCCTGTGCGCTGGCTTTGGTGGTATAGCGTTCGCTGGTGAGAATGATTTCGTTGTTCCCGGCTTTCAGGTTGAACATGTACTGATCGCCGCTGCGTTTCAATTCGTAGTAACCGCCCATGAAAATCTCCGGTATTGACGTCGTCTGAGAACTGGCCGACACCTGCGCTGCGCAAGTATCCGCGCTGCTTTAGCGTAGTGCATATCCTGGGTGTTTTCGTTTTTCTCCAAAGGGTTGGCACCGCCCGTTCTACAGGCTCAGCGGATATTCGACGATCAGCCGCACTTCATTGATGTCCGGCAGGTCGGCCTGGGCCTGTCGGTTGCCTCGGTAGCTGGCCACGCGGGTGCGCAGGGAGAGGTCGCGGGCCGGTCCTGCCTGCACCACGTAGCGCACCTCCATGTCCAGTTCGTGCCATTTCGCGCCGTCATACTGGCCATAGGTGGACAATGCCCCGCCCGCATAGCGCTGGCCGGGGCGCCAGTGCCGGTCGCTGGCGCCGGAGCCGGTGACGTAGCGGGTCATGAAGCTCAGGCCAGGGACGCCATAGCCGGCCAGGTTGAGGTCGTAGCGTGCCTGGCGGGATTTCATGCCGGGGGCGTTGAAGTCCGATAGCTGCACCGAGTTGGCCAGGTCGATGGACAGGCCACCGACATAGTCGAACGGTGTGTCGCCGTCGATCTGCTGGTAGGCCAGGGTGATGCGGTGCGGACCGTGGCGCCAGGCTCCGGCCAGGCTCCAGCTGGTGTTGGCGACGGGGCCGGACAGTTCCCGCCCGGTGGCGTCGCTGCGGTACAGCTGCAGGTCGAGGTTCAGGCCGCTGGACGGCGTGAACGGCAGGTCCTGGTTGAGGTTCAGGTAGTACTGCAGCCAGTTGTCCTCGGCGCGGGCATGGAACAGTTTCGCGCGCAGGGTATCGCTGAACGAATAGCTGGCCCCGAGAAAATCCAGGCTGCGTACCGCCACGTCGGAATAGCGGGTGCGCAGGCTATCGTCGTCATTGCTGGAGGCGAAGCCGTGGTAGGCGGTGAAGTGGCCTGCCTCGACCAGCAGGCCGGGCAGGGTGTCGTTGCGCAGGTACAGGCCGGTGGCCAGTTCGGGTAGCAGGCGGCTGTCGGCGGTGGTGAACACCGGCGTCGAGGTGCGCATTTCGCCCCATTTCAGTTCGTTGCCGCGCCAGCGCGCCTTGAGCGCGGCACCGGCATGGCTGTAGTCGTCCGCCACTTCGGCGTCGCGCTGGCGGTCATGGCGCACCGGCAGCAGCAGGGTGCCGGTGCGCCCCGCGCCGCTGTCGAGCTTGAGGCCGAGGTGGGCATGGGCATCGAGCCCCAGGCCCAGGGTGCCCTGGGTGAACCCGGAGTCGAGGCCAAGCATCAGGCCATGAGCCCATTCCTCGCGGTAACCCTTGCGTTCGTCCGCAGGCCGGGCGGCATTGTCGCCCTGGCCGTTGCTGGCGCCGTTGCGCAGGTCGCGGTTGAAGTAGAAGTTGCGGTTGCGCAACTCCAGTTGGCTGTCTTCGACAAGGCCGTGGGGAGCGGCCAGCACATCGGAGGCCAGCAGGGCACTGCAGAGCAGCGTGGCAGGGCGATGGAGCATGAGGTTTCACCTGTTGTTCTTGTTTTCGGCGCATCCGGGTGCCGTAGGCGGGAGGCCCAGGGCAGTGAAGGGGAGGGCTCGTCCGTGAGCCGAGGGGTCAGTCGAGGTCCTTGCCAGCGGTTTCCGGCACCAGCTTCAGGCCCACCAGCGACAGCAGGATCGCCGCGATGATGTAGAACGCCGGTGCATTGCTGTTGCCGGTGAGGCTGACCAGGCCAGCGGCGAAGAACTGGGCGAAACCGCCGAACAGGGCCACGCCGATGCAATAGGCCAAAGACATGCCGCTGGCACGGATGTGGGTGGGAAACAGCTCCGGCAGGATCGCCAGGTTGGGCACGATGGTGTAGGTCAGCGGGATGCTCAGCAGGGTCACCACGCCGAGCAGCACGCCCAGGTTGGGGTGCTGGTTGAGCAGCAGGAAGGCCGGGTAGATCGCCAGCAGCAGGATCGGCAAGGGCCAGAAGATCGCCTTGCGCCGGCCGATGCGGTCGCTCAGTCGACCGGCATGGGCCGAGAGCAGCAGGGGCGGCAGGCAGGCGACGATCGCCGCCCAGGTGCCGCTGGCCAGGGGCATGCCGAGTACGCCGATGGCATGGTTGGCCAGGTAGAACTGGATGGTGTAGATCGGCACGGTGGCGCCGATCACCAGCAGCACGCCCGCCAGCATCTGCCGTGGGTGCTGCAGCAGCACGGCCAGTTGCCTGCCCTGGGACACCGCCGCGCCGCTGCGCACGATCTGGCGGTGGGCCTGGGTTTCTTCCAGGCGATGGCGGATGTACTCGCTGACCGGGATGGCCAGGATGCCCAGGGCGAAGATCAGGCGCCAGCCCCAGCTGTCCATGGCCTCGGGGCTGAGCAGGGTGCTCAACAGGGTGACCATCAGCCCGCCCAGGCAGATGCCCAGGCTCTGACTGAAGGTCTGCCAGCTGCAGTAGTAGCCGCGCGAATGCTTGTCGGCATACTCCATGAGCATGGTGGTCGAGGTGCCGATCTGCCCGCCCACTGCGAAGCCCTGCAAGAGCCGCGCGACGATCACCACCGCTGGGCCGAGCAGGCCGGCCTGGGCATAGGTGGGCGCGACGGTGAACAGCAGCGAGCCGATCGCCATCAGCCACAGGGTCAGGCGCATGGCCGCCTTGCGCCCGGCACGGTCGGCGTACAGGCCGATCACCAAGCCGCCCAGGGGGCGCATGACGAAGCCGGTGCCGAACACCGCCAGCGACAGCATCAGCGGAATCAACGGATGGTCGCTGAAGGGAAAGAACAGCCGTGCCATGAGCGTGGCCAGCAGGCTGTAGACCAGAAAATCGTAGAACTCCAGGGCATTGCCCACGCAGATCGCGGCGATCGCCCGGCGCTTGCTGGGTGGCCGGCTGTGGGTGTCGATGGCGAAGTCTGTTGTTTTTGTTGTCATCGTCTGTGCTCTCTTGCGATGGCCGTCAGGCCAGGAAACGTTGCGCCAGCCGCACCCAGAAGGTGGCGCCCAGGGGCAGTGCCAGGTCGTTGAAGTCGTAGCCAGGGTTGTGGACCTCGCAGGTGCCGCTGCCGTGGCCATTGCCGATCAGCAGGTAGCAACCGGGGACCTGCTCCAGCCAGAAGGCGAAGTCGTCGCTGGCGCAGATCGGCTGCTGCCGTGGCGCCAGGCCCTCGTCGCCGAGCCAGTCGCGTATCACCTGTTCGGCCAGTTGGCTGGCCTCTGGGTCGTTGACCAGCACTGGGTAGCCTTCGCCGAAGCTCACGTCGGCCGTGGCGCCATAGCCCTGGGCGTGCAGCTCGGCGAGGGTGGCGATCCGCTGGCGCAGCAGGTGGCGGACCTAGGGGTCGAGCGTGCGCACGCTCAGGCGCAGTTCGGCCCGGTCGGGAATGACGTTGGCGGCATCGCCGGCGAGCAAGGCGCCCACGGTGATGATCGCGGTCTCGCTCGGCGGCACGTTGCGCGACACGATGGTCTGCAACGCCAGGACCAGCGAAGCGCCGACCACCACCGGGTCGACTGTCTTGTCGGGCATCGCGCCGTGGCCGCCCTGGCCGTGGATGACGATGGTCACGCTGTCGGTAGAGGCCATGCGCGGCCCGGCGAGCACGCCGAACTGGCCGACCGGCATGCCGGGGGAGTTGTGCAGGGCGAACAGGGCGTTGCAGGGGAAGCGTTCGAACACGCCTTCGTCGAGCATGCGCTTGGCGCCGGAGCCGCCGTGGCCTTCCTCGGCGGGCTGGAAGAACAGGTGCAGGGTGCCGCGCCAGTGGCGCTCGCGGGCCAGTTCGCAAGCTGCCGCCAGGAGCATGGCGGTGTGCCCGTCATGGCCGCAGGCGTGCATCTTGCCCGGTACCGTGCTGGCCCAGGGGCGGCCGCTCTGTTCGTCGATCGGCAGGGCATCGAGCTCGGCGCGCAGGCCCAGCGTGAGGCCTGCGCCATTGCGCAGGGTGCCGACCACGGCGGTGCCGGCCAGGCCCTGGTGGACCTCGTAGCCCCACTGCTGCAGGTGGTCGATCACCCGCGCACGGGTGGCGAACTCTTCGAAGCCCAGTTCGGGCTGGCGGTGGATGGCCCGGCGCAGCTCGACCATGGCCGGGGTGATGGCGGCGATGCCGGGGGCGATGCAGGTGTTATGCATATTGTTCTTTCCTGGTCAGCGAGGCGACACTGCAGGGCCCGTTGGCGGCCCTGGCCTCGTGCTTTAACCTAGCGCCCCCGCCGGCCGGGCATAAGCCGCAAAAATGTTGTCATGACGACCCTTGGTGTTCAGGCAGGAGACTCTTCGTGAAGCTGCACCAGCTACAGGCCCTGATCGCCGTGGCCGACCACGGTGGCATCCGTTCCGCCGCCCGGGCCCTGGCGTTGTCCCAGGCGGCGATCACCCGTGCCTTGCGTGAATTGGAGCAAGAGCAGGGGCTGGCGTTACTGGCCCGGCATGCCGGCGGCGCGCGCCTGACCACGGCGGGCCTGACCCTGCTGCCGCATGCCCGGCAGATCGCCAGCCAGTTGGAAAAGGCCCAGCGCGACCTGGCCAGTCTGCGGGGGGAAACGCCGAGCCGCTTGTGCGTGGGGATCACGCCCTGGTTCGGGCAGACCCTGCTGGGCGCGGCACTGCAAGCCTTTCGCCAGGCGATGCCGGCGGTGCAACTGGAGCTCTACGAAGGCCTGCAGGCGGTCAGCCTGTCGCTGTTGCGCAGCGGCCAGATGCAGTTCGCCCTGGGCCCGGCCGGGGGGCTGCCGGCCCAGGAGTTCAGCCACCAGGTGTTGGCGCACTACCCCATGCAGGTGCTGGCACGCATCGGCCACCCGTTGCAGGAGGCGCGCTAGCTCGGCCAGTTGCTGGAGCACGACTGGGTCATGAACTTCACCCAGACAGGCCAGCACTCGCTGATGCAGCAGTTGTTCGGCCGCCATGGCCTGGACCTCGAGCCGGGGCGCATCGTCTGCGCCCAGTCCAGCGCCATGCTCAGCAGCCTGATCATCGATGCCGGCATGCTCGGCTATTCGCCCGCGCCGATGCTGCTGTGCGAGCCACTGCGCGACAAGGCACGCGCCCTGGCGCTGGACGAGCCGTTGGAGGAGGGGGATATCAGCGTGATTCAGCTGCGCGACCAGGTGCTGGACCCGGCCGCGCGCTGTTTCGTGCGCTGCCTGCAGCAAGCGCTGAAGGCCTGCTGCCGGTCACGCAGCGCGGATGACCGACGCTTGGCGGACATGCTCAGGTTGTGCTTCTGAGCACGCCCGGGCGTCATTGATGGCGACGTCGGCCGTGACGGCGCTGTCGAGGGACGGCCTGGGCGTGCGCGGTGGCAGTAGGCCCACCCAGCCGGACAGGCTGGCGTGCTTGGGAAACTTCTTGGCCACGTACATGTCGAGGTGTCAGGCCAGGCCGGCTTCGCGCGAGGCCAGCGGGCCCAGGGCGGCCTTGAGCACCTCGAGCTTTTCCGCCGACAGACGAGCCAGCGGGCGGCGTGGGTTGCCGGCGCCATAGCCACTCAGTTGCGCGCCTGCGTAGACCGACTGCACGTAGTCGCCTTGCCAGATCAACGACATGACCGGCTCCAGTTCGCGCCAGATCTCGCGGGCACGCTCCCACTGGCGCTCCATGGCCGCATTGACGAAGGCGACGCAGGTGCGTGGCGCCATGTTGGCGCCGCCCCAGATCAGGCCCGCGGCGCCA
Organism: Pseudomonas sp. Tun-23181; assembly: GCF_057415455.1. Lineage (NCBI taxonomy): Bacteria > Pseudomonadati > Pseudomonadota > Gammaproteobacteria > Pseudomonadales > Pseudomonadaceae > Pseudomonas > Pseudomonas sp. Tun-23181. The sequence goes on from NZ_CM171630.1 coordinate 266,833, forward strand.
GCATACAGGGCATAGGGCGCCAGCGGATCGGCGCCGTTCATGGTGGGCAGGCCCGTGCGGATCAGCGAGGCCTGGGCAGCGAGGTCGCCGCTGCTGTCCTTGACCGACACGAAGTTGGGGATTTCGCTGAGCTTGCCAAACAATGCCGGAGTCACTTCCACGCCTACGGCCTGGGGCACGTTGTAGCCGATGACCGGCAGGCCCGCCTGGCAGACCGTGGTGTAGAAGTCGACGATGCCCTGGTCGTCGGTCGGGCCTTCGAAGAACGGCGGCAGCACCATGACCCCATCGGCCCCGCAATCGGTGGCATGCCGGGTGCGTTCCAGCACGTCCTCGACCAGCAGCGCGGAGGTCTGGGCGATCACCCGGGCACGGCCAGCGATGACCTTGGCGCCGAAGGCGACCAACTCCTTGGATTCTTCCTTGCTCAGGTAGACGTGCATGCCAGTGCCGGAACTGAGCACGAAGCCATGCACGCCAGCGGCGATATAACCCTCGATCAGGGTTTCGAAGCGGGCATAGTCGATATTGCCTTGGGTATCGAAGGGCGTAGTGATGGCCAGGTTGATACCGGAAAACGGGAATGCGGACATATGGAATAACCTCTTCTTGTTTTGGCTGTATATTTTCGGGGCGCGCTTCTTTTGTGAGTGAAAAATCAGTCGGTATGACGTTGTTCTTCACGCAACATGAATGTTTTCACGGCGTCCGCTGAAAGAGAACTTTTGCAGGGCGATTGATATCCGGATGGACGAATGAATTATTCATTTATTCAGACCTCCCACATTCAGGCCACCTTCACCTCGAAGCGCTGCACAGCATCAAGGTGAAGGTTAGTGTTGCGCAAGAGTGGAATACAGCGACATTTACACGGAGCATCTGATGATCTGAGGTTATCCATCCAGGTCTTCGGGGGATGACCACTCGAACGCGATGGTTCAGGTCTATTTCTGGATAGGTGTCGAAAAAGGCGGGCAACCTGGTGCTGAGCCAGAAGTTGGCGAAGGCCGGCGAGCAGCACGGCGTCACCCGTTGCTTGCTGATGGCCGCGCCTGGGTGGGGCACAGTGCTTGCGCCGCGCGGGTGAAGTTCTGGTAGCGGGCCGCCGCGACGAAGGCCTTGACGGCGCGCAGGGACGGCATCTTCATCAATGTGTGATCGGGTTCGGTGTGGCTTGACCATAACATCAGGTAATCAATAGACCGTATAAAAAGTCGATTCTTGAGACTGAGAACCTCGCCCTAGACTGTTTGTCAAGCAGCAGCGATGACCGCTCGATTATTTCAATCGGCAGACTATCCGAGTCGATTGAAACATTGAGGACTTAATCGTACAGGTTGTATCGGGCTGATGAGCCCTGACGCATACGGCATGCCGCGGCCCTCCTGCACTTACTTGGGAGCATCCATAATAATGTACAAAAGTACCGATGTATTGGACCTGATAAAACAACGCAAGCCGCAGCATGGGCTGCCGGGTATCGCGTACAGGGACCCGGAAGTCTATCGCCAGGACCTCGAACAGATCTGGCACCGCGAATGGATCTTCGCCGGGCATACGTTCGAGATCGAAAAGCCCGGCCAATATATAACGTTGCAGATTGGCGACTATCCGGTAGCCGTGGTGCGCGGTGGCGATGGCCAGGTCCGTGCCTTCCACAATGCCTGCCGTCATCGCGGCTCCAAGGTCTGCACCGAGGCCAAGGGCAAGGTGGCCAAGCTGGTCTGCCCTTATCACAAGTGGACCTTCGAACTGGATGGTCGCTTGCTGTTCGCCGGTAACATGGGCCCGGACTTCAATACCGCCGACCACGGCCTGCTGCCCGCCCACTGCGAGGTGGTCCACAGCTACATCTACGTTTGCGTAGCCAAGGTGGCGCCGGACTTCGAGAAGTTCCGCAGCGCGGTCTCGCCGTTCATCGGCCCCCATTACCTGGAAGACTGCAAGGTCGCCTTCGAGTCCAACCTGGTCGAGCAGGGCAACTGGAAGCTGGTCTTCGAGAACAACCGCGAGTGCTACCACTGCGACGGCACGCACCCGGAGCTGCTCAACTCCTTCGTCGAGAACGTCTCGGTGCAGGGGATCGGCGGCGAGGAAGACCCGGAGCTGGCCACCCACTGGAACACCTACGAGGCCGGTGGCCTGGCCAGCCGGCTGGTCATGGACCCAGGCGGCCAGTACCGCATGACCCGCATCCCGCTCAACAATGGCGCCAGCAGCTACACCATGGACGGCAAGCCAGCGGTGTCCCGTCGCCTGGACCGCAGCGGCGTGGGCAATATCGGTGCCTTGCTCTATTTCAACTACCCCTCGACCTGGAACCACTTCCTTGGCGACCACGCCTTGAGTTTCCGTGTGCTGCCGATGGGGCCGGGGGAGACCGTGGTGACCACCAAGTGGCTGGTTCCCAAGGATGCCCAGGAAGGCGTGGACTACGACCTCGAGCGCCTGACCAAGGTGTGGATGGCGACCAACGACCAGGACCGCCGCCTGGTGGAGGGCACCCAGGTCGGCGTGACCTCGCCGGCCTACGCGCCAGGGCCGTATTCGGGCCTGGTGGAAAATGGCGTGTGCCAGTTCGTCGACTGGTATTGCGAGCTGATGATCCGCCGTCTGGGCGAGGCCTCGGCGCGGATCGCCTGAGTCACGCAAGAGGCATTTGGGTGGGGTGGCCGGTGGGGCAGGGGCCTTCACCGGCCCTCTGCCGTGATCGGTATTCAAGAACAACAACACAGGAACGCCGTGATGACATCGCCATTCTCGATCCCCAGCCATGCCCGACGTATCGACCCCTCCCGGCAACGCGCCGCTGCGCTCAAGGCAGACGGCTCGGTCGACGACAACGACCGCGTCGAGATCGGCCCGACGCCCCTGGCCTTTGCCGAGTGGCAGCGCCTCGGGCTGCAGGCGCCGCACCTGCCGAGCATGCGCGAGTACCGCCTGCGGCGCATCTGCGAACAGCTGGTAGCCCGTGACCTGGGCGGTATCTTGCTGTTCGACCCGCTGAACATCCGCTACGCCACCGACACCACCAACATGCAGCTGTGGACCACCCACAACCCGGCTCGTGCCTGTTTCGTCGCCGCCAGTGGCCATGTGGTGCTGTGGGACTTTCACGGTTGCGACCACCTGTCTGCGCACTTGCCGCTGATCAGTGAGCTGCGTAGCGGGGCGTCGTTCTTCTACTTCGAGTCCGGTGACCGTACCGACGAGCATGCGCGCCATTTCTGCGCGCAGGTGGATGAGCTGTTACGCACCCATGCAGGCAACAACCGCCGCCTGGCGGTCGACCGCATCGAGGTGGCCGGGTTGCGCGCCCTCGATGCCCTGGGCGTGGAGGTGCACAACGGCCAGGAGGTGACCGAGTTCGCCCGCATGGTCAAGGGGCCGGACGAGATCCTCGCCATGCGCTGCGCCGTCGCCTCCTGCGAAGCGGCGGTGGCCGAGATGCACCAGGCCATGCGTGCCGGAATGACCGAGAACGACGTCTGGGCGGTACTGCACGCTGGCAACATCCGCCGTGGCGGCGAGTGGATCGAGACGCGCATCCTCAGTTCCGGTCCTCGCACCAACCCGTGGTACCAGGAGTCCGGCCCGAGGGTCCTGAGCGATGGCGACCTGTTGTCGTTCGACACCGACTTGATCGGGGTCTACGGCTTCTGCGTGGACATGTCGCGCAGCTGGATCTGTGGTGGCGGGGAGCCGACCGCGGAGCAGAAGCGCCTGTACCGCATTGCCCATGAGCACATCACTACCAACATCGAGCTGGTCAGGCCCGGTGTGCACTTCACCGAGCTGACCGCCAAGGGCCACCGCCTGCCCGAGAGCTGCCGCGCCCAGCGCTACGGCGTGATGTTCCACGGGGTGGGGCTGTGCGACGAATACCCCAGCATCCGCTACCCGGAGGATTTGCAGTCCCATGGCTATGAAGGCGAGCTGCAGGCTGGCATGGCGCTTTGCGTGGAGGCCTATGTGGGGGAGGTCGGGGGGCGTGACGGGATCAAACTGGAGAACCAGCTGCTGGTGACGGAGAACGGGTATGAGCTGTTGACCCACTATCCGTTCGAGGAGCGCTTTCTGCGGGACTAGGGGGGCGGTTTTTTTCAGCGGCGAGCAGCAAGCTTCAAGCTGCAAGTAGACGCGGTGTAGTGAATGTGGCTGCCTGCGCGCGCCCCGGGCCGGTACCGGCCGAGGCCCGTTGCCTGCTGCAGAACTCCGGCCTGTCGGTGGTGGATGTCGCGCTCGCTTGCGGTTTCGTGTCGAGCAGCCATTTCAGCCGATGCTACAGCGCCTTCTTCGGCCACCCGCCTTCGCGGGAGGTCCGCTGTGAGATCTGATCCCGGCAACGCTGGCGGGTGGCTACGTCCCAGCGATCTGCTGCTTGCATCATGCTAGAATCCGCCCCTTCGAATCAGGAGGTAGACGCGTGCGCAAACTGGCAGTGGTAATGGCAGTGCTGGCCCTGGCCGGCTGTGAGAACGAGGTCGAGGGCGTGCACAAGCAGGTGGCCGAACACCTGCACAACCCCAAGACGGCCAAGTTCGCCAACGTGCGGATCGACACCCAGGGCTCCATCTGCGGCCAGGTCCGTGGCAAGGACGATGCCGGCCAGTACGAGCCGTACCGCAGCTACGTGGCGATCAAGCACGATGGCCAGTACGAGGTGCTCGTCGATGAAACCGGCAACAACCTGCGCATCCGTGAAATCTGCGGTGGCGCCGACCTGCAGCGTCGCGCCGATGCCCTGGCCGACCAGCCGGCGCCCCAAGGCTGGGATGTGGAAGTGATCCAGGGCCCGAACATGGGGGCCCTGAGCGACATGACGGCGCGCCTGATCGAGAAGGGGATCCCGTCCTCGGTGGAGTACCGCGACGGCAAGCCGGTGGTGCTGATGGGGCCGTTCCCCACCAAGGCCGAGGCCGAGGCCCGCAAGGCCGATGTCATGGGGCGCCTGGGGACCGATTCGATCGTCATCCAGCATGGGGCCGAGCGCTGAGACGGCGGCTGGCCGGTCGATAAGCGCTGCCTGGTAATCCTGGGGCCGAATGGACAGCTACCCACCGTCCTCCTCCAGGCTGAACCCCTCGACCCCGAACTCACTCTCCAGTGCCAGGAGGTACTGGCGCAGGGCATGCCGGGTGGACGCTTCGCGCAGGCTGTGGCGCACCCGCTCGGCGACCTGGGCATAGGGCAGGGGGCGGCGCTCGACACGCTCGTCGATGCACACCAGGTGCCAGCCATAGCGCGAGGCCAGCGGCCGGTCGTGCAGGCCCGGCGGCAGGCGCAGCAGCGCCTGGTCCAGCTCGGCGACGGTCTGCCCGGCGGTCAGCCAGCCAAGCTCGCCACCCTGGTCCCTGGACGGGCAGGCGGAATGCCGCAGCGCCAGTTCCGTGAAGCGCTCGGGATGTTGCACCAGCTCCCCCAGCAACCGTTCGGCGAGCCGGTACTGCCCATCGCGCGCCCGTGCATCCTCCGGCGCCGCGGGCAACAGGATGTGCCGCACCCGCAGCCGCGCCGGTGCGCAGAAGCGCTCGCGGTGGCTGTCGAAGTAGCGCCGGCAAGCGTCCTCGTCGGCCTGCGGCACCTGCAGCTCACGCTCCAGCAAGCTGGCCACGGCCTCGTCGCCCGGCGCCAGGCCAAGCATGGCCGCGCGCTGGGCCAGCAGCTCGCGCACCACCAGCGCCCGTGCCGCGCAGCGCTGCGCCTCGGCCAGCGATGGCGCGGGGTGGAAGGGGGTTTCCCGGGCGATATCGGCCTCGCTGAGCCGTGTGTCGCCCACCCGGATCACCAGCGTCGGGCTGTCTGGCAGGTTCTCGACGGCGATCATCTCCATGCTTGTTGCTCCTCAGCCGCGTCGGCGGACGATCTGGTAGCTGCGCCCGAAATAGCCCAGCGGAATGCTCCACACGTGCACCAGGCGGGTGAAGGGGAATAGCAGGATGATGGTCAGGCCGAGGAAGATGTGCAGCTTGAAGATCAGCGGCGTGCCGACCAGGAAGCTTGCCGCGTCGCCGCGCAGGAAGACGATCGCCTGGGCCCAGTTGGCCAACGCCACCATCATGCCGCCATCCAGGTGGTGCAGGGAGAAGACGATGGTCACCAGGCCCAGGATCGCCTGCAGCAGGAGCAGGGCGATGATCAGGTTGTCCATCAGGCTGGAGGAGGCGCGTACCCGCGGGTTGAACAACCGACGCCAGAGCAGCATGGCGCCGCCGATGACGCACAGCACCCCGGCGATGCCGCCGAAGACGATGGCCATCAGTTGCTTGTGCCCGGCGGAGAGGAAGGGCGCGTAGACCCAGTGCGGCGTCAGCAGGCCGACCAGGTGGCCGAAGAAGATCGCCAGGATGCCGATGTGGAACAGGTTGCTGGCCAGGCGCATGTGCTTGCTCGAAAGCATCTGGCTGGAACCGGTCTTCCACGTGTACTGGCCATGGTCGTAGCGCAGCAGGCTGCCGAGCAAGAACACGGTGCCGGCCAGGTAGGGGTAGAAGCCGTAGATCAGGTGGAGCAGGTAGCCCTCATGCATGATGCACCTCCTTTTCAGCGCCGGTCCGCGGCGGCGGACGGCATGACCTGGATGACCTGGGGGATCGCCTCGTGCTTGCGCTCGGCCAGGCGCCGGCCTGTGGCGGACTGCAGGCTGCAGTCCTGGTCGGACTGGGCCTCGAAGCGCACCGCTTCTTCTTCCCACACCGCGTCCAGCGCCTGGGGCGTGTTGTCCGGTGGCTCGACGCTGGCAGCCGGGCGTTGGGCATCGATGCTGTCGCTGGCGCCGATCAACGCGAGCAGGGCGCGAGGCACCAGGGCGTAGCGGCTGCCGCGCTCTTCCAGGCGTGCGCCGAGCATGGCGAGGATCGGTTGGATCTCGCCCAGCCACTGGCCGATTTCGTCGTGGGGCCGGGTGGAGAGGTACTCGAGGAACAACGGCAGGTGGTCTGGCAGCTCCCGGGCGTCGAGGGCGAACCCTGCGGCCTCGTACTCGGCCAGCAGGTCGACCATGGCCTGGCCTCGATCGCGGGACTCGCCGTGCACGTGCTCGAACAGCAGCAGCGAGGTGGCGCGACCACGGTCGAACAGCTCGACGTAGGCTTCCTCCAGGTCCAGCAAGTCGCCCTGGGCCAGTGCCTGGCACCACTGCGCCAGCTGGGCGCGCAGCGGTGCGGGCAGGCGCTGCTCGGCATCGAGGATGGCGATCGCCTCGGCACTGGCGGCCTGCAGTTCGCGGCTGGGGTAGTCGAGCAGCCGTGCCAGCACGCGCAGGCTGAGCAGGCCCACCTGTGGCGCCTGGCTGGCGTGATAGTCACCCATGGCGGCTGTCCTCCACCGGGTCGAACGTCTGCACCGGCTTGACCAGCGTGGTGGTCTGCTTGCGCCCGCCGAACAGGCTCACCTCGTTGCGCCCACCGTTGCAGCCGTCGCCGAAGGAGAAGCCGCAACCGCTGCGTTCGGCGAACACGTCGGGGATCTGTTCGCGGTGGCCGGTGGGGATGACGAAGCGGTCCTCGTAGTTGGCGATCGCCAGGTAGCGGTACATGTCCTCGCACTGGGCCTGGGTCAGGCCGACTTCGGCGAGCACGGCATCGTCGTCGCGGCCGTCCACATGCCGGGCGCGCATGTACACCCGCATGGCCATCAGCCGCTTGAGCGCCAGCACCACCGGCGCTTCCTCGCCGGCGGTGAGCATGTTGGCCAGGTAGCGCACGGGAATACGCAGCGACTCGATCTTCGGCAGGATGCCGTCGAATGCCACATGGCCGGCCTCGGCGGCGGACTGGATCGGCGACAGCGGCGGCACGTACCAGACCATCGGCAGGGTGCGGTATTCCGGGTGCAGCGGCAGGGCCAGGCGCCAGTCGATGGCCAGCTTGTACACCGGCGAGGCCTGGGCTGCGGCGATCACGCTGTCGGGCACGCCGTCGCGACGTGCCTGGGCGATCACCTCGGGGTCGTGCGGGTCGAGGAAGATCTCGCACTGGCGATGGTACAGGTCGCGGTCATCGGGCGAGGCGGCCACTTCCTCGATGCGGTCGGCGTCGTACAGCAATACCCCAAGGTAGCGGATGCGCCCCACGCAGGTCTCGGAGCAGACGGTGGGCTGGCCGGTCTCGATGCGTGGGTAGCAGAAGATGCACTTCTCGGACTTGCCGCTCTTCCAGTTGTAGTAGATCTTCTTGTACGGACAGCCGCTGACGCACATGCGCCAGCCACGGCACTTGTCCTGGTCGATCAGGACGATGCCGTCCTCCTCGCGCTTGTAGATCGCCCCGCTGGGGCAGGCGGCCACGCAGGCCGGGTTCAGGCAGTGCTCGCACAGGCGCGGCAGGTACATCATGAAGGTGTTTTCGAACTGGCCGTAGATGTCGGCCTGGACCTGGTCGAAGTTCACGTCCTTGCGCCGCTTGGCGAACTCGCTGCCCAGCAGTTCCTCCCAGTTCGGGCCCCATTCGATCTTCTTCATGCGCTGGCCGGAAATCAGCGAGCGCGGCCGCGCGGTGGGTTGGTGATCGCCCTCCTTGGCGCTGTGCAGGTGCTGGTAGTCGAAGGTGAATGGCTCGTAGTAGTCGTCGATCTCCGGCAGGTCAGGGTTGGCGAAGATGTTCGCCAGCACCCGCCACTTGCCACCGATGCGTGGGTTGATCGAGCCGTCGGCGTTGCGCACCCAGCCGCCGTTCCACTTCTTCTGGTTCTCCCACTCCTTGGGGTAGCCGATGCCGGGCTTGGTCTCGACGTTGTTGTACCAGGCGTACTCGATGCCTTCGCGGCTGGTCCAGACGTTCTTGCAGGTCACCGAGCAGGTGTGGCAACCGATGCACTTGTCGAGGTTCAGGACCATGCCGACCTGGGAACGGATCTTCATTTCACGGCCTCCTGCTGGTAGTCGTTGCCTTCGTCGTCGAGCCAGTCGATGTTGCGCATCTTGCGGGCGATGACGAACTCGTCGCGGTTCGAACCCACCGTGCCGTAGTAGTTGAAACCGTAGGACAGCTGGGCGTAGCCACCGATCATGTGGGTCGGCTTGGGGCATACCCGGGTCACCGAGTTGTGGATGCCACCGCGGGTGCCGGTGAGTTCGGAGCCGGGCATGTTGAGGATGCGTTCCTGGGCGTGGTACATCATCGCCATGCCCGGGCGTACCCGCTGGCTGACCACGGCACGGGCGGCGATGGCGCCGTTGGCGTTGTACAGCTCGATCCAGTCGTTGTCGGCGACGCCGATGGCGCGCGCGTCATCCTCGCTGATCCAGACGATCGGCCCGCCCCGGGACAGGGTCTGCATCAACAGGTTGTCGCTGTAGGTGGAGTGGATGCCCCACTTCTGGTGCGGGGTGAGCCAGTTCAGGGCGATTTCCGGGTTGCCGTTGCTGCGCGGCGCGGCCACGCTGGCGGCGGCCTTGGTGTCGATCGGTGGGCGATAGACCATCAGGCTCTCGCCGAAGGCGCGCATCCACGGGTGATCCTGGTAGAACTGCTGGCGGCCGGTGAGGGTGCGCCAGGGGATCAGTTCGTGGACGTTGGTGTAGCAGGCGTTGTAGCTCACGTGTTCGTCCTCCAGGCCCGACCAGGTGGGGCTGGAGATGATCTTGCGCGGTTGCGCCACCAGGTCGCGGAAGCGGATCTTCTCTTCCTCCTTGCGCCTGGCCAGGTGGCTGTGGTCGCGACCGGTGACCTTCGACAGCGCTTCCCAGGCCTTGACCGCCACCTGGCCGTTGGTCTCCGGCGCCAGGGTGAGGATCATCTCGGCGGCGTCCAGCGCCGAGGCCAGGCAGGGCCGGCCGGCCGCGGCGCCGGTCTGCTTGCGGTAGTTGAGCTGGCCGAGCAGCTCGACTTCCTCGCGCGTCTGCCAGGCGATGCCCTTGCCGCCGTTGCCGATGTCGTCCAGCAGCGGGCCGATCGAGCTGAAGCGCTCATAGGTCTCGGGGTAGTTACGGTGGACCTCGATCAGCGATGGCATGGTCTTGCCGGGGATCGGCTCGCATTCGCCTTTCTTCCAGTCGCGCACCTCGGGCTGGGCCAGCTCGCCGGGGCTGTCGTGCTGCAGGGGCAGGGTGACCAGGTCGGTCTCCTCGCCCAGGTGGCCGACGCACACGCGGGCGAAGGCCTGGGCGATGCCGTCGTAGATCTGCCAGTCGCTGCGCGCTTCCCAGGCAGGGTCGGTGGCGGCGGTGAGCGGGTGGATGAACGGGTGCATGTCGGAGGTGTTGAGGTCGTCCTTTTCGTACCAGGTGGCGGTGGGCAGCACCACGTCCGAGTACAGGCAGGTGGTGGACATGCGAAAGTCCAGGGTCACCACCAGGTCGAGCTTGCCCTCGATGGGGGTGTCGCTCCACAGCACCTCTTCGGGCTTCTGCCCGCCGGCCTCGCCCAAGTCCTTGCCGAGCACGCCGTTGCGGGTACCGAGCAGGTACTTGAGCATGTACTCGTGGCCCTTGCCCGAGGAGCCGAGCAGGTTGGAGCGCCAGACGAACAGGTTGCGCGGGTGGTTCTGCGGGTTGTCCGGGTCTTCGCTGGCAAAGCGCAGTTGGCCGCTCTTGAGCTGGGCGACGGTGTAGTCGACCGTGCTCTGCCCGTTGGCCTTCGCCGCGGCGGCCAGGCGCAGCGGGTTGGTCGCCAGTTGCGGCGCCGAAGGCAGCCAGCCCATGCGCTCGGCGCGCACGTTGAAGTCCACCAGGCTGCCGCTGAAGTCCTGCGGGCGGGCCAGGGGCGAAAGCAGCTCGCTGACCTGCAGCTTTTCATAGCGCCACTGGCTGGAGTGGTTGTAGAAGAACGAGGTGCTGTTCATGTGCCGAGGCGGACGGTGCCAGTCCAGGGCGAAGGCCAGCGGTGTCCAGCCGGTCTGCGGGCGCAGCTTCTCCTGGCCGACGTAGTGCGACCAACCGCCGCCGCTCTTGCCCACGCAACCGCAGAGGATGAGCATGTTGATCAGCCCACGGTAGTTCATGTCCATGTGGTACCAGTGGTTCATCCCGGCACCGACGATGATCATCGAGCGGCCATGGGTCTTGTCGGCGTTTTCGGCGAACTCGCGGGCGATGCGGATCATCTGCGCCGCCGGCACGCCGGTGATCGCTTCCTGCCAGGCCGGGGTATAGGGCTTGAGCTGGTCGTACGCGGTAGCACCGTCGTCCTCGCCGCTGCCGCCGACCGTGGCGACCAGGCCGCGGTCGATGCCGTAGTTGGCGGCGCTCAGGTCGAACACCGTGACGGCCAGTACCTCGCGGCCATCGGCCAGGCGCAGGCGCTTGGCCGGCACATGGTGGTGGATCACCTCGTGCAGCGGGACATGGGCGAAGTGCTGGCGCTCGATACCGCCGAAGTAGGGGAAGGCCACCCGCGCCACCTCGTCGTGGCGGCCGAGCAGCGACAGGCACAGCTTCACCTCGCTGCCTTGGGCCTCGACCGTCTCCAGGTTCCAGCGCCCGCTCTCGCCCCAGCGAAAACCGATGGAGCCGCGCGGCACCACCAGGCGCTCATGGGCCTCGTCCCAGGCCAGGGTCTTCCACTCGGGGTTGTTGGCCTGTTCCAGGTTGCCGGCGAAGTCGCTGGCGCGCAGTTGTTTGCCCGGCACCAGGCTGCCGTCCTCGCGCGGCTCCAGTTCGACCAGGATCGGCATGTCGGTGTAGCGGCGGATGTAGTCGGTGAAATAGGCACTGGGTTTCTCCAGGTGGAATTCCTTGAAGATCACATGGCCCATGGCGATCGCCAGGGCGGCATCGGTGCCTTGCTTGGCGCTCATCCACTCGTCGCAGAGCTTGGCGATCTCGGCGTAGTCGGGGGTGATGGCCACGGTCTTGGTGCCCTTGTAGCGCACCTCGGTGAAGAAGTGCGCGTCGGGGGTGCGGGTCTGCGGGACGTTGGAGCCCCAGGCGATGAGGTAGCCGGCGTTGTACCAGTCGGCCGACTCCGGCACGTCGGTCTGCTCGCCCCACACCTGCGGCGAGGCCGGTGGCAGGTCGCAGTACCAGTCGTAGAACGACAGGCACACCCCGCCGATCAGCGACAGGTAGCGGGTGCCGGCGGCATAGCTGACCATCGACATGGCCGGGATCGGCGAGAAGCCGGCGACCCGGTCGGGGCCGTATCGCTTGACGGTATGGACGTTGGCGGCGGCGATCAGCGTCTGCAGCTCGTCCCAGTCGCTGCGCACGAAGCCGCCACGGCCACGGATCGACTTGTAGCGCCGGGCCTTGTCGGGGTCTTCGACGATGCTGGCCCAGGCCAGCACCGGGTCGGGCTGGGCGGCCAGCGCTTCGCGCCAGAGCTGGATCAGCGCCTTGCGCACCATGGGGTACTTGAGCCGGTTGGCGCTGTACAGGTACCAGGAATAGCTGGCGCCGCGCGGGCAGCCGCGGGGTTCGTGGTTGGGCAGGTCCGGGCGGGTGCGCGGATAGTCGGTCTGCTGGGTCTCCCAGGTGACCAGGCCGTTCTTCACGTACACCTTCCAGCTGCAGGAGCCGGTGCAGTTCACCCCGTGGGTGGAGCGGGCGATCTTGTCGAACTGCCAGCGCTGGCGATAGCCGTCCTCCCAGGCGCGGCTCTCGTCGCGGGTCTCGCCGTGGCCTGCGGCGAACTGCGGCGGCCGCTTGACCAGGTAGCGCAGGCGGTCGATGAAGAAACTCATGGTCTTCCTCCTTGGCGATGGGATCGGCTAGCAGCGAACCTCGGCGTTGCGACGGGTGTAGTAGAACCAGGTCAGGACGATGCACAGCAGGTAGAACAGGATGAAACCGTAGAGCGCCCATTCCGGCCCGCCACTGAGGTCGAACGAGCTGCCGAACGACTTGGGAATGAAGAAACCGCCGTAGGCCGCCACCGCCGAGATGAAGCCCACCACGGCGGCGGACTCCTTCTCGCCGAGCAGGGCCTGCTCGGCGGTGGGCAGGTCGGGGAACAGGCGGGGCGTCTGGATGCGGAAGATCGCCGGGATCATCTGCGTGGTGCTGGCATTGCCCACGCCAGAGAAGAAGAACAGCAGCAGGAACATCGCCAGAAAGCCCCAGAAGGCTCCCGGCTGGTCCTTGCCGGCGATGAAGAACAGCACGCCGGCCACGCACGCGGCCATCGCCACGTAGACCCACAGGCTGATGCGCGCGCCGCCGAAGCGGTCGGCCAGCCCGCCGGAGAAGGCGCGTGACAGGGCGCCGATCAGCGGGCCTAGAAAGGCGAACTTGAGCACGTCCACCGCCGGGAACAGGTGCCCGGCCAGCAGCGGGAAGCCGGCCGAGAAGCCGATGAAGCTGCCGAAGGTGCCGGTGTAGAGCACGCTCATCAGCCAGGTGTGCTTGCGCTTGAAGATCGCCATCTGGTCCCTGAACGACGACTTGGCGCTGGCGATGTCGTTCATGCCGAACCAGGCGGCCAGGGCCGCGGCGATGATGAACGGCACCCAGATGAAGCCGGCGTTCTGCAACCACAAGGGCGTGCCTTGCGCAGTGACCTGCGGCTCGCCGCCCAGGCTGCCGAACACCGCGGCGGTGATCGCCAGCGGCACCAGGAACTGCATGACGCTCACGCCCAGGTTGCCCAGCCCTGCGTTCAGGCCCATGGCACCACCCTTGGCCTGGCGGGGGAAGAAGAACGAGATGTTGGCCATGCTCGAGGAAAAGTTGCCACCGCCCAGGCCACACAGCAAGGCCAGGATGAGCATCACCAGGTAGGGTGTCTGCGGGTTCTGTACCGCGAAGCCTATCCACAGTGCTGGCAGCAGCAGCGAGGCGGTGGACAGCGCCGTCCAGCGTCGCCCGCCGAAAATCGGCACCATGAAGCTGTAGAAGATGCGCAGGGTGGCGCCGGACAAGCCGGGCAGGGCGGCGAGCCAGAACAGCTGGTTGGCGCTGTAGTCGAAGCCGGCCAGCGGCAGCTTGGCCACCACCACCGACCAGACCATCCAGATGGCGAAGCCCAGCAGCAGGTTGGGGATGGAGATCCACAGGTTGCGCGTGGCGATGCGTTTGCCGGTATCGGCCCAGAAGGTCGGGTCCTCCGGGTGCCATTCGCGCAGCACGAAGCCGCTGGGCGTGGACAGCTCCGGCAGGTCGCGGCTTTCGCTGCGTTCGGCCCATTCCACCCGTTCGGCCATGCGGATCGCGTAGTGCATCCAGGCCAGGGCGGCAGCGGCGATCACGAACAGCAGCATGAAGCAGCTCTGCCAGATGCCGATCACGTCGTTGAGCATGCCGAAGGTCAATGGCAGCAGGAAACCGCCCAGGCCGCCCATCATGCCCACCAAGCCGCCGACCACGCCGACGTGCCCGGGGTAGTAGGTGGGGATGTGCTTGAACACCGCCGCCTTGCCCAGCGACATGAAGAAGCCCAGCACGATGATGATCACGGCAAAACCAGCCAGGCCCAGGTGCATGGCGAAGTCGATCTGGCCCTGCACGCCGGTGATGCTGTAGCGCGTCGGCGGGTAGCTGAGCAGGAAGGTGCACAGCGTCGACATGCCCAGGGTCCAGTACATGACCTTGCGCGCGCCATGGCGGTCCGACAGCCAGCCGCCGAGGATGCGGAACAGCGAGGCCGGCACCGTGTACAGCGCGGCGACCATGCCGGCGGCGGCCAGGCTCAGGCCGTAGACCTCCATCAGGTAGTGCGGCAGCCACAGGGCCAGGGCGACGAAGGCCCCGAAGACGAAGAAGTAGTACAGCGAGAAACGCCAGACGCGCAGCTCGGCCAGCGGCGCCAGTTGCTCGGCCAGGGGCAGCGGATGGGCCCGGCGCGAAGCGCTCTGCGGATCGCTCTTGGCCAGCAGGATGAACAGCACGCCCATGATCGCCAGTACGCTGGCGTACACCAGCGCCGCCCCGCGCCAGCCCAGGGCCAGCAGCAGGAAGGGGGCGGCGAAGTTGGTCAGGCCGGCGCCGACGTTGCCAGCGCCGAAGATCCCCAAGGCGGTGCCCTGGCGCTCGGGTTCGAACCAGGTGGCGGTGTAGGCGGTGCCGACGATGAAGGCGCCGCCGGCCAGGCCCACGCCCAGGGCCGCCAGCAACAGCAAGGCGAAGCTGGTGGCGAAGGTCAGCAGGTAGACGCACAGCGCCGACGCGAGCATGAGCAGGCCGAAGACCCAACGGCCGCCGTAGCGGTCGGTCCACAGGCCGAGGAAGATCCGCGAGATCGAGCCGGTCAGCACCGGCGTGGCCATCAGCAGGCCGAGCTGGGTGTCGCTGAGGGTGAATTCATCCTTGATCTGCAGGCCCAGGATGGAAAACAACGTCCAGACGGCGAAGCACAGGGTGAAGGCCAGGGTAGACAGGACAAGGGCGCGGTACTGATCTTTGGCTGGGACATTCGTGGCCATGCAAGCACTTCCTCCTGGAGTGCGAAAGCGACGGATGTGCGTCAGCCAGGGGCGTACACGGGGCTGGCCGAACCAGTCGCCTGCAAACGCCACCCGCCAGCCGAATCACGGTGTGTACTGCACGTTCTCGTTATAGGTGCTGCTTATGGGGCTACAGGCTAGATGGCAATCGTTTGGAGCGCCAATTTCCCGAGCACCACGAAGGGGCGCGTCCTTGCGCGCGCTTGCATAGCGTGGGCGACCTTAGAAACTGTACTTGGCCGTCAACATCAGGTTGCGTGGGTTGCCGTAGGTGTCGCCGCCATAGTCCACGGAGTTGGAGATGGAGGAGTAGTACTTGCGGTCGAAAATGTTGTTGGCGTTGAGCTGCAGGTCCAGGTGCTGGTTGACCTGGTAGCCGGCCATCAGGTCGGTGATGGCGTAGCCGCCTTGCTCCAGTCGGTAGCTACCGCCATCGCCCAGGGCGATGTCGTTGTACATGCGGCTCTGCCAGTAGACGTTGCCACCGACGCGCAGTTTCTCCAGCAGGCCTTGGAAGCGGTAGGTGCTCGATAGCTTGAACAGGTGTTCCGGGGTGTCGGTGTCGAAGCGCTGGTTCTCGGTCTGGGGGTTGGCGTCATCCTTGATGGTGTGGACGCGGGCGTAGGTGTAGCCGGCGCCGACCTGCCAGTTTTCGGTGAGCGCACCTTGCAGCTCCATGTCGATACCCTGGCTGCGCACCTTGCCCGAGGCTTCGTAGCAGGACGCTTGCGGGCAGTTGGGCACGAAGATCTGCACGGCACGGTTTTCCTGGTCGACCCGGAACAGGGCCAGGCTCGCGTTCAGCGCACCGTCGAAGTACTCGCCCTTGATGCCGATCTCGTAGTTCTTGCCCTCGATCGGCTTGACCGGGCTGCCGGAGATGCCCTTGGAGCTCTGCGGGGTGAAGATGTCGCTGTAGCTCACGTAGACCGAGTGGTGATCGTCGAGGTCGTAGATCAGGCCGGCGTAGCGGGTGACGTTACGGGTGACCTTGTAGTCGTTGTCGCTCTCGCGGTCGTCGTAGTCGTACCAGTCCAGGCGCCCGCCGAGGATCAGCTTGAGCGGGTCGGCCAGGCTCAGGCGGGTGGTCAGGTACACGCCTTCCTGGTTGGTGACTTCCCGGCGGTTGTCGGTATGGACGAAGTTCGGCTTGGCGCCGTTGAGCGGCCAGTTCATGTCATAAGGGCTGTAGTTGCGGGTGGTCATGTCGTAGATGCGCTTGCTGGCGCCCACCACCAGTTCATGGGTGCGGCCCAGCGCTTGGAAGGGGCCGCTGGCGAAGGCGTCCAGGCCCGCCTGGTTCTCCTGGTGGCCGGCCTGGTAGACGGTCCGGGTCAGTGGGCCGAACCAGCGCGACTGGTAGGAGCCGGAGAACAGGGCGTCCTGCTCGGAGTAGTTGGCATTGACCTGCAGCTTCCAGTCGTTGGCCAGGCGCTGCTGCACTTCGGCGAAGACCGTGTTGATCTCCTGGTCCTTGTTTTCCCAGTCGGTGCCTGGGTTGTACGAGCGCGGCAGGTCCAGGTGATGCCCGTCCAGGCCGACGGGGATGGCGCCCCAGAAGAAATTGGTCTTGTCCTTCTGGTGGGAGAAACCGAGGGTCAGGGTGGTGTCCTCGCCCAGGTCGGCCTCGGTGATCGCGTAGAACAGGCCGTGATCTTCCTCCACCCCGTCGCGGAAGCTGTTGGCGTCCTGGTACGAGGCCACCACCCGGCCACGCAGGGTGCCGCTGTCGTTGAGCGGGCTGGAGGCGTCGATCTCGCCACGGTAGTTGTCCCAACTGCCGGCTGCGCCGGTCAGGGTGACCTTCTGTTCGGCCAATGGGCGCTTGCGCACCAGGTTGACCGCCGCCGACGGGTTGCCGGCACCGGTGACCAGGCCGGTGGCGCCACGGACGATCTCGACCCGGTCGAACATCGCCAGGTTCGGCTGGGCACCGACGATCCAACCCTGGTAGCCACTCGGGATGCCGTCATACATGAGGTTGTCGATGTCGAAGCCGCGGGCCGAGTACGTCTGGCGGCCCGGGCCGTTGGAGAAGTCGAGGAACAACCCAGGCGTGGCCTGGACCACGTCGTTGATGCTGGTCATGGCCTGGTCGTCCATGCGCTGGCGGGTGATCACGGTCACTGCTTGTGGGGTCTCGCGCATGCTCAGCGGCAGCTTGGTGGCGGTGGACATGGCGCCGCTGGTGTAGGAGCCCGAACCCTCGGTGATGCAGCCCAGTTGTTGGGAGTTGATCTCGGTGGCACCCAGCTCCAGGGTCACTGGCGGGGCCTGGTCCTGGGGCTCGCTGCGCTCGTCGGCCAATGCAGGGGCGAGGGTCGCCATGCAGATGGCCATGGCCAGTAGGTTGTGAGTGGGGGTGAAACAAGGTCGTGGGGTGAGACGCGACATGGCGAAGGGTTCCTGACGGAGCTTGTTGTTAATAAAGATATTTATGAGAACGATTAGCAATAAGTGTGTCAGGTTTTGTCGCGGTGAAAAAGTCAGGTGCGGTAGAAATTCAATGAAATTTTCACATTTGTCTGGGGCGCGGGGAGGGGAGCAGGTACGCGCCAGGGGGCATCTGCCTCGATGCCAGCCAGGCGCCAGAGTGGAGGCATTCAGAAAAATGCGCTAACAATCTAGTGGGTTGACTTCGTTTGTGAGGCTGATGCCAGACACAGGGGGCGGCGCGTGAGCTGGTCGGCAAGACCCGGCAGGAAGAGCCATGGAGACCATATCGAGGCACAGCGCCTTGCAGGAGGAAAACATGATCAAGTTGAGGTGGGTCCTGGTGGGCCTGACGTGCGGGATGCTCAATGCCCAGGCGGCCGAGACCCGGCAGGTCGACGTCATGCTGGTGGGTGGCGGCATCATGAGTTCGACCCTGGCCATCTGGCTCAACGAGCTGGAGCCGGGCTGGTCCATGGAGATGGTCGAACGCTTGGACAAGGTGGCCGAGGAAAGCTCCAACGGCTGGAACAACGCCGGGACCGGCCACTCCGCCCTGGCGGAGCTGAACTACACGCCGGAGAAGGACGGCAAGATCGACATCAGCAAGGCCATCGAGATCAACGAATCGTTCCAGGTCACCCGGCAGTTCCTTGCCTGGCAGGTCAAGCAAGGGGTGCTGAAGAACCCGCGCTCGTTCATCAACACCACGCCGCACATGAGCTTCGTCTGGGGGGACGACAACATCCGCTTCCTGAAGAAGCGCTACGAGGCGCTGCAGGCCAGCCCGCTGTTCAAGCCCATGCAGTATTCCGAGGACCCGGAGCAGATCCGCAAATGGGTGCCGTTGATGATGGAAGGGCGTGATCCGAACCAAAAGCTGGCTGTCACCTGGACGCCCATCGGCACCGACGTCAACTTCGGCGAGATCACCCGGCAGTACGTGTCCTACCTGCAAGGCCAGCCGAACTTCGACCTGAAGCTGTCGACCGAGGTCCAGGACATCACCCGCAACGACGATGGCTCCTGGCACGTCGAGTACAAGAACCTCAAGGACGGCAGCAAGGCCGCCACCGATGCCAAGTTCCTGTTCATCGGCGCCGGGGGCGCCGCGTTGCCGTTGCTGCAGAAATCCGGCATCGACGAGGCCAAGGACTACGCGGGCTTCCCGGTGGGTGGGTCGTTCCTGGTGACCGACAACCCGGCCATCGCCCAGCGGCACATGGCCAAGGCCTATGGCATCGCGGCGACGGGTGCGCCACCGATGTCGGTACCGCACCTGGACACCCGAGTGCTCGATGGCAAGCGCATGATCCTGTTCGGGCCGTTCGCCACCTTCTCCACCCGTTTCCTCAAGGAGGGTTCGCTGCTCGACCTGTTCGCCAGCATGTCGGTGCACAACACCTGGCCGATGGTGCGTGTCGGCGTACGTGAGTTCGACTTGGTGCAGTACCTGATCGGCCAGCTCCTGCAGTCGGACGACGACCGTTTCGAGGCGCTGCGCACCTACTTCCCCGAAGCGAAGCAGCAGGACTGGCGCTTGTGGCAGGCCGGCCAGCGGGTGCAGATCATCAAGAAGGACGAGGAACTGGGTGGGGTACTCAAGCTCGGTACCGAAGTGGTCGCCTCCAAGGACGGCAGCATCGCCGGACTGCTGGGCGCTTCGCCAGGTGCCTCGACCGCGCCGCCGATCATGCTCGACCTGATGCAGAAGGTGTTCAAGGACAAGATGGCCTCCGCCCCTTGGCAGGAAAAGCTGCACCAGATCATCCCGTCCTACGGGATCCGCCTGAACGATCACCCGGACAAGGTCCAGCAGGTGTGGACCTATACCAACGAGGCGTTGCAACTGGCGCCGCCACCGACAGGCGAGACGCAGGTCGCCGCGCCTTAGGTGAGCCCTTGGGGGCGCGTAGCGGCCCCAGGATCCTGCGGCCTATCGCTCAGGACACCGGCATGCGCGCCGTCAGGTTCTGCCGCATGTAGTCGAGAAAGCGCCGCTGGAACAGCATCGTGTGTTCATGCGCGGCCCTTTCCGCCGCGTCGGCGTCGCGGGCGGCGATGGCCTCGATCATGTCTTCATGGTCACGCCCCAGTTGCTGCGTACCGGCCGAGCTGACGATATGGTCGAAGTGCAGGTGCAACAGCCGCTGGCCCTCGCCGAGCAGGCGCTCGTAGTAGGTGATGAAGTAGGGGTTGCGCCCGGCCTGGGCGACGGCCATGTGGAAGGCCTTGTTCAGCTCGGACATGGCCTGGAAGTCGCCTGTGGTCACGGCCTCGAGGTAGGCGGCATCGGCCTGGCGGATATGCGCCAGGTCCTCGTCGCGATGCTGGGTCGCCGCCAGCCGGGTGACCGCGCGCTGGATCAGGTCCAGGGCGCTGATGTAGTTGGGGAATTCCGCGATCTCGAACGGCGTCACCAGGGTGGTGCGGTTGGGCAGGATGGTCACCAGCCCCTCGGTGATCAGCCGCGCCAGGGCATCGCGCACCGGCGAGCGGGACAGGCCGAACTGGGCGGCCAGGGACACTTCGTCCAATTGCACGCCGGGCTTGAGCTTGAGGGTGAGGATCTGCTTGCGCAGTTCCTCGTAGATGTAGCGACCGCTGTGGCGGCGTGCGCCGCCTTCGGTTTCGTTGTCTTTGGCCATCGTCAGGTCTCGGTTGGGCTGGACCGTATCATACAGGCGGGCCGCGCTGGTTATCACCAACCGGCCCGCCGAGCAGCAGCCTTCAACGAGCTTGGGCGCCTATGGCAGGGACAGGCATCAGCGTGCGTCGGGGACGATGAGCTGCGCCGGCGCCTCGGCGGCCCGGCGCCGGGCCACCCAGTAGTACAGCACGCTGGGCACTACCAGGCCGATCAGCCATGACACGTCGACACCCCCTAGGTGGGCGACCATGGGGCCGGTGTACAGCTTGGTGTCGATGAACGGCATCTGCACCAGCACGCCAACGGTGTAGACGATGATGCCCGGCCAGTTCCAGCGCCCGTAGCGGCCATTGGGGTCGGCCAGGGCGGGGATGTCGTAGCGCTCGCGGGTGATGAAGTAGTAGTCCACCAGGTTGACCGCGCTCCAGGGCACGAAGAAGGTCAGCAGGAACAGGATGAACGACTTGAACGCCGTGAGGAACGAATGCTGCCCGAGCAGGGCCACCAGGGTCGCCGCGCCGACGATGGCCAGGACGAAGAGCAGGCGCTGGAGGCGGCTGATCTGCAGGTGGCCGCGAAAACCGCTGATGATGGTGGCGATGCACATGAAGCTGCCATAGGAGTTCAGCGTCGAGATGGTCACCTTGCCGAAGGCGATGCTGAAGTACAGCAGCGCCGCGGTGGTGCCAGCGCCACCCAGGCCGACGATGTAGGCCACTTCGCGCCCGGAGAACTGGCCCCCGGCGATGGCGGCGGCGAAGACCCCGAGGATCATCGACGCCTGGGCGCCGATCACCGAGCCGAGGCCGGCGGCGAGGAAGGTCTTCAGCGGCGAAGTGCCGCTGGGCAGGTAGCGCGAATAGTCGGCGACGTAGGGCCCGAAGGCGATCTGCCAGGACGCGGCCAGCGACACCGCGAGCAGGAAGGTCGCCCAGCTGAAGTGGCGGTTATCAAGCAACTGGCCGATGTCGGCCAGCATCAGGATACGACTGAACAGGTAGACGAAGGCGATGATCCCCAGCACGCTGGCCAGCCGGCCGATCCAGTGGATCACCCGGTAGCCGGCCAGGGTGGCCAGTACGATGACCCCGGCGAAGACCAGGATGCCGGTGCTGTCGCTGACGTCGAGCAATTGGCCGATGGCCTGCCCGGACAGCACCGTGCCGGTGGCGGTGAAGCCCAGGTACATCAGGCACACCAGGACCATGGGGATGGCGGCGCCGTACACGCCGAACTGCACCCGGCTGGAGATCATCTGCGGCAGGCCCAGGCGCGGCCCCTGGGCGGCGTGTAGCGCCATCACCGTGCCGCCGACCAGTTGGCCGAGCAGCAGCCCGATCAACGACCAGAACACATCGCCGCCGAGCACCACGGCCAGGGCGCCGGTGACGATGGCGGTGATCTGCAGGTTGGCTCCCAGCCACAGGGTGAACTGGCTGTAGACGCGTCCATGGCGTTCAGCTTCGGGGATGTAGTCGATCGAACGCCGTTCGATCACGGGGTTGCTGGACATCGGGTGGCTCCGCTTCGTTGTTGTTGTGGGGGCGACGGCCATCGTCAGGACGCGGGGTGGATGACCTTGGCTTATATGGGCATGTATATACAAGATTGGTCAACTACCGGCAGGGGTGTTCCGTGCGAACGGAGCCCCCGTGGATAGAGGGCTTTACAGGGGACTGTTGCGCAAGGCTGGCCCCCAACTGTGCTGGTCCGCGTGGAAGGAATAGCCTTATGCTGTAACGAAATATGTCTAGAACGCCGAAGAAGGAAAGGCCAATGCCGCTCAAGGACTTGCTGATCGCCCTGGTCGTGATCATTGCATGGGGAGTCAACTTCGTGGTCATCAAGATCGGCCTCGATGGCCTGCCGCCCATGCTGCTCGGCGCCTTGCGCTTCGCCCTGGTGGCCTTCCCGGCGATCCTTCTGGTCAAGCGGCCGAAGCTGCCCTGGCGCTGGCTGTGCGCCTATGGCGCGACCATCTCCCTGGGCCAGTTCGCGTTCCTCTTCCAGGCCATGTACAGCGGCATGCCACCGGGGCTGGCGTCGCTGGTGCTGCAATCCCAGGCCTTCTTCACCCTCGGTTTCGCCGCGCTGTTTCTGGGCGAGCGCCTGCGTCTGGCCAGCCTGCTGGGGTTGCTGGTGGCCGCTGGCGGGCTGGCTCTGATCGGTAGCGAAGACAGTGGGCACGTGCCGTTGCTGGCGCTGTTGCTGACCCTCTGTGCCGGTGCCATGTGGGGCATGGGCAACATCATCACTCGCCGTTTCGGTTCGGTGGACCTGGTGGCGCTGGTGATCTGGGGTGGGTTGATTCCGCCACTGCCATTTTTCGCCTTGTCCTGGTGGCTGGAAGGGCCTGAGCGCATCGGCCATGCGCTGGCCCATATCGGCTGGAGTTCGGTGCTGGCCCTGGCCTACCTGGCCTTCGTCGCTACCATGCTCGGCTACAGCCTGTGGAGCACATTGCTGTCGCGCCACCCGGCGGGCAAGGTGGCGCCATTCTCGCTGCTGGTGCCGGTGATCGGGCTGAGTTCCTCGGCCTGGCTGTTGGGCGAGCGCCTGACTGCGGTACAAGGCTGGGGCGCGTTGCTGGTGATGCTGGGGCTGCTGATCAATGTCTTCGGCCCGCGTCTGGGCCAGCGTCTGCGGGCGGCCAGCGCGCACTGAAACACGCTGCAAGCGGCAAGAAGAAGCAGGCGGCGCCTATGCGAGCCGGGCACGGTCCTGGCATTGGAGCTTGGGATGCCGCTGGTCGGGGACGGGAGGGCTGGCCAGGCAGTCCGCAAATGACCGGCTAGTCTCACTTCAACGGACCGTCGTTTATCTAGGCAAGCACGCTGCTTGTCGGCGCGGTCGTCATTGGAGGGAGACAGGGCATGAGCGAATCCTTTTTCGAAGACATGAACGATGCATTTCCCATCAACAGCCAGGTGCGCTGCGGCCAGTCGGCGTTTCGCCTGGGTTTTGCCAACATGACGCTGGACGAATCGGAGCAACTGCAGCCTGCACATCTGCAGCGCAGCAAGAAAGGCCGCTTCACGCCGCGGGTGCCACAGAAGAAGTGAATCCCGCCAGCGCCCCGTTCAGGGGCGCTGGGTTGTTCGTTGCCGATCCATCGGGAGGCCACCTGCAGTCTCGACGGTTACCCCGCCCGACGGCGGGTTTTTTTCGCATTCCTTGATCCTGCTCATGGCATCGGCGGGTTGCCCTCGCCGGATGGCCACGGCTGTGCTTTTCTTGCGCGGCATTGTCAGAAAGGGAGGATGGTTGCCATGCGAGTCAGGGAAGAGACGTATTGGGAGTGGGCCGATGCCCACCTGCATAGCCGTTGCCACGATGAGGTATTGAGCGACGGCACCACCCTCGATGTACAGGTGCGGCTGTCGCGGCTGGGGGCGACGCAACTGTTCCTCGGCCTGTACGCCCGGGGTGGCAAGGCCCTGGTGGAGGAGTACTACCCATCGCGCCCCGGCGAGACCATGACCCGTGCGCTGGTGTGGGGCGTGGAGCGGGCGCGGGCTCTGGCGATCGGTGCCGTGGCATTGCCGGAGCGTCGGCGGCGTCAGGCTTGAGGATGCCGGTTGCGGCTGGCCTGGACGATGCGCTGGGCCGGCACCCGCAGCTGGCGCAACAGGTACTCGGCGAAATCCGCAGGCCAAGGTTGCAGGGCGATGGCCTTGGCCATGCAGGTCAGCCAGATGTCGGCCTGCGCCTGATCGATCGGCCACTGGGCATGGAACGACGGGATGGCGATCGAGCCATAGCGTTCGCTGTACAGGCGAGGCCCGCCGAGCCAGCCGCTGAGAAAGCAGGCCAGCTTGTCCCGCGAGCTTGCCAGGTCGTCCGGGTGCATACGCCGTACGCTCGCAGCCTCGGGGTTTTCATCCATCAGCCGATAGAAGTCGTCGACCAGCCGGCGCAGGCCGTCGATACCACCGGCGGCCTGGTAGGAGGCATCGCCGGTGCCGTAGGCGGGAGTGTTCATCGGGGGCTCCGGGAAACAGGGGCGGGCATTGTAGCAGGCATGAAAAAGCCCGGCGTTGTGGGCCGGGCTCAAGAGATGGCGGTACGACTCAGTTCAGTGGGTCGATCACCTTGACTGCCTGCCGCTCACGGGCGGCGGGCCATTCTTGTTGCAGGGTCTGCAGGACGCGACCGACGAACTCGGTGTCGGCGGCGGCCTTCTTGCCGACGTAGCCCTGGCCACGGCGGTAGACCTTGAAGCGGGCGCGCATGCTGGGCATGTGCGATTCGAATTCATCTTCGACCGTGTTGGGCGGCAGGCGGTCGAGGCGTACCTCGCCGGTCTGGCTGACCCACAGCAGATGGTCGTCGAGGCTGTCCTTGCGCGCGGCGAACAGCTGGGCCAATTGGTCGATCGTGGGATTGTTGTTCAAGTTCATCATAAAGCCCCCATTACCCGTCAGTTAGTGATTTCGCACTCGGCGCCACAACGTGTAGCGCACTACCAAGGCTGCTACAGCAGCATCGCAACAGGGGCTTTCTCACGCTGCCTTTTGGACAGTTTCCCTCTCCACGGACGGCCTGCGTTACCGCGCAGGCCGTCTGGAACACCCTTGCCACCGCTCCCGATCGGGGAGACGGCTTCATCATGCCCAAGGGCGATGAACGGCGTCAACCGTTTTGTAGTGAAAATTTTTCCGCACTACATCTTGTCGGACAATCCTGCGTGCACGGCTCAGGCGACGCCGTTGTCGCCGTGCCGGAGAAAGCCTGCGCGTTGGCTCAGGCGGGCGTGGTAGGCATCCAGCGCGGGCAGGGGCGGGTGCGCCAGGGGGGTGCGCCGCCAGCGGTTCAGCGACAGGCCGATCACCACGTCGGCCAGGCTGAAGTCGTCGCCGGCGACATAGGCCGCGGTGTCCTGCAAGCGCCGCTCGAGCAACTGCATCTTCGCCGTCCACTGCGCGCACGACGCTTCCAGCAGAGACGGGTCGCGATGGGCCGGGGACTGGCGTACCAAGGCCATGAAGGCATAGCGCCAGGCGTCGTTGAGGTCGGTGGCCTGCCAGTCCAGCCACTGGTCGACGCTGGCGCGGGCACGGGGCGTGGCAGGGTAGAGGTGTTCGCCAGCGTGCTGGTTGGCCAGGTAGCGCAGGATGCTGTTGGACTCCCACAGCACGAAGTCGCCATCGACGATCACCGGCACCGTGGCGTTGGGGTTGAGCGCCAGGAACTGCGGGGCGTCGGTGGGCTGGAAGCCACTGCCCCAGTCCTCCCGTTGGTAGGGCAGGCCCAGTTCGTCGCAGGTCCACAGGACCTTGCGCACGTTGATCGATGAGGCCTTGCCGAGGATTTTCAGCATGTCATGGCTCCAGGTTGGAAGGGGCTGATGGGGCGAGGCGGGCCTCGAGGTGTCCGTTCGGCGATACGGCTGGGGGTTCCGGCGTTAGCGGCGGGAGACGGCAGACCTTATCGTCTGGCCTTGGACAATGACAAGATGGACCCTGCCATGAAGTACCTGCGCATGCTTTTCGACAATTTCACCCTGGCCCTGCTCGGGGTGGTCCTCGTCGCCACCGTGCTGCCCTGCTCGGGCGACGGCGCGGTGTTCTTCGGCTGGCTGACCAACCTGGCCATCGGCCTGCTGTTCTTCCTGCATGGCGCCAAGCTGTCGCGCGAGGCGGTCATCGCCGGGGCCAGCCACTGGCGTCTGCACTTGCTGGTGTTCGCCTGCACCTTCGTGCTCTTCCCGCTGCTGGGCCTGGCATTCAAGCCGCTGTTCGTGCCGCTGGTGGGCAACGAGCTGTACCTGGGCGTGCTCTACTTGTGCGCGCTGCCGGCCACTGTGCAGTCGGCGATCGCCTTCACTTCGCTGGCGCGCGGCAACGTGCCAGCGGCGATCTGCAGTGCCGCGGCGTCCAGCCTGCTGGGCATCTTCCTGACGCCTTTGCTGGTGATGTTGCTGCTCGGTGCCAGCGGCGACACCGGCTCGGGGCTGGATGCGGTGCTCAAGATCACCCTGCAACTGCTGGTGCCTTTCGTGGCCGGGCAAGTCGCCCGGCGCTGGATCGGGGCGTGGGTCAAGCGCAATGCACGCTGGCTGAAGCTGGTGGACCAGGGTTCGATCCTGTTGGTGGTCTTCACGGCGTTCAGCGAAGCGGTGGTCACCGGGCTGTGGCACACCGTCTCGCCAGAGCACCTGGCCGGGTTGTTCGCGGTGTGCGGCATTCTCCTGGCCGTGGTGCTGTTCGGCACGCGGCTGCTCGGGCGCCTGCTTGGGTTCGACCTGGAGGATCGCATCACCATCCTCTTCGCCGGGTCGAAGAAGAGCCTGGCCACCGGTGTGCTCATGGCCCAGGTGTTGTTCGTTGGCGGCGGTATCGGGGCGATGATTTTGCCGCTGATGCTGTTCCACCAGATCCAGCTGATGGTCTGTGCGGTACTGGCGCAGCGGTACGCCAGCCGAGAGGAGGCGGGGGCGGCAGAGGCGCAGCGCTGTTCCTGACGGGCCAGCACCCCCTCTCGCAGCCTGCTTGCAACTCAGCGCCGCCGCCCCGCCGCACGCTCGCGCAGCACCTTGGCCACCTCGGCCTCGATCGCGTAGGCCGGCCCCTCGAGCGCCTGGTAGTCGCGGGTGTAGCGCTGGGCGAATCCCTCCACCCCTAGCGTCTGGTACTGCTGCACATGCATGAGTTCATGGGCCCAGAGCGCGACGTTGTCCTCGGCATCCCGGGCATGGCGGAAGATGATGGTATCGATCAGTGTCACCGCATTCACATCCGGATTGTGCAACAGCGCATTGGCCGCGCTGACCTGCTGTTCGTCGCCGACCCGGTAGCGCACCGCGTCGAGCACGGCGAAGTCGTACCAGGGCTCGAGCTGGGCGCGGATATGCAGAGGGATCGGCTGGGTACCGCTGGCCGTGGCCTCGTCGCGGGCCTGGCGCAGGGCGAAGGCGAGGCTCGAGGAGGCCATGCGCTCGACGTCCTCCAGTACCTTGCCGGCCTGCCCGGGATCGATCGGGGCGCAGAAGCAGCCCATCAGGCACACCTGGTATTGCCCTGGCGGGCACGCGTTCTCGGCCGCCGCCGGGAGCGCCAGGACCAGGCCGAGAAAGGCGCTAGCGAGTTTCATCCAGTGCCCTCGCGACGACCTGCCGGCTGGCCTCCAGTACCCGGGCCTGCACCGCTTCGCTGGCGAGCATGCGGGCGACCACCAGGGCACCGACGCATTGGCTGATCAACGCCCAGGCCAGTTCACCATCCTCCAGGGTCGCGCTCCAGGCCGTGTGCAAGGCCACCAGCCAGTGCTCGGCCTCCTCACGGACCTCGCGCCCGGCGCGGGCGATCTCCACGCCCAGCGGCGGCAACGGGCAGCCGCCCTCGGCATTGTGCAGGTGCGCCAGGCTCAGGTACTGCTCCAGGCAGCGTTGCAGGCGCTCGCGGCTGGCGCCTTGTTCGGCCAGGCGAGCCAGTGGGCTGTTGGACAGCTCGCGCCGCACCACCTCGGTGAACAGGTCGTCCTTGGACGGAAAGTGGTTGTAGAACGCACCGCCGGTCAGGCCGATGGCCTTCATCAGCCCGGCCACGCCGGTGGTGGCGAAACCGCCGCGCTTGGCCAGCGCGCCGCTGCTGGCCAGCAGTTTCTCGCGGGTCTGTTGCTTGTGCTCGGTGGAGTAGCGCATCGAGGAACCTCTGGGCGCGGGCTTGACGATGGTCGCGATCATAACATAGCGTTCGTTTACTAAACGATCATTCATCAAAAGGAGGCGCCGATGTCCGCACAACCCAAAGTGGCCCTGGTGATCGGGGCGGGCGATGCCACTGGTGGGGCGATCGCCAAGCGCTTCGCCCGCGAGGGCTACATCGCCTGCGTCACCCGGCGCCAGGTCGACAAGCTGCAACCGCTGCTGGACGAGATCCGTGCCGCCGGTGGCCAGGCCCATGGCTTCGGCTCCGACGCACGCAAGGAGGATGAAGTGGCGGCGCTGGTCGAGACCATCGAGCGTGACATCGGCCCCATCGAGGTCTTCGTCTTCAATATCGGCGCCAACGTGCCTTGCAGCATCCTCGACGAGACGCCGCGCAAGTACTTCAAGATCTGGGAAATGGCTTGCTTCGCCGGCTTTCTCACCGCCCAGGCGGTGGCCCGGCGCATGGTCACCCGCGCGCGCGGCACGCTACTGTTCACCGGCGCCACGGCCGGTACCCGGGGCGCCGCCGGGTTCGCTGCCTTCGCTGGGGCCAAGCATGGCCTGCGTGCGTTGGCCCAGAGCATGGCGCGCGAGCTGGGGCCACGGAACATCCATGTGGCCCACGTGGTGGTGGATGGCGCCATCGATACGGCGTTCATCCGTGACAGCTTCCCCGAACGCTACGCACTCAAGGACCAGGACGGTATCCTCGATCCGGCGCACATCGCCGACAGCTACTGGTTCCTGCATGCCCAGCCACGGGATGCCTGGACCTTCGAACTGGACCTGCGCCCGTGGATGGAGCGCTGGTAGCCACTGTTGCCGAGAAAAAAGGACTACGTCATGAGCAAGCACGTCGAATTCTTCTTTGACTTGGGCAGCCCGGCCAGCTACCTGGCCTGGACCCAACTGCCCACCCTCTGTACCCGCCACGGCGCTACGTTGCGCTACCGGCCGATGTTGCTGGGCGGGGTGTTCCAGGCCACGGGCAATGCGTCGCCGGTGATGGTCCCGGCCAAGGGCCGCTACATGTTCGATGACCTCAAGCGTTTCGCCGACCGCTACGGCGTGCCATTCGGCTTGCCGCCGGGCTTTCCGGTGAACACGTTGACCCTGATGCGCGGCGCCATCGGCATCCAGTTGCGGGCACCGGAGCGCTTCGAGGCGCTGCTCGAGGTATTGTTCAACGGGCTCTGGGTGCACCGGCGCAATCTTGGCGAGGCGGCGGTGCTGGACGAAACCCTGGAGCAGGGTGGCTTCGACCCCGCGGTGTTCCATGCACTGGTTGCCCAGGCCGAGGTCAAGGAGGCGCTCAAGCGGGCGACGGAGGAGGCGGTGGCACGGGGTGTGTTCGGCGCGCCGACCTGCTTCGTCGGCGAGCGGATGTTCTTCGGCCAGGACCGCCTGGATTTCGTCGAGGAGGCCCTGGCGCGCGCCTGACCTGGGCGCCGGTCAGAAGTTGGCCGGGGTGTTGGCGCTGATGATTTCCGCTTCGTCCGGGCCGATGTTCTTGAAGCTGTGCGGCAGCGTGGTGGGGATGTAGTAACCATCGCCGGAGTTGAGGACGCTCACCTGGCCATCGACCCACAGTTCGATGGTGCCCCGGGTGACCAGGCCGCATTCTTCGCCTTCGGAATGCACGATCGGCTCGCCGGAGTCGGCGCCGGGCGCATAGAGCTCGCGCAGCATGCGCATCTGCCGGCCTTCGACGCTGGCGCCGACCAGCAGCATGCGCAGGCCGTTGCGGCCCAGGTCGGGCTGCTCGCCCGCACGGAACACGTAGCGCTCTTCCCGCACCGGCTCGTCGAAGGCGAAGAACTCGGCCAGGGTCATGGGGATCCCTTCGAGCAGTTTCTTCAGGGAACTGACCGAGGGGCTGACGCGGTTCTGCTCGATCTGCGAGATCGTCGAGTTGGTCAGGCCGCTGCGGCGGGCCAGTTCCCGTTGGGAGAGGTTGTTGCGTTCACGCACCAGTTTGAGTCGTGTCCCCGTGTCCATAGCCGCCTTGTAGTAAGAGGTGTCAAAAATAATGGGCGACGCATTAAAACACACTCTGGGCGGCAACGCGCTGTGCTTGTCAGCGGCGTTGCGCGCCGGGCATCGGCCACAGGCCGACCAGCAGCAACAGGGCCGCCACCGCCAGGAACGGCAGGCGCGGGTCGAGCGCATAGACCAGGGTACCGGCCAGGGGCCCGACTACCGCGCCCATGCCCTGGGCGGCGCCGACCGAACCTGCGGTAGCGCCCTGTTCCGAGGCCTGCATGGCATTGGCCGCCAACGCCGAGAAGGCCGGGAAGACGAAGCCCATGCCGGCCGCGGCGACGAAGAACGAGGCCCACAGCCAGGGGGCGCTGAGGGCCAGGGCGGCGCAGGCGAAGCCCAGGGCCGACACGCTGGCGCCAACCCGGATCATCTTCAGCGGTGGCCACTGCAACCGACGCAGCAGCACCTGCGCCAGGATCAGCGCCATGCCGACCGTGGTCAGGGCGATGCCGGCGACCTGGGCCGCCTCGGCCGAGCCCAGTTGCAGGCGGTCGAGAGCGAAGAACCCCACGGTGATCTGCACCACCGTCACGCTGAGCATGGCGCTGAAGGCCACCAGCAGTGGGCGGCGCAGGCGCGGGTCGGCCAGGCGTACCGGGCTGGGTGCATGGCGCTGGGGCAGGGGTTGCGGCTTGAGCTTGAACAGCAGCACGAGGAAGGCGGTCGCCGGCAGCAGCGACATGATATAGAACGGCAGGCTCAGGCTATGGCGTGCCAGCAGCGCCGCCAGGGCCGGCCCCATCACCAGGCCGACGGCGTTGGCCGCGCCCAGCGATGCCATGGCCCCGGCACGCCGTTGCGGCTCGACATGATCGGCGATCAGTGCGTTGCAGCCCACCGGCAGGGCCGCGTAGAACGCGCCGATCAGCCCGCGTGCCAGCATCAGGCCGAGAAAGGCCAGGGTGGCACCCGGCAACCAGCGCAGCGCGCCATCGATGAACAGGCACAGCCCCCAGTAGGCCAGGGCGAAGCCTGCGCTGCCCAGCAGCAACACTCGTCGCCGCCCATGACGGTCGGCGGCGCGCCCCCACGGCCGTGCCAGCACGACCCAGACCACGCCGGCCACGGTCACCGCCGCACCGGCCTGCCAGGTGGCCATGCCCAGCAGCCGGGCGATCGGGCCGATCAGCGAGACGAACGCCATCATCGACATGGTGCAAGCCATGTTGACCAGCAACAACGGCCGCATGTCCAGGGTCGAGGTGGCGGGCGGGGGTGCAGTGTCCTTTGCAGCATTCATGGGGGGAGTCCGGTGCGATGGGGGGAGCGGCAAGCGCCAAGCCGCAAGTAAAGCGGTGCGGTGCTCACGTTCTCTTGCCGCTTGTAGCTTGCAGCTTGCCGCTTGAGTCAGTGCAATTCCAGCCAGATAGGCGCATGGTCGGAGGGCTTTTTCATGCCCCGCAGGTCGTAGTCCACGCCCGCTGCCTTGAGTCGCGGCACCAGGCCATGGGAGGCCATGATCAGGTCGATGCGCAGGCCGCGCTTGGGCTCGTCCTCGAAGCCGCGGCTGCGGTAGTCGAACCAGCTGAAGCGGTCGTCCACCTCCGGGTGCAGGTGGCGGAAACTGTCGACCAGGCCCCAGTTCTTGAGGCGCTCCATCCACTCCCGCTCCTCGGGCAAGAAGCTGCACTTGCCGGTCCTGAGCCAGCGCTTGGCATTGTCCGGGCCGATGCCGATGTCGCAGTCCTGGGGCGAGATGTTCATGTCGCCCATCACCAGCAACGGTTGGTCACTGCGGAACTGACCTTCCAGCAGGCTCTGCAGGTCGCGGTAGAAGCGCTGCTTGGCCGGGAACTTGGTGGGGTGGTCGCGGCTTTCGCCCTGGGGGAAGTAGCCATTCATGACGGTGATGGGCGTGCCGTTGGCGTCGACGAAGGTGCCCCAGATGAAACGCCGCTGGGCATCTTCTTCATCGTCCGCGAAGCCCTTGAACAGCGAAAGCGGCTCCCGGCGCGAGAGCAGGGCGACCCCGTAGTGGCCCTTCTGGCCATGGAAATGCACGTGGTAGCCGAGCGCCTGGATGTCGGCCAGCGGGAACTGATCGTCGCTGACCTTGGTTTCCTGCAGGCCGATCACGTCCGGCTGGTGTTTCTCGATCACCGCCGCCAACTGGTGAGGGCGGGCGCGCAGGCCATTGATGTTGAACGAGACGATCTTCATGGAAAGACAATCCTGGTAAAAGCCTCGGATGCTAGCCGACATCGGCCGTCACCACCAGCATGGCACCCAAGCG
Organism: Pseudomonas sp. Tun-23181; assembly: GCF_057415455.1. Classification (NCBI taxonomy): domain Bacteria; kingdom Pseudomonadati; phylum Pseudomonadota; class Gammaproteobacteria; order Pseudomonadales; family Pseudomonadaceae; genus Pseudomonas; species Pseudomonas sp. Tun-23181. The sequence continues at coordinate 299,161 of NZ_CM171630.1, forward strand.
CTGGCACTGCTAACGTGCTGGGGGGCTGAACGATGCGTGGAGGATCACCTCCAAGACACTGCATGACCATTCCAGGAGGACTGCCGACGATGCCCGACGCCACTGCCGCCCCGGCCCGGATCTGCATGCTCGACGATGGCTACAGCAGCGAGGCGCGCTCGCTGCTGTTCCATGCCTATCGCCACGAGCCCACCTTCGCCTATGTGTTCGAGGCCCAGCGCCCGGGCTACGAGCGGCGCCTACGGGCGATGGTGCGCGAGTGGGTGCGCCAGCATTTCTACATGCAACTGCCGGCCATCGGCCTGTTGCTGGACGATCGCCTGGTGGGCCTGGCGCTGATCGTGCCGCCGTACCGCCGCCTGGGCGTGGCCGACAGCTGGAGCTGGCGCCTGCGCATGATCCTCGGTACGGGCCTGCGCTGCACCCGGCGCTACCTCGACTACCAGGCCGCGCTGGCCGCCTGCCTGCCCACGGACCAGGTGCATGTGCTGCCCTTGCTGGGCGTGCACCCGCAGTTCCAGGGGCAGCACTATGGCGAGCAGTTGCTCCAGGCGGTGCACGACTGGTGCGCCGAAGACCCTGACACCCAAGGCGTGATCCTGGATACCGGCAACGCCCACTACCTGGCGTTCTACCAGCGCCAGGGCTACCAGGAGATCGGTGAGATCGCCGTGGGGCCGATCCGCGAGCGGGTGTTCTTCCACCCCAATCCGTCGTCGTCGAGGCCGGCGACGGCGTGACGAAGCCGACAAGCGGCGCACTCGTGGCGCGCCTCTGGTAGCATGCGCCGCATGACGTATTCAGGAAGACTTACCTGGGGCCTGATCCTTTGGGCCGCCAGCAGCGTAGTGTGGGCCCAGAGCGAATTGCTGGTGCGGGTGAAACCGGCCAACAAGGCCCTGAAGGCCAATGTGGAAGGCTATATCGGCAGCCTCGGGGACCGCGACGAAGAGGCCTTGCTGCGCTTTAGCCGCGGCGCCCAGGAGCAGGCGCGCAAAGCCGCCCAGGCCCTGGGTTACTATCAGGTGCGGATCGCCAGCGAGGTCAAGCCGCCGAGCGAAAAGGACCACCCAGCGCAATTGATCATCCACATCGAGCTGGGTGAGCCGGTGCGCCTGCGCAACGTGACCGTGCGCATCGAAGGGCCGGCCAGCGAGATGAAAGCGTTCCGCATTCCCGACGCCAAGGCCCTGCGCCCGGGCGAACAGCTCAACCATGGTGTCTACGAGGACGCCAAGCGGCTGATCCAGAACCAGGCTTCGCGCTATGGCTTCTTCGAGGGCCGCTTCAGCCGGCAACGCCTGGCCGTCGACCCACGGGCCGGGGTCGCCGACATCGAACTGGTCTACCAGAGCGGTCCTCGCTACCGCCTGGGCGCGGTCACCTTCGGCGGCGACACCCCGCTGGACGACGACCTGCTGCAGCGCATGGTTGCCTTCAAGCCTGGCACGCCCTACGACTCGGAGCTGATCGCCGAACTCAACAATGACCTGCAGTCCAGTGGCTACTTCGAGGGCGTGCGTGTCGACGCGGCGCCGACCGCCGCGGTCGACGAGGTGGTGCCGGTGGATGTCCTGCTTGAGACCCGCAAGCCCCGCACCATGGGGCTGGGCCTGGGTTTCTCGACCGACGTCGGCCCGCGCGGCAAGGCCAACTGGACCCGGCACTGGGTCAACCCCCAGGGCCATAGCTACGGCTGGGAAACCGAACTGTCGGCGCCACGGCAGAACGTCGGCCTGTGGTACGACATCCCCCTCGACCCACCCCTGACCGACAAGCTGCGTTTCGCCGGTGGCTACCAGAACGAAGAGATCGCCGGCACCGATACCCTGAGCAAGCTGCTGACGGTCGGCCCGGAGTGGCACAGCAAGCTGCCCAGCGGCTGGCAACGGGTGATCTCGCTCAAGTACCAGCGCGAGGAATACCGCCTGGGCGACGACTCGGGCTTGAGCAACCTGCTGATGCCTGGGGTGAGCTTCGCCTACCTGCGCAGCGACAACCGTATCGACCCGCACAATGGCTACCGCCTGCAGTTCGACCTGCAGGCCGCCAAGGAAGGGCTGGTCTCGGACACCAACCTGCTGCATGGCAACGTCCTGCTCAAGGGCCTGACCACGCTCGGCCAGCGCCACCGCCTGCTGGGTCGTGTGCAGTTCGGCGGCAGTGCCACCAACGGCTACAAGCACAACATCCCGCCATCGCTGCGCTTCTTCGCCGGCGGCGACCAGAGCGTACGGGGTTACGACTACCAGAGCCTGTCGCCGAAGAACAGCGATGGCGACCGTATCGGCGGCCGCTACCTGGTGGCCGGCAGCGCCGAGTACCAGTACTCGCTGACCGAAAAATGGCGCGTGGCGACGTTCATCGACCAGGGCAACTCGTTCAATACGCTGGAGCTGCCCAGCCTCAAGACCGGCGTCGGTATCGGCGTGCGCTGGGTCTCTCCGGTCGGGCCGTTGCGCCTGGACCTGGCCCGGGCGCTGGACGACGACGGAGGTTTGCGTCTGCACTTTTCCATGGGGCCTGAGCTGTGACGCGTGTTTTCAAATACCTCCTGCTGACCGTGCTGGGCCTGCTGGCCCTGGTCGCGCTGGCGCTTGGCCTGGTGCTCGGTACCCAGGCCGGCAGCGGCTGGGCCCTGAAGCAGGTGCCGGGGCTGGAGGTCACGGGCTTCCAGGGGCGCCTGGGCGGTGGCTGGCAGGCCGAGCGGCTGCTCTGGGCCGACGCTGGCAATCGGGTCGAGGTGCTGGCGCCGCACATGGCCTGGTCGCCGGGGTGCCTGTTGGGGGCCAGGCTGTGCATCGAGCGGCTGCAAGCCGAGCGGGTCGACATGGGTTTCGCCCCCGCTGAGCCAGCGCCGGACAGCGGCCCGTTGCAGTTGCCAGCGCTGCGTCTGCCGCTGGCCATCGAGCTGGGCGAAGTCAAGGTCGGCCAACTGCGCCTCGATGGCAGCGATCTGCTGGGCGACCTGCAACTGGCCGCGCACTGGACGGCCGAAGGCCTGCGCATCGACACCCTGCAACTGCAGCGCGACGAGTTGCACCTGAGCCTGCAAGGCAACCTCCAACCGCAAGGCGACTGGCCGCTGCAACTGGGCGGCACGCTGCAGTTGCCTGCCGTGGATGGCCAGCCCTGGCAACTGGGGCTGAACGCCAAGGGCGACTTGCAGAAGACCCTCGACCTCGAGGCCACCAGCAGCGGTTATCTCGACGCGCACCTGAGCGGCGCGCTGCAGCCACTGGCCGAGCACTTGCCCGCGATGTTGAGCATTCGTGCCGATGCCTTCAAACCCTCCGCGTCGCTGCCCGACACCTTGCAGTTGAACCAGCTTCGCCTCGATGCCAAGGGCGACTTGCTCGAGGGCTACCAGCTGTCCGGTTCGGCCAGCTTGCCGGCCGAGCAGGGGCCGATCGGCCTGGTCCTGGCGGGGCGGGTGGATGCCAAGGGCGCCAGGCTCGATGCCCTCGACCTCAATGCCGACGACCAGCAGCGGGTCAAGCTGCAGGCCAGTGCCGATTGGCAGCAGGGGCTGGCGGCCGACGCGAAGGTCGACTGGCTGGACTTCCCCTGGTTGCGCCTCTACCCCCTGGAGGAGGCGCCGCAGGTCACCCTCAAGCGCTTCAACGCCCAGGTGCAGTACCGCGACGGCAACTACCAGGGCACCTTCGCCGGCGACCTCGATGGTCCGGCGGGCGCCTTCAGCCTGGCCAGCCCCTTCGAGGGTGACTTGACCCAAGTGCGCCTGCCGCAGCTGGCCCTGAATGCCGGGCAGGGCAAGGCCACCGGCATGCTCGCGCTGCGCTTCGCCGATACCCTGGCCTGGGATGTCGACTTGCAGTTGTCGGCCCTCGACCCGGCCTACTGGGTCGCGGAGCTGCCGGGCACCCTGGCCGGCCCATTGCGCAGCCAGGGGGAAATGAAGAACGAGCGCTTGCAGTTGCAGGCGCAACTCGACCTCAAGGGGCGCCTGCGTGGCCAGCCGGCACTGCTCAAGGTCGAGGCCGAGGGCGCCGGTGAGCACTGGACCCTGGGCAGCCTGGCGGTGCAACTGGGCGATAACCGCATCAATGGCAGCGGCAGCCTGCAGCAGCGTCTGGCCGGGCGCATCGATCTCGACCTGCCGCGCCTGGGCCAGCTGTGGCCGCAGTTGCACGGCCAGGTCAAGGGGCGGCTGGACCTGGCCGGTACCCTGGCGGCGCCACAAGGCAGCCTGACCCTGCAGGGTCAGCGGCTGGGCCAGGCCGACAACCGCATCCAGCGCCTGGCCCTGGACGCCCGCCTGGACAATGCCCAGCGTGGGCTGGTCACGCTCAAGGCAGGCGACATCCGCCTGGGTGACACGGCGCTGGGCAACCTGGACGTCGAAGGCAAGGGCGACATCCGTCAGCAGGCGGCCACCGTGGGCCTCGATGGGCCACAACTCAAGCTCGACCTGGCCGCGGACGGCCAGTTGGCCAAAGGGGACTGGCACGGCCGCCTGGCCAGCGGGCGAATCCAGGCCGGCGGCCAGGACTGGCGCTTGCAGGCCCCGGCGCGGGTGCAGCGCCTGGCCAACGGCCAGTTGGACCTGGGTGCCCATTGCTGGCGCGCCGGCCAAGCCAGCCTGTGCGGCGAAGACCAGCGCCTGGCGCCGGAGCCGCGCCTGCGCTTTCACCTCAAGCAGTTCCCGCTGGACAGCCTGGCCCAGTGGTTGCCGAAGGATTTCGCCTGGCAGGGCCTGCTCGGCGCCGACATCAATCTGGACATACCCGCCAGCGGGCCCAAGGGCAGCGTCCACGTCGACGCCAGCGGCGGCACCCTGCGGGTACGCGACAACGGGCGCTGGATCGATTTCCCGTACCAGGTGCTGCGCCTGGACAGCACGCTCGATCCGCGGCGCATCGATACCCGCCTGGATTTTCGTGGCGAGCGCCTGGGCGAGCTGAACCTGACGACCCGGCTCGATCCACTGGGCAAGGACAAGCCGCTGTCCGGCGACTTCCGTCTCACCGGGCTGGACTTGTCGATCGCCCGGCCGTTCGTGCCGATGGTCGAGCGCCTGGTCGGCCAGCTCAATGGCAGTGGTCGGTTGTCCGGTACCTTGCTGGCGCCCCAGGTCAATGGCAGCCTGGCCTTGACCGGGGGCGAGGTGAGCGGCGCGCAGCTGCCGGTCAGCCTGCAGGACCTGTCGCTACAGGCGTTGATCGCCGGCGAGCAGGTGCAGTTGAAAGGCAACTGGCGCAGCGGCCAGGCCGGGCGTGGCCAGCTCGACGGCAACCTGACCTGGGGGCAGGCCCTGGGCGTGCACCTGCGCCTGCAAGGCCAGCAGTTGCCGGTCAACGTCGAGCCCTATGCGGCGCTGGAAGTGGCGCCGGACCTGACCATCCGCCTGGTCGACGAAAGGCTGGCAGTGACTGGCAAGGTGCACGTGCCCAAGGGCGAGATCACTGTGCGCGAGTTACCGCCGTCGACGGTCAAGGTGTCCGACGACGCGGTGATCGTCGGTCGCCAGACCGAAGAGGGCAAGCCGCCCATGGCGGTGGCCATGGATATCGATGTCGAGGTCGGCCAGGACAAGCTGTCGTTCACAGGCTTCGGCCTGACGGCCAACCTGCTGGGCCACGTGCACATTGGCGACAACCTCGATACCCGGGGCGAGCTGCGCCTGGCCGACGGCCGCTACCGGGCCTATGGCCAGCGCCTGACCATTCGCCGCGCACGCCTGCTGTTCGCCGGCCCCATCGACCAACCCTACCTAGACATCGAAGCGATCCGCCGGGTCGACGATGTGATCGCCGGCATCCGCCTGAGCGGCAGCGCCGAGCAACCCACCAGCCAGGTGTTCTCCGAGCCGGCCATGAGCCAGGAGCAGGCCCTGTCGTACCTGGTACTTGGCCGGCCACTGGGCGCCTCCGGCGAAGACAGCAACATGCTCGCCGAGGCGGCCCTCGGCCTGGGCCTGGCCGGTAGCGCCGGGCTCACCGGCAGCCTGGCCTCGAGCCTGGGTATCGATGATTTCCAACTCGACACCGAGGGTTCGGGGACCAGCACCAGCGTGGTGGCCAGCGGCAACCTGACCGAGCGGCTGAGCCTGCGTTACGGCGTCGGGGTGTTCGAGCCGGCCAATACCATCGCCCTGCGCTACAAGCTGAGCAAGAAGGTGTACCTGGAGGCAGCCAGCGGGCTGGCCAGCTCGCTGGACATTTTCTACAAGCGGGATTTCTAACGGACCGTGGCGGCGTCGATGAACTCGTTGCGCTGCTCGTCCGTGGCGGCTGGGGCGGGTTGGCGCCGGGGCAGGATGAGGTTGGTGTATTCCTCGATCAGGCGATTGATCGCCTCGGGAGGCTCGCAGGCCTGGAACTGCATGCGGATCTGCACTTCGTCCGGGTCGCGCTGGTCGGTACGCCTGCCACCGGCGCCGACCGTCACCTGGAAGCGAGTGCCGCCAACGGCGCCCGATTCGACGGCGGCACCGGCGTCGAGGCCGTTGACCCGCACCGACAGGTCGACCTGCATGCGCTCCAGGGCCAGGCCACGGGGAGATACCAGGGTGATCAGCGGGATCTGCAAACTGTGTTGGCCGTCCATGGCCACTTCGACCATCTTGGCCTTCATCGGGCTGCCCAATGCGTTCGGGTCGTAGTCGAAGAACTGGTCGAACAGCCTGATGTACTGCTGGGCGACCAAGGTGTTGGTGGCCGCGGCGGCTTCTTGCAGGCCGCGGGTGATGTCGCTCAGGTCGCTCGAAGTCATCGGGGCTTGGCTGGGGATGCTGGATTCCACGCGGTAGGCTCCTCAAGCGCTAAGGGGCTACCCCCGCGGGCAGCGGGGGCGGGGGATGGGTGGAGGGTGGCTTGCTACGCCTGCGCCGGCGGCAGGTTCGGCGCCTTGTCCGCGTTGCTCACCGGTACGGGTTTGATGGCGGCTTCGGTGAGGAAGTCCATGACGCGCTGCAGTGCTTCGGGTGGTTCCTGGCGGCGCACCGTGGTGTTGAAGGCATAGCGTGCGCGGGTGTCGGTCTTGCGCGTCTGCGCCGACTTGTGGCTGACACTGCCTTTGACGTTGAGCTTGAACGGGCCCCAGCCAAGCGAGGCCTCGAGTTCGGCATTGGCCTCGGTGGACTTGCTGCTCTCGGCCATCTGGCTGATGGTCAGCTCGAACTCGACCGTGCCTTGCTCGATGCAGATGTTGGGGTGGGTGATGGCCGCCATCAGCGGGATCTGCATTTTCCGGGCAATGGTGCCCTGGGCCTGGCCCTGCTCGTCGACCACCGTTTCTTCGTAGTTGAATTCGACGGCGCGGGCCTTGCCGTTTTCCACGCAGACCTGCATGAGGAACTCGGCGTAGGACTTGCTGGCTGTCACTTGCGCATCGATCATCGCCTGCAGCGGGGCGGCAATCATGCTGTCCATCGGTAGGGCATTGAGCACGGAGCCGATGAGGTTGTTGTCGATCGTGGCCAAGGGTGGCATTCCTTTTCGTCAAGGGAGATTGAGGTGAGGGTGGGTGGGTGTCATGCCCATCAGCGGGCATGGCTCTCCAGGCGGCGGATGTTGCCGATCTGGCGCAGGCTCAGGCCGTACTTGTTGGCCAAGAGGCTACGGGACAGGCCGTCGGCGCTTTCCTTCTGGATCTGTTGGTTGCGCAGCTGGCGCAGGAAGTGATCCGCCTTGGGGATCTCCAGTGCCACGCCGGCGAAGCGCTTGATCAACGCTTCCAAGGCTTCGGCCGGCAGGACATCGGCGAGCCGGGTGCGCTCGCGGTGCTTGGGGATGTATTTCGGCCGCCCGCCATAGGCGCAGGTCAGGCGGTAGGCGTTCTCGATGCCGATGCACTCGATCAGCGATTGCAGCGAATGCGGCAACTGGGTGATTTCGATGTGGCTGAGGTCTGGCAATTCCATATGGGCTCCCTCGGGCGTGTGGGGTGGCGCAATGCATGGACATCCGGGATGGCTGTCGGGTACGCCACCGGTGCTGTGGTGGTGTGACTGGATTGTCGAGCAGGGCCTGACAACGTCGCTAGGCGCCATGCGGGCCAAGGCCTGTAGCCCCAGTGAGCATGTCTCGCAGGCAGCGATGGCTGCTCGCGTAGGACATCGCTTCAGCTTTGCCCGGCAGGCCTTGGTTTTCCGTGGTAGCGATTTCCAGGTGGCTCATTGGGTAGTACCACCCTCAGTCACAGGGATAGCTGTCCAGCAACCTGGCCAGGCGCAGGTAGGCCTCGGGCCTGTCGCGCATGCCGTGGGGCACGGCCCGCCAGTCCACGACCAGGCACAGAGCATTGAGTGCCTGGCCATCGCGTCGGCCGATGACCCGCGGATGAAAGTCACGGCGATAGCGCGCCCGAGTCCGTTCGAGGGCCTCGACCTGGTCGGACTGGGCCAGGGTCTCGCGGGCCAGGGTCGGCAACTCCCGGTGCGGCACGCTGAAGTGCAGGCGGGTGGGGTGGTTTGTCAGGTAGCCGGCGGTGCGTACGTTCTGCCACAGCAGTTGCCATTGGCTGGAGCCGGCCTTGTTGGCCAGTGCGCTGCCAAGGGCATGCAGTCGTTCAGGGGGAAGGTGGGTGGTCTCCAGTGCGTGGGCAGGAGAGGGAGCAAGCAGGAGCAGGCCTGCGATCAGCATGGCGTTGAGCATGGGGCCTCCATCAGGGAGTGGTGGTGGGGGCTTCATGCTTTCAGGTGCGGGCAGGTGGGCTCAGCAGGAAATGCCCCGCCTGCGCCTTGCATCGTTGTATCATGGGCGCGGCTCGTCGCGAGCCCTATGTCCCTGATGTCGCAAGGAACCATTGATGACACACATGCAACGCTTGAAGTACTCGATCCTGATCATCCTGGTGATGATGGGCCTGATGGTGGGCCTGAGCTACCTGCAGCGGCAGGGGACGATCAGCGAGCAGACGTTCCAGTACATCGCCATCGCCATCGCGGTCGTCGTGGTGGTGCTCAACGGGATCCTGCGGCGCAAGGTCAAGCGTTGACCTGCACGGGCTGGCCTGCCTTGGCCGGCCATGCGCTCAGCGCGCGGCGGGTTGTTCCAGCACGGCCCTGGCCTGGGGGTTGAGGCTGTAGCACTTGTCGCTGCCGAGGCTGATCACGCCTTCGGCGCACAGCCGTTTGAGCACTTCGCGCACGCTCAGGAACGACAGCGGGATGTCCAGTTGCTCGAGTTGCGCATGAACGCCGCGCACGCCAATGCTGCGGCCATTGCGATCGGCGTTGTGCAGGGCGTCGATGACCTTGAGGCGGATCAGGCTGGTGCGCAGGCCGTAGGTGCGCAGCAGTTCGCGGATCTGCTCGTTGCCGACGCGTTCCGCCGTGCCGGCGAGCTGCCCGGCACTCGCCTTGCCCGGGCTTCGAGCGCTCTGTGGCGAGGGTTGTGGGTTGTACATGTGAATGCTCCTTTTTCGTGATCTGTCCCGAAATCATGGGTGCCTCACTTACTAAGACGAATGAGATCGGCAAAACTGCAACCTTTGCCTGAAAAAATTTGCCGCGTCCTTTTCAAGACGTTGCAAAGCCCCGCCAGGCGTAAAATTTTCATCCAGCCATTCGTCTGATCGGGATCACCCTTACAACTCCAGGAGTGCCCGTGACCACACTTTCGCGTCCCATGACCCGTCTTGGCCTGGTGGCCGCGCTGGTTGCCGCCAGCCTGGCCGCACAGGCCCGGGAAACCGCCGGCGATGCCTCGGCGCAGATCCGCCGTACCAGCTTCGGTGTGCCGCACATCCTGGCCAAGGACGAACGCGGCCTGGGCTATGGCATCGGCTATGCCTACGCCCAGGACAACCTTTGCCTGCTGGCCAACGAGGTGCTGACGGTCAACGGTGAGCGCTCCCGCTATTTCGGCGCCAAGGGCAAGACCGTCGAACAGCGCGACAACCTCGATAGCGACCTGTTCTTCACCTGGCTCAACACCCAGGCGGCGACGGAAGACTTCCTCCAGGCCCAGCCGGCCCAGGTGCGTGACCTGCTCGAAGGTTATGCCAGCGGCTACAACCGGGCCCTGGCCGAACGCCGGGCCCAGGGGTTGCCCGGTGAGTGTGGGCAAGGCGACTGGCTGCGGCCGATCACCAGCCTCGACCTTGTCAAGCTGACCCGCCGCCTGCTGGTGGAGGGAGGCGTCGGCCAGTTCGCCGAGGCGCTGGTGGCGGCGGCCCCGCCGAAGCTGGCGGCGCAGCGAGCGGGTGAGGATTTCAGCGTGGCACTGGCGCGTCAGGCGCAATTCGCCTCGGAACGTGGCAGCAACGCGGTGGCGGTCGGCTCGCAACGCTCGGCCAACGGTCGCGGCCTGTTGCTGGCCAACCCGCATTTCCCGTGGATGGGTGGGCTGCGCTTCTACCAGATGCAACTGACCATTCCCGGTCAGCTGGATGTCATGGGGGCCGCGCTGCCCGGCCTGCCGGTGGTGAACATCGGCTTCAACCAGCATCTGGCCTGGACCCATACGGTCGATACGTCCAAGCATTTCACCCTTTACCGCCTGCAGCTCGACCCCAAGGACCCGACCCGCTACCTGCTCGACGGCAAGTCGCTACCGCTGGCCCGTCAGACCCTGAGCGTGACGGTCAAGGGCGACGATGGCCAACTGAGCCAGGTCGCGCGCCAAGTCTATGCCTCGGCCTTCGGCCCGGTGGTGCAGTGGCCCGGCCGGCTGGACTGGGACAACCGCTACGCCTACAGCCTGCGCGATGCCAACCTGGACAACACCCGGGTATTGCAGCAGTGGTACCGGATCAACCGAGCCGACAGCCTGGCGTCCTTGAAGACGGCCGTAGGGCAGGTGCAGGGCATTCCCTGGGTCAACACCCTGGCCGTCGATGCCGATGGTCAGGCGCTGTACCTGAACCAGTCGGTGGTGCCGTACGTCGACCAGGCGCTGCTCGCCCACTGCAGCGACCCCGCCGCGCCCGGGCCGCTGGTGGTGCTGGACGGTTCGCGCAGCGCCTGCCAGTGGAAGGTCGACGACGAAGCCGCCCAACCCGGGATCTTCCCGGCGCGGCTGTTGCCGAGCCTGGAGCGTCGAGATTTCGTGCAGAACTCCAACGACCCGGCGCGAATGACCAACCCGGCGCAGCCGCTGACCGGGTTCTCGCCGCTGGTCAGCCGTGACGACCAGCCCCTGGGCATGCGTGGCCGCTTTGCCCTGCAGCGTCTGCAAGGCCATGGCAAGCTGGGTGTCGCTGACCTGCAGCGCATGGTGCTGGACGACGAGGTCTACCTGGCCAGCCTGCTGCTGCCGGACTTGCTGGAATGGTGCAAATCCACCGGGGCCGACCTGCAAGCCGTGTGCAGCAGCCTGGCGGACTGGAACGGCAAGGCCGACCTGGACAGCGGCATCGGCCTGGTGCATTTCGAGAACATCCTCGGCGCCCTGGCGCAGCACCCGCAGAGCTGGCGCGTGGCCTTCGACCCGGCCGACCCGCAGCATACCCCGCGCGGCCTGGCCGTCGAGCAGGCGGCGGTACGCAAGCTGCTGCGCGAGGCGGCGCTGGCCTCCCAGCAGCAGGTGGCCGAGGCTGGCGTGAGCGCCGACAGCCGCTGGGGCCAGATCCAGCAGGCGGCCGACGGCACGCCCGTGCCGGGTGGGCCACAGGGCCTGGGGGTGTACAACGCCATCTACAGCGTCCCGCGCGGGGCGGGCAAGCGATTGGTGGTCAGCGGTACCAGCTACCTGCAACTGGTCAGCTTCACCGACCAGGGACCGCAAGCCCAGGGCCTGCTGGCGTTCTCCCAGTCCAGCGAGTCCGCTTCGCCGCATGCCGGTGACCAGACCCGCGCCTTCTCGGCCAAGCAACTGGCGCCGATCCCGTTCACCGAGGCGCAGATCAAGGCGGATCCGCAGTATCGGCAGTATGTGATCAGCGAGCGCGACCACAGCGCAGTGGCCAGCAGCGGTCAGTAACCAGGGAGGCGAGGGCGGTCAGGCTGGAATCTATCCACTGTGCCGCCCATTTGGGGCCGCTTAGCGGCCCCGGCATTGGAGCAAGCCTGCGAATGGGGCAGGGCCTGGTCTCAGGGAAACTCGAACGGCGCCAGCTGGAAACCCTGTTCATCCACCTGCAAGGCCCAGCCGCGACGGTCCCAGTCCCCCAGCACGATACGCCGTGCCGGCTCGCCATCGACCACCAGCTTGTGAATCGCTGGCCGGTGGGTGTGGCCATGGACCAGGGTGCGCACGCCATGGGCAGCCATTACCTTCGGCACTTCCTCGGGGGTGACGTCGACGATCTCGGTGTTCTTCATGCGTGTCTGCGTGCGGCTCTCGCTGCGCAGCTTGCGGGCCAGCTTCTGCCGGGTGGCCAGCGGCAGGTGCCGCAGGAGCCACAGGCTCAGCGGGTTGCGCAGGTAGCGGCGTAGTTTCATGTAGCCCAGGTCGCGGGTGCACAGGGTGTCGCCATGCATCAGCAGCACCGGCTCCCCGCCCAGTTCCACCACGCACGGGTCGTCCAGCAGGGTACAGCCGGCCGCCTGGCAGAAGCGCTGGCCGATCAGGAAGTCGCGGTTGCCGTGCATCACGTAGATGGCCGTGCCACTGTCGGAGAGCCGGCGCAAGGCCTGGCAGATCGACTGCTGGAAGGGCGTCATGGCGTCGTCGCCGATCCACACTTCGAAGAAATCGCCCAGGATGTACAAGGCCCTGGCATGGCGCGCACGGCCATCGAGCAGATCAAGAAACGCCCGGGTGATGTCCGGGCGTTCTTCTTGCAGGTGCAGGTCGGAGATCAGCAGGATCACTCAACGATCTCGGCTTTCTCGATGATCACGTCATCTTTCGGCACGTCCTGGTGGCCGGCCTTGGAGCCGGTGGACACACCCTTGATCGCGTCGACGATCTCGCGGCCTTCGATCACCTCGCCGAACACCGCATAGCCCCAGCCCTGCACGTTCTTGCCGCTGTGGTTGAGGAAGTCGTTGTCGGCGACGTTGATGAAGAACTGCGCCGACGCGGAGTGCGGCTCCATGGTACGGGCCATGGCGATGCTGTAGCGCTTGTTCGGCAGGCCGTTGTCGGCTTCGTTCTGGATCGGTGCGCGGGTGGACTTCTGCTTCATGCCCGGTTCGAAACCGCCGCCTTGGATCATGAAGTTGTTGATCACGCGGTGGAACACGGTGCCATTGTAGTGGCCGTCCTTGACGTACTGAACGAAGTTCTCGACGGTTTTCGGTGCCTTCTCGGCGTCCAGTTGCAGGACGATGTCGCCGTGGTTGGTGCTCAGTTTGACTTTGGACATACTGGAATTCGCTCTTTCAAGGCATTCATGAATAGGGTGCGCAGGGCGCGTACTGTCACCTGACGCAGGATCGGGCGACCGCGACACAGGGCGTGCGCCGGCCATTTTGCCCGGCCTGCGATAAATCGCGCCAGTTTGTCGGCGCCCGGCTGTCGGCAGCTTGACTGCTTCGGCTATGATAGGCCCTTTGATTCAATCGGCCTACCCGGGCCGAACACCTGCATTCAAGGAACCTATGAGCAAGCCCACTGCCGACAACGCGCCCAACGCCGCTGCCAAAGGCGCTCCCGCCGTCCCTGCGAACTTCCTGCGGCCGATCATCCAGGCCGACCTGGACTCGGGCAAGCACAGCAGCATCGTCACCCGCTTCCCGCCCGAGCCCAACGGCTACCTGCACATCGGCCATGCCAAGTCGATCTGCGTCAACTTCGGCCTGGCCCAGGAGTTCGGTGGCGTCTGTCACCTGCGTTTCGACGACACCAACCCGGCCAAGGAAGACCAGGAATACATCGACGCCATCCAGCGCGACATCAAGTGGCTGGGCTTCGAGTGGGCAGGCCCGGTGCGCTATGCCTCGGACTACTTCGACCAGTTGCACGACTGGGCGGTGGACTTGATCAAGGCCGGCAAGGCCTATGTCTGCGACCTGACCCCGGAGCAGGCCCGCGCATACCGCGGCAGCCTGACCGAGCCAGGCAAGGACAGCCCGTTCCGTACGCGCAGCGTCGAGCAGAACCTGGACCTGTTCGCGCGCATGAAGGCCGGCGAGTTCAAGGATGGCGAGCGCGTGCTGCGCGCGAAGATCGACATGGCGTCGCCGAACATGAACATGCGCGACCCGATCCTCTACCGCATCCGCCATGCCCACCATCACCAGACCGGTGACACGTGGTGCATCTACCCCAACTACGACTTCACCCATGGCCAGTCCGACGCCATCGAGGGCATCACCCACTCGATCTGCACCCTCGAGTTCGAAGGCCATCGCCCGCTGTACGACTGGTTCCTGGACAACCTGCCGGTGCCGGCCCATCCGCGCCAGTACGAGTTCAGCCGCCTGAACCTGAACTACACCATCACCTCCAAGCGCAAGCTCAAGCAACTGGTGGACGAGCAGCACGTCGACGGCTGGGACGACCCGCGCATGTCCACGCTCTCGGGCTTCCGTCGCCGCGGCTACACCCCGGCGTCGATCCGCAACTTCTGCGAGATGATCGGCACCAACCGCTCCGACGGGGTGGTCGACATGTCCATGCTCGAGTTCAGCATCCGTGACGACCTCGACCGCACCGCTCCGCGCGCCATGTGCGTGCTGCGCCCGCTGAAGGTGGTCATCACCAACTACCCCGAGGGCCAGGTCGAGCAGCTCGAACTGCCGCGCCATCCCAAGGAAGACATGGGCGTGCGCGTGCTGCCGTTCGCCCGTGAGCTGTACATCGACCGCGACGACTTCATGGAAACGCCGCCCAAGGGCTACAAGCGCCTGGAGCCCAATGGCGAGGTACGCCTGCGCGGCAGCTACGTGATCCGCGCCGACGAGGCGATCAAGGACGCCGACGGCAACGTCGTCGAGCTGCGCTGCTCCTACGACCCGGACACCCTGGGCAAGAACCCCGAGGGCCGCAAGGTCAAGGGCGTGATCCACTGGGTCCCGGCCGAAGGCAGCGTGGAATGCGAGGTGCGCCTGTACGACCGCCTGTTCCGCTCGGCGAACCCGGACAAGACCGAGGAGGGCGGCAGCTTCCTGGACAACATCAACCCCGATTCGCTGCAGGTGCTGACCGGTTGCCGTGCCGAGCCGTCGCTGGCCCAGGCGCAGCCCGAGGACCGTTTCCAGTTCGAGCGCGAAGGCTATTTCTGCGCCGACCTCAAGGACAGCCAGCCGGGTCGTCCGGTGTTCAACCGCACCGTCACCCTGCGTGACTCCTGGGGCAGCTGAGGAACCGCCGTGCTTACCATCTACAACACCCTGAGCAAGACCAAGGAAGCCTTCAAGCCCCTGGACGGCAACAAAGTGCGCATGTACGTGTGCGGGATGACCGTGTATGACTACTGCCACCTGGGCCACGGCCGCAGCATGGTGGCCTTCGACCTGGTCACCCGCTGGTTGCGCAAGAGCGGCTACGAGCTGACCTACGTGCGCAACATCACCGACATCGACGACAAGATCATCAACCGCGCCAACGAGAACGGCGAGCGCTTCGACGCGCTGACCGCACGCATGATCGATGCCATGCACGAGGACGAGCGCCGGCTGAACATCCTGCCGCCGGACCAGGAGCCGCGTGCCACCGATCATATCGCCGGCATGCACGCGATGATCCAGACCCTGATCGACAAGGGCTATGCCTACGCGCCGGGCAACGGCGACGTGTACTACCGGGTCGGCAAGTTCGTCGGCTACGGCAAGCTGTCGCGGCGCAAGATCGAAGACCTGCGCATCGGTGCGCGGATCGAGGTCGGCGAAGCCAAGCAGGACCCGCTGGACTTCGTCCTGTGGAAGGCCGCCAAACCGGGCGAGCCGAGCTGGGATTCGCCGTGGGGCCCGGGCCGTCCGGGCTGGCACATCGAGTGCTCGGTGATGTCCACCTGCTGCCTGGGCGAGAGCTTCGACATCCACGGCGGTGGCAGCGACCTGGAGTTCCCACACCACGAGAACGAGATCGCCCAGAGCGAGGCGGCCACCGGCAAGCCGTATGCCAATGCCTGGATGCACTGCGGCATGATCCGCATCAATGGCGAGAAGATGTCCAAGTCGTTGAACAACTTCTTCACCATCCGCGACGTGCTCGACAAGTACCACCCGGAGGTGGTGCGCTACCTGCTGGTGGCCAGCCACTACCGCAGCGCCATCAACTACTCCGAGGACAGCCTGCGCGAGGCCAAGGGCGCCCTGGAGCGCTTCTACCATGCGCTGCGCGGCCTGCCGCGTGTCGAGGCCAAGGGGGGCGAGGCGTTCGTCGAGCGCTTCAGCGTAGCGATGAACGACGACTTCGGTACCCCGGAAGCTTGCGCCGTGCTGTTCGACCTGGTGCGTGAGATCAACCGCCTGCGCGACAGCGATCCGCAAGCCGCCGCCGGCCTGGCTGGTCGCCTGCGCGAGCTGGGCGACGTGCTGGGGGTGTTGCAGCTGGATGCCGACGAATTCCTGCGTGCGGGCGCCGAAGGCAAGGTCGATGCCGCGCAAGTTGAGGCACTGATCCAGGCGCGGCTGCAGGCGCGTGCGGACAAGAACTGGGCCGAGTCCGACCGTATCCGCGACCAGCTGACCGCCATGGGCGTGGTGCTGGAAGACGGCAAGGGTGGCACCACCTGGCGCCTGGCTGACTGACCGGGCAAGACCCGTTGGGCCGCTGCGCGCCCCTTTCGCGACACCAGGCCGCTCCACAGGCACAATGCTGAACCTGGAGCGGCCTTGCCGGGGCGCCGGACTGCTCGGAAAGGGGCGTGCAGCGGCCCCAGCCATGCAGAGGTTGCACCGCGAAGCCCCGACTCACCCCACCAGCGGGCAATGCAGGACCAACCTGGCCCCACCCAGCCCACCAGCCCCTACCTCCAGCCTGAACCCGTGCAAGTCGACGATCGCCGCGACGATCGACAACCCGAGCCCGAACCCAGGGTGCCGGTGACCTTCCTCGCTACGGTAGAAGCGCTTCAACACCGCGGCACGCTCCTCTTCGGGAATCCCCGGCCCACTGTCCTCGATGGCGATATGCACACCCGTCTCGTCATGCGTCGCCGTGATGGACACCCGCCCACCCTCGGGCGTGAACTTGATGCCATTGCCCACCAGGTTGGCCAGTGCTTCGAACAGCAGCTCGCGATCGCCGTACAGTGCCGGCAACTGCGCCGGTTGCTCCAGGGACAGATGAATGCGGCCGTCCTCGGCCAGGGGCAGGTAGAAATCGTGCAGTTCCACCAGCAGCTCATGCGGATCGAGCTGGACGAAGCCGGCACGCCGCTGGCGATCCTCCAGCTCGCTGATACGCAGCAACCCGCGAAAGCGCGCCATCAGCGTATCGGTTTCGCCGATGGCCTGGTCCAGTGCCTCGGCCTCGGGCGAGTCGTCACCGCTTTGCTGGCGAATCCGGTAGAGCTGGGCGCGCAGGCGGGTCAGCGGAGTGCGCAGGTCGTGGGCGATGTTGTCGCACACGCCCTTGACCTCGTGCATCAGCCGCTCGATACGGTCGAGCATGGCATTGACGATGGCGGCCAGCATGTCCAACTCGTCACGCCGTGCCGACAGCGGCAGGCGGTGGGTGAGGTCGCCAGCGACGATCAGCTCGGCCTGGGCCTGGATGGCGCGGATACGTTTGAGTGGCCGGCGACGCAGCAGGTACCAGCCGGCGAAACCAGGGATCAGGGTCAGGGAGATGCCCCACAGCAGCGCATGCAGGATGATGCGGGTGACCACGAACAACGAGCCGTTGTCGCGTACCAGTATCAGCCAGCGGCCATCCTGCACTTTGATCGCCACCGCGTCGCAACTGTCGCGAGGCATGTGCGGGTCATCGGCGTCCAGGCAGCGTTTCAGTTCATGGACCTGGCCGTCCAGGCCGAGCTCCGGCGGAATGGCGCGGATCCGCCCGCCGATGGGGTTGAGCTGGGCATCGAACAGGCCGTAGGCGTCGAAGCTGCGCTCCTCGAACGCCTGGCTGGCGATCAGCGCGTCGTCCAGTTGCTTGCCGCTCATGTGGGCGAACAGGTGCTGGCGTTGCAGCATGGAATGGCGGGTCAGTTTGTTCAGGTAGCTGGAGACCTCGAAGTACAGCACCCCCATGAGGATGCAGCTCCAGGCCACGAAGAGGAAGCTGTACAGCGCGAGCAGGCGGCTGGTCGAGGAGCTCCAGCCCTTAGACGGGTTCGGCAATGGCATAGCCGGAGCCCCGCACGGTACGGATGAGCGGTGTTTGGCCGGGCGGGTCGATCTTCTTGCGCAGGCGGCCGATGTGCACGTCGATCAGGTTGGTGCCCGGGTCGAAGTGATAGCCCCAGACCTCTTCGAAGATCATCATCCGGGTGATCACCTGGCCGGCATGGCGCATGAGGTATTCGAGCAGCTTGTACTCGGTGGGCAGCAGGTTGAGGGTCTGCTCGCCGCGGCGTGCTTCATGGCTGATCAGGTCCAGCTCGAGGTCGGCGACCTGCAGGCGGGTCTGGGTCATGGGCACGCTGTTGCGCCGTAGCAGCACCTCGACCCGCGCGGCCATCTCGTCGGAGGCGAACGGCTTGGTCAGGTAGTCGTCGCCACCGGCACGCAGCCCGCGTACCCGCTCGTCGACGTCGGACAGAGCGCTGATCATCAGGATGGGCGTGGCGATCTTCAGGTTGCGCAGGGTGGTGACGATGGTCAGGCCGTCGACCTCTGGGAGCATGCGGTCCAGGGTGATCAGGTCGTAGCCGCCGGCGATGGCCTTGGACAACCCCTCGCGGCCATTGTCGGCCCAGTCCACCTCCAGGCCATGGCTGGACAGTTCGGCGACGATTTCCTGGGCGGTGACGGCGTCGTCTTCGATGGTCAGTACGCGGGGCATGCGGGTTCCTGGGCAGCGAATGGAAACCTGATTGTGCCAAAGAATAGCCAAGTGGGGATTTAAGAAAAATTCATCTGGAAACACGGGGCCGCTTCTGGCAGGCCAGAAAAAACGGGGCATGCCATCGCTGGCATGCCCCGTGGTCAGTGCAAGGCGAGCCGTCAGGCGACCTTGACGATCCAGCCCGCCGGCGCCTCGACGTCACCGCTCTGGATACCGGTCAGCTCGTTGTAGAGCTTCTGGGTGACCGGCCCGACCTTCTCCAGGTCGTGGAACACGTGCAGCTTGCCGTTGTACTCGATACCACCGATCGGCGTGATCACCGCTGCGGTACCGCAGGCGCCGGCCTCGACGAAACGGTCGAGCTTGTCGATCTCCACGTCGCCCTCGATCACCTTCAGGCCCAGGCGCGAGGCCGCCAGCTCCATCAGCGACAGGCGGGTGATGCCCGGCAGCACCGAGGCCGATTTCGGCGTGATGAACTCGTTGTTGGCGGTGATGCCGAAGAAGTTGGCCGAACCGACTTCCTCGATCTTGCTGTGGGTCAGCGGGTCCAGGTAGATGGCGTCGGCGAAGTGGGCCTTCTTGGCCTCGGCGCCTGGCAACAGGCTGGCCGCGTAGTTGCCTCCGACCTTGGCCGCGCCGGTGCCCTGGGGCGCGGCACGGTCGTAGCTGGAGATCACGAAGTTGTGCGGCTTCATGCCGCCCTTGAAGTACGAGCCGACCGGGATGGCGAAGATCGAGAAGATGAATTCGGGAGCGGTGCGCACGCCGATGTTGTCACCCACGCCGATGACGAACGGACGCAGGTACAAGGCACCCTTGCCGTGCGGCGGGACGAAGCGCTCGTTGGCCTTGACCACCTGCTTGCACGCCTCGACGAACACGTCGGTCGGCACCTGCGGCATCAGCAGGCGGGCGCAGCTGCGCTGCATGCGCGCGGCGTTCTGGTCGGGGCGGAACAGGTTGATCGAGCCATCCTTGCAACGGTAGGCCTTCAGGCCCTCGAAGCATTGCTGGCCGTAGTGCAGGGCGGTCGAGCCTTCGCTGATGTGCAGCTGGTTGTCTTCGGTCAGGGTGCCCTTGTCCCATTCGCCGTTGCGCCAGTAGGACAGGTAGCGCTTGTCGGTCTTGATATAGTCGAAGCCCAGCTTGTCCCAGTTAATGCTCTCGTTACTCATGACACCCTCGATTGTCTTGCAGAGGCCTGATCGCTCAGGCTGCTGTTATTTGCGCACCTCGCCACGATAATACATCCGCCGCGGATCGGAAACGTCCAGTCACGAATTGGACCAGGGCAGGTCCCCGATCCTTCGCCCTTGTATGCGGCAGGCACTGGAACAGGGCGCCCGTCTCGCCCCTGCGTTGTGCGCTGGCAAGCCCCTGTGATCGGCGCTGGCGCGCGCCATGGCAAGGACTTCATGAGCCTTCATCTGCGGGCCTGGCCCGTTATCTGCAATATCCAGCCTGAGAATTTTGATCGACTGGTCAGGGCAGGTGCCAATGGGTGCCGTGCAATGCCATGCAGCTGGCCGTCAGGCCAGGGATTTCAGGGGCTCCAGAATGTCGTTGGCGGAACAGATCGAACACCAGGATGACCAGGAGGGCTGGAGTGCCCACCTGCAGTTGCGCTTCGTCCAGCGCGATGGTGTGACCCGTCTTGGTGCGCGCCGACACTTCGGACCTCTTTTGGTGCAGCGGCCGTTCCATCCCGAAGGCGCGCCGTGCCATGTATACATCCTCCACCCCCCGGGCGGCATCGTCGCAGGCGACCGCCTGGACCTGGACATTCACCTGGAAGCGGGCAGCCATGCGCTGCTCACCATGCCCGGCGCCAGCAAGTTCTACCGCAGCATCGGCCCCACCGCCCGGCTCGCGCAGCGCTTTCACCTGGCCGCTGGCAGCACCCTGGAGTGGCTGCCCCAGGACAGCATTTTCTTCGCCGGCGCACGCGCCAGCCTCGACAGCCACTTCACCCTCGAGCCCGGTGCCCGCCTGCTGGCCTGGGAAACCCTGTGCCTGGGACGCCCAGTGATGAACGAGCGTTTCGACCACGGCAGCCTGGACAGCCGGCTGCGTATCGACCTGCCCGACGACCCGGGTCTGCACGAGCGCCTGCGCATCGTCGGCGGGCGCCTGGAGAAGCTCGGCGACCACCCCTTGGTCGCCACGTTCTGCGCGGCGCCCGCCGGCCAGGCTGTGCTCGAACAGGTACGGCTATTGCTCGATGAGCTAAAGATTCCCGCCGGCGCGACCTTGCTCGGGCAACTGTTGGTGATTCGCCTGCTCGACCATGACAACCAACACCTGCAACACACCCTGCAGCGCCTCTGGCACCTGCTGCGCCCGGCCGTCCTCGGCCTGGCGCCGTGCCCGCCGCGTATCTGGGCCACCTGAGAGAAACGCCATGGAGCTGACCCCGAGAGAGAAAGACAAACTGCTGCTGTTCACCGCCGCGCTGCTGGCCGAGCGGCGTCTGGGCCGTGGCCTGAAGCTCAACTACCCGGAGGCGGTGGCGCTGATCAGTGCGGCGGTGCTCGAAGGCGCCCGCGATGGGCGCAGTGTCGCCGAACTGATGAGCCTGGGCCGCGAAGTGCTCAGCCGCGACCAGGTGATGGAGGGCGTCGCCGAGATGCTCCACGACGTCCAGGTCGAGGCGACCTTTCCCGACGGCACCAAGCTGGTGACCGTGCACGACCCCATTGTCTGAGGAGCCCCGCATGATTCCCGGAGAAGTCCAGGTCGCCGCTGGCGACATCGAGCTCAACGCCGGCCGCACGACCGTCAGCGTCAGCGTCGCCAACCACGGCGACCGGCCGGTGCAGGTCGGCTCGCACTACCATTTCTTCGAGGTCAACGACGCCCTGGTGTTCGACCGCGAGCCGACCCGAGGCTTTCGCCTGGACATCCCGGCCGGTACCGCCGTGCGCTTCGAACCGGGCCAGGCGCGTACCGTGCAGTTGGTGGCCTACGCCGGCAACCGTGAGGTATACGGCTTCCAAGGCAAGGTGATGGGGCCGTTGGAGGGCAGGGCATGAGCCGTATCTCCCGCCAGGCCTATGCCGACATGTTCGGCCCCACCGTCGGCGACCGCGTGCGCCTGGCCGACACCGCGCTGTGGGTGGAGGTGGAGCAGGACTTCACGATCTACGGCGAAGAGGTCAAGTTCGGCGGCGGCAAGGTCATTCGCGATGGCATGGGCCAAGGCCAGATGCTCGCCGCCGAGGCCATGGACCTGGTGTTGACCAACGCCCTGATCATCGACCACTGGGGCATCGTCAAGGCCGACATCGGTGTGCGCCAGGGGCGTATCGCCGCGATCGGCAAGGCCGGCAACCCCGACGTGCAGCCCGGTGTCACCGTGCCGGTCGGGCCGGGCACCGAGGTGATCGCCGCCGAGGGCAAGATCGTCACTGCCGGCGGTATCGACTCGCACATCCATTTCATCTGCCCGCAGCAGGTGGAGGAGGCGCTGACCAGTGGCGTCACCACCTTCATCGGCGGCGGCACCGGGCCGGCGACCGGGACCAACGCCACCACCTGCACCCCAGGCCCCTGGTACCTAGCGCGCATGCTCCAGGCCGCCGACAGCCTGCCGATCAACATCGGCCTGCTGGGCAAGGGCAACGCCTCGCGGCCTGAGGCGCTGCGCGAGCAGATCGCCGCCGGCGCGGTGGGCCTGAAGCTGCACGAGGACTGGGGCTCCACGCCCGCCGCCATCGATTGTTGCCTGGGCGTGGCCGAAGAGATGGACATCCAGGTGGCCATCCACACCGACACCCTCAACGAGTCCGGCTGCATCGAGGACACCCTGGCCGCCATCGGCGATCGCACCATCCACACCTTCCATACCGAAGGCGCCGGCGGCGGCCATGCCCCGGACATCATCCGCGCAGCGGGGCAGGCCAACGTGCTGCCGTCCTCGACCAACCCGACCCTGCCGTACACGGTCAACACGGTCGATGAGCACCTGGACATGCTCATGGTCTGTCACCACCTGGACCCGAGCATCGCCGAGGACGTGGCCTTCGCCGAGTCGCGCATCCGCCGCGAGACCATCGCCGCCGAAGACATCCTCCACGACCTGGGCGCCTTCGCCATGACCTCGTCCGACTCCCAGGCCATGGGCCGGGTCGGCGAGGTGGTGCTACGTACCTGGCAGGTGGCGCACCAGATGAAGCTGCGCCGCGGGCCGCTGGCGCCGGATGGCGCGTACAGCGACAACTTCCGGGTCAAGCGCTACATCGCCAAGTACACCATCAACCCGGCGCTGACCCACGGTATCGCCCACGAGGTGGGCTCGGTGGAAGTCGGCAAGCTGGCCGACCTGGTGCTCTGGTCGCCGGCGTTCTTCGCGGTCAAGCCGGCCCTGGTACTCAAGGGCGGGATGATCGTCACGGCGCCGATGGGCGATATCAACGGCTCGATCCCGACCCCACAACCGGTGCACTACCGGCCGATGTTCGGCGCCCTGGGCGCGGCACGGCATGCCACGCGCATGACCTTCCTGTCCCAGGCCGCCCTGGACCGTGGCCTGCCCGATGCGCTCGGCCTGCACAGCTTGATCGGCGTGGCCCGGGGCTGCCGCCGGGTGCGCAAGGCCGACATGCTGCACAACGGCCTGCAGCCGGTGATCGAAGTCGATGCCCAGACCTACCAGGTGCGCGCCGATGGCGAGCTGCTGGTGTGCGAGCCGGCCCGCGAACTGCCGCTGGCCCAGCGTTATTTCCTGTTCTGAAGGAGCGAACATGATTGTCCTGACCCGCCGGATCGCCGAGGCCGCCACGGTCACCGGCACCGTCACCCTGGATGTGGACAGCCGCATCAAGAGCCGTCTGCGCGTGACCCTCGACGATGGCCGCGAGGCGGGCCTGATGCTCGAGCGCGGTCACCTGCTGCGCGGCGGCGAGCTGCTCGCCGACGCCGACGGCACGCAAGTGGTGCGCGTGCTGGCCGCGCCGGAGGCGGTGTCCACGGTGCGCTGCGCCGACCCGCACCTGCTGGCCCGCGCTGCCTATCACCTGGGCAACCGCCATGTCCCGCTGCAGATCGAACCCGGCCTGTTGCGCTACCAGCACGACCACGTGCTGGACGACATGCTGCGCGGCCTCGGCCTGGCCGTGGAGGCCGAGCAGGCGCCGTTCGAGCCGGAAGCCGGCGCCTACCAGAGCGCCCCGCACAACCATGGCCACGACCACCCCTTCGTGCGTCTGCACGCCCATTCCTGAACTGCCGTTGGAGCCCTCGATGAAAAAGACCCTCGCCCTTGTCCTGCTGCTGGTAGCGGTACCTGCGTTCGCTCACCCGGGCCATGACAGCAACCCGCTGCACGATGGCCTGCTGCATCCGCTGACCGGCCTCGACCACCTGTTGATGCTGCTGGGCACCGGTGTGCTGGCGGCACTGACCCGACGCAACCTGGCACTGCCTCTGGCGACCTTGGGCGCGATGTTCGCCGGTGCCGTATGCGGGCACCTGTTCGGTGACGTGCTGGGCATGGAGACGATGATCATCGGTTCCCTGCTGGTGGCCGCCGCCGCGCTGTTGGTGCCCGACCGACAACTGCTGCTGGCCCTGGCCATGCCGGTGTTCGCCCTGTTCCATGGCTGGGCCCATGGCGTGGAGGCCACGCCGAGCGCGTTCTGGCTGTTCAGCGCAGGTTTCGTCACGGTCAGCGGCCTGCTGTTGCTGGCCGGTTTCGCCGTAGGTTGCCTGCTGCGTCGGCACAGCGGCCTGCAGAAGGCCTTCGGTGGCGGCCTGCTGGCCGGCGCCGCCATGGTACTGGCCGGCTGATGGACAGCGACCTGGCGCTGCTGCGCCTGCTGCAACTGGCGAGCCCGGGCCTGCCGGTGGGTGGCTTCACCTACTCGCAGGGCCTGGAGTGGGCCGTCGAGGTGGGCTGGGTGGGCGACGTCGCGAGTTTCGGCGCGTGGCAGCGCGAGCAGTTGCACGACACCCTGGGCTATCTCGATTGGCCGGTGCTGGCGCGCCTGTACCGCGCCTGCCAGGCCGGCGATGCCGAGGCCTTCGGCCAGTGGAGTCGCTTCCTGCTGGCCAACCGCGAGACCGCCGAGCTGCGCCTGGAGGAGCGCCAGCGCGGCAGCGCCCTGGCGCGCCTGCTGGACGGTTGGCAACTGGCCCAGGCACCGGCCTGGCGGGCTAGCCTCGAACTCAGCCAACTGGGCGGTATGGCCTGGTTGGGTGCACATTGGTCGATCCCGCTACGCCAGTTGGCCCTGGGCCATGGCTATGCCTGGCTGGAAGGCGCGGTGATGGCTGGCGTCAAGCTGGTGCCGTTCGGCCAGCAGGCTGCCCAGACTCTGCTGCGCGACTTGGGCGAGGCGCTGCCGACGGCGCTCGACCAGGCCCTGGCGCTGGAGGACGACCAGCTCGGTGGCGGCCTGCCGCTGCTGGCGATCGCCTCGTCACGTCATGAAACCCAATACACCCGTTTGTTCCGTTCCTGAGGACTGCCTCCATGCAAAGCTACCAGCAACCCCTGCGCGTCGGTGTCGGCGGCCCGGTCGGCTCCGGCAAGACCGCGCTGCTCGAAGCGCTGTGCAAGGCCATGCGCGATCATTACCAGATCGCCGTGGTGACCAACGACATCTATACCAAGGAAGACCAGCGCATCCTCACCGAGGCCGGCGCCCTGGAGCCTGAGCGCATCGTCGGCGTGGAAACCGGCGGCTGCCCGCACACCGCCATCCGCGAGGACGCCTCGATGAACCTGGCCGCGGTGGAAGCGCTGGCGCGCCGCTTCGGCAACCTCGAGGTGATCTTCGTGGAAAGCGGCGGCGACAACCTGAGCGCTACCTTCAGCCCGGAGCTCGCCGACCTGACCCTCTACGTGATCGATGTCGCCGAAGGCGAGAAGATCCCGCGCAAGGGCGGGCCGGGCATCACCAAGTCGGATTTCCTGGTGATCAACAAGACGGACCTGGCGCCGTACGTCGGCGCCTCGCTGGAGGTGATGGCGCGCGACACCCAGCGCATGCGCCCGGAGCGGCCGTGGACCTTCAGCAACCTGAAAAAGGGCGAGGGGCTGCAGGCGGTGATCGACTTCATCGTCGAGCGGGGGATGCTGGGCGTCAGGTGATCGGGCCTGCGCCTAGCGGCTGCCAAAGGCTGGAGCGCGCACCCTTTCCAGATGTATCTCTGCTCGGGTACTGCGTAGCGTTTGCCGGTTGTTGGCATAAGGCCGACCAACGCAAACCGAGGAGCGCTAATCATGAAAGTAACGGTGATGGTTGCCTTGCTGGCGATCGCAGGGCCGGTCCAGGTCGCACAGGCGCAGGAGGCGACGGCAGTGATGCCGAAGACGACCAGCCCCGTCGGCATCGGGCAGAACGTGGCCGAAAACAGTCGGGGGGATGGCGAGGCTGCCAATCCGGAGCAGGTGCCACTGCGCAGAACACCCAGGTCGATCGGGCCGGTGCTACCTATACCCTGCGAGCTGGGCTACAAGCGTATTGGGGATGACTGCGTACTTGCCGACGTTGAGTTTGAATGACGTGAATGGCTGGATACTACCGGGAGAGGTTGCGGTGGTATCCGGCATACGTAGGTAGCGACAGCCCTTTGCGCGCTTCGTTTGGAAAACCCAGCAGCGCACCCTCCGTTTCAACGTCGCACATCATCGGCATCAGGATGTGAGCGCCTCGACCCGGTTCCGCCCATTCTGCTTGGCCTTGTACAACTGTTCGTCGGCCTGCTTGAGTACCGTCTCGGCCAGCAGGGTATCGGGCTGGCGGCAGGCCACGCCGATGGACAGGGTCAGCCGGCCGACGTAGGGCGTCTCGGCCTGCTCGACGGCCTGGCGGATACGTTCGGCGATTTGCCGGGCATCGGCCGGGCCAGTGTCCGGCAGTAGCATGGTGAACTCCTCGCCGCCGACCCGGCAGGCCAGGTCGTGGCTACGCGAGCCATGGCGCAGCAGGTTGGCCAGGTGCTTGAGCACCTCGTCGCCGGCATCGTGGCCGTGGGTGTCGTTGACCCGCTTGAAATGATCGATGTCCAGGGCCAGTACGGCGAAGTCGCGGCCGCTGGCCATGAGCGTGTCTAGGGCGGCCTGCAGTGCCCGGCGGTTGGCCAGCCCGGTCAGGGCGTCGCTCTGGGCTTCCAGGCGCAGGAGGCCGAGCTTGTCCTGCAGCAGCCGCTCGCCGGTGAGCAGGGCGCTGCGGATGGCGGCGGCCTCGGCATACCAGGCATCGATTCGCGGCTGCTCCTTGCCGGCCTCGTTGGCCGTCAGGTGGGTCGCGCGGCGGGCCAACTGGCGCAGTGGCCGGGTCAGCCGGTGGGTCATCCACAGCACCAGCAGCAGGCCGACCACGCTGGCCGGCAGGATATGCAGCAGCATCTTGCGCATCAGTTCGGTGAGCGGGGCGAGGGCACGCGCTTCGGGTTGCTGGGCCACCACGGCCCAATGGGCGGCGGGTACCGGGGCGAAGCCGGCGAGCATGGGGATGCCGATGTAGTTGGGGGCTTGCAGGGTGCCGCTCTCGCCGCGCAGCGCTGCGCTGAGGGTCGGGCTGCCGCTGATCGCTTCGCCGATGCGTTGGTAGTCCGGGTGATAGAGCAGGCGCGCGTTGGCATCGGCGACGAAGGCGTAGGTGCCATCGTGGTGGTAGTGAGCGCCAATCACCGTATGCAGCGCGCTTTCTTTCTTGAGGAACACCGAGCCGCCGACGATGCCGAGGAAGCGGCCATCGTCGGCGAAGATCGGCTCGCAGATGAACACCACCAGGTCGCCGCCCTGGGAGGTGTAGGCCCGGCTGACCAGGGGGCGGCGTTCGCTCACCGCTTGCTGGATCTCGGGCGAGCGGTACGGGAGGCTGGCGATCTGGCGGATGTCCGGGTAGGCCGTGAGCACGTGGCCCTCGGCATTGGCGATGACGATGGAATTGAAGTCCTCGTCCTGGGCCTGCAAGCGCACGGCTTCAGCACGCAGCAGGGCTGGATCGTCGAGACCCGCGGCCAGCAGGCCGGCGCTGTAGCGCAGGTGACTGTGCGCCGAGCGGAGGAATTCGCCGATGCTCGACGCCACTTTGCTGGCGTAGGCCTGGTTGGCCTGCAGGGCGACCTGCACCAGGGCGTCGCGTTGCACCCGGTAGGCCACGTAGAGGCTGTTGCACAAGGTGGCCAGGCAGGCCAGCACTATCATGCCGAGCACGAGGGTACGCAAGTCGAAGAATGGGCGGCGGCTGGGCATGCGGGGCCTTCGGCGCAGGGGCGACGGAGTCCAAGTATGGCCGCTTCGTCAAGAATCGCCGGGCGGCCCGGCCGTTTCGCCGATCGGCGGCGTGTGCCTCACAGGCCCTTGCGGCGGTCGCTCGGGTGGCCTTGCAGCGAACCTAGCAGCTTGAGCGTCGTGCCGTCGGCCAGGGTCAGGACCAAGTCCTCGATGGTGCCGGCCAGGCGATCGGGAAAGATCGGCTGGCCGTCCGGGTCGACATCGTCGTAGTAGAAGCGCGTGCCCTCCAGCCAGCCGAGGGCGGTCTGCAGGTCGGGGCCGAGGTAGTACTTGCCGTCGAGGAAAAAACCGGAGAACTGCCAGGTACGCTCCTCGTTGTCGAGGGTATAGCGTTCGCCAGGTTGCATGCCGGTTGCAGGGTCGAGCATGGGACGGGCCTCCTTCGCTGGGATGCTGGGTAGAAAGCCCAGGGGCCAGGAGGTTCCTTCCACAGGATGGACGTGTATCCGGCCGTGATTGGATGGAATCGTCGCCAGGCTGGGCAGTCCCACCTGTTATGCGGGCGCGTTGCGTGCCTGCCCAGGCGGGTACGACGCCCGACGCATCCAAGCCATGGAGAATCGTCATGAAAACAGTGCTAATGACCGCATTGCTGGCCGCCGCTGGCCTCGCCCAGGCCGCCCAGACCGTGGAGCTGACGCTCGCGGCGCCCGACGGGTCCGGCAAGCCGATCGGTACCGTGAGCATCGAGCAGAGCCAGTACGGCGCCGTGCTCACGCCAGACCTGAAGGACCTGCCACCGGGCGTGCACGGTTTCCACCTGCACCAGCGGCCCTCGTGCGAGCCGGCCGAGGAAAACGGCAAGCCGGTGCCGGCCGGTGCCGCCGGCGGCCACTGGGACCCGGACGCCACCAATGCCCACAAGGGCCCTTACGACGACAGTGGCCATCGTGGCGACCTGCCGGCCTTGTATGTCGCGGCCGATGGCACGGCGACCTACCCGGTGCTGGCACCACGCCTGAAGGCCGGTGACTTCAAGGGGCATGCCTTGATGGTGCACGCCGGTGGTGACAACCACAGCGACCACCCCGAGAAGCTCGGTGGTGGCGGGGATCGGGTGGCCTGCGGGGTGGTGCAGTAGCGCCACCCCTGCGCGGGGCCGGCCTGGATAGCGCAAATATGCCCAGGCCTTAGGCAAATCCTTGCGTCTTTCCTGCGCCCGCCAGGCCGGCGCTGGGGTAAGGTGGCAGGAAAGATCCCCGCGCGCCGCCCTTAGGCGCCAGAGAGGTGCCTGTGGCTTCCTATACCTTGCGACAACTCAAGTACTTCGTCACCACCGTGGAGGCCGGCAGCGTGGCCGAGGCCTCCCGCCAGCTGTACATCGCCCAGCCGTCGATCTCGACGGCGATCAAGAGCCTGGAGGAGAGCTTCGGCGTCCAGCTGTTCATCCGCCACCATGCCCAGGGCGTGTCGCTGACCCCCAGCGGTAAGCGTTTCTACGCCAAGACCAAGGCCCTGCTGCAGATGACTCACGAGTTCGAGCAGAATGCCTTGGCCGACAACGACACGGTGGCCGGACAGATCGACATCGGCTGCTTCGAGACCGTGGCGCCCTTGTACCTGCCCAGGCTGATCGCCGGCTTTCGCGAGCGCTACCCCGGCGTGGACATCCGCCTGCGCGACGGCGAGCAACAGGACCTGATCCAGGGGCTGACCGCCGGTACCTTCGACCTGGCCTTCCTTTACGACCATGACCTGGACGGTACCATCGAGGCCGAACCCCTGATGCCGCCGCAGAAACCTTATGTATTGCTGCCGGAAAAGCACCGCTTCGCCGGACAGGCCCAGGTGTCGCTGCGCGACCTGTGCCCGGAGCCGATGATCCTGCTCGACGTGGCGCCCAGCCGTACCTACTTCGTCAGCCTGTTCAACGAGCTGGGGCTGACGCCGAACATCGTTTTCAGTTCGCCGTCGATCGAGATGGTGCGGGGGATGGTGGGGCAGGGGTTCGGGTTCTCGCTGCTGGTGACCCGGCCGCATTCGGAGTGCACCTATGACGGGCAGCGGTTGGTGACCGTGGACATCGCCGAGCCGGTGGCCCTGTCGGGGCTTGCGGCGGCGCGCTTGAAGCGGGTGCAGTTGACCAAGCCGGCGCAGCTGTTCGTCGAGTTCTGCCGGGAGGAGCTGGCGCGGTTCTGAGCCGTAGTCCTGGGGCTGCTTTGCAGCCCTTTCCGGCCGGGCCGGTCGGAAAGGGGCGCGAAGCGCCCCCAAAATGGGTAAAGGGCCTACACCTGCTCAGGCACCACCGCGATCACATCGATCTCCATCAGCCACTCAGGCTGGGCCAACCCCGCCACCACCAACCCGGTGGAAATCGGGAACACACCCTTGAGCCACTTGCCGACCTCCTGATACACCGGCTCGCGGAAGCGAGGGTCGGTGATGTAGGTGGTGGTCTTGACGATGTGCGACAGGTCCGAGCCGGCCTCCTCGAGCAGTTGCTTGACGTTCTTCATCGCCTGCTCGGCCTGGGCGCGAGGATCGCCCAGGCCCACCAGGCGGCCTTCGAAGTCGGTGCCGACCTGGCCGCGCACATAGATGGTGTTGCCGGCGCGCACGGCCTGGCAGAGGTCGTTGTCCAGCGACTGGTTGGGGTAGGTCGCCTTGGTGTTGAACATGCGGATACGGGTATGGGTAGGCATCAGTGAACTCCGAGGGTGCTGACTTTCTTGATCGGGGAAGGGGTGTGCTCGGCATCCGCCGCGCGCTGCTCGCGGTCGCGGTAGGCCAGGTAGGTGCGCTGGGTGGCGATATGGCCGGCCACGTGCTTGGCGTCGTGCCACACGCCCCAGATGAACGACGAGCCACGGCGCGACAGCCAGGGCAGGCCGAGGAAGTACACGCCAGGCTCCTTGGACACGCCGCGCTGGTGCTGCGGCTTGCCATTGGCGTCGAAGGCATCGACCTGCAGCCAGCTGAAGTCCACGCCATAGCCGGTGGCCCAGATGATCGTGCTGACGCCAGCCTCGGCCAGGTCCAGTTGCAGCAGCGGCTCGCTGATGCACGCAGGGTCCGGCAGACGCTTGCGGGCCTCGGGCTCTTCCGGCAGGTCCAGGCCGTTGCGCTCGACGTAGGCATCGGCGGCATCGAGCAGGGCCAGGTAGTTCTCGTCGCCACGACGGATGTTGTCGGCCAGGTCGGGCTGGAAGGTGACCACGCCGTCGGCGAAGGCCTTGGTCAGGCCGACCAGGGTCATGCCTTGGTGGGCCAGGGCGCGGAAGTCGACGGTATGGCCGCCACGGGCGCCGCTGACGGCGATGGTCACGTGCTCGCGGCCAGGCTTGGCGATTTCCGCGTCCCATTCGCCGAGCACGCCCAGCCACCAGCAGAAGTCACGGTTACGGTAGCTGCGTGGCGGGCGGTCATGGGCGCCTACCGACAGGTAGACCTTGCGCCCGGCACGCATCAGTTCCTCGGCGATCTGCACGCCCGAGGAGCCGGCACCGACGACCAGCACCGCGCCTTCGGGCAGTTGCTGGGGGTTGTAGTAGGCGGCCGAGTGGATCTGGTGCAGGCGTTCGTCCTTCGGTGCGATGGCCGGGATCACCGGGCGCTGGAACGGGCCGGTGGCGGCCACCACACGGTTGGCGTGGATCATGCCCTCGTTGGTTTCGATGGTGAAGCCCGGGCGGTCGGCGTTGCGCACCACTTTCTTCACCTCGACGCCGGTGCGCACCGGCAGGTTGTACTTGCGCACGTAGGTCTCGAAGTAGTCGGCGACCTGGTCCTTGCCAGCGAAGGCATCGGGGTCGAGGTCGAATTCCAGCCCTGGGAAGCGGTCGTGCCAGACCGGCCCGTTGGCCACCAGGGAATCCCAGCGGCCGGTACGCCAGGCTTCGGCGATGCGCTTGCGCTCCAGCACCAGGTGGGGCACGCCGAGTTTGCTCAGGTGCTCGCTCATGGCCACGCCGGCCTGGCCGGCACCCACCACGAGGGTGTCGATTTCGATTGTGTTCATTGTCATGTCCGATCCCTTCTTGAAAGGCGGTTTTATTCAGGTCGGTTGGGAGACCGTCTTTGCCTGGGGCCAGACTAGGGATGCGCTTTGGATCGCGAAATTATTATTTAGCTAATGCTTGCCCATAAATTGACGAAGGCCTTGTGATACGGGGCTTTGAGCCATGCTGGAGGCCATTGGCGCGGGCAATTTCCTGGCCCTTGGCCCGGCTTAGTTTTTTCCTGCCCAAGACCCAGGAAAAAGGTGGTTTCGTGGGCCGGCCGCTTCTGCCCAGAATGCCTTCGATTACGCGAAAGTTCGCTTTTCGCAGTGCATGGGACAGACACGATCAGGAGTCGCAGACATGACCTTTTCCATCATTGGCCGCTGCCAGGAAACCGGCCAGTTGGGCATCGCCATCAGCTCGTCGAGCATCGCCGTGGGCGCCCGCTGCCCCTGGGTACGCGCCGGTGTGGGTGCCGTGGCCACCCAGAACATCACCTTGCCGGCCCTCGGCCCGCAGATCCTCGATGTCCTGGAGCAGGCCCAACTGCCACCTGCCGCCGCC
The DNA here is from genome assembly GCF_057415455.1 of Pseudomonas sp. Tun-23181. Lineage (NCBI taxonomy): Bacteria > Pseudomonadati > Pseudomonadota > Gammaproteobacteria > Pseudomonadales > Pseudomonadaceae > Pseudomonas > Pseudomonas sp. Tun-23181. Next base: position 331,671 of record NZ_CM171630.1, read on the forward strand.
CTGGACCGGGTACTCAGCGCCAACGGCTGGAGCGAGTATCGCCAGGTCACGGTGATCGACAGCCAAGGCCAGGTGGCGCTGTTCACCGGCAAGGAGGCCCTGGGCGTGCACAACGCCGTGGCGGGCGAGCAATGCGCGGCGGCGGGCAACCTGCTGACCTCCACCCAGGTCATCGAAGCCATGGTCGAGGCGTTCGAACAGGCCGACGGGCACCTGGCTGACCGCCTGCTGGCCGCCATGCACGCCGCGATCGCCGCCGGCGGCGAGGCGGGGCCTGTGCATTCGGCGGCGCTGAAGATCGCCGGCGAGCTGACCTGGCCGCTGGTCGACCTGCGCGTGGACTGGACGGACGAAGACCCCATCGCGGCCCTCGACCAGCTCTGGCAGGCCTACCGGCCGCAGATGCAGGACTACGTGACCCGCGCCCTGAACCCCACCGCCGCGCCGAGCTACGGGGTGCCTGGCGATGAGTGAGTTCACCAGCCGTGAGCTGCTGGCCAGGCTGGTCGGTTTCGCCACGGTCAGCCGCGACTCCAACCTCGAGTTGATCGCCTTCGTCCGCGACTACCTGGCGGGCCTGGGCGTGCACAGCGAGTTGTTCCACAACGCCGAAGGCACCAAGGCCAACCTGTTCGCCACCATCGGCCCCACGGACCGCGGCGGCGTGGTGTTGTCCGGGCATACCGACGTGGTACCGGTGGATGGCCAGGCCTGGAGTGTCGAGCCGTTTCGCCTGAGCGAACAGGATGGCCGCCTGTACGGGCGCGGCACCGCCGACATGAAAGGCTTCATCGCCTCGGTGCTGGCGGCGGTACCGGCGATGCTCGCCGAACCCTTGAAGGTGCCGGTGCACCTGGCGTTTTCCTATGACGAGGAAGTGGGCTGCCTGGGTGTGCGCTCCATGCTCGCGGCCCTCGAGCAGCGCCCGCACAAGCCGCGCCTGTGCCTGATCGGCGAACCGACCGAACTCAAGCCAGTGCTCGGCCACAAGGGCAAGCTTGCGATGCGTTGCCAGGTGCACGGTGCGGCCTGCCATTCGGCCTACGCGCCCTATGGGGTCAATGCCATCGAATACGCGGCGCGGTTGATCGGCAGGCTCGGTGAGATCGGCGACGGCCTGGCCCGCCCGGAGCAGCACGACACCCGCTTCGACCCGCCGTTCTCCACGGTGCAGACCGGCGTGATCAAAGGGGGCAGGGCGCTGAACATCGTCCCGGCCGAGTGCGAGTTCGACTTCGAGGTACGTGCCTTGCCCGGTTTCGAGGCGCAGGCCGTGGTCGACCAGTTGCAGACCTACGCCGAGGCCGAGCTGCTGCCGCGCATGCGTGCGGTGGATGCCGGCAGCGATATCCGCCTGCAGCCGCTGAGCGCCTACCCGGGGCTGGCCACCCCGGCTGACAGCGAGGCGGCGCAGTGGGTCGCTCTGCTCAGTGGTTCGAGCGAGTTCACCACCGTGGCCTTCGGCACCGAAGGCGGGCTGTTCGACCAGGCGGGCATTCCCACCGTGGTGTGCGGGCCTGGCAGCATGGACCAGGGGCACAAGCCGGATGAGTACCTCAGTGTCGAGCAGTTGCAAGGGTGCGATGCGATGCTTGGGCGGTTGCTGGCGTATCTCAGGGGGCATTGAGTGTGCAGGGGGCTGCGAAGCGGCCCCAAATGGCAACAGAACGTCTTGACTGACCGGCAGTTCAGCCAACCCAGCTCACCTTTTGTCCTGGATCTACTATTTCTTGGGATCGATATGATATGCCGGACCGAAACCGCCCCTTAGAATGGCGTTATCCCGGATGTCGCAAGGCCCGCGTCCATGGTTTCCCAAGAACGAGTAGAACCCCTGCAAGCCCCGCAGATCGCCACATCGGTCAAGCCGGAACTGCGCGTCGGCTTCGTGCTGATGAACCAGTTCACCCTGGTGCCGGTGGCCGGCCTGGTGGACTCGCTGCGCTTTGCCGCCGACAAGTCGTTCCGCAGCCAGCAGGTGTACTGCCAGTGGGACTGGATGACCCTCGACGACCAGCCGATCAGCGCCAGTTGCGGCATGCCCGTCTCGCCGACCAAGCCCTTGAACCTGTGGGCGCAGTACGACTACATCGTCCTCGCCGGCGGCTTGCTGGGCGAGACCCGCAATCCGCCGGCCTGGTTGCTGGAGGCGCTGCGCGACCTGCATGCGGCGAACGTACCGATCATCGCCCTGTGTTCCGGCTCGTTCGTGCTGGGCAAGGCCGGCCTGCTCGATGGCCGGCGCTGCGCGGTGCACTTCACCTTGCGCGATGAGTTCAAGGAGCGCTTTCCCCTGGCCACCATGGTGATCGACAAGAGCTACGTGGACGATCGCGGCATCATCACCTGCCCCGGCGGCACCGCCATCGACCTGGCGGCCAGCCTGATCCGCCGACACTGCGGCGCGGTGCGGGCGCAGAAGGGCCTGGAGTACCTGCTGGTGGACGAGCGGGCGGAGGAGGCGCGGGAGGAAGCGGCCAGCGTCTACCAGAACGATCGTGTCCAGCGCGCCATTGCCTTCATGCGCGCCAACCTGGATGCCTCGATGACCCTCAAGGCTGTGGCCGAGGCGGTCGGCACCCACCCCCGGCAACTGCACCGGGAGTTCGTCGCCAACACTCAGGAGCCGCCTGCCAATTACTGGCGCAAGCTGCGCCTGGACCATGCGCGGCGGCTGCTGGTCAATACCAGCCAGAACATCACCACCATCGCCCTGGCTTGCGGGTTTTCCGATGCTTCGCACTTCATCCTGTGGTTTCGCAAGCAGTATGGCGAGACGCCGTACAGCTTCCGCAAGCGGCGGCATGAGGTGGAACGCTTCGACTGGCATGGGGACAAGGTGGGGCTGGACCCGGAGTTGTAGCAGGAGGATTGTAGGGGCTGCACAGCAGCCCCGGCGTTCTCAACGCTGCCCGAAGGCCTGGATCTCGATCCGGTACTCAGGCGCTGCCAACGCCGCGCCCACGCACGCCCGCACCGGTGGTTGGTCGCCAACCCAAGCGTCGTACACCTCGTTCATCGCCTTGAACTCGCCCATGTCGGCCAGCCAGATCTGCATGCGGGTGAGGTTGCTCTTGGTGGCACCGACCTGGGCCAGCCAGTCTTCGAGCTGGGCCAGCACGCAGCGGGTCTGCGCCGCGATATCCCCAGGCGCCAGGGCCACGATCCCCGACGTCTCGATGCGCCCATCGACGATTACCAATTGGCTGGCGCGCGCTCCGGGGTTGATACGTTCGATCATCCTGGCGCTCCTTCAGAACAGCACATAGGTCTTGCGCAGGGGCTCGCGGATATCCCACACGCCCTCGCAGTTCTCCGGAAACAGCACGGCATCGCCGGCGCGCAGTTCCACCGGTTCGCCACCGTCCGGGGTGAAGGTGCACCAGCCGCTGACGATATGGCTGAACTCACGGTTCTTCAGGTGCCGGCGGAACACGCCCGGGCTGCTTTCCCAGACGCCGATGCTGGCGTTCACCGCCTCATCGGTCTGGTGTTGCCCGGTGGCGGCCTGGGCGATCGGCTCGCCGATCGGCAACTTGGCAGGTGCCAGCTCGCCCAGGGGCGATTCGGCGGCATTGCGCACGACAGTCAGTACTTGGCTCATGAAAACAGGCTCCTTGAGGTGTTGCGAGCAGGGGTGGTCATGCAGGGACTATCGCACCGGGGCGCTGGCCGGCCATATAACGCCTGGGACGAGTCATGGAAGGTGGCCGCCGGCTTATGCAAGTTGTCATGGATGTTCTAGGGGGCAAGGCAGGAGGCTTTCTATCGTGTCGGGACAATCACAAGAAACCGGAGACCCTCGACATGAAAAACACCCAGGCCATCCCAATGGAGCACGCCGCATGACCCGCTCGGCACTGGAGCGCCTCGACGGCGAATGCTTCGACGTGCTGGTCGTCGGCGCTGGCGCGGTGGGCTGCGCCGCCGCCCGGCAACTGGCCGCGCGCAATTTCCGCACCCTGCTGGTGGACCGTGGCGATATCGGCGCCGGCACCTCATCCCGCTCCAGCCGCATGCTGTATTCCGGGTTGGGCTACCTGGCTGCGCGCTACCCCTTGTGGCAGATCCCGCTGCGCCCGCTCGACATGTGGCAGCGCCTGCGCTACACCCGCGAGGTGATGCGCTGTCGTGCCGAGCTGGTCAAGGAAATGCCCGGGCACCTGACCAAGCACCGCTTCCATTATCCGTTCCGCCAGGGCGACCGTTATCCGCCATGGCTGGTGGACATGGGCTTTCGCCTGGTCGAGGCCCTGGGCGGCTGGAAGGTGCCGCTGGCCTACCGGCGCCTGTCGCGGGACAAGGCCGCAGGCGAGAGTGCCATGGCCGCCGACCTGGGCGGGCCATTGCGCGGAGTCGGGGTGTTCGAGGAGTACATGTACGCCTGGCCCGAGCGCATCTGCGTGGACACGGCGCTGGACGCCGAATGGCGCGGCGCCACGCTGCGCACCTACACCCGCGTCAGCCAGCTCGAGCGCGCCGATGGCCACTGGTGGGTCACCCTGGATGAGCAGGCCCCGGAATGCCTGGGTCAGGCCCGGGTCAAGGCCCGGGTGGTGATCAACGCCGCCGGGCCTTGGGTCGACCGGGTACCGGGCGCTGGTGGCGACAGCGATACGCGCGTGCTGGGCATCAAGGGCGTCAACGTCATGGTGCGCCTGCCCGAGTCCTACCGTGGCCAGGGGTTGGAGGCGTTCTCCAGCAAAGGCGAGCCGTTCTATGTCTTCCCCTGGCGCGACTTCCACTTCATCGGCCCCACCGAGTCGACGTTCACCGACAACCCGGACCAGGTGCGTGTGCAGGACAGCGAGATCGACTACATCCTCGGCGAGGCCAACCACCTGTTCCCCGAGCTCGGGCTGACCCGCGCCGACGTGCAGCACTGCTGGTGCGGCGTGCGTCCTACCTCGACCCTCGACGGCCGCACCGCCTACCTGCCGGTGCGCCTCAGCGAAGCGGCGGACAAGCCGGACCTGCTCACCCTGACCGGCTCGACCATCATGCTCCACCGCCACGCGGCGCGGGTAATCGCCCGGGCGGTGGAGCGGCGGCTGGGCAAGCGTGGCGCCGCGCCGAAGGGCATGCTCGAGCGGGAGCGGGTGGCGGCGGACGACATTGCCCGCCTCGTTGCCCGCGAGCATGTGGTACGCCTGGTGGACCTGGTGCGCCGGCGCCTGCCTTGGGGGCTGGACCCGGACCTGGGGCGCCAGCGCGTGGAGCAGCTATCGCAGGGCATGGCGGCGGCGTTGGGCTGGTCCGAGGTGCGGCGGCAGGAAGAGCTGCGGTATTTCGAGGAGGATACGGCGCGGGTGTACCGGCAGTTGTGAGGGCCGCAGCGGCTCGCGTGGGCTGCTTTGCAGCCCATGACCGCTGAACCGGCCTCGGGGTGTGCCCGCGAATACCGCTACCGCGACCGTGTCAACAGGCCATCGAGCACCACTTCGCAGGCCGCTCCCCAGCTCGTGCTGGAAGGCTGGTGCATGAGCACCGCCAGGCCGTCGGCAGTGAAGGTGCCCGGCGTGGCGATCGCCTGGCCCAGGGCCTTGAGGGGCTGTTCGGGCTGACGCTGGGCACTGGCCACACAGTCCTGCAGGTTGCCCAGCACCAGGGCCCGCGCCTGCTCCGGCGGCAGGCCCTTGTCGCTCAGCCACTGCTGCAGGTCGTGCAGCAGGAAGTAGAACCAGCCGTTCATGCACGCCGCGACGGTGGCCAGTTCGAACGCCGACTCGTCAGCGACCACCACCAGGTTGCCGAGTGGGCCCAGGCATTGTTCGGTGGGCCCATCCGCCGGGCAGACCACCACGGTGGACTGGTTGTACTGCGCCGCGTACGACAGCATCGCGCGGACGCAACGGGCGCCAGGAAAGGCCGTCGCCAACTGCTCCAGGCTCACCCCGGCCGCCAGCGACACCAGGCGCTGCCCAGGCCGCACCTGCACCTGCGCCGCCAGTTCGCCGAGCGACCCGGGGCGCACGCCGAGCACCAGCAGCTCGGCCTGCTCGACCACCGCCTGGTTGTCGGGCAGCACCTGGCAACCGTATTCCCGGGCCAGGGCCGCGGCCCGCTGGGCATTGCGTGGAGAGAGCAGGATGGCGCCGGTGAAGCCGCTGCGGCGCAGGCCATGTACCACTTTTTCGGTCAGCTCGCCGACCCCTAGGATGCCCAGGCTGTGCATGCCGCCTCCTTCAGCTTTCCAGGCCGGCGCGACGCTGGCCCCAGAACAGGTTCATGTTGACCCCCAGGCTGAGGAACGGCTCTGGTGGGTTGCGGTTCGGCCCAGCGCCGCCGAGCAGGAAATCGATCAGTTCGTCGCGCTCGCCCGCCAGCCAGTCGGCCAGCAGGGTGCCGGTGGCGGTGCCGCGGGTGATGCCCAGGCCATTGCAGCACAGTGCCCCATGGATGTTCGGCGCCAGGCTGCCGAAGAACGACAGGTGGTTGCGCGACAGGCACATGGAACCGCCCCAGGTGTATTCGAACGGCATGCCCGAGAGCATCGGGAAGCGCCGTTCGAACGATTCGCGGTGCTGGCGCCCGGCGCGGTCCAGGTAGCGCTGCTGGGCACGGCCGTCGGCGTTGAAGCTGAAGCTGTTGCGCACCAGCAGGCGCTGGTCGGGGGTGCGGCGCAAGGTGCTGCCGAACGGGTCGGCGGGGATGATGCCCCAGGTCGGCTTGCCGCCCAGGCGCGCCTGTTCCTCCTCGCTCAGTGGGCGGGTCATGCTGGCGTAGGTGAATATCGGCAGCAGGCGCCCGGGCAAGAAGCCGAAGTGGCTGGCGAAGGCATTGTTGGTCAGCAGCAACTGGTCGGCGACGATCTCGCCATCCGGATGCCTGAGGGTGGTGCGCCGGCCTTGCTCGAGGTGGCTGATCGGCGTGTTCTCGTACAGCGTGACATTGCCCGGCAGGCTATCGGCCAGGCCCTTGACCAGGCTCGCCGGTTGCAGCAGCTGGGTGCCGGGGGTGTACAGCGCCTTGCGGTAGAAGGCAGTGCCCAGGTGCGCGGGCAGGTCACGGGCGTCGATCATCTCGTAGGGCTGGCCGAGCTTGTCCAGGCCGCTGCGGTAGGCATCCAGCACCGCCAGGCCCTTGTCCTCCACCGCCGCCTGGTACTTGCCGTCCGGGCGCAGTTGGCAGTCGATGCCATGCTCGGCGATCAGTTGCCTGAGGATCGTTTGGGCGCGCAGGTTGAGCTTGAGGTTCATCCTGGCCGTGGGCAAATCGCCAATGTAGTCGGCAGCGCCAATGTCGTGGGGCAGGTCGATGGCAAAGCCGGAGTTGCGCCCCGAGGCGCCGAAGCCTACCTGCTGCGCCTCGACCAGGATCACTTGGTCGCCGGGGTGACGCAGGGCCAGTTGCCGGGCGGCGGCAAGGCCGGTGAAGCCCGCGCCGAGCACGACCCAGCGCGCTTCGCTCCGCCCCCGGTGAGCGGGACGAGGCTGGCGCCTGGGGCTGAGGTCGAACCAGCCGCAACCGTTGTCGTCCGCGGGGGTAGAGGTGTTTCTGTACATGTTTTTTATCCGTGTTGTTTTCTCCAATATCGCACCGAGGGGGCAGGGGGGATATAACGTGCGGGACGGCTCATGGAAGGTTTTGCCGGCAAACGGTTTTACAGCCGCCATTTGGGGGCGCGAAGCGGCTCCAGGACTACTTGGATATTGAGCCTACTCCTCCCGCCCATGCGGCCGGTTCTTCACCATCACGAACAGCTTCACCCGGTCGCTCACCTCTTGCAGCAGGTGACGGAAGCCTTCCTCGCCATCCTGCCCCACCGGGTCGACGAAGCTCCAGGTGATCGTCGCATTGGACTGGGGCAGCTCCGCCAGTTCGTCGGTGCGCCTGTCGCACAAGTCGATCAGGTAGTCGAACGCTTCACCGGCGAAGGTCTCCAGCGGCTTGCTCTGCAATCCTTGGCCGGATATCCCGGCATGCTCGAGCACTGCCCGTACACGTGGATCCACCTCGGTAGGCCGCACGCCGGCGCTGAAGGCCTCGAAGTGCTCGGGATCGGCATGGCGCAGCACGGCCTCGGCGATCAGTGAACGGGCGTCGTTGTGAATGCAGACGAACAGTACGCGCAGTCGTGGGTTCATGGCTCGGCACCTCGGGCGGCGGGTTGGCAGGGATGCCTGTCCAGATTAACGCCCGGTGCCCGGCGTGGGGTCGCTGTAAGGAAAAGTTCACTTTGCGAGAGCGGGCTTGTCGGGCGTCGAATCGTCGCGAACGGGTTGCAACCGACACGCCCCGCCCATCCTCAGTGCGCCAGCGCCTGGTTCGGCCGATAGAAAATGAAGTGGCTGGTCTCGGCCGTCTTGCGGTAGGCCTTGGCCCAGTCGGGTAGTACGTGGCGGTCGTGGAAGTACAGGGCACCGCCGGTGGAGTCCTCGAGCTGCTGGTTGAGCGCCTTGCGGGCGATCTCCTTGGCCATCGCGTAGCGCTGCGCTTCCTCCACCTGGTCGGGACGCCCGTCGCACCACCAGGAAAACTGGCAGCTCCCGCGCTCCACACCCTGCTTGACCACGCCGCAGATACTGTCGGGGAAGCCGTCGTGGCCCAGGCGGTTGAGCACCACGCTGGCCACCGCGGCCATGTCCCGGGCATCGGTGCCCTTGGCTTCCCAGTAGAGGGTACGGGCCAGGCAGGTGATGCTGTCGTCCATGGGCGACTGGCCAGCCGGGTCGACCGCCTGCACCTCGCCAGGGCTGAGGGTTTCGCGTGGCTTCGGCGGCGTGGCGTCCTCGACGACCCTTTCCTCCAGCACCTCGGCCTTGTCCTCGGCGACCGCGGCCTGGGGGCTGTCGGCGGCGTGCAACGGGCCTGCGAGCAGGGCCAGGGTCAGACCGGACAGCATCCACGAGAGGCGCATGGCCATGCTCCGAAGTGTGAAGTGAATCTCAGTCTAGTGCCCCGCATGGCTTCAATCGAGCATGAGGCCCAGCACCAGTGGCAGGGTGATGGCCGCGGCCATGGTCTGCAAGGCGATGATGGTGGCCATCAGCGGGGCGTTGCCGCCCATCTGCCGGGCCATGACGTAGGATGACGACGCCGTGGGCAACGCCTGGAACAGCACCGCCACCACGGCTGCTTGGCCTCCCAGCCCGAGCAGGCGGCACAGGCCCCAGGTTGTCATTGGCAGGACCAGGAACTTGAACGCCGAGGCCGCCGCCAGCGGCCGCACCTGATGGCCCAGGCGCGCACCGCCCAGCGCCGCGCCGACGCACAGCAGGCCCAGGGGCAGGGCGGCCTGGCCCAATGCCTTGACCGTCGGTTCCAGCCCCGCCGGCAGGCCCAGCCCGCTCACCCGCAACAACAGGCCGCCGGCGCAACCGACGATCAACGGGTTGGCGAAGATCGCCCGCAGCACCGTGAGCGGTGAGCTGTGGCGTGCGCTGAAGCGGGCGAACACCAGCACGCAGAGCAGGTTGACCAGCGGCACGATAGCGGCGTTGGCCACTGCCGCCAGGGCGATGCCCGCGCTGCCGTAGATCCCGGCGGCAAGGGTGGCGCCGATGTAGTTGTTGAAACGCACACCGCCCTGGAATACCGAGGTGAAGTCGGCGCCATCGTGGTGCACCACGCCTTGGTAGAGCACCAGCAGGGCGGCACCGAGCACGGTCGAGAGCATCAGCACGCCGACCATGCCCAGCACCGGCACACCGTCGAGGTTGGCGGTGGCCAGGCCGTGGAGGAACAGCGACGGTAGCAGCACGTAGTAGCTCAGACGCTCGGCGCCGGGCCAGAAGGTGTCGGCGAGGAAATGGCGGGTGCGCAGGAAAGCGCCCAGGGCGATGAGCAGGATGATGGGCACCAGGGTGGTCAGCAGCAGGTGGAGCATGGCGGCATTCCGTTGTCGGGTCTGGCACAGACTACCGCTGAGCAACGATGGGAAAAAACGGTGTTTTCTGCAGTGACTATTGAGGAAAACTGCATGGTCGCGAGGGGGATCAGCTCGCCAGGGCTGCCCCGAGCACGGCACTGAGGTGCCGGCGCTGGCTCTTTTCATGTTCCAGCAGCACCACCCGACGGGTCAGCTGCGGTTCGCCGAAGGGCAGGCGGATCGCCGGCGGCAGGCGTTCCAGGTCATCGTCGGCCATGGGAATGATGGCCACGCCCAGGCCCATGGCGGCCATGCGCGCCAGGGCTTCCTGGCTGTCCAGCTCCATCTGTTCGCTGACCTGCAGGTGTTGGCGGCGCAGTTCCTGCTCGATCTGCCGGCCGGCCCAGGCGCGCTTGTCGAAGCGCAGGAACGGCTGGCTGGCCAGCAACTGCGGCAGACTCTGGCCGGCGAGCTCGGTGCTGGCCACCGCCCAGAAGCGGTCCTCGAACAAGGTGGTGTACTGCAGGCACTGGGGGTAGGGGCTGACCGGCTCGGTGGTGATCGCGGCATCCAACTCGCCGTCCTCGACCCGCCGCGCCAGCTCCGCCGACATCCCCGAGGCGACGCTGATGTGCAGCTGTGGGTGATGGGCCTTGATCCATACCAGGGCCTTGGGCAGGCGCCGCGCCAGTACCGTATGGATCGCGCCGATGCGCAGCCGCCCGCGCAGGCTCGGGCCGCTGGCCAGGGCGTCGGCGAGTTCGTCGTAGGCCGCCAGGATGCTTTCGGCGCGAGCCACCGCCAACTGCCCGGCCTCGGTCAGCGCCACCTGGCGGCGGCTGCGGTCGAACAGGGTGACCTGTAGTTCGTCTTCCAGGGTCTTGATGTGCAGGCTTACCGCCGAAGGGGTCAGGCTGAGCAGGTCGGCAGCCCGGGCGAAGGTGCCGTGGCGGGCGATGGTCACCAGGGTGCGCAGGGCTTTGAGGGACATGCGAACGGCCTCCGGGGTGGGGTGGCGGCACGTTACAGGCTTCGGGCGGTGGGCGGCAAGGACAGGGCTGCGTTGTCTTGCAGAGAACAAGCGCCCGAAAGCCCAACGGGTACCCTGTAGGGTCGGGCTTGCCCGCCAAAGGCAAGCCCTGTCGCCCCCGGATCAGGCCACATCCACCAGGACGATCTCGCTATCCTCCACGGCCGTGACCTTCAACACCGGCTCCTGCTCGATGGCCAAGCCATCCCGCGCCTTGACCCGCACCCCGTTCACCTCCACCAGCCCCTTGGCCGGCACCAGATATCCCCGGCGTTCGGCATCGAAGCGGTACTCGGCGCTTTCCCCGGCCCGCAGGGTGGCCGCCACCAAGCGTGCGTCGGTACGGATACGCAGGCTGTCTTCATCCCCGGCCCGGCCGCTGGCCAAGGTCACGAAACCCTCGCCACGCTCGCCCTTGGGAAACGGCCGGGTGCCCCACGACGGTGCTTCGCCGACCCGCTCGGGGACGATCCAGATCTGGAAGATGCGCGTGTCGACCTTCTCCAGGTTGTACTCGCTGTGGACGATGCCGGTACCAGCGCTCATCACCTGCACATCGCCAGCCTCGGTACGGCCCTTGTTGCCCAGGCTGTCCTGGTGGGTGATGGCCCCTTCGCGGACATAGGTGACGATCTCCATGTCCCGGTGCGGATGCGGTGGGAAGCCGCTGCCGGCGGCGATCAGGTCGTCGTTCCACACGCGCAGGTTGCCCCAGTGCATGCGAGCCGGGTCGTAGTACTCGGCGAAGGAGAAGTGGTGATGGGCGTCGAGCCAGCCATGGTTGGCGTGGCCGAGGCTTTCGAACGGTCGCAGTTGCAGCATGATCGTGCTCCTTGAATGGGTGGAATGACGCCATGATGCGCTAATGAAAGATCGAAAATAAGCGTAAATATCGGCTTTATATTATCTATTTAATAGATAAATAAAGGTGCGATACTCCCTGCGATTCATCGCCTAATCCCCTGATCCTCAAGCATTCGCTGGCGATTTTTTGCAGATGCGGCGAACATGGCCTGCTGATTCGACCTGCAATGGAGTGACCGTGCCCCACGAGCTTCCCCCAGCCTCGGCTGAGTTGACGCCACCGGCCCAACTGCCTTGGTTCCGCCGCCTGGCCGCGCGCCTGCTGGGCCGTGGCCTGACCCGCCTGCGGGCACAGCACCGCGACTCCTGGTTCCTCGGCCATGCCACCGGCCAGCGCAGTGGCCATGCCGACGGCCTGCGCGAAGGTTACGAGCGTGGCCGGGCGGAAGGCTACGAGGCCGGGCGCCAGGTGCTGGTGATCCGCGACGTGCGGCCCGACAGCGCCGCAGTCCCCGGTCAGGACGACGCGCTGTTCGACGACTGGCGCCTGCCGCTGAGTGCCGAGCTGAAGAAACGCTTCAAGGCCGACGTCGCCCAGCGCCTGCCCGCCCAGGCACAGCCCAGCGCGGCGCAATGGAAGCTGATCTTCAGCGATACGCCGTCCACCTGCGTGGTCGCTGGCGCGGGGGCGGGCAAGTCCACCTCGCTGGTGCTGCGCCTGCTGCTGCTGCGCCATTACCTGGGCTTCGAGCTGGACGCCATGACCGTGGTGACCTTCACTCGCGAATCGCGCAAGGACTTCATCAAGCGCCTGGTACAGGTCTTCGCCCTCTGGCAAGTCGAACTGCCGCCAGCCCAGGCCCGTGAGCTGGTGCGCACCTTCCACTCGCGCATCCTGCCGCTGGTGCGCAGCCTGCCGGGCTTCGGCCAGTTGCGCGCGTTCGAGACCCTCGGCCAGGAACTGCCCGCGGGCAACGAGGCCAACGCCGAGGGCAACCCCTTCGACCTGCGCCTGAACGACGCCCAGCGTCAGCAGCTCAACCTCTGCTACCGCGACCTGCTGCAAGGCAACCCACGTTTCGCCGAACTGGTGGCGGCGATGCGCCGTGAGGCCCTGCAGCTCAAGCCGCTGGACCCGGACCACCCCGACGTGCAGAAGCGCGTGCAGGTGACCCAGCTGGCCGCACAACGCGACGAGGAGCTGTGCGACCTGATCGAGGACCTCTGGTTCGCCGCCGGCGCCTGGCCGATCAAGGGGATCGAGCCATGCCGCGACACCGTGCAGATCCGCGGCAGTCGTTTTCACGTGCATGGCCGCCTGGAAGGCCTGGACGCCTGGGTGGTGCTGGGCTTCGACCCGTCCGAGAGCGCGCAGTACCAGCGCCCAGGGGCCAGGCTTGGAGTGCGTGCGGAGTGGGCGGTGAAACGCACCCTGTTTCAAGCTTTCTGCGACAAGCCTTTGATATGGCTGGAAAACTACGCATCGGCAAAACGCCTGGCCGCGTCCCTGGCCGGCGATGCCGTGGCCGGGCCGGGGTTCGAGTACAAGGTCAAGGGCGAACTGGCGCCGGCGCCCTTGCTCGATGCCTTCGTCAGTGCGGCCAGCTTCATCGAGAACCTGGGCCTGGACGTAGGCACCGCCGTGGCCGGGATGCGCTTTGCCCCAGGCGACAGCGACGGGCTGTTCTTCGAGGCCCTGGCCTTGTACTGGCAGGCGCTGGAGGCGCACCTGCTGGCCCAGTCGCCACCGGTGATGACCTACAACCGCATGTTCGCCCTGTTCGGTGAGAACAACCCGGAGAACCTGCGCCTGTTGCCCGACCCGCTGCTGCGCCCGATGGCGCATCTGATGATCGATGAATTCCAGGATGTCTCGCCGCAGATCGTCAGCTGGTTGCGCGCGAGCCTGGCAGAGATCCGCCGACGCGGCCCGGCTATGCACGTCGGGCGCAACGCCGGGCATTCCTCGTTGATGTGCGTGGGTGATGACTGGCAGTCGATCTACGGCTGGCGGGGCAGCTCGCCGAAGTACTTCATGGAATTCGCCAAGACCTTTCCGTCGCCGGCCAATACCCGGGTGATGCTGGTGGAGAATTACCGCAGCCAGCAGCACATCATCGCGGCCGCCGAGCACCTGGTGAAGGGCGCGCCGGCCATCGCCGGCAAGAAGGCCAGGGCCAGCGGCCCGGCGGCCGAGCTGCCCTTGTCGCCGGTGAAGGTTTGCGAGCGCGATGAGGCGGCGCTGGCCCAGACCCTGATGGAGCATTACCAGCAGGGTGAGACGGTGATGATGTTGTTTCGAAAAACAAGCGATAAATCGTTGATAAACGAGCATTTGGTTTCGGTTCTTCAAGCTGAGTCCAGCTTGCCGCCGGATCAGCGCCGGCTGCGCCAGCTCACCTACCACAGCGCCAAGGGCCTGCAGGCCGACGCGGTATTCATGCTCGGCGACTGCCAGTACCTGACCAGTTCGCCGTACAAGAACCAGGTCTATCGCCAGGCAGGCCTTGGCCGTGCCGGGGATGCCCAGCCGTTCGACACGGCGCAGAAGGAAGAGGTGCAACGCCTGGCCTACGTGGCCGTGACCCGGGCGGCCAGGCACTGTTATTGGCACGTGGAGCCGGCCAGCGGCGAGGCGGGGCAGCTTCGCGCCTCGGCCCAGGTCGATGGCCGGCACGTGTTCTTCGAGGACCTGCGCGGCCAGTAGCCGTGTCGTGGCCAGGGGTCGGTGTCGCGCATGCGACGGTCGTTGAGGGGCCAGCATCGCGCCGCCGCATGCGCGAAGGTGGGATGCCGGACGCCGTGCGGACGTCCGCTGCGTAGTAGCCGCCGGCATGAGGGCGGCGGCATGTCCGGCCTGGCGCGCAGGCGCCGGGCCCTGGCCAGGAGAATGCCCATGCGCTCGACCGCGACACCCAAGGATCACCTGCTTGACCTCAATGGCATCGAGATCGCCGTCCGTACCTGGGGGCCGGAGGATGGCGTTCCGGTGCTGGCCTTGCACGGCTGGCTGGACAACGCGGCCTCCTTCGAGCGCCTGGCGCCACTGCTCGACGGTTGCTTCGTGGTGGCCCCGGACCTCGTCGGTCACGGCCGTTCCGATCACCGCCGCGACGACAGCGGCTATTACCTGTGGGAGCACGCCGAAGACATGCTGGCGGTGCTCGACAGCCTGGGCCTTTCGCACGTCCATGTGCTGGCCCACGGCATGGGCACGGGGATCGCCTCGGTGCTGGCGGCGTTGTCCAGTTCGATTGCCAGCATGATTTTCCTCGATGGCATGGGGGTACCCTTCACCGTTGCCGAGGATGACCGGGTGCAGCACCTGGCCCGGGCCTACCGCCTCAAGCGTCTGGTGCGGCGCAGCCGCCTGCAAGGTTTCGCCGAGCCGGACGGCAGCCAGTTCGACAGCCTGGAAACCGCGCTGCAGCAACGCCGTAACCGCCTCGACGGCAACCTGTCGGACGAGGCCGCACGTTTGCTGGCACTGCGTGACCTGCTGCAGGTGGGCGAGGGCTATTGCTGGCGGCACGACCCGCGCCTGGTATTGCCCGAGCCCATGCCGCTGACCGAGCGCGAAGCCTGCGACCTGCTCAGGCAAATAAACTGCCCGCTGTACCTGATGCTCGGCCGCCAGGGGGCCTTCGCGGGCAGTGGTTTCGAGCAGCGCCGCGCGGCCTTGCCTGGACATGCCCGGGTGTCCTGGCACCCCGGAGGGCATCATTTCCACCTGGAGGCGCCGGACAGGGCGCTGGTGGACCAGATCCTGCGGGTGCTGGCCAGCCACGACCTGGGCCAGTTGCAGCGCCTGGTCAACGAATGAGCGCGACCGGGCGCTGGTCGAGCCGGCGCCCGATAGGCTATGGTGCTGCCAAGCCTTTCCCTGTGCCTTGCAAGGAGGAACTGCGCATGCGGCCTTTCACCATCCAGCGCATCGACCATGTGGTGCTGCGGGTCAGTGACCTGGCGCGCAGCGTCGCTTTCTATCGTGACCTGCTCGGCTGCCAGGTGAGCCGTCAGCGGGACGACCTGGGCATGATCCACCTCGCCGCCGGCACGGCGATGATCGACCTGGTGGCGCTCGACGGCCCGCTGGGGCGTCGAGGTGGGCGAGCCGCAGCCCGTGAGGGGCGCAATGTCGATCACTTCTGCCTGCGCATCGAGCCGTTCGACGAGGCAGCCCTGGTCGGCTACCTGAACGCGGCGGGCGTGGTCGTGGAGCCCGCCGAGAAACGCTACGGTGCCGAGGGCGAGGGGTTGTCGCTGTACTGCTTCGACCCCGATGGCAACCAGGTCGAGCTCAAGGGGCCCTCCGCCGGCCCATAGGGAAAGCCCAGTACCCCGGCGGCGCCGGGATCAGGAGACTGCATGAAGGACCTCATCGTCAGCCAGCACATGATAGGCACCCCCCAGGGCAGGCTGTTCGCCCAAGTCTGGACTCCCACTCAGGCGCGGGGCGAGCCCTTCGTCCTGCTGCATGACTCGCTCGGCTGCGTGGCGTTGTGGCGCGACTTCCCCGCGCAACTGGCGCAGGCCACCGGGCGCCGGGTCGTCGCCTACGACCGGCTGGGCTTCGGCCGTTCCGATGCCCATCCCGGCCATCTGCGCCCGGGCTTCGTCGAGGCCGAGGCGCACGAGGGTTTCGCGGCCGTGCGTGGTCATTTCGGCATCGACGGCTTCCTCGTCCTTGGTCACAGCGTGGGCGGTGGCATGGCCGTTGGCTGCGCAGCGGCTTTCGCCGGGCAGTGCCGGGGCCTGGTCAGCGAGTCGGCCCAGGCCTTCGTCGAGCCCCTTACCCTCGACGGCATTCGTGCCGCGCAACGGCAGTTCGCCGAGCCCGGGCAGTTGCAGCGGCTGGGCAAGTACCATGGCGACAAGGCCGAATGGGTGCTGCGGGCCTGGGTGGACACCTGGCTGAGCGAGGCCTTCGCCGGCTGGAGCCTGGATGCACTGCTGCCCAGGGTGCACTGCCCGCTGCTCAGCCTGCACGGCGACCAGGATGAATTCGGCTCGCCCGCACACCCCCGGCGCATCACCGCCCTGGCCGGTGGGCCGAGTGTCATGCAACTGCTGCCCGGCTGCGGGCATGTGCCGCACCGCGAGCAACCAGCGGCGGTGCTCGAGGCGATCGGCCGGTTCCTGGCCTGACACGGCCATGGGCTGCGATGACCTTTCCCTTGGCGTGGCCCTCTAAACCAGGCGTTCAGGCCGGCTCAGGGCTTTGCCGTGGTGCGGTTCCCCTGCATTTGGGCGTTGCGGGGCGACGACGGCGTTGACTGTCGGGAGGAACATCCTGGGTTGTGCTGGTGTCTGCCGGATATCAGGGCCGGCCCATTACCGGCAAACCGCCCCACAGGTGCCGGCCATGCGAAAACACACCTTGCCAGCGAGAGCCTGAAACCATGAATCGCGCGTTCCCGGATGGACCCGCCTTCCGCGACCGCCGCCAGGCCGGGCGAGCCCTGGCGGCGGTGTTGCGCGCCAAGGTCCAGGGCGAGCCGTTGGTACTGGCGCTGCCACGGGGCGGGGTGCCGGTGGCCTTCGAGGTCGCCGAGGCCTTGCAGGCACCGCTGGACGTGGTGCTGGTGCGCAAGATCGGTGCACCGGGCAATGCGGAGTTCGCCATCGGCGCGGTGGCCGAAGGCAACCCGCCATTCTGCGTGGCCGACCAGGCTGTGATGGACATGTTCGGTGCCAGCCAGGCTTGGTTCGATGCCGAGCGCGACCGGCAACTGGCGGAGATCGCCCGGCGGCGCGCCGTCTATTGCGGTGACCGGCCATTGCCTGAGGTGGCTGGCCGGGAGGTGATCCTGGTGGACGACGGCATCGCCACTGGCAACACCGCCCGCGCTGCGCTGATGGCGCTGGCCGCCGCTGGGCCTTCCCGATTGCTGTTCGCCGCGCCGGTCGGTGCCTGGGAGTCGGTGGCGCGGCTCAGGCCCCTGGTGGATGAGTTGGTGTGCCTGCAGATGCCCGAGCCGTTTCGCGCGGTGGGCCTGCATTACGAAACATTCGAGCAGACCACCGACACGGAGGTCGTCGCGCTGCTGCGCCAGTCACGTTCCTGAAGGAGGCCGCAGGCCGGGGGCGGTGGATATCCCGGCAAAGCTGATTATGCTTCAACAGGCTTTGCGATGCGGGGCGGTACGCCTCGTCGTGCTTCGCGCAACCGAGTGTCAATCCAGGGCCAGGGTGCGATGATCAACTGCGTGCAAGGTACTCCGGCCTGAAAACAACAAGACGGAGGCAACCCATGGCGGCAATCGACAGCACATCCACGGGCAGTGCGCCCCAACGCGGCATCACCCGGGAGGAGCGCAAGGTCATCTTCGCTTCATCCCTGGGCACCGTATTCGAGTGGTATGACTTCTACCTCTATGGCTCGCTGGCTGCGATCATCGCCAAGCATTTCTTCGCCGGCGTCAACGAAACCACATCCTTCATCTTCGCCTTGCTGGCCTTCGCGGCAGGCTTTGCCGTACGACCGTTCGGCGCGATCGTGTTCGGTCGCCTGGGTGACATGATCGGGCGCAAGCACACCTTTCTCATCACCATCGTGATCATGGGCCTGTCCACCGCGCTGGTCGGCCTGCTGCCCAGCTACGCGAGCATCGGTGTGGTCGCACCCATCGTCCTCATCACCCTGCGCCTGCTCCAGGGCCTGGCGCTGGGCGGTGAGTACGGCGGCGCCGCGACCTACGTGGCCGAGCACGCACCCAAGGGCAAGCGTGGGTTCTTCACCTCGTGGATCCAGACCACCGCCACCCTGGGGCTGTTCCTCTCGTTGCTGGTGATCCTGGCCTGCCGGACCTTGCTGGGCACCGAGGCCTTCGAAGCCTGGGGCTGGCGCATTCCGTTCCTGCTGTCGATCCTGCTGCTGGCGATCTCGGTGTACATCCGCCTGCAGCTCAACGAGTCACCGGTGTTCCTGAAGATGAAGGCCGAGGGCAAGGCGTCCAAGGCGCCGCTGACCGAGTCCTTCGCCCGCTGGGACAACCTCAAGGTGGTGATCATGTCGCTGCTCGGCGGCACCGCCGGCCAGGCGGTGGTCTGGTACACCGGGCAGTTCTATGCGCTGTTCTTCCTCCTGCAGACGCTCAAGATCGACCCGCAGGCGGCCAACCTGCTGATCGCGGGTTCCTTGCTGATCGGCACGCCGTTCTTCATCCTGTTCGGCAGCCTGTCGGACCGCATCGGCCGCAAGAAGATCATCATGGCCGGCTGTATCCTCGCCGCGCTGACCTACTTCCCGATCTTCAAGGGGCTGACTGAGTACGGCAACCCGGACGTGTTCGTCGCCCAGGAGCGCAACCCGGTGGTAGTGATCGCCGACCCCAGCCAGTGCGCGTTCCAGTTCGACCCGGTGGGCAAGGCCCGTTTCACCAGCTCCTGCGACCTGGCCAAGAGCCTGCTGGCCAAGCGTGCCATCCCCTACGAGAACGAACGTGCCGAACCTGGCAGCGTGGCGCAGGTCCGCATCGGCGAGCAGGTGATCCCGAGTTTCGAAGGCAGTGGCCTGGCGCCGGAGGCGTTCAAGGCCCAGAACGATGCCTTCACCGCGACCCTCGGCAACGCCCTCAAGGAGGCGGGTTATCCGGAGAAGGCCGATCCGGACAAGGTCCACTACCCGATGGTGCTGTTGCTGCTGACCATCCTGGTGATCTACGTGACTATGGTCTACGGTCCGATCGCCGCCTGGCTGGTGGAGCTGTTCCCGGCGCGCATCCGCTACACCTCCATGTCGCTGCCGTACCACATCGGCAACGGCTGGTTCGGCGGCTTCCTGCCGACCGTGGCGTTCGCCATGGTGGCGGCCACCGGTGATATCTACTACGGGCTGTGGTACCCGATCGTCATTGCAGTGATGACGGCGATCCTCGGCATCTTCTTCCTGCCGGAGACCAAGGACCGGGATATCCATCACGCCTGAACAGCGCTGTTCGTGGCGCTTCGGCGCCGCTCCCACAGGGTCTGCGTCGATCGCAAGTGCGGTGGTTTGCAGGGCCTTGTGGGAGCGGGCTTGCCCGCGAATGGGGGCACACCGGTTCAGTCGAAACAGTCCTGCAGGCTGAAGCGATAGCCGATGTCGATTTCACGGGCGGCCCCGGGGCCGCCGGTTCGCTTGAGCATGAACTCGAAGGCCGGTTCGTACAGGCCATCGCGCAACACCGCGCCGGCGAGCACCTCGACCTCGTACCAGCCGTTGTCCAGCTCGATGATCGGCCGCCCAGGCTGCTGGTAGCGCGCCAGCAGGTCGCCGAGGGTCTTGTTGGTGAAGTGCTGCAGGATGCGCCAGGTGAACAGCATCAGCGTGCGATGCTCCACCCGCAGCAGGTAGCCAGCCCGGCGGTGCTGCAGCCGGCTGCCGGCCTCGCGCAGGACGGGGGTGGCTTCGTTCAGGCTGAAGATGATCCGGTAGGGCAGGTTCTCGATGCCGGCCAGGGGCAAGACGACGCCCGCGAGCACCGCCTGGTCGCCACTGTCGTTGTGGGTGAACTCGTAGGCCAGGTCGTCGGGCAGGTCGTTCTCTTCCTTGAAGCGTTCGAGCAACTGGATGTCGCCGACGAGGAAGTAATCGACCAGGTCGTTGAGGACTTCGCTGAATTCGTAGCGCATTGGGTTTCCTTATTGTGGCTGCGCTTCTTGGCGGGAAAGGGCACTGTAGCGGAAGAACCGCCTGGCGTGGTCGCTCAATGTCGCTGGGCGATCTGGATCAGGTTACCGCAGGTGTCGTCGAACACGGCCACGGTGACCGGCCCCATGGCCGTCGGCGGTTGGGTGAAATGAACGCCCGCGGCGCACAGGCGTGCGTACTCGGCCTGGATGTCCTTGACGCCGAAGGAGGTGGCGGGAATCCCGTCCTGCTTGATCGCCGCCTTGAAGGCCTTGGCGGCCGGGTGCACGTCGGGCTCGAGCAGCAGCTCGACGCCGTCGGGGTCGTTGGGCGAGGTGAGGGTCAGCCAGCGGTGCTGGCCCATGGGAATGTCGTGCTTGGGCTCGAAGCCCAGTACATGGTGGTAGAACGCCAGGGCCTTGGCCTGGTCGTCGACGAGAATGCTGGTGACGACGATCTTCATAGGCAATGCATCCTTCCTGTGGGCAGTTACCTGCAAGTAAAGACGCCCGGTGCTCGTGTTGCCATGCCATCGCGGGGCTGCTTTGCTGCCCATCGCTGGCAAGCCCACAGGGTACAGCGCAATCCTGAAGTTTGGCGCTGTCCCTGCGCAAGCAGGCTTGCCGGGGGGCGAAGCGCCGCCAACGGCTCAGCTCAAGGCTGCCGCCTGCTGCAGGTTCAGCGAGCGGGTTTCCGGCGCCAGCGCCCAGCTGACCAGCAACCCCACCAGGGTCACCGCCGCGGCGGCGTACATCGTATGGGCGATGCCATAGTCCTGCAGGGAGATGGGCACCAGGTAGGTGCCCACCGCCGCGCCGATGCGCGACAGCGAGGTGCCGACGCCGACCGCCTGGGCGCGGATTTCGGTGGGGAAGATCTCGTTGGGGTAGACCAGTGCCAGTACCTGGGCACCGCCGATGGCCACGGCATAGGCGCCGAACAGGATGAGGATGAGCAGGGCGTTGCTGTCGTGGAACAGCCCCAGCCCGAACAGCGCCAGTCCCGAGAACAGGAAACTGCCGATCAGCAGGTTGCGCCGGCCGATGCTGTTGATCAACCGCGCGGCGAGGATGCAGCCAACCACGAACAGCAGGGTGATCGCCATCGAACCGAGGGAGGCCCAATCGCCCTTGAGATTGAGCGCGTCCATCACTTTCGGGGCGAAGGCGTATACGGCGAACAGCGGAATCACCGAGCAGCTCCAGAACGCGCTGACGAACAACATACGTCGGCCATAGCCGGCGCGCATCAAGTCCCAGGCCGACAGCGTGCTGCTGCGTGGCTCCTCCGGCAGATGTGCAAGGGAGAATGCCGGGCCGTAGACCTGCTTGATGATCCGCTCGGCCTCGGCATTCCGGCCCTTGCTCAGCAGCCAGCGCGGCGACTCGGGCGTGCCCAGGCGCAGGAGCAGCAGCACCGCGCCGAATACCGCGGCACTGGCCAGCACCAGGCGCCAGGCTTCGGCATCGCCCAGGCGCAGGATGATCTCGCCCAGCCCGTAGGCCGTTGCAGCACCGGCGAACCAGATGACGATGAAGCCGGCCAGGCGCGGGCCGCGGGCGTTCTTCGGCATGAACTCCACCAGCATCGAGGTGGCCACCGGGTACTCGATGCCCACGGCCACACCGATGATCAACCTGAGGATGAACAGGGTCTGGGCATCCTGCACCCAGTACTGGGCGAGCGAGGCGAAGATGAACAGCAGCGGGCCGATGAAATACACACGGCGACGGCCCAGGCGGTGGGTCAGCCAGCCGCCGAGGAAACCGCCGAAGAAGATGCCGATCAGCGCCGAGGCGGCGATCATGCCTTCCCAGAAACTGTCCAGGCCGAGGGCGGCGGCGGTGGGTATCAGGGCGATGCCGATCAGGCTGAGGACGTAGCCGTCGACGAACGAGCCGCCGGCCGAGCGCAGGGTGAGCAGTCGATGGAAGTGGTTCAGGGGGACGTCTTCGATCGATTGAGCGGGGTGAGTCATGGTTTCTCCTGGTACAGCTGAGCTTTTGTTGTTTTCAGGCCGTCAGGCGGCCTTTGTTCAGCGAGTGGGTCCATGGCGCGGCGTGTCAGGCCGCTGGCGGCAGGATGGACGTGGGTGAACCTGTGGGCTCGCGCCAAGCCTCTGCGCGGCAAGGCACAGGTGCTGCAGAGGTGGCAGGGTGAAGGGAAGGGGCGCCGAGGCGCCCGGTCAGAGGTCGATGACCAGGTCCGAAGTCGGCCG
The DNA here is from genome assembly GCF_057415455.1 of Pseudomonas sp. Tun-23181. NCBI lineage: Bacteria > Pseudomonadati > Pseudomonadota > Gammaproteobacteria > Pseudomonadales > Pseudomonadaceae > Pseudomonas > Pseudomonas sp. Tun-23181. The sequence continues at coordinate 354,148 of NZ_CM171630.1, forward strand.
GCTGCAGCACAGCAGGCGCAGGCCCTTGTCGATCTCGCGCTGGCGGATGCCGCCGTTGTGCTTCATCTCGACGTCGCCTTCGAGCAGGGCGGTCTTGCAAGTGCCGCATACGCCCTGGCTGCAGGAGGACGGCACGATGGCGCCGGCCTTCTTCGCCGCGGCGAGCACGGTCTGCTCGGCGGTCATGGTGAAGGTCTTGCCGGAGCGGGCCAGGCGCACGTTGAAGGTGGCCTGGGCCTGGCCTGCGGCAGGTTCGGCGGGGGCCGGTTCCATGATCGGCTCGGCATTGATGTCGAAGCTTTCCTGGTGGTAGCGGGACAGGTCGAGACCGCCTTCGGCCAGCAGTGCGCGGGTTGCGTCCATGTAGCCCTTCGGGCCGCAGGTGAAGACCTCGCGCTCGAGAAAGTCCGGCACCTGCTGGCGCAGCGCCTGCAGCGACAGGCGGCCGATGGGGCCGCTCCAGCCAGGCTCGTCACCGACGTCTTCGCAGAAGAACAGCGTGCGCAGCTGGGGCAGGGTACGCTCGAGGCGCTCCAGCTCGGCGCGGAAGATGATGTCTGCCGGGGTGCGCGCACTGTGCACGAAGACGATGTCCAGCTCGGCATGCAGGTCGGCGGCGGCGCGGGTCATGGCCATCAGCGGCGTCACGCCGGAGCCGGCCGAAAGGTACAGTAGCTTGCGCGCGGGCCCGGCCACCGGCGTGAAGTTGCCCGCCGGCCCCGACGCGGCCAGGGTGTGGCCGCTGCGCAGGTTGTCGTGCAGCCAGTTGGACACCACACCGCCGGGCACCCGCTTGACGGTGATCGAGACGGTGAACGGCCGGGTCGGCGTCGACGACAGGGTATAGCAGCGCGATACCGTCTGCCCGTCGATCAGCGGCGACACGGTGAGGAACTGCCCAGGCTCGTAGGCGATGGCGTGGTGGACCGGGCTGCGGAAGGTGAAGGTCTTCACGTCGTGGGTTTCGTCCACCACGCTCACGCATTCCAGGCGCTGGCTGTCGGCGCTGCCCCACTGGGCACCGAAGGTGCTCCAGTGGGCAGGGTCGTTGAAACGTTCCTCGACCATCAGGCTGGGGATCACATGGATGCTGTTCATGTCTGGCCTCACACGCCATGCGCGGCCAGGCGCGCGGCATACCAGCGGGAGAATTGATCGACGTAGCGCTCGGTGAAGGCCGAGAACGGGCCGGGTGCGTAGGCCGGGTCCTGGGTGCCGCTGTGGGTGATGCCGACCAGGCTGGCGTCCTGCTGGTTGGTGGCGATCCACACTTCGGTCAGCGCCTGCAGGTCGTAGTCGACGCCTTCCACGGCGTCCTTGTGCACCAGCCACTTGGAGCGCACCAGGGTCCTGTCCGGCGACAGCGGGATGATGTAGGTGATCACGGCATGATCGCTCATCACGTGGGTCCAGGAGTTGTGGGTCCACAAGTGGGTATCGCCCAGGTCGCGGCGGGTCAGCTCGCCGAACAGCCGGGTGCAGGCCACTGCGGTGCTGAGGGTTTGGGACTCGCCGCGTCCGGCGATCACCAGGCGCTGGGTGCGAAACTGGGTCACGGCGTCTTCGTCGAGGTATTCCACGGCGGCGCAGAGATGCCCGTCGCGCTCCCAGTCCCGCTGGGCATCGGCGTTGCGCTGGTAGTATTCGTCGAGGGCCTTGAGCGAGTCCTCGCCCATGCCGTCGGTGCAGAAGCCGAAGTCCTCCGGCAGGAAGGAGGCGGTCAATTCAGGGTGGGTACCCGCGCAGTGGTAGCACTCGCGGTTGTTCTCCATCACCAGCTTCCAGTTGCCGTTCTCGATGATCTCCTGCTCGTGGGCGATCCTGGTGTTGGTCAGGTCATAGGGCGCGAAGCGCGGGGTCATGGTCTGCTCCAGCACCGCGATGTCCTCGGGCGGGTTGTCGCCCAGGCAAACGAAGATGTGCGTGCCGATCACCTTGCAATGCACCGGGATCAGGCTGCGGCACTTGGGGTCGAAGCCCTTGCCCATGTGCGCGGCATGCTTGAGGCTGCCGTCCAGGTCATAGGTCCACTGGTGGTAGGGGCACACCAGCATGCCCACGGTGGACTTGCCGGCCTCCTTCAGGCGCGCGCCGCGGTGACGGCAGACGTTGCGGTAGGCCCGGACCTGCTCGTCGTCATCGCGCACCAGGAGGATCGACGACTTGCCGATGTCGAGGGTCGAGACGTCGCCGGGCTCGGCGATGTCGGCGGTGACACCGACCAGGATCCAGTGCTTGGTGAAGAAGATATCCACGTCGGTGTCGAAGATATCCTGGCGGCCGAACAGTTCGCCGTTCATGCCGAAGCCGGGTTGACGCAGGGCGACGAGCTCACGATGGCTCTTTTGGACAGGCGCAATGTTCATTGTTTTCCTCAGGCACTTTGTCAGACATTACGGAGGCTGTGCCCGCAGTATCAGAACGGCCCGAAAAAGCGTCAACGCGCCTAATTTTACCGCTCGCATTACCCAGGGTTATGCGAGCGGCGGCTTTACCGCGCGGCTTCTGGCAGGGCGTCGCGCAGCCAGTCGATCAGCGCCAGGATGGCCGGGGTGGCGCTGCGCCCGTGGGGGATCACCACGTAGTACGCCTCGCGTGGCCTGACCGTCAGCTCGGTCAGGCGTACCAGTTCGCCGCTGGCCAGCAGGTGATCGATCATCCGCCCCCAGCCCAGGGCCACGCCATGGCCGTGCAGGGCGGCCTGGATGGTGTCGGTGTACAGGTGGCAGCGCAGGCTGTAGCGCAGCTTGGGGGGCGTATGGCCCTGCTCCCTGAACCAAGTGGGCCAGGTCATCCAGCCTTCGCTGGTGGCGTCGGCGTCGAGCAGGTCGCTGGTGTACAGGTCGTGCAGCGAGGTCGGTGGCGTATTGCGTGCCAGCCAGGCGGGCGAGCAGACCGGGAAGATCTCTTCCTCGAACAGCAGCACCGCGCTGCCGTCTTCCCAGCGGCCGTTGCCGTAGCGCACCAGCAGGTCGACGTCATGGTTGCGCAGGTCGCCGGTGAACATCTGCGTGGCCAGGCGCAACTGGATCTGCGGCAGGGTAGCGCGCAGGTTGCCCAGGCGCGGCATGACACGCAGTTGGGAGAAGGTCGCAGTGGTGCTGAGCACCAGCTCCTGTTCGCCACTGCCTTCGCTGATGCGGTCGAACACCGCGGCGATCTTCTGCAGGGAGTCGGAGATCACCGCGAACAGCGCCTGGCCCTCGCTGGTCAGGCGGATGCCCCGGTGCAGGCGCTGGAACAACTGGGTGCCGAGGTTCTCCTCGAGCTGCTTGACCTGCTTGCTCACTGCCGCCTGGGTGACGCCCAGCTCGCGGGCGGCGAGGGTGAAGCTGTTGTGACGGGCCACCGCCTCGAACTCGAGGAGCGCAGTCATCGACGGGATGATGCGCCGGTAGCCTTTGTGCTTGTTGCCGTTTTCTTGTGTTTTCATTCGACGTCCTGGCAAGGCGCGGTGCGCTGGTCCGCACTGCGGGGCAGACATTGGCAGAAAAACGGCGGCAGGTGTAGCCCGGTCCTAGGGCTTTTTACTATGGCGATAGCGGCCCCAGCATCTGCCAAACCCAGCGACAAGCCGCAAGACCTGCACAGCCCCCCGATTCAGGGGAATCCACTGGGGAATCCTCCCCAACTCGTTCCGGTTGTCACCGCAACCCACTGAAAAACCACACGAATATTTATGGCATGCCGCTTGCTCCGGCCCTTCGCAGAGTCCCTGTGTCCCCCGGAGGTGCAGCATGATGACCCCGCTCAAAGGCTCCGTCCTGACTTCACTCGTGCTGGCCCTGTTCGGCTGGCAGGCGACCAGCGAGGCGGCGGTGCAATGCCAGCGCACGCTGGTGGCCAACGTGGTGGCGCTGGACCAGCCGCTGATGTTCAACCGCCTTGGCGCGCAGAACGCCAACGGCATGATGTTCGCCCTGCGCCAGGATGTGGTGGACGAGCACCTGGTGCCGCTGTCCAAGGGCGGTGCCGCCGTTCCCGGCAAGGTCACCCTGCGCCCGGACAAGCGCCCGCGGCCGATCGTGCTGCGGGTCGCCGCCGGTGACTGCCTGACGGTCAACCTGACCAACCTGCTGGCCTACCAGGCCAACCCCAACAAGCACGGCCTCGATCACGACGAGCACGACGTCGAAGGCGAGGAAGAAGACGACGCCCAGGCCGGGCACCCGGGCGGAGAACACTTCATCGCCGACGAACAGGTGACCGACCGCCACGTGGGCTTCCAGGTCAACGGCATGCAGGCGGTCAACGGCATCAGCGACATCGCCGCCAACACCGGCCGCAACGGCAGCTTCCTGGTCGCCCCCGGCAATACCCGCAGCTACACCCTCTATGCCGAGCGCGAGGGCGCCTTCGCCGCCACCAGCCTGGGCGCCACCTTCGGTGGCCAGGGCGGGGCCGGGAACGTGGCCAACGGGCTGTTCGGCCAGGTGGTGGTGGTGCCCAAGGGCGGCCGCACCTACCGCAACACCCTCACCGAGGAGGAAATGCGCCTGGCCACCACGGGTCGCGCGCCCACTGGCCAGCCGGTGATCGACTACGAGGCTCGCTATCCGCAGGTCGAGCCGTGGATCGCCGAAGGCAAGGCCGGCAAGCCGATCATCGCCATGGTCGACGGCAACGAGATCCTCAGCAGCGAGACCGACGCCATCGTCATGGGCCCCAACCCCGACGGCAGCTTCCCACGCTCGACCTATCCGCTGGAAAGCGTCGGCAAGCGCAACCCGGCACTGCCCAACCGCCTGGAGGCGTTCCGCGACTTCGCCTCGCAGTTCGCTGACGAAGTGGCCGCCACCCAGGCCTTTCCCGGCTATTGGGCCGACCCTGTGATGGGCCACGTCCTGGAGCCGACCCGCGACTCCTTCATGATCAACTACGGCTCTGGCGGCATGGGCGCCGAGGTGGTGGCCAACCGCCTCGGCGTGGGGCCGATGCACGACTGCTTGTCGTGCGCCTACGAGGAGTTCTTCCTCAGCGCCCACACCGTGGGCGACATCGGCACCCTGGTGGACGTACCGGCCAACGTCGGCCTGGAGCAGATCCGCCCGGGCGAAACACCGCCGGCCAGCGCGACCGGGGTCAAGGCCAGCATGGCCCTGTACCCGTCGGAGCCGGCCAACGTGCACCACAGCTACATCGGTGACTTCACCAAGTTTCGCAATACCCACAATGGCCACGAGCAGCACATCTTCCACCTGCACGGCCACCAGTGGCTGTTCAACCCCAATGACGACAACTCCGACTACCTCGATGCCCAAGGCATCGGCCCGGGTGTCGGCTACACCTACGAGATCGCCAACGGCGGTTCGGGCAACCGCAACCGGGTGGCGGGCGATGCCATCTACCACTGCCACTTCTACCCGCACTTCGCCCAGGGCATGTGGGGCATGTGGCGGGTCCACGATGTGTTCGAGGAGGGCACCCGCCTGGCGGTCAGCGGCGAAAGCGAGAACGGCTTCCACAGCACCCCGTTCGCCCTGCGCAGCGGCAAGCCCGCTGCCGGTGCCCGGGCCCTGCCGGACGGCGAGATCATCGCCGGCACGCCGATCCCGGCGATCGTGCCGTTGCCCGGCAAGGCCATGGCGCCGATGCCGGGCAAGGTGACGGTGGTGCCGAAACTCGCCCAGACTCTGGTCGCCGGCCATGACGACGATGACGAAGACGACGACGAGGAAGGCGACGACCACTCAGGGCATGGCGCCTCAGGGCCCCGCGCAGTGGGCTCCCTGGCCCTGGTCGATCGCAGCGAGAGCAACCGCAACGCCGATGGCAGCCTGAAGAACCCCGGCTACCCATTCTGGATCGGTGGCATGGAAAGCAGCGTCGGCCAGCGCCCGCCGACCCCGCCGCTGGACATGCTCGACCCGGCCCTGGCCCGTCAGCTCAAGGACAGTGGCAATGCCCTGTGGGCCGACCTCGACCCGAACCAGGTCGACGGTTGGGATGGCGGCCTGAGCCGGCACACCCTGGACGGCCTCTCCTCCGGTGGCCAGGCCCTGACCACCACCACCCGGCTGGACTTCTCCAAGGTGGTGCACAAGGCCAAGCCGATCTACCTGCCGGAAGAGGGCACCGAGGTCGAGCAGGCGGCCATGCGGTTCCATGCCAAGGCCGAGCACGCCAGCTTCGCCCTGCTGCCAGGCGGCCAGTTGCAGCCTGGCAACTTCCGCACCAACGGTGCCTTGCCCAGCGCCGGCGCGCCCTTCTATGAACCGTGCATGGACGATCGCGGCAAGCGCCTGACCCAGGCCTCGGGGCTTGGCGAGTTCTTCAGCGGCGAGAGCCTGACCGGCCTCAACTTCCGTGGCGGCTCCAGCTTCACCGCCGACCGCCCGCGCATCTACAAGGGCGCCAACATCCAGTTCGACGCGGTGTACAACAAGGTCGGCTACCACTTTCCGCAGGCGCGCATCATCGCCCTCTGGGAAGACGCCTGGCCAGTCATCACCAAGCAGCGCCCACCGGAGCCGCTGGTGATGCGCATGAACACCTTCGACTGCACCCTGTACCAGCACACCAACCTGATCCCGGCGTTCTACGAGATGGACGACTATCAGGTGCGCACCCCGACCGACGTGATCGGCCAGCATATCCACCTGCCCAAGTGGGACCTGACCGCCTCCGACGGCTCGGCCAACGGCTGGAACTATGAAGACGGCGTTCTCTCGCCCGGCAGCTTGGTGGAGCGCGTGCAGGCCATCCGCAGCTTCAACGGCTGCACCGAGGGTGACGAACGCGAGGGCACCGCCGCCTGCCCGAAAGCCAAGCAGCACCCGTACTTCGGCCGCTTCGGCAGGGCCGACTGGCTGGGCGCACGCACGGCCATGCAGCGCTGGTTCGCCGACCCGCTGGTCAACGTGCACAACGTCGACCGTGGCCTGGGCACCATCTTCACCCACGACCACTTCGGCCCGTCGACCCACCAGCAACTGGGCCTGTACGCCACCGTGCTGGCCGAGCCGGCCGGCTCCACCTGGTACCACGCCGAGACCGGCGAGAAGCTGTACGACCCGGCCGTGCGCCAGGATGGCGGGCCGACCTCGTGGCAGGCGGTGATCCACACCGGCGACCATGATGGCGATGGCCGCAACGACAGCTACCGCGAGTTCTTCCTCGAATACAGCGACTTCCAGCATGCCTACGAGGCGGGTGTGTACGTGGGCGCGGGCCCGGACGGCATCCCCGACAGCCAGGCCTATCCGGCCACGGCTGACAGCTTCCGTTACGCCATCAACCCGCCCGTGCGGCAGAAGGCGTCCAACCTGCTGGAGGCGGTGGTCGAGTCGCGTGGCGGCCTGGCCCCGGGTTGCCCGACCCGGCCGTGCCCGCAGGCGATCTCGGTGGATGATCCGGGCATGTTCGTCGTCAACTACCGCAACGAGCCGCTGGCCCTGCGCGTGTTCGATCCCAACAAGGTCGGCCCGGACGGCAAGCGCGGCATGCAGGCCGATGGCCTCGGCGGCGACCTGGCCTACGCCATGCAGAGCCGTACCGACCGCGCCATCCCGGCAATGAACCTGGCGCCGTCGGCGATCACCGCGGCGGTCGGGCCTACCGGCGGCACCACGCTGTTCCCACCGCACATCAACCAGGGCAGCGAGCCGGGCGACCCATTCACCCCGATGCTGCGCACCTATTCCGGCGACAACGTGCGCCTGCGCATCCATGCCGGTGGTCACGAGGAGGAACACAACATCACCCTGCACGGCGTGAAGTGGCTGCAGAACGGCTCCGGCTATGGCAGCAGCTCCAACTCGGGGTGGAAATCCTCGCAGATGGTCGGCATCTCCGAGCAGATGGGCTTCATGGCACCGGTGTCGATGATCTCCAGCTCCGCGGCCACCAACGGTGACTACCTGTACTCCCTGGACGCGGCACTGGAGGGCTACTGGAACGGCATCTGGGGCGTCATGCGCAACTACACCGCCCATCGCCCGGACCTGATCGCGCTGCCGAACAACCCGCAGCCGGTGGCCATGCGCAACACCGTGGCGTTCGATGGCATCTGCCCGCGAACCACCGCCAACCCCAACGGCATCGGCAGCCGGCCGACGGTCAAGCGCAGCTACGAGATCGTCGCCGCCCTGGCCAACGACATCCTGCAGAACAACCACGGGGTCAGCATCGACGACCCGGCCGGCGTCGGCCAGCACGTCGGCGGCCCGCTGAAGGCCAACGGTGGCACCTTGGTGTTTAACAGCCGCAAGACCAGCATCCCGCAGGTGACGGTGACCGACGAGGAGGAGGGCACCACCTTCACCATCGGCGGCCACAGCGCCCCATTGCACGACCCGACCGCGGTGCTGTACGTGCGCAAGGCCGACCTGGACCCGGCCACCGGCAAGCTCAAGGCCGGGGTCCCGGTGGAGCCGCTGGTGCTGCGGGCCAACGCCGGCGACTGCCTGAGCATCACCCTGGAGAACCGCCTGCCGCTGGTCATGCCCGACCTGCCCAGCACGGCCGTGATGCAGCACGTGGTCAAGCGTGACCGCAACGGCAGCGAGGGCTCCACCGCCTTCAACAACAACCTGATGCGCCCGTCCAGCCACGTGGGCCTGCACGCCCAGTTGCTGGCCTACGACATCACCAAGTCCGACGGCGCCAACGTGGGCCTGAACCCGGTGCAGACCGTGCCACCGCGCGCAGGCAGCAGCGGCGCGTACCCGAGCAAGGTGTACCAGTACTACGCCGGGCATCTGGAGCGCGAAGGCAAGCCGGTGCTGCAACTGGGCCGCACGGTGGACAACATCAACACCACGGCCATCGAGTTCGGCGGCCTCAACCTGACCCCGGCGGACTTCATCAAGCAGCCGCAGAAAGGCCTGGTCGGCGCCATGAGCATCCTGGCGCAGGGCGCCACCTGGACCGAGGACGCAGCCAGCCGTGCCCAGGCCACGGTCAAGGTCGCCGGCCAGCCCGACTACCGCGACTTCGTCACGGTGTGGCAACGCGCGATGAACATGCGCTGGGCCGATGGCCGGCCGGTGGAGGGCATCAACACCGAGGGCAACGGTGTGCCGGGCGATCCGAAGGACAACGGCAACATGGCCATGAACTACAAGACCGAGCCCCTGTGGTTGCGCTTCGGCCTGGCGCCGGACGCACCCTTCGGCCACGCCGACGGCAATGGCTTCGCCGATGTGCCCAACGCCCACATGGCCTACAGCAACGACCTGGTCGGCGGCGACCCGCAGACCCCGGTGCTCTGGGCCAAGCCCGGGCAGCCACTGCGCAGCCACGTGCTGATGCCCAGTGGCGGCAGCCGTGGCATCACCTACCAACTGGACGGGCACCTGTGGCCGCTGCACGCCTACCAGGCCGAGAAGAACGACCTCGATGGCTACCCCATGGGCCTGCCGGGCATCGGCTCGGTGCGCTTTGGCTACAACCCGATGTCGGTCTACATCGGCGCCCAGGAAAGCGTGCTGCCGGCGGCGCACTTCAGCTTCATGCTGCCCAGCGCCGGGGGAGCCAACGCCGTGCCGGGGGACTACCTGTTCCGCGACTATGCCGCCTACGGCAACGTCTCGGGGCTGTGGGGCCTGCTGCGGGTCACCCACGAAGCGCCGCCGGCCACCGCACCGGCGCAATGACAGAAGAGGGGGAGCGTGAGCATGGACAAGAAGACCCGCCCCGCCTACCTGGGGGTATTGCTGGGAGTGGCGCTGATCGGCCTGGGGGTGGCCTACGACAAACTCTGGTGCGACCCCCGCGAGCTGCTGCAGGCACCTGCCGATCCGCAGGCCCTGCACCGGCTCAGCCGGGATGGCGTGACCGTGGAGTTCGAGGCCCGGCCACTGGATGGCGGCGAGCTGCGTGAAGGCAGTTTCGCCAACATCCGTTTCAAGGTCAGCGACCAGAGTAGCGGCCAGCCCTTGTCGGGCATGGCCCCGGGGGCCTGGCTGGACCCGGCGCAAGCGGCCCCCGCCGGGGACCGTGACAGCAGTTGCAAGGCCCGCGTGGCGCTGTTTCTCAAGAGCAGCATCGGCGCCCGGCCGTTGCTCGACCTCAACAGCTACTTCTTGCTGGTGCTGAACAGGGACGCCAGCCTGACGGTGATCGACCCCACGGTGTCGGTGGGGGGCGTCACCAGCACCCTGGCCCGCATCGACCTGCCGGGGCGGCCCATGGACTGGGTGGCCACCGGCGACGACAAGCAGGTGTTCGTGTCGATGCCCGAGCGTGGCCAGGTGGCGGTGATCGATACCGAGACCTTCCGCCACGTGACCAGCCTGGACGCCGGCGAACAACCGCTGCGCGTGGCCCTGCAGCCGGACCAGCGCCGGCTGTGGGTGGGCAACAACAGCAGCGACCCGGCCAAGGGCGGGGTGACGGTGATCGACGTGCCCAGCCGCGGCACCCTGAAGTTCTTCGCCACCGGCTCCGGGCATCACGAGATCGCCTTCAGCGCCGACTCGCGCTACGCCTTCGTCAGCAACCGCGATGCCGGTACCCTGAGCGTCATCGATGCCGCCGAGATGCGCTTGGTCAAGACCCTGGAGGTCGGCCCGCACCCGCTGTCGGTGGCCTACTCGGCGCTGTCCCAGGCGGTCTACGTGGTCGACGGCAAGGAAGGCACGGTGCAGGTGATCGACGCCCGCAGTCACCAACTGCGCCATACGGTCAAGGCCAGCCAGGGCCTGGGGCCAATGCGCTTCAGTGGCGACGGGCGCTACGGCGTGGTGCTCAATACCCTGGAGAACCAGGCCGTGGTGATCGATGCCAGCAACGACCGGTTGATCCACCGTATCCCGGTGGCGGCCGAGCCGTACCAACTGGTGTTCACCAAGGGCTATGCCTACGTGCGTGGCCTGGCCTCGCCGAAGGTCAGCATGATCAACCTGGGCAGCCTGGGCGAGGGGCGCGAGCCGATCGTCCAGGGTTTCGAGGCCGGCGCCGCCGCACCGCGCCAGGCCGGCGACCTGCCGTTGGCCCAGGGCCTGTCGGTGGCGCGCGATGACAACTCGGTGTTCGTGGTCAACCCGGTGGACAATACCACCTACTTCTATGCCGAGGGCATGAACGCGCCGATGTCCGGCTACAACAACCGTGGCCATCAGGCCCGCGCGGCGATCGTCATCGACCGCAGCCTGCGCGAGCTGGCCCCAGGCGTGTACGGCTCGACCGTGAAGATGCCGGCGGCCGGGACCTTCGACGTGGCTTTCCTGCTCAACCAGCCGCAGATCATCCATTGCTTCAGCACCGACGTGGCGGCGGTGCCTGGCGCGGCGGCCCGGCGCAAGGGTGTGCACGCCGAGTTCCTCGGCAGCGACCAGCCGGCGATACAGCACAGCCCCTTCGTCGCCCGGGTGCGCATCCTCGGCAGCGATGGCCAGCCGCGCCTGGGCCTGCGTGACCTGAGCCTGCGCTACTTCCTGGCGCCCTCGTCGATGCCGCGCAGCCTGCCGCTGGAAGAAATTGGCGACGGGGTCTACCAGGTGTCGCTGCAACTGGCCGAGGCGGGTGCCTGGTACCTGCACCTGCAGTCGCCTTCGCTCGGACGCAAATTCACCGAAGAAAACTACACCAGCCTGCGCGTCTTGCCCGCCGCAGCATCCACCGCTTCCCAAGGGGAACCCAGGAGTGTGCGATGAACGCCAATCGTCCCAAGCTGCTCGCCCTCGGCCTGCTGCTGGCCAGTAACCTGGCCCTGGCCCACGCCGGGCATGACCACAGTGCCCAGGAGCATGCCGGCCATGCCGCGCAGGTGCCGGCGGCTCACCAGGAAAAGGCCAGCGTGCGCTTCGCCGACGTTGCCTTGCTCGACCAGGACGGCCTGCCGGTACGCCTGGAAAAGGACCTGGTGGGCGACCGCCTGGTGGTCATGGGCTTCATCTACACCAGTTGCACCACGGTATGCCCGGTGGTCTCGTCGATCATGTCCAAGGTCCAGCAGCAACTGGGCGGGCGGGTTGGCGAGGAGGTCCAGCTGGTGTCGATCAGCGTCGATCCGCAGCGTGACGATCCCAAGCGCTTGCTGGGCTACGCCAAGGCTTTCCAGCATGGGCCGGGCTGGCGCTGGCTGACCGGCTCGCCCTATGCCATCAGCGAAACCCTCAAGGGCCTGGGCAGCTTCAGCGCCGACCTGGCTCAGCACCCGCCGCTGATCATGGTCGGCGACGGGCGCAGTGGCCAGTGGACACGCTACTACGGCTTCACCGACCCGCAGGTGCTGATCGAGGAGGTCAACCGCCTCAGCGCCCGACGGGTGCACGCCAAGAGCACCGCCATCGCCGCCACGCCTGACCACCAGGAGGTGCACCCATGAGCAACCCGGCCACCCGCCGCGCCAGCATGCGCGGCCTCGACTGGCTGGCCCTGGCCGGCTGCCTGTGGATCCTCGCCTCGGTGGCGCTCGCCCACGAGGGCCATGGCCCGACAACGCCGTCGCCGCAACCGGCGCTCCCGCCGATGGCCAGCGGCGGTGGCACCCATGATGCCCAGGCCTGGTTCACCGATACCCTGCTCAAGGACCAGAACGGACGCGAGCTGCGTTTCTACAGCGACGTGCTCAAGGACAAGGTGGTGATGCTCAATGTCATCTTCACCCACTGCACCGACGCCTGCCCGCTGATCACCCGCAAGTTGCGCGAGGTGCGCGAGGCCATGGGGCCGGAGTTGGCCAGCCAGGTCACCTTCGTCTCGATCAGCAGCGACCCGGCCAATGACACGCCGGCGGTGCTCAAGGCGTTCGCCGAGAAGCAGGGGGTGGACGGGCCGAACTGGCTGTTCCTGACCGGCGGGCAGGACGAGGTCGAACAGGTGTTGGGACGCCTCGGGCAGTTCCTGCCCAGCCCCGAGCAGCACTCGACGCAACTGATCGCTGGCGATGTGGCCGGCAAGCGCTGGAGCAGGATCCGCCCGGATGCGCCCGCCGTCGCGATCGCCCAGCGCATGCAGTTGCTGGCCCAGCCACTGGCAGGTCGGTGAACGCCATGGGCCGGCTGCTGGCACTGTGGCTGGGCCTGTCCCTGTGCGGGGCGGCCGTGGCCCTTGACCTGAACGAGCAGGAACAGGCCGGCAGGCGCCTGTACCGCGAGGGTGTGTCGAGCAGCGATGCCCAGGTGCTGGCACGGGTCGGCGCCAGCGACGTGCAGGTGCCTGCCAGCGTATTGCCCTGTGCCAGCTGCCATGGCAACGATGGCCGTGGCCGCGCCGAGGGCGGCGTGCGCCCGCCGAGCCTGGACTGGCAGCGCCTGGCCGTGGGTCAGGGGGCGCGCCAGGTCAACAACCGGCGCTACCCGGCCTACACCGAGGCTAGCCTGGCCCGGGCCATCCAGCATGGCCTGGACCCGGCCGGCAACCGCCTGGACCCGGCCATGCCGCGCTTCGACCTGAGCCTGGCCGACCAGCGCAACCTGACCGCCTACCTCAAGCGCCTGGCCGAAGAGCGCGACCCCGGCGTGGAGGAGGCCGTGCTGCGCCTGGGCACCCTGTTGCCCACGCACGGGCCATTGGCCGAGGCGGGCAGGGTGGTGCGCGCGGTCCTGGAGGATGGCCTGGCGCAGCTCAACCAGCAGGGCGGCATCCATGGCCGTCGCCTGCAACTGGTGGCGCTCGACCCGGGGCCGGACCGGGACAGCGCCCAGCAGGCCTTGGCGCGCTTGCTGGACGACGAGCAGGTGTTCGCCCTGGTCGCCCCGCTGGCCCCGATGCTCGACGCGCACCTGGCCGGCGAACTCGAACGGCGTGGCGTGCCGCTGGTCGGCAGCACCCCGCGCAGCGGCGCCAGCCCGCAGATCTTCGACCCGTTGCCTGGCCTGCCCGAGCAACTGCTGAGCCTGGCCAGACATGCCCGCGACAGCCTGGGCCTGGCTTCCGACGGGCTGCAGGTGGTGTATGCCGGGGCAGAGCAGGCGGCGCTCGCCGAGACCGTGCGCCAGCGCCTGCAAGGCGCCGGCTGGGCCCCACCGCCGGCGCAGGCGTTCGAGGGCCAGGCGCCGGACGGCCAGGGCATCGTCTTTCTCGGCCGTGTCCAGGCTTTCGCCGAACTTGCCGGAGCGCTGCACGTCGCCGGGCGCCAGCCGTACCTGTTCGCCGCCTCCAGCCAGGTGGCTGGCGCCGTGCCTGGCCTTGCGCAGCCCTGGTCGCAGCGGCTGTTCCTGGCCTACCCGTTCCTCCCCGGCGACTGGACCGAGCAGGGGCGTGCCACCCTGGCCGGCCTGCAACGCCGCCAGGGCCTGGACAGCCGCCAGGCGTCGCTGCAGGTGGGCACCTGGTGCGCCCTGCGCCTGCTGGCCGAGGCCCTGAAGCAGGTGGGCCGCGACGCCAGCCGCGAGCAACTGGTGCGTACCCTGGAAGGCCTGCACGACGTGGACACCGGCCTGACCCCGGCCCTGGGCTTCGGCCCGGGGCGGCGCCAGGGGCTGGCCGGCGCCCATGTGGTCCAGGTGGCTCTGCCTGGGCCACGCTTTCACGCCGTCGCCCCGTACCGGGCCATTCCTGATACCCCTTGAATGGAGGTCGCCATGCGAATCCTGTTGCTGTGCCTGTTGCTCGGTAGCCTGCCGAATGCCTGGGCCGACTTGGTGGCGGCGCGGGTCAATGGCGTGGAGATCAGCGTCATGCGCCTGGAGCGCTACTTCAGCGAATACCTCCAGGAACAGGGGCGGGCGCTCGCCAGCATTCGCAGCCCGAGCCTGTACAAGCGCCTGCGCGACCAGGCCCTGGACCAGCTGATCGACAAGGAGCTGCTATGGCAGGAGGCCGGTCGGCGGGGTATCGTCGTCGATGAGGCACAGGTGGCCGCGCGGCTCGACCAGCTGGAACGGGCCTTCGGCAGCGCCGCGGCGTTCGAGCGCCGCCTGGCCGAGGCCGGCTTCGATAGGGCAGGGTTCGCCGACTACACTCGTCACGAGATGGCCGCCCAGCAGGTGTTCGCCCAGCTGACCGCCATCGATGCGCCCAGCGAGGCCGAGGTCGAGGCCTTCTATCAGGCGAATCGGCAAAGACTGCAGGGGACGCAGAACCAAAGTGATAACGCTTCGGTCGAAGGGGAACAGGGCCTGGCCATGGCCAGGGCCGCGCTGGTCGGGCAGTTGCAGGCCCAGGCGTGGCAGTCGGTGCGCCAACGCCTGCGTGAAGGGGCGCAGGTGGAGCGGGCGCGCTGACCCACCGCCGAGCTGGCTTTCCCCACTTCTGGGGAATAACGCAGGGCAAAAGGCCATCAGGTTTCCCCGCATCTGGGGGGAGCCTGCCTGGCATGCGCCGGACAGTGTGGAGGCAACCCAGCAGATCAATGACTTACAACGGTGCGACATGACTATTCACGCCTGGCACGAAGCCTGCTCAAGCCTGTATGAGGCCGCACTTCGCAGACCGGGAAACCGGGCAGTTCTTGGGAGTCGACCTTGGTGAACAGAGTATTGGTAGTCGATGACGAGCAGACCCTTGCACAGAACCTGCAGGCCTACCTGCAGGCGCAAGGCCTGGAAGTCCATGTCGCCCATGACGGTGCCACGGGTATCGGCCAGGCCACAGCCCTGGCGCCGGATGTGATCGTGCTGGATTACCGCTTGCCCGATATGGAGGGGTTCGAGGTCCTGGAGACCGTGCGCAGGAACAGGCAGTGCCATTTCGTGCTGATCACCGCCCACCCGACCGCCGAGGTCCGTGAGCGGGCCGCCGAGCTTGGCGTCACCCATGTCCTGTTCAAGCCGTTCCCGTTGGCGGAACTGGCCCGCGCGGTGTTCGACCTGATGGGCATGGAGCGCCAGCGCGCGGCAGCGGACACACAGGCCGAGGGTTTCGTCGAACGACGCCAGAACAGGAACGAGACGTTCCCCCTGCAGTTGTACGATGGCAGCTGGGTCCTGGCCGATCGCCGCCGCAACGGCGCCAAGCCCCCCGAACCTGACGACGACCAACTGCTCACCGGGGAATAGCGGCGCCCGCGGCCACTTTGGAACTCCCGAACCAGCCTGCGACGCGCCCCCTGAGCGGAGTCGCAGGTCATGCCCGAAGCCACCGATCCAGCCGTCGACGCATACCCTGTAGCAGCAGGCTCGCCCGTGCAAGGGCCGCTGCCGACGTCTCAACCTTGCGCCTACCCCCGCGAACTGCTCGCCCAGGCCCGTCTCGAGGCCGGTGACGAGCGCCTGCTGAGTTGCCTCGAACGCCTTGCCGGCGACACCCCTGCCACCTTCACCCAGCGCCTGGGCGCCACCTTGCATTTCCCGGTGCTCGACAGCCAGGGGCTGCTGGCCAGCACGCCGGTCTTCGAACAGGTCAGCCTGGCCCAGTGCCTGAAACGTGAATTCGCCCAGGTGCTGCGTGGCGGCGAGGTCATCGGCGTATTCGCCGACCCGTTCGACAACGCCCGCCTGGCCTGGATCGACGATTGCCTGCAGGGCGCGCCGCTGTACCTGGCCCATGCCGCGGACCTGGCCGCCTTCCTGGCGCGCCAGGAAGAGAGCTTCCACGCCATCGACGCCCTCGGCCAGGACGCCGAGCCCGGCGCCGAGGCCGACCCGCTGCAGCGCCTGTCCCTGGCCAGCATCAGCGAAGACCAGAGCCGGGTGGTCAAGCTGGTCAACTCGACCCTCTACGATGCCCTCAAGCAGCACGCCAGCGATATCCACCTGGGCATGACTGGCCAGGGCCTGACCATCAAGTACCGCATCGACGGCGTGCTCAATGGGGCTGGCAAGGCCAGCGGCAGCGCCTTCGCCGAACAGGTCATCTCGCGCATCAAAGTCATGGCCGAGCTGGACATCGGCGAGAAGCGCGTGCCCCAGGACGGCCGCTTCAAGGTCGCCGTGGGCGAGCGGCAGATCGACTTTCGCGTGTCGATCATGCCGAGCATCTTCGGCGAAGACGCGGTGCTGCGGGTGCTCGACAAGCAGGACCTGTCCGATCAGGTCAGCGGCGTACAGCTGCAGGCCCTGGGGTTCGCCGACGAGACCCTGCGCGCCTTGCGCCGCCTGGCCGCCGAACCCTACGGCATGATCCTGGTCACCGGCCCCACCGGCAGCGGCAAGACCACCACCCTCTACGCCATGATCAGCGAGATCAACCACGGCGTGGACAAGATCATCACCATCGAGGACCCGGTCGAATACCAACTGCCGGGGGTGCTGCAGATCCCGGTCAACGAGAAGAAGGGCCTGACCTTCGCCCGTGGCCTGCGCTCGATCCTGCGCCACGACCCGGACAAGATCCTGGTCGGCGAGATCCGCGACCCCGACACCGCGCAGATCGCCGTGCAGTCGGCGCTCACCGGGCACCTGGTGTTCACCACCATCCATGCCAACAACGTCTTCGACGTGATCGGCCGCTTCAGCCAGATGCAGGTCGACCCCTACAGCTTCGTTTCCGCGCTCAACGCCGTGCTGGCCCAGCGCCTGATCCGGCTGGCCTGCCCGCACTGTGCGCAGGCCTGCGCGCCGAGCGACGAAACCCTGGCCGCCTCGGGCCTCACCCGGGCGGCCGTCGGCGGCTGGATCTTCGTCCGCGCCCAGGGCTGCGGCCAGTGCCGTGGCAGTGGTTATCGTGGACGCAGCGCCATCGCCGAGCTGCTGCACCTGGACGACGACCTGCGGCAGATGATCGTCGAACGTCGCCCCCTGTCGCAGATCAAGGCGCTGGCCTGCCAGCGCGGCCTGCGCCTGCTGCGCGCCTCGGCCCTGGACCTGGTCCGCGAAGGCCGCACCACACTCGAGGAGATCAACCGTGTCACCTTTATCGCCTGATCGCTATTGCGCCGTGCTCGGCGCCGAGGGTGTCGGCCTGGGTCGCTGGCACGCACGTCAACACCAGTGGCTGGGCAGCCGCAGCTTTGCCTGCGCAGCCGGCCAGCCGGCTTGGGTCGCGCCCTTGGAGGCGCTGGCCGCGCTGCTGGCCGAGCAGGGCGTACGCGGTGCCCAGTTGCGGGTCTTGCTGTCGGCCCGCTACAGCCGTTTTTGCCTGGTCCCCTGGAGCGACGCCATTGGCCATCCACGGGAGCGGGATGCCTATGCCCGGGCCTGCTTCGAGCACCTCTACGGCCAGCCCCTGGACGACTGGCGCATCGTGTTGTCGGCGGAGCCGGCGGGGGTTGCGCGCATCGCCACGGCGTTGCCCGAGGGCCTGCTGCAGGGGCTGCAGGCGCTAGGCCAGGAGAGCCGGCTGCGACTGCGTTCGGTGCAGCCGTACCTGATGGCCGCCTACAACCGCAGCCTGGCCCAGCTGGAGCAGGGCGACTTCCTGTTCGTCCTCGCCGAGCCGCGCCGCAGCGTGCTGTTGCTGGCGGCCGGGGGCGCCTGGCAGCAAGTGTTGGCCCAGGGCTGCGCCGACAACGACCAGGCCTTGCAGGCCTTGATCGAGCGCACCTGCGAGCTGTATGGCGAGCGCCTGCCGCGCATCTACCTGCACGCCCCGGGGCGTGAGCAGGCGCCACGACTGGCGGCGGTGCAGCTGTGCCCGCCGGCGGGTGACAGCGACCCGCTGTGCGCCATGTGGCGGGCGGTGGCCTGACATGCGCCGCCTGGACCTGGAATTCCAGCCCCGGCGCAGCAGCCCGCTGGCCTGGGCGTTGCTGGCCCTGGGCTGCTGCGCCCTGGCACTGCTGGTGCTGGTGCAGCAACGGCTGCAAGGCGAGCAACTGGACCTGGAGGCCCGGGTGCACCAGCTTGAGCAGCAGCTCGGCCGCCGCCCGGCCACCGCCGCGCCGCAGAGCAGCGCCGCCAGCCGCGAGCAGGCCGAGCAACTGGCGCAGATGCGCCACGTCTCGCAGCAGTTGCAACGGCCCTGGGAGCAACTGTTCGCCATGCTCGAAGCCCAGCCCCAGGAAGACGTCGCCTTGCTCAGCCTCACCCCCGATGCACGCAAGGGCCAGGTCCGCATCGCCGCCGAGGCGCGCAACCTGGAGGCCATGCTGCAGTACCACCAGCGCCTGGAGCGCAGCGCCGAGTTGCACGATGTCTCGCTGCTCAACCACGAGGTGGTGTCTGGCCAGCCCGAGCGTCCGGTGCGCTTCAACCTCACCGCCACCTGGGAGACCGGCCATGCACGTCCCTAGCCTGATCGTCCATGAACACCTGGCTCGCCTGGGCCGGGCCGGCCTCGGCGCGGTGCTGGTGGCGCTGCTGGCGCTGTTCGTCGCCTGTGCCTGGGTACTGCCCCAGTGGCAGGCCGTGCGCGAGCTGCGCGCCAGCGAGGCGGATGCCCGTGTGCAGGTCCAGCGCCTGCAGCGTGGCGAACTGAAGGTGGCGGCCAAGCCCGAGCAACAGGTGCTGGATGGCTTGCGCCGGCAACTGCCCGGCCAGCCCCAGGCCAGCGAACTGATCGAGCGCTTGTACCGCCTGGCCAGTGCCGAGCGCATCAGCCTGGCCCGTGGTGAATACGCCCTGGGCATCGATCCCAAGACCCGGCTGGCGCGCTACCAGATCGTCCTGCCGGTGCGCGGCAGCTACCCACAGATCCGTGGCTTTCTCCAGGCATTGCCCGGCGCGCTGCCGACCCTGGTGCTGGAGGACCTGGAGCTGCAACGCAAGCGCATCGGCGACGGCGAGCTCAATGGCCGCCTGCGCATGACCCTCTACCTGTCGAGGTCGTGATGAACACTCAGCGCGTGACGATGTGGGTGGGCTTTCTGGGCCTGAGCGCCGCCTTGGCCTGGGCGCCGGGGCACTGGTTCGGCCAGGCGGACAGCGTCGTTCCCTTCGCGGGCAAGCCCGCTCCCACAGGCGCCGTGGGCACCGCCGAACCCGTGGGCGAGCGCTCGTCGGGGCGTCGAGGCGCCGTGACAGGGCCGGCCCAGGCCCCACGAAACCTGTTCCCGGTGCAGCAATGGAGCCAGCCCAAGGTCCTGGCCAGCGTGACCGAACGCCCTGTGATCGCCGCCCCGGTGGCCGCCGTCGCGCCCACCGCGCCGACGCTGCCGTTCCAGTTCGTCGGCCGCCTGGGCGATCGCGATGACCTGCAGGTGTTCCTGCAGAACGGCGAGAAGCTCTACGTCGTGCGCCAGGGCGACGTCATCGACGACACCTACCGCCTCGACCACGTCTCGGCCACCGAGCTGAGCCTGGTCTACCTGCCACTGCACCAGCCACAGACGCTGTCTGTCGGGAGCGCACCATGAAGCCATCGAAGTCGTGCAAGCCTGCTCCGTTCATGCTCCTGGCCCTGTGCGTGGCCCTGGCCGGTTGTGGCTCGAGCGCCGTGCGCAAGGACAGCGACGCGCTGTTCAAGGAAGGCCAGTACGAGGCCGGCATCGCCCGCCTGGAAGAGGCACTGCGCGACAAGCCGCGCGACACCGAGCTGAACATCGCCCTGGCCCATGGCCGCCAGCGCGCGGTCGAGGCCCTGCTGGCGCAGGCCGACAGCGACCGTAGCCGCCATGACTTCAGCGGTGCGCGCATGGGCTATGGCCGAGTGCTGACCATCGAGCCGAACAACCGCCGCGCCCAGGAAGGTATCCGCCAGCTGGAGTTGATGCGTACCCTCGATGAGCGCGTCGCCCTGGGCCAGGCGGCGCTGCGTCAGGGCGACCTGTTCGGTGCCGAGCGCCACATGCGCGAAGTGCTGCGCCTGGACCCGCAGAACCAGAAGGGCATCATCCTGCGCAGCGACATCGAGAACGTCCAGGCGCGTACCGCCCAGCCGTTCCCGCAACTGCGCAGCAAGCTGGAGCGGCCGGTGACCCTGGAGTTCCGCGACGCCAACCTCAAGACCATCTTCGAGGTGCTGGCCCAGGTGGCCGGCATCAACTTCATCTTCGACAAGGACCTGCGCCCCGACATGAAGGCCACCATTTTCGTGCGCGAGGTGCGCATCGAGGACGCCGTGGCCCTGCTGCTGGAGCAGAACCAGTTGCACCAGAAGATCGTCAACGACAACACCCTGCTGATCTACCCCGCGTCGCCGCAGAAGACCAAGGACTACCAGGAACTGGTCATGCGCACCTTCTACCTGACCAGCATCGACGCCAACACCGCGCTGAACATGCTCAAGACCATGCTCAAGACCCGCGACGTGTTCGTCGACGAGCGCCTCAACACCCTGACCATGCGCGACACCCCCGACGCCGTGCGCATGGCCGAGAAGCTGCTGCAGTCGCAGGACCAGTCCAACCCCGAGGTGGTACTGGAAGTCGAGGTGATGGAGGTGGCCCGCTCGCGCATCCTCGACCTCGGCCTGCAATGGCCCAACACCTTCGGCGTGCTCAACGACCAGGGCAACCCGGTCAGCGTGCTCGACCAGTTGCGCGGCATCAACTCCAGCCGCATCAGCATCGGCCCGGCACCCCAGGCCAAGATCAATGCCGCGGACAAGGGCATCAACACCCTGGCCAGCCCCGTGATCCGTGTCAGCAACCGCGAGCAGGCGCGCATCCACATCGGCCAGCGGGTGCCGATCGTCAGCGCCACCTCGGTGCCTTCGACCCAGGGCCCGGTGATCACCGAGAGCATCACCTACCTGGATGTGGGCCTCAAGCTCGAAGTGCAGCCCACCGTGCACCTGAACAACGAGGTGGCGATCAAGGTGGCCCTGGAGGTGAGCAATGCCACGCCCCTGGAGCCGACCCGCCAGGGCACCATCCCGGTCCAGGTCGACACCCGCAATGCCCAGACCAGCCTGCGCCTGCACGATGGCGAGACTCAGGTGCTGGCCGGCCTGGTACGCAACGATCACAGCTCCAACGGCAACAAGATCCCAGGCCTGGGCGACATCCCTGGGTTGGGCCGGCTGTTCGGTAGTCATCGCGACGACATGAGCAAGTCCGAACTGGTGCTGGCGATCACCCCGCGCATCGTGCGCAACCTGCCGTACCAGAGCCCGTCGGACATGGAGTTCGCCACCGGTACCGAGTCCAGCCTGCAGGTACGCCAACTGGCCCAGCCGCTGCCCTCGGGCGGGCTGCCGGCCGAGGCTCCGCTCGATGCGCCCGCCGACGCGCCGTTGGCCGAAGGCCAGATGGCCGTCGTGCCGCCCACCCGGAGCCCACGGCCATGAAACGCCCGCAGCGTGGTTTCAGCCTGATCGAGGTGGTGCTGACCCTGGCGCTGCTCGGGCTGCTCGCCAGCATGGCCGCGCCCTTGACCGAGACCGTGGTGCGCCGCAACAAGGAACAGCAACTGCGCGAGGCGCTGTACCAGATCCGCGACGCCATCGATGCCTACAAGCGCGCCTTCGACGCCGGCTACATCGAGAAGCGCCTCAATGCCAGCGGCTACCCCCCGAACCTGCAGGTGCTGGTGGACGGCGTGCGTGACGTGCGCAGCGCCAAGGGTGCCAAGTTCTACTTCCTGCGCCGTATCCCCCGCGACCCATTGCTCGCGGCCAAGGACGACGACCAGGGCGGCTGGGGCCTGCGCGCCTACGACAGCAGCGCCGACGACCCGCGCCAGGGCGAGGACGTGTTCGACGTGTATTCCCGGGCCCGCGGCAAGGGCCTCAACGGCATCCCCTACGGGCAATGGTGACGGCGATGAAACGTAGCCTGGGTTTCACCTTGATCGAACTGCTAGTGGTGATGGCGATCATCGCCACCCTGATGACCATCGCCATGCCGCGCTACTTCGACAGCCTGGAGGCCTCCCGCGAGGCGACCCTGCGCCAGAGCCTGGCGGTGCTGCGCGAGGCCCTGGACCACTACTACGGCGACACCGGCAGCTACCCCGAGTCGTTGGAGCAACTGGTGGAGGCGCGCTACCTGCGCAATACGCCGGTCGACCCGATCACCGAGCGCAGCGATGCCTGGCAACTGGTGCCGCCGCCCGAGGGCGTGGCTGGCGGCGTGGCCGATATCAAGAGCGGAGCAACCGGGAGGGCGCGTGATGGCAGCCTCTATACCCAATGGTAAGGCCTGCGCGGGCTTCACCTACCTGGGCGTGCTCTTGCTGATCGCGGTCGGCAGCCTGGCCCTGGCCGCCAGCGGCAGCCTCTGGTCGGCGACCGCCCAGCGCGAGCGTGAGCGCCAGTTGCTGTGGGTCGGCGGCCAGTACGCCCAGGCCCTGCGCAGTTACTACCGGGCCTCACCGGGCCTGGCCCAGTACCCCCAGGAACTGCGCGAGTTGCTGGAGGACAACCGTTTTCCCTCGCCGAAACGGCACATCCGCAGGCTCTACCCGGACCCGATCGAGGGCAGCGACGACTGGGGCCTGCTGCGCTCGATCGATGGCCGCATCACCGGCGTGCACAGCCGCTCGGATGCCACGCCGCACAAGCGCGCCGGCTTCGACGCCCAGTGGTCCGCGTTCGAAGGGCTGGAGCACTACAGCGACTGGCAGTTCGTCGCCGAGCAGGCCTTCGCCGAGGGTGGCAACGCCACGTTCCGTCATGCCGGCCCGGGAGATACGCCATGAAACGCCTGGTCATGATCGGCTGGCTGTGCCTGTTGCTGGGCGCCTTGCCCAACGGTGCGGCCCGCGCCAGTGCCGAGGACGAGATGATGGGTTTCATCGTCGACCACACCATCTCGCACATCGGCCACGACTTCTACAACGCCTTCACCGACCGCCTGCGCGCCACCAGCCGCCTGGATTTCAACCTGGTGGTGCGCGAGCGCCCCGATGCCCGCTGGGGCAGCCTGGTGACGGTGGAATACGAACGCGAGGTGCTGTACCGGCGCTTCCTGCCGCCCAACACCACGCAACTCAAAGACGAGGCCGTCGCGGCCGCCGACCTGGTCAAGCAGCAGATCATCCAGCGCAAGCTGCAGCGCCTGCTACAGGACACCACCGATCTGGAGAGGGACGAGCTATGAACAACCGCATTCCCCGTTGTATCGCCGCCTGCCTGCTGGCCGGCGCCGCCGCGGGCCTGGCCCAGGCCACGGAGCTGGTGTACACGCCGGTCAACCCGGCGTTCGGCGGCAACCCGCTCAACGGCACCTGGCTGTTGAACAACGCCCAGGCGCAGAACGACTACGACGACCCAGACCTGAAGAAGCGTACCTCGTTCAGCGGCACCTCGGCCCTGGAGCGCTTCAGCAACCAGCTCGAGTCGCGGCTGCTGTCGCAGTTGCTGGACAACATCAGCAACGGCACCACCGGCAGCATGTCCACCGACTCATTCCTGATCGACGTCATCGACGATTCCGGCGCCTTGAGCATCAAGGTCACCGACCGTGCCACAGGCGAAGTCTCGATCATCGAGGTCAGCGGCCTGAACCCCTGAGAGGGACGGGTCAATAGGGGAGAACGACCATGAAACGCCTGCTGAGCGCACTGCTGATCCTCGCCACCTTGCAAGGCTGCGGCCTGCGCGAGCCGATGCCCGCCGAACAGGACACCGAGACGCCGACCCTGACGCCTCGGGCTTCCACCTACTACGACCTGTTGAACATGCCACGGCCCAAGGGACGGCTGATGGCGGTGGTGTATGGCTTTCGCGACCAGACCGGGCAGTACAAGCCGACCCCGGCCAGTTCGTTCTCCACCAGCGTCACCCAGGGCGCGGCGAGCATGCTGATGGATGCCCTCAATGCCAGCGGCTGGTTCGTGGTGCTCGAACGCGAAGGCCTGCAGAACCTGCTGACCGAGCGCAAGATCATCCGTGCCTCGCAGAAAAAACCCGACGTCGCGCCCAACATCCAGAGCGAGCTGCCACCGCTGCAGGCCGCCAACCTGATGCTCGAGGGCGGCATCATCGCCTACGACACCAATGTGCGCAGCGGCGGGGAGGGCGCCCGCTACCTGGGCATCGGCGCTTCCCGCGAGTACCGGGTCGACCAGGTCACCGTCAACCTGCGCGCGGTCGACGTGCGCACCGGGCAGGTGCTGGCCAACGTCATGACCAGCAAGACCATCTACTCGGTCGGCCGCAGCGCCGGGGTGTTCAAGTTCATCGAGTTCAAGGAACTGCTCGAGGCCGAGGTGGGCTACACCACCAACGAACCGGCCCAACTGTGCGTGCTCTCGGCGATCGAGGCGGCGGTGGGGCACCTTTTGGCGCAAGGTATCGAGCGGCGGCTGTGGCAGGTGGCGGGGGACGGCGGGGGCGACAAGGCGGTGTTGGAGAAGTACCTGAGTCAGAATCAGCAGGAGTAAGTGGCTTCTGGCTGTAAGCCAGTCCAGTGAATGTGAATGGACAGAAAATCAGCGTCTCGGTAGGACAGGCGCAAACCTGCGCCGTGGCAAGCTGAGTAACCTCGCCGGGTCGGAGAAGTCCGACCCGGTTTTTTTACTTTTTTGGTCTGGAGGCTCAGTTTCAAAGTGGATTCAGGTGTGACTGACTTTCAGCAGTCTTAAAATTTCCGCATTCATTAAACATTGTGTTTAGCGTTGCACAAGAGCTTGGCGTCGTCCTAAGACTTTCTCTGGTCTCTGTAGTCCATTTCCGGAATGCGTATTTTTGGCTTGCAAACTGTTGCGTTAACTTGGTCTGCACTCTAGGGTGCAAATGACTCGACTCTGAACGGTCGGTTCAGTGTTGTGGTCGATCTGGACTTTGGCTGGCTAGTTGCTCGTTCATGATGCATTGTTCGAAATGACAGGAGCAGGTAGGCCGCTTGTCTTTGATCACCTTTGCAGGGTGCTCGACAAGTCATTACCTGAGCGAGGAAGATATGGAGCGAACAGAACAAGAAGGTCAAGTGTTTTTCCTGTCCGATGAAGAAAGGGGCTCGATACGAAAACGTTTTGTGTGTTCGATAATGTACCGATAGATACGGTTCATGGCAGCCCACCCAGGGGGCTGATCACCTCAGGTATAAACCGGATGTCTTTCAGAGAACGTACGGGTTGCATTCGGCAGTCTTATAGAGCTGAGCCGTACTCCATTCACCATGAAAGTGCGAGATTGGTCAACGACCTAGTGCTTCATCCGGACGCGTCATGCGAATACATCGGTAACGGCTCTGAGGATGGACGCTTGGTTATTCGGCAATCGCGGAATTCCCCACCACCTTCGGTTTCACCGGATATCCAAGAGTACCTCAGATAAAGGTGCCCCCCTTATGGGGGCGCCTCACAGGGCCAGATTATGCTCCATCTTCTAGTTGGTATTACCCGGCGTGGGCCTGCGGTGCTGGCGTCAGGGTGCGCGATTGGCCTGCTGTTGCCATCAAGCGCTGAAGCGGCTCGCCCGTTGCTCCCGATGATGGTCTTCATCTTCGTATTGGGAACGCTGCTGCGCATCGATAATCGCGAAGTCGTCATCGCGGTAAAAAATTTGAAAGTTTCCGTGATATTCCCGTTATTGATGGTTGCCGCATGTCCCTATCTGTTCGGTATGGGGGCATATGCGATCAGCGGCAATCAGGAGTTATCGCTGGCTATCGCTGTGGCTGTTGCGGCGCCACCAGCCAGTGGCAATGTAGCGGTTGCGAGAATGCTGGGGCTGGACCCTTCGATGTCGTTAGTCGTTGTCCTGTGTTCCATGGTGCTCATCCCCGTTACGGCCCCAGCAGTACTGCATGTCTTCGGCAATGGCCTTTTGTTGTTAATCGATCCTTGGGAACTGGCAGCCAGATTAGCGTTGCTGATCGGCGGGGCGGAAGGGGTGGCGATTCTGATCAGACACTTCTCACATGACATCGTTGCTCGTCATGGGTTAGCCATCGACGGTATCGTGGTGCTCGCGTTGTTTATTTTTTCGATCGGCACCATGGCCGGTCTTCAGTCCACCATCCTTGAAAAACCGGTGGGGGTCGCTGCCATGATCGCCGTTGCATACGGCGTGAACTTCGTGCTTCAGTTGATGTTTGGAGGGCTTTACCCTGGCAGTTTGATGTCTAAGTTCACCATGGCCCTCAATGGCGGTAATCGCAATGTGGGCTTGTTATGGTCTGCACTGGGGGTAACGGTTTCGCCAACCATGGCGTTGTATTTTGCTTGTTGTCAATTACCCATCCATACGATGCCGAAGATCCTCCAGTTCTTCCTGCCAAAAATCGAGCGGTACTGCAAAACACGGGGAGGCATGCGCGTTTCCGAGCCTGGTGGCCAACGAGACTGAGCCGATAGGGGATCAACCCGCCTTGCGCAACGTCAGGTTGATCCGCCGCTCGCCCAGGCGTGGATGCACGCCGGGCTTGATCGGCAGCACGCCGTGAAAACGCAGGCGATCTTCGCCGCCCCAGACCAGCACGTCGCCGTGGCTCAACGGTATGTGCCGGGGCCGGTCCGACCGTTGCAGCCCACCGAACAGGAACACCGCCGGCAAGCCCAGCGAGATCGACACGATCGGTTGGCCGAAGTCCGCTTCGTCACGGTCCTGGTGCAGGCTCAGACGGGTGCCGGGCAGGTAGTGGTTGACCAGGCAGGCGTCCGGGACGAAACCGTCGAAGCCGGCAGTGGCCGCGGCGCGGCCGGCCAGGTCGAGCAGTATCGGCGGCAGGGCGGGCCAGGGGTGGCCACTGACCGGGTCGGTCGGGCTGTAGCGATAGCCCTTTTCGTCACTGACCCAGCCCAGCGACCCGCAGTTGGTCAAGGCCACCGCCATGTGCAGGCCGCCGGGGGTGCGCATGTGCCGGAAGGGCGCGGCGCGCAGGACCGGGCGCAAGGCGTCGAGCAGCGTCTCGACCTCGGGCACGGCGAAACCGGGCAGCAGCACGGTCTGGCTGGCCAGGCGTTGCGGCTGGGGGCCGAACAGGTCGAGGTCGGATTGGATCATGGTGCTGGCACGGGTCGGAGGTCTGGCCATTGTAGCGCTGTGGGACTTTTCGTGGGGAAACCTCCTCTGAGTCGCCACCCATTCGTTCTTTGTTCGCGGTGCGGACTAATTTGAGCCGTAGGTGGCCTGTATGAACTGGCCCCATCGCCGGCTTGCCGGCGATGGGCAGCAACGCAGCCCCAAAATGCCTAGCAGTGGTGCATACCCCCTCAGTGCTCACTACTGATCGCCGTGCTCTAGGCAGTGACACAACTCGTCATCGAACGCTTCCATCGAAACCTCGATCGGCATGTGGTTGGATTCGCTGATCGCCACGCCGGTTTGCGGATCATAGGATTTGACGGCAGCCTGACCGTTTATCGAGCGTTGGGTGCGCAGCGTGAAAGCACCCGTGTCAGCGTTGGCAAACACTTTCCCCGCCTCTGGGTCGTACCACCCTTTGCCTGGATCATTGGTGGTCTTCAGACGACTGCCGCGCTGGGCCGTGCCGACGATGACGATACTGCCAGCGTCCCTTGTAGCCTGTGAAATGTAGGTGGCATCTTGAATATGCAGGGTGGACGGATCGGGATCAGGTGCGGGTAAACCAAGCGATTCGATTTCCTCCAGCGTTCGCGCTTGTGGGTGCCAGCCCCAGCGGGTGAAGAAGCGGGTCAGGTCGGCGCGCGCGGCTTTGCAACTGGTCACCATGAAGTAGTGGCGGTATTGCGCATCGCCCTGGCCACTATCGCTATTACCGTTTGCACGCGTTTCCTGGTGAAGTCGATGGAAGAAGGCATGGCCGAATGCAGTACGCAGTTGCTCCCACATGACCATCGCGACCATGTTACTGACTTTTCCGAAGTCAGGTGCCGGGCTATTCAAGAAGGCATGGGCCGAAGCGTCGTAGGGTACGGCCCGCGACGGTTGCCTCATGGACCTTTGCACGGCGAGCGAAAAGATATTGACCGAGTTTTCGGTCAAGGCGTTGGCACTCCAGGCGATCTGATGCTGCATATGCCCCAGTTCATGCCAGACGCCCCAGGAGCGACGAAGCCCTTCCACGGTCATGAACTCACGTCCATACCGAGGTAGGCTGATGCGGTAATGCGAGGCATTGGGGTTACCGCCCACTTTTTCCGAGACGAGGATGCGCAGCGGGCTATCGGGCGTCTGGCCTGGTTCCGTGCCAATCGCAGCCATTTCGTTCTCGCGGTCAAGTATGTATGCGTATTCATCCAATAGCAGGGCGGGGTCCTGTGCGAGGTTATCCATCGCGGTAGAGCACCAGGCGGTAATGACGATGCGGTCGCTGATCAACTGCACAGGGTAGGTGGGTGCCCACGCCAGCAGTTGCATGAGCCACTCCAAGTGAGTGGTGATGCCGTGTCGATACACAGGCAAGGGTCTCAAGCTGGAGTTGGTCGGGGTGAACTCGACGGTCACCTGCCTGGGGAGGCCGTCAGTTTCATCAGAAACTGCCCTGAACCACATCACGCCACCCAACGGATCCTGGATCACGTTCGCCCCAGGTTTCAGGCTATAAGTGCGTGGACTTTCCACCTCTGTCGCGGACTTGCCTTGGAAACCATGGGTACCGACGATCAACTGCAAGGTAATGCCTGCTTCGCCGGGCTCCGGTGTGACGACGGTCAGGTCGATTGACGTGTGGGCGAACAGGCCTGTGGGTTGAAAGTCTGCGCGTTTGAACCAGCGTCCCAGCCGACGCCGCTCGGACTCGGCGGTGGGAAGGACCTCGAAGGTCAACGTGCAACTCGACGAGGGGCTAGGGGCTTGCTGTTGGTCAGCCTCGTAGTGATGGGTGTTCATCGAGCTCTCCTGGTCAGGGGCGGGAATACGACGTGGGCATCCTGTAATGGCCGCACGTGAGGTGGGTGATTATCGAATGCCGCTCGATGAGGGGGCTACTGACAAAAATGTCAGGTCCGGGCACGCACTTTGTGCGCTGATCACGTTGTTCGCTGCACACTGACGGTGTTTGAAGGCATGCGCCCATTGGGCTGCCGTGCAGCCCTTTCGCGACGCAAGGCAGCTCCTACAGGGCCGTGCAGACCGCATCACTCGTGATCGACTTGGCCCCTGTGGGGCTTGCCGACGGAGGGCAGGGACAAAAAGGAACCGCGGCGCCAGGGAGAGGCACACCGCGGTCCAAGGGGGAGGGGGTTATTGCTGGGTCACGGTCGCCAGGTTGGCGTTGCCGTACTGGGTGATGGTGGCGGTCTGGTTGGCGCCGCTCTGGTCGACGAAGGCCAGGTTGGCGTTGCCTCCCTGTGTCACGAAGGCGACGTTGACACCATCGGCCTGCTTGATGGTGGCTTCGTTGCCGCTGCCGTACAGCTGGTAGGTGTAGCTCTGGTTGCCATAGCCGGACTGCTCGAGGGTGATGGCGTTGCCGCTGCCAGCGCTCAGGCCCGTGGCGTAGTTGTCGCTGCCGCGCTGGTCGGCGATCAGCAGGTTGTCGCTGCCGTTCTGCTCGAAGTACAGCTCGTTGTTGCTGTCGACCTGGTTGGTCTGCATCTGGTTGCCGGTGCCTTTCTGGTTCAGCTGGGCCCGCTGGTTCATGCCGTCCTGGGTCAGGTTGACGCCGTTGCCGGTGCCGGTCTGGCTGATCTCGGCACGCTGGCCGCTGCCGAACTGGCCACCGGGTTTCTCGCCCTTCCAGTTGCTGGCCATGATCTTGTTGCCATTGCCGGTGGTGGTGATGCTCAGGCTGTGGTTGTCACCGGTCTGGTAGGTGAAGTGCAGGTTGTCGCTGCCGTTCTGGGAAATGCTGGTCACCGACTGGGTGGTCTCGTACTGATCCGACCAGCTGGCGTTGCGCTGGCCGTTCTGGGTCAGGCTGGCGGTGTTGGCCTGGCCGAAGCTCTGGTCGATGTAGCCTTCGTTGAGCTGGCCTTGCTGGTACACGGTGGCCTGGCTGGCGTTCTGGTTGTCTTGCCAGACCTCCATGGAGTTGCCGGTGCCGTACTGCAGGATGCCGATGGTGCCGCCCAGGCCGTCGCGCTGGTCGCCGTAGGCCCAGTTGGCCGAGCCGTCCTGGTAGATCTGGATGTCGCCGTCCTGGTGGCTCAGGTGCTCGGCGGCGGCGAAGTTGCCGCTGCCGCCTTGCATGATCAGGCTGCGGTTGTTGGTGCCGCCGAACAACTGTTCGACGACCGCCTCGTTGCCACTGCCCCATTGCTGGGTGGTGGCCTGGCTGCCCACCTGGGTGTCCTGGAACACCAGCGAGACGTTGCCGGTGCCTTGCTGGGCCTGCAGGGACTGGTTGTTCTCGCCGATCGACTGGCTGGCGAAGTTGTCGTTGAGGGTGCCGCCGGACTGCTGGGTGATCTGGCTGCCGTTCTCGTACAGCTGTTCGCCGTAGCCGGCGTTGTACGAGCCGGTGGCGCTCTGCTGGATGTCGCTGGTGCTGTTGTCCTGCACGGCCATGTGGTTGTGGCCCTGGCCGGTCTGGTGCTGGGTGGCCGAGGCGAAGGGCGCGAGGCTCTGCAGGACCTCGGCGATGTTCTCGTTGCCCTGCTGGGTCTGGGTCGAGGTGCTGTCGTCGGCCATGACCTGGCCGGCCAGGGCCAGCACGATGGCGGCGCTTAGGGGAGCGAGCTTGAACATGATGGTGCCTCCAGGTCTATCGGTATTGGGTGATGTGAATCTGCTGGCCGTTGCCGGCCTGGGTCACGGCGCTGGTGAGCCCGCTGCCGTGCTGTTCGATGTTGGCTGTGTTGTAGTTGCCGATCTGTTCGATCGACGCACTGTTGCGGCTGCCACGCTGCTGGATCGACGCGCTGTTGCCTTGGCCCTGCTGGGTGATCGACGCCATCAGGTCGCTGCCTTCCTGCAGGATGAACGCCTCCTGCGCGCCCCCGGCCTGGACGATGCGGCCCAGCAGGGCCTGGCCGTTCTGGTCGAGGGCGGCGCGGTTGCCCGTGCCCTGCTGCTCGATCACCGCCAACTGGCCGGCGCCGGCCGGCAGCAGGCGGACGATCGACGGCTCGCCGAGGTCGTTGCCGGCGGCAAGGTCGGCGTTGTCCATCAGGTCATCGGCCCAGCCGGGCGGGATGGCCTGGCCCACCAGGGCCAGGCCGAGCAGCAGTGGATACAGGCGTTGCATGGCGTCTCTCCCTGGCCTTGGCTACTGCACGTTCACCGGCACGGTGCGTTCGCTGCCCTGGCTGCTGCGGATGATCGCCGTCGGGTTGGCCGTCGGGATCACCGTGGTGCTGTTGCTCACCGCCAGGCGCCAGCGGCCGGTGATCGGCACTGCGACGCTGCCCAGGGTCACCAGGCCGTTCGGGGTGGTCACCTGCACCGTGACGGTGTTGCCGGTGGTCACCGACGACGTGCCGCTGATATCCCAGTTGAAGCGGTTGTTGGAGCGCGCCGTGACGCTGGCCGCGGTGACCGTGAAGGTCTCCTGGGCCGGGCGTGGCGACACCTGCACGGTGACCGTGCCGCTGCCGGAGAGCGCCCCCAGGGCATCGCGCGCCACGTAGGTGAAGCTGGTGCTGAACGGGGCGGTGACGGTGCCCGGCGGTGTGTAGGTGACCACGCTGCCATCGGTGCTGACCGTGCCTCGGCCGGCCGGCGGCTGGGTGACGCTGGCCACGCTCAGCGGCAGGTTGCCTTCCGGGTCGCTGTCGTTGGCCAGCACGTCGATGGTCAGCGGCACGCCCAGGGTCGCGACGTTGTCCGGCACTGCCGTCGGCGGCTGGTTGGGCGCGACATTGACGGTCACGGTGGCCGGCTCCGACTTCAGGCCCTTGGCGTCCTGGGCGCGATAGCTGAAGGTGGCCACCAGCGGCGAGGTGGCACCGGGCGGCGGGGTGTAGATCACCGCGGTGCTGCCGTTGAGTACCACCGAGCCGAGGCCGGTACCGGGCTGGGTCAGGTCGGCGATGCTCAGTGGCAGGTTGCCGTCCGGGTCGCTGTCGTTGGCCAGCAGGTTGAGCGTCACGGGGACGCCGACGCTGGTGCTGCCGCTGTCGGGCTGGGCCAGCGGCGGCTGGTTCTCGGCTTCCACCGGCGCGCTGCCGACCACCACCACCGGCTCGACGTCGCTGCCGCCGGCGGCGGACTTGACGGTGACGCTGGCAGGTGGCTGGGCGAGGTCATTGACCGTCAGGCTCTGCAGGGTACCGGCCTTGGACAGGCGACCATAGCCCTGGGCGACCAGGTCCGGGACCTGCACTTCATCGCTGGAGCTGGCCTCGATGACCAGGCGCTTGTTGGCCCAGTCGTAGCGCGCGGTACGAATCTTCACCACGTCGCTGAGGGTGCTCGACAACGACGTTGGGCGGGTGGCACCGGTGCTGCTGCTGGCGGTGACCACCACCACCGCAGGCGGTGCGGCCTGGCTCAGTTGCTGGCTGAAGAACAGCCCGTTGTTGTCGGTCAGCAGGTTGAACTGGCAGGGCGAGGGCGGCGTACCGATCAGCTCCAGGCCGTTGCGCATGCACAGGCTGGCGCTGTTCGGTGCCTTGGCGAACAGCTCGACGCGGGTCCCGGCGGCATTGCGCTGGTAGGTGGCGCGCTGCAGCTCCACCGGGGTCTGGGCACGTGCGTCGAGGACCTTGCCGGAGACGGTGAAGAGGTTGGTCTGGATGGTCCCGGCCGGGCCTTCTATACGCACGAAGTTGGTGTTGAACGGGCTGCCGGTGACGGCTTGGGTGATGTTCGGGTCGCCGACGAAGGTCTCGGTGGCGCCGGTGTCCGGGTTGACTTCGGTGTAGGGCCCGTCGACGCTGCGCAGGAACGGCCCGAGGTTGCCGTTGAGCGCGCCGGTGAAGTTGCCCGGGCCGCCGATGCCGATGTCGCGGGTCATGTTGATCGCGCGTCGGCCGGTGGAGGTGACGTTGATGGTCTCGACCCCGTAGGGGTGGGTGATGGTGTAGACGCCGGTGCGTGGGATCGTGGCGCGGATGCGGATGCGGGCGAAGCTCTGCTGGTCGCCATCGACCGGCACCTCGGAGGCGAAGGCCGCCTCCAGGCCTGCGACGTAGACCTCCAGCTCGTAGCCGCTGTTGCCCACCTGCGGGATCTCGGTCTCGGCCAGGAACCAGAACAGCTCCGAGGGCCAGTTGTCCGGGAACACCATCGGCAGCCTGTCGTCGTAGCCTGGCTCGGCGGCGAGCATGCACATGTAGTTCGGCGCTGCCGGGGTGCCGGGCGCCCGCGAGCTGATCGCCCGCGACTGGCACAGTTCCAGGGACAGGTCGGTGAAGTCCTTGTACCACATCGGGTAGCGCCCGGTGGCCAGGGTGTAGGGGCCTGGATCGACCTCGGAGAGCGCGGCCCAGGCCACGCCGGAGAGGGTGAAGGAGAGCCCGGCGGCGCATAGCGCCCGGCGTGGCCAAGTGTTCATGCTGCCTCCTTGAAGGCGGAGCCTTTGTCTGTTCATGGCACCAGCACCACGTCTTCGCTGTCGCTGCCACCGTGGGCGCTGGTGACTTGCACCTTGGCCGGGGGGATCGGCGAGAGCCCGGTGGTGAGAGTCTTCACCGCGCCGTTGCCGGAGAGGCTGCCGATCAGGGCGCCGTTGCCGGTATGGGCGGTGAGGGCGGGCGGGCTGGTTTCGTCGCTGCTGCTGGCCACCAGGGTCAGCTGGCCGCTGGCCAGGCTGTATTCGGCGCGGCTGATGGTCACCAGGTCGGTCAGTGGCAGGTTGGCGCTGGTGGCGCTGCTGGTGGGGATGGCCACGCTGTTGTCGGCGTTGACCACCAGGGTGGTGGGCAGGCTCGGGTTGAGCGCCGACTGGGCGTACCAGGCACCGGTGCTGTTGGCTTCGGTCAGGGTCAGGTTGGGTGTCTGGCTGGTGAGGGTGACGCTGGCCGGCTGGGGTGGGGCCATGACGAAGACATCTTGCTGGGCGCGCAGGTCGCCGTTCTCGCTGTGCCGCGAGTAGGTGCTGCGCAGCGGCAGCAACGGGGTCGGCCGGTGCACCTCGGAGAGCTTGCCGGAGACGGCGAACAGCTCGGTGCGCAGGTCCAGGCCGTTGGGGCCCTCGATGCGCACGTAGTTGGTGTTGAACGGGCTGCCGGTGACAGCCTCCTCGAGGTTCGGGTCGCCGATGTAGCGTTCGCTGGCGCCGGTGACCGGGTTGGTCTCGGTGTAGGGGCCATTGACGCTGCGCAGGAACGGCCCGACGTCACCGGTGAGCGCGCCGTCGTAGGTGAGCGGGGTGCCGATGCCCAGGTCGCGGGTCATGTTGATCGCCCGGCGGCCGGGAGTCTCCACGTCGAACACATCGACGCCATAGGGGTGGGTGACCACGTAGGTACCGGCCACGGGCACGTCCACGCGGATCCGCACCCGGGCGAAGCTGATCTGGTCGCCATCGATGGGTTCCTCGACGCTGAACGCCGCCTCGAGTGCCGTGCCATAGCTCAACTCGATGCCACGGGCGGCATCGACGATCTCGGCATCGGCGGTGAACCAGAAGGCTTCGTCGGGGAAGTTGCCGGGGAACTGGATCGGCTGGGTATCGTCGAACACGCCCGGCGCCGGCGTCAGTGGGCACATGTAGGACGGTGCGCCGGGGGCGCCGCCGACACGTGAGCTGACGGCCTTGGACAGGCACAGGTCGAGGGTCCGGCCGTGGGTGTCCTGGTACCAGGCGGCGAACCTGCCGTTCTCGGGTAGGTAGGGGCCCGGGTCGACCGCATACAGCGCAGCCTGGGCCGGTAGCTGGAGCATGCTGGCAAGGATCGCCACTGCCAGCGGGTGGGGTATCGGTCGGTGCATGAGTCAATCCCTCCTGCAAACGGGCCCAAGGGGTTGGGGCGTCTGACGAGGGATCGGCAACAGCCGTGCCAGTTTGTGGATCTTGCCCTGCAGGCCTTGTGGCGCAAGGGCTGCGGTGATGTTGGCCGGATCGGTTGGCGCGCTGGGCGGGTGGGCTGGGGGCCCCAGCATTGGGGAATTGGGGCTGCTTTTGTGGTGGGTCGGGCTGGCGCTTTCGCGGGCAAGCTTGCACCCATAGGGGACTGCGCCGAACCTCAGGGCTGCTTCGCAGCCCATCGCCGGCAAGCCGGCTCCCACAGGGTCGGCGGTGTTCACCCAGCATGTGCCCTGCAGAGGACTGTGTGGGGGCTTGCCGGCGATGGGGCGCGAAGCGGCCCCACTGTCAGCGGCAGCATCTCCTCTGCCTTTACGTAAACGTAAGCTTTGTGCCACCCTCCACCCCAGCCTGATGACGGCTCGCGGATTCTGAAGCACACTGCAACAAGTCCCGAAGCCCGTTGCCCCGCTCGCGGAGGCATCGCTGGAGTGAACGATGGCGCGACACATACCCATAACAAACGCCCGCAACCCCTTGCACGAATCCCGCCAGGCCCGGCTCAAGCTGGCCAACGAAGGCGAACTGCCCTCCGGGATGCTGCGCGACGAGATCGATGCCTCCTGGCGCCGTAGCCTCGGCCATGGCCTGGATTGCCTGCAAGGCGAGCAGGTGGGCCTGGGCATGCGCCACGGCCATGACCTGCGCGCCTTGCTGGAGCACAACCGGCTGCTGATCGATGCGGTCACCCCGGAGCTGGACTACCTGGTCAAGCGCCAGGGCAAGAGCGGCATCGTCATCCTCGGCGACGCCCAGGCCAACGTCCTGGCCATCGAAGGGCAGAAGCACGTGCTCAACCGCGATGGCCTGCGCGACCTGCACCCGGGCAGTTGCTGGAGCGAGTCGCTGCGTGGCACCAACGCCATCGGCACGGCGGTGGTCGAAGGGCGGCCGACCCTGATCAACTGTGGCGAGCACTACCTCGACCGGCTCAGCCCGTTCTCCTGCACCTCGGTGCCCCTGCGCGACCCGCGCGGGGAGGTGATCGGTGTGCTGGACATCACCCGCGAGGGCACTGTTGCAAATAGTCGGTGGTGATAAACTTATCATCCCCTTTTGCTGATGGAGCTGCACATGAACCCATTCAAAGGCCGGCATTTTCAGCGTGACATCATTCTGTGGGCCGTACGCTGGTACTGCAAATACGGCATCAGTTACCGTGAGCTGCAGGAGATGCTGGCTGAACGCGGAGTGAATGTCGATCACTCCACGATTTACCGCTGGGTTCAGCGTTATGCGCCTGAAATGGAAAAACGGCTGCGCTGGTACTGGCGTAACCCTTCCGATCTTTGCCCGTGGCACATGGATGAAACCTACGTGAAGGTCAATGGCCGCTGGGCGTATCTGTACCGGGCCGTCGACAGCCGGGGCCGCACTGTCGATTTTTATCTCTCCTCCCGTCGTAACAGCAAAGCTGCATACCGGTTTCTGGGTAAAATCCTCAACAACGTGAAGAAGTGGCAGATCCCGCGATTCATCAACACGGATAAAGCGCCCGCCTATGGTCGCGCGCTTGCTCTGCTCAAACGCGAAGGCCGGTGCCCGTCTGACGTTGAACACCGACAGATTAAGTACCGGAACAACGTGATTGAATGCGATCATGGCAAACTGAAACGGATAATCGGCGCCACGCTGGGATTTAAATCCATGAAGACGGCTTACGCCACCATCAAAGGTATTGAGGTGATGCGTGCACTACGCAAAGGCCAGGCCTCAGCATTTTATTATGGTGATCCCCTGGGCGAAATGCGCCTGGTAAGCAGAGTTTTTGAAATGTAAGGCCTTTGAATAAGACAAAAGGCTGCCTCATCGCTAACTTTGCAACAGTGCCCAAAGTTGCAGCCGAATACAGTGATCCGTGCCGCCCTGGACCTGTTGAACGAGGTCGGCGTAGACGGTCTGACGACACGCAAACTGGCGGAACGGTTGGGGGTTCAGCAGCCGGCGCTTTACTGGCACTTCAGGAACAAGCGGGCGCTGCTCGACGCACTGGCCGAAGCCATGCTGGCGGAGAATCATACGCATTCGGTGCCGAGAGCCGACGACGACTGGCGCTCATTTCTGATCGGGAATGCCCGCAGCTTCAGGCAGGCGCTGCTCGCCTACCGCGATGGCGCGCGCATCCATGCCGGCACGCGACCGGGCGCACCGCAGATGGAAACGGCCGACGCGCAGCTTCGCTTCCTCTGCGAGGCGGGTTTTTCGGCCGGGGACGCCGTCAATGCGCTGATGACAATCAGCTACTTCACTGTTGGGGCCGTGCTTGAGGAGCAGGCCGGCGACAGCGATGCCGGCGAGCGCGGCGGCACCGTTGAACAGGCTCCGCTCTCGCCGCTGTTGCGGGCCGCGATAGACGCCTTCGACGAAGCCGGTCCGGACGCAGCGTTCGAGCAGGGACTCGCGGTGATTGTCGATGGATTGGCGAAAAGGAGGCTCGTTGTCAGGAACGTTGAAGGACCGAGAAAGGGTGACGATTGATCAGGACCGCTGCCGGAGCGCAACCCACTCACTACAGCAGAGCCATGTAGACAACATCCCCTCCCCCTTTCCACCGCGTCAGACGCCCGTAGCAGCCCGCTACGGGCTTTTTCATGCCCTGCCCTAGCGTCCAAGCCTCACGGCCGCGCTCGGCCTCTCTGGCGGCCTTCTGGCGCTCCTGCTGCGGCGTCCGCTCGTGGGCCGTGGCGCGGGTCCGCGCGCCGGCCTCGTGCGCCTGGCGCTCGCGGGCGAGGTCCAGGGCGGCCGTCTTCACGTTCTGCCTTGCGCAGATGAGATAGATCTAGCGTGGACTCAAGGCTCTCGCGAATGGCTCGCGTTGGAAACTTTCATTGACACTTGAGGGGCACCGCAGGGAAATTCTCGTCCTTGCGAGAACCGGCTATGTCGTGCTGCGCATCGAGCCTGCGCCCTTGGCTTGTCTCGCCCCTCTCCGCGTCGCTACGGGGCTTCCAGGGGTCGTTTGCGGGAAGGGGCGGAATCCTACGCTAAGGCTTTGGCCAGCGATATTCTCCGGTGAGATTGATGTGTTCCCAGGGGATAGGAGAAGTCGCTTGATATCTAGTATGACGTCTGTCGCACCTGCTTGATCGCGGCCGCGATAGCTAGATCGCGTTGCTCCTCTTCTCCATCCGCGTTCCAAGCTGCGGAAAGGCACCCATAAGCGTACGCCTGGTCGAGCAGGCGACGCGGATCGACGTCCAGCGCACGAGAGAATGCGTCCGCCATCTGTGCAATGCGTCTAGGATCGAGACAAAGGTCGTCTCTGTCAGCCGGATCGTAGAACATATTGGCGGCGCCAAAGCCCACTTCACCGACCAGACCGACGGGATCTATCACCAGCCAGCCGCGACTGGAGAACATGATGTTTTCATGATGCAGATCGCCATGTAGCCCACGCAGTTCCGAGGCATTGCTCATCATTTGATCGGCTATAATCGCCGCGTGGACGTAGTCAGTTTGACAACCTGCGTTTTGATCATCGCGCGCCCGCTGAAACAAAGCTGCAAAGCGATCCCGGATCGGGAGAAGGGCAGAAGGCAGGGGTTCCTCAGATGCGGCATACAGCTTCGCCATTAGTTCCGCTGCAATTTCGGTCGCCTGGTAGTCGCCGTGCTCGGCAACGATGTGAGAGAGCATTCGCTCCCCGGCATATTCGAGCAACATCAGATTGTTCTCACGACCGAGCAACCGGACTGCTCCCCTCCCATTGCGCCATACCAGATAGTCGGCCCCGCGCAGTTCATCAGCAATGTCTTCTATAGGTTTCAATCCCTTGACGATTGCAGGAGTCCCGTCTGGCAATGAAACTTTCCAAACGAGGCTGGAAAAGGTGTCCGCAATGAGAACAGGTTGCGAAACGTGCCAATGAGCAGGAAAAACAGGCGGCATGAACATCAACCCCAAGTCAGAGGGTCCAATCGCAGATAGAAGGCAAGGCGTTCGCGGTCGGGGGCTTCGATCCCCAATACATTGAATAGGACAGCGAAGGCGCGCTCTGCTTCATCTGGCGCTGCCCAGTTCTCTTCGGCGTTAGCAATCATGAGTGCCAAATCGGCATAGCGATCTGCTGTTCCGAGCCGCCCAAGGTCGATCAGACCCGTGCATTGAAGAGTTTTAGGGTCCACCATGAAGTTCGGCATGCAGGGATCACCATGGCAAACAACCATATCGGTGCGCTCTTGGTCGAGCCGCACCGGTAGCTCTCGTTCGACACGAGCCAAAAGATCGAGCTGCGGCGTACTCTTGTCCTCGTCCGGTAAGAAGTCGGGATTGACGGCATTGCGGGACACCACATCAACGGCGCGTCCGAACATTCGCGACAGCCTGCGCTCAAACGGACATTGATCAACCGATAGGCTGTGAACAGCGCCAAGTTGCTGCCCCATTGACGGCCACGCTTTGAGCAAATCCGCTCCAGACAGATCAGCCGCCGGTACTCCCGGAATTGCCGTTATCACCAAGCATGCACCCTCCTGTTCCTCCTGCCAGTTGATGACCTCGGGGCAAGCCACACCTCGACCTTTGAGCCAAATGAGGCGGTCACGCTCTCCAGCGAGCTCACCGCGGCGGGAAGCAGGTGCGATTTTCGCGAAGGCATGCCCGTCACCACGTCGAAAAACAAAATCACCAGATTCTCCGCCTCTGACAGGCAACCAGTCAGAATGCGATTCACCAAAAAAAATATTAGTTCGATTCAATGGAGGTTCCTTCAGTTTTCTGATGAAGCGCGGAGGTGGCTCAACCTGCGAAAAGAGGTGGTGTTTCAAAAAGTATGCTGAAACAAAGCAGGTTGAATTTTGATAAAATAGAGAAATGCGAATAACTCTAGAAATCAAATGTCCAACCTGCCTCAGTGACAGTATAAAGAAAAATGGCATCAAAGTAGATGGGAAACAAAACTATCAGTGCAAAGACTGTAAACGTCAGTTTATTGGTGACCATGCTCTGAGCTATCTAGGATGTCATTCAGGCATTACTCGAAAAATATTACAGTTGATGGTCAGAGGTAGTGGTATACGAGATATCGCTGAAGTTGAGCGAATCAGTATCGGTAAAGTTTTACGTACTTTAACCGAATCGACCTACCAAATTCAGCCTAAACAAAGTCATTATGAGTCTCTTGAAGTTGATGAGTTTTGGACTTTTGTGGGAAATAAAAATAATAAACAATGGCTTATTTACGCCTACCATCGAGAAACAGGTGAGATTGTTGCTTATGTTTGGGGTAAAAGAGACTTAGCTACAGTTCAACGATTGAAGGCAAAGCTTAAACAATTAGGTATTCACTACACCCGAATTGCAAGTGATCATTGGGACAGTTTCATAACTGCTTTTAAAAACTGCAAGCAAAGTATTGGTAAATTTTTTACTGTAGGTATTGAAGGTAATAATTGCAAAATAAGGCATCGAATTAGGCGCGGTTTTAGAAGGAGTTGTAATTTTTCAAAAAAGATTGAAAACCATTTTAAAGCTTTCGACTTAACCTTTTTTTACATCAATAATGGCTTCATTTAATGTCAGCATACTTTTTGAAACACCACCCAAAAATTATGTTTAAACCTATATAAGAAAACACGTTAGGCTTCTTTTATAAGACATTTTTAAAATGATAAATCAACATAAAAGCCCCTCATCCTCGCCTTCTTTCAAAGTGAGAAGTCGATTTCAATAGTAATATGAATCACTCATTATAAACATTCATTCAGTTTAGAAATAATCTAGAGATATTATGATTAACAGCAGAATTATCGATAAAACCAAATAAGTATTGATATTATTAAAGCTCTTAAGATAATTTAACATGCGTCATTTTCCATAAGAATTTAATAAAATACTATATGGCTGACGGATAGATAAAAGACTAGGAAAAGAAAAGCAGACAAAAAAATACCATCGATAATAAAATTGGTTAAAAATGTTGCACGATGAAATTTAAATAAACTTGTAAAGCTAATAAATTAACAATTTTATATTCAAAAAAACTTAAATCACAAGTTAAGCTAATAAACAGCTTTAGCTATTTTAAATAAGTTTATTTTAAAAACCAAAACTTGGATTCATTGGTGATATAAAACTTTAAATCAGTAGCTCCACTAACTTCTTTCACTTATTTATTTAAAACTTAGCGACTTAAAAAGATAACTAAGTATTTTTAGATATTGCTTGGAATCAATTCAATTCATCAAGTTTTAAAAAATAATTCCTTTTGTCAGGCATATCGTTTTTTAAATGCTTTAAAAATATTTTAGCAGTTTCCTCAGATACATCCTCTCTTAGGCAACGTTCAACAAAAGATATATCTACAAATTCATCTGCTAATCCAGCACGACCAAGATCTAAAAAGTAAATTTCACCAGATTTATCTATAAAAATATTACTATCCGTGATATCGCCATGAGAAAAAACCAATCTTTCTTCAACACGAGT
The DNA here is from genome assembly GCF_057415455.1 of Pseudomonas sp. Tun-23181. Lineage (NCBI taxonomy): Bacteria > Pseudomonadati > Pseudomonadota > Gammaproteobacteria > Pseudomonadales > Pseudomonadaceae > Pseudomonas > Pseudomonas sp. Tun-23181. The sequence continues at coordinate 395,945 of NZ_CM171630.1, forward strand.
CTCATTTAACTCATTCCAAAGACTTATGTAAGTTTTATGGTCTCCCCATAATTCAGCATCAAGATCATCTTGATCTATCTCGTCAAGGAGTTGGTTATCAATAAAAAATTTTGACTCTTTTAACCGATGATCAATGCTTGAAATAAATGGGCAATCAATAATAGCAACTGCATTTAACTGATTGAGTGTTTCCTTATAGATAGCAAGCAATTCTTGCTCTGTTAAAAAAAGCGCTGAAATTGGTTTTGCATTGATCGCTTTAGTGATCATGAATTCAAACTGCTCATCCTGAAAAGTCATGATGAGTTCAGGCACCTTTAATTTATCAGAGAGCCAACTCAACATTTTCGCTTCACGAGAGACACTGTATGTGGTCTCTGTATATAAAGTGCTAGATCGCTTAAGAAAAAAAGTTTCATTATTTCGATTAAAAGAATAAACATCCGATGGCGACTGACCAATTTTATTTGGCTCTAAAACGCTGTTTCCAATAAATTGTTGAATAATATTGGGCAATTCCATCAAGTTTTCCTTTTATTCAGCATTAAAAACCTCGCAAATGCGAGGCTCAGTGACAGTATAAAGAAAAATGGCATCAAAAGCAATGTCTTCTATAGGTTTCAATCCCTTGACGATTGCAGGAGTCCCGTCTGGCAATGAAACTTTCCAAACGAGGCTGGAAAAGGTGTCCGCAATGAGAACAGGTTGCGAAACGTGCCAATGAGCAGGAAAAACAGGCGGCATGAACATCAACCCCAAGTCAGAGGGTCCAATCGCAGATAGAAGGCAAGGCGTTCGCGGTCGGGGGCTTCGATCCCCAATACATTGAATAGGACAGCGAAGGCGCGCTCTGCTTCATCTGGCGCTGCCCAGTTCTCTTCGGCGTTAGCAATCATGAGTGCCAAATCGGCATAGCGATCTGCTGTTCCGAGCCGCCCAAGGTCGATCAGACCCGTGCATTGAAGAGTTTTAGGGTCCACCATGAAGTTCGGCATGCAGGGATCACCATGGCAAACAACCATATCGGTGCGCTCTTGGTCGAGCCGCACCGGTAGCTCTCGTTCGACACGAGCCAAAAGATCGAGCTGCGGCGTACTCTTGTCCTCGTCCGGTAAGAAGTCGGGATTGACGGCATTGCGGGACACCACATCAACGGCGCGTCCGAACATTCGCGACAGCCTGCGCTCAAACGGACATTGATCAACCGATAGGCTGTGAACAGCGCCAAGTTGCTGCCCCATTGACGGCCACGCTTTGAGCAAATCCGCTCCAGACAGATCAGCCGCCGGTACTCCCGGAATTGCCGTTATCACCAAGCATGCACCCTCCTGTTCCTCCTGCCAGTTGATGACCTCGGGGCAAGCCACACCTCGACCTTTGAGCCAAATGAGGCGGTCACGCTCTCCAGCGAGCTCACCGCGGCGGGAAGCAGGTGCGATTTTCGCGAAGGCATGCCCGTCACCACGTCGAAAAACAAAATCACCAGATTCTCCGCCTCTGACAGGCAACCAGTCAGAATGCGATTCACCAAAAAAAATATTAGTTCGATTCAATGGAGGTTCCTTCAGTTTTCTGATGAAGCGCGAATATAGAGAAATATCCCGAATGTGCAGTTAACGAATTCTTGCGGTTTCTTTCAGCGCCGCCAATACCGCCAGCCCGTCGCGCAAGGGGCGCGGCTCGTGTGTGCGGATGAAGTCAGCTCCACCTGCGGCGGCGGCAAGCTCTGCAGCGAGTGTCGCGGCCCCGACATCCCCCGGACCACGGCCTGTGAGCGCGCGCAGAAAGGATTTGCGCGAAACAGACAGAAGCACCGGCAAATCGAAGCGCAGCCGCAATTCATCGAACCGCGCCAGCACCGAGAGCGAGGTTTCGGGAGCAGCCCCCAGAAAAAACCCCATGCCGGGATCAAGGACAAGGCGGTTGCGTTTGATACCGGCACCCGTCAGCGCCGCGATGCGCGCGTCAAAGAACGCCGCAATGTGATCCATGATGTCGCCAGCGGGTGCCTCGCGCCGATCTGCCTGCCCGTCTTGCACCGAATGCATAACGACGAGTTTGGCAGATGATTTCGCCAATTGCGGATAGAACGCAGCGTCTGGAAAACCGCGAATATCATTGAGATAGGCCACACCACGCGACAAGGCATAGGCTTGCGTCGCGGGTTGATAACTGTCGAGCGAGACGGGAATGCCATCTGCCTTGAGCGCGTCCAGCACCGGCGCGATACGCGCGATTTCTGTGTCGGACGAAACAGGCGCGGCGTCGGGATTGCTGGATGCCGGACCGAGGTCGATCACATCTGCCCCCTCGGCCATCAGCTTACGCGCCTGCGCAATGGCTGCGTCTGGCGCCAGATACCGGCCTCCATCGGAGAAACTGTCCGAGGTTATGTTGACGATGCCGAAAATGATGAGCGATTTATTCATGGGGGCTTCTATAATAATAATAATCGAGCATGAGTCTCATACGGATGCTCGGGTCGAAAGGGAATCCCCAGGCGAGTAACCTGTTTGCGGTGATCCATTAGCTGCAGGAGCAGAATAGCATACATCTGGAAGCAAAGCCAGGAAAGCGGCCTATCCCGGATTTCTCATGACCGCATAAACAAAAACGGCTGAAAGCCTTATGATTCTTGTCGCCAAACAAAGCCCCATAAGTCTTCAGCCGCGCACAAAATGCTACCAGAAAAACTCCACTTTTCACCCCTCTCTCGCCGCCTCGTCGAGGCCTCTTTCACCGGTGGTCACATCACCTCGGATGCGGGCTTGTTGCTGCTGCGCGAGGTCGACCGGCAACATGGCTTGACCCGCCGCCTGGCCAAAATCGTTCCCGATCGGCGTGATCCTGGGCGTGTCCAGCATGGACTGCAGACACTGCTCGCCCAGCGTATCTATGCACTGGCCGCCGGCTACGAGGATCTCAACGATCATGACGGCCTGCGCCATGACTACGCGCTGCAGACTGCGGTCAACCGCCTGCAACCGCTGGCCGGCAAATCCACTCTGGGGCGCCTGGAACAGCAAGCCGATCGCGAAACGGTGGTGCAAGCCCATCGCCTGCTGTGGGAGCACTTCATCGCCCAGCATGACCAGGCGCCGGCTGAGATCGTGCTCGACTTCGATGCGACCGATGTGCCGGTGCATGGAGATCAGGAAGGGCGCTTCTTCCATGGCTATTACGACCATTACTGCTTCCTGCCGCTCTATGTGTTCTGTGGTCGCCATCTGCTGGTGAGCTATTTGCGCCCGAGCAACATCGATGGCGCCCGACACAGTTGGGCCATCCTGGCACTGCTGGTCAAGTTCATTCGCCGCTTCTGGCCAGAGACCCGCATCGTGTTCCGCGGTGACGGCGGTTTTTGCCGACATCGCATGCTCGACTGGTGTGACCGCAAGCAGGTGGATTATGTGGTGGGTCTGGCCCGCAACACCCGCCTGCAGCGGATGGCGGCGCCGGCCATGCAAGCGGTCGCCGAGGCCTACCAAGAAACCGGGCAGAAGATGTCCGGCGTGTATCGCTTCCTCTATCAGGCCGGTAGTTGGCGTAGGCGCCGCCTGGTCGTGTCGCGCCTGGAACATGGCGAGCAGGGTGCCAATCCACGCTTCATCGTCGTGTCCCGCTTTGCCGAGGATGCTGCCCAGCAGTACTACGAAGACTACTGCGGCCGTGGCGACATGGAGAATCGGATCAAGGACCAACAGTTGGATCTGTTCGCCGACCGCACCTCCAGCCCACGCTGGTGGACCAACCAGTGGCGGCTGATGCTGTCGGCCTTTGCCTATGTGCTGTTCGAACGGCTACGCGATCATCTCCAGGGCACCGCATTGGCGCGCATGAGCATCCATAACCTGCGCTTGAAACTGCTCAAGATCGGTGCGGTGATCATTCGCAACAGCCGGCGCATCCGCGTGCTGATCAGCGAGGCCTATCCGCATCAGGAACTCTTTGCGGGGCTGGTTGCCCGCCTCAAGCCGACCTGAACAGGCGGGCGCCCCCGGCCCGGCTCAATGGGGGAAAGGGGGCAGTGCGCCCCATACGCGGGAATTGAATAAAAAACGATCAATTTTTAGCGGTGGAAGGCAGGTTGTTGATACGCCGAGGCTTCACCGGCCACGCCTGCCGGCCTCATGAGAAATCCGGGCTATGGAGCTGTGCGGCAGCGCTCAGTAGGCAATTTTTCAAAATATTGTTAAGCCTTTTCTGAGCATGGTATTTTTCATGGTATTACCAATTAGCAGGAAAATAAGCCATTGAATATAAAAGATAAAAATGTCTTGTTTACAATAGAGTGGGATAAATGGACGCTAAAGAACTGAACCACATGATAGCTGAGGCCTACAGCCGGGATTTGCAAAAGCCTGAGCTGGTATCGTTCAAAGAGGTGAGTCGCTGGGGGCGTAAGTACGGTTTCCCCGTCGTATGCACTCTGGCCGATGAAAGTGAAGAAAAGCAGATCCACTGGGCTGCCAGTTTGCTCATTCAAGTAGCCGGTACTTGGCCGCGAGAAGATATGCCGGAATTGCTCACACCGGAACGGGGCTCCGCGCTGTTCAACGATGCGATGCAGTTATTGGCGAATGGGCTTGGAGCAGCAAATCAATTGCGCTGACAGCACAAACCTTGTCAATAAGCGGCCTTCATGGCCGTTTTTTTGTTTAAAGTTTGTTTTAACAGAACCATAATTAGATATTGCAGTATCATTTTATGATCGCTACAATCTTTCACATGTGAAAGTTTGGGGGTGGTCTTGATCACCTGCGAGAAACCAAAATAGAGGTGGGTATGGCAAAAGTAATCAGCTTCGCCAACCAGAAAGGCGGAGTGGGTAAGAGTACCCTCTGTATCCAGCAGGCCTTTTATCTGGCGTTACAGAAGAAAAAGAAAGTGCTGGTCTTGGATATGGATGGTCAGGGGAACACGTCCTCTCGACTGGCCCCCAGACGAGAGCTTGAGGATGGTGACTACGAGCCCATCCTCACAGGAACCAAAACCGCAGAGCTGTTCGCTTACGAGCTGGACGGCATTGAGGTCATGCACTGCCCTTGCGGTGCAGACCTCATTCATACGCCGAAAAACGACCCGGATCTGTTTGAGATGGAGGCTGTGCCTCTTGACCAGGCCATGAATCCGGCTCGCCATTTGGCTGAGCTGTTTGAGAACTACGACTACGTGCTGATTGATTGTCCGCCTAGCCTCGGCAGAAAGCTGGTGGCAGCGTTGGTGATGTCTACCCATGTGGCATGTCCAGTAAAGCTCTCTGGCTTCGCTGTGGACGGCGTAGAAGGTCTCCTGAACACGATTATTGGTGTGCGCGAGGCGTACAACCAAGATTTGGAGATCCTGGGCATCGTGATCAACGACATGGACCGCTCTGTCAATCACGACAAAGCCCTCAAGTCGCTGGAGAACACAGTTCCGGATCTGTTGTTTGAGAACAAAATTATGCACCGGCCTCCGCTCGATACGGCGACGACTGATGGCATCCCTGTCTGGGAGCTTCGCTATGGACATGTCGCGGCCAAAGAAGTTGAGGCGGTGTTGGAAGAACTATTAGAGAAGGTGGGCTAAGCGATGGCATTGAACAATTTAAAAGGCCTGTCCGAACTTGCTAAAGCCGCCAAAGGCAAGAAAGGCAAAGAGGTTCTTACCGTACCTGTTGACGACGTTGTATCCAAGGTCCAGGTTCGTAAGCGCTTCCGTAACATTGAAGAGCTGGCGGCAACCTTGCTGACCGAAGGGCAGCAGTCTCCGATCATCGTGTTCCCGAAGAACGAAGAAGGCAAGTTCGTCATCCAAAAAGGGGAGCGGCGTTGGAGAGCGTGTAAACACGCTGGTATCGAGACCATTGACTTGGTGGTGAATGATAAGGTCCAGAACAACTTGGACGAGACTGCTGGTGAGCTGATCGAAAACATCCAGCGGGATGACTTGACTCCGGTAGAGATTGCCGAGGCGTTAAACCTGTTTATTGAAGAAGGTTGGAAGCAAAAGGATATTGCTGATCGGCTCGGTAAGAATATCACTTTCGTATCTACGCATCTGTCGTTGCTCAAGCTACCTGACTGTGTGCGTGAGTTATACGATAATGAAGTATGTTCTGATACAGAGACCTTGAATAACCTTCGTCTCTTGTTCGATCTGAATGAAGAAAGATGTCGCGCCGTCTGCGCGGTGGCTATGTCTGACGGGATTACTCGTAAACAAAGCCGTGAGCTGCTGAATGATGCCAAACGTATCAAAGACGAAATGGAAAAAGGCCCACTGACTGGCTCCCACCAGAATGATGAGCTTGGCGCTGGCAACACCGACGAGCAATCCCTCAACTCGGGTGGGGATGGTACGTCGGAACAAACCGGGAATGACGACCTGAACCTTGCCCAGGAGGAACTGGAAGGGGGTAAAAATTCCAATGGTCAGGACGATGATGACGAAGACCCTTTGCGTGATGAAGAGGGTGAGCACAAAGATCCTGTCAAGCAGCCAGATAACAGCGGCAAGGACAAAGATGAAGAAGGCGGTGATGCTCTTCCTCCTCTGCCGAAGGACAAGGAATGGAAGAACGTCCGGGCTGACAGTTTGATTTTTGCTGTCAACGTTAACCTGGATGGCGAGACCAAACGTGGAGTCATCATGACCGACCGTGTTGCTCTGGTTCCGTCTACTGTCTGGGTTAAAACGCTCGATGGCGAAGGCAAGGAAAAGCATGTTCATGTGCCTGTGTCAGACATTGAACTCCTGAGTGTCGAAGGCTAATAAAGGAGGCCCAGCCAGAGAGGTTGGGCCTGTCAAGAACAGGTGAATATGAAGATCTCACAGGACATGAAAAGAAAATTTGCTTTGGTGAATGCCCTGTCTAAAACGGAGAAGCCAAGTCTCCAAGACCTTCACAAGGCAACAAATATTCCTGAATCAACGATCAAGAGACAGTTGTCTGCCCTGCGTGATGAGTTCGGAATGAATATCTTGTTCGTCAGGGAGTCTACCGGCGAACGAGGTGCCACCGGCTACTACATGCTGACAGACTGGGGGATCTTAGACAGGTCTTCGTTCTTGAACCGGTACGGAAAACTGTAAGGTGCCATAGAGCAGCGCATTGAATGCAAAACCCGCCAATCGGCGGGTTTTTTTATGCTGCCACGGTAGCGGCGGTTGCTGGAGGTTTTTCGGCGTAGTAGGCGATGTTCTTGGTTCGTCTGCTAAGGGTGTCTATGCCGACGATACTCAGCGTTTTGGGAGTGGTATTGCGGGACTCGAAATAATGGAATAGCTGGATCATGCAGCACTTCACCATCAACGGATCGATGTCTTCCAGGTAGATTGAGGCTTCTCTCAATGCTTCGGGACCGTGGTTCTCGATCAGGTTTTCCATCCAGTGAATGGCGTTGATGCCAGAACCACAGCAGGGCTCATAAAAGTCTGCCGAAGACTGTGAGCCAACAATGAGTGACATCAAGCGGCCAATCTCTGGAGGAGTGGGGAAGTAATTGGTGCCCTTCTTGTGGAAGCCAGACATGCTTAGGACGTAACCCAAAACATCGCTGGTGGGGTCGCGCTTAATGGCGGCAGACAGGACGTGAGAGAGCTCGAAGGCGACCGGCTGAAGTTCTTCCGGGATCTCCTCCTTGGCTGGGTATAGGCCAGTCTGCAAGTATGCCCACTGGTCAATAAAGGCCTCAACAAACCGAGATGTGCCCATTCTGTATCGGGACTGCTCGATGAGAGATAAAGCCTTGGATGTAAGTTGCTGTGTTTCTGGTGACATAAGCGCTCCAGTTTGTTCTGACGAAACATTCAAGAGGTAGAAACGAAGAACCCCGCCGAAGCGAGGTTCTTTGCTTTCCTGCCTGATCGCCTTAATGCCGAAGCAAAGACGTCTTGATAAAGTCGGGGCAACCGGACATTTCCCGGTCGATGAAGTCCTGACGTTTCGCCAGCGGCCATTTCATGAACGCCGCGAGCGGGATGCGCTTATTCGTGTTAGTATTGCCTTGCAGCATAACAAAGCTCCTTAATTGCTTGATTGTGTTGTAAGGGCTGCAACGAAGGTCGAAGAGCGATGCGGCCCTTATTTATGATTATTACAGCATCATAAAATAATATCAAGAGACAATAAAACGATACCAAGAAACAAAACTTTCACATGTGAAAGTCTCCCCGCTGTCCACCTCGCACACTCCAAACGCCCAAACGCCCAAATAACTTGTCTATCTGCCCAAAATGGGCGCGTAAGCGTCCGATAGAAAGTAATTGTTAGTGAGATATTGACTACACGGAATATGGCTATATCATAGAATCATAAAATGATGCTGTAAAAGTGATATGTATGCCAAAGCAAGCAAATCATCTCCGTTTGAAGAAACCTTGCGCCAACTGTCCATTCCGGAAGGAGGGCGCTATCGAGCTGGCCCCTGGGCGATTAGAAGGCATCATCAACGACATCGTTGAAAACGACATGACGACGTTTCATTGCCACAAGACCGTGCACTCAAAGTCAGGTGGTGAATGGGATGAAGAGGGTAACTATGCACCTTCGGGACAAGAGTCGATGTGTGCCGGTGCTGCGGCTTACTTGATGAAAATAGGCAGGCCGACAGTGGCTATGCGAATTGCCTTTGCGTTTGGTGATGCAAAGGTGTCCGACTGGGACGAAGCTCAAGAGCTGGTTGTCGAGCCTTTGGTACAAGGGGACCGAAATGAGTAAGCGATATGCGGTAGTGCCGCATCCGAAACTGAAACGAGAGTACAAAGGTCGGCTGGTCAGAACTACTCGGGTACTAAAAAACGGCTGGGGGTTGATCCCTCTAGGGGCTGTGGCAACGGTCACGCATCAGTCTCCCAAGGGATCAGAACTGACCTTTGAACCATGCGACTGCTGCGGCCTGAAAGCCATTATCAGTCATGTAAGCATGGACTCCATTGAATTTATCGAACCGATTACTGAGGAAGAAGATGGACGAGAACAAGCTCAACATTGAAACGGTCGATGGGCACAACGAGCTGGTAGTCAGCTTTTTGTCCAGAATGGTAAGCCTGAGTGACGAGGAAAAGCAGACAGTATTGTCCTGCCTTCCGGACACCGGCAAACAAACAATCACCCAGCTCTATGAGGCGCTGCGTTCTCAAGGGCACCAGGATCTTGCAGAGAAAGTCGAACCATACCTCCAGCAGGGGGTGTTTGGGCCGATCTTCGATAACGCCAAGTCCAAGGTGTTCGTTCGGGACGAAGCGCCTTTTTTCCTCATGGATGAAAATCCTTTGAACTGGGATGACGCTAAAGCATTCAATCGCCTACGTATGAGTACGACCTGTGTTCTTGGCCGTGGCGGCTGGACTATCGGTGAGCGCTTTGATGACCGCTTTGATACCGAGGTGGGCGGAACACAGCTTATCGTCACTCAGTCACTCAACGAAAAAGGTGAGATTGAAGGAGGACTTCCTACCTCGATGTCGCTGAATGACTTTGCTGAGTTCCCTAAACAGCCAAGGCCTCCTCAAATAGTCGATTACCAGGAAGACAAGCGATACACGCTTGAGGAAGCGGAAGCTATCCCTGAGCTCGCACCAGTGGTTCAGCGTCTGAAAGAGCGCATCGAAGAGTATGAGGAGAGAAGAGCCCATGATTGACCTGACATGCCGCCTTTGTGCTGGTTCCGGTGTTTATGACTTTTCCCCTTCCAAAGAAACCTGCGGTATGTGCCAAGGGCATGGGAAATTTGTTGACGCCAAAGCAATGCTGGTGGCTGCCATCGAGCTGGCAAAGAAGCAACGCGAGCCTGTCATTGAAGTGGTAATGGGGTTGGTGCTCCAGGGTGTGGATGTTAGAGGGAAGGAGCCTGGAGAGCGGTTCAAGGCTGCTCAGGCCTTTAACGCCCCAGGGCACAACCTATTACGATACGGGTGGGATGCTTGGGAGCTCTATGCCCTCCATGAGGGTGTAAGTCCAGAACTTGCATCGCTTGGCCGAAGTGTGATGCGCGAGTGGCATAGCCATTCATGGGGCCGGTTCAGTGGAGAGGTAGGCTTTAACGCCGCCGAGATCATGATCAAACAGGCCAAAGACAACCCAGAAAAAGCAGAAGAGCGCTGGGCGTTCCTGCTTAGTGAAGAATGGATGGTGGAGTAATTGTCGTGACAGAACAAACCAATAAGAAATTGATGCTGGATGAGTCTCCAGATATGCCCCTGCAATTCAAGTGGAGAAAGTTTGGTGGTGCGATTTTTACTGCCACGCAAACAATGGAGCACGTCAAGGAAGGACGTAAGCTCGGGCCGACTCCAGCAGGGATGCTACCTCAAGAAGTGTGGCTGAACCGCCTGATCGCTATGGAAGAAACCCTGCCACGAGGGAAGTTTTTTGACAGATTCCGCCGCCGCGACAAAAACGAGCAGTATGACTTGGCCGCCGATCATCTCCGTCTTGTCGGAAAGAAAAAGCGATAGGGGGATAGATGAAAGCCCAGGCATACCCACCATCAGTCATTCGTAAAGGCGCTGTGTTGTACGCAGCCCTTTATTACATCTCTGATGATGATAAAGCAAAGGTCGAGGTTACAGAGTGGATAGTTCGCTCTATTCAGAAACGACGCAACTCAACCAGCGATCAACGCTATGTCAATCTTGCCCAAAAGTTAGATGGGATTACGTGGGGGAAAAGGTCACGGAAGAATGGGGACTTTGGTTGGTTGCCATCTATACCGAGCTGGTGCTTGAAGCAGTTCCGGGAAGGTGGCGAATTGCCTTTTGGCGTTTATACGACGCGACTGGCCGCTCTCAAGTTTGCGAAAGTCAGCTTGCAGGAAGAGGTCCAATATTGCGAGGCCGAGCTGAAAAAGGCTCAGACAGAAGAGGATACTCAGGAACTCCAAGAGGAGCTGGCGGAGAACCAGAGACTTCTGAAAGCTGCTGGAGCAATGGTGAAGCGCGAGCAAAACAAGAAGAAAAGAGGTTGACCAATGTTACCGATCGTCTCCCCCTCCGTAGTAACCAAACAACTTGCGTTCAATCGAGTAGGCGATAAACGCAAGGTTAGGGTTTCGTCCAACTTTTTGGATGTTATGGGGTTCAAGCCAGGTATGGGCATCGCCGTTGAGCCAGGGGAGGGGATGGGCGGTTTTTCGGTGATCCCAGCGACCGATGAACTACAGACACACCAGGTTTATCAGCGCCGGTATCAACCAAAGAGTCGCTCCAACAACCCGCTGGAAACCGTTATTGAGTTTTCTGGACAAGGGCTCATAGATAAGTGCTTCCCTCGCTATACAGAGCGTTTCCACGTCGAAATGCGAAAAGGTCGAGTAGTCTTCACTCCCGTCGCAAACAGAGCCTTTGCCATTGCTGATCGGTTCAGAAAAACCAGCCCTTTCCGTGCCTTTGTGGCATTGACTGGCGGGGTAGACATTCATGTTATGGAATCGCTTGGCTGGAAGGCTGAGATTGTTTTGGAACATCGTCCAGTTGAAGCCAGAGACAGAGCATCCGGGCGGAACCTGAGTGAAGTACATGCGCTCAATACGCTGGTGAACAGCTCCCCGCGTATCCTGCTGAATGAAGACATTCATCACCTGGAGCTGGATCGCCTTGGAGCCTTGCTGGCGGAGTGCCCACCAATTGGTTTGGCCCATTACTCGTTGGGGTGTGATGACCACTCAAACGCCAAAAGTCCAAGGGACAAAGAGCGTTCTCTTGAAGATCTCTCCACCATGCTCGACATGGTTTACCCGGCACTAAAACAGATCGAGGTCGTGAACCCTGCCGTCGTGCTGGTGGAAAACGTCCCGAACTTCAAAGCATCCGGAGCCGGGGCGATGATGGGAACGACACTGCGGCGGATGGGGTACTTCCTCACTGAGATGGTCTTGAACGGTCTGGATTTCGGCGCGTACCAGGGGCGAGAACGCTATTACATGGTGGCGTCGGTCTTCCCTGGGTTCGTTCCACCGAAACCTGAGCAGAGAGCTGGTGGACGATTGTGGCCGGTGATCGAGAAGCACCTCGGGGATTGTGCAGACGTCACAGCGTTGAAGTCAATTCAGGCCAGAGAGTCAACTTCTCGCAGGATGCCTGCGTTCTTGACGAGAGAAAGCACCAGTTGCCCGACCATCCTCAAGTCTCAGGATCGTGGGGTAAAGGATGCAGTGTACATCCAAGACGGTGGCCGCATTTACAAGCCATCGGTCGATCTGGTTCAGGAGTTGATGTCGATACCTGATAGCTTTGATATTTCGTGGATGGCAAAAGAACAAGCGACAGAAACACTTGGGCAGAGTGTGGATTACAGATTGCATTCAGCGGTCATGGCCGCAGTTCGGGATCACCTGAATGTGAATTGCGGTCGCCATACCGTGGTGCAGCACGGTATCAGAAGTAAGGAAGGTAAATAATGGCAGTCATTTACTACGGCGAGGGAACCCATGACGCCGGTTTCGTCGGGTTCCGTGTCGCACGAACAGTTGGGGTGGCGGATGATTACCGGCAGGAATACTTCTCCTTGAGAGAGTATTCCTACGCAACAGCTCACCGGCTGGCCTACAGCTTGGACCGAAAGTGGGAAGCTGAGGCAGAAGAGGTGAAGCGTCAGAATAAGACTTGTAAGCGGCGACGCAACTCCGGGCCAAATATCATTGCTGAGGGGCTGAGGGCTTATATCAGTATCGAGAACCGGAGCCGGATGGGGGTGAAGAGAACCTACTTCGCACCTTGTTTTCTCGTCACAAAGCCAGGCTACGGCAATGGGGATATTGTTTTCAGGATTTCCACTCATGGCTACGCAGAAGCCTACGAAAAGGCGGTGGAAAAATATTGTGAGATCCATGATTTGACGGATGAGCAGTATGTTGAGTTGCTTGACCGTATGCCGAGTACAGAGGTGTTCACTGGATACCTGCTGAATGCTCTTTTAATACGCGGTCATCGCGCCACAAAAGCTGAAATACTGAGTAAGCTGGGGGCTGCGAAGAATGAAGATGACATCACCAATAGCAAAGGGAAAAGCGGCCACAACAGAGTGCGTTGCCCAGAGTATCGGTGGGCGCAATAACAGCGCCAGATGTTCAAACCATGTTTTATAGCAACACCTCTTTGGGGGCGGAATTATGTTTTTTGATAACAAAGTAGAATCTCACTCGCTCGTAATGGGAGCCAGCGGGAAGGGCAAATCGGTCTTGTCCGAACAAGTGCGGAAAAACGCGAGGCTGCGCGGTGATCTGCTGGTGGATACTGAGATGTACCGTGAAGGTCGAGGGTTGAAACCATACGAGCATGAGTACGCTCGTCGCTTAGTTCTGGGGCTAAGTGGACCGTTGCCGCGTGAACTGCGTGGGAAGCCGGTGACGGTTATCTCTGATGTGTCCAGACCAAAAAAGGTAAAGCGTCAGCCAAAGCAATTTGTTAAGACCGTAAATGGCGTCACCCTTGAACGCCAATTGGTGGCAGATGCAAGAGACCAGTTGGAAATGCAAACAGGCGTCTGGCTCAAACAACCTCAGCTCATCGAGCTGATGGAAGAGTCGGGCATAGACGAAACTCTAGCCGATTTTGGTGAGGCTGAAACACAGATCCGAGAAATGCTGGCGGATGCGTTGGCGATGAAACTGGTAGGGCGCTCATGGCCCAAGTGTGGAGCCCTCTATAACGCGGCAGAAAAGTCCGACGTTAACTTTTCCTCCGAGCTTGATGCTGCGGCAAAAGAAGCTGGATACATGGTTCGCTGAATGGGATTTGGTGTGGACAAGATAGATCGGCAAAGTTGGCTCGTTAAATTCAGGCGAGCGAAGTGTCAGGACACTTTAGACACGATGCGGGATGCGGCCATTCGCAACTATGAAGGGAATATTCGTGTTATCGCGGATATTGTATTGGCCCATGAGGCGAGAGAGACAGAAATTGAAAAAGGGATGTTTTGTCTAATAGTTAGATAGTCTGATGAGCTATCAGGTGGTGATTATGAAAAAGAGAATACTTCATCTGCCCGTAAAAAAGATTTACTTCGATCAGATCAAATCTGGAGAAAAACCAGATGAATATCGCCTCGTCACAGACTACTGGATAAAAAGACTAGAGGGGCGCGAGTATGATGAAGTCCATGTTAAGTGTGGCTACCCAAAGGCTGGAGATATGTCCAGGATAGAGATTCGTCCTTGGCGTGGCTTCTCAAGGAACGTCATAACGCACCCGCACTTTGGAGATTATCCGGTTGAAGTATTCGCCATCCATGTGAATTGATTTTGGTATTCTGATTTAAAACTATTGTAGCTCAGGTATCAAAAGAACTTGGGTAATTAAAGATAAGGGGCCGACGGCCCCTTAATTGTTTTAGTTTGTGAATATTGAACAATCGAGGTGGGATAGCGCTTGTTCGTAGCTACCTTTGTTGTTCGTCTTACGCAGTGCCACCAGCTCAACAATCAATTGGCTTAAAGCCAGTGATTGAGGCTCCCAGACGCGCTTGCATTTGTCAGCCATGTTGGCATTTACGTCTGTAATGACGTAGAGGAAATCAGGGACGTCTTTCAAGGTCCCCAGGCCTTTTGCCATATCAACAGCCTCAGGGTTTTGATAGCTTCGAGTGGCGCTCAGGTCATCGTGGGAAATATAGCTGGCAGATGTCTCAGCGAAACCTAACACCATGCCTTTTCCTGCGCTTTTTGCAATGGCCGAGCCGATAGCTAGAGTTGGCATGATGGCCTGACCTATTTGGCGGGTAGATGCAGTTGCCAAGCCTGAGGCGATGTTCTTCCCGGCATCTTCGGCAGTGGCAGAGCTGGTTGTGAGCATCGCAGTTAAAATGATTTTTCCAAACATACTTAATTCCTCTATCAATCCATAAAGTCCGACTTTTTGAAGGGCATAGTGCCTTTGCAATCGGGATACGCTGTGCAGCCCCAGAACTTAGAGGCTCGTTTCTTGCCAGGGGCTTTTCCTTTCCTGAGACGCATCGGGCTACCGCAATCTGGGCAGTCTGGACAATCCTCCGCCGCGATACGTTTCTCGGGTTTCCCTCGGTTGTCTGGGAACGTCTTCTTGCAAGCCTCGTTCTGGCAGCCCCAGAAAAAACCGTTCTTCCCTTTGATCCGGTGCATCTCTCCACCGCAGTTGAAGCATTCGTGTGAAGGAGGCTTCGCGCCCTCGAAGGCTTTAGCCATCGCGCCACCTTCTTTGGTCAGAACCGGTGCGGCCACTTTGAGCTGCTCAACCATTTGGCAGATCCAGGTGGAAATCTGCTTCATGAAGACAGACATGTTCCCGGAGCCGGAGGCAACTTTCTCAAGCTCCTGCTCCCAAGCCGCAGTCATGCCGGGTGATTTGATGGCTGGTGGAAGCACTGCTATAAGCGCATGAGCCTTATCAGTTGCAAGCAGTACCTTTTTCTGACGCTTGAAGTAGCCTTTATCAACAGCGCCCTGGATGATGCTTGCGCGTGTTGCTGGAGTGCCTAAACCGGCTGTGTCTTTGAGGATTTGTTTGAACTTCTCCTCAGTCACGAACCGGGCAATGTTCTCCATCGCGGCAAGCAATGTGGCTTCGGTGAAGTGCGGTGCTGGCCGCGTCATTTTGTTTGCCAGCTCGGCCCCATTCAGCAAGGCAGGTTCGCCCTGGCTAACCCTGGGGAGCTTCTCTTGTTCAACCGGCGCGTCGGTGTCTTCCCCCTCGTCCTTGGGACTGCTTTCACTATCAGAAGCAAACAAAACCTTCCAGCCTTGTTTGGTAGGTGTCTTACCAGCGGACGCAAAGAGGTGACGCCCACACTGCACCTCGATGGAGGTTTTGGTGAACTCGAACTCGCTGTAGAACTGCGCGATGTAGAAACGACGGATGGCGTCGTAAAGATTGAACTCGATCTCAGACATGGCACTGATGTCTGTTCTGGCCGGTGTTGGAATGATCGCGTGGTGCGCGGTCACTTTGGCGTCATTGAATACCCTGGCCTTGCGATGAGGATCTGCGCCAGCCACCAGCCCAGAGACGTTCTGATCGGACAAAATGAGCGCCTGGAGAATGTCCGGAATGTCTTCCTTTTGGCTCTCGGGTAGATAACGACTGTCAGTACGAGGGTAGGTGGTCGCTTTGTGCGTCTCGTACAGAGCTTGAGCTGCATCCAGTACCTGCTGAGCTGTGTATCCCCATCGTTTGCTCGCGTATTGTTGCAGCGACGTTAGATCGAAGGGGAGGGGGGCTGACTCTTTACCTGGTTTGGTTTCTGCTTTGCTGATAACAGCATTGGCACCATTGACCTGGGAGGCTACCTGCTCGGCATAGGCCTTATTGACGCACCGGCCTTGCTCGTCACTGCACTCTTCTGGTGGTATCCATTGGGCGGCAAACTGTCCATTCTGTACGGACACGTTCACACCCAGAGTCCAGTATGGTGAGGGGGTGAAACCGGCGATCTCTCGGTCCCGTTGACAAACAAGAGCGACGGTTGGGGTGATAACCCTGCCAACGTGAAGAGTGTGGTTGAAGCCGACATCTCGGGCCAGCACTGTGTAGAGGCGGCTCACGTTCATGCCTACCAACCAGTCAGCGCGTTGCCGTGCCAATGCGGCGTAGTAGAGTGAGACCGTATCCTTGCCATCCTTTACGTTGTTCAGCGCTTTCTTGATGCTTGACTCATCGAGAGCCGTCAAACAAACTCGGCGAATAGGGCCAGAGTAGCGGAATCGATCCAGAAGCGAACGGGCGATAGCCTCACCTTCTCGGTCGTAGTCCGTTGAGATGTAGATGGTGCTCGCCTTTTTGACCAGTCCCTCAACAATTTTGTACTGTTTGAACGCACTCTTGCGAACGTTGTACCGCCATGACTCTGGTGCAATAGGGAGGGTCTCCAGTGACCATGACTTGTAGCGTTCGTCATAATCGTCTGGCATATACAATTCCAGCAGGTGGCCGAACGCCCACGTAATAACGCGGTTTCCTCCATCATGGAGAAATCCATCACCTCGTTGGGAGGCCTTCATTACGCCAGCCAAATCTTTTGCCTGAGAAGGCTTCTCGCAGATATAAAGGTCCATTAAGCAGCTCCTCTCATCTTTGATTCCAGATTCGCCAGCTCAGTCCAGCTTTGAGCCAGACCTTTGACTTCGGGGTAGTCTCTGGAGAGGTTTTCGAGGACTCCAGAAATGACATAGGCCGCTTCGCTGGAATTACCCCTCGAACCGGCCTCCTGGAGCATGATTAATAAAGCGTCGAAGAGCTCAGCCTTACGGCCTAGCTCTGTCTGGTTTCTTATTTCAGAGCTTTGCATGGGTTCACCACTGAATAGGGACGCACGGACTCGCGCACAATGCGGCGATCTGCGTCAGTTACAGCCTGACTGGTGCAAAAGTGCGTCCAGGCATTCAGATAATCTTTATAGGTGTGGGTAGGTGGTATGCAGCCGGTTACAACGTCCTTGGGGATGTTTGTGGTTCCCTCGGCTTCCACAAAGCGCCAATCGTGCTCGTCCATACCTTTGCCACCATCGCAATAGCGTTCCCAGCGTGACAACTCGTACAGCGAGTAGCCTTTGCCTTTATTCATGGACTTGAAGGTATTGATGGCTTCGTTGACATCCCCGTGCTGTTTGATCCCTGCTGGAGTTTTATCTGAACCAGCGGAGTCATCTTTGACCTTGTTCATCGTTGCGCTGACATTACCGTCGCCCAGCACATGGATATAACCAGGTTGACGTAATGCAGCACCACCGCGCCCCATGTTGTCCCATGCCATCGACAGTTCCCGGCTAACTCGGGCAGGTTTGTCATTTTCGGCAGGGGCAGTCTGGGGCTGAGGCTTTTGCTCGGGGGCGTTAGAGGCACACCCGGCCAGAATTGCCACTCCCAGAATTGCTATCAGTTGTCTCATCGTGTCGTTCCTCATAAAAAATTGTCGATGAGCCCATTCTAAAAGGGGGGGGATGGAAAGCTGGTTTCTCAAACTGCCCAAATTGGACAGATAGGCGTGTGTGCGATCTAAAGGTGTTTTGAGAGCATGTAGCGACGAGAAATACGATAGGAATATGGTCAACCTACATGCTGAAAGCCCTTAACAAGTTATTTGGTGGGCGAAGTGGAGTGATCGAGACCGCGCCGAGCGTCAGAGTGTTGCCGCTTAAAGACGTGGAAGATGAAGAAATCCCTCGATACCCACCTTTTGCCAAGGGCCTGCCAGTGGCCCCACTAGACAAGATACTGGCAACCCAAGCTGAACTGATTGAGAAAGTGCGGAACTCTCTCGGTTTCACTGTGGACGACTTCAACCGGCTTGTTTTGCCGGTGATCCAGCGGTATGCCGCGTTTGTTCACCTGTTGCCAGCTTCCGAATCACACCACCACCGTGGCGCTGGTGGTCTGTTCCGACATGGGCTTGAAGTGGCCTTCTGGGCAGCTCAGGCATCTGAGTCAGTTATCTTTTCCATCGAGGGGACGCCTCGTGAACGCCGTGACAATGAGCCGCGTTGGAGACTGGCGAGCTGTTTCTCCGGGCTGCTGCATGATGTGGGTAAACCGCTCTCGGATGTGTCCATTACGGACAAAGACGGGTCAATCACATGGAACCCGTATTCGGAGTCACTTCATGACTGGGCACACCGTCACGAAATCGACCGTTACTTTATCCGGTGGCGCGACAAGCGACACAAAAGACATGAGCAATTCTCGCTGCTGGCGGTGGATCGAATTATTCCGGCTGAGACTCGGGAGTTTCTGTCCAAGTCTGGCCCGTCCATCATGGAAGCGATGCTGGAAGCTATCTCAGGAACCAGCGTCAATCAGCCTGTGACCAAGCTGATGCTTCGCGCTGACCAAGAGAGCGTCTCACGGGACCTTCGCCAGAGTCGTCTCGATGTGGACGAGTTCTCCTATGGTGTGCCTGTCGAGCGGTACGTGTTCGATGCCATCCGCCGCCTGGTTAAAACCGGAAAATGGAAGGTCAATGAGCCAGGCGCGAAAGTCTGGCACCTCAACCAAGGTGTATTCATTGCCTGGAAACAGCTTGGGGACCTTTATGACTTGATCAGCCACGACAAGATCCCCGGTATTCCACGAGACCCTGACACACTGGCCGACATTCTCATCGAACGTGGTTTTGCTGTACCAAACACGGTGCAGGAGAAGGGTGAACGTGCGTACTACCGCTACTGGGAAGTTTTGCCTGAGATGCTCCAGGAGGCGGCGGGATCGGTGAAGATCTTGATGCTCCGACTCGAATCAAACGACCTGGTGTTTACGACTGAGCCTCCTGCGGCTGTTGCTGCGGAAGTTGTTGGTGATGTTGAGGACGCTGAGATTGAGTTCGTTGATCCTGAGGAAGTCGATGACGACCAAGAGGAAGATGTGTCAGCTCTGAACGATGACATGTTGGCCGCAGAGCAGGAAGCAGAGAAAGCTCTAGCTGGTCTTGGCTTTGGTGATGCGATGGAGATGCTGAAAAGCACCTCAGATGCTGTCGAGGAGAAACCAGAGCAAAAAGATGCTGGATCAACGGAATCATCTAAGCCTGACGCTGGCAAGAAGGGTAAGCCGCAGAGCAAACCGGGCAAAGCAAAACCGAAGAGTGATACAGAGAAACAACCCCACAAACCAGAGGCAAAAGAGGATTTGTCCCCTCAGGACATTGCCAAAAACGCACCACCTTTGGCAAACGACAATCCGTTACAAGCACTCAAGGATGTTGGGGGTGGACTGGGGGACATCGACTTTCCGTTTGACGCATTCAGCGCATCGGCAGAGACAGCCAGCACTGACGCAACAAACTCAGAAATCCCAGATGTGGCAATGCCCGGAAAGCAAGAGAAGCAGCCAAAACAGGACTTCGTTCCACAAGAACAAAACTCCCTGCAGGGCGATGACTTTCCAATGTTCGGTAGTTCTGATGAACCGCCATCATGGGCGATTGAGCCGCTCCCTATGCTGACTGACGCACCAGAACAAACAACACCAGCGCCAGCAATGCCACCTACGGACAAACCTAATCTGCATGAGAAAGACGCAAAGACCTTACTCGTTGAGATGTTAGCCGGGTACGGAGAAGCATCGGCGTTGCTTGAACAAGCGATCATGCCTGTTTTGGAAGGTAAAACGACGCTGGGCGAAGTCCTATGCCTGATGAAGGGTCAAGCCGTCATTTTGTACCCGGATGGCGCTCGGTCGCTGGGTGCGCCGTCAGAGGTTCTCTCGAAGCTGTCCCACGCCAACGCGATTGTTCCAGACCCGATTATGCCAGGTCGCAAAGTTCGTGATTTCAGCGGAGTGAAGGCAATTGTACTGGCGGAGCAGCTTTCAGATGCAGTCGTAGCGGCCATTAAGGATGCCGAGGCGTCAATGGGGGGATACCAGGATGCCTTTGAGCTCGTCTCTCCCCCTGGCTTGGATGCAAGCAAGAATAAGTCTGCACCGAAACAACAAAGCCGAAAAAAGGCGCAGCAGCAGAAGCCTGAGGTTAACGCCGGTAAACCCTCGCCTGAACAAAAGGCGAAAGGTAAGGACTCCCAGCCACAGCAGAAGGAGAAGAAGGTCGATGTTACTTCTCCGGTTGAAGAGCCGCAGCGCCAGCCGGTCCAAGAAAAACAGAACGTGGCTCGCCTTCCTAAGCGGGAGGTTCAACCAGTGGCTCCTGAGCCCAAAGTTGAGCGTGAGAAGGAATTGGGACACGTCGAGGTGCGAGAAAGGGAAGAGCCAGAGGTTAGGGAGTTTGAGCCGCCTAAGGCGAAAACAAACCCGAAAGACATCAACGCGGAAGATTTCTTGCCGTCTGGTGTTACGCCTCAGAAAGCACTCCAGATGCTCAAGGACATGATCCAAAAACGCTCGGGCAGATGGCTCGTGACACCTGTCCTGGAAGAGGATGGCTGCTTAGTAACCAGTGACAAAGCCTTCGACATGATTGCCGGTGAAAACATCGGCATCAGCAAACACATCCTCTGCGGGATGCTGAGCCGGGCACAGAGACGGCCTTTGCTCAAGAAACGTCAGGGAAAACTGTATTTAGAGGTAAATGAAACATGACAATGAGTTATGACCCGCTCGCCTACGAGATGCCGTGGCGGCCCAACTATGAAAAAAATGCTGTAGCAGGCTGGCTTGCCGCCTCCGGCGCGGCTTTGGCCGTAGAGCAAGTCAGCACGATGCCTCCGGAGCCCTTCTATTGGATGACGGGGATCTGTGGCGTGATGGCGATGGCTCGTTTGCCAAAGGCTATCAAACTTCACCTGCTCCAAAAGCATTTGAAGGGGCGTGATCTGGAGTTTATTTCTATTGCGGAGCTCCAAAAGTACATCAAGGACACGCCGGACGATATGTGGCTTGGTAGTGGGTTCCTGTGGGAAAACCGCCATGCCCAGCGCGTGTTTGAGATCCTGAAACGCGACTGGACTTCCATCGTAGGGAGAGAGTCCACGGTCAAAAAGGTTGTCCGGAAGATACAGGGTAAGAAAAAGGAGCTGCCAATCGGCCAGCCCTGGATTCACGGGGTAGAACCCAAAGAAGAGAAGCTGATGCAGCCACTCAAGCACACTGAGGGGCATTCGCTGATCGTTGGGACCACCGGCTCGGGCAAGACCCGTATGTTCGACATCCTGATTTCACAGGCCATTCTGCGTGGGGAAGCCGTGATCATCATAGACCCGAAAGGGGATAAGGAGATGCGGGACAATGCACGACGTGCCTGTGAAGCTATGGGGCAGCCGGAAAGATTCGTCTCATTTCATCCAGCATTCCCGGAAGAGTCGGTGCGTATCGACCCTCTGCGTAACTTCACCCGCGTGACTGAAATTGCAAGTCGTTTGGCAGCGTTGATCCCGTCCGAAGCAGGGGCCGACCCGTTCAAATCATTTGGATGGCAGGCACTGAACAACATCGCTCAGGGCTTGGTCATCACTCATGATCGTCCCAACCTGACAAAGCTCCGCCGATTCCTTGAAGGTGGCGCTGCTGGCTTGGTCATCAAGGCCGTTCAGGCTTACTCAGAGCGAGTTATGCCCGACTGGGAGGCAGAAGCAGCGGCTTATTTGGAGAAAGTCAAAAACGGTTCGCGTGAGAAGATCGCTTTCGCGTTGATGAAGTTCTACTACGACATCATCCAACCTGAGCACCCAAACTCTGATCTGGAAGGCTTGCTGTCGATGTTCCAGCACGACCAAACCCACTTCTCCAAGATGGTGGCGAACCTCCTGCCGATCATGAATATGCTGACGTCCGGGGAGCTAGGCCCTCTGCTGTCTCCAGACTCATCTGATCTGAGCGACGAACGCCAGATCACTGATTCCGCAAAAATCATCAACAACGCTCAAGTTGCTTATCTGGGGCTCGACTCCCTGACCGACAACATGGTTGGTAGTGCTATGGGGTCCATCTTCCTGTCAGACCTGACAGCGGTTGCCGGTGACAGATACAACTACGGCGTCAACAACAGACCCGTAAATATCTTTGTTGATGAGGCTGCTGAGGTGATCAACGACCCGTTCATCCAGCTCCTGAACAAAGGTCGCGGTGCGAAACTTCGTCTTTTCGTTGCAACTCAGACTTTTGCTGACTTCGCAGCTCGACTGGGTAGCAAAGACAAAGCGCTCCAAGTGTTGGGGAACATCAACAACACGTTTGCTCTGCGTATCGTCGATGGTGAAACACAGGAGTATATCGCAGATAACTTGCCGAAGACCCGGCTCAAGTACGTCATGCGGACTCAAGGCCAGAACTCGGATGGCAAGGAGCCCATTATGCACGGAGGCAACCAAGGCGAGCGTTTGATGGAGGAGGAAGCTGATCTGTTCCCAGCCCAGTTATTGGGAATGCTTCCGAACCTGGAATACATAGCCAAAATTTCAGGCGGAACAATCGTAAAAGGCCGTCTGCCCATATTGACCCAGTAAGAGCAGAGCTATGTGTGACAAGAAGTATAGAAATTACGAGGTAGCCATCATGGTCGATGTGAACCCTTTCGACAGGGTTATGAATGAATTGAAAAGTCGTGGCCGCAAGAACGCTCACATCCTGAGCATCCTCCAATTCGACTGGCCTGCATCGGAGGCCATCATCGAGAAGCTGAGCTGCTACATCACAGACGGGATTAAGGCTAATCAGGAGCCTGTGATTTACCCGATCATTGAAGAAGCTCTGCATCGCTACAGCCAGCTCGTGTTTCATGAGCAGAGAGAGAAATATGAAGACCCGGCCAGAATTGGGGCATTTCTGGAAACCCTGATCACCGAAACCTGCCGGGCGTTGGAAGTGCAAATTGTCGATAGTGGCGGTGATTCATGGTCTGTCGATTCAGGAGAGTCGTTCTCACTGTGGCTTTCTTCCCATCCAGGAGAACTATCCATTAACCCGCAGCCCCATGAGGATGAGACCTCTTTGCGTGGCTTGCTGTATGAGCTCATCACCTGTGAGAGCGTGAAAACTGTTTTAAGGAGAACCGACTATGAAGAAGCCGTGGTTGCTGGTCGCATGGCTGCTGGTTATTGAGTTGCTGGCAATATTGCTGCTGATCCCTGGCGACTGGACAGACAGAGCCATCAAAAGGGAATCCGAGCTGGTGGAACAGAGTCTTGGTGTCGAAGCAAGAGACTGGATACAGAACAAAGCATCTACCTGGTTCAGGTCGAGCGTTATTGATTCAGGATTCTATGAGGGGATGTACCAAACGCTGATCCCATCAGAAGAGGAGCGCCAGAAGTCCAAGGGGATGCAGGACATGGGCAAGGGCTGGTTTGTGTGGGTCAAAGGCCGCATGGAAGCCTTTGTCAACGTCATTTACCAGTTCTACACAAGGTTGGCACTGTTAGCCGCGTGGGCTCCCTATATGCTGATCCTGTTCGTACCTGCGGTATATGACGGGATGATGACATGGCGAATTAAGCGGACCAACTTCGATTATGCGAGTCCGGTTCTCCATCGTTACAGCGTTCGCGGAACGATGTACCTGATGGCCGGATTGTTCATCGCGTTCTTCATCCCCATAGCGCTCGATCCGGTTGTCATCCCGATGACAATGATGACGTGCTGTGTCCTGGTTGGCCTGACGTTCGGCAACCTCCAGAAACGGGTATAGGGAGGGAGGATGAGCTACTCCGTTATAAATCAAGATGGGGTGCATCTGTGCGACATCCCATTGAACGTCTACCAGGTGATACGTCGCCAATCCTTGTCTGCGTTGTGGCTTTACTGGGCGCAGAGCTTGAATTTGGTGAAGGTGCTCATTGCTTGCGTCGGAAAGATGATCTTTGTGATGCCGGTAATGTGGTTCTGGGTGCTGGTGGTGTGCCGCTTGGTTGAACCAGAACGTATCTCAGACGTGTCAGGACTTATCTCTCCGGACGTGATCGGGTGGGCCGCTGGTGCGGCCATCACCCTCATTATCTTTTCCGTATTTACACGCCCAGCGTTGTACGGATACCACAACTTTTTCAAGCAGCATATTTGCTCAAGAGTAAAGCAAGTAACGCCGGAACTCAGAACAGTCACTGGGCCACTGTTCTTTTACCGAAACGAAATTGGAACGATATAGAGAGGAACCATGAAAGTAACTAATAGACTCCAACTGCTGGCACTGGGGCTGTGTATAGCCGGTACTGCCATCGCGGCTCCTGATGTGCTCAATGACGACGCAAAGCTCAAGAACCTTGAGAAGGTGTGTCCCGACTGTCAGATGGTGGCAAAAGATGTACTCAATCTGCGGGTTGAAAACTGCCAGCTCAAAGACACTTCCAGTGCAATGATGATTGGCACCATGCAAAATGACCCTATGTTTTCGTTTATGCTGGCTGTACACACAGCGGCAGGCTCGGAGGCATACAAAACGGTAGTTGGTGCCGCTGGCAACCATGTTGACTGTGAAAACCCGTTGAACTGGATCAAGCTGACCCAGCAAGCGATTAAAGGTGGCAAAGTCTAACCCGGATTTCTCATGAGGCCGGCAGGCGTGGCCGGTGAAGCCTCGGCGTATCAACAACCTGCCTTCCACCGCTAAAAATTGATCGTTTTTTATTCAATTCCCGCGTATGGGGCGCACTGCCCCCTTTCCCCCATTGAGCCGGGCCGGGGGCGCCCGCCTGTTCAGGTCGGCTTGAGGCGGGCAACCAGCCCCGCAAAGAGTTCCTGATGCGGATAGGCCTCGCTGATCAGCACGCGGATGCGCCGGCTGTTGCGAATGATCACCGCACCGATCTTGAGCAGTTTCAAGCGCAGGTTATGGATGCTCATGCGCGCCAATGCGGTGCCCTGGAGATGATCGCGTAGCCGTTCGAACAGCACATAGGCAAAGGCCGACAGCATCAGCCGCCACTGGTTGGTCCACCAGCGTGGGCTGGAGGTGCGGTCGGCGAACAGATCCAACTGTTGGTCCTTGATCCGATTCTCCATGTCGCCACGGCCGCAGTAGTCTTCGTAGTACTGCTGGGCAGCATCCTCGGCAAAGCGGGACACGACGATGAAGCGTGGATTGGCACCCTGCTCGCCATGTTCCAGGCGCGACACGACCAGGCGGCGCCTACGCCAACTACCGGCCTGATAGAGGAAGCGATACACGCCGGACATCTTCTGCCCGGTTTCTTGGTAGGCCTCGGCGACCGCTTGCATGGCCGGCGCCGCCATCCGCTGCAGGCGGGTGTTGCGGGCCAGACCCACCACATAATCCACCTGCTTGCGGTCACACCAGTCGAGCATGCGATGTCGGCAAAAACCGCCGTCACCGCGGAACACGATGCGGGTCTCTGGCCAGAAGCGGCGAATGAACTTGACCAGCAGTGCCAGGATGGCCCAACTGTGTCGGGCGCCATCGATGTTGCTCGGGCGCAAATAGCTCACCAGCAGATGGCGACCACAGAACACATAGAGCGGCAGGAAGCAGTAATGGTCGTAATAGCCATGGAAGAAGCGCCCTTCCTGATCTCCATGCACCGGCACATCGGTCGCATCGAAGTCGAGCACGATCTCAGCCGGCGCCTGGTCATGCTGGGCGATGAAGTGCTCCCACAGCAGGCGATGGGCTTGCACCACCGTTTCGCGATCGGCTTGCTGTTCCAGGCGCCCCAGAGTGGATTTGCCGGCCAGCGGTTGCAGGCGGTTGACCGCAGTCTGCAGCGCGTAGTCATGGCGCAGGCCGTCATGATCGTTGAGATCCTCGTAGCCGGCGGCCAGTGCATAGATACGCTGGGCGAGCAGTGTCTGCAGTCCATGCTGGACACGCCCAGGATCACGCCGATCGGGAACGATTTTGGCCAGGCGGCGGGTCAAGCCATGTTGCCGGTCGACCTCGCGCAGCAGCAACAAGCCCGCATCCGAGGTGATGTGACCACCGGTGAAAGAGGCCTCGACGAGGCGGCGAGAGAGGGGTGAAAAGTGGAGTTTTTCTGGTAGCATTTTGTGCGCGGCTGAAGACTTATGGGGCTTTGTTTGGCGACAAGAATCATAAGGCTTTCAGCCGTTTTTGTTTATGCGGTCATGAGAAATCCGGGCTAATGCGTAAGAGAGATTTCTTTTTTGGAGAGGTGTATGAGGGGAGTGGAGGAGCCACTCTACGACTGAGTGATATGGAACCATTGGCAAGAAAAGTGTCGGCAGAGTTCTTCACTGCACAACTGAACCGTATACTGAAAGAGCATGACGGTCAGTTGACGCTCAGCGATGGAACGTCGTACCCCAGCTTTTGGAGCTTCATCGACAAGGTTGATCCAGAGCAGGTTGGTTTCGTGGAGATCTACGCTCGGCAGGATGTTAACGATAATGTTGAAGCGACACTGGCGTGTGACATCGTTTTGGTAAATGGTGTGATCACCGTTAAACCTCACTGGTGTGCTTACAAAGACATCAGGGCTGACGAAGTGATTTCCACCTTACTGGTGCCTTTGCATTTGAAGGCTCTCCAGGGTAAGGCTTACATTCGCTGGGATGATGGTGAAACCGAACCTCTGTTACAAAACGACGACTATCAGGCTGAACTTGAAAATGTGTTTAGTGTTTCCAAGTACCCATCAGCCATGAGCTGGGGCGATACAGCAGACCAGAAGGTTAAGCAGTACAAGATGGACCTTGAGTGCGCCACAGATGTTGGTCGTCGAGGTGTCTCATCAGAGCAAGCATGGGATGCTTATCGAGAACTCCGTTACAATAGAACAGTGTGAAACAAGCGGCCATCGGCCGCTTTGAACTTTCACATGTGAAAGTTTTTCGCCTCCCGCTCTTATCATCTCCTCGAATAAACCTCCATAAAGTGCCCAAAATGGGCCGTAACAGCACTGTTCCTAGATTGATCAATTAAGAGACGATTACTCCGTGATGACGACAAGTTATTTGGAGGGTCTATGTCCGCACAAGCTCACGTCAGAGAAAGCGAAAGCTCATCTGGTTCATTCATCTCCTGGCAGTTCCTTGTCTGGCAGGTGATGTTCGTTATAGGTGTTGTTGCAGGGATGAACCTGGAACACGCATTCAATTTTCTAGGTTAATGGGAGGAAGTGTGAACCTTAATAAACAATTTTTCTGGTTTTTGATGAACGCGGTGCTGATGTGCATCTTCATCGTTCCAGTGGCCGTCGCGTTTTGGCTGTCTGCTTTTGCGGCAGGTTTTGACTGGAGTCAGTGGGTTAAGTTGGCTGCTGATACGGCCAACAGAGCTGCAAGTGACCCGGCCAAGGCTCTGGGCACGGTTCAGACCTACTGGGGCATTCTCAGCTTCTTCCTGCTGGCGGCGTACAGTCTGATGTTCAAGTTTAAAGCCAATGCTAACAAGGAAGTGAAAACTCTGGAGGTGGCCCGACCAGCCAATGAAGTTAGCGTTGCGGCTTCGGAAAAACATTCGGAAGCGGTTCCTCAAAATCAATAACCGATCCAGTAAACGCAAAAAAGGCGGCTTAGGCCGCCTTTTTTTATTTGTCGCTGGAAGTGCCCGAAAAGGGCGCGAAGCCGTGGCAGAAAATCAGTGACCCTGAATGAGAATACAGGCCACTAGGAAAAGAAGAGGGTTGCTATGAAGCCTGTAAAGATACCGCGCCGGGTCGATGAGCCCCCGCATCTGCTGTTGTGGAGCGCAGATGAGTTGGCCCCGATGCTTTTGGGGCTAACGATAGGGGTCATCATCGGTAAGGCTCTGATCTGCTTTCTGGGGGGGTTACTTGTAACCAACCTTTATCGCCGATTCAGGGATAACCATCCGGATGGATACCTGCTCCACATGATCTACTGGGCCGGGTTCATCATGACCAAGGCCAAATCTCTCAAGAACCCGTTTGTCCGGAGGTATTTGCCTTGAACCTGAAAAAGTATCTCAAGACCTGGGAAGGGACCCAAACAGAAAATAAGTGGGGGCGAATCTTCCAGGGTGGTCTTATTGCTATCGTTTTCCTGCTGGTGGTCCAAGTATTCAGCAAGGAAACCATCGTCACTATCCAGCCTTTCACGCTCACGGAAGAAGCCTGGGTGACGAAAAGTAACGCCTCTCAGTCCTATAAAGAGGCTTGGGGTTTCGCTTTTGCTCAGCTCCTTGGCAATGTGACGCCAGGAACCGTTGACTTTGTGAAAGAACGGATCACCCCGCTTCTCTCCCCGAGCATCTATCAGGACGTGATTGATGCCATCGAAATTCAAGCTCAACAGATCAAGAACGACCGCGTAACCATGCGGTTTGAGCCGCGTTTTGTTGAGTACGAGCCCAAGAGCGACAAGGTGTTTGTCTACGGATATTCCTACGTCAAAGGGGCTTCTTCTAACGAAGAGCGTAGCGAACGCTCCTACGAGTTCGCCATCAAGATTTCAAACTACGCGCCCGTGCTGGACTACATCGACACCTATGTAGGAAAGCCACGCACCAAAACTGTTTTGGAGCAACTCCAGCGCAAAGAAGAAAACCGGAGAAAGCATGAAGAACAACGCTAAACTTTCGCTCCTGGCGCTGTCCTTGGCGCTTGGAACTTCAATGGCCTATGCCTCGGATGACATTCCTGTTGTCCCGGCCAGTGTTATGAAAAAGGATGTTCCTGCCCCTGTGACGTCAGGACAAAGCTCCCATGAGGTTGTGGGCAGCATGAATGAAAACCCCTTACTGACGATGAAGCCGGGGGTTAACCAGATCATCCCGATAGCCGTTGGTCATCCGAACCGAATCGTCACGCCTTTCAGCAATCCTGAGATCGTTTCAACATCTCTGACCGGGGCGACGGATAACGGCCAGTGTGGTGAGGTCTGCATCAAAGAGAATGTGGTCTATGTCGCCACGGATAAGCAGTATCCGGTGACTATGTTCATTACTGAAAAAGGCTCGGAAGCCCAAGCTCTCAGCCTGACGATGGTTCCCCGTCGTATTCCGCCCAGAGAAGTCTTTCTCAAGCTCGATGGTGGTGTAGGTATCACTGGTGCTTTTGCCAATACCAAGGCTGAGACCTGGGAACAGAGCCAGCCTTATGTCGAAACCATCCGGTCGGTATTCCGCAAGATTGCTCTTGGTGAAGTCCCTCAAGGTTACACGTTGAACCGCATCCCTGCTGGTGCTGCGGTGCCGAGCTGCGCTCATCCTGGGGTAAAGGTGGATTTCAGCAAGGGGCAATACATGATGGGCCACCACCTTAACGTGTTCATCGGTGTCGCCCTGAACGTCTCTGATCAGCCTATTGAGTTCAAAGAGGCGTTGTGTGGGAGCTGGGATGTGGCTGCGGTGACTACGTGGCCGCTTAACGTGCTTGAGCCCGGCCAGAAGACGGAGATCTATGTGGCGAAGAAGCAGAAGCGTGGTCTCGCACCAACGTCTAAGCGTCCATCGCTGCTGGGAGGTGCCCAATGATTAAGCGATTTTGGACACAGTTAGACCCCAACAAGAAGCGTTGGGTGTCTATCGCTGGCGGCGTCTTCGTTCTTTTTGCGGTCGTGACAATGTTCTCTGGTGAACCCAAGAAAGAAGAGAAGCGCGGTCGCCAAGAAACCATCAAGCACGTTCTCACAGACAAAAACACCCGTGAGATCGGGATAGATTCGTTGTCTGCCGATGTGAAGATGGTGTCTCGTGAAAACTCCGACCTGAAAAAGGAGCTGGAACGAGTCAAGAAAGAGCTGGAGGAAACCAAAACCACTGCCGGGAAATCCAGTGATGTTGGCCGTGAGATGACCCGCCTTCGTCAAGATTTGGACCGCCTGACCCAGAAGAACATGGAATTGGCTAAGAAAGTCGAAACCGGCGCTGCTGGTGGAAAAACATCCTCTTCATCAGAGGATGCCAGAGCCGATGTTAATGGTGCATCTGGTGGTGATGGTCAGTTCATGGAGAAAAAGCTCGACTACAAAGATCCTGCATCCTTTTTTCGGGACGCACCGCTTCCTGACTCGAAGGGTGGGGCTCCTGCAACTGGCAAGGGAGACGGTCGTGATGCAACTAAACCAGGCATCCAAATAGTGAGCTACTCGCAGAAAGCGCCAGAAGTTGAAGAGAAGGACAACAAGGATGATGAGTCTATCTACCTACCTTCTGGCTCCATCCTGACAGGGGTGCTCATCAACGGTATGGACGCACCAACATCTCAAGGTGCTCGTCGAGATCCGTTCCCTTCGACCCTCAGGATTCAGAAAGAGGCTATTTTGCCTAACCGCTTCCGTGCGGATGTTCGTGAGTGCTTCCTGATTGTTTCAGGCTATGGAGATCTCAGTTCAGAGCGAGCGTACCTGCGTGGCGAGACCTTCTCGTGCGTTCGGGATGATGGGGGTGTCATAGAAGCGAAGCTGGATTCCTATGCAGTGGGTGAAGACGGTAAGGCCGGTGTCCGTGGTCGCGTCGTATCGAAGCAGGGGCAAATCATCGCCAAGAGCTTGATGGCAGGCTTCCTTGGTGGCGTTTCCGAAGCCTTTGACGTCAATCCTGTGCCGGTCGTTAGCACTAACCCTGGCTCAAATACCCAGTACCAGTCTGTGTTCTCCGACCAGATGTTGCAGGGAGCAGCAGTGAAGGGGGCCAGTAAGGCGCTAGATCGCATCGCTCAGTTCTATATCGACATGGCCGAAGGCATCTTCCCTGTTATCGAGGTCGATGCTGGCCGTCAGGTAGACATCATCGTGACCAAAGGAACCAAGCTACAAATTCGTTCCACCGGGGGAACCAAGAAATGAAAAATTTGAACATTTTGACCAGAAAGGGCAGTTCCAGAGGCGAGGCTCAAAAGGAACAGGCAGTAAGATCCGCAAAGATGTTGGGGGTGGGTGCAGCGCTACTTATTTTGTCGGGCTGTTCGACGTTCAACATCGGCAAGGATGAGTATAGCTGTCCGGGAATGCCGAATGGTGTTCAGTGTATGTCAGCGCGAGACGTTTACGCCGCAACCAATGACGGAAATGTCCCGCGTCCAATGAAACCAGAGGAAGTCGAGGCCAAAGCGGAAGCGGATGGCGAAGGTTCCTCAAACGTTTCAGCGAACTCATCTAGCTCCGGAGACCCGGTGATTGACAACTATGTCGCACCGCGTCTTCCGGATCGCCCGATTCCAATTCGTACACCAGCACAGGTTATGCGGATTTGGGTAGCTCCCTGGGAGGACACCAATGGTGATCTCATCGTGACAGGGTATGTCTATACCGAAATCGAACCGCGCAGGTGGGTGATTGGGGATGGCACACCGCAAAGTGAGCCAGTTTTGAGACCGCTGCAAACGGTACAACACGAACCGAAGTCTGAAACAACCAAATAGGAGATGTTCTTGATGAACGCAAATCAGTTGGCGAATGCCTCAAGTAAAAACAACGCACTCTTCCTCTTCCTGGGGTTGATGGTGGTAGCCTTCCTGCTCGTGCCGGATCAGGCCCACGCTGGTACTGGTGGTACAGCGTTTGACGACGTATGGGTAACTCTCAAGGATTGGACCCAAGGTACTTTGGGTCGAATCGTTGCGGGTGCGATGATCCTGGTCGGTGTTGTTGGTGGTATCGCTCGCCAGAGCCTCATGGCTTTCGCTATGGGTATCGGTGGCGGTATGGGCCTGTACAACTCCCCGACCGTAGTGGAATCCATCATGTCTGCTACTCTGGAACATGCAGAGAAGGTCATCCCGGCTGTTGTGCAACTCAGCAATGGCCTGGGGGTGTAAAAGACACCTTGCCGTTAATCAACGGGTGATAGGGGCAGCCTAAAAGCTGCCCTTATTTTTTGGCAAAAAGTCCAGTCATAACAAATTCCAACTATTTCCCTAGATTCTACGTCAGTACTTCAAAAAGCATAATCAAAGCCTTGATAAATATGCATTCCTTCGAAATTCAGCTTTCACCCATTGGGTGAAAGAAAAGTGCTCAAAAATATGTTAAATTATCAGCTTTTATGACTCGATATATGGTAAAATAATAGTAAGAAAAGTAGTAAAAAGGGGTTCTAATTATGATTAATAAAATTGATTTCAAAGCTAAGAATCTAACATCAAATGCAGGTCTTTTTCTGCTCCTTGAGAATGCAAAAAGCAATGGGATTTTTGATTTTATTGAAAATGACCTCGTATTTGATAATGACTCAACAAATAAAATCAAGATGAATCATATAAAGACCATGCTCTGCGGTCACTTCATTGGCATTGATAAGTTAGAACGTCTAAAGCTACTTCAAAATGATCCCCTCGTCAACGAGTTTGATATTTCCGTAAAAGAACCTGAAACAGTGTCACGGTTTCTAGGAAACTTCAACTTCAAGACAACCCAAATGTTTAGAGACATTAATTTTAAAGTCTTTAAAAAACTGCTCACTAAAAGTAAATTGACATCCATTACGATTGATATTGATAGTAGTGTAATTAACGTAGAAGGTCATCAAGAAGGTGCGTCAAAAGGATATAATCCTAAGAAACTGGGAAACCGATGCTACAATATCCAATTTGCATTTTGCGACGAATTAAAAGCATATGTTACCGGATTTGTAAGAAGTGGCAATACTTACACTGCAAACGGTGCTGCGGAAATGATCAAAGAAATTGTTGCTAACATCAAATCAGACGATTTAGAAATTTTATTTCGAATGGATAGTGGCTACTTTGATGAAAAAATTATCGAAACGATAGAATCTCTTGGATGCAAATATTTAATTAAAGCCAAAAGTTATTCTACACTCACCTCACAAGCAACGAATTCATCAATTGTATTCGTTAAAGGAGAAGAAGGTAGAGAAACTACAGAACTGTATACAAAATTAGTTAAATGGGAAAAAGACAGAAGATTTGTCGTATCTCGCGTACTGAAACCAGAAAAAGAAAGAGCACAATTATCACTTTTAGAAGGTTCCGAATACGACTACTTTTTCTTTGTAACAAATACTACCTTGCTTTCTGAAAAAGTAGTTATATACTATGAAAAGCGTGGTAATGCTGAAAACTATATCAAAGAAGCCAAATACGACATGGCGGTGGGTCATCTCTTGCTAAAGTCATTTTGGGCGAATGAAGCCGTGTTTCAAATGATGATGCTTTCATATAACCTATTTTTGTTGTTCAAGTTTGATTCCTTGGACTCTTCAGAATACAGACAGCAAATAAAGACCTTTCGTTTGAAGTATGTATTTCTTGCAGCAAAAATAATCAAAACCGCAAGATATGTAATCATGAAGTTGTCGGAAAACTATCCGTACAAGGGAGTGTATGAAAAATGTCTGGTATAATAAGAATATCATCAATAAAATTGAGTGTTGCTCTGTGGATAACTTGCAGAGTTTATTAAGTATCATTGCAGCAAAGATGAAATCAATGATTTATCAAAAATGATTGAAAGGTGGTTGTAAATAATGTTACAATGTGTGAGAAGCAGTCTAAATTCTTCGTGAAATAGTGATTTTTGAAGCTAATAAAAAACACACGTGGAATTTAGGAAAAACTTATATCTGCTGCTAAATTTAACCGTTTGTCAACACGGTGCAAATCAAACACACTGATTGCGTCTGACGGGCACGGACACCTTTTTGCTTTTAATTACGGAACTGATTTCATGATGAAAAAATCGTTATGCTGCGCTCTGCTGCTGACAGCCTCTTTCTCCACATTTGCTGCCGCAAAAACAGAACAACAGATTGCCGATATCGTTAATCGCACCATCACCCCGTTGATGCAGGAGCAGGCTATTCCGGGTATGGCCGTTGCCGTTATCTACCAGGGAAAACCCTATTATTTCACCTGGGGTAAAGCCGATATCGCCAATAACCACCCAGTCACGCAGCAAACGCTGTTTGAGCTAGGATCGGTTAGTAAGACGTTTAACGGCGTGTTGGGCGGCGATGCTATCGCCCGCGGCGAAATTAAGCTCAGCGATCCGGTCACGAAATACTGGCCAGAACTGACAGGCAAACAGTGGCAGGGTATCCGCCTGCTGCACTTAGCCACCTATACGGCAGGCGGCCTACCGCTGCAGATCCCCGATGACGTTAGGGATAAAGCCGCATTACTGCATTTTTATCAAAACTGGCAGCCGCAATGGACTCCGGGCGCTAAGCGACTTTACTCTAACTCCAGCATTGGTCTGTTTGGCGCGCTGGCGGTGAAACCCTCAGGAATGAGTTACGAAGAGGCAATGACCAGACGCGTCCTGCAACCATTAAAACTGGCGCATACCTGGATTACGGTTCCGCAGAACGAACAAAAAGATTATGCCAGGGGCTATCGCGAAGGGAAGCCCGTACACGTTTCTCCGGGACAACTTGACGCCGAAGCCTATGGCGTGAAATCCAGCGTTATTGATATGGCCCGCTGGGTTCAGGCCAACATGGATGCCAGCCACGTTCAGGAGAAAACGCTCCAGCAGGGCATTGCGCTTGCGCAGTCTCGCTACTGGCGTATTGGCGATATGTACCAGGGATTAGGCTGGGAGATGCTGAACTGGCCGCTGAAAGCTGATTCGATCATCAACGGCAGCGACAGCAAAGTGGCATTGGCAGCGCTTCCCGCCGTTGAGGTAAACCCGCCCGCCCCCGCAGTGAAAGCCTCATGGGTGCATAAAACGGGCTCCACTGGTGGATTTGGCAGCTACGTAGCCTTCGTTCCAGAAAAAAACCTTGGCATCGTGATGCTGGCAAACAAAAGCTATCCTAACCCTGTCCGTGTCGAGGCGGCCTGGCGCATTCTTGAAAAGCTGCAATAACTGACGATGAGGCCCAGGATATTGGGCCTCCTTTCTTTCTCTTTTTTTCCTGTTGTCATCTACACTTAACAAAAATACAGCAAGGAAAATCCCATGCGCATTTTGCCCGTCGTTGCTGCAGTTACGGCTGCATTCCTGGTTGTCGCGTGTAGCTCCCCGACACCGCCGAAAGGCGTTACCGTGGTAAATAACTTTGATGCCAAACGCTATCTGGGAACCTGGTATGAAATTGCGCGCTTCGACCATCGTTTCGAGCGCGGATTGGATAAAGTGACCGCAACATACAGCTTGCGCGACGACGGCGGCATCAACGTTATTAACAAGGGCTATAACCCTGACAGGGAGATGTGGCAGAAAACGGAAGGGAAAGCCTATTTCACCGGCGACCCAAGCAGAGCCGCGCTTAAGGTTTCTTTTTTCGGCCCCTTCTATGGCGGGTATAACGTAATTGCACTCGACCGGGAATATCGTCACGCGCTGGTTTGTGGTCCGGATCGCGACTACCTGTGGATCCTTTCACGGACCCCTACTATTTCAGATGAAATGAAACAGCAAATGTTAGCCATCGCGACCCGGGAAGGGTTTGAAGTGAATAAACTGATTTGGGTGAAACAGCCTGGCGCTTAGTGAGTGCTCAGCTTCAGACCAATAATGCCAGCAACGATCAGCCCAAGGCTCAGCAAACGTGCCGGGCTGGCAGACTCACCCAGCAGCAAAATCCCTGTAATGGCCGCCCCAACAGCGCCAATACCGGTCCAGACCGCATAAGCGGTTCCTACAGGCAACGTGCGCATTGCCCAAGAGAGCATGGCGATACTGACGATCATCGCCGCAATAGTGATAATGCTTGGCGTAAGACGCGTAAAACCGTGGGTGTATTTCAGGCCAATCGCCCAGACAACTTCGAGCAAACCTGCAATTAATAAAACGATCCAGGACATATCAGGCTCCAGAACAATGGGGCCGTCCCCGGTGAAAGAAGCGTTTGCAGGTCGTCCTGCAAAGCTAATGTGTGAAATGGCATTTTTGCCCGGAAGAAAATGAATTTCAACCTTTTTATTCACCGCCTGCTAAAAGCAAGAATTAAGCATAATTAGCGGCGTAGTTCCCGCATTTGGCACTCATCGGAGTTCTCTATGATGAAGGGCTTTCTGAAACCAGAAAGTCGATTGCCCCTCTTCTGAATGCGAAACGTTTATGCTTAAAATTTTAGTGATTGACCGGTGCCACTTTACCCGCACAGGGATAGAGGCCTTGCTTAATCATTCTGGCAGGTTCAGCTCCTCATTTCTGGTATCAGGAATCAATAATCTCCTGTTAGCAAAAGAGCATATTTTGCAATGGAAACCGCATCTGGTGATCGCGGATTTATACAGTTTTATTAGCGAGACGCACTCCAGTCCGCCAATTAAACCTTTTTTTATGAGTTGTGGCGTCATCCCACTAATTTTACTGCAATCAGCAGACAGACAGCATGCACCCATCGTGCCCTCTCAATCCGTAGCCCATTCGGTCTTGACCAAGCACACCACGCTGAACACACTCTCCCACACAATTCAGGATTTCCTTATTTGCTCAAAAAGGGCACTTCCACAGCCCATGTTTATGCACTCCCTCCCGTAACCTCCAGCATTGGGTTCTTGTAACTCAAAACGAATGGAGAATGCGATGATCAATTTCAAGCCTAAAATTCCGGCGATGCTTGGGGCTCTGGCGGTTCTTACCGCTGGTGCTGCTCATGCAGAGCTGCTGGAATACACCTTTAAGGCTCCAGATGGTACGCAACGGTCTCTGACTCCGAATGCCAACTATGCCAACCCAACGGGCAATATCTCGTTTGCCTTGAGTGCCGGTATCGACCGAAAGGTAAAGATTTCGGTGCTTCGGTCGGATGGAACAGTGGTTTCGACAGCGACCAGCCACCTTCTTGGGGCTACTGATCGCATCACAGTGGGTGGAAAATCCTACTATGGTGCGGAACTTCAACTACCAGCTCCAGTTGGTGGGGCATACACTATCAGGGCGGAAATTCTTGCCTCTGATGGTTCTACAGTACAGACGGATGAATACCCTCTTACTGTCGATGTGACGCCGCCAACCTACTCTTCGCTTGCCCCGGTTTATAGTAACTATGGGCAGGTTACTAGCGGTGATGTTTGGAAACTGGGTCTAGGTGGCTCTGAGGATAATGCCTTTTTGCTGTCAGGAATCTCTGATGAGTCACCCATCAAAGGCGTCAAAGCAAAGCTGTATCGTCAAGACGGTTCACTCTACAAAGATGTATCCGTGAACTACGATGACGCTAACGGACAAGCTAGACAGTCTTTCCAATCTGGCTTTTTCCCAGCCTCTGACTTGGATGAAGTGTTTACACTTCAGTTTGAGATAAGCGATAGCGCTGGAAATAGCTATCTTTCACCTCGTCAAAAAGTGATGTTTGATAGCATAACCAATGCTCCGTCTGCACCTTTTGGTGTTTATGACCCTTCAAGTACAAACAACTTAGGCCCTGGATTAACCGGATTTGTTGCTTACACTGAGGGCATGACAGTTAAAACTAACCCAATCAAGTTAGCTTGGCGTGTTCCGCGTGATAACTGGCATGAGTATAGAGAAGGTGGGATAAATATGACCAATGCCTTGGGAGAGATGTCCAAGGTAGGAGAAGATGCCAGCTATGTTTATCTCGTCACAACCGCACCTTATGGCAATACCGACGGCAATTATTGGCGTTGGGTGAACTTCGGCCAGTGGGGGGGAGGCGGTATTGCTTATAACCTCACACTCTCTCCATCAGCGCCTAAAAGTCCCAGACTTTTGGGTGTGGACTACAATTACAGTGATATAGGATGGTCTAGTTTTTACCGCTACTGGGTGAACAATTCTGTTCTTCCTGTCACTGTTAGTAGTATCCGTGTCAAAGTTGAACCAAGGCCTTACGTTCAAACTGCCGTTCACAGGGGAAGCTGTGAAATTCCTGTTGGTCAAGATAGCTGCGTGATTGCAAATAGCTTCACAATGGCTAAAGGCACAACAGGGTACGTCCACGATAATGCGACAGTTTTCAATCCGGATAAATCTCTTCGCTCGAATCCTCTTTGGGCAGAGGTTAACTGGAACGATCAGCACTACCCTCAGCTAAGTCAGCAGTTCGATCAAAATAGCAAGGTATTTACCTTATTCGTTAACCAGCCAGGACGAGGCGCTTACTTTGATAGGCTGCGTCTGCGAAGTGCATGGATTGAAGATAGCAAAGGCAACAAGCTGTCTCCAACTGGTGGGTTAATAGCCAACAACTGGGAGAACTACACTTACCAGTGGGATCTTAAAACTCTCCCTGAGGGGCAATACAGTCTTGTTGCCGCAGCAGAGGAGATGCACGGGCCTTTAACGCGACAACCAATGTTCCAGATAACGTCTGATAGAACGCCACCAACCATGACACTCAGTGTGGCAGATGGAGCAGCTATCCAGACTCTAGATGATGTTGTTATTACCTTGGCTGATGCTATCGACCCTTCACCTAAATTGACCTCTATTGCCCTTGTAGGGGGGCCTGCCAATGACAAGGTGCAGTTGTCTTGGCGTGAGGAGTCGAAAGGTCGATTCCGCCTTGAGTACCCGGTAATGTTCCCTTCTTTGAAGGAAGGGGAATCTTACACGCTGACTGTTTCCGGTGAGGATGCACAAGGCAATGCGGTTCAAAAGGCTGTTGGCTTCGAGTACAAACCTCGTCAGGTAATGCTGGCGGATGGGATGGATGGCAAGGTCATGGTCCCCGCTGTCACTCATGAATTTGTTCATGCAGATGGCAAACGGATCATCGAAACCAAGCCGCTGACGCTCAGTGATGGTGCTGTCGTGACAGGTTCATACGACGTGTTTGCGACCCTACGTTCTGATGCGAAAGTACCGCTGGTGGTTAATGGGGTGCGTATCGAGCCAGGCCAGACAATGGGGATCATGAGCCAACATGATTTCGGTGCGTCAGGTGGTCGTTTGAGCATTCCGGTTAAACCTGCTGTTCCTGATGTGGTCGGCTCTTCCAGCCTTCTTGTCATGACCTCCGCGCCGAACTCACCCATCTTGGTTGTGGACATCAATACCTGGAAAGGGACGGCTAAGCTCTCTGCTGAATCATGGACAATTCGCCAGGTCATTGACCCAGTGAAAATCTATGCCCTGCCAGAGTCGGGTGTGCCTTGCCGGTTCACCACGAAAGAGGATGTGGCTATGGCCGCAGACCCAATTCGTGACCCGGTGTGTTTGCTCCAGTGGGACAGAACTCCAGATGAGGCTGAACAAACTACGCAGGACAACAACGGGATGAAAGTTGCTGGGCTGGTGGGGCAGGCTGTGAGCATTGGTGAACAACCTGTCGAATACAGCCTGTACCTGTTCAGTGGTGACGGTTCCAAGGTAAAAGTTGGGTCTGGCTCTCAGAACCTGACGGTAACTACTGCCTATGGCTCTGTTGGCTACACCCCGATTGATGACATTGCTCAGGTGAATCGCGTCATTGAAGATTTTGATGTGAACTTCAAGCAGAGCAAGGGGCCAGACTGTTCTATAACCCTCAGCGCAGACCGTGCGAAAAAAGAGGCCGCGAACAAGGCTGTTGGTAGTGCAAGCCGTGCCTGTCTGTTCGAGTGGCAGCAGATCCCCGATGGATTGGTCCAAGACCCGTTATCGGAATCACCTTCGCTCTCTGGTTCATTGGCCTCCAACGGCGTTCATCCACTGGGGTGGCGGGTAAGTATTTTCACCCGTAACGGCACTAGGGTGACGTTGAACGACGAGACTTTCAATGTCGAAGCGGTTGACCCACCAGCTCCGACCGTTGAACTAGCCTCCGACTACAACTTCAAAGACAACATCTACTTGGTGCCGATGACAGGTAACTACCTGGGTGATGCCATTATCAACTCTGAACGAGCTGATCTGGATATTGCCATATCGCGCAACTCGGATGTTCTTGAGTCTGAGACCTTCACTCCGGGATGGGGTGCCACCAATAAGGTGTATCGCCGCATCAATACCGATGAGCGAGCGTTGTGGGAGGAGACCACCTACAAGGTGAACGCGGCCTACAACAAGGTGCCTGATGTGAAGACTGAGGTTGTCTACCGGGCTATCTCTGCACCTTCTGACAGTATCCGTCCTATCGTTGAAGTTAAAGGTGATACCGCGATTGACACCCAGGCATTGCCGGTTAGGGTTCTCATCCGTGATCAGTACAAACCTGATGGTGACTATGACGCTAACACGATGGGGGTGTGGAAAGTACGCCTGATCCAGCAAAAGGCCTACAACGAGACGGTTGCGCTCACTGATTATGCGGAAGCATCGAACGGTGAAGCTCAGTTCTCAGTAGACCTGTCTGGTGTGGATACTTCCTCCGTCCGTATCGCTGCTGAGGCTGTTCTGGAAAGCCCTGTTGAGGGTTACAACCGCACAGAGTTGTCTATCAGACCTGCCTTCTTGACAGTGCTTCGCGGTGGTGCCATCGGTGCTGGCGTGGAGGCTCGCAAGTTGTCTGGTGAAGCTCCGTTCACTGCTGTGTTCAAGCTATCTTTGGACGACCGTCAGGATCTCCGGGCTACCGGCCAGGTTGTGTGGGAAACCAGTAAGGACGACGGTAAAACCTGGGAGCAGTTCATCCCAGAAGATCGATACAAGTATCAGCTTGTGAAGACCTTCGACAAGGGGGAGTACCAGGTTCGGGCCAAGGTGGTGAACGTCAACTCAGGTGCGGAAAAGTACACCGAAGCGGTCAGTGTTGTCGCTTACGACAAACCTGATATTGCTGTTATCGGCCCGACCACGTTGTTTGTCGGAAGTGAAGGCAAGTACACAGCGAACCTGACGTTGAACGATGAGCCAATCTCCGGTGGCAATGCCATTGTTGAGTGGTCTACTGACGGTGGCAAAACCTACGCGCAGACAGGGGATAGCATCACGCTTTCGAGCGATGAAGAAACCCGATACCGCCTGTGGGC
This sequence comes from Pseudomonas sp. Tun-23181, assembly GCF_057415455.1. NCBI lineage: Bacteria > Pseudomonadati > Pseudomonadota > Gammaproteobacteria > Pseudomonadales > Pseudomonadaceae > Pseudomonas > Pseudomonas sp. Tun-23181. The sequence continues at coordinate 436,989 of NZ_CM171630.1, forward strand.
TCGTGTGCGCTCTGCCACGGCACCGGCTGATGACGGCTATGCCTATGAAGTTGCGAAAACGGCGGTTGACTTCCGAGCAGTGAAGGCACCTCGTCCTTACGTGACAGGGCCGCGAGTTATTGAGACCGGTAAGAAGTATGTGTTCAAAGCCGAAACCAGCCTGCCTTACCGTGGGATGGACGTGAAGCTGAACGGGTTCTTCACGCTGCCTGATGGCTCGATTGTGCAGGGTGATACTGCTGAGTACGAACCCTCTGACACTGACCTCAATCAGGCTACTGTAGAAACGAAGTACACCACCTGGATCGAAGGATACCGAGATCAGGGTGCAGAGGCTTCGCATAGCCTACGCTCCCGCGTTTGGCAGTATGTATGGCCGAGCTTCGGAATGCAGGTTAGGAAGAACGCAGACGTGGCTCCTGCGACGATCACCGCGTCAGTGCGGCCAATTGCCTTCAACGGCAAGCTGGAAGAGCCGACCTACGAGTGGGAGTTGCCGGAAGGCGCTGTGATTCAGGATCAGCGGCAGGATATTGTCCGGTCCTTTGTGATCAATGAGCCGGGTGATTACAACATCAAGGTCACTGTCCGTGATGCTCGCGGCCATGAGACCGTGATCGAGCAACCGCTCAAGATCGGCCAGGCAGCGCCCTATGCCATTGACCTGCAATACTCTGGCTCGAACAAATACGAGCGTGAGCCTCTGGATGTGCTGTTGCGACCGTACATTTCTGGCGGCCACCCACGCGACCGTATTTCGACTCGTGTTTATTCGGTAGATGGTACACCGTTGGAAAGCAGTGGTTACTACGGCAGAGCAACTCTGGGCGCTGGTGAGCACAGCATCAAGCTGAAAATAACCTCAGAAATGGGGCATGAAGCTGAGGGCGAGGTGAACATCAATGTTGCAGAGAACAAGTTGCCTGCATGTAGCCTGAGCTCACGAGAGACCGTTGGGTCGTGGATCGTCTATGCGAACTGCGAAGATACCGATGGCCGCATGAAGTCCTACGAATGGACCATTGCCGGTGAGTTGCAGAGCATCAGCTCTGATCGAGTGACTATCAGCAAGGGCACCTATGAAACGATGCCGACCATCTCTCTGGTTGGGGTCGATGACTCTGGGGGCAAATCCGAAGCTGTTACCATGAACTAAGGTTCATTCCTCTCAAAGCCCGGTTCAGACCGGGCTTTTTTTTGTATCGCGCTGGAATTGTCCAAATTGGGCTATTACAGAGGCGAGTCTATTTCCATCCCCCGGATACACTGCCCAGCATCCAGTAATCCAATCTTAGGGGATAGACATGCGGACAAAATTACTTGGGGCGCTGATGGTGTTCGGGATTATTACCGGCACGGCTCATGCGTCATCGAAATTGGAAATCACCGATCCCAGAGCGGCGAAGATAGAGGACATTGTAGAGCTACCCATCAAAGGGGTTCGAGCCGTCCAAAGTGATGGGCAGATCATGTTCCTCTCTGAAAACGGACGATTTGTTATTTCAGGACAAATCTACGACCTGTGGAGCAAGAAGCCCCTCAACACGATGTCCCAAATGAGGGATGTAGCGGAGCGTATCCACTTCAAGAGCATGGGCATGGATGTGGACACGCTGAACACTGTGTCGATGGGGCGTGGTGACAAAGAGGTGGTGGTCTTTGTTGATCCTAGGTGCGCGGTTTGCCATCAGCTCATGGGTGATGCCAAATCGCTGGTGGATGATTACACCTTTAAATTTATCGTGATTCCAGCTCTGGGTGCTGAGTCCAACCGCCTGGCAAAAAACTTGTACTGCGCGAAAGACAAAACCCACGCGCTTGATGCGCTGATGAACAACACCCTGGGTTCCCTTCCTTCAAAAGAAACCTGCGACCCCGGCCAATACGACCAAACGCTGCTGACAGCTCATTTCATTGGGATTGAGGGCGTTCCGTTCGTTGTTGCTCCGGATGGTCGTGTCAGCAAAGGACGTCCGAAGAACCTGAAATCATGGTTGGAGAGTGCTGAATGATCGTAACCATCAAAAAGAAACTCGAAGAAACGTTGATCCCGGAGCACTTGCGAGCTGCCGGGATTATTCCTGTCCTGGCCTATGACGAAGACGATCATGTCTTCCTTATGGATGATCACAGTGCAGGCTTTGGTTTCATGTGTGAGCCCCTGTGTGGTGCCGATGAAAAAGTTCAGGAGCGAATGAACGGTTTCCTGAATCAGGAGTTCCCGTCGAAGACTACGCTCCAGTTTGTCCTGTTCCGCTCCCCGGACATCAATCAGGAGATGTACCGGATGATGGGTTTGCGTGATGGCTTCCGTCACGAGCTGCTGACATCTGTTATCAAGGAACGGATTAACTTCCTCCAGCACCACACGACAGATCGCATATTTGCCAAGACCAACAAAGGTATCTACGACAATGGCTTGATCCAAGACCTCAAGCTGTTCGTTACGTGCAAAGTCCCCATCAAGAACAATAACCCGACTGAAAGCGAACTCCAGCAGCTCGCACAGCTTCGCACGAAGGTCGAATCATCGCTTCAAACCGTTGGTCTGCGTCCTCGCACAATGACGGCGGTGAACTACATCCGGATCATGAGCACCATCCTGAATTGGGGGCCAGATGCTTCATGGCGACATGACTCTGTGGATTGGGAGATGGATAAGCCCATCTGCGAGCAAATCTTCGATTACGGCACCGACGTGGAAGTCAGCAAGAATGGCATCAGGCTGGGTGACTACCACGCGAAAGTCATGTCAGCGAAAAAGCTGCCTGACGTTTTCTACTTTGGTGATGCGTTGACCTATGCCGGGGATCTCAGCGGCGGCAATTCCAGCATCAAAGAAAACTACATGGTCGTGACCAATGTTTTTTTCCCTGAGGCAGAAAGCACGAAAAACACTCTGGAGCGCAAACGCCAGTTCACTGTAAACCAAGCCTACGGGCCGATGCTCAAATTCGTGCCGGTGCTGGCGGACAAGAAGGAGAGCTTCGACACTCTCTATGAGTCCATGAAAGAGGGGGCTAAGCCAGTCAAGATCACCTACTCGGTGGTTTTATTTGCTCCAACCAAAGAACGTGTTGAAGCGGCGGCGATGGCCGCACGAAACATCTGGCGTGAATCTCGGTTCGAGCTGATGGAGGACAAGTTCGTTGCTCTGCCGATGTTCCTCAACTGCCTGCCATTCTGTACCGACCGGGATGCAGTGCGAGACCTATTCCGCTACAAGACCATGACAACCGAGCAGGCTGCTGTGGTCCTGCCGGTGTTTGGGGAATGGAAGGGGACCGGGACCTATCATGCAGCGCTGATTTCCCGCAACGGCCAGCTCATGAGTCTGTCTCTTCACGACAGTAATACCAACAAGAACCTGGTGATCGCAGCCGAATCCGGCTCGGGTAAATCGTTCCTTACCAACGAACTGATTTTTTCCTACTTGTCCGAGGGGGCTCAGGTCTGGGTTATTGATGCCGGTAAGTCCTACCAGAAGTTGTCGGAAATGCTCAATGGCGACTTCGTTCACTTTGAAGAAGGAACGCACGTCTGCCTCAACCCGTTTGAGCTCATACAGAACTACGAGGACGAAGAAGACGCGATAGTCAGCCTCGTTTGTGCGATGGCTTCGGCTAAGGGCTTGCTGGATGAATGGCAAATCTCTGCGTTGAAACAGGTCCTTTCTCGCCTGTGGGAAGAGAAAGGTAAAGAGATGAAGGTTGACGACATCGCTGAGCGCTGCCTGGAAGAAGAAAATGACCAGCGCCTCAAGGATATTGGTCAGCAGCTCTACGCCTTTACGTCGCAGGGCAGCTACGGGAAATACTTCTCTCGCAAGAACAACGTCAGCTTCCAGAACCAGTTCACTGTACTGGAGCTCGATGAACTGCAAGGGCGTAAGCACTTGCGTCAGGTTGTACTACTCCAGCTTATTTACCAGATCCAGCAAGAAGTATTCCTGGGTGAACGTAACCGCAAGAAAGTCGTCATCGTGGATGAGGCCTGGGACCTGCTCAAAGAGGGCGAGGTCTCGGTCTTCATGGAACATGCCTACCGCAAATTCCGTAAGTACGGTGGCTCCGTTGTCATTGCAACGCAGTCCATCAACGACCTCTATGAGAACGCAGTGGGCCGCGCCATCGCGGAGAACTCGGCCAGCATGTACTTGCTCGGCCAAACCGAAGAAACCGTGGAATCTGTTAAACGTAGCGGTCGTCTGACCCTTTCAGAGGGCGGGTTCCACACCCTCAAAACGGTACACACCATCCAAGGCGTGTACTCAGAAATCTTTATCAAATCGAAGAGCGGTATGGGCGTCGGTCGCTTGATAGTGGGCGACTTCCAGAAGCTACTTTATTCGACCGATCCGGTGGACGTTAACGCCATCGACCAGTTTGTGAAACAAGGCATGAGCATACCTGAGGCAATCAAGGCCGTAATGCGAAGCCGTCGGCAGGCTGCATAACCAGGGAGACAGTAATGGACATTAAATCAATCGCAATCGCCGCCATTCTCGGTGCCGCTGGTGGCTTCGGCGGTAGCTACTACGTGATGAGCGAACAAACGGCAAGCATCCATCAGCGTTTGAATCAAACCCCGCCAGTGGTCGTGGTTGACTTCGCTAAAGTGGCGTCGGCGTATCCCGCTGGTGCCTCTCAGGAGGAAGTTGAAAGGCTGATGGTCAAGACCAATGACGCAATTTTGAAGTTGAAAGACGCAGGTTATTTGGTCCTTGACGCAAGTGCTGTCGTCGGGGCTCCAAGTGACGTGTACCTCCCTGATGAGGTGCTGAAATGAATTTTCCACTCAAGAAGTATTTCGTCAAAAAGGAATCCTGGAAGCGCTTCGGGGTTAAGGCAGGTGTGACACTAGTGGTTCTTTGGGCTGCTGGTGCGGCCTTTGCCAGCCGCTACCGTATTGGCATTGATCCACAACAGGAGAAGTGCCTGCCGGGTTACACCTTCTTCCTCATTGATCTGAACGACCAAACTCTGGAGAGGGGAGCGGTTTACGCCTTCCAAGCCAAGAACATGCAGCCTTTCTACAAGGACGGGACTCGCATGGTCAAAATCCTCACCGGTATGCCGGGGGATAAAGTCGAGATCAACGATAAGTGGAAGATCACCGTCAATGGTGATGTCGTCGGAGAGGGGCTCCAGCTCGCAGGGAAACTACATCTGCCAGAGAGCCACTTTTACGGCAAGACCACGCTGAAAGAGAACAACTACTGGTTTATGGGCAAAAGCCCATTCAGCTTCGACTCACGTTACTGGGGGACTGTGAAAAATGATCAGATCATTGGCCGCGCATATCCCCTGTTCTAAGAGCGTTCTGGTGGCGTTGATGTTCTCTGTGGCTGGCGGGGCATACGCTCAAGAGTCTCCGCTCACAGAGCAGGATAAGGCGCTTATTGAGCAAGGAAAGCAAATTGCCCAAAAGGCCCAGAAGATGGAAATGCCATCTCTGTTGCAAAACCAACACATGGACGAGGCTCAGGCCGAAGCCAAGGCATTTTTCAAGCAGCTCCAAACTACTAACCCAACGCTCAAGGAGATGCACCGGAAACAGGCTGAAAAGGGTATCTACTCTGACCATCGGATACTGGTTTTCGCCTCGTTGTCTCTTGGCGAACAGGGGTTAGATGACGTCCTAACGGCGGTGTCAGGCCAGCCTGATTCTGTAATTGTGTTCCGTGGCATCCCGGAAGGAATGAACTTGGGGCAGGGAGTTAAAGCTATTCAGGCGCTCGCGGCCAAAAAAGACCCAGTGCCGAACATCATCATCAACCCTACGTTGTTCAAAACGTACAACATCACAGCCGTTCCCACGATTGTGATGCTGGAGGATGAGCCGCTGCCTGGCGAACAACCAAACGTCGTCGCCCAGGTCTCCGGGTTGTCCGACCCGGTATGGTTGGCTCGGGAAGTGGATAACGGAGAAAAAGGCGATCTCGGCGTTAAGGGGCCGGTGGAGAAAATCAGTGAGCCAGACCTTATTGATGTTGCCAAGAAACGCCTTGCCAATATCGACTGGGAAGAGAAGAAGAAACAGGCTATAGAGCGCTTCTGGACCAAGCAGAATTTCAATGAGCTGCCAAGAGCGCCAAAATCTCGAACACGAGAAATTGACCCTAGCGTCATGATCACCAGTGACATCAGCACTCCGGATGGCACTGTGTTCGCTCACGCGGGTGACGTGATCAACCCATTGTGCGATCCGAAGGAAGTTTGCAAGCCTGGAACGCGGCCATTTACCCAAGCGGTCGTAGTTTTCGACCCGCTGGACAAAAAGCAAATGGAACTACTCGCCAAGAAGCTGCCTGAAATCAAGCTGGAGCCTGGCGTACAACGGATCACCTATATCGCCACAGAGTTCGACAAAGACAAAGGCTGGGATTCCTACAAGAGTGTCACCGACAACTTTGACGCGCCGGTATATCTGCTGACGCCAGATCTGATTACCCGGTTCGAGCTGGAGCACACACCGAGCGTCATTACTGCCAGAGGCAAGAAGTTTGTTGTCCGCGAACTTGCTGAGGAGGGCGGTGAATGATTTTTGCCCCGGCTTTCCAACCAATTAAAGACGTCGGCACAGGTTCGTTTGTCGCTGCTGAGGTACTGGCTCGTTGGTACGACGAAGGCCGGGTTCTTACACCATCCTCTCTGTCATCTCCTCCTTATTGGGGACTGGTGGATATGGAGATGGCACGGTTCATTCAGGACAACCTTCATTATTGCTTGGATCTGTACCCGGCTCTCTTTCTGAATGTCTCCGAACAAACTTTGCAATCAGACGTCATCTTCAAGGCGTGGTGTAGGGTTGTCCGCGACATTGCTAAAAATCACTCATCACGGCTTGTCATCGAGATTACAGAGGGCATTCAGGACGCCTCTCTCGCATCGAGATGGGAGGCTCTGACCGAAATAGGGGTTGAGCTGGCGCTGGATGACTATGGAGACAAAAACTCTTCTCTGGATCGCCTGAGCCGTTATGACTGGCACTATTGCAAGTTTGACGCGAGAAGACTGCGGTCGCTTGAAGACTACCCGGCCATCCTCCACTGCCGCCGAAAAGGCATACAGCTCATTGCTGAGCAGGTGGAGAGCTTCCCATTGGGGGAGAGCGCCAAATTACTTGGACTGTCATGGCAACAAGGTTTCTATCACGGGAAGCCTGCTGTCATGGAGAAAAATTTGAATTACGTAAAGGCCTTACCATGATGCAAAAAATTCTACGGATCATGGCCGTTAGCGCGGTCTTTTGGGTTGGTTCGGTATCGGCTGACCCTGGGTGCCAGAATGCGGAAGTGATCGGCGGAAAACTGATTACTGACATCTGCTGGAGCTGTATTTTCCCTATCAAAGTAGCAGGGGTTCCTATAAGTGGTGGAGGCGGATCATTCCCGAGTGAAGCCGTAAGCAACCCTCTGTGTATGTGCGAGGATAATCTAGGGGTCCCTCGGCCTGGAGTCACCACTTCTATGTGGGAGCCAGCACGGCTCGTTGAATTTCAGAGAGTGCCTGGCTGCTCATCAGTCTTGAATGGTGTCAGGTTCCCGTTTGATAGGACTAACCAAGGGCATCATGGCATGGGAGACATGGATGGTGGTGATGGTTCTTTTATGCACTATCACTACTATGCGTTTCCTCTGTTGGTGATGCTCGATTTATTTATTAAGCAGACCTGTAATGCTGATGGGTATATGGATCTCGACATCATGTACATGTCGGAGCTCGACCCGACCTGGAACAATGATGAGCTCGCTTTTTTTACCAATCCAGAGGCGGCGGCAGTAGCAAACCCAATTGCGGCGGCTGCGTGTACTGCTGATGCTGTCTCATCAACCGCTGGAAAACCTTTAAAACAGCTTTTCTGGTGTGCTGGTTCATGGGGCACCCTGTATCCATTTAGTGGCAACCAGAATGGTGGAAAAGGTGTTATCCGCGATAGCAGTCTTCTTAGCACAAGGGTTCTGGCTGCTTTGCATCGCCGGGGGTTAGCGTGGAAGACAATGGGTTCTGAGGCTATGTGTAGAGGCGTTATTAGCCCAACACTACCCAAAACGCAGTACAAATTCACGCTATTGCATCCGGTTCCAGAGACAAACTCATCTCACGTAATTGGCGAATCCACTCTTACGTGGGGTCTGGCGCGAACTATACCGGCAATTGGGCAAGACCCTATTTACACCATCTGGCGATGGAATGATTGCTGTAACAATTGAGCAGACCCTAACGAATTTGCACGGGCATTTTAGATTATGCCCCAAAAGGGCCACTACACGTACAGGTGGCCCTTGTCTTCTCAGATAGCATGGGAAGGTTGAAATGGAGAACACAATGCGAAGTCATAATTACTTTATGAAAGCTGTGGCCTCGCTGTTGACAGTAACCATGTCTGCGCTGCCGATACATTCCTACGCTAACGGTAGCCAAGACCAGGACATCACAGCGGTGGGTAAAGAGGCCCAGGCTTTCGGACAAAACCTCTCAAACTCATTCAAGTCGAGCTCGGGGACTGTGCAAGATGGCACAATCTCTATGCCGACGTTGAAAGACGGTCAATTCCAAATGAACGGGGGGAGTCAGATTAATGTCAATGATCTATTCCCCGGAACGAGCGGGACCAACAATAAACCTGATAGTTATTACTTCCCTGATGCCAATAAACCTGATGTGGGCGGTCTGCAAGGCATTTACGACTCTGGCGATGACATGGACAGCGTGGGGAATAATGCAAAAGGGTCGCTGTGGAGTGATGCCAATAGTGCTAATCCATCAATCTCTGGTGCGGCATACAAGGTTCTTCTCGATGCCTCTAATCGATCACGCCCTGATTTCAGTAATGACCCGGTACTAAATCTAAGCAAAAAGACCTATGAGGATATGGACCTCATCGCAGGTGGCTTTGGGGATTGTTCTGCCGAAACAACCATCAATCAGAATACTATCAACGCCCACATTCCAGAGTATGAACGGTGTCAGCGTGTTGTAGATCAAAGCGCGGACTGTGAGGTTGTCCATGACTACGACGCCTCTGTGGTGAAGCACTATGATGGTCCATATAACCTCAAATCTTGTGGAGAAGGCTGTACTGAGTTGTGGATTGGTCGAGTGGGGGACAACTACTGGAGTGGTAACTGCAAGATTTATGAGGAGTACACGCGGGTCCAAGTCAGCAATCCAGATGCCATAGTGTCTGCAACGCTTGAATACGCCAAGTGGGATGACTACATGCAAGTGTGGGTCGGTAAGTCCGGCCAAGAGACTAAAGTGTGGTCTGGCCCAGATGGCAACTTCCCTCCAGAAACAGCCGGTAGATGTGAGCTCTCCACGAGTTGGGAGCGAAACCCTAATGTTGATGTCACTCCCTATTTTAAGAACGTGAAAGATGGTGATGTTGTTACGTTTAAGATCCGCGTTTCAGTAAGTGGCGAAGGTGAGGGTTTTGGCCGCATAAAACTCCGCTATGACCCATCGAAAGCCATTACCAAGGATGAGTGGGCTCCACAGAGCTGCATGGATTCAGCCAAAGGGGTGGTAGATGGTTTTGCGGAAGGCGAGATCACATGTATAGATGACCCGACTGATGCTACTGGCTGCACAGTCATCAATGGGATCAAAGTTTGCGAATCTCAACTCAAGCCGTCACCTTTGCCTGGTATTCCAAAACTATGCAAAAAGGTTCGAGTTAAAGCTGACTATGACTTCTATAAGGGGCAAATGGACTGCTGGACAGACCCTCAAGGTGAAACGCACTGTCCGGTAAACACGGGCGGGAATCTCGATAGCTGTCAGAAATATGAAGAAAACCCTCAGTGCGGCTTCATCAGTTCCAAATGTGTTGATGGTGCTCAGGGAAGTTCTGGTACGTGCTACGTCCACGAGGATACTTATGACTGTGGTACAGATGTTTCTGTTCCGACCTTGGAAAAGGAAACTGAGTACCAGTGCGGTGGGCCTATACGCTGCATGGGAGATGACTGCCTTGATTTGACCAAAACACAAAGCACTGATTTTGCTCGCGCTACTGCGTTGCTCAATGCAGCCCAATTCATGACGCAGGATATGAGCTGCACAGGCCAAGATGGGGATGACAATCCTACCGGGGATGAAAACGTTATTTGCTCTGCTTTTGCAGGGGAAGCTGGCGAATGCAAGATAGCTGTTGGGGGAGTTTCTGATTGCTGTGAAAAGCCAACCAATATATCTCTTGCCGATTATCTGAACCTAATAATGGCCGTTCCAAAGCTCGATGGCGCAGTGATGGGGCTGACTGATGGTAATGCGCTTAAAGGTGCTTATCAGGTACTTAGGGAACCTGCCCTTCAAGGGTGGACAGAAGTCACAAAACCGTTCACAAGTTATATAGAGAACGTTTCAGGTGCTGTTGATTCGTTCTTCCAGCCTGTAGAGCAGTTTGTTGATCAACTCATTGACCAGCTCAAAGAGCAAGTCAAAGAAGTGATGATGGATGTCATGAAATCAGCAGGCCAAGATGCAGCAACAGAGCAGGCGGCTGCCGCAGCATCTGAACAAGCTGCCGAAGCAATGATGGAGACTGCGACAACATGGCTTAGCACTGCCATGACGATATATACCGTCTATGTCGTTGCGATGGTGATGATCCAGATGATTTATAAGTGCGAGGAAGAAGAGTTCACTATGAACGCAAAAAGAGCGCTCAAGAATTGCACCTATGTAGGCTCTTATTGTAAATCTAAGGTGTTGGGCGCTTGTATTGAAAAAAGAGAAGCGTATTGCTGCTTCAATTCTCCGCTCTCTCGTATTATACAAGAACAGGTTCGCCCTCAATTGGGGCAGAACTTTGGAGACCCCAAAAATCCTCAGTGTGAAGGGATTCCACTAGATAAAATTGCCGAAATTGATTGGAGCAAAATTAATTTGGATGAGTGGCTTGGGATATTACAGCAGAACGGTAAATTCCCTGATCCGGCCTCAATAAATCTCGACTCGCTGACTGGAGCAGGGAATGACTTCAATATTGACGGGACGCGGAAGAATGCTCAGGAAAGGGCGTTGGAGCGGTTGGAAGGGATTGATATTGACGCGAAGCGAAAAGAGGCGACAAACAGCATAGACCCTCAAACAGGCGCGCCAACTGGTGGTGGATAAAAAAAGGGGCCTTTCGGCCCCTTTCTCATGTAGATTGATTACGCTTCTGGGTAAACAAATAACTCTGCTTTTCCCTGATCAAGAAGGTAAGGGAAAGCAACTTTTTCGCCATTATCCAGCTCAACCGATTTTGGAGCAAGGTAGAGGTAGGCCCAAGCTGGTAGCTGTTTGCTAATAGCTGCGTAGATCGCTTGCTGAGGAGCATGGCTTGCTGCCCCATTACCGACATTCACAAAGTTGTATGCGGTCTCATGGCCTGATGTGAAGGCATACGCTGTACCTTGAACGCCAGAGACAAAATTAGGAGCTGACCCTAGGCGAGGCTCCACGATTTTCACCTTAACGGAACACATGTCAGCTACCTTACTTTGTCCGTTCACCCACGTCGGGCAACCCCATTCATTCTTGTAGAACTGATAGGTTAGGCGACCGTCTTTGTCATACAGAAGCGTGAAATTGGCACCCAAATCAGTCAGCGCTGACTCAATGGAAACTTTCACATGTGAAAGAAATTTGGCCTGAGCGTCTGCCGGTGAAACTGCTTCGTTAGCAGGCATCCAAGCGATCAAGCTATTGCGAGCGCCATGCTGTTTGGGGCCGATAGCCCAGTTCGCAAGGTTGACCAAGCCACCTTGCCAGTCGGTCATTCCGAGCTGAGGGGACATGTAGCCAGACAGCACGTAGGCTGCCCCAAACGTTTTGGTGTCGGTCAGACGCTCCAGCTTGTCACGCGGAACAGAAGCGTCTTGGATGCCTGTTACCAGGCCACCGGCCTCCGCGATGTTGTAAGCGCGACTGTGATTGGTTTTGTACGCTGTGGGTTCGTAACTGCTGGTGGATGCACAGCCAGATAGAGCTGCTACAGCCAGAGCCACGGTGGTGATTAAAGCCTTTTTCATGTTGTTCTCCGTTCTTACCTGAGTTGAATCTGATTTACTTCGATAATATCACAGCATCAAAAAATGCAACCATAAAAGACAAAAAAAAGCCCCTCGGGCGAGGGGCAAAGGTTTGGGCTGGGTTATGCTGCTTTTGTTTTCTCGGCTTCGTCTGCGATTTCCTTGTCGCCGGTTGCAGATTCCGGAGCGGCTTCGGCCACTTCACCTTCTTTGCCTTTGCTGTGGGCGGAAATGCGAGCCCGTTTCTCGATGCCGATGATTCGACCGGCCAGCTTGATGAGGCGTTGCTGCCATTGGTAAGTGGCGTCGGTGCGCTGCTTGCTGGTCAGTACGGTGTTCAGCCAGAGAGTGTCAACGATCCCCATCAGGGTATCCAGTTTGCGGATCAGGTGTGCAAACTGAGCAACCTGAGGAGAGTTGATCTCGATGGTGTATTCATTCGGGTTGGTGTAGCCGGGCATCATGTCGATGCCGTTGTCTTCCATCAGCTTGTTGAGCTGGGCGGTAGCTTTGTCCAGGTCTTCGGAGACCTTGGAAATGTGTTCCAGGATGACGGTTTCAACCTGGTCGATTTCGTCCTGCTCACCGATGATGCGAAGGATCACGTCGATGGAGAACAGGGAGTTGGAAACTCGCTCAAAGCTGCGTTCCATGACGCGCTGAGCTTGGAGGCTGTTTACTTTCAGAACTTGCTTGAAAACAGGGCGAGAGTAGTGGTTGCTGCGGTCGTTGTTTGTGTCCAGTGCTACTTGTGCTTCTGCCATTAGAGATACTCCTAAATTTGAGGTACAGATAAACGCACTGGAAAGGATAAATGCGGTCAATCTGTAACCTGACCTCTCGAAGTGCCCAAAATGGACAGTTACAGCGTTTTCTGTTTAGCAAAGGTGAGCTATATTTGAATCATCTTAGTCGCTCTGCGGCTATAGGTGAGATAGCTGGTCTCCGAAAACAAACAGCATCTAGTCTTATGCCGTATGGCATTACTTAACCCCAAGCCGGGGGCTTCTCCCGGTTTTCGGGTGTTGCCCCTGTTTTTTTTACATAGGAGCAACACCATGCACATCATCACTTTCATTGTAGTTCTGCTTGCATCTCTGGGCGCACTGTACGTAGGCGCGAAGGCATTTGCTTTTTCCTTCATCGTTCTCGCTAAAGTGTTCCAGCGTATCGGTTTGTTCCTTTGGAACAAATTCGCAGTTCCTGCAATGCGGTCTGTACAGGCCGTCATCAAAGAACGTGCTGCCAAGGCTGAACAAGCCAAAGCAGTCGTTGAACCTGAGGTAACTCAAGTTCAAGAAGTCGCTAAACAAGAACCTGACTGGGATTATCTCGAAATCCCGACTTACCTTCGTAAGGGCAAGGAACTTGTTTGGTAATAACTGTCGCTGAGTAATCTTCGACACTTTCAAACCCATCGGGGCAACCATACCCCGACGGGGATGTTGCCCCTTTTTGCTTAGGAGCAACATCATGGAAATCGCTATCATCGCTTTGTGTATCCCTGCTGGTTGGGCAATCTCTCGTCCTTTCGTGAGAATCGCTGAATCGTTCGGTTACTGCTGATAGTCAACGCAAAGGGAGGGGGCAACCCCTCTCTTTCTGGTCAAGCCTCTGTGGCTTGTCCTCAAAGTCTTCTGGTGTCAGTTGGCTTTGACGACAAGCTACAGGGGGAATGTCGAATGCAACAGAATCTTCATGTTTACGACGATCACGCAGGCATCATCTATCTGGCTGATGGACGCGAGGTGAAATTTGATCCGAAACTGTATTCCAGCTCCTACCAGGCGCACAGTGAAGCAGTGAAGTGGGCCAAAGAAACCGGGGTCATTGGTCAAAACGACGATGTGGTGATGTTCGTCCATTGAGGGAGTAGCCTCCAGGAGAGGCTACTCTCCTCGCTCCTTAAAAGTCTTCTTACTCATGGTGAATACCATCAGTAAGCAGATTTTGTTCTCTTCGGAGAGCGAAAAGTGCGATAGCTGGTCGCCAAAAACAAACAGCAAATTAACGTTAATTTACTAGCCCAACCGGGCGCATCCGCCCGGTTCGGGACGTGGTGCGCCTGTCACAATAGGAGCGCACCTATGTCTCAATACTCTCAATTCTCAGTAAGCAAGGTTTTCGGTATGCCCAGCATTCCGGAGAAGGTAACGGCCATCGGCTACGCTGACGGTTCAAACCCTTTCATCCCTGCCACTGATACCAACTACGTTTTCCGCAAAGAGTTTCTGCGAGAGGTCTTGGCCTATCTCAAAGAGCCTGGCGGTGACGCATTGTTCGTAACCGGCCCTACCGGGTCTGGCAAAACCTCAGGTATCACCGAGATCGCTGGTCGTCTCAACTGGCCTGTTCAGCAAATCACTGCCCACGGGCGGATGGAGCTGACAGATCTGATTGGACATCACGCTCTGGTCGCGGAAAAGCCTGGTCAACCACCTGTCATGAAGTTCATGTATGGACCTCTGGCAGTCGCTATGCGTGAAGGTCATCTGCTCCTCATCAACGAGGTGGATTTGGCCGACCCTGCCGAGCTGGCTGGTCTCAACGATGTCCTTGAAGGGCGTCCCCTTGTGATCGCTCAGAATGGCGGGGAAATCATCAAGCCGCACCCGATGTTTCGTGTGGTCGTTACTGGTAACTCTACGGGGTCCGGTGATGCTTCTGGTTTGTACCAGGGGGTGATGATGCAGAACCTCGCAGCTATGGATCGCTATCGTTTCACCAAAGTAGGGTATGCGGATGAGGAAGCTGAACTCAGCATTCTTGGCCGTGCTACTCCGAAACTTCCGGAAAATGTGCGGAAGGGAATGGTTCGGATTGCTAATCAGGTCCGCAAACTGTTTCTTGGCGAAAACGGTGAAGATGGTCAGATCAGCGTCACCATGTCCACTCGGACGTTGGTGCGTTGGGCGAAACTGTCTCTAGCGTTCCGTGGTGCCCCAAATGCTCTTGAATACGCCTTGGATCAAGCTCTGCTTATCCGTGCGGCCAAAGAGGAGCGTGAAGCCATCCTGCGTGTTGCGAAGGATGTGTTCGGGGACCAATGGCGCTAAGAGGTGACGCATGAAGAAAAATGACTGTTTGTGCCGTCGTTACACTGCTAAAGAGTGGGGCAATGACGAAACCACAATAGAAGTCTTCATTGGCTACAAGTTGCTCCGGGAGCCCAGCTCCTCGGAGCCAGGCCAATTCACGATGGTCGAGCTACGCCGAACCGTCACTGATGGGAAAGCTGAAAATTGGTCTGAGACAAAGCTCGAAGGACCTTTTGAAGCTAACGGCCCAGACACGATCCCAATGTCCTACAAGGACAAAGAAAGCCAGTATGTGTCACAGTTTCTCAGCCAGGGGTACACCTTTCTGGATGAGGTGCTGGTAAACGCAGAGACACAGACGGTGCTGGAAGGGGGGAATGTTTCAGCCGGACAAACAGCCAGCTTGGGATCTCTCAACTGGCTGTTATCTCCGCCCTCTGAGTTACCTCCAGGTGACATAAACCTCTTCAAAGGTTTTGTTGCTGGGGTTTTTGCCAAAGGAGCCGGTTTAATCGGCTTTGAGGTTGCTCGGAGCGAAGGCTCAAATGACTTGCTACCCAGTGTGCTGATGCGTACTGACAGCGGTTATGAGCTTGGGGTTAGCACTGGACTAGGCGAAAACACTATCCATCCAGCTACGCTGGAAGGCGCTGGTGAACTCCGCCCGGAACATGGTCACAAACCCCTGCTGATGTTGGTTTACCTGCAACAGCGTTTCGCGGATGACTTTTCAAACGTAGAGAAGCCGCTGGTGGCATTCTGTGATGAACAGGGTGATACCTTCGACTACGAGCGTTTTGATTCACTAAAACCCCTCATTGAACGGTTTGGTTTCAGCTACGACGAAGTAAGAGCAGATGCAGAAAGGCTTGGCCTTGTATCTGAGCTGATTCGCCTGGCAGAGATCGACGCCGAACAAGAGGATCACTTTTTTTAACCCTTACGGGGGCTTGCTCCCCGAAAGGGGCGTTGGCCCTCTCCAAATAACTTGGAGGTCATGATGTCTAAAGGCGTCAACAAAGTAATTCTGGTCGGTAATCTCGGTTCTGACCCGGAAATTCGCTACATGCCAAGCGGCACTGCCGTTGCCAACTTCAACGTTGCAACAACGGATACGTGGCGCGATAAGCAGTCTGGCGAGCAAAGAGAGCATACTGAGTGGCACCGTATTGTGCTTAAAGGTCGTTTGGCGGAAGTCGCTGGTGAGTACCTGAAAAAGGGCTCCCAAGTCTATCTCGAAGGGAGCAACCGCACCCGGAAGTGGACTGACAGCCAACAAATCGAGCGCTACACCACCGAAGTACACTGCGTTGAAATGCAGATGCTTGGTGGTCGTGGAAATGCACCTCAGGACAACTCTCAACGTGCAGCGCCCCAAAAAGGGCAACGTACAGGAGCCGGTACGCAATCTGCTCCTGTGCAGCAATCAGCACCGCAAGGTGGTATGGGCGGAGGCTATGGTCCCGCTCCTGATGGCTGGGATGATGACATCCCGTTCATGCGGCTGCACCACTTGGCTGGCGGGTAACACCGCCAACTCTTACTAAACCCCACGGGGGCACTCATGCCCCGAGGGGGTCATGGTGTCCTCAAACCGTTCATTCGTGAATTGGAGAAACACCATGTCTGATAACAAATCTCTTGTAACCCGTATCGCAAGCCGGTTTGGCGTGGACACCCGAAAGTTCTATGAAACTTTGAAGGCGACCGCATTCAAGCAGCGAGATGGAAGTGCCCCGACCGATGAGCAGATGATGACGCTCCTGATCGTGGCTGAACAGTACGGTTTGAACCCTTTCACTCGGGAAATCTATGCGTTTCCTGACAAGCAAAATGGGATCATTCCGGTAGTAGGTGTTGATGGTTGGAGCCGCATCATCAACGAGCATCCCCAGTATGATGGCGTCGAGTTCGTGTATTCGGACAAGATGGTCAGAATGCAGGGGGCGAAAGTTGACTGCCCTGAGTGGATTGAATGCGTGATTTACCGTAAGGACAGATCTCGCCCTATCCGCATCAAGGAGTTCATTGATGAGGTGTACCGTGAACCGTTTCAGGGTCAAGGTCGCAATGGTGCTTACACTGTTGATGGCCCCTGGCAAACGCACACCAAGCGTCAACTCCGGCACAAGTCGCTGATCCAGTGTTCTCGTGTCGCATTTGGTTTCTCTGGTATTTATGACCAGGATGAAGCTGAACGCATCCGTGAAATGGAGCAGGCATCGGCCATTAACCCGGCTATTGCCAATCTCCCTTCACCATCTCAAGTTCAAAGCCAAGAGCCTTTGGCTATTGAGCACAAAGAGCTTGACCCGATCCTAACCAAACTCGCAAATCGCGCCATTGCTGAAAACGCATGGTCTGCGGCGCATGAGTATGTGAAGGGACGGTATGAAGGTTCGGAACTGCAATATGCGACTCAATTCCTTCGTGACAAGGAGATGGATCAAATGGAGCCTCCGAAACCTGACTACCAGGAAGCGCACGAGCAAGAGTCCGCCGCTGGTGGTTCTGCAAATGCTGAACCTGGTGCCGAAGAAATGCCGCCTTTGAGTGACGAGGACATGATCCCTGTTACAGAAGAGGAGGGCGCGGAAGGCAGTTACTACTAACCCCAACGGGGGGGACTCCCCCGCTGGGGGAGATCTCCCTCCTAACCATTGGAGAGAGGTCCATGAAAATAGTCAACCTATCGCAACGCGAGGAAGATTGGCTTGATTGGCGGCGTCAAGGTGTAACAGCCACTGACGCCGCTATCCTGCTCAATCGGTCTCCGTACAAAACACGATGGAGACTGTGGGCCGAGAAGACTGGGTATGCGCGTGAAGTCGATCTGAGTCTTAATCCGCTGGTTCGCCGGGGGATAGAAAACGAAGATGCTGCAAGACGCGCTTTCGAGGAGAAGTATGATGACATGCTGCTCCCCGCCTGTGTCGAATCGGTTCAATACCCGCTCATGAGGGCCTCCCTGGATGGCCTGAGAGATAACGGGGAGCCCGTCGAGCTGAAAAGCCCGAGTGCGACTGTCTGGGAAGATGTTTGTGCTGAGAAAGCAAACAGCAAGGCATACCAGCTTTATTACCCGCAGGTGCAACACCAGCTCCTGGTAACGGGGACCAAGCAAGGCTGGTTAGTCTTCTACTTTGAAGGTCAGATTCAGGAGTTTCCAATACTCCGAGACGAAGCCATGATTCAAGAAATCTTGGCCGAGGCTAAAAAGTTCTGGCAACAGGTAGTAGACAAGAAGGAGCCCGACAAAGATCCAGAGAGAGACCTGTACATACCGCAAGGTGAAGAGGTCAACCGTTGGATTGCTGCTGCTGAGGAATACCGCCTCTATGATGCAGAGATTCAGGAGCTGAAACAGCGACTGTCTGAGCTTCAAGAAAGGCAAAAGCCTCATCTCGACACCATGAAGTCCCTCATGGGGGAATACTTCCATGCCGACTACTGCGGTGTGATGGTAACGAGATACAAAGCGGCTGGCCGGGTAGACTACAAAAAGCTGTTGGCTGATAAGGCGTCAGGCGTGAAGCCTGAGGATGTTGACCAGTACAGAGAGAAGTCATCAGAGCGGTGCCGTGTAACGGTTACTGGCTCTGTGAAGCCACGGTACATTGTTGATGAGGACGTGCTTGCTCCTCTTGATGATTTGCCGGAAGAAGTAGAGACGTTCTACTGGTGAGTGGGGGATTTTCCCCCGCTTTCCCTTGGGGATTCTGGGAGTCTCCAACGGAAAGCAAGATTTTGTTCTCTTCGGAGAGCGAAAAGTGCGATAGCTGGTCGCCAAAAACAAACAGCAAATTAACGTTAATTTACTAGCCCAACCGGGCGCATCCGCCCGGTTCGGGACGTGGTGCGCCCCCAACTTTTTGGAGTGCATCATGACTAAAGTGAACCATCTACAAAGCCTCTGTGTTATCCACGTAGACTTTGACATCTGGAGTGGACAAACCCGTTTGTCTGCATCTGATCTCAAGCTGGGCGAGGGTGGTGAAATTCCACCTGAGAAAGTAGCTCAACTGGGAAGTAAGAAGATCTGTGATCCGGCTAAGCTGAAAGGCTTTCATCGCCTGAAAACAGAAACTCGTCGCCTCCTGCTGAAATTCGGTATGCCGTTCATGAACGGATTTGCCGTACCCGTCAGCAAGACCGATGAAATCTGTAACAAGCTGAATGACATCAACTTTCAGTTTAACCAACTGAAACAGGATTTCATCAAAGGTTACAACAAAGCCGTGGATGAATGGTGTCAGGAGAACCCTGAGTATGAACGAGCTATCCGTGCCGGAGCCCTTCCAAAGGAAACGGTCGAGGAGCGGATTGGCTTTGAGTACCAGGTGTTCATGATCCAGCCTGTGAACGAAGATGAGGCCAACGCCAAACGCCTTAACCGCAAGGTTGAGCGCCTGGGTGACGATCTCATCTCCGAAGTGGTTCAGGAAGCGAATAAGTTCTATATGGAACGTTTGGCCGGTCGAGACCAATGTGCGGTCACTACTCGGCAGACACTCCGTAACATCCGCGACAAGGTGGATGGGCTTAGCTTCCTGAACAGCGCTTTTAACCCTCTGGTCAAGCTGCTCGACCAAACCCTCCGGGGATACGAGCAACATGCCGATGGCCGAAACATCGTTGCGCCTTTCTTTTATCAGGTCGTGGCCGCAGTGCTGATCATGAGCGAGAGGGACCGCATCGAGCAGTATGCCAATGGCTCGATTACTGTAGAGGGCATGGCTAATGACATTGGCGGTTCGGGAGCCCAGATGGGGGACCGTTCTAAAGATGAAAAGGCCGAACAGAAAAGCGATAAAGCCGGTGAGCTTATCCCTGCAACAGAGGGTGGCGAAACCAAGCAGCAACAGGTAGGTGGTACTGAATCTGTTCAATCAGAACAGACTAACAGCGGTGGTAACTCTGTTGACCTGGATGAAGACATCGACAACTTCTTCAAGAGTTTTGCAGAACGAGGCGAGGGTGAATCGGAAGATGAATCCAATGCCGGTGATGTGGTTCGAGAAGAGCGTGTTGATGTTGAGGATGAGCTGGTTTTGCCTGAGGAAACTCCGGTAGAGCAAGAGCCTGTCCAAGAGGAGACGACAGAGGAGCCTCTCAACCAGGAGCTGCCTAAAACTGACGACGATGGCGACTATTTCTTCTAATAGTCACTTCAACTAAACCGACCCGGAGGGGATAGCCATTCCCTCCAGGGGTGGACTATCTCCTTCCCTACCAGGAGAAAAGATATGTCCAAAAAACGCACCATTTACAGCGCTCTACCAATCGTGGCCGCAGCCTATGGTGAAAAACTCGGTGTCAAAGTCGCCATCGGTAACGATGACGCATACACCGATGGTAAGACCATCGTGGTTCCGAATATCCCCGACGACTATCCTCACATGGATGCTGTCTGGGGGTATTTGGCCCATGAAGCAGCCCATGTCCGGTTTACGGACTTTGGTGTTGAGCGCCGCAGAGGTCTTCATGCTGAGTTGTCCAACGTTTTGGAGGACTGCCGCATAGAACGGGCCATGATGGAACTCTTCCCCGGTACGTCGCAGACCCTGAATGAGGTTGCTCGCTATATGGCTCAAGCTGGTCATTACGAGCACGTCACAGACAAAGAGGCCCCTGCCTCCATTCTGACAGGGTTTTGTTTGTACTGGTTGCAAACCAAGGCTGTAGGGCAATCCGTCCTTCAACCCTATCTCGATTCGGCTACCCCCGTATTCGAGCGCGTGTTCCCTCAGGGTGTTGTTGTTCGGCTGAACGCTTTACTGCGTAAGGCTGTGAACACTAAGTCAACCGCAGAGGTGACATCCTTGGCCGACCAAATCATCAAGATGATCGAGGAGGAAAAGGAGAAAGAAGAGCAAAAGCCCCAGAATGGTCAGGATGGTAACAACCAGCAGAATGCTGGTGGCAACCAACCTCAGAACAGTCAGGGCGGAAGTGGTAACGATCAAAACCAAGGGCCTGATGCCAATGGTGGTGATCAGCAAGGTAAAGACCAGAAGCAAGACGATGCTAACGGGAAATCTGATCCGAAAGGACAGGGCGACCAAGGCAAGTCGGATACTGATGGTGGCAGCAAGGCAGGACAAAGCCAGGCTGGTGGCAATTCTGACGCGGCGAAACAAGACGCGGCCAAAATGCTCCAGCAGGTTCTGAATGCCGGTGCCGGTGATTTGCGTGGTGACGCGCATGATGCACTTAAAGCCG
Organism: Pseudomonas sp. Tun-23181; assembly: GCF_057415455.1. Taxonomy (NCBI): domain Bacteria; kingdom Pseudomonadati; phylum Pseudomonadota; class Gammaproteobacteria; order Pseudomonadales; family Pseudomonadaceae; genus Pseudomonas; species Pseudomonas sp. Tun-23181. The sequence continues at coordinate 458,274 of NZ_CM171630.1, forward strand.
AGCTCAACCGGGTGGCTCAAGATAAGGGGGACAGTAGCTATATGACTGTTCGCTCTGCTGTGAACACCCAGGACAACCCTGCTGTTGGCAAAAGCCTGGTAGGGGATGTGAAGAGCACCACTTCAAAGATAAGAACGCAGCTCTACGGATTGGTCCAGGCCAGCCAGCGAGTTGCTCACCGTAACCAACGATCAGGGAAGCGTGTGGATGCTCGGAAACTACATCGTGTAGTGACGGGTGATACCCGCGTATTCCTCAAGCCAGAAGCCAAGAAACGCCCTAATACGGCGGTTCACATCCTGGTTGATATGAGCTCCTCGATGGCCTACAAGGCCGCCAATGGAAAGGAGCGTCAAGACATTGCGCGGGAAGCGTCCTTGGCTATTTCGATGGCTCTGGAAGCAATACCCGGCGTAAACCCGGCAGTCACCTTTTTTGGTGGCAACCGGAACCAGCCAGTGTTCAGTGTCGTGAAGCATGGAGATACGGTTCAGAATCGGGCCGGTCGGTTTGGGTTCAAAGCAACTGGCGGTACGCCTATGGCGGAAGCTATGTGGTATGCAGCTTTTGAACTCACCAAGACCCGTGAAGAGCGAAAAATGTTGATCGTAGTGACTGACGGGCAGCCTCAAAGCGCCCCGGCATGTCGCTCAGTGATTGACCTCTGTGAACGAAGCGATGTTGAGGTGATCGGCATAGGGGTAGAGACTACCGCAGTGTCAGGACTGTTCCAAAAGAACATTGTCATTGATGATGCGGCAGCTCTGCAACGCACACTGTTTAAGTTGATGGAGCGGTCATTGACTGCTTTTGCAGCTTAACAGGAAGTGAAACGACAAACGGCTATCCCTTCGGGGGTGGCCGTTTTTATTTGGAGAGTCTATGAACCAATTCCATTCATCTTTGGATTTGTATCATCGGAACAAAGGTAGAAGGGCTACAGTGCCGGAGACGCCTTTTTTACTGCTTGCTAAGCGCATTCCTCCGATGTACTGGAGACTGTTCCAGGGTGTTACTTTGGATAGTCGTATGGGATACACAGGCAGGCGGCAGTTCCACCGTCTTGGGCAAGCAATCGACTGGGCAAAGTCATCAGTTGGCGATTCCTGGTCAAATAAGCGCTTTCACAAGCCGGTAGGCCTCGATGTATTGCTGGCCTGTACTGCGAGTAAGGTGCCTGAACATCTGGTCGAAGAACTGAAAAGACGGGGCAGTTGATGCGTCTTTGAGCTTTGCACCCGAAAAGGGCAGTTTGAGCGTTCCTGTTCACACAGCTCTCGTGGAACAATCAAAGTGAGGAGGGAATACCCTCCCACTTTCTCAGAGGCCTTCATTGAGGGTTGCTGAGAAAGTGAATTTTGTCCTCTCTGAGGGCGAAACGTGCGATAGCTGGTCGCCAAAAACAAACAGCATTCAACCTCAGCCTAAGGGCGCACTGCGCCTGACAGGCTCTGTGTGCCCAAGTTACTTTAAGGAGCACACATGTCTCATCTGAACAATCTCAAATCCGTAATGATCTCTCTCGCCGCCGAACATAAGCTGCCTGAAATCTACCAGGATGACATCACTACCGATGTGGAGTCTCTGGATCGATTCGATGGTTTACGTCTGGTCTGGCTGTTGCGGTCTTGCGGCAGCGTATTGGTGCCAGCGGAAGTTGGCGTTAATCCGATCTATATCACCCATTGGTTGTGGTCTAACCACGGTCAACAGGTGGTTCCATTCTCTGTGGATACCCGCACGGGGTTGATTGAAAAAATCGACTTCGAGCAAGCTGAAAAGCTGATCATGCAGATGCCTTGCAACCTCTCTTCATTGCAGAACAAGGAATACTTGGTTGACCAGGTAAACCGAGTATTGCAACGAGGTTGTGAAATGCGTATCTGGGGTATCTTCGAGTCTCCAAGCTCGGTGGAATCCGTTGGTGGTTGGAAAGAGTGGCAGAGCTATTTCAGCTCTACTGGGAATCGACTGATGGCCGATTTCGTTGGTAAAGCCATTCGATTCACCAACCCTCGATAAATCGCCGTTCAACCATTAACCCTAATTAACCCTATGGGGCTCCGATAGCCCTGAGGGGACGGGGCTCCGCAATCGCAATAAGGAGTCCCTATGAAAAACCTATCAGCTTTGGAAGCAGTTCTTGACTACGACAAACCTTCTCGACGTTTTCTTGATGAGCTCAACGAAAACCAGATGAAGGATTTGTCCGGGGAAATCTTCGCCAAGCTCTACTGGAGCAAGCGTAATCCCCAGTGGTACGAGAAAGACACCAATCGGCTGTTTGCACGACTTCGTTGGGTTCAGCGCATCATCAAGAAGCGCTTGAAAACCGGCAAGGTTAAACCTGAACTGACAGAAAATGGTTCAGTGATGGAGCGCTTCAACTTCCCTTATGGTGACACTCTCGATTTCTTCCATCGGTACTTGCGACATCCCAAATGGGAGGTTGTGTATCAAGAATCGGGGTGCAGTGCCTTTTGGAAAAATGAAGCAACGCTTGAGCTATGCACCTACTGCGAAGGTGATGTGGTCATGATGAAGGCTCCTGATGAAGCAACCTTCTTTCGTGATTGCAATCGCCTTAGCTGGTGGTATGCAGATAACGCTTGATCTTAATCCCTAACCAGGGGCGAACCGGCCCCTGATGGGAGCATGGTGCGCCCCATCTATGATGGAGGACGCCATGTTCAAATCATCAGTATGCTCCTACGAAAACAGGGGGCCTTACGGAAACAACAAGTACCGAGGCAACTGCTCGGGCTTTATCGTTAAAGACTTCATTGAGTCTTACATGAGAAAGCCGAACGGGCTGGTGGCAGACCCAAGTGTTGGGGGTGGCTCTAGCATCGACGTTGCCAATGAACTTGGTGTCCGTTTCAAAGGGACAGACTTGCATCAGGGGTTCAACCTGTTGCGGGATGACTTCCTTTCGTTCCTCGGAGAGCCTGCACACCTGATCTGGTGGCACCCTCCTTACTGGGACATGATCCAGTATTCAGGTAAGCAGTGGGGCGAGCCCAACAAATGGGATATGAGCCGCATGAATTTGCCTGAGTTCGTTGAAGCCCTTGAGCTGGCCGTTATGAATATTCATGACGCCTGTGAGCGAGGAGGGCATTACGGAATCCTCATGGGAAACCTGAGGCGCGATGGGGATTATTTCAACCTGTCCAGCCTTGTGGAACGTATCGCACCTGGGAAGCTGGTGGATGAGATCATCAAAACACAGCACAACTGTGTGAGTGACCGAACTCAGTATTCCGGGAAGCTGGTGCGTATCGCCCATGAAAAGCTGTTGGTGTTTCGTCGTAACGACGTTGCCTCATCGCTCTGTCTTCTTGCTGCCGTACACCGTCGAGCAACCAATATGGTTTCGACTACGTGGAAAGCTGCAATACGCCGAACCCTACAGGGGAAAACGTTGAAGCTGGAGCAGATTTACAAAGAGATTGAACCCTACGCAAAGCATCGAGAGAACAACCACTGGCAAGCAAAGGTCAGGCAAGTTCTTCAAGATGCCAGGTTCTTTATTCGCATCGAGGTAGGTGTCTATGCACTTGCTGAGTAGCCCAACCGGGGCGTGACATCCCGGAGGGGATTGGTCGCGCTCATCAACAACAAAGGAGCGTGACCATGAACGTACAACTTCAAGCCAGCAACAATGTGCTGTTGGCGCAAATCGAAAGCAAAGGCCTCACTGTTGAAACGCATTGTCGCAGTGGCTTTTGTGGTATGTGCCGGGTTCGTCTACTCGAAGGTCAAGTGGCTTATGACGAGACGCCCATCGCATTTGTCAAAGAAGGGGAAGTGTTGGTTTGCTGCGCTAAAGCAAAAACCGATGTGACCTTGGAAATTTAACCCATCCGGAGGAGCCTTTCCTGCGGGTGGGGCTCCTCTATCCATTACGAGGAGAAACACTATGTCTATCAATACCAAAGTTGAACAAATCGCATACGGTCATGCTACCGCTCTAGTGCTCAGTGAACTGGGCCAACAAGAGAATTGGTGCAAGGCTTATGAGTATTTGTCTGAGTGTGTAGAACGGGGAGACGAACCTGAGGATCTGGTCGTTTGGCAACCGTTTGAGCACTGGGAATGGAAAGACATTCTGGAGCAGATCGAGAGCGAAGCCGAGTCTCTGCTTTCGACTATTAAGTCGGTTTTAGGCTTGGCCCACAAAGGCATCATTCAGTCAGCAATTGACTGCTCTCTGGATTCGGACATGACCCAGCTTGACCTGATTGGAATGGTCGAGCTCGGAAGTGAAATCGAAGATGGGGAGTGTGCTGGAGGTGGCTATGCAGCTTAACCGATACACGGCCAGGGAGTCTGACAAAAGTCGGATACTTCGGACCATAGGCTGGTGCAAGCGCAACCACCTTACACTTGCCGGTCTTCCATACGAGGACAATCTTGCAGGAAGTGATGGGATCAGCATAGAGATCATCACTCCTCCTGGTATGTCGCGGGAAATGTTGGAGCAAGCCGTCAGAGAGGGGTATTCAGAGCGAGATGTCGTAAGGCATCGCATTCTGGAGTGCCCTGTCGGTTGGTTCATGGAAGCTGATGGCAAGGCATTTGATCATGAAGTGTTCCACGATTACGTGGTGGCTCATGGTTATGGCGAACCTTCCAGCGAAGCCTATGAGCTGGCGGAGCGGTGGTTCTGGCAGGGCAACGATTATGCGTTGATAGCTGCGGAAATAGCCCGGATTTCTCATGAGGCCGGCAGGCGTGGCCGGTGAAGCCTCGGCGTATCAACAACCTGCCTTCCACCGCTAAAAATTGATCGTTTTTTATTCAATTCCCGCGTATGGGGCGCACTGCCCCCTTTCCCCCATTGAGCCGGGCCGGGGGCGCCCGCCTGTTCAGGTCGGCTTGAGGCGGGCAACCAGCCCCGCAAAGAGTTCCTGATGCGGATAGGCCTCGCTGATCAGCACGCGGATGCGCCGGCTGTTGCGAATGATCACCGCACCGATCTTGAGCAGTTTCAAGCGCAGGTTATGGATGCTCATGCGCGCCAATGCGGTGCCCTGGAGATGATCGCGTAGCCGTTCGAACAGCACATAGGCAAAGGCCGACAGCATCAGCCGCCACTGGTTGGTCCACCAGCGTGGGCTGGAGGTGCGGTCGGCGAACAGATCCAACTGTTGGTCCTTGATCCGATTCTCCATGTCGCCACGGCCGCAGTAGTCTTCGTAGTACTGCTGGGCAGCATCCTCGGCAAAGCGGGACACGACGATGAAGCGTGGATTGGCACCCTGCTCGCCATGTTCCAGGCGCGACACGACCAGGCGGCGCCTACGCCAACTACCGGCCTGATAGAGGAAGCGATACACGCCGGACATCTTCTGCCCGGTTTCTTGGTAGGCCTCGGCGACCGCTTGCATGGCCGGCGCCGCCATCCGCTGCAGGCGGGTGTTGCGGGCCAGACCCACCACATAATCCACCTGCTTGCGGTCACACCAGTCGAGCATGCGATGTCGGCAAAAACCGCCGTCACCGCGGAACACGATGCGGGTCTCTGGCCAGAAGCGGCGAATGAACTTGACCAGCAGTGCCAGGATGGCCCAACTGTGTCGGGCGCCATCGATGTTGCTCGGGCGCAAATAGCTCACCAGCAGATGGCGACCACAGAACACATAGAGCGGCAGGAAGCAGTAATGGTCGTAATAGCCATGGAAGAAGCGCCCTTCCTGATCTCCATGCACCGGCACATCGGTCGCATCGAAGTCGAGCACGATCTCAGCCGGCGCCTGGTCATGCTGGGCGATGAAGTGCTCCCACAGCAGGCGATGGGCTTGCACCACCGTTTCGCGATCGGCTTGCTGTTCCAGGCGCCCCAGAGTGGATTTGCCGGCCAGCGGTTGCAGGCGGTTGACCGCAGTCTGCAGCGCGTAGTCATGGCGCAGGCCGTCATGATCGTTGAGATCCTCGTAGCCGGCGGCCAGTGCATAGATACGCTGGGCGAGCAGTGTCTGCAGTCCATGCTGGACACGCCCAGGATCACGCCGATCGGGAACGATTTTGGCCAGGCGGCGGGTCAAGCCATGTTGCCGGTCGACCTCGCGCAGCAGCAACAAGCCCGCATCCGAGGTGATGTGACCACCGGTGAAAGAGGCCTCGACGAGGCGGCGAGAGAGGGGTGAAAAGTGGAGTTTTTCTGGTAGCATTTTGTGCGCGGCTGAAGACTTATGGGGCTTTGTTTGGCGACAAGAATCATAAGGCTTTCAGCCGTTTTTGTTTATGCGGTCATGAGAAATCCGGGATAGTTGCTCGTGATCTTTGTGTTCGTGATGACGAAGATGAGGACTGATCCTATGGATGCTGTAGCGCATATAGCAGCAGATAACCTTGTACCGGCATGTGGAGGTGCAGAGAAGCCGTTTACCGTTAGTGGTAGACAGTGGCTTTACTGCTATCACCCAGCCAGTGGGAGGCACTGCTACTTAGACCTCGATAATGACCGTCCAGTCTGGCATCGAGGATTTCATCCTGCTTTTCATCCTGAGCTTGAGTTCGCTGATGAAGCTGAGTTGCTTCGACCAGTTGAGCGAAAGCCTGACCATGAAGAGCTGGAGGATTTTTACTTTTAACCCACGGGGCCGCTCTTCCTGATGGGAGACGGTCCTCCATTCTCAAAGGAGAAGACCATGAAAGATCACAGTCAAACGATTGTGTTCCCTGGGAACAATGTTGAATCACTTGCTGAGGCTAACGCCATGTTGAGCGCTGTGTCGGAAGATGCACGTAAAGCCAGCAATACGGAAGACAAACGTGACCTTGAATCGCTTCAAGGCTGGCTGGAAGAGAACATCAATTCTCAACTGGCAGGCGTGAAGTAACTATGACTGTAACCCCACTGGGGGCTTCATGCCCCTGTGGGGGCATGGTGCCCGTAAAAGGAGTCACCATGAATGCAGTGAAGATGATCCAGAAGGAAAACCAGCTTGAGCTGCCGCTTTTCTTCCTGGATGAAGAGCCGAAGACCGCAGAAGTCATTCCATTTGAGCCAAAGCCTGAATGGACTGATGATGAGGTAAGGCAGTTACGTGATGGGCTTTTATGGCATAGCCTTAGAGTCCTTGCTGATGGTCGAGCTGGAAGTGAAATCAAGCAGGAAACGATGGCTTGGGTGATGTCCGATGAGGTACATCCATTCTCATTTGTGGTCTGCTGCGATGAAGCAGGTTACGATCCATCTGGAGTAAGGGAAGGCGTGAAGTCTATCCTAAACCGCTTAGCGCGGGTTAAAGCGGGGGGTTAACCCCCTGCTTTCCCAGTGGCATCGACTTTCACATGTGAAAGTTTGTGCCCCTCGGAAAGCAAGATTTTGCTCTCTGTCGAGAGTGAATAGTGAGGTAGCTGGCCTCCCCAAACAAACAGCATTCTACATAACCCTTGGGGGATCACTGCCCCTCGGGCTGGTGGTTCCCTGACAAACATGGAGCCACAACTATGACTACTCTTGCCAGCTTTGCGAATCCGATTTCTGTTATTCAACGCTCACCAACCAGTGGGGTGTTTGGCACAAATCAGTTCGTAGGAGACAAAGAGGGATTTGTACAAAAGGTGCTCGGAAAGTGGTACTGCAATCCAGGGAATACCATTCCCGTTGAGAGCATGTCCCACCTTGAGCAGGCGGAGAAACTGTATGACTTCTATGTCAAGTATCTCCAAGTGAAAGAAAAGATCTCTGTGAACCTTGGCCGGGTGCTGCATAAGCTGTACAGCACTGGTTCTATCAAGGAAGCAGAGATCGTGCTTGAAGCAATAAAGGCTCAGGCTGGCGTAACAGCTTGAGCAATCTACTAACCCTAAACCGGGTGCATCCGCCCGGTTCGGGACGTGGTGCGCCCCCAAACTATTTGGAGTGCATCATGGAAAAACATAACCTCAAATCCGGATTCAGCATCTATTTCGCTGACGTCCATTTCGAGAAACAAGTCTACGCATTCGGCTCAGGACTTGGCTTCACCTCTGTGATTTACGCCTACTCGCTGGGCCGAGATCCGGAAGAAGCTGAGAAGCTGGCGCTTGAAAAGTACGACTCTGACGAAACGAAGGTGAAGAAGGTGCATGTCAATCTGGCTCGCAGCCAGGACATCAACCGCTACACCTTCCCTGAACAAATGGCTGGCTTTGCTAATGCCATTCAGTCTCACGGCATCGCTGTGAACTGAGAACCACTTTAAACCCATCGGGGCCATTACTTCCCGATTGGGACGGTAGTGGCCTCTCAACCGAAAGGAGAGAGCTCATGGCTACTATCGTAAACACCAAGTTAGGAGAACATCGAGGCAAGAAGCGCGTCTGGCTGGAAGGCCAAAAGCTACTGCGTGAAGGTTACTATCCTGGCATGAAGTATGATCTGGAGCTGAAAGATTCCCAGGTTGTGCTTCGCGTCAAAGAGGAGGGTAAGTTCACCATCAGTAAGCGTGAGCGCAATGGCCGGGTGTCTCCAATCATCGATCTGACCGTGCAGGAGCTTGCTACCGTTTTTGACGGTGTAGAGATGCTCCGCGTGTTCATCCGTAACGGCGCAATTGTGATCTCTGCTCACCATCAACAAGAGCGAGTGATCGAGCGCGTCAACCGGCTTATCAGTAAGCTGGAGAATGGAGAATCGCTTTCGGTATGCAGCCTCTTTCATGGGGGTGGTGTGCTTGATAAAGCGATTCACGCCGGTTTTCACAAGGCGGGAATTGCCAGTGCCATATCTGTGGCCGTGGAGATGGAAGGGAAATATCTCGATTCGTCTTTGGCAAATAACCCGGAGCTTTGGAACGAAGATTCTATTGTTATCGAATCGCCAATCCAGGCTGTGAATCTCAGCAAACGCCCACCACAGGTGGATGTTTTGATGGGGGGCATACCGTGTACCGGCGCGTCAAAGTCAGGTCGCAGTAAGAACAAGTTGGAGTTTGCCGAATCGCATGAGGCGGCAGGTGCCATGTTCTTCAACTTCCTGCAATTCGTAGAAGCGCTAAACCCAGCCGTTGTGCTGATTGAGAACGTGCCTGAGTACCAGAACACCGCTTCGATGGAAGTGATTCGTTCGGTGCTCTCTTCGTTGGGTTACTCCCTACAAGAGCGCATTCTCGACGGCAATGAGTTTGGGGTTATTGAGCGCCGCAAGCGTCTTTGTGTTGTTGCGCTTTCCCACGGGATCGACGGGTTTGAACTTGAGAAGGTTCAGCCTGTTCGCACCAAGGAAAGTCGCATACAGGACATCCTGGAGCCAGTTCCGCTCGATTCTGAACGTTGGAAGTCATTTGACTATCTGGCTGAGAAGGAGTTGAGAGACAAAGCTGCTGGCAAGGGGTTCTCTCGCCAGCTTCTGACTGGCGACGATGAGTTTTGCGGCACCATAGGTAAGGACTATGCAAAATGCAGAAGTACCGAACCTTTCATTGTTCATCCAGAACAGCCGGAGTTGTCTCGCATCTTTACACCGACAGAACATTGTCGAGTGAAAGGGATACCAGAGGAACTCATCCAAGGTCTGTCGGACACTATTGCCCACCAGATTCTCGGGCAATCGGTAGTCTTTCCCGCGTTCGAGGCTTTAGCCCTCGCATTAGGGAACAGCCTGTGGAGCTGGGTTGGAATGATGCCAATCATGGTCGAAGTCGTGGATGAATCACAGCCGGTGATCGGTGGTGAAGACTTCCATTGGGCAACGGCATTGGTTGACGCAAAGGGCACTCTCAAGCTGTCACCGGCAGCGAAAAAACAGGGGATGCCCTTCAACATTATGGATGGTCAATTGGCTGTCTATTCACCTAACGGAACTAAAAAGAGCTGCGGCCATGAGCCTTGCGAATATCTCCCGGTAATGATGTCCGGAGACGCAATCATGGTCACTTCATCTTTGGTTCATTAGTAACTCACCGGGGCAATGCCGAAAGGCCTTTGCTCCGGCCTATCCGAAAGGAGAGTAATCATGAAAATCGAAACTGTTGTGCCTTTACCTCCCGAGGATTCAGGCCTTCAACACTGCATTGCCAGGTTCCATAACCGCAACATGGATTCCAAGCGAAAAGACAAGACCCGTTTTTTCAGGAGGGAGCCGGTTATGATCGTAAACCCAGAGACCAAAGCAAAGGTTCTCCGGTATGCGATGGGCAACCCTGGGAATTTATCCATCACAAAGCTGGCGGTCGCGCTGGATTACGATGCGGTAGATGCTCTGGGTGTTCGTTTTAAAGACACTGTAAATCTTGAGGTTCGCAGAGCCAGGCGCTGGGAAGTCTGGCAGTGGTTCTGGAACCATCCGGATCAAAGTGTCCAACTGTCAATCAAATTGGGCGTGGTTGGCGCTGTGTTGGGAGTCATGGGCTTCCTGACTGGCGTAGCTCCGTACCTCTTGGGATAAACCAATAAAGCCGTTAACGGGCAATGTAAGTCCGGAGACGGCTTGCATTGCTCTCTCGAAAGTGGAGAGTCAAATGAACACATTAGAACAACTTGTAAATCAGAGAGTGCTTGAGGAAGGTCTGAAAAAGGCGAAGCCATTGGCCGCGCAAATGGGGCTTGAATCTGTACCTGATGAGATGCTTGAAATGATCTGCCCAAACTTGAACTACTCTGGGCAGTTTACGCCAGCTCTGTACGCGAGATTTCAAAGCGTAAAGCGATTACTGAAAGAGTTGTCGGAACAAACCTCACCTAAGCACGGGCATATTGTGAAGTTTACCAACCAATATGGGAGCTACGATGAGTCAGCTTTGCTGTTCAAAGAAGGCGACGTCAGAAACCAGAACTTGGTTGCTTGTGTGGGCGGGAAGACGATAAATCTCGGAGAGCTAGAGCTTCGAGATTATGGGCTCAATATGCACATCGGTTGCGGTGGACCATTTGAGCCGATCTCAGAAGCGCAGATTCAGTCCTTGTCTGAGTTTGACTTCTATGAGACGACCTACAGATTCTGGGGCCAGAATCCATGTGGAAACGGGATGATAGACATCACCGTCCCTATGAAACGTTGGTTCTTGACTGTGTAGCTTCAACCTGAGTGCGCCGAGAAATCGGCGTACCGGCCCCTTAAAAAGGGTAATCAGCGCAGGGGGAAACCCCGCGCTTTCCCAAGCATCTCGGTTTCCCAGGGTGCTTCGGAAAGTGCCTTAGGCGCTCAAGTGCGGTAGCTGGCTGCCAAAAACAAACAGCAAATTATCAACCCTGACGGGAGCACCTCCTGTTAGGGGGGCTCCGTCATAAACTGAACGGAGATATAGCATGTCTAAAAACGTCAACGATGTTTTTTCAAACCGAACTTCTTTGGAATGTACTGTGAATGCAGCGCTGGATCGTCGTATCGGTCTGCGTGTCGGGTTCCCTCATTACAGAGAAGGAGCAAACGGTGTGGTTTGTGAGATCGAAGCAGAGTACCCATTGCTCAACACTCATTCGAGTGTTGCATGGCCCCTGCTCGATGAACTCAACAGTTACACCATCCAAAAAAACCAATCGCTCATTGATCACATTGATAATGCGGTCGCTGAACTGTTGAAACACAAGGCTCGTCTACAGCTTGATATTCAAAAGCTGCAAGACGGTGACATTGATCTGGTGAAACAGGCCAAGCAGCAATACGAAGACAACCAGATGTCGAGTAGCAGCTAGTTCAGGTCTGATAGCCAGGATTCAATTTTAACCCTACCGGGGTGCTTTCCCGGAAGGGATGGGCACCCTGCTAATCCAGGAGGCCCTATGCAACAAACATTAAACTTTGATCTATCAGAACAACCCATCCCAGTGCTTTTGCGTGGGGATAAGTGGGATTCTGTTTGGTCAGAACTGACTGATAACGAGGATTTGAACTTCGTTGATGCCAGTAGAGGAACCAGTCTGTCATCGTTGATCACGTCATCGGTTGAGTCCATTCACACGGCCTTAATTGATGGGTGGACCATGATGATCGGCTATTCCAGTGGTAAAGATTCTGAAACGGTCTTGCACCTGTTCCTGATGGCCCTGATCCGGGCTGTAAGGAGTGGGGCGACCATCAGCCAGCACCACTTCATCTTGCACACTGACACACTGATCGAAAGCCCAGAGGTAAGGTGGCTGGCGGATCAGAAACTGGCCGAGCTGGAGCGTTTCATTGCGAAGGAAAACCTTCCTCTGACCATCGTTCTAGCAAAGCCTGGGATCTCGCAGAGTTGGACGGGCCGAATCCTTACTGGGAGGGGGTTGCCTACGTTTTCCAACTCCACGGCCCGCCAGTGTAGCCAGGATTTAAAAATCACCTCTGCCAAAAGAGCGAAGGCAGCTTATATGCGAGAGCTTCCCAAAGAGGTTCGACAGAAAGTCTGCCTTTTGCTGGGCAGTCGTGATGCTGAAAGCACTATTCGTGCGGCCAACATTGCAAAACAGCGAGGAAGCTCAGATCGCGTCATTAAGACGAAAGATGGGGGTGAGCTGTATGTGGTGAAAAACTGGTTGGCGAGTGATGTCTGGGAGTTCTTACTATCCGCTGGCATGGGCTCAGCATATCCTCAGCCAAGTTACTTGGAGAGCAATGTCACTACGGCAGAGCTTTACAAGGCGGCAACAGGGGAGTGCGTGTGGTCGGCAACAGAGAAGAAGGCCAGTGACGCCTGTGGCGCTCGCTTCGGTTGCTGGGCTTGCCAGGCTGTTGGGTTGGATAAGTCAATGGAGACGTTGCTTGCCACGGACCCTGAAAGGCATGGCTATATGTCGGGGCTGAACCGCATCCAGCGCTACTTGGCAAAACGCCGGTACGCATGGGAAGACCGCCATCCCGTAGGTCGAACGATTTACGAGGGCGGATACATCAAAATACAGCCGGACGTTTACAGTCCTGTTTTCCTAGAACGATTGCTTCATGTCTGTTGCAGCATGGACTACATGGAGCAAAAGAGAGCTGATGAGCTGGCATACAAGCTGGCTACTGGTCAAGCAGAGGATAACGACTGGAACCGTCGAATGGCAGAGCCACAATTCCGGATCATATCGGAAGAGGCTTTAGTCCATATCGACTTCATGTGGGCCTTCCATCATTTCAATGATAAGCCTTTCCATGCCCTGGAGATTTACCACAGGGTTTGGTCGATGGGTGATCTGGACTTGCTGGAAGACGAGCCGCAGTGTGAAACCGTTCCTCAGTCACCAATTCCGAAGCCATTGTGGTTGAAGGTTGGTCGCTGGGGCGATGGTTCGCTTTCTGATGGCTTGGCCGATCCGTTAGCGGAAATGGCTTACTTTGACGGCGGGGATGACCCGTTGGCAGCGCAAGTGATCAATACCGCAGACGGAAAGAGAAGGGTGGTTTGCTTCGCAGAAGATGATGAAGTGAAAGTCGATCCCGACTCCGCTGCGTTCATCATCTGGAACGAATACCCGCGACTAAGGGAGTCTGTACTAAAGGGACATTATACGCCCGGTAGTGCAGCGCAGTTCTACCTTCGGTTCGGAGCAATCCAGCTTGCGAAAGGAAAAGGCGCTTTGTATCACCGTATGATGCAAAGAGGTCAAACCTACCACCAGATGGGCCTTACAGGGCTACAGACGATGGAAGGAATCCAACAGCGCAAGGATGTCAAAGTGCTTAGCGATGCTAAGTACAAAGATCTGGTGAAGCGAAAAATCAAGGGAAGACTGGCAACGGTACGCTGGTGGGTCAACTTGCACTTAACGTTCAAGTACCATCTGCACCACCGTACTCCGACGGGGTTGTTCATCGAGAAGCAACTTGACCAGGAAGCAATGGAAGAACAGAAACGGCATCAGGAGCGATGGTTTAACTACGTGACTGACGCGATGCTTTGTTACTCCAGCGCATTCTGTATGAGCGTCATGGAAGGGCGAGAGGGGAGCGGAAACGCCAACATTCGTCGTTACATGGCCGCGACCAGAAGGAAGGCTTATACGGCCCTCTGCGAGCTCTTGGACAATACTGACGCCCAGTGGATGAATGATGTGGTCCAGAGTGCCGTAGGGCAGTATGAGGCGATACAGGCAGCCCTAACCGAAGGTTCCGCGCTTGCTATCTATCTCGACTGGATCAACCTACTGTCAAAACGCCATCCAGCCTCTTTGGAGCGACATGTCAGAACGATGATCAAGGCGGTTCAACGCTTACATCGCCGCGACGACACAGAGTTGCAAAGAGGACAGCAAGGCTTGTCCTTGGCCGCATAAAAAGCCCTCCTTCGGGAGGGCTTTTTCTTTTGCACCCCAAAAGGGCAATTACAGCGTTTTACCCTTTTAGGTGGCTGTCATACTCTTTGTTCATTGTCAGCGCTTGCTGGCTATAACGGTAGCTGGCCCAAAACAGCAATAACCTAACCCCTCGGGAGGAAACCCCTCCTGGGTTCTCTCCCACAAACAAAGGAGAGAAGCATGAGCCTAGACAAGTTAAGTCGGCTGGTGGACCAACAACGAAAGATCCAGGATGAAATCGACAATGAAATCATTCTGGCCGTCAAAGAGGTGTTGGCTACAAACTCAGTCGGTTTAGCCCGTGAGCTTGTTGGGGGTGTCCCGCAAGATCATCCATTCCATCCGTTTTTACTCGCTATAGCTAAGCAGCTTGACCCGAGATAACTAAGTAACCCAACCGGGTACACCAAGGCCCGGTCGGCTTTGGTGTACCTCCAACCAATTTTGGAGGCACTATGTCTAATTCAAATTTCGGCTTTCTAGCTCTGGCCTTGCGCCAACGCCTGATCAAACGCTGGTCACTGATGCACTCTGTTCAACCGGAGTCTGTGTTGGAACACAGCGCTGTTGTTACCCTGCTTTCCTACCTGGCTGGCAATATTGCCATTCAGCAAGGGAAGTCGGTGGATCTGGCAGTCATGCTTGCTCATGCTTCGTTGCATGATGCAGCCGAGGTTCTCTGTTCGGATGTTGTAACACCGGTCAAGAAAGCAAACGCTGTTTTGCAGCGTGAGTTTGAACGACTGGAAAAGGCCGCAGAGGACAAACTCATCCAGACTCTTCCCGAAGAACTCCAGGATGCAGTCGCCATAGCCTTCGCTCCCGGTGGCTATGAACAATCACTGGTTAAGGCCTGTGATACCTACTCCGCTTACATCAAGTGCAAACTTGAGGTGGCCGCAGGTAATGGCCTTGAGTTCCAGGATGCTCTCAGCAAAATGGAACGTGTTGTTGCTCAGGTGAAATCGGACTTCCCGGAAATCGACGCTCTGGACAAATGGTTTGGTAACGGACTCGGCCATTCAGTAGATAAACTGCTGGCAGGGGGTAACGATGACTAATCCAATCCCTGGCGACATCAAGATTAAGGACTTTGGCCGCGACCGGAAATTCCGTTCGGTTGATGAGCTTCAAAGCACTTTGTCAGAACAGTACAAAGGTCAGCATGTCAGCATCGTTTACCCTGCAAAGCCCAGCGGTTTACTCCGCACGGTTTTTGTCAGTGTCGATGATGCTGGTGGCGTGAATCGAACCTATGGGGACCAGTCTCCTGTCGATTTTTCTGCCATCAAAGATGACCTGTATGTACCAAGTGACCTGTAGGAGAGCACTAGCTATGGTGGTGATCATCGTAAACACAGGACACTATGAGTTTATCGGCCTTGGTGAGACCCACGGACAAGCCACAGAAGGGCTTTTGAAACGCTGGGACGAACACTGCGAACGTAATCCGGATGCTGAGTCTGGTTACATGCAGGAGCTGATAGAAGAAGGAAGCGCACAAGTTGTCGAGATGGAGCCCGGCTCCGCCGTAATTTACGGACTTGACGGCTAAGCCTTCTCAACTAACCCACTCGGGCGCATCATCCCGAGAGGGTGTGGTGCGTCCTAACCAAAAGGAATGCACTATGTCTAACTTTGAACAAGCTCTGGAGCGTACTGACGGTAAAACACTGATTCTCAGCAATGGGAGTAAGTGGGCAGGCCAAGACCCGGACAGTATTCAGACTTTACTGGATGTCCTGGGTGACAACGTTCTTGACCCGATGTTTGAGCAGTATCACTGTTATCGCCCATACCCGTTTGAACCAATGGTGAGGACGGGGCGAAATGGCGAAATGTTCCAGCCTTGGCTTGGGGCAGCCTGCTTCTTTGGGAACTTCCTGACTGTCTCTCATGTTTTCAACATCATCACGAAAGATGACGGTGTTGTTGAGGCCTTAACAGAGGCGATCCGGAAGAATATGGCGACTGAACAGTACCAGCAGAATGCCTATGAGCGTTATGCCGGTTGGTTCTACGCTGAAACCAGCGAAGGGTTAAGGCTAGTCTCTCCAAGTGAGGCTGCCGACATCCGAGCTGGCGCAGTTTCAAAGCTGCGTTACCCAAGAAACTTCGAGGTTATGAAAACTGCGGTTCTCAAAGGTCCTCGATTTGATACTGAATTAAGCCGCAAGGCTTCTTAACCCAAACATTAACCCCACGGGGGACATCGGTCCCTGAGGGGATGGTGTCTCCCTCTGAAATTAAGGAGATACCAATGATTAAACAGCATTTTCAAAACGAACTGGTTAAGTGTGGATACCCGGATGATCTGACGATTGAGTACAGTCTCGGATACTGCCAGGGGGATGGCGTAGCCTTCTACGGGGATTTGAGCGTTGATGACGTCAAAGCTCTCATGAATCGCCTATTCAGCACTGAGCCCGGCCAAGTGGATGCTGTCAGCCGCGTGAAGAACCTGATGGCACAGAAAGACATTGAGAATATGCTTTCTGTCCTCCGCGAATATGGTTCCTGTGACCTGTCCATTACTCGGAATAGTCACGGGCATCACTACAGCCATTGGAACTGCATGAACATCGACGACAACGTGGACTTCACAGGGATCTTCCCTGATGATGATTCCATGATTGGCACCGGCATTGAAGGGATTAACCAGGATATGGTCGAGCGCTGGCAAGACCTCTGGGAACGCTTTGTGCTGGAGCTGGCGGATGATGTAAAAAGTCTTTCCAAGAAGCTCGAAGCGGACGGGTACTCGCTGATCGAGGCCTCTCCATGCGAAGATGAAGTGGTTTGGGAACGGGCCACTGAAAACTACCTGGTGCGTGTTACTGAACTCCCTGAGCGGGATTTCGATATGGGCCACTGGGATGACGAAGTAAGAGACCAAACAATTTGTTCTATCCTGGAAGGGAAAGAGCGAGTGCTTGGCCTACGTGTTGAGGTACTCTCTCGTGAAAACGAGATTGTCCTGGGTGAAGAGAGTCTGCACGGCTTGACCGTTGCCAGTGATGACAAGAGCTACGCTGGCTACAGACGAGAACTTCTCCGGGGAGCTATCCAGCAAACCAGGGACTTTTTCTCTCGCCACCTCAAAGCGGCATAACAAGGCAGGGGGAAACCCCTGCTTTACTTCCCAAGTCTTCTTACTCATGGTGAATACCATCAGTAAGCAGATTTTGTTCTCTTCGGAGAGCGAAAAGTGCGATAGCTGGTCGCCAAAAACAAACAGCAAATTAACGTTAATTTATTAATCCCTGCGGGAGTCTATCTCCTGCTGGAGATACCTCCCGTTATTTCTGGAGGTATCCATGAACAAATTCCAAGACTTTAAGTTGGTTTATCGTCAAGGTGGTCGTCGCTTAGAGCGTGTCTTTACGGACACTCTTTACGCGAATGTGAAGCGTGTCGCTGACTCGTTTCCTCCGACCGTTCTTTGGCGCATTCAGCCAGCGTAAAACTCGGAACCTTAAAGCTCGGCTTTGGCCGTGACCTTTCAATAACCCATGCGGGTACACTTCCCCGCACGGGGTAGGTGTACCCATTAACTTTGGAGTACACCTTATGAACCAAGTAGCTAAATTGGACCTCGCCCAAATCCGTCAACAAGCCATCAATGATGGTCTGCTGGTGGACCAATCTTCCATCGGTAAACAAGCTGGTTTCCTGACCAATGTGGCAGTGACCCCGGCAATTGTCGATGGAGTATTTGGTGCAGATGGTAAGCACTCGGTAGAAGACTTCCTTTTCATGTTTTTGCAGCTTTGTGTTGCTCAAACAAAGGTCGCTTTTACCGACAACAAGAATTGGGGAAAGATTCGTCTTTATTACCCCATGCCCACTGTAGATGGCTTTTTCAAACCCACTGAGGTTGTGATTAAGTCAGATCCTGTAACCGCAGATGTCACAATCATGATGGCCTCGGAAGAGGGCGCTCATTTGTGCTTGTGATATTCACAAAATTCGCCTCCGTTTCGGGGGCGACCTTTTTAAACCCCTCGCCGGGGAGAACTCCCCGGCTGGGGAGCCTCCTTGGCACATTCTCCCGGTGTCGGGGTTTCCTTAAAACCCTGGCGACGGGGGTTTAAGGAAGCCTCGATGCTGGGGTTCACGCTAAGGAGAAAACCTATGTCTTACTACAAAGCTGACACCGTTCGTGAAGCTGCAAACGGAAACTGGCTATTCATCCTGGCGGCCCTAGCGCCCCATCTTGAACCAGCTCTCCGTAAACCTGGTCGTCATGTTTCTTGTCCTATCCACGGCGGGAAAGATGGCTTCCGACTGTTCAAGGATGCCCACCTGACTGGTGGCGGCGTATGCAATACATGCGGTGCCAATCATGATGGTTTTGAGCTGCTGATGTGGCTCAATAACTGGGACTTTAAACAGTGCCTGAGCGAGGTTGGTGATTATCTGGGCGTTGAGAAAGAGCAACCCCAGTATCAACAAGCCGCTGCACCGACACGAGCTCCTGTCCAGGCCAAAGCGCCTGTTCAGCAAGAGCCTATGAAGGTGAATAACAAGGTTCTCGATTCCAAGAATCGTAAAAAATCCATTGCCGGTACTCTGATTGCCCACGGTAAAGCTCCTTATGAGCATAACGAAGACAACGAGCTCAGCTACTTTGCCTTCATCCGTGACAAGAGCGGTTTGGAACGCACCATCTGGGGCGTGGATCTTGAAAGAGCCATTGGTGAAAGTGAAGCCAAGTATGGGGATGAGATCGTCATGACAAACCTCGGGCGCGAGCCTGTAACTGTCGTCGTTGAAGTTAAGGACGAGCAGGGGAATGTTGTGAGAGAACAACCTATGCAAACGCATCGCAACACCTGGCTGGTGGAACGTCGCGGCGCTACGGTAACGCAGTTCCGCGCTCGCTCGAACGGTGGTGTTGAGCCGGTGAGTCACCATGTTGAGTCGGCCCCTGTGGTCAACCGCAAGGTAGAAACTCCGGCACCGCAAGTACAACCTGCGGCCACACAACCGGAAGAGCAAAGCAGCGAAAATAAGCCGAAAGTTGTTCCGATGTTTCGTGAACAACCTAAGCCTTGGTTGCTTGAGCTCCAAGAAGAAATGGAGAAGAGAATGGAGCGCGAACGCGCTTACAGTGCTCGTCTCCGTGAGAAAATCGAGAAGGTATGGAACGAGTGTTTGCCGTTCTCCAGTCATGTGACTGAGCCAATGCGTCTGTACTTCAAAAACCGCGAGCTGCTGTTCAAAGTTGATGAAGTAGAAAAAACAGACTGTCTGCGGTTCAATCCGGCTATGGCCTACTACGACGAAGATGGCAATGAAGTTGGGAAATTCCCGGCTATCGTCTGCGCTATCCGAGATGTGGAAGGCAACCTGGTAACGCTCCACCGCACCTATCTCACCCAAAACGGTAAAAAAGCCAAGGTCGGCAACGCCAAAAAGATGATGCCCATTCCTGACGGTTTGGATGTCAATGGCGCGGCCATCCGCCTCGGTGAACCGACTGAGGGTATCCTGGGTGTTGCAGAAGGGCTGGAAACAGCTCTGTCAGCTTATCGAGTCACTCAAATCCCGGTTTGGTCAACGGTCAATGCCACCCTAATGGAGTCCTTCGAGGTTCCAGAAGGTGTTCACACCGTACTGATCTGGGCTGACAAAGATAAGTCTGTGACTGGGGAGAAGTCAGCGAACGTGCTGAAAGCCAAGCTGGAGAAGCGCGGCATTCGTGTGTACGTCCTGCTGCCTAAGCTCCCGATCCCGCCCAGAGCGAAAGGGATTGACTGGAACGATGTCCTGATGAGTCAGGGAAGCCTCGGTTTCCCGAATGCTCGCTACCTGCGCGATTTCATTGCGAGAAGGAGAGCTGAGTATGGCCGTCATTGATGTCTCGAAGGTTGATACAACGCCTGGTAACGACGCGGTGTGCCCCTTCTCTCCCCCTGAGGGGTGGGAGGGGGACTCTGCGGCCTACGTTGAGCTTATGCGGTCTCGGTATCGTCATCTGATGCACGGCCAGAGAATGATGGTGACAGCCTCCTTCGCAAGAAGGGAGCCTATCCAAGTTACTGGCCCGTTTGCTGATGAAGCGACGAAGATCATTAACTCAATGAAGATGAACAAGGCGAAGCCAACAGCTTTGTCTGCCTAAAACTTTAACCCTGAGGGGGTGTTCATGCCCTCTCAGGCATGATTCGCCTCCTCTTCAACTATGGAGGTAATCATGAAAAAGTTTTTGCGTATTAAGACGTGGTTTGTGCGTCTTTTCTCTCCTGACAAGAAGACTCTGGGAGCTATCGGTGAAGACCTGCGTAAGGTCGCCGTAACAGCCATCGGTGTCGGTATTGTAGGGGTCGTCTCAGAAAACGGAATCTATGGTCACTCCCGTTTTTGCAACACCGATTTTGACGACAAGTTGGCTTGCTTGAATCTATCCGGCGTCTGAATGGGATTTTATTCCCGCGCCTCGATGAGTTCCGCGCCTGATGAACCTCCAGAAAATATACGGCTTCAATGAGCCTTTCCGTTTTACAGGTTCCTCAACAGGCCGGTGGGCCGTTAGTATCATCAATATCAGTATTCGCAAAACCAGATGAATGATTGTTTAAACTGGTGTATTTCTGCCTTTATGCTTCGTAAGTTTGCTGTCGCGCCGTCAGTGCCCAGGCTATTCTGGCCAGCTTGTTTGCCAGAGCACAGGTGACGACAAAGTTGCTTTTCCGACACAACAACTCCCTGACCCAGTCGGCCAACTTGCCAGACTGGTGTTCCAGTTTTTGTATGAATACCCTGGCACACTGAACCAACAAAGTTCGGATCTTTTTGTTGCCCCGCTTGCTAATCCCTAACAATGTCGTCCGACCTCCCGTGCTGTACTGTCGGGGTACCAGCCCTGTTGCCGCCGCAAAGTCACGGCTGCTGGCGTACTGCTTCCCGTCGCCAATCTCAGTTGAAATAGTACTGGCAGTCAGCGTTCCAACGCAGGGAATACTCAGCAAGCGCTGTCCAACCTCATCTTCGTCCAACTTTCGTTTCAACTGAGATTCCAGATCTTTAATCTGCTCAACAAGATAGTGATAATGCTGTTGTAATTTCAGCAGTAACTGGCTGAGATAAAGAGGCAAACTACTGTCCTCAAGAAGGGTACTCAGTCGACTAATAACGGCAGCACCTCGCGGAACGCTGATACCAAATTCCAGCAGAAAAGCATGCATCTGATTAGTTGTTTTCACCTTATCCTGAACCAGGGATTCACGGACACGATGCAGAGCTCGCATTGCCTGCTGAGATTCGGTTCTGGGCTGCACGAAACGCATAGATGGACGTGATGCTGCTTCACAGATAGCTTCAGCATCAACGAAGTCATTTTTGTTGCTTTTAACGAATGGGCGGACAAATTGCGGTGATATCAGCTTTGGAAAATGCCCTAACTCTTCCAGCTTGCGTGCCATAAAGTGAGAACCGCCACAGGCTTCCATCGCGATGGTTGTTGCCGGGCATGTCGCCAGAAATTCGATTAGCTTTGGTCGGGTGAATTTTTTACGGTAAACGGCCTTCCCACGATGATCCTGACAATGAATATGGAAAGAGTTCTTACCCAGATCGATACCAATAAGCGCAATGTTTTCCATGATGGTTCTCCGAATGAAAGCCTGTCCTCAGCATAGTACTGGGAAGGAGGGAGTGACCATCTCATTAAATAAAGCACGCTAAGCCGGTGGCAGCGGTCGCAATGGCCTAAACTTCCCCGCACCGACCTTGGCGCTGCTGCGCCATAGGTAATCGCCGGTCAGGTTGATGTGCTCCCACCCCAGCGGCGACAGATATTGCAACAATGTGTCGTCCAGCGCCGTGCCGTTGCCACGCAAAGCACTGGTGGCACGCTCCAGATATACCGTGTTCCACAACACGATGGCCGCCGTCACCAGATTGAGGCCGCTGGCCCGGTAGCGCTGCTGCTCAAAACTGCGGTCGCGGATTTCACCCAATCGGTAGAAGAAGACCGCCCTGGCCAGCGCGTTGCGCGCCTCGCCCTTATTCAGCCCCGCATGGACGCGGCGGCGCAGCTCCACGCTTTGCAGCCAATCCAAAATGAACAGCGTGCGCTCGATGCGCCCCAGCTCGCGCAACGCCACGGCCAAGCCGTTCTGGCGCGGGTAGCTGCCGAGTTTGCGCAGCATCAGCGAAGCCGTTACCGTGCCTTGCTTGATGGAGGTGGCCAGCCGCAGAATTTCATCCCAATGGGCGCGTATTTGCTTGATGTTCAGCCTGTCGCTGCTAATCATCGGCTTGAGCGCGTCATAGGCGGCATCGCCCTTGGGGATGAATAGCTTGGTTTCGCCCAAGTCACGGATACGCGGCGCGAAGCGAAATCCCAGCAAATGCATCAAGCCAAACACGTGATCGGTGAAGCCTGCCGTGTCGGTGTAGTGTTCCTCGATGCGCAAGTCCGACTCGTGGTACAGCAGGCCATCAAGCACGTAAGTTGAATCACGAATGCCCACGTTGACCACCTTGGCACTGAAGGGCGCGTACTGGTCGGAGATATGGGTGTAGAAAGTCCGTCCTGGACTGCTTCCATACTTCGGGTTGATATGACCAGTGCTTTCTGCTTTGCTGCCGGTTCTGAAGTTCTGGCCGTCCGACGATGACGTGGTGCCGTCACCCCAGTTGCCGGCGAAGGGTTGCCGAAACTGCGCATTCACCAGCTCGGCCAGCGCCGTCGAATAGGTTTCATCGCGGATGTGCCAGGCTTGCAGCCAAGACAGCTTGGCGTAGGTGGTGCCAGGGCAGGACTCGGCCATTTTGGTCAGACCCAGGTTGATCGCGTCGGCCAGGATCGTCGTCAACAGCAAGGTTTTGTCCTTGGCCGTGTCGCTGGTCTTCAGGTGTGTGAAGTGGCGGGTGAAGCCCGTCCATTCATCGACCTCCATCAGCAACTCGGTGATTTTGAGGTGCGGCAGCAGCATAGCTGTCTGGTCGATCATGGCTTGCGCGGCGTCTGGTACTGCCGCGTCCAGCGGCGTGATCTTCAGGCCTGACGCGGTGGTGATGATGGCATCCGGTAAGTCGTTGGCCGCAGCCATGCGGTTGACTGTGGCGAGTTGCGCCTCCAACAATTCCAACCGGTCATGCAGGTATTGGTCGCAGTCGGTGGCCACTGCCAGCGGCAATTCGCTGGCCAGCTTCAAAGTGGCGAACTTCTCGACCGGCACCAGGTATTCGTCGAAGTCCTTGAACTGGCGAGAACCCTGCACCCAGACATCACCGGAGCGCAGCGCGTTCTTCAGCTCCGACAGGGCGCATAACTCGTAGTAACGCCGGTCGATGCCGTCGTCGGTCAGAACCAGCTTTGCCCAGCGCGGCTTGATGAATGCGGTTGGCGCATCGGCGGGCACCTTGCGCGCGCTGTCGCTGTTCATGCCGCGCAGCATGTCGATGGCATCGAGCACACCCTTGGCGGCGGGCGCAGCCCGCAATTTGAGCACGCCCAGGAACTGCGGCGCGTAGCGGCGTAGCGTGGCATAGCTTTCACCGATGTGGTGCAGGAAATCAAAGTCGGCAGGCCGCGCCAATGTTTGCGCTTCGGTGACGCTGGCGGCGAAGGTGTCCCAGGGCATAACGGCCTCGATGGCGGCGAACGGATCGCTGCCGCTTTGCTTGGCCTCAATCAACGCTTGACCGATGCGCCCATACATCCGCACCTTGTCGTTGATCGCCTTGCCGGAAGCCTGGAACTGCTGCTGATGCTTGTTCTTGGCCGCGTTGAACAGCTTGCCGATGATGCGATCGTGAAGGTCGATGATTTCATCGGTGACGGTGGCCATGCCTTCGATGGCCAGCGCTACCAGCGTGGCATAGCGTCGTTGCACCTCGAACTTTGCCAGATCAGCAGGCGTCATCTGGCCACCTTCACGAGCGATTTTGAGCAGGCGGTTCTGGTGAACCTGCCGCTCGATGCCTGCGGGCAGATCAAGTGCTTGCCAGGATTTCAGGCGCTCAATATGTTCGAGCATGTGGCGAGAGTTCGGTTTGGCAGGCGACTGGCGCAGCCATGCCAGCCACGTCACTTTACTGCCGTCCTTGCGCTTGAGAAGTTCGTCCAGGCGCTGACGGTGGGGTGATAACAAAGAATCGGTCAGCGCCGCGTAAATGCGTCGGTTGGCACGGGTGATGGCCTCGGCGCTTGCGCGCTCGATGGCATTCATGGCGGGCAGGATAATGCTCTGCCGCCGCAGATTCTCGACAAGTGCGCTCGCCAGCACGATGCCTTTGTCGGTCTGCAAGGCCAGCTCGGTCAATGTATGCACGGCTTGCCGATAGTGGCTCATGGTGAAGGGCTTGAACCCAAAAACCGTTTGCAGCTCGACCAAGTGCTCCCGCCGTGTCTGTTCGCGCTGGCCGTACTCGCTCCAACTTTCCACTGGCATCTTGAGTTGCGCGGCCACCATGCGCAACAGGGGCGGAAACGGAGGCTCATCGACGCCCAAAAAGGTGCCAGGGAATCGCAAGTAGCAAAGCTGCACAGCGAAGCCCAATCGATTCGCGGCGCCGCGACGCTGACGGATCACCGACAGGTCGGTTTCGTTGAACGTGTAGTGCCGTATCAGTTCGTCTTTGGCATCTGGCAGTGCCAGCAGGCTTTCGCGCTCGGTGGCGGACAGGATTGAGCGGCGTGGCATGGTCAGTCTTCCCGCAGGTACTGGTACAAGGTTTCGCGGCTGATGCCGAAGTCACGGGCCACCAAGGTTTTTTGGTCGCCTGCCGCAACTCGCCGTTTCAACTCGGCAATTTGTTCGCTGTTCAGCGATTTCTTTCGTCCCCGGTAGGCACCGCGCTGCTTGGCCAGCACGATTCCCTCGCGCTGACGTTCGCGGATCAGGGCGCGCTCGAACTCAGCGAAGGCTCCCATGACCGACAGCATCAGATTGGCCATCGGTGAGTCCTCGCCGGTGAACTTCAGCCCTTCTTTGACGAACTCCATGCGCACGCCCCGTTGTGTCAGCCCTTGGACGATGCGGCGCAGGTCATCAAGGTTGCGTGCCAGCCTGTCCATGCTATGCACCACCACGGTGTCGCCCTCGCGGACGAAGGCCAGCAGCCTTTCCAGCTCGGGACGCTGGGTGTCCTTGCCAGAAGCCTTGTCGGTGAACACCCGCGCCACCTGAACACCCTCCAATTGCCGTTCCGGGTTCTGGTCGAAGCTGCTGACGCGGACATAGCCGATGCGTTGACCTTGCAAGATGCCTCCAAAGGCAAAAGTGTCAGGATGAAATCTATTACCTTTGACGGAATATGTCAATCAATAGGAAATTTAACTCTATTCTGACATCGTTTGCACATGGTGTCGTTTTCAGAAGACGGCTGCACTGAACGTCAGAAGCCGACTGCACTATAGCAGCGGAGGGGTTGGATCCATCAGGCAACGACGGGCTGCTGCCGGCCATCAGCGGACGCAGGGAGGACTTTCCGCAACCGGCCGTTCGATGCGGCACCGATGGCCTTCGCGCAGGGGTAGTGAATCCGCCAGGATTGACTTGCGCTGCCCTACCTCTCACTAGTGAGGGGCGGCAGCGCATCAAGCGGTGAGCGCACTCCGGCACCGCCAACTTTCAGCACATGCGTGTAAATCATCGTCGTAGAGACGTCGGAATGGCCGAGCAGATCCTGCACGGTTCGAATGTCGTAACCGCTGCGGAGCAAGGCCGTCGCGAACGAGTGGCGGAGGGTGTGCGGTGTGGCGGGCTTCGTGATGCCTGCTTGTTCTACGGCACGTTTGAAGGCGCGCTGAAAGGTCTGGTCATACATGTGATGGCGACGCACGACACCGCTCCGTGGATCGGTCGAATGCGTGTGCTGCGCAAAAACCCAGAACCACGGCCAGGAATGCCCGGCGCGCGGATACTTCCGCTCAAGGGCGTCGGGAAGCGCAACGCCGCTGCGGCCCTCGGCCTGGTCCTTCAGCCACCATGCCCGTGCACGCGACAGCTGCTCGCGCAGGCTGGGTGCCAAGCTCTCGGGTAACATCAAGGCCCGATCCTTGGAGCCCTTGCCCTCCCGCACGATGATCGTGCCGTGATCGAAATCCAGATCCTTGACCCGCAGTTGCAAACCCTCACTGATCCGCATGCCCGTTCCATACAGAAGCTGGGCGAACAAACGATGCTCGCCTTCCAGAAAACCGAGGATGCGAACCACTTCATCCGGGGTCAGCACCACCGGCAAGCGCCGCGACGGCCGAGGTCTTCCGATCTCCTGAAGCCAGGGCAGATCCGTGCACAGCACCTTGCCGTAGAAGAACAGCAAGGCCGCCAATGCCTGACGATGCGTGGAGACCGAAACCTTGCGCTCGTTCGCCAGCCAGGACAGAAATGCCTCGACTTCGCTGCTGCCCAAGGTTGCCGGGTGACGCACACCGTGGAAACGGATGAAGGCACGAACCCAGTGGACATAAGCCTGTTCGGTTGGTAAGCTGTAAAGTTAGATGCACTAAGCACATAATTGCTCACAGCCAAACTATCAGGTCAAGTCTGCTTTTATTATTTTTAAGCGTGCATAATAAGCCCTACACAAATTGGGAGTTAGACATCATGAGCAACGCAAAAACAAAGTTAGGCATCACAAAGTACAGCATCGTGACCAACAGCAACGATTCCGTCACACTGCGCCTCATGACTGAGCATGACCTTGCGATGCTCTATGAGTGGCTAAATCGATCTCATATCGTCGAGTGGTGGGGCGGAGAAGAAGCACGCCCGACACTTGCTGACGTACAGGAACAGTACTTGCCAAGCGTTTTAGCGCAAGAGTCCGTCACTCCATACATTGCAATGCTGAATGGAGAGCCGATTGGGTATGCCCAGTCGTACGTTGCTCTTGGAAGCGGGGACGGAAGGTGGGAAGAAGAAACCGATCCAGGAGTACGCGGAATAGACCAGTTACTGGCGAATGCATCACAACTGGGCAAAGGCTTGAGAACCAAGCTGGTTCGAGCTCTGGTTGAGTTGCTGTTCAATGATCCCGAGGTCACCAAGATCCAAACGGACCCGTCGCCGAGCAACTTGCGAGCGATCCGATGCTACGAGAAAGCGGGGTTTGAGAGGCAAGGTACCGTAACCACCCCATATGGTCCAGCCGTGTACATGGTTCAAACACGCCAGGCATTCGAGCGAACACGCAGTGATGCCTAACCCTTCCATCGAGGGGGACGTCCAAGGGCTGGCGCCCTTGGCCGCCCCTCATGTCAAACGTTGGGCGAACCCGGAGCCTCATTAATTGTTAGCCGTTAAAATTAAGCCCTTTACCAAACCAATACTTATTATGAAAAACACAATACATATCAACTTCGCTATTTTTTTAATAATTGCAAATATTATCTACAGCAGCGCCAGTGCATCAACAGATATCTCTACTGTTGCATCTCCATTATTTGAAGGAACTGAAGGTTGTTTTTTACTTTACGATGCATCCACAAACGCTGAAATTGCTCAATTCAATAAAGCAAAGTGTGCAACGCAAATGGCACCAGATTCAACTTTCAAGATCGCATTATCACTTATGGCATTTGATGCGGAAATAATAGATCAGAAAACCATATTCAAATGGGATAAAACCCCCAAAGGAATGGAGATCTGGAACAGCAATCATACACCAAAGACGTGGATGCAATTTTCTGTTGTTTGGGTTTCGCAAGAAATAACCCAAAAAATTGGATTAAATAAAATCAAGAATTATCTCAAAGATTTTGATTATGGAAATCAAGACTTCTCTGGAGATAAAGAAAGAAACAACGGATTAACAGAAGCATGGCTCGAAAGTAGCTTAAAAATTTCACCAGAAGAACAAATTCAATTCCTGCGTAAAATTATTAATCACAATCTCCCAGTTAAAAACTCAGCCATAGAAAACACCATAGAGAACATGTATCTACAAGATCTGGATAATAGTACAAAACTGTATGGGAAAACTGGTGCAGGATTCACAGCAAATAGAACCTTACAAAACGGATGGTTTGAAGGGTTTATTATAAGCAAATCAGGACATAAATATGTTTTTGTGTCCGCACTTACAGGAAACTTGGGGTCGAATTTAACATCAAGCATAAAAGCCAAGAAAAATGCGATCACCATTCTAAACACACTAAATTTATAAAAAATCTAATGGCAAAATCGCCCAACCCTTCAATCAAGTCGGGACGGCCAAAAGCAAGCTTTTGGCTCCCCTCGCTGGCGCTCGGCGCCCCTTATTTCAAACGTTAGACGGCAAAGTCACAGACCGCGGGATCTCTTATGACCAACTACTTTGATAGCCCCTTCAAAGGCAAGCTGCTTTCTGAGCAAGTGAAGAACCCCAATATCAAAGTTGGGCGGTACAGCTATTACTCTGGCTACTATCATGGGCACTCATTCGATGACTGCGCACGGTATCTGTTTCCGGACCGTGATGACGTTGATAAGTTGATCATCGGTAGTTTCTGCTCTATCGGGAGTGGGGCTTCCTTTATCATGGCTGGCAATCAGGGGCATCGGTACGACTGGGCATCATCTTTCCCGTTCTTTTATATGCAGGAAGAACCTGCATTCTCAAGCGCACTCGATGCCTTCCAAAAAGCAGGTAATACTGTCATTGGCAATGACGTTTGGATCGGCTCTGAGGCAATGGTCATGCCCGGAATCAAGATCGGGCACGGTGCGGTGATAGGCAGCCGCTCGTTGGTGACAAAAGATGTGGAGCCTTACGCTATCGTTGGCGGCAATCCCGCTAAGAAGATTAAGAAACGCTTCACCGATGAGGAAATTTCATTGCTTCTGGAGATGGAGTGGTGGAATTGGTCACTGGAGAAGATCAAAGCGGCAATGCCCATGCTGTGCTCGTCTAATATTGTTGGCCTGCACAAGTATTGGCTCGAGTTTGCCGTCTAACAATTCAATCAAGCCGATGCCGCTTCGCGGCACGGCTTATTTCAGGCGTTATGCAGCCAAATCCCAACAATTAAGGGTCTTAAAATGGTAAAAGATTGGATTCCCATCTCTCATGATAATTACAAGCAGGTGCAAGGACCGTTCTATCATGGAACCAAAGCCAATTTGGCGATTGGTGACTTGCTAACCACAGGGTTCATCTCTCATTTCGAGGACGGTCGTATTCTTAAGCACATCTACTTTTCAGCCTTGATGGAGCCAGCAGTTTGGGGAGCTGAACTTGCTATGTCACTGTCTGGCCTCGAGGGTCGCGGCTACATATACATAGTTGAGCCAACAGGACCGTTCGAAGACGATCCGAATCTTACGAACAAAAGATTTCCCGGTAATCCAACACAGTCCTATAGAACCTGCGAACCCTTGAGAATTGTTGGCGTTGTTGAAGACTGGGAGGGGCATCCTGTTGAATTAATAAGGGGAATGTTGGATTCGTTGGAGGACTTAAAGCGCCGTGGTTTACACGTCATTGAAGACTAGTCCTTTGCATAACAAAGCCATCAAACCGGACGCCAGAGATTCCGCGCCTGTTGCGCATGGCTTCGCCATTTTATGCGCAATAGGCGCGCCACCCTGTCGCCGTTTATGGCGGCGTTAGATGCACTAAGCACATAATTGCTCACAGCCAAACTATCAGGTCAAGTCTGCTTTTATTATTTTTAAGCGTGCATAATAAGCCCTACACAAATTGGGAGATATATCATGAAAGGCTGGCTTTTTCTTGTTATCGCAATAGTTGGCGAAGTAATCGCAACATCCGCATTAAAATCTAGCGAGGGCTTTACTAAGCTTGCCCCTTCCGCCGTTGTCATAATCGGTTATGGCATCGCATTTTATTTTCTTTCTCTGGTTCTGAAATCCATCCCTGTCGGTGTTGCTTATGCAGTCTGGTCGGGACTCGGCGTCGTCATAATTACAGCCATTGCCTGGTTGCTTCATGGGCAAAAGCTTGATGCGTGGGGCTTTGTAGGTATGGGGCTCATAATTGCTGCCTTTTTGCTCGCCCGATCCCCATCGTGGAAGTCGCTGCGGAGGCCGACGCCATGGTGACGGTGTTCGGCATTCTGAATCTCACCGAGGACTCCTTCTTCGATGAGAGCCGGCGGCTAGACCCCGCCGGCGCTGTCACCGCGGCGATCGAAATGCTGCGAGTCGGATCAGACGTCGTGGATGTCGGACCGGCCGCCAGCCATCCGGACGCGAGGCCTGTATCGCCGGCCGATGAGATCAGACGTATTGCGCCGCTCTTAGACGCCCTGTCCGATCAGATGCACCGTGTTTCAATCGACAGCTTCCAACCGGAAACCCAGCGCTATGCGCTCAAGCGCGGCGTGGGCTACCTGAACGATATCCAAGGATTTCCTGACCCTGCGCTCTATCCCGATATTGCTGAGGCGGACTGCAGGCTGGTGGTTATGCACTCAGCGCAGCGGGATGGCATCGCCACCCGCACCGGTCACCTTCGACCCGAAGACGCGCTCGACGAGATTGTGCGGTTCTTCGAGGCGCGGGTTTCCGCCTTGCGACGGAGCGGGGTCGCTGCCGACCGGCTCATCCTCGATCCGGGGATGGGATTTTTCTTGAGCCCCGCACCGGAAACATCGCTGCACGTGCTGTCGAACCTTCAAAAGCTGAAGTCGGCGTTGGGGCTTCCGCTATTGGTCTCGGTGTCGCGGAAATCCTTCTTGGGCGCCACCGTTGGCCTTCCTGTAAAGGATCTGGGTCCAGCGAGCCTTGCGGCGGAACTTCACGCGATCGGCAATGGCGCTGACTACGTCCGCACCCACGCGCCTGGAGATCTGCGAAGCGCAATCACCTTCTCGGAAACCCTCGCGAAATTTCGCAGTCGCGACGCCAGAGACCGAGGGTTAGATCATGCCTAGCATTCACCTTCCGGCCGCCCGCTAAATATCTCCTTTTGGGTTGTTAATAAAACATCCAATAAGTTGACTGTGCGTGAAAAAGAAAGTTTTGTGTGATGGCGTTGAAGATCGCACCGTTAAGCTCTTATGTGGGATGGTGCAGAGCTCGACGACTACCGATAAAACGCAACCGCCGCAAACAGACAAGAAAAAGCCCCAACTGATAACAGTTGGGGCTTCAGTATTGTGATTGGTGGAGCAATAGCACCCTGAACCCAAAACCTTCTCGCTCAACCGGTAGTGGCTGATAACAACTCGTGAGGGCTATTGCGGGTTAAGCATTTAGCGATGTCTAGGGCCAGACTGGACGTCTGAACGCAAGCCGCTGATACTGTACATAACCACAGTATCAGCGGAGGATACCCATGTCGCTGGCAAGGAACGCCACGGCGAGTCAATCGCCCACTCAAACAAACGGTTACGAACGCCACCAACCCGACCAGACGCTGCTCTACCAGCTGGTTGAGCAGCACTACCCAGCCTTCAAAGCCTCACTCGAAGCCCAAGGTCAACACCTGCCTCGCTACATCCAACAAGAATTCAACGACCTCCTCCAATGTGGCCGTCTGGAGTATGGTTTCATGCGGGTTCGCTGCGAGGATTGTCATCACGAGCGTCTGGTCGCCTTCAGCTGTAAACGACGCGGCTTTTGCCCTAGCTGCGGTGCCCGCCGGATGGCCGAGAGTGCGGCGCTGCTGATAGACGAAGTCTTCCCCAAGGAGCCCATTCGCCAGTGGGTGCTCAGCTTTCCTTTCCAGCTACGCTTTTTGCTGGCTCGCCATCCCCAGCTGATGGGCCAGGTCTTGAGTATCGTCTATCGTACACTCTCAACTCATCTGATCAAAAAAGCCGGTTACACCAAAGCCTCTGCACAAACTGGCTCAGTGACTCTTATCCAACGCTTTGGCTCCGCGCTAAATCTCAATGTCCACTACCACATGCTGTTTCTCGATGGTGTCTATGCCGAAGATGACTATGGCAAGCAACGCTTCCATCGTGTCAAGGCACCCACTTACGATGAGCTGAATACGCTCGCTCACACCCTCAGCCATCGCATCGCTCGCTGCATGGAAAAGCGTGGGATTTTGGAGCGTGATGCCGAGAATACGTGGTTGACACTGGAAGAGGGCGAAGACGATACGCTGACTCAATTACATGGTGCTTCGGTTACGTATCGCATTGCCGTCGGCCCCCAGCAAGGGCGCAAAGTCTTCACCCTGCAAACCTTGCCAGGGCGTGAGGATAAAGCCGACTCAAGCAGTCGAGTAGCCAACCATGCTGGTTTCTCGCTACACGCCGGTGTGATGGCCGAAGCGCATCAGCGGGATAAGCTTGAGCGCTTGTGTCGCTACATTAGTCGGCCAGCGGTTTCAGAAAAACGTCTGGCATTAACCGCCAATGGGCAGGTGCGTTACGAGCTCAAAACTCCGTACCGCAATGGCACCACCCATGTGATCTTCGAGCCGCTGGACTTCATCGCCAAACTCGCTGCGTTGGTACCTAAGCCGCGAGTCAACCTCACACGCTTCCACGGCGTCTTTGCACCGAACAGCAAACACCGAGTTCAAGTAACACCCGCCAAGCGGGGCAAGAAGCCCGACAAATCGGAAGGTCTCGATACTAACTGGCGTGACAAGAGTCCTGCAGAGCGCCACCGCGCCATGACCTGGATGCAACGCCTCAAGCGAGTCTTCAATATTGATATTGAAGTCTGCGAACACTGCGGCGGTCACGTCAAAGTGATTGCCAGCATCGAAGATCCGAAGGTCATTGAGCAGATTCTCAAGCATCTGAAACAGAAAACAGCCAAGGCGAATGCCGCCAAGCAGCGTGAGCTGCCACCAGAACGAGCGCCGCCACTGACTCCCAGCCTGTTCGATCCATCACAGAGTCGTCTCTTTGACTGACGACCCCAAATCCAACACTGCTCAACACTGCCAACTTTTAAACGGGGCGGTGGGGCAGTTTGTATCTCTCGAGCTATCAGGCTAGAGATTTTACCGCCAAATCGAACCTTATTAGAGCGGTTTAGGCTGGACCGGCAGTTAAAATTGGGGCTTGAGCGGTAAACGAGTGAGGGAATTTCAGGTAAGATACTTCGGATGAGGAGCAAAAAGGTGGTTTATACTTCCTATACCCAGACTGACATCAGTTTGCCGCAGCACACAGTGAAATCCGGTTCAGCCGGAAGCTGTCAGTGCCCGATACTCTCATCCTCCATAAAACAGCCCATAAAGCAAATTATTGCATAAGGAATAATCTTAAATTACGGCCCCGGCGTATCCGCAGGGGCCTGTTCAGGAAAAAAATTATTCCAGTGCACTCAAAATAGCCTGTGCAGCTTTGACTCTTTCGGTATTCGGGTAGTTTTTATTCGCCAGAATCACAATCGCCACCTGTTTTTCCGGAATAAAGGCGACATAGGCGCCGAAACCAGTTGTTGCGCCCGTTTTATGCACCCAGGAAGCACGGTTATACGGCTGAACCTGGTTGTCTGTTACCGGATGCGGCTGCAATGCGACCTCGTTGGTCACACCGTTAATGATCATATCTTTCTGCTGCGGCCAGTCATACATTTCCCAGCCCAGCCCCTGGTTAATCGCGGCGGTTTTATAGTAGCGGGTCTGGGCGAGATACATTGCCATTTCCAGATCCGCATTACCGGCCCGTGACGGCTCCATATTCATTTCCGCCCAGCGCAGCATATCTTTTGAGGCGGATTTCACGCCGTAAGATTCCGCATCAAGCTGTCCCGGCGACACGCGGACCGGTTTTTTGTTTTTATAACCGTACGCATACTGGCTTTGCGCACTTTCCGGCACAGTAATAAAGGTGTGAGATAACCCCAGCGGTGCCAGGATCCGTGCAGTCAGCAACTGCTCATACGGCATCCCCGCCGCGTTTGCGGTCAGAGCACCAAACAGGCCGATACTGCTGTTTGCATACAGACGCATATCGCCCGGTTTCCGGGACGGCTGCCACTGCTGATAGAAATTCAGCAGATCCGCACGGCTTTTTACCGCATCCGGCACCTGTAACGGCAGTCCGCCTGCGGTATAGGTAGCCAGATCCAGCAATGTGATCCCCTTCCACTGCGGCAGAGCCAGCTCCGGCTGGTATTTTGCCGCCGGATCATTCAGCGCCATCTCTTTTTTCGCCACAGAAACCGCACCCAGCACACCTGTGAAAGTTTTACTTACAGATCCGAGCTCAAATAGTGTATTTTCAGTGACCGGCTGTTTTGCCTGAATATCGGCAAAACCATAATTGAAATAATAGGGCTTACCCTTTACGGAGACGGCAACCGCCATCCCGGGAATATCCTGCTGTGCCATCAGCGGTTTAATGGTGCTGTCCACCACCGCCGCGACATTATCAGCGGCAGAAAACCCCGGGGCGGAAAACGCCAGCAGAGCGGAAATCAGTGTTGCAGATAACGATTTTTTCATCAGAATTAACCTTCCGTGTGTGAGTAACGGCGGCAAGTATCGTCAGATTCACCGGACAGAACAAACGGTTATTTATAACAAGAGCCTAAAGAAAAACTTACAGGTGGATTATGGTCAGACGTTATCTCCCCCTTAACCCGCTGCGCGCCTTTGAGGCCGCCGCCCGTCATCTCAGTTTTACCCGCGCGGCGATTGAGCTGAATGTCACCCATGCCGCCGTCAGCCAGCAGGTCAGGGCGCTGGAAGAACAACTCGGCTGTGTGCTGTTTACCCGCGTCTCGCGCGGGCTGGTGCTGACCCATGAAGGTGAGGGATTACTGCCGGTGCTCAATGAGGCGTTTGACCGGATTGCGGATACTCTGGAGTGTTTTTCTCACGGGCAGTTCCGTGAGCGGGTGAAAGTCGGTGCGGTGGGAACATTTGCCGCAGGCTGGCTGCTGCCGCGTCTGGCCGGATTCTATGACAGCCATCCGCATATTGATCTGCATATCTCCACCCATAACAATCATGTGGACCCGGCGGCGGAAGGGCATGATTATACGATCCGTTTCGGTAACGGCGCGTGGCATGAGTCAGATGCGGAACTGATTTTCAGTGCACCACACGCTCCGCTGTGCTCACCGGCCATTGCAGAACAGTTACAGCAGCCGGATGATGTTCACCGCTTTACCCTGCTGCGCTCATTCCGCCGGGATGAATGGAGCCGCTGGCTGGATTGTGCGGGCGGCACACCGCCTTCCCCGTCACAGCCGGTAATGGTGTTCGATACCTCACTGGCCATGGCCGAGGCGGCACAACTGGGTGCCGGGGTAGCGATCGCACCGGTATGTATGTTCAGCCGCCTGTTACAGTCAGGCGCACTGGTACAGCCGTTTGCCGCAGAAATCACCCTCGGCGGCTACTGGCTGACGCGGTTACAGTCCCGTACGGAAACCCCGGCCATGCAGCAATTCGCCCGCTGGCTGCTGAATACGGCGGCGGCGTAAAACTCACTCACCTTCCAGGCTTTTTACCCGCAAATCATCACCTTCACTGATGCGCAGCCGTTCACTGCCGCAGTGCGGACAGCATCCGGCGTGCTGCATGATTTCGGCCTCACGGCTGCAATCCCAGCACCATGCCTGTGCCGGGATAACATCAATATGCAGTGTGCAGCCCTGCGCCACGGTATCACGGCAGGCGATATCAAAACAGAAATGCAGTGCACTCTCCTCAACATCCGCCAGTGCGCCGACTTCCAGCCAGACATCCGTTACCCGCGCAATGCCGTGCTGTTCAGCCTGTTCGCGGATAATGTCCGCCGCACCGAGGGCTTTACTAAGCTTGCCCCTTCCGCCGTTGTCATAATCGGTTATGGCATCGCATTTTATTTTCTTTCTCTGGTTCTGAAATCCATCCCTGTCGGTGTTGCTTATGCAGTCTGGTCGGGACTCGGCGTCGTCATAATTACAGCCATTGCCTGGTTGCTTCATGGGCAAAAGCTTGATGCGTGGGGCTTTGTAGGTATGGGGCTCATAATTGCTGCCTTTTTGCTCGCCCGATCCCCATCGTGGAAGTCGCTGCGGAGGCCGACGCCATGGTGACGGTGTTCGGCATTCTGAATCTCACCGAGGACTCCTTCTTCGATGAGAGCCGGCGGCTAGACCCCGCCGGCGCTGTCACCGCGGCGATCGAAATGCTGCGAGTCGGATCAGACGTCGTGGATGTCGGACCGGCCGCCAGCCATCCGGACGCGAGGCCTGTATCGCCGGCCGATGAGATCAGACGTATTGCGCCGCTCTTAGACGCCCTGTCCGATCAGATGCACCGTGTTTCAATCGACAGCTTCCAACCGGAAACCCAGCGCTATGCGCTCAAGCGCGGCGTGGGCTACCTGAACGATATCCAAGGATTTCCTGACCCTGCGCTCTATCCCGATATTGCTGAGGCGGACTGCAGGCTGGTGGTTATGCACTCAGCGCAGCGGGATGGCATCGCCACCCGCACCGGTCACCTTCGACCCGAAGACGCGCTCGACGAGATTGTGCGGTTCTTCGAGGCGCGGGTTTCCGCCTTGCGACGGAGCGGGGTCGCTGCCGACCGGCTCATCCTCGATCCGGGGATGGGATTTTTCTTGAGCCCCGCACCGGAAACATCGCTGCACGTGCTGTCGAACCTTCAAAAGCTGAAGTCGGCGTTGGGGCTTCCGCTATTGGTCTCGGTGTCGCGGAAATCCTTCTTGGGCGCCACCGTTGGCCTTCCTGTAAAGGATCTGGGTCCAGCGAGCCTTGCGGCGGAACTTCACGCGATCGGCAATGGCGCTGACTACGTCCGCACCCACGCGCCTGGAGATCTGCGAAGCGCAATCACCTTCTCGGAAACCCTCGCGAAATTTCGCAGTCGCGACGCCAGAGACCGAGGGTTAGATCATGCCTAGCATTCACCTTCCGGCCGCCCGCTAGCGGACCCTGGTCAGGTTCCGCGAAGGTGGGCGCAGACATGCTGGGCTCGTCAGGATCAAACTGCACTATGAGGCGGCGGTTCATACCGCGCCAGGGGAGCGAATGGACAGCGAGGAGCCTCCGAACGTTCGGGTCGCCTGCTCGGGTGATATCGACGAGGTTGTGCGGCTGATGCACGACGCTGCGGCGTGGATGTCCGCCAAGGGAACGCCCGCCTGGGACGTCGCGCGGATCGACCGGACATTCGCGGAGACCTTCGTCCTGAGATCCGAGCTCCTAGTCGCGAGTTGCAGCGACGGCATCGTCGGCTGTTGCACCTTGTCGGCCGAGGATCCCGAGTTCTGGCCCGACGCCCTCAAGGGGGAGGCCGCATATCTGCACAAGCTCGCGGTGCGACGGACACATGCGGGCCGGGGTGTCAGCTCCGCGCTGATCGAGGCTTGCCGCCATGCCGCGCGAACGCAGGGGTGCGCCAAGCTGCGGCTCGACTGCCACCCGAACCTGCGTGGCCTATACGAGCGGCTCGGATTCACCCACGTCGACACTTTCAATCCCGGCTGGGATCCAACCTTCATCGCAGAACGCCTAGAACTCGAAATCTAACGTCCGTTCGGGCATCGAGGTCCATGTCGGGGTGGGACGGGCCCGTGGCTTCAAGATCACTTGCAGTCCGACCGCGATGTCTTGGTTGCGCGAGAGGTTGTCGATATCTGTTGATTTGCACCCAAATTTGACCCGGGATTTGCATTGAATTTTGACCCACCCCTTGTTGTCAGAATTATGTCTCGATTTTCAGTTTGCGGGTCTGTTTTTCCTCCTGCTTATTCTGAGTTGAACTGTGTTTGAAGCGGTAACTTTCATTGCCGGTTTCCAGGATGTGGCAGTGGTGGGTTAGTCGGTCCAACAACGCTGTTGTCATCTTTTCATCGCCAAACACTCGGCTCCATTCCGAGAAGCTCAAGTTGGTGGTCAGTATCACGCTGGTTTTTTCGTACAGCTTTGAGAGCAGGTGAAACGGCACTGTTGCAAATAGTCGGTGGTGATAAACTTATCATCCCCTTTTGCTGATGGAGCTGCACATGAACCCATTCAAAGGCCGGCATTTTCAGCGTGACATCATTCTGTGGGCCGTACGCTGGTACTGCAAATACGGCATCAGTTACCGTGAGCTGCAGGAGATGCTGGCTGAACGCGGAGTGAATGTCGATCACTCCACGATTTACCGCTGGGTTCAGCGTTATGCGCCTGAAATGGAAAAACGGCTGCGCTGGTACTGGCGTAACCCTTCCGATCTTTGCCCGTGGCACATGGATGAAACCTACGTGAAGGTCAATGGCCGCTGGGCGTATCTGTACCGGGCCGTCGACAGCCGGGGCCGCACTGTCGATTTTTATCTCTCCTCCCGTCGTAACAGCAAAGCTGCATACCGGTTTCTGGGTAAAATCCTCAACAACGTGAAGAAGTGGCAGATCCCGCGATTCATCAACACGGATAAAGCGCCCGCCTATGGTCGCGCGCTTGCTCTGCTCAAACGCGAAGGCCGGTGCCCGTCTGACGTTGAACACCGACAGATTAAGTACCGGAACAACGTGATTGAATGCGATCATGGCAAACTGAAACGGATAATCGGCGCCACGCTGGGATTTAAATCCATGAAGACGGCTTACGCCACCATCAAAGGTATTGAGGTGATGCGTGCACTACGCAAAGGCCAGGCCTCAGCATTTTATTATGGTGATCCCCTGGGCGAAATGCGCCTGGTAAGCAGAGTTTTTGAAATGTAAGGCCTTTGAATAAGACAAAAGGCTGCCTCATCGCTAACTTTGCAACAGTGCCGAACATGCAAATTCGTGACTACATGACAAAGTTGTTTGACGCATTTGGTGATGTGGAGGAAGTCACCCGAGAAATGCTTCTGGAGCAGGCGGAGCTCATTCATACGATCAGCGATAAGTGTCAGAGCTCAGGCCTGTTTCTGGATAGTCAGGTTCGTTTCAACCAGTTCGTTCAAGAGATTGAGGCTGACGACAAGGTAGAGGATCGGTTGCTTCATGCTTGGTGCTGGGTAATGGACCGAATAGTGAAGGCTCCAACATCCTTTCACATGGATGGGGCTGTGATTTTGACAATGCCTCTGGTCGCCAGATACCTGCCACCGGTTGAACAGGAGCCGGAAACCATCGTGGTGAATCTCGATGAGGACTACAAGGCTCCTGTAGGCAACCAAACGCTCTGCGAGCTCGTTATGGAACGGAGGCATTGGCCGCAAGGTGCAACCTGTGCGACCCAAGAAGCGGACGGGGGAGTCCTCTACTGGGACGCCCCGGTTGATGTGGTAGAGGAAGGCAGAAAGGTCGCCGGTAAGCACGGCATGATGGCCGAGATCGGATTGAAACATCAGGTTGATGCCTGGTATGCAGATATGGACGAAACACGGCTCGCAACCGATTGGAACACCGCCGTCATTACGCCTCACTGCTTGCTGCTTTCCTATCTGGATGTGCTTCAAAAGAACAAAGTTCCCTTTGATGAAGGTGTGCAGCTCGCTGCCGAATGGGTGAAGCAACTTGGCGGGGAATTTCGTGAAGACACTGAGGAAGCGCCGGAAGCTGAGGCTTCAGTGCTTTCCCTGGGGAGAGCCACGGCTCATTGCTTTAAACCCTATCCGGACACAAAAAATTTCTATTACGAGGCCTAAGCCTCACCCAAACAGGAGGATCAACATGCGATACCAGGTATTTAAAACGAAGGAAGGGGGCCAGCCGGTGTTTACGGCACCGTGGTACTGGTTGGCCTCTGCCATTGCTCACTGGTCATCTCTTAACTGGGATGCCTGTCGAATCGTAGACAGCAAGGTGGATGAAACAAGGCTCTGTTGGGCCAAGGCTCTACCGGCTGGGAAAAAAAAGTAATTTGGATGGAGTGATTATGAGGTTAGGTTTTGTGAAAAATACGGGGGTTTCAGCGTTCCTGGTAGCCATGCTGGTGGTGGCCCCTCAGGTATGGGCAGAAACCTTTACTGCGAAGGTTGTGGGGGTGTCTGACGGTGATACGGTCAAGGTCCTGACTGAACAAAGCTGTGACTCCGGGAAAGATTGCCGGAGCGGCAAAATCCAGTACCGGGTAAGGCTGGCGGAAATCGACACCCCAGAGAAGAAACAACCCTACGGCTCAAAGGCGAAACAGGCGTTGTCCGATCTGGTGTTTGGTCGAATGATTAAAGTCGAGCAAATCGACAAAGACCGTTATGGCCGTCTGGTCGCCAACCTTTATGTCGATGGCAAATGGGTCAATGCCGAAATGGTCCGTTCTGGGAGTGCGTGGGTGTACCGGCAGTACGCCAAAACACCGGAGCTGTTCAAGCTGGAGGCCGAAGCCAAAGCCGATAAGCGAGGTCTCTGGGCATTACCGGAATCGGAGAGAACTCCCCCTTGGGAGTGGCGAAGAAAGCACTAACCACACCCCAGAGTATGCAGGTGTAAACAGTAACCAAGAAAACAAACAGGAATAACGATGAACAAAAGTGAACTGATTATGAAAGTGGCCGAAGACGCTGACATTAGCAAAGCAAAGGCCGAAGCTGCGGTAAATGCGCTGATCAACTCAGTGACAGAGGAGCTTAAAGCGGGTGGGACAGTAGCGCTCACTGGGTTTGGTACTTTCCACGTTAAGGAACGCGCAGCGCGAACCGGGCGGAATCCCCAGACTGGAGAGAACATCCAGATCGCGGCGGCCAACATTCCTGGGTTCAAAGCTGGTAAGGGGTTGAAAGACTCCGTGAACTAGATCTTAATCATGTGACACATGAATAAGGTTTACATAAGGCTCCTTCGTGGGAGCCTTATTCATATCAGACATGAATAAGGGGAAGGGATGAGATTGTCGTCAACTCAAAAAGACGTTTTGTTCATTCTATACGCAATTGAGGCCGGTGGAAAAGCCGAGCCTGTACCAGGTGTAAAAATACTGGAGATGATCAATTCAGCTCGCCAGAGCGGTATTCATGGAACGAACTTCCGAACGTCATGCCACACGCTGGTGGAGAACGGCCTGTTGAACAAGTACCGGAATGCTTCTCTAAAGCTGGCCTTTAGGCTGACCGACGATGGCAGGGAACGTGCAGGAGAGATATACCGAAAACGGCTGGAAGAAGAGCAAGAGAAGTAATACGCCCCATAACGGGGCGTATCGAGTTAAACGGCAAAGCCGTAGTGGGTGCCGTCCGGAAGTTCAACATCGAGGCGTAGCTTGCCACCGGAGGCCTCAACGTACCGCTTAATGGACGACAGCTTGAGATCTCGTCCAGGTTTTTCCATCTCGGAGACTGTCGGCTGTCTCACACCCAGAGATGCAGCAATTTCCCCCTGGGTAAGGTTCATGCGATCACGAAGCTCTGCCAAGTGGATGTTCAGTAACATCTCAGTGGCCGCTTTCTGTGCTTTGGCAACAACCTCAGGCTTTTCTGTTGCCAGCATTTGGTCAAGAGTTCTTGCCATAACGTCACTCCTTCTTCAATTTATCCAAGTGCGCCGCAAACTCACGGTCTGCAATTGGGATCATTACTTCATAAAACCTTTTCTCGTCCCCGGTCTTGTTACCGGCGCAGAGAAGAATCCCCTTACGCTTTGGATCGAACGCAAAGAACGCTCTGATAGGATCTCCTTTGCTTTGGACCCGAAGCTCTTTCATGTTGCTGTAGGATGAACCGTTAACAGTATCCGCGTATGGCCTCGACAGCATGGGGCCTCTATCTCGCAGCACCATCATCGAAGCCAGCACGTTTGCTCTATCGGTATCATCCAGAGCATCGAACCACTCATCAAAGGTGTCGGTTGTCTCGATGACCCACATGATTTCTCCTTACTTAATATAGGTGCAATCCTATATAG
Organism: Pseudomonas sp. Tun-23181; assembly: GCF_057415455.1. Classification (NCBI taxonomy): domain Bacteria; kingdom Pseudomonadati; phylum Pseudomonadota; class Gammaproteobacteria; order Pseudomonadales; family Pseudomonadaceae; genus Pseudomonas; species Pseudomonas sp. Tun-23181. The sequence goes on from NZ_CM171630.1 coordinate 500,119, forward strand.
ATTCAAACCTATAATCAAGAAAAATCGGCGGCGATGGGGGCCGAAATGTCAGTAAGTAGTCATGTGACTAAAATAGGGGGTAGAATAAGCCTCGATATAGTCATGTGACTAAAAGGTGTCCTGAATGAACAACCTACCCCTACTGCTCGATGCAAGAGAAGCCATTGACTACTACCACCAGCATCCAGGCATGACTGATGCAGAAAAGGCCTATGTGGTCGCGTTCCTAAGCGGAGAGGGGCGTTCAAACAGTCAGATCAGAGAGGATCTGGGTATTGAGAAGGTCTATACGGTTACACACCTGAAACGCGCCGGTACGCTATCGGAGGAAGAGCTAACACTCTGGCTCAGAAATCCACGCAAGATCACCCTGGGGCATGTGAGGGCCGTGGCTAAGTTACCTTTCAGCAAGAGAGAAAAGCTCCTGAGGGATCTCCTGCATACCAGGACACCGGTTCATAAATTTGAGGCGATAGCGAAGGGCAAAGAAGTGGACAGGGATGCAGACATTAAGCGCCTGGAGACCCTGATGAGCGATGCTACGGGTAGGCCTATCAAAGTTCGCTATAACCCCGCGAAGCGCTCCGGGGAACTGACGCTGGGATTCTTCACGCTCGATGACCTGGATGACGTGTGCAAGGCTTTGGGGTTTGATCCAAGCGAGCAGATGTAAACCAGAAAACTTTCACATGTGAAAGTCTTGCAAGGTGTCTTTTTATTGTTTACAGTATCATAAAATGAATCTGTAAAGGTGCGCGATGAATGTGCTTCCAACGAAAAGCTGGCCTTGGGCGTTATAACTCAACCAGACCTGAGTGGCTGGCGGCGTACCGAAACGCAAGATGTATGAGAAGCTCAGGTAAAGAACCTGATGCTTCTCTTTCCGGGATAGCTTGGAAGGCGCAACTCATTGTTGCCCATGAAAGAGGCAGAATTGACAGCCTGGCTGTCCCTTTGGATGCCAGATTGATAGCAAAGAACCTCATCGACGAGATCCTTGCTGAGGAGAACTGATGGACGAAAAAATTACCTACGAAGAAATGCTTGAACAACTCGACCAGAAAGGCATCCGCGTCACCAACGGGGCGAGACGGCTTTATGTCGCGTTGAACAACGGAGTCAAAGCTGAGGTGCTGGGTAACTGCGGTCCCGCCACAATCAGCTTGGTTGACGGGATGATTGTTGTGGAAGAGCAGACTCTCCACTAAGGGCAGCAGCATGGGCAAAAAAGTACACATCATTTGTGGAAAGTGCGGCAGTGACGAGATGAACTTTGTCATCAATGAACACTGTCCAGACGATCCCCAGAATGTTGCCAGTATGTCCTGCTCAAATTGTTGCGAACTGACAGGCATAGCCGAGTGGTCGGAATTTAATGGACGTGAGCTGAAAGGTGAAGCCGTCGCCCTATCAACACCGGCAAACGTGAATGCTCTTCTAGGATTGCTTCGCCAGGCGATGGACAGCGTTGAGTATCGCCTCTATGGCGGGGACATGTCATTGAGCGGTAATGATGCTGCCGAACTCATAGACCTCCAGGAGCGAGCTGAGAAGGTCTTGTCTGTTCTTCGGAGTGATCAGCATGAGTGATTTATACGAACCGCTTGAGTTTGTGTTCTGCGGCTTTAGGAAAGGGGACGCTGGGCTATTTATCTCGGTAGCCACTTTGCGCGATGGTGTTTTAGGCCGTGAGATGTATTTCTCAAAGGGAAAAAGCAAAAGGCGCTGGGTTGTCGGTGGCATTTACTCAGGGGCCTCGTTTTCGGACAACGGAGCAAAAGGTCTGGATGATGCTCATTACGTTAAAGCATGGGAAGTGCAAGGCGACAAGATAGAGTGGCAAGCAAAAAGCGAGCAAGCCGAAGCCTTGGCGCGAAGCGAGAAACTTGAAGCCGACGATAGGAAGCGCAATGAACTCGAAGAGCTGATGCTACCCATCAGGAAGCAATATGGGGCATTAACAAAGCGACGTGATAGGGCAGGGGCCGCAGCTCTTGAAGAAGCTGTCCTGAGAGCGCTGAGAGCGCCCATCAGGAAGGCTGAGGAGAAATAACCGTGGAGCCAGTCTTAGCTAAAGCATTCGCCGGTTTTAAAGTCGTAGCTGTAAGTGCCCATCAGATTGGCTTTTCGGCTTTTCTTGCCATTGGTGTTTGCTGGCGCTTTAGGGGTCGCAAGTACGCCATAGAACAGGATACCAACAAGTGCCGCTTGCCACGCGAAAACAGCAACCAGAATCCAAAAAGCAGCAGCCAGAACCGGCAGTTTGTGCAGAAGGTTGAGCACCGACTTGGCCCAAATCACTGCCGGGATAGCCAGCACTGCGTAACCCCAGTTGGTGGCCTCAAGCATAGCCAGGCCAAGAATAACAACAGCCATCAGCGCGATATTCAGTACATGTTTCATGGTCATCTCTCCTTTTCAACTTACACTTTTATCCTATCACAGCATTAAAAAATGCAACTGTGAAAGGGCATTTTTCATTCAAAAAGAGGTGACACTTTGAGTGCAATTATCAGCAAGTGCGGCATGTACAGATACCGTCTGGAAAGGGATGTGCAACCCGAAGGCCTTGTGTTCGGTTATTTTGGTGTAAACGGCTCTACGGCCACGGCCACCGAGGACGATCACACGGTCAGAAAGTGGATAGGGTTTACCAAGGTCAACGGAGGGAGGCGATTCATAGTCGGTAATGCTTTTGCTTTTCGGGCGACCGACGTTCGAGAGCTGGCTACGGCGGTTGATCCTGTCGGGCCTGAAAATGAAATCCACTTGGAAAGGATTATTCGGGATGCTGATGTCTTGGTGCCCTGCTGGGGGAGCCGAACTAAGCTGCCTAAGTCTTTGCATGTTCATTTGGACAGGCTTTTAGAGCAGCTCGTTGCATCTGGGAAGCCGGTATTGGCATTTGGCGTGACTGGTTCGGGGGACCCGAAGCACCCACTAATGCTTGGATATTCGACAAAACTTGTGCCCTGGGGAGGAAAATACCTAGATTCTACGTCAGTACTTCAAAAAGCATAATCAAAGCCTTGATAAATATGCATTCCTTCGAAATTCAGCTTTCACCCATTGGGTGAAAGAAAAGTGCTCAAAAATATGTTAAATTATCAGCTTTTATGACTCGATATATGGTAAAATAATAGTAAGAAAAGTAGTAAAAAGGGGTTCTAATTATGATTAATAAAATTGATTTCAAAGCTAAGAATCTAACATCAAATGCAGGTCTTTTTCTGCTCCTTGAGAATGCAAAAAGCAATGGGATTTTTGATTTTATTGAAAATGACCTCGTATTTGATAATGACTCAACAAATAAAATCAAGATGAATCATATAAAGACCATGCTCTGCGGTCACTTCATTGGCATTGATAAGTTAGAACGTCTAAAGCTACTTCAAAATGATCCCCTCGTCAACGAGTTTGATATTTCCGTAAAAGAACCTGAAACAGTGTCACGGTTTCTAGGAAACTTCAACTTCAAGACAACCCAAATGTTTAGAGACATTAATTTTAAAGTCTTTAAAAAACTGCTCACTAAAAGTAAATTGACATCCATTACGATTGATATTGATAGTAGTGTAATTAACGTAGAAGGTCATCAAGAAGGTGCGTCAAAAGGATATAATCCTAAGAAACTGGGAAACCGATGCTACAATATCCAATTTGCATTTTGCGACGAATTAAAAGCATATGTTACCGGATTTGTAAGAAGTGGCAATACTTACACTGCAAACGGTGCTGCGGAAATGATCAAAGAAATTGTTGCTAACATCAAATCAGACGATTTAGAAATTTTATTTCGAATGGATAGTGGCTACTTTGATGAAAAAATTATCGAAACGATAGAATCTCTTGGATGCAAATATTTAATTAAAGCCAAAAGTTATTCTACACTCACCTCACAAGCAACGAATTCATCAATTGTATTCGTTAAAGGAGAAGAAGGTAGAGAAACTACAGAACTGTATACAAAATTAGTTAAATGGGAAAAAGACAGAAGATTTGTCGTATCTCGCGTACTGAAACCAGAAAAAGAAAGAGCACAATTATCACTTTTAGAAGGTTCCGAATACGACTACTTTTTCTTTGTAACAAATACTACCTTGCTTTGGCTTTGTTGAATAAATCAGATTTCGGGTAAGTCTCCCCCGTAGCGGGTTGTGTTTTCAGGCAATACGCACGCTTTCAGGCATACCTGCTTTCGTCATTTTGTTCAGCGCTCGTACCAGGGCCATAGCCTCCGCAACCTGACCATCGTAGTCACGCAGCGTCAGTGAACCCCCGAACAGCTGTTTTACCCGGTACATCGCCGTTTCCGCTATCGAGCGACGATTGTAATCTGTTGTCCATTTCCACCGCGCATTACTCCCGGTCATTCGCTGATTAGCCACTGCACGGTTACGGTCTGCATATTCACCGGGCCAGTAACCCGCACCTTTTCGGGGAGGGATAAGCGCGCTGATTTTCTTACGCCGCAGTTCATCGTGACATAGCCGGGTATCGTAAGCGCCATCGGCGGCGGCTGACCTGATTTTCCGGTGGGTTTGCCGGATTAACCCGGGGAAGGCCTCTGAGTCCGTAACGTTGTTCAGCGACAGGTCAGCGCAGATGATTTCATGTGTTTTACTGTCAACGGCGAGATGCAGCTTACGCCAGATACGGCGGCGTTCCTGGCCATGCTTTTTGACTTTCCACTCGCCTTCACCGAAGACCTTCAGCCCGGTGGAATCAATTACCAGGTGTGCGATTTCACCCCGGGTGGGCGTTTTGAAACTGACATTAACCGACTTTGCCCGCCTGCTGACACAGCTGTAATCCGGGCAGCGTAGCGGAACGTTCATCAGAGAAAAAATGGAATCAATAAAGCCCTGCGCAGCCCGCAGGGTCAGCCTGAATACGCGTTTAATGACCAGCACAGTCGTGATGGCAAGGTCAGAATAGCGCTGAGGTCTGCCTCGTGAAGAAGGTGTTGCTGACTCATACCAGGCCTGAATAGCTTCATCATCCAGCCAGAAAGTTATGGAGCCACGGTTGATGAGGGCTTTATTGTAGGTGGGCCAGTTGGTGATTTTGAACTTTTGCTTTGCCACGGAACGGTCTGCGTTGTCGGGAAGATACGTGATCTGATCCTTCAACTCAGCAAAAGTTCGATTTATTCAACAAAGCCCCTTGCTTTCTGAAAAAGTAGTTATATACTATGAAAAGCGTGGTAATGCTGAAAACTATATCAAAGAAGCCAAATACGACATGGCGGTGGGTCATCTCTTGCTAAAGTCATTTTGGGCGAATGAAGCCGTGTTTCAAATGATGATGCTTTCATATAACCTATTTTTGTTGTTCAAGTTTGATTCCTTGGACTCTTCAGAATACAGACAGCAAATAAAGACCTTTCGTTTGAAGTATGTATTTCTTGCAGCAAAAATAATCAAAACCGCAAGATATGTAATCATGAAGTTGTCGGAAAACTATCCGTACAAGGGAGTGTATGAAAAATGTCTGGTATAATAAGAATATCATCAATAAAATTGAGTGTTGCTCTGTGGATAACTTGCAGAGTTTATTAAGTATCATTGCAGCAAAGATGAAATCAATGATTTATCAAAAATGATTGAAAGGTGGTTGTAAATAATGTTACAATGTGTGAGAAGCAGTCTAAATTCTTCGTGAAATAGTGATTTTTGAAGCTAATAAAAAACACACGTGGAATTTAGGTAGCACTTAATTTGTATGGATATATTGCATTAAGCAAGGGGACGTTATGCGTGTATTAGCCTTATCGGCTGTGTTTTTGGTGGCATCGATTATCGGAATGCCTGCGGTAGCAAAGGAATGGCAAGAAAACAAAAGTTGGAATGCTCACTTTACTGAACATAAATCACAGGGCGTAGTTGTGCTCTGGAATGAGAATAAGCAGCAAGGATTTACCAATAATCTTAAACGGGCGAACCAAGCATTTTTACCCGCATCTACCTTTAAAATTCCCAATAGCTTGATCGCCCTCGATTTGGGCGTGGTTAAGGATGAACACCAAGTCTTTAAGTGGGATGGACATCGGCGCGATATCGCCACTTGGAATCGCGATCATAATCTAATCACCGCGATGAAATATTCAGTTGTGCCTGTTTATCAAGAATTTGCCCGCCAAATTGGCGAGGCACGTATGAGCAAGATGCTACATGCTTTCGATTATGGTAATGAGGACATTTCGGGCAATGTAGACAGTTTCTGGCTCGATGGTGGTATTCGAATTTCGGCCACTGAGCAAATCAGCTTTTTAAGAAAGCTGTATCACAATAAGTTACACGTATCGGAGCGCAGCCAGCGTATTGTCAAACAAGCCATGCTGACCGAAGCCAATGGCGACTATATTATTCGGGCTAAAACGGGATACTCGACTAGAATCGAACCTAAGATTGGCTGGTGGGTCGGTTGGGTTGAACTGGATGATAATGTGTGGTTTTTTGCGATGAATATGGATATGCCCACATCGGATGGTTTAGGGCTGCGCCAAGCCATCACAAAAGAAGTGCTCAAACAGGAAAAAATTATTCCCTAGAAGTGGTTAGCGCGTATTTGTGTGAAATAGCCGTCATATAAGCTGTAAAGATATATGGACAAAATGCTGATGCTCGATGCGCTTGTAGTTAATGGCTCATACTTAATCGGTCAGGCCTAATCGACTTAAGCTCCGCGCGTTAACTTTCAGCCTGAGCATTAGCATCACATTCCTAAACGTAAAAAGCCTAGCCAATTTGCTAGGCTTTTTTGTTATCTAAATGGCCATGGTCACTCAACATGGGGGTGTGAATAAAGGAGTGGCGATGTAAGTAAAGGATAATGCCGCTGCGATAAAGTGCCTAGCCCATCAAGGATTGTAGGCTTTCTTGGCTGCTAAAGCGTTTGACGAAAAAGTCCAAGAAGGCGCTGATATTGGTAAATAATTATGTCGATGCTTGAAGCACGTTACTTCGTGGCAAAGATAAGCGATGCACAGGCCGTGCTCTGCGATGAGGAGCTGGCGACACTGGAAAGGCTGATCCGGAAGGTTGATGATGGCCGCAGAGCAAATGGCAAGAGCTCGCTTACTTGCGTTGTTGTCGAAGAAGATTGGCCGAACTGGCAGCAAACGGTTGACTCTGTACTTTCACTTGCTGACGGGAAAGACAACGATTGGACCAATGCCACACCAGAACAAATCAAGGCCTTTTGGGTCGATGACTCAGTTTGGAAAACTCTGGATGGCCGGGATAAATGGATTGAAGATCTCGACCTGCTGGTGGACGGTTCCCCGGTGGCTTCTGAGTGGGAACCTTTTGGCTTGGAATCAGGGCAGTCTGTCGTCATACGAGGCGGATGGATAGAAGGGAATGCCTTGAGTGATGATGGCGTACCGCTAGTGCAGGCATTCGTCGCTTGGAAACAGGGCCAAGACAACCACTAAAGGAAAATTACTTCGGAAGGGCGGCTATGGCCGCTTTCTTTTTAATATTTACAGCATCACATAATGATACTATGATGTTGTTAATTTACTTGGGGAGGCGCTTATGCTCACTGCTAAATGTATAGGGTGCGGATGCACCGATGATCACGCTTGTGTTGAAAAGGCACTGTTGCAAAGTTAGCGATGAGGCAGCCTTTTGTCTTATTCAAAGGCCTTACATTTCAAAAACTCTGCTTACCAGGCGCATTTCGCCCAGGGGATCACCATAATAAAATGCTGAGGCCTGGCCTTTGCGTAGTGCACGCATCACCTCAATACCTTTGATGGTGGCGTAAGCCGTCTTCATGGATTTAAATCCCAGCGTGGCGCCGATTATCCGTTTCAGTTTGCCATGATCGCATTCAATCACGTTGTTCCGGTACTTAATCTGTCGGTGTTCAACGTCAGACGGGCACCGGCCTTCGCGTTTGAGCAGAGCAAGCGCGCGACCATAGGCGGGCGCTTTATCCGTGTTGATGAATCGCGGGATCTGCCACTTCTTCACGTTGTTGAGGATTTTACCCAGAAACCGGTATGCAGCTTTGCTGTTACGACGGGAGGAGAGATAAAAATCGACAGTGCGGCCCCGGCTGTCGACGGCCCGGTACAGATACGCCCAGCGGCCATTGACCTTCACGTAGGTTTCATCCATGTGCCACGGGCAAAGATCGGAAGGGTTACGCCAGTACCAGCGCAGCCGTTTTTCCATTTCAGGCGCATAACGCTGAACCCAGCGGTAAATCGTGGAGTGATCGACATTCACTCCGCGTTCAGCCAGCATCTCCTGCAGCTCACGGTAACTGATGCCGTATTTGCAGTACCAGCGTACGGCCCACAGAATGATGTCACGCTGAAAATGCCGGCCTTTGAATGGGTTCATGTGCAGCTCCATCAGCAAAAGGGGATGATAAGTTTATCACCACCGACTATTTGCAACAGTGCCCGAAAAACCACGTTAAGAAAGCAACCTTCTGAAAAGGCGACGTTTATCAGTTTTTTTTCCGGCCATAAAGGGGGCGGAAATTATTCCCTGCACGGGTATTCGCAAGGATTTCGGTAGTGCTCTGGCTCTGCCCCCCATAACCTGGCGGACAGAGCATGATTGGGAAAGCGGTACCCTCACGGCAGAAACGATTGACGCAGGCTATATTTCTATTATTCTGGAAATATAGATAAAGGAGGTATTATGGATTTAAACACTGCTGCAAACGCACTTCGAGAACTGGGCCACCCGACACGTCTCAGCATATACCGGGAGCTGGTCAGGGCGGGTCATGAAGGCCTGCCGGTTGGCGAACTGCAGAAGCACCTTGAGATTCCTGCCTCCACGCTCAGCCATCATCTTTCAGCGCTGATATCCGCTGGACGGCACTGTTGCAAATAGTCGGTGGTGATAAACTTATCATCCCCTTTTGCTGATGGAGCTGCACATGAACCCATTCAAAGGCCGGCATTTTCAGCGTGACATCATTCTGTGGGCCGTACGCTGGTACTGCAAATACGGCATCAGTTACCGTGAGCTGCAGGAGATGCTGGCTGAACGCGGAGTGAATGTCGATCACTCCACGATTTACCGCTGGGTTCAGCGTTATGCGCCTGAAATGGAAAAACGGCTGCGCTGGTACTGGCGTAACCCTTCCGATCTTTGCCCGTGGCACATGGATGAAACCTACGTGAAGGTCAATGGCCGCTGGGCGTATCTGTACCGGGCCGTCGACAGCCGGGGCCGCACTGTCGATTTTTATCTCTCCTCCCGTCGTAACAGCAAAGCTGCATACCGGTTTCTGGGTAAAATCCTCAACAACGTGAAGAAGTGGCAGATCCCGCGATTCATCAACACGGATAAAGCGCCCGCCTATGGTCGCGCGCTTGCTCTGCTCAAACGCGAAGGCCGGTGCCCGTCTGACGTTGAACACCGACAGATTAAGTACCGGAACAACGTGATTGAATGCGATCATGGCAAACTGAAACGGATAATCGGCGCCACGCTGGGATTTAAATCCATGAAGACGGCTTACGCCACCATCAAAGGTATTGAGGTGATGCGTGCACTACGCAAAGGCCAGGCCTCAGCATTTTATTATGGTGATCCCCTGGGCGAAATGCGCCTGGTAAGCAGAGTTTTTGAAATGTAAGGCCTTTGAATAAGACAAAAGGCTGCCTCATCGCTAACTTTGCAACAGTGCCCCCGCGAGGGGGTGATGACCCAGCCCCAGGACAGCCTCTGCACCCTCATGCTGGCGGCCGGCAATATCGAAGGCCGGCTGTTCGGCCTGTGCCACCCCGAGCAGTGGGTGCTGGCCTTCCACAGCCGGCCCCAGTACCTGGCCAGCGCCTGGCAGGGGCTGTTGGCCCTGAGCCTGGATGGCGAGGTGCTGGCGGCCAACGACAACGCCTGCCAGTTGCTGCAGGTGCCGCGCCAGGCGCTGCTCGGGCGGCGCAGCAGCGACCTGCTCGGCGAGCGCTCGTCGGCCTTCATCGCCCGCCTGTGGCAGGGCGGGGTGAGCAGCGTGCAGACCGCCAAGGGCGAGTTCTTCTTCCGGGTCCTGCAACTGCCGCGCCATGGCAACCTCAATGGCGCAGCGGGCGTCGGCAAGCCGGCCGCCTCGGCGAAGTCGCCGGCACTGCAGGCCCTGGCCGGCGGCGATGCGCGCCTGGCCCGTGGGCTGCGTATGGCCCGCCAGGGGCTGGCCAATGGCCTGCCGGTGCTGCTGCTGGGCGAGACCGGGACCGGCAAGGAGGTGGTCGCCCGTGCCTTGCACCAGGCCAGCCCGCGTGCCGACAAAGCCTTCGTCGCGGTCAACTGCGCGGCCATCCCCGAAGGCCTGATCGAGTCGGAGCTGTTCGGTTACCGCGAAGGCGCCTTCACCGGCTCGCGCCGGGGCGGCATGGTCGGGCGCCTGATGCAGGCCCATGGCGGCACCCTGTTCCTCGACGAGATCGGCGACATGCCCCTGGCCCTGCAGGCCCGCCTGCTGCGGGTACTGCAGGAGCGCCGGGTGGCGCCGCTGGGGGCTGCCGACGAGCAGGCGATCGATGTGGCGCTGATCTGCGCGACCCACCGCGACCTCAAGCGCCAGGTGGCCGAACAGGCGTTTCGCGAAGACCTGTACTACCGGGTCAACGGCGTGTCCCTGCGTTTGCCGGCGCTGCGCGAGCGCGACGACCTGGCAGGCATCATCGAGGGCCTGCTGGACAAGTTCGGCGCCAAGGGCGTGACCCTCGACCCAGCCCTGGCCGAGCTGCTCGATGGCTTCGACTGGCCGGGCAACATCCGCCAGCTGGAGATGGTGCTGCGCACCGCCCTGGCCATGCGTGAGGACGGTGAACAGGTGCTGGGCCTGGATCATCTTACCGACTGCCTGTTGGACGAGTTGGTCAGCGGCGCGGCGCCCTCCGGCAGCCTGCGCGAGAACGAACTGGAACTGATCCGCGGCGCCCTGGCGCGCCACCAGGGGAATGTCTCGGCCGCCGCCGAGGCGCTGGGCATCAGCCGGGCGACGCTGTACCGCAAGCTCAAGCAGTTGCGCGGCTGAGCCATGGGTGGCCTGTTCGCGCGGCTGGTGGAGTCCAGCGACCCCGTGCTGATGCGCCAGGCCCTGGCCTGGCTGTATGGCTTCGTACGCCCGCAGCGGCAGGCCATCGCCGTGCTGCTGGGGTTGTCGCTGTCCGCCTCGCTGCTGGCCCTGGCCCAGCCGTGGCTGGTCAAGACCCTGATCGACGAGGGCCTGCTGGCACGGGACTACCAGACCCTCTGGCACATGGCGGCGCTGATGATCGGCGCCGGGTTGCTCGGCACCGTGCTGGCGGGCGTCAACCGCTACCTGCACACCCGCTTGTCCGGGCGCATCCTGTTCGCCCTGCGTGATGACCTCTATCGCCACCTGCAGCAGCTGTCGCCGTCGTTCTATGGCCGGCGGCGTACCGGCGACATCCTGTCACGGCTCGATGGCGATGTCGCCGAGATTCAGCGTTTTGCCGTGGATTCACTGTTCTCGGCGGTCTCCAGCGTGATCGGCCTGCTCGGCGCCGTGGGCCTGATGCTGATGCTGTCCTGGCAGTTGTCGCTGCTGCTGGCGCTGTTGATCCCCATCGAGGTGCTGTGGCTGCGCTGGATGCGGCGCAAGGTCGAGCGCGAGGTGCGCAGCCTGCGCGAGCGTTCGGCGGACGTGTCGTCGTTCCTGGTCGAGACGCTGCCGGCGATGAAGTTCATCCAGGCCGCCGGCCAGCAACGGCGCGAGGCTGGGCGCCTGGAGCAACTGGGCCAGGGCTACATGGGGCAATTGCTCAAGGTGCAGGTCACCGAATTCTTCACCCAGGCCGTGCCGGGCACGCTGACCTCCCTGTGCCGTGCCTGCGCTTTCCTGGTTGGCGGCTGGTGGGTGATCCAGGGCACCTGGCAGTTGGGCGCGCTGATCGCCTTTTCCACTTACCTGGGCATGGCCGTCGGCCCGGTGCAGAGCCTGCTGGGGCTGTACGTGGCGGTGCAGCGCATGGCGGTCAGCCTGGGGCGGGTGATGGAGCTCAAGCAGGAGCCGCTGGCGGTACGCGAGGCGCAGGCGCCGCGGCCGATGCCGGAGGGGCCGGGCGAACTGCGCCTGGAGGCCGTGGACTTCGCCCATGCCGGGCGCCAGGGCGCGGTACTGCGCGGCGTGCAGGTACGCATCCCCGGTGGCCTCAAGGTCGCCATCAGCGGCGCCTCGGGGGTGGGCAAGTCGACCTTGATCGACCTGCTGCAACGCTTCTACGACCCGGACGCCGGGCGTATCCTGCTCGACGGCGCCGACCTGCGCGAACTGGACCTGGCCGCCCTGCGCCGGCGTATCGCCGTGGTCAGCCAGGACATCGTCCTGTTTCGCGGTACCCTGGCGCAGAACTTGGCCTACAGCAGCCCACAGGCCAGCCGCGCGGAACTGGAGCGGGTGGTGCGCCTGACCCGCCTGGACAGCCTGGTGGACAGCCTGCCGCTGGGCCTGGATGGCCTGCTGGGCGAACGTGGCCAGCAGCTTTCCGGTGGCCAGAAGCAACGCATCGCCATCGCCCGGGCGCTGTTGCAGGATCCGGCGATCCTGGTGCTCGACGAAGCCACCTCGGCGGTGGACGAAGCCACCGAGCGCGAGGTGATCGCCGCCATCGACCAGCTGTTCGCCGGGCGCACGCGTATCCTCATCAGCCACCGTGCCTCGACCCTGGCCGACGCCGACCTGCACCTGCACCTGGGCGATGGCCAGTTGCGCGTGCTGCCCCAGGCGATGGCCGACAAATGACCGGTCAAGCCTGCATCGGCATGATCGACAGCGGCTGTTCGCCCGGGCAGGCCCTGGCGCTGCGTGCGGCGCGGCGCTTTTGGCTCGACGACGGCGTGCTGCGCGAAGGCCCAGCGCTGCCCGACCAACTGGGGCATGGCAGTGCCGTGCTGGGCTGCTTGCAGACGCAAGCCGGCGACATGCCGGTGCTGCTGGCCCAGGTATTCGGTCAGCAGTGGAGCACCAGTGCCCTGCAGGTGGCCGCGGCGTTGCTGTGGTTGGTGGAGCAGGGCGCAAGCGTGATCAATCTCAGCCTGGGCTTGCACCAGGACCGGCCCGTGCTGCGCCAGGCCTGCGACGAAGCCCTGGCGACCGGTGCGCTGTTGTGCGCCTCCAGCCCGGCGCGTGGCGGGCCGGTGTACCCGGCGAGCTACCCGGGCGTGCTGCGCATCACCGGCGATGCCCGTTGCGCGCCAGGGCAATGGTCGTGGCTGGGCAGTGCCCAGGCGGATGTCGGTGGCTATGTCGGCGGCCAAGGGCTGGCCGGGGCGAGCCTGGCTTGCGCGGCAGTGAGTGGGCAGGTCGCTGCCTGGCTGCGCGAGTGCCCGTGCCTGGACCGCCAGCAGGTCGTGGAGCGGCTGCGGGCGGGCGCTTGCTTCATCGGCCCGGAGCGGCGAGGTGGCCGCGATGGCTGAAGCGCGGATCCTGGTGCTGGGCGCCGGCCCTGCTGGTGCGGCCACCGCCATTGGCTTGCGCCGGTTGGGTTACCCGGTCACGGTGGTCTGCGACTGGCGTCGTTTCTCCGCGGTGGAGGGCGTGTCCCAGCGGGTGCTCGAAGGGCTGCGCCATGCCGGGCTCGCCGGCGGGCTGGCCGAGGCGGCGATAGCGGCGACGCGACAGGTACGCTGGAACGGCGAGCACCTGCAACTGAACCAGGAGTTCCTGCTCGACCGCCAGCGCTTCGACCAGGCCCTGCGCGATGACTTGCAGTTGGCCGGGGTGAGGTTGGTCGAGGGCCGGGTGCGCGAGGTCATGCGCGAGGATGGCCACCAGGTGCGGCTGGATGATGGCCAACTGCTGCAGGCCGATTTCCTGGTCGAGGCCCGTGGCCGCCAGGCACCTCTGGCCGCCGACCGGCTGCGCGGCCCGGAGACCGTCAGCCTGCTCAACCTCTGGCAGTCCACGCCGGGCACGCCGGCCTCGGCGGTCGAGAGCCTGGACGATGGCTGGGCATGGATGGCGCGCCTGGCCGATGGCCGCTGCTACTGGCAGATCACCCTGGATGCCGGTACGGCGCAATTGCCGGGCAAGGCGGCACTGCCCGCGTACTGCGCCGAACGGCGCCGGCGCTCGGCGCTGGTGGCCGGGTTCTTCGACGAGCGCGCGCTGTTGCCAGCTGCCGTGCATGCGCGCAGCAGCACGGCGATCCTGGCGGGCGAGTGCAGTGGTGGCGACTGGTTGCGCGTGGGGGATGCGGCCATGGCCGTGGACCCCCTGTCGGGGAATGGGATTTTCCAGTCGCTGTCCTCGGCGTTGCAGGCTCCGGCGGTGATCAACACGCTGCTGCGCGAGCCACGGCGGGAGGCCTTGGCGCGGCGTTTTCACCAGGAGCGTATCGAGCAGTTGTTCCTGCGTTTTGCCCGGATCGGGCGGGATTTCTATGCCCAGGAGCAGGCCCGCGGCGAGCATGCGTTCTGGGCCCGGCGGCGCGCCTGGCCGGATGATCGGCCGGTGCACGCCGAGGCCGATTGGCAGGCCGTGCGGGTGGAGCGCCGGCCGGTGCTGCGCGATGGCTGGGTGGACGAGGCAGAGGTGGTGGTTACCCAGGACCAGCCACTGGGGATCTGGCACCTGCAGGGCATCGAGCTGGCGCCGCTGGTGCGCCAGGTGCAGGCGGGCGGGCCGTTGGATGCGCTGCTGAAGCCATTGACCATGCAGCAGCGGGCGATGGTGAAGGGATGGCTGGTTGGGCAGGGGTATCGGTGAGGGACCCGGGGGCTGCTTTGCAGCCTATCGCCGGCCCCCCACAGGGTGCTCGAGTCGATCACAAGTAATGTGGTTTGCAGGGGCCCGTGGGAGCAGCTTGCCCGCGATCAAGGGCGTAGCCCTTGCCATAGTCGGTGGTGTCAGGGCTGGCCCAATCGCCGGCAAGCCGGCTCCCACAGGGTGCTCGAGTCGATCACAAGTAATGTGGTTTGCAGGGCCCGTGGGAGCGGGCTTGCCCGCGATCAAGGGCGTGGCCCTTGCCATATGTCGGTGGTGTCAGGGCTGGCCCAATCGCCGGCAAGCCGGCTCCCACAGGGCGGTCGAGTCGATCACAAGTAATGTGGTTTGCAGGGGCCTGTGGGAGCGGGCTTGCCCGCGATCAAGGGCGTGGCCCTTGCCATATGTCGGTGGTGTCAGGGCTGGCCCAATCGCCGGCAAGCCGGCTCCCACAGGGTGCTCGAGTCGATCACAAGTAATGTGGTTTGCAGGGGCCCGTGGGAGCGGGCTTGCCCGCGATCAAGGGCGTAGCCCTTGCCATATGTCGGTGGTGTCAGGACAGGCCCCAAGTTCTCCTGCCTAGAAGAAGGTCCCGACCAGCAGTTGCAGGTAGGTCCCGGTATCGCGCCCCCCCAACTGCACCCCACCCCTGTCGGCACTGCGCTCCGGCTTGTAGAACCCCACCACCGGGCTGATCAGCAGGTGGTCGTTGACCATCCATTCCAGGTACAGGTCGAGCTCCCGGCCGCCCAGGTTGCCTCGGTCAGTCTCCAGGGTGTCGAAGTCGAAGTACAGCGCACCCAGGGTCACGTTGTCCCGCGGCGTGACCTTGAGCCCCACGTGGTGCACCTGGCTGTTGCTGTTGAACGGCCCGGCGTAGTTGCCTGCCACCTCGCCCTGGAACCAGGTGCCGTAGCCACGGCTCAAGCCATAGAACAGCGGGTCGAAGTCCTCGGAAAAGCGGCTGTAGCGGTAGGTGGCGGTGGGCGACCAGGGCAGTTCGGAGAAGGTCCAGTTGCCCTCCAGGTACCAGGCGTTCTCGCGCCCGCCGCTGCGGTCCTGGGTCACGTATTCGGCTGCCACCTCCAGGTGCTCGACGCCCAGGCTGCCGCGCCCGCGCAGGCTGACGGTGTCCATGCCGTCGCGGTGCTCCAGGCCCATGATCCGGGCATAGCGCTGATCGACATCCAGGCCGCGGATCCAGCTCAGGCCCAGGGTCCCGGCATCGTTCACATGCTCGAGGTTGGCGACCGCCAGGGAGGTGTCGGCCTGGTAGTGGTTGTCCGACTTGAGCCACATCAGGTCGCCGCGCCAGCCCTGGTTGCCGCCCAGGCGCAGCACGGCAGTGCGGTCGAAGGCCTTGCGCCCGGCCAGGTAGTAGGCGCCGCCGCGGTTGAAGTTGGCGCCCAGGTCGACCTTGCCCAGGTTGACCGGGTCGCCCTGGATCAGGAAGCCGTCGCCCAGGGTCACGAGCTGGCGGCCGCCGGAAATATCGACACCGTCCTCGCCCAGGGCCGGGAACAGGTCGCCCGATCGCCAGCCCAGGTAGGCATCCTCCACGGCGGTGCGGCGTTCGTCGCCCAGGCTGAGGCCCGCGGCATCGCCGTCGCCCCAGGTGGCCGAGCTGAGCAGGCTGAAGCCGCCGTACAGGGTGCTGTTGCCCGCCAGCGCCTGGCTGCCGCTCAAGCCGTACTTGACGTAGCCCTCGCGCCAGGCGCTGCTGCCGGGCTGGCGGTTGCCGGCCTGGTCGAAGCTTTCGTCGCTGTGGAACACACCGAACAGGGCTTCGAGGTCGGCGTTGAGGACCGTACCGTCCTGGTTGTAGAGCTCATGGGCGTTGGCCAGTTGCAGGGTCGAGGCCAGCAGGACGGCCAAGGGAAGGGGATGGATTCGAATCATCGGGGATGCTCCATTGTTCTTGTTCTGGTCGCGCGATGGTTGTGTCGAATCAGAGCTTGATCAGCACGGACTTGAGCTCGGTGTAGTGCTCGATCGCCGCCGCGCCCATCTCGCGGCCGACCCCGGAGAGCTTGTAGCCGCCGAACGGCAGGGCCGGGTCCAGGGCGCTGTGGCAGTTGACCCACACCGAACCGGACTTGATGCGGGGGATCATCCGGTGCACCGCGCCCAGGTCGTTGGACCAGATGCTCGCCCCCAGGCCATAGGGGTTGTCGTTGGCGAGCCTGACCACCTCGTCGAGGTCATCGAACGGCATGGCCACCAGCACCGGGCCGAAGATCTCCTCCTGCACCAGGCGATGACGCTGGTCGACATCGACGATCACCGTCGGTTTGACGAAATAGCCCGGGCCGAAACCTTCGCCGCCGCAGGCGATGGTGGCGCCCAGCTCGCGCCCCAGGTCGATGTAGCCGGTGACCCGGTCCTGCTGCTTGGCCGAGATCAACGGGCCCATCTGCACGGTCGGGTCCAGGCCATTGCCGAGCTTCATGCCGTTGGCGATGCCGGCGATGTCGGCGACCACGTTGTCGAAGTGTTTGCGGTGCACGTACAGCCGCGAGCCTGCGCAGCACACCTGGCCCTGGTTGAAGAAGATCGCTGTGGCGGCGCCGGCGGCGGCCTCCTGCAGGTTGGCGTCGGGCATGACGATGGTCGGCGACTTGCCGCCCAGCTCCAGGGTGACCCGGGTCATGTTGTCCATCGCGGCCTTGCCGATCAGCTTGCCGACTTCGGTGGAGCCGGTGAAGGTCAGCTTGTCCACGCCGGGGTGGCGGCTCAGGGCGGCGCCGGCGTTGAGGCCGGTGCCGGTGATCACGTTGAACACCCCGGCCGGGTAGCCGGCTTCGTCGACCAGCTCGGCCAGCTTCAGGGCGGTCAGCGGAGTCTCGTCGGCCGGCTTGAGCACCAGGGTGCAGCCGGTGGCCAGGGCCGGGCCGAGCTTCCAGCAGGCCAGCAGCAGGGGGAAGTTCCAGGCGACGATGGCGCCGACCACGCCCACCGCTTCGCGGCGGACGAAGGCATGGAACTGCTCGTTGGGCATCAGCGGCAGGGAGGGCTCGACCGTGCTGCCTTCGACCTTGGTGGCCCAGCCGGCCATGTAGCGCATGAAATCGATGGCCAGTTGCACGTCCATGGCCTGGGCCACGGCGGCGCTCTTGCCGTTGTTCAGGCATTCCAGCTCGGCCAGCACTTGGGCGTCGCGTTGCATCAGGTCGGCCAGGCGCCACAGCAGGTTCTGCCGTTCGCGGGGGCGCAGGCGGCTCCAGGGCGAGTCGTCGAAGGCCTGGCGAGCCGCCTCGACAGCCCGGTCCACGTCGTCCTGGTCGGCCGCGGGTACCTCGCCGAGGACCGCCCCGCTGGCTGGGTTGCGCAAACTCAAGGTGCGGCCGCTGGCGGCGTCCTGCCAGCCGGCGCCGATGCGCATCTGCAGCTTGCGCTCGAGGAAGGCGCGGGTGGCGGGGAGGATGGGCAGTTCGGAAAGCATGATGCGATGCCTCTTGTCATTGGGTGTGACGAGCAAGTGCGCAATGGCCGTGCCAATGCCGCCGATGGTGGGCAATGGCTTGAGTGGCAAGGGTTTTCTCCTGGCGCGGGGGAGAAGGGCGGGGACTATGCTGTTGCACATTGAGACACGTTGAGACGGGGGTGAAACAGTGACTGAGCGGTGCCTGTATTCGCGGGCAAGCCCGCTCCCACAGGGTTTGCGGTGCGCTTTGGCGCGGCCCCTGTCTCACACTGAAACAGCCTGTCGCGAAATGGGACGTTCCGACTCGCGGGCGGCTGCCGGGAATTGCCCGGCGAAATCGTCCAACCCTTTGAAGCGAAAGCTTTTAACCAGTACTGGCACAGTTCCTGTATCAGCACCGTCACATGCACCTGCGGTATCAGAGCGTGCGAAAACGATAAGAACAACACCGTGGAGGTCTGACCTTGAAGACGACTCGACTCCGGCGGCATGCGGGCAAACTGGCGCTGGTCGCCGCCGCACTGCTGAGCACCCAGGCCATGGCGGCCGAGCAGGGCCCGAGCTTGTTGCAATCCAAGTGCATGGGGTGCCATATCCCCGAAGGCAACGACAGCTACAGCCGCATCAGCCACCAGCGCAAGACCCCGGAAGGCTGGCTGATGAGCATCGCGCGCATGCAGGTGATGCATGGCGTGCAGATCAGCGACGAAGAGCGCCGCACCCTGGTCAAGTACCTGGCCGACAAGCAGGGCCTGGCGCCCCGCGAGACCGACGGTGTGCGCTATGCCATGGAGCGCCGGCTCAACACCGTCGAGCACTTCGACGACCGCTTCAGCCAGATGTGCGGACGCTGCCACTCCGGCGCCCGGGTCGCCTTGCAGCGGCGTCCGGCCAAGGAATGGGAACACCTGGTCAACTTCCACCTCGGCCAGTGGCCGTCCCTCGAATACCAGGCCCAGGCGCGCGACCGCGACTGGCTGGGCATCGCCCTCAAGGAGATGGTGCCGGACCTGGCCAAGCGCTTCCCGCTCGATGACCCCGCCTGGGCCGAATGGCAGAAGGCCAAGCCCAAGGCCGAGGCACTGCCCGGGCAGTGGGCGTTCAGCGGCCACATGCTCGCCAAGGGCGATGTGCGTGGCGTGATGACCGTCACCGCCGATGCCGGCGATACCTTCAAGGTCGAGGTCAAGGGCCGCTATGCCGACGGCACGCCGTTCAATGGCAGCGGTTCGGCGATCCTCTACAACGGCTACGAGTGGCGCGGCAACGTGAAGGTCGGCGATGCCAACCTGCGCCAGGTCTTCGCCGCCCTCGACGGCGAGATGAAGGGCCGTATGTTCGAGGCCGAGCACGACGAGCGCGGCCTGGATTTCAGCGCGGTGAAAGCGGGCAAGGCACGCCTGCTGGCCGTGCAGCCGGCGTTCATCAAGGCCGGTGGCGAAAGCGAGATCACCCTGGTCGGCAGTGGCCTGTCGGGCAAGCCGGTGCTCGGTGCCGGTGTCGAGGTGATCGAAGTGCTGGAGTCGACCCCGACCCTGGTGCGGGTCAAGGCCCGTGCGGCCGCCAACGCCGCGCCCGGCCTGCGCGAAGTCGCCGTGGGCGCGCTCAAGGGCGTGAACCTGGCGGTGTACGACAAGGTCGAGGAAGTCAAGGTGGTGCCGGCGTTCTCCATCGCCCGTATCGGCGAGAACGGTGGCTCCACGCCCAAGGTCCAGGGCCGCTTCGAGGCCGAGGCCTGGGGCAAGGATGCCAACGGCCAGCCGCTGCGCATCGGCTACCTGCCGGCCAAGTGGAAGGTCGAGCCGTTCAACGAGCGGGCGGCCGAGGACGAGGATGTGAAGTTCGCAGGGACCATGCAGGCCGACGGCGTCTTCATGCCAGCCGGCGCCGGCCCCAACCCTGAGCGCAAGATGATGACCAACAACGCCGGCAACCTGAAGGTCATCGCCGAACTCGAGGACGGCGGGCAGAAGGGCGAAGGCCACATGATCGTCACCGTACAGCGCTGGAACAACCCGCCCTTGCCATAAGGGCCGCTTGTCGTGCACGCCACCAGAACGGGCTGAAACATCGAGAGGTCGCCATGGGCGCACTATTGAACCTGGTCGAACGCAACCTGCACGAAGTGCAGGTGGATGCCGACCGCATGCTCTTCCACATCCCCAGCAGCTCGCTGTTCGCCGCCGACGCGGTGACCGGCGGGATCATCGACACCCTACGCCAGCAAGGCTGCCGCGCCGAGGACCTGGTGCAGCGCCTGGGCCGGCGTTTCGCCGACCAGCAGATCCAGGAGACCCTGCGCGAGCTGATCGCCCTGGAACTGGTCAGCGACGGCTCGCCGCTGACCCCTGAAATCGCGCTCAGGCAGGTCGAGCGCACCGCGCTGAACACCGTGGTGCTCAACGTCAACACCGGTTGCAACCTCAGTTGCACCTACTGTTACAAGGAGGACCTCGACAAACCCTCCGCCGGCAAGAAGATGAGCACCGCCACCGCCGAGGCCTCGGTGGAGATGCTGCTCAAGGAGTCGCCGGACGAAGAGCGCTACAGCGTGGTGTTCTTCGGCGGCGAGCCGCTGTCCAACCGGGCGCTGATCGAGCACATGGTCGCGTACTGCGAGCGGCGCTTCGCCGAGGCGGGCAAGCAGGTGGAGTTCATCATGACCACCAACGCCACGCTGCTCACCGAAGAGATCGTCGATTGGCTCGATGCCCATCGTTTCGGCCTGTCGGTGAGCATCGACGGGCCGAAGACCGTGCACGACCGCAACCGCATCACCGTGGGCGGGCAGGGCACCTACGACGTGGTACGGCGCAAGGCCGACATGCTGCTGTCGCGTTACCGCAGCCGGCCGGTCGGCGCCCGGGTCACCCTGACCCGTGGCATCACCGATGTGGAAACCATCTGGAACCACCTGTTCAACGAGCTGGGGTTCGCCGAGGTGGGCTTCGCCCCGGTCACCTCCGGCGACATGGCCGCCTTCAACTTGACCAGCGAGGAACTGGTGCAGGTCTTCGCCAACATGAAGGCCCTGGGCCGGCGCTACCTGGAGGCGGCGCTGGAGCACCGCAACATCGGCTTCTCCAACCTGCACCAGCTGATCACCGACATCCACGAAGGGCACAAGAAGGCCCTGCCATGCGGCGCCGGGCTGAAGATGCTGGCGGTCGACCATGAGGGCGAGCTGAACCTGTGCCACCGCTTCACCGGTTCCAGCCTGCCGACCTTCGGCAACGTGCACCAGGGCGTGCAGCAGGCGCAGCTCAACGACTTCCTGTCCCAGCGCCTGGACCGCAGTGGCACCGGCTGCGACAGCTGCCGCATCCGCAACCTGTGTTCGGGGGGCTGCTACCACGAAAGCTACGCCCGCTACGGCGATCCCCAGCATCCGACCTACCACTACTGCGAACTGATGCGCGACTGGGTCGACTTCGGCATCGAGGTCTACAGCCGCATCATGGCCGCCAACCCGGCCTTCATCGATCGCTACATCACTCCGCGGAAGGCGCACTGACATGAAGCACTTGAAGCCCCTGAACAACAAGGCTCGCATCCTCGAACAGGCCGCCGCCGAAGACCGCGTGGAAGAGGTCATGGCCATGAGCGCGGTGGCCGGTTGCACCGCCACCACCGACCCGGGCTGGGAAGTGGACGCCTTCGGTGGCGTCACCTCCCTGTGCCAGCCGATGGAGGCCGACCTGTACGGCTGCTCCGACCCTTGCTGGTGGCCGGCCCAGGTGCCGGACATGATGAGTACTTACCAGGACTGGAACGCCCAGGCGAGCAACTCGCAGGACGACTGGCGCAACCTCGGCACCGTGTTCCCGAAAGACAAGTGATCGGCCCGACAAGAACGACAAGGGGAAACCGCATGAAACCTGGATTCTGCGCGCAGCTCGCGCTCACCGTCGCCGCCTGTGCTGGCGCCTGGACGGCGCAAGCTGGCGAAAGCGCCACCGGCCCGGCGCTCAAGCCTGGCCACGAATACCTGATCGTCACCAACTACCCGAACAATCTGCACGTGGTCGACGTGGCCAGCGACACGGTCTACAAGTCGTGTCGCATGCCGGATGCGTTCGGCCCGGGCACCGCGATGATGGCGCCGGACAACCGCACCGCCTACGTGCTCAACAACCACTATGCCGACCTCTACGGCATCGACCTGGATACCTGCCAAGCCACCTTCCACGCCAACCTCTCCAGCGTTCCCGGCGAGGTCGCCCGGTCGATGTACTCGTTCGCCATCAGCCCCGATGGCAAGGAGATCTACGCCACCGTCAACCCGACCCAGCGCCTGAACGACCACTACGTGGTCAAGCCGCCACGGCTGGAGGTGTTCAATACCGGCGATGGCCTGAACGCCAAGCCGGTGCGCAGTTTCCCGATGCCGCGTCAGGTCTACCTGATGCGCGCGGGCGACGACGGCAGCCTGTACGTCGCCGGGCCCGACATCTACAAGATGGATGTCAAGACCGGCAAGTACGAGGTGGCCTTGCCCCTGCGCAACTGGAACCGCCCCGGCTACAGCGCGCCGGACGTGCTGTATTTCTGGCCGCACCAGAGCGCCCGGCATGAGTTCTCCATGCTCTATACCATCGCCAAGTTCACCGACGAGAAGCAGGACCCGGACACCGCCGAACTGCTCTATGGCTACCTGAGCATCGACCTGAAGACCGGCAAGAGCCATACCCAGGAGTTCGCCGACCTCACCGAACTGTACTTCACCGGCTTGCGCTCGCCGAAGGATCCGAACCAGATGTACGGTGTGCTCAATCGCCTGGCGCGCTATGACATCGAGCAACGCAAGCTGATCAAGGCGGCCAATCTGGACCACACTTACTATTGCGTGGCCTTCGACCGGGCCGGCGACAAGCTGTACCTGGGCGGCACCTTCAACGACCTGGCGGTGTTCGACCCCGATACCCTGGAGAAGGTGACGAACATCAAGCTGCCGGGGGGCGACATGTCCACCAGTACGCCGCAGGTGTTCGTCAGGTAATTAGGTGCCGGTTTTTCGCGACGAGCCGTCGCGAAAAACCGGTGAAGCCGCCACAAGAACAACAAGAGAGCGCCCATGACCCAGCCAAGCTATACCCACGGCAATCCAGACAAGGCCTTGCTCAGCCAATGCATCGGTGACGCCTTCGACGCCACCGTCGCACGTTTCCCCGAGCGTGAGGCCCTGGTGGTGCGCCACCAGGGCTTGCGCTACACCTGGCAGGCACTGGCCGAGGCCGTCGACCAGCACGCTCGGGCGCTGATGGCCCTGGGCGTGCAGCCGGGCGACCGGCTGGGGATCTGGGCCCCGAACTGCGCCCAGTGGTGCATCACCCAGTTCGCCAGCGCCAAGGTCGGGGCGATCCTGGTCAACATCAACCCAGCCTACCGCGTCAGCGAGCTGGACTATGCCCTGGGCCAGTCGGGCTGCCGCTGGGTGATCTGCGCCGATGCCTTCAAGACCTGCGACTACCACGCCATGCTGCTGGGCCTGGTACCGGGCCTTGCCGCCGGCCAGCCTGGTGCGCTGGCTTGCGAGCGCTTCCCCGAGCTGCGCGGTGTCGTCAGCCTGGCCAGTGCACCGCCGGCCGGGTTCCTCGCCTGGCCCGAGCTGCAGGCGCTGGCCACGCAGGTGAGCGCCGAGGCCCTGGCCGAACGCCAGGGGCAGTTGCACTGGGACGACCCGATCAACATCCAGTACACCTCCGGCACCACGGGTTTCCCCAAGGGGGCGACCCTAAGCCACTACAACATCCTCAACAACGGCTACATGGTCGGCGAGAGCCTGGGGCTGACCGAGCATGACCGCCTGGTGGTCCCGGTGCCGCTGTACCACTGCTTTGGCATGGTCATGGCCAACCTGGGCTGCCTCACCCATGGCAGCACCCTGATCTACCCCAGCGACGCCTTCGACCCGCTGGCCACCCTGCGCGCGGTGGCCGAGGAGCGGGCCACGGCGTTGTATGGCGTGCCGACCATGTTCATCGCCGAGCTGGATCACCCGCAACGCGGCGAGTTCGACCTGTCCAGCCTGCGCACCGGGATCATGGCCGGCGCCACCTGCCCGATCGAGGTGATGCGCCGGGTGATCGACGAGATGCACATGGCCCAGGTGCAGATCGCCTACGGCATGACCGAGACCAGCCCGGTATCGCTGCAGACCGGCCCGGACGATGACCTGGAAGTGCGCGTGACCACGGTCGGGCGTACCCAGCCCCGGCTGGAGAGCAAGATCATCGACGCCGACGGCCACACCGTGCCACGCGGCCAGATCGGCGAGCTGTGCACCCGTGGCTACAGCGTGATGCTCGGCTACTGGAACAACCCCAAGGTTACTGCCGAAAGCATCGACGTCGACGGCTGGATGCACACCGGGGACTTGGCGGTGATGGACGAGCAGGGCCATGTGCGTATCGTCGGGCGCAGCAAGGACATGATCATCCGCGGAGGGGAGAACATCTACCCGCGCGAGCTGGAGGAATTCTTCTTCACCCACCCAGCGGTGGCCGACGTGCAGGTGATTGGTATTCCGTGCAGTCGCTACGGGGAGGAGATCGTTGCCTGGGTCCGCTTCCATCCTGGACATTCGGCCACCGAGGACGAGTTGCGCGAATGGGCAAGGGCGCGGATCGCGCATTTCAAGGTACCGCGTTATTTCCGTTTCGTGGACGAGTTCCCGATGACGGTGACGGGCAAGGTGCAGAAGTTCAGGATGCGTGAGATCAGTATCGAGGAATTGGGTGGTGCGCCAGGCATGGCGCAGCGCTGAAGCATCTGCCTGGAAGCGGGCTTGCCCGCGAATCTGGATGCGGCAACGGTTCGCCCTGTCAGCGCAACCACTCCGGGCTGTTGAAATTGCTCAACCGCCCATCCTCCTGCGCACACTCCAGCCCTTGTATCGGCGCCTGCAGCAGGGCTTTCTGCAAACTCCGCTCACCCGCCCGCCAGGCCTGCTCCAGCAGGGGCAGCAACCGCCTCGGCATCACACTGAACATCGGCTGCCAATAACCTCCCTGACGCACCATGGCCGCACTGTCATGCTCGACCGCTAGCCGCAGCAGACCTTCGATCAACGCGTCGTCCACCTGAGGGGCATCACAGGCCAGCACCACCACCCACTCATGCCGCGCCGCCGCAAGCCCAGCGATCACCCCGGCCAACGGCCCGGGGAAGTCCGGATCGGCATCGCCCACCAACTGGTCGGCATAGGCCGCGTAGGCCTGCTGGTTACGGTTGCAGGAAATGATCAAGTCGTCGCTCAGTGGCCGTACCACCCGCTGCACATGGGCCACCAGTGGCTCGCCGTGCCAGGGCACCAGGCCCTTGTCGCGGCCGCCCATGCGCTGGCCGCGGCCGCCAGCGAGGATCAGGATGGAGCAGGGAGGCAGGGCAACTGACATGAAAAGGGTTCCAGGCAATTAAGATCTGGAACCCTCCCATGTCATCTGGCGCTTGTCCAGTCAGCTTTCGCTGGCCGTTGCCGCGTTCCCGCGCTCCCGCCGATACCCGGCCACACGCATCACCACCACGAAGAACACCGGTACGAACACCACCGCCAGGGTGGCGCTGAGCATGCCGCCGATCACCCCTGTGCCGATCGCCTGCTGGCTGGCCGAGCTGGCGCCGCTGGCGATGGCCAGGGGCACCACGCCGAGGATGAAGGCCAGCGAGGTCATGACGATCGGCCGTAGGCGCAGGCGTGCGGCCCGTATCGCGGCGTCGCGTGGATCATGCCCCTGGTCGACCAGGTGCTTGGCGAACTCGATGATCAGGATGGCGTTCTTCGCCGACAGGCCGATCAAGGTGATCAGGCCGACCTTGAAGAACACGTCGTTGGGCAGGCCGCGCAGGGTCACCGCCAGCACTGCGCCGAGCATGCCCAGCGGTACCACCAGCAGCACCGCGGTCGGGATCGACCAGCTTTCGTACAGCGCCGCCAGGCACAGGAACACCACCAGCAGCGACAGCGCCATCAGCAAGGGCGCCTGGCTGCCCGACAGGCGTTCCTGCAACGACAGGCCGGTCCACTCCAGGCCAGCGCCTGCCGGTAGCTGCGCCACCAGGCGCTCGACCTCGGCCATGGCTTCGCCGGAGCTGTAGCCGGGCGCCGGCTCGCCGGAGATCGACACCGCTGGGTAGCCGTTGTAGCGGGTCAGTTGCACCGGGCCGCTGAACCAGCGGGCCTGGACGAAGGCACCCAGCGGGACCATCTTGCCGCTGCTGTTGCGCACGTGGATCTGCAGCAGGTCCTCGACCTGGCTGCGCTGGTCACCCTCGGCCTGCACCACCACCCGCTGCATGCGCCCCTGGTTGGGGAAGTCGTTGACGTAGCGGGAACCGACGGCAGTATCCAGCACCGCGCCGATATCGGCGAACGACACGCCCAGGGCGTTGGCCTGGCGCCGGTCGACCTCAAGCTGCACCTGCGGGCTCTCGGCCAGGGAGGCTTCGCGCACGTTGACCAGCACCTTGCTCTTGCGCGCATTGGCCAGCAGTGCGTCACGGGCCGCCATCAGCCCCGCATGGCCCAGGCCGCCCCGGTCCTGCAGGCGGAATTCGAAGCCGGTCGATTCGCCCAGGCCATCCACCGGTGGCGGCAGCACGGAGTAGGCCACGGCATCCCTGAACTGGCTGAAGGCCGTGGTGGCGCGCTCGGCGATCGCCTGGGCGCTGTCGCCCGCGCCGCGCTCGGACCAGTCCTTGAGCGTGGTGAAGGCCAGCGCCGCGTTCTGCCCGCTGCCGGAGAAACTGAACCCCAGGATCAGGGTCGTGTTGCCCACCCCAGGCTCCTCGGCGTTGTGCGCCTCGATCTGCGCGGCCACCTGCTCGGTCCGTACCCGGCTGGCACCAGGCGGCAACTGGATATCGGTGATGGTATAGCCCTGGTCCTCGGTGGGCAGGAAGGCCGTCGGCAACTGGCTGAAGCCATAGCCGAGCGCTGCCAGCAGCACGCCGTACACCAGCAGGTAGCGCCCGCTGCGCGCCAGGGCATGGGCCACCCAGCGCTGGTAGCCGTTGCTCATGCCCTCGAAGCGCCGGTTGAACCAGCCGAAGAAGCCCTTGCGCGTGTGGTACTCGCCCTTGGCCAGCGGCTTGAGCAAGGTGGCGCACAGGGCCGGGGTCAGGCTCAGGGCGAGGAACGCCGAGAACAGGATCGACACTGCCATGGACAGGGAGAACTGCTGGTAGATCACCCCCACCGAACCCTTCATGAAGGCCATCGGCAGGAATACCGCCACCAGCACCAGGGTGATGCCGACGATGGCCCCGCTGATCTGGCCCATGGCCTTGCGTGTGGCCTCCTTCGGCGGCAGGCCTTCCTCGGCCATGATCCGCTCGACGTTCTCCACCACCACGATGGCATCGTCCACCAGGATGCCGATGGCCAGGACCATGCCGAACAGGGTCAGCACGTTGACCGAGAAGCCCATGGCCAGCATCACCGCGAAGGTGCCCATCAGGGCCACCGGCACTACCAGCGTGGGGATCAGGGTATAGCGGATGTTCTGCAGGAACAGGAACATCACCGCGAACACCAGCAGCATGGCCTCGAACAGGGTGCTGATCACCTGCTGGATCGACACCTTGACGAAGGGCGAGGTGTCGTAGGGGATGTCATGGCGGACACCGTCCGGGAAGTAGCGCGACAGCTGCGCCATCTTCTCGCGCACCAGGGTCGCGGTCTCCAGGGCGTTGGCACCCGGAGCCAGCTGCACGCTGAAGGCGCTGGACGGCTTGCCGTTCAGGCGGGTGCCGTACTGGTACTCCTGGGCGCCGATCTCCACCCGGGCGACGTCGCCGAGGGTCACGGTGGCGCCATCGGGGTTGGCGCGCAGGACGATGGCGGCGAATTGCTCGGGGCTGCTCAACTGCCCCGTGACCACCACGTTGGCCGTGATTTCCTGGCTGGCCCGGCCGGGCAGGTCGCCGATGCTGCCCGGCGCCACCAGGGCGTTCTGCGCGGCGATGGCGTCGACGACGTCGTCGGGCGTGAGGTTGAAACCGACCAGCCTGCGCGGGTCGATCCACACCCGCATGGCGCGTTCCGCACCATACAACTGGGCCTTGCCCACCCCCTTGAGGCGACGGATCTCGTCCATCACGTTGCGTGCCAGGATGTCGGACAGCGCGGTTTCGTCCAGGCTGCCATCCTCGGAGGTGAGGGTGCCCAGCAGCAGGAAGCCGGTGGACACCTTCTCCACCTGCAGGCCCTGCTGGGTCACGGCGCGGGGCAGGCGCGAATCGACCACCTTGAGACGGTTCTGCACGTCCACCTGGGCCAGGTCGGGGTGGGTGCCCGGCGCGAAGGTGGCGGTGATGGTGGCGCTGCCCAGGCTGCTCTGGGACTCGAAGTACAGCAGGTTGTCGGCGCCATTGAGCTCCTGCTCGATCAGGCTGACCACGCTCTCGTCCAGGGTCGACGCCGAGGCGCCGGGGTAGACGGCGTAGATCTCCACTTGCGGTGGCGCCACGTTGGGGTACTGGGCCACTGGCAACTGGGGCATGGCCAGGCCACCGGCGAGCAGGATGAACAGGGCGACCACCCAGGCGAACACCGGGCGGTCGATGAAGAACTGCGGCATGGGTCAGGCCCTCACTGGCCGTTGTGCTGGACGATGGGGAGCGCATCGCCGGTGGCGTCGACCTGCACCTGGTCGCCGACCTTGACGTGCTGCAGGCCTTCGATCACCACGCGCTCGCCAGGGGCCAGGCCCTCGCTGACGATCCAGCGATCGCCCTGGGCGCTGCCCAGCAGCACCTGGCGTTCGCCGATGCGCGCCTGGCGATCGACCACCAGCACCTTGGGCACCCCGGCGCTGTCGCGCAGGATGGCGCGCTGCGGCACGCTGATGCCCTTGGGCTGCACGGCCTGCTCCAGGCGCACGCGCACGTAGCTGCCGGGCAGCAGGTCGAGGTCGGGGTTGGGGAACTCGCTGCGCAGGGTGATCTGGTGGGTGCTCGGGTCGACGCTGATGTCGGAGAACAGCAGCGTGCCCGGCAGCGGGTAGGCGCTGCCGTCGTCCTGGACCAGGGTCGCCCGTGCCTGGCCCTGGCCGACCTGCTCCAGCTCGCCGGCGCGCATCGCCCGGCGCAGGGCGTTGAGCTCGCGGGTCGACTGGCTGACGTCGGCGTGGATCGGGTCCAGTTGCTGGATGACCGCCAGCGGCGTGCTGCCGTCCTGGCCGACCAGCGCGCCCTCGGTGACCAGGGCCCGGCCGATGCGCCCGGAGATCGGTGCGGTGACCGTCGCGTAGCCCAGGTTCAGGCGGGCCCGCTCCAGGGCGGCCTTGGCCTGGGCCACCTCGGCGTCGGCCTGGAGGAAGGCGGCACGGGCGTTGTCGTACTCCTGGCGGCTGACCGCCTTGTCGTCGACCAGCGATCGGTAGCGCTGCTCGGTGAGGCGTGCCTGGTACCGGTTGGCCTCGGCCTTGGCCAGGGTGGCACGGGCGCTGTCATGGTCGGCCTTGAACGGTGCCGGATCGATCCGGAACAGTACGTCGCCCTGCTTGACGTCGCTGCCTTCGCGGTACACCCGCTCGAGCACCACGCCGGCCACCCGTGCGCGCACCTCGGCGGTACGCGGCGCGAGGAGGCGACCGCTGAGCTCGGTGCTGATGGCCAGCGGCTGGAGCTGTACGGTTTCGACGCGCACGTGCGGCATGGGCGCCGGTGCGTCCTGTTCGGCGGTGTCGTCGCAGGCGGCCAGGAGCAGCGCCAGCAGCGGCGCAAGCGCCACGGGGCGCAGGCGAGGGGAGCGGTAGGTAGGCATGCGGATCTTCCGTTGATGAGCGTGCGTATGCTACGGCAGCCATTCCCTTGGCGCCTGTGAAGACCTGTAGGACGAGTGTGAAAAAGTGTGAAGGAGAGTCCTGCCCGTGCGTAGGATTCTATATCCTGCCTGTCTTTTCCGTTCTGTCAAACCGCTTATGCCGAACATCCTCCTGGTCGAAGACGACAGCGCCCTGTCCGAGCTGATCGCCAGTTACCTGCAACGCAACGACTTCCACGTCCAGGTCATCGCCCGTGGCGATCACGTCCTGGACGAAGTCCGCCGGCAGAAGCCGGATCTGGTGGTGCTCGACCTGATGCTGCCGGGCCTGGACGGCCTGCAGGTGTGCCGTCTGCTGCGCCAGGTGTCGCAGAGCCTGCCGATCCTCATGCTGACCGCCCGCGACGACAGCCACGACCAGGTGCTGGGCCTGGAGATGGGCGCCGACGACTACGTCACCAAACCCTGCGAGCCGCGTGTGCTGCTGGCCCGGGTGCGCACCTTGCTGCGCCGCAGCAGCGTCAACGAGCCGCGCCTGGACAGCGACCTGATCCAGGTCGGCGGGCTGCGCATCGACCTGGCCGAGCGCAGCGTCACCTGGCGCGGCGAAGAGGTGGAGCTGTCCAGCGGCGAGTACAACCTGCTGGTGGTGCTGGCGCGCAACGCCGGCGAGGTGCTCAGCCGCGACCGGATTCTCCAGCAGCTGCGTGGCATCGAGTTCAACGGCACCGACCGTTCGGTGGACGTGGCCATTTCCAAGCTGCGCCGCAAGTTCGACGACAACGCCGGCGAGGCGCGCAAGATCAAGACCGTGTGGGGCAAGGGCTACTTGTTCAGCCGGGTCGAGTGGGAGTACTGACGCGCCATGCTGAAGATCCTGGTGCGCCTGTACCTGGTGATCATCGTCGCCTATGCCGGCGCCTTGCTGCTGATCCCCGATGCCATCGTCGGCGCCTTCCACGAGCGCTTCATGGCCTACAACCTGGACCAGGCCAAGGGCGTGCAGTCGTTGATCGTGCGGCAGTTCCACCAGGCGCCGCGTGAGCAGTGGCCCTCGGTGGCGCAGGACCTGGCGTCGGCCTTCGCGCCGTTGCAGGTCGAGCTGCTGCGCATGGACCAGGCCGAGTTGGGCACGGCGGAGCTGGCACGCCTGCAGCATGGCCTGCACGCGGTGCGCATCGGCGACTGGGGCTACTATGAAACGGTGCTGGCGCCTTTGGACAAGGACTGGCTGGTGCGCCTGCACTCGCCCCCGGACCCGCTGGACATCGACGTGCTGTCCTGGGGCGTCACCGTGCTGATCGGGGCGGCGATGCTCGGCTGCCTGCTGCTGTGGGTATGGCCGCACTGGCGCGACCTGGAACGGCTCAAGGAAACCGCCCGGCGCCTGGGGCAGGGGCAGATGTCGGAGCGCACGCACATCTCGCCGCACTCGAACATCGGCGAACTGGCCGGGGTGTTCGACACCATGGCCAGCGAGCTTGAGCGTCACGTCAACCAGCAGCGCGAGTTGCTCAATGCGGTGTCCCACGAGCTGCGCACGCCGCTGACGCGCCTGGACTTCGGCCTGGTGTTGTTGTTCGACGAGGTGCCGCCAGCCAGTCGCAAGCGCCTGCTGGAGCTGGTGGGGCATGTGCGCGAACTGGATGAGCTGGTGCTCGAACTTCTGTCGTACAGCCGCCTGCAGAATGCCGACCAGGCGCGGGAGCGGGTCGAGGTCTCGTTGCTGGAGCTGGTCGACAGCGTGCTCGGTGGTTTCGCCGAGGAGCTCGATGGGCGGGGTATCCAGTGGGAGGTTCGCGCCGAGGGCAACCTGCCGCGCTTCGTGCTCGACCCACGGCTGACCGCCCGGGCGGTGCAGAACCTGGTGCGCAACGCCTTGCGTTATTGCGACGAGAGCCTGCTGCTGCGCTTGCGCCTGGAGGAGGACGGCGCTTGCCTGCTGACCGTGGAGGACGACGGTATCGGCATCCCGCCCGAGGAGCGTGAGCGGATCTTCCAGCCGTTCTACCGCCTGGATCGCAGCCGCGACCGCAGTACCGGTGGCTTCGGGCTGGGCCTGGCGATCAGCCGGCGAGCCATCGAAGGGCAGGGGGGGAGCCTGACCGTGGCGCAGTCGGCGCTGGGCGGGGCGCAGTTCAGGATTCGCCTGCCTGCCGGGTAGCGGGGCGCCGGTGTGTTCTTGTGCCGGCCAGTCAAGGCTTTTGGGAGCCGCTTCGCGCCCCAGCATTTACCAAGCCGAACGGTGTACTAGAGGCCGGAACGCAAAGCTTTTGAAAACGCTACGAACCGATCCTTGCCACTGCGCTTGGCCTGGTACAACGCCTGGTCCGCGCGCACCAGCGCCATGCTCAGGGTATCGCCGCTATCGACCGGTGTCAGGCCGATGCTGACGGTCACGGGGTGTCCACCCAGGTCTTCGCGAACGCGCTGGCACAGCGCCGCGACCTGCCGTTCGGCGCCTTGCTGGTCCAGCCCTTCGAAGAAAATGGCGAACTCCTCGCCGCCGAGTCGGGCGAACGCATAGCCATCCATGGACACCCTGATGTGCCCGGCCACGCGCTTGAGCACCTCGTCGCCGATATCGTGGCCGAAGCGGTCGTTGACCTGCTTGAAATTGTCGATATCGATCATCGCCAGGAACTGCCCCGGTGCCGCGAGCCGCAACTGGCGCTCGACCCTGAGCATGAACGCGCGGCGGTTGGGGAGCTCGGTGAGGGCGTCCACGTAGGCTTGCTCCAGCAGCACCTTGGACAGGTAGAAGTTGTGCAGCTTGGCCTGGCGCATCCGCAGGTAGCTGTAGCTCACCAGCCCGCTGAGAAACACCGCGTAGCTCAGCAGCATGGCGCCTTCGAGCTCCAGCAGCTCGATGCGCGTGTGATAGAACGGATTGAGCAGCAGCCAGGTGATGGCCACGGCGCAGAAGAACGACCAGCCCCGTACCGGCAGCACCGAGACGCTGTAGAGCACGGTGGACACGCCCAGCACCAGCCACACCGGGCGCAGGGCGATGGGAATGCCTTCGATCACCAGGCGCATGGCCAGGGTGATGACCGCGATGAACACCAGGTTGAGCACATCGAAGTGATGGCTTTTGCGGGTGAAGCCGAGCACCACGGTGAGGCAGCACAGCAGGCCGATGAACAGCCCCGAGCGCCAGGTGAAGCCCTGGCCGCCGAGGTAGCTGACGATCAGGTCGAAAACCAGCCAGACGCCGATGCTCACGCAGAAGATCAGCAGGCAGAACCTGTGCATGGCCTCGAATTCGCGCTGGCGGAACTCGGCACGCAGGGCGGCGGGGGCGACCTGCTTGCGCACGTGCTCTTCGATGGTGCTGAACATGATCGGCTGGCGACTCCCACCCGTTGGCAAACCAGTGGCGCAGGCACTCATCGCAGGGGTAGCAGGCCACGTGCCCAGGGTCGATAGCGCAGGGCGAATACCGCTTCGGCATGGCAGCCACCGGCCAACGCGGGCTGGGCCGGCTCTGCGCGAAATGGCTGGCCGGCCGCGCTCACCTGGCGAAACGCTTCGCGCACGATCCCGACCCGGCAGGGCAGCGCCTGCTCATAGCCCTGGCGCACCAGCGGCGGCAGCCGCGCGGTGCCGGCACCGTCCTGCCACCAGACAGTCAAGCCCAGGCCGGCCAACTGGTCCAGCCAGGCGGCATTGACCCGCGGTGACAGGTGCCCGGCGCTGAAGGCGCTCAGGTGCAGGGGCTTGTCCAACCGGCGGTTGAAGGCCTGCAACTGGCGGTACAGGGCCTCGCGACGGGCGGCATCGCGAAAGTGCAGGT
This sequence comes from Pseudomonas sp. Tun-23181, assembly GCF_057415455.1. Lineage (NCBI taxonomy): Bacteria > Pseudomonadati > Pseudomonadota > Gammaproteobacteria > Pseudomonadales > Pseudomonadaceae > Pseudomonas > Pseudomonas sp. Tun-23181. The sequence continues at coordinate 533,812 of NZ_CM171630.1, forward strand.
CGTCCAGCTCCAGGGGCAGGTACCAGCCGGCCACGGCCAGGTCCCAAGTGGCACGCACCTGTTGGTACTGGCCCAGCGAGCGGCCCAGCTGGGCCTTCCAGTAGGCGCCCAGGCCGTCACCGTCGAGCGCTTCCAGGCGCGAGTAGTAGGCAGGGTCCATGTACAGGCCCAGTACCAGCTCCAGGCCCTGGGCCCGGGCCTCGCGCAGGCTGTTCGCAAGCCACCCCTGGGCACCGCCGAAATCGCTGTCGCCGTAGGCGCTCCACTGCACGATCAGGGTCTTGCCGCCCTGGGCCACGGTGGCCTGCCACAGCTGCTGCCACTGGGCGGGGGTCAGGGCCGCATCGCGGTTGAGCGGCTGGTAGAACAGGCGCTGGTCGGCCTGCGCCGCAAGGCACAGCGCGAGCAGGCAGGTAGCCAGGAAGGTGCGCATCAGAAGGTCATCTCCACACCCAGCAGCACGCCGTTGGCGCGCTCGTAGAGGTTGCCGCCCAGCGACTGCTGGTATTCGGCGCGTACTTTCAGCGAGCCACGGTAGGCGTTGTAGCGGTCGTCGTCGAACCACCACTGCCAGCGCACGCCTACGCCGGTACGCAGGTCCTGGCGCCAGTCGTTGCTCGGGTCCTGGCTGGCGAATTCGAGGAAGCCATAGGGCATCAGGGTTTGCGGTGAGTTGCCGGGCAGTTTCCACGCGTGCCCCTGCTGGTAGCGCGACAGCCAGGCATGGTCGCCGGCGCGGGTCCACCAGGCGGCATCGAGGTAGAGGAAGCGTTCGTTCCATTGGTCCTCGTCGATGCGCCAGTCGTTGCGCCAGGCGCCCTGGTCGAGGAACGAGGCGGTGGCGCGCAGCAGCAGGTCGTTGCTCGATTCGGCGTGATGGCGCAAGTCGCCCCAGTTGCCACCGACCTTCGCCGGGCTGAGCAATTCGCCCAGGCTCAGGCCGCCGTAGTGGCTGTCTTCGACCTGCCGTTGGTGATAGAGCTCGGCGTACAGGTTGAGGTTGGCCTGACCGAACGGCTTGTAGCGCAGGCCGACGCCGGTGCCCAGGCTCTGGGCGTAGTCGGTACGGCTCTGGCCGCCGAACAGCACCCGGCCATAGACCGACAAGGTGCTGCCATTGCGGCTGGGTTCCTCGCCCAGGGCATGGTCCCACATGGCCAGCTGGACGTTCTGCGACTGGGCCCTGCGCTGCGTGCGGCCGCTGTCGCGGAAGTTGTCGTTGGTCGAGGTGCCGGCCGGCGACCAGGTGCTGGCCAAGGTGATGCTGTCGCGTCGCGACAGGGTCTCGTGGGCGCGGCGCTGGCGGTACTGACGTGCCTCCAGGCTGCCTTGCTCGTCATCGCCGTCCACCAGGTGCTCCTCCACGTCGATGACCCGGCGCAGCTCGCGGCGGGCGGCGGCGCTGTCCTCGGCCTCGGCGTAGCGCAGGGCGAGGGTCTCGCCGATACGGTAGTCCTCGGGAAAGTCGCGGGTGGCCTGTTCCAGGTAGGGGATGGCGGCGCGGCGTTGTTGCTTGTCCGCCGAGCCGGCCAGGCGCATGCCATGGTCGGCGCGGTAGCGCGGCTGGTCCGGCGCCAGGCGTACGGCCTCGGCCAGCCAGGCGCTGCTCTGGGCGCTGTCGCCGGCCTGTTGCGCGGTGTTGGCTGCGGCGTAGTAGTGATCGGCACGGGGCTGGTGGCGCAGGGCCTGGCGCTGGAAGTCCAGGGCAGTGGCTGGCTCGCCCTGGCGCTGGGCGATGGCCGCGCCCAGCGCCCAGTCGTCAGCGCTGCGGTGCGCGGCGGCGTCCCAGTGGCGGCGGGCGCTGTCGGCATCGCCCAGGTCGAGGGCGCCGCGGGCGGCGGTCATGCGGGCGTTGTCGGTCCATTCGCTGTCCGGCAGGCTGCGCCAGATCGGCACGGCCGCCTCGGAGTCGCCGGCCGCCTCCAGGGCATAGGCCAGGGGCAGGCGGCTACTGCGGTCGCCCAGGCGTTCGGCGGCCTGGTAGTAGACCACGGCCTCGCCTGGCTGCCCGGGCATGGCGCAGCGGCCCAGGGCCCGGTACTGGCCGACTTCGCTGGGCGTGGCGGGGATCGTCTGGCGCACCGCGTCGCACTGGCCGGCTTCGGCCAGGCGACCGAGCAATTGGGCGCGGGTGGCGGGGGCGACCCGGGGGACCAGGCTGAGCACGCGCCGGCTATCCAGTGGCGTGTCATCGCGTGCATGCAGATTGCCCAGGCGCTGCAGCAGCCCAGGTGTCAGGCGGCCTTGGCGGCGGTCGTAGGCGTGTTCCAGCAGCTGTCGGGCGCGTTCGCTGTGGCCCTGTTTCACGAGCATGAAACTGGCCTGCTCGAGGGCGGCCAGGTCGCCGCTCTGCCGGTAGCGCTGCTCCCACTGCGCCGCGGTGCGGGGTTGCGGCGGGTCGCCGTACAGGCGTTGCCGGAGCACGGCGTAGGCGCGCGGATCGTCGCTGGCGGCGCAACCCTTGAGCTGCTCGCGGGCCAACCCCGGATCGCGACGCGACAGCCACTCGACGGTTTCCAGGCAGGGCCGCTGCAGCGCGTTGCTCAGGCGTTGCACCAGGGCGGCGTCGTTGCCTGCGCGGGCCAGCTCCCAGAGCTGACGGCGCTGCTCGGGTTGCTGCAACTGTTCGGTCGGCAGCGAGCGCAGCCAGTGCTGGGCCTGCTGGTTGTGGCCGACGGCGATGGCGCGGTTGGCCATGGCCAGGCGGGCCTGGTTGGCGATGCGCTCGGACGGTGCGCTGGCCAGCAGCTTCTCCAGGCCTTCTTCATCGAGCTGCTGCACGTAGGCATTGGCCAGGCGCTGCCAGTCCTCGGTGCTCAGTTGGCCCTGGTCGGCCAGCGGCTGCAACTGCTCGATGGTTTCGCTCCAGTTGCGCAGTTGCTCGGCGAAGGTAGCGCGGGTCAGGCGCAGCACCATGCCGTCGTCACGGGGCGGCAGGTGGTTGAGCCAGTCCAGGGCCCGACCGGCGCCACCGAACTTGGCCAGGCTCAGGCTGTAGGCCTGCCACAGGCGCACCCGCTGGTTGCCGGCGCTGTCGGCGATCCAGCCTTCCACCTGGCTGGCCGCGGGTGGGTCCTGTTCGATCCAGGTCAGGCGCAGCTCCAGCAGGGCGTCTGCATAGTCGGGGTTGTTGGCGAGCTGCTCGGCGATGGCCTGGGCCTCCTTGTAGCGGCGCTGGTGCGCCAGGGCCTCGGCCAGCAGGGCGCGGGCCTCGTCGTTGTTGGGGACCCGCTCCAGCACGTGGCGGGTCAGCCGTTCGACTTCCTGCCAGTTGTCGCGCTGGGCCTCACGGTAGCCACGCTCCATGAAGGGGTAGCTGCGAAAACGCTGGAAATCGCTCATGGGCGCGGCCAGGGTGGGCAGGGCGGAGGTGCACAGCAACAGGCCGGCCAGGGGGAGGGCGAGACGGGGCTTCATGCCACCTCCCGGGTCAGGTCATAGGCGGCCTGCTGTTCGCTGGCCTGTTCCGCGAGGGCCTGTTCGAGCACCTGTTCGGTGATGATGCCGCGAGCGATCAGGTGTTCGCCCAGGCTCATGCGCTCCGGATCGAAGTCGATCAGCGCCTGGTTGAACAGGGGTACTGGCACCATGCCGCGTACCTGCAGCAAGGCGCCGAGCATGACCTGGTGCACGCTGACCTTCTCCAGCAGCTCGGCGTCGTCCTGGTGCTGCGCCAGGACTGCGAGCATCGCCTGGGTCTGCGCCGTCTGCCAGGGGCTGGGGTAGTGGTGGCGCAGGCCGAGGGTGACCCGGCCCTGGGGTGCCAGGCGGCAGCGCACCGGGCGCTTGAGCTGGCGGCTGATGACCCCCAGGGAAACCTGGCTGACCGGGCTTTCGCTGGCCAGCACCAGGGTGTCGCCATCCTCGTCCACCGGCAGCACGCCATAGTGGGTGGCCAACCGCCGTGGCAGCTTGGCGATCAGCTCAGGGGGGATCTTGAACGGGTTGAGCGGTGCCCAGGGCAGGTCCAGTTGTTCGGCCAGGGTCTCGACCAGTTGCTCGCTGGTCAGCCAACCGCGCAACAGCAGCTCGCGGCCCAGGCGCCGGCGCACCGGGCTGGTGATCGCCTGCTGCAGTTGCTCGTCGGTGATCAGGCCCTTGGCCACCAGGCGCTGGCCCAGGGGGGTACGTGCCGGCGAGGCGAGGGCGGGGAACTCATGGGTGGTCTTGTCCCAGGCGACCCGTCGCGAGTCGCCCATCTCCATGACCTGGCGCAGGGCCCGCAGGTTGGCGAAGAAGTTGACGAAGTTGCTCCACATCATCCGCGGTGCCGACAGCAGGCCTTCGCCGATGCCGTAGTAGCGGGTGACGAACCAGCCGCGCTGGAACAGGCGGTTGACCAGCAGCAGGCCGTTGAGCCAGAGCAGGGTGGAGAGCAGCCGGCTGTCGCCGAGGATCGACATGAAGCGCCAGGACTCCGGTGCGATCACCGTCAGCAGCCAGATGGCCAGCAGCACCAGCAGCAACAGGTTGACCAGGAAGCTCAGCAGGTAGGCGAACAGCCCGCGGCGGTCGCGCCAGAGAAAGTAGTTGAGCGCGCCCTTGCGGCTCCAGCCCAGGTTGCTGGTGCCCTGGAACACGATGCCGACGATCCACCGCGACTTCTGCCGGATCGCGTGCTGCCAGTCGCGGGGGAAGTGCTCGCGCACGCAGATCACCTGGGCGAACTCGCGGCTCATGCCCGGGCGCCATGGCTGTTCGAGGGCCAGCGCCGGGTCGGTGATGGAGTAACGGGCGAAGATGCATTTCATGCCCTTTTGCTTGAGGCGAAAGCCGATGTCGTAGTCCTCGGTCAGGCTCTGCACGTCGAAGGCGATGCCGTCGCCGTCCTCGAGCAGGGCACCGATGGCGCGTCGGCTGAAGCAGGTGCCGACGCCGGCGCTAGGCACCTGGCCGGTCAGCGCCTCGCGGACGATGACGTCCTTGCCGTGGTTCTCGGCGAACTCGTCGACATAGTGCCCGGCGGTGAAGCCCTTCCACTCCGGCGCATAGGGATACACCGGGATCTGGATCATGTCCTTGTTCGGCAGCAGGTAGTTGAACAGCCGCAGCTCCATCGGCGAGATCACGTCCTCGGCGTCGTGCAGGATGAAGCCGGCGAACTCGATGCGGGCGTCCTGCTGGAAGCGCAGGATGGCGTCGATGATGTTGTTCAGGCAGTCGGCCTTGCTGGTGGGGCCGGGGCGTGCGCAGACCACCTTGTGCACATTGGGGTAGTGCAGGCACACGGCGTCGACGTCGGCCTGGGTCTGCGGGTCGTTGGGGTAGGTGCCGACGAAGATCTGGTAGTTCTCGTAGTCGATGGTCGAGGCGGCCAGGCGCGCCATTTCGCCGACCACGCCCACCTCGTTCCAGGCCGGGACCATGATCGCCAGGGGTTTCTCCGCGACCTCGAACAGGCGTTTCTCGTCGGCTTTCTCGAACTTGTCGTAGATGCGAAAGCGCCGGATCAGCTTGCGTCCCCAGTAGCAGATGTCGATGAACAGGTCGTCCAGGCCGAGCAGGAACATCAGCGTGGCCAGGACGATGGCCAGCAGTTTCAGGCCGAACAGCACATAGGTGAGGATGTCGATGAAGACCAGGCTCATGCGTCGTCTCGCCCGCTGTCACGCTCCACGAACCAGCGGCCCAGGCGTTCGGCGATGCGTTCGCTGGCATGGCCATCGCCGAAGGGCGTGAAGACCCTGGCCATTTGCGCATAGGCCTGGGGGTCGTCGAGCAACTGGCTGGTTTCCCTGACGATGCGCTCGGTCTGGGTGCCGACCAGCTTGACCGTGCCGCCTTCGAGCACCGACGGGCGCTCGGTGACCTTGCGCAGCACCAGCACCGGCTTGCCCAGGGCCGGGGCTTCTTCCTGGATGCCGCCTGAGTCGGTGAGGATCAGGTAGGCGCGGTCCATCAGCCAGACGAAGTGCTGGTAGTCCTGGGGGGCGACCAGGTGGATGTTCGGCTGGTGCGAAAGCACGCCGTAGACGGCCTGTTGCACGTGCGGGTTGAGGTGCACCGGATAGACGAACTGTACGTCCGGGTAGCGCAGGGCGAGCTCGGCCAGGGCCAGGCAGATGCGCTCGAAGCCGGCGCCGAAGTTTTCCCGGCGGTGGCCGGTTATCAGCACCAGGCGCTGGTCGTCGCGCAGCACGGCGAGCGGGGAGTCGCTGGCAGGCTTCCAGGCGGTCTGGGTCAGGTGGTCGCGCATCCACAGCAGGGCGTCGATCACCGTGTTGCCGGTGATCTCCACATGGGTGGCCGGCACGCCTTCGCGCAGCAGGTTGTCGGCGGACTTGCTGGTGGGGGTGAAGTGCAGGTTGGCAAGCACCCCGGTCAGGCGTCGGTTGGCTTCCTCCGGCCAGGGTTGCTGCAGGTTGCCGGTGCGCAGCCCGGCCTCGACGTGGCCGATGGGGATGTGCCGGTGGAACGCAGCCAGGGCGGCGATGAAGCTGGTGGTCGTGTCGCCGTGGACCAGCACGATGTCCGGCTGGATCTGCGCGTAGGTCTGCTCGAGCTTGTCCAGCAGGTCGCGGGCCAGGCCGTTGAGGGTCTGGTTGCGGGTCATCACCTTCAGGTCCTGGTCGACGGAGAGGCCGAAGGCGTCCAGGACCTGCTCGAGCATTTCCCGGTGCTGGCCGGAGGAGCAGATATGCAGGTCGATCTCGGGCCACTCGCGCAGGACACGGGCCAGTGGGGCCATCTTGATCGCTTCGGGGCGGGTACCGAATACCATCATGACGGTGTGGGGCATCGTCTCGTTCCTCCGTCCGATTCCTTGTCCGAAGTTGTACGATTGCGTCTTGCTTTGTAGGTGTTAGATACAAGCAGGCGATGCTGGGGTTGTCCAATCAGGACGTCGAGACGCCGCCAAGGATGTGATGCATGTGCAATGGCATCCACACTCGCGCTTTTACTTGTCGCCCGTAGCTTGTAACGTGTGGCTTTTCTGGAGGAAACGCTACATGCAAGGCAAGGCCCGCAAGATCGTCCAGGCCATTCTCTACGAGGTCATCGCCGTGGCGTGCGTGGCCCCGGCGCTGGAGCTGGCGTTCGGGGCCGGCATGGCCCAGTCGACGGTGCTGTCGATCCTGATGTCGGGCATCGCCATGAGCTGGAACATGGCCTTCAACTGGGCCTTCGAGCGCTGGGAGGCGCGCCAGCGCAAGCGCAGCCGTACCCTGTTGCGCCGCTTGCTGCACGCCTTGGGTTTCGAGGGTGGGCTGGTGCTGATCCTGTTGCCGCTGGTGGCCTACTGGCTGGACATCAGCCTGTGGGCGGCGCTGGTCACCAACCTGGCGCTGTTCGTGTTCTTCTTCGTCTATGCGTTCGTCTTCCAGTGGGGGTTCGACAAAGTGTTCGACGTGCCGGTCTCGGCTCAGGAAGCGGCGAAAGGCTGTTGACTTCATGCCGGGCGCCGGGATAAGTTTCCCGACCATGAATACCTTCCCGCAACTTCGCGCCCTCAGCATTATTACCGCCATTATCGGATTGGCGGGCTAGCGCGTACTTGCACCGAACCCGCCCTGGAGGCGGGTTCTTTCTCTCTGACTCCCGGGCACTTGAACAACCCCCAGGAGTCATCGATGACCAACCTCAACGTCAGCCCCCGTACCCCGACCACGCCCCAGCAACTGCTGTCGGAGCAGGTCCGGCGTATTCTCGCCGCCCCCGTGTACGACCTGGCCATCGAGACGCCCCTGCAACCGGCCCCGGCGCTGTCGGCCATCCTGGGTAACCAGGTGCTGCTCAAGCGCGAGGACCTGCAGCCGACCTTCTCGTTCAAGGTCCGCGGCGCCTACACCCGTCTTTCACGCCTGAGCCCGGCCCAGCGCCAGCGCGGGGTGATCACCGCGTCGGCGGGCAACCACGCCCAGGGCGTGGCCCTGGCGGCGTCGCACCTGGGCATGCGGGCGACCATCGTCATGCCCACCACCACGCCAGAACTGAAGGTCCAGGGCGTGCGCTCGCGCGGTGGCCAGGTGGTGCTGCATGGCGAAAGCTTTCCCCACGCCCTGGCCCATGCCTTGCAGCTGGCCGACAGCGAAGGCGCGACCTTCGTGCCGCCCTACGACGACCCGGACGTGATCGCCGGGCAGGGCACCGTGGCCATGGAGATCCTGCGCCAGCGCCCAGGCGCGCTGGATGCGATCTTCGTGCCGGTCGGCGGCGGTGGGCTGGTGGCGGGCATCGCCGCCTACGTCAAGTACCTGCGCCCCGAGGTCAAGGTGATCGGCGTCGAACCGGAGGACTCCAACTGCCTGCAGGCCGCCCTGGCCGCGGGCGAGCGGGTGATCCTGCCGCAGGTCGGCACGTTCGCCGATGGCGTGGCGGTGGCCCAGGTCGGCGCCCACTGCTTCGAGCTGTGCCGCCACTTCGTCGACGAGGTCATCACGGTCAGCAGCGACGAGCTGTGCGCGGCGATCAAGGACATCTATGACGACACCCGTTCGATCACCGAACCCTCCGGCGCCCTGGCGGTCGCCGGCATCAAGCGTTACGTGGCCCGCGAAGGCGTGCAGGGGCAGACCCTGGTCGCCATCGACTCCGGTGCCAACGTCAACTTCGACCGCCTGCGCCATGTGGCCGAGCGCGCCGAGCTGGGCGAGCAGCGCGAGGCGATCATCGCGGTGACCATCCCCGAGCGCCCAGGCAGCTTTCGCGCTTTCTGCCGTGCCCTGGGCAAGCGCCAGATCACCGAGTTCAACTACCGCTACTACCCGGGCAAGGAAGCGCGGCTGTTCGTTGGCGTGCAGACCCACCCACAACACGACCCGCGCGAGCAGTTGCTGGCCAGCCTACGCGCGCAGGGCTACGAGGTGCTCGACCTGACCGACAACGAGCTGGCCAAGCTGCACGTGCGCCATACCGTCGGCGGCCACGCCGCGCCGGGCGCCGAGGAGCGGGTGCTGCGTTTCGAGTTCCCTGAGCGGCCCGGCGCCTTGCTGGGTTTCCTGGAGCGTTTGGGCAAGCGCTGGAACATCAGCCTGTTCCACTACCGCAACCACGGCGCGGCCGAGGCACGGGTGTTCGCTGCGCTGGAGGTGCCGGTGGAAGAGCTGCCGGGGCTGCCCCAGGCGCTGGAGGACATGGGGTATCGGTATTGGGACGAGACCGAGAACCCGGCGTATCGGTTGTTCCTGGGGTAGAGACGTCGCCTGTTCCGGCCTGTCGCGGGGGGCCTGCGATGGTGGCCGTCAGCACAACCTCATCCTTTGGCATGGCCGGCTGCACAGGAGGACGAAACCCGGCAGCCGCAAGCCAGCTCAGCAGGTTCGAATGCCAGCGGTGTGCCGTTGAACAGCACGCTGTTGTCCCCGCTGGAGACTAGCGCGAACGGGCCGCCATGCAGCGCGCATTGGGCCCGGTCTCCCAACACGCATTGTCGACGACCATCGATGAGCACGCCGTTGCCCTCGGTCATCTGGCCACCGCCCGAGTGGGAGTCGCCCTTTCGAATTGCACCTTGTCTGGACATTTTTAGTGCTCCGTAGGGAGGTGTTGCACGGCTTCGTAGAGACCCTCCGGAACAGCCTCGGGGTCGTGCTTTCGAGCGGCCAACAGGAAACGTTCGAGCAACTCATCTTTTTCGAAGCGCGTTCCTGGTGGGCACGTCAGTGCGGCGTAGGGCGTTTTCATCAACGGGTGATCGATGAACGGGTTGGCTAGCCCCAAAGAGCGACGCAGGTTGAGGATGGCCAGGATTTCGGCGGGGTAGACCGCTTCGAAGGGGGAGCCGAACTCGAAGTTGCCGGAGTCGAGTTCGCGGGAGGTCAGGGCGATGCGTTCGACATGGGTATCGCAGGCGGCGAGTAGAACGGGGAGCAGTTTCTCGGGATCGGGCTCGCGCCAGTAGGCGACCAGTTGGCCCCAGGCGGGGTCGCGGGGTAGGGCATGTTTGTCGAGGTCGAGCGGTTTGCCGAGCCAGTCGCCGATGATGGCCAGGCCGAAGGCGGCGTAGCGCAGGGTGGTGCCGAGGGGTAAGTTGTGACCGTCGCGAACCCCGTAGCCGTTATTCAGCCCTTTGAAAACAGTGCTATGAAAAGGCTCTATAAATTGATGCTGTCCAGTTGCAACGGCACATAGCATGAGATGGGTTATACCATCAAGGGAGTCAGTGTCTGGTTGCTTGGTGTTTTTAAGTAGCTCAATTAGAGTGGCATCGCTAACAATCATTCGGATTGTTCCGGCTATTATGTTTTTCTGGGCTAGTGATGTCATGCCTTTAGGAGCCTGTAAAAGACCTTTCTTGATTTCAATAAGTCCCAGCCTGAATAAGTCATCACAAGCCAGTCCCAAGTCGGAGGTGCCTGCAATATAGTTGTCAAGTCTAATGGGCTGGTAAAGGTGTTTGTCAGTAGCCCAGCCATCTAAAGATCGTAGGCTGCGTTGCAAGCGGTTTCTTATCATGGCTAGTTCCAGAGATTTATCTGTATGCCGTTGGCTGGGGTGGTTAGCCTGCTGGGGTTCCCCTTTGTGTCGAAAAACTGTGCGTGGACGTGTTGGGATTTTTCCGATCTTGTGGACGCTGCAATAGTCTGTACTTTTTCCAAAAAATCGGGATCGTAGTCTTGCAGCTTGTCTAACTGCCATGCGCCTTTATCTTTTTTGATCAGCTCCTGAATTCGTTGCAAATTTTCAGCACCTCCGACCGCTTGGGTCTTCAGAAACCCAGATGTCTTGCTCTTACCCAGCGTCGTGTTCACCTCGCCGAGTTCGTTTGCAGCACGGCTTCATAGAGACCCTCCGGAACAGCCTCGGGGTCGTGCTTTCGAGCGGCCAACAGGAAACGTTCGAGCAGCTCATCTTTTTCGAAGCGCGTTCCTGGCGGGCAGGTCAGTGCGGCGTAGGGCGTTTTCATCAACGGGTGATCGATGAAAGGGTTGGTCAGCCCCAAGGAGCGGCGCAGGTTGAGGATGGCCAGGATTTCGGCGGGGTAGACCGCTTCGAAGGGGGAGCCGAATTCGAAGTTGCCGGAGTCGAGTTCGCGGGAGGTCAGGGCGATGCGCTCGACATGGGTATCGCAGGCGGAGAGTAGAACGGGGAGCAGTTTCTCGGGATCGGGCTCGCGCCAGTGGGCGACCAGTTGGCCCCAGGCGGGGTCGCGGGGTAGGGCATGTTTGTCGAGGTCGAGCGGTTTGCCGAGCCAGTCGCCGATGATGGTCAGGCCGAAGGCGGCGTAGCGCAGGGTGGTGCCAATGGGCAAGTCATGTCCGTCACTAACACCATAACCGTTTTCAAGTCCTGCAAAAACAGCTCTATGGAGGGGTTCTATCAAATTGAATTGGCCGGTGGATAATGCAGTCAGAATTACATGAGTAATTCCATCTAGGTCATCAAGGCCGAGTCTGTTGGTTTCTTTTAGGTCATGTATTATGATGGCGTTCGCTAACAATATTTTTCGTATGGCGGAAGCTAGAGTTTCAGTAGGTTCTGAACCTGGAGCCTGAGTCGCCATCAGAAGACTTTTTCCAATGTCGTTCATGCCTATTCTGAATATTTCATCGCAGGCAATTGCAATAATCTCTTTCCCATCTATGTAGTCGAGTATTCTATAGGTTTGCAGTGGTAAATCGCTAGCTGCCCACTCTGGAGTGTCTTTGAGGCTTTTTTTTAAGCGGTCTATTGGTTTCATGTTAGTCCCATTTATTTATCTGGATGCCGGTGGCGTTTCCTGCAATTTTGTTTAGTTGGCCGTTTGGGCTGAAGAAGATTTGTGCGTGAAGGTATGCAATCTTTCCAGTTCTCATGGCGTCGCGAAGACCCTGTGTTCTGGATTCGATATCTGGCTGATTTGCTTTTAGTTTTTCGAGGTCCCAGCCTCTTTTCTTTTTGGTGATAAGCGTATCTACTCGTCGGATATTCTTCGCTCCGCCAACCTGTTGAGTTTTGAGAAGGCTTGGCGTTTTACTCTTCCCCAGCGTCGTTTTCACCTCGATCACCAACAACGTTCCTTCTTCAAAGCGCATCTCTTCCACCGGCGCTGTTCCCTTCAAACCATCGATGTGATGACGCATAGCCTGGGTAGTCGGATTCCTCACCTTCATCGACGGTGGTGGCGGCACATACACCAACATGTCGATCCCATGGTCGCTCTTGTTCTTCAGCCCGAAACGGCTGGGAATGGCAGGGTCGGTGCTGTAGCCGAGGATGTTCTGCGGCCTGACGTTCCAGTGCTTGACCAGTGCCGCGGCCAGGGCCTCCTCACCCGCATCGGCCACCACCCGCGTCAAGCTGCCGCCCATGCGCACCGGCCCCACGCTGTGCTGGATCAGCGCCACCAGCCGGTCGCGCAGGGTGGTGGCCATGTAGGCGTAGTCGGCCTTGCCGCCGGTGACGTCCAGGGAAACCAGGCTGGCGTTGCGGTCCACCGCGTGCAGTTCGCTGGCCCGTACCGGCAGCCCGCCGTCGCGGGCGGGCCGCTCGATGCGGGTTTCGAGCACGGTGACTTCGCCGGCGCTGCGCTTGCCCAGGCGACGGACTTCCTCCTGGGTAAGAGCGGCATTGTCGAGCCTGACCGTGGTCACGCCGCCAGGCAGGAGCTTGTGCATCAGCCAGCGCGCACCGCCCAGGGCCGCGGGCAGCAACAAGGCCAGGTTGATGGCCATGAACACCTGCTTGCCGCGGTCCTCGGCGGTGGCGGGGTTGGCCAGCCGCGCCAGTTCGGTGAAGAAGTGTTCGCCGATGCTCAGGCCTTCGCCGGTGATCATGCGGTGGCTGCCATCGACCATGGCATCGGCGGCCAGGGCCGCTTCCAGGGCCACGAAGACGTAGCGCCCGACCGAGGCGGCGCCGGTGATGCCGCGCACCACCGGCACGAAGGCCAGCACGCCGAGGGCGAGCTCGCCGGCGCCTTTGACGCCCTCCCAGGCGCGTGACCTGGCCTTGGCCTCGGCGAAGTGGCGGGCCAGTTGCTCGCTGGCCAGTTCGACGGGGTACAGCCCGGTGGGGGTATGCCAGGTATAGGGCGGGCTGATCCGATGCTCGCCGTTCTCGTCGGTGTACTCCTCGCGCGGCGCCTCGGCCCAGCGGGCGTGGGTGAAGGTGGCGAAGTAGATCTTGTGATCGCTGAAGAAGAAGTTGCGCTGCAGCTCGAAGCCCAGCCCCTGGTGGGTGCGCACGCCCATGTGGTCGAGCACTGGCGGCGCCAGGTCGTCCAGTTGCAACTGGTCATCGACGCACACCAGTTCAAGCTTTTCGGTGGCGGCGAAGGCATGGAACTCGGCGAGCCAGGCATCGCCTAGCGTGCTGCCGGCGTGTTCCAGGACCCGCTGCAGGAAGGTGTCGCGCTGATTGCGCGTCTTGTCGCGGATCCAGGGGTTACGGCGGAACCACTCAGGGCCGACGCCATCGCGGGAGGGGATGCCCAGCAGGTGGTCGCAGCCGTCGTTGCCGTCGAGGGAGAACAGCGCGCCGGGCAGGGAGCAGGGCACGCAGAGGGTAGGGGGCACGGGTAGTGCACCGTTGCGCACGCCCTGGCGCAGCCTTTCCAGGCCGGGGGGTAAAAGGGGTTCAGACATGCGAAGGTGTGTCCTTGAGTGCGCGTTGGTGAGCGGTCAGTTGCTTGCCCAGCACCTGGCACCTCTGGCGTGCGGAGCCCTGTTCGTCCAGCGACGTGACCCAGGTGGCGAACAGCGGATTGAGGTAGAAATGGCGTCCGAAAGCGATCGCCAGCAGGACGTGCAGCAGCACTTGGTTGCGGGGGAGTGCCGGGAGGTGTTTCAGGTCATCGGAAGGCTGTGGTAGGCGCTTGCCGTAATGCCGATAGGCCAGGATCTCATTGCCATTGAGTTCCTTGTGTTGCAGAGGGCGGAGCCCATAACGCTCGCAGGCATCCGACTCATATTGGCAGTAGCAGTCCTCGTGCGTGTCCGAAGGTAGGCCGCGCAGGGCCATCAGCTGGGTGATCGAATGCCAGAGCCTGTCGTCGTCCTTGGCATCTTCACGCCAGCCCAACATGGCCAGGATGATGTCGTGCATGTGGGGCAACTGGGTTTCGAGCTGCTGACGGTGGGCGATCGCCTGCTCGGCCAGCAAGCCGAGCCGCTCATCCTGGGCCAGCCCGCCAGCTTGGGTGCCAGGCCACAGCGGTTGGCAGGCGAGGTCGTTCCACCAGCCCAGCCCGAGGAGGAAATGAGTAAGGACCAGCACGCTGTATTCCCGGGTGCTGCCGTACCCCTCGTGGCAGACCAGGTTGCCCGCCTGGGCGACCAGCGCGTGGATGTGTGCGTGGCGGGTATGCAGGCGGGGTAGCGTGGGGCCAAGGGTATCGAGTAGATACTGGGCCAACTGGCGGTTCGTGGCGTGCAGCGCGGCCTTGTGGAGCGCATCGAGGTCCAGGGGTGGCAATTTCATTGGCCGCCCTCCCGCTCAGGGCGCAGCCAGGCCAGGTAACCCTCTTGCTCGCAGGCGTCTTCCGCTTGCTCGAACAATGGCTGGACGCCGAGTGCCAGGTCTGTTGCGGGGTCATGGAAATAGAGCCTGAGTACGCGCCCATGGTCGAACAGCCTGGCCAAGGTATCGGCGTGCTGTGCCAGTGATCCCACATACAGGCTCAACGACCGCGGGTCGCCAAGGCGTAGAAAGTACCGTTGCTTGCCTTGCTGCACCTTGCCGAAGCGGCGTAGGTGCTGCGCCAGTGCCTCCAGTGGCAAGGTGGCCTCGAACGCGGTGAAGGCGAGCGAGCCGTCCAGTGTGCCGAGCCACGTGTCCAGGTCACTACCGGGTTTCAGCGGGAAGAGTATCGGCGCATGCTTTTCCAGCCCGGGATTCTGCTCCAGGTACCAAAGGCACTGGTGTTCGATGGCATGGAACTCCAGGCGGCCGAGCAAGCCTGGGGTGGTAGAGGCTTCGGCCAGCAGGAACAGGCTGTCGCGACCTGCATCACCTATTGCTGCGTGATCGCTCAATCGCTGATGCAGGCTCATGCGTCGCCCCTATCGGCAAAGGGGCATTCTTCGATCAGGGGAGAGCCTTCACGGATGGCCGCTTCAATCGCTTCGAGCTGCTCTTGCACCGGCGTCAGGTAGGTGACGTTGCCTTTGAAGCGGATGTTGGGCGCTTCCAGGGTAATGCCGTCGGCATCGAGGATGATCTTGCCGCTGGGGCCGCGGATATGGATGCGCTCGGTACCCTGAAGCATGTAGGACGGTGTCAGCAGGCGTTGGGCTGTCCGGGCTTCCACGCTGCGTGCGCCTTCGACGATGAGTGACTGGTTACCGCCGATGCTCAGGGAATGATCGGTTCCGATCGTGTCGTGACTCGCGTTGCCGATGGAACGCACTTCATTGCGGTCGATCGTGGTGAAGAGGTCTTGCTGGACATGGTCGCGCCGGTCTCGCCCCGTCGTGGTCGATTCGTCACGGGCAACGCTCGAGCTGCAGTCGCGGCCGGTGGCAATCTTGCGGTCGTTGCCGACGGTGAGGGTTTCATCGTGCTGCACCTTGGTGTTCAGGTCTTTTTGCGCATGAATGAACACCTCCTCCTGCCCCAGCTCATCCTCGAAGCGCAGTTCATTGAACCCCTTGCCCTTGTGGGTCTGGCTCTTGATCGTCATGCGCGTCTTGTGCTTGGGCAGTTCGTAGGGCGGTAGCTGGTTGCCGCAATAGGTGCGCCCGATGATCATCGGTTGGTCGGGGTCGGCGTTGACGTACTGGACGATCACCTCTTGCCCGATGCGCGGGATGGCCATCGAGCCCCAGCTACCCCCGGCCCAGCCTTGCGACACCCGCACCCAGCAGGAGCTGAACTCGTTGTCCTTGCTTTCCCGGTCCCAGGGGAAGCTGACCTTGACCCGGCCCCACTCATCGCAATAGATCTCTTCACCGGGCGGGCCGACCACGGTGGCCATGTGCGGGCCGTCGATGCGCGGCTTGGGCTGGGGCTCGGGGCGCCACTCGGCCATGCCGGGAACCAGCACCGCGCTCTGCTCGTAGCGTGTGCCCTGATGGGCACCGGCCGCTTCTTCCTCGAGGCTGGTGAGTTGGGAACCCTCATGGGTGACGCGGATCACCCGCCAGTGCGCGTTGAGGTCTTCGCTCGGGTGGCCGACGAGGTTGAAGCTCAGGCCCGGTTGCAGGCGCGCGTCGTCGCCTTTGACGTCGGCGATACGGGCGTCATGGCGCAGGGCCGTGAGGCGGGTTTCGGTGAAGGGCTTGCCGACCGCATCGCGCTTGTAGCGGCCGGGGTAGTCGAAGCGTTCATACGCCAGCGCCGGGTGAACGACCTCAGGGGCGTTCGCGGCATGTTCCTGGCGGTAGCCAGGGTTGGTGAAGGTGTAGTCGCGCTGCACCTGGCGTGTGCTGCGCACCTGTTCGCTGTAGCGCAGGCGTCGCAGGCAGGGCCTGGGTTGGTCGCCGCCGCTGTTGGCCAGGTACAGCACGGTGTGGGGAGCGGTGGGTTCATCGTCCTCGAAGAAGCCGTCATCCTCGTCGTCGTGCTCGTGGGCCCCTCGGCTGATCAGCCCCAGCGACAGCAGCCGGTCGGTGATGAGCAGCTTGTGCTGCTTGGCACTGTGCTCGAAGCGGTAGACGAAGCCTTCCTCGGCGGCCAGGCGGGCGATGAACTCGAGGTCGGTCTCGCCGGCCTGGACGCAGAACTCGCGAACCTGGTGCTCGAAGCTGGTGCCCAGCTCGAACTGGGTGATGCCCTGGCGCTTGAGCATCAGTTCGAGGATCTGTGGGACGCTCTTGTGCTGGAAGATGCGCCAGTTCGAGCGCAGGCTGGCGCGGGCCAGTTGGGGTTCGACGAGGGCGTGGTAGTAGGTGCGGTGGAAACCGCTCTCGCCCTGGCTGAAGCTGCTGACCAGGCCGTGCACGTAGCGCAACGGGCGTTCGCCGCGCCAGAGGGTGAACAGGACGGGTTTGTCGAGCAGTTCGCCGAAGGCGACATCGTCGTCGAAGCTGACCAGCTCCAGGTGCAACGTGAAGGGTGTGCTGAGGGCTTCGTGGAGCTTGAACGACACCACCTCGAACAAGGCGTTGCCAACAAGGGGCTGGAAGCTGTAACGCAGATCGGATTGGTGAGGCATGGAAGATCCTTATCCAGATTTACCGAGCGCCCGCTGTGAAAAGAGAGCATTCGGTAACGAAACAAGGTAAGGACCGTAAGTGGTGGATAAGAAGAAGTCTTGCCAGCGGATTCCTAGGTTGTTGTGGGAGATTTCTCTATTTATGTAGGTGTGCGCCTAACTCAACGCTTGGTTGCCAAGATCGCTATATTGTTTGGCTTCACTAGGCAAAAGGAATTCGCACAACGGTGATGTTTGCCCCCCCGAGTTCATTGATGGGGCGTTACTGGCGGTGTGATTGGCGAACTGGCAGGCGAACGTATTTATGACTTTACCCATGATTGATGTGAACAGCTGGTCTATAGAGATTCAACTTGCTTTTATGATCAGTCCATTCGTGATCGGACTGCTCGGCGTCGATGGCTCGAACAACAAAAACGCTTCTGGGGAACGACGAGCGTCAAATCACGCTGGATGCTCGTCTCCGCAGCCCTGAATTGAGAGGCAGCCTGGCCCCTCAACGCTCACGCATGAAGAACCCCGCCACATACTTGCGAAAGGTCTCCAGGCTCTTGAAGTCGGCATAGCGCTTGAAATTCTCGGCATCCGGCTCGGGCCCGGCCGGCTGCTCCAGCAGCGACACCGACAGCACCCGGTCCTGGTCGGAGGTCAGCACCAGTTCGTCCATCACCTGGCCGCCGATCACCGGGCGGCGCATCAGCACCTTGACGCCCTTGCTCGCCATCCAGTCGACCAGCGACACCAGTGCCTTGAGCGGCTCGCGTTCCTCGTCGCGATACACCGGGAACAGGTGCCCACGGGACAGCACCGGTACGCTGGCCACATGGATCAGCTCATAGAAGTGGCTGCCGGCGCTGGTCGGCGAATACAGCGCCAGGGCCAGCAAGGGGCCGGTCGCCCGGTTGCCGCCCCAGTACAGGTGGTGCCCCTGGAAGTCGAAGCCGTCCTCGCTGCGGGCATTGAACAGCTTGCGCCCCTTGATCTGGTCGACACAGTCGAGCAGCAGCCCGTGGCGGCGGTGGTTGCCGAATACCGTGGCCTCGCGCAGGCGGGACTTGAGCATCATCATGTGCTTCATGTCCAGGCGGGTTTCCAGGTAGTTGCTGGCCGGGACCCGCTCCAGCAGCGGATACCGGCCAGCGACGCTGCGCAGCTCGGCGAACTGAGCGGTGAGGTCTTTCTTCAGGTGGGTGGCGTAGACGTTCAAGCCACTGGCTTCGATCCAGGTCAGCAGCAGCGACAGCAGGCGCTGCTGTTCGCGCCGCTCGTTGGCCTCGGCCGAGCCGCTGGCTGTTTCGCTGGCCCGGCGGAAATCGCCGAGCAGCCGCAGCGGTGTATCGGGCGGTAGCCAGGCTGCAGGTTGCACGGCCTCGGTGACACGCTCGGTGGCCTCGCGCTCGGCCTTGCTGAACGGGCAACCAGGGGCATGTTCGGGCGTGTCCGGGTTGTTGCGTAGGAACAGCGTGCCGGTGTTGCCGTTGAGGGTGACATTGAGCACCGGCACGGCATCCTTGCGGCAATCGCAGGCCAGCCACTGGTTGGCGCTGCGCACTTTCATCAGCCATTGATTGGCCTGCAACAGGCGTGGGCCGGCGAGGGTGCCGGTGACGAAACCGGCCAGCAGTTCTTCCTCGGCCGGCGTCAGTGTGCGCACCTGGGTGGCGTTCTTTTCGATGATTCGCATGAAGCAGCTCCAAGCTACAAGCCTCAAGCTTCAAGCAAAGCCGCGCGGCATTCAACTTGAAGCTCGCAGCTTGCAGCTTGCCGCTCAGTTACCGGCGAACAGCTTGGCGGCGCGGGCGCGGATTTCCTCGGGGCTGAGGTCTTCCTTGTGGGTCGAGACGAACCACAGGTTGCCGAATGGGTCCTTGAGGACACCGCTGCGGTCGCCATAGAACTGGTCCTGCAGCGGGCGCACCGCGGTGGCACCGGCGGCGACGGCCTGGGCATAGACCTTGTCGCAGTCCTCGACATACAGGTGCAGGCCGATGGCCGTACCGGAGACCGACTGGCTGGCGGCCAGGCCGTCTTCCATGTCGCACGGGTCGGCGAGCATCAGCGAGGAGTCGCCGATCTTCAGCTCGGCGTGGCCGATGCGGCCGTCGGGGCCGTCGAGACGGAACATCTCGACCGCGTCGAAGGCCTGCTTGTAGAACTCGATGGCCTTGGCTGCGCCCTGGATGCCCAGGTACGGGGTGATGCTGTGTTGCCCTTCGGGGATGGGTTTGACTGCCATTGCCAGGTCCTCCTTCTTGGGGTGGGCTCATGCATGAGACGAAACTGTATGCTTGTACAGTTTCGCCGAATACGCAAATGTCATTTCCCCATTAGTGGTGGTGCCTTCAAGGTCTTTGCGTTCTAGTCGTCAGTTACATTGTTGGAAAGAATGCTGGGGCTGCTATACGCCCCAGCTGGCCCGGCTAGAAAATGTAGTCGGTCGTCAGGAAACTCGACTGACGGTTGCGGATGATCTCGCTGATCAGTGCCTTGTTGGCGTCCTGGAACTTGGTCGCCACCAGGGTGCGGATGGAGAACACTCGCAGGGCGTCGTGCACCGACAGCGTGCCTTCGGCGCTGTTCTTGCGGCCGTTGAACGGGTAGGTGTCCGGCCCGCGCTGGCACTGGGCGTTGAGGTTGATGCGCCCGACCTGGTTGGCGAAGGTGTCCACCAGCATGCCGATGGTGTGCGGGTCGTTGCCGAACAGGCTCAACTGCTGGCCATAGTCGGAGTCGAGCACGTAGTCGATCACCGTCTGCAGGTCGCGGTAGGGCACCACCGGCACGACCGGGCCGAACTGCTCCTCGTGGTACACGCGCATGTCGCGGCCGACCGGGTAGAGCAGGGCCGGGTAGAAGAACGAGCCGCGGCTGTGGCCGCCGCCCGGGTTGAGCACTCGCGCGCCCTTGGCGGTGGCGTCGGCCACCAGGCCGTCGAGGTAGTCGACCTTGCCAGGCTCGGGCAGCGGCGTCAGGGCCACGCCTGGCTCCCAGGGCATGCCCGGCTCAAGGGCGGCGAGCTTGCGTTGGAACTTGTCGAGGAACGGCTCGACCACATCCTCGTGGACGAACAGGATCTTCAGCGCGGTGCAGCGCTGGCCATTGAACGACAGGGCACCGGTGACCGCTTCCTCGACCGCGTTGTCCAGGTCGACCTGGGGCAGGACGATCCCCGGGTTCTTGGCATCGAGCCCCAGGGCGGCACGCAGGCGGTGCGGGCGCGGGTGCAGCTTCTTCAGGTCGCTGGCCGCCTTGTGGGTGCCGATGAAGGCGAACACGTCGATCTTGCCGCTGGCCATCAGGGCGCTCACCGTCTCGCGGCCACGGCCATAGATGACATTGATCACCCCTGGCGGGAAGCTGTCGCGGAACGCCTCCAGCAAGGGGCGGATCAGCAGCACACCGAACTTGGCTGGCTTGAACACCACGGTATTGCCCATGATCAGCGCCGGGATCAGGGTGGTGAAGGTTTCGTTGAGCGGGTAGTTGTAGGGCCCCATGCACAGCGCCACGCCCAGGGGCGCGCGGCGGATCTGGCCGAGGGTGCCTTGTTCCAGCTCGAAGCGGCTGGAGCGGCGGTCGAGGTCCTTGAGGGCGTCGATGGTGTCGACGATGTAGTCGCAGGTACGGTCGAATTCCTTCTGCGAGTCCTTGAGGTTCTTGCCGATCTCCCACATCAGCAGCTTGACCACCGCCTCGCGCTGCTCGCGCATGCGCGCCAGGAAGGCTTCGACATGCTGGATACGCTCGGCCACGCGCATCGTCGGCCAGGCGCCGCGACCCTTGTCGTAGGCCTCGACCGCGGCGTCCAGGGCGGTGAGAGCGGTCTTGGCATCGAGCAGCGGAGCACTGCCGAGCACCACCTGGTGTTCGCCATCGCCGTCCTTGATCCACACTGGACTGCGTACCGTGGCCAGTGGGCCGTCCCAGCGCCTGAGCTGGCCGGCGACCAGGTAGTCGCGTTGCTCCAGGGGCTCACCCAGGCGCCAGGCCTCGGGGATGTCACAGGCTTCGGGAAACAGCGAATCGAGCAGACGGTCCATGGGTACTGCACCTCACTTTTTCTTGGGGGTGAAACGCTTCAGCTTGCGAGCATGCACCCTGGTGAAGAAAAACACCAGTCTGGCTCAACATTGGCGCCACCGCGCCGATACAGGATGAATAGACCTCGGCCGCCGCCCATGAGAACCCTCCCTACCCCCCTCGATGAACCGGCGCCTGCAAAAGGGACACTGCGGCGTACCCTCGGTCGCCTGCTACCGGTCGGCTTCGCCCTGGTGGGCATCGGCCTGTCGGCGCTGCTCGGGCACCTGGACCAGCAGCGCCGGGAGAGCGAGCAACTGGCCAATCTCAGCGCACGCCTCTCTGGCGTGCGTGCCGCCCTGGAGGCACAGCTGCGCGCGGCATTCGGCGAGGCCGAGGGCATCGCCCAGTTGATCGCCGCCGATGGCCGCATCAGCGTCGGGCACTTCCACGGCATGGCCCGTGGCGCGCTCGACTCGGTACCCTACATGCGCCATGTCGCCCTGGCACCGGCGGACGTGGTCCGCGATGTCTATCCGCTGGAGGGCAACCAGGCGATCATGGGCCTGGACTACCGCCACCTGCCGGACCAGTTCCCCCTGCTGCAGTCGGCCCGCGAACACCAGCAGGCGGTGCTGGCCGGGCCGGTCCAGCTGTACCAGGGCGGCCGGGCGCTGATCTACCGGCGCCCGGTGTTCATCACCGGCAAGCGTGGGGTGAAACTCTACTGGGGCAATGTGTCGATCGTCGCCGATACCGACCGCCTGTTGTGGGCGGCAGGCCTGGGGCCGGAGCTGGAGATCCAGCTGGCCGTGCGCGGAGGCGATGGCAAGGGCGCCGACGGGGCGCTGATCTGGGGCGATGCGCGGCTGTTCGACGACCCCTTGCTGAGCCAGACGGTCGAGGTGCCGGGCGGGCACTGGCAACTGGTGGCCGCGCCCCGCGATGGCTGGCCGACCCTGGGCCTGTTCGCTTCGCCGCTGTTCTTCTTCGCCTTGGGCTGCACCGGGCTGTTCAGCCTGTTCGTCGCCCAGCTCAGCGGCAATCATCGCCTGCTGCAACAGCGCAACCGCGAGCTGCGCCAGTCCCAGGCCCGCTTCGAACGCCTGGCCCACTACGACACCATCACCGGTTTGCCCAACCGGGTGCTGTTCCAGCAACAGCTGGCCCAGGCGATCGCCCAAGGCGAGGGCCTGGCGGTGCTGATGCTCGATATCGATGGCTTCAAGCAGGTCAACGACAGCCTTGGCCATGCCATGGGCGACCTGTTGCTGCAGCAGGCCACGGCGCGTTTCCTGCAGGAGTTGGACACCCCGGACCGGGTCTGCCGGCTGGGCGGCGACGAGTTCGTGTTCATGCTCCAGGGCAGCCAGGAGCAGGTCAGCCACCAGGTCCGTGCCCTGTTGCACTGCCTGCAACGGCCCTTCGATCTCAACGGCAATGCCGCGTTGGTCACCGGCAGCATCGGCCTGGCCTGGTGCCCGCGGCATGGCGAGGACGTCGACAGCCTGTTGCGCCATGCCGACACCGCCATGTACGTGGCCAAGGAGAGTGGGCGCAACGCCTGGCGCCCCTATCATCCCGACATGACCGAGCGTCTGCAGCAGCGCCTGGAGCTGGAACGCAACCTGCGCCGGGCTTTGCAGCACAACGAGTTCGAGCTGTGGTACCAGCCCAAGGTCGACCTGTTCAGCGGGCGCCTGGAAGGGATCGAGGCATTGCTGCGTTGGCGCGACCCGGAGCACGGTCTGGTGTCGCCGGGGGCGTTCATTCCCCTGGCCGAGCGCACCGGACTGATCATCCCCCTGGGGGAGCGGGTCCTGGAGCTGGCGTGTGCGCAACTGGCAGCCTGGCGGACCGAGGACTGCCTGCCTGGCCCGCTGGCGGTCAACGTGGCGGCCCTGCAGATCGAGCGCAGCGACTTCGTCAGCAGCCTGGCCACGGCCCTGGCGCGCCATGACCTGGCGCCGCATCTGCTGGAGGTGGAAATCACCGAGAGCCTGTTGATGGAGAGCCAGCAGCAGGCCTGCGCGGTGCTGGCCCGGTTGCAGGCGATGGGGGTGACCACGGCGGTGGACGACTTCGGCACCGGCTACTCGTCGTTGGCCTACCTGCGCGCCTTGCCCATCGACCACCTGAAGATCGACCGTGCCTTCATCAAGGACCTGCCCGATGACGACGACGCGGTAGCCGTCGCCCGGGCGATCATCGACCTGGGCCATGCCCTGGGCTTTCGTATCACCGCCGAGGGCATCGAGACCCAGGCCCAGTACGACTTCCTGCGGCATGCCGGCTGCGACCAGGGGCAGGGCTTTTTGCTGGGCCGGCCGATGCCGGCCCAGGCGTTGCAGCGCTGGCTGCTCGACTACCAGCGGTAGGTCAAGGTGGCCAGCAGTGTCCGGCGCTGGCCGTAGTAGCACTGCAGGGCGTTCTGGCAGAACGCCACGTAGCGTTTGTCGAACAGGTTGTTGGCGCTCAGGCGTAGGTCGGCACCATCCAGGCGGCCATCGGCCTTGCCCAGGTCGTAGTGCAGGCTGGCATCGAACAGGGTGCGGCCCGGCATTTCCAGGGTGTTGGCCGCATCGCCGTAGGCCTTGCTCATGTAGCGTGCGCCGAAGCCTATCCCGGCGCCCTGCAACAGGCCGTCGCCCAGGGTGTGGTCGAGCCACAGCGAGGCCTGGTGCGCAGGTACCTGGACCAGTTCGTTGCCCTTCAGGCTGCTGCCGTCAGCTGCGGTATTGGCCTTGGTGACGCGCGAATCCATGTAGGCATAGGAGGCCAGCAGGTCCAGGCGCTCGTGCAGGCTGGCCTTGGCGTCCAGTTCCAGGCCGCGCACTCGTGCCTTGCCGGTCTGCACGTTGAAGCCGGCGTGGGTGGGGTCTGGGTCGGGCGTGGTGATGTTCTCCTGGGTCAGCTCGAAGGCCGAAAGCGTCACGAACGCGTTGCTGCCTGGCGGTTGGTACTTCACGCCCACCTCGTACTGCTCGCCGGTCATCGGCGTGAAGGGGCGCCCGGAGAAGTCGGTGCCGTCCAGCGGCTCGAACGAGGTCGAATAGCTCAGGTACGGCGCCAGGCCGTTGTCGAACAGGTAGGCCAGGCCGATGCGGCCGGTCGGCTTGTCTTCGCGCTGCTTGCTGCGGTTCTCGCCGGCCAGGCCGCTTTCGGTGCGGGTCCAGACCCAGTCCTGGCGGGCGCCGAGGGTCAACAGCCAGTTGTCCAGGCGGATCTGGTCCTGCAGGTACAGGCCGGTCTGTTCGCGCTGCTGGTGGTAGTCGATCCGGGGAATCAGCTCGGGCACCGCCTGGCCGTAGCGCGGCGCGTAGATGTCCAGCGGGGTGGTGTAGAGCCCCGAGGCGAACTGGTATTCGTCGGTCAGGGAGAGATAGTCCACGCCTGCCAGGAAGCGATGACCGAGGCGGCCGGTGGTGAAGTCGGCCTGGGCGAAGGTATCGACGGTGACGCTGCGCGCCTGGCCTTCGCCACGGGTGGCGACACGGCTGAGTTCCCGGCCGTCGGCGCTGAGCAGGTAGCCGGGGCTGGCGCTGTTGTCGATCTGCACGCGGTTGACCTGCAGGTTCTGCTGCAGGCTCCAGACGTCGTTCAGGCGGTGCTCGAGCAGGTAGCCCAGGGAGAACTGCTCGCGCTCGTAGCCGTCGAAGCCGGGCTCGCCCAGGTAGCGGTTGCGCGGCAGGCGGCCGTTGGCGCCGGCGTGCAGGCTGGCGTCGGCCGGCAAGGCGACGTAGTCGGAGATGCTGCGGTCTTTCTGGTAGTGGCTCAGCAGCGTCAGGCGGGTGTCTTCGCTGGGCTGCCAGGTGAGGGCCGGTGCGATGAACTCGCGCTTGTCGTAGCCGTGGTCGACTTCGCCCTGGCTGTCACGCAGCAGGCCGGTCAGGCGGTAGGCGAGGGTACCGTCGTCGTCCAGGCCGTCGCCGAAGTCGAAGGCGCCCTGGGTGCGGTCGTTGCTGCCGGCCTGTAGCTGGATCTCGTGCACGGGCGAGAAGGTCGGGCGCTTGCTGACCAGGTTGGCCAGCCCGCCGGGGGTGTTCTGGCCGTAGAGCACCGAGGCCGGGCCCTTGAGCACTTCGATGCGTTCCAGGCCATAGGGCTCGATGCACATCATCGCGGCGCTGTAGGCACCGTAGGGCAGGCGCGAGCCGTTGAGGTTGTAGCGCAGGAAGAAGCCACGGCTCTGCAGGACGTCGTTGCGGCTGTCGCTATCGCCGAAGGAGGCGACCACCCCGGGGGTGTAGCGCACGGCCTCGGTGACGTTCTGCGCGCCCTGGGCCTGCATCTGGTCACGGGTGACCACGTTGACCGTCTGCGGGACCTCGAGCAGCGCACTGTCGCTCTTGGTGCCGGTGGCGCTGCGCGTGGCCACGTAGCCGCTGACCGGCCCCCAGGCCTGTTCGGCGGCCGTGGCGTCGATCATGACTTCGCCGAGGTTGACCTGGTCGGTGCGTTGCCGGTCCAGGGTCAGGATGCCGCCGGGGGTGACCTGCAGCACCAGGCCGGTGCCGGAGAGGGCACGGGCGATGGCTTGCTCGGCGGTCATGTGGCCCTGGATGGCCGGTGCAAAGAAGCCGCGTACCCGTTCCGGCGCATAGACGATGGTGCGCCCGCTCTGCCGGGCGACCTGATCGAGGGTGGTGGCCAGCGAGGCGGCGGGCAGGTCGAATGTCCAGGTCTGCTGGCGGCTGTCGGCCTGGGGTTGGGCGCAGGCGACGCCCACCGGCAGGCAACAGGCCAGTGCCAGGCAGAGCGGGGCGAGCAGGAAGGGGTGGCGTGGGGGCATGAAGGGCTCCATAGGTCGGTCGGGTCCGCGTTTTTCGTGCGGCTTCAGGACCTATGTGTGACGAGAGCGCGAAAGCGATATAGGGAGATGAAAAAAATTGATCTGGCTAACCCCGCAACTCGATGCGGGTGCACCAGCCCAAGGTCTGTTCGATCCTCAGCGGCATGGTCTGCTCCAGGGCGCGCAGGGCGCCGTCGCTGTCATCCAGGGGGAACAGGCCCGATACCCGCAAATCAGCGGCCTGCGGGGCGATTCTCAGGATGCCCCGGCGGTAGGGCCGCAAGGCCTCGACCAGCTCGCCCAGGCTCCAGTCATCGACGCTGAGCCAGCCGCCGGTCCAACTGCTCTCGCCGCGTCGATGCTCGGCCAGGCGCTGGATACCGGCGACATCGAAGCGCACGCCATGCCCCTCGCCGAGCGTCGCCTCGGCGCCGCCCAGGGTGCGAATGGCGACGCTGGAGGCCTGTACCCACACCCGGCTCGCCTGCGCCTGCAGGGCAACCGTGAAACGGGCATCCGTCGTCTGCACCTGGCCGTCCGGGGTGCGCACGGTGAACGGCCGGGCGCCCGCGACGACCTGCAACTGCAGCTTGCCCTTGCGCAGGCGGACCTCGCGGGCCTGGGCATCGAAGTGCAGGTCGGCGGCACTGCAGGCATCGAGCAGCAGCCGGCTGCCGTCGGGGAGGGTGCGGGCGAGCCGCTCGGCGGTGCCGCTGCGCAGGTCGGCAGCCAGTTCCT
Source organism: Pseudomonas sp. Tun-23181 (assembly GCF_057415455.1). NCBI lineage: Bacteria > Pseudomonadati > Pseudomonadota > Gammaproteobacteria > Pseudomonadales > Pseudomonadaceae > Pseudomonas > Pseudomonas sp. Tun-23181. The sequence continues at coordinate 560,376 of NZ_CM171630.1, forward strand.
GCGCCAGGTCGGTCTTGCCCAGCAGGTAGCTGCCCAGGCCGAGCCCGGCCATGGCCAAGGCGCCACGCAGCAAGTGGCGGCGGTCGAGGCTGGGCGCCGACTGCAAGGTCTGGCGCAGTGCAGGCCCGCCCTCGGCCAGGGGCGTCAGGGTCAGCGCCAGATGGCCCTGGACCCGTGTCCAGGCCCGGACATGGGCCGGATCGGCGGCCAGCCAGGCCTCGAAGGCCTGCTGCTCGCGTGGGGACACCTCGCCGGAGCCCAGGCAGGCGGTCCATTCGATGGCCTGTTCGATGGCCTTGCTCACGACAGCAGCTCCTGGCAGCACAGCTTGAGCCCCTTGGCTACGTACTGCCGAACACGGATGGTCGAGACGCCAAGCTGCGCAGCGATGTCGGCGTACTTCATGCCGTCGAGCTGGCTGCAGAAGAACGCCGCGCGCGCCCTGGGCGACAGGCCGTCGAGCAAGGCGTCGAGGGCCAGCAGCGTTTCCATCGCCAGCGCCCGTTCCTCGGCCGAGGGCGCGGTCGCCTCGGGTTCCTGCGCCAGGGCCTCGAGGTAGGCGCGTTCCAGGTCGCGCCGGCGCCAGCTGGCATAGACCAGGCGCTTGGCGATGGTGGTGAGGAACGCACGGGGTTCGCGGATGCTGTGTGGCGCGGGATGGGCAACCACTTGGACGAACGCTTCGGCGGCCATGTCTGCCGCGTCGTGGCGGCAACCCAGGTGGGCCCGCAGGCGCCCGAGCAGCCAGCCGTGATGCTCGCCGAACAGGCGATGCAGGACGTGCTGGCGCAGGGAGGAGGTATCCGGTGACGACATGGGCGAGGCAGGTATGATATGAAATGAGAAGGATTATTATTTATTCCCGCCCATCAGACAATATCCCGACGCCCCCGGCCTGCCGACCGGGGACGCGCCGGCAGGGTTTCAAGCCGGTTCGACTTCGCTGGGGCAAGGTTTCTTGCCCGGGACCAGCGCCTGGTAGCCGATCCTGCCGACCGCGCCCAACTGCGAGTCGACCAGGGCCTTCAACGACTCGCCGCTGGCCAGGTAGGCATCGCCGAAGTCATGGCCGCCCAGGGCGCTGGGATGCGCCACCACCTCCAGCACCCCCGCCTTGGGCGCCAGCCCCGCCTTCAGGTCCACGGGCGTGCAGACATAGTCCGCGGTCGCCCCGCTGAGCTGGCGCAAGCGCCTGTTGAGCAGCGTCTTGAACAGCCGTTTCAACGGGCCGATGTTGTGCCCCAGGTTGCGCGCCAGGCGCACCGGTACGCCTTGCTGGCGGGCGAAGCGGGCGACGAGCTCGCCGATCGGCCAGATGTTGTGCACGTGCTGGTGCGAGTCCAGGTGGCTGGGCACCAGGCCGTGGTCCAGGCAGTGCTGCCACTGGGCCTGCAGCTCCTGCTCGACCGCTTCGCGTTCGCTGCGGGACAACCGCAGCGTGCGGCGCTTCAGGCGCAGGTCGAACTCCCCATGAGGGGCGCAGAACCGTTGTTCGGCGAGGATCGCCTGGCTCAACGGCCGCCCATAGGTCAGGTTGAAGTGCAGCCCGATCCGCCCCTTGAGCGCTGGTTGCTGGGCCAGCACGCAGGCACCGGCGAAGGCGGGCATGTTGGCCATGGCCGTGGCCGAACTGATCAGGCCCGCCTGGAAGGCATGCAGGATCACGGCGTTGGTGTGGGCGCTGAGGCCGAAGTCGTCAGCGTTGACTATGACCTGGGATGGCATCCGGGCTCTCCTGTGGGGGATGGGGGACAACATCGCCCGCGGCCGTGGCCGCGCGCTTGCGCAGGCGTGGCTTGAGCCACTGCCAGCAGCGCAGGGCCAGGCCCAGGGCGATACCGTCGAGGCGCCAGCTGTAGCAACTGATGCGCCACTGTTCGAGTTGGCCTGTCATGCGTTCGTGGAGCTGGTGGCTGGAGTTCTCGAGGCTCACGCGCGAGGCATCGACCCAGGTCCAGCCGTCTTCCAGGCCCCAGTGGATCCACTCCTCCAGCAGCACGCGGCCGCTGCCCAGGTCGCGATGCTCGGGGACGAAGGCCAGGTTGTAGTCGTAGACCCGGCCACGCTCCAGCAAGCCCAGGCGATAGCTGATGCAGCGCCCGTCCAGCTCCAGCAGCACCAGGCACACCAGGCCTTCGGCAGCCAGGGCGGTGAAGGCCTGGTACATCCACTGGCGGCGCGTGTCGCCGGAGAAGATGCCGACCTCGTCGTCGCCTTTCCAGCTGGCCGCCTCGACGGCGCTCACGGCGTCGAGCAGCGCGACGATGTCTTGCGGCGTGGCCAGGACCCGCCGCACCAGGGCGCCGCAGGCCTTGATGCGCTTGCGCGCGCGGCGCAGTTTGTAGCGCGGGTCGCCGCTGACCTCCTGGCGGTCGGCCTCGCTGATGCGGTGCACCGGTACCTTGCAGGTCAGGCGCCGTTCGTAGGTCGAGCTGGCCATGGCCCATTGGCGCAACCAGTCGTCGCCGTCCTCGCCGGGGACTTCGCCAAGCTGCAGCAGGGCGTGGGGCAGGCGCTTGCGGATGACCTGCAGCACCTGCCTGGCGCAACGCTCGGGCAGGTCGACGAGCAGGGCGATGCGGTCGCTCAGTGGATGGCCCAGGTGCCGCACCACCGGCACGTTCAGGGGGCCGAAGGGTTCGCGCTGGCGCACCAGGGGCAGGCACAGGCACAGCCGGCCGTCCTGATGCCCCAGCAACACCTGCAACTGCTGGCCTGGCTGCAGGGCGGCCTCGGCGGCGCGCAGCCAGCCCAGGTGGTTGAATGGCGTGCTGCCGGGCAGGCGGCGGCGCAGCGCCTCGTAGCCGGCGGCGGGAAAGTCGTCGGTGCACAGCGAGGCGCACCAGCTCAGGTCCAGGCCCATGGCTCAGGACGCCGTGGCCGTGGTGCCCTCGGGCACCGGCTTGCGCAGGGGCTCCAGGCGCGACGCCTGGTAACGGGTTTCGCGAAAGAACTTCCAGCGGCCGAACAGGCAGTACACGTTCATGATTCGTCCTTGCTCCTGGTAGCCCATGCGCAGGTGTAGCTTCAGCGCCGGGATGTTGTGTTGCTCGCACACGTCCACCACCTTGTTGCAGCCTTGGGCGGCCATGGCCTTCCACAGGGCCAGTTGCAGGTCCACGGAGAGCTCGGTGCCCCAATACTTGCGGATCAGCTCGCCGCCGAACTCGAAGAATTCGCCGGGCCCCACCGGGAACCAGCAGCCATAGAAGTGCCGGTCGTGGTAGTGCCGCGGGCTGCCCCAGATGAAGGCCACGGCATCGCCGTCGTCGTCGAGGAACATCAGCCCGGTGTGGCCCTCGGCGGCCAGCTCGCGCATGGTCTCGACCCGGTCGCCGAAGTGCCGGGCAAAGGCCTGTACGTTGTTCGCCGTGATCGTCTCCACGCGCAGGGGCGGGTAGGGTTTGAGCCGGTGCGGTGGCACCGGGGTCTCCAGGTCGCGCTCCATCCACAGCAGTTCCCAATGGTAGAAGACGTAGTGCCGGAAGGCGCTCGCCAGTGTGTCGCGCAGTCCCTTGCGCTTGATGCGGTCCTGGAGTTTGCTCAGTACGTGCATGGTGCCTCCTGATGGCTGCAGGTCGAGGCGCGCCTCATGGCGCGCTCCAGGTCAGGGCGAACAGCGTCTGCCCTGGCAGTTGAAAGTGCAGGGTGCCGTCGCGGCAGGTGAAGGCGGCCTGCCGGGCCTGGCTGTCGGGGCCGAACAGTTGCAACTGGCCTTGCGGGCACTCGCGGCGCGCCGGTGTCCCGGCCAGGGTCAGGCCCACCTGCTGCACGCGCTCGGTTTTGTTGACACCTAGCAGGCTGCGCTGGCGGCCTTCGGCCATGGCCAGGGCATCGACTTCGAAGGCGTCGTTGTCCAGGCTCAGCACCTGGGTTAGCCAGTGACGCTGGATGAACTGCTGGGCGAGCCCCACCGGCTTGAGTTCGAAGTGGTCCTCGCCGAGCACGCGGACCATGCCCTTGGGCCACTCCGGCTCGTCGGCCACATGGAACCAGTTGAGCATGTCGAGCAGGCCATCGGCCGAGGCGTTGACCACCACCGAGGCCCACCACAGGCTGGCGTAGTGGGTGTCCTGGTCGTAGCGGCTCAGGCTGGAGCCGCTGGACATGTTGGTCTGGTCCAGCAGCAGCGCCTTGCGCGGCCGGCCCTGGTCGTCCAGGCCAACCAGTGCGGCGGCCTGGCGCACGCTGTCGCGGTAGCTGCGGGTGGCCAGCAGGTCGCGGACCATCCACTCGTGCCAGGCCAGCGCGTCGATCTGCGCGTCGTGTTCGGCGAGCAGGCGCCGCGACCAGTCCAGGCCGATGCGCTGGCGGCTGCCTTCGTGGAATGGCCCGTTGACCAGGTTCGAGCTGGCCGGCATGGCGATGCGCACCCCGGCCTCGCGGGCACCGGGGAAGCGCTGGACGCGCTCGAGCATGGCCTGGAAGTAGCGCCGGTAGCTGGCGTAGTCGCTGTAGTTGAGGTTCGGCTCGTCGGCAAACGCCAGGTAATGCAAGGCCTTGCCGCCCAGCTCGCGGGTGGCGGTGAGCCAGGCGTCCAGGCCATCGTCGCTGGTGCGGTCGGCAGCCAGCACCGAGCGCCGTCCGGTGCCCGAGAGCAGGGTGATGTCCTGCGTGATCGGGTAGCGCTGCTGGTAGAAGCGCCGGAAGTCGTTTTCGTAGTTCGGCTTGCGCGCCAGCAGGTCGAGCAGGCTGTAGTAGCCGGCGGCCCGGGGCTGCAAGGCATCGAGCACTGCATGGCTGGAAGGGGGCGGCATCACGTAGGGCAGGTTGACGCCCAGGCTGGGCGTCGGGCCCAGCACCCTGCCGCCCAGGCGCAGGGCGACCTTGCCCTCGGCGCTCGGCAGTGGGCCGAGGTCTGCGGCGCGCTGGGCGAACAGGTTGGCGCTGCCGTCGAGCCAGAAGGCCGCCTTGCCCCGGCCTTGCAAGTGCAGGCGGTAGGTTTGCGCGGTGCTGGATACCGGCAGTGCCAGTTGGTCGAATTGCCAGTAGGCGCGGTAGGGCTTGAGCGTCAGCTCCAGTTGCCGCTCGTCGCCCAGGCGCTGCACCTGCAGGCCGCGCACGCCACCGTGGTACTTGCCGGCCAGGGTGGCCTGCACACCGGCCGGCACCTGGAAGAACAGCGTCACACCCGGCCCCACTTCGGCGCTGAAGTGCACCTTGGCCGGGGCGAACAGGGCGCGGGTGCCGTCGCTGTACTCGACTCGGTAGCGGCGGAAGCTGTAGCCGGGGATCTCCAGGCGGTAGGCGTTGTCGCTGGCAGGCAGCGGCCAGCGCTGGTGGCCGCGGGCCTGCTCGGGGGGGATGTGGCGCTCGGCCTGCAACTGGCCCTGGCCGTCGAGCAGGTAGAGCCGTTCATGGTTGGCCTCGGCCTGCCAGGCCGGTCGCCAGCGGATGTCCAGGGTGTCGCCGCGGGGCGCGAGCAGGTAGAGGCTGCCATCGCGGATATCGCCCCACGACAGCGGTGCCGCCTGCGCGGCAGTGCCCAACGTCAGGCTGGCGAGCAACAGGGCCAGGTGCTTCATGCCGGCCTCCGTTGCAGCATCTGGCGCAGCGGCGTCAGGTCGCTGGGCAGCACCAGCAAGGTCTGCCACAGGGGAACGCCGCTGAGCCGGCAGTACAGCACCAGCATCGCCACCGTCACTGCCAGGTAGGCGATGGACGAGGCCAGCGCGGCGCCGACGATGCCGAAAGTGGGGATCAGCACCACATTGAGCACCAGGTTGAGCGCCGCCCCCAGGCCCATCAGCAACGACACCGTGCCGGGGCGGTTCTTGCCCAGCAGGTCCAGGCGCAGGATGCTCGCGTAGCACAACCCCAGCAGCCCCGGCAGCAGGGCGAGCAGGGCCGGGTAGGCCGGCTGGTACTCGGCACCGAACAGGGTGACGATCAGCCACTCGCCGATCAGCGCCATGCCCAGGCAGGCGCCGAGCATCACCGTGGCGGTCAGGCGCAGGGCCAGTGGGGTCAGTCGCTCCATGCCGGCATCCTGCTGCAGCAGGCGTTTCATCAAGGGCGTGGTGACCGCCTCGGGGACGATCAGCAGCAGTTCGGCGGCGGCGCTGGCCATGGCGTAGTGGCCCAGGGCGGTGCTGCCGAGCAGGGCGCCGATGAACAGGTAGTCCGAGCGCAGGATCATCTGCTGGAACAGCACGTCCGGGTGGCTCCTGGCGCTGTAGGCGAGCAGTTCGCGCTGGCCGCGGAAGTCCCAGCGCAGGCGGATCGAGTGCTGGCGGCCGAGCCAGTACAGACCCAGCAGCGCCACCAGGCCCAGGCCGCCAAGCCAACTGATCAGCGCCGCCTCCAGGGCCGCGTCGTGCCACATCCAGAACAACCCGACGAACAGCAGCAAGGGCACCAGCGACTCGGTCAGGCGCAGGGCGTTGAAGGCGCCGACGCCGCCGGTGCTGTTGTGCAGGGTCAACAGGCCGCTCTTGAGCACCGTCAGCGGCACCGCCAACAGCAGCAGCCAGGCCAGCAGGCCGAGCTGGGCGGTGGCCTCGAGCTCGGTGCCGAAGGTCCGCGCCAGGGCCACGCACACCAGGGTCAGCGCCCCGGCGATCAGGCAACCGTAGACCAGCACCTGGCTGAGCAGCAGGCCCAGGCTGCGTTGCTGGGCCGCCTGGTAGCCGACCGCGGTGTTCAGCCCACCGCTGGTGAACGCGCTGATCAGGTCGGGCAGGGTGCTGAGCAGGGCGAACAGGCCACGTTCGCTGGGGCCGAGGATGCGCGCCAGCAACACGTTGCGCAGCAGGCGCAGGGCGATCATCGCCACTTTGGTGCCCATGCTCAGCAGCATGTGGCGCAGGTAGCTGTTGCGGTTCATGCCGTGCCTCCGCGGCTGATGCGCCAGGCCAGCAGCGAAGGCCGGCTGGCGGTGCGCTGGCTGACCCCGATGCGTGGCAGGGCCAGCGGGTCGTCATGCCCTTGGCAGATCCCGGCGCGGGTGCTCAGGGCATAGGGGTAGCGGTGCGCTGCCAGGCGCGCGCGAACCCGGGCGTCATGGTCGCCATTGGGGTAGCAGTACACCGGCAGCGGCTGCGTGCAGCCTTGCTGCAAGGCCTGGTGGCTGCGGCTCAGCTCCTCGTCCAGGCGCTGGTCGTCGAGCCCCGGCAGCAGCGCGTGGCTGGCACCGTGGGGGCCGAAGCGGATCAGCCCGGTGCTTTCCAACTGGCGCACCTGGCGCCAGTCCAGGGCCTGGGGCTGCGACTCGGCCGGGCAGGCGTCGGTCAGCAGGCACAGTGCCTGTGGGGCGAGCGACTTCAGGCTTTGCAGGTAGCCGGCCAGCACCTGGCTGCGGGCATGGGGGCGCTCATGGATGAAATAGGCCGCCGGCACTGGCCGGCCGACCTTGCGCAGTTGTTCGATCAGGGCCTGGCGCGGCGCCTCGCCATGGCTGCCCCACAGGGTCTCGCCCAGGCTCTCCCACCAGAAGCGCTGGCGGCTGCCGATGTAGTCGGTGGACAGGAAGATGCTCGCCGGCACCTGGTGCCGTTGCAGCAGTGGAAAGGCATGCAGGGCATTGTCGCGCCAGCCGTCGTCGAAGGTCAGGGCGACCTTGGGCCGTTGTGTGCCACGGGGGTGTTCATGGGCCTTGAGCAGGTCCATCAGGTGCACGCAGTCGAAGTGCCGTGGCAACCAGCGCAGCAGGCACTCGAAGGCCTGCGGTCCGACGCACAGTTCATTGCGATGGGGCAGGGCCGCGCTCGCGTCGTCGGGCAGCACCCGGTGCAGCATCAGGATGACCCCGGCGCCGCGCAGCTGGCTGCGGCCCTTGGGCGAGTTCAGGTACAGCCAACCGCCGGCACGCTTGAGAGTGGTCTTGATCGGCATGACAGGCACTCATCGGGTCTGGTTGGGGGTCCATTGGTTGTAGCTGTGCCCGCGCAGGAACTGCCACAGGCCGACGCTCATGCCGGCCAGGGTCACCAGCACGAAAGCGGCGAGGCGAAACGGCCTGGGCAGGCGATGGCGCACATCCAGCAGGCCGGCCACGGCGATGGCGTAGCCGAGCAACTGGGCGGCCAGGGTCAGGCGGTAGAAGCCATGCTCGTCGAGCAACCAGAAGTTGACCAGCAGCAAGGGCAACAGCAGCACCGGGGCCAGGCGGCGGACCAGCTTGTGGCTGATCAGCGCGATGGCGTACAGACCGTGGCGCAGGGGGTCGAGCAGTTCACGCCGAGCGGCGAGGCTGATCAGGCCGCCGACGGTGACGCGCTGGCGGCGGCTGAACTGCCGCTCGGCTTCGTCGACGCCACAGTCGAGCACCGTGGCTTGGTCGACATAGACGACACGCTTGCCGGCGACTGGGGCACAGGTATTGATGTAGAAGTCGTCGTTGACCCGTTCGGGGATCGGCTGGTACAGCTCGCGGCGCAGCGCCTGCAGGGCACCGTCGGCCGAAACCGTGCAACCGGTGCGATTCTCCACCCGGCGCAGCCAGGCTTCGTAGCGGCGGTAGAGGCTTTCGCCCAGGCTCAGGCCCTTGCCCGCCACGGGGATGATCATCTTGCCTACCGTGCCGCCGACGTCGGCGTCGGCGAACGGCGCCAGCAGTGCGTCGAGGGTGCCGTCGACCCACTGCACGTCGCAATCGGTGAACACCAGGATGTCGCCCGTGCAGTGGGCGACCGCGGCGTTCAGCACGCTGTTCTTGCCTTGGCGCGGCAGGTCGAGCACCAGGATGCGTGGGTCGTCGAAGTTGCGGGCCAGGGCCACGGTGCAGTCGCTGGAGCCGTCGCTGGCCAGGACGATCTGCAGGCTGGCGACGCGACAGTCGTGCGCCAGCAGGTTGCGCAGCTTGTCCTCGACGTGCCGCTGCTCGTTGTGCGCGGCCACCACCACGCTGACGTGCTGCGCTGGCAACGGCGCGGGGCGGCGCCGGGGGAAGAACGGCCCCATGGCCGTGAGCAGCAGCGGGTAGCCCAGCCAGGCATAGAAAGGCAGGAGCAGGCATAGCCAGAAGATGAATTCAGCCACGAGCGGGCCTCCTTGCGTTGCAGTTGAACAGATTGAGCACCAGGGCCGCGCCGGCCAGGTGCAGGCGGATCCAGTGCAGCCCCCACAGTTGCAGGATGAACAGCGGGTCGCGGTGCTTCAGGCTCTGGCGCAGGCTCAGCGCCAGGGCGGGCAGGGCGCCGACCAGCAGCAGGAGCAGGGCGGTGTGCCCTGAGCCGGCCAGGAGCAGCGACAGGGCCAGGGCATCGAGCAGCCAGATCGCCAGCGACAGCAGCGGGAAGCGCAGCAGGCGCAGGTTCAGGCCATGGCTGCGCAGCAGTTGCACGTGGCTGCCCTGGCGCCAGAGCTCCTTGCCCAGCCATTCCGCCCAACTGCCCTCGAACCCCCAGTGCAGCACCACCGGCTGGCGCAGCACCCGCAGGCGGGCGCCGGCCTGGTGCAGGCGCAGGGTGAAGTCCTTGTCCTCGCCGGTGCGCAGGCGCTCGTCGAAGCCACCGACGCGTTCGAACCACTGGCGCTGCATCAGCAGGTTGGGGGTCGGCAGCCAGGTGCTGTCCTGCACTGTCTGCCCGGCGCGCAGCGTGCGGCGCTGCCAGGCATAGGCGAACCAGGGCGCCTGGCGCGGGGTATCGCAGTCCAGGGCGAAGACATCGCCTTCGCCACGGCGGTGCAGTTCGAGCAGGCGGCCGAGCCAGTCGGCGGGCACTTCGATGTCGGCGTCGAGAAACGCCAGCCACTGCCCCTGGCTGGCCCGCGCGCCATGGTTGCGCAGGGCGCCGATGGCCATGCCTGGCAGGCTCAGCACGCGCGCGCCATGGGCCTGGGCGATACGCGGCCCGGCGTCGCTGGAGCCGTTGTCCACCACCAGCACCTCGCAGGCCAGGCCTGCCTGCGCGGCGGCGGCCTGTACCGCCTGCAAGGTCCGGGCGATGTGCCGGGCCTCGTTGAACATGGGGATGACGATGCTGACCAGGCTCATGCCGCGCCCCCCATCGTTCGCGTTTCGGCGGCCTTGCGCCAGGCCACGCTGGACAGCGCCAGCATCAGCCACAGGTACTTGTGGCTGGGGGCGCTGAGGAACATCAGGAACAGCGCCAGGGCGAGCATGCTCATGGTCAGGTGGGTCATCATGTCGGCCTGGTCCTGGTCGCCGGCGGCCTGCCAGGCGGCGCGCGCTCGCCAGAAGTTGCGCAGGGCCAGGGCGATCATGCCGACGAACAGCAGCCCGGCCGGCAACCCGGTTTCGCTGACGATCTCCAGGTAGGTGTTGTGGGCCCGGCGGTAGAGGTCGGTGACCTTGCTGTTGACCGGGGCGAAGGCCTTGGAGAAACCGGTGCTGGCATAGTGCAGCGGGAAGGTGCCAGGGCCGGTGCCCAACACCGGGCTGTCGCCGATCATCTCCCTGCCCACCACCAGGTAGGAGGCGCGGCGGCCCAGGGACTCGTCCTTGTGCGCATTGACCCCAGACTTGAGCAGCACCAGCGACTGGATACGCTCGACGTAGCCGGCCGGCATCAGCGCCGCCCCCAGCGGCAGCACGATGGCCAGGCCGAGCATGGCGAACCCCAGGTGCCGCGGGCGGATGCGCCGCAGCTGTTCGCGGTAGTTGTAGAGCACGATGACCAGGCTGATCATCAGCACCACCAGGCCCGAGCGCGATTCGGTCTTGGTCATGCCGGCCAGCAGCAACAGGCAGCAGGCGGCCCAGAACAGCTTGACCGGCACCTGGCGGCCCTTGATCGCCAGCCACAGGCTCATCGGCATGGCCACGGTGATCAGCATGGCGAACAGGTTGGGGTCGAGCATCGCGGTGGCGCGGCCCTGTTCCTGGTACTTGGTGGAGAAGATGGCGAACAGGCACATCACGCACACGCTCAGGCTCACCAGCCGCGCCAGCATGGCCAGGTTCAGGTCGCGACCGACCAGCAGGGCGATGACGAACACCACCAGGCCGACGATCAGTTCACGCAGGTGGCCCAGGGACAGGGCCAGGTTGTCGCTGGTCCACAGGCTCAGCAGGTACAGCACCAAAAACGGCAGCAGCAGGCGCCAGTGGCTGCTGCGCAGGCGTTCGCCGGGCAACTGGCGCACGGCCAGTTGCAGGGCCAGGATCAGCGCCAGGCCGACCCCGACCAGCTTGGCGCCGGAGAGCAGGCCGTCCTTGAGCAGCCCCTCCAGCGGGACCAGCGTGGCGATCGCCAGCAGCCCCCAGGCCGGACGCCGGTACAGCACCAGCGCACCGGCCAGGGCGAGCACCGCGCCCGGCGCCAGGTAGGGATAGGGGCTGGCCAGCAGCACCAGGCACAGCAGGCCGGCCAGGCTGACCAGCGACAGTGGGATGATCATGTGACAACCTCCTGTGCCGCGCCCTGGTAGACCTGGGCCCAGTGCAGTGCCAGGGTCGGCAGGTGGTAGCGTTCCTGCTGGGTCTGGCGGGCACGGGCCACCAGTTCGGCGACCTGCGCCGGGTCGTCGAGCAGGGCTTGCAGGTGCCGCCCCAGCTCGTCGACCGCCAGCGGCCGGGCCAGCAGGCCGTTGCGGCCGTGTTCGATGACATCGGGGATGCCGCCGACGCCGAAAGCCACCACCGGCACGCCTTCTTGCATGGCTTCGAGCAGGATCATCGGCGTGCCTTCGGTGCGCGAGCTGATCACCAGGGTGTCCAGCCGCGCCATCCAGCTGCGCATGTCGTGCTGAAAGCCCGGCAGGCTGATGCGCTCGCCCAGCCCGGCGGCATCGATACGGGCCTGCAGCGCGGCGCGTTCCGGGCCATCGCCGAGCATCACCGCCTGTAGCCGGGGGTGGCGCTGGCACAGCGGGATCAGGGTGTCGAGGAACAGGTCCGGGCCTTTCTCGCGGCTCAAGCGGCCCACGTAGCCGACCAGCCACTGGCCGTTGCCGTGGACACGCCTGGGCGCTGCGGCGGCCTGCGGCAGGCCGTTGGGGATCACCTGCAGCTTGCCGGCCGCGACCCCCGCCTGACGCAGCAGCGCGGCGATGCTCTCGGCCACGCAGACCACCCGCTGCACCTTGGGTGTGCGGCACAGCTGCAAGGTGAGCCAGGTGTATAGGCGCTGCTTGCGGTTGCTCGGGGTGAAGCCGTGCTGGGTACTGACCAGCGGCAGGCGCCATAGGGTCGCGCCCAGCCAGCCGAACACCAGGCCCTTGAAGTTGTGGGTGTTGATCAAGGGCCGTTCACCCCGGTACTGGTGCAGCTGTGCCAGCAACTGCACCAGGCCCTGGCACGATTGACACGCGACGCCGGCCTCGCGAAAGCGCGCCACCAGCTGCGCCGGGGCATCGAGGAACAGCACCCGATGCTGGCCCGGCGTGGCCTGGCAGTGGTCCAGCAGCATGCGCTCGGCACCGTAGAACCCGCCACTGCTGAGCAGATGGAGGATCGGCCGGTGGCCGGCGGGCACGGCGGCGTTCAATTGCGCACCCAGTGCATCAGGCGTGGCAGCGACCAGGACCGATGCGGATTGGGCAGGGCCGGAGCCTGGTCGTTGATCACCAGCAGCACCGGCAGGTCCAGTTGATGGGCGATCTGCGCCGGATGCTTGAAGCGATGGTCGAAGAACTCCTTGATGTAGACCAGGGCGATCGACAGCAGGATGCCCGTGAGCAGGCCGAACGGGATGATCAGGCCAGGTTTGGGGAAGGCCGCGGTGGTCGGCTCGTACGGCGCGCTGAGGATCCGCGCGTTGGACTGGCTGCCATCGAGCAGGCCCTGGCCACGGCTTTCCTCGTAGCGCTGGGCGTAGGTGGAGAAGGCCTTGTGCAGGGCATCGATCTCGGTGTCCAGCTGGCGGGTCTTGCTCTGGGTCTCGCGCAGTTGGTGGATGCGCGCCTTGTAGTCGGCGATGCGCTGGGTCTTCTGATCGATCACCTGCTGGGTCACGGCCAGGTCCTGCTGGCGTTCGCGGATGCGGTTGTCGACGATCTTGAGGAACTGCTGGCGGGTGCGGCCGATCTGCTCGCGCAGCAGCAGCATGGGTTCGGCGCTGGCCTGGAACACGGCCAGGTCGGCGCCGTAGCGGGCCACCTGGCTGGTCAGCTGTTCACCCAGTTGTTTGATCTCGCGGTCCTCGAAGGCCACGTTGTCGACCGTGGTGGTGAAGGTGTAGGGGAAGCTGTAGTCGGTCATCCTGGCCTTGTTGGCCATGGCCATGCTGCTCTTGAGGTAGTCCAGCCACTGGCGGTTCTGCAACTGCCGGTCGCGGTACAGGTTCAGCGCCTGCTCCTCGGTGTTGATGGCGTTGAGGCGGAAGGTGATCTCCTCTTTCGGGTCCGACGAGCCGACCGCTTCGAGCAGGCCGAGGCGTTGGCTCTCCAGGTCGCCCAGGCGGGCCTGGTAGTGCAGCTTCTTCTGCTCGTAGAAGGTTTCCGGCAGTTCGTTGGACTGCAGGTCCTGGCGGTTCTTCAGGAAGTTGTCGAGCAAGCGCTGGACGAACAGGGTGCCGAGCTTGGGATCGTCGGCGCTGTAGATCACCGAGATCACGTTGGAGCCGGGCAGGGTCTCGACGGTGAGTTCCTTGATCGCCTGGTCGGTGAGGTCATCGAGCGCGGTGTCGCGCTGTTCGGCCACCTCGTTGCCGAACAGGCGCTTGAGCGGGTCGGTCACGTGTTCGCGCAGGGGCACGGACACATAGCGCTGCAGCAGGCCGGGCTCGGCCTGGTAGTGGCCTTCCTGGCGCAGCTGGTCGATGGTCTGGCGGATCAGCGTCGGCGAGCGCAGGATGTTGCTCTCGGTCTCCATGTCGGCCAGCGAGGGCGGGATGAAGCGGTCGGCCTCCTGGGTCAGGGACGAGCTGGTGTCGCTCTGCGAGAGCTTCTTGGACTGCACGATGACCTCGGCGGTGATGTCGTAGCTCTGCTTGAGCACCAGCGGCAGCACCACGGCGATCACCGCGAAGATCAGGAACACCCGTTTGACCAACTGGCGGTTGGCGAAGAAGATCCGGAAGAACTCATGCACGTAGTTCTCTTTGGGTTGCGTAGTCATGGCGTTCTCCCGGTCATTCGGCGTCGATTTCGCGCCGGTCGTTGTTGTCGTCCTTGCTGTCCAGGCGATAGCTGAAGTTCACGCCCATGCCCTGGAACAGGATCACGTCGGCCAGTTGCCGGGACAGCTCGCCGGCGCTGGCCAGCTTGGTCTTGGGCACGTAGAGCATGTCCTCGGGCTGCAGGTAGGCGATCGCCTGGCTTTTCCCCGACAGCGCTTCGTCGACGTCGTAGTTGTAGGCCTGCACGGTGTTGCCGTTGCGCCGCATGATCACCACCGAGCCGAGCCTGGCCTTGATGGTCGGGCCGCGTGCCAGGGTCAGCGCCTCGAGCACCGAAACCGGGCGGCGGATCGGGAAGGCGCCGGGCTGGCCGACCTCGCCGAGCACGTAGATCTCGTTGACGGCGGTGGACTTGAGCAGCACATCGACGGTCATGCGCCCCGGCAGGCTGGCGTAGCGCTCGTTGAGGTAGTCGCGCAGCTGGTTGACGGTCATGCCCTGCAGCGGGATCGAGCCGATCTCGGGGAAGGTCGCGCGCCCGTCCATGCCCACGGTGATGTCGCGGCTCATGCCGGTGCCGGGGTGGGTCAGGGCATCCTTCATGGTGCTCATGGGGCTGAGCACGCGCACCGTGACCTGGTCGCGGTTGCGCTGGAACACGCGCTTGTTGCGATAGGCCTGCTGGATGGCGCTCTCGGCTTCGGCGGTGCTCATGCCGGCGATGTTCACGCTGGTGTTGGTGCTGGGCAGGGTGATGCTGCCGTCGGGCTGCACCAGTTGGCTGCCATTGAGGTTGCCGGCGGCGAGGAAATTCAGGTCGACGGTATCGCCGGTCTGGATGCGGTAGGCCCCCGAGCTGCTGCTACTGCCGAGGTGGAAGATCACTTCCAGCACGTCCTGCGGGCGCAGCACCTGTTCCTGGCGGGCGATCTCGGTGTTCTGCGCCTCGGTGGGCGGCGCGGTGAGGATCTGTACCGGCATCTGCCGGGCTTCCTGGCTGGCGCAGCCGGTCAGTGCCAGCACGCACAGGGCAATCGATGGGTATTTCATGGTGGGTATCCTGTGCTGGCCTCAGAGGTTGTCGTACAGCCACTTGGGCATGTAGTACTTGCGCTTGTTGAACACGCTGCCGATCAGCCGCGCGCCGGCCTGGCTCAGGCGCTGGGCGGCGGCCTGGGCGACTTCCCAGCGCGTCTGCTCGCCGCACACCACGAGGATCACGCCATCGACCAGGGGGCCGATCACCAGGCTGTCGGCGCTGGCATAGACGGCTTCGCCGTCGATCACCACGAAGCGGTACTGGGCCGCGAGCTGGCGCAGCAGCACGCGCAGGCGCTCGGGGTCGAGGCGGTCGCGGCCACGTATCCAGGTGCCGCCGGGGAGCATGTCGAATGCCTGGTCGGACAAGCGCACGATGCAGTCCTCGGCCAGTGGCGGGGTGTCCTGGTCGAACAGCAGGTCGGTGAACCCGCGCAGCTTGCCCAGGCCCAGTTGCTGGCTGAGGCTGTTGGCACTGTTGCTGCTGTCGATCAGCAGCACGCTGCCCGCGCTCATCAGGGCCAGTTGGCTGGCGAAGGCCAGGGTGCTGGTACTGGTGCCGCTGCCGGTGTTGGCCGCGGTCAGCAACAGGGTGCGCTGGTCGAGGTCAAGGACAGTGGCGGTCAGGTTGGTCTCGCTCGGGGTGGCGATACTCAGGCTTCTCGAAGTGGAACCGTCCATCTCAACTTGCTCCGTGGCCAGTGAAGACTTTGAACGGAGTCTTGAAGAGGATCTTCAGGTCCAGCATCAGGCTCTGTTCGTTGATGTAGCTCAGGTCTAGCTCTACGCGTTGGTCGAAGTCGATGTTGCTGCGTCCGGAGATCTGCCAGAGGCCGGTCATGCCGGGGTAGATGGACAGCCGCGCGAGGTGGTTGTCCTTGTAGCGGTAGGCGTTGAACGAGGTGGGGCGCGGGCCGACCAGGCGCATGTCGCCGGTGACCACGTTGATCAGGTTGGGCAGCTCGTCCAGGCTGCTGCGCCGCAGCCAGCCGCCGACCGAGGTGATGCGCGGGTCCTTGTCGATCTTGAAGTCGATGGCATCGGCGCCGTGCTTGTTCAGGTGGCGCAGCGACTCCTTCAGTGCCTCGGCGTCGGCGACCATGGTGCGGAACTTGAACATGCCGAACACCCGCCCGCGGTAGCCAGTGCGCTTTTGCACGAAGAACACCGGGCCCGGGCTCGAACGCTTGATCAGCACGGCGAGCACGATGAACAGGGGTGATAGCACCAGCAGCAAGGCCAGTGCGGCGAGGCACGACAGCACGCGGTTGGTCCGCGACAGGGTCCACGGTCGCCCACCGACGCGGCCGGTAAGCCAGCCGCGGCCCTGCATGTGGATGGCCGCGTCGATGCGCTGCCGGTGCAGTGGGTCCATGCGTTTGTCCTGGTGCAGCGCCTGCAATTGCGCGCTTCTGGGTTGTCCCGTCATACCGCCCTCCGTTGATCCGCCTGCTCGCCTGCCGGGGTGGTCGTCGTGGCGTTGGGCGCGCAGTACTCTTGAAACCAGGCGATGAATCGCCTGAGCCCTTCATCGAGGGAAACCTGTGGGGTGAAGCCGGTGACCCGGGCCAGGGCGCTGGCATCGGCGCAGGTGGCCAGCACGTCGCCCGGCTGCAACGGCAGCAGCTCGATCACTGCATTGCGTTGCAGGTGCTTCTCCAGCAGCGCCAGGTAGTCGAGCAGTTCCACCGGGCGCTGCCCGCCAATGTTGTAGAGGCGCCAGGGCGCCTGGCTGCTGGCCGGGTCGGGGGCATGGGGGTTCCAGTCCGGGTCGCCTGCCGGCGCCCGTGGCATCAGCCGCACCAGGCTTTCGACGATGTCGTCGATATAGGTGAAGTCGCGCTGGTGGCGGCCATGGTTGAACAGCTGAATCGGCCGGCCTTCGCTGATCGCCTTGGCGAACTGCATCGGCGACATGTCCGGGCGGCCCCAGGGGCCGTACACGGTGAAGAAGCGCAGGCCGCTGCAAGGGATGCCGAACAGGTGGCTGTAGCTGTGGGCCATGGCCTCGTTGGCCTTCTTGGTGGCGGCGTACAGTGACAGCGGATGGTCGACGGTGTCCTGCACGCGGTACGGGGTCTGCCGGTTGGCCCCGTACACCGAGCTGGACGAGGCGTACAGCAGGTGCTGCACTGGGTGGCGGCGGCAACCCTCGAGGATGTTGAGGAATCCGACCAGGTTGCTGTCGATGTAGGCCTGGGGGTTTTGCAACGAATGGCGCACGCCGGCCTGGGCGGCCAGGTGCACCACCACCTCCGGGCGCTCCATGGCGAACAGCCGGGCCATGCCGTCGCGGTCGCTCAGGTCGAGGTGGCGCAGGTTGAAGTCGCCGCCTTGCTGGCGGACCCAGAGCACCCGCGCATGCTTGATGGCCGGATCGTAGTAGTCGTTGAAATTGTCCAGCCCCACCACCTGGTGGCCGTCGCGCAGCAGGCGCAGGCAGGTGTGGGCACCGATGAAACCGGCCGCGCCGGTGACCAGCACTTTCATGGCGCACCCACTTGTGGGGCGACCTGGCGCAGGCCGATGCCGCTGTAGAGCAGGCCATGGGCCGCCACCTGCTCGGGGTTGTACAGGTTGCGTCCGTCGACGATCACCCGTTCGCGCAGCTTGCTGGCCAGCAGGGCGAAGTCGACCACGCGAAAGTTCTTCCATTCGGTGCAGATCACCAGGGCATCAGCGTCCTGCAGGGTGTCGTCGCGGGTGGCGCACAACTGCAGGTCGTCACGGTAGCCGTAGAGGCGCCGGCATTCGTCCATGGCCTCTGGGTCGTAGGCGCGCACGGTGGCGCCTTCGGCCCACAGCGCTTCCATCAGGTAGCGGCTGGGCGCCTCGCGCATGTCGTCGGTGTTGGGTTTGAAGGCCAGGCCCCAGAGCGCGATGGACTTGCCGGCCAGCGGCGTGCCCAGGCGCTGCTTGAGCTTGGCGAAGAGGATCTGGCGTTGCCGGTCATTGACCTCGGTGACGCTCTGCAGCAGGCGCAGCGGCATACCGCTGCGCTCGGCGGTGTGCAGCAGGGCCTTGAGGTCCTTGGGGAAGCACGAGCCACCGAAGCCGCAACCGGGGTAGATGAAGTGATAGCCGATGCGCGGGTCGGAGCCGATGCCCCGGCGCACCGCCTCGATGTCGGCGCCCAGCTGCTCGCTGAGGTTGGCTAGCTCGTTCATGAAGCTGATGCGCGTGGCGAGCATGGCGTTGGCAGCGTACTTGGTCAGCTCGGCGCTGCGGTTGTCCATGAACATCAGTTTTTCGTGGTTGCGGCAGAACGGGGCGTAGAGCTCGGCCAGTTGGTCGTGGGCGATCTCGTCGCGGGTGCCGACGATGATGCGGTCCGGGCGCATGCAATCGGCCAGGGCACTGCCTTCCTTGAGAAACTCGGGGTTGGACACCACGCGCACCTGCAACTGGCCCTTGCCCAGGCGCTGCAGTTCCTCGCGGGCCAGGGCCAGGACCTGGTCGGCGGTCCCCACCGGCACGGTGGACTTGACGATCAGGGTGCGGTCCTGCTCCATCAGCGCGACGATCTGGCGGGTGACATCGAGCACATGGGAGAGGTCGGCCGAGCCATCCTCGTCGGGTGGGGTGCCGACGGCGATGAAGATCAGCTCGGCGTGGCTAACGGCATCGCTGGCCTGGGTGCTGAACAACAGGCGACCGTCCTTGATGTTGTCTTCCAGCAGCTCCGACAGGCCTGGCTCGCTGATCGGCGGCACGCCCTGGCGCAATTGGTTGATCTTGTGGGCGTCGACATCCACGCACAGGACCCGGTGGCCTACATCTGCCAGGGCCGCCGCCTGTACCAGACCGACATAACCAGTACCAAAAACGCTCACGTCCATGCGCAGTGCCTCGTATGGATGAGTAATAGGGATGAAACAAGGTGGTGAATTCGGTATAGCTCAGCCGTCCGGTTTTGCGTCAAAGCAATGGCATGTTTCGTTGAATTTACAAGCGCTGAGCGAGAGGGCCATCTGCCATCAACCCTTTTCCAATCCGTGAGTTAGCGTGGAAAGCTACTGGCAATTGGCCGGTTGGCAAACCGATGAACGGTCAAAGGCCGCGAAAAACGTGGTCTGTACGTGATAGAGAGTCTCAAGGATGAGTCACTTGTAACGCCAAAATACAGCGTGACGTTAACGCCGGAAAATTGACTTTCTCGGCTTGTGATTTGTTACAGGGGTGCTACGGTTTGAAGGGAAAACCATGACCGGAGTGGCCGAATCATGCGCGCAGGGATCAAGGGATTGTTGCTGGTCGCCTACCTGGCGAGCTTCCACACGTATTACCAGGAGCGGATGGAAGCACTGGGCATCGGCCCGGCATTGCTGATGTACCTGGGGCTGTTCGCGATCACGACCGTGGCCTTGCTGTTGGCGGCCTGGATACGCCCGGCCTGGGTACGCTGGCCACTGGCCGTGGCGTTGACGGCCAGTGCGGTGTTCTTCGATGCCTACACCCGCATCACCGATTCGTACCTGACTTACAGCGCGTTCGTCTCCATGGTCTATTCCGGCGGCTTCATCCACGAGGCGCTGCAGCAGTACCAGCAGGCGATCAGCGTGGCCCTGGCCAAGGGGCTTTTGCTGCTGTTCGGCATCGGCCTGCGGCCGGGCGCCGTGCCGCGTTTGCCACGGCTGGTGCCGGTCGCGGCACCGTTGCTGGCCTTGCTGCTGCTGATCGGCATCCTGTTCGTGCGTGCCGGCGAAGGTGCCCGTGGCCTGCCGGTGATGTACACGCCGCTGGCCTACCTGAGCCTGTTCACCTACGAGTCGCTGCACGACAGCGTCGGGCCGCGCCAGCCGGTGACCCTGGCCCGTTCGGGGTCGCCCCTGGCACGGGACATCGTGCTGGTGATCGACGAAAGCGTCGCCGGCAACTACCTGGACCTGAACACCCCGGCGGGGGTCACCAGTCACCTGGCCCAGGCGCAGCCCGGGGTGGAGATCTTCAACTACGGCTATGCGGCGGCGGTGGCCAACTGCAGTGCCGACACCAACGTTACCTTGCGCTATGGCGGGACCCGCGCCGATTACCTGCGGATCAACTCGACCGGCCCATCGATCTGGCAGTACGCCAAGCAGGCGGGGCTGGGCACGGTCTACATCGATGGGCAACGTACCGGCGGCAAGCTGCAGAACCTGATGACCGAAACCGAGAAGCGCGACATCGACCGCTTCGTGCAGTTCGACGACACGCCGGTGATGCAGCGCGATATGGCCGCGTTGCAGACACTGGTGCAGCTGCTGCGGGACGACCAGGCACAGTTGATCGTGATCAACAAGGTCGGCGCCCACTTCCCGGTGCACGACAAGTACCCCGACGCATTCATGCAGTACCAGCCGGCGCTGCCGCGTGGGCGCTTCGCCGACGTTGCCGACACCGGCACCCGCGAAGGTTTCGATGGCCGGCCGCAGGACTGGGTGCTGTATCGCAACTCGTACCGTAACAGCCTGCTGTGGAGCGTGGGCGAGTTCTTTCGGCGCCTGTTCGCCGAGGGCGACCTGAGCCAGGCGGTGGTGATCTATACCTCCGACCATGGGCAGGACCTGCATGAGCGGGGCGATCCGGGGTTGAACACCCATTGCGGCAGCGACCCGGTGGCGGAGGAGGGGTTGGTGCCATTGGTGGTGATCCAGGGCCAGGGGGTGAAGTCGCTCGACTGGCGCGCGCACCTGGGCGACAACCACAACGCTTCCAGCCACTACAACATCTTCCCGACCCTGCTGAGCCTGATGGGGTATGACCGGGCAGGGGTGACGGCGATGTACGGGCGGGCGCTGGATGTGGCGACCGAGGACCCCTTCACCTTCAACGTGCGATTCAATGCGCGGCTGGGGGCGAAGCCGGATTTCCGGCGTATCGACCTGGGGCGGATCGTGACGCCCAAGCCGGACAAGGTGATCGCGGTGCAGTAGTCATCCTGGGGCCAGGTGCCATCCCGAGGTCATTAGGGCCGCTTCGCGCCCCAAAAGGGGACAGCACCGCGTCACGCCAACGCCAGGGGATGCAACGCCCGGAACCCTTGTGCCTCTTCCACCAGCCAGTCATGCACCGCCCGTGCCCCCGGTTGGCCCAGGCCCCCCGGCGGGTAGTGCAGCATGTAGCGCTTGTGATTGGCGATCGGCATGCCGAACGGCACGATCAGCGCCCCGCGCTCGAGCTCGTCGTTGAGCAGGGTGCGCCGGGCGATGGCCACACCGACCCCGGCAATGGCTGCCTCGATGGTCAGGTGGTTGCGGTTGAAGGTGTGCCCGCGGCGCACATCCAGCCCACCTGCGCCGATGCTCTGCAGGTAGAACTCCCATTCGGCGTATTCCGAGCTGCCACGCCAGGCGGTGATGTCGTGCAGCAATGGGTAGTGCACCAGGTCCGCAGGGCCATGCAGGGGCGGGCGCCCGCGCAGCAGGGCCGGCGAGCACACCGGGAAGATCTGCTCCTCCAGCAGCGGGGTCGAGCGCATGCCCGGGTAGCTGCCATCGTTGAGGTCGATGGCCAGGTCGAAATCGTCCGGGTGCAAGGCCTGGTTGCTGTCCTCGGCCACCAGGCGCAGCTCGATGTCCGGGTAGCGCTGCTGGAAGCGCGGCAGGCGGGGTGTCAGCCACTTGGCCAGGAACGAGGGGATCGATCGCAGGCGCAGGGTGCCGCGGATCTCGCCGGCATCCAGGCGCAGCAGTTCGGCTTCGATGCTGCCATAGGCTTCGGTCACCGTCTGCGCCAGGCGCTGGCCCTCGGCGCTCAGCTCCACGCCACGGGCCCGGCGCAGGAACAGGCGGTAGCCCAGGCGCTCCTCCAATTGGCGCATCTGCTGGCTGACGGCACCGGGGGTGATGTGCAGTTCCTCGGCGCAGCGGGTGAACGACAGGTGCCGCGCCGCGCAGGAGAATACATGCAGCCAGACGAACAGCTGGCCATTGAGTTGTCGTCGCATCGTTTAGTTAGGCTAAAG
Organism: Pseudomonas sp. Tun-23181; assembly: GCF_057415455.1. Lineage (NCBI taxonomy): Bacteria > Pseudomonadati > Pseudomonadota > Gammaproteobacteria > Pseudomonadales > Pseudomonadaceae > Pseudomonas > Pseudomonas sp. Tun-23181. Next base: position 582,324 of record NZ_CM171630.1, read on the forward strand.
CCTTGCTTAGGAACTTTCGTTGGTCATTGGCGGGTGTGCGCGGCAGTATCGCGCAAATTCGCAATACCGTTCAATTTTTCCAGAGAGCCGTGTCACGGCGCAGTCGCCCGTCACGGTCAGGCATTAGCATGGCTATCAGTGTTTTCGACCTTTTCAAGATTGGCATCGGCCCCTCCAGCTCCCATACCGTCGGCCCGATGCGTGCCGCGGCCACTTTCGCCCAAGCCCTGCGCGAGCGCGGGCTGCTGGCGCAGGTGAGGCGTGTCGAGGTGCGCCTGTACGGCTCGCTGTCGGCCACCGGCGTTGGCCATGCCACCGACCGTGCCTGCCTGCTTGGCCTGATGGGCCAGTGGCCGGACCGTATCGAGCCGCAGAGCATCGAGCCACGCATCGAGCAGTTGCTGGATACGCAGCGGCTGATGCTCGACGGCAGTCACCCGGTGGCCTTCCAGTATGCCCGTGACCTGCTGCTGCTCGACGAGAACCTGCCGTACCACCCCAACGCCATGCGCTTGCACGCCTTTGGCGAGCACGGGCAGCGCTTCAGCCAGACCTACTATTCCATCGGCGGTGGCTTCATCGTCGAGCAAGGCGAGATCGATGCCCCCGAGGCCAATGCCGACCCGGTGCGCCTGCCCTATGAATTTTCCAGCGCCGCAGAGCTTCTGGCGCTGTGCAGGGCGCACCGGCTCAGCGTCAGCCAACTGATGCTGGCCAACGAATGCGCCTGGCGACCGCAGGCCGAGGTGCGCGAGGGCTTGCTGAAGATCTGGGCGGCGATGGGCGAGTGCGTCGCCAACGGCCTGCGCAACGAGGGCATCCTGCCTGGGGGGCTCAAGGTCAGGCGCCGCGCTGCACGCTTGCACCGCAGCCTGCAGGAGGCGGGCAAGCCCAACGTGATCGGCTCGACCCTGAGCGCCATGGAATGGGTCAACCTGTTCGCCTTGGCCGTCAACGAAGAGAACGCCGCCGGCGGGCGCATGGTCACCGCGCCCACCAATGGCGCGGCCGGCATCATCCCGGCCGTGTTGCACTACTACATGAAGTTCAACCCCGGCGCCAGCGACGACGATGTGGTGGCGTTCCTGCTGGCCGCGGCGGCGGTGGGCATCCTGTGCAAGAAGAACGCCTCGATCTCCGGCGCCGAAGTCGGTTGCCAGGGCGAGGTCGGTTCGGCCTGCGCCATGGCCGCCGCGGGCCTGGCCGAGGTGCTCGGGGCGACCCCGGCGCAGTTGGAGAACGCCGCCGAGATCGCCCTGGAACACAACCTGGGGCTGACCTGCGACCCGGTCGGCGGCCTGGTCCAGGTGCCGTGCATCGAGCGCAACGCCATCGCCGCGGTCAAGGCGATCAATGCGGTGCAGATGGCCCTGCGCGGCGACGGCGAGCACTTCATCTCCCTCGACCAGGTGATCCGCACGATGCGCGATACCGGCGCAGACATGCACGACAAGTACAAGGAAACCTCGCGTGGCGGCCTGGCCGTGGCCTTCGTCGAGTGTTGATGGAGCCAGAAAAATGACGATTCGCGCCAGGGTTTTTCAAAGGTTACCCTGGCTAGGTGTACGATTGTCGGGTTTTTGACTTTTCGCCTTGGCGAGCGCGCAAATCCAGCCTACAACTGTGAGATGGCACATTGCCTCTGGGCATCCGTCTCCAAAACCTAGGGAAGGCTTGGCGCATGACTCGTGAAAAGTACCGCACCGATATCGACGGCTTGCGCGCGGTGGCGGTGATCGCCGTCTTCGTGCATCACCTCAATACCGCGTGGCTGCCGGGCGGCTTCATCGGTGTCGACATCTTCTTCGTGATCTCCGGTTTCCTCATCACCTCCCAGGTCTTCGCCGAAGTGCGCGAAGGCCGCTTTTCCCTCAGGCGGTTCTACCAAAGGCGGATCAACCGTATCGTGCCGGCGCTGGCCACCGTGCTGCTGGCCAGCGTGGTGGTCGGCGCCTTCCTGCTGTCGCCGGTCGACCTGATGCGGCTCAACGCCACGGCGTTGTTTTCCCTGCTGGGGGTGTCGAACTTCTATATCTGGATCACGTACGGCAACTACTTCGCCGCCGACGCCAGCGAAGCGCCTTTGCTGCACACCTGGTCGCTGGGCATCGAGGAGCAGTTCTACGTGGTCTGGCCGCTGCTGGTGGTGCTGGTGTACCGGCTGGCTCCCCGCCACCTGCTGCTGGTGCTGGGCGTGGGGGTGGCGCTGGCCGTGGCGTTCTCCCACTACGCCACCGGGATGTTCGCCACGGCGTCCTACTACCTGCTGCCCACGCGCTTCTTCGAGCTGATGCTCGGGGGTTGGCTGGGCCTGTACCTGCAGCAGCCACGGGCCATCGGTCGTGTGCGTGCCGGGGTGTGCACGGTGCTTGGCTACCTGCTGATCGGCGTATCGCTGGCATGGCTCGGCGAAGGTGCGCCGTTCCCTGGTCTCAACGCACTCTGGCCCTGCCTGGGTGCGGCCTTGCTGATCTACGCCGGGGCGGGTGGGGCACGGTCGCCGTTGTTGAGTAGCCGGCCGATGGTGTTCATCGGGCTGATCTCCTACTCCCTGTACCTGTGGCATTGGCCGTTGATCGCCTACCTCAACTACTTGGGCGTCCCCATTACCCTGGGCGTGGGCGGCGCCGTGGTGGTGGTCGCGGTGCTGCTGTCCTGGCTGTCCTGGCGCTATGTCGAGGTGCCGATGCGCCGCAGCGGGGTGCAGCTGCGCTTTGCCCAGGTGTTCTTCCGGCGCTTCGCGGTGCCGGCGCTGGGCTTGGTGCTGGTGGCAGGGGTGACCCAGCAGTTCGAAGGGTTCCCGCAGCGCTTCAGTGCCAAGGTCGAGAGCCTGGAGGCCATGACCTTGAGCAAGCCTGCCGAGATCCGCCGGGGCTGCCATGTGGTCAATGCCCTGTACACCACCGGGCCCAAGGACGACTGCCGCCTGGGTGCCGAGAAGCCGGCCATCGACGGCATCCTGGTGGGTGACTCCTTCGCCAACCATTTCTCGGGCATGGTGGACATCCTGGCGCGGCCAGACAACATCAGCCTGATGGACTACACCATCGACAACTGCCTGCCGGTGCTCGGCTACACCGGCGGCATGTCGCCTGTGTACGCGGCCCATTGCGACTTGCGCAATGCGCGGGTGTTCGACCTGATCGAGCGCAACCGCTACCGCTATGTGGTGCTGGCGGGCAGCTGGCCGCGCGACGAAGCGGCCAAGGGCATCATCGAGGACAGCATCCGCCATGCCGTGGAGCACAGCGGCCAGGTCATCGTGATCCTCAACAACCAGCCCATCGACAAGGCCGCCACCTGCCCGATCCGTCGGCTAATGTTCGACCTGCAGCGCCAGTGCGAGACCGACGAAAGCAGCCGGCCCCACTACTGGGCGCAGATCCGCGCCAAGTACCCCCAGGTGCGCTTCATCGACCCCAACCAGGTGATCTGCCCGGGCCAGCGTTGCAGCCCGTTGATCGACGGCAAGCTGCTGTACCTGGACAACGCCCACCTCAACGAGGTCGGCTCGCGCTTCATCGGCCAGACGCTGCTGGAGCGGGGGTACTCGTTGTTGCGTGACCCTGTGGGGCGGTCGTGACCGGCTGTCGAGTGCGTCCTGCGGGGCGGGTGATGGGCTGATTTCCTACATGGTTCTCTGAAATACCAGGCTTTGGCTTTTTGATCATTTCTGGAAAATATGCCCGTTACGGGCATATGTCGGATCCGTGGTGAGCGAAAGCTTTGCGGATGCCCTGGCCAGCAGTGTGATGGAGGTCTGTTGTGACCAGCAAACTGATTGAATCCTTGCGCGACGACCTGTCCGCTCTCCACGAGACCGGAGCCGTTGGCAAGGTCACGATGCGTGAATTCGAAGCGATCTGCCCGGCGCCGGTTCGCGACTTCAGTGCGCTCGATATCAGGCGGTTGCGCGAGACGCTCAATTTCAGTCAGCCGGTGTTCGCACTGCACCTGCACACCTCGACTTCGACCATTCGCAAATGGGAGCAGGGTGAAACGCGTCCTGCGGGGCCTGCCTTGAAGTTGCTCAATGTCATCGCCGACAAGGGGCTGCACGCCATTCTCTGAGGTTGCTCGACCTCGTCGCGAGACGCCGGCGGGGCCCAGGGTTCGTCAGGCTGCTGACGCTCCCCAGGGCCCCGAACTGCGGTAAACGAATTGACCGTACAGGCCGCTAGCCGAGCACCTCGCGCAACCGATACCACAGCATCCCCAGCGCCAACAGCGGCGAGCGCAGCGCCTTGCCGCCGGGGAAGGTCAGGTGTGGCACGGCGCTGAATACATCCAGGCCCTGGCTGTGGCCGACGGCGATGGCCTCGGCCAGCAACTTCGCGGTCCAGTGGGTGACGTTCAGGCCATGGCCGGAATAGCCTTGGGCGTAATAGACGTTGGGGTGCTGGCTCAGCCGGCCGACCTGGGGGAACCGGTTGGCGGTGATGCCTATCATGCCGCCCCACTGGTAGTCGATGCGCACGTCGGCCAGTTGCGGGAACACCTTGAGCACCTTCGGTCGCATGTAGGCGCCGATGTCCTTCGGGTCGCGCCCGGAATAGTGACAGGCACCGCCGAACAACAGGCGCCGGTCGGCGGTCAGGCGGTAGTAGTCCAGGCCCACTTTCTGGTCGCACAGGGCCATGTTCTGGGGGATCAGCGTGCGCGCGATGCGCTCGGGCAGCGGCTCGGTGGCCACCACGTAGCTGCCGGCTGGCAGCACCTTGCCGCTCAGGCGCGGCTCCAGCTCGTCCAGGTGGGCATTGCAACCCAGCACCAGGCTCTGCGCCCGGACCTTGCCGTGGGCGCAGTGCAGGGTCACGGTGCTGCCGTGCTCGATGCGCAGCACCGGGCTGCGCTCGAACAGGCGGGCGCCGAGCCCGTGCGCTGCACGTGCCTCGCCCTGCACCAGGTCGAGCGGGTGCAGGTGGCCCGAGCCCATGTCCACCAGGCCACCGGCGTACTGGTCGCTGGCGACCACCTCATGGATGCGCTCGGGGCCGACCAGGCGTGTCTCGTGGGCGTAGCCGAGGGCTGCCAGGTCGTCCAGTTCGTGCTGGAAGGCGGCGAACTGCGCGGGGGTGTTGGCCAGCTCGCAGAAACCCCAGCGCAGGTCGCAGGCGATGCCGTACTGCTCGATGCGCCGGGCCACCAGCGCCACCGAGTCGATCCCGGCCTGTTGCAGGTAGCGCACGCCGTCCTGGCCGACGTAGCGGGCGAACCCGCTGACGTCGTGGCCGATGCCGCGGATCAGTTGGCCGCCGTTGCGCCCGCTGGCGCCCCAGCCGATGCGCCGGGCCTCCAGGAGGATCACCGAGAGGCCGCGTTCGGCCAGTTCCAGGGCGGTGTTGACCCCGGTCAGGCCGCCGCCGACCACGCAGACATCGGCGCTCAGCTCGCCTTCGAGCTTGGGGTAGGGCGCCAGGTCGCGCGCCGTGGCGGCGTAGTAGGAGGTCGTGTGTTCGTAGGTCTGGGACATGGTGCGGGCTCGGCTTAGCGGTTGGATTTGATCTTGCTCCAGGAGCGGGTCATGAGCCGCATGATCTTCGGGCTCTGGGTGTTGGAGACGTACAGCTTGTCCAGCACCTCCTGGGGCGGGTAGATCTCGGGGTTGTCCACCAGCGACGCGTCCATGTAGGCCTTGGCGTCCGGGTTGGCGTTGGCGTAGCCAACGGCAGCGCTGACCTTGGCGATCACCTGCGGGTCGAGCAGGTAGTCGATGAAGGCCAGGGCCTGTTCGGGGTTGTTGGCGTCCTTGGGAATGGCCAGCAGGTCGAACCACAGGTTGCTGCCTTCCTTGGGAATGCTGTAGGCGACCTTCACCCCGTTGTTGGCCTCCAGCGCGCGGTTGGCCGCCTGGAACACGTCGCCGGAGTAGCCGAAGGCCACGCAGACATCGCCGTTGGCCAGGTCCGAGACGTACTTGGAGGAATGGAAGTAGGTGACGTACGGGCGCAGCTCCAGCAGCTTGGCCTCGGCCTTGGCATAGTCGGCAGGTGCCTCGCTGTTCGGGTCCATGCCCAGGTAGTGGAGCATGGCCGGGAACATCTCGTCGGGCGAGTCCATGAAGGCCACGCCGCACTGCTTGAGCTTCTTCAGGTTCTCTGGCTCGAACAGCACCGCCCAGGAGTCGATGCGCTCGATGCCCAGCACCGCCTTGACCTTGTCGACGTTGTAGCCGATGCCATTGGTGCCCCACAGGTAGGGCACGGCATAGGTGTTGCCCGGGTCGTTGCGTTCCAGTTGCTTGAGCAACGTCGGGTCCAGGTGCTTCCAGTTCGGCAGCTTGCTGCGTTCCAGCGGCATGAAGGCGCCGGCCTGGGCCTGGCGGGCGAGGAAATGGTTGGAAGGCACCACCACGTCGTAGCCGGTGCGCCCGGCCAACAGCTTGCCCTCCAGGGTCTCGTTGGAGTCGAACACGTCGTAGATCACCTTGATCCCGCGGCTGGCCTGGAAGTCGGCCAGGGTGGTGTCACCGATGTAGTCGGTCCAGTTGTACACGCTGACCGTCGGCTGGGCCTGGGCGGTCGCGCCGAACAGCAGGGTGAGTGCGGTGGGAATCAGGGGTGGTAAATGACGCATGTCGACACCTCGTTGGTCTTGTTCTTGGGTTCGGTGTAACAGGGGCTGCGCTGCAGCCCATCGCCGGCCAGCCGGCACCCACGGCGCCCTGGGCAGGGCGCATGACGGGTGGGCACCGCTGGCCCTGTGGATCAGACGCTCAGCAGCAGGAACTCACGCTCCCACGAGCTGATCACGCGCTTGAAGTTCTCGTGCTCGGCGCGCTTGACCGCCACGTAGCCACGGACGAACTGGCGGCCCAGGTAACGCTGCAGGGTCTGGCAGTCCTCCATGTGCTGCAGGGCGTCCTCGATGGTGATCGGCAGGCGCAGGTTGCGCCGCTCGTAGGCCCGGCCCTGGACCGGCGCGCTGGGCTCGATGCGCTCGACCATGCCCAGGTAGCCGCACAGCAGGCTCGCGGCGATCGCCAGGTAGGGGTTGGCGTCGGCGCCGGGCAGGCGGTTTTCCACGCGCATGGCCTCGGGGCTGGAGGTGGGGACGCGCAGGCCGGCGGTGCGGTTTTCCTCGCCCCACTCGACGTTCACCGGCGCCGAGGTGTCCGGCAGGAAGCGGCGGAACGAGTTGACGTTCGGCGCGAACATCGGCAGCACCTTGGGGATGTACTTCTGCAGGCCGCCGATGTGGTGCAGGAACAGCTCGCTCATGCTGCCGTCATCGTTGGCGAACACCGGCTTGCCGGTGGCGATGTCGACCACGCTCTGGTGCAGGTGCATGGCGCTGCCCGGCTCGTCGGTGATCGGCTTGGCCATGAAGGTGGCGGTGACATTGTGCTTGAGCGCCGCCTCGCGCAGGGTGCGCTTGAACACGGTGATCTGGTCGGCAAGGTCGAGGGCGTCGCCATGACGGAAGTTGATCTCCATCTGTGCCGGGCCGTCCTCGTGGATCAGCGTGTCCAGGTCCAGTCCCTGGAGTTCGCACCAGTCGTAGACGTCCTCGAACAGCGGGTCGAACTCGTTGGCCGCGTCGATGGAGAACGACTGGCGGCCGCTTTCGGCGCGGCCCGAGCGGCCCAGCGGGGCCAGCAGGGGCAGGTCCGGGTCTTCGCAGCGCTGGGTCAGGTAGAACTCCATTTCCGGCGCCACGATCGGTTGCCAGCCCTGGTCGGCGTACAGCTTGAGGACTTTCTTGAGGACGTTGCGCGGCGACAGCTCGATGGGGTTGCCCTGCTTGTCGAACGTATCGTGGATGACGATGGCGGTGGGTTCGAGGGCCCAGGGAATCTGGTACACCGCGGCCGGGTCGGGGCGGCAGACCATGTCGATGTCGGCCGGGTCGAGCAGGTCGTAGTAGATATCGTCGTCGACGTAGTCGCCGGTGACCGTCTGCAGCAGCACGCTCTCGGGCAGGCGCATGCCACGCTCGTGGAGGAACTTGGCGGTGGGCGCGATCTTGCCGCGGGCGATGCCGGTCAGGTCGCTGATCACGCATTCGACTTCGGTGATCCGGTGTTCTTTCAGCCAGGCGGACAGCTGATCGAAGGGGGCGTTCATACAGACCTCTTGGTTGGGTTTTGGTGGCACTTCGCGCAGGAAACTTCCCAGGAAAAGCGCTGAGGGCTATCTTGTCCGCAGCCCCCTGGGTGGATCTATCCACTTTTTTTCTCGATGAATGCACCAAAAGAGTGCATGAAGGATGCCGCGTGACAACGCCCAATGCCTTGCAGGTCCAGGCTTTCCATACCCACGACGTGACCGAACAGGTGCGCGTGACCCCCGGTTGGCAGCAGCAATACCGGCAGATGTCCCCGGGGCATTTCAATGGTCAACTGCGCTGCCTGTGGCTCGATGGCGTGGAGGTCTACGAGGAATGCCTGAACACCCGGGTCGAGCAGTTCTTCCACGCCCCGAGCGGTGCCCTGGCGTTCTGCTTCGACCGCAGCGACAACAGCCTGTACCTGCTCAACGAAGACAGCCGCAACATCTGGATCACTCCGGAGAACTACCAAGAAGTGGCGGTGGTGTTCGACCAGACGTTTCTGGCCCGCCATGGTCTGGACCTGGCGCGCCTGGAAGGTTTGTTCATGGTGCCGCTGGGCAGTGGGCAGAATGCCTTGTTCGGCAGTTGGCTGAGCGCGACCCTGACGCGTCTGGCCGGTGCCGACTGCCCGCTGCAAGGGCAGGCCCTGGCCGAGCAACTGCTGGAAGATTGCCTGTTCATCCTCGACAACGCCTGCCAGCGCCTGCAAGGGCAGGCCCTGGGCCGGCGTGACGAGGAGCGGGCGATCATGCGCCGGGTCAGCGAGTGGGCCGCCGACTGCCCGGAAGAAACCCTCAACCTGGTCGAGCTGGCGCAGGTGGCCGGGGTTTCCCTGCGCCAGTTGCAGCAGGCCTTCAAGGCGTTCACCGGCATGCCCCCGGCGCACTGGCTGCGCTTGCGCAGGCTCAACGGCGCACGGCGCGACCTGCTGCGGGGGGATGCGCAGGTCACCGTGGCCGAGGTGGCCATGCGCTGGTCGTTCTGGCACCTGGGACGGTTTTCCGACAGCTACCGGCAGTTGTTCCGGGAGTTGCCGAGCGAGACCTTGAAGCGTAGGCGGGGGTGAGGGGGCCAGGGTCCATCTGGGGCCGCGATGCGGCCCCGGTCGGAATCAGTTGCGATCCAGCCACACCGTCTGCACGTTGCAGAACTCGCGCACGCCGAAGTGCGACAGCTCTCGCCCGAAGCCGCTTTTCTTCACGCCACCGAAGGCCACGCGGGGGTCGGAGGCACAGTAGCCGTTGATGAACACGCCACCGGTGTCCAGCGCCTCGGTCATGCGCTCGGCCAGGGTCAGGTCGGCGGTGTAGATCGTCGAGGCCAGGCCGAACTCGCTGTCGTTGGCCAGCTCCACTGCGTGGTCGGCATCGCGGGCGCTGATGATCGCTGCCACCGGGCCGAACAGCTCCTGCCTGAAGGCCGTCATGGCCGGCGTCACGTCGGCGAAGACCGTCGGGGCGTAGAAGTTGCCGGTACCCTCGAGCTTGTGACCGCCGAGCAGCAGGGTGGCGCCTTCGGCCAGGGTGGCCTGGACCTGGCCGTCCAGCTCGTCGCGCAGGTCATAGCGGGCCATCGGGCCGATGTAGGTATCGTCCTCCAGCGGGTTGCCGACCTTCAGCTGGCGCGTGGCCTCGACGAACCGGCGGGTGAACTCCTCGACGATGCTGGCCTCGACGATCAGGCGCTTGGCCGCGGCGCAGACCTGGCCGGTGTTCTGGTAGCGACCGATGACAGCGGCCTTGACCGCCGCATCCAGGTCCGCATCGGCCAGGACGATGAACGGATCGCTGCCCCCCAGCTCGAGCACGCACTTCTTCAGCGCAGCGCCGGCCTGGGCACCGATGGCCATGCCGGCGCGTACGCTGCCCGTCAGGGTGACGGCGGCGATGCGTGGGTCCTGGATGGCACGGGTGACGCCTTCCGGGGCGACATTGATCACCTCGAACACGCCCTCGGGCAGCCCGGCCTGCTTGAACAGCTCCAGCAGTAGGTAGGCGCTGCCCATCACGTTCGGCGCATGCTTGAGCACGTAGGTGTTACCGGCCAGCAATGCCGGGACCGCGCCACGCAGGACTTGCCAGAGCGGGAAGTTCCACGGCATCACCGCCAGGATCGGGCCCAGCGGGCGGTATTCGATGCGGGCCTTGTCGATCTGGGTCGGTTCCGGCGCGAGCATGGCCGGGCCGTGCTCGGCGTACCACTGGCACAGGCCGACGCACTTGCTCACTTCGCCACGGGCCTGGGTGATCGGCTTGCCGATCTCGCGGGCGATCATCTGCGCGAAGGCTTCCTGGTTGGCCAGCAGGGCGGTCGCCAGGGCGAGCAGGTATTCGCTGCGCTGACCCAGCGACACTCGGCGCCACTGGGCAAAGCCTGCCTTGGCGCGTTGCAGCGCCGCTTCCAGTGCGGCGTCGGTGTCGAAGGGATAGTGGCCGATCCGTTCGCCGCTGTACGGGTCGACGGAAATGGCATGGGTCAGGCTGCTGATCTCGCTCATGGCGGGCTCCTCGTTGTTGTATCCGACTGGCGCCCAGACTAGTGGTGTGCGGCTTTAATGAAAACTGAATAATAATGAGCGGAACATTCACGATTGGAGAAAGACCGTGGACCTGGTGCAACTGGAGATCTTCAAGGCCGTGGCCGAGCATGGCAGCATCAGCGCCGCTGCCCAGCATATCCATCGGGTGCCGTCGAACCTGACCACCCGTATCAAGCAGTTGGAAGAAGACCTGGGCGTGGCGTTGTTCATCCGCGAGAAGAGCCGTCTGCGCCTGTCGCCGGCTGGCTGGAACTTCCTCGAATACACCCGGCGCATCCTCGACCTGGTGCACGAGGCGCGGCTGACCGTGGCGGGGGAGGATCCCCAGGGTACCTTCGCCCTCGGCTCGCTGGAGAGTACCGCGGCAGTGCGCATCCCGGGCCTGCTGGCGGCCTACAACCAGCGCTACCCCAAGGTCGACCTGGACCTGTCCACCGGCCCCTCGGGGACCATGCTCGAAGGCGTGCTGTCGGGGCGCTTGGTGGCGGCCTTCGTGGATGGCCCGGTGCTGCATCCGACCCTCGAGGGCATGCCGGTGTTCGAGGAGGAGATGGTCATCATCGCGCCGCTCAACCACGCCCCGGTGGGCCGCGCCCGTGACGTCAACGGCGAGAACATCTATGCCTTTCGCGCCAACTGCTCGTACCGCCATCACTTCGAGAACTGGTTCGTCCAGGACAACGCCGTGCCGGGCAAAATCCACGAGATGGAGTCCTATCACGGCATGCTCGCCTGCGTCAGCGCCGGTGCGGGCCTGGCACTGATGCCACGCAGCATGCTCGACAGCATGCCCGGCTGCAGCACGGTGAGCGTCTGGCCGTTGTCGGAGGACTTCCGCTACCTCAAGACCTGGCTGGTATGGCGGCGGGGCACGGTGTCGCGCAGCCTGAGCATGTTCGTCAAGCTGCTGGAGGAGCGCCGGGCCGCCTGACCGACGGCCCGCCATGGTTCGAACGCAGCGGCCCTGGGGGCGTCGAACAGGGTGTAGGCCAATGTCAGTCAGTTAAGCGGCGCTTTGTCATTTTGGGGCTACCTTGCAGCCCATCGCCGGCAAGCCGGCTCCCACAGGGACTGCGGCGACCACACATGATGCGGTTTGCACGGACAGTGTGGGAGCCGGCTTGCCGGCGATGGGGCGCGAAGCGGCCCCAAATGACAACTGAAAGTCTTAACTGACCGGCATTGGGGTGTAGGCCATCTTCCGGGAGCCCCCCTCATGAGCCTGGATGCCCAGCTGCAAGCGTTGCACGACCGTGGCTATGCGCTGCTGCCCCGCGTCCTCGAACCCTTGCAGATCGCCTTGCTGCGTTGCGCCATCGATGACCTGCAACCGATCCATTGGGACTACCAGGGCCTGCTGGAACACTACAAGTGCGTGTTCAACCGCGACCCACTGTGGTTGCCGTTTCTCGACCTGCCGCCGGTGATCGCGCTGGCCGAGGCTGCGCTGGGCCAGGACTGCCATGTGATCGGCCAGACCGCCTGGCGCAGCCATCCCGGCTACCCGGGCATGGGCCTGCACCTGGACCACCTGCCCATGGCGCTGCCGGACTGGGTCCGCGCGCGGCAGGGCTTCAGCCTGCCGATGCAGATCCTCACCGCCCACCTGTACCTGTGTGACATCGACGAGGCCATCGGCCCGACCTGGATCGTGCCCGGCAGCCATCGCGCCGGGCGCCCGCCGCAGGCAGGCGAGGACAGTTGGCAGGGGCAGGACGCGCGCCCGGTCCTGTGCCAGGCGGGCGATGCATTGGTATTTCGCAGTGACGTCTGGCACAGCGGCGGCGCCAACAGCAGCGCCGGGCAGGTACGCGACATGCTCCAGGTGCACTACGGCCGGCGCATGGTGGCGCAGAAGTTCTCGCCGGACCTGGCATGGCAGTTCAATCCCGAGGTGCTGGCGGCGGCCACGCCACGGCAGCGGCGCCTGCTAGGGGAACATGAGGAGGCGGAGTACGACTGAGCGGGTCGGGAACTGTCATGCGCAAAAAGCGAAACTACTTACACAAATGGAACAGTGTGTCTTAGCCAATAGTGGCATATACCTTTCAACTTTCCGTTTATCTGGTCGATAATCCGAAAAGTATTACGCCTTGTTACCTGGCTGGATGCGCCGGGTTAAACAAGCGAGAACGAGGGGCACGAGCCCCCGATTGCCAACAGGCCGCAAGCCATGGGGGCTGGCCTGTCCGTGAAGACCATCAGGAGATGTCATTGATGAAAACCCGTCTCGCCGCTTCGTTGGCCGCCGCTGTGCTGGCTTTCGCCGGCGCCAGCCTGGCGCAGGCCGCCCAGGTTTCCGGCGCCGTTGGCGCCACCGGCCAGGGCGACATGACCTACCGTGTCGGCCTGTCGTTCGACTGGGACAAGAAGTGGTTCGAAAGCAACACCGGCCACCTGACCGGCTACTGGGATGCGGCCTACACCTATTGGGAAGGTGGCGAGGCCAGCGGCGCCCATTCGCTGTCGTTCAGCCCGGTGTTCGTCTATGAGTTCAGCGGTTTCACCTACACCCCGTTCATCGAGGCCGGTATCGGCCTGGCGGCGTTCTCCAAGACCGACGTCGGCGACCAGCGCCTGGGCTCGTCGGTCAACTTCGAGGACCGCCTCGGCTTCGGCCTGAAGCTGCCGGGCGAGCAGAAGGTCGGCTTGCGTGCGATCCACTATTCCAACGCTGGCCTCAAGCAGCCGAACGACGGCATCGAGTCGTACTCGCTGTACTACAGCAAGGGCTTCTGATCGGCGTTGCTCCCCAGGATGGGAGCGTTGGGGCCGCTTCGCGCCCCATCGCTGGCAAGCCCCACAAATTTGGCGCCGACCTCAAGAACGGCGCGGCCCTGGGAGCCGGCTCGCCGGCGATGGGCTGCACAGCAGCCCCCTATCGCTTGCTGACCGGCATGGGACCAGCCGCCTCAGCGCACCGCTTTGATCGCCAATACGTTGCACAGCGAATGCTCGATCACATGGGCCGTGGTCCCGCCGAGGAAGGTCTGCATGGCATCGTGGCGGTGGTTGCCCATGACGATCACATCCATCCGGCTCTGGCCGACGAACTGGGCGATCGCCCGGATGGCCGGCCCTTCGAGGAAATGCCGGCGCTCCAGGTCGATCTGGTGATGATCGCCCAGGCGGTTGAAGGCTGTGCGCTGCGCTGTGCGTACGCTGGCGTCGAAACCGGGCATGGTCACCGTGCCGGCACCGAAATCGGCGATATGGGTCTTGGCCGCGTCGCACACGTGCAGCAGGTGCAGCTCGGCGTTGCATTGCAAGGCCAGGGCATGGGCACTGCGGATCACCTGCTCGTCCAGGTGCTCGCCGGCGCCATGGCTGTTGAGGTCGACAGCAGCGGCGATCTGCCGGGGCAAGGGCAGGCGGATCTCGCTGACCAGGTGCACGGCGACCGGGCTGTCCTTGAGCAGTTGCCAGTCCAGCGGCGTGACCAGCAAGCGCTTGAGCACCGGTTCGTGCTGCACGTCCTTGACCAGCAGGTCGCATCCCAGCCGCTCGACCTGTTCCAGCACGCTGGCCAACGGGTCGCGGGTCAGCAGCAGTTCGGTGGACACGTCCAGGCCGGCGGTGCGCAGTTGTTCGGCCTCGTCGGCCAGCCATTGGCGATTGTGCTCGAGCAGTCGCTCGCGCTCGCGGCCATCGCTCATCAAGCCGAAGGTGTCGACATCGTCGACGAAGACGTTGATATCCAGCAACGCCCCGCTGGATTCGGCCAGCGCCGCCGCCCGCTGCAGGGCGGGTGTGTGGCGCATCTGCGGGCCAAGCATGACGAACAATCGCTTGAACTGGCTCATCTCACACCTCCACGTACGGCAGCCCCCCGTTCATGCCGGTGCTGGTTGTCCGGGCCAAGTGGCGCGGGAATTCCTTCTTCAGTCTAGACGCTGGCCGCTACTCGGCAGGTCGGCAGGGCGGTCGATGTCCAGCAGCACACCTGGATCGGCCACGTCCACCGTGCGTACCGCCCCAGGGTGGGCCTGCAGCACGGCGCGGGCACCGTTGTCGCCTTCGAGCAGGCACAGCGCGGGCCAGAAGGCGCGGCCGAACAGCACCGGATGCCCTGGGCGGCCCTGGTAGGCGGGGCGGCAGATGTGCGCGGCATCGGCACAGGCGAGCAGGGCCTCGAAGGTGGCCGGGCGGATGAAGGGCATGTCGGCGAGGAACAGGGCCAGGACCTGTGCATCGCTGGCCTGGGCGATGCGCTCGACGCTCGCGGCGATGCTGTGCCCCAGGCCCAGGCGGCTGGCGCCGGACTGCAGCACGCGCACCTTGGCCGGCAGCGTGGCCGGGGCGCGGTCGTCATCGCGCAAGGCCAGCCAGACCTCGGCCAGCCGCGCGCAGGGCAAAGCCAGGCTGGCTTCGAGCAGGGTCTGGCCGGTGTCCAGGCGCTGCTGGCGCTTGTCGCTGCCGAAGCGTTGGCTGCGGCCGGCGGCCAGGACGAGGGCGACAGCGGTGGTGGTCATGCGGGGCTCCTTGGGTGTGGGCATCACCGTACTGTGCAGGGCACGCCGATGCAATCGCGGGCTGGCAGCGTTGCCGTGATCATTAAGTTTGCCTTCATGCCGCTTGCAGCCTTGCGCGGTTTTTCCCTCGCGCTCCAGTCACTACCCTTTACAGGTTACCCGCCCGAGGCCGCGAAGGCCGGGCCCAGAACGATAACGACAAGCCGTGAGCGCCCAACACCCCCGAGGAGATCGTCCAATGGTCCACACCCTGAAGATCAACGGCCATGAGCATCAGGTGGAGGTCGAGGACGACACGCCGCTGCTCTGGGTCTTGCGCGACGTGCTGGGCATGACCGGCACCAAGTTCGGCTGCGGCCTGTCCCTGTGCGGGGCCTGCACGGTGCACATGAACGGCTCGGCGGTGCGCGCCTGCATGATGCCGGTCGGCGCCCTGGCCGGTGCGGACATCACCACCATCGAAGGCATTGGCCAGACCGAGCTGGGCAAGCGCGTGCAGGCCGCCTGGCTCAAGCACGAAGTGGTCCAGTGCGGCTATTGCCAAACCGGCCAGATCATGTCGGCGACCGCGCTGCTGGCCAGCAACCCCACGCCGGACGATGCCGCGATCGACGGCGCCATGTCCGGCAACATCTGTCGCTGCGGCACCTATGTGCGTATCCGCCAGGCGATCAAGACCGCCTCCGGCCAGGTGGAGGTGTGACATGACCCGCCATGAACCTGCCCCAGGCTTCAGCCGGCGTGGTTTCCTCAAGGCCAGCGCCGCTGTCGGCGGCGGGCTGCTGATCAGCTTCGCCTTGCCGCTGGGCGTGCGTGCCGTGCAGGCCGAAGCGGCAGCATTCGCGCCCAACGCCTACGTGCGCATCGATCGCCAGGGCCATGTCTACCTGACCATCCAACCGGTGGAGATGGGCCAGGGCACCTACACCTCGATGCCGGCGTTGATCGCCGAAGAGCTGGAAGTCGGCCTCGACCAGGTCACCGTCGAGCATGCTCCGGCCGACGACAAACGCTACGCCAACCCGGTGCTGGGCTTCCAGGTCACGGGGGGCTCGACCTCGGTGCCGGGCAACTGGAAGCCGCTGCGCGAGGCGGGCGCGGCGGCGCGTATCCTGCTGGTAGCCGCAGCGGCCTCGCAGTGGAAGGTCGACCCAGCCAGTTGCCGGGCCGAGCAGGGCAAGGTGCTGCACCCAGGCAGTGGCCGCCAGCTGGCCTACGGCGAGTTGGTGGATGCCGCCGCCGGCCTGCCGCTGCCGGAGCAGATCCCGCTGAAGGACCCGAAGGACTTCAAGCTGATCGGCACGCCGGCGCCGCGTACCGATTCGCCAGACAAGATCAACGGCCAGGCGGTGTTCGGCATCGACGCCCACCCGGACGGCATGAAGGTGGCGGCGATCCAGTTGTGCCCGGTGGTCGGCGGTACCCTGGCCGAGGTCGACCCGGCGCCGGCCCTGGCGGTCGCGGGTGTGCGCCAGGTATTGCACAGCGACAACGCCGTGGCGGTGGTGGCCGATCACATGGGGGCGGCGCGCAAGGGCATGGCGCTGCTCCAGCCGAAGTGGAACGAAGGTGCCAACGCCGGGATGTCCAGCGCGCAGATGCTCGAAGCCATGCGCAAGGCGGCCGAACAGCCGGGGGTGCAGGTGCGGGTCGAGGGGGATGCCGCCTCAGCCCTGGCCAAGGCCAGCAAGCGTATCGACGCGGTGTACCAGGTGCCCTGGCTGGCCCATGCTTGCCTGGAGCCGGTCAACTGCACCGTGCATGTGCGCAAGGACGCCTGCGAACTATGGCTGGGGAGCCAGGTGCCCGCCCGGGCCAAGGCCGTGGCGGCGCAGATCACCGGCCTGCCGGAAGAGGCCGTGACGGTCCACAACCACTTGCTCGGCGGTGGTTTCGGTCGCCGCCTGGACGTGGATTTCGTCAGCGACGCGGTGAAGCTGGCCAAGCAGGTGGACTATCCGCTGAAGGTCATCTGGTCGCGTGAGGAAGACACGCGCCACAGCACCCTGCGGCCCTATCACTACAACCACCTCAGCGCGGCGCTGGACGAAGAGGGCAGGCCGGTGGCCTGGACCCACAAGATCACCGGCGGCTCGATCCTCGCCCGCTGGTTGCCGGCGGCCTTCGTCAATGGCGTCGACCGTGATGCCGTGCGCGATGCCTGCGGCCCCTATGCCTTCCCCAACCTGGCGGTGCACTACGTGCGTCACGAGCCGCCGGCGGGGATCCTGCCGGCGTTCTGGCGCGGGGTCGGGCATACCCAGAACGCCTTCATGGTCGAGGGCCTGATGGACGAGCTGGCGCACCTGGCCGGGCGCGACCCGTTCGACTTCCGCTACCCGTTGCTCGAGGCCCACCCACGGGCACTGAAGGTGTTGGAAACGCTCAAGGACAAGTCCGGCTGGGCCGATCCCTTGCCCGCCGGCAGGGGCCGTGGCCTGGCTCTGACCTACTGTTTCAGCACCTACTCGGCGCAGGTGGCCGAGGTGAGCGTGGACGATGCCGGCAACGTTACCGTCGAACGCATCACCACCGTGGTCGACTGCGGCATCGCCATCAACCCTGACAGCGTGGTGGCACAGGTCCAGGGCGGCACCCTGTTCGGCCTGACGGCGGCGCTGTTCGGCAATATCACTTTCAAGGACGGCCGGGTCGAGCAGGGCAACTTCGACAGCTACCGGATGCTGCGCCTGAACGAGACACCAACGCTCGATACCTTCCGCATCGACAGCCCCGAGGCGCCGGGCGGCCTGGGCGAGGTGGCCACGGTGACGGTGGCGCCGGCGGTGGTCAACGCGGTGTTCGCCGCCACCGGCAAGCGCCTGCGCAGCCTGCCCATCGATCCCCAGGCGCTGCGCAAGGCCTGAGGCTCAGCCGTGCAACGCCCCCAGGCCATCGTGGATGGGGGCGTTGCGCAGGCGCAGCGGGCGGCCGTCGCGGCCGTTGAAGTGCCCGGCGATCTCCGCCAGCACCGACAAGGCCACGGCTTCCGGGCCCTCGGCGCCGATATCCAGGCCCATGGGGTAGTGCAGGCGTTGGCGGGCGTCGCTGCCGGCGCCGATCTCGTCGAGCAGGCGTTCGGTGCGCTCCCGTGGGCCGAGCTGGCCGATATAGGCGCTGCGATGAGCCAGGGCCTGGGCCAGCCAGTGACGGTCCTGGGCCAGGCTGTGGCTCATCACCACCACGGCGGCATCGTCGAGCAGGGCCGCTAGGTCGACGGAGCTCTGCAGCTCCAGGTGCAGCACTTGCTCGGCCTCGGGGAAACGCTCGCGCCGGGCGAAGTGGCGGCGCGCATCCACCACGCAGACCTGCCAACCCTGCTGCGCGGCCATGTTCGCCAGGGGTTGTGCATCGTGGCCTGCGCCGAACAGCACCAGCCGGCGCGGTGCCGCCAGGTACTCGAACAGCACTTCGCAGCGCTGCTCTTGCCACAGGTAGGCCTGGCTGGCATTGCGGCGCTGCGCGGCCACCTGGTGCAGGTCGAGGGCCAGCCGCTCGACCAGCGCGTCAGGCAGGCCGGGCGGCAGTTGCACGCCCCGTGCGTCGAGGCAGGCCCGTGCACCCAGGCCCAGGCCGGCGAAGGTGCTGTCGATCACCGTGGCCAGCACCGCAGGGGTGCGGCTGGCACGGACCTCGCGCAACAGGCATGCCGGCAGGTAACGGTCGAGCTCGCGGACACGTTCGAGCAGGATATCCACCGTGCCGTTGCAGCCCAGGCCAAAGGCCAGGGCCTCCTGTTCATCGGCATCGCCGTCCCGGACGCCGGTGCTGTAGGTACGCAGCACCGGTTCTGCGCCCTCGGTCAGCCACCAGGCGCGGCGGGCCAGCTCGCCTTCCAGGCAGCCGCCGCTGACCATGCCGACGGTGCCGCCGTGGCGAGCGATCAGCATGCGCGCACCGGGGCGCCGGTAGGCCGAACCCTGGACCCTGACCACCGTGGCCATGACGCTTTCTTCGCCATCCCTGGCCTGGCTGGCCAGGGCGGCCAGCAGCCTGCCGATCTCGCTCATGCGCGTGCTTTCCGCTTCGTTGCCCGAATGCAGATTATTCAACAGGATCGGCGAAGCATTGACGGGGGCTTGCTGCAAGGGGCTTGAAGCAGGGCTTCATAGTGTTCGGCCCCAGCAAATACCGGGGCGCGAGGCGGCCCTGGACGATCACTGAATGAAGGTCCGCATCACGACAGCAACTCCTCCACCAATGGCGCCTGCGCCCATTCCGCGCGCAGGAAGTCGATCAATGCCCGCAGCTTGGCCGGCACCCGGCGGCGATCCGGGTAGTACAGCTGCAAGCCGGGAAAGCACGGGCTCCAGTCCTCCAGCAGGCGCACCAGGCGCCCTTGCGCGAGAAAGGGCTCGATATAGCCATTGATCATGTAGGCGATGCCCAGCCCATCGAGGGCCGAGCGTACGAGGATCTCCGAGTCGTTGAGCACCAGGCGCCCACGCACCTGCAACTCGAAGTGCTCGTTGCCGCGGCTGAAGGCCCAGCGTTCGATCTGCCCGCTGCTGCTGTGGCGAAAACCGATGCAGTCGTGCTCGAGCAACGCCCGTGGATGCTGGGGGCGGCCATGGCGGGCCAGGTAGTCGGGGGCGGCGATGACCTGCGCCTGCAGCGGCGGGCCGACCGTCAGGGCGACCATGTCCTTGTCGACCGCCGCACCGAAGCGGATACCGGCGTCGAACCCCTGGGCGACGATGTCTACCAGTTGGTTCTCCACCCGCAGCTCCAGGCTGATCTCCGGGTAGGTGGCGAGAAAGCGCCGCAGGATCGGTTGCAGCACGATCAGGTAGCTGGCCCGCAGCACGTTCAGGCGCAACAGCCCACTGGGGTGGTCGGCTTCGCGGCCCAGTTCGCGGGAGGCATTGGTCAAGGCCTCCAGGGCCGGCTGGACCCGCTCCAGGAAGCGCTCGCCGACCTCGGTCAAGGCCACGCTGCGGGTGGTGCGGTTGAACAGCACCAGCCCCAGGCGATGCTCCAGGCTGCGAATGCTCTGGCTGACCGCCGAGGGCGAGACGCCCAGGCGCACGGCGGCCGTGGAGAAGCCTTTCTCCTCGGCCACTGCAAGAAAGGTGACCAGGCCATCGAGGTGGTCTTGGCGCATGGCGGGATCTCCAGCCGTCGGCAGCCCAGCCACGCGCCAGGCACTCTGCAAGTAAAAACCGCATAGGGGCAAAACGCCAGTGGCCGCAGGAGGGCCTGCAACCTGGCGTTACAAATCGGCGTCGCGCTGGCTGCGCACGAACTCGATGAAGGCCTTCAGGGTTGCCGGTACATGGCGTCGGCTCGGGTAGTACAGGTGCAAGCCCGGGTAGTAGGGCGTCCAGTCCTCCAGCACCTGCACCAGCCGGCCGCTGGCCAGGTGCTCGCGGACCATGTCCTCGAACACATAGGCCAGGCCCACGCCCTCCAGGGCGGCGTCGGGCATCAGGCTGACATCGCCGAGCACCAGTGGCCCCTGCACGTCCACCTCCAGGCGCATGCCACCCCGTTCGAACTCCCAGCGGTACAGCGCACCGCTGGGGAAACGGTGGCCGATGCAGGGCAGGGTGCGCAGGTCGTGGGGTTGCCGGGGGCGCGGATGGCGCTCGAAGAACGCCGGCGCGCCCACCACCACCGAGCGCAGGTAGGGGCCGATGGGCAGCGACACCATGTCCGCCTGCAGGCGCTCGCCCAGGCGTACGCCGGCATCGAAGCCGGCACCGACCATGTCCACCAGGGCATCGTCGCTGGCGATCTCCAGGCGCACGTCCGGGTAGGCGGCCAAAAAACGGCTGGCCAGCGGCAGCAAGGCCAGCTCCACGGCGGCCCGGCCGGCGGTGATGCGCAGCTTGCCAGAGGGGCTGTCGCGCATACTGTCGAGATCTTTCAGGGCATCGGCGATATCGCGGAAGGCCGGTTGCAGGCGCTGGTACAGGCGCTCGCCGGCCTCGGTCAGGGCCACGCTGCGCGTGGTGCGGTTGAACAGGCGCACGCCCAGGCGGGTTTCCAGGGTGCGCAGGGCATGGCTCAGGGCCGAGGGCGTGAGCCCCAGTTCGACGGCGGCGCGGCTGAAGTTCAGGTGCCGGGCGATGCACAGGAACAGCGACAGGTCGGCGGTGCTGGGCGATTTCATTGTTGAATGCACCTCACAAGCGCATGCGAAATTCATGGGATTATCACATCAACCGCCCAGACGTACAGTGACCTCACTCATCGACAAGGCCCTGCGCGGTGCAGGGTCGTCTACAGGAGGAATTGACATGCGTACCTGGCTCATCACTGGCGCTTCCCGCGGATTCGGTGCACTGATCGCCCAACAGGCCCTGGCGGCCGGCGATGCGGTCATCGCCACCGCGCGCAAGCCCGAGGACATCGAGGCCCGCCTGGGCCAGCAGCCGAACCTGCTGGCCGTGCGCCTGGACGTCACCTGCGAAGAACAGGCCCACCAGGCCGTGGCTGCAGGCATCAAGCGCTTCGGCCGTATCGATGTCCTGGTCAACAATGCCGGTTTCGGGGTGCTGGGGGCGGTGGAGGAAACCAGCGCCAGCGAGACCGAGCGGCTGTTCGCCACCAACGTGTTCGGCGTGCTCAACGTCAGCCGCGCGGTGCTGCCGCACATGCGCCGCCAGCGCAGCGGTCACCTCATCAACATCTCTTCGCTGGGTGGCTACCAGGCTTACATGGGCTGGGGCGTGTACGGCTCGACCAAGTTCGCCGTGGAGGGCATCAGCGAGGCCATGCACCAGGAGCTGGCGCCATTGGGCATCAAGGTGACCGTGGTCGAGCCGGGGTTCTTCCGCACCGATTTTCTCGACGACCAGTCGCTGGTCAAGACTGCCCTGGAACTGCCCGACTATGACCAGACGGTCGGCCAGATGCGCACCTTCGCCGCTTCGGCCAACCATGCCCAGCCGGGCGACCCGCAACGATTCGCCGAAGCCATGCTGGCCCTGGCCAACGCCGAGCAGCCACCGCTGCGCCTGCCGCTGGGCAGCGATGCGGTCGCGCGGGTCGAGGCCAAGCATGCCCTGGTCGAGCGGGAACTGGCGCACTGGCGGGAATGGTCGCTGTCCACCGACTTCGCCGATTGAATGGGCGCGCTCCACCCTGGGTTCGACACAGGCTTCGATCCCGGGTGGAGTCGGGTATGATGCGAGCCCTTTCCCTGAACGAGGCCTGACCCATGTCCCTGAGTGCTGAGCAGATTGGCGAATTCCGCGTCTTCGCCGAGCAGTTGGCCGATGCCGCCGCGGCGGCGATCCAGCCGTATTTCCGGGCGAGCCTGGAGGTCGAGGACAAGGGCGGGCGCCTGTACGACCCGGTCACCGTGGCCGACAAGGCCGCCGAGGATGCCATGCGTGCGCAGATCCAGGCCCGCTACCCGGAGCACGGTATCCTCGGCGAGGAGCAAGGCGTGGCCGCTGGCAGCAGCCCGCTGACCTGGGTGCTCGACCCGATCGACGGCACCCGCGCCTTCATCACCGGCCTGCCATTGTGGGGCACGCTGATTGCCCTGAACGACGGTACGCGCCCGGTCCTCGGGGTGATGAACCAGCCGTTCACCGGCGAGCGTTTCGTCGGCACGCCCGAGGGCGCCTGGCGCAGCGGCACACCCTTGAAGACCCGCGCCTGCGCCGACCTGGCCGCGGCGACCTTGATGTGCACCACCCCGGACATGTTCGACACGCCCGCGCGCAAGGCGGCCTTCGAGGCCGTGGCCGGCCGTGCCCGGTTGATGCGCTACGGTGGCGACTGCTATGCCTACTGCATGCTGGCGTCCGGCTTCGTCGACGTGATCGTCGAGGCCAGCCTGCAGCCCTACGACGTACAGGCGCTGATCCCGATCATCGAGGGCGCGGGCGGGGTGATCACCGCCTGGGACGGCGGCCCGGCGCAGCACGGCGGCTGCGTGGTGGCCTGTGGCGATCCGGCGCTGCATGCACAGGTGGTGCAGATGCTGCGCCAAGCGATGTGAGCCAAGGGGCGGCGTTGCAACCGCCCGCCGCACTTTTTCCCATTTGCGCGCTCTATGTCTGGTCAGGTTGGGCCGATTCCCGGCCCAGCCGTTGATTCCAGACCCCGGTGCCGATGGTTGCTCCACACCTCAGACTCTCCCTGCGCCTGCTCCTGGCAGGTGCGTTGACCGCCCTGTGCGCCTGCACCCAGCAGCAGGGCCGTGACATCATCAGCCAGTTCGGCGACGGTCAGCCCAGCGAGCTGTTCCAGACCAGCGTCGACCGCATGGCCACCCTGTCCATGCGCGACAACCTGCAGAGCCTGTACCTGCTGATGAACAAGCTGTACCTGCGCAACCCCAGCCAGTGGAAGCAGTCCGGCTACCTCGATGCCGCCACCGCCGAGCGGCAGATCCGCCTGGCCATCGAACAGCGCCAGCCGTTGCCGCAACTGGGCAACCGCCGCGACCTGGCAGCGCTGAGCTATGCCTTGAGCCCGGAGTTTCGTGGCGACCGGGTCGGTGCCTTCATCTACGCCATCGGCAGCATGCTGATCACCGCCCATGGCGGGCGCACCGAGTTCTACATGACCGATACCATCGACCCGCTGTTCGTCAACAACGCTGCGCGCAATATCGAGAAGGCCACCTGGATGCTCAGCCAGCGCCAGGATGCCAATGGTGTGCTGTTGCTGTTCTCCAACGAGATTTCCGAGGAGGGCAGCAACCTGAGTTTCGCGGTGGAGTTCGGCAAGATCGTGGCGAGGCTGGACCTGCTGGCGCAGATGCTCGACGAGCGCTACCGGAGGATCGGGCTGAACTATGCGCAGAGCCTGTTGCTGATGAACTTCCTGCCGGTGCAGTAGCCTATGGGCCGGTCGTGATACCAGCGGTACAGGGCAAGGGTTGCGCCTTGTTCGCGGGCAAGCCCGCTCCCCACGGCCCTGCAAGCCACCCTCATGTGTGATCGGCTTGGCGCCTGTGGGGCTGCTTCGCAGCCCATCGCCGGCTCTGACAGCATCGGTGTATGGC
Organism: Pseudomonas sp. Tun-23181; assembly: GCF_057415455.1. Lineage (NCBI taxonomy): Bacteria > Pseudomonadati > Pseudomonadota > Gammaproteobacteria > Pseudomonadales > Pseudomonadaceae > Pseudomonas > Pseudomonas sp. Tun-23181. The sequence goes on from NZ_CM171630.1 coordinate 606,355, forward strand.
AAGAACTGCGGCCTTGCTCACGGCTCGTCGCTAGCGGAGCGATCGATGAGCTGGCGTTATGGCGCCGGGATCGTCCCGTTGCAGTGGCTCGTATTGTGCCAGCAACCAGTCACGCAGGCGGCGGCAGCTGGAGTCGTGCTCCTTGTCTTCGTTGAACGACAGGTAGTGGAAGGTGTCCTTGAGCACCACCTCCTGGGGCACCGGCCGCACCAGCAGGCCCTGGGCGACCAGCGGCGCCACCAGGATATGCCAGCCGAGCACCACGCCCTGGTGGCTCTGGGCGAGCTGCACCAGCAGGTTGTAGTCGTTGGCGTTGAAGAAGTGCGGTGCCTGGCTGGCCCGGCTCTTCAGGTCGATGTCATGGAAGGCCAGCCAAACGTTCCAGTCCACGTGCTCGGCGACCTGGGAGCGGCCATAAGGGCTGAGGTTGAGCAGGGCACCATCCCGGATGCCTTCCAGGGTGCGCAGCTCCGGATGCTGCTCCAGGTACTGGGGCGAGCACACCGGGTAGATGATGTCGTGGTTCAGCGGCTGGCAGCGGTAGCCTTCGTGGATCCTGCCCAGCTTGGAGATGAAGATGTCCGGCCGCGCCCCCGGCTCCATGGACAGGAAGTTCTGGGTGGTGATGAGGTTGATGTCGATGTCCGGGTTCTCCTCGAAGAACCGCGGCAGCCGAGGCCCGAGCCAGAGCGCGGAGAACGCTGGCGAGCAGCACAGGGTGACCACGTGCTTGGTGTTGGTGTTGCTGCGGATGCGCTCGGCGGCCTGGGAAATGTTGACGAACGACAACTGCACCGCATCGAAGAAGATCGAGCCGGCCACGGTCAGCTCCACCGCACGCCCGGCGCGGGTGAACAGTTCGGCGCCCAGGTGCGCCTCGAGCTCGCGGATCTGCCGGCTGACCGCCGCCTGGGTCACGCACAGGGCCTCGGCGGCGCGGGTGAAGTTCTGATACTTGGCGGCGGCGACGAAGACCTTGACCGCACGCAGGGAGGGCATCTTGATCAGGGTCTGATCGGGTTCGGTGTGTCTGGCCATGGGGCAGGGTGTCGAGGTCCTTCGTGGGGCTGGGGAGGGCGCGGTGTGCCTCACTCTAGCGTGGGAGCGCCCAGGCGGTAAACCGCTGCGTCGGGGCGCGGGGCACGGCCATGCGGCCCTTCGCGGCGGTATGCGCTTGCCCTGGGGAAGCCGTGGCCCCGCTGGAACCTGCAGGACAGCGCGCTCGCCAAGGCATTGATAACCCCAGGTAATGGTTAGCGCGCCCTAAATGTCGTTGGACCCCGCTCCCCCCTGGGCCTAACGTGAAAGCAACGGCGCGGCATCGAAGACATCGATGTCGAGAATTTTTCCAAGCAGGGCCGCCTGCGTGCCGGTTTGACTCGCGTTCGAACTTGAACGGACTGCCAAGCGTACTCGCACTGATCCGAACCCGCCTTACCCGAGAAGTGCGATGTTTGAAGATTGGTTATAAGCATAAGAAGAGGGTCGTATGAGCCATGCCGATGAAATTCTTTCGGTGAACAATATTTTCAAGGTGTTTGGTCCGAACCCGGACATGGCCATGGAGATGTTGCGCAAGGGTGCCGACAAGAATGAGATTTTCAGCAAGACCGGCCACGTCGTCGGCGTGTTCGATGCAAGCTTTTCCGTCAAGCGTGGCGAGATCTTCGTCATCATGGGCCTGTCCGGGTCGGGCAAGTCGACCATGGTGCGCTTGTTCAACCGCCTGATCGAACCCACCGCCGGCAGTATCCATCTCAACGGCAGAGAGATCACCGGTCTGTCCGACAAGGACTTGCTCGACGTGCGGCGCAAGGAAATGGGCATGGTGTTCCAGTCCTTCGCCCTGATGCCCCACATGAGCGTGCTGGAGAACACCGCCTTCGGCCTGGAGATCGCCGGCGTCCCGGAGCAGGAGCGCCACGCCAGGGCCCGCGAAGCCTTGAGCCAGGTTGGCCTCGCTGGCCACGAGCACAGTTACCCGCACCAGCTCTCCGGTGGCATGCAGCAGCGCGTGGGCCTAGCCCGCGCGCTGGCCAACGACCCGGCGATCCTGCTGATGGACGAGGCCTTCTCGGCCCTCGACCCACTGATCCGCAGCGAGATGCAGGGCGAGCTGATCCGCCTGCAGGCCGAGCAGCAACGCACCATCATCTTCATTTCCCACGACATCGAGGAAGCCATCCGCATCGGCCATCGCATCGCGATCATGGAAGGCGGCCGGGTGGTGCAGATCGGCACGCCCCAGGAGCTGATCAACCAGCCGGCCAACGAGTACGTGCGCACCTTCTTCAAAGGCTTCGACAGCTCGCGGGTGCTCAAGGCAGGGGATGTCGCCCAGTTCGATCCAGAGACGGTGTGCCGGGTCAACGGCAAGGCGCCACGCTTCAAGCCCGGGGTGCCGTACGGCTACCTGGTCGACGAGCATGGCCAGTTGCTTGGCGTGGTCGACACCGACGTCAACGGCGCCTCGGCCAGCGATCGCTACAGCCTGCACGAGCAGCAGCCGGTGTACATCGACACGCCCCTGCATGACGTGCTGGGTATCGTTGCCAGCCTGCCTTACCCGGTACCCGTGCTCGACCGCGCCGGCGCCCTCAAAGGCACCATTTCCAAGAACGAGCTGCTGCAGACCCTGAGCCGCCACTGAGCGCCCGTCGCGGGTGCCGATGAGCGCCTGCGGCCACAAGAAGAGGTAAGCCCCGATGTCCGAGTTCAGTCTTCTCGACCCGTTCCAGTCCGCCACCCTGCCGCTGGGTGACTGGGTGGAAGCCACCCTGAATTTTCTGGTGCACAACTTCCGCGACGTATTCCGTGCCATCCGCTGGCCGATCGACCAGGTGCTCAACGGTATCGAGTTCGTGCTGCAGAGCATCCCGCCGAGCATCGGCATCATCCTTTCGTCGTTGCTCGGTTGGCAGTTGGCCGGCCGGCGCATGGCGCTGCTGTGCTTCGTCACCCTGACCCTGCTGGGGCTGATCGGCGTGTGGTCGGAATCCATGACCACCCTGGCGCTGGTGCTGACCTCGGTGTTCTTCTGCGCGGTGATCGGCATCCCGCTGGGCATCCTCTGCGCCCGCAGCGATCACCTGGAGCGGGTGGTGCGCCCGGTGCTCGATGCCATGCAAACCTTGCCGGCGTTCGTCTACCTGGTGCCGGTGGTGATGCTGTTTGGCATCGGCAACGTGCCGGGCGTGCTGGTGACCATCGTCTTCGCCCTGCCGCCGCTGGTGCGCCTGACCAACCTGGGGATCCGCCAGGTGCCGGAAGACAAGATCGAGGCGGCGCGCGCCTTCGGTTGCACGCCGCGGCAGATGCTGACCCGGGTGCAACTGCCCCTGGCCACCTCGACCATCATGGCGGGCATGAACCAGACCCTGATGCTGTCGCTGTCGATGGTGGTGATCGCTTCGATGATCTCGGTGGGTGGCCTGGGGCAGATGGTGCTGCGCGGTATCGGCCGCCTGGACATGGGCCTGGCCACGGTCGGCGGGGTAGGGCTGGTGCTGCTGGCGATCTTCCTCGACCGCCTGACCCAGGCCATGGGCGCGCGCAGCAGCGCCGACCCGAGCCTGCGCTGGTACCACACCGGCCCCGTGGGCCTGCTGCTGCGCCTGTGTGGTTCAGGGCAGGGCGCACCACGCAAGGCCGCCTGAGCCCACCGACCCCATCTGCCCTACCTGTAAAGAACAACCAGAAGAAGGTAAGTGACAATGCATCGATCCAAGTTCTCCCGTAGCGTCCTGCAATGCGCCACCGCCTTGTCGCTGGTGGCCGCCTCCCTGTGCGCCAGCGCCTCGGCCGAAAAGCCGGGCGAGGGCGTCAAGGTCACGCCGATCTTCCCCTCCATCGCCGAGGAGCGCTTCCGTGGCGAGGTGGCCATGGAAGGCTTGCGTGAACTGGGCTACAAGGTCCAGGAACCGAAGGAGACCGAGTACGGCGTGATGATGGTGGCCTTGGCCAATGGCGACGCCGACTTCACCGTGCACCTGTGGGAGAAGCTGCACGACAAGTTCTACCAGCAGGCCGGCGGTGACAGCGCGATGGTCAAGACCGGCAACATCCTGCCCGGAGTGAGCCAGGGCTACCTGATCGACAAGAAGACCGCCGATGCGCACAACATCAAGTACATCACCGACCTGAAGAAGCCAGAGATCGCCAAGCTGTTCGACACCGACGGCGATGGCAAGGCCGATCTGACCGGCTGCAACCCGGGCTGGGGCTGCGAATTGGTGATCGCCCACCACATGAAGGCCTACGACCTGGAGAAGACCGTGCACGTCAACCAAGGCTCGTACTTCGCACTGATGGCCGACACCATCACCCGCTACAAGGATGGCAAGCCGATCCTGTATTTCACCTGGGTGCCGCAGTGGATCGCCAGCGTGCTGGTCGAAGGCCGCGACGTGGTCTGGCTGGAAGTGCCCAAGACCGACCTGCCTGACGGCAACAACGATGTCGACACCCTGTACAAGGGCAAGAACCTGGGCTTTGCCGTGGACAAGGTGGTGGCCGTGCTGAACAAGGACTTCGCCGACAAGAACCCGGCGGCGCTGAAGTTCCTCTCGCTGGTGCAGATCAGCACCGACGACGAGAGCGCGCAGAACCTGAAGATGCAGCAGGGCGAGAAGAAGCCTGCCGATATCCAGCGCCACGCCAAGGAATGGGTCGCCGCCCACCGCCAGCAGTTCGACGAGTGGCTGCAGGCGTCCCGCGACGCCGCCGGCAAGTAAACGTTTTTCTCCCACCCGCCCTGGCCTGGCCGGGGCACCGGCTGCCTGTGAGTCGAGCCATGAGTCATTTCGAAAGCGTCCTGAAGAACACCAACCTGGCCCACCTGGATCCGTCTGGCCGCACGGCGCTGTCGCAGCCGTGCCGGCGGGTGGCCTTCGTCCTGCGCGAGCACTTCTCCATGATGGCCTTCACCGCTGCCATGGACACCCTGGTGACCGCCAACCTGATGAGCGCCACGCCGTTGTTCCAGATCCAGGTGGTGGGCGAGAGCAGCCAGGTCATGAGCGACCTGGGGCTGGCCTTGCCGGTCAACACGCCGCTGGCCGAGCTCGATGTGCAGGGGCTGGACATCCTGCTGGTGTGCGGTGGTTTCCGGGTGCGCCTGGAGAACGATCCGTTGTTGCGTGGCAAGCTACGCCAGGCCGACCAGCAAGGCTGCCTGCTCGGTGGCCTGTGGAACGGGGCCTACTTCCTGGCCGAGGCCGGCCTGCTCAATGACCATGAATGCGCCTTCCACCCCGATGGCCGGGCGATGATGAACGAGCTGTTCCCGCATGTGCGGGTCAGCCGGCTGGCCTATGTGCTGGATCGCAAGCGCATGAGTTGTGCCGGCGCCAGCAGTGCCCTGGACATGATGCTCGGGCTGCTCGAACACAGCGGGGGCGAGCTGCTGCGCCGGGCCGTGGAGCAGATGCTGGCCTGCGACCGTTCACGGGTGCAGGCCAGCCTGCCGGCGGCCGCGCCGGACATCGACCCGACCTTGCCGCGCGGTGTGCGCCTGGCCCTTGAACTGATGCATGCCAATATCGAGGACCCTATCTGCATCGACGAGATCGCCCGCCATGCCGGGCTTTCCCGGCGTCACCTGGAGCGCCTGTTCCGCCGCCATGTCCAGGCCACGCCGCCGCGCTACTACCTGGAGCTGCGCCTGACCCATGCGCGGCAGTTGCTGCAGCACACCAGCAAGTCGCTGACCGAAGTGGCGGTGGCCAGCGGGTTCGTCAGCTTCCCGCATTTCTACCGGCGTTTTCGTGAGCTGTTCTCCATCGCGCCACGGCAGTTCCGGGCTCGCAGCCAGGGTTGGGCGGTTCGTCAGGACATGGCGGCGCATTGAGCTTGTTGGGGTCAGCTTGCCCATCTGGATTCAAAATTTGTCCGATAATCGCCCGGCTACCCGTCCAGCCCTGTCCGCTATCCGCACGACCTTTCCTTGGTCGCATTGCCTGGCTCTCGGCTTTTTGCTTAGTGTGTGCAAGCATCGCCGGTGGTCGCCTGAGCCCTGAATTCCCCCGCCGGCCCGATAGAATGACCGTGAACGACCGCGACCACAGGCCCTCGCGCCCGTAGGAAGCGGCGACCAGAACAATAACGAAGCCGAGTGCCTTGCCTATGGAAAGCCGCCTGTTGAGCGAGCGCAGCAGCGTGTTCCATCACGCCGACCCCTATGCCGTTTCCGACTACGTCAACCGGCATGTGGGCCAGCATTGCATCGGCCTGTCCCGAAGCACCCACCCCCAGGCCAGCCTGAGCCATCGCAAGTTCGCCGACCTCGACCTGTGCCGCATCAGCTACGGCGGCAGCGTGCGCGTCACCTCGCCGGCGTTGGAGACCATCTACCACCTGCAGGTGCTGCTCAACGGCAATTGCCTGTGGCGCGGGCACCAGCGCGAGCACCACCTGGTGCCGGGCGAACTGCTGCTGATCAACCCGGACGACCCGGTCGACCTGACCTACTCGGAAGATTGCGAGAAGTTCATCCTCAAGGTGCCGACCCGCCTGCTCGAATCGATCTGCGACGAGCAGCGCTGGCAGCGACCCAGCGCAGGCGTACGCTTCTTGCGCAATCACTACCGGCTGGAGGAGCTGGACGGTTTCGTCAGCCTGCTGGCGATGATCTGCCACGAGGCCGAGGTGAGCGATTCGCTGCCGCGGGTGCAGGGGCACTACAGCCAGATCGTCGCCAGCAAGCTGCTGACCCTGCTGACCACCAACGTCCGCCGTGAATGCCTCGGTACGCCGGGGGCCAGCCTGGAGCGAATCCTCGAGCACATCGAGCACAACCTGAAGCTGGAGATGTCCGCCGAAGGCTTGGCCGAGCAGGCGTGCATGAGCGTGCGCTCGTTGTACGCGCTGTTCGACCGGCACCTGGGGACCACCCCCAGGCAGTACATTCGCCAGCGCAAGCTGGAGCAGGTGCACGCCTGCCTGAGCGATGCCAGCTGCGCGGTGCGCAGCGTGACCGAGTTGGCGATGGACTATGGCTTCCTGCACCTGGGGCGGTTTTCCGAGAGCTACCGGCAGCAGTTCGGCGAGTTGCCCTCCGAGACCTTGCGGCGTCGCACGGGCGCCTGATCCAGGGGCTGCAAGGCAGCCCCGATACACCCAGGTGCCCAACCTGCCTGCACAAATCGGATAGCACTCTGCACGATCCGGATATTGCCCCATCCCGGCACACCCTAACCTGACCTGGCCTGAACAATAACAATGGAGACCCTGGCCATGTCCCTGGGATTCGATTACCTCAATGCCTTGCTCGAGGATGACCGGGAAAAAGGTGTCTATCGCTGCAAGCGAGAGATGTTCACCGACCCGCGCCTGTTCGAACTCGAGATGAAGCACATCTTCGAGGGCAACTGGATCTACCTGGCCCACGAAAGCCAGATCCCCGAGAAGAACGACTTCCTCACCCTGACCATGGGGCGCCAGCCGATCTTCATCGCGCGCAACAAGGACGGGGAGCTCAATGCCTTCCTCAATGCCTGCAGCCACCGCGGCGCCATGCTGTGCCGGCACAAGCGCGGCAACCGTTCGAGCTATACCTGCCCGTTCCATGGCTGGACCTTCAACAACAGCGGCAAGCTGCTCAAGGTCAAGGACCCGAGCAACGCCGGCTACCCCGACAGCTTCAACTGCGACGGCTCCCACGACCTGACCAAGGTCGCCCGCTTCGAGTCCTATCGCGGCTTCCTGTTTGGCAGCCTCAACTCCGATGTCAAACCCCTGGTCGAACACCTGGGCGAGTCGGCGAAGATCATCGACATGATCGTCGACCAGTCGCCGGAAGGCCTGGAAGTGCTGCGCGGCGCCAGCTCCTACATCTACGAAGGCAACTGGAAGCTCACCGCCGAGAACGGCGCCGATGGCTACCACGTCAGTTCCGTGCACTGGAACTACGCCGCCACCCAGAACCAGCGCAAGCAGCGCGAGGCTGGGGAACAGATCAAGACCATGAGTGCCGGCGCCTGGGCCAAGCAGGGTGGCGGCTTCTATTCCTTCGACCATGGCCACCTACTGCTGTGGACCCGCTGGGCCAACCCCGAGGACCGTCCGGCGTATGAGCGACGTGATGAGCTAGCCGCCGATTTCGGCCAGGCCCGCGCCGACTGGATGATCGAGAATTCGCGCAACCTGTGCCTGTACCCCAACGTCTACCTGATGGATCAGTTCAGCTCGCAGATCCGCATCGCCCGGCCCATTTCGGTGAACAAGACCGAGATCACCATCTACTGCATCGCCCCCAAGGGCGAGAGTGCCGAGGCCCGGGCCAGGCGTATCCGCCAGTACGAGGACTTCTTCAACGTCAGCGGCATGGCCACCCCGGATGACCTGGAGGAGTTCCGCTCCTGCCAGACCGGCTATGGCGCCGGTGCCGGCTGGAACGACATGTCCCGTGGCGCGGCCCACTGGGTCGAAGGCGCCGACGAGGCCGCCCGCGAGATCGAGCTCAAGCCGCTGCTGTCGGGCGTACGCACCGAGGACGAGGGCCTGTTCGTGCTGCAGCACAAGTACTGGCAGGAGACCATGATCAAGGCCCTTGAGCAGGAACAGCGCCTGATCCCCGTGGAGGCCGTGCAATGACCAGCACCTATGAAACCGTGCGCGACTTCCTCTACCGCGAGGCGCGCTACCTGGACGATGCCCAGTGGGACCTGTGGCTGGAGCTGTACGCTGCCGACGCGACCTTCTGGATGCCGTCCTGGGACGATGACGACCGCCTCACCGAAGACCCGCAGAGCGAGATCTCGCTGATCTGGTACGGCAACCGTGGCGGCCTGGAGGACCGGGTGTTCCGCATCAAGACCGAGCGCTCCAGCGCCACCGTCCCGGACACCCGCACCTCCCACAACATCAGCAACATCGAGATCGTCGAGCAGCGCGATGGCCAGTGCCAGGTGCGGTTCAACTGGCACACCCTGAGCTTTCGCTACAAGACCACCGACAGCTACTTCGGCACCAGCTTCTACACCCTCGACCTGCGGGGCGAAGACCTGCGGATCCTGGCCAAGAAGGTGGTCCTGAAGAACGACTACGTGCGTCAGGTCATCGACATCTACCACATCTGACACCAGGCCAAGGCGAGGGTCGCCCGGTGTGCCGCATGGCGCACCGTGGCCAGGCTCGCCCCGGAGGTACGCCATGAGCTTCCAGATCGCATTGAATTTCGAAGACGGGGTGACCCGTTTCATCCAGGCCGAAGGCCACGAGAGCGTGGCCGACGCCGCCTACCGCCAGGGCATCAACATCCCCCTGGACTGCCGCGACGGCGCCTGCGGCACCTGCAAGTGCCAGGCCGAGGCCGGGCGCTATGACCTGGGCGACAACTTCATCGAGGACGCCTTGAGCGAGCAAGAGATCGCCCAGGGCTACGTGCTGACCTGCCAGATGCGCGCGATGAGCGACTGCGTGGTGCGCATTCCGGCCTCGTCGCAGCTGTGCAAGGCCGAGCAGGCCAGCTTCGAGGCGGCCATCAGCGAGGTACGCCAGTTGTCCGAGAGCACCATCGCCCTGTCGATCAAGGGCGAGTCCCTGAGCCGCCTGGCGTTCCTGCCGGGCCAGTACGTCAACCTGCAGGTGCCGGGCAGCGACCAGAGCCGTGCTTATTCCTTCAGCTCGCTGCAGAAGGACGGCGAGGTCAGCTTCCTGATCCGCAACGTGCCCGGCGGCTTGATGAGCCACTTCCTCACCAGCCTGGCCAAGGCCGGCGACAGCCTGACCCTGGCAGGGCCGCTGGGCAGCTTCTACCTGCGCCCGATCCAGCGGCCGCTGTTGCTGCTGGCCGGCGGCACGGGCCTGGCGCCGTTCACGGCGATGCTGGAGAAGATCGCCGAGCAGGGCTCGGAGCATCCCCTGCACCTGATCTACGGCGTCACCAACGACTTCGACCTGGTCGAGATGGAGCGCCTCCAGGCCCTGGCCGCGCGCATCCCCAACTTCACCTTCAGCGCCTGCGTGGCCAACCCGGACAGCCAGTACCCGCAGAAGGGCTACGTGACCCAGCACATCGAGCCGCGCCACCTCAACGACGGCGATGTCGACGTGTACCTGTGCGGGCCACCGCCGATGGTCGAGGCGGTCAGCCAGTACATCCGCGAACAGGGCATCACCCCGGCCAACTTCTACTACGAAAAGTTCGCCGCCGCGGCAGCCTGAGACTTCACGGGGCTGCCCGCATCGTGCGGGTGAGGGCGGCCTCCTTTTTATTCCTGGCGACTGGCGAGGGCGTTGCCCTCGATCGCAGGCAGCCAGCTCCCACATTTCGAGGCATGCGCTGTACCTGTGGGAGCAACTGCTTGCGGCGAATGGGCCGGTAGCCGCAACCCAAGCCCACGGGCCTGAAGGGGCTCGTGGCGGGTTCGACAACCCAATGGTGGGAGAGAACGATGGATAGCAGATTCCAAGGCAAGGTCGCCCTGGTCACCGGCGCCGCGCAGGGTATCGGCCGAGGCGTGTGCTGGCGGCTCAAGGCCGAGGGCGCGCAGGTGGTGGCGGTGGACCGCTCCGAACTGGTCCACGAGCTGGCCGGGGAAGGCGTACTGACCCTTACCGCCGACCTCGAGCAATACGCCGACTGCACCCGGGTCATGGCCACGGCCGTGGCGACCTTCGGCTGCCTCGACATCCTGGTCAACAACGTCGGCGGCACGATCTGGGCCAAGCCCTTCGAGCATTACGAGGTGGCGCAGATCGAGGCCGAAGTGCGCCGCTCGCTGTTCCCCACCCTGTGGTGCTGCCACGCGGCGCTGCCCTACATGCTCGAGCGCGGCAGCGGCGCCATCGTCAACGTCTCGTCCATCGCCACCCGAGGGGTCAACCGCGTGCCCTACGGTGCGGCCAAGGGTGGGGTCAACGCGCTCACCGCGTGCCTGGCCTTCGAGACGGCCGGCCGTGGCATCCGGGTCAATGCCACCGCCCCAGGCGGCACCGAGGCACCGCCCCGGCGCATTCCGCGCAACAGCAGCGAGCAGAGCGAGCAGGAAAAGGGCTGGTACCAGCAGATCGTCGACCAGACCGTCTCCAGCAGCCTGATGAAACGCTACGGGAGCATCGACGAACAGGTCGGCGCGATCCTCTTCCTGGCCTCCGACGAGGCCTCCTACATCACCGGCGTGACCCTGCCGGTAGGCGGCGGCGACCTCGGCTGAGCGCCGCCTTCGGGCAAGGTTTTCCTCACACAACAAAAACAAGAGAGACAGATGCCATGCGAACCCTCGACGTCCACCCGATCATCGACAATGCCCGCTTCACCCCGTTTCACTGGATGGTCATGGCCTGGTGCGGCCTGCTGCTGGTCTTCGACGGCTACGACCTGTTCATCTACGGCGTGGTGCTGCCGGTGATCATGAAAGAGTGGGGCCTGACCCCGCTGCAGGCCGGCGCCCTGGGCAGCTACGCGCTGTTCGGCATGATGTTCGGCGCCCTGGTCTTCGGCAGCCTGGCCGACCGCATCGGGCGCAAGAAGGGCATCGCCATCTGCTTCGCCCTGTTCTCCGGGGCGACCATCCTCAACGGCTTCGCCAGCACCCCCGGCGAGTTCGGCGTGTACCGCTTCTTCGCCGGGCTCGGCTGCGGCGGGCTGATGCCCAACGCCGTGGCGCTGATGAACGAGTACGCGCCCAAGCGCCTGCGCAGCACCCTGGTGGCCATCATGTTCAGCGGCTACTCGTTGGGTGGCATGCTCTCGGCGGGCATCGGCATCTACCTGCTGCCACGCTTCGGTTGGGAGTCGATGTTCTTCGCCGCCGCGCTGCCACTGCTGCTGTTGCCGGTGATCCTCTACTACCTGCCGGAATCCATCGGCTTCCTGGTGCGCCAGGGCCGTACGGAGCAAGCGCGTGCACTGCTCAAGCGCCTGGACCCCGACTGCGACGTGCGGCCCGATGACGTGCTGCAGGCACCGGAGCGCAAGGGCAAGGGTGCCTCGGTGCTGGCGCTGTTGCGCGACGGCCTGGCGGTGCGCACCCTGGCCCTGTGGCTGGCGTTTTTCTGCTGCCTGCTGATGGTCTATGCGCTCAGCTCCTGGCTGCCCAAGCTGATGGCCAACGCCGGCTACAGCCTGGGGTCGAGCCTGTCGTTCCTGCTGGCGCTGAACTTCGGCGGCATGGCCGGGGCGATCCTCGGTGGCTGGCTGGGCGACCGCTACAACCTGGTCAAGGTCAAGGTGGCGTTCTTCCTCGGCGCGGCGCTGTCGATTAGCCTGCTGGGCGTCAACAGCCCGATGCCGGTGCTGTACCTGCTGATCTTCGTCGCCGGGGCCACCACCATCGGCACGCAGATCCTGCTCTATGCCGGCGCCGCCCAGCTCTATGGCCTGTCGGTACGCTCCACCGGCCTTGGCTGGGCCTCCGGCATCGGCCGCAACGGCGCCATCGTCGGCCCGCTGCTCGGTGGCGCGCTGATGGGCATCAACCTGCCGCTGCAACTGAACTTCATCGCCTTCGCCATCCCTGGCGCGGTCGCCGCGCTGGCCATGGCCGTGCACCTGGCCAGCGGCCGGCGCCAAGGCCTGCTGGCCGCCGGCCAGGCGTGACCCTCAACTGACTGAACTGGAGCCTTGCATGACAAGCCCGACCATCGACCGGCTGGAGGCGATCATCGTCGACCTGCCGACCATCCGCCCCCACAAGCTGGCCATGCACACGATGCAGCAGCAGACCCTGGTGATCCTGCGCCTGCGCTGCAGCGACGGCGTCGAGGGCATCGGCGAGGCCACTACCATTGGCGGGCTGGCCTACGGTTACGAAAGCCCCGAGGGGATCAAGGCCAATATCGATGCCCACCTGGCGCCCGCGCTGCTGGGCATGGCGGCGGACAACATCAACGCCGCCATGCTCAAGCTGGACAAGATCGCCAAGGGCAACACGTTCGCCAAGTCTGGCATCGAGAGCGCCTTGCTCGATGCCCAGGGCAAGCGCCTGGGCCTGCCGGTCAGCGAACTGCTCGGTGGCCGGGTGCGCGACAGCCTGGACGTGGCCTGGACCCTGGCCAGCGGCGACACCACCCGGGACATCGCCGAGGCCGAGCAGATGCTCGAGGCACGCCGCCACCGCATCTTCAAGCTGAAGATCGGCGCCAACCCGCTGGATCACGACCTCAAGCACGTGGTGGCGATCAAGCGCGCCCTGGGCGAGCGGGCCAGCGTGCGGGTCGACGTCAACCAGTACTGGGACGAGTCCCAGGCGATCCGCGCCTGCCAGGTGCTGGGCTACAACGGCATCGACCTGGTCGAGCAACCCATCTCGCGCATCAATCGCGCCGGCCAGGTGCGCCTGAACCAGCGCAGCCCGGCGCCGATCATGGCCGACGAGTCGATCGAGAGCGTCGAGGATGCCTTCAGCCTGGCGGCCGACGGCGCGGCGAGCATCTTCGCCTTGAAGATCGCCAAGAACGGCGGCCCGCGTGCCGTGCTGCGCACCGCGCAGATCGCCGAGGCGGCCGGCATCGCCCTGTACGGCGGGACCATGCTCGAAGGCTCGATCGGCACCCTGGCCTCGGCCCATGCCTTCCTCACCCTGCGCCAGCTGACCTGGGGCACCGAGCTGTTCGGGCCGTTGCTGCTGACCGAGGAAATCGTCAGCCAGGCGCCGGTCTACCGCGACTTCCAGCTCCACGTGCCACGCACGCCGGGCCTGGGCCTGGCCCTGGACGAAGCGCGCCTGATCCGTTTCGCCCGGCGCTGAACCTGACTTGCCTAGAAGGAGAAGCACCATGCTGTTCCACGTGAAGATGACCGTGAGACTGCCGGTCGACATGGACCCGGCCAAGGCCGCGCAACTGAAGGCCGACGAGAAGGCGCTGGCCCAGCGCCTGCAGCGCGAGGGCACCTGGCGCCACCTGTGGCGCATCGCCGGGCACTACGCCAACTACAGCGTGTTCGACCTGCCCAGCGTCGAGGCCCTGCACGACACCCTGATGCAGTTGCCGCTGTTCCCCTACATGGATATCGAGGTGCACGGCCTGTGCCGCCACCCCTCGTCGATCCACGCCGACGACCGCTGACCCACCCGCTACGCACAAGAACAACACGAGGTACGCCATCATGACCGTGAAGATTTCCCACACTGCCGAGGTCCAGAAGTTCTTCGAAGAAGTCGCCGGCTTCGGCAACGACGACGGCAACCCGCGCCTCAAGCGCATCATCCAGCGCGTGCTGCAGGACACCGCCCGCCTGATCGAGGACCTGGAGGTCAGCGAGGACGAGTTCTGGCATGCCGTCGACTACCTCAACCGTCTGGGCGGGCGCGGCGAGGCCGGGCTGCTGGTGGCTGGCCTTGGTATCGAGCACTTCCTCGACCTGCTGCAGGATGCCAAGGATGCCCAGGCCGGCCTCACCGGCGGCACCCCGCGCACCATCGAAGGCCCACTGTACGTGGCCGGCGCGCCGATTGCCCAAGGCGAGGTGCGCATGGACGACGGCAGCGAGGAGGGCGTGGCCACGGTGATGTTCCTCGAAGGCCAGGTGCTCGATCCCCAGGGCCAGCCGCTGGCCGGGGCCACGGTCGATTTGTGGCATGCCAACACCCGTGGCACCTACTCGTTCTTCGACCAGAGCCAGTCCGAGTACAACCTGCGCCGGCGCATCGTCACCGATGCCGAGGGCCGCTACCGTGCGCGCACCATCGTGCCCTCGGGCTACGGCTGCGACCCGCAGGGCCCGACCCAGGAGTGCCTGGACCTGCTCGGCCGCCACGGCCAGCGCCCGGCCCATGTGCACTTCTTCATCTCGGCGCCGGGGCACCGGCACCTGACCACCCAGATCAACCTGTCTGGCGACAAGTACCTGTGGGACGACTTCGCCTACGCCACCCGCGATGGCTTGGTGGGCGAGGTGGTGTTCCGCGAGGACGGGGCGCGGGGGATCGCCGGGCGCTATGCCGAGCTGACGTTCGACTTCCAGCTGCAGAAGGCGCCCGACAGCGATGCCGAGCAGCGCAGCAACCGGCCGCGAGCGTTGCAAGAGGGCTGAGGGCGCAGGGGCTGCCTCGCAGCCCCTTCACGGCGGCGCTCCCACACGGCCTTGCCGTGGTCGACTCGGGCCCTGTGGGAGCGGGCTTGCCCGCGAATCGAGGGCCAAGCCCTCGCCATGCCGGCCCCCCTGACAACAAGCGCCCGCCACCCAAGGCCGGGCCCCGATGTCTCACGCGAGGTCCCATGAAAGACCTGTTCAAGGACTGCTCCCTGTCCGCCATCGTCGCCGGCATGATCGCCACGATGATCTCCTACGCCGGCCCCCTGGTGATCATTTTCCACGCTGCCGAGGCCGCGGGCCTGTCCCAGGGGCTGCTGTCGTCCTGGGTGTGGGCGGTGTCGATGGGCAGCGCCGTGCTCGGCGCACTGCTCAGCCTGCGCTACCGGGTGCCGGTGGTGATCGCCTGGTCGATCCCCGGCTCCGCGCTGCTGGTCACGGCCTTGCCCCAGCTTGGCCTGGAGCAGGCCATCGGCGCTTATCTGGCGGCCAACCTGGTGCTGCTGCTGATCGGTATCAGCGGCGCCTTCGACCGCATCATCGCCCGCCTGCCGGGCTCCATTGCCGCCGGCATGCAGGCCGGCATCCTGTTCAGCTTCGGTATTGAGGTGTTCCGGGCCTTGCCGGCACAGCCGGCGCTGGTGCTGGCGATGTTCGTCACCTACGTGCTGATGCGCAGGCTCCGGCCGCGCTACGCGGTGGCCACTGTGCTGCTGGTCGGTGCGGCGGTCACCCTGGCCAGCGGGCAACTGCGCAGCGAAGCCCTGGTGCTGGAATTGGCCTCGCCGCAATTCATCGCCCCGCAGTTCAGCCTGTCGGCGCTGTTCAGCCTGGGTCTGCCCCTGGTGCTGGTCGCCCTGACCGGGCAGTTCATGCCGGGCATGGCGGTGCTGCGCAACGCCGGCTACCAGACCTCGGCCAGCCCGCTGATCAGCGCCAGCGCCGTGGGCGGCGCCTTGCTCGCGCCGTTCGGCTGCCATGGGCTGAACCTCGCGGCGGTCACCGCCAGCCTGTGCACCGGCCGCGAGGCCCACGAGGACCCGCGGCGGCGCTATGTCGCGGCCGTCGCCGGCAGTGTGCTGTACCTGTTGCTGGGCATTGCCGGGGCCACCTTGATGTCGTTGTTCGCCGCATTCCCCGCCGCCTTGGTCGCCGCCCTGGCCGGCCTTGCCTTGTACGGCGCCATCAGCGAGGCCCTGGCCCGCAGCCTGGCCGAACCGCAAGAGCGCGATGCGGGCCTGTTCACCTTCCTGGTGACGGCCTCGGGCGTCTCCTTCCTTGGCCTGTCGGCAGCATTCTGGGGCTTGCTGTTCGGCCTGGCGGCCCATGCGCTGCTGCGCCTGCGCCGCCCCCAACCCCAGGCGGCCTTGCGCCGTAGCCCTTAGGAGGAACCCACCAACCGCCACCTTCGCGTTCCCAGCACCTTACTCACAATAACAAGATCCAAAGAGAGCTTCGGAATGAACCACACCCCTTGCGTCGCCCTGGGCGTCACCTTGCTCAGCCAACCCCTGCTGGCCGCCGAAGGCGGCTTCTTCGAGGATGCCAAGGCCAGCCTGAGCGCCCGTCACTACTACTTCAGCCGTGACTATTCCGACATCGTCGGGGCCAATCCGCAGTCGAAGACCGAGGAGTGGGCCCAGGGCTTCATCCTCGACTTCAAGTCCGGCTACACCCCGGGCACCCTGGGCGTCGGCGTGGATGCCCTGGGCCTTCTGGGCATCAAGCTCGACAGCAGCCCCGACCGGGCCAACAGCGGCCTGTTGCCGGTGCATGGCGATGGCCGCGCCGCCGACGAGTACAGCCGCCTGGCACCGACCTTCAAGGCGCGGCTGTCGAAGACCGAACTGCGCATCGGCGAGCTGCAGCCCAACCTGCCGGTGCTGACCTTCAGCGACATCCGCCTGCTGCCGCCGACCTACCAGGGGGCGAGCATCCGTTCCACCGAGCTGGACGGCCTGACCGTGCAGGCTGGCCACCTGAAGTCCTCGCACCTGCGCAACGAGGGGGGCGACGGCAAGATGAGCGCCATGCTCGGCCATGTCCCCATGCGCCAGGCCGAGAGCGACGCCTTCAACTATGCGGGCGGCGACTATGCCTTCAATGGCGAGCGGAGCAGCGTCAGCCTGTGGTACGGGCAATTGGAGGATATCTACCGGCAGGGCTTCGTCGGCTTCAAGCACAGCGAGCCTGTGGGGGATTGGCTGCTCAGCGCCAATCTGGGGTACTTCACCGCGCGCGAAGAGGGCGATGCCCTGCTGGGCGACATCGACAACCAGGCGTTCTTCTCGCTGTTCACGGCCAAGCACGGCGGGCACAGCTTCCATGTCGGCTACCAGGGCATGTATGGCGACAGCCCGTTCCCGCGAGTGTTCGCCAACATCACGCCGCTGGGCAACGAGGTGCCGACCTATGAATTCGCCTATACCGACGAACGCTCGTACCAGGTGCGCTATGACTACAACTTCGCAGCCCTGGGTATCCCCGGGCTGACTGCGACCGTGCGCTACATCACCGGCGACAATGTCGACACCGGGCTGGGCTACGAAGGCAAGGACCGGGAGCGGGACATCGACATCGGCTATGCGGTACAGGATGGGATGTTCAAGGGGCTCGGCATTCGGGTGAGAAATGCCATGGCGCGGTCGAACTACCGCACCGACATCGACGAGAACCGCTTGATCCTGGTCTATACCTGGCAGCTGTTCTGAGGGGGCGGCGCAGCTGCAAGCTTCAAGCTACAAGCGGCAAGAAAAGCGGGATCTGCGCGGGCCAGCTTTTTTCTTGCAGCTTGAAGCTTGCCAGGCGATTGGATTTGCACTGCCCACCGCGATGCAGGTAGGTTCCCGAAAACATCTGCTTCAGGGACCTGAACCGTGGACTCACTGACTCAAGCCGTACTCGGCGCCGCCCTGCAGGGCTCGGTCCTGGGCCGTATCCAGGGCCGCCGTTCGCTGCTCTACGGCGCTGCCCTGGGCACGTTGCCCGACCTCGACGTAGTGATCCGCTATGCCGACCCCGTGTCGCAGATGACCTACCACCGGGGTTTCTCCCATTCGGTCTTCGTCCTCACCGCCCTGGCCCTGTTGCTGGCCTGGCTGGTCGAGCGGATCGGGCGCAGGCGCTGGCCGCACAAGGGCTACACCTTGCCCAGGCTGTTCCTGGCGTTCTGGCTGGTGCTGGTCACCCACCCGATCCTCGACGCCTTCACCGTCTACGGCACCCAGTTGTTCTGGCCGCTGCACTCGATCCCCGAGAGCTGGGCCGCGGTGTTCATCATCGACCCGCTGTACACCGTGCCGCTGCTGGCCGCCGTCGCCTATGCCGGCATCAGGGGCATGGCGGGGAGGGCGATCCCGCTGCTGACGGCGGCCTTGCTGTTCAGTACCGCCTACCTGGGCTTCGGCCTGGCCGGGCGCATGGCCGCCGAGCAACGCTTCGAACTCGCGCTCGAACAGCGTGGGATCGCCATCACCGAGCTGCGCGCCGTGCCCATCGCCTTCAACAGCCTGGTCTGGCGGGTGCTGGCCAAGACCCCGGACGGCGACTACTACGAAGGCGTGAGCAGCTGGTTCGACCGCGAGCCGCCGGAAATGCAGCGCCAGCCGCTCAACCTGGCGCTGGCCAAGGCGCTGCAGGGTGAGCCCCTGCACGAGCGCCTGCGCTGGTTCACCGGCGACTGGCTACGCTACGACGTGGTCGGCGACGCCCTGGTGGTGAGCGACCTGCGCATGGGCATCCCCGGCAACTACACCTTCCGCTTCGACATGGCCCACCGCGATGGGCAAGGGCGCTGGGCAGCCGTCACGCCGTCGCTGTGGCTCGGCGCCGGGGCCGGCTCGATGCTCAATGCCCACGACCTGGCGCTGATCTGGCGACGCATCCTCGAGCAGCAACCGCCGCTGCCCCTGGCCGCCTGGAGCGACAAATACCTGGGGCAGGGGGCGGACGCCCATTGATGCGCTCGGCAGGGCTGGACCTGGTCAAGTGGACGGCGATCCTGACCATGGTCGCCGACCACCTGCGCTTTCTCTGGCCGGCCGCCGAGGGCCTGTTCGTCCTCGGGCGGCTGGCCTTTCCGCTGTTCTGCCTGGCCATCGCCGTCAATGTCGGGCGCAGCCGCAGCGGGGCCTTGTTCTCCCGTGGCAATGCTCGCTACCTGGGCTGGCTGCTGGTGTTCGCGGTGCTCTGCGAAGGCCCCTACCGCTGGCTGGACAACGGCTCGCAGACCTTCAGCGTGATCCCCACCCTGGCGCTGGGCCTGCTGGTCGCCTGGGGCGTGCACCATCCCCAGGCGTTGGCGCGCCTGGGCGGGATCGCCGCGGCGTTGCTCGCCGCCCTGGCCAGCGAGCGCCTGATGTACGGTGTGCCCGGTGTGCTATTGCCGGGCGCCTGCCTGATCGCGCGTAGCCGGGGTGGGGCGAGCTGGCTGTTGCCCTGCCTGCTGGCCATGGCTGGCAACCTGACCAACAGCTGGTTGCGCGACCACCTCCTGCACCCCACGACCTTGCTGGTCTTGGCCATCGCCGCCGTGGCGCTCCCGCTGGGGGGCTGGCTACTGCGCCGTGACGACTGGCGTATCGTGCCGGTGGGGCGCTGGGGCTATGCCTTCTACCCGCTGCACCTGCTGGCGATCAAAGGCTTGCAGGGGCTGATCCAGGCATAAACGCTTGCAATCGGTCGATGCCAGGTTGGGGCCGCTTCGCGGCCCCGAGCGACTCACTGGCGCGGCAGTCGCCCTGTCACGAAATGCGCCACGTCGTTGAAGCCTGGCGTGGAGGCATGCCCCGGCGTCACCAGCGAATCGATGAAGGCCTCGTCCTCGGCGGTGATCGCCACGTCCAGCGCACCTGCGTAGGTGTTCCATTGCGCTTCGGTACGCGGGCCGACGATGGCCGAGCTGACCAGTTGGTTGTTCAGCACCCAGGCGATGGCGAACTCGACGATGCCAACCCCCTTGGCCTGGGTGTAGGCCTGGATCTTCTGGGCGATGGCCAGCGACTCCTGGCGCCATTCCACCTCCATGATGCGCTTGTCCTGGCGGCCGGCGCGGCTGCTGGCGTCCGGCACCGCCCCGGGGGCGTACTTGCCGCTGAGCACGCCGCGGGCCAACGGGCTGAACGGCACCACGCCCAGGCCGTGGTACGCGGCTGCGGTCAACTGTTCAGGTTCGGCCTGGCGGTTGACGATGTTGTACAGCGGCTGGCTCACCACCGGCTTGGCCACGCCCAGGCGCTCGGCCAGGTTGCACAGTTCGGCGATGCGCCAGCCCCGGAAGTTGGACACGCCCCAATAGCGGATCTTGCCTTGCCGCAGCAAGTCGCCCATGGCCCGCACGGTTTCCTCCAGCGGCACCTTGTGGTCTTCGCGATGCAGGTAGTAGATGTCCAGGTAGTCCAGGCCCATGCGCGTCAACGACGCCTCGATGGCGTTGAACAGGTGCTTGCGCGAAAGGCCGCTGCGGTTGGGTATCCCCTCCACCGGGCCATAGCCGGCCTTGGACGCCACGATCCAGTCCTGGCGGTGACGGGCCACCGCTTCGCCGACGATCTCCTCGGAGCGGCCACCGTTGTATACGTCGGCGGTGTCGATGAAGTTGATGCCCTGGTCCCAGGCCTTGTCGATGATGCGCAGGGCGTCCTCGGTGCTGGTCTGCTCGCCGAACATCATGCTGCCGAGGGTGAGGGCCGAGACCTGGAGGCCACTTTGGCCGAGGGAGCGGTAGATCATGGAGAGGGTCCTTTTCTTGCCGTGAGGGATCTGGACTGTTTTACACAGGTCCCCCACGGTTTGAAAGGGCGTGTGACGGTGAGCCAGGCGGCCTCAGTCCGGCCAGGTATCGATCAACTCCCGCGCCTCCCGGCTGCTCAACGGGCTTTTCATCCGCTGCGACAGCACCGCCATGGCCCGCGAGTGGCCCTTGGCGATCACCGCCTCGACCTGGTCGTCGAGGCACTGCAGGGCGATGAAGTCGCCTTTCTCCGGTTCGCCCACGTACTCGATGCGGTTCCAGCCCTGGCCATGCCCGAGCACCTCATAGGTGCGCCCGTGCTGGTAGGTCCAGAAGAAGGGCACATCGTCGTAGCGGCGCTGTTCGCCGAGCATGTTGGCGGCGGCGATCACGCCTTGCTGCTGGGCCAGGCGCCAGTGCTCGATGCGCACTGGATGGCCGGCGAGGGGGAAGGTGGCGATGTCGCCGGCAGCCCACAGGCCTTCGGCTGCGTGCATCTGGGCGTCGACCTGCAAGGACTGGTCCTCGGCCAGGCGCAGGCCCTGGACGAACGATGTGGCGGGCCGCACGCCGGTGCCGAGCAATACCAGCGATGTTTCCAGGCGCTCGCCGTTGGCCAGTTGCACGGCTTCGATCTTGTCCTGGCCTTCGAAGCGTTCCACCTCGGTGGGGCCATGGAACACCACGCCCTTGCGCTCGTGCAGTTCCCGCAGGGTGCGGCCGATGCGTTCGCCGAGCTGCCGGGCCAAGGGGATCTCGTGACGGGTCACCACATGCACCTGCAGGCCGTACTTGCGCAGCGCCGAGGCGGCCTCCAGGCCGATGAAACCATCGCCGACGATCACCACCGGCTGGCCCGGCTCGGCGGCATCGAGCAGGTGCGCGGCGTCTTCTTGGGAACGCAGTACGTAGATGCCGGGCAATTGTACGCCGGGCAGGTCGGGGCGCCGGGGCTTGCCGCCGGTGGCCAGCAGGGCGGCGTCGTAGGCCAGGCGCTGGCCGTCGGCCAGGATGACCTCGCGCTTCTCGGTGTCCAGCACGCGCACCTTGCCATGCAGGCGTTGTAGCTGGCCGCGGTGCAGGTCGTCGGGCTCCAGTAGCGCGGGCACCTCATCGGCTGGCATCTGCCCGGCGATGACGAACTTGCTCAGGGCGGTGCGGTCGTAGGCCGGCCGTTGCTCCTGGTCGACCCACACCAGGCGGCCGCCGAAACCGTGGTCCAGCAGGGTGGCCACCGCCGCCGAGCCTGCGGCGCCGGCGCCGATCACCACGAAGCAGCGGGCATCGCTGTGGCGGGGTGGTTCGCTCGCGGGGCAGGGCTGGTCGTCGACCCAGACCTCGCCGTCCTTCACTTGGGTCGGGTAGCGGCGCAGGCCCGTCAGGGCCGGCGGCTCGCAGACCGCGCCCTCGTCGAGGCCGAAGGCGGCCTTGTGCCAGGGGCAGACCAGCAGGCCGCCGCATACGGCGCCTTCTTCCAGGGGCGCGCCAGCGTGGGGGCAGTTGGCCTGGTAGGCGTGCACCAGGTCACCCCGGCGGACCAGGATGACTTCCTCGCTGCCGGCCTGGACGCGCAGGGGGTGGTGTTCGTCGAGTTGTTCGAGGCGTGCCACGGCGTGCTGGGTCATGGGAGCTCTCCATAGGACCGTTCAGCTTCATTTGACGCCTTTGGCGGTGCAGCGATGCAATGATCTGACGATCGGAGGCGAGCCCTCGGTCAAGCGGTAGCTCTGGTGCTTGGGGCCGCGAAGCGGCCCCAAATGGCGGCTGCAAGTCTTGGCAGTCCCTCCTCGCGGATCAACTGGCCCGCGCGGCCGCCAGCGCTCCAGCCCGGGATACCCGCAGAGCGACCAGGCTGCCGAGCACGATCAGCGCCGCCAGCGAATACAGCGCGGCATCGGTCGAACCGGTCTGGTCCTTGATGAAGCCGACCAGGTACGGGCTGAGGAAACCGGCCATCTGCCCGACCGAGTTGATGATCGCCAGGCCCGCCACGGCGGCGCTGGCGCTGAGCAGGGCGGTGGGCATCGGCCAGAACATCGGCAGGCCGGTGAGGGCGCCCATGGTGGCGATCGACAGGCCGAGCAGGGCGATGGTCGGGTTCTGCGCGAAGTTCACCGCGATCAGCAGGCCGACGGCGCCCATCAGCATCGGCACGACGAGGTGCCAGCGCCGCTCGTTGCGCAGGTCCGCCGAGCGCCCGACGACGATCATGAACACCCCGGCCAGCAGGTACGGGATGGCGCTCAGCCAGCCGATCAGCAAGGGATTGTCGAAGCCCAGGTTCTTGATGATCGACGGCAGCCAGAAGTTGATGGCGTACACGCCGCTCTGGATGCAGAAGTAGACGAAGCCGAAGGTCCAGATCAGCGGGTTGGTCAGTACGGCCAGCACGCTGTCGCTGTGGGTGGTGGGCTTGGTGGCGGCGTCGGCCTTGAGGTCGGCCTCGATCACCTGGCGCTCGGCGGGGCTCAGCCAGGCGGCCTTCTGGTAGCCGTCGCTGAGCAGCAGCACCGCGAGGATGCCCAGGGCGACGGTGGGCAGGCCCTGGATCAGGAACATCCACTGCCAGCCGGCCAGGCCATGCTGGCCGGCGGCGAAGTGCTCGAGGATCCAGCCGGAGAACGGCCCGCCGAGCAGGCCCGAGACCGGGATCGCCGACATGAACAAGGCCATGATCCGGCCACGGCGGTCCGCCGGGAACCAGCGCGAGAGGTACAGCACCACGCCGGGGAAGAAGCCGGCTTCCGCCGCGCCGGTGAGCAGGCGCAGCACATAGAACTCCATGGGTGTGGTGACGAACAGCAGGCAGGTCGACAGGCTGCCCCAGGCGATCATCATCACCGCGATCCAGCGGCGCGGGCCGAAGCGGTTGAGTGCCAGGTTGCTGGGCAGGCCGCACAGCACGTAGCCGATGAAGAAGATACCGGCGCCAAGGCCGTAGACGGTTTCGCTGAACTGCAGGGCGTCGAGCATCTGCAGCTTGGCGAAGCCGACGTTGACGCGGTCCAGGTAGTTGAACAGGTAGCAGATGAAGATGAACGGGATCAGCCGCAGGGTGATGCGCCGGTACAGCGCGTCGCGGCTGAGGTCTTTGCCTTGGTCAGGGGCAGGGCTGTGTGCCATGATCGGAATCTCTTTGTTATGGTTGTCGCCGTGCCGTGTGCGGCGCCGGCCCTGACGAGTCTCGGCGAGCGCGGCACGGCTGTCTTTGTGCTTTTGCACAGCCGTGGGCACGGGCTGCTGTGCCGCGGACCAAAGCCTACCACCGCAAGGACCCTGGAATGTTCGAACTGGACCACGACCTGGCGCAGGACATCGTCGATCGGGCGATGGCGATCCTGCCGTGCAATGTCAACGTCATGGACAGCCAGGGCTTGATCCTGGGCAGCGGCGAGCCGGAGCGCATCAATACCCGCCACGAGGGCGCGCAACTGGTGCTGGCCAACGGCCGGATCGTCGAGCTGGACGCCGAGGCGGCCAAGTGCCTCAAGGGCGTGCAGCCGGGCGTCAACCTGCCGCTGATGCTCGATGACCGGCTGATCGGCGTGCTGGGCCTGACGGGCGACCCGCAGCAATTGCGCACCTATGGCGAACTGGTGCGCATGACCGCCGAGATGCTTCTGGCCCAGCGTCACCTGCAGGTGGAACAGCAGTGGCGGCGCCAGCGCTGCGACGACCTGCTGGCCCTGCTGCTCGGCGGCAGCGGCGACTCCCCGCGCTTGCTCGACGAAGCCCGGCAATTGGGCCTCAAGCCGCAGTTGGCGCGGGTGCCATGCCTGTTCGAACTCGACGCCGGGTCGTCGGCCGAGGCGCTGTCCGGCTGGTTGATGAGCCGCTACCCCGACAGCTGGTGCGTGAGCCCTGCGCGGCAGTCGCTGCTGTGGTGCCGCCCGGCGGCCGTGGCGCCGGACGAGCCGCGCCTGCTGGAGCGCCTGCAGCGCCATGGCTGGCAGGTGCAGCGCCTGGCCCTGGGCAACCCGGCGCAGAGCCTTGAGCAGTTGCGCCGGGGGTACCGGCGGGTACGCGACCTGCTGGCCTACGGCCGCGAGGTGGAGCCGGGCGAACGCCTGCTGAGCCTTGCCCGCTACCGATTGCCGACATTGCTCTGGCGACATCGCAACGACGATGCCCTGGATGAATTGCTCGAGCCGCTGCAGCGCATCCGCGCCAAGGATGCCAGCGGGCAACTGCTGGCTACCCTGCGTGCCTGGTGCGCCCATGATGGGCAGAGCCAGGCGTGCGCCGATGCCCTGGGGATCCACCGCAACAGCCTGAGGTATCGGCTGGAGCGGATCGCCGAAGTGGCGGAGGTGGACCCTTTGCGGCTGGAAGGTTTGCTGAGCCTTTACCTGGGGTTGCAGTTGCTGCCGGCGCAGTGAGGTGTTGGCAGGGTTGGCCCATGCCATGCGCGCTGAACCGCCGCGAAGCGGCCTGCGCGGTGCAAAGGCATTTGCCCAAACAATGCCGTCGCGTCTTTGTGCACCCGACCGAGGCCGCATCGCCGCGCAGCTGTCAGCATGCGGGTCATCTGGATCAGGAGAATCCCCATGAAAGTCGTCATCGCCCCCGATTCGTTCAAGGACAGCCTCGATGCCGCCGGTGTCGCCCGGGCCATCGGCAAAGGCCTGGCCGAGGTCTGGCCGGGTGCGCAACTGGTCGAATGCCCGATGGCCGACGGCGGCGAGGGCACCATGGAGGCGATCCTGGCCGCCAGCCATGGCCAGTTGCGCCACCAGGTGGTACGCGGGCCGTTGGGGCAGGCCGTGGATGCCGGCTGGGGCTGGCTGCCTGAGAGCCGCACGGCGATCATCGAGATGGCCCAGGCCAGCGGCCTGCAACGGGTTCCGCTCGGCCAGCGCGATGCCTGCCGCAGCAGCACCTGGGGCACCGGCGAGCTGGTCGCCGCCGCCTTGGCGGCCGGCGCGCAGCGCATCGTCCTGGCCATCGGCGGCAGTGCTACCAACGATGGCGGTGCCGGCATGCTGCGCGCCCTGGGCTTGCGCCTGCTGGACGTCGACGGGCAGCCGCTGGAGGAGGGTGGCCTGGCCCTGGAAAGGCTGGCGCGCCTCGACGCCAGCGGCCTCGACCCTCGCCTGGCCGAGGTGCAGGTGGAGGTGGCGGCCGATGTCGACAACCCCTTGTGCGGCCCCCATGGCGCTTCGGCGGTGTTCGGCCCGCAGAAGGGGGCCAGCCCCGCGCAGGTGCAGGCCCTGGACCGGGCCCTGGGCCATTTCGCCGACCATTGCGCCCGCCTGCTGGGCGAAGACGTGCGCGATTTCCCTGGTTGTGGCGCGGCGGGCGGTATGGGCTTCGCCGCCAAGGCGTTCATGGACGCGCGCTTTCGCCCTGGGGTCGAGGTGGTGGCCGAGCTGGCGGGCCTCGATGCCCTGGTGCGGGGCGCTGACCTGGTGATCACCGGCGAAGGGCGTTTCGATGCCCAGACCCTGCGCGGCAAGACGCCCATGGGTGTGGCGCGGGTCGCCAAGTGTCATGGCGTGCCGGTGGTGGTGCTCGCCGGTACGCTTGGGGCGGGTTACCAGCAGCTCTACGACCACGGTGTCGATGCCGCCTTCGCGTTGGCCAGCGGGCCGATGAGCCTGGAGCAGGCCTGTGCCGAAGCCGGGGATTTGCTCGAGGCACGAGCCCGGGATATCGCCCGACTGTGGCAGGTGGCTGGGCGGGGGCGTTGAGTTGGTTGCTGGGTTCGGTCCGCGGCGAATAGACCGGTCCTGACACCACCGGTGTTCTGTCAGATCAATGGCCCTTATCCGAGGACAAGGGCCGATGCCCGCTGGCTAGAGCGCCGCGACTGGCGTGTAGGCCGTATGCTCGCGGCGAATGCTGGCCAACGGCACGGTCACCAGCAGCAAGGTCAGCACCACGGTGACGCCAATCCCCCAGGCCGCCAGGGTGAAACCACCCAGGGAAATCAGCCCGCCGGAAATCGCCGGCCCCACCGCCAGCCCCAGGCTCAGGAAGCTGCTGGCCGCCGCCACGACGCGGCCTTCGCGGTCCAGCGCCGCCGCCAGGCCGGTGAGGTAGCTCAGGGCGTAGAAGTAGGTGACGCAGATGGTCATCACGCCCGCCGTGTACAGGGCCTTGGAGTGCTCGCCCAGCACGTAGCTCAGGCTGGTGCCGCCGGTCAGGAGGATGGCCAGGATCACCGGGGTGCTCATGCCGAAGCGCTTGCCGACCATCGCCGCGATCAGCGGGCCGATCAGGCCGACCACGGACTGGACCGACAGCAACACGCCCAGTTCGTCGCCACTGTAGCCGACCAGGGTGCCGATACGCTCGACGAAGGCCCAGCCCATGGTGTCGCGAGCCTGGAACACGAACATCGCCAGCATCATGCAGATCGCCGGCAGGCTCAGCAGGATGTTGCCCGAACCTTTGCTCGCCCCAGGGGCCGCCGGCGCGGGGGCGACGGTCGCTGCACGCTGCTCCAGCGCCGCAATGGCTGGGAGCATCACCGCCATGGTCGCGGCCATCGCGTAGTACAGCCCCGAGAGGCCGAACAGCGCCATGACCTTGGCATAACCCAGCATCACCACGATCATCAGCAGCACCGACAGCACGTTCATGTGCCCGGCGATGCGGTCCGGATGCCGCGCGCTGGACACCGCGGCGTTGCCGCAGGCCAGGGCCAGGCCCGCGCCGAGGCCAGCGATGCAGCGTACCGCGGCCAGGGCCTGGATGCTCTCGATGTGGGCACTGACCAGGTTGGCGGCGATGGCCAGCAAGGTCCCGAGCAGGGCCAGGGTGCGCCGTGGCGCACGCCCCATGAAGGGCGCGACCAGCAGCGAGGCGAGCATGGTGAAGCCGAACTCCGCGGACATCAACAACCCGGCCTGGGCCTCGTTGAGCTGCAGGTCGTTGATGATGGCGCTGATCAGGAAGGGCAAGGCCCACAGGCCGAGCAGGCCGACACCATAGGCCGAACCTGCGGCGGAGAACACCAGGCTCCAGCGCTCGGGCAAGACATTGCGTATTGTTGTTTTCATGGGTGAACCCTGGGAGGCAAGCACATCAAGGAAGGAAGCGCGCCGGTAGCGGCGCGCTGTGGGGTGGAACTACTGCAGGTTCTCGTCGACCGGAGTGCCGTCATCGTATTGCGACAGCCAGGCGACCATGGCGTCGCGGTAGCGGGTGAAACCCTTGTAGTCGACCAGCTCCTGGTCCAGGTCGCGGATCACCCGGTGCATGCGCTTGGCCCACTGCGGGGCGAACTCGGCCAGTTGCTTGAGGCTGACCAGGTAGGTCCGCACCGGGAACAGCACCGCATTGCTGCGCGGCAGGCGGTGCAGGGGCTGCAGCTCGATGCGCAGGTTGACCAGTTCGCCGGCGTTCTCCGGGGTGACGATGGTGCGGTCGGGCGCCCAGTCCGGCAGGGTCTCGGCGGAGGTTTCCAGGCGCGGGTTGACGGTGATCGACCAGTTGGTGCGGCGCACCGGGTGCCCCGGACGCAGGCGCAGCAGGAACTTCAGGGCGCGCTGCAGGATACCCATCTCGTGCAGCTTGGGTACCGGGCCGTGGAACTCCATGAAGCTCATGCCGAGGTTGAAGCGCAGCGAGTAATCCGCACGCTGGGTGGCCATGCCGGCGCCCATCACCAGGGTCTCGTCACGCTCTTCGAGCAGGATGAACTCGCCTTGGGCCTGGCGGGTGATGTACTCCATCGGCTCCATCGGCAAGGTGCTGGCATCGCCGAAGGTGAAGGTGTCGTCGATCTGCAGCGGGCGGTTGATCCAGCGCCACTGGCTGCCTTTCTTCTCCAGGGTGAAATGCTCGGGGAAGTCGCGGGAGTAGGACTCCATCAGCAATTCCAGCAGGTCCCACTGGGCTTCCATCATGTGCGGCAGGGCGGCGTAGTGCACGCCCGGCTGGCTGTCGAGGGTCTGCGCACGGTGGTGGCACTCGGAGATGTAGTGCTCGTCGATGTCGAACTGGGCGCGCAGGGCACCGTTGCCGAAGGGCACATGGGGTTCGACGTTCATCGAGTACATGTACTGGTCTTCCGGGTACGGGAAGGGCAGGCGTAGCACCGCCTCGCGGCTGTTGCTGTAGGTGTGCTCGCCGCCGGCGTCGGCGTAGGTTTCGATTGGCTTGAATACGGTCATCTTGTTGTTTTCCTGTCTCAGAGGTCTACGACCAGGCGGCTGCAGTTGGCACGTGATACGCAAGGCATGAATTTGCGCTTGCTCAGCTTGTCTTCCTCGCTGAGCCAGTCATCGCGATGGTCGAGTTCGCCATCGACTTCCAGTACTTCGGCCTCGCAATAGCCACAGGCGCCGCCCCGGCACAGGTAGGGCAGCTTGTAGCCGGCTTGTTCGGCGGCTTCGAGCAGTGACTGTTCGGCGGGTACCTCGATGGTCACGCCCTGGCGCGCCAGGGTGACGCTGAACGGTTGGCCGCTGGAGCCTTGCTCGACGAAGCGTTCGTAGTGGATGTGGCTGTCGGTCCAGCCCAGGGCGCGGGCGCTGTCGAGGGTGTCGTCGATCATGCTGTCCGGGCCGCAGACATAGACATGGCTGCCCAACGGCCGGGCCTGGAGGATGCGGCGGATGTCCATGCGCGCGTCCTGGCCTTGCACGTAGAGGTGCACCCGCTCGCCGTACCGGGCTTGCAGCTCCAGGCCCAGGGCGGTGTGCTCGGGGCCGCGCACGGCCAGGTGCAGCTCGAAGGTGGACTGCTTGGACTGCAGCTCTTCGAGTTGCGAATACACCGGTGTGATGCCCACGCCACCGGCGATGAACAGGTGCTGGCGGGCATGCTTGGCCAGCGGGAACAGGTTGGCCGGCTGCAGGATCTGCAACAGGTCGCCTTCGCTGACCTTGTCGTGCAGGTGGCGCGAGCCGCCACGGCCGTCGCTGACTCGGCGCACGGCGATCTGGTAGGCGCTGGAGTCATAGGGCGAGCTCATCAGCGAGTAGGCGTTGCGGTGGGTCTTGTCGCCATCCTCGAGGACCACCACCACATGGCTGCCGCCAGAGAAGGCAGGCAGATGCTTGCCGTCCGGAGAGGTCAGGGTGAAACGCTTGATCTCTGGCGTCACCTGCTCGATCCGGGCAACACGCACGCTCAGGGTGCCGTTATGGGTATTCATGTGTCGAGCTCCTCGGCAGGTGGCAGTTCGCCTGGGACTTCGCCATCGGCCTTGATGCCCTGGAAGGCGGCCAGGCGGCGGGAATAGTGGTCGCGCACCACCAGGTTGAGCTGGCAACCGGGGCAGGTGAACACGCGCTGGGTGACGTTCTCGGTGTAGGTGTCGCAATGGGCGCACCACACGCGGCGTACCAGGGTACCGCTGTGTTCGCGAAGCACTTCGTCGCGATTCAGGTCGACGGCATTGGCCGCTTGCATGGCGGTACCGATGAAGCTTTCCGAGCCACTGAGGTACAGGCGCGTGCCCATGTAGGCGTCGCTGAGCCTGTCGCGCAGGGCCTCGATCAAGGCCTGGTTGCTGCTGAACGCTTCGAGTTCGCCCACCTGCGCCGCTTGCAAGGCCTGCAGGTGGTTGTGCCCAGAGAAGGACTCGGTGGAGTAGAGCAGGGTGCTGTCGCGGCGTTGCGCAGGCGACATGTCCGCGATCAGGCGCAGCATGGCCGCGCCGCCGCTGCCCTGGCCCGCGATCAAGTGGCGCAGGCCACCTGCCATGGGGTGCAGCCGGTCGTAGACCGGACGGCTCTTGATGCCAGTGATAAGCATGGTGACACACCTCGTAAGCCATTACCCCGGCTGTGCCGGAAAGTAACGATGACGGCTGGTTTCGGGCTCAGGCAGGAGAGAAAGCAGAACTCATGCCATATTACCTATTGTTTTATATGTTTTATGTCGAAGGCCCATGCTGGGCGTTTTTCATCAGGTTGCTACTCGGGAAGGCATCGCTGGCGATGCCTCGTCAGGGTGCGCGGCGCACTTTTCGGGTGCGCCGCGCAGGTGCTCAGTGCTTGAACATGACGTGGCGCACGCAGGTGTAGTCTTCCAGGCCGTACATGGACATGTCCTTGCCGTAGCCCGACTGCTTCATGCCGCCGTGGGGCATTTCGCTGACCAGCATGAAGTGCGTGTTGACCCAGGTGCAGCCGTACTGCAGGCGCGCGGCCAGGCGGCTGGCGCGGCCGAGGTCGCGGGTCCACACCGAAGAGGCCAGGCCGTAGTCGGAGTCGTTGGCATAGGCCAGCGCCTGCGCTTCGTCGCTGAAGGGGGTGATGCTGACCACTGGGCCGAAGACTTCGCGCTGGACGATCTCGTCGTCCTGGCGGGCGTCGGCCAGCACCGTCGGCTCGAAGAAGAAACCCGGCCCGTCGACACGCTTGCCACCGGTGATCACGCGGATGTGTGGCTGGGCCTTGGCGCGCTCGACGAAGCCTTCGACGCGCTCCAGGTGGTCGCGGGTGATCAATGGCCCCAGTTCGGTCTGTGGGTCGTCCTGCAGGCCCATGCGCAAGCTCGCCACCGCTTCGCCAAGCTTGCTGACGAAGCGGTCGTAGACGCCTTGCTGGACGTACAGTCGGCAGGCGGCGGTGCAGTCCTGGCCGGCGTTGTAGAAGCCGAAGGCGCGGATGCCCTCGACGGCTGCGTCGATGTCGGCGTCATCGAAGATCAACACCGGGGCCTTGCCGCCCAGCTCCATGTGGGTGCGCTTCACGCTGCTGGCGGTGCTGGAGATGATGCGTGCGCCGGTGGCGACGGAGCCGGTGAGGGACACCAGGCGAACCTTGGGATGGTTGACCAGCGGCTCGCCCACGCTCGGACCGCGGCCGAAGAGAATGTTGACGACGCCGGCGGGGAACAGCTCGGCCATGATCCGGGCCAGCGCCAGGGCGGTGAGCGGGGTCTGCTCGGAGGGCTTGAGCACCACGCAGTTGCCGGCAGCCAGGGCAGGGGCGAGCTTCCAGGCGACCATCATCAGCGGGTAGTTCCACGGCGCGATGGAGGCGACCACGCCGAGGGGGTCACGGCGGATCATCGAGGTATGCCCGGGCAGGTATTCGCCAGCGGCGGACCCCGACAGGCAGCGGCTGGCGCCGGCGAAGAAGCGGAAAACGTCGGCGATGGCCGGGATCTCGTCGTTCAGGGCGGCCTGGTAGGGCTTGCCGCAGTTCTGCGACTCCAGGCGGGCCAGCAGCTCGGCCTCGGCCTCGATACGCTCGGCCAGCTTGAGCAGCAGCAGCGCGCGTTCCTTGGGCGGGGTCTGCGACCAGCTGTCGAACGCCTGGTCGGCCGCCTGCACGGCAGCATCGACCTGGGCGCCGCTGGCCTCGGGGATGGTCACCAGCACCGTGCCCTCGGCGGGGTTGTACACGGGATAGGGGCTGCCTTGCCCATCGACCAACTGGCCGTTGATCAGGAGTTTGGTTTGCATGGCGTATTCCTTGGTCGGTCTTGTTGGTGGAAATCGCTGGACGCAGGCACAGCAGAAGCCACGGTGGCCTGTCGACGCTGTAAACATATGAAACCATATCTTAGATTTAGAAAGTTGCCAACAGTACCCTGAAACGCCTTGTCGAGAGGTAGAATGGGCGATCAATCGGTATCGGAGGCCTTGCGCTTGGTTATAAGATACGGAACTGAACCTTTTGGCCGAGGCTCGCGCCACGCCAGGCAATGCTCGATAGGGAGAGGCAATGACTGCCCTGAATACTGCTCGTAATACCGCATTCATCCGGTTGCGCCAGGAAGGGCGTACCGATGAAGTGGCGCGCAAGTTGATGGAAGCCATCGAGCTCGGGTTGTTTGCCGAAGGGCAGCAACTGCCCAGCGAATCGGAATTGGCCCTGCAGCTCGGGGTCGCCACCGTCACGCTGCGCGAGGCCTTGGTGGTGCTGCGCCAGCGGGGGCTGATCGAAACGCGCCGCGGCCGCAACGGCGGCAGTTTCGTCTGCGCGCCGGTGGAGCTGCCCGAGGCGCTGCTGTTGCAGCGCCTGCGCGACATGAGCGGCCCGGACCTGCGTGACCTGGGCGACGAACAGACCGCCATCTCGGGCACCGCTGCGCGCCTTGCGGCCAAGCGCAGTTCGCCCGAGCAGCACGCGCGCATCGCCCAGCACATCGACATGCTCAGCCAGGCCGGCTCGCGGTTGGCACGCCATCGGGCCGATGCACGCTTCCACATCGAGGTGGCCGCCGCCGCCCAGTCGCTGCGCCTGACCAACGCCGAGATGCGCCTGCAGTCGGAGGTGGGCGAGCTGCTGTGGATGGAGGCGGCCGGCGGTGGCGATGTGACGGTGGTGGAGCAGGAGCACCGGGCGATCCTGCAGGCGCTGGTGGCGGGCGATGCGGTGTTGGCCGGGGCACTGGCCGAGGCGCATGTGAGCCGCGGCATCAAGCGCCTGATCAGCCTGCGCCTGGAGTTGCTGGCCGAGGCGCACGGGGGCTGAACGCCGCCGACCGGAAGCAGCGCGCCAGGCCTGGCGTGGTAATTGCGTCACAATGCCTTGACCCGAGGCGACCCATAACAAGAAAGCCGAACCTGCGTGAGGTAATACCATGTTTGCCCTGAGCGACAACGACCCCCTGGCCGCCTGCGCCCAGCAGTTGGACAGCACGCTGGAGACCATCTTCAGCCAGGTCCGCCAGTTGGTGGAGGAAACCCGCGAGCTCTGGGAGCGTGTCCTGGCCGAGGGGCGCCAGCCCGCCGCCAGGGACCTGGCCTCCCTGCGGCCGGCGATCGACCGGCAGTTGCTGGTCACCGGTGCCTTTGGCTGTGGCGGCGGGATCATCGTGGAACCCAATTGCCTGGCCGACCGGGAGATGCACCTGGAGTGGTGGTACCTGGCCGATGCCGGCAAGACCCTCCCGCTGCGGCCCAACTTCGACCGGCGCCGGGAAAACTACTACGACTACACCGCGATGCCCTGGTACAGCCGGCCGCGCGACACCGGCAAGAGCGTGGTGGAGGGGCCCTACGTGGACCTCTACGGCACCAACATGTACGTGCTGACGTTCACCATGCCGATTCTGGTGCAGGGCCGCTTCATCGGCGTGGCCGGGCTGGACCTGTCGCTGCACAACGTCGAGCGCCTGCTGGTGCGCAGCCTGATGCGCCTGGAACACGAGGCCGTGCTGATTTCCGCCGATGGCCGGGTGATTGCGTCCAACACCGCCAACTGGATGGTCGGCGACCTGGCCCTGACGCTGTTGAACACCATGCCCCTGGACGGGATTCGCCTGGCGTTGGCGGAATCCGAGGCGGGGTGGTCGCTGGTCCGGTTGCCGGCGTTGCGCAAGGTGGTGTGAGCATCGAGTGGTTTTGTCGCCCCCCCCCCCAGCGGGAGATCACCCAGTCTTAGGTTGACGCGGAGCCCTGTGGGGGACGGCTTGCCGGCGATGGGGCGCGAAGCGGCCTCGAATGTCGGCTAAACAGCTTTAACTGACTGTACCCCTAGCGCCCCGGCGGATCGTACGCCGCCATGGCCAGCCTCGCCGCCAGGCGGGTGCGGCGGATCATGGACTTCTCGAGCTCCACGACGAGGTACACGAGCAACCCGGCGCCCACGACTTTCCCCCATTCCAGCAGCGTCAGGTCGGTAGAACCGAAGATCTCGTGCATGACCGGCGCATGGGTGAAGAACAGCTGCAACGGCACGCAGGCTGCGATGGCCAGCAGCAGGTAAGGGTTGCCGAGCAGGCCTTCGCGGTTGGTGACCGGCGCGATCAGGGCACGGGTATTGACCAGGTAGAACATTTCCGCGACGACCACGGCATTGACCGCCATGGTGCGGGCGGTCTCGACGCTGGCGCCTTCGCTCATCTGCCAGAGGAAAAGCCCCATCGCCCCGCACATCATCAGCACCGAGACCATCAGGATCCGCCACACGAAGAACCCCGACAGCAAAGGCTCCCTGGGCGCGCGCGGCG
This sequence comes from Pseudomonas sp. Tun-23181, assembly GCF_057415455.1. NCBI lineage: Bacteria > Pseudomonadati > Pseudomonadota > Gammaproteobacteria > Pseudomonadales > Pseudomonadaceae > Pseudomonas > Pseudomonas sp. Tun-23181. The sequence goes on from NZ_CM171630.1 coordinate 640,926, forward strand.
GGCGGGTCATGATGTCCCGCTCGGCCGGCTCGAAGGCCAGGGCCAGCCCCAGCGTGCTGGAGGTGACCATGTTGATCCACAGCACCTGCGCGGGCGTCAGCGGCAGGGCGAGTTCGAACAGGATGGCGGCGATCACCACCAGCGCTTCGCCGCCATTGGTGGGCAGCATGAACAGGATGAATTTCTTCAGGTTGTCGTAGACTGCCCGGCCCTCGCGCACGGCCGTGGCGAGGGTGGCGAAGTTGTCGTCGGCCAGCACCATGTCGGCGGCCTCCTTGGCCGCCTCGGAGCCCTTCAGGCCCATGGCGATGCCGACATCCGCGCGCTTGAGCGCAGGCGCATCGTTCACCCCGTCGCCGGTCATGGCGACGATCTGACCGTTGTCCTGCAGCGCGTTCACCAGGCGCAGCTTGTGCTCGGGGCTGGCGCGCGCGAACACGTCCACCTCCGTCACGACCTGGCGCAAGGTTTCGTCGCTCATCATCGCCACTTCGGCGCCGGTGAGGGTGGGCTTGCCGACGCCGATGGCCAGCTGGGCACCGATGGCTCGGGCGGTTTCGGCATGATCGCCGGTGATCATCTTCACCCGGATACCGGCGTGGTGGCATTCGCCGACTGCCCTGATCGCCTCCTCGCGCGGTGGGTCGACGATCCCGACCAGGGCCAGCAACGTGTACCCCGAGGCCATGTCCTGGTGGCCTAGGCTGCCCTCCTGCGGCGCCGAGCGTTTGCAGGCCAGAGCCAGCAGACGCAGGCCCTGGGCCGCCGTGTCGGTGGTCATGCGCCGCCAGTAGTCGACATCCAGCGGGTGCTCGCCATCGTGGTCGCGTTGCCGGTGACACATCTCGAGGATGCGCTCCGGGGCGCCCTTGACGAAGATCCAGGAGTGGCCCTCGCCGTCGAGGTGGTGGGTGGCCATGAAGCGGTGCTGCGATTCGAAGGGAATGGAATCCAGGCGGGTCCAGGCCGAGGGCTCGAAACCGGTCTTGCCGCCGAGCACCAGCAGGGCGCCTTCGGTGGGGTCGCCCTCGACCCGCCAGCAGTCGTCTTCATTGCGCAGGTGGGCGTCGTTGCACAGCACCCCGGCGCGGATCGCCAGGCCCAGGGCCGGGTAATCGCCAGGATCGACGATGCGCCCATCGATGCTGCAATCGCCGACCGGGGCATAGCCCACGCCGCCGACATCGAACACGTGGCCGGCGCACACGACGCGCTGCACGGTCATCTCGTTGCGGGTCAGCGTGCCGGTCTTGTCGGAACAGATCACGGTCACCGAGCCCAGGGTTTCCACGGCCGGCAGGTGGCGGATGATCGCCTTGCGCCGGGCCATGCGCTGTACCCCGAGGGCGAGCGTCACGGTCATGATCGCCGGCAGGCCCTCGGGGATCGCCGAAGCCGCCAGCGCCACGACCATCATGAACATTTCCGCCGGTGGATGGCCGCGCCATAGCGTGCCGATGACGAAGGTCGCGGCGGAGATGGCCAGGATGGTCACGGCCAGCACGCGCCCGAAGCGATCGACCTTGCGTAGCAGCGGGGTGGCCAGGCCGCGGATGTCGGCGAGCATCTGGTTGATCCGGCCCAGCTCCGTCGCCGCGCCGGTGCCGACGACGATCCCCCTGGCCTGGCCGTACACCACCACGGTGCCCGAATAGGCCATGCCGTGGCGGTCGCCCAGTGGCGCGTCGGCCTGGGCCACCTCGGTGTCCTTCTCCACCGGCAGGGACTCGCCCGTCAGCGCGGCTTCCTCGACGCGCAGTTCCTTGACCGCCACCAGGCGCAGGTCGGCGGGCACCCGGTCGCCGGAGGCCAGTACGACCAGGTCGCCCGGCACCAGCTCGGCGGCATCGATCTCTTGGGGGATGCCGTTGCGAATCACCATCGCATGCGGCGCGAGCATCGCCCTGATCGCCTGCAGGGCGCTTTCCGCCTTGCCTTCCTGAATGAAGCCGATGATGGCGTTGATCACTACCGCGGCGAGCAGGACGCAGGTATCGACCCAGTGCTCGAGCAAGGCGGTGATCACCGCCGCAGCGATCATGACGTACAGCAAAACATTGTGGAATTGCGCCAGCAAGCGCAGCAATGGCCCGCGGCGCTTGGGTGGCAGCAGCCGGTTGGGCCCGTACAGCTCCAGGCGCCTGGCGACCTCGACGTCCTGCAAGCCCTCCGGCCCGGTGCGCAGCATCTGCTCGACCTCCGCGACCGAGAGTGCCTGCCAGGCAGGGGTAGCGTGGGCTGCGCAGGGATCGGAGGAGGGAAGATTCATAGGCTCGGGCCTTCTATGGGCTTCGGTAGCGGTGGCGGCATCCTGCCGCCAGGGCATGGCTTACAGGGTCACCAGCACATCGCACTGGGACGCGTTCAGGACATGCTTGGTGATGCTCCCGACCAAGAGTTCTTCCAGGGCGCTCTCGCCTTGCTTGCCCATCACGATGAGGTCGCAGTCCAGCTCCTGTTCCTGTTCGACGATACGCCAGGCCGGGTCGCCGTGCACGGCGACCTGGCGCGCCATGGGCAGGCCCGAGGCTTCGGCCAGGGCGGCGAGCTGTTCCTGGGCGTCCTTCCTGATCACGTTGCGGTAGTGGCTGAGGGTGTCGTTGTCGAGGTTGGCGAAGCGCATGCTGCCTTCGAACGGGGCCTCGTACACGTGCAGGAGGATGATCTCGGCCTGCGGGGCAATGGCCTTGGCCAGGGCGATCGAGCGCCGGGACGAAGGCGAGAAATCGACCGGCACCAGCAGGGTGCGGTAGTCGCGGCGCGGCAGTTGCTTGACCACCAGCATGGGGCAGGGCATGTGGCTGAGCAGCCGCTGTGCGGTCGAGCCCAGGAGCAGGCGGCGGGCCGTGCTCTCGCCTTTCGCTCCGCAGACCAGCAGGCTCGCCTGCTTTTCCTGCACGGCACGAATGATCTGGGGGATGACCGGGCCAGACATGACATGCGTGCCAGCGGCGACTTCATGTTGCTGGAACAGCCGCTCGCCCAGTTCGTGGAGCTTTTCCCTGCCGCTCTGGAGCACTTGCTCCAGCAGGTCGTCCTCTGGCGCGACCATCTGCCGGAGGCGCTCGAAGGGTGCGGGGTTCGCCACGAACAGCAGGTCCAGTGAGGCGTCCAGTGCCTTGCTCAGCAGTGCGGCGCGTTCTGCGCCATGGCGGGCAGGTGCGGACAGGTCGGTGGCGACCAGGATGTGGCTCAGCGACGACATAGCGATCTCCTTTGGCAGCGCGGGGCACCCGCCCGACCATCGTCTCGCGAACCCTGTCCGGCGTATTGACCTGTATCAAGAGACGCCCCCGTGGACGCGACCTTGTGTCGCGGTTGAATGGTCGCTCGTAGAAGGGCTTGAAAGGTGCTCCGACAATCCGCAGAATTCGATACGTAATTACATGGTACATACCACGGTACGAATCACAGGAGCGAACATGGCCCGGGGTGGGATCGACAAGGCAGCGGTACAGCAGGCACGGGAGGCGCTGCTGGCCCGGGGTGAGCACCCGAGCATCGATGCGGTGCGTATCGAGCTGGGCAATACCGGCTCGAAGACCACCATCCACCGCTACCTCAAGGAGCTGGACAGCCAGTCGCCATCGGCCCCGCTGGGCATGGCGGGCCTGAACGAGCAACTGGGGCGCCTGGTCGAGCAACTGGCCGAACAACTGCATGAACAAGCGCAGGCGCGCATCCACGAGGCCGAGGCGGTGTTCGCCGAACAACGGCAGCAGCTCGAGGCACAGTTACAGCTTGCCCAGCAGGCATTGGTGGCGGCGCACCAGCAGCAGCGGGTCCAGGCCAGTGCGCTGGCGGCCGAGTCCGAGAAGCTGGCGGCCACCCAGAGCACTCTGCAGCGCGAGCAATTGCGCAGCGCCAGCCTCAACCAGTCGCTGGGCGAGCTGCAGGTGCGCCTGGCCGACAAGGACGAGCAAGTTCGCTCGCTGGAAGAAAAGCACCGCCATGCCCGCGACGCCCAGGAGCAGTTGCAGCAGGGCATGCTCGCCAGGCAGGCCGAGCTGACCCAACTGCATCGCGACAATGAACGCCTGTTGGCCCAGACTCGCCAGCAGGCCACGCAGCGCACGCAGTTGGAGGAACAATTGGAGCAGCGCGACGCCCAGGTCCAGGGCTTGCGAGCGATCCTGGCCCAGGTCCAGGGCGCCAGCGAGCAGATGCGCCGGCAGTTGGAGCAGTTGCAAGGCATGCTGGATACCCGCACGGCGGCATTGGCAGCCTGCCAGGCGCGTCTTGACGCATTGCCAGGGGCGGGTTGATGCCGTCGGGCGTGGGGGCGGGCAGATGAATCAAACTTTGCACGGCCCTGGGGCTCTTCCGTAGACATTTCGCCGGGAGACGACGCCATGACCACGCCAGGGCAAGACCGCAAGCCACAGCAGCCCGCCAAGGGGCCGCATTCCTCCGAACATGCCACCCAGCCGCAGGACCTGGGCTTCGACCCGGACTCCCCGGACCTGGAAGACCCGCAGGTCGATCCGCAGGGGCCAGCCAAGCCGCCTCGGGATCATGAGAAGCGGGAATGATGGCGGGCCTTGTTCACACAGGGGGCGCTTCGCGCCCCGTCACCCCTCGATCTTCTTCGCCGCTTCGACCCCCGCCGACGACAGCTTGATCGGGTAGCTGACGCTGATCTGGTGCCCAGCATCGACGCTGACGCTGCCGTCCTGGATCAGTCCCTGCTCCTGCAGGGTCTTGAGCATGCCGGCCACGGCCTTCTCGCCACGGTAGTTGTCCAGCAATTCCTTGCCCAGCCCCTGGGGATGGGCATGGAACAGGCGGGTGAGAACCTCCGCTCGCAATGCATCGTTACTCATTTCTGGCCTCGCGCTATCGGTTGCCGCGACGTCGGTGTCGCGAACGGTTGAGCGCAGCTTCGGGGCAAAGGTTTAATTTTTTCCACGCGGCGCTGCCCAGGCGGCGCTCGCGTTTGAACGTTGCCGGCACCCCGGGCTCAGACATTCAAAGGTCGCAGCGAGGAGCAGGCCCATGAGCATCGAACGCAGCATCCCCGAGCTGGAAGCCTGGTACGCCCAGTACGACGATGAAAGCTACCGGCGCGAGTCGCCGGACGCCTATCATCATGAATTGATCCGTACCGCCGAGGCCCTGCGCGACGATGGCGCCATCGACTGGGACGATTGGCTGGCGCTCAAGGCCCTGGCCGACCAGGCCCACGCGCGAGCCCTCACGGAGGCGGTACAGGCCCATGTGGACGACCCAGACGCATGAAGACATTGAAGATCGCCACCTTCAACCTCAACGGCATCCGCAGCCGCCTGCCCGGGCTGCTCGCCTGGCTGGCGCGCGAACAGCCCGACATCGCCTGCCTGCAGGAGCTCAAGGCCGCTGACAAGGACTTCCCCCGCGAGGCCCTGGAGGCGGCGGGCTATGGTTGCCTGCACCATGGCCAGCCCTCTTGGAACGGCGTCGCCATCCTCGCCCGCGACAGCCAGCCGCTGGAGGTGCGCCGTGGGCTGCCGGGCATGCAGGAGGACACCCAGAGCCGCTACCTGGAGGCGGCCGCCCACGGCGTGCTGGTGGCTTGCCTGTACCTGCCCAACGGCAATCCCCAGCCGGGGCCGAAGTTCGAGTACAAGCTGCGCTGGTTCGAGCGGCTGATCGAGCATGCCGCGACGCTGCGCCACAGCGGGCACCCGACGGTGCTGGCCGGCGACTTCAATGTGGTGCCCACCGACCAGGACATCTACAACCCACGCTCCTGGCGCAAGGACGCCTTGCTCCAGCCCGAGTCCCGCGAATGCTACCAGCGCCTGCTGGCGCAGGGCTGGAGCGATGCCATCCGCCAGCTTCACCCGGACGCCCGGGTCTATACGTTCTGGGACTACTTTCGCAACCACTGGCCACGCAACGCCGGCCTGCGCATCGACCACCTGCTGCTCAGCCCCGACCTGGCACCCCGGCTCGAGGCCGCTGGCGTGGATGCCTGGGTACGCAACGAGCCCAAGGCCAGCGACCATGCGCCGGTGTGGATCGAACTGGGTAGCGGCACGCGACGCTGATCACGCTCCCATAGGGCACTCCGTCAACCGCATGTTCAATTCAATGCTCCATGGGTTCGAATAACCAGGCGCATGGCGCAACGGCCCTCCAGCCCATGGCGCCGCTCTTCGGCCAGCAGCTCGCGCAGGCGCTCACCCAGCTGATCCGTCGCAATCACTTCGAACCCACGACGTGCATAGAACGGGGCATTCCACGGCACCTCGACGAAGGTGGTCAATGTCAGCAACGGGATACCTCGATGCCGTGCCGCACGGATGACCTGTGCCAGCAGGCTGCCTCCGACGCCTTGCCCCTGGGCTTGCAGGCGTACCGACAGCTCATGGATGTGCAACGCATCGCCGGCCGGGTGGGCGCATAGAAACCCCTGTGGCCGGTCTTGTGCGTCGACCGCCACCCAACTGCCTTCGGCCTCCATGAAGGCTTGGTGCGCGGCTTCGTCCAGCACCTCGCCGGTGGCCAGCCAGGCGAGTGCCGGGAGGCGGGCGAATGCCTGGGCGGCCGAGCGCTCGATGGCAGGGAGCGACGGGATATCACGGGGCAGGGTAGGGCGTACGTGCATCGGGCTGTCCTTGGCGGGAAACCGGCAAGTCTGGACGCCGCGCTGCGCCAAGGCAAGGCATTGGGCAATGCCGGTCAGTTAAGACTTTCAGTTGTCATTTGGGGCCGCTTCGCGCCCCATCGCCGGCAAGCCGGCTCCCACACTGTCCGTGCAAACCGCATCAGATGTGGTCGCCGCGGTCCCTGTGCAGGCTGTGTGAAAACCTCCAATGCTTTTTCAGGATCGCGTTTCTACGCGAAATCTGGAAAAGCTTGGCTGCTCAACTCACCCAGAATACGCGTAGAAGCGCGATTTTTAGGTTGTTTTTTGAACAGCCCGATTGCTCGGAGGGTTTTCACACAGCCTGTGTGGGAGCCGGCTTGCCGGCGATGGGCTGCAAGGCAGCCCCAAAAATGACAAAGCGCCGCTTAACTGACTGACATTAAGGCATTGGGCTTTTTATCAGGTCCCCCGGGCTTGCAATGATATTGTTATAACGTAACATTTTGGCAATATCTGCCTCCTGCCCCTTCCTTGTCGAGTAACGACCATGACCGAAGACGAACTGCTGCGCCAGAGCCCTGATGCCTACATGAACGAGCCGCAACGGCAGTTCTTCCGCAACCTGCTGCTGGCTCAGCGCGCCGAGCTGCAAGCACGCATCGAACAACAATTCCGCACCCTGCGCGAACAGGAAGTACACAGCGACCCAGCCGACATCGGCAGCGCCGAGGAAGAGCGTCACTGGCAGCTACGCTCCCTGGAGCGGGAGAAGAAGCTGCTGGACAAGATCGACCAGGCCCTGGAGCGCCTGGCACGCGGCGACTATGGCTGGTGCGAGGAGACTGGCGAGCCGATCGGCCTGCGCCGCCTGCTGCTGCGCCCCACCGCGACCCTGTGCATCGAGGCCAAGGAACGCCAGGAAATGAAGGAGCGCCACCTGCGGGACGGGGGCTAGCTTGCAGCTTGCGGCCCGCCCCGTCAGTCAGAGGCCAACCCATGAACCTGCCAGCGCACGGCGCTGACACCTTTCTCCAGGCTCACCCGGCTGACCAGGCGCTCCAACTGGGCCGGAGCCTGCGGATTGCCAAGCAGTTCGGCGCGCACTTCCAGGCGTGAGGTATCGGCCAGGTCCTCGCTGTGCAGCGACTGCAGGCGCAGGCCCGGGTCGCTCAGGCTGTGCAGCATCAGGCTGCGGACCTGGATCTCGTCCTCGCCGCGGCAAACGATGCGCACTTCGAAACGCTGTTCGACCTCGTTGGCCGGCAGCATGTCCTGGCGGTCCAGGCGCTGGGCGATGTCGCGCAGGAGAATGTTGGCGCACAGCACCACCAGGCTGCCCAGGGTTGCCTCCAGCAGCAGCCCCAGGCTGCACAGTACGCCGATGGCGGCGGTGCACCAGAGGGTGGCAGCGGTGTTCAGGCCGCGCACGTTGAAGCCGTCGCGCATGATCACGCCGCCACCGAGAAAACCGATACCCGATACCACATAGGCGGCGATGCGCGAGGCGTCGGTGGGCGCCATGCCCGGTACTGCCTGGGTCATCAGCACGAACAGGCAGGCGCCGGTGCTGACCAGCGCATTGGTGCGCAGGCCGGTCAGGCGCTGGCGCAGTTGGCGTTCGGCGCCGATCAGGGCACCGAGCAGGAGCGCTACGCTGACGCGCAGCAGAAAGACTTTCCAATCCATAGCGAACCTCTTTCCACGGGCAATGCCCGTACAGGCGCCGCAGGCAGGCGGCGCGACCGAAAAATGGGTGAGTGCGCAGGACCACGGGCCCGAGCGCCCGGAGGCGACGGAACTGGGAGGAAAGAGGGGAAACAGCGACCCGCCAGGGCCGCGTGAACCACCGTCTACCAAGGGCGGCGAGACGGCGGCAGGAATGCTGCCGGACTAGCTCGCCGTGTGGGCCTGTCGCAATCGACTGGGGCTACTGTCCAATGCAGGACTCCTGTTGCGGGATGCGAAATTGCGCCGCGGACCTTACGCCTCGCGCCCGTGAGGGTCAAGGGCACGAACATGACAATTGCAGGCGCTGTCCAGGTAACCCTGGAAAAACCCGCCGTGGGCCGTGCGGGCAATGTTAATCTTGCGCCCTTCGTTGCCAACCCGGATCGTCACATGCTGTTCAATATCGCCATCCTGCTCGGCACCTTGGTGACCATGGAGGGCGTCGGTACGCTGGCCCACAAGTACATCATGCATGGCTGGGGCTGGTGGCTGCATCGCTCGCACCATGAGCCGCACCTGGGGATGCTGGAGACCAACGACGTCTATCTGCTCGCCCTGGCCCTGGTCGCGACCGGGCTGGTGGCGCTGGGCAAGGCCGGGCATGCGCCGCTGCAGTGGGTCGGCGCCGGGGTGGCGGGGTACGGTGTGGCGTACGTGCTGGCCCATGATGGCGTGTTCCACCGGCACTGGCCGAACGCGCCCAGGCCGGTCAATCGCTACCTCAAGCGCTTGTACCAGGCGCACCGGTTGCACCATGCCATGCCGGGGCGCAAGAGCGGCGTTTCGTTCGGATTTTTCTATGCACCGCCCCTGCGGGTGCTCAAGCGCCAGCTCAAGGCACGGCGGCGGGCGGCTCGAAGGGCTGGGTAAATCGCTTGTCACGCCGTCGGGGTCGGCAAATGCTGGGGCCGCTTCGCAGCCCCAAAATAGCGATACCGCCTCAGTTCACCGGCTCGCGCCCGCTCACAGGCGCCACCTTCTGCCCACGGCTCACCCACCAGCCGAACGCTGCCGCGGTGAAGAACATGATCAGGCTGTAGATCGCCGCCGGCACCGCCATGGTCGGATTGTTCAACAGGGTCGGGCTCAACGCCAGGGCGATGGCCAGCGTGCCATTGTGGATGCCGATCTCCATGCCGATGGCGATGGCCTGGCGCTTGGGAATGTTCAACAGGCGCGGTACCCAGTACCCGACGCTGAGGCTGAGCAGGTTGAACAGCAGCGCCGCCACGCCGACCACCGGCGCGTACTCGACCACGGTCTGCCAGTCCTTGACCAGCGCCAGGATGACGGTGAAGGCCAGGAACAACGCCGCCACCAGCTTCATCGGCTTCTCCAGGCGCGCGGCGAAAGCCGGTGCCCAATGCCGGATCAGCATGCCCAGGGCCACCGGCAGCAACACGATGGCGAACACCTGCATGACCTTGGCGAATTGCAGGGGGATGGCCTGGTCGGATGCCATGAACCACATCAGCGACAGGTTCACCAGCAACGGCATGGTGAGGATGGCGATCAACGAGTTGACCGCCGTCAGCGTGATGTTCAATGCCACGTCACCATGGGCCAGGTGGCTGAACAGGTTGGCCGTGGTGCCGCCGGGCGACGCGGCCAGCAGCATCAGCCCCACCGCCAGCGCCGACTCCAGGCCGAAGCCATTGACGATCAGGAAGCACACGAACGGCAGCAGCACGAGCTGGCAGGCCAGGCCGACGATCACAGGCTTAGGGTACTTCACCACTCGGGCGAAGTCGGCCAGGGTCAGTGACAACCCAAGGCCGAGCATGATGATGCCCAGGGCGAGGGGTAGGACAGCGGTGAGCAGGGGCGAGGCGGTCATCGTGGGCATCCCTTTGGCAAATTGAGAGCAGTTTAGCTGCAAGCTGCAAACGTAAGCAGATCTGCGCGGTACCTGGAGCTTGAACCTTGCGGCTTGCGGCTCTAGCATGCGCGCTTTTGCCGAGGATTAGCCTGTCATGCCGTTCCAGCAAGGTCTGCTTGCCACCCCGGTGCCGGCCCATGCCCGTCACCTGTTCTTCACCGTCCATGCGGCCGAGGCGCTGCCCGCCGTGCTGGATGCGCTGCTGCCGCAGGTCGATGGCCAGGCACTGATCCTGGGCGTCGGCGCGCCGCTGGCCAAGGCACTGGGGCGCCAGGTTCCGGGCCTGCGTGCCTTCCCGCAGTTGGACGCGGCGGTGGAGAACCCCAGCACCCAGCATGGCCTGTGGCTGTGGCTGCGCGGTGAACAGCGCGGCGAGCTGTTTCTGCGCGCCCAGGCGCTGGAGGCGCTGTTGGCCCCGGCGCTGAGCCTGGTGGACAGCGTCGAGGGCTTCCTGCACCGCGGTGGCCACGACCTCAGTGGCTACGAGGATGGCACCGAGAACCCGGTGGACGAGGCCGCCGTCGAGGCGGCGATCGTCGCTGGCGAGCAGGTGGGCCTGGCCGGCTCCAGTTTCGCCGCCTTCCAGCTGTGGAAGCACGACCTGGGCTACTTCAAGTCGCTGCCCCAGGACGAACAGGACAACATCATCGGCCGCCGCCTCGACGACAACGAAGAGCTGGAGGACGCGCCCGCGTCGGCCCACGTCAAGCGTACCGCCCAGGAAAGCTTCGAGCCGGAGGCGTTCATCGTTCGCCGCTCGCTGGCCTGGGCCGACGAGCGCGGCGCTGGCCTGGCGTTCGTCGCCCTGGGGCATGCCTTCGATGCCTTCGAAGTGCAGTTGCGGCGCATGAGTGGCCTGGAGGACGGTGTGGTCGATGGCCTGTACCGCTTCAGCCGGCCACTGACCGGTGGTTACTACTGGTGCCCGCCCATGACGGAGCAGGGGCTGGACCTGAGCTTGCTGCTGTAGGTCTCTGGCATTTTGGGGCCGCTAAGCGGCCCCAAGCCTAAACATCCGGATACAGAATCCCCGGACAGCACCAGGGCCAGCAGCTAGCCTTGTAAAGTTTCCGACTCATGACGGGGGCTTTTCTATGTTCAGGCGTCGCGATGTCCTACGTGCCGGCGCGGCGGTGGGGTTGCTGGCGACCACACCCTGGTTGCGCGCCGAGCCCGCCAGCGGCCTGCTGGCCCGCAAGGTGCCGTCCACCGGCGAAGCCCTGCCGGTGATCGGCGCCGGCACCTCCGGCAGTTTCGAGGTCCGCTCGGGCTCAGCCCAGTACCAGCAGCTCAAGGAAGTGCTGAGGTTGTTCTTCGCGGGGGGCGGCAAGGTGATCGACACCTCGCCCAACTATGGTGGCGCCGACGCCATCCTCGGCCAATTGCTGGAGGAGGGCGGCTGGCACCGCCAGTGCTTCCTGGCCACCAAGATCGCCGCCGACAGCCGCGCCGCCGCCGAGGAACAATGGGCCGGCAGCCTCAGGAGCCTGCGTACCGACAAGGTCGACCTGCTGCAGATCCACAACCTGCGCGACTGGCGTACCCAGTTGCCTTATGCGCGCGAACTCAAGGCCCAGGGCAAGACCCGCTACGTCGGCATCACCCATTACCTGGCCAGTGGCCAGGACGAGGTGGCGCGCATCGTGCGCAGCGAGCCCCTGGATTTCATCCAGATCAACTATTCGGTCAACGCCCCCGAGGCTGCCCGCGAACTGCTGCCGCTGTGCCAGGACAAGGGCGTGGCGGTGCTGATCAACCGTGCCTTCGACGATGGCCGCCTGTTCGCCAGGGTCAAGGACCAGGCATTGCCGGGATGGGCCGCGCAGGCCGGGATCGGCAGTTGGGCGCAGTTGTTCCTCAAGTTCGCCATCAGCCACCCGGCGGTGACCACGGTGATCCCGGCCACCAGCCGCCCGGAGCGCCAGCTCGACCAGCTCAAGGCCGGCACAGGGCCGCTGCTCAGCGAGGCCCAACAGCAGGCGCTGGTCAAGCTGTTCGCCTGACGCCATGGACGGCTGGCGGCGGCGCCTGGACCAGGGGCTGAACATCCAGCCTGGCGAAGGCCCGGCGGTGGTCGCCGGGCTGGCCTTGTTCTACCTGCTGTTCACCGGCTATTTCATGTTGCGCCCGGTGCGCGAGACCATGGGCGTGGCCGGTGGGGTGGAGAACCTGCAATGGTTGTTCACCGGCACCTTCGTGGTCACCCTGGCATGCCTGCCGCTGTTCGGCTGGCTGGCCTCGCGGGTCAGGCGCCGGCGCATCCTGCCCTGGACCTACGGCTTCTTCGTCAGCAACCTGTGGCTGTTCGCCCTCCTGTTCGCCCGCGATCCCGACGACCTGTGGAACGCACGGGCGTTCTACATCTGGCTGTCGGTGTTCAACCTGCTGGCCATTTCCCTGGCCTGGAGCGTGCTCGCCGACCTGTTCACCAGCGTCCAGGGCAAGCGCCTGTTCGGCCTGCTGGCCGCCGGTGCCAGCCTCGGTGGCCTGAGCGGCCCGTTGCTCGGCACGCTGCTGGTGGCACCGCTGGGCCATGCCGGGCTGTTGCTGCTGGCCGGATTGTTCCTGCTCGGCAGCATCGCGGCGGCCGGCTACCTGCAGCACTGGCGCGACCGCCATCCGTTGCCGGCCCTGGCCGAGCACCCGCCGTCGCGGCCGCTGGGCGGCAACCCCTTCGCCGGTGCCACGGCGGTGCTGCGCTCGCCCTACCTGCTGGGCATCGCCCTGTTCGTGGTGCTGCTGGCCAGCGTCAGCACCTTCCTGTACTTCGAGCAGGCGCGCATCGTCAGCGAGACCTTCACCGACCGCACCCGCCAGACCCAGGTGTTCGGCCTGATCGACACGGTGGTTCAGGCCCTGGCGATCCTCACCCAGGTGTTCGTCACCGGCCGCCTGGCCCGGCGCCTGGGCGTAGGCGTGCTGCTGGTGGTGGTGCCGCTGGTGATGGCCGTCGGTTTCCTGTGGCTGGCCCTGGCACCGGTGTTCGCGGTGTTCGTGGTGGTGATGGTGGTGCGCCGAGCCGGCGAATACGCACTGGTCCGGCCCGGGCGGGAAATGCTGTTCACCGTGCTGCCGGCCGAGGACAAGTACAAGGCCAAGAACTTCATCGACACGGTGGTCTACCGAGGTGGCGATGCCTTGAGCGGCTGGGTCAAGCGCGGGCTGGACGTGATCGGCGAGCATCCGCAACTGGCCATGCTGATCGGCGCGCTGATCGCCTTGGGCTGGGGAGTGACCGGCGGCTGGCTGGGCCGACGGCAACGGGTGCTGGAGGAGGCTGGAGGCGATCCACGGCAAGGCTAGGCAGTCTTTGTAAGCCTGGCGCACCAATAAGCGCCGGTCGCTTATTTAACGCCACCGGTCCGGTGGATAGCGGAATCGAGCGAATCCCGCCTTGCCGCCGTACTCCCAAGCTATGTACGGCACACGGCCGTGCATCCCAAGCCACACGAGGTAGCAACCATGGCCAACAAAGAGAACAGCAGGACCGGCAGCCAGGGTGGATCGAAGAACCCGGGCAACTTCGCCAATGACCGCCAGAAAGCCTCCGAAGCCGGTCGCAAGGGCGGCCAGCATTCCGGCGCTGGCCGGTCGAGCGAGTCGGGTCGCAAGGGCGGTCGCTCGTAGCGGCATCCCGCAGTGCCGGGCCTCCTGGCACTGCGCTCACGTTCCAGCACAGGAGGACATCCCATGCGCATGGCCCCACTGATCTGCCTGCTGGGCAGCCTGACGCTGCTCGGCGGCTGTTTCGACCGTGACAACGACCATCCGGCCAAGGACGCCGACCCGAGCAAGCCATCGCTGCAGATGCAGCAGCCCGACGCGCCGGCCACTCAGCCGACGCCCGAACCGCAGCCGATGCCGCCGCGGGACCAGGATAACTGAGCGGGCGAGGGGACCCAGGCATGAGGCTCATGACTCAAGAGGCCGCCAGCACGGCGCTGACCCCGTCCGCCGACGACAGCCTGGCGCGACGCTACCAAGCGCTGTTGGCCGGGCAATGCAGCGACGCTGAACAATGGCTCGCCGGGCAACTGGCCCGCGTCGACGGCCTGCGCGATGACCTGCCGACCTCACCCTGGCAACTGGAGGCCTGGGTCGGCGAACACGCCGAGCGTGTCGCCCAGGACTATGCCGCCTACCTGGCAGCGCGACGCCAGGGCGCGTCGCGCCGCTACTTCGCCAACCGCGCCCAGGCCCTGTGGTTCCTGCAGCAGGTGGCCCCCACCAAGGCGGTCGATGGCGCCTGGCTGCATGGCACCCTGCGGCACTGGCGCGACCCGCGTTACCACGGCCTGATCCGCACTTTCCTCGAGGAACTCGGTGACGGCGACCCGCGTTGCAACCATGTGCTGATCTACCAGCGCCTGCTCAGCCGGCTGGGCTGCCTCGAGCCACTGCCCCTGGACGACGGACGCTACCTGCAAGGGGCCTTGCAACTGGCCTTGGGGCAGCACGGCGACCGCTTTCTCGCCGAAGTGATCGGCTACAATTTTGGTTATGAGCAGCCACCGCTGCACCTGCTGATCACTACCCAGGAGTTGGCCGAGCTGGGCATCGACGGCCACTACTTCCAACTGCACGTGACCATCGACAATGCCGCCAGCGGTCATGCCCGCAAGTCGCTCCAGACGTTACGCCAGCTATGGCCGCAAGCGGGTGGCGAGGCGTTCTACCAACGAGTCCGGCGCGGTTATCGGCTCAACGCCCTGGGTATCGACACACCCAGCCTGATCGCCAGTTTCGACCTCGAGGGCGAACTGCTCGCGGCTCTGGAGCGCAAGCGCGCCTTCGGCCGGCTCATGCACGCCGACCACTGCCGCCTGCAGGGCCGCACGATCAACCAGTGGCTGTCCACGGCCGAGGCCATGCCCGGGTTTCTCCAGGCCTTGCAGCGCCAAGGTTGGGTATGCCGTGGCCAGGACCCGGCGCGCAGCCGCCTGTGGAGCCTGATCGAAGGCCCCAACGCCGCCATGTTCGGGGTGTTCAGCGCCTACGAGAAGCAACTCTGGCACGACTGGATCGCCGGCGACTGGCCAGGCGCCAGGGTATCCCGGGTGGCGCCGGGCAGTTGGCAGGCCGAGATGGCCCCAGGCGAGCGGGACGACGCCCACGCCAGGGCGCTGCCCCTCGAGGCTCTGATCCAGCGCATGGCCGGCAACCGGCACGCCTTGCCCGAAGGCCTGCGCGCCACCCGCGCCTACGCCCATGCGACCGGCCTTGCCCAGGAGGAACCTCACTGATGCTGCTGAACCAGGAACAGACCCAGGCCGACCAGGCCCTGCTGCAGCTGGGCCGGCGCCTGCGCGCCGACGGCTACCGCTTCACCTGCGTGACCCCGGCGACCCACGCGCGCAACAACGCCCGCGAAGGCGCCGAGCGCGCCCGTACCCTGCGTGACGTGTTCGGCTGGAGCCGGCCGTTCCCGCCCTCCTTGCTGTCGCTCGACGAGCTCGAGCAACTGCGTACCGCCCAGGTCCTGGAGGAGGCGGGCGAACGGTTGCGCGCCAAGGTGCGCTGGTCGAACCTGGACGACCTGTTGCTGGTGCACTCGGCCTTTCCCACCGAGGCCAGCGACGCGGTGTTCTTCGGCCCCGACAGCTACCGTTTCGCCCAGGTCATCCACGACCACCTGCAGCGCAGCCCCTCCCGTGTCCAGCACGCCGTCGACATCGGCTGCGGTACTGGCATCGGTGCGTTGATCATCGCCCGTGCCGCACCGCATGCGCAGGTCAGCGCGCTGGACATCAACCCCCTGGCCCTGCGCTACACCGCCATCAATGCCGCCCTGGCAGGGGTGGGCAATGTCTCGGTGGAACCGAGCGACTTGCTCGACGGCGTCAGCGGTACCTTCGACCTGATCGTGGCCAACCCGCCCTACATGCTCGATGCCGGCCAACGGGTCTATCGCCACGGCGGAGGGGCGCTGGGCGCGCAGCTGTCGCTGCGCATCGTCGAACAGGCCTGCCAGCGCCTGGCCCCGGGCGGCACCTTGCTGCTCTATACCGGCGTGGCCATCGTCGAGGGGCGCGACGCCTTGCTCCACGCCATCCGCCTGCGCCTGGCCGGGCCACAGTGGAGCTGGGTGTACCGGGAAGTGGACCCGGACGTGTTCGGCGAGCAACTGCTCGAGCCGGGCTACCAGCAGGTCGAGCGCATCGCTGCCGTGGCGCTCAGCGTCACCCGCAGCGGATGACGCGGCCATGTACCGGCCTTGCATGTTCGGTATCGAGGAAGAGTACCTCCTCGTGGAGCTGGCCAACGGCCGCGTGCTGGCCACGCCGTCCCTGGCCGTGGCCCGACGCTGTCGCGAGGTGATGGGCGAATACTTCGCCGAGGAAATGTTCCGCAGCCAGATCGAAGTCGCCTCGCCGGTGTTCGGCAACCTGCACGAGGCACGCCAGTTCTTTTGCGACAGCCGCCAGCGCCTGGGCGATGCCCTGGCCGCGGAGGGCGTGGGCCTGTACTGCGCCGCCAGCCACCCCTGCGCGCAGTGGTTGCGCCAGCGAGCCCGGACCACCCCGCACTACCGCCAGGTCTTCGATGACTACCAGCACGTGGCGCGGCGCAGCCTGCTGTCCGGGTTGCACGTGCACGTGGGCGTGCCGCCGGGCTGCGACCGCATGCAGCTGATCAACCGGCTGCTGTACTGGCTGCCGCTGCTGCTGGTGCTGAGCACGTCGTCGCCGCTGTGGGGTGGCCAGGTCACTGGCTACATGAGTTATCGCCGGGTGATCAGTGGCGAGTGGCCGCACACCGGGCTGCCGGAGCCCTTGGCCGACTGGGCCGCCTACCAGCGCTACCGGGCGTTGCTGGAGCGTACCGGCTCACTGGCCAGGGATGGCGACTTCTGGTGGGCGATCCGGCCGTCGCGACGCTTCCCCACGGTGGAGCTGCGCATTTGCGACGCCTGCCCGCGCCTGGAGGATGCCCTGTGCATCGCCGGCCTGTTCCGCCACCTGGTGGAAAGCTGCGCGCAACCCCATTACGCTCCGGCGCCGCTGTCGCGGGAGGTCCGCTGGATCACCGAGGAAAACTACTGGCGAGCCAAGCGCCACGGCCGCCACGGCCAGTTCATCGGAGTCCACGACGAACAGCCGGTGAGCGCCGAGGGGTGGCTGGCGCAGTTGCAGGCGCAGGTCCCGGTCGACTCCGCCGATGCCGAACGCGCCTTCATCCACGCCCAGCGCATCCTGCGCGAAGGCACCAGTGCCGACCAGCAACTCGACTGCCTGGCGCAGGCGCAGGGTGCCGGCCTCGACCACCGCCAGGCCGTGCGGGCGGTGGTCGACCAGGTGCTGGCGCAGGGCCAGGAAAACGGCCTGCCCCCGGCCTTCGCGCAGGGGCAGGCCTGAACACTTTCGAACCCGAGGAGGTAAGCGCCATGGGTGAGTTGACGATCTATTTCTGGATAGCGGTCGCGGTGATCATCCTGCTGGTGGACCTGTGGGCCATCGTCAGCGTGTTTCGCAGCGAGAAGTCCGATGCGACCAAAATTCTCTGGGCCCTGGTACTGGTCGCCTTGCCGGTGCTGGGGCTGATCATCTGGGGTATCTTCGGTCCTCGCGGGATCAAGCCTGGCACCGGGCCGACCTCGCCGGAACACAGCAAAGGGTGAGGTGTAAATCCAGAGGGCTTTCTGAACTCGGGACGCGAAGCGGCCCCCTCACTGCTCCTTGACGATCGAAATCTTGCCGTTGCGCTCGACGATCGCATACCTGATCTGCTCCACCGTCTCGACCCCCTGGCTGTCACGCGCCGACTCGAGGATATCGTCCTCGGTCAGCCGTGCCCGGCGCATGCGCCCGTGCAGGAAGCGCCCGTGTTCCACCACCAGCGTGGCATGGCCGTCGAGCAGCCGGGCCAGGCGCACAGAGCGCAGCTTGGCCAGCGACAGCCCGACATCCAGCACGATCAGCGTGGCGATCACCAGCATCGCGTTGGTGAAGGAAAAGTCTTCGCCCAGCAAGGCCTGCTGGGTCGCCTCGCCAATGATCAACAGCAGCACGAAGTCGAAGGTGGTCAGGTCGGCCAGCGAGCGCCGGCCGGCGATGCGAAACAGCAGCATCAGGGCGACATACATGCCGGCGGCGCGAAGGATCGAGTCCATGGCAGCTCCTAGGGGTAGACGAAGGTGGAAAAGCGCACGGCGCTGGTCGGCCCGGCCCTGACCAGGCCATCAAGCGTGCCGACGGTGTCGGCGCGCAGGGTCAGGTACAGGGTGGCCACGCCATCCGCGCCGGTCCCCACCCGCAGCAACAGGGCCCGGCCCTGGGACAGCGATGCCAGCGGCTCGGGCTGCAGCGTCTCGATGCTCGCTTCACGGAACAGCGAACCGCCGAGCAGCACCTGCAGCGGCTCCCCGGCCGTGCCTTGGATGCGGATGCGCAGGCTGTCGACCGCACCGCTGCGGCTGAAGCGCTGGTATTCCACCCGCACCCGGCCGTCCGCGCTCTCCACCTCGCCCTGGCTGAGCGGGCCATTGCCGAACAGCCCGGCCAGTGCCGCCACGACCAGTACCAGCAGGGCATACCAGCCGGCCCGCTCGAAACGCCACACGCGGCGCTGCAGGTGCATGTCTTCGTGCACGGGATACCGACGCGAGGCCTGTTCGTCATCCGTCATGTCGCGCTCCTGTCAGGCCCGCTCGCCGCGCAGCCAGCGTTGGTGGTAGTGCTCCAGCCGCGTCAGGCCGTACAGCGCGCCCTGGCGCAGCACCTCGGGGCGATCGCCGAAGAAGCGCTGGCTGCGGGTGAACACCGCCAGCGGCTCGCCGGCGAAGGCCCAGGCGAAGCACAGGGTGCCCGGCGCGATGCCAGCGGCACCGTCGGGCCCGGCCACGCCGGTGGTGGCGATGGCGACAGTGGCGGTGCTGTCCTTGAGGGCGCCGAGGGCCATTTCCCAGGCCACGGCCTCGCTGGTCAGGCCATAGCGCTCGATGGTCAGGGGGCTGACGCCGAGCAGGCGCTGCTTGGCCTTGGGCGAATAGACCACGTAGCCGCTTTCCAGCACCTCGCCGGTGCCAGGCTTCTCGGCCAGCAAAGCGACCATGCGCCCGGCGGTACAGGACTCGGCGGTGGTCAACACCAGGTCGTGTCGCTTCAGGTAGTCCAGCACGACCTGGACAGGATCTTCTTGCATCGATTGCGCCTCGCTCGAACTTTTGTGGTGGACGCCTGGACGCGGCAATTGGTTCAGCGCGCCTGTGGCAACCACCCGTCGGCAACGCCGCCCCGCGAAACAAACCTTCGCCGCGTGCCTGCCTCGAAAAAAAGGTGACGTCGTTCAGCCTAGCGACGGGCCCATCAGACAGCGCCAGCAGGAGGCCACCATGCCCAACAGACCCCGCGACCAGTTCAGCATGCAGAACCCCCTGACCCAGTACCCGCATCCGCCGTTTCCCGCCCAGGGCCAGGCGGAACCGGGGCTGGACGTGAACATGCAACCCAAGCCCGACCACGGTGAAGACACCTACAAAGGTTTCGGCCGCCTGGCCGGGCGCAAGGCGCTGATCACCGGCGCCGACTCGGGCATCGGCCGCGCCGTGGCCATCGCCTTCGCCCGCGAGGGCGCCGACATCGTGCTCAACTACATGCCCATGGAGCAGCCCGACGCCCGCGAGGTGATCAAGCTGATCGAGGCCGAAGGGCGCCGGGCCATCGCCATCCCTGGCGATCTAAAGGACGAAGCGTTCTGTGCGCAACTGGTGGACCAGGGCCACGAGCAGCTGGGCGGCCTGGACATCCTGGTCAACGTCGCCGGCAAGCAGGTGGCACGCAAGGACATCGGCCAGATCAGCCACGAACAGTTCGACCACACGATGAAGACCAACATTTATGCGATGTTCTGGCTGTGCCAGGCCGCCGTGCCGCTGATGCCGGCCGGGGCGACCATCATCAACACCGCGTCGATCCAGTCCTACCAGCCCTCGGCGACCCTGCTCGACTACGCCACCACCAAGGCCGCCATCGTCGCCTTCACCAAGGCTCTGGCCAAGCAGGTGGTCGAGCGCGGCATCCGGGTCAATGCCGTGGCCCCGGGGCCGATCTGGACCGTGCTGCAGCCCAGTGGCGGCCAGCCGCCGGAGAAGATCCCTTCGTTCGGCGCACAGAGCCCGATGAAGCGCCCCGGCCAGCCGGCCGAATGCGCGCCGCTGTACGTGCTGCTGGCGTCCCAGGAGTCGAGCTACATCACCGGCGAGGTCTTCGGTGTCACCGGTGGCAACCCGCTGCCGTAGAGCAGGGCGGGTAAACCTTCGGGATGCTGCGCAGTCACTGCAAGGGAGGGGCCTGCGTTTTCCGGGCCCCAGGAGGTGGTCGATGAGCCTTGTCTGCCTGTTGCGTGGTTGCCAGTGGCGCGCCACGCTGACCTGTGAAGTCGCCGGGCTGCAATGCCAGTGCTGCGAGCGTTGCGGCACCTTGCGCTACTGCCGGCACGGCGCGCCGTTCGAACCTTAGGAGCACTGCCATGGCCCGGGCAATCTGGAAGGGCGCGATCAGCTTCGGCCTCGTGCATATCCCCGTCTCCCTCAACACCGCGGTACGCAGCGAACGGGTGGATTTCGACTGGCTCGACAAGCGCAGCATGGAGCCGGTGGGCTACAAGCGGGTGAACAAGATCACCGGCAAGGAAATCGACAAGGACGATATCGTCAAGGGCGTGGCATACGAGAAAGGCCGCTACGTGATCATCAGCGAGCAGGAGATCCGCGAGGCGCGCCCGGAAGCGACCCAGACCATCGACATCTTTTCCTTCGTCGAGGCGAGCGAGATCCCTCTGCAGCATTTCGACACCCCGTATTACCTGAGCCCCGATCGCCGGGGCGGCAAGGTCTACGCCCTGTTGCGAGAAACCCTGCAGAGCACCGGCAAGGTGGCTCTGGCCACGGTGGTGCTGCACACCCGCCAGCACCTGGCACTGCTGCGCCCGCTGGAGGAGGCGCTGGTGCTGATCACCCTGCGCTGGCCCGAGGAGGTGCGCGGCCTGGAAACGCTGGAGCTGGACAAGAGCGTGACCGAGGCCAAGGTCGACAAGCGCGAACTGGACATGGCCCGTCGCCTGGTGGAGGACATGAGCGGGCCGTGGACACCCGGGGAGTACCACGACGCCTTCCGCCAGACCATTCTCGACCTGGTGCAGGAGAAGGCCAGCAAGGGCAAGATCAGCGTGGTGGAGAAGGGCGAAGGCGCGGCGGAGAAGGGAGCCGACATCATCGACCTCACCGAGTTGCTCAAGCGCAGCCTGGGGGGCAAGGGCGGCGCGCCGAAGAAGACGGCCAAGCGCTCGCGCAAGGCGTCGTGATGGCAATGTAGGCCGGCCGGTCGGGGAGGCTTGGGAGTCATGGGGCTGCTGCGCAGCCCATCGCCGGTAAGCCGCTACGACAGCGAAGTCTCCAGCCCCGCCAAGTAGTCCCCGAACCCATCCCGCGCCCGACTGCCCCGGCGACTACTGGTCGCCACGCTGTGCCGCGCCGTCCAGACGATCTGCGCACCACTGGCTTCCAGCGCCCGCACCAGGTGGACATCCTCATGGGTCGGCAACGGCAGGAAACCTCCCACCCGCTCATAGGCGCGGGCACACACGCCAAGGTTGGCGCCATGCACATGGCGGTGCCCCTCGCGCGCCTCGTAACGGCTGCGGTACAACTCGCGCAGGGCCGCCTTCTGCCATGGCTGCCAGCGTTCGACGTGCACCGTGCCGCACACTGCATCGGCGGCGAACTGCACCTGCGACAGCAGCCAGTGCAATGGCACCCGGCTGTCGGCGTCGGTGAAGGCCAGCCAGCGAGCCCCGCGTTCGAGCATCAGCGCCGCCCCGACGCGGCGGGCGATGCCGACGTTGCCGGCTTCCACCGCCAGGGTCTGCACGCCATGGCGACGGGCAATGGCGGCGCTGGCGTCGCTGCAGCGGTCCAGCACCACCAGCACCTCGACGCAGTGCCCGGCGCACCGGGCCTGGACCGCAGCGGCCTTGACCGCCGCAAGGCATCGGCCGAGCCAGCGGGCTTCGTTGTGGGCGGGAATGATCACCGCGATCATGGGCAGGTCTCGTCCAGGTCGAGCACGTTGGGCCGGCACGACCAGTACGCCAGCACGAAGTCCGCTTCCTCGTGGCGCAACAGCGGATACAGTGGCAGGTGGTGGGCCATCAGCGCATGCACCTGGTCACCGTCCTGGGGGCAGCCGGCGATCGGATGGCGCCAGTGGCAGGCCAGCAGGCCGCCGTCGTCGCTCAGGCTGGCCACGGCCCGCTCGATCACGTGCAGCCACTCGGCCGGGTCCAGGTAATAGCCGATCTCGCTGAGGACGATCAGGTCGAAGCGCCCGTCGGGCCAGTCCGCCGGCAGCCGGCCCTGCTCGACGCTGGCATGTGCCACGCCGGCCAGGCGCTCGCGGGCGAGGCTCACGGCGGTGCTGTCGATGTCCTGGCAGAGCAGGCTGGCGCAGCGCTCGGCCAGTTGAACGCTCAGTTCGCCGTTGGCGCAGGCTGGCTCGAAGATGCGCGGGTAGCACTGGCGCGGCAGGCAGGCCATCGCCAGCGCGCGTTTGCGCCGCTCGTACCAGCGGGTGCGGAAGGCCCAGGGATCGTCGTTGGTGGCGTACAGCTCAGCGAAATACTGTGCATCGAGGGTCATGGCAACTCCGTTTCCATTCAAAGCAGCACCAGTTCGAAAGGTTGCAGCAGGCATTCCAGCAGGCTGGACGGGAGCACCGGCGGGCGCCCCTGGTCCGGCGCCAGCTGGCTGGCATGGGCGGCGATGGCCAGGCGTTTGCGCGCCAGGCGCGTCTCGTCCAGTTGCAGGCGGTGGGCGCGGGGCCAGGGCAGGCGGGGATCGTCGGGTTGAGCCCAGTGCCAGGCCCATACCGGTACCTCGGCCAACTGCGCCTGGCGGGCCCGGGCGGCCTGGGCCGCGGCGCGGCCGACCGCCTCGTGATCGGCATGACCGTCGCCGCGCCAGGTGGTCAGCAGCAGGTCGCCGGGCTTGAGCGCCTGGCCCAGGTGGTTGACCAGGAACGCCTCGTCGCGGGCCACGGCACCGTCCTTGAGGTTGAGCCGGTGCCATTGCAGTTGGTTGAGGTCCAGCTCCAAGTGTTGCAGGGCGTGGCGGCTCTCCAGCGGCCGCTGGCGCCGCAGGCGATGCTCGGTCCAGTGCGCGGACCCGGGGTGGCTGGCCTCGCCATCGCTGACCGAGATCAGCAGCAGGTCCTGTTCTCGGCCGTGAAAGCCCGCCAGCAGCCCGCCGGCCATGAGAACCTCGTCGTCCGGGTGCGGCGCCACCAGGACCAGGCGCCGGCCCGGCGGGCATAGCTGATCGGGGCTGATCCAACTGGCCCGGGCCAGGTGCGCCGAGTGCTGCCAGGCGCTCCAGGGCGTGCCGCGGCTGGCCTGGATGCGGTTCTCGCTCATAGCTGCCACGCACCTGCCGGCACCTGGGCCAGCTGTTGCCCGAGCGCTGCCAGGTCACGCTCGGCGTGGCTCTGACGCAGGTACACGGGCAAGTCGGCGCTGAGCCTGGCGAAATGGCTGCTGCGACAGAAGGGCGTGGCCCCTAGCGCACGACCCACGTGACGGATCACCTGCTCGACCGCCTGCTCCACCTGGGCGCGGGTGCGGCGGACTTCGAAGCTGGCATCGGCGGTCGGCTGCCGGTCGATCCAGGCGGCGCATTCGCGCAGGGCGGCGCGGGCGCCGAACAGCGCGGCGTCCACCGCCCCCAGATGAGCCTCGGCGTGGACATCGGGGCGTGGCTTGCGGCACTGCTCGCGCAGGTAGTCGGCCAGGGCCTCGGCGGCGCCGTACCAGCAGGCAGCGATGCCGGCACCACCGTGCCAGAACCCCGGGCGCGACAGGTACTGGCCGGGGCGACCGACGGCGATGCCGGGGCTGTCGTCGAATGCGATCTCGACACTGGTGGTGGTGGCCATGCCCACCGCCTGCCAACGGTCTGCCTGGATGCGCTGGCTGGGGTGCGACAGCTCGATGGCCACCAGCTGTGGCTGCGTGTCGTCGGCCCAGGCAGTGATCAACGCCCGGTCGATCTGCAAGGCGCCGGAACACCAGGCCTTGCGCCCGCCGAGGCGCACCCGCTCGCCGTCACGTGCGACGATGCGTGCGCGGGCATCCGGCGGCTCGGCGGCCCACACTCCCCAGATGCCGTTGCCCACCAGGTGCGGCGCGGCGCATTCGGCGAGGATCGCCAGGGCATCGGTATGGCCCTCGTAGAGCTTGGCCAAGGCCAGGTCGCAGCCAGCGATGCGCGCCAGGGTCTGCCAGCGCTGCAGGGTATGGCCCTGGCCGGGCAGTGGCAGCAGGTCGAGGTGGTCGGCCTGCAACGCCTGCATCAGCGCCAGCAGCTGAGTGTCGAGGTTCAGCGCCTGGGGCCGTTCGGTGAACGTGCGCAACAGGCGGTCGAGATGGGTCAGGTCGAAGTCCTGGACGATGCTCATGGGGTATGCTCCACCGGGGTGTTCTTCTTCCAGCCACGCAGGTTCATGGCGCACAGGCAGAACTGCAGGACGATCAAGGCCCACGCCTGCACGTGCCAGCCCCAGATCACCCACAGCACATTGCTGCTGATGAAGCAGCAGAACCCGATCCGCCGCCGCCGGGGCTGACGCGAGCCAATGCACCAGGCGGCCAGTACGGTCAGCACCATCGCCGGCCACTGTAGCAGGTCGATCAGCCGCTCCATCAGCCCAGCCCCAGTCGCTTGCGCATGCGCGCGGTGATCGATTGGCGGGTCTTGCCGAAGTCGGCCCAAGGGTCGTCGACCTCGGCCAAGCGCTCGCGCACATTGCCGATGTGCCACTGGTTGGCGCCCTTGAGTTGGGCCAGCTCTTCCCGCCAGATCGGCACCGACACCGGCAGGCCCTCGCGGGCCCGCAGAGAATAGGCGCTGACGGTGGTGGCGCCCTTGCCGTTGCGCAGGTAGTCGATGAAGATCCGCCCGATTCGGTTCTTCGGCCCGGACACCGCGCTCAGGCGGTCGGGGAACAGCCCGGCCAGGTGGTCGACGACGGCGTGGCTGAAGTCCTTCACCTCGTCCCAATCGGCGCGGCGGGTCAGTGGTACCACCAGGTGGATGCCCTTGCCGCCGCTGGTCTTGAGGAACACCTTCAGGCCCAGCTCATCGAGCAGGGTGAGGGTCAGCTGGGTGGCTTCGAGCATGGCCTTCCAGGGCAACGCCGGGTCGGGGTCGAGGTCGAGGACGAAGCGGTCGGGCCGGTCGAAGTCCTTGTCGGTGCCGTTCCAGGTGTGCAGTTCGAGCATGTTCATCTGCACCGCGCCCAGCAGGCTCTCGGCGCTGTTGAGGATCATCGCCGCCTGGCCGGCCTGCGCCTTGCTGTAGCTGACCACGCCAGGGATGTGCAACTGGCCGGCGTTCTTCTGGAAGAACAGTTCGCCGCCGAGGCCGTCGGGGGCGCGTACCAGGGCGACGGGGCGGTGCTCGAGCTGCGGCAGGATCCAGTCGGCGACCTCGGCGTAGTACTCGGCGACCTGGCGTTTGGTCACGCCGCAGGTGGCGTCGATCACCCGGTCGGGGTGGGTCAGGCGCAGGTTGCCGGGTATCGTCGGCCCGCAGGCCCTGGTGGTGGTTGTCGACACTTGGCTCTTGGGCATGGCGCGCTCCAGGTCGATGGCGGTGGCCGTCTTGTCGTCGCGCAGGCCATGGAACACCGCGTGGCGCACCACGCCGTCGCGGGTCATCTGGGCGTAGGCCACTTCGGCCAGCAGCCGTGGCTGCAGCCAGTGTACGCCGCGGGCCTCGGCGCCGGTCGGCGGCCTGGCCAGGGCCGGCTTGGCGATCTCCAGGGGGGCGAGGCGCGCCTGCAGGCTGTGCAGGGTGGTGGTGCTGAAACCGGTGCCGACCTTGCCGGCATAGCGCAGCGCGCCGCTGTCGTTGTCGTGCAGGGCCAGCAGCAGGGCGCCAAGGCCGGCGCGGCTGCCCTTCGGGTCGGTATAGCCGACGATCACGAACTCCTGGCGTTGCTTGCACTTGAGCTTGATCCAGTCGCTGCTGCGCCGGCCTCGGTAGGGGCTGCCGGCGCGCTTGCCGATCAGGCCCTCGAGCTGCAGGCGGCAGGCGCTGTCGAGCAGGGCCTGGACCGGCTGCTCGAAGTCGGCGGAGTACCTGAGCAGGTCCGACTCGTGCCCGTCCAGCAACTGGCGCAGCGTCTCCCGGCGTTTCTCTAGGGGCACCTGGCGCAGGTCCTGGCCGCCGAGGAATGGCAGGTCGAACAGGTAGTAGATGATGCGTTCGTCGTGCTCGGTGTCGAAGGCGTTCTGCAAGGCTTGGAAGTCGGCCATGCCGTGTTCGCCGGGCACCACCACCTCGCCGTCGAGCCAGGCGCAGGCCAGCTTGAGTTTGCCCAGGGCGGCCACCTGGCGTGGCATTCGGGCACTCCAGTCATGGCCGTTGCGGGTGAACAGGCGCACGTCGTCGCCGTCGACGCGGGCGAGGATGCGGTAGCCGTCGAACTTGACCTCGTAGCGCCAGTCGCCGGCGGGCGGGGCGTCGACCAGCGTGGCCAGTTGCGGTTGCAGCAGTGCTGGCAGCTCGGCCTTGCCGGGGCGCTTGCGGGGGCTGGCGGGGCGTTCGCTGGCGGCGCTGGCCTTGGCTCGACGAGGCACCAGGGTGCGTTCGCTGAGGACGCTGTCGGGCTCGGCCTCGACGATGCTGTAGTCGGCCTCGCTGCGTGCCGCGCCATCGTGGGACTTGACCAGCAGCCATTGCTCCTTCTTGCCCGCCAGGTGGGTACGGAACAGGTTCCATACACCGGCCAGCTTCTCGCCCTGCAGGCGAAAGCGCAGCTTGCCCTTGGCGTAGGCGGCGTGGGGGTCGCCCTCCGGCTGCCAGACACCGCGGTCCCAGACGATCACGTCGCCGGCGCCGTAGTGGCCTTCGGGGATGTGCCCTTCGAAATCGGCGTAGTCCAGCGGGTGGTCCTCCACGTGCACCGCCAGGCGGCGCACCGTGGGGTCGAGGGAGGGGCCCTTGGGGATGGCCCAGCTCTTGAGGGTGCCGTCCAGTTCCAGGCGGAAGTCGTAGTGCAGGTGGCTGGCGTCGTGCTTCTGGATGCAGTACTGCAGTGCGTGGGCCTGCTGCCCGTGGCGACGCTTGCCGGACGGCTCGGGCGTGGCGTCGAAGTCGCGTTTGCGCTGGTACTCCTGCAGGGGCTTGGCCATGGCGGGCTCCGGGACGGTTCGCGGGTCTCTAGAGGTGGGAGGGAGCGCTGGCGGGGAGAGTTCAAATTTTCGAGGCGGCTGGTGCCGCCATCCAGCAGAAACTCTGAATCATTGCCCCGCGTCGGCAGTCGACCAGATGAACCCACCTGACGGAGAGCCGTGATGCCCCAGCCAGACGACCCGAAACACCGGCCACAGGCCGAGATCGACGATACCGAGGACCGCATGGGCAGCGTCCGCGAACTGGACTTCAGCGACCGTCACGACGAGCGCGAGGGACGGGCCGGCGATGAGCGCCCGGCCCAGGAGGTGGCCCAGGACTACCCGCCGCGGCGGGTGGCCGAAAGCGGCATGAGCGGTGGCGAGGTCCTGAGCGACAGCTTGCACGAGGACAACGTCACCCTCGACGACCTGAGCCCCGACACCCTCCATGACCAGAGCGGCGCCCGCGACCCCCGTGAGCCGGGCGGCAGCGGAGGGCCGGCGGACAAGACCCTGCGCCGGGTCGAGGAGCACGAGATCGGCGGCGGCATCGGCCTGGACGAGGCCGAGCTGGCCCGCTCCGCGCCCCTCGACGGCGAACCCTGGACCGACCGGGTATCGCCGGTGGAAGGGGATGACGATGATCGAGAAAGGAGCTGAGCATGAGCGAGCAACGTTGTGCCTGTAACCATTGTTCCTGCACGGTGGACGCCAATGCCCTGTTGCAGGATGGCAAGGCGTACTGCTGCGAGGCCTGCGCCACCGGCCACCGCAACGGCGAGCCGTGCCGCATGGCCGACTGCAAGTGTGGCGAAGCGGTGCAGCCAAGGGAAGCCAACGTGGACAATGCGCTGGACGAGACCTTTCCGGCGAGCGACCCGATATCGCCGTGATGTACCTGGGGGCTGGTGCGCTTGGGGCTGCAAAGCGGCCCCAACTGCTCGACCGACCAATGGCGTCAGATAAAACGAACGGGCCCCCGGCGCCTTTCATCCAACCAGGTGTGATGACAGCGACTTTCCCGAGGGAGACGACGATGACCCCTGACTCGAGGCAACAAGGCGGCATGCACCCGGACGCCCCGACACCACCTGACGGCCCGATCGATCCAGAGCGGCCCGATATACCCGACCCTGACGACGATCCGCTGATGAACGAGGAGGAGGGCGGTGGCAGGGAAGACGATGACCCTCGCGCGGTGAGCCAGGAACGCAAGTGGGTCGAGTCGTACCCTGGCACCTGCGCGCGCGACAAGGCCAGGCCCAAACCCGACTAGCGACTGGCCAACACCTGGCCCTCGCCCGACCGTCCGATTCCGCGCTCGGGCCGGCCAACGGCGGTTGCGTCCTGCTGGCCTTGCGCTATGGTGCCACTACCGACACGTATAAGACTAAAGTCGTAGGAGGCGGCATGAGAATTCGCGGTGACGTTTACTGGTCTTGGGCAGACCCGACCCTTCATCATCGGACACACGACGAGACACTCGACGACGGTACCTGCATCGATGTGCGGGTGAGACTGTCGCGTACAGGCGCCACGCAGATGTTCATCGGCGTCTATGCGCCATCCGGCATGGCGATGCACGAGGAGGCGTTCGACTCCCGTCCGGGCGAGTCGATGACCCGGGCCCTGGCCTGGGGCGTCGGGCGCGCCAGGCGGATCGTCAACGATGCTGCGCTGCAGACGCCGAGGTCCCCGGCCAATATCGAGGTGGCCGTTGCCTGCACTGGTAGGTAGGAACCTTCTGCCGGGCGGCGGGGTGCGATGCTTTCAGTCGCAACTGCCGCCCGAACCACTGTCACCGCTGTCACTGGAAGCGCTGGGGCAGTGACTATGCAATCTGACGGTGTTACGCGTACAGTCCCTCGGAATCGTTTCTTGCCGAGGAGTCCGTCATGTCCTGCGCCTTCACCCTGATGCAATCGCCCGTCGGCACCTTGACGCTGGTGGCGCGGGGCGAGCGGCTGGCTGCCGTGCTGTGGGAGGCGGAGCGGGAGAACCGGGTGCGCCTGGGCGAGCTGCACCGGGACGATAGCCACCCCGTGCTGGTGGAAACCGCCCGCCAGTTGGGCGAGTACTTCGCCGGCCAGCGTCAGCGCTTCGAACTGGACCTGGACTTCGCCGGCACCGACTTCCAGCGTCAGGTGTGGGCGGCGCTGTTGACCATCCCCTTCGGCGAAACACGCAGCTACAGCGAGATCGCCCGGCAGATCGGCAGCCCCAGCGCCGTGCGGGCGGTCGGCGCGGCCAATGGGCGCAACCCGATCTCGATCATCGCCCCGTGTCACCGGGTGATCGGCGCCTCGGGCAGCCTCACCGGTTTTGCCGGTGGCCTGCCGGCCAAGCAGTACTTGCTCGCCCTGGAGGGGCGGCAGAGCCTGGCGCTGGACTTCTAGTCGCCGACGGCTTCACTCCAGCCAGGCCAGCAGCAGGCAGGCCAGCGCCGCCACCAGGGTACCGGCCGCCAGGCTGTAGCGCCGATGGGCACGCCGGGCGTGCTGCTCCACCTCACGCAGGTACTGGCCAGGCGGCGGGGCGTCCGGGCGGTGGCGCAGCCCCTCGGCGATGTCGGCCAGGCGCCCGCGGATCAGCAGGCCGGTCAGGTAATAGGTGCAGGCATAGCTGGCCAAGGTCGTCAGCAGGTATTTCATGCTGGCAGGTCATCCAGTGGCAGGGCTTGGGCGCTGGCCAGCGAGGTGTCCAGCAGGAGCAACCCCTGCGCGTGCCCATCCAGCGCTGCCAGCAATCGCCCCCGATCGTCCCAGGCGGCGCAATGGCCAGCGCCGACGAAAGTGTCTGCCGGGCCGACGCAGTTGGCCAGCAACACCGGCATGCCAAGGCGCCGGGCCACCTCGGGATAGTGCGTGAACCCTTCTTCGATCCCCTTGGCGGTCTTGGCCACGCTGGCCAGGTAGATGTCTGCGCCCATCGACCTGGCCTGTTCGGCATGCTCGAAGAACATCGACTCGTAGCAGATCGCCGGCGCGACATGCCGGTCGCCGAGAGGAAAGACCAGGGGACGGTCGCCTGCGACGAAAAAGGGCAGTTCATCGCTGTGCAGGCGCTGCTTGGCATAGGCCAGGCGCGGCGCGTGCGGGCGCAGGATCGGCAGGCCGATGTGCACCCCATCTGCCGCCGGTAGCGGCAGCCCGACCGCCACGTTGACGCCATGGCGATCGCACAAGGCTTGCAGGGGATCGAGCAACGCCGAATCGGCGGGGTGCGCCAGTTGGCGGGCGAGGGAGGGTTCGTAGCCCGTCAGGGACAGTTCGGGAAAGGCCACCAACTGCGCGCCCAACTCGACGGCGCGCTCGATGCAGTGCAGGTGACGGCGCAGGTTGCCTGGCAGATCGCCCTTGCGGCTGGCCAGTTGTACGGCGCATAGCTTCATGGTGCTTCCATCCCTGGTGAAGGCGAACGGCAGAGGATACCCCCGGCCGGGTCGCCTGCACCAGCGGCCATCGCGTCGGGCTCAGGAGGCCGGAAGCGGCGCGAAGCGTTGGCGGAACCAGTCGTCGAGCATGGCCTTTTCCGCATACAGGCGGTCGCTGCTGCTGGCCTGGCGGCCCGGGCGGCTGAGGTACATCTTGTCGCTGACCCGCTCCTGGGCCTGGCGATCCGGCTGCCCAGGCTGGCTCAGGGTGTAGCTCAGGTCGATGCTCGGCCAGGTGATCTCGCGCATGAAGCGCACGTCGTAGGCGCGGCCGTGCCAGGGCTCGTAGCGGCCGGCCAGGTCGATGTCGCTGATGGCGATGCGCAGCTGCTGGCCAGGCTGCAGGTAGCGCTGGCCGAGCTTCTGCAGGTGCTGGGTCAGGCTTTTCATGACGTAGGCATCGGCGCCACGCTCGTAGCCCTGGCTATCGAGGCTGGCATCGCGGAATTTCTCGGGATGGTCGAAACGGACCTCGACCTGCGCGGTCGGGGTGCCTTGTGCCATGCTGTCGAATGCCAGCACCATCAGCACGGTACAAGCGAGGGCGGTACGCATGATGCACCTCCGGTGGCGGACTGCTTTGCCCCTCTATTCTACGCCTGACGCTGGCCAGCTAGCAGAGGATCGATGCCATGAACCGTTTCAGGCGGGTAGCCGCCAATACAAGGGGACGCGACCTGGCGGTGGGCGATATCCATGGCCATTTCGCCCGCCTGCGGCAGTGCCTGGACACGCTGGGCTTCGACCCCGAGGTCGACCGGCTGTTCAGCGTCGGCGACCTGGTGGACCGCGGCCCGGACAGCCTGCAGGCCCTGGACTGGCTGGCCCGCCCCTGGTTCTACGCGGTACAGGGCAACCACGAGGCGCTGGCGATCAATCACCTGCGCGGCGGCCGGCTCGACCTGGACATGTACCGCGCCGCCGGTGGCGGTTGGTTCCTCGACCTGCCCAGGGCCGACCAGCAGCGTTATGTCGAGGGATTTGCCTCCATGCCTATCGGCATGGAGGTGCAGACCGCCGACGGGCTGGTCGGCCTGCTGCATGCCGACAGCCCGTTCGCCGACTGGCCGACGCTGCGCGCGCGCTTGCAGGCGGCGGACGACCCCGCGGTGCGTGAGGTCTGCCAGTGGTCGCGACGTCGCCTGCGCGAAGGCGATACCCAGCCGGTCGAGGGGCTGCGGGCCCTGTTGGTGGGGCACACGCCGGTGGTGCGGGCCAAGCGCCTGGGCAATGTCTGGCACCTGGACACTGGCGGTTGGAGCAGCGGATTCTTCAGCCTGATGGCACTGGACTCCCTGGAGCTGGTCAGCCCAGTAGCAGGTGCATGAGCACGGCGGCTGCGAGCAACATCAACATGGCGCCCGATGCCCGTTCCAGCCAGGGCAGGGCCCGGGCGAAGCGACGCAGCACCCGCTGGTTGCCGATGGCAACGGCCACCAGCAAGTCCCAGAGCAGGACGATGGCGAACATCCAGCTGCCGTAGGCCAGTTTCCAGGCCGCGCTGCTGCTGGCGACCATGCTCGCCAGGCTGGCGTAGAACAGGGCGTTCTTCGGGTTGAGGATGCCGGAGGCGAAGCCCATGCCCAGGCTCTGCAGCCAGCCGTGGGCTGCCTGGGCGCGGCGCTCGGCGGCGGGTACTAGGTTGCTGTGGCCCGCGTGCCGTAGGAACAGCGCACCGATGTACAGCAGGTAGGCGCAGCCGGCCAGTTGCAGGGCAATGAACAGGGCGGTGCCGTCATGCAGGGCCGACATGCCTGTGAAGGCGGCGCCGATGAACAGGCCATTGGCCAGGGCGATGCCCAGGCAGGCACCGCTGGCCACGCGCCAGCCGGCAGTGGCCGAGGTGCGGGCGACCAGGAAGAAGTCGGGGCCGGGGGACAGCAGGGCGAGGAAGTGGACGGTGGCGACGATCAGGAACTGCTCCATGGGGGCGGGCTTCTGTGGCAAGGGACGAAAGCCGCAGTCTGTCGCTGGGGGCCCAGTGGCGTATTGAAGATTATTGCGGGGTAGGGGACATTGCCGGTGCAGTTCCTTCTTTGGGGCTGCCTCGCGCCCCAGCAATTGCCAACCCCCTACGCTGTTAACTGACGCCCTGCCGATAATGTCCTGGCGTCACCCCCGCATGGGCCTTGAACACCCGCTGGAAATGGCTCTGGTCAGCGAACCCCAAGCGATAGGCGACATCCGACAGCGCCAGGCCCTGGCGCAGCAGCTCGCGGGCCTGGTTGATCCGGGCATTGAGCAAGTACGCATGAGGCGTCATCCCCGTGGCGGCCCGGAAGGTGCGGATCAGCTGGTAACGACCCAGGCCGGCCAGCTCCGCCAGCCGGGCGAGGCTCAGGTCCGCCTGGCTGTCCACCTGGATACGCTCGATCAGGCCGCGCAGGGCCTGCAGGTCCTGCGCCGGCACCGGTGCGGCGTCGAGGGTGGGGCAGGCGGCGAAGTCATGGTCACCGATGAACGCCACCAGCGCCGCTTCCTTTTCCGCCGGGCTGGCAGCGGAAAAAAGCAGCGCGTTGAGCCGGCAGAACTGACGATACAACGCCGCCGAGCGGGTGATACGTGCTGGCGCCCCCGGTTCGCCCGCCGCCACCCCCGACTCCAGCCGCAGGCGGCGCAGCCAGTCGGCATCCAGGTGCAGCATCTGGTAGCTCCAGGCCCGGCCTGGTTCGGGGTTGCAGGCATGCACCCGCTGCGCCGGCACCAGCACCAGGGTGCCGGGTGTGAGGCGCTGCCGGCCGGCACCGGCGCCACTGAAATGGCTGGCGCCGGCGTCGACCGCGCCGATGGAGAAGGTCGGGTGGCTGTGGGCCTTGTAGCAGGCCCGGCTGTGGCAGGCGCGGCGGCTTTCCACGAAGGGCAGGGCCGGGTCGCGCCAGAGTTCGCTGTGGGTCGAGGGCATGAGGGGCCTGCTTGCCAGTTGCCGGGACGTGCAGTCTAGCCCCGAAGCCACTGTTACGGCCATTCGCTGCACGACTGTGCTTGACGTGGAGGGTGCCCAACGCGAGGCTGCTGTCGTTTCCATGGAGAACGATGATGGACCTGTCGAGCCTGCTGCTATTCATCCCCGCCTGCTTCGCCCTGAACATGGCGCCGGGGCCCAACAACCTGCTGTCCCTGCACAACGCCAGCCGCTATGGCTTGCGCACTGCCTGTGTCGCCGGCGGCGGGCGGATCCTCGCCTTCAGCGGCATGATCGCCCTGGCCGCCATGGGCCTGGCGGTGGTGCTGCACACCAGCGAATACCTGTTCCTGGCGATCAAGGTGGTGGGCGCCGCCTACCTGTTCTACATCGCCTGGCAATTGTGGCGCGCGCCAGTGGGCGAAGCCGTGGTGGCTGGTGACCATCCACGGGGCACCTGGCGCCTGGCGCGCCAGGAGTTCTGGGTGGCGGCGGGCAATCCGAAAGCCATCCTGATCTTCACCGCCTTCCTGCCGC
This sequence comes from Pseudomonas sp. Tun-23181, assembly GCF_057415455.1. Classification (NCBI taxonomy): domain Bacteria; kingdom Pseudomonadati; phylum Pseudomonadota; class Gammaproteobacteria; order Pseudomonadales; family Pseudomonadaceae; genus Pseudomonas; species Pseudomonas sp. Tun-23181. The sequence continues at coordinate 675,145 of NZ_CM171630.1, forward strand.
AGTTCGTGTCCGTCGGCAGCGCTACGCCGGTAAGCGAGCAGTTCCTCTGGCTGGGCGTGCTGTTCCTGCTGCTGGAGTGGGCCGCCATCGCCCTCTATTCCGGCCTGGGCGCTTATCTGCAGCGCTGGTTCAGCCGCCCGAGGCCACGCCGGTTGTTCAACCGGGTCAGCGCGTCGCTGCTCGGTTGTGCCGGGCTGGGGCTGTTGGCGGCGCGGCGCTGAGGGTCAGTCGCGGTAGAAGGTCTGCACCAGGTGGTAGCCGAACTTGGTCTTGATCGGGCCGTGCACCACGCGCAAGGCCTTCTTGAAGATCACTTGGTCGATGGCGCCCACCAACTGGCCGGGGCGCACCTCGCCCAGGTCGCCGCCACGCTTGGCCGACGGGCAGGTGGAGAACTTCTTCGCCAGCACGTCGAAGGCCTCGCCCTTGGCGAGGCGTTGCTTGAGCTGTTCGGCTTCGGCAGCGGTCTTGACCAGGATGTGGCGGGCTTGAGCTTTCATGGGGTACCTGTGCTTCGGGCGAAAAAGGGCGCCATTATGCCTGATCGCGCAGCTCCGCGCGGTCGCGGAACTGTTCCAGGGCCTCGGGGTTGGCCAGGGCATCGGTATTGTTCACCGGCAAGCCATGGACCACGTTGCGGATCGCCAGCTCCACCAGCTTGCCGCTGATGGTGCGCGGGATGTCGCTGACCTGGACGATCACCGCCGGCACGTGGCGCGGTGTGGTGTACTGGCGGATGACCTGGCGGATGCGCTGGCGCAACGCATCGTCGAGCTGCAGGCCCTCGCGCAGGCGGACGAACAGGACCACGCGCACGTCGCCCTTCCAGTCCTGGCCGATGGCCACGCTTTCCAGCACCTGCTCGACCTTTTCCACCTGCCGGTAGATCTCCGCCGTGCCGATGCGCACGCCGCCGGGGTTGAGCACGGCGTCGGAGCGGCCATGGATCACCCAGCCGCCGCTCGGACGCTCCTCGGCATAGTCGCCCTGGGCCCAGATGCCGGGGTACTGGCTGAAATAGGCATCGCGGTAGCGGCTGCCGTCCTGGTCGCCCCAGAAGCCCAGCGGCATGCAAGGGAAGTTGCGGGTACAGACCAGCTCGCCTTTCTCGCCGGTCACCGGCTGGCCGTGCTCGTTCCACACCTCGACCGCCATGCCCAGCCCCTTGCACTGGATCTCGCCACGGCGCACCGGCAGCAGCGGGTTGCCGAGCACGAAGCAGGAAACGATGTCGGTACCGCCGGACATCGAGGCCAGGCACAGGTCGGCCTTGATCCTGCCGTAGACATAGTCGTAGCTGTGGGGCGACAGCGGCGAGCCGGTGGACATGAGCAGGCGCAGGCTGCCGAGGCGGTGGCTGCGGGCCGGTTCCAGGCCTTCCTGCTCAAGGGCGGCCAGGTATTTGGCGCTGGTGCCGAAGGCCTGGATGCCTTCGGCGTCGATCAAATCGAGCAGGCGCTCGGGGCCGGGATGGAAGGGCGAGCCGTCGTACAGCACCAGGGTGGCGCCGACCGCCAGGCCGCTGGCCAGCCAGTTCCACATCATCCAACCGCAGGTGGTGTAGTAGAACAGCACGTCGTTGGCCTTGAGGTCGTTGTGCAGGCCGTGTTCCTTCAAGTGCTGCAGCAGCACCCCGCCCGCACGGTGGACGATGCACTTGGGCACGCCGGTGGTACCGCTCGAATAGAGGATGTACAGCGGATGGTCGAAGGGCAGCGCCACGAAGCGCGGTTCGCCGCCGGGTTGGAAAAAGTCCTGCCACAGGCTGACACGCGGCGCGTGGAACTCCTCGGGGCGTGTCTGCGTACGGGTATGGGGCACGACCAGCAGGTGTTCCAGGCCGGGCAACTGGGCGGTGACCTGGTTGATCTTCTCCACCTGGTCGATGGTCTTGCCGGCGTACTGGTAACCGGCACAGGCGATCAGCAGTTTCGGCGCGATCTGGCCGAAGCGGTCGATGATCCCGTGCAGGCCGAACTCCGGCGACGAGCTGGACCAGATCGCCCCGAGGCTGCTGCAGGCGAGCATGGCTACCAGGGTTTCCCAGGTGTTGGGCATCACCGCCGCGACCCGGTCGCCGGCCTGGATGCCCGCTGCCTGGAGCGCCTTCTGCAGCCCGGCGACCTGGGCGGCCAACTGGGCGTGGGTGAGTACCTGGCGGGTGCCGTCCTCGCGCACGGCGACCAGCGCCGGGCGGTCATCGCGCCGGTGCAGCAGGTGTTCGGCGTAGTTCAGGGTGGCCCCGACGAACCACTGAGCCTCGGGCATGCCTGGGCCTTCATCCAGGACCTGGGTCGCAGGCGTGTGCCAGTTGACGTGGAAATACTCGGCGAGGGCCTGCCAGAAGGCCGGGCGCTGCTCGACGCTCCAGCGGTGCAGCGCGGCATAGTCGTTGAGCTGGAGGTTGAACCGCAGGTTGACCCGGCGGCGGAAGGCATCCATCCGGCTGGCCTCGATCCGCGCCGTGGAGGGGCGCCAGAGCACATCGTTCATGCCGAAACCTCCAATGCAATCGCAGGGCTTGCCCTAATGCTAGTCGGTCAAGCGGCACTGGGGCTGCTGCGCAGCCTATCGCTGGCAAGCCAGCTCCCACAGGGCCCCCGTTGCCCTTTCGATTTCCGGAAAGGCTGGGTGACCTTCCACAGGGCAGAGAGTGAGTGGGCACCAATGGCCTGTGGGGAGCCGGCTTGCCGGCGATGGGGCGCGCAGCGCCCCTCAATGGCCGGATGCTCGCGCTTATTCAACTTTAGCCTTTTGTACATCCTCCGACGCCGACCACACCCGATAGCGCACCTCGACGCCCTCCGGCACGTACACCACCACGGGCAGCTTGCTGTTGTAGCGCAGCATGAAACCCTCGCCGACCACCGGCACGAAGGCCTCGGTCTGCTTGCCGTCGGGGCAGGCCATCAGGGTGGTGGCCGGGCCGCCGACCTTTTCCAGGCGGTAGTAGCTGTAGCCCCAGCCTTCCAGGGTGTGCTCCTCGAGGCTGCCGGCCAGGCGCTGGCGGTTGCAGTCGACCATCAGGGTCTTGCCGGCCAGGATCTCCAACTGGTGCGCTGACTCGTCGGTTTGTGCCGGCAGGTGGATGACCTGGCGGGTGAAGCCTTTTCCCGCCTCGGGATAGGGCGCGACGTCCTTGAGCCCGGCGGCCATCGCCGGTACGGCGCTGGCCAGGGTCAGGGAAAGGATCGCGGTGAATGGGATTGGGCGCATGGGGCCTCCTTGCAGATAAACGGATGCAAGACCGTGCCAGGCCTTGGCCGGCCCTCACTGGGCCAGCCAGCCGCCATCGACGTTCCAGGCGGCGCCGCGGACCTGGCTTCCGGCCTCGCTGCAGAGGAACAATACCAGTTCGCCGAGGTGCTGGGGTGTCACGAAGTCCAGCGAGGGTTGTTTTTCGGCCAACAGCTCACGCTGTGCCTGCTGCGCATCGCCGCTGGCCGCGGCGCGGTCGTCGATCTGTTTCTGCACCAGCGGCGTGAGTACCCAGCCTGGGCAGATGGCGTTGCAGGTGACGTTGCTGGTGGCGGTTTCCAGGCCGACCACCTTGGTCAGGCCCACCACCCCATGCTTGGCCGCCACGTAGGCGGCCTTGCCGGTGGAGCCGACCAGGCCATGCACCGAAGCGATGTTGACGATCCGCCCCCAGTTGCGCGCCCGCATGCCGGGCAGCGCCAGGCGGGTGCCATGGAACACCGCCGAGAGGTTGAGGGCGATGATCTTGTCCCAGGTCTCGACCGGGAACTGCTCCACCGGCGCCACGTGCTGGATGCCCGCGTTGTTGACCAGGATGTCGATGCCGCCGAACTCGCGCTCGGCGAGGGCGAACAGCGCCTCGATCTGGGCCAGCTCGGACAGGTCCGCCGGGTGGTGGGCGACCTTGACGCCGTGGCGGGCGATGTCGGCGAGCGCCGGGGCCGGGTCACCGAAGCCGTTGAGCAGGATGTTCGCGCCCGCCGCGGCCAGCACCTGGGCGATGCCCAAGCCGATGCCGCTGGTGGAACCGGTGACGAGTGCGGTCTTGCCTTTGAGTGTCATGCAGGAAGCTCCTTAGACGATGCCGGTGGCGTAGAAGGTGGCGATGACCACGAATACCGCCAGGGTCTTGATCAGGGTAATGCCGAAAATGTCCTTGTAGGCCTCGCGGTGGGTCAGCCCGGTCACGGCCAGCAGGGTGATCACCGCGCCGTTGTGCGGCAGGGTGTCCATGCCGCCGCTGGCCATGGCCGCCACCCGGTGCAGCACTTCGAGGGGAATGCCCGCGGCATTGGCGGCGGCGATGAAACTGTCGCTCATGGCTGCCAGGGCGATGCTCATGCCACCGGAGGCGGAGCCGGTGATGCCCGCCAGCAGGGTCACGGTGATCGCCTCGTTGACCAGCGGGTTGGGGATGCCGCGCAAGGCATCGGCCAGCACCAAAAAGCCCGGCAGCGAGGCGATCACCGCACCGAAGCCGTATTCCGAGGCGGTGTTCATCGCCGCCAGCAAGGCGCCGCCGACCGCGCTGCGGGTGCCGTCGGCCAGGCGCTGGCGGATGCTGCCGAAGGCGCACACCAGCACCATCAGGATGCCCACCAGCAGCGCCGCCTGTACTGCCCAGGTGGCGGTCAGCTTGGCCACGTCGCTCTGCACCGGCGCGCTCATGCCCGGTAACTGCAGGGTGTGGCTGGCGCCGTACCACTGGGGGATCCAGTGGGTGAACAGCAGGTTCATCACGCCCACCAGGATCAGCGGCGAGAGGGCCAGCCAGGGGTTGGGCAGGGCTAGGTCTTCGGCGGTCTCGGGTTCGTTGCGCAGGTTCTTGCCGTAGCCTTCGCCGGCCCGCTGGGCCTTGTTGCGCTGGCGTTGCAGGTAGAGCATGCCGGTGCAGAACACGAACAGCGTGCCGATCAGCCCCAGCCAGGGCGCGGCCCAGGCGGTGGTGTTGAAGAAGGTGCTGGGGATGATGTTCTGGATCTGCGGGGTGCCGGGCAGGGCGTCCATGGTGAAGGAGAACGCACCCAGGGCGATGGTCGCCGGGATCAGGCGCTTGGGGATGTCGCTCTGGCGGAACATCTCGGCGGCGAACGGGTACACCGCGAACACCACCACGAACAGCGAGACGCCGCCATAGGTGAGCAGCGCGCAGACCAGCACGATCACCAGCATGGCCTGGCGAGTGCCGAGCAGACGGATGGCGGCGGCGACGATCGAGCGCGAGAAGCCCGACAGTTCGATGAGCTTGCCGAATACCGCGCCGAGCAGGAACACCGGGAAGTACAGCTTGATGAAACCGACCATCTTTTCCATGAACACCCCGGTGAAGGCGGGCGCCACGGCGGACGGGTCGGTGAGCAGGACAGCGCCGAGGGCGGCGATGGGGGCGAAGAGGATCACGCTGTAGCCACGGTAGGCGGCCAGCATCAGCAGGGCCAAGGCGGCGAGGGCGATGAGCACGGTCATCGGGGAAGATCTCCTGGAGTGGGTCTTGTTTTTATCGGTGGCCGGGAGATAGCGGGAATCGTGCCAATTAATTAACTATATGATTTAAAAGGATTTTTACTGATTCGCCGAAAGGTGTGTCTCTGATTGGAGACCGGAGTCGCCTGCTTCGCGGGCAAGCCCGCCTCCATAGGGCCCTGCAAACCGCATCCTTTGTGTCCGGCTCGACCCCTGTGGAAGCCGGCTTGCCGGCGATGGGGCGTTAAGCGCCCCCAAGATCCGGCCCGGTCTCTATTTGGAGACGAACGTCTCTCTATTGAGACGAAACCCCCAGCGCCACCATCTTCTTGTACAGCGTAGAACGCCCCAACCCCAGCAACTTCGCAGCCTGCGGCACATTCCCGGCACACCCTGCCAATGCCTCGGCAATCAACGTGCGCTCGAACGCTTCACAGGCTTCCCGGTAGCCCAGCCGAACAGGCTCAACCGGCTCCAGCGGGCTCAACGGCCCGAGCGCCGAGCGCAGGTCGGCGGCTGTCAGCCGTGGCTGGTCGGCCAGCAAGGTCGCCCGCTCCAGCACGTTGCGCAGCTCGCGGATGTTCCCAGGCCACGCATGCCGGCCCAGTAACGCCAGGGCCTCGGGCTCCAGTTCGTACTGGCTGCCCAGTTCGGCGAGGATCGCCTCGCACAGGGCCGGCAGGTCCTCGAGGCGCTCGCGCAGCGGCGGTACCTGGATCGGCAGCACGTTGAGGCGGTAGTACAGGTCGGCGCGGAAGCTGCCACGGGCCATGGCGGCCTGCAGGTCGACAGAGGTGGCGGCGATGATCCGTACATCGCTGCGCAGCATCTGGTTGGAGCCTACCGGCTCGTACTCATTCTCCTGCAGCACGCGCAACAGCTTGCTCTGCAGGGCCAGGGGCATGTCACCGATCTCGTCGAGAAACAGCGTGCCGCCTTCGGCCAGTTGCAGCTTGCCGCTGCGGCCCTTGCGGTCGGCGCCGGTGAAGGCGCCGGGTGCGGTGCCGAAGAACTCGGCCTCCAGCAAGGTCTCCGGGATCGCCGCGCTGTTGACGCTGACGAACGCCTTGTGCGCCCGTGGCGAGGCGGCGTGGATGGCATGGGCCAGCAGTTCCTTGCCGGTACCGGTCTCGCCCAGCAGCAACACTGGCGAGTCGCTACCCGCGCCACGCCGGGCCCGGCGCTTGGCCTCGAGGCTGGCGGCACTGCTGCCGACGAACTGGGCGAAGCTGTACTTGGCCTGTCGGGCGCGCAACTGCGAGCGCGTCGAGGCCAGTTCCTGCTGCATGCTCGAATAGCGCTTGAGCAGGGGCGAGAGGCTGCGCAGCTCGTCGAACAGGGCGAAGCCGATGGCGCCGATCAGCGTGCCCTGGTCGTCGTGGATCGGCAGGCGCATGACCACCAGCGGCTCGTTGGCCGTGTCGAGCATGTCGAGCAGGATCGGCCGGCCGTTGCTGACCACCTCGCGCATCAGGCTGCCGGGGATCACCGCCTCGCAGGGCTGGCCGATGGCACTGGCGGCGTCGGCCAGTCCGAAACGCCGGGCGTAGCGCTCGTTCATCCAGACGATGCGTGCCTGGCGGTCGACGATCACCGTGCCCTCGCTGGACTGTTCGATGATCTCGAACAGCGAGCGGATCGCCAGTTGCCGTACCTGGGGGTAGTCCTTGAGGCTGTCGCTTTCGTGCATGGGGTGGGCCTGTGGATGGCAGAGGCTGGATGATGAGTGTGGTCTGTGGGGCACTGACAACCTACCCCCGTGGATCGAACGCCTCGCGCATCGCATCGCCGATGAACACCAGCAACGACAAGATCAGCGCCAGGGCAAAGAAAGCGGTGAACCCCAGCCACGGCGCTTCCAGGTGCTGCTTGCCCTGGGTCACCAACTCGCCCAGCGAAGCGCTGCCGGCCGGCATGCCGAAGCCCAGGAAGTCCAGGGCGGTGAGGGTGGTGATGGCGCCGGTGAGCATGAATGGCACATAGGTCAGCGTGGCGTTCATGGCATTGGGCAGGATGTGCCGCAGCATCACCTGGCCATCCGCCAGCCCCAGGGCGCGGGCGGCCTTGACGTACTCCAGGTTGCGCCCCCGGAGGAACTCGGCGCGCACCACATCCACCAGCGCCAGCCAGGAGAACAGCGCCATGATCCCCAGCAACCACCAGAAATCCGGCTCGACGAAGCCGCTGAGGATGATCAGCAGGTACAGCACCGGCAGCCCCGACCACACCTCCAGCAAGCGCTGGCCGAGCAGGTCGACCCAGCCGCCATGGTAGCCCTGCAGGGCGCCGGCGGTGACGCCGATCAACACGCTCACCACGGTCAGGGCGAAGGCGAACAGCAGCGACACCCGTGTGCCGTACAGCACCCGCGCTAGCACGTCGCGGCCCTGGTCGTCGGTGCCCAGCCAGTTGCTCGCGCTCGGCGGGCTGGGCGTGGGCACCTGCAGGTCGTAGTTGGGCGTGTCGGCGCTGAACGGGATCGGCGCGAACAGCATCCAGCCCCCCTGGCCCTCGATCAACTGACGCACGTAGACACTGCGGTAGTCTGGCTGGAACGGCAACTGCCCGCCGAACTGCTGCTCGGTGTAGCGCTTGAGCGCCGGGGTGTAGAGCTCGCCCTGGTACGACAGCAACAGCGGCTTGTCGTTGGCCACCAGCTCCGCGCCGAGGCTCAACAGCAGCAGGCCGGCGAACAGCCACAGCGAGATCCAGCCCCGGCGGTTGCGCCGAAAGCGCTGCAGGCGACGGCGGGCGATGGGCGACAGCATCAGTGCGCCCTCGTGTCGAAGTCGATGCGCGGATCGAGCAGGGTGTAGGCCAGATCGCCGAGCAGGCGGATCAACAGCCCCGCCAGGGTGAAGATGAACAAGGTGCCGAACACCACCGGATAATCCCGCGATACCGCTGCTTCGTAACTCATGCGCCCCAGGCCGTCGAGGGAGAAGATCACTTCGATCAGCAGGGAGCCGGCGAAGAACACCGTGATCAGCGCCTGGGGCAGGCCGGCCACCACCAGCAGCATGGCATTGCGCAGCACATGGCCATACAGCACCCGGCGCTCGCTCAGGCCCTTGGCCCGGGCGGTGACCACGTACTGGCGGGATATCTCGTCGAGGAAGGCGTTCTTGGTCAGCAGGGTGAGGGTGGCGAAGCCGCCGATCACCAGGGCGCCGACCGGCAGCACCAGGTGCCAGAAGTAGTCGGCGAGCTTGCCCAGCAGGCTCAGCTGGTCGAAGTTGTCCGAGACCAGACCGCGCACCGGGAACCAGTTCAGCGAGGTGCCACCGGCGAACAGCACGATCAGCAACAGGGCGAACAGAAACGAGGGCAGGGCATAGCCGATCACGATCAGCGCGCTGCTCCAGGCGTCGAAGCGGCTGCCATGGTGCACCGCTTTGCGGATGCCCAGGGGGATGGACACCAGGTAGGTGATGAGCGTGGCCCAGAAGCCCAGCGACAGGGTCACCGGCAGTTTCTCCAGGATCAGGTCGGTGACCTTGGCACCACGGAAGAAGCTCTTGCCGAAGTCCAGCCGTGCGTATTGGCCGAGCATCAGCCACAGGCGCTCGGGGGCGGACTTGTCGAAGCCGTACTGGCGTTCGATCTGCGCGATCAGTTTCGGGTCCAGGCCGCGGCTGGCCCGGGACTCGCCGTGCACGGCTTCGCTGCGCGCGCCGGGTGCGCCGCCGCCGATGCCTTGCAGGCGCGCCACCGCCTGCTCCACCGGGCCACCCGGTGCGGCCTGGACGATGGCGAAGTTGACCAGCAGGATCGCCAGCAGGGTCGGCACGATCAGCAGCAGGCGGCGCAGGATGTAGGCGGTCATGGCGCAGTCTTCCGGCGTTCGGCCATCTGCTGGTTGGTCAGCGCCGTCGGGCTGACTTCCCACCAGGTATCCAGGCCCTCGTCATAGGCGGCCTGCACCTTGGGCAGGCCGAAGCGGTTCCACCAGACCGTCGAGCTGCCCGGCGGATAGTAGTTGGGGATCCAGTAGTAGTTCCACTGCAGCACCCGATCCAGAGCGCGGGCGTGACGCAGCATGGCGGCCTGGCTGTCGGCGCGGACCAGGCCATCGAGGAGCCTGTCCACGGCCGGGTCGCGCAGCACCATCAGGTTGTTCGAGCCAGGGTCGGTGGCTGCCGCCGAGCCGAAGTAATTGTACAGCTCGGCGCCCGGCGACAGGGTGACCGGGTAGCCGGTGACGATCATGTCGTAGTCGCGGGCCATCAGGCGGTTGATGTACTGGGCCGAGTCGACGTTGCGAATGTTCAGGGTGATGCCGATCTGCGCCAGGTTGCGCTTCCAGGGCAGCACCAGGCGTTCCAGCCCGGCCTGGCCGTTGAGGAAGGTGAAGCTCAGGGGCTCGCCTTGGGCGTTGACCAAGCGATCGCCCTCGGGCCGCCAACCGGCGGACTGCAGCAGCGCCAGGGCCTGCAGCTGCTGAGGGCGGATAATGCCCGAACCGTCGGTGACCGGCGCCGTGAACACCTGCTCGAAGAGCTCTTCGGGCACCTGGCCACGCAGCGGTTCGAGCAGCTTGAGTTCCTCGGCGTCGGGCAGCGCGCGGGCGGCCAGCGGGGTATTGGAGAACACGCTCTGCTGGCGGATGTACAGGTTGCGCATCATCTGCCGGTTGCTCCACTCGAAGTCCCAGAGCATGGCCAAGGCCTGGCGTACGCGGCGGTCCTGGAACAGCGGCTTGCCGAGATTGAACACGAAGCCCTGGGCGTTCTGCGGCTTGGCCGGGCCGAGGTGGGCGCGTTGCAGGCGGCCGTCGTCGAGGGCTGCGCCGTTGTAGCCGATGGTATAGGCGGTGGCGGAGAATTCGCGGTTGTAGTCGTAGCCACCGCCGCGCAGGACCTGGCGCGCCACCTCGGTGTCGCCGAAGTATTCGATGCGGATGCGCTCGAAGTTGTAGCGCCCACGATTGACCGGCAGGTCCTTGGCCCACCAGTGGGGATCGCGTTCGAAGGTGATGCTGCGGCCGTTGTCGATCCGCCCGATGCGGTAGGGGCCACTGCCCACCGGCTTGTCGAAGCCGGCACCGCTGGCGAAGTCGCGCGTCTGCCAGTCGTGTTCGGGCAGCACCGGCAGGCTGGCCAGGTCCAGGGGCAGGGTGCGGCCATGGGGCTGCCTGAAGTCGAAGCGCACCTGCCGTGGGTTTTCGACGGTCACCTTGGCGACGTCGGCGAACTGGGTGCGGAACTTGAGGCTGCCCTTGCTCATCAGCAGCTCGAAGGTGAAGCGCACGTCCTCGGCGCGCACCGGCTTGCCATCGGCGAAGGTGGCGCGCGGGTCGATCTCCAGGCGCAGCCAGGCATCGCCGGGGCCGCGCTCCATGCGTCGGGCGATCAGGCCGTAGACGGTGTAGGGCTCGTCATAGGCACGCACCGCCAACGGCGCATAGAGCCAGCCATCGACCTCGCTGACGCCGATGCCTTGGTCGATGTACGGCAGGATGTGGTCGAACTGGCCGATCTCCACCGCCGAACGACGCAGGCTGCCGCCCTTGGGGGCGTCGGGGTTGACGTAGTCGAAGTGGCGGAAGGCTTCGGGGTAGCGCGGGGCTTGGCCATAGACGGTGAGGGCGTGGCTGGGCGTGGCCTGGGCGGTGATGGCCATGCACAGCAGTGCAAGGCAGGTCAGGAGCCGCAAGCAGCATTGCGCCTGCCCTGCAGCCCATCGCCGGCAAGCCGGCTCCCACAGGGGCCTGTGGCGTTCACGAATCATCTGCCATGCAGCGCATGCTGTGGGAGCCGGCTTGCCGGCGATGGGGCGCGAAGCAGCCCCAGATGGCCGCTTGGCTGGCCGGCATGGGAGCGAGCCTGCCCCCACGGGAGACAGCACCGGCAACGGTGAATCAGTCCTGGCGGCTGGTCACTTCCAACAGGTGGTAGCCGAACTGGGTCTTGACCGGGCCTTGCACGGTGTTGAGCGGGGCGCTGAACACGACGGTGTCGAACTCGCGGACCATCTGGCCCGGGCCGAACGAGCCCAGGTCGCCGCCCTGGCGGCTGGACGGGCAGGTGGAGTTGGCTTTGGCGACTTCGGCGAAGTCGGCACCCGCTTCGATCTGCGCTTTCAGTTCGTTGCACTTCTCTTCGGTGCTGACCAGGATGTGGCGGGCAGTGGCTCGGGCCATGGGAAACTACTCCTTGGGTGAAAAAGGCAAGCCTAGCGCACTTGTCCGCGAAATGTCTCGCAAGGCTTGCCACAAGATACCTACAAGCGTTCCGCAGCCTGGCGCAGCAGCGCCTCGGTCGAACGCCAGCCCAGGCAGCCGTCGGTGATCGACACGCCATACTTCAACGGGCCCTTGCCCAGGGCTTGGCAGCCGTCGAACAGATGGCTCTCGAGCATCACCCCGACGATCGAGCGATCGCCCGCCAGGCGCTGGCCCAGCACATCCTCGAACACCGCTGGCTGGCGCGCCGGGTCCTTGCCGCTGTTGGCGTGGCTGCAATCGACCATGATCCGCGCCGCCAGCCCGGCCTTGACCAGGCCCTGGCGCGCCTGGGCGATGCTCGCCGCATCGTGGTTCGGGCCCTGGTGGCCGCCGCGCAGCACCAGGTGGGTATCGGGGTTGCCCAGGGTCTCGATGATCGCCGGGTAGCCCTGGGCATCCATGCCGAAATGGCGATGCGGGTGGGCGGCGCTGCGCATGGCGTCGCAGGCGATACCCACGCTGCCGTCGGTGCCGTTCTTGAAGCCGACCGGCAGCGCCAGGCCGCTGACCATCTCGCGGTGGATCTGCGACTCGGTGGTGCGCGCGCCAATGGCGGCCCAGCCGAGCAGGTCGTCGAAGTAGCCAGCGGCCATCGGCTGCAGCAGTTCGGTGGCGACCGGCAGGCCGCGCTCGAGCATGCCCAGCATCAGCCCGCGGGACAGGGCGATGCCGGCGTGCATGTCGTCGCTGCCGTCCAGGTGCGGATCGTATGCCAGGCCTTTCCAGCCGACCGTGGTGCGGGGTTTCTCGACATAGGCGCGCATCACCAGCAGCAGCTTGTCGTCGACCTCACGGCTGAGCTGGGCAAGGCGGTCGGCGTATTCCAGGGCCGAGCGTGGGTCGTGGATCGAACACGGGCCGACGATCACCAGCAGACGTGGGTCGCGGCCTTCGAGGATGGCGCGGATGGCCTGGCGCTGGGCGTGGACCTGCTGGGCGAGTTCGTTGGCGAGTGGCATCTGCTGCTTGAGCAGGTGGGGGCTGGGCAGACGCTGGCTGACGGCGGTGTTGGCAGCCTGGGGCTGGTTCAGGGGCAGGGCGAGCGAAGAGGATTGCATGGCGTTTTTCCCTGGGCGGACGGCGGGTTCGGGCCCGCGCGGTCGGCCCTATCGAGGTGTTCGACAAATATTCGGAGTGCTGTGCACAGCGTTGCCACCAGTGGTCGACCGAACGGAGGCGGCAGGCTGGCCCGAACGGGATTGGCTAAATCGCCAGGCGTAGGTGTCGGCGTAGGAGTAGGTGGCGTAGTTCATGGATCTGTCCTCGGTATGAATCGGTGTTTTTTCAGGCCCTGGAAACGCAAAACCCCCAGTCGGGGGGCCGACCGGGGGTTTGAGTATTCTCGTGTTCGGCGGCCCCTCGAAGGTGGGCGCCGTGTGGGTATCAGCGGCGCCTAGTGGCTAAACCAATACCCAAAATAAAAGCTGGCAACGACCTGGCGACCGGCAACGGCCAGCACTGGGCGCGGGGTGCGACCGGTGTGGTTGGCGTGGTTGCGAAGGCTGTGGGTCATGATGCTCTCCAGTGAATGGTCCCGAGCTTACTGCACCTTTAGCGTTGCGTTCAATGGATAAATGCTATGGCGTTGATTGGCAGCTGCAAGCTGCAAGAAAAAGCAGACGGCGCCTGTACGAGCCGAGCACAGCCCTGACATTCTGCGCCGATCAGCTTGTAGCTTGCAGCTCGGTTAAAGCGGGTAGTGCTTCAGCTCCCGCGCGATCAGCATCCGCTGGATCTCGCTCGAGCCTTCGTAGATCTGGGTGATCCGCGCGTCCCGGTAGTAGCGCTCCACCGGATAGTCCTCCAGGTAGCCATACCCGCCATGCACCTGGATCGCCATGGAACACACCCGCTCGGCCATCTCAGAGGCGAACAGCTTGGCCTGGGACGCCTCGGACAGGCATGGCTTGCCGGCACTGCGCAGGCGCGCGGCATGCAGGATCAGCAAGCGTGCGGCATTGACCTGGACCTGCATGTCGGCCAACAGGTTGGCGATGCTCTGGTGCTCGGCGATCGGCTTGCCGAACTGCACGCGATCGCGGGCGTAGGCCAAGGCCGCCTCGAACGCGGCACGGGCGATCCCCAGCGCCTGGGCGGCGATGCCGATGCGCCCACCCTCGAGGTTGGACAGGGCGATGGCCAGGCCCTTGCCGCGCTCGCCGAGCAGGTTGGCGGCGGGAATGCGGCAGTCGTCCAGGGTCACCGCGCAGGTGTCGGAGGCGCGGATGCCCATCTTGTGCTCGCTGCGGTCGACCTTGAAGCCCGGGTTGTCGGTGGGTACCAGGAAGGCCGACAGGCCCTTCTTGCCCAGCTCCGGGTCAGTGACCGCGAAGACGATCGCCAGCCCCGCGCGGCGGGCATTGCTGACGAACTGCTTGGTCCCGTTGATCACCCAGTGGCCATCCACCAGCTCGGCGCGGGTCCGCAGGTTGTGGGCCTCGGAGCCGGCCTGGGGCTCGGTCAGGCAGAAACAGCCGATCACCTCGCCACTGGCCAGGCGTGGCAGCCAGGCCTGCTGCTGCTCGGGTGTGCCGTAGGCCAGCAGCGGGCCGCACCCCACCGAGTTGTGGATGCTCATCAGGGCACCGGTGGCACCATCGCCTGCCGCGATTTCCTCCACCGCCAGGGCGTAGGCGACATAGTCGGTGTAGCTACCGCCGAAGTCCTCCGGCACGATCATGCCGAGCAGGCCCAGCTCACCCATCTTGCGCACCACGCCATCGTCGATCCAGCCGGCCTTCTCCCAGGCCTGGGCATGGGGCGCGATCTCGCCACGGGCGAAGTCCCGGGCCATGTCGCGGATCATGATCTGTTCTTCGCTCAGTTCCACGTCTTGCATCTGTGTACTCCCCGGCTCACAGGCCTTCGAAGAATTGTTCGACCCGCTGGCGCGTCAGCCCGGCGAGGGTCGGCGGGTTCCAGCGTGGCTGCTTGTCCTTGTCGATGATCAGGGCGCGCACGCCCTCGATGATGTCGCCATGCGCGAACCACTGGCGATCCAGGTGCAGTTCCATGGCGAAGCACTCCTCCAGGCCCAGGTGCCGGCCACGGCGCAGCATCTCCAGGGTAACCGCCATGGCCAGGGGCGAGCGGCTTTCCAGCTGGTCGGCAGTGGCCAGGGCCCAGGGATGGCTGTCGCCGATGCTCACGGCGCGCAGTTGCTCGATGATGCTGGGCAGGTCGGGCAGGGCGAAGAAGTGGTCGATCACCGGGCGCAGCTTGGCCAGGGGCGCATCGTCCAGCACCTGGGTGCCGAGCTTGGCGAGCAGCCCCTGCAAGTCCTTGAGCGGATGGTCGCTGAAGCTCAGGCGGTCGAGGGCGGCATCCAGGGCGGTGATCTTCTCGCTGGGCAGGTACCAGTCGGCCAGGCCGCAGTACAACGCATCGGCAGCCTGGACCTGGGTACCGCTGACCCCGAGGTAGGTACCCAGCTCCCCTGGCAGGCGCGAGAGGAAGTAGCTGCCGCCTACGTCGGGGAAGTAGCCGATGGCCACCTCCGGCATGCCCAGGCGGCTGCGTTCGGTGACCACGCGCAGGTCGGCGCCCTGGGCCAGGCCCATGCCGCCGCCCAGGGTGAAGCCGTCCATCAGCACCAGCACCGGCTTGCGGTAGCGGTGGATGCACAGGTCCAGGGCGTATTCCTCGACGAAGAAGGTGCTGTGCAAGGCATTGCCGGCCTTGAAGCTGTCGTGCAGCGAGCGGATGTCGCCACCGGCGCAGAAGCCCTTGGGGCCTTCGCCGCGCAGCACCACGGCATGCACCTGCGGATCCTGCGCCCAGTGGTCGAAGTGCTGCCGCAGGCTGCGCACCATGTCGAGGGTCAGGGCATTGAGGCCGGCGGGGCGGTTGAGGGTGAGGTGGCCAATGTGGTTGCGAACTTCGGCCAGGACATGCTCCGTTGCCGAGGTTTGAGCGTGCGCGGTCATCGCGTTCTCCCTGCTTTGTTATTGATTTTCCAAGTGAAGTCTGGAGTTCGCTGGAGGATCGCAGGATCCTGGCATGCGAATTTGCGCGGCACAATCGGCAAATCTGCAGGGTGTTCCTGCATTTTTGCCTTATGGGTGCCGCCTCCGGACCGGGTATTGCCACTTTAGCCCTGTGACACGGGCGAACAAGGTACTACTTTCGTGGATAGGCCATCGGGATGGCAGGCTGCTCCGTTCGATCGGAGCGGCCTGCGCCGGCTCACCCTGAAGGGTGATGGTCGAGCCGTGCGCTGCGTGAAACAATCCTGGCCACGATAACCCTGGCGGGGAACAAGAACATGAGCAAAGACCGGCTGAAATCGCCCGACTGGTACGCGCAGATGGCCCGTGTCATCGATGCCATCGGTACGCCCGGCTTCGTCGAGGCCCTGTTCGCCGCGCTCAACTGCCTGGCCCCCTCCCAGGCCATCACCGTCTTCCTCTACCCACGCAAGGGGCTGCCTTCGGCGCTGTTCGAGAAGGACGAAGAAGGGCCCTGGCTGCCCGAGGGCAATGTGCAGAAGTACCTCGACGGCTACTACCTGCTGTGCCCGTTCTACCGCGCCTGCATGGACGGCATCGCACCCGGTTGCTATCGCCTGAGCGATGTCGCCCCCGACCATTTCAAGCGCAGCGAGTACTACCTGTCGTTCTACCAGCACGCACACCTGGAGGACGAACTCAACTACATCGTCCCCCTCGGTGCGCACCTGTCCATCGCTGTGGCCCTGGGCAGCACCCGGCGCCTGGCCAGCCAGCAGGTCGGCGATCTCAAGTGCGTGGCCCCCTGGGTGCAGGCGGTGGTGCAGCGGCACTGGGGGCACCTGGATGCCGACGCGTTGGGTTGGCGCTTCGAAAGCGCCCTGGGCCGGCAGATCAACGCGGCGCTGAACAACTTCGGTTCGTCCTTGCTGACCGAGCGCGAGTGTCGCGTCGCCCAGTACCTGCTGCGCGGCCACTCGACCCGCTCCCTGGCCGAGCGCCTGGGCATCAGCGAAGACACGGTCAAGACCCACCGCAAGAACCTCTACACCAAGCTGGACATCGCCAAGCAGTCCGAGCTGTTCTCCTTGTTCATCGACGCCCTGGCCCAGGCCCAGGAAGGCTTGAGCAAGGACCCGCTGGAAAGTTACCTGCGAAGGCGCTGAGCCACCGCATCACCTTACCCGAACCACCACAACGACCGGCCGCCACGGCGGCCGGTAGGGAGTCCTGCGTGCATACATTGAGCGATTGGCAGCAGCGTGCTGCACGGCAAAGCTTCATCGACACGGCCCTGATCGACGGCCGCCCCGTGGCCGCCCGCTCGGGCGTCACCTTCGAGGCGATCAACCCGGCGACCAACCAGCTACTGGCCCAGGTCGCCGCCTGCGGCGAGGCGGAGATCGACCAGGCGGTGCGCGTGGCCCGTCGCGCCTTCGAACAGGGGCCTTGGGCACGCATGGCACCGACGGCGCGCAAGCGCGTACTGCTGCGCCTGGCCGAGCTGATGCTGGCCCACCGCGAGGAACTGGCGCTGCTCGATTCGCTGAACATGGGCAAGCCGGTGATGGATGCCTACAACATCGACGTGCCCGGCGCGGCCAATGTCTTCGCCTGGTACGGCGAGGCGCTGGACAAGCTCTACGACCAGGTGGCGCCCACCGCTGCCGATGCCCTGGCCACCATCACCCGTGAGGCCCTGGGTGTGGTCGGCGCGGTGGTGCCGTGGAACTTTCCGCTGGACATGGCCGCCTGGAAGGTCGCCCCGGCGCTGGCCGCCGGCAACAGCGTGGTGCTCAAGCCGGCCGAGCAATCGCCGTTCTCGGCCCTGCGCCTGGCCGAGCTGGCCCTGGAGGCCGGGCTGCCCGAGGGCGTGCTGAACGTGGTACCCGGCCTGGGCGAGCAGGCCGGGCGTGCGCTGGGCCTGCACCCGGACGTGGATTGCCTGGTGTTCACCGGCTCCACCCAGGTGGGCAAGTACTTCATGCAGTATTCGGCGCAATCCAACCTCAAGCAGGTGTGGCTGGAATGCGGCGGCAAGAGCCCGAACCTGGTGTTCGACGACTGCCGCGACCTGGACCTGGCGGCCGAAAAGGCGGCCTTCGGCATCTTCTTCAACCAGGGCGAGGTGTGCTCGGCCAACTCCCGGCTGTACGTGCAGCGCTCGATCCACGACGCATTCGTCGAGCGCCTGCTGGCCAAGGCCCGCGACTGGCTGCCGGGCGACCCGCTGGACCCGGCCAGCCGCGCCGGGGCCATCGTCGATGCCGGGCAGAGCGCCCGTATCTGCGCCGCCATCGAACAGGCCAGGGCCGACGGTGCACGCCTGCTGTGCGGCGGTGAGCGCCTGCGTATCAACGGCTCGGACAACTTCATCGCCCCGACCGTGTTCAGCGACGTGCAGCCGGGCATGGCCCTGGCCCGCGAGGAGATCTTCGGCCCGGTGCTGGCGATCAGCGCCTTCGACGACGAGGACGAAGCCGTGCGCCAGGCCAACGACAGCGTCTACGGCCTGGCCGCCTCGGTGTGGAGCGACGACCTCAACCGTGCCCACCGCGTGGCTCGGCGCCTGAAGGCCGGCACCGTGTCGGTCAACACCGTCGATGCCCTGGACGTGGCGGTGCCCTTCGGCGGCGGCCGCCAGTCCGGCTTCGGTCGCGACCTCTCGCTGCACGCCTTCGACAAATACACCCAACTGAAGACCACCTGGTTCCAACTGCGCTGATACCCCTCCACGGAGAACAACAATGAACGCTTCTTTCCAGCCTCAACGCGAAACCCGTGACTACCAGTCCGCCGACGCCGCCCACCACATCCATGCCTTCCTCGACCAGAAGGCGCTCAACGCCGAAGGCCCACGGGTCATCGTCCGTGGCGAGGGCCTGCACCTGTGGGACAACGACGGCAAGCGCTACCTGGACGGCATGTCCGGCCTGTGGTGCACCCAGCTCGGCTACGGCCGCAAGGACCTGACCGCCGCCGCTGCCGCGCAAATGGACCAGTTGCCGTACTACAACATGTTCTTCCACACCACTCACCCGGCGGTGATCGAACTGTCCGAACTGCTGTTCAGCCTGCTGCCGGGGCACTACAGCCACGCGATCTACACCAACTCGGGCTCCGAATCCAACGAGGTGCTGATCCGTACCGTGCGCCGCTACTGGCAGGTGGTTGGCCAGCCGAGCAAGAAGATCATGATCGGCCGCTGGAACGGCTACCACGGCTCGACCCTGGCGGCCACTGCGCTGGGCGGAATGAAGTTCATGCACGAGATGGGTGGCTTGATCCCTGACGTTGCGCACATCGACGAGCCGTACTGGTACGCCGAAGGGGGCGACCTGAGCCCGGCCGAGTTCGGTCGCCGCTGTGCTTTGCAACTGGAGGAGAAGATCCTCGAGCTGGGCGCCGAGAATGTCGCCGGCTTCATCGCCGAGCCGTTCCAGGGCGCCGGTGGCATGATCTTCCCGCCGGAAAGCTACTGGCCCGAGATCCAGCGCATCTGCCGCCAGTATGACGTGCTGCTGTGCGCCGACGAGGTGATCGGCGGCTTCGGCCGTACCGGCGAATGGTTCGCCCACCAGCACTTCGGCTTCGAGCCGGACACCCTGTCCATCGCCAAGGGCCTGACCTCCGGCTACGTGCCCATGGGCGGGCTGGTGCTGAGCAAGCGCATCGCCGAGGCGCTGGTGGAGCGGGGCGGGGTGTTCGCCCACGGCCTGACCTATTCCGGCCACCCGGTGGCGGCGGCGGTGGCCATCGCCAACCTCAAGGCCTTGCGCGACGAAGGCATCGTGCGCCGGGTCAAGGACGATACCGGCCCCTACCTGCAGCGTTGCCTGCGCGAGGTGTTCGGCGAGCATCCGCTGATCGGCGAGATCCAGGGCACCGGGCTGGTGGCGGCGCTGCAGTTCGCCGAGGACAAGGCCACCCGCAAGCGCTACGCCAACGAGAACGACCTGGCCTGGCAGTGCCGGACCTATGGCTTCGAGGAAGGGGTGATCATTCGCTCGACCCTGGGACGGATGATCATGGCGCCGGCGCTGGTGGCCAGCCGCGGCGACATCGATGAGCTGGTGGAGAAGACCCGGATCGCCGTGGACCGTACCGCGCGGGGGCTGGGGCTGCTGTAAGAAGGGGCCGCTTCGCGGGCCATCGCCGGCAAGCCGGCTCCCAGATATAGGGCCACCCTGAAGTCGGGCGCTATCTCTGTTGGAAGCCGGCTTGCCGGCGATGGGCTGCAAAGCAGCCCAGCCTTCACAATTCTTCACAAATATATCAAATGAGACAAAATTGACTCATTGAGGTTTCACCCATATCATTCGGGCCGTTTTTATCGAAGGCTCGGGTGAATCATGAGCAATTTGCGTGCAATAGGGATGGCCGGCTGCCTGGCCATGACGGTCGTCCTGGCCGGCTGCGACCAGGCCGAAACGCCACCGGCGGCGGAAGTGGCCTATCCGGTGGAAACCGTCACGGTGGCCAGCGAGCCGCTGGCCCTGGCCTCGACCTTGCCAGGCCGGGTCGAACCGATGCGGGTGGCGGAAGTCCGCGCCCGGGTGGCCGGCATCGTCCTGCACAAGCGCTTCGAGGAAGGGGCCGACGTCAAGGCCGGGGACGTGCTGTTCCAGATCGACCCGGCACCGTTCAAGGCGGCCCTGTCGCGCGCCGAAGGCGAGCTGGCGCGGGCACGCTCGGTCATGCTCGAGGCCCAGGCCAGGGTGCGCCGCTACGCGCCACTGGTGAAGATCCAGGCGGTCAGCCAGCAGGACTTCGACACGGCCAGCGCCGACCTGCACAGCGCCCAGGCCACGGTGCGCTCGGCCCAGGCGGATGTCGAAAGCGCGCGCCTGAACCTGGGCTACGCCACGGTCAAGGCACCGATCTCCGGACGTATCGGCCGTGCCCTGGTCACCGAAGGGGCGCTGGTCGGGCAGGGCGATGCCACGCTGATGGCGCGCATCCAGCAGCTCGATCCGATCTACGTCGATTTCACCCAGCCGGCCGCCGAGGCCCTGCGCTTGCGCCAGGCGCTCAAGGACGGTGTGCTCGCCGCGGGCGACGACCAGGCGCTCAGCGTGCGGGTCGAGGGCACCGACTATGAGCGCCAGGGCTCACTGCTGTTCACCGACGTGGCGGTGGACCGTGGTACCGGCCAGGTGATCCTGCGGGGGCGCTTCGACAATGCCGACGGTATTCTCCTGCCCGGCATGTATGTGCGCGTGCGCACCCCGCAGGGCACCGACCACCAGGCCATCCTCGTGCCACAACGCGCCGTGCGGCGCGGCAGCGATGGCGAGGCACGGGTCATGCTGGTGGGGACCGACGGCCTGGCCGAGGCGCGCGAGGTGCGCACCGGCGCCATGCACGGCGCCCGCTGGCAGATCACCGAGGGCCTGCGCCCGGGCGACCAGGTCATCGTCGGCAGCCCGGCCGGTCTTGCGCCGGGCATGCCGGTGTCGCCGGCCCAGGTACAACAGGCCGCGGCGCGGTGAGGCGGGGGTAAGCACAAATGTCCAGGTTCTTCATCGAACGGCCGAACTTCGCCTGGGTCGTGGCGTTGTTCATTTCCCTGGCGGGCTTGCTGGTGATCCCGTCGTTGCCGGTGGCCCAGTACCCCAACGTGGCGCCGCCACAGATCACCATCACCGCCACCTACCCTGGCGCTTCGGCGAAAGTGCTCGTGGAGTCGGTGACCAGCATCATCGAGGAGTCGCTCAACGGCGCCAAGCACCTGCTGTACTTCGAATCCACCAACAACGCCAATGGCATCGCCGAGGTGGTGGTGACCTTCGAGCCCGGCACCGATCCGGAGCTGGCCCAGGTCGACGTGCAGAACCGCCTGAAGAAGGCCGAGGCACGCATGCCGCAGGCCGTGACCACCCAGGGTATCGAGGTGGAACAGACCAGCGCGGGCTTCTTGCTGGTCTATGCGCTGAGCTACAAGGAGGGCGCCGGTCGCAGCGACACCACAGCCTTGGGCGACTACGCCGCGCGCAACATCAACAACGAGCTGCGCCGGGTGCCGGGTGTCGGCAAGCTGCAGTTCTTCTCCTCGGAAGCGGCCATGCGCGTGTGGGTCGATCCGCAGAAGCTGGTGGGCTATGGCCTGTCCATCGACGACGTGGGCAACGCCATCCGTGGGCAGAACGTGCAAGTGCCCGCCGGCAGCTTCGGCAGCGCACCCGGCAGCAGCGAGCAGGAACTGACCGCGACCCTGGCGGTGCACGGCACCCTGGACGACCCCGAGGCCTTCGGCCGCATCGTCCTGCGCGCCAACCCGGACGGCTCCCAGGTGCGCCTGGCCGATGTGGCGCGCCTGGAGGTCGGCCTGGAGAGCTACAACTTCTCCTCGCGCCTCGATGGCAAGCCGGCGGTGGCCGGTGCGGTGCAACTGGCGCCGGGCGCCAACGCCCTGCAGACCGCCGCGCTGGTCAAGGAGCGCCTGGCCGAGCTGTCGGCGTTCTTCCCCGAGGGCGTCGAGTATTCCGTGCCCTACGACACCTCGCGCTTCGTCGACGTGGCCATCGAGAAGGTCATCCATACCTTGATCGAAGCCATGGTCCTGGTGTTCCTGGTGATGTTCCTGTTCCTGCAGAACATCCGCTACACCTTGATCCCGTCGATCGTGGTGCCGGTGTGCCTGCTCGGTACCTTGATGGTCATGAAGCTGCTGGGGTTCTCGGTGAACATGATGACCATGTTCGGCATGGTCCTGGCTATCGGCATCCTGGTGGACGACGCCATCGTGGTGGTGGAGAACGTCGAGCGGATCATGGCCGAGGAGGGCCTGGCACCCGGGGCCGCGACCATCAAGGCGATGGGGCAGGTGTCCGGGGCGATCATCGGCATCACCCTGGTGTTGGCGGCGGTGTTCCTGCCGCTGGCGTTCATGTCTGGCTCGGTGGGCGTGATCTACCAGCAGTTCTCCCTGTCCCTGGCGGTGTCGATCCTGTTTTCCGGGTTCCTGGCCCTGACCTTCACCCCGGCGTTGTGCGCCACGCTGCTCAAGCCGATCCCCCAGGGCCACCATGAGAAGCGCGGCTTCTTCGGCGCCTTCAACCGTGGGTTTGCCCGGCTGACCGAACGCTATTCGGGCATGAACAGCGCGCTGGTCAAGCGCGCCGGGCGCTACATGTTGGTCTATGCCGGGATCGTCGCCATGCTCGGCTACTTCTACCTGCGCCTGCCGGAGTCGTTCGTGCCGGTGGAGGACCAGGGCTATGCCATCGTCGACGTGCAGTTGCCGCCGGGCGCCAGCCGCGTGCGAACCGACGCCACCGGCCAGGCCCTGGAGCAGTTCCTGATGTCGCGCGAGGCGTTGGCGTCGGCTTTCCTGGTCAGCGGTTTCAGTTTCTCCGGCATGGGCGAGAACGCCGCATTGGCCTTCCCGACCTTCAAGGACTGGTCCGAACGCAGTGCCGAGCAATCGGCGGACGCCGAGGCGGCGGCGGTCAATGCGCACTTCGCCGGGCACGGCGACGGCACCATCACCGCGGTCAACCCACCGCCGATCGATGGCCTGGGCAATGCCGGCGGCTTCTCCCTGCGCCTGTTGGACCGTGGCGGGCTTGGCCGCGAGGCCCTGCTGGCGGCGCGTGACCGCTTGCTGGCGCAGGCCAACGGCAACCCGGTGATCCTCTACGCGATGATGGAAGGCCTGGCCGAGGCACCGCAACTGCGGCTGGAGATCGACCGGGAGAAGGCCCGCACCCTGGGCGTGACCTTCGAAACCATCAACAGCACGCTGTCCGCCGCCTTCGGCTCCCAAGTGATCAACGACTTCAGCAACGCCGGCCGCCAGCAGCGGGTGGTGGTGCAGGCCGAGCAGGGCGAGCGCATGACCCCGGAAAGCGTGCTGCGCCTCTATGCCCCCAATGCCGATGGCCAGCAGGTGCCGTTCAGTGCCTTCGTCAGTACCCGTTGGGAGGAGGGGCCGGTGCAGATCGTGCGCTACAACGGCTACCCGGCGATCCGCATCACCGGCGACGCGGCGCCGGGCTACAGCACCGGCCAGGCGATGGCCGAGCTGGAGCGTCTGGTCGGCGAGTTGCCGGAGGGCATCGGCTACGCTTGGACGGGCCTGTCGTACCAGGAGAAGGTCTCCAGCGGCCAGGCCAGCCAGTTGTTCGCCCTGGCCATCCTGGTGGTGTTCCTGTTGTTGGTGGCGCTGTACGAGAGTTGGTCGATCCCGCTGACGGTGATGCTGATCGTGCCGATCGGCGCCCTGGGCTCGGTGTTGGCGGTGATGGCCACCGGCCTGCCCAACGATGTGTACTTCAAGGTCGGCCTGATCACCATCATCGGCCTGGCGGCGAAGAACGCCATCCTCATCGTCGAGTTCGCCAAGGCGCTGCGGGAGCAGGGCCGTGGCCTGCGCGAGGCGGCCATCGAGGCTGCACGCCTGCGTTTGCGGCCAATCGTCATGACCTCCATGGCGTTCATCCTCGGCGTGGTGCCCCTGGCCATCGCCACCGGGGCCGGCGCAGCCAGCCAGCGGGCGATCGGCACCGGGGTGATCGGCGGCATGCTCAGCGCCACCTTGCTGGGGGTGGTGTTCGTGCCTATCTGCTTTGTCTGGGTATTGTCGCTGCTAAGGCGCAGGGGTGTGCAAAGCGAGCGTGCGACCGAGATCGAGCACCCGTAACGGCTCCTTTGGTTGGGAAATCCAACCGCTTCGGCCCCTGGACCTGGTGTTCAGGGGCCTTTTTTGTGCCTGGCAGTCTTTGCGGCTGCAAAGCAGCCCCATGCCCACCATCAAGCCCTGGCTTGCGCCCCTTGCAGGAACAATTGCTCCAGCGCCTGCGCCGAGTTGGCACTGGCCGCCCGCCCGCGCCGCTCGGCATCGACCATGCCGTAGATCATGCTGAGGAACATCTCGGTGAACACCGCCGCGCTGATGTCGATGCGCAGTGCCCCCAACTGCTGGGCACGCAGGAAGAAAGCGTCCATCGCCTGGGTGTAGGCACGCCAGCGCTGGTTGTCGCCGCCAAGCAGCGTGTCCGGGCGGTACTGGAACATCAGGAACACCTGCATCTCGCGGTGCTTGAGGTGTTCGGCGATCAGGTGGCGCAGCCCCGCCAGCGGATCGGCGTGCTCCAGGTCGGCCTTGCCGATGACCTCGTTGAGTACCTGCTCGCCGTGGTGCTCGAGCATGTTCACCAGGTTGTCGCGGGTGCCGCAGAAACGGTGCAGGGTGGCCTTGCTGACGCCGGCCGCTTCGGCCAGCGCCTTCAGGGTGGCCCGGGGGTGGACGACGAGGGCATGGGCCAATGCCTTGAGCAGGCGTTCGTCGTGGGGCGTGGGGTGCATCGGGAGGCCTCGCGTTGCTCGCATTCATCGCATTGTGCAGAAATTGCGGGTAGCTTCAACTCATTCGGGCAAGAAAGGTGTCATTTGAGACATTCTGGTTCCGTGCCTGGCCAAAAACGCAGGCATGGGGCTGGGGATTACCCAGCCCCATGCACAAGGCACTTTCAGTCAGCGCAGAACCCTGCGGCTCAATGCGGTGCGCGCACGATGGTCTTGAGCAGGTCTTCCGGGCTGATGTGCCCGACCACCTGGCCCACGGCGCTGCCCGGGGTCGGCAGGTCGAGGATGTGGTCCTTGATCTTGCCGATCACATGCATCTCGCAGGGCTTGCAGTCGAACTTCAGGGTCAGGACCTCATCGCCATGCACCAGTTGCATCGGCGCGACCTTGGTGCGCACGCCGGTGACGCCCTTGGCTTGCTTGGGGCAGAGGTTGAAGGAGAAACGCAGGCAGTGCTTGGTGATCATCACCGGCACTTCGCCGTGTTCCTCGTGGGCCTCGAACGCCGCGTCGATCAACTCCACCCCATGGCGCTGGTAGAAGTCGCGGGCCTTCTGGTTGTAGACGTTGGCCAGGAACGACAGGTGCGACTCGGGGTAGACCGGCGGTGGGTCGGTCTCGGCCTTGCGCCGGCCGCGAGGGTGGGCCTTGACCCGTGCCTCGGTCAGCGCCTCGATGGCCGAGCGGCGCAGGGCCTTGAGCTGCGAGTTGGGGATGAAGTACGCCTGGGGCGCGTCCAGCGCGATGGCGGTGGCGTGGTACTGGGTGGTGCCCAGTTGGCCGAGCAGGTCGTGCAACTGCTCGAGGGCCTGCTGCGGCTTGTTAGCCACCCCGAACGGGCCGTCCAGGGCGACCTGCACGCTGACACCTTCCTCGCTGGTGGCGGTCAGTTCCAGGCGCGCCTCGCGCAGCACGGCGTTCCAGGCCACGCCGACACGGCGCTCGGCAGAGGTGCGCAGCAGCGCCTGCTGCCAGTTGTGGTCCAGGTTGCGCGACAGCGGGTGGTTCGGGCGCAGACGGTGCAGGCCCTCGGGCATCTCGTTGGGCTCGACGCGGTAGCGGTAGCGCTTCTGGCCGTCTTCCTCGAATTCGCCCCTGGGCTCGGCGATGTTGGCACGAAAACCCACCACCTCGCGCTTGATCAGTACGTTGAGGCCGTCGCCGTTGGTCAGCGGCACCTCGGTGAGCACCTGCAGGTCGCGCTTGCCGACCTTTTCCACCACGCCCACCGGCAGGCCGGTGAAGGTCGGCGAGTCGAAGGCGCCGATGTCGATCTTGCGCGCACTGACGAAATAGTCGGTGCTGCCACGGTGGAAGGTCTTGTCCGGGTCTGGCACGAAGAAATGCTCGGTACGCCCGCTGGAGGCGCGGGCCAGGTCCGGGCGGTCGTCGAGGATGGCATCGAGCAGCTGGCGGTAATGGGCGGTGATGTTCTTCACGTAGCCCATGTCCTTGTAGCGGCCCTCGATCTTGAACGAGCGCACGCCGGCGTCCACCAGGGCGCGCAGGTTGGCGCTCTGGTTGTTGTCCTTCATCGACAGCAGGTGCTTTTCGAAGGCGACCACGCGGCCTTGGTCGTCCTTGAGGGTGTAGGGCAGGCGGCAGGCCTGGGAGCAGTCGCCGCGGTTGGCGCTGCGGCCGGTCTGCGCATGGGAGATGTTGCACTGGCCGGAGAAGGCCACGCACAGGGCGCCATGGATGAAGAACTCGATGGCCGCCTCGGTCTCGTCGGCGATGGCGCGGATCTGCTGCAGGTTCAGCTCGCGGGCCAGGACCAGCTGCGAGAAACCGGCCTGGTCGAGGAACCTGGCCCGCTCCAGGGTGCGGATGTCGGTCTGGGTGCTGGCGTGCAGCTCGATCGGCGGAATGTCCAGCTCCATCACCCCCAGGTCCTGGACGATCAGCGCGTCGACGCCGGCGTCGTACAGCTGCTGGATCAGCTGGCGGGCCGGTTCGAGCTCGTTGTCGTGGAGGATGGTGTTGAGGGTGGTGAATACCCGCGCGTGGTAGCGATGGGCGAACTCCACCAGTTGGGCGATATCGCTGACTTCGTTGCAGGCATTGTGGCGTGCGCCGAAGCTCGGGCCGCCGATATAGATGGCATCCGCGCCGTGCAGGATCGCCTCGCGGGCGATGGCCACGTCACGGGCAGGGCTGAGCAGTTCCAGGTGGTTCTTTGGAAGGGACATGTCGTTATGTTCGGGCTGTCACGGTCAAGGCGCGCATTGTAGCGGCGAAATGGCCCGGCGGCATCCTTGGCCTGCCCGGTGGGCCCGCGGCGGCTGCGCAGCCGATCGCCGGCAAGCCGGCTCCCACACGATCCTGCCGACCCCATCACAGGTGATCGACTCGGACCAGGGAGCGGGCTTGCCCGCGAACAAGGCGCGCAATTCAGGCCTTGGCCGCCATCGCGGTCACTTCCACGCGCATGCCCTCATAGGCCAGCGACGCCACGCCGACGGCAGCGCGTACCGGCCAGGGCTTGGCGAAGAAGCGTTGGTAGACCTCGTTGAACGCCGCGCGGTCGGCCATGTCGGTCAGGTAGATGGTCAGGTGCAGCACCCGGTCCATCGAACTGCCGGCGCGCTCCAGGGCGTCCTTGAGCGATTGCAGGGTGCATTCGCTCTGCTCGACGATACCGCCCAGCTCGAGGCTGCCGTCGGCTCGGGTGGGGACCTGGGTGGTCACCAGCAGGCCGTTGAAGTCGGCGACATCGGAAGAGATGGAAGCCGGGTCGGTGTCGGGGATGAAGGTGATATCTGCGTTTGCCATGGGGGTTGAACCTTGCAACGGAAGGAAACCCGCAAGCCTACGCGAGCGGCCAGGGCGGGTCGAGCGCTGGCCCCGGTCGCCAGGATTTGAAATGCACGGCATTGGCCGTCAGAATCGCGGCCCGATCCGGCCGAGCGTGCCGGGTGCTTGTCGTGAAGAAGGGGCGAGGGTTGAACGAACAGACATTGTCGATGCGCCTGGAGCGCGTGGCCGCGCACGTGCCGGCCGGAGCGCGCCTGGCCGATATCGGCTCGGACCATGGCTACCTGCCCGTGGCCTTGATGTTGCGTGGGCATATCGAGGCCGCCGTGGCCGGCGAGGCGGCGCTCACGCCGTTTCGCTCCGCCGAGCGCAAGGTGCGCAAGAACGGCCTGGACGACAGGATCAGTGTGCGCCTGGCCGACGGCCTGGAGGCCATCGAGCCGCAGGATCGCATCAGCACCATCAGCCTCTGCGGCATGGGCGGCGAGAAGATCCGCGAGATCCTCGAGCGCGGCAAACATCGCCTGAGCGGTCGGGAGCGCCTGGTCCTGCAGCCCAACGTGCGCGAAGGGACCCTGCGCGAATGGCTGATGGAAAACGGCTACCGCATCCTTTGCGAGGAGTTGCTGGAGGAAAACGAATTCACCTACGAGATCATCGTGGCCGAGCGTTGCACAGCGGTGGCGTACTCCCCCCAGGAGTTGTATTTCGGCCCCTTGCTGATGCAGCAGCGCAGCCCGGCGTTCCTCGCCAAATGGGGCCTGAACCTCAAGCGCAAGCGGCGGGTCATGGCGCATTTCGCCCGTGCGCGACAGGCGGTGCCGCAGGAGAAGGCGCAGGAAGTGGCGATGCAGGTGCGGTGGATCGAGCAGTTACTGGCGTGAAGCGGCGGGCGGCAGGGTGTCAGAGCTGCGAGCAGTTGCCCATTTCCCGGTAGTCGATCTCGCGGGTCTGGCCTTGATGGTCGACATACACCATGTGCGCGGTGCCCACCTGGCAATCGGCGGCATTGCTGGCGGGGGTGATGGAAACGACCTTGGCGATGTCCAGCGGCATGCCGTATTCGTAGGTCTCGCTGCTGGCGGTGACCGGCGGGTTGACGGCCTGCTCG
Organism: Pseudomonas sp. Tun-23181; assembly: GCF_057415455.1. NCBI lineage: Bacteria > Pseudomonadati > Pseudomonadota > Gammaproteobacteria > Pseudomonadales > Pseudomonadaceae > Pseudomonas > Pseudomonas sp. Tun-23181. The sequence continues at coordinate 703,934 of NZ_CM171630.1, forward strand.
GCAAAGGCCCCGAACGAGGCAAGGGAGGCGAACAGGGCAAGGAAAGCGATCGAGCGTTTCATGATGGGCTCCTTATCTTGAATGTATGACTAATGATGTATTCATTGGTCATTCACAATAAATGGGCTATTTCGTGATAGATTCCTGCCCGGAATGTACGAATAGGCCTGAGGGAGCGACGCAATCATGGATATGCTGCATGCCATGCGAACCTTTGCCCGGGTGGTGGAGTGCGGCAGTTTCGCCGCGGCCGCCAACGCCCTGGACATCTCGGCGGCGCAGGTGTCGCGGATCGTCGCGGAGCTGGAAAGCCAACTGCAGACGCGCCTGTTGCACCGCACCACCCGCCGGCTGCGCATGAGCGAGGCGGGCGAGCGCTTCCTCGAGCGCTCGCGGCAGATCATGCTGCTGACCGAGGAGGCCGTCGACGAAGCGCGTGGCGCCCACCTCACGCCCCGTGGCCACCTGCGTTTCCACTGCACCCACGGCCTGGGCCTGCTGATGATGCCGCTGGTCGCCCGCTACAACGCATCCTGCCCCGAGGTGGTGATGGAGCTGACCCTCTCCCAGCGCAATCCGGACCCGCTGGCGGAGGGGCACGACGTGGTGATCACCATGGGCCAGGGCCTGCCGGACTCCCAACTGATCGCCATCCCCCTGGGCAGCATCTACAGCATCCTCTGCGCCTCGCCGGACTACCTGGCCCGCCACGGGGTCCCCAAGCGGCCGGAAGACCTGCACCAGCACATCTGCCTGCGCACCGTGGACCCGTTGTTCGAAGAGGACTGGGCGTTCGGCCAGGCGCCGGAGAGCTGCGTGATCGTGCCCCAGGACACCTTCCTCACCAATGTGGCCGATGCCATGCTCAAGGCCACCGAGTTGGGGATGGGGGTGGGCCTGCTGCCGTACTACTCGGCCAGCCTGGCCATCGAGGAGGGGCGCCTGTGCCGTTTGCTGGCGCCACACCGGCTGCGTCAGCGGGAGATCTACGCGATCTATCCGTCGCGGCATTACCTGGATGCCAAGGTGCGCACCTGGCTGGACTTTCTCAAGGAGCAGTTGCCGCTGCTGTTCGCGGAGCACGAGCGGGTGGTGGACGAGCCACGCTACTGGCGCTGAGCGCCGCCCCGCCCGCTAGCCATTAGCGGCTGTCCTGGTCCTCGGCGGTGCCGCCGGAGCTGCCGGCGCCCGAGCCGGTGGCTTCGCCCGTACTGCCCGAGCCACCCGTGCGGCCATCGACCGCGTCGGGCTGGCTAGCGCTGTCGCTGCTGTCGTTGCCCTGGGTGCCGCCGGGGGTATTGGTGCTGCTGCCTTCGCCAGCGGTGCTGCCTTTGGAGTGGTCGCCGGAGGCGTGTTCGGTCTGAGGCTGGGCGCCGGTGCCGTTCATGTCGGTGGCGGCGAGGCTGGCGGAGGAGGCGATACCCAGGCCGAGAGCGAGGAGGAAGGGGAGCGGACGAATACGGACCATGATGAATCTCCTGTGGGGATGATCGTCATTCGTTCGGCTGCCAGGGTGGGCGTGGGGTGCCCGCAGGGCGACGGGTGGTCATGCCAGTTGGGGTTGCGTTGCAGCCCATCGCCGGCGAGCCCCATGTGTGCTCGACGCCCTGTGGGAGCCGGCTTGCCGGCGATGGGCCGCAAAGCGGCCCCAGGAGCACCAAGCCCCGCTTACTTGACCGGCACAGGGCTTTCCCCACCCAGGGCCTGCGCCATCGGCGGATGCTCCTGCGCCGCGTGCATCAGGTCCTCCGTCACCCGCAGTTCGGCACCGGTCGGCGAGAAGGTCGTCGACGGGGCGAACGGGGCGGGGTGCTCGGGCGCCGGGCGCTTGCCGCGACGCCAGAGGAAGAAGGTCACCATGCACAGGTTGACCACCGCGAAGGCCCAGAACAGCCCAGCCTCGCCGTAGGAAGTCATCACCGGCGAGATGGCCAGCGGGCTCAGGGCCGAGCCCAGCGAGTTGATCAGCAGCAAGCCCTGGATCATCGGCACCAGCGCATCGGCCGGTGCCCGGTCGGCGGCATGGCTGACCGCCACCGGGTAGAGGGCGAACACGCCGCCGCCCAGCAGGAACAGCATGGCCGGCAGCAGCGCCGAAGCAGGCGGCAGCAGCACGATCACCACCGACAGCACCGTGCACAGCGCGCCCAGGGCGATCAGCACGTCCTGGCGGTCCTTGCGGTCGGACCAACGCCCCACCGGGTATTGCAGCAGCATCGCGCCGAGGATCACCCAGGCCATCATGTTGCCGACCTCGCCAACGTCCAGGCCGATGCGCTGCAGGTACAGCGGCAGCAGGGCATACACGGCGGCGATGGCGATCCCCGAGCCGAAACAGCCGACCAGCCCGGTAGGTGCCACCCCCAGCAACTGGCGGGGCTTGAGCGGCTCGACCTGCTCCAGCAGCGGCGACACCCGTGGCAGGATCACGATCGGCAACACCGACAGCGAGGCCAGCATGCCGGCGACCATGAACGGCGCGGTGTCGCCCCAGCCGGTGATCTCGCCCAAGGCCGCCTGGCCGAGCACGCCGGCGCCGTAGAAGGCGATCATGTACAGCGCCAGCAGGCGCCCGCGGATCTTCGCATCGCCGGCCAGCAGCAGCCAGCTCTCGATGACCAGGAACACACCGACCGAGGCCCAGCCGTTGACCAGGCGCAAGGCGAACCACCAGGTGGTGTCGTAGAACAGGCCCTGCAGGAGGATGGTCGCGGCGATCAGCGAGGCGAAGCTGGTGTAGGCGCGGATGTGGCCGATGCGCAGGATCAGCCGGTCGTTGAAGATCGCCCCGAGGGTCAGGCCGATGAAGTAGGCCGACGAGACGATGCCGATCATCGTCGCCGATTCGCCGGCTGCGCCCAGGCGCAGGGTGGTCAGGGAGGACAGGAAGCCATTGCCCAGGGCAACGATAAACAACCCGAGCAGGGGTGCCAGCGCCATGGCCAGCAGACGCGCAGACATAGGTACCTCAAAGTATTCGAAAAGCGGTATAGGCGCCTTTTCGTGCCTGCATGCCTGGCCGGGGAGGATGCGACCAGGGCAAGACTCAACCGCTGGCACCTGGGGAAGGTGGCCGGGCGGGGCGGTTGAGCCTGTTGCACATGCGCGATCATGTGTTCAGGCGTGGACGCTGTCGTTGCTGCGGGTTGCCACCGTACGAGGCGACGGGTGAAAAGGCGGCGCGATTCTATGCCTTGCGCGGGATTTGCCCAAGGGGCCTGGGCCTGCGGCGAAACGACGCAGCCCTGTGCGTGGGGTGTCGAGGCGGCCCCTTCGCGGGCAAACCTACGAAGGGGCCGGTCAGGGCAACGCATTCACCGGTGACGGGCCCGACGCCATCAGGCCCCGGATTCCGGATCACTGGCCGGCACGCCAGGCCGGTCCTCTTCTTCGGTCAGGTTGGGGTCGACATCGGGATCGTCGGCCCGGTCATTGCGTTTTTCGGGATCGAGTTCTGGCCAGTCGTCCTGGGCGCTGCCACCACCCATTCGCAGTGTCTCGTTCATGACGGCTTCCTCGGCTTGGCTTCGATGGGAAAAGACCTGCCGGCGGGCGGGCCGGAAACAGGCGCGAGGGGCGAAGCCACTGACCACCCCTCATGGCATCAGAGCGGCGCAAGGCGGCTGTCGATCCCTGCCCGGGCCTGCGGCACCGACCAACGGCGCTCACGCCCGTGCGATCGACAGGGCATGTCAGGGCCTGCGACGTAACAGGATGATGAAGAAAAGCCCGCCGATGGCCGCGGTGGCGATGCCGATGGGCAGGTCCTGGGGGGCGATCAGGGTGCGTGCGCCCATGTCGACCCAGACCACGAACAGCGCACCGAGCACGGCGCAGGCCGGCAGCAGGCGGCGATGCTCGGCGCCCACCAGCCAGCGGGCCACGTGGGGCAGCATCAGGCCGACGAAGCCGATCGCCCCGGACAGCGACACCAGCACGCCCGTGAGCAGGGCGCAGCCGACGAACACCTGGGCGCGCACCCGGCGGGTGTCGAAGCCGAGGCTGACGGCGGTCTGCTCCCCGCTCATCAGCGCATTGAGGGCGCGGGCCAGGCTGAGCAGCAAGAGGAAGCCGGCCAGCACACAAACGGCCGGCAGCCACAGCAGCGACCAGTGCGCCAGGCCCAGCCCGCCGAGCATCCAGAACATGACCGAGCTGGCGGCATGGGGATCGCCGGTGTAGAGCAGCAGGTTGGCCAGGGCCATGACCACGAAGGACACCGCTACCCCGGCCAGCAACAGCCGTTCGCTCTCCAGCCGGCCACGTCGGCTGGCCACCCCCAGCACCAGCAGCATGCTGCCCAGGGCGCCGATGAAGGCCGCCAGGGGCAGGCTCAAGGCACCGGCGAAGGGGCCAAGGAACAGCACCACCAGCACCGCGCCCAACACTGCACCGGAGCTGACCCCTAGCAGGTGCGGGTCGGCCAGTGGGTTACGCGTCACCGCCTGCAGGGCGCCGCCAACCAGGGCCAGGCCGGCGCCCACCAGCGCGCCGAGCACGACCCGTGGGGCGCGGATCTGCCAGACGATCTGCGCCTGTCCGCGGCTCCAGTCGCCGCCGTCGGCCAGGCCCAGTTGCTGCAGAACGATACCCAGCACCTTGGCCAGCGGCACCTGGGCAGCGCCGAAGCCCAGCGACAGCAGGCAGGAAAACACCAGCGCCGCCAGCAGTGCGACCAGCAACAGGCGATAGCCGGCAGGGCTACGCACCGGCATCAGCGCGGCGCCCCGGCGAACCGTTGCGGATGCAGCGCGGCGGCCAGGTGCTCGATGGCAACGGCGTTGTCCACCGAGGGCGTGACCTGCAGGTACGACAGCACCACGAAGCGCCGTTCGCGAATCGCCTTCACCTCGCCGAGGGCCGGGTGCTTGAGGAGGACGTCGCGCTTGTGCTGCCAGAGGGTGGGGCCGTAGTCGACGATGACGATCACCTCCGGGTCGCGTTCGACCAGGCTTTCCCAACTGACCTCGGTCCAGCTGGCGTTGACATCGGCCATCACATTCTCGCCACCGGCCGCCTCGATCAGCGCCTGGGGCATGCCCAGGCGGCCGGAGGTGGTCGGGCGGTCCTCGCCGCTGTCGTAGAGGAACACCCGGGGCTTGCGCTGCACCTCGCCAAGTTGGGCCGTCACCCGGGCGATGCGCTGGCGCAGTTGGCCGATCAAAGCCTGGGCCTGGGCGGGCACGGCGAAGATCCTGCCGAGGTTGTCCAGGTCCCGGTACAGGTCCTCCAGGCTGGCCTGGCGCTGGGGCATGATCCGCGCACAGGATTCGCTCAGCTCGTAGACCGGGATGCCGAAGGGCGCCAGCGTCTGTGGCGTGACCGGCCCGCCCACGTGCATGCCGTAACTCCAGCCGGCGAACAGGAAGTCGGCGTCCACGTCCAGCAGGTTTTCCAGCGATGGGTAACGTGCCGCCAGTTCCGGCAGGCCGGCCAGGGCCTGGCGCATCGACGGGTCGAGGTTCTTCCAGCCGCTGATGCCGCTGTAGCCGACCATGCGCTCGCGCAGCCCCAGGGCCAGGAGCATGCCGGTGAGGTTGACGTCGTGGCTGACCGCCCTCTGTGGCGGCTGGGTGAAGGTCACGTCGCGGTCGCAACTGTGCACGGTCAGGGGAAAGTCGCTGGCCAGAGCGGCGAGGGGCAGGGCGGCCAGCAGGGCCAGGCAGGTGACGAAGCGTTTCATGCGGGGCTGATCCAGGTGATGCGCGGGTGGCAGGCGAGGGGATGACGATCGACCAGGGCGTGCACGCCGAACACCTGGGCCAGGCACTGTTCGGTCAGGACCTGCTGCGGCGTGCCATGGGCAACGATGCGGCCGGCCTCGATGACATACAGCCGGTCACAGAAGGCGGCGGCCAGGTTCAGGTCATGGAAGCTCGCCAGCAGGCTCAGCCCGGTACCGCGCATGTGCTCGAGCAGGGCCAGTTGGTAGCGCGGATCGAGGTGGTTGGTCGGCTCGTCGAGGATCATCAGGCGCGGTTGCTGCACCCGTGCCCTGGCCAGCAGCACCCGCTGCTTTTCCCCGCCGGACAGGCTGGCGAAGCCCTGCTCGGCGCAGGCCAGCAGGCCCAGCTCGCGCAGGCAGGCATCGACCAGCGCCGCTTCGCTGTCGCCCTGGAACCAGCCCAGGTGCGGGGTACGGCCCATGGCGACGACATCGCGCACGCTCAGGCCGAAGTCCTCGGGAAACTCCTGCAGCATCACCGCGATGCGTTGTGCCACCCAGCGCGGCGGGCGCTGCCAGATGTCCTCGCCTTCTAGCGATACGCGGCCGCTGTCTGGCCGGGTGAAACGGTAGGCGCAGCGCAACAGGCTGGTCTTGCCGCTGCCGTTGGGGCCTATCAGGCCGACGAACTCGCCAGGGCCGACCTCAAGGTCGATGCCGTCGAGCAGCCGGCGTTCGCCGGGTGACGGTGACCAGTGCAGGCCTTCGATGCGCAGGGTAGGCAAAGACATGGGTGAGCGACCGTTGCGGGGTTGAGAAGACCCGACGGAGCGCACGCACGGAGCAATCGTGGGCACGAGGCTGCCCCAGGACCGGCCCGCGCCCGCCCACCGCGGGAGTTGCCAATTGCAGTGTCAGGCCGGTCTCCGGGCTTGCGAGGGGCGTGAGGCATTCACCTTCCCATGCCGGCGGCACAGTGGTGTGTCGAATGCATCGCTCGCTTACCGTTGCGGGGGCAGCGCCGGACTGGTCGCGCGAGGGCGAGGCACCGGCTTCCCGTTTAACCCCCCGCACGGCGGCGGGGGACACCTGAAACAGGGGCGCATCTGAGCATTTATGGCAGGGGGAGTCAACCGCGGTGGCAGGTGGGGGCCAGGCTTGCATCGCCATTGGGGACCGCTTTGCGGCCCCAAGCCCTCACGGCATTCAAGTCCGCTTGAGCACCAAGGTCAGGATGTCGTAGCTGGCCACCAGCTCACCCAGCTGGTTGGTCACCTCCACGTCCCAGGCCACCACGCCCTGGGGCTGGCCCAGCGGACTGGACTTGCCCTGGTCGATCTTGCGCTTGCAGGTCAGGCGGGCCTGGATGGTGTCGCCGATGCCCACCGGGTTGATGAAGCGCAGGGTATCCAGGCCGTAGTTGGCTAGCACCGGCCCTTCGCCCGGCGACACGAACAGCCCTGCCGCCGCGGACAGCACGAAGTAGCCATGGGCGATGCGCTTGCCAAACTGCGAGGCCTTGGCGGCGATCTCGTCGAAGTGCATGTAGAAATGGTCGCCCGACAGGCAACCGAAGTTGACCAGGTCCGCCTCGGTCACGGTACGCCGGTGGGTGAGCAGCGACTCGCCGATGCGCAGGTCGTCGAAATGACGGCGGAACGGATGCACTTCGCTCTCGATCACCTCGGCGCCACGCACGTACTCGCCGGTCACTGCCGTCAGCATGCTCGGCGAGCCTTGCACCGCCGCGCGCTGCAGGTAGTGCTTGACCGCCCGCAGGCCACCGAGCTCCTCGCCACCACCGGCCCGGCCGGGCCCGCCGTGCTTGAGCTGTGGCAAGGGGGAGCCGTGGCCGGTGGACTCCTTGGCCGCCTCGCGGTCGAGCACCAGCAGGCGCCCATGCCAGGCGGCCGCCGCCGGGATGGCCTTGGCCGCCACCGCGCGATCGGCGGTGACCAGGGTCGCCACCAGGCTGCCCTTGCCACGGGCCGCCAGGGCCAGGGCTTCGTCCAGGTCGTCGTAGGCCATCAGCGTGCTCACCGGGCCGAAGGCCTCGATGTCGTGGGCGCCGCCTTCGGCATGGGGATCGCGGGCTTGCAGCAGGGTTGGGGCGAAGAACGCGCCTTCGGCCACGCCCTCGCCGACCGGGGCGAAGCCGTCGCTCGCGCCGAATAATTGATCGCAGCTCTGGAGCAGGCTACGCACGCGCTCGCCAACATCACGCTGCTGGTCGTGGGAGGCCAGCGCACCCATGCGCACGCCTTCGACCGAAGGGTCGCCCACCACCACCTTGGCCAGGCGCTCGCGCAGGCGGGTGGCCACGGCGTCCAGGTGCCTGGCCGGGACTATGGCGCGGCGGATGGCGGTGCACTTCTGCCCGGCCTTGGTGGTCATCTCGCGCACCACCTCCTTGATGTACAGGTCGAACTCCTCGCTGTCGGGGCTGACGTCCGGGCCGAGGATGGCGCAGTTGAGCGAGTCGGCCTCGGCGGTGAATGGCACCGAGTGGCGCACCAGGTTCGGCGTTACCCGCAACTTGGCGGCGGTGTCGGCGGAGCCGGTGAAGGTCACCACGTCCTGGCCCTGCAGGCGCTCGAGCAAGTCGCCGGTGCTGCCGATCACCAGCTGCAGGCTGCCCGCCGGCAACAAGCCCGACTGGTTCATCAGGCGCACCACCGCCTCGGTCAGGTAGCTGGTCGAGGTCGCTGGCTTGACGATGCACGGCATGCCGGCGAGGAAGGTCGGGGCGAACTTCTCCAGCATCCCCCAGATCGGGAAGTTGAAGGCATTGATGTGCACCGCCACCCCGGTGCGCGGCACCAGGATATGGCTGCCAGCGAAATGCCCTTGCTTGCCCAGAGGGATGGCCGGGCCTTCGTGCACCAGGTTGCCCGAGGGCAGCTCGCGGCTGCCGATGCCGGCATAGGCGAACAACGTGGCATTGCCGCCTTCGATGTCGATCCAGCTGTCGGTACGGGTCGCGCCGCTGTGGTGGGAGAGGGCGTAGAGCTGCTCCTTGCGCTCGGCCAGGTACAGGGCCAGGGCCTTCAGACGGGCGGCACGCTGCTGGAAGTCCAGGGCCATCAGCGCGGTCAGGCCCTGGCGGCGGGCATGTTCGAGGGCTTCGGCGAAGTCCGGGCGCTCCTCGTGGCTGTAGGCCAGGACATGGCCGTCCAGGGCGCTGCGCAGGGCCTGGGCGCCGTGCTGGCCGATCCAGCGGCCGGCGATGAAGCTTTGCAGGGTTGGGGCGTCAGACATGCTGTTCTCCTGTTGAGGGGCGCTGTTACCACAGCGCCAGGGTGTAGCCGATGATCAGGCGGTTCTCGTCCACGGCATTGTTCAGGCCATTGCCGGAACGGAAGGTGACGTTGCGCCAGCGCAGGCTGACGTCCTTGAACGGCCCGCTCTGGATGACGTAGGTGATGTCGGTGTCGCGTTCGCGCTCGCGGCCGTTGCCCGAGGTCGGGGTCTGGGCATGGCGGCCGTCGGTGTAGCGGGTCATGAAGCTCAGGCCGGGGATGCCGAGGGCGACGAAGTCGTAGTCGTAGCGCAACTGCCAGGAGTCGATCCCGGCGCGGGTGAAGGTGTTGTAGGTGACCAGGTTGACGGTGTACGGGTCGCCGCCGTTGAGGAATGGGAAGGCACTGTCGCCGGACATCTGCTGCCAGGTGGCGGAGAACTTGTGGGCCCGCACGCCAAGGGTGAACAGGGCGTTGAAGTTACGGTTGTCGATGTTGCCGGCACGCTCGGCGCCGTCGCCACGGCTGTCGAAGTAGCGCAGGTCGGTGCGCAGGCTCACGCCTTCGGCCAGCGGCTGGGTGTGGACCAGGCCCAGGTACTGCTGGCGATAGATCTCGTCGAGCTTGGCGTAGTAGTAGCTCAGGCTGGTCTGCGGGGTGATCGCGTAGCTGCCGCCGGCGAAGTCGAAGTGGTCGCTGCTGGCCGCGCCGTAGCCGATGTCGTCGCGCCCGGAGGAATCGCGCAGGTTGGCCTTGGTCAGGCGCCCGGCGTTGACGGTCAGGCCGTCGAGTTCCTGGCTGGTCAGCAAGCCGCCCTGGAAGGTCGAGGCCAGCAGGCGGGTGTCGTTGTACACCACCACCGGCAGGATCGGCTGCAGGGTGCCCAGGCGCAGGGTGCTCTTCGACACCCGCAGCTTGCCGGTCAGGCCCAGTTCGCTGTAGTCGTCGACCGGTTCATGGCTGTTCGGGCCGAAGGGCAGCAGGCCGGTGTTGCGCCGATCGCGGCTGGCGTCGAGCTTGATGCCCAGCTGGCCGATGGCGTCCACGCCGACGCCAACCGGGCCATCGGTGAAGCCCGACTCGAGGCGTGCGGTGAAACCCTGGCCCCATTCCTCGGCCTTGGCCTGGGGCGCATTGTCCTGGCGCAAGTCGCGGTTGATGTAGTGGTTGCGTATCTCCAGCCGTGCCTGGCTGTCGCCGATGAAATCCGCCATGGCCGGCAGGGGCAGGACGAGGCTGGCCAACCAGGCGGCCGACTTGAAGCGAGTGTGGTTCATTGTTGTTGTACCCGACATTCGATGTTCAAGGATCAGTGCTTGCTGGCGCCGGCGGCGCCGATACCGGTCATGGAGCGAATGAACTGGGCCAGGTAGCGTCCGCGCTCCTGGTTGGCCCGCTCGGAGCCGTCGGTGACCGAGAACGCCCAGGCACCGAGGAAGGCCAGGGTCATGGAGAACAGCGCCGGGTTGCTGTAGGGGAACAGCGCCTGTTCGTTGTGCAGTACGTTGACCCACACCGCCGGGCCCAGCACCACCAGGACGATCGCCGAGACCAGCCCGGCCATGCTGCCGCAGACCGCGCCACGGGTGGTCAGGCCCTTCCAGAACATCGAGAGCAGCAGCACCGGGAAGTTGACCGAGGCGGCGACGGCCAGTACCAGGCCGGAGAGGAAGGCGATGTTCTGCGACTCGAACACCAGGCCCAGGACGATGGCCAGCACGCCGATCACCAGGGTGGCGATCCGCGATACGCGCATCTCTTCCTGCTCGCTGGCCTGGCCCTTGCGCACCACGCAGGCGTACAGGTCGTGGGAGATCGCCGAGGCGCCGGACAGCGCCAGGCCTGCTACCACCGCCAGGATGGTGGCGAAGGCCACCGCCGAGATGAAACCGAGGAACAGGTTGCCGCCCACGGCCTGGGCCAGGTGCACCGCGACCATGTTGCCGCCGCCGATGATCGCGCCACTGGCGTCGCGGTAGGCCGGCTCGGTGCCGACCATGACGATGGCGCCGAAGCCGATGACGATCAGCAGCAGGTAGAAGTAGCCGATGAAGCCGGTGGCGTAGAACACGCTCTTGCGCGCTTCCTTGGCATCGCTGACGGTGAAGAAACGCATCAGGATGTGCGGCAGGCCGGCGGTACCGAACATCATGCCCAGGCCCAGGGAAATGGCGTCGATCGGGTTCGACAGCAGGGCGCCGGGGGCCATGATCGCCTGGCCCTTGGCATGCACGGCCACGGCGCTGGCGAACATTTGCTCGGTGCTGTAGCCGAAGTGGCGCAGCACCATGAAGGCCATGAAGGTGGTGCCCGAGAGCAGCATGACGGCCTTGATGATCTGCACCCAGGTGGTGGCGAGCATGCCGCCGAAGGTGACGTACAGCACCATCAGCACGCCGACCAGGACCACCGCGTAGAGGTAGCTGATACCGAACAGCAGTTCGATCAGCTTGCCAGCGCCGACCATCTGCGCCACCAGGTACATCAGCGCCACGGCCAGGGTGCCGAAGGCCGAGGTCAGGCGTACCGGGGCCTGGGCCAGGCGGTAGGAGACCACGTCGGCGAAGGTGTACTTGCCCAGGTTGCGCAGGCGCTCGGCGATCAGGAACAGGATGATCGGCCAGCCGGCGAGTACGCCCAGGGCATACAGCAGGCCGTCGTAGCCGTTCATGAACATCATGGCCGAGATGCCCAGGAAGGAGGCGGCGCTGATCATGTCGCCGGCGATCGCCAGGCCGTTCTGCATGCCGCTCAGGCCGCCGCCGGCGGTGTAGAAGTCGCTGGCCGAACGGGTGCGCGCCGCGGCCCAGCGGGTCACCAGCAGGGTGAAGCAGACGAACACCATGAACATCGAGATGGCGGTCCAGTTCATTGCGCGCACTCCTGCTTGACCTTTTCGTTGAGCGGGTCGAGGACGTTGTTGGCGCGGTGCACGTAGAGGCCGGTGAGAAGGAAGGACAGCAGCACCATGAGCACGCCGACCAGCATGCCGACGCTGGTCACGCCGCCGGCGAGGGACTGGCCGAGCACGCCGGGGGCGAAGGCCACCAGCAGGACGAAGCCGTAGTAGGCCACCAGCATGGTCAGGGTCAGGCTGCCGTTGAGGCGGCGCTTGTGGTGTACCAGGTGCTGGAAGTCGGGGTGGTTGCTGATGCTTTCGATGCGTTCGGGGGTCATGGGAAGCGATCTCTTTGGTGTTGTAATTGTTCTTTCAGGTCACGCGGGTGTTGCGGTGTCGCTGGGGCCCATTCGCGAGCAAGCCCGCGAAGCAGGCGCCCCGGTATCAGAGCTGGTCGAAATCGAGCACCACCTTGTCGCTCACTGGGTAGGTCTGGCACGACAGCACGTACCCGGCCGCTACCTCGTAGTCCTCCAGCGCATGGTTGCTGTCCATCTCCACCTCGCCCTCGACCACCTTGCACTTGCAGGTCGAGCAGACCCCGGCCTTGCACGAGTAGGGCAGCTCGGCACCGATGGCATTGCCGGCATCGAGGATGTTCTGGGTGTTGCGCGGCAGGTCGAACGTCAGGGCACGGCCATCGCTGATCACGGTGATGTGGCTCAGCGCCGAGTCCACCTGCCGGGCGGCCTCGCGTGCCTCGCGGCGGGCCTGGTTGCCGGTGGCGGCGAACAGCTCGAAATGGATGCGCTCCTTGGCCATGCCGTTGGCCTGCAGGCTCTCGCGCACGGTCTCGGTCATGGCCTGGGGGCCGCAGATGAAGGCGGCGTCCAGGGCGCGCACGTCGAGCCAGCGGGAAAACAGCTGGCCGCACTTGTCGGCGTCGATACGGCCGTTGTAGAGGTCGACGTCCTGTTGCTCGCGGCTGAACACGAAGATCAGGTTCAGGCGGTCGAGGTAGCGGTTCTTCAGGTCCTCGAGCTTGTCGCGAAACAGCGCCCCGGAGCTGGAGCGGTTGCCGTAGAGCAGGGTGAAGCGGCTATTGGGCTCGCTGGCCAGGGTGGTGGCGATGATCGACAGGATCGGCGTGATGCCGCTGCCGGCCGCCACGCCCAGGTAGTGGCCGTGGCGCTCCGGGTCCAGCGGCACGAAGAAGCTGCCGCTCGGCGGCATCACTTCCAGTTGCTGGCCCGCCTTGAGCGCATCGTTGGCGAAGGCCGAGAAGCGCCCGCCCGGCACGCGCTTGACGGCCACACGCAATTCGCCGTCCTGCACCGCGCTGCAGATGGAGTAGGAGCGGCGCACTTCCTCGTCGTCCAACCGGGTGCGCATGACCAGGTACTGGCCCTGGGTGAAACGGAACTGCGCCTGCAGGTGCGCCGGCACGTCGAAGAGGATGGACACCGCGTCGCGGGTCTCGCTGCGCACTTGCTTGATGGTCAGGCTGTGAAACTGGCTCATGGCGTTCTCCACGGCTCAAATGCATTTGAAATAGTCGAAAGGCTCCAGGCACTCGCGGCAGCGGTACAGCGCCTTGCAGGCCGTGGAGCCGAACTGGCTGAGCAGCTCGGTGTGGGCGCTGCCGCACTGCGGGCAGCACACCTGGGGCGGTTGGCCGAGCAGGCTGCGCTTGCTGTGGCTGCCCTCGGGCGGGGCGATGCCATAGGCGCGCAGCCGTTCCCGGCCTTGGGGGCTGATCCAATCGGTGCTCCAGGCCGGGGTCAGGCGGCGTTCCAAGGCTGGCTCGGCGAAACCGGCCTGTTCCAGGGCCTGGCGTATGTCACCTTCGATCACCTCGGTCGCCGGGCAACCGGAGTAGGTCGGTGTCACCACCAGGTGCAGGTGTCCGGCGTGCCAGCCCAGGTCGCGGACGATGCCCAGGTCGACCACGCTGACCACCGGCACTTCCGGGTCCATCACCTGCTCCAGCACCTCCCAGGCCCGGGCCAGGTCGTCGTGCCGGGGCGCCCGGGCGCCGCGGTCGCTGGCGATCAGCTCACCAGGTCGCATCGGGATAGGCCCGCGGCAGGAACTGCATCTCGGCCAGCAGCAGGCCCAGGTGCTCGGTGTGCAGGCCCTTGCGCCCGTCCAGGTAGAAGTGGCTGGCGGCCTTGGGCAGCGGCAGCTCGACGCTGGCGAAGGTCGCGTTCACCTGCTTTAGCCAGGCGCTCCCGACCTGGGCCGGGTCGGCGGCGATACCGGCTTCGGCCAGGCGCGCTTCGGTATCGCTGCCGGCGACCAGTTCCACGGTGAAGCGCCACAAGGCCGGGATCGCCTCGAGCATGCGCTGGCGGCTTTCCTCGGTACCGCCTCCCAGGCGTTGCACCCATTCGCCGGAACGGCGCAGGTGGTAGGTGACTTCCTTGACCGCCTTGGCGGCGATGCCGGCGATGCGCTCGTCGCTGGAGCGGGCCAGGCCTTCGAGCATCGCCAGGTGCCAGGCGTCGTAGAAGAACTGCTTGGCCATGGTCACGGCGAAGTCGCCGTTGGGCTGCTCGACCAGCAACAGGTTGCGGTACGCCCGCTCGTCCCGGCGAAAAGCCAGGGCGTCGGCATCACGGCCGTCGTCGAGCAGCTCGGCGGCGTATTCCAGCCAGTTGCGCGCCTGGCCCACCAGGTCGAGGCCGACGTTCATCAGCGCCAGTTCTTCTTCCAGGGCCGGTGCCCGGCCACACCACTCGCACAGGCGCTGGCCCTGGACCAGGGCGCTGTCGCCGAGCAGCAGCAGGTATTGGATGAGGTCTTCTCTATGCATGGCTGGCCTCACATGTGTCCGACTTCTTCGGGCAGCTCGTAGAAGCTGGCGTGGCGATAGACCTTGTCGTCCGAGGGGGCGAACAGTGGGTCTTTCTCGTCGGGCGAGGAGGCGGTGATCAGCGCCGAGGGCACCACCCACAGGCTGACGCCCTCGCTGCGGCGGGTGTAGAGCTCGCGGGCGTTCTCGATGGCCATGACGGCATCGGCGGCATGCACGCTGCCCACGTGCTTGTGGTTCAGGCCGTGCTTGCTGCGCACGAAGACTTCATAGAGGGTCCAGACAGACATGTTCGATTCTCCGCATCAATCGCCGCTTCAGGCGGCGTTCTTGTTCTGTTGCTTGCGTGCGTAGGCCACCGCGGCCTCGCGTACCCAGGCGCCGTCTTCGATGGCCTTGCGGCGGGTGGCCACGCGCTCCTGGTTGCAGGGGCCGTTGCCCTTGATGACTTCGTAGAACTCGTCCCACTGGATCTCGCCGAAGTCGTAGTGGCCGCGAGCCTCGTTCCACTTCAGGTGCGGGTCGGGCGCGGTGCAGCCGAGCAGCTCCAGTTGCGGTACGGTCTGGTCGATGAAGCGCTGGCGCAGTTCGTCGTTGGTCTGGCGCTTGATCTTCCAGGCCATGGACTGGGCGCTGTTGGGGGAATGCTCGTCGCTGGGGCCGAACATCATCAGTGCCGGCCACCACAGGCGGTTGATGGCGTCCTGGACCATGTCCTTCTGCGCCTGGGTGCCGTGGCGCATCATGGTCAGCAGCAGTTCGTAGCCCTGGCGCTGGTGGAAGCTCTCTTCCTTGCAGATGCGGATCATGGCGCGGGAGTAGGGGCCGTAGGAGGTGCGCTGCAGCACCACCTGGTTGACGATGGCGGCGCCATCGACCAGCCAACCCACCGCGCCCATGTCGGCCCAGCTCAGGGTCGGGTAGTTGAAGATGCTCGAATACTTGGCCTTGCCGCTGTGCAGCTTGGCGATCTCCTCGTCGCGGTCGGCGCCGAGGGTTTCCATGGCGCTGTACAGGTACAGGCCGTGACCGGCCTCGTCCTGGATCTTGGCCATCAATTGCAGCTTGCGCTTGAGGGTCGGGGCACGGGTGACCCAGTTGCCTTCGGGCAGCATGCCGACGATTTCCGAATGAGCGTGTTGGGAGATCTGCCGGATCAGCGTCTGGCGGTAGGCCTCGGGCATCCAGTTCTTGGCTTCGATCTTGATTTCCGCGTCGATCTTCTCCTGGAAGGCGCGCTCCTCGGGCGACATCTCTTCCAGCGACTTGACACGCTTTACACCGGTTTCCACTAGCTGTGCGTACATGTTCCGACTCCTGCCCTGGGGCTGGTTAAGGCATGAGTCATTTATAAGCGATACAAAACATAACATCAAACACATTTTGATGTATCGGATAAGATTTATGTATCGCATTCCTAGGACTGCTTTGCAGCCCATTCGCGGCGGTCCGGCGTCCCGGCAAGCCCACCGCGCATGGCCCGGCAGGCTGCATCATCTACGATCAACTCGGTCCTTGTGGGAGCGGGCTTGCCCGCGAATCGGCCGCAAGGCCTGCGCAAAAAAAAGCCCCGGACCAGGCCGGGGCGTAAAGAGGCAGCCGATGAGTCAGCTGGCCAACCGTTTGTCGTACACGTGGCAGGCCTTGCCCTCCGAGCGCCTGAGGGTGCCGCAGGGCTGCAGCACCACCTGGGTGCTGATGCCGATGTAGGTCTTGATCTGGCGGCTCAGCTCACTGGTCAACTGCTTGCGCTGCGCCTCGTCCAGTACCTGGCATTCACCGCGTAGCTCCACGTGCACCTCGACGCTGTCGAGGTTGCCATTACGATACAGATGAATCTCGTACAGCTCGGAAAATTGTTTGATTTTCAGCACCTGCTCCTCGATCTGCGTCGGGAACACATTGACCCCGCGGATGATCAGCATGTCGTCGCTGCGCCCGGTGATCTTGCCGATGCGCCGCATCGGCCGCGCCGTGCCAGGCAGCAGGCGGGTCAGGTCGCGGGTGCGGTAGCGCACCATCGGCAGGGCTTCCTTGCTCAGCGAGGTGAACACCAGCTCGCCCAGTTGGCCGTCCGGCAACACCTCGCCGGTCACCGGGTCGATGATCTCGGGGTAGAAATGGTCTTCCCAGATGGTCGGGCCATCCTTGGTCTCGAGGCACTCCATGGCCACGCCAGGCCCCATGATTTCCGACAGGCCGTAGATGTCCAGGGCGTCGATCCCCAGGCGCTGCTCGATGGAGCGGCGCAGTTCGTCGGTCCAGGGCTCGGCACCGAAGATGCCCAGGCGCAGCTTGAGGTCGTGCGGATCGATGCCCTGGCGTTCGATCTCGTCGGCCAGGTTGAGCATGTATGACGGCGTGACCATGATGATGTCGGGCTGGAAGTCGCGGATCAGTTGCACCTGCTTCTCGGTCTGGCCGCCGGACATGGGGATCACCGTGCACCCCAGGCGTTCGGCGCCGTAGTGGGCGCCCAGGCCGCCGGTGAACAGGCCGTAGCCATAGGAGACATGCACCTTGTCGCCCTTGCGCCCGCCGGCGGCACGGATCGAACGGGCGACCACGTTGGCCCAGGTGTCGATGTCGTTCTGGGTGTAGCCGACCACCGTCGGCTTGCCGGTGGTGCCGCTGGAGGCGTGCAGGCGCACGACCTGCTCCTGGGGCACGGCGAACATGCCGTAGGGGTAGTTGTCGCGCAGATCGTTCTTGCCGGTGAAGGGGAATTTCGCCAGGTCGTCGAGCGTCTTCAGGTCGTCGGGGTGGGCGCCGCACGCGTCGAAGCGCTCGCGGTACAGTGGCACATGCGCGTAGGCGTGCTTCAGGCTCCAGCGCAGGCGCTCCAGCTGGTGCTGGCGCAGCGCGTCGAGGCTGGCGGTTTCCATCGGGTCAAGCAGGGCGCGTTCGGCATCGTGGTACATGTTCATGGCTTCACTCGAGTTGTTCTTGTACGCCGCCCAGGGGCGGTGAGTGTCATGGAAGGCAGCATACTGCCCTTGTCGTGTTCGGTCTCAGGCCATTGGTCAGAGGCGCTCCAGGACCAGGGCGATACCCTGGCCGACGCCGATGCACATGGTGCACAGGGCATAGCGCCCGCCACGCTCCTCCAGTTCGTGCAAGGCGGTGGTGACCAGGCGGGCACCGCTCATGCCCAGCGGGTGGCCCAGGGCGATGGCGCCGCCGTTGGGGTTGACGCGTGCATCGTCGTCCGCCAGGCCCAGCTCGCGTAGGACCGCCAGCCCTTGGGCGGCGAACGCTTCGTTGAGCTCGATGACGTCCATGTCGGCCAGCGACAGGCCGGTCAGCGCCAATACCTTGCGCGTCGCCGGTGCCGGGCCGATGCCCATGATCCGTGGCTCGACGCCCGCCACCGCCATGCCGACGATCCGCCCGCGGGCCTTCAGACCATGGCGCCGGGCTGCCGCGCTGCTGGCCAGCAACAGGGCGCAGGCGCCGTCGTTGATCCCCGAGGCATTGCCGGCGGTGACGCTGCCGCCTTCGCGAAACGGCGTGCCCAGGCGCGCCAATTGTTCAAGGGTGGTGTCGCCACGCGGGTGCTCGTCCTGCTCCACGCACCTGGCCGGGCCTTTGCGCTGGGGGATCTGCACCGCCACGATCTCCCGTGCCAGGCGCCCACGGGCCTGGGCCGCGGCGGCCTTCTGCTGGCTGCGCAGGGCGAAGGCGTCCTGGTCCTGGCGCGAGATGCCAAACTGCTCGGCAACGTTCTCGGCGGTCTCGGGCATCGAGTCGATGCCGTACTGCGCTTGCATCCGCGTGTTGACGAAGCGCCAGCCGATGGTGGTGTCGTACAGCTCGGCAGTGCGCCCGAACGCCTGCTCGGCCTTGCCCATGACGAACGGCGCGCGGGACATGGATTCCACGCCGCCGGCCAGCATCAGCCCGGCTTCGCCGCAGCGCAGGGCGCGGGCGGCGCTGCCGATGGCGTCGAGCCCGGAACCGCACAGGCGGTTGAGGGTGGTGCCCGGCACCTCGGTCGGCAGGCCGGCGAGCAGGGCGGCCATGCGGGCCACGTTGCGGTTGTCTTCGCCGGCCTGGTTGGCGCAGCCGAGGATCACGTCGTCGATGGCGCGCCAGTCCAACTCGGGGTGGCGCTCGATCAGGGCCTTGATCGGCACCGCCGCCAGGTCGTCGGCACGCACCGCGCTCAGGGCGCCGCCATAACGGCCGATCGGCGTGCGCACGGCGTCGATGATCAAGGCATCGCAGAGGGTAGGTTCAGTCATCTTGCGTCTCCTGCGCCAGCACCGTGCCGCGCACTTTGTAGGATTTACCGTGGAACAGGGCCACCAGCTCGCCGCGCTGGTTCTCCACCCGCACGTCGTACAGGCCGGTACGGCCCTTGCGGCTGAGTTCGCTGGCAGTGGCGGTCAACTGGTCGTCGCGCAATGCCGGCGCCAGGTAGTCGATGCTGCACCCCAGGGCCACGGTGGTCTCGTCATATGAATTGCAGGCGAAAGCGAAGGCCGAGTCGGCCAAGGCGAACAGGTAGCCGCCGTGGCAGGTGCCGTGGCCCTGGATCATGTCGGCGCGCACCGGCATGCCCAGGCGGGCACGGCCGGGGCCGATCTCCAGCAGGCGAATGCCCATGGCCTGGGTCGCCTGGTCGCGGGAGAACATGGCATCGGCGCAGGCCTGGGCCAGTTCCTCGGGGGTACGGTGCGGGTCAGCCATGCAGGCGGCCTCCTTCGGCGTGGATGCGACGCAGCAGCAGAGAAGGGCGGTAGCGGGTCTCGCCGTAGCTGTGCTGCAGGTGTTCGAGCACCTTCAGGGTGTAGCCGACGCCGAGCTGATCGGCCCAGGCCAGCGGCCCCTGGGGATAGTTGACCCCGGCGCACATGGCCAGGTCGATGTCGCCCGGCGTGCCGACGCCCTGCAACATGGCGTCGGCGGCCTCGTTGGCCAGGCAGGCCACGGTACGCAGCACCACCAGGCCGGGCAGGTCGGCGACAGCGGTCACCTGCAGGCCCGCCTGGCGTAGCAGGGCCACTGCTTGGTCGCGGGCCTGGGCGGTGGTGTCGGCGGACCAACTGATGGCGATGCGCGAGGCGCTGGCGTAGTCCAGGGCCAGGTCGAGCAGCACCAGGTTGCGCAGGCCGTCCTCCCGGGCACGCTGGCTGGCCAGGCGGCCATCGGACAGCGCCAGGGTGGCGTCGCCGACCCGCAGCAGTCCGCTGCCGGCCCGCTCGGTCACACCGATGCCGCTGGCCCGCAGGCGTGGCAGCAGCGCGTGCAAGGGGCCGGGCTGGCCCTCGACCACGCAGCGTTCGACACGGGCCTGGCTGTGCAGCTCGGCTGCCTGCGGGCGTTCGGCACCCGCGGCGTAGTCGTAGAAGCCCTGGCCGCTCTTGCGGCCGAGGCGTCCGGCGTCAACCAGCTCCTTTTGCACCAGCGAAGGCTGGAAGCGGAAATCGCCGTGGAAAGCATCGAAGACCGAGCAGGTGACGGCATAGTTGACGTCGTGGCCGATCAGGTCGGTGAGCTCGAAGGCGCCCATGCGAAAACCACCGGCCTCGCGCAACAGGGCGTCGAGGCTGGCGCAGTCGGCGGCACCTTCCTGCAGCAGGCGCAGGCTTTCGGCGTAGAACGGCCGCGCCACGCGGTTGACGATGAACCCGGGCGTGGAGCGGGTATGCACGGGCTGCTTACCCCAGGCCTTGGCCGTGTCGTACAGGGTGGCGGCCAGGGTCGGGTCGGTGGCCAGGCCCGAGACGATCTCCACCAGGGCCATCAAGGGGGCGGGGTTGAAGAAGTGCATGCCGATCACCCGCTGTGGCCGGCGCAGGCCGGCGGCCAGGCTGGTGATCGACAACGACGAGGTATTGCTGGCCAGGATGCAATCTACGGTGCACAGCGCTTCGAGCTGGCGCAACAGGTCCTGCTTGACCTGCAGGTTCTCGACGATCGCCTCGATCACCAGGTGTGCCTCGCCCAGTACATCGAGGGTTTCGACCGGCTGCAGGCGGGCCGTGATCGCCTCGCGCGTGCTGGCATCGAGCCGGCCTTTTTCCACCAGGCGGCCGAGCTGGCGATCGATGCCTTGCACGGCTTGGCTCGCGGCGCCGGGGCGATTGTCATACAGCATGACCGGGTGACCGGCCTGGGCAGCGACCTGGGCGATGCCGGCACCCATGGCGCCGGCGCCGATCACGGCCACCTGGGCATTGCTAGGGAGGGCGGCCATGGTCAGCACCCCTTGAACGCGGGGGCGCGCTTGTCCATGAAGGCGCTGACGCCTTCGCGGTAGTCTGCGCTGCGCCCGGCCAGGCGTTGCAGGTCGCGCTCCAGCTCCAGTTGTTCGTCGAAACGATTATCGAAGCTGGCATTGAGGCCACGTTTGATGAGTGCCAGGCCGTAGGTTGGTTGGGTCGCCAGGTGGCGTGCGAGTTTGAGTGCCTCGTCGCGCAGGTCGGTATCGTCCACCACGCGGTGGATCAGCCCCCATTGCTCGGCCTGCTCGGCGCTCAAGCGCTCGCCGAGCATGGCCAGGGCCTTGGCCCGTGCCATACCGACCAGCCGTGGCAATAACCAGGTTCCGCCGGAGTCCGGGACCAGGCCGATCTTGCAGAATGCCTGGATGAAGCTGGCCGAACGCGCGGCAAGCACCAGGTCGCAGGCCAGCGGGAGGTTCGCCCCGGCGCCGGCGGCCACGCCGTTGACCGCGCAGATCACCGGCAGCGGCAGGTCGCGCAGGGTGCGCACCAGGGGGTTGTAGAACCGTTCGATGGACTCGCCCAGGTCGGGCATCTGCGCACCGGGTGCCACGTTGCGGTCGGACAGGTCCTGGCCGGCGCAGAAGCCACGGCCTTCGCCGGTCAGCAGCAGGACCCGGGCCTGTTCGCTCTGGCGTACCTGCTTGAGCGCCTCGCGCACCTCCAGGTGCATCTGGGTATTGAAGCTGTTCAGCTGCTCCGGCCGATTCAGCGAGAGGAGGGCGACGCCGTCCTCGATGGAAAACAGGATGTGCTCGAAAGTCATGACAGACTCGCTCCGTCAGTCGGTGGGAATAGGTGGATCAATGCCCCTGGAAGTGGGCCGGGCGTTTTTCCTGGAAGGCGCGGATGCCTTCGTCGCGGTCGGCGGTGCCGGCCAGCAGGGTGAAGGCGTGGCGTTCGAAGCGCAGGCCCGTGGCCAGGTCGGTGTCCTGGGCCTTGAGCAGGGCCTCCTTGGCCAGGCGCACCGCCAGTGGCGCCTGGCGGGCGATGGTGCGGGCCACCTGCAGGGCGCGCTCGACCGCCAGTTCCGGCTGGGTGACCTCGCTGACCAGGCCGGCCTGCAGGGCATGGCGGGCGGTGATGGCCTCGCCGCCGAGCACCATCTGCATGGCCAGCGGCTTGCCGACCGCGCGCAGCAGGCGTTGGGTGCCGCCGGCACCGGGGATGATGCCGAGGTTGATCTCGGGTTGGCCGAAGCGGGCATCCTCGCCGGCGATGACGATGTCGGCGCACATGACCAGCTCGCAGCCGCCGCCGAGGGCGAAGCCGTTCACGGCGGCGACCAGGGGTTTGGGAAACGCGGCGATGCGCTGCCAGTGGGCCACGCGGGGGTCGTTGAGAATGCCGACCAGGTCACGCTCGGCCATCTCGCGGATATCTGCGCCGGCGGCGAAGGCCTTGCGGCTGCCAGTGAGCACCACGGCGCGAGTCTCGGCGTCGCGCTCGGCCTCGTCCAGCGTTGCCGCAAGTTCGGCCAGCAGCTCGGTGCAGAGGGCGTTGAGGGCTTCCGGCCGTTGCAAGGTGATGAGGCGGACGCCGTCCTCGGGCGCCTGTACAACGAGGTAACGAGGCATGCTGGGTTCCTCAGGCTGCACGCACGGCACTGTCATGGCCGGCATATCTTGGAATTGTCTGCAGGGGCAGGGGGCTTGGCGCCGGTCATGCCCAGGTGCGATCCAGTATATGCCTATTGCGATACAAAACATCAACATCAAAATTGCATTTATGTGTCTATTCTGTTTCTTTGCCTGAGGTTTTCCTGCTGAAAAACTACCTATTTTTTGTATTTTCGTGGGTTTTTCTGCTTTATTATTCATTTTTTGGAATATTTTCTAGCCCCCAGGAAAGCGATACAGAATGATTGGCAATTGACGATCGCGATCATCGTGATACATGATTTGCTCAGTTCCTGAATCACTTTGGAGATGCGACATGCCCTGCTACCGCCTGGACGGCCTGACTCCCGTGGTCCACCCAAGCGCCTACGTGCATCCGAGCGCGGTACTGATTGGCGACGTGATCGTCGGTCCTCGCTGCTATGTAGGGCCGCTGGCCTCCCTGCGCGGAGATTTCGGGCGCATCGTCCTGGAAGCGGGTGCGAACCTTCAGGACACGTGCGTGATGCACGGCTTCCCGGGTGGTGACACGGTGGTCGAGCGCAACGGCCATGTCGGCCATGGGGCGGTCCTGCATGGTTGCCGGGTGGGCGAGGATGCCCTGGTCGGCATGAATGCCGTGGTCATGGATGGCGCGCACATCGCGCCACGCTGCATCGTCGCGGCCACGGCGTTCGTCAAGGCGGGTTTCATGTGTGCCGAGCAAAGCCTGGTGGTCGGATCGCCCGCCGTGGTCAAACGCCCACTCACGGAGCAGGAGGTCGCCTGGAAGCAACGCGGCACGGCCGAGTACCAGGCCCTGGCCCAACGCTGCATGACGGCGCTGGTGGAATGCCCGCCGCTGGCCGAGGTCGAACCGGCGCGCCCGCGCATGGGCGACTCAGGCTTCAGGCCCAAGGGGGAGGCGGGCGCATGAATGTCGCACTGCGCCGCGATGGCCAGGCCGCCCGGCGTACAGGTATAGTCGGGGCTTTGTCCGCTTCCAGTGCCGTCATGAGCAGCCTTGCACCCCTGAACAACCTGATCACCCGTTTCCAGGAGCAGACGCCGATCCGCGCCAGCTCGCTGATCATCACCCTGTACGGCGATGCCATCGAGCCCCATGGTGGTACCGTCTGGCTGGGCAGCCTGATCAACCTGCTCGAGCCGATCGGTATCAACGAGCGGCTGATCCGTACCTCGATCTTCCGCCTGACCAAGGAAGGCTGGCTGACCGCCGAGAAGGTCGGGCGGCGCAGCTACTACAGCCTGACCGGTACCGGCCGCCGGCGCTTCGAGAAGGCCTTCAAGCGGGTCTACAGCGCCAGCTTGCCGGCCTGGGACGGGGCCTGGACGCTGGTCCTGCTGTCGCAGCTGGATGCCGCCCGGCGCAAGGCGGTACGCGAAGAGCTGGAGTGGCAGGGCTTTGGCGTCATCGCCCCGAACGTGCTGGGCTGTCCACGCGCCGATCGCGCGGATCTTGCCGCCACCCTGCGCGAGCTGGATGCCAGCGACGACAGCATCATCTTCGAGACCCATGCCCAGGAAGTGCTGGCTTCCAAGGCCATGCGCGCCCAGGTTCGCGAAAGCTGGCGGATCGAGGAGCTGGGGCAGCACTACAGCGAGTTCATCCGCCTGTTCCGTCCGCTGTGGCAGGCCATGAAGGAACAGGAGGCGCCGAGCGCCCAGGACTGTTTCCTGGCCCGGACCTTGTTGATCCATGAATATCGCAAGTTGCTGCTGCGCGATCCGCAACTGCCGGAGGAACTGCTGCCCGGTGATTGGGAGGGCAGGGCCGCGCGGCAGTTGTGTCGCAACCTTTACCGGCTGGTGTATGCCGGGGCCGAGGCCCTGTTGGGCGAGGCGCTGGAGACGGCGGATGGGCCATTGCCCGATGCCAGTGAGAGCTTCTATCGGCGGTTTGGTGGGTTGGCCTGAGCCAGCGGTTACGGTCAGCGCCACCCCATGTCGTTGACAGCGAAGAGGAGGGGATCGAGCTGGCCAACGCCGCCCCGTTCGGCCTGAGCGGCTACCTCTTCGACGCTGATACCCGCACGCCAGGCAGGTCACGGCACGTATCGATTCGGCCACGGTGTACATCAACGAGTTGATCAAGGTCGCCGAGGTTTCCTGACTCATAAAAAATAACTCGACTAAATATTCATTTAGTCGAGTTATCAATAATCTTTATAAAGAAGCAGGGCGGTCACTTTAGGGGAGAGCGGCTGCCGGTTCAACCCTGGCTCCTGGAAATGCCTCCCGCAGGCTTCGCCCCAGCCACTCCATGAACCACAGCGCGTCGGCGCTGAGCTGTTGCTGTGCAGGTATCAGCAACTGGTAACTCTCCAACGGCACCGCCTGTTCGACGCAGCGTATCAGTGCGCCGTCCTGCAGCTCGCGAGCGACCAGCACCTCGGTGGCCAAGGCGATGCCGTGGCCGCGCTGGGCCAGATTGAGGGCAATGTCGTTGCTCATGTGCGACGTGTCGGCCTTGACCCGAAGGCGCAGCCCGTTGGCCGCGAACCAACTGTTCCACCAGGTGCCATCGTCGACGTGGATCAATCTGCAGGCTGGCAGGTTTTCCGCAGCCAGATCCGAAGGCAAGCGCGCCAGGTAGCCTGGCGAGCAGACCGGGAACACTTCAGGGCGGATGAGCACCTCACGCACGCCCGATAGCTCGCCCGGCAAGCCGTAGGCGATGCCCAGGTCGGCCTGGCGGGCATCCACGGCGGTGAAGGTGGCGTTGGGTTCGATGGCGATCTTCAGGTCGGGCCGCAGGCTACGCAAGGTCTCGATGCGCGGTGTCAGCCAACGCGAGGCGAAGGCCGGTACGCAGAGGATACGCAGCCAGCGTTCATTGTTCCGCTGTGCCAGGCGCATGCCGGCGTCGGCGAGGATCTGCAGCGCCTCGGACGCGGCCTTGTAGTAATGCGCGCCTTGCAGGGTCAGGGTCACGCCGCGCGGGGTGCGCTCGAGCAGGCGCAGGCCGAGCCAGTTCTCGAGGTTCTTCACATGTCGTCCGATCGCCGGTTGAGTGACATGCAGCGCCTGGGATGCCGCCACGTAGCTGCCCAGTCGCGCCGCGGCCTCGAAGGCACGGACGGCATTGAGCGGAGGCACAGGACACGCGGGTGGTGGGCTTTCGCAATACCTACCGGCTGTACGAGGGCGATGTCTTCGCCGCTCGTGGAGGCACGCCATATCCGTTGCCCGAGGCCAGCCCCACATTGCGCGATGTCCAGTACAGCCTCGACGGCAAACGGCATCACCTGGCGGACTACCTGGCCAACCAGAGCGTGGCGGGGTTGCTGGTGCTCAAGGACGGCAAGATCGCCTACGAATACTATGGCAAGGGCAACACGGCGCAGACCCTGTGGACCTCACGCTCGGTGGCCAAATCGGTGGTCAGCGTACTGATCGGCGTGGCTATCAAGGAAGGAAAGATCCACTCGGTGGACGACAAGATCAGCCTGTATGTCCCGGAACTCAGGGGGGCCCAGTGGCAGGACGTGACCTTGCAGCAACTCCTGCAACATACCTCAGGCGTGGAATGGGACGAGAACTACGCTTCGAAAGACTCGGATTTCTCCCACATGACCCAGTGCGAGGCCAGGCCTGATCCTTATGACTGCGTGCTGAACCTGGTCCGCTCGGTCAAGCGCAAGCCCGGGGTGAAACCGGGTGACGTCTGGTCCTATAACACCGGAGGTGCCTGGTTGGTGGGCCGTGTGCTGGAAAACGCCACAGGCATGACCATCGCCAAATACCTGGAGAGCCGCATCTGGAGCCGCTACGGCATGCAACAGGATGGCGTCTGGCATGCGCTGGTCCCGGGCAAGGTGGACATGGGCGGCCACGGCTTCAATGCCACGCTGCGCGACTGGGGTCGTTTCGGTCAATTCGTGCTCGACGGTGGCCAACGGCCTGACGGCGAGAAACTGTTGCCGGACGACTGGATCGCAAGCTCCACGCACTGGACCCAGGCCAAGGGCTCGGTAACCGCTGCGGCGCCCAACGGCCAGTACGGTTATCAATGGTGGTACAACGCACCAGCGCCGGACGCCGAGGCCGAACCGAGGAAAACAGCAAGCAGCGACAAGACCTTCTGGGCGCTGGGCATCTTCGGACAGACGATCGCGATCAATCCCGTTGAGCATCTGGTAGTAGTGCAGTGGTCGACATGGAAGAACGCTGAGACACCGAGCTCGCTGTATGACGAGCAGGCGGTGTTCGTGAATGCGGTGAGCCAGGCATTGGGTCAGTAGCAAGGACTGGTGGTGTGGCTTCGGTTGTTGTTAACCGGAGCCAGCGGCTTATATGAGCATTCGCATAATGTATATTATGTTAAACGACAGGCTATGTGATAAATGTTCATGAGCCTTGTAAGGTACTGATTCGACGAATCCGGTTTGGATGACTAGTCTTGCAACGGGCCATGTATTTCTTGTTCATGGCGAGACCTTGAATGAGGTGTCTGCCAATGAAGCTGGTTCAGTCTCATTTCTCGTCAGGCCAGCGCGTGCCAGTGCTTGTGCAGGATGGTTCAGCGGCGCCCTTGCCCAAGCTGGTCCCATTTATCTACGTCCAGCTCAGATTCAAGCATCGTGCCTACAACACCGTCGCAGCGCACCTGCGTGCGATCCAGGCTTTCTACACCTATGCCGAAAGCCGGGGGCTTGATATCGATGAGGCCATCATGGCCTGTCACTTCGAGACGATTTTGGCACTGCTGGACGGTTACACCCTCTGGCTCCAAAGCGGTCGCCAGGCGGATAATCTGGTCGCCCGAATCGGCACAACTGCAACGGCATCTCTGCCACCGATAGATCCGCACACCCGTGACCAGTACCTGCGGCAGTTGAAGCAGTATCTGTCCTGGTCTGTTACACGATACATCCCGCGCGCTCGTCAGAATTCAGCCACTCAAGCTAACCTCGAGGTGGCATTTGCAGATGTTGCCGACGTCATTGAGCGACGCTTTGACAGCCATATCACCAATGTTCGTCCCGACCATGCCCGTTATCGCAGCCTGACCGATCCCCAACTCCAGATCGTTCGCACACTGATTCGTCCGGGTGCTGTGGGAAATCCGTTTCCCAAGCGATTGCAGTTGCGCAATTGGCTAATGATTGAATTGTTGCTGGAAACCGGCATGCGTCGTGGAGAGCTTTTGAAGCTCTACACCACGGATATTAATAAGGGTTCTCAGCACGCCTATGTCACCATCAATGACCGCGAACATGACCCCGCCGACCCACGTGCTGAAGAGCCTGCGCTGAAAACCCACGGACGAACCGTAGGTATTTCGGCACAGTTGTATGAGGTCTACGAGCACTACATCCAGAGCGAACGGCGTCCTCTACGTGACGGCAAACCAATGAAATTGCTGCACCGCTATCTGTTCATCTCTGACAGAGGCCGCCCGCTGTCGATTCGCGCATTGTCTAACGTCCTCGATCGGCTTTTTCTGACCATTGAACTGGCGCATCCGGGGTTGTTGCCTACTCTTTCTGCGCATGACTTTCGCCACACCTTCGCCGACCGTTTCTTGGCTTACCTGGTCGAGCAGCGTGGGCACGACCTGGAGCGCGCCACGGACGAACTGCGGCGAGTCTGCGGTTGGGCTGAGACTTCGGCGATGCCACGTCGTTATGCAAGTCGTTATCTAGCCGAGTCGGCCAACCGCCATAACGCGCAGCGTGCCTCGGCAGCTTGGGGCCGACTTGACAGTTAAGGAGGTTCGTCGTGCCTAAATCAGCCGATCCCAAACAGGCATCACCCTCCTCCTCTCTTTCGGCCTACGTATTCGAGGGCCCGGCTCTGGTTGCGATTCGAACTCGCACCAATGATCAGCCAAAGTACGTCGATACCCGTTTGCCGGTGTGGACGTGGTACGACGGCGGGCTCGCAATGACAATCGATTGGGCTGCGCTTCAATTGAACTCAGAGCTCATCGAAATTGGCAAGGGCTTCATGGCTTACGCACTTGAGAAATACGCGCCTCGAACAGCGGCAATGTTCGCAGACTCCCTTCGCTCTTTATCTAATACGAACCTAGCGACTGGGCTCCCTTGGGAATCCGCTGAGCTAAGCTCAGCTCTTGAAAAGTTAAAAAAATCTAGAAGAGCTTTGGTAGGATTTCGGGGGTTTTATCGTTGGGCAAACGATAGAGGAATTAATGGGTTCGACACAAGATCTTACTTAAAAGTCAAGGATGCAAGATCGGATCGGGTTGATCCGTATGCGAGGATTTTTCTCTCGCAGTCTAGCTTAGAGCTCGATGAAGAAATTCGGTTGCTAAACCGCATCGGACGAGATTTATCATTTTGCACTTGGGAGGAAATCCAGCTTAATATGGCGCTTCACTTGGGTTTCGAACTCGCACCAAGATCCATCCAGTTCCATTCGCTAGACATTGCCGATTTTGAATTAATTGAAAGTGCTGATCATGAGACATACTATACTCTATGGCTCCCCATGGCCAAAAAGATCGGCCAGCGCAGGCCTGAGCGGCGCCCCCGCAAAATAACCACCCGCCTGGGCGAGAAAATCTCACGGCACGTTTCAGAAATTCAACGCCGTTTTGGTAGCGACTGTGAACCATTATTCGTCAATCCTTGTGGACGGCGTCTCTCGGTTCTTGAAATCGGTTCAGGCCTCAAACACGAGTTGCGTGAAGCTGGGATAGATAGGCCGAATCAAGTAACCATGTTGTTGCGTCATCACCTCGGGCAAGGCTTGGCGGATCAGGGAACTCCGGCGGACATGATTGCCGAACTGCTCGGACACAACAGCACGGTTGCAGCGCGTGCTTACGTAACGGCCACCCCCAACATTGCCCGGGTCAAAGAGAAAGCACTAGGTAAAAGCCCGGCCTATCAACGCATCATGCGGAGCTTATTAACTGGGGAAATCGTCCAACGCCGCGATGCGGCTCCTGAAAGAGCCGTCCGCGGTGTCATTGATACGCAATACATAGGCGATATTGGTGCCTGCGCCCTGCCCGTTCATACCCACTGTCCCTACAACCCTATATACGCGTGCTACACCTGCAAGAAGTTCCACCCCTTTGCTGACGGCCGCCATGAGCAGGTAAAGGATGCGCTCCAGCGGGAGGCCCAACGGTTCATTGATATGGCAGAACTAGCCGGTGACCTCATACACAACCGGCCCCTCGCCCAGCATCAGACAACCATCCTAGCGGTAAGCGCTACGATCGAGCGTTGCCGGCAACAAAATGAGGATGCTGCAGATGACGCTGTCTAAAGCAAGTCAACGCCTCGAAGGTTTTGTTACACAGGAACAAGCGATTTTCCATTCGCTACCGATTTCAACACCGTGGGCGTCATCGTTATGGGGCGTCGGAGGCTGGTTACCACAACGGGGAAAGCAAAATACGCTCACCTTCGAGACGCACCGGCAAGCACTCGAAAAAACGGGCTATCCTACTCCGGCGAAGGGCCCACTCCCTCTCGTGTTCCAAGATTTTAACAAGGCCCTGATTGTGTATTTACAACGCACCCGGAGCCTAAAGTTTTCAATGGTGGCTGCATACAATATTGCCGTCCGGCGGCTATATAACCCCTTGTTTGAGCGCGGAGTATCCGACCCCACACAATTGACACGTGGCGACTTTGATCGCGTCGTGGGATTTCTCCGTGAGAGCGGCTACAAGAATCTCTATGATGCGATCTCTCACCTCCAAGTAATAGCGGATACGATTGATAATCTGCAATTAACCGAGATCGCCATCCACTTTGAGCATGATGCGAAACCGGAAAAACGCCGGCACGATTACATTTCACTGCACGATCCTGATCGAGCGATAAAACAGCGTAAATCTGATGTTAAATTACCTTCTCGTGAGGCGATGGAGGCATATGCTATATGTTCGAACAATCCACTTAGTGACGGCGAAGAAATTTTGCTGCGAGTTATCGACTTATTGATAGCGACTGGGCAACGAGGTAACGAAGTAACAGTAATACCCTATGATTGTTGGGTCGAAAGGCCGATCAAAGGGGCGACAGGAGAAGTAGTTGTCGATGCCCATGGCAAGCCTCTGGTCGAATGCGGGGTTAGATACTTTGCAGAAAAGCAATTTCAATCACGGGTTCACTGGCTGGCTGAAAGCGATATTCCTCTAGCCAGGCGCGCAGTAGAGCGATTAAAAACGCTAACCACGGAACAACGAAAAATTGCCGCCTGGCAAGAGCTCAACCCAGGACGTATTTGGAGTTACCCCCCTCAGTCAGTGATCTCCGATGCAAAAGTCTTGGACTGGCTAGGTTTTAGCGAATCAAGAAGCGCAAGCAGAAATCTATACCTTTTCCTCACACGCAACGGTGTCCATCCGTTTGACAATGAACCGGACGATAAGCGAGGAAGGTCGTTAAAGCGGCGCTACGTCGCTGGGGAGATTGAGCGATTGATCGTCCCGAAGCTCCGTGGGCACGCGGTGCTGACAGAAAATGTCGGGGGACAGGTTCGTATTGTACTTAGAACCAGCGAAACGCTTGCCATCGCTTTCGACGGGCAATTTCGTTTCGGTGGACGTGATGCGAATGTCTTTCGTGCGGTCCCGCGTCGGGTCACCATCGTGGATATCAATCACGCATTAGGCGACGATGAAAAATACACGTCCATTTTTTCGCGCCGTTCATTAACCGAATCCGATGGGACTCCGATTCGCCTCACAAGCCATCAGCCTAGCCCGGATTTCTCATGAGGCCGGCAGGCGTGGCCGGTGAAGCCTCGGCGTATCAACAACCTGCCTTCCACCGCTAAAAATTGATCGTTTTTTATTCAATTCCCGCGTATGGGGCGCACTGCCCCCTTTCCCCCATTGAGCCGGGCCGGGGGCGCCCGCCTGTTCAGGTCGGCTTGAGGCGGGCAACCAGCCCCGCAAAGAGTTCCTGATGCGGATAGGCCTCGCTGATCAGCACGCGGATGCGCCGGCTGTTGCGAATGATCACCGCACCGATCTTGAGCAGTTTCAAGCGCAGGTTATGGATGCTCATGCGCGCCAATGCGGTGCCCTGGAGATGATCGCGTAGCCGTTCGAACAGCACATAGGCAAAGGCCGACAGCATCAGCCGCCACTGGTTGGTCCACCAGCGTGGGCTGGAGGTGCGGTCGGCGAACAGATCCAACTGTTGGTCCTTGATCCGATTCTCCATGTCGCCACGGCCGCAGTAGTCTTCGTAGTACTGCTGGGCAGCATCCTCGGCAAAGCGGGACACGACGATGAAGCGTGGATTGGCACCCTGCTCGCCATGTTCCAGGCGCGACACGACCAGGCGGCGCCTACGCCAACTACCGGCCTGATAGAGGAAGCGATACACGCCGGACATCTTCTGCCCGGTTTCTTGGTAGGCCTCGGCGACCGCTTGCATGGCCGGCGCCGCCATCCGCTGCAGGCGGGTGTTGCGGGCCAGACCCACCACATAATCCACCTGCTTGCGGTCACACCAGTCGAGCATGCGATGTCGGCAAAAACCGCCGTCACCGCGGAACACGATGCGGGTCTCTGGCCAGAAGCGGCGAATGAACTTGACCAGCAGTGCCAGGATGGCCCAACTGTGTCGGGCGCCATCGATGTTGCTCGGGCGCAAATAGCTCACCAGCAGATGGCGACCACAGAACACATAGAGCGGCAGGAAGCAGTAATGGTCGTAATAGCCATGGAAGAAGCGCCCTTCCTGATCTCCATGCACCGGCACATCGGTCGCATCGAAGTCGAGCACGATCTCAGCCGGCGCCTGGTCATGCTGGGCGATGAAGTGCTCCCACAGCAGGCGATGGGCTTGCACCACCGTTTCGCGATCGGCTTGCTGTTCCAGGCGCCCCAGAGTGGATTTGCCGGCCAGCGGTTGCAGGCGGTTGACCGCAGTCTGCAGCGCGTAGTCATGGCGCAGGCCGTCATGATCGTTGAGATCCTCGTAGCCGGCGGCCAGTGCATAGATACGCTGGGCGAGCAGTGTCTGCAGTCCATGCTGGACACGCCCAGGATCACGCCGATCGGGAACGATTTTGGCCAGGCGGCGGGTCAAGCCATGTTGCCGGTCGACCTCGCGCAGCAGCAACAAGCCCGCATCCGAGGTGATGTGACCACCGGTGAAAGAGGCCTCGACGAGGCGGCGAGAGAGGGGTGAAAAGTGGAGTTTTTCTGGTAGCATTTTGTGCGCGGCTGAAGACTTATGGGGCTTTGTTTGGCGACAAGAATCATAAGGCTTTCAGCCGTTTTTGTTTATGCGGTCATGAGAAATCCGGGCTAAACAAAATCGCTGCCCCTCTTCTCAGATCCCTCGCACTTGCTCCAGGTGATGCGGAGTCAATCGATTGGACAGGTTGCGCGATCGAGGTGGAGTTCCTGCCGAACAATCAGGAGCCTCGCACACTGGCGCGACGTGCAGAGCTCAATGGCCAAGCAACTGTGCAGGAGCACTTGGAGCAATACCTTCTGACGCTTCCAGATCTCCGGTGTTTGTATTACGACCATCGCTCAGGCGAGGCCGCCGACTACATCTGCGTTACTGTCAATGCAGCCCATGAAGTGAACGTAACCCTCTATCACTGTAAGGGTGCAGGAGGGCCAGCTAATGGAGGGCGAGTTGGTGATGTGTATGAGGTTGCGGGGCAGCTGGTAAAGTCAGCTCACTTCTGCAACGTCGCAACCTTGCTGCATCATATGGAAGATCGCATGCATCGCAGACACACATCTCCTTCGTACTTTGTCAGCGGGGACTGGGATGAAACCTACGAGTTGCTGCGGTCAACACCTGCAACAGCTCTTACCTTCACGGTGGTAGGCGTTCAACCTGGCATTCGGCGCACCATGGTTGATGAGCGCATGAGCGATTTGATGGCGTTCTGCATAGGCTACGCACGTCAGGGCGCGGCAAAGGCTTACTGGCTAGTGAGTGAGTAGCTGTAGCGGGTGCTGGAAGATGCGATGTGTCGAGGTTTCGCACCGCCCGGCCTGAGGGTGAACTTAAATTCTAGTTGGCACTACCACAGATCGGCGCCCAGCCATTGCATTGCAATGGCTAGCAGTTACCAAGATGCCTCGAGAATTATCCAAATGCACTCAATGGATCGCTGCCCTCCCCGATTCATCGCTGGTTGCTCGACGTATTTCTTTTGTATTCCAGCACCTGATGTCAATCCGATCGTGAATGGCCCAGCATAGTCGAGCCCATCCACTTGATTACACGCTCAAGCGCGTATGAACTGCGCCAATGAGCGTGCAGTCGAATAAGGCGCTTCACCTGCGCCAAGACCATGCTCCATGGTTCGCGAAGACTGCCCGTCGAATATAGCCACCATCCAATCTCAGTGGTTATAGTCTCAGCCACACTAGGATGGGCAATGAATACATGACCTACGCACTGATAGACAACGCCACCCTCACTGCCGTCCAGCGCGCCACCGGCGCGGTTGCGGTCAAGACCAGCGATACGATCAATGGAGACCTGTGCGCGTTAGAGAATTTCCTGCAAGGCAACCTCTTTTACGACGACCTCCTCTGCATAGACAACTACAAAGCAGATCACAGAGAAAGCCGCAAGCAACAATTCCCCTACCTCAGGTTCTTGTCGCCTTCCGAGTTCGGGCTGGACGGGGTTGATACGCTCGCTCAAAAAGAAGCATCACTGATTCGTCCTGAAATTCGCGGCGGCGAGTTCGTGGATGAGGACTTTAGTGCCCTTTTGGAGCAACTGAAAATGAACATGGTCTGCACCTGGGATCAAGCCTCCAGTGTGTATTACCTAACCATGAGGATGCTGGGCTACCGTGCGTCCGACGACTATGGCAAATACAGTGCCCTAAGCGCAGCAATCTTCGCAGAGTTAAGCGATGCCAGTGAAACGCGCGGACGTTGGTCGAAAGATGTCAAGCTAGTGGGTTCGGATGGCCACGAATTCAGCAAGTCAGAGTTCACTAGAGAGTATCCTGGTGCCTATGGAGGTCCCACCAAGCAACTCGAGATGTTCGTCGCCTCGCTGAACTGGCTCGCGTACAAATCAATTTATTACACGACTGCAGCCAAACACCTGAAAGCAGACTCATTCATTCATCCCATCAGGCATGCCTATCAAGTGCACTGGATGAAGAAATCCGGCGCCTTCGGCCATGACTTCACCGCCCGCCTCCTGGCAAACCTCTCGGACAAAACCAGTACGAGCATTTCGGAAATCCGGTCGCACGGAGCAACTCAGACCGTTGCTTTGGACCTGCCCTTGTTTTCGGCATGGCTGACTCAATCCGCCGGAAGCGTTTCCAGTGCGATCGAGGCAGCTCGACAGATCCGCAGCGAAGACCATTTCGTAACGATGCGTGAAACCCTAAAGGCCATTCGAGTTGCCTTCGACGAGCAAGGGCTCGCGAGTGGAAACAAGCGCATCACCAAGCTCATGGATGATGTCGACAAGATTTGCGGCGACCTTAAACGCAGCTACGGTCTCAGGTCTGCCCAAGGTATCCAGGGGAGCTTTCTAATCAAGGCGGCAAGCTCTGTTACTAGTCTATTTGGGGTTTCGTTACCCGACCGGGATTTCGCTCTCTCCACTCCCGAGTTCTTGAAGTCAGAATCGACTAAGGCGTTTACAACGGTTGTCAAGGACATCACCAAGGAACTCACTGCCATGGAGCGCTTGGGGGGGGGGCGGGATCTGATGGCCAGGTGCTTCAAGATTGAAGGTGAAGACTTCGGCGGGCCGAAGGTTCAAGAGCCAAAGTTCCGATGGGTGAAGTCTGGGTGGCAGATGCCTATGTGAAGTAGAGTCACCTGCGTATTTTAGGGGCTAATCCGTCATACGAAACGAATGGGACTTTACGAAACCCCAAGAAACCAATCGACGCCCTTCGAAAATTGAAATTCGGTAGGGTTCCCAGCCATCTACGGAAAGGAATTTTGTGATGGCAAGCCCCCAATGCGACTCCCTGCCCGGTACCGCAGCGTCCTCACCGCTGAGGAGCTGCCAAAGTTCGCATCGACCAGACGAGCGGAAAATCTCGTCAATAAACATGGATCTATGAACAATCGCATTCGTTTTGATGCTATTGAGCCAAGTGCAGTGCGCTGGAGAGCGTCTTATGAACATCTGACATCGCCCACTTGTTAAATTACGTATATGCATTTATCGCTGGAATTTGGTCAGGTTCCTAGCGAGCTGATAACGAATGCTGCTGTGGTCATCATGTCTCACAGTTACTTACAAGATCGTCACTGGCTGGCTCAGAGCCTAAATCAGGGCCCCTCTTATGTAGGTCAGTTGGGGCCACGTAGCCGCACAGAGCGAATGCTCGCTGAGATACCCAACAGTCACTCACAACCGGCATTCGAGCAACTTCACTATCCGATGGGGTTGGATATAGGTGGGGATACCCCTGAGGTTATAGCGTTGTCTCTTTTGGCAGAGATAACCGCTCACTTCAACGGTCGTAAAGGTGGAATGCTGAAGGCCCGTGAAGCCCCCATTCATGATGCAGAGCCCGTGACGCAACACTAGAAACGTGTACGCGCCCTGCCCCGGTAGCTTGCAACGGCAACTGGATTAGACGTTTGAACCAATACCAACCTGGCAGCCACATTCTCCTCCCTACGAAACCAAAAGCCCTACAGCGGGTCATGCCGAGATAAAGGGAAAATTCACTCACTTCGCTTTTAAGCGGTTGATCCTGAATGGTTTTTCAAATCGCGCGCACAGTCTCTGATCGTGGACTATCTTTTCTGACTCCTCAGAAAAGGAGGTTCTATGGCTTCATTAGAGCGCACGGCGTACCCCACTCTGTCAAAGACGTATTCAAAAGCTGAGCTGCAGCGTGATTTCTCCTTTTCCGATGATGAGATTAAGTGGGTACGAAGCAAGTCCAAGGCCCCCTTTCACCTCAATCTCGCCGTTCTCCTCAAGACCTTTCAGGTACTTCGATATTTCCCTGATATCACCGACGTGCCTGATCAACTGGTGGCGTTCATTCGTGGAGAGTTGGGCCAGCGTAGCAAGGTGAAATTCGCTGAGTACAAGTGGTTTCAGCAATATCGCCATATGAACGCCATCCGAGCTCGTCTCGGCGTGACTGCATTTTATGGCTCAGATGCTATCGAGGTTGCTGAGCGCCATGCCAAAGAAATGTCGTTCGTGCTTGATCAGCGTGCCGACATCATTAACTCGGTGATTGAAGAACTGATCCGCCAGGATTATGAGCTACCTGCGTATTCGACCCTGAATGATCTCGCTGAGCGGATTCATACCGAATCCCAAGAGGCAATATTCAACCTTGTGGTAACCAGAACGCCAATCGAGGTGATCCATAAGCTAAAGGAGCTGCTCGACACTGACTTCGGTCGACGCCAAAGCGACTTCAATGCACTGAAACAGGCGCCCAAGAAGCCATCTCGCAAGCACCTGGAAGTGCTGA
This sequence comes from Pseudomonas sp. Tun-23181, assembly GCF_057415455.1. Taxonomy (NCBI): domain Bacteria; kingdom Pseudomonadati; phylum Pseudomonadota; class Gammaproteobacteria; order Pseudomonadales; family Pseudomonadaceae; genus Pseudomonas; species Pseudomonas sp. Tun-23181. Next base: position 740,744 of record NZ_CM171630.1, read on the forward strand.
TCGATCACTTGGCCTGGCTAGAGAGCTTTGGGGACCTGGAAGCCATTTTTGACGGGATCGTCGATGCCAAGATCCGCCACTTTGCTGCCCAAGCTGCTGCGTCGGACGTCTCCGAGCTGAAGGACTGTTCGCTGCCGAAACGCTACACACTGATGCTGGCCCTGATCTATCGAATGCGAGTGCGAACTCGGGATCACCTGGCCGAGATGTTCATCCGACGAATATCGACGATCCACAAACGCGCCAAGGAAGAGTTGGAGCAAATCCATGCGCGGCAACGCCAGAAGCTGGAGCAACTGGCGGCTACCCTGGACGGCGTGGTGCAGATTCTGGTTCAAGAACCGGATGACCAGGAAGCTGGCAGCCTGATTCGGGAATACCTCTCCCCCGATGGCAATCTGGATCGGTTGCGTGAGACTTGCGCCGAAGTCCAAGCTACCGGCGGCAATAACTACCTGCCGCTGATCTGGAAGCACTTCAAGTCCCATCGTTCGCTGCTGTTCCGTCTCAGCCACCTTCTCCAACTGGAACCCACGACTCAGGATCGATCACTGATCCAGGCGCTTCTGCTCATCCAGGACTGCGAAAATCTACACCGCGAATGGATCGGCGAGCACGTCGACTTGTCGTTTGCCTCGGAGCGCTGGATCAAGGTCGTTCGTCGTCCTACCAGTGAGGGACCACCGACCAACCGGCGCTATCTGGAAGTCTGCGTATTCTCCTACCTGGCCAGCGAGCTGCGCTCCGGCGACATGTGCGTGCTGGGGTCGGAATCTTTCGCTGACTACCGCAAACAGTTGCTGCCCTGGGAAGAATGTCTCCAGCAACTACCAGCTTACTGCGAAAAGGTGGGGCTTCCTGGTACGGCGAAGGAGTTTGTTGCCTCCCTCAAAACCCAGTTGGAGGAAACCGCGCAGCAGCTGGATGAAAAATTCCCCTCCTGCCGAGGTGACGTATCGATCAATGAAGCCGGCGAGCCGGTGCTGCGCCGAGTAATCGCGCGGGACATCCCGCCTTCGGCTATCTCGCTGCAGACAGCGCTCATGCAGCGCATGCCGGCCAGGCATGTGCTCGACATCATGGCTAACATCGAGCATTGGATTCAGTTCACACGGCATTTCGGGCCGATGTCCGGTAACGAGCCGAAGCTCAAAGAGCCTGCCGAGCGCTACCTGATGACGATCTTCGCCATGGGCTGCAACCTAGGCCCTAACCAGGCCGCGCGGCATCTGGCCGGTAATGTCACGCCGCACATGCTCTCCTATACCAATCGCCGTCACCTCTCGCTGGAGAAGTTGGACAAAGCTAACCGCGAGCTGGTGGAACTCTACCTGCAGCTCGACCTGCCCAAGCTCTGGGGCGACGGCAAAGCGGTGGCCGCGGACGGTACGCAGTTTGACTTCTATGACGACAACCTGCTGGCCGGCTATCACTTCCGCTACCGCAAGATGGGAGCCGTGGCCTATCGGCACGTGGCCAACAACTACATCGCAGTGTTCCAGCACTTCATCCCGCCGGGCATCTGGGAGGCGATCTACGTGATTGAGGGGCTGCTCAAGGCTGATCTTAGCGTCGAGGCTGACACGGTGTACTCCGATACCCAAGGGCAGTCGGCCACGGTGTTTGCCTTCACCCATCTGTTGGGCATCAACCTGATGCCACGTATTCGCAACTGGCGCGACCTAGTGATGTGCCGGCCGGATCGCGGTGCTTCGTACAAGCATATCAACCGCCTGTTCACTGACACTGCCGACTGGAACCTGATCGAAACCCATTGGCAGGATCTGATGCAGGTCGCGCTATCGATCCAGGCCGGCAAAATATCCTCACCTATGCTGCTGCGCAAACTCGGCTCCTACAGCCGGCGCAACAAGCTCTACCATGCGGCACAGGCACTGGGCAGCGTGATCCGTACAATCTTCCTGCTCAACTGGATCGGCAGTCGCGAGTTGCGCCAGGAGGTCACCGCGAACACCAACAAGATCGAGTCTTACAACGGATTCTCCAAGTGGTTGTCCTTCGGCGGCGATGTGATTGCTGAGAACGATCCGGACGAGCAGCAGAAGCGGCTGCGCTACAACGACATGGTGGCCTCGTCGGTGATCTTGCAGAACACTGTGGATATGATGCGCATCCTGCAGAAGCTGGCCCGCGAGGGCTGGCAGTTCACCGATGAAGACGTGTCTTTCCTCAGTCCCTACCTGACCAGCAACGTCAAACGCTTCGGCGAATTCAACCTCAAGCTCAACCGGCCACCAGAACCCTGGATCAAGGATTCGGTGTTTCAACAAGCCGCCGGCTCGCTGCGAGTCAACACGGCCAGCAGGGCCGATGCCGAGGAGGCAACATGATCGAGATTCCACCGGCGTCTTTTCACATTACCCCCTACGGCGAAGTGGATGCTGTGGCCCTGGAAAAGCTGCGAGAGGACTTCGACACCTCCCAACTTCTGCGATTGGTTGACCGACTGGATGCCTGTCTGGCCAATCTGGGTGAAATTGTGGCCGTCCGTGATGAGTTGCTGAAGCTTCACGCAATGGCTCTTACTCTCGTAGAGGGCTCGGCACTGACAGTGCCGACTGAGAATGCCTGCATCTGGTCGGAAGCCGAGTCGCTACAACAGGATCTTGAGGCCCTCTCTGAGTGGGTGCAATCAGCCCAAGCAGGGATCGTCCCCTTGCTCGGTCTTGCACCTGATCATGTATTGTAGGTGGCCTGGCAGCCCCGGTAGACCGCCGATCCACCTTAGCTCTACGGCCCCCGTAAGCTGAAGGTCAGTCGGTCGGAACGCCCCTCACGATAGATTAAGGGCTTAGTTGGGTATTCATTCCATCACAGCCTCCGTTATTCAATGGCCTTTGCCTTCTTGAGCGCAGCTGATCTCACAGAATTAGCGCTTCTGCTCGTGGAGCTCCGCGTAGTGCTCCCAGATTTGTGATCATCCCAAACTCTCGGATGGTCGCCACCTTACTGCTTGACCTTGCCCCAACGGTAAGGTCCAACCTCTCAATAACGAGATAATCGTGGAGGTTGGCAATGACCCGCGCATTCCCCGAAACCACTGCTGCTGCGCACGCCGGCCTTGTTCGGCAATGGACGTTTGGCGTAGAAGGCATGACCTGTGCCTCCTGCGTGGCACGGATCGAGAAGGCATTGACTCAAGTACCCAGGGTTTCCGCCGCCAGGGTCAATCTGGCCAGCGAAGCGGTTATGGTAGAAGCCGATGCCGATTTGGCTCCCCTGCTAGAGGCGGTCGAAGGCGCGGGTTACCGCGTGAAGGAAGAGCAACTGGACCTGGTCATCGGCGGTATGACCTGCGCTTCCTGCGTCGGCCGGGTCGAGAAGGCCCTGCTGAAGGTGCCGGGCGTGCTGGCGGCCACGGTGAATCTGGCCAGCGAGGCGGCCCGGGTCCGGGTGGTGTCCGGTGCGGTAGCGCCGGCGGCGCTGATCCAGGCGGTTGCGGCCGCCGGGTACGAGGCCGGTGTGCCGGCAGCCAAAGAGGCCGCCGCCGCGCCGCCGTCTCGCGACTGGTGGCCGGTGGCACTGGCCGCCGTGCTGTCCCTGCCGCTGGTGGTGCAGATGCTCGCCGTGTTGCTGGGCGCGCGCTGGAGCCTGCCGGGCTGGATACAACTGCTGTTGGCCACGCCGGTGCAGTTCTGGCTGGGGGCACGTTTCTATCGGGCCGGTTGGCGAGCATTGCGCGCCGGCAGCGGCAATATGGACCTGCTGGTGGCGCTCGGTACCAGTGCCGGCTACGGGCTGTCGGTCTATCTGATGGCGACGCATGCCGGCCCCGGCGTCCCGCACCTCTATTTCGAGGCTTCCGCGGTGGTGATCACCCTGGTCCTGCTCGGCAAGTGGCTGGAAGCGCGTGCCAAGCGCCACACTGGAGACGCCATTCGAGCACTGCAGGCACTACGGCCGGACACCGCCCGGGTGCGCCGTGAGGGTGTGGACTATCAGGTATCGGTGAGTACCTTGGCCGTCGGTGATTTGCTGGTGGTACGGCCGGGCGAGCGAGTTCCCGCCGATGGTCTGGTACGCGACGGGCGCAGCCATCTCGACGAGTCGCTGCTGACCGGTGAGAGCCTGCCGGTGGCGAAAACTGAAGGCGATGTGGTGACCGGCGGCGCAATCAACGGCGAAGGACTGTTGCTGGTCGAGACCACAGCGGTCGGCGCGGAAAGTACGCTGGCCCGAATCATCCGCATGGTCGAAAACGCTCAAGCGGCCAAGGCGCCGATCCAGCGCCTGGTGGATCGGATTAGCGCCGTCTTCGTCCCCGTGGTGTTGGTGATCGCTGCCATGACCCTGCTGATCGGCTGGTGGCTCACCGGCGAGGTGGCCGGCCCACTGATCAACGCGGTGGCGGTGCTGGTCATCGCTTGCCCTTGCGCGCTGGGCCTGGCCACGCCGACGGTGATCATGGTCGGCACCGGCGTCGGTGCGCGCCACGGCATCCTAATCAAGGACGCGGAAGCCTTGGAGATCGCCCACCGGGTCAGCGTGGTGGCTTTCGACAAGACCGGCACGCTGACCCAGGGCAAGCCAAGGGTGACCGCGCTGGAAGTGGCGAATGGCGATAGCGCGCGCCTGCTGCTGCAGGCCGCCTCGGCGCAGGCCGGCAGCGAACACCCGCTGGCGCAGGCGCTGCTGGACAAGGCCAAGCAGGACGGCACGGATTTATTGCCCGCATCCAAGGTCACGGCGTTGCCGGGGCGCGGTCTGGCGGCCTTGGTCGCAGGGCGAGAGCTGCGCCTGGGCAGCACACGACTGATGCAGGAGCTCGGCGTTGACCTGTCACCGCTGGCGGCGTCCGCAGCAACGCTGGCCCGGGCCGGCAACAGCGTGTCCTGGCTCGCCGACGTGACTGGACAGCCACTGCTGTTGGGCCTGATCGCCTTCGGTGATGTGCTGAAGCCGAGTGCCCGCCAGGCCGTGGCGCGGCTGCGCGGACTGGGCATACGGACCGTGATGATCAGCGGCGACAACCGCGGTGCGGCTGAGAGCGTGGCGGCTATGCTCGGCCTCGACGAGGTGCGCGCCGAGGTGTTGCCCGGCGACAAGGCCGCGGAGGTGCAGGCGCTGAAGACCGGTGGCGCAGTGGTAGCCATGGTCGGCGACGGCATCAACGACGCTCCGGCGCTGGCGGCGGCGGATGTTGGCATTGCCATGTCGACCGGTACCGATGTAGCCATGCACACCGCCGGCATCACCCTGATGCGCGGTGATCCGGCGCTGGTGGCGGATGCCTTGGCTCTCTCCCGCCATACCTACGGACGGATTCTGAAGAGCCTGTTTTGGGCCTTCGTCTACAACCTGGTCGGCATTCCACTGGCCGCCTTCGGCCTGTTGAGCCCGGTGGTGGCCGGTGCGGCGATGGCATTGTCCAGCGTCTCGGTGGTCACTTACGCGCTGCTGCTCAAGCGATGGCGGCCGGCACCGGTAGAGCTGGACGGAGGCGCTGGCTCAGCAAGAAGGAGGCATCCATGAACATTGGCGCAGCGGCGAACGTCAGCGGCTTGACCGCCAAAATGATCCGCTATTACGAACGCATCGAGCTGGTCCCAGCTTCTCGGCGCACCCGGTCTGGCTATCGCGACTACCTGGAAAGGGATGTACAGGTTTTGCGCTTTATCCACCACGCCCGAGAACTGGGCTTCTCATTGACGCAGGTGCGCGCCTTGCTGGCGTTATGGCGGGATCGCCAACGCCCTAGCAGCGAAGTTCAAGTCATAGCCCACCACTACATCGACGCGCTGAACGCACGCATTGTCTTGCTCCAGGCACTGCGCGACAGTCTGAGCTACCTGGCCGAGCATTGCGACGACCTTGAGCAACCACCGGGGCCGATTCTGGATGATCTGCCCCCCCCACTAGCTGAATGAAAGGAGAACATCATGACCTGCGATAAATCCACCACGATTCGGGTTGGCATAGGAGCCGGCATCTTTCTGCTGGCTGCCTATGTCCTGTTCCCGGCTTTTCAAACCTGGATTGCGGCGAACGCGCTGATCTTCCTGCTACTGCTCTGTCCGCTGTCAATGCTGTTCTGCATGCGCGGCATGCACAAAGGACCACCCGCTAGCGATGACACGCAGAAGGTAAAGCCGATCGAGCGTGATCCGACTGACGCGCCGTGATCTTTCCGCAAAACGGAACACTGACGAATTGCTCCCCCTATCGACCTGGGCTAGACTCCGCCGCATGAAACGACGCCTGCACCTGCTGTTGCTCCTGCTGCTCAGCCTGACCCTTCCCCTGAATGGGGTCGCAGGTGTGCTCGCGTTTTCCGAACCTTGCCCCATGGAACAGCACGGCATCTCGATGGAGGATATGCAGGCTTCTTGCTGCGAAGACCATCAGCAGCAAATCTCCAGCGGCAAAGTCTGCAAGACCGGACAAGAGTGCAAGAGCAGCAGCATGCTGCAGGTTTCGGTCATCAAGACGCCTCTTCTGTTTTCTCGCTCCGTAGTAATCACTCCTACCCACGATTTCCTTCCAACCGCGTCCCCCTCTGGGGTGTGGCGTCCCCCCCGCGCCTGATTCCCGTGCCGACTTGAGTCCCGTTTCCCCCTCTTAGGCGGCGAGACGGTGTGCGTGTGCCCGTGTGGGTACGCGCCGGATCATCCACAGGAATCGTGAATATGAATCTCCGACGCTACTGCGGAGGACGCCTTTCGCTGGCCGCCCTCACGCTGTGCGCCCTGGCCGTGCCCGGCCTGGCCGCCGCCCTTACCCTGGACGAAGCCCTGCGCCTGGCGGAGCGCGAGGCACCGTCACTGGCTGCCCAGGCTGCCAACCAAGATGCCGCCATGCAGGCCGCCATTCCCGCCGGTGAATTACCGGACCCCAAGCTTGCCCTAGGTATCCAGAACTTTCCCATCGAGGGCGATGCCCGTGGCAGCCTCACGCGCGACTTCATGACCATGCAGATGGTCGGGGTCATGCAAGAAGTTCCCAACCGAGCCAAGCGCCGTGCCCGTGTCGAGGCTGCCCAGGCGGGCATCGACAGCGCCGATGCACTGGAGCGGGTCGAACGCCTCAAGGTGCGCCGTGAAACTGCGCTTGCCTGGATCGGCGGCTTCGCGGTCGAGCAGAAACTGCAACTGTTCCAGACTCTGTACGACGAGAATCGCCTGCTGGCCAAGGCCGTACAGGCCAGCTTGGCCGGCGGCCGTGGCCAGGCGGCTGACAGTTTGGCGCCCAAGCAGGAAGCAGCACTGCTCGCCGAGCAGGAAGATGAACTAGAACGCAACCGCACGCAGGCCCGCGCGGCCCTGCGCCGCTGGGTCGGGCCGGTGGCGGTCGAGCCGCTGTCCGGCTCTTGGCCGAGCTGGCGAGTCGATGACCTGCATTTCCGCCACAGTTTGGATCGTCACCCTGAGCTGCAGGCCTTCACGCCGATGATACAGGAGGCAGAGGCCCAGGTGCGTCTAGCCGAAGCGGACAAGAAACCCGACTGGAGCTGGGAGCTGGCCTACCAAAAACGTGGCGAGGCCTTTGGCGACATGGTCTCCGTGCAGTTCACCTTCGACCTACCCCTGTTCACCGCCAGCCGGCAGGACCCGAAGATCGCCGCCAAGCGCGCCGAAGTGCTGCGCCTGGAAGCCGAGCGCGAAGCCATGACACGGGAGCACGCGCAAGCGCTGGCCGACGATCTGGCCGAACACCGCCGCCTGGAGCGCGCCGTGGAGCGCAGCCGACAAACCCTGGTACCGCTGGCCGAGGAGAAGGTACGCCTGGCCATGGCGGACTACCGCGCCGGCCGTGGCGAGTTAATGGCGCTAGTGGCCGCGCGGCGCGAACTCATCGAGGCCCGCCTGAAACACATCGACCTTGAACAGCAACGTGCACAGACCAGTGCCCGCCTGTATTTCGCCTATGGAGAAAGTAGCCAATGAAGACTCGAATCTGGAAAGGCGCGTTGCTGACGGGCTTGGCGCTCGCCATTGGTGCAGCGGGCGGCTACTGGTTCGCTCAGCCCCTGGTGGAGGCCGGGGCCAGCATGGCCAATGCCCAGGAGTCCTCCGCACCGGACGAGCGCGAAGTGCTCTATTGGTACGACCCCATGTACCCGCAGCAGAAATTTGACCAACCCGGCAAGTCTCCCTTCATGGACATGGAATTGGTGCCGCGCTACGCCGGCGAGGCGAGTGACAGTGCCGCGGTCAGCATCGACCCAAGCGTCGTCCAGAACCTGGGCATGCGCCTAGCGACTGTCACCCGTGAACACTCGGTCACTGAGTTGGAAGTGGTCGGCAACCTAGCCTTCAATAACCGCGATGTCGCCGTGGTGCAGGCACGCAGCGGGGGCTTCGTCGAGCGCGTGTATCGGCGCGCGCCCGAGGACCTGCTGGCCGCCGGGGCGCCGCTGGCCGACCTACTGGTACCCGAATGGGCGGCTGTTCAAGAAGAGTTCCTGGCCTTGCGCGAGGTCGGTGAAAGAGCATTGTTGGACGCAGCCCGGCAGCGCCTGCGCCTGGCTGGGATGCCGCAGTCATTGATCGAGCGGGTCGAGCGTAGTGGCAAGGTCCAGGCCCTCTGGACGGTGACCAGCCCGATTGCCGGCGTGCTGCAGGAACTCAATGTCCGCGAAGGCATGACCCTGGCCGCTGGCCAACCCTTGGCCACAGTCAACGGCCTGAGCAGTGTCTGGCTCGACGTGGCTGTGCCTGAGGCCGAAGCCGGCGGCGTACAGCTCGGCCAGCCGGTGGAGGCATACCTGCCCGCCTTCCCCGGTGAAGTGCTGGCGGGCACGGTGAGCGCCTTCCTGCCGCAGGCCAACCTGGATAGCCGCACGCTGCGCGTGCGGGTCGAACTGGATAACCCGACGGGCCGTCTGCGGCCAGGCATGACCGCCAAGGTTCGGCTGAGTCGCCCGAGCGAACAGAGAGCATTGTACGTGCCGAATGAAGCGGTAATCCGTACCGGCCGGCGTGCCCTGGTGATGCTGGTCGAAGGCGAGGGTCGTTATCGACCGGTTGAGGTCCGTCTTGGACGGGAAAGGACTGACAAGGCGGAAATTGTCGAGGGCCTGGAGGAAGGTCAGCAGGTAGTCGCCTCCGGACAGTTCCTGCTCGATTCCGAGGCCAGCCTGCGCGGGGTACTCGCCCAGGACCTCGCATCACCCGACGCTCAGCCGATGCAGGCCCTGCATGAGGCGGAAGGCAAGGTGGTCGAGATCGACAACGACTCGGTCACCCTGGCCCATGGTCCGTTCAAGACCCTCGGCATGCCTGGAATGACCATGACCTTTCCGTTGGCAGATCCGACTCTGCTGGAGGGCGTACAGGCAGGGGACTCGGTACACGTTGGCGTGCGTGAAACGGACGACGGCCTGTTGATCGAGCGGCTGGATAAGCTGGAGGTGCAACCATGATCGCCAAGCTGATCCGCTGGTCGGTGGCCAACCGCTTCTTGGTGCTGCTGGCCACCCTGTTCGCCGTCGGCTGGGGTGTCTGGTCGGTGCAGAACACCGCCATCGACGCGCTGCCGGACCTCTCCGATGTGCAGGTGATCATCCGCACGCCCTTCCCGGGGCAGGCGCCGCAGATCGTCGAGAATCAGGTGACCTATCCACTGGCCACCACCATGCTCTCGGTGCCGGGCGCGAAAACGGTGCGCGGTTATTCCTTCTTCGGCGACAGCTTCGTCTACGTGCTGTTCGAGAACGGCACCGACCTGTACTGGGCGCGTTCGCGGGTACTGGAATACCTCAGCCAGGTGCAGGCCCGTCTGCCTGCGGGCGCCGCGCCCGCCCTGGGCCCTGATGCCACCGGGGTGGGCTGGATCTATCAGTACGCCCTGGTCGACCGCACCGGCACGCATGACCTGGCGCAGTTGCGGGCGCTACAGGACTGGTTCCTCAAGTTCGAACTGAAGACCCTGGCCAATGTCGCCGAGGTGGCCACCATCGGTGGCATGGTCAAGCAGTACCAGGTGGTGCTCGATCCGATCAAGCTGGCCAGCCGCGGCATCACCCAGCAGCAGGTCGCTGAGGCAATTTCCAGGGCCAACCAGGAAACCGGCGGTGCGGTGCTGGAACTGGCCGAGACCGAGTTCATGGTGCGCGCTTCGGGTTACCTGCAGACGCTGAATGACTTTCGCGCCATCCCCCTGCGCCTGGACAGTGGCGGCGTGCCGGTGACGCTTGGCGAGGTTGCGCATATCCAGCTCGGCCCGGAAATGCGTCGCGGCATCGCCGAACTCGACGGCGAGGGCGAGGTAGTCGGCGGCGTTGTGATCCTGCGCAGCGGCAAGAATGCTCGCGAGGCCATCGCCGCGGTCAAGACCAAGCTTGACGAACTGGGCAAGAGCCTGCCCTCGGGGGTGGAGATCGTTACCACCTATGATCGCAGCAAGCTGATCGATCGTGCCGTAGAAAACCTCAGTCACAAGCTGATCGAGGAGTTCATCGTAGTCGCCCTGGTTTGTGCGCTGTTTCTCTGGCACCTGCGCTCATCCCTGGTGGCTATCGTCTCGCTGCCGGTCGGGGTGCTGATCGCCTTTATCGTCATGCAGCAGCAGGGGATCAACGCCAACATCATGTCCCTCGGCGGCATCGCCATCGCCATCGGCGCCATGGTCGACGCCGCGGTGGTGATGATCGAGAACGCGCACAAGAAGATCGAGGCCTGGCGCGAGGAACACCCGGGCGAGGACCTCAAGGGCGAACATCACTGGCACGTGATCACCGAGGCGGCGGTGGAGGTCGGCCCGGCACTATTCTTCTGCCTGCTGATCATCACCCTGTCGTTCATCCCGGTTTTCACCCTGGAGGCCCAGGAAGGCCGCCTGTTCGGTCCGCTGGCCTTCACCAAGACCTACGCCATGGCGGCCGCCGCCGGCCTGTCGGTGACCCTGGTGCCGGTGCTGATGGGCTATTGGATTCGCGGGCGGATTCCCAACGAGGAACAGAACCCGCTGAACCGCTGGCTGATTCGCATCTACCAGCCGGCCTTGGACGCGGTACTACGGCGGCCGAAAATCACCCTGCTGGTTGCGGTGCTGATTCTGCTCAGCGCGCTCTGGCCGATGAGCCGTCTCGGTGGCGAGTTCCTCCCGCCGCTGGACGAGGGCGACCTGCTCTATATGCCCACCGCGCTACCGGGGCTGTCCGCGCAGAAGGCGGCGCAACTGCTGCAGCAGACCGACCGCCTGATCAAGACGGTGCCGGAAGTCGCCCATGTGTTCGGCAAGGCCGGCCGTGCCGAAACCGCCACCGACCCCGCACCGCTGGAGATGTTCGAAACCACCATCCAGTTCAAGCCGCGCGAGCAGTGGCGACCGGGGATGACCCCGGAGAAGCTGGTGGAGGAACTGGACCGTACCGTACAGGTGCCAGGATTGGCCAACCTATGGATTCCGCCGATCCGTAACCGCATCGACATGCTCGCCACCGGCATCAAGAGCCCGATCGGCGTCAAGGTCGCCGGCAGCAACCTGGCGCAAATCGACGAGATGACCCAGGCGGTCGAACGGGTCGCCAAACTCGTGCCCGGAGTCAGTTCCGCCCTGGCCGAGCGCCTGACCGGCGGGCGTTACGTCGATGTGGATATCGACCGCGAAGCGGCGGCGCGCTATGGCCTGAATATCGCCGATGTGCAGGCGATCGTCGCCGGCGCCATCGGCGGGGCGAACATCGGCGAGACCATCGAGGGCCTGGCGCGCTTCCCGATCAGCCTGCGCTATCCGCGCGAGTGGCGCGATTCACTGGCAGGGCTGCGTGAGCTGCCGATTTATACCCCCCAGGGCAGCCAGATCACCCTTGGCACTGTGGCGCAGATCAGGATCAGTGACGGTCCACCCATGTTGAAAAGCGAGAATGCGCGTCTGTCTGGCTGGGTCTACATCGACGTGCGTGGCCGTGATCTGGCTTCAGTGGTGGGTGACCTGCGCCAGGCCATCGATGATCAGGTCAAACTAGAGCCGGGCATGAGCCTGAGCTACTCCGGGCAGTTCGAGTTTCTCGAACGCGCCAATGCCCGGCTCAAACTGGTGGTGCCGGCGACCCTGGTGATCATTTTCGTCTTGCTCTACCTGACGTTCGCTCGCTTCAGTGAAGCCCTGCTGATCATGGCCACACTTCCCTTCGCACTGGTCGGCGGCATCTGGTTCCTCTACCTGCTCGGCTACAACCAGTCGGTGGCCACCGGGGTGGGCTTTATCGCCCTGGCCGGGGTCGCCGCCGAGTTCGGCGTGATCATGCTGCTGTACCTGAAGAACGCCTGGAACGAACGGCAAGACGCCGGCCGCACCGACGAAAGTGCGCTTATCGAGGCGATCCGCGAAGGCGCCGTGCAGCGTGTGCGGCCCAAGGCGATGACCGTGGCGGTGATCATCGCCGGCCTGCTGCCGATCCTGCTGGACAGCGGCACCGGCAGCGAGGTGATGAGCCGCATCGCCGCGCCCATGGTCGGCGGCATGGTCACCGCGCCGCTGTTGTCGTTGTTCGTCCTGCCGGCGGCCTATCGACTGATGCGTCGCCGCCAGACCTCTGAATTCATCCCCAACCAAGCAGAAGGAAAACTCGCATGAAGAACTACACCCTCCTAGGTGCTCTGACTCTGGTCCTCGGCCAACCGGTCTTTGCCGCCGAAATGCCTGCCATGCCCATGGACAAGATGCCCATGAAAGAAATGCAGATGGAGCAATCGGGGGCTATGGCAACCGCCCAGGCTTCCGGCACCGTCAAGGCCATCGACAGTCAGAAAGGCAGTGTCACCATCGCCCATGGCCCCGTGCCTGCCGTGAAGTGGCCGGCGATGACCATGGGTTTCAAGGCGACGCCCGAGCAACTGGCTCAAGTGCAGGTCGGCCAACAGGTGATGTTCGAGTTCAAGAGCGAAGGTATGACGGCGACGCTTCTGTCGATCAAGCCGATGCAGTAATAGCGCCAAGAATGGCCGGTCCGGTGAGCTATATCCTTTCGCCGGGCCAGTCTTTCGGATCAGTGATTTGACTCAACCATGGGTAACTGTGCTGCCATCCTCCCGTTGCTCCTTTGGTTTGGAGGTTGGCCCTAGGCGCCTGGATCAGGCGCCTCTTTTTTCGAAAGAGGCCTTGGCACAGATGGCCCTCACTTGGAGACGCGATGATGGCTCTGATATTCCTACTACGCGGCGCAGCTAGACTCGGGCTGCTAGCCGCCGTCACCATTGTCGCCGCCTGCGGCGATGCAGCGGTCACCCTAGAACATGTACACGGACTGGCGTTCAGCCCGGATGGTCAACAGCTGTCCATTCCCAGTCACCACGGCCTGGCCGTCTATAGCCAAGGGCGCTGGAGCAAGGCACCCGGACCTGCACACGACTATATGGGCTATTCGGTGACGCGCCAGGCGATCTACAGCAGCGGCCACCCAGCCCGCGGCAGCGGTCTGGTCAATCCGTTCGGAGTGATCAAGAGCAGCGATGGAGGGCGCACGTGGCAGCAACTGGGCCTACAAGGCGAGTCGGACTTCCACCTGCTGGCCAGCGGTTACGATAGCGCAACCCTATATGTCTACAACACCCGTCCGAATTCGCGGATGAGCGTCCCGGGCTTGTATTACAGCCGCAACGATGGAGCCAATTGGCAGCGCGCATCCGCGCAGGGAATTGGCGAGGCGCCGACCGCACTGGCGGTGCATCCGAGCGACCACCGGCTGGTCGCGGTGGCGACCGGAGCGGGCCTGTACCTGTCGCGCGATGCGGGTCAACGCTTCAGGGCGGTCGTCGAAGGCGAACAGGTAGTGAGCGTCACCTTCAGTCTTGATGGCAGCAGCCTATGGTTCGGTAGCTACGGCGACGCGGCCAAGCTATCCAGGCTGGATCTGAAGACGCGCGAGATTACCCCGCTCGGCGTGCCTGAGCTGGATGAGGACGCTATCGCCTATCTTGCACAGAACCCAGTCCAGCCAAAGGAATGGGCGACGGCGACCTTCAAACGTGACGTCTATCTATCAAAGGACGCCGGCACGACCTGGAGCGCGATCGCCAAAGCCGGTCAGACTCTGGAGTGATGCAGCCGCGGCTCAAAGGCAAGCAAGGAAGGCCGGGGCGACGCGGCATGGTTGTCCCGCGCAGAGGTGGGACGAAGTTTTCCGCAGCATCCGGCTATTTGGGATGGGGAAAGAACAGTGCGTGGAGAAACCGCCCCCACTCCTGCTGGCGTGGAAAGAACATCGGTAGGTGCCGGCGATAGGCTTGATAGGCCTCGCCGAACCGCGCCGTCAACACTGATTCTTCCCGCCTGGCCAGGTGAACATAGGCAAAGACGATCACCGGAAACAACAGCAAGGTGATGATCGTTGGCCAATGGATGATCTGACCGAAAACGGCCAGCATGATCCCTGTGTACTGCGGGTGACGGACCAGACTGTAGACGCCTTGGGTGGCCAACTGGCCCTCCAGGCTGGCGTAGTAGACCTGAACCCAGCCGCGGATCAACAGCATCAGACCAATGACGATGAATACTCCGCCCAGCAGCATTTCCAGCGTGGCGCCGAGGCTGCCGTAGCCCAGCAAGGTGGCCCAGAGATGCCCGGAATAGCCCGTCAGAGGAAGATCGATGCCCAGAAACCCCGTCAGCAGATAGATGGTCAACGGGAAGCCATACATCTCGGCGTATAACGCGATGATGAACGCTTGCACCAGGCCGGCGCCCGTCCACTCACGCCAGCTGCGTGGGGCGGCAAAGCGGTAGAGAAGCCAGGAGGCAATCAATACCATCACCAGCACCCAGCCCCAGTGCCCGTAGTGCATGGCGAAGTCATTCATGGTCAGGCTCCTTCCTATCGATCGGCAGTGGAACTGTGTAGCGAAAATCTCGAAGCGTCCGGGTATCGACACCGCTGACGGTGCCGTACCCGGCGCCATTCACTTATTCCCCTCTACGCCGGAGGCTTTTAGAGGGGGTGGCAAGCAACGAGCTCTTTACTGCGCCTTGCTGTCGCCTTGACCCGCCTCCTTACTCATCTGCTTGTTCATGTTTTCCATCATTTCGTTGCAGTTCTTCATCATTGAATTCATCTCCTGCATCATTCCCATCATTGGCATTTTATTGCCGTCCATCATGTGCATGCCTTCTCCCATCATCATCTCGGAACCGCTCTTGGCGGTATCCTTGGACGCCTCGGCAATAGCAACGGAAGCCGTACCAAACGTTATTGCGGAGGCAAGTGCGGCGGTATAGATAAGGGCGTTACGCATGGCGGTTCTCCTGATCGACAACAGTGGTTTCGTTCATTCGGGTTAGCGATGATTGCTCTGGAACTTCTTGTTTGCAGGTCTCGCCACCCATGCTCTTCATGCAGAGCCAGACCATCACCAGGCACGGCAGAACAGAAAGCAGAACAGGCAGGGTGGCTACAGCAAACAGGCCGCCCAGGTTAAACAGCAGAGTGAACGCTACGGCAACCGCAAGTCCCGCAATCAGTGGGTGGTGCTGCAACAAGCCTTTTAGGTAAAGCGTCGTGTTCTTGATCATGGTGTAGTCCTCAAGGTTGGTTCAGGCGCATCCGCTCAATTATCAGAACAACCGCCGCCATAAATCTGATACTCCAAGGCCCGTGGGGCTCCGCTGCTGTCTTCGTACCGCATGATCGAAGGCACAACGCCGCACTCCTGGCTCGTATCGCTGATGGACAAGACCCGGGCAATATCCAGCTTCATCCCGTAGTGGTAGGTCTCGACCGGGATCTGCTGAATATCGCCCTGTACCCCTTGTATGGCTTGTTCCTGAGCGGCATGAGCCATACCTCCAGCCACGAGCAGCGCCACTGCAGCGAGTAGAGCTGTGGCTCGTCTTGTGCGTATCGATACAGGCACAAGCAAAAGTTTCAGTTTTTTCATTGGGCACTCTCCTCAAGCGGATAGCGGTCCCTGGCGATTCAGGGAATTGCTTCCGCATGCTTGTCGGCATGAACAACAATCAAAATGTCGGCGACCATATCCAAATTTTTTCGTCTAAACAGACGCCCAGCGGACGTCAACGAATAGCTTCAGATACAGCTTCAGAGATTGATCAGAACAGTCTGCTTAGGAGGAAAAGGATCGGGAGCGACGGCCATGCGGCCAAGGAGGGAGGTGTAATAATCGTGTTGCGGCGAAGTGTTGACGGGCGATGAGTCGACAATGCTTGTTACTGCTCCAGTATAAGAGGCAGCGCAACTGATCGAGCAGGACATTTGATCATCCATGTAAGGACACAAACCGCCTACTTGCGTGTCGGTCTCAGTCTGCATTCCTTGCATGACCAAGCAATTGAGGGATGAACTCGCCGACCCAGGGTTGAATTCCTGGGTGCTGCCATGGGCTGCCCCCATAAACAGAAGCAGCGCCATGAGCAGCTTGATTAGCGTTCTATCCCGTCTTCGAGTCATCACAATTATCATTTCCTCAATTCAGAGGAGCAGCTTAGTTACTGGTTCTTACGTTAGTTCAAAATCCGTCCTGTGACGAATGATGCGAAGGAGCTGATGGGCCACATTCAAATGCGAGGCTTGTGTGCCGATCACTAGACTTCAGTAGTAGCGTAATCCTTACCATGGTGGCAAGGTCAAGCGCTGATCAGACATTCCGGGAGATGGTGGATGAGGTGGACCCGGCTCAGAGGCACGTTATATGACGCTGAAGGTTGCCGGCACCTCTGCGAGGTTTCGAGCATCAGGCCTTTTGGAACCTATATGCCCATTTTTATGAAGCGTATATATCGCATTCGCACGCTGGAGGAGGTAGGCCGAACGGTCATCGCAGTAGCCCTCGACGGGCGTGCTTGCTCTCGGCGACACACTGCGGGCGGATGCTGTCGAGGCGGTCAGTGCGCAGCGCAAGATGGTCTGCGCACGGTGCTGCTCACCGGCGACAACGAGCTCACGGCGACCTGCCCGCTCTGCGGCTTCGCCAAGCCGGAAACCATGCCCGCGGACGCCTGCCAGTTCTATTACGAGTGCAGCAACTGCAAGGCGCTGCTGCGCCCCAATCCGGGGGAATGCTGCGTGTTCTGTTCGTTCGGCTCGGTGAAGTGGCCGCCGATCCAGCAGCAGCTGCGTGGGTGTTGCCCGTAGAGCTCGGGTGGATTACAGGTCGTAGTCAGGGTTGCGCAGCGGACGCAGCTCGCCGCGGGCGACCTCTTCCGGTACCGCAAAGGACATACCGACCGAGTATGTTGATGTGTTCGTAGATCAGCGGCGACAGCCGGGCCACATCCTCTTCCAGTACCGGGTAAGCCCCAAGTTTCATGCCGTTGCTCGGTCTCAAGACTCATCCACCTTCGCTTTCGGAGGCGGTGGCAGAAAGAAAAAGGGCCGCTGGGGTGGGGCCACTAGGGTATCGGTTATCTTGATACTGCTGCCCTTGCGGCGTTTTTTCTTACCGTCCTTGTCCACGGCGAGGAGATCACCATTGGAGACTGCAATATCCAGAGCCTGCTTCACCCGTGACTCGTCCGCCATCGTGTAATTGGCAAGCCCACTCATTAGGCTTCCAAACGATTGCTGTTCAACCTCGTAAACCTGCTTGGGCAGCAACTCCGACAGTTCACCTCGGATGCGGGTATCCGTGACGATATCGAACTGATGCTCCTCCTCGAATATCAGCTCTTGCTGATCCGTCACCTTGATGTCGCGATTGGCGTCATAGCCAAAGAAGCATGAGGGAGACAGCATGTGGGAGAAGTTGTTGCCGTACTTCCAGTGGATCTTCTTCATCACGTCATTGGCGCGGTAGCTCTTCGCCAAGTGGATGAACCAGTACGCCATGGGGTTGGCGCCCACGGGGCGGATGAAAAAGATGGTCATGAACGGTGCGCCGGTTTCCTCCTTGATCCCGTCGGATAGGCAGCGTTGAATCAGGTACTGCCAATCGCGCGGGTTATGCGCCTTCAGGTGCTTAAGCATGTCCCATGGGATATGCCGTTCCAAGTCGATATTGGAGATGGCCTTTCGATTGGCCTGGCGGTCGGAGAGATAGGCCACCAGGAAGTCGACATTGAAGGTCAGCAGCACCTCGGCATTGGCTATGTTCTGAAAGATCCATTTGATCTTGGAGAACGGCACGTCGCTGTAGCCGTACTGATCCAGCAGAAACAGAACCCGCTCGCTCATGCCGAACGATTTGAGGTTGTGGGCGATCGCCGGTAACGCCTGGGTGAACTCGGCGGTATGCAGGTGTACATCGCGGCCGAAGCGCTGGCTGTGGCCTCGGCTGGCCAGGACGGCGTGCAGACAGTCGATGTTGTCTTTCTTCACATCGACAAAATAATGCTGGGAGCGGATGGGACGGGGTTTAATACGGCCAAGGTTATTGCGAACTTCGGATTCTTGAATTGCCTCCAGGGCGATCACCGGCGATCCGAAGTGCTTGCCACCCGCGTCATCGTTGTAGATACCACCGCCACTAAAGCCATCGACGACCGACAGGCCCAGCGCAGGCATCTGCTGATTGCGCATCAGGACATCAATGTAAGTCTGAATGTACTCATCGATGATCTGGTGTTTGATCTTGCTGTGCGGGTCGATGGTTGGAAAAGTCTGGCTCGCCCAATCCCACCGGTATTTTTCGTCATCCTTGGCCATCGAGTAGTCCTTGTCGTGGTGATCAGGCGAGGTTGAGCAGCGGGATCTCATCCCAGGTTTGGCCATTCAGGAGCCGGCCGTTGGCTTTCTTCGAGCGTTTAACGCCATCGGCTCCCCAACCGCCCCATTGTTTGAAGAAGAAGGCCGAACCGAATTCATCGCACTGGCGATGAATGTTGTCGACCCATTCCTCCTTCATGGGACGCGCCTTGCCACCTGACTCACCGCCAACGATGACCCAGTGGATGTCGGTCAAATCCAACTCGCCCAGATCCTCCAGCAAGGGTTCGGCCGAGAGGAAGCGGATTGTTGCGTCTATGCGGCGCAGGCAGTCTATGCGCGGCACGCCATAGGCTTTGTCCTCGACCGATACTCCCAGCCAGGCGTTCACGGGCGGAGTCCGCTGGCTGAAGTAGTCGGCCAAGCGCTCGGCACGCTTGGTGAGAATCTGGAAGGTGTGTTGAGACGCCTGGCGAATCACCTCGAACACCTGGTCGATGTACTCGTCCGGCACCTGCTCGTGGAACAGGTCGGACATCGAGTTGACAAAGTAGATGGTCGGTTTCTTGCGCTGCAGCGGTTCCTGAAGCTTTTCCGGCCGCAGGCTCAGGCGGAAACCGTTCTCGTAACCCGGCGTGCCCATGGCTTGCAGGCGGTGGGCCATGTTCTCGGCATAGCAGTGTTTGCAACCCGGCGATACCTTGGTGCAGCCCACCACCGGGTTCCAGGTCATTTCCGTCCATTCGATGCTGGTCTGCGTACTCATTGCACCTTCACTCCTGTCGTGCGTCGATGTTAGTGAGAAGCTGGCAGTTGCGTCAAAGTGCCAGTAATCAGTTCAAGGGCGGGTTACGCCGCCAGGCCGCCAAAGGAGATGGCGGGGTCGATGTAGCGCATGGCCGACTTGATGTCCTTCCAACCCACGTAGGTCATCAGCGCCTTGAGATCCCAGCCGTTGGCCGTGGCCCAGGTGGCGAAGCCACGGCGCAGCGAATGGCTGGTGTACAGCTCAGCCGGTATCCCGGCGCGCTGTAGGATGTGCCGTAACAAGCTGATCAGGCTGCCAGGATGCAAGGCCTCGTCGCTCAGCCGCCCCCAGCGATCCAGCCGGCGGAACACTGCGCCGCGGGTGATGCCGGCAACACTGATCCAGTCGAGATAGGCCTGTACCGGGCAGAGGCGTTTCAGGGCCGGTGCGTAATGGGTCGTGCCGAGGTTTTCCCGGTCACCCTTGCTCTGCGGCAGGAACAGGCTCATGCCAGCACCGGCCTCGGCCTGGATATGCTCGACCTGCAGTCGACAGAGTTCGTCGCTGCGAAAGCCGCGCCAGAAGCCGATCAGCAGCAGCGCCGCATCGCGCCGACTGCGCAGCAGGCTTGTCAAGTTTCCGGACTGCCGAGCCCGTTCGGCTTCCTGATTCAGCCAGTGAACCGCCTGCTCCAGGTGTTGCAACTGCAACGGTGCAGCCTGCTTCGTTTGCGCCGGATGCAATGTGCGGATGCCTTTGAGCACCTGTCGCACCGTGGGCGTCTTGGTCGGATCAGGAAAGCCCTGGGCGATATGCCACTGGGCCAGGGCGGCCAGGCGCTGTTTGAGCGTGCTAAGGCTTAGGGTGTCGGCGTAGTCCACCAGGTAGCGCACGATGCTGTCGCTGGTGGCGGGCAGGAAGCCGCACCAAGTCACTTCGAAGTGCTCGATGGCCGATTGGTAGCTGCGGCGAGTGTTTTCCCGCGTACCGGCTTGCAGATAGCGACCGACATCCTTCATCGCCCGAGATTGCCCTTTGTGTACTGGAAAACGGTTGTCAAGCGACCGTTTTTGCCATCTGATTAAATAATGCTCCATTATTTTATCTGATTTATTTGCTTTAAACGCGCTTTACATCAATTAAATATAGTATGTAAATACATAGTATGTAATCTAATACGAAATCGTAGGAGCAGATCATGGCCCGCGGCGGCATCAACAAGGCACTGGTTCAGAAGGCGCGGCAGGCAATTCTGGCGCGGGGCGAGAACCCCAGCATCGACGCGGTAAGGGTCGAACTTGGCAATACCGGCTCGAAAACCACCATTCACCGCTACCTGAAAGAGCTCGAAGACGCCGAGCGCGGCCGAGATACGGCCTCGATCCCGCTCAGCGAACAGCTGGCCAATCTGGTCGGCCAACTGGCAGATCAGTTAAAGGAAGATGCGCAGGCGGCCGTGGCCCAGGAGCGCGAACAACTGGCACATGACCGGCTTGATTTCCAGAACCAAGCGCGGCTGGCCGAAAGCCGAATCCAGCAATTGGAAAGTCAGTGCAGCGGGCTCACAGAACAGCTCCAGGTTGTCCAGCACGCGCTACAGCAGGAGCAGCAGCGACGCCAACAGGGCGAGGTCGAGAATGCCCGCCTGTTGCAGGCCAACCGCGACCTGGAGGAGCGCCTGCAAGACCGCGATGGGCAGATTCGCTCGCTAGAGGAAAAGCATCAGCACGCACGTGACGCCTTGGAGCACTACCGCCAAGCCAGCAAGGAGCAGCGTGAGCAGGAACAACGTCGACACGAGTCGCAGATGCAGCAACTGCAACTAGAGCTACGGCAATTGCAGCAGACCCTGATCGTCAAACAGGACGAGTTGACCCAACTGAACCGCGACAATGCGCGCCTGCTCGCAGAAGCGCGGCAGTTGCAAAAAGAGCAGCATGCGCAGCAACAGCTACTGGCACAGAAAGCTCAGGCCCTGGAGGCCTTGCAAAACACGCTGACCGGCGCCGAGCGCTTGAATGAAACCCTGGAACAGCGTTGTCGCACATTGCATGAGGAGGTGTCCCGGCTGGGTGAAGCCTCCGCGATCCAGACGCAACAGGCGCAAGGCCTGCAGGAGCGCCTGATCGAAGCCACTGCACAGCTGAAGCTACTCGGGGCGCCGCTTGCGAACAGCGATGGCGCACGTAGCCCATGAACCGGCACACTGAGCCTATGCGCTGAGTGGAGGTGAAGATGACACTACTTGAGACTGCCAGTGAGGGGGCTGCGGAACCTGTCCGCTTGACTACGCCGCTGGGCCAGGCCATTGGTAATCTGTTCGCCCGGGCCTTGCCGCTACTGAATGGCAATCCGCCAGGCTCGCTCAAGGTCTTCATCTTCGGCGGCTGCGCGGTGCACCTGCTCACCCATGCGCGTGGTAGTGCGGACATCGATGCGGAGATCGAGGCGGCCCGTGTGCTGCGTAAGGAAGAGATCATGGCCGTCTATACACCGCCAGAGGGTTATGAGGACAGCGACGGCCGCGACTTGCAGGTGTACTTGGATCAGAACTACACCAATGCCCTCGGGCCATTGCACGAGGACTACCGTGAGCGTGCCATCCCCATGCAGGGTTTCGAGGGTGAGCAGCCGCTGCATGTTTTCGTTGCTGCCGGCGTGGATCTGGCAATATCCAAGCTCGGCCGCTTTACGGAAAACGATCAATCTGATATCGAACAGCTCATCGAATGCGGCCGTGTCGATGTCGGCCAGTTTGTTACACTGGCAACAGAG
This sequence comes from Pseudomonas sp. Tun-23181, assembly GCF_057415455.1. NCBI lineage: Bacteria > Pseudomonadati > Pseudomonadota > Gammaproteobacteria > Pseudomonadales > Pseudomonadaceae > Pseudomonas > Pseudomonas sp. Tun-23181. The sequence continues at coordinate 762,826 of NZ_CM171630.1, forward strand.
GCAATCGATTATGCTGTGGGCAACCGAAGCGCAATGCTAGGCTGCCTGAAACTGGTCACAGCGAAGTACCTGGAGGATCGGCGAGATGCCACGTCTGGATCGTAAACAAAGCTTTGGCGCGCTCCTGGAGACTGTCACTCAGCAGCGCCTTAGCCAAGTTGCGTCCGATGCTCTCGTGGAGCTCGCCAAGCAGTTGTGGTACGAAGAGCGCGACCTCGTGCCGGTATTGCAGCGTGAAGTGGCGGGCAAGCTGCGCCAGCCTGAACAGAAGCTGCGTGCCCTCTATCTGGTCGACCTGCTGCGTCGCTTTCCCTGTGTATCAACGGACAAAGCCGCGCGCCTAAAAGGCTTTGTCAGCAGCTGGTCGAACCTGAAACCGGCAGAACGCTCGCCGCGGGCGACCCAGTTGGTCTCTCGCTACAAGCTCGACAAGCTGGCCTATGAGTGGGGGCTGGAAGAAGACGTCAGCAAGCAGATGCAGGATGTTCTGGCTTTCCAAACCCGCCATTACGCCGCCACTCAGGGCGTGAAGACGGGCTATTCAGAGCCAGCGCCCATCGGCTAGCAGCCGGGCACGGCAAAATGGACGCGGAATGGCCAACTCGAATGACGACCGAAGATTCGCTGATCTAACACACGAGGCATTAGCTGATGTGAGCGAGGGTTTGGTGATCGATCACGCATTGGTCGAGACCTGGGCCCAGAGCCTTGATACCGACACCCCAGTGCCTTTGCCAACTCCAGATCGGCCTACTTAATTCGCAGCAGGCCGAACTCATCCTGAGCGGTATCGGGCTCCTCATCAAACATGGTGTTGACCATGCGCTTGCGGCGAAGATGGCTCAGGGTTCTGAAGAAGCAGACTTCGCACAGCCGAACCTCATAACGCTCACCGTCGTGCTTGGAACCATGCCCCCAGTTTGCCTGAAGGGTTCCAAACTGTTGGCCATAGCCTTCTGCGCGAATGCTCTGGCAGCAGACATCACAAGTGATGTCTATGACCGTTTCAGGCGGTGGAGTATTGGTATGCTCCATGGTCAGTACCTCCAGCTGCGGGCGGGCGGTGGCCATCCAAACCTTAGAATCGCTTCACTGCTCCAGAACTCCGATAAGGGTCACACTGGCAGGCCATATTCAATCGCATGAATAGCCTGCTGCACGGCGCGCGTACCAGCTTCTGTTGCCAACAGTTCGACCGGCCTCTCATTGGCCAACACCACATTCGGTGCCGTTAGCCAGCGGAGTGCACCTTCTAGGTCCCCTTCGTACAGCTCCAGTAGCGCATCGAGAGTCTCAACAAGGCGACAGAAAACCTCACTTGCCTGCAAAGACATTGCCGCACTGAGGGAGGATACTCCGACCCATTCCGCTATCTGGACGGGCGATCGCCCAAGCGCCTGGGCCAGATCAGAGACCAACGAAGCAGGCAGACCCGTCAGTACCGCCACATGCAAGCGGTAGTGGGGGTCGTCTCAGAAAACGGAATCTATGGTCACTCCCGTTTTTGCAACACCGATTTTGACGACAAGTTGGCTTGCTTGAATCTATCCGGCGTCTGAATGGGATTTTATTCCCGCGCCTCGATGAGTTCCGCGCCTGATGAACCTCCAGAAAATATACGGCTTCAATGAGCCTTTCCGTTTTACAGGTTCCTCAACAGGCCGGTGGGCCGTTAGTATCATCAATATCAGTATTCGCAAAACCAGATGAATGATTGTTTAAACTGGTGTATTTCTGCCTTTATGCTTCGTAAGTTTGCTGTCGCGCCGTCAGTGCCCAGGCTATTCTGGCCAGCTTGTTTGCCAGAGCACAGGTGACGACAAAGTTGCTTTTCCGACACAACAACTCCCTGACCCAGTCGGCCAACTTGCCAGACTGGTGTTCCAGTTTTTGTATGAATACCCTGGCACACTGAACCAACAAAGTTCGGATCTTTTTGTTGCCCCGCTTGCTAATCCCTAACAATGTCGTCCGACCTCCCGTGCTGTACTGTCGGGGTACCAGCCCTGTTGCCGCCGCAAAGTCACGGCTGCTGGCGTACTGCTTCCCGTCGCCAATCTCAGTTGAAATAGTACTGGCAGTCAGCGTTCCAACGCAGGGAATACTCAGCAAGCGCTGTCCAACCTCATCTTCGTCCAACTTTCGTTTCAACTGAGATTCCAGATCTTTAATCTGCTCAACAAGATAGTGATAATGCTGTTGTAATTTCAGCAGTAACTGGCTGAGATAAAGAGGCAAACTACTGTCCTCAAGAAGGGTACTCAGTCGACTAATAACGGCAGCACCTCGCGGAACGCTGATACCAAATTCCAGCAGAAAAGCATGCATCTGATTAGTTGTTTTCACCTTATCCTGAACCAGGGATTCACGGACACGATGCAGAGCTCGCATTGCCTGCTGAGATTCGGTTCTGGGCTGCACGAAACGCATAGATGGACGTGATGCTGCTTCACAGATAGCTTCAGCATCAACGAAGTCATTTTTGTTGCTTTTAACGAATGGGCGGACAAATTGCGGTGATATCAGCTTTGGAAAATGCCCTAACTCTTCCAGCTTGCGTGCCATAAAGTGAGAACCGCCACAGGCTTCCATCGCGATGGTTGTTGCCGGGCATGTCGCCAGAAATTCGATTAGCTTTGGTCGGGTGAATTTTTTACGGTAAACGGCCTTCCCACGATGATCCTGACAATGAATATGGAAAGAGTTCTTACCCAGATCGATACCAATAAGCGCAATGTTTTCCATGATGGTTCTCCGAATGAAAGCCTGTCCTCAGCATAGTACTGGGAAGGAGGGAGTGACCATCTCATTAAATAAAGCACGCTAAGGCATAGCCGAACCTGCCAAGCTTGCTCCACCCTGTAGTGACGCGATCAGCGGGCAGGAAACGTTCCCCCTTCGCGCATGGCAGGCGCACACCAACTCAGACAGCACGGCCTCCATGCGCGCCAGGTCAGCCATTTTCTCGCGCACGTCCTTGAGCTTGTGCTCGGCCAGACTGCTGGCTTCCTCGCAATGGGTGCCATCCTCCAGCCGCAGCAGCTCGGCGATCTCATCCAGGCTGAAGCCCAGCCGCTGGGCTGATTTCACGAAGCGCACCCGCGTTACATCCGCCTCGCCATAGCGGCGGATGCTGCCATAGGGCTTGTCAGGCTCCAGCAACAAGCCCTTGCGCTGATAGAAACGGATGGTCTCCACATTGACCCCGGCCGCCTTGGCGAAAACGCCAATGGTCAGGTTCTCCAAATTGTTTTCCATATCGCTTGACTCCGTACATGAGTACGGAAGTAAGGTTACGCTATCCAATTTCAATTCGAAAGGACAAGCGCATGTCTGAACCAAAAACCGGGCGCGGCGCGCTCTTCACTGGAGGGCTTGCCGCCATCCTCGCCTCGGCTTGCTGCCTCGGGCCGTTGGTTCTGATCGCCTTGGGGTTCAGCGGCGCTTGGATCGGCAACTTGGCGGTGTTGGAACCCTATCGCCCCATCTTTATCGGCGTGGCGCTGGTGGCGTTGTTCTTCGCCTGGCGGCGCATCTACCGGCAGGCAGCGGCCTGCAAACCGGGTGAGGTCTGCGCGATTCCCCAAGTGCGAGCTACTTACAAGCTCATTTTCTGGATCGTGGCCGCGCTGGTTCTGGTCGCGCTCGGATTTCCCTACGTCATGCCATTTTTCTACTGATCGGAGTTCACCATGAAGAAACTGTTTGCCTCCCTCGCCCTCGCCGCCGTTGTTGCCCCCGTCTGGGCCGCCACCCAGACCGTCACGCTGTCCGTACCGGGCATGACCTGCTCCGCCTGCCCGATCACTGTCAAGAAGGCGATTTCCAAGGTCGAAGGCGTCAGCAAAGTTGACGTGACTTTCGAGACACGCCAAGCGGTCGTCACCTTCGACGATGCCAAGACCAGCGTGCAGAAGCTGACCAAGGCAACCGCAGACGCGGGCTATCCGTCCAGCGTCAAGCAGTGAGTCACTGAAAACGGCACCGCAGCACAACGGACGTCATTGTCTGGCGCCACAAACGATAAAGGATCTGTTGCATGACCCATCTAAAAATCACCGGCATGACTTGCGACTCGTGCGCGGCGCACGTCAAGGAAGCGCTGGAAAAAGTGCCAGGCGTGCAGTCGGCGCTGGTGTCCTATCCGAAGGGCACAGCGCAACTCGCCATCGTGCCGGGCACATCGCCGGACGCGCTGACTGCCGCCGTGGCCGGACTGGGCTACAAGGCAACGCTAGCCGATGCGCCACTGGCGGACAACCGCGTCGGACTGCTCGACAAGGTGCGGGGATGGATGGCCGCCGCCGAAAAGCACAGTGGCAACGAGCCCCCGGTGCAGGTAGCGGTCATTGGCAGCGGTGGAGCCGCGATGGCGGCGGCGCTGAAGGCCGTCGAGCAAGGCGCGCAGGTCACGCTGATCGAGCGCGGCACCATCGGCGGCACCTGCGTCAATGTCGGCTGTGTGCCGTCCAAGATCATGATCCGCGCCGCCCACATCGCCCATCTGCGCCGGGAAAGCCCGTTCGATGGCGGTATTGCGGCAACTGTGCCTACGATTGACCGCAGTAAGCTGCTGGCCCAGCAGCAGGCCCGCGTCGACGAACTGCGGCACGCCAAGTACGAAGGCATCCTGGGCGGTAATCCGGCCATCACCGTTGTGCACGGTGAGGCGCGCTTCAAGGACGACCAGAGCCTTACCGTCCGTTTGAACGAGGGTGGCGAGCGCGTCGTGATGTTCGACCGCTGCCTGGTCGCCACGGGTGCCAGCCCGGCGGTCCCGCCGATTCCGGGCTTGAAAGAGTCACCCTACTGGACTTCCACCGAGGCCCTGGCGAGCGACACCATTCCCGAACGCCTTGCCGTAATCGGCTCGTCGGTGGTGGCGCTGGAGCTGGCGCAAGCCTTTGCCCGGCTGGGCAGCAAGGTCACGGTCCTGGCGCGCAATACCTTGTTCTTCCGTGAAGACCCGGCCATCGGCGAGGCGGTGACAGCCGCTTTCCGTGCCGAGGGCATCGAGGTGCTGGAGCACACGCAAGCCAGCCAGGTCGCCCATATGGACGGTGAATTCGTGCTGACCACCACGCACGGTGAATTGCGCGCCGACAAACTGCTGGTTGCCACCGGTCGGACACCGAACACGCGCAGCCTCGCGCTGGACGCAGCGGGGGTCACTGTCAATGCGCAAGGTGCCATCGTCATCGACCAAGGCATGCGCACGAGCAACCCGAACATCTACGCGGCCGGCGACTGCACCGACCAGCCGCAGTTCGTCTATGTGGCGGCAGCGGCCGGCACCCGTGCCGCGATCAACATGACCGGCGGCGATGCGGCGCTCGACCTGACCGCAATGCCGGCCGTGGTGTTCACCGATCCGCAAGTGGCGACCGTGGGCTACAGCGAGGCGGAAGCCCACCACGACGGGATCGAGACCGACAGCCGCACCTTGACCTTGGACAACGTGCCGCGTGCGCTCGCCAACTTCGACACACGCGGCTTCATCAAGTTGGTTATCGAGGAAGGCAGCCATCGGCTGATCGGCGTACAGGCGGTCGCGCCGGAAGCGGGTGAACTGATCCAGACGGCGGCTCTGGCCATTCGCAACCGCATGACGGTGCAGGAACTGGCCGACCAGTTGTTCCCCTACCTGACGATGGTCGAGGGGTTGAAGCTCGCGGCGCAGACCTTCAACAAGGATGTGAAGCAGCTTTCCTGCTGCGCCGGGTGAGAAAAAGGAGGTGTTCAATGAACGCCTACACGGTGTCCCGGCTGGCTCTTGATGCCGGGGTGAGCGTGCATATCGTGCGCGACTACCTGCTGCGCGGATTGCTGCGCCCGGTGGCGTGCACACCAGGCGGCTACGGCTTGTTCGATGACGCCGCCTTGCAACGGCTGTGCTTCGTGCGGGCGGCCTTCGAGGCGGGCATCGGCCTCGACGCGCTGGCGCGGCTGTGCCGGGCGCTGGATGCGGCGGACGGCGACGAAGCGGCCGCGCAGCTTGCCCTGCTGCGTCAGTTCGTCGAGCGTCGGCGCGAAGCGTTGGCCGATCTGGAAGTGCAGTTGGCCACCCTGCCGACCGAGCCGGCACAGCACGCGGAGAGTCTGCCATGAACAACCCCGAGCGCTTGCCGTCCGAGACGCACAAACCGATCACCGGCTACCTGTGGGGCGGACTGGCTGTGCTGACTTGCCCCTGCCACCTGCCCATCCTCGCTGTCGTGCTGGCCGGCACAACCGCCGGTGCTTTCCTCGGCGAGCATTGGGTCATCGCGGCGCTCGGTTTGACCGGCCTGTTCCTTCTGTCCCTGTCGCGGGCGTTGCGGGCATTCAGGGAAAGAGAATGAGCGCTTTCCGGCCGGATGGATGGACGACGCCGGAACTGGCCCAAGCGGTCGAGCGCGGGCAGCTTGGGGTCGTTTGCGGGAGGGGGCGGAATCCTACGCTAAGGCTTTGGCCAGCGATATTCTCCGGTGAGATTGATGTGTTCCCATCCGAGCGGCGAAACATGGGCCAAGAGATCGGGCGATAGCAGCTTTCCATCGCGTTTCTGGTTTGCAACGACCTCGCCGAGCTTCATGGTGTTCCAGAAGATGATGATGGCGGCGAGCAGATTCATGCCGGCGATGCGGTAATGCTGGCCTTCGGCGGAACGGTCGCGGATTTCACCGCGGCGGTGGAAGCTGATTGCCCGCTTCAGCGCATGATGAGCTTCGCCTTTGTTGAGCCCGATCTGGGCACGCCGTTGGAGTTCGGCATCCAGAATCCAGTCGATCATGAACAGGGTGCGCTCGACGCGACCGACTTCCCGCAGGGCTGTCGCGAGCTCGTTCTGCCGCGGATAGGAGGCGAGTTTCCGCAGAATCTGGCTTGGCGCGACGGTCCCGGCAGCAATGGTGGCGGCGATGCGCAGGGTGTCGGGCCAATTGCGCTCGATCATGGCTTGGTTGACCTTTCCGCCGATCAACGCTCGCAGGTGCGCCGGGGCGGCCGACGGATTGAACGCGTAGAGCCGTTTGGATGGCAGGTCGCGGATGCGCGGAGCGAACCGGTAGCCGAGAATGGCACATGCGGCAAAGACGTGATCGGTGAAGCCGCCCGTGTCGGTGAACTGCTCGCGGATATGGCGTCCAGCATCGTTCATCAGCAGGCCATCGAGGATGTAAAGCGCTTCGCTTGCCGTTGCAGGAATCACCTGGGTTGCGAACGGCGCATATTGGTCGGAGACGTGGCTATAGGCTTTCAGGCCCGGGGTATTGCCATATTTCGCGTTGACCAGGTTCATGGCCTCACCTTGCTCTGTAGCGACGAAGAACTGTCCGTCGCTCGAAGCCGACGTGCCCATGCCCCAGAACCGGGCCATGGGTAACGCTGCCTGTGCCTCGACCACCATGGCCAGCGCCCGGTCATAGGCTTCGCCCTCGACATGCCACCGTCCAATGCGGATCAATTCCCAGAAGGTGTGGGTGTTTGTCGCATCCGCCATTTTGCGCAAGCCGAGGTTGATCCCTTCCGCCAAGATAACGTTCATTAGCCCGATCCGGTCAGCGCAGGGTGCTCCTGTGCGCAGATGGGTGAACGCTTCGGTGAAGCCGGTCGCCGCATCCACCTCCAGCAGGAGATCGGTGATGCGCGTGGGCGGGATCTGCTTGTAGAGATCGAGCACCAGATCTTCGGCGCCTGTCGGCGCGGCGGCTTCGAGTTTCTCGATATGCAGAACGCCGTTTTCAATCGACCCGCCCGGGATCGTGCCTGCGCGAGCGGCACGGCCAAGCTCGCGCAACCGCATGTCGAGGCGAGCTTGCCGGTCTGCCAGCCATTCCTCCGGCCGCAATGGCACAGCGAGACGACCGCCTTCCGCGATGGCTTGTGCCGGAACGAGTGCGTGTTTCAGATCGCCATAGCGCCGGGACCTAGTAAGCCAGACATCTCCGGAGCGGAACGCATCGCGCAGATGGAACAGCACCGCGATCTCCCATAGGCGAGCGTCGCCAGCCCTCTGGGCCCGAAGGTGGCGATGCCATTTCGAGCTGGGCCGCAAGAAGCTGGTCATCGCGGCATCGTTCAAACCGGTACGAAGGGCCGTCACCGCTTCCAGAAGCGGCAGTGCAACGGGCGCAGCTCGCAGATCGAGCAGGCGCAACATGCGTGGAGCGTATCGGCGGAAGCGGTGATAACCGTCGAGCACATGGTTGAGCGGATCGTCGGCCATGGTGGCGGTGAGCCTGGTTGCCATTGCAACAAGGGTTTTGAAGCCGTCCCACCCTGATCCGCTCGCGATGACGTCGCCCAGCGGCTGGCCATCATCCTGTGCATCGACCAGGGCGCCCCCGATCTCGGCGAAGGATTTCAGGGTGTCACGCACCACCCCCGCTTCGTCTGCGACCTTTGCATGGCAAATACGCTCCGAAGCACGGTAGAGACGGCCGACGATCCGGTCGTGGGTTTCGACCACTGCGTCGGCCAACATCGCCTGCCATTCCGAGACGCAAACAGCCAAGATCGCAAGCCGCCTGTCCTCCGGGAGATCGCGCATGCCGTCGGCATAATACCGTTCACCCTGCCTGCGCAGACGAGTCACCCGATGGGCAGGAACGCCGGCAAGCAGATCCTCGGGGAGATCGACGCGTTGCAGATATTCGAGCCGGTCGAGCAGCCGGTTGGCCGACGAAGAGTTCGAGCCAGGCTCGAACTGGCGCAGCCACACAAAACGGGTCACCCGATCATCAGCCGTCTCCTCGAGCAATGCCAGCAACTGTTCTCGGATCGACATAGGCAGACGAATGGCGATCCTCGTCTCGATGCGTCGCTCGGCATCGACGAGAGCCGCGGCACAAAGCCGCTCGATCGTGGATGTCGCGGGAAGGACAGTGCGGGTGCGTCGGCACTCGGCTACGAAGCGACGGGCGATATCCTCGTTCGACACCGCCATCTCGGCTTCTCGGAACAACCATTCCTTCAGCTCGCTCGCACCACGTCCGGAGAAGGTGCGGAAGCCGTAGAGCCCCCGTAACTCGGCAAGATGCTCGTGCCGTGTTTCCTCGCGGGCAGCATAGTCTACGAGATCGTCGGCACCCAGGCCAAGCTGCGCTCCGATAAATTCGATGACCTCTGCAGGGATCAGTTCGCCTGGAGCCAGCACCCGGCCGGGATAGCGCAGGACACACAATTGCAGGGCGAAGCCGAACCTGTTGTGAGCGCGCCGACGCAGCCTGATATGCCCAAGGTCTTCATCACTCAGCGTATAGTGCTTGAGCAAATCCGTCTGTGAAGTCGGCAAGCGCAACAGCGCGTCTTTCTGCCGATCGGTTAGAGTGACGCGACGCGGCATACATGTTCCTTTTTCAAAATCTGATAGCGTTCAAGACGCTTTGTTTATGAAGCTGGTTGAGATACATTTCCAGAGGTCAATGCAATCGTGGCCGAAGCGCCGCCTCAAACCAACGTTTGTGATACATGCTGATCGGATATGCCCGCGTCTCCAAAGCCGATGGCTCGCAGTCTCTCGACCTGCAGCACGACACCTTGCGCGCCGCAGGTGTCGAACGGGACAATATCTATGATGATCTTGCTTCCGGCGGTCGTGATGATCGCCCTGGCTTGACTGCCTGCCTCAAGTCATTGCGTGACGGCGATGTGCTGGTGGTCTGGAAGCTCGATCGCCTCGGACGATCGCTTGCCCATCTGGTCAACACGGTGAAGGAGCTGTCAGACCGCAAGATCGGCCTGCGGGTTCTGACTGGAAAGGGCGCTCAGATCGACACCACGACTGCGTCCGGTCGCATGGTGTTCGGAATCTTCGCCACCTTGGCCGAGTTCGAGCGGGATCTGATCCGAGAGCGCACCATGGCGGGTCTCGCCTCCGCGAGAGCGCGCGGTCGCAAGGGCGGACGAAAATTCGCGCTCACCAAAGCTCAGGTGCGTCTCGCGCAAGCCGCCATGGCCCAGCGCGATACTTCAGTTTCCGATCTCTGCAAGGAACTCGGCATCGAGCGCGTCACTCTCTACCGATATGTCGGTCCCAAAGGCGAGCTCAGAGACCATGGAAAGCATGTTCTCGGACTTACGTCGCAACTCGTTTCTTTTCGCAAGTTGAGCCACCTCCGCGCTTCATCAGAAAACTGAAGGAACCTCCATTGAATCGAACTAATATTTTTTTTGGTGAATCGCATTCTGACTGGTTGCCTGTCAGAGGCGGAGAATCTGGTGATTTTGTTTTTCGACGTGGTGACGGGCATGCCTTCGCGAAAATCGCACCTGCTTCCCGCCGCGGTGAGCTCGCTGGAGAGCGTGACCGCCTCATTTGGCTCAAAGGTCGAGGTGTGGCTTGCCCCGAGGTGATCAACTGGCAGGAGGAACAGGAGGGTGCATGCTTGGTGATAACGGCAATTCCGGGAGTACCGGCGGCTGATCTGTCTGGAGCGGATTTGCTCAAAGCGTGGCCGTCAATGGGGCAGCAACTTGGCGCTGTTCACAGCCTATCGGTTGATCAATGTCCGTTTGAGCGCAGGCTGTCGCGAATGTTCGGACGCGCCGTTGATGTGGTGTCCCGCAATGCCGTCAATCCCGACTTCTTACCGGACGAGGACAAGAGTACGCCGCAGCTCGATCTTTTGGCTCGTGTCGAACGAGAGCTACCGGTGCGGCTCGACCAAGAGCGCACCGATATGGTTGTTTGCCATGGTGATCCCTGCATGCCGAACTTCATGGTGGACCCTAAAACTCTTCAATGCACGGGTCTGATCGACCTTGGGCGGCTCGGAACAGCAGATCGCTATGCCGATTTGGCACTCATGATTGCTAACGCCGAAGAGAACTGGGCAGCGCCAGATGAAGCAGAGCGCGCCTTCGCTGTCCTATTCAATGTATTGGGGATCGAAGCCCCCGACCGCGAACGCCTTGCCTTCTATCTGCGATTGGACCCTCTGACTTGGGGTTGATTAAAAAAAAGCCTCTTTTTTAAGAGGAGCTACAGCTGTGTCGGCTGGGACAATAATTTTGCAAGTTCTTCTAGGGAATAAGCCATATTTTTGCTACAGTGAACCAAATTAAGATCATCTATTTACTAGGCCTCGCATTTGCGGGGTTTTTAATACTGAATAAAAGGAAAGCTTGATGGAATTGCCCAATATTATTCAACAATTTATTGGAAACAGCGTTTTAGAGCCAAATAAAATTGGTCAGTCGCCATCGGATGTTTATTCTTTTAATCGAAATAATGAAACTTTTTTTCTTAAGCGATCTAGCACTTTATATACAGCGACCACATACAGTGTTTCTCGTGAAGCGAAAATGTTGAGTTGGCTCTCTGAGAAGTTAAAGGTGCCTGAACTCATCATGACTTTTCAGGATGAGCAGTTTGAATTCATGATCACTAAAGCGATCAATGCAAAACCAATTTCAGCGCTTTTTTTAACAGACCAAGAATTGCTTGCTATCTATAAGGAGGTACTCAATCTGTTAAATTCAATTGCTATTATTGATTGTCCATTTATTTCAAACATTGATCATCGGTTAAAAGAGTCAAAATTTTTTATTGATAACCAACTCCTTGATGATATAGATCAAGATGATTTTGACGCTGAATTATGGGGAGACCATAAAACTTACCTAAGTCTATGGAATGAGTTAAATGAGACTCGTGTTGAAGAAAGATTGGTTTTTTCTCATGGCGATATCACGGATAGTAATATTTTTATAGATAAATTCAATGAAATTTATTTTTTAGATCTTGGCCGTGCTGGGTTAGCAGATGAGTTTGTAGATATATCCTTTGTTGAACGTTGCCTAAGAGAGGATGCATCGGAGGAAACTGCTAAAATATTTTTAAAGCATTTAAAAAATGATAGACCTGACAAAAGGAATTATTTTTTAAAACTTGATGAATTGAATTGATTCCAAGCATTTTCTAAAAATACTTAATTGTCATTTTACGTCGATTCTTTGGACCGTAGATGCAGAACAAGATCGAAAAAACGATCAGAATGGCGCACTTTACCAAACTAATTTCATTAAGTTTGGAAGTCCGAAAGGGGATACCCCTTTACCCCATAAAATTATTTTGTTGTTGTTGAGAAAAGACAAATGAGCCACCTCCGCGCTTCATCAGAAAACTGAAGGAACCTCCATTGAATCGAACTAATATTTTTTTTGGTGAATCGCATTCTGACTGGTTGCCTGTCAGAGGCGGAGAATCTGGTGATTTTGTTTTTCGACGTGGTGACGGGCATGCCTTCGCGAAAATCGCACCTGCTTCCCGCCGCGGTGAGCTCGCTGGAGAGCGTGACCGCCTCATTTGGCTCAAAGGTCGAGGTGTGGCTTGCCCCGAGGTCATCAACTGGCAGGAGGAACAGGAGGGTGCATGCTTGGTGATAACGGCAATTCCGGGAGTACCGGCGGCTGATCTGTCTGGAGCGGATTTGCTCAAAGCGTGGCCGTCAATGGGGCAGCAACTTGGCGCTGTTCACAGCCTATCGGTTGATCAATGTCCGTTTGAGCGCAGGCTGTCGCGAATGTTCGGACGCGCCGTTGATGTGGTGTCCCGCAATGCCGTCAATCCCGACTTCTTACCGGACGAGGACAAGAGTACGCCGCAGCTCGATCTTTTGGCTCGTGTCGAACGAGAGCTACCGGTGCGGCTCGACCAAGAGCGCACCGATATGGTTGTTTGCCATGGTGATCCCTGCATGCCGAACTTCATGGTGGACCCTAAAACTCTTCAATGCACGGGTCTGATCGACCTTGGGCGGCTCGGAACAGCAGATCGCTATGCCGATTTGGCACTCATGATTGCTAACGCCGAAGAGAACTGGGCAGCGCCAGATGAAGCAGAGCGCGCCTTCGCTGTCCTATTCAATGTATTGGGGATCGAAGCCCCCGACCGCGAACGCCTTGCCTTCTATCTGCGATTGGACCCTCTGACTTGGGGTTGATGTTCATGCCGCCTGTTTTTCCTGCTCACTGACAAAACGCCGAGCGTAAAATCGTAAACTTTTCCGCCCCCCCCTTGTATCGTGCCTTGTGGCTTCTATCGTCGGCCGTGAGAGGCTGAAAACGTAAATATTGGGGCATAAACAGGCTCCTTTCGGCGTGAAAGTATACGGTAGTACCGCTGAAATTTTTTGCGTTCCGTCGCTCCATTCCACATGTTCTTGCTAGGCCCGTTCGAAACGCATCAAGCCCGCGGTGTTCCGTCCGTTTCTCCAATTTCGAGCAGTCCAGTAGAACCCGGACAGGATGATTTGATTGCCTTGGCGGAGAACCTCGAGCTCTGCAGCCCCTATGTGATTCGATTCATCATCTGCTGAGGGTTCAGTCAATTGCGAGCGATAGACGTACGTCAGGCGGTGTGGCTCGTCATAGATAGAAACCCTGGGCTTACACACTAGGCTGTAGGATCGGGACTCTCTCTTCCGTCCTTGAACCACCATCGTTAGGGTGATCCGACTGAGCGTCGCCTTGATCTCTAGCTCGGCCTCGAAGCGCTCAAGCTCAATGCGATCAACATCCTGGGGTTCATTCAGATTGAGTTTCAGATCGGGTGAGAGCGCTGCGGCTTGGATCGCATCATGTACTGAGACATTTGAGCGCAGGTAGCCCTTCCATGAGCCCGATAGATCAGGGAACAAGCTACTGGAGCAAAGTTCTCCAAGCTTCCAGAGATGCTTGAAGACTGGGCGTATGTTACCCAAGATGAATGTTGCTGTAACCGTAATGCTGGCGACCTTCCACAGCAAGGATATTAGGCCTATGGCGTCCTGAGGTGATAGCCACCAGATGAATCCGAAAAAGATCAGGGCAATCAGCGCGAGCAAGCCTAGGACTAGGTTTTTGAGGCCGAAGACCGCGTACATGATAATCCTCTATGTTGTGGTGGACATCCGTGGCTGACACACCATATAGTGGTGTCGCCCTAAGGTCAATGGAGCGATGGTATGCCAGTCTTCAACCTGCACAGCCTGTTGGATAGCACTGTCTACGCGGACACATTTCTTGCCGGGCTGACGCTCGCGAGCGACGAGCGTGAACACATGCAGAGCGCTCGTACTGAAATCCGTGATCGGCTTAGAACTAGGCTACCCGCCCTGCTTCAGCGGGCGTTGGGGAGTGACCAGCAGGTGCGTAAACCGCGCTTCTTTACTCAAGGCTCTTGGGCGTACAAGACGCTTAATGCGCCATGCAAAGATCCGCAGCAGGCGGATCTCGATGACGGAACCTATCTACCATTTAGCTATCTCGAAGCCACCCCACCATCTGTCATGAGCAATGTGCTCTTCACGTGTGTTGAAGAGGTATTGCAAGACCTGGCGGATGAAAAAGGCTGGAAGCTGATTGATGACAATCCCAATTGCACGCGTCTCGAGATCGCAAGCGACAAGCATATTGACGTCCCCGCTTACAGTATTCCGGATGAAGAGTTCGAGGAACTCAGGGAAAGCAGAGCTCTAGCCATCTGTAATGCTTTTGACAGCGTATTGGCTAAGGCGCAGCTAGAGGAGGATGATAATTGGGATCTGATGCCTACTCATGGCGTGCTTATGGCCACCAAAGATCGGGGTTGGCGCGATAATGATCCTCGGCCGATAAAGGATTGGGTTGAGTCTGAGGTGGCGTTGAAAACCGAGCAGCTTCGGCGCCTCATGCGGTACATCAAGGGCTGGCGCGATTATCAGGTCTGGGAAAGCGAAGACCCTAAGTCGATTCTTCTGATGGTTGCCGTTGCGAAGGCGCTCGATGTGGCAGTTCCTAGGCGGGATGACCTTGCTTTGCTAAAGGTAGTAAAGGCACTACCCAAGATTCTTCAGGGCAAAGTCTTTAACCCAGCGACGGCCATGAAGCCCGTCGAGGAGCAGGAGGATCTTGCTGCGCGCCTGGATAAAGATGGCATACGCGCTGATGTAGTGGCTCGGCTTACTCGCTTAGGCCAACAACTGGATGAGGCTATTTACCGCTCAAGCTCCCCCGAGCAGGCCTGTAGATTATTGCGCGATGCCTTCGGTAATCGTGTTCCCTATGATCCAGGGCGAGTAGTGATTGATACGGTTCAAAGTACTCCAGCTGACAAGTCGAAGGCGGTGTCCCCTGTTGGAATCATGACGGCAGGGTGACTTGTGGAGTTGAGCAAAGTCCATGCCGCGCTGGTTGGTAACGGGTTTGAACTACTGCAAAGCTCCCCTTATCCAATATACAGCGGTTTTCTCCATCCCAAGGGAAGTGCTATCCCTATCCGGTTGCATCTGTCGGATGTGGCACTCGTTTCTATCCCATCAATCGAACTTCTTGAACGTCCAGTTGGGCTGCCAAAAATATGTGCTCATATCAGTCCAAATGGTTTTCTCTGCTACTTGGGGAGAGATCAAGCTTACCTCCCTAGGAATAATATCGGAGGAGCAGTCTTAGGGTGTTTGGAGCTGGCCCGGCAGCTTCTGGAACGACTGGTTGATGGTGATTCCCTCTCTGATACTCGCGATGAATTTTTGATCTACTGGGGTGGGGCTGATCTGCTACTGGATATCCCAAAGTCAAAATCTGAAGGCGTTTATGAGCACTTCGCAATAGTTAGTCTTCCAAGTATTGAAGGTCGTGACGAGTTATGGGTCTTGGGGGATGATGCTAAGGCTCTAGCTGCACGGTATAAATTTTGGGGTGGAAAAGAGTTCTTTTCAGATCTAACCTTGCGCGTCGTAAATTCAGATACCCCTCTGGGGATTTCGGAAGAGTGGCCGCCTAAAGATCTCAAGCAGCTCTCCCAGTGGCTTCAGGTTGCGGACTATAGAGCCCATGGTGGTTTAATGTCTGTTTTGAAAGACGCTTACAGGCTTCGTCAGAATCTTGTGCTTCTTTTGATTCGTGCGCCAAATTGTTCCTGTGCAGTTCTGCTTGATCTTTCTATCGCTAGGAAAGTCATTAAAGCTAAGTCAGCTGATCAATTTATGCGCTCTGCTCTAAAAAGTTACCCAAAAAATGTTAAGGTTACTAGGTTGGGGTGCGTTCCGGTTGATGCTGAATCTTGGTTAACCCGTAACTTGGCAGGCGGGGTTACAGGACTGGCTGGTAAAAACATTGCTTTGGTTGGCTGTGGTGCGATTGGTGGGTACTTAGCTGATTTGCTTGTAAAGTCGGGTGCAGGGTTTCTAGGTGGGTCGCTGGTGCTCATTGATGATGATGAGTTGTCTGTGGGGAACTTGGGACGGCATTTTCTCGGTTTTGAATATATTGGTCAAAATAAAGCCGCTGCTCTTTGTGCGGAGCTGCGGGCTAAGTATCCAGAAGTACAGGTGAGTTTCATACCTAAGAGAGTTAGGGGCTTAAGTTCTCTTTCGCAAGTCAGTTTGGTCGTGGATGCTACTGGTAACGAGGCTTTCTCCCAATATTTAGGTGAAAGCTTTCTATCAGGAAAGCTGCCCCCTATTGTATTTTCATGGGTTATCGGGGCCGGTTGTGGGGCGCAAGCTTATTTATTACACGACCCCAAGCAGGCATGTATAGGTTGTTTGGAACATACAAAGCCTGGTGGCCAGCTGTCCGTCATGGGGCGAGACTATAAGATGGAGGTTAAGAATGTAGGGGGGTGTGGCGATTGGCTAGTCCCATTTCCTGCTTCTGCGGCTCTGCATGCTGCCTCACTCGCTGCTGAAATCTCTCTTGATTGGGCGAATGGGGTGTCCAAGCCTACTTTGAGGAGTATTACTCTGGATAATGTGCAAGGTAAACTTGTGAAGCCCATTTCTCCTCAGCAACGTGCGAACTGCGAAATATGCAACCCCTCGCACTAATGGACTCTGTCTCGGGGCGGCTAGTGGTCGTGAACTCATCAGTTATGGAGTTGGTCACCCGTTATAGGCAGGCAGGGAAGAAAGATTCAGAGTCTGGAGGGATATTGATCGGCACACGAAGGGGTGAGCATTTTGAAGTTACTGCCGCTACGATGCCCCAGATTTCGGATAAGCGATCAAGGTTCCGATTTGAGCGTGTAGAAAAAGGGCACTCTGATTTGCTTA
The DNA here is from genome assembly GCF_057415455.1 of Pseudomonas sp. Tun-23181. Lineage (NCBI taxonomy): Bacteria > Pseudomonadati > Pseudomonadota > Gammaproteobacteria > Pseudomonadales > Pseudomonadaceae > Pseudomonas > Pseudomonas sp. Tun-23181. The sequence goes on from NZ_CM171630.1 coordinate 779,820, forward strand.
AAAGACATTGGGTAGAAAGCAGGGGGGAGGAGAATTACTTGGGTGAGTGGCATACCCATCCCGAAGATTATCCGTTGCCGTCAACTTTAGATTTAAGCGAATGGCAGCGCGCAGCAACTCATCATAAATGCTCGCTGATCATGATTATTGTTGGGCGGAAAGCAAATTATTTTTCATTGGTCACCCAGCGCGATATTAGCCCACTTCACGTCGTTTTGTAGTATTTACTTCTCGTATCGGCTAGTGTTTATTTGGTAATGATTGTTTGGTGTCTGGTTGAATCGCCCCGGGTTTCGTGGAGGCCGTTTCGTTTAAGTCAGGCCGCCATGGCCTGATTTGCTTGTTGCTGGTGGAAGTTTGCCTCAGCCTCCGCAGGCGGGATATACCCGATTGAGCTCAACAGCCGCTGGTGGTTGTACCAGTGCACCCATTTCAAAGTCGCCATCTCAACAGCTTCGCGGTTCTTCCATGATTGACGGTGTATCAGCTCAGCCTTGTACAGCCCGTTGATAGTCTCAGCCAAGGCGTTGTCGTAGCTGTCGCCCTTGCTGCCAACCGAGGGTTCAATACCGGCCTCTGCCAGCCGCTCGGTGTAGCGGATCGAGACATACTGGCTGCCACGGTCGCTGTGATGGATCAGACCACCCGTGCAATGCGGCTGGCGGGCATACAGGGCTTGCTCCAGAGCATCCAGCACGAAGTCGGTCTTCATGCTGGTACTGACTCGCCAGCCAACGATCCGCCGCGCAAACACGTCAATCACGAAGGCCACATACAGCCAGCCCTGCCAGGTCGACACGTACGTGAAGTCCGACACCCACAGCTGATTTGGACGGTCGGCATGGAACTGGCGCTGCACACGATCCAGCGGACAGAGCGACTTGTCGCCAGCCACCGTTGTTCGCATGACCTGGCCGCGCCTGATGCCCTGTAATCCAGCCCGACGCATCAACCGCTCCACCGTGCATCTGGCCACCTCGGTGCCTTCTCGCCGGAGCTGCTTCCAGACCTTCATCGCGCCATAACACTGCATGTTGGTGTCCCATACACGCTGGATTTCCAGAATCAATGCGTCATCGCGTCGAGCGCGGCAGCAACGTAATGCCGGGTTGCGCTGCTGAGCCGCGTGCCTGCGGTAACCGGACGGGGCGATCTGCAAGACACGGCAGATCGACTCGACCCCGAGACGGTCACGATGCTGATCGACAAATGCCCTCAGGACTTGGTGCGGCGGTCGAGCTCCGCCTGGGCAAAATACGCACTGGCTAGGCGCAGAATCTCGTTGGCTTTGCGCAGCTCGCGGTTCTCGCGCTCCAGGGCCTTTATGCGCTCGCGCTCTTCGCTGGTCTGACCAGGGCGCTGACCGGCATCGATCTGCTGGCGGCGAATCCAGCCATGCAGGGTTTGCGCTGCGCAGCCGATTTTCGGCGCGATGGCCTCAATGGCCGCCCACTCGGACGGATAGTCGTTCAGGTGTTCCAGAACCATGCGCACAGCACGTTCACGGACTTCGGGGGAGTAGGTCGTAGTCTTTCTCATGGCCTCATCTTCTCAAGAGTTGAGGCCTCCACGAAACCCGGGGCGATTCAGGTTGTTGATTTTTTGTTGCTGTCTTATGCTTCGTGAGTACTTCCTTTAGGGGAGCCCGCAGAATTCGGAAAAAATCGTACGCTAAGGTTTTCCGGGCATTCGTAGCGGGCGGAACTTACCGTCTTCCAGCCTGCGGCTCTGCCGCCAGACGTAATCGCCAGTCAGGTTGATGTGCTCCCAGCCCAGCGGCGACAGGTATTGCAGCAGCTCGCCGTCTACCGGCTTGCCCGTGTCGCCCATCGCCTGGGTGGCGCGCTCCAGGTACACCGTGTTCCACAGCACGATGGCCGCCGTCACCAGGTTGAGGCCGCTGGCCCGATAGCGCTGCTGCTCGAAGCTCCGATCCCTGATCTCACCGAGGCGGTTGAAGAACACCGCCCTGGCCAGGGAGTTGCGCGCTTCCCCCTTGTTCAATCCGGCATGCACGCGGCGGCGCAGCTCGACGCTCTGCAACCAGTCGAGGATGAACAGCGTGCGCTCGATCCGGCCCAGCTCGCGCAGGGCCACGGCCAGGCCGTTCTGGCGCGGATAGCTGCCGAGCTTGCGCAGCATCAGCGAGGCGGTGACCGTGCCCTGCTTGATCGAGCTGGCCAGGCGCAGGATGTCGTCCCAATGGGCGCGGACGTGCTTGATGTTCAGGGTGCCGCCGATCAGCGGGCGCAGCGTCGGGTAGGCCTGCACGACCTGCGGCACGTACAGTTTGGTTTCGCCGAGGTCGCGGATGCGTGGCGCGAAGCGGAAGCCCAGCAGGTGCATCAGGGCAAAGACGTGATCGGTGAAGCCGGCCGTGTCGGTGTAGTGCTCCTCGATCCGTAGATCGGACTCGTGGTACAGCAAGCCGTCGAGCACATAGGTGGAATCGCGCACGCCGACATTCACCACGCGGGTGCTGAACGGCGCGTACTGGTCGGAGATGTGGGTGTAGAACAGCCGTCCCGGCTCGCTGCCGTACTTCGGGTTGACGTGCCCGGTGCTTTCGCCCCGGCCGCCTGCGCGGAAGCGCTGGCCATCGGAGGATGAGGTGGTGCCGTCGCCCCAGTGGGCGGCGAAGGCATGGTGGTACTGGTGGTTGACCAGCTCGGCCAGGGCCGCCGAGTAGGTTTCGTCGCGGATGTGCCAGGCTTGCAGCCAGGACAGCTTGGCGTAGGTCAGGCCGGGGCTCGACTCGGCCATCTTGGTCAGCCCGAGGTTGATCGCATCACCGAGGATTGCGGACAGCAGCAACGTCCGGTCTTTGGTCTCGGCACCGTCCTTCAGGTGGGTGAAGTGGCGGCTGAAGCCCGTCCAGTCGTCCACGTCCATCAGCAGTTCGGTGATCTTGATGCGCGGCAGCAACTGGCTGGTCTGGTCGATCAGCGCCTGCGCCCGATCCGGCACCGCAGAATCCAGTGGGGTGATCTTCAGCCCGGACTCGGTGAGGATGGCATCGGGCAACTCGTTGTCCTTGGCCAGGCGGGTGACGATGGCCAACTGCTCGTCCAGCAGCTGTAAACGCTCTTCCAGGTACTGGTCGCTGTTCGGGTTGATCGCCAGGGGCAGGGCCTGCTCGTGCTTGAGCGCGGCGAACTTCTCTGCCGGCAGCAGATAGTCGTCGAAGTCGCGGAACTGCCGCGAGCCTTTGACCCAGATGTCGCCGGAGCGCAGGGCATTTTTCAGTTCGGACAGGGCGCAGATTTCGTAGAAGCGCCGGTCGAGGCCTTCCGGGGTGATCACCAGCGGCTTCCAGCGCGGCTTGATGAAGTCTGTGAGCGCATCGGCCGGCACCTTGCGCAAGTTGTCGGCGTTCATCTCGCGCAGGGTCTGCACGGCTGCCAGCACGCCTTGCGCGGCCGGTGCGGCGCGCAGTTCCAGTACCTCCAGCAGGGCCGGCGTGTAGCGGCGCAGGGTGGCGAAGTTCTCGCCGACCAGGTGCAGATGATCGAAGCCCTCCGGCCGGGCCAGCAGCTCGGCCTCGCTGACGCTCTCGGTGAACTCATCCCAGGGAATCACCGCCTCGATGGCCGCGTAGGGATCGCTGCCGCTTTCCTTGGCTTCCAGCAGAGCCTGGCCGATTTTTGAGTACAGGCGCACCTTGTCGTTGATCGCCTTGCCCTGCTTCTGGAACTGCTGCTGATGCTTGTGCTTCGCGCTGCTGAACAGCTTGACCAGGATACGGTCATGCAAATCGACCAGTTCATCAATCACGGTCGCGGTGCTCTCCAGCACCACGGCGGCCAGGGTCGCATAGCGCCGCTGCGGCTCGAACTTGCCGAGGTCTTTGGGCGTCATCTGCCCACCCTCGCGGGCCAGCTTGAGCAGGCGGTTCTGGTGGATGTGCCGGCCCAGGACTTCGGGCAAGTCCACCAGCTGAAATGTCTTCAGCCGCTCGATGTGCTCAAGCATGTGCCGAGAGTTGGGTTTCAGCGGTGCCTGGCGCAGCCAGGTCAACCAGGTGATGCTGCTGCCGGCCTTGAGCTTCAACAGCTCGTCCAGCTTGGCCCGATGCGAGTCCGTGAGCGGTTCAACCAGGGCGCGGTAGACCCGCCGATTGGCCCGTGCAATGGCCTCCGAGCAAGCCCGGTCGATCACGCTCAACGCCGGCAGGATGCGTCGCTTCTGCCGCAGGCTCTCCAGCGCCTGGCCGGCCAGCAGCAAGCCCTTGTCGGTCTGCTGGGCCAGTTCGGTCAGCTCGCGCACCAGGGCGCGGAAGTCGGACAGGCCGAACGGGGCCAGTTGAAGGTAGGTGCGCAGTTCCTGGGCGTGCTCGCGACGGGTCACATCGCGCTCGCCGTACTTCGTCCAACTCGCCGGATCGGTCTGGACTTGCTTGGCCACCCACAGGATGACCGGTTCGGGCAGCTCGCTGTCAGTGCCCAACGCATAGCCGGGGTAGCGCAGCAGGCAGAGTTGCACGGCGAAGCCGAGGCGGTTGGCGTCGCCGCGCCGCTGACGGATCAGCGACAGGTCGGAGTCGTTGAAGGTGTAGTAGCGGATCAGGTCATCCTGGCTTTCTGGCAACGCGAGCAGGGTGCCCCGCTCCGTGGCCGAGAGGATCAAGCGACGCGGCATGTGTCAGTCGTCCGTGCGGAGGTACTGGTAGAGGGTTTCCCGGCTGATGTTGAACTCGCGGGCAAGCTGCGCCTTGGGCTCGCCGGCCGTCGCTCGCTGCCGCAGGGTAGCAGCCTGCTCATCGGACAGGGCTTTCTTGCGGCCCCGGTACGCGCCACGCTGCTTGGCCAAGGTGATGCCCTCACGCTGCCGCTCGCGGATCAGGGCGCGCTCGAACTCAGCGAAGGCCCCCATCACCGACAGCATCAGGTTGGCCATCGGCGAGTCCTCGCCAGTGAACACCAGGCCCTCCTTCAGGAACTCGATGCGCACGCCGCGTTGAGTCAGCTTCTGTACCAAGCGACGCAGGTCATCGAGGTTGCGGGCCAGCCGGTCCATGCTGTGCACCACCACTGTATCGCCTTCGCGGACGAAGCTCAGCAGCGCTTCGAGCTGGGGGCGCTGGGTGTCCTTGCCCGATGCCTTGTCGGTGAACACCTTGCTCACCTGTGTCTGTTCCAGCTGGCGTTCCGGGTTCTGGTCGAAGCTGCTGACCCGGACGTAGCCGATGCGGTGCCCCTGCACGATGTCTCCTTGGTTGAAGGCGGCTTAAGTGCTCCTTCTGTTCCGTTGTGCCTCAAACCCCGTTTCTGTCAGGCTGAAATCTATGACCTTCACAGGCATGTGTCAAAAAATGCGAAAGATGACTCTATTCTGACTAAGCGGCGCGGCCCTGTGTCGTTTTCAGAAGACGGCTGCACTGAACGTCAGAAGCCGACTGCACTATAGCAGCGGAGGGGTTGGATCCATCAGGCAACGACGGGCTGCTGCCGGCCATCAGCGGACGCAGGGAGGACTTTCCGCAACCGGCCGTTCGATGCGGCACCGATGGCCTTCGCGCAGGGGTAGTGAATCCGCCAGGATTGACTTGCGCTGCCCTACCTCTCACTAGTGAGGGGCGGCAGCGCATCAAGCGGTGAGCGCACTCCGGCACCGCCAACTTTCAGCACATGCGTGTAAATCATCGTCGTAGAGACGTCGGAATGGCCGAGCAGATCCTGCACGGTTCGAATGTCGTAACCGCTGCGGAGCAAGGCCGTCGCGAACGAGTGGCGGAGGGTGTGCGGTGTGGCGGGCTTCGTGATGCCTGCTTGTTCTACGGCACGTTTGAAGGCGCGCTGAAAGGTCTGGTCATACATGTGATGGCGACGCACGACACCGCTCCGTGGATCGGTCGAATGCGTGTGCTGCGCAAAAACCCAGAACCACGGCCAGGAATGCCCGGCGCGCGGATACTTCCGCTCAAGGGCGTCGGGAAGCGCAACGCCGCTGCGGCCCTCGGCCTGGTCCTTCAGCCACCATGCCCGTGCACGCGACAGCTGCTCGCGCAGGCTGGGTGCCAAGCTCTCGGGTAACATCAAGGCCCGATCCTTGGAGCCCTTGCCCTCCCGCACGATGATCGTGCCGTGATCGAAATCCAGATCCTTGACCCGCAGTTGCAAACCCTCACTGATCCGCATGCCCGTTCCATACAGAAGCTGGGCGAACAAACGATGCTCGCCTTCCAGAAAACCGAGGATGCGAACCACTTCATCCGGGGTCAGCACCACCGGCAAGCGCCGCGACGGCCGAGGTCTTCCGATCTCCTGAAGCCAGGGCAGATCCGTGCACAGCACCTTGCCGTAGAAGAACAGCAAGGCCGCCAATGCCTGACGATGCGTGGAGACCGAAACCTTGCGCTCGTTCGCCAGCCAGGACAGAAATGCCTCGACTTCGCTGCTGCCCAAGGTTGCCGGGTGACGCACACCGTGGAAACGGATGAAGGCACGAACCCAGTGGACATAAGCCTGTTCGGTTCGTAAACTGTAATGCAAGTAGCGTATGCGCTCACGCAACTGGTCCAGAACCTTGACCGAACGCAGCGGTGGTAACGGCGCAGTGGCGGTTTTCATGGCTTGTTATGACTGTTTTTTTGTACAGTCTATGCCTCGGGCATCCAAGCAGCAAGCGCGTTACGCCGTGGGTCGATGTTTGATGTTATGGAGCAGCAACGATGTTACGCAGCAGGGCAGTCGCCCTAAAACAAAGTTAGCCACCAAGAAGGTGCCATGAAAACATTTGCCGCATATGTAATTATCGCGTGTCTTTCGAGTACGGCATTAGCTGGTTCAATTACAGAAAATACGTCTTGGAACAAAGAGTTCTCTGCCGAAGCCGTCAATGGTGTCTTCGTGCTTTGTAAAAGTAGCAGTAAATCCTGCGCTACCAATGACTTAGCTCGTGCATCAAAGGAATATCTTCCAGCATCAACATTTAAGATCCCCAACGCAATTATCGGCCTAGAAACTGGTGTCATAAAGAATGAGCATCAGGTTTTCAAATGGGACGGAAAGCCAAGAGCCATGAAGCAATGGGAAAGAGACTTGACCTTAAGAGGGGCAATACAAGTTTCAGCTGTTCCCGTATTTCAACAAATCGCCAGAGAAGTTGGCGAAGTAAGAATGCAGAAATACCTTAAAAAATTTTCCTATGGCAACCAGAATATCAGTGGTGGCATTGACAAATTCTGGTTGGAAGGCCAGCTTAGAATTTCCGCAGTTAATCAAGTGGAGTTTCTAGAGTCTCTATATTTAAATAAATTGTCAGCATCTAAAGAAAACCAGCTAATAGTAAAAGAGGCTTTGGTAACGGAGGCGGCACCTGAATATCTAGTGCATTCAAAAACTGGTTTTTCTGGTGTGGGAACTGAGTCAAATCCTGGTGTCGCATGGTGGGTTGGGTGGGTTGAGAAGGAGACAGAGGTTTACTTTTTCGCCTTTAACATGGATATAGACAACGAAAGTAAGTTGCCGCTAAGAAAATCCATTCCCACCAAAATCATGGAAAGTGAGGGCATCATTGGTGGCTAACAAGTCGCTCAAGGTCGCTCCCTGCGGTCGCTGGACAGTCCCAGTCGGCGCATGCTTCGCATTTTATGCGCCGCCTGTGCCTGCCCCTTAGCTCCAACGTTAGGCCGCATGGACACAACGCAGGTCACATTGATACACAAAATTCTAGCTGCGGCAGATGAGCGAAATCTGCCGCTCTGGATCGGTGGGGGCTGGGCGATCGATGCACGGCTAGGGCGTGTAACACGCAAGCACGATGATATTGATCTGACGTTTCCCGGCGAGAGGCGCGGCGAGCTCGAGGCAATAGTTGAAATGCTCGGCGGGCGCGTCATGGAGGAGTTGGACTATGGATTCTTAGCGGAGATCGGGGATGAGTTACTTGACTGCGAACCTGCTTGGTGGGCAGACGAAGCGTATGAAATCGCGGAGGCTCCGCAGGGCTCGTGCCCAGAGGCGGCTGAGGGCGTCATCGCCGGGCGGCCAGTCCGTTGTAACAGCTGGGAGGCGATCATCTGGGATTACTTTTACTATGCCGATGAAGTACCACCAGTGGACTGGCCTACAAAGCACATAGAGTCCTACAGGCTCGCATGCACCTCACTCGGGGCGGAAAAGGTTGAGGTCTTGCGTGCCGCTTTCAGGTCGCGATATGCGGCCTAACAATTCGTCCAAGCCGACGCCGCTTCGCGGCGCGGCTTAACTCAGGTGTTAGCCACCAAGAAGGTGCCATGAAAACATTTGCCGCATATGTAATTATCGCGTGTCTTTCGAGTACGGCATTAGCTGGTTCAATTACAGAAAATACGTCTTGGAACAAAGAGTTCTCTGCCGAAGCCGTCAATGGTGTCTTCGTGCTTTGTAAAAGTAGCAGTAAATCCTGCGCTACCAATGACTTAGCTCGTGCATCAAAGGAATATCTTCCAGCATCAACATTTAAGATCCCCAACGCAATTATCGGCCTAGAAACTGGTGTCATAAAGAATGAGCATCAGGTTTTCAAATGGGACGGAAAGCCAAGAGCCATGAAGCAATGGGAAAGAGACTTGACCTTAAGAGGGGCAATACAAGTTTCAGCTGTTCCCGTATTTCAACAAATCGCCAGAGAAGTTGGCGAAGTAAGAATGCAGAAATACCTTAAAAAATTTTCCTATGGCAACCAGAATATCAGTGGTGGCATTGACAAATTCTGGTTGGAAGGCCAGCTTAGAATTTCCGCAGTTAATCAAGTGGAGTTTCTAGAGTCTCTATATTTAAATAAATTGTCAGCATCTAAAGAAAACCAGCTAATAGTAAAAGAGGCTTTGGTAACGGAGGCGGCACCTGAATATCTAGTGCATTCAAAAACTGGTTTTTCTGGTGTGGGAACTGAGTCAAATCCTGGTGTCGCATGGTGGGTTGGGTGGGTTGAGAAGGAGACAGAGGTTTACTTTTTCGCCTTTAACATGGATATAGACAACGAAAGTAAGTTGCCGCTAAGAAAATCCATTCCCACCAAAATCATGGAAAGTGAGGGCATCATTGGTGGCTAACAAGTCGCTCAAGGTCGCTCCCTGCGGTCGCTGGACAGTCCCAGTCGGCGCATGCTTCGCATTTTATGCGCCGCCTGTGCCTGCCCCTTAGCTCCAACGTTAGATGCACTAAGCACATAATTGCTCACAGCCAAACTATCAGGTCAAGTCTGCTTTTATTATTTTTAAGCGTGCATAATAAGCCCTACACAAATTGGGAGATATATCATGAAAGGCTGGCTTTTTCTTGTTATCGCAATAGTTGGCGAAGTAATCGCAACATCCGCATTAAAATCTAGCGAGGGCTTTACTAAGCTTGCCCCTTCCGCCGTTGTCATAATCGGTTATGGCATCGCATTTTATTTTCTTTCTCTGGTTCTGAAATCCATCCCTGTCGGTGTTGCTTATGCAGTCTGGTCGGGACTCGGCGTCGTCATAATTACAGCCATTGCCTGGTTGCTTCATGGGCAAAAGCTTGATGCGTGGGGCTTTGTAGGTATGGGGCTCATAATTGCTGCCTTTTTGCTCGCCCGATCCCCATCGTGGAAGTCGCTGCGGAGGCCGACGCCATGGTGACGGTGTTCGGCATTCTGAATCTCACCGAGGACTCCTTCTTCGATGAGAGCCGGCGGCTAGACCCCGCCGGCGCTGTCACCGCGGCGATCGAAATGCTGCGAGTCGGATCAGACGTCGTGGATGTCGGACCGGCCGCCAGCCATCCGGACGCGAGGCCTGTATCGCCGGCCGATGAGATCAGACGTATTGCGCCGCTCTTAGACGCCCTGTCCGATCAGATGCACCGTGTTTCAATCGACAGCTTCCAACCGGAAACCCAGCGCTATGCGCTCAAGCGCGGCGTGGGCTACCTGAACGATATCCAAGGATTTCCTGACCCTGCGCTCTATCCCGATATTGCTGAGGCGGACTGCAGGCTGGTGGTTATGCACTCAGCGCAGCGGGATGGCATCGCCACCCGCACCGGTCACCTTCGACCCGAAGACGCGCTCGACGAGATTGTGCGGTTCTTCGAGGCGCGGGTTTCCGCCTTGCGACGGAGCGGGGTCGCTGCCGACCGGCTCATCCTCGATCCGGGGATGGGATTTTTCTTGAGCCCCGCACCGGAAACATCGCTGCACGTGCTGTCGAACCTTCAAAAGCTGAAGTCGGCGTTGGGGCTTCCGCTATTGGTCTCGGTGTCGCGGAAATCCTTCTTGGGCGCCACCGTTGGCCTTCCTGTAAAGGATCTGGGTCCAGCGAGCCTTGCGGCGGAACTTCACGCGATCGGCAATGGCGCTGACTACGTCCGCACCCACGCGCCTGGAGATCTGCGAAGCGCAATCACCTTCTCGGAAACCCTCGCGAAATTTCGCAGTCGCGACGCCAGAGACCGAGGGTTAGATCATGCCTAGCATTCACCTTCCGGCCGCCCGCTAGCGGACCCTGGTCAGGTTCCGCGAAGGTGGGCGCAGACATGCTGGGCTCGTCAGGATCAAACTGCACTATGAGGCGGCGGTTCATACCGCGCCAGGGGAGCGAATGGACAGCGAGGAGCCTCCGAACGTTCGGGTCGCCTGCTCGGGTGATATCGACGAGGTTGTGCGGCTGATGCACGACGCTGCGGCGTGGATGTCCGCCAAGGGAACGCCCGCCTGGGACGTCGCGCGGATCGACCGGACATTCGCGGAGACCTTCGTCCTGAGATCCGAGCTCCTAGTCGCGAGTTGCAGCGACGGCATCGTCGGCTGTTGCACCTTGTCGGCCGAGGATCCCGAGTTCTGGCCCGACGCCCTCAAGGGGGAGGCCGCATATCTGCACAAGCTCGCGGTGCGACGGACACATGCGGGCCGGGGTGTCAGCTCCGCGCTGATCGAGGCTTGCCGCCATGCCGCGCGAACGCAGGGGTGCGCCAAGCTGCGGCTCGACTGCCACCCGAACCTGCGTGGCCTATACGAGCGGCTCGGATTCACCCACGTCGACACTTTCAATCCCGGCTGGGATCCAACCTTCATCGCAGAACGCCTAGAACTCGAAATCTAACGTCCGTTCGGGCATCGAGGTCCATGTCGGGGTGGGACGGGCCCGTGGCTTCAAGATCACTTGCAGTCCGACCGCGATGTCTTGGTTGCGCGAGAGGTTGTCGATATCCTCCACTTCCATCATCAACCCTGGATAATGCCGCCGCCGTCATCGCCGCCGACGCCCGTGCCGGGCTTTTCGGGCCTGTCAGGCTTGCTCGGCCTTCAGCCTGCCTGGGCGAGATCTCCGGCGGACGGATTAACGGCGGAGCTTCGCCGCCTTTCGTGCGTGTGAAGGCCGAAGATAGTTCTCTCAAAAACATCCGTTTATGAGAGATACCAAATGTCATTTTCAGAAGACGACTGCACCAGTTGATTGGGCGTAATGGCTGTTGTGCAGCCAGCTCCTGACAGTTCAATATCAGAAGTGATCTGCACCAATCTCGACTATGCTCAATACTCGTGTGGGCTCTGTTGCAAAAATCGTGAAGCTTGAGCATGCTTGGCGGAGATTGGACGGACGGAACGATGACGGATTTCAAGTGGCGCCATTTCCAGGGTGATGTGATCCTGTGGGCGGTGCGCTGGTATTGTCGCTATCCGATCAGCTATCGCGACCTTGAGGAAATGCTGGCGGAACGCGGCATTTCGGTCGACCATACGACGATCTATCGCTGGGTCCAGTGCTACGCCCCGGAGATGGAGAAGCGGCTGCGCTGGTTCTGGCGGCGTGGCTTTGATCCGAGCTGGCGCCTGGATGAAACCTACGTCAAGGTGCGGGGCAAGTGGACCTACCTGTACCGGGCAGTCGACAAGCGGGGCGACACGATCGATTTCTACCTGTCGCCGACCCGCAGCGCCAAGGCAGCGAAGCGGTTCCTGGGCAAGGCCCTGCGAGGCCTGAAGCACCGGGAAAAGCCTGCCACGCTCAATACCGACAAAGCGCCGAGCTATGGTGCAGCGATCACCGAATTGAAGCGCGAAGGAAAGCTGGACCGGGAGACGGCCCACCGGCAGGTGAAGTATCTCAATAACGTGATCGAGGCCGATCACGGAAAGCTCAAGATACTGATCAAGCCGGTGCGCGGTTTCAAATCGATCCCCACGGCCTATGCCACGATCAAGGGATTCGAAGTCATGCGAGCCCTGCGCAAAGGACAGGCTCGCCCCTGGTGCCTGCAGCCCGGCATCAGGGGCGAGGTGCGCCTTGTGGAGAGAGCTTTTGGCATTGGGCCCTCGGCGCTGACGGAGGCCATGGGCATGCTCAACCACCATTTCGCAGCAGCCGCCTGATCGGCGCAGAGCGACAGCCTACCTCTGACTGCCGCCAATCTTTGCAACAGAGCCTCCGTCGCCATGCTCACCTCGCTTTGGTGCACACGAGTATTGAGCATAGTCGAGATTGGTGCAGATCACTTCTGATATTGAACTGTCAGGAGCTGGCTGCACAACAGCCATTACGCCCAATCAACTGGTGCAGTCGTCTTCTGAAAATGACATCGTCTGTACTTTTGGATCAAGACCCACTGGCACACAGACGATTGGCAGGAGCGCTCTGTGTGGCTGCCTGGCTATCGGGTTGAGCTGGATGCTAAGGCGGTTCCCGGTGTGGACAACAACCTTTCGGGCCTGACCTTCGATCCTGACCTAAATCTGCTGTGGGCGGTTACCAATGGCCCGAACGAGCTGCTGGCCCTCAGTCGTGACGGTGACGTGGAGCGACGTTACAGCCTGGATGGCTTCCACGACGTGGAAGCGGTGTCCTATGCCGGCAACGGTCAACTGGTCATTGCCGAAGAGCGGCGGCAGAGCCTGGTTATCGTGGATATCCCCATCGACGAATACGGTAAGCTTTCTCCTGATCGACCATTGAGCCTAGACCAGTATTCAGCGCTAACCTTGGCGCTTGGCAAGGAGGACAACAAAGGCCTTGAAGGGCTCGCCTACGACCTAAAAGGTGATCGTTTGTTTGTGACCAAGGAGCGTGACCCCCGGCAATTACTGGAAGTGAGCGGCCTTCGTGCCAGCCTGGAAGGAGGCGTTTCCCTGCACGTCCGCGACATGTCCAACCTAGTAAAAGACAAGGTGTTTGCCACTGACTTGTCTTCGGTTGTATTCGATCAACAGAGCGGCCATCTGATCCTGCTCAGCGACGAGTCGAAACTGCTGATTGAAATGACCGACGAGGGCAAGGTGGTGAGTTTCCGCTCCTTGGCGAGGGGGTTTGCTGGTTTGCTGAAAGGTATACCCCAAGCCGAAGGCGTAACCATCGACGATGAAGGGTATTTGTACGTGGTCAGCGAGCCGAACTTGTTCTATCGCTTTACCCGCGAGACAGATTGACCAGTCAACAAGCTACAGTCAGGCGTGGCCGGGACGCTTGAACTGTTAGCGTACGATTTTTTCCGAATTCTGCGGGCTCCCCACCAAGGTCGTGAACGTCGGCGTGCGCGATTCGACCTACGTGCTCGACGGCCTGCTGTACCACGAGTCCGACTTGCGGATCGAGGAGCATTACACCGACACGGCGGGCTTCACCGATCACGTCTTCGCCCTGATGCACCTCCTGGGCTTCCGCTTCGCGCCGCGCATCCGCGACCTGGGCGACACCAAGCTCTACATCCCGAAGGGCGACGCCGCCTATGACGCGCTGAAACCCATGATCGGCGGCACGCTCAACATCAAGCACGTCCGCGCCCATTGGGACGAAATCCTGCGGCTGGCCACCTCGATCAAGCAGGGCACGGTGACGGCCTCCCTGATGCTCCGAAAGCTCGGCAGCTACCCACGCCAGAACGGCCTGGCCGTGGCGCTCCGCGAGCTAGGCCGCATCGAGCGCACGCTGTTCATCCTGGACTGGCTGCAAAGCGTGGAACTGCGCCGCCGCGTGCATGCCGGCCTGAACAAGGGCGAGGCGCGCAATGCGCTGGCCAGGGCAGTGTTTTTCAACCGCCTGGGTGAAATCCGCGACCGCAGTTTCGAGCAGCAGCGCTACCGGGCTAGCGGCCTCAATCTGGTAACGGCTGCCGTCGTGTTGTGGAACACGGTCTATCTGGAACGGGCTGCGCACGCGCTGCGTGGCAACGGCCATGCCGTTGATGACGCGCTGTTGCAGTACCTGTCGCCGCTCGGTTGGGAGCACATCAACCTCACCGGCGATTACCTCTGGCGCAGCAGCGCCAAGATCGGCGCGGGCAAGTTCAGGCCGCTACGACCGCTGCAACCGGCTTAGCGTGCTTTATTTTCCGTTTTCTGAGGCGACCCCTAGTGGCCTCTCGGCAAAACCAGCCTGTCGTAGAGCTTGTCCATAACATCCCCCTGAACAATGCGTGCCATAGGTTTTGGGCATATGGGCCAATCATTGCTCCCAGCATTGTTGTCGTACTGGCCAGCCTCATTCTCTCACAGCCGGTCCAAACCAGTGCCCAGACGAGGATGCCAGGCTGCTAACGGCTAGCGGGGGCGCAATACCCAGACGTGCGAAACAAGTCTGACAGGGAGGGGAAGCCTCAAGTCACAGGGAGCAGCCTAGCTGCCGCTCTAGGACGGTCTTTATAGTCAATTATAGAGTGATTATAGAATCATTCATTCCGGCTGCCTGATTTGCCGCGACCGGTTCAACTGAAGGATCTTCTGAGGTTGTTAATCGACCTCATTCCTAAGCATCAGGGAACTGTTTGTTCCTACACCTGTAACCCACGTCGGCACCAACCATGTTTTCCTCGCCGTGTAGCAGCGATCGACCTGGGTGACACACGTCAGAATCGCCGCATCGCGATACCCATGTGGTTTTTTAAAATTGTGATATTAATCATATGGATAGAGGGGAAGTGAGTGAATTTTCCCCTTATCTCGGCATGACCCCTACAGGGTTCAGCCTGTAGGGCTTTTTCACTATTCTGTCCCCGTCCGATGTGGGTTGCCACATTAGTTTATGCTTGGCGACGGCCGAGGGTACGATCTGAACCACCTTCGGCGACTTTGAAGCCCGGGGTGCGATCCGAGCCGCCTTCAGCGACTTTGAAACCTGGGGTGCGATCCGAGCCACCTTCGGCAACCTTGATGCCTGGGGTGCGATCCGAGCCACCTTCAGCGACTTTGAAACCTGGGGTGCGATCCGAGCCACCTTCGGCAACCTTGATGCCTGGGGTGCGATCCGAGCCACCTTCAGCAACCTTGAAGCCCGGGGTGCGATCCGAGCCGCCTTCGGCGACTTTGAAGCCCGGGGTGCGATCCGAGCCGCCTTCAGCGACTTTGAAACCTGGGGTGCGATCCGAGCCGCCTTCAGCGACTTTGAAACCTGGGGTGCGATCCGAGCCGCCTTCAGCGACTTTGAAGCCTGGAGTGCGATCCGAGCCGTCTTCAGCGACAGTCTGCTGCTCTTTGGCAGTTTGGGAGTAGACTCGAACTTCTTGGTTGCTCGGTACAGCGAATGCGGTGGCGCTCAGAGCGAAGGTAACAGCAGCGATAAGTTGGCTAATGGTTTTCATGGCGGTGACTCCGGTCGTAATCAAGGATTTAGGGCCGGGTCGTTCAGATCAGCATCGTCTGGTTAACCCGTTGCAGGTGTGTTTCTGCATGGGTTCAGACTACGGCTCGGTGCGGTACTGAAGTTAGTCGAGTACTGCTCTCGATTTGCCTGATTCTGCTTGCTGTTAATGGCATCCTGGGCATGACTAACGATTCGCAAGGCGTCTGACACAGCTTCATGCACAGGTTCGAGAGCAGGTCTCAACGCTTCCACCAGGCGACGCCGTTCCTGCGGGGTTGTATGCAGTAGAACACCGCAAAATCCTGCTTACACTTACCCAAGCTTGGTTCTGAGCTGCTTCAGGTCTTTTTCAAGGCGGATTCTCAGAACGCGTATGAACTGCCGTGCGTTCTCGGGTAAAGGTTTACCAGGGCGGAATACCAAAAGGCTGGCAAAATGGACATCAATACTGAAGGGTTTGACAACAAGCCCTCGATCAAGGAAGTCGCGCGCCGCCACCGGGTTCACAAACCCCACCCCTAGGCCAAGCATGGCCAGCTCACACAGGGTGTGGGCGTACGGTGTTTCGACCCGAATTTTCAATTCAACGCCCTCCTCCCGCATCGCTGCCTCCAATCGGTGACGGCTGCTGTCCTCGGGATTCAATGCAAGGAAATCCACATCACCTAGGTCACGAGGCGTGATAATCGATTGCTTAGCCAGTGGATGGCTGGCGTGCATGACAATCACACCATTGCTATCGAGAAACGCTGAGTGCTCAAGCCCAGCGACAGGCATCTCATCAGCCATCAGTCCAAAATCACATTGCCCGGAAGATACTTGTTGGTGCACCTCTTTCGAACTCAATACTCGCAACGACACCTGCATGTCGCGCTTGGCGAGGTCTAGATCCGCCAGCACCCGGGGAAGAAACGACACGCCAAGCGCCGGGTGCACGGCAATGTTCAAACGCCCTATGCCCAGATCGCGAAGGCTTTTCAGTCGATGCTCGATGGCTTCAAAGCCCATGAAGAAGCGATCTACGTCCGCCATCAGCGCAACCGCTTCTTGGGTGGGTACCAGTCTGCTGCGAGAGCGTACAAACAGCTGTAGCCCCGCACTGACCTCCAGCTTCCTAATCGCCTGGCTGACTGCCGGTTGCGATACACCCAGCATCGTTGCTGCTTTACTGGTCGTGCCGGAGGTCATTACGGCGCGAAACATTTCAATTTCTCGAATGCCCATGAAGTCTCTCTAAGCTATAACCTGAACTTATAGAGTAAATAATTCACCGTCTTGCTCGCAAGATTTTCATACCCCTAGAATCAGGCCATAACCAACTGCCTCTGGGGGCACCTTCACAATGAGCTTCACCGATCACGCGGACAACCCCTTTGCCAGCTTGTCACCTGCTGTATGGCGCGGTTCGACCGTAGTTTTTGATACCTTCGAAGATTTTGTCGCGCGCAAATCTCGTCAGCCTGATGGCTACAGCTACGGTATTACCGGCACACCAACAGCACGGAGCCTGGAGCACAGGATTGCGCAACTGGAAGGCGCCAGTCACTGCGTGGTTACTCCATCTGGTGCATCTGCCCTTATCACTGCCGTGATGGGGTTCGTGCGTAGCGGTGATCACATCTTGATCTCAGATGCTTGCTATGGTGCCTTAAAAACCTTCGCTCGAAACTGGCTGGCGAATTTAGGTGTAGAGGTGGAGTTCTACCCTCCCACTATCGACTCCAATATTGAGCGCTTGATTAAACCAAGCACAAAGATGATCTGTCTGGAGGCGCCAGGCACAATCACGATGGAAATGCAGGACATCGTCGGTATTGCGGCGGTCGCCAAACGTCATGGTGTCATGACCATGATGGACAACACTTGGGCAAGCCCGCTGTATTTCCGCCCCCTTGAGCATGGTATCGACCTATCGGTTGAAGCGGTCACCAAAGTATTTGGTGGTCACTCGGATGTGCTCATGGGCAGTATCAGTATGCTCAACACGTCGTACTACGAGTGCTTGCGTGAGACTCAAAGTATTCTCGGCCAGGCGGTCAGCCCCGATGATTGTTTTCTGGTCATGCGAGGAATGGACACGCTTCAGGTACGGATGAAGGAGCAGAGCAAAAACACGTTAAAAGTTGCCCGCTGGCTGGATGCCCACCCCATGGTTGGCGAGGTGATGTTCCCCGCACTGGAGTCCAATGCTGGGTTTGCGCTATGGAAGAAACAGTTTGAAGGCAATGGCTGCCTGTTCTCGTTCATTCTCCAGCCAGCTCGTGAGGCGGCCTTCAGTGCTTTCTTCAATGCGCTCCGGCATTTCCCAATAGGCGCAAGCTGGGGAGGGACGCACAGTCTAGTTGCTTACTACCCTGCCAGTCAGCAGCAGGCGCGCCAATACCCGCCTACCAACCAGCCAATCGTTCGGGTTTCCATAGGTCTTGAAGACCCAGAGGTGCTGATCGGCGATCTCGACAATGCATTGAAGTGCTACGAACAAGCCCGTCTTGAGCACGCAATCGTGTAACACCCACGGGGTAGGTGAAGCGCAAGATTTCGCCGCCCTTTTCCTTCGAAGTGCTGCCGCCTTTCGCCGCCCAATCTTGGGGCGGTGATCAATAAATTAAGGATGGATTATGAAAACAATCACCGGCATTCGATTTGCAATTTCTTTGCTCGCATTGGCAACCCTGGGCGTCAATTCCGTAAGCGCGGATGACTCTCTGCAGCGTATCAAGGAGGCTGGCGAGATTCGTATTGCCAACACACAGACCAGTCCCCCCTGGAGCTTCATCGACGCGGAAAACAAACCGTCAGGTTACGACGTGGCCATGGCGAAGGAAGTGGCCAAGCGTATCGGTGTCCCAAAAGTCGTTTTCATTGCCGATACCTACAAAAACTTCGTAGAAGGCCTCAAAGCTGACAAGTACGACTTGGTGATGAACGATCTCACTCCCACTAAAGAGCGGGCGCTGCAAGTCGATTTCTCCGATCCATACGGCGTGGAAGAGTTTCGTATTTTCCTCCTCGCCAAGAACACCGATATCCATGAGCGAGCAGATCTGGCCGGTAAATCAGTGGGGGTTACGGCGGGCTCCAGTAATGAGTCGTGGTCTCATAAGAATCTGACCCAGTCGGTTATTCGCACTTATGACAACGGCGGGCTGGTGTTCAATGACCTGGCCAACGGTCGCGTCGACGTGGTGATCGCGTCGTGGTTCAGCGGTGAAAACTACCGTGTGGTCAACAAGCTGCCGTTGAAGGCAGTAGGCGCCCCCCTCACCTACCAGGTGTCTGCCGCGGCAATGCGCAAGGGCAGCGAAAGTCTGAAAACAGCGGTCAACAAGGCGATTAGTGAAATGATTGCCGATGGCACCGTGGAAGCCTACTCCAAGCATTACGTTGGTGCGGACTACCAAATGCTCTCGGGTATCAAGAAAGCCCTGGCTGAGGAGTGATTGATGCTGGAATTATTCCTGCGCGCTTGGCCACTGCTTCAGCAGGCTGTACTGGTCACGCTTGGACTAGGGTTGGGCGCTTTTGTATTGGGCAGTTTGCTCGGTATATGCGTTGCGCTTATGCGCAACTCCAACCTCGCAATCTTGCGGTCAGTTGCGTTCATGTATGTGTCGATTTTCCGTGGGACACCGTTGCTGGTTCAGCTTCTGTTGATCTACTTCGGCCTGCCTCATTATGGCATTACGATGACGCCGATCCCTTCGGCCCTGCTGGCACTGACACTGTTCTCCGCCGCTTACCTGAGCGAGAACTTTCGCTCAGGTATCAATGCCGTGGATCCTGGTCAGTGGGAGGCTTCGCAGGCTATGGGGATGGGTTACTGGACGTGCCTTCGTCGAATCATCTTTCCCCAGGCCACTCGCATTGCACTGCCACCCGTAGGAAGCCGTTTGATTGCCCTGATCAAAGACACTTCTCTCGCGTCAACCATCACTGTTGTTGAGATGACCCGTGTAGCAGAACAGGTAGGTGCGTCGACGTTCCGCTACATGGAAATGTTCCTGATGATTGGTCTGGTCTACTGGCTCATCAACCAGATTCTGACGTTAATTCAAACCTATCTTGAAGGGCGTATGACGAGGCGCTACCGATGAGCAACACTAAAATCAAGGTCACTGCCGTCTCCAAGTCCTTCGGTGACAATGTTGTTCTGAACAAAGTGGACTTGAGAGTAGAGGCTGGCGAGGTAGTGGTAATTCTGGGGCCATCAGGCTCAGGGAAAACCACGCTGTTGCGCTCACTGAATTTTCTGGAGCAGCCCGATAGCGGGATTCTGGAGATTTGCGGACATCGGATTGACCTGATTGCCGGGAAACGCATGAGTCGCGCAGACAAGCATGAACTTGCTCAGCTGCGCCAGAAGACAGCCATGGTGTTTCAGTCCTTCAATCTCTTTCCACACCTCACGGCCCTTGAGAACGTTATCGAAGGACTTGTCAGCGTCAAGAAAGTCCCAAAGCAGGAAGCAGTAAAAAAAGGAATGGATTTACTGGAACAGGTTGGCCTGGCTGCTAAAGCAGACTTTTACCCTGCCCGGCTATCTGGTGGTCAAAAGCAACGTGTGGCCATAGCCCGGGGCTTGTCCATGGATCCTGAGGTGATCTTCTTTGACGAGCCTACGTCCGCTCTCGACCCTGAGTTGCGAGATGAGGTGCTTCTAGTCATGCGAAATCTTGCTGATGCGGGAATGACAATGCTAGTGGTAACCCACGAGATGCGCTTCGCCCAGGAGGTAGCGGATCGTGTGATTTTCATGGAGGGTGGCAACATCGTGAAAAACGCCTACGCAAGCGACTTTTTCGGGGTTGATAGCGGGGAGCGAGTCCAACATTTCTTGAGGCGTTACTAAGCCACAATGATCTGATGCACCGGGACTGGCGCTCGAGTCGGTAGGCTCATTTCCCCCCTCCGACTCAAGCGTCAGGTTTCGATGTTGGCTTTACGCCTCTCCACGGCGGCGAGCCACTACACGTGTTCGTCATCGGCGATGATTGGCACACTTCGTGCCAAGGGCCGTCCGAACTTCGTTGGCATCGTTCCCATTGCTATTCCGGTGCATGTGTCCGACTTGATCCCCCAACAAAAGATCTTGTCCGCCTCTCCGGTCGGGTCTCCAAGTACCACGGCAACCATGCTGGAGTTTTGTGATCGCCATCAGATCGTTCCGCAGGTTGAATATTTCCCCAGGAGCAGAGTTAATGAGGCAATCGATCACCTGCGAAGCGGTAAGGCACGGTACCGTGTCGTGCTGGATGCCAACAATTGACTCACCACCGCTCGGCCATGATTGTTTGTTGTGCATGGCCTAGCGGGTGTCCTGATGATTTCACGAGCCCAACAATCCGCTGCCTGGATGGCAATTGATGTACTCAAAGCATTGAGAGTCGGCCGGGATTACAGAAACCTCATGGTAAAGTCGCAGCGCCACCTGGAAATCTAATGCTCGCACATAGCGCATGAATCCACCGAAAATGGCCAGATGCGTCGGATGGGTCTTAGCCCAAGCCTCTAAATTCGCCAGCTCATCGAAATGCGCGAGCCCAAAACTTTTTTCCAGCGGTTCGCCGGTAGTGGTGTTCAGTACCCTCATGAAACGGCATGAAAGGCAGCCGAGTGGCCCACCTTGATCACGAAGGTAGGTCATGCCCTCCTCCAGTACAGGCTGAATGTCGTGTAGGTACAAGTTTCGTTCTTTATCACGAGTAGCCCCCCAATCTTGGCCAGAGCGGATCAAACAAAGATTTTGCCTACCTGACAGGTGGGTACGTGGCGAGCCTTGTTGGCTGGGATTTGCTTCAGGCTTAGTGCCTCTAAGCGGATCAGTCTGAGCAAGTGCAAACCGATCCCGTACGCTGCCCCAATATCCATGCTCCTGGACGGTGTCACTTAAAGACTCGGCCAGGTGGGCGACTCCTTCTGGTGCGCCGAGCGATGCCTGGAGGGTTTCAAAGCGATCCGCGGTAGGGCTTACTATTTCAATGAACCATCCCACCGTCTCCCCAGCGCGTTGTGGGTCGTTCCACCAAACATCGAAACCACTCTGCTGGCGCCACCTCAGGAAGTCAGCAGGTGCTGACCAGTAGGCAATGGCGATGAGGTTATGGAAGCCTGCTGCGTCTTTACAGTGCGCTAGATCCCAGTGTTTCGGGCCACTGGAAGACACGAAGCGATGGGTGATCGGCTTCAAATCTTCAATGCTGAGCTCAGCTGTTGATTGCACGCCGAAGTAAGCCATGACCACTTGCCCCACCAGTGGATCAAATCGCGCTGCCCAGGCGGGAAATGGAGGAACATGACTGGGAGGCATGGTGGAAGGTTGGGTGCGCTCAGTACGCAGATACGGAGGGATTGCCGATTCCATGATGCGTCTCCAACAGGCGTAAAGACGGGGCTGGATCCTTTCACTATAGCTTCCCTTTCCAGCTCCCTATTTAGTAAGCGGTTACCTCAAGACATTCCGCCCTCCAGAAACACAAAAACCGGGCAAGCCCGGTTTCTGTGTCTTATTTACGCTTGTGGTCGACTTACACCGCGAAGTCGGTAGAAAGCGCCAGCTCTTTCCACTCGCTCAGCTCTGCCTCGACAAAGCTGTGCTTCTCACCGATGCGCGCCACGGTGTCGCTGCCCAGGGCCAACCGCTGTGGCGGCTTCGAAGCGTTCACCAGGGCCAGGATGGCTTCGGCAAACTTCACCGGATCACCCGGTTGTGCATGGTTGGCCGCTTCGGCGAATTGACGCATTTTGCCGACGGTTTCGTCGTAGTCCGACAGCTCCAGAGCGGTCTTGATCAGCGACTGTTCGTCCAGGAAGTCCGTGCGGAAGAAGCCCGGAGCAACGACCGTTGCGTGGATGCCCAGGGGTGCCAGCTCCTGGTGCAGCGCTTCGGTGATCCCTTCCACTGCGAACTTGGTGGAGCCGTATACACCCCAGCCCATGTAAGCCTGGTAGCCGCCGATCGAGGAGATGTTGACGATGTGCCCGCTACGCTGGCGACGCATGTGCGGCAGGACAGCGCGGGTTACGTTCAGGACACCGAACACGTTGGTAGCGAACAGTCGCTCGGTTTCGCTGGCGCTGGTTTCTTCCACCGCACCCAGTACACCGAAACCGGCATTATTGATGACGACATCGATACGGCCAAAACGCTTGATGCCTTCCGCGACAGCCTGATGCGATTCTTCTTCGCTGGTCACGTCCAGGCGCACGGCCAGGAGGTTCGGGTGAGCACCCAGCCGGTCAGTAATGTCTTGCGGTTTACGTGCGGTGGCAATCACAGCGTCGCCGGCACGCAGGGCGTGTTCTGCGATGAGGGTACCAAAACCACGGGAAGCTCCAGTAATGAACCAAGTACGCATATCAACTCCTCCTGTCAGCGACCCGAGCTTTATTGCCGGGCCTTCTCGATGAGTTGATGCGACTTTAAAGGTGAATCATCCATGTGATAATCCCATGGATTTAGCAAGACTTAGTGAGCCGTGCTCATAAATAGCTGTTCCCTTCTTTTGATGCTTTCATATACGCATCATTTCACCACGACAATGCGAACGCACGTGGAAAGCTATTCATAGCGCGGAGAAAACCCGTGATTTAGCTCTCTTCGATCTGGTCATCGAGTTCGAGCTTCGATCCTGCGACCTGTACTTCTACGGTGAGCAGATCATATGATCAGAGCAGCACCTACCTGAGAGGGAGTAACCATTTTGCCTAACGTGTTTTTCTCTTACTGCCATGCAGACGAGGCCCTGCGCGATCAGCTCGAAAAGCAGCTTTCCATGCTCAAACGCCAGGGCGTCATTGACACATGGCACGATCGCAGAATCGGTGCGGGCCAAGTCATCGATGCGGCAATTGATGATCACATCAACAGCGACGAAATCATCCTATTGCTGGTGAGCCCTGACTTCATCGCTTCCGATTACTGCTACAACATCGAGATGGCCCGAGCAATGGAGCGCCATGCTGCAGGGGAAGCGATCGTCATACCTGTGATTCTTCGCCCATGCGATTGGCACTACGCACCGTTTGGCAAGCTCCTTGGCACCCCTCAAGATGGTAAGCCAGTGACACTTTGGCCGGATCGAGACGAAGCATTCTTGCAAGTCGCGAAGGAAGTGCGGAAGGCCGCCAATCGATGCAGCCGCAACCAACCGAGCACGCTACCTCGATCTGAGCGTACCAATTTCGATAGCAGTTTAGCGCCCGCTCCTATGCCCCCAACTGGCCCGCGCTCAAGCAACCTTCGGATGGCCAAGAGCTTCACCCAGCTTGACAGAGACCGCTTTCTGCTCGATAGCTTCGAGTACATTGCCCGCTATTTCGAGAACTCATTGCTGGAGCTCCAGTCACGCAACCCAGGGTACGAAGGCGCATTTCGTCGTATAGATGCCAATCGCTTTTCTGCGAGTATTTACAAGGACGGCAATAACGTTGCCAAAGCGACTCTGTTCACCGGTGGCCAGCTAGGCGCCGGTATCTATTACAGCCATGGCGATTCGTTTGGCGGGGGCTCGTACAACGAGGCACTCACTGTAGATACAGACGACCAATCCTTGTACCTCAAAACTTTTGGCATGGCGCTCCACACTCGACAGTACCAAAAACTTTCCCAAGAAGGCGGTGCGGAGACGCTTTGGAGCCTTCTCATCGAACCGTTACAACGCAATCGGTGAGTCATTGCCGGATATGAACAAGCCAGAACACGGGGCACCGTGCGTTGCATAAAATGCCCCCTGCTACCGAGAAGTAAGACCTACACAGAAGGCTCAGACCATGGAAGTAGTCCTGCTCGCTCATATCACATTCAATCGTCTGGGCTCAGCCAGTCGTGAAGGAGGTTTTCAAAGTCAGCGGCAGGCCAGGTTTTCCGCTGAAGTGGCAGACACAGATCAATCGACCTTACGGAATTTGATAATCGAAATCGCAGAGGCCAATGGTGAAACGGCGGGGGCCTTGAAGGACTTGAGGTACGTGAGCAGCTACGGAGGAGAATTGGTGCTCAACATCCAAGGCACGAGCACCTCATACAGCACCGCCTATGTCCAATGTCGCATCATCCACGCGCTGAAGGCGAATGGGCAGTACTTCGTGCTTCAGGCAGTAGACGACAGAGATGTCAGACCGTTTGTCTCTTGTCGGCAGACTACCTAACTCGCATAAATGCAGAGCTGGGCAGCAGGATCATTCATCCGACCGACAGGGCTCAAATTTTATAAGCCTCATTTTTGACTCGTAAAATATTTCAGTTTAAAGGTCAAAAAGGAGGCTTACATGCCAATATTGTCGCGGCTGTAGGCTTCGGACGCTCACCGACCATTTTTGGCACGGAACGATACGTAGTGACCATCCTTGCTTACTGCCAGACGTTTACGCCCGTTCAACGTCGCGCAGCAACGTGGGCCACTCAGAGTACCTACCAGCACAAAGACCGGGCTAGCCCGGTCTTTGTAAGCGTGTGGAGATCAACCACTGAGGCAGCCAGTGCCCATAGCGTGGTAGCGAATCGTGTGCTGATTTCCCTGCGAGTCTTCATAGGTCATTTCCACCGGTACGACATAACACACAGGTGGAACTTCAGTGTGCGACAGCACCCGAGCAATATCCAAGCGTTGCTCATAGTGATAATCAGTAAATGTGGTTGCTGTTGTGGCCGTTGAATTTAATTGCGCAGCTAACGCCGAAGACACCATAAGTACACCCAGCAGTGCCCCCCCAACACCCAGCAGTGAAATCAGAGCACTTTTCATAGCTCATTTTCTCCAAGTTTGTAGCGTTCGTCTTAGTCTTTGAAGTCAGTAGAGAGCGCCAGATCTTTCCACTCGCTGAGTTCCGCTTCAACGAAGCTATGCTTCTCGCCGATACGTGCGACGGTATCGCTGCCCAGCGCCAGACGCTGTGGCGGTTTCGGTGCATTCACCAGAGCCAGGATGGCCTCGGCGAACTTTACGGGGTCACCGGGTTGTGCATGGTTAGCCGCCTCGGCGAACTGGCGCATCTTACCGACGGTGCCGTCATAGTCCGGCAGTTCCAGGGCGGTCTTGATCAGCGACTGTTCGTCCAGGAAGTCCGTGCGGAAGAAGCCCGGAGCAACGACCGTTGCGTGGATGCCCAGGGGTGCCAGCTCCTGGTGCAGCGCTTCGGTGATCCCTTCCACTGCGAACTTGGTGGAGCCGTATACACCCCAGCCCATGTAAGCCTGGTAGCCGCCGATCGAGGAGATGTTGACGATGTGCCCGCTACGCTGGCGACGCATGTGCGGCAGGACAGCGCGGGTTACGTTCAGGACACCGAACACGTTGGTAGCGAACAGTCGCTCGGTTTCGCTGGCGCTGGTTTCTTCCACCGCACCCAGTACACCGAAACCGGCATTGTTGATGACGACATCGATACGGCCAAAACGCTTGATGCCTTCCGCGACAGCCTGATGCGATTCTTCTTCGCTGGTCACGTCCAGGCGCACGGCCAGGAGGTTCGGGTGAGCACCCAGCCGGTCAGTAATGTCTTGCGGTTTACGTGCGGTGGCAATCACAGCGTCGCCGGCACGCAGGGCGTGTTCTGCGATGAGGGTGCCAAAACCACGGGAAGCTCCAGTAATGAACCAAGTACGCATTTTCAACTCCTCCTGTCAGCGACCCGAGCGTTATTGGCGGGTCTTCTCGATGAGTTGATGCCACTTTAAAGTCGTGGTACTTATGTGATAATCCCATTTATTTTGCATGACTTAGTGAAAGGCATTCATAAATGAAGGCTCCTAGCACTGCTGACCTGACGATATTCCTATCCATCGCGCAGCACCTGAATTTCAGCCGTGCAGCGGTCGAACTGGGTCTGTCACCTTCAGCCCTAAGTCACTCTCTGCGCGCCCTGGAAAACCGCCTAGGCGTACGTTTATTCAACCGAACCACTCGAAGTGTCGCCCTGACAGAAGCTGGGGAGCGACTCTACACACGCTTGAAACCGGCTTTTCGGGACATTGATGATGCACTCGAAGACCTCAATAATTTTCGAGACAAGCCCTCAGGCAACTTGCGCATCACTGCTGGTCGCCAGGCATGCGAACTCGTGCTGTTACCGATTGTCAGCCAGTACCTGCAGGAATATCCGGACATCAGATTGGAGGTGGTCGAAAACGATGCGTTGGTGGACGTAGTGGCGGGAGGTTTTGACGCCGGTGTTCGGTTTGGCAACCGCCTGGAAGCCGACATGGTGTCACTGCCAATAGGCCCAAACATGCGCTCGGTGGTCGTAGGCACGCCGGCTTTCTTCGAGCGTTATGCGATCCCGCAGAAACCAGAGGATCTACACGGTTTACCTTGTATTCGGCATCGTTTCCCCAGTGGTTCACTGTACCGATGGGAATTCGAGCGCGGAGGGATCGCCCAGGAAATTGAAGTCAGCGGCCCATTGACCCTGGGTGACGTGAGTCTGATGGTGGGCCCTGCACTACAAGGGATTGGTCTAGCCTATGTTTTCGAAGAAATGGTCAGCGAGCATGTGGCCGACGGGCGATTGATTCAAGTGTTGCCGGACTGGTGCCCCTTTTATCCTGGCCTGCACCTTTACTACCCCAGCCGTCGCCATGTACCAGCGCCACTCAAGGCATTCATCGAGTTTGCCCGTGCGGCTCGTCCAAAGAAGTAAATGAGTTGAGCATGCTCATGGAATACTATGAAATCTTTCGGTACGAATGTGCCAAAGGTTGCCTGTGCAAGCTCATTTGGTAGGTGCTAAAGCTTCAGTGAAACCACACCCCATCGTGGCGGAGTATAACCATGCGTCAGGATCACCTGGATGGATTGGTAACCTTCATGGCGGTGGCGGAGGAAAAGAGCTTTTCCAATGCTGCAGTGAAATTAGGCATTTCACCTTCAGCGGTAAGCCAGAGCATCCGAGTGCTGGAGCAACGGCTAGGGTTGGTGCTGTTCAACCGCACAACCCGTAGCGTTTGCCTGACAGAAATAGGGGAGCGCTACCTGGAAAGGGTACAGCCGGCACTTGAGCAATTGTCCAATGCGTCACAGGAGCTCGGCCGGGAGGCCAATCATCCTGCAGGGCTTCTACGGGTCAATGTGCCGCGGGCCGCCTACTTAATAGTTCTGCAGCCGATCTTGCGTCGCTTCATGGCCGCTTACCCAGAAATCAATCTGGAAATCCGTGCCGAAAATCACTTGGTGGACATTGTCGGACAGGGATTCGATGCCGGCATCCGCTTCGGTAACGCGGTTGAAAAAGACATGGTCGCTGTAGCAATCGGCCCTCCCCTCAAGGCGCAAATTATTGCTTCCCCCGAGTACATCACGCAGTTTGGCCAACCAGAACATCCGCGTGACTTGTTGCAGCATGACTGCATCAGCTTCCGGCATTCCAGTAGCGGGCAGATCGAGCGCTGGGAGTTCGACAACGGCCAGGAGAAAATCGATCTCCAGATAAAGGGCCGGTTGATCCTCAACGACTCCGAAATATTGGTTCGCTCAGCACTAGACGGACTTGGCATCGCCTACATGATCAATGGATACATTGAGCCCTTCATCAAGCAGGGGCGTCTATTACGGATCCTGGAGGAGTGGAGCCCAGCAATCCCCCCCCTCCACCTCTACTATCCCGATCGACGCCGCGTCCCAGCGAAATTGCGGGCGTTCATAGACTTTCTGCGAAACGAACCCTCAGAGTCCCAAACAGAGGAACTCATACTCTAACCCCATATCAGATCGCCTGGCTGGCCAGTGTTTCGAGCGCTGCACCCTCTTCCAGCCAGACCACTCTGTCCGCAGAAAGGATGGCAGCTGGACGGTGGGCAATCACGATACGTGTTTGCTGAGGACGGAACGCCACAATACCCGCCAAGACACTTGCTTCAGTCTGAGAATCCAAGGCTGAAGTCGCCTCATCGAGTACCAACACTGAAGCGTCCGCCAGCAGTGCCCGAGCCAATGCAATCCGCTGCCGTTGTCCGCCTGACAGTAATGCTCCGTAGCTACCCACATGCGTGTCATAGCCGTCAGGGAGAGACATGATGAATTCATGGGCACAGGCGGCAGTTGCCGCGGCCACGATTTCTTCGATGCTTGCATTGGGTCGCGAATAGCTGATGTTGTCCCGGATGGAACGGCTCAACAGCACCGCGTCCTGTCCAACCATTGAGACGGTGCGACGAAGTTCATCCAAAGGCAACGTCGAGATGTCACGTCCATCCAGCAAGATCTGTCCACTGTCAGGGTTGTAGAAACGCTGCAGCAACTTGGATACGGTTGACTTACCCGATCCGCTAGCGCCCGCAATGGCCACGGTCTCACCGGATTGTACGTGCAGATTCAAGCTTTCGAGTACGGCTGAACCTGCGCCCGGGTAAGTAAATCCGATGCCTTCGAAAATCACCTCACCGCGCCGCTTTTCGACGCTCGGCAAGGAATCGCTGGAACCGGACTCCTCCCGCGGCAACCCCGTCAAAAACAACGCATCGGCTGCATCCTCCAGTCCCGACTGAGCTGTCCGGAGGTTCTCGCCAAAGCCGCGCAGATAACCCGCCATCAGCAGGAACGAAGTCACTGCGAACGCTACGTCACCAGGACGGGTAGCCCCCTTTGACCAAGCAAGCAACGCCACTCCACTCAACCCAGCGAGCAACAGAAGCAGCAGCAAGTTCTGCATCAGGCCCAAGTCCACTACACGGCGCCATGCCTTCGAGGAAGCCTGCCCCCATTCTTGGGCAACCTGCTCCATACGAGCGTGCTCACGGGTCTCTGCCCTGAAGCTCTTGATAGTGGTCGCAGCTGCCAGCACGTCAGCGGCCAGGCCGCTCAATTGCCCATCATTCAAATTGGCGTTCAGGTGCGCGGGACGGATCCACTGCATGCCCACGATCAGGTTACTGACCACGAAGGCAATCGCCACCAGCAATGCAAAGGCGCCGGCCAACGGCTCACGCCAACCAATCATCACGACAAGGCCCAGCAACACCATCAGGGCGGGCCCCAGATGCACCGTGACCGCGTCAGTGACCTTGTCATACCCGGACATTGATCGGCGCAAGCGGCGCAATGTGTCACCGGACGACTGCACCGCATGCCAGTGAGCTGGAGCCGCCAGCACATGTTCGAAGCTCTGCAACAGCACTGCCTGCATATTTCGCGACGCCAGCGGAATCCACAAGCGATGAGCAAGGTTGCGACTAACGGTGAATCCTGCGAAGGCACCGAGAAGCATAACCCAGTTCTGCCAAACGGCATTTGCATGTGCAGTCTTGGCAACGCTTTCGATCAATTTGGCTGACGCCCAAGGCAACAACAGATCAAAGCCCGTCGCAGCAAGCGTCAGCAAAATTCCGGAGAAGAAATACCCGCGTCGACGCATCCACATGCTGGCCACAAAACCGAGCACCTGGCGGTATGGATAGGGACGGAAATGCTCGTTCATTACAGCACCTTCACTTTCACGCCATTCTCGGCATGGATGATCTTGCGCAGCGTCGTAATGAGGAAGAACTCGAAGCGTGGGATCAGGTGCATGGTCGTCTCCAGAGCTAGCAGTTGTCGGGCGTTATTACCTTCAGTAGTGATGGATGTATGGTGGATTTCTCAGCTCCAATGAACAAGGTGACTTAGCCCTTCACCCTTTGAAGCCCCACTTATCAATCCGAGCAATTACCTCCTGAAACGAAAAGGCCGCCCGATTAGGGCGGCCTTTGGGAGCACCTATACGTTTAACGCAACGGCTGCCCCTTCATTTCTGGCATGCGCATGTAAACTACCGCACTGATCAGGCTGATCACTACCAGGTAGATCCAGAACAAGTGTCCATAACCCGAGCCTGTCATTGCCGTCATGATGTAGGGCGAAGTACCACCAAACAGCGTGACAGAAAGTGCATAAGGCAAGGCAATCCCGGTAACACGAACCTCAGCGGGGAATTGCTCGGCCATAGTGACTGCCGAAGCGGCACCAAAGCCGGTCATGATTACCATTGAGATCGTTTGCAAAATGGTCACTTCAACTAGGCTGATGCCTTGGTGCAACAGCCCGAAGCTTGGCCAAGCCCAAAGAGCAGAGCAAAGCGCAAAGGCGATGAGCACTGGGCGACGACCGATACGGTCGGCAAGCATGCCGGCGAAGGGCATCAGCAGCAGCGATACACCAACCGCTACGGAGCCAGCCAGCAGAGTGTCACGGATTGGCATCCCAGTAATCAGATGTACTTGTGACGGGTAGCTCACCATCCACACGTAATTCAGCAGGTTGCCGGCCATTGCCACACCGATTACCCGGAATACGTCTTTCCGGTGTTTAGTAAAGATGTCACGCAGGGGGCTCTTCTCGACCACCTTCTTTTTCACGCGCGACTGGAACACTTCGGTCTCACGCACCGACAGACGAATCCACAGGGTCAGCAGCCCCATCAATGCAGCGATCACAAACGCCACACGCCAGCCCCACTCTTCCAGCGCGGTGTCGCTGCCGATCGAAGCCAATACATAGCCCAGCAGGAACGACACCAGGGTACCAGCGTTGATGGCAAACCACTGCCAGGAGCCAGCAAAGGCTCGACGATCAGACGGCGCCGATTCGATCAGGAAAGCCGAGGCGGAACCAAACTCGCCGCCGGCCGAGAAGCCTTGGGTCAAACGAGCGAGAACCAGGATGATTGGTGCGGCAATGCCGATGCTTTCATAGTTTGGGCAGATACCGATGACCAAGGAAGCCACTGACATCAACAGAATGGAGAGGGTCAGCCCCTTCTTCCGTCCATAACGGTCAGCGAAGACACCAAGTACTGCGCCACCGATCGGGCGCATCAGGAAGCCTACGGCAAACACCGCGAGCACTGACAGTAGTGCAGTAAGGCTGTCACCTGCCGGGAAGAATTGGCGAGCTAAAATTGAGGAGAATGTCGCGTAGATCACCCAGTCAGTGTACTCGACGATCGTGCCCAACGTGGCCGCGACGATGGCTTTACGTTCTGTTTTGTTGAGTGTCCTACCTTGGCTTGGTGCTGCAGTTTCAATGTTAGGCATGCGGTCAAAAACCGCGTCTTTGTCGTTAGTCATGGCTTGGCTCCCGTGAGCACATTTCTTGTTGTGACGGGAACGATGGCATCGCTAGCCATCGTGGTGAAGCGAGTTTAATGCCGTACTCAGTTGAAGTTTGATCAAATCAATTTGGGACTAAATGTAACTGGTCGGCTCTGACTAGTGCAGAACACGTAACTGAGTTTTTCTCAACCGAAGGCCGCTGAAAATTCCCTTGAACAACACGTGCACAAAGGTCGAATCTGCTGCCAGTCATCAAAGCTCAAACAACAAGAGGCCCGCTGACACTGCCTGTCGCGTGGGCCGAGGAGACACCCGATGTTAAAAGTTGAGAGTTACATCGCCGGCGCTACCCTGCCACCTTGCACCGGCTGCTTCGTAGAGAAGATTGACCCTCGCAGCGGCAAAAAAATGGGCGAAGTCGCCAACAGCGGCCCGCAAGATGTTGAGTTTGCCATCGAAAACGCTAACAAGGCGGTACCTGCCTGGCGTGATATGCGCCCCTCGGAGCGTGGTCGCATCCTTATCGAGCTGGCACGCATCGTGCGCCAGAGCGTAGGTCATATTGGTGCTCTGGAGAGCGCCGAAACGGGTAAGCCTGGCCAAGAAATGCCCGGACTGATGGATCTGACTGCCCAGTACTTTGAGTACTACGCGGGTCTGGTCAACGTCATGGATGGTGAAGTCATCAACCAAGGCCCGAACTATCACGTCTATACCCGTCGCGATCCTTTCGGCGTCATCGGTGTAATCCTGCCTTGGAACGCTCCACTGCATCAGGCCGCCCGCGCCATCGCGCCTGCGCTGGCGACCGGCAACACCGTAGTTGCCAAGCCTTCTGAGCACACCTCTGCGTCGCTGGTTGAGCTCGCGCGTATCGCCGTGGAAGAAGCCGGTCTGCCGCCAGGCGTGTTCAACGTCGTTGTAGGCAAAGGCAGCGTCATTGGCCCTGTCATGGCGCGCCATCCATTGATGCGGAAGATCTCCTTCACCGGTGGCCTGACTGCTGGACAGGAGCTAGGACGCATTGCTGCAGAGCGCATCCTGCCACTGACGCTGGAGCTGGGCGGTAAATCTGCCAACATCGTATTCAACGACGCTGACCTGGCCGCTGCCGCCAAAGGCGCTACCCGCGCATTCACCTGGAACAGCGGCCAGTGGTGTGCCGCTGGTACTCGCCTGCTGGTACAAGAAGACATCCACGATCAGTTCGTTGAGAAGTTCATCGCTGAAGTTGCCGCGCTGAATGTCGGGCCGGACTTTGACTCTACCTCCGGGCCGATCACCACCGAAGCCCAGTTCAAGAAAATCCAAAGCTACTTCGAAGTGGCCGAACGTGAAGGTCTCAAACCAGCTATCGGTGGCAAAGTTGCAACCGGCGAACACCTGGGCAATGGCTGGTACATTGAACCGACCGTTTACACCGGTGTGCACAACGACATGACCCTGGCCAGGGAAGAGATTTTCGGGCCGATCGTCTGCGTCATTCCATTCAAGGATGAAGCAGACGCCCTGCGCATTGCCAACGACAGCGACTTTGGCCTGGGCGCCGGTATCTGGAGTCGCGATATTGGTCGCGTCCACCGGGTTGCTGCAGGCCTCGACGCCGGCCGGATCGTCGTCAACGAGTACAGTGGCGGATTCGTACAGACCCCTTGTGGCGGCTTCAAACAAAGCGGCTACGGGCGCGAACAGGGTATTGATGCGCTGTCCCACTACACCCAGCTTAAGTCAGTCATCATCCGCCTCTGACGCCTCTCCTCTTCCGCGAAAGCCGACACCCTTCCGTGATTGAATCACGGCGGGGTGCTGTCGTTTGACAAAGTGTTTTGCTTGAGCTTTTGTCATGCTAAAAATACGATCATCTATACACTACAAGAAGATCCCCATGAAGGACAAACTGCCGCCGCTCAATGCCGTCCGCGCCTTCGAAGCGGTTGCTCGTCACCTGAGTATTACTTTGGCTGCCGAAGAGCTGAACGTCACCCCTGGTGCTGTTTCGCGACAGATCCGTACGCTGGAAGATTTCATGGAGCAGCCGTTGTTTACCCGCGGTCATCGGCAGGTCAGCCTGACACCCGCTGGAGAGCAGTACTTCAATGCGGTGGCACGCTTCATTGAAGAGTTGCGCAGTGCAACACGCCACTTGAAGCGACCGACCAAGCGCCGGCAGATCAAGGTACGCGCCTACACCACCTTCGCCATGCAATGGCTCATCCCGCGCCTAGCCAGCTTTCATCAAGAGAATCCCAAGATCGAGGTGTTGCTGACAGCATCATTGGATCCGGTGGACTTTCAAAAGGAAGACCTGGATGCAGCCATACGCCTCGGCGCCGGTGACTGGCCCAACTGCAACAGCTATACGCTGAGTGACAACCTGCTTGCGCCAGTGTGCAGCCCCGCCTTGCTAAATACGGAGCCTGGACTGAAATCTCCGGCGGACGTCGCCGAGTACACGATGCTGCATTCCATCGCCCGTCCTGATGACTGGGCCTACTGGCTGGAGGCAACAGGCGTCATTGGCCAGGTCGATGCCAGCGCCGGCATGATCTACCAGAGCTCATCGATGGTCTATGCAGCTGCTATCGGTGGCCAAGGTATTGCGATGGCCCAGTTGTTTTTGGTCGGAAAGGAGCTTCGCGAAGGCACGCTGGTACGTCCATTCGAGCAAACTGTCGATCGTGGTGCATACACCTACTATCTGCTGACTCCCAAGCATCGCCCCGAGCGCGAAGACATGACGATCTTCCGTCAGTGGATTCTGGAGCAGGCGCGCATAACCCGATCCACAGAATGAAAAATCCCGGCCTGGGCCGGGATTCATCTCTTAAATACCGAAGGGCGTGGCCCCCTTGGTTTCACGTATTGCACCGCCTTGCAGCAGCCGGTCTATCTCAGCTTCGTCGAACGCAAACCCTCTCAATACCTTGCGCGAGTGCTCTCCCAGGTCGGGTGCCGGCTGATAGGGCTCGGCCGCCGCAGCCGCACTGTTGACCGGGAAGCCTACAGTTCGCAGCGTACCAAACCGGGGATGCTCAACACTGGCCAACATTCCGTTCTCGGCTAGTTGAGGATGCTTGAGCAAGTCACTGTAGTCCGCGACTTTCGCACACAGGATATCCGCCTCGCGTAACACTCCGAGCCAATAGTCTGTCGGACGGGTGACGAAGATCGAATCAAGCGAGGCCTGCATCACTCCCCGATTGCTTACCCGATTACTAGAGCTGTCGAAGCGCGGATCATTTATCCACTCTTCACGTCCAAGCACAGTGCAGAGACGTTCCCAGCGATTGCCGTTGTACGCGGCCACCATGATCCAGCCATCCGACGTGCGGAAGGCTTCGTTAGGTGCCGCATACGGTGCTGCACTTCCAATCGGCGTAGGCAACTGCCCATCCCGGAGGAAGCTGGTGATTGAAGACTGCTGCAACGCCAAGGCACTGTTCATCAAGCTGACGTCCAGGTGCCCTCCCAATCCAGTCACATGGCGCGCCTGCAGCTTGGCAAGAATTGACATGCTGGCCATGTAGCCGGTGACCACATCAACGATAGGCGCCTGTACTTTGCAGGGTGGCGAGTGTGGCAATCCGATCAGGCTCATCAATCCAGAGTCCGCCTGGAGAATGCCATCAACACCTGCACGCTCGGCGTACGGGCCATGCTGCCCATAGGCAGAGATCGAGCAGTAAATCAGCTTTGGGTTGACCTCAGCCACTGCCTCATAGCCCAGCCCCAAACGAGCCATCACACCGGGACGCATGCTTTCGATCAGCACGTCAGCTTCGGCCACCATGCGCATGACAACTGCTAGGCTCTCCGGGTGCTTGAGATCCAGGCATACACCCAATTTCCCACGATTAAAGCCATGATACAGTGCACTGGATTCACCGACCCAAGCTGGGCCGAGGGTACGGCCCAACTCACCTTCTGGTGGCTCAATCTTGATCACCTGCGCCCCCATGTCCGCCAACAACATGGTGCAGGTCGGCCCCGCTGCGATCTGGGTGAAGTCCAGAACGGTCAGCCCCTTCAAAGCGTCACGCAACATAGCATCGCCCTCCTGGGTTGAAGGTGCAGGGATTTTTTATTGTCATGATGCCCTCCAGATCCTAACGGCCCAGATACTGCGGTGAGCGTTTCTCGGCAAACGCAGCGCGACCCTCAAGGCGATCCTCGGTATCACGCAATACACCCCAGTACAGCTCGGTCAATCGCTGAGCGTCGCGGTCGGACAGATGAGCAGTTTGGGTCGACAGAGATTGCAGCGCCTGAATAGCCAGCGGCGCTGCTGCTGCAATGCGCTCAGCCAATGCAAAGGCGCGTTCCGCGAGCTGCTCCTGAGTGTCGACAACCTCCGATACGAGGCCAATCATCGACGCGTGAACGGCATCAATACGCTGTCCAGTCAGTGCCATCTGCATCGCATGGGCCGAAGGGACAGCCCGCAGCAAGCGATGAAGCCCGGAAACTGCCGGAATGGAGCCAACCACCGCTTCAGGCAAGCCGAAACTGGCATTGCCCGAAGCGATACGCAGGCTGCATTGCAATGCCAGCTCCAACCCACCACCGAGGCAGTGGCCGTTTACGGCAGCGATCAGCGGCTTTCTGAGATCGAGGTCAGTCAGATCCATCAACCGGATGTAGAGGCCAGAATCGGCCGCTGCCTCGTTCTCCAAAAACAGGGCCTCGGCGTACGACGCTGACGACTCGCGTGTGCTCTTCAGATCAGCACCGACGCAAAAGGCTCGGTCACCGCTGCCGGTGATAATCGCAGTTCGAATTTCGCGGCGGTCGCGCACCTCTGCCAGGTGCGTACGCAGTTCGCGCAAGGCGTCCAGGTTCAGTGCGTTCAAGGCGTCGGGGCGATCCAGCGTAATTTTCGCTACCGCACCGTGGAGTTCCAAAGTTACAGGCATGGAAACCTCCTTCAGACGCTGGCCGAAGACAGGCTTCGTCCACCGCAGACATACAAGGTTTGACCGGTAATGTAGCTACTTGCCGGGTCGAGGAAGAATTCCACTGCGTTGGCGATGTCGTCAGGAGTACCGATACGCTTGACCGGGACGGTGTCCTTCAGCCGCACTTGAACTGCCTCGTCAAAGCTTTGGAACAGCGGCGTATCGACAATCCCAGGGGCAATGGTGTTGACTGTGATGCCCTTGGCCGCGAACTCGATGGCCAGGCTACGGGTCAGGCTCACTACCCCCCCCTTAGCAGCTGAATAGTTTGCCTGTCCGAAGCCGCCAAGCCAGGCGCGCGAGGACATATTGACGATACGTCCAAACCCACGTTGCAGCATCAGTGGCACCGCAGCTTTACAGCACAGGAATTGCGCACGCAGGTTGGTATTCAGTACTAGATCCCAGTCTTCTTCGGTCATGTTAAGGAATCTTTTGTCGCGCACCACGCCGGCATTGTTTACTAAAAAGTCCAATGCACCATGGGCATCACCAATTTCAGCGAAGACACTATTGACTGCCGCCGACTCAGTCAGATCCAGAGCGATCCCGTTTGCTTGCAATCCTTCTGCTGAGAGACGCTCAATTGCCTCATCGAGTGCCTTCTCATCTCGATCCAACAGATAAGTAATTACACCTGATTCAGCCAACCTTGCCGCGATCCGTAACCCAATACCCCGAGCCGCACCTGTGATAACCGCTACCTGGCCGCTGTGAAAACGTTGTGCAGACATATCACACCCCCAGAACGTGGACGGACGACGCCGCATGGTCAACCCCGGCAATCCCGCCACCGGTGCATTGCGCAACGCCGATACGCGGAGAGTTGGCTTGGCGTTTACCGGCACGACCTTGCAGTTGCCACATCAGCTCGACCATTTGCGCTACACCCGTGGCGCCCAGTGGGTGACCCTTAGCAAGCAAACCGCCGCTTGGATTGACTGGAACACGTCCACCGATTTGAGTAGCGCCGGACTTCAGCAGAGCTACGGCTTCACCGTGCGGTGCCAGACCCAGGGCTTCGTAGTACAGCAATTCGGCGATGGTGAAGGCGTCATGCAACTCGACTACGCCGATATCGCGAGGTTCGATGCCAGCTTGTTCGTAGGCTTGGCGGGCGGCGCGCGCAGTGATTTCAGCATCGAGGATGTCGTCGCGGGCACCTTCTACCAGCCCGGAGACGACGGTGGAGCCCAGGACACGCACGTCCTTGGCGTGAGGGCCGGCGCGCTTGCTCAGCACCAATGCAGCGGCGCCGTCTACTTGAGACGGGCAGCACTGCAGCAGCGTCAGTGGGTCGGCAATCATGCGCGAAGCCAGTACTTCTTCCAGGGTCACCGTGGTTTGTTGCTGAGCAAACTCATTGAGTGAGCCGTGGTAGCGGTTCTTCACGGCAATCGCAGCAAGGTCAGCTGGCTGAGCATCACGCTCGTGCAGGAAGCGAGTGGCCCGCATCGCGTACACCGCTGGAAGCACCATGCCGGCCTGGGCAAACAGGTCGGTTTTTTCGTCATTGCGTTGCATTGGAATGGTGCCGCCACCCAGTTGGGTCAGCTGCTCGATACCAAATACCAGAACAGTGTCGTACTGCTCAGCGATCAGTGCGTGGCGCGCAAGGTGTACAGCGGTGGCACCACTGGCGCAGGCATTCTCGATGTTATAAACCGGGATACCTGCCAAACCGAGGTCACGCAGGATCACTTGACCCAGAATCATTCCACCGAGAACGTTGGCGCAATAGATTGCCTGAACATCCTTGAGCTCAATACCGGCATCGGCTACGGCAGCCAGAATCGCCTGCTGAGCAAGCTCCGGGGCTTTCACCCCTGGGTGCTTACCAAAGCGGGTCATCGCCCCGCCCATAACGTGCATGGCTGTCATTGCGCATCCTCCACCAACTCAAACACATAGCCAAAGGTTTCGTCCGGCAACACCCGGCAAACATCGCCGATCTCAGGGCGTCGTGGGCCGTTCACGCGACCGAACAACCGCACTGGGCCAGGCATGTCCACATAACCAAGGGCAAACGGCTGCAGCCCGCTCTTGGGGCTTGGATTGATGATGGTGTAGCTGTAAATCCAACCTTCGCCGGCCAGGACGACCGCGTCGTACTGTTCAGACAGCGGGGAATGGGCAGAGACAGGCGGGAAAACCAGATCACCCGATACACGATGACGGGATGCGAGCAACCTCGAAGGTGCTTGGCTGCTCCAAAGGGATGTATTCATTGTTCGACCTCCAGTAACAGATGCCGCGATCGCGGCGTCGTGGAGGCCATGTTCAACAGTCCGGAGGAGCACGACAAACGATATAAAGACGCCTTTGGTTTGAGAAAAATTCAAACCTCGTGTCGTAACGAGACCCGAACCTAATAAATTCGCACAGCCACTACCATAAGAGCATGTGAGGAGCTCTGTGCTTATCGCCTGCCTGGAGCCCGCCGATGCTGGAGTGGCGGGCATCCAGTCGTCTTTCTCAAGCCTCTTTCAGAGCTGCAGGATCAATTGGTAAGGAGCGCAGTCGTTTGCCAGTAGCGGCATAAATTGCATTCACCACAGCCGGCGCGATGGTTACCGTCGACACTTCTCCCAAACCACCGGGAGACTCATCACTTTCAACTCGCCATGTTTCGATTTGGGGCGTTTCATTGATGCGCAAGACACGGTAAGTGTCGAAGTTACCTTGCTCGACCTTTCCATCCTTAAACGTGATGTTGCCAAATAGCACAGCGCTCAAGCCGAAAATCGTCCCGCCCTGAACCTGCGCAACAACGCTATCAGGGTTGATTGCAATGCCACAATCCACCACAGTTGAGATCTTGTGCACGCGTACCTCACCACCGGGACTGACGCTGACTTCCGCTACCTGGGCGGCATAAGTACTGAAGCATGAGGTCAAGGCGAGACCACGGCCATGTCCAGGGGGGACAGGCGTATCCCACCCAGACTTTTCCCTCAGCATCTGCAGCACCTTGACTGCCCGAGGATGATGCTGAAGAAGCGGATAGCGATACTCAAACGGGTCAGAGCCACTGAGCTGTATCAATTCATCAAGCAGTCCCTCGACCATGAATGCGTTTTGAGTGTGCCCAACCCCGCGCCAAAACGCTGGCGTAATTCCCTTCGGAGGCTCGTGGCGAACGTAGTGCACGCTGAGCGCGGGGAATGCGTACGGGCCGCTGGCATCACGAACGGCATCGCGGTCAATACCATCGGTAAAAGCAGCCGGCAACCAGCGCGCAAGGATCGAGCCGCCAGTCACTTTGTGCGTCCAGGCAATTGGTTTTCCCTTGTCGTCCAAGCCTGCACTGAGGTGGTTGTAGTGGAACGGTCGTAGCGTGCTATGTCGCGTGTCTTCCTCACGAGACCAAATGACTTTCAAGGGATAATCAACCTGGCGAGCGAGCTTCACTGCATCCTCGACGAAATCGACCTCCAGTCGTCTGCCGAAACCTCCGCCAATAAGGTGGTTATGCACCTGTACAGACTCTTCCGGCAGCCCGGTGATTTTCGCGGCTACGGCCTTCGCCCTCGCCGGTACCTGTATGCCCAACCACAGGTCACAGCCATCCTTGCGAACGTGCACCGTACAGTTGACAGGCTCCAGGCACGCGTGGGCAAGAAACGGTACCTGATAGACCGCCTCGATTTTTTTGGCCGATTTGGCAAGCGCCTCTTTGGCATTGCCTTCGTTCTTCACTTCAAGTCCAGGTTCCATTGACGCTGCCATGATGTTCTTGAGCATCGACTCGCTCGAGACGTTGGCATTTTCGCCGCCATTCCATTTGACCTGAAGCATCGCCAAGGCCTTACGCGCAGCACCCATATGGTCGGCAACCACTGCCACTGAATTATCGGTGCGCAAAACCTGGCGAACTCCCTTCACCGCCATCGCTGGTGCAGGGTCAACAGAGTCCAGCGTTCCTCCTACGATGGGACACAGCATCACCGCTGCCACCTTCACACCTTCCGGGCGAGCATCGATGCCGAAGACAGCTTTCCCGTTGACCTTGTCAGGCGTGTCAGTACGCTTAGCGGGTGTCCCAATCAGCTTGAACTCCCGCGGATCCTTTAACGCGACAGTCTCTGGCATTGGCAGCCGCGCCGCTGCATCTGCCAACTCTCCATATCCGGCGCGCTTCCCGCTCTCTAGATGCGAGACGACGCCCTTATCAGCCTTGCAACTGCTGGCTGGAACGCCCCATTGATTCGCCGCAGCGGTGATTAGGAGAGTCCGGGCGGTCGCCCCCGCTTCGCGGAGCGGCTTCCAGTTTGCAGGTACCGACGTGGAACCGCCCGTTACCTGGAACCCCAACATCGGGTTGGCGTAGCGCTTATCGTCAGCGGGCGCATGCTCTATCACGACCTGATCGAGACCGACCTCGAGCTCTTCAGCAATCAGCGCCGGCATGGAGGTGTAGGTACCCTGCCCCATTTCGACCGGTTGAATGGTCAGGAAAACTCGCCCCTCGCGATCAACTCGGATATAGGCATTAGGAGAGAATTCTGCGCCCTGCGCGAACGCGCCCCTCATCGAAATTGGCAGCGAGAAACTGATCAACAAGCCACCGCCGAGGGCAGCGCCTGCCATGATGAAGCTGCGCCGGCTAAGCCCAACAGATTCCTGTGAAGGGTCTTGTGGCGATAAGGAGGCGGGCGTGTTCATGAGCGCTGCTCCGTTGTGTTCTGTCCAGATTGACCAGACGCAACCTTGATCGCTTCACGAATTCGCACGTAGGTGCCACAGCGGCAAATATTCCCCGCCATCGCACCATCAATGGTCTGGTCGTCCGGCTTTGGGTTGCTGGTCAGCAATGCAGTGGCAGACATGATCTGCCCTGACTGGCAGTACCCACATTGAACCACTTCTTGAGCCAGCCAGGCCGCCTGTACGCGCTTCCCGACCTCGGTCGCACCTACCCCCTCAATTGTGGTGATCTGTGCTGATACCAAGGCGCTGACAGGCATCATGCATGAGCGTATGGCTGTGCCGTTCATATGGACGGTGCAGGCCCCACAGAGCGCCATCCCACACCCGAACTTGGTACCTGTCATTCCAAGAACATCGCGCAACACCCACAACAGCGGCGTGTCGGGGTCGACGTCCACTTCATGAGCGATACCATTGATGTTGAGAGTTTGGCTCATGCGACCTCCTGACCCATTCAGTAGTGAACCATCTGTGCGGGAGGGCGACCGAGATAACATCCTTTAAGTCGCACCAAAGCCTCCGGGCAATTCTCCCCTCCCAAGCGTAGAGAGTTTGCTCTTCAGAATTGGCGCGTTTTACTGCATAGCCCTTGAAGGAAAACTGAAAACTGACGAAGTGGACAAGGCGTCCGGCACCAAAGGTAACTGGTCGGTTAGTTCCCTATGGCATCGCTTCGACGCAAATGATCAATGAGTAGGCGTAGTCGCTTGGAGATGCTTCTCCGGTCAGGGAAG
Source organism: Pseudomonas sp. Tun-23181 (assembly GCF_057415455.1). Classification (NCBI taxonomy): domain Bacteria; kingdom Pseudomonadati; phylum Pseudomonadota; class Gammaproteobacteria; order Pseudomonadales; family Pseudomonadaceae; genus Pseudomonas; species Pseudomonas sp. Tun-23181. The sequence goes on from NZ_CM171630.1 coordinate 821,763, forward strand.
TACAACATATAGGGTGAAGCTGGCAGGCTCCAGTCGGCTAATACACGTGCCAACTTCCCTTCTTGCAGTAGCGCGTCCAAATGACCGTCAGCCATGTAGGCAATGCCAAAACCGTCCACCGCAGCCTGTGTCAAGGCAATGGGATTACTGTAAATCAAGCGGCTTTTGACCCTTACTTGAATGGTTTCCTGGCCATTGTCGAATGCCCAACGCTCTAGGGCGCCGCTTTCAGATTGGCGATAGCCAATGCATTCATGACGATGCAGGTCATCCGGGTGATCTGGCGCAGGTCGACGAGATAGGTAAGCTGGTGACGCAAAGGCACCCATCCTCAGGGAGGAACCGACGCTCACGGCGACAAGATCCCGTTCGACTTGGGTGTGCAAACCAAAGCCAGCGTCAAAGCCCTCCAGAACCAAATCGATCCTGGATTCATGCAAAATGACCTCAACCTCAATGGCAGGATACTGCTCAAGAAAGCTGCCAAGTGCAGGTCGCAGGATGGTCATGTAAGCCGATGTTGTCGCGACCAAACGCAGTTCTCCGGAAGGCACGCTGGCGCTGTCTGCAATATCTTGTGACGCTTTTACTAGCTCCTCCACCAAGGGCTCGATCTGCTTGAGAAAGCGTCCCCCCGCCTCGGTCAATCTGACACTACGGGTCGTGCGTTTGAACAACACCACCCCAAGCCTGTGCTCGAGGCCTCTCACCACCTGGCTGACAGCCGACGGCGATACACCCAATTGGTGTGAAGCCGAAGTGAAACTCCGCTGCCGCGCTACCTGTACAAAGGTCACCAGACCATCAAGTTGATCTTGGCGCATAACCGCTCTCCGAACGCCTTGCTGTCGACTGCAGCTCAACTTAGGAACCAAGAAGGCTTTTGATTGCAAAGATCCGTCTTGAGCACCTGCCCGACAAGCGAAGAAAATGGACGACTGACCTTAGAAATACTCAACCCATTGACTTCACAGATGAGGTGGCTTCGGCGCGCCCAATAAGATAAAGGCCGCCCAGAGGCGGCCTTTACTCAGGCAACGGTATGCCTGTTGAGGTAGAAGGACGTCGACGTGCTCTGACGCCCCCAAGTAACACTGAGTGGGCCGAGCTGGCCGCGCACTTACCGTGGTGAAGTCATCACCACAACGCCACGGTGTAGGTCAGAATCAGGCGGTTCTCGTCGATGTCGCTGGTGAAATTACTTCGCATACTGGCGTTCTTCCAGCGTATACCAAGGTTCTTCAGGGGGCCGCTCTGAATCACATAGCCCAACTCGCTGTCTCGCTCCCATTCCTTACCTGCCCCACTCCTGCCCCGCACCACGACGTCATCGCCCGAGATGTAGCGCGTCATGAACGTCAACCCTGGGATGCCCAGGGCTGCGAAGTTGTAGTCATAGCGGGCCTGCCACGACTTCTCGTCCTGATTGCCAAAGTCGTTGATCTGTACTAGGTTGACCAGATACGCGTCAGTACCGTTGATATTGGCGAAGCCGGTGTCACCATCCATTCGCTGGTATCCAAGACCGAATGCATGGCCTCCCAGGCTGTAGGTGAACATCGCCTGCAGTGCTCGGTTATCGACGTTGCTTTCGCCATCGTCGACACTGCGTGCAAAGCGTACATCCGACTTCAATGCCTGACCTTTCGTTACGTTCCACACGTGGTTTAGGGTCAGGTAATGCTGCTTGTAGATGTCCTCCAGCCCACCGTAGTAGTAGCTGGTGCTCAGGTCGGGTGACCACTTGTAGGTGGCACCACCGAAGTTAAACTTCTCGCTGTCCAGATACCGTCCGAGTCGAATGTTGCGTGACACCCCGTTGTAGACAGCCATCGGCTCGTAATCAGAAGAGTTGCGCAGGTTTACTCGGTCAAGCTTCCCCAGATCCACAGACAGATTGTCGATTTCCGTGCTGTTCAACCAGCCGCCCCGAAATGTCTGTGGCAACAGTCGACTGTCATTGGAGAATGCCACCGGCAATTTCGGGATCAATGTACCGACCTTCAAGGTGTTGTCGGACACCTTAATTTTTCCTGTCACGCCTACTTCACCGTACTCGTCCTGTGCCCGGTGCGGCGCCTCCCGGTCAGATTTGAGTAGCCCAGTGCCCGTGCGATCAGGGCTGGAGTCTAGCTTGATGCCCAACAAGCCTATGGCATCGACACCGACTCCTACCAGCCCTCGCGTGTACCCCGACTCATAGCGCAAGATCAGGCCTTGTGCCCATTCTTCAGCCTTGTTTTGCGCTGCGCCTACTTGCCTAAAGTCGCGGTTGAAGTAGTAGTTCCGGGTTTCCAGGCTGGCCTTGCTGTCACCGATAAAGTCTGCGCTGGCGCTGAACGGAGCCCCCGCTACCATGCTGCAGATTAGGAGTGACCAGGCGTGTGGAGCAGGATGACGAGTTTTAAAAACCGGGAGGTGCGGGCACGAGGATTCGTTGATCTGGTCGATCGAATGGGACAATTTCATGAGGAGCTCTCTTATTCTTGTTGTGTCCGGAGCGATTACCGGATCGCATTGTGCGGAGCTGATCGTAGAAACCGGCCAAACCCAGTGACAATCGATTAAAAGGGTCGTCACGGCTGAGTTTTTATCAATGCGACCCTACGGCGAACGCCTACTGAGGGTCGCCACCGGTATCAGAGCGCGAAATCCAAAGCCCTCAGGCTGGCGTTACCCCCTATTGCTGTGACGCAATACAGGTACTAGAAGCAGGTCATTTCCAGCGTCTTCGTTCAGTCAGGAGTGTGGCGGGCCGCATGAGTAACCTGGATCGCCAACAGCAGGCCTGCCGAGAGAATCACCAGGCCGACCATCTGCCAAAGCGTCGGAATTTCCTTGGTGAGAGGGATGCCAATCAAAATGGCTATCGCTGGAGCAAATGCTGGAAACAACGAGGCTCGCGCAGCGCCTAAGTATTCGACCGTCCGAGAGAACGTGAACAACGCCACAACACCCGACAAGACACCTAGTACGAACGCTTGCTGGATCAGCATTGAGGTATCGACCCGCATCAGGTTGAAAAGCCCATGTGTGGCTAGATAAAACGGCGAGTAGATCAACCCCGAAAGCACCGAAAGAACTGCTGTAGCAGCCATGGGGGCAATCCTCCAACGCAGTTGAAGCACGGTAAATAACGCCCACATGCTGCCCGCCGTTGCGAACAGCAAATCCCCCTTCCACGCGTCTGAGCTGCCATCTAACAATGCGGGCCCTGCGGTCACGGCAAGACCTGTGATGATGATCGCCACCCCCGCTAGACGTCGCTTCGAAGTTCGCTCGCGGGTGATGATCACCGACAAGGCGATCCCCATCAGCGTCAACGTCCCAAGCTGGATCACTGCACTATGCGCAAGCGGCGCATAATTAAATCCAGACGCTCCGACCAGCACAAACGGCGGGCCTGCAAGTAGCGCAAGGACTGAGCCCTTAACCCAGCCAATGCCGGCAAGCTGCAAGGGCTGATGGCGACAAATCCATGGCAACATGATGATGCCTGCCGTCGAATAGCGGAGAAAGGATAGGTCTTCAGCTGTCAGGCCAGCCGATATGCCTTGCCGCGTTACGGCCAGGTAGCCGCCCCAAATCACGGCAGCGATCATCCCGAAAGCAAGCCCATAGCGCTCACGCCTGGCCTGCGATGAGTGCGCCACCACGTCAGCTTTCATGTTCCCCTCAATGACGCTGAGCGCCGGGAAGTTGTCTTGCACTGGTGCTTCCCTCACGGGCCGACGGGCGCCGGGGGATCCCAGTGGGTCTCAATCGGATTTCGGGAAATCTGTCGACACTGACACATGCCGCCAGCGGGCCAGAATGTCTGCAACTGCAGCATTTTTGGTTTCAATTGCAGAAACAGTATCGCTGCCCAAGGGCAAGCGAACTGGAGGATTGGGGGCGTCAGAGAATTCCACAATCACCTGTGCGAGGCGATCTGGATCACCCGGTTGTATGTGGTTCATATTAGCGGCGCGGTTGCGAACAGCCCCGACAGTACTGGCGTAGTCTTCGATGTGCGCACGGCTCATTGCGAGCGATATCGAGTCGAGGAAGTCAGTTCTGAAATATCCAGGCTCGATCACGGTTGCATGGATACCCAACGGAGCCAGCTCTTGGTACAGCGCTTCCGTCAGCCCTTCCACTGCAAACTTCGAGGCGCAGTAGACACCGAAACCGGCTCCACCTCGATACCCTCCAACCGACGAAATGTTCAGAATGCGCCCGGAGCGCTGAGCGCGCATGTAAGGCAACACTGCCTGGGTGACCCAAAGTACGCCGAACACATTGGTTCGAAAAAGCCGTTCCACCTCATCCGTTGTTGCCTCCTCCACGGCACCGACCAGCCCAAACCCGGCGTTGTTCAACAGGACATCAATGCGACCAAACCTGTGAACAGCATGCTCTGCCGCCGCTCGTGCCTGAGCTTCGTCCGTGACATCTAGCGGGAGTGACAGCAAATTCGGGCGAATGCCCAGCCGTTTGATCAAGGCAGCCGTGTTACGCGCGGTGGCAACGACATTCTCGCCCTTCTCAAGTGCGAGCTCAGCGACCCTGGCTCCAAAGCCGCGGGATGCACCGGTGATAAACCAAGTTTTCATCGTCTTCCCCTTGAAGGCGTTTTCTCATGCCGATTGGAAAGCTCGAAGCCTTGGGCTATGGGGTTGGTTGAACCCGACGCCACAATTCATTGAATGCCACGGAATCAAAGAAGGCGGTCGACTTCACAATTTTTCCCTCGCGCATGTCGAGGAACCAGGCATAGGTGTTGGAGTAAGGTTTCCCGTCTTTGGCAGTACCGTTTGCATCAAAGAGGACGATCACTGTCCCTTTGTCTTCGTAGATCCGGGTAATTTTTGGTTTGAGCCGTTCGCCCATCCGCGCATTGAAGGGGCGAATGACTTCGCTCATGAATGCTTCCCGATTTTTGTAAGTTTTCGACGCGAGGGAGTTGCCAGTGATCGTCCAGGTAGCATCATCCGCAAGCAAGTCATAGGGCCCACCAGTGCCAGCAGCCCATGCATTGAAGGCTTGTTGAATCAGGGCCGTATTGTTTGACTTGTCCAGCCCGGACTGCTGCGCCTGCACCACGTTGATCGAGTTCACGAACAACAGACCAACCACAGCCCAGGGAACAACCAGGAGCTCCTTTCGAAAGGAACACGTCATGGATTTCATCTCTCAGTCCTCGTCGTGTCATTCTGGTAAATACACTCAGACGCTGCCTAGCACGTTGCTCGTCAGCGTCCGGTATCATCGCCTCACTTGTACGTCAGGACGGCCCTGCCCACGAAGTCAGAATCTCGCAGTCGATCCAGACAGTCGTTTACATCTTCGAACTTCACGATGTTGATTTGGTGTTTGATCTGGCCCTTCTTGGCAAGCTCTATCACCTCGCTGAGATCAACGTAGTTACCCCAGAATGAGCCGTAGTAGGTGTACTCGCGTGCCACGAGCGGAAACAGCGGAATGTCGATGCGATTGCCAACTAGCCCCACTGAACAATACGCCCCGCTGGTAGCGAGCATGCCGGTGCCAAGGCGAATACTTTCCTCTGCCCCAGAGCAGTCGATGACGGCATTGAACTCGCCCCGCCCAGTCTCCCGTATCAGATCTTTACGAACCTGATCCAGGCTCTTCCCTCTGACGTTGATGATCACATCGGCGCCAAACTCCTTGGCGATTGCCAATTTCTCATCGCTGCGTGCCAAGGCCACCACAACGGAGCCACCAGACAGCAGTTTTGCGTACTGAACCGCGTACATTCCAAGGCCGCCGAGGCCGTTGACCGCAAGGATGCTGTTGGGGCCCAACACCCCAGCCTGCTGTAGTTTCTTGATGCCACGGTACGGCGTCAGACCGGCATCGGTCAGCGGCGCCAACTCCTCTGGCTTTAGGTTGTTCTCACTGCCCAGTCGGATCAGCCACTGGTAGGGCACCGGAACATATTCGCCATAACCGCCATAAAGACCGAAGCCTGGCCAGCGTCCATTACCGCAGATCTGGTGGTTACCTACACGGCACTGGTCGCATTCTCCGCAGCCCCAGCCACCGACCACCACGACCTGATCACCTTTAGCAAGGCCGGAAGCTGCAGGCACACCAGTACCTACGGCTGCAATGGAGCCCGCAATTTCATGACCTGGAGTTGCTGGGAAAGGAAGATTCAGCGCTGTGAAGTAGCCATCGACCAATTGAAAGTCTGTTCTACACATCCCTGCTGCTTCGACACGAACAAGTACTTCTGTTGGAAGGATATCCGGTACGTCAACTTCCTCGATGACAAGCGGTTGTTTGTAGCCGTGCATTCGGGCTGCGCGCATTTTCATAACCAATCTCCACCGTCTGTAGGCAAGCGGGTGCACATGGTGGTGGGGTGATAGGCGACAGAACAAGGTAGCCTCATGGACTCCCTGTACCCACTGCAAATGCACGTGAGCTTGAAGGTCTAGCACAGTACATTTTGTCCGGCCAAACGAGCGAAGCGTGATCTGAATCACTAGATAACACGTGAAAATAGTTGAAATTATTAATAAAAACGCCTTCGCGCAGTTAATTGGCGCGTTTTCAAACATGGGGCTTGAAGGAAAACTTCACAATGGCCATGTTGAGGTCGCTGCGTTTCCCTTCCCAAGGGTGTCACCTTGAAGCCGCGCATGAAAGCCAGCATCAGATTTGCTCAAGCGAAGCGCTGTTTATATCACTTGCCAAGGCTTTTCAGACTCAACAGTATTTTCAGAACTTTGAGGGCAAAGCAAACGCTCCCCACCTGATTGAATAGCTGATCGGTTCCATTTAGACGAGGAAGAGCGGATGCAGTTGAACAACCCTTTTTTGCAAGGCCTGGGTGTCGAATTGGTTACCTGGGTTGATGGGGAAGCCGAATTTCACATGCCCATTCAGGCCCAACACCTTAACCGGCAAGGCATGCTGCACGGTGGACTGGTCGCTACATTGCTGGATGCAGCTTGTGGTTATGCCGGCCTTCACGCATCGGAGCATGAGGAGGAAATTCATGGCGTGACGGTCATGCTGAACATTTCCTACTTGAGTGCAGCTCGTGAAGGTACCGTGATTGCCAAAGGGAAAGTGACGCGGAGCGGCCGCAGCCTCTACTTCGTCCAGGGCACGCTTACATCTAACCAAGGAGAACTGCTGGCGACTGCCCAAGGGACATTCAAGCGTCGATGAGCCGGCTCAGTAACCGAGAGAACGAACGCTCAGCACGGGTGGATTTTGCAAGATCGTGTGACACAGCTGTACTAGCCGACGCCTCCATAATCGGCTTTACTGATGCGATACAACCAAGGCCTCGGAGAGTGACCAGTATGTCTTACTCTACCTCAGCTGATCTGCAGCTTCCGGATGGCATTGATCTGAGACGGGCCGAACTGGCGGCCTTAATCAAGAAATTCGCCACAGGCTTTGGCATTCACCAGACCGCGATCAAGGATCTGCACCTGATCCGCAGTGATCACCCTACTCAAGACCTCCACCAAGTACACAAGCCTGCACTATGCGTAGTCATCGATGGGCGCAAAGAGGTGCGGTTGGCCAACGAAACCTACATTTACGACCCGCTCAACTATTTGGTGGTATCGGTGACCCTGCCTATCGTAGGCAAGGTTATCGAGGCCAGCGCTGAGCAGCCTTATCTCTGCTCAGCTTTGCCGCTTGATCGCAGATGTAAGCCCAATCGGAGTGCCCGTTCCGCGCCATGGCGAGCGAGGGCTATTTCTTGAGCGTACTGATGTATCGCTATTGGACGCTGTTCTGCGGTTACTACGTCTGTTAGAAACGCCAGATGACATTGCAGCCCTCGCCCCTTTTGCAGTGCAGGAAATTTACTATCGACTTTTGCGGGGGCAGCAAGGGCAACGCTTACACGAAATAGCCATTCCCGACTCTCAGACCCATCGTGTCAATCGCGCAATCGAATGGCTCAACAACCACTACGCAGAGCCCTTAAGCATCGAGAACCTGGCACAGTTGATCAATCTTAGTACCTCAGCCTTGCATCACCGTTTCAAAGCGGTGACAGCTATGAGCCCACTGCAGTACCAGAAGCAATTGCGACTCCAGGAGGCACGGCGCCTTTTGCTCGCTGAACAGAGTGATGTCTCATCGATCGGCTATAAAATGGGCTATGAAAGCCTTTCGCAGTTCAGCCGCGAGTATAGTCGTCTATTCGGCGCTTCACCGAGCAAGGACATGGCCCGATTAAAGGCGCAAGCGGGATAGATCCGCTTTGCATATAAACATTACTAGGCTATTCGAGAGCAGCTATCGATTAACTTCGGTGCCTACTTGGCCGTAGCCCATCCGATGACGTATCTGCGAGAGATAAACCAGACGATGACGAACTAAACGCCCCGGGCCTAGATCCTCATTATCGAACAGCAGCTTACTAACGCAACAACGATTCCCTATCGCACCGGCGCCAACCTGGGAATAGCTATTAATGCCAAGGGTTCTGAAGCGTGCGCGCAGAGGGCCAGTCAAATTTCCATTGTCCCTAATCAGAGCGACAAGATTTAGCTATACCTCTTTCGCTTACTTACGAAGAATTTAGTTGCTGGTCAGGATCCACTTGGCAATGCTGATACGATCCGCCTCGCTCAGCTGAGCCTGGGGTGGCATTGGAACCTGCCCCCACGCACCTGCCCCCCCATTTTTTATGCTCTCGCTGAGCTGAACCGCGGTCTTACTCCCATCACGATAACGATCAGCGATTTCCTTCCACGCTGGCCCCACGGTGCGGGTCGTTGCCTGGTGACATGCAGTGCAAGCGTTAGTTTGCAGGAGATTGGGTACATCCTGTGCATGTACGCCCTGCCCTGCAAACGAAAGGAAAACCGCAATCCCGGATGTGATTTTTTTCATGGCCCTTGCTCCAGTGCAGAACTGACTAGCTGATATTAGTTGCGAACTAAAGTGTCGGATTATTTTTTTGTAACCATGAGTGAAAAGCAATGATTATAAATAATTAATGGTTTATGCCAAGCAGAAATAATGTTGGCTTATTGATAACCACTCGCAACTCTGTTGCAACCAATGATTTTGAATAAGCAGTCGCGGGACTTTCAGTCATGATACTGGAACCTGTTTGATCTTTTCTCAACTCAGTCGCGAGAATAAGTGCGTTGTCTCCGCCCTGGTGTCCTGCCTAGGATCGGAACTGGACAGGGCCATGGGCGCGATGTACAGAGTCGCACGTAATTCCGGCCCCGTGCTTTGGCTATTTCTGGGGCATTCCCGACATCGCATAAGGACAACAATAATGAGCGAACAAATTGGCTTCATCGGACTTGGTGCAATGGGTCAAAAAATGGCCATGCATCTAATCGTCAACGGTTTCGATCTCAACGTTTACGATCCCAATCCCAACGCCGTGGTACCCTTGGTCGAGTGCGGTGCACGCAGCCATGCTTCTCCAAAAGAAGTTGCCGATGCAGCTCAAATTGTCTTGGCTTGCGTCCCTACTCCAGAAGTCGTAGACCAGGTGATTCTCGGCGTGGATGGGGTGATTGAAGGCAAAGCGGTGAAGATCGTCGTAGATCATTCCACCACAGGGCCGAGCATGGCCCGGCACATACACCAAGTCTTGGCGACTAAAGACATTATTGCTCTTGATGCACCGCTTGCTGGCGGCGTCATTGGAGCCAAAGCTGGCACCTTGTCGGTAATGGTCGGGGGCGATAAGTCAGCCTACTTGCAATGCCTGCCAGTATTCGGTGCATTCGGTCGAAAGATTGAGCACATTGGCGATCGGCCAGGTCTCGGGCAGACCTTGAAGCTAGTCAATAACATGATCGTCGCCTCCACACTCGTCGGGACTTCTGAAGCATTGCTATTCGGTATCAACTCCGGTTTAGACCCTAAGCAGATGCTCGACATCCTCAACGCAAGTACGGCTCGTAGCTTCACTAGCGAAGCTTTGATCGCGAACTCAGTGTTGAGTCGAGAATTCGACTTCGGATTCCGCTTGGACTTGATGCACAAGGACATTCGCCTGTTTCTCGCTGAGGCTGAAAAAAACGGTTCGCCTGCCTTCACCTCCGCTGTGGTCAAACAGTTCTATGATCAAGCCATGAGCCAGGGCGATAAGGCACGCGACATGAGCCACGTTGTGGAGGTGCTAGAGGGGTTGGCGGGAGTAAAAATTCAGGGCTAAATGTCGAGACACATTAAAATTCGCTTCATAAGGAAGGAGTGTGGTTAGCTGGCGATGACTTACGATAATATCGTAAGTCATCGCCTTTCCTTGCTGCAACACTGTACAGCCACCTTCTACCAGTAACCACTGAGTTATTATGCGTGGCAATTTAAAAAATAAACCCTTAAAAATGTTTTTAAGGATTCTCCGATCAAGTCACCACAGGCCGTCTGACCTGTGCTGAAATAGCCCTCCGTCCAACTACCCTCTACAAGCCCTCCATCCCATGAGTCAGATGAGCTTTTCCGATTTCGAGTACGCCGGTAAGCGCAAGCAAACCCGTCGCGAGCGTTTCCTGGCCGAGATGGAGCAGGTGGTACCGTGGAGCGGTTTGGTGGCATTGATCGAGCCGCACTACCCAAAGGCCGGCGGTGGTCGCAAGCCGTATCCACTGGAAACCATGCTGCGTATTCATCTGCTGCAGAACTGGTTCTCGTTGAGCGACCCAGCCATGGAAGAGGCGCTTTATGAGATCACTTCGATGCGCCAGTTTGCTCGCCTGACGCTCAGTGCTCCGATCCCCGAAGACACGACAATCATGAATTTCCGGCACCTGCTGGAGAAGCACGAACTGGCCTCGGGGATTCTGGAAACCATCAACAATTACCTGCGAGACAAGGGGCTGTCGTTGCGCCAGGGCACCATCGTCGATGCCACCATCATCCACGCTCCCTGTTCGACCAAGAATAAGGAAGGTAAACGCGATCCTGAAATGCACCAGACGAAGAAGGGTAATCAGTATTTCTTCGGCATGAAGGCGCATATCGGTGCCGATGCTGAGTCGGGCTTGGTGCAGCACGTCCACGGCACAGCGGCGAATGTGGCTGATGTAACAGAGGTCGCCCACCTGTTGCATGGCGATGAAAACGTTGTCTGTGCCGATGCGGGTTATACCGGCGTCGAGAAACGGCCGGAGCATGAGGGGCGGCCGGTGATCTGGCAGATTGCGGCTCGTCGTAGCACCTACAAGCACTTGAGCAAACGCAGCGTGCTCCACAAAGCCAGACGCAAGATCGAGAAGGTCAAAGCGCAGGTGCGAGCAAAGGTCGAACATCCATTTCGTGTGATCAAGCGCCAGTTCGGTTATGTGAAGACCCGCTTCCGTGGCTTGGCCAAGAACACGGCGCAATTGACCACGCTGTTTGCCCTGTCGAATCTGTGGATGGCACGCCACCAATTATTGTCTGGTGCGGGAGAGGTGCGCCCGTGAGGGCAGATAACCAAGGCGTTGCCTTGGTTATCCATAATCAGCGTCTGAAATCGGGCTTTTCGGCGTTCCCAAGCCGTCCATTTCCGGATGATGAGTAACTTGTTCGGAGTTTCCTTAGCTTATTGCACTTATCGCGGACACTTTCCGAAAGTTTGCAAAAAATTCGGACACTTTCTTAGAAAAAGTTGCAAATAATCAGGGCGCTTTCTTAAAAAAATGTCCTGAGTGCAAACGGAAGCGCTATAGGCCGCGAATTACGGACGGGACGGAAAGTGTCCGTATTTCGCGACGGTCACATCCATAATGATGGTGCGCTCAGCCTCATGAAACTCGTCGCGGATTTTCTGATAACCCAACGCTGCGTAGAACTTCTCCGCTGTAATCGACGACGGCACCCGCAAAACGCCAACGCCAGCACTGGCAGCATCAGCATGAATGACATCCATCAGCTGTCGACCGATACCACCACCCTGGTACGCAGGATCAACGAAAACACTTCTAACTACTTCCCCGTCGAGGCTTGCCGTACCGGTAATATTCTCGCCTAGCAAAGCGACGAAAACCTTGCGCTTATCGAGCAGTACGCTGATGGCTTCTGGAGCGAAACTACGCTCAACTTCAGCGATAACGTCAGGTGAATAATCCTGTGAATTCGACTCGCGCAGAGCGCTGACCACTACACGGCTGATCGCTTCTATATCTTCGCTGGTTGCGGGGCGAACCTGACACTTCATGATGGGAACCCCAATCCTTAACGATCACAGCGTAGCCCACCGCAAACGGATCTTGCTTTCACGTGCTACCCGGGGTCGGCCTTCGAAGTTGAAGCCCCCTACCCGCTCACCTGTGAATTTGAACGTTTGCCTGGAGAGGGGGCCCACTGGAGCAAGCAACGTCTAAAAGCGCGGCATATTCTTGGTGACGCAGTGAATCCCACCCCCACCCGCGGCAATCGGGTCGATATTCACCTGTTCCACCACCCGTCCCGGATAGAGTTTGCTCAACAGCTCCTTGCAATACTTATCCGCCTGCGTATCACCGAACTGGGGAGCGATCACCGCGTCATTGATCAGCAGGAAGTTGATATAGCCCGGCGCGAAATCCGGATTGTTCTTGGTGTACTGGTTGCGGCGTATCGCCAAGGGTGGCGGCAAGGTATGCACCACCAGCTTGCGCCCATCAGCGTCGGTGGCTGCGGATATCCAGGTGCTTTCGGGTCACCGCGTAGTCATAGGACTCCGGGTCGTTGTCCAGGTTGGCGATCACTACCCCAGGCTTGACGAAGCGTGCATAGAAATCGACATGCGCGTCAGTGATGTCCTGGTCCTTGATCCCCGGCAGCCAGATGATCTTGCGCAGCCCAAGCTTGGCCTTCAGCTCGGCCTCGATCTGCGCCCTGCTCATGCCAGGGTTGCGGTTGTCGTTGACCCAGCAGCTCTCGGTCATGATCGCGGTGCCATGACCATCGACCTCGATGCCTCCGCCCTCGCCGACAAGTTGGCTGCCGATGTAGGTCGCCTCGGTTTCATCGCTCAGGGTGTCGGCCACACGGGTGTCATTGGCCGACGTCTGTTTGTCGCCCCAACCGTTGAAGTTGAAATCCACCAGGCCCAGCCCACCTGAGCCATCGACCACGAAACAACCGCCGTAGTCACGTATCCAGACGTCATCCAGAGGCATGGTCAGATACTGGATATTGCGGGTGCCGCACTTGCTTTTGGCCAATGACAACTGGGACGGCCGACAGAGCACGGTCACTGGCTGATACTTGGCGATGGTCTTGGCCAACATGGCGATGGTGTTGTTCACCGCGTCTTCCCAGCCTTCCCATACCCGTGAAGAGGCCGCAAAGGCGAGGAATACGCGTTCCTGCGGTGCATGCTCATCGGGCATGTACCAATTACTGGCTGTCGCGGCACGCACCCGCGGAGCGCTCAGGCCAAGGCCCATGGATGCGACGACACCCAGGCCGGCGGCAGCTGTCAGTTGTTTCATGAAATCACGACGTGTAGGCATGTTGTTGCACTCTCATCTGCTGGTGATTGGCCGCTTGCACTCGGCCATGCCGTCCCTGGCAGGGCACTGCCGCAGCGGTGTTACGAGCGACCGGCGGTTCAGTCGACCTTCACTGTCTTGAAGGTGGTCCAGGCACGCATGCGTGCCCGCATGTCGCGCTGTGGGATGTCCCTGCCGGGAATCAGCCGCTCATAGGTGGCCTCATCGACGTAGATATCCGGGTTGTTGAGCATGTCGGCCGCCACCATCGGCCTGGCCTTGGCGCTGGAGGTGGGATAGCCGGTGAAGTTGCTGATCGCAGCCATGTTCTCCGGGCGCATGACGAAGTTGATGAAGGCATAGGCGTAATCCGGACGCTGGGCGTCGACCGGGATGGCCATGGTATCCATCCACACCGTGGTGCCCTCCTTCGGGATGTGGTATTGGAAGCGCACCTTTTTGCCGGCTTCGTCCGCAGCACGCTGGGCTTGGGTCATGTCGCCGCTGTAGCCCAGGGACAGGCAGATATCGCCATTCACCAGTTGGGTGACCGGCTGCGACTGGAACTTACGGATGTATGGCTTGATGCGCTTGAGCAGCGTCGTCGCCTCGGCCAGCTCCGCCGGTTTGGCACTGCGCGGGTCGTGGCCTAAGTAGTTGAGCACCACGGCCAGCACCTCGTCGGGCGAGTCGATGATGGAGATGCCGCAATCGGCGAACTTCGCCGCCAGCTCGGGCTTGAAGATCAGGTCCAGGCTGTCGACCGGGGCATTGGCCATGCGTTGCTCGATCATCGCCTGATTGGCGGTCACGCCGATGGTGCCCCAGGTGTAGGGCACCGTCGCGTCCCGTGAGTGAGGATACTTGGCATGCAAGGTGCGCAGCCCAGGCTCGATGTCGTCCAGATGCTCGAGCCTGCCCGGGTCCAGCTTCTGCAGGGCGCCGGCGCGCATCAGCCGCTCAGCCACGGTGTCGCCGGGGAAAATGAGGTCGTAGCCGCTATGGCCGGACATCATCTTGGCCTCCAGCGTCTCACTGCCGTCCATGACGTCATAGATCACTTGGATGCCAGTCTCTTTGGTGAAGCTGGCGATGGTGTCCTCGGCGAAATAGTCCGCCCAGTTGTACAGGCGCAAGGTCTTCTGTTCAGCGTTGGCCGACAATACGGCACAACTCAGGGCCAGGCTCAATGAGCCGATCAGCAACTTGTTCAGCGCATTCATTTTCAGACTCCAGGCGTTTGCCAGTGCACATGCGTTCGACGGCCGTCCAGGCCCAGCAGCGGGCCGTACATTTCCGGGCGACGATCGCGGTAGATGCCCCAGGTCTGGCGTTCCTCACGCATGAGGGCGAGGTCCAGTTCGCGCACCAGCACCCCGGTCGAGTCGCGGTCCGCTTCGGCCAGGAGCGTGCCCTTGTGGTCGCTAATGAAGGACGAGCCGTAGAAGCTCATCCGTAGCTGCGGATCGGTCGTTGCCACTTCATGACCGACCCGGTTGGCGGCGATCACCGGGAGGATGTTGGCGGCGGCATGGCCGCGCTGGACCAGCTGCCAGTGATCCCGCGAATCCAGTGCCGTAGCGCCCGGCTCGGAGCCGATGGCGGTTGGATAGAGCAGCACCTCGGCGCCCATCAGCGCGAGGCAACGCGCGGTTTCAGGGAACCACTGGTCCCAGCAGATGCCCACGCCGATGCGACCGAACGCGGTATCCCAGACGCGAAACCCCGTGTCGCCCGGGCTGAAGTATTCCTTCTCCTGGTAACCAATGGCGTTGGGGATATGCGTCTTGCGGTACACCCCGAGCAAACGACCATCGGCATCGGCCACCGCCAGCGAGTTGAAATAGGCATTGCCGGCCTTCTCGAACCACGACAGCGGCAGCACCACGCCCAGTTCCTTGGCCAGCGCGGCAAAACGCTTGAGCAGCCGGCTCTGGATATACTCCTCGGCCAGGTCCAGATGCTTGTGATCTTGCTCGATACAGAAGTACGGCGTGGCGAACAGCTCCTGCAGGAGGATCAGCCGAGCGCCCTGGGCAGCGGCGTCGCGCACCAATTGCTCGGCCTGGTCGAGATTCTGCTTGAGGTCCCAGCCGCACGCGAACTGGGTCGTAGCGACGGTCAGCTTGCTCATTGCCCTACCCCTTTCAGCGGCCAGGCCGGTTGCTGTTGAGTAATGCAGTGCACGCCACCGCCGCCATGGGCCAGCTCGTTGATCCGTACCGGCACCACTTCGCGGCCAGGGAAGGCCATGCGCAGCGTGGCAGCCGCCTCGTCGTCGGCAGCAATGCCATAGGCCGGCATGATGATGGCGCCATTGCAGATGTAGAAGTTGGTGTAGGAGGCGCAGAACACCTCGGCCTCGGTGTCTACCGCCTCGCTGGCCTCGAACAGCTCGAGCATCTCGAAGCGGCGGCCCTGGGCATCGGTGGCCAGCTCCAGGGCCCGGCGGTTTTCGCGCACCACTTCGGCGTACACCGAGCCCTGATCTCGGGTGGCATCCACCAACAGAGCACCGGGACGGGCAAAGGCGCACACGCCATCGACATGGCCATCGGTCATGTCGCCGGTGACGTAGTCAGGATCGCCCGGCAGCCAGATGGTCTTCTTCACGCCGAGCAGGCGGCTGAATATCGCTTCCATCTCGGCTTTGCTCATGCCGGGGTTGCGATTGGGGTTGAGCAGCACCGACTCGGTGGTGATCAGGGTGCCCTGGCCATCCACATGGATGGCGCCACCCTCGTTGGTGAGCGGTGTATCGAAGCATTCCAGGCCCAGCGTGTTGAGAATGCGCTGCGCCAAGGTCTCGTCCAGGCCATGCGCCGACTTGCCGCCCCAGGCGTTGAAGCGCCAGTTGACGCCGGCAGTGCCGAGTTGCGGATGACAGACGAAGCTCGGGCCGGAGTCGCGGCACCAACTGTCGTCGATCGCCAGCTCGATCAGTTCGATGTTCGGCCCGCACAGCTCGCGGGCGCGAGCTACCGCAGTGGGATCGACCACCATCTTCACCGGCTCGAAGCGAGCGATGGCGTTGGCCACCCGGGCGAAGTCAACCTGCACCTGGGCCAGCGTCACGCCCCAGCTGGCTTCCCACAGGGCCTGGTTATGGGGAAATGCCATCCAGGTAGCGACATGGGGTACCCATTCGGCGGGCATGAGCCAACCGTTCTGCGAATCGTTGAATTGCATACAAGCGCCTTCAGTTAAGTTTTTCTTTTGGTGGGAATTGCGACTGCGGTAATGACTTGTATGCTAGGTCTGTAAAAACGCGGAAACAAACGATAGATTTTGCGCAATTTTGATTAGGAGAGCTTATCAGGCATGCTCAAACACTGGCCTCCACTGAACGCCCTGCGTGGCTTCGAAGCCGCTGCCCGTCTGGGCAGCTTCCACAAGGCCGCGGAAGAACTCCACCTCACGCAATCGGCCATCAGCCAGCAGATCCGCAGCCTGGAAGGCTTTCTCGAACAGCCCCTGTTCTTGCGCAACGGCCGCAGGGTGGCCCTGACCGATGCGGGTTTCGACCTGCTCAGCACCACCCAGTCGCTGTTGCAGCAACTGGCGGTAGGCATCCGTCGCCTGGACCAGTACCGCAAACCGAACCAACTGGTGGTCAACACCACGCCGGCCTTTGCCCGCCATTGGCTGGTACCGCACCTGGCTGACTTCCACCGGCAGCATCCCCAGGTCGATCTCTGGCTACTGACCACCGACGAAACGCCGGACATGGCCACTCAGACCATCGACATCGCGGTGCGCGATGACCTCAGCGCCCAGGCCGAATGCAGTTTTCGTGTACTGCTCGAAGACCGCCTGTATCCGGCCTGTCACCCTGACCTGCTGGACACCCCGGTGGATCGACGCACCACCTTGCATGGCGAACGCGAGATGGATTGGAGCCACTGGCAAGTACAGGGCGGTCGCGACGTCGGCCAGCACAGCCAGGGCCTGAACTTCTCTGACCCGGGCCTGCTGCTGGATGCGGCGGCTCAGGGGCTGGGGATCGCCCTCGTCAGCCAGCTTCTAGCAGCCCCAGCGCGCGAACGTGGGCTACTGGTACCGCTCGATGACCAGCGCGTGCGAGGGCCCAAGTGGGCCTGCCTGGTGCACCGTGACAGCGAGGCGGACCCGCTGAGCAAAAGCTTTTGCGACTGGCTGAGCCGCTCATTGCAGATAAGGGTTGCGCTGGAATAAGCGTCCATCGATCCCCCCGCGCCCCGCCTCCTACTACACACGACATGACGGTCTCGTGACAGCGACGGGGCCACAGGATCCCCCCGCCCTCACCCCGCAGGACAAGCCTTACCCACATGGAGGTGCTACCTGCACGCCTGCAGACCGTCACGATGCCCTCCCGGCTGTTATCGGTCTAGCCAATACCTACCTGCGATCAATCGATTGGAACGAAAACGACGATGACCTGAGCATGGCCACACGAACACACAACAACAAGGAACCGCCCATGCCTGCTCACTTCCACAACCCGGTCGCCACCGTTTTCGGTGGCGGCAGCCTGGACCGCATCGCCGATCTCTGCGAAGGGAAGGTCGCCCTGGTGACCTTCCCTGAAGCGGCGCAGTTGGGGCTGATCGACCGCGTGCGCGCCCAGCTCGGCGAACGCCTCGTCCACGTGATCGATGACGTGCAGCCCAACCCCGACGTGGCCTGGCTGCGCGACGTGCACGAGCGCTTCTGGCTCGAGGCGGAGGACTGCACCACCGTCTTCGCCCTCGGCGGTGGCAGTGCCATCGATACCGCCAAGGCACTGATCGTCGGCACCGCGTCCGGGCACTTCGATGAGCTGCTCGACCTGCTGGCCACCGGCAAACCCTTCGTCCCGGCCCGGCACAAGACGCTGATCGCCGCGCCGACGACCGCCGGTACCGGCAGCGAAGTGACGCCCTGGGCCACCCTCTGGGACGCGCAGCGGCAAAAGAAGTATTCGCTGCACTTGGACTGCACCTGGCCGCAGGTGGCGCTGATCGACCCAGACCTGATGCTCAGCGTGCCCGTCGGTGTGACCACCTCTACCGGGCTGGACGCACTGTCCCACGCGCTGGAATCGATCTGGAACCACAATGCCAACCCGATCTCCGACACCTTCGCCGTCTCTGCCATCGAGGACATCCTCGACTGCCTGCCGCGCCTGCAGCAAGACCTGGGCAACCGCGAACTGCGCTCGCGCATGGCGCTGGCGGCGCTGAAGGCCGGCATGGCCTTTTCCAACACCAAGACCGCCCTGGCCCACTCCATCTCCTACGAGATGACGCTGCGCCACGGGCTACCCCACGGCATCGCCTGCTCCTTCACCCTGCCACTGGTGTTGGGCCTGGCCTGGGGCCACGACGCTGACCGCGACCGCACCCTGCAACGTGTCTTCGGCAGCGATCTGGATAACGCACAGAAGCGCCTGCGTGAATTCCTCCATCGCCTGGGCGTCAAGACCGAATTCGGCGACTACGGGGTGACTGCCGCCGAAGCCGAGGCGATGATCGACGTTGCCATGCAGGGTGCGCGAGGCCGTAATTTCATCGGCTCGCAAGCCGCCTGAAGCTGTCCTTGACCGGGTGGCCCAGGCGGCCGCCTTTTCCTGTTGCACCGAACAAGAGTGCCGACACGCCGAGCCTTGCGCCGGCGCGAGCGAACAAGAAGGAAAACTGCCATGAACCGCGCACAAACCCTGCCTGGCCTCGACTCCTCCACGTCTCCCTTCCGGGCGGCGCAGTGGCGCATGCTGCTCGCCGCGATGTTCTGCTACCTGTTTTTCTATACCGGCCGCCAGACCTTCGGCTTCGCCATCCCGGGCATCCAGGCCGAGTTCGGCCTGAGCAAGGAAACCCTCGGCTGGGTGTCGAGCGCCATGCTTTGGATGTACGCCATCGGCCAGGCCGTCAACGGCAACCTTGCCGACAAGTTCGGCGGCCGCCGCATCATGAGCCTGGGCGCAGTGCTGTCCTGCGGCGCCAACTGGGTCACCAGTTTTGCCAGCGGTTTCGCCAGCCTGATCTTGCCCTGGGGCGTCAATGGCTACTTCCAGGCCCTGGGCTGGGCGCCAGGCAGCCGCTTGCTGTCGAACTGGTGGGGCAGCGCCGAGCGTGGCAAGGTCTATGGCTTCTACGTGTTCGCCGCGGGCTGTGCCTCGGTATTGTCGTACGTCACCTCGGTCGTCGTGATCGATGTACTGCACCTGGAATGGCGCTGGATCTTCCGCCT
This sequence comes from Pseudomonas sp. Tun-23181, assembly GCF_057415455.1. NCBI lineage: Bacteria > Pseudomonadati > Pseudomonadota > Gammaproteobacteria > Pseudomonadales > Pseudomonadaceae > Pseudomonas > Pseudomonas sp. Tun-23181. Next base: position 841,391 of record NZ_CM171630.1, read on the forward strand.
GCCCGTGCTGCTGATGCTCGCTGGCGGCATCGTGTTCTACCTGGTGGCACGGGAGCGCCCGCAGGACATGGGCTTCGAGCCGCTGGCCGACACCGGCGTGGCGAATGCCGAGGATCGTGCCAGCGAGGCCGCTGATGGTCAGGAGGAATCCTCGCTGCAACGCTACCTGGCGGTGTTGAAGAACCCGCGCCTGCTGGTGGCCGCGCTGTCCCTGGGTTTCCAGAACGCCGCGCGCTATGGGCTGATCGTCTGGGTGCCGGTGCATTTCCTCGGCGCCGACTGGCAGAAAGGCCAGAGCTTCATCGACCCGAAGTGGATCACCATCGCCCTGCCCGTCGGCATGGCCGTCGGCGCGCTGAGCAACGGTTGGGTATCGGACCGTCTGTTCGGCAGCAAACGCTACCACGCGATCGTGCTCTACATGGTCCTCGGCGCACTGACCAGCCTGTGGATGTGGAGCCTGCCGGCCCACAGCAGTATCGGCCTGCTCGCCCTGTTCCTCTGTGGCTTCTTCGTCTATGGCCCGGCCTCCAGTTTCTGGGCGCTGTGCCCGGACTTGGTTGGCGCGCGCCGTGCCGGTACCGCCACCGGGATCATGAACTTCTCGTCCTATCTTTTCGCGGGCCTGGCCGAACCCCTGATCGGTCGCATGTTGGACACGACCGGCAATACTTCACTGATCTTCGTCGTGGTCACCACGGCCTGCGTGTGCAGCGCCCTGGTCGCCCTGTTCGTGCGGCGCTGAGGGCACAGCCATGTGGCTGGCTGCCGGCACGCCATTGATCAACGCCCCCTGGTTCGAGAGGCTCCATGTACCAGTACCACAAGTGGTTGCGCTCCTTTCATGCCGTGGCCCGCACCGGCAGCTTCACCCAGGCGGCCGAGTTGCTGAGCATCGGCCAGCCGACCATCAGCGAGCAGGTCGGCGGCCTGGAAAAGCGCTTCTCGGTAGAGCTGTTCCATCGCCGCGGCCGCTTCATCGAGTTGAGCCCTGCCGGGGAGCAACTCTACGCCATCACCCAAGGCCTGTTCGGCCAGGAGGACGAAGCCTTGCAGCTGCTGCAGAGCTTTCAGCAGCGCAAGCAGGGCATGCTGCGCATCGGCGCGGTCTCGCCACCGATCGCCATGAGCCTGACCTATTCGCTGATGCAGCGTTACCCGCACATCGAGCTGGAAACCTCCTTCACCAGCGAGGCCGGCACCTTGGAGCGGCTGTACAACTTCGACATCGACGTGGCGATCCTCGCCCTTTCGGAGTTCGACCAGCGCCTGAGTACGCAGCTGTATCGCACCTGCCCGATCCTCGCGGTGGTGCGCGACGACCATCCCTGGGCGCGGCAGCAGGGCGTCAGCGTGCAGGCGATCGCGCAACAGCGCGTGGTCCTGCGCGAGCCGGCCTCGCGCACCCGCCAACTGGTAGAGGAAGGTTGTCGGCGCCACGGCGTGAAACTGGATTGCGCGATGCAGTTGAACAGCCGCGAGGCCATCGTCCACGCGGTGGTACACGGTATCGGCGTGGGCTTCGTCTCGGCGGTGGAGTACGCCGACAGGCCGGGCACCCGCTCCATCGCCTTTGCCGAGGACCCGTTCCACATCAGCTACTACCTGTGCTGCCTGGGCATCCGCCGCAAGCGGCCGATCATCGCCGAGCTGTTCGACTCCGCTGCCGCAGCGACCGACAGCGACCCTTGATGTCCCCTAGAACCTGCAAGCCTGCCCTATCGTCGGGCAGGCTGCGCTCACCCTGCAATTCCCTTCATCGGAGTACTGCCATGCACTACCAGCAACCCCAGCAACTGCAAGCCGCCATTCTCGACTGGGCCGGCACCGTGGTCGATTTCGGCTCGTTCGCGCCGACCCAGATCTTCGTCGAGGCCTTCGCCGAGTTCGGCGTACAGGTCAGCCTGGAAGAGGCACGCGGCCCGATGGGCATGGGCAAATGGGACCACATCCGCACCCTGTGCGACATTCCGGCCATTGGCGAGCGCTACCGCGCCGCCTTCGGCCGCCTGCCCACGGATGATGACGTCACCGCCATCTACGAGCGCTTCATGCCGCTGCAGATCGAGAAGATCGCCGAGCACTCCGCGCTGATCCCCGGTGCGTTGGAGGCCATCGCCACCCTGCGCAAGAGCGGCCTGAAGATTGGGTCCTGCTCCGGCTACCCGGCGGTGGTGATGGAGAAGGTCGTCGCCCTGGCCGAGCGCAACGGCTACGTCGCCGACCATGTGGTAGCCACCGATGAAGTCCCCAACGGCCGTCCGCATCCCGCGCAGGCGTTGGCCAATGTGATTGCCCTTGGCATCGATGACGTCGCCGCCTGCGTGAAGGTCGACGACACCTGGCCGGGCATCCTCGAAGGCCGCCGTGCTGGCATGTGGACCGTTGCGCTGACGTGTTCAGGCAATGCCCTGGGCCTGACCTACGAGCAATACAAGGCGCTGCCGGCAGACACGCTGGAGCAGGAGCGCCAGCGCATCGGCCAGATGTTCGAAGGCTCACGCCCGCACTACCTGATCGACACCATCGCCGAGCTTCCAGCGGTGATCGCCGACATCAACGCCCGCCTGGCACAGGGCGAGATGCCGCAAGGCTGCTAGTTTTCCCGCCCCAAAAGGCTTGAAACGCGGCGCTTTCCCCCTGGGGAGCGCCGCTTTCCCGAGCGTTGCGTCAGTTTGAAGTCGGTTCGCAGACTCCCTCGAATGGCACGCGCTCGCTATCGTTATCCGCAATAGGCTGGCCAGCCCCTTTGTCCTGGACGACGAAGCAGCTTTATTCACCCTCTCCGTGGTTCTCCCATCTCGGGCAACCGGCTGCGCTGCGTTGGCGCGCCTGCGGGAGCTGTTCGGCGACCCGCGGATGGTACGCAACGGCAGGGTCTACGAACCGACCCTGCGAGCCTTGACGATCCTTCGTAAGCTACAGCCGGCGATGAACACCATCTCCGTGCCCTCGGTCGTGCCCGGGCGTGTGCTGCATAAGCCATCATAGAGAAATCAATTGATCGACATCTGATGATTCAGGTTTTATATATCGGCCTGAAACGACGAGCCAATTATATCCGAATAGATGATGTCATTGATGTTCACATTCTTCATAAGTGGACATCTTACTTGGCCTCATCAAATATCAAGTTCCGGGGTTTCCTTCCGATGCCCTTGCTCTGCTCAATGCCTTGTTTTAACAAGCGTCAAGCCCAACCCTCATATCGCGCCCAGGCCTTGCAAGGCCCTCGCAAGATCGTCATACCCTGCCGCCTCGAACCCAATACCGCCCTCGCCTGCTTCATTTTTATTATTGAAACGCGTTGACCCGCACAAGAAAGCGACTAGCCTGAAATACCACTCGCTGTTATTCAGCGAGTGGGCGAAACAACAAGGAACAGGAGAGACAGGGATGCTCTTATGGACACCTATCAATATGATTATTCCTATGCGTTGAGCCAGGACAAAGTCAACGACATCCTACGCAGGAACCTGGCATCCGTCGCGATGCCCGTCGCCTACACCGACCACGACCCCATGACCGGGGCCATCACCACGCTCGATGTCCACCTGGATGTATGGAGCATGGCCGACGGCGGCCAGAACAGCCTGATGAAGCTCAACGTGCCCATCAAGGATGGCAGCCTGAGCATCTCCAATCTCCCCGGTGTCAACGGCGAATGGAACATGGCCGGTGTCTCCCTGCTGCTGGAGATAACGCTGGGCTGGATGGGCCCCGGCAACCAGCAGGCACTCGACGGTGAAGGGTCACTGACCCAGTTGGTGTTCTCGCCCACCCAAGACGCGACGCCCAACGATCCCGGCTACGTTGCGATACTGACGGTCACCGACCCTTCCGGCACCTTGACCAGTGCCGCCATCGGTATGCTCAAGCAGATCATCCAGGCGGCCTTCTACGAGAACCGGGGCAACCTGCAGTATGTATTCGCCGGCGTCGTCCCGGTGCCTGCCGGCGCGACGACCTGGCTGCGCCCGTACAAGTGGCAGTACTACATCGCCTCGGGCAACATCGAGGCACTCTGCTTCCTGTCCATGCTCGACGACTCACCGTTCCCACCCACACCCGCCTTCGATTCGACGGCCCTGGTGCCGGGCGCCAACGCCGTGGCCCTCATCTCGCAGAGCGCCTTTTTCAAGAACACGCTATTGCCTGGTGTCCAGGCCACCTTCCCGGGTGGGACCTTTTCCGTCAGCCAATCGAACCAGCATTCGCTGATTTCCAACAGTGGCGCCTTCACCGTTCAGGTTGGTGGCGACGCGATCAACACCAACAGCTTCTCCCTATGGCCCTCCGATGCCGGGGACGGATTGCAGACCTCCTCCGCAGGCGGCGGCCCCCTGACCTTCCTGTTCGGCCTGGCCGACCTCCCCGATGCCTCCTACAGCTGGAGTGCCCATACGGTCAACCCACTGTCGCTGGACGTTGCAAGCGGCAGCATGACCTTCCGGCAAGACCCGAACCCGACGACCACCCACGATCAGGACATCCCCTGGTACGACTACATCATCCTGGTGGGGCTGGGCCTGACGCTGGTCGGCCTGATCGCCGACATCACCGACGCCGTCAACGGCTTCGGCGACCAGGTCAACGACGTCGGCATGTCGAACATCAATGGCGCGGTGCAATCCACCCTCGGCAACCATGCGGTCAACGTCACCGACCTGCTCGACTGGCAGGCCAACGGTCAATCGTTCGCCCTGACCGACGGTGGGCTCGACGGTGCCCTCTACTTCCGTGGAAACCTTTCCTGAGCGTTCCAGGTGCCCGGCGCGGGTGTGCAGGCCGGGAAATCGATCCACCCAGGAGGAACAGCCAATGGCCACCCCCACCGACAACACATCGCTCGCCCCTGTGCCCGTATCAGAAATCGCCACCCGTCCAACGGCCGATACCTACGACTGGGATACGGTGGTGGCCCTGCATTTCGACACCACCAACACAGCCCTCACCGACAACTGGGGCAGCGTCGACAGCCGCGCCAAGACCCTCACCCAGGCCGCCAGCGACGACCCGTCCTACCAGATCCGGGCCAGCCTCGACCCCTGGCAGCTGACCATCGGCGGTGACGGCAAGAACATCAACATGAGCGTGCCGATCGCCAGCGGTGTCTACCAGGCTGGCGCCAACAGCTATCCGCTGGATGGGCTGGGCATGAGTGCAATCATCCAGATCAACATGGACTGGATCCCCGACCCCGACCAGAAGTCCTTCGTGATCAACAGCGGGGTGGCGGCCATCGTCGCCGACCTCGACAACGACATCGTCGATGCGGCCCTCATTGCCGACTTCGCCGCCAACGGCGTCACCATTACCAGCGAGTCGAAGCTCTCGACGGTCCATCAGGGCGCCGCCTGGTTGATCGCCGCCGCCGACAACACCTTCTATTACCTGTTCTTCAGCCAGGACAAGGACCAGAACCAGTTCCTGTCCGTGTACCAGTACACCAAGTCCTTCGCCACCCAGCTTCGCGCCCTGAGCAAGGAAGCCGGTGCAACGCCAGCTGTCGTGGTGATGAACGTGCTGAATCCGCCAAATGCCGGCAGCATCGGCAACGCGGTGCTCCCTGAGCTGCTGAGCGAGTGGTTCAACAGCAACATCAGCTATTTCAACTTCGTTTTCTCGGTCATCGACCTCACCCCCCAGCTCGATCAATCGCCCAGCTACACCTGGATCGACCCGACGGCCACCAGCTATGCCGTCATCGACGAGCAGACCATGACCAGCTCGGTGATGGGGGTGCTGACCATGGTCCAGAACAACCGACCCGGCGCGAACCACCAGGTATCGCCCAATGCCATTCCCACCGGTAGCGATGCGAACGGCGCCAACGTGGGGTTGCTGATCAGCGGGCAGAACTTCATGAAGAACATGATGCTCGGCGGCGCCAAGATCCTGTTCGACGATGCCAGCGACGAGGATTTCTCGATATTCAACGATGGGCTGTCCATCCAGAACGTCAACGCGCTGACCTACGGCTACTTCAAGATGGAGGACGACCCCGACGCCACCACCGCCGACAACGGCTACTCCGCCGAGCTGGACAGCGGCTCGCTGCCCCAGGGGCTGGTCGATGCCTTCAAGCACTCCGATGGCGAAGGTGGCTATTACTACAACCCTGACCTGCGCGGCGATACCGTCAAGGTCAATGTCGCCGGCAGCCAGTGGTTCCTCAGCGGCAACGGCTCGGAGTACATCGTCGACCTCAACGACGGCCAGCTCGAGTTCTATACCGCGACCCAGGTCACCATCGCCGCCGGGCAGTTCGAGATGAACCTGGAGCACAGCTTCCTCGAGATCAAATTCATCGACCTGACCTATTCGCAAAGCTGGCAGTACGACGTGCACATCAACTACACCGAGCAGGTCAACCTGGGCCTGAAGACGGTCACCACGTCGACGGGGGCGACCAAGCAGATCTTCAATTTCACCCAATCGGTGCGCAACATGACCGTCGATGTCACCAAGACCCAGGCGGAAATCACCTTCGAGATCGTGATGGGGGCGGTCACCGCCAGCCTGGCCCTGGTCGCCGTGCTCGGCCCGATCGTCGACGGCCTGGCCAGTGCGGCGGAAGTGACGGTCGAGAGCGTCGAGGAAGGCAGCGCGGTCATCAACGAAACCACCTTCGTCGAAGAGCTCAGTGGCAGCGATGAAGCAGAGGAGCAGAACCTCGCCAACGAGAAGGATGCCCTGGCCAATGGCGCCGAGCAGACCGCCGGCCGGATGACCCGCATCAAGAATGCCTTCAACTCCACCCGCTGGAAGGTGTTTGGCGGCATCACCGGTGCCGTGGCGGCCGCTTCCGGTATCGAGATCGCCGTCTCGGCGATCATGGCGGCGGTGTACAACAACGAATGGGACAATGTGCCCGGCTTCGATGAGTTCGCCAACGATGCCATAGAGCCGTATACCTTCCCCGGCGTCACTGGCTATGACCTGACCTCGGCGTGGCTGGCCGACTCGCTGCAGATCGGCCTGAAAACCAAGTGAAGGCAACGGCGTACGGAACAGGAGAGGCGTCATGACGACCAGCAACGAGGGGGTCTACACCTACAATTGGGATACCGCCTTCGCCATCCCGATTCCGGACGTCAACCAGACCATTGTCGACCAGAAGTCGTCACCGCCCGGGTTCACGGTCACGGCGGCGGATGCCTACACGGTCTCGGCGAACTTCTGCGATTGGCAGATCTGCAGGGGTGGGGATGGCAAGAACGTACGTTTTTCCATCCCCATGACCGGGATCGTGGTCGACTACAGCAACGGCCAGCGTGTGACCTGCGAGACGGGCACGGCGGTCATCGAGATCAACCTTCATTACATTCCCCATGATGCAGCGGGCGATGTCCCCTCCAACCCGGTTGCGCTGGTGGTGAAAACCACCTCGGACGACCCCTCGACACCCGTGGCCGCCCTGGTCGGCCAGGTCACCCTGTCGCCCGACCCTGGCACCGTCACCAGCGCCGTCTTTGGCCAGGCGCTGCTGGACTGGGTCAACGGCAACCTGGGGGCGTTCAACCACATCTTCTCGGTGGTCGACCTCAACCGGATGATCGACCAGCAACAATGGGGGTTCGTGACACCCAACTACACCAGCTACGCCTACCTCGACGGCAGCACCCTCGAGGACAGCGTGCTGGGCGTGCTCACCATGACCGGGGACCGCAACGGTGAATCCCTGAGCGAACAGATATCGCCGTCGGCGATTCCCGGGGGCAGTGAAGCCGGGTTCCTGGTCTCCCAGGAACGCACCCTCTACGACCTGGTGCGCCCGGCGATCATGGTCGCCTACCCGGGGCTGACCGACGACAACTTCCTGATGAGCGACGACAAGACCCGCCTCTACCTGGTGCAAGGTGTGTCCGTCGACATGCCGCCGATCACGCATGATGGCTCGACCTACTACCCGAAGCTCACCGCGCTCACGGTAGAGACCGATGGCGAGACGTTCACCGTCACCAGTACCACCAGCACCTACATTACCTTCGGCGTGACCTCAGAGACGACAGCCACCAACTGGTACACCCTCGACCTCGGAACGTCGAACAATGGGCAGACCATCACCTTCATCCAGACCCAACCCACGGACCAGCAGTACGCTGTCCACCAGGACCCTGGCGTGATCGTCACCGAGATCATCCTGTCGATCATCATCGGTCTGGTGTCGCTGATCTGCGCCCCGCTCACCGACGGCGCATCGATCGTCTTGGGCGGCCTGGTGATCGGGCTGTTGCTGGGGGCATCGCAAATCGCCACGGCGGCCATCGAATCGGTCAACAAGGACACCTCCCCTGCCGTGGACCTGCTCATGGTCAATGCCGTCGACCCGATCAAGTGGACGGGCAGCGGCTCGTTCAAGCTCGACTACGTCCATCCGAACATATCCTTGCAACTGGGCGGTGATCCGCTGTTCGTCTAGCCCGCGTGGCACTCACCGACACACACGGAACAACAGGAGGCCTGCCATGGCCAGCCAGTCGACCCACTTCGTGAGGTACCGCCTCAAAGACAGCGCCGCAAGCGAGCACTACGTCACCTTCTCTTCCCGAGGGCCACGGGCACCGGTAACCGGGGCGAATCATCCGCTCATCCGCAAGCTCGCGGAAACCGACGCCGCGGCAGCGAGCACGGTAGAGCGCCTGATCCAGGCGATGACCGCGAATGAACAGCGCTTCTTCGCCTGGCTGGGGGGCGATGCCTCACGCATGGAGTATTTCATGGAGGACCCCGTCGGGGCGCTGAAACAGGCAATTCCCGACCTACCGCAGACGTTCTTCGACGAGCTCGCCGCGTTGCCGAAGCTGTTCGCGAACAGGTGAAATGCCATTGGGGCCGCTTCGCGCCCCATCGCCGGCAAGCCGGCTCCCACAGGGTTCGCCGCCGTCCCTGAGCATTGCGGTGAACCTGGGAGCGGCTCTAAAGCAATCTCAAACCGGCGATGGGCTGCCCCCCCTCTCACAGCGGTCTCTGCATGACAGTCAGCACCGCCAACCTGTGCAGGCTGTGTGAAAACCTCCAATGCTTTTTCAGGATCGCGCTTCTACGCGAAATCTGGAAAAGCTTGGCTGCTCAACTCACCCTGAATACGCGTAGAAGCGCGATGTTTAGGTTGTTTTTTGAACAGCCCGATTGCTCGGAGGGTTTTCACACAGCCTGTGTGGGAGCCGGCTTGCCGGCGATGGGACGCGAAGCGGCCCCGGTTTCCAGCGATGTCCTGAGCGCCCTGTCACGGCCCGGGCTCGGGCTCGACGTCGGCCGTGAACAGGCACACCCGGTTGCGCTGGCGCTTGGCTTGGTACATGGCCTGGTCGGCCGCCTTGACCAAGGTGTCGGGATCACGGGCATGCAAGGGATGGAGCGCGACGCCGATGCTCGGGGTGACGAAATCGATGGTCTGCGTCTCGATCTGCACAGGTGCCCCCAATACCTGCAACAGGCGCTCGGCAAGGCGCTGGGCATCGCTTGCGCCGGTGCCGGGCAGGATCAGCGTGAACTCGTCGCCGCCCAGGCGATAGGCACGGTCCGGTTTGCGCACGGCCTCGCGCAGGCGGTTGGCCATCTGCACCAGCAGGCTGTCGCCGATATCGTGCCCGAAGCGGTCGTTGACCTGCTTGAAACGGTCCAGGTCGATGAACAGCAGCGCCAGGCTACCCTTCCCGTCGGCCAGGTTGCGCGTGAGGTGCTCGTAGAAGGCCTTGCGGTTGCCGAGCCCGGTCAGGGCATCGCGATAGGCCAGGTCGAAGAGCTGGTTCTGGTATTCGACATGGCCGCTGACGTCGTGCAGGATGCCGCGATAGCCGCTGGGCCGGCCCTGGCCATCGAAGATGGGCGAGACGTGCGTTTCGTAGTACCCCAGGCTACCGTCGGCCCGGTGCAGGCGCCCATGCAGCAGCGGTGGGTCCCCCGCCGAGTGCGCCTCGACCAGCGCGCCGAGCCGTTGTTCGGTGCATGTCTCCAGCCATTGGCTGGCCGGCTGGCCGATCACGGTTTCTGGCGAGTGGCCGAGCAGCGTGGCCAGGGCCGGGTTGATGGCCAGGAAATGGCCTTGGCCATCCAGTTCGAAATAGCCTTCCTGCATGGCCTGGAGGATCGCCCGGTCCCGCGCTTCGCTGCGCTCCAGGCGATCGAGCATGTGGTTGGTCTCTTGCCCGAGCAGGCCCAGTTCATCCGTGGCGCGATCGCTGAGGCGACGGCCGGCGGACTCAGGCCCGATGTGCAGCAGCTCCTGGTGCATCCTCGAGATGCGGCGCAGCAGGACAACGTCCAGGCCCAGGTAGGTCAGCAGCCAGGCCAGCAGCGCGACCAGCGCCGACAGGCCGAGGAAAAGATCGATCTGCTTGCGCCCCTCGACGTACAGGTGCCGCTCGCGGGGCAGCTCCAGCACCAGCTGCGGTTCGTCCGGACGACGGTCGAACTGCAGGAAGATGCGCTGCCGGTCGGCATCGAGGACCTGGCGCGGGCTGATGGCGATGTCTTCGTTCCCTTCGAGCGGGGCCCAGTGTGGGGGCGTCCGCTCGGGCGCGAGCAGCCGTAGGACGCCTTCGAGTTGCCGCTGCAAGGCCGTGGTGCGTTCGCTGTCGAGGAAGTGGCCGGCGAGCAGGGTACCCGAGGCCGGTGGTGCCGTCTGCATGCCGACCAGGATCATCGGTACACCTTGTACCGCAACCAGCCGCCCCGGCACTTGCCGGGCCGGCCCATCACGCTCCAGGCGCTGCGCCAGGGCGAGGATATCGTCGCGCAAGGCCTGCGTGTTGCGCACAGGTGCCGTGCCCAAGGTCGCCAGGTCGAGGGCCGCCACGGGTTGCCACTGGGCGGCGCTCACCTGCCCTGCCGTATCCAGGTGGAGCAGGAAATCGAAGTTCATCCGGCTCAAGCTCGCGGAGGGCAGCGGCAGGATGTCGCCTGCCGCTGCCGAAGGCGCCAAGGAGAGCACGAAATTACGCAGGCGGTCATGGTCGCGTTCGAGCAGGTTGCCGACCAAGGCCCGGATATGCGTGGCTTCGGCCACCAGCAGTTGCTCATCCTCATGGTCCAGACGGCCCAGGATCAGCGTGTGCGCCAGCCCATGGATCACCAGCAGGACCACCACCAGCGGTGGTGCGAAAAGCCAGAACAGTCGCTTGCGTAGCGTCATCGAGCGCTCCAGCGGCAAAGGCCAGCCACTAGAGGGCCGGCGCCGGGCAGCGCGTCGTGCCGGCGGCGCTGGCCTGTGCGACCATACGGGCGAACCTGCGCAGGTTGTCCTGATGCGCCGCGACCAACCCGGAGATGCTGTTGTCCGCCCTGCTTTGCAAGGTGCTGTGGCAGGACAGCTGGCTGTGCGGCGTGCCATATCCCAGCCGCCAGCTCACATCGAGCAAGGCGTGCTGGCCCGGGATCGAGTCGAAGCGCTGCACCTCCACGCGCAAGCTCGCCCGGTCGCCCGCCCCGGTCGGCGTCCCTAGCTGGTCCTGCAGGGCGCTGCGGAACTCGTCGACCAGGTTGGCCCCCCACCATTCGGTCTCTAGGATCACCAGCCCACTGTCGCCCTGGCGTATGACCAGCTGCGAACGATCGACCTGGGGCGGCAGGGTGACCTGCTGGATCGCGATATCGACGCCCGCCGGCCGCTCGGCAGGCTGCGCCGGCACCAAGGTGTGGTAGTGGATGGGGGCGCTGCTGCAACCTTGCAAGGTCACGACCAGCCCGGCGGCCAACAGCTGCTTTGCCAGCTTGTGCATAGGGGTTCACTCCTTGGTTCAAGGCCGCAGGCCATCGGCATCGACGGCCTTGGGCCGCCCGCGTATCAGCGATTCGGGGTGCCTGCCCAGGTAGTCGGACAGGTCACGCAGCGAACGCGACATGCGCTCCAGTTCGTTGAGGGTGTCGTTCATTCTCTCGCGCTGCGGAGACCCCTCCGACAGCGCGGCATTGGCGGTCTGCAACGTGCCACGCAGCGCTTCCAGAGTCTGGCTGACACCCGGCAAGGTCTGCGTGTTGAACTGCTTGAGGCTGGCCTTCAGCTCGCGCAGGTTGCCGTCCAGGTCGTTGGCGATGCGTTCGATGGGCAGTTTGCTCAGGCGCGCGACCATCTGCTGCAGTTGCTCCTGCAGTTTGTCCAGGCTGCCGGGCACCGTGGGAATCCACAGGGGGCGTGCCGAGGCATCGAAGGCGACTTTCTGTGCGTCGGGGTAGAAGTCCAGGGACACATACAGCTGGCCCGTGAGCAGGTTACCCGTGCGCGCCTGCGCCCGTAGGCCATGCGCGACAAAACTGCCGATCAGCTGGCTGCCGGCCTCCTCGTCCCCTGGCGCTCGCTTGAGCGCCCCGAACATCTTCAGGTAGACAGGCCCCAGGCGCTGCGGGTAGACCACCGCGTCCACCATGACTGGGAAGCTCTGTTTCTGTTCGTCGAAGTCGAGCTCGACCGCCGTGACCTTGCCGAACGCCACCCCCATGAACTCCACCGGCGCGCCAACGGCCAGGCCGCGCATGGACTGGTCGAAGCGCAGGCGCAGCGGCAATGCCTTGCCCGTAGGCGGTGCCAGGGCGCTGTCGCGATCGGCATACAGTTCGAACGCCTGCTGGTCTTCGGCCAGCGCAGCCCCGGTGGCCGACTCGGGTTCACCGAAGACCAGCCCGCCGACCAGGATCGACGACAGCGATTCGGTATTGACCCTCAAGCCATTGGCGCCGAGGTCGAGGTCGATCCCGCTGGCATTCCAGAAGCGCGTGTTGCGGGTGACGAAGGCATCGTTGGGCGCTTCGATGAAGATGCCGATGTCCACCCCCTTGCCATCCTCCTGCAAGGCGTAGGACACCACCTGCCCGACGGGGATCTTGCGAAAGTAGATCGGCGAGCCGATGTCGAGCGAACCCAGGTCCTGGGCATGTAGCGTGAAGCGCTTGCCCTTCTCGCCATAGGTGATCGGCGGTGGCGACTCCAGCCCGGTGAACGCCTTGGCCGGCGTCGTGGACTGGCCAGCATCGGCGCCGATGAAGTTGCCCGAGAGCAAGGTATCGACACCGGTGACACCGCCCGCCCCGATGCGCGGTCTGACGACCCAGTACTGGGCGCCCTCGGTGGCGAACGATTCGGCCTCCTTGGACAGCCGCACGGTGGCCAGCACGCTTTTCTTGTCGTCGGCCAGTTCCACCGAGGCCACTTCGCCGATCACCACGCTGCGGTACTTGACCTGTGTCTTGTGCGCCACCAGCCCCTCGCCCGTCTTGAAGGAAATGGTGATTACCGGCCCTTCCTGCATCCAGCTGCGCACCACCAGGGAGGCGCCGATCAACAGCGCGATGATCGGGACGATCCAGACCAGGGACACGTTCCAGCGCCTGCTCTGCACCTGTGCCGCGGCCGGTTGCCGCTCGCTGTCTTGCACCATTCAGGCGTCCTCCTTGTGTGAAGCGCTGTCCCAGATGAGACGCGGGTCGAAACTCATGGCCGAGAGCATGGTGAACACCACGACCAGGCCAAAGAACAGGATGCCGGCCCGTGGTTCGATGGTGCCCAGCTCGCGCATCTGCACCAGGGCCGCGACCAGCGCGACCACCAGCACATCGAGCATCGACCAGTAGCCGATCAGTTCCACGAAGCGGTAGAGCTTGGTGCGTTGCCGGCATGCCCAGTCGCTGCGCCGCTGCACCGTGACCAGCAACATCAGCAAGGCGATGAACTTGATCGCCGGCACGCCGATGCTGGCGATGAAGATGATCAAGGCGATGTCCCAGGCCCCGCTCTCCCAGAACTCCAGTACACCGCCACCGATGGTGCTGTCGGTGCCCTGGCCGAGCATCTCGGTATGCATCACCGGCAGCAGGTTGGCCGGGATGTAGAACACCAGCGCCGTGAGCAGGTAGGCCCAGGTACGGGTGACGGCCTGTGTCTTGCGCGCATGCAGGGGCGCGGCGCAGCGCTCGCAGCGATGCGGGTGGCGGGTCAGGTCGCTGGCATGGCCGCAGCCATGGCACAGGCACAGCTTCAGTTCGGCGGCGGTGGGCGGCACGCTCATACCTGCTCCCAGAGCTGGCGGATGTCGCGCCCGGCGATATAGATCAACAGGACGCTGAGCGCGGCCATGGCCAACAGGCCGATGCCCGGGATCACATCGAGCAGGCCCGCGAGCTTGATCACGGCCACCAGGGCGCCCAGCAGGCAGACCTCCAGCATGCTCCAGGGCCGCAGCGCCTCCAGCCCCCGCATGCACCAGGCAAAGGCCGGCGCGCGGCGTTGGCGCAAGGCGAAGGCCAGTACCCAGATCAGCAAGCCCACCTGCATCACGGGCGCGATGATGATGGCCAGCGCCACCACCAGGGCGATGAGGGTGATGCTGCCGCGGCTGAGGATCAGCACCGAGTCCCAGAGCGTCGCGCTATTGCTCAGGCCCTGCATGTTGATGGTCATGACCGGGTAGAGATGGGCGAACGCCAGGAGCACCGCGCCGGTCACGCCCAGGGCCAGGCGTTGCTGCACGGACAAGGCGCCATGGCGCTCCAGCACGCCCGCGCAACGTACGCACACGGCGCGCTGGTGGCGAGCCAGCGGCGTGCGCTGATACACCGCGTCGCAGTATTCGCAGATGATCACGTCCTGCTTCATCGCGGGTCACCGATGAACCAGCGGTAGTAAGGGTTGCTGCCATCCTCGCGAACCACGGTCCTCACCTCCCGTGCCCAGGCCTGGCGCTCGCCACGGTAGGCGTGCAGGCCCACGCCGTAGAAACGCCGCAAGCTCGCCCATTGCGCGTTGACCTGGGCGCGAAACGACGGCTGCACGTTGACCAAGGGCGGCTCACGGCGCAATGCCAGCAGCTCGGGCAGTACCCGGGTGATCTCCTTGGCACGAACCCACGGGGCGTACTCGATGCGTGGCTGGTCATCCGTTACCGCCGGTGCATCGCCGGCATAGGTCTGTAGCCCTTGGCGATCGGTGATCCAGGTCGCCAGCAGCGCGGCCGCCGAGTCGATGCCCACCTCGCCCAGCACGGCAGCCACCTCGGGCTGCGAAAAGCGCTCCTGGATGCGCGCTACGTCCAGTTGCAACGGCTGCAGGGAGCCCACCAGCAGCATCTCGTGAAACTCCGTGGTCCACAGCGAGGCATGGGGAAACACGTCGATGAAGCTGCGCACCAGCGAGCGGCTGTCCTCGTCGTTCTGTGTCGGCAACGGCAACCACTGGGCAACCACGCCATGCTCGTTCAGGCGGCTGGCGGCCAAGCGGTAGAAGTCGCGCGAATACAGGTTGACCACCCCGGCAGCCGAAGGTGGCGGCGGCTCCAGGGTGATCATGTCGTAGCGGGCCTCGCTGCGCAGCAGCTCACGGCGGCCGTCGCGCAGGCGAATGTCCAGGCGTGGATCGTCGATGGCCTCGAAGGTCCCACGAAAGTGTGGTGCGGCCCTCAGCACCTCGGGCAGCAACTCGGCCACCACCGGGTGCTGCACGTCGCGGTAGCGCAGCATGGCACCGGCGGTGATGCCGGTACCGAAACCGATGACCAACGCCGAGCGGGGCTCGCCGCGGTGAATCAACAACGGCAGCAACGCCTGCAGGCGCATGTAGCGCAGCGACGGCATGGCATCGCCGGTATTGGACACGCCCTGGATGTACAGGCGGCTGAACTGCCGTTGCCCCTTGCCTTGCTGTACCACCGCCACCGTGCCGCCCCGCCCCTCCTCATAGAAGCTCAGTTGCCCGCTGCGGGTGGCAGGCATCAATTGCGCCAGGTGCCGGGGCGACGTCAACAGGCCACAGGCAAGGGTCGCGATGCCGACGAGCAGCACCCCCACGCGCATCCGGCGGCTGACCTGCGTCCCTCGCCATACCGCCACACCGCCAATGGCGGCAGCCAGCACGGCGAGCAACGCCAGGCCACGCACCAGGCCCAGCCCTGGTACCAGCAGGAACCCTGTCAGCATCACGCCAAGGATGCCACCCAGGGTGTTGAGGGCAACCACGATCCCCACATCGCGGCCGACATGGGCACTGTCTACCGCCAGGCGCAAGGCCAGGGGAAACGCCGCGCCCAGCAAGGTCGTGGGCAGGAACACCACGCTGAGCGCCGCGACGGCGAAGCGTGCGGACATGCCCGCCAGTTCGCTGCCACCGAGGGTCAGCACCCAGCGCTCGGCCAGGCTCTGCGCGCCGACCAGCCACTGCCCCAGCCCGGCGACCTGGAGAATCGCCAGCAGCCCCGCACTGGCGATCAGCAGGCCGAACACGCCCCAGGGGTCGCGAATACGGTCCGCATGCCGCGCATACAAGGCGCTACCGAGCACGAGGCCGCAGAGATAGGTGGCCAGCACCACGGCGAAGGCGAAGGCCCGCGTGCTCATGAACTGCACGATCGACTGCGTCCAGATCACTTCGTACCCCAGCGCCACCCCGCCGGCCAGGCAATACAGGCCGATGGCCAGGCGTGCCGAGGCACTGCGTGCGGTGGTGGCCGCAGTGGCCTGGTGTGCCGGTTCGACGGGCGCGCGGGCTACCCACAGCGCGGCGACAGCAGCCAGCACGTTCAGCAATGCGGCGGCATAGGCACTGGCCAGCACACCGAGCGTTGGCAACAGCACGAACGCCGCCGCCAGGGTACCGGCGATGGCGCCCGCGGTATTGGCGGCATACAGGCCGCCACCTGCCCGGCCGAGCTCGCCCTCGACCGGGGACAGGGCGCGCACCAGCACTGGCAGGGTACCGCCCATGAAGAACGCCGGCAGGCCGACCAGCACGAAAGGCAGCACCCAGGCCAGCGGCCCCAGGCTGGCCTCCAGCCGGGCGAAGAGGCCCGCGGCAGCGCCAAGCCCCAGGGTTGCGGCGACCCCGAGGACCGCGACCAACACCTCCAGCCCGGCATACAACAGGACCGGACGGCGCAGACGGTCGGCCCACCGACCGAACGCCAGGCCCCCCAGCGCCAGGCCGGCGAAAAAAGCACTGATGGCCGTGGTGACGGCATACACCTCCACCCCCACCACCAAGGACAGTTGTTTGACCCAGAGCACCTGGTAGACCAGGGCCGCACCGCCGGAAAGGAACATCAGCAACGCGGTGATCGACAGCTGGGAACGTGCCATGGCCGAGGTTGCCTGGACTACCGCGCGACGGGGGCGCGAACGGGACTGACTGGCGGCTGATGACATGGCAAAGCCTTATCGAACGAAAGGAGGCCTGCGCCAGGAAGACTGCCGCAGGCCAGGGGACGGGCGCAGGCGCTGGCCTGCGTCCGCTTCCAGTCGGCGCTTATTTGGCGCCTTGCTTCATCTTGGCCTCGATCTGCCGGTCTACGTCGGCACGGATCTGGTCGATGCTGAAGCTCGCCGGACGCTGGCTGGGGGGATAGTCGACGAAGGTCTGCAGGAAGGCGGCAGCCCTGCGGGTGCCCTCGAAAATCAGGTAGTCGTTCTTGGCGAGCCAGTCGTAGTACTGGTCCGACACCACGTCTGCCCGCTCATATGGATCCATGCGCAGATGGAACAGCTTCGGTACCCGCAGGCATGTGAACGGCTCGCTCCAGACCTTGAAACCACCCGGGGCGCGCTGTTCGCAGAACACCAGCTTCCAGTCCTTGAAGCGCATGGCGACCAGGTCTCCATCGTCGCTGAAATAATAGAATTCCTCGCGTGCGCTCTTGTCGGTCTTGCCTGTCAGGAAGTCCAGCTGGTTATAGCCGTCCAGGTGCACCTTGAAGTTCTTGCCACCGACATCAGCCCCTTTGAGCAAGCGTTCCTTGATGTCCGCACTGCCAGCTGCCGCCAACAAGGTAGGGAACCAGTCCAGGCCGGAGAACATCTGGGTGGTCACTTCGCCCGCCTTGATCTTGCCCGGCCAGCGCACCATGGCCGGCACCCGGTAGGCGCCCTCCCAGTTGGAGTTCTTCTCGTTGCGAAACGGCGTGGTCGCCGCATCCGGCCACGACCACTGGTTCGGCCCGTTGTCGGTGGTGTAGACGACGATGGTGTTGTCGGTAAGCTTCAGGTCGTCCAACGTCTTGAGCAGCTTGCCGACGTCACCGTCGTGTTCGAGCATGCCGTCGGCATATTCGTTGCCTACCATGCCACTCTGCCCTTGCATCGACTCGCGTACATGGGTGAAGGCATGCATGCGTGTGGTGTTCATCCACACGAAGAACGGTTTGTCGGCCTTGGCCTGCTTGTCGATGAAGTTGATGGCCGCCTGGGTGGTATCGTCATCGATGGTTTCCATGCGCTTGCTGTTCAGCGCGCCGGTGTCCTCGATCTTGCCGTCGGCGGTGGAGCGGATCACCCCACGCGGCGAAGCGGCCTTGACGAAGGGGTCGTTGGGGTCCTTGGGCCAATACGGGCGCTCGGGCTCCTCCTCGGCGTTGAGGTGGTAGAGGTTGCCGAAGAACTCATCGAAGCCGTGGTTGGTCGGCAGGTATTCGTCCCGATCACCCAGGTGGTTCTTGCCGAATTGACCCGTGGCGTACCCCAGTGCCTTGAGCGCCTGGGCGATGGTCACGTCGCGATCCTGCAGGCCGACCTTGACGCCCGGCATGCCGACCTTGGACAGCCCGGTGCGCAAGGCAGACTGGCCGGTGATGAAGGTAGAGCGCCCCGCCGTGCAGCTGTTCTCGGCGTAGTAGTCGGTGAACATCAGCCCTTCCTTGGCGATACGGTCGATGTTCGGCGTCTTGTAGCCGACCACTCCGTGCGAATACGCACTGATATTGGTCTGGCCGATGTCATCGCCGAATATCACCAGGATGTTCGGCTTGTCCGCGGCCGTGGCCATCGAGCATCCCACTATCGCCGTCGCCGCCAGTGCGAACTGCGATAACCACCTTCCTGTGCGTTTCATTGGTGCTTCTCCGTTCTGGTTGCTTGTCGTATCCACGACTGCCTGTGCATCGAGAGACGACGCCTGCACGGACCTCTCGCAGCACTCCCTGTGGCTATCTATCAGTGTTGGCTCGCGTCCTGGTCGAAGGGGTAGACCTGTTTCCACGCCTTGGCCATGTCCACGATCACCCAGCCCTTGTCCCGGGCTTGGTCAAGCGCCTTGTCCAGCCGACCGACCTGGCTCTGCCGGTCGTAGGCCCATTCCCGCTGGGCATCGGTGTGGTGTACCAGCCCCGCCAGGCGCCGCCCTTCCCCAGCCATGGTCCACTGCAGCATCTGCAGGTCGCCGTCGGAGTTGCCGAACGCCAGGATCGGCCGACGACCGATGTAGGCCTCGATGCTCTCCGGCTTGCCGGGGCCGTCGTCGTTGTGGGTGAGCTGGGCCAGGCGCTGGATCGACAACGTCCCATCCTGGTCCTGGAAGCGCGTGGCGAAGGTGGTCCCGATCACCTGTTCAGGGGGAATGCCATAGACCTCTTCGGCGAAGGTGCGCATGAAGGCCACTTCACCGCCAGAGACGATGTAGGTCTTGAAGCCATTGGCGCGCAGGTACGCCAGCAACTCCAACATGGGCTGGAAGACCATCTCGGTGTAGGGTTTTTGGCTGCGCGGGTGCTTGCTGCTGGCCAGCCAGCGGCGGGCGTTCTGGCTGAAGGTGTCGGTGCTGATGCCGGTATGGGTGGCCGTGACGATCTGCATCAGGCCTTGCATGCCACTGGCCGCCAGGGTCTTCTGGTCATCCTCCAGCACGGCCTTGAACGGTTGCTGGGTTTTCCATTCCGGGTGCTGCGGCGCCAGGCGCTTGACCTCGGCCAGGGCGAACAGCACCTGGAAATACATCGGCTGCTCGCTCCACAAGGTGCCGTCATTGTCGAACACGGCGATTCGCTCGGCCACTGGCACGTAGTCCTTGCCCTTCTCGTCGGTCACCGCCTCGACGAAGGCCACGATCGCGTCACGGGATGCACTGGCGTTCCAGGAGGGCAAGGCATCCGCTGCCTGGGCCAGCAACGGCAGGATCAGCAAAAGTGTGAACAACCAGCGCCCTGGGCGGGAAACAGCGTTCAGATGCATATGACTTCCTTGATGAATGCAGGCAATGGGCCGAAGTCAGGGGTTGAGCCTCTTCAGGCCGTGTCGGGGTGACGCGGGCCGGGTGTGCTCGTCGACCGCACGTCGCAGCGCTGGTAACGTCTCCATCAGTTGGCTTGCCGTCGTCGTGTCCTGAGGCGAAACGCCATAGCGCGCCCTCAGAAACGCTAGCAAACATTTACTGACAGCAACGGGAAGTGCGCCCAGGCCCGTACTCATTTCACGACAACCCGTCGCGCGCCTGAGCCACAGGTACAGCGCGCCCAACTGCGGCGGTTGCTGGGCGAGCTGGCCCGGCACCTGCCGCCAGGCGTAGGCGGCCGAGGCGAGCCAGGCCTGCCTGCGCCGCGCGCGCCAGCGCCTCCAGGCGTCCCTTGGCATTTGGCTCCAACCCCGCCCCAGGTACCCTATCACCCCCACCACCAGCGCTGCGGTAACGATGAGCAGCCAATGGCCGGCCACCTGTACCCGGGCGCCCTGGCCGAGGGCGCGCAAATCGTCGCGGATTGAAAACGGCGCCTGGTAGGCCGCCGGCCCGGATGCCTCCAGCTCCAGGGCCGGCAGCGTCGCCGTGCGGGCTTCGCCGCTCTCGGCGTCCCACCATTTCAGCTCGATGGCGGGCAAGCGATAGTGCCCCGCCTCGGTCACTACATAGGTCACGGCGTCGTCGCGACGACCGCCGCTGACGCCTCCACGGCCATCGCTCAGCGGGGCGACAACCGGCGTCTGCAGGTAACGCCGCAGCCCCTCGATGTCGGCGAAGGTCGGTGCGGGGATCAGCATGGCCTGGGCGTCCTCGGCCTGCACCTGCACACGTCGGGTGACGCTGTCGCCGACCCGTAGCGGCTGGTGGGCGTACTCCAACTGCTGGGTGAAACGCACCTGCCGGGCCACCAGATGCTGCCCCTGGCCGCCGCCGGCAGGCTGCCGGGCGACGAAGTGCTGGGCCTGGCTGTACACCTTCACGGGGCCACTGCCCTGCCCCGGTGTGACTTCAATGGCCAAGGCCGGGATGTCGAAGGCCTTGGCCTGTTGCGGCGTGATCTGGTAACTCAGGCGCAAGCCGAAGAATGCCTTGCCATCGATCCTTTCATTCAGGTGGGCGCCTTCGCTGCTGGGTGCGGACACCACTGCGCCTTCCAGCTTCAGGGGCGGCAGGTTCGGCGCGGCGTCGAACCAGGTGTCCACCAGCAGGTCGACCTGCAAGGTCAGGGTGCCACCGACCAGTACACCCTCGGCCGGCAGCAGTTGGTTGCGCACGCGCACCTCGGGTTCGGCCGCCTGCGCCAGCAGGGGTAGCAGCAACAGCAGCAACAGGCGTTTCATGGCGTGGCCTCCGAGGCCTGCTGGCGAGCGGCATCCTGCAGCAGGAACTTGCGCTTGAGAAATTGCGCGGGCGAGGTGGTCAGGTTGTCCAGCCAGGCCTGGTCGGCGCTCGCCTGCCCTGCCGGGCGCTGGACGTCCTTGCCTTTGCCGGAGGTGTTGTCGAACTTCACTTGGTCGGCCTTTTCATCTGGCGGCCCCGCTTCCTGCTGGGCCTCGCGGTCCTTCAGCAAGGCCTGGGCCAGGGCCAGGTTGGCACTGGCCTCGGGGAATGCCGCCTGGCGCCGCAGGGCTTGCTGGTAGGCGGCGATGGCCTGCTCGAACTTCGAAAGGCGCACATAGGCATTGCCCTGGTAGAAGTACGCGGCCGCCGTGTCCAGTTGCGCGAAGCTGCCCAGGGCTGCGTCGAAATCCGCCGCACGGTAAGCCGCCACGCCCTTCCAGTAAGGGTCGGCAAAGTGCTGCGCCGCCTGCGGGTAATGCTCATGCTCGAATGCCCAGCGCCCTTGTTGGTCGGGGGTGAAGAAGGCATCGGCCAAGGCGCCGGCCTGGACCGGCTGCGGGGCATAGCCGACAGACAGTGCGAGTAGCCAGGCGCCCAGCCAATGCACCCGCCAGCCCCGGCGCAGGCCGAGCAACGCCAGCACCAGCAAGGGCCAGCACAGCCAGTAGCCTGCGTCCTTCCAGTGCAACGGCTGGTCGTCAGCCTGGGCCGCCTGGAAGTGCCGCTGGGCATGCAGCTCGATCCAGTCGAGGTCATCGTCGTCCAGCGTGAGGCTGCCCAAAGGGGCATCGGCGGCATCGGCGAGGCCCTTGAGCCCTTCGGCATCGAAGCGTGCGTGCAACGTTCGGCCGCTGCCATCGGTACGCGGCTGGCCCTTGGCATCCAGCAGGACGTCGACGTCCCGGCTGCCTACCGCCAGCACCAGCACCTGCAGGTCGCTGCCGCGCAGTTGCGTGCCGATGGCTTCGAATTGACCGGCGTCGGCGCCGTCGCTGACCAACACCAGGGTGCCGGGGGAGCCCTCGGCGGCCAGCAGGCCCTTGGCCAGTCGCACCGCGCCGAGCGCGTCCTTCCCGGGGCTGTCGATGAGCGCGGTGGACAATGCCTGGAGGAAGCTGTCGAGCAATGCCGGGTCGTCGGTGGGGGGCAGCACGAGATGGGCACTGCCGGCATAGGCGATCAGCGCCGTACGGCTGCCGCCACGGCGCTGGATGAGGTCGTGCAGCGTGTGGCGGGCCGCGGCCAACCGCGAAGGCGGGACATCGTCGGCGTCCATCGAGGGCGACAGGTCCAGGGCCAGGATCAGCGGTGCCTTGTTGTCCAGGAACGCCGGCGTGTCCTGTTCCCAGGTCGGCCCGGCCATGGCGATGCCCCCCAGTACCAGCATCGCGCCCAGCAGATGAACCGGGCGCAGGCGCTGATTGTCCTCGGGGGTGATGACCAGGTGCTCGACCAGGTGTGGCGCGATGATGCCGTCCAGGCGCCGCAACAGGTCATGCCGGCGCGTCCATAACCAGGGCAAAAGCAGGCCCGCGACGATGGTCGACAGCCACAAGGGGCGAAGGAAATGAAAGGCGCTCAGGTCGATATCCATGTCAGCGCTCCGTGGCTTGCCCTTTGCCTGCACGGCGTGCCGTGGCCAGGGCCGCCATACCATGGCCGAGCAACAATGCCAGCAGCGCCGCGCCCAGTGGCCAGCAGAACAGCTCGCGCCTGGGCTGGTGGCTGAAGGTCTTGACCCGATGGGGCGTGATCCGGTCGAGGGTGGCATAGACCTCCTGCAACGCGGCACGGTCACCGGCATGGAAAAAACGCCCGCCTGTCTGCTGGGCGATGGCCTGGAGGGCCTGCAGGTCGACCTTGGCCTCGCCGCTGGCCTCGGGGTCGCCGATGCCGATGGTGTGCACCACGATGCCGCGCTCCCGAGCCATGCGCGCGGCATGGTCGGGCGTGATCGCGCTACCGGTGTCGTTGCCATCGGTCAGCACGATCAACACCTTTTCTTGTTCCTTGGCCTTGTCCAGCAACTTGATGGTCAGGCCGATGGCGTCGCCCAGGGCGGTGTTCGGCCCGGCCATGCCGATGCCGACTTCGTCGAGCAGGATGCCCAGGCTGGCATGGTCCAGCGTCAGCGGCGCCTGCGGATAGGCCGCGGTGCCGAACACGATCAGGCCGATACGGTCGTCCTTGCGCCGGTCGATGAACGCGCGTACCACCCCTTTGACGGCCTGCAGGCGGTCCACCCGTTGCCCGGAAGGGTCGTCGTAGTCGGTGGTGGCCATGGACTGGGAAATGTCGATCGCCAGCATCAGGTCGCGCACTGGCAGCTCGCGCTCGATGGGTTTTTCCACCAGTACCGGCCGTGCGCAGGCCAGCAGCACCAGGCCCCAGACCAGCAGGTTCAACGGCAGTTGCCAGCGACCGCCCTCGGCACGGGCACTGCCGGGTTCCTGGCCCACGGCCCGGCTCATGGCGGCGAAGAACGGTACCCGCAGGGCGCTGCGTGATTCCCGGTAGGTGCCCAGGTAACGGCGGGCCAGCCAGGGCAACGGCAGCAACAGCAGCAACCAGGGGTAGTCAAGCTGCCACACGGTGCACCTCGATCCAGTGTCGGGAGGTCGCCAGCAAGGCCTGGAGATCCGCCTCGGGCAAAGCCAGTACCCGCTCGGCTGGCGCATAGGCCAGCAGCGCCAGGCGTTCGGCGAACCACTCTGGCAGCGGTGCGCGGCTGTGGCGCTGCAAGAATGCCTGCCAGTCTTGCCCACGCAGCGTGGCCACGGCCTCCGGCGCGGGCATCGACAGGGCCACGCGCTTGAGCAACTGCGGGACCTCGCGCAGTGCCGCCAGGCGTTGCAAGGGATCGTTCGACGTCTGCACCAGCACCTCCAGGCGCGCCAGCGCCTCGCGGCGATAGAGGTTGCGGCGCCAGCGCAGGTAGCGCCAAGTGACCAACCCTGCGGCGATCGCCAGCAGGACCAGCAACACGGCCAGCCAGCCCCAGGTCTGCGGCCAGTAGCTGACGGGCATTGGCGGCAAGGCCAATTCGCGCAACTGGTCGATGTTCGGCGCGGCCACCTTGGTCATCGTGCCACCGCCGTCAGCCGTCCCAGTTCAGCGCGCAGCTGCTCGAGGCTGTCGCGCCCGGTGCTGAACATCATCAACGGCACCTGGCTGCGCCGCAGCAGCGTGGCGACATCCTTCAGCCGCCCGGCGAGAAAATCGCCCAGCGGCCGGTTGACCTGGCGACGCTCTATCTCCAGCTCGACCTGTACCTGGCCTTGGGTCACGGTCAACCGTCCACGGTCTGGCACCTGCAAGGCAATGGGATCGAACACCTGCAGGGCCAGCACGTCGTTATGAGCGGCCAGTTGGCGCAGCAACTGCAAGGTCTGCTCCGTCACGCCGGCAAAATCGCTGATGATGACGATCAGATGGTCATGCCCTGCGATGCCCAGGCAGTGGCGCAATACCCGGTCGAGCTGGCCCGCTTGCTCGTCGTCGGCCTGCATGGCATAAAGCCTGTGGTTATGCCGGACGATCGCCGCGCACAGGGCCTCGACCCGGGCCCGGCTGCGCAATGGCCGGATCGACTCGATGTCCTTGTCGCCGAACACCAGGCCCCCGACCCGATCGCCTGCGTGAAGGGCCATCCAGGCACCGATCGCCCCCAGTTCGGCGGCGGTGACCGATTTGAACACACGCTGCGAGCCGAAATACATGCTCATGCGCTGGTCCACCAGCACCAGCGTCGGGCGGTCGCGCTCCTCGGTGTAGCTGCGCACGAACGGCTTGCTGTAGCGCAACGAGGCGCGCCAGTCGAGGTGGCGCAGGTCGTCGCCGGGCGTGTACTGGCGCAGCTCGTCGAAACTCAGCCCACGGCCACGCAAGCGTGCGGCATGGTTGCCGGAGAGCACGCTGGACAATGGCTGGCGCGACAGGAAGCTCAAGCCGCGCACGCGGTGCTCCAGCAGCATCAATTGCTCCAGCGAGGCGTAGACCGCGCCGTCGGCGACAACGGGCATGGCGACCTCCCCTTCAGGCAGGGATTGCAACAGTGTCGAGCAGACGGTCCAGCACCTGGTCGGCACTGACACCATCGGCCACGGCGTCATACGACAGCAGCAAGCGGTGGCGCAGCACCGGGTGCAGCACCGAGCGCACATCGTCGGGCGTCACATAGTCGCTGCCGGACAACCAGGCGTGGGCCCGGGCGACGCGGTCCAGGCCGATACCGCCGCGCGGGCTGGCGCCGACCTTGATCCAGCGCTGCAGGTCGGCGTCGTAGTCGGCCGGGTGGCGGGTCGCGTTGATCAGGTCGACCAGGTAGCGGTCGATCGCCTCGGATACGTGCACCGAACCGACTTCACGCCGTGCCGCGAAGATCGTCTCCTGCGCCATGGGCGCTGCCGGCTCGCCGCCGACCCCGGCCTGCTGGCGCTGGTCTTCGCTGCGGACCAGACGCAGGACGTGGGCTTCATCCTCGACCTTCGGGTAGTCGATGAGCAGTTTCATCAGGAAGCGGTCCATCTGCGCCTCGGGCAGTGGGTAAGTCCCCTCTTGCTCGATGGGGTTCTGCGTCGCCAGGACCATGAACAGCCCCGGCATCGCGTGGGTCTGCCCGGACACGGTGATCTGCCGCTCTTCCATGGCCTCCAGCAGCGCCGCCTGGACCTTGGCCGGCGCCCGGTTGATCTCGTCGGCCAGGATCACGTTGCCGAACAGCGGGCCTGGCTGGAACCTGAGCTGGTTGCCGGCCTCGGTCTGCTGCAGGATCTCGCCGCCGGTGATGTCCGAGGGCAGCAGGTCGGGGGTGAACTGGATACGGCTCATGCGCGCATCCAGGTGGGTGGCCAGGGCCTTGACCGTACGGGTCTTGGCCAGGCCGGGCAGGCTCTCCAGCAGTACATGACCATTGGCCAGAAGGCCCAGCATGATATGGCCAATGGTCTGCTCCTGGCCGAGGACCTGAAGCCCGACCTGGGCCTGCAGGCCGGCGATCTCATCACGAATGCTCATGCGTCGTTGTCCTTGAGTTGCGTCAATCACCCGGTGAACCGACTTCCCTGCCAGCGACCTGCCGAAACCAACCGGCACACTGCCCATGCCACGGTGCAGATGAAGATGCGTGGTAACTCTAGCTCACAGGTCATTGTTCGCCATCGAAAAGTCACCCAGGGCGTGTCGTGTAAAGAACACCCTGGGCGCCCTCGAGTCACTGTCGCGCCGGAGGCAAACGAGGATCGTCCGGAGCCACCGCGCGCATGCGCTGCGCATACTGTTCGGCCAGGCTCGCCTCGCCGGCCGTCGCATGCAGGTAAACCAGCGCATAGAGCAGGTCTGGGTCTTCGGGCGAGCCCTCCAGGCCTTTGCGCAGCGTCTGCAACGCCTCGTCATGCCGGTTCATCTGGGCCAACAGCAACCCCTGGTTGTAGTGCACTCGGGCATTGCCGGGCATCTCCCGGGCGGCCACGCCCAGCCACTCCAGGCCTTCGTCGGCCTTGCCCTGCTCGACCAGCAGCAAGGCCAGCATGTAGGCGAGGTTCCCGTGGTCGCTGGCCGGCATGTCCTTCAGCGCAAGGCCTTCGCGCAGCAGCGCCTGCGCCTCGTCGAGCTGACCTGCACCGCTGTACAGCGTCACCAGGTTGACCCGAGCGGGAGAGAAATGCGCATCCAGGCGCAGGGCCTGGCGGTATTGCTCGATGGCTTCCGGCTGCCGCCCGAGGCGTTGCAGCAACACCGCCAGGTTGAGCCTGCCGCCGGGCAGGTCGGCGTTGTCGCGCAAACGCCGCTCATAGTCGGCCAACTGCGCCTTGAACGCCTCCCGGCGCTCGGCTGCAAGTGCTTGCGGTTGCACGTCGGCCAAGGCGCGCAGGGCCTCGTCACGCACGGCCAGCAGAGGGTCGTCCAGCAATGGCAGCAATCGCTGGATGCGCGATTGTTCAGGTACACGGGCGAAGCCGGCGGCGGCGTAGGCCCGCACCATCCCTTCCTTGGAGTTGAGCGCCCAGCTCAACGGTGTGATGGCCGGGGCGCCGAGCTCGGTCAGTTGTTGAGCGGCGGTGGCCCGAACGATCGGGGGCTTGCCGATATCGGCGATGATCGCGGTCAGCAGGCTCAACCGATCGCCCTGGCCGCTGCGCACGGCATGGAATGTCTCGCCGTAATGGGACGGACGCTGGGGCGTGCCGAACCAGTCCTGGATCGCCGTGGCCGCCCAGGCGGGTTGCTTGTCGGTGTGGCACGCCGTGCAGGCATCCGGGCTGGCGGACTTGTCAGCAAGGTCTGGCCGCGGCACCCGCAAACTGTGGTCGCGCCGGGGGTCGACGACCATGTAGGTCTTGCTCGGCATGTGGCAGTTCACGCACTGCGCACCGGCCGAGCCCTGGGCATGATGGTGATGCTCCGGGCTGTCGTAGTCCTTGCCTTGCAGGCTGGGGAAGCGGCTGGTGGGCGGATGGGAGTTGTGGCATTGCTGGCAAAGTGCATTGCCCTGGATCTTCACGCGGGTGGTGTGCGGGTCGTGACAATCGGTGCAACCCACCCCGGCGGCGAACATCTTGCTCTGGGAGAACGACCCGTAGACGTACACCTCGCCATCGATCTGGCCGTCGGCGTGGTACATGCCCTCACGCAAGGTGGCCGGCAGCGAGGCATCGAGTTGCGGTTTGCCGGGCTGCTGGCCCATACCCAGGGATTGCCGGCGGCTGTGGCAGAAGGCGCATTGCTCGACCAACCCCTTGTTGTCCAGGGCCTTGAAATCGACCTTCAAGCCCATCTGTGCGGCCGAGGCAGAGGCCTTGCCTTCGCCCTTGGCCTGCTTGGCCCAGTCCACATGGGCCTGCGCCGGGCCATGGCAGCCCTGGCAGCCGACGGTCTGTTCCTGCCAGGTGGTGGCGTAGCTGTCGTGCTGGTCGTCGTAGTGCTTGAGCAGGCGGGTCGAGTGGCAGTCGGCGCACATGGCGTTCCAGTTCTGGTAGCGTCCGGTCCAGTGCAGGGCATCATCGGGCGCGAAACGCTGCCCGGGGTACAGGGAGAACCAACGCTGGCCGCCCTCCTCCCGTGTGCGGCTATCCCACGCGATGGTCAGCGCCTGCAACCGCCCTCCGGGGAACTCCACCAGGTACTGTTGCAACGGGTAATAGCCAAACGTGTAGCGCACCTGGAAATCCGCAGGCTTGCCGTCGGCGCCTTCCGTGTGGACGAAGTAGCGGCCGCCCTTGCGGTGAAAACGTGCCTGGACCCCAGCATCGTCGAAGGTACGCCCATCGAAGGCCCCCAGGACGCTGTCGGCATTGGCGACACGCATGGCCCAGGCATGGTCCGAGTCCTTCCATTGCCCTGCCTGCACCTGGTGGCAGCCCTGGCAACTGGAGGCTTCGGCGTAGCCCTCGGCTTCCTTCGCCTGGGCCGGCGACTTCCCGGCCTGCTGCGCCCAACTGGCGATGGGGGCGAACATCAGCAGGCACAACGACACGATCAGGGGACGACAATACACACGGTTTCCTTACTCATGCTGGGATGAGGGTGATGAATCGGTACGGCATGGCGTTCGAGGCGGCGTCATTCATCCTGCCCTGGCGCTGCCGGCGCCATGTGCCAGCGCTCCCTGGGGACGCACTTGGCCTCTGGCGGATCCGCCAGGTAGTGAGGCGACATGATCTGCACCCCATACTCGTTGAACACGTCCTGGATATTGGCATGCAGCATGCTCAGCAACTCGGCGCGTGGCCGCGGCTCGCTGGGGACCGCCTGGGCGACCAGGCGGTACTCAGGATAGAAGTCGCTGAGCGCCGTCTGGAACACCTGCGGCGCGGGCTGCTCGAGAATTCCGTGGGTGCGCCGCGCGGCTTCGATCAGCATGGCGTGAACCTGACGCCAGGGTGTGTCGTAGCCGATGGTGACCACGGTATCGACGACATAGCCCTGGCCCTGGACGATGCGTGAGTAATTCTTGGTGACCGAGCCTGTGATCATCGAGTTGGGCAGCGTCAGCACCTCGCCCAGGCCGGTGCGAATGGTGGTGGTGAACATGCCCACCTGCATCACCGTGCCCTCGTAGTCGCCCACGCGCACGAACTCTCCCGCCCGCAGGGTACGGGTGTAGGTCAGGATCAGGCCGGCGACCCCCTGGCCGACCACGCTGGTAGCGCCCAGCGAGATCATCAGCCCCAGCAGCACCGACACCCCCTTGAACGCATCGCTGTCCGATCCCGGCAGGTACGGGTAGGCCATGACCAGCGCGAACAGCCAGATGGCCAGCGACACCAGGCGGGTGGTGGGTTGCAGGGTCTCGGCCGTCAACCAGCGGATCGTGCCGGGGCGCGACATGCGCTGCAGGGCACGCTTGCAGAAGCCGCTGGCGCCGCGGGCGATGAAGAAGATCGCCACCGCCACGGCGATTCCCGGAATCGCGTCGAGCATGCCGGTGAGCAGATAGCGGACCAGTTGCAGCAGGTACACATTGAGGCTTTCGCCCCATGGCCGGGTATAGGGGAACTGCGACAGCACGAAGCTCATCCACTGGTAGCTGAACAGCAGCAACAGCAGCCAGTACAGCAGCCACAGCAGGCGGTCGACCAGGTAGTAGAGGTTCTGCAGGTCGAACAACGGCATGCGCCCGACCCGGAACATCTGCGAATGCTTGCCCATCAGCGGTGGCAGCAGGCCCAACAGCTTGCGCCGCAGGGCACGAGTGCCCTTGAGCAGCAACAGGTAGAGGAAGGTCGCCAGCACCGAATAGCCCGCGGCGACCAGCAGGAAATGCAGGCTGCGCGCCTGGCCGGTTTCCGCCACCACGGTGCGCAGGTTCCGCGCGGCCTGCTCGGCGGCTTCGCGCACCCCGCCGTCCCCGGCTACATCCAGGGGGGCGACGATGAATGCCCGCCGATCCCCCAGCAGGACCAGGTAGCTGTGCAAGATGGGCTCCACACGCACTGGCAGCGCGTCGTCGGCGCTCTGCAACGCCTCCTCGATCACCGCGGCGGCCCGTCTGGCCCGGGCGGCAGGTGTCTCGCCCAGCAAGGTGGCGTGAAAGGTCATGATCGACCGGTTGGCGATCTTCAAGTCGGCAGGCTGCCCCGGCGCACCTTCCACCGAAACCGCGTCGTCGGCAGCGGCAAGGGGCAGGACGGTAATGAACATCGACAACAACGCACCGAGCAACAGCAGCGACCTCATGCTGGTCCAGCACCTCATCCCCACGCTCCCCGTCCCTCAGTGATCTGCTTCGCGTTTTACCGATCGAATGGGCTCTAGCGTAGTCAAATTTCGCTCATTGGCATTCTGGCTATATCCAATACGCGACAATGTTGGCCTGCCGTTCTCGTGCCGCCCTGCTGCCATCTGGGGCCGCTGCGCGCTCCATCGCCGGCAAGCCGGCTCCCACAGGGGCCAGCGGCGTTCGCCCACCATGCGTCATGCAGCCCTTCGGGCCGCGCTGTCGCACAGAGAACATACGGTTGACACAAGGCCCCTGTGGGAGCGGGCTTGCCCGCGAACGGCCCTGACACCACCGCTGTATGGCCAGGGCCAGCCCCTCGTTCGCGCTCCCCAAAGGCCCGCACAATCAGTGAGTTACGTTTTGTTGCATGTGCCCGGGCAAGGCTTGATTGCAATATGCCACGCATCATTTGTCGCGATCGGAAAACATCGCAAAAGAACACTGTGCCCGCATGATCCAGACTAGGAGCGTCAAGCGGACCGGCACAGGACCCAAGCGGACCATGGCAAGCGAAAAAAACACCGGCACCACCAGCCCGAAGGAACTCCTGGATGTGTTGATACGGGCGGGCCTGATCGTCGTCCTGGCGGTGTTCTGCTACCAGATCTTCCACCCCTTCCTGAGCGTCATGCTCTGGGCCGTGATCCTGGCGGTCACGCTGAGCCCGCTCAATGCCCGCCTCGCCAGGCTGCTTGGTGTTTCCCTGGGCAAGGCCGCGATCCTGGTGGTACTGCTGATCCTGCTGTGTCTCATGGTCCCCTTGGGTTTTCTCGGCGAATCCATGGCCAGCTCGGTGCAGGCCGCCCTGCGCTCGGTCCACGAATGGAACCTCGCCATCCCGCCACCCAATGAGAGCGTGCAGGCGTGGCCACTGATCGGTGAGCCGCTGTTTCGCATCTGGTTGCACGCCTCCGAGGACCTGTCGTGGGCCTTCCAGCAAGCCGCCCCGCACCTGAAGGACCTGAGCCGCCTGGTCCTGCTCAAGCTGGCCGGCGTCGGCAGCGGGGTCCTGGTGTTCGTCCTGGCACTGATCATCGCCGGCCTGTTCCTGGCCAACAGCGAGCACAGCGCCCGCAGGGCCGTGGCCATCTCCCAGCGGGTGTTCACCCCCGAGCGCGGCGCCGAGCTGGCCAGCCTGTGCGCCGCCACCATCCGTGCAGTGGCTCAGGGCGTGGTCGGGATCGCGTTCATCCAGATGCTGCTGGTCGGTGTCGGCCTGGTGGTGATGGGCGTCCCTGGTGCCGGGCTGCTGGCCTTGCTGGTGCTGTTGCTCGGCATCATGCAACTGCCGGTGCTGCTGGTCACCCTGCCCATCGTCATCTATGTGATCAGCCAGGATGGGGTCAGCGCCGCGACCATCATCTTCACCGTCTGGACCATCGCGGCGGGGTTGTCGGATAACGTGCTCAAGCCCTTGATGCTCGGCCGCGGCGTTTCCGTGCCCATGCCCGTGGTATTGATCGGCGCCTTGGGCGGCATGATCAGCAACGGCTTCATCGGGCTGTTCATCGGCCCCGTGGTCCTGGCCGTCGGCTATGAACTGTTCAATTCCTGGGTAGGGCAGACGCCAGTCTCCCCGTCGACTGTCGCCACCCCGCCGGCTGCCGAGCTGGCCGAGCCCCGCTCGAGCGAACACTGATCTGGCCGAAGCACCTGGGGCTCGCCATCGGCACAGGCCGCCCCTTCTTTCTGGATGGGTTACGAAATGGACATTGGACGCAACGCAAAGGTCTTCCGCCCGCACAGCCAGGTCTTGGCCCTGGAGCCCAGGATCCTGTTCGATGGCGCCGCTGCAAGCGCCGCTGCCGACCAGCAGCACCATGACAGCGGCGACACCCCGCAGGTGGACGCCACCCCGGCGCCCGCCGGCCAGCGGGCGGCCAATGGCCAGGCAGCGGCCCCGGCGCAGACCCTGGTGGTGCTCGACAGCCGCGTGGAAAACCGCGAGCAACTGACCGCCGGCCTTGGCGCCGGTACCGTCACCCTGGTGGTCGACAGCGGCCAGGATGCCCTGGCGGCCATCAGTGCGGCGCTTGCCCAACTGGGCAAGGTCGACTCGATCCAGGTGTTCTCCCACGGCGCGTCCGGGCAGTTCACCCTGGGCAACCAGACCTTCAGCGCCGCCAACCTCGACCCGTTCGGCAGCACCCTTGGCCAGTGGCGGGCAACGCTCAACGCAGGTGCCGACATCCAGCTCTATGGCTGCGACATCGGTGCCGGCGCTGCCGGCCAGGCTCTGGTGGACCGCCTGGCGCAGTGGACCGGCGCCGACGTCGGTGCCTCCAGCAATGCCACCGGCAGCCGCGCCGCAGGTGGCGACTGGGCGCTGGAGGTGCGCAACGGCGACATCGACAAGCGCATCGCCCTTTCCGCCACCAGCCTGGAGCAGTTCCAGGGCCTGCTGGCCGATGCCGCGCCGACAACCAGCATCAGCATGCCCGGCAGCGACGTGCTGATCGGCGATACCTTCACCTTCGAGGTGAGCCTGCGCAATGCCGCCAGCCAGGTCGGCTACGCCCCCTATGTCGATCTGTTCCTGCCGAGCACCGGCAAGGACGGTGACGACGGCATCAGCTTCGTCGGGGCCACGTACCTGGGCCAGGCGATCAACAGCCATGTGATCACCTTCGACGCCGCCGGCAACGCCACCCACCCGCTGGCCAAGGGCGCCGACGGCCAACCTCTGGTGATCAGCGCCGCCAGCGTGGGCATGCGCCCGGGCGACCAGCTCGTGGTTCTGCAAATTCCTTATGCCAGCGTCTCCCAGGACCAGCCGGACATCACCCTGCAGGTCACTGCGCGCCTGAGCGACCTGGCCGACACCAGCAACACCAATGGCAGCCCTACCCTGACCATCAATGCCCGTGCAGGCTTCGAGTACGGCAACGACTCGCTGAACAACCCCACCGTCGACCCCAGCCTGGAGGAGGCCGCCCTGCATGCCCTGGTGATCAACCCCACCCTGGTGGAACTGACCCAGAACCTGGACATGACCGAAGGCGAAACCGCCACCGGCCCCAATTTCACCCACGACCAGACCGTCACCGTCACCCCAGCGAACGGCCAGACCCTGCATGACGTGGTCGTCACCCAGGACATACCGGACCAGGTGCAGGTCACGGCGATCACCCCCGGACCAGGCGGAACCCTGACCTCCATCACCTTGCGCAACGGCACCGTGCTGACCAACCCGACGTTGATCGCCGCGGCGATCGACAGCGATAGCGTATTCATCACCTCCTACAGCGTCACCTACGCCACCCTCAGCGTACCCGCCACGTCCACGGTGACCTTCTATGTCCCCGAGATTGGCGGCGCGGGCACTGCGGTACTCGACCCGAACACCGGCAACCCGGTGACCATCAACTTCGGTACCCCCACCGCCACCGGGGAATGGACCCCGCTGGACCCTCGCGATATCACGCCACCGGCCACCGAGGTGGACTTCACCGCCACCGGCGACGGCAGCGGTGCCCAGTTCGTCGCCAAGTCCATCACCCTGCAAAAGCACGCGGTGCTGCAGACCGACACCGGCACCACCGGCCTGAGCCCGGGCGATACCCTGCGCTATGTGCTCGACGTGGCGCTGTCTGACTATTTCGCCTTCGGCAGCAACATCCTGCAGAACGGTCAGTTCAGCATCGTCGACACCGTCGCTGACGGCCAGGTGATCAGCGGCCCACTGACCATGACGGTGAGCCAGGACGGTGCCAGTGGCACAATCGAGCTCGTCTACACCCAGACGACGAACGCCGATGGCACCACCACGCTGGTGATCGACATCGCCGAGTCCCTGCGCCGGGCCTCCGATACCTTCGGCGCCCTGTTCGGCGACCTGGCCTTCGACACCACCCGTACCGCGGCCACCACCGCGGTGATCAGCTACAACACGCTGATCAGCCAGGCCTATGTCGGCAACCACCCGCCACACCCTGACATCAACGAGGGCGACAGCGTCGGCAACGACGCCACCCTGACCGCTACCGTGCTGCTCGATGCGGTGAACCAGGGCAGCGACCAGAGCGACGGCTCCAGTAGCCTCAGCACGGTGCCCACCAGCCAGGTCGATATCGATATCTGGCGTGTCAATGGCACCACGCCACCGAGCAACGGCGAGATACGCCCCGGCGACCTGGTGACCTTCCAGCTGTCCTACGACCTGGTCACCGGCGACTACGAGAACTTCCAGCTCACGGCCTACCTGCCCCTGCCGCTACTGGATGTCAGTGGCCTGACCTGGAGCATCGGCAATGGTGTCGGCCAGTGGAGCTTCGGCCCTGGCGACAGCGACCCGTCGCGGGCGGTCACGGTGTCCAGCGGACCCGGCAACTCGGTGGTGTTCGACTTCGGTGAGTACGCCATCGACCAGATCGTCGGTGGGCGCATCGAGCTGACCTTCACCCTGCGCGTAGGCGACCAGCCCTTCGCCGACCAGCGCTCGCTGGATGTGCTGGCCCAGTCCAGCCAGACCACCACCCTCGACAAGACGCCCCTGCTGAGTTCGGACGTAGCCGTGGTGGTCTCGGTCGCTGAACCAGTGCTGGACATCCGCCATGGCGTGGTCTCCAGCAGCAACGGTACGGTCACCGGCACCAGCGGCAGCTGGGCCCCGCCCGGCAGCAGCGGCCTACCCTTCACCGGCACCCTCAGCGACCTGTCGGCCATCGATGGCAATGTCAGCGGGATCGATGGCGGTGACCTGCTGCGCCTGGCCACGGCCATCGAAAACAGCGGTGGCGGCGGCGCCTACGACGTGGTGACCCGCATTACCCTCCCCCCTGACCTGGCCTTCGTCGGCGGCAGCCTGGCGGCCGCCAACCTGCAGATCTACCGAGGCGACGGCACTCTGTTGCGCCTGGGCGTGGACTACAGCGTCACTGGCAACCAGATCACCTTCCTCGATGCCGATGCCCAGCCCACCTTGCTGCCCGGGCGCACGGGCACGACCGCCGACAGCAGTGGCCAGAACATCGTCGTCATCACCTACGACGTCACCGTCAACGCCAATGTCGCCGCCAGCCGCACCCTGAGCAGCACGGCTACGCTGAGCAACTATGCCAGCGTCGAGGGCGGCACCGACTTCACCCCCGTGGACCTGAGCGAAATCGCCAACCAGCAGGTGGCCGCACCGGTGATCAGCAAGACCTTCGCGGGCGGCAGCCTGGACAACGGCGACTCCAGCGCCAGCCATACCAGCGGCAGCGACCTGGTGGTCGGCGAGAGCATGCTCTACGACATCATCGTCTGGCTGCCGGAGGGCAGCACGCACAACCTCAGCATCGACGACCTGATCCCCCCGGGCATGCGCCTGGACACCACGTTCAACGACAACCTGGGCTACCTGCAGATCCTCACGGCGGCGGCAAGCGGTGGCAGCCTGAGCCAGGACTTCGCCGGCAACGTGGTCATCAGCGGCATCAGCGGGGTCGGTGGGACCCTGGGCGCCGATGGCGTCGATGCGCGCTTCACCTTCAGCGTGTTCGCCACCAGCGCCGACAACGACACCGGCAACAACGCCTTCGTCATCCGCGTGCGCCTGGTCGCCAGCAACGAGATCGGCAACCAGGCCAACCGCTCGCTGCAGAACAGCGCCAACCTGCATTACCAGGATATCGACGGCGACGTAGCCAACGGCGAAACCGCCGTGGACCGCCAGGTCAACCTCAGCGGTGGCGCGCCCACCGTCACCCTTCGCGAACCGACCCTGCAGATCACCCAGACCATCGACACCACGCCCGACTTCGGCGGCTTCGACGAAGGCGACGTGATCGACTTCACCATCACCCTTCGCAACGGCAATGGCGCCAACGACTACAACGCCTACGACATCAGCTTCCTCGACAACCTGCCCAGCGAGCTCGATGGCGTGAGCTTGACCAGCGTCCTCTACCAGGGCGCCACCAACAACGGCGGCCCGGACTTCATCATCCAGGGCGGCCAACTGCTGAGCGCCTCCGGTGCCAACATCGACATCGCCAAGGGCGGCAGCATCGTCCTGCACCTGCGCGGGACCGTGAACGCCTCGGCAGCAGGCGAGGCAACCTTCGCCAATGATGCCCAGGTGCGCTGGACCAGCCTCGATGGGGCCAACGCCGGTGAGCGCAGCGGGGCCGATGGCGTGCTCAACGGCGGCACGCTGAACGACTACCGTCTGGACTCCACCCTGCTGTTCCCGGTCAGCAATGGCATCCGCATCTCCCACGTCGGGGGGCTGCCGGACACCCCGCCACCGGTCGACACCACCGGCACCACGAACACCGCCGGCATCAACGAGAATGTCGCGGTGGGCGAAGTGATCCGCTACCGCGTGGCCGTGCTGGTGCCCACTGGCGACAACCCCAACTACCAGATCCGTATCGAACTGGACGCCGGGCTGGCGTTCATCCCCGCCGAGCTCAACAACATCCTGATCGCCCTGGTGTCCGACTCGCTCAATGGCCTTGCCACCGATGCCGACCTCATCAGCGGCGGCAGCATCTGGATGCCGGGCGACCAGAACAGCGCGGTGGCCCAGCCCCTCGATGCCAACCTCAGCGGCATCGCGCCCAGCGGCATCTTCGATGGCAATTCGACCAACCTGAACATCGTCACCCATGCCGATGGTAGCCAGACGGTGACCTTCAACCTGGGCAACCTCACCAACACCGAGACCACCGACGACAACATCGAAGGCGTGATCCTCGAATTCAACGTGCGCGTCACCAACGTGGCCGCCAACCAGAACGGCGCCGCCCTCGGCATACAGGCCTTCGAGCATGTGGGGCTGCCCGGCCAGGACGTCGATCGCGGCAAGAGCGACATTCTTTTCGAGCACGTGGTGGAACCCGGCTTCACCGGCCTGGACAAGCAGGTCATCGACATCCAGCCCGGTGCCGACAGCACCACCGCCACCGTCTCCGTGCGCTTCACCCAGAACGGCGAGGTGCCGGCCTACAACGTCCACCTGCAGGACCAGTTCCCCGATGGCAGCGACTACCAGGTACAGAGCCTGCTGATCAATGGCACGGCGGTGGACCTGGCCAACCTGCCGGACGGGATCGGCATCAGCACCAGCGGCGCCCTGTCGGTCGACTTCGATCGCCTGGCGGTCGGCGACCAGGTGCAGGTGATCTATCGCGTCACGGTCCCCAACACCGTGGTGCCCGATAACGCCGCCAGTGCCGCGGTCCTGACCTGGACCAGCCTGCCGAGCAGCTTCGAGACCGGCGGCTGGGGCGGCTCGCTGCCCGGCAGTGCCGGCAGCGCCGACGGCGAGCGCACCGGGCAGGATGGCGGTGCGGGGCTGAACAACTACATCCTCAGCGAAGGCGCCGGCCTGGGCCTGGTGCAAGGCACGCTGTGGAACGACACCGACTCGGCGACCGACAGCATCACCCCCGATGGCCCCGGCCTCGGCGGGCAGAGCGTGCAACTGACCTGGGCCGGTGCCGATGGCCTCTTCGGTAGCGCCGACGACCGCATCTTCACCACCCTGACCGACAGCTCCGGTCGCTACCAGTTCGCCCTGCTGCCAACCGGCAACTACCTGGTCGTGGTTCCGCCCGCGTTCCAGCTCGCGGCCGACAACCGTTTCCAGGTGCGCATCGACAGCGACACCGGCACCAATGCCAGCGGCCTGGGCGCTGTCAGCGTCACCCTGGCCGAGGGCGCCGTCGGCACGGCCGATGCTGGTTACGTGCACCTGAACGAGGCACCGATCAATACCCTCCCCGAGCAACGTGGCCAGGAGGATACCGTGCTGCACCTGGCCGGCCTGGCCGTGACCGACCCGGATGCCGGCAGCGGCATCTTGTCCGTCACGCTGACGGTCCAGCACGGCGTGCTGTGGCAGACCGCCACCCCACCCGGGCCGAACGACACGCCTCCCGGCGGAGCCAGCAGCAGCCTGACCCTCACCGGCACCCTGTCACAGCTCAACACCTGGCTGGCGCAGGTCTATTACAAGGGCAACCAGGACTTCAACAGCGCCCGTACCAGCGAAACCCTGACCATGGTCACCAACGACCATGGCAACGCGGGCGATGCCGACGGTGACGGCATCCCCGGGCAGGACCCGCAGGATGCGCTGAGCGACAGCGACTCGGTAGTGCTGGTGATCGACCCGGTGAACGATACCCCCATCGCCCTCCCCGATGTCGCCACGGCCATCGAGGCAGGTGGCACGAACAACCAGACGCCCGGCAACAACCCCACCGGCAACGTGCTGAACAACGACAGCGATGTCGATATCGCCACCAACGACGATGTCATCAAGGTGATCAGTGCCGGGCTGCAGGGCGGTCTGCAACAGGCGGTGCCGGACGACGGCGAGATACAGATCGTCGGTGCCCATGGCGTGCTGATCATTTCCGCCTCCGGCGGTACCACCTACATCGTCGACAACGACGACCCCGAGGTACAGGCCTTGCGCCTTTCCGGCAACACCCTGCAGGAAGTCTTCACCTACACCATCGGCGACCTGGCGGGCGCCACCAGCATCGCCACCCTCACCATCACCCTGCAAGGCGCCAACGACGCCCCGGTGGCAGAGAACGATGTCGGCCAGGCGGTCGAAGCCGGGGGCATCGACAACGGCACGCCTGGCAGCGACGCCACCGGCAACGTCCTGGCCAACGACAGCGATGTCGACCAGTTCGGCGAGACCCGGGCGGTCACCGGTGTCCGCGCCCTGCGCGAAAGCGCCAGCGGTAGCATCGTCGAGGTCACCCGCGACGCGCCGGTGGTCATCGACGGCACCTATGGCAGCCTGACCATCAATGCCGATGGCAGTTACACCTATGTGGTGAACAACGACAACACAGCGGTGCAGCGCCTTGGCGCCGAAGACCAGTTGTTCGAATACTTCACCTACCGGGTCACCGACGCGGGCAACCTCAGCGACCTGGCCGAACTGCGCATCACCATCGACGGCGCCTACGACAACCCCGTGGCCAGCGACGACCAGGCCGTGGCCCAGGCCGGCGCCACCAATGACCCGACCCTGGAAAGCAACCCCAGCGGCAACGTGATCCTCTTTCCCAGCCGGCCGGGAAACATCGACCAGCCTGGCGGCAATGGCGTGGACACCGACGTCGACCGTATCGACCGCCCAAGCACCGAGCTGCACGTCACCGGCATCAGTTCGGCGACCGAACTCTCCAACCCCGGCATGACCGCAGTGGCGGCCGGCACCGACGCCAGCAACGGCACCGTGATCCTGGCGACCTACGCGCAGCAGAATGGCATCCAGGTCACCGACCCGAACGCCTTCGGCAGCCTGACCATCGGTGCCAACGGCGCCTTCACCTTCGATGTCAACAGCGACAACGCCACGATCCAGGGGTTGAACGCCGGGCAAACCCTGCAAGTGATCTACACCT
This sequence comes from Pseudomonas sp. Tun-23181, assembly GCF_057415455.1. NCBI lineage: Bacteria > Pseudomonadati > Pseudomonadota > Gammaproteobacteria > Pseudomonadales > Pseudomonadaceae > Pseudomonas > Pseudomonas sp. Tun-23181. The sequence goes on from NZ_CM171630.1 coordinate 881,238, forward strand.
ACGAGATCACCGACAGCGAAGGCCTCACCGACCGCGCCCAGCTGGTCATCACCATCCATGGCGTCAACGATCCACCCGTGGCGCAGATCGTGGTGGGCCGTGCCGTGGAACAAGGCGGCGTGAACAACCAGTTGCCCGGTATCGACCCCAGCGGCGACGTGACCCGCACGGCGGTAGACCCCGATGGCGACCCGATCGACGTGGCGTTCATCGGCACAGGTACGACGCCGCCGGGCACGCCGGTCGACGGCGCCACCACGCTGCAAGGCCAGTACGGCATCCTGACCATCAACCCCGACGGCACCTACGACTATGTGCTCGACAACGACAACCCCGAGGTGCAAGGGCTGCGCAGCGATAGCGACCACCTGATCGACACCTTCAGCTACATCCTCAGCGACGGCCAGGGCGGTTTCTCCACACCGGCGTTCCTGTTCATCCTCATCGACGGCCAGAACGACAATCCGGTGGCCGCGGATGACAGCGCAACAGCGATAGAGGCCGGCGGCAGCCAGAACAACCAGCCCGGGACCGACCCAAGCGGTAACGTGCTGACCAATGACCAGGATGTGGACTTCGTCGCCAACGGCGAAACCAGCGCCGTCAGCGCCGTGCGCACCGGTGCCGAGAACGGCAGTGGCACGGCCGGCAGCCTCGGTGTCGAGCTGCGCGGTACCTATGGCTGGCTGACCCTCAATACCGATGGCAGCTACCGCTACCGCCTGGACAACGACAACCCGAACGTGCAGGCACTGCGCACGAGTGCCGATACCCTGGTCGACACCTTCACCTACACCGTGATCGATGCCGCCCTGGCCACCGACCAGGCCACCCTGCGCATCACCATCACCGGTGCCAACGACACCCCGGTGGCACGCGACGACAGCGCCACGGCCGTCGAAGCCGGTGGCGTGGCCAACGGTACCCCCGGCAGCAACGCCAGCGGCAATGTACTGGGCAACGACACCGACGTGGACGCCGGCGACGCGCTCAGTGTGACCGGGTTCCGCCAAGGCCTGGGCATTGGTACCGTCGGCCAGGCCTTCACCGCCAACTATGGCACCTTGACGCTGAACGCCGACGGCAGCTTCAGCTATATCCTCGACAACGACAATCCGTTGGTCCAGGCACTGCGCACCGCCGGCGACACGCTGCAGGAGCAGTTCGTCTATACCCTTCGCGACCTTTCCGGGGCCACGGCCACCGCCACCCTGACCATCACCCTACAAGGTCGCAACGACAACCCCGTGGCCGTGAATGACCGTGCCGACGCCACCGAGCGCGGGGGGACCGCCAACGGCACGCCAGGGGTCGACCCCAGCGGCAACGTGCTGGGCAACGACACCGACGTGGACGCCGGCGACAGCAAGCAGGTCGATGCCATCCGCACGGGCACCGAGGCCGCCGGCGGTATTTTCACCGGTGTCAGCGGCAGCCAGGTGGTCAATGGCCAGTATGGCGTGCTGACCCTCAACGCCAACGGCGACTACAGCTACCAAGTGAACAACCTCGATGCCCGGGTGCAAGCCCTCAAGGCCGGCGAGACGCTGGTCGAGACCTTCACCTACCGGATGCACGACAGCGCCGGGGCCACCGACATCGCCCAGCTCACCATCACCCTGCACGGTGCCTACGACGCGCCCGTGGCCAACGATGATCTGGCCCTGGCCCTGGCGGCCAAACCGAACATCAACAATGGCTTCGACCCCAGCGGCAACGTGCTGGGCAACGACACCGACGTGGACGCCGGCGACAGCAAGCAGGTCAGCGGCATCCGCAGTGGCCAGGAGCAAACCGGCGGCACGCTGACGGAGGTCGATGCCGGCACCGACAACAGCAACGGCACCCTCATCGATGGCCTCTACGGGCAGTTGATCATCGGTGCAGATGGCAGCTTCACCTACCGTGTCGACAATAACAACCCGGTGGTGCAGGCACTGGGGCTGCTGGAAACCCTCGACGACTACTTCACCTACCAAGTCCGCGACGGCGGCGGCCTGGTCGACCTGGCGCAGCTCCACGTCGTGGTCTTCGCCCTGAACTCGCCGCCCGATGCCAACCCGGACACTGCCGAAGCGCTCGAGGCTGGCGGCCTTGACAACGCGACCCCTGGGGTCGACCCCAGCGGCAGCGTGCTGGGCAACGACATCGACGCCGAAGACGACCCGATGACAGTGGTCGAGATCCGCACCGGCGCCGACCCCAGCGGGGCCCCCGATGGCGTGCCCGGGCAGCCGCTCAAGGGCCAGTACGGCACCCTGGTGCTCAATGCCGATGGCAGCTGGCACTACCAGTTGGACAACGACAACCCGGCCGTGCAGGCCCTGCGCACCGGCGCCCAGACCCTGACGGACGTATTCACCTACGTCGTCGAGGACCGCTGGACCTCCACGGCCAGCACGCAACTGGTGATCGTCATCCGCGGCGCCAACGACACCCCCGTCGCACAAGACGACACGGCCATCGCCGTCGAGGCCGGTGGCGTGGCCAACACCCGCCCTGGGGTCGATCCGACCGGCAACGTCCTGGACAACGACCAGGACGTGGACAGCGTGGCCAATGGCGAAACCCGCCAGGTCCTGCGCGTGAGCAGCGAAACCGGGCAATCGGTGGCGGCTGGCGCACTGCTGCAGGGGCGCTACGGCACCCTGCGGCTCAACGCCGATGGCAGCTACCGCTACGAAGTGAACAATGCCGACCCGCGTGTGCAGGCCCTGCGCAGTGCTGGGGAAACCCTGCGCGAGGTCTTCACCTACCAGATGCGCGATACCGCCGGCGCGACCTCCTCGGCTCGGCTGAGCGTGACCGTGCAGGGCGCCAATGACAACCCGGTGGCGCGCGACGACAGCAATGTCGCCAGTGACCAGGTCCAGGCGCCGCAGACCCGTGGCAATGTCCTACCCAACGACAGCGACGTCGACAACGGCGACCGCCTGAGCGTGGTCGGCGTGCGCACGGGTGCCGAAGCGGCCAGCGGTACCCAGGGCACCATCGGCCAGGTGCTGGCCGGCCGCTACGGTTTCCTCACGCTCAATGCCGATGGCAGCTACACCTACACCATCGACCAGCGCAACCCGCAGGTTCTTGCCGCAGCAGGCCTGGGCCAGGTCCTGCAGGACTTCTTCACCTACACCATCGCCGACCGGGCCGGGGCCACCGACCAGGCGCAACTGACCATCACCCTGGACATCGCCTCGCCCTACATTCCACCAGGGCCCTATCGGGACCTCGACGCCGGGCGCCAACCCTTCGTCGAGCCGTTGCTGGACTTCGAGCCGGCCGTGTACGTGGAGCCGGAGATCCGCCGCATCGAACTGGTACGCCAGCAGATCATCCGTGGTGCCAACGGCAATGCCGCAAGCCTGTTCGCCACGCCGGAAATCAGCTCCAGCATCGCCGCCGACCTGGGCCTGGTGCCGGGGCAGTTCGTGTCGGCCGCCGTTGCCGAAAGCCGGCAGATGAGCGAGTTCGACGCCCTGTGGGTGCAGGGCCGCAATGGGGTGACCGACCTGAGTGCCGACGGCTTGCTCAGTGACCCATCGTTGTGGGCCCCGCTGCCCAGCGACCTGGTGCCGAGGACCGACCGTCCACAAACCGCTCCCGGCCTGCGCGCACAGTTGCAGGAGGCCGCACAGCGCCGAGGACAGCCCCAGTGAACAACCCGAAACGACCACGCGTAAATCAAGGACCGTCTATGCCTGGATATCGTGTCAATGCCTTGAGTGCACTCATCACCGCCAGCCTGCTGCTGGGCGCCTGTTCGGCCCTGAAGGAAGCCGAGCCCTACGATGAACAGCAAATGCGCCAGCGGGTCATCGACGACCAGGCGCGCATGTACCAGGAGCAGGAGCCGGTCACCACGCCGATCACCTTCTACGAGGCCGCTGCCAGGGCCCTGAAGTACAACCTCGACTACCGCCTGAAGCTGCTGGAGAGTGCCTTGGCCTCGGACCTGCGCGACGTCACCGCCCACGAGATGCTGCCGCGGCTGGTGGCTTCGGCCGGCTACGCCGGACGCAACAACGACTCCGGTGGCACCTCCATCGGCATTCAGGACCGCGAGGTCAGCTTGCGCCCGTCCACCTCCGAGGAGCGCTACCGCACCATCGACAGCCTCGGGCTGAGCTGGAGCCTGCTGGACTTCGGCGTGGCCTACTATCGCACGCAGCAGAAGGCCGACCAGATCCTCATGGCCGAGGAGCGCCGCGAGCGGGTGGCCCAGAACGTCCTGCAGGACGTACGCAATGCCTACTGGCGCGCCCTCGGCGCCCAGCGCCTGCTGCCGGAGGTGGACAGCCTGCTGATGCGCACCCACCGCGCCCTGACCGCCGCCCGCGAGGCCGAGAGCAAGGGTTTGCTGCCACGCCAGGACATCCTCGCCTACCAGCGAGCCCTGCTCGACTCGGTGTACATGCTCACCGTGCGCCGCCAGGATCTGGAGTTCGCCCGTGCCGAACTGGCGGCCTTGATGTCGTTGCCGCCCAATTCGCGGATGGAACTGGCCGATACCCTCGAGGCACCGCTGCCCCAGGTGACCCAGAGCGTCGATGCACTGGAGCAGATGTCCTTGCGCAACCGCCCGGAAATCATGGAGGAGTGGTACCGCAAGCGGGTCGACCAGAACGACCTGAAGATCGCCAAGGCCCAGCTGTGGCCCAACGTCAGCGTCAACTACAGCTACACCTACGACTCCAACAAGTACCTGTACAACAACCACTGGAACGACACCGGCCTGCAGGTCTCGGTGAACCTGCTGCGCCTGCTGCAGTACCCGGCGCTCAAGACCGCCGAGGAGAGTCAGGCCAAGACCGACGACATGCGCCGCACCGCACTGTCCATGGCGATCCTCACCCAGGTGCGGGTGGGCCTGTTGCGCTATCAACTGGCCAGCCAGGAGGTGCAGTTCGCCGATGACAGCCTGCGGGTCGACAAGAGCCTGCTCGACTATGCGCAGAAAGCCCGCAGCGCGGCCCTGGGCACCGAGCTCGAGCTGATCCGTGCCGAGGGCCGTTACCTGCTCTCGCGCTATCAGCGCGAGGCCGCCTATTCCGATGCCCAGGCCGCCTGGGGCCGGCTGTACAACTCGGTCGGCTTCGCCGTACTGCCAGACAAGGTGGAGGACCACGACATCAAGACACTGGCCCAGCAGATCCAGCGCACCCTGGAGCAACAGACCAGCAGCCACCTGCTCACCGCCAGCAACCAAGGAAACGTCAATGTCGCCAAGCCATAAGCCCCTGTCGTCGGCCCTGCTGCTGTGCCTGGCCTGCTTGCCGCCGGCGTTCGCCAACGAGCCGGGCGATACCCGCCCGCCGCTGCCCGAGGACGATGCCAACGCCATTCGCGTGCTGCTGGCCTCGGACCTGGAGACCACCTTGTCCAGCCAGATGAACGGCACCCTGGGCGAGCTCAAGGCCAGCCTGGGCCAGCACGTCGACAAGAACGCCACCCTGGCCCAGCTGCAATGCGTCGAAGTACAGGCCCGGGCCAAGGTGGCCGGCGCCGAGCTGAACATGGCCCGACAGAACCTCGCCGCCAAGCGCAACCTGCGCAAGCTCGATGCCGCCGGCGACCTGGAGGTGGCCATGGCCAACACCGAGGTGAGCAAGGCCGAAGGCGCCCTGACGCTGGCCAAGGCCCAGGCCGGCTATTGCCAGGTGCAGGCCCCGTTCGGCGGCCGCGTGGTCAAGGTCTACGTCAAGCCCTACCAGACCGTGCAGGCCGGCGCGCCGCTGTTCGACCTGGTCAGCGACAGCGCACTCAAGGTGCGCCTGAACGTACCCTCCACCCTGCTCCCCCAGCTCGAGGCCGACATGCCCCTGGAGGTGCAGATCCACGAGACCGGCAAGCGCTACCCGGCCAAGGTCAGCGCGATCAACGCACGGGTCGATGCCGTGGCCCAGACCGTCGAGCTGGAGGCCCGCCTCGACGCGGCCTACCCGGAGCTGATCGCGGGCATGAGCGGGATCGCACGCTTTCCCGCAGCACACGAGTAGGCCGCCATGAGTGAAATACTGCCGCCGCCGCAACTGCTGCTGAGCCTGGCCAGCCTGCGGGACCGTGCGCTGGCCGCCGAAAGCGTCAATGCCCTGGCCTTCTCCATGGCCAACGATCTCTATGCCCTGCTGCGTTTTCGCCAGGCCCTGGTCCTTGCCCAGCATGGTGGGCACCTGGAGTTGCTGTGCATTTCCGGCCTGGCGCGCCCCACCGAGGACTCGCCCTACCTGGTCTGGCTACGCCGTGCGAGCCACTGGCTCAACCAGCGGCTGAGCGAGCCGACGCCGACCTGGCTGCCGCGCGAGGGCCTGGCGCTGCCCGAGGACATCGCCGATGGCTGGGCCGAATGGTGGCCCAGCGGGTTGTGGTGCATCCCGCTGCAGGACCGCCATGGCCAACGCCTGGGGCTGCTGCTGTTCTTGCTCGACGAAGCGCCGGCGCCCTCGCTGGTGAACCTGTTGCAGGGCGTGTTCCAGACCTGGGCGCACTGCTGGGCGGCCTTCGGCAAGCCCCGACCGCTGCGCTTCTGGCGCCCGAGCCGACGCCAAGCGCTGGTCGGGCTGGGGGTGCTGGCCGCCTTGTTGCTGGTACCGGTACGGCAAACCGCCCTGGCCCCGGCCGAAGTGGTATCGCGCAATGCCCAGGTGATCAGCTCGCCGATCGACGGGGTCATTGCCCGCATGCTGGTGCGGCCGAACCAGCCGGTCGAGGTCGGCACGCCGCTGTTCGCGCTCGACGAAACCACCTTGCGCAGCCGCGCCGAGGTGCTGGCCAAGGAGGTCGCGGTGGCCGACGCCGAACTGCTGGCGGCCAACCAGCGCGCCTTCGACAACCCGCAAAGCAAGGGTGAGCTGGCAGTCCTCACCGGCACGCTGCGGCAACGCCGTGCCGAACTGGCCGCCGTGCAGGCACAACTGGCGCGCACGACGGTACTCTCGCCGCGCGCCGGGGTCGCCGTGTACAGCGATCCCAATGATTGGCTGGGCAAACCGGTGGTCATCGGCGAACGCATTCTCCAGGTCGCCGACCCACGCCAGCCGGGCTTGCGTATCCACCTGCCGGTGGCCGATGCGATTGCCCTGGACAGCGGTGCCCCCGTGACCCTGTTCCTCACCGCCTACCCACTTTCGCCGTTGCATGGCGCTATCCTGGAGACCAGCTACGAGGCGCGCCCGGGCGACGATGGCGTCGCCTCCTACCGCCTGCTGGCCAGCGTCGAGGGTACGCCGGCCCATGCACGCCTGGGCCTGCATGGCACGGCCAAGCTGTACGGCGAGCGCGTGCCCCTGGGTTACTACCTGTTGCGCCGGCCCCTGGCCGCCGCCCGCGCCTGGACCGGTTGGTGATGAACACGAACGCCGAAGACCTGCCCACGCCACCGCTGCGCGACGACCTCGACATCGCCCAGACCCACTGCAACAGCGAAGGCGAGCCGGTCTGGGTGCTTCACGACAGCGTCACCAACCGCTTCTTCCGCATCGGCTGGCTGGAGTTCGAATGCCTGTTGCGCTGGGAACAGACACCACGGCGCATCGCCGAGCAGATCGCCGAGCAGACCGCGCTCAAGCCCGATCCGGAACAGGTGCTGGGTTTTCGTGCCTTTCTCGAGCGCCACCAACTGGTACGCCCCGGTGCGCAGGCGCTGGAGCGCCTGCGCCAGGCCAGCGAAGGCCGCCAATGGCTGACCTGGAAGTGGTGGTTGCACCACTACCTGTTCTTTCGCATTCCCCTGATGCACCCGCAGCGCCACCTGCGGCGCCTGGCGCAGGGCCTGGGCTGGCTGTTCCATCCCGTCACGGGCTTGCTGGTGGTGAGCCTGGGCCTGCTGGGGATCGTTCTGGTGGCGCACCAATGGGATACCTTCCGTCATGACGTGGTGGAGTCGTTTTCCACCGAGGGGCTGCTCAGCTTCGCCCTGGCCCTGGTCGTGGCCAAGACCCTCCACGAGCTCGGGCACGCCCTGGTCGCCACGCGCCTGGGGCTGAAGGTGGCGCACATGGGCATCGCCTTCGTGGTGATGTGGCCGATGCTCTACACCGATACCGGCGAGAGCTGGAAGCTGCGCAGCCCCCGGCAGCGCCTGGCGATCTCCAGCGCGGGCATTCTCACCGAGCTGGGCCTGGCGGGTCTGGCCACCCTGGGTTGGGCGCTGTGCGACCCTGGCCCGCTGCGCAATGCCCTGCTCTACCTGGCCACCACCAGTTGGGCGCTGTCCCTGGCGCTCAATGCCAGCCCGTTCATGCGTTTCGATGGTTATTTCATTCTTTCGGACCTGCTGGACTTCCCCAACCTGCACGAACGCGCCACGGCCGTGGCCAAGGTGACGCTGCGGCGCACTTTGCTGGGCCTGGACGAGCCCTGGCCGGAGCCGTTTCCGGCCGCTCGCCGCAGGCTGCTGGTGGCCTTTGCCTTGTTGACCTGGGTATACCGGCTGGTGCTGTTCCTCGGCATCGCGGTCACGGTGTACCTGTTCTTCTTCAAACTGCTCGGGATCTTTCTTTTCGCCGTGGAAATCGCCTGGTTCATCCTGCAGCCGATCTGGCGCGAACTCAAACACTGGTGGCGACACCGCAAGGACGTGCGTCCCAGCCGCCGGCACCTGCTCTGGGGGGCGCTTGCCGTGGTCCTGCTGCTGGTCGGCGTGCCCTGGCGCAGCCAGATCCATGCCGTGGGCCTGGCCCGCGCGGAGCATCAGCTTCGCTTGTACGCCCCCTTCCCGGCCATGCTGCAGGAGATGCGCGAGGCGGGAGCGGTGCAAGCCGGGCAAACCCTGGTGGTGCTGAGCCAGCCCGACATCACCACCCGCCTGGTCGGCAACGAAGCTGGCATGCGCGGCTACAGCGCGCGCCTGGCCGGCTTGCTCGCGGACCCGGCCGGGCTCGCCGAGGCCGCCGCCACCCGCCAGCGCTACGGCGTGCAGTACCAGGAGGTGCGCGCCGCACGCTCGGAGATCGCCCGCCTGAACCTGAAAGCGCCGTTCACCGGGCGATGGCTGGACCTCAACCCCGACTGGCACAGCGGCCAGTGGATCGGCACCCGTGAAGCGCTGGGAGTGCTCATCGACCCGCGCAGTTGGCAGGTGGACGCCTATGTCGGGCCGGACGACCTGCAACGGCTGCAAGAGGGCAGCCCGGTGCGGTTCTATCCGGAAGGCGTGCCCCAGGCCATCAGCGGCCGGGTCCTGCAGATTGGCACGACGCGCATCAGCCAACTGGCCCAGTCGGCACTGGCGTCCCGTCACGGCGGGCCGCTGGAGGTGGTTGGCCAGGGCGATGCGCTGGTACCTGCCGCACCGCTGTTCCACTTGCTGGTGCAGCTCGATGCGCCGCCACCCACCCTCCACGAGACCCGTGGCCACCTGCAGATCGAAGGCCAGCGCCGCAGCCTGCTGGCCAATGGCCTGATGCACCTGGCGGCGGTCTTCATGCGTGAAAGTGGTTTCTGAGCCTTTGCTTGGTGCACTGAGACACCTGTCGCAAATGCTCCACGCACTGCTGGTGGCTAGCCGACGACCTGGCCTTTAATGGCGCGCCGCGCCGGATCAAATGCACGATCGTCGGTTCCTCCCGCAGGCCTGCGTATCCGCGACCATACTCAAGGCGCTGCGTTCGAACCCCTGTCATATAAAGACAAGACGAAGATATGGACAGCATTCGCGGTACCGCATTCCTGCAGTTCGGCGAGTTGCTCGCCAGCCATGGCGCCTCGATGCGCGACTTCCTGGTGCCCCACCAGGTCCCCCTGGATGTGGTCGGCAACTACGAAAAGCAGTTCTCCTACAAGAGCCTGGTGCGCATCTTCGAGGACAGCGCTCAGGCCCTGCAGATGCCCGAGTTCGGCCTGGAGTTGGCGACACGCCAAGGCTCCTCGCTGCTCGGGCCGTTGCAGCACCTGGCCCGTTCGGCGGCGACCGTGGGCGATGCGCTGGTCGCTGTCCTGCGCTACATGCGCGTCTACAGTCCAGCGATTCACTACAGCCTGGAGCGACGGCCCGGCCAGGCCCTGCTGTATTTTGACAATGCCCTGCCGTGCGGCGCGGAGACGCCACAGATCGTCGAAAAGTCGATACTGCACGGCAGCCTGCTGGTCAGCGAACTGCTTGGCACTGTGTTCAAGCCCAAGAACGTGCTCTTTCGGCATCCACCCCAGGCCACGCGGGCGGTCTACCAGCGTTATTTCGACTGCCCGGTGCTGTTTCGCCAGGCGCACAACGCGCTGGCCCTGGCCCCGGAGGACTTGCAACAGCCTTGCAGTCAGTACGACCCCGTGCTGCATGACATCCTGCGGTTCTATCTCGAGGCACACTGCATGGGTGAAGACGACCTGCAGGCCAAGGTCGGCCAGCAGATCCAGATACTGCTGCCCAGGCAACGCTGCAGCCTCGAGCAAGTCGCGCAGATGCTCGGCCTGCATGCCAGGACCCTGCAGCGACGCCTGGCGAACGAAGGGGTCGAGTTCGAGTACCTGGTGGAGCAGACGCGGTGCCGACAGGCCAGGTCCTTGTTGCAAAACACCGCGTTGAGCGTTACGCAGATCGCCCAGGAACTTGGCTATCGACGTACCGCTTCATTCTGCCGGGCCCATGCGCGTTGGTACGGTTGTACGCCATTGGAACATCGCCAGTCGCAACTCCAGGATAAAGAAGCGGCGGTCGGTCACTGATAAAACAGCGTGCCCCCATGTGCATCTTGCGACACACCTACTTCGCCATGGGCAGGCGTGTGCCATTCATCCCGCCACGTGGTCTGCCGAGTATTTGCTGGTTTTTACATCGAATGGGGTGTGGCAAGACCTGTCGTCCAAAGGTGATGGTCCGTACTCATCTTTTTGAACGTTTTTGCCTTCCGCCGACCCTGTCGCGAAAAGACAACCCTGGCCTGCATGGACGCCAGGAAATGCAGCTACCCTTGCCCAGCAGTACGAAACATACCGCTGGCAATTACCGACAACGGTAGAGCGCCCCCTAGCAAAAGGAGCTTGTCATGATCGCCCTCGCTACACCGTTGAATAGACAAGAACACTATTGCCTGGGATCGAGGGTGCGCAAGGCAAACTCGATGAGTTGATGAACGACATGGACAACTTCGAATTCTGGTTCCCCGGTGTAATGCCCTGATTGCTCCATTGACGCAGTCCGGCGTCAAGGCAGGGCAGCGGCGTCCGCCGATGCCCTGCCTCCTTTTTCAAGTGCCCGACTAGGCTTGGCAGGGCCATGGGAAGACAGGGAGGTGTTCATGTCCAGAGATGCAGCGTGCTGGAGCGGCTATTGCTCGATACTGCTTGCCGCCAGCGCCGTGAATGCGGCCGAAGGGGGCGACGGCGCTGCCCAGGCCAACAACCCATTGGCGAATATGACGGCCTTCAATATCCAGAACTACTACATCGGGGACCTGAGTGAGTCGGACGAAACGGCCAACCAGGCCTGGTTTCGCTTTGCCAAGCCATTCGACCTTGGCCATAGCAAATGGCTGCTGCGCGCCTCGCTGCCGGTCAATACCTTTCCAACCCCGCCCAACGGGCACAAGGAAACCGGCATCGGCGACCTGAACGTGTTCGCCGCCTACCTGCTGGATGTCGGTAATCCAGCGGTCAGCTTCGGTGTCGGGCCGCAAGTCACTGCACCGACGGCTGGCAAGGACGAGTTGGGCAGCGAGCGATGGTCGGGCGGCCTGGTCAACGTCTTGTTCAATGCCAGTTCCCCGGTTTTCCAGTATGGCTACCTGCTGTCCTGGCAACACAGTTTCGCCGGCAATGACAACCGTGAAGACGTCAATGCCGCAGCGTTCCAGCCCTTTGCGTTCTATCAGTTGGGCAAGGGCACCTACCTGCGTTCCACACCCATCTGGTCGTACAACTTCGAGAACGACGCCTACAGCGTTCCCCTGGGCATCGGCATTGGCCAGGTCATCAAGAAAGACAAGACCGTCTACAACTTCTTTATCGAACCTCAGTTTTCAGTGGCCGATGACGGCCCCGGGCAACCACGATGGCAGATATTCCTTGGCCTGAACCTGCAGATTCTCGATTGATTTCTTCTGCCATTGCCCAACGAGACCCTGTCATTTCACTACGGACAAGAGCACTGAAACGACATGACGAACAAGCACCGAGCCCACAGGGCACCTGTAGCCAACAGCGCGAAGGACGACACGTCGCTGGACGCTGCTTGCACGCCGGTTCCCGGCCCCCTATCGCCCTGCCCGGCCTTGCGCCGGGCACTGGCCTGCGCACTCCTGCTCACCGCCAGCCACGCGTCCGCCGGTGGCATCTTCATCTATGAAACCGGGCAGGAAGGGAACGGCCTGGCCAATGCCGGATCCGCCGCACTGGCCACCGATCCCAGCGTATTGATGAACAACCCGGCAGGCATCACCCAGCTGCAAGGCACCCAGGTCAGTGCCAACGCCCAGGTGATCCTCGGCGACCTGCGCTTCTCGCGCGGTGGCGACAATCAGTTCGAGGGCAACGAAGGGGGCAATGGCCTGGAGTACCTGCCCGGCGCAAGCCTGTTCATCAGCCATCAGCTCGACGACCGGGCGGCGATCGGCTTCGGCATGTACGGGAACTTCGGCCTGGCACTGGACTACGATGATGACTGGGCCGGTCGCTACTTCACCCAGGAGGCTGCGGTCATCGGTGTCTCGTTCCAGCCGACCCTGGCGTACAAGTTCACCGACGAGCTTTCCGTCGGTATCGGTCCACGCATCATGTATGGCTACTACCGCACCGAAATGGCGATCAACAACAACCTGCTGGGCCTGCGGAACCGCCCGGACGGCCAGCTGGAATACCAGGACACCGACGTCGGTACCGGCGTCAACCTCGGCGTGCTCTACCAACTGTCCCCGCGCACGACCGTGGGCCTGGCCTACACCAGCAAGATCAAGCTGGAGTTCGAGGACAGCCCTCATGTGCGCAACATCAGCAACCCGCTCCTCAATGCCGGCTTGCGTCGCCTCGACTCCCTGGAGCTGGACCTCAACGTGCCGCAGACCGTGACCTTCAGCGTGGCGCACGACCTCGACGAGCAATGGAAACTGCTCGGCAGCCTCGGCTGGCAGGACTGGAGCGACTTCGGCGATGTCGGGGTCGACGTGGACGCCAACGGCGGTGGCGTCAGCCGTACGGTCGATCGCAAGTACAAGGACACCTGGCATGCCTCGATCGGTGCCATGTACCAGGCCACGCCCCGGGTTCGCTGGAGCCTGGGGCTGGGGTACGACAGCTCCGCGGTGGACGATGACGACCGCACGGTCGACAACCCCATGGGCAAGGCCTGGCGCCTGGCGACCGGCATCAACTACCAGGTCGACGAAGGCCTCGACCTGCACCTGGCCTATACCCTGATCTGGCTGGGCGACATGGACGTGGAGCAAACCAAGGCACGCTCGGGCAACACGCTGTCAGGCAGCTACGACAACAGTGCCTTGCACATCATCGGAGGTGGAGCGACCTGGCGCTTTTGAGAGCGAGACCCAACACGCACTACGCATGGCTGCAGAGAATGCTGACTGTCATCAGGAGAAACCCCATGAAACTCAAGTCGATCGCTTCAACCCTGTGCCTTTCCTCGTTACTGCTTTCCGGTTGCGCGAGTAAGTACGTGGAGCCCGATCAATACTCTGGCTTCCTCAAGGACTACAGCATCCTGAAGGAAGAGAAATCGCCCAGTGGCGCCCCGGTCATGCGCTGGATCAAGCCAGGCGTCGATGTGAACAGCTATACCAGCATCTACATCGAACCCAGCCAGCTCTATCCGAGGCCACAACCGACCGAGAAAATACCGCAATCGACCTTGCAGGGCATCACCCAGTACTACGACCAGGCGCTGAAGACCCAGTTCTCCAAGGTCCTGCCCCTGGCGCAGAGCCCGGGTCACGGCGTGCTGGTCGTACGCCCGGCGATCACCGGGGTCAGTGCCTCCACCAAAGGGCTGCGTCCTTACGAGGTCATCCCGATCGCCCTGGTGGCGGCGGGCATCAGCACGGCGACGGGCATTCGTGACCAGGACACCAGCATCGCCACCGAGGCGGCGTTCCTCGACGGCAACACCAACGAGGTGGTTGCCGAGGTCGTGCGCAAAGGCGCCGGGGCCGACCTGGATAACTCGTCCCAGGTCATGCAGGCCAAGGATGCACGGGCCGTGCTCGATGGCTGGGCACAGGACATGGTCAAGTCCTTCCAGGCCCTGAAGAAATAAACTGTGCAGCCCGCTGCGCGCCGGTGGTCGCAGCGGGCCGGCACCTCGCCTTCCTCCAGGGAATGACAACTCAGGCGTGATGAATCATGGACAGCATCCGCGGTACCGCACTGCTTCAATTTGGCGAGCTTCTGGCTGAATACGGCAGGTCGCAGCGTGACTTCCTGCGTCCGCTGCGCATCGACCTCGACGTCGTCGGGAGCTACGAGAAAACCCTGCCCTACAAAAACCTGGTGCAGCTCTTCGAAGGCAGCGCACATGCCTTGAGCCTGCCCCAGTTCGGCCTGGAGCTCGGCAAGCGCCAGGGCTCCACGCTCATGGGGCCGCTCCGCCACCTGGCCACTTCGGCACCTACCATCGGCCAGGCCCTGGTCGCCGTGATCCGCTACATGCGCAACTACAGCCCATCGATCCACTATCGGCTCGAGCATCGCCCAGGCCAGGCCCTGCTGTATTTCCACAACGCCCTGCCCGGCTCCGAAGAGACGCCGCAGATCGTCGAAAAATCGGTGCTGGCGGCGCGGCTGCTGGTCGGCGAGCTGCACGGCACGGTGTTCCGCCCGCGAGCGGTGACCTTCCGGCATGCGCCGCTGGGCGAACCAGACGGCTACCAGCGTTACTTCGACTGCCCGGTGATGTTCCAACAGGAGCACAACTGCCTGTTCTTGCCCCCGGAAATCCTGCGTGAGCCGTGCATACGCCATGACGCGGTGCTGCATTCGATCGTGCGCTTCTACCTCGAGACCCACGACAGCCAGGCCGACGACCTGTGCGCACAGGTCGAGCGCCGGATCCAGACAATGTTGCCCAGCCACCGCTGCACCTTGGAGCAGGTGGCGCAAGCGCTCGACCTGCACCCGCGCACGCTCCAGCGACGGCTGGCCCGCGATGGCGTGGACTTCGAGGCGCACCTGGACCGTATCCGCCGCCGCCAGGCCGAGCACATGCTGCGCACGACCAGCCTGAGCGTCGGCCAGATCGCCAGCGAGCTGGGCTATCGGCGCACCACCTCGTTCTGCCGTGCCCATCAACGCTGGTTCGACATGACCCCTTCGGAACATCGCAAGGAATATGGCGACCCGCTGATCGCCAGGCTCGTGGGCGACGAAAAGGCGCCTGAAGACTGATACCGCTTTCCCCTGGACCCTGCCCTGGAGGCCACCATGTTCCAATTCGTCAAGACCACGATAGCGGGCGGCGTACTGTTCATCCTCCCCCTGGTGCTGGTGGTGGTGCTGATCGAGAAGGCGATCCATTTGCTGAGCGCGCCCTTGCAGAAGGTGCTGCCGTTCTTCGCCGGTTTCAGCATCGCGGGCGTCACCGCGGTTTCGATCGTCGCTGTCATCGCCCTGGGCTGCCTGTGCTTCGTTGCCGGGCTGCTGGCGCGCACCGCATTTGCCGCCAGGGTCCTGCAAGGGCTGGAAAACCGCGTCCTGGGTAACCTGCCTGGCTACCAGTTGCTCAAGGATGCAACGGCCCGCCTCACTGGCATGGAGAACATCGACGGGGCGAAGGTCGGGTTGCTTGCGGAAAACGATGGCTACCGTTTCTGCCTGGTGCTCGAAGCCCTCGACGAGTGGCTGCTGGTGTACCTGCCGGACGGTGGGCCTGCCGGGGGCACGGCAGGCGAAGTGCGTGTGATGCCCAAGGCGCTGGTACAGATCACCGATATCCCCTGGCTTGGGTTGCTTGCGTGCCTGCGCCGAGGGGGGCGCGGGGCACTGGAACTGTCGGCAGGTGTTCTGAAGGAATAGGCCATTTCAACGGCCATCCATGGCTGCCGCGCAGCCTCAGGATCTATCAGGCGCCGCCCATCGTAAAGACGATCCGCTCGCGCCCCACTCAATCCCCCTTCCCCGCCCCATGGATGAAATGCCGGATCCGCACCTCGACCCCGGCAGCCTGGAACCGCCGGGCAGCCGCCTCGATCTTCAGCTCCGCGCGGGTCACCCGCTGGTGATGCCGAAGGTGTTCGAGCCAGGACTCGTCGACGAAGAACTCCAGCCAATGGCGCGGGTTCTCGCTGTCCTGGACCAGCCCCCAGGACACCGCGCCATTGCGTTTGCGCATGCCGCGCACCTCCTGCATCGCAGCCTGGAAGGCGGCCGCGTGGTCGGGGTCGATGTCATAGTCGAGGGTGACCATGACCGGGCCACGCTCCTGGTCCATCCCTTGCGCAAGGATCGGAGCGGGCCAGTGCAGCGAAGGCGCCACGTCATCGGCCTCGGTGCTCGGCAGCCGGTAACGGAGGTTGGCCAGCAACCCGAGCAGCAGGACGCCACCGGCGACCACCAGTGCCAGGGAAATCCCCGCGTGGCTGGCAACGACGCCCCAGAGCGTGCCGCCGGCGGCCATGCTGCCGAAGAACACCAGGATGTACACGGCCAGGCCCCGCGCACGTACCCAGGCCGGCACCGAGGTCTGGGCCGCGACCTGGAAGCTGGACAACACGGCGATCCACGCCACGCCGCTGAGGAACATCACCGGCACCAGCACGTACAGGCTGCGGAAGGTCGCCAGCGCCAGCAGCACCAGGACGTAGAGCACAGTGGCCAGCATGACCAGGCGTTCGGTGCCCAGACGAGCGCGCAAGTCGGGCAGTTTCATCGCGCCCAGCACGGCGCCGACACCGACACTGGCCAGCAGCAGGCCGAACACGGTGGCATCGCCTTGCATCTGCGTGCGCACCACCAGCGGCAACAACGAGGTACCGGCGCTGGCCCCGACGAAGAAGGCGAACGCCCGTACCAGGACCGCCTGCAGCGGGCGCGAACTGCGGCTGTAACGCCAGCCGGCGCGCAGCGCGCCGAACAACCGTTCGGCCGGCAGGACGCTGGGCGACGGCTCGCGCTTCCAGGTCAGCAACACCAGGATCACCGCGAAGAACGACACGCCATTGAGTGCGAAGGTCAGCCAAGGGCCAACCAGGCTGACCAAGGCGCCGGCGATGGCAGGGCCGATGGCTCGTGCCAGGTTGACGCCCACGCTGGAGAGCGCGACGGCCGCCGGCAGGTCGGCCTTGTCCACCAACTCAGGCGTCGTCGCGCTCCAGGCGGGCATCATCAGCGCCGTGCCGATGCCCATGCACAGGGTCAGCGTCAACAGCAGCCAGACCCCGATCAACCCCGACAGGCTCAACCCCGCCAGCAGCACGGCGATGGTCGCCATCCACAGCTGCACCCCCAACAGATACCTGCGTTTGTCGACGATGTCGGCCAACGCGCCAGCCGGCAATGCCAGGAAGAACATCGGCAAGGCGCCGGCGACCTGGACCAAGGCGACATGCAGCGGGTTGGCGGACAGGGACGTCATCAGCCAGCCGGCACCGACTTCGTGCATCCAGGTGCCGATGTTCGAGGCGATGCTGGCCAGCCATAGCCAGCGGAAGGTGGTTTGGCGCAAGGGGCTCCAGGCGCTCGGGACAGGTGCGTTCATGGGTCAGAACCAACCGTTGAGTGGATATTCGACAACCAGGTACAAGCGATCGATGTCATCGCCGCCCTGTGCCCGGTTGCCCCGGTGGCTGACGTGCGACACGGACAGGGACAGGTCCTTCGCCACGCCGGCACTGAAGGTGTAGCGCAGGTCGAGGTCGCGCTCCCAGTGGCGCCCGCCCTTGCCTTGCAAAGGCTGGTAGCTGTCGCTCGACCGGTCCCAGGGATTGTAGGCGCCGCCCGCCGGGGCGTGGCTGCCGTCGATGTTGCGGCCGCTGACATAACGGGCCATGAAGGTCAGCCCAGGGATGGCGAATGCCGCCAGGTCGAGGTCGTAGCGCAGTTGCCAGGAGCGCTCGTGCGGGCCGTTGAAGTCAGCGTACTTGATCGAGTTGGCCAGGTAGATCGAGTCGCCACCGATGAAGTCGAACGGCGTGTCGCCGTGGATGTGCTGGTACGCCACCGACAGCGCCTGGCCGCTGAAGGCATAGCGGGCCTGCAGGCTGTAGGCCAGGGTGTCGATGGCCCCGGCCCGGGCGCGGCCTTGGTCGAGGGTCTTGTAGAGATTGCCGTCCAGGCTCCACGGGCCCTGGGCGAGATTCAGGTTCAGGTAGCCCTGGCGCCAGGTGTCGTCCAGTTGCGCCAGGTAGACCGCCGTGCCCAGGCCGTTGCCAGGCGCGAAGGTGGCCCCGGCAAAACCGAGGGCGGCCCCTTCGGTCGTTGCCCCGTAGCCGGCGAAGTCATCATGCCCCGAACTGCCGTTCTGCCGCTTGAAGCGGGTAAAACGCCCGGCCTGCAAGCGCAGGCCTTCGCGTTCTTGGCTATCGAGCAGCACGCCGGTGGCATATTCCGGTTGCAGGCGCTTGTCGCCGGTATCGAGCACGGGGGTCTGCACCGTCATCTCGCCGTAGCTGAGCAGGCTCTGGCCCACGCGCAGCTTCACTGCAGCCCCCGCATCGGCATAGTCGTCGGCATTGTCTCCCCCGCTGTCGTGAGGCAGCAGACCGGTACCGGCATGCCCTCGCCCGCCATCGAGCTTGATCCCGAGAAAGCCATGGGCATCGATGCCCAGGCCAACCGTCCCGGGCGTGAAGCCGGACTCGAGCGTTGCGATGAAGCCTTGGGCCCATTCCCGCTGGTAGCCCTGGGGCGCGCCTGGGGCATGGCGAAAGTCGTTGTGAAGAAAGAAGTTCCGGCTGAGCAGCGACCACGTGCCCTGCTCCGTGCCGGGCACGGCAGGTTCTGCGCTGGCGTGCAGGCTCGCGAGCACGAGCGCGCCGCTGGCCATGCGCCGGGCCATGATTGCCATTTGCAGAGGATCTCCAGGGAAACACGCGGGCCGGAGACCCGGCCCGCGGTGCAAGGTCAGAAGGCGAAGCAAGAGCAGCCGAACGCGCCCCAGAAGCCCTGGTAGTCGCTGACCGGTACATTGGCGCGCCGCGCCCTGTCGTGCTGGTGCGCATGCACCGCGCAGGCGCCTACGCACTGGTGCACCTGCGCCGTCAGCGGCGCCGCCGGTTTCCAGTGCCCTGGCACCTTGTTCACCGGGGACCAGTCCGGCATCACCGGCAGGGCCGGCGGTGCCAGCTTGTCGAACTCCGCCGCGGCATGGACGACCTTGCCATCCACCACCGTGAGCACCGACTCCAGCCACTTGATCGCCTCTTCCTCGACGCTGAAGTAGTCGGCGGACAGCGCGATCAGGTCGGCGAACTGGCCGACCTTGATCTGCCCCTTCTTGCCCTGTTCGCTGGAGAACCAGGCGCTGCCCTGGGTGAACAGCTGCAGGGTGGTATCGCGCCCAAGGCCCTGGGGGTACAACTCAAGGCCACCCACGGTCTTGCCGCTGACCAGCCAGTACAGGGCGGTCCAGGGGTTGTAGCTGGCCACCCGGGTGGCGTCGGTCCCCGCCCCCACCGGCACGCCTTCGGCGAGCATGCGCTGGATCGGCGGCGTCGTCTCGGCGGCCTTGGCGCCGTAGCGCTCGACGAAGTACTCGCCCTGGAAGGCCATGCGATGCTGGATGGCGATACCGCCGCCCAGCGCCCGGATGCGCTCGATGTTCCTCGGGCTGACCGTTTCGGCATGGTCGAAGAACCATGGCAGGCCATTGAACGGGATATCGCGATCGACCTTCTCGAACACATCGAGCATGCGCGAGATGGACTCGTCGTAGGTCGCGTGCAGGCGGAACGGCCAGCGCTGCTCCACCAGGTGGCGAACCACCGGCTCCAGTTCCTGCTCCATGGTCGCCGGCAGGTCCGGGCGCGGTTCGAGGAAGTCCTCGAAGTCGGCGGCGGAGAACACCAGCATCTCCCCTGCGCCGTTGTGGCGGAAGAAGTCGGAGCCGTCGCCGGGCTTGACCAGCTTGCTCCAGTTCTGGAAGTCGGCCAGTTCTTCCTTGGGCTTCTGGGTGAACAGGTTGTAGGCGATGCGCACGGTCAACTGGCCTTGGTCGGCCAGTTCCTGGATGACCTGGTAGTCGTCGGGATAGTTCTGGAAACCACCGCCGGCATCGATGGCGCTGGTGACGCCAAGACGGTTCAGTTCGCGCATGAACTGGCGGGTGGAGTTGACCTGGTACTCCAATGGCAACTTCGGCCCCTTGGCCAGGGTGGCGTAGAGGATCATCGCGTTGGGGCGGGCGATCAGCATGCCGGTCGGCTCGCCGCTGGCATCGCGCTGGATCTCGCCGCCGGGCGGGTTCGGCGTGTTGCGGTCGTAGCCGACGACCTTGAGCGCCGCTCGGTTGAGCAAGGCGCGGTCGTACAGGTGAAGGACGAACACCGGCGTGTCGGGCGCTGCCTTGTTCAGTTCCTCCAGCGTCGGCATGCGTTTCTCGGCGAACTGGAACTCGGTCCAGCCACCGACCACCCTCACCCACTGCGGTGCGGGGGTGCGGTCGGCCTGGTCCTTGAGCATGCGCAGGGCATCGGCCAGGGACGGCACGCCCTCCCAGCGCAGCTCGAGGTTGTAGTTGAGCCCCCCGCGGATCAGGTGCAGGTGGGAGTCGTTCAGGCCGGGAACCACGGTGCGCCGGTTAAGGTCGATGGTGCGGGTCGCGGCGCCGCGCAAGGCCATCGCCTCGGCATCGCTGCCGACCGCGATGAAGCGGCCATCCTTGATGGCCACGGCCGTGGCACTGGGTTTTTCGGGATCGACGGTATGCAAACGGCCATTGAAAAGAATCAGATCGGCGGTCATGGAACCCCCTGAATGGTTGGCATGGGCCGGGTCGCTGGCGCTGGCGAAAGGCAACGAGGACCAGAGCGCGCCCGCGGCCCCGAGTACGGTGGTAGCGGCAAGGAAGTGGCGACGGCTGTCGTTGGGTGGGTCCTGGTTCATGGCGTTCTACTCGCAAGGCCGACACAGGTCGGCACCGATGGCGTGGCACGGCCGCTCCAAGCAGACGGCAAGCGGTTCGCAGGCCGCACAGGTCGGAGTCAGCATAGCCCGCCATCGCTGGAATGAACGGCCCGCGGCAGCGCCCATGGCGCCACCGGCGAGCCTGTTCCGATCAGTGGCCTTCGGAGGCGTTGAACATGGTCTTGGCGTAGATCAGGCCCAGGCCATAGGCGCCGCCATGGGCGATGGAGGTCTGCACGGTCTCGTTATAGGTTTCGCCCCGGGCCCAGTCGCGCTGCAGCTCGAGCAGGTATTGCAGCGACGTCATGGGACGCGCGCCCAGCTGGATCATGCGCTCCATGGCGTGCTGGTGCGCTTCGTTGGAGACATCGCCACAGGCATCGGCGATGACATAGACCTCGAAGCCCTGGTCCAGCGCCGACAGGGCCGGACCGACGATGCACACCGAGGTCCACAGGCCGGCGAGAACGATCTTGTTCTTGCCGAATGCATTGACCTCGACGGCGATGCGTTCATCTTCCCAGGTATTCATGGTGGTGCGGTCGATCACCTTGTGTTCGGGGAATACCGAGCGGATCTCATCGAAAATCGGCCCGGAGAAGCTTTTTTCCGCCACGGTGGTGAGGATCGTCGACACCTTGAACTCCCTGGCGGCCTTGGACACCAGCGCGGCGTTGTTGCGCAGCGTCACCGCATCGATCGACTTGGTGGCGAAGGACATCTGCGACTGATGATCGATCATGATCAGGGTGTGGTTGCTCGGATCGAGCAGGGTCTTGCCAGGCGCAGCTTTTGCGATAGCCATGGGATACAGCCTCTGGTTGTGTTGTCGAGCCCAGACTGTGTGGCATGTGCCTTGGCAGCTTCTTGTACGAATGATCCTGATTTGTATGTTTGTGCCCTGGTGGCAATGTCGGCCAGCGCTGGGGGCCGCATCGCGCCCCAGGGCTACAAATCGCCACTCAACTGCCCGGCCCGGGCCCAAGGCGCGATGGACAGATGAGCCGCCAGAAACTCCAGCAGCAGCGTGACACGAGCGGGCCGGAAGCTGCCGGGCGGTGTGACCAGGTGGATGGCGATATCGGCGAATCGCCAGTCGGGCAGCACCTCTTCCAACACACCCGCCTGCAGCGCCTCCCAGACGATGAACTCCGGCTGCAGGGCCAGGCCCTGGCTGGCGAGCAAGGCAGGCCCCAGCAGGTCGGCATTGTTGCTGCGCAGGCTCCCCTGCACCGGCACGCTGAAATCACCCTGGGTCGCATGGCGAAACGTCCAGCGCTCGGGCGTGGGCAGGTTGGTGTAGATCAGGCACTGGTGCTGCCCCAGGTCCCGCGGGTGCTGCGGTCGCCCGTGGCGCGCCAGGTAGGCCGGCGTGGCCACCAAGGGGCGGCGCACGGCGCAAAGCCGGCGAGACCTGAGCGTGGAGTCCGGCAGCTCGGCGATGCGCAGCGCGACATCGTAACGGCCAGCCACCACGTCGACGATGCGATCGTCCAGGGACAGGTCGAGCTCGATCTGCGGGTAGCGCTGTTGAAAGACCGGCAGCAACGCCGCGAGGTACTTCAGGCCGAACGACATGGGCGCCGCCAGGCGTATCCGCCCCTTCGCCACGTTGGCCTGCAGGGAGGCCTGCGCTTCGGCGGCGCGCCCCTCCTCCAGGATGCGCTGGGCACGCTCCCAAGCCTGCTGGCCCGTGCTGGTCAGCTCCAGGCGGCGCGAGGTGCGATGCAGCAGCGCGGCGCCCAGGCGCCGCTCCAGCCGGCCGATGGCCTTGGACACCGTCGGCTGGGAGATGCCCAGCACCTGCGCGGCACCGGCGAATGAACCACTGTTGGCGACCTGGGCGAAGATCGCCCAGGCTTCCAAGTCTGGAAGGTTTTTCATCGAAAAAATGGCATGCATGAAATGCCATTCATTCTATTCAGCGTATCGGCGGTTCTCAATACTATGCTTGGGAGGCCTTGGCCAAGCGAGGCTGCCACCCAGCCCCTTGGCCCTGAGTGGAACTCTGAAGGGAAGGAGCACGCCCATGCGCTTTACGTTGCCAGCCAAGCGCCCGACGAACCCGGGGAAGGCTTCTCATATGGCGCAACCAGGGAACTACTCGATCGTGCGCAATCGCGAAGATCACCCCGACCCCGAGCTTCGCTTGGACATTCCCTGTGCCGACGCCTACACCGTCATCGTCCAGCTTCAGGATTTCGCCGCGCACAAGCTGTGGCGTGGCCGCGACCTGGCCTTTGTCGGCGGCCACGCACGCCAGAGCGTGTCCATCGCCAACCTGGGCGATGAGTTGCGCTGCCAGCACCTGGCGGCCTACGACAACATCAGGTTCACCGTGCCACGCCACACGATCCGCTCGTTGTTCTACGAAGCTGGCAGCCCGACGGACCAAGGGCTGGAGCGGGTCCTGAGCCAGGTCGATCCGGTCAGCTACTACCTGTCCCAAGCCTTGCTGCCAGCGATGACCCAGCCCGGCGAAGCCAACCAGCTGTTCATCGACCAGGTGGTGCTCGCCCTGCTCACCCACCTCGACGATCGCTACGGCAAGGCCGTGCTGGCCAACGAGAACGGCAAGGGACTGTGCCCTTGGCAGTTGCGCCGGGCCAAGGAGATGATCGCCAGCCACTTGGTCGAGGGCCTTTCGGTCGAACGCCTGGCGCAGGAATGCTCGCTGTCGCGCAGCTATTTCACCCGGGCCTTCAAGCGCAGCACCGGCCTGTCTCCCCATGAATGGCTGATGAAGCTGCGTATCGACAAGGCCAAGACGCTGATGACGCAGAGCCACCTGCCCCTGTCGCAGATCAGCCTGGAATGCGGTTTCGCCGACCAGTCGCACCTTTCCCGGGTGTTCCTCAAACAGGTTGGCGTCGCGCCGGCCAGCTGGCGTCGCGCCCAGCGACACGGCAACGACGAGCAGGGCACATAGGTGCAAAGCCGGCACATTCATTCAAGAAACCTCGCACGGACGAGGCTAGCGTAGTCACCAGCACCGCAAACCGAGGGCGGCCCGATGACCCATGACCTGTCTCAAGATGTCGCGACATTGCTGGTACGCCACTGTGTGAAACAAGGCGCGGAACAGGACTATGAGCAGTGGCTGCGCCGCACCGTGGCCACGGCCAAGCGCTACCCGGGCCACCTCGGCGTCGATGTGATGCGTAACCGCGACGCCGGCCAGCATCAATTCACCTCCGTCATTCGCTTCGCCAGCACTGCCCAACTGCAGGGCTGGCTCGACTCCGACGAGCGTCGCCAACTGGTCGCGCAAGTGGCCCCGCTGCTGGTCGATGGCGACCGCACCGAGGCGAACGCCGACCGCGAGTTCTGGTTCACGCCCTCCGAGCAAGGCAGCGCGCCGGTGCGCTGGAAGCAGGCCTGCGTCACCTTCCTGGTGATCCTACCCCTGAGCCTGGGCGTGCCGCTGCTGTGGCAGCCGCTGTTCGCCCGCTGGCCCTGGCTGGGGGGTTATGTGGCCAGCAACGTGCTGATCACGCTCAGCATCGTGCTGCTGGTGGTGTATATCTTCATGCCCCAGGTCACACGCTGGTTCGCCCCCTGGTTGGAGAACAAGCGCAGCGGGGCGTAGCCCTGGCCGTGGTCGCGTAGGTGTTTTCCTTGGCCTGGGTTGTCGCGTAGAGTTTCCCCACGCGAACCAAGGCACCGCATCACGCATGGACAAATACGCGCCACGCCAGTGGCTTCCCCACGAAAAGCCCAGCCTGCCCGGCTCGCCATCGACCCCTTTGCATGCCCCGGCCAAGCGCCTGGCCTTTGGCGTGGTCGGCCTGCTGGTGGCCATCACCGGTGGTTTGGGCAACGCCCTGGTGGTCGCCAACCTGCCGTTCCTGCAAGGCGCCCTGGGCGCGACCAGCGCGGAAATGGCCTGGCTGCCCGCCGCCTTCGTGATGACCAACGTGTCGATGAACCTGCTGCTGGTGAAGTTCCGCCAGGAGTTCGGCCTGCGCGCCTTCACCGAAGTGTTCCTGGTGCTCTATGCCCTGGTGACCTTCGCCCACCTGTTCGTCAACGACCTGAACTCGGCCATCGCCGTGCGCGCGGCCCACGGCATGGTCGGGGCGGCGCTGAGCTCGCTGGGCCTGTACTACATGATCCAGGCCTTCCCCGCGCAGTGGCGCCTGAAGGCCATGGTGCTGGGCCTGGGTGCCTCGCAACTGGCGGTACCGCTGGCCCGGGTGTTCTCCGAGGACCTGCTGCAGATCGCCGAGTGGCGCGGCCTGTACCTGTTCGAGCTGGGCCTGGCGCTGGCCGCGCTGGGCTGCGTGCTGCTGCTCAAGCTGCCGCCGGGCGACCGCTTCAAGACCTTCGAGCCGCTGGACTTCCTGACCTTTTCGCTGATGGCCAGCGGCACCGCCCTGCTCTGCGCCGTGCTGTCGCTGGGGCGCATCGACTGGTGGCTGGACGCGCCGTGGATCGGCGTGGCCCTGGCTGCGTCCATCGCCCTGGTGTGCTCGGGGCTGGCCATCGAGCACAACCGCCGCAACCCCTTGCTGATGACCCGCTGGCTGGGCAGCGCCGCGGTGATCCGCCTGGCCCTGTGCGTGATCCTGATCCGCATGGTCACCTCGGAACAGTCCACCGGCGCGGTGGGCTTCCTGCAGGGGTTGAACATGGGCAGCGAGCAGATGCGCACCCTGTACGCGATCATGCTGCTGGGCGCGGTCTGCGGGCTGGTCACCAGCGCCCTGACCATCAACCCCGCGCACCTGGTCACGCCGCTGTTCATCTCGCTGGCGGCGATGGCCACCGGGGCCTTCATGGACAGTGCCTCGAGCAACCTGACGCGCCCCGGGCAGATGTACCTGAGCCAGTTCATGCTGGCCTTCGGCAGCACCTTCTTCCTCGGCCCGTCCATGGCCCTGGGCATCAGCCATGTGCGCACCAACCCGCGCAATCTGGTGAGCTTCTCGGTGATGTTCGGGATCTGCAACAACCTCGGCGGCTTGATCGGCTCGGCCCTGCTGGGCACCTTCCAGACCGTGCGCGAGAAGTTCCACTCCAGCAACCTGGTCGACCAGCTGAGCGCCCTCGAACCGCTGGTCACGGCGCGGGTCCAAGGTGGCGGCGCCAGCTACGCCGGCATCATCCATGACCCGGCCCTGCGCAACGAGGTCGGCATGCGCCTGCTGGCCAACGCGGCCACCCGCGAGGCCAATATCCTCGCCTATAACGATGTCTTCATGCTGATCGGCGCCATTGCCGTCGCGACCATGATCTGGATCCTCATCCGCGGCAGCTGGGTCAAGTACGCGACCCGGCAGGCCCCCTCCCCCGACACCACCAGTGGCGCTTCGACCCGATGACCCAACCGACCCAGTCCACGACCACCACCGCCATCGCCGAGACCCCGGAAGGCACTACGCCACCCAGCGAGCCGAGCAGCCCGGTACGCTCGCGGCGCGTGCGCATCCTCTCGTCGGTCAGCTTCGCCTGCGTGGCCCTGGCCGGCATCCTGCTGGTGCTCTATGCCTGGCGCCTGCCGCCGTTCAGCAGCGCCATCGAAAGTACCGAGAACGCCCTGGTGCGTGGCCAGGTGACGATCATCGGCCCACAGCTGGGCGGCTATATCGTCGAGGTGCCGGTGCACGACTTCCAGTTCGTCAAGGCTGGCGACCTGCTGGTGCGCCTGGACGACCGCATCTACACGCAGCGCCTGGCCCAGTCCAGCGCCCAGTTGCAACAGCAGCAGGCGGCACTGGCCAACAACCTGCAGCAGCGCAAGAGCGCCGAGGCCACCATCGCCCAGCGCCAGGCGGCCATCGACGATGCTGCGGCGCAGGCCGCCAAGGCCCAGGCCGACCTGCGGCGCAACGAGGCGCTGGTCAGCGATGGCTCGGTGTCCCAGCGTGAACTGGACCTGAGCCGGGCCAGCCATGCCGCGGCGATCGCCAGCCTGGCCCGGGCCAGGGCGGCGCTGGAGATCGCCCGCCAGGACCGGGAGACGGTGATCGTCAACCGCGCTGCCCTGGAAGCGGCGGTGGAGAATGCCAAGGCCGCCGTGGAGCTGGCCCGCATCGACCTGGACAACACCCGGGTGACGGCCCCGCGCGATGGCCAGCTGGGGCAGATCGGCACCCGCCTGGGGGCCTACGTCAACCCGGGCGCGCAACTGATGGCGCTGGTGCCCGATACCCTGTGGGTGATCGCCAACATGAAGGAAACGCAGATGGCCAACGTGCGCATCGGCCAGCCGGCGACCTTCACCGTCGATGCCCTCGATCATTTGCGGTTGCGCGGCCACGTGCAGCAGATCTCGCCGGCCACCGGCTCGGAGTTCGCCCTGCTGCAGGCGGACAACGCCACCGGCAACTTCGTCAAGATCGCCCAGCGGATCCCGGTACGGATCACCGTCGACCCCGACCAGCCCGAGGCACGGCGGCTGCGTCCGGGGATGTCGGTGGTGGTCAGTATCGATACGCGGGAGCAGTGACGGCTGGCCATTGGGGGCTGCTTTGCAGCCCCCAATACTCAGGGCGTCCAGTCCACGCCATGGTCATCCAGGTAGTCATCCACCGCCGCCCCCACCGTTGGGTGGAAGATGTCGGTGCCGATATGGCTGAGCACCTCCAGGCGCAGCAGCTTGTCCTTCACCGGGTCTTCCACCTCCGCCAGGTGCAGCTCGATGCCTGCATTGCGCAGCAATTGCTCCAGCTCGACGAGCATGTCGGCCGAGGTCACGTCCACGCTGGTGACCGGCTCCGCCGCCACCACCACCCGCCGCACCCCGGCCCCGGCGTCGGCGACGGCGTCCAGCACGCAGCGCTGGAACAGCTCGGCATTGGCGAAGAACAACGGCGCATCCCAGCGAAACAGCACCAGCCCCGGCACCCGTCGGGCATGGGGGTAGCGCGACACGTCGTGGTAGCCGCGAATGCCGGCGACCCGGCCAAGCACGGCATAGTGCGGGCGCCAGCCATCCCAGAGGAACTCGATCACCGCGATGACCACCGCCAGGCCAATGCCTGGGACCGCACCGAACACCGCCACGCCGACGAAGCAGGTGATCGACAGCCAGAACTCCCAGCGCTGAATGCGGTAGATGCGCCGCAGGTCCTTGAATTCGAACAAGCCAATCGCCGCCGCGATGACCACCGCCGCCAGGGCGCTTTCCGGCAGGTGGTGCAGCAGGTCGGGCGCCAGCAACAGCAGCAGCGCCACGCCCAGCGCACCGACCACACCGGCCAGTTGGGTCTTCGCCCCTGCCGCCTCGGCCACCGGCGTGCGTGACGAACTGCTGCTGACCGGAATGCCCTGGAACAACCCGGTCGCGAGGTTCGCCAGGCCCAGGCCGAGCATTTCCTGGTTGGGGTCGACCTGGGTGCGGGTCCGGGCGGCGTAGGTACGCGACAGCACGCTGGTATCTGCGAACGACACCAGCGCCACCGCGGCACCGCCGATCAGCACGGTGGCCAGGTCATCCAGGCCGATCAAAGGCAGGGAGAACCCCGGCAGCCCCTCGGGCAGCGCGCCGACCACCGCCACCCCATGGCTGGCCTCCAGGCCCAGTCCACCAGTGGCCAGGGTCGCGAGCAGCACGGCGATGAGAACGCCCGGCACCCGCTCGTAGCGCTTGCACGCGAGGATGATCGCCAGGGTCGCGGCGCCCAACGCGAAGGCGTGCCAGTTGGCCGCGCCATCGAGCAAGGCGCGCAGCAGTTGCGTGGTATCGCCCAGCGGGCCGCTGCTCTGGCTGGAGATACCGAACAGCTTGGGCGTCTGGCTGATCAGTACCGTGAGGGCGATGCCGTTCATGTAGCCGTAGCGGATCGGCTTGGACAACAACTCGGTGACGAACCCCAGCCGCAGCAGGCCGGCAGCGATGCAGATCAGCCCCGACACCAGGGCCATGGCACTGGCCAGGGCGATCGCGCGCATCGGGTCGCCGGCGGCCAAGGGCAGCACGACGGCCAGGATGATGGGCACCAGCGCCGAGTCCGGCCCCAGCACCAGGATGCGGCTGGGCCCGAACAGCGCATAGGCGAGCAAGGGGACGATGGTGGCGTACAGGCCGTAGATGCCCGGCACGCCCGCGGCCTGTGCGTAGGCGATACCGACCGGCACCAGCATGGCCGTCAGCACCAGGCCGGCGAGCAGGTCCCGGGGCAGGCAGCCCGGCGGGTAGTGGCGCAACAGGCGCAGGCCGGGCAACCAGCGCTGCCAGCCGCCGGCTGGCGCAGCGGCCTTGTACGGTGGCGGCGGGTCCAGCCGGGTCGGTGAGCGATTGTCCATGGGCCCCCTGGCTCAGAAGCGCGGCCCCTCCCCCCGAAGAGCTTCCAGGCCGCCGATCACTGCAGTATGGATGACGCACGGCGCCTTGCCGGCTCACGCACAGGCCATGACAAACATCGCCCCAGCGTTTACTGTCGCGCACGCACGCCCTGCCTGCCGGAGTTGTCCCCATGCAACTGAACAACCTGATCCGCCGCCTCGACCTGGTCACCCTGCAACTGTTCGTGGCCATCCACGAGGAAGGCAGCCTGACCCGCGCCGCCACCCGCGAGGCCATCGCGGTCTCGGCGGCGAGCAAGCGCCTGAACGAGCTCGAGGGGGCCCTGGGCTCGCCACTGTTCGTCCGCCAGGCCCGTGGCATGCAGTTGACCCCAGCCGGCGAGACCCTGCTCCACCATGCCCGGCGCATGCTGTTCAACCTGGAGAAGATCGGCCTGGAGCTGGGTGAGCACCTGCAGGGCGTGCGCGGCTACGTGCGCATGCTCGCCAACCTGTCGGCGATCATCCAGTTCCTGCCCGAGGACCTGGCGCTGTTCTGCGCGCACCACGAGCGGATCAAGGTGGACCTGGAGGAGCGGCCGAGCAACGGCGTGATCCAGGGCCTGCTCGACGGGGTCGCCGACCTGGGGATCTGCTCCAGCGACAGCGACACCCGCGAGCTGCTCAAGGTGCGCTACAAGCGCGACCAGCTGGTGCTGGTGCTGCGCGCCGGGCACCCGCTGGCAGGGCATGGCCAGGTGGCCTTCGTCGATGCCCTGGACAACGACTTCGTCGGCCTGCACGCGGCCAGTTCCATCAACATGCGCACCCATGAGGCGGCGCGCCGTGCCGGCAAGGTGCTGCGCCTGCGTATCCATGTGCCGAGCTTCGATGCCGTGTGCCGCATGGTGCAGGCAGACATGGGCGTGGGCATCCTGCCGCGCCAGGCCTTCGAGCTGTTCGGCGGTGCGCTGGGGCTCCAGGCCGTGGCGCTCAGCGACGACTGGGCCGAGCGCGAGCTGCTGCTGGTGGCGCGCGACCTCGACTCGCTGTCGCCGGTCAGCCGGCTGCTGTTCGAGCATTTGCGCGGTGACAGGGGTTGAGAATGGGCTGACAGGCTCACCGGACACCTCGACCGTTCGCATTTGGCGAACGGTAGTTGCCGACACAGGATTGGTGCCCTCGCCCGCGTCGCCGTAGCCTCTGGCACATAGTCCAAGAACAAGAGGTACGCACCATGCCCGCTCCACTCGAAGGTATCAGGGTCCTGGAAATAGGCACACTGATCGCCGCCCCGTTCGCCGCTCGCCTGCTCGGTGAGTTCGGTGCCGAAGTAATCAAGATCGAAGCCCTCGGCCAGGGCGATCCCCTTCGCAAGTGGCGAAAGCTGCACCAGGGCACCTCGCTCTGGTGGTACCTGCAGTCGCGCAACAAGAAATCCCTGGCGCTCGACCTCAAGGCCGCCGAAGGCCTGGAGATCGTCAAGCGCCTGTTGCAAGACACCGATGTACTGATCGAGAACCTGCGCCCCGGCGCCCTGGAGAAACTCGGCCTGGGCTGGGACGTGCTGCACGCGCTGAACCCCAGGCTGACCCTGGTGCGCATCTCTGGCTACGGCCAGAGCGGTCCCTACCGCGACCGCCCAGGCTTCGGCGCCATCGGCGAGGCCATGGGCGGCATCCGCTACACCACCGGCGAACCGGGCTCGGCCCCGGCCCGCGCCGGCGTCAGCCTGGGTGATTCGCTGGCCTCGCTGCACGC
Source organism: Pseudomonas sp. Tun-23181 (assembly GCF_057415455.1). Lineage (NCBI taxonomy): Bacteria > Pseudomonadati > Pseudomonadota > Gammaproteobacteria > Pseudomonadales > Pseudomonadaceae > Pseudomonas > Pseudomonas sp. Tun-23181. Next base: position 912,225 of record NZ_CM171630.1, read on the forward strand.
CGTCATGGGCGCCCTGCTCTCGCTGTTCAACGTGCGCGCCAACGGTGGCGAAGGCCAGGTGGTGGATGTGTCGCTGGTGGAAAGCGTGTTCAACCTGATGGAGAGCCTGGTCCCCGAATACGACCTGCTCGGCCATGTACGCGAGCGCAGCGGCGGTGCCCTGCCCGGCATCGCACCGTCGAACACCTACCGCACCGCCGACGGCGCCTTCGTGGTCATCGCCGGCAACAGCGACCCGATCTTCCGCCGCCTGATGCACACCATTGGCCGTCCGGACCTGGCCGAGGCCGCCGAGTTCGCCCACAACGATGGCCGCGCCGCCCAGGCCGCGCTGCTCGACGAGGCGATCGAGGGCTGGACCCGTCGCCATCCCATCGCGCAGGTGCTGGCCGCGCTGGAGGCCGCCGAGGTTCCTGCCGGGCGCATCTACTCGGTCGCCGACATCGTCGCCGACCCGCACTACCAGGCGCGCGGCATGCTGCTCGACAGCCAACTGCCAGACGGTACCCCGGTGCGCATGCCGGGCATCGTGCCCAAGCTGTCCGCCACCCCGGGGCGGGTCGACTGGCAAGGCCCGGCGCTGGGTGAACACACCGATGCCCTGCTCGCGGGCATCGGCCTGGGCGAGGACGACATCGCCCGCCTGCGTACCGAGGGGGTGGTGCAATGATCCCGGCCAATCCCGACTTCATGCTGATCCAGGAAGTCGCCCCCCGCGACGGCCTGCAGATCGAACCGACCTGGGTGCCCACCGAAGAGAAGATCGAGCTCATCGACGGTCTCTCGGGCCTGGGGTTCTCGCGTATCGAGGCGGGCTCGTTCGTCTCGCCCAAGGCGATCCCGGCGCTGCGCGACGGCGACGAGGTGTTCCGAGGCATCCGCCGCCAGCCCGGGGTGGTCTACGTCGCCCTGGTGCCCAACCTCAAGGGCGCCGAACGCGCCCTGGCCGCCGGCGCCGACGAGCTGAACCTGGTGCTCTCGGCCAGCCAGTCGCACAACCTGGCGAACATGCGCATGCGCCGCGAGCAGTCCCTGGCCGGTTTCGGCGACATCGTCCAGGCGGTGCACGGGCGCTCGGTCAGCCTCAATGCCACGGTCGCCACCGCCTTCGGCTGCCCGTTCGAAGGGCATATCGACGAAGACCTGGTGCTGCGCCTGCTCGATGCCTACCTCGAACTGGGCGTGCAAGGCGTGACCCTGGCCGACACCACCGGCATGGCCAACCCGCGCCAGGTCGCGCGCCTGGTGCGGCGTAGCCTGGAACGCCTGCCCGCGGCCATGCTCACCCTGCACTTTCATAACACCCGTGGCCTGGGCCTGTGCAACGTACTGGCCGCCTACGAAGCCGGGGCCCGGCGTTTCGACGCGGCCCTCGGCGGGCTCGGTGGCTGCCCCTTCGCCCCAGGCGCCTCGGGCAACATCTGCAGCGAGGACCTGGTCAACCTGTGCGCCGAAACCGGCATCCCCACCGGCATCGATCTGGACGGCCTGCTGAGCCTGTCACGCAGCCTGCCGGCGCTGCTCGGCCACGAGGTGCCCGGGCAACTGGCCAAGGCCGGACGCAATTGCGACCTGCACCCGTTGCCGGAGCACCTGCCCGGCTGAAACACCGCGCCATCCGGGGGCCCCCGGCCCCCACCAGACAACAAGAACAACAGGGCCGCCTGTAGTGCGGCCGACTGGAGAATGAACGATGAGTCTTTCCGCCCTGCAACTGGGCGCCAGCGATGGCGCCGACAGCGAAAAAGCCCTGGTGCGCAAGGTCGCCTGGCGGCTGATGCCGCTGATCATGGTCTGCTACCTGTTCGCCTTCTTCGACCGCATCAACATCAGCTTCGCCAAATTCCAGTTGCAAACCGACCTTGGCTTCAGCGATACCGCCTACGGCCTGGGCGCCAGCCTGTTCGTGGTCGGCTATGTGCTGTTCGAGGTGCCCAGCAACCTGATGCTGTACAAGGTCGGCGCGCGCCGCTGGATCGCCCGCATCATGATCTCCTGGGGCCTGGCCACCGCGGCCATGGTGTTCGTCACCAGCGAGTGGCAGTTCTATGCCCTGCGCTTCATCATCGGCGCCATGGAAGCCGGCTTCGCGCCGGGCGTGCTGTACTACCTGACCCTGTGGTTCCCGCGTCACTACCGGGGCCGCATCACCTCGCTGCTGTTTCTCGCCTCGGCCTTCGCCGGGTTGTTCGGCGCCCCCTTCTCGGGGCTCGTGCTCGACCACCTCGACGGGGTGATGCAGATCCGCGGCTGGCACTGGCTGTTCCTGCTCGGCGGCCTGCCCTGCGTCGGCCTCGGCCTGCTGGTGCTGACCCTGCTCAAGGACCGTGTCGAGGATGCCGGCTGGCTGGACGCCCGGGAGAAACAACTGCTGCTCTCGCGCATCGACCCGCCCCAGGCCGCCCACGGCCAGGGCTCGCTGCTGCAAGCGATCCGTATTCCCGGCTTCCTGACCTTGGGGCTGATCTACTTCCTGATCCAGATTGCCTCCTATGGTCTGAACTTCTGGGCACCACAGCTGATCCGCAGCGCGGGTACCGAGAACCCGTCGATGATCGGCCTGCTCACCGCGGTGCCCTATATCTGCGGCGCCATTGCCATGGTGATCTGCGGCAGGCTGTCGGACGCCACCGGCGAACGCCGCTGGTTCACCGCCGGGCTGGTCGCCCTCGGGGCGCTGGGTTTCCTCTGCGCCGGGCTGTTCGATGACAACACGCCGCTGCTGATCCTCTCCCTGGGCCTGCTCGGGGCTGGCGTGGTGGCCTCGATCCCGAGCTTCTGGGCGCTGCCGCCGAAACTGCTGGCCGGCGCTGGCGCCGGGGCTGCCGGTGGTATCGCCCTGATCAACACCCTTGGCCAGTTGGGCGGCATCGTCAGCCCGGTGCTGGTGGGGCGCATCCGCGACCTGACCGGCAGTACCACCCCGGCGCTGTACCTGATCGCCCTGACCTGCCTGGTCACCGTCGCCCTGGTGCTGTTCGCCCTGCCGCAGAAGCTGCGCACGCGGGATGTGCCCCATCAGTGATGGGGCCCGCCGATTGCGCAGATGCCGTCCTGCCATGATTGCGCACCCTCTGGCCCGCGGGTTCTAATTCTGCCCGCCGGCCACGCCGGAGCCTTACCTTCGCAATCAAGGACGCTTTACCATGCACAGGAAGATCGTACCGCTGGCACTGCTGGCCACCTTGGCCGGCTGCTCGGATACCAAGGATGCCAGCGAGGCCAATTTCCAGAAGGCCGCCCAGGCCTACCTCGACACCCAGTACCCCCGCTGCTTCGTGATCACCTCGTTCCCGACCAAGACCCGCGACTTCGACCTCAACGGCACCAACAAGGCGCTGCATGCCCTGGCCCAGGTCGGCGTGGTCAGCGAAAAGGAGATCTCCCGCACGCAAGTGCCCGAGCGCCTGTGGCAGCCGGCCCGCACCGACATCTACTACGCCTACGACCTGACCGACGAAGGCCGCAAGTACTACAAGGCCGATGCGCAGCAGAGGATGAACGGCACCACCTCTGGCGGCCTGTGCTTCGGCAAGGCCCAGGTCACCGCCATCGAGCGGTTCAGCGAGCCGGGCGAGATGATGGGCCAGCAGATCTCCCGCGTGACCTACGCCTACAAGGTCACCGACCTGCCCGCGTGGGCCGGCGATGACAACGTCAAGGCCGGCATCTCGGGCCTGGACAAGATCGTCGCCAGCGCCCAGACGCCGCTGAAGGAAACCCGTGCCATGGTCCTGACCAACAAGGGCTGGGTGCACGAGCGGCTGTTCGGCAAGTAGCCATCCGAGGCGCAGGGCCCGCCCTGCGTCTACAACCACCAGGCCAGCACTGCCGGCAACCAGGCGAACGACAGCACCGTCGAGCACATCACCAGGTTGGCCACCTGCTCCGGCGAACGGTTCGCCCGCACCGCCAGCAGGTAGTTGAACACCGCCACCGGCATCGACGACTGCACCACCAGCACCGCCCGCTCCAGCGGCTCCAGGCCGAGCGCCGCGCCCACGCCCCAACCCACCGCCGCCCCCAGCACGATGCGCAGCCCGCCGAGCAGCAGGCCGTTGCCTACATGGCGCAGGCGGATGCTGGCCAGTGACACGCCCAGGGTCAGCAGCATCAGCGGGATGGTCATGCCGCCCAGCAGGTCGACGGTGTTGGCCAGCCAGCGCGGCAGCTCCAGGTCGAGGAAGATGATCGGCATGGCCCCGACCAGGCTGATCACGATCGGGTTGCGCAGCAACGCCTTGAACGACGCAGCGCTGCCGGACATGGCCAGGCCCACGGTGAACTGGAAGATCGACAGGGTCAGGAAGAACGCCACGGCCAGGGCCAGCCCGTGTTCGCCGAAGGCATACAGGCTGATCGGCAGCCCCATGTTGCCGGTGTTGGGGAACATGAAGGCCGGCAGCAGCACTCGCCAGTGCTGGCCCGACGCACGGCAGACCAACAGGCCGGCCAGGGCCATGCCGAGCATGCACAGCACGCAGCCCAGGGCCATGCTGGCGAAAGCCGTCGGGTCGAGGTCGGTGCGGCTCAGGGTCGACAGCACCAGGGACGGAGTGCCGACCGTCATGACGATCCCGGCGATGAACTCGGTCGGGTAGTCGAGCCCGCGGCGGGCCCAGGCATAGCCGATGCCGGCGACGATGAAGACAGGCGCCAGGACGGCGAACAGCGAAGCCAGCATGTGTTCTCCCTGAACCGGATTAGAGAAGGCAGCCGCCATTATGCGGGGGGTGGCCCCTTCTCGGGCAAGCCTTGCTGCCAGTTTTGCGGCCGCTTCGCGCCGGCTTCCACAGGTTTCCCACTGCCCTCAGACGCGATGGAGTACCTGTGGGAGGATAGGGCTGGTACAGACAAACAAGACCATCGACGATCAGGCAATGACCGCAGCTTCCCCCTCCCCTGGCAACGGCGAATCGCCCGGCAAGGCTGCCGCCACCCCGGGCCCGGACTTCGGCACGAACTGCGCCCCGCTGCCCGACAAGCGCCAACTCACCTCGGTGATCCCGTAGCGCTCGGCCATCGGCCGGCTCACTTTCCTGATCCGCTCCCGCCCGAATTTCGGAATGATCCCGACCCCGGCATCACAGCTGGCCCAATGCCAGGCCTCGGCGTTGTCCATGCGTTCCAGGCGAATGATGAAGCTGCGCTGCTCGCCATGCAGTCGATAGTCGATGATGTACAGCTGTGGGGTTGGCATCGTAGGGGCCCTCCTCTTCTCCATGGATGACTTCCTGATTGATCGGGGTTTTCCGTGAAGATTCAAAAGATTGTCGAACAATGTGAATGAGTGGGCTGAAACCCTCGCCGCGGCCTGCATCCCTGTGCCAGGAGGGTATGGATCGATCCGGGGCGGCGGCCCCTGGCCACCACCCCGGATCGCTGCCCGGCCGGTTCAGCGCCGGGCCTCAGCGAACGCAGGCCTTCACCGGTTGTGGCCGCCGCCGTGGCTGTGCTGGCCACCCTTGCGGCCGGCCTCGGAAGCGCGCTCACGGTCATTGGCGAAGTTGCCCCCGGAGTTCTGGCCGCCTTTGTGGCCGGCGCGGGAGGCTTTTTCGCGGTCGTTGGCGAAATTGCCCGGGTTGGTTTCCTTGGTGCCGCCACGTTGGCCGGATCGCTCTTGGTCACGCGCCATGTCGTTTCTCCTTGCTAGTGGAATTGGCTTGGCACGGAATTGCGCCATGCAGTACTTCCGAACCGGCGCTGGCGGCCTCTGCTCAATCGACATGGCCCAGGGCTGACGAGTGGCGCCAAACGCCCGCTTGGCCAAAAGCTTGTGCGCCAGCGTCTGGCGCAGGGACGCTTGCCGGCGATGGGGCGCGCAGCGGCCCCGAATGGCTTGCCCGCAGTTTTTTCGCACTTCCCCGCCCCAGCCGCTGTCACACCTCAGGATGCCGTTCCCCCAACACCAGGAAGACCGTCATGACACCGACCCACGCCACCCGCCAGGCCTGCCGCCAGCTCGCCCTGGAGCAGAACCAGCGCCTGTTCGCCCAGGCCTACCAGCTCGACCACGCGGCCTTCGCCCTGCTCGAGCGCCCCGGCCTGGATGCCGGTCGCTTCGACCACTACCAGTCGCTGCGGCGCAAGGCCGCCGAACGCTACGAGGAGGCCCTGGAGCACCTGGCGCTGATCGACCAGAGCTTTGGCGCGCGTTCACCGGCGATCGCTCGCCGCTGAGCCGAAGGGCGGCCTATAATCGCGCATCACACGCCCGGCGATGCTTCCAAGGGCCGAACCTTCAGGTCTGTACAAGGCTCCGTTCCATGAAGTCGTCCTCCAAGCAGTCCCCAGCCGCCCCGCAGAACCCAGCGCTGAGCCCCAGCCACCTGGACTTCCCGGTGGTTGGCATCGGCGCCTCGGCAGGTGGCCTCGAGGCCATCTGCACCTTCTTCCGGCAGATGCCTGCCGACTGCGGCATGGCCTTCGTCGTGGTGCTGCACCTGTCTCCCGACCACCAGAGCGTGGCCGACCGCATCATCCAGGAAACCACCGCCATGCCGGTGCGCCAGGTCAGCGAGCCGGTGCCCATCGAGCGCAACCATGTCTATGTGATTTCCCCGGCCAACCGCCTGTCCACCAACGACGGCTACCTGCGGGTCAGCCCGGCCAACCGCCGACGTGGCGACCATGTGGCCATCGACCTGTTCTTCCGCGACCTGGCCGACGTGCACAAGGACCACGCCTTCTGCGTGGTGCTTTCGGGCACCGGTGCCGATGGCGCGGTGGGCCTGTCGCGGATCAAGGAGCAAGGCGGCGTGACCCTGGTGCAGGCGCCGGACGATGCCCAGTACGATGGCATGCCCCGCGCGGCGCTGGAGACCGGCATGGTCGACCTGGTGCTGCCGGTGGCCGACATGCCGCAGAAGCTCATGGAACTGTGGCACAACGCCCGCCAGGTCCGGCTGCCGGAAATCGAGGACGACACCCTGCCGCCGGCGCTGGGCAGCCGCCGTGGCGACGCGCGTCAGGCCGAGCCGCTGCTGGAGGAGATCCTGCTGCTGTTGCGCACCAATACCGGCCACGACTTCCAGCACTACAAGCGCGCCACCGTGCTGCGCCGCCTCGAGCGGCGCTTGCACGTCACCGGCCAGGCCGACCTTGCCGCCTACTACCGCTACCTGGAGCAGCACCCGGAGGAGTCCGCGGCGCTGCTGGCCGACATGCTGATCGGCGTGACCAACTTCTTCCGCGACCGCGAAGCCTTCGAGGCGCTGGAGCGCCATGTGCTGCCCGAGCTGGTCAGCGACGGCGAAAGCGGCGACGGCCCGGCCGAGATCCGCGTCTGGTCGGCTGGCTGCTCCACCGGCGAAGAGGCCTACAGCCTGGCCATGCTGGTCTGCGAGCAACTGGCCGTGGAGCAGCGCGCGGCCAAAGTGCAGGTGTTCGCCACCGACCTGGACGAACGCGCCATCACCTTCGCCCGCAGTGGCAGCTACCCCGAGGCGATCGTCACCGACGTGCCGCCGGCACGGCTGCGCCAGTTCTTCGTCAAGGAAGACCAGCACTACCGGGTACGCAAGGAAATCCGCGAGAAGGTCCTGTTCGCCCGCCACAACCTGCTGTCCGACCCGCCCTTCTCGCAGATCGACCTGGTGGTCTGCCGCAACCTGCTGATCTACCTGGACCGCGAGGTGCAGCACGACATCCTGCAGATGTTCCATTTCGCCCTGCGCCCTGGCGGTTACCTGTTCCTCGGTTCGTCCGAGTCGGCCGACGTGGTCGGCGAGCTGTTCACCCCGGTGGACAAGCGCAACCGGATCTTCCGGGCCCGTGCGACCAACCCCGCCAGCCGGCGCTCCGGGCGCGAGTTGCCCGGCGCCGAGGTGCAGGCACCGATCCCGGACAACCGCACCAAGGCCCGCCCTGGGCGCAAACTGTCCTACGCCGAGGTGCACCACCGTGCCCTGGCCCGGCGCACGCCTCCGAGCCTGATCGTCGACGGCGACGGCAACATCCTGCACATGAGCGAAGGGGTCGGCCGTTTCCTGCACCTGGTAGGCGGCGAACCCAGCCGCAACCTGCTCAACCTGGTCCTGCCACCCCTGCGCCTGGCCTTGCGCAGCACGCTGTTCCAGGCCCGCCAGGGCTCCCAGGCGGTCACCTCGCGGCCGGTGGAGCTGGTCGAGGGCGAGCGCAGGCTGCAGGTGGAAGTGGTGGTCCAGCCGCACAAGGACGAGCCCAGTGCCAGCGAGTACCTGCTGGTGGTCTTCGAGGAGCGCCTGCCAGACCCATCACTGCTGCCGGCCAGCGGCATCCGCCAGACCGACAGCATGGTCCTGGCCAACCTGGAGCGCGAGCTGCAACGCACCCGCCTGCAATTGCAGGAAACCATCGAGCAGTCGGAGATCTCCAGCGAGGAGCTGACCGCCTCCAACGAAGAGATGCAAGCCATCAACGAGGAGTTGCGCTCGGCCAGCGAGGAGTTGGAGACCAGCAAGGAAGAGCTGCAGTCGATCAACGAAGAGCTGCTGACGGTCAACTACGAACTCAAGAACAAGGTCGAGGAAACCGACAAGGTCAACGACTACCTGAGCAACCTGATCGCCTCCACCGCCATCGCCACGGTGTTCGTCGACCGCAACCTGCGCATCCGCTGGTTCACCCCACGCGCCACCGACATCTTCAACATGCTGCCGGTCGACACCGGCCGCTCCCTGCTCGACATCACCCACCGCCTGGACTACCCGGAGCTGGCCGACGACGCCCGCGCCGTGGCCCAGGGCGAGACCACCATCGAGCGCGAGGTGGGCGGCGAGAACCAGCGCTGGTACCTGGCACGCCTGCTGCCCTACCGCTCCAGCGAGCAGAAGATCGACGGCACGGTGCTGACCTTCATCGACATCAGCAAGGGCCGCGCCGCCGAGGAGCGGTTGCGCCTGGGCGAGGAACGCATGCGCCTGGTGGCCGAGAGCACCCATGACTTCGCCATCATCCTGCTCGACGAGCACGGCCTGGTCACCGACTGGAACACCGGCGCGACGCTGATCTTCGGCTACGCCAAGGCCGAGGTGATCGGCCGCCACTACGCATTGATCTTCACCGAGCAGGACCGCCGCGAGGGCGTGCCGGAGCGTGAGCTGCGCGCGGCCCGGCTCAACGGTCGCGGCCAGGACGAGCGCTGGCAGGTGCGCAAGGATGGCAGCCGGTTCTACTGCAGCGGCGAGATCTCCCTGCTCAAGGGCAGCAGCTTGCGCGGCTACGTCAAGATCGCCCGCGACCTGACCGGGCACAAGCGCCTGCACGACGAGCAGAGCAAGCAACTGGCCGAGTCGCAGAACACCAGCCACATGAAGGACGAGTTCTTCGCCATCATGTCCCATGAGCTCAAGCACCCGCTGAACCTGATCCAGCTCAACGCCGAGATCCTCCGCCGCCTGCCGTCGGTGAAGCACACCAGCGCCGCCAGCAAGGCGGTTGGCACCATCTGCGACGCGGTGTCCAGCCAGGCGCGGATCATCGACGACCTGCTCGACGTGGCACGCATCCGCACCGGCAAGCTCAAGCTCAAGACCGAGCCGGTGGACCTGTGCGCCATCCTGCGGGGCATCCATGCGGTGGTGGTCAGCGAACAGCACCCCTGCAACGTGGTGCTGGAGATGCCGGCCGATGACCAGGCGCTGTTCATCGAGGGCGACAGCACGCGCCTGGAACAAATCATCTGGAACCTGCTCAACAATGCCTTGAAGTTCAGCCCCACTGGCAGCGACATCCGCCTGGTGCTGGGCCGCCAGGGCGAGCAGGCCTGCCTGCAGGTGATCGACCAGGGCATCGGCCTGAGCGAGCAGAGCCTGGAGTGCATCTTCGACCTGTTCAACCAGGGGGTCCCGCAACCGGTCGGCCACAGCCGCGAGGGGCTGGGGATTGGCCTTTCGCTGGTGCGCCAGCTGGTGCAGGCCCATGGCGGCAGCGTCCAGGCCAGCTCGCCGGGGCTCGGCAAGGGCTGCACCTTCGTCGTGTGCCTGCCGTTGTGCGACGCCGACCAACCCGCCTGTGCCCCGGCCGGCGAGCAGCAGGCCGAGGGCCGCTTGAGCGGTATCCGGGTGCTGCTGGTGGACGACTCGATCGAGGTGCTGGAGGTGATGCAGCAGTTGCTGGAAATGGAGAGCGCCGACGTGCAGGCCTACAGCGACCCACGCGCGGCGCTGGAAACCGCCGGCGGCGAGCGCTACGACATCATCCTCTCTGACATCGGCATGCCGGGCATGGACGGCCACGCCCTGATCAAGGCGCTACGCGGCCATGCCCACCTGCGCTACACGCCAGCCATCGCCCTGACCGGCTATGGCGCCAGCGCCGACCAGTACAAGTCGCGGCAATCCGGCTTCGACCGCCACCTGAACAAGCCGGTGGGTTATGACGAACTGGTGGAGGCGATCGAGGCGTTGAGCGGCTCGGTGCCCTACTGACCGCTCATCCGGCCGGTGGCGGATCGGGCACGACATTCAGGGCATCGCGCCACCGTCATCTGCCGTCATGGCAAGAAAACCCACAAGCGGAGTTCGCGAGCCCAAGGCACAGGATGCGATGGGCGCGGCCCGAGAATGAACTCCCGAGGCCCCTAGGCATGCACGCTCCACTGGCAGGCATCCGCTGCGATCGGCATCTCGTCGATGGCATGGATCATCCCGCTCTGCAACGCTTCCTTGGCCCCGAGGATACGCGGATAGGCCATCAGGTAGCGGGGCACGTCGAGCACCTCGGTGGCGCCCTGGGTGCGCTCGGCGACGATCTGCGCGTAGAGCTGCAGGTCGTAGTCCAGGCTCATGGCGTATTCGGCCATCCGGGCATGGTCCACCGAACCATGCAGGGTCCAGTGGAACGGATGGAACAGGAACTTGCTCATGGCGCAGGCGGTACGGCGCTCGCCGGCCAGGAACAGGATGTTGCCCATGGACTCCACCGTGCCCAGGTTGTGGGTGTGCACCGGCACCGGCAGCGAGCGCAGGAAGTTGTACAGGGTGAAACCGTAGCTGCACTCCCCGCCCATGGTGGCGATGTTGACCTGCAGCACCTCGGCGCCCTGCTGCAGGGCACGGGAACAGGTGTTGATCAGGTTGCCGCAGGTGGATGAGTTGATCGGGCCGGTGTAATGGATGATGTGTCTGGCCATGCGTGCCTCCAGGGTTGGCAGATCATTCCAGTGGAACGGGCTGGCCTTCAGCCCGCTTCGCCATCGCGAGGCGGGTGGGCCGCATCGTCTCGCTCGCCCTGCTCGCCCAGGCGCTGGTACTGCTTGCGCAGTGCATGCAGCTGGGCCGGGTCCATGTCTTCCAGGTCGAGCAAGGCCTTGTGCGCCTTGCGGGTGGTGCGCAGCAGCTCGTCGATCTTGATGTGCAGTTCGTCGTTGTCGCGGTTCTGGGTGTTCTGGATCAGGAACACCATGAGGAAGGTGACGATGGTGGTCGAGGTGTTGATCACCAGTTGCCAGGTGTCATTGAAGTCGAACAACGGCCCGCTCACGCCCCAGGCCAGGATCACTACGAGGGCGATGGCGAAGGTCAGCGGGCGGCCGGACCAGTTGGCCAGCCATTGGGCGAAGCGGTCGAATTTCATGTTGGCGGTCCTCCCGCGCTGCCTGGGCCTCAGCCCGGCAGCTTGTCCTCGCCGGGCAGGCCTTGCAGGTCGGGGTCGTCCGGCAGGACCTCCGGCTCATCGTCGATCGGCTGCGGCTGGGTCGTACCGGGCAGTTCGTGCAGTTCGTCGAAAGCGTCGTCGGTCTTCATCGCAGGTTCTCCTCTGGCTGACGAGGCGCGGTTTCGCGGCCCCGGCATCCGGTGGAGAGACAGGCCACGGCAAAGTTCCAATTGTGAGCGCCGTGGTTGAAACCCAGGGGCTGCTTTGCAGCCCAACCCCAAGCCACGACCGAAAGGCCACTCGTCAATCCTGCTGAACCTGGCCATGCCTGCCCAGTCGCACATTCAAGAGCTGCCCGCATCCGTGGCCAGGTTTTCCAGGACGCGGGCGATATCCTCCACGAGCGAAGGAAGGCACCGTGAGCGAGATCCGCATTGGCATTTCCGGTTGGCGCTATGGCCCCTGGCGCAAGGATTTCTACCCCACCGGCCTGCGCCAGGACGACGAACTGGCGTTCGCCTCGCGGGCGGTCAACAGTATCGAGATCAACGGCTCGTTCTACGCCCTGCAAACACCCGAGCGCTACCGCAATTGGCACGACCAGACACCCGAGGGCTTCGTCTTCTCGGTCAAGGCGCCGCGCTACATCACCCATGTGCGACGGCTCAAGGAGATCGAGCAGCCGCTGGCCAACTTCTTCGCCTCCGGGCCGCTGCTGCTGGGCGACAAGTTGGGGCCGATCCTCTGGCAGTTTCCGCCGAGCCTCAGGTACGACGAGGCGCGCTTCAGCCATTTCCTCGAGTTGCTGCCGCACCGGCGCAAGGCCGCACGGGCTTGCGCCGAGCAGTGCAGCGAACAGCTGAAGGGCAACGGCGCCACCGCGCTCAAGGGTGACGGGGCCCTGCGCCATGCCGTGGAGATCCGCCACGACAGCTTCTGCTGTACGGCCTTCGTCGAGCTGTTGCGCCGCCACAACGTCGCCCTGGTGGTGGCCGACAGTGCAGGCAAGTGGCCCTATGTCGAGGATGTGACGGCCGATTTCGTCTACCTGCGCCTGCACGGCGACGTCGAGCTCTACAGCAGCGGCTATACCGCCCGTGCCCTGCGCCGCTGGAAGGCGCGCATCGAAGCCTGGAGCCGGGGCGGACAGCCCGACGATGCCCAGCTGGTCGTCCAGCGCGCCCCGCGCAAGCGGGCCTCGCGGGACGTCTACTGCTATTTCGACAACGACCAGAAAGTCCACGCGCCCTACGACGCCCGGCGCTTGCTGGAAAGGCTCAAGCTGGACGGCGAGCTGCTCACCGAGCCGGGCGTGGAACCGGAGGTCGAGCTGTGAACAAGACCCTGCCCGCCCCCCGCTGCATCATCGACCGGGTCACCGCCGTGCATCGGCTGAACGTGCTGACCATCAACGTGCATAAGGGCTTCACCCTGTTCAACCGACGCTTCATCCTGCCCGAGCTGCGCGAGGCGGTGCGTGCCACCGGCGCCGACCTGGTGTTTCTCCAGGAGGTACACGGTAGCCACCAGGAACACGCCCTGCGCCATCCGGCCTGGCCGGCCACACCCCAGTACGAGTTCCTCGCCGACAGCATGTGGCCGCAGTTCGCCTATGGGCGCAACGCCGTGTACCCCCACGGCGACCACGGCAATGCCCTGCTGTCGAAGTTTCCCATCGCCGAGTACCACAATCTCGACGTGTCGATCCAAGGCAACGAGCAGCGCGGCCTGTTGCATTGCCGGCTGGAGGTGCCCGGGCACGAGCAAGTGCATGCCGTCTGCGTGCACCTGGGCTTGCGCGAGGCCCACCGGCAGAGCCAGGTACGCCTGCTGCTGGAGCTGCTCGACAGCCTGCCGCCCAAGGCCCCGGTGATCGTCGCCGGTGACTTCAACGACTGGCGGCTGAAGGCCGATGCAGTGCTGTCCCAGCGCCTGGTGGAAGCCTTCGGGGAACACTTCGGCACACCGGCGCGCAGCTTCCCGTCGCGCCTGCCGCTACTGCGCCTGGACCGCATCTACCTGCGCAACGCCATGCCGTGCGCGGCCCAGGTCCTGTCCAAGTACCCCTGGTCGCACCTCTCCGACCATGCGCCCTTGGCGGCAGAGGTGAGCCTGTGAACAGACCCTGGGTGGACGGCAACCATGTCGAGCTGCTGATCAACGGCGAGCAGTACTACCCGCGCGTGTTCGAGGCCATGGCCCAGGCGCGGGAAGAGATCCTGCTGGAAACCTTCATCATCTACGACGACAAGGTCGGCCAACAGCTGCAGCAGGTGCTGATCGATGCCGCCCGGCGAGGTGTACGGGTCGAGGTGGCCGCCGACGGCTACGGCACCGCCGACCTGCCGGATAGCTTCGTCTCGGCCATGACCGAGGTCGGCATCCGCTTCCATGCCTTCGACCCGCACCCGCGCCTGGCGGGCATGCGCACCAACCTGTTCCGCCGCCTGCACCGCAAGATCGTGGTGATCGACGGCAAGCGGGCATTCATCGGCGGCATCAACTACAGCGCCGACCACCTCGGCGACTATGGCCCGATGGCCAAGCAGGACTATGCCGTGGAAGTCACCGGCCCGGTGGTCGCCCAGTTGCATGCCTCCAGCCGCCGCCTGTTGGCGCCAGTACTGCAGCCGCCGAGCCAGGTGCGCCCGGTCACCCAGCCCTGCGGCCAGGCCAGCGCCGTGTTGGCCGAACGCGACAACGGCCGTCATCGCAACGACATCGAGGCCTATTACCTGGAGGGCTTTCGCCTGGCGCGCCGGCGCATCCTGGTGGCCAACGCCTACTTCTTCCCCGGCTACCGGTTGATGCGCGAACTGCGCAATGCCGCCCGACGGGGCGTGGAGGTGACCTTGATCCTCCAGGGGCAGCCAGACATGCGCTGGGTCAGGGCCCTGTCGCGATTGCTGTACAACTACCTGCTGCGCGACGGCGTGCGCATCCACGAATATTGCCAGCGCCCCTTGCACGGCAAGGTCGCGCTGGTGGACGAAGAGTGGGCCACGGTGGGTTCGAGCAACCTCGACCCGTTGAGCCTGTCATTCAACCTGGAGGCCAACCTGCTGATCCGCGACCGCGCGTTCAACCAGCAGCTGTATCGGCGCCTGAGCGAACTGGCCAGCCAGCAATGCAGGGCGGTCACCCTGGAGCGGATGATCCGTGGCTACTGGTGGCGGGCGCCGCTGATCTTCCTGTGCTTCCACATCATCCGCCATTTCCCGCGGATCGCCGGCTGGTTCCCGGCCCATCGCCAGGAACTGCAATCGCTGCGCCCGACCCAGGAAGACGAGTCCACCTACCACGAGGGCAAGACCTGATGGAGCGAAAACCATGGCAGACCTGGGGCAAGCGCCTGCTCACCCTGGCGTTCCTGGTGCTGGTGCCGGCGCTGCTGTACATGCTGGCGCGCAACCTGGACTGGAGCGAAGTGCGCCAGTCGCTGCTGGCCTACAAGCCCGCGACTCTGGCGGTGGGCCTGGCCCTGGCCCTGGCCAGCTACCTGGTGTTCGCCAGCTACGACCTGCTCGGCCGTGCCTATACCGGCCACCATTTGCCCGTGCGCCAGGTATTGCCGGTGGCGTTCGTCTGCTATGCCTTCAACCTCAACTTCACCACCTGGGTCGGCGGCGTGGCCCTGCGCTACCGGCTGTACAGCCGCCTGGGCCTGGACACGCCGACCATCACGCGGATCCTGACCCTGGGGCTGTTGACCAACTGGGTCGGCTACATGCTGCTGGCGGGCACGGTGTTCGCCCTGCGCCTGGTCAAGCTTCCGGACGACTGGGCGGTGGGCGTCGTCGGCCTGCAACTCATCGGTTTCCTGTTGCTGGCCGTGGCGCTGGGCTACCTGCTGGCCTGCGGTTTCGCCAAGCGGCGCACCTGGCGTCTGCGCGCGCATGAAATCACCCTGCCGTCGCTGCGCCTGGCGCTCTGCCAGGTGACCTTGGGCGCGAGCAACTGGGCGCTGATGGCGGCGTTGATCCACTGGCTGCTGCCCCAAGAGCTGTTCTTCCCATCGATCCTGGGCATCCTGCTGATCAGTTGCGTGGCCGGGGTGGTGGCGCACATTCCCGCCGGGCTCGGGGTGCTGGAGGCGGTGTTCCTCGCCCTGCTCCACGGCCAGCTCGGCCAGGGCAGCCTGGTGGCCGCGTTGCTGGGTTACCGCACGTTGTACTACCTGATTCCGCTGTTGCTGGCGGTGCTGGTCTACCTGGTGCTGGAAAAGCGCGCCAAGGCCATGCGCCGGCGCGGCAAGGCGACATTGCGCAAGACCTGACGACGGCCGCGAGGCCAGGAGGTGTGCCATGCGTTTTCCCGTTCTGCTGCTGATGCTGGGCAGCCTGGTCAGCACCCAGGTGCTGGCCGAGGCCTGCGAGGTTTTCACCCGCTCCTCCAGCGATGCGGTGACGCCCGTGGAGCGGCGCACCTGCTACAGCTTCAGCGACATGCCCGCCGAGGCCATCGCCTGGTCGTGCAGCAACGAGAGCAAGGAGATGGTCAATACCCGCAAGCACCCGGTTTCGCGCTGCGCCGATGGCAGCGTCGGCAGTTGCATCGCGCCCTTGACCCAGGAATCGCTGGCCAACCCGAAATCCATCGGTCGCGACCAGCCCCCGACCCACCCGGCGGTGCCCAAGGACGCCCGGGTCATCACCTACTACTACGACACCCCGAGCCTGGCTCAGGCCCGCACCGACTGCGAGCGCAACGACGGCATCTGGCAGACCCATTGAACCGAAGGAGAACGACCATGCCACGTGGAGACAAAGACAAGTACACCGACAAGCAAAAACGCAAGGCCGAGCACATCGAGGAAAGCTACGAGGCCAAGGGCGTGCCCAAGGACGAAGCCGAGGCGCGGGCCTGGGCGACGGTCAACAAGCAGTCCGGCGGTGGCGAGCGCAAGGGCGGCTCCGGGCAGAAGAAAAGCCCGCAGGCCAAGGAGAAGGCTCGTGAGTCCTCGGCCAAGCGCGCCGCCGCCACCCGCCGCGGCGTGCCACGGCCCGGCCAGCGCCTGGAGGACATGAGCAAGGCCGAGCTGATGGACCGGGCGCGCAAGCAGAACATCGCCGGACGCTCGACCATGCGCAAGGCGGCGCTGGTCGAGGCGCTGCGCCGTGCGGCGTGACGGTGGCCCCAATGCCTGCCCGCCGAGCGGCATTGGGGCTGCTTTGCAGCCCATCGCGACCCACAGGGTCTGAGTCGATCACGCATGATGCGGTTTGCAGGGCCAAAACGGGCGGCCCATCGGCTAGCCCCGCTTCTTCTTCACTCCTCCCTGTCGCGCCTTGAAACGAGGATTGGATTTGCAGATCACATAGATCCTTCCGCGGCGTTTGACTACCTGGCAATCACGATAACGGCGCTTGGCTTGCTTGAGTGACGACAGTACTTGCATGGGAGTCTCCGATTACGTAATAACATAACATTAACGCAAATCATTCCCATCTCGCAATCACCCCGTCACAGCGCATCCTTTGCCATTGCAAGATCCAATCTTCAACTACTTTCTATAGAACTTTGAATACTTAATTGATTTAGAAGCATTTTTTATCTGAATTACCCGCGAAGAGGACACCGAGCTGTATGGCACGGGCTTCGCCCATGTTCGCGCCCTCGAGGAAGACCGTCCCTTGTGCAACCTCAACCAGACCGTTGCGAGTGGAACACCAACGGCAACCCCTGGCAGCTGTCGACCACCCGGCCGCCATGCCAGGCAAGCTGACCGGACACCAGGGTGGTGGTCACCCGATGATGAAACCGATGCTGGATGAACGGCGTCCACTGACAGTGGGCCAGCACCGGATCGAGGGTGACGGCCCGAGGCTCGGGCAGGCGTTCGATCAAGACCAGGTCTGCCCAGTAGCCTTCGCGCAAATATCCCCTGCCCTGGATTGCGAACAGGTCAGCGACCGAGTGACTGGTCTTGCGCACCAGTTGGGCAACCGACAGCACGCCCTCCTCGACCAACTCCAACAGTGCCGGTAATGCATGCTGGACCAGCGGCAATCCAGCGGGCGCCAACGCGTAGGAGCGTTGCTTCTGCGTCAGTGTGTGCGGTGCATGATCGGTCCCGATGACATCGATACGGTCGCACTGCAGCGCCTGGCGCAGGGCATCGCGGTCTGCCCGGGTCTTGATGGCGGGGTTGCATTTGATCAGGTGCCCGAGGCTTGCATAGTCGCGGTCATCGAACAGCAGATGATGCACGCACACTTCCGCGGTGATCCGCTTCCCTGCCACGGGGCCAGGTTCGAACAGTTGCAGTTCCTGTGCTGTGGTCAGGTGCAGCACGTGCAAGCGGGTGCCGAATTGCCTGGCAAGTTGAACGGCCAGTGTCGAGGAACGTAGGCACGCGGCAGCGTCCCGAATGAGTGGGTGCATGGCCGGTGGGATGAAATCACCGTATCGCTCGCGCAGTCGCGCCTCGTTGGCCAGGATCGACGGCGTGTGCTCGCAATGCGCCAACAGGATCGTCGGCACGTTGGCGAACAGCCGTTCGAGGGTTCTCGGGTCATCCACCAGCATGTCCCCGGTGGATGCCCCCATGAACACCTTCACCCCCGCCACGGAACCTGGATCGAGCGATGCCACGATATCGAGGTTGTCCTTGCTTACCCCGAAGTGAAAACCGTAGTTGGCAACGGAGGTCGCGGAGGCGCGCGCTTTTTTCTCCTGCAGCGCGGCAAGGTCCAGGGTGGGTGGGCTGGTGTTGGGCATGTCCATGAAACTGGTAATGCCTCCGGCGACCGCTGCGCGCGATTCACTGGCGATCGTCCCCTTGTGCGCAGCGCCAGGCTCGCGGAAATGCACTTGATCATCGATCATGCCGGGCACGAGCCACTGGCCACAGGCATCGATTTCAGTGGATGCATTGATGCCTTCGATACTGCGGCCGATCTTTTCGATCCAGCCGTGGACGACCAGTACATCGGCATCCTCGACCGCCCCTTCGTTGACCAGGCGAGCGTTGCGAATGATGACGCTACTCATGCCTTCACCCCGCTCCCCATAACGTGATCGGCCTGGATGACGTTGTAAAAGCCGCTTCGACGGCCGATATGGCCGACAAAGCGGGGGCCTGCTGCTACCTGTTCGAGCATTGAAAACATGGGATGGCGTCCTGAATAATTTCGTTATAACGTAACACAAATTAAAAATAGACCACCGCTTTCCGCCTGTGCAGGTATCCGCCATGAATGAAGCCCAAACCTCAGCCAACACTCAGCCCTACGCCGACGTCGAACTGGCCTGCCTGGCAGGCGCCAAGGCTGCGCTCTATCGATGGGCTGCCACCGTGGCCTCGCGGGATGTGGACAAAGTCCTGGCGCTTTACGCCCCGGACGCGATCCTTGTACCGACCCTGTCCAACGAGGTCCGCGACTGCGACGATAGCCGGCGCAGTTATTTCGAAAGTTTCTTCGCCAACGAAGGGCTGGTCTGCGACATCCGCTTCTTCAAGAAACGCGTCAGCCGCAAGCTGGGCACCGTGGTCGTCGGCGGCCAGTACACGTTCGTATTCCGCGAGGCGGGCGAGCAGCGGATCGTGCCCGCCCGCTTTCTCTTCACCTTCGAGCGGATCGAACAGCAGTGGCTGATTACCGGCCATCATTCCTCCATCGAAGCCTGAAAGCGACTCAGCAGCCCTGCTTGCCTGCTCAGCGCTCCAGATCCCCGTTGCCAATGGCGATGGTGATGGCCTGGGCCGTCGTTGCAACGCCTAGCCGGCGACGCGCCGAACGCAATAGATACGTTCGACCACCTCGTCTCGTGCCGATGTGGCAGAAAACAGGACGAAGCGGTTACAGGGAACGGAACGTTATCGAGCGGCTGTTCGGCTGGCTGAAGGAGCATCGCCGCCTAGCAACCCGTTACTGCAAGCTTGCGAAAAGCTATGCCGCAATGGTCACGCTAGCCTGCTGGCGGCGGTGTCTACGACAGGCAAGTGCCTTCCTCCATCCATGCCTATCGCCCTATTAAACTTGCCAGTGACATTTGACAAATTTCACTGATAACTCACCGTCACCGTGGCTATCCCCTTGACCAGGCCGGGAGAGACGCAGCGCCCCCCAGCTTCGCTCTGGTAATAGCGCACCTGATCCAGCAACACTGCCCACCACCACCTTCTTGCGCGGAGCGATGTTAGTGAAAATGCCAGTGATGGGGTCGTAGTGCAGGAGTTCGCGCAGGCGTTGTGCGGTCAACATATCAACGGCCTCCTACTGCGGCGCCCAGCGATGGGGCGCGGACAAGAGAAGGGTCAGAAAGTGTGGTACAGCTGCCTGAACGACAGCCTTGATGCATTCGAAACGCATAGGCTTGCTCCTTTGTGGATGGGGCAAGCCTATGGGTCGGAAGTAGACGGTTTCCCAACTATTTAGCTACCTGGATACGCAATTGTTACCCCGCCACTGCCAGCTGGTAATGACATCGGCGGTGATCTCAAATGTAGTGGTGCAGGACAGCTGAATATTCATAGCGGGGGTTCCGCCATACGAGTTGGTGTATGCGGTGTTGCCCACGACCGTGGTCTGGTACGTAGGCGCACTACCTGGCAGATACATGTCATTGCTACTCGAGTAGATCAGAAATTTCCTGTCACTTGCTTCATATGTTTGCTGCGGCGGCCCCCAGCTTCGCACCAAATCCAGCTCACTAGAGCCAACCCAGCTTTGTAGAACCTTCTCATATTTACCGGTCGTAGCGCACCCGGACACCATGAGCGGGAGCATTAGCAGCGGAAGCCATTTCATGATGGTTTCTTCTCATTGTGGTGGCAGATTGAGCTCAGTCTAAACCACGCTGCAGGAAGCAGGCGGCGGCAGCGGCTAATCCTCGGGCATCCTGCTGGGCAGCCTTGATGTTTTCGTCGGCCTGGACCAGCAGCTCGCGGGCAGAGACAGTGACCGGCAGTCCTTCATTGTCCAGCGCCCCCGTTGGCAGCCGAATATCCTCAACGCGAGCCATGATCTCGTCGGCCAGCTGGATGGTCGGATCAGCATCGGCCTGGCTAGGGCTGGCCATGTCGCGTTCACTTTCGGGAGCGACCCGAGCCTGCCACCGCCGTCCTTTCGGACCGGAGGTGGACAAAGCCTCGGTGCATTGCTTGCCGCTGGCTTTGTAGGTCTGCTCTGGCTAAGCGGCCTGTACTTCGCGACCGTCGCTCGCCGCTGTTACGACCTGATTGTCGAGAGAAATTTCCGGTAACCCCAAGCCCGGCCAAGCGCCGGGCCGCCCTGCTCCTGCCGAATCCACCCATATCCTTGACGAACTCCCGCCGAACGTTGCGTAACGCACCATTTTTGGTACACTCAACACATGAGTGAAATCCCACCAACATTGCACGTCAGTTTTTATCGCACGGAAGCGGGCAATGAGCCGGTGCGCGAATGGCTGACCGACCTGCCTCGCGATCACAAGCGGATGATCGGAACAGAAATCAAAACGGTCCAGATCGGCTGGCCAATCGGAATGCCAGTTGTCAGAAAGCTTGATAAAGGCCTCTGGGAGGTCAGGGTCAACCTAGTCGATACCATCGCCCGCGTGCTCTTCACCGTGGACGGGAACGTCATGGTTCTGCTTCACGGCTTCATCAAGAAGAGCCAGAAAACACCCGCGTCTGACTTGGAAACCGCCAGGCAACGCAAAGCAACACTAGAGAGGAACAAGCAATGAACCAGCACATCGGCTCCGATTTCGACGATTTCCTTGCAGAGCAAGGTCTCGCAGAGGAAGTGTCCGCTGCTGCCCTCAAGCGAGTCATCTCTTGGCAAATCGCTGAAGCCATGAAAAGCCAGAAGGTGACAAAGAAAGCCCTGGCTGCGCGCATGCACACCAGTCGTACCGCAGTGGACCGCGCACTAGACCAAGACGACCCAGGCATGACGCTGGCGACCCTAGCCAGCGCCGCTCGTGCACTGGGCCAACGCGTTGAGGTGCGACTGGTGCCGGAGCAAGAGGCTGCTCACGCATAACCTCGCCCTGCTCCAGTGAGCCCGGCCAAGCGCCGGATCTTTCCCACTCGCCCTATACACATGGACCCCATTCTATAGCTTATAGAATGGGGTCCATGTGTATACACGGCCAGCCCTACGGCAGCCTCTGGAGCCCAGCATGACCGAACCCACCCTCACCTTCAAATGCCTCGGCCACACTGAGCGCGTCGACGGCACGATCGCGAGCTACACGATTGAGGTGACCAGCTCGCGTAATGGTCGAGTTGAGGTACTGGAGGTAGAGCCCGATCACCTCGTCTCGGCCCGAAGCATGAAAGATTTCTCTTAAACCGATGCATGTTTTACTCGACCACTCAGAAGAAGCACACCGAGACCATGGCTGCGATGTTCGATGCACAGGACGCTGAAGCAGAGCGAGAGAACAGCCTCGACTAAGCCATCTCGTGGCGCGGCGACAGCTAGGCGCGGGCCGGCGCCAGACGCAAAAAGCCCAGCGCGGGGCTGGGCTTCAAACGATCAATCTTTCTTGGGGCTCGGAGCAGGTGGCGGAGCCTTCGGCGCCTGAGCTGGCAACACGTTTCTAGTCCGGTCAGGATTCACATTCATACCGTCATTGACATGATTGGATCCAGGCGCAGTAGCGTTGTGCCTCCAACGAACCGCCCCAGTCCGTTGCCGGAAAGCCCATGGACTGGGGCATGATGACCTAGGAGGTCAAATGCAAAACATAGAAAACCGTCTCACCGCTTTGGAGCAGGCTGCCAACACAGTATCGGCGGTGACTCTCAATACCCTCGGCGCGATCATTAACGAAATTACTAAGCTTGACTCCATTGACCGACAATCCCTATGGGAAAATCTGGAATCCTATAAGGCAACGCAGGTTCAGGGCGGTAATCAGGCCAACTACTTGGACATGCTGACCTTCTTGCAATCGCGAATTTTCTGAGTTCTGATCGGCGCCGTTGCGACAGCAACAGGCGCCTGCTCACCCAGGCCGATGCCGACGACTACAACATGGCCACTTTTGGTAGTTTCAAATTTAAGCTTCATGGCTACTCTCCTGCGGCCTATCCACCAGCGCGGGGCCGAGCACAACAGACAAAGACGCCGACCTCGCCGCCTTCAACGCCGCGTTCCAGAAGGCCATGGAAACCGGATGGGATGATCCCATCGACCTGGCCCTCCAGCTGTGGAACGCCCGGGGCGCCCTGGAGCGCAAGCCAGCGCTCGACACAAAGCTGATCGGCATCGTCCACACCCCGCTGGCTGAGTACGACGAACCCTGAAGGAGTACATCCGTACTCTTTTCTGCTGTAGCCCCTCTCCCCTCCATTCACTGCCGCGATATGGCGGCCAAGGAATCGACATGCTCGAAAGGACACCGATCAAGACGGAGGCCGAGTTGTGCGCGGCCTTCAGTCGATGAACAAGCAGGCCGATTGGACTTGCTATCCCGAGGCTGCAGGCTTCGACATCCTCGCCGTGCACACCAGCGGTCGGCAGATCGGCATCGAGGCGAAGATGACCCTCAATGCGAAGGTGGCCGACCAGATCCTGCCGAAGGACTACGAAAACTTCTACGGCCGCCCAGGCCCTGACCACCGCCTGGTGATCGTCGGCAAGGCCAGCGATGCCAGTCACGGTATCGGCCGCATGCTGGGCCTGCTCGGTGTTCCGGTCTTGCTTCCCCGCTGGATGCATCGTGGCGGCGACAAGTCCGGATGGGAGTTCGATATCCGCTGCCTGAATAACCGGGACTGGATGTCTTTCTTCGTCAATGAAGAGTACCTGCACCTGTTCGACTGGAACCCGGCAGAACGTTGCCGAGTGCCAATGGTGGTTGGCGCGCATCAGGCCGGAGTCCCCTCGCCGGTGAGCCTCACACCCTGGAAGGAGGCCGCGCTACGGGTGATCGCCTTGATGCGCTCGCAGGGTCACATCGCGTCAAAGCAGATCCAGGAGTTCGGCATCAGCCCGACCGCCTGGACGCGACCAAAGGGCAACGACCCTGCTCCGCAGCGTCATCTCGCAGATTCAGTGGACTTCAGTAGGTGTGAAGCGAAACGCGATCATCAAGTTGTCGAGCGTATTCAAAACGGCCGTGCTGGACGGGCTGATCGCCAAGAACCCGACTGCTTCCCTGGACAAGCCAAAGGCCGTAAAGAAGGTCGTCGATCCATACACCAGGACCGAGGCGGAAGCGATCATTGCTCACCTTTACGGCAGCCTGCGCAAGTACTCCCAAATCTACGCAGCCTTCTTCGAGTTCTGCTTCTTCACGGGGGTTCGGCCTGGTGAGGCAATGGGCCTTCAGTGGGATGACGTCGATCTGGAGGAGCGAACTGCAGTCATACGCCGGATCATCATCAATCGAGCGCCACAAGAGCGCACCAAGACCAAGAATCACCGAACCATCCTGCTCAACGAGCGGGCGCTCAATGCCGTCAGCCAGGCCCGGCGAGTGGCAAACTTGAAGCGCATGGCTTCCAAATCGGCCAATCCGGTCAGCCCCTTCGTCTTCCAGCCAAGCAAAGGTGGGCTGTGGATCAACGAGCCAAGTGTTACAATCCGCCCCTTCAAAGCAGCGCCCAAGGCGCTGGACATCCGTGAACGCCGGCAGTACGACACCCGCCACACCTACGCACCCCTGTGCCTGATAGCTGGAATGAACCTCGCGTTCATCGCCAACCCGCTCAGCCACTGCGTCGAGATGTTGCTCTCTACCTACGCGAAATGGATCAGCTCCTCCTCGGACTGGAGGGAGCTGGAGAAGCTGCCGCCCCGAGTCGAATTGGCCCGAAATTGGCCCAAAACGCACGAGAGGGGCCTAAATACACCTCTGGAACCCCCGCAGGACAAGCACTTGATTTCTACCGCCAATATCACCATGCGCTATGCAATGGGGGTTATTGGGTGGAGATGTGTAGGTTTTACTGGCTGAAACTCCTCTCTATCCCCCACCAAAACGCATTGACTGGTTCGGAAATTGGTCCGGCAGTCTGCGCCCCTCATCCATGCCGGTTCGGCATATCGATCCACCCAATCACACCATGTTAGACAATCAACCAATGGCATTTTTCTGGTCTAGTTGGGACATCCAGTGTCCCAGGGATGCCCCCGCTCTAGCGCTCTTCCGATATTAAACGACTTCAGATGCCTGCTCCCTCAAGCGCTGCGACTCGGCCGGAAAGCTCCACAATCGTAGCAGCCAGCTTGCTCCGCTCACGCCGCATCAGGGCGCACTCAAGGGCATATAGCTCGTCATAAGTCACGAAGTATCGGTACCCAGCCTCTACTGCGGGACGGATCAGCACATCCTCATACACCGCATCCTGAATCACAATTTCCTTGCCGAGATCATCAATGCCAAGGACCTCTGGCTGTATCAGCTTGCGCTCATACTGCGCGGGCTCTGCATCCCATTCGTGGTATTGGATAACGCCGTATTGGCGCCAGTCCAGTCCATGAGCATCGAAAGCGGCCACTAGTTCTTGGGCGATGACGCCGAATCGCCATTGGGCTGTTGCGCCAACAGAGTAAATGTCATCAAGCATCGTGTACTGACGGTAGACCACATCCTCGATCACATCGAGCACCGCGTCATCCAAGCCGCCCTCGCGCAAAATCTTGTACCGCAGGTCAGACGTGACGATCGGCGCGTTGACCAGGTAGATGTTGTTCGTCCTGAATGCCGCAGAGCCGAAGTTGTAGCTGGCGTCCGTGATGAATCGGGCGTTCTGGTAGAACGTGCAATATGTGTCGTTCACAGCGAATTTGGTGGCCCCGTCCTGCATGAGGCGCAAGATCGAGCTGGGGCCACGGGACGTCAGCCACACATCGCCAGCATTGGCGTTCGAGGTAGTTGGGTACATCGTGATGTTGGGGCTGGTGGCCGCGGTGCCGTCTCCGGCGAACAGCTGGGTATGGTGATCGCCGCCATCAATGGCGGTGTAGCGAATTCCTCCACGCTCGCTATTGTCGGAGCCCGTTCGGGTATCCCTGACGTTGAAGGTATATCCAAACGCGAACTCCATTGCAGGCCGGTACTCATTCGATCCCGGCAGGTGCACCGAAGCGCGCCAATTGTCCCCGTGCGGAATCGACACCTGGATCAGGTCGGCGATCTTTCCCGGATACTGCGCAACGGAATCCGCATAGGTGTACCGGCTGATAGCCGGGCTCTCCAGCGGGTTACCTTTTGGCGGGGTCAGGCAATAGATTTTCTTCTCGCGTCGCGTGATGGCACCCAGCGCATACGTGGTGCCACTGTTCCATGCCCCATGGGTGGGTGCCCGGTCAGTTGGGCGCCAGCGGTCCGGGTACTGGTCGGGCGGACTGTTCACGTTATTGGTGAACGTATTCACGTAGTTCGTGCCGTAGTACGAAACGACCTGAGCACCAGCTCGCCAGTAGTCAACGAAGGTGACGAAAATCTCATCCCCTCTGATAGTTATTCCTTCCGGCTCGAACGACAGGGCGTCGCCAAGAGTCGGATGCCCGTTGCGAAGCTGCGCGTTCGTGTACTCGGCAGCGGGCCCTTCGAACGCGATCTCACGCAGCTTTTCGCCGGTCAGCGAGTGCACGGTTACCACTCGCTTCCCGTACACCGGGGTCGATCCCCACAGGATGTAGATGTAGCGACCGTCGCAAGTTTCGCCCTGGTAGCCCGTCGTGGCATCGATATTCGCGGCAGAGAGGGTTCGGCTAGTGAAGATCGGCTCAGCATCCAGGGGGTTCAGCATAGACTCTACCTGGAGGCGGTCGTACACGAACAGAGTGCGGCCGCCCGCTGCCCCTGAATAATCGATGCCCACCAGAATCATGTACTTCCCGCACTGGGATACCTGTGCGCACCCCTTACCGAATCGCTCGTACCGGTGGCCAGACCCAGGGTTTCCCCACACCTGATAGTTGATGATGTCCGATGAGGTGTTGGCCGCCCCTTTCCATGGAAACTTTGACCAGCCCTTGCCGGTAGATACGGTGATGTCAGGGGCGCCAATAGGCGCTACATACGATGAGTACGCCCAGATCTGGCCGTTTTCATAGAGCACCGAAAGGTGCGCGTGCGATTGACGCATCTCCGGGGTGAACTCGGCGACCTCCTGCTGGGCACCGTCCTCCCTGAGCGGGATTCTTGAAGTTCGGCAGTACTCGTCAGGCCCCCAATCGGCCCCATCGCCCACGGACTGATTGATGAAGATCGACTCTTCACCAGTAACCGGATGCCTGAAGTAAGCCGTACCCTGTGGGGCGAACTGTGCGCCGGGATAGATCTCGGTGTCGCCCCAGCCGAAGCGCGGGGCCATCACCTTGCGTTGCACGTAATGGCAAGTGACCGGATCGGTATCAAGGCGGATCACCGAGCCGAACTTGCTGTGCAGAACTCCAGGGCCGGTGTAGTCCTGGATGTTGAGCTGCAGGGTGTCGACCACGTAGGTCCCTTCTGGGACATAGGCCCCCTTCCCTGCCAGCAGGAATGCCGTAGTGTCGTCTGTAACCCCGTTGCCCGTGGCCCCAAAGTCCTTCACCGACACCACATCGCGCATCTTGCTCTGGAAGGTACGGTAGATCGCACCGGTACCCGACTGGATGAACCATCCGAAGCCGCCAACTACTCCAGCGATGGCAGCATCGACATAGTCCCGCATGGTCCGGATGTTGACCGCATCTTGATCGGCCTGGCCATCGCCCAGGTTCTTGATCAGTCGACCCTTGGCGTCGTAGTAATTCTTGCCGATCGGCATCAGTAGGGCGCGGCGCAAGATGCCAAATGCCTGCTGGATCAGCATGGTCAGGCGGTCGAATACCGTTTCATGCGTCTCAGCTAGGAAGCGCCCCTGGTTGCGGAGGTCCGTTGGCTGGACCGCATCCATGACTCTGGAGATCGTCAGTGTGGCGCCGGGCGTAGCCAGCACGCCAGCAGCGTAGGCAGAGGTGAGGGTTCCTCCGCTTTGCGAGCCAGCGCCGGTCAGCGTGTACTGGGTGCCCAGCACCAGCGTTTCCGAGACGCCGCTCTGCCGGACCAGTACGGCCTCGATATCGGAGTTCTGCAGGAACCGGTACGGGATCGGGAACGCCGGGCCGCCGGAGACGTATTCGATAACGTTATCAATGGTCGAGACGGTCAATTTTCTGTGCTCCAGAAATGCGAAAACCCCGCATGTGCGGGGCTCTCTGTGGGGGATTTCGGCTGGGTTAGGTAAACTGCATTTACGTCTTCCTCATGGGGCTATGCATGGGGTGGAAACAAAAACCCCCGGCACGTTGCGAGCGTCCGGGGGTTTTGATTTGGGTTGAGGAGTACCCTATGAGCTATGTGCTCGAAGGTATTCAAGGGCATCTGCAAATCGCTGAGCTTTTTCCAGGCTGCGCATCCTGACTGCTCGCAATTCACTACCATCTGTAGCTCGAACAACCACTGCGAACTGACCGGATTTCATCTTGCGCTGAAACACGCCGATTTTGCCGATGGAGTTGAAGTAGATGCGCTGCCCAACTTCCCGGGTGGCAACAGTCGAGGTACCGAGACCGATAGCGCTGTTGCCGATAACATCCGCTGTCGCAACGGTCGTTCCTTTCGATACCAGACCCTGCGACAACCAGATGAACTTTTCAGTGACTACTACAGACTGAGGCTTGGTTTTGCTGAAGTCCTCATAGAAGACCTGCTCAACGGTTTCCATCGCCTGCTCTCTGGTCATTCCTAGCGGTGGCGCAGGACTGTAATCGATTGGCTTATGCCCACATCCTGCCAGCGCCATAATGGTGAGCCCCACAATCACGAGTAGCTTCATTATTCCCTTCCCTGCTATTGGTTGAATGGACGCTAGATTAGCGCGCAATTCCAAGCGGGTCTTGGTAACTCTGTGACGGCCTAACCAAGAACTCCTGGCCATTTTGCTGCCTGATGCGTTCCTCGGTGCGGCGTAGCGAGCCAGGATTCAAAGCCTCCTGAACCGAGAATAGGAATAGGTGGTCAAGCGCGATCCTGGTGTAGAACAGGTTCATGAATGGCGTGTTGTTCTGGGCCAGGCGCAGCGCCGACGCAGCGGTATCATCGCCCTCCTTTGCCCTGGCCCACAGGTTGATCAAGTCTGCTGCGGTGCCCAGGGCCGGGCCGGCTGCCGACTCCAGCGCCGTGTTGCCGAACCGATTGGCCTCGCCGAACAGGTAGTCGCCGAAGATGCCGAGGCCGCCGCCCTGAACCATGGCTGCAAGCCAGGTCTTGTAATCGTCTGGGTCGCGGGGCTCGCGCCCCTTGGTCACGTCCTTCGAAGCCATCGACAGGTAGCCGAAAGCCGTCGTCCACAGGATGAGCTGGGCCAAGGCCAAGCGCTCGCCATTGCCATTCCGCAGGGCCTGGATCAGGTCGCGGCCGCCACGGAAGCTGTTGCCCAGCGCCGTCGGCGTGTAGCCTCTGCCGTACAGTTCGCGGCCCAGGGTCTTCTGCATGTAGGCTGCCGGGAAGCTCTTGAACTGGGTGATGAAGCGCAGCAGGTCCCCCGGCACGGTTCCGGGCTGGGTGCCCTGGTTCATGATCGAGCGGGTGCGCGCGTCCGGCTCCAGCACGGCATAGGTCACACGGTCGTTGACGTAGGCACGCAGGCTTCGCTCAAGGTCCTGGCGCGTTTCACGGATCGCACCAGCGGATACCGGTCGGTTGTGCTCTGCCAGGTACTGGCCGATGCGTTCGTCGCTGATCGCAGCAATGCCGTCTGGTGTCATGTAGTCGCGGCCGTCAGCCATGCGCATGTCCATTTCGCGCAGCAGATCCCACTTTCCCGCATCCAGGTCGTACAGGCTCAAGGCGCGCTTGAAGTCGGCATTCAGCGAGCTCCAGGCTCTGCCTTTGTTCTGGGCCAGGTGGTGGGCCATCATCAGGCCGGCGCTGGCCTTGTTGGCGTCGGTCCACCAAGAAAGACCGTTGAGACGGAAGAACTGGCTCATGCCTCGCGACATCTTGCCGCCGATCGAGTCATCGGCCGAGAAGCGGCGCATGATCTCACCCCGCATCGAGTCGGCGTAGACGCCGTAGGCCGACAGGATCTGGCGCTGCTCGGCGCTACCCCTGCCCTTCAACAGGCCTGCGCCCATCTCAGCGAGGCTGCCCAGGAAGCTGCGCCCCTGGTACTTCATCTCGCTGGCCGCCACCGGCAGGTCGGTGAAGCTGGAGAGCAGCGCGCCGCCCAGCTTGGACAGCGACTGCCAGGCACGGACGTTCGCCGCCACGCGGGCCTGGGTGGCGTTGCCAGGGATTCGGGTCTGGCCGCTGACCTCCTTGAACCGGTTGTCGATCACGCCTCGGCGCGCCGTGTTGAAGTTGGCCAGGGCTGCCGGGTCACCGCTCTTGCGCACATCTTCCTTGATGATGTCCAGTGCCATGTTTAGGTTGGCCTCCGGGTTGGTGCCAAGGCGGCGCATCAAGGCGGTGTTCTGCCCGGACAGGTCCAGACCACGCAGCACTGCCTCGCGTAGGTTTCCGGTACCGAACAGCTGGTTGTATTCGTGCCAGGCCACACCATCGCGGAAGTGCAGGACGCGCTCCTGGCTCAGCTTCTTGGCCAAGTTGGCCGGGCCGCGAAAGCCGCTGGGCTTCACGTCTGTTTGCGACTTCAGGTGGTCGCCCGAGACCAGGCCGTCGTACACGCCCTTGAGGAACACCATTGGATCTCCCTCGCCCCGGAAGGTAGCCGGATCAAGACGCGGCATGATCTCCTGAGCCCACCTGTCGAACCCGGCCGCGCCGATCTTCTCGCTGTCGTGGCTCTGACGGGTGATGTAGCCAGGTATCTTGCCGATGCTGGCCCCGGCACGGTTGGCGTCGATGCGGGCGCCTTCCTGGTACTTCTGGATGAGCCTGGCGATCTCGACGACCTGCGGGTTGAGGTCTTTCGTGTCCAGCTCCTTGCCGATGCGCCACAGGGCGTCAGCAATGTCCTGGTCGGAATCGCCGCGTGCAAGCACGGCGGTCAAGTCGGCACGGTCCAGGTCGGCCAGCAGGCCGCCAATGTAGGCATCGCCCAAGGCTTTCTGCTCCGCGGCCACCGACAGCCGGGAGCCCTGCCGCGCCAGGTTGGTGCCTACCAGGAACGATTCGACGCCCAGGTCAGGGCGGTCCGCGAACTGGTCGCGGACAAAGGCCACCAAGCGGGCGCGGGCGCGCACGTTCAGCAGCGCATTGCGTTTCTCGATGATGGCGGCGTGCTCGGCTTGCTTGGCCAGTTCGTCGGCGGCGCGCAGGGCGGCCTGCTCGCTACTCAGCGCCCCCTCTCGGGCCAGGATCTCTTGGGTTCGCCCGCGCAGCAGTTGGAAGATCTCCTGAATCTCGCTCGACTCCATGTCGCCAGCTGCGGCACGAACCGCGTCAGCACATGGGCTGATACCCGATGGAAGTGCCATCACCCTCTCCCCAGTTCACAGATGGCCGCAGCCCGGTAGGCCTTGGCGTATTGCTCGGCTTTCGCTGCCTCGGCATCGGCTGCGGTCATTTCGTCCCGGCCCAGGGCCATGACCTGGGCGCGCTGGTCCTCTGGCAACTGATCCAGCACCTCGCGGGACAGCGCCTCATCCTCGGCCAGGGCTGCACGGGCTTCCTCCAGGTCGTCTGCGATCTGGGCCTGACCATCCATGCGCCGGCTCTCTGCCTGGCCCTCTGGATCAACGCGGCGGGCCTGCGGGCGCTTCAGGTACTCCAATGCACTGGCCGCCTTGGCCGGCTCTTCCAGTTCGAACAGCTTGGCCACGTCGATGTCGCGCCCGGTCATGGCTTGGGCCACAGCGGCGCGCAGGGCGTTATTGCGAATCGTCCAGTCGGCGCCCTCGGCGGTTTCGCGAGCGGTGCGAATGGCCGCGCCCAGCGGACGCTGCTGGTAGCCCTGCATGATCTGTCGGGCCCGGGCCTGGACCTGTGGCGCCAAGCGCTCCGGAATCTGCCCGCGCTCGATCAGGCCAAGGTCGCGCCGGTCAAGTTCGCCGGCGCGGTTGCGCTCGATCAGCGTGTCGATCTCGGCCGTGCGTGCGTGGAGCTGCTCGCGCTCGGCGGCGATCGAGTCGCGTGCGGCACGCTCAGCCTGCTTGCGGGTCATGCGCTGAGCCTGGAATGCCTTGGCGCGGTCGCGAAATGCTCCGTCCAGGTCCATGACCCGCTGAACCAGGCCAATGCGCTCGGCCTTGAGGTCTGCGATGTTGCCGATTCGCTCGCCGGTCAGGGCTGGGCGGATCTCGTCCAGGGCCTGCTGCTCTGCCGACCGATACAGGGCGGCTTGGTCAGCCTCCAGCTGTCGGACCATGCCGGCACGCAAGGCCACGTCGGGGTCCTCATCGAACAGGCGGCCCAGATCAATATCGCGAGGAAGATCCGCCCCGCGCACCGCTGTTCCCGCGTTCAGCGATGTCTCGGCCTGGGGTGTTTCGGTCGCTATCCGGCGGCGCAGCGCATCGGTCACCGCGCCACCCACGGAATGCAGTCCTCCCCCGAGCAGGCCGCCCAAGGCGATGTTGGCCAGGGAGTCGGACAACCCGTACTCCGTCTGGTCGGCCTGGGCAGCCAGCAGCGGCAACGGCTCCAGAATCGCGGCACCTACCGAACCCTCCAGCGCCCCTACCCCGCCACGCACCGCGGCACGTCCGAGAGGGGTTGCCGCGCCCGCCAGCAACCGCGCATAGCGCGCTTCGCCGATCACCGGCACGAAGGCCGATGCGATGTTGAGCGGGTCCAGCAGCGAAGCTGCCAGACTGCCGGCGATCTTCGTGGGGAGCGAGCCGCCGTTTGCCCGGACCATGATCTGCTGGCGCGCCAGCTGTTCGCGGTGACGCTCGATCAGGACATCGAGCGCTCCCTGTCGGATACCCTGGTCGGGGATCTTGATGTCGAGGCCAGCATCAGCCACCTGGTTGCGCGCCTGCTCGGCACTGATCAGTGGCGATTCAGGCTCCAGGCGGCCAGCATTGGGTGCCAGATAAGACTCGGGCCCCATGACCACGGCGCGCCCCTCTTGCTGCTGGGCAAGCTCTTCCAGGCGGAAGGCCGAGGTACTAGGGTTGGTCGAGAAGGCCTCGTCGAACGCTGCACCGAACACATCCCCGCTGTCGGCTGGGATATCGAGCAGCGTGCGCCGGTCAAGCGCCGGCGCGTCGCCTGCGTAGATGGTCAATTGTTGATCCCCAGGCCGCGCACGCGACCAATGCGTGAAGCGTTGCTTTCCCGCCGCGCAAGACCCTCGGCGGTCAGCTCATCCCAGGTGCGGGTGATCGGGCGGCCATCCCTGCCCAGGACCCGGTAGCCATTGAGCGTCAGCGACAAACCGGACTCATCATTGGTCGGAACCCACTGACCGCCAGATACCACCGCCTCGCGCAACTGCTCCAAGTTGGTCTCATCGGTTACGCCGATCAGCCCAGGCAATGCCATCAGGTCGGCGGCACCAATGCTCTCCAGGGCTGAGTCAGCGCCGCGCTTGATGGCGGCCGTGTTCAGCTCCTTCGGCACGCGGTATGTATCGAAGAAGTCGTACTTGTCGTTGACCATCCCGTCGACCACGCGCTGCGCGGCCTTCTGCGGATCCATGCCCTGGCGGACATAGGAGAGTGCCGCCTTGTTGGCAGCCTCGAACATGGTGTTGAAGGTGTTGATGCCGCCGGCCTGGCCTTGCAGCGACTGCGCGAAAGGCCCCATGGCGCTTTGCACTGCCTCTGTCACGCTAGATGCGACACCCTTGTCCAGGCCCTTTTTAAGGTCCGCCTCGCTCAAGTTGGCAACCGAAGCCATGCGCTCGGCAAGGTCCTTGGGCAAGGACGTGGCGATAACCTGGGCCTCGGGCGGCAGTTTCTTGCCGAGCTGCTGAGCGATCAGCGGGAAGTTCTTGCCCCACTGAGCCTGCTGCTGTTCGATCAACGTCGCGGCATTCTCCCCGCCAGCAACTTGCGCGTTGAAGCCGGCAGCGATCTGGTCTGCCGCTGCATCAGGAAGTAGCTTTGGCGACTGCACGCCCAGGCGCTGCTGTTCGGCCAGCGTAGCATCGGCATAGGCCTGGAAGGCTTCTGGCGTTCCGGCTTGCTGGGCCGCGGCGAATGCCTCGCGCACCGGTGCACTGTACTTGGCCACGTAGCCGGCAGGGTCTTCCTGCTGCTGTTTCATCAGCGCAGAGCCAACTGTGACGAGGTGTCGGTAAAGCTGCGCATCCTCCTTGAAGCCGGCCCCGACCGTTGTCGCACCGTCGACATACTGCTTTGCCTGGTCGCTGTGCAGCGCTTCTGCGTAGGCCGTGGCGTGCTCTGGCGTGTCGAACTTGCCCAGGTTGCGCCCGGTCTTGAGGTAGGTGTCGATCGCTTCCTGATCGCTCATGATCCGACCGTCATCGCTGACGGTGGGGATCAGGACCTCCTGACCATCGAAGTTCGCTGACATCGAGCGAACGGTGCTGATCGAGCCATCTTCATTCTTGACGCGCGGACGACTGTTCAGGTCGATGTTGCCCTGCTCCAGCATCCCCTGCGCGGGCTTGCCGTAGAAGGGCGACGGCTGCTGTGCCGAGGCTGGATTGAAACTGGCCAGAATCTCCTGGCGCTCGGCAGGGGTAGCTGTCGCGAACTCACGGATTGCTGGGGCCATGGCCTGGTACTTGGCAAACGACTCATAGGCCTGAGCGCCCTTTTCAGCACCCATAGCAGCCTCGAACTCGGCTTTGTTCGGCGGGTTGTCGAACTCATACCCCTGCAGGTAGGCGGCCTGAGCATCCTGCACGCGGGACTGGAGCTCAACCCGGGCGATGGCCTGGAGCTGGCGTGCTGCAATCTGGCGCTGCCTGGCCTCGGCCTCCTGGCGCCGGAAGGCCTGTTCGATGGTGCTACTCAAGCCGATCTGCGCCCTGGCATCCAACCCATCCTTGGATGCCTCGTAATACTGCTTGGCCTGCCCCGGGTTCGTCTCGGCCATACGGGTGATGGCGCCGGAAAGAATGCGGCTGCTGATCTGCGTCTGGGCCTGTTGGAGTTGCTCAGGAGACCAGCCATTGCGCTCGGCCTGCGACTGGACGATGGCCATAGCCTTCTGGCGCTGGCGGCCGATCTCGTTTGGGTCGGCGAAGTTAAGCGTGGCGGTGTCGACTGCGGTGCTGAGCGCAGCCTCGTCCGTGTCGTTCTGGTACTGCTGGATCTGGCCGTACTCGTACTGGTTCAGCTTCGAGTTGAGCGACTCGCGGCGCTGGGCCGCGATGACCTGGAAGCGCTTGCGCTGGGTGTCATTGGTCAATGACTCGAGCGTTGCCTGCACCTGTTGGTCATAAGCGTCCAGCGTCGTGTTGGTGACGTCCAGGGCGTTCTTGCCCTTGCGCGAGTAGACGCCCGTCTGCTGGTTGAACAGCGTGTCATTGGTCCACTTCGACAGGCTGGTGTCGGCGCCAACCACGGCGGTGGTGTCCGCCTCCTCGCGCTGCTTCACGGCAATGTCGACGGCGACATTGCCAATATCCTGCAGGCCCTGCTGCAGCGCGCTGTTGTCGACGAACTGCGGCGTGGCGCGGACCTGCGGCAATCCCTGCTGGGCGACCCGACGTTGCCAGGTTGGTACGGTAGCCATCGTCAGCCCCTCAGTGCGCCATATGCCCTGGCGCCTTGGGCGCCGGCGGTGAGCAGGGAGCCGAACATGCCGGCCTGGCCCGACCTTCGAGCATTGCTCGCGGCCATCCGGTTCTGCTGGGCCTGGGTTCGATAACCCCATGCCTCACGCACAGCATTGTTCTTGATGGTCAGGGCGTCCTGTTCGCCCAGGGCAGCCGTATCGTCCTGGACATCAGCAGCCGACCCGCTGTTGACGTCGATGCCGTTAGCAGCGAAACCAGCACGCTGGGCGCCGATCATGGCCCTGGTGTCGATTCGCGACTGATCAGCCTCGAACTCGCCGCGCTTGATGGCGTCGCTGGCGGCCGCGTCGGCAAAGGCGGCGTTCTGCAGGTTGGCCTCGGCGGTAGCAGCGCCCTGCTGCTGCGCCTGCTGGGCGCCGATCAACGCGGAGGCGCCCATGGCAATGAACGGGATAGCAGCTACTGCGCACATGCAGTGCCCTCCATCTGGAATGGGTAGAAGAGTTCGCCGTTGATGCCGTAGGGCACCGCCGGCAGGAATTGGAAGCCCAGCCACTTGAGCCAGCGGATGGCCAGGGTGTTGCGGACATCCACCAAGTTCAGCAGCACCTGGTGCCGGCTGCGCATGCCCTCGATGACCGGGGGGCACTCGGCAAGGAACTGACGGCGGTACTGGTTGATCCAGGTCGTGCTGGCCATCCAGGGCAGGCCATACACGGCGTCATGCGGGCTGTCACCGAAGATCGCCACAACCTTCCCGCCGACGACACAGGCCGCGCAATGCGAAGCGGTGGACACGGCATGGCGCACCTCGCGCTCTGGCGCCCAGCCGCGAATGGCTCGAAGCTCCACCAGGTCTGCCTCGCGCATGTCGGTCAGCAGGGCCTGAATGTGCTCCTCCAGCACGGGGACGAGTTCAGCCGCCAGCCTGGACATTGGTCATCACTCCCAGGATGGACAGCGGCAGAGGGTCAAGTTGGCGAATGAAGACGCGCCCAGAGTCGCCCCACGGGCTAGGAATCTTCATCGGCGCCCTACCAGTGAGCAGCTCGATCGGTTCGCCATAGTTCTCGGTTGATCGCTGCTTGTACTCGTACAGGCGCAGGTGGTCGGCGTCTGAACCGGCCCAGAAGCCGCGACTCTCTTCACAGAAGACAGTCAGTTCGTTGGTCCGCTTGCGGTTGCCCAGGAACGCCGGATTGTTCGGCAGCGCAACGTCCAGGGTCTCGAAGTCGGCCACGATGGGCAGGCCGGCGTGCACCACAAGGGATGGTCCATCGAGCTGGATCGCGCCACTGCTCACCACCTGCTGCGGCGCAACGTTGCCGTCGGCCAGGATGCTGACCGTCTTGCCCTCCAGGTGGTCAAGGCCGGAGATCATCGTGGCCGCCAACCCCCAGCGGGTGGCAGAGATTCCACGCAACGACGCCGGCACCACCGTCTGTGGC
This sequence comes from Pseudomonas sp. Tun-23181, assembly GCF_057415455.1. NCBI lineage: Bacteria > Pseudomonadati > Pseudomonadota > Gammaproteobacteria > Pseudomonadales > Pseudomonadaceae > Pseudomonas > Pseudomonas sp. Tun-23181. The sequence goes on from NZ_CM171630.1 coordinate 948,792, forward strand.
TCAACGGTGACCACCGTGGGCGACGTGTAAGCAAGGATCTTCACAGTCAGCAGATCCCCAATGCGACTGGGCGTGCCGCCGCCGTACAGGATCACGCTGCGCCCCACCATGCCCGCGTTGAACGTCGATGTACCGACGGTGAGCGTCAGCGGGTTCGGGTACTTCCAGTCGGTTCCGCCGGTGAGCACGGCAGTGCCAGACCGGCGGCCATCGTAGGTCAGCCCAGAGTCGACGAAGAACGCTCGGTCAAACCAATACTCGCCGGAACCGAAGCGGCGCAGTTCGCGGGACGCCAGGCGCTCCACGTAGCGCTTAGTCGCGCCATTGATGGTCCGGCGCGCGATGGCATAGACAGCATCCTCATCGCCTTCCGGTATCGAGACGATCGATTCGAACGCGCCGTCGGTGTCGTGGCGGTGCCAGCTGAACACCTCCTGGGCCGGCAGGTAGGTAAAGCCCAGCTTCACGCCATCGTTGCGCACGCACCACAACACGCTGTTGGGCACCTGGGCCAGGGCCATGGCCGTGATTTCGTAGCCACGCACAAGGTGGGACGACAGCACGGTGAGGTCCTGGCCCTGGAAGCCATCGCTGGTGTACGAATAGGCCAGGTCAGCCAGTTTCTGGCCTCGGGCCTGGACGTACAGTGCCGTGTTGCCGTAGACCGCTGGCGGGACCGGGCTTGAACCGATGTAGCTCTGGAAGATGGCACGCACGTTGGTGGGCTTGATCCCGGTCGCATCCCCGGAGATGGTTACTTCGGCGCCCGACGTCAGCACCAGCAGCTCCTTGAGCGGCACAAGGGAGCGAATCCGATTGACCTGGTTGGAGGCGATGGTCAGCTCGATCGCGTCGTCATCCTTGCGCGGCTGGGAGTAGCCGAAGTTGTTGAAGGCCCCTACCCGGCTCATCCAGATGGTCTGGGGCTTCGATTCGCTGGCGGCGAATACCAGGCGCTGCTGGTAGTAGCCCACCACCCCGGGGTTGTTTCCGTCGGCGAAGGGGTTCTGGTAGCTGGGCGGGGTGTCGTTCTTCTCGGCGGTGATGTTGAGGTCAGTGAACGCGGTGTTGGTGGCCATGCCGATGAAGCCGAAGACGCCGGAGCCGTTGTTCTCCTTGTACACGTTGTAGTGGTCTGCGCCGCTGACGCCGCTCCAACTGAGATTGGCACCAGACTTGTTGTCCCAGGCAGCCACGGTTGCCGGCGCCGAAGGCACGGATTCCTCTGCCGATTCCCCAGCAGCCACTGCCGTGACGACGTAGCGAAACGTGGTGGTATCGCCGCTGCCGCCTGTGAGCGGTGTCGCAGTCAGGCCCGTGGGAGCGGCGATGCTGGGCATGAAGCTGATGGTTGTCAGCGTCCAGTTGGTGGCGCCCAGGCGCTTCAGCTCGCGCGGCTCGTAGCTTGGGTGTGCAATGGTCAGCACGTCGGCGGACTGGGTGAAGCACAGTTCGAACAGGTGCTGCTCCTGGTATGGCGTGGCCACCTCATAGACCGAGGCGCCATCCAGCAACTGGCCGCCGTTGGTATAGAACCGAACGTAGAGATGCCCAAATTCAATGGCATAGGTCTGCTCGGTGCTGAACTGGAAGGGGATCAGCCTTGACTTGCGGCTGCTGATCTTGGTCTCGGCTAGGAAGCGGTAGCCGGAACGATTCCGGGCCCCGCCCTCCGGCATCACCATGAAGTTGCGGCAGGTCTTGAGCCCTGTGAAGTAGCGCGTCAGGTCCGCCCGCGCTTGAGTGGCCGGCGCCAGCTCACCGGCGCTGAATGAGGGCTGGAGGATATCCGTCATCAGTAGCGCCCCGTGATGAAGGACGATTCCGGCCACTGCTCCGCAGCGCCTTCGTTGAGCGCAGCGGCGGCGGCCCGGAGCACGTCACCCTGGTACTGCTGGTAGCAGCTCAGGGCCACGGATGTGTCCTTGGCCAGCGGAGCGGCGACCAGCGACGCCAGGTACCAGGACAGCGCCGAGACGAAGATCGGGTCGAACATCTCCGAGGACTCGATCTTGATCGTGTACTCCAGCGTGGCGGGCGAGATCGTGGTGCTGATCAGCCGCTGGCTGCTGCCGTTGATGATGCGGAACTTGATTTCGGGCGTTGCCGGCATGCACCGGTCATGCGGCAGAAAGCCCTGCGGGAATGCTGGCGGCAAGATGCGGCGGACGCGCATGCAGTCGTTCGGGACCGCATACGCATAGGGGAATTCGGGGTTTGGGTTCGTGGCGACCTCGGCCAGTTGCGCAAAGGCAGTGGCGAAGCCCCAGTCACAATCAGCACGCAGCACGAAATCCCGGGCATGCTCGTAGAACAGACTGCACTGCTCAGCTTCCAGGCTGGCTTCGGCCAGGTCGTCAATGCGCTGGCTATGTCCGATGTGGGACAGCGCCATGTTGCAGATTTCCACGACAGACGACATGAATGCGGCTCCAATAAAAAGGGCCCCGAAGGGCCCTTGAGGGTTGGTGCTTGTCAGGCGTCCGGCAGGCCTGGGTCGTCTTTCTCATCGCCGGCAGCGCCTTCGCCCGCCAGCGTGCCGCCCTGGCCGCCGGCGCCGGAATCGGCAGGCTTCACGTACGGAGCCCCGCCGGCAATCAGGCGGTCAGCTTCAGCCTGCGCCTCTTCCTTGTTGGCGCCGACGAAATCGCCGACCTTCTTGCCGCTGGCGTCGATGACGATGTGGCGACCACCACCGATGTGCTTGGCGGTGTAGGCTGGGGTCGTGCCGCCCTGGCCGCCGGTAGCGACAACTGCGCTCTTGACGACCTGCGCCACGCCAATGGGCTTTAGATTGGTGCCGGGGGAGTCGACCTCCAGCTCCACGACCGCACCCTTTTCGCAAAGCCGTCCGTTGATGAAAGAGCGCTCCAGCACTTCGTATTTAGCCATTGGTCTGCACTCCTGCGACAACGCCAGCGGTTACCTTGCCGGTAGTTGGTGCGTCGCCCGTGACGGTGTAGTTGAGTCGGAGATAACGCTCGCAGTCCTTCGGCACAACAATCACCGGTGCGATATAGCCCGGCTGGAGATCGGCCAGCGGAACCGTGACGGTGAACAGCGTCTTCGGTGAGCTGAATGCCGAGTTGTCATCGGTCTGAAAGGCAATCGCCAGGCTGGTCAGATTGTTGAAGGCTTCGGTCACTTGGATACACAGCGGGATATCGCCAGCCGCACCGACATCCTTGTTGTCGCCACGATCGATGATGTTGGTGGAAGCCGCCGTGGCAGTTACCGCCTGGGCATTGGAGAAGAGATTCTTCGCGTCGAAAAGCATGATGGCCTCCTTAAACCACGCGGGATTCGGTGTTGAGCAGGGCGTCGCAACGCTTGATCGGGATGCCCAGGAGTTCTGGGATCTTGCGGCCGGCGTATTCACCCAGGGTGAGGTTGACGTTCTTGGCGTTCATCGCCTGCTTGTGCAGGAAGGTCTGCATGGTGCGGTTGCAGTAGATGATGGTCTTGCCCTCGCCCTGCATCGGGTTCTGGATGCGGTAGTAGGCGTCGATCATCAGGTCGATCAAATCGGCGCCAGCCGATGCATCCTTGGTCAGCTGAGTGACGTCGATGTTGGCGACACGGGAGTTGGCGCGCCAGTCGCGGCAGGACATGCCGATGTCCCACTTGAAGTGGTCGCGGTAGACCTGGAGCTCGCCGCCGTTCTCGTCGCGCGCCGTGTCCTCGCCCAGGAAGCGATGCTGGAAACCGGCAACGCTGCCTTTCGGGTAAAGCAGGTGGGTGGCCAGCTCACCCCAGGTGATGAACCAGATCGAGGCGTTGGTCGACCCTGTACCGCCAGCGTCAACAACGTTCTCGCCAGAATCGGCAGACAAATCGTTGTAGCGCGGCGCCATACCCAAGAACGCTTGCGGCTCACTCGCGGTGTTGCCGTAGAACATGTAACGAGAAGCCTTGTTGTTGAAGCCTTGGAGCTTCGCGATGTTCTCGGACGCCCGGAAAGCGTCGGCATTGCCGCTCAAGTCAGCCAGAGCCTTATCGACCAGGCCGTAGTCCTCCATCATGCCGGTGGTGTCGATCACCGGGATGGTGGTCGATTTGCTCGGCTGGATACCCTGGTTGAACATGCGGAATGCCGGCTCCGGGATACCAGAGCGCATGGTGGTCTTGTGCTTGGAGCCGTCATTGCACTCCATGTATTCAGCGTCCATGAGGATGTCGTTCTGTTTTGCCATCAGCTCGACGATCTTCATGATCTTCTGGGTGTTGTCCTGCCGGCTGAATTTGTCGATCAGCGTCGGCATGGTCGAGGTGAGAATTGCCACTGGTTACTCCTTGGCCTTACCGGAAGGCGTCAACGATGGTGATTTCTTTTGCCGGACCCGTCCCAGAACGGGACAGTTGGCCCTCGGCCAACTGCTGGCCGATCCGGTGAAAGAGCCGAACAACTTCGGGGTGGGAGCCCATGCCGGTCTCGGCCAGGGCTTTGCTGAGCTCAGGGGTACCGAACTCGCCCAGGGCTCTCTGGGCGATGGCGACGTTGGCTTCGAACTTGGCGCCGCCGAACTCGGGGTCGGCCTGCAGCTCGCTCGCCCACTCGCCCAGTTGCTGCTGGCGGTGCTGCTGCATCTGCTGCTGGTAGGCCTGGATCATGCCCTGCTGGCGCTTGGCGTCCATGGCGACGAGCTTGTCGACCTGTTCCTGGGTGAAACCCAGCTCCTTGAACACGCCGGACCATTCGGCAGTGGCGGCTTCGTCGAGCTTGTAGCCCTCGGGCAGGTTCTCGAAGGCGTACTTCTCCGGCACCACGGGCTTGCCGGTCTGGTCGTCGGTCTTGTTCTGCTCGCCTTCCGCCTTGGCGGGATCAGCGCCCTGCTCGCCTGCTGGTGGGGTGCCAAGGATGGTGTCAGCTGCCGGGGCTGCGGCCTGCTGACCCTCGGCACCACCGGCAGGCGGAGCACCACCACCCGCATCGGCACCGTCGGCGCCGGCTTCGTTCATGAGGAAGTGGCCGAGACGGCCGTGGATGAAGAGGTTCATGCTTCACCCCCGGTCAGCTTGCTGCGCAGTTCGTAGCCCATCAGCGGCCACACCTTGGCCACGGCGTTTTCCCGGGCAATGCGCTTGCCGATCTCGGCGTCGAAGTTCTCAGGGCTGGCACAGGCGCTCTCACCGGTGACGGTAAATCCGTTGCGCAGCACCAGCACGCAGAAAGTGAGCAAATCCAGAGGGTGAGGCTGAGAACCTGCCACCTTGGCGCCGTCGGCGGCGGTGAAATACCACTCGCCCTGGATGTTCGCCTCGATGTCGGCCGGCCGAATGCGTGGCGCGTTGAGCCCCTTGGCCTGGATTTCTTGCTCGATTGTGTTGTCGCTCATGGTCATTCCTCTTTGCTGACCGTGGTGTTCTCCTGAACCATCACCGGGTACAGGTGCGGGCACAGGGCGTGGACTCGCTCCAGCAGGCGCAGGCCGTACTGGCGATTGCCCTCGTTGAAGGCCATCTGGGCGTTGTTCTGGTCGAAGACCGGGTGGAAGACGCGGGCAGCGGAGAGCTCTGCCCAGACCAGGCGGCGGCCTCGGGCGTCGCCCATCAGCCACTTGAAGTCCTGCTCGGCCTGCATTTGCTGCAGGCGCTCCTCTTCCTTCCGCTTGAGCAGGATCTCGTCGTTGTCATCCATTTAGGCCCCCAGCATCCGGCCCAGCGCGTTGTCTGGGGTGACCTCGGTTTCGGAAAGGAGCTTGGCGCCCTGGATGGTGCTGCCGATGGCCTGGGCCGCCTGCTGCATCTGGGCTTGCTGGTTGCGCTGCTGGCGGATCGCGTCGACCTCATCGTCGCCACGAACCACGGTGGGTACCGCGCCAATGGCGTCGGCGTACTCGTCGACCATCTGGTCGGCATTGAGCTTGTCTCGGACCTCGGGGAAGGCGCCAGACAGGTTGCCGGCAAAGGCGGCGAAGCGCTCCAGGCCGGTCACATTCAGCGACTTCTGGGCCTGGGCCAGGATCGAGACGTACTCGGCCTGGATCTCGGTCTGCATCAGCTCTTCGGGCGGCTCAGGCAGCAACGGCTCGCCCTCGATGATGCCCTGCCAGATCGGCAGCGACTGGCGCAGCATGATGTTGAAGGTGCGGTCGATCAGCGGGTCGAGCAGTTCGTCGTTGATGCGCTCGAGCACCGGGCCCAGCATCAGCATCTTTTCTTCCTTGCGCGCCGCGATCTCGGTGGCGGTGCGCACGGTGTCCAGCTGGCTGACCATCAGGAACAGATCGGCGAAGAACGCCTGGTTGATCCGGGCGGCGTGCTGCTGGATCTTGGCCTCGACCGGATTCAGCCATGCCGGATTCGGCTCGTAGATCGGCGTCATCTGGTTCTGGCCGCCGATCATCGGTACGTAGGTGACGCCGCCGGGGATGGTGCTACTCGGCATGCCCTTCAGCTCGGCCGGGGCCTGCAAAGGCGGGTTCGATCCGGTGTCGACCATGCGGGCCGCCCGGCGCTCCAACAGTTGCAGCGCCTTGTTGTCGCCCAGACTGACCTTGCCAGGACCATACCCGTAGGCGTCACCCGGAAGTAGATCCCAGCGCGGAACCATGGCCGGGAACTCGTGATACCCGCGATGTTCGAGCACCATGTCGCCTGGCGCGCCGCACTCCCAGACCAGAGACTTGAACGGCATGTTGCGGGCGCCACGCTTGTTCGGGTCGTGACTACGGTTCGGCTCAACCATCTGGACGCAGCTGATCAGCGTGTCGCCGTTGTTGCCCTCGAGCAGGCTCTTGGCTGTCGGGCTGAGCACATCCCTGCCGTACTTCTCGGCCAGTTGGTTGGCCGTCCACTTGAACTCCACGTAGATCGAGTCAACCCGGCCACTGGCTCCGTTGGCGACGTAGTACTCGCCGATGGTGAAGGCCTCGCAGCGAATCACCGTCACGGGGTCTTCATCAACCCAAATGCAGCCGGTACCGAAGGAACCCATCTCCAGGTAGCAGGTGGGCAACACCTGGTACAGGTTGGAGCGCAGGAACACATCCCGCATCCGCTGGGTGCACTCGTAGAACCAGGACTTGACCGGGCCGAACTCCATGATGGCCCTGGCCACCGGCTTCAGGTTGAACCATGGGCGCGCCGGCGAAGTGATGCCGCTGACCATGCCAGACGCCTGGGTCCGGTTGGCCATGGTGGCCGTGTTGTTGATGATCTTGTTCGTGGTGCGATCACCACGGTTGGTGTCGTCACACAGCACGCGGGAGCGCAGGGGCTGGATGAAGTCCGACAGCTCGCGCCAGCCCGGCTCCCACGACGAACGCTCGTTCTTGAGCGAGGCAAGGCGCTTCTCGGCCTGCTTGCGTGGGCTCTCTGCGGTCATGGTCATTGCCCCAGCAAGGTCTTGCGAGCGGTCTGGGTGCCGGCCATCGAACCACCCAGGATGGTGCTGGACATGCCGGCAGCGGCCGCGCGGCGGCGCTTCTCGTCGTCGCGGGCCGCCTGGACATCAACGGCAACGTTGGTGGCCTGCTCGGTCGTTGGCGATCCCGATTGCAACACCATGTCGTTGCTGGTCATCAGGCCGTTCTCGTCGCCCAGCAGGTTGGGCAGGCCCAACTTGTCGAGGACTACGTCCCCGCCCCGCAAGGGGTCGATCTTCTTGATGGTGTCCACAATGCCGCCAAGTCCGCCGCCACCACACATGGCTGTTACCTCAACTGTTGAATGGGTCGTAGTCGGACTGGTGGCTACTGCCCCCTCGCCCGCCTTGGTACTGGGCCTTCATCACCGGCATGGTGAAGGTCAGGGCCAGCGCGTCTCCGTCGTCTGGACTGATGCCCAGGCGTTTCTTGATGTCGGCCTTTTTCTCCAGGGCCAGCTGGTCGTGCGCGTTGTGCGTGTACTCGGGGCTGGTCAGTTCGGCTTCGAGTTCGGTGTCTTGCTCGATGGCCAAGCCCAACTTGATGGCCTCGCGCATGCGCCACCAGATCCAGGTCCGCATGTTGGCGTAGTGCCGGTCCGGGGCCTGGCTGGCGAAGTTCACATCGATGATCACCACGCCTGGAAGGAGCCGGCGTAGCTGGTCAGCAATGGGGCCGCCAACGCCTGTCGAGTCGACGAACACCGCGTCGGGCTTTCGCTCCGCCACCTCGGTGCACACCCGGGCGATGAACTTGGTGGTGTCCCGCGTTTCACTGCCCGGGATCTTGATCGGCTTGATGCTCTTGGCATCCATGCCGCGCCGGAAGCGGATCACGTTGTTGTCCATGCCGCCGCGGGCGATGTCGATGCCGCACACCAGGGCATCGTCCATGCCGAACACGGCTTCGCGCCGCATGGCCTCGGCCACCCAGTCGGTTGGAATGAGCTGCAAGTCAGAAGCCCTCGGGAACATGCCGCGTACGCGGATACGGACGAAGTCGCTGTCCTCGCCGTAGTCGGCGATCCACTTGGCGATCTGTGTCTTGTTGGTGCCGTCGACGGTGCGGCTGTCGACCTGGCGGTGCCGCCAGCGGTGCTTGTACTTGGTGAAGCACTCGCGGAAGCGCCCGGTATTTCGGGTTGGGTTGCCGAAGGCTGCCCAGATGATCTCAGTGTCGGCGTCGGTCAGCGCGCCCTCTGCCACTTCCCACACCAGGTCGGCGATGGCAGAAGCCTCATCGAAGATCAGCAGGATGCGCTTGCCTTCGTTGTGCAGGCCGGCGAATGCCTCGGTGTTGGTGTCGGACCAAGGCACCGCGTCGATGCGCCAGTTCTTGTCGTGGCCGGGCTCTGTGCTGAAGAGGGCCGTGCCTACGAGCTTGAACCAGTGGCTATTGATCGACAGCCGGTGCCACTTGGCTACCTCGGGCCAGGTCTTGGTACGCAGCTGGCTTTCGGTGTTGGCCGTAACGACGCCGCGGGTATCAACCGCTGTGCTCAAGGCCCACAGGATGATCCAGGACACCAGCGCCGACTTGCCGATGCCGTGGCCGCTGGCCACCGCCTCGCGGATTACCTCGCCCAGATCCTTGGCGCCGGCCCGAACCTGCTCGCCGATCGACTCGAGTACGTCGACCTGCCAATCGCGGGGACCGGTCTTGTTGGCCAGCTCTGTGCCTTCTTCTCCCCACGGGAACGCATAGAGCACGTATCCCAGCGGATCATCAGCGAAGCCGACAATGTCGTCGACCAGCAGTTGCTCGTCGTCAACCTCGACTGGAGCGGTCACGCACACGCTCCTTGGCCTTGGCCATCCGCGCCGAAAGACCGGTCACGGTCACATCGACCTGGTCCTTGAAGGCGTTCACGTTGACGTGCTTGCCCATGAGTTCCAGGTTGCGGACCTTGTCCGGCCATTTGATCTTCTTGAGGAAGGCCATGGCTGCGCTGGCATCCTCGGTGGCCCGGCCTATCTCAGTGATATCCATCCCGGATAGCGACAGGCGCCACGCCTTGGGCCATTCGCTCAACGGCCGCAGCGTCAGGTCATCGTTGATGATATCGATCACGTCAAGTTGATCGATCTCAGTCAACCGCCGCAGCACATAGTCCGCATCAACCTTCAGGCGCTCGTTGCGATCGCCCATGGCCTTCTCGATGGCCGCCTTGATCTCTGGCTTCTTCATGAGCTGGTAGGCCTGCTCCCTGGCCCTGGCTGGAGCGTATCCGGCCCTGATGGCAGCCTGGGTGGCGTTCAGGTCGACCAGGTACTCGACGACGAAACGCTGCTGCTTGGCTGTCAGGGCCATGGGTAAATCACTCGCCGCTGGCGGCCGGGGCTGCAACCTCGCCGCTGGTGGTGGTTTCGCCGGCTTCGGTGCTGATCACCTCGGTGGTCCCCGTACCAGGCTCGACGACATACGGAGCCAGTCGCATCCAGCTGAACACCGGGAACATGGCTACCGCCTTGCCGCCATCGACCAACAAGGTCAGGCCATTGGAGTCGCGGACGTGGGTTATCGCCTCGATGGTGTGCAAGATGCCGTCAGGGGTTCCTACTTCGTAAGTGGTCATTGCGCTGGTCCTGTGCAGGCCATGCGGACATAGTCCTGCAAGGCGGTCAGTTGGCGGATGGTGTCGTCACCGTCGTTGGCGATGGCGACAATTCGTTCAGCAGCCGCTGGGTCAAGTTCGGCTCGCGCTTGATCATCATCCAGGCCGGTGGCGGCGGTGGTGGTGGTGGTGGTGGTGGTGGCTCGCACAGTGGTGCAGCTGGTGGCGAGGACTGACAGCCGGCGCTCACCAGCAGCGACAGCAGCACGCAGATCGGCATTGGTCTGGTTCGCACGTTCGCGCTCCTGGGTGTGTTCGGTATCGAGCTGGGTCAGCAGGCGCTGGGTATTGCGGCGAGACTCGGCGGCACGTTGCAGTGTGTCGATGGCCTGGGCCTGCTGCTCGAGCTGGTCGCTCTGGCGCTGCATCTTCTGCCAGCCGCCGTACATGAGCAGTCCGCAGGCAACCAGGGCGGCGATCAGGTAGCGGTTCATGCTGCCACCGGCAAGGTGACCAGCAGGAAGCCGGCGAACGCCAGCAGCGAGGCGCAGGCGATACCGGCGTAGACCTTCAGCACGCGCTCAACGTAGCCATCGGGCAAGCCTGCATCGCAGTAGTGCAGGTGACCGTGCTCGTCCAGCAGGACTGGCATGGAGACGTTCATCGGGGTCATTGCTGGGCCTCCAGGCACTTGGCGTGGCGATCGAGCTGACGTTGCCAGACGCCCCAGCAGCGCTTGTTCGGCTGGCCATTGATCGTGGTGGAGCAGTCGTAGCCGGCGGCCCTGCGCCACTTGAGCAGGTCGTGGCAGGCCTGGACGTAGTTGCCGGCCAGCAGGTCGCGGCGCATCGAGGACGACCGCCAGTTGGTGATTCCGTACTGCCCCACGAAGTCCATGTACAGGTCGAACTCGTCCTGGAACAGCTTCACGCCCGGCAGGCTGGCGGCGAACAACTTCTCGTCCTGGGTCAGCAGGTTGCGGGCCAGGACTTCAGCGCGCTGGCGGGTGATGGTGTCGCCCAGACGGACGCGGGAGCCGTCCTCGTAGCGGGTGCTGCCGTGGCCGATGGTAGGCACGTCGCCCTGGGTGGGGATGACCGCCACGCCGGTGAAGCCCTCATGCGCCTTCCAGGCACCGAATCCGGCCAGGCTCATGGTCAGAAAGCCGACCGCAATGCGTTGGCGAGCGCTCATCGCTGGCACTGATCCCGCAGGGCCTGGATGCGGGCCTCGCTCTCGCGGGCCTCGCGCCGATCACGCCGGATCTGGAACCAGGTGCTGACCAGGAAGCCCAGCAGCGCGATGGCTACGCCGGCAACGCCTATCCAGTTGACCTGGGTGAGCCAGCCGGCCACGCCAGTCGTGGCGCCGACCAGCATGCCCTTGTTCGCCACCGAGGCGCCGACCACTTCTACGATGCCTTCCGGTTTCGACATGGGGGTACTCCTGCCTGGGGCGTTCATGGGGCCTCCAGAAACGCGAAACCCCGCTCGGTGGCGGGGTCAAATTCAAGTCAACAAAAAGCCCAGCGCAATGGCCGGGCTTGTCGGAAGCGGTAAAACCGCAATTTGATGGGTAAATTACATCAACCGTCCGGACGTTTCAAGCAGCAGCTAGGCGATCATCAAGCACAGCGTCTACCCACACCTCTCCCGACTTAACCAGTGACTCTGCCCTGGTCTTCGGTATGCCCATGGCCCTACCAAGAACCGCATAGCTGACGCCCCAGCTGTAGTAGATGGCTAAGGCCTCCCCCATCTCTCTGTTGCGCAGCATCAGCCGGGCGACGATGCCATCCATCATCATGCACATATCTTCAGATATCACCGCCACCGGAGCAGAAGACAGCTGCTCCACATTGTCACGCATGAGTGCGTACTGGGGAGATACATACCTTGGCAGGCCATCGCCGTAGCGCAACCAGATCCCCCATTGGGTCAACAGGTAAACGGTGTCTATCTGCTTCATCACGCCCCCTTGCGTAGTTTTGCGTATGAAGTTGAGAGGGTTCGCTCTTCCTCGATCCGCTTGCGGCGAATCGCTCCAGCCCAAGATAGAGCCACGCCACCTAATGCCATGAGCACGGACAGAGCCAGAAATCCCGACACTGGTGTCATGCAGCCTCCTTTCTCAGGGCTTTGGTTTTAGCCTGGTATAGAGCCTTGATGGCCTTCAGGTCATCGATGGTGTACTTGCAGGCGGCGTGCGGGCCTTCCAGCCACTCGACGGCATCGGTGCCGATACGCTTCACCAATCGGATGCGATACTCGACGACGTTCCCAGACATGTTTCGATTGCATTTGACGCACTGCCTGTGGACATTTAGGGGCTCGAAGCGGAGCTCTGGGCAGGCAGCTACAGACCGATAATGACCGGCATCCCAGCGGCTGCCGGTGATGAGGTCGTGGTCGCTCGGCGTTGAGTCGCAGCTGATGCACGGCAGGCCGGCGTCCCGCTCGCGGATGTACGCATTGAAAGCCTGCTGAGCCTCCCGCAGGTGGTCGCCCTTCGTCTTCAGCTTCTCACGGCGCGCCTTGAGGTCTTCCCTGGCCTGCTTGGTGATGGCCTTGGCGGCAACCTTCTGCAGCTTCGGGTCTTTGGCCATGGCCAGCGCACAGGCATGGCTACAGGCCTTCTGCGTCGACAGGATTGGCTTGAAGCGCTTGCCGCAACCTGGCGCCCTGCACTTCTTCGGCTTGATCTCCTTGGTCAGACTCATGCCGCCTCCTCCCCAAGCAGATCGCTGAACACCACGCCACGGGCCGAGAAGTCCGCAACTACCCGCTCGGTGTATGCGATGCCCTGGGCGCGATTGAACAGGCTGGTCACAGGCATACCGTCTGGCCCGAACAGCTTGCAGTCACCCATCATGTCCAGTTTCTCCTCGTAGGAGAGGTGGCGCATGACGCGATACCAGGCCGCCTGGAAGTCCTGGTCCTCGTTCAGCAAGATCTGCACGCCGTGGTGCAGCTTGCAGTACTTGCGGGCCTCCGATGGGTCACCGATCTGGGTCATCTCGGAGATGCGCTTGTAGAACGCGAACCACAGGGCGTTCTGGTCCAAGGTTCGGTCCTTGCCCGGGCGCATGCTCACCACGACGAACTTCTTGTCGCGGAACATGCGGGTGAGCATGGTCACCGCCTCGGACAGCTTGGCCTGACTGTTCACGCTGATCTTCTCTGTCATACGCCCTCCCCGGCCGACCGCTCGGCGCGCTCAAACTCAACGTGGTGGGCGCGCTTCTGGCTGCCATCAGCCATAACGACACGGCGGTCTGCGCCCTTGGTCATGCGGACGATTTCGCGGCCCTCCACGACCTGTGCGAAGCCCTGGCCCTTGAGCTGGGCGATTGTGATTTCTTGTGCAGGGGTCATCAGATACCCTCCTTGCCGCGATGCGATTCCCAGTCAAACGGGACGACGATCAGATTTCCTTCGCGCAGACGGTCGACGCAGCGCTCGCCCATGGCCATCGGCAGCTGGCCGGCGTCCAGGTTGGAAATCACCACAGTGGGTCGCATCTGCTCGTAGCGGCCATTGATGATTGCGAACAGGGTCGTCAGCTCGAAGTCGCTCGGCAGCTCCTTGCTCACGCCCACCTCGTCCAGCACCAGCAGGTCGGGAGTGACAAGGCTGGCCAAGATGTCGGCCTCGCTACGCTCGCTGTAGCGATCGTAGGTGGCGCGAATAGCCTGAAGGACTGACCCCACCGTCCGGTATACGGCCGTACGAGAGCTCTTGTGCAGCAGCTCATTGGCAATGGCTACGCCAAGGTGGGTCTTCCCAGTTCCAGGTTTACCGATCAGGACCATGCAGCGACCTGTCTCGGCAATCTCATCGAAGATTTTTACGTAGTGCCGGCAGAAACTCAGTGCTTTGCGCTGCCCTTCGCATTCGGCTTTGTAGTTCGCCAGGGTTCGTTTCTCGAAGCGCTTCGGGATCAGGGCATCCCCAAGCTTGCGCGAGATCGCCAAACGCCTTGTATACGTTTCCTGGGCCTTCTGGCGCTGTTCCCGCTCCTCGTTGGCAATGCGGTGACACTCCGGGCAACCACCTCGCAGCTCTCGATCAAGAACCAAGATCACGCTTTGATCGAACGGGCCATGCTTCTCGCAGTTCGCCGGCTGAGTGCGAACAGGTGGTGGTGCTTCATTGGCTGGAACGGTTTTCTCAGAGCGCATAGCTACCGTCCTCTCGCATCTTCAGGCCGGCGGTGTAGTCTCGGTCGGCAAAGCCATGGTGGCGGGATTGCTGGGCATGATCTGCCTGAGCTCGAGCGCCCACGCGCTTCACGATCCACTCGACTTCAAACCCCTGCCAGCCGTTTTCAATCGCGATAGCCATCGCCTGGGACGGCTGAACACCGAAAGCCTTGCACTTCTCCAGCTTGGCGTTCAGGCCGGACCAGATTCGAGCGGACATCGAAGCCCGCTTGGCCTTGCGGACAGCCAGGTAATCCGCGATCAGGGATTCGTCCAGGCCGTGGGGGTTGTCGGCCAACATTTGCGTCTTACCGAACGGCGCTTTGCGGTCCGGTTTTGCTTCCGGGGCCGAAGCCTCGTCCAGAGCCTTGGGGGGGGATGTAATATCTTCCGAAGGAAGATTTACATAGGGGGTTTTATTCTTGGAATAGAGAAGGGAGTCGTCGGTTTTGGTCTGTTTCGAGGAAGATCCGATTCGGACGATTTGAGCCGAGTCAGACGATTTGGTCTGTTTCGGATCTTCCACAAACACCCACTCTTTCGGGTCGCACAGGCCGATATCACCACGGGCTCCACCATCACGGAACAGAACCCGTCGGCGCAGCAGGCTGGAGATTGCCTTGGACACGGTGTCAGGGTGAATGTGGGTGGCTTTGGCAATCGCCGTGGCCGGGATACGTTGGGCGCCCTCGTTGAAGTTCAGGGTGGCCTTGGCCACATACAGCACGATCTTCATTTCGCGCGCTGACAGGTCGATAGCCATCAGGCCATCCATCAGCTGGTTGTCCATACGGGTGAACCCCCTGGACTTGTCAATTGAAACGATGTTTGTCATGATCTCTCTCACTTATCGCTGTAACGAAAACGCCGACCTTGCCCGTCGGCTTTTTTGTGCCCGACCTCCGGGCTTATCAGGGCCTGTTCAGGCCCTCCTGTGAAACGGTGCTACTGTCCCCCGCGGATTCCGGGGCTTCGTTCGGTTGGCCAGCTCTCGACGAAGCAACTCTGCTGCTAAGGCTTCAGGGCTAATCCCTCTCCGTTCCGCCTCTCGCTCAAGCTGTTCCATCAACCCCTGATCCAATCCGATCTGTTCAATCGGCATGGGGCCTCCTCCGGGCCTTCAGGCCACGTGCTGATCGCCGGTATTCTCCGAGGCCAGAGCAGCCAGTTGTGCTTCCAGCAGTTCGCGGCAAAGCACCGCTCGCTGGGTTCGGTGGAACTTCGCCAGGGCCTGGATCAGCTCGAATGTGTCCTCATCGACCCGGACCTTGATCTCACGGTCATGCAGGTGATTGCGGTTGGCGTACATGCAGGTATTGCTCCTTGCGGTTGGAATTGGTTAAGCAGCTGTCTTGGTTGGGGCGGTCGCCGCAAGCAAGCGCTGGGCCTTGAACGGTTTACCGTTGGCCTTCGCGAGGGCGGCGATCTTCTCGGCGTACTTGGTTTCGCCGGTGTATTCGGTGCGCGGGAGGCAGCCAGCGGTGAGCCACTTGTAGACGGCGCGCGGCGTTTTCCCGCAAGCGAGCGCTACGGCGGTCACACCGCCAGCGTCATCGATTGCCTTCTTGAGCTCCTGCATGGGGCCTCCAAACGGAATATGAACTGTAAGTACATATTATGTCGGAACTGAAAGTACATGCAAGTACATGCGACATTGAACCTATGGTTCATATAGAAGAGTTGCGGGCGGCCTTTGCGGCGCGCCTGAAAGAAGCCCTTGCGTCAAAAGGCATCCCAGCGTGGGGCGCCGGCGCCCGACTGGCGGCTATGGCTGGAGTAACTGCGAAGGCCAGCAGCAAGTGGCTAAATGGTGAGACGATGCCTGGCGGCGCCAAGATGATCGCCCTGGCTTCGGCTCTCGGGGTCCGTATCGAATGGCTCGAGTACGGGCGCGGGGCGATGATCGACGACGGGTCATCAGCAGCTCCGCGCCCGAAAAGCGAGGTAACGAGCAATGCAACGCTGATCGGCCCCATTTCTGTTTGGGACGATGCCACGCCATTGGATGACGACGAGGTGTATGTGCCGTTCCTGAAGGAAATGGAGCTTGCGGCTGGGTCTGGCCGAACGGTTATTGAGATTTCAACCAACCGAAAGCTGCGCTTTGGCAAGCAAACGCTGCGCAACCAGGGCGTCCAGTTTGATCAGGCGGTTTGCGTCACCGTTCGCGGAAACAGCATGGAGCCAGTGCTCCCTGATGGCAGCACTGTAGGCGTCGATCAAGGCTCCACCGCCATTCGCGACGGGAAGATGTATGCCATCAATCACGGCGGCGAGCTTCGCGTGAAGGTCCTCTACAGGATGCCCGGCGGTGGCCTTCGCTTCCGCAGCTTCAACCAGGACGAATATCCTGACGAGGAGTACAGCGCCGATGAACTGGCCGATTGCTCCATCTCGGTTATCGGCAAGGTCTTTTGGTACTCCGTCCTGCTTTGAGGTGATGCCATGGCCATTGTGATGATCATTTTCGCCCTCGGGCTTGGATTCTGCGCTTACAAGGCAGAGCCAGGGACGGTCCGCATAGCGCTTATTGGGTTCTGCCTACTGAATGTCATAGGCGCTGCCGCGACCATTATTGAACGAGATCCGTACGCTTTCAGACTGAAGCCTAATTACGGCGAGCAGCACGACAATTACCGACGACCATGACCCTCCTACCCGAGCCCGCCTTGAGCGGGTTTTTTTGTACCCATGGAAAATTTATGTACTTTTGGTACTTGACCGTTGTGAACCGTTGGTACATATTTACCTCAACGCAGCGACTCAGGTCCTGCACAGGGCCTCAAGAGGCCCACACACGACTGGTGAAGCCGCCAGATAGCACGGGATCAGCGAAGTGATCTCCCAGCCCCGGAAAGCGGGACCGACTGGAACCAAGTTCTTTGACATAGAGATTTGAGCCAGCGACCGACGCCAGTAGCGGGTCGCGGCAGATTTCCTCGATGCCATTCTCATGAGGGGCATCAGGGAAATCAACGAGTTGTAAACCAGAAGCTTACAACTGAACCACAGCCCTGGAGGGCAAGACGATGAGCGACATTTTCCACCAGGTGATGGAGCAGAACTCATGGACCTGCGAAAGCATCGAGGTTGAACCTGGCATTCAAATGCCAGGCCGAGTTCTCGGTATCTGCATCGACGTTCAGCACGCTGACGCGCCGATCTTTATCAGCGCAGATCAGCTTCGCGCTATGGCGGACGCCGTCGAGCAGCAGTAACAACCAACACCAAGTGCCCGCCCATGCGGGACTTCATCACCAGCGCAGAGCGCCCTGCCCCATAGACAGTTCAGGGGGAGACAGACAGGGCGCTCTGCGGTGTTGATGAATGCGCAGGCTGAGGCGCACGGGTAAGCCCGCCAGTTGTCGCGGCGGGTGTCATTGCTGGATGGCATGAGATCGCAGGTAAGAGCCAGGAGACTAGGCCGCCGGAAACGGCCTGAGCTAGGAGCGCCAGCGAAGCCGGAGATCAGCACCGGCCATCAACACCACCTATCCCTTGACTGCCAGGAAAGACTGGCCCGATGCCCTGCTCCCCATCGCAGGCTGCATCGGAGTGTGATCTGCCAAGTAAGTAGCTGCCCCAGCGCGGGGGTAGATGAAAACCGGTTACGCGGCGTTAAACCTGGCGACCGGCTTGGACGCGACAGATCACACTCCGATGCATCCCGCATCCCCTTCCCTTCACATACGACCGCATTGGCAGGCGCCAGGCCACCTTTCACGGTGGGTTTGGTCACCGCGCCTGGCTCCTGGCCAATGCGGTCCAGAGGATCAACCATGAAAGACGAACACAGCCTCATGGCCTGTAGCGCCATCGAGCACAATGCGATGCTCTGCTTTCACGCGATCGCCGAAAACGCCTCCAGCCCTTCGGTTCTTTACCGCCCAACCCTGAGCATCGACGGAAACCAATGGTGCGCGCTGTACGGTGAAGACCTGCAAAACGGTGTAGCCGGGTTCGGCGATTCGCCAGCTGCTGCCATGTCCGACTTCGAAAAGAACTGGGCGACACCTCTGCCGAATTCTCCAGGCGGTATCTCGCTAGCCGCCCGGGTGAAGCCATGAGCGGCTGGATCAAGTGCAGCGACAGGCTGCCGGAGCAGCTATCAGGAACAGCAAAAGAGTACATCGTCTGCGCTGTCGTCGAAGGGCAGACGTTCGTGTTCTCTGCTCAGTACCTGAATGGCTATGGGCTGTACAACCCTGATGATGATTGCGGCGAAGAGGACGGTATCACCGAGGCTTTCGGTTGGTATGACGTCAAAGAGAGCGCCGAGTACGCGGGATGGTATGAGCCAATCAATGACCGCGACGTCACCCACTGGCAACCCCTCCCTTCCCCACCCACCGAGTAACCCACCACCTGGAGGCGACCATGGGCGCACTTCGAGCAGCACAATGGCAGTACGACAACCAGTTGCCTCCGGCGGTGAGCGAAAGCGCTGCTGAGGAGGCTGAGGCGCGCTGGATCGACGACGGCATCGCCGAGCTGATGGAGCGCCGCGACGTGGTGTTCCAGCGCAACTTTCGGCAGCAGGGCGTCACCTACGAACGCTTCGCCCAGGCGGTGGATGAGTTCGTGATGGGTCAGCTCGGCCTCTCGGAGATCAGCAGCTCGGCTCTGGGGCGGCTGGTCCTGGCTGCGCACTTCAAGATCACCAGCGATGCCGCAGCAGCTGCCGATGAAATCATGAGCGTGGCCAACCCCGACGCCATGCTGCAGGAGATTGCGCGGACGCTACTCACGCCCTTCGCGAAAGAGGGAGTGTTGGCGCAGGCCGAGGCCGAGCAATGAGCCCGCATGTCCTGATCGATCAGGAGCTAGACGCCATGGCCGACCCAGCGACACCCATGTCCTGGCACTCCATGGTTCTCAAGCTATTGACCGAAATGCTGGTTGACCAGCGCATAACCATCGAAGAGTTCAACCACTACTGCGGGCGCCTCAACAAGATCGTTGATGGGCGCAAGGAGGCTGCATGACCGCGCCGATTTTCCCGTCGATCATCGACGACCAGGTTGCCGAGGTCGCCCAGGCCGTGCCAGACGACCGAATCCTGATGGTGTTCAAGGGCCTGACCTTGGAGGACGCCATGAACCAGGCGCGCCTAGCCCACATCGAGAACCCAGCGGCCTGGTCTGGCCGGGCTTACCTCTGCGGCATGTGCACACTGGCCTACGAGGTCCGCACGTGAACCGCCAACAGGCCAGACGCTTGGCGTTCTGGCGCGGATCCTTCTCCATGCTCTTCGCCTGGACCTTCTTCATGCTCGCCAGCGCATTGGCCGGCAGCATCACTTCCTGAATCACACGCACCCGAGCACGGCGGGCCCCGTCGGGGATAACCGTACCCCTTCGGGAGCGTAAGCGGCGAGAGCGCGCAACCATCCACCGCAGCCAGGGCCTGGAGCGTACCTCCGTGCCTGGGTGACCTGGCGATTCCCTATTCCAACTGACGGCGCCGGCCTGGCGCGAGGTGACAAATGTCCAATGCAAACATGCGCATCTGGGACCAGGTTGACACGACCGACCCTAGTGCAACGAAGAACTTCACTGGGATGGGCGGTTTCAAAGGAACCGCAATCAAACCAACATACCTTATGCGCAAGGCAACTGAGGTCTTCGGCCCTTGCGGTGAGGGATGGGGCTGGACGGTGCTTGAGGATCGATTCGATGAGGGCGCCCCGCTTTCAGCTCCTACCAAGGAATGGCCAGAGGCGCCGCGAATCAACGCCAAGCTGCACACGATCAAGATTCAGCTTTGGTACCTGGGAAAAGATGGGCAGAAATGCACTGTCGAGCACTACGGCCACACACCGTTTGTTCTTCTCCAGCAGGGCAAGATCATCACGGATTGGGAGGCTGCGAAGAAGTCTCTCACCGACGCTATCGGCAAGTGCCTTCAGCCTCTTGGCTTCGCTGCTGACATCCACATGGGCATGTTCGATGACGCCTCCTACGTCGAGACGGTGCGCAGCGAGGTGGCCATTGAGAAGGCAGAGGATAAAGCTGCTGAGGAAGAGCGCCAGAAGCAAGAAAGACTGGAGTGGCTCAAGTCCGCTGTAGAAACCCTGGCAGGCGCCGTCACCATGCATGAGCTGAAAATGCTCAATACCAGATACGTGAAGAGCGCCACTGCACGCAACGAAACAGCATTCCTTCGGCGCCTGACCGAGGCATACGAAGAGCGCAAAGCCTTCCTTGAAGGCGACAAGAAGAAGGAGCAGGCCGCATGAGCACTCTTTACGAGCTGACGGGTCAATTCAAAGAGTTGACCGCCCTTATGGATGGGGCCGACGAAGACATGTCCATCGCTGTACGCGACACCATGGGCGCCATTGAGGCTGAGTTCAATGATAAGGCCCTGGCCGTAAGTCGGGTCATCCTGAACATGGATGGTGATATCGAGGCCGTGGAGGCCGAGATCGATCGCCTCCAGGAGCGAAAGCGGATCATGTCCAATCGCAAGGGACAGATCATCGACTACCTGCGCGAGAACATGGAGGCGGCGAACATCACCAAGATTAGCTGCCCCCTCTTCACCATCACTCTGGCCAAAGGCCGCGAGTCAGTAATCATCGACGACGAAAAGTCCCTCCCTGACGATTTGGTCGATTCGCGCGTGACCTATGTCCCTGACAAGAAGGCTATCTCCGAGCGGATCAAGTCCGGCCAGGAGGTAAAGGGCGCTCACCTGGAGCGCGGAAAGTCTTCGATCCGCATCAAGTAAGAGATAACTCATGCCAACACTTACCGATATCGGCCGCATTGGCCGCGACGCTGAACTGCGCTACACCCCAAACGGCGATGCCGTCTGCAACCTGGCAATCGCCTGCGACTACGGCCGCAAGGGCCAGGATGGAAAGCGCCCCACCCAGTGGGTGGATGCCACGCTCTGGGGCAAGCAGGCTGAGGCCATGGCTCCATACCTGGTTAAAGGCCAGCAGGTGCACTTCACCGTCGATGATGCGCACGTAGAGGTTTTCACGAAGTCCGACCAGACGCAGGGCGTGAAGCTCACCGGACGGGTGATCGTCATCAAGTTCGCCGGCAGCCCGCCGCAGCAATCGCAGGGCAGCCAGCCACCCCAGCAGCCCCGCCAGCAACAGCGCACCCAGCAGCGCCCGGCCGCCCAGCAGCAGAGCCAGCAAGGCACGAACGGTCCGGACTACGAAAGCTTCGATGACGATATTCCGTTCGCCCCGCTCCACAGCCTCGCCGGTGCGTAGCCATGAAGCGCCGGCAGATGGTTCACCCCGCCGCGTACTACCTCGGGCGGGCCTGCCGCGACAACAACCAGTCACGCGATGCCCAGCCATACGGCTGGATGACCGTGAACTGCGGCTGGTGGCTTGCTGGCTGGCATGACCGAGATATGGAGCTTTCCGCTTGAAACGCATCACCGCGCGCGTCCGCCACGGCCGGCGCCAGCAGTACATCAATCTGCCGCCCAGCGGGCTATCAGAAGATCGAGGAGACGCACCGCATGAGAATCGACCTTCCGGGCCAGTTCGATCTGCCGATCCAGGTTGCTCACCAGCCGCCGGCAGCGCCAACCGGTAGCAAAGAAGAACTGGCCCTGCGCATCGCCAAGGCTCTCGTCAAGTACGAAGTGCGGCCCTCGTCGGCGCTCTGGATCGAGATCCAGGCGTGCGCAAAGGCCATCCTGAAGTAACGCCCCCCGCATCACCACTTCACCGCCACCAGATATGGAGGGCGGCCTACACCCTGGAGAAAGTCATGACCCAACCTGTACCGCAATTCATCGCTACTGCTGACCTTCCCGAGCGCGGCCAACCGCTCGCCGGCGGCATCTTCGTCACTCGCTACTGGCTGAACGGCCAGGAACGCGCCTTGATCCAGCTGGGCGACGAACTCGAAGGCCCCTGGGGAAAATACGGCGTGAAGATTCCGGGCGCCGACAGCTACAGCGACGGTGAAGCGAACACCCGTGCCATGGCCGAGGCCGGCTGCGAGATCGCCATCAAGGCTCTGGAGCTGGGCGCGCATATCCCGTCCTGCCTGGAAGGCCAGTTGGTGATGGCCGCGAAGGCTGACGGCCTGGTGGCCCTGCGCGAAGACCGCTTCCACTGGCTGAGTACGCAGTTCTCCGCCGACGGCGCCTACACCATGGGCTTTGAGGGTGGCTGGCTCAACAGCCTCGGCAAGAGCATCGAGCGTCTTGTCCGTCCCGTCCGCAGCCTTCCTATTCAGTAATTCACCCCTTCATTCCTTTCTCTGCAGGCGATTCCGGGTTCGTCGGATTGACGATCAGACCAGAAGCACGCCGGGAAGCGCCGGCCGCCTGCCCCTATTTCCATCAGGAGCAACCCATGGAGCAAGTCAGCATCAGCATTGACGCCAACGTGGCGTCTCGAATCATCCAGCGCGAATTCGACCGGCTGCTCAACTATACAGGCCTCGACTCCGTACCTTCCGGAGTCCCCGCCCTGGGCTCGTACTGGCCCGGACAAGGAGGCTACAACGCGGGCCTGGTCCGCGGCGAGGACGGAGCGCCGGACTACTACCTGATCGTTCCAATCCTGACCGAGCAACTGCGGGCTGAATGGGGTGGGTACGGCGAGGAGTGCGAAGGCGCAACCAGCATGAGCGACGGCCTGGCCAATACCAGAGCACTGCTGGCCGACACCAACGAACACCCGGCAGCCAAGCTGGCCAGCGAGTTCACTGCCGACGGTCACAGCGACTTCTACCTGCCCGCTCGGCGCGAACTGCAGGTCGCAGAGGCGAACGTGCCGGAGCTGTTTGAGAAGGCCTATCACTGGTCCTCTTCGCAGTTCTCCGCCGACATCGCCTACTACATGGACTTTGAGGGTGGCTGGCTCTACTACGGCGGCAAGTTCATCGAGCGTCTTGTCCGTCCCGTCCGCAGATTCCTTCAGTAATCCAGTTCTTCATTCCTGGGCGACTCGGCGCCCTCGCTTTTAGGAGGCCAGGATGGCCCTGCACACAGAACTTGAGATCCACAAGGTGGCCGAGGAGTTGTTCCGGCTTTCCCTCGCCTTGGTTCGGCACATCCCGCGCGACCTGAAGCAGATCGCGGGCAACAAGATCCGAGACGTATGCCTCGAAATTCTGTTGCTGATCGGCCGAGCCAACATGGCGCGTGACAAGCGCCCGCACCTTACCCAGGTGATCGAAAACACCTGGGCGCTCAACTACCTGTTCAGGGCGCTTTCCGATTGTGGTGCTATCAGCCGTGGACAGCACGCGAAAGCAATGAAGCTCACGGCCTCCGTAGGCCGCCAGGCCAACGCCTGGAAGAAATCCGCAACCGCGCCCGCTGCTTGAGGGTTACGGCTCTCCTGCCTGTGCGCTGAATCTGGTCGTGCCGCTGTCCGATGGACACCGCCATGCGCAGCACGGATACCGCCAGCGGATGCTGGTAGGTCCGGCGCAGTTTCCAGGCTGAGCAATCGTCCTGGCGACGTGGATAGCACGATAGGTCGCAGTTCTCCGCCAACAACGCCTACAACATGGACTTTGAGAATGGCTGGCTCAACAACAACGACAAGAACAACGAGCGTCTTGTCCGTCCCGTCCGCAGACTCACCGGTTGCACCCTTCACTTTCGAGGAGTTGGTCCAGGCCTACTACGACTGCCGGCGGCACAAGCGAAACACCGCGAGCGCTCGCCGCTTCGAAGTGGACATGGAGGCCAACCTCCTCGACCTATTCGACGAGCTCCAGGGTGGCACCTACCAGCCTGGCCGATCAATCTGCTTTGTGGTCACCCGGCCAAAGGCCCGCGAGGTATGGGCCGCCGAGTTCCGGGACCGCATCGTGCACCACCTGCTGTACAACCGCATCGGCCCCGCCATCGAGCGCAGCTTCATAGCGGACAGCTGCGCTTGTATCCCAGGGCGCGGCACGCTGTACGCCGCGAAACGCCTTGAGGCGAAGATCCGCAGCCAGACGCAGAACTGGTCGCGGCCGGGCTTCTACCTGAAATGCGACCTGGCGAACTTCTTCGTGTCGATCGACAAGCGCGTGCTCGGGCGCCAGCTGGCCAACCGCATCGACGATCCCTGGTGGCGGCAGCTTGCCTTACAGGTGCTGATGCACGACCCACGCGAGAACTACGAACTGCGCAGCCCTGCTGGTCTGTTCAATCGTGTGCCGCAGCACAAGCGGCTGACGGCGCAGCCGGCCTACCTGGGCCTGCCGATCGGCAACCTGTCATCGCAGTTCTTCGCCAACGTCTACCTCGACGCCCTGGACCAGTTCTGCAAGCACACGCTCAAGGCCAAGCATTACATCCGCTACGTCGACGACTTCGTGCTGCTGCATGAGTCGCCGCAGCAGTTGAACGAATGGCTGTTCCAGATTGAGCAGTTCCTGCCCAGCCTGGGCGTCAGGCTCAACCCTTCGAAGACCATCCTGCAGCCAATTGACCGCGGCGTGGACTTCGTTGGGCACGTGATCAAGCCCTGGCGGCGCACCACTCGCAAGAAGTCGGTGGCCCAGGCCTTGAAGCGAGCTGCTGCGGCGCCAGTGGAAAGCCTGCGCGAGACGGCAAACAGCTACTTCGGCCTGCTTGGCCAAGCCAGCCACAGCCAGAAAGACCGCGCCGCACTGGCCAGACTAGTACTGCGGCGCGGGCACGTCGTCAACGGCGATCTAACCAAAACCTTCCAGAGGAACCCATGACCACGGCAATCGACCTGTTCGCCGGCCTCGGCGGATGGAGCACCGGCGCTCGCGCCGCAGGCGTCCAGGTTCTCTGGGCGGCAAATCACTGGCCTGATGCCGTGAAGTGGCATGCGGCCAACCACCCCGAAACAGAGCACGCTTGCCAGGACCTACACCAGGCGAACTGGGCAGCTGTTCCTCGCGCCGATATCGGCATCGCTTCCCCGTGCTGCCAGGGCCACGCAAAGGCCCGCGGCAAGAAAAACGGCAACCCGGAGCATGATGCGTCTAGATCCACGGCATGGGCTGTTCCGGCGGCAGCCGAAGTGCTGCAGCAGGAAGCCTGGGTGATCGAGAACGTTCCAGAGTTCATGAACTGGGTGCTGTACCCCAGCTGGGTGGATGCGATGCAGCGCCTTGGCTACCAAGTCGCGCCGCACATTGTCGATTGCGCCGACCTCGGTGTGCCGCAGCACCGGGTGCGCCTGTTCCTGATCTGCACCAAGAGCAAGGCGCCGATCCAACTGCAGCTACAGCAGTGCGAACACATTCCGGCCAGCAGCTTCCTCGACTTCGACGCAGGGCGCTGGTCGCCAATCGAGAAGCCAGGCCGGGCCCAGGCCACGCTCGATCGGGTGCGCAACGGGCGCCAGCGCTTCGGCGACCGGTTCATCATGCCCTACTACGGCAAAGGCTCTGGCACCACCGGCCGCGACATAAACCGACCGATCGGCACCATCACCACCCTGGACCGCTGGGCCTTGGTCGACGGCGACCGCATGCGAATGCTCAGCGCCAGCGAGGCCCTGGCGGCCATGTCTTTCCCGGCTGACACCCTGCGGCCGGACAGCCATCGACTGACAATGCACATGGCTGGCAACGCCGTTCCGCCGCTGGCTGGCCAGCGCGTGATTGAGGCGCTTTTGAAGGCTGCCTGAGCCCTTCACATCTTCAGCAAGCTGTTGATGATCACGTCCCCATACCCCCACACGACCGTGCCGACAACGATGAGGATGAAGGACATTTTATTGACCACATCCAGGCGCACCTTGAACTGATCCAGGACTGCGCATCCATCATCGTCGCCCCAAGTGCCCGGGACATGCAGTCTGGCCACAAGAACCTTGATAAGGGCTGCGGCGAACATTGAGAACACGGTTGTGATGGCCCCGCTGCGCTGGAACCAGGCACCCAGTGGCTCTCCGATTGGACGGGCCGCCTCGAGGAAAGACAGGGCTGGAACCGCTACAGCGATCAGCAGCAGAGTTGTCACCCCGCTGTAGTCGAGCCATGCCTGCTTTCGAAATGTTGCTTGTCGTTGCAGATCCATTTTCCCTCTCCCATCAACCGTCAGCAGAGCTTAGCTGTGCAGAGGTAACCCCATGCCCACAGAAAACCGATCCAACAACACCGACATGATCAGCGTGCCGCGCGATCTCGCCGAAGAGATCTGCAATGGCTTGCGCATCACGCAAGAGCGCGGCGTCAAGGAGCTGCGTGCCATCCTGGCCCAGCCAGCCGAGCAGCACCAGGGCAAGCCCATCATGCTGACTGCCGTGGCAGAGTTGGTGGACGATGGTGATGGCGGCCTTGAGGCCCTCTGGCTCCTTGAAGGCGGCACCGCCGAGCTGTTCGCCGGCATGACGCTGCTGGTCGCAGATAACGCCCCTGACCTATGCAGCGAGGATGGCAGCGCCGAGGTCCACACCCACGCCGATCCTGGCGAGGTTGAGCGGCTGCGCGAAGGAATCGCAAAACACTGGAAAGTAGTCTGTGACCAGAGGGCCGAACTCGACACCCAGCGCGCCCAGCTGGCCAAGCGGGATGCGCTGCTGGCCCGAGTTGTAAATTCCGGCGCGCTGTTGAGTGAGCAGTACGAATCGCTTGAAGCTGAGTGCTGCGCTATATCTGCAAGCGCGCCGAAGTGCAAGACCTGCCACGGCCAGGGTGAAGTATTCGTGCGCAAGGGCGACGTTCATTACGGCATGCAGACAGAGCCCGAACCAATCATGGACGCATGCCCTGACTGCGCTACACCAACCATCGCCCTATCCGCCAGCGCAGAGCCATCGAAGTCCTGCGGCGCATGTGGCGGGTGTCCGAATGGTTGTCGACTAGACGAGGAAAGTCCGAGCGCGCCGGTTGAACGCGATGAGCATCAGGCATTCGCGCAAGCGTGCCAGAAGGCAGCTTACGCTCGCGGCCAAGAGCTTGACCCAGAAGCCCTCAAGCGACGCCCAGACGGCTCGCACGTCAACCAACTGGTTGAATGCGGCTGGTGGGGCTGGCAAGCCCGCGCAGCCCTGGAGCGCAAACCCGCCGGGGCCGACGACCTCGCCGCCTTCAACGCCGCATTCCAGAAGGCCATGGAAACCGGATGGGATGATCCCATCGACCTGGCCCGCCAGCTGTGGAACGCACGGGGCGGCCTGGAGCGCAAGCCAGCGCTCGATCCAAAGATGATCGGCATCGTCCACACCCCACCGGCTGAGTACGACGAACCCTGAAGGAGTACATCCGTACTCCTTTTCTGCTGTAACCCCTCTCCCCTCTATTCTCTGCCGCGATATGGCGGCCAAGGAGCACCCGTGCGCCTGAAGAAAGCTGAGCGCGAGCAGATCCGCCTGAAGTACGGCGGCCGCTGCGCCTACTGTGGCAACGACCTGGGCGAGCGATGGCACGCCGACCACTTCGAGCCAGTCGTCCGCAACTCGGGCGAAGCCGCGAAAACCGTCCCCGCTCTGCGGCCGGGCAACCACAACCTGGCCAACATGATGCCGGCCTGCGTGCCCTGCAACCTGAGCAAGCATCGCATGCGGCTGGAAGACTGGCGCCGCTGGCTGGCAGGTCACGTGAACAGCCTCAACCAGTACCACCCCATCTACCGCCTGGCCAAGGCCTACGGCTTGATCGCTGAGACCGGTGCCGAGGTCGTCTTCTACTTCGAAAAGGTGAGCCAACCATGACCCGCCTCGCCCTCTGCCTCCTACTGCTGGCCACCGGCGCCAGCGCAGAGCAACTCACATTGGACGTAGAAGTGGTCCACGACCAAAAGCGTTCTGTTACCTGCTGGATCTACAGCGAGAACACATACAAGGGCGGCATCAGCTGCATCCCCGACAGCCAGCTGCAGGCCGGCAACGAGCGCCAGCTCTCCCCGCACGAAACCCAACCCGAGCCTACACCCGCTTTGGCGCCTGGGCGCTGGATTGATGAGAGGTATCAGCTGTGAGCAAACCGCATTGGATCGACGCGCCAGAGTGGGCTGAATGGCTTGCCCAGGACAGCGACGGCGAATGGTTCTGGTGGGAGTCGATGCCGATCCTGATACCTGGCAAGGCTGGGTGGACTGGCGGCGGTCGTTACAAGTGGGCGCGGAAAACGCCCAGCTACCAACCCTTCGGACTGACATTGGAGCGCCGCCCATGACCGACCTGATCGA
Source organism: Pseudomonas sp. Tun-23181 (assembly GCF_057415455.1). Taxonomy (NCBI): domain Bacteria; kingdom Pseudomonadati; phylum Pseudomonadota; class Gammaproteobacteria; order Pseudomonadales; family Pseudomonadaceae; genus Pseudomonas; species Pseudomonas sp. Tun-23181. The sequence goes on from NZ_CM171630.1 coordinate 977,011, forward strand.
AGTGAAGACCTGCACCTGCCCATCCGGCAACGGCTCGCTGCGCTGGCCTTGCCCAGTTCATCCGCCGAAGGAGAAGCAGCCATGATCCTGCCCATGATGTACATGGCCTTCCTCATCTGGAAGGCGCCGCGATGAGCAACATCTTCGGAATCACCGATGAGGAGTGCTTCGAGATCATGCGGGCGGCCGACGAGGCCCAGACCCAGTACCTTCTGGATCAACAGGCGCGCAACGCCCCTGTGCTGGAAACGGTAAAGGCGCTGGTTGGCGATGAGGTATTCGCCCAGGTCGAAGAAGAGATTGAAGCGGCCGAGAACACCTACGACTACGAGATCGTCGACGAGCCGGCAGGCGCACCTCAGGACAACGGCTTTGCCCTCGGCGACGTATACGTCGATCAAGAGTGCGGCATGTCCGGCGATGACTTCTCCGGCACCGTAGCCCTTCCCCTGCCTGACGGCCGCTACTTCCAGTTCGCCTTCAACTGCTAACCCCTCCCCCAACTACTCAAGCCCGCCGACATGCGCGGGCGAGGAGAAGCCATGCCCATTATCACGATCACCACCACCGTGAAGTCCGTCCATGAAGTGCCCGAGGGACTGACCATCGACCAGATCCGGCATCAAGCCCTTCCATTCCTGAGCGAGGACGAGGAAGCCACCGATGACGTGGTTTGCCGCCAGGACAGCGCCATGTGCCGGGTGTACATGGGCGCGCACGACCCTATCAAGCAGTCGGTTGAGCATTCGATCGCAGAAGGCTCGGCCTGACCACCAACCTGCCGCCACCGGCGGCGTGGAGTTCCCATGGAAACCGAAAGCACCGGTGACGTCGACAAGGTCACCGAGCAACGCATGGCCGACCTGCTTGGCTGCACCAAGCGCGCCCTGGAGGGCCGGCGCCTGCGCGGGGTGATTCCCGAAGGTGTCTGGATCAAGCACGGCGGCCGCATCATCTACAGCAAAAAGAGGTATGACGAATGGCTGGAAAACCAATGGATTTACCCCAAGGAATTGACCTGCATTACGGCTCGCTCCGGCTCAGGTTCATGTGGGAGGGTACTCGCCGAAGTGAGACCCTTCCCTACCCCCCGACACAAAAAGGCATCAAGGCTGCATCCCAGCTTCGCGATAAAGTAAACAGCCTGCTGAAACTAAACCTGCTCGATCACGACAAATACGCGGAGCTGTTTCCCAGCTCCGCTGCTGTCGTAGGCGGAGTGCCGACCTTTGGCGAATATGCTCAGTTGTGGCTCGACAGCCGAGAGATCACCGCGGGCACCAGGCTGAACTACAAGGGCACGCTCAACCTGTACTGGGTTCCACACCTTGCCCTGGTACGCATAGATTTGATCACCACCACCCTTCTCCGTCGGATCGTCGCGTCGATCAACTGGACCACTCCCTCGGTAAAGCGCAACGCGATGGTCAAGCTATCGACCATTCTGCGTTCAGCGGTGCTGGACGGGTTGATAACCCGGAATCCAGCGGAAGCCCTCCAGCTACCAGCACGCTCCAAGAAGGAAGTTGACCCATTCACCCTGGAAGAAGCCAACTCCATCATCGCAGAGATCTACAAACACAAGCACTGGCCAAGCCAGATCTACGCTGCGTTCTTCGAGTTCATGTTCTTCACTGGACTGCGCCTGTCCGAAGGCCTGGCGCTTCGCTGGGATGCCGTCGACATGGACAAGAAGACTGCTCACGTGCGGCGAACGGTTGCGTTGGGGGTGATTGAGGAAAGGACAAAGACTGGGCGGGATCGTTTCGTGCTGCTCAACGACCGGGCTCTGCATGCCCTTGAGTTCGCCAAGCAGTACGCGGAGCGCCGCAAGCAGGGCAAAGGGCAGTTCACCGAATCGCCGTTCGTCTTCCCGCCAGGCAAGAATGGGGAGCACGTCAAGCAGACCTCAGACCTGCACCATCAGTGGCGCCCAATCCTCAAGAGCCTGGGGATCAGATACCGCCCCCCGTATAACTGCCGCCACACCTATGCGACAATATGCTTAATGTCTGGACTCAACCCCGCATTTATCGCCCAACAGCTCGGGCATAGCGTGCAGATGCTCTTATCGACTTATGCGCGCTGGATTAACTCGTCCAACGACTGGCAGGAGCTGGAAAAGCTCCAAATTGGTCCGAAATTGGTCCGTAGCTGCGAAGAAGCCACGTAAGTTATTGATAGGTAAGTTCCTTGATCTCCACCGCTAACATCACCATGCAATTCGGCGCCAAGCCGCTCTTCGAAAACGTCTCGGTCAAATTCAACAACGGCAACCGCTACGGCCTGATCGGCGCCAACGGCTGCGGCAAGTCGACCTTCATGAAGATCCTCGGCGGCGACCTGGAGCCGTCCGCGGGCCAGGTGATGCTCGAACCCAACACCCGCCTGGGCAAGCTGCGCCAGGACCAGTTCGCCTACGAGGAATTCACCGTGATCGACACGGTGATCATGGGCCACGAGCAGCTGTGGAAGGTCAAGGCCGAGCGCGATCGCATCTACTCCCTGCCGGAAATGACCGAGGAAGACGGCATGGCCGTCGCCGAGCTGGAAACCGAATTCGCCGAGATGGACGGCTACACCGCCGAGTCCCGTGCGGGTGAACTGCTGCTGGGCCTGGGGATTCCGCTGGAGCAGCACTTCGGCCCGATGAGCGAAGTGGCGCCGGGCTGGAAGCTGCGGGTGCTGCTGGCCCAGGCGCTGTTCTCGGATCCGGACGTGCTGCTGCTCGACGAGCCGACCAACCACCTGGACATCAACACCATCCGCTGGCTGGAAAACGTGCTGACGGCGCGCAACAGCACCATGGTGATCATTTCCCACGACCGGCACTTCCTCAACAGCGTCTGCACCCACATGGCCGACCTGGACTACGGTGAGCTGCGCCTGTTCCCGGGCAACTACGACGAGTACATGACCGCGGCCACCCAGGCCCGCGAGCAGCTGCTGGCCGACAACGCCAAGAAGAAGGCGCAGATCGCCGAGCTGCAGAGCTTCGTCAGCCGCTTCTCGGCCAACGCCTCCAAGGCCAAGCAGGCCACCTCGCGGGCACGGCAGATCGACAAGATCCAGCTGGCCGAGGTCAAGCCTTCGAGCCGGGTCAGCCCGTTCATCCGCTTCGAACAGACCAAGAAGCTGCACCGCCAGGCGGTGACCGTGGAGAAGATGGCCAAGGCCTTCGACGACAAGGTGCTGTTCAAGGATTTCAGTTTCGTCGTCGAAGCCGGCGAGCGGGTGGCGATCATCGGCCCCAACGGCATCGGCAAGACCACCCTGTTGCGTACCCTGGTCGGCGAGACGACGCCGGACGCCGGTGCGGTGAAGTGGACCGACAGCGCCGAGGTGGGCTACTACGCCCAGGACCACGCCCATGACTTCGAGGAGGACCTGAGCCTGTTCGACTGGATGGGCCAGTGGACCCAGGGCGAACAGCTGATCCGCGGCACCCTGGGGCGCATGCTGTTCTCCAACGACGAGATCCTCAAGTCGGTGAAGGTGATCTCCGGTGGTGAGCAGGGCCGCATGCTGTTCGGCAAGCTGATCCTGCAAAAGCCCAACGTGCTGGTGATGGACGAACCGACCAACCACTTGGACATGGAGTCGATCGAGGCGCTGAACCTGGCCCTGGAGAACTACCCAGGGACCTTGCTGTTCGTCAGCCATGACCGCGAGTTCGTGTCGTCGCTGGCCACCCGGATCATCGAGCTGACGGCGGATGGAGTGGTGGACTTCAGCGGCACCTACGACGATTACCTGCGTAGCCAGGGGGTCGTGGTCTGACCTCGTCCGGCATCGCTTGGTAGTGCCTGGGGCCGCTTTGCGGCCCCAAGGCCTCAAGCCCCCCCGACTGACCGGCAGACGAAAAAATCGTTAGTCTGCTTTCTTTTCCATCCGGCACCCGCCATGATGGGCTCCTGCCCCACCGCCCAGCCGCGAACGAGCCCATGACCGCGCATCAGCCCGCCCCCAGCAGCACCTTCGGCATCACCCAGCAGATCCTTTCGATCGTCTTCTATACCTTCATCGCCTTCCTCTGCATCGGCCTGCCGATCGCCGTGCTGCCCAGCTACGTGCACGACCGACTGGGTTTCGGTGCGGTGATCGCCGGGCTGACCATTGGCCTGCAATACCTGGCCACCCTGCTCAGCCGGCCCTTCGCCGGACGGGTGGCGGACGGCCTGGGCGGCAAGCGGGCGATCCGTTATGGCTTGTACGGCATCGCCGGTTGCGGCGTGCTGACCCTGCTCTCGGCCTGGACCCTCGCCCTGCCCTGGCTGAGCCTGTGCCTGCTGCTGGGCGGGCGGCTGCTGCTGGGCATCGCCCAGGGGCTGATCGGCGTGGCCACCTTGAGTTGGGGGATCGGCCAGGTGGGCAGCGAGCACACGGCGCGGGTGATCTCCTGGAACGGCATCGCCTCCTATGGCGCCATCGCCATTGGCGCGCCGGCAGGCGTGCTGCTGGTGGACGGGCTGGGCTTCAGTGCACTCGGCCCGGCCCTGCTGGCACTGGCCCTGCTCGCCTTGCTAGTGCTGCGTACCCGGCCGAACGCGGTGGTCGTGCAGGGCGAGCGGCTGCCCTTCTGGTCGGCTTTCGGCCGGGTGGCGCCCTGCGGCCTGGGGCTGACCCTGGCGTCGATCGGCTATGGCACCCTGACCACCTTCGTCACCCTCTATTACCTGGAACGCGGCTGGGTTGGCGCGGCCTGGTGCCTGAGCGCCTTCGGCCTGTGCTTCATCCTCTCCCGGCTGCTGTTCGTCAACGCGGTCAACCGCTTCGGCGGCTACAACGTGGCCATCGCCTGCATGGCCACCGAGGTGCTGGGGCTGACCTTGCTGTGGCTGGCGCCCTCGCCGGCCTGGGCGCTGCTCGGCGCCGGCCTCACCGGCTTCGGCCTGTCGCTGGTGTATCCGGCCCTGGGCGTGGAGGCGATCAGGCAGGTGCCCAGCAGCAGCCGAGGTGCGGGGCTCGGCGCCTATGCGGTGTTCTTCGACCTGGCCCTGGCCATCGCCGGCCCGGTGATGGGCGCGGTGGCCGTGCACCTGGGCTATGCCTCGATCTTCTGTGCCGCCGCCCTGCTCGCCCTGGCAGGGGTGGGCCTGAGCCTGTTGCTCGCCCGCCGTGGCCGACGCTTGCAAGCCTCATGAAAAAACCGGCTGACGCACGAGGCGCCAGCCGGTTTTCTACAAGACCACGATCAGGCGGCGGCGAACAGCTCGTTGGCGATCCGCGCCTGGGCGGCGTCGATGGCCTGGCTGCGCTGCTCCGGGCCGTAGGCCAGGCCATGGGCGCGGACGATCTCCAGGTCGGTGATGCCGATGAAGCCAAGCAGGACCTTGAGGAACTCCTCGTGGCCGACGCCAGTTGGCTGGCCATGGTGCAGGCCACCGGAGGTGGAGACCAGGATCACCTTCTTGTCGCCGCACAGGCCCTCCGGGCCGGCTTCGGTGTAGCGAAAGGTCTTGCCGGCGACGGCGATGCGGTCGATCCAGGCCTTGAGCTGGGTCGGCACGGTGAAGTTGTACATCGGCGCACCGATCACCACGGCGTCGGCGGCGAGGAATTCGTCCAGGGTTTCCTGGCTCAGCTTGGCTTCGAAGGCCTGGGCGGCGTCGCGCATGTCCTCGGGGGTGCCGGCGGCGACCAGGGTGGCGGCGGAGAAGTGGGCGATGGCGTCGGCGGCCAGGTCGCGATAGACCACCTCGATGCTCGGGTCGGCGGTTTTCCAGGCCTCGACCACTTCGCGGCTGAGCTGGCGGGAGGCGGAATTGTCGCCCAGGATGCTCGAATCGATATGCAACAGTTTCATGGGACTCTCCTGTGAATGAAGACCGCGGCGGTGGGCGATCACGATGGAGAGAATCCTATAGGCCCATCGAATGGCTGATAAGCCTGCAAAAATGCATTAGTTTGTCCTATGTATGGAACGATGAGATACGCCAATGCAAGACTTCAATGACCTGTTCTACTTCGCCAAGGTGGTCGAGGCCGGTGGTTTCGCCGCCGCCGGCCGCCAGTTGGGCATCCCCAAGTCGCGCCTGTCGCGGCGTATCGCCGAGCTGGAAGAGCGCCTGGGCACCCGACTGCTGCAGCGCACCACCCGGCAACTGAAGCTGACCGTCGTGGGCGAGCGCTACCTGCACCATTGCCAGGCGATGCTGCTGGAGGCAGAGGCTGCCGACGAAGTGGTGGCGAGCATGAGCAGCGAGCCGCGCGGGCGCCTGCGGGTGTCGTGCCCGGTGGCCCTGGCCCATGCCTTGCTGCCAGAGGTCATCAGCCGCTTCCTCGCACAGTACCCGCTGGTACAGCTGGACATGGTCTTGCTCAACCGCCGGGTCGACCTGATTTCCGAGGGCATCGACGTGGCCCTGCGGGTGCGTGACCTGGGGGACGAAGAACCAGCCCTGGTCACCCGCCGGCTGCGCCAGGCACAGATGCAGTTGGTGGCCGCCCCGGGCTTCGCCGACCACCTGCAAGACCCGTCGGAGCTGGCCAGCCTGCCGGTGCTGGGGGCGACCGAGGCCGATCGGCTGGTGCATTTTCGCCTGATCGGGCCAAATGACCAGCAACAGGAAGTGGCGCTGGAGCCACGCCTGGCCATCGACGACTTCGTCGTGCGCAAGGCGGCCGTGCGCGCCGGGCTGGGCTTCACGGCCCTGCCGAGCATGTTCTGCGAAGAGGAACTGGAGCGTGGCGAACTGGTACGCCTGCTGCCTGACTGGTCGCTGCCAGGCGGGTGGCTGCAGGCGGTCTACCCTCACCGGCGTGGGCTGCTGCCGGCGATGCGCGTGTGGATCGACCACCTGGCGGCGTCGTTCGAGGGTTGTGGAGAGCGCTATGTCTAGGAAGATGACACCGGACGAAGTGGCGGCCTTCTGCCTGGGGCTGCCCGGGGCACGGGAAGACTACAAGTGGGGCGGTATCCGGGTGTTCTCGGTGGCAGGCAACAAGATGTTCGCGGTGCTCGACCTGGCGGGAGCGGGGTTGTCGTTCAAGGTGGCCGACGACCTGTTCCTCGGCTACTGCGACCGCCCTGGCATCCGCCCGGCGCCCTACCTGGCACGGGCACGCTGGATCAGCATGGCACCGCCCTACCCCATGGGGCGCGAAGAGCTGTGCGAGCTGTTGCAGCGCTCGCACCAGTTGGTGGTGAGGCGGCTGCCCAGGCGGTTGCAGGCCGGGTTGCTGATCGAGTGAGGGGGCTTGGGGACAGCTTTGCAGCCCATCGCCAGCAAGCCCCCACAGGTCCCTGCAAACCGCATCATGTGTGCTCGACTCACCCCGGTGAAGCAGTGCTGCTCGCAAATCCGAGCCCTGTGCCACTGTGGCGCCAAGCCGATCACGCATGGGTGGCTTGCAGGGCCCGTGTGGGAGCGAGCTTGCCCGCGAACAAGGGCGCAGCCCTTGCCATACACCGATGCTGTCAGAGCCGGCCCATCCGCCGGCAAGCCGGCTCCCACACGGGCCAGCGGTGTTCCCGAATCTGCGCCATGCACAGAAATCTGTGGGGGCTTGTCGGCGATGGGGACGACGCCAGCTCAACCACTAACGCCCATCAACCCCAGCCAGCGCCCGCCCAGCACCAGATGGTCGATCCAGAACACCTGGTGCAAGCCAACGATGCCCCAGAAGGTCAACTGATACGACAGCTTGCGCGTCTTGTGGCGGAACAGTTGCTGGGCCAGCAGAGCCCCCGGCCAGCCGCCGCACAGCTCACTGGCATGCAACACCTTCTCCGGCGTACGCCAGGCCTGGGTACGGGCCTGGTGCTTGTCCTGCCAGTAGAGCAGCAGGCTGACCAGGCTCACCGCTGGATAGAGCGCCAGCGGCAACCAGGACTGCCCACTCCAGGCCATCTGCGCCGCGCCCAGCCCCGGCAGCAGGCACAATCCGGCCAACGCCAGCAGCTTCAGGCGCAGGTTGCGCACGCCCGCTGCCTCGCGGCCGGCGCCCCGCCGTGCCGCACTCTGCACCCGCGCCATGTCAGCCCTGCGCCGTGGCCCAGTCGACCCAGCCGAACTGCCAGGTCGCCAGGATCAGCAGGCCGAAGACGATACGGTACCAGGCGAACACCGCATAGCTGTGGTTGGCGATGAACTTGAGCAGGCCACGCACGGCGATCATGGCGAAGATGAACGAGACCACGAAGCCGATGGCGAACACCGGCAGGTCGTCCGGCTGGAACAGCTCGCGGTACTTGTAGCCCGAATACACCGCAGCACCCACCATGGTCGGCATCGCCAGGAAGAACGAGAACTCGGTGGCGGCCTTGCGCGACAGGCCGAACAGCAGCCCGCCGATGATCGTCGAGCCCGAGCGCGAGGTCCCTGGGATCATGGCCAGGCACTGGACGAAGCCGATCTTCAAGGCATGGCTCCAACGCATGTCGTCGACATGGTCGACCTCGATGCGATGCTCGCGTCGCTCGGCCCAGAGCATGATCACCCCGCCCAGCACCAGGGCCGCGGCCACGGTGATCGGGTTGAACAGGTAGGCGTGGATCAGGTCGGCGAACAGCACCCCCAGCACCACCGCCGGCAGGAAGGCCAGCAGCAGGTTGCTGGTGAAACGGCGCGCCGTGGGCTGGCTCGACAGGCCAAGTACCACGTCGAAGATCTTGCGGCGAAACTCCCACACCACCGCCAGGATCGCTCCCAGCTGGATGATGATGTTGAAGGCCATGGCGCGCTCGCCACCGAAGCCGATCAGGTCGGCCACGATGATCTGGTGGCCGGTACTGGAGATCGGCAGAAACTCCGTCAATCCCTCGACGATCCCCAAGATGATTGCCTGGAAGGCATTCCAAAAATCCATCGTTCCCCCAATGGGGCGCTGCGGCGTGCAGGCCCCTTGTTCTTGATTTGCTTATGAATTGCCGCGCACGGCCCGGCTGTATTACAGCGACAGTCGATCGCCAAGCCAGTGGAAAAGTTCGGCGAGCCTAAAGGTTTCATCTTGCGCGGCCGAGATCCTATCAGAGCGGCCTGCCAATGGCTTGTGCCGCATGCAACACGGATCGCCGCGCCAGGCACTTAGCCCTTGGTCGAGTGTGTGGCCGCCGCGAAAGCGTGCTTGGATGCGCCTGATAACAAGAACGAATACGGGAGTGAGCACTCATGAAGACCCTGAGGTCGATGTCGATCAGCCGGCGTCTGTCGTTGATCCTGGTGGTGGCGGTGGCCATGCTGGTGATCCTCGGCCTGCTGATGTTGCGCCAGTTGCACGGCAGCCTGTACCAGGCCAAGGCCGAGAAGACCCGCCACGTGGTGCAGACCGCCGCCGGCGTGCTGGCCTACTACCAGGGCCTGGAAGCGGCCGGCACGCTGGGCCGCGAGGCCGCCCAGCAACAGGCGTTGCAGGTGATACGCGGCCTGCGCTACGACAAGGACGACTATTTCTGGATCAATGACCTGGGGCCGAGGATGGTCATGCATCCCGTCAACCCCAAGCTCGACGGCCAGGACCTTTCCGCCGTCCGCGACCCCGACGGCTTTGCCGTGTTCAACGAGATGGTCGCCCTGGCCCGCAGCCAGGGCGCAGGCCCGGTCGACTACCGCTGGCCCAAGCCCGGCGCCAGCGAGGCCGTGGCCAAGACCTCCTACATCCAACTGTTCGAGCCCTGGGGCTGGATCATCGGCTCGGGCGTGTACATCGATGACGTGCAGGCCGAATTCGCCCGCCAGGTGCGCGACGCGTCCCTCGTGGGTCTGGGGATCGCCCTGCTGATGGCCCTGCTGGTCGTGCTCATCGCCCGTAGCATCGCCCGCCCGTTGCAGGAGGCGGTGCACGCCATGGGCAACATCGCCAGCGGCGAGAGCGACCTGACCCGGCGCCTGGACACCCATGGCCGCGACGAGATCACCCACCTGGGCGAGCACTTCAATCGCTTCAACGGCAAGCTGCAGGGCGTGGTCGGCCAACTGCAGGGGGCCGCCCATGCCCTGGCCCAGTCCGCCAGCCACGTCGGCGACAACGCAGGCTCCGCCCAGGAGCGCAGCGCCCAGCAGTCGCTGCAGATGGACCAGGTCGCCACCGCTGTCAACGAAGTCACCTACGCCGTGCAGGACGTGGCCAAGACCGCCGAACAGGCCGCCAGCGAGATGCGCGCCGCGCAGCAGCAGGTCGGCCACGGCCAGCAGGCGATCCACGGCAGCCTGCAGCAGATCGACCGGCTTTCGACCACGATCGACCAGGCAGTCCAGGTGATCCGTGAACTGGCCGGGCACAGCACCCGGATCGGCGGCGTGCTGGAAGTGATCCGCTCGATCGCCGAACAGACCAACCTGCTCGCCCTCAATGCCGCCATCGAGGCGGCTCGCGCCGGCGAGCAGGGCCGTGGCTTCGCCGTGGTCGCCGACGAGGTGCGCCTGCTGGCCCAGCGCACCGCGCAGTCGACCGCCGAGATCCAGACCATGATCGAGCACCTGCAAGGCCAGTCGGAAGCGGCGGTCAGGGCCATCGACACCAGCGCCGAGGCCTCGCGCCAGACCGTCGAGCAGGCCCGCGAAGCCGGCAGCAGCCTGGACGCGATCAGCCAGGCGCTGCACAACCTGACCGCGCTCAATGCCTCGATCGCCAGCGCGACCTTGCAGCAGTCCCATGTGGTCGAAGAGATCAACCGCAATGTCCTCGATACCGCCGGGTTGTCCCAGCAGACCGCCGAGGCGGCGTTGCAGTCGCGCGATGCCGGGGCGGCCCTGGCGCGGCTGAGCGAGGAGCTGGAGCAGTTGCTGCGCCAGTTTCGGGTCTGAGCCTTGTAGCCTGGGGCCGCTCTGCGGCCCTTCGCGGGCAAGCCCGCTCCCACAGGGTCCTGCGTCAACCGTCACAGGTTCCGAGTGGATCGCGTATGATGCGGCTTGCAGGGCCATGTGGGTGCGGGCTTGCCCGCGAATAGGCCAGACCGAACACCTCCTGCATAAGGCGGTCACCTCGAAGCCGCCCCACGATTCACCTTCCCCGCCCCACAAGCTACAATCGCGCCCTTTCCCTCCCCCAAGGATCGCCGATGTCCGGCCTCGAACTCTTCGCCGCCGCGCTCGGCGTCATCGCCGTATGGCTCACGGTCAAGCAGAACCCCTGGTGCTGGCCGATCGGCCTGGTGATGGTGTTGCTCTACAGCTGGGTCTTCTACGAGGTGAAGCTGTATTCCGACATGCTCCTGCAACTGGTCTATGCCGTGCTGCAGCTCTATGGCTGGTGGCAATGGACGCGCCCGGACCGGGTCGAGGACGCGCGCCAGGTGACCCGCCTCGGCACCGCGCCGTTGCTCGGCGGCCTGGGGATCGGCCTGCTGGCCGGCCTGGGCCTGGGCGCGGCCATGGCGCACTGGACCGACGCCGCCCAACCCTGGCTGGATGCCACCCTGACCGGCCTGAGCCTGGTGGCGCAGCTGTGGATGGCGCAGAAGCGCCTGCAGTGCTGGGCGCTGTGGGTCGTGGTGGACGTGGTCTTCGTCGGCCTGTTCCTGCACAAGGCCCTGTACCTGACCGCCGCGCTCTATGCCCTGTTCACCCTCATCGCCTTGCGCGGCTGGCTGGAATGGCGGCGCGACCCGGCGCTGGCCTGCGCCGCATGAAGGTCCTGGTGCTGTGCGGCCCCGAGTCCAGCGGCAAGAGCTGGCTCAGCGGCGAGCTCCAGGCGCATTTCGGTGGCCTGGTGGTGGGCGAGTACGTGCGTCACTTCATCGATCGCGAGCAACGCGATACCTGCTACGCCGATATTCCGACGATCGCCCGCGGCCAGCTCGCCTGGGAAGACCTGGCCCGCCAGCAGGCACCCGAACTGCTGATCCTCGACACCCACCTGCTCAGCAACCTGCTCTGGAGCCGCGTGCTGTTCGGCGACTGCCCGCCCTGGATCGAACAAGCCCTGCTCGCACGCCGCTACGACCTGCACCTGCTGCTCAGCCCGCACGGCGTCGACTGGGTCGGCGACGGCCAGCGCTGCCAGCCTGGCCTGCCGCAGCGCCAGGCGTTCTTCGCCGACAGCCTGGACTGGCTACGCCGCCACCGCCAGCCGCTGCAGGTGATCGAGGGCGGCTGGCCGCAACGTCAGGCCCAGGCCCTGGCCGCGGTGTCGAAGCTGCTCGATGGCCAGCTGCCAGCCTGTGCCACCGAGTGTTAACGCGCTGATACAGCGACGGGGACGCAAAGCCCCATTTCTGGGGCCGCTGACGCAAATCCGGGGGAAGTGTCTCAGGGCTGATACAGCGCTGCGAATAGCCCTCGGGGCCAGGTTCTTCAACGCTTGGCGGCTCACCGGGGGCCGTGGTGTATCAACCGTGACACAGGTCAACACAGGCATCGCCCTGTTCACACCACAAGCTATTGATTAACAAGCAAAAAGCAAAAGCGGCACGGCTTTCGCTCTACCTCTGCCAACGCTCAAGGGCCAGCGTACAGAGAAAGGGAGCATCGCCGTGGGGAACAAGAACAATACACTGCCTGCACTGCTTGTCCTGGGTTGCCTGACCGCCGCAACCCTTCCTCTTCCGGCCGAGGCCGGCGGCAACGGGATCATCGTCCTGACCCGCGACGTCCAGGCCCGCCAGGCCGCCCGAGCGACCGGCACACCCGACCCCTACCCCACCACCGTCAACACCGACCAGTCGCCTCGGGTGATCGCCCAGACCAACGAGCTGACCGATGGTGACTTCGCCAACGTGGCCAGTGGCTCGACCTTCAACCGCATGCTCACCCCCGACCACTCAGGCAACCTGCGCGGCATGGGCACCGTCCAGTCGCAACTGCCGGGCATGGCCGGCGGTTCGGCCGCTGGTGCCAGTGGCGGCAACAGCATCGCCAACACGGTCAACCAGAACGTCCAGCGCGGCCTGGCGCCGCTGCAGATCCTGACCCGGGGCCAATGACATGCGCGCACTCACCCTCTCCCTGCTGTGCCTGGCTGCCTCCGCAGGCCATGCCTTGGCCGCATCGCCGGTGGTGGACAACGCCACCCTCGATGCCAGTGGCCGCGCTTACCAGGGCAACCTGAGCATCAACCAGGCCGCCGGCGATGCCCTGCAACAGGCCAACGCCCGGGCGATCGCCATCGGCAGCCAGGCCAACGCCTCGACGCAGATCCGCCAGCGCAGCGACTTCCAGGCCAATCCGGCACTGGATGCCCGCGCCAGCATCAGCGGCAATGCCTTCAGCCACGGCAGCGGCATGCTCGGCATCAACCAGTCCGCCGGTGCCGCCACGCAACAGGCCAATGCCGTGCGGATCGGCATCAGCGCCGCGCCGCAAAGCATCGACGACAACCTTCTCAGCCAGCAGAACGTCTCGCTGGCCAACGGCTCCGACGCAACTGATCGCGCACCCGGCAGTCGCCAGGTCACCACCAGTGACCAGGCCTTCACCGGCAGCCGCGGAGTGATCCAGTTGAATCAGAGCGCCGGGGTGGGCAACCGAATGGCCAACACCCTGAGCGTACGGGTCGCGGATTGACCCGAGTGGCAACACAACACTTAACAACGAAAAGCGGAGAAACACCATGAAACCAAAAATGGCACTCAAGCCTCTGGTATTCGCCCTCGCTGCGGTCATGGCAGTTGCTGCACAAGCCGGCGGACGTGGTCACGACAACCACGGTGGCCACAACGGCGGCCATAACGGCCACAACAACAACGACAACCTGCTCCTGCAACTGCTGATCACTGCCGGCTCCGCCGCCACCGTGACCGACATCCAGAGCAATGGTGGCAACCAGGTGCTCAACCAGGCCACCCGCAACGATGCCCGGATGGACAGCTCCGCCAACGGCTCCCAAGGCAACCTGGGCGCCAACGTGGCCGCCGGTGACGGCAACCAGCAGGACAACGTCGCCGCCATCGCCACCGCCGACGAAAACTTCATCTTCGGCAGCGCCATGGCCCTGTCCACCGCGACCCAGACCAACGGCGGCAACACCGTTGCCAACTACTCCACCTACAACAACGCCAGCCTGACCAATTCGGCCAATGGCAGCTCGGGCAACATCGGCGTCAACGTCACCGCTGGCGACTTCAACCAGCAGAAAAACAACCTGGCGATCGCCGTGTCCGGCGGCCGTGTGGCCGTGGCCAGCGCCGGTGCCAACCAGACCACCAGTGGCCTGAACGTGCAGAACAACGCCGACCGCACCTACAGCAAGGACACCCTGCATGCAGGCTTCGCCGCCTGGGGCAGCTACGAGGGTAACGGCTGGGGCTACGTGGAAGACGAACGCAGCGGTGGCCATGGCCACAAAGGCGGCAAGGTCGACAAGGATCCTCTGAAGTTCCACGAAGAGGGCACCTTCGGCCTGGCTGGCGTCGCCTCCTACCAGGTCCTGACCCCCAACGGCTGGAAAAACCCTGTGACCAACACTGCCGTCATGTCCAACTCGCTCAACGGCGTGTCGGGCAACGTCGGTGCCAACGTCTCGGCCGGCTCCGGCAACCAGCAGAGCAACTCGCTGTCCATCGCCGCAGGTTGCAAAGCCTGCATGTAACACCAGTCGATCGGGGCCCTTCGGGGCCCCTTTCCCTGTCTCTGCCAGGTGGAGAGGGTCATGCGCATTGTCCTGCTTGCCACGCTCGTGTTCCTTGCCGGCATCGTCGAGGCCGCGCAGATGCCTATCGCGGCACTGCCTGGCGGTACCCTCGTGTACAAGCCGGTGCAGAGCATACGGGAGCGGCGCTTCGCCGACCTGGTGCAACAGAAGACCGATTTCAGCTGCGGCGCCGCCGCCCTGGCGACCATCCTCAAGCAGGCCTACTGGCTGGACGTGGATGAGCACCAGGTCATCGAAGGCATGCTCGCCCATTCCGACCAGGACACCGTCCAGGTCCAGGGCTTTTCCATGCTCGACATGAAGCGCTACGTGGAAAGCATCGGCATGCGTGCCCGTGGCTACCGCGTCGACCCCGACAGCCTGCACCGGGTGAGCATCCCGGTGGTGGTGCTGATGGACATCCGTGGCTACAAGCACTTCGTCGTGCTGCAGCGCATCGACAAGGGCTGGGTCTACATCGGCGACCCGGTGCTGGGCCACAAACGCTACACCTTCGACGATTTCGTAAAAGGCTGGAACGGCATCATCTTCGCCGTCATAGGCCCTGGCTACGACAAGGCCAACGCCCTGCTCGACCCGCCGGCGCCGGTGACCGCCCGCAACCGTATCAACGGTTTCTACCCGGTGGATGACGCGCAGTTGATGGAGTTCGGCTTCATCCAGAGCGATTTCTTCTAATGATTACAAGGGGCATGGAGCCCCGGGGAGCAGCGATGAAGACTACCACCTGGCTGGTCGCCGCGTGCCTGGCCACCAGCCTCCCCGCCCAGGCGCAATTGTTCAAGCCCATCGAGATCAAGGACCAGGAACTGGCCGAGCTGCGTGGGCGTTATGTGATGCCCGGGCGGATCATCAGTTTCGGCGTGGTCATGAGCAGTACCTGGCAGAACGCCGCCGGTGACCGTATCGGCGCGACCACGACCTTGCAGGTCCAGCAGAACACCTTCAAGCCCCAGTTCTACGTGTCCATGTCCGGGGACAACGGCAGCGGCGCGGCGCCCGGGCGCGGCAACGGCCTGGTCAACGGCGGCGCCGGACTGGTCAATACCCAGGGGGTGACCCAATCGGTACGTGCCGCCGGCGACAACAATAGCGCCTACAACGACGTGGCCATCAACGTCAGCGAAGGCGGCAAGGCGCCCACGGCCGTGCCGCAAGGCCAGGTCCTGGCCGCCGGCACCACCCTGACCAACAGCAACAACGCCGGCACCCTCAGCGTGTCGAACACCGGCAAGGGCATCCAGATGTCCATCCAGGCCAACAACAACCAGGGGCAGAGCCTGCAACGCCTGTCCAATGGCGGCCTGTTGCAGACCACCACCTTGCTCGGCGGCAGCAACGCGGTCAACAACCTGACCCAGCTCAACGTGGTGCTGCGCGACAACCTGCCTTCGGCCGGTGCGCTGAACTGCAACCTTGATCAGCTCAAGGGCCTACGGATCTCGGGATATTGATCTACGCTTCGTCTCAATCATCGCAGTTGGAAGGGACGGCTAACTTATGCATCGTTCGATGTCGTTGAAAGCAGTTGTCTGCCTGGGGACCCTGTTGCCTTCTTCGCTGCTGTACGCGGCAGCCGATCCCCAGGTGGAAGCCCTCAAAGCCGAACTGGCGGCGCTCAAGGCGCGCTACGAGGCCCAACAGCAGGCCCTGATGGTCCTGGAACAGCGGGTCCGTCAGGTGGAGGAGCAGCCCGCCACGCCGCAACCCCAGCGCTTGACCCGTTCACCCGCCTCGCAGCCACGCAACAACCAGGCCATCGCCGCCTCCGGCACGGGCTCTTCCTACGGTGAGTCGCTCAAGGAAGATTCGGAACCGGCGCAGAGCGTTTCCAACCTGTACGACGAGGCCAGCGGCTTCTTCGGCGGCGGCAAGTTCAGTGTCGAGACCGGCATCACCTATGCCCGCTACGACACCCGCCAGCTGATCCTCAACGGTTTCCTGGCGCTGGACTCGATCTTCCTGGGCAACATCAATCTGGACCGGATCAAGGCCGACAACTGGACCCTGGACCTGACCGCCCGCTACAACTACGACCAGCGCTGGCAGTTTGACGTCAACGTGCCGATCGTCTACCGCGAGTCGACCTACCAATCCGGCGGCGTCGGCGGCAACGCCCAGGGGGTTTCCGAGCACACCGTCACCCGCGACCCGACCCTGGGCGACGTCAACTTCGGCATCGCCTACAAGTTCCTCGACGAGTCGGAGAACACCCCCGATGCGGTGTTCAGCGTGCGGGTCAAGGCGCCCACCGGCAAGGACCCGTTCGGCATCAAGCTGCTGCGCGACGCGGAGAACGACAACCTCAGCTACCCCGAGGACCTGCCCACCGGCAACGGTGTCTGGTCGATCACCCCGGGGATCTCGCTGGTCAAGACCTACGATCCGGCGGTGCTGTTCGGCAGCCTGTCGTATACCCACACCTTCGAGGAGTCGTTCAGCGACGTCAGCTCCACGGTCAACCAGAAAGTGCCGGGCAAGGTGAAGATCGGCGACAGCTTCCAGATCGGTGCCGGTATCGCCTTCGCCCTCAACGAGAAGATGTCCATGTCGTTCTCGGTCTCCGACCTGATCGCCCGCCGCTCGCGGATCAAGTCGGCGGAAACCGGCGACCGCTGGGCCGACGTCAAGAGCAGCGACGCCAACGCCGCCTACTTCAACATCGGCATGACCCTGGCGGCCACCGACAACCTGACCATCGTGCCGAACCTGGCGATCGGCTTGACCGACGACGCCCCGGATTTCACCTTCAGCCTGAAGTTCCCGTACTACTTCTGAGCCGGCCCGGGAGGCCCTGCCTGGCCGGCCAGCGGCCCTCCCGACACCACCGGTGCCTGGCAAGGGCTTCGCCCTTGTTCGCGGGCAAGCCCGCTCCCACAAGGTCCGAGTGGATCGTCTGAAGATGCGATTATGCAGGGAGAGCGGAGCTTGGCCCGCAGTTCCTCTGCCCCACCCACGCCCCGCCCAAGCGGCAGGCCGTCCTGTAACCCCCGCCTTCTGCCGAGCGCCTGTTATCATGGAGCACATCTCTGTGACAGCTTCATGGCAAGAAGGAACTTTTTTGTGAACGATAGGCTCGGCCATCCCCGCACCCGGCTGCTCGCCCTGGCGGGCCTGGTACTGGCGCTTCCCCTGGGCATCCGAGCCCTGCTCGGCTGGTCCGACCCGCTCGGCTACCTGTCCGACCTGGCCATCGGCAGCCTGCTGCTCCTGCTGCTGCACCGCCGTGCCTGGTGGCTGGCATTGCCGGTACTGTTGGCCTGGGGCGCCTTGATGGTGGGCTCGGCGGAACTGGTCAGTGCCGTGGGCAGGCTGCCCACCAGCGCCGACCTGACCTACCTGCTCGACCCACAGTTCATGGAGAATTCCACCGGCGGCGCCCTCGCCCACCCATGGCTGCCCTGGGTCCTGGTCGCGGGCCTGGCGGCCTGGCTGCTGGCCGTCTGGCGCAGCCGCGGCCGGCCTGCCATGGCGTTGTCGCGCAAGGCCTGGGCCATCCCCTTGCTACTGCTGGGCGCGCACTGGGCCAGCCAGCACCTGGTCCCCTCCGAGGCCGACCAGTGGCGCCAGTACAACCTGCCGCACCAACTTCTATCCGCTGG
The DNA here is from genome assembly GCF_057415455.1 of Pseudomonas sp. Tun-23181. Taxonomy (NCBI): domain Bacteria; kingdom Pseudomonadati; phylum Pseudomonadota; class Gammaproteobacteria; order Pseudomonadales; family Pseudomonadaceae; genus Pseudomonas; species Pseudomonas sp. Tun-23181. The sequence continues at coordinate 995,145 of NZ_CM171630.1, forward strand.
CGTCGGCGACCTGCAGCGCCAGGCCCGTGGCTGGCTGGGCGACGAGCCGACGGTCCCCCCCCTGCCCACCGCCGGCCTGGTGCAGTCGGACCTCAACGGCCGCAAACTGCTCGCCACACCCGGTCAGGCCCGCAACCTGCTGGTGATCACCCTCGAAGGCATCCCCGGCGCCTACGTACGCGCCAACCGCCAGGCCCTGCACAGCCGCTTCGACGAAGAGCTCATGCCCAACCTCAGCCGCTGGGCCGAGCGCGGCATGAACACGCCCGACTACGTGTTGCACACCCACCAGACCATCCGTGGCCTGTACGCCATGCTCTGCGGCGACTACGACAAGATGGCCAACGGCACGCCCAAGGGCGTCGAACTGCTGACCCAGGACCTGCGCAACCAGGCCTGCCTGCCGGCCCAGTTGCGCCAGGCCGGCTTCACCACCCACTACCTGCAAGGCGCGGGCCTGCGCTTCATGGCCAAGGACCGGATCATGCCGCACATCGGCTTCGACTCGGTCCACGGCCAGGAATGGTTCCGCAACGCCAACTACCTCGACTTCCCCTGGGGCAAGGACGACCGAGCCTTCTTCGAAGGCGCCCAGGCGTACGTGGCAAAGCTGCGCAAGCAGAAACAACCCTGGATGCTGACCCTGCTGACCGTCGGCACGCACCAGCCCTATTCGGCACCGGCGCACTACCTGCGCCGCTACGCCACGCCCAAGCAGGCGGCAGTGGCCTACCTGGACGATGCCCTGGGCCGCTTCCTCGACGACCTGGAGCGCCAGGACGTGTTGAAAGACACCCTGGTGGTCATCACCTCCGACGAGTCCCACGGCATCGATGGCGTACGCCTGGCCTCGTCCTGGGGTTTCAACCTGACCCTGGCCCCGGAACAGGCGCAGTTGCCACGCATCAAGCAGGGCACCTATGGCCATGTCGACCTGGCCACCTCCCTGCTCGACTACTTCAGCCTGCCGATCCCGGCAGCCCTGGGCGGCCGCTCGCTGTTTCGCGACTACGACAGCGGCCGCGAGATGATTTCCTTCACCAACGGCATGCTGCGCTACCACGACGGCCACGGCACCCTGACCGAGTGCGATTTCCAGCAGCGCTGCCGGCGTTATGCCAGCCAAGGCTTCATCGCCGATCGCGCCAAATACCTCGGCCGCGGTGACGAAGCCACAGGCCAGCAGCTCACGGCCTTGGCCAGCGCACTGGACCAGTCCCTGCTGCAAACCCCGCTCAACCTGCGCTACCAGTTCGGTGGCCCGGCCGCCATCCCACTGCACAAGCGCATCCGCGACGACTGGGCCGACAACCTGATCGGCGCCCAGTACCTGGAGATGCCCGAAGGCTCCCATACCCGCGTACGGCTCAAGGTGCGCTCCCTCGACCCACGGCACGTGGCCTACATCCGCCTCAAGGCCAAGGAGTTCGAACAGGACGTGCCGCTCGGGCTGCCCGAAGAGATGAGAGTGACCACCAAGAAGCCGCTGGTGCTGGAGTTCAGCTTCGACAACCCTTCCCAGCGCAAGGCGTTTTCCTTCCACCTGCTGGGTTATGGCGGAGGCAAGGTCGAGGTCAGCGACTTCAGTGTGATCACTGCGTTGCCGGGGGAAGACGAGACGGTCGAGGAATTCCAGGACGGGCGAGTCGCCCACTCTGGCTGAACGCTGCGCAGGCAGGCTCCGCCCACGCTATCAGCGGATCTGGTGCTTGTGCAGCAAGCGGTAGAAGGTGGGCCGGGAAACCCCCAGCACCTTGGCGGCGATGCTCAGGTTGTCGCTGTGCCGGCTGAGCACGTCGCACAGGGCCTGGCGCTCGGCCCGGTGCTTGTAGTCCTCCAGGGTGCCCAGCGGCTGATCTTCCTGCTCCAGGGTCTGCAAGCCCAGGTCCTGGGCCTCGATCTGCCGCCCCTCGGCCAGCACCAACCCGCGCCGCACCCGGTTGGCCAGCTCGCGCACGTTGCCTGGCCAGTCGTGCCGGCCCATCGCCGCCAAGGCGCTGTCGCTGAACGAGCGCGGCCGGCGGCCGGTCTCCAGGCTGTAGAAATGGGCGAAGTGGCTGGCCAGCATCGACAAATCGCCATGCCGATCACGCAGCGGTGCGGTGACCACTTGCAGGACGTTGAGCCGGTAATAGAGGTCTTCACGGAAACGTCCCTGCTCGATGGCTTTCTCCAGGTCCACGTGGGTCGCGGCCAATACCCGCACGTCCACCGGGATCGGCTGGTCCCCGCCCACCCTTTCGATGTGCTTCTCCTGCAGAAAGCGCAGCAGGTTGGCCTGTAATTCCAGGGGCAGGTCGCCGATCTCGTCGAGGAACAAAGTGCCGCCGTTGGCCGCCTCGATGCGTCCCACCTTGCGCTGGTGGGCACCGGTGAAAGCACCTTTCTCGTGGCCGAACAGCTCGGACTGGATCAGGTGTTCGGGAATGGCGCCGCAGTTGATCGCGATGAAGGGCTTGTCACACCGTAGCGATTGCCGATGCAGGGTGCGCGCCACCAGCTCCTTGCCCGTCCCGCTCTCGCCACGGATCAGCACCGGCGACTCGGTGGGCGCCAGCTTGCCCAGCAACTTGCGCAGTTCGCGGATCGGCCGGCTGTCGCCCAGCAGCTCGTGCTCCGGCTCGTCCACCCGCACCGAGCCCTTGCCGCGCAGGCGCGCCATGCCGAAGGCACGGCCCAAGGTGACCTGGACCCGCGACACATCGAACGGCAGGGTGTGGAAATCGAAGAACCACTCGCAGACGAAATCCCCGACGTTCTGCATGCGCAGCTCCTCGGCGCTGAGCACGGCGATCCATTCGGTGTTGCTGCGCTTGATCATGTCCTTGACCGCATCGGGGTGACGCAGGTGCGAGGCCTGCAGACGCAGCAGGCCGACATCGCAGCGATGATCCAGCGCGGCCGCCAGGGTACAGCTGTGTACATCCCAGCCGACGCTTCGCAGGCCCGGTAGTAGACGGTGGCAGTCGTCGCAGGGATCGACGATCAGCAAGCGGCGTTGAGAGGCGGTTTCGAGCATGACCGTTCCTTGGCGCCAATTTTTGGTTTTTCACGTAGAAACAGTAAGTTGCAGCGCCCGAATTAACAGTAGCAATGAACCTGACGCTCCCCACTACCGTTTGTCTGCCGGTTGCTGTCATCAGCGGGTCATCCGGGAATTTTTCAAAGTTATCGACGTCACAGGCGGCACAGGCCACGGCAACACTTTTGCAGACTAAAAAAAATTTCAACGACCCTGTGACTTCACCCCCAACATGGAGCATCAGTACAAGTAACCCCGCGCTGCCTACCTTCGACCTTGAGCAACGCGGACTTCATTTCGCTGTTTGGGACCATAGAGAGACCGAACCATGAATGCCCCGCTCCGTGTCAACGAAGCACTGCTGATCGCCGACCACGCCTTCGAACCCTTCCAGTGCGTAGCCTGGGATGCACCCAATGGCACTGGTGAGCTGAGCCTGGCAGTGATCGACCGGACCAGCACCCGTATCGGCAGCAAGCAAGTTTCCTCGCGTATCTATTCCGACCCCGCGCAGTGGGCCTGCCTGATCGAGGAAGTACGCGCCGAACTTTGCGAAAAAGGTTACGACCTGCAACCCTGGTCGATGCCCAAGTAATATCGCGGCCACTTGCAAGTGCGTGCCGAGCCACGCACTTGTGCAACTTTCTACCGCCCTGGCCTGGCAACTTTCTTTAATTGCGACATTGCGCCGCAGGCGCGACTTCCCTTCTTTAATCAGTCACGTACCCTGAACTGCTGGATGTGCCGGTATTCGGCCTGCAGTTGCTCGGCCAGCCGCTGTGCCCGCCCCAGACGTACCGCTGTCAGCTCCATGTCCACCAGCACGGTCGCGCAGGGCATCGGCCGTGGAGCGTTCCAGCGTTGCAGGCGACCATCGGTGAGCACCAGGCAGCGCTGTGTCTCCTGGGGGTGACGCTTGCCCCGGGCCAGCAACCACTGGTGCGCCTGCTCCAGTGCCGCGATCAGCGGTGTGCCGCCCCCCGCCCCCAGCGCCTGCAACCAGGGTTGCAATGTCCCCGACGCCTTGAGCCCCTGGCGCTGCCAGCGCGGTGCGCCGCCGCTGGCGGTCACCAGGGCCAGGCGTGCACGCTGGCGGTAGGCCTGATCGAACAGTTCGGCCAGCAGCCCCTTGGCCTGGGCCAAGGCCTGGTGACGACGGGTGGAGGCCGAGGCATCGACGATCACCAGCCATAATTCCGGCGCCTGGGCCTGGCGCTGCTGCCAGCACAGGTCCTGGCGCTGGCGGGGCCGGCCCTTGAGCAGGGTCGGCAACCAGGCCACCTTTCCCGCACCCGCCATCCGCGCTCGTCCACGGGGCGCACCTGCCAGCTTTCCGACGCGGGGCCTGGCATCCGCCGCCAACGCGTCGGGCTGGCGAATGCTCAGGGCTTTTTTGCCCAGTTCGGCACCTCGCGCCGGGCACCGCTGGGCACGGCCTGCGGCGGCAACGCCCCCCAATCGCCCGGCCCACCCTGAAGCTCGGTCTGCCCATTGCCGGCACTGGTTGCCGCATGGGGGGGCGTGTCCGGCGGCGAGGCGCGGCGCCGGTGACGCAAGGCGAACTCCGCTACCGCCTGCACGTCGTCTTGCTCGATCGTTTCGCCCCCGCGCCAGGCAGCGTGGGCCCGGGCCGCACGCAGCCAGACCAGGTCGGCGCGCAGGCCGTCCACGCCAGCGGCGAAACAGCGTTCGGTGATCCAGGCCAGGGCCTGGTCGTCCAGCGGGATGCGCTCCAGGCGCTGGCGCGCGCCGTGGCAGCGTTCACGCAATTGCGCCTGGGCCTGGGCCCATTGCGCGCAAAAGGCCTGCGGATCGCTGTCGAAGGCCAGGCGCCGGCGGATGATCTGCTGACGCGCCTCGGGTTGCGCCAGCCCTTCGAGGGCGACGTTGAGGCCGAAGCGGTCGAGCAACTGCGGGCGCAGCTCGCCTTCCTCCGGGTTCATGGTGCCGATCAGCACGAAGCGCGCCGCATGGCGATGGGAAATGCCGTCGCGCTCGATACGATTGGTGCCGCTGGCCGCCACGTCGAGCAGCAGGTCCACCAGGGGGTCGGGCAGCAGATTGACTTCGTCGACGTAGAGCACGCCGCCGTCGGCCTGGGCCAGCACGCCCGGGGAAAACTGGGCCTTGCCCTGCCCCAGCGCGGCATCCAGGTCGAGGGTGCCGACCAGCCGCTCCTCGGTCGCCCCCAGCGGCAGGGTCACGAAGGGGCCTTCGCCCAGCAGGTCGGCGAGGCCCCGGGCCAGGGTGCTCTTGGCCATGCCGCGCGGGCCTTCGATCAGCACACCGCCGATCTTCGGGTCGATGGCCGTCAGGCACAGGGCCAGCTTGAGGTCGTCGGCGCCGACCACGGCAGCCAGTGGAAATTGCAGGGGTTCGCTCATGTCAGGCCTGTTCCTCGCCGTCCAGCAGTTGCTCCTCGAGGGCCTCGCGATACGCGCCCGGAGCCTGCCAGAGGCCACGCTGCTGGGCCTCCAGCAAGCGTTCGGTGAGGTCGCGCAAGGCGTCGGGGTTGTGCTGGCGCATGAAATCGCGGGTCGCCGGGTCGAGCACGTAGGCGTCGGCCAGGGACTGATAGTGATGGTCGTCGATCAGGTGCGTGGTGGCATCGAAGGCGAACAGGTTGTCGACCGTCGCTGCCAGTTCGAAGGCACCTTTGTAGCCGTGGCGCTTGGCGCCTTCGATCCACTTGGGGTTGAGCGCGCGGGCGCGGATGACCCGGTTGAGTTCTTCCTTGAGGGTACGGATGCGTGGCCGGTCGGCCTGGCTGTGATCGCCGTGGTAGCTGGCCACCGTGGCGTCTGCCAGGGTCTCGGCCGCCGCCAGCATGCCGCCCTGGAATTGGTAGTAGTCGTTGGAATCGAGCAGGTCATGCTCGTGGTTGTCCTGGTTCTGCAACACCGCCTGCACCTGGCCCAGGCGTCGGGCGAATTCGGCACGGGCCGGCGTACCGTCGTCGGCACCGCCGTAGGCATAACCGCCATGGTTGAGGTAGACCTCGGCCAGGTCGTCGCGGTTGTGCCACAGACGCCCATCGATGGCGTTCTGCACCCCGGCGCCGTAGGCCCCGGGCTTGGCGCCGAACACGCGCCAGCCTGCCTGACGCGCCGCCTGCTCGGCGTCCGCGCCCGCGGCCAGCAGCGCCTCGCGCTCGGCACGCACCCGGGCCGCCAGGGGGTTGAGGTCGTCGGGTTCGTCCAGGGCCGCCACGGCCTGCACCGCCGCGTCGAACAGGCGGATCAGGTTGCCGAAGGCATCGCGAAAGAAACCCGAGACACGCAGGGTCACGTCCACCCGTGGGCGGTCGAGCAGGCTCAGGGGCAGGATCTCGAAGTCGTCGACCCGCTGGCTGCCAGTGGCCCATACCGGGCGCACGCCCATCAACGCCATGGCTTGGGCGATATCGTCGCCACCGGTACGCATGGTCGCCGTGCCCCACACCGACAGCCCCAACTGGCGCAGGTGGTCGCCATGGTCCTGCAGGTGACGCTCGAGGATCAGGTTGGCCGAGGCGAAACCCAGGCGCCAAGCAGTGGTGGTGGGCAGGTTGCGCACGTCCACGGTATAGAAGTTGCGGCCGGTGGGCAGTACGTCCAGGCGCCCCCGGCTCGGTGCCCCACTGGGGCCGGCCGGGACGAAACGCCCGGCCAGGGCGGCGAGCAGGCCATCGAGCTCAGCCGCACCGCAGCCATCGAGGTTCGGCGCCACCGACTCGACCAGCGTCTGCAGCACACTGCGCACCGGCTGCCAGGGGGCCTCGTCGGGCAGTTGCAGGCAGCCGTCCAGCCCTTGCTCGATCAGCGCCAGGGCCAGCAGTTCGAGGCGTTCGCGGGTATCGCCGCAGGTCCGCCAGGGGGGTGGGGCCAGCGCCTCCAGTATGGCCGGGCGCGGCCCCTGCCAGGGCTGGCCGAGGTCGCAGTCCAGGGGATCGAAGCTCAGCGCCAGGGCCTTGGCCAGGGTACGGATGAGGCTGGCATTGCCGCCCTTGCCGTCACCACGCTCGACACGTACCAGGGCCAGCAGGGTATCGCTGCGCAGCCGCCCTTCGGGCGATTGGCCGAACACATGCAGGCCATCGCGGATCTGCGACTCCTTCAGGTCGCACAGATAGGTGTCCAGCCGTGGCAGCCAGAGTGCCGCATCGTCCAACTGGCCTTCCAGTTGCAACTCACGGTCGATGTGGTTGGCTTTGAGCAACTCGAGGATGTCGCGCTGCAGCTCCCGGGCACGGCGTGGGTCGAGCAGTTGCGCTTCGTAGTATTCATCGGCCAGGCGCTCCAGGTCGCGCAGCGGGCCGTAGGTCTCGGCACGGGTCAGCGGCGGCATCAGGTGGTCGATGATCACCGCCTGGGTACGCCGCTTGGCCTGGGCGCCCTCGCCTGGGTCGTTGACGATGAACGGGTAGATGTTGGGCAGCGGCCCGAGCAAGGCATCTGGCCAGCACTGGGCCGACAGGCCGACGCCCTTGCCGGGCAGCCACTCCAGGTTGCCGTGCTTGCCGACGTGGATCACCGCGTCGGCGGCGAAACCATTGCGCAGCCAGAAGTGGAACGCCAGGTAGCCATGGGGCGGCACCAGGTCGGGGTCGTGGTACACGGCGCTGGGGTCCACCTGGTAGCCCCGGGCCGGCTGGATGCCGACGAACGTCAGGCCGTAGCGCAGGCCGGCGATCATCATGCGCCCGCTGCGGTACATCGGGTCTTGTTCAGGGGCGCCCCAGCGCGCCAGCACCGCCTGCTGGTTGGCCTCGGGCAGGTCGGCGAAGGCCGCCTGGTAGTCGGCCAGGGCCAGGCTCTGGGCGCAGGGGCGCTGGTCGAGGTGCTCCAGGTCGTTGCTCACGCCGCCCAGCAATTGCTGGATCAGCGCGGTGCCGCTGTCGGGCAGGCCAGCCACCGGGTAGCCCTCGGCCTGCAAGGCGCGGAGGATGTTCAGGGCCGCGCCGGGGGTATCCAGGCCCACGCCGTTGCCGATGCGCCCGTCGCGGGTCGGGTAGTTGGCCAGCACCAGCGCCACGCGCTTCTGCGGGTTGGGCAGGCGCGCCAGTTCCACCCAGCGCCGCGCCAGCTCGGCGACGAAGTCCATGCGCTCAGGGTGGGCCCTGTAGCAGACCACGTCCGACTGGCTGCGCTCGCTGCGCCAGGCCAGGTCCTTGAAGCTGACCGGCCGGGTGATGATGCGCCCGTCCAGCTCCGGCAAGGCGATATGCATGGCCAGGTCACGGGCGCCCAGGCCCTGTTCGCTGGCCTCCCAGCCCGGCTGGTTGTCCTGGGCGCAGATCGCCTGCAACACCGGGACGTCGCGACGCAACGGGCGCAGGTTGGGCTGCTCCGGGCTGGACAGGGCAAAACCGGTGGTGTTGATCACCACGTCGGCGCCGACCTCGTCCAGCCAGGCCTCGACCTGGTCGAGGCAGGCGCGCTCCTTGAGGCTGGCCACAGCGATCGGCAGCGGGCTCAGGCCCATCGCCTGCAAACGTGTGCAGAAGGTATCGATGAAGGCGGTGTTGGCCGCCTGCAGGTGCGAGCGGTAGAACAGCAGCGGCGCCACCGGCTGCTGCGGGTGCCACTGGCCGTACCAGTCCTCGAGCGTGGCGCTGGCCTTGGCGGGGTGATACACCGCCGTGCGCGGCAGCGGCTGCGGTTCGTCCCAGGCATAGGTACGCCCCAGCCACAGGCTGGCCAGGCAGTTGAACAGGTTCAGGGCATTGGCCTTGCCGCCCTGGCGCAGGTAGTGCCAGAGCCGTTCGGCCTGCTCGCCGGTCACCGTGCCCAGGCCGGTCAGCTCGGGGTCGGGGCGGTCATCGCCTGGCACCAGGATCAGCCGTACACCGCGGTTGGCCAGCTCGACCAGTTGCTCGACGCCATAGCGCCAGTAGCCGACCCCGCCGTGCAGCGACACCAGGATCACCTTGGCGTGGCGCAGCACCTGGTCGACGTAGAGGTCGACCGAGGCGTGGTTCTGCACCTGCATGGGGTTGGCCAGGCGCAGGCTGGGGAAGTCGTCTGGCAACTGCTCGGCGGTTTCCGCCAGCAGCGCCAGGTGCGAGTCGCCGCTGCAGAGGATCACCAGCTCAGCGGGCGTCTGGCCGAGGTCGGCGATGCTGTCGTCCGGCACGAAGCCGCCGGGCTGGGTCCGCAGCAGGTGCATGGATCAGGCGCCCAGGGCCTGGCGCAGGCGCGCCTCCAGTTGCACGGCATCCAGGTCCTGGCCGATCAGCACCAGGCGCGTCAGGCGAGGCTCGTCGGCACGCCAGGCGCGGTCGAAGTGTTTGTCGAAACGGGTCCCCACGCCCTGCACCAGCAGACGCATCGGCTTGCCGGGAATGGCCGCGAAGCCCTTGGCGCGCAGGATGCCGAACTCCACCACCAGTTGCGTCAAGGCGTCGAGCAGCAGGCTTTCGTCGGCCTCGGGCAGGTCGATGGAGATCGAGTCGAAGGCGTCATGGTCATGATCGTCGTGATCTTCGCCAGCGTGATGGGCATCGTGGTGGGTGCGCCGGCCATCGATGTGCGCCTCGGCCTCGGCGCCCACGCCAAGCAGCACCTCCAGCGGCAGGCGCCCGCTGCTGGCCTCGATCACCTTGACCGCCGGCGGCAGTTCCTCGGCCACCTCGGCGCGGACCTTGGCCAGGCCTTCGGCATCGATCAGGTCGGCCTTGTTCAGGACCACCAGGTCGGCGCTGGCCAACTGGTCGGCGAACAGCTCGTGCAGCGGCGACTCGTGGTCCAGGTTGGGGTCGAGCTTGCGCTGGGCGTCCACTTGCTCTGGGTAGGCAGCGAAGGTACCCGCCGCCACCGCCGGGCTGTCGACCACGGTGATCACCGCATCGACCGTGCAGGCATTGCGGATTTCCGGCCACTGGAAGGCCTGCACCAGCGGCTTGGGCAGGGCCAGGCCGCTGGTTTCGATGAGGATGTGGTCCAGGTCGCCACGGCGTGCCACCAGTTCGCGCATCACCGGGAAGAACTCTTCCTGCACGGTGCAGCACAGGCAGCCGTTGGCCAGTTCGTAGACGCGGCCGCTGGCCTCTTCCTCCGTGCAGCCGATGCTGCACTGCTTGAGGATCTCGCCGTCGATGCCCAGCTCGCCGAACTCGTTGACGATGACCGCGATGCGGCGGCCCTGGGCGTTGTCGAGCATGTGCCGGAGCAAGGTGGTCTTGCCCGAGCCGAGGAAGCCAGTGACGATGGTGACGGGGAGCTTGGCCAGTGTTTTCATGTCGCGATGCCCTTGGCAGGATGGCGCGGGCATGCAGGACGAAAGCCTCGTGCCACCACGGCCGGGCCCGTTCGCCACCGGATCACCCCGCCCGGTTGAAAGTCGAAAGCGTTTCGAGGCAGGTCTCCTGGCTTGCACAGTACCGGCCCCGGGCCGGTTGGATGACGCCTTCCCGCGCTGGCGCAGTGGCTGTGTCGATCCTGTTCAGTGCTTACAGTTGCGGGGGCAGCCGCGGCTTGGACCGCGTTCCCATCTTAGCTCCGGCGGCGGCCGGAGAACCTCGAAGCGGCAAGGCTACGCAGTGGTTGGCAGGCGGTCAACCTTGGCAGCCCTAAAGCCTTGCCTATCCTGCGATTGACGGGGAAACCGCCCCATGATTTGCTAATGCACTGCGTTCAGGTGCCCCTTCGGGGGTGAAACGGGAAACCGGTGCGTCCCAGGCCCCCAAGGGGTCGGACAACGCCGGTGCTGCCCCCGCAACGGTAAGCGAGCGAAGCGTCTTGACCACTGTGCCACGTCGTAGGGCATGGGAAGGTGACGCTCCCCCCCAGGAGCCCTGCTCCTCCTCGCAAGCCCGGAGACCGGCCTGACGTCGAATGATCACCCCGCGGTGGGCGGGCGCTGTCGCATCTCCCTGGGCCCGTTGCGTCCGGGGCTGTCGCGCTTGTCCGCCGCCTATGACAAAGCAGAGGAAAGCGTCATGCCCGTCACCAGCGCCAAACACAGCGTCAGCACCCCCGTCAGCCTCAGCCAACGCATCGTCATCGCCGCCGGCGCCAGCCTGCTGGGCCTGTGCCTGATCTACTTCGCCGGTTTCTCGCACATCGAGGCCGTGCACAACGCCGCCCACGATACCCGCCACAGCGCCGCCTTCCCTTGCCACTGAGTACGCCTGCATGATCAAGCGCATCGCCCGTACCGCCGGCTTCAGCGGCCTGCTCGCCGCCCTGCTGCTGACCTTCTTGCAAAGCCTGTGGGTCAGCCCGCTGATCCTCGAGGCGGAAACCTATGAAAGCGCGGCCCCCGTCGCCGAACACCACGGCCACGGCGATGCCGTCGCCGCCCATGAACACGACGCCGAAGCCTGGGCACCGGAAGACGGCTGGCAGCGCCTGCTCTCCACCACCGGCGGCAACCTGGTGGTCGCGGTCGGTTTCGCCCTGATCCTCGCGGCCCTGTACAGCTTGCGCGAACCGGGCCGCGTGGCCACCGGCGCACTGTGGGGCCTGGCCGGGTTCGCGGTGTTCTGCCTGGCGCCGACCCTGGGGCTGCCGCCAGAGCTGCCGGGTACCGCCGCTGCCGACCTGGGTCAGCGCCAGGGCTGGTGGATCGGCACCGCCGCCGCCACCGCGGCAGGCCTGGCCCTGCTGGTGTTCGCCCATCACTGGCTGTTCAAGGTACTGGGCCTCGCCCTACTGGTCGTGCCGCACCTGATCGGCGCGCCGCAACCGGCGATGCACGAGAGCCTGGCGCCCGAAGCCTTGGAAACCCAGTTCAAGATCGCCTCCTGGGTGACCAACGCCGCCTTCTGGCTCGCCCTGGGCCTGCTCAGCGCCTGGCTGTACCGTCGCACCAGCCAAGCCTGATGCGCCTCGCCCCTCCTGCGCCGGCGTTGTACGCCGGCTTCGGCTGCCGCCAGGGCTGCCCGGCCGACACCCTGCAGGCCCTGCTGCGCGGGGCCCTCGCGGCGCACGGGCTGGCCCCGGCGCTGCTGCGCGGCATCGCCAGCATCGACCTCAAAGCCAACGAACCCGGCTTGCAGGAACTGGCCAGGCGCCTGGCATTGCCCCTCGTGCTGTTCAGCCCCGCGCAACTGCACGCTTTCGAACCCCAGCTCAGCCACCGCTCGGCAACCACCTTCCAGCACAGCGGCTGCTGGGGGGTGGCCGAAAGCGCAGCCCTGGCCCTCGCCAGCCAGGCCCAGGGCCCGGCCGCCCTACGGGTAACGCGCCAGGTCCTCGGCCCGGCTACCCTCGCCCTGGCCAGTGGCGGATAATCGCCTCCCCCGCTCACCCGCAAGGATTCCCCATGACGGTCTACTTCATCGGCGCCGGCCCCGGCGATCCGGAACTGATCACGGTCAAGGGCCAGCGCCTGATCCGCCAGTGCCCGGTGATCATCTATGCCGGCTCCCTGGTGCCGCCGGCGGTGCTCGAAGGGCACCGTGCCGAAACAGTGATCAACAGCGCCGAACTGCACCTGGAGCAGATCATCGCCGCCATTCGCAGTGCCCATGACAAAGGCCAGGACGTGGCCCGGGTGCACAGCGGCGACCCCAGCCTGTATGGCGCCATCGGCGAGCAGATCCGCTACCTGCGCGAGCTGGGCATCGACTACCAGATCGTCCCCGGCGTCACCGCCACGGCGGCCAGCGCCGCCCTGCTCGGCTGCGAGCTGACCCTGCCGGCGGTGGCACAGACGGTGATCCTCACCCGCTACGGCGACAGCTCGCCCATGCCAGCCGGCGAGCAACTGGCCGACCTTGCCCGGCACCGCAGTACCCTGGCCATTCACCTGGGCGTCAAGCACCTGGCACGCATCATCGCCGAGCTGCTGCCGCACTACGGCGCCGACTGCCCGATCGCCGTGGTCCATCGTGCCACCTGGCCCGACCAGGACTGGGTCATGGGTACCTTGCAGGACATCGTCGAACGCACTGCGGCCAAGGGCTTCCGGCGTACGGCGCTGATCCTGGTGGGCCATGTGCTGGGCGATGCGCCGTTCGCCGAGTCAGCCCTGTACCGAGCCGGGCACGCCCACCTCTATCGCCCCGCGGACCAATAACCTGTCGGCTGATTCCGGCACGCGAATACCTGTGCAGGAATCAGCCGAAGACGCTGCCAGCCCCCGCCTACTGAAACCCCTTAATCGTGTAGGGTTTTTCAACAAACCAACCTCGCTTTTTCAACACCCCTATACTCGCCATTACCAACGCTCCTTAATCGACGTATCTTGCGCGCTGCCACGCAGGCCCCCAGACATATTCCTGGGTGATTTCAGGAAACGGACCACACCCAGACAGGAGTTCCCCAATGACAACCGTACTGTTGGTCGATGACCACCCCACCGTTCGGCTGGCCGTACGCATGCTGCTCGAACGCGAACGCTTCCAGGTCGTTGGCGAAGCCGGCAGCGGCATCGAAGCGGTACAGATGGCTCGCCAATTGCAACCCGACGTGGTCATCCTCGATATCGGCCTGCCAGGGCTGGATGGCATGGAAGTGATCAAGCGCTTGCAACTGCTCGAGCCGGCGCCAAAGATCATGGCCCTGACCGGCCAGCCCGCCGACCTCTACGTGCGCCGCTGCCTGGACGCCGGCATCTCCGCCTTCGTGCGCAAGGACGAGGACCTGGAGGCGCCAGTCTTCGCCCTCAAGGCCCTGGTCAAGGGTTACTCGACCTTTCCGCAGATGTCGGTCAACAGCAGTTCGCTGGAAAGCGAGAGCGTACGCCTGGACAGCTTGTCCAACCGCGAGATGGAAGTGCTGCGCCGACTGGCACGCGGCGAGAGCAACAAGCACATCGGCCAATGCATGAGCCTGAGCGCCAAGACTATCAGCACCTACCGCGGCCGCATCATGGAGAAACTCAAGACCGAGTCGCTGGTCGAGATGGTCGACCTGGCCAAGCGCAACAACGTCGCCTGAGCCATGCCACCGCCATGAAAGGCACGCTGCCGAGCCTGCTGCTGGCCATGTTCCTGAGCGTGCCGAGCCTGGTGCTCGGCGATGCCGAGCCACGCCACCTGCTCGCCCGCTCGGCCAGCGTCGCCCCGCCGCTGCACCTGCCCCAGGACGACCGGCAATGGCTGCTGCAACGCAAGGTACTGGTGCTCGGCAGCTCCCGCCCCGACTACCCGCCCTTCGAGATCAACGTCAGCCAGCGCGACTACGAGGGCCTGAGCGCCGACTATGCCGGGCTGATCGGCGAGCAACTGGGCGTGGCGATCGAAGTCCGCCGCTTCGCCAGCCGCCAGGCGGCGATCGAGGCGCTGCATGCCGGGCAGATCGACCTGCTCGGCAGCTCCAACGGCTTCGAGGCGGCCGATGCCCAGCTTGCCCTGAGCCAATCCTATGCCGATGACCTGCCGGTGATCGTCACCCGCCAGGGCCGCTTGCTGCAAAAGGATGAAGACCTGGCCGGCCTGCGCCTGGCGATGGTCGACCACTACCTGCCCGAAACCTCGGTGCGCGAGCTCTACCCACAGGCGCAACTGCAGCTGTATCGCTCGACCCTGGCCGGCCTGTCCGCCGTTTCGCTGGGCGAAGCCGATGCCTACCTCGGCGACGCCATCAGTACCGACTTCCTGATCGGCAAGAGCTACCAGGGGCAGGTGCGCATCGATCACTTCGTGCATGGCCCCACGGATGCCTTCGCCTTCGCCCTGGCCCACGACAACCACAGGCTGCGCCGCTTGGTCGACCAGGCGCTGGCACGGATCAGCGACAGCGAGCGAATGACCATCCTACGTCGCTGGACCAGCGGCAACACCAGCCTGCTGCTCGAGCGCCACCTGTCCAGCCTGAGCGACGAAGAGCACGACTGGATCGCCCGCCACCCCACGGTACGTGTGCTGATCAACAGCGCGCTGGCGCCGCTGACCTTCAACGATCGCCAACAGCAGGCCAATGGCATCACCCTCGACCTGCTCAAGCAGATCAGCCTGCGCACCGGGCTGCGCTTCCAGATGCTCGAGCGCGACTCGGTGCCGGAGATGGTCGACGAAGTGGCGCGCGGCGACGCCGAGATGATCGGTGCGCTGGACTACGGTCCCGGACGAGCGGCACGCCTGCGCTACACCCGCCCCTACCTGGTCACCCCAGGGGTGATAGTGGCGCGCAGTGACGCCGGCGCGAGCGAGCTGCTCGACGGGCAGCGCGTGGCGCTGGTGCGCGGCTCCTCCCAGCACGTCGCCCTGCAACAGCACGCGCCACGGGCGCGGGTGGTCGAGACGGACAATGCCCTGACGCTGATGGAAGCCGTGGCCAGCGGCCACGCCGACGTCGCCCTGATTCCCCATATCACCGCGGCCTACTACATTGCCCACGTGTTCAAGGACACGCTGCGCATCGCCGGGCTGCAGGGCGATGACCCGGCGGTCGCGGCCTTCGCCGTGGCGCCGGGGCAGCCCCAGCTGCAATCGATCCTGGACAAGGCCCTGCTGAGCATTCCCCCGGAGGAGCTGGACCAGTTGGTCAATCGCTGGCGCACCAGCACGGTGGTCAGCGACAGCCTGTGGGGCGATTATCGCTCGCTGGTGCTGCAGGTGCTGGTGCTGGCCGCCGCGCTGCTGGCCGGCGTGGTGTTCTGGAACAACTACCTGCGCAAGTTGATCCAGCAGCGCGGCGAAGCCCAGCGTGCCCTGCAGGCACAGTTGGCGTTCAGCCGCGGCCTGCTCGAACAACTGCGCCAGGCCAAGGACGATGCCGAACAGGCCAGCCAGGCCAAGAGCAGTTTCCTGGCGATCATGAGCCACGAGATCCGCACCCCGATGAACGCCGTGATCGGCCTGCTGGAGCTGGCCCTGGAGGACAGCCGCCAGGGCCGCAGCGACCCGCAGGGCCTCAAGACCGCCCATGATTCGGCGCTCGGCCTGCTCGAGCTGATCGGCGACATCCTCGACATCTCGCGCATCGAATCCGGCCACATGACCTTGCAGCCGGTCGCCACCGAGCTGGTCGAGCTGGTGCGCGCCACCCTGCGGGTGTTCGAGGGCAATGCGCGGATCAAGGGCCTGGCCTTGCGCGCCGAACTGCCCCAGGCGCCGGCCTGGGTGATGGTCGACCCGGTGCGTTTCAGGCAGGTGCTGTCCAACCTGGTGAGCAACGCCATCAAGTTCACCGACCAGGGCCATGTCGAAGTCAGGCTGGCGCTGACCCCCAGCACGCCCGGGCACGTCACGCAGGTGGCGCTGCACGTGCAAGACAGCGGTATCGGCATCAGCCCCCAGGACCAGGCCAGGCTGTTCGAGGCCTTCGCCCAGCTCGACAACCACCGTGCCCGCCAGGGCGCTGGCCTGGGCCTGGTGATCAGCCGCACCCTGTGCCAGCTCATGGGCGGCGAGCTGCAGCTGCACAGCGCGTCGGGGGTCGGCACCCGGGTCGAGGTGCACCTTGGCCTGGTGCCCGCCACTGCGCCGGTAGCCGAACCGATAGCCGGGCCGGTCGCGCAGCCGAGCGCCGGGCCATTACAGATCCTGGTAGTCGACGACTACCCCGCCAACCTCATGCTGCTGGACAAGCAGTTGCGCAGCCTCGGCCACAAGGTCACCCTGGCCGAACACGGCGAGGCGGCGCTGGAGCGCTGGCAGGGCGGTCGCTTCGACCTGGTGATCACCGACTGCAGCATGCCGGTGATGGACGGCCATCAACTGACCCGGCGTATCCGCGCGCTGGAGCAGGTACATGGAGGGCCGCCCTGCCGCATTCTCGGCGTTACCGCCAACGCCCAGGCCGAAGAGCGCGAGCGCTGCCTGGCCAGCGGCATGGACGACTGCCTGTTCAAGCCGATCGGCCTGCAGGTGCTCAGGGCACGCCTGTCCCGGATCGCTCCCAACGACGCCATGGCTGCCCCCGAGGAGGAGCCCGCCAGTGGGTTCGACCTCGGCCAACTACGCCACCTGACCCAGGGCGACGAACAACTCACCCGGCGCCTGCTCGCGCAACTGGCGCAAAGTACCGCCGAAGACCTGCAGGGCTTGCGCGGTCTCGGCCCGCAACCCGATGTCCAGGCGCTGCGGGCCCTGGTGCACCGCATCAAGGGTGGTGCCAGGATGCTCAAGGTACGCGGCGTGGTAGGCGATTGCGAAGCCATCGAGCAGGCGATTGGCCAGGCGCAGCCGACCGAGCGGCTGTGCCAGCGGCTGGAGGCGAACCTGGAGGGGTTGGCGCGGCAGTTGCGCGATGGGCTGGAGGCGATCGACGGGGCCGGCTGAGCGAGGTCATGAAATCCTGGGGCGCGCAGCGGCCCCAACCCAGCTCCCGCCGGCTTCAGGAACTCTCGCGCACCATCAGTTCGAACCCCAGGTCCTGCTCCTCGACCGCCACGCGCTTGCCGTCGAGCAGTGCCAGCAGCGCCTGGGCCGCGCCCCGGCCGACCGCGGCGCGCGGGGTACGGATCGAGGTCAGGCGCGGCACCATGTGCGCCGAGGCCGGCAGGTCGTTGAAACCGACCATCGCCACCTGGCGCGGCACTTCGATGCCCTGGCGCAAGGCCTGGAGCACCGCCCCCTGGGCCAGGTCGTCGTTGCAGAAGAAAATCCCATCCACCTCCGGCGCCTGCTCGAGCAAGCGGCTGAACAACTCGCCACCCAGGCCGATCGACGAAGGCTGCGGCGTCAGCAACTCCAGCTCCGGCGCCTGCAGGCCGGCCTCGGCCAGGGCCTGGCGGAACCCTTCGGCACGCTGCATCACCCGTGGGTCGAGCTGCGCGGCGATGAACGCCAGGCGCCGCCGGCCACGTTCGATCAGGTGGCGGGCCGCGGCGCGCCCGGCCTGCTGCTGGGAGAACCCCACCGACAGCGCACCGGCCTGCCCGCCCAGCTCCATCATGTGCACGCACGGCACACCGCTGGCAGCCAGCATCTGCCGGGCAGCGTCGCTACGCTCGAAGCCGGTGAGCAGCATGCCGCAGGGCTGGTAGGCCAGGTAGTTGCGGATCAGGTTCTCTTCCTCGGCGATATCGTAGTGATAGTTGCCGATCAGCACCTCCAGCCCACGCGGGCGCATCACCTCGTGGATGGCCTCCAGGGTGTCGATGAACAACTGGTTGGACAGCGACGGGATCAATACCACCACCGATTGGCTGCGCGCCGAGGCCAGGGCGCGTGCCGCCGGGTTGGCGACATAGCCCAGGCTGGCAGCGGCGGCCATGACCTTTTCCACCAGCGCCGGCGCGACCGTGCTGACGCCGCGCAGGGCGCGCGAGGCGGTGATGGGGGAAACCCCCGAAAGCCTGGCGACTTCAGCCAGGGTGGGGCGACCGGTAGTGCGCGAGCCTGTGCGAGACATGGGTGTTGTAATTTTACTACTTGCCAGAAAAAGGAACGGCCACTAAGGTAGCGCTGTCTCAGGACGCAGGCAACGTAATCTTGAGTAGCGGCTATGTGCCAAGCGTCCATACTGCGAAAAGACAAGACCAATAACACCCGGGAGGGTGGCGCTCGCGACAACGCCTCGTCAATCACGAGACAGCGCTATCTCACCCCGCAGGAGGTACTGATGAACTCTCCCCTGTCCGCGATTGTGGTAATGGGCGTAGCTGGCTGCGGCAAGAGCTGCGTCGGGGCCGCCATTGCCAGCAGAAGCGGCGGTCGCCTGATCGAAGGCGATGCCTTTCACCCTGCCGAAAACATCCGCAAGATGAGTGCCGGTATTCCCCTGGACGACGATGACCGTGCCGGCTGGCTGGTGCGCCTGGGCCAGGAACTGCAGGCCACCCTCGCCGCTGGCGAACGCCCCATCCTCACCTGCTCCGCACTCAAGCGTCGCTATCGCGACACCCTTCGCCAGGCGGTGCCCGGCCTGGCCTTCGTCTTCCTCGAACTGAGCCCGGCCGAAGCCGAGAAACGCGTGCTCGCCCGCCCAGGCCACTTCATGCCGGCCAGCCTGATCGACAGCCAGTTCGCCGCCCTCGAGCCTCCCCATGGCGAACCGCTGACCCTGGCGCTGGATGCCACGCGGCCGATCGAGGCCCTGGCCGAAGCGACCCACGCCTGGCTAAAGCCCTGCGGTGACCGGAGCCTGGCGCGGACCGCCTGAACCGGTGGTTTTCCCGGCTCACCAAAGACAGCGCTATCTCGGTGCCATCAGGCACCGAGCGTTTGACCAAGAACAACGATAAGATCGAGGCACATGAACCATGTTCGGACTCGCTACTGATACCTACCTGCTGCTCGATGCCCTGGTGACCATCGTCGGGCTCGTCCTGCTGATCACCCATTTCAAGGTCCACCCCTTCGTCGCCCTGACCCTGGCAGCCGGCTTTCTCGGCCTGACCTCCGGCATGCCGGTGGCCAAGGTCATGAAGTCGTTCCAAGACGGCTTCGGCGGCGTGCTCGGCTTCGTCGGCATCGTCCTCGCCCTGGGCACCATGCTCGGCAAGCTGATGGCCGACTCCGGCGGCGCCGACCAGATCGCCCGCACGCTGATCCGGGCCTTCGGCAAAGAAAAAGTGCACTGGGCGATGATGTTCGCCGCCTTCCTGGTGGGCATCCCGCTGTTCTTCGAGATCGGCTTCGTGCTGCTGATCCCGCTGGTGTTCATCGTCGCCCGGCGCTCGGGGGTGTCGCTGGTGAAGATCGGCATCCCGCTGCTGGCCGGCTTGTCCGTGGTCCATGGCCTGGTGCCACCGCACCCGGGGCCCTTGCTGGCGATCGGCATCTTCAACGCCGACATCGGCAAGACCATCTTCTACGGCCTGCTGGTGGCCCTGCCCACCGCGGTGATCGCCGGCCCGCTGTTCGGTAACTTCATTTCCCGTTACATCCCCGGCAACCCTTCCCAGGAGCTGATGGACCAGATCGCCCGCGAGTCGGACCAGCAGAACCTGCCGAGTTTCAGCGTGACCCTGATCACCGTGCTGCTGCCGGTGGTGCTGATGCTGCTCAAGACCTTCGCCGACGTGGTGCTGCCGACCGAGCACATCGTGCGCCAGTGGATGGACCTGATCGGCCACCCCATCAGCGCCCTGCTCGCCGCCCTGCTGCTGGCCTTCTACACCTTCGGCGCGGCCCGTGGCTTCTCGCGCCAGCAGATCATGAAAATGCTCGACCAGAGCCTGGCCCCCACCGCTGCGATCGTGCTGATCGTCGGTGCCGGTGGCGGCTTCAAGCAGATGCTGGTGGACACCGGTGTCGGCAACGTGATCGGCGAAATGGCGGTACAGGCGCAGATCTCGCCGATCCTGCTGGCCTGGCTGGTCGCAGCGGTGATCCGCATCGCCACCGGTTCGGCGACGGTGGCCACCATCACCGGCGCGGGCATCGTGGCACCGGTGATCGACCTGGTCCCGGGCGTCAACCGCGAGCTGCTGGTGCTGGCCACCGGCGCCGGCTCGCTGATCCTCTCCCACGTCAACGACGCCGGTTTCTGGCTGGTCAAGCAGTACTTCAACATGACCGTGGCCGAGACCTTCAAGACCTGGAGCATGATGGAAACCCTGCTGTCGGTGGTCGGCATCATCTTCATCATGCTGCTGTCGCTGGTGGTCTGACCGCCTGTCGCAGTGATGGCACCTCGCTGACGAGGACATGGCCCAACGCAGGAAGAGGCCTTGCGCATGCAGTCGCGTGCGCTACAGGCCTCCTTCCCCAAGCAAAGGAGCCTGCCCATGAAAGCCACCTACCTACTGGCCGCCCTGCTCGCCTCGCCCCTGGCCCTTGCCGTCGGCACGGGCCCGACCCATCCGGACAATCCGCACACCCCGGCGCCCAACCCGGGCGCCGACAGCACCCTCAACCCGGTCGAGAGGCCCACGCCCCGGGATACCGACCCGCGTATCCAGGGCAACGACCCGGACAGCCCGCCCGCCGAGCAAACCGACGACCGCAACCTGCCGGGGATGGATGGCGGGGGTTCGGAGGGCATGCGGGGCCAGGACGATGCTGACGACAATGGCCAGCGCTAGGGGCATTGGGGCTGCGGTGCAGCCCCAACCGCTCACCACTGCCGCTTGTCCGGCCGCGTCAGCCCAAGCTTCTCGATCCGATAGCGCAGCATGTCCCGTGACAACCCCAGCAAGCGTGCCGACTTGGTGACGTTCCAGTCGGTACGGTCCAGCGTCCGGCACACCAGGTCGCGCTCCATGTCCGGCAGGCTGGTGCCCGCCTCCGGCTCGTGCCGCGGCGCCTCGAAAACCGGTGGCGCAGCCTGGGTCAGGGGTTCGTCGACCAGTGTCATGCACAGGTTCAACTGGTGCGCAGCAATCACCTCGGTGGGCGCCAGCAGCACCGTCTGCTCGAGCATGTTGCGCAGCTCGCGCACGTTGCCCGGCCAGCTGTAGCCGAGCATCAGCGCCTCGGCCTCGGTGGAGAAACGCAGGTTGGGCTTGCCGTAGCGGCGCCCATGGTAGGCGAGGAAATGCCGCGCCAGCAGCAGGATGTCCTGGCCGCGGGCGTACAGCCGTGGCACCTTCAGGGCAATGATGCGCAGGCGGAAGAACAGGTCGCGACGGAACTTGCCC
The DNA here is from genome assembly GCF_057415455.1 of Pseudomonas sp. Tun-23181. Lineage (NCBI taxonomy): Bacteria > Pseudomonadati > Pseudomonadota > Gammaproteobacteria > Pseudomonadales > Pseudomonadaceae > Pseudomonas > Pseudomonas sp. Tun-23181. Next base: position 1,016,566 of record NZ_CM171630.1, read on the forward strand.
TGCTGCACCATCTGCTCCAGGTTGCAGTTGGTGGCGCTGATCACCCGCAGGTCGACCTTGCGCTCCTTGACCGCGCCGATACGGCGGATGCAGCGATCCTCCAGCAGCTTGAGCAGCTTGGCCTGCAGCACCAGGTCCATTTCGCCGATCTCGTCGAGGAACAGCGTCCCCCCGTCCGCCGCCTCGACCAGGCCCACCCGGCGCTCCTTGGCATCGGTGAAGGCCCCCTTCTCATGCCCGAACAGCTCGGCTTCCAGCAGGTTGGCAGGGATCGAGGCGCAGTTGAACTCGATGAACGGCCCCTTGCTGCGCGTGCCGTCGAAATGCAAGGCACGCGCCACCAGTTCCTTGCCGGTGCCCGTCTCGCCCTCGATCAGCACCGGCGGCAGGTCGCCGCTGGCCATGCGCTGTTCGGCATCGAGCAACTGCCGCAGGGTGTGCTTGAGGCCCTGCATGGCCGGGGATTCGCCGATCAACGCCTGCAAGCCGGAGCGCTGCGCTTCGCGCTCCTGGTAGAACGACAGGGTGCGCTCCATGCGCTCGGCAGCCAGGGCCTTGTCCAGCATCAGCTTGAGTTCGGCCAGCACCACCGGCTTGGTCAGGTAGTGGAAGGCACCCTCCTTCATGGCCAGCACGGCATCCTCGACGTTGCCATAGCCGGTCATCATGATCACCTTGAGCGCCGGCGCCTGGGCCACCAGGTTGCGCAACAGGTCATGGCCGCTCATGCCAGGCAGCGAGTTGTCGGTCAGCACCGCATCGGGCTGGACCCGCCTGACCTGCTCCAGGGCCTGTTCCGCGCTGTGGCAGACCGTGACCTCGAAGCCCTTGAGGCCGAGGTAGGTGCGGATGTTGTCGGCGAGGATCTCGTCATCCTCGACCACCAGAATGCTGGGCTCCATGGTCCCCTCCCGCTGCGATATTGAAGATCAGGCTGACGCGGGTTCCTTCCTCTTCGCGGCTGTGAAGGCTGACCGAGCCGCCAAAGCGTTCCATGATGCGCTTGACCAGGGCCAGGCCCACGCCGAGGCCGCCCTGCTTGGTGGTGAAGAACGGCTTGAACACCATTCGCTCCTGCTGCTGGCTCATGCCCTTGCCGGTGTCGCTGAGCAGCAACTGCACCCGCTGCCCCTCCAGGCGCCTGACCTCGGCCCGCAGGTGGCCGCCCTGGGGCATCGCCTCCAGGGCATTGGCGAACAGGCTGTTGAGGATCTGCGTCAGTTGCAGTGGCTGGCTGGCCACCCACTGCAATGCGGGCCCTGCGAAGCTGAACTGCACGCCATGGCGCTCGATCTGCTGGGCGAAGGCCAGGCGGGTATCCTCCACCGCCGCCACCAGGTCCACCGCCTCGACCTCGTCGCTGGCCGGGCGCAGCGACACCAGCAGGTCGCGCACCCAGCGCGACATGCGGTCGACCTGGCTGATGATGTCGTTGATGTTCTTGCGCGCCGGCTCGCTGGCGATGTCCTGGGCCAGCTCGGCGCTGGAGCGGATGTTGGCCAGCGGGTTGCGCAGGCTGTGGGCCACCGCCGAGGACATCTCGCCCAGGGCCACGTAGGTCTCGCTGGCCACCAGGCGGTCCTGCTGGTGATGCAGCAACAGCGCCGCGCGGCGCACGATCCAGAACAGGCCGAAGTAGATCAGCGCCCCACCCAGCAGGGTCGAGACCCAGATCAGCACATAACCGCGCTGGATGCGCCGCACCAGGTCCTGCGGCTCCTTGTAGATCTCCACCATCGACAGCACCTGCTCGCCCTGGCTGTCGAACAGCGGGATGTAGTTCTCGATGAACAGGTAGCGGGGTTCGCGCAGGAATTTCTGTTCCTCGCGGTCGTCCTCGGCCTGGTGGTAGCTCGCCGAGACGGCCTTTCGCGAGCGGAAGGCATGGTCCAGGTCGCCATCGGCAGAGATGCGCTTGCCGATCAACTGGGGATTGGTGGACCAGACGATCGTCCGATCACGGGCATAGACATTGGCCAGCAGGGTATCGGGCAGGTGCTCGACATGGTCGAGGAACTCCGTGCGGGTCGACCGCGCCAGCGCCGGGCTCACCTGCAGGTGCTGGCTGTCCAGCCGTGGGTCGAGCAGCTCGCCCATGGTGGTGCCCGGCGGCAACTGCGAATGGCGCACTTCGGCCTGGGCCATGGCCTGGATGAACTGGGCAGTGAGCATGGCGTCGCGCTCGACGCTGTCGCGCACCACGAAGCGGGTCGAGACGTAGCCCAGCCCGCCGGCCACCGAAGCGATGATCAGCAGGCTGATGAGGGAGAACCAGCGCAGCAGGTTGAACTCGCGCAGCGGCGCAGCCAGCCCACTGGATGGGAGGGAGGCCTTGTCGGGGACATCGTGTTCCAGCGTCTGCATCGCGTCGTTCCCGCCTGGAGGCCTTCGGTGGATGTCGCCACGGTATCGTTACCGCACGTAGCAAGGTGATAGCAGTTCGCCAGAGCGGCTGCAGCCGCCGTTGGTCGTCATGGCTGCTGTGCAAGAAATCAGCCAGCAATGATTTTTAATAAAATTTTATTTACTATCAATTAGATATAAAAATTACTTCTCATTGATTCGAGGTTGATTCCCCACATTTGGGTAACGTTCACCCCAAAACCGTTAATCCATTTGAAAACAATAAGTTACTAGGCAAATAGAAAGTCAACTATCAGGATTTGGCCAATCGGAAACTGAGCGAGACGCTGGTCCCCTCGCCTTCACGACTGCTCAGGCGAATCGAGCCGCCGAAGCGCTCCATGATCCGCTTGACCAGCACCAGCCCCACACCCAACCCACCCTGCTTGGTGGTGAAGAATGGCCGAAAGGCCATGCGTTGCTGTTGCTCGCTCATGCCCTTGCCGGTATCCGACAGGCGCAGGGTCAGGCTGCGCCGGTCCTGGCGCACCACCTCCACGCGCAAGCGCCCACCCTGCTCCATCGCCTCCAGGGCATTGGCGATCAGGCTGTTGAAGATCTGCCCGATCAGCACCGGATGGCCCACCACTCGCAAGGGCGGCAACGCACTGACATCCAGGTTCACGCCGCAGCGCAGCAGGGGCACGGAGAACGCCTGCAGGCTTTCCTGCAAGGCCTGGGGCAGGTCCACCGGCACTGCCTCGTCGTTGAGCGGACGCAGCGACTGCAGCAACTGGCGCACCCACTGGGCCATGCGGTCGACCTGGCTGATGATGTCGCTGATGTTCTTCTGCGCCGGCCCTTCGTCGAAGGCCTGGGCCAGCTCGGCGCTGGAACGGATGCTGGCCAGCGGGTTGCGCAGGCTGTGGGCCACCGCCGAGGACACCTCGCCCAGCGCCACGAAAGTCTCGTTGCTGATCAGCCGCTTCTGCTGGACCTCCAACGTGCGTGCGGCACGGCGCATGATCCCGTACAGGCCGAGGTACACCACCGCGGCGCCCACGGCGATGGCCAGCCAGATCAGCAGCAGCCCATGCTCGATGCGCACGATCAGGTCGTGGGGTTCCTTGTAGATCTCCACCATGGCGGCGACCCGTTCGCCATCGGCATCGAACAGCGGGATGTAGTTCTCGATGAACAGCTGCTGGGGCGGGGTCACGAATTTCTGCTCGCTGCGGGCGTCGTCGAAGTCGTGGTAGCTGGCCGAGACCCGCATCTTGTATTCGAAGGCCCGCTCCAGGTCGTCGTCGGACTCGATCACCTTGCCGGTCAGCGCCGGGTTGCTCGACCAGATCACCGTGCGGTCGGGGGCATAGATGTTGGCCAGCAGCATGTCCGGCAGGTGGGCGATGTGGTCGAGGAACTCACCCCGGGCCTTGCGCCGGGCATCCGGGTCGACGTCGGGCATGGCCTGGTCCATGCGCGGGTCGAGCAGCTCGCCCATGGTGCGCACGTTGGGGATCGCCACATGGCGCACTTCCGCATCGGCGATTGACTGGATGAACTGGGCGGTGAGCAGCGCGTCGCGCTCGACGCTCTCGTTGATGATGAAGCGGCTGGAAATCAGCCCCAGCCCGACGGCCACCGAGACGATGATGGCCAGGCTGACCCAGGCGTACCAGCGCAACAGGTCGAACGGCTTGCGCACCGCCCCGGCATCGCCGTCGCTAGGTACAACCAGGGTGTCGGAACGGGGAGCGATGTCCATGGCGGACTCCAGCGGTGGGCGCCTTTTTCAAGGTTATAGCCCAGAGTTGGGGAACCATGGAGCACTTGTGGCTTTTCGCCCCTACAACGGCGCATCCTCGGCCAGCCCCTGCAGCCGGCGGTACTCGTTCAGCACATTGGGCACGTAGCGGCGCGTCTCGGCGAACGGCGGCACCACCCGGCCACGGCTGAGCACCGCCTCGGGCCCGGCATTGTAGGCCGCCACCGCCAGGGTGATGTCGTTGTCGAACAGGGTGAGCATGCGTTTGAGGTAACGCGCCCCGCCCTGTAGGTTGTCCTGCGGGTCGAGCACGTCCTTGACCCCCATTTCCCGCGCGGTATCCGGCATCAGCTGCATCAGCCCCTGTGCACCCTTGGGCGAGCGTGCCTTGGGGTTGTAGCCGGATTCGGCCTTGATCAGCGCATGCAACAAGGCCTGGGGCACACCGTGGGCCTGCGCCGCGGCGGCCACCAGGTCGGCGTATGGCCGGCCGGTGACCAGTTGGGCATCGACGGGCCCGGCCTGGGCCAGCGACTCACGGATGACCTTCTCGTAGTGCCGCCCTGGCCGATGCACGTTGGACAGCACATAGACGCCCTGGGCGTCGCGGGAAATGTACACGTCGGCCTGGGCGATCCCTGCCGCCAGCCAGATCAACCCAAGGATGACTCCACGCATGTCGGCCGCCTCCCCGTCGAGCCCCCGAAGTGGGGGAAATGCCCCGGAAAACCCAGGGTTTGCAGCTACGACGCAAGCACTGTGCCGCCTGCCGTGCCGCATGGCGCAAGGCCGCGCAACAGACGTGCACGGCTGTTGCATGGTGCTGGCAAAGACCTGCCCACACGCCCTGGAGGGTTTCACCATGCAGCGCAGATCCATCCGCCAACGCGGCTTCACCCTGCTCGAACTCCTGGTGGTCCTGGTGGTGCTTGGCCTGCTGGCCGGCATCGTCGCGCCCAAGTATTTCAGCCAGCTCGGCCGCTCCGAAGCGAAGGTGGCCCGGGCGCAGATCGAAGGCCTGGGCAAGGCCCTGGACCTGTACCGCCTGGAGGTCGGCCACTACCCTAGCAGCGAGCAAGGCCTGCAGGCGCTGGTCAGCGCCCCCAGCGGCGAGCCACGCTGGTCGGGCCCCTACCTGCAGAAAGCGGTGCCCCATGACCCCTGGGGCCGCCCGTACATCTATCGCCAGCCCGGCGAGAACGGCGGCGAGTACGACCTGCTGTCCATGGGCAAGGACGGCCAGCCTGGCGGCGACGGGGAAAACGCCGAAATCACCAGTTGGCAGTAGGGAGAGGCAACCATGCGCTACAGCCTCAAGGCCCTGGGCCGGCATGGCATCGTCCAGTTGCAGGTCGATGCCGAGGATGCCGAGCAGGCACGCCGCCAGGCCGAGGACCAGGGCCTGCGGGTGGTCAGCGTGCGCGGCGCTGGCGGCCTGCTGCATGCCCTGCCCTGGCGCCGGGCGGCGGATTTCGACCTGGTGCTGTTCAGCCAGGAGTTGGGCACCCTGCTCGAGGCTGGCCTGCCGCTGATCGATGCCTTGGAGAGCCTGGCCGAGAAAGCGCCCAGCGCGTCGGCGCGCAAGGTCCTCGAGGCGCTGGTGCGCCAGCTCTACGAGGGCCGCTCCTTGTCCCAGGCCCTGGGGCAGCAGCCACGGGTGTTTCCCGCCCTGTACGTAGCGCTGGTGCAATCGAGCGAACGCACCGGCGCCCTGGGCGACGCCCTGGCCCGCTACATCGGCTATCGCCAGCGCCTGGACCTGGTCCGGCAGAAGCTGGTCGGCGCCTCGGTCTACCCCCTGCTCCTGCTGCTGGTGGGCGGCGGCGTGGTGCTGTTCCTGCTGGGCTATGTGGTGCCGCGCTTCAGCCTGGTGTTCGAAGGCATGGGCAGCGAGTTGCCCTGGTTGTCGCGCGGGCTGATGCAGATCGGCCTGTTCCTGCACGCCCAGCGACTGCCCCTGGCACTGGCGACGCTGGCCGGTATCGCGGCCCTGGTCCTGCTGCGCCGGCATCCAGCGCTGCGACGCTGGGCAGGCCGCCAGGTGCGCCGTTGGCCCGCCCTGCACCAACGCCTGGTGATGTACGAACTGGCGCGCTTCTACCGTTCGCTGGGCATTCTCCTGCAGGGGGGTATCCCCATCCTCACCGCCATGGACATGGCCCGCGGCCTGCTCGGCAGCGCCGCGGCGGCCGGCCTGGCGCAGGCCCGTCAGCGGGTCGGCGAAGGCCTGCCGCTGTCCGACGCACTGGAAGCCGGGCAACTGGTGACACCGGTGTCCCTGCGCCTGCTGCGGGCTGGCGAGCAATCAGGCAACCTCGGCGAGATGCTCGAGCGCTGCGCCGACTTCCACGATCAGGAAATCGGCCGCTGGGTGGAATGGTTCGTGCGCCTGTTCGAGCCGCTGCTGATGACCTTCATCGGCCTGCTGATCGGCCTGATCGTGATCCTCATGTACATGCCGATCTTCGAACTGGCCTCGAGCATTCACTGAATGCCAGCTACACGCTTCAAACTACACGCTGGAGCTCAGTAATCGAAGCGGTCGACGGCCCGCCGCCGCTCGTTGTCGTCGCGCCGGTCATAGCTCGCGGTGGTCTGGATGTTGGCGTGATGCGCCAGCTTCTGGGCGATCGACAAGTCGTGCTCCTCGATGACCCGGGTGATGAAGGCGCGGCGGAAATCGTGCGGCATGATCTTCACCCCTACCTGGGCACCGCGCTGGCGGGCGATGTAGTAGATGGCGTGCTTGGTGATCCGCGCGCGGGTGATGTGGTTGCCACGGCGGATACGGTTGAACAGGAACGGATCGTCCGGCTCGCCAGCAGGCAACTGTGCGCGCCGCAGGTCGAGCCAGGCCTGCAACTTCTCGAAGGCCCAGGTCGGCGCGTACTTGATCAGCTGGCGATTGCCCTTGCCCACGACTTGCAGGCTGCGCGCCTGGAAGTCCACCTGGTCCAGGTCGATGTCCACCGATTCCGACTTGCGCATGCCCGTGCCATACAGCAAGGCGATGATCGCCGCGTCGCGCACACCCTGCGGCCGTGGGTCGGCGGCGCAGAGCTCCATCAATTCACGGATCAGGCTGCGCCGCAGGTTGCGCCCCGGCGGCAGGCGGCTGCCGCTGGCCGGCTTGACCTCGCGGATGCGCAGCAGCCGCTCATGGTCGATCAGGCCCTGGCGCCAGGCCTCGTTCATCACCCCGCGCATGGCGTTGACGTACAAGGACGAGGTATTGGGCGCATAGCCATCGGCACGCAGCGCTGCCACCAGGGCAACGACGTGGCCGGGTTCGAGGCGGTGCCAGGGCACCTCGGCGATATCGCAGTCGACGAAGCCCAGCCGGTCGGCGGCATCCTGGAGGATGTAGCGCATGGTCAGCTGGCTCGAAGGCGCCAGGCGGGCCAGGTACTGCAACAGTGGATTGAGCAGAAGATCGGACAAAACGTGGATCCTGTAGCGCAGCAGGGGGCTGCAATGCATCAAGCGAGTCATTTCGACCTTTATGGATGTCGAATTGACAGCGAAACATGGAGTCATAGCGACTCCGCACCATGCCATCACCTTGATATACAAGGCTTTTGCCGATGGCACGGTTCGTGATGGTACCTCATTAGATGCCCACTGTTCGAACGAAGGTCCGCCATGCTCGCCCAGCCGATCGCTTCCCGCCCGCGCCAGGCCCTCTGGGCCCTGGGTTTTCGTCCGTTCTTCCTCGGCGGCAGCCTGTTCGCCCTGGTCGCCCTGCTGCTGTGGGGCGGCGTGCTGCTTGGCGTGCTCGCACCAACGCCGCCCGGCGGCATGCTGGCCTGGCACCGCCACGAGATGCTCTACGGCTTCGCCGCGGCCATCGTCGCGGGCTTCCTGCTCACCGCCGTGCAGAACTGGAGCGGCATCGCGGGCCTGAGCGGGCGGCCCTTGGCAGGCTTGTTCCTGCTCTGGCTGCTGGGCCGGGCCAGTTGGTTCCTGCCCCTGCCGGGCTGGCTGCTGGTACTGGTGCAAGGCAGCTTCCTGCCCCTGGTCGCCCTGGCCCTGGCGCAGCCCATCGTGCGGCGGCGCCTGCGCAACAATTACCCGATCGTCGGCTTGGTCCTGCTGTTGGCCGCCTGCCAGTGGCTGACCCTGGTTGGCTGGCTGCGCCAGGACGAACTGTGGCAACGTCGCGGGGTTTTCGCCGGCCTGTGGTTGGTGGCGGCGATGATGACGGTGATCGGCGGGCGGGTCATTCCGTTCTTCACCCGCCGCGGCCTGGGCGATATGACACCCGCCCCCGCCCGCCCCTGGCTGGACCGGCTGTGCCTGGCGCTCAGCGTCGCCGTGCCGCTGACCTTCGTCGCCGGCCTGGGCGATACGCCTCGCCTGCCCTTGGCCGTCTTGTTCGCCGCCCTGGCCGTGCTTCATGCGGTACGCTTGGCGCACTGGCACGCCCGGGGTATCTGGCGGGTACCGCTGCTATGGTCGTTGCACCTGGCCTATGCCTGGCTGCTGCTGGCCTGCCTGGGCATGGCCCTGTGGCACGCCGGGCTGGCACTGAACCCGAGCCTGGCCACTCATGCCCTGAGCGTCGGCGCCATGACCGGCTTGATCGTGGCGATGATGGCGCGAGTCAGCCTCGGCCATACCGGCCGCCCGCTGCAGGTGCCCGCCCTCATCGCCTGGGCCTTCGCCCTGATGCAGCTGGCGGCGTTGGCGCGGGTGCTGCTGGCGCCTTTCACACCGCTGGGGCTGAGCCTGTCGGTGCTGGGCTGGAGCCTGGCGTTGCTGCTGTTCCTCTGGCATTACCTACCGATCCTGCTGCGCCCGCGGATCGACGGCATGCCGGGGTGACGCAGGCCGGGCGAGCGGCACCGTTGGTCCGAAACCCCGCTGGGCAGTGAACTCACGTCGCCCCAAGCGCCTCGGCCGCCGCTCACCGCAGAAAACGTTTGCCAGGGCCTTCGGCCTGGCCCTGGTCATCCCTACCGGGGCTGTGATCGACATCATGCGTTCGCACATTTGTCATGTTTTCCACGGGACACTGGCGATGCAGCTGCTATCGTTACATTCCCACCGGCCAAGCGAACGGCCGCCCGATCACCGCGTTCAGGATCAGGACAAGGAGGCTGGCATGAACAAGATGACGTTCCCCAACGCCTGCCAGGTGATGCGCTGGCACTTCCACCCCTTGGGCTTCGAGGCGAGCATGGATGCGCCGCGCAGCATGGTCGCCCGATTGTTCGACCGCGCCACCGGCGAGACCTTGCTGGCCATCGCCGGTATCCCCTGCGCGACCATCATGGCCGCCGCCGATGTCGAGCGCATCATCGAGGCCGTGGAGGCCGAGATGGAGGCGTTCGTGCCGTTCTGTACCTTGCGTGACGCCAGTTAGCTCGCCTCGGGCTGGCGCGTCGCGTCCAGCCCGGCCATGAACTGCTCGGCCGGCACTGGCTGGCCGAGCAGGTAGCCCTGCAGCGAATCGCATCCCAGGCGGGTCAGGAACGCCTGCTGACGGTCGGTTTCCACCCCTTCGGCGACGATACGCAGGCCCAGCGCCTGGCCAAGGGCGACGATGGCCGAGACGATCGCGGCGTCGTCGCTGTCCTGCTCCAGGTCGCGGACGAAGCCACGGTCGATCTTCAACTCGTTGGCCGGCAGGCGCTTGAGGTACATCAGGCTGGAATAGCCCGTGCCGAAATCGTCGATGGACAGGTCCACGCCCATGTCGGCGAGCTTCTGCAGCACGGTCAGGCTGGCGTCGGCATCGCGCATGGCGGTGGTCTCGGTGATCTCCAGGGTCAGGTGGTTCGGCGGCAGGCGGTTGGCCTCCAGGGCGCGGGCCACGCTGGCGACCAGGCCAGCGTGGCAGAACTGGATGGCCGAGAGGTTGACCGCCATGCGCCAGCCCTCGTGCCCCTGGTCGAGCCACTGACGCATCTGCCGGCAGGCCTCGTCGAGCACCCACTCGCCAATGGGAATGATCAGCCCGGTCTTCTCCGCCAGCCCGATGAAGCGCTCCGGCAGCAACAGGCCGTGCTGCGGGTGTTCCCAGCGCAGCAATGCCTCGGCACCGATCGGCTGGCGGGCGACGGCATCGAACTTGGGCTGGTAGTGCAGGCGGAACTGGCCCAGCTCCAGGGCCGCGCGCAGGTCCTGGAGCAACTGCAGCTGCTGGCGGGCGTTGCTGTTCATCGAACTGTCGAAGAAGCTGTAGCCGTTCTTGCCGGCGCTCTTGGCGTGGTACATGGCGGCATCGGCGTTGCGCAGCAGTTCGTGCTGGTCCTGGCCATTGCCCGGGTAGAGCACGATGCCCAGGCTCGCCGACAGCTGCAGGTCGTGCTCGGCCACGCGGAACGGGCGCGACACCAGGTTGACCTGCTTGACCGCCACGTCCATGGCATCGTCCGGCTCGCGCAGTTGCACCAGCAGGACGAACTCATCGCCGCCGATGCGTGCCAGGGTGTCCTGGCTGTGCAGGTGGCCGCGCAGGCGCGCCGCCACGGCCTTGAGCAACTGGTCGCCGACATGGTGGCCGAAGGCATCGTTGACCGGCTTGAAGCCATCCAGGTCGATGAACATCAGGGCGAAACAACCGCCCTGCTCCGCCACCTTGCCGATGGCCTGCTCGATGCGGTCTGCCAGTAGGGTGCGGTTGGGCAGCCCGGTCAGGGTGTCGTGCAGCGCCAGCTGGATCAGTTCCTGGTTGGCCAGGGTCAGCGACTGTGCCAGCTCCGCGGTACGCGCCTCCAGGCGGGCGTCCAGCACCGAGGTGAGCAGTGCCACGGCGAGCACCGCCAGGGTGGTGATCAGCACCAGGTAGTCCAGGCCATCGCCGCGCAGGCCACCGGCCAGTGCACCGCAGAAACTGCCCTCGGGGAAGTTCGCCGCCGCCATGCCGGTGTAGTGCATGCCGACGATGGCGATGCCCATCAACACCGCCGCCGCGCCACGTACCTGGCGCACGTAGGGCGTGTGCCGGCGCAAGCGGAAGGCGATCCACAACGCCGCCGCCGACGCCCCCACGGCGATGGCCAGGGAGGCGCCGAACAGCGTCGGGTCGTAGTCGATGCCCGGCTGCAGACGCAACGCGGCCATGCCGGTGTAGTGCATGCTGGCGATCCCGCCGCCCATGATCAGCGCGCCGAACGCCAACGACGGCCAGGGCAGGCTCGGTTGGCTGACCAGCCACAGGGCGAAGCCCGACGACAGCATGGCGATCAGCAAAGACAGCGCGGTCAGGGCCAGGTCATAGCCCAGGTCGATGGGCAGGCTGAAGGCGAGCATGCCGATGAAGTGCATCGACCAGATGCCGATGCCCATGGCGAACGCGCCCCCGCCCATCCACAGCCAGGCCGCCTGGCCCTTGGCCGTGGCGATGCGTCCGGTGAGGTCAAGGGCGGTATAGGACGCCAGGATGGCCACGCACAGCGAGATCAACACCAGCGAAGAGGAGTAGCTACCGATCAGCATTTGCAGTTCCAGCGGCAGGCCCGGAGTGGGTCCGGAAAAAGCCGATGATTGTACTCAAGCCTTGCTGAAACGCACGGGTTTTCGCGAATGAGAATGGATCCATTCTAGGAAGGGGATTGGGGCCGCTTCGCCCCCCCAAAAACCCAGGCTCAGTCCTGTCCGCTCTCCTGCGCCTCGGCAAACGCCTGCTGCGCTTCCCATCCGCCGCCCAGCGCGGCGATCAGTTGCACGCTGGCCACCAACCGCCCCTGCAGCAAGGTCAGCACGCTGCGTTCGTTGCTCAGCGCCGTGGTCTGCACATTGACCACGTCCAGGTAGCCGATCAGCCCGGCACGGTACTGGTTCTCGGTCAGGCGCAGCGACTCGCGGGCGGCATCCAGCGCCTCCTGGCGCACCACCGCCTCGTCCCCGTACACCTTCAGTTGCACCAGGTAGTTCTCCACTTCCCTGAAGCCATCGAGCACGGTCTGCCGGTATTGCGCCACGGTCTGGTCATACACCGCGACCGTGCGGTCGACTTCGGCACTGCGCCTGCCGGCATCGAACAGCGTCATGGCCAGTTGCGGCCCTACCGACCAGTAGCGGTTGGGCAGCTCGATCCAGTTGCTGAAGCTGCTGCTGGAGTAACCGCCACTCATGCTCAGCGTCAAGTCTGGGAAGTAGGCCGCACGGGCCACGCCGATATTGGCGTTGGCCGCCATCACATTACGCTCGGCCGAGGCGATGTCCGGGCGCCGCTCCAGCAACTGCGACGGCAGCGCCAGGGGAATCTGCGGCAAGGCCGGGATGTCGTTGCTGTCGGCCAGGGCGAAATCGGCCGGTGCCTTGCCCAGCAACACGGCGATGGCGTTCTCGTACTGGGCGCGCTGCCAGGCCAGGTCGATCAGGTCGGCCTGGGTGCTCTTGAGCTGGGTCCGCGCCTGGGCCACCGCATCCGGGCCGGCGACGCCCGCGCGGTAATGGTTCTCGTTCATCCGCAACGAACGCGCGTAGGCGGCGACGGTCGCTTCCAGCAGCCGCTTCTGCTCATCGATCACCCGCAGTTGCAGGTAGTTCTGCACCAGCTCCGACTGCAGGCTCAGGCGAATCGCCGCAAGGTCGGCGAAGCTGGCTTCGGCGCTGGCCTCGTTGGCGTTGAGCGTTTCGCGCAGTTTGCCCCACAGGTCCAGCTCCCAGCTCACACCGAGCTGGGCGTTGTAGGTATTGCGGATACCACTGCTGTTGTTCGACAGGCTCGAGCTGCTGCTGCCGGTGCCCTGGGCCGAGCGGGTCTTGCCCACGGACAGGTCGAGGCTGGGGAACAGCGCGCCACGGCTGCTGCGTACCAGTGCCTGGGCCTGGCGGTACTGGGCTTCGTACTGCGCGACAGTCTGGTTGTTGCGGTTGAGCTCCTCGACCAGCGCGTTGAGCCCGGCATCGCCGTAGATCTCCCACCAGGCTCCACGCGCCAGGGCGTCGGACGGCTTGGCCTGGGTCCAGCCTTCGGCCTGCTTGAACTGGGCCGGCGTGCTCAGTTCGGGCCGATGGTAGTCCGGGCTCAAGGTACAGGCACTGAGCATCGCCACGCACAGCCCGGCGCCGAGCAGGCGCGAGCCGCGCCCGCGGGTCAGCCGCGTGAAGGCACGATGAAGTGGGGTCTGGGCAAAGTTCATAGCGGGGTTTCCAGTGCGGCGTCGGTGCGCACGCCGCGCCAATGGTTGAAGCGGTGGCGCAGGCGGTCGAGGTACAGGTAGACCACAGGCGTGGTGTAGAGGGTCAGGACCTGGCTGAAGACCAGGCCGCCGATGATGGTCAGGCCCAGGGGCTGGCGCATCTCGGCGCCCTCGGCGCGGCTGAGCAGCAGCGGCAGTGCGCCGAGGATGGCGGCCAGGGTGGTCATCAGGATCGGGCGCAGGCGCAGCAGGCAGGCGCGGCGGATCGATTCCTCCGGGCTCATGCCGTCGTTGCGTTCGAACTGCAGGGCCAGGTCGATCATCAAGATGGCGTTCTTCTTCACCACGCCGATCAGCAGGAACAGCCCCAGCAGCGAAATCAGGCTGAACTCCCCGCCTGTGGCGTAGAGCGCGAGCAAAGCGCCGACGCCGGCCGAGGGCAAGGTCGAGAGGATGGTCAGCGGGTGGATGTAGCTCTCGTAGAGGATGCCCAGTACCAGGTACACCAGCACCAGGGCGCCGAGGATCATGAACGGCTGGCCTTCCTGGGTCTTGGCAAAGGCATCGGCGGTGCCGCCGAGCTTGGCGATCACCGACTCCGGCAGGCCGACCTTGGCCACCGCGCGCTCCAGTGCGGCCATGGCCTGGTCGGGGCTGTAGCCCTCGGCGACGTCGAAGGCGATGTCCTCGGAGGCGAACTGCCCCTCGTGGCTGACCCGATCGTTGGCCAGGCTGTTCTCGTAGCGGGCGAAGCTCGACAGCGGCACCCGCGCCCCCTCGGCGGTGATCACCTGGACCTGCTCCAGGGTGCTCGGGTCCCAGGCGTACTTCGGGTTGATCTCCAGCACCACCTGGTACTGGTTGAGGCTGTCGTAGATGGTCGAGATCTGGCGCTGGCTGTAGGCGTTGTTCAACACCGTGGTGACCATGTCCATGTCGATCCCCAGGCGCTTGGCCTGGTCGCGGTCCACCACCAGGGTCACCTGCTGGGTGCCGGCGCCGTCACGGGCGTCGATGGCGGTCAGCTCCGGCAAGGCGCGCAGGGCCGCGGTGACTTTCGGGAACCACTCGCGCAGGGCCGCCAGGTCGCCGCTCTGCAGGGTGTACAGGTACTGCGAGGTGCTCTGGTCGCGGCCACCGCCACCCAGTTGCAGGTCCTGGTCGGCCATCAGGTACAGGCGCCCGCCAGGCACCTTGGGCAGTTCCTTGCGCAGGCGCTCGATCACCTGCTGGGCCGATATCCGGCGTTCGCTGATCGGTTTGAGGCGCACCAGCACCATGGCGTTGTTGGTACCGCTGTTGCCACCGATGAAGCCGGCCACGCTCTGTACCGCCGGATCCTGCAGCAATGCCCGGCGATAGACCTCCATCTTCGGCTGCATCACGGTGAACGACAGGCTGTCGTCGCCACGGATGAAGCCCATCAGCTGGCCGGTGTCCTGTTGCGGCATGAGGGTCTTGGGCACCACCACGTACAAGGCAATGTTGACGGCGATGGTCACCAGCAGGCTGACCAGGGTCAGGCGCTTGTGGCGCAGGGCCCAGCCCAGGCTGCGGTCGTAGGCGCCGACCATGCGCTGGTGCACCTGCTCGCTCCAGCGCTGCAGGCGGTTCTGCTCCTCGCGGTGCGGCTTGAGCCAGCGTGCGCAGAGCATCGGCGTGAGGGTCAGGGACACCACCAGCGAGACGATGATCGCCGCCGCCAGGGTGATCGAGAACTCCTGGAACAGGCCGCGCACGATGCCCCCCATGAACAGGATGGAGACGAACACCGCCACCAGCGAGACGTTCATCGACAGCAGGGTGAAGCCCACCTCCTTGGCGCCGAGGAAGGCCGCGCGCATCGGTGGCTGGCCGTCCTCGATGTGCCGGGAGATGTTCTCCAGCACCACGATGGCATCGTCCACCACCAGGCCCGTGGCGAGGATCAAGGCCATCAGCGACATGTTGTTCAGGGAGAAGCCGCACAGGTACATGACCGCGAAGGTGCCTACCAGCGACACCGGTACCGCAAGGCTCGGGATCAGCGAGGCACGCAGGTTGCCGAGGAACAGGTAGACCACCAGGATCACCAGGGCCACGGCGATCAGCAGGGTGTGCTCGGCTTCCTTGAGGGTCGCTTTGATCACCGGCGAACGGTCCATGGCCACGTCCAGCTTGACGCTGGCCGGCAGCAGCGACTGCAGGGCAGGCAACTGGGCCTTGATCTGCTCGACGGTCTCGATGATGTTGGCGTTGGTCTGGCGGTTGACCACCATCAGCACGGCGCTCTGGTCGTTGAAGAAGCCGCTGTTGTAGCGGTTCTCCACGCCGTCGGTGACGCTGGCGACATCCGACAGGCGCAGGATCGAGCCATTCTCCTGGCGGATCACCAGGGGCTCGTAGTCCTTGGCCTTCTCCAGCTGGTCGTTGGCGCGCACCTGCCAGTTGCGCTCGGCGTCCTCGACGAAGCCCATGGGCCGGCGCTGGTTGGCGTTGGCCACGGCGGTGCGCACCTCGTCCAGGGACAGGCCGTACTGGTTGAGCAACTGCGGCTCCAGGGAGATACGCACCGCCGGCAGGGAACTGCCGCCGATCTGCACTTCCCCTACCCCGCTGACCTGGGCCAGGCTCTGGGCCAGGATGGTATCGGCCAGGTCGTAGAGCTGGCCTTTCTGCAGCACGTCGGAGGTCAGCGACAGCACCATGATCGGCGCCTGGGACGGGTTGATCTTCTTGTACGTGGGCATGCTGCGCATGCCGCTGGGCAACAGGTTGCGGGTGGCGTTGATGGCCGCCTGCACTTCGCGTGCCGCACCGTCGATGTCACGCCCCATCTCGAAGCCGATGATCACCCGGGTGGAGCCCTGGTTGGAACTGCTGGTCAGGGTGCTGACCCCGGCGATGCTGCCAAGCTTGCGCTCCAGGGGCGTTGCGACGGTGGCAGCCATGACCTCGGGGCTCGCGCCCGGCAGGTTGGCCTGCACCACGATCACCGGGAAATCCATCTGCGGCAGCGGCGAAACCGGCAACAGGCCGAAACTGACGCCACCGAGCAGCATGATCGCCAGGCTCAGCAGCATGGTCGCCACCGGCCGGCGGATGAACGGGCCGGACAGGTTCATGGGCGACCCCGGGCCGCTTGAAGCTTGCCGTTGCTCATGCCGGCTCCTCCGTCAGGCGCTGCTTGCCGAAGCGCCGTGCAAGGCGGTCGAAGTAGAGGTAGATGACCGGGGTGGTGAACAGCGTCAGCACCTGGCTGACCAGCAGGCCACCGACCATCACCAGGCCCAGGGGCTGGCGCAACTCGGCGCCGGAGCCGGTGGCGAGCATCAGCGGCACGGCGCCGAACAGCGCGGCCAGGGTGGTCATCAGGATCGGCCGGAAGCGCAGCAGCGCCGCCTGGTAGATCGCATCGCGCGGGCTCATGCCCTGCTGGCGCTCGGCCTCCAGGGCGAAGTCGATCATCATGATCGCGTTCTTCTTGACGATGCCGATCAGCAGGATGATGCCGATGATGGCGATCATCCCCAGGTCGTTGCCGCTCAGCAGCAGCGCGAGCAAGGCCCCCACCGCCGCCGATGGCAGGGTCGAGAGGATGGTCACCGGGTGGATGTAGCTCTCGTAGAGCACGCCCAGCACGATGTACATGGTCACCACGGCGGCGAGGATCAGCAGCAAGGTGCTCGACAACGACGCCTGGAACGCCTCGGCGGCGCCCTGGAAGCGGGTCTGCACGCCCAGCGGCATGCCGATCTGCTGCTGCACCTGCTCGATCACCTGGACCGCCTCGCCCAGGGACGCACCGTGGGCCAGGTTGAACGACATCATCACCGCCGGGAACTGGCCGATATGGGAAATGGCCAGTTGCGCCTGGCGCTGCTCGATGCGCGCCAGGGCCGACAGGCGCACCTGGCCGCCATCGCTGGCCTTGACGTGGATCGACTCCAGCGCCTGCGGACCGATGCTCGACGCGGCCTGGGACTGCAGCACCACGCGGTATTGGCTGGCCTGGGTATAGATGGTGGAGATCTGCCGCTGGCCGAAGGCGTCGTACAGGGCGTTGGTGATCTGCGACACGCTGATGCCGAGGCGGCTGGCCATGTCGCGGTCGATCACCAGGTAGACCTGCAGGCCCTTGTCCTGCAGATCGCTGGCCACGTCCATGAGCTCGGGCCGTTGCTGCAGGGCCTGGACCAGCTTGCCGCTCCATTCGGCGAGCATGTCGGCATCGGGCGAGGACAGGCTGAACTGGTACTGGGTGCGGCTGACCCGGTCCTCGATGCTCAGGTCCTGCACCGGTTGCATGAACAGGCGGATGCCCACCAGCTTGTCCAGTTGCGGCTGCAGGCGGTCGATCACGTCGCTGGCGGTGACGTCACGCTGGGTATGGGGCTTGAGGTTGATCAGCAGGCGGCCGCTGTTGAGGGTGGCGTTGTCGCCATCGACGCCGATGTAGGACGACAGGCTCTGTACCGCCGGGTCCTGCAGAATCACCTTGCTCAAGGCCTGCTGGCGCTCGCTCATGGCGGCGAACGACGTCGACTGCGGCGCCTCGGAGATGCCCTGGATCACCCCGGTGTCCTGCACCGGGAAGAAGCCCTTGGGCACGATCAGGTAGAGGAACACGGTCAACGCCAGGCTCGCCACCGCCACCATCAGGGTCAGCGGCTGGTGCTTGAGTACCCACTGCAGGGCGCTGCCGTAGTGCTCGATCAGCCAGTCGATCCAGGCGCCGCTGGCGCGGTAGAAGCGCCCCTGCTCCTCGGCCTTGGGCTCGCGCTTGAGCAGGCGGGCGCACATCATCGGCGTCAGGGTCAGGGACACCACCAGGGAGATCAGGATCGCCACCGCCAGGGTGATGGCGAACTCGCGGAACAGCCGGCCGACCACGTCGGCCATGAACAGCAGCGGGATCAGCACCGCGATCAGCGAGAAGGTCAGCGACACCAGGGTGAAGCCGATCTGCCGGGCGCCCTTGAGCGCCGCCTGCATCGGCGTCTCGCCCTCCTCGATGTGCCGGGAGATGTTCTCCAGCATGACGATGGCATCGTCCACCACGAAACCGGTGGCGATGGTCAGGGCCATGAGGGTGAGGTTGTTGATCGAGAAACCGGCCAGGTACATCACGCCGAAGGTGCCGATCAGCGACAGCGGCACGGCGATCGACGGGATGATCGTGGCGCTGACGCGGCGCAGGAAGACGAAGGTGACCATCACCACCAGGGCGATGGCGATCAGCAGCTCGTGCTGCACGTCCTTGACCGCGGCACGGATGGTCTGGGTACGGTCGGTGAGGACCATGACATCCAGGCCGGCCGGCAGGTTGTCGGTGATCGACGGCAGCATCTGCTTGATCCGGTCGACCACCTCGATGACATTGGCCCCCGGCTGGCGCTGGATGTTCAGCAGCACCGCCTGGTTCTCGTTGGCCCAGGCCGCCAGGCGCTCGTTCTCGGCACCGTCGACGATCTCGGCGACGTCCTTCAGGCGCAGCGGTGCACCGTCGTTGTAGGCCAGGATGAGGTTGGCGTACTCCTCGGGCGAGCGCAGCTGGTCGTTGGCGTCGAGCATCGACACCCGGGTCGGGCCGTCGAAGTTGCCCTTGGGCTGGTTGACGTTGGAGGCACCGATCAGGGTGCGCACATCGTCCAGGTTCAGGCCGTTGGCGGCCAGGGCATCGACGTTGACCTTGATCCGCACCGCCTGGCGCTGGCCGCCGGCGATGCTGACCATGCCCACGCCGCTGATCTGGGCGATTTTCTGGGCCACGCGGGTATCGACCAGGTCGTTGAGCTTGGGCAACGGCATGGTCTTCGACGAGATGGCCAGGGTCAGCACCGGGGTGTCGGCCGGGTTGACCTTGTTGTACACCGGCGGTGCCGGCAGGTCGCTGGGCAGCAGGTTGCTGGCGGCATTGATCGCGGCCTGCACCTGTTGCTCGGCGACGTCCATGTTCATGTCCAGGCTAAAGCGCAGGGTCAGCACCGAGGCGCCGCCGGAACTGGTCGAGGCCATCTGGGTCAGCCCCGGCATCTGTCCGAACTGGCGCTCCAGTGGCGCGGTGACCGCGCTGGTCATCACCTGGGGGCTGGCACCGGGGTACAGGGTCATGACCCGGATGGTCGGGTAGTCGACCTGGGGCAAGGCCGAGACCGGCAGCAGCTTGTAGGCGATCAGGCCGGCCAGGACGATGGCCAGCATGCTCAGCGTGGTGGCGACCGGACGGAGGATGAACAGGCGCGACAGGTTCATGCGCCCGCCTTGCGCGGCTCATCGGCCTGGGCCGAGCCCTTGGCGTCCTGGCCCTGCAGGTGCTGGCCGGGGGTGGTCGGGACTTGCGAGCTGTCTTCCACCACGTCCACCAGGCTGCCCTCGCGCAGGCGGTCGGTGCCTTCGAGCACCAGGCGATCGCCGGCGGCCAGGCCCTCGAGGATCACGCTGCGCTCGCCATCGCTGGCACCCACCTTGAGCTTGCGGATGTTGACCTTGTTCTGGGCATTGACCACGTAGGCGAAGGTACCGTCGTTGCCGAACTGGATCGCCGCGGCCGGGGCCAGGACCACCTGTTTGAGGGTATCGGCCAGCAGGCGCACGTTGACGAACTGGTTGGGGAACAGGGCCTGGTCCTTATTCTCGAAGCGGGCCTTGAACTTCAGGGTGCCGGTGGTGGTGTCGATCTGGTTGTCCGGGCTGCCCAGCACGCCGGTGGACTGCAGCTTGGCATCGCCACGATCCCAGGCCTCGACCGGCAGGCTGGCGCCGCTGCGGTAGCGCTCGAGCACGGTGGCCAGTTCCGTCTCCGGCAGGGTGAAGGCGACGTTGATCGGTTCGGTCTGGGTGATCACCGCCAGCGCGGTGGTGTCGTTGGCCGCCACCAGGTTGCCCAGGTCGAGCTGGCGCAGGCCCACGCGGCCGCTGATCGGCGCGCGGATCTGGGTGAATTCGAGGTTCAGACGGGCATCGTTGACCTGCGCCTGGTTGGTCTTGACCAGGCCCAGGAACTGCGCCACCTGGGCCTCGGCGGTGTCCAGGGTCTGCTTGGCGATGCTGTCCTCGGCGTACAGGCCCTTGTAGCGCGCCAGGTCGACCTGGGCGTTCTTCAACTGGGCCTGGTTCTGCGCCAGGGTGCCTTCGGCCTGCTGCAGGGCGATGCGGTAGGGGCGCGGGTCGATCTCGGCAAGCAAGTCGCCGGCCTTGACCTGCTGGCCTTCCTTGAAGTGGATCTTGACCAGCTCGCCGGCCACCCGGCTGCGCACGTTGACCGTGTTGGTCGCCGTTACCGTGCCCAGGGCCTTGTAGTACAGCGGGAAGTCACCGACGCGCACCGGCTCCACGCGCACCGGCACCGGGTCGGCGGAGGCGCCGAAGCCAGGACGCCCGCCTGGGCGCCCGCTCGCTTCCTTGTTGGCCGGCGATGCAGGCCACAGCCACCAGGCCAGCAGGGCCACCAGCAGCAGGATCAGCAGGCCGACGAGCCAGCGACGAGGGGAACGGGAGACGGAAGCTTGCATGGGTTGAACGAACCTTGTTCAGGAAATGGCGGCTTGGGGAGGTTGAACGATAAGCACTGGCACCGTTTTAGCAAAGGGCCTTTACCAGGGATTTACCTTCGGCTTACGTTGCCAAGACGCTGAACTTTAAATGAAAACGGCCTGGAAAGCGTTCCAGGCCGTTACAGGGTGTAACCCCAGGGGGCTGCACGGCAGCCCCGGTACATTTATTTCAATACAGCCAGCGCCGCGTCGTAGTTCGGCTCGTCGGCGATTTCGCCGACCAGTTCGCTGTGCAGGACCTTGTCGTTCTCGTCCAGCACCACCACGGCGCGGGCAGCCAGGCCGGCCAGGGGGCCGTCGGCGATGGCCACGCCATAGTTCTCAAGGAACTCACGGCCACGCAGGGTCGACAGGTTCTTCACGTTCTCCAGGCCTTCGGCGCCGCAGAAGCGCGCCTGGGCGAACGGCAGGTCGGCGGAGATGCACAGCACCACGGTGTTGGCCAGGTCGTTGGCCTGGGCATTGAACTTGCGCACGGAGGTGGCGCAGGTTGGGGTGTCGACGCTCGGGAAGATGTTCAGCACCTTGCGCTTGCCGGCGTAGTCCTTCAGCGACTTGTCGGCCAGGCCTTCGCCAACCAGGGAGAAGGCCGGCGCCTGGGCACCGGCCTGCGGCAGGTTGCCGTTGACCTGTACGGGGCTGCCTTTGAGGGTCACTTGAGCCATGACATGAATCCTTATGCGAGGTTTGAAAAGGACACCGAGTTAAGCACGAAGGCGCCCGGGTGCCTAGTGGCCCCTCGAGCTGCAAGCGACAAGCCAAGGCGCACCACGTCGCTTTTACTTGAAGCTTGCAGCTCGAAGCCGCCCCCTCACCCCAGCAGGCTATCGACCACCGAGTAGACCACCGAGGACATGGCCATCAGGCCAAGCACCACGACGAAGACGTTGGACAGCGCGCCGCTGTACTTGCGCATCGACGGCACGCGGCGGATGGCATACATCGGCATGAGGAACAGCAGCGCAGCGATGATCGGGCCGCCGAGGGACTCGATCATGCCCAGGATGCTCGGGTTGAGGGTGGCGACGATCCAGCACACCACCAACATCAGCGCAGCGACTACACGGTCCATGGCCTTGGCGCCTGGGCGCAGGCCGGTCTTGGCGATGATGCCCTTGAGGCCTTCGCTGGCCCCGATGTAGTGCCCCAGGAACGACTTGGCGATGGCGATGAACGCGATCAACGGCGCGGCGAAGGCGATGGTCGGGTTGCTGAAATGGTTGGCCAGGTACGACAGGATCGACAGGTTCTGCGCCTTGGCCTCGGCCAGTTGGGCGCTGCTGAGGGTCAGCACGCAGCTGAAGACGAAGAACAGCACCATGGCTACCATCAGCAGATGGGCGCGTGCCAGGATCTGGCCGCTGCGCTCATCGGCATGTTCGCCGTAGCGACGCTTCTGGTCGACGGCGAAGGCCGAGATGATCGGCGAGTGGTTGAAGGAGAACACCATCACCGGGATCGCCAGCCACAAGGTGTGCAGGAAGGCCGAGCCAGACGGCAGCTGGGTGGCGCTGTCGAGGATGCCGCCATTCCAGTGCGGCACCAGGTACAGGGCCAGCAGCGCCAGGGCGACGATGAACGGGTACACCAGCAGGCTCATGACCTTGACCGTGGCCTGTTCACCGCAGCGCACCACCAGCAGCAGGCCGAAGATCAGCAGGAACGACAGGAGCGCCCGCGGTGGCGGGGTCATGTGCAACTGGTGTTCCATGAAGCTGCTGACGGTGTTGGTCAAGGCCACGCTGTAGATCAGCAGGATCGGGAAGATGGCGAAGAAGTACAACACGGTGATCAGGGCACCGGCCGTGATGCCGAAGTGTTCCTCGACCACCTCGGTGATATCGCCGCCGTTGCGCCCGGAGAGCACGAAGCGGGTCAGCCCGCGGTGGGCGTAGTAGGTCATGGGGAAGGCCAGCACGGCCAGGATCAGCAGCGGCCAGAAACCGCCGAGGCCGGCGTTGATCGGCAGGAACAGGGTTCCGGCGCCGATCGCCGTGCCGAACAGGCCCAGCATCCAGGTGGTGTCTTGTCGCGACCAGCTGCCGAGGGTGGCGGGGGTCGATTCTTCGAAGCGCCGTTCGACGCTTGGGGCCTGCTCATTCATTCCGGGTGCAACTCCACTCGCAAGACTGCAACAGGCTGAGAGCGGCGAAACACGAGGCCTCGCGCACCTCAACCGAAAAAGAGGGGCGCGATTGTGCGCTGATTGGGTTGCACTTGCATAGCCCTGCCCGAGGGACGGTTGCACCTTGAGTGGGAATTTTCTGAAACCAGGCGTTACCTGATTGGAGGAATGGGTTGCACCTTCACACAGGAAGCGTGGCGGCGAACGCACTCGCGGGCAAGCCCGCTCCCACAGGGGCCGAGCCGGTCGCCAACGATACGACTGGCAGGATCATGGGAGCGGGCTTGCCCGCGAATGTGATCGACCAGGCACCCCGAAAGGGTGCCCGCCTGCATCAACCCTGTTGAACGGCCGCGAATGCCTCGGCCACACGGCGCAGGTTGGCCGGGCGCAGGCCCGACATGCACACCCGGCCGCTGTCGATCAGGTACACGCCGAACTCGTCCCGCAGGCGACGTACCTGCTCGACGCTCAAACCGGTGTAGCTGAACATGCCGCGCTGGCGCAGGAAGAACTGGAAGTCCTGGCCCGGCAGCAGTTCACCGAGCAGGTCCACCAGCCCCTGGCGCATGTCGAGGATACGCTTGCGCATCGCTTCCACTTCCGCCACCCACTGGGCATTGAGCGCGGCATCGCCGAGCACGCCGGCGACCAGTTGGGCGCCGTGGCAGGGCGGGCTGGAATAGTTGCGGCGCACGGTGGCCTTGAGCTGGCCGAGCACGCTCTGAGCGGTGGCGTCGTCGTCGCAGACCACCGACAGGCCCCCTACCCGCTCGCCGTACAGCGAGAAGATCTTCGAGAACGAGTTGCTGACTAGGCACGGCACCCCGGCGCGGGCCATTTCGCGGATGGCGTAGGCGTCTTCCACCAGGCCTTCGCCGAAGCCCTGGTAGGCGATATCGAGGAACGGGATCAGCTGGCGCGCCTTGACCACCTCGACCACCTGCTGCCACTGGTTCTGGTCCAGGTCGACGCCAGTGGGGTTGTGGCAGCACGGGTGCAGCAGGACGATGCTGTTCTGCGCCAGCCCCTGCAAGGTGGCGAGCATGCCGGCGAAGTCCAGGCCACGGCTGGCCGGGTCGAAGTACGGGTAGGTGTGGACCTTGAAGCCCGCGCCCTCGAAGATCGCCCGGTGGTTGTCCCAGGTCGGGTTGCTGACCCAGACCTCGGACTGCGGGAAGTAACGCTTGAGGAAGTCCGCACCGACCTTCAGCGCCCCGGAGCCGCCCACGGTCTGCACGGTGGCCACGCGACCGCCTGCCACCGCCGGGTGATCGGCACCGAACAGCAGGGCCTGGATCGCCTGGCGATAGCTGGCCAGACCTTCCATCGGCAGGTACAGGGAAGCCTCGTGGGGCTGGCCGGCCAGGCGCTTCTCCACCTCGCCCACCGCCGCCAGTTGCGGCACCACGCCGGCCTCATCGTAGTACAGGCCGATACTCAGGTTGACCTTGTCGGCACGTGGGTCGGCCTTGAAGGTCTCCATCAGCGAGAGAATCGGGTCGCCGGCATAGGCATCGACATGTTTGAACACAGCGCACAGCTCCTTGGATCAGGACAGTTCGGGAAATGCTGCCCCCGAGGATACCTGCAGTGGCGCCGCAGGAACATCACTGATGTGCAAGGTGTTCAGTGCAGGCCTGCACGACATAAGGACAGCGGTATGCTCTGAGCGGCCATTGGGCCGTGTCAGCCAGCCAGCGCCTCGAGCCCCTGCAACTCCTGCTCGCTCAGTGCCACGCCTTCCCGCTCGGCCACCTCCCGCTCGCGGTAGCGCCGCTCCCCCGGTATACGGGTCAGCCCCACCGCCTGCATCTGCTCCACCAGCTCCCGGCTGCGCTGGGCAAACCGCTGCCCTTGTGCCTTGCTCGGGTCGATGACAATGATCAGTTGCCCGGTCCAGGGCGTCTTCGCCCCCGGATGCCCGGACCAATCGAACTCCCAGGAGAAATGCCCACCGGTCAGCGCCGCCGCCAGCAACTCGACCATCATCGACAGCGCCGAGCCCTTGTGCCCGCCAAACGGCAGCAGCGCGCCGCCTTCGAGGATCGCCGCCGGGTCGCAGGTCGGCTGGCCCTCGGCGTCCACGCCCATGCCCGGCGGCAACGTCTCGCCCGCCCGGGCGGCGATCTGCACGTCGCCATGGGCCATGGCGCTGGTGGCCATGTCGAAGACGATCGGATCATGCCCTGCGCAAGGCGCGGCAAAGGCGATGGGGTTGGTGCCGAACAGCGGTTTACGCGCCCCATGGGGCACCACGCAGGTCATGCTGTTGACCACGCTGAGCGCCACCAGCCCTTCGTCCGCGAAGGGCTCCACGTCCGGCCAAAGGGCGGCGAAGTGGTGCGAGTTGTGGATCGCCAGCACCGCGATCCCGGCGCTGCGAGCCTTCTCTACCAGCAGCGCCCGGGCCGCCGCCAGGGCCGGCTGGGCGAAACCGCCAGCGGCGTCGACGCGCACGTACCCCGACGCCACGTCACTCACCTGGGGCTGGGCACGGCCATCGACCCAGCCGCTGGCCAGGGTAGAGACGTAGCCGGGCATGCGGAACACGCCATGGCTGTGGGCGCCATCGCGCTGGGCGCTGGCGCAGTTGTGGGCGAGCACCGCGGCCACCGCCTCGGAACAGCCGTGACGCAGGAAGATACGTTGCAGCAGCGCCTGCAGCTCGGCAAAAGGCACGCGCACGACGGGGCTGGCGGAAGGTGCGGACATCTGGAGCTCCTTTCTTGGCATTGGAATGGCTACAGCGTAAGGCAATGGCGAAGACTTTCCCGCGAATGGCAGTTATCTGTCAAATATTGACTTAGTGACAGAAAACATCCATTTTCTATCCCACGCCTCAGCCAGCCCGGAGCCGCGACATGAGCCAACCGATCAAGCAACGCCTGGAGAACAGCCTGCACGGCGCCGCCGCCTCGGGCCGCAAGATCGCCAGCTACATGCTCGCCAACCTGCACGAGCTGCCGTTCCAGACCTCGGCCAGCATCGCCGCCAAGCTGGGCGTCAGCGAGTCCAGTGTCGGCCGCTTCTGCCGCGCCCTGGGCTATGCCCACCTCAAGGCGCTCAAGCAAGACCTGCAGAGCGACCTGGGCGACGGCCCCTGGCTGGTGGGGGATCGCCTGCAAGCCTACCGCCAGAACCGCGAAGCTGCCGACAGCGCCGGCAGCCTGGAGCTGGAGATCGCGGCACTGGTGCGGGTGCACGAATACAGCCGTGGCCAGGCCTGGCAGCAGGTGGCCCAGCGCCTGGCGGACAAGCCGCGGGTGTTCGTCGCCGGTTTCCAGACCGAACGCGGCATCGCCATGTGCATGAGTCACCTGATGCAGTACCTGCGCGACGGTGTGCAACTGGTCGATGGCAGCGCCGGGCACTTCGGCGAGGTCTTGCTTGGCCGCGCCGAGGACAGCGCCTTGCTGGTGTTCGAGGCGCGCCGCTATTCACGCCATGCCCTGCAGCTGTGCCAGAAGGCACGCCAGGCCGGCATTCCGGTCACCTTGGTGACCGACACCTTCTGTGACTGGGCCGAGGCCAACGCCGACGAGGTGTTCCGCATCCCCACCGAATTCAACCTGTTCTGGGAGTCCACCTCGGCGATGCTGTCGTGGGTGCACCTGATGGTCAACGAGGTCTGCAGGAAACTCGGGCCCGATGTTGAAAGACGCTTGGAAGCGACTGCCGCTCTACATAACGAGTTCGTCGGCTACACCTCGTGGCCAGCGGGCAAACAACAATAGCAAGAGTGCAAGTACAGAGGTGCGAAATGAAAAAGACCATGGCTGTGGTGGGTGCGTGCGCCCTGCTGCTGGCGGGCGCCGCCAGTGCCGAGACCTTGCGGTTCGCCACCGAGGGCGCCTACCCGCCCTTCAACTATGTCGACGCCGATAACAAGCTGCATGGTTTCGACATCGATATCACCCATGCCCTGTGCGCGCAGATGAAGGTCCAGTGCACCCTGGTGGCCCAGGACTGGGAAGGCATCATCCCGGCGCTGATGGCCCGCAAGTACGATGCCGTGGTCGCCTCGATGATCGATACCGAGGAACGGCGCAGGAAAATCGCCTTCAGCGACCCTTACTACCGCACCCCGCTGGCCGTCGCGGTGGCCAAGGACAGCCCGATCACCGATGCCCAGACCGACTTCAAGGGCTATACCGTCGGCGCCCAGTCTTCCTCGACCCAAGCCATCTATGCCGAGGACGTCTACGCCAGGGCCGGCGCCGACGTGAAGCTCTACCCCACCATGGACGAAGCCAACGCCGACCTGGCCTCCGGCCGCCTGGACGGGGTGATCGCCGACAAGTTCCCCCTGCACGAGTGGATGGACAAGAACGGCCAGGCCTGCTGCCGGATCCTCGGCGACGTCGCCGGCACCAAGGCCAACGCCGCCATCGCCGTGCGCAAGGACGACGACGCCCTGCGCCAGCGCCTGAACCAGGCGTTGGCCGAGATCGTCGCCAACGGCACCTACCAGAAGATCGCCAGCAAGTACTTCGACTTCGATATCTACAACTGACCTGCGACCGCCCTCTCCCATGGAGGCTGCGCCGCTCTTGAGCTCGGCGCCGCCCCTGTGGGAGCGGCCTTGCGTCGCGAAAGGGGCACGAAGCGCCCCCGATAGCGACAGTGTGGAGATACACCATGCTCGATCAATTGTCCTTGCTGTCTTTCGCCAGTGGCGGCTGGGGCCAGGCGCTGCTGGCCGGCGCCCTGGTGACCCTGTCGCTGGCCCTGGCCTGCCTGCCCATCGGCCTGCCCCTGGGCCTGCTCGTGGCCCTCGCCGCGCGTTCGCGCAAGCGCCTGCCCCGCGCCTGGGCGACCACGTTCTCCACCGTGTTCCGTGGCCTGCCCGAGCTGTTGACCCTGCTGATCATCTACTACGGCTGCCAGATCGCCGCGCAGACGCTGCTGGCGGCCCTGGGCTATGAAGGCGAGGTGCTGATCAACACCTTCCTCGCCGCGATGATCGCCTTCAGCCTGGTGTTCGCCGCCTTTTCCAGCGAGATCTGGCTGGCCGCCTTCAAGACCCTGCCCAAGGGCCAGGTGGAGGCTTGCGCCGCCCTGGGCCTGAGCCGGCGCACGGGGTTCTTCAAGGTGGTGCTGCCGCAACTCACCCGCATCGCCCTGCCTGGTCTGTCCAACAACTGGTTGTCGTTGCTCAAGGACACCTCGCTGGTGTCGACCATCTCCCTGGTCGACCTGATGCGCCAGACCAACCTGGCGGTCAGCGTGACCAAGGAGCCGATGTTCTTCTACGGCGTGGCCTGCCTGGGCTACCTGCTGTTCTCGGCGCTGTCGGGCAGGGTCTTCGCCCTCATCGAACGGCGCTGCAACCGCCACCTGCAAGGAGCCCGGGCATGAGCGTCGAACAATGGCTGGCCATGGTGCTGGACCCCGACCTGCTGGAGCGCTACGGCCCGCGCTTTCTCGACGGCCTGTTGGTGACCGCCAAGCTGGTGGCGATCTCCTTCAGCCTGGGCGCGGCGCTCAGCCTGCTGCTGGCCCTGGCGCGCCTGTCGCGCAGCCAACTGCTGCAACGCCTGGCCGCCGGCTACATCTACTTCTTCCGTGGCTCGCCGCTGCTGGCCCAGCTGTTCTTGCTGTACTACGGCCTCGGCTCGCTCAAGGGCTTCTGGCAGGAGCTGGGCCTGTGGTGGTTCTTCCGCGAAGCCTGGTACTGCACCCTGCTGGCCTTCACCCTGAACACCGCCGCCTACCAGGCGGAGATCTTCCGCGCCAGCCTGCTGGCCATCGCCCCCGGCCAGTACGAGGCGGCGCGGGCCCTGAGCCTGAAGCGCTCGACCACCTTCTTCAAGGTGATCCTGCCGCAGTCGCTGCTGGTGGCCATCGGCCCACTGGGCAACGAGCTGATCCTGATGATCAAGGCCAGCGCCATCGCCTCGCTAGTGACCATCTACGACCTGATGGGCGTGACCAAGCTGGCCTTCTCGCGCAGCTTCGACTTCCAGATCTACCTGTGGGCCGCCGTGCTCTACCTGGTGATCGTGGAACTCGTGCGGCGCGCCCTGAAACACCTGGAAGCCCGCCTGGGCCGCCATCTGAACTGACCGAAGGATACGCCCCATGCACTGCCAAACCCTTGTCCTCGGCGCCGGCATCGTCGGCGTCAGCACCGCGCTGCACCTGCAGGCGCGCGGACGCCAGGTGATCCTGCTCGACCGCGACACGCCCGGCAGCGGCACCAGCCATGGCAACGCCGGGCTGATCGAGCGTTCCAGCGTGATTCCCTATGCCTTCCCGCGCAACCTCGGCGCCCTGCTGCGCTATGGCCTGAACCGCCAGCCAGACGTGCGCTACAGCCTGGTCCACCTGCCCAAGGCCGCGCCCTGGCTGTTGCGCTACTGGCAGCAATCGGCCCCAGGGCGCCTGGCCGGCGCGGCGGCCGACATGCTGCCGCTGGTGCAACGTTGCGTCGAGGAGCACGACGCCCTGATCGAGGCCGCCGGCCTCGGTGCACTGGTGCAGGCCAAGGGCTGGATCGAGGTGTACCGTGACCCACGCCTGTTCGACCGGGCCAAGGCCGACCTGCACGGCCTGGCGCGCTACGGCCTGCAGTACGAAATCCTCGAGCGCGAGCAACTGCAAGCCCGCGAGCAGCGCCTGGAGGGCGACGTGCTGGGCGGCATCCACTGGCTCGACCCGAAGACCGTGAGCGACCCCGGCGCCCTGACCCGCGGCTATGCCGCACTGTTCGTCCAGCGTGGCGGGCAGTTCCTGCAGGGCGATGCGCGCAGCCTGCGCCGGCTCGGCGAGCGCTGGCAGGTGGACAGCCGCCGTGGCCCGCTTGAGGCCGACGAAGTGGTGGCCTGCCTCGGCCCACAGTCGGCCGAGCTGTTCGAACCGCTGGGCTACCGCTTCCCGCTGGCGATCAAGCGCGGCTACCACATGCATTACGCCACCCGCGACGGTGCCGAGCTCGGCCACTCGATCTGCGATACCCAGGGCGGTTATGTGCTGGCGCCCATGGCCCGGGGCGTGCGCCTGACCACCGGCATCGAGTTCGCCGCCGCGGATGCGCCGGGCAACGAGATCCAGCTAGGCCGCTGCGAAGCCCTGGCGCGCAAGCTATTCCCGGCGCTGGGCGAACGCCTCGACGACAGGCCCTGGCTGGGCCGGCGTCCGTGCCTGCCAGACATGCGCCCGGTAATCGGCCCGGCGCCGCGCCACGCCAACCTGTGGTTCAACTTCGGCCATGCCCACCACGGCCTGACCCTGGGCCCGGTCAGCGGCCGCCTGCTGGCCGAGCTGGTCACCGGGCAGGCGCCCTTCACCGACCCGGCGCCCTACAGCGCCACTCGCTTCGACTGAACCTATGCGGGAGAACAACAAGATGACCGCCCCACTGAGCCTTGCCAGCCTCGCCCCTGAAACCGACCCGCGCCCGGTGCTGATCCGTATCGAGGGCCTGAACAAGCACTACGGCGCCTTCCACGTGCTGCGCGATATCGACCTGGAGGTACGCGAAGGCGAGCGTATCGTGCTCTGCGGCCCATCCGGCTCGGGCAAGTCGACGCTGATCCGCTGCATCAATCGCCTAGAGATCGCCGAGCGAGGCAGCATCCGGGTTGCCGGCACCGACCTGGCCGCCACCACTGGCCAGGCCGCCCAGGTGCGCAGCGAGATCGGCATGGTGTTCCAGCACTTCAACCTGTTCCCGCACATGAGCGTGCTGGACAACTGCCTGCTGGCGCCCACCAGCGTGCGTGGCCTGTCGCGCAAGGACGCCGAGGAGCGGGCGCGGATGTACCTGCGCAAGGTCGGTATCGAGAACCAGGCGCACAAGTACCCCAGCCAGCTGTCCGGCGGCCAGCAGCAGCGCGTGGCCATCGCCCGGGCGCTGTGCATGAAGCCGCGGATCATGCTGTTCGACGAGCCCACCTCGGCGCTCGACCCGGAGATGGTCGCCGAGGTGCTGGACGTGCTGGTGCAGTTGGCGCAGACCGGCATGACCATGCTCTGCGTCACCCACGAGATGGGCTTCGCCCGCCAGGTGGCCGAGCGCGTGTTGTTCCTCGAAGGTGGGCAGATCATCGAGGACAGCGCGCCGGAGGTGTTCTTCAACCAGCCCCGCACGGTGCGGGCGCAGGCGTTTCTCAAGCAGATCCTGCACTGACCAGGGGGGCTGCAAAGCAGCCCCAAGCTTGTCGGGCCGACGAACCGCCAGGAATGAGCCCGCACCGCCCTTTCATTGCAGCCACGCAAAGACCCAACTGCATCGTTAAATATTATTGACCTCAACCTCCGCCAAACCCTTGCCACCTCAGGCTTGTACGCCCTGCAGCCCCCGAAAACCGGCGCCAGACCGCCCTGCCAGTCGTTTGACATATCGAACGGCTCTGGCAAGCTATGAATCAAGCCCCGACCGGAAACGCCCCTCCGGCGAGCCGGCAGTGCTCGGGGCCCCAGGCCGCACACAAGGCCCAGGCCGTGCGCCTGCACAACAACGACAGGTAGAACCTGTCCTAAGGTGACATATGTCCAACAGCAACATTGGCAACAAGCAACCCACCCTGCGCAAACCCGTCGTCCTGATGACCATGGGCACCCAGGAGCGCAAGGGCCATGACTACCAGGTCATGACCCACAAATACATCACCCCGCTGGTCGAATTCTCCGGTTGCGTCCCGGTCCTGGTCCCCACCTGCTGCGGGACCGAAGACCTCGAGACTTACCTCGACATGGCCGACGGCGTCTACCTCACCGGCGCGGGCAGCAACATCGACCCGGCCCTCTACGGCCAGGAAAACCTGACCCCGGGCAAGGCCCAGGACAAGGACCGCGACCTGTTCGACATCCCCCTGGTGAAGATGGCCATCGCCCGTGGCCTGCCGATCTTCGGCGTCTGCCGGGGCATGCAGGAAATCAACGTCGCCCTGGGCGGCGACATCTACCAGAAGGTCTACGCCGAGCCTGGCTTCAACGACCATCGGGAAAACCCCGAGGACCCGGTCGAGATCCAGTACCAGGCCGTACACAGCGTGAAGATCCAGCCTGGCAGCTGGCTGCGCGAGACCCTCGGCACCGACGAGATCCGCGTCAACTCGCTGCATGGCCAGGGCCTGCGCAACCTGGGCAAGGGCATCGAGCCGATCGCCCATGCCGAGGATGGCCTGGTCGAGGCGATCCACGCCCCGGGCATCTCGCCGTTCCTGTTCGCCGTGCAGTGGCACCCGGAATGGCAGGCCGCGAAGAACCCTGACTCGATCAGGATCTTCCAGGCCTTCGGCGACGCCTGCCGCGCCCAGGTGCGCAAGGCCCAGGTCAAGCGCAACCAGGCGGCCTGACCCGTTCTTCGTTAGCTTTGATCGCGGGGCGGCGCAAGGTCGCCCCCGTTTCCCCAGGTCACCCTCTGCTGGTCCCAGAACATCTCCTGTGGAAACGGGCGGCGGGCTTGTGCCTGTCTGCGCGATCTTTTTTTATCCCTACTGCCAATGCCCTGCTCCTGGGGCTGCAAGGCGGCCCAAATGCTCGCTCAGCCCCCCTCGCGCCGGCTAAACGCCGACGGCGCCCGCCCCATGACCCGGCGGAACATGCTGGAAAAAGCGCTGGGGCTGTCGTAGCCCAGGTCCAGGGCAATCCGGGTGACCGCCTCGCCCGCCGATAACCGGGTCACTGCCGCCATCAC
The DNA here is from genome assembly GCF_057415455.1 of Pseudomonas sp. Tun-23181. NCBI lineage: Bacteria > Pseudomonadati > Pseudomonadota > Gammaproteobacteria > Pseudomonadales > Pseudomonadaceae > Pseudomonas > Pseudomonas sp. Tun-23181. The sequence goes on from NZ_CM171630.1 coordinate 1,049,078, forward strand.
ACACGCCTGCTGGCGCCAGGCACCGAACGACAAGCCAGTCAGTTGGCGAAACCGGCGATTGAAGGTGCGCAGGCTCTGGTTCGATTGCCGGGCCCAGCCCTCGGCATCGACGCGGATGTCCGGGGCACGCAGGAACGCCCGGCACAGCCCCGCCAGCCGAGGCTCGGCGGGTATCGGCGCGAACAGTGGCAGGCGCGGCGCTAGGCTCAGCTCATGGAGAATCAGTGCCAGCAATACCCCGTCCCGCCCCTGCACGTCATACAACGGCGGTATCTCCACGCTGGCCAGCAGCAACTCATGCAACAACGGGCTGACCCGTAGCGCCTCGCACGAGGTGCCCGCGCGCGGCGCCGCCTGCGGCTCGATGTACAGGCTGCGCGTGCTCACCCCCTGCATGCGCACCTGGTGCGGCTTGCCCGGCGGGATCCAGACGCCGTTGTGCGGCGGGATGACCCAGGAGCCATCGTCGGTCTGCACCTCCATCAGCCCACTCATGCCATAGAGAAACTGGGCCCGCCGGTGGGTGTGGCTGGGCAACAGCGTGCCCGGCGCGTAATCGGTGCCGATCGCCAACACAGGCCGGGGGGTGGCATCGACCTGGGCCAAGGGGATGTTGCGCATGGCTGAAGCCTCTGGCCTGAACACGATGATTATTGGCCGATTCGCGCATGCCGGCCAAGCCTGCTCGCTCTACGCTGCCGGCCTCCATACGCCTGGGAGGCAGATCGATGCTGTATCCATTGCTCGGTGCATTCGGCCTGTGTGCCGGTATCACCACCCTGCTGTTCGGCTTCGGCGGTGGTTTCTTCGCCGTACCGCTGCTGTATGCCCTGCTGCTGGCCAACCATGAAGCCAGCTCGCTGGTCGGCCAGCACGCCATGCAGGTCGCCGTCGCGACCTCCTCCGCCGTGATGATCGTCAGCAGCGCCCTGGCGACCTGGCGCCATCATCGCGCGGGTAGCCTGCGCTGGGGCCTGGTCCGCCCGCTCGCGCCCGGCATCGCCCTGGGCGCCCTGCTCGGTGCCTTCGCGGCACTGCACCTCGACAGCACCTGGCTGCGTTGGGTGTTCGTCGCCTATCTGGTGGCCAGCCTGCTCGATGGCTGGCTGCGCCCAGGCTTCCTCCACGAAGGGGCCAGGCTGCGCCCCTTGGGCCGAGCGGGTGCGACCCTGGCCGGCCTGCCCATTGGCGCGCTGGCAGCCTTGCTCGGCGTGGGCGGCAGCGTGATGACCGTGCCGCTGATGCGCAGGCGTGGCGCGAGCATGCTCAGCGCCACGGCCATGGCCAACCCGCTCTCCCTGCCCATGGCGCTGGCGGCCACGCTGGTCTATGCCGTATTGCCGGCATCGGGCCGAGGCCTGGGCGATGGTTATCTTGGCTTCATCGACCTGCCGGCCGCGGCTGCCCTGGTGCTCGGCGCCTGGCTGGGCATGCGCCTGGCCGCACCGCTGGTCGGGCGGATCGCCGATGGCCTGCACGCGCGCGCCTACCTGGTACTGCTGGGGATCGTGTTGCTGACGATGCTGCTGGTAGGCCCCTGACGGCAAATTGCTGGCCCCCGGCCACTCCAAGCGAAGGCAAACTCCCTTTTCCTTCATAAGCTTAGGACAGCAACATGCGGGTATTTCTAGCAACGGTCGCCGGCTGCCTGTTGATCACGGTGGCTTCCGGTGTCCAGGCCAGGGCCTTGAACCAGAACGATCGCCATGTCTGCAACTGGGGTTCGCAGATCGCCGCCGAGGCGCAGCACGCCAAGCTCTCTGGCGTTACCTTGTATGCCACACGCAAGAAACTGCAGGCACGCAAGTTCCCCAAGCCATGGATGCGTATGACCGCCTTCGGGATTACCGAACAAACCTACAACAGCCGCTCGCGGCTCAAGCCGGCAGCGATCAAGCAGACGTACTACGAGCAGTGCGTCCAGCATGCTGTCGCCGGAAGATAATTCTCTATAAAAACAATAAGTTAATTGATTTTTATAAAGTAATTACGAGATTTAGTTAATGTAATTTCTCAAAATGCTCCACTCAAGCCTGACCTCACAGGTCAGGCTCGCGGGGTGGCGCTGGCCCTGAACGGCCAGCGCGCGGGGGAAGGCTCAGCAGCCGCTCAGCGCCGGTGCTCGTCGCTCGCCCGCGAAGAACAGCGGTCGCAGGCGTACGCCGACCAAGTTGCCGGTGTAGGCCGCTACCAACCACAGCCAGCCGTGCACGCTGCCCGAGGCGATGCCGCTGAAATAGGCGCCGATATTGCAGCCATAGGCCAGGCGCGAGCCATAGCCGAGCAACAGGCCGCCGATCACCGCGGCGACCAGCGACGGCAGCGGGATCTTCAGGCTCGGTGCGAAACGCCCGGCCAGACCCGCGGCCAGCAGCGCGCCGAGGACGATGCCGATGTCCATCACGGTGGTGATGTCTTGCCACAGGGGCGCGGCCAGGGCCTTGGCGTTACCCGGCATCTGCCAGAAGGCCCAGCTGCCGACATCGATGCCCAGGCCGCCCAGGGTCTTGGCGCCCCACAGGGCGAAGGCCGAGGTGATGCCCCAGGGGCGCCCGGCCAGGGCCAGGGTGGCGTAGTTGAGCAACGCCAGGGCAACGGCGCCCCACAGCAGCGGCCAGGGCCCGCGCAGGAAGCGGCGCAGGCCCTGGTGCTCGCTGCGCACCGGGCTTTCGAGCTGGCCGTGGCGGCGCTTCTCCAGCACCACGGTGGCCCAGGCGATCAGCCCGAACAGCGCCAGGCTTGCCAGCAGCGCCGGCGCCACGCCCCATGTCTGGACGATCGACGTGGCCGGGAACGAAGGCAGGGCGAACCACCAGTCGACATGGTGGGTGGCGGTCACCGAACCGATGATGAAGAACAGCAAGGTGACCAGCATCCGGGCATTGCCGCCGCCGACGGTGAACAGCGTGCCGGAGGCGCAACCGCCGCCCAGTTGCATGCCGATGCCGAAGATGAACGCACCGAACACCACCGACACCCCTGCCGGCGCCACCAGCCCGGTGACCGGGGTGCCGAACAGGCTGCCAGCCGACAGCGCCGGGAAGAACAGCAGCACGGCCAGGGCCAGCATGACCATTTGCGCACGCAGGCCGGCGCCACGGCGTTCGTTGATGAACACCCGCCAGGCCGAGGTGAAGCCGAAGGCGGCATGGTAGAGCGTCAAGCCCAGGGCGGCACCGACGATCAGCAGCAGCACCTGCTTGGCGCCGGCGTTGAGGTTGAGGAACCAGGCGCCGGCCAGCAGCAGGGCCAGGGCGATCAGCGGCGCGCCGAGGCGGCGCGGTTCGGGTGTGGCAGTTGCGCAAAGACCCATCGGAATACTCAGATACAGTGGAACGGGGCCGCGAGTATAACGCCCAGACGCCAGGGCACGACTGCGACGAGGTCACGAACCTGGCCTATCCTTTTGCAGCCAACCCTCCAGATCGGGCGCCCGCCATGTCACCTAGCGAAACCACGGTCCTGCACACCTGGCACCACAACGCGCAGGCCTGGATCCAGGCCGTGCGCGAGGGCGGCATCGAAAGCCGGCGCCAAGTCACCGACCAGGCCATCCTGCTGGCCATACTCGGCCGGCAGCCACAACGGGTACTGGACCTCGGCTGCGGTGAGGGTTGGCTGCTACGTGCCCTGGGCGAGCGCGGCATCGAGGCGGTGGGCGTGGACGGCGATGCGACGCTGGTCGAGGCCGCGCGGGCGGCGGGTCCGGCCAGCGTGCACCTGGCTACCTACGCGCAACTGACCAAGTCCCAGGTGGATATTGGTCGCGGCTACGACCTGGTCTGTGCCAACTTCGCCTTGCTGCACCAGGACATCATTCCGTTGCTCGCCGCCCTGAACGCGCTGCTCGCCGCAGACGGCGCGCTGATCATCCAGACGCTGCATCCGTGGAGCATGGCCGAGGGCGATTACCAGGATGGCTGGCGCGAAGAGACGTTCGTGGCGCTCGCCGGGCAGTGGGCACCCATGCCGTGGTATTTCCGCACCTTGTCCAGTTGGTTGAACGCCCTGGAGATGGCGGGCTATCGCCTTGCCGGCCTGCAGGAGCCGCAACACCCGCAGCGTGCACTGCCACAATCGTTGCTGCTCACGGCAGTAGCAGCACCGGAGGCAGGGATACCTTGAAAAAAAACGATATATAAAGAACAAAACAATCTAACAAATTGGAATTAAAAAATTGAAAGCACCCAGACGCCTCCTTAGGCTGGGCAGGCCATTTTCCTTGCCCTCCAGGAGATCTTCCCGTGCCTGCCCGTGCCTTCTCTCCCCTGCGCCGCCTGCTCCTCGGCGGCCTGCTGGCCGGTGTCGCCAGCGCCCTGCTACCCTGGTCCAGCGCCTTGGCCGATGAGGCCAGGACCCTGCGCATCGGCTACCAGAAGTTCAACAGCATCAATATCCTCAAGGGCAGTGGAGCCCTGGAGAAGGCCCTCGCCCCACAGGGCGTGAAAGTCAGCTGGCACGAGTTCGCCGCCGGCCCGCAGTTGCTCGAAGCCTTGAGCACCGGCGCCATCGACCTGGGCCATGCCGCCGACGCCCCCTCGGTGTTCGCCCAGGCAGCCGGCAAGCCGGTGGTCTACCTGGCGGCAGAGCAGCCCTACCCGCGCGGCATCGGCCTGGTGGTGCGCGAGCAGGACCACCTCGCCAGCGTCCAGGACCTCAAGGGCAAGCGCGTGGCCACCGGCCGCGGCTGGAACGCCCAGTACCTGCTGGCCGTCGCCCTGGAGCAGGCCGGCCTGAGCTACAAGGACATCACCCCCGCCTACGTCAACAACGCCGCCGATGCCGTGGCGGCGCTGCAGTCGGGCAGCGTGCAGGCCGTGACCCTGTGGGACCCGTTCCTCGCCGCCGCGCAGCGACAGCCAGGTCTGAAGAACCTGCGCGATGGCAGCGGCCTGTCGAACAACCGCACCTTCTACCTCTCCACCGCCCGCTTCGCCGACCAGCACCGCGAACTGCTCAAGACCTTCTTCGCCGAACTGGGCAAGGTCAGCCAGTGGGCCAATGCCAAGCCTGCCGAAGTCGCCAGCCTGCTGGCACCACAACTGGGGATCAGCGCCGACATCCTGGAAGTGGCCAGCGAGCGGCGCAACTACAACGCCGTGGCCATCACCCCGCAGATCGTCGCCGAGCAACAGAAGCTGGCCGATACCTTCCAGGGCCTGGGCCTGATCCCACGCAAGCTGCAGGTGGCCGACGCGGTCTACCCGGCTTCCGTGCTGCCCTGACGCCAAGGAGATGCGCATGCCACGCCCGATCCGCTTCAACGCCTTCAGCATGAACGCCGCCAGCCACCAGTCCCCCGGCCTGTGGCGCCACCCCCGCAACACCAGCGTGGATTTCAACCGCCTGGACTACTGGACCGACCTGGCCCGCCTGCTCGAGCAAGGCCTGTTCGATGCCCTGTTCATCGCCGACGTGCTGGGCATCTACGACGTCTACCAGGGCAGCCCCGAGGCGGCCCTGCGCGGCGGCGTGCAGGTGCCGGTCAACGACCCGCTGCTGCTGGTCCCGGCCATGGCCGGCGTCACCCGGCACCTGGGCTTCGGCGTGACCTTCTCGCTGACCTACGAGCACCCCTACCCCTTCGCTCGGCGCATGTCGACCCTCGATCACCTGAGCGATGGCCGGGTCGGCTGGAACATCGTCACCGGCTACCTGGACAGCGCCGCCCGCAACCTGGGCCTGGCGCGCCAGCTCGGCCACGACCAGCGCTACGACCTGGCCGAGGAGTACCTGCAGGTGCTGTACAAACTCTGGGAAAAAAGCTGGGACGACGACGCCGTGCTGCTGGAGCGCGAGACTGGCCGCTACCTCGACCCTGCTCGTGTGCACCCCATCGGCCACCATGGCGAGCACTTCCAGGTGCCCGGCATGCACCTGTGCCAGCCCTCGCCCCAGCGCACGCCGGTGCTGTTCCAGGCCGGCGCCTCGGCCCGTGGCCAACAGTTCGCCGCGCGGCACGCCGAGTGCGTGTTCATCAGCGGGCCGACCCCCACCGTGCTGCACCGCTACGCCGACGGTATCCGCCAGGCCAGCGAAGCGGCCGGCCGGGGCCGCGACGACGTACTGATCTATGCCCAGGCACTGCTGATCGTCGCCGACACGCGCGAAGCGGCCCAGGCGCGCTTTGCCGATTACCGCCGGCACGTGGACCTGGATGCCGCCCTGGCCTTGCTGTCGGGCTGGACCGGCATCGATTTCGCCGGCCTCGACCCCGACGCGCCCATCGAGTACGTGGAGAACGATGCCGGCCGCGCCGCCCTGGCCGCGTTCACCGCCGCCGACCCGAACCGCCGCTGGACGGTGCGCGAGGCCGCCGCGTTCGTCGGCCTCGGCGGACGCGGGCCGGTACTGGTGGGCTCGCCCGCAGAGGTCGCCGACCAGTTGGAACACTGGCTCGACCAGACCGGCATCGACGGCTTCAACCTGACCTACGCCGTACAGCCGGACGACCTGCGCCACGTGGTCGAGCTGCTGGTGCCCGAGCTGCAACGCCGTGGCCGCTACCCTCGGGCTTATACCGACGGCACCTTGCGCCACAAGCTGTTCGGCCGTGGCAACCGGCTGCCGGAACAGCACGCGGGGCGCCAGGTCGACATTCAGTGAATGAATACCGGATATTTCAACATTTAATTTGTGGATACCCGGCAAAGGCTCATATTCTGTCCGTGCATCCCCTGCGGCGCACCGGCCGGTGCGGCTTACGGCACGGGGACAGAACAACAAGTCGAGACCCTCCATGTCGAACCATTCCTACTTCGCCCCCCACGGTGGGCACCCAGCCCAGACCGAGCTGCTGACTGACCGTGCCATGTTCACCGAAGCCTATGCCGTCATCCCCAAGGGCGTGATGCGTGACATCGTCACCAGCCACCTGCCGTTCTGGGACAAGATGCGCATGTGGGTCATCGCTCGCCCATTGACCGGCTTCGCCGAGACCTTCTCGCAGTACATCGTCGAAGTCGCCCCGGAAGGCGGCAGCGAGCGGCCGGAACTGGACCCGAACGCCGAAGCGGTGCTGTTCGTGGTCGAAGGCGAGATCGACATCACCGTCGAAGGCAAGCACCACACCCTGGTCCCGGGCGGCTATGCCTTCCTGGCCCCAGGCGCCGAGTGGAGCCTGCGCAACAACAGCAAGGCCAACGTCACCTTCCACTGGCTGCGCAAGCACTACCAGAAGGTCGAGGGCCTGGCCGTTCCGGAATCCTTCGTCACCCACCGCGACAAGGCCCAGGTCATCGAGATGCCGGGCACCGAAGGCCGCTGGGTCACCACCCGCTTCGTCGACATGGCCGACATGCGCCATGACATGCACGTGAACATCGTGACCTTCCAGCCCGGCGGCGTGATTCCGTTCGCCGAGACCCATGTCATGGAACACGGCCTCTACGTGCTGGAAGGCAAGGCGGTGTACCGCCTGAACCAGGACTGGGTCGAGGTCGAGGCCGGCGACTTCATGTGGCTGCGCGCCTTCTGCCCGCAGGCTTGCTACTCTGGCGGCCCGGGCCCGTTCAGCTACCTGCTGTACAAGGACGTCAACCGCCACGTGCACCTGACCCTCAACCCCCAACGTTGAAGTAAGCGAACAGGGCGCGCTTGGCGCCCTGTTCGCGGGCTGCAACACAGCCCAACAGCTCGACAGCGCAGATCTTCATGGCACCTCTGCCTCCAGCGGCCATACTTGCCTGACGCCTTCCCACCCGGCCGCCGCCCCATGCCCTCCTTGCACCGATTGCTCGCCGTGCTGCTCCTGCTGGCAGCGCCCACGCTGCTGGCCGACGACTGGCGCCTGGCGCACCAGGAAGACGGCATCGATGTCTACCTGAGCGCGGTACCCGGCTCGCCCTACCAGCGGTTTCGCGGCGTCACCCGCATCAAGGCCAGCGTACGCATCCTGGCCGACCTGCAGGAGAATCTGCGGGTCGCCTGCAAATGGCTGTACGCCTGCGCCACGATGCGCCTGCTGGAAGTCGATGGCGACACGACCTGGGTCTACCTGACCACCGAGCTGCCCTGGCCGGCACGCCCGCGTGACATGGTGCTGCGGGTACGCAGCGAACGGCTGGACGACGGCACCCTGTTGCGCCACCTGAGCGCCGAGCCGGGCAAGGTGCCGGTAGTGCCTGGGCAGATCCGCGTACGGCGGTTGCGCGGGGAGTGGATCATGCGCCCCCTGGGCGCGCGCGAGACCGAGGTGACCTACCAGCTGCAGGCCGACCCTGCCGGGGACGTGCCGGGCTGGCTGGCCAACCGCTTCGTGGTGGATGCCCCCATGGTGACCCTGCGCACGCTCAGGGCCGTGGCCGAGCGGCAACCCTGAGGGCCCTTGCCATGCACAGGCGATATCAGGCCCCGCCCCCTGATGGGCAGAAATAATTTGAACGCCACCCCAGAGCAGGCTATCGAAATAGAGATAGCCCATTTTTCACGCAAGGAGCCAGCCCATGCCGTCACCCCAGTGCCATGCCCGGGGCCTGCTGCCATGAAAATGAGCTGCCGCGCGCCCAGCGCCTGCCTGGAACTGGACTTCGTCCGCGACACCCTGTTCGGCCCCGTGGCCCAGCGTGCCGAGTGCCATGTCCAGGTCGCCGCCCTCAACCTGCAGGGCTGCCCCGCCCTGCGCCTGCATATCAACCCGCCACTGCCAGACAAGCTCGAGCGCGCCCATAGCGTCGCCTTCGTCTGGGACGGGCGCAGCTATCATGGCGTGGTACGCGATCATGGCAAATGTGGCGACGGCAGCCTGAACCTGGTGCTGGAACTGCAGTGAAGCGATCAACGGCGGCGAAACAGTCTGAACCCCCAAGGGCACCCGCTTCTCCATAACAAGAGGACACGCTCGCCAAGCGTCCCGAGGAGAACGCCATGAACAGTCCCTTGCTCAAGCTCTTCACCCACCCCGCCGAAGCCTGGCTGGACATCCGCCGCGCCGAGGAAGCCCACCCGCAACAATACCTGCCCCGCCTGCTGGCCCTGGCGCTGATCCCTGCCCTGTGCCTGTTCGTCGGCACCACCACCTTCGGCTGGAGCCTGGCAGGGGAAGAACAGGTGCGCCTGAGCATGGCCAGCGCCGCGCAACTGGCCGGCCTGCTGTATGCGACCACCGTGGTCGGGGTGATGCTGATGGGCGTGATGATCCGCTGGATGTCCCGGGGGTTCGATGCGCAGCCCAGCCTGAACCAGTGCATCGGCTTCGCCGCCTACTGCGCCACCCCCTGGTTCATCGCCGGGGTCGTCGGCCTGGTGCCGATGCGTTGGCTGGCGGTCGTGGCCCTGCTGGCCGCCTCGGCCTATGCCACTGTACTCTTGTATGGCGGGTTGCAGACTTTCCTGCGGCTGCGCAAGGAACAGGCCATGCTATTGGCCACCTGCGTCTGGGGCGTGGGCCTGCTGGTGCTGGTGACCATCCTGGTGTCGATGATCCTGTTCTGGTTCAACGGCTTGATGCCAGAGTACGTGCGCCCGGCCAGCCTTGGCTGACCGGGCTGCGGCCGCCGTCAGGCGATGGCCTTGAGCGGTGGCTTGTGGTTCGCGCGCTGTTCCTTGCGCAACTGCGCCACCAGCTCCGCGATGTCCCGGCAGCTGTTGAGGCTGTCGAGCGCGATCCCGCTCACGGTCAGGCAATCGTCCAGGCTGTCGCCCTGGCCGAGGCGGATGGTCAGGCTGACACCGTCCGGGCAGGTGACTTCGCAGCGGTCCGGCAGGCAGGCCTGCTCGATCAACTGACGCAGCTCTAGCATCGAAACTCCGATCAACGACATGGTACGACCCTCTCTGTACTGGATGGCCTGTTGTGTGTGAGTACGCCTTAAGCGGGCGGGGTGCCAATTGATATTGCACATATCCAAGCGGCGGACCATGCGCCAGGACAATGATCGTGCACGAATCCTCTAGCACCTTAGTGGAAGAACCCAGGCGCGCGGCGACTGTTCGATCGGATGCCTGCACGGGACGACGGGCGGTCGCCGCGTTGCCATTCGTCGTGCCCTGGGAATATTTTTCAAACTTTTGCGGGCTTTGCGCATTCCCACGGACAGGGCCAGGGTACGTCCGTACCTGGCCTGTGACCGAGCCTGCGCAAAGGATGTGGATGCCCGATGATCGACGCAAAACTCTTCGTGATCGACTACCAACTGCACGGCCAGCACAAATCCTTCGTGATTCGTGCCGAGCGCATGGACAACGCCGAGGCCTGGCACTGGGCCAGTTGCGATGCGGGGGTTGGCCGCATCGGTCGCTATGGGCGGGAGAAGATCAGGAAGGTCAGCAAGCCGGTGGCCGAGCGCTACGGCATCAGCGAGGTGCACTGGCGCCAGTCGGGTTGATCAACTCGTGGCGCCAGCGGGGCGATGCCTCAGTGGTGAGCCCCCTCTCCGGCGCCGGCCATCTGGCCGAAACGTCCGGCGTGGAAATCGTCGAACGACTCGGCGATTTCCGCCTGGCTGTTCATCACGAACGGTCCGTAGCCGACGATGGGTTCGTCGATCGGCTCGCCGCTGAGCAGCAACACGCTGGCATCCTCCAAGGCCTCGACCTGCACATGCTCCCCCTCGCGCTGCAGCAGCACCAGGCTGGCCGGCCCGGCTTCGCGCTCAGCGTTGACCTGCACGGTACCGCGCAACACCACCAGGGCGGCATTGCGCCCCTCGGCGACCGGCAGTTGCACGCGGGCACCGGCTTTCAGGCGCAGGTCCCAGACATCCATGGCGGTGAAGGTCCGCGCCGGGCCGGGGTGGCCCTGGTAGCTACCAGCGATCACCCGCAGGCTGCCGGCATCGCCTTCCAGCGCCAGCACCGGGATGTCTGCCGCCAGCAGGGTCTGGTAGCCCGCGGCGGCGCGCTTGTCCCGGGCCGGCAGGTTGACCCATAGCTGCACCATCTCCAGGGTACCGCCGCTGCGGGCGAAGGCCGGCGAATGGAACTCCTCGTGAAGGATGCCGTTGGCGGCGGTCATCCACTGCACATCGCCCGGGCCGATCAGGCCGCCGGCGCCGGTGGAGTCACGGTGTTCCAGTTCGCCCTGGTAGACGATGGTCACGGTCTCGAAGCCCCGGTGCGGATGCTGGCCGACCCCACGGCGGGCGTCGGTCGGCGTGAAGTCGTGGGGGCCGGCGTAGTCGAGCAGCAGGAACGGGCTGATATGCCGGGCCAGGTTGTCGTAGGTGAACAGGCTGCGCACCGGAAAGCCGTCACCCACCCAATGGGCATGGGGGCTGCGGTGGATACCCAGGATCTTTTTCATGAGAAGTCTCCTCTCTTGGCTGGGTATAACCTTATCGGCGGCACCAATCTTTCGCTAGATAGCCTAAATGGCATTGTTCGTTCCAAAAATGGGACGAATGGACAGCCGACCTTTCACGCGCTCAAGGCTGCAGGAAGGCCAGCACCTGCTCCGCCGCCGCCACGGGATCTTCCTGCATGAAGCAGTGCCCGCCGGGCACCTGCTGGGCGCTCACCTGTGGGTTGATGGCCGCCAGGCGCCGCACCGAGTGCGCGACGAAGGGGTAGCTCTGTTCGCCATGCAGGATGTGCGTCGGTGTGCGGATTTGCGCCAGGCTCGGCCACATCCGCGCCGGGAACGAGCTGAAGATCTCCACCTCGCGGCTGGGACGACACTTGAGCACCACGCCTTCGCCGCAGTCGCCGATGGCGTGTTCCACATAGGCCTGCAATGCCGCATCGCTCCAGCCCTTGAAGATGCCCCGCCCCTGCAGCGAAGCCAGCGCCGCCTCGCGGTCGGGCCAGTGGCTGCGGCGGGTGGCGGCCTTGCGTGCCAGGGCATGGCGCCGATGCAGGCCGACCAGGGCGGCAGCGCCCATCACGCCGATCATGCGCCGGCTGAACAACACCGGGTCGAGCAGCACGGCGCGGCTGAACAGCTGCGGCTCGCTCGCCAGGATCAGACCCGTCAAGACGCCACCGAAACTGTGGCCGAGCGCCATGCGCGGCACCTCGCCGTACTCGCCGCGCCCGGACTCGAAGGCCTCCACCGCCAGCGCAGCGCTACGGTTCCAGCCACGAAAGGCACCGCCATGGTCACTGTCGCCGTGGCCCTGGACATCGCTCAGCCACAGGTCGAAGTGTTCGCCCAGGCGCATCAGCAAAGGCTGGTAGGCCAGGCTGCAGAAGCCGTTGCCATGCAGAAAGTGCAGCAATGGCCGGCCGCTTGCCGGCGAACGCCAGCCACGCAGGGTGAAGCCTTCGGCGCAATCATGGGACCAGGGGATCAGCTGCATCGTCCTGCTGTACTCATCGGTTCAAGAAAACGCCGATTCTACAAACAGCAGCGGGTATAGCGAAATCACCAGCAACAGGGCCATCAGGACATTGAACAGCATCAGCCAACGCGGGTTCTGCAAGAAGTTGCGCAAGGCGCTGCCGAACATCACCCAGACCCCGACACTGGGCAGGTTGACCAGGGCGAACAACCCGGCGATGACGATGACGTTGAGGACATAGCCCTGGGCCGGCGTGTAGGTGGTGATCGCCCCCACCGCCATCACCCAAGCTTTAGGGTTGACCCACTGGAACGCCGCCGCGCCCCAGAAGCCCAGCGGCTTGCCCGTGCCCGCGGCCTCGCCGCCGATCGGCCCGGCGGTGGCGATCTTCCAGGCCAGGTACAGCAGGTAGGTGGCGCCCACGTAGCGCAGGATGCTGTACAGCGGCGGCCAGGCCTTGAACAACTCGCCCAAGCCAAAGCCCACCGCCAGCACCATGACCATGAAGCCGATGCTGATACCCAGGGCGTGCGGGATCGAACGCCGCACCCCGAAGTTCACCCCCGAGGCCAGCAGCATGGTGTTGTTCGGCCCGGGAGTGATCGAAGAGACGAAGGCGAAGAGCACGAAGGCGGTGAGCAGATCGAGAGAACCGAGCATGGCGGGCTTCCAGAAGGAGGGTTGTGTTGCCACACTAGCGGAGTGATTTTTCCTACAACCTATACAGTTACAAGAAATTAAACCAATACACCTCACTGTACCGTTACAGTTTCAGAGCCAGAGATAGAACCTGCCCCAGCACAAGGAAGCCCCATGAGCCTGACCATTCGCCCCGCCGTGCCTGCCGATGCCGCACAGATCCTGGCCTTCATCACCGAGCTGGCCGACTACGAGCGTGCCCGCCACGAGGTGGTGGCGACCCTCGCCGACATCGAGCACAGCCTGTTCGGCGAAGGCAGCGCGGTGCGCAGCCTGATCTGCGAACGGGATGGTCGGGCCATTGGCTTTGCCGTGTATTTCTACAGTTATTCCACCTGGCTGGGGCGCAATGGTATCTACCTGGAGGACCTGTATGTGACCCCTGAACAGCGTGGGGATGGTGCTGGCCGCCAGTTGCTGCGGCACATCGCCCGCGAGGCCGTGGAAAACGGCTGCGGCCGCCTGGAGTGGAGCGTGCTGGACTGGAACGAGCCGGCGATCGGCTTCTACCAGTCGCTCGGGGCCGAGCCGCAGGACGAGTGGGTCCGCTACCGGCTGGACGGGGAACGCCTGGTGCGCTTTGCCGAGGGTTGAGCGTTCATAGGATGGCGGCTGCTTCCAGCCCCTTCGCGGGCAAGCCCGCTCCCACAGGGCTGAGTCGTTCACAGATGATGTGATTTGCAGGACCATGTGGGAGCGGGCTTGCCCGCGAAGGGGCTGCAAGTTCACCAAATCCTCCGCTGACAGACAGCGCCGCCCCTGGCACCACTAGACTGGAACCTCAACCCCAGCTCAGTCCTGCCTGCGCACGATCTGCAACCAGGTTCACCAACGCCAACCCGCACAGTGTATAGAGCACGCCCTTGGCGCCGAACTCCTAACAGACCTACCCACCAGCGGACATATCATTGCGCGTGATAATAACCTTCGCCCCATTCGATTCGTTCCCCACGCGCCAGCCCCGCAGAATCCGCCCACTATCTCTATACATTGGCGGAGTTCTCCATGGAACAATCACTCAAACCCTTGCGCTATCCCCTCGCTGTCCTGGCAGTGCTGGTGATCAGTGCCTGCGGCCGAACCCCGGACGCCGCGCAGGCCCCCGCCGCGCCCAAGGTCAGCGTGGCCAAGGTGATCGAACAGCCGATCAATGAATGGGACGAGTTCACCGGCCGCCTGGAAGCACCGGAAACCGTCGAGGTACGCCCGCGCGTCTCCGGGCAGATCGACCAGGTGGCCTTCACCGAAGGCGCCCAGGTCAAGCAAGGCGACCTGCTGTTCCAGATCGACCCACGCCCGTTCCAGGCCGAGGTCCGCCGCCTCGAGGCGCAGTTGCAACAGGCCCGCGCCACCGCCATCCGCAGCGAGAACGAGGCCCGCCGTGGCGAACGCCTGCGCGACAGCAACGCCATCTCCGCAGAGCTTGCCGAGTCGCGCAGCAGCGCCGCCGCCGAAGCCCGTGCCGGTGTCGCGGCGATCCAGGCACAACTGGACCTGGCCCGCCTGAACCTGAGCTTCACCCGTGTCACCGCGCCGATCAGTGGCCGCGTCAGCCGCGCCGAGTACACCGCCGGCAACATCGTCACCGCCGACGTCACGCCGCTGACCACGGTGGTGTCCACCGACAAGGTGTATGCCTACTTCGACGCCGACGAGCGCGTCTACCTCAAGTACAGCCAACTGGCCCGCAACGGCCAGCGCGGCCAGAGCACCCCGGTGTACCTGGGCCTGTCCAACGAGGCTGGCAACCCGCACCTGGGCCAGATGAACTTCGTCGACAACCAGGTCAACCCGCGCACCGGCACCATCCGTGGCCGGGCGGTGTTCGACAACCGCGACGGCCAGTTCACCCCGGGCCTGTACGCGCGCCTGAAGCTGGTCGGCAGCGCCACCTACTCGGCGGTACTGATCAACGACGAGGCCGTGGGTACCGACCTTGGCAAGAAGTTCGTGCTGGTCATGGACGAGGACAACAAGGCGACCTACCGCGCCGTGGAGCTGGGCCCGAAACTCGAAGGCCTGCGCATCGTGCGCAACGGCCTGCACAAGGACGACCGCATCGTGGTCAAGGGCCTGCAGCGGGTGCGCCCCGGCTCGCCGGTCACCCCCGAGGAAACACCGATGGCCAGCGAGGAAACCCTCGCCACCCTCGCCCGCCAGCGCCAGGCCCTGGAGGCCAGCAACCCGGCGCCAGCGGTGGCCGGTTCCAGCGTGAAAGTCGCCAGTGCCCAGGCACCGCGCGGTTAAGGAACGACACCCATGAACTTTTCGAAATTCTTCATCACCCGGCCGATCTTCGCCGCCGTCCTCTCGCTGGTGCTGGTGATCGCCGGGGGCATCTCGCTGTTCCAGTTGCCGATCAGCGAATACCCTGAAGTGGTGCCGCCGACCGTGGTGGTGCGCGCCAACTTCCCCGGCGCCAACCCCAAGGTGATCGGCGAGACCGTCGCCGCGCCCCTGGAGCAGGCCATCACCGGCGTCGAGAACATGCTGTACATGTCCTCCCAGTCGACCGCCGATGGCAAGCTGACCCTGACCATCACCTTCGCCCTGGGCACCGACCTGGACAACGCCCAGGTGCAGGTACAGAACCGCGTCACCCGGACCCAGCCCAAGCTGCCCGAGGAAGTGACGCGCATCGGCATCACCGTCGACAAGGCCTCGCCCGACCTGACCATGGTCGTGCACCTGACCTCGCCGGACGACCGCTACGACATGCTGTACCTGTCCAACTACGCCATCCTCAACATCAAGGACGAGCTGGCGCGCCTGGGCGGCGTGGGTGACGTGCAACTGTTCGGCATGGGCGACTACTCCCTGCGGGTATGGCTCGACCCGAACAAGACCGCCTCGCGCAACCTGACCGCCAGCGACGTGGTCGCGGCGATCCGCGAGCAGAACCGCCAGGTCGCCGCCGGCCAGCTGGGCGCACCGCCCGCCCCAGGCTCGACCAGCTTCCAGCTGTCGATCAACACCCAGGGCCGCCTGGTCAACGAGGAAGAATTCGAGAACATCATCATCCGCGCCGGCAGCGACGGCGAGATCACCCGCCTGAAGGACATCGCCCGCATCGAGCTGGGCTCCAGCCAGTACGCCCTGCGCTCGCTGCTGAACAACCAGCCGGCGGTGGCCATTCCGATCTTCCAGCGCCCGGGCTCCAACGCCATCGAGATCTCCGACGAGGTGCGGGCGAAGATGGCCGAGCTGAAGAAGGACTTCCCCGAAGGCATGGACTACAGCATCGTCTATGACCCGACCGTGTTCGTCCGCGGCTCCATCGAGGCGGTGGTGCACACCCTGTTCGAGGCCCTGGTGCTGGTGGTGCTGGTGGTGATCCTGTTCCTGCAGACCTGGCGCGCCTCGATCATCCCGCTGATGGCCGTGCCGGTCTCGCTGATCGGTACCTTCGCGGTGATGCACCTGTTCGGCTTCTCGCTCAATGCCCTGTCGCTGTTCGGCCTGGTGCTGGCCATCGGTATCGTGGTGGACGACGCCATCGTCGTGGTGGAGAACGTCGAGCGCAACATCGGCCTGGGCCTCAAGCCCCTGGAGGCGACGCAGAAGGCCATGAGCGAAGTGACCGGGCCGATCATCGCCACCGCCCTGGTGCTGTGTGCGGTGTTCGTGCCGGCGGCGTTCATCTCCGGCCTCACCGGGCAGTTCTACAAGCAATTCGCCCTGACCATCGCCATTTCCACGGTGATCTCGGCGTTCAACTCGCTGACCCTGTCGCCGGCCTTGGCCGCCGTGCTGCTCAAGGAACACCATGCGCCCAAGGACCGTTTCTCGCGCCTGCTCGAGCGGCTGTTCGGCGGCTGGCTGTTCGCCCCGTTCAACCGTTTCTTCGATCGCGCCAGCAACCGCTATGTCGGCGGCGTGCGCCGGGTCATCCGCTCCAGCGGCATCGCCCTGTTCGTCTATGCCGGGCTCATGGGCCTGACCTACCTGGGCTTCTCGTCCACCCCGACCGGCTTCGTCCCGGCGCAGGACAAGCAGTACCTGGTGGCCTTCGCCCAACTGCCGGATGCCGCCAGCCTCGACCGCACCGAGGCGGTGATCAAGAAGATGAGCGAGATCGCCCTGGAACAACCGGGGGTGGCCGACTCGGTGGCCTTCCCGGGCCTGTCGATCAACGGTTTCACCAACAGCCCCAACAGCGGCATCGTGTTCACCCCGCTCAAGCCGTTCGACGAGCGTAAGGACCCGAGCCAGTCGGCCGCTGCCATCGCCGCGGCGCTGAACGCCAAGTTCGCCGACATCCAGGACGCCTACATCGCGATCTTCCCGCCACCGCCCGTGCAGGGCCTGGGCACCATCGGCGGCTTCCGCCTGCAGATCGAGGACCGCGGCAACCTGGGCTACGAGGCGCTGTACAAGGAGACCCAGCACATCATCGCCAAGAGCCAGGAGGTGCCGGAACTGGCGGGCCTGTTCACCAGCTACCAGGTCAACGTGCCGCAGGTCGATGCCGCCATCGACCGGGAGAAGGCCAAGACCCACGGCGTGGCCATCAACGACATCTTCGAGACCCTGCAGATCTACCTGGGCTCGTTGTACACCAACGACTTCAACCGCTTCGGCCGTACCTACCAGGTCAACGTCCAGGCCGAGCAGCAGTTCCGCCTCGATGCCGAGCAGATCGGCCAGTTGAAGGTGCGCAACAACCTGGGCGAGATGATTCCACTGGCGACCTTCATCAAGGTCAGCGACACCTCCGGGCCTGACCGGGTCATGCACTACAACGGCTTCATCACCGCCGAGATCAACGGCGCCGCGGCGCCCGGCTACAGCTCCGGCCAGGCCGAGGCGGCGATGGAGAAACTGCTGCGCGAGGAGTTGCCCAACGGCATGACCTTCGAATGGACCGACCTGACCTACCAGCAGATCCTGGCGGGCAACACCGCGCTGTTCGTCTTCCCGCTCTGCGTGCTGCTGGCCTTCCTGGTGCTGGCCGCCCAGTACGAGAGCTGGAGCCTGCCGCTGGCGGTGATCCTGATCGTGCCGATGACCCTACTGTCGGCCATCACCGGGGTGATCCTCTCTGGCAGCGACAACAACATCTTCACCCAGATCGGCCTGATCGTGCTGGTGGGCCTGGCGTGCAAGAACGCCATCCTCATCGTCGAGTTCGCCAAGGACAAGCAGGCCGAGGGCCTCGACCCGCTGGCCGCGGTACTGGAAGCCTGCCGCCTGCGCTTGCGGCCGATCCTGATGACCTCGATCGCCTTCATCATGGGGGTGGTGCCGCTGGTGTTCTCCTCCGGCGCCGGTGCCGAGATGCGCCATGCCATGGGGGTCGCGGTGTTCTCGGGGATGATCGGGGTGACCGTGTTCGGCCTGTTCCTGACCCCGGTGTTCTTCTTCCTGATCCGCCGTTTCGTCGAGCGCCGGCAGGCCCGCAAGGCCGCCCCCGCACAACCGCTGGAGAGCCATGCATGAACCTGCTCAAACCCCTGACCCCGAGCCTGCTGGCGCTGGCCCTGGCGGCCTGCGCGGTGGGCCCGGACTACCAGGCACCGGCCACCGAGCCTGCGCGTTTCGACAGCGCGGTGCAGGCCAAGGCCTTCGACCGCGACCGCTTCGAGCGCCTGTGGTGGAAGCAGTTCGACGACCCGGTGCTGAACCAGCTGGTGCAGGCCTCGCTGCAAGGCAACCGCGACCTGCGCGTGGCCTTCGCCCGGCTCAAGGCGGCACGGGCGATCCGCGAGGATGCCGAGAACGACCCGTTCCCGGTGGTCACCAGCCGCGCCAGCAGCGAGATCGGCAAGGGCCAGGTGCCAGGCCAGACCGAGCGGCGGGTCAACAGCGAGCGCTATGACCTGGGCCTGGACATGGCCTGGGAGCTCGACCTGTTCGGCCGCATCCAACGCCAGATCGAGGCCAGCGAAGCCCAGGAAGCCGCGGCCGCGGCCGATCTGCAGCAGTTGCAGGTCAGCCTGATCGCCGAGCTGGTGGACGCCTATGGCCAACTGCGTGGTGCGCAGCTGCGTGAAAAGATCGCCCTGGCCAACCTCAAGACCCAGCAGGAATCGCGCAGCATCACCGAAACCCTGCGCGATGCCGGGGTCGGCAACGAACTGGACGTGGTCCGTGCCGATGCGCGTCTGGCGGCCGTCGAGGCCACCGTGCCGCAGTTGCAGGCCGAGCAGGTGCGCGCGCGCAACCGCATCGCCACCCTGCTTGGCCAGCGCCCCGACAACCTGGGTGTCGACCTCTCGCCCCGGCAGTTGCCGGCGATCGCCAAGGCCCTGCCGGTGGGCGACCCGGGCGAACTGCTGCGCCGCCGCCCGGACATCCGCAGCGCCGAACGGCAACTGGCCGCGGCCACGGCCACTGTCGGCGTGGCCACCGCCGACCTGTTCCCCCGGGTCAGCCTCAGCGGCTTTCTCGGCTTTACCGCCGCCCGTGGTTCGCAGATCGGCTCGTCGGCGGCCAATGCCTGGGCACTGGGCCCGAGCATTACCTGGGCGGCCTTCGACCTGGGCAGCGTGCGCGCCCGCCTGCGCGGCGCCAAGGCCGATGCCGAGGGCGCCCTGGCCAACTACGAGCAGCAGGTGCTGCTGGCCCTGGAAGAGTCGGCCAATGCCTTCAGCGATTACGGCAAGCGCCAGCAACGCCTGCTGGCGCTGATACGCCAGAGCGAGGCCAGCCGCAAGGCGGCGGACCTGGCCTCGGTGCGCTACCGCGAGGGGACGGTGGACTACCTGGTGCTGCTCGATGCCGAGCGCGAACGGCTGGGCGCCGAGGATGCCCAGGCCCAGGGCGAGGTCGAGCTGTACCAGGGCATCGTGGCCATCTACAAGGCGCTCGGTGGCGGCTGGCAGCCTGAGACACTGGCCAGCGCGCACTGACCTTCAACGCCTCAACGACTCCTTTGGTTGGCTCCTCCCCCAACCGCCTTGCCCCGCCGGCCTTGGTCTGCGGGGCTTTTTTTATCTGCAAGAAAAAGCAGGCGGCGCTTGTGGGGGCCGGGCATAGGCATCACATCCTGCGCCAATCGGCTTGAAGCTTGCGGCGCCCTCAGAAGTCGATGCTGCCGGAGAACTTGACCAAGCGCGGATCGCCCTGGGTCAGGTAGCCGCCGTTGGCCGAGGCCCAGTAGTTCTTGTCGCTGAGGTTCTCGACGTTGACCCGCAGGGTGATGTCCTTTTCCTGCACCTTGAAGCGGTAGCGGGCGCCGACGTCGAAACGGTTCCAGGTCGGCAGGCTGAGGTTGTTGGCCGGGTCGGCGTATTGCCCGCCGGTACGCAGCATGCGGGCATTGAGCGATACTCCGTCCAGGCCCGGGACGTCCCAGTCGACGCTGGCGTTGAGCTGGAAGGTCGGCACGCCGACCGCATGGTTGCCATCGTTGGCACCGTCCAGGGTGTTCTTCAGCTCGGTGTCCATGCGCGTGCCGCCGGCCATCAGGCGCAAACCCCGCACTGGCTCGCCGAACACGCTCAGCTCGATGCCCTTGTTGACCTGCTCGCCATCCTGGACGAACACGTTGCCCTGGACGAAGCCGTCAGTGGGGCGCTCGATGCGAAACAGCGCCAGGTTGGCGCCGAAGGTCTGGTAGTCGAACTTGACGCCGGCCTCGATCTGCTTGGTCTTGGCCGGCGGGAAGACTTCGCCGGCGTTGACCACCTCGCCCGAGGCGGTCGGGCCCTGGGCCAGGCCTTCGATGCGGTTGGCATACAACGAGATCGACGGGTTGAGCTTGTAGACGATGCCGTACACCGGCGTGGTGACCGACTCGTCGTAGAACGCCGTACGGCCGGCATCCGGGCCCTCGCCGTCATAGGCATAGCCCTCCACGCGCAGTTGCTGGCGACGCACGCCAGCGGTGAGCAGCAGGGTGTCGTCGAACAGGCCCACGGTGTCGGACAGCGCGATGCTGCGGTTGCGGGTCTTGCCGGTCACGCCCGGGTCGTCCAGCTTGCCGCCGACGAAGGACGGCGTGGTCGGCTTGGGCAGTGGGTCGGTGCGGTAGAGGTTGGTGGCCTGCGAGTTGTAGAAGACGAAGGCGTTTTCCTGCTGAGTCCAGATGATCGCCGCGCCGAGATTGAGCTGGTGGCTGACCGGGCCGGTCTGGAAACGGCCGTTGATGCCGCCCATGAAGCTGGTGTTGTCCTCGTTGTGGGGGATCTTCGAACCGCCGATGGTGGCCGCGCCAGTGCCGGCATCGGTGAGGATCGGCGTGCCGTAGAAACCGTTCTCGTGGGTGTGCTTGACGCCGCCGGCCAGGTAGCCGCTCCAGTTGTCGTCGAAGGCGTAGTCGCCGCGCAGCATGCCGAAGGTGTCCTCGGTCTCGGTCCAGGCCCACTTCTGCCCGTAGTTGTGGTCGGCGTCGGGTGCCCGTGGGATGTCATCCAGGCCCGCGTTCAGGCGCACCGAGTTGCGCATGTGGTTGACCCGCTGCTTCTGGTAGCCGATGTCGGCGGACAGGCGCAGGGCCTCGCCACGGTAGTCCAGGCCCGCGACGAACAGCTTGCTGCGCTGGTTCTGGTCGTCGACGGCGGTCTCGCCCTCGCGCTGGGACAGGTTCAGGCGCACGCCGAAGTGGTTGTCGGCGCCGAAGCGCTGGCCGAGGTCCAAGTGCTCGCCCAGACGTCCATCGGTGCTGATGTCCTGGGTGTAGCGCCGGGTCGGGGTGTCGCCGGCACGCTTGGGCTGCAGGTTGACGTTGCCGCCCAGGCCGGAGCCCGTGGGGCTGGCACCGTTGAGGAAAGCGTTGGGGCCCTTGAACACCTCGACCCGCTCCAGCGCGTCGGGGGCGATCATCTGCCGTGGCAGCACACCGTACAGGCCGTTGAAGGCCACGTCATCGCCATTGAGCGGCAAGCCGCGGATGACGAAGATCTGCGACTGGTTGCCAAAGCCGAACGACTGGCGCACCGAGGGGTCGTTGAGCAGCACGTCGCCGATGTCCTCGGCCTGTTGCTCCTCGATCAGTTGCGAGGTGTAGCTGGTCATGGTGAACGGCACGTCCATCATGTCCTGGTTGCCCAGCACGCCCATCTGCCCGCCCCGGGCCACCTGGCCACCGGCGAAGGGCTCAGGCAGAGCGCCGGGTGGGGCCTTGACAGCGTCGGCGCTGACGGCGGTGGGGTCCAATTCGATGGGGCCATCGGCCCCCTGGGCGGTGATGGCAACGGAACAGCAGAGGGCCAGCAAGGTCGGACGAGAAGGACAGGTTCGGGCCATGAAAGGCTCCTGGTGCAAATGGGTGGAGGCCTTCCTGGCAAATGAGCGCGCATCAGCGACTGAGTATTGTTTCTAGCCGAAATTACGAATTATTAGCAAATGACTGCACTTTCTCGGCGACCAGTGGTCTACTTCCCCTTTTGCCGCGCGCAATCGATTGCCGGCCGTTTTTTGCCGTACACAAGGCCGGGCCAAAAGCCCTGCGCTTGTGTACGATGAGCAGCGCACACCTAGGCGTTGCCAGTCATAGGGAGATCTTCATGCGCGTCCTCTCATCCGTTGCCCGGTTTGCCGCCCTGTCGCTGGGGCTGGCCGTGTCCGCCAGCGCCCTGGCGTTCAGCGGCGAAGAAGGGCAACTGATCGACTCGATCAATGCCTACCGCAGCCAGGCCCAACCCTGCGGCGGCGAGGCCTCGCTGGAGTTGCCACCGCTCAACAGCGACACCCGCCTGGCCTTGTCGCCGGAGGGTACCCGCGACCTGCAGCAGGCCATGACGCGCGCCGCCTACCCGATGGTCAATGTCCAGGCCATCAGCCTGTCGGGCCCGCGCGATGCCCGGGCGGCGATGGGTGCCATCGAGGAGAGCTTCTGCCAAGTGGTGCTCGACCCGCAGTTCGTCGACATCGGCGTCAGCCAGGAAGGCCGCGACTGGCGCATCGTTCTGGCCCGCCCGTTGCTCAGCGCACGCCTGGGCGACTGGCAGCAAGAGGGCCAGAAGCTGCTGCAGGAAGTCAACGCCGCCCGCAAGGTACCGCGCCAGTGTGGCGGGCAACCGTTCGCCGCCGCTGCGGCCCTGGGCTGGAACAACACCCTGGCCGGGGTGGCCGCCAACCACACGCGGGCCATGGCCAACCAGAACTTCTTCGACCATATCGACCACGACGGCCGTACCCCGGGCGATCGCGCGGAGCTGGCCGGCTACCTGTACCGGCAGATCGGCGAGACCATCGCCGCCGGCCGCGACACGCCGCGCAAGGTGGTCGACGGCTGGCTGGCCAGCCCGGGGCACTGCGCCACCTTGATGAATCCGGACTTCAGCGAACTGGGCGCGGCCTATGCGGTAGACCCCAAGAGCGATGCCGGGATCTACTGGACCGGGTTGTTCGGCACCCCGCAGTAAAGTAGGCAAGTTCTCTGCGAGTTTCTTCGCGAGCCCGGGGCTGCTTTGCAGCCCATCGCCGGCAAGCCCCCCACACAGTCCTCTGCATGGCACATGATTCGTGAACACCGCAGCCCCCTGTGGGAGTCGGCTTGCCGGCGATGGGGCGCGAAGCGGCCCCAACTGCATGGATTCATGCGCCGCCACCATGCCTACGCAACGCCCGGGCCGAGCAGCCGAACCGCCGCCGCACGCACTTGCCCAGGTAGCTGGCATCCCCCAACCCCACCTCATCGGCAATCTGCGCCAGCCCATGGCTTGAGTTGAGCAGCCGCCAACGCGCCTGCTGCAGGCGCATCTCCAGCCACCAGGCCTTGGCGCTCATGCCATGGCTGGCCTGGAACTGGCGATCGAGCTGGCGCCGGCTGACACCCAGTTGCGCCGCCACCTCCTCGATCGACAACCGAGCCCCCAGGTGGTGGCGCATCAGCGCCGTGGCCCGCTGCACTTGGCGCCCCTGCCCTGCCCCGGCCTCCAGCGAGCGCAAGGCATGGCGACTGTCGCGGGTCTCGTCCACCAGCATGTCGGCCAGCCCCTTGAGCGCCCGCGCCCGGCCGCAGGCACGGGACAGCAATTCTACCGCCAGGTCGATGGCCGCGGTGCCGCCTGCGCAGGTGATACGCGCACCGTCGAAACAGTACAACTGCTCGGGCAACACCTGCAGATGCGGAAAAGAGGCCCGGAACTCCGCCTCGTGGCGCCAGTGCACCACCACCTTGTGGCCGTCCAGCAAGCCGCAGGCCGCCAGCAGAAAGGCGCCGTTGTCCACTCCCACCAACTTCACCCCGGCCTTGGCGGCACGCTTGAGCAGGGCCTTGTAGCGCGGCGCCAGGGCTGCGGTGGCACCGGCACTGCGCCCGCCGAACAGCACCAGGTAGTCGAAGCCGCGCAGGTCGAGCTGCGTGGGTGTCATGTCGACCTGTACCACCGCCCCGCTGCTCGAGGTCACTGGCTCGTCGGTCAGGCCCAGCAAGGTCCAACTGCAGTAGCGCTGACGGCTGTAGTCCTCGTCGTCGGCGCTGAAACGCAGCTTGTCGAGGAACGCACCGAACGGCAGCAAGGCGAACTCCGGCAGCGGCAGGATCAACAGACGGATGTCGGGGGTCATGGCAGGCATGTCCAGTTAATACTCAAGAATGTCCAGATATTACCCTTCGATCGGGCCGCCGTCCCCTAGACTGGCGCCACCCGAAACACGAAGGCATTTCCCATGGCACTGGATACCTGGCTCATCTACCTGCTGGCGAGCATCGGCCTGTCGCTGACCCCTGGCCCGAACAGCCTGCTGGCCCTGACCCACGGCGCGCTGTACGGCGCCCGGCGCACTCTGTTCACCATCGTCGGCGGGGTGTTCGGCTTCAGCGCCCTGATCGCCTTGGCCATGTTCGGCCTCAGCGCCCTGCTGCACACCTCGGCCTCGGTGCTGCAGGTACTCAAGTGGGTCGGCGGCGCCTACCTGGTATGGCTGGGCATCCAGCTGTGGCGCAGCCCGGCGATGCGCCTGGAACTGGCCGACGGCGGGGCACGCCTGGGTAATGCAGGGCTGTTCCGCCAGGGCTTCCTGTCGGCCATGGCCAATCCAAAGGTATTGCTGTTCTACGGCGCCTTCCTGCCGCAGTTCATCGACCCCCAGCGCGGGCTGGCGCTGCAGTTCGTGGTCATGGCGGCGACCTTCGCCAGCGTGGAGTTTCTTGTCGAGTACCTGTTGGCACGCCTGGCGTTTCGCGTGCGGCCCTGGCTGGCCAAAGGTGGCAGGGGCTTCAACCGCAGTTGTGGGAGCTTGTTCGCATTGATCGGCGTGGCCTTGCCGCTGGGGCGTTGAGGGTGGGGCCGGTTCGTTAAGCGGCGTTTTGTAGATCTGGAGGCGCGCAGCGGCCTCGATCGATCTCCTGACGGGCCAACACCAAGATCTACCCACGAAGCTCTCCTACAATCAGGACAGGAAGACGAGGACCGCGCCATGCCCGACAACCTGTTCACCGCCCTGCCCCCTCCCGATCCGCAGGCCGCCGAACAGATCGACGACCTGCTGCGCCGCCCGGGCCTGCGCATCGAGCGTATCGTCTCCAGCGGCCAGGCCAGCCCGCCAGGTTTCTGGTACGACCAACCCGAAGGCGAATGGGTGCTGCTGCTCAGCGGCAGCGCGGGGCTGCGCCTGGAGCATGAGACCGAGGTACGCCTGCTGCGCCCTGGCGACCATCTGGACATCCCGGCCCACTGCCGACACCGGGTGCAGTGGACCGAAGCCGGTACTACCACCGTGTGGCTGGCTGTGTTCTACGAGCAAACGCTGGCTACGGATCAGGCCAAATAGTTCACAGCGCCAAGACACTCACGAACCCAACGTCTTCTATACTTATCGCAGCCCGATACAAGCTTTTAGCATCATCGCAGCCCTTTTCCATCTGCGACAATCAGCCTCACGAAATTATGTACCAACTTGTTAATTAGCTTGCTAAGGGCATAAACTGGGCGCAGTCCACCTGCGAAAACTCCTGCAATGAAGCACACACCGCGCGCCTCTGGCGCCTCGACATTCATCCTGGTCGGCCTGGGCGTTATCATCGCCCTGCTCGGCCTCCTCCTGGCTGTCGGCGGCATCAAGCTGGCCGACCTGGGCGGCTCCTGGTACTTCCTGATCGGCGGCCTGGCCATGGCCCTCGCCGGTATCCTCATCGCTCGCCGCAAGCCGGCCGGGGCCTGGCTGTTCGCCGCCTTCCTGGTCGGCACGGCGATCTGGGCCGTGATCGACGCCGGCCTTGAGTTCTGGCCGTTGTTCTCGCGGCTGTTCATGTTCGGCGCGATCGGCCTGGTGGTGGCGCTGGTCTACCCGATGCTGGTGCGCGCCAACGGCGCCAGCGCCGGCCGGGGTGCCTACGGCGTGGCCGGGGTGCTGGCGGTGGCGCTGGTGGTTGCCGCGGGCAACATGTTCGTCGCTCACCCGAGCGTTGCGCCGACCGGCAACGGCCCGGGCCTGACCCCGGTCGAGCCTGGCAAGGCGCAGAAGGACTGGGCCCACTACGGCAATACCGAAGGTGGCAGCCGCTTCGCCGCCCTGGACCAGATCAACCGCGGCAATGTCGACAAGCTGCAGGTCGCCTGGACCTACAACACCGGTGACGTGGCCATCAGCGACGGCAATGGCGCCGAGGACCAGCTGACCCCACTGCAGGTCGGCGACAAGGTGTTCATCTGCACCCCGCACAACAACCTGATCGCGCTCGATGCCGACACTGGCAAAGAGCTGTGGAAGAACGAGATCAATGCCCAGTCCAAGGTCTGGCAGCGCTGCCGTGGCATGGCCTATTTCGACGCCACCGCGCCGATCGCCCAGCCGACCCAGCCGAACAGCTCGCCGATCACCGTGGCCAGCGTACCGGCCGGCGCCAACTGCCAGCGCCGCCTGCTGACCAACACCATCGACGGCCGCCTGATCGCCGTCGATGCCGATACCGGCGCGTTCTGCCAGGGCTTTGGCAACAACGGCCAGGTCGACCTGAAAGCCGGCCTGGGTGACGTGCCGGATTCCTACTACCAGCTGTCTTCCGCACCGCTGATGGCCGGTACCACCGTGGTGGTCGGCGGCCGTGTCGCCGACAACGTCCAGACCGACATGCCAGGCGGCGTGATCCGTGGTTTCGACGTGATCACCGGGGCCATGCGCTGGGCTTTCGACCCGGGCAACCCGGACGATCGCAACGCCCCGGCCGAAGGCAGCACCTACGTGCGCAGCACCCCCAACAGTTGGGCACCGATGTCCTACGACCCGGCGATGAACACCGTGTTCCTGCCGATGGGCTCCTCGTCCACCGACATCTACGGCGTGGAGCGCAGCAAACTGGACCACACCTACGGCGCCTCGGTGCTGGCCCTGGACGCCACTACGGGTAACGAAAAGTGGGTGTACCAGACCGTGCACAACGACCTGTGGGACTTCGACCTGCCGATGCAGCCGAGCCTGATCGACTTCACCAAGGACGACGGCAAGACCGTGCCCGCCCTGGTGATCGGCACCAAGGCCGGGCAGATCTACGTGCTCGATCGCGCCACTGGCCAGCCGCTGACCCAAGTCGACGAAGTGCCGGTCAAGCCGGGCAACATCCCTAACGAGCCTTACGCGCCAACCCAGCCACGCTCGGTGGGCATGCCGCAGATCGGCGCGCAGACCCTGACCGAGTCGGACATGTGGGGCGCCACCCCGTTCGACCAACTGCTGTGCCGCATCGACTTCAAGAAGATGCGCTACGATGGGCTGTACACCGCGCCAGGCACCGACCTGTCGCTGAGCTTCCCCGGCTCGCTGGGCGGCATGAACTGGGGCAGTATCTCCACCGACCCGGTGCACGGTTTCATCTTCGTCAACGACATGCGCCTGGGCCTGTGGATCCAGATGATCCCCTCGCAGAACCAGGGCCAGGCCGCCTCCGGTGGCGAGGCACTGAACACCGGCATGGGCGCCGTGCCGCTCAAAGGCACCCCGTATGCGGTGAACAAGAACCGCTTCCTCTCGGTGGCCGGCATCCCGTGCCAGGCACCACCCTTCGGCACCCTCACCGCCATCGACATGAAGACCCGGCAGATCGCCTGGCAGGTGCCGGTCGGCACCGTCGAGGACACCGGCCCACTGGGTATCCGCATGCACCTGCCGATCAAGATCGGCCTGCCGACCCTCGGCGGTACCCTGTCGACCCAGGGCGGCCTGGTGTTCATCGCCGGCACCCAGGACTTCTACCTGCGCGCCTTCGACAGCGGTAACGGCAAGGAGATCTGGAAGGCTCGCCTGCCAGTCGGCAGCCAGGGCGGCCCGATGACCTATGTGTCGCCGAAGACCGGCAAGCAGTACGTCGTGGTCACCGCTGGCGGCGCGCGCCAGTCGACCGACCGTGGCGACTATGTCATGGCCTACGCACTGCCATAGACCGCGTTACCCCCATCGCCGGCAAACCTGCTCTCCACAGCTTGTGGGGGGCGGTTTGCCGGCGATGGCGCCTTCACAGATCACCCGAGATTTCGCAATGTCCCGCGCTTTTCGCTATACCCCCACCGCCCTTCTGCTGGCCCTGGCCAGCCCCCCCCGCCCTGGCCGACGGCAACCTCATGACCCGTAGCACCATGACCGGCGACTGGGGCGGCCTGCGTCACCAACTCGTGGAGGACGGCATCACCTTCACCGGCGACTACAGCGGCGAAACCGCCTACAACGCCCACGGCGGCCTGCACCGCTCGGCGCGCTATTCGCAGAACCTCAAGCTCGGCGTG
Source organism: Pseudomonas sp. Tun-23181 (assembly GCF_057415455.1). Lineage (NCBI taxonomy): Bacteria > Pseudomonadati > Pseudomonadota > Gammaproteobacteria > Pseudomonadales > Pseudomonadaceae > Pseudomonas > Pseudomonas sp. Tun-23181. Next base: position 1,077,603 of record NZ_CM171630.1, read on the forward strand.
CAGTTCGACCTCTCCAGGCTGTACGGCCTGGACAACGGCGGCAAGGTCCAGCTGACCATCAACGACCGCCGCGGCAACAGCGCCTCCGAGGACCTGGTGGGCAACCGCCTGCCGATCCAGGAAAACTACGGCGGCCTCTATACCCGCCTGACCGAGCTGAGCTACGAGCGCACCCTCTTCACCCCGGCACTCAACGTCAAGCTTGGCTACATGGCCATGGGCAACGACCTGGGCGGCCTGGACAGCGGCATCCTGTGCAATTTCATGAACGCCGGCTTCTGCGGCCATCCGCTGAACATGTCCGGCGGCAGCGGTTGGACCAACTACCCCAACGCCCACCTGGGCGTGCGGGTCAAATACGATTTCTCGCCGTCCTGGCAGTTGCGCGTAGCGGCGTTCAACGTCGATCCAGAAAGCAACGGCAACTCCAGCCGCGCCTGGCACCTGGGGCCCAAGCACAGCACAGGCACCGTGGTCCCGGTGGAGCTGGTGTACACGCTGCAGGGCGAACTGCCGGGCGAGTACAAGCTCGGCTACTACTACGACAGCTCGAACGTGCAGCGCATCGGCAGCGACAAGGAGGTCGCCGGCCGTGGCGGGCACTACCTGCTGGTCGACCAGGCCGTGTGGAACGATCCAGGTTTACCGGGCCGTCGCCTGCATGCCTTCGGCCAGTACTCGGCCTCGAGCAAGGCCGCCTCGCCATTCACCCGCTGGTATGGCGCCGGCGTGGTGCTGTACCAGCCGTTCGCAGGGCGCCCGCGCGATACCCTGGCGCTGGGTTATGGCCGCGCCGTGCCCAACCCGCGTAGCCGCGACGTACTGCAGGACGCCGCACTAGAGGCCGGCCAGGACTTCCCCGACCTGGACAGCGCCGAACAGTTGATCGAGCTGAGCTATGGCTACCAGGCCACGCCCTGGCTGAACCTGCGCCCGGATGTGCAGTACATCATCGAGCCGGGGGCATTCTCCGGGCAGAGCATCGACAACGCACTGGTGGTGGGGTTGCAGGTCAAGGCGACCTTCTGAACCCTTGTAGGGGCCTTTGGGAGGTGGGGCTGCCTTGCAGCCCCAATAATGACAAAGCGCCGCCTAACTACCTGGCATCGGGGCTGGCCCGCAATGGCCCCCTGCCTACCCAGTTTTTTCCTGTGCAACGAACACATTTTTAATAATTTTCCGATCCCGCCCCCTGCTCCAGTATCTGCCGCGACTACAACAACAACGAGCGGGGAAACATCATGAGTGCAAGTGCGTCCGTGCCTGCCACCGCGCAGGCGAATCAAGCCGGCTTCCGCCGGGTCCTGGGGCTGGGGTCGCTGCTCGCGGTGGCGGTCGGCCTGGTGGTGTCCCAGGGGGTGATGGTGATGATGCTGCAAGGCGTCGGCGCCGCCGGCCTGGGTTTCATCGTGCCGCTGGGGCTGGCCTACCTGCTGGCGCTGAGCTACGCCTGCTCGTTCTCCGAACTGGCCCTGCTGGTGCCTCGCGCCGGCAGCCTGTCGAGCTACACCGAAGTGGCCCTGGGGCATTTTCCGGCGATCCTGGCGACCTTTTCCGGCTATGTGGTGGTGGCCATGTTCGCCCTCTCGGCCGAGCTGCTGTTGCTCGACCTGATCGTCGGCAAGGTCTACCCCGGCGTGTTCCCGCCGTTCAGCGTGGCCTTCGCGGTGCTCGGCCTGTTCACCGTGCTCAACCTGATGGGCATCGACGTCTTCGCCAAGCTGCAGAACGCCATGGCCGTGGTGATGGTCGTGGTCCTGCTGATCCTGGGCATCGCGGCGATCGCCGAAGGCCATGCCAGCGGCACCACCACCACGTTGCTGCAGGGCGACTGGAACCCCATGGGCGCAGGGGTACTGGCCCTGACGGCCCTGGCGGTATGGGGCTTCGTCGGCGCCGAGTTCGTCTGCTCGCTGGTGGAGGAGACGCGCAAGCCCGAGCGCAACATCCCACGCTCGATGATCATCGGCCTCACGGTGATCTTCGCCACCATCGCCCTGTACGGCCTGGGCGCGCTGTTCCTGGTACCGCAGCACGCTCTGGGCAGCGATGCCCTGCCCCATTACCTGTTCGCCACCACGGTGTTCGGCAAGACCGGCGAGGCGTTCCTGGTGATCGCCGCGGTCACCGCCACCTGCAGCACCCTCAACACCTCGCTGGCGGCCATCCCGCGGATGCTCTACGGCATGGCGTGCAACGGCCAGGCCTTTCCTCAGTTCAAGCAGCTCAGCCCGCGAGCGCGCACACCTTGGGTGGCCGTGCTGTTCGTCGCGGCGATCACCGGCCTGCCGATCCTGCTGATGGGCCAGGATGCCGCCGCGATCAACCTGCTGCTGCTTTCCGCTGCCCTGGCCTGGCTGCTGGCCTACATCATCGTTCACCTCGACGTCATCGCCCTGCGCCATCGCTACCCGCACCTGGAGCGCCCGTTCCGCACGCCGTTCTACCCGCTGCCGCAGCTGTTCGGCATCGGCGGCATGCTGTACGCGATCTGGAATGCCTCGCCCAGCCCGGACATGAGCGCCCAGATCTTCGGCGCCGCGGGCCTGGTGCTGGCGGTGGTGTCGTTGATCGCCGTGGTTTGGATCAAGGGGGTGATGAAGAAGCCGCTGTTCAGGCCTGAGCCTTTGTAGCCGTCTTGGGGCCGCTATGCGGCCCCAATTCCTACCTGTTCTCAGATCGCATGCGCCGCAAGCAGCTCCATGAGCACCTCGGCCAGCGACTTGACCATCGCGTCGGCCGTCGGCCGGTGCACCACGACGATCTCGTAGCTGTCCACCTCCGGCAGCCCTTGCTGGGCCCCCAGCACCCGGTGCTCACCGGTGGCGGCACGTGGCGGCAGCAGGCTGATGCCCATGCCATCGGCCACCGCCGCCTGGATGCCGCTGAGGCTCGAACTGGTGAAACTGATACGCCAGCGCCGCCCCATGCCTTCGATGGCGGTGATCATGTCGTCGCGGTACAGCCCACGGGGGGGGAAGGTCACCAGGGGGATGGGGTCGAGCTCGAACGACGGCATCCGCGCACTGTCGATCCATTGCAGGCGCTCCGGCCAGCAGGCTACGCCCTCCCGGCTGTTGCGCCGCTGCTTGAGCAGCACCAGGTCGAGCTCGCCGTTGTCGTAGGCCTGGCTGAGGTCGCGGCACAGGCCGCTGGTGACTTCCAGCTTGACCTGCGGATGGCGCCGGCTGAACGCCGACAGGGCATTGGTGGTACGGCCGCCGACGAAATCCTCGGGTACGCCCAGGCGTACGGTCACACCGACCATGGCCCCGGCCAGCGCCTCGAGCATCTGGTCGTTCAGCGCCAGCATGTGCCGGGCGTAACCGAGCAGGGTCTGGCCGGCGTCGGTGGGCAGCACGTCGCGGTTGCCGCGTACCAGCAGGCGGTGGCCAACCATGTCCTCCAGGCGGCGGACTTTCTGGCTGATGGTCGACTGGGTCGAGTGCAAGCGCGCCGCTGCGGTGGTGAAGCTGCCGCAGTCGGCCACCACGACGATGGCGCGCAGCAGGTCGAGGTCGAACAGAGCCCTATTCGATTTAACGCTGATAGACATGTTCACATTCAACTTCTGAATGACAAGCCTGACTTCTAGCACGGCCATCCCTGCCGGGCAACCGGCCTGGCCGGTATTCGAAAGCGCACTGCCTGTCATCCGGATAATTCACTTCTAGCCGCTGCACGGGTTGCCTAGGATGAAGCCTCGTCACCTTGGAGCCCGTCGCATGCGCCTGCCTGTTCTTCTGCTTGCCCTGTTCACCAGCCTGGTCGCCCACGCCGGGGCCGCTGCCCTGGATACCCGGCTGCACGGGGCCGCCCAGCGTGGCGACACAGCTGCCATCACCCAATTGCTCGACCAGGGCGCGCCCCTGGAGGCACGCGATGCCCAGGGCCGCACCGCGTTGCTGGTGGCGACCCAGGCCAACCAGGTGCAGGCGGCCAAGGCGCTGATCGAGGCCGGTGCCGACGTCAATGCCAAGGACAACATCCACGACAGCCCCTACCTGTATGCTGGCGCCCGTGGCCTGGACCAGATCCTGCGCCTGACCCTGGACCATGGCGCCGACCTCGAGAGCACCAACCGCTACGGCGGTACCGCGCTGATTCCCGCCGCCGAGCGCGGCCATGTGCAGACCGTGCAGATGCTGATCGACGCCGGTGTCGACGTGGACCACCTCAACCGCCTGCACTGGACGGCCCTGCTGGAGGCGGTGATCCTCGGCGATGGCGGCCCGCGCCATGTGGAGATCGTCCGCCGGCTGCTGGCCGCCGGGGCCGATCCGGCCATCGCCGACAAGGATGGTGTCACTGCGCTGGAGCATGCACGGCAGCGGGGTTACCAGCAGATGGTGCAGGTGCTGGAGAGATAGGGCCGCTTCGCGCCCATCGCCGGCAAGCCCCGCCCTACTCCACCACCTCGAACGGCAAGCCCACGTAGTTCTCGGCAATGTTCGCCAAGCCAGCCGGCGACCCCAGGAAATACTCGCGGTCGGCCTCTTGCATCTTCCGGTCCCAGTCATCCTTGTGCTCGCCGAAATCATGCAGCAACTGGGTCATGAACCAGCTGAAGCGCTCGCCCTTCCACACCCGCCGCAAGGCCAGCGGCGAGTACTGCGCCAGCAGGTCGGTACGCCCCTGGCGATAGACCTTGACCAGGATCCGGTACAGGTAGTTCACGTCCGAGGCCGCGAGGTTCAGGCCCTTGGCGCCGGTGGGCGGGACGATGTGGGCGGCGTCGCCGACCAGGAACAGCCGGCCATGCTGCATCGGTTCGACCACCAGGCTGCGCAACGGGGCGATGCTCTTTTCCAGCGCAGGGCCGGTGACCAGTCGCGCCGCCACGTCCTCGGGCAGGCGTGTCTTGAGCTCGTCCCAGAAACGCTGGTCGCTCCAGTCCTCGACCCGCTCGCCGAGCGGTACCTGCAGGTAGTAGCGGCTGCGGGTCTGGGAGCGCTGGCTGCACAGTACGAAACCGCGTTCGTGGTGGGCGTAGATCAGTTCGTGGTTGACCGGTGGCGTATCGGCCAGCAGGCCCAACCAGCCGAACGGATAGACCCGTTCGTAATGCTTGAGCACACCGTCGGGGATGCTCTGGCGCGACACGCCGTGAAAGCCGTCGCAACCGGCGATGTAGTCGCAGTCGACGCGATGCACCTGGCCATCCTTCTCGAACGTCAGGTACGGATGCACGCCTTCCAGCCCATGGGGTCGCACGTTGCTGGCCGAGTAGATGATCGGCGCCCCGCTCTCCTGGCGAGCCTGCATCAAATCGCGGGTGACCTCGGTCTGGCCATAGACCATGACCGTCTTGCCGCCGGTCAGTGCCTTGAGATCCAAGCGCTGGCGACGGCCGCCGACCAGCAGCTCGACCCCTTCGTGGACCAGCCCTTCACGCGCCATGCGCGCGGCCACCCCCGCCTCGTGCAACAGCTCGACCGTGCCCTGCTCCAGTACCCCGGCACGGATGCGCCCGAGCACGTAGTCGGGCGTCTGGCGCTCGAGGATCAGCGTGTCGATACCGGCCTTGTGCAACAGCTGGCCGAGCAGCAGGCCAGACGGGCCGGCGCCGATGATTGCAACCTGAGTCTTCATTGTTGTTGTCTCGTCGTGTCGATGCCGGCCTGCGACTGGCAGTGACCAGGCATCTGCTGTTAGGGTTTGCCCCTGCATTTTTACGATCAAGAATCGGCCATTAAGTGTGATATTCCATGGATTACCTGCACTTTTACATATTGTGTTCGATTAACGGACAGGTACGCGCATGATGTCGAGCCTCCCCGGTGTCCCGCTGTTCCAGCTCTATGGCGAGAACCACACCTGGCCGGGGACCGACCTGCTGCACTGCGAGTCGATCCCGGCACGTAGCCGCCTGCACCACTGGGAGATCAAGCCCCATCGCCACGCCGAGCTGTTCCAGCTGCTGTACGTGCAGCGCGGCCAGGCCCAGGTGGAGATCGAGGGAAAGCGCAGCGAGATCTGCGAAGCGGCCATCCAGGTGGTGCCGCCGCTGACCGTGCATGGTTTTCGTTTCAGCGCCGATATCCAGGGGCATGTCCTGACCTTCGGCACGGCGCTGGTGGCGGACCTGGAGCAACGCCTGGGCGCACCGCTGGCCGTGCTGGCGTCGGCCACCTGCTACCCGCTGGGCAGCGACCGCCATCGGCTGCATGCCCTGATCGACACGCTGCAACAGGAATACCAGGGCAACGCCCCCTCCCGGGCAGCGATGCTGCAGGCGCTGGTGACCGCGCTGATGGTCTGGATCAGCCGTCGCCAGCAGTCCGGCCAACTGCCGCGCAACCGCGACGAACGTGATCGGCAACTGCTCGGTCGCTACTTGCGCCTGGTCGAGGCGCACTACCGCGAGCACCTCTCGGTGGACACTTTCGCCGCCCGCCTGGGGGTCTCCAGCCTGCGCCTCAACCAGCTATGCCGGGACCTGGCCGGGCAGAGCGCGTTGCAGGTCGTGCACCAGCGCCTGTTGCTCGAGGCCCGGCGCAACCTGGTGTATACGCGCATGAGCATCGGCCAGTTGTCGGACAGCCTGGGGTTCAGCGACCCGACCTACTTCGCGCGCTTCTTCAAGCGCCTGAGCGGGCAGACGCCCAAGGGTTATCGACAGTCGGCACGGCACGCGCCTGCTTGACGTATACGTCAACCTGCATTTAGGTTACTGCCATACCCTCTTTCGAGCCCGAGCATGAGCAGCCAGACCTACAGCATTTCCGACCTGTCCCGCGAACTGGACATCACCACCCGCGCGATCCGCTTCTACGAGGAACAGGGCCTGCTGAGCCCGGAGCGCCGCGGCCTGGAGCGCATCTACTCGGCACGTGACAAGGTCACCCTGAAACTCATCCTACGCGGCAAGCGCATCGGCTTCTCCCTGGCCGAATGCCGCGAGCTGATCGAGCTGTACGACCCCAGCAGCGGCAACCTCAAGCAGCTCAACAGCATGCTGGCGAAGATCGCCGAACGCCGCGCCCAGCTGGAACAGCAGATGCTCGACATCCAGCAGATGCACCTGGAGCTGGACACCGCCCAGGAGCGCTGCGAACAGGCCCTGGCCGCCACCTTGAACACGCAGAACGCCAACCGTTGACCCGCCACAGGAAGCCCGCCATGTCATTGCCCAAGAACGTCCGCCTGGTCGAAGTCGGCCCACGCGACGGCCTGCAGAACGAAGCCCAGCCCATCAGCGTCGCCGACAAGGTGCGCCTGGTGGACGACCTCAGCGAGGCCGGGCTCTCCTATATCGAGGTGGGCAGCTTCGTCTCGCCCAAGTGGGTACCGCAGATGGCCGGCTCCGCCGAGGTGTTCGCCGGTATCCAGCAACGTCCCGGCGTCACCTACGCGGCCTTGGCCCCCAACCTGCGCGGTTTCGAGGATGCCCTGGTAGCGGGCGTGAAGGAAGTGGCGGTGTTCGCCGCTGCGTCCGAGGCATTCTCCCAGCGCAACATAAACTGCTCGATCAGCGACAGCCTCAAGCGCTTCGAACCGATCATGGAGGCCGCACGTAGCCATGGCATCCAGGTGCGCGGCTATGTGTCCTGCGTACTCGGCTGCCCTTATGAAGGCAAGGTCAGCGCCGAGCAGGTCGCCCCGGTGGCCCGGGCCCTGCATGACATGGGCTGCTACGAGGTGTCGCTGGGCGACACCATCGGCACCGGCACCGCCGGCGAGGCCCGGCGCCTGTTCGAGGTGGTCTCGGCGCAGGTACCGCGCGAGCGGCTGGCCGGGCATTTCCACGACACCTATGGCCAGGCACTGGCCAATGTCTATGCCAGCCTGCTCGAAGGCATCCGGGTGTTCGACAGCTCCGTGGCGGGCCTGGGCGGCTGCCCCTATGCCAAGGGTGCCACCGGCAACGTGGCCACCGAGGATGTGGTGTACCTGATGCAGGGGCTGGGTATCGACACCGGCATCGACCTGCAACGGCTGATCGCCGCCGGCCAGCGCATCAGCGACGTGCTGGGCCGGGCCAACGGCTCGCGGGTGGCACGGGCACGCAGCGCGCAGTGAGTCATACGGGTGTCACATAGGTGTGGGTGAGTGTTACCGCCCACACACCTGGCAGCGAAAAATCGGGTAACAGGGAAACAATTCGACAGATTTTCAGGTGGTGCGATTTTCGCCAAACACAGCAAGCTATTGATTTTAAAGGAATTAAAAAAGTTGGCACGGCACCTGCTATATCTTCTGGCATAACAAGAACAAAAACGTGACACCCAATAAAAACAACAGATGACGGCTCTGACATAACAAGAACAACACGGCAGAGGCGTAGCAAGCAGATTTTTTTGGAGTAGACATGCATTCCAGGGGGCATGCCCCCGCGACCTGGTACAGAACAATAAAACTACCACGAGGTAGCGACGGTCAGGGTCGGATCAGCAATGATGAAAGCAGGTCAGCGCTCAAAAAAATACGTTTGCTCTTGGCCCCGGATGGGGGCCTCCCGCTACACCGAGGCACGGGCTGACAAAAACAACAACAAGCCGGTCTCCAATAATAAAAAAGAGCAGGCAACAACGCTTTGAGGGGAGCTTCGGCTCCCCTCAGTGCTTCCCGCCCTCCTCTTCCTCCTGCTTCTCCCCATTCTCCCCTTCCAGCTTGTCCACCAGCAGCGGCATGGTGCCCAGCACCAGCAGTGCCATGACCGTACTGATCAGCGCCGTGGCCTCGCGGCCCATGCCGGCGGCGGTACCGATGGCAGCGGTCATCCATAACCCAGCGGCGGTGGTCAGCCCCTTCACGTGGCTGGTGTCCTGCCCGTTGCCCTTGAGGATGGTGCCGGCACCGAGGAAACCGATACCGGCGACGATCCCCTGGATCACCCGGCTGAGTGCCTGTTCGTCGGCCCCGGCCATGCTCGGCGCCAGCACGAACAACGCAGCCCCCAGCGACACCAGCATATGGGTGCGCACGCCGGCGGACTTGCCCTTGTGCTCGCGCTCGAAGCCCAGTACCGCGCCCAGCAGCGCCGCCATCAGCAGGCGCACGAGGATCTGCGTGACCTCGCGCTCGTCGGCGATGTCGGCGAACTCGGCTTGAATGGCCTGCCATACCGTGGGCCAGATATCCATGGAAACCCTCTCGTATCGGGCAACGCACCAGGGCCGTTGCGGGCCCCTTCGTGGGCAGGCCCGCTCCCACAGGTTCTGAGTCGGCCAACATGATGCGGTTTGCAAAGGCCATGTGGGAGCGGGCTTGCCCGCGAAAGAGCCCGCACGGCTTTAAGACGTTGACCATACCGCTACCCGGGAGTGCGACCGGATCCGCCGAGCGGAACGATGCAGCAACCCCAATGCCTGCGCGGTCACAACCAATGACCGCCACCAGGAGGAACCCGCCATGCCCGTTGAAATCGACGAAAGCACCCGCCGCTGCACCCTGATCGGCGAAGACCTGCGCATCGAGGGCGATGGCCCGGATATCGAGATCGTCACCGACGAGCAACTGCGCATGTCCGTGGCGCTGCTCGCCGGCCAGCGCGTGCCGATCACCGAAGCCGAGGCCGATGCCCTCACCGTCGCAGGCGCGCTGGACAGCCGCCGGCACCTGAAGGCCAGCACGCCAGGCTCGGTGATCTAGCGACAATCTGATACGGTTTTCATCGCGCAAGCTGAGTCTGTACTGAAAACAGGGCACACCTCATACTGCCTGGGCCGGGCGGCATTCCTACGCCCTTCACCCCGCCTGGCCCAGCCACAATGAAACGCTACGAACGATTCGCCGACGACATTGCCGAACTGATCCGCTCCGGGGTGCTCGGCCCGGGCCAGCGCGTGCCATCGGTACGCTATGCCAGCCAAACCCACGGGGTCAGCCCGTCCACGGTGTTCCAGGCCTACTACCTGCTCGAGCGCCGTGGGCTGATCCGCGCCCGGCCGCGCTCGGGCTATTTCGTCAATGCCCATGCGCCCCGCCAGTTCAGCGAGCCCCAGGCCCTGGCGCCGGCCGGCGGCTCCACCGACGTGGACGTCAGCGACCTGGTGTTCTCCATCCTCGACTCGATCAAGGACCCGCACACCGTGCCGTTCGGCTCGGCCTTCCCCAGCCCGGGGCTGTTCCCGCTGCAACGCCTGGCACGCTCCCTGGCCAGCGCCAGCCGGGCCATGGACCCGCACATGGTGGTCAGCGACCTGTCGCCGGGCAACCCGCAACTGCGCCGGCAGATCGCCCTGCGCTACATGGTTGGCGGATTGATGTTGCCGATGGAGGAACTGCTGATCACCAACGGCGCCCTGGAGGCCCTGAACCTGTGTCTGCAGGCGGTCACCGAACCTGGCGATCTGGTGGCCATCGAGGCGCCGGCCTTCTACGCCTGCCTGCAGGTGCTGGAGCGGCTCAAGCTCAAGGCCGTGGAGATCCCGGTGCAACCACGCGAAGGCATGGACCTGGACGCCCTGGCGCAAGCCCTGGAGCAGCATCCGGTCAAGGCCGTGTGGTGCATGACCAACTTCCAGAACCCGGTGGGCGCCAGCATGCCGGAGGCGAAGAAACAGGCACTGGTCGAGCTGCTGCGCCGCCACCAGGTGCCGTTGATCGAGGACGATGTCTACGCCGAACTCTATTACTCGCAGCAGGCGCCCAAGCCGGCCAAGGCCTTCGACAGCGAAGGCCTGGTGATGCACTGCGGCTCCTTCGCCAAGAGCCTCGCACCGGGCTACCGCATCGGCTGGGTGGCCGCCGGACGCTTCGCCCGCAAGATCGAGCGGCTCAAGCTGATGACCTCGCTGTGTGCATCGATGCCAGCCCAGGCGGCGATTGCCGACTACCTGCAGCATGGCGGCTATGACCGTCACCTGCGCAAGTTGCGGTACGCCCTGGAAGGGCAACAGGCCAGCATGCTCGCCGCCATCGCCCGCCACCTGCCGGCCCAGACCCGGGTCAGCCAGCCCACAGGCGGCTACTTCCTGTGGCTGGAGCTGCCCGAACGGATGGATGCGCTCAAGCTGTTCCACATGGCCCTGGCCCAGGGTATCAGTATCGCCCCGGGGCCGATCTTCTCGCCCACCCGGCGCTTTGGCAACTGCATCCGCCTGAACTATGGCAGCCCCTGGAGCGATGGCGCGGAGCAGGCGATGGCAACCCTGGGGCGGATCGCACGATCGTTTTGACAGCAGGGATTACACGACCCTTCGGGCTGCGCTGGGGCACAGGGAACGTTCGGCTGACAGCGCCCCCAAAACGCCCTAGTGTCCTGTCTCGGAAATACGTTCTCTTTTGGCGAGTGGCTTGGGTGTTCGGCCAAGGCGCCGCGACGAGTCATAGCAGGGCTATGGCGAGCAGTGGCAACGCCGGCCGGGCGCCCAAGACGCCGCCAAAAGCGAACAGCTTATTCCCGAGACAGGACACTAGCGCCCGCCCCCCAGCTCGATGAAGCTGCCGGTGGAATAGGACGCCTTGTCCGACAGCAGCCAGAGGATCGCCTCGGCTACTTCCTCGGGTTGCCCGCCACGCCCCATGGGCAGCCCTGGCTCGAGCTTGGCCACCCGCTCGGGATCGCCGCTCAGGGCATGGAAACCGGTATGGATGTAACCCGGCCGCACGCCGTTGACCCGCACGCCCTCGCCCGCCACTTCCTTGGCCAGGCCGATGGTGAAGGTGTCCAGTGCGCCCTTGGAGGCCGCGTAGTCGACATATTCGTTGGGCGCCCCGAGACGCGCGGCCACCGACGACACGTTGACGATGCCGCCGCCCTGGCCGCCATGGCGCCGGGCCATGCGCAGCAGGGCATGCTTGGCGCACAGCATCGGGCCGACCACGTTGGACTTCATCACCTTGAGCAGGCGGAACTCGGACATTTCCTCGACCCGGCTCTGCTGGCCGATGGTGCCGGCGTTGTTGACCAACGCGGTGACCGGGCCGAGCTCCTGGTCGACACGGTGGAACAGTTGCATCACCTCATCCTCGACGCTGGCGTCGGCACGCACGGCGATGGCCATGGCACCCAGCGCGCGGACCTGGCCGAGCACCTGTTCGGCGGCCTGGTCGTCGGCGTGGTAGTTGATGCAGATACGGTAACCTTGCCTGGCCGCCAGCAACGCGGTGGCGGCGCCGATGCCACGGCTGGCACCGGTGATCACGATGACTTTCTCCATGAGCCTGCCAATTGCCTGGGAATGAACCTTCGACAATAGGGGAAAAGCGCCCGATTGTGAATGCCGGCGGGGCAGCGCCCCTAAAGGGCGCTCACCGGCTCAATGCCCCGCCGAAGCCGGCCCGGCCTTGGCCGTGAACGGCGGACGCGCCAGCCATACCAGCAGGATCAGGCCGGCGAATATCCAGGTCATCAGGGTGAAGTAGTCCACCGTCGACATCATGTACGCCTGCCCGTTGAGGATCTGCTCCAGCTGCGCGTAGCTCTGCGGGTTCGCCCCACCCAACTGCTCCAGCGCATGACGGGTGGCCGGGTCGTACTGGCTGATGTTCTCGCTCAGGTAGGCATGGTGCTGGTCGGCCCGGCGAATCCAGATCCAGGTGGTCAGCGAGGCGGCGAAGCTGCCGCCAAGGGTGCGCAGGAACGTGGCCAGGCCCGAGCCATCGGCGATCTGGTGGGGCGGCAGGTCCGATAACAGGATGCTCAAGGTCGGCATGAAGAACAGCGCCACACCGATCCCCATGAACAACTGCACCAGCGCCACGTGCTGGAAGTCCACCTCGCTGGTGAAGCCGGCCCGCATGTAGCAACTGGTGCCGATCGCCAGGAACGCCAGCCCCGCCAGCAGGCGCAGGTCGAATCGGTGGGCGTACTTGCCGACGAAGGGCGACATGAGCACCGGCAACAGGCCGATCGGCGCCACCGCCAGGCCCGCCCAGGTGGCGGTGTAGCCCATCTGCGTCTGCAGCCACTGCGGCAGGATCAGGTTGATGCCGAAGAACCCCGCATAGCCACCTACCAGCACCAACGTGCCGATGCGAAAGTTACGGTGCACGAACAGCCGCAGGTTGACCACTGGATGGCGGTCAGTCAGCTCCCAGATCACGAAGATCGCCAGGAACACCACCGATATCAGGCTGCCAACGACGATGAACGACGACTCGAACCAGTCCAGGTCATTGCCTTTGTCCAGCACCACCTGCAACGCACCGACGCCGATGACCAGGGTCAGCAGGCCGATGTAGTCCATCGGCTGACGGCTGGTGAGCACCGGCCGCGCGCGCATCTGCTGGCGCACCACGGCGGCGGCGAACAGGCCGATAGGCACGTTGATGAAGAAGATCCATGGCCAGCTGTAGCTGTCGGTGATCCAGCCGCCGAGGATCGGCCCTGCGATCGGCGCCACCACCGTGACCATGGCCAGCAGGGCCAGGGCCATCCCCCGCTTGGCCGGCGGGTATACCGCAATCAGCAAGGTCTGGGTCATCGGATACAGCGGGCCTGCCACCACCCCCTGGAGCACACGGAAGGCCACCAGCTCGGGCATCGACTGGGCGATGCCGCACAGGAACGAGGCGAGCACGAACAGCAGCGTGGCCCAGATGAACAGCTTCACCTCGCCGAAACGCCGGCTCAGCCAACCGGTCAGCGGCAAGGCGATGGCGTTGCTCACGGCGAACGAGGTGATCACCCAGGTGCCCTGCTCGTAGCTCACCCCCAGGTTGCCGGAGATGGTCGGCAAGGCCACGTTGGCGATGGTGGTGTCGAGCACCTGCATGAAAGTCGCCAGCGACAGGCCGATGGTGGTCAGCAGCAGGCTCGGCGGCGTGAACTGGGCGGGTGCGTTGTCGCTCATCGCTGGGCCGTCTTGCCGGACGCGCTGTTCTCGTGGATCAGCCGGGCGATCAGGTGGTCGGCCTCGACCAGTTGGCGGTCATACACCTGAGTGGTGTAGCTGGCCTGCTGCGGCGGTTGCTGTGCCAGGGCCGGGCCACTCTGGTCGTGCAGGTCGACCTCGACCACGGTGGACAGGCCGATGCGCAGCGGGTGCGCCTTGAGTTGCTGGGGGTCGAGGTGAATACGTACCGGCACCCGCTGGACGATCTTGATCCAGTTGCCGGTGGCGTTCTGCGCTGGCAACAGGGCGAAGGCGCTGCCGGTACCGGCGCCGAGGCTGTCGATGGTGCCGCTGTACTTCACGGCGCTGCCGTAGAGGTCGGCGGTGACCTCCACCGGCTGGCCGATGCGCATGTCGCGCAGCTGGGTTTCCTTGAAGTTGGCGTCGATCCACACCTGGTCCAGGGGGATCACCGCCATGGTCGCGGTACCCGGCTGCAGGCGCTGACCCAGTTGCACGGTGCGCTTGGCCACGTAGCCGGTCACCGGCGCCACCAGGGTGGTGCGAGCGTGGTCGAGGTAGGCCTGGCGCAGGTCGGCGGCGGCGGCCATGACCTCGGGATGCGAGGAGACCACGGTGTCGTCGACCAGCGCAGTGCTGGTGCTGAGCTGCTGACGGGCATTGTCCAGGGCGCTCTGGGCGGCGCTCAGGTCGTCGCGGGAATGGGAAAGCTCCTCGGCGGCGATCGCCCCGCTGTCGGCCAGCACCTTGCGCCGCTGGTAGTTTTCCCGGGCCTTCTTCAGTTCGGCCTGGCGGGTCTGTACCTGGGCCTTGAGGGCATCGACGTTGCTGTACAGGCCACGCACCTGGCGTACGGTGCGCGCCAGCCTGGCCTCGGCCGATTGCAGGGCGACCTCGCTGTCGGCCGGGTCGAAGCGCAACAGCACCTGGCCGGCGTGGACCAGGTCGCCATCGTCGGCACCGATGCTGGTGACGGTGCCGGTCACCAGGGGAGTGATTTCCACCACGTTGCCGTTGACGTAGGCGTCGTCGGTGCTCTCGTGCCAACGCCCGACCAGGGCGTACCAGGCCCAGGTGGCGGCGCCGGCGAGAACCAGCACGAGCAACAGGCCCAGCAGCCAGGTCTTGCGCTTGCGCGAGGCTTCAGGCGTCGCGCTGGTGGAGGTGGTGTCGACGGGAGTGGCCATGACGGTACCTTGGATGAATCGTGACAGGGATCAACGATCGCCGAAGCGGCGGATCGTCAGGGGGTCGCCGGCGCTGATCAGCACCTTGGCCAACAGGCCTTCGAGGGTCTTGAGTTCTTCCGGTTGCAGCACGCCGAGCAGCTCGTTCATCGATGCCGCGCCGATCTGCGGCAGGCGATCGGCCAGGCGCTGGCCCTCGCGGGTCAAGGCCAGGCGCACCTGGCGACGGTCTTGCGGGCAGCGATTGCGCAGGACCAGCCCCTTCTGCTCGAGGCGGTCGAGCATGCGCGTCATCGAGCCGCTGTCCAGGCCCAGGTAGCGGCACAGCTCGGCCGGGGTGTCCACCTGGTACTGGGCGACGATGATCAACACCTTGAACTGCGCGGCGGTGATGCCGTCGGCCTCCAGGTGCGAATCGAGGATGCGGTCCTTCAACAACGTGGCACGGCCCAGCAGCATGCCGAGGGTGCAGCTCTGGAAATTTTCCGGGGTGAAATGGGACATCGGGGTCGGCTCGAACAATTGTGTAAAAATATTACTGCCTAGGCAGTGAATGTCAAAACCTTTATTAGGTGGCTACTCAAACCACCCGGGCAGCCGCCAAGCCCAGCGCCTGCACCTGCCCACAGGCAATCGCCATCCCCACCAGCTCCGCCAGGCTTGCCGCCTGCATGCGCTTCATCACCCGCCCCCGGTACAGGTCCACGGTCTTGACGCTGACCCCGAGCTGCTCGGCGATCTCGCGGTTGCTCAGGCCCTGGGCCAACGGGATGAACACATCCCGCTCGCGCGGCGTCAGCCCATCGATGCGCGCCTGCACGGCGGCCAGCGCCTCGCTGCCCTGGTGCTCGCGGCGAGCGTGGCCCAAGGCCGCGTGGACACTGTCGAGCAGCAACTGGTCGTTGTAGGGTTTCTCGATGAAATCGCAGGCCCCGGCCTTGAAGGCACGGACCACGATGGGCACATCGGCGTGCCCGCTGACGAAGATCACCGGGATCCGCCGCCCACGCTCGCGCAACGCCTCCTGTACCGCCAGCCCGCCCAGGCCAGGCATGCGCACATCCAGGAGCACGCAGGCCGGCCCCCGGTCGTCGCAGGCGTCCAGGAACGCCTGGCCGCTGGTGAACGGCAGCGCACACAGCCCCACCGACTCCAGCAGCCAGACCGTCGAATCGAGCATGCCTTGGTCGTCATCGACCACATAGACCTTCGCTTGCACCTTCACCCTCCCTCATCCCTTGTTCGCCGGCAGGCGGCAGCACAACACCAAGCCGCCCGCCTCGCCCGGCCGCGCCTGCAGGCTGCCACCGAAACCCTCGACGATGCTGCGGCTCATGCTCAGGCCGAGCCCCAGGCCGTCCGCCTTGCTGGTGGTGAACGGCGTGAAGATCTCGTCCAGACGCTCGGCAGCCACGCCCGGCCCTTGGTCGGCGACCTCCACCTGCAGCCAGTCGCCCTGGCGCACGGCGCCCAGCAGGATACGCGAGGGCTTGCCATCGTGCCGCTCGCGGTTGGCGTCGATGGCATTGCGCAGCAGGTTGAGCAGTACCTGCTCCAGCAGCACGCGGTCGGCATGCACGCTCGGCAAGGTCCCGCTCATGCGCAGCTCGATGCTGACCTGCTCACGCGCCGCCTCCCAGGCGCACAGGCGCATCGCCTCGCCGGCCACCTCGACGATGTCGAGTGCCTGCAAGTGTCGCGGTCCCTTGCGCAGAAAGGCCCGCAAGCGGCGGATGACCTCGGCGGCATGGGTAGCCTGCTCGATGATGCGCTGCAGCCCCTGGCCGACCCGCTCGCGGGCCTGCGGGTCGCGCTCCAGGCCTTGCAGGTAGCGCTGGCTGGCGTTGGCATAGTTGACCACCGCCGCCAGCGGTTGGTTGATCTCATGGGCGATGCCCGACGCCAGTTCGCCAAGGGTGGCCACCCGGGCACCATGGGCCAGGCTCTCCTGGGCCTCGATGCGCAGGCTGATGTCGCGGGACACGCTGACGATCTCCACCACCGCGCCGGTGTAGGTCTCGCGGATGGCCCGGCTGGCGATCTCGAACCAGCGATAGCCGCCAGCGGCATGGCGGACCCGGCAGGTCATGGTGTGGTAGCCATCCTGGTCCAGGGCGGCAGCGGCCTGCTGCAGGGCCTGGCGCCGCTCGCGGGGATGGAGCAAGGCACGGACCGGCATGCCGCGCAGTTGCTCCGGCCACAGGCCGAGCAGGCGAAATGCCGCGGGCGAGGCATCGAGGAAGCGGCCATCGGGGCTGTGCCGGGAGATCAGGTCGGTGGTGTTCTCGATGATCAAGCGGTACAGGCGCCGGGCTCGGCTGGCCTCGCGGGAGCCGTGGCGCTCCTCGCTGGCGTCGCGGCAGCGGGCCAGCACCTGCTGGCCGCGGTCGTCGGGGATGAAGGTCCACAGCAGGATGCGCTCGCCCTGCTCGGCCTCCACCTCAGCGATGGCCCGCCCCTGGCGCAGGCAGGCACGCACCAGCGCCGCGCTGTTGGCCGGCAACCAGCGCGCCAGCGGCGGCCCCGCTTCGATCAGCGCCTGCAGGGCCGCGTTGAGGGCCAGCGGACGGGCATCGGGCGCCAGCAGCAGGCTGGGTTGGGGATCCTTGGCGAGCAAGGGGGATAGGTGCTTGTCCACGGTTTCGGGCTCGTTCTTATAGTAGTTTTACTATATTGCTATAGTCGATATTCCATCTACCATAGCGGTTCGCTTAAAAATGCGACAGGGGAAGCGGCGCCCACGCGCGCTCCCCACCCTGATCAGAGCTAACAATCAGCCACCGGGGGCCATGCGCACAGGCTGCGCCTGCCTCCCCTACAGGACCACCGCATGTCGATCTTCTCCCAGGGCCTGATGCCCGCCCCTGTCAACCATGTCGCCCTCACGCCGCTGAGCTTCATCGAACGCACCGCCGCGGTGTACGGTCATTACCCGGCCGTGATCCACGGTGCCCTGCGCCGCGACTGGCGCCAGACCTACGAGCGCTGCTGCCGCCTGGCCAGCGCCCTGGCCGGACGTGGCATCGGCCGTGGCGACACGGTGGCGGTGATGCTGCCGAATATCCCGGCGATGCTCGAGGCGCACTTCGCCGTGCCGATGATCGGCGCGGTGCTCAACACCCTGAACGTGCGCCTGGATGCCGAAGCCATCGCCTTTATGCTGCAGCACGGTGAGGCCAAGGTGCTGATCACCGACCGCGAGTTCCACGCCGTGATCGAAGCCGCCCTGGCCCTACTCGAACACCCGCCCCTGGTGGTCGACGTGGACGACCCGGAGTACGGCGAAGGCCGCGCGGTCAGCGAGCTGGACTACGAGGCCCTGCTCGCCGAGGGCGACCCGGCGTTCGCCTGGGAATGGCCGGAGGACGAATGGCAGGCCATTTCGCTGAACTACACCTCCGGCACCACCGGCAACCCCAAGGGCGTGGTCTACCACCATCGCGGCGCCTACCTCAATGCCCTGGGCAACCAGATCACCTGGGCCATGGGCCATCACCCGGTGTACCTGTGGACCCTGCCGATGTTTCATTGCAACGGCTGGTGCTACCCCTGGACCATCACCGCCCTGGCTGGCACCCATGTGTTCCTGCGCCGGGTCGACCCGCAGAAGATCCTCACCCTCATCCGCGAGCACCGGGTCACTCACCTGTGCGGCGCGCCCATCGTGCTCAATGCCCTGGTGAACATGCCCGAGACCGACAAGGCGGCCATCGACCATCCAGTGCAGGCCATGGTCGCCGGCGCCGCACCACCGGCCAAGGTGATCGGCGCGGTGGAGGAAATGGGCATCCAGCTCACCCATACCTACGGCCTGACCGAGGTCTACGGCCCGGTGACCGTGTGCGCCTGGCACGCCGAATGGGACGACCAGCCCCTGGAGCAGCGGGCACGGATCAAGTCGCGCCAGGGTGTGCGCTACCCGACCCTCGATGGCCTGATGGTCGCCGATCCGCAGACCCTTCAGCCGGTGCCCCGCGATGGCAACACCCTGGGCGAGATCTTCATGCGTGGCAACACGGTGATGAAGGGCTACCTGAAGAACCCCGAGGCCACCGCCGAGGCCTTCCGCGGCGGCTGGTTCCACACCGGCGACCTGGCCGTGTGGCATGCCGACGGCTATGTCGAGATCAAGGACCGGCTCAAGGACATCATCATCTCCGGGGGCGAGAACATCTCCACCCTCGAGGTCGAAGATACCCTCTACCGGCATCCGGCTGTCCTCGAGGCAGCTGTGGTGGCCCGCCCGGACGAGAAATGGGGCGAGACGCCCTGCGCCTTCGTCGCCCTCAAGCCCGGCCACGGCGCCACCCGCGAGGCGGACATCATCGCTTGGTGCCGCGAGCATCTGGCCGGTTTCAAGGTGCCGAAGACGGTGGTCTTCGGTGAGCTGCCCAAGACCTCCACCGGCAAGATCCAGAAGTACCTCCTGCGCGACCAGGCCAGGGCCCTCTGACCCCAACGCCTACCTCACCGGCCATGTCGCCCCCCTACCAGGGTGGGCGACCCTGCGCCGCGGATTCCTCCCTTGCATTCGAGAGCTCCCAGATGTCCCAGTACACGGCCCCCTTGCGCGACATGCGCTTCGTTCTCCATGACCTGTTCGATGCCCAAGCCCTGTGGGCCCGCCTGCCGGCGCTGGCCGAGCGGGTCGATGCCGACACCGCCGACGCCATCCTCGAAGAGGCAGCGAAGATCACCGGCCAGTTGATCGCCCCGCTCAGCCGCAACGGCGACGAACAGGGCGTGCACTTCGAGGCCGGCCAGGTGACCACCCCCGACGGTTTCCGCGAGGCCTGGCGGACCTACCGCGAAGGCGGCTGGGTTGGCCTGGGCGGTAACCCCGAGTACGGCGGCATGGGCATGCCGAAGATGCTCGCCGTGCTGTTCGAGGAGATGCTCTACGCCGCCGATTGCAGCTTCAGCCTGTATTCGGCGCTGAGCGCCGGCACTTGCCTGGCCATCGATGCCCATGCCGACGAGGCCTTGAAGGCCACCTTCCTGGCGCCGCTGTACAGCGGCCAGTGGGCGGGCACCATGTGCCTGACCGAACCCCAGGCCGGCACCGACCTGGGCCTGATCCGCACCCGTGCCGAACCCCAGGCCGATGGCAGTTACCGCATCAGTGGCAGCAAGATCTTCATCACCGGCGGCGAGCAGGACCTGACCGAGAACATCGTCCACCTGGTGCTGGCCAGGCTGCCGGACGCACCGGCCGGCCCCAAGGGCATCTCGCTGTTCCTGGTGCCCAAGTACCTGGTCGAGGCGGACGGTAGCCTGGGCGCGCGCAATGGGGCGCACTGCGGCTCGATCGAACACAAGATGGGTATCAAGGCCTCGGCCACCTGCGTGATGAACTTCGACGCGGCCACCGGCTACCTGGTCGGCGAAGCGAACCGCGGCCTGGCGGCGATGTTCACCATGATGAACTACGAGCGCCTGTCCATCGGCATCCAGGGCATCGGCTGCGCCGAGGCCTCGTACCAGAGCGCCGCGCGCTACGCCTGCGAGCGCCTGCAAAGCCGGGCCGCCGCAGGACCGCAGGTACGCGACGGGATCGCCGACCCGATCATCCACCACGGCGATGTACGGCGCATGCTGCTGACCATGCGCGCGCTCACCGAAGGCGGCCGTGCCTTCGCCGCCTATGTCGGCCAGCAACTGGACTTGTCTCGCTACGCCGAGGACGTCGGCGAGCGTGAGCGCGCCCAACGCCAGGTGGCCCTGCTGACTCCGGTGGCCAAGGCGTTCTTCACCGACAACGGCCTGGAAAGCTGCGTGCTCGGCCAGCAGGTATTCGGCGGCCACGGCTATATCCGTGAATGGGGGCAGGAGCAGCGGGTGCGCGACGTGCGTATCGCGCAGATCTACGAAGGCACCAACGGCATCCAGGCCCTCGACCTGCTGGGGCGCAAGGTCCTTGCCGACGGCGGCCAGGCCCTGTTCGCCTTCACCAGCGAGGTCCGGGCCTTCTGTGTCGACGCCCCACTGCACCGCGATGCCCTGCTGGAGGCCCTGGTGCGTCTGGAGCGCACCAGCCAATGGCTGCTGGAGCAGGCGCCTCGGGACGTCAACCTGGTCAGCGCCACGGCAGTGGAATACCTGCACCTGTTCGGCCTGACCGCCTACGCCTACCTGTGGGCACGTATGGCGGCCATAGCCCAGCGCAAGCTCGACGAGGATCCGGCGTTCCTTGGTGCCAAGCTGGCCTGTGCCGAGTTCTTCTTCCAGCGCCTGCTGCCGCGCAGCCTGGCGCTGGAAGCCAGCATCCAGGCCGGTAGCGCCAGCCTCTATGGCATGGCGCCAGGGCAGTTCTGAACTCGGGCTGTGCGGGATTGGGCCGGTTGAGTGTCAGAACCGGCCCTTTATTCAGACGAAAAAACGCACATTTGATAGTCATTCGCCATTATCTCGGTTCTCGCAGCCCCTTCGCAGGGGTAGAATGCGCAAAACCGGGAGCCGCAATGAACCACGACCGCTTCACCCCCACTCCAGACGATGCCATCACCGACGCCGCCGCCCATTGGTGCATGCGCCTGCATGCCGATGACTGCACGAACGCCGAGCAGGCGGCATTCGCCCAGTGGCTGGCGGCCGACCCGCGGCACCTCGAGGAATACCAGGCGATGCTGGACATCTGGCAGACCGCCGACCTGCTGCCACGCAGCGCGACCGTGACCAAGCTCAAGCCCCGCGCCCGGCAGCGCAACTGGCGCCCGTTCGCCTGCGCCGCGGCGATCGCCCTGCTCGCCTTGCCCCTGGCCGGCTGGGTGGGCTGGGAACAAGGCTGGGTGCCCAATCGCTACCAGCATTTCGAAAGCACCGACCAGGTGCGCCAGGTAACGCTGGGCGATGGCAGCGTGGTCGAGCTCAACCTCAATACCGAGCTGCGCTACCTGAACTACAAGGACCAGCGCCAGGTCACCCTGATCAAGGGCGAGGCGTTCTTCAAGGTCGAACATGACAGCGCGCACCCGTTCATCGTCCGCGCCGGGCATGGCCAGACGCGGGTCACCGGTACCCAGTTCAACGTCTGGAAGTATCAGGACCAGGTCGAGGTGACCCTGGTGGAAGGCTCGGTGCTGGTCAGCAGCAATGGCAGCGACGGCGGCTACCGCCTCGGCCCCGGCATGCAGGCCAGCTACCATGCCGGCGACTTCGAGCCGACCCTTGCGCAGAGCGGCGACTACGGCAACGACCTGGCCTGGCGCAACGGCAAGCTCATCCTCGACAACCTCAGCCTGAGCCAGGCCCTGCCGGTGATCAACCGCTACCTGGACAAGCCGCTGCAACTGGCCGACGACAACACCGGCAAGCTGCGCGTCAGTGGCGTGTACAACACCCGCGAAGTGCACCGGCTGGTGGACAACCTGCCCCAGGTACTGCCCGTCTACCTGACCCGCAGCAAGGACGGCGGCACCGTCCTCAACCGTATCTCGCCGCTCCCGGACAAGGGCTGAGCCTTTTCGATACTGGGGCCGCTTCGCGCCCCCAATGGGCTCGATACCTCAGAGCACCATCGCCGCCAACCACCCGAAGGCCAGCAACGGCAGGTTGTAGTGGATGAAGGTCGGCACCACGGTGTCCCAGATGTGGTGATGCTGCCCATCCACATTGAGCCCCGAGGTCGGCCCCAAGGTCGAGTCCGAAGCGGGCGAACCGGCATCGCCCAGCGCCCCGGCGGTGCCGACGATGCACACGGTGGCCAGCGGATCGAAGCCCAGTTGCACGCACAGCGGCACGAAGATCGCCGCCAGGATCGGCACCGTGGAGAACGACGAGCCGATCCCCATGGTCACCAGCAGCCCCACCAACAACATCAGCAAGGCGCCGATGCCCTTGCTGTGGTCGATCCACCGCGCCGACGCCTCCACCAGGCTCTTCACCTCGCCGGTGGCCTTCATCACCTCGGCGAAACCCGAGGCCGCGATCATGATGAAGCCGATCATGGCCATCATCTTCATGCCTTCGGTGAACAGGTCGTCGGTGTCCTTCCAGCGCACGATGCCCGACAGCGAGAAGATCAGGAAGCCCACCATGGCGCCAATGATCATCGAGTCCAGCCACAGCTGGATGATGAACGCCGCGGCGATGGCCGCGCCCGCCACCAGCAAGGTCAAGGGGTTGTAGCGCACGCTGACCTGCTCGACCTGCTCGATGCGCGCCAGGTCGTAGTCGCGCTTGCGACGGTAGCTGAAGAACACCGCCAGCAGCAGGCCCGCGAGCATGCCCGCGGCGGGGATGGCCATGGCCTGGGTGACGTTGACCCCGCTGACATCCACGCCCGCGCGGCTGACGTTGGCCAGCAGGATCTCGTTGAGGAAGATGTTGCCGAAGCCCACCGGCAGGAACATGTACGGGGTGATCAGGCCGAAGGTGATCACACAGGCGATCAGCCGGCGGTCGATGCGCAGGCGGGTCAGCACGTACAGCAGTGGCGGCACCAGCAGCGGGATGAAGGCGATGTGGATCGGCAGGATGTTCTGCGACGAGACCGCTACCACCAGCATCAGGCCGATCAGCAGCCACTTGAGCGAGCTGCCATTGGCATGCCCCTGGCGGTCGATCACCGCCAGGGCACGATCCGCCAGGGCATGGGCCAGGCCCGACTTGGCGATGGCCACGGCGAACGCACCCAGCAACGCATACGACAGCGCCACCGTGGCGCCACCGCCCAAACCACTGTTGAAGGCCTTGAGCGTGCCCTCGGTGCCCAGGCCGCCGACCAAGCCACCGACCAGTGCGCCGACGATCAGGGCGATGACCACATGCACGCGGGACAGGCTCAATATCAGCATGATGCCGACCGCGGCAATGACTGCATTCATGGTGTGGATTACCTCGTTGCGACAGACAAAAAGCGGGCGCACCGGCGACAGGCTACGGGCAGGCAGCGGCCGGGCGTGGGGATGTTGTTATGAAGGGCGCACACTCTGAAGCAGCGGCCGGCGGATGTCAAAGCCCTCTGCGCCGCGACAGGGCAGCAAGCCGGGGTGATTCAATTGAACGTTTGAATAAAGAAAACGCCCATCCTGCCGAAACACTGTTCACCCCAAGACCTCTTACAAGGGATTCGCCCAATGCCTTTGCGACAACTGTCCATCCAGTGGAAGATCACCCTGCTCGCCGGCCTGTGCCTGGCGGGCATCGTCACCTTGCTGGTCGGCCTTTCGCTGTACCGCATGGCGCACAGCTCCGACCTGGTCAAGGCAAGCAGCATGCAGATGCTCGGCGAGGCGGCCCAGGCGCGCATCGCGTCGCAAGGCGAGGTCCAGGCCCTGAACATCAGCCGCCAGTTCATGGATGCCTACCAGTACGGGGCTGGCTTCGCCCGCCAGGTGCTGTTCCTGCGCGAACAGGCCGAAAAGCGTTTCCTCGACGCCTACGACCTGCGCGAAGACCTCACCCGCCAGGTGCGCACCGCCCTGCAGGCCAACCCGGATCTGCTCGGCCTGTCCCTGGTGTTCGAGCAAGGCGCCCTGGACGGCAAGGACGAGCTGTTCACCGGCCAGAGCGAACTGGGCAGCAACGAGACCGGGCGCTTCTCCCTCTACTGGTCGCAGCCGCGCGCCGGCCAACTGACCGCCATGGCCCTGCCCGAGCAAGACTTGGCCAACACCGAGGTCGGCCCCAGCGGCGAGCCGCTCAACAACTGGTGGGCCTGCCCGCGCAGTACCCGCAAGGTCTGCGTGATCGAGCCGTACTTCTACCAGATCGATGGCCAGCAGGTGCTGATGACCAGCATCGTGTTCCCGCTGATGGTGGCCGACAAGGTGATCGCCACCCTCTCCGTCGACATCAACCTCAACAGCCTGCAGGCCTTGAGCCAGGCCGCCAGCCGCAGCCTCTACGAAGGCCGCACCACGGTCGGCATCCTCAGCCCCGCAGGCCTGCTGGCCGGCTACAGCGCCGATGCCAGCAAGCTGGCCCAGCGCCTCGAGCAAGCCGACCCGGCCCAGGGCGCCGAGCTGGTGCGCAGGCTCGCCGACGGCAAGCTGCAGGTCCTGGCCGACCAGCAGCGCCTGAAAGTGCTGGCCGCCTTCGCGCCGATTCCCGGTGCCCGGCCATGGGGCGTGCTGCTCGACGTACCGCAAAGCGCCCTGGCCGGGCCGGCCGAGGCGCTGGAGCGGGAGCTCGATGCACTCAACACCAGCGGCACCCTGCTCGAGCTCGGCCTGGGCCTGGCGGCGGCGCTCGCCGGCCTGCTGCTGATCTGGCTGATGGCCCGCGGGGTGACCCGGCCGATCCTCGACGTTGCCGCCATGCTCAAGGATATCGCCAGCGGCGAAGGCGACCTGACCCGCCGCCTGGCCTACGACAAGCGCGACGAGCTAGGCGAGCTGGCCGGCTGGTTCAACCGTTTCCTCGACAAGCTGCAGCCGACCATCGCCGAAGTGAAACGCTCGGTGCAGGCCGCCCGTGGCACTGCCGACCAGTCCTCGGCCATCGCCACCCAGACCAGCGCCGGCATGGAGCAGCAGTACCGCCAAGTCGACCAGGTGGCCACCGCCTCCCATGAAATGAGCGCCACCGCCCAGGACGTCGCCCGCAGCGCCTCCCAGGCCGCGCAGGCGGCCCGTGACGCCGACCAGGCCACTCGCGAGGGGCTGGCGGTGATCGACAGCACCACCCGCAGCATCGACACCCTGGCCGCCGACATGAGCAGCGCCATGACCCAGGTCGAGGGCCTGGCGCACAACAGCGAGAAGATCGGCTCGGTGCTGGAGGTGATCCGCTCGATCGCCGAGCAGACCAACCTGCTGGCGCTCAACGCCGCCATCGAGGCCGCCCGCGCCGGCGAGGCCGGGCGTGGGTTCGCCGTGGTCGCCGACGAGGTACGCAACCTGGCGCGGCGTACCCAGGAGTCGGTGGAGGAAACCCGTCAGGTCATCGAGGCCTTGCAGGCCGGCACCCGCGAGGTGGTCGGCGCCATGGACAACAGCCACCGCCAGGCCCAGGGCGGTGTCGAGCAGGTCGGCCAGGCGGTCACCGCGTTGCAGCGCATTGGCCAGGCGGTGACGGTGATCACCGACATGAACCTGCAGATCGCCTCGGCGGCCGAGGAACAGAGCGCAGTGGCCGAGGAGATCAACAGGAACGTCGCGACCATCCGCGACGTCACCGAGTCGCTCTCCGGGCAGGCCAACGAGTCGGCGCGGGTCAGCCAGTCGCTCAACAGCCTGGCCAACCAGCAGCAGGGGCTGATGGACCAGTTCCGCGTCTGAGGCAGGCCCGCCAGGCCCATGGGCCTCGTCGTCTACACTTGCCCGGACCCAAGGAACGGCTACCGACGAGGCCTCGATGAAGAAGACGACAACGCTGTTGGCCGGCCTGCTGCTGGCGATAGGCTTGGCCAGCACCGACACCGCGGCGGCTTGGGCTGCGCCGTCAGGGGCCTGCGCGCCCCGGCATGCTGGATCGACTTCATCTCTGCCATTCGGGGGCGCTTCGCGCCCCCGAATCATTGAAGCGCCACAGCCTCAGGCAATGGCAGCATCGACCAATACCTGCGCCTCCTGCACCAAGCGCTGCAGATGCGCCTCGTCGACGAAGCTCTCGGCATAGATCTTGTAGATATCCTCGGTCCCGGACGGCCGCGCGGCGAACCATCCGTTGGCGGTCATCACCTTCAGCCCACCGATGGCCTGCCCATTCCCCGGTGCATGGCTGAGAATCCCCTCGATCGCCTCGCCAGCGAGCTCGGTGGAGGTGACCTGCTCCGGTGCCAACTTGCCCAGCAGGGCCTTCTGCCGCGCATCGGCCTTGGCTTCGACACGGGTAGCGAACGGTCGGCCCAGCGCCTCGGTGAGGTCCGCATAGGCCTGGCTCGGGTTGCGCCCGGTGCGGGCCGTCATCTCCGCCGCCAGCAATGCCGGGATCAGGCCGTCCTTGTCGGTCGTCCACACCGAGCCATCGCGACGCAGGAACGACGCCCCGGCACTCTCCTCGCCACCGAAGCCCAGCGTCCCATCGAACAGCCCCTGGGCGAAGAACTTGAAGCCCACCGGCACCTCATGCAGCTTGCGCCCCAGGCGTGCCGTGACACGGTCGATCAGGCCGCTGCTGACCACGGTCTTGCCCACTGCGGCATCGGCGCGCCACTGTGGCCGGTGGCGGAACAGGTAGTCGATGGCCACCGCCAGGTAGTTGTTCGGCTGCAAGAGGCCGTCGGGGGTGACGATGCCATGACGGTCGTGGTCCGGGTCGCAGGCGAAGGCCACGTCGAAGCGCTCGCGCAGGCCGATCAGGCCCTGCATGGCGTGGGGCGAGGACGGGTCCATGCGGATCTGCCCGTCCCAGTCGACGGTCATGAAGCGGAACGTCGGGTCGACCTCGGTGTTGACCACCTCCAGGTCCAGGCGATAGTGCTCGGCGATCGCCTGCCAGTAGCGCACCCCTGCCCCGCCCAGCGGGTCGACGCCCAGGCGCAGGCCGGCCTTGCGGATCACCTCGAAGTCGATGACGTTGGCCAGGTCGGCCACGTAGCTGTTCACATAGTCATGGCGCTGGGTGGTGCTGGCCTGCAATGCCTGGGCATGGTCCATGCGCTTGACGCCCTCGAGCCCGGCGGCCAGCAACTCGTTGGCCTTGGCCTCGATCCACTTGGTCACGTCGCTGTCGGCCGGGCCGCCATTGGGTGGGTTGTACTTGAAGCCACCGCTCTGTGGCGGGTTGTGCGACGGAGTGATGACGATGCCGTCGGCCAGGCCTCGCTGGCGGCCACGGTTATGGCAGAGGATGGCATGGGACACCGCCGGCGTCGGCGTGTACTCGTCGTCCTTGGACAGCATCACCTGCACGTCGTTGGCCGCCAGCACCTCCAGGGCACTGGCCGCGGCCGGGGCGGACAGTGCGTGGGTGTCGGCACCGACGAACAGCGGGCCGTCGATGCCATTCTCCTGGCGGTACAGGCAGATGGCCTGGGTAATGGCCAATACATGGTGTTCGTTGAAGCTCAATTCCAGTGACGTGCCACGGTGCCCGGAGGTGCCGAAGGCCACGCGCTGAGCCGCCACGGCAGCGTCGGGGCGGCCGGTGTAATAGGCGGTGAGCAGGCGGGGGATATCGACCAGCACGCTGGCCGGAGCCGGCTTGCCTGCCAAAGGACTGAGCGTCATGCAAGAACCTCGAGATCAACGGGATGTAGGTGTTGGAACGCGCAGTGTACTGGGAGTTGCAAGCCTGTGCGATGACGCTTGCGAAGCTTAGGGCCGCTGAGTCAAACCGCCTGCCACCAGCCTGGGAACATCTGCTGCACCCGTGGCTCGGCGAAGCGCTCATCGATCAGCAGCAGCACGCCACGGTCCTGGTCGCCCCGGATGACCCGGCCAGCAGCCTGGATCACCTTGCGCACGCCAGGGTAGAGATAGGCATAGTCGAACCCCGCGCCGAACTGCCTGCCCAGGCGCAGCTTGAACTGTTCATTGACCGGATTGACCTGGGGCAGGCCCAGGGTGGCAACGAACGCCCCGACCAAGCGGGTGCCCGGCAGGTCGACACCTTCGCCGAAAGCGCCGCCCAGCACGGCGAAGCCGATGCCCTGCCCGTCGGCCACGAAGCGCGCGAGAAAGGCCTCGCGCGCGCCCTCGTCCATGCCCGGCGCCTGCTCCCAGCGCGGGATGTCGGGGTAGCGCTCGGCCAGCAGCCCAGCGACCTGCCCCAAATATTCGAAACTGCTGAAGAACGCCAGGTAGTTGCCGGGCATCCGCCGATACTGCCCGGCGATCAGCTCGACGATCGGCGCCAGCGACGCCTGGCGTTCGCGATAACGGGTCGACACCTGGCTGACGATACGCACCTCGAGCTGTTCGGCACGAAACGGCGCGGCAACCTCCAGCCAGGCGGTGTCGGGCGGCATGCCCAGCAGGTCGGCATAGAAATGCCGGGGGCCAAGGGTCGCGGAAAACAGCGCCACGCTACGCGCCGCACGCATGCGCGGGCCCAGCAACCGGGCCGGGACCACATTGCGCAGGCACAGGGTAGCCAGGCGGCGCTTGCGTGGCCCGTTGCGCAGGCTGATATCGAAGATGAAGTGCTCGTCGAACAGCTCGGCGACCCGGGTGAACTGCAAGACCTGGAAAAAGAACTGCAACAGCGCGGGATCCACCTCGGTGGGTGCCTGCTCGAGGCGCTCCTGGATCAGCCCGATGCAGTGCTGCAGGCTACGTACGAAGGCCTCCGGCAACTGCTCGACGGCCTGGTACGGCGCCCGTTGCGCTTTGTACAGGGCGTTCCACTGCCGGTTCAGCCGGTCCAGGGCACTGCCCAGCCCAGCCGGCTTGCCCTGGCGCAAGGCCTGCAACTGGCCCTGGTCGAGGCTCGCGCTGTACATGCCACGGCCCCGCTCGACCAGGTTGTGCGCCTCGTCCACCAGCACCGCGACCCGCCACTGGTTGGCCTGGGCCAACGCGTGCAGCAAGGCGTGGGCATCGAAGTAGTAATTGTAGTCGGCCACCAGCACATCGACCCAGCGGGCCATCTCCTGCCCCAGGTAGTAAGGGCAGACCTGGTGCGCCAGGGCCACCTCGCGCAAGCCTGCGCGATCCAGCAATGGCTGCTGCGAGGCGGCCTCGCGGGCAGCCGGCAGGCGGTCGTAGAAGCCCCTGGCCAACGGGCACGACTCGCCATGGCAGGCGCTGCCCGGGTGCTCGCAGGCCTTGTCGCGGGCGATCAGCTCGAGAGTGCGCAAGGCCGGTTGCGGCGTGGCTCGGGTGATCTGCTTCAAGGCATCGAGGGCCAGCGCCCGACCTGGGGTCTTGGCGGTGAGGAAATACAGCTTGTCCAGTTGTTGCGGCACCATGGCCTTGAGCAGCGGAAACAGGGTGCCGAGGGTCTTGCCGATGCCGGTGCTGGCCTGGGCCATCAGGCAGCGGCCGGTGCTCACGGCCTTGTACAGGGTCTCGGCCAATTGACGCTGGCCCTGGCGGAATTGCGGGTAAGGAAAGCCCAGGGCCTGCAGGCCCTGGTCGCGCTCGGCGATGCGTCGCGACTGCGCCTGGGCCCAGGCGAGAAACGCCTGGCACTGGGCCTCGAAAAAGCGCTGTAGCTCTGCTGCACGGTGTTGCTCGCTGATCAGAGTCTGGCGGTCGCTGTCCACGTCCAGGTACACCAGCGCCACCTCGATCGCCTCCAGTTGCCGGGCCTGGCACAGCAGCCAGGCATAGACCTTGGCCTGGGCCCAGTGCAATTGGCGATGGTTGGCCGGCTGGCGGCCCAGGTCGCCCCGGTGGGTCTTGATCTCCTCCAGGCGGTTGAGCTCCGGGTCGTAGCCGTCGGCCCGACCACGTACCCGCAGGCCCGAGTAGTGCCCTTCGAGGGCTATTTCCGCCTCGTAGCCCTCCCCCCGCCGGGCCGCCACCCGACGATGACCGGCAATCCCCTCCTGGGCCGTGGGCGATGGCGTGAAGCGCAAGTCAAGGTCGCCGACCTTGGCGCTGAACTCGCACAGGGCACGGACGGCCACGGTATAGGTCATGCCGCCGCCTCGCGCCAGCGCACATGGCATACCGCTACCGGCAGGCCGTGCTCACGGCAGAAATCCAGCCAGCGCAACTGGCTGTCCTGCAAGCGATCGCCGGGGCCCTTGACTTCGACCATGCGATAGCGCCCCTGCTGCGGCCAGAACTGGATGAGGTCGGGCATGCCGGCACGGTTGTTGCGGATGTCCTGCAACAGGCGCAGGAAGCACTGCTTCAGGTGCTGCGCCGGCACGCAGGCCAGGGCCTGCTCGAGCAATGGGTCGGTCAGCATCGACCAGGCCACGAAGGGTGACTGCACGCCCTGCTTGGCCGTGAAGCACTCACGGATGGCCTGGCGATGGCTGCCATCGTCGAGCCGGCCCAGGCAGGCGTCGAACAGTGCGCCACGGCGTTGCTGGAAATCGGCGTCGAGCAGGTCCTGCGGTGCCGCCTGGAATGGGTGGAAGAAAGCACCGGGCACCGGCGCGAAGATCGCGTCCCAGCACAGCAGGCCAAACAGGCCGTTGAACAGGGTGTTCTCCACGTAATGGGCCTCTCCCCCCTCCTGCTCCAGGTGCAGGCGCACGGCCTCCTCGACACCCAGCCCGGCCTGCTCGGCGGGCAGCTCCAGTTCGATCAGTTCCAAAGCCGCAGGGCGACGGCGGGGTTGCGCCGGCCCGCCGAGCTTGCGCGCCAGGCGCGGCAGCATGCGCTCCAGGGCCTGGGTTTCAAGAGGGTTGCCGGGCGCCTCGGCCATTTCCAGCGCCAACGCCTGGGCCTGCGCCCAACGAGCGCTACGCTCCAAGACCCGCACCTGGCGGATCCGTGCTTCAGGGTGCTGGCTGCGGGCATATACCGTCAGGGCCAGCTCCCAGTCACCCATCCGCTCGCAGTGCTGGCCCAGGCCGAACAGCAGGCGCGCACGCCGCCGGGCCAGCCACGGCGTGTCGCTGTGCAGGCCATCCAGCGCCGCCAGCACCGTGGCCGGGGCCTCACCCTGCTCCAGGCCTTCGGCGCAGGCATGCAGGGCCATCGCCAGGTCGACTTCGGCGCGCTGGTGCCAGGCCCGGGCATCGGCAGCGAACGGCACCTGCTCGTAGCGCAGCAGGCCCAGGTCGGCAAGGACGAACTCCGACCAGTCCTGGTACAGGTTGCCGAAGAACAGCAGGCGCAGACGGTCGCACAGCGGCTGCAGGCGCCAGTGCAGGATGCGTGGGGCAAACCCCGGGAACCATTCGCCCAGGGGCCTGGCCGCCAGCTCCAGCGGCAGCAGTTGCGCCAGCAGGTCGGCCTTGGCCGCCCGCGGTCGCTCCAGTTGCGCGGCGAAGCACTGTGCCAGTTCGTCCTTGCGCAGCAGGGCGAACACCTGCTCCAGGGCAAGCGGCGTGTGCTCGCTGACCCAGCCCAGCGCGATCAGTGGCTGCAACGCCACGTCACAGTCGCCGATCTCGGCATACACGAGCCTGTCGCTGCGAAACAGCTCGCCCTTGCGCATGACCATGCGCACCAGCAGCGCCTGGGCCGGCTCGGGCAGGCGGGCGAAGGCGTCCAGGAAGGCCTGCTCAGGGGCATCGAGCAGGTCGGCGTAGCGTTGTTCGACCCAGGCCAGCACCTGCCTGAAGTTGTGCAGGTAGTAGAGGGGATCGTCGACGGAATGGGCAATCACGGTGTTGGATCGGGCACTGGAAATGCACTGGTTATACATACAGACCAAGCGCACTGGCAAGCCCCGTGGATCAGCGGTCATGCGCCTCGACGCCCTGATGCCGGTCACTCAGGTGGCGCGTTGTCATTTTTGGGGCTGCCTTGCAGCCGCACATTCAACTGGCCGGCCTTGGTGCCTGGGCCAAGGCTCCACCCAGCGCGCGCAACGCCCT
Source organism: Pseudomonas sp. Tun-23181 (assembly GCF_057415455.1). NCBI lineage: Bacteria > Pseudomonadati > Pseudomonadota > Gammaproteobacteria > Pseudomonadales > Pseudomonadaceae > Pseudomonas > Pseudomonas sp. Tun-23181. The sequence continues at coordinate 1,109,867 of NZ_CM171630.1, forward strand.
GTCCAACGCATCGCGACACTCTCCCTGCCAGATCAGCAGCAAATGCTGCCGATAGCGCCCCTGGAGGCTGAACGACCTGCCCGGCACAACCAACAAGGCCGTGCCGGCCACCGCCTCCTGGACATGCTGCAGGTCCGCCGGGTAGCGCAGGCACACCCAGAGCGCCCAGCCGCCCTGGGGCATGGCAAAGGTCAGTTGGTCGCCCAGGTACGCCTCGACCCGTTGGCACAACCGCTCCATCCCGGCTCGCAACGCCGCACGCAGTGCCGGCAGGCAGGCATCGATGTCCCCTCTTGCATAGAGGTGCGCGAGAGCCTGCTGACGCAGGGGCGGCAGCAGGAAGCCACGCCTGGCGCAGGCCTCGCCCACCCCGGCGTGGCGGCACAGCACATAGGCGTAAGGCGCCTCGGCACCGACCGTGGCCTCCAGCGTCCCCAGCACCAGCAACCTGCGCGGGGCGGCCAAGTCACGCAGGCGTGAGGCCGGCGGCCCGTCGTAGCAGTGCTCGCTGTCCAGGTCGTTTTCCAACAGCCAGGCCGGATGTTGCGCCAGCAAGGCCGCGATCGCCTGCTGATCGCCCACGGGCATGAGATGCCCGAGGGGCATGCCCAGGCACGATGGCATGACCACCAGACGCACGGGTTCGCGGTCCAGCAGGCGCGCCAGGCTGTCCAGATCCAGACCGCCGCCGGCCTCCAGCGGCACCTCGATCACACGCATCCCGGCCCGTTGTAGCGCCTGCAGCAGACGCCAGCAGCAAGGCGCAGCCACCAGTGCTGTCGCCCCACGCAAGCGCAAGGCGAGCAGCACGGTCTCCAGCAGCGCCTGTACGTCGCTACCCAGGTGGACATGCTCCGCACTCCAGTAGTGCCCGGACGACCGGGTGTAGCGCGCAGCCAGGGCATTGCGTAGCAGCGCGTCCCCTGCCCCGCGCCGGGCTGCCTGACGCGACAGGCGCCGTTCCTGGGCGAGCAGCGCGCGCTCGAGCGGTGGCGGGGACGGCATCGGCAAGGCGAAGAGCGGCCGGGCCTGTGGCCTGGGCAAGGTCACACCGGTGTCCCTGGAGCCGAATCGTACGAAATAGCCAGACTTGGGTACCGAGCGCACCCGTCCCTCGTGCTCCAGCAGGCCGTAGGCACTCTGCACCGTGGCCAGGGAGACACGCAGCCGTTGCGCCAGGTCACGCAGCGAGGGCAAGCGCCCGTCTCCATCGGGGTCGACCTGGGCGATCAGGGCCTCGAGGTAGCGGTACACCGCCTGGTAAGCGAACTCACCCCGTACTGACCGGCCCATCAAGGCGCCGCCTGACGAACCGTTTCCCAGGCCGATGACGGGCACGCCAGCCACCGCAGGTCGGCGCTGCGCCGTGCCAGGCCAGCCAGCAATCGACTGGCCGATGGCTCGAGCCGCCCCAGGTAGATCGCCTGCAGTTGCGCCAGGGACAGGCCACTGATATCCACCAGCCAGCGCTTCACCGCCTCGGGGCACGGCTTGCCCTGCAATGCCCTGTGCAGGTAAGGCAGGGCCACACGCATGCGCGGATGGCAGCACTGCACGAAGAACGCAAGGCCGCGCCCACGCTCGGCGAACGGTGCGAACAGCAGGCAGCCCAATTGCGCCTCGTCGAGACCCTGGGCTTGCAGAAAGCGCGCCCGCTCCGGCTCATGGGCCCTTTGCGCCCAGCCCCGCTGGGCCTCCCTGAGGGACAACCGTGCCGGTTGCCGCTGGGCATAACGCTCGGTCAACCGCGCCTGCAGGTGCCGCAGGCTGGCCACCAGGTGCGGCTCGAAGCAGCCCGCCAGCGCGGCCTGGCCAACCGCCTGGCATCCCAGCATACGGTCGAGCCCATCCTGCGCCAGCATGTGGCGCAACAGGTCATCGACCGCGATCACCCGCAGCGGCGCCTCGGTGTCCGCCTGCTGCGCCGGGTTAGCGGGCGGCGCCAGGGGCGCGTCGGCCAACGCCTGCAATCGCCCCAGCCCTTCGGCCAGGGCCGCCGCGCACTGCGCCAGGGCTTGCGGGGCCGGCTCCCCGGCCAGGCGCAGGACCCGCCGGCCCCAAGCCAGGTATCGGCGTCGCTGGCGTTCGGGCAGCGCCGTGACCAACGCGCTCGCCCCGCCGTTCCAGCCAAGCGCCAGGCGCACGGCGTTGGCCAGTTGCAGGTGCAGGCGGCTGCCCAGCAAGGCCTCTGGACTTCTCTCGGCCAGGTGCCCGAACAACAGCAGCGTTTCGCGCGCGCTTGCCCAGGGCCGCATCGCCACTGGGCTGCGGCTGTCGAAGGGCTGCAGGCTGTCGTCCGCCATCATGAGCAGTTCCACCCGAGGGTCGTCCTGCAGGAACAGCGCGCTGAAACAGCGCTCATGGTGACCGAGGGCCTCCTGGCCCGTGTAGGGCAGGCAGGCGACCAGCACCCGCAGGCGAAAGGTATCGGGGGTGCGCACGGCGATGCTCAGTTGAGCGGCCCGCAGGCTGGCCAGCAAATGGGCACTGCGCCGGTCGCCGCCGTGTACCACCAGCAACTGGAACCTGCCGATGTGTTCCGGCCCCCCGGCGGCTACCAGCAGGCGCTGGATCAGCAACTGCAACGAGGCACGTTGCGCCTGGGACATATGCGCGAGCAAACGTTCCAGAACTTGCTGGTAGATATAGTGCATGGCTTGATCGTGAATATTGCTCATGGGAACACTCCATGTTTCTCGACATGCCGTCTTGGCGAAAATTGTCGAGCGTGAAACACATAAAAATCAACTATCAGGACTTTTCCCACAAAGCTTTGGGAAAGTTCGAAGTGACAATATGCTGTCGCCAAGCCATTGAGAAAAACGACGTCCCCTCCCCCCTGTTTACCGCCGCCTCGCCCATACCCCAAGGCCTTCCACAGCTCATCCGGTGCTCCTTGCAATGACTATCACTCCGCCATTATCAAGCGTTGCAGCACGAATAAAAGATACAGATCAAGGGAAAAAAACCATTCAGCCCTGTCCGACTTCGACAATGCTCGGTCGAACCTGCTTTAAATTTCTTGGGAACGCGGAAAGATTGAGGACAAAAAAGAAAGAGCAGCCTTTAAATCTGTCAGCAGTTTATTTAAAGGCTGTAGGAGATATCTGAAAGCCAACATGCAAAGGGGGCAACTTCGTGCCCCCACAGACGACTAACACGTCAACGCACCCTCACCCCATGTCCAGCACGACACGGCCGCCACAAGGGCACTCGTCCATGTAGCGATGGGCCTCCACCACTTGGTCGAAGGGGTAGACCTTGACGATCTGCGGCGTCAACAGTTGGTCGGCGGTGAACTGGTTGATGTCGCGCAGGGCCCGCTGCAGGGCCACTTGGTCCTGGCTGATGCCCAGCTCCGGCTTGCCGGTGAAGTTGCCGATGCAGTGCACGTAGAACTGGATGTTCTTCTGGAACGCCGCGCACGCCGGGAAGGGTGTCTGGTTGCCGCCCTGCAGGCCGTACAGCACCAGGCTGCCGCGCGGCGCCAGGACATCGCCGAGCAGCGACATCTGCGGCCCGCCCATGCCATCGAGGACCATGTCCACGCCCCGACCATCGGTGTACTTGTTGATCTGCAGCAGCAGGTCCTGCTCCTCGGTGACGATCACCTTGTCGGCTCCCAGGGCCAGCAGGTACTCGCGCTGCTCCGGCGCCTTGGTGGCGGCGAACACCTTCAGCCCCAGGGCCTTGCCCAGTTGCACGAACGCCGGCCCCGCGCAGTGGCTGGCATCGGTGACCAGGGCAGTCTGGCCAGCCTTGGCCCGGGCCAGGTCGACGTAGGCGAAATAGGCGATCAGCATCGGTGTGTAGTGAACGCTGGCTTCGATCGGCGTCAGGTTGTCGGGGTAGCGGGTGATGGCCGTGCGCGGCAGGACGATGACGTCGCCATAGACCGGGTGGTCGTTGGCACTGGTGGCCGGGAAACTGGCGACTCGGTCGCCCACCGCGATGTCTTCGACCCCCTCGCCCACCGCAGTGACCACGCCAGCCATCTCATGACCGATCCCCGCCGGCAGGCGCGCCTGGGACGGCGCCAGGTTCTGCCGCCAGAGCACGTCGTACCAGCTGACGCCGATCGCCTCGACGCGGATCTGCACCTCGCCCGCCGCGGGGGATGGCTCGGGCTGCTCTTCGCAGCGGAGCACATCGGCCGCACCGAACTTGTGGAATCGGATCATGCGGGACATCGCATACCTCGCCTGTGTGAACCTCGTATTACCACGGACTTTATCCGGGCTTTCACGGTTAGACCATCAGTGGCCATTAATAGTCGACATGCCTGTCATTGATTGGGCTCCCGGCGTATCTGTGCATTGGCACCCGGAAACCGGTGCAGGGTAACAGCCTTTGGCCTTAAGATTCACCCCTGCCCCACTTTAGGCGAATAGGCGAAACGCATCGATGAACCGTAACGACCTGCGTCGCGTAGACCTGAACCTGCTGATCGTGTTCGAGACGCTCATGCACGAGCGCAGCGTGACCCGTGCCGCCGAGAAGCTGTTCCTCGGCCAGCCGGCCATCAGTGCCGCGCTGTCGCGCCTGCGCAACCTGTTCGACGACCCCCTGTTCGTGCGCACCGGGCGCAGCATGGAGCCCTCGGCGCGGGCCCACGAGATCTTCGCCCTGCTCTCGCCGGCGCTGGACTCGATCTCTACCGCGGTCAGCCGCGCCGCCGAGTTCGACCCGGCCACCAGCACCTCGGTGTTCCGCATCGGCCTGTCGGACGACGCCGAGTTCGCCCTGCTGCCGCAGTTGCTCAAGCGCATCCGGGCCGAGGCGCCGGGTATCGTGCTGGTGGTGCGCCGGGTCAACTACCTGCTGATGCCCACGCTGCTGGCCTCGGGAGAAATCTCGGTGGGCGTGAGCTACACCAGCGAGCTGCCGGCCAACGCCAAGCGCAAGGTGCTGCGCCGCAGCATGCCCAAGCTGCTGCGTGCCGACAGCATGCCCGGCAGCCTGAGCCTGGATGATTTCTGCGCCCGCCCGCATGCCCTGGTGTCTTTTGCCGGCGACCTCTCGGGCTTTATCGACGAAGCCCTCGACGAGGTCGGTCGCAAGCGCCATGTGGTCCTGGCCGTACCCCAGTTCAACGGCCTGGGCAGCCTGCTGGCGGGGACCGACATCGTCGCCACGGTGCCCGACTACACCGCCGACGCCCTGACCGCCGCCGGCGGCCTGCGTGCCGAGGACCTGCCCCTGGATGTGCGTAGCTTCGAGCTGCACATGGCCTGGCGCGGTGCACAGGACAACGACCCGGCGGAGCGTTGGTTGAGGTCGAGGATACAGATGTTCTTCGGGGACCCGGACAGCCTGTGAAAGAGTCTCGGCATCATGGACACACCACTGTGAACGTGCGAGTTGGCGAGGTAGTCGTCACCCGCGCGGACAAGGCTCATGAAGACCCAGCCATCGGCGCATTTCTCAGCCTGCTGGAAGCCGACATTCGCACCGGCCGCAACATCAGCGCACTGCCGCAAGACCTCGCTCAAACGATACTGGCCAACGCCGGCCACAGCGTGAACCTGGACGACGCTATCAAGGGTGAGGTTGCGCTCTTCAGCGGGTAGCACAGACCTGTCGGCACCAGGCCCGCCCCCACTGCATGCGAGCGCAATCGTCATGTAAGCTGCACGGGTCGTTTCTTCATAAAGCCGATACCTTTGTCACTCAGTGTCGGCAGCCTCTGGCACATAGATCATCTTTCCATCGGCCAGGCGATAGGTAACACCCGCCTTGGTCCCCTGCCCTTCCCCAATTTCGCCGCTGGACTCGTAGCGCTTCAGCTCCTGCCCGTCCTTCACCAACATGCGCATGTCAGCCTCACCGGGATTCTCGATGACCACTACCTTGTCTTTACTGAAGGGATTCAATGGGTTCTGCACGATGACTACCATCAAGATGCCGATCACCACCAGGAACAGGTCGATCAGATTCACCATTGAAATGATCGGGTCATCGGCCTCGTCATGGTCCAGAAAGCGCATTAGCCCTTCTCCTGTGCTCGTTCGAGGCTACGTAGTTCCTGCAGCAGCCATCGTCGGCGCACGGTAAGGATGAAGAACGTGATACTGGCGCTGACCAGGGCCACGATCACAGACGAAAACGCCACGACCATGTTCTCTCCGATACCTTGGGAATCACTGCGCGTCAGCGCGAGAAGAGCGGGCCCCATCGGGATCATGGTGGCCACCAGGCCGAGCATCGGTGCGCTGCGCGAAGTGATACGCAGCCACTCCAACTGCTTCATGATCCACAGTTCCAGGTCGTCGCTCGTGCCGCCATGCTTCCAGTGCCAACTGGCCAGCCTCGAGTTGTAACGGCCTGCGTGGCGTTGCCAAGCCTCCAGGGCAAAAGCGCCCAACGCGAAGAATGCATAAGCCAGCGAGGCAAGGATCAGCAGCATCACCGGCACGAGAAACAGCCGAGTGAGTTCGTAGATGCTGGTTTCAAGACCATTCATAGTGCGTTTTCCGTAAGCCGAGAATTTGTCATGCGTTGCCGGGTAGCACCGGCAACGAAAAAACCGAGCAGGCACACCAGGCCTGACCACAGCAGCCACTGCGGTTGCTCTTCGCCGTCTGGCTTCACCTCTTCGAGGACTTGCCCAGTGACGTCCTGCACCGCCACGCCGGCTGGCTCTGCTGACGAAGGACTGCCTTCACTTTGCAAACCGAAGCCAGCCGCCATCTGCTCGAGGAACGTGCGTGTTGCTTCCTGGCCAACCGGCCCAGCCTGTGTCGCTTCGAGCTGCAGCCGGCGCTCGACGAGGTCGCGTCGGGTCTGCTCGCTGGCGTCCCAGTACCCCTTGCGGATCGCCTCGACCATTCGTTCGATGAGTTGGGCCTGAGCAGTGGGGTTGTGCTGTTCGAACCAGGCATTCAAACCAAGCCTGCGCGTGTCCATGACGTAGGTGTCATGTATCGCCTGCCACTGATCGGCACGAACCATGTTCGGGTCGGTGGCTTGCCATCCCCAGAGGTTGTTCACCAGGTCGAGCATCTCCAGCGTGCCGGCGTAGCCCTCCTTCTGCATCTCGCCAATCCAGTGAGGGTTCAGGTAACGACCGCGCAACTCCGTGGACAGGAACTGGGCGGCCCCCGTGGTTCGGGGAGTGGCCTTGCGCAGATCGGAGATATAGAGCGATGGGCTGCGGCCATCGAGGTGCTTCACGGCTGCCGAGAGGCCACCTAGAAACTCGAATGGGTGGTCCGTGGACAACAGGCCATTGAGCTCGGAGGAGCGCGACATGACGGCCGCCTGGACACCTTTCAATTGCTCGGCGAAAAGGTTGCCTGCCTTCAGCTTCACGCCCCATTCCTGGCTCCCGTATCCATACTGCAGGCGCTGCAGAAATTGCTTGGCAAGCTCGGCGTCGTTTTCCCACTTCGTCGAATCCAGTGCCAATTGCGACATACCCGTCCCATAATCACCGGGCTCGTTGCCAAATACTCGAAGATGGGACAAACGCCGGGCCTGGTCGGCCGGCATCCCCTGTTCCTGCTGAAGCCGTGCCGCCAGCGCTCGGCTGTTCTCTGCGATGGCATTGCCTGGCTCATCCCGTTCGGCCAAGCGCTCGGCAGCATCGGCGAGCAAGCGCATGAACCCGTCGAACTGATCGCGATAGACACTGGTGACCTGCAAGACGGCATCGATCCTGGGGCGCCCCAACTCGCCAAGCGCAATGACCTCCAGGGCGACAACGCGACCACCGGCATCCCAGACCGGCCGCAGCCCCATGGCGTGCAGCACCTGACTCTCGACGATCCCGAGGTGCCTCATCGCCTCCGAGGACCAGAGGCTGAACGCCAGCTTCCGTGGCGTTTGCCCTCGATGATCGAGCCGGTACTGCTCGATCAGTTGCGCCAGTGCCTCCCCGCCAGCCTCATAGGCCGCCTTTGTCGGCAACTTGTCTGCTTCGAACGCATAGAGATTGCGACCGCTAGGCACATCTGGATTGCGGATCGGGTCCCCTCCGGAACCGGGCGCGACAAAGCGCCCCTCGAGCCCTGCCAGAAGAGCCGCCATCTCATGGGTATCGCTCAGATGACGATCCAGTTCACGCCCCCTGGCCAGCAGCGCTCTCAGCTCAGGCGAACGGACCTCGTCGATCGAGCGCCCCTCCCGGAGGTAGACTTTCAGTGTGCTATAGGGGAGCGTTTTTTGGAGGTCCTGGTAATCCGTAGCGAAGACCTCACTGGGATCCAGGCCCAACACCCGATAGTAAGGCTCGCCCAACTGCTGCATCACTGTGCTCAAGCGATGTTCCGGGGACGCCGGCTCGCCGAACGTGTGAAGCCCAAGTGGGCTGGCGCCCCGCGCGAGCTCGTGCAGATGATCATGCAGCGCCGCGAGAAAGGCCGGGAAATCCTTGCGCATCGACGCCTCATCCCAGCCGAAGTCGGACTGCATGCCCATCTTCAATACTGCCGCCCGGATCTGTTCTGCGCTTCTTTCACGCACCGCGCCCTCGTCCAGTTGCTCGTACTCGTGGATCAGATGATGCAAGTCACGCAACTCATCGTAGAGGCCTGCCGGAGCGAAGGCTGGGGTCTGGTGACTGATCGTCACAGCGCGGCCACGACGGCGTGCCTGGATGGCTTCGCCGATGTTGTCCTGGATGTAGGGATAGAAGACTGGCATGTCTCCTACCGCCAGGAATGGGTAATCAGCGACAGACAACCCGCGATCTTTTCCAGGTAGCCACTCCTGGGTGCCGTGGGTGCCGAAGTGAATCAACGCATCCGCCTGGAAGCGCTCGCGAACATACTGGTAGACCGCAAGATAGAGATGATCCGGCGGAACTTTACTGTCGTGGTATGACTCGCCCGGCCTTCCAGCCCTGGGAGGTTGAGGAAGCAGCAGCAGCTTGCCCAGATGCATCGCGGGAATGATGAACTGGCGCTCACCGTTCACCTCCCGAAGCGCCCAATGCTTGGCAGGGTCGCCCCAGCGTGCAATCAATGCATCGCGCGTGGCCTGCGGGAGGCTATTGAACCATGCCTGGTAATCTTTCAGCGGGAAGCGGTCAGCCAGGCCTTCTCGCAGGAGCTGGTCCAGCGTCTCCGGGCGATAGTAGCCTGCCAGCAGTCGCTGCCCCGAATCGATCAACACCTTCTCCGAAGTGGCTGGAACCTCGTAGCCGGCATGCTCGAGCGATGCACTCAGCGCAGCCAGGCTGGCTGGAACGTTGAGATGGGAAGCCGCGAGATTACGCTCACCTTCCGGATGGTTCCAGAACATCAGCGCGAGACGCTTTTCCTTCGCCGGAAGCTGGCGAAGGCGGACCAGCCGGTCCAGTTTTCGCAGCAGGGCTTCGGCCTGATCCACCATGAGCACCGGATCACCGTCGTCCAGCGCCGTGAGCACCAGTGGGTCGCTCATGCCCCAGGCTTCCGGGACACTGAGGAAGGCAGCCGCTGTACGCGCTTGCATCCCGCTCGGGCTGGCCAGCCACTGCTCCTCGGTGCCCCCTCGGTGACCAAACGTCTGCAGCACGGGCATGTCGAGCACCAGGAACTCCGCCTTGCGCGCAGGGCCGTTCTGCATGTGTTGCAGATTCACCAGCGCCTGTATCTTGGCCCCAGCAAAGATCTCGGTCAGAGCGTTCGGGTTATTGTCATCGAACCAGAAGACTACCGGTAACTGGCCATGGCGTTCGCTACGCCGGATCAGGTCATCGATGGCCTGCAATTGCCCGTCAGCGATCACCCCTCGGTGTATGGCAAAGGCGATTCGAGGCGCTCGCGCCTCCCAACGATCGTGCCCCCACGCAAGGTACTCGGCCAAACGGGCGAAGGGAGATGGTGCATCGGGATGGTAGAAACCCGTCTTGGGTAGCTCCGCAGGCCTTGCCAAGTCGTCGAAAGGCAGCCCCGCCTTCCTGCGCTGTACGAGCGTGAAGAGCTGCTTGAGGTTGGCTTCGCCGCCATGGCTGTAGTAGCCGATCAAGCGCATGGCGACAGGTGCAGGCAGATTACCGTACGCCGGCGGCCCTCCTCCGACGCGGATCCAAGGCACCGGTTGCCGCGCCAAGACGTCACCCAGCCGCTGCTGAACAACAGCCAGGTCGGAAGGACGCGGCGTATCGAGGATCAACAGGTCCGCTGGCGCCAGCCAGTCGGCATCAGGCGCCTGCAGGGCACGGCTTTGCAGGCTGGCAAAGCGAACGCCGGTTTGCTGTGCCCACGTTGCAAGTCTTGCATGCTTACCGGCGAGGACGAAGTCGCTGCTGAGCATCCGCACCTGCGCCGACGACTCAGTGGCCCCTGAGGCAAGGCTACAGCTCAAGCAGCAGAGCAGGAGTATCAAGCTACGCATCAGAAGCTGGCCACCAAACCAATGTGGTAAGTACGGCCCGGCTCGGCGTATGTGAAGCGCTCGCTTTGGTCGGCCAAGCGTTCGTCGCCGATGTTTTCGATGCCACCGCGCAGCGTCAGGTTGCGGCTCAGCTTCTGGCTCAGCTCCAGGTGCCACAAAGTGTAGGCTGGCAAGGAGTACGCCACGTCGCTGCTATAGGTCAGTTGGCTTCCCACGTATTCAGTACGCAACTGGGCCTCGAAAGCAGACGTCGGGCTCCACTTCAACACACTGTTAGCGAGGTGCCGCGAGCGATCGCCCAGGCGCTGTCCAGCAGTCCGATTTCGAGCATCCAGGTAGGTGTAGTTGAGCGCCCAGTGCAGGTCTGCCATGAGATCGACACCCCCTCCCAGCTCGATGCCACGAATACGCGCCTTCTCGACATTCTCGTAGTTGCGCAGCTCACGACCACGCATGCCGCAGTTCTCGACACAGACCGTCTGAATCAGATCCTTCACATCGTTCTCGAACAGCATGCCCTTCAACGACCAGCCGTCAGCCTGATAATCAGCGCCGAACTCATAGGCGGTATTGGTTTCCGGGTGAAGATCGGGGTTGCCAACGATCGTGAAGCGACCACCGCCACCGACGGCGGAGTACTCGGGGGACAACTGTTTCAGGCTGGGTGCCTTGAACCCCTTGCCGATACCGGCACGCAACGTCAACTTATCGCTGAAGTGGTGAATCAGATAGGCGCGCGGGCTATTTTCCCAGCCGTACTCCTCGTGAATGTCGAAGCGGTTGCCCAGTGTCAGCGACCAATCGGGATTGAAGGTGATTTCGTCCTGGACGAACAGCGCTCTGTGAATCGCCTGGTCCTCACCGCTGTGGCTCACAGAGCTGTCTTCCAGCTCCTCCTTTCGCCACTCGCCACCGATGGTCACACGCTGCATGTCGAACAGAGGCACGCTCAGGTTTCCATCCACCACGCTGTCAGTCAGACGTTGCGGGCGGGTAGGAGCCACAGCATCGCTACGGGAGTTCTTCCGGTCCAATCGGTTTCGGTAGGCTCGAACCTGGGTGTGCCCCCATTGCCAATCGCCAGCATGTGCCAACGACCACTGTTCGCGCTCGATGACATCGGTGGATTCGTAGTCGCTCGACCGTGAACCACCGGTTTCGGTGTTTCGCCAGCGGCGCTCGCGCCCCCTCTCATGACCCAGGTCGATGCGCTGCGCCTCATCGGGCGTCCAGGTCAGGGTTGCACCGCCACTGTTGGCATTGCGCCCTTCCAACTCCGACAGCTTGAGATTATCGAAGTCGGGGGTTTCCTGTTGACGCTGGGTCTCACCGTTCAGCGTCAGCCCGAGCACGCCGGGAATCAGAGGGCCTCCAGCGTATGCAGCCAGTTGATGAGTTTGCCCACCAAGGCCATCTTCACGGATACCGCCGTCCAATATCCCGCTGCCCATCCAGATATCGGTGGCCTTGCGTGTAATGACATTCACCACACCGCCGAGCGCCTCGGACCCATAGAGCGATGACATCGGGCCTCGGACGACCTCGATACGCTCGATGGCCTCCACCGGCACCCAGCCCAGGTCGAAATCGGAGTGGGCGATGGCACCGGAAGAAGTGCTGATGCGCTTGCCATCGATGAGCATCAGCGAGTGCTCGCTAGACATGCCTCGGATACTGATCCCCCGGCGACTCATGCCAACGCCATTGAACTGCAGGCTTTCGCTGCCACGCAGGGCATCCTCCAGATTCCGCACGGGCCGCTTGCTCAGCTCCTCGGAGGTGATGACGGACACGCTGGCAGGGGCGTCCTTCAGCGTTCGCTCGGTATTGGTGGCACTCACTACCGTCGACCCCAGCTCGAGCACCTCGGCCAGGCCGGTTAGCGGGAAAAGCCCGAATGCAAGCAACGATAGAGGACGGCGCAGCGCTAAGCTGCGCATCTTCGATACGGCCATGGTGATCCTTCCAGTAATCAGCCTGCGCACCGGGATGGCGCACCTGATGTGAGGTGAAATGTGATGCGTCTGGTGCTTGCCGACAGGCGCGAGTGGGCTAACGGGTAGCTGCTGTATGCTCGACAATGCACTTTAAAAAGATGTTATAACATAACTATTAAGGAACGAAATAGGCTCTAGCACTAGACGCGGTCGTACATCGCCATGCTTTGTATCGTTCTCGACTGCGCAACACAGTGATACCTGGCGTGGCTTCGAGCACGTCGGTGAGGCTGTATTCCTGGATGAGAAGAGTGGTTCCGCTGCCACTGACCACACACGTGTAGATCTCCTGGGCAAAGCGTACCGACAGCAATCTGGCCAATGAAACAGCGGGAGCACCCGCTCGGTTAAGCGCGACACGTATCTCTTACCGCTCAACCAACCCTCTACACACCGAGTTCACCACGCAGAACAGCAATGACGCGATCAACTGATGGGCCTGGTATCGACGGAGGATCAGGACGTTCACAGAATTCTCGCCAGACAAAGAGCGTCAGTTCTGCGCCATCGGTCTGCGGCACGGTACTGTCGAGTGAGCCAAAGGCCTGCAGCACTCTGTATCTGTCATCGCTCCAGAACATCGCTTCTACCCAGGGGTAAATCGGGATGAAATGGAAATGAATGGAGTGCCCCGCTTCATGACCGAAACGGCCAATGTAGAGCCGTTTTGGTTGCAGATGCGCTTCGATGGATGCCTGTATGCTCGCTTGCAATATACCCAATTCCGCCAGTGCTTCGGTCGGTAGCGCCGCCAATGAGTTTGTCATCTCCTTGGCACTGAGCATCAGGTAGCCAGGCAACGCACTATCGATGCGCTGGTTGATCACCCAATACGGGGACTCATGAATGATGAAGCGAGCCGGTATATCCATACGATGGCCTTGAGTGATATGCGGTGGAGGGTATCACTTGAAACCAGATAGTGAGGTTGCCCCCTGATGCAACACCGCGACAGGACTGCTCCATGAAGAGGTAATCGTTCGGTTAGATCCCTGAATAGCTCCGGCAGGTCAAACACCTGCTTGCCCCCTCATTATTCGCGTAGCCGAGTTACGTTCTGGTCAATGCGATCTTGAACCGTGCGCAGGATATCTCGAGTAACAACACGTAGGTATAGGCTCACCCCAGCCCTCGTAGAAGACGTTCACCTGCTTAAGCATTGCCGGGTTTCCTCCGTGTACGGAGACGATTGGCGCTGTTTTCGTAACGCCGAATGTCCTCGATGCTGTCCAGCCGTGGCAGAAACAGGCCTTCGGGCCAATGCCGGTCAGTTAAGACTTTCAGTTGTCATTTGGGGCCGCTTCGCGCCCCATCGCCGGCAAGCCGGCTCCCACACTGTCCGTGCAAACCGCATCATGTGTGGTCGCCGCGGTCCCTGGGGGAGCCGGCTTGCCGGCGATGGGCTGCAAGGTAGCCCCAAAATGACAAAGCCCGCTTAACTGACTGACATTGGCCTTCGGGCGTGTTTCTAGCTCGATTTTTCCACTTGACATCCAAAACTATAGAATTAACTCCACTGTTCATAATAAGCAGTGTAATTCCCTGATTTTGTGTCTTATCGCCTCATTTCTGACAATAGCCACAGCTTACTGGATTTATCCATCACCACGCCAAGAGGCCTGGCCGACTAGACCGGACCTTGTGATCAAGACCGAAAAAATGTAACCACATGTAATGGCAAAATGCCTCAAAAGCCGGCAAAATCCCCTACAACCCTCAAGGCTTTCAAGGACAGATTCCAATGGCATGGCCAGTCACGCTGAGCCTCAGCAATACCGCCTACCCTCTTAGCGTGGTGCAACGAACCGCTTATAGCCTGGCTGACACGGTAGCGATCCAGATCGATGCGGAGCCCGACCATCTCAACCTCGTGATCTTTCCAACCCAAGCTAGCCTGGCCCTGCCCGAACACCAGGCATGTGCACTCGTTCTCCAGCACCTGAACGACTTCGCGCTGCGCGACCACATCAACCGTGAAACCGCAGGGCTGCGCGAAGCGCTGGTACGTGCGGCGCTCACCGGCTGCGAGATCGTCCCATGACGTTGATTGCCACCGATGCCAGCCGCTATCGCCTGCTGCCTTTGCGCTTCATGCGTATGGACTCGGGAAGTGACCGTGACATCCTGCTCACCTCGGATACCGGTGAATACCTGCACGTTACCGATGCGCAACTGCAAGCCCTCAGCCATCACGACGTGCAACCAGACACACCGCTCTACAAAGACCTACTCGCTCGTCATTTCATCTACGAGCCTGGCCGCCACGACCCGTTCCCAGAAATGGCAGCGCAGTTTCGCAGCCGCAAGGATTTTCTGTTCCAAGGCCCGGCGCTGCATCTGTTCGTGGTAACGCTGCGCTGCAACCACACGTGCCAGTACTGCCAAGTTTCACGCGCTCCGCTCGGCGGCTCGGGACATGACCTGTCGCAGGAGGATGCACGGGCGGCAGTCGATCGCCTGTTCGAGTCGAACGCCCCTGCCCTTACGGTGGAGTTCCAAGGCGGTGAGCCGCTACTGGCATTCGAACGGGTGCGCCAGATTGTCGAGTGGGTGGTCGAACGCAATATCATCGAGCAGCGAGATATCCAATTCGTCATCACCACGACGCTCCACCACCTGACAGACGAGATACTCGACTTCGCCAAGCAGCATCGCATCCAGTTCTCGACATCCCTCGATGGACCGGCCTCGTTACACAATGCCAACCGCCCCACCCCGTCCCGTGACGCCTACGAGAGAACCGTCAGAGGGATTCAATGGGTACGTGAAGCCCTGGGGCACGATGCCGTCTCTGCACTGACTACATTGACCTCCAGAAGCCTGGAACAGCCCCTAGCGATCGTCGATGAGTATGTGAACCAGGGATTCTCCAGCATCTCGCTCAGGCCGTTGAGCCCTTATGGCTTTGCGTCGAAAAGTGCGCACCGCCTCGACTACCCCATGGAGCGTTACCTCGAGTTCTACAAAGTGGCGCTGGCTTACCTGCTGCAAATCAACCAGCAGGGCGTCTACCTGGCCGAGAGCTATGCGAGCTTGCTGCTCAAGAACATCCTCACGCCCTTCTCCTGCGGCTACGTCGACTTGCGCTCCCCCACCGGCGCAGGCACTGCAGCCCTGGTGTACAACTACGACGGTTATGTGTACCCCTCGGACGAAGCGCGAATGCTTCTGGAGATGGGTGAAGACGGGCTGCGTCTGGGCACGGTCCGGCAACCGTTGCCCGAGCTGTTGGCGTCCCCCGTCATGAAGGCGTTGCTGGCCAGTGGCGTGGCAGAGGCTCTGCCGGGCTGTTCGGACTGCGCCTTTGTACCGTACTGCGGCGCAGACCCGGTAGAGCACTATGCGCGTCAGGGCGACCCGATAGGCCACCGCGCGTTCAGCAGCTTCTGCAAGAAGAACATGGGGCTGCTCAAACATCTGTTCGGCCTGCTGCGCGACGGCGACGACAATGTTCAGCGGGTCCTGCTGTCCTGGCTCAACAGGCGTTCCTTCAGCGACCTCCGCTTCCCTGGCTACCGGGGCTGAAGACGATGTTGCGCAAAGAGACCCATTTCGAAATCCGCAACCTGACCGAGCCAAGGTTGCTCAAGGTCATCACCGTTGCCGAGTTCATTGAACAAGGCCTTGCCGTCTGCGCAGGAGAAGCGGCCTTCAGCGACCTGCTACTTTGGTTGCCAAACGCGGCGCTGCAACATGACCCACACCTGCTGTCGCTGCCCATAGGTGGCTTCCTGACACCAGACGCATTGGCAACTGGCGCTCAAGGCGCCCACCTACACCTGCATTCACCAAAAGATCCCGATGTCGTCCAGCCGGGGGATGTCGTTGCCCTGACGCCCAACAGCTCGCTGGTACGTGTACTGTACCGCCGCGGCTCCGACAGCAACCTGCTGTTCATGACAGACCGTTGCAACAGCCTTTGCCTGATGTGCTCCCAGCCTCCGAAAGACATCGATGACCGGTGGCATATCGAGGAAAACCTTCGCCTGATCGACCTCATGGATGCAGGCGAGGAAAACCTGGGCATCAGTGGCGGTGAACCGACGCTCTATCGCGACGGCCTGCTCGAGATCCTCGCCAAGTGCAAAACCGTTCTGCCCCACAAATCCATCCATGTGCTAAGCAACGGCAGGCTATTCAAGGACCCGACCTGGATCGAAGCACTGGCGGCCCTGGAGCACCCGCAACTGAGCTGGGGTATCCCGCTGTATGCTGACAACGCGACGGATCATGACCATGTGGTCCAGGCGCCCGGGGCGTTCAGCGAAACCCTTCAAGGGCTCTACAACCTCGCTCGCGCCAAGCAAGCCATCGAGATCCGCGTGGTACTCAGCCGCCTGACCACGTCACGGTTGCCGGAGCTGGCGCACTTCGTGTTCAGGAACCTGCCGTTCGTTCGGCACGTTGCACTGATGGGTATCGAAAGCACGGGCCTTGCCAGGAAACACCACCAAACGCTGTGGATCGACCCGCTGGATTATCAGGAACCGCTGAGCCAGGCCACCTATTTCCTGTTCAACCGTGGGATGCCTGTTTCGATCTACAACCTGCCGCTGTGCCTGATCCCTGCACATCTATCGCGCTTCGCCCGGCAAAGCATTTCCGACTGGAAGAACCTGTTCATCGATGCCTGCCAGCGATGTGCCGCCATCGAACAGTGCTCAGGCTTCTTCAAGTCCCATACCGACCGTTGGCAGAGCCGCGGTATCCAACCACTATCGACCGAGGCCTTTGGTGCCTATGCAAGGAGCGCGCATTGAAACTGCTTGACCGCTGGAAAGTCCTGATTGGCGGCATCACCCTGTTGCCGGTGGCTGGTACCTCCTTGGCGCAGCCCATCCAACTGCCGCTCGCTGATGCCAGCTGGCAGCCCAACGACAGGGTGCAGCCCCCTGTCTTTGCCGATACGCTCAACGCTCCCGACGCGGTGAACATCTATGCCGCGCATCGCTCGCACAGCTCACACCGCTCGCATAGTTCGCACAGTTCCCATTACAGCGGTTCGGGTGGCTATAGCGCGCCGCGTTACTACAGCCCGCCAGCCAGCAGCACACGTCGTTACACGGCGCCGAGTACTTCGGGCTATGGGGCTGGAGGCTCTTCCGGCTCGTCGAGCGGTAACGCCTTGTACCAACCATCGGGATCGACCGTAGGGACAGGAGGAACGTCCCGGACGCGCCCCACCAACGCGCAGAAAAGCAACCTTGTAGTCCGGGTCCAGACGGCACTGACAGTGCGCAGGTATTACCAAGGCGCCATTGATGGTGTGATGGGCAAAGCGACCCGAGGAGCGCTGATGGCGTTTCAGATGGACAGCGCGCTGACGGTGAATGGTCGAATGGATACGGCAACGCTGAATGCGCTGGGGATCCGGATTCCCTGATTTCCCTGCGCACTAGCCGGGGCACGCCACTCACTGTACTGCAGTGTCTGTAAGAACGGGCAACGCTACCGGCCAGCTGCCAACGGTTGCGGGCGGTGCCATCCAGGCCTATGTTCCAAGCGAGGCTTCACCTGCGGCCGGCACGCAACGACGCGCCGCAGGCTACCGTCCATCCAATGCGAATGCCCGCAGCGAGGTGACGACATGCCGAACGACTCCCGCCCCGCCGTGCTCGAACTGATCGGCAATACACCGCTGGTGCGCGTCAGCCGCTTCGATACCGGCCCGTGCACACTGTTCCTCAAGCTCGAATCGCAAAACCCCGGTGGTTCGAGCAAGGATCGCATCGGCCTGGCGATGATCGACACCGCCGAGCGCGACGGCCGCCTGCGGCCTGGCGGCACCATCGTCGAGGCCACCGCCGGCAACACCGGGCTCGGCCTGGCCCTGGTCGGCCGCGCCAAGGGCTACCGGGTGGTGTTGGTGGTACCGGACAAGATGTCCACCGAGAAGGTCCTGCACCTCAAGGCGATGGGCGCCGAGGTGCACATCACGCGCTCCGACGTCGGCAAGGGCCATCCCGAGTATTACCAGGATGTCGCTGCGCGGCTGGCGCAGGAGATTCCCGACGCCTACTTCGCCGACCAGTTCAACAACCCGGCCAACCCATTGGCCCATGAGTGCAGCACCGCGCCGGAGATCTGGGCGCAAACCCAACACGACCTGGATGCCATCGTCGTCGGCGTCGGCTCGGCCGGTACGCTTACCGGGCTGACCCGCTTCTTTCGCCGGGTGCAACCGAACCTGGCCATGGTGCTGGCGGACCCGCTCGGCTCGGTGGTCGCCGAATACAGCCGTAGCGGCACCCTCGGTACCGCCGGCTCCTGGGCGGTGGAAGGCATCGGCGAGGACTTCATTCCGTCTATTGCCGACCTTTCCAGTGTGCGCCAGGCCTACTCCATCAGCGACGAAGAAAGCTTCGATCATGCCCGCCAACTGCTGCGCGCCGAAGGCATTCTCGGCGGCTCTTCGACCGGCACCTTGCTGGCAGCGGCGCTGCGCTACTGCCGCGAGCAAACCGAGCCCAAGCGTGTGGTCAGCTTCGTCTGCGACACCGGCACCCGCTACCTGTCGAAGGTCTACAACGACCAGTGGATGACCGACCAGGGCTTGCTGGCGCGCAAGCGATACGGCGACCTGCGCGACCTGATCGCGCGGCGCTTCGAGGATGGCCGGGTGATCAGCGTGAGCCCGGACGACACGTTGCTCACCGCCTTCCAGCGCATGCGCCTGGCCGATGTGTCGCAACTGCCGGTGCTGGAGAATGGGCAGCGCCTAGTCGGCGTGATCGACGAGTCCGATATTCTGCTGGGCGTGCACCACGACGCCTCGCACTTCCACATGAGCGTGGCCAGCGCGATGACCGACAAGCTCGAAACCTTGCCTCCCGGCGCCAGCCTGGCCGAACTGCAGGCCGAGCTCGACCGTGGTCTGGTGGCGATCATCGAAGACGCCTCGGGCTTCCATGGCATGATCACCCGCGTCGACATGCTCAATCACCTGCGCAGGTCGCTACCATGAGCCAGCACGATGAAACCGGCGCACCACGCGCCTTCGCCACCCGCGTGATCCATGCCGGACAGGCTCCGGACCCTTCCACCGGGGCACTGATGCCGCCGATCTACGCCAACTCCACCTATGCGCAGCAGAGCCCTGGCGTGCACAAGGGCCTCGACTACGGGCGCTCGCACAACCCTACGCGCTGGGCGCTGGAGCGTTGCGTGGCGGACCTTGAGGGCGGTACCCAGGCCTTCGCCTTCGCCTCCGGGCTGGCGGCGATCTCCACCGTGCTCGAACTGCTCGAGGCGGGCGCGCACATCGTCTCCGGCAACGACTTGTACGGCGGTACATACCGGCTGTTCGAACGGGTGCGCCGGCGCAGCGCCGGGCATCGCTTCAGCTTCGTCGACCTGGCCGACCTGGCGGCATTCGAAGCGGCGCTGCAAGAAGACACACGGATGGTCTGGGTCGAGACGCCGAGCAACCCGTTGCTACACCTCACCGACCTTGCCGCCATCGCCCGCACCTGTCGCGAGCGCGGCATCCTCTGC
Organism: Pseudomonas sp. Tun-23181; assembly: GCF_057415455.1. Taxonomy (NCBI): domain Bacteria; kingdom Pseudomonadati; phylum Pseudomonadota; class Gammaproteobacteria; order Pseudomonadales; family Pseudomonadaceae; genus Pseudomonas; species Pseudomonas sp. Tun-23181. The sequence continues at coordinate 1,129,678 of NZ_CM171630.1, forward strand.
GTGGCCGACAACACCTTTGCCAGCCCGTGGGTACAGCGTCCGCTGGAGCTGGGCTTCGATATCGTGCTGCACTCGACGACCAAGTACCTGAACGGCCACTCCGACGTGATCGGTGGCATCGCGGTGGTCGGGCAGAATGCCGAACTGGGCGAGCGAATGGGCTTCCTGCAGAACGCGGTGGGGGCCATCGCCGGGCCGTTCGATGCATTTCTTACCCTGCGTGGCGTGAAGACCCTGGCACTGCGCATGGAGCGCCACTGCTGCAATGCGCTGGAGCTGGCGCAATGGCTTGAACGTCAGCCGCAGGTTGCACGGGTCTATTACCCGGGCTTGCCGTCGCACCCGCAGCACGAACTGGCACGGCGGCAGATGCGCGGTTTCGGCGGGATGATTTCCCTTGACCTGAACAGCGACCTGGCCGGCGCCAGGCGCTTCCTCGAAGGCGTGCAGATCTTCGCCTTGGCCGAGAGCCTGGGTGGGGTGGAAAGCCTGATCGAACACCCGGCGATCATGACCCACGCCAGCATCCCTGCACCAACCCGCGCGCAACTTGGCATTGGGGATGCACTGGTGCGTTTGTCGGTGGGGGTCGAGGATGTCGAGGACCTGCGCGCCGACCTGGCCCAGGCGCTGGCGCGGATTTAGACATAGTGTGCGCTGAGCTTAGGCGCCCCCTTAACTCGAGGGCGCCCAAAGAACGCTCATGCCCCGCTCACAAAGCCTTCATTTCAGCAATATCACGCACCACATGGTCTGCAGAGCGGTCGAACATCGCCTGCTCCTGCGCATCCAGAGGCAACTCGATCACCCGCGCAATCCCCGCCTCTGCCAGCACGCAGGGGACCCCCATGGCAATATCCGTTCGCCCGTACTCGCCCTCGAGGATCGCGACCGCCGGCAAAATGCGGTTTCGCCCATTGGCGATGGCATCCACCATCTGCGCAATCGCCACGCCCGGCGCATCGCAGGCGCTCCCCAGCTTCTTCAAGCCCAGGATCTCGCCGCCACCCTGGCGTGTGCGCTCCACGATCCGCTCGATCTGCTCGCTGGACAGGAAATGGGACAGCGGCACCGAGCCGACCGTGCAGTACCGCATCAGCGGCACCATGCTATCGCCATGCCCTCCCAGCACCAGCGCCGAGATATCCCGAGCAGAAAACCCTGTCTCCTCGGCAATGAAACACTTCATGCGCGCGGTATCCAGCACCCCCGCCTGCCCGAACACCCGGTCACGTCCCAGCGCACTGAGGGACCATGCCCGATAGGTCAGCACATCGACTGGGTTCGACACCACCAACACCGTCGCCGCCGGGGCATGACGATTAATGTCGCGCATGATCCCATCGAGAATGGGCAGATTGATACTCAACACATCCTGGCGCGACTGACCTGGCTTGCGGGGCACACCCGCCGTGATCACCACCAGGTCGGAATCCTGCAGCAATTGGGCATTGGCCCCGCCGTGAACCCGGGTATCGGAACCTGACTCGACTGCCGCCTGCCAGACGTCCAGCGCCTTGCCCTGGGCCAACTCGCCCTGCACATCGATCAACACCAACTCACGACAGAACTCTTCCCGGGCGATGATCTGAGCCGCCGCCTCGCCCACCATACCGGCACCCACAATGGATAGTTTGTTCATCTCTCACCTCCCGCGGCGCGCGCCACTAGCAGCCCGCCCGCCTGTACAGAGAAGTATTGCCCGCGAAAGCCAAAAGGCCACCCGAAGGTGGCCTGTAGTGGGTTTACCTGCTTTTTGCCCTGCCCGGGCCAGATACGCCCTCACCCCAGCCGCGGCAGCGCGCCAACGGCCTCATGAAGCGCGTCGAAGACCACCCTGACCCGCGCAGGCACAGGGCCGCGCTGGGGACGGTAGACATACAGCCCCCAGGCCGTCGGCTCTTCGTGCGGCAAGACCTGCACGAGCTTGCCACTGGCGATATGGGGGGCGACCATGTAGTCGGCCAGTTGGGCAAAGCCCACCCCGGCCAGCACCGCCCCCATCTCCATGTCGGCGTCATCGGCGACGAACGCCTGTGACGTGGGCGCCCACTGTCGGCCGGCCTTGAAATACCAGGGCCATGGCCGGCCGGTGTTGACGTCCAGGGACGCCGTGACCGGCAGGCCAGCCAGGTCCTCCACCCGCTGCGGCGCCCCCAGGCGCGCGATCAGGCTCGGCGCCGCGACAATGGGAAGCCGCATATGGCTCGCCTGGCGCGCCACGAAACGGCTGTCGTGCAGGAACCCCACCCTGATGCCGACATCGATCTGCTCATCGACCACGGCGCTCAGGCGGTCGGACAACCGCACGTCCAGGGTGATGCCCAGGTGCTGCGCGGCAACGCGCTCCAGCGCCGGCAGCACCGCACGGTTGCCCAGGCTGTGCGGCGCGCTGACCCGCACCGTGCCGGCCACGCAAACCTCCTGCCCCACGCCTGGCGGGCGCCACAGCTCATCGAACTGGTCGAGCGCCGGCCGCACGCGCTCCAGCAGCCCCTCGCCGAAGACCGTGATCCGTACCTGGCGCGTGTTGCGGTGAAACAGCAACTCGCCAAAGTGCCGCTCCAGGCGTTGTATGGCGCGCGTGACACCCTGGGGAGAAGACCCCAGGCGCACGGCCGCCTCACGGAAGCTGCCATGCTCGGCGGCGGTACGGAAGATGCGCAGAAGTTCCAGTTCGTTGTTCATGAGCGATTACCTGGCCCTTTGGAGAACAGAGATCGAAAGGGCAAGCCCGCGCGCTCGGGTTCTCTGCTGCTCCATTAAAGCCTGTCATGGGGTTTGGGGGACCATGATAATTCCTGATTTTGGAATAATAAAATCCAGACAATTCCATATACAGGATTTAACCCTCCCCTGCACACTGGCCATACGCCGGATGTCTGGTATCCCAGCCGACAAACGCCTCCGGCATGAAAATACATCGACGATCGATCGTAGCTGCGTAAGGCAACCCATCGAGGCCCATCATGAAATCACGTGCCGCTGTTGCCTTCGAGCCAGGCAAACCGCTTGAAATCGTGGAGATCGACGTAGCCCCGCCCCGCAAAGGTGAGGTATTGGTGAGGATCTCCCATACCGGCGTCTGCCATACCGACGCGTTCACCCTCTCCGGCGACGACCCGGAGGGTGTGTTCCCCGCCGTGCTCGGTCACGAGGGCGCTGGCGTGGTGGTGGAAGTGGGCGAAGGCGTCACCAGCCTCGAGCCCGGCGACCATGTCATACCGCTCTACACCGCCGAATGCGGCGAATGCCTGTTCTGCAAGTCCGGCAAGACCAACCTGTGCGTAGCCGTGCGCGCCACCCAGGGCAAGGGCCTGATGCCGGACGGCACGACACGCTTCTCCTACAAGGGGCAACCGATCTTCCACTACATGGGCTGCTCGACCTTCAGCGAGTACACCGTGGTGGCCGAGGTCTCGCTGGCCAAGATCAATCCCAATGCCAACCATGAGCATGTCTGCCTGCTGGGCTGCGGTGTCACCACCGGCATCGGCGCCGTGCACAACACCGCCAAGGTGCAACCGGGGGACTCGGTCGCCGTGTTCGGTCTCGGCGGCATCGGCCTGGCCGTGATCCAGGGAGCGCGCCAGGCCAAGGCCGGGCGCATCATCGCCATCGACACCAACCCGGCCAAGTTCGAGCTGGCGCGCGCCTTCGGCGCCACCGACTGCATCAACCCCAACGACCATGACAAACCGATCCAGCAGGTGCTCGTGGACATGAGCGGCTGGGGCATCGACCACACCTTCGAGTGCATCGGCAACGTCAACGTCATGCGGGCCGCCCTGGAGTCGGCCCACCGTGGCTGGGGCCAGTCGATCGTCATCGGTGTCGCTGGTGCCGGGAAGGAGATCTCCACCCGACCGTTCCAACTGGTCACCGGCCGCAGTTGGAGAGGCTCCGCCTTCGGTGGGGTCAAAGGGCGCAGCCAGTTGCCCGGCATGGTCGAGGAAGCCATGCGCGGCGAGATCGAGCTGGCGCCCTTCGTCACCCACACGATGGGGCTGGAAGACATCAACACAGCCTTCGACCTGATGCACGAAGGCAAGTCGATCCGCACGGTCATCCATTTCGCTTGACCACCCTGGGCGTGGTCCGTGGCCACGCCTATCACGCCAGAACCAGGAGGGACCAGTACCATGAACGCCATACACCTACACCCCTCGATCGACCAGGGTATCCGACCAGAGCAGCCCGGTTTCGCCGGTGGCACCCTCCAGTGCCTGTGCCCGACCGACAAGGTGCAAGTCGCCGTCAACGCACAAACATTGCACAACCATGCCTGTGGCTGCACCAAGTGCTGGAAGCCCGCAGGCGCGATCTTCTCGGTGGTGGCCGTGGTCCCACGCGACAAGGTCAGCGTGCAGGCCCATGGCGAGAAGCTCCAGGTGGTGGACCCGAACGCGGTGATCCAGCGCCACGCCTGCCGCGATTGCGGCGCACACCTGTTCGGCCGCATCGAGAACACCGGCCACCCGTTCTACGGCCTCGACTTCGTGCATACCGAGCTGTCCCCGCAGACCGGCTGGTCTGCACCGGGTTTTGCCGCGTTCGTGTCCTCGGTGATCGAAAGCGGCACGCCACCGGCGCAGATGGAGGCGATCCGCGGGCGCCTGCGCGAGCTGGGCCTTGAGCCCTACGACTGTCTGTCGCCCGCGCTCATGGACGCCCTGGCCATTCATGCCGCCAAGCAAAAAGGCACCTACCGCGAAGCCTGACCCCCCTGGCGTCGAGGCCGGCAGCCGGCCGCTTCGACGCCTGGCAAGGCGCTCATTCTCTATTGGCTGACGCCCAGGGGAAGGCACTGAACGCTGACATTGGCTACCGTACCTCTTTTGCCAGCCGCCGAGACGCCCATGACACGCATCCCCGCCCCGACCGCCTGCGCCCACCTCGAGACCGAAGAAGGCTGCGTGGTAGTGAGCGAAAGTCAGCGGCATTGCTCCAGCTCTAAAAGCCGGCGCGCCCGCTGTGGGAGCGGGCTTGAACCGCGAACACCGGCACAGCCGGAGCCATCCAGCGCAGCGCCTGCTTCGCGATGGTCCGGCACTCCGGCAAGCCACTCCCACAGTGTCGCGCTGTTTTTTAACCAGCCTGAGCGCCGTCGAAGTTTTCACACAGTCTCGGTCGAAAGTGGGCAATGGTGAATGCGGTGTTAGGCCAACGACTCATCCACCAGGGCGGCTCGCCTCGAAGCTGATGATCCGATCGCCCTTGCGGGGTTGGCGTCCATGCTGGTAATCGCCCGACACCACGACATCCACGAAACCCGCTTCGCGCAACGCGAATGCCAACTCATCGACACCCCACCAACGCAAATGAAATAGATCAAGCTCTGCCGACAGCAACGTGCTATCTCGCCAGTGTTGGTAGTGCAGATGCGAAAGGGTCGTTTGTTTGACGTAATCGATCTCGGCCCGATGGCAGGTCATCGTGAGTAGATCGCCACCTCCCACTGCCCAACTGCGCACGGGGCTCGCCTGTGCAACGATGCTTTCGATGGGATCAATGTCCAGGATCAGCCTTCCACCGGGCAGCAGATGATCCCGAAAGCGCATGAGCACGGCCATTGCCGAGGCGGTCTGCGTAATCAACTGAAACGATCCCGCCGGCATGATGATGGCCGCGAAGCGTCGGTCGTAGCTGAATTGCTCGAATGTCTGGCATGTCAGCGTAGGGAGAAGACCCCGACTCAGGCATTCCTGCCGACAGTAGTCGAGCATGTCTTGTGATGCGTCGAAACCTTCGATGGCCAGGCCCATCTCGAGCATCGGGATGAGGATCCGGCCATTGCCGACCGCAGGTTCCAGGATGGGACCATCACACCCAGCCAGACGCTGCCGATAGTATTCCAGATCACCGAAGGAGTGACCGATGGGTTTATCCAGGTGATAAATCCAGGAAGCGAGTTTTCCATACCTGTTTTGCACTTTTTCCTCCATGTCAAGTTGAGAAGGCTACCTTATGTGGCTTGGACATGAATACAAACTTGGCCGTACAAGCTGCTGGAGCTCCGTCACCACGCCTTGTAGTCGCTGGGCCAGGGGCACGACTGGTGACGGGCGCCCCTGAGCGCCTCTACAGGCTGGCACGGTCGTCGCAAGGTCGTGGAAGCGGCGCCCCGCCGTGCAACTTCGACCGCCGTCTAAGCCACAGGTAGCACAACGCGGTCCCTGCCCCGGCGCCGGCGATGACCAGGCACATCGGCCGCGGCGAGCCATCGGCCAGGCTGCCCACCAGCGCACTGAACGCAGCGCCCATGGCGAACTGGGTCGAGACGGCCAGGCCGGCGGCGGCGCCGGCATTGCCGGGGAACAGCTTCAACAGGCTCGCCACGCAGTTCGCCCCCATCAGGCCGGTGACGCTCACATACAGCACCACCAGCACCACGATCTCGCTCAGGCCGAGCACACCCGCAGCCCCGAAGATGCCCAGCCCCAGCGCCGCCACGCTGGCGATCGCCGCACCGACACCGAGCATCGACAACGGGCCAAGCCGGCTCACCAGGCGGGCGTTGAGCGTGGTCACCACGATCACCCCGGCGATGTTCAGGGCGAACAGCCAGCCATACAGGTGCGTCGATACCCCGAAATATTCGATGTAGACGTACGGCGATGCGGTGATGAAGGCGAACATGCCGCCGAACGACAGCCCCATGCACAGGATGAACGCCAGCGCCTGCGGGTTTCGCGCGATGTGCCAGTAGCCAGCGAGGGCCACACCCAGGGAGCCTGCCCGTCTGTCGGCGGGATGGGTCTCGGGAATGCTCCACGCGCTGGCGGCCAGGCAGATCGCGGCGAAGCAGAACAGCCCGGCGAAGATCGTTCGCCAGCCGTGCACCAGCATCAGGAAGCTGCCGGCCAAAGGGGCCACCAGCGTGGCGACCATCGTCACCAGGTGCATCAGCGACAGGGTCCTGGCCGCCTCGTTGAGCGAGAAGATGTCCCGCACGATGGACCTGGCCAGCACCGAAGCGGCGGCCCCGCCGAGTGCCTGCAGGAAGCGCCAGGCGATCAGCTCGTTGACGCTGCCCGCCAGCATGCAGCCGATGGTCGCGCCCAGGTACAGCAGCATCCCGCACAGCAACACCGGCCTGCGGCCGAAACGGTCGGAACACGGGCCATGGAACAGCATGCCCAGGCACAGCCCGGCCAGGAACACGCCGATTGTCAGTTGCACATGGGTAGCGCTGGCAGCGAGGTCATCGGCGATGGCCGGCAAACTCGGCAGGTAGGTGTCGATCGACAAGGGGGCGAACGCTACCAGGGCAGCCAGTAGAACGATCAGGCGACTGGGGTTGGGCAACATCGGCACTCCAGGAGGGGTTGGCTGGAAAATAACGATAACATCTTAACATTTATCCAAATGTCGTTAACATTTTAATTGTTATCCAGTAGCTACGCGGGGGCATCGGGCAACCGCCATGAGCCCCATGGAAAGTGCAATCTGTTCCACGGAAAACCCATTCAAGGCGACCCGGCAAGGTGCGAGCATCCTCTGCAAACAACTACAGCGCTCCGGGTGGACCTACATGGCCATTTCACTGCAGGTGCGACTGCCGCTGCCGGTACTCGCCGGGCGTGAGCTTCGCATACCGGTTGAAGAAACGGCTGAAGTAGGCCGGGTCCTTGAAGCCGAGCTGGTAGCAGATTTCGTTCACCGAACTGCTGGAAAACAGCAGCAGGCGCCTGGCCTCCTGCATCAGCCGCTCCAGCACCAGCCGCTTGGAAGGCAAGTCGGCGATGCGCCGGCAGATATCGTTGAGCCGCGCCTCGGTCACCCCGATCTGCTGCGCATAGCGCGCCAGCGGCCAGTGCTCGAGGTAGTGCGCCTCGATCAGTGCATTGAAACGGTGGAAGATCTTCAGGTCTTCGTGCCTGGCCGGGGTCGACTCCCGCGAGTTGGGGCACAGCCGCAGCAGGCTGATCATGATCAACCGGGTCAGCGACTGCAGCGCCGCCTCACGCCCCGGATGGGGGCTGGCGAACTCGTCGCTGAGCGCTTCCAGCCAGTGCTCCAGGCGCCGTGCCTCGGCCTGGTCCGCCGCCGGTACCTTGGCCAGCGCCACGCAGGCCGGGCGCACGTGCACCCCCGCCGGCAGCAGGCTGGCATCCGCCTCGATCAGTTGCCATACCAGTTGCTGGCGCACCGTCAGCACATGCCCGTCGCTGTCGGGCTCGGTGACGAAGGAATGGGTCACCGTGGGCGGCGTGAGGAAGAACATCGGCCCCGACTCGATGAACTGCTGGTCGTCCAGGTAGACCCGCACCGTGCCGGACTTGACGTAATGCACCTGGAAAAACCGGTCGTGGCGATGCACCGGCATGTTGCGCCCGAAAAAGCCGGCCAGGTTGCCGAGCCGATCGTAATGCACCTCGCTGTCGCTGTAGCGCTGGTCGTAGACCTGGCCGATGTTGATGTTCGGAATGGGGTGCCGATCGCTCATCACTGCTTGCTCGCTAATCGCTTGACCGAATTGACCAGCTTCCATGGTGCACCCGCCGCACGGCGGATGCCACAGGATGGAATCTTGACGTTCGTTAACATATTAATTATAAAGTTAACACATTAACGATATCGCTGGAGAGCACCTGTTGCCCAGCACCGCCAGGAGAAAAGCATGAGCCATGCGTTGCATGACGTTGCGAACGGCACCTTGTTCGGCGTAGCGCTGAACTACAACGGTCTGCTGCAGCAGCGTCTGGCTGAGTTCGAACAGCCGCCCTACAAGCAAGCGCCGGTCAAACCGGTGCTGTTCATCAAGACACCGAACACGCGCAACGCCCATGGTGCGGATGTGATCTACCCATCGGGTGTCGAGCGCCTGCAGCCAGGCCCGGCGCTGGGCGTGGTGATCGGCAAGGATGCCAGCCGGGTGAGCGCGGACGATGCGCTGGACCATGTGCTCGGCTACACCATCGTCAATGAATACAGCCTGCCGGAAGACAGCTACTACCGCCCGGCGGTCAAGGCCAAGTGCCGCGACGGCTTCTGCGCGATCGGCCCGCAACTGGTCCCGACAGCGGCGATCGCCGATCCGCACCAGCTGACCCTGAAGCTCTACGTCAACGGCGTGGTCGTCCAGGAAAACACCACCGCCAACCTGGTTCGCCGTATTCCACAACTGATCGCCGAACTCAGCGAATTCATGACCCTGCACGCGGGGGATGTGCTGATCACCGGAACCCCGGAGGGGCGCGTCGACGTCCACCCGGGCGATCACGTCGAGGTCGAGATCACCGGCCTTGGCCGCCTGGCGAACACCATCGTTGCCGAGTCGGGGGAACCAGCATGAAGCACGCACGTATCCGTTATGAAGGCAGCGTCCATGCCGTCACGGTCGAGGACGACAACGCCGTACGCCTGGTCGATGGCCGGCGGCTTGGCGAAGACCAGGTCGAGTGGCTGCCACCGGCCACCGGCAGCATGTTCGCCCTGGGCCTGAACTACGCCGACCACGCCCGTGAGCTGGCCTTCACCCCGCCGACCGAACCGCTGGCCTTCATCAAGTCGTCAGGCACCTACACCGGTCACAACCAGGTCACCTGGCGCCCGGACAACGTCCAATACATGCACTACGAGTGCGAGCTGGTCGCGGTCATCGGCAAGGCGGCCAAGAACGTCAAGCGCGAAAACGCCCTGGACTACGTCGCCGGCTACACGGTGTGCAACGACTACGCCATCCGCGACTACCTGGAGAACTACTACCGCCCCAACCTGCGGGTGAAGAACCGTGACGCCACCACCCCGGTGGGCCCGTGGATCGTCGATGCGGCCGATGTACCGGACGTCAGCGCCCTGAAGCTGCGCACCTGGATCAACGGCGAACTGAAGCAGGAAGGCACCACGGCCGACATGATCTTCGACATCCCCTACCTGATCGAATACTTCTCCAGCTTCATGACCTTGCAGCCGGGCGACATGATCGCCACCGGCACGCCGGAGGGGCTGGCCGACGTGGTGCCGGGCGATGAAGTGGTGGTGGAGGTGGAAGGCGTGGGCCGCCTGGTCAACCGCATCGTCAGCGAGGCTGACTTCTTCAAGAACAACAAGGCATGAGCAGCATGATCAAGCACTGGATCAACGGCCGTGAGGTCGAGAGCAAAGACACCTTCGTCAACTACAACCCGGCCACCGGCGAGGCCATCGGCGAAGTCGCCAGCGGTGGCGCCGAGGAAGTCGCCCAGGCCGTGGCCGCGGCCAAAGAGGCCTTTCCGAAGTGGGCCAACACCCCGGCCAAGGAACGCGCCCGCCTGATGCGCAAGCTCGGTGAGCTGATCGAACAGAACGTGCCGAAACTGGCCGAACTGGAAACCCTCGACACCGGCCTGCCGATCCACCAGACCAAGAACGTGCTGATCCCGCGTGCCTCGCACAACTTCGACTTCTTCGCCGAAGTGTGCACGCGCATGGACGGCCACACCTACCCGGTCGACGACCAGATGCTCAACTACACCCTGTACCAGCCGGTGGGGGTATGCGGCCTGGTGTCGCCATGGAACGTGCCGTTCATGACCGCCACCTGGAAGACTGCACCGTGCCTGGCACTGGGCAACACCGCAGTCTTGAAGATGAGCGAGTTGTCGCCGCTGACCGCCAACGAACTGGGCCGCCTGGCCGTCGAAGCCGGCATCCCCAACGGTGTGCTGAACGTGATCCAGGGCTATGGCGCCACCGCGGGCGACGCCCTGGTACGCCACCCGGACGTACGCGCCATCTCCTTCACCGGCGGCACCGCCACCGGCCGCAAGATCATGCAGAGCGCGGGCCTGAAGAAGTACTCGATGGAGCTGGGCGGCAAGTCGCCGGTGCTGATCTTCGAGGACGCCGACCTTGAGCGCGCCCTGGACGCGGCACTGTTCACCATCTTCTCGCTCAACGGCGAACGGTGCACCGCCGGCAGCCGTATCTTCATCCAGGAGAGCGTGTATCCCCAATTCGTGGCCGAATTCGCCGCCCGTGCCAAGCGCCTGATCGTCGGCGACCCTACCGACCCGAAGACCCAAGTCGGCTCGATGATCACCCAGCAGCACTACGACAAGGTCACCGGCTACATCCGCATCGGCATCGAAGAAGGTGCACGCCTGGTCGCCGGCGGCCTGGAGCGCCCGGCCAACCTGCCGGCGCACCTGGCCAAGGGGCAGTTCATCCAGCCGACCGTGTTCGCCGACGTCAACAACAAGATGCGCATCGCCCAGGAGGAAATCTTCGGGCCGGTGGTCTGCCTGATTCCGTTCAAGGACGAAGCCGAAGCACTGCGGTTGGCCAACGACACCGAGTACGGCCTGGCCTCGTACATCTGGACCCAGGACATCGGCAAGGCCCATCGCCTGGCCCGTGGCATCGAAGCCGGCATGGTGTTCATCAACAGCCAGAACGTGCGCGACCTGCGCCAGCCGTTCGGCGGCGTCAAAGGCTCCGGCACCGGGCGTGAAGGTGGACAATACAGCTTCGAAGTGTTCGCCGAGATCAAGAACGTGTGCATCTCGATGGGCAGCCACCACATCCCTCGCTGGGGCGTATGACCCCTCCTCCACCCGGCTGGCGAATGTCGCCAGCCGGGTGGCTACACAACAACAAGGAGTTTCACCATGGGCAAGCTGGCACTCGCAGCCAAGATCACTCATGTTCCCTCCATGTACCTGTCGGAGCTGCCAGGCCCGCGCCAGGGCTTTCGCCAGGCGGCCATCGACGGGCATTACGAGATCAGCCGCCGCTGCCGCGAACTGGGCGTGGACACCATCGTCGTGTTCGACACCCACTGGCTGGTCAACGCCAATTACCACGTGCTGTGCGCGCCGCACTTCCAGGGCGTGTACACCAGCAACGAGCTGCCGCACTTCATCAGCAACATGCCCTACGCATTCCCCGGCAATACCGAACTCGGCCAACTGCTGGCCGAGGCGTGCAACCGCTTCGACGTCGAGACCATGGCCCACCACGCCACCACCCTCGGCCCGGAATACGGCACCCTGGTACCGATGCGCTACATGAACCAGGACCAGCACTTCAAGGTGATCTCGGTCTCGGCGCTGTGCACCTCGCACTACCTGGCCGACAGTGCCCGCCTCGGCTGGGCCATGCGCAAGGCGGTGGAAGATCACTACGACGGCACCGTGGCCTTCCTGGCCAGTGGCTCGTTGTCGCACCGCTTCGCCCAGAACGGCCAGGCACCGGAGTTCGCCACCAAGGTCTGGAGCCCGTTCCTCGAGACGCTGGACAACCGCGTGGTCTCGATGTGGGAGAACGCCGAGTGGGAGGCGTTCTGCGGCATGCTCCCGGAGTACGCCGCCAAGGGGCACGGCGAAGGCTTCATGCACGACACCGCGATGCTGCTCGGCGCCCTGGGCTGGTCCGGGTACGACGGCAAGGCCGAGGTGGTGACGCCTTACTTCGGCTCTTCGGGTACCGGCCAGATCAACGCGATCTTCCCGGTCACGCCCCAGGATGGCTCGGCCATTCCCCCGGCCCAGGCTGCCCACCCGGCGGCGGTGGTTTCCACCAGCCGCCTGTGACCCACCTGGCCGTCCCTGGCGGGCGGCCAGCCGCTTCTGCAACGAGGAGGCCCTTCATGCCCCATCTGGTTCTGCTCTACACCCCCGACCTGGAAACTGAAGCCGACATTCCAGGGCTGTGCCGTGCCCTGGCCGACAGCATGCTCGAACAGCGCGACGAAACCGGCAAAGCGGTATTCCCCACCGGCGGCACCCGCGTGCTGGCCTACCCTGCCGCCCATTGCGCGGTGGCTGACGGTCAGGGCGACTACGGCTTCCTGTACGCCAACCTGCGCATGGGCAGCGGCCGCCGCGCCGAGGTTCACGAACGTGTCGGAGACAGCCTGCTGCAGGTGCTCAAGAGCCGCCTGGACGGGCTGCTGCAACGCCGTCCGATCGGCATCACCCTGCAAATCGACGAGAGCACCCAGCAGGTCTACGACGCCAAGCACAGCACCTTGCACCCCCTGTTCAACCGCCCGGCCTGACGCCTGCCGACGGGCCGTTGCCCCCTCATCACAGAACAAGTACAAGAACATGAGCACTCTCGAACATGCCTCGCCTGCCAAGACCCAAGCCGAACTGGCCGACAGTACCCACCGCACGGTCACCTGGCGGCTGATGCCGCTGCTGCTGGTGTGCTACCTGTTCGCCCACCTCGACCGTATCAACATCGGCTTCGCCAAGATGCAGATGAGCCAGGACCTGCAGTTCTCCGACACGGTCTACGGCCTGGGCGCCGGGTTGTTCTTCATCGCCTATGCGTTGTTCGGCGTGCCCAGCAGCCTGGTGCTCGAGCGCATCGGCCCACGCCGCTGGATCGCTACCCTGATGGTGGTCTGGGGCGCGCTGTCGACCAGCATGCTGCTGATCGAGACCAGCAGCGCCTTCTACCTGTTGCGCTTCGCCCTGGGCGCAGCCGAGGCCGGCTTCTTCCCGGGCATCCTGGTCTACCTCAACCGCTGGTACCCCGCCGGGCGCAGAGCCCAGGTCACCGCGCTGTTCGCCGTTGCCGTGCCGTTGGCCGGCGTCATCGGCGGGCCGGTTTCCGGAACGATCCTGGCCTTCATGCACAACACCGCCGGGCTGCGCGGCTGGCAGTGGATGTTCCTGCTCGAAGGCGCCCCCGTGATACTGCTGGGCCTGGTGGTGCTGGCCGCGCTGCCGGAAGGCTTCGAGCAGGTGCGTTGGCTCGACGAGCGGCAGAAGGCGACACTGCGCGCCCAGTTCGGCGCCGAGGAGCAGCGCAAGTCGGTGACCTCCCTGGGCGGGATCATCGCCAGCCGGGCCGTGTGGCTGCTGGTGGCGGTGTACTGCGCGGTCATGCTGGCGGTCAACACCCTGGCCTTCTGGATGCCCAGCCTGATCCATGGTGCTGGCATCGGCAGCGACGCCAGCGTCGGCCTGCTCAGTGCCCTGCCCTACCTGGCCGGCTGTGTGTTCATGCTCGCCTGCGGGCGCTCCAGCGACCGCCAGCGCGAGCGCCGCTGGCACCTGTGCGTGCCCATGCTGATGGCCGCCACCGGCATCGCCATCGCCGGGTTGATGCCACAGCAGCCCTGGCCGGTACTGGCCGGGCTGGTCCTGGCGGGCATGGGCGCCAGCGCCGCGCTGCCGATGTTCTGGCAGTTGCCGCCGGCCTTCCTCAACGCACGCACCCAGGCGGCCGGCATCGCCCTGATCAGTTCGCTGGGCAGCGTCGCTTCGTTCGCCGCGCCCTATTTCATCGGCTGGGTCCGCGACACCACGCAAAGCGCCAGCCTCGCGCTGTACCTGCTGGCGATCTTCATCACCCTTGGCGGCCTGCTGGTGCTGCGCACCCGGGCGGCCATCGTCAATCCTTGAACCAAGAGATTCCAACCATGCTTGATAACGCTTTCATCCAGCAGGCCGCCGAGCGCCTCGACCAGGCCGAACGCACCCGCGAGCAGGTTCGCCAGTTCTCGCTGGAGCAACCGGGCATCACCATTGAAGATGCCTACGCCATCCAGCGTGCCTGGGTCGCCAAGAAGATCGCCGCCGGCCGCCGCCTGGTCGGCCACAAGATCGGCCTGACCTCGCGGGCCATGCAGGTATCGTCGAGCATCACCGAACCCGACTACGGTGCCCTGCTGGATGACATGCTGTTCGACGAAGGCAGCGACATTCCCTTCGAGCGCTTCATCGTGCCGCGGGTCGAGGTCGAGCTGGCGTTCATCCTCGGCAAGCCGCTCAAAGGCCCGGGCGTGACCCTGTTCGATGTGCTGGACGCCACCGAGTGGGTGATCCCGGCACTGGAAATCATCGATGCGCGCATCCAGCAGGTCGACCCGCAGACCCAGGCGACCCGCAAGGTGTTCGACACCATTTCCGACAACGCGGCGAACGCCGGCGTGGTCATGGGCGGGCGCGCCGTGCGCCCCACCGAGATCGACCTGCGCAAGGTACCGGCGGTGCTCTACCGCAACGGCGTGATCGAAGAGTCGGGGGTCAGCGCCGCAGTGCTCAACCACCCGGCCAAGGGCGTCGCCTGGCTGGCCAACAAGCTGGCAGCGTATGACGTTACCCTGCAGCCGGGCCAGGTCATCCTCGGCGGCTCGTTCACCCGCCCGGTCGCCGCGCGGCCCGGTGACACCTTCCACGTCGACTACGACATGCTCGGCTCGATTGCCTGCCGTTTCGTCTGAGGAGCCCGCCATGCACATGCCCATCAACAGCTTCAAGCAACGCCTGCGCAGCGGCCAGGCACAAATCGGCCTGTGGCTCGGCCTGGCTGACGCCTACTGTGCGGAACTGGCCGCCAATGCCGGTTTCGACTGGCTGCTGATCGACGGCGAGCACGCACCGAACGACCTGCGCGGCATGCTCGAGCAGTTGCAGGCCGTGGCGCCCTACCCCAGCCAACCGGTGATCCGCCCGGTGATCGGCGATACTGCGCTGCTCAAGCAAGTGCTGGACATCGGTGCGCAGACCCTGCTGGTGCCCATGGTCGAAAGCGCCGAGCAGGCGCGCCAGCTGGTCAGGGCCGTGCATTACCCACCCACGGGCATCCGTGGTGTGGGCAGCGCACTGGCACGAGCCTCGCGCTGGAACAGCATCGCCGGCTACCTCGACCATGCCGACGAGCAGATGTGCCTGCTGGTGCAGATCGAGAACACGGAAGGCCTGGCCAACCTGGACGAGATCGTCGCGGTCGACGGGGTCGATGGCGTGTTCATCGGCCCGGCCGACCTCAGCGCAGCCATGGGCCATCGTGGCAACCCGGGGCATCCTGAAGTGCAGGCGGCCATCGAAGATGCCATCGTGCGCATCGTCAAGGCTGGCAAGGCGGCCGGGATCCTCAGCGCGGACGAGAAGCTGGCCCGGCGCTATATCGAGCTGGGTGCGGCCTTCGTCGCGGTCGGCGTCGACACCACCGTGCTGATGCGCGGCCTGCGGGAGCTGGCGGGCAAGTTCAAGGAAACGCCAGCGTTCGGCAGTACAGGTGGTGGCGTTTACTGAGCGAACCGACGCAAACGACAACGGCGCCTTTTGGGCGCCGTTGTCGTTCATGCCTCGGCCTTGCGCACAACCTGTGAGAGCCGGCTTACCGGCGAAGCAGGTGACGCGGTGGATGGCACCGGCTTCGCCGGTGTTCGCGGGCAAGCCCGCTCCCACAGGGGCGCCGTTGTCGTTCATGCCTCGGCCTTGCGCGCAACCTGTGAAAGCCGACTTGCCGGCGAAGCAGGTGACGCGGTGGATGGCACCGGCTTCGCCGGTGTTCGCGGGCAAGCCCGCTCCCACAGGGGCGCCGTTGTCGTTCATGTCTCGGCCTTGCGCACAACCTGTGAGAGCCGGCTTGCCGGCGAAGCAGGTGACGCGGTGGATGGCACCGGCTTCGCCGGTGTTCGCGGGCAAGCCCGCTCCCACAGGGGCGCCGTTGTCGTTCATGTCTCGGCCTTGCGCGCAACCTGTGGGAGCCGGCTTGCCGGCGAAGCAGGTGACGCGGTGGATGGCACCGGCTTCGCCGGTGTTCGCGGGCAAGCCCGCTCCCACAGGGGCGCCGTTGTCGTTCATGCCTCGGCCTTGCGCGCAACCTGTGGGAGCCGGCTTGCCGGCGATAGGGCCGGTGCAACCACCACAGCAGCCCACGCCGGCCTCACATGCGGATGATCGCCTTCAACACAGTCTTGAAGGTCTCCAGTTGCTCCGCGCTGAACTGTCCGAACACCTTGTCCTGCTGCTCCTGGGCAATGGTCCACAGCGCCTCGGTTTCATCGACCCCCTTGACCGACAGCCGCACACGCCCCTCGTCATCGGCGATCAACCCCTTGCGCTTGAGGTTGGCGACAGCTTCCTCGATCTCCCGGGCCGGCATCGCCACCTCGCGCTGCAGCTCGTTCAGGCTCAGCCCGGCATCGTTCTCCAGCACCATCAGCATGCGTGCTTCGCTGGTGCGCAGGCCGGTGCACAGCTGACGTGGCTGGTAGTCGGCCTGGTAGGTGCGCAGGGCCTGGGTCATCAGGTAGTACAGGTTGTGTTGCAGGCGCCCCTGGAAGTGGCTGCTCGGCGCCTGCCCCTCGGCACGCTGGGTCATGCGGGTGTGCGGCAGCACCATCGAATAGGCACCCTGGTGATACAGCAACGGCGAGCGACCGAAGTCATCGAAAGCCACCACCTTGCCGACCAGGATCCAGTGATCGCCGCCGTCGAGCTGCTGGAACTTCTCGCACTGGAAACGCGCCGAGCAGTCAGCAAGCAGCGGCGCACCGCCGGCCCCCTGCGCGTAGTCGATCCCGGCGAAGCGGTCTTCCTTGGGGCGGGCGAAGTTGTTGGAAAGCTCGATCTGGTCGGCCGCCAGAACGTTCACGGCAAAGTGCGAAGCCTCTGCGAACACTTCGTGGCTGGTCGAGCGCTTGTCGATGCTCCACAGGATCAGCGCCGGCTCCAGCGACACCGAGTTGAAGCTGTTGGCGGTCACGCCGACCTTGCGGCCACTCGGCCCGGCCGCGGTGACCACGGTCACGCCGGTGGCGAAGTTGCCCAAGGCACGGCGGAAGGCGCGGGTATCGAAGCCAGGGGTGGTTGGGGTTTCGTTGGACATGCAAGACTCCCGGGCAGGCCAAGGGGACCTGCCCTGTTCGTTATTGTGGTTGTATCGGGGATCCGCCTGGCGGCGGCTCAGACCATCGTTGGATCGGGCTCCAGGCCCATCAGCTCGCGGCCAAGGATCTGCGCGCAGACGTCGTAGTCGGTGTAGGCGTGGGCGCCGGTCAGGTGCGCGTCACGGAACAGGCGCTGCATCTCGTTGCTGTCGAACCAGGCACCGCCACCGGCGGCTTCCATCAGGCGATCGACCGCCTGGATGCACATCTTCACCGCGTAGCCCTGGTTGGTGCGCCAGAAGGCCAGGGTGGCGCGTGACGGGTACTCGTGGCGCTCGCTGTAGTCGGCGATCTCGTCCCAGCTCTTTTCCAGCAGGGCCCGTGCGGCGGCCACCTGGTGCGTGGACTCGGCCAGGCGCATGAGCGCCGGCGTGGCCGCGCCGACGGCGGCGCCGGTGTAGGCGCGGACGCGGTTGCGGGTCTTCTCGCGGAACACCTCGAGCATGCGCTCGGCGACACCGAGGCTGACGGTCGAGAAACCACTGGCGAAGTAAGGGCGATACGGGGCGAAGAAGATCTTGCTGTCTGGATAGAGGCCGAAACCTGCCGACTTGCCCTCCATCATGTCCTTGGCTTTCTGGATACGGTGCTCGGGCACGAACGCCTCCCGCACGATCAGGGTCTTGCTGCCGCTGCCGCGCATGCCGACGGCATACCAGTCGTCACGGATTTCGTAATCGCTGCGTGGCAGGACGGCGAAGCAGTAATCCTGGGTGCCTTCGGCATTCTGACGACGGAAGCCCAGGATCGCCCACTCGGCGTGGTCGCAGCCGGAACTCCAGCCCATTTCGCCACTGAAGCGCACACCGCCTTCGACTTCTTCGGTGCGGCCGAACGGCGCGATGCTGCTGCTGGCCGTGGCATCCGGGTTGGCACCCCAGACATCCTGCTGCAGCTTGGGTGAGAACATCGCCATCTGGTGGCTGTGGGTGCACAGCAGGCTCATGGCCCACGCGGTACTGGCACAGGCACCGGCCAGCAGCGCGATGCACTGGGCGAACTGTGGCAGGGAAATCTCCATGCCGCCGTACTGCTTGGGCAGGAACGCCCGGTGCATGCCGATGCTCTTCAACAGGGCGATATTCTCGGCAGGGACGCTGCGGTCCTGCTCTGCCCGGAAGGCATTGGCGGCAATGGTCGGCAGAATGGCTTTGAGGTCTTCCAGCAAGGGATTTGGCTTTTTCATGAACGGTCTCTTTATTATTGGATCGTCAGCGTGCAGGCCCGGTGCAGCAACGGGCAGCCGAAAAGTCTCGATGACACGTTCAGTATGTGGCGTTGAAAGTTGCCGAGAAATGCACGTTACAAGGGGAAAATTGTACTTTCCATGGTTTGGCGGATCGGCGTGGCGGAAGCATTTGACCGTGGCCCTGGCGATCACCAAAATCCCCTTCCAACAGCGCGCGACCTTCACGCGCCCCTGACGGAGTGACTTTGTTGAAAGCGCTTTCCCCCTCTGCGGCACGTGTCTGCGACGCCGCCGTCGGCCACTTCGCGCAATACGGCTACGACGCCTCCTCGCTGAACGAAATCGCCCAACGGGCGGGTATACGCAAAGCCTCGCTGTACGCCCACTTCGCCAACAAGGATGCATTGTTCGTGGAGGTCTTCCAGCGTGCGCTGGCACACGAAACGGCGTTCGTCGAGCACGCCTTCCGGCAGGAAGCCGCAGACGATGTCGCCCCGGGGCATTGGCTGGTGCTGCACCTTGCCGAGCGCTACCAGGCATCGGCCAACCTGCGGTTCATCCTGCGCACGGCGTTCGCGCCCCCGGCCAGCATCAAGCCAATCGTCACCTCGGGCTTCGAACGCTACCTGGACCTTGTGCGCGAGGGTTTCTGCCAGGCCCTGCGCGCACGATACGGCTGGGCGCACACCCAGGACACCCGCCTGGAGGTCTATGCCGATGCATACCTGGGCATCATCGACAGCCTGCATGTGGAGCTGATGTACGCCGCCCCCGCCGTCTACGCCCGGCGCGCGGCATCGCTGCTGAAGATCCTCGACGACTCGCTGTCGCTGAACCCTTGAGCCGCTGGCCGTGGCGCTCGGCGCGTCACGGTTTGATCTTCTTCATGTCGTCGAGCAGTTGCATCAGTTGCTCGAGTTTCTCCTCACCGAACTGGCTGAGGATCTTTTCATAGTTGCGGCCCATCTCCTCGCTCATCGCCAGGAACGCCTGCTGCCCCTTGACCGTCAGGCTGATGAACACCCGTCGCTGGTCTTCCGGCGACTTGCGCCGGGTCACGATGCCATCGCGCTCGAGGCGTTTGAGCACGCCGCTCATGCTGGGCTTGAGGATGCAGGCGAGCTCAGCCAACTGATGGCTTTCCAGCTCGCCCTGCTGGCGCAGGATGCGAATCACCCGCCATTGCTGTTCGGTCAGGTCATGGGCGTTCAACGACGGGCGAAAGAACGCCATGGTGGCTTCACGCGCTTGCAGCAGGGTGAGCGTCAGGGAAGGTCTTGGTGTGGTCATGCGTACCTGGGCATCGTGAAAAAAGCGTGCTGGCGAGTATGCCAGCACGCGCTCGTGAGTACATTAACCAATCTGCCAGCATTCGATCATTCGAGGACCAGGCGGTAATGGCGCTTCTTGCCCAGGCTCACCCGCCATGCCTGGCGATCGGCAGGCAATGCCAGGTCCGCCGAGTGCACTACCTCACCCTCCAGACGCAAGCCGCCACCGTCGGCCAGGCGCCTGGCCGCAGCGCGCGAAGGCTGCAGGCCGGCCTGCACCAGCACCTCGGCCAGGCTCGGCACCGCCAGTGCGTCCCGAGCCAGGGTGATGGTGGTCAACCCGGCGCCCTCGCCCTGCCCGAACACGCCGCTTGCCGCCTCACGCGCCAGGCGCGCCGCCTCGGCACCGTGGGCCAAGGCGGTGACCTCGTCGGCCAGCAAGGCCTTGGCCTGGTTCAAGGCCGCGCCGCCTTCGCGAGTGAGCTCGGCAATCCGCGCCAGGGGCAGTTCGGTGAACAAGGCCAAAAAGCGCGGCACATCGCGGTCATCGCAATTGCGCCAGAACTGCCAGAAGTCGAAGCTCGGCAGGCGACGCTCGTCGAGCCATACCGCACCATTGACCGACTTGCCCATCTTCTTGCCGTCACTGCTGGTCAAAAGCGGCATGGTCAGGCCGAACAACTGGCGCTTGTCGCGGCGCCGGGCCAGCTCGACGCCGTTGATGATGTTGGCCCATTGGTCGGCACCGCCCAACTGCACGGTGCAGTCGTGCTGGCGGGCCAGTTCGGTGAAGTCGTGAGCTTGCAGCAAGGTGTAGCCGAACTCCAGGAACGACAGCGAATGCTCCCGGTCCAGGCGCTGGCGCACGGCGTCGAAGGTCAGCAGGCGATTGATCGAGAAGTAGCGGCCCACCTGGTCGAGAAACTGCAAGTAGCCAATGCCGTCGAGCCACTGCGCGTTGTCGACCACCAGGCCCGCGCCCTCCCTCAACTGCAGGTAGCGGCCGAAGGTGCGGGTGATGCCGGCGATGTTGGCCTGGATCTGCGTCTCGTCGAGGATTGGCCGGCTTTCGTCGCGAAAGCTCGGGTCGCCGATGCGCGTGGTAGCGCCGCCGATCAACAGGATCGGACGGTGCCCGGCGCGCTGCAGCCAACGCATGAGCATCAGCCCCTGCAGGTGCCCGACATGCAGGCTGTCGGCCGTGGCATCGAAGCCCAGGTAGAAGGTCCGTGGCCCCTCCTGCAGGTGCGTACGCAAACCCTCGAGGTCGGTGCTCTGGTGAATGAAGCCCCTGGCTTGCAGGTGGCCGATCAGGTCGGTCTGTGGATCGCTCATGACAACTCCTTGGGTAAAGGCCCGAGGAGCGAGACACACGTCCAACCGCCTCGGGCGGATGACGTGCACGGGGCAACGACCGCCTCAGGTAGAGGTGGCGTAGCGACGGTAGCGTGGAAGGCTAATTAAGATATTCATGATGTGCATGATCAAGGAGTCTTCATCCAACGTCAAGTATGCCGCCTATACGCCTTATTGGCAGGCTGGTTAAACTCCATGGCATGCTCGGACAAGACACCTACCAATCGTTAGGTGCTCAATGACCCCACGTGCGAGCGCCCATCCGCGACGGCCCTACCACAACTCCAATTCAGCAGGCTGCGTCATGATCACCATCGAAACCCCGACCTACTACAGCGCAACCAAGAAGTACAACCTGAGCTTCCCCACCCTGGAAAGCGACATCGAGGCCGATGTCGTGGTCATCGGCGGGGGCTTCTCGGGGATCAATACCGCGTTGGAGCTGGCAGAGAAAGGCATCACCAACATCGTCGTGCTCGAGGCTCGCTACCTGGGTTTCGGCGGCACCGGGCGCAATGGCGGGCAGATCATGGCGGGCATCGGCCATGACCTGGAGAAGATCAGAAGCAGTGTCGGCGAGCAGGGCCTGAAGGCCATCTTCGAAATCAGCGAACTGGGCGCAGGCATCATCCAGGAGCGCATCGCCCGCTACGCCATCGATGCCGATTTCTGCCACGGCTATGGCTACATGGGCTTCAACCGCCGCCAGGAAAAGACCCTGCGCGCCTGGGAAAAGGACTTCAAGGCGATCAACCGCCGTGACGAGATCCGCTTCCTGGGCGGCTCGGAGGTTCGGCAGATCATCGGCAGCGACGCCTACACCAGCGCCTTGCTGCACATGGGCGCCGGCCACGTGCACTCGCTCAACCTGCTGCTGGGCGAAGCCCAGGCCCTGGTCGGCCACGGTGCGCGGATCTTCGAACACAGCCCGGCCCTGGAGGTGACCTATGGCGAGCGCATCAAGGTGCGTACGGGCCGCGGCTCGGTGCGCGCCAGCAAGCTGTTGTGGGCCTGCGACAGCTTCCTCAACAAGCTCGAACCGGAACTGCATGCACGCATCATCAACACCTACGCCTTCCAGTTGATGACCGAGCCGCTGTCCGATGAGCAGATCCTGCGCATCAGCCCGATCCGTGGTGCCTACAGCGATATCCGCCCGGTGATCGACTACTACCGGGTGACCCGTGAGAACCGCCTGCTGTTCGGTGCCGCCACCCCCTTCATCGAACGCATTCCGCTGGACCTCAAGGCCTGGAACCGCGCCCTGATGCTGAAGATCTTCCCCTACCTAAAGGACGTGCGCATCGACCTTGCCTGGGGCGGCCCGATGGCCACCAGCGCCAACCTGTTCCCGCAAATCGGCACACTGAGCAACCGTCCCAACGCGTTCTATGTCCAGGGCTATTCCGGCTTTGGCGTCACGCCCAGCCACATCATTTGCAAGATCCTCGCCGAGGGCATGCACGAAGGCTCCTCGCGCTATGACCTGATCAGTTCGGTCAAGCATGCGCGGATCCTCGGCAAGGAGCATTTCCGCCCGCTGCTGCTCACTGCCGGCAAGACCGTGCACCAGCTCTCGGGCTATTTCAACGGCCGTCGTTGAACCTTTCCTCTCACCACTGGAGAACTGCCATGACCCTTACCGCCGCCAAGCAAGGCGTACAACTGTCCGAACTCGACGACTGGGGCACTGTTGCCGACCTGGGCTCGGAAATCCTCGAAGGCGAAGTCAAGGCCTTCGGCAAGATGACCCACGGCGCACCGACCGACCCGGTCAGCAGTGCCTACTTCGGCACCACCCGCGGCACGTTCCGCATGGTCTATCCATTCGACGAGCAGGCGGTGATCGTCACCGGCGAAATCCAGTTGACCGACGAATCCACCGGCCAGGTCACCCGCTACAAGGCCGGCGATGCCTGGTTCGTCACCAAAGGCACGCCGGTGCTGTGGGAGGTGCTGAGCGAATCGTTCGTCAAGCATTACCTGGCCGTGGCCTGAGGCCGGTCGCTCGCGAAAACGCCGCCTGTGCCGGAGCACAGGCGGCGTTTTCGTTCGTCGGCAAGGCATGTGATCTTCAGGCCATGGCCTGCGCCCGGTAATCCTTGGGCGAGCGCTCGAACTGCTTCTTGAACGAGCGGCTGAAATGCGCCGAATCGGTGAACCCCCACTTGTAGGCGATCGAGGTGATCGACTCGCTTCTGAACAACGGGTTGGCCAGGTCGTCGGCGCTGCGCTGCAGGCGCGCACGCTGGATGTAGCGGCAGACGCTGTCGCCCTGCTCCTCGAACAGGCGGTACAGGTGCCGCACGGAAATGTTCAGCCGCCCCGCCAGGCTGGCCGGCGTGAGCCCGGGCTGGGACAGCGACTCGTCGATCACCTGCTGCACATAGCGGCGCAGGCTGCTCCCATTAAGGGTGCCAAGGTTGCAGGGGCTGGCACCACTGCGCTCGAAGCCTGGCTCGAGCAAGGCAATGAAAGCGCTCTGCAGTGCCTCGCCCTGGGCGCCATCGTCACTGCCGCTGCCCTCCTTGCACAACTGGTCCATCAGCATATGGAGCATGCGCCCGCAGGCATTGGTCGAGGAGATCTTGCCGAACATCGCGCCAGTGCCTTGCACATGCTTGCGCACCTGGTCCCGGGGCAGCGCCAGCGAGACATGCTCGATCAGGCCGTTGGGGGTGATCTCGCACGGCCCGACCGAGTCCATCAACAGCAGCTCGCCAGGTGCCAGGCTGACGCTCATGCCATCCTGCGCCACGCAGGCATGTCCTGCGCGCTGGCTGACCAAGAAGCAGTGCTGGTCATCATCGAGCGCGGGGTTTTCTCCCAGGCGACGGATCCTGCCGGCGTTGGTGCGCAGGTTGGCTACCGGCAGGCCGGCACGGGAGCAGGCGAACACCTCGCCGATGAACAGCGAGTGATTGGAGGCGAGCGATGTTTCGAAACGGCCGCAGATCTGCTGCATGGCCAGGGTCCAGCGTTCCAGCCCCTGGCGGTCGGGTTGTTGAGTGTGCATGGCTGCCCTCGACGCAGAATTTGTTGTTATGCATGCATTGATAACATGTTAACAATGCATGCACAACGGTCATCTTTCACCGAGAAAAAAAGCAAGGGACGTGCCTAATATGTCAGTCAGTTAAGCGGCGCTTTGTCATTTTTGGGGCTACCTTGCAGCCCATCGCCGGCAAGCCGGCTCCCACAGGGACCGCGGCGACCACACATGATGCGGTTTGCACGGACAATGTGGGAGCCGGCTTGCCGGCGATGGGGCGCGAAGCGGCCCCAAATGACAACTGAAAGTCTTAACTGACCGGCATTGGGGACATGCCAGCCTGACTCAGATGCGTTGCAGCGACGCACTGAGCAAGGCCAGGCTGTTCGACAGATGCTCGCGCTGTTGCGGGCTGATCTGAAGGTAGCGGCGAAACGCCGGCATGCGGTTGACCACCTCGCTGCCGCCCATGTGCTCCAGGCCCAGGCACCATTGCCCGCCAAGGCACTCCAGGGTCAGGCGTTTGAAATCCAGTGGCATCAGCGCCGCCTGCAATGCCCCATCGCTCAGCAGGTGGTCACGCACCTGGGCGAAGCGTGCCTTATCGCCGGCGCGATACACGCAGGCCACGCCGCTACGACGGACCGCACCGGTATGACGCAGCTGCAGCCGCACATCGCCCGGTTGCAGGGCCGGCACGCACAACTGGAATTCGCAGGTCACCACATGCATCAGCAGGTGCGCCTCGACGCGCTCGCGCACCTCGGCACGCCAGCCCTGCGCGGGGCCCTGAATCACCCCGGCAGCCGGCTCCAGCCAGTGCATGTCCAGTTGCCCGAGATTACGCGCCAGGTGCCCGAGCGTAACCCCGGGCCGGTAGCCGGCCGGGGCACGCGGGGCCAGCAGGCGCTCACGCAAACTTCTGATCATGCTGTACGTGCTCCACGGCCTGGCCCGGCTCGGCGGCGAACTCTTTCTCCAGTACATCCTCGACCCGCGCGGGCTTGAACGGGTTGATCTTCTGCACGCACAGCGTCCAGAACAGCGCATAGGCCGCAGTGCCGCCGAGCATGACGGCGAACGGCACATAGATGTCTGCCGGGTTCATCCCTGGCGGAGTGATGAACGCCATGCCGAGGAGGATGCCGGCACTGGAAACGATCTGCGGCAGCGGGAACAACGGCGAGCGATAGGCGCGAGGCAGATCGGGGCGGCGGATACGCAGGATCACCACCGACAAGGTCACCAGCAGGTAGGCGGTGCTCCAGGCGCATACGGCCGCCAGCACCAGGTGCAGGATGTTGTCCGGGTTGCCGCCCAGGTACCAGGCATGCAGGCACGGGATCAACGCCACCACCAGGATGCACAGCAGTGGCGTCTTGAAGCGTGGATGCAGGTAGGTGAAGGCTTTCGGCAACGCGCCATCGACCGCCATGCCATAGAGGATGCGCGGCACACCGGCCATCAAGGTGTTGATGGTGGCGGCACCGGCGAACAGGAAGCCGATGCCCAGCCAGACGGGGCCGATATCCCCCATCACCTGCTCGGCGAAACGCGGGATGGCCATGGGCGTGTCGAGCAGGTGCAGGCCACTGGCGGCATCGAGCACGACGTTCTCCACTTGGCGCTTCATCGCTGCACCGTAGATGAACATGCAGCTGGCCACGCCGAACAGGCCCAGGGCCATCGCCCTGGGCAGCACCCAGGCCGAGCGGCGCAGCTCGGGCGCCAGCGGCGTGACGAACTCGCAGCCGACGAACATGAACATGGCCATGCCGATCAGCGAGAGGATGGTCATCAGGTCGGTACCGACCCGCGAGGCACCGAACGGCCCTTGCAACTCCACCGCCGGCGCGGCGACCAGGCCCAACACGCCGAACACCATGAGGGTGCTCCACATGCCGAAGGTCAAGATCACTTCCGCGCGGCTGAACGCGCTGACTCCGAAGGCGTTGAGCACCGCGAACGCGAGCACGAAGCAGACCCCGAGCAGCCACGAGCCACCGGCGGACTCGGCCAGGGTATTGAGGTGCTCGAAGTTCACCAGCGCCATCACCCCGGCCAGGATCGTCTCGGCGGTGCCTGCGAACACATGCACGATCAGGTACGCCGACAACGTACCGGTGATCGCGAAGAAACGGCCCATGCCGCAATTGATGTAGTCGTAGACGGAGCCGGTGGTCGGCAGGATCGAGGCCGCCTCGGCGAAGGTCGTGGACTGCGCCAGCATCATCAGCGCGGCGATGACCATGGCGATGGCGAAGGCGCCGCCGCCGATACCGAAGCCCATGGTCGCGGTGAGGATCACCGGGCTGGCCATGATCAGCCCTACGGTACTGGCCAGCGCTGTGGGGAAACCGACACTGCCCCGGTTGAGATGCTCGGTGAGCGTGTTGTTGAGTGACATCGTTGTGCCCCGGTTTGTTGTTATGGCGTTGAACGCAGCAAGCGAACCTGCACGCACGGCGGTTGCCTGCCTCCCTGCGTGGCTACTGTGCGCCTCGCATGGCATGGCGTCTTGCCGATGGCTGCCGTGGGCTTTGTTGCTGGCTGCCATGGAGTTGTCATTGGGGGCCGCTTCGCGCCCCGTGGCAGGCAGAGTCATGGTGCTGTCACGGGGACACAAGACCGGCACCACACCGCTCACTATGCTCGAACGCTTTGGCGGCCTGCCGGCCGATCCTCACCTGCCCCTCTGGAGTTCCCATGAGCGACATCCCCCTGCTTCCTTCCGTCAACGCATTCCTGGCCCGCGACCATGGCCTGTTCGTTCACGGCCGGGCCGTGGCCAGCCAAGGCGGCGAGAAGATCGCCGTGGTCAACCCGGCCAACGGCCAGACCATCGCCCATATCGCCGACGCCAACCAGGCCGACGTCGACCAGGCCGTGGCCTCGGCCCGCCAGGGTTTCACCCACTGGTCGCGCACCAGCCCGGCAGCCCGCGCCGCGGTATTGTTCAAGCTGGCCGACCTGCTGGAAGCCAACCGCGAAGAGCTGGCTCAGCTGGAAACCTTGCAGTCGGGCAAGCTGATCGGTATTGCCCGCGCCTTCGAGGTCGAGCAGGCCGCACACTTCTTGCGCTACTACGCCGGCTGGGCCACCAAGATCACCGGCCAGACCATCACCCCTTCCCTGCCCTCGTTCGCCGGCGAGCGCTACAGCGCATTCACCCTGCGCGAACCGATCGGCGTGGTGGTCGGCATCGTGCCGTGGAACTTCGCCACCATGATCGCCATCTGGAAGCTGGCCTCGGCCCTGACCTCCGGCTGCAGCATCATCATCAAACCCAGCGAGTTCACGCCCCTGACCCTGCTGCGCGTCGCCGAACTGGCCAGCGAAGCCGGCTTGCCGGCCGGCGCGCTCAATGTGCTGACCGGCGGCGGCCTGGTGGGCAAGGCGCTGGTCGAGCACCCGGGCACCGACAAGGTATCGTTCACCGGCTCCGTGCCCACCGGCATCGCCGTGGGCCAGGCCGCCATGGGCGCCAAGCTCACCCGAGCCACGCTGGAGCTGGGCGGCAAGAACGCGGTGGCCTTCCTGCCCGATGTGGGCACCGACAAGGCGGTCGACGGCATCATCGAGGCCGGTTTCCTGCACGCCGGGCAGATCTGCGCCGCCGGCGAGCGCTTCTACGTGCACCGCTCGCGCATCGACCCGCTGCTCGATGCCCTGTCCCAACGCCTGGGCCAGTTGAAGATCGGCTCGCCGCTGGACGAGTCCACCCAGTTCGGGCCAGTGGCCAACAAGCCACACCAGCAGAAGCTGGCCGAACTGTTCGCCACTGCACGCGCCGAAGGCAGCCAGATCATCCACGGCGGGAACATCGGCGATGGCCCGGGCTGCTTCGTCGAGCCCACCGTGATTCTCGCCAGAAGCGCCAACGACACGCTGCTCAACCAGGAAACCTTCGGCCCGGTAGCCACCTTCCTGCCCTATGACAACGAAGATGAGTTGCTGCAGTTGATGAACGCTTCGCCCTACGGCCTGAGCGCCAGCCTGTGGACCAACGACCTGGGCAAGGGCATGCGCCTGATCCCGGAAATCCAGGCCGGTACGCTGTGGGTCAACATGCACACCTTGCTCGACCCGGCAGTGCCTTTCGGCGGCATCAAGGCGTCCGGCATCGGCCGTGAGTTCGGCTCGGCGTTCATCGACGACTTCACCGAACTCAAGTCGGTGATGATCCGCTACTGAAGCTCCGGGCGACACGCTCGCCCCGATCACGTTGTCGCCCTCCTGCTCTGTTTCTGGCCAAGGCGTGCAAGCGCCTTGGCAGCCACGAACAAGACCCCGCCCTAGCCGACACGCGCTAATAAGCCGTCGCTGCCAACCGCGACGGCCCTCGCCGAAACGGGGTGCCCACGTACAACAAAAGCGCCTGGCAAGGCGCGCATGACAACGAGGGAAGAGCAATGGTCAAACCACGAACGCTGTCCACCCTGGCCCTGGCGACACTGCTCGCCAGCCAGGCCGCGCCGGCCTACGAGCTGTATGCCGACGACGACAGCCAGCTGAATGCCGACATGCTCGCGGTCTGGGGCATGTTCAACAGCCGCAAGAACTACGACGGCACCCCGGGCGGCTCGACCTGGCGCGAGGGCTTCCTCCAGTACGGCCTGAGCGGCCACCAGGGGCTGGCGGGCAACGGCACGCTGTACGGCGCCCTGAACTGGGTGAGTTCCGCCACCTGGGGCGATGGCGATGCGGCCGGCAACACCGACGGCTCCGAACGCACCACCAAGATCGAGGACGCCTACCTTGGCTGGCGCTCGGGCGACCTGCTGCCGCGATTGGGCAAGGACGGCGTGGACATCTCCGCCGGCCGCCAGGTGATTCGCCTGGGCAGCGGCTTCCTGATCAACGACGACGGCCCCAACCTGGGCAACGGCGTGGCCGACGGCGCACTGGACCGGGGCGGCGCCTACTACCTGGCCGCCCGCCATGCCTTCGATCGCACGGCGATGCTGCGCTTAGGTGGCGAGGACGGCCTGCACGGCAGCCTGTTGTGGCTCAAGTCCGACAACCGCGCCCAGGCTGAGACCGAGCTGGCCGCAGGCACCCTGGACTACGCCCATGCCCTCGGCACCCTGGGCCTGACCTGGATCCACGGCATCGATGTCAGCGACCGGTGGGCCAGCGACTTCCAGAAGGCCCGGGCCGGGATGGATGTCTACAGCGTGCGCGGCGAAGGCAACGCCGGCATCGACAATGCCAGCTTCGCCTTCGAGTATGCCTGGCAAGACAAACACGACGGCCCCGAGCAGGCCTGGTACCTGCAGGCCGGCTACACCTTCGCCGACCTGCCCTGGGCTCCGCAGTTGACCTACCGCTACACCCGCTACTCGGCAGGCTGGGACTCGCTGTTCAGCGGGCTGTCCAGTGGTTACGGCACCTGGTTCCAGGGCGAGGTCGCCGCCAACTACGCCGGCCCCTTCAACAGCAATACCGGCATCCATCACGTCGGCCTGAAGGCGACACCGCTGGAAAACCTCACGGTCGGCGCCCTGTACTTCGACTTCGATACCCTGCGCACCCGCGACAGCCTCGACCTCGATGCCCGCGAGCTCGATGTCTACGTGGAGTGGGCGGTCAACGAGCACCTGATCGTCAGCCCGTTGGTGGGCCTGTACCAGCCACGCAAGGACCAAGGCAATGGCGGCAACCAGGTAGGCGGCAACGGCACCAACGTCTACAGCCAATTGACCGTGGCAATTCCCTTCTAAAGCAGCCGCATCGACACCCACGGGCCCCTGCGCCAGGCGCGCCCGTGTTCGATCGCCAACTCAAGCCATGGCACGGATGGTCAATCCCGCTGGCAGGCTGACACAAGACGACCTACCCGTCGTTAGCGAAACTGCACATCAGCCTACGACGACCTGACCACCCTCTCCTCTTGGTCGAACCACAACAAAAAACCCGACTGCAGCGGTGCCATCCGAGCCGCCTGCGCTGTGAGATCCGCTATGACCCTCGACACCCGAATCGACTTCATCTACCTCAGCGAACAAGACATGATCCGCGCCGGCGTGACCGACATGCCCGCCTGTGTCGACACCATGGAGGAGATGTTCGGCCTGCTCTACCAGGGCGACTACCGCATGGCCGGCCCGAACAACGACTCCCACGGTGCGATGATCACCTTCCCCGAGCATTCGCCGTTCCCGCACATGCCAAAGCCCACCGCGGACCGGCGCATGATGGCCATGCCCGCCTACCTGGGCGGCAACTTCCGCACCGCCGGCGCCAAATGGTATGGCTCGAACATCGCCAACCGGGAAAAGGGGCTGCCCCGCTCGATCCTGATGTTCACCCTCAATGACGCCGATACCGGCGCCCCGCTGGCACACATGTCGGCCAACCTGCTGTCGGCGTATCGCACCGGTGCCATTCCTGGGGTTGGCGCCCGTCATCTGGCACGCCAGGACGCCAAGGTCATCGGCCTGGCCGGGCCTGGCGTCATGGGCAAGACCACCGTTGCCGCGTTCATGGCGGTATGCCCCTTGATCGACACGATCAAGATCAAGGGACGCGGCCAGAAGAACCTGGATGATTTCGTTGCCTGGGTCGAACAGACCTTCCCGCAGATCGTCGACATCCAGGTCGTACAGACCCTGGAGGACGTCGTGCGTGGCTCCGACCTGGTCAGCTATTGCAGCTCGGGCGAAGTCGGCGACCCTTCCACCTATCCCCTCGTGCGGCGCGAGTGGGTCAAGCCAGGCGCCTTCCTAGCCATGCCCGCCCCGTGCAGCATCGACGAGGGCATGGAGCGGGTGGACGTGCGCAAGGTGGTGGACAACACCGGCCTCTACCAAGCCTGGTTCGAAGAGTTGCCCAAGCCTGCCCACAACCACGTGCCACTGGTGGGCGTGCGCTTCATGGACATGATCGCCGAAGGCAAGCTCGCCCCGGAACAGGTGGAAGACATCGGCAAGATCATCAGCGGCGAAGCGCCTGGCCGCCTGGACGACGAGGAAATCATCCTCATGTCGGTAGGCGGTATGCCCGTGGAAGACGTCGCCTGGGGCACCGTGGTCTACCGCAACGCGATCGAGAAAGGCATCGGCGTGAAGCTCAACCTCTGGGAAAAACCCGTTCTCAGCTAACCCCTGCGCAACCCCCTCGAAAGGTTACCCCATGATGCAGATCACCAAACTCAAGACCGGCTCCACATTCGAAGACATGGCCAGCTACTCTCGCCTGGTCGCAGTCGACGACTGGATCTACGTCTCCAACACCGCAGGGCGCAACCCACAGACCCAGGTCATTCCGGAAGATGTCATCGACCAGGCCCACCAGGTCTTCGCCAATATCGAAGCCGCGCTGGCGGCAGTCGATGCCAGCCTGGCGGACGTCATCTGCTCCCGCGTGTTCATCCAGGACCCAAGCGATGTGCCGCGCGTGATGGAGGTGATCGGCGAGAAGTTCCGTGGTATCGATCCCGCCACCACGGTCACCTGCCCACCGCTTGGCTCGACCGTGTACAAGGTCGAGCTGGAGGTCACCGCCTACCGCGGTGCATCCAGTGCACACGTGTCGATGATCCGCCTCGGCCAGTGATACGCCAGGCCTCATGACTGCCCCCGTTCGATCCGCCCGTGAGTGACGCCATGCCTCCTACCATCGATCCCGTTCACACCAGTGCCGCCCATCCTCGTTCGACTACGGTCGTCATCATTGGCGCAGGCATCATCGGCCTGACCGCCGCACTCACCCTCGCTGAACGCAATATTCCCGTGGTGGTGTTGGAAAAAGGCCGAATCGCGGGCGAGCAGTCGTCGCGTAACCTAGGCTGGGTACGCAAGACCAATCGCCATGCCCATGACATGCCCCTGGCGTTGGCGGCCGACCAACTCTGGGCGGGCATGCCCGAACGTGTGGGGGCCGATGTCGGATACCGCCAGGCAGGCATCATGTTCATCAGTCGTAACGAGACCCAGATGGGCCTGCACGAGAGCTGGCTAAAGAGCGTAGGGGGCCTGAACCTGGACTCCCGCCTGCTTAGCGGCAAGGAAATCGCCCAGCTGGTGCCCGGTGGCCGGGCCAACTGGGCTGGCGGTATCTATACCCCTTCGGACGCCCGCGCAGAACCGACCCTGGCCTCCAGCGCCATCGCCCGAGCAGCCATCGCCAAGGGGGCGGTGATCGTGGAAAACTGCGCAGTCCGTACACTGGTAACGGCTGCGGGGAGGGTGAGCGGGGTCGTGACTGAGCACGGCGAGATAAGCTGCGACCAAGTGCTGCTTGCCGGTGGCTTGTGGTCACGCAAATTCCTGGGCAACCTGAAAATCAACCTGCCCACATTACCGTTGACGTGCTCGGTACTGCGTACCGAGCCGATGGAGGGGCCGACCGACATCGCCGTGGGCGCTCCGGACTTTTCGTTCCGCAAGCACAAGGACGGAGGGTTCATCATCACTCAGCGTGGCGCGCTGGATGCGTTTCTGACCTTGGACCACTTGCTCCTGGGAAAACGCTACCTGCCTCAGTTGCGAACGCAGCGTGATGTCCTGCGTATCAGTTTCGGCAAGCACTTCTTCAAGGATCTGGCCCTGGCTCGACGCTGGAATGCCACAGAGGTGACCCCCTTCGAACGTGTACGGATCCAGGACCCGCAAGCTAACCCGGCCCTGAACGATGAAGCCATGCGCAACTTGAAGGCTGCATGGCCCGAATTCGAGCAGGCCCGCATCGCCTCGGCCTGGGCCGGCACCATCGATGTCACACCGGATTCCAACCCAGTGATCGGTGCAGTCCCCAACATTCCTGGGCTTACCTTGGCGACCGGATTCTCGGGGCATGGTTTCGGTACGTCACCCGCGGCAGGTCAACTGGCAGCCGACCTGGTTTCGCAGCATCCCCCCCTGATCGACCCGAGCCCCTATCGTTTCGAGCGTTTCGCATGAGAAGAGCCCTGTCTCTCACCTCGTAATCAGGGTCTAGGTTTAGACATCCTGGTGCGCAAGGCCTGGGGCAAGCGCCCCTACCCCTGCTGCACCACCGCCCCGATGAAATTCGCAAGCTCCGGCGTTCTCGGCGCGGCGAACACCTCCCGCGGGTTGCCTGTCTCATGCACCTTGCCTTGGTGCATGAACACCAGCTTGTCACCCACCTCTCGGGCGAAGCGCATTTCGTGGGTGACCATGATCAGGGTCATGCCCTCGCTGGCCAACTGGCGCACCACGCCGAGCACTTCGTTGACCAGCTCCGGGTCGAGCGCCGAGGTGATCTCGTCGCATAGCAGCACCTTGGGCGACATGGCCAGCGCCCGGGCGATCGCCACCCGCTGTTGCTGGCCACCGGAGAGGCGATCCGGGTAGGCCTCGAACTTGTCGCCCAGGCCGACCCTGGCCAACATCCGTTCGGCCAGTTGGCGGGCCTCGGCCTGGCCTGCCTTCTTCACCACCTGGGGGGCGAGCATGACGTTCTCGCCCACGGTCAGGTGCGGGAACAGGTTGAACTGCTGGAACACCATGCCGACCTTCTGCCGCAGCGAACGCAAGTCGGCGCGGCTGGCATCGAGGTACTCGCCGTCCACTTCGATCACCCCGTCGCTGATCGACTCCAGACCATTGAGGGTGCGCAGGAAGGTACTCTTGCCGGAACCGCTACGGCCGATGATGGCGACCACCTCGCCCTCCTCGATGCTCAGGTCGACGCCCTTGAGCACATGGTTGTCGCCGTAGTACTTATGCAATGCGGACACTCTAAGCAGGGGCATGCAGCCTCCTTTCCAGGTAACGGGCGCTCAGCGAGAGCGGATAGCAGAGGATGAAGTAACCCACGGCCACCAGGCCGTAGATCAGGAAGGGTTCGAAGGTGGCGTTGGCGAGCATGCCGCCGGTCTTGGTCAGTTCGGTGAAACCGATGATCGAAGTCACCGCCGTGCCCTTGACCACCTGCACCGAGAACCCCACGGTGGGCGCGATGGCGATGCGCAGCGCCTGGGGCAGGATGACGTGGCGCAATTGCTCCAGGCGCCCCATCGCCAGGCTGCCGGAGGCCTCCCACTGGCCATGCGGGATAGACTCTACGCAACCCCGCCAGACCTCGGCCAGAAAGGCACTGGTGAACAGCGTCAAGGCGATGGCCGCCGCCATCCACGCCGACACATCGATGCCGAACAGGGCAATGCCGAAGAACACCATGAACAGTTGCATGAGCAGCGGCGTGCCCTGGAACAGTTCGATGTAGCCCTTGGCCACACCACGCAGCAATCGGTTGTCGGAAATCCGGGCCAGCAGCAACGCCAGGCCGACGACACCACCGCACGCGAACGCCACCAGCGACAACAGCAAGGTCCATTGCAACCCCACGAGCAGGTTGCGCACGATATCCCACAAGGTGAAATCCATTCAGCGTCTCCCCATCAGCAAGCGCTGCCCCATCCAGGCCAGCAGCTGGCGCACCAGGATGGCCATGCCCAGGTACAGGACGGTCGTCAGCAGGTAGGTCTCGAAGGCGCGGAAGTTGCGCGACTGGATGAAGTTGGCGGCGAACGACAATTCCTCGGTGGCGATCTGCGAACACACCGCCGAGCCGAGCATGACGATCACGATCTGGCTCGACAGGGCCGGCCACACCTTGGCCAGCGCCGGCTGCAACACCACGTGGAGGAACGCTTCGAAACGGCTCATGGCCAGCGCCGCAGCGGCCTCCAGTTGCCCCTTGGGGATGGCCTGGATGCCCGCGCGAATGATCTCGGTGGAATAGGCACCGAGGTTGATCACCATGGCCAGCACTGCCGCCTGCCACTCCGTCAGCCGCACGCCCAGCGACGGCAAGCCGAAGAAGATGAAGAACAGCTGGACGATGAACGGTGTGTTGCGGATCAGTTCCACGTACAGGCCGAACAGCGCATCGAACGGCCGCAGCCGCCAGGCGCGCACCACCGCGCCGAGCACGCCGATGGCGATCCCGAACAGGGTGCCGACCGCCGTCAGCTGAAGCGTGAACAGTGCACCCTCGAGCAGCAGGTCGCCCTGGGCCAGCACAGGGGCGAAGTCGAATTGATAGGCCATGGGTCAACGACTCCAGGTGCCGTTCACAGGTCGGCCGGGAGCGGCTGCTTCAGCCACTTCTCGGCATTGCGCCCAAGGCTGCCGTCGGCCTTGGCCGCATCCAGGGTGGCATTGACCTTCTCCAACAGCGCCGGCTCCTGCTTGGCCAGGCCCACATACACCGGCGAGTCCTTGAGCTTGACCTTCATCACCGGCACCTTGGTCGGGTTCTTCTCGGCAATGACGGCCATCACCACGCTGCCGCTGGCGATCAGCTCGACCTGGCCCGACAGGTAGGCGGCGATGGTCGAGTTGTTGTCCTCGAAACGCTTGATGATCGCGCCCTGGGGCGCGACGGCGGAGAGCTCCATGTCTTCGATCGAGCCACGGGTGACGCTGATGGTCTTGCCGGCCACGGCGCCGATGTCGTCGATCGCCGTGTCGGCCGGCCCGAATACCGCCAGGTAGAACGGCGCATAGGGGCGGGAGAAATCGATCACGGCTTCTCGCTCTGGGTTCTTGCCCAGGCTGGAGATCACCAGGTCGACCTTGCCGGTGGTGAGAAAGGGAATACGGTTGGTGCTGTTGACCGGGGTCAGGGCCAGCTTGACGCCGAGCTTGTCGGCCAACAGTTGCGCGGTGTCGATGTCCAGCCCACGGGGCTTGAGGTCTGGGCCTACCGAGCCGAAGGGCGGGAAGTCCTGGGGCACGGCCACTTTCAGCACGCCACGGGCAGTGATGTCGGCCAGGGCGTCGGCCTGGGCCTGGGGCAAGGCCAGAGCGCTACCGCAGAACAGGGTGGCCAGGAGCAACGAGCGGAAGTTTTTCATGGGAATGCCTCGAAGGTGAGCACAGAGGTTGCCTGCCCTGGCCAGTGCACAGCCCGTGCCAGCCTTGCCCGCATGCACCGGCAAGGCATCGCGGGCAAGGCCTCGCACGGTCTTACTGGTCTGAACAGTTGCGCAGCGCATGTACCAACAGGTTCATCGCCGCGCACTGCTTTCGTGCAATCGCCCATGGGCCTGCGCCAGTGCAGCGCAAGGCTTGCCAGGCAACGGGCAAAGCCTTTACAAAGCGCAGACAACCTCCGCCGACGGGCCTGAACCGATGCTCGATACTCTTCCCCGCGCAGTCCCGGAAATCGCCTTGCACGCCATCCGAAAGCTGATCCAGGAAGGCAACTACCAACCCGGCGACGCCCTGCCCTCCCAACGCGAGCTGGCCGACCAGCTCGGGGTCAGCCGTGCCTCCCTGCGCGAAGCGCTGTCTTCCTTGAGTGCGCTAGGGCTGGTGAGCGTGCAGCCGGGCAAGGGGGTGTTCGTCCAGGCGCCGGCCAGCCCTGCCTCCGCCGGCTTCTCCTGGCCCTATGCCGAGCAGGTGTCCGCTGCCGATACCTTCCAGTTGCGTTATGCGCTGGAAGGGTTCGCCGCGGGCCTGGCGGCCCTGTCCCTGACGGCTGCGGACATCGACGAGCTGGAGGCCAACGTCGAGGCGATGCGCCTGCAACTGCGCGCCGGCCATTTCGACGCCGCCGCCCGCCTCGACTTCGCCTTCCACCGCCGCCTGCTGGAGGCCAGCGGCAATCGCGCCATGCTGCAGGTGATCACCGCCAGCCAGGACATCTTCCTGGAGAGCCAGAAGCTGCCGTTCATTCGCCCGGAACGGGCCATGGAAACCTGGCAGGAACACCGCAAGATCCTGCGCCAGCTCGCCCGTCGCAACCAGGCCGGGGCGCAACGCGCGATGCAGGAGCACATTCGCAATGCGGCATCGCGCACGGGTGTGGTGTTTTCGGCGATCTAGGGGGAAGCAGAAGCGGTGCGGCGTTCAGTTCTCGCACCGCTTGTAGCTACTGCGCACAGCTCTCCAGAAAGGTCGCCGAAGGCACGAAAAACAGCCCGCCCGTGACGGCACGGCTATAGTCCAGCAGTCGATCGTAATTTCCTGGTGGCCTGCCGATGAACATGTTTTCGAGCATTTCCTCGATGGGTTCGGGCGAGCGGGCATAGCCAATGAAATAGGTGCCGAACTCTCCTGCCCCTGGGCGCCCGAACGGCATGTTGTCGCGAAGTATCTTCACTTCCTGGCCATCCTTTTCGAGGGTGGTCAGCGAACTGTGCGAGCAACTGGGCTTTACCGATGCATCCAACTCGATATCCGAGAGCTTGGTCCGCCCGATGATATGTTCCTGCTCGGTGGTGGAAAGCCCGTTCCATCCCGCCATGTCATGCAGGTACTTCTGCACGAGCACGTAGCTGCCGCCCGCGAACGGGGCGTCTTCGTCACCGACGAGGGTGAACTTGCCGAGCTCGCGGCCGCTCGGATTTTCCGTACCGTCGACAAAACCGATGATGCTGCGCATGTCGAAGTAGCGAAACCCCTGGACTTCATCGACCACCGTCACGGCACTGCCCAGGCGCGTCATGATCTGCGAGGCCAGCTCGAAGCACAGGTCCATGTGCTCGGCACGGATATGCAGCAGGATGTCACCGGGCGTCGCCACGGCCACACGCCCGCCGCTACCGATTTCACGGAATGGATGCAGCGATGCAGGGCGCGGCGCGCCGAACAACGCTTCCCACACCGAGGCACCGAAGCCCATCACGCAGGAGAGGTTGCCGGCCGGTACGCGCTTGCCGACCGAACGGACCAGGGCGGCAATGTCGCCACAGAGCGAACGCACGCTATCGCGGTTGTCACTGCCAGGCTTCAGGGTGGCCACGATGAAGAGGGCACTGCGGGTAATCGGGGTATCGACAGCTTGAGGCTCTATCTCGGAAACGTTCATTTCACTTCCCTCACCATGAGGATTCGCGTTGTTGCATCGGTATAGCACAGGCTGCATAGGCAATAAAAATCTTCACCCAAGCCTCTTCCTTTCATAGACAGCTCCTATCAATTCATCCATACAAACAATTGGACTGCTTCAATTTGCCTCAGCTAATTTCCGCCGCCCCATGATCCGCTACCCCTCTACGGCGCTATTGCTCGCCACCCAGCACCGACGCCGTCATACTTTTACCTTGAGTCGTTGAAATGCCTGTGAACACCCCCTCTCAGATTGCCGCACTGGTCGTTGAAACCGGTGTCAAGAAAGCCCACCTACCGACCGCTTCGACAATCATCCTGGGCTTTTTGGCCGGTGCGTTCATTTCACTGGGGTTTCTTCTGGCGATCCACGTCAGCACCCTGATTCCAGCCCCCTGGGCCTCCCTCGGCACCCTGCTTGGCGCAGCGGTATTTCCCATGGGCCTGATCCTGGTGATTCTCGCCGGCGGAGAGCTGTTGACGGGCAACATGATGACCTTGCCCATGGCCCTGTTCGCCAAACGGGTCCGACTCAGCGCAGTGGCCCGCAACTGGCTGCTGGTCACCTTGGCCAATCTTCTCGGCGCGCTGTTCGTCGCCTACTGCTTCGGCCACCTGCTGGGCCTTGCCGAAGGCCCCTTCCTGGCCAAGACGCTGGCGGCGGCGAACGCCAAGGTGAATACCGATTTCCTCCATGCGTTCATTTCCGGCATCGGCTGCAACTGGCTGGTGTGCCTGGCCGTCTGGCTGTCCTATGCCAGCAAGGACGTCAGCGGCAAGATCCTGGGCATCTGGTTCCCGATCATGGCCTTCGTCGCCATTGGCTTCCAGCACGTGGTGGCCAACATGTTCCTGATCCCTGCGGCCATTTTCGCCGGCGAATTGGGCTGGGCCCAGTTCGCCGAGAACATCGCCGCGGTGTTCCTCGGCAATGCGGTCGGCGGTGCGGTGTTCGTCGGGCTGGCCTACTACCTGTCGTACGGCCCGGTCCTGGCTTGCCCGCCGGAACAGCAGCCAGCGCCCTAGGCCCCATCGCCTGCCGGCAGGGGCTGTGACCCGATCAGTGGTAGGCATCCCCTGCTTGCACCTTGCCGCGAAACACGTGGTAGCTCCAGAACGTATAGACCAGGATGATCGGAATGATGAACAACGCACCGATCAAGGCGAACAGCTGGCTCGACAGCGGCGAGGCGGCCTGCCAGAGGTCGATGCCAGGCGGCACGATGTTCGGCCAGATACTGATCGCAAGGCCCAGGTAACCGAGGAACACCAGGGCCACCACGCCAATGAACGGCAGGTGCGAGTGGTGCCTGCGCAGCGTCTTCTGGATCAACACCACCGACAGCACCGCCAGGGTGGCGATCACCACGGAGCGAACCCAATGGCTGCCGGCGAACCAACGCTGGGCGATATCGGCATGCAGCCAGGCAGTCCAGGCACAGATCACCGCGATGACGATCGCCAGCAGGTAGAGCAGCGGGCGGCTGTAGTGGCGCATGCGCGACTCCAGCATGCCGTCGGTCTTGATCAGCAGCCAGGTGCTGCCCAGCAGCGCATAGGTCAGGATCAGCCCGACGCCACAGAACAGCGGGAACGGCGCCAACCAATCCAGGGCGCTGCCGGCGAACTGGCGATTCTCCACGGGGATGCCCGAGATGTAGGTGCCGATGGCAACGCCCTGGAAGAACGTGGCCAGGACAGAGCCCCCGATGAACGCCTTGTCCCAGAGGTGGCGCTTGCGCGGGTGCGCCTTGAAGCGGAACTCGAACGCCACGCCGCGGAAGATCAGCCCCGCCAACACCAATACCAACGGCAGGTAGAGCGCTTCGAGAATCACCGAATAGGCCAGGGGAAACGCCCCATACAGCGCCGCTGCGCCGAGCACCGCCCAGGTCTCGTTGCCATCCCACACCGGCGCCACAGTGTTCATCATCACGTCGCGCTCGCGGGAATCACTGATAAGGGGAAACAGGATCCCCAGGCCCAGGTCGAAGCCATCCATGATCACGTACATCATCAGGCCAAAAG
This sequence comes from Pseudomonas sp. Tun-23181, assembly GCF_057415455.1. NCBI lineage: Bacteria > Pseudomonadati > Pseudomonadota > Gammaproteobacteria > Pseudomonadales > Pseudomonadaceae > Pseudomonas > Pseudomonas sp. Tun-23181. The sequence goes on from NZ_CM171630.1 coordinate 1,169,939, forward strand.
CGATGATCACGCCCCAGATGATCGACAGGTCGATACCTTGAATTGCCATGGTTCAGCTTCCTCTCAATCCGCTACCGACAGCGGACGACGCGCTATCGCAAGTTGGCCCGGTGCATCGGGCGATACGTGCTCCTCGTGTGTCTTCGGCCCTTTGCGCACCAGGCGCATCATGTAGCCGATGCCCACCGTGAACACCGAGAAGTAAATGAGGACGAACAGTGCCAGGGTCACGCTCATCTGCGCGGCGCTGTGATTGGACGCCGCTTCGGTGGTGCGCAACATGCCGTACACCACCCAGGGTTGGCGACCGACCTCGGTGGTGAACCAGCCGGCCAGCAGGGCGATCAACCCCGACGGCCCCATGAGCAGGGCGAACCACAGGAATGCCTTGTTGCGGTACAGGGCCCCGTTGCGCCGCAGCACCAGCGCCAGCAGCGCGCAGGCCAGCATCAGCATGCCCAGGCCGGCCATGAGCCGGAAGCTCCAGAAGACGATCGTGGAGTTGGGGCGATCCTCCTTGGCGAAGCTCTTGAGCGCGGGGATCTGCTTGTCCAGGCTGTGGGTCAGGATCAGGCTGCCCAGGTACGGCACCTCCAGGCTGTAACGGGTCTTCTCGGCATCCATGTCTGGCAGCCCGAACAGCACCAGGGGCGAGGCCTCGCCCGGGACATTCTCCCAGTGGCCTTCGATGGCCGCGATCTTCGCGGGTTGATGCTCCAAGGTGTTCAGGCCATGGGCATCGCCGACCACCACCTGCACGGGCGTGGCCACCAGGATCATCCACATGGCCATCGACAGCATCTTGCGTACCTGTGGCGTGTCGCGGCCACGCAGCAAGTGCCAGGCGCCCGAGGCGCCGACGAACAGGGCCGTCGAGAGGAACGCCGCCAGCGCCATGTGCGCCAGGCGGTAAGGGAACGACGGGTTGAAGACGATCTTGAACCAGTCCACCGGCGCGACCCGCCCATCGATGATCTCGATGCCCTGCGGGGTCTGCATCCAGCTATTGGACGAGAGGATCCAGAACATCGAGATGAGCGTGCCGATGGCCACCATGACCGTGGCGAAAAAGTGCAGCTTGCGCCCTACCCGGTCCCAGCCGAACAGCATGACGCCCAGAAAGCCTGCTTCCAGGAAGAACGCCGTCAACACCTCGTAGGTGAGCAATGGCCCTGTCACGCTGCCCGCGAAATCGGAAAAGCGCGCCCAGTTGGTGCCGAACTCGTAGGCCATGACCAGGCCCGAGACCACGCCCATGCCGAAGTTGACGGCGAATATCTTCGACCAGAAGTGATACAGGTCCCTGTATACCGGGTTGTTGGTCTTCAACCAGCACCCTTCCAGTACGGCCAGGAAGCTTGCCAGGCCAATGGTGATGGCCGGGAAGATGATGTGAAACGAGACCGTGAAGGCGAACTGAATCCGCGCCAGGTCCAGCGCATCTAGATTCGACATGACAATATCCTCGTAGGCCCTCTGCTGAAGGCCTACCCGAAGAAGGAACGTGAGGGTTACTCGGCGACGGTGTGGATCAGGTTGTCCGGCCGTGACTTCTCGAGCGTGATGGCGATGAATTTCGACGTAGGCGTGAACGTCCGGTCACCGTAGCTTTCCAGGGGCACCAGCGGGTTGGTCTCCGGGTAGTACGCCGCGGCCTGGCCCTCGGGCAGGTCGTAGGGCACCAGGCGGAAACCCGACACCCGCCGCTCGCGCCCGTCCTCCCACAGCGACACCATGTCCACGTGCTCGCCAGGCTCGAAGCCCAGGCGGCGGATGTCCGCCTCGTTGACGAACACCACCTCGCGCAGGCCGAACACGCCCCGGTAGCGGTCGTCCAGGCCATACAGGGTGGTGTTGTACTGGTCGTGGGAGCGCAGGGTCTGCAGGATCAGGTCTGGGCGCTCGCCGCGCTCGAGAACGGTCTCGTTGACCAGTTGCGCCGGCAGCTCGTTCGGCGTGAACTGCGCCTTGCCGGTTGCGGTATGCCATTGCCGCTCGGCAGCCGGATTGCCCAGGTGGAAACCGCCCGGTTGTTGCAGGCGGGTATTGAACTGCTCGAAGCCTGGGATCGTGTCGGCGATCAGGTCACGGATGCGCTTGTAGTCGCCGATCACCCAGTCCCAATCGATGGGGTGGTCGCCCAGGGTGGCCTTGGCCATGCCGGCGATGATCGCCGGCTCCGAGCGCAGATGCGGCGAGCGCGGTTTCAACTGGCCATGGGAGATGTGCACCATGCTGAAGGTGTCTTCCACGGTGACGCCTTGCGGCCCCTCGGCCTGCAGGTCGATTTCCGTCCGGCCGAGGCACGGCAGGATCAGCGCGTCACGCCCGGTCACCAGGTGCGAGCGGTTGAGCTTGGTGGCGATGTGCACGGTCAGGTCGCAGTTGCGCATCGCCGCATGGGTGCGCGGGGTGTCCGGCGTCGCCTGGGCGAAGTTGCCACCCAGGCCGATGAACACCTTGGCGCGCTTCTCTTCCATGGCCTTGATCGCCAGCACGGCGTTGTGCCCATGTTCGCGGGGCACCTTGAAGTGAAAACGCTTTTCGAGGGCATCGAGCAGACGCACCGGGGGCTTTTCGTCGATGCCCATGGTGCGGTCGCCCTGCACGTTGCTGTGGCCTCGCACCGGCGACAGGCCGGCACCGGGCTTGCCGACGTTGCCGCGCAGCAGTTGCAGGTTGACGATCTCCTGCACGGTGGGCACCGAGTGACGGTGCTGGGTCACGCCCATCGCCCAGCACATGATCACCCGCTCGGCCTTGCGGTACATGCGCGCGGCCAACTCGATCTCGGCCTGGCTCAGGCCGGATTGCTCGACGATGTGCGCCCAGGGCGTGGCGTCCACCGCCGCCAGGTAGGCGTCGATACCGCTGGTGTGCTCGGCGATGAAGGCATGGTCGAACACCGCTGGCTCGCCCTTGGCCTGGGCCTCGCGCTCCCACTGCAGGAGGTACTTGGCGATACCGCGCATCACCGCCATGTCGCCGCCCAGGGCCGGACGGAAGTAGGCGGTGTTGGTCGGCTCGGCGCCGTTGCTGAGCATCTCGAACGGGTGCTGCGGGTGCTGGAAGCGCTCCAGGCCGCGCTCCTTGAGTGGGTTGAAGCACACCACCTGGGCACCTCGCTTGACCGCCTCGCGCAGCGGTTCGAGCATGCGTGGATGATTGGTGCCGGGGTTCTGGCCGATGACGAAGATCGCGTCAGCCAGTTCCAGGTCATGGAACACCACGGTGCCCTTGCCGACCCCGAGGGTGCTGTTCATGCCCACGCCACTGGCCTCGTGGCACATGTTCGAGCAGTCGGGGAAGTTATTGGTGCCGTAGGCACGGACGAACAGCTGGTAGAGGAACGCCGCCTCGTTGCTGGCCCGGCCCGAGGTGTAGAACTCGGCCTGGTCGGGCGACTCCAGGGCGTTCAGGTGCTGGGCGATAAGGGCGAAGGCCTCGTCCCAACTGGTTTGCACATAGTGGTCGGTGGCCGCGTCGTAACGCATCGGGTGGGTCAACCGGCCCTGGTACTCGAGCCAGTAGTCGGTCTGCGCGGCCAAAGCACTGACGCTGTACTTGGCGAAGAACGCCGGGTCCACCGAGCGCCCGGTGGCTTCCCAGTTCACCGCCTTGGCGCCGTTCTCGCAGAACTTGACCATGTCGCTTTCCGGCGACTCGCCCCAGGCGCAGCCGGGGCAGTCGAAGCCACCGTTCTGGTTGGTCTTGAGCATGGCCCGCAGGTTCTTGAAGGCATTCTCGCTGCCCAGCCAGGCCTTGGTCACGCTCTTGAGCGCACCCCAGCCGGCAGCCGGCCCGTTGTAGGTTCTAATATGTTCTTCTTCGCTCATCAGGTAACCCTTGATTGGCACGCAGAGGGAGGTCGAATTGAAGTGCGAACTTCCAGGTGCGCTTCAAAACTTTACAACGGCAGACTATTTTTGCTGCCGCGCCCCGTCCAATCAAAAGTAACTACAGAGTGATCGGGCTTATCTATGAGCCCGTAAAAACAGGGGTTTCCGACGCATTGCAAGTTAGTGACAGATGACACTTATCAAGTATTAAAAGAAAGCAATTTGACGAACACCGCGAACATTCATAAGCTGCAAATGCCTATATGAATATAGACCCATTAATATATTCGACGCCCATATCAGAGCAGCGTCCAGCCCCTGGATCGAGTTGGCAAATATTAGGGCCGCTGCGCGCCCCATCGCCGGCAAGCCGGCTCCCACAGGATAGCGCCGAACTCGAGGGGCGCGCAGCGGCCCTAATGGCAGTTGCCCCACCAACCGAAAGCACTTCGCTCAGTTGAGCTCCGAACGCATCACCCGCACCGGCACCGACTTGTACGACGGCGTGCCACTGTCCACGTCGATATAATCCAGTGGCACCAATTGGTTCGCCTCCGGATAGTACGCCCCCACCGAGCCAGCAGAGATCTTGTACTCGATGGCCGTGATTCGCTCATAGCGCATCTTCCTGCCATGGGAGACCGTCTCGATGTCCACCAGGTCGCCATGGGCCAGGCCACGCGCCTCCAAGTCCGCCGGGTTCATGAACAGCACATCGCGCCGGCCGAACACACCGCGGTAGCGGTCATCCATGGCATAGATGGTGGTGTTGTACTGGTCATGGCTACGCAGGGTGATCAAGCGCAAGACATCGTCGCCATCGACTTCCTTGTCTTCATGCAGCCCTGGGAAGACGAAGAACTCAGCCTTTCCGGAAGGTGTCATCCACACCCGCTCCGTGGCAGGCAGCGGCATGCGGAACCCACCGGGAACACGGATGCGCTCGTTGTAGTCGTCAAAGCCCGGGATGGTCTTCTCGATCAGGTCACGGATCTTGTCGTAGTCCGCGGCAAGCGCCAGCCAGGGCACGGGGCTGTCAGGCAGGGTCGCGTGGGCCATGCCCGCCACGATCGCCGGTTCCGAGCGCAAGAACTCGGAGGCGGGATTCAACTTGCCGGCCGAGGCATGGACCATCGACATGGAGTCCTCGACGGTGATGGACTGGCGCACGCCCCCTTGCACATCCAGCTCGGTGCGGCCGAGGCACGGGAAGAGGAAGGTTTCCTTGGCGACCAGCAAGTGGGTACGGTTGAGCTTGGTGCCGATGTGCACGCTCAGGTCCAGCTTGCCCATGGCCGGGAAACACTGGCCCGGGTCGGGCAGCGCCACGGCGAAGTTGCCGCCCAGGCAGATGAGTGCCTTGGAGGTGCCGGCGATCATCGCCTGCATGGCCTGCACGGCGTCGTGGCCATGCGCGGTTGGCGGCTTGAAGCCCAATACCTCTTCGATCTTCCGCAGAAAGCTGGCGGAGGGCTTCTCGGTGATGCCCACCGTCCGGTTGCCCTGGACGTTGGAGTGGCCGCGCAGCGGGCAGATCCCCGCGCCAGGCTTGCCGAAATTCCCCCGCAGCATCAGCAGGTCGCAGATCAACCGGACGTTGGCCGTCCCCTCGTTGTGCTGGGTAATGCCCATGCCATAGGTGACGATGGTCGCGTTGGACTTGGCATAGGCTGCAGCCACCTTCTCCATTTGCGCCTTGCTCAGGCCGCTGGCCTGTTCTATGTCTGGCCAGGCGGTGGTCAGCAGGTCGGCTTTCAGCGCATCGAAACCATTGGTGTGGTGCTCGATGAATTCATGGTCGAGCACACCCCCGACAGCGTCTTCCAGCTCCAGCAGCGATTTCATCACGCCCTTGATGGCCGCCGCATCACCGCCGGCCTTCACCTGCAAGTAGGTCGAGGCGATCCGCGTGGAGCCGTAGGTAGCCATCTCGATCATGTTCTGCGGGTCGGCGAAGCGCTCCAACGCGCGCTCGCGAAGCGGGTTGAAGACCATGATCGGCACCTTGCGTCGCGACACTTCGTGCAGGGTCCCCATCATGCGGGGATGATTGGTCCCGGGGTTGTGGCCGATCGAGATCACCAGCTCGCAAGACTCGAAGTCATCCAGCGACACCGACCCCTTGCCCATGCCGATGGAACGCGGCAAGCCCACGCTGGTGGGCTCGTGACACATGTTCGAGCAGTCCGGGAAATTGTTGGTGCCCAGCGCCCTGGCGAACAACTGGTACAAGTAGGCCGCCTCGTTGGACGCCCTGCCGGAGGTATAGAACTCGACCTGGTTCGGCTCCAGGCCACGGAGTATCTCGCCGATCCTGGCGAATGCCTGCTCCCATTCGACCGGCTTGTAGGTATCGCTGGCCCGGTCGTAGGCCATCGGGTGGGTCAGCCGGCCGAGATCTTCCAGCTCGTAGTCCGTGCGATGGAGCAAGGTGGCGACCGGGTGGTTGGCGAAGAACTCCGGGGTGACGCGCTTGTTGGTCGCCTCCCAGGTCACGGCCTTGGCGCCATTCTCGCAGAACTGGAAGGTCGAGCGATGCTCCTTGTCCGGCCAGGCGCACCCTGGGCAATCGAAACCGTCCGGCTGGTTGGTGCGCATGAGGGTGATAGGCGCCCTGAGCGTGTCCATCTGCTCTCGTACCGCCGTTGCAGTCGCCTTGAGTGCGCCCCAGCCTCCCGCCGGGCCATCGTAGTTGCGAACACCAGGTACCTTGCGTCGATTCGCCATGGTCACCCCCTACACGACTTATCCGATAACGCTATAAGTCGATAGTTGGATTATCAACCGCTGTTATAGCGGGGTCGCTGGCAATACCGCTGATGTTTCAAGAACAGTAAAAAGATACAACCTCGATGAAGAAAGGCAAATGAACCCAGTTGGCCGCGGCAGGCATCAGCCCATTGCAGGATTGCGCACATAGCGCGCCAGCACATAGCAACTGGCGATCAACACCGGCACGATCGCCAGCATGCCCATGTACGTCTGCCCGGTGAGGTCGTTGATCAAGCCCACCATGGCCGGGGCGATCATGCCGCTCAGTTGCCCCATGGAGTTCACCGCGGCAACGGCACTGGCGATGGCGATGCCCGAAAACGTCGACTGGGGCAGGCACCAGAAGATCGGTATCGCGATGAACGACCCTGCGGTCGCGAGCACCAGGGCCGCCATCAATATGACCGGGCTGTCGAAGAACCAGCAAGCCAGTAGGTAACCGACCGTGGACGCCAGCATGCACAGCATCAGGTAGGACTTGCGGTCCCCTGTACGGTCGGATCGCCGCGTCATCCATAGCATGCCAACGCAGGCGACCGCGTAAGGCAAGGCGGTCAGCATGCCGACATGGAGCATGTCCTTGACGCCCGACTGGGCGATCAGGTGCGGCATCCAGAAGTTCAGGCCATAACTCGCCATCTTGATGCCGAAGTACACGAACGCGAAAACCGCCACTTCGCGCGTCACCAGCACCCTCCAGAACGAGGAATGGCTTTCGGGCACCTTGTCACGCCCAGCTTCCACATTCTTTTGCAGCAGGTCCTTTTCTTCCTGGGAAAGCCACTTGGCGGACTGGATATCCCGGTCCAGTTTCCACAGCACGACCAGCCCCATCAGGCAGCACGGCAGGCCGGAGAGCACGAACAGCCAGTGCCACCCCGCCAACCCCAGGAAACCGTCCATGCCGTTGAGCACCAGCCCTGCGAGCGGCGCGCCGACAGCGCCGGAGAGGGGGATGGCGAGGAACCAGATCCCATTGATGCCGGCCAGCTGCTTCTTGGGGAACCAGCACGCCATGTAGAACAGGATGGCCGGGCCGAACCCTGCCTCTTGGCGAAGCTGATGTTTATCCTGTCGAAATAGGAAAACAGGAAGCAGATGATGGCCAGCGGGACGATGCGCCAGGCCACCCGGCGGTAGAGCAGCAACTCTTTCAGATGATCCTCGCCCGAGGCCTGCTGGGCCGAAGCGTTGGTAACGGTGACCATGGGGTTTCTCCGGTTTTTCTAATTGTTCGAGATGAAAAGTCCTTTTCCCAATGCCGGTCAGTTAAACGGCATCAGGCTCGTTGGCGGCGCTGAAGATACCGGCCGCCTGCAGCCCCTCGATCCGGGTATGGTCATACCCCAGGCCTCGCATGACCTCGACGGTATGTTCGCCCACGCGCGCCAATACAAGACGAGGCCCGAAACGCCTCCCATCGAAGCTCAGCGGCAGCAACGGCACTTCGGTATGCGAACCGTCGTCCAACTGCAACGTGGCCAGGCCACCGCTGGCCTGCAGGTGGGGATCGTTGAACAGTTCTTCAGGCTTGCGAATCGCTGCGAACGGAATGCCATTGCGCTCCAGTTGCACCGCCAGCGCCTGGGCATCCAGGGTGGCGAAGATCTCGGCCAGGTGGGCGAGCAGCCGGGGGCGCTGCGCCACACGCGCCGTGTTGGTCGCAAGGCTGGGATCGTCCAGCAGCGCTTCCTGGCCCAGGACCCTGCACAGCGCAGCCCATTGCCTATCGCCGGTTGCCGCGACGAACATCTGCTCATCGCCTGCGAACCTGAAAACGTCATAGATCGACCAGGCGCTGATCCTGCTGGGCATCGGCGCAGGTGCCTGGCCGGTCACGACATACTGTTGCATGTGCTGGGCGCAAAGCAGCACGCAGTTCTCGAACAGGCCGCTCTGGATCGCCTTGCCTCTGCCCGTCCGGTTTCGCTCATGCAAGGCGGCGAGAACGCCAATGGCGCCGAACATGCCGCCCATGATGTCGTTCACCGAACTGCCCGCACGCAGCGGTTGCCCCGCGGGGCCGGTCATGTAGGCGAGCCCGCCCATCATCTGCACGACTTCGTCCAATGCCAGGCGATGTTCGTAAGGGCCCTTCAGGAAGCCTTTGTGGGACACGTAGATCAGCGCGGGGTTACGCGCGTGAAGCGTGTCGTAGTCCAGGCCGAACCCGGCCATGCGCCCGGGCTTGAAGTTCTCGATGAACACGTCGGCGCTATCGACCAGGGCCAGGATCGCTTCCCGGCCGGCCGTCGTGCCCAGGTCGACGGCGACGCTCTTCTTGTTGCGGTTGAAGATCCTGAAAAAGCCCGCGCCCGCCCCGGGAAGGTGCCGCGTGCCATCCCCTTTCAGCGGTTCGACCTTGATCACCTCGGCGCCCAGGTCAGCCAATACCATGCCGCACGCAGGCCCCATCACCATGTGGGACAGCTCGACGACACGAATCCCTTCAAGCGGCAGCGTTGACATCGGATGCACTCCGTTACAGGCCTTCACGCCCGAGTGAAATCAAGCAAAGGTTGGAACGCGCCTGGGCAGGCCGGCACGTGCAAGGTGGCCATGCAGCTGTTCGCCAGGCAGCGAGGTTTCGACGGCTTTCCGGCACGCCAGCAAGCGCTCGATGTCGATACCGGTTCGAAAGCCCATGCCCTCGAGCATGAACACCAGGTCTTCGCTGACGGCGTTACCCGACACCCCCGGGGCGAACGGACACCCGCCAATGCCGCCCAGGGACGCATCCAGCTCACGAATGCCGTGCTGGACAGCCACCAGCGAGTTGGCCAGGGCCTGCCCGCGGGTATCGTGGAAATGCACCGAGCGCAGCTTGTCGCCGGCAACGGCTCGCACCGCCTGCAGCGTTCGCTCGACCTGGCCCGGGGTGGCGTGGCCGGTGGTATCGGCCAGGGAAACGATGTCGCAACCGGCCTGCACGACCTTCGCTGTCAACGCGAGCAGGTCGTGCAGGGGAACCTGCCCTTGCAAGGTGCAGCCGAAGGCGGTCGACATGCCGGCGATCATCGTCACCGGATGGCCTGCCTGGTCGCGCAGCTCGCACATGCGGGCGAACGCTTCGACCATCTGCTCCGGGCTACGGCGCACGTTTGACAGGCTGTGGGCGGCACTGACCGACACCGGCACGATGATGCGCTGGGCGCCAGAGGCGAGCGCGGCCTGTGCCCCGTGCAGATTGGGCGCCAGCACCGTGACGGTCAGGTCCGCAAAGGCCAGGGCATGGGCGACGACCGCGTCGGCATCGGCCATTTGCGGCAGGCGCTTGGCGGGCACGAACGATGCGACCTCCATGTGCCGCACACCGGCCTCGTAGGCCATGTCGATCCATTTCAGCTTCGCGGCGGTGGGCATGATGCTGCGAAGGCTCTGCAAGCCATCGCGCATGCCGACTTCGTTCAAGGTGATGTGGTTCATGCCGGCCCCAGGCGAGAGGAAGTGCTGCCAGCCTAAGGAGCTCGCAAAGCGCGGAAAAGACGTTTTTGGCGGTGCTATCCATCTCCGTCGGCGATGGATAGCGCGACGCCGGTGCCGCTTGCCTATGCGGAAACAGGTGTGGCCAAGAGATGATCGAGCAGGCGCCTGGCCGCAAGCGAAAGGCTCGCGCTGTCCCGCACGCAGATGACGAACTCGTCCGTGACCCAGTCATCGGTCAGCGGAATGACCCGCAGCCCGAACAGCTCCACATACCGCGCCACCGCCTCGCGGGGAAAGATGGCCAGCACCATGCCTGCAGCCACCAGGCGCAGCGCCGCATCGAAGGACGATACGCAGGTTCGGTACTGCAAGTCCTTGCCCGCCGCACGGGCCCGTTTCTGCATCTGGGTACCGAGCGTGGAAAAGGCCGAGATATTGAGGTGATGGAAATCCAGCGTCTCGACGAAGCTGAGGCTTTCACGGCCCGCCAGGGGGTGGCGGGCATTGACCACGACCGCCAGGTGGTCGCTGCGGTACGGATGGAACTCCAGGTCGCCTTCGGCCATGGACTTGCGGCAGACGCCGATATCGGCCTGCCCTTCCTCGATGCCACGTACCACATCCGAGCTGAACCGCTCCTCGACATCGACCTGGATATGTTCGTTCTCGGCCAGGAAGCGGGCGAGCTCTTCGGGCAGGAACTCCATGAGCGACGACACGTTGGCCAGCACCCGCACATGGCCGCGAGCACCTTCGGCATATTCGCTCAGCTCGCCTTGCAGGCGCTCGATGTCGCGCATGAACTTTCGTGCATGGCGGAGCAACGCTTGCCCGGCCGGGGTGGGCGCCACGCCTTTCTTGCCGCGCACCAGCAACGCGGTGGCGAAGGCCGACTCGATGTCCGAGATCCGCTTGCTCACCGCTGAAGGCGCGATGAACTCCCGTGCCGCGGCCGCCGCGATACTGCCCTCCTCGCACGCGGCGATGAAGAGCCTGAGCGATACCGGATCAAATTGCCACATGGTCTTCCTAACGGGCCTTGCCCAGGCCTGGTGTCATCATCAGCGCAACAATTCCTGGATCTGTTCGCGCAGGTTATCGAGGTCGAACGGCTTGGCCAGGATCGGCGCCTTGCGCGTGATAGGGCTGCCGCAATCGCGGATTTCCGCCGGATAACCGCTGATGAAGATCACCTTCAGGTCCGGCCGCAGCTTGACCGCCGGCTCGGCGATATCCACGCCGGAGATCCCGCCCGGCAGGCGGAAATCGGTCACCATCAGGTCCAGGTGCGGCTTGCTGGCAAGGATGGCGAAGGCCTGCTCGCCATCCTCGGCCACCAGCACATGGTAGCCCTCGCCTGCCAGGTAATCGCGCAGGATCATGCGAATCGCCGGCTCGTCCTCGACGATCAATACGACATCTTGTGCATCTTCACTCATGGCAGCGCCTTGCAATTCAACAGGTTGGCTATCTGACCCCAGGCTCACGCAGAGGTTGCCTGCGCCTGGTCGCTTTCTCGCCGTGCCGTCGCCAGCGGCAGGTACAGGCTGAAGGTCGCCCCCTTGCCCTCCTCACTGTCGACCTGGATACGCCCGCCGTGAGCCTGGACAATCTGCTCGCAGATGTACAGGCCAAGCCCCAGGCCGCCACTGGCCTGCTGCGCAGCGACCCGCTCGAACTGCTGGAAGATCCGTTGCTGGTTAGCAGCGCTGATGCCGATGCCCTGGTCCTGAACCTGCACACAGGCCATGCCGTGCGCCTCGAACACCCGCACCCGTACCGGCCGCCGCTCGCCATAACGCAGGGCATTGGACAACAGGTTGGCCACCACCTGCTCGATGCGGAACTCATCCCACTCCCCCGGCAATGCCTCGCAGCGCTCCAGTTCGATGTGGGTGTCGAGGGCGGTGGCCTGGGCCGCGAAGTTCTCGACCAACCCCCGTACCAGGTGGCCGAGATCGAACGGCTGGGTGCGGATCGACAACTTGCCGGTGCGTATCCGCGACACATCGAGCATGTCCTCGATCAGCCGGATCAGGCTGTTGATCTGCCGTTCGTCACGCTCGACCATGGCGCGCAAGCGGTCTTCGGTGAAGGCCGCGAGGTTGCCCCTGGCCAGGTGCATCTTGCGCAGCTGGGTCTCGAGGATCAGGCCATTGAGCGGCGTGCGCACCTCGTGCGAGACGATCGACATGAAGTCGTCGCGCATGCGCACCGCATGCTCCAGCTCGCTGCGCGCCACCTGCAGCTGGGCCAACAACTGCTCCTGCTCCTGGCGGCTGTGCTCGAGGGCTTCCAGTTGGCGATTGAGGGCCTTGCGCTGGCGGTACAGGTCGACGAACACCGAGACCTTGCTCTTCACCGCCAGGGTATCGAGAGGCTTGTGCAGGAAGTCCACCGCGCCGCTCTCGTAGCCCTTGAAGGCATAGTTCATCTCCCGCCCGGCGGCGCTGACGAAGACGATCGGGATGCTCTTGGTCTTCTCGATACCGCGCATCAGCTCGGCCAGCTCGAAGCCGTTCATGCCCGGCATCTGCACATCGAGGATGGCCAGCGCGAACTCATGCTCGAGCATCAGCGACAATGCCTGCTCGGCGGACTGGGCCCTGTGCACTTCGCGATCCGCACCCTGGATCAGGGCGTCGAGGGCCAGCAGGTTTTCCGGCAGGTCGTCGACGATCAGCAGTTTGGCGATGATATGGCTTAGCATGCGCAGGGTTCCAGGGTCGCGAGCAGTTGCCCGATACCGTTCAGGGAAAGGATATGGTCGGGCCGATGCAGGGCCAGTGCGGCCTCCGGCATCAGCGCGACCTGTGCGTCGCGGGGGTCCTGGACCACGGTCCGGCCCCCGCTGTTCTTGATGCAGGCAAGCCCCTGGGCACCGTCTTCGTTGGCACCGGTGAGCAGCACGCCAAGCAAACCGGGGCCATAGGCATCGGCCGCCGACTGGAACAGGAAGTCGATCGCCGGGCGGGAGAAATGCACCGGCTCTTCCTGGCTCAGCGACAGGGTCAGGTCACGCTCCACCGACAGGTGGTAGCCAGGCCCGGCCACGTAGATCAGCCCCGGCGCGATGCGCTCCTTGTCACGGGCCTCGCGCACTGGCCGGTGCAGGCGCCGCTGCAGCACCTCGGCCAGCTGGCTGTGGCGGTCGTCAGGCAGGTGCAACACGCACAGCACCGGGATGCCGAACCCCGGCGGCAAGGCACCGAGCACCTTGAACAGCGCCGCGACACCGCCGGCCGAAGCGCCGATGACCACCGCCTCTACACCGTTCATGATTTGCGGTAGATCCGTTCGGGCCGTACCAGCGCCTCGAAACGCTCGCCGTAGGCGGAAAAGTCCACCGACTCCTTGCTGCCCAGGACCAGGAAGCCGCGGTGGCACAACGACTCGTGGAACAGGCCCAGGGCGCGGTCCTGCAGGTCCTTGTTGAAATAGATCAGCACGTTGCGGCAAGACACCAGCTGGGTCTCGGAGAACACGCTGTCGGTGGCCAGGCTGTGGTCGGCGAAGGTCACGTTGTCGCGCAGGCTGGCGTCCATGATCCCGTTGCCATAGGCGGCGGTGTAGTACTCGGAGAAGTCGCGACGCCCACCGGCCTTGCGGTAGTTCTCGGCATACTTGTGCAGGTCCTGCAGCGAGTAGATGCCTTGCTTGGCTTTTTCCAGCGAGTGCGGGTTGATGTCGGTGGCATAGATGATGGTGCGCTCGAGCAGGCCTTCCTCGTGCAGCAGGATGGCCATCGAATAGACTTCCTCGCCCGTGCTGCAACCGGCGATCCATACCTTGAGCGACGGCCAGGTGCGCAGCAGCGGCACCACCTCGTTGCGCAGCGCGAGGAAGTGCCCCGGGTCGCGGAACATCTCGCTGACCGGGATCGTCAGGTACTGCAGCAGCTGCATGAACATGCCCGGGTCGTGCAGCACCCGCTCCTGCAGCGCCGACACCGTACGGCAGTCGAACTGGCGCAAGGCATGCAGGATCCGGCGCTTGATCGAAGCGCCGGAATAATCGCGGAAATCGTAGCTGTACTTGAGGTAGATCGCCTCGATCAGCAGCCGGATCTCGATATCGGTGTTACGTTCGCTAGTCAAATTCGCTCCAGTTGCGGCAGCCAGACACGGATCAGGGAAAACAGCCGGTCCAGGTCGATCGGCTTGGCCAGGTAGTCGTTGGCACCGGCCTGCAGGCAACGCTGCTGGTCATCCTTCATCGCCTTGGCGGTCACGGCGATGATCGGCAGCTTGCGCCAGCGGGGCTGTTGGCGGATCAGCCGGGTCGCCTCGTAGCCGTCCATCTCCGGCATCATCACGTCCATCAGCACCAGGTCGATGTCCTCGTGCAGCTCCAGGCGCTCGATGGCCTCGCGCCCGTTGCGGCCGATCTCGACGATGGCGCCCTTGTGCTCCAAGGCGCTGGTCAGGGCGAAGATGTTGCGCACATCGTCGTCCACCAGCAGGATCCTGCGCCCTTCGAAGACCTTGTCGCGGCTGCGCGCGGTCTTGAGCATGCGTTGGCGCTCGTGGGACAGCTGCGACTCGACCTTGTGCAGGAACAGGGTGACCTCGTCGAGCAGGCGCTCCGGCGAGCGCGCGCCCTTGATGATGATCGAGCGCGAGTACTTGAGCAGATCGGCCTCTTCCTCGCGGGTGAGGTTGCGCCCGGTGTAGACGATCACCGGCGGGAAGGCGCGGATCTGCTCGCAGGTCATGCGCTTGAGCAGCTCGTTGCCGAGCATGTCCGGCAGCTTCAGGTCGATGATCATGCAGTCGTAGACGTGCTCGCGCAACAGCGCCAGGGCGTCCTGGGCCAGGGCCACGGCAGTGATCTCGATGTCGTCGTCGCCGATCAGCCGAGCGATGCTCTCGCGCTGCAGGTCATCGTCCTCCACCAGCAGGATGTGCTTGAGCTTCTGGGTGAGCTTGGCTTCCAGGCGGGCGAACACGTCCTTGAGCTCCTCGCGGCTGGTGGGCTTGACCGCATAGCCCACCGCGCCCATGTGCATGGCCGCCTCGACGCGGTCCTCCACCGAGAGGATGTGCACCGGGATGTGGCGGGTCGAGGCCTGCTCCTTGAGGCGCTGCAGCACGGTGAGCCCGGAGTGGTCGGGCAGGCGCATGTCGAGCAGGATGGCGTCCGGCGTGTATTGCACGGCCAGGGCGAAGCCTTCGTCGGCGGCCTGGGCCACCAGGCAGTCGTAGCCCAGCTCGTGGGCCAGGTCGAAAAGGATACGGGCGAAGTTCGGCTCGTCCTCGACTACCAGGATGCAGCGCCGGGTGAACGGCGCTCGCTCGCGGTCGTCGGCGAATGCCGGGGCCTGGCGTGGCGCCTGGACGGGCACGGGCACCGGCATCGTCAGCGGTGCCGGCGGTTCATCGGCGTCAGGTCGCGGGCTGTGCGCGTGGTCCTGTTCCTCCGGTGCCTCGTAACGCGCCGGCAGGACCAGGCTGAACACGCTGCCCTGGCCAGGGCTGCTGTCGACGCTGATGTGTCCGCCGAGCAGGTGGGCAAGGTCGCGGGAGATCGACAGGCCCAGGCCGGTGCCGCCATAGCGGCGGTTGCTGGTGCCGTCGACCTGGTGAAAGGCGCCGAAGATCGCCTGCTGCTGGTCGGCGGCGATGCCGATGCCACTGTCGCGCACGGTGAAGACGATGCCCTGCCCGGCCTGCTGGCTGATGTCCAGGCTGACCTGGCCGTGCTCGGTGAACTTGATGGCGTTGGACAACAGGTTCTTGAGAATCTGCTCCAGGCGCTGGCGGTCGGTGAACAAGGTCGCCGGCACCTGCGGCTCGACCTGCACCTTGAAGGCCAGGCCCTTGTCCTGGGCCAGGGGCTGGAACATGGCCTGCAACCCTTCTACCAGGCGTTCGAGCTGGGTGGGCTCCGGACGTACCTCGAGCTTGCCGGCCTCGACCTTGGCGATGTCCAGGATGTCGTTGATCAGGTTGAGCAGGTCGTTACCGGCCGAGTAGATCGACTCGGCGAACTTGACCTGTTCCTCGCTGAGGTTGCCTTCGGCGTTCTCGGCCAGCAGCTTGGCCAGGATCAGCGAGCTGTTGAGCGGCGTGCGCAACTCGTGGGACATGTTGGCGAGGAACTCGGACTTGTACCTGTTCGAGCGCTGCAGGTCCTCGGCGCGAGCCTGCAATTCCAGCTGGGCTTGGTTCAGCTCGCTGTTCTTGCGGTCCAGGGCCTCGGTGCGCTCGGCCAACTGCTCGTTGGTCTGCTCGAGCTCTGCCTGCTGGGTCTCCAGATGGGCCTGGGACTCCTTGAGCACCCGCGACTGTTCTTCCAGTTCCTCGTTGGCGGTCTTGAGCTCTTCCTGCTGGACCTGCAGCTCTTCGTTGAGCTGCTGGGTCTCGGCCAGCACCTCCTGCAGACGCTGGCGGTAGCGGGCGGTTTCGATGGAAATGCCCAAGTTGCCGCCGACCTGCTGCAACAGCTCGCCGTCGCGTTCGTGCAACGGCCGCAAGAAGCCCAGCTCGATGACGCCATTGACCTGGCCGTCATCGCTGAGCGGCATCAGCAAGGCACTGCGTGGCAGGCCGCTGCCCAGGCCGGAGCTCAGGCGGTAGTAGTCTTGCGGCAGATCGTCCAGGCGCAGCAGGCGCGACTGGCGAACCGCCTGGGCCAGCAGCCCTTCCTGGCTGCCGAGCCGTTGCTCGCGGGCCTGTTCCTCGGCATCCAGCCCATAGCTGGCTACCCGAACCAGATGCCCCTGCTCGTCGCGTATGTAGAAGGCCCCTACTACGCTGCCCAGGTAGCTGGCGAAGAAACGCAAGACATTGTCGCCGAGCATGGGCAGGGTCAACTGGCCCAGCACCTGCTCGGCCAACTGGGTCTGGCCGTTGCGCAGCCAGGCCTGTTGCTCCAGCCGCTCGGCCGCGCGCTGCTGGGCCTGCAGGTTGTCGACATAGCTGTCGGACAGCGCCAGCAGGTCACGCCGGCCCAAGTACGCCAGCAGCCCGGTCAGGGCGACGATCAACGCCACGAAGACGCTGATGGCCGTCATCGTGACGGTGTTGACCGTCGCATTGCGCGTCATGCGCAGTTGCTGCTCGCTGGCGATGAGATCGTCGAACTCCTTGCGGATCTCGTCGGTCAGGCGCTTGCCCTGGCCGTTGCCAATGCTGCTCTGGTAGTCGCCCTGGTTGCGGCGCAGGGCGATCATGGCGCCGCCGAAGTCGTTCCAGGCGCGCTGCAAGGCGATCAGCCGGTCGATGCGCTCGACCTGCTGCGGGTTGTCCGCCACCATGGCGCGCAGGCTCTGCAGGCTGCTGAAGATGCGTGGCTTGGCCACCTCGTACGGGTCGAGGAAGCGCTCGTCGCCGGTGATCAGGAAACCGCGCATGCCGGTTTCCATGTCGATCGAAAGCTTGACCGTCTCGTTGGCATTGCCGATCACCTGATCGGTATGCTCGACCCACTGCATGGCCGAGAGCAGGTAGTTGATCACCGCGACGAAGGCCACGGCGCCCAGCAGGCCCACCCCCAGGGGGAGACCGATGTTGCGGCTCAACAGCTTGCGAAAGCTTTGCTGATCCATCGAGGCTGCTTGAATCATCTGAAAACGCCTGAGCGAAAAAAGTCCGTTGAAGGGCCTGGTGGGCAGGTCCTGCCGCTGCGCCCACTGGCTTCATAGCGAGTCTAACCAGCTTTGCCAGGTCTGACAGGGCACTTAGCCAGTATTTGAAGGTACCCTGCGCCAATCGTTCCCTGGAAAGGTGCCGATCGTTATGCTGGGGGAACTTCTGCCAGCGCCGCAGGCACTGAGTAGAAATCCCCTTTTCCCTGAACAGGACCCCGGATCATGCAACTTCTGGTAGTCGAAGACGACGACATCGTACGCATGCTGATGGTCGAAGTGCTCGACGAGTTGGGCTATACGGCCATCGAAGCAGCGAGCGCCACTGCCGCGCTGGAGATCCTCGAGGATCCCGGGCAGCCCCTGGCCCTGCTGATGACCGATGTGGGCCTGCCAGACATGCGCGGCGAGGAACTGGCGGCCCGGGCGCGGCAGGCAAGGCCACAACTGCCGGTGCTGTTCGCCAGCGGCTATGCCGAAAGCGTCGAGGTGCCGCCGGGCATGCACCTGATCGGCAAGCCGTTCAGCATCGAGCAGTTGCGTGAAAAGGTGGTGGGGATACTGGGTACGCCGTGAGGTGCGGGGACAGGGCCATTCCCATCGACTCATGATTAAATAGCACCTTTTGACCCCCAAGGCCCTCCCCCATGCTCCACGTCCTGGTCATCGGCTACGTCTGGCCCGAGCCTCGTTCCTCCGCCGCCGGCGGGCACATGATGCAGATCCTCGAAAGCTTCCTGGCCCACGGCTGGCGCATCACCTTCGCCAGCCCGGCAAGCGTCGGCGAGCACAAGGCCGACCTCGCCGCGCTGGGTATCGCCGAACAGGCCATCGCCCTCAACGATGAAAGCTTCGACCGCTTCGTCGTCGACCTGGCCCCGGACGTCGTGCTGTTCGACCGTTTCATGATGGAGGAGCAGTTCGGCTGGCGGGTGGCGAAACATTGCCCGCAGGCCCTGCGCGTCCTGGAGACCTCCGACCTGCAGAGCCTGCGCGAGGCCCGCCACCAGCTGCTGCGCCGGCGCTTGGTGGAGGGCCTGGACCCCAACGATTTCCGCGCCCTGTTCAACACCAGCGGCCCCGACCTGTTCCGCCAGATGGCGCCGGCCGACCTGACCCAGCGGGAACTGGCGGCGATCTACCGCAGCGACCTGTCGCTGATCATCTCCGACGTGGAGATCGACCTGCTGGTCAACGGCTTCGGCGTGCCGGACTACCTGCTGCACTGGTGCCCGCTGATGCTCGACCCGGCCACCCAGAGCCTGCGCCCGTACGCCGAACGCCAGCACTTCCTGAGCATCGGTAATTTCCGCCATGCGCCGAACTGGGACGCGGTGCTGTGGATGAAGCACAACCTCTGGCCGATGATCCGCCGGCGCCTGCCCGACGCCCAGTTGCATCTGTACGGTGCCTATACCCCACCCAAGGCCACGGCCCTGCACAACCCGCGCGAAGGCTTCCATGTGCAGGACTGGGCCGAGGATGCCCAGGCGGTGATGAGCGCCGCGCGCATCTGCCTCGCGCCGCTGCGCTTCGGTGCCGGCATCAAGGGCAAGCTGACCGACGCCATGCTCTGCGGCACACCCAGCGTGACCACGCCGATCGGTGCCGAGGCCATGCATGGCCCACTGCCCTGGCCCGGCGCGGTGGCGAGCACCGCCGAAGGGCTGGCCGAGGCCGCCGTGCGTCTGTACAGCGACGAAGCAGCCTGGCAGCAGGCGCAAGCTGCCTGCGCGCCATTGCTCCAGGCGCGCTACGACCAGCGTCGCCACGGCCCGGCCCTGGTCGAGCGGATCGAACACAGCCTGGCGCACCTGGCCGAGCAGCGCCTGTACAACTTCACCGGCGCCATGCTGCGCCATCACCAGCACAAGAGCACCCAGTACATGGCCCAATGGATCGAGGCGAAGAACCGCCTGGCCGACGTGCAGGCCACTAGCGCCGCAGCAGATAGGTGTCCATGATCCAGCCCTTGCGCCGCCGCGCCTGCTCGCGGGCCTCGAGGATCTGCGCCTTGACCGCCACCAGGGGCCCGGCGATGAGTATCTCGTCGGCGCTGCCCAGGTAGGCGCCCCAGTAGATCGTCAGCCCCGGGTCGTCGAGTTCGGCGAAGGCACACTGGCCGTCGAGCATCACCACCACGTTGTCGATACGCGCCTGCCCGGCCAGGCGCCGGCCCGGCAGCACGGTGAGCGGCTCGCCGATACGGTTGAGGGGAATCTGGTGACGCGCCGCCAGGGCCTGTACGCTGCTGATCCCCGGAATCACCTCCAGGCGCAGCGCCACACCCCGTTCACGGACCAGGTCGAGGATGCGCAGGGTGCTGTCGTACAGCCCCGGCTCGCCCCACAGCAGGAAGGCGCCGACATCCTCGACGCCAAGTTCGTCCTCCAGCAGGCGGGCATACAGGGCGGCACGTTGCTGGTGCCAGTCCTGCACCGCACCGACATAGTCCGGCGCTTGGCCATCGCGACGCGGGTCCTCGACCTGCACCAGGCGGTAACCACCTTGCGGCCGGTAGCGCTCGAGGATGGCCTTGCGCAGGCGCACCAGCTCATCCTTGTCGGTGCCCTTGTCCAGCACGAAGAACACCGAGGCGCGCCGCAGCGCGTCCACCGCTTCGAAGGTGACCTGGCGAGGATCGCCTGGCCCGATGCCAATCAGTAGGAGTTGTTTCATCGCCCCGCCCGTCCGCAAACCAGCGGCCATTGTCGACCGTCCGCCCGCATCGGGTAAAGCGTCCTACAAAATCGAGAAGTTGTAGCTAACGATGATCCGCGTCTCGTCCATGTCCCGCGCCCATTGTGCGTAGTTGCTGCGGTAGGTGGAGTTGCGCAGGCGCACGCTGAGGTCCTTGAAGGTGCCACCCTGCACCTGGTATTTGAGCTCGGTGTCGCGTTCCCACTCCCGGCCCTCGGCGGTGCTGCCTGGCACGCGGATATGGTCGCCGTTGATGTAGCGGGTGAAGAAGGTCAGCCCCGGCACGCCGAGAGCCTTGAAATCGTAGTCGTAGCGCAGTTGCCAGGAACGCTCCTGGGCCGCGGCGAAGTCGTTGACCTGGGCGTAGTTGACCAGGTACGGATTGCTGCCGTCGAGGTACGGCATCGCGCTCTCGCCGTACATGCGCTGCCAGCCGGCGCTGACCTTGTGGCCACCCAGGTTGTAGCCGAGCATGCCACTGAAGGCGCGGTGGTCGATCGCTCCGGCGCGGGCGTTGCCGATGTCGTCGCTCTTGATCAGGCGCAGGTCGGCGACCAGGCTACCCAGGGTCAACGGCTGGCTGGCCACCAGGCCGAGGAAGTGCTGGCGATAGATGTTCTCCAGCTTCGCCACCTGGTACTGGGCACTGAGGCGGTCATTGAAACGGTAGTCGAGGCCGGCCAGGTCGAAGTGGTCGGCCTCGATGCCGCAGGCGTAGCGCTTGTTCTTGCAGTGGACGCGAATGTCCTGGCGGTCGGTGGAGTCACGTGCGGTGTACTTGTCCAGGCGTGCCAGGGTGAGCTTCAGGTCGCGCACCTCCTGCGAAGTCAGCATGGCACCGTGGAACAGGGTTGGCAGCAGGCGGCCATCGTTGTATTTGAGCAGCGGCATGTCCGGCATCATCGAGCCATAACGCAGCACGGTGCGCGACAGCCTCAGCTTGCCGGCCACGCCCAGCTTGGCGTATTCGTCGGCGGAACGGCGCGGGTCATGGCCACTGGAGGGCAACAGCCCACTGTTGCTGTCTGCCGGGCTGGAGTCGAGCTTGAAGCCGGCCATGCCCAGGGCATCCACGCCGAAACCCAGTGGGCCCTGGGTATAACCGGAGCGAACATCGAGGATGAAACCCTGCGCCCACTCTTCACGTTTCGATGCGCCCTGGCTGGAACTGCTGTGGCCATCACGCAAATCCCGGTTGAAATAGACAGTGCGTGCTTCGACTTTGGCCGTGCTGTCTTCAAGAAAACCGGCGGCCTGGGCATCGATAGCGGCGCACAGCAAGAACAGGCCGGCAACACGGCGCCCAGGGGCCAGAGGAAAGGGGGCAAACATGCGAGGGGACATCCGAAAAGAAGGGCGAATACCAACCGGGAGCGCAGTTTGCCCCCGGGACTGCAAGACTGCGGGAAAAGATCCCTGCCATCATCTGCTATGATCGCCCGGGCGCTCTACGACAGGCCATTGGACCATGGTCTAGACACCCTGGCAGGGCATGCCGCGCACCTTGGCCAATACCGCGCGAAAAACTAGCAAAGTTCCCGGATAATGAATTGAAAGTTTGCGGTTTACCCACTAGCCGACGACTACTACACTCATTATCAGCGAACAGTTTTTCCCCACCGCGTGGCCGGCGTTTATTGCTTTTCAATGTTCGTCACGTCATGCCACGGCAGACTTACAGGAGTGATGACAGTGTCCAGACTTGCAGAGTTTCGTGCTGCCGAAAAAGCGCTTCAGGAGCAGATGGCGCAACTGGAAGCGATGAAAAAGGATGCCGGCCTGAAACGCGAAATCGAATTCGAGCAGAAACTACTCGGCCTGATGAAGAGCTATGACAAGAGCCTGCGCGACATCATTGCCATCCTCGATCCGAAGCAGGCGGCCAAGGCCCCGGGCACACCGCCGAAACAGCAACGCCGCCCGCGGGTGGTGAAGGTCTACGAGAACCCGCACACCGGCGAGCTGATCGAGACCAAAGGCGGCAACCATCGTGGCTTGAAGGCCTGGAAAGAACAGTACGGCGCCAAGACCGTGGAAAGTTGGGTGCGCTCATGAAACATCAACACACACTTCACACTTTTTTCACAGCGGCTGGTCCAGTATCGAACCAGCTAAAGGACTAGCGACCCCATCACGCGCCCGCACATGCGGGCCTCTAATTCCAGCGCCCTGCCTTCGTGCAGGGCGTTTTCATTTGCGCGCCCACCTGACTGCCGTATCATGACGCACCTGTCTTTACCGCTGGCGCCTCACGGCCCAGCCCCGTTCCTGGAGTACCCATGAGCCTGCACGACCTGCAAACCCTGCCCGGCGTCACCGCCCAGCCGGACGCCGCCACCGCCAACTTCGTCTTCAACCACACCATGCTGCGGGTCAAGGACATCGAGAAGTCCCTGGACTTCTACACACGTGTCCTGGGCTTCAGCCTGGTGGACAAGCGCGACTTCCCGGAAGCGGCCTTCAGCCTGTACTTCCTGGCTCTGGTCGACCCGGCCCGGATCCCGGCCGACGACGCCGAGCGCCACCAATGGATGAAGTCGATCCCTGGCGTGCTCGAGCTGACCCACAACCACGGCACCGAGAACGACCCCGAGTTCGCCTACCACGACGGCAACACCGATCCGCGCGGCTTCGGCCACATCTGCATCTCGGTGCCGGACGTGCGCGCAGCCTGCGAGCGCTTCGAAGCCCTGGAAGTCCCCTTCCAGAAGCGCCTGAGCGATGGCCGCATGAAGCACCTGGCCTTCATCAAGGACCCGGACGGCTACTGGGTGGAAATCATCCAGCCTGGCGAACTCCAGGGCTGAAACCTGCGCGGTACGCTCGTCGGGCCGGGAACTCCCGGCCCCTCGCTGTGGTATATGGAAATGACCGCTTCCAAGCCACAGCGAGGTAAGGACGATGCAAACCCTTCACTGTGAATACCGCGACCACACCATCACCGCCAGCGTGATGGCTCACCCGGACTCCCCCCTGCCCTATGCCGCCGGCTGCCGGATCACCGACCCGGAAGGGCACACCAGCAGGCGCATCGCGCTGCCATTGAAGATGGCGTTTCTCTGCGACCTGGAAAATGCCCAGCATGCGGCGCTCGCCCATGGGCGGTGGCTGGTCGACCAGCAGCTGGATGGCCATCGCAAGGCCTTCTGAGCCTTGGTGAACCGGGGGCCGCACAGCGGCCCCGTCAATCCTGCCCCCGGGCATGGACCACCGCGGCGTCCACCTGCGCCTGCGTCGGACGCACCCCGGTGTACAGCACGAACTGCTCCAGCGCCTGCAGGGCAATGACCTCCAACCCAGTGATGACCGGCTTGCCCAACACCTCGGCCCGGGCGATCAACGGCGTGCGCGCCGGCATCGCGACCACGTCGAATACCCGTTCGGCCGCCGCGATGGCAGTTTCCGGAAACGCCAGCTGCTGCGCCTCGGGCCCGCCCGCCATGCCGATCGGCGTGACGTTCACCAACATCGGCGGGCACAGGTCGTCCAGCTCGGCCTGCCAGCGATAACCGCAAACATCCGCCAATTGCCGCCCGGCCTGCTCATTGCGGGCGACGATGATCCCTTCCCGGAACCCGGCGTCCCGCAGCGCGCTGGCCACCGCCTTGGCCATACCGCCGCTGCCACGCAAGGCAAACGCGGTACCCGGATCGACCTCATGCCGTGCAAGCAACTGGCGCACCGCCAGGTAGTCGGTGTTGTACGCCTTCAGATGGCCGTCGCTATTGACCAGCGTATTGACCGATTCGATCGCCGCCGCCGACGGGTCGATCTCGTCGACCAGCGCCATGCAGGCTTCCTTGTAGGGCATCGACACGCCACAACCGCGAATACCCAGGGCCCGGATGCCCGCCACCGCCGCCGGCAGGTCCTGGGTGGTCATGGCCTTGTAGTAATAGTCCAGGCCCAACTGCTGGTAGAGGTGGTTGTGAAAGCGTACCCCGAAGGTGCCGGGCCGCCCGGCCAGGGAAATGCACAGGACGGTGTCTCTGCTGGGTGGGATGGCCATTGCCTGTTCCTTCTCGCTGAATCGTTCATGCAGCGTAACAGAGAGTGCCTGCCATCCTTACACAACCTTTACCCTGCACCCGCTACTCGCTTGACGGTCACCGCTGTCATCATGGGGACACCCACTGCGCTGGCGATCGTTGATAAAAGCAATGATCACTATCGAGGAAGTTGATTTCAAAACGCGCCGATGGCTCCGTAAGGTAGGGCCAAGTTCCACAGGAGATACCCAATGGCCACTATCCAGATCATGTCCGTCATCGGCAGCGCCGTCCCGGCTCCCTTGCGTGAACAGGGAATGCTGGCTTGCTGGTACCTGGTGCGCAATGGCGAGGCGGTCAGCGGCCCGCTGGCATCGCGGGCTTCGGCCCAGGCCCTTGCCGAACGACTGCAGGCTACAAGCTTGCTCGCCTGAACGAATTTTGTTGTGCGTTGCTCTCTATGCCTCTGTTGCCCGCCTTCCCTGGCGGGCTTTTTTTGACCTGGCGAGCCGACGAACGGCGCCGGGGAGAAACGTTCCAGCATGAAGCTTTTTTCATTTCGGCGCCTGCGATCAACGAGCAATCGACAGCACTTCGACCATACTCCAGAATGCACGGTTTCTGGGGGAAACCCTTGCACAGCCAACGACATACCAACCTTTAGTGAGCCTCAACGTGAAAACTCCCCTGTCCATTCTCAGCCTGCTGCTGTTGCTCACAGGAACCGCCATCCCTCCGTCGACCGCTGCTGCACAACCCTCGACCCAGGTACAACGCGACCCCGCCAAGCTGCACCTGGCCTCTGGCAGCGCCCTGCTGATCGACCTGAACACCCACAAGGAGCTGTACGCCAGCCATGCCGACCGCGTGGTGCCGATCGCCTCGGTGACCAAGCTGATGACCGCGATGGTGGTGCTCGACGCCAGGCAGCCGATGGACGAAATGCTCACCATGACCATCGCCAACAACCCACAGATGAAAGGTGTCTATTCGCGGGTGCGGCTGGGCAGCCAACTGAACCGGCGCGAGACCTTGCTGATCACCCTGATGTCGTCGGAGAACCGCGCAGCCAATAGCCTGGCCAACCATTACCCGGGCGGTTATGGCGCCTTCATCAAGGCGATGAACGCCAAGGCCCGCAGCCTGGGCATGACGCAGACCCGCTATGTCGAGCCCACGGGCCTGTCGACCCAGAACGTCTCCACGGCCCGCGACCTGGCCAAGCTGCTGCTGGCGTCGCGCAAGTACCCGATGCTCAGCGAGCTGTCCACCACCCGCGAGAAGACCGTGGCCTTCCGCAAGCCCAACTACACCCTGGGCTTTCGCAATACCGACCACCTGGTGAACAAGAGCGACTGGGACATCACGCTGACCAAGACCGGCTTCACCAACGATGCCGGCCACTGCCTGGTGCTGCTGACCAAGATGGACAACCGCCCGGTGGCCATGGTGATCCTCGACGCCTTCGGCAAGTACACCCACTTCGCCGATGCCAGCCGCATGCGCCAATGGCTGGAAACCGGCACGGCCAAGCCGGCGCCGGCGGTGGCGATGCAGTACAAGGCCGAACGCCAGAACCGCGCGCGGCTGGCAGCGGATTGACTGCGCAGCCAGGGCTGCGTTGCAGCCCAAGGTGACACCCCAGGCCCTCTCAGGCCTGGGTGCTGACCATACCGCCAGCACTGCTGCCACCGGCTTTGCTCAGAGCCTCGAGCAACTGGGCGGTAGCCGCCAGGATCTCGCCATTGAGAGTGGCGATGCTGGCCTGCTTGGCGCTGACCGCCGCCAGCTTGCTGGTTTCGTCCATCTCCCGCTGCATGAGCTCGGCCAGTTGCTTCTGCTCCTCGGCCAACTGCTTCTGCAGCTTCTTGATCATCTCGCGCAATTGCTTGATGTGCGGCGGCTCGCTGCTGTCCTCGGCACTTTGCGCCTGTTGCGCTCGCTCGCCACCACGAAGCCCGGACACATCGACCTGCAAGCGCCCTTCGCGCTGGCGCCCCTGCCCGGCCTCGCTCACCTCGCCAGCATTGGGCAGCGATGCCGCGGGGATGTTGATTGCGGTGATTCCTACCATGTTCCCCATGTCCTCACTTGAGTCCTTGTACCCCGCTTCTATCGGCTATCCAGGACATTTCTTGAGTCGAGTGACCGCCGCAAGCCCCCCCAGGTAAATTCTCCACCCTCCGGCTCGTCCTAATCGGTGTACTTGCGCAGGACTCGGAGCGCCTTGCGCGGCGCCTCTACACGACTATCCAAGGAACGCCTCCATGAGCCAGACCTCTTCCCCCGAAAAAATCCACGACCTTATCGGCGTCGGCTTCGGCCCTTCCAACCTGGCCCTGGCCATTGCCTTGGAAGAGCTCGCCGAAACCAACGGCCATGCCCTCGATGCCCTGTTCATCGACAAGCAGAGCGACTACCGCTGGCACGGCAACACCCTGGCCACCCAGAGCGAATTGCAGATTTCCTTCCTCAAGGACCTGGTCTCGCTGCGCAACCCCACCAGCCCATACAGCTTCGTCAACTACCTGCACCAGAAACAACGCCTGGCCGACTTCATCAACCTCGGTACGTTCTACCCCTGCCGACTGGAATACAACGACTACCTGCGCTGGGCCGCCGAGCATTTCGCCACCCAGGCGGTGTATGGCGAAGAGGTGCTGCGCATCGAACCGGAACTGCGCGACGGTCGCGTCGATCACCTGCGCCTGGTATCTCGCGACCAGCAGGGTCGCGAACACCTGCGCCGTGCACGTTCGGTGGTGGTCGGCAGTGGCGGCACGCCGAAGATCCCCGAGGCCTTCCGCGCCTTCAAGGGCGACCCTCGTATCTTCCACCACTCCCAGTACCTGAGCGCCCTGCAGCAACTGCCTTGCACCGAGGGCAAGCCGATGCGCATCGCCGTGGTCGGCTCCGGCCAGAGCGCCGCCGAGGCCTTCATCGACCTCAACGACAGTTATCCATCGGTCAAGGTCGACATGATCCTGCGCGCCTCGGCGCTCAAGCCGGCCGACGACAGCCCGTTCGTCAACGAGATCTTCGCCCCCGAGTACACCGACCTGGTGTTCAACCAGCCCCACGCCGAGCGCGAAAAACTCATCGCCGAGTACCACAACACCAACTACTCGGTGGTCGATGTCGACCTGCTCGAACGCATCTACGGCATTCTCTATCGCCAGAAGGTCGCCCACAATCACCGTCATGCCGTACTTTGCCGTCGCACTATCGAAGATGTGGTGAACACCGCCGAAGGTATCGAACTGACCCTGCGCGACCTGGCCACCAACGTACGCCAGACCCATCGCTACGACGCGGTCATCCTCGCCACCGGCTACGAGCGCCGCTCCCACCGCGAACTGCTCGCCCCCCTGCAGCAGCACCTGAAGGACTTCGACGTGGACCGCGACTATCGCGCCCTGGCCAGCCCGGAGTTCGGCGCCAGTGTCTACCTACAAGGCTTCTGCGAAGCATCCCATGGCCTGAGCGATACCTTGCTGTCTGTGCTGCCGGTACGCGCCGCTGAAATCGGTCAGTCGCTGTACAAGCACCTGAGCAAACAAGCCACGGGGGCACATGACGTCGTAGCGCTTACCCGCGCCTGAATATCAGGGGCTGCAACGCAGCCCCAATGTTGTTCAACTTGAAGCGCCCTCCCCCATGCACAGCGCCCCCTCCTGGCGCTGTGCCGCCCGCTGATGCCCAGTTGGCAACCCCTCCCAGATACAATCTGCAAAAACCAGGGCCCAGGCAGGCCCGAAAGCCCCTAATGGCCATCGCTGAAATATTTGCTTTCATTTACAGTGGCAGGATTTCGATTCTCATTCGTCTTATTAAATGCAGCCTCCAGGTTGAGCCGTGACTCGACCCTCATTTTTCAGAAGACCGACCGATGGCCCGACAAACGAAAAAATCCAAGTCCAAGCTGTGGTTTCTCGTCCACAGCTGGCTCGCCCTACCGATCTGGTTCTTCGTCCTGATCGTCTGTTTCACCGGCATGCTGGCCGTGGTCAGCCAGGAGATCGTCTGGCTGGCGAACCCCGACGTGCGTGCGACCAAGCCCAACGACGATGCCGAGCGCCTGAGCTTCCAACAGGTGCTCGACGCCATGCACAAGGCCGAGCCGGACATGGTGGTGCGCTCCCTGAGCCAGCCGGATGGTTCGCACTTCGCACTGACCGCCAGCGCCACCCTCGCCGACGGCACGTCACGGACGCTCTACGTCAACCCCTATACCGGCGCGATCCAGGGCAAGATGCCGGACTTCAACTTCGAAGCCTTCACCCGCGCCCTGCACGGCTGGTGGCTGGTGCCGTTCACCAACGGCTACAGTTGGGGCTGGTACCTGGTCTCGCTGCTGGGCCTGCCGATGCTGGCCTCGCTGGTCACCGGCCTGGTGGTCTACAAGAAGTTCTGGAAAGGCTTCTTCAAGCTGCCGCGGCGTAGCCATGGGCCGCGGATCTTCTGGGGCGACCTGCACCGCCTGGCCGGTGTCTGGTCGATCTGGTTCATCGCGGTGATCTCCATCACCGGCACCTGGTTCCTGATCCAGGCGATCCTCGCCGACAACCACATCACGATCTCCACCGAACCCGTGGTGCCAGTGATCGCCCGCGAGGACGTACCCCGCACCGAGGACGGCAGCCCTGCCCCTCGCATCGACCTGAACGAGGCCCAGCGCATCGCCACCACGGCGATCCCCGGCCTGGACATCACCTTCATCTCCTTGCCAGGCACCGCCTACAGCCACATCAGCATGGGTGGGCGCGGCTGGTACCCGCTGATGTTCCAGACCGCCGAGGTCAACCCCTATACCCGTAACGTCGACAGCCAGTTCCTGCTCTCGGACCGCTCGACCCTGGAGTTCGTCACCGAGTCCATGCGCCCGCTGCACACCGGCGACTTCGGCGGTTTGCCGATCAAGCTTATCTGGGCGTTCTTCGGCCTGATCCTGACCCTGATGGTGTTCAGCGGCCTGCTGATCTGGACCAAGCGCACCGCCCAGGCCACCGCCGCCGCCCTCAAGCGCGGCGAGCGCGAGGCCCGGCCACGCAAGGCACATAGCGAAACCACCGTGGAGATCCAGCCATGAGCCAGGCACAGACCCTGCCCGCCAGCCCCCTGAAGCAGCTCTGGCTGAAGTGGCGCTTCCACCTGAACATCCTGCTGATCCTCATTCCCCTGGGCTTCATGCCCAAGTATTTCGCCGACGCCAAGCTGTTTCGCGGCGAGGCAGGGTTGGGCGTGAATCAGGTCAGCGGCATCCAGGTCGGCCCGTACAGCCTGGACCTGGCCGAGCTACGCGACCAGCCACCACAGCCCAATGGCCCGGCGGGCTATTTCAAGAGCTTCAACGCCGCACTGTGCAAGACCTGCATCGACGGCGCCAAGGCCGTCTACCTGCGCATCGGCAAGCCCCGCAGCCTGCGCGCCGCCGGCACGTTGTTCTTCGGCGCGCCATACCGCATGGGTACCTCGCTGCCGGTCCCGCCGCGCACCCACCCCGACGCCGACATCTGGATCACCATCGAAGGCTGGGACGGCAGCATGCACCAGGCCTCGGTCCCGCTGGCCAAGGCGTCGCCAGCCACCGTGGCCTGGCTCGAGAAACAAGGAGGCAAGAAATGAAACACCTGATGCGCAGGCTCGCCCTGCCCCTGCTGATGCTGGCCGCCACGCCCGCCCTGGCCCACAACCCCATGTGCGAGTGCGAGCCAGTCGACGGCGACCAGATCAAGTGCACCGGCGGCTTCTCCGATGGCAGCGGCGCACCGGGGGTGACCCTCGACGTGATCGGCTACGACGAACAGGTGCTGGTCGGCGGCAAGCTCGGCGATGACTCGACCCTGACCTTCAAGCGCCCCGACGGCGAGTTCTACGTGCTGTTCGATGCTGGGCCCGGCCACGTGGTGGAAGTGGACTACGCCGATATCGGTGAACCATGAGTCGCGCCCAGTTGGTGCGCCCGGCAGGCGCCGGGCATGAAACCCTGTACGTGCTGTTGGCCGCCGTGCTGATCGTGGTGCTCGCCGCCACGGTGGTGGGGTTGCGGGGCGAGCGCCAGGACGAGCAGGCCGTGGCCAGCCACCAGCTCGATGTGCGCCGCGACCTCAATGCCGCGGAACAGGGCATCTATACCGACCTGTGGGTCGCCTTCGACGAAATCCAGGCGCTGCGCGAAGAGCAAAGCCAAGCGCCACAGGTCGAGGCACTGGCCGAGGATGGCCTGCCGCCCTTCGTCGCCGACGCCAGTAGCGCGAGCCGTGGCAACCACCAATGGCAGTGGCTCGACGCCGGCGCCTACCTCGGCCGCAGCCAGGATGCCCAGGTGGCCGGCAGCTTCCTGCTGGTCCTGCCGCCTGACGGCGACAGCCACCCCGATGTCTGGCTACGCCGCGACGGTACCGCCACGCCACCCGCCGACCTGGGCCAGGAGGCCCTGATCGCCGCCGGCTGGCAGCAGGTGGTCAGCCACTACGACGCCGGGGTCACCCGCCAACACCGCCACTGAACCCAAGGACTCCTCCATGTTCCGCTCCGCCCTCGCCCGCCGCGTCCTCGCCCTGCTCCTGGCCTGCGTCCTGCCGGCCCTGGCCCAGGCCGACAACGGCAAGCCCCTGCGCATCGGCATCACCCTGCACCCTTACTACAGCTACGTGAGCAACATCGTCGGCGACAAGGCCGAGGTGGTGCCGCTGATCCCGGCCGGCTTCAACCCCCATGCCTATGAACCGCGCGCCGAGGACATCAAGCGCATCGGCACCCTGGACGTGGTCGTGCTCAACGGCATCGGCCACGACGACTTCGCCGACCGCATGATCGCCGCCAGCGAGAAGCCCCAGATCAAGACCATCGAGGCCAACGCGAACGTGCCGCTGCTGGCCGCCACCGGCATCGCCGCCCGTGGCGCCGGTAAGGTGGTCAACCCGCACACCTTCCTGTCGATCAGCGCCACCATCGCCCAGGTCAACAACATCGCCCGCGAACTGGGCAAGCTCGACCCGGACAACGCCGCCGTCTACCGGCAGAACGCCCGCGCCTACGCCAAACGCCTGCGAGCCCTGCGCGCCGAGGCCCTGGCCAAGGTCACCGAGGCGCCCAACGCCGACTTTCGCGTGGCCACCATCCACGCCGCCTACGACTACCTGGTGCGCGACTTCGGCCTGGAGGTCACCGCAGTGGTCGAGCCGGCCCACGGCATCGAGCCGAGCCCGGCGCAGTTGAAGAAGACCATCGACCAGCTCAAGGCCCTGGACGTGAAGGTGATCTTCTCGGAGATGGACTTCCCGTCCGCCTACGTGGACACCATCCAGCGCGAGTCCGGCGTGCACATCTATCCGCTGACCCACATTTCCTATGGCGACTACACCAAGGACAAGTACGAGGTGGAGATGAAGCGCAACCTCGACACCGTGGTCAAGGCCATCCAGGAGAACCGCGCATGACCGCGGCCGCCAACCTCGCCACGCCCTGCGGGCCGCGCATCGAGTTCGCCGGCATCGACCTGACCCTGGGCCGCACGCGCATCCTCGAACAGGTCGCCTTCAGCGTCGCCGCCGGCAGCGTGCACGCCATCGTCGGCCCCAACGGCGGCGGCAAGAGTTCGCTGATCAAGACCCTGCTCGGGCAGATGCCGCACCAGGGCCAACTGACCCTGCACTGGCCAAGCGAGCAGGAGGTGATCGGCTACGTGCCCCAGGCCCTGGAGTTCGACCGTGGCCTGCCGATGACCGTGGACGACTTCATGGCCTCCATGTGCCAGCGGCGCCCGGCGTTCCTCGGCCTGTCCCGGCGCATCCGCCCGGCCATCGACGCCGCCCTGGAGCGGGTCGGCATGCTCGACAAGCGCAAGCGGCGCATGGGCGCCTTGTCCGGCGGCGAGCGCCAGCGCGTGCTGCTGGCCCAGGGGCTGATCCCCGAGCCGCAACTGCTGGTGCTCGATGAGCCCATGTCGGCCCTCGACGAGGCCGGTATCCAGGTGTTCGAACAGCTGCTGCACAGCTGGCGTCAGGCCGGCACCACGGTGCTGTGGATCGAGCACGACCTCGAGGCGGTACTGCGCCTGGCCGACCGGGTCACGGGCCTGAGCCGCCAGGTGCTGTTCGACGCCCCGCCCGCCCAGGCCCTGACCCCGGAGCGCCTGCTCGGGCTGTTCTCCATCCACCCTCGCAGCGAGAACCTTGCCTGATGAGCTATGAAGCTTTCCGCCAGCTGGTCCAGGACTGGGCCACGGCTGGCTACCTGCCCGAGGCCCTGGCCTACGGTTTCGTGGTCAACGCACTGCTCGCCGGCCTGATGATCGGCCCGGTACTCGGCGGCCTGGGCACCCTGGTGGTGGTCAAGCGTTTCGCCTTTTTCTCCGAGGCGGTCGGCCACGCCGCGCTCACCGGCGTGGCCATCGGCATCCTGCTCGGCGAGCCGTACACCGGCCCCTATGGCAGCCTGTTCGGCTACTGCCTGCTGTTCGGCATCCTGCTCAACTTCCTGCGCAACCGCACGGGGCTGTCGCCGGATACGCTGATCGGCGTGTTCCTCTCGGTGTCCCTGGCCCTGGGGGCGAGCCTGTTGTTGATGCTGGCCGGCAAGATCAACGTGCATATCCTGGAGAACGTGCTGTTCGGTTCGGTGCTGACCGTCAGCGCCCAGGACCTGGTGGTGCTGGGCATCGTCGCGCTCCTGGTGCTGGCCCTGGCCGTGCCGCTGTACAACCGCATCATGCTGGCCAGCTTCAACCCGCAACTGGCTGCGGTGCGCGGGGTGGCGGTGAAGACGCTGGACTACCTGTTCGTGGTGCTGGTGACCCTGGTCACCGTGGCCTCGGTGAAGGTGATCGGCGCGATCCTGGTCGGCGCCCTGCTGGTGATCCCGGCCGCTGCCGCACGCCTGGTCAGCCAGTCGCTCAAGGGGTTCTTCTTCGCCTCGGTGGTCATCGCCACCCTGAGCACCCTGCTCGGCATCCTCCTGCCGATCGTCTTCGACCTGCCCGTGCCATCGGGCGCCGCGATCATCCTGGTCGCCGGCGCATGCTTCGCCCTCGCCGCCCTGGCCCGCGCCCTCGTTCCACGCCTGCAAGGAAACCCGGCATGACCCTGAGCCTCAAGCACCTGACCCTGGCCCTCGCCCTGGCCGGCCTGCCCTCCCTCGCCCTGGCGGCACAACCGACCGCGCGCACCGGACAGGTCGCGGCCACGCAAGTGCTGACCACCCTGCCGGTGACCCACAGCCTGGCGGTCGCCCTGCTCGACGGCACCACCGTGCAGCTCAAGCGCGCCGCCCCGGCCAACCTGCCGGCCAGCCGCCAACCGTCGTACTTCAGCGGCCGCGGTGGCGCCAGCCTGCAGAAGGCGGCGCAGCAGGCCGACGCAGTGATCGGCCTGCGCTCGATCTGGCGCGACGACCCGCTCTACCCCATGGCCCGGCGCAGCAACATCCGCATCGTCGAGATCGACGCTGCGCGCCCGGTGGACGGTGCCCTGCCGGGTATCGCGGTCAAGGGCGACGACGCCTTCGCGGCCTACCCCTGGCTCAACCCGACCAACCTGGGGCGCATGGCCGATGTGCTGGCCAACGATCTCGAGCGCCTGTCGCCGGCCGACAAGGCGAAGATCCAGACCAACCTCGCCGGCCTCAAGCGCCAGTTGCTGGAGCTGGCCGCCAGCAGCCAGACACGCCTGGCCGAGGCCGACAACCTCAGCGTGGTGAGCTTGTCCGAACGCTTGGGCTACCTGGCCAGCGGCCTCAACCTGGACGTGGTGGAGCAGCCGCTGCCGGCCGAAGACAAATGGGACGAGGCGGCGCTCAAGGCCCTGGGCGACAACCTCGCGGCCCAGGACGTGGCCCTGGTGCTGCATCACCGCCAGCCGGACCCAGCGGTGGCCAAGGTGATCGAGGCCGCCGGCGCCAGGCTGCTGGTCGTGGACAGTGACCCGGCGGATGCCGTGGCCGGGCTCAAGGCCAGTGTCGACCAGGTGGTCGGAGCGTTGACCCTCTGATTGGCTGGGGCCTTGTTGCAGGCGGGCTTTCATCGAGGGCCATCTGGGGCTGCTGCGCAGCCCCATGATCACCGCTGCATGCACCGCCGATAACGCTCGTCCACCCTCCCCGCGAACCACGCCGTGGTCAGCTTGCGGGTGATCTTCGGGCTCTTGAGCTCGATGCCCGGTAGCACCGCCCGAGGCATGGGCTTGCCCGCTGCCGCATCGGCCAGGGCGAACACCCCGCGGTACAGGGCCGTTTCCTCGAACGCCAGGCGCTCGCCCTCCTCCAACTGGCTGCGGATCTGCGGGTTGCGCAGCCCAAGCTTCACCCCCAGCTTGCGCGCCGCCTGCTCGGTATGGCCGGGCATGATCGCCCCCGGGGCGACCAGGTCGCCGTCGAGCGCCAGCGTCTGGCCCGTCACCCGGCTCAGCGCCGCCTGGAACGCTGCATTGCGGCTGGCGTACCACCCGGCATTGAAATCAGCGAAGCGGTACAGCTGGCGCTCGTAGTGGCTGGGGTAGCCCAGCAGGTGGGCGATACCGAAGTACAGGCCGCCACGCCGGGTGAAGACCTCCTGGCGAATGGAGCCCTCGTAGGCATAGGGATAGCCCTCGGCATGGCGCTCGGCAAAATCGATACTGACCTGCATCGGCCCACCGGTGCGCACCGGGTTGAGGCCACCGAGCAGGGTACGGCCGAGCGGCAGGCCGGCGATGAAGTCGTCGAACAGGCCGCTCAACTGCCGCTCGCTGCGCACCGAGAGCAGCCGCTGCTGGTAGGTCTGGCCATTGCTCGAGGGTGTCTGCAAGGC
Organism: Pseudomonas sp. Tun-23181; assembly: GCF_057415455.1. Taxonomy (NCBI): domain Bacteria; kingdom Pseudomonadati; phylum Pseudomonadota; class Gammaproteobacteria; order Pseudomonadales; family Pseudomonadaceae; genus Pseudomonas; species Pseudomonas sp. Tun-23181. The sequence goes on from NZ_CM171630.1 coordinate 1,205,039, forward strand.
AGCCTCCACCAGCATGCCTGGCACATGCAGGCGCGCGGCGCGCCGGTCGATCTCCTCCCGCGCGATGCGCCCCAGGTTAGGGACCTGGGGGTCGGCATTGAACGTCGACTCCTGCTCGGTCACCGCCAACACCGCACACAGGTTGCTCTTGCTCGGCGCCAGGCGCTGGGCACTGAACGCTGTCTGGATATCCCGCGCCCAACCGTCGCGATCACGCACTGACGCGGGCAGCAGGCGCTTGACCTGGGCCTGCACCTTGGCCGGGTCGGCCACCGGCTCGCCACGGGGCGTGGCACACCCCTGCAGCAACGCCAGGATCGCCGCCCCCAGCAGGACCTGGCGCCAGACGGTGGTTTCGCTCAAGGCTGCTCGCCCACCAGGTAGGTCTTGCTGATATGGCGGAACAGCGGGTGGTTGGCACTGCCCATCAGCTCGAACAGCACCATCTCGCGGGTGACCAGTTGCGCCCCGGCATCGCGCATGCGCGCCAGGCCCGCCGCCTTGCTGGCCGGCGTGCGGCTGTCGCAGGCGTCCTCGACCACGAACACCTGCTTGCCCTGGGCCAACAGGCCGAGCACCGTCTGCAGCACGCAGACGTGGGTCTCCATGCCGCAGACGATGACCTGCTCGCGCGCCATCAGGCTGGCGGGCAGGCACTCGGCGGCCACACAGGAGAAATGCAGCTTTTCCACCACCTCGGCCGCCGGCGAGGCTGCCTTGAGCTCTGCCAGGGTCGGGCCCAGGCCCTTGGGGTACTGCTCGGAAATCACCGTCGGCAGCGCGAGGTCCGCTGTCGCGGCCAGCAACCAGCGGGCCCGCGCCCGGGTACCCTGCGGGTCGCTCATGGCACCGATGAGTTTTTCCTGGATGTCGACGACCAGCAGCGTGGCGTTGTGAGGATCGATCAGCATTGTCTGCCCTTTTGCCTGGGAATAGGAGTGGCCCGCGATGGGCCACAACGATCCACCAAGGGTGGGGGCGACGTCAATCAGGCGGACAGGCGCAGCGGCTCGAGGGACTCGGCCAGCCTGCCGAGCACGCGGTCTTCGTGCTCATGAATGAAGAAATGCCCACCGGGAAACAGCGCCAGGGAGAAGTCGCCCACGGTTTCCCTGCGCCAGGCCAGCAACTGCTCCTCGCTGGCCCGGTCGTCCTCGCCGCCCAGGACATGCACGGGACACTGCAGCGGCGAGCGCTGACGATAGGCGTAACGGCCACACAGCAGGAAGTCGGCGCGCAGGATCGGTAGGGTCAGGCTCATCAGCTCCTGGTTGGCCAGCACCTCCTCGGGCGTCCCCTGCAACTCGCGCAGCTCGGCGAGCAGTTCGTCGTCGCACTTGGGGTCGCGCCAGTGCTTGCCGTCGTAGTCCTCGCGACGGGTCGGCGCGGCGGTACCGCAAGCGAACAGCGCCAGCGGCGCCGGGCAGCCCAGGGCCTGCAGCTCATGGGCCAGCTCGAACGCCAGCAGTGCGCCGAGGCTATGGCCGAGCAGCGCATAGGGGGCACTGGCAGCGAGGCGCTGTTCGCTGGCCAACTGGCGTGCCAGGGCCTGCATGTCGGTCTGCAGGGGTTCACCCAGGCGTGCACCGCGCCCGGGCAGCTCCACCGGGCGTACCTGCAGCCAGGCCGGTAGCTTGCGGCGCCAGCGGCTGTAGACCATGGCGCTGGCGCCGGAATAAGGCAGGCACAACAGGTTCACTGCGCTCACCGGCCCGCCTCACTGCGCCTGGGCTTCGGCCATCTTCTGGCGCAGGCTCAGGGGACGCATGTCGGTCCACACCTCGTCGATGTACGCCAGGCACTCCTTCTTCAGGCCGCTCTTGCCCACGGCGCGCCAACCGTTGGGAATCGCCTTGTAGTCAGGCCAGATGGAATATTGCTCTTCGTGGTTGACCACTACCTGGAATACGATGTCGTCGCGGTCGAAAACGGAAGTCATTGCCTGTCTCCTTGAATGATGAAGGCCGATGCGCGGCGCGCAGGTCGGCTTCCAAGGAAACGAAAGACACCCATGAAAAATTAGAAAATCCCCTGTCCGCCTTGCAAGCGAGGTGGATGATGGCCTATATCCATTCATCCCCCGACGATGCCCACCCGGAGATCCCCCATGCTCGGCGTGACCGACTACGGCGCTTTCGTGATTGCCTTCATCATCCTCCTGGCCATCCCCGGGCCGGGCAACTTCGCCCTGATCACCGCCACCGGCAAGGGCGGTATCAAGGGTGGCCTGGCCGCCACGTGCGGGGTGATTCTCGGCGACCAAGTGCTGATGTGGCTGGCCGTGGCCGGGGTGGCGACGCTGCTGGCCGCCTACCCTACGGCGTTCCATGTGGTGCAGTGGGCCGGCGCAGCCTACCTGGCCTGGCTCGGGCTGCGCATGGTGCTGAGCAAGCCCGGGGGCGCGCCGCGGGAAAGCCGGATGGCCAGTGGTCGCTACCTGCGCCAGACCATGATGATCACCCTGCTCAACCCCAAGGCGATCATGTTCTACATGGCGTTCTTCCCACTGTTCATCGACCCGGTGCGCCACCAGGGCGCGCTGACGTTCGCCTTCATGGCGGTGACCGTGGCCGCTCTGACCTTCCTCTATGGCCTGGCAGCAGTCCTGCTGACCCATCACTTGGCCGAGCGCATGCGCGCCAACCCGCGTGTGGCCAACCTGCTGGAGCGCCTGGCCGGGGCCTGCCTGGTGGGGTTCGGCATCAAGCTGGTGGCCATGCGCTGAGGCTCAGGCGTCGCGCAGCAGGTCGTGGGCGTCCAGCAGGCGGAAGGCGACCTGGGGATTGCGCTCCAGGCCCCGGCGGATGGCGGCCGGGATCGCCTGGCGGGTCTTGCGGCACAGGCCTGGCTGGTCGTCCAGCTCGATGACGATGCCGCGCATGGTGCGCACTTCGTTGTAACTGGGGGCAATGCGTACACGGATGCCCAACTGCTCGTACATGCGAAGCTGCAGGCGCTCGAGGTCGGCCAGGTCCCTGAGGTTTTCCAGGCGCTCGAGCAGGCGCCTTTCTTCCTGGCGGGTCAGCAGCAGGATGCGCTGGGCCTGGGGCGGCCCCTCGTGCAGACGTTCGCGCCCGCAGTTGCAGGCGCCTGGTGGGCAGGGTTGGCGAAGGGCATGGGGGGTACTCATGGGGCAAGCATAGTGCTTTCCACGCACACGTTCATCCAGCGTAACCCTGCATCTACGCCGGTCCACCAGGACACCCCGTTGCATTTACCGCCCGCCTGTCCCAAGCTCTGCCCTTCCCTTCGACCCGGACCCGCCAATGCCCCTACGCCGCCGCTACCTGATCGCCCTGGTGCTGCTGATCCTGGCATCGGTGCTGGTCGGCTACCTGTGGCGCGAGGCCCCACCGAGCCAGCCCAGCCTTCCCCCCCACAGCTACGCCAAGGCCCTGCGCCAGGCCCATGAAGGCCAGCCCGGCGCGGCGCGGGTCCTGTACCAGCAACTGCAGCGCAACGACCTGGCGCCAATCCGCCGCGCGGCGCTGTATGTCGAACTTCCCAACTACCCCTCGCCCCAAGCGTTGAAGCTGGCCCGGCTGGACCTGGAGCACGGCGACCCACTGGTACGCCGCGCCGCCATCGCCAGCATCCGCCGACTGCTGCCCCCGGCACAGCGCAGCCTGGTGCTGGGGCCGTTGCTGGAGGACAGCGAGCAGAGCGTGCGCTTCGCCGCGGTGGACGCCCTGCTGGGCCTGGACCCAGACGCCATCGGCCTGTACTTCGGCCCGCTCCAGCATGCCCTGGAACAGTACCAACAGGCATTGACGGCGCAAGCTGACGATGCCGCCGCCCAGGTTCACCTGGCCCGCCTCTACCTGCACGAGCACGACTACGAGCACGCTGCCGCTGCCCTGCGCCGCAGCCTGGAGATCGCACCGGATGACCTCGACGCCCTGGCCATCCAGGTGCGCCTGCTGGAGCGCCAGGGCGAGCACGATGCCTCCCGCCAGGTACTGGCCAAGGCCCTGGCCCTGCAGCCGGACTCCGCCTTCCTGCAGCACGAGCTGGGCCTGTGGCTGACACGCCACGAGCAACAGGAATATGCCTTGCTGGCCCTTTCCCGTGCCGTCGAGCTGGCACCGGACAACGCCGATTATCGCTACGTGCTGGCGGTGACCCTGCATGCACTGGACCAGGTCGAGGCCGCGCAGAAACAGCTGCAGACCCTGCTCGACCGGCAGCCGGCGAACCGTCGTGCACGGGTGCTGCTGATCCAGTACTGGAAGGAAACCGGCCAGTTGCAGAACGTCCAGGTACTGCTGGCCGAGCTGGAGCGGCAGAACCCCGACGACCCGCTGCTGCAGCAAGGGCTGTAAAGGAATCGTACACCTTGGGTTGAACCCTGGTCGTCGTCCCGTGGTCCAGTGGGTATCGGTCCGCCAGCCCATCGTCACAGGAGAGCTACCTTGGCCGGTTCGTTAGCCGTGGACGAACGTGCCCTGATCCTGGCACCCACGCAGATCGCTGCAGATGTTTCCCGTGTCCTGGCAAGCGTGGGCGTGGAGTGCCTGTGCACCACCGACCCGCAGCGCCTGGGCCATTGGCTGGCAGAAGGCGCCGGCCTGCTGGTCGCCGCCGAGCAAGCCCTGCCATGCGGGCCGCAATCGCCCTTGCAGCGTTTCATCGACCAGCAGCCGCCATGGTCGGACCTGCCCATCGTCCTACTGGCCGACACGCACTCGCCCAGCACCGGCCCACCCCATCCACGGCTGGGCAACGTGTGGCTGCTGCCCCTGCCCTTGGACGCCGCGCAATTGTCGAACCTGAGCCTGGCAGCCCTACGCACCCGGCGTCGCCAATACCTGGCCCGCGACCAGTTGCTCGACCTGCAGCAACGCCTGGAAAACGAGATGCAACGTCACCAGGCCGATGCACAGATGCTGCACCAGACCCGAAAGATGGAGGCCATCGGCCAATTGGCCGGTGGCGTCGCGCATGACTTCAACAACCTGCTGACCAGTATCGGCGGCAGCTTCGAGCTGATCGGCAAGCGCCTGCAACAAGGGCGTACCGAGCAACTCGAAGGCGTGTTGCGCATGGGCCAGGAGGCGGTTTCCCGGGCTGCCCGGCTGACCCATCGGCTCCTGGCGTTTTCCTCGCGCCAATCCCTGGAAAGCCGCATCGTCGACCTGCACGATCTACTGCAGCCGCAGGACCTGCAAGCCCGCCTGGGCGTCTCGGTGGATGTGCGCCTGACCTTGCCAGCCGACCTGTAGTTGGTCGAAGCGGACGACAAACAGTTGCACGAAGCCCTCGACAACCTGCTGCTCAACGCCTGCGAAGCCATGCCAAGCGGTGGCCACCTGAGTATCGAGGCGAGCAACCAACGGGTCGATGCCACACGCTTTCGCGGAGGTGGGCTGCCCAGTGGCGACTATCTGTGCCTGAGCATCATCGACGATGGCCAGGGCATGTCCGAGAGCACCCTGGAACGGGCCTTCGAACCCTTCTTCAGTACCAAGCCGGTCGGCCAGGGCGTCGGCCTTGGCCTGTCGATGGTCTATGGCTTCAGCAAGCAGTCCCATGGCCATGTGTCCCTGCGCAGCCGGATCGGCCAGGGCACGCGGGTCGACCTGTACCTGCCGCGCTACCTTGACCAGGCCCAGCCGCAGGCCTGCAGCACCGCCGGGCCGAGCACAGGCGGTAACCGCGACGTGCTGGTGGTCGAGGACGACGAGGCGGTGCGCCTGTTGCTCTGCCAGGCGCTGCGCGAAGACGGTTTTCCCTGCCACACCGCCTGCAATGCCAACGAGGCGCTGCAAGTACTGCGCTCGCCACAACCGATCGCCCTGATGATCAGCGATGTCGGGCTACCTGGGATGAATGGCCGGCAACTGGCGGAGATCGCCCGCAAGCTGCGGCCCGGCCTGCAGGTACTGTTCATCACCGGCTACGCCGAGACGGCCATGGCCCGCAACGGCTTTCTCGACCCGGGCATGCAACTGATCTGCAAACCCTTCGAGCTCAAGCACCTGCAGGCTCGTGTCGCCCAGATGCTGGGGAAAGGATGATAGGGCGTCTCAACGCCCGATGTCTTCGTCCCACAGTTGCGGATGGCTGGCGATGAAGTCCCGCATCATCCCCTCGCAGGCGGCATCCTGCAGCACCTCCAGGCGCACGCCGCGGCTTTGCAGCAGTTGCTCCTCGCCCATGAACGTGCGGTTCTCGCCCACCACCACATGGCGGATGCCGTAGAGCAGTATCGCGCCGCTGCACATGGCGCACGGCGACAGGGTGGTGTAAAGCGTTGCCTCCCGGTAGACCTCGGCCGGCTGACGCCCTGCCCGTTCCAGGGCATCCATTTCGCCATGGAGAATGGCGCTGGCGCATTGGACCCGGCGGTTATGCCCGCGCCCGATGATCCGCCCCTGGTGCACCAGCACCGAGCCGATCGGGATGCCACCTTCGGCCAGTCCCTGGCGCGCTTCATCGATGGCGGCCTGCATGAAAGTGTCCGACGTCATAGCCCCTGTCCCCTGGTTTTTCAGCGATATGGAAACGATTCCGGGCAAGGCTAGCACAGCGCTATCAGGGCATGGTTTTCCTGGCATTGCCGGCTATGCTCATTAGGCTTTCCCCCGTTCTCCGAGCAACCGGGGGCCTTTTCCAGCCGTTGGGAGTGTGGCCATGAGCAAGAAGATCCTGGTGGTGCTGACCAATACGGCGAAATACCCGACGCTCCACCGGGCCACCGGGCTGTGGCTGGGCGAGGCGGTGCATTTCGTCGACGAGGTGCAGAAAGCCGGCTATGCGGTCGATTACGTCAGCCCGTTGGGCGGCTACGTACCGATCGATCCGCACAGCCTGCAGATGGCCCCGGAGCTGGACTGGCAATGGTACGACGACAAAGCCTTCATGAATCGCCTTGGCAACACCCTCAGCCCCAACCAGGCCAAGGCCAACGACTATTGCGCGATCTACTACACCGGCGGCCACGGGGTCATCTGGGACTTTCCGGACAACCCTGCCCTGCAGGACCTGACGCGGCGCATCTACGAAAACGGTGGCGTGGTCAGTGCGGTATGCCATGGCGTGGTCGGGCTGCTCAACGTCAAGCTCAGCGACAACAGCCTGCTGGTCAAGGACCGCCAGGTGACCGGTTTTTCCAACACCGAGGAGAAACTGGCGGAGCTGGACAAGGTAGTGCCCTACCTCACCGAGAACGAACTGGTGGCCCGCGGCGGCAAGTACAGCAAGCACGACGATCCCTGGGCGGCGTTCGTGGTCTGCGACGACAGGCTGATCACCGGCCAGAACCCGGCCTCCAGCCAACGGGTGGCGGAACGGGTGCTGGAGTGCCTGAGAAAGCCGGCATGAGTCCGACAGCAGTCGGCCCGATAGCCCGCGCGACAAACGGATAGCGGCTACAGCCCGCCCCTCTTGCCCGACGTAACCTCCTGCCGTCTGTCCACTCACGGACAACCTGACAGGAGGGTCGCAAGCCAATGTCGAGGTTCACCTATGCAGGGCGCAGCCTGCTGGAATTGCTGCTGATCCTGGCGATCGGCCTGGTGCCCATGGTGTCGGGACTGCTGGTGATGGTGTACCAGCTGGAAAGCAAGCTGGAGCAGAATGCCCGTGTCTCGGTCCAGGAAGCCATCTTCGCCGTCGACCGGGTCCTGGACAACCTGCAAGTCGCCGCCATCAACGCCCTGCCGCTGGCCGGCAGGCCATGCGCCGAGGCCCAGGGGCCGCTCAAGCAACTCGCCGCCAGTGATCCACGCATCCGCGCCCTGATACTCACCCGGGACGGCCAGGCCTACTGTGGCAGCGTACCGCAAGCCCAGGTGAAGACCCCGGCCTTCGCCAGCCCGACCGAACATGTCCGGCTCAATTTCGACTCCCCCACCACACCCAATGGCGTGGTCGTCGAGCTGCGGCTCGCCCACGCCAACCCCGGCGTCATCGCGACCGCCTATGGCATCGAGTTGCGTAACGAACTGCATGGCTTCCAGGACGGGCTGCTGCTCACGCTGGAGTTTGGCGACAAGTACATCTGGAGCATGGGGGACAGCCGCGACGAAAGCCCGCCCTCCCAATCGGAGTTCTTCGAGCGCGCGGTTTCGGTCAAGCACGGCTATACGGCGAAAGGGGGCTACCCCAAGGGCTTCACCGCGCAGGAGATCCGCCAGTCGACGCTGCAGGTCCTGCCTTCGCTGGCACTGGTGGGCCTGCTGACGGCGGGCATCACCTACTGGGGGATTTTCAGGGCACGCAACAACGCCCGGCGCACCCCCTCGACCGAAGCATGAGGGGGTACGCCCGTGCGCTTACTCGACGTTCAGCACGCCACGGCGAACCTGGTCGCGCTCGATGGATTCGAACAGGGCCTTGAAGTTGCCTTCGCCGAAGCCGTCGTCACCCTTGCGCTGGATGAACTCGAAGAACACCGGGCCAAGCAGCGTCTCGGAAAAGATCTGCAGCAGCAGGCGCTTGTCGTTGGCCTCCGAGGCACCGTCGAGCAGGATGCCTCGTGCCTGCAACTCGCCGACTGGCTCGCCATGCCCTGGCAGACGCTCCTCGAGCATCTCGTAGTAGGTCTGCGGCGGCGCGGTCATGAAACGCATGCCGTATGCCTTGAGCGCGTCCCAGGTCTTGAGCAGGTCGTCGGTGAGGAAGGCCACGTGCTGGATACCTTCGCCGTTGAACTGCATCAGGAACTCTTCGATCTGGCCCGAACCCTTGGACGATTCCTCGTTCAGCGGGATGCGGATCATGCCGTCGGGCGCGGTCATGGCGCGCGAGGTCAGGCCGGTGTACTCGCCCTTGATGTCGAAGTAACGGATCTCGCGGAAGTTGAACAGCTTCTCGTAGAAACCGGCCCAGTAGGACATGCGCCCGCGATAGACGTTGTGGGTCAGGTGATCGATGATCTTCAGGCCCGCGCCGACCGGGTTGCGGTCCACGCCTTCGATGAACTTGAAGTCGATGTCGTAGATCGAGCTGCCTTCCTCGAAACGGTCGATCAGGTACAGCGGCGCACCGCCGATGCCCTTGATCGCCGGCAGGCGCAGTTCCATCGGTCCGGTCTCGATCTCCACCGGCTGGGCGCCCAGTTCCAGGGCACGGGCATAGGCTTCGTGGGCATTACGCACACGGAACGCCATGCCGCAAACCGAAGGGCCGTGCTCGGCGGCGAAGTACGAGGCGACGCTCTTGGGCTCGTTGTTCAGGATCAGGTTGATGCCGCCCTGGCGATACAGGTGCACATCCTTGGAACGGTGGGTCGCCACCTTGGTGAAGCCCAGCATCTGGAATACCGGTTCCAGCACGCCAGGGGTCGGCGAGGCGAGTTCGATGAATTCGAAGCCCATCAGGCCCATTGGGTTGTCGAAGATATCAGCCATGTTCGTGTCCTCATCTGCTGCGAAAAAAACGGTTAGTTGCCGTGGATGTCGCACAGGGAAGGTGGTGAACAGGGGATGCCCCGCACGCTGCGGGCCAGGAAGTCACCAATGATCAGCTTGAACCCATGATATGTCATATGGACCCATTCTCGGAGGGCTTGATCCCCCGGAAGGCGGGGAACCTTATTCTTGTATTCGTAACGCGATTCTACAGTGCGTAAATTCATTTGTCGCGCTTTAGTTGGCCCTGGTAATGGGCAAACGGCTATCATTAGCAGGTTTTTCTTTCAATAGATTAGGTCAGCATGCCCCTCACGGCTAAACGTCCCGCCCGCTGGAGTTGGCGTACCCTGTTCCCTTGGGGCGTGGGCCTGGTGCCGCTGCTGTGCGGCCTTGCGGTCATGCACTGGCAGACCGAACGGGAGCTGCACTACAGCAGCGAGGCGACGGCCCGACAAGTGGTCGAGCACGTCGAGCACATCCTCGACAGCCTCAGCACAACTACCCAGGAGCTGCTGCCGCTGGCCGGCAGCCCGTGCGCCCAGGCCCAGCTGGAGCTGCGCGGGCACGTCACGCGCAACGCCTTCGTGCGTTCGACCAACCTGTTCCGGCACAACACCCTGTATTGCACCTCGTTGTTCGGCGACTTCGATGAGCCGGTCAATGCCCGCGACTACACCGACGGCCGCCTGTGGCTGATGGACGGTAACTCGGTCACCCCTGGCCATCCTTTGCTGGTGTACCGCGCCAGCGACGGCGACCGCGGCGCCATCGCCACGGTCGATGGCGACCACCTACTCACCGCCCTGCGCCTGATCGGCCCCGACGAGGTCCTGCAACTGCAGGTCGGCGAGCACTGGATGGGCAAGGACGGCGTGGTCCGCAGCGGCGTCCCACCGGTGGCGGCCAGCGCCGCCGTGGTGCAGGCCTCGACCCGCTACCCCTTCAGTGTGCACGGCGGCTACGGGCCTGGCATCAAGCACGCCTTCATGCGCGAGCACTACCCGGCCCTGCTCAGCCTGCTGCTGTTGCTCGGCGCCCTGGCCGGCGGTGTCTGCCGCTGGCAGATCCGCCGCGCCTCCTCCCCACGCGCCGAACTGAGCCGGGCCCTGGAGGCGGATGAGTTCCTGCCATACTTCCAGCCCGTGGTGCGCAAGGACGACTACCGCTGGGCCGGTGCCGAAGTACTGATGCGCTGGAACCATCCGCGCGAAGGCCTGGTGCGCCCGGACCTGTTCATTCCCTACGCCGAGCACAGCGGGCAGATCGTCGCCATGACCCGCGCCCTGATGCTGCACACCGCCCAAGGCCTGGCGCCCTATGCCGCACTGCTGGAGGACGGCTTTCACATCGGCATCAACATCACCGCCGACCATTGCCGCGACCTGGGCTTGCTGGACGACTGCCGTACCTTCCTCCAGCACTTCCCACCGGGGCGCGTGGTACTGACCCTGGAGCTGACCGAGCGCAAGCTGATCGAGGCCACGCCGGTGACCCTGGAACTGTTCGGCAAACTGCATGAAATGGGCGTGATGATCGCCCTGGACGACTTCGGCACCGGCCAGTCGAGCCTCAACTACCTGCGCCAGTTCAAGGTCGACTACCTGAAGATCGACCAGAGCTTCGTCGCCATGATCGGGGGTGACGCCCTGTCCCAGCACATCCTCGACACCATCGTCGAGTTGTCCGGCAAGCTCGGGCTCGGCATCGTCGCCGAAGGGGTGGAAACCGAGGTCCAGCGCGACTACCTGGCGCGCCACCAGGTGGACTTCCAGCAAGGCTACCTGTTCGGCAGGCCGATGCCGCTGGAGGATTTCCTCCAGGCCCTGACCCAGCATGCCAGCGCGCGGTTGCCGCAGGGCGCGCCCCCTGAGATCATGCCCGGCTGACCCACCCGCTCAACTCCCTTAACCGAGGCATTCGTGTCAAAAGGCATTCTTTCGTCGGTCATGGCGTCCTGTCTGTTCGCCGTGATGTACTTCTATACCTCCCTGCTCGCGCCGCTGGACGGCGAGGAAATCTTCGGCTGGCGTACCCTGCTGACGCTACCCTGCCTCACCCTGTTCATGCTGGTCACCGGCGACTGGAAGCGGGTCGGCGGCTTGCTCGCCCGGGTGCGGCAGACGCCCGTGCTGTTGCTGGGGATGATCGGCACCTCCTGGCTGATGGGCGTGCAGTTGTGGCTGTTTCTCTGGGCACCCTTGCACGGGCGTAGCCTGGAGGTCTCGATGGGCTATTTCCTCCTGCCGCTGGCCATGGTCCTGACCGGCCGGCTGGTGTATGGCGAGCGGCTGTCGCGCCTGCAGAAGGTCGCGGTAGCCTGCGCCACCCTCGGCGTCGGCCACGAGCTGTACCAACACGGCAGCTTCGCCTGGGAAACCCTGGTGGTGATGACCGGCTACCCGATCTACTTCGTCCTGCGCCGCCGTTGCCGCACCGACCACCTGGGCGGCCTGTGGTGCGACATGTGCCTGCTGCTGCCCTGGGCCCTGTACTTCGTGACCCAGAGCCCGCTATCGGCGGCCGACCTGGCCGGGCATCCGGCGCTGTACGGCCTGATTCCGCTGCTCGGGGCGATCAGCGCCTCGGCATTGATCGCCTATGTGCTGGCCAGCCGCCTGTTGCCGTTCAGCCTGTTCGGCCTGCTCAGCTACGTCGAACCGGTGCTGCTGGTGTTCGTCGCCCTGCTGCTGGGCGAAACCATCGGCCCAGACCAGTGGCTGACCTACCTGCCGATCTGGGCCGCCGTGCTGGTGCTGGTGCTCGAAGGCATCAAGCACCTGCTGCGGCAACGTCGGCGCCCGGTGTAAGGCGTACCTGACGCACCCGACGCTCCTCCACCGCCACCACGGTCATGGTCCAGCCATTCCAGGCCAGGCGGTCACCGACCACCGGCAGACGGTCCAGCAGGCTCATCACCAGCCCCGCCAGGGTCTGGTAGTCGTCGGTGGCGCGGGCGCAGAAACCGGTGCGCGCCTGGACCTGGCTGAGGTTCAGGGCACCACTGACGATGAAACCGTCGGCCTCCTCGACGATCCCTGGCCCTGCCACCTCGCTGGCGTCCGGCAACTCGCCGGCGATCGACTCGAGGATATCGGTCATGGTCAGCAGGCCGGTGAAGTCACCGAATTCATTGACCACGAAGGCGATGTGCGTCGACTGGCCACGCATCTGCTCCAGGGCGTTGAGGATGCTGAAGCTCTCCAGCAGGTTCAGCGGTTGGTGCGCCATGCGCTCGAGGTCCGGCTGGCTGCCGGACAGCAGCTCCTTGAGCAGCTCCTTCTTGTGCACGAAGCCCAGTGGCTCGTCGATGCGTCCGTCGCGGATCAGCGGCAGGCGCGAATACGGCGAGTTGGCCAGCGCCTGGGCGACGGCCTCGGGCGGCAGCCCCAGGTCGATGGCATCGACTTCGGCGCGCACCGTCATCACCGTGCGGATCGGTCGCTCGGCCAGGTTCAGCACACCGCTGATCATCACCCGTTCGCGGCGATCGAACAGCACCTGCTCCTCACCCCCCTCGACCAGGTCGGCGATTTCCTCGCCCACCTCGTCAGCTTCCACCCGGCGCCCGCCGAGCAGGCGCAACACCGCATGCGCGGTGCGCTCACGCAGCGGCCGGTGCTGCTGCACGCTGCGCTTGCGGCGGGCACGGGCCAACTGGTTGAACAGCTCGATCAGCAACGAGAAGCCGATCGCCGCGTACAGGTAGCCTTTGGGGATATGGAAGCCCAGGCCCTCGGCGGTGAGGCTGAAGCCGATCATCATCAAGAAGCCCAGGCACAGCATGATCACCGTCGGGTGGGCATTGACGAAGCGGGTCAGCGGCTTGCTGGCGACGATCATGATGCCGATGGAGAAGACCACCGCGATCATCATCACCGACAGGTGTTCGACCATGCCCACCGCAGTGATCACCGCGTCCAGCGAGAACACCGCGTCGAGCACCACGATCTGCGCGACGATCGGCCAGAAGGCGGCATGGCGCACCGCGCCGCTGGCCTGGGTGACATGGCCCTCCAGGCGCTCGTGCAGTTCCATGGTGGCCTTGAACAGCAGGAACACACCACCGAACAGCATGATCAGGTCACGGCCGGAGAAGCTCTTGCCGAAGACCTCGAACAACGGTTCGGTCAGGGTGACCATCCACGAGATGCTCGCCAGCAGGCCCAGGCGCATTACCAGCGCCAGGGTCAGGCCGATCACCCGCGCGCGGTCGCGTTGGTGCGGTGGCAGCTTGTCGGCGAGGATGGCGATGAACACCAGGTTATCGATGCCCAGGACCAACTCGAGGACGATGAGCGTGAGCAGGCCCAGCCAGGCCGTGGGGTCGGCTAGCCATTCCATCAGCGGATACTCACATGGGAAGCGTCACGGGGACGGGGGAAGGATGGCCGGGACGGCCAGGAACTGGGAGGCTCCGAGAAGGTGCTCATACATACCTTGTAAGTGATTGCGAAAGACGATCCTACAATCACAGCGGCTTTTTCTGGCAACGTGAAACTATTACAAAAGCTGTCACAGAGCTGCTGGGGGACTTTTCTTCAATACCTCGACACGGCCTGCCCGCCAAGATGGCGGCCTCACCGACAACAAGGTATGCCCCATGAGCCTGTCCCTGTCCATGGCCGCCTTCGCCCTGGCGGCGTCCATTTCCCCTGGTCCGGTCAACCTCGTGGCCCTCGGCAGCGGCGCCCGTCACGGCCTGCGGGCCAGCCTGCAACATGCCCTCGGCGCCACCCTGGGCTTCTGCCTGCTGCTGGTGCTGGTCGGCCTGGGCCTGCACGATCGGCGAACACCTGCAGCAACCGACCATAGAGCGCCGCCGACGTGCTCCAGGTCACCTCGGGCAGCACGAAGCCCTGCGCCTGCAACCAGGGCAGGTCGACGAACAGCATCAGGTAGGACCAGGGCATCCCGTCGATCGGGTTGCAGGTGTGCACCACACCTGGGTTCATCAGCACGGAGGTACCGGCAGCGACCTCTCGCCGGGTACCTCCCGTCAGGTAGGTGCTACGCCCACCGGTGATCACGCCGATGGAGAAGCTCTCGTGGGAATGGGCCGCATAGCAGACCTTGCGCCCATCCCCCACGCGGCGCGCCTCGACGAAGGGCAATGCCGGGTCCCGCCAGAACCGCGATACCTCGATCATCGCCTCTCCCCCTCCTCCACCGCCGCCCCCGGGAAACGCTTCGGGCCGCGGCTACAGTTGCCAGTCCAGGCTGACCATCAAGGTACGCGGTTCACCATGATAGACGCCGTTGTAGAACCCCAGGTTGTTGTAGTAATGCTCATCGAACAGGTTCTTCACGTTCAGCGAGGCCGACAGGTGCTCGTCGAAGCGGTAGCGGGCCATCAGGCCGACCACCGAGAAGGCCTTCTGGCTGATGGTATCGGCAACCGTGATTATCCTGCCATCCTCGCCACGCCCCACCGGGCGTTTCCCCGCCTTGTAGTTGCCGCTCTGCCAGTCCAGGGAGCCGCCGACCGTCAGCGCCGGGGTGAGTTGGTAGGTCGTGGCGAAGCGCACCAGGTTCAAGGGCTGTTCGGTACTCTTGCGCGAATGATCGCCCGCCGCGGCATGGGTGTAGCTGTAGCCCAGGCTCATCTGCCAGTCGGGCATGACTTCACCGGCGATCTCGGCTTCGAAGCCCTCCACGACCACGCCCTTGCCCCCTGACTTGTAGAACACCTCGCCATTGTCTCCCGGCGGGACCGAATCGTCCTGTTCGGGGACATTGTCCTGCTTGGAGCGGTACACCGCCGTGCTCAGGTTGAGCCGTTCCTCGAGCAGGCTGCCCTTCAGGCCGACCTCGTAGACCTTGCCGACGATGGGCTCCAGGTACTTCCTGTTGACGTCGCGTACCGTCTGCGGATTGAAGATGTCGGTATAGCTGGCATAGACCGTGTACGCCTCGGTGAGGTCGTAGAGTACCCCGGCATAGGGCGTCCACTGGTCGTTCTGGGTCTGCTCGCTGGCTGGGTTTTCCGTGGCGTTGAGCGCCGCGTCGTATTCCCACGAGCGGCTTTTCGTCCGCCAACTGCCATAGCGGCTGCCCAGCACGAAGTGCAGGCGCTCGGTGGGGTTGAGCCGGGTGGCGATGTAGCCGGCCTTCTGCCGGGTGTAGTCGCGCGACTCGTCGAGCCCGGTATCGGTGTCGTAGAACTTGGGAATCGAGCCCATGTACTTCCAGTCCGGAATCTGCGTATAGCCATCCGGTAGCGGCTGGCCGACCAGGTAGGGAGAGGTGTTGCGCCGCTCCGACTCGCCGTAGCCGATCATGAAGTCATGGCTGCGCCCGAACAGCTGGTAAGGCCCGGCCAGGTTGAAATCGATGGCATCCATCTTCTCCTCACCGGCAAAATGCGCGGTCCAGGCCGTCATGCCACTGCGATCGGCCTCGGGGAAACCGTTGCCGCCGTAGTACAGCTTGCCGTCGCTGTCGCTCTGGCGATGGGTGTAGGCGGCCTTGAGCTGCCAGTCGTCACCCAAGCGCTGGTCCAGGGTGACGAACACCGTCTTGTCCTTGAGTGGCCAGGACGACCAAGGCGCGGCGAAGTTCGTCGAACGCGGCAGGTCGGCCTTGCCACCGTCGGCGTTCCAGTACGGCACCGTGCCCCAGGACGAGCCCTGCACATGTTTGTTCTGGTAGTCGTAGCCCACTGCCAGCACGGTGCTGTCGGTCAGGTCCGCCTCGAGGATGCCGTAGGCCACTTCGCGCTGGCTGGCGTACTTATCCATGAACGACTTGCTGTCACGGTAGGCCAGCACCGTGCGCCCGCGCAGGCGCCCGTCCCAGCCCAGCGGGCCGCCGACATCCAGGTAGCTGTAGTAGTTGTCGTAGCTGCCGGCACTGACACCGGTCTTGATCGCCAGCTCGTGGGTCGGGCGCTTGCGTACCATGGCGATGGTCCCGGACGGGTCCCCCGCTCCAGTGGTCAGGCCGGTGGCGCCGCGCACCACCTCGATGCGGTCGTAGATGATGGTGTCCGAGTCCGACTTGAGCCCCGAGAAGGTGTTGAGCATCCCGTCGACCTGGAAGTTGTTGATCGCGTAGCCGCGCGAGTAGTACGTCGGCCGCTCCGAGTCGTTGCGTTGCACGGTCACGCCGGTGACGTGGGCCATGGCTTCGGACAGGGTATCGAGCTGGAAGTCGTCGAGTTGCTGGCGGGTCAGCACCGAGACCGATTGCGGAGTGTCCTTGATCGACAGGTTCAAGCGCGTGGCAGCGCTCATGCTGCCGGTGGTGTAGGACCCCGTGTGCTCCGTGGTGCTGCCCAGCCCTTGGGCGAGAATCTCGGTGGAACCGAGCTCCAATACGCCATTGTCGGGATTCGACGAGGTGTCGTCGGCCAGGGCAAGGGGGGTGATGACGGTACTGCACAGACCCAGGGTCAGGGTCATGGAACGGCTGATGGGCGCGAACATCGCGGCCTTTCTCCTTGTTCGTTCGATGAAAGTCCTTGGCTGCCGTGAGGTGGCAGTCATGTGAAAACGAATCTCGTATGAGATTCGTTATCGAAATGTCATCGAAACGAAAAGAAAGACAGCTCCGGTCGAGGAGTCCTGGGGCTGCTTTGCAGCCCCAGGATGACAGAACCGGCATGGGTGCCGCCTCACGAAGCGGCCCCTGCGAGCGCTGCGCGCGACAACCCGCTCGCCCTACGGCATCACCGGCGCCGTGTACTGCAACGTCGTCCCCAGCGCCCACAGCAGCACCAGCACCAGCGGCACATGCACCAGCAGTTGCACGAACGAGAAACCGATCAGGTCCCGCGCCTTGAGCCCCAGCACGCCCAGCAGCGGCAGCATGTAGAACGGGTTGATCAGGTTCGGCAGGGCTTCGGCGGCATTGTAGATCTGCACCGCCCAGCCCAGGTGGTACTGCAGGTCATTGGCCACCAGCATCACGTAGGGCGCCTCGATGATCCACTTGCCACCGCCCGAGGGGATGAAGAAGCCGAGCACCGCCGAGTACACGCCCATGAGCACGGCATAGGTGTCATGCGAGGCGATCTGCACGAAGAAGGTGGAAATGTGGTGGGCCAGGGTCTGTTCGTCCACGCCCTTGACCTGGGTGAGGATGGCCGCGATCGAGCCATACAGCGGGAACTGGATCAGCACGCCGGTGGTGGTCGGCACGGCACGGGTCACCGCGTCGAGGAAGCTGCGCGGGCGCCAGTGGAGCAAGGCACCGAGCATGATGAACAGGAAGTTGTAGGTGTTCAGCCCGGAGATCGCGGTGATCGCAGGCTTGGTGGCGAACTCGTGGTACAGCCAGCCGGCGGCCAGCACTACCAGCAGCAGGGTCAGCACCGGGCTGTATTCCAGCCACTCGCCAGGGCGGGTGCGTTGCGCCGGTGGGGGCGCGCTGAAGCTTGGGTCGACGCCGCAGGCCTCGGCGGTACGTGCGCTGTTCGGGCCGGGCGCGGTGGCATAGGCGACGATCAGCGAGATGATCACCAGCGCTGCCAGCATGACGCCGGACTGCCAGAGGAAAATGGTCTCGGTGAACGGGATCACCCCGGTGATGGCCAGGATCGAGGGCGGCAGGCTGGCCGGGTTGGCTTGCAGCTGCGCGGCGGACGACGACAGGCCCAGCGCCCATACCGCACCCAGGCCCAGGTAGGCGGCGGCACCCGCGGCGCGGTAGTCCATCTTCAGGTCCTGGCGGCGCGCCAGGGCGCGCACCAGCAGGCCGCCGAACACCAGCGACAAGCCCCAGTTGAGCAGCGATGCCAGCATCGAGATCAGCGCCACCCAGCACACCGCCGAGCGGCCGTTGCGTGGCAGGCGCGCCAGGCGGTCGATCAGCCGCGCCGCGGGCGGTGAACTGGCCACCACGTAACCGCCGATGACCACGAAGGCCATCTGCATGGTGAACGGGATCAGGCTCCAGAAACCATCGCCGAACGCCTTGGCGGTGTCGGTGGGCTGGGCGCCCATGGCCAGGGCGCCGAGGCACACCAGCACCACGGCCAGGGCGGCGAACACCCAGGAGTCGGGGAACCAGCGTTCGGCCCAGTTGGAGCAGCGCAGGGCAAAGCGAGCAGAGCGGCTGTCTTGGATTTCAGCGGCCACGGTTGTTTTCCTTCTTATTGGTCTTTCCTGAAACGACGAAAACCCCATCGGGGGGCGAACCCGTTCCCACAATGGATGCGTGGTCCATTGTGGGAACGGGCTCACCCTCCGATGGGGGGCTTGCCAACAACGTCCGTCAGAACGTCATTTCTTGCACATCGTCCGGCACGATCAGCTTGCCGGCGGTCTTTTCGATGATTTCCTCGATGCTCACTCCCGGTGCGGTCTCGCGCAGGATGAAGGCGCCATCCTCGATCTCGAGGTAGGCCAGGTCGGTGAGCACCTTGCGAATGCAGCCGGCGCCGGTCAGCGGCAGGCTGCAGCGCGGCAACAGCTTGGACTCGCCGTCCTTGGAGGCGTGGGTCATGGTGACGATGATGTTCTCGGCACCGGCCACCAGGTCCATGGCGCCGCCCATGCCCTTGACCAGCTTGCCGGGGATCATCCAGGACGCGATGTTGCCCTCCACGTCCACCTCGAAGGCACCGAGCACGGTGAGGTCGACGTGGCCGCCACGGATCATGGCGAAGGACTGGGCCGAGTCGAAGATCGAGGCACCGCGGCGGGCGGTGACGGTCTGCTTGCCGGCGTTGATCATGTCGGCATCGATGGTGCCCTCGGTGGGGAACTCGCCCATGCCCAGCAGGCCGTTCTCCGACTGCAGCATCACATCCATGTCGGCGGGCACGTAGTTGGCCACCAGGGTCGGGATGCCGATGCCGAGGTTGACGTAGTAACCATCCTTCAGTTCACGGGCGACGCGTTGCGCCATCTGTTCGCGGGTCAGTGCCATGGTCAGGATCTCTTTGTTGTTCTGTGGACGGCGCTCAGGCCTTGACGGTGCGCTTTTCGATGCGCTTCTCGAAGGTGCCGACGATGACCCGGTCGACATAGATGCCCGGGGTGTGGATCTCGCTGGGCAGCAGCACGCCCGGCTCGACGATCTCCTCGACCTCGACCACGGTGATCTTGCCGGCGGTGGCGGCCAGCGGGTTGAAGTTCTGCGCGGTGTTGCGGTACACCACGTTGCCGTAGTGGTCGGCCTTCCAGCCCTTGACGATGGCGAAGTCGCCGGTGATGGATTCTTCGAGGATGTACTTGCGGCCCTTGAACTCGCGCACTTCCTTGCCTTCGGCGACCGGGGTGCCGTAGCCGGTGGCGGTGTAGAAGGCCGGGATACCGGCGCCACCGGCGCGCATCTTCTCGGCCAGGGTGCCTTGCGGGGTCAGCTCGACTTCCAGCTCGCCGCTGAGCAGTTGGCGCTCGAACTCGGCGTTCTCGCCCACGTAGGAGGCGACCATCTTGCGGATCTGCCGGTCTTCCAGCAGCACGCCCAGGCCAAAGCCATCCACGCCGCAGTTGTTGGAGACCACGGTCAGGCCCTTGACGCCACGGCGCTTGATCTCGGCGATGAGGTTCTCGGGGATGCCGCACAGGCCGAAGCCGCCGGCCAGTACCGTCATGTTGTCGGTCAGGCCTTCGAGGGCCTGTTCATAGGTTGCTACGCGCTTGTCCAGTCCGGCCATGCTGATTCGCCCTGTTGTAGTTGTTGAAGTGCATGTGTGGGCATCTTCACCGCTGGCGACTGATTTGTTAATTTTGTTTTAATCATCGATTGATAATTTTTCCAAAACAAAACCGAGCCTGCCATGAACGTCAAGCAACTGCGCGCCTTCGTCACCGTGGCCAAGTACAAGAGCTTCGCCCAGGCCGGCGAGCACCTGCACGTCTCGCAACCGGCCCTGAGCCTGACCATCAAGGCCCTGGAAGACAACCTCGGCGGCGCCCTGCTCACCCGCACCACCCGCAGCGTCAGCCTGACACCCGAGGGCGAGGTGCTGCTGCCCCTGGCGCGGCGCCTGCTGGCCGACTGGGACGACACCGAGGAGATGCTGCGCCAGCGCTTCACCCTGCAACTGGGCCGGGTCGCGGTGGCGGCCATGCCGGCCTTCGCCGGCAACCTGCTGCCCCAGTCGCTCAAGGTATTCCGCCAGCGCTACCCGCGGGTCAACGTCACCGTGCACGACGTGATCAACGAACAGGTGCTGGAGCTGGTGCGCCATCGCCGCGTCGAGCTGGGCATCGGCTTCGAACCGGAAGGCAGCGACGCCCTGCGCTTCCACCCGCTGTACCTGGACCGTTTCGTCGCCGTGGTGCCCGCCGACTCGCCCCTGGCCGGGCAGCGGCAAGTGACCTGGCGCGAACTGCTGGCCGAGGACTTCATCGCCCTGCAACGCCCCTCGGCGGTACGCCTGCTGCTGGAGCAGCACCTGGCGGCCGAGCATGGCAAACTGGCGGTGGCCTTCGAGAGCCACCAGTTGTCGACCATCGGTCGCATGGTCGCCAACGGCCTGGGCGTCAGCGCCGTGCCAGCGCTGTGCATCGGCCAGATGCAGGAGCTCGGTGCCCGCTGCGTACCACTGGTCGAGCCCAGCGTGGAGCGACGCATCGGGGTCATCGCCCTGAGCGACCATAAGCTCTCCACCGCAGCCCAGGCGCTGCTCGAGGTATTGCTTTCCCACACCCGACCACAGGAGGTGACATGCGTTTCGTGAAACTGGCAGGCGCCACGGTTCCGGCCATTGGCCAGGGCACCTGGTACATGGGCGAAGACCCAGGCAACCGGGCGGCCGAGGTGGCCGCCCTGCAGCAGGGTATCGAACTGGGCCTGAGCCTGATCGACACGGCCGAGATGTACGCCGAGGGTGGCGCCGAGCAGGTGGTCGGCCAGGCCATCGCCGGGCGCCGCGACCAGGTGTTCCTGGTCAGCAAGGTCTATCCGCACAACGCCAGCCGCCGTGGCCTGCCCGCCGCCTGCGAGCGCAGCCTGGCGCGCCTGGGTACCGACTGCATCGACCTGTACCTGCTGCACTGGCGCGGCCAGTACCCGCTGGAGGAAACCGTCGAGGCCTTCGAGCGCCTGCGCGAGCAAGGCAAGATCCGCCGCTGGGGCGTCTCCAACTTCGATGTCGACGACTTGCGCGAACTGCACAATCCCGACTGCGCCACCAACCAGGTGCTGTACAACCCGGCCCAACGCGGCATCGAGTTCGACCTGCTGCCCTGGAGCCAGGCGCGCCAACTGCCGACCATGGCCTACTGCCCCTTGGCCCAGGCCGGGCGCTTGTTGCAGCACCCGGTGCTGGCCGAGATCGGCGAGCGCCACGGGGCGACCCCGGCCCAGGTCAGCCTGGCCTGGGTGACGCGCAACGACGGGGTGATCGCCATACCCAAGGCGGTGGCGCCGGCGCATGTGCAACTCAATGCCGCGGCGGGAAGCCTGGTGTTGACCAGCGAGGACCTGCGGGCGTTGACCGGGCGTTTCCGGCGCCTACGCGCAAGCAGCGGTTGGCGATGGTCTGAAGGCTACCAAGGGGGGCGGGCCTGCCCGCGAATAAGCCAGCCCTGACACCCTGAAAAGCGAGCAATGTCGCTTGCCCTAATGGAAATCCCGACTGCGCACATCCAGCCCCTGCAACAAGGGGCTGATGTCCTCCAGCCGTCGGGCGACCAGGTGCCTGACGCCACTCTCTTGCTCCAGCCGCCCACTCACCTTGAGCAACTGCGCCCCCACCAGCGCCCTGCGCTGGCGTTCGGCCAGGTCGCGCCAGACCACCACATTGACCATCCCGTGTTCGTCCTCGAGGGTGACGAAGGTCACCCCGCTGGCGGTCTGTGGCCGCTGCCTGCCCACCACCAGCCCGGCCACGGCGATGCTGTCGCCATGCCCGACCCCGGCCAGTTCACCGGAACTGCGACAGCCCAACGCCCGCAAGCGGGAGCGCAGCAGGGCCAGCGGATGCGGCCCCAGAGTAGTGCCCAGGGTGGCGTAGTCGGCAAGCAGGTCCTCGCCCAACGTCGGCGCCGGCAATGCCACCGGCGCTTCCGGCGTGGCCTGCACACTTGCGAACAACGGCAGTTGCGCCTGCACCGCCGCCACCTGCCAGCGTGCCTGGTGCCGGTTACGGGCCAGCGTGCGCAGGGCACCGGCATCGGCCAGGCGGGCACGGGCGCGCCCGTCCAGGCCAGCGCGCAGGCACAGGTCCTCGATGTCCCGCCAGGGCCGCTGCGCCCGCGCCTGCTCCAGGCGCCGGGCGTCGGCCTCGTTGAAACCGCGCACCTGGCGCAGCCCGAGGCGGATCGCCAGCGCCCCCTGCCCCATCGGCTCCAGGGTGCAGTCCCACTCGCTGTGGCACACATCCACCGGCCGCACCTCGACACCCTGGCGACGCGCCTCCTGCAACAACTGGTCGGGGCTGTAGAACCCCATGGGCCAGCTGTTGACTAGGGCACAGGTGAAGATCGCCGGCTCGTGGCACTTGAGCCAACTGCTGGCGTAGCACAACAAGGCGAAGCTGGCGGCATGGGACTCAGGAAAGCCATAGCTGCCGAACCCCTTGATCTGCTCGAAGATGCGTTCGGCGAAGGCCTGGTCGTAGCCGTTGCGCAGCATGCCGCGGACCAGCCGCTCGCGGTGCGGCTCCAAGCCGCCATGGCGCTTCCAGGCGGCCATGCTGCGACGCAACTGGTCGGCCTCGCCGGGGCTGTAGTCGGCAGCGACCATGGCCAGCTCCATCACCTGCTCCTGGAACAGCGGCACGCCCAGGGTCCGCTTGAACACCGCCTTCAGCGCCGGCGACGGGTAGCTGATCGGCTCCTGCCCCAGGCGCCGGCGCAGGAAGGGATGGACCATATCGCCCTGGATCGGCCCCGGGCGGACGATGGCCACCTCGATCACCAGGTCGTAGAACGTCTGTGGCCTGAGCCGGGGCAACATGGCCATCTGCGCCCGCGACTCGATCTGGAACACGCCCATGGTCTCGGCACGGCTGATCATGGCGTAGGTGGCCGGATCGTCGGCCGGGATGGTCGCCAGGCTCAGGTGCCGGTCACGGTGCCGGGCCATCAGGTCGAAGCAGCGCCGTAGCGCGCTGAGCATGCCCAGAGCGAGCACGTCGACCTTGAGCAGGCCGACCAGGTCGAGGTCGTCCTTGTCCCACTGGATCACCGTGCGCTCCGGCATGGCGGCGTTCTCCACCGGCACCAGGCGGTCCAGCGGCTGTTCGGAGATGACGAAGCCCCCGGGGTGCTGGGACAGGTGCCGGGGAAACCCGATCAGCTCGCCGGCCAGCACCAGGATGCGCCGCAGCGACGGGCTCTGCGCCTCGAAGCCAGCCTCGGCCAGGCGCTGCGCACCGGGGATGCGGTCGCTCCAGCGCCCGCAGCACTTGGCCAGGGCATCCACCTGGTCGGCCGGCAGCCCCAGCGCCCGGGCCACGTCGCGCACCGCACCGGCGGCGTGGTAGGTGTTGACCACCGCGGTGAGTGCGGCCCGGTGCCGGCCATAGCGACGGAACACGTACTGGATCACCTCTTCGCGGCGGTCGTGCTCGAAGTCCACGTCGATGTCCGGCGGCTCGTTGCGCTCGCGGGACAGGAAGCGCTCGAACAGCAGCCGGTGCTGCATGGGGTCCAGCTCGGTGATGCCCAGCACGAAGCACACCACCGAGTTGGCGGCCGAGCCCCGGCCCTGGCAGAGGATGCCCTGCTGCCGGGCGAAGTCGACGATGTCGTGGACGGTGAGAAAATAACTTTCGTAGCCCAGCTCCTCGATCAGAGCCAGCTCCCTGGCCAGGGTCTTGCGCACCTTGGCGCTCGGCCCCTGGGGCCAGCGCTCGGGCAAGCGTTGCTCGCACAACTGGCGCAGCCAACTGGCCGGGGTGTGACCCTGCGGGACCAGCTCACGGGGATACTGGTACTTCAGCTCGCCCAGGTCGAAACGACAGCGCCCGGCGATGGCCAGGGTCTCGGCCAGCAGGTCGGCCGGGTACAGCTCGGCCAACTGCTCGCGCGAGCGCAGGTGGCGCTCGCCATTGGGGAACAGGTAGCGGCCGGCCTCGGCCACGCTGCAGTGCTGGCGGATCGCGGTCATGCAATCCTGCAGGGCCCGGCGGCCACGCACATGCATGTGCACGTCGCCACAGGCCACCGCACGGATCCCCAACTGCCCGGCCAGGGCACGCAGGCGCTGCAAGCGGCCGGCATCGTCGCTGCCCCGGTGCAGGTGCACCCCCAGCCACAGACGCTCGCCGAACAGGCTCTTGAGCCATTGCCCAGGCGCCGCATCGCTCGGTTCATCGGCGATCCACAGCGCCAGCAAGCCTTGGCAATGGGCCTGCAGGTCCTCGGCCAGGAGCTGGTAGTCGCCCTTTTCCGCCCGCCGCCGCGCCTGGGTGATCAAGGCGCAGAGGTTCTGGTAGCCGCCCAGGTCCTCGACCAGCAGGACCAGCCTTGGCCCCTGGTGCACGCGCACCTCGCTGCCGACGATCAAATGCAGTGGGTGTTGCCGAGCAGCCTGCCAGGCACGAACGATGCCAGCCAGAGTGCATTCGTCGGTGATGGCCAGGGCCTGGTAGCCCTGCTCATGGGCCCGCTTGAACAGCTCGTCGGCGCTGGAGGCACCGCGCTGGAAGCTGAAGTTCGACAGGCAGTGCAGCTCCGCGTAGGCCGGTGCGCTCATGCGAACCAGCCCTGCAGCCACAGCGGGCCAGGCCGGGCCAGGTCGTGGTAGGCCCAACCGCGCAAACCATCGCGGGTCTCGATGCAGTAGTAGTCGCGACGCACATCGCCGCCGTCCCACCAGCCCGACTCGATGCGCTCGGCCTGGCCCAGCAGGCGCAGGCCGGCCTGCGGCAACACCTGGGGTTCGGCCAGCAGCCAACCGGGGCGGCTGCCAGGCGCGATCGTCACGGCCCCCTGGGCGCCCTGCTCCGCCAGCTGCCAGGCGCATTCGGGGCGCGGGTCGGCTTCGGCGCGCAGGCCCTTGACCGCTTCGTCGCCCAGCCGCGCCCGCAGGCGTTCGCGCAATTGCTCCCACGGCTGGGCCTGCTGCGCCCGGGGTTCGAACAGCGCCCGGTGCTGGGGCACGAAGGGCGGCAGGTCCTCGGCCAGCAGGCGCAGGTTGCGCACCGGCGCCGGGATGCGCAGCGGTTCGAGGCGACCACGGGCCAACTCGAACAGCATCGCGGCATCGCGCTCGGCCGCCAGCAGGCCGACCTTGAGCCGGGTGTCCGGCCCGTCGGCATGCTCCAGGTACAGCTCGAAGCGTTGCACCCCGCAATCGCGGCCGGCAAGAAACGCGGCCAGGTCGTTGACCAGGCGGCGCAAGGGAAACAACAGGGCCTGGTGCGACTCGACGTCGAAGTTCAGCTCCAGGCGTGCCTCGAAGCGGTCCGGCGGGCGATGGAAGTCCAGCCCCAGGCTGCGCAGGCCGAGCAACTGGTCCAGGTGCAATTGCACGTCGGCGGCAAAACGCCTGGCCAGGGCATCGCGTGGCAACGCCAGGACCTCGCCGAGCCGGCGCAGGCCCATGCGGGCGAACGCCTCGGCCGCCTCCGTGGGCAGGCCGACCCGCCCGACCGGCATGCTGGCCAGGGCCGCGCGGGTCTCTTCGGGGCGGGTCACGGCCAGGCCATCGTGGCCGTTGGCGAGCATGCGCGCCGCCACCGGGTTGGTCGCCAGGACGATGCGCTGGCGCAGCCCCAGGGCGCCCAGCTCCTGACGCAGGCGCGCCTCGAACGAAGGCCAGGGGCCGAACAGTTGCAGGCTGGAGCCAACCTCCAGGAGCAAGGCACGCGGGTAATGCAGGCTGACCTGGCCGCTGAAACGGTAGGCCCAGGCCGCCAACAGCTGCTGCACCTGCTCGATGCGTGCCGGGTCTGTCTCGACGCAGGCGAAACCATCGGCCAGGGCTCGGGCGGCGGTCAAGGTCTGCCCGGCACGCAAGCCGAGCCTGGCGGCCGCCGCATTGACCGCCTGCAGTACCCGCCGCTGGGACGGTCCCGCGATCAGCACCAGCGGCGAATCGGGGTCGTCGCGCTCGCGCAGGACGGTGTCCAACGCCAGTTGGGGGAAGAGGATACAGGCCCAGAGCATGGCGCCGTCACCTCCACTGCGGGCAGGCGATCGGCATGACCGGTGGCAGGCCGCCCCGGCACTTGAGCACTCGCCACTGAGGCGGCCGGGCGTCGATGGCGATGCGCAGTGCCGCTGGCGAGGGATTGTGCGCGGCCTGTTGCGGCCTGCAGGCGAAGGCCAGGGCCTGACCAGCCTCGGCAGCCACCTGCAGGCGGCGCAAGGCGCGGTCGTCGGCACGCTCGGGCCAGCACAGCACCGCCGCGCAGTTGCCGGAGCGCAGGCACTGCTCGGCCGCCCACAAGGCATCGGCCTGCCGCGCCTGCACCTGGACCACCCCGCGCAGGTCCACCCCTGCCGCCTGCCAGGCCGGTGCATAGGGGATGAAGGGCGGGCCCACCAGCACCACCCGGCCGCCTTCGCCGGTCAAGCGTGCAAGGCTCGGCCAGAGCAACTGCAGTTCGCCACACCCAGGGCTGGCCAACAGCAATTCGCTGAGCGCCGCCGCCGGCCAGCCACCTTCGGGCAACCGCTCGTCTAGCGAGGCATGGCCGGTGGGCTGCTGGCCGAGTGGGCGCGCCTGGGCCTGGCGACCGCGCCATACCCGACGCTGGTCGAGCAACCTGTCGAGATCGACCACCGCGCCCATCAGTCGCGCCTCAGCAAGCCGCAGAACACGCCTTCGATGAAGAACTCCCGGCCCGGCGCCACCTCGATCGGCGCATAGGCCGGATTGCGCGGCAACAGGCGGTAGCCGCCGGGCACGCGCTGCAGGCGCTTGATGGTCACCTCGCCGTCCAGCCGGGCGACCACGACCTGGCCGTCGCGTGCCTCGGCCTGCTGGCGGATACCGACCAGGTCACCGTCGAAGATGCCGTCGTCGATCATCGAGTCGCCACGCACCTTGAGCAAGTAGTCGGGGGTACGGCGGAACAGGCTGGGGTCGAGCAACAACTGCTCGTGGATGCCCAGGTCGGGGCCGATCGGCGCACCGGCCGCTACCTGGCCGAGCACGGGCACTTCCAGGATCTCGAGGCGACGCAGGGGCTCGGCCAGGCGAATGCCACGCGCCTGGTTGGGCGTGACCTCGATGAAGCCGGCCTGGCACAGGGCGGTGATGTGCTTGCGCGCCACGCTACGCGAGGCGAAACCGAAACGCTGCGCGATGTCGGCCAGGCTCGGCGGCTGGCCGTGGTCGGCGATGCGTTCGCGGATGAACTCGAGGATGGCGCGGCGTTTGGGGGGCATGTTGTCCATGGAGTACATTTGTACTCTTTTCGTGAAACGGTGAACAGCCCCCTTCGTCGTCGGCTTTGACTATCATGCCCAGCATTGACGTTTTCCCCGCCAGGATGCCCGATGCTGACCGCCCTGCTGTTCGACCTCGATGGAACCCTCACCGACACCGACACCTTGCATCTGCAGGCTTTCCGCCAGTTGCTGCGCGAGCACGACGGCCGCGAGTTGAGCCAGGCGCAGTTCGATGCCCAGGTCAGCGGCCGGGCCAATGGCGCGCTGTTCGCCGAGCTGTTCCCCACGGCCAGCGCCGAGCTGCGCCAAGCCCTGGCCGAGCGCAAGGAGGCGCTGTTCCGCGAATTGTCCCCACGCCTCGAGCCCATGCCGGGGCTTGCCCGCCTGCTGGAGTATGCGCAGGTGCGCAGCATCGGCATGTGCGTGGTGACCAATGCGCCGAGGCTCAACGCCGAGCACATGCTGGCGGCCATGGGCCTGCAGGGCCGCTTCAGGCATGTGCTAGTGGCCGAGGAACTGCTGCGCCCCAAGCCCGACCCCCTGCCTTACCTGACCGGCCTGCAGCGCCTGGACGCCAAGGCCGGCCAGGCCCTGGCCTTCGAGGACTCGCTGCCGGGCGTCAAGGCCGCCAGCGGGGCCGGGATCTTCACCGTGGGCATCGCCACCAGCCAATCCAGCGAGCGCCTGCTCGCCGCCGGGGCGCAACTGGTGATCGAGGACTTCAATGATCCACGGCTGTGGGCCTTGATCGAGGGGATGGAGGGCTGAGGCCGGCTGAAGCGGTATTGGGGCTGCTGCGCAGCCCCAGCACCCCCTGGCCTGGCGAAACGCCAAAGGGAACTCCGACGCCCCTGCCCCGCTCATAATTGCATGCAGTAAATTCCTTGGGCTTCACCCGTTCCGGAGGTCTTGCCATGCGCCACTTACTGCTCGTCCCTTCGCTGCTGCTCCTGCTGCCCGCAGGCTCGGCCCTGGCCCGTGTGGACGCGGGCGATGTCGCCACCTCGGCGGGGATCTCCGCCTCGCTGTACTCGACCTTCAAGGACGACAAACGGATCATTCCCGCCCGCGACGAGCTGTCGGCCTTCATCGCCAGCGGCGGCGCCATCCGCGGTGCCTACGTGGAATCGGCACTGGAGCAGGCACGCAAGGCCAACCCGGGCCTGCAGGCCAGCGACGAGGAGCTGGCCAAGGCGCTGCTGGCGCAGGACGGCCCGCTGAGCGATCAATAATGCCTGGCCAAGGCCAGGCCAGGGTCTAGGCTGAACCTGGCAACAAGACCATACAATCAAGGATCGAGGCCCATGCCACTATCACGCCCACCCCTGAGCCTGGCGCTTGCCCTGTGCGTCGCCTGCACCGGCGCCATCGCCGCCGAACCCTCCGCCCAGGACCTGCTCAAGCAGGCCCAGGCCGAACAACCTGCCTACCTGGATACCCTCAAGCATCTGGTCTCGGTCGATACCGGCACAGGCACCGAGCCCGGCCTGACCGAGATAGGTGCCGAGCTGGCCAAGCGCCTGAGCGCCCTGGGTGCCACCGTCGAGACCCACCCGGCCAAGCCCTCGGTGGGCGACAACATCGTCGGCACCTTCAAGGGCAACGGCAGCAAAGACTTCCTGCTGATGGTCCACTACGACACGGTGTTCGGGCCCGGCACGGCGGCCAAGCGGCCGTTTCGCATCGAGGGCGAGCGTGCCTACGGGCCCGGCGTCGCCGATGCCAAGGGCGGCGTGGCGATGATCCTGCATGCGCTCAAGCTCCTGCAGGAGCAACAGTTCAAGGGCTACCGCACCCTCACCGTGCTGTTCAACCCGGACGAGGAAATGGGCTCGGCCGGCTCGAAGCAGATCATCGCCGAGCTGGCACGCAAGCATGACTACGTCTTCTCCTACGAACCGCCAGACAAGGACGCCGTAACCGTCGCCACCAACGGCATCAACCGCCTGAAGCTGGAGGTCAAGGGCCGCTCCTCCCATGCCGGCTCCGCGCCCGAGCAAGGCCGCAACGCCCTGACGGAACTGGCGCACCAGCTCCTGCAACTCAAGGACCTGGGCGACGCCAGCAAAGGCACCACGGTGAACTGGACCCTGGCCCAGGCTGGCGAAAAGGCCAACATCATCCCCAACCTGGCCACCGCCGAGGCGGACATGCGCTACTCGGACCTGGGCGAAACCGAACGGGTGGCGGCCGACGCCTCGCGCATCGCGCAAAAGCGGCTGATCGAGGACACCCAGGCCACCGTCACCCTGGAGAAGGGCCGCCCACCCCTGGCCCGCAACGAGGGCTCCAGCCAGCTCGCCGAAACCGCCCGCGAGCTGTATGGCCAGGTCGACCGCAGCCTCGAACCTATCGCCATGCGCTTTGGCACCGATGCCGGCTACGCCTATGTGCCAGGCAGTGCCAAACCGGCGGTGCTGGAAACCATGGGCGTGGTCGGCGCCGGGCTGCATGCCGACGACGAGTACATCGAACTGACCAGCATCGCGCCACGACTGTACCTGACGGTGGCGATGATCAGGCGGTTGGCGCAGTAGAAAAGTGTCTCGCCAGCCGGCCCCGCCTCCCGACCTGAACGCCAGGGCTGGTCTTGATCAGCATCAAGGCCGGCCCTGGCGTTCGCCTGGTAGCTTCCGAAATTTCCCAAGCCATGTAGGGAAGCGTCTTACTTGTCGCTACAGCTCAACGAAAACATGATCCGCCCTGGATGGCGTCGCGACCGCAGCAAGCGGCCCGGCGCGAGCCCACTTTCCAGAGGAGGCCTCCCGCCATGCATTCATACTGCCGCTGCGCCGCCGAGCTGCGCGATGCCCTGCGCCAGCTCCTGGCCCATGAGGTGAACAACCCCGACGACGACCCGCACCTCTCCGGCGTGATGTTCTTCTGCGCCACCGACGAACGTACGCGCCAGTTGATCGAGCGCATCGAGCTGCTGGCCAGCGAGATCTTCTTCGACCCCAGTGGCCGGGCCATCCCCGAACGCATGCGCGCCGCCGCCGTCGACGGCGTGCGCATCAAGCAAAAACGCAAGGCACCGGCCGACGAGACGGTGATCCGCATCGCCCTGCCCGAGAAGGGCTACATCACGGTCAGCACGGCACGCTTCTGACGCCATTGCCAGCGGGCTCGCGGGGTTTGTGCTTGCAGCGTGCGGCACAAGGCTCGAAGCTT
Source organism: Pseudomonas sp. Tun-23181 (assembly GCF_057415455.1). Taxonomy (NCBI): domain Bacteria; kingdom Pseudomonadati; phylum Pseudomonadota; class Gammaproteobacteria; order Pseudomonadales; family Pseudomonadaceae; genus Pseudomonas; species Pseudomonas sp. Tun-23181. Next base: position 1,235,808 of record NZ_CM171630.1, read on the forward strand.
GGGGGCCCGAACCGCCCCGGACAGCTCCATGGAACTGCACATCCGCCTGCAAGGCCGCAAAGGCCTGGCCGACCAGCTCTACCAGCAACTGCGCGCCAGTATCGACAGCGGCCACCTCGCGGCCGGCACCCAACTGCCCCCTACCCGCTTGCTGGCCCAGCAACTGGGAGTGTCGCGCAAGACCGTGGCCGAAGCCTATTCGCGGCTGACCTACGACAACCTGCTCAGCGGCGTGGTCGGCCGTGGCACCTTCGTCAGGCAACGCCGGCCGTTGCGCTCGAGTGCAGCCCAGGCCATCCCCCTGGCGGCGGCCGACACCCTGGAGCGTTGGCGCCAGCGCGCCACCGTGCTCGACAGGCCGGCCCTGGAAGCGCCGTCGCGCTACGACTTCGTCGGGGGCGCCTCGAGCAAGGCGCAGTTTCCCTTCGACCAGTGGCGCAGTTGCCTGCACTACGCCCTGCGCCGCAGCCAGCGCCACCCGCAGCGGCAGTTCCCAGCCCAGGGGCTGCCCGAACTGCGGGAGGCCATCGCCCATCACATCGCCTTCGCCCGCGGTGTGCAATGCAGCACCGCGGACGTCATGGTGTGCAACGGCGCGCAGCAGGCCCTGGACCTGATCGCCCGGGTGCTGGTCGAGCCCGGCTGCCAGGTGGCCATGGAAGACCCTGGCTACCCACCGGCGCGCCAGCTGCTGCTGGCCCTCGGCGCGCGCCTGCAGTCGGTACCGGTGGATGACGAAGGCCTGTGCGTGGAGCGGATCGCCGACGGCACGCGGCTGATCTACGTGACGCCGTCGCACCAGTTCCCGCTGGGCATGCCGATGAGCCAAGCGCGCCGCGAGGCCTTGCTGGCCAGGGCCGCCGAGCTGGGGGCGGTGGTGATCGAAGACGACTACGACTGCGAGTTCCGCTACCAGGGGCCGCCCGACGATGCCTTGCAGCGCCTCGACCGGCATGGGCTGGTGGCCTACGTGGGGACCTTCTCCAAGACGCTGCTGCCAGAGCTGCGGCTGGGCTACGCCGTGCTACCGCCCAGCGTGCTACAAGCCGCCTGCGTGGCCAAGCACCTGAGCGACTGGCACAGCCCGAGCCTGCAACAGTGGGCTCTGGCACGCTTTATCGGCGAAGGCTACCTGAGCAAGCACATCCGCCGCTGCCACGAGATCTACAGCGCCCGACGCGAACGGATCCTGATGCGCCTGGAAGGCGACCTGGCGCCTTGGCTGACGGCCGTGCCGGCCAATGCCGGCTTTCACCTCAGCGCCCTGGCCAAACCGGGGGTGGACGTGGAACTGCTGGCCAGCCTGGCGCGCAAGGTGGAGGTCGGTCTCTATTCCCTGGCGCCGTTCTTCAGCGAGGCCCCGGTGCGCCCGGGGCTGCTGCTGGGTTTCGGTGCCATCGAGCTGCTGGATATCGACCCGGCCCTGGACCGGGTCCGCGATACCCTGCAAGGCCTCAATTGAGCGCTGCCTGGGCCGCCGGCCGCGACCGGGCGATGGCGGCGGAATAGCCACGCGGGGCGAAGCGCGCGGTCACCAGCAACATGGCCAGCACCGTGACGGTGAGCAATGTCCAGGACGCTTGGAAGTCGCCGCTGGTATCGCGCAGCCAACCGGTGATGTACGGCACGATGCCAGTGATGATGAAACCGATGCCCTGGACGAAAGCCGCCAGGCTACCGGCTTCGGCGGGCGTCCTGAGGTGCTCCAGGGTCAAGGTCAGGCTCAGGCTGAAACAGGCGCCCAGGCCGATCATCGCCACCCATACGCCCATGGCCAGCGTCGGCGCCAGCAACAGGCCGAGAAAGCCGCCCAGCTGGATCGACAGCGCCAGCCACAGGCCGGGCCGACGGTCCGCCAGGCGCCGCAGCAACAGCGGCAGGCCCAGGGCACCGGCAACCTGGAAGATCGTCATCAGGCCGACCAGCTCACCACCGCCCTGGGCCGTGCCGCCATGCTCCAGGTGATAGGCCGGCAGCCAGGCCACCATGCTGGTGTAGCCGCCGTTGATCAGGCCGAAGTACAGCGCCAGCAACCAGGCACGACGGTTGCCGAACCAGTGCCCGCCCCCGCTGCCAGCCAGTTTCGGCAGGCCCTGGCGTGGACGCAGGACGCTCCAGGCCAGCACCGCCAGCACGGCCGGCAGCGCCCAGACGCCGAGGCCGGCCTGCCAATGGCCGAAATACCCGCTGATGTGCGGCCCGAGCACGGCGGCCAAACCACCACCGCTCATCAGCGCCGCCGAGTACACGCCCATGGCCGCCGCCAGGCGCCCAGGGAACCAGCGATTGACCAGGTCCGGCATCATGCCCTGGACCACGGCCACACCAAGCCCGGCGAGCACCGCGCTGGCGATCAGCGCCCAGGCGCTGCCCAGTTCTAGGCGCCAGAGGCAGGCCAAGGCGATGGCCGCAAGGCCCATGAGCATGCCGCCGTGCTCGCTCAACCAGCGTCGTAGCCAGGGCTGCAGCAGCGGCACCAGGCCCATGCACAGCACCGGCAGCGCAGTCAGCAGCGCCGCCTGCTGGTAGCCCAGGCCGGTGCTGGCGCGCATGGGCTCGAGCAGCGGGCCGATACTGGTGAGGATCGGCCGCAGGTTCAGTGCCAGCAGCACCACCAGCAGCAGGTTCAGCGCGCTTCTCATGCCTGGTGGGCCTGCTGCCATTGCCGGTACAGGTCAGCCTCGCCGGCCGGCTTCAGCGGCCGCAGGGGTAGGCTCTGCTGCTGGGGTGGCCGGGCCATCTGCGCGTAGACCTCGGCCGTGGACAGGCCATAGGGCTCGCCCTCGTCGTTGTCGTAGGCGAACCAGGCCCGCTCGATACCGCACAGGTGCATGGCGGCCAGGCACATCGGGCATGGGTGGCCGCTGGCATAGATCTGCGCGCCATCCAAGCGTGCCCGCCCCAGGGCCTGGGCGGCCTTGCGGATGGCCTGCATCTCGGCGTGGGTGGTCGGGTCCTGGGTGCTGTGGATCTCGTTGACCGCACGGGCCACCACCTGCCCCTGGTACACCAGCACGGCACCGAAGGGCCGGCCGCCGGCCTGGATATTGGCGCGAGCGAGGTCGAGGGCTTCGCGCATGAAACGTTCTTCGGACATGGGGTCGTTCTCCTGGTGCAAGACCCGGTCATTATCCCGGCTCGGGGCCCCAGGCTGAAATGAAGAGATTGGATGCAAGTCAGTGCTCGGCCGAATGAGCAGATTGGTCTCCTGGCAAAGTGCGGGATTGGCTATCGGGCCGGTCGCGGCGCGGCGCTAAGGTACTCCCCACACCTTGTACAACCCCTCAAGCCATTGGAGGTACCCCATGCACAACCGCATCGAATGGGCCAAGCACGCCCCGCAGGCCTACCAGGCCATGATCGGCCTGGAACAGGCCCTGGCCAACAGCGGCCTGGAACACTCGCTGCTCGAGCTGGTCCGCCTGCGTGCCTCGCAGATCAACGGCTGCGCCTACTGCGTCAACATGCACGCCAACGATGCACGCAAGGCCGGGGAGACCGAGGCGCGCCTGCAGACCTTGAGCGTGTGGCGGGAAACCCGTTACTTCACGCCCCGTGAGCGCGCGGCCCTGGCCTGGCTGGAGAGCCTGACCCGGTTGCCCGAGCGGGGTGCTCCGCAGCCTGAGTACGAAGCGCTGCTGGAACACTTCGAACCGGCCGAGGTGGCCAACCTGACCCTGGCCATAGCCACCATCAATGCCTGGAACCGCTTCGGCGTGGGTTTCGCCATGGTGCCGGCCTGATCGGATCGCGGCCAGGGCAGGCCCCTTCGCGGTCGAACCCGCTCAATTGGGGCCTTCAGTTCCATCCAGGGCCGCTTGCCCATAGGCCGTGCCCACCGCCCGCTCCCAATGCGCCAGCACAGCCCCAGCTCAACGCCCGAGCAGCCGCGCGCGGTAATTGCCCGGGCTATGACCGGTCCATTTCTTGAACGCGCGATGAAAGGCGCTGGGCTCCTGGAAGCCGGTCTGCTCGGCGATTTCGGCGATGCTCAACACCCCCTCGCGCAGGCGTTCGAAGGCCATGGCCCGGCGCACTTCGTCCTTGATCTGCTGGTACGAGCGCCCTTCGCGCTCCAGCTGGCGGCGGAAGGTACTGGCGCTGATGCCCTGCTGACCGGCCATGGCAGCCAGGGTCGGCCACTGCCCGTAGCGGCGGGCGCGCAAATGCCGGTAGACCTCGGCCACCAGGCCGTTCTGGTTGCGAAAGCGGATCACCAGCCCCTGGGGGGCGCTGCGCAGGAAGGTCTTCAGCGCCGCCAGGTCCTGCACCACCGGCAAGCGCAGGTAGGCACTGTCGAACTCCACCTCGGTGCGCCCACTGCCCAGGCGCAGGTCGGGGCCCCACAGCAGCAGGTCGTCGTCCTGCGCCGGACGCGCCACGGCCAGTTCGGTGCGATCGATGGCGATGCGCCGGCCGGCCAGCCAGCACAGCAGGCCGACCACCAGCACCAGGTAGGTCTCCTCGGCATACACACGGGTCAACGGATCGGCGATGTCCGACTGCACGCTGATCACCGCGCGCCCGCCACGCACCGAGAACGTCCCGTGCAAGTCACGCAGGAACAGGGCGAAGTTGCCCAGGCACTGGCGCAAGGCCTTTTCCAGGTTCGGTTCCTGGATCAGCCCGCGGCAGATCAGGGCGAAGCTGCCCAGGGGCATGCCGTGGCTGTCGAGGCGGAAGAATTCGTCGTCCAGGGCATGGATCAGGTCGAGCCACAGGCGGGCGAAGGCCTTGGCCGGCACGCGGGCCTGGGGCTGGTCGAGCAGGGCCGGGTCGATACCCACCGCACGCAGGCGCTCGTCACGCTCGCCAGGGCGCTCGCGCAGGGTGTGGACCATGGCATTGAGGAAGTACACCGCGACCGAATCGCTATCGCGCATGGCTGGTTTTCGCTGTCTATGCTGAGTGGCAAAAAATGCCAGGTTGACTGAACAGATCCGGCATAGGCCATGCCCTGGCCTTTGCCTAGACTCGACCCATCCCGGGAACGCCGGTCATTCTCGCAGAGCCTGGCCCGCTCCCGCCATGCCTTCGCAATCGGAGCCTCCAATGAGCAACGCAGAAATCTACGTCGTCAGTGCAGTCCGTTCCGCCATCGGCGGTTTCGGTGGTTCCCTCAAGGACCTGGCCCTGGCCGACCTCGCGACCGCGATCAGCCGTGCCGCCATCGAACGTTCGGGCGTGGCCGCCGAGCAGATCGGCCACGTGGTGATGGGCAACGTGATCCCCACCGAGCCCCGCGACGCCTACCTGGGCCGGGTCGCCGCGATGAACGCCGGGGTTCCCAAGGAAACCCCGGCCTTCAACGTCAACCGCCTGTGCGGCTCGGGCCTGCAGGCGATCGTCTCGGCGGCCCAGGGCCTGCTGTTGGGCGATACCGACGTGGCCCTGGCCGCCGGCGCCGAGTCCATGAGCCGTGGCCCCTACCTGCTGCCCCAGGCACGCTGGGGCGCGCGCATGGGTGACATACAGGGCATCGACTACATGGTCGGCATCCTCCAGGACCCGTTCGAACACTTCCACATGGGCATCACCGCCGAGAATGTCGCGGCCAAGCACGGCATTACCCGGGAAATGCAGGATGAACTGGCCCTGACCAGCCAGCGCCGCGCTGCCCGCGCCATCGCCCAGGGCCGCTTCGACAGCCAGATCGTCCCGCTGGAGCTGAAGACCCGCAAGGGCAGCGTGCAGTTCGCCGTGGACGAGCATGTGCGTGGCGAGTCCAGCGCCGAACAACTGGCCAGCATGAAGCCGGTGTTCAAGAAAGACGGCAGTGTCACCGCCGGCAACGCCAGCGGCATCAACGACGGCGCCGCCGGCCTGGTCCTGGCCACGGGCGAGGCGGTACGCCGCCTGGGCCTCAAGCCGCTGGCCCGCCTGGTGGCCTATGCCCATGCCGGGGTCGAGCCGGAGCTGATGGGCCTGGGCCCGATCCCGGCCACCCGCAAGGCGCTGGAGAAAGCCGGCCTGGGGGTGAACGACCTGGACGTGATCGAATCCAACGAAGCCTTCGCCGCCCAGGCCTGCGCCGTGGCCCGCGCCCTGGACTTCGACCCGGAGAAGGTCAACCCCAACGGCTCGGGCATCTCCCTCGGCCACCCGGTCGGGGCCACCGGGGCGATCATCGCCACCAAGGCCATCCATGAACTGCACCGCATCCAGGGCCGCTACGCCCTGGCCACCATGTGCATCGGCGGCGGCCAAGGCATCGCCGTGGTCTTCGAGCGCGTTTGAGGAGTCGTCGCATGAGCATTCAACATATCGCCGTGATCGGCGCCGGCACCATGGGCAACGGTATCGCCCAGGTCTGCGCGGTAGCGGGTTACCAGGTTCTGCTGATCGATGTCTCGGATGCCGCGCTGGAGCGTGGCCTGGCGACCCTGGGCAAGAACCTGGAACGCCAGGTCAACAAGGGCACCCTCGACGCCGACCAGGCGACGGCAGCCAAGGCGCGCATCCGCACCAGCACCGACTACGCCCAACTCGGCGGCGTGCAACTGGTGATCGAGGCCGCCACCGAGAACCTGGCGCTTAAACAGCGCATCCTCCAGCAGGTGGCGGCCAACGTTGCCAGCGACTGCCTGATCGCCACCAACACCTCGTCGCTGTCGGTCACCGAGCTGGCCGCCAGCATCGAACAGCCGCAGCGTTTCATTGGCGTGCATTTCTTCAACCCGGTGCCGATGATGGCGCTGGTGGAAATCATCCGAGGCCTGCAGACCAGCGACAGCACTTATGCCCAGGCCCTGGTGGTCACCGAAAAGCTGGGCAAGACGCCGATCACCGCCGGCAACCGCCCAGGCTTCGTGGTCAACCGTATCCTCGTGCCGATGATCAACGAGGCCATCTTCGTCCGCCAGGAAGGGCTGGCCAGCGCCGAGGACATCGACACCGGCATGCGCCTGGGCTGCAACCAGCCGATCGGGCCGCTGGCCCTGGCCGACCTGATCGGACTGGACACCCTGCTGGCGATCATGGAGGCCTTCCACGAAGGCTTCAACGACAGCAAGTACCGCCCCGCCCCGCTGCTCAAGGAGATGGTTGCCGCCGGTTACCTGGGGCGCAAGAGCGGTCGCGGTTTCTTCACCTACTGAGGAGCGAGCGCCATGCCGATCAACGCCGCCCTGCGCTGTGCGAGCTTCGAAGAGCGCCGCGACAAGGCCATGGCGCTCTTCGCCGAGAAGGGCTTCGGCCAGGTCAGCATGCGTGAACTGGCCGCGCATGTCGGCCTGACCGCAGGTTCGCTGTATCACCACTTCCCCAGCAAGCAAGACCTGCTCTACGACCTGATCGAGGAGCTCTACGAGGAACTGCAGGCCACCCTCGACCAAGGCCGCCGGGCATTGGCCCGCGGGCAGGCGGCCTTGCCCTGCCTGATTGCCGCGCACTGGCAATTGCACGCCGAGCGGCCCTTGCAGTTTCGCCTGGCCGAGCGGGATTTCTGCTGCCTCAACGAGGACCAGCAGGCGCGCCTGGCGGCGCTGCGCAAGCGGTACGAGAAGGGGCTGCTGCACCTGATCGCACCGCAGGCGCGGTTGCAGGGAGAGGCGCTGGCGGCCACAGGGCATGTGCTGGCGACACTGCTCAATCAACTGCCAGGGTTGTTGCGCGAACGGAGCCTGGATGAGGGCGAAGGGCTTGGCCTGATGGAGAGCCTGCTGCTCGGAGGGATCGAGCGGACGCTGAGGTAAGGTTCGAGACTCCGGGGGACTGTCAGATTTTTTGTGTGCGGGCCGGTAACGGCCTGCCGTCAGGCAGGCCCTGATTCTCACCAGGTCGGCCTGATGAACCGGTCTCCGTACAGAATCGCAAATTGATTCATCGCGCTTTTCCAATCATGGGCCGGTTTTCCCCAATTGGCTGTTATGTTGCGCAATCCCAGCCAAATCAGTTTGGTCGCTGCGTCATCATTTGGGAAATGCCCGCGAGTCTTGATGACCTTGCGTAGCTGGGCGTTGATGCTCTCGATGGCGTTGGTGGTGTAAATCACCTTTCTGATGGCCGGTGGGAAGACGAAAAATGGAATCACTCGATCCCAGGCGCGTCTCCAGGCAGCCACCACCGTTGGATATTTCTCGCCCCACGGCCCGTTCTCAAACTCATCGAGTGCTTGCTCAGCCGCTTCAGCATTGATGGCTTGGTAAATCGGCTTCAGCTCCTTGGCCAGAGCCCGCCGCTTGTCCCAGGCCGCGAAGTCGAGGCTGTTGCGGATCAGGTGCACGATGCACGTTTGCAACGTCGTCTCTGGAAACACGGCACTAAGAGCCTCGGGCATACCTTTGAGGCCATCGGTCACGGCAATCAGCACATCTTCGACACCGCGCGTCTTGAGATCGTTAAAGACCTTCATCCAAAACTTCGCACCCTCGGTGTTCTCGATCCAGATGCCCAGGATATCCCGCGTCCCATCGGGGAGAACGCCCAGGGCCAGGTAAATGGCCTTGTTGCGCACCAGGCCCTCTTCGCGGATCTTCACCCGCAGCGCATCGAAGAAAATGACCGGGTACATCGGCTCCAGTGGCCGCTGTTGCCACGCGCCAATCTCTTCCATGACCTCGTCTGTCACAGAGCTGATGAAGTCGGGTGAAACCTCTGTTCCATACTGCTCGGACAAAAAGGCTCGGATCTCTCTGACCGTCATTCCACGGGCGTACATGGCGATGATCTTGTCATCGAAACCGGTGTACCGCCGCTCGTGCTTGGGGATCAGAATGGGCGCAAAACTGCCGTCTCGATCGCGAGGAATTTCCAGCCGCAGCGGGCCATCCCCCGTTAAAACCGTCTTGCCACTCTTGCCGTTACGCTGGTTGCTTTCATCCTCTGGGCGCTGCGCGCCCGGTCGATAGCCCAAGTGGTGGTCAAGCTCGGCATGCAGCGCGCGTTCGATCAGGGCCTTCTTAAACGCCGCAGAGGCATCCTCGATAGCTTCTGCGGTCATCAGGCCCTCACCGAACTGCTCCAGCAGCTCTTTGGGGATTTTGGGCAGGTCACGCAAGGGTTTCTTTTTGGTTGGCATACATGCACCTCTTACTCATGTTATGCCCGAACACAAAATTTCTGACACCCTCGACTCCGGCTAAAAGGGGCAAATGCCACGAGCATATCGCCCTGCTCAAATCAAAAACGAAATTTCCCACAGCATTTTAGGAAGCGCAAAGCTCCTTCTAAAAATGATTCCTCGCTAGTGTCCGGAGCTTTCGGTCACCTCGACGAGCCGCCACAGGCCCGCCTGCGTGAGCTGCAAGCACTGATCCACTGCAAGGAAGAAAACACCCATGACTGACACCTCCGTCAGCAGCGCCACCTCTGGCCCCGCCTGCAGTGCACGGGTACCCATCCTGCCCGTGCGCTACGCCATCGTCCCACGCATGGGCGATGCTCCGCCCTGCCGCTACGCCGATTCGGGCTTCAACCTGGAGCAAGGGTTTGCCCCGCTGCACCACTGCGCCTACACCCTACGTGCCCTGCGACCGGGCTACATCTACGTGTTCATGAAAGGTCCCCTGGGCGAAAAGCTGGTCATCCATGAATACGATGGCGAGGGCTACTACAAGGAACTCAGGTACCGAGGGCTGGAGCACTACCACCGCCGCGACCGCTACCTGTCCAGCCGGACCATGCCCTGGGTATGGGCCGACACCTGCGAGGACACCGCCAAGGAGGTGTGGATCGGCTACAGCCCACACCTGTGGAGCAACGCCATGACCGCCCGCATCAGCGCTTCAGTGGCGCTGCGCAAACGGCACATGCGCCCGCTGGACATGGCCGAGCTGATCGCCGGCAACCACTCGCCTTCCACCCAGCCCCATGTATTGCCGGTCAGTGCCCTGCAAACCTGGGTCGAGGACTTCAAGCCCACGGACCGGCGCATGTCGCTGGCCTGGAGCAGCCACCCGCTCACCGACACCTTGCCCATCGGCAGCCTCTGCGCCATGGCCCGGCACTACCCCAGCACCCAGCCGAAAATCCCGGCGGTGGTGGCGCTGAGCGATGCCGAAGGCATGACCCTGGACCTGAGCTTGTCCGTTTCGGCCTACCAACATCAACTGCGCGACCTGATGCCGGCCGAGCAGCTTGAACACACCAGGCCGGCACAAGGTTCCGAGCAGGCAGGCGTGCCGCCTTGCTACCAACTCGATGCAGAACGGCTGAGCCGGCAGAGCCGGGATTTCCATCATCGAAACCTGGTGGCCATGCTGCTGAACAAGACCCTGGAAAGCCTGTACCCGCCAGAATCCCCATCCCCGGAGCTGGCCGCGCAGCGGCTTCAGTCAGAGGCGACCGGGCGCACGCTGTCCCGGGCCGAGGCCCGCTACCGCGCCCTCACCGATGAACGTTACTCCTCCATGGGCGCACGCCTGGGGCAACGCATCGACACGGCCAAGTACCGGCAGTTCCTGGCCGAGCGCGATGAACTGGAGCAGCGCATCAAGGCCCTGCAGGACCTTGCCTTGCAGGCCAGCGACGACCACGACACCTGGCTGGCCACCGCTGAGCCCCACCACATCGATGACCCGCACAGCCTGGCGGCCGCGCTGTCATCCTATGACCGTGACGAGCCGACCTGCGCCCGTGGGTTGGAGATCGCCCTGGCCCTGCTGATCCACCCCATGGCCCAGCCAGTCCCCGGCACCGAAGACCACGACCGACGCTTCAAGCGCCTCGAGCAATGGCTGGACCAGCACGACAGCCCCCTCTACACGGCCTTGGCGCCGTTCAACCCCTTCAGGGAAAAAGCCGATACGGTCGGCACCTTGCTGGGTGGCAGCGACAATGTCATCGAGGGCCTGGCCGGGCGCTTCCCGGCCATTGCCGACATCACCGACCTCACCGCCCAGTCCGTCAGCGCCGTGGTGCTCAAGCGCATGCGCGGCCGCACCCGTTGGGACGCCAGCCACACCCTGCGCCAACAAGTGCTGATGGCCGCCAAGGAAGCCAATGCCGAGAAAGCCCTGGGGCTGCTGGCGGCGCGCTACCGGATCACCGACCAGGCCGTACGCGAGAATCCGTTCAGCCAGGAGGTGGAACGGTACCTGAAAAGCGGAATGGCCCAAGTCGAGGAGATGAAACAGCTGCGGGTCACGGGGAGCCGGACGGTGGCGGTCGAGCTCACGACCACATTGCGTGTGAAGCCGACCTTTGTCGGGCTGCTCACCGGTGGGGTTGGAACCGGTTTGAATAGCGGGATGCTGTGGTTCAACGTGATCTCGCTCAAAGCGGCCTACCAGAACTTGCAGAAAAGCGATGCACCGGAATACACGGCGGGGTTCGCCGCGTCGATCTTCGGGGTAATAGGCGCAGCGGCGGGGACACTGGTGAGCGTTCGGGCGATGCAAAAGGCGCTGATGTTGAGGTTGAGTTCCACTGCGCCTGGGATGGCGTTTGGCAATGGATTTATCAGATTTCTGGGAAGTAATTTATTCGCACGTTTAGCAGGATACCCAGCAATATTTCTCGGATTCTTTTCTGACGGCTTCAAAGCAGCGCGTCAAAAAGAAAATGGAGACTCAACCTCTGCAAAATATACATTGTATGGAGGTATTTCTTTAACCGCTGGCTCCATCCTAACCCTGGAGGGAGGGCTTGCGATCGCTGGAGCCACATCTGTAATACCTTTTGCTGGATGGGCTGCTGCCGCGATTGTATTGCTCGGTGCAGCAGTGGTTGCTGGGGGATTATATCTTCATTCCAAGGCACATGAACGTCTGCATACCTCTATTGAGCTTTGGACAGCCCGAAGCATCTTCGGCAACCGCTTAAATGATGGCGAATTCCGTCCCAACATAATTCTTGATCACGAAAAGAAACTCCCTCTTTTTGAAACCCTAAGAGAAGAATTAAGAGCCTGGCACCTCGAATCATACACCCCAAGACTACTGACAGCGAAAGACTCACAACTGCACGGCATAAATAATTTAAACAGTGGTTGGAAAGAAAACGATGCTTGGACACCTCCCAACTGGACAGCCATCACCCATAACGATATTTCTGTCTCTCTGCCCACAGTTGAGTTTACTGTTCTGTTGCCTGGATTCATTATCGGGCAAAGCGAGTGGTCAGGAACTTTGAGCCAGCACTCTACTCGAGGAGCGACTGTACTCCCACTCAACCCAGAGTGCCACATAGCAAAGTCCGGAATTATTCTTTATCTCAAAAATAAAACAAACAATCACAGCTACACAACCCTAACCCTCAACTATCGACCTAACCACGTACTGGATAAAAGCCTCGAAATTCAAATCCAATTCAAAATAGAGCGATAACACATGGCAATCACATGGACTTTCAAAACCGGCTCAAGCACCAACTACAAGCCTGCCATAGCCGACCAAAAAACAAACCTAACCGAAAATATTCTCTGCTTGCGCAATCCTTGGGTAACAGACTCGGTATTCATGGGAAAACTATACACAGCCTTTGTCTTCACTGTAGCCCTGGCTTTCTATCCAAATTTATTTACCAAAGACACATGGGCGCCTCATACTCTAGACCTAATATTCATAGCCGGCCAAGCGCTGATGCCGATGCCTTTTTTCATCCCCCTACTTTATCGAATATATTGCATAAAACGACTCTCAGGATTCTACTTCAACCGTATTACAAAAAAAAATTCATTACCAACGAGGAAAAAAACTCATCACCTTTGACTGGACCAAAACCGAAGGAGGTCTTTTCAAACGCACCGAATTTGGCGGTGCATCCTCCACTACCAGCTATGCACTCGCCTTCGCTCCCCGCAGAGCAGATGGCACCCTCCATCAGAAAGACTGCCTCTGGGTCGACAGCAACGAACCGACCGAACCCGGCATCAAACACGTCGCCGAAGTCTGGGAATACCTCCGCCACTTCATGGACCACGGCCCCGACAAACTACCGCCCCCCGGAGAACCCAACTGGTGGTACAAGCCCCTGCATCAGATCTGCCTGACACCCGCTGAAGCCTGGCAGCACTACGCTCCCTGGCGAACCGGCGAGCCTGGTGAAATGCAGGGCAAGAAAAACTGGCAACTGCCGTTCTGGGCCGTGTTGTTCCCTTACAACCTGTCCGTTGCCCTCTGCTGGTACGTCATCTGCCGCCTCTTCAACGTCCGCGCAGCCCCACCGCCTCCAGAGGCCTTGGAGGATGCTTCCGTTCGACGCGGTAAGAGGAAATGACAATGATGTGGGTTGAACCCCGCTGCTCAGCCCACAGCAGGTTCAGGCTCAAGAACATTGACCTTACAAACCCACCCCCAACGCCTGCCGTACCTGCTCCCCCCGCGTATCATCCACTGCGCTGACCAACGCAAAGTTGTAGGCCCCATGGGACCAGTAGCGCGCCTCGAGCGTCCCCTCCGTGCGCTGCCCGCTGGGCATCCGCTCATGCCGACTTCCAGGCGAGCGCAGGAACAGGCTGATCCGCTCCCCGCTGCCATCCTGGAACACCAGCAGTGCCGCCGCCCCTTGCTCATTGCTGAGCAACCGCGCACCCACGGGACGGAACCCATAGCTCCCCAGATCTGGCAATTGCCCGAGTTGATCGAAATGCCGCGCCAGCCAAGCCTGTAGCTGCGCCGGATCACTCGCCTGGACATCCAACGCCGAGCTGCCAGCGAACAGGCGATGTGCCTGGACGGCATCCGCCATCGGCAGGCTACGCGCCACCAGCGTCGCCTCGCGGGCCTGCCACCCGCCCACGCCTCCCACGCCCAAGGCCAGGAACAACACCGCAGCCGATGCCAACTGCCGGCGACGCCGCTGGCGCAGGCGCTGTCGCAGGCGCCCCAAGTCCAGTTGCGCATGGCCAGGCCGCTCGGCGAAGCCGGCCAGGGCCGCCCGCAGCCGCCGGGCATCGCTGCACCAGGCCTCGACCCTCTCCGCCTCCCGTGGGTTGGCCGCCAGCCACGCCTTCACCTCAGCCCGGCGTGCTGGGTCCAACCGGTCGTCGACATAGGCATGCAACTCATGCTCAGAGGGAATCAGTTGCGTCATTTCAGTCTCCGCAAAGCCGGGGGTGTCGGATGGCCCTCGGCCAGTTCACGCAGGGCGGCACGGGCACGCGACAGGCGCGACATCACCGTACCGATAGGGATACCCAGGGCCTGGGCAACCTCCTTGTAGCTCAAGCCCTCGACACTGACCAACAACAGCAGCGCCCGCTGCTCGGTCGGTAGCTGGGCGAACGCCTGCAGGTCGGCGTGCACCATGACGATCCGCTCCGTCTCGCCCCCCACCGCCTCTTCCTGGGCACGCCCGAACCATGCCAGCCAACGGGCGTGCAGGCGCTCGCGGCGCTTACCGTCGAGAAACAGCCGATACAGGATGGTGAACAGCCACGGGCGCACGCTGTCGGCCTCGCGCTGCTGCCCACGGCGGCTCAGGGCACGCTCGACCGTGGCCTGGACCAAGTCATCGGCGCTGCCTGGGTCGCGGGTCAGCCACAAGGCGAAGCGACGCAAACGCTGGAGCAGTTCGTGCCATTGTTGGTCATCCAGATCATGCATGGTCAGGTCCCGGCCTTCTGGGTTTGCAGTGTAAGAGGCAGACGGCCAGGGACGAAATCCATTCCCTGGCCGGGAATAAATTTTTCCACCCCACGTCGTACCGGCTCACTCATTGACCGGATCCTGACCATGAACACACCCCTGCACGGCCCCGCCAAGGCCCTGCGCCTGGCCGCCATCGGTGCCGGCCTGCTGGCCTTGGGCGCAGGCTTTGCCTACGCCGCCGGCTGGATCGGCGGCCCGTCGCTGACCCCGCAGCGTATCGTCGACACCTTCGAAGCCCAAGCCGGCCATCATCCCGGCTACCGCAAGAACCACGCCAAGGGCCTGTGCGTCAGTGGCTACTTCCAGAGCAGTGGGCTGGCCGAGCCACTGTCCAGCGCACGGGTCTTCAGCCAGCCTCGGGTGCCGGTGATCGGCCGCTTCGCCATCGGTGGGGCGAACCCGTTCAGCCCCGACACCCGTGTGCCGGTGCGCAGCCTGGCCCTGCAGTTCAGCAGCGATGATGGGCACGTCTGGCGAACCGGCATGAACAATACGCCGGTATTGGCGATCGCCACGCCCGAGGCCTTCTACCAACAGCTCCTGGCTGCGGCACCGGACCCCGCCACAGGCAAGCCGGACCCTGCGAAGATGCAGGCGTTCTTCGCCGCCCACCCCGAGAGTGCCGCGTTCCGCCAGTGGGCAGCCGGCTACACGCCCAGCGACAGCTTCGCCAGCACCGCGTACCACAGCATCAATGCCTTCTACCTGGTCGACGATGGCGGCAAGGCCCGCCCGGTGCGCTGGCAACTGGAGCCCGGCACGCCTTTCGCCCCGCTGCCGAGCGAGGTCGAGGACAAACGCTACCTGCAGCACGACCTGCAACGGCGCCTGGCCCACGGCCCACTGCGCTGGACCTTGCGCCTGACACTGGCCGAGCCCGACGACCCGGTGGACGACCCGTCCCGCCTCTGGCCCACCGAACGCCGCAGCATCGACGCGGGCACCCTGGTCATCGAGCAGGTCGATGCCCCAGAGCAAGGCGCCTGCCGTGACATCAACTTCGACCCGCTGATCCTGCCCCCCGGCATCGAACCGTCCGCCGACCCTATCCTCGCCGCCCGTTCGGCGGCCTATTCGGAATCCTTCAACCGTCGCAGCCGCGAGTCCCTCGGCACCGGAGGCCGCCCATGAACAAGCTCGCCCCCACCTCCTTCCACCCGCTGGCCCGCCTGCTGCACTGGTTGATGGCCGTACTGATCCTGGCCATGCTGTTCATCGGCGTGAGCATGGTCGGCGACCTGTCGCCGCGTCATCCAGTGCTGGTCGAGTTGCACAAGGCAACGGGCCTGGCCCTGCTCGCCCTGGTGGTGCTGCGCATCGGCCTGCGCCTGGCCCTGCCCCACCCACCATTGCCACGTGACCTGCCGGCGCTCCAACGGCTCGCGGCGGGGGCTTCGCACCTGCTGCTCTACGCACTGATGCTGGCCATGCCGCTGCTGGGCTGGGCCATGCTTTCGGCTGGCGGCTACCCTCGCCCGCTGCAACTGCCCGCGATCGCGCCCCACGACCTGCAACTCTATACGGTGTTGCGCCAGGCACACGGCTGGGCAGGCTACCTGCTGTACGCCACCATCCTGTTGCACCTGGGCGCCGCGTTGGTGCATGCCCTGGTACGCCGGGACAGCGTGCTGCGCAGCATGTGGCCTGGCCCCCTGTCACGCGGCGATTGAACATCCATGGGCGGCTCGACATCGACCAGGGTCAACCGCCCACTGTCGCGTCCAGGCACAGTTCCATGAACCGCGCCGCCGCCCGGGACGGCGTCGCGGCATGGGGCATGAGGATCGAGAAATGCCGTGTCAACGGCTGCGGCGCGATACCCAACCGGTACAACGCATTGTCTTCATGACGGATCGACATCGCCGAAACGAAGCCGATGCCCATCCCTGCACGCACCGCTTCCTTCACCCCTTCCACTCCGGCGATCTCCAGGGCCACGCGCATCGCCACGCCGTCGCGGGCAAAGGCACGCTCGACCAGCCGGCGCACCCCCGAGCCGCTTTCGCGCAGTACCAACGGATAGGTGCCCAGCGCCTCGAGTGTCTGCGCAGGGGCGCCATTGGCCAACGGGTGATCGCTCGGGACGATGGCCACGATCTCGTCCTCGCGCCACGCCGTGACGCCCGTGCCCAGCGGCAGCTCCTGCCCTGGCGGCCCCTCGATCAAGGCGATGTCCAGCGTCCCCAGGGCAGCGACGATCTCCGCCGTGTTGCCGTTGGTGGTCGTCACCGCCACGTCCGGATAGCGCGCATGAAAATCCGCGATCAGGTACGGCAACAGGTAGCTGGCCGGGGTGGTACTCGCGCCGATGCGCAAGGTGCCGCGCTCCAGCCCGCGCAGGGCATCGCGCAAGGCCTGGGCCTGGTGGAAGGTCTCGCGCAACCGCTGGGCATGCTCGAGCAATTGCTCGCCGGCCGCGGTCAGGCGCACGCCGCGCCCGGCGCGCTGGTAGAGCGGTTCGCCGAAGGCTTCCTGCAGCAGCTTGAGCTGGCCCGACACGGCCGGCTGCGACAGGTGCAGGGCTGCCGCGGCATGGCTGATGTTGCCATGCTCGGCGACGGTGGCGAAGGTTATCAGTTGTTCAGGGGTCATGAAGACAAAGTATCAGCAAAATGGATATCTGGCATTCCAAATGACGATTTTTTATAAGCTTATAACTGAATTAACGTAGGCCTCATCACCCCAGATCGGAGGTCCTACCATGGCCACGACCCCTTCGGCCCCCGCCCTTGCGCCTACCCACGCTACCCGTGGGCGGCTCAACGGCATCCTGTTCGTTGCTCTGTTCGCGCTCGCGGTCACTCAAGTGGCTGCCCTGCCGGCCATCTCTAGCCTAGGCATCAGCCCGCTGATCGTCGGCATCGTCGCTGGTGCCCTGTACGGCAATGGCCTGCGCCATGGGCTGCCGGAAAGCTGGGCAGCGGGGGTGAATTTCTCCGCGCGCAACTTGCTGCGCCTGGCCGTGGCGTTCTTCGGCCTGCGGGTGAGCCTGCAGGAAATCGCCCAGGTCGGCTGGTCGGGCCTGACGGTCTCGCTACTGGTGGTCGCCAGCACCCTGCTGGTGGGCCTGTGGGTCGGCATGAAACTGATGAAACTGGACCGCGACACCGCATTGCTCACCGCAGCCGGCAGCGCGATCTGCGGCGCTGCGGCAGTGCTGGCCTTCGAGTCGGCGCTGCGCTCCCAACCGCACAAGGCTGCCATGGCGGTGGGCAGCGTGGTGCTGTTCGGCACCCTGTCGATGTTCCTCTACCCGTTGGCGGTCGCTGCCGGTTGGATACACCTCGATACCGTCGGCGTGGGCCTGTTCTTCGGTGGCACCCTCCACGAGGTGGCCCAGGTCGTCGGCGCGGCCAGCAACGTCAGCCCCGAGGCCACCCACATCGCCACCATCGTCAAGATGACCCGTGTATTGCTGCTGGTGCCGGTACTGCTGGTGGTCGGCGTGTGGATCAGCCGCTCGCGCCGGAACGACCAAGCCCAGGGGGGCGGCCGGATCGCGGTACCATGGTTCGCCTTTGGCTTCCTCCTGCTGGTGTTGGTCAACTCGTTGCACATACTGCCCACCACACTGGTCACCACGATCAACGGTCTCGACACCTTCGCCCTGACCATGGCCATGACCGCCCTGGGCATGGAGACCCGTTTCAGTCAAATCCGCCAGGCTGGCCCTCGCGCCCTGCTCACGGGGGCGATTCTCAACCTCTGGCTGGTCGGCGGTGGCCTGGCGATCGTCCATGGCGTACAGCGCCTGTTCGGATGAATGGCAGGGGAGCCAAGCTTTTTGGGCCCCCCTCTCGTTGCGGCGCGCATTTGTCGGTATGGTGGTATCCCAGTAGGAAGTTCCATACGCACAGGAAAGACTTAGATGCCCCAACGCCATGTCATCAACGCATCCGTCAGCCCCAAAGGCAGCCTGGAGACGCTGTCGCAACGTGAAGTCCAGCAACTGAGCGAAGTCGGTACCGGCAGCCTGTACACCCTGTTCCGCCAGTGCGCCCTGGCCATCCTCAACACTGGCGCCCATGTCGACAATGCCAAGACCATCCTCGAGGCCTACCAGGATTTCGAAGTCCGTATCCACCAGCAGGACCGCGGTGTGCGCCTCGAACTGCTCAACGCGCCGGCCGATGCCTTCGTCGACGGCGAGATGATCGCCAGCACCCGAGAGATGCTGTTCAGCGCCCTGCGCGACATCGTCTATACCGAGAGCGAGCTGGCCAGCCAGCGCATCGACCTGGAGAGCTCCCAGGGCATCACCGATTACGTCTTCCACCTGCTGCGCAACGCCCGCACCCTGCGCCCCGGCGTGGAGCCGAAGATGGTGGTGTGCTGGGGCGGCCACTCGATCAGCAGCGAGGAATACCAGTACACCAAGAAGGTTGGCCACGAGCTGGGCCTGCGCAAGCTGGACGTCTGCACCGGCTGCGGTCCGGGCGTGATGAAGGGGCCGATGAAGGGCGCCACCATCGCCCATGCCAAGCAGCGCATGCACGGCAGCCGCTACCTGGGCCTGACCGAGCCTGGCATCATCGCCGCCGAGGCGCCCAACCCCATCGTCAACGAGCTGGTGATCCTGCCGGACATCGAGAAACGCCTGGAGGCGTTCGTGCGGGTCGGGCATGGCATCATCATCTTCCCCGGCGGCGCCGGCACCGCCGAGGAGTTCCTGTACCTGCTGGGCATCCTCATGCACCCGGACAACCAGGACCTGCCGTTCCCGGTCATCCTCACCGGCCCGCGCAGCGCCGAGGCCTACCTGCAGCAGTTGCATGCCTTCGTCGGCGCCACCCTGGGCGAGGCGGCGCAGAGCCACTACCAGATCATCATCGACGACCCGGCCGAGGTGGCCCGGCAGATGGTCGAGGGCCTCAAGGCGGTCAAGCAGTTCCGCCGCGAGCGCAACGATGCCTTCCACTTCAACTGGCTGCTGAAGATCGAGGAAAGCTTCCAGCGCCCGTTCGACCCGACCCACGAGAACATGGCCAACCTCGAGCTGCACCATGAGCTGCCACCCCATGAGCTGGCCGCCAACCTGCGCCGGGCGTTTTCCGGGGTGGTCGCCGGCAACGTCAAGGACAAGGGCATCCGCCTGATCGAGGAGCACGGGCCGTACCAGATCCGTGGCGACAGCGCAGTGCTCGACCCGCTGGGCCGGCTGCTGCAGGCGTTCGTCGACCAGCACCGGATGAAGCTGCCGGGCGGGGCCGACTATGTGCCCTGCTACCAGGTCGTGACCTGAGGCTACGGGGGCGCTTGCGCCCCCCTATCTGAAGTCCGGGACGACGCAACATCCTGTAGACATTTCCTACCCCAAGCAGTGAACCTGCCTCGATAAAAACGGTCTTTCGCTGACGGTCAATCCACCGACCGGTTCGACGGCCCCGTGACCCGGGCCTTTTTCCGTCCTGTTTCAGCGAAGACCACCATGCCTGATTTGCGCCCAGCCTCCTCCGCCCTTCCCGCCCTGCGCGGCAGCCTGATCGCCGCCCTGATCGCCCTCGCCGCCCCCGTGCATGCCGAAGAACCGGCCAGCGACGCACGCTGGGTCAGCGACACCCTGAGTACCTACGTACGCAGCGGCCCGACCAACGGCCACCGCATCGTCGGCACGCTCAAGGCCGGGCAGAAGGTCACGCTGATCGGCACCCAGGGCAGCTACAGCCAGGTACGCGGGCAGAACGGCGACCTGGTGTGGATCCTCACCAGCGACCTGCAGGCCGTGCCCGGCCAGGCCGAGCGCCTGCCCCAGCTGGACGCTCAGGTCGCCCAGCTCTCCGAGCAGCTCAAGACCATCGACGACAGCTGGAAGAACCGCGTGCAGGGCATGCAGGAAACCCTGGACTCGCGCAAGGCGCTGATCGACGAGCTGGAGGCGCGCAACAAGGCGCTCAACGAGCAGCTCGACCAGGCCCAGTCGTCGTTGCGTGACACCCAGGCACGCCTGGGCGACGAGAACAAGCAGGTGATGATGCGCTACATGGTCTACGGCGGCAGCATCGCCGGCGCCGGCCTGCTCGCGGGCCTGATCCTGCCGGCCCTGACCCGCGGGCGCAAGCGCAACGACCGCTGGTTCTGAGGCTCAGGCCGGCTGGTTGACCACGCCGAACGGCACATGCACCGAGGGCACCACGGTACTGGTGCCCTGCAGGTGGCCCGACTGGTCGTCGAAGAAGATGTGCGGCTTGAGTACCTGCAGCACCCGGCGCTTCTCGATGCCGCCGAGGAAGAACGCATCGTTGGCCATCACGCCCCAGCTCTTCAAGGTGGTCAGCGCACGCTCATGGGACGGCGCGTTGCGCGCGGTGACGATGGACACCCGCAGGCGGTTCTCGTAGCCGGGGTGGTCGAGCTTGTAGCGTTCCTCGACCGCCTGGATCCGCGCGATGCGCACGAAGAGCTCCTTGAGCGGCCCAGGGTTGTGGGGCTGGGCGACATTGGTCACCTCATGGGCATGGAAGCCCTGCAAGCCATCGCGCTGCATCACCGCCTCCGACTCGTCGCCGGCCAGCACGCCATCGAAGTCGAAGGCGATGCGCAGGCCGGTGTCATGCTCATCGTCGTCGAACCGGGAGTCGAGCACCTGCCCGGCCGGGTAGCCGGCCTGGATCGCCGCGTCCACATGGGCCTTGTCGGCGGAAAGGAACAGGGCGATGTTCAGTGCCGGGATGTACTCGTAGGGCGAACGGCCCTGCATGAAGATCGCCCGGGTCATGTTCAGGCCGTAGTGCTCGATGGTCTTCATCACCCGCAGCCCGGTGTCCGGGTCGTTCTGCGACAACAGCACGACCTCTACCAAGGGATCGTCAGGGTCGTCGCGCAGGTCGTTGAGCGCCAGCAGGCGCTTGATGAAGGGAAAAGCGATGCCCTTGCCCAGCGGCACGTGCAGGTGTTGCTCCTGGTACTTGCGGTACTGGGCCTCGCCCTCGCGACGGAATACCGCGTCGGAGTCGCTGAGGTCGAACACCGCGCTCGACGCCACGCCGATCACCAGGCGATCGTCCACGTCATAGGCCATGGCTTGCTCCTTCGACACACGAGAATGACAAGGCGATCATGATGCGGGCCTGCCTTGCAGGCGTGGCGCCCAGTCTTCGACCTGGTGCTGCTCCAGGCGCCGCTGCAAGGTCTTGCGCCAGGATGGCACCAAGGGCAGCGTGAGGCACTCGCGCAACAACTCGGGTTCCAGGCGCTTGTCGAACAGCACCGCCGACAGCCGTGCGACGGACCAGTCGCCATGGGGGCGCTCGACCAATTGCAAGGCGTCGCCGGCCTCGACCGTGCCCTCCTCCAGCACCCGGTAATACCAGCCCGTGCGTCCGCTCTGCTGGACCTGCAAGGCCATCTGCGCCACGCCGAAGCGATCATTGAGCTTCCAGCAAGGCATACGCCCCTGGGAGATCTCCAGCAGGGCCGAGCCCACGCGGATACGGTCGCCCAGGCAGACGTCCGACTCACGCCAGCCGGTGCTGCTGAAGTTCTCGCCGAAGGCGCCGGGCTGGGCCAGCAGCGGATGCCCGCCCAGCGCCTCGGCCCACTGGGCGTAGTGTTCGCGCGGATAATGGTGGAGGGCCTTTTCCACCCCGCCGTGAACCCGCAGGTCGCCCTGCTCGTCCCCCTCCAGGCCCAGGAACGTCACCTTGAGCGGCCCTTGCCGGGGATGCTTGTCGATGCCGCTGTACGAACCGGGGCGGGTGAAAGGCCGGGCGCGACCGGTGAGCAGGCTGTCGAGGGTGAGGCAGGTCGGGGTCATGCGGGTTCTCGCGGTATCTCGCTGGAAAGACGAGCTTACCTGAGAGCCGGGGGCGATCGGAACGCTTCGTGCGTTGCGATCGCCGTGGCGGGCTTGCCCCGCGCCGCCCGATGGTTAGACTGTGCACCCCGCCCCACCCGGCGTGGGAAGACCCAACAGATGCCGGAGCCAGCCCCGATGTTCATCCTGAGCCGCCCTGGCGGCGTGCCCCCCGAGTCCTTCCAGAACCAGATCCGCCAACTGGTGATCGACCATGTCGGCGAGCTGAGCAGCGTTGCCATCAGCCCGGACAATCCGCTCTATCCGCTGTACCAGTACGGGGTCGGCCTGGAGGTCCACCAATACCTGCAGGCCATGGACGGCACCCGCGGCCTGGTGGTGGAACTGACCCTGGCCCTGGATGCCGAGGCTCCGCAGCGGCTGCTCGGCTTCGCCCTGTCGCTGCCCGCCCAGGACAACGACCAGGCCTGCACCCTGGCCTTCCTTGCCGTGGCCGCGAGCCATCGCCGCCAGGGGATCGCGCGGGCGCTGCTGGCCGACCTGCAATCACGTTATGCCTGCGTGGAGCTGAACGTCTTCGCCAGCCTGGTGCCCTGGTTCGAGACGATGGGCATGCAGGTGGTAGCCGCCAATGGACCGCAGGTGCTGATGAGCAGCACCGGCCAGGCCAGCGAAGCGCTGGTCGGCCGCCTGGACATCGCACCGATCTATCGCACCCTCGAGGTGCGGCAGATCCATGCCTACCTGCTCAAGCAGCATGGCCAGGCGGCGATGATCGAGGCGGAGCAACAGCGGGATGCACGCCTGGACGCGCTGGGGGAGCAGGCCCAGGACTGCGTCAGGCAGCGCAAGACGGTGCATTGAGTCGTCATTTTTCCTGCAGTACGGCCCTGCCCTTCACCGCCCGTGGCCCCATCCAGGCCCACACGATCAGGCCGGGAATCGGCGCGTAGACCACGAAGACGATCCACAGCATCTTGCGTTCGGCGCGTCGCTCGCTGCCGATGATGTGCCAGATGGCCAGCATCTCCAGCAGGATGACGATGGCGGCGATGATGATCCAGATCGTTCCGATCTCCATGAGCGTTCTCCCGTGAGCATGTAATGCGTTGGGTAGCCACGGGCCGCGAGGGTTCAGTCGGATCCTGCGCCGAGGGTGCCTTGGGTTCTCAACCGTCGGCGGCGTCCGGCGTGATGACCAGCACGCTGCCTGGCAGCTTGTACAACACCCGCTCGACCGTGCTGCCGATGTACTTGGCCAGCCCGCGATGGTGGGTGCGGCCCATCAGCACGATGTCGATGCCATGGTTCTCCACGAACTGCCCCAGGACCTTGGCCGGGTCGCCGGTGATCATGTGGCGGTTCTCCAGGGCGATGCCGTTGCGCTCGGCCAGTTCGTCGAACGCTTCGCGCTGGGCCGTGTACAGCGTCTCGGAGAGGTTGGAGCTGAACAGGAAGGAACGCCGACCACTGTCGTCGGCCTCATCGTACAGCGCCCCCAGGTCATAGGCGTAGAGCAGGTCGAGCTGGGCGCCGCATTGCATGGCCAGCTTCGCCGCCTCGCCGACGATGCGTTCGTTGAAGCCTTCGTACTGCTGCGCCGGGCGCGACAGGTCGACCGCTGCCAGCACCCGCTGCGGCAAGGCATGGCGGCTCTGGCCGACGAAGTGCATGGGCACCTTGCACTCTCGCAGCAACTGGATGTCGAGGGGCGTGAACAAGGCCCGCATCAGGCGGGACTCGTGCTCGATGTCCTTGATCAGCATGGCGAAGGGGTGTTCGCGCAGGTGCACGAGAATCTCCTCCAGCGCATCCTCGACCCAGACCACCTCGGTGGTGACCGTCAGGCCATTGCGGCGCATCGGCGCAGCCTGGCTTTCCAGCCATTGCCGGTGCTGCTCGACATAGCCCTGGCGCAACGCCGCCAGGGCCTGGGGGTTGACCAGCCCGGCGGTGGCCAGGCCCTCCAGGTAGTCGAAGGCGACGATGTGCAGCGCCATGCCCTTGGCCTTGGCCAGGGCCACGGCCCGGTCGTAGGCCGAGGTACGCCGCATCAGCGGGGAGACGACGAGCATCAGGCGTTGTTGATCGGACATGGCACACCTCGCAGGCAAGGGAAGGATGCCCTGATCGTGCCTCTGTACGCGGGGGACCGCTTGACCTGCATCAAAGGTGTCGCTGCACGCCCACCTTCGCTCGCCCTTTCAGCCCTTCAGCGCCGCCTCGATCGCCGCGACATCGATCCGGGTCATGCCCATCATGGCGTCGAATGCCCGTTTGGCCGCGGCCCGGTCGGGGTTGTCGGTGGCCTCGAGCAGGACCCTGGGGGTGATCTGCCATGACACGCCCCATTTGTCCTTGCACCAGCCACAGACGCTCTCCTGGCCGCCGTTGCCGACGATGGCGTCCCACAGGCGGTCGGTCTCGGCCTGGTCTTCGGTGCAGACCTGGAACGAGAACGCTTCGGTATGCTTGAACGCCGTCCCACCGTTGAGCCCTACGCAGGGGATGCCCATGACGCGGAACTCGACGGTGATCACATCGCCCGCCTTGCCCGACGGAAAGTCGCCTGGTGCATGGTGCACCGCCCCCACTGCGCTGTCGGGGAAGGTCTTGGCATAGAAGGTCGCCGCCTCCAGCGCGTCCTTTTCGTACCAGAGACAGAGGGTGTTCTTGCTGGTCATGGTCGTGCTCCGTGGACGGGTTGGAAAGGTTTCAGTCTAGCCCTCACGGTGGGTAGCGCATTGCAAGCCATCGGGAGCGCGATCAGGACAGGCTCACTCGCTCGCCCCGACCACCCCTGCCACCTTCTGCTGCTGGCTCCGGGTCGCCAGGCAGTAGTACAGCGGGCAGGTCACCAGCAACCCGAACAGCCACGACAGGTCCGCTCCTTCGACCAGATTCGAATAAGGCCCCACATACAACGACGTGTTGGCGAACGGCAGTTGCACCAGAATGCCGCAGGCATAGGCGACGATCGCGTGGTGGTTGAAACGCCCATAGATCCCACCATCGGCGCGGAAGATCGAGGCGATGTCGTACTGGCCTTTCTTGATCAGGTAGAAGTCGATCAGGTTGATCGACGCCCAGGGCACCAGCACCAGCAGCAACGCCAGGATCAGGCCGATGAACTGGCCGATGAAGTCCGCCGAGGCGTTCAACGCGACTACCCCGCAGCCGACCAGGATCACCGAGGCCAGGGCGACCCGCACCCTGACGCTCGGTGTCCAGTGGGCGACGAAGGTCTGGATCGCCGTGACGATCGACAGCACCGCGCCATACAGGTTGAGGGCGTTGTGGCTGATGATGTTGAGCAGGAACAGCACCATCAGGATCGGCCCCAGCCAACCGGTGGCCTGCTTCACGGCAGCCATGGCATCAGTGCCCTCAGGTACGCACAGCACCGCCACCGCACCGAAGCTGAAGCACAGGATGGTGCCCAGGGTCGCACCGAAGTAGGTGGCCCAGAATGGCTTGCCGATGCCGATCTCGCGCGGCAGGTAGCGTGAATAGTCGGAGGTGTACGGCGAGAAGCTGATCTGCCAGATGGTGCCCAAAGACACGGTGGCGATGAAGCCGGACAGGTTGAACGCGCCGCGGCTGAAGAAGTCGGCCGGCAGTTGCTGGGCGAACATCATGATGAAGCCGGCCAGCAGCGCCGAGCCCATGACCCAGGTGCCGATGCGGTTGAGGGCATGGATGAAGCGGTAGCCGATCACCCCGATGGCGGTGGCGCTCAGGGCACCGATGACGATGGCCGTGGGCATCGGCACGCTGGGGGCGATGCCGTGGATCGACTTGCCCGCCAGGACGATGTTGGAAATGAAGAAGCCGACGTAGATCAGCGCGGTGAAGAACACGATCAGCAAGGCGCCGTAGCGGCCGAACTGGCCACGGCTCTGGACCATCTGCGGAATGCCCAGCTGCGGTCCCTGCGCAGAGGCCAGGGCGATGACCACGCCACCCAGCAGATGACCCAGCACGATGGCGACCAGGCCCCACAGCAGGTTCAGGTGGAACACCTGGACCACCATGGCCCCCGTGACGATGGGCAGTGGCGCGATGTTGGTACTGAACCAGAGGGTGAACAGGTCGCGCGCCTTCCCATGGCGCTCGGCGGGTGGAACGTAATCGACCGTGTGGTTTTCGACAAACTGGTGTTGCGACGACGGTTGGGACATAGGTTTCAGCTCGAAAGGTCGTTTTTATCTTTGTAAGGAAACCGCTCGAGGCGGCCTCTCAGCTGCGCACCATATTATGGTATTCCAAAACTTTGACAACACTGAGCTGCGCTTTTTCAGTGCATCTGATCTGCCTCGCGCCCGGCCCGGCAGCGCCCGTAGATGGAGCCACGCCAAGGAATACGGGGCCTGTACCGTTCATCGCATGCACCAGGGGAGAAAAAATTCCGCTTGCAAAACAGGTATTACGGTATACCATCAGACACATCAACGATAACAACCACGGACCACCGCAGCCCCTTCCGAGGAACACGCCATGATCGACGCAACCGTCTACAAGAACGTCCTGGGCTCCTTCCCGTCCGGCGTCACGGTCATCACCACCCTGGACGACGACGGCTCGATCGTCGGCCTCACCGCCAGCGCCTTCTCCTCCCTGTCCATGGACCCGCCGCTGGTGCTGTTCTGCCCCAACTACAGCTCCGACTCCTACCCTGTGCTGATCAAGCAGAAGCGCTTCGCCATCCACCTGCTCTCCGGCGAGCAGCAGGCCGAGGCCTATGCCTTCGCCAAGAAGGGCAAGGACAAGGCCGCCGGCATCCAGTGGACCCTGAGCGAACTCGGCAACCCGCTGCTGGCCAACGCCACGGCGATCATCGAGTGCGAGCTGTGGCGCGAATACGAAGGGGGCGATCACGCCATCATGGTCGGCAAGGTGCACAACCTGATCGTCCCTGAAGAGGCGCCGCGGCCGATGGTCTATTGCCGCGGCAAGATGGCCAGCCTGCCGGCCTTCGCCTGAAGTCACCTTATGACGGGTGCCCAGGCATCCGTCGAGACTCCTGACGCCTGTCCCGACAGGCGACACTTTCAAGCTCCGAGGAAAGCCCCATGAAATTTTCGTTGTTCGTGCACATGGAACGTTGGGATGAGCAGGTCAGCCACCGCCAGTTGTTCGAAGACCTGACCGAACTGACCCTGATGGCCGAGCGCGGCGGTTTCAGCACCGTATGGATCGGCGAACACCACGCCATGGAATACACCATCTCGCCCAGCCCGATGCCGCTGCTGGCGTACCTGGCCGCGCGCACCGAGACGATCCGCCTGGGTGCCGGCACCATCATCGCGCCGTTCTGGAACCCGATCCGCGTGGCGGGCGAATGCGCCCTGCTCGACGTGATCAGCAACGGCCGCATGGAAGTGGGCCTGGCCCGTGGCGCCTACCAGTTCGAGTTCGACCGCATGGCGGGCGGCATGCCGGCCACCGACGGCGGCAAGGCCCTGCGTGAGATGGTCCCGGTGGTACGCAAGCTGTGGCAAGGCGACTACGCCCATGAAGGCGAGGTCTACAAGTTCCCGACCTCCACCAGCGTGCCCAAGCCGGTGCAGAAAAGCCTGCCACCGATGTGGATCGCCGCGCGCGACCCGGATTCGCACAACTTTGCGGTGAAGAACGGCTGCAACGTCATGGTCACCCCGCTGATGAAGGGTGACGAGGAAGTCCTGGACCTGAAGAACAAGTTCCAGGCTGCCCTGGACAACAACCCCGACGTGCCGCGCCCGCAACTGATGGTACTGCGCCACACCCACGTGCACAGCCCGTCCGAGCCGGAAGGCTGGAGGGTCGGTGCCGAAGCCATCTCGCGCTTCTACCGCACCTTCGATGCCTGGTTCGGCAACAAGACCACGCCGGTCAACGGCTTCCTGGAGCCCAGCCCGGAGTCGAAGTTCGCCGAGGTGCCGGCGTTCGAGCTGGAGAACATCCGCAAGAACACCATGATCGGCACCCCGGAAGAGATCATCGCGCGCATCAAGTACTACCAGGAACTCGGCGTCGACGAGTTCAGCTTCTGGTGCGACAACAGCCTGCCGCACGCCGAGAAGAAGAAGTCGCTGGAGCTGTTCATCAAGGAAGTGGTGCCGGCGTTCGCCTGACACCCCTCACCAGCAATAGCGCGGGACCAGCCCGCTCCTGGGGCCCCGTGGCTCTCGGGAGCGGGCGTTTTTTTAGCGGCAAGCTGCAAGTAAAAGCGGTACGCGCCGTCCCCCCGAAATCGCAAGTAGCGAGCGCGAAGGTTCAGCCGACGCGCTTCGCTTGCAGCTTGCGACTTGTAGCGTGCAGCCGCCCTAGAGAAATTTTCGTCCCGCCTCTTGCGCTATCGATATTATGGTATACCATCAGACAACAAGACCTGATAACCCTCCACAGGAGCCGCTCATGAGTTTCGAAATCCGCAAGATCGTCACCTACTCCGAAGAGACCCGCATCGAAGGCGGCAAGGCTACCGACAAGCCGGTGACCATGGTCGGCCTGGCCGTGGTGATCAAGAACCCGTGGGCCGGTCGCGGTTTCGTCGAAGACCTCAAGCCCGAAATCCGTGCCAACTGCTCCGAGCTGGGCGCGCTGATGGTCGAGCGCCTGTGCGCGGCGATCGGCGGTGCCGACAAGATCGAAGCCTATGGCAAGGCCGCCGTGGTCGGCGCTGACGGCGAGATCGAGCACGCTTCCGCGGTGATCCATACCCTGCGCTTCGGCAACCACTACCGCGAAGCGGTCCAGGCCAAGAGCTACCTGAGCTTCACCAACAAGCGCGGCGGCCCGGGCACCTCGATCCAGATCCCGATGATGCAGAAGGACGACGAAGGCCTGCGCTCGCACTACATCACCCTGGAGATGCAGATCGAAGACGCCCCCCGCGCCGACGAGATCGTCGTGGTCCTGGGCGCCTCCGATGGCGGCCGCCTGCACCCGCGCATCGGTAACCGCTACATCGACCTGGAAGAACTGGCGGCCGAGAAAGCCAACGCTCAATAACAACAACCAGACGGGCCGGGGCGTTGCGTGCAAGCACTGCCGCCACGCCCGACCTTGAGGAGCGCCCTCCATGATTCAGCCTGTTGCTGAACGTACACCGGCCGGGACCAGTTACCTGAGCCTCGGCCAGGGCCAGCCTGTGGTACTGATCCACGGCGTGGGCCTGAACAAGGAAATGTGGGGCGGGCAGTTCGT
This sequence comes from Pseudomonas sp. Tun-23181, assembly GCF_057415455.1. NCBI lineage: Bacteria > Pseudomonadati > Pseudomonadota > Gammaproteobacteria > Pseudomonadales > Pseudomonadaceae > Pseudomonas > Pseudomonas sp. Tun-23181. The sequence goes on from NZ_CM171630.1 coordinate 1,265,283, forward strand.
CGGCCTGGCCGGCGACTACCGCGTCATCGCCTACGACATGCTCGGCCACGGCCAGAGCCCACGACCCGCTGCCGACACCGACCTGCAAGGCTATGCCGCGCAACTGGCCGAGCTGCTCGACCACCTGCAGATCCCGCAGGCCACGGTGATCGGCTTCTCCATGGGTGGCCTGGTCGCGCGCGCCTTCGCCCTGCACCATCCACAGCGCCTGGCGGCGCTGGTGGTGCTCAACAGCGTGTTCAACCGCAGCCCCGAGCAGAGCGCCGGGGTCATCGCGCGCGCCGCCCAAGCCGCCGAACACGGCCCCGACGCCAATGCCGAAGCGGCCCTGGCACGCTGGTTCAGCCGCGAGTACCAGGCGGCCAACCCGGCGCAGGTCGCGGCCATCCGCCAGACCCTGGCCAGCAACGACCCGCAGGGCTACCTGACCACCTACAAGCTGTTCGCCACCCAGGACATGTACCGCGCCGATGACCTCGGCAGCATCCAGGTGCCGACCCTGATCGCCACCGGCGAGCACGACCTGGGGTCGACCCCGGACATGACCCGCCAGCTGGCCGCGCGCATCCCGGGCGCCCGCAGCGTGGTCCTGGCCGAACAACGGCATATGATGCCGGTGGAAGCGCCGCGTGAAGTCAACAAGATGCTGCTGGACTTCCTCAAGCACGCCCACACCCTCACCGAATCCGCCAAGGGGATTGTTGCATGACCCTCGTTCGTTTCCAGATGTGCATCGACGGCCAATGGCGCGATGCCCAGAGCGGCAAGACCTTCGACAGCCTCGACCCGGCCACCGCCAAGGCCTGGGCGCAACTGCCCGACGCCGATGAAGCCGATGTGGAGCTGGCCGTGCAAGCCGCCCAGCGCGCCTTCGAGAGCAAGGCCTGGCGTGGCCTGACCGCCACCGCGCGGGGCAAGCTGTTGCGCCGCCTGGGCGACCTGATCGCCGAGAACAAGGAACACCTGGCCCAGCTGGAAAGCCGCGACAATGGCAAACTGATCCGCGAGACCCGCGGCCAGGTCGGCTACCTGCCGGAGTTCTTCCACTACACCGCGGGCCTGGCCGACAAGCTCGAGGGCGGCACCCTGCCCCTGGACAAGCCGGACCTGTTCGCCTACACCGTGCACGAGCCGATCGGCGTGGTGGCCGGGATCATCCCCTGGAACAGCCCGCTGTACCTGACCGCGATCAAGCTGGCCCCGGCGCTCGCCGCCGGCAACACCATCGTGCTCAAGCCGTCCGAACACGCCTCGGCGACCATCCTCGAGCTGGCCCGCCTGGCCCTCGAGGCCGGCTTCCCGGCCGGCGTGGTCAATGTGGTCACCGGCTTCGGCCCAAGCACCGGCGCGGCGCTGACCCGCCATCCGCTGGTGCGCAAGATCGCCTTCACCGGTGGCGCCGCCACCGCCCGCAACGTGGTGCGCAGCAGCGCCGAGAACTTCGCCAAGCTGTCGCTGGAGCTGGGCGGCAAGTCGCCGAACATCATCTTCGCCGACGCCGACCTGGACAGCGCCGTCAACGGCGCGGTGGCCGGCATCTATGCCGCCTCCGGGCAGAGCTGCGTGGCCGGCTCGCGCCTGTTGGTGCAGGACGAGATCTTCGACACCTTCGTCGAGCGCCTGGTCGAGCGCGCCAAGCGTATCCGCATCGGCAACCCGCAGGACGACGCCAGCGAAATGGGCCCGATGGCCACCGCCCAGCAACTGGCCGTGGTCGAGGGCCTGGTCGCCGCGGCCCAGGCCGAAGGCGCCAAGCTGCGCCTGGGCGGCAAGCGTGCCGAGGTCGAGGGCGACGGCTGGTTCTACGAGCCGACCCTGTTCGAGTGCGACAGCAACTCGATGAAGATCATGCAGGAAGAAGTGTTCGGCCCGGTGGCGGCAGTGATCCGCTTCAAGACCGAGGATGAGGCGCTGGCCATCGCCAACGACTCGCAGTTCGGCCTGGCTGCCGGCATCTGGACCCGCGACCTGGGCCGCGCCCACCGCCTGGCCCGCGACGTGCGCTCGGGGATCATCTGGGTCAACACCTACCGCGCGGTCTCGGCCATGGCGCCGATCGGCGGTTTCAAGAACAGCGGCTACGGCCGCGAGAGCGGCATCGATTCGGTGCTGGCCTATACCGAGCTGAAGACGGTGTGGATCAACCTGTCCACGGCGCCCATGCCCGACCCGTTCGTGATGCGTTGATCGAGGTAGCACAAGATGATCGAACCCGGCATCTACAAAGACGTGATGGGCTCCTTCCCGTCCGGCGTCACGGTGGTCACCACCCTGGACGCCGACGGCGCCATCGTCGGTATCACCGCCAGCGCCTTCAGCGCGCTGTCGATCGACCCGGCACTGGTGCTGTTCTGCCCCAACTACGCCTCCGACACCTACCCGATCCTGCGCGACAGCAAGCAGTTCGCCATCCATTTGCTGTCCGCCGACCAGACCGCTGAGGCCTACGCCTTCGCCGGTAAAGGCAAGGACAAGGCCAAGGGCATCGACTGGCACTTGAGCGAGCTGGGCAACCCACTGCTGGCCAAGGCCACGGCGATCATCGAGTGCGAGCTGTGGCGCGAGTACGACGGCGGCGACCACGCGATCATCGTCGGCCAGGTGAAGAACCTGATCCTGCCGCAGGAGCCGGTGACACCGATGGTCTACCACAAGGGCAAGCTCGGCGCCCTGCCCTCGCTGGGCTGAGCCGGGGCTGCACAGCAGCCCCATTGTTTCCGGGAGGGCCGCACTGTCCCCCTCACCTTCGGTTGCGGCCCCCCTTTTTTCAACCATGCAGGAACACGGCACATGAGCAACGAGAAGTACGAAAAAGGCCTGGCGATCCGCACCCAGGTGCTGGGCGAGGACTACGTCAACCGCTCGATCCAGAACGCCGACGACTTCACCCAGCCCTTGCAGGAACTGGTCACCGAATACTGCTGGGGCCATGTCTGGGGCCGCGACGGCTTGTCGCTCAAAGAGCGCAGCATGATAAACTTGGCCATGATTTCCGCGCTCAACCGGCCCCACGAGCTCAAGCTGCACATCCGCGGCGCCTTGCGTAATGGCCTGAGCCGTGAACAGATTCGCGAGATCCTGCTCCAGGTCGGCATTTATTGCGGCGTGCCCGCGGCGGTGGACAGCTTCCGCCTGGCCCGCGAAGCGTTCGCAGAAGCCGATGCGGAGCCAACCCGTTAACAGCGGGCTGTTCGAACCCCTGCATGGAGCGCCCCAGGTTCGTGGTGCTCCAGCGGTTGCGGCCGGGCAGCCTCATTCAGAGCGCACTCGATGAAACGCCAGCCCCTCGACGACAGCTTCAAGGTCAACCGCAACCCCGTTACCCTGCGCGAAATCGTGCTCGACAAACTGCGCGGGGCGATCATGAACTTCCACCTGCTGCCCGGCGATCGCCTGGTCGAACGCGACCTCTGCGACCGCCTCGGCGTGAGCCGCACCTCGGTGCGCGAGGCCCTGCGCCACCTGGAGTCCGAAGGCCTGGTGGAGTTCGCCGACGCCAAGGGCCCACGGGTGGCGATCATCACCCTGGAAGACGCCCGCGACATCTACGAGCTGCGCTGCGTGCTCGAAGGCCTGATCGTCCAGCTGTTCACCCTCAACGCCAAGGCCAAGGACATCCGCGCCCTGGAACGCGCCCTGGAAGTGAACCGCGAGGCCCTCGAGGAAGGCGAGTTGCAGCAGGTGCTCGACTCGGTGCAAGGCTTCTACGACGTGCTCCTGGAAGGCTCGGGCAACAAGGTCGCCGCCACCCAGCTGCGCCAGTTGCAAGCGCGCATCAGCTACCTGCGCGCCACCTCGGTGTCCCAGGAGAACCGCCGTGGCGCCAGCAACCGCGAGATGGAGAAGATCGTCGAGGCGATCAAGAGCGGCGACCCACAGGCCGCCCACCAGGCCTCGGTCGACCATGTGCGTGCCGCGGCCAAGGTGGCCCTGGACTACCTGCGCCAGAAGCAGGACGACAACAGCACGGTGCGTGCGATCGTCGAGCCGCTGGTCCTCAAAGACCCTCGCATAGGCCGCTGACCATGCCCAACGCCCCGCGCTATTGCCCGCACTGCACCACGGAACTGGCCCGGGGCGTTCCCAACGGCGACACCCACGAACGCCTGCATTGCACGGGGTGTGGCTACGTCCACTACATCAACCCGAAGATCATCGCCGGCTGCATCATCGAGCGCGACGGCAAGTACCTGTTGTGCCAGCGAGCCATCCCCCCGCGCCCCGGCACCTGGACCCTCCCCGCAGGCTTCATGGAGGCCGGCGAGACCACCGAGCAGGCAGCCCTGCGCGAGGTCTGGGAGGAAAGCGGCGTGCAGGCCGAGATCGTCTCGCCCTACTCCATCTTCAGCGTGCCGAGGATCAGCGAGGTGTACATCATCTTCCGCGCCATCGCCACGCAGGAGACCGGCCAGCACGGCCCCGAAACCCTCGCCTACCGCTTCTTCGGGCCCGACGAGATCCCCTGGGACGAGATCTACTACCCCGCCATCCGGCAGATCCTCGAGCGCTACATCCTCGAGCGCCAGGCCGGGGTATATGGCATCTACATGGGCAACGACGATACCGGCAAGGTGCACTTCATTCGCTGACTCGCCAGTCGTGGTGGCCCCATCGCCGGCAAGCCTGCTCCCCATGGTTCCTGCAAACCGTATCATTTTGGGGTCGACTCACACCTTGTGGGGCTTGCCAGCGATGGTCTGCAAGGCAGCCCCAAAAATGACAAAGCGCCGCTCAACTGACTGGCACTGCGCCACAGCCTGCATAAAATCTCTCGCCAACCGCCGCTTGCGGGTGCACCCTATTGATCCCCATGCAAAGGAGCGGCAGCGCACATGGCGAAATGGCTAGAAGGCGGTGGGCTCATGGCCGAACGCATCCGCCACCACGACTGGGCAGCCACGCCCCTGGGGGCGCTGGACACCTGGCCACATGTGCTGCAGACCTCGGTGGCCCTGTGCCTGACCTCGCGCTTCCCCCAGGCCGTGCTCTGGGGCCAGGAACTGATCACCCTGCACAACGACGCCTTCTCCGAGATCCTCGGTGAAAAACCGTCCGCCCTCGGTCGCCCGTTCAGCGACGTGTGGCAGGAAGCCTGGAGCGAGATCAGCCACATGGCGCAACTGGCCCTGGCCGGCCAAGCCGTGTACATCCAGGACTTTCCCCTGGTCATCGATCGCCGCGGCGGCCCCGAGCAAGCCTATTTCACCTTCTGCTACAGCCCTATCCGCGACCTGGACGGCAAGGTCGTGGGCATGCTCGACACGGTGACCGAAACCACCACCAGCGTGGTGAGCAACCAGCGCCTGCACTTTCTCGACAGCCTGGGCCGGGCTGTGGCCCACGTCACCGACCCTGAGCGGATCATGGCCGTCACCACATGCATGCTCGGCGAGCACCTGCAGCTGTCCAGCTGCGCCTATGCTGTGGTGGACCCCGACGAGGACGGTGTCACCGTCTGCGGCGACTGGGTGGCGCCAGGCCAGCCGCGCCTGGTCGGCCGGTATCGCATCTCCGACTTCGGCGAACAGGTGGTCAACCGCCTGCGCGCCGGCCAGGCCCTGGTGATCGACGACACCTTTCGGCAGTTGCCCGCCGCGGATGCGGCGGCGTTCAAGGCCCTGGATATCACCGCCAGCATCTGCATGCCCTTGATCAAGGACGGCCGCCTGACCGCCTTGATGTCCATTCACGACAAGCTCGCGCGCACCTGGACCCACTACGAGCGATCCTTGATCGGGCAGGTTACCGAACGCTGCTGGGCCCATATCCAGCGGGCCCAGGCCCATGCCAAGATGCGCGAGGCGGCAGCGGCACTGGAAGCGCTCAACGCCACCCTGGAGCAACGGGTACAGGAGCGCACCCTGCAGTTGCTGCACACCGAGGCGGTGCTGCGCCAGGCCCAGAAACTCGAAGCCATCGGCCAGCTGACCGGTGGCGTGGCCCACGACTTCAACAACCTGCTGACCATCATCCGCTCGTCCCTGCACTTCCTGCAGCGCCCAGACCTCGACGAAACACGCCGCCAGCGCTACCTCAGGACCATGGCCGAAACGGTCGATCGTGGCGCCAAGCTGACCGGCCAACTGCTGGCCTTCGCCCGCCGCCAGACCCTCAGCCCCCAGGTGTTCGAGGCCGGCCCCCGGCTGGAAGCCATGAGCGAGATGCTCGCCACCGCCACCGGCGCGCGGATCAAGGTGATCCTCGAACTGCCCGACGCGCCCTGCCATATCCGCGCCGACCTCGCCCAACTGGAAACCGCGATCATCAACCTGATGATCAACGGCCGCGACGCCATGGCCGGCGAAGGCACTTTGCGCCTGCGCCTGTCGCCGGACCAAGCCATGCCCAGCCTGCATGGGCAACCTGCACAACCCGGGCCGTTCGCGGCCATCTCGGTGATCGACAGCGGTGTCGGCATCGCTCCGGAGCTGCTCGAGCGCATCTTCGATCCATTCTTCACCACCAAGGCCGCAGGCCAGGGCACAGGCCTTGGGTTGTCGCAAGTCTTCGGCTTCGTCAAGCAATCCGGCGGCGACATACAGGTCGCCAGCGTGCCGGGCCAGGGCACCACCTTCACCCTCTACCTGCCGCAGGTGACGCAACTCCAGGACGAACACACCACCCCCGAAACCTGCGTCACGCTCCATGGCAACGACGGCCGGCGGCGCATCCTGGTGGTGGAGGACAACCCGGATGTCGGCAGTTTCACCGCGCAGATCCTCAAGGACCATGGCTACCAGATCAGTTGGGCGACCTCGGCCGAGGACGCCCTGGAGCAGTTGAACGGTACGCAGGGCAGCTTCGATGCGGTGTTTTCCGATGTGGTGATGCCGGGCATGGGCGGCCTGGCACTGGCCCGGGAGCTGCGACAGCGCCACCCGCATTTGCCGGTGATCCTCACCTCCGGCTACAGCGACGCCATCGCCGAAGACGGCCACCAGGGGTTCGACTTCCTCGCCAAGCCCTACTCCGCCGAGCAGGTGTGCCAACTGCTCGGCAAGGTGCTCGGCGCCTCCTGAACGATACGGCGCCCCGGTAAAGCTGCTCCCGTAGGCATTACGCGGCTCATCTGCTGCGCACCTTGAACATCCGCTCGTCATAGACGAAGTCGAACACCTCCCGCACCCGGACCTCGCCGATCGCCGGGTGCAGCGGGTTGACCACCAGGTTGCGCTCCAGTTGCAGCACCACCGAGGGCACGATCAGGCCCAGGTGACTGCGCGCCTGGAGCCAGCGGGTGCCATAGGCCATGCTCGGGCTATCGGCCGGCAGCGCATCCCAGCCCGCGGGCAGCTCGGCAGGCCCGGGCTCGAGATAGAGGGCGGGATCGTCGGGCAACTCGAAGCAGGTGATCTTGAGTGGAAACTGCGGGCGCCCGGACGCATGGACGAAGGTCTCCAGGCTGCAGATGGCCGGGGTCAGGCCCATGTACAGCGCGGGGACGTCGACGTGGTTCCAGCGCCCTCCCACGATGGCCGCGCCCCGACCGCTGAGGTCGTCCGCCCGCGACGCCTTGGCCACGCGCCAGGCCAGCATCAGGCGACGCCGCCCCACTCCAGGGCATTGAGCACCCGGCGCACCTGCTTGGCGCCGATCCCGGTCTCGCACAGCATGACCGGCGCAGTGCCGCCCAGGGCATCGTTGGGCCGGGACATCCAGGCGATGGCATCGGCCTCGCTCTCGAACACCGCCACCGCCTGGTGGGTGATCTCGGCGATCCGGTCCAGGCGCTCAGAGGCCACCGCATCGAGTGGCTGGTTATCGCGCACGCGGCGCTCGAGCGTGGAAATCGACGCATTGAACAGCTCGGCCAGTTGCTTCTCCGGCAAGCTGAACAGGCGCTTGACCTCCTGGTAGAGCCTGGCGGGCAAGCCGTCGCGGATCTGCACCAGGCGCTCTGCCTCGGTGAGCTGGTCATGGGCCTTGGAGTAGCCCCAGAACACACCGCTGGCCTCGCGGGCTTCGACGGTTGCCTTGCGCCCGCCCTCGATCGCGACATAACGCCCGTCAGCGCCTCGCCTGGCGGGCGCGGAGCGGCGGACACGTGGTTTTTCTGTCGTCTCGGCCATGGATAACCTCATTTGACGGGATATATACATCAAATGAAGGATACACCGTCCGACAGGGCCTTGCACCCGCCCGTTTCCAACCGTTTGCCGGCCTTAGTTTTTTTAACGCTTATGGGTACATATTTACTAATTTATCGATCCTCCCGCACCCCGCATGATCGCGCCAACAAGAACGCGTCGCCCCTTGCCGGCACGCACCCGGGCACGCCCGCGCGCCCCTCCTTGCCTTGGAGTCCGTCATGACCAGTGCAGCCACATCGGCACCCCTCATAGAAAAACACACGATCGGCTACGTGCCCCCGCAGGACCGCCATGGAAAGGTAAGGGATCTGTTCACCCTCTGGTTCGGCGGCAACATCGCGCCTCTACCCATCGTCACCGGCGCGCTGGGCGTGCAGTTGTTCAACCTGAACCTCGTCTGGGGCATCGTCGCCATCCTGGTCGGCCACCTGGTCGGCGGCGTGCTGATGGCGCTGCACTCGGCCCAGGGCCCGCAGATGGGCATCCCGCAGATGATCCAGAGCCGCGCCCAGTTCGGCTCCCTCGGCGCGCTGCTGGTGGTGGTGATCGCCGGGGTGATGTACATCGGCTTCTTCGCCTCCAACATCGTCCTGGCCGGCAAGTCCCTGCATGGGGTGGTCGAGGCCGTGCCGGTGCCGGTGGGCATCGTCATCGGTGCCCTGGGCTCGGGGATCATCGGCATCATCGGCTACCGCTTCATCCACGTGCTCAACCGCATCGGCACTTGGGTGCTGGGCATCGGCATCGTGGTCGGCTTCGGCTACATCTTCAGCCACATCCAGAGCGACGACTTCCTCACCCGCGGTGGCTTCAACATCTCCGGCTGGCTGGCCACGGTGTCCCTGGCGGCCCTCTGGCAGATCGCCTTCGCCCCGTACGTGTCGGACTATTCGCGCTACCTGCCGGCCGACGTGAAGGTGTCGTCGACCTTCTGGACCACCTACCTGGGTTCGGCCCTGGGCTCGAGCCTGTCGTTCGTGTTCGGTGCGGTGGCGGTGCTGGCGATCCCCGCGGGCATGGACACCATGGACGCGGTCAAACTCGCCACCGGTGCCATCGGCCCGCTGATGCTGGTGCTGTTCCTGCTCAGCGTGATCAGCCACAACGCCCTCAACCTGTATGGCGCGGTGCTGTCGATCATCACCCTGGTGCAGACCTTCGCCTACCGCTGGATCCCCACCGCCAAGAGCCGTACGGTGCTGTCGCTGATCGTCCTGGCGGCCTGCTGCGTGGTGGCGGTGTTCGCCTCGGCGGACTTCATCGGCCACTTCGTCGACATGGTCCTGGTGCTGCTGGTGGTGCTGGTACCGTGGACGGCGATCAACCTGATCGACTTCTATGCGATCCACAAGGGCGACTACGACATCCAGTCGATCTTCAAGGTCGATGGCGGTATCTACGGGCGCTACAACCCGCAGGCCCTGATCGCCTATGCCGTGGGTATCGCGGTGCAGATCCCGTTCATGAACACGCCGCTGTACGTAGGCCCGGTGTCCGCGCACATCAACGGTGCCGACCTGTCGTGGCTGGTGGGGCTGGCAGTGACTTCGCCGCTGTACTGGTGGCTGGCGACCCGCGACAGTGCCTATCGTCGTCGGCAGATGAGTGCCAAGCTCGCCGCGGGGGCTTGACGCCGCCGCTACGCAATTCAATCAGTTAGGCGTATTGGGGCTGCTTTGCAGCCCCAATGGCCGCTGAACGTATCGACTGACAGAGCCTTGGGACGCCTCCCACAGAGACAACCGATTCACCTGATGGAAATGAGCCGTGTCCATCGCCAGCATGCCCGCTCCCCCGGATAAGGAGTTCCCATGCATACGAATCCATTGGTTGAATCCGCCGCCTTCCTGCGCAAGCACCGCAAACTCGTCACCAGCATCGCTCTCCCGGCACTCGCCCTTGGCGCCCTCGCAATACTTTTCGACAAGGTGTTCTTCTACAACGAGGCAGGTCAGATGACCCACGTGCGCACCATTTTCGGCGAAGAGAAAGTGGTCGAGGACGTCGGCTATGCGACCAAATGGTTTGGCCGCAGCACCGTCTGGCGCCGTACCATCGGCGTCCAGTCGGCCTTGCAGGTGGACCAGCAGGAGGACACCCCTCGTGGGCAACCTGCGGTGGTCCTGCAGAACCTGCCCATCGTCTTCCTGGGGAATGTCGACGCAAAGGCCGAATTCAGCACCCAGTTTCGCCTGCCCTCGGGGGAAGCGTTCCTGAAGATCGCCCAGGAATACCGGACGCCGGACAATTTCCTCCAGCGGGCATTGCTGCCAGCGGTCAAGGAAACCCTCCAGGCCACGGCCTCGCTGATGAGCGCCGACGACTACTACGCAGGCAACCGCAGCCACTTCGGTGCCGAATTCGAGAACCAGCTGCGCAATGGCCTGTACCTGACCAGCCGCAAGGAAGTGCGCGTCAAACGTGACAACTTCCCGGCACAGACCGCCATTCTCCAGGCCGGCACCGACCAGGGCAGTTTCGGTGACAACTCCTCGACCCGCTTCATCATCGAGAAGAAGCTCGACAAGGATGGTCAGGAGCTGCGCAAGCAACAGCAGTTTCGCCTGTTCGGTGTCGAGGTCGTCGATGCGCGGGTGACGCATATCGACCCCAACCCGCAGTACCAGCAACGGATGGTACGGGTGCAGCAGGCACTGGCGGAGCTGGCGGTGGCCCGGCAGAACCGCCTCAAGGAGGAAGAAGAGAAGGAGCTGGTCTCCGCCCGCGGCGCCAAGGACGTCGAAGCCAAGCGCCAGGAAAGCCTGCGTCAGCAGATCGAACGCACCACCGAAGCCGAAACGGAGAAGCAGCTCACGCTGATCAATGCCGAGCGGGAGCACCGGCGTGCCGAGATCGACAAGCAAACCGCCGAACTGCTGCGCGACAAGGCCAGGGTCAATGCCGAAGCGACCAAGATCACGGCCGACGCCGAGGCCTACGCCCGTGAGGCATCGCTCAAGGCCGACGGCGCCCTGCAAACCAAGCTCGACGCACTGGTGCAGATCAACCGTGCCTGGGCCGATGCCGCAGCTCGGGCCCCGGTGCCAGGCGTAATGATGGGTAGCGCAGAGGGTGGTATCGGGCGTCAGGATGAAATGAACAAACTCATGAGCGTGCTGGCCACCAAAGCGGCCAGGGACCTGGCACTGGACCTCAAGGCGCCCTGAGCCCCACCCAGGTTCCTGTTCGATTGCATCCTGCAGCCTGAGCCTGCGTTCAGGGCGCAGCGCCCTCGACAATGATCACCTCGGCCCTGGCCGCTCCCTGTCGATACTGGCACGCCTCCTGGTACGCCGGCGAGCGATAGCACGCCAGCGCCTGCTCGTACGACTCGAACTCGATCACCACGCTACGCTGGGGAGTAGGCCGCCCTTCCATCGCCACGCTGCGTCCGCCACGGGCCAGGAAGCGGCCACCGAACGCGGCGAAGGCCGCCGGGGCGCGCTGGGTGTATTGCTGGTACTGCTCTGGGTCGGTGACGTCCACATGGGCGATCCAGTAGGCCTTCATCCGTCGCTCTCCTCTACAGGGATATTTGTGTATGATGGTATACCATAAACACCACCCTACCACAGCGAGTGTGCAGCATGGCTTTCAACAGCATCGAAGAACTCCTCGAGGATTATCGGCAAGGCAAGATGGTCCTGCTGGTGGACGACGAGGACCGTGAGAACGAGGGCGACCTGCTGATCGCCGCCGAGCGCTGTGACGCCCAGGCCATCAACTTCATGGCCCGCGAGGCGCGTGGGCTGATCTGCCTGACCCTGACCGACGAGCACTGCCAACGCCTGGGCCTGGAGCAGATGGTGCCGAGCAACGGCAGCGCCTTCAGCACTGCCTTCACCGTCTCCATCGAGGCTGCCACGGGCGTCACCACCGGGATCTCCGCCGCCGACCGGGCGCGCACCGTGGCCGCCGCCATGGCCCCCCACGCCCGCCCCGAAGACCTGGTCCAGCCCGGCCACATCTTCCCCTTGCGCGCCCGCGAAGGCGGCGTGCTGACCCGCGCCGGCCACACCGAGGCCGGCTGCGACCTGGCGCGCCTGGCCGGTTTCAGCCCGGCCTCGGTGATCGTCGAGGTGCTCAACGACGACGGCACCATGGCCCGCCGTCCGGACCTGGAACTGTTCGCCGAGCGCCACGGCATCAAGATCGGTACCATCGCCGACCTGATCCACTACCGCCTGAGCACCGAGCAGACCATCAAGCGCATCGGCGAGCGCGAGCTGCCGACCGTGCACGGCACCTTCCGCCTGGTGACCTACGAGGACCGTATCGAAGGCGGCGTGCACATGGCCATGGTGATGGGCGACATCCGCCGCGACCTGCCGACCCTGGTGCGGGTGCATGTGATCGATCCGCTGCGCGACCTGGTCGGCGCCGAGTATGCCGGCCCGGCCAACTGGACACTGTGGGCGGCGCTGGAGAAGGTTGCCGAGGAAGGTGCCGGCGTGGTCGTGATCCTCGCCAACCACGAATCCTCCCAGGCCCTGCTCGAGCGCGTGCCGCAATTGACCCAGCCGGTGCGTCCGTACCAGAGGGGCCAATCGAAGGTGTATTCGGAAGTCGGCACCGGCGCGCAGATCCTCCAGGACCTGGGCGTGGGCAAGCTGCGCCACCTTGGTCCGCCGCTCAAGTATGCGGGGTTGGCAGGGTATGAGTTGGAGGTGGTGCAAAGCATTCCGTTCGAGGGCTGCTGATTTTCGCGGTATCTGTGTGGGCCTCATCGCGGGTGAGGCCCCAGATTGAGCATGCGAGGTAGCGACCGAATCACACAGCTTGTAAAACAATGCCCTCCACACCCGAAATAGCAGTGGTTAACATTAAGTTCCCTTGGACTCCCTATTTCCTGCATGGCAACTTCATCGGAGCCACCCAGTTGCGCCTTCCCTGACGAGAAAGGCCCATACTGCGAACTATCCCCCCCAGCAGAGCGCTCCGCACGGCCTCTGACCAGCCGCCCCATCACGCCAGCTTTCCTGTTTCGATCCCGCCTCGGTGGCGTGCTGCGCCTACCGCACGTGCGCTTTGGCTGCCCGTACCGACAGAAAACGAGTGCATGGAACTTGCCTCGGTGGTGTACGTAGGAGAACAGCAATGGAATTTTTCATACTGGCTTTGCTGATCGTCCTCAATGGCCTGTTTGCCATGTCGGAGATCGCCCTGGTGGCAGCGAGGAAAGCACGGTTGATGAGGCTGGTGGCCGAAGGGGACTCATCAGCCGCGGTGGCCCTCAAGCTTGGCGAGGACCCGACCCGGTTTCTCTCGACCGTGCAGATTGGCATCACCTCCATTGGCATCCTCAACGGTATCGTCGGTGAAGCTGTATTGGCCGCCCCTTTGGCCGAATGGCTGCAAACCCTGGGTGTGCCGAGCGCGACAGCAAGCCTCGGAGCCACGGCAGGTGTGGTGATCGTGATCACCTACGTCTCCATCGTGATCGGTGAACTGGTGCCCAAGCGCATCGGGCAAATCAATCCAGAGGGCATTGCCCGCTTGGTCGCGCGGCCGATGGTGACCCTCGCTTTCCTGACGCGTCCTTTCGTGGCCGTGCTGTCCTGGTCGACCCAGGCCATTCTGCGCATCATGGGCGTGCGTCCGCTCGACAATCCGAGCGTCACCGAGGAAGAAATCCAGGCAATGCTCGAAGAAGGCTCCGAGGCTGGAGTGATCGAACACCATCAGCACCGAATGGTACGCAATGTGTTCCGCCTGGACGACCGCCGACTCGGCTCGTTGATGATCCCGCGTTCAGACCTGGTTTATGTCGACATTCGCAGGCCCCCGGAAGAGAACGTCCAGGTGATGATCGAGTCCGAGCCCTCTCGTTTTCCGGTCTGCGACGGTGGCCTGGACAACCTGCTCGGCCTGATTCATGCCAAGCAGGCCTTTGCTTGCCTGGCCAAGGGCGAGCAGCCTAACTTCACCGACCAACTCCCTCCCTGCGTGTTCGTGCCTGAAACCCTCACCGGCATGGAGCTGCTGGAGCAATTTCGTGCCAATGGCATGCACATGGCGTTCGTGATCGACGAATATGGTGAGTTGCAAGGCATCGTCACGCTGCAGGATGTACTGGAAGCCGTAACCGGCGAGTTCACCCCTGACGATGAAAACGATGCTTGGGCCGTCCAGCGGCACGATGGCTCCTGGCTGCTCGATGGCGCCATCCCGATCCTGGAGATGAAGGATCGCCTGGCATTCAAGACAATGCCCGAGGAAAACAGGGGCCGCTACCACACCCTGTCCGGCATGGTCATGCTGCTGCTTGGCCGGGTGCCGGTCACTGGCGACCGGGTAGAGTGGGACGGCTGGATATTAGAGGTGGTCGACATGGACGGCAAACGCATCGACAAGGTGCTGGCGACTCCTGTTGAAACACCGGAATGAGATGAATTGGATGGCCGCAATGGAGGGAACGAGCACGAGTGGCACGACTACGCTACAAATCGAAAAAGATACATCGTAAGTAACCAACACAATCCGATATAGACACAACTGATCGCCACCCGCATGCGACGCCCCAAATACGCAGGAAACTCTCGAGCATCCGTCGGATCCAGCCATCCTCGCCGAATTCCTAGGCTGGGCCATACGGCAGCAGTACTCATTGCCGCTACGATGAATACTCGTGATTTAAGGGTGTTCGTCCCCCATGCTCTGATTTCCTCGTCCATCCCAGAGCTTCGTCCAAAAGCACGACACATCACCCCGAAATGACGAGATGCAGCAATATGGAGTGTCATGGCAATTCCCGTCATCATAATCAGAAAGGGAGTACCAAGTAGAATCAGTCTCAAGACCGCAGGCCAGTCACTGACATCAATCATATGAGACCTCATAGAATATTTTCCCAAAGTACTCACCAAAATGCTCACCCAGTTTCGCCGTGCCCAATGAACCACTACCTACCAAGGCAATGCCACAAACCGCCTTTCCCCAGAATCCGAAATTGCATACCAACTTAGCTGTGTTACTTGCTGCAATGCTACCAGCGGTGCCGCCCACCAACCCACCAGAAAAGCTCCCAGTCTCAGTGAACCGAATTCTCCTGCATTCCTCCGTCTCCCCTGCCCGGCACGCCTCCTGCACTTTCAAGTAGGACGAAGAAGCCCCCAACCCAATCGCCACATATCCACCATATTTCAAATACCGCGCCGTCTTCGCCACTTCTTCCAAATGCGTCGCATACCCCGGTATCTGCCCCGGCCCACCGGCCTTTTTCCAGTGATGCACCACACGCTTGGACGAAATCCCAAGATCCCGGCGCAGCCTGTCGTAGGTGCCCAGGTTCAACCGCTTGTGCAGGAACGCAGTACTCAATTGCGCGCTGAGCTGCTGATACAGCGCCTGGCGCGATGCGAAGAATTCCGGGCTTCTGAGGTGCCCATGCAAGGCAAACTGCCGTTGGTGCAGCGCCTCGATGCCCTTGAGCGTGTCCTTGACCTGCCCAAGCCCCTTTTCCAGCATGTCCTTGCCCACGCCCATCGAGGTGCTCGCCCCACTCAGCACCCCGGCAATCTCCCCGATATGCGCCATCATGAAATTGGCCTCCTCCTCGCTGAGGATCGCCAACGACTCCCGTGCATGCTCGGCCGCGCGCATCAGGTCGGCTTCTTCACGGGTACAGGCATGGTGGTTGTCGGGGTCGCCGATGACGAAGATCTCGCCGGCCTTGAAGCCCTGCTCGAAGGTGGGGTTAAGCCGTTGGATACGGGCGATGGGCAGCGTCTGGTCCTGCTCCAGCAACCGGCTCAGCAGTTGTGGGCCAGACATGCTGCGGGGGACGATGTAGAAGCCGGGCTCGAGCGCGACCGGCGATGAGGTGATGCCCGCCGGTGCCTGCACGGCGGACACTGCCTGCGTGCCGGCGGCAGCGTGCGCCGAACGGGCAGTGGGCGTGACGCCGTCCAGCGAACGGCTGGACGGTACCTCGCCATGCAAGGGCGCCACCACCCTGTTGCGGCCACTGGGGCATCCACACGCGACCAGCGAGCCATCCATCGCCAGTGGCTGGCCATTGGAAATCCACCCGAGATAGCCCTCCACGACGATCCCAGGTTCGCCACACAGTGGGCATTCAGTGGTTGCATCCCCAACCCGCAGGACCTTGCGCCCCTCGCAGAGATAGCCCTCGCCACTGGCGATGCAGATCGCCCCCGTCGTGGTGATGTCACCGTCTACTGCCTGGCCTCTGCCCTCGAGACTGACGCGGTACATATGCAGGTTCCTTTGCCTGGAAAAGCTCCGAAACCTAACAGGTGCAAGCGGGCCTGTTGCCTTGGCGCTGACAAAAGAGACCTTTCCTACACCGCACAGGAAAGATTCTGCAGCCCAATCGCGACCCGACAGGCTCAGCGATGAGCCTGCCGCTGGCACGGCACAAATGATGGCCGGTAGCCTCACACCTCTTGCCAAAAACTTGGAATACCATAATATGATATCCCGTAGACCTTGAGTTTTCGGCCGACTTCACAAGCACAACACGGCCACGCGACATCCTTTGCAAAGCTGCTCCCCGAATACATGGCGGGCGACAGGAAGCCCGCTGAAATAACAAAAGCAACGAGGGCGTTAACCATGCTGTTGAGCAAACGTGTAACCGCAGTGCTGTCCGCCAGCCTGCTGACCCTGGCCTGCCAGGCCACCCTGGCCGCAGACAGCCTGAACTTCGTCAGCTGGGGCGGTACCACCCAGGACGCCCAGAAACAGGCATGGGCCGAACCCTTCAGCCAGAGCAGCAAGATCAAGGTCGTGCAGGACGGCCCCACCGACTACGGCAAGCTCAAGGCCATGGTCGAGAGCGGCAACGTGCAGTGGGACGTGGTCGACGTCGAAGCCGATTTCGCCCTGCGTGCCGCCAGCGAAGGCCTGCTCGAGCCCCTGGACTTCTCCACCATCCAGCGCGACCGCATCGACCCGCGCTTCGTCTCCGACCACGGTGTCGGCTCGTTCTTCTTCTCCTTCGTGCTCGGCTACAACGAAGGCAAACTCGGCGCCAACAAGCCGGTGGACTGGTCGGCCCTGTTCGACACCCAGACTTACCCAGGCAAACGCGCCCTGTACAAGTGGCCAAGCCCCGGCGTGCTGGAGCTGGCCCTACTGGCCGACGGCGTGCCGGCCGACAAGCTCTACCCGCTGGACCTGGACCGCGCCTTCAAGAAGCTCGACACCATCAAGAAGAACATCGTCTGGTGGGGCGGCGGCGCCCAGTCCCAGCAACTGCTGGCCTCCGGCGAGGCCTCGCTGGGGCAGTTCTGGAACGGTCGGGTCTATGCCCTGCAGCAGGACGGCGCGCCGGTCGGCGTGAGCTGGAAGCAGAACCTGGTCATGGCCGACTTCCTGGTCATCCCCAAGGGTGCCAAGAACAAGGACGCGGCCATGAAGTTCCTGGCCAACGCCAGCAGCGCCAAGGGCCAGGCCGACTTCGCCAACCTCACCGCCTACGCCCCGGTCAACCTGGACAGCATCGCCCAACTCAAGCCCGACCTGGCGCCGAATCTGCCGACCGCCTACGCCCAGGACCAGGTGACCCTGGACTTCGCCTACTGGGCGAAGAACGGCCAGGCCATCGCGGCCCGCTGGAATGAGTGGCTGGTCAAATGAAAGTCGCCATCAACGCCCTGCACGACACGCAAGGCGCCCCCAGCGGCACCGGCGCACCAGGGGCGGCCGTGGGCCGCCCATCCCTGAGCCAACGCTGGCGCGGCAGCCGCAACCTGTTGCCGGCCCTGCTGTTTCTCGGCCTGTTCTTCTTCGCCCCGCTGATCGGCCTGTTGCTGCGCGGGGTGCTGGAGCCGGTGCCAGGGCTGGGCAACTACGAGCAGTTGTTCGCCAACTCGGCCTATGCGCGGGTGCTGTTCAACACCTTCTCGGTCGCTGGCCTGGTCACCCTGATCAGCGTGCTGCTGGGCTTTCCCCTGGCTTGGGCGATCACCCTGGTGCCACGCGGCTGGGGCCGCTGGCTGCTGAACATCGTGCTGCTGTCGATGTGGACCAGCCTGCTGGCGCGCACCTACTCGTGGCTGGTATTGCTGCAAGCCTCCGGGGTGGTGAACAAGGTGTTGATGGCCGTCGGCATCATCGATGCGCCGCTGGAGCTGGTGCACAACCTCACCGGCGTGGTGATCGGCATGAGCTACATCATGATCCCGTTCATCGTCCTGCCGCTGCAGGCGACCATGCAGGCGATCGACCCGATGGTGCTGCAGGCCGGCTCGATCTGCGGCGCCAGCCCCTGGACCAACTTCTGGCGGGTGTTCCTGCCGCTGTGCCGCTCGGGCCTGTTCTCCGGCGCGCTGATGGTGTTCGTCATGTCCCTGGGCTACTACGTCACCCCGGCCCTGCTCGGTGGCGCGCAGAACATGATGCTGCCTGAGTTCATCGTCCAGCAGGTGCAGTCGTTCCTCAACTGGGGGCTGGCCAGCGCCGCCGCCGCGTTGCTGGTGCTGATCACCCTGGTGCTCTTCTACTTCTACCTGAAGCTGCAGCCGGAATCGCCGGTCGGCAACGCGAGGTAAGCCGCCATGCTCCTGACTCCCAACGCCATGGGCCGCCCGCTGCGGGTGGGCCTGTACCTGACCACCGGCGTGATCGCGGCCTTCCTGCTGCTGCCGATCCTGTTCATCGTGCTGCTGTCGTTCGGCTCATCCCAGTGGCTGGTGTTCCCGCCGCCGGGCTGGACCTTCAAGTGGTACGGCCAGTTCTTCTCCAACCCCGAATGGATGGACGCGGCCCTGGCCAGCCTCAAGGTCGCCGTGCTGACCACCCTATGCGCGGTGCTGCTGGGCCTGCCCACGGCCTTCGCCCTGGTGCGCGGGCGCTTCCCGGGCCGCGAGTTCCTCTATGGCCTGTTCACCCTGCCGATGATCGTGCCGCTGGTGATCATCGCCGTGGCGGTGTACGCACTGTTCCTCAAGCTCGGCTACACCGGCACGCTGTTTTCCTTCGTGGTCAGCCACGTGATCGTCGCCCTGCCCTTCACCATCATCTCGATCATCAACTCGCTCAAGCTGTTCGACCAGTCGATCGAGGATGCCGCGGTGATCTGCGGCGCCTCGCGCCTGCAGGCGATCTTCAAGGTGACCTTCCCGGCGATCCGCCCGGGGATGATCGCCGGCGGGCTGTTCGCCTTCCTGGTGTCGTGGGACGAGGTGGTGCTCAGCGTGATGATGGCCAGCCCGACCCTGCAGACCCTGCCCGTGAAGATGTGGACCACCCTGCGCCAGGACCTGACCCCGGTGATCGCCGTCGCCTCGACGCTGCTGATCGGCCTGTCGGTACTGGTCATGGTCATCGCCGCCGCCCTGCGCCGGCGCAACGAAGTCAGCGCCTGAGCGCCCGGAGACAACGACAATGAGTGCAGTCATGAACGATTCCGCGCACGACAAGACCCTGGTCAGCCTGCGCAACCTGAACAAGCACTACGGCGACTTCGCCGCCGTGGACAACATCAGCCTGGACATCCAGGACGGCGAGTTCCTCACCTTCCTCGGCTCCAGCGGCTCGGGCAAGTCGACCACGCTGTCGATGCTGGCCGGCTTCGAGACGCCCAGCAGCGGCGAGATCCTGGTCCAGGGCCAGTCGCTGGTGAAGGTGCCGCCGCACAAGCGCGACATCGGCATGGTGTTCCAGCGCTACTCGCTGTTCCCGCACCTGTCGGTGCGCGACAACATCGCCTTCCCCCTGGCGATTCGCAAGCAAAACGCCGCACAAACAGCCAAGCAGGTCGATGCCATGCTCAAGCTGGTGCAACTGGAGAAGTTCGCCCACCGCCGCCCGGCGCAGCTGTCCGGCGGCCAGCAGCAGCGCGTGGCGATCGCCCGGGCACTGGTGTACGAACCGCGCATCCTGCTGATGGACGAACCCCTCGGCGCCCTGGACAAGAAGCTGCGCGAGGACCTGCAGGACGAATTGCGCCAGTTGCATCGGCGCCTGGGCATCACCATCGTCTACGTGACCCATGACCAGGAAGAGGCCATGCGCCTGTCCCAACGTATCGCCATCTTCAGCCACGGCAAGATCGTCGGCCTGGGCAGCGGCTACGACCTCTACCAGAACCCACCGAACGCCTTCGTCGCCTCGTTCCTGGGCAACTCCAATTTCCTCCGGGTCAAGGCCAGCAGCAATGGCGCGGCGGGTTTCGAGGGACAGTCGCTGGCGATCCGCCTGACCCCGGGGCTGGCTGCCGAACAGGATGCGCTGGTCATGGTGCGACCGGAGAAGGCCCTGGCGCTGACGGCCGAGCAGGCCCTGCGCGAGCCGTTGCCGGCGGGGTGGAACGAGGTCAGTGCCCGCGTGGGCGAGGTGCTGTTCCTGGGCGAGAGCCAGACCTGCCATGTAGTCACCGCCGGAGGGACCGAGATGACCGTGAAGGCGCTGTCCGCCGCGGGCATGCCGATGCTGCCCGGGGATACCGTCAAGGTGCGCTGGGCGGTGGCCGATGCCTGTGTGTATACCGCCTGGGCCGAAAGCGACCTGAGCAAGGCGGCGGGCGCGCACTGAGCCAGCCTGGGTGTAATCTTGGGGGCCGCTTTCGCGGCCCCTGTGAGCTTTCTGCACGACAACAACCCCACAGGGAACTCATAGAACGCAAGGCGCCTTACCCCGCTCCCCCGGCATGTACTACCATGGGCCAAGGTCAGGGCCGACCTCAGTCCATGCGCCTCCCATGACAGCCGAACGATTGCGCCACCATGAACGATATCGCCCACATCCCGCAGTCCCCTGCCCTGCAACCCGTCGGCCAGCCGCGCCGGCTGGTGTTCCTCGCCTACCCCCAGATGGGCCTGCTCGACCTGACCGGCGCCCAGACGGTGTTCTGGGCCGCCACCAAGGCCATGGGCGAACGTGGCCTGCCCGGCTACCAGATGCATACCGCCAGCCTCGAAGGCGGCCTGCAGCCGACCGCCGAAGGCCTGGCAGTAGCCACCGAGCGCCTCGCGCCCCTGATGCACCAGCCCGTCGATACGCTGATCGTGCCCGGCGCACCGGACATCATCCGTACCCTCCCCGATCATGCCCCCCTGGTGGCCTGGTTGCGCGAGGCGGCCAAAGGCGTGAGGCGCACCGCCTCGGTGTGCAGCGGCACCTTCCTGCTGGCCAGCGCCGGCCTGCTCGACGGCCGTCGCGCGGCCACCCACTGGGCCATGTGCGATGTCCTGCGCCGGGACTTTCCGGCGGTGGAGGTGGACAACGAATCGATCTTCGTCCAGCAGGACAAGGTCTGGACTTCTGCCGGCGTCAGCGCCGGCATCGACATGGCCCTGGCACTGGTGGAGGCCGACTGTGGCCGTGAGGTGGCGATGCAGGTGGCGCGGGAGCTGGTGGTGTTCCTCAAGCGCCCCGGCGGGCAGGCGCAGTTCAGCGAGCTGCTCAAGTCCCAGGGCCAGGACTGCGCCGAGTTCGAGGCGCTGCACCTGTGGCTGAGCCAGCGCCTGGACGACCCACGCCTGAGCGTGGAAAGCATGGCCCAGCAGGTGCGCATGAGCGTGCGCAACTTCTCGCGCGTCTACAAGGCCAAAACCGGCCGCACGCCGGCCAAGGCCATCGAGGTGTTCCGCCTGGAGGCCGCACGCCGCTTGCTGGAGAACTCCACCAGCAACATCGACCAGATCGCCCGCCACTGCGGCTTCGGCACCGAGGAGCGCATGCGCCATGCCTTCCAGCGTCACCTGGCGGTGTCGCCACGGGACTACCGCAGCCGCTTCACCCGCCCGTTCAACCTTGCCGGCGACGCCCTCCCCGCCAACCCGCTCTAGGGCGTTCGGCCGGGCTGGCCGAAAGTCAGGGTTTTTTGGCCTATGTGGCGCACGCCGTTGCGCTTAGCATCGATTCCAGCCCATCCGCCAACAAACGCATGACCCCAAGAACGACAACAGGCCAGACCGTGTCCGGCGACACGCTGACACCGCGTGCCCGCCAGCCACGCATCCACTGAGCGGTATCCTCTCCAGGCCTCTGGAGAACGCCCTCGGGGATGCATCTGCCCGTCACTTTCTCCAGGAGCACAACATGAAACGACAGATTCTGATTATCGGTGCAGGATTCGCTGGCCTGTGGAGCGCCCTGAGCGCTGTACGCCTGCTGGACCAGCATGGCCGGGACGATGTCGAGGTGACCGTGCTCGCCCCCCAGGCCGAACTGCATGTCCGCCCGCGCTTCTACGAACCCGACGTGCACAACATGGCAGCGCCCCTGCAGGCGCTGTTCGACGCGGTCAACGTACGTTTCGTCAGGGGCACGGCCCAACGCATCGACGAGTCGGCCCGTACGGTGGCCTATCGTGATCCCTCCGGCCAGGAGGCGAGCGTGGGCTACGACCGCCTGATCATGGCCTGTGGCAGCCTGCTCAATCGCCCGGACCTCGCTGGTTTCGACCAGCATGCCTTCGACGTCGACAAGATCGAGTCGGCGGTGCGCCTGGAAGAGCACCTCAAGTCCCTGGCCTCGCAACCGGACAGCGCGGCACGCAACACCGTGGTGATCGCCGGCGGCGGTTTCACCGGCATCGAGACCGCCACCGAGCTGCCCGGCCGCCTGCGGGCGATCCTGGGCGAGCAGGTCAAGCCGCGTATCGTCGTGGTCGACCGCGGCGCGAGGATTGGCGCCGCCCTGGGCGACGGCATCAGCCCGGCCATCGTGGAGGCATCCGCGGCACTGGGCATCGAATGGATCTGCGCAGCCACCGTGGCCTCGGTGGATGCCGATGGAGTATTGCTCGACAACGGCCAGCGCATCGCCGCCAATACCGTGGTCTGGACCGTCGGTTTCAAGGCCAACCCGCTCACCGGGCAGATCAGCGGCGAGCGCGACCGCCAGGGCCGCCTGCACGTGGACGGCCACCTCAAGGTCAAGGGCAACGATGCGGTGTACGCCGCAGGCGACGTCGCCTACGCCGCCTGCGACGAGGTTGGCAACCATGCGGTGATGTCCTGCCAACATGCCATTCCTCTGGGCCGCTACGCGGGCAACAACGCCGCCGCCGAGCTGATCGGCGTGGCCCCGATGACCTACAGCCAGCCCAAGTACGTCACCTGCCTCGACCTCGGCGCCTGGGGCGCGGTGTACACCGAGGGCTGGGAGCGCAAGGTCATGCCGCCCGAGGACAGGGCCGAGGCCAAGAAGCTCAAGGCGCAGATCAATACCGTGTGGATCTACCCGCCGGCTGCGGAACGCGCCGCGGCGCTGGCGGCAGCGGACCCGCTGATCCCCGTGGCCTGACCGATCACGTCGCCTCGGCGCCCAGTTGAGCAGCGCTTGGCGATCCTGGGGCTGCTTTGCAGCCCATCGCCGGCAAGCCGGCTCCCACAGGGTGGCGCCGGACTCCAGAGTTGCGCTGTACCTTGCCGGCGATGGGGCGCACCGCGCCCCCGAATGCCAATAGAGCGTCTTGACTAGCGCTGAACGCCCAGGAAAGGCCCCACCGTATTTGCCCTTTGCTCCGAACCCGTGGCATAGATGCAGGTCCACGTCTTTACGTGACCGCTTCGAGCCATCAGGAGATTCCGTGCATGAGCAAGTCCCCCTACGTCCCGCCCAAGGTCTGGACCAACGACACAGCCTCCGGCGGCCAGTTCGCCAGCATCAACCGCCCCATCGCCGGCCCCACCCATGAGCAGGATCTGCCCGTCGGCAAGCACCCGCTGCAGCTCTACTCCCTGGCCACGCCCAACGGGGTCAAGGTGACCATCCTGCTGGAGGAGCTCCTCGCCCTGGGCCACCGCGGCGCCGAGTACGACGCCTGGCTGATCCGTATCGGCGAGGGCGACCAGTTCTCCAGCGGCTTCGTCCAGGTCAACCCCAACTCCAAGATCCCCGCCCTGCTCGATCGCAGTGCCGAGCCGCCGGTGCGGGTGTTCGAGTCTGGCTCGATCCTGCTGTACCTGGCCGAGAAGTTCGGCGCGTTCCTGCCAACCACCCCGGCGGCGCGTACCGAGAGCCTGAACTGGCTGTTCTGGCAGATGGGCGCGGCACCCTACCTGGGCGGCGGCTTCGGCCACTTCTACGTGTATGCGCCAGAGAAGTTCGAATACGCCATCAACCGCTTCACCATGGAAGCCAAGCGCCAGTTGGATGTGCTCGATCGGCGCCTGGCCGAAAGCCGCTACCTGGGCGGGGACGAATACAGCATCGCCGACATCGCCGTCTGGCCCTGGTACGGCCAACTGGTGCGCGGCAACCTCTACGACGCGGCCGAGTTCCTCGCCGTGCACGAGTACACCCATGTGCGCCGCTGGGCCGAGGAGATCGCCCAGCGGCCGGCAGTGCAGCGTGGCACGCGGGTCAACCGGACCTGGGGCGACGAGCAAAGCCAAGTGCCGGAACGCCACTCGGCGGCAGACCTGGATTGACCGCACGGGCCGCTCCGGCAAGAGCGGCCCCGCTGCCACCTCAGCCCACCAGGTGCAGGAAGTGCATGTGCCGCTCGAAGTGATCGAGAATGTCGCCGATCACCTCCTCCTTCGACCACCCCATCACATCATGGTCCTGCCCGCCTTCACGCAGGTGCACCTCGGCGCGGAAGTACTTGCGCTCCTCACCCGGCGTATCGCTCATGACGAAGCTGGGCATGGTGTAGGCATGGGGCCTGATCTCGTAGACGAAGGGATGGTCGCTCGGCCCCACCTTGAGCGTGACACTGCCGCCCTCACCCTCCTCCACGCTGCATTCATAGCCCTGCCGGCGCCACTCCTCGGCCACCGACTGGCAGGCCGGCAACCCCACTTCGGCGATGAACCGCAGCACATGCGCCCGGCGCGGGAACATGGCCAGGGTGCGCAAACGCCGCTGCCAGTTGCCGGCGGCGCGGGAGGCGGTCGGCGAGATCGCCAGGGCCTGGTAGCGCAGGCCGCGCTTGGTGGCGTCGAGCTTGAGCGCCTTGAGCAGCCCGCGCATGCTGCACAGCAAGGCGATGGTGAACGGTAGCGCACTGGCGATGGTCGCCGTCTGCAGGGCCTTGAGGCCGTCGGCCAGCAACAAGGCGATGGCCACCACGCCCATGCTCGCGGCCCAGAAGATACGCTGGCGGACCGGCGTGTGCTCCTGCCCACCCGAGGCGAGCATGTCCACGACCATGGCGCCGGAGTCTGCCGAGGTGACGAAGAACACCAGCACCATGACGATCGCCAAGGTGCTGATGGCGCCGGCGAACGGGAAGTGCTCGAGGAAGGCGAACAACGCCAGCGAAGTGTCCTGGTCCACCGCCCGGGCCAAGTCGGTCAAGCCCTCGTCGAGGATCATGTGGATCGCCGTGTTGCCGAACACGGTCATCCACAGCAAGGTGAAGCCGGTCGGCACCAGCAGCACGCCGGTGACGAACTCGCGGATCGTCCTGCCCCGGGAGATGCGTGCGATGAACAGCCCGACGAAGGGCGACCAAGCCAGCCACCAGCCCCAGTAGAACAGCGTCCAGCCGCCGATCCAGTCGGTGGGTTGGTAGGCATAGAGGTTGAGGGTACGGCTGACGATTTCGCCCAGGTAGCCGCCGGTGTTCTGCACGAACGTCTGCAGGATCAGCACCGTCGGCCCGAGCAGCACCACCATCAGCAACAGCAGCACCGCCAGGCCCAGGTTCAGCTCCGACAGGCGGCGGATGCCCTTGTCCAGGCCGGAAACCACCGACAGGGTGGCGAGGAAGGTGGTGCCGATGATCAGCACGATCTGCACCGGTATCGACACCGGCACGCCGAACAGCGCGTTGAGGCCGGTATTGATCTGCGCGACACCGAAGCCCAGCGAGGTGGCCACCCCGAACACCGTGCCGATGATGGCGAAGATGTCCACCGCATGACCGATCGGCCCATGGATACGCTCGCCGATCAACGGATAGAGCGCCGAGCGCAAGGTCAGCGGCAGGCCGTGGCGGAAGCTGAAGTAGGCCAGGATCAGGGCGACGATGGCGTAGATCGCCCAGGCATGCAGGCCCCAGTGGAAGAAGGTGATGCGCATCGCGTCGGAGGCCGCCATCACCGTGCCGCCCTCGCCCACCGGCGGCTTGACGAAGTGCATCACCGGCTCGGCGACGCCGAAGAACATCAAACCGATGCCCATGCCGGCGGAGAACAGCATGGCGAACCAAGTGGTGCTGCTGTAGTCCGGCGTGCTGTGGTCGGGGCCAAGCTTGATGTCGCCATAGCGGCTGACACCGAGGAACACCACGGTGCCGAGGATGATCGCCACCGCCAGGATATAGAACCAGCTGACGTTGCCGATGATCCAGCCCTGGATGTGCGCGAACAAGGCCTGGGCATGGGACTGGAAGACGCTGGCATAGAGCACCAGCACCAGCAGCAAGGCAGCGGAAATCCAGAAGACTGGCGGGTTGACGGTGGAGGTGGAGGCAGATTCTGGCGTATTGGGCATGTATCGGTGGCTCCGGATCGTTGATCTTGCCAGCCCCAACGCGGGCGACATGGGCCTGGGCTTGGTACGAAAAGCGCCTGAGCAGCGCTCGACGGCTTTTCATGCAAAGCCTAAGACTAGACTGCGACCCGTCAACTTCGCCTGCGTTCCCTCCATCGTGCCGCGCTGCAACAAACCATTGCCACGCTGCATGCCTGCGCCCGGCAAGGGCTTCTTGCTACACTCGCGGCCATGATTTTCCACCTGCACAACTGGTGACAGCATGATCGAGGTAACCGAGGTTTCCATTGCCGAGCTGCGCGACGCGCTCGAGACCGGCCGCACGACGGCGGTCGAGCTGGTCAAGGCCTACCTGGCCCGCATCGACGCCTATGACGGAGCCGACACCGCCACTGCCCTGAATGCCGTGGTGGTACGCAACCCTGACGCACTCAAGGAGGCCGAGGCCTCCGATGCCCGCCGGGCCCGGGGCGAAACCCTCGGCCCGCTGGATGGCATCCCCTACACCGCCAAGGACAGCTACCTGGTCAAGGGCCTCACGGCCGCCTCCGGCAGCCCGGCGTTCAAGGACCTGGTGGCCCAGCGTGACGCCTTCACCATCGAGCGCCTGCGTGCCGCTGGCGCCATCTGCCTGGGCAAGACCAACATGCCGCCCATGGCCAACGGCGGCATGCAGCGTGGCGTCTACGGCCGTGCCGAAAGCCCGTACAACGCCGCCTACCTGACCGCGCCGTTCGCGTCCGGCTCCTCCAACGGTGCCGGTACCGCCACCGCCGCCAGCTTCTCGGCCTTCGGCCTGGCCGAGGAAACCTGGTCCAGCGGTCGCGGCCCGGCGTCCAACAATGGCCTGTGCGCCTACACCCCCTCGCGCGGGGTGATCTCGGTGCGTGGCAACTGGCCGCTGACCCCGACCATGGACGTGGTGGTGCCCTATGCCCGGACCATGGCCGACCTGCTGGAGATCCTCGACGTGGTGGTCGCCGACGACGCCGATACCCGCGGCGACCTGTGGCGCCTGCAACCCTGGGTACCGATCCCGGCCGCCTCGCAGGTGCGCCCGGCCTCGTACCTGGACCTGGCCGCCGACGCCAGCGCGCTCAAGGGCAAGCGTTTCGGCGTGCCACGCATGTACATCAATGCCGACCCCGAGGCCGGCACCTCGCAGAAGCCAGGTATCGGCGGCCCGACCGGCCAGCGCATCAATACCCGCGCCAGCGTCATCGATCTGTGGAACCAGGCCCGCCAGGCCCTGGAAGCGGCCGGTGCCGAGGTGATCGAGGTGGATTTCCCGCTGGTCTCCAACTGCGAGGGCGACCGCCCCGGTGCGCCGACCGTGTTCAACCGCGGCATCGTTTCCAAGGAGTTCCTGCACGACGAGCTCTGGGAGCTGTCCGGCTGGGCCTTCGACGACTTCCTGCGGGCCAACGGCGACCCGAAACTCAATCGTCTGGCCGATGTCGACGGCATGCAGATCTTCCCCCATGACCCAGGCACCCTGCCGAACCGCGAGGACGACCTGGCTGCCGGCATGGACGAGTACGTGAACATGGCCAAGCGCGGCCTCAAGTCGTGGGACCAGATCGAGACCGTGCCGGACGGCCTGCGTGGCCTGGAGAAGACGCGCAAGCTCGACCTCGAGGACTGGATGGACGACCTCGGCCTGGACGCCGTGCTGTTCCCCACCGTGGCCGACGTCGGCCCGGCGGACGCCGACGTCAACCCGGCATCGGCGGATATCGCCTGGAGCAACGGCGTGTGGGTGGCCAATGGCAACCTGGCGATCCGTCACCTGGGCGTGCCCACCGTCACCGTGCCCATGGGCGTGATGGCCGACATCGGCATGCCGGTCGGCCTGACGTTCGCTGGCCGCGCCTACGACGACTCGGCGCTGCTGCGCTTTGGCGCGGCGTTCGAGTCCACCGGCTCGCGCCGCCTGGTCCCGCCGCGTACGCCACCGCTGGGCTGAGTCCGAGCAGGTAAGGCTTTCAGCTAGCATCGGGGCTGCTTTGCAGCCCCAATGCCGGCTGGCCAACATTGCGGCTCGCCCGCCAATGAGCTTGTGCACTCCCCGCCCCGAATGGTGCATGCTTGGGTCGTAAAACGACTCGTTGGAAACTGCCATGCCCCTGCACATCCAGACACCCCTGATCGAATCCCGCCCCCTCTCCCTGGCCACCCAGCGCTCGGTCTGGCTCAAGCTCGAAGCCCTGCAACCCTGCGGCTCGTTCAAGCTGCGCGGGGTGGGCCATGCCTGTGAGGTCCACCATGCCCGTGGCGCCCGGCACTTCGTCTGCTCCTCCGGCGGCAACGCCGGCCTGGCGGTGGCCTATGCCGGTCGCCGGCTCGGCGTGCCAGTGACCGTGGTCGTGCCGCAGACGACCACCGAGCGGGCCCAGGAACTGCTGCGCCTGGAGCAGGCCAAGGTGGTGGTGCACGGCAGCTCCTGGCAGGAGGCCAACGAACTGGCGCAGAGCCTGGTGGGACCGGGCGATGCCTTCATCCACCCGTTCGACGACCCGCTGCTCTGGACCGGCCATGCCAGCCTGATCGACGAAGTGGCCCGGGAAGGCCACAAGCCCGACGCGGTGGTGCTGTCGGTCGGCGGTGGCGGGCTGCTCAGCGGTGTGGTCGAGGGCCTGCAACGCAACGACTGGCACGATGTGCCGGTGCTGGCAGTGGAAACCGAAGGCGCCGCCTCGCTGCATGCGGCCATCGAGGCCGGGCACCCGGTGGCGCTGGAACGTATCGCATCGGTGGCCACCTCCCTGGGGGCCAAGCGTGTGGCCGACCGGGCGATGGACTGTGTGCGCCAGCATCCCGTTCACAGCGAATTGGTCAGCGACCGCGAAGCCCTGCTGGCGTGCGAGCGGTTTTTGCTCGATCACCGCGTGCTGGTCGAGCCGGCCTGCGGCGCGGCGCTGGCCCTGGCCTACACACCTGGACGCCTGGGGGAGTACCGCAATGTGCTGGTGATCGTCTGTGGCGGGGCCACGGCGACCCTGGAGCAGATTCGCAGCTGGCTGGAACAGGTGGGCGACCGATGAGCATCAAGGCCTCGCCATCACCTCGACCACCCAATCGATGAATACCCGCAACTTCGCGCCCACATGGCGATTGGGTGGGTAGGCTACATACAGCGGCATAGGCTCCAGGGCCCAGTCTTCGAACAACCGCACCAGCGCGCCGGTGGCCAGGTGCGGCCGGGCCATGTAGTCCGGCAACCAGAGCACACCCAACCCGGCGAGCCCCGCGGCAAGATAGGCACTGCCGTCATCCACCGCCAGCACCGGCCGCCCTTGCACCTGCAAGCGCTCCTCTCCCCGGCTCAGGGCATAGGGCACCGGCTTGCCGGTGCGTGCCCAGAGAAACCCGACGACACGCTGCACCGGCCCTTCCAGCTCCAGCGGATGCAGGGGTCTCCCCAGCCGCTCCAGATAGGCCGGTGAGGCATAGACGCCCAACTGCAGGTCGGCGACCTTGCGCGCCATCAGCGACTGGTCCAGCAGTTCGCCGCCGCGCACCACGCAATCGACGTGCTCGCCGATGATGTCGACGATGCGGTCGCTCACCCCCATGTCGATCTGGATGTCCGGATAGCGCGTGTGGAATTGCGCCAGCGCCGGTATCAGCACCATGCTCGCCAAAGGGCTGGGTACATCCACCCGCAGCTTGCCCCGGGGCTGGCTAGCCGCACCGCTCAGGCTGGCCTCGGCATCCTCCAGGTCCGCCAGCAGGCGCACCACCCGCTCGTAGAACAGCGCGCCATCATTGGTCAGCCGCACCTTGCGTGTGGTGCGGTTGAGCAGGCGCACCCGCAGTCGCGTCTCCAACTGCTGCACCAGCTGGGTGACGCTGGTGCGACTCATGTGCAAGGTATCGGCGGCCTTGGTGAAGCTGCCGGCCTCCACCACTCGGGCAAACGCACGCATTGCATCGAAACGGTCCATCAGCGGCCCCGATTATTTGGGATGAACAAACAATGATAACCAGACTTGCGCATTTATCGCGCGAGCCGGGCTTCGTAGAGTAGCGTCATCACCCACCCGATGGAGATATGCCATGACTCAGCGTGACGTCGTGTTCCTGCCAGGCCGTCAGGCCTTGTATGACATCAACCACTACTCCCCGGCGATCCGCACCAATGGCTTGCTCTTCGTTTCCGGACAGGTCGGCAGCCGCGAGGATGGCTCGCCCGAGCCTGGCCTGGAAAACCAGGTGCGCAGGGCATTCGGCAACCTCAACGCGATCCTTGCCGAAGCCGGCTGCAGCTTCGACGATGTGCAGGACGTGACACTGTTCATCGTCGATCCACAGGACAAGTTCGACACCATCTGGAACCTGGTGCGCGCGGAGTTCTGGGGGCCTGCGCCCTACCCGACCGTGACGGCGATCGGGGTCACCTGGCTGTATGGGTTCGATTTCGAGATCAAGGTGGTTGCCCGGTTGCCGGCGTAATCCCCACACCGTGTTGGAGCCACGGCCCTTTCACTCCAGCAAATTGACGATCCTCGGCGCCACCTCGCGTGCACTCATCTCGAGCAACGCAACGCTCACCGGCAACTTGAAGCGCCTGGGCCCGGCACTGCCCGGGTTGAGATAAAGCCGCCCTTCGCGCCAGTCGATGCACGGCTTATGGGAATGCCCGGTGATCACCACCCGCACGTCCCTGGCGAGCGTGTCGGGCACGTCGGCCTTGTCGTGCACCAGCAGGGTCGTCCATCCCCCCATGTCGAACTGGCGCACGTCCTCCAGCGCCTCGGCCCAGGGCAACCCGAGATCGTTGTTGCCCCGCACCACCTGCAGGGGGGCCAGTGCCGCCAGGGCATCGAGTATCTGCGCTTTGCCGATGTCGCCGGCATGGACGATCAGCTCGCAGCCTTGCAGCGCCGCGAGCGCTTCAGGTCGCAGCAGGCCATGGGTATCGGAGATGACGCCGACCTTCATGCACAGGCTCCCGGTATCGAGGATTGACCCGGCAATCATACCCTGCGATGGGCCTCGCAACGCCTCGGCTCGGTTATATCGGTGTCATATTGCCCTGTTCAACTGGGCCCTGGGGATGGCGCATGCACAGACGCGGTGGCACCGTGGTAGCAACCTGCAACAGAACTCGGACGAAATGCGCCTTGCGCCCTTTCGATATGCGGCAAGTGAAGGCACAATGCGTGTCCTTTTTTTGGCCGGCCTGGCCGGGGGCCTTTAAATGATCAAGACGCCGTATTACCTCATCGACAAACAGAAGCTGCTGGGCAACATGCAGAAGATTGCCTACGTGCGCGAGCAGTCCGGGGCCAAGGCCCTGCTGGCACTGAAGTGCTTCGCCACCTGGTCGGTGTTCGACCTGATGCAGCAGTACATGGATGGCACCACCTCTTCGTCGCTCTACGAGCTCAAGCTCGGTCGCCAGAAGTTCGCCGGCGAAACCCACGCCTACAGCGTGGCCTGGGCCGACGACGAGATCGAGGAAATGCTCGCCAACTGCGACAAGATCATCTTCAACTCCATCGGCCAGTTGCAGCGCTTCGCCGAGCAGTCCGAAGGCAAGGTCCGCGGCCTGCGGGTCAACCCACAGGTGAGCAGCTCCGACTACCTGCTGGCCGACCCGGCGCGCCCGTTCAGCCGCCTGGGCGAGTGGGACCCGGACAAGATCGAGAAGGTCATCGGGCAGATCTCCGGCTTCATGTTCCACAACAACTGCGAGAACGGTGATTTCGGCCTGTTCGACAAGATGCTCTCGCACATCGAGGAACGCTTCGGCCACCTGCTGCACAAGGTCGAGTGGGTCAGCCTAGGCGGTGGTATCCACTTCACCGGCGAGGACTACGCCCTGGACGCCTTCTGCGCGCGCCTGAAGGCGTTCTCCGAGACGTACGGCGTGCAGGTGTACCTGGAGCCGGGCGAAGCGGCCATCACCCAGAGCGCCTCGCTGGAAGTCACCGTGCTCGACACCCTGTACAACGGCAAGCACCTCGCCGTGGTCGACAGCTCCATCGAAGCGCACATGCTCGACCTGCTGATCTACCGCCTCAACGCCAAGATGGCTCCCAACGACGGCGAGCACACTTACATGGTCTGCGGCAAGTCGTGCCTGGCCGGTGACATCTTCGGCGAGTACCAGTTCGATCGTCCGCTGGCCATCGGCGATCGCCTGTCGTTCATCGACGCGGCGGGCTACACCATGGTCAAGAAAAACTGGTTCAACGGTCTGAAGATGCCGGCCATCGTGGTCAAGCAGCTCGACGGCAGCGTCGAGGTGGTTCGCGAGTTCGGTTTCGAAGACTACGTGTCCAGCCTGTCCTGACGACAGGCCTTCAGTAAGGAGAAAGGGTTAAATTGAAGAAGAACGTTCTTATCATTGGTGCAGGAGGTGTCGCCAAGGTGGTGGCCCACAAGTGCGCGCAGCATAACGACGAACTCGGTCGTATTGCGATTGCGTCGCGGAACATCTCCAAATGCCAGGCCATCATCGACAGCGTCAAGGCCAAGGGTAGCCTCAAGGTACCCGCCGACATCCAGGCCTTCGCGCTCAATGCCCTCGATGTCGAGGCGACCAAGGCGCTGATCCGCGAGACCGAATCGCAGATCGTGATCAACGTCGGTTCCGCCTTCCTCAACATGTCGGTGCTGCGTGCCTGCATCGATACCGGTGCCGCCTACCTGGACACCGCCATCCACGAAGAACCGGGCAAGATCTGCGAGACGCCGCCCTGGTACGGCAACTACGAGTGGAAACACCTCGAAGAGTGCCAACAAAAGAACATCACCGCCATTCTCGGCGTCGGTTTCGACCCGGGTGTGGTGAACAGCTACGCCGCCCTTGCGCAACAACAGTATTTCGACCGCATTGATTCGATCGACATCCTGGATGTCAATGCGGGCTCCCATGGCAAGTATTTCGCCACCAATTTCGACCCGGAGATCAACTTCCGCGAGTTCACCGGGCAAGTCTGGAGCTGGCAGAACAGCCAGTGGACCAGCAACAAGATGTTCGAGGTCAAGCGCACCGACGACCTGCCGGTCGTGGGCTCGCAGAACCTCTACCTGACCGGCCACGACGAAGTCCATTCGCTGTCGAAGAACCTCGATGTGCCGAACATCCGCTTCTGGATGAGCTTCGGCGAGCACTACATCAATGTGTTCACCGTGCTGAAGAACCTGGGCCTGCTCTCCGAGCAGCCGGTCAAGACCGCCGAAGGCCTGGAAGTGGTGCCACTGAAGGTGGTCAAGGCCGTCCTGCCAGACCCGGCCTCCCTGGCCCCGGGCTACACCGGCAAGACCTGCATCGGTGACCTGGTCAAGGGCACCAAGGACGGCCAGCCACGCGAAGTGTTCATCTACAACGTGGCCGACCACGAGCAAGCCTACGCCGAGACCGACAGCCAGGGCATCTCCTACACCGCCGGCGTACCGCCGGTGGCCGCCGCCCTGCTGGTCGCCCGCGGCGACTGGGACGCCAAGCGCATGGTCAACGTCGAGGAGCTGTCGGCCGAGCCGTTCCTCAAGGCGCTGGACGTGATGGGCCTGCCGACCCGGGTCAAGGATGAGAAAGGCGATCGTCCCTGGGACGCCGAAGCCTAAGCGGCAAGACGAAGGGGCGCCATGAAGGCGCCCCTTCTGGTTTGTGCAGGGCGCACAAAGCTGGGGTCGTTACGCATCCCTTTTCCGACTGTTCCGGCGCCCTGGCAAGGCCGCTCCCATGTTAGTCACGGCGGTGATTTGCAGAACAACCCTCAGTCTGTGGGAGCGGCCTTGTGCCGCGAAAGGGCTGCAAAGCTGCCCCAATTGGCACAGTGCTTCAATCACCTGGAAGTGCTGGCCTATTCGCGGGGTAAGTCGAGTCATCGAACCACCGCCCTCATGGCTGCCACTGTCACCCAACGTTCACGCCACTGTCGTAATCTGCGGGACAACTCCATGCCAAAGGCCTCCGGCATGCCCCGCTTCCTCGCCCTGTTGCTCTACCTGTTCCCCCTGCTGGCCCTGGCCGAGCCGGCGCAGCTGCGCATCCAGGGCTCCAACACCATCGGCGCGGGCCTGGCACCGGCGCTCGTGCAAGGCTTGCTGCGTGCCCAAGGTGCCATGGCCATCGAGCAGACGCCTGGGGCCGTGGCCAATGAAAGCGAGATTCGCGCCCGTGACAGCCAAGGCCACCCCGTGCGCATCACGATCGCCGCCCACGGCTCCAGCACCGGCTTCACTGCCTTGGCGAGTGGCGAGGCGGACCTGGCTGCCGCCTCGCGCTCGATCAGCGACGACGAGGCGCAGCGCCTACGGAGCCTGGGCAACCTGCGCAGCAGCCGGTCGGAGCACGTCATTGGCCTGGACGGCGTGGCGGTGATCGTCCACCCCGACAACCCGCTGGCACAACTGACCATCACGCAACTGGCACAGGTGTTCTCCGGCCAGGTACAACGCTGGGAACAGCTGGGCGTACCCGGCGGAGCGATCCGCCTGTACGCGCGCGACGACCGCTCCGGCACCTTCGAGACCTTCAAGGCGCTGGTGCTCGACCCGCACCACAGCGAACTGGCCGCCCAGGTGCAACGCTTCGAATCCAGCGAAACGCTGGCCGAGCGGGTCAGGGCCGACCGCCAGGGCATCGGCTTCAGCAGCCTGGCCACGGTGCATGGGGCCAAGGTCCTGGCCATCGCCGAAGGCGACGCGCCGGCCATGCTGCCCAGACGCGCCCTGGTGGCCAGCGAAGACTATCCGCTGACACGACGGCTGTACTTCTACCTGCCCACCAATGCCCGCCCCCTGGCCCAAGCCCTGGTCGAATTCACCCAAGGCCCCGCCGGCCAGGCCATCGTCGCCGACCAGGGATTCGTCTCCCAACAGGTCAAGGCCCTGCCCGTGCCGATCCAGGCCAACATGCCGCCCCGCTACCAGGCCCTGGCCGGCGAGGCACAACGCCTGAGCGTCAACTTTCGCTTCCAGGAGGGCAGCGCCAGCCTCGACAGCAAGGCCCAGCGCGATGTACAGCGGGTCGCCGATTACCTGCGCCAGGCCGGCAAGCTGCAGCGCAAGGTGGTGCTGGTGGGCTTTGGCGACCCCAAGGACACCCCGGGGCGCGCTGCCCTGCTCTCGCGCCTGCGGGCGATGGCGGTACGCCGGGAACTGGCCCGGGATGGGGTGGAAACCAGGGAGGTGACCGGCATGGGGGATGAGCTGCCGGTGGCCGACAACGACGTCGAGCAGGGACGCCTGCGCAACCGTCGGGTCGAGGTGTGGGTGTACTGAACGTTGCGAACGGGGCCGCACAGCGGCCCCGAAAAGCGCTGGGCCTTTAGAAGTCGTACCGCGTGGTCAACATGAAATTGCGCGGGTCACCGTAGTAGCCACCGTTGTAGAAGCCCAGGTTGTTGAAGTACTTCTTGTCGGTCAGGTTGTTGCCGTTCAGGGTCACCGACAGCTGGTCGGTCACCTGGTACCTGGCCATGGCATCGAGGATCAGGTAGCTCGACTGGGTGTAGCGTTCGGTTTCGCCGTTGCCTGCCGGGCTGTCCAGGTCCTTCCACACCTTGCTCTGCCAGTTGGCCGAACCGCCGACGGTCAGCTTGTTCCATACGCCCGGCAGGCGGTAGGTGGTGGACAGGCGCAGCAGGTTCTCCGGCTCGATGGTGGAGATCTTGTGGTCGTCGCCATCCCGGGTGATGCGATGGGTGAAGCCCCCTTGCACGTGCCAGTCCGGGGTCAGCTCGCCGGCCACTTCCAGTTCGAAGCCACGGGTCTTGGCGCCCTGGATCGAGCGGTAGATGCCACGGTTGGTCACAGGGTCGGTCGCCGCGAACTCCGCGAGGTTGTCCTGCTGCACCTCGAACAGCGCCAGGCTGGCATTCAGGCGGCCGTCGAAGAACTCGCTCTTGATCCCCAACTCGTAGGCATCGCCCTCCTCCGGCTCGATCATCTTGCCGCTGGCGTCCTGTTCGCTTTCATGGGGCTTGAAGATGCTGGTGTAGCTGCCGTAGACCGACCAGGTGTCGTTCAGGTCGTAGACCACCCCGGCATAGGGCACGACCACGCCATTCTCCTCCAGGTCCTGGACCTTCTCGCGCTGGTCGGTCGCGGTGGTCAGGCGCGTGCTGTCCAGTTCCCAGTTGGACAGGCGGCTACCGACGATCACCGAGAGCTTGTCGGTTGGCTTGAAACGGGCGGTCAGGTAGGCAGCCTCTTCACGCAGTCGAGTATCGACCTTGGTGAGCGGGCGCCCCCAGTCCGGCTCAGGGAAATCGCCGGCCCACTGGTAGATATTGGCGCTGCCGAAAAAGAACGGCCAATTGTCCTCGTGGGCGCGGATATCACGGTGGGAAATCCCGGCCACCAACTCGTGCTCGCGGCCCAGCAACTGGAACGGGCCGCTGGCATACAGGTCGTAGGCGTTCTGGTCGGTCTTGTAGCGGTAGCGCCCCAGCCATACGCCCATGCCACCACCGGTGGCCGCATCGGGAAAGCCACTGGCCGCCGAGCCCAGGGTGGCCGGCGAATCGGTTTCGGTACGGCTGGCCGAGGCCTTGATCGTCCAGTCGTTGGCCAGGCGCTGCTCGAGGGTGACGAACAGGTTGTCGGCGGTGTTGTCCCACTGGCTCCACTTGGCGGCGGGGTTGAACGAGCGCGACATGGCGAAGTCGTTACCATTGTTATCCAGCAGCGGCGTCGACGGCCCCCACGAAGAACCTTCCGGGCGATTGGTCTGACGGCTGAGCCCGACGCTGAGCAGGGTGTCTTCCGACAGGTCGGCCTCGACGATGCCGTACATCACCTGCTTCTTCTCGGACAGGTTGTCCATGAACGACTGGCTGTCCTCATAGGCGGTGACGAAGCGTCCGCGCACGTTGCCGCCCGGCGTCAGTGCGCCACCGATGTCGAACTCGCCACGGTAGGTGTCCCAACTGCCGGCACCGAGGGAGGCATAGCCGGAGAGCTCGCGGGTCGGCCGCTTGCGCACCAGGTTGACGGTGGCCGAAGGGCTGCCGAAGCCGCTGAGCAGGCCGGTGGCGCCACGCAGCACCTCGACGCGGTCGTAGATGACCATGTCGGTCTGGTCGATGCCGTTGCCGAAGCGAAACGCCGCCGGAACGCCATCGATCTGGAAGTTATCGATCTCGAAGCCACGGGCCTGGAAGCTGGTGCGGTTGCTGTCGAGCTTGGTGACGGTCACACCGGGCGTCTTGCCGAGTACGTCACTGATGCTGGTGAGGTTCTGGTCGTCCATTTGCTGGCGGGTGATCACGCTCACTGACTGTGGCGTTTCCCGCGGCGACAGGGCCATGCGCGTGGCGGTACGGGTAGCGCCGGTGGTGTAGGAGCGGCTGCCCTCGGTAATCTCGCCCAGGCGAGTGTCGGTGATGGCGGTGGCGCCCAGCTCCAGAGGGCCCTTGCTGCTGGCGTCCTCGGCCCAGGCCATGCTGCTCGGTGCGGCCAGGCTTGCCGCAAGAACGGCCAATGCCAGCGGCTGGCGCCGCAAGCGAACGGTGACGGCATTCCCTGCCAGGTGGACCGCGTTCAGAGAGTGGTGCTGTTGCACGCTTGTTGACCCCTAGTTGATCTGTTTGCTCGATACGTTTGGGGGCTCATCACGGGATTTATTCTTGGTTTTGAATGCATTGCCGAACGGCATGCCCGCTCTGCGGCAGGCCGGAACGAATCTTAATGTTTTTCACGATTTATTTACAATTGGGAATTAATCTCAAATATTGGATCCAGGCAAAAAAATGTAACAGCACATCGGTCGGCATTCCTGGCAAAACAGGTCTAGGCTCAAGCCCATGTGATGCCGGGCCCCTCTGACGGCTGCCGAGCCGCCATGTCGGAATCACTGTTGCCATGCAACGTCGACAATCAAGGAGGGGCTATGGCGGCTCTACAGACATTCCTCACGACTTCTTTCCTCGGCACCAGCACCTGGTTGTGGCTGGTGTTCATCGCTATCGTCGTCGGCCTGCTGGTCCTGGACCTGGGCGTGCTGCACCGTGAGAACCGCGAGATCGAGATGCGTGAAAGCCTGCTGTTGTACTCAGGCTATTTCAGCGTCGGCGTGCTGTTCGGCGCATGGGTCTGGTACGAACTGGGCGCCCAGTCGGCCCTGGAGTTCTATACCGGGTTCCTGGTGGAACAATCGTTGTCGATGGACAATGTGTTCGTCATGGCGATGATCTTCGGCTTCTTCGCCATCCCTCGCCGCTACCAGCACCGGGTGCTGTTCTGGGGCATCCTCGGGGTGGTGTTCCTGCGGGCGATCATGATCGGCGTGGGGGCGGCGCTGGTGCAGAACTTCGCCTGGGTGCTGTACCTGTTCGGCGCCTTCCTGCTGTTCACCGGGGTGAAGATGGCCTTCTCGCGCCAGGAGAGCCATCCGGACCTGGCCAACAACCCGGTACTGCGCTTCGTGCGCCGACACATGCGGGTGACCGACCAACTCCACGGCGCGCACTTCTTCGTCCGCCTCACCCCACCAGGAACGCACAAGGCCTTGCGCTATGCCACCCCGCTGTTCCTGGCCCTGGTGCTGATCGAGCTGGCCGACCTGGTGTTCGCCGTCGACAGCGTGCCGGCGATCTTCGCCATCACCCAGGACCCGTTCATCGTCTATACCTCGAACATCTTCGCCATCCTCGGCCTGCGCTCGCTGTACTTCGCCCTCGCGGCGCTGATGCACCGTTTCGTCTATCTCAAGTACGCACTGGCCCTGGTGCTGATCTTCATTGGCTGCAAGATCTTCTACCATGGGCTGGTGGGCAAGGTGCCGGCGCTGTTGTCGCTGGGGGTGACGTTCGGGTTGCTGCTGGGTGGGGTGGTGTTGTCGTTGGTCAGGACGCGGGATGGGCATGCCAGTCCGGTAGCAGCCACTGTCGAAGATGCAAAGCCAGAAGCGCCGTCGTCAGCGGTTGACAACGAATCAAGGAATGAAGAAAAGAAAGACCCGCATATGCGGGTCTGACTCTGGGCTTGACCATTACCGATGCGACTCAAGGCCGCTGGCTCCGTCGAACGTCAAGGCAACAAATTCCACGTGCGCATTTACCCAAAGTGATGACTCGCAGCGAAAACCAGGTCCTAACTCATGGAAAAATATTCCGTCAATTCAACCAAGCCTGCAAAAATCGCCAACCATACCAACCCAACGATCGTTAGCCATACTGATATGACCATTCTCCTTCTCAGCTTTACAGGAAAATTATCAAGCTCCTCTGGGCTTAGTAGCCCCCTGCGCAAATGCGGCCCTGGAAAGGTCACCAGTCCGCATACCGAGCATATGAGCAACCAGCGGGACTTGAAACTCCCCATCCCCCAGAAACCTTTCATCTGTTCAAGATACGGATTACTCTTAATAGCAGAGATAGCAATATAAAAACTAGCAGAACCCGCAATGCACGCGCTGATTGCCACTCCAGACATTCCAATAACAAAAGGTATCATGATTAGAATTATCTGTAGTTTCACTGGCCATCCATTTATATCAATCATTGTCGTCCTCATAAACCTTCCCGGCCATCCGCTCGCCTGACCCTCCGCCCCAATAACCATACTTTAAATATTTTGCCGCCTTCGCTATCTTATTTAACGGTGACCCACATCCTGGGTGTCTCCCCTCGTTTTTGATCTGTGATTCGTTGGGCAGGAACCTGTGGAGGCCAGTCAAGCGAAGCATGACTCATGCGAGAACGCAACAACAAAAGAAAAAGATCTACAGATACGGCCAAAAAATAAAATCACTTAATTTTTTCGCAATATTATTTTTGCACAAATAATCATCGACATTTGAAACTTCCAGTCCCCACGCACGTTTCACCTGCTCTAAATGGGGATCACTGGCGATGGCAGAGCACGCGACCAGGTAGTGCAAACTTGAACGCTCACTTCGTCTTTGCAAACTGTATCAACGCATACCCGACCATCATCCAACTAAAGCCAACGATTACCAGCCAAGTTGAGAGCACCAGCTTGCGCTTGAGGGCCTTAGGGAACGCCTTTAACTCCTCCAAACTAACAAGCCTTCTACGTGCATGATATCTAGGAAAAGAGAGAAGCCCACCCGCTAGGCAAACTACTATCCAGCGTGCCCGATAACTGGTGGCACCCAAAAAATTCTTCATTTGTTCCAAGTAAGGACTACTGCGTATCGACGACTTCACGATCTCGAACTCAT
Organism: Pseudomonas sp. Tun-23181; assembly: GCF_057415455.1. Classification (NCBI taxonomy): domain Bacteria; kingdom Pseudomonadati; phylum Pseudomonadota; class Gammaproteobacteria; order Pseudomonadales; family Pseudomonadaceae; genus Pseudomonas; species Pseudomonas sp. Tun-23181. The sequence continues at coordinate 1,305,879 of NZ_CM171630.1, forward strand.
GCGACCAAGCAACGTATGCGCTGATGGCCACTCCCATCATCATGAAAATGAGTGGTGTAACCGTAAAGGCAAGCTGCACTTTCAGTGGCCAGCTGTTTATATCAATCATGCTGCCCCTCATAAATCTTCTCCCCTACAAGCTCGCCAAAGCCTTCGCCAGCAAGACCACCGACAACCGAGCCAGCCCCCACGAGTGCAATGCCGCACACCGGCGCCCCAATACCTGCCGTCCCTACGGAAAAAACACCACAGACCGAAAGGGCCGCCAGCCCTGCGAGTTGACCACCTGCTGTGCCTCCTGCAAGGCCACCGGTAAAGCTTCCAGCTTCGGTCAAACGAACTTTCTTGCAAGCCTCCGTCTCGCCGGCACGACATACCTCTTGCACTTTCAAATAGGACGAAGCACCACCCAACCCAACCGCAATATGTCCACCGTACTTAAGGTATTTACCAGCCTTGGCCACCCTTTCCAGATGCGTCGCATACCCTGGAATCTGCCCCGGCCCACCCGCTTTCGACCAGTGATGAACAAGGCTCTTGGTTGAAATATTCAAATCCTTTCTTAACCGCTCATAGCTTCCAAGGTTCAGTTGCTTGTTGAGAAATGCTGCTTTCAACTGACCGTCCAGCTGTTGCAAGAGTTGACGCCGCGAAGCGAAGAACTGCGGGCTGTTCAAATGTCCATGCTGCACGAACTCACGCTGATGCAGTTGCTCGATCTGCGTCAACGTCCTGCTAACTTGCTTCAACCCTTGGTCCAGCATGTCCTTGCCTACGCCCATCGACTGGCTCGCCCCGCTGAGCAAACCCGCGATCTCGGCTTGGTGCTGCATCATGAAATCTGCCTCAGCGAAATCAAGCGCAACCAAGGCGCGCCGCGCACGCTCCGCAGCCTCCATCAGTTGGGCTTCCTCACGGGTGCAGACATCACCCTTGTCTGGGTCGCCGATGACGAAGATCTCTCCCGCCTTGAACCCCTCCTCGAACGTGGGGTTGAGCATTTGCAGCCGAGAGATCGGCAAGGTGTTGTCATGCTCGGCCAGCTCAAGCAGCAGCTGGGAAAAGGACATGCTGCGCGGCACGATGTAGAAACCGGGCTCGAGGGTGCCGGGCAGCGCGCTGGCGTAATGCCGCGAAGCGCCGTCGAGCGCAGGGTTCCAGGCCTGGGCAGAGGGTGTACTGGCTCGCGCCGTGGCCTGCTGCGAGGCCTGCGGAGACGGCGGCGGGCTGAAGAGCGGCGCTACCACACGGTTGCTCCCGCTAGGGCACCCGCAGGCCACCAATGCCCCGTCCATCACCACGGGTCGGCCATCGGAAATGAAGAAGGGGTACCCGGCCAACCTCGCCACACAACGGACAGGGTGTCGTGGCGTCGCCCTCTCGAAGGACCATGCGTCCGCCGGAGAAATAACCCGCGCCCGTACCGATACAGGTTGCGCCCGTGGTGGTGAGGTCGCCATCGACCGCCTGCCCTTTGCCATCCAGACTCACACGCATGTGCCAGCTCCTTGTGCTTGGTCAAGCCAAGGAACCTAGCAGCTTAGGAAGGGGCTTTTTCCCTGCTTGCGGCGTTATAGACGTTTCCTACAGACAACACAGAATTTACGGTCAACCTGCACCACTTTAATGGCGACGCGGACTCCGCTAGCGACTTACGCCAATAGACGATCGATGCCCCTTCGTCTATCTCAGGCAAGCGCTCGCCCCATCGCCAGCAAGCCCACGTTGCTCTGCATGACACACGATTTGTGAGCACCGCAGACCTCGGCGATGGGCTGCAAGGCAGCCCCAAGATGCCAAAGACAGGCTCCAATCAATGCCCGCCGCGCAACATCTCCCGCGGCACGTACTTGCCGATCTCGTACTTGCCAATGGCCGCTCGGTGCACTTCGTCCGGACCGTCAGCCAGGCGCAGGGTGCGCTGCATGGCATACATGTAGGCCAACGGGAAGTCGCCGCTGACCCCTGCCCCGCCATGCATCTGGATCGCCCGGTCGATCACCTTCAACGCCACGTTCGGCGCCACCACCTTGATCTGGGCGATCTCGCTGCGTGCCACCTTGTTGCCGACGGTGTCCATCATGTAGGCAGCCTTCAGGGTCAGCAGGCGCGCCATGTCGATCTCCATGCGCGAGTCGGCGATCTTGTCGACGTTGCCGCCCAGCCGCGCCAGGGGGCGACCGAAGGCGGTGCGGCTCACCGCGCGCTTGCACATCAGCTCCAGGGCGCGCTCGGCCATGCCGATCGAGCGCATGCAGTGGTGGATGCGGCCCGGGCCCAGGCGCCCCTGGGCAATCTCGAAACCACGTCCCTCGCCGAGCAGCACGTTCTCGTAGGGCACCCGCACGTTCTCGAACAGCACCTCGGCATGGCCATGGGGAGCGTCGTCATAACCGAACACCGGCAAGGGCCGTACAATCTTCACCCCGGGCGCATCGGTCGGCACCAGGATCATCGAATGCTGCTGGTGGCGCGGCCCTTGCGGGTTGGACAGGCCCATGAAGATCATGACCTTGCAGCGCGGGTCACAGGCGCCGGAGGTCCACCACTTGCGGCCATTGATCACCCACGCATCGCCGTCGCGCACGGCGGTGGCGGCCATGTTGGTGGCGTCCGAGGAGGCCACGTCCGGCTCGGTCATGGCGAACGCCGAACGGATCTCGCCACGCAGCAATGGCTCGAGCCACTGGCGCTTCTGCGCCTCGCTGCCGTAGCGCACCAGCACCTCCATGTTGCCGGTGTCCGGCGCCGAGCAATTGAACGGCTCCGGCCCCAGCAGCGAACGCCCCATGATCTCGGCCAACGGCGCGTACTCAAGGTTGCTCAGGCCCGCACCGTACTCCGACTCGGGCAGGAACAGGTTCCACAGGCCTTCGGCACGGGCCTTGGCCTTGAGCTCCTCCATGATCGCGGTGGGCTGCCAGCGGTCGCCCTCGGCGACCTGGCGCTCGAACACCGGCTCGGCAGGATAGACGTAGGTGTCCATGAACGCGGTGACGCGCTCGCGCAGCGCCTGGACCTTGGGCGAATAGGCGAAATCCATGAGGGGTTACCTTCAGTCGATGAAGAACATGCAGCAGAGCCTAGAGCACCGGCGCTCCATCCACCTAGTCTATTTTCTATGTGTATAAACATTCATAACCGATATATGATCGGCCAATAATTCCAACAAAGAGCGGCGCCCATGAACCTCAGCAAGGTCGACCTCAACCTGTTCATCGTCTTCGATGCCATCTACACCGAAGCCAACCTGACCCGTGCCGGGCAGATCGTCGGCATCACCCAGCCGGCAGTGTCCAATGCCCTGTCGCGTCTGCGCGAGACCTTCAACGACCCGCTGTTCGTGCGCACCGCCCAGGGCATGGTGCCCACGCCCATGGCGCAGAACATCATCGGCCCGGTGCGCAACGCCCTCGCCCTGCTGCGCACCTCGGTGCAGGAAAGCCGCATCTTCAACCCGCAGCAAGCCAACAAGACCTTCCGCATCAGCATGACCGACCTCACCGAGGCGGTGATCCTGCCAGCGCTGTTCCAGCGCCTGCGCCGCCTGGCGCCTTCGCTGGTGATCGAGAGCTTCCTGTGCAAGCGCCGCGAGACCACCAAGGAGCTGGCCGCCGGGCGCCTGGACTTCGCCGTCGATGCGCCGCTGAACATCGATCCGCAGGTGCGCCACGTCAAGCTCATGCACGACCGTTATGTCTGCGCCCTGCGCCCGGGCCACCCGCTGGCCGACGGCAAGCTGACCCTCGACAGCTACCTGGGCATGACCCACATCCATATCTCCAGCCGCCGCAATGGCCTGGGCTACGTCGACCTGGCCCTGGGCAAGATGGGTGTGCAACGCAAGATCGCCCTGCGCTCGCAGCACTACCTGATGGCCTCCCAGGTGCTGCAGCAGACCGACATGGTGATGACCGTCCCCGAGCGCTTCGCGCGCCGCCACCAATTGCGCCACCTGCCCTTGCCGGTGGAAGTGCCGCCGCTGGAAACCCACCTGTACTGGCACGAGAGCACCGACCAGGACCCGGCCAACCGCTGGATGCGCGAGCAGATCATCGAGCTGTGCGAACGTGTGGTGGCGCAAGAGGAAAAAACCTCGGAACCGACCTGACCTGGCGAACGGTTAGAGATGAGCACCTTCAAACAAGAGAAATATTTCCTACAAACAAGACCAAAAATGGAAATATTTTATTAGCCTCCAGAAAAAGAGCGAACAGAAGGCAAAATGCATCCCGCTGCGCCGCGTACGATGGCTCCATCGATCGCCATCCCAAGGCGACAAGCACGGACTCGCCCATCATGCCTAGCGCCCCGCTCTACTTCGACTATGCCGCCACGACCCCGGTCGACGACCGGGTCATCGAAACCATGCTCGCCTGCCTCGGCCGCGAGGCCAATTTCGGCAACCCCGCCTCCCGCGGCCATCACTATGGCCAGGCTGCCAGCGAGGCCGTGGAGCAGGCACGCCGCCAGGTGGCCGAACAGGTCGGCGCCGACCCAGCCGACCTGGTCTGGACCTCCGGCGCCACCGAGTCCAACAACCTCGCGCTCAAGGGCATCGCCCAGGGCGTCGAGCGACCGGGCCACCTGATCACCAGCCAGCTGGAGCACAAGGCCGTGCTGGATACCGTGGCCGAGCTGGAAGGCCTGGGCTGGACGGTCACCCGCCTGGCACCTGACCAGGCCGGCCTGATACGACCGCAGGCGGTGCACTCGGCGCTGCGCGAGGATACCCGGCTGGTCTCGCTGATGGCAGTCAACAACGAGCTGGGCACCGTCACCGACTTCGCCGCCATCGGCGACCTGGTGCGTGCCCATGGCGCCCTGTTCCATGTGGATGCGGCCCAGGCCGTGGGCAAGGTGGCCATCGACCTGGCCCGGGTAGCGGTCGACCTGATGTCGTTCTCGGCCCACAAGGTTTATGGCCCCAAGGGCATCGGCGCGCTCCATGTCGGGCCTCGGGCACGGGCAACACTGCGCGCGCAGATGCATGGCGGCGGGCACGAGCGCGGCCTGCGCTCCGGCACCCTGGCCACCCACCAGATCGTCGGCATGGGCAGCGCCTTCGCCCTCGCCGGCCAGCCCGGCGACAGCGAGCACCAGCGCATCGAGCGCTTGAGCCAGCGCCTGCGCGAGGGCCTGCTGGCCCTGCCGGGGGTGAGCCTCAACGGCTGCCCTACCCAGCGCATTGCGCATACCCTGAACCTGTGCATCGATACCCAGGGTTTCAACAGTGCCGCCCTGGCCAGCGAGCTGGCGCTGTCCTCGACCTCGGCATGCAACTCGGCCAGCAACGCCGCCTCCCATGTGCTGCTGGCCCTGGGGCTGGATGAAAGACAGGCACGCAACAGCGTGCGCCTGAGCCTCGGGCGCTATACGACCGAGGCCGAGGTGGACAAGGCGATCGAGGTCTTCACACGGGTGCTGACGGCAGCCAGCGCGTCGTTGTGGTGAGGGAGGGAGGCGCTGTCGCCGGCTCCCAGGCGGCAGCGTCTCGATGTTTGAACTCCGGCACGGCAGGTGGCTCCATCGGGTAACCACTCTTCGCCAGCGAAGGACCTGCCATGACCACCCGAGCCCTGCGCGAGCCCAGCACCACGGACCAGCACCTTTACGCCACCGATATCCCCGCGCGCCTCGATCGTCTGCCCTGGACCCGCTTCCACACATTGCTGGTGCTCGCCCTGGGCATCACCTGGCTGCTCGACGGCCTGGAGGTGACCCTGGCCGGCTCGGTGTCCGGCGCGCTCAAGGACAGCCCGGTGCTGCGGATGAGCAACACCGAGGTCGGCCTGGCCGGCGGCGCCTACATCGCGGGTGCCCTGCTCGGCGCCCTGTTGTTCGGCTGGCTGACCGACCGCCTCGGCCGGCGCAGGCTGTTCTTCGTCACACTGGCCTTGTATATCGGTGCCACGGCGGCGACGGCCTTCTCGTGGAACCTGGAGAGTTTCCTGCTGTTCCGCTTCCTGACCGGCGCCGGTATCGGCGGCGAGTACACCGCGATCAACTCGACCATCCAGGAGTTCACTCCGGCGCGTTTTCGGGGCTGGGTCGACCTGACCATCAACGGCACCTTCTGGCTAGGCGCCGCCCTGGGCGCACTGGGCTCGGTGGTGCTGCTCGACCCGGCGCTGGTCGGCGGCGAACTGGGCTGGCGCCTGTGCTTCGGCATCGGTGCGCTGCTGGGCCTGTTCATCGTGCTGATGCGCCTGTGGATCCCGGAAAGCCCGCGCTGGCTGATGATCCACAACCAGCCGCAGAAGGCTGAGCGCATCGTCGCCGACATCGAGCGTCGCTACCGTGAGCGTGGTATCGAACTGCCGCCCATCGACCGCCCTCCCCTACACCTGCACGCCCGCGACCACACGCCGCTGCGCGAAGTGTTCCACAGCCTGTTCGTCGATCATCGTCGCCGTGCGCTGGTGGGCCTGACCCTGCTCAGCGCCCAGGCGTTCTTCTACAACGCCATCTTCTTCACCTATGCGCTGGTACTGACCGATTTCTACGCGGTGCCCTCCGAAGACGTCGGCTGGTACGTGCTGCCCTTCGCCCTGGGTAATTTCTGCGGGCCGCTGCTACTCGGCAGGCTGTTCGATGTGGTCGGCCGACGCATCATGATCAGCGGCACCTACCTGGTTTCCGGCGTGCTGCTGACCCTCAGCGGCTACCTGTTCCAGCAGCAACTGATCGATGTCACGCAACAGACCATCGCCTGGATGGTGATCTTCTTTTTCGCCTCCGCCGCCGCCAGCTCCGCCTACCTGACCGTGGCCGAGACCTTTCCCCTGGAGATCCGCGCCCTGGCCATCGCCGTGTTCTACGCCTTCGGCACCGGCCTCGGCGGGTTGCTCGGGCCGACCCTGTTCGGTGCATTGATCGAGACTGGCGAGCGCAGCAACGTGCTGTACGGTTACCTGGTCGGCGCCGGGCTGATGATCGCCGCGGCCTGGGTGCAGGCACGCTGGGGCGCGGCGGCCGAACGCCAGCCACTGGAACAGGTGGCCAGGCCCCTATCGCAGGTGCGTGACCGGCGATAGGTCGCAGGTGACTGATTCTGGGGCGCGGGCGGCCCCGATCAGCCAGGTTTCAAAGGAAGGTGAACACGGCCGGCGCTGGCAGGCGCGACTTGTTCAGACCGGCGTTGAAGTCCTCCTCGCTGCGGTAACCCAGGCTCAGCAGCACCACGCTGGTGAAGCCACGCTCGCGCAGACCCAGTTCGGCATCCAGCACCTTGCTGTCGAAGCCTTCGATGGGGGTAGCGTCCAGCCCATGGGCGGCGGCGCCGAGCAGCGCGGTGCCCAGGGCCAGGTAGACCTGCTTCTCCATCCAGTGCTGCAAGTCCTTCTGGTCGAAACGGTGCAGGTCGACATAGCCAAGACGTGTCTGCGCCTGCCCGGCGCGAGCCTGCTCGGTGCGGAAACGGCCATCGGCGGCTTCCTGCTCCAGTACCGCCTGCAGGTGCGACTCGGGCATCTCGGTACGGGCGGCGAAGACGATCACATGGGAGGCGTCGAGGATCTTCGGCGTGTTGTAGGCGAAGGCTTCGGTGCTCCTGGCGATGCGCGCCTTGCCTTCGGCGCTGTCGGCCACCACGAAGTGCCAGGGCTGCGAGTTGACCGAGGACGGGCTGTGGCGCAGTTGCTCGAGCAGCGCGTCGACGGTGGCCTGGGGGATCTTGCGGCTGGCATCGTAGGCCTTGGTGGTGTAGCGACGTTTGGCGAGCGTAACGGTATCCATCGAAGCGGCTCCTTGGGGAGAATGACGTTGCCGGGCATCTTATCTTTCTTTTGAAAAAGAAAAACTGGCACAATGCAGCAACACTTTCACCCCTGGAGTGAAAATGCTGCGTATCACCGATCTGGCGTTGTTCGTCCGCAGCAGCGCCCTGGGCAGCTTCACCGCCGCCGCCCATGAGGCCGGCCTGCTCCCCGGCCAGGTCGCGGCGGCGATCAAGCGCCTGGAGCGCGAACTGGATGTACGGCTGTTCGCCCGCACCACCCGCAGCCTGCGCCTGACCGCCGAGGGCGAGCTGTACCTGCCCACCGCCCAGGGCGTGCTCGACACCCTGCGCCAGGGCCGCGACAACCTGCACGGCGCCCACAGCACCCTACGCGGCGTACTGCAGGTCTCGGCCCCCTCGGACCTGGGGCGCAACATTCTGCTGCCCTGGCTCAGCGCCTTTCGCCGCGAGCACCCGGACCTGAGCCTGCGTTTCTTTCTCTCCGACCAGGTGGCCGACCTGTACCGCGACCCGGTGGACGTCGCCATTCGCTATGGCCTGAACCAGGAAGCCAACTACATCGCCCTGCCCCTGGCCCCGTGGAACCGTCGGGTGCTGGTGGCCTCGCCCGGATACCTGGCCCGTCACGGGCGGCCGCGCACGCCCGAGGAGCTGCAGCAGCATGCCTGCCTGTTGTACCTGCAGCAGGGGCGGATCTACGACAAATGGCGCCTGGGCAGCCTTACCGTGCAGGTGCGGGGCCCACTGTTCAGCGACGATGCCGATGTGGTACGGCGCTGGGCACTGGAGGGGGAAGGCATCGTCTACAAGTCCTGGCTGGACGTCAGCGCCAACGTCGCCGCTGGCGAACTGGAGGTCCTGCTGCCGGATCATCCCGGCGAACTGACGCCGGTGACCTTGGTGTGCCCACACCGCAAGCAACTGTCGCCGGCGGTGTCGCAGTTGCATCTATGGCTGCGTGAGCGTTTCGCCGCGCTCGAGCCCTGAAGCCGCTGTTCCATTAGTCAGTCAAACGGCATTGCGGCCGCCGCACGGTAGCGCTGCACGCTAGCCACCGCCAGCACCAGGCCAGCCAGCGCCACGCCACCGCCAACCAAGCCGATATGGGCCACGCCCAGTTGGCTGCTGACGATGCTGCCCAGCAACGCGCCGCCGCCGATACCGATGTTGTAGATCCCGGAGAACAGCGCCATGGCCACGTCGGTGGCGTCCGAAGCGAGTTTCAGGGTCTTGGACTGCAGCGACAGGCTGAAACTCAGGATCGCCACGCCCCAGACCATGCTCAGGGCGGCGAACAGGTAGAAATTGCCCGACAACGGCAGCAGCAACAGCAGGCAGGCCGCCAGGGACGCGATGGCCGCCACCAGGAAGCCCTGCGGAAAACGGTCGCTGTAGCGGCTGAACAGCACCGAGCCGAACACCCCGGCGCCACCGAACAGCAGCAGCAACAGCGTGGTGCGCTCGCCGCCGATCTGCGCCACATGCAGGGCGAACGGCTCGATGTAGCTGTAGGCGGTGAACTGCGCAGTGATCACCAGCGTCACCAGGACATAGGTGATCACCAGCGCCGGCCGCTTGAACAGGATCGGCAGGCTGCGCAGCGAGCCGGAGTTCTGGCTCGGCAGCAAGGGCAGCGACTTCATCAGGCAGAGCATGGTAGCCAGGGCCACCCCAGCGATGCTGAGGAAGGTGATACGCCAGCCCAGGGCTTCGCCCACCACACGCCCCAGGGGGATGCCCATGACCATCGCCAAGGTAGTGCCGGTGGCCAGCAGGCCCAGGGCCTTGGCCTGCTGGCCGGGCGGCGCCACGCGCACCGCCAGCGAGGCGGTGATGGCCCAGAACACGGCATGGGCCAGGGCGATCCCGATACGGCTGACCAGCAACATGGCGAAACTCTGCGACAGCCACGACAGCAGGTGGCTGAGGATGAACACCAGGAACACGAACAGCAGCAGGCGGCGCCGCTCGATGTTGCGCGTCAGCAGCATCATCGGCAGCGACGCCAGGGCCACCACCCAGGCGTAGATGGTCAGCATCAGGCCGACCTGGGCGGTACTCATGTCGAAGCTACGGCCGATGTCGCTGAGCAGCGCCACCGGGACGAACTCGGTGGTATTGAAGATGAAGGCCGCCAGGGCCAGGGCGATGACGCTCAGCCAGCTGCCGCCACCTGCGGTCGGCGGCAGGGTGGTGGGAATGGGTCCGTTCATGGATGGAAATCTGTTCTCCGCAGACAAGGCGACAGGACGCTCGCCACCTGCCCGGGTAAAAGGCAGGTGACGCACGGTTTGTTATTGGAAGGAATGCCCGGCATGGTACGCGTCCAACCAGGGTCTCACAACCATGACAGCAAGCGCAGTACCATGCCCGCTCAGCCTGGACACACCGCGGAACGTCGCGAGTACTGGCAGCATTACCTGGGCTCGACCATCAGTGCCCTGGACTGTCAGGGCAGCCTATTCGAGGGCAAGCCAGCTCTAATAGAAAAGATCGTCACCCATTGATTTATCAGGGGTCCATGGAAGCCGGATTACCGGATGGGCCGCACAGCGGCCTCAACCACAACTTCCCCTATCTACTGGCGCAGCACCATGGCCACGATGGTCGCCTGTAACTCATCCTTCGCCCGCCCGGCCTCCAACTCCCCCGCCGCCGCAGCCTGCGACAGCGCCTCTGCCGCCCCCACCAGCACCCGCAACCCAGCAGCGCCGATATCCCCCCTCGGCGCGAACGGCGCCAAGGCCTGCCGGCACTTCTCCAGGAACGGCCCCTCGTAGCTCCGCTTGAGCGCCTCCAGCTCCGGCGACCCGGCCAGCGCCGCGGACACACCAGGTATCTCGCGCCCCTGGGTCATCACGCACTCCACGTAGGCCGCGGCGATCACCCCGGCACGTACCTGCAGGCTGGCTTCGCTGACCGCCAACGCCGCCTCGAGCATGCTCGTCTGACGCGCGTCGTACTCCTCGTACAGCGCTACCAGCAATCCCGTGCGGGTTTCGAAATGGTCATACACCACCGGCTTGGTCACCCCAGCCTGCTCTGCCAGGCGCCCCAGGCTCAAGGCGTCGGTGCCCTCGTCGCGGATCAGTTGCCAGGCCACGTCGAGCAATTGGCGGCGCCTCGCCTCACGGGACAGGCGTTTGCGCGGCAGCGGTTTGTCATCGCTTGACATCGATTACCTACCAAAAGTAACTTACCAACAGTAACTTACTACGAGTATATAACGCCGCCCCCACTCACGCACCCTTTCATCTGGAGAACCGCCATGCATGCCCTGATCGTCATCGGCCACCACGACCCAGAATCATTGACCCATGCCCTCGCCCAACGCATCGCCGACGGCCTGGTCAGCGCCGGCCACACGGCCGAAATCGCCGACTTGGCCCGAGAAGGCTTCGACCCCCGCTTCGGCCTGGCCGACCATGCCGTGCATCGTCGCCTGGCCCCACCACCGGCGGATGTGCTCGCCGAGCAGGCGCGCATCGAGCGCGCCGATGCGCTGGTGCTGGTTTACCCGGTCTACTGGTGGTCGCTGCCAGCGCTGCTCAAGGGCTGGGTCGAGCGTGTGTTCAGCAATGGCTGGGCCTTCGACTACCAGGTCAACGGCCCGACCATCAAGAAACTCCAGGGCCTTACCGTGCACCTGGTCGGCGTCGCAGGTGCCGATGCCGGTACCTTCGAGCGGCATGGCTACGGCGAGGCGATGCGCGTGCAAATCGAACACGGCATCTTCGACTACTGCGGTGCTCAGGTACTGAGTTCGAACGTGCTCACCGACAGCGAGGGCCAGGATCCCAAGGGCCACCTGCGCACCGCCTGGCAACTGGGCCAGCAGTTGTTCGAGCCGGCCCGCAACCAAACAGCATAGGAACCCGACCTTGCTTGCCCATGCCTTAGCCCGTCAGCGACCATTCGGCCAACGGCCAGTAGCGACCCTTGCGTGACTCGTAGAGGGTGAAGTGCCGGACAGCGAGGAAGAACGCCGGTGCCGCCGCGGCTTCCGGCGGCTGGCCACGGAAGTCCCTCGACAGCGTCAGGTGTGGCCGGTACTCGCGGACCTGCTCGGCAATGCCCAGCGGCAGCGCCGCCTGTTGCAGGGCATAGACCAGTTGCCGCAGCGCCGGTGGCGTCTCCCCAGGTTCGAGCACCAGCACACCGGCGCGCTGCCACACCTGCAAGCGGTCGAGCAGCAGGCGCAAAGGCGCGTCCGGGCGCGTGAGATTGTCGACCGCAGCGCATAGGGCCGGCAACCGCGCGGCATCCACATCGCCCAGAAACAGCAGGGTCAGGTGGAAGTTCTCGGCCGGTACGGGCCTGCCGCTGCGCAGCCCCAGGCTGCGCCGCCACTGGGCGATGGCACGGCGCTGGGCATCGCTGACCGGCAAGGCGAAGAACAGGCGCTTGAAGGGTGCGCCGCTGGGGCGTGAATCCTGGGCCATGCATGCTCCTCGATCTGTGGGGCGCCAGCCCCGAGTGTACGCTCACCTCGATACCTGGCAGATGAACCAGGATGAAACGTTTGCGCCTTCCACTTAAGACGGGTGCACAGGCCTGGCACGATTGTTTATGCTGGCGGGCTCAAGCCATGGCGCATGGCCATTTCGACAAGTATCCGTTCATGAAAATCGCACTCGTCCTGATCTTCGCACTCTCGATCGCCTATGTTCACTTGCGCGGTCGGGTTCGCCACAAGCTGACCCGCCAACTGGGCGATCACTCCAGCTTCCTGGCTCCGGTCAACAGCTTCCTGTACCTGTTCTCCCAGCACCCGGCCAAGCCCTACCTGCCGGTCGAGTCCTTCCCCGAACTGCAGCCGCTCAAGGACCACTGGCGGGAAATCCGCGAGGAGGCCCAGCAACTGCTGCACGTGGGCGAGATCAAGAAATCCGACAACTACGACGACGTCGGATTCAATTCGTTCTTCAAGACCGGCTGGAAGCGTTTCTACCTGAAGTGGTATGGCGAGAGCCACCCCTCGGCGATGAAGCTGTGCCCACGCACCACCGAGTTGCTGCAGGGTATCGGCTCGGTCAAGGCGGCCATGTTCGCCACCCTGCCGCCAGGCGCCAAGCTGGTGCGCCACCGTGACCCCTATGCCGGCTCCTACCGCTACCACCTGGGCCTGGACACGCCCAACGACGACGGCTGCTACATCGATGTCGATGGCCAGAAGTACGCCTGGCGCGACGGCGAGGCAGTGGTGTTCGACGAGACCTACATCCACTACGCCGCCAACACCACCGAGCACAACCGCATCATCCTGTTCTGCGACGTCGAGCGCCCGCTCAAGTACCGCTGGGCGACCGCCTTCAACCGCTGGTTCAGCCGCAACGTCATGGCCGCCGCGGCGGCCCCCAACGACGCCAACGACAAGACCGGCGGCATCAATCGCCTGTTCACCCGCATCTACCGCATCCGCGAGCGCGGCAAGGCCCTGAAGAAGCGCAACCGCACCCGCTACTACCTGGAAAAGTGGGCGGTGGTCGCGGCGCTGGTGCTGGTGTTCATCTACATCTGAAGCGAAGACGCTGCCCTGGCCATCACAGCCCCTCCAGAGCCTCGTTCTTCGACTAGCCTGAAAGCTCCTGTCACCACCGAACAAGGTGAAAACCATGAGCATGATGGACTGGGACGCCTACCGTAGGCAGTTGATGGCCGGCATCGGCGATCTCAAGCAATTGTCCCCCGATACCGTGGCCGGCTACATGACTGCCAGCGGTGCCGGGGCCAAGACCAACCACCTGGATGCCAAGACCCGCGAGCTGATCTCCCTGGCCGTGGCGGTGACTACCCGCTGCGACGGCTGCATCGCCGTGCACTCCCAGCAGGCCGTCAGGCACGGCGCCACCCGTGAGGAAATCGCCGAGGCGCTGGGCGTGGCGGTGGCGATGAACGCCGGTGCCGCGCTGGTCTACTCGGCCCGCGCCCTGGATGCGGTCGGCAAGGCGAGCGACTGAACGCCTCCGGCGCCGCAGCCCTTGCGCGGCGGCGCCGGGCCACCCAGACTTGGCGGCCAAGCCCGTGCAGGAGCCGCCATGATCCACATCCGTCCCATGACCCCGGAAGACTTCGAACGCTTCTGGCCCACCTTCCAGGCCATCGTCCAGGCCCGCGAAACCTATGCCTTCGACCCCGGGCTCAGCGTCGAGCAGGCCCGCCAGCTCTGGCTGGAGCTGCCCCTGCGAACCCTGGTGGCCGAGGCGCATGGCGAGTTGCTCGGCTCGTACTACCTCAAGGCCAACGCCGCCGGCCCCGGCGCCCACGTGGGCAATTGCGGCTACATGGTCGCGCCGGCCGCCCGCGGCCGTGGCGTGGCGCGGCTGATGTGCGAGCACTCGCAAAAGCTGGCACGCCAGGAGGGCTTCCTGGCCCTGCAGTTCAACTCGGTGGTGGCGACCAACGAGGTGGCCGTGGCGCTGTGGCACAAGCTCGGCTTCGAGACCGTCGGCCGCCTGCCCAAGGCCTACCGGCACGCTCGCCTGGGGCTGGTGGACTGCCTGGTGATGTACAAGTGGCTGGCGGACGAGCCGGTGGTGGAGAAGCCCGCCCTGCTGATCGGGCGCAAGAACATCGAGGCCAGGGTATCGCGTCGGCGCGGACGCTGATCGCCCTCCTGGACCAGCGCAAGCTGCATCCGAACGATTGACTCCCCACCCGTTCGGTGGTCAGATGCGCGCCAGTTTCAGGTGTCCTGCGCCGCCGCGCGCAGGGTGAAACGGGAAGCCGGTGCGTCGTTGCCACGACAAGTCCGGCGCTGCCCCCGCAACGGTAGGCGAGCGAACCCTTCGACATACCACTGTGCGCATGCATGGGAAGGTGAACGGTTCATGATCCTCGCAAGCCCGGAGACCGGCCTGGAGCTTTTCGTTGGCAACCCGCGGTGGGCGGGCGCAGGCCGGTTTTCGCGTGCGCGCCTGCGTACGTGCTTGGTCGTCTATGCGTTGTTTCCACCGGGATCCATTCATTCCTGCGACAGTGGAACGACATGTCCCGTATCTCCAAGCTTCATACTCTGGCGGCCTGCCTGGCCGTTTCCCTTCCGGCCCTGGCCGATGAACACGACGGGCCAGTACTGGCCCTGCCCTCCACGGCCATCACCGACACCCGCGACGAACAGGTCGTCGACCTGGCCACGCCGACCCGGGCCGGTTCGCGCCTGAACCTGAGCGCCCTGGAGACCCCGGCCAGCACCAGCAGCATCAGCGCCGGGCAGATCCAGCAGCGTAACAACCTCACCGTGCAAGACGCGGTGACCCGCTCGCCAGGCATCACCTCGGTCGGCACCCCAGGCAACGGCGGCACCGCCCTCTCCGCCCGCGGCTTCACCGGCCACAGCTCGGTGATGACGCTGTTCGACGGCTCGCGCCTGTACACCGGCGCCGGTACCCAGAGCTTCCCGGTCGATCCGTGGATGGTCGAGCGCATCGACGTGATCCGTGGCCCGGCCTCGGTACTCTATGGCGAAGGCGCCACGGGCGCGGTGATCAACGTCATCCCGAAAAAACCCTTCGCCGGCGAAATCCGCAACCACCTGCGCCTGGGCTACGGCTCCTGGGACCGCCAACAGCTCGGCCTGGACAGCGGTGGCAGCCTGAGCGAGCGCCTGAGCTACCGGGTCACCCTGAACACGCAGCAAGGCAACGTCTGGGTCGATCGCGGCGACTCGCGCAACCTGGCCCTCAGCGCCGCTCTGCGCTTCGACGCCAGCGACGACCTGAGCTTCACCCTCGCCCACGAGCGCGGCGATGCCGAGCCGATGAACTACTTCGGCACCCCGCTGATCGACGGCCACTACCGCGACAGCCTGCGCAAGAAGAACTACAACATTCGCGACGACGTCCAACGCTATCACGACGAGTGGACCCGCCTCGACACCGACTGGACGATCAACGACCACCTCAGCGCCAGCAACCAGCTGTACTACATCAAGAGCCGCCGGCACTGGCGCAACGCCGAGGACTACACCTGGGATGCCGACCGCGGCCAGCTCGAACGCGGCAGTTACCTGGAGATCAAGCACAACCAGGAGCAGATCGGCGACCGCCAGAGCTTCACCTTCGACCACAGTCTGTTCGGCCTGGCCAGCAAGACCGTGGTGGGTGCCGAGTACAACAGGATCCGTTTCAACGTCGACAACAACTCGCCGTACGAAGACGTGGGCGGCGACTACATCGACCCCTGGCAGCCGGCACCGGGCGGGTTCCACAGCCGATCGGCGCTGCGCCCACAGACCCTGTCCACCACCCGCACCTTCGCGCTGTTCGCCGAGAACCGCACCCAGCTCACCGATCGCCTGTCGCTGGTCACCGGTGTACGCCGTGACCAGAACCACATCGATCGGGACAACCTGGTCAGCGACACCCGCAGCGACCGCAGCCTGCAGGGCGGCAACTGGCGCGCGGGCCTGCTCTTCGCGGTGACCGACGAGCTGTCGCTGTACGGCCAGTACTCCACCAGCGAGGACGGGGTCAACAACCTCATCAGCCTCAACCCGACGCAGATGAACTATGACCTGACCGAGTCGAAGCAGACCGAACTGGGCCTCAAGCAACGCTTCTGGGACGGCCGTGGCGAGTGGACTCTGGCGGCCTACCACATCGTCAAGAAGAAGCTGCTGGTGGACGACCCGGTCACCCACGAGAAGCAGCAAGCCGGCCAACAGACCTCCGACGGCCTGGAGGCGACCCTGGAGCTGGCCCTGGCTAACCAGTGGCAGGTATCGGCCAACGCCGCCGTGGTACGCGCCAAGTACGATGACTTCGATGAAAGGGTCGGCGGCGTTCCCCAGGACCGCGCCGGCAACCGCCCGGCCAACGTGCCGCGCCGTACCGCCAACCTGTGGCTGAGCAAGGGTTTCGGCCAGACCGTGGATGCCGGCATCGGCCTGCGCTACGTCGACGAGCGCTACGCCAACACCGCCAACAGCCAGAGCGTCCCCGGCTACACCGTGGTCGATGCCAACCTCGGCTGGCAGGTGCTGCCGGACGTGCGCCTGGGGCTGCAGTTGAACAACCTGTTCAACCGTGACTATGTGGTGGCCGCCCACAGTGGTGAGCAATGGCTGCTCGGCGCGCCACGGTCGTACTTCGCGACGGTCGACTACAGCTTCTGACCTGAGCGGCTTTCTCCAATTGAGCGGTACTGGGGCTGCTTTGCAGCCCATCGCACAGCCCCCCACCTGAAAAAGCGCTATCGAACCTCAACAAATAGTTATAAGATAACATTTCATCTCACAATCCCTCTTGCCTGCCCCCATGACAAGCGCCTCCCCCACCCCAACCCTGCTCACCCAGCGCCTGCAAAGCATCGACGCCCTGCGCGGCCTGGTCATCCTGTTCATGCTGCTGGACCACGTGCGCGAAACCTTCTTCCTGCATCGCCAAGTCAGCGATCCGATGGCCATCGACGCCACCGAGCCGGCCCTGTTCGCCAGCCGTACCCTGGCCCACCTGTGTGCGCCGGTGTTCGTGCTGTTGACCGGCCTCAGTGCCTGGCTCTACGGCGAGAAGCACCAGGGCCGTGGCGACGTCTCGGCGTTCCTGTTCAAGCGTGGCCTGTTCCTCGTGGCGCTGGAATTCACCTTGGTCAACTTCGCCTGGACCTTCCAACTGCCGCCAAGCGTGATCTACCTGCAGGTGATCTGGGCCATCGGCCTGAGCATGATCGCCCTGTCGCTGCTGGTCTGGCTGCCGCGCGCGGCGTTGATCGCCATCGGCGCGCTCATCGTCGCCGGGCACAACCTGCTCGATGGGCTGCACGTCGCCGAAGGGTCGATGATGCACGTGCCCTGGGCCATCCTGCATGACCGTGGCTGGCTGGCGTTCTCCGAAACCCTTCGCCTGCGCACTTCCTACCCGGTGCTGCCGTGGATCGGCGTGATCGCCCTGGGCTATGGCCTGGGCCCGTGGTTCGCCCGCGGCAGCGATGCCGGCACGCGCCAGCACCGCCTGCTGCTGGCCGGCGCCCTCGCCCTGCTCGGTTTCATCGCGCTGCGCCTGCTCAACGGCTACGGCGAAGCGCCCTGGAGCGTCTACCCGACCCTGGTGCAGACCCTGATGAGCTTCTTCAACATCACCAAGTACCCACCGTCGCTGCTGTTCCTGGCCCTGACCCTGGGCTTCGGGCTGCTCCTGCTGCGCGGTTTCGAGCGCGCAGGCCAGGCGCGCTGGATCGGTGTGCTGGCGGTGTTCGGTGCTGCGCCGATGTTCTTCTACCTGCTGCACCTGTATGTGCTGAAGCTCCTGTACCTGGCCTGCGTCGCCCTGTTCGGCCTGAACCAGGGCGACTACTTCGGCTTCGACGGCATCGGTGCGGTATGGCTTACCGCGATCCTGCTGGCCGTGGCACTGTACCTGCCAGTGCGCGGGTTCGCGCGCCTGAAATCCCGTCGCCGCGACATCGCCTGGCTCAAGTACTTCTGAATGCCCGACGCCTCGATCCACCTGTTTTCGCAGCACTCCATGCCGCGACGCACCGTCCCTGCGCTTCTGGCCAGCGCCCTGTGTGCGCCGCTGGCCTTGGCCGACTCCGCCCAATACCAATCCAAAGGCTTTGTCGAAGACAGCAGCTGGCACCTGCTCAACCGCAGCGTGTTCGACCAGCGCGACTATCGCCATGGCGCACGCAACAGCAGCGCACGCAACGCCTACAAACCTCGCACCGAACGCAACGGCAAGGCCGAGGAATGGGCCTACGGCCTGATGGGCACCTTTCAATCTGGCTTCACCCAAGGCTTGGTCGGAGTCGGCGTCGATGCCCACGCCTACTTCGGCGTGCAACTCGACAGCGGTGGCGGCCGCGCCGGCAAGGCCCGGCTGCTGGGCGTGGACAACCAAGGTCACCCCAAGAACGAATACAGCCGCGGTGGCGCAGCGGTGAAGCTGCGCGTAGCCAACACCGTGCTGGCCTATGGCGAGCAACGGGTGAAGACCCCGGTGTTCAGTTCCTCCGACAGCCGCCTGCTGCCCGAGACCGCCACCGGTTTCTTCCTCAGCAGCAACGACATCGACACGCTCAAGCTGGTGGCCGGACACTTCAACGAAAGCACCGACCGCCATGCGTCGAGCCACGACCAAGGCTTCGTGGTGAACTACTCCAATGCCCGCCAGGGCGACAGCGTCGACCTCGCAGGCGCGGTGTGGAACCCTGACGCCGCATTCAGTGCCAGCCTCTACACCTCGCGCTACGCAGACACTTGGAACCAGCACTACCTCGGCAGCACCCTCAGCCATGCCCTGGATGACCGACGCAGCCTGAGCCTGGACCTGAACCTGTACCGCACCACCGACACCGGCAAGGCCCTCTCCGGGCGCATCGACAACACCACCTGGAGCCTGGTCTCGCGCTACCGCCAAGGGCCGCATACCTTCAGCCTCGGTTGGCAGCAGGTGGATGGCGATACCCCGTTCGACTACGTAACCCGTGGCGCGATCTTCATCGGCAACGCCGTGCAGCTGTCCGATTTCAACGCCCCCAATGAAAAGTCCTGGCAGGCGCGGTACGACCTGGACATGGCCGCCTACGGAATACCAGGGCTGAACCTGAGCGCCCTGTACGTGCGTGGCTTCGACATCGACGGCAGCCATGCCGACCCCAACGGAGGCTATGCCTACCTGGGCTACGGCAAGGGCGGCAAGCACTGGGAGCGCGACCTGGAGGCGCGATACGTGGTACAGGGCGGCAAGGCCAAGGGCACGGCGTTCTCGTTGCGGCACAACGTGCACCGGGGCAACACCGCGCAGGCGGAGTTGGATGCCGACCAGATTCGCCTGGCCGTCGAGTATCCACTGACAGGTGGATTCTGACAGCAGGCCACAAGGCCCATCGCCTGAACGAGCCGCCCGATTGATGGTATGGTGCCAGGCGGTCCCCTCCCACCACGCGCCCAAGGCCACCCGATGCCACGCCTTCGCACACTGCTGCCCTTGCTCTTGCTCGGCGTTCTCGCCGCCTGCGACCAGAAGCCCACCCGTGAAGAGCAGATCCTGGCCAACCTGCCCTTGCAGGAGGCCTACGATCACAATATCGACAGGATGGCCACGTTGCTGACCAAGACCCACCCGCAACTCTCCAAGGAGGCCATCGAGGGCGTGCTGCGCAAGCACCTGACGGTGCAGGACCAGCGCCAGGACCTGTTCAAGCTCTACAGCGAGAAGCACTTCGACGATGCCGAGTTCGACACCATCGTCGCAGCGACCCGCGACCCCGTGAAGGCCAGGGCGCTGAACGAAACCGAGGAAGGCCAGCGGCTCAGCGAGAAACTGACCCGCCTGATGCGTGAAAGCGCCAACGATGAAAAGGCCCAGGCACGGGCCCAGGAACGCATGCAGCAGATAGAGGAAGACCTGGCCGGGCTGGAGACAACCGGCGACTGATACGACACTGCGCGCAGCCCTGCGCTGTACCGATAGCCGCCATCCCTCATAACAGGTAAGGTTATCCCCTTCCCCCATCGATGAGGTCAGGATTGCCACACGCCAAGAAAGGCCTGCGCCTGGATCTGCGCACGCTGATCCTCGTTCTCTGCGCACTCACCGCCGTGGTGATGCTGCTGACCAGCTACTTCGCCAGCTACCGGGTACAACGCCAGTTACTGATCGACCACGCCCTGGAGGCCAACCGTGTCTATGCGGCGAAACTGGCGTCGATCACCGAGACCTTCCTCGGCAGCACGCTGCAGCAGTTGGCCGTCAGCGCCCAGCTGCAAGGGCAGCGACTGGATGAACCCATGGCGCTGCAGGCAGAAACCGAACGCCTGATGCAGCAGGGCAATGTCTTCAACTCGGTATTCGTGGTCGATGCCCAGGGTGTGCTGCGGGCGATCTCGCCAGCACCGCTGCGCAAGATGCTCGGCACCCGCCTGCAGACGCCCGGCGCACTGGAGGCGCTGCGGGAGCGACAGACGCTGGTGTCCATGCCCTTCCTCTCGGTGGCCGACAACCTGGTGGTGGCCTTGTCGCAGCCGATCTTCGACAGCCACGGCAAGTACCTGGGCTATGTGGGCGGCAGCCTGTACCTGCGTGAACAGAACATCTTCAACAGCCTGCTCGGCGAACACTTCTACAAGGACGGCTCCTACCTCTATGTGGTCGATCGCAACCGGCGCCTGCTCTATCACCCAAACGCCCAGCGCGTCGGTACGCTGGTCAAGGGCAACATCCTGGTCGACCAGCTCGCCACCCTAAACAGTGGCACCCAGCAGGTGGTCAACAGCGATGGCGTGGAAATGCTCGCAGGCTTCGCCACGGTGCCAAGCACCGGTTGGGGCGTGGTGGCCCAACAGCCCCTGGCACAGACCGTGGTCCCGCTGCGCCAGCTGATCCTCGATGTCATCGACATTTCCGTGCCGCTCGCCCTGGCCGGCAGCCTGGCCCTGTGGTGGCTGGCCCTGGCCATCACCCGCCCGCTCTGGCAACTGGCCGCCGGCGCACGGGCACTGGACAGGGTCGGAACCGCGGCGCACCTGCACCAGGTCAGGGCCTGGTATTTCGAGGCCGCCGAACTCAAGCGCGCCTTGCTGTTCGGCCTGAACCTGCTGCAAGAGCGCATAGGCAGGCTGCGCCAGGACGCCCAGACCGACCCGCTCACAGGGCTGGGCAACCGCCGCAGCCTGGAGCTCAGCCTGGCACAGTTGGAGGCCGAAGGACGCGACTTCTGCGCAGTGGTGCTGGATGTCGATCATTTCAAGCGCATCAACGATGGCCACGGCCACGATATCGGCGACCAGGTATTGCGCCGCTTGGCGGAGCTGATGCGCGGCTGTTGCCGGGAGGGCGACGTCCTGTGCCGCACCGGTGGCGAGGAGTTCCTCATGCTGCTGCCGGGGGCCAGCCTGGAGGTCGCCACCAGCGTGGCGCAGCGCCTGCGCCTGTGCGTGCAGGACACGCCCATCGAGCCGGTAGGTGCGGTGACCGTTTCCCTGGGCATCGCCCACTGGCAAGCGACGGGCATGGATACACCGGCCGATACGCTCAGCCGGGCGGACCGGGCGCTGTATGCGGCCAAGCAGGATGGACGCAACCGAGTGAAGGTCGCGCCTGGCGAGGCGTAGAGGCCGGTGTGACGCGCGGTAGATGTAACAAGCCTTGTCTTAATACTGTCATCTTTGCTTCATAGGATTGTCCCTGTTCTGACATTTTCCATTCAGGGATGAACTGTCCATGCGTCGTGTCGTATTCAATCAGAAAGGTGGCGTCGGCAAGTCCAGCATCGCCTGCAACCTCGCCGCCGCCAGCGCCGCCGAAGGTTACCGGACACTGCTGGTCGACCTCGATCCCCAGGCCAACGCCACCTACTACCTCACGGGGCTTGCCGGCGACGCGATCCCCTCGGGCATCGCCGACTTCTTCCGCCAGACCCTCTGCGCCACGGCGGCCGGCAAGAAGAACCGCGTGGCGATCACCGAGACCCGCTACGACAACCTGCACCTGATCACCGCCAGCCCGGACCTGACCGACCTGCAGACACGCCTGCAGAGCAAGTTCAAGATCAACAAGCTGCGCAAGCTGCTGGTGGCGCTCGCCGAGGACTACGAACGGATCTACATCGATACCCCGCCGGCGTTGAATTTCTACACCTTCAGCGCCCTGGTGGCGGCCGAACGCCTGTTGATCCCGTTCGATTGCGACCGTTTTTCGTACCAGGCGCTGCGCAGCGTCATGGCTGAGGTGGAGGAGCTGCGCCAGGACCACAATACGGCGCTCCAGGTCGAGGGCGTGGTGGTCAACCAGTTCGCCGGACGCACCGCCCTGCACCAGACCCTGGTCGATCAGTTGCGCGCCGAAGGCTTGCCGGTGCTGCCGGTGTACCTGGGCAGCTCGATCAAGATGCGAGAGTCCCACGAGGCCGCGATACCGTTGGTGCACCTGGCACCGCGGCACATGCTGTCGCTGGCGTTCGCCGACTTGCTGGATGTGCTGGAGCGGGCGGCCTGATACGTCAACGGAGCATCAGTCAAGGCTTTGCAGACGATGGCGCGCACGCGACCTCCCGACCTATGACTTGCACGCATAACCCGTTGACTTCTTCTCCCTACTGCTCCTTCTCCCCCGCCTGATACAACTGGCCGCGACATCGCCCAAGAACAACAACGAGCGTCGCGCCATGCCTGCATCCCCACGTTCTCGCATGCCCCTCCTTGCGCCAGCACGCTGCGTCGTTGCCCCAGGTTTCGTTCATTCCATCCATTGATCGAGGTATCCCATGCAGCCACTCGCCCTATATATCGGTGAAGGTTTCGAAGGCCCAGGCGTCAACGCCGCGCACATCAACATCCTGCTCGGTCCGCGCAACGGCCCGGCCGGCCAGG
Source organism: Pseudomonas sp. Tun-23181 (assembly GCF_057415455.1). Lineage (NCBI taxonomy): Bacteria > Pseudomonadati > Pseudomonadota > Gammaproteobacteria > Pseudomonadales > Pseudomonadaceae > Pseudomonas > Pseudomonas sp. Tun-23181. The sequence goes on from NZ_CM171630.1 coordinate 1,328,930, forward strand.
CCTTCGCCAACAGCCTCGCCTCGCCCAGCCAGGGTCACTGCCCGTTCATGGTGATCGCCCAACCGAACATCCCGGTCAAGCCGATGACCCTGTACGTGAACAAGGCCGAGATCAACGGCGAGCTGCACGGCAACGCCACCTGGGGCGCATCCCAGGCCGGCATCGCCAAGGCCGTGACCGAGGCGCTGCTCGACGGCACCCTGCCGGCCGAGGCCGAGGACGAGTGGGCCATCGTTACCGCCAACTGGGTCAACCCCGCCTGCGATGACCTCGATGCCGTCTACCTGAACAACTACAACGCCTGCCGCACCGCGATCCGCGCCGCCCTCCAGGGCCTGCCGGCGCGCGCGCAACTGGCCGATGTGGTCGATCGGATCACCAACCCCTTCTACACCCCGAAAGCCTGAGGTGCCCGCCATGCAATACATCCGTCTGGGCCACTCGGGCCTGCAGGTCTCCAAGCTGTGCCTCGGCACCATGAACATGGGCACCCCGCAGTGGAAGCCCTGGATCTTCGATGAAGCGGCCAGCGAGCCGATCGTCCGCCATGCCCTGGACAAAGGGGTCAATTTCATCGACCTGGCCGACTTCTACTCCGCCGGCGTCGGCGAGGAAGTGGTCGGTCGCATCCTCAAGCGCCTGGTGCGCCGCGACGACGTCGTGGTCACCACCAAGGTGGGCTACGGCACCCGCAGCGGCATCAACGCCAGCGGCCATTCGCGCAAGCACATCTTCGACGGCATCGATGCCTCGCTCAAGCGCGCGGGCATGGACTACTTCGACGTGTACATGCTGCACTTCTTCGACATCAACACCCCGGTCGAAGAGACCATGGAAGCGCTCAATGACATCGTGCGCGCCGGCAAGGCCCGCTACATCGGCGTCTCGACCATGCTCACCGGGCAGTTGGCGAAGATCCTTCTGGCCTGCGAGCGCCACGGCTGGGCCAAACCGATCAACATGCAGTTGCAGCTCAACTGCGCCTACCGCGAGGAAGAGCGCGAGATGATCCCGTTCTGCCGCGACCAGGGCCTGGGCGTGTCGGTGTTCAGCCCGCTGGCACGCGGCCTGCTGACCGGCGACGCGCAGTCCACCCGCAACCAGACCGACTTCTTCACCCAGCAGATGTACAGCGACGAGGTGTCGTTCGAGATCGCCCGTTCGGTACAGCGCGTCGCCCAGCGCCACGGCGTGTCCAACGCCCAGGTGGCCCAGGCCTGGGTGCTGCGCCACCCAGGCGTCGACAGCATGCTGGTCGGTGCCGACTCCACCGCACAGTTCGACAGCGCCCTGGCGGCCCTGGAAATGCACCTGGACGACGAGGACCTGTACGAGCTGGAACGTAACTACACCCCCTGCGACCTGATCAACGACTACACCGCTGGCAAGCGCATCCTGCGCGTGACACGTCCGCCGCGTGGCGCTTTCGCGATCCAGGAGGCGGTGGCATGAATGCACTGCTCAAAAGCGGCCACTACATCGACGGCCAGTGGCTGGAAAGCGGCCCCACCTACCCGGTGTTCAACCCCGCCAGCGGCCAGGTCATCGTCGAGGTAGCGCGTGGTGGTGCCGAGCAGACCAATGCCGCCATCGCTGCCGCCGAACGTGCCCTGCCGGCCTGGCGTGGCAAGCTGGCCAAGGAGCGCGCGGTGATCCTGCGGCGCTGGTCCGAACTGATGCTCGAGCAACGCGACGCGCTGGCTACCCTGCTCAGCCGCGAGCAAGGCAAGCCGCTGGCCGAGGCCAAGGGCGAAGTGGCCTACGCGGCAAGCTTTCTCGAATGGTTCGCCGAGGAAGCCCGGCGCGTCTATGGCGACATGATCCCCTCGCCCAAGGCCGACGCCCGGGTACTGGTGGCCAAGGAGCCGATCGGCGTAGTGGCAGCGATCACCCCATGGAACTTCCCCCTGGCCATGGTCACCCGCAAGGTCGGCCCAGCCCTGGCCGCTGGCTGCACGATGATCCTCAAGCCCTCCGAGGAAACCCCACTGTCGGCCTTCGCCCTGGCGGTTCTGGCCGAACGGGCCGGCGTACCGGCGGGCGTGTTCAACATCGTCTCCGGCGACGCCCCAGCCATCGGTGGTGCGCTGCAGGCCTCGAGCGTGGTGCGCAAGCTGTCGTTCACCGGTTCCACTGCCACCGGCAAGCTGCTGATGCGCCAGGCCGCCGACACCTTGAAGAAAGTCTCGCTGGAGCTGGGCGGCAACGCCCCGTTCATCGTCTTCGACGATGCCGACCTGGACGCTGCGGTACGCGGGGCCATGGCCTCGAAATTCCGCAACACCGGGCAAACCTGCGTGTGCGTGAACCGCTTCTACGTGCAGGATGGTGTCTACGAGGCCTTCACCGCCAAGCTCGTCGAAGCCGTGCAGGCCCTGCGCGTGGGCGACGCATTGCAGGGCGAGAGCGATCAGGGCCCGCTGATCAACCAGGCGGCGCTGGCCAAGGTCGAGCAGCACGTGGGCGATGCTCTGGAGCAAGGTGCGCGGTTGCTCTGCGGCGGCCGCCGGCACGCCCTGGGCGGCACTTTCTACGAGCCGACCGTGCTGGCCGATGCACAGCCAGGCATGCTGATCGCCGGCGAGGAGACGTTCGGCCCGGTGGCCGCGTGCTTCCGCTTCAAGGACGAAGCCGAGGTACTGCGCCTGGCCAACGATACGCCCTACGGCCTGTCGGCATACTTCTACAGCCGCGACATTGGCCGCGTCTGGCGCATGGCCGAAGGCCTGGAAGCCGGCATCGTCGGCGTCAACGAAGGGATCATCTCCACCGAGGTCGCGCCCTTCGGCGGCATCAAGGCATCGGGCATGGGCCGCGAAGGCTCGAAGTACGGCCTGGACGACTACCTGCAAATCAAGTACGTGCTGATGGGCGGCCTGCACACCTGACCCGACACGTCCCCCCACGTACCGTGCCCCGCTCGGGGCGCGGTGCCCCCGCAAGGCCCTGACCCAACAAGAACAACGAGGTGTCAACATGACGGGACAGACAGTCAAGATCGATGACCTACCGATCGGTCGCTTCCATATCAAGATCGCCGGCCTGACCTTCGGCGCCCACTTCACCGACGGCTACATCCTGGGCCTGATCGGTATCGCCTTCACCCTGATCAACCCGCAGATGCAGCTCAACCCGTTCTGGCAAGGCCTGATCGGTGCCTCGGCGCTGTTCGGGCTGTTCTTCGGCAGCCTGTTCTTCGGCTGGATCTCCGACCGCCTGGGGCGGCAGAAGATCTTCCTGATCAGCTTCGTGCTGATCACCCTGGCCTCGGTGATGCAGTTCTTCGTCGAGAGCGCGATGCAACTGTTTCTTTGCCGGGTGCTGATCGGCATCGGCCTGGGCGGCGACTTCAGCGTCGGCCACGCCATGCTCGCCGAGTTCTCGCCACGCAAGCACCGCGGCGTGCTGCTCGGCTCGTTCAGCGTGATCTGGACCTTCGGCTACGTCGCCGCAACCTTCGTCGGTACCGCTCTGCTGCCAATGGGCGACGACGCCTGGCGCTGGATGCTGGCCTCCTCGGCGATCCCGGCGGCGTTGATCCTCATCGCCCGCATCGGCACCCCCGAGTCGCCACGCTGGCTGGTGCATCAGGGCCGGGCCGAGGAGGCCCGCGCCATCGTGCACAAGCACCTGGGGCCGCACGTGGTGCTCGACGACGAGATCGCCCGGCCGAGCCAGGCCGGCTTCGGCGCACTGTTCAGCCGCGAATACCGCAAGCGTACGGCGTTCAACTGCCTGTTCTTCATCTGCATCGTCATGCCCTACTTCGCCATCTATACCTTCCTGCCGTCGATCCTGCGCAAGATGGGGTTGGCCGAGGGTTTGGGCACCGAGATGATGCTCAACGCCCTGCTGATCGTCGGCGCACTGCTGGGAATCTGGTGCACGGTGAAGTTCAGCCGCCGCGGATTTCTCATCAACAGCTTCCTGGTCCTGGCGGCAGCGCTGTTCCTGCTGGTGCTGATGCCCGGCAGCATGGCCTGGGCGATGGTCGCGCTGTTCGGCCTGTTCACCCTGGTGCTGTCGGCGGTGAGCAACCTAGTCGGCGTGTACCCGGCCGAAAGCTTCCCCACCGAGGTGCGCGCCAGCGGCATCGGCCTGGCCACTGCAGCCAGCCGACTGGGGTCGGCGGTGAGTACCTTCCTGCTGCCGGTGAGCGTGGCCGGCATCGGACTGAACCCGACCATGGCGATACTCGGCGGGATCCTGTTGTTCGGCGCCCTGGTGTCGATGGCCTGGGCGCCGGAGACCAAGAGCTTGTCGCTGAACGAGGCGTGTCGGGGGGATGCGGCAGGTAACGGGGACGTGCGCAAGGCGGCCGTTGTGTAGCAAGGAGCGCAGCGGCCCTGAGCGTCTTGAGGTGAACAGCACCTGCAGAACCGGCCCGATCGCCTCAGGGATTGCTCACTGTCGCCAGCCACTCGGCGAACCGCTCGACCTTCGACAGCCCGCGCTTGTCCGCCGGCACCTCCAGCCAGTAGCCATAGGGCCCGATCACCTCTACCGGGGTGATCGGCAGCAGGCTGCCGCTGGCCAGCTCGCGCTCGATCATCTGCCGGTCGATCACCGCCAGGCCACCCCCAGCCAGGGCGGTGTGGATCACCTGGTCGAGGGTACTGAACTCGATGCCGCTGCCCGCATCGATGTCGTCGCGACCGGTGGCCGCCAGCCAGTTCTCCCAGACCTTCAGGCGCCGCCCCTCGTGGAGGATGTGCAGCAACGGGTGATGGCTCAGGCAGGGCTCGCGGCCGTCCTCGAACAGTTCCGGGCTAGCCACGGCGATGTGACGCTCCATCACCAGCAACTGACGACTGCCGGCCAGCGCTTGCTCGCGGCTGAACAGGATGCGGCAGTCGAGCTCGCCGGGATGCTCGTCATCACGCTGACTGGTGACGCTCAGGCTGATGTCGGGATAGCGCTGCATGAAACCGCGCAGACGCGGCGACAGCCAACGAGTGGCCCAGGTCGGCGGAGCGAGGATTCGCAGGCGCTGCCGCAAGTTGGGCACCCGTACGGCCTCCAGGGCTCGCTCGATGCGGTCGAAGGCCTCGCCCAGGTGCGGCGCCAGGGCGTTGCCCGCCTCGGTCAGGGCCAGCCCGCGCGGGCCACGCACGAAGAGGATCACGCCCAGGTAGTCCTCCAGGTGCTTGATCTGCCGGCTGACCGCGCCCTGGGTGACGTTGAGCGCATCGGCGGCGCGGTTGAAGCTGCGATGCCGCGCGACTTCCTCGAAGACCTTGAGCATGTTCAGGGGTGGCAGGGTACGCATGGCGGAGTCGCTGGTCGTTGTTTTTGTAGGACGATTCTACAGGTATGCCGCGCGCCGCAAACATGCGTTTTTCTCGGGTTACTGCTGCGTATTGGTCGTTTGTGCCGGGGCAAGGACCTTGGATAGGGTCGCTGACAGCCGGAGGTGGCATAGGGCCGCTGCCCGCGATACGGGCCACGCGGCGATCCCTTGCTCCCCCAACCCCGGATAACGACAAGAAACCACCCGAGGTCCCACTGTGTCCCCACTCCACCTGCGTCCCAGCCACCTGCTGTTCCCTGCCCTGCTGACCCTGGCGCCTCTCGCCCAGGCCGTGCCGATCAACGACCATCTCGACGTCGGCGGCGCCATCCGTGCACGCTTCGACCACGACCCGGACCGCAAGCTCGACAAGGCCGGCCTGGACACCATCATGTTGCGTGCCACCTACACCTCCGACAGCTGGATCGGTGCCGTGCGCTACCGCTTCTATGGCAAGGCCTACCCCTACCAGTACACCGACCAGGTCGGTGACATCGCCTTCGCCGAGTACGCCTGGATCGGCTACAGGTTCGACCCCGATCGCCAGGTGCAGGTCGGCCTCAACCAGATCCCGTTCGGCCTGCAGCCCTACTTCGGCAGCACCTTCTATGAAACCCTGGGCAACGTCATCGGCCTCGAGGACGTCGAGGCAGTAGGGGCCAAGTACATCCACCAGCAAGGCGACTGGAACCTGCAACTGGGCCTGTATGGCCGCCCGGCCTGGCCCGGGCGCGGCACCAGCAATGGCAGTACTTACTCCAGCGTGGTCACTGCCGCGGACGACTACGTTGCAGACGGCAATCGCAACCAGGAGCGGCAGATCGCCGTGGCGCGCCTGGCGCGCACCTTCGCCCTGGGCGACTGGCAATCGGAGGTAGGCGTCTCGGGGCTGACCTCGCGCCTGGAGAACCGTGACACCCACGACGCCGGCCGGCGCAATGCCGTGGCCCTGCACTACCTGGGCAACGACGGCCCCTGGGGCGTGCAGCTGCTGGCGGCGCGGCAACAGATGTCGCCACGCAACCCGGACAACGGCGAACGGGTGACCTTCGGCGGCTACGACGGCACCTACAATGTCGCCAGCCGCGGTAACCTGTATGTCGGCGACCTGGCCTACAGCTTCCCCGGCACCTTCCTCGGCGACTGGGTCAGCGCAGTCAAGGTGTACGGTAACTACAGCCGCTTCGACAAGTCGGCCCAGGGCTTCGACACCTCCGAGCGCTTCATCCTCGGCACGTCGTTCTCGGTGCGCAGCTTCTACATCGCGGTGGAATGGCTCAACGGCCGCAACGACCCCTACATCGGCGGCAGCAGCTACACCGAGAGCCTGGCCCGGGGTGGTACCGACCATTGGGAAAACCAGCTGTACGCCAACATCGGCTATTACTTCTGACCCGTACGCTGCAGGAGAAACCGGCGAGTGAAACGCAAGATCCCGGCACTCAACGCCCTCAAGGCCTTCGAGGTGGCCGGTAGCACCGGCAGCTTCACCCGCGCGGCGGAACTGCTCAACGTCACCCAGAGCGCCGTCAGCCGCCAGGTCCGCCAGTTGGAGGAGCAACTGGGCGAGCCCTTGCTGCAGCGCCGTCACCACCACCTGCAACTGACCGATGCCGGGCGCACGCTGCTGCACGCCTTGCAGCAGTCGTTCGACCGCATCGAACTGACGGTGCGCGGCATCCAGCAGCGCCAACACCTCACGCGCATTCGCCTCAACGCCCCGCCGACCTTCGCCAGCCGCTGGCTGCTGCCGCGCCTGGGGCGCCTGCGCGAAACGCATCCGGAGCTGGAAGTGACCCTCACCACCCACTTGCAGGACAACCTGGCGGAAATCGCCACCCTGGACTGCGCGATCCGCTTCGGCAACGGCGAATGGGATGGCCTGGACAGTTCGCTGCTGATGCACGAGCGGCACATCGCGGTATGTTCGCCGTCGTTGCTGGCCCAGCAGGAAGAGCGCAGGGCTGACGTGCGCAACATGACCCTGCTGCATGTGCTGGCCCGCGAGGACCAGCGCTACCTGACCTGGCGCCACTGGCTGGATGCGGCGCGGATCCAGGGCGTCGACCTGCGTGGCGGCTATGAGTTCGACCTGCTGGACCTGGCCATTCGCGCGGCCATCGATGGCCTGGGCATCACTATCGCCGATCGCCAGATGGTCGCCCGCGAGCTGGCTGCCGGGCAGTTGGTGCAGGTGCTCGACGTACAGGTCGACGGGCACCAGTCGTACTGGTGGGTGACCCGCCCGGAGCAGGAGTTGCCGCCCCATGTGGAACGCTTTCGCGACTGGCTGATGCAGGAGGTGTGGCTGGCCGAACGCAACCTGGGCGGGCCGTCGGAGGTGGCGGGCTGCGAGTGAGTGCGCCGTTGTATTGGGGCCGCTTCGCGCCCCGTCGCCGGCAAGCCGGTAGTCCAGGGGCCGAGTCGACCGCGAATGATGCGGCTTGCAGGGCCATGTGAGGCCTGCCGGCGATGGGCTGCGCAGCAGCCACTGGGTAACATGCGTTTTGCGCACGTTACCCCCACCTATTAATCGTTTGTCCCCCGCCCCCACCTGCGACAAATTGTCCGCCATAACCCACAAGAAACGACGGCCTCCCGCACCGGCCCCGCGCCCGCTGGCCAGCCTTCGTGGGCCCGTTCAACCCGCAAGCGGAACCCTCCATGCGTACAGAGCAGAACTTCATCGACGGACGCTTCGTCGAGCCGATCGCCAATCAACGGCTGACCGTGCTTAACCCCGCCACCGGCCAGGTCGCCGGCAGCGTGGCTGCCGCCAGCCATGAACAAGCCATCCACGCCGTCGCGGCCGCCACGCGCGCTCAGCGCGCCTGGGCGGCGCTGCCGGCAATCGAGCGCGGCCAGCACCTGCGCCGCCTGGCCGATGCCCTGGAGGCCTGCGCCGACGACATCGGCGCAGCGCTGGCCGCCGAATCCGGCAAGGCCCCCGATGAAGCCCGCAACGAAGCGCTGTACGCTGCCGAGATCACCCGCTACCACGCCGAGTGGGCACGGCGCATCGAGGGCGAGGTGATCCCCAGCGACAGCCGCGACGAGACGATTCTGCTCAAGCGCGAGCCCATCGGCGTGGTCGCCTGCCTGATCCCGTTCAACTACCCGGTCTACACCTTGCTACGCAAGGTCGCCCCAGCCCTCATCGCCGGCAACACGGTGGTGGTGCGGCCGAGCAACAACACACCGCTGTCGGCCTTCGCCATCGCCCGCGCCGTGCGCCGGGCACAGCTGCCGAATGGCGTGGTGAACATCCTGGCCATGCAACACGAAGTGGCCGCCACCCTGTGCACCCAGCCCACCGTGGGCATGATCACCCTGACCGGCAGCGTGCGTGCCGGGCGCACAGTGCTGGAGTACTGCAAGGCCAACATTGCCAAGCCATCGCTGGAGCTGGGCGGCAAGACCCCGGCGATCATCGAGGCCGATGCCGACCTCGAGGCTGCGGCAACGGCCATCGTGGCGTCCAAGACCACTCACTGCGGCCAGTTGTGCACCGCCATCGAACGGGTCTATGTACAGGCCAGCGTGCATGACCGTTTCCTCGCCCTGCTGCGCGAGCGATTCGCCGCCGTACGCTGCGGCGACCGGGCCATCGACCCGGCCTGCATGGGCCCGCTGGTCAGCGCCGCCGCCCGCGAGGAGATCCACGCCAAGGTCCAGCGCGCCATCGCCGCCGGTGCCCACCTGGAAGCCGGTGGCTACTGGCCGGCCGGCGCGGGCAACTTCTACCCCGCCACCTTGCTCAGCCATTGCCGCCAGGACATGGAGATCGTCCAGGAAGAGACCTTCGGCCCGGTGTTGCCGGTGCTGTCCTACGACACTCTGGACGACGCCCTGGCCATGGCCAACGACCACCAGTTCGGCCTGTCGTCGGTGCTCTACAGCGAGCACTACCGCAGCGCCATGAAGGTGGCCAGTGCCATCGAGGCCGGCGAGCTGTACGTCAACCGCACCCCTGCCGACCCGTACCAGGGCTACCACGCCGGCTGGAAGCGCTCGGGGCTCGGCGGTGACGACGGCAAGCACGGCATGCTCGAGTTCACCCAGACGCGCCTGGTGGTGCTCAAGCATTGACCGACACCGGCGCGCGGCCCGTGCGCCCTTCGCAACCCTTGGGGCGACAGCCCCGCCCGCGAGAACCACAATGAAAAAAACAATAAATACCGAGGCACTTGCCGTGCCCGCAGCTGCCGCCAACCTGTCCCGCTACCTGCAGTTGGCGTTGCTGGTGCTGGCCGCCGGGGGCATCTATCCGATGCTGTACCTGCGCCAGGTGTACCAAAGCACCATGCTCGAGGCCCTGGCCATCAGCAACAGCGAGCTGGGCTACCTGTACTCGATCCTCGGCACCGCCTTCCTGGTCAGCTACCTGCCCAGCGGCTGGCTGGCCGATCGCCTGTCGCCGCGCTTGCTGATCAGCTTCTCGCTGGTCGCCACCGGCCTGCTCGGTGTGTGGTACGCCCAGTTGCCGGGCTTCGAATCGCTGCTGGCGATCTTCTGCGGTTTCGGCATCACCACCGGGCTGACCTTCTGGGCATCGCTGATCAAGCGGGTCAAGATGATCGCCGGTGAGGCCGAGCAGGGCCGCTTCTTCGGCGTACTGGACGGTGGCCGCGGGTTGGTCGAGGCGCTGCTGGCGACCGTCGCCATCGCCCTGTTCGCCCAGGTTGCCGACGACAATGCCGGCAGCGCCCTCGGCTTGACCCGGGTGATCCACTTCTACGCTGCCTGCTGCGTAGTGCTCGGCCTGCTATTGGTGCTGGTGCGCGACCCGCAGGGCAAGGCCCGCGACGGCTCCCCCCGGGAGAAGGCCAACCTGCTGCACGACCTGCGCACCCTGGCGGCGATCCCCGAACTGTGGTTGGTCACCGCCATCGTCTTCTGTGGCTATCACTTCTTCTGGGCCACCTACAGCTTCTCGGCCTACCTGCAGGAAGGCGGTTTCGGCCTGAGCGCCACCGCCGCCGGCCTGATCACCACCCTCAAGCTGTGGATGCGGCCGCTGGGCGGCATCGGTGGCGGCTGGCTGGGTGACCGCTACTCGAAGGTTGGCGTGCTGGCCTGGGCGATGGTCCTGGCGGCGCTGGGCATGATCGGCCTGATCGTGCTGCCGAGCCTGCGCGCATTGGGCGTACTGGTATTCCTGGTGATCTTCATCGGCCTGATGACCTACGCCATCCGCGGCCTGTACTGGGCGATCCTCGACGACTGCCAGGTACCGCTGCGGGTCACCGGCCTGGCCATCGGCATCATCTCTCTGGTCGGCTACTCGCCGGACGTGTTCCTGCCTCTGCTCAATGGCTGGATCATCGACCGCTTCCCCGGTTTTCTCGGCTACCAGATCTATTTCTCCTACGTCGTGGCGATGGGCCTGCTCGGTGTCGTCGCCACCCTGGTCCTGAACAGACGCATTCAAGCAAAGGCAGGCAAAGCATGAAGATCGTATCCCTCCAGACCCACGTGGTGGCGGTACCGCCACCGCACATCGGCGGCATGTACTGGCTGTTCGTGACGCTCAAGACCGACTGCGGCATCGAAGGCGTCGGCGAGATCTACGCGGCGACCTTTCACCCCCGTGCCATGGTACCGGTGATCGAGGACGTGTTCGCCCGCTACCTGCTCGACCAAGACCCGCACCATATCGAGCGTTTCTTCCGCCGCGCCTATTCCAGCGGTTTCACCCAGCGCCCGGACCTGACCATGATGGGCGTTGTCAGCGGCCTGGAGATGGCCTGCTGGGACATCATCGGCAAGGCGGCGAACAAGCCGGTGTACGAATTGCTCGGCGGCCAGGTGCACGAACGCCTGCGCGCCTACACCTATCTGTATCCGCTGAACGCACGCGGCGAATACGACTACAGCGACCCGGACCTGGCCGCCGAGTGCGCCGTACAGAACATGCAACTGGGCTTCACCGCACTGAAGTTCGACCCGGCCGGCCCCTACACAGCGTTCTCCGGCCACCAACTATCGCTGGAGGTGCTGGAGCGTTGCGAGGCCTTCTGCCGACGCATCCGCGAGGCGGTCGGCAACCACTGCGACCTGCTGTTCGGTACCCATGGGCAGATGGTGCCGTCCTCGGCCATCCGCCTGGCCAGGCGCCTGGAGAAGTACGACCCGTTGTGGTTCGAAGAGCCGATCCCGCCGGGCCAGGAAGAGGCCATGGGCCAGGTCGCGGCGAAGACCAGCATCCCCATCGCCACCGGTGAGCGGCTGACCACCAAGTACGAGTTCTTCAGGCTCATGCAGGCCGGCGGCGCCTCGATCCTGCAGATGAACGTCGGGCGCTGCGGTGGCCTGCTCGAAGGCAAGAAGATCGCCAGCATGGCCGAGGCCTACTACGCGCAGATCGCCCCGCACCTGTACAACGGCCCGATCGGCGCAGCGGCGAGCTTCCAGCTGGCCGCCTGCACGCCGAACTTCCTGATCCAGGAAAGCATCGGTACCTGGGACGGCTTCCACGCCGAGATCCTGAAGAAACCGTTGCAGTGGGAGGACGGCTACATCATCCCCTCCCGCGAACCGGGCCTGGGGGTCGAGCTGGACATGGCGGTGGTGCGTCGCCACAGCGGCTACGAGGGCGAGCGCCTGCACCTGCAGATGGCGCCGGACCCGGTCGACGTCAAGGACGTCTCGCCAGCCAAGGGCTGAGCGCCGTGCCGCTCCCAGGGAGCGGCCCTCCATTCACAGGGTTAGCTATACATGAAAGATTTCGACTACATCATCGTCGGCGCCGGATCGGCCGGCTGCATCCTCGCCGCACGCTTGAGCGCGTGTGGCCGCTACAACGTGTTGCTGCTCGAGGCCGGCGGCAAGGACAGCTCGCCGTGGTTCAAGCTGCCGGTGGGTTTTGCCAAGCTCTACTACAACCCCACCTTCAACTGGATGTACTACAGCCAGCCCCAGGCCCAGTTGGCCGGGCGCAGCCTGTATGCACCACGGGGCAAGGTCCAGGGCGGCTCCGGCTCGATCAACGCAATGATCTACGTGCGCGGCCAGGCCCATGACTTCGACGACTGGGCGGCCAACGGCGCCGAAGGCTGGTCGTTCAAGGACGTGCTGCCATATTTTCGCAAGCTCGAGTCCCACCCGGCCGGCGACAGCGAGTACCACGGCGCCAGCGGGCCGATCGGCATCACGCCGATGAAGGGCCAGGCACACCCGATCTGCGACGCCTTCCTCGAGGCCTGCGGCCAGCTCGGCTACCCGCGCAGCGAGGACTTCAACGGCAAGCGCTTCGAAGGTGCTGGTATCTACGACGTCAATGTGCGCGACGGCCGCCGTTGCTCCAGCAGCTTCGCCTACCTGCACCCGGCCCTGGGCCGGCGCAACCTCAGCGTGGAGCACCATGCGCTGGTCGAATGCGTGCTGTTCGAGGGTTCGCGCGCCAGCGGCGTGCGCATTTCCCAGCGCGGGGTACAGCGCACGTTCCACGCCAGGCATGAGGTGATCCTCGCCGCTGGCGCGGTGGATACCCCGAAGATTCTCCAGTTGTCCGGCATCGGCGACCGTGCGCTGCTATCGCAGCACGGTATCGAGACCCTGCATCACCTGCCGGCGGTGGGCAAGAACCTGCAGGATCACCTGTGCGTGAGCTATTACTACAAGGCCAGCGTGCCGACACTCAACGATGCATTCGGCTCGCTGCTCGGCAAGCTCAGGCTCGGCCTGCAGTACCTGCTGACCCGCAAAGGCCCGCTGGCGCTCAGCGTCAACCAGGCCGGCGGTTTCTTTCGCAGCGACGAGCACCAGCCGTACCCCAACCTGCAGCTGTATTTCAACCCGCTGTCGTACCGAATCCCCAAGAGCAACAAGGCCAGCCTGGAGCCAGAGCCTTATTCCGGCTTCCTGCTGTGCTTCAACCCATGCCGCCCAACCAGCCGTGGCGAGATCCGCATCGCCTCGCGCGACCCGGCCGCCCCGGCGCTGATCGACCCGAACTACCTGAGCACGCAGAAGGACATCGACGAAGCTATCCAAGGCAGCCGACTGGTACGCCGCATCATGCAGGCACCGGCGCTCGAGGCGATCACCCTGGAGGAAGTGCTGCCCGGCCCGACGGTGGACGACGACCAAGCCATGCTCCAGTACTTTCGCGAGAACTGCGGGTCGATCTACCACCTGTGCGGCAGTTGTGCCATGGGGAGCGACACGGCCACCACGGTGGTGGACAGCCGCCTGGCGGTACACGGGCTGCAAGGGCTGCGCATCGTCGACGCCTCGGTGTTCCCCAACGTGACCTCGGGCAATACCAATGCGGCGGTGATGATGGTGGCGGAGAAAGGGGCGGACCTGATCCTCGAGGATGCCGCACGCGAACAGCCCACCGCGGAGGCCCAAACCGAGCCGGCGCGGCGTTCGGCCTGAAGCAGGGCCGGCTTTACGGCCGCCCCCAACCGGCATTGCGACAATCCACCACACCGGCCCTCTATCCCGGCGATCCATCCGAATGATAGATTCGCCGCCATGAAAACCTCCCGCCGGACACGCTCGCTGACCGCCTGGACGCTCTACGCCAGCGTCCTGTTCAGCCTATTGCTGTGCGGCCTGCACCACGGCCAGATGAACGGCCTGCGCCTGGCCGGGCTGGAAGGTGGTTTCTGCTCGGTGTCCAGCGACCATGGCCCGGCCATCGACCTGGCCGGTGCTGGCGGCGATGCGCACATGGCCCAGCTCGACTGCCCGGTGTGCTCGTCCTTCGCCCTGGCTGTCCCGCTGTCCACTGCCGGCTGGTCCTTCGCCGCGCGCCAGGGCAACGCCCCCTCACCTATCGTCGTACGCAGTTGGGCGCAGCCGCCGCCGCGCGACCTGCGCCCGGCCCTCAATCCTCGCGCCTCCCCCGCCGTCCTTCCCACAGCAGCAACCTACGCCTGACCTTGGCCGGGCGCACTGGCGTGCGCGGCCGGTCAGCCATGACCTTTGCGTGGAAGACACAACAACATGATTCGCAACACCTCCCTGGTGCTCCTGTTGGGCACCTGCACCTCTGCCTGGGCGGCCCCTGCGCCCATCGAACTGACCGCCACCACCGTCGATGGCGAACGCGAAGCCCCCTCGGGCGTGCAACTGGACGAACCGATCCGCACCGGCTCGCGGCTTGGCCTGACGGCACGGCAGACACCCGCCTCGGTGAGCGTCTCGGACCGCAACGTGATCGAGGCGCGCGGCGCCAAGGACACCCAGGACGTGATCAATGCCATGACCGGAGTGAACGCCTCGGCCAACCCAGGCTATGGCGGCTTCGTGTCCTACCGGGGCTTCACCCAGAACCAGGTCACCCAGCTGTTCAACGGCATCAACCTTGGCTACAGCAGCGCCACCCGCCCGCTGGACGCCTGGGTGATCGACCGCGTCGAGCTGATCGGCGGGCCGTCGTCGTTCCTGCATGGCGCCGGCGCCGTGGGCGGCTCGATCAACTACATCAGCAAGCTGGCCAGCCGCGACGCACAGACCTTCGACGGCCGGCTGCGCTACGGCAGCTACGATGATTCCGAGATCGCCTTCGGCATCAACCAGGCCCTGGCCGACAACCCCGCCGATGCCCGGCATTTCGCCCGCCTGGACTTCAGCCACGGGCATGGCAACGGCTATGTCGACCGCAACGAACGCTGGACCGACAGCCTGGCCTTCTCCGTGCTCAGCGACCTGTCGCCCAACCTCACCCATACCCTGGCACTGGAGTACCAGGAGGACAAGGAAGACAGCCCCTACTGGGGCTCGCCGATCCTGCCGGGCCGCAGCACCATGAAGATCGACAAGAGCCGCCGCTTCGAGAACTACAACGTCGGCGACGGCCGCTACGAACAGCGGGTGCGCTGGGTGCGCTCGATCCTCGATTACCAGCTCGGCGACAGCACCAGCGTGCAGAACACCCTGTACCACAACAACGCCGAGCGCGACTATCGCAACCTCGAAAGCTACCGCTACGACAACGACGGCAAGGTCGTGCGCGCCAGCCCCTACCTGCAGCGCCACCAGCAGAACGTGCTGGGCGACCGAGTAGAGCTGCGCCACGACAACCAGGTGCTGGGCCTGGCCAGCCAGTGGTCGCTGGGCCTGGACTACTCGCGCATGCGCCAGACCCTGTACCCGACCTCCGGCAGCTGGAGCGACGTGGTCGACCCGGAGCATTTCGATCCGGGCAGCTTCGATGACATCCCCGGGGTGAACGCGGGCCTCACCAAGCAACGCCGCCACGAGGTGACCAACCGTGCCCTGTTCGCCGAGAACCGCTTGCAGCTGACCGAACGCCTGGCCCTGCTCACCGGCCTGCGCTACGACTACCTGGACATGGAGGTGACCAACTATGGCACGGTCACGCCCACCAGCCCGGCGTTCTTCGAACGGCGCTGGGAGCCGCTGAGCGGCCGTGTGGGGCTGACCTACGAGCTGACACCTTCGGCCAGCGTCTACCTGCAGTACAGCACCTCCGCCGACCTGCCTGCCGGCTCGCTGGCCTCGGCGACCTACTCCAACGTGGGCCTGTTCGACCTGTCCAAGGGCGAGCAGTGGGAGGCCGGCAGCAAGTTCGACTTCCTCGACGGGCGTGGCGCGGCGACCGTGGCGGTGTACCAGATCGTGCGCAAGGATTTCGCCGTGCGCGATTCCCGCGATCCCAACCTGACCGTCCAGGCCGGCCAGCAGACCTCTCGCGGCATCGAGCTGTCCGCGCGCCTGCAGGTCACGCCGCAACTGCTGGCCGAGGCCAACTATGCCTATGTCGACGCGCAGTACGACGAATTCAACGAGGCAGTCAATGGCGTGTCGGTGTCGCGCAAGGGCAATGCCCCGGTGAACGTGCCGGCCAACGTCGGCAACCTGTGGCTGACCTACAGCTTCGGCCCGGCCTGGGCGGTGGGGATGGATGCGCGCTATGTCGACTCGGTGTACGCCGATAATGCCAACACCCTCAAGGCACCGGCCTACACCCTGCTGGGCGCCTTCGCCCGCTACCGGTTGGACGAACACACCGCGCTCACCGCACGGGTGCGCAACCTGACCGATGAGCTGTATGCCAAGCAGGCCTATGGCGGGCAGTACTACATGGGCGCGCCGCGGACGTTCGAGGTGGCCATGGACCTGCGCTTCTGAGGGGCCAGGCGAGGGCTGGCTGAGGCCCCTGCCTTGGGGCCGCTTCGCGCCACGGAAGACCGGTACGGCGGTCGAAACAGGCATCCCGATGTCGCCCATGAAGAAGCACCCGCCCCCCGCTGCCGGTCTACTGGGCCAGACAACAACGATGGCGCGGCCTGACCGCGCCACTTCCGTCCAGGCTGCCTACCCAGACCGGAGAGCATCCGCATGCCCGCACCCCATGAGGTATCCCCCGCCACCCTGCGCCGGGTGATCGCCGCCTCGGCCATCGGCAACTTCGTCGAATGGTTCGACTTCGCCGTCTATGGTTTCCTCGCCACCCTGATCGCCAGCCAATTCTTCGCCAGCGGCGATGCCAGTGTCGCCCTGCTCAAGACCTTCGCCGTGTTCGCCGTGGCCTTCGCCCTGCGTCCGCTGGGTGGCATCGTCTTCGGCGCGCTGGGCGACCGCCTGGGGCGCAAGCGCATCCTGTCGCTGACGATCCTGCTGATGGCTGGCTCCACCACCCTGATCGGCCTGCTGCCGACCTACGCCAGCATCGGCCTGGCCGCCCCGGCGCTGCTGACCCTGGCCCGCTGCCTGCAAGGCTTTTCCGCCGGCGGCGAATACGCCGGCGCCTGTGCCTACCTGATGGAACATGCCCCCAACGACAAGCGCGCCTTCTATGGCAGCTTCGTCCCTGTCTCGACCTTCTCCGCCTTCGCCTGCGCGGCCGTGATCGCCTACGCCCTGGAAGCCAGCCTGTCGCCCGAGGCGATGAACGCCTGGGGTTGGCGCATTCCCTTCCTGGTGGCCGCGCCCCTGGGGCTGGTCGGCCTCTACCTGCGTTGGCGCATGGAGGAAACGCCGGCGTTCCGCGAAGCCATGGCGCAGGGCAAGCAGGGTAAAGAGCACGCCCATTCGCCGCTCAAGGAAACCCTGCGCCACCATGGCCGGGCGATCCGCAACCTCGGAGCGTTCATCTCGCTGACGGCGCTGTCGTTCTACATGTTCACCACCTACTTCTCCACCTACCTGCAGATGGTCGGCAACCTGACCCGCGCCCAGTCGCTGCTGGTGTCCACCGTGGCCCTGCTGTTCGCTGCCGTCGGCTGCCCGCTGGCCGGGGCCTTTTCCGACCGGGTCGGCCGGCGCCGGACCATCGGCTTCACCTGCCTGTGGGTGATGGTGGCGGTGTTCCCGGCCTACTGGCTGGCCAGTTCCGGGTCGCTGTCCGGGGCGCTGCTGGGGGTGATCCTGCTGGCGATCGGCGCCCTGCTCAGCGGTGTGGTCACCGCCGCGCTGCTCTCGGAGAGCTTCCCGACCCGCACCCGCTACACCGCCTCGGCAATCACCTACAACGTGGCCTACACCCTGTTCGGCGGCACCGCACCGCTGGTGGCCACCTGGCTGATCAGCCAGACCGGCAGCAGCCTGGCGCCGGCGTTCTACCTGGTGGTCATCGCCCTGGTAGCGCTGGTGGGAGGGCTGGCCCTGCCGGAAACCTCGCGGATCTCGCTGCATGACGAAAGCTGCGGCAGCCAGCAGCCCCAGGCGGTCAAGGAGCTCGGTTAGGCGCTGTACCCGGCGTGCTCTTCGCGGCGGGGTTGGTTCAGGCAACCCCGCCGCGTTCGATAATCGCCCACTTTCATTCGCCAACGGTGCCCTTCAATTGACGAAACTAACCAGGTAGTACAATTATCAGGCATCCAACAACAACAAAGCGATGCCCGCCATGACACCCTTGATCCTCGTGCTCAACGGCCCCAACCTGAACCTGCTCGGCACCCGCGAGCCGGCCAACTACGGCCATGAAACCCTTGCCGACCTGGCCCACGGCTGCGCCGACAGCGCGCACGCGCTGGGCCTGCAGATCGAGTTCCGCCAGACCAACCACGAAGGCGAGCTGATCGACTGGATCCACGCTGCCCGCGGCCGTTGTGCCGGAATCCTGATCAACCCCGGTGCCTGGACCCACACCTCGGTGGCGATCCGTGACGCCCTGGTGGCCAGCGAACTGCCGGTGATCGAGGTGCATCTGTCCAATGTGCACAAACGCGAGCCGTTCCGGCACATCTCGTTCGTGTCGTCGATCGCCATCGGGGTCATCTGCGGCCTGGGTAGCCACGGCTACCGCCTGGCTCTGGCACACTTCGCCCGGTTGCTCGGGGAGCAGGCCGCATGAACCGCCCGAGCATCCTCGCCGGGCTGATCGGCCGCGGCATCCAGGCCTCACGCACCCCGGCGCTGCACGAACGCGAAGGCGATGCCCAGGCCCTGCGCTACCTCTACCGGCTGATCGATGCCGACCAACTGGGCCTGGACGACAGCGCCCTGCCCGGCCTGCTCGAGGCCGCCCAGCACACCGGCTTCACCGGGCTGAACATCACCTACCCCTTCAAGCAGGCGATCCTGCCGCTGCTCGACGAACTGTCGGAGGAGGCCCGCGGCATCGGTGCGGTGAATACCGTGGTGCTCAAGGATGGCAAGCGGGTCGGCCACAATACCGATTGCCTGGGCTTCGCCGAAGGCTTCCGGCGTGGCCTGGCGGACGTGGCGCGACACCAGGTGGTACAGATGGGCGCCGGTGGCGCGGGCTCGGCGGTGGCCCATGCCTTGCTCGGCGAAGGGGTTCGGCGGCTGGTGCTGTTCGATGTGGACAGCGCCCGTGCCCAGGCGCTGGTGGACAATCTCCAAGCCCGCTTCGGCAACGATCGCGCCGTGCTGGGCACGGACCTGGCCGATGCACTGGCGACCGCCGACGGCCTGGTCAACACCACGCCGGTGGGCATGGCCAAGCTGCCTGGCACACCGGTGCCAGTAGAGCTGCTGCACGCCCGGCTATGGGTGGCGGAAATCATCTACTTCCCCCTGGAGACCGAACTGCTGCGCCATGCCCGGGCCCTGGGCTGCCGCACGCTGGACGGCGGGAGCATGGCGGTGTTCCAGGCGGTGAAGGCGTTCGAGCTGTTCAGCGGGCGGGTGGCGGATGCCGGTCGGATGCAGGCGCACTTCGCCAGTTTCCTGTGAAAGCGGGGGCGCTTCGCGCCCCAGCATCAGAACAAGCTTCAACCCGGCCCTTGCAATGGGCATCATTCGTGGCCGACTCGGTCCGAAGGGCTGGGTAATCGCTCATCCAACAACGCCTGGATCACCTTCTCCTGCCCGCCATAGTCACCCTCCCCGAAATGCACATGGCGCACCTGCCCCTGGCGATCGACGAAGTAATGGGCCGGCCAGGCCTGGTTACCCCAGGCGTTCCAGACCCGGTAGTCGTTGTCCACCGCCACCGGATAGCCGATGCCGAGCCTGGCCACCTGTCGGCGCAACTGGCCGATGTCGTGCTCGTAGTCGTACTCCGGCGTGTGCACACCGACCACCACCAGCCCCTGGTCGGCATAGCGCCGTGCCCAGTCGTCGACATGCGGCAGGCTGCGCTGGCAGTTGATGCAGTCCCAGGTCCAGAAGTCCACCAGCACCACCTTGCCCTTGAGCGCCTCGGTGTCCAGCGGCGGCGAGTTGAGCCAGGCGCTGGCGCCAGACAGCGACGGCATGGCGCCGTAGCTGTCGCGGGCCAACAACTGGCCGGCCAGGCCCAGCCCCGTCAGCGCCAGCAGCACGCCGCCGGCCTTCAGCAACAAGCGTCGATCAGCTTTCATGGCAACCGCCAGTGGCGTAGGTGCGGTATTCCACGCTCTGGTGCCGGCCCTGGGAGTCCAGGTAGTCCATGCGGGTGTTGACCACCCCGCAGGCATTGCTCTGGTCGTCCATCACCGACAGGACTTTTTGTACGTCCAGCCGGTCGCCATAGCGGTACTGCATCACCCGGCTGTCTTCCGTCGGGCTGGTCGCAGCCTGGGCGGCGATGGCACCGAGGCCGAGCACGGCGAACAGGCTGGCGCTGGCGAAGGTCTTGAAGTTCATGGCATCTCTCCTGTGCAAGGTTTGCAGGTGGGGAGTGGAATCTCCCCGGTCGAGAGCCATTTCACGCTCGCCAGGTATCGCGGATGTGTCCAAGCAGCGGGCGACGTGCTTCTTCCTGTATCCCTGGCGGCGCGGGATACACTGCAATACAAAACCCCGCAGGCAAGCGCCCCCGCCCCCGGTACACTGCGCCCATCCCACCCAGACAGGAACCCTCCGATGGAACACGTCGATCACATCCTGATCGTCGACGACGACCGGGAAATCCGCGAGTTGGTCGGCAACTACCTGAAGAAGAACGGCCTGCGCACCAGCATCGTCGCCGATGGCCGGCAGATGCGTACGTTCCTCGAGGCCAACAGCGTCGACCTGATCGTCCTCGACATCATGATGCCCGGCGACGACGGCCTACTGCTGTGCCGCGAACTGCGCGCCGGCAAGCATCGCAATACGCCGGTGCTGATGCTCACCGCCCGCAACGACGAAACCGACCGCATCATCGGCCTGGAGATGGGCGCCGACGACTACCTGACCAAGCCGTTCTCCGCCCGCGAGCTGCTGGCGCGGATCAACGCCGTGCTGCGCCGCACGCGGATGCTGCCGCCCAACCTGACCATCAGCGAAAGCAGCCGACTGATCGGCTTCGGCCACTGGCGCCTGGACACCACCGCCCGCCACCTGCTCGACACCCAAGGCACGCTGGTAGCCCTGAGCGGCGCCGAATACCGCCTGTTGCGGGTGTTTCTCGACCATCCGCAGCGGGTACTCAGCCGCGAGCAACTGCTCAACCTGACCCAGGGCCGCGAGGCGGACATCTTCGACCGCTCCATCGACCTGCTGGTCAGCCGCCTGCGCCAGCGCCTGGGCGACGATGCCCGCGAGCCGACCTGCATCAAGACCGTGCGCAGCGAGGGCTACGTGTTCTCCCTGCCGGTGCAGTTGCTCGAGTCGCCGTCATGAGGTGGCCACGTACCCTGGCCTCGCGCCTGGCCCTGATCTTCCTCACCGGGCTGGTACTGGCCTACGGGCTGTCGTTCAGCCTGCAGTTCTACGAGCGCTACATCAGCAGCCGCTCGATGATGCTGAGCAACCTGGAACTGGACGTGGCCACCTCGGTGGCCATCCTCGACCGCTTGCCGGCTGCCGAGCGCGCCACCTGGCTGCCGCGCCTGGCGCGCCACAGCTATCGCTACCGGCTGGACCAGGGCGAAGCCGGCCAAGCCATGCCCAGCGAGGCGCCCCCCATGGCTGCCGAGTCGATCGTCAAGGCGATCGGCCAGGACTATGCCCTGACCTTCCAGGAGATTCCCGGCCCGCATGCGCATTTCCAGGTACACCTGCGCCTGGCCGACGGCGCGCCGCTGACCATCGACGTCACCCCGGCGGGCGTGCCATTGGCGTCGTGGTTGCCGGTGGTGCTGCTGGTTCAACTGGTGCTGCTGTTGCTCTGCACCTGGCTAGCGGTACGCCTGGCGATCCGCCCGCTGACCCGCCTGGCCAGGGCGGTGGACGACCTCGACCCGGACCGGCCAGGCCCACAGCTGGACGAAAGCGGCCCTCGCGAGGTGCGCTACGCCGCCGTGGCCTTCAATGCCCTGCAGGCGCGTATCAGCGCCTACCTCAAGGAGCGCATGCAACTGCTGGCGGCCATCTCCCACGACCTGCAGACGCCGATCACGCGGATGAAGCTGCGGGTCGAGGTGATGGACGACGGCCTGGAGAAGGACAAGCTGTGGAGCGACCTGACGGCCATGGAGCATCTGGTGCGCGAAGGCGTGGCCTATGCCCGCAGCATGGACAGCAGTACCGAGGCGCCCTGCCGGGTCAACCTCGATGCCTTGCTCGACAGCCTGGTGTTCGACTACCAGGACAGCGGCGCGCAGGTCGAGCGCCTCGGCAGTACCGATGTCACCCTGCATACCCGCCCCCATGCCTTGCGCAGGGTGCTGGTGAACCTGGTGGACAATGCCCTGAAGTTCGCCGGGGCGGCGCAGCTGGAGGTCAGCCATCGAGATGGTGTCACGCGGATATGCGTACTCGACGACGGACCCGGTATTCCCGCCGACGAGCTGGACGAGGTGCTCAAGCCGTTCTACCGGGTCGAGGGTTCGCGCAACCGCAGTACCGGCGGTACCGGCCTGGGGCTGGCCATCGCCCAGCAACTGACCCAGGCCATGGGCGGGCAACTGACCCTGAGCAACCGGGCAGGTGGCGGGCTCTGTGCCCAGGTCGAGTTGAGGTGAAAGCGACCTTCCCCTTCGCGAGCAAAGCCACCGCTACAGCACCTGGGGCTGCTTTGCAGCCCCAATGCACGGCCACCTAGGCACCAACCTCTACACAACGATACACAACCCCCAGCCCACCGACACACTGCAGATACCCCGCCCCCGCACACTCCCGGACACATCAAGGCGACAGCCCCCGCCGTCGCCGGACACCCTGGGAGCCTCACGCATGAAACCTTCCGCCCTACCCTCCGGTTGGAGGCTGTTCGCCGCCCTGGCCGGCCTCACCCTGCTGATGACCGCCGTGGTACTGGCCGCCCACCCACTGGGCTCGGACGGCCTGCGCAGCGCCATCCGCGCCACGGCGCGCAGCTCCTTCGCGCTGTTCCTGCTGGCCTTCCTCGCCTCGTCGCTGGTCACCCTGCTGCCCGGGACCAGCAGCCGACGCCTGCTGCGTGAGCGGCGCTACCTGGGGCTGGCCTTCGCCTTCTCGCACAGCGTGCACGCCGTACTCATCTACCTCTATGCCCGGCAGTACCCCGAACTGTTCTGGGCAGGTCGCACGGTCACCTCCAGCCTGCCGGGCACGGTCGGCTACCTGTTCCTCCTGCTGCTGACCCTGACCTCGTTCAAGGCCCCCATGCGCCTGCTCGGCGCCGGCCCGTGGAAGGCCCTGCACAGCACCGGCAGCTGGGCCCTGGCGGCAGTGTTCTGCCTGTCGTTCTACAAGCGCATCCCCATGGGCGGCTGGTACCCGCTGGCCTTCGCCCTGATGTTCGCCGCCATCGCCCTCAAGTTCACCGCCAAGCTGGCCCAGCGCAAGCGTCGCGCCGTAGCCGTCCCTTCCTGCTGATTGCGAGATGCCCACCATGACCACCCTGACCCGCACCTTCGCCACCCTCGAGCGTTTCGGCCAATGGAGCGCCGACCTGCCGCTACGGCTGTTCCTGGCCTGGGAGTTCTTCGAATCCGGCTGGGAAAAATTCAACGGCAGCAACTGGTTCGCCGACCTGCAAGCGAGCTTTCCCTTCCCCTTCGACCTGTTGCCGCCAGACCTGAACTGGCAACTGTCGTTGTGGGCCGAGCTGCTCTGCCCGCTGCTGCTGTTGCTCGGCCTGGGCACCCGCCTGGCCTCGGCGGTACTGATGGTGGTGACCCTGGTGGCGATCGCCGCCGTGCACTGGCCGGCACACTGGTCGAGCCTGGCAGAGCTGGCGCAAGGCTATGCGATCACCGACCAGGGCCACGGCAACTTCAAGCTGCCGCTGATCTACCTGGTGGCCTTGCTGCCGCTGCTGCTCAAGGGTGCCGGTCGCCTGAGCCTGGACCACTGGCTGTGGGCCAGGCGCCGGGGCGCAGCGCTGTAGCGCTGCTCTTCCCGGGCATGGCTGCACCCGCTCAGCGGTGCATTCCGGCGCCTGCCATACAGGTGTACTATCAGGCCGCCACGACCCACGACAACAAACACCTCGAGGCTCGATTTTCTCTGCCCTGACGAACGATACCTCAGCCTGCACAGGAAGATCGGACATGCTCCAGCCCTCCCCAACCGCCCCCAGGACCTACGGTTTCCTGGTGCTACCCAACTTCACCACCATCGGCCTGGCCTCGGCGGTGGAGACCCTGCGCATGGCCAATCTGGCCGCCCGGCGCACCCTGTTTCGCAGTGTGCTCATCGCCGCCACCCCCGACCCGGTCACCGCCAGCAACGGCATGCGCATCCTGCCCGACCACGGCATCGCCGATGCCCCGGCGCTCGACGCCCTGTTCGTGGTGGGCGCCAACCCGATCAGCAACGACCGCAGCACCCGGCCACTGATCGACTGGCTGCGCCAACTGGCGCGCCAGCGCGTGCCGCTGGGCGGCATCTGCACCGGCAGCCATCTGCTGGCGCGGGCCGACCTGCTCAAGGGCTACCGTTGCACCATCCATTGGGAAGACATCGAGGCGCTGAAGGAGCGCTTTCCCGGCATCATCATCTCCAACCAGCTGTTCGAGCTGGACCGCGACCGCTACACCTGCTCCGGTGGCGTGGCTGCCATGGACATGATGCTGCAGCTGGTGGCGCGCCAAGATGACGGCCTGGCCATCGCCGCCAAGGCCGCCGAACTGCTGCTGTGCGATCGTGTACGTGGCGAGCGCGAGCGCCAGCGGGTACCCCTGCGTACCCTCCTGGGTACGGCCCAGCCCAAGCTCAGCCAGGTGGTGGCGATCATGGAGGCCAACCTGGAGGAGCCGCTGGGCCTGGAGGAGCTGGCCAGCCTCAACGACGTGACCGTGCGCCAGTTGGAGCGGCTGTTCCACAAGTACCTGCAGCGCACGCCCAGCCAGTACTACCTGGAGCTGCGCCTGTCACGGGCCCGGGAGCTGCTGCTGCGCAGCGATGCGCAGGTTCGCGAGATCGCCCTGGCCTGCGGCTTCACCTCGCCTGCGCATTTCTCCAAGAGCTACAGCCGCTTCTTCGGCCTGTCGCCGCTGGGTGAGCGGCGGCAGGCTTCGTTGCATTGAAGGGTATGAGGCTTGCCCTTCATCCCCAGGTTTCAGTCCTTCAACGCCCGGTGCGCCGTCTCCCGACAGGTCAGCATCGCCACCAGGGCCACCGCGGCCGCCGCCAGCAGGTACCCGGCCGGCGCCAGCTTGTTGCCCGTCAGCTGGATCAGCCAGGTAGCGATGAACGGCGCGGTCCCCCCGAACAACGCATTGGCGATGTTGAAGCTCAGGGCGAAGCCACTGAAGCGCACCCGGGTCGGGAAGATCTCGGCCAGCAGGCACGGCAAGGTGCCGTCGTTCATCGCCAGCATCGCGCCGAAGAGGATCTGGATCGCCAGGATCACCAACAGCGGCTGGTGGTCGAGCAGGCTGAACAGCGGCACGGTCAGGCCCAGGAACAGCAGCGAGGCGACCACCAGCATGGCCTTGCGGCCAAAGTGGTCGGACAGCCGGCCCATGAGGAAGATCAGGCCGATGTAGGTGGCCAGCGACACCGTCGAGGCGATGAACGAATCCCGCTCGCTCATGCCCATCTCGTTGGACAGGTAGGTGGGCATGTAGCTCAGCAGCAGGTAGAAGGCCACCGCGTTCAGGCAGGTCACGCCGATGCCGATGAGCACGGCACGCCAGTGCTGGGTCAGCAGTTCGCGGATCGGTGATGGCGTCGCGCAGGCCTTGCTTTCCAGACGCTGCTCCATCTCCAGGAACTTCGGCGTGTCCTGCAGGCTCATGCGGATGTAGCGGCCCACCAGGCCGAATGGCGCGGCCAGCAGGAATGGCAGGCGCCAGCCCCAGCTGTGCAGGTCCTCGGTGCTGAGCAGCGCGTGCAGGGTGGCGACGAAGGCCGCGCCGAACAGCAGGCCGGCCGCCGTGCTGGCGGGCACGATGCTGGTATAGAAACCTCGCCGGCCGGGCGGTGCGTACTCGGCGAGGAAGGCCGCGGCACCGGCGTACTCGCCCGAGGCGGAGAAGCCCTGCACCAGGCGGATCAGCAACAGCAGGCACGGTGCCCACAAGCCGATCTGCGCATGCCCCGGCAGGATACCGATACAGAAGGTCGACACCGACATGATCAGGATCGACCAGGACAATGCGTTGCGCCGACCATGCCGGTCGCCGAAATGCCCCCATACGACACCGCCCAGGGGGCGCACGATGAACGACAGGGCGAATACCGCGAAGGTGGCCAGCAGGCCGG
Source organism: Pseudomonas sp. Tun-23181 (assembly GCF_057415455.1). Taxonomy (NCBI): domain Bacteria; kingdom Pseudomonadati; phylum Pseudomonadota; class Gammaproteobacteria; order Pseudomonadales; family Pseudomonadaceae; genus Pseudomonas; species Pseudomonas sp. Tun-23181. The sequence continues at coordinate 1,355,145 of NZ_CM171630.1, forward strand.
TGGTCTTGTCCGCCTCGGGGAAGAAGGTGACGGCGATGATGGTGGCCAGGTAACCGTAGGCGGCGTAGTCGAACCACTCGACGAAGTTACCCATGAAGCTGGCCCGCGCGGCCTTGCGCAAGGCCTGGCGTTCGGCATCACGGGCCTGGACGCCGAGATCTGGTGTGCTCATGGTGGTAGTGCCAGGGAGACTCATCGCGCACCTCCGCGGACGGCGTGCGAAATACGGCTCGAGACACAGCAATCGTGACGCTGGGACATGACGGGTACCCTCTGTTCTTGTAGTTGGTGGCAGGGTCTAACGGTCACACTGGAGGTGTTTTTTCTTGGAAGAACGCGGCCACCTCCTGGCCGCAAGCGCCGCTGGCGCCAGTACCGCGCCCTTGGCGGGCCGGTCGGCAACCGACCGGCCCGCCAAGGGGCAACGCGATCACTTGCGGATGATGTTGTGCTCCGGGCCGTAGGGGAACTGGGTGATGTTCTCGGCGCCGCTCTCGTTGACGATCAGGATGTCGTGCTCACGATAGCCACCCGCGCCCGGCCGCCCCTCTGGCAGCATGATCATCGGCTCGATCGACACCACCATGCCCGGTTCCAGCACCGTATCGATGTCCTCGCGCAGCTCCAGGCCTGCCTCGCGGCCGTAGTAGTGGCTAAGGGTGCCGAAGGAGTGGCCGTAGCCGAAGGTGCGGTACTGCAGCAGGTCGTGGCGCAGGAAGATCTCGTTCAGCTCACGGGCGATGTCGCAGCAACGCATGCCGGGCTTGACCAGTTTCAGGCCCGCCTCGTGAACCTCGACATTGGCCTGCCACAGGCGCAGGTGCTCATCCGGGCAGTGGTCGAGGAACAGCGTGCGCTCCAGGGCGGTGTAGTAGCCAGCGATCATCGGGAAACAGTTGAGGCTGAGGATATCGCCCTTGTTCACCCGGCGGCTGGTGACCGGGTTGTGCGCGCCATCGGTGTTGATCCCGGACTGGAACCAGGTCCAGGTGTCCATCAGTTCGGCCTCGGGGAAGCTGCGGGCGATCTCGCGGACCATCGCCTGGGTGGCGTGCAGCGCCACTTCGTACTCGGGCACCTGGTCGCGCAGCGCCTCCACCACCGCCGCACCACCGATGTCGGCGATGCGTGCGCCATGACGGATCAGCGCCTGCTCCTCGCGCGACTTGATCATGCGCATGCGCATGCAGGGTGCAGCGATGTCCACCAGTTCGGCCTTGGGATAGCAGGCGGCGAGCTTGCCGTGGTTCTGCAGGTTGAGATGGTCGAACTCCACGCCGATGCGCGAGGCCAGCGGCAGGGCCTGCTGGATGGCGACGAAGAAGTTGTCGCGCTGCCAGTCGGTGTAGACGATGTTGTCGGTGCCGACCGTGCGCCGCCAGGGCTGGCCGCCGTCGATGTTGGCACTGATCGACACCACCTTGTCCTGGGTCACCACCAGCGCGTAGGGCCGACCGAAGGAACAGTAGAGGAAGTCGCTGTAGTAGTTGACGTTGTGGTACGAGGTGAAGATCGCCGCCTCGATGTCCTGCTCGGCCATGTAGGCACGCAGCCTGGCCTGGCGGGCGGCATATTCCTGCTCGGAAAAGGTCGGCTGGACCTTCTGGCCATTGCGGATGTTCAGGGTCTTGGGCATTTGCATGGTCGGGTATTCCTTGTCGTTGTGAGCACGCTGTTTCAGGCCGGTCGCCTGAGATGCATTGCAGCAGAACGCCCAAGGGAGCTTTTGTACCTATCCGACCTGGAATTGGCGAAATGGCCAGCGGCGCTGACGGATAAATTTCCCTACGCACGCCTCGTCTTCTGTTCAGAACAACCAACGAGAGAGCGTGCCGTGGACCTGCAGACCATTCTGGGCAAACTGTTTGCCAGCGCCGACAGCGTCGGCCTCAAGGGCCTCTTCCAGTTCGTCTTCGACGGCCATACCGCGCTCTGGTTCAAGGCCGGCGGCCAAGGGGGCAGCGGCCAGGGCCGACACCCGGCGGCGGATGTGACCATCGAGGTGGCCAGCGGCGACTTCATGAACATCATGGCCGGCAAGGCCAATGTCGAGGAGCTGTTCGCCAACGGCCGGCTGAAGATCGGGGGCAACCTGGGGCTGGCCACGCTGCTGCCCCAGGCGATTCACACGGCGCTACGCGGTACCCGTGCTCCTGCGGTCGAGGCCAATCGACGCTACCCGGCGCGGCCACGCGCCAGCGACCGGCTCTCGGCAAGCCAGGCGCCCCTGCTCGCCATACAACGCCGGCCACGCAGCGGCCTGTCGGTGGAGGAGTTCCGCGAACGCTACATGCGCCATGGCATCCCTGTGGTGATCAGCGACGCCCTGCACGACTGGCCGTTGTTCAGCATCGGCCGCCAGGCCTCGCTGGAGCTGTTCGCCAACCTGCAGGGCATCACGCGCCATGGCGACTACGTGAAGAAGACCTTCTCCACCGAGCGCGACTTCCGCTCCACCTCCATGGCCGAGTTCATCGCCAGCCTGGACGCGCCGGCACCCGCGACCCGCGACGGCCAACCGCCGGCCTACATGGGCAACAACATCTTGCCCACGCAGTTGCTCGAACATATCCGCTACCCCGCCTACTTCGAGCCCGACCAGTTCATCCCGCCGCGCATCTGGATCGGTCCGAAAGGCACCCTGACCCCGCTGCACCGGGACGACAGCGACAACCTGTTCGCCCAGGTGTGGGGGGAGAAGTCCTTCATCCTCGCCGCGCCCCATCACCGCGATGCCCTGGGCTGCTGGGCGACCTCGCCCAACGGCGGCCTGGAAGGCTGCGACGTCGACCCCAGAGCGCCGGACTTCGCGCGCTTCCCAGGGTGCAGAGCAGTGCATTTCATCGAGGTGATCCTGCAGGCTGGCGACCTGCTGTTCCTGCCGGAGGGGTGGTTCCACCAGGTGGAGTCGCGCTCCACCTCGTTGTCGGTGAATTTCTGGGTGGATTCCGGGCGCGGCTGGCAGCGCTCGCCCCTGCCCGAGGTGCAGGCCGGCCATCTGCCGGCTTGATGTGCCTGTCGGCAGCGACTAACGGCTTGGGGGCGCGAAGCGCCCCCATGACAACGATTACGCCAGGTCGAACCGATCCAGCTCCATGACCTTGTTCCAGGCCGCGACGAAGTCTTTGACGAACTTGTCCTTGCCGTCACCGCTGCCATACACCTCGCACAGGGCCCGCAGCTGGGCATGGGAGCCGAACACCAAGTCGACGCGGGTACCGGTCCACTTCACCTGGCCGGTCTTGCGGTCGCGGCCTTCGAAGGTCTCGTTGTCCTCGGAGGTCGGTTTCCACTCCACGCCCATGTCCAGCAGGTTGGTGAAGAAGTCGTTGCTGAGCACGCCCGGCCGGTCGGTGAACACGCCATGCTTGCTGCCGCCGGTATTGGCCCCCAGCACCCGCAGGCCACCGACCAGCACGGTCATCTGCGGCGCGGTGAGGGTCAGCAGTTGGGCCTTGTCCACCAGCAGCCGCTCGGCCTTGACACTGTAGCGGGCCTTGGAGAAGTTGCGGAACCCATCGGCCAACGGCTCCAGCACGCTGAACGACTCGACGTCGGTCTGCTCCTGGGAGGCGTCCATGCGCCCTGGCCTGAACGGGACGCGGACATCGTGCCCGGCATCCTTGGCGGCCTTTTCCACCGCTGCGTTGCCGGCCAGGACGATCAGGTCGGCCAGGGAGACCTTCTTGCCCGTGGCATTGAAGTCAGCCTGGATCTTCTCTAGCACTTTGAGCACCTTGTCCAACTGTTCGGGCTGGTTGGCCGCCCAGAAGCGTTGCGGCGCCAGGCGCAGGCGCGCGCCATTGACGCCACCGCGCTTGTCCGAGCCGCGGAAGGTGGACGCCGCGGCCCAGGCCGTGGCCACCAGTTCCGACACGCTCAGGCCCGAGGCCAGCACCTTGGTCTTGAGCTCGGCGATGTCCTGCTCGCCCACCAGCGGGTGGTCGACCGCCGGGATCGGGTCCTGCCAGAGCAGCTCCTCCTGGGGCATTTCCGGGCCCAGGTAGCGCGACAACGGGCCCATGTCACGGTGGATCAACTTGTACCAGGCGCGGGCGAAGGCGTCGGCCAGCTGGTCCGGGTTGTCCTTGAAGCGGCGGGCGATCGGCTCGTAGATCGGGTCGAAACGCAGGGCCAGGTCGGAGGTCAGCATGGCCGGGGCATGGCGCTTGCTCGGGTCGTGGGCATCGGGGATCTGCCCTGCCCCTTCGCCATTCTTCGGCCGCCACTGGTGGGCACCGGCCGGGCTCTTGGTCAGTTCCCAGTCGAACTTGAACAGGTTCTCCAGGTACTCGTTGCTCCAGCGGGTCGGGGTGGACGTCCAGATCACCTCCAGGCCGCTGGTGATGGTATCGGCGCCTTTACCGGTACCGTACTTGTTGTGCCAGCCCAGGCCCTGCATCTCCAGGCCCGCAGCCTCAGGCTCAGGGCCGACGTTCTCGGCCGAGGCGGCGCCATGGGTCTTGCCGAAGGCGTGCCCACCGGCGATCAGCGCCACGGTTTCCTCGTCGTTCATGGCCATGCGGCCGAAGGTCTCGCGGATGTCCTTGCCCGAGGCCACCGGGTCGGGGGTGCCGTCCGGGCCTTCCGGGTTGACGTAGATCAGGCCCATCTGCACGGCGGCCAGGGGGTTTTCCAGGTTGCGCCCAGGTGCCTCGTTGCGGCTCTCCTCGCTGCCGTGCAGTTGTGGCTGGGCTACCAGTGGGCCTTCGCCGCTGCTGGCGTAGCGCACGTCACCGCCGAGCCAGGTCGTTTCCGAGCCCCAGTAGACATCTTCGTCCGGCTCCCAGGCATCGACACGCCCGCCGGAGAAGCCAAAGGTCTTGAAGCCCATGGACTCGAGGGCGACGTTGCCGGTGAGGACGATCAGGTCGGCCCAAGAGATATTGCGGCCGTACTTTTGCTTGATCGGCCAGAGCAAACGCCGAGCCTTGTCGAGGCTGACGTTGTCCGGCCAGCTGTTGAGCGGGGCGAAGCGCTGCTGGCCAGAACCCGCACCGCCACGGCCGTCACCGATGCGATAGGTACCGGCGCTGTGCCAGGCCATACGGATGAACAGTGGGCCATAGTGGCCGAAGTCGGCCGGCCACCAGTCCTGGGAGTCGGTCATCAAGGCGTGCAGGTCTTGCTTGAGAGCCTGGAAGTCGAGGCTCTTGAACGCCTTGGCATAGTCGAAATCCGGCTCCATCGGGTCGGACTTGGACGAATGCTGGTGAAGGATCCTGAGATTCAGGTAGTCAGGCCACCAGTCTTGGAGGGTGGGGCCGCCACCTGCGGTTTGATGGAACGGGCATTTCGATTCGTTCGCCATCTGCGTTTACCTTTGGGTCGGTTATCCAGATTTCCGGTCTATGCCAGGTATTCGATCAGCCGAGCACGGTGGCTCATGCCTACCCCTCATCAGGTCTGGTCGGTCTCGCGCCGACACGGGCTTGCGAAGCGCTGGCGGGCGTTGGACGGCAGGTACGGGCACGCCGCCTGCGCGTTTTTCGCGGGGCCAGGGGAAAGACTAGTCGAGCTTGCGCAGAGGTCTAATAGAGCCAGTATTCAGTGGCGATAGCGTCACTCTGTCAGCGCCCCGAAGCGGCACTGCGCAGCCACCCCAGGGCGTGAGCGACGCTACTTGCGGTGCATCCAGGCGGCGCCCAGGCCGCTGAGGCAGATGATGGCGATGCCCACCAGGCTGGTGTTGTCCGGCATCTGGCTGAAGATCAGCAGGCCCAGCAGCCCGGCGAAGACGATCTGGCAATAGCTGAACGGCGCCAGCAGCGCCGGCGCGGCATGACGGAAGGCCTGGGTGAGCAGCAAGTGCGCGGTCATGCCGCATCCGCCCAGGGCCAGCATCAGCAGCGCATGCTCCCACTGCGGCAGTTGCCAGAAGAACGGCACCAGCGCCGTCATCACCAGGGTGTTGCACAGGCCGGCGTAGAAGTTGCTGGTGGTCGGGCTGTCATGGGCGGCCAGCTTGCGCGTGAGCAACTGGTAGAAGCAAAAACCCAGGGCCGAGCCGAAGGGGAACAGGATCGCCGGGGTGAACATCGCCCCGCCCGGGTGCACCACCACCAGCACACCGATGAAGCCCATCACCACCGCCACCCACTGCCCCAGGCTGACCCGCTCCTTGAGCAGCGGCGCTGACAGGGCCGTGACCAGCACCGGGGCGAGGAAGTTGACCGCCGTCGCCTCGGCCAGCGGCAGGTACTGCAGGCCAGCGGTGAACAGCAGGCTGGTGCTCAGCAGGCTCAGGGCACGCAGGGTCTGCAGCATTGGCCGACGGGTACGCAGCACGCGCAGGCCGGCCTTGGGCAGGAAGATGCCGGCCATCAGCAAGGTATGCACCAGGTAGCGCGCCCAGACCACCATGATGATCGGGTACAGGCCCCCCAGGAACTTGGACAGGGCATCATGGCTGGCGAACAGGAAGGTCGCCATCACCACCAGGGCGATGCCACGTAGCGGATGGTTGACCCCGGACAACGGTGTGCTGGAACTCATGGTGTTCTCGACGACGGCGCGGCCCGATGCTGCGCCTGGGAGGCGCCCTGGCCTGTGCGGGCCTGGGGCATGGGACGGATTCTAGAAGAGATGGAGCGGGATGAGAAACCCGCCAGGCCGTGGGGCCTGGTCCGGGAGCGGTTTCCGTTCGCTGATCGACCAGATTCTGGGGGCCTTGGCAAATGTTGGGGCCGCTTCGCGCCCCCAATGGCGGCGACTGACTACATAGCCGCGACACTCTTCAACCGCTGGCTCGCCGGTGCCGGTCGGCCATACAGGTAGCCTTGGAAATGCGAGCAGCCTTCGGCGGCCAGGCGCGCCATCTGCTCCCGCGACTCCACGCCCTCGGCGGTGGTCTTGATCATCAGGCTGTTGGACAGCTCGGTGATGGCGCGGATGATCGACATGGCCTCGCGGCTCTCGCACATGTCATGGACGAACGACTTGTCGATCTTGATCCGGTCGAAGGGGAACGAACGCAGGTAGCCGAGCGACGAATAGCCCGTGCCGAAATCGTCCAAGGAAATCGACACCCCCAGGTCCTTGAGCGCACGCAAGGTACGCACGTTCTCCTCGCTGTTGCCCAGCAGCACCGACTCGGTGATCTCCAGCTCCAGCCGATGGGGCGCCAGGCCCGAGTCAGCCAAGGCCAGGGCCACGCTGTGCACCAGGTTGGCGCTCTTGAACTGCACCGGCGACAGGTTCACCGACACGGTCTGCTCGCTGTCCCAGGTGGCCGCCTCCTGGCACGCCAGGTTCAGGGCGCGGGCACCGATCTCGTGGATCAGCCCGGTTTCCTCGGCGATGGGGATGAAGTCCATGGGCATGACCATGCCCCGGGTCGGGTGCTCCCAGCGCAGCAGCGCCTCGTAGCCGGTGACGCTACGGCTCTGCTGGTCCACCACGGGTTGGTAGTGCAGTTGCAACTGCCCCATGTGCAGGGCGGTGCGCAGGTCGGTTTCCACCAGGCGACGCTGACGCGCGGCGACATCCAGCTCGACCTGGAAGCATTCGTAGCGGTTGCGGCCATTGCGCTTGGCCTCGTACAAGGCCATGTCGGCATAGCCGAGCAACTGTTCAGCCTGTTCGTGATCGTCCGGGGCGATGGCGATGCCGATGCTCACGCCGACCGAGAACTGGTGGCCCTCGATGTGGAACGGTGGGCAGACCGCATCGATCAGGCGCTGGGCAGTGCTGCAGGCGGACTCGCGGCTCTCCAGCCCGACCAGGACCACGGCGAATTCGTCGCCCCCCAGCCGTGCCAGGGTGTCGTGCTCACGCAGCTCACGGCGCAGGCGCTTGCCCAGGGCACGCAGCAGCTTGTCGCCGAAGGCATGGCCGAGGGAGTCGTTGATGTTCTTGAAGTTGTCCAGGTCCAGGCACAGCGCTGCGGTCAGCTTGCCGCTGTCGTCGCCACGCACCAAGGCTTGCTTGAGCCGCTCGTGGAAGAGGACACGGTTGGGCAGCCCGGTCAGGGCATCATGATGGGCCATGTGGTGGATCTGGGCATGGGCGGCCAGCTCTTCGGTGGCGTCCTCGGCGATGAACAGCACATAGTCGGCCTGGCCTTCGCGGTTCTGGCTGAGCAGCGCGCGGCTACGCAGGATCCGCAGGCCGCAAGCGGTGTCGACGCGGGTCTCGGCGGCGTACCCCTTGGTGCTGCGCGCACCGCGGGCCAGTTGCTGCTCCAGGTACTGAGCGATGGCCGGTGTCAGGCATTCGTCGGGGCGAAGGCCGACCATGCTCGTCTGCTGTCCGCCGAACAGGCGCTCGGCCTGCTGGTTGGCCAGCAGGATGCGCTGGCTGTCGAGGTCCTGGGCGATGACGCTGGCGGGAATGTTGGCGATCACCGAATCGAGGAAGCGCGACAGGGTGCCGGTCTCCTGGCTGCATCGCTCGGCCAGTTCCTTGGCCTGGACCAACGCCTCCTCGTAGCGGCGGCGCTCGGAGATGTCACGGGTGGTCTTGGCGAACCCCACCAGGCGCCCATCGTCGTCGTGCACCGCGTCGATCACCACATGGGCCTGGAAGGCCGAACCATCCTTGCGCAGGCGCCAGCCAGTGGCCTCGAAGCGACCGGTACGGCGCGCCTGGTCGAGGTTCTGCTCGGGCACCCCGGCGTCGCGCTCGGCCTGCGGGTAGAACAGCGAATAGTGCCGCCCGATGATTTCCTGCGCCTCGTAGCCCTTGGCCCGCTGCGCCCCCGGGTTCCAGTTGGCCACCACCCCCTCGGGGGTCAACAGGCAGATGGCGTAGTCCGCTACGCTCTGGATCAACAACCGGTACATGATGTCGGGACTTGCGACTAGCGACATAGGCTTTACCTGAACCTGCGGCACGCACGGAAACGGATCGCCAGCCCGACAGGGCCGGGCCTGGATGATGACGTGCTGGCATTATGCCGCTTGTCGGATTTTTTTGTGAAGCAGCTCACATAAATCCGTCGCTGCGGCACCACCCGAACCCTGACCGGCGCCGTCAATGACGCGAGGCGCTCACCAGGAAATTCAACAGATCGGGCTCGTCTTCCAGCGCGATCGCCCTCGAGGCGCGTGGCAAGCCGGCCAGCACGGCCTTGCAGAACGCCACGGCCACCGGGTCCTGGCGATAGCAGCGCAGCAACCAGTCGCCCTCCCCGCTGCCCAGCAGCGACTGCGCCACAGTCTGGCCGATGCCCTGGCGGCGATATTTTTTCAGGATGAACAGGTCGGCCAGTTCGCTGGCCTCCAGGCCTGGCAGCTCACTGCGCTCGATCAGCACGAAGCCAGCGATGAAGCCGTCCACCAGCACCAGGCTGGCGCTCCAGCCGGGCGACTGCCAGTAGCGCTGCAGGTGTTCGTCGTGGATGTAGAAGCGGCCATCGGCCTCGACGTCCTCCTGTTCCCAGTCGGAGGACTCGTAGGCATAGAACTGGTAGAGGTTGCGGATCAGCTCGGCCTGGTCGGGGTGGGTCTGGAGCAGTTCGATGGGGGCAGGCATGAAGGGCTCGGGGTGGGCAAAGGGGTATTTTACGCCCGCATGCCCTGCGGGTGCCCAGGATTCTCATCCTGGGGCTGCTTTGCAGCCCAGATTCAGGCATGCACCCAGCGACGATGCAGGCTCCGGGCCAAGGCATCGAGCATGAACCCCAGCACACCGATCAGCAGCACCATGGCCATCAGCTCCGAATAGGCCAGCCGGTCACGGGTATCGAGGATGAAGTAGCCCAGCCCCGCACTGACCCCGAGCATCTCGCACGGCACCAGCACGATCCACAGAATGCCGATGGCCAGGCGCACGCCGGTCAGCACATGACCGATCACCCCCGGGATTATCACCTTGCACAGGGTTTCCCAGCGCGTGGCGCTGAGGCTGCGCGAGAGCTGCAACCAACGCGGGTCGAGCTGGCGTACGCCAGCGGCGGTGTTGAGCAGGATCGGCCACAGCGCGGCGAAGGCCAGGAGGAAGTAGATCGGCTGGTCGCCCACGCCCATCAGCATGACCACCACGGGCATCCACGACAGCGGCGAGATCATCCGCAGGAACTGGAACGCTGGCGTGGTCGCCGCCTCCAGGTGCCGGTAGCTGCCCACCAGCAGCCCCAGGGGCACGCCGATCAGCAGCGCCAGCAGCAAGCCGACCAGGATGCGCTTGAGGCTCACCCAGACATGCCCGTAGACCTCACCCTGACCGAGCAGCTCGACCAGGCTGGCCAGGGTCGCCTCGGGCGAGAAGCGCGCCGACAGGCCATCGGCCTCGCCGAACACGCCGACCCCCGCCCACCACAGCAACAGCAGGGCCGCCAGGCCAGCCAGGCCCAGGGCACCTTGTACGACGTGCTTGCGCATCAGACCGAAAACTCCTCGCTACGCTCGAACCCCTCGGGCTGGCCGAAGGCCGACAGGCCGCCCGCCGCGGCGATGGCGTTGCGCACGAAGCGGTCGTCCACCAGGTCGCGGGCGGTCAGGGTCGGGTCCAGGCCGGCCAGGAAGCTGCTGTCGCCCTCGATCAGCGTGTGCTTCAGGCGCTTGACCAGTTCCTCGGTGTAGCTGGGGAACGGATAGGGCTGGAAATCGATGCGCCTCTCATCCCACTGCTGGTGGCGGATCGCACCGCTGGCGATATAGCCCGCACGGTCCTCGGCGGCAGGCGCCAGCACCTTGCCGAGCACCTGCGGGGTGTGCGGGGTGTACTTGTTGGGGCCGGCCTTGGACAGCAACGCGGCCGCCTCGGCGCGGTGGTCGCGGGTCCACAGCTGGGCCTTGACGATGGCGTTGACCACCTTCTGCGACCACTCGGGGCGATTGGTCAGGTCGTGCTCGTGCATGAACACCACGCAGCAGGCATGGTTGCGCCAGACGTCGCCGGTGAAGCGCTGCACACGGCCGACTTTGAGGTCCTCGGCCAGCGCATTGAACGGCTCGGCGACGATATAGCCAGCGATGCGCTTGCTGGCCAGGGCCGGCGGCATGTCCGACGGCGGCAACACCAGCAGGTTGACTTCACTGCCCGCCAACTGCGCGCTGGCCGGCTTCGACACCGGCGTGAGGCCGTGGTCGCGCAACATCTGCTGCAGCACCACGTTGTGGATCGAGTACCAGAACGGAATGGCCACGGTCTTGCCGCCCAGCTGTTTCACGTCGGTAATGTCCGGCGCCACGGTCAGCCCCGAACCACCGACGTGGTTCCAGGCCACCACCTTGGCCGGCACCTTGCTGCCATAGCGCGCCCAGACCGTCATCGGCGACAGCAGGTGGATGACGTTGACCTGGCCGGAGATGAACGCCTCGATCACCTGCGCCCAGCTACGCAGCAGCACCGGGCGCTCGGCCTTGATGCCCTCGGCCTCGAACAGGCCATTGTTGTGCGCCACCAGCAACGGCGTGGCGTCGGTGATCGGCAGGTAGCCGATGCGCACCGGCGCGTCCGGCTCGGCGGCGGCGCGCGCCTGCAGGCTCGTCAGCAATGGCAGCGCCCCGGCGGCACTGAGCATGGCGCCGAGCTTGATGAAATCGCGGCGGGAAGTAGAGGAACAGCAGTCATCCATGCACATGGGCAGCCTCCGACGGCAATGGCAAGGGGGAAGAAGAAGGTTCGCTGATGCGGCTTGCCCGCCGAAGGGTCTTGAGGATCTCGATACGCAGCGCGCCCAGTTCCTCGACCCACTGCCCACGCGGTTGCGGCAGGTCGATGTGCCATTGGCCAAGGGTGTGCGCCGGGTGGTTGCCCAGTAGCAGGACCCGGTCGGACAACAGTAGGGCTTCGTCGATATCGTGGGTGATCAGCACCGCCGCCGTCCCGTGGGTGGCGATCAGTTGCAGGAGCAATTGCTGCATGTCGGCGCGGGTCACCTCGTCGAGGGCACCGAAGGGTTCGTCGAGCAGCAGCACCTGCGGCTGGCGCGCCAGGCAGCGTGCCAGGGCGGTGCGCTGGGCCATGCCGCCAGACAGTTGCGCCGGGTACTGGTTGCGCGCATGGGCCAGGCCTACCGCCTCGATGGCATGGTCGATGCGCGCGCGCTGCTCGGCCGCCGCCAGCTTTGGCTGGCGCGCGAAGTCCAGGCCGAAGGCGACGTTCTTCTCCAGGCTCAACCAGGGCAGCAGGCTCGGGTCCTGGAAGGCCACCGCCAGGCGCGGGTGCGGGCCCAGCAAGGGCTCGCCGTGCAGGGCCACGCGGCCACCCTGGGGCTGCTGCAGGCCTGCCAGTACGCGCAACAGGCTGGACTTGCCGACCCCGCTAGGGCCGAGGATGCTCACCACCTCGCCCGGCGCCAGGCTCAGGTCGAACTGTTCCAGCACCGCTTGCCAGCCACCTTCACGCGGGTAGCCCAGGCAGATGTCACGGGCTTCGAGCACTGCCTGGCTCATGCCGCGGCCGCCTGGCGTTGCAGTTCGGCACGCAGTTGCACCAGGCTCGGGGTGACGATCGGCACGAACGCCGACTCGCGCCAGCGGCGGGCGAAGCCGGCGCCATAGGCGTCCAGGTAGGCCTTGCCGCCGCTGGCCTGCAGCTCCAGCTGCACGGCATCGGCAGCGCTTTCAGCCAGGATGATGCGCAACTTGAACAGCGCCGCCGGCTGGCTGACGAAGCGGCCATCGAACAGGCCCTGCTTGAGTGCATCCACGGTATTCTCCAGGCGCTTGGCCAGCACCTGGCGGGCTTCTTCGAGGAACGAACCGCGCCCTTGCAGATGCCCACTCACCTCTTCCAGGGCACGTCGGGCCAGGCCGATGGCCATGCCGCACTGCAACGCCAGGAAGGCCGGCCGCACCTTGGGCAGGAACTCGCGGGCGTTCTCGTGCAGCAGCCAGTCACGGCCCAGCTCGACCTGGTGGAAGGCCAGCGCGGCGGTGTTGCTCGATTGCAGTCCCATCAATCGCAGGTCCTCGGAGCGCTCCACGCCCACCTGAGTGGACGGGATCGCCAGGACGAACGGCGCAGCACCGGCATCCTCTTCGACCGCCGCGGCAACCACGAAACCGCTCTTGCGCAGGTTGGTCACCCAGTGCAGGCGGCCTTCCAGCGTCCAGCCGGCGGCTTGGGGGCGGGCTCGCACCTGCAGGGCCTCGATGCCAGACAGGTACTTCATGGCATTGGACAACCCGGTAGCGCCAGCCAGCTCGCCCTTGAGCAGGTCCGCCAGCAGGCGTTCGCGCAGGGCCAGGTTAGGGCTTTGCAGCAGGTATTCGATGAACGCGCGCTGGCCCCAGCAGACGAAGGCCGCCGCCAGCGAACGGCTGGCGATGGCGGCGATGGCTTCCACCGCGTCGGTGATCTGGCCGCCCGAACCGCCCAAGGCGGGGTCGATGCCCACGCGCAGCAGCTGCGACTCGGCGATATGCCCCAGGACCAGGTGCGGGTCGCACTGGCCCAGGTCGATAGCCTCGGCATTGGCGTCCAGCCATTGCCGAAATGCGGAATCAAGCATGTCCCTTCTCCTTTACGAAACGCGGCCCGAACGGCACCGCGCGCGGCTCACGCCGACGGCTGCCAGCGGTATTTGCCGAGTTCGTCGTTGAGCGGCGTCTGCGCGAACACATTAGCAAAGTTGCACAGGGTTGCGAGGCTCACCCCGAGAATCACTTCCAGGGCGTTGCCCTCGCTGTAGCCGGCCCCGCGAAACGCCGCGTAGGTGGCCTCGCCGACATTGCCACGGGTGGCGATCACTTCGCGGGCGAATTCGGCCAGGGCCTCGTACCTGGCATCGGGCAGCTCGCCACGGGCACGCAGGGCGTCGACCACGTCCTGAGGCAGCTTGGCCTTGTTCAGGGCCACGGCGGTGTGGCCGGCCACGCAGAAGTCGCACCCGTGGTGGGTGGCGGCGATCAGCTGTACCACCTCGCGCTCGGCCAAGGACAGCTGCGACTTGCCGTTGAGCGCCGAGACGGTGACGTAGGTTTCCAGCGCCGCAGGGGCGTTGGCCAGGATACCCAACAGGTTGGGGATGAAGCCGGAGTTCTTCAGGGCGTTCTCGAGGAACGGACGCGCAGCTTCCGGGGCGCTCTGCAGAGTGTGTAGAGTAATGCGCGAGGACATGGCGTGGTCTCCTTTGGTGGGGGTGCGTACAGTCTGTTGGTTATAAGAATTACCCTCCATATTCATCAGTCGCCTTTCCTTGCTCCTGAGTCTTTGCATTAGATGATTTCATCCTGCCACCCTGTCGATTGGTTATTAGAGAGCCTGGAGCTCGATGCCAGCCTGTTCCATGTCGGCCGCTACTGCGGCGGCTGGCACGCCAGCACCCAAGGCATGGGTCGGGCGAGCTTCCACCTGGTGGTGCAGAGGCACTGCTGGCTGCACATCGACGGGCAACCCGGGCCCATACGGCTGGAAAGCGGCGATGCGGTGTTCCTGCTGCGCGACCTGGCCTATCGGCTGTCTGGCGACGAAGACCCGGCCAGCGCCTGTGCCCAACCACGCCAGACGATGCAGCCACTGGACAGCGAAGCCGGCGACGGCGTTGGCCTGGTCTGCGGCTTTTTTCATTTTCGCTCGGGGTTGTCGTCGCTGATCGTCGAAGGCTTGGCCGACTGGATCCTGTTGCGCGCCGCAGAGCCTGCGGGGCATGCCGCACGCTCGCTGTTCGAGCTGATCCTCGAGGAGTGCCGGCGCACGCCCACGCCGTCGCAGGCGCTGCTGGAGCGCTTGACCCACCTGTTGTTCCTGTATGTATTGCGCCAGCAGGTACACGCCGGGCGATCCTTGGGTGGGTTGGTCGCCCTCGCCCGCCAACCGGCCTTCGCGGCGTTGCTGGAGCAGTTGATCGCGCAGCCCGGTCAGGCCTGGCACCTGGAAAGCATGGCGGCCTGCACGGGGTTGTCGCGTTCAGCGTTCTTCAAGCGCTTCAACGAGCTGGCGGGGCAGTCGCCCGGCCGGGTGCTGCTGGCCTTGCGCATGCGCCATGCCTGCCAGTTGCTCAAGGCGGGGAATACCGTGGAGCAGGTGGGGGCGCAGGTGGGGTATCAGTCGGTGGCGGCGTTTACCCGGGCGTTCGCCAAGGCGGTGGGGGTGCAGCCGGGAGCGTACCGCAAGCGGCATGAGGCCCGGGCGGGCTGAAGACATCTGGGGCCGCTTGACTGACTGACCTCGAGGCAACCCCACAGGGCCGGTACTGCCATTACCCTTACACCTGGGTAACCGCGATCTCCCCCCCGCTCCCCTTGCCTTCCCGCCGCTCACTCATCCACTCATTGACCTTCACTCCGAACTCCGTCGGGGCCTTGCGCCCGAAACGCCGGGCCAGGTCGAGGATGGTCTGCTGCGCGAGCGCCTCTTCCATCCGCTTCTGCGCCCCCAGCATCACGGCATGGATGGCGCAGGTACCCTCGGTCGCCCAACCTGGCGCCGCGCCTTCGAACAGCGTGCAGCGCTCGCGGATTTCGCGGCAGTCGAAGATCTTCTTCGGCCCATCGATGGCGGTGACGATGTCGAGCACGGTGATCTCGTCGGACGGCCGCGCCAGACGAAAGCCCCCGCGCACGCCTTCGGTGGCGGCCACCAACCCCGCGCGCGCCAGCTTGGTGAAGACCTTGGCCAGGTACTCCTGGGGCACCCCCTGCAACTCGGCCAGGTCGCGCACGCTGGACTCGCGGGTATCGCCACGCTCGTCCACCAGGAACAGCAGGCAATGGAGGCCGTATTCGACGCCGGCACTGTATAGCGACATGTCAATCTCCGACTAATTTTGTCGTAAATACTACGCCTTCTCCTGCCGGCGAGCAAAGTGCCTTGGCGCCATCCGTCGTCTTTCTCGGCTCACGATACAGCCCTGTAAGCCCGGAAATACAGCATTATCGAAGGGGCCAGCGGGGCATGCAGGAAGACCTTCGGCGAAAAAAAGACTTGCCGTCACAAACTACGATCAATACAGTCGTAGTTATTCGGCAGGTACACGAATCCACGCCGTACACCTTTCACCCCCCATGCAATCCAGCGGAGCACCCTCATGAACCCACACATCCTGATCATCGGTGCCGGCTTCGCCGGTGTCTGGAGCGCCCTGAGCGCCGCACGCCTGCTCGACCAGGCCCAGCGCGGCGACGTCACGGTCAGCGTGCTCGCGCCCCAGCCTGAGCTGCGCATCCGCCCGCGCTTCTACGAAAGCGACGTACACGGCATGAAGGCACCGTTGGGCGCCCTGTTCGAGGCGGTGGGCGTGACCTTCATCCAGGGCCATGCCGACACCATCGACGTGGACGGCCGCAGCGTCGGCTACACCGACAGTCACGGCCAGCGTCAGCGGATCGGCTACGACCGCCTGGTCCTGGCCGCCGGCAGCCAGGTGGCACGCCCGGCCGTGCCGGGCCTGGCCGAGCATGCCTTCGACGTCGACCAGATGGAGTCGGCCATGCGCCTGGAGCGGCATCTGGTCGACCTGGCCGCGCTGCCCGCCTCCCCTGCCCGCAATACCGTGGTGGTCTGCGGCGGCGGCTTCACTGGCATCGAGACCGCCACCGAGCTGCCCGCCCGCCTGCGCACCATCCTCGGTAACGACGCAGCACCACGGGTGATCGTCGTCGACCGGGGCGTCAGCATCGGCGCAGCGCTGGGCGCGGGCATCACCCCGGCGATCGTCGCAGCCTGCGAGCAGGCCGGCGTGGAGTGGCTGGCAGGTACCTCGGTGATGGGCATCGACGCCGGCGGCGTGACGCTGGACAACGGCGACTACATCGCCAGCAAGACCGTGATCTGGACCGTGGGCGTCAAGGCCAGCCCGCTGACCGCCCAAGTGCCGGGCGAACGCGATGCCCTGGGCCGCCTGCGCGTCGACGAGCACCTCAAAGTGATCGGCCAGGCGCACATCTATGCCACCGGCGACGTGGCCTGGGCCGCGGTGGACGAGCGAGGCAACCATGCCCTGATGACCTGCCAGCACGCCATTCCCATGGGCCGTCACAGCGGCAACAACGTGGCGGCCGACCTGCTGGGCGTGGCACCGGTGGTGTATCGCCAGCCCAAGTACGTGACCTGCCTCGACCTGGGCGACTGGGGCGCGGCGTTCAGCGAGGGCTGGGAGCGTGAGCTCAAGCTGCAGGGCCAGGAGGGCAAGGCCCTCAAGCGCCAGATCAACTCGGTGTGGATCTACCCGCCGGCCGCCGATCGCGCCCAGGCCCTGGCGGCAGCCGATCCACTGATTCCGATCGTGTAGACAGACCCGATCGTCACCGGGGCCGCTTCGCGTCTCCCCTGCGGCTCGATGCCGCGAGGGGGCGGGAGGCGGCCTTCTGTCTATTGTCTGTATACAATTTTATTGGATACCTGTTCAATCGATAGTGGCTATATGGCATCATTCAGCAAAAACACCATCAACTCTAGGGACTTAACCCACATTTGCAGCCCGTCGAGAGCCTGATCACCCTCCTGTGCCGTCTAGCGCTCTTGGGGCTGCCAACGCCAAGGAGCATTCAATGCAACTCCGGAACATGAAGATCGGCATACGGGCCGCCGCCGTATTCACCCTACTGGGCCTGTTGGTCCTGGCCATGGGGTTGTTCGCACTCTACGAAACCCGCCAGATGGACCGTGCCACCGACGAGATCCGCGTGACTTGGATGCCGGCGGTCATCGCGCTGGGCGATGTCAGCAACAACCTCGGCCGGGCGCGGGCGCTGACCCTGCGCAGCGTGCTGGAGGAACAGCCCAGCGCCAGGCAGGCGACACTGGCCTCGATCGTCCAGGTCAACCAGCAGTTGGAAAGCGACCTGAACGCCTACGAACGCACCATCATCGCCGATGACGATCGCGCCCTGTTCGACACCTTCATGAAGCTGAGCGAGCGTTACCACCGGTTGCAGAAGTCGATCCGCGACGCGGTCGCCACCGACCGTCTCGACGAGGCCCGGCGCCTGATCAACGGCCCCCTGGCCGAATACGCCGACACCATGCTCCAGGCCCTCAATGCGCTGATCCAGTACAACGCCGACGGCGCTGAAACGGCCTCCCGGCGCAGCAGCAGTGTGTTCGAGCAGGCCTTCTCGCTGATCATCACCTCCCTGGTGGTGATCATCCTGGCCTTGGCGGCCTTCGCCACCCTGCTCACCCGCAGCATCGTCATCCCCCTGGCCGACGCCGTGGCCGTGGCCGAGCGCGTGGCCACCGGCGACCTGACCCGCGACATCCAGGTCCACGGCCGCGACGAGCCGGCCCTGCTGCTGCGTGCCCTGGCCCGCATGCAGCAGAGCCTGCGCGAGACCATCCGCAAGATCGCCGCCTCCTCGGACCAGTTGGCCTCGGCCTCGGAAGAACTGCACACAGTCACCGAAGACACCAGCCGCGGTCTGCACCAGCAAAGCGCGGAGATCGACCAGGCGGCCACGGCGGTCAACCAGATGACCGCCGCCGTCGAGGAAGTGGCCAACAACGCGGTGAACACCGCCGATGCCTCCAAAGGGGCCGATCAGACCACCCGTGATGGTCGCGACCAGGTCAACCAGGCCCTGGCTTCGATCCAGCACCTGGTCAACGATGTCACCGGCACATCCGAGGAAATCGAGCAACTGGCCAATAACGCCAACGAAATCAGCCGCGTGCTCGACGTGATCGGCGCGATCGCCGGGCAGACCAACCTGCTGGCGCTCAATGCCGCCATCGAAGCGGCCCGTGCCGGCGAGGCCGGACGCGGTTTCGCCGTGGTCGCCGACGAAGTACGCGCCCTGGCCCACCGTACCCAGCAGTCCACCGCCGAGATCGAGCAGATGATCGTCGGGATCCAGTCCGGCACCGAGCGCGCGGTCACGGCCATGCACACCAGCCAGGGGCGTGCCACCGGCACCCTGGAAGTGGCCCAGTCGGCCGGCCAGGCTCTGGAGGTGATCGCCGAGGCCATCGCCTCGATCAATCAACGCAACCTGGTGATCGCCAGCGCATCGGAGCAGCAGGCGCAGGTGGCCCGCGAGGTGGACCGCAACCTGGTCAACATCCGCGACCTGGCCATGCAGACCTCGGCCGGGGCCAACCAGACCAGCGCGGCGGCCCAGGACCTGTCGCGACTGGCGGTGGAGTTGAATGGCATGGTGGCGCAGTTCAAGGTCTGAGCCGCCTGAGGCAGGCGGGGCTGCTTTGCAGCCCCGGATGCGGAGTCACTGACAGCTCACTGCCCGGACAGGAACCCCACCAACTGACGCCCATGGGAGCTGAGGCTCTCCCAACCACGAAAACACACCCGCAACTCCAGCGTCGCCCAGCGCTCCTCCAGCGCCAGCCGGCGCACCGGCAGCTCCTGCTCGGCACGCAGGGCTGCCGTCTCGGGCAACATGGCGATGCCGGCGCGCTGGGCCACCAGTTGGGCGATGGCCTCGAAGCTCGGCGCACGCACCCGGACCTTCAGGGGCATGGCCAGGTTCATCGCCAGCTCCTCGACGAAGCGCTGCATGGCACGCTCGGCCGGCAGGCAGACGAAGGGAAACCCTAGGGCATCGACCAGCCGCAGTTGCCCGCGGGACGCCAACGGGTGGTCGGCGGGCGTCAGCAGGACCAGGCGCTCGGTACGAAACGGCAGCGACACCAGCCCCTCGTTGGCCAGGTTGCCGTCGTACACGCCGATCTCGCACTCACCGGCCAGCACCACGCGCAGCACGTCCAGGCTCTTGTGCTCGACCAGTTGCAGGTCCACCTCCGGATAGTCGGCCAGAAACGGCCCAAGCACCGCCGGCAGCAGGGTGCTGTTGGTCACGGTGGACGCGGCCAGGTGCAAGGTGATGCGCCGCTGGCCGGCCAGCTCCTGCAAGGTGTCCTGCAGCCTCTGCGCCTCGCCCAGCACACTGCGGGCGGCTTCGAGCACCAGGCGGCCGGCCGGGGTCAGTTGCATGCCGTCGACCCGACGTACGAACAGGGCAAGGCCGCAACGTTCCTCGAACAGCCGCAAGCGGGTACTGGCGGCCGACACCGCCACCGGGAAGGTCGCCGCCGCCTTGCTCAGGCTACCGGTGGCGGCGATGGCGGCGAGCAGGCGCAGGTCAGGCAGGTCGAAATGCATGGGGCTTCTCCAAATCAGAACACCATGTTCGATAAAAAGCGATTCTAGCGCCAGCGCCTTCTGCCCAGAATAAGCCTCGCCACTCCCCTTTCTCGGACACGCCATGCTCGCCATCCGCGCCCACTTGCAACGCCAACTGCACAACGGTGCCTTGTATGCCGTGCTCGCGGCCTTGGGTTTCAGCTTCAAGGCCATCTTCGTCAAACTCGCCTACGCGGCAGGCCCCGTGGACGCTATCAGCCTGCTGGCCATGCGCATGGGCATCGCGCTGCCCTTGTTCGTCTGGCTGGTGTGGTTCAGCCGTGGCTCGTCCAGCGCTGCCCTTGGGCTGGGGGATGGCCTGCGCGTAGCGCTACTCGGCCTGTTCGGCTATTACCTGGCCAGCCTGTTCGACTTCTATGGCCTGCAGTACATCAGTGCCGGGCTGGAGCGGCTGATCCTGTTCACCTACCCGACCCTGGTACTGGTGTTCCAGGCCGTCGCCCTGCGTGAACGGCCCAGCCTGCGCACCCTGTCGGCCATGGGCTTGTGCTACCTCGGCCTGGGCATCGCCTTCGTCCACGACCTCGGCATGTCGGGGGGCGGCCAGCAGGTGCTCGTCGGCGCGCTGTGGGTGTTCGCCAGCGCGGTGACCTATGCCCTGTACTACGCCGGCACCGGCATGATGCTCAAGCGCATGGGCTCCATGCGCCTGGCCGGGCTGTGTGGCACGGCCTCGTCGCTGATGGTGCTGGCGCACTACCTGCTGGTGGCGGACACGGCCCAGTTGTGGCAACTGCCGCCGGCGGTATGGACCCATGCGGCGATGATGGCGGTGTTCTCCACCGTGCTGCCGATCTACTGGGTAGCCCTGGCGATCCAGCGCATGGGCGTGACCCAGACCGCGGCGGTCGGCAACCTGGGGCCGATGCTGACGGTGCTGGCGTCGTGGGCGATCCTCGGCGAGTCGATCTCGGCCTACCAGATCGCGGGGCTGGCGCTGGTACTGTTCGGGGTGTCGCGGTTGAAGCCGGCCAAGCGTTGAGCCTCGCGCACAGCCGCTTTGGGACAACCTATCGCGTACCGACGATGATCCCCTGCCCGCGCAGAGCCTCGAGCAAAGCCAGCCCCTGACGCTGGATCTCTTCGCCTCCCAAGGCCTGCAACCGCTCGCGCCCGCTACCCTGGAGCCCTGCCAGCAACTGGTAGGCCAGCGGCGTCAGGCGGGCGAAGCGCACCTGCAGGTCGGCGTCGCGATACACCAGCAGCAAGGTGGGTGTATCGGGGGGCTCGGCAGGCTGGTAGCCGGGGCCGATGCGCTCCACCGGCCAGCGGTAGGCGAGCACCCGGGCCACGCAGGAGAGCAACGGCTCGCCTTCGAGCAGATCCCCCTCGGGCCGGTGCTCTGGGTCCTCGGCATCGCTCAGGTACAACTGCGCCTCCAACCATTCATAGTGGGCCAGTTCCAACTGCCAGGGTGCATCCGCCTCGATGCCGTGCAGGTAGTCGATGAACACCTCGGCGACCTCGGTGAACAGCGGCGTCTGGCTGCGATAGTGGGCATGGAAGTCACGCACCCGGGCATGCCAGCGGGCCTCGCCGAGGGTCTGGCGCATGACTGGGAAGCTGCCGGCCAGCAAACCCTCGATGGCGTTGTAGAACAGCTCCCGATAGACCTTCAGGCGCCGCGCCTCGATGCCCGGCGGTGGTGGATTGGCTGCGGGATCGCGCAGATGGCGGGCCAGGGTGAACTGCTGCTGACGCAAGGTTTCATTCATCGCGCACACTCCCTGCCGCCTGCTGCAACTGGCGGATGCGTGCCGTCTCGTCGAGCAGCGCGTCCAGGGGCGGGTAATTGAAGTCGCGCTCCAGCACCGTCGGTTGCACGCCGAAGCGCTGGCAGGCACTGGCGAACAATGACCAGACATCTTCTTTCACCGGCGCCCCATGGGTGTCGACCTTCAGGTCCGGTGCTTCGTCGTAATGCCCGGCCACGTGCATGCCGACCACACGCTCGACCGGCAGGCCCTGGAGGAACGCCAGCGCGTCATAACGGTGGTTGCAGGCGTTGACGACGATGTTGTTGACGTCCAGCAGCAGGTCGCAGTCGGCCTCCTCGAGCACGGCGCGAATGAACGCCAGCTCGCTCATGGCTTGGTAGGGCGCGGCGTAGTAGCTGATGTTCTCCACGGCGATGCGGCGGCCAAGCTGGTCCTGGGCCTGGCGGATGCGCGCCGCGACATGCACCACGGCCTCGTCGGTGAACGGGATCGGCATCAGGTCGTAGAGGTGACCATCGTCGCTGCAGTAGCTCAAGTGCTCGCTGTACAGGCGTACCTGGTAGCGCTCGAGAAACTGCCGGGTACGCGCGAGAAAGGCCTGGTCCAGCGGTGCACTGCCGCCCAGTGACAGTGACAGGCCGTGGCAGGCGATGGCGAAGCGTTCGGCCAGGCGTTCCAGGCCCTGGCCATAGGCTCCGCCGACACCGATCCAGTTTTCCGGCGCGCATTCGAGAAAATCCACCGCGCCGTCCGCCATCGTCAGCAGCTCGGGCAGCAGGCCACGGCGCAAGCCGAGGCCGGTGCGCAAGGGGTGGTCGTTCATGTTCGGTTCTCCACAAGGCGCTGCGACAAGGCCCCCACATCACCGCCCGCAGGCAGTCCGTGGGAGCCCGCTCGATCAGGACTCGCCAGCCAGGTGGCTGAACAGTCCCTCGGGCATCGGCTTGCCGTTGGCCTGGTAGAGGGCCTTGAGGTGGTCGTAGGCCTCCTGCTCGGAGATCACGCCGTCGTGGTTGCTGTCGATCTTGTCGAAGTCGGCGGCGCGGTCCTTGGCCACGGCGAGGAACTCCTCGCGCGAAACCTTGCCGTCACGGTTGCTGTCGGTACGGGCGAAGGAGGCATCGCCACACTTGCCCTCCCCGCACTTGCCCTCGGCCTGGCCGGCCTTGGCGCTACCGCCGCATTTGCCTTCGCCACACTTGCCTTCGCCCTGGGTGGCCTTGCCACTGCCCCCACACTTGCCTTCACCGCATTTGCCTTCGCCTGGGGTCTTGGCTGCGGCCAGTTGGTAGCCCTGGGCCAGGGGCTCGACAGCGAACGCGCTGTTGCCCAGGGCCATGCCGCCGAGCAGTGCGACGCTGAGCAGGCCAAGGGTGTTCTTCGAATGTTTCATGCTGGTGCTCCACTGTGGTTGAGAGGTGGAGCCATTTCGCCGCAGTGGTGTATCGCCGGTGTATCAGGCAGGTGGGCTTTCTGTATGGAAGTGGGTCGACCAGGTGGCTGGATACAGTCAGATACAGGCCACTGGAACATCGCCTCGCGGCTATCCGCGAAGGGTCGGGGGCGAGGCGTTGCCGGCGCCCCACCCCGCGCGGCGCATCTTCAGTCTTCCAGCGGCTTGGGCGGTGCCAGCGGCTTGGTCGGCTTGCCGGGCTTGCTGTCCTTGGCCTTCTCGGTGCTGCTGGCCACCGGCTCGGGCGCGGTCACCGCCTTCTCGCTGGCGGGAAGCTCGTCCACCGCCTTGAAGATCACCTGCGGGTCGAGCTGCGCGCCGCTGTCGTCATCCTTGAGCATGTGCCGCTCACCATCCTTGCCCACCAGGATCACCTTGGTGCCCTTGCTGGCACCAAGCTTGAGCTCGCGGATCAAGGCCATGGTGGTCTGCTGCTCGAGGTTCTTGTCCTCGCGCTTGCCCATCATGTTGGCGACGCTGTAGAGCACCAGGCTGCGCTCCTTGAACGCGGCCTGGGTGGCCGGGTCCTTGAGGGCCTCGTTCAGGCCGCGCAAGGTGGGGTCGGCGGTGCTGGGGGCGATGATGATCAGCGGCCTGGCCTTGCCCAGCTCCTTGGCCAACGGTGCATCGCTGTCCGCAGCGAGCAAGGGGCCGGCGACGGCGAGCAAGGTGGCGAGGGTCAGTGACCGGACGAGCATGCGCATCTCCTTATTGTCTCGATGAACCAAATGACTACAGATCGGGGAGAAAGATCCGGCCTGCGAGCCTAAACCACCTGCCTGGGCAGGTGGTCAGGTCAAAGGTAACTTCCGGTTTCCAGACCAGGCCTACGGCATCTCCGGAAAATGCCGACACCCGAACCTGAGCATAGCCGAAAGCCACCGGGGTCGCGGCAGGTGCTCGCCCTACCCCTCGCCTCAGGAGGCCCCCGGGGTGTCGTCACTGGCAGGCGGCGCCTCGGCCAGGGCGATGCGGGTCAGGGCCAGCATCCGCTCGCGCCGAGCCGCCTGGCGCTCGCTGCCGATGCTATTCATCCGCGCCAGGTATTGGCCCTCCGGCAACGCCGACGATCTCTCCATCAATGCCTCGACGCGGCGATGGAACGGCGCATCGAGGGCCTCGAAGACCTCGGCGTGGGCGCGTAGCAGGTGTTCCTGCCAGAAGTCCCGCTCTACCAGCGACTGCGCCAGGCGTTCCGGCGTCTGCAGTGCCAGCACGCGCTCCCGGGCCTGGTCGATGCGCGACCGGTCCAGCCCGGCAACGTCGGCGTAGGCCATGTCGGCAGGTTGCCCCGGCAGGTCGAGCGCATCACGCAATGCCAGGCGGTAGGCCAGGCTTACCTCGATCTCGTCCGGATCGCTGCCAGCGGCCCGGCGCGCCTGGATGTCCTCCAGGGCGATACGTTCGACCTCGTCCAGCCGCCACAGCTGGCGGCCCAACCGTACCAGGGCCTGCTCCTGGCCACCGGCGGCCGCGTCGACCCGCGCCTGCCAGACCAGCATGCGCAGTTCCAGAGCGCTGAAGCTCAGGATCACGCTGTCCTGGCAGGTCAGGGGCATGCGCGCTTGGTTGAACAGCTCGCTGCGCAGCCCTCCGTAGCGGCACATGCTCTGCAGCAGGGTGAACACCCGGTTGGCCAGGGCCTGGCGATGATCGCGAAAATCCACGGTTTCCAGCAGCCGCGCGAGCATGGCGAAGAAATCGTCCGCACCGTCCTCGGCTTCCAGCTCGTCCCACGTCGAGGACTGCACGGCCCGTTGGACACTGTCGGCGGCGTCGAGCCAGCGTCGGCGCAACGACATCGAGGAAGGGCCCGCCACCTGCGGCGCCGGCATGCCATGGGCCTGGGAAAAGGCCTCCAGGCGTTGCGCGGCCTGTTCGTCCAACGGGTTACCCGTCAGCATCACGGTACGCCCCACCCAGATCGGCGCACGATAGAAACGCTCCGGCAGCGTCGTGATCTGGTTGTCGCGCAGGTCGGCGATGGTCAGTTCCAGGCGGTCCATCAGGGCGGGCGGGAGTTCGTTGATCCCGGTGGCGCGAAGGTACAGACGCCGCAAGCGGTCCAGCCGGTACAGCGGGAAGGTTCGCCCCAGCGGGTTGCGCGACAGGTTGATGAACTCCAGCATTTCGCCGTTGGCCAGGGTCATGGCCTGCTCGGTGTCGAGCACGACACGGTTGTCGTACAGGTCCAGCTCACGCAGCGATGTCAGCGCCTCCAGGCCCGGCGGCAGGCGGGTCAAGCGGTTGCTGGCCAGCTCCAGAACCTGCAGGTTCGGGAAAGCGCCCAGGAAACGCTGTGGCATTTCCCGCAGCCCCAAGCCCATCAGCGATAACTCATGGATGTGGGGGAAACTCACAGCCTCGGGCAGCTCGGGCAAGCGTTCCAGGCTGAGCGCCCAGATACTCAGGCGATATCCCGTCGCTTGCCCACGCTGGTCGAACAACTGCGGCCCCCGGCGCTGCCAGCAACTGAGCAGGACCTGGGCGAAATGCCGCCGCTCGCGGCGCTGCATGCCGCTGGTGGGCTGCTCGCTCCAGGCCCGCAGGTGGTCATCCAGTGCCTCGAACTCATGCCCCAGCCGGGCGAGTTCGCTCTCCACCTGCCGGCCCGAGCGCCTCACCTCCTGCAACCAGGCATCGATCTGCGCATCGTCGAACGTCGGATACACCGCCCGCACCCGGGCGAACAGCGCCTGCGGCCTACCCCGCGATGCGCCCCGGCCACTCAGCGGATAACCGACTCGGCCATCGTCCAGGCGCCGTGGAGGCCGGAACCAGCCGATGGGCTCGCCCTGCCCCAGTAGCCGTGCGACCGCCTCACGCTGGCGCGCCGCCAGCCGCCCCACCAGCACCCGCAGGTTATGGGCGAAGGGCTCGCCGATGCCCATGGCATCCCGCTGGCGGTCGCCGTAGGCGGCGGCGATGACCTCGAACAGCTCCCCCCAGCCGGCCAGCACCTGGCCCTGCTCGTCGAGCAACTGGAAGCGGCCATCGCGGTGGAGCAGGTCGAAGCCGCCGCCCTCCTCGCCCTGCTCCAGGGCCAGCAGCAATGGCCCCTGCACGCTACCCTCGAACAAGCGCCAGCGCCCCGCCGGCGCGCCCGGCAGTTGCCTGGCCATGGCCAGGGCCACACGCGCCAGGTCGCCCGTCTGCAAGGTGTCCAGGTACAGCGCCTCGAATACCCTGGCCACACGTATCTGTCCCACGCTCGTCCTCGCCGACTCGGCCAGGCGCAGCGCAACCCGACCAGTGTCGAGCAAGCGGCGCCGGTCCGCGACCCGGGCCGCCTCCAACAACGCTTCGGCAGCCCGGCCATGCAGGCCGGGGAATGCTCGGCGCAGGGTCGCGACACCGGGCTTGTCGCGGCCCTGGGCGCTCTCGTACAGGCGCTGGAACAATGGCCTGCGCAGGTTCCAGGCCAGCTCTGCCAACCCCTGGTCTGGCAGCCCAGCCGCCCCGGGCAAGGCCTGGGCATGCTGCAGCACGAAGCGGTCGCTGACCGGCTCGCCGCCGCGCAGGCGGCCGACCAACTCACGGATACGCTGCTCGAGCAATACCCGCTCGACGCTGTCGACCAACTGCGCCTCGGGCGCCTGCCCCTGGACATGCAGCGCACGCAGGTGACTGGCCTCCAGGCCATGCGCCGTCATGAGCTGGTCGATCTGTTCGTCGTCGAGGCGCGCGAACGGGCCACCCAGGCGGCGGAACAGGCGATGAGGATCGTCCCAGCGGGCCGGCTGCTCCGACCACAGGCGCCAGGCACCGGCACCGTTGTGGCATAGCAGCGGCCCATGGCCGCCCTGTGGGCGCAATTGCCAGCGGCCATCACCGGCGCGCTGGACGATAGGGTAATGATGCCCGTCCATCTCGATCCAGGCCTGTGCCCCCAGGCGGTGGATACCCTGCGCATCGGGCACGGCTTGCGGCGGTGGCGCCTCGCTGCGAAAGGCCGCCAGGTCAAGCTTGTACAAGCGTGTGCTGCCGTCCTCCAACTGCGCCGGCAACAGGCTGTCGACAAGGCTGGAGCGGGACCAGGCGTTGCGCACCAGGGTGATGCCCGCAGCGGTAGCGGCGACTACGGCAAGGTCGATGGCGACATTGAACAGGTGCTCGAGCGCTTCGCTGGTTTCCCCCTCGTGCCAGGCCTCGATACCGTGGTAGACCTCGCCAAGCAGCGCCCAGGCGCTCACCGCCAGCAGCGCCGCGCCGATCACCGGGACGAACAACCCGGCGAGGTTGAGCAGGGTCCAGCCTTCGGCTGCCAGGCGCTGGGCGTGCTCGCGCTGGACCTGGCGATCGACCTCGGCCTTCGGCACCGCGATCATGGCGGCATCGTCCTTGATCTGGCCGATGCGCGCCCGAGCCAGGCTATCGAACAGCGGCTCCGGGTAGGCATGCATGCGCGCCTCCAGGTCGATGTTGGCCAGCTCGGACACCCCCTGGTAACCCTGGACCACGCTGGCAAAGAAGCGCTGGCTGTCGCGCCGCCGCACGAAGCGGCTGAAGAAGCCTTGGTACTGCGGGGTGCGCAGGCGCTTGCCCAAGGCATTGGCGAAATGACGCAAGTCCGGAAACGCCTGCCAGGGTGCCTGCGGATCGTCCGGGATATGCACCAGTACCCGGCGGCTGGTGCTGTACAGCGGGCTGAGGCTTTCATCGCGGACATCGAGCACGACGATCTGCTCCAGCGTGCAACCGAGCAGGCTCAAGCGCTTGGCGATGACCGGGCTGCCCTCGAGCGTGGGCGCGCGATGCAGGCCACACAGCCGCACCAACAGCTGCAGCTCGGCCTCGTTCAACGCACCCTTGATCCTGGCCACATGGGCATCGGCCAGCATGCCGTAGCGCCGTGCCCGCGCCAGCAACGACAGCACCTGGCGGCGCGCCTCGCCGTCGGCCGGTTCGAGGATACCCTGCAAATGGCGCTGGTAGCGCCCACCCAGGTCGAGTTCACGGCACAGGCTGGCGAACTGCTGCGCGCACGGCAGCTTGGCCTGGGCATCCAGCGGGTCCACCAGGCCGTTGCCGGGCAACTGCCCCCCTGCCTCGGCTTCTGCCGCGGTGAAATTGCGCAGCGCGGCCTCGAACAGGCTGATCTCGGTATAGACCGGCACCGTCACCGGATAGCCGATCGGCTGCGAGGTGATCACCGGTTCCCGGTGCCCCAGGCGAAAACGCAGGCGATGAATGTCCAGCGCTGCGCCGAAGCGCGCCCGCAACGCCTGGACCAGCAAGGGCTCGGCGAAGCAGTCGATGCCCTGCAGGCCTGCAAGTAACTGCCGAACCCGCTGGCGAAAGTACAGGCTCAGGCCCATGGCATCCTGCAACGGTGCCAGTTGCTCGACGCTCGCCGAGCGCAGCCAGTACGGCAGACGCGCACCGATGAGCGCGTCCTGGGCTGCCGCGTATGCCGAAGGTGGAGTGTGGGTGACCATCGATTGTCTCTCCTGGGTGGCGGAAAAGGCAGCACCCTAGGCCGTGCGAGGCGGCGGACGGCGTTAGAGGGGTAATACCCGCGGGTCAGAAGAGCAGTAGCTGGCGATCGGTCAGGGCCGCGAAATCATCGCCCACGAACGGCAGTATGGCGTCCGCCACCGGTTGCAACTGGCGGCTCAGGTAATGCTCGTGGTCGATCGGCGACTGCAGGTTCTCGAGGGGTTCGGGGCCCGAGGTGGTGATGACGTAGCTGATCCAGCCACCGTTCTGGTACTGCCGGGGCCGGCCCAGGCGGCTGTTGAACGCATCGGCCAGCCGTGCGGCGCGCACGTGGGGCGGCACGTTGCGCTGGTAGTCGGCCAGCGGCCTGCGCAGGCGCTTGCGGTACACCAGCAACTCGTCCTGCTCACCGGCCAGGGTGCGGCGCACATAGTCACGGACATAGTCGCGGTAAGGCTGGCCACGGAAGATCCGCCCGTAGAGCTCCTGCTGGAACTGCCGGGCCAGGGGCGACCAGTCGGTGCGCACCGACTCCAAGCCCTTGAACACCAGTTCCTCGCGCCCCTCGCCGCGCTGTACCAGGCCGGCGTAGCGCTTCTTGCTGCCCTCGTCGGCACCACGGATGGTCGGCATGAGAAAGCGCCGGTAGTGGATCTCGAACTGCAGCTCCAGGGCGCTGTCCAGGTCCATCGTCTCGCGCAGGTGTTGCCGCCACCACTGGTTGACCTCGGCGACCAGGGCCTGGCCGATGCGCGCGGCGGCCGCTTCGTCATGGGCCTCTTTGAGCCAGACGAAGGTCGAGTCGGTGTCGCCGTAGATCACGTCGAAGCCACGGGCTTCGATCAGGGCGCGGGTCTGGCGCATGATCTGGTGCCCGCGCAGGGTGATGGACGAGGCCAGGCGCGGGTCGAAGAAGCGGCAACCGCTGGAGCCGAGCACGCCGTAGAAGGCGTTCATGATGATTTTCAGCGCCTGGGACAGCGGCGCGTTACCGGCCCGCTTGGCCGCCTCGCGCCCCTGCCAGACCCGCTCGACGATGGCTGGCAGGCAATGTTGGCGGCGGGCGAAACGCGCCCCACGAAAGCCCTCCACGGAATCGGCGTGATCCGGCTGGCGCAGGCCCTCGACCAGGCCCACCGGGTCGATCAGGAAGGTACGGATGATCGAGGGGTACAGGCTCTTGTAGTCGAGCACCAACACCGAGTCGTACAGGCCAGGCCGCGAGTCCATGACGAAACCGCCGGGGCTGGCTTCGTCCGGGCGGCTGCCCAGGTTGGGGGCGACGAAGCCCAGGCGGTGCATGGACGGGATGTACAGGTGGCAGAACGCGGCCACCGAGCCGCCACTGCGGTCCACTGGCAAGCCGGTGACGGTGGAACGCTCGAGCAGGAACTCGAGCAGCCGGGTATGGGCGAAGATCCGCGTGACCAGCTCGCAGTCCTTGAGGTTGTAGCGGGCCAGGGCCGGCTTGTCCTCGGCGAACATGCGGTTGATCTCGTCCATGCGCTGGTACGGGGTGTCGATGGCCTTGCCTTCGCCGAGCAGGGCCTGGGCGACGCTTTCCAGGCTGAACGAAGGAAAGCTCCAGGTCGCCGCGCGCAGTGCCTCGATGCCATCGATCAGCAGGCGCCCCGGCGCATCGGCGAACACATGGTTGCGCCCGCTGTGGGCACGCAGGCCCAGGGGCGCGCCGTTGCGGCCGAGGGCCAGCGGTACCTGCAGGCGCGTGGCGTGCTCGTGCAGCAGGCGCAGGTCGAACTGCACCAGGTTCCAGCCGATGATCGCATCCGGGTCATGGCGGGCCAGCCACTGGTTCAGGCAGCCGAGCAACTGGGTACGGTCGTCGCAATACTGCAGGTCGAAATCCAGGTCATCGGCCTGGCCGTTGGCCGGCCCGAGCATGTAGACCTGGCGCTGGCCGCAGCCCTCCAGAGCGATGCTGTAGAGCTCGCCGCGCTCGCTGGTCTCGATGTCCAGCGATACCAGGCGCAACGCCGGGCGGTAATCCGGCAAGGGCTTGAGCTGGGCATCGCAGAGCACGCCCTGGGCATCCGGGCGACCGCTGAACAGCACCGGGGCGGTGATGAAGCGCTCCATCAGGTAGCGCTCCGGGGGACGGATATCGGCTTCGTAGACGTCGATGCCGGCACTGCGCAGGCGCTGTTCGAGCTGGATCAACTGACGGTGCTGGCGGCAGTACAGGCCCAGTACCGGCCGCTGCTCGAAATCGCGCAGGCGCAGGGGCCGCAGCTCGACGCCCCGCTCGTTGGCCAGCAAGGCACGGGCGCGCACGGCATGCGCCAGTGGCACGAACGCCACCGACTCCTGCGGTGCCAGGCGCAGTTGCCGTGGGCCTTGGTCGGTGGCGAGCCAGAACTCCACGCAGGTCCCCTCGGGCGTGTCATGCCAATGCCGGGTGAGGACAAAGCCCTGCTGCAACTCCACCGCGTCGACCTCGAATCGTTTTGCTCAAGCGAAGGAAGCATTCTACCGCTGAATGCCAGAGATGGGCTGCGCAGCAGCCAGCAGGAACCTCAGCCGTACAGGTAGTCGATGTCCTTGTGCGCCAATGGCGGCACCTGGCTGAGCAGGAAGTCGCGCAGCCGGTGCATCTGCCGCGCCTTGGGGCTGGCCTTGAGCCAGGTCATGTAGTAGCCGTCGCCGGTGGCCACCGCATGCTTGAACGGCATGACCAGCCGCCCTGCAGCCAGGTCGGCGCTGGCCAGCACCAGGTCGACCACCGAAATGCCCAGGCCCTGCTGGGCTGCCGAGATGCCCTGGTCGAGCGTATCGAACACCTGCCCCCTGTCGATGCTGATGTCCAGCGCATCCATGCGCGCCAGCCAGCGCCGCCAGTCGCGCCGGTCCGCGGAGGGGTGCAAAAGCTCGCAGCGCTCCAGCACCGCCAGGTCCGGCTTCGGCTGGTCCAGGTACTCGGGATGGCACACCGGGATCAGCCACTCGTCGAACAGCTTGAGGCTCTCGACGTCGGCCGGGAAACGCCCGCTGCCCAGCAGGATGGCGCAGTCGTAGGGTTCGGAATAGAAATCCACCGTGTCGATGTCCATCCACACGCTCGAGAGTTGCACGCTGCAGCTGTTGTCGACCTTCTTGAAGGCATCCAGCGCCTTGAGCAGCCAGCGCACGGTGAGGGTCGAGGGGGCCTTCAGGCGCAGGCCGTAGCGGTCCTGGCGCAACAGCGCGCAGGCGTTCTCGATGATCTTGAAGCCGACCTTGAGCTCCTGCGCCAGCAGCCGGCCGTGCTCGGTCAGGCGCAACTTGGGGCCGCGCCGCTCGAACAGGTCGCAGCCGAACAGGGTCTCGAGGGTCTTGATGTGGTGGCTGACCGCCCCCTGGGTCAGGGCCAGCTCCTGCGCCGCCCGGGTGAAAGAGCCGTAGCGTGATGCCACTTCAAAGGCACGCAGGGCATGCAGCGCCTGGATCCGTTCCGACATTCGCAGCGTCCGAAGCATGAGTGAAGCTAATAGTAGGTCATAGTTCCAGGCGTTTTACAACCTGGGGGTGTTCTCAGAAAATGCAGGTAAACAATAAACATATATAGCGAAACCGCTTGTATCTGGCGGGAAGTTCAAAAGAACTGCTGGGGTAATCATGTTTACGGGTTATGGGAACTGCTATCGCCTGGATGCGCTAGAGCTAGCCTCTGAACATATCCAGAACCAACGACACTGGGCGTACGAAACCATCGAACGCTTTCGCGCCATCCTCGCCAACCCCGACTTTCCGTGCCTGTTCGGCCGCAAGGCGGTGGCCGCCGGCACCTGCTCCATCGTCTTCGCCCGTGCCGGGCAACTGGCCGCGGACATTGCCCGGGGCCTGGCCGAATACGTACGCGCCCTCGAGCCCGTGCCGCTCAAGCAGCGCATCGGCAACCCACTGCTGGTGTTCCTCGAGACCCATGCCGGCAGCAGCCTGGCGCAGCAGCAGGCGCTGGCCTGGTCGGTGCTGCAAGAGCTGCATGAGCACGACCCGCTGCCCTGGCCGGAGGACATCCCCAAGGATCCCCACGACAGCGGCTGGTCGTTCTGCTTCGCCGGCATGCCCCTGTTCATCAACATGAACTTCCCGGCCCACCAGCAGATGAAGAGCCGCAACCTGGGCGAGCATATCGTCTTCGTCATCAACCCCCGGGAAAGCTTCGACGAAGTGGCCAGCGCCACCAGCGAAAGCGGCCAACGCATCCGGGCACGCATCCGCGAACGGGTGCGCCATTACAACGACGGGGTGATGCCCGATACCCTGGGCTTCTTCGGCCAGGCCGACAACTTCGAATGGCGCCAGTACCAACTCCAGGAACCGGGCTCGCTGAATCCTCCGCGCTGCCCGTTCCAGGCCCTTGCGACACCCGACACACTGATCGAGAACTGAACGTGAATACCGCACTGACCGCCACCTACGCCCTCACCGTCCTGCTGCTGATCGCCACGCCCGGCCCGGTGGTGGCACTGATCGTCAACACCGCCGCGGCCTGCGGCACGCGCAAGGCCCTGTTCACCGCCGTCGGCACCAACTGGGCCTCGCTGGTACTGATCGGCGCCGCGGCCTGGATCATCATGACCAGCGCGGCCGTCGACAAGGCCTGGCTCAGCGGCATGAGCCTGCTGGGTTGCCTGTTCATCGGCTACATCGCCATCGGCACCCTCAGGGAAGCGCTGCAGGCCCCCATCGCCGAGGCCGGGCCCGACACCGCCGGGCCCGGGCGCGGCGGGCTGTTGCAGGGGTTCATGGTGGGCATCTCCAACCCCAAGGACATCATCTTCTTCATTTCCTTCTTCCCGCAGTTCATCCAGATCACCGAATCCTTCGAAAAAAGCATGGTGGTGCTGTCGCTGCTGTGGATCGCCATCGATTTCGCCGTGCTCAGCCTGTACATCTTCGCCATCGGCAGGATCACCTCGCAGCGCAGCAATCGCCTGATCACCCTGGCATCGGGCGTCGCCCTGCTGCTGATCGCCGTCGGCGGGCTTGCCTACAACATCAAGGCGCTGGCCGGCTAAGCCGGCACGCACCAGACCGTCGATTCGACAAGGAGCGCCCATGAGGCCGATCGATCACGCCACGCACGCCCAGGACAGCCTCCTTCCTCTGCCCCAGGACTACCAGCGCTTCCTGCTGCTGGGTAGCCGCCGGGCGCCGCATACCCTGTACATGCACGAGCGTGGCTATCGATCCGGCACCATCAATACCGACGCCCTCGGGATGCGCTACAGCCACGCGGGAGACAAGCGCTACTCGGTGGCCGAACACAAGGGCGCGAAGCGGGTCAATCTGCTGGTGGGCGGCTCGACCGCCCTGGGGATTGGCGCCAGTTCCGATGAACACACGGTGGCGTCCTACCTGTCGCGGCTCACCGGCGAGGTCTGGCTGAACCTGGCCGGCTGTGGGCTCAACGCCACCCAGGAACTGCTGACCTTCCTCAGTCATCAGCACCGTTTCGCGCAGATCGGCCACGTCGTGGTGCTGAGCGGCCTGAACACCCTGGCGCAAGAGGCACTGGGCGAGGTCCTGGCGAGCGAGCAGGCCACCGCCTACCAGGATGTGCTCAACAGTTTCAACGAAGGGGTACAGGCCTGCGACGCACCGCGCCGCGAATCGTTCTGGCAGCGCCTGGGCAAGGCCTTCGCGCCCCGCCACCAGCCCGCAGCGGTCGCCTGGACGCTGCCGGCCCCGGGCAAACGCCTGAACCAGGCGGCAGACTGCATCGGCCGCACCCTGCAACAGTGGGACCGGCTCCTGGCCAACGGCCATGCCACCCTCACCTTCATTCTCCAGCCCCTGCTGCCCTGGTGCCGGGAGAGCCTGCCGGCCGGCGAACAGGCCATGCTCACGGCGCTGCAACAGCAACCGACGAATTTCGACCGGCTCCTGGCCGACGTTTTCGACAGCCAGTTGCACACGGCATTTTTCCGGCGCATCAAGGACCAGGCCGGGCCAGTCCCGTGCTACGACATGAACAGCATGCTCAGCAGCTCGCCGGTGTTCGGCGAGCCCCTGTTCGTCGATCGCCTGCACTTCAACGACCTGGGCAACAATGCCCTGGCCAAGGTGATCACCGCCAAGCTGGGGCTGGCCCAGGAAAAGTACGAATTACAAGCTGCCTCCCGTCTGGCTCGTCCGACAGGTCGGGAAATGGGCTTCCGGCATGTACCGGTCGGTGGCTAGAATACGGGCTTGTCGTTCTGATTTGCCTGAGGCACATGTGTAACCGTGAACATCGAAGCCGCCCTGCCACATCTGGCCGCACGCCGTAAACGGTCCGCCACCGAGGTCTGCCCGTGAGTCGTGCCGCGCTCCTGCCGCCCTTGCTCATGGCCCTCGCACCGCTCGGCGCCCACGCGCTGGAGGTGCAGATCGATCCACATGCCGACCTGCTCTATCGCCAGGCCTTGCCCCTGCTCGAACAGGCCGACGCCCAGGACGACAGCGCCAGCACCCTGCGTACCGCCGTCGACAGCGATCCGGAGCTCAGCCGCCAAGGCCAGGCCATGGCCAGGACCCTGCCTACGGCCGTGGCGCTGCTCAAGAAATCAGTAGCGCTTGGCCACCCGGTGGCTCAGTACCGCCTGGCCCTGTACTACATGACCTACCTGCCGGCCGCACAGATTCCCGATGCAGCCTGCCCATTGCTGCAGGCCAGTCTCAAGCAGGGCTTCGCGCCGCCGGCGCCGGCGATCGCCACCTGGTGCCCGCCCTACAACGCCAGCCCCGCCTATCGCGATGCCTTGGAGGCGATCCCCGGCATGGCCACCCTGTATGCGCCCTACTACCCGCAACCGGCGGTGCGCCTGGCCTGTAACCGCAGCCAACCGCAGGGGCTGGAGATGCAATGGGGGCGCCAGCGCGACTACCAGGCCGAAGTCTACCGCCTGCTCGGCGACCTCGATCCGCAGCATCGCCAGGTACTGCTGCAAAAAGCCGTGGAGATCAACGGCTGCGCCGCGGCCCAGCAGCGGCTGACCAGCAGCCACTAGGGGCTTCGCTTGCCCCCGACGTCAGTCGGTTGAGCTGCATTGGGGGTTGCTTTGCAGCCCATCGCCGGCAAGCCGGCTCCAGCCCCTGCAAACCGCATCAAGTATGGCCGACTCGAACCCTGTGGGAGTCGGCTTGCCGGCGATGGGGCGCGAAGCGGCCCAATAGCGTTGAACAGCATCGAAGCGAACAGCCCCCGCAAGCAGAGCAAGATCATTCAAGCCACGCCCCTTGCGCCTCTGGCATGCTGCCCTTCCCTGTCGACTCATCGCCGCCACCATGCCCAGCAGTCCGCCCATCGCTCGCCAAGCCTTCCTCCACGGCGCCGTCGCCATCCTTCCCCTGTCCCTGGCCGTCGCGCCCTGGGGCCTGCTCGCCGGCTCCATGGCCATCGAAGCCAAACTCAGCCCCTGGGAAGGCCAAGGGCTGTCCGCCATCGTCTTCGCCGGTGCAGCACAACTGGTGGCGATCGGTATGCTCAAGGGCGGCGCCAACCTGCTGTCGATCCTGCTGACTACCTTGCTGCTGACCTCCCAGCACCTGCTCTACGGCCTGTCCATGCGCCCGGTGCTGTCCGGCCAGCCGCTGCGCTGGCGGCTGGGGCTGGGCTTCCTGCTCACCGACGAATTCTTCGCCCTGACCAGCCAGTACGACCAGCAGCAATTCAACCGCTGGTACGCCCTGGGGGTCGGCCTGACGTTCTACGTCGCCTGGAACCTGTTCACCCTGGCCGGCATCGTCCTCGGCCAGAACATCCCGCACCTGGATCGGTTGGGCCTGGATTTTTCCATCGTCGCCACCTTCGTCGCGCTGATCGCCCCGCTGGTGCGCAACCTGCCGACGCTGGTCTGCGTGGCAGTGTCGCTGTTCTGTTCGGTGCTGTTCAGCTACTGGCACTGGGAAACCGCCCTGGTCGCCGCCGGCCTGCTGGGCATGGCGGCCGGCTTCGTCTGCCAGAAACTCTCGGGAGCCCGCCCATGACCTGGTTGCTGATCTTCGCCATGGGCGCTGTGGTGTTCCTCAATCGTTACGCCTTCCTCGAGCCACGCCTGCCGCTGCGCCTGAGCTCCAATGCCCGGCAGTTCCTCGGCTTTGCCGTGCCTGGCATGCTCACTGCGATCTGCGGGCCGATCATCTTCCTGCCCGGCCACCAACTCGACCTGAGCCCGGGCAACCCCTACCTGCTCGGCGCGCTGGTCGCTATCGGCCTGGTGCTGTTGACCCGCAGCGTATTGCTGAGCATGCTGGCGAGCATGCTGATCTTCTTTCTCCTGCGCAGTTGGCTGGCATGAGCACGTCCCTGCGCGAACAGACCCATCTCTGGCAGGCACCGGCCCTGGGCGACGTGGAAATGCTGCATGCGCGGTATTTCCAGCAGCGTTTCGCCCCGCACGTGCATGAAGGCTATGTGTTCACCGTGATCGAGTCCGGCGCCCAGCGCTTCTGGCACCGTGGCAGCGAGCACCTGGCACCGGTCGGCAGCATGGTGCTGATCAACCCCGATGAACTGCACACCGGGGCCACCGCCCATGAGGCGGGCTGGCGTTATCGCGGCTTCTATCCGGAGCATGAGCGGGTCACTGGCGTGCTGAAGGAGCTGGAACTGGGCCGCCACGGCATGCCCCACTTCAAGCAGAGCGTGATCCAGGACCCGGCCCTGGCCGCGGCCTTCAGCCACTTGCACCAGCTCTCCGAGTCTGGCGCCAGCGCCCTGGAGCAGCAGACGGCCTGGCGCCATGCCGTACTGGCGTTGGTGCAGCGCCACGGCCATTGCGCCGAGGCGCCCGCGCCGGGCAACGAGCCCTTGGCCGTGGCCCGCGCTCGGGAATTGCTGGAAAGCCAACTGGCCGACCCGCCCTCGCTGGAAGCCCTGGCCAGTGCCGTGAACCTCTCGCCCTTCCATTTCGCCCGGGTATTCCGCCAGGCCACCGGCCTGCCGCCGCATGCCTGGCTCAAGCAGCGACGCCTGGCCCGCGCCCGGGAGTTCCTCAAGAGCGGCCTGCCCGCCTCGGAGGTGGCCTTCGCCCTGGGATTCGCCGACCAGAGCCACCTGAACCGGCAGTTCAAGCAAGCCTATGGGGTGACGCCGGGGGACTATCGGCAAGCCTGCCTGCAGCCGTGACGGCAGTCGCCAGCGGCGCTGGCACCGTGCGGCAGTTGGCCCCAGGCAAGCTGCCCGGCCGCTGCTACACTGACAAGGCTGAATGGAGGATCCTGCCATGTCCGAAAGAGAGCTCACCACCCTCCTGACGCTGATGAACCAGCGCCAAGCCTGCCTGAGCAGCGCCTGCAAGGAGATCGCCGACTGGATCGACCGGCAGGGCGACGTGCCCGCCGCTGGCAAGATCCGCGCAAGCCTCAAGGCCCTGGAAGCCGACGAAGCCCAGCTGCGCAAGACCCTGACATCGCTGTCGATCGAACGACCGTTGCCGCGGTTTCGTAGCTGAATGGGGGCCGCTTTGCGGCCCTTTCGCAACGCAAGGCCGCTCCCACAGATAGCGCGCAAGTTTCGAGCTAGCGCGCTATCTGTGGGCTTGATCCTGCACCGAAGCCAGCTCCTCGCACAGCGCTAGCGCTTATCCAGTTTTCCCCTGATATTCCAGCGCAAGGGCGCGACAAACAGCATGAACGTCATCCAGATGAAGGTAGCTGGCCCTGCCAGTACGTAGACCAGGCTGGCAACCAGGCCTGATACGGCATCGCCGATGACAGCGGTGAAGTAGTACAACGAGAAGTTCCGACCGACCTCATGATCGTTGGACAGGCACTGGATATTGGTCACGATGGCGATATCGACGAAAGCGCCGATGAACCCGACGAAAAACAACAGCAGCAGAAACAATGCGCTATTGAGCTGAAGCGCCACCGCGGCGGCGAAGAACAATGCTCCGTACAAGGACCAATAGCGCAGCACTAGACGCGCGGTAGTTCGTTTATTGAAGCGGGTATAGAGCATCCCACCCAGCACAGTGCCCACTGCCAGCAAGGAAAATACATAGCCGACCGCAGCCTCCGAACCAAAGTGCTCGAGCACCGAGGCCGGGAGGATGAAACGAATCACCGAAGTGGCGAACATGGCGCAGAGCGTGGTGCAGCAGATAACCGCAAACAGCGGTGCATTGCTGCCCCTAAGCTGGCCCACGCTACGCGCCGCATCGCGGATCAAACCGGGGGCATCGAACGTGACGCCGGGCCCCTTCTTTCCAGCTGGCAGTGTGGCGATGCTGGCGGCCGACAGCGATAGGCAAAAAGCAAAGAACACGAATGTCGCATCGCTGGAAAGCGATAGGACAAGTACCGAAAACACCAGCGGTCCAAGAATCGAGGCAATATCTTCGACCACTTGTACGCCGCTGTTGACAAAAGACAGGTCGTCCTTCTCGACAATATCTGGAAAATAGGCGCGAAATGTTGGTACGAACAAACAGTCCAAGGCCGTCATCGACATTGCCAGAGCGATGACTACAACCAGCGTGGGTGCAGACCAGGCGAACATGAAATAGAACACCACGGCCACAATGCTCTTGGCCAACTCGACTGTTACGAGAGTGCGCTTCTTGTCGCAGTGGTCGGCCAGCCATCCACCCATGGGGGAGAACAGTGCGCTGGGCAAGAAACGGAAGAAATAGACCATTCCAATCAACAGCAAGTCTGCCTTGGCCATTGAGACTACCGAGACAGCGAAGGCAGTTTCGAAGGCGAACTCACCACATTTGGAAAAAAAGTAGCCTGTGGAAAGAGTCCTGGTTCCACGGTTCAGGTTCAATGCCCGCATATCGTCTCGCCTGCCCTAGGCTCTGTATGAAAACCTTTGAAACGCCACCAGAGCCGCTGAAAGCCTGATTTTCCGTAGAGTTCTCACCTTTTAGGCGAAGCATTCTGCCATGCCCAAGCGATACGAACTTTCCGACGCAG
Source organism: Pseudomonas sp. Tun-23181 (assembly GCF_057415455.1). NCBI lineage: Bacteria > Pseudomonadati > Pseudomonadota > Gammaproteobacteria > Pseudomonadales > Pseudomonadaceae > Pseudomonas > Pseudomonas sp. Tun-23181. Next base: position 1,394,650 of record NZ_CM171630.1, read on the forward strand.
ACTGGGAAATAGTCGCCGATCTTTTTACTGCCCCTCGGCGTACCGGACGCCCAAGAGCTGATGATCGCCTGATGCTCAATGGCGTGCTGTGGGTGCTTTGCTCTGGCGCCGCATGGCGAGACATGCCGGAGCGATTCGGGCCTTGGTCCACGGTCTATCAGCGCTTCCGAGATTGGCGAAACCAGGGCATCTTCAACAAAATGCTCAAGCGCCTACACGTGAAACTCAACGCTCAAGGCCTGATCGACTTGGACACTTGGTGCATTGATTCAACGGCAGTCAAAGCGTCCCGGGCCTCATCTGGAGCAGGCCAAAAAGGGGGGCGGAAGAACCAACGGACCACGCACTCGGAAGAAGCCGGGGTGGGCTGACAACGAAAATTCACATGGTCTGCGACACCCGAGGTGTGCCATTGCATTTCATCCTCTCCGGTGGACAAGCCAGCGATATTTCCCATGCTGAACCCTTGCTGGACGGTGTTCACATTCCCACCGAACGAGGTAGGCCCCGTAAGCGATGCCGCAAGCTGATAGCGGACAAAGGCTACGACGCAGAAACGCTGCGGCAGTACTGCGACCGGTATCGCATGCAGCCCGTGATTCCCTACCGAATCATGAAGCGCAAACCGAAACCTGGATTGCCGCGTCTGTTCGACAAACCCAAGTACCGGGAACGCAACGTTATCGAGCGACTGTTCGGCTGGCTGAAGGAGCATCGTCGCTTGGCGACCCGTTACTGCAAGCTCGCGAAAAGCTATGCCGCCATGGTCACATTGGCCTGCTGGCGGCGATGTCTACGACAGTACTTTTCGTACAGAGCCTAGCCTTCCGCATGGAGCGACTCATCCTGGTGACGCCACAGCCCGGCGTAACCAGGTGCACGTAGACCAATGAACGTTTCCTGGCGCATCACCCAATATATGCGCCTTCATCTTTAGTAAATTCTAAATTTAAAAACCCAATACCTGCGGCGTGGAAAACTACGCCCCCGACAACCGAGAAGCAACTTAAAACATGTAATAAGTTATTTTTAATCCCACCGGAAATATCTTAAGGAAAACACCTACACCAAAGCCAAATAATCTGCTGACTAAATAAACAGAATGTTTAATGCAGTTCTTAAGAGCGGGGCCGCTCCCACACGAACCTGCAGGCCGCATCATGTGTGGTCGACGTGGGCTTTGTAGGAGCGGGCTTGCCGGGCCGCCGCGAATGGGCTGCGCAGCAGCCCCGGGCGAGGTGGGAGGTCAGTGCATGTGCGCGTGGTCGTGACCGTGGCCGGCGCCTTCGGTCAGCGGGCGTACCGGGGCCTGCACTTGCAAGGTCTGCTTGGCGCCCTTGGCGTCCTCGATGGTCAGGGTCAGCGGCACCTGCTCGCCTTCCTTGACCTGCTTGTTCAAGCCCATCAGCATCACGTGGTACCCACTCGGGTCCAGGCTCACGGCCTTGCCGGCAGGCAGCTCGACGGCCTTGACTTCCCGCATGCCCATCACGTCGCCATCCATGGTCATTTCGTGGATCTGCACGGTCTTGGCGACCGTCGAGGCCACGCCCACCAGCTTGCTGTCGCTGCTCGCGGTCAGGGTCATGAACGCACCGGTGGACTGCTGGTGCGGCACGCTGGCGCGGACCCAGGCGTCGCTCACGGTGGTTTCGGCCAGGGCCGGCAGGGCCAGGCCCATCAAGGCCAGGGCGGCCAGGCCGCGCTTGATCGGTTGCATCGAAATTGCCATTAGCAGATCTCCATCAGGGTGAGCAGGTCTTCGCTGCATTCCTTGGCGTTCAGGGAATGACCCAGGCTCAGGCGCAGGGTGCCACGGGAATCGTAGACGTAGCTGGTGGACGAATGGGAGATGGTGTAGGTGTCGCCGGCCGGCACCTTCTCGTAGAACACCTTGAACTCCTTGGCCACCTCGGCGATTTCCTCCGGGGTGCCAGTCAGGGCGGTGAACGACGGGTCGAAGGCCTTGACGTAGGCATCGAGCACCTCGGGGGTGTCGCGCTCCGGGTCCAGGGTGATGAACACCACCTGCAGGAAGCCGGCATCGCGCCCCATCAGCTTCTTGATCTGCACCGCGCGCGCCAGGGCGGTCGGGCACACCGCCGGGCACTGGGTGAAACCGAAGAAGATCATCGGCATCGTGCCGTAGAAGCTCGACAGGGTGCGCTCGTTGCCTTGGGTGTCCTTCAGGCGGAACTTGCGCCCGAGGATCTCGTTGCTCATGTTCTTGCCATACTTGAACTCGAGCCCCCGGGCCGGGCTGCAGCCCGCCAGCAGGCCAAGCCCCAGAACGCCCATCCCGGCGACGACAGCACGCCGGGTCAGTAGATCAGTCATGGAACCATCCTTTACAGGGAAGGTGCCGGCCCTTGGGACAGGCCAGCGAAAAACCGGGGCATTCTGGCATGACACCCGCGGGTCTTCTACCCGAGGAAGGGGGCATCGGCCTGCAGGCCTTTGAATACGGGCTGCGGCCTGTTGTCGCAGGGGTTGAATCGGTAACAGTTTGTTGCTAGATGAAGACGCTGTCAGGTGCCAGACAGTCAAGCGGCGCTTGCCATCTTGGGGCACGAAGCGGCCCCACATGACAAACGCCTGTCGCCTGCCGATCAGTAGTAGGCGTTTTCCTTGTTGCTGTGGTCGGTCACGTCACGCACGCCCTTGAGCTCGGGAATACGCTCGAGCAGGGTGCGCTCGATGCCGTCCTTGAGGGTGACGTCGGCCTGGCCACAGCCCTGGCAACCGCCACCGAACTGCAGCACGGCGATGCCGTCTTCGACCACGTCGACCAGGCTCACGGCGCCGCCGTGGCTGGCCAGGCCCGGGTTGATCTCGGTCTGCAGGTAATAGTTGATCCGCTCGTTGAGTGGGCTGTCCTCGTTGACCATCGGCACCTTGGCGTTCGGCGCCTTGATGGTCAGCTGGCCGCCCATGCGGTCGGTGGCGTAGTCGACCAGCGCGTCCTCGAGGAAGGGCTCGCTGACCGCATCGATGTAGGCGGTGAAGCTCTTCAGGCCCACGGCGGTGTCGTCGGGTTTTTCCTCGCCCGGCTTGCAGTAGGCGATGCAGGTTTCGGCGTACTGGGTGCCCGGCTGGGTGATGAAGATACGGATGCCGATACCCGGGGTGTTCTGCTTGGACAGCAGATCGGCCAGGTAATCATGGGCGGCGTCGGTAATGGTTATAGCGCTCATGGAAGTTCCTCACAGACTTGCCGGCAAGTGTACGCCAAGCTGGCGCCTGAACAAAGTCCTAGCATTTGACTCGGGAAAGCGCCAGTGCCTGGCGTTGCCCAGGCCGCGCCGCGAACCAGGCCTGCAGTCGCCGGTACAGGCCGCGCTCGAGCCAGTGGTAGCTGAGCCACGACATCAGGCCAATGAGCGGCACGCAGAAAGCGAACGCCAGGTAGGGGTCCAACCCCAGGCGTCGGCTGGCGAACCACCCGCCATAGAGCACCAGCACATGGATCAGGTACACCGAGTAGGAACAGTCGCCCAGTGCCTTGAGCACCCGGTTGCCCCGGAACCAGGGCTCCAGGGCCACGAACGCGAACACCACCAGGGCACTGGGCAGGCCCCAGTGCAGCAGCCGCATCGAAGCGTCCAGGTGATAGAGCGCAAAGCCTGCCGCCGCCAGCACCGCCAGGGGCAGCCACAGCCCTTCGCGGATCATGCCGCGACGGTACAGCACGCCCAGGCCGATGCCGAGCAGGAACTCGTAGATGATGTCGTTGTTGTAGAAGCGACTGAGCACGCCCAGGCGCCCCAGTACCTCGCTGACCAGCAGCAACGCGGCGCTGACCAGCACCAGGTGATGGCGCTGGCGCACCAGGAAGGCCAGGCCGAACAGCAGGTAGAAGAACATCTCGAAGTTGAGCGTCCAGCCCACATTGAGGGTCGGGTACAGCCCGTAGCCTCCTGGGTTCTCGGCGGGGATGAACAGCAGCGACAGCAGCAGGTGCTGCCATTCGAACACCTGGTGCGGCATCCAACGGCTGGCGGCGAGCAACAGCAAGGCCATGAGCAAGGTGTAGAACCAGTAGGCCGGGACGATACGCAACACCCGGTTGAGCAGGAACTGCCCAGGGGCGACCGCTTTGTCGCGGGTCGAGAGGTAGATCACCATCCCGCTGATGACGAAGAAGATATCGACGCCTACCGCGCCGCGGTGGCTGAACAGTCGGCCGATGGGGCCGGTGGCATGGAAGTCGAAGAAGATCTGCATGAAATGGTGGCAGACCACCACCCAGGCGGCGAACGCCCGTAGTGCCTGAAGCGAATACAGCATGGATTGCCCTGCGTTTTCTGGTGCATTCAGGCCCCGCTTTCATCGCCTGGCGCGTGCCTCGCACGCGCTCGCGGGCAAGCTCGCCCCACAGGGGTAGCGCCGTTCCTCAGCGGGCGCTCCCACAGGCCAGGCAGCTCCAAGCGGGACCGCCCGTGCGTGGGACCGCAGGATGCCGGGAAAGGTCAGGCGCCCGTCCCGGCGACCGATCAAAGGTTCTCGTAGCGGTTCATGTCCAGCACGCCTGCCTCCACCGGGTCGGTCTCCTGGATGTAGCGGTTCAGGTCATGGAAGTAACGCCAGAACTGCGGATGGCTACGGCGCACGCCCCAGCGCTCGACGAGGGTCTCGAACTTGCCCTGGTCGTCACGGGCCGCCTCCATGTCTTCGACGAACTCCGGCACATCGCGGGTGGGAATGTTGAAGATGAAATTGGGGTAGCTGCTGAGCACGCCCGGGTACAGCGTCAGGGTGTCCAGGCCCGGCTGGTAGCGGTAGGCCTCGCCGAGCAGGAAGGCGACGTTGCTGTGCGCGCGGTTGCGCAGCAGGCTGTAGACCTGGCGCTGGCCGCCCTGCCCTTCGATGCGCAGCAGGGTCGCCTCGGGCAGTTGGCCGATCACCTTCAAGCCTGCGGCCGGGCGCGACACCAGGCGGCTGAGGCTCTGCTCGGCGTCACGGAACTCCGACGCCAACCCCGGCCGCGAGCAATAGGCGCCCTGGCAGCGGTTGATCGGGTCGGGCGCGGCATTGAGGCTGCCGGTACGCTGCAACAGTTTCAGGCCGAAGTCGCGCTTGGGGTCGTGCTCGTCCAGCTTGAGCGCGCTCGGGGTGCTGGTATCGATGTCCTCGTAGTCGAGCCACATCTTCACCTTGCCGCTGTTCTGGTACCAGTCGCCGAGGATCGCGCCGCGCTGGTCGGCGGGCATCAGGCGCAGGAAGTTGACCTCCGCGCCATTGCGGATCAGGTCGAAGTACAGGCGCGTCTGCAGCTGGTGCGAGACGTTGCCGAACACGTCGAAATTGACCGCCAACTGGTAGTAGGTGCGCTCGAACAACGGGTAGTCGAACAGCCAGACGGTCAAGGGTACGTCACCGATCAGGCCCTTGCTCACCGAGGCGCTGTCGAAGTGGCGGAAGATGGTCAGCAGCGCATTGTCGTTACCCGCCCACAGGGTCGACCAGCTCGGCGCCGGCATCTGCGCGTAGGCCTCGCGGCGCAGAGTCTCATAGGCGTTGCGCTTGTCGCGGTAGGCGTGCCAGAGCGTCAGCACGCTGCCGACGTCGTCGATCTGCCCCGGCATGGCCAGCAGTGGCGTGGCCTCGCCACGGTATCGGGCATCGGTGACATAGCGGTCGTAGGCCGGCTCCTGGAACAGTGCCCAGAAGTGGTCGCGGATCACGTCGGTGGCGATCTGGCCGCGGCACACCGGGCCTCGGATGAAGGTGCGCACGAAGTACTCGGCGTTGTCCAGCATGAACTGGTAGCGCGCCACCGCCGGGATCGCCTCGAAGGTTTCGAACGGGTTGGCGCGGTGACGCGGGCCATAGCCGGGCAACGAAGTGGCGTGCCAGTCGCCGCTGTAGAACAGCTGCTTGACCCGCTTGAGCTTCTGCGGCCCCATCGGGTAGGTGATGTGGGTCTTGTGCACGATCACGCCCTGCACCGGGACCAGGCGGTAGTAGAAGTCGGTCCCCGGCGGGTCATTGGGCCGGCGGGTGGCGATCACGTCGACCGGCTGGCCGCTCGGCGTGCGCGAGCGCACCCACTGGAAGAAGTGGCCCGGCTCGCCACCGACGAAATAGATGTGGGCAAGGAACAGGTGCTCGTACAGCCAGCGGCCGACCAGGGCCTCGGTAGAGCCCGGGCGGTTGAGCAACTCCTCCCACTCGGCGATCTGCCTGGCCTCGGCCGCACTGGGCTGGAGCGGCTGGTATTCGACCGGAGCACCGGCCGCCAGCCAGCGCTGCAAGGTCTGGTACTCGGCGTCGGTCAGGCCGGTGACCGCCAGGGGCATGCCCTCCTTGGGATGGGCGCCGGCATAGGCGTCGAACTCATGGGGCAATGGGCACATGTTGTTGCGGTTGAGCCCCAGGACGATCTCTTCGGGCAACTTGGCGTTGGGTGTGAGCGGGGTCTTGTGGCCGAGCTCGAGCATGCGCGCCATCAGCGCGGCCTGGCTGCCCTGGCCGTCGAGCACCGAGTAGAAGCCCTTCTTGCGCCACTGCTCCTCGCTGTGGGCATCGTAGAACAGGCGCGTGGTGGGCACCGCCTTGCTGCGGTCGCCCTGGTACACCGGGACCTTGGATGCCCCGCGCACCGCCCCTTCGGGGCTTTCCAGCTTGAGCTGGCAGGCGGCATCGTTGCAGGCGTGGCAGGCCACGCATTTCTCGGTGAAAATCGGTTGAATATCCCGGGTGTAGGAGATTGCCGGGCTCGATTGCGGGGCTTGCCCCGCCGCCACGCCGCTGATGAGCAGCGCGAAGGCGCCGGCAAGTAAGCGATGCACCATGTGCCGAATGTCCTGGTTCCTGTAAGCCATCACGATGTGCCTGGCGGGTAGTGGGTGCGCGAACATGAAGGAAATTCATGCAAACGGGCGATGCGTCTAAAAACCGCGCACCTTTGTTATCATGGCGCACCCTCTGTCATTTGCCCGACCAGGTAGTTCCTATGTCCGACCGCAGCGCTCGTTTCCAAGCACTTCAGCAAGCACTCAAGGAGCGCATACTGATCCTCGACGGCGGCATGGGTACTATGATCCAGAGTTACCGCCTCGAGGAACACGACTATCGTGGCACGCGCTTCGCCGATTGGCCAAGCGACGTGAAAGGCAACAACGACCTGCTGCTGCTGACCCAGCCCGATGTCATCGCCGCCATCGAGAAGGCCTACCTGGACGCCGGCGCCGATATCCTCGAGACCAACACCTTCAACGCCACGCAGATTTCCCAGGCCGACTACGGCATGGAGGCGTTGGTCTACGAACTGAACGTCGAGGGCGCACGCATCGCCCGCCAGGTGGCCGACGCCAAGACCCTCGAGACCCCGGACAAACCGCGTTTCGTCGCCGGCGTGCTCGGCCCGACCAGCCGTACCTGCTCGATCTCCCCGGACGTCAACGACCCGGGCTACCGCAACGTCACCTTCGACGAACTGGTGGAAAACTACACCGAGGCCACCCGTGGCCTGATCGAGGGCGGCGCCGACCTGATCCTGATCGAGACCATCTTCGACACCCTCAACGCCAAGGCGGCGATCTTCGCCGTGCAGCAGGTGTTCGAGGAAGACGGCGTCGAACTGCCGATCATGATTTCCGGCACCATCACCGATGCCTCCGGCCGCACCCTGTCCGGGCAAACTACCGAGGCGTTCTGGAACTCGGTGCGCCACGCCAAGCCGATCTCCGTGGGCCTGAACTGCGCCCTCGGCGCCAAGGACCTGCGCCCTTACCTGGAAGAGCTGGCGACCAAGGCCGACACCCATGTCTCGGCCCACCCCAATGCCGGCCTGCCCAACGCCTTCGGCGAATACGACGAAACCCCGGCGGAAATGGCCGCGGTGGTCGAGGAGTTCGCTGCCAGCGGCTTTCTCAACATCATCGGCGGTTGCTGCGGCACCACCCCGCCGCACATCCAGGCCATCGCCGAGGCCGTGGCCAAGTACAAGCCGCGTGAGATCCCGGAAATCCCCAGGGCTTGCCGCCTCTCGGGCCTGGAGCCGTTCACCATCGATCGCCAGTCGCTGTTCGTCAACGTCGGCGAGCGCACCAACATCACCGGTTCGGCCAAGTTCGCCCGGCTGATCCGCGAGGAGAACTACACCGAGGCCCTGGAGGTCGCCCTGCAGCAGGTCGAGGCCGGCGCCCAGGTGATCGACATCAACATGGACGAAGGCATGCTCGACTCCAAGGCTGCCATGGTCCGCTTCCTCAACCTGATCGCCGGCGAGCCGGACATCTCCCGCGTGCCGATCATGATCGACTCCTCCAAGTGGGACGTGATCGAGGCGGGCCTCAAGTGCATCCAGGGCAAGGGCATCGTCAACTCGATCTCCATGAAGGAAGGCGTCGAGCAGTTCAAGCACCATGCCCGCCTGTGCAAGCGCTACGGCGCCGCAGTGGTGGTGATGGCCTTCGACGAGGTCGGCCAGGCCGACACCGCCGCGCGCAAGAAGGAAATCTGTCAGCGCAGCTACGACATCCTGGTCAATGAAGTGGGCTTCCCGCCGGAAGACATCATCTTCGACCCGAACATCTTCGCCGTGGCCACCGGCATCGAAGAGCACAACAACTACGCCGTGGACTTCATCGAAGCCTGCGCCTACATCCGCGACCACCTGCCCTACGCGCTGTCGTCGGGTGGCGTGTCCAACGTGTCGTTCTCGTTCCGTGGCAACAACCCGGTGCGCGAGGCGATCCACTCGGTGTTCCTGTTCCATGCCATCGGCAACGGCCTGACCATGGGTATCGTCAACGCCGGCCAGCTGGAGATCTACGACGAGATCCCCGCGACCCTGCGCGACAGGGTCGAGGACGTGGTGCTCAACCGTACCCCGGAAGGCACCGATGCCCTGCTGGCCATCGCCGACGAATACAAGGGCGGCGGCGCCAGCAAGGAAGTCGAGGACGAGGCCTGGCGCGCCATGCCGGTCGACAAGCGCCTGGAGCACGCCCTGGTCAAGGGCATCACCGCGCACATCGTCGAGGACACCGAGGAGTGCCGCCAGCAGTGCGCGCGCCCCATCGAGGTCATCGAAGGGCCGCTGATGAGCGGCATGAACGTGGTCGGCGACCTGTTCGGCGCCGGCAAGATGTTCCTGCCCCAGGTGGTCAAGTCCGCCCGGGTGATGAAGCAGGCCGTGGCGCACCTGATCCCCTTCATCGAAGCGGAGAAAGGCGACACCCCGGAGGCCAAGGGCAAGATACTCATGGCCACGGTCAAGGGTGACGTGCACGACATCGGCAAGAACATCGTCGGCGTGGTGCTCGGTTGCAACGGCTACGACATCGTCGACCTGGGCGTGATGGTGCCGGCAGAGAAGATCCTGCAGACCGCCCGCGAGCAGAAGTGCGACATCATCGGCCTGTCCGGCCTGATCACCCCGTCGCTGGACGAGATGGTCCACGTCGCCCGCGAGATGCAGCGCCAGGGCTTCGAACTGCCGCTGATGATCGGTGGCGCCACCACCTCCAAGGCACACACCGCGGTGAAGATCGAGCCCAAGTACTCCAACGACGCCGTGGTCTACGTCACCGACGCCTCCCGCGCCGTGGGCGTGGCCACCCAGTTGCTGTCCAAGGAGCTCAAGGCCGGCTTCGTCGAGAAGACCCGCGAGGAATACCAGCAGGTGCGCGAGCGCACCGCCAACCGCAGCGCCCGCACCGAGCGCCTGGGCTACGACCAGGCCATCGCCGCCAAGCCCCAGTACGACTGGGCCGGCTACACCCCGGCGGTGCCCTCCTTCACCGGCGTCAAGGTGCTGGAGGACATCGACCTGCGAATGCTGGCCGAGTACATCGACTGGACGCCGTTCTTCATCTCCTGGGACCTGGCCGGCAAGTTCCCGCGCATCCTCACCGACGAAGTGGTCGGCGAGGCGGCCACGGCGCTGTACAAGGATGCCCGCGAGATGCTCGACAAGCTGATCGACGAGAAGCTGATCAGCGCCCGCGCGGTGCTCGGCTTCTGGCCGGCCAACCAGGTGGAGCACGACGACATCGAGGTCTATGGCGACGGCGGCGAGAAACTGGCCACCCTGCACCATCTGCGCCAGCAGACCATCAAGCCCGACGGCAAGCCCAACCTGTCGCTGGCCGACTTCGTCGCGCCGAAGGACAGCGGTGTCACCGACTACATCGGCGGCTTCATCACCACCGCCGGCATCGGTGCCGAGGAAGTGGCCAAGGCCTACCAGGACAAGGGCGACGACTACAGCTCGATCATGGTCAAGGCCCTCGCCGACCGTCTGGCCGAGGCCTGCGCCGAATGGCTGCACGAGCGGGTGCGCAAGGAATACTGGGGCTATGCCAAGGACGAACAGCTGGACAACGAGGCGCTGATCAAGGAGCAATACAGCGGCATCCGCCCGGCCCCCGGCTACCCGGCCTGCCCGGACCACACCGAGAAGGCCACCCTGTTCCGCCTGCTCGATGGCACCGCCATCGGCGAGAAAGGGCCGAGTGGTGTATTCCTCACCGAGCACTTCGCCATGTTCCCGGCGGCGGCGGTCAGCGGCTGGTACTTCGCCCATCCGCAGGCCCAGTACTTTGCCGTGGGCAAGGTCGACAAGGACCAGATCGAGCGCTACAGCGCGCGCAAGGGCCAGGACATCAGCGTCAGCGAGCGCTGGCTGGCGCCGAACCTGGGCTACGAGGGCTAGGTCCAGCTTCTTTACAAGCCATTCTGGCCTCTTCGCGGGCTTGCCCCGCGAAGAGGCCGGTACAGCCCACCCAAATCCCCGGGTTGCCTACACTATCCCTGATTGCCTCTGACATCAGGAGCCACTCATGGACGACCGCGACCAGGACAAACCACCCACCTTCTGGCAGATGCTGCACAGCGTCCTCGCCGCGGCCTTCGGCGTGCAAAGCGGCAAGAACCGTGCGCGCGACTTCACCCATGGCAAGGCCAGCCACTTCATCGTGCTGGGCACGCTGTTCACCCTGGTGTTCATCCTCGTGCTGATCGGCCTGGTGCAACTGGCGCTGCACCTGACTGCGCGCTAGGCCTGCGGCTTGTCCCACTGCCGGTCAGTCAGAGATTTGCGTGAATGCTGGAGCCAGAGCAACCCGCCTGCGGATATCCCTTCCGCAGGCGGCTCAGGCTTGGATCAAGGTCGTTGCGAATGAAAGCTACTGATGGCTGACCCAATACACAGCGGCCACGACTACCAGGACGATCAGGCAAAGGATCGCCCAGGCATCCACAGTGCTGTCAGTCTTGCGCAGCTTGGTCGAGTTTCCCATTGCATTGCCTCTTGTAGTGGTTATGGGAATGCACTTCACCTCCAGCAGTTAAGCCTAGCAATGCCCTTCTCTCAAGCAGGGGCTTTCGGTAATCGACGACCGACGACCAACTAGGGCACGGAAAACCCGCGCCACCAACCTTCGGCGCTGTAATGCTGAAAATCGCCCCACAGTCGGTAAAGATACCGCCACATCCCCGCACCGTATTCGCGCCATCATCGCCGGCAAATGCCAGTCAATCTCACTTAGTCCAATTGGTTCTTTTCATATGCAAAAACATCACTTTAGCGCATAAACACAAACTGCTATCGTTCCCCCGCTCCGAAGCGGAGTGCGCGGCCGTGCGCGCGATTAGCTGCATGCAGCCTGAGACAGGACTTATATGTACGTATACGACGAGTACGATCAGCGGATCATCGAGGACCGCGTCAAGCAGTTCCGTGATCAGACCCGCCGCTACCTGGCCGGTGAGCTGAGCGAAGAAGAATTCCGCCCTCTGCGCCTGCAGAATGGCCTCTATATCCAACGTTTTGCCCCGATGCTGCGCGTCGCCGTGCCTTATGGCCAGCTGAACTCGACCCAGGTGCGCATGCTGGCGAAGATCGCTCGCGACTACGACAAGGGCTACGCACACATCAGTACCCGGCAGAACGTGCAGTACAACTGGCCGGCGCTGGAAGACGTCCCAGAGATCCTCGCCGAACTGGCCACCGTGCAGATGCACGCGATCCAGACCAGCGGCAACTGCCTGCGCAACACCACCACCGACCAGTTCGCCGGTGTTGCCGCCGATGAAGTGATCGACCCGCGCCCCTGGTGCGAGATCGTCCGCCAGTGGACCACCTTCCACCCGGAATTCGCCTACCTACCGCGCAAGTTCAAGATCGCCATCAACGGCTCGAAGGAAGACCGCGCGGCCATCGAGGTGCACGACATCGGCCTGGAGCCGGTGTACAACGAGGCCGGCGAGCTGGGCTTCCGCGTGCTGGTCGGTGGTGGCTTGGGCCGTACCCCCGTGGTCGGTGCGTTCATCAACGAGTTCCTGCCCTGGCAGGACCTGATCAGCTACCTGGACGCCATCCTGCGCGTGTACAACCGTTACGGTCGCCGTGACAACAAGTACAAGGCGCGGATCAAGATCCTGGTCAAGGCCCTGACCCCGGAAGTCTTCGCCGAGAAGGTCGAGGCCGAGATGGCCCACTTGCGTGGCGGCAGCACGACCCTGACCGAAGCGGAAGTCGAGCGCGTCTCGCGCCACTTCGTCGACCCGGCCTACCTGACCCTGGACAACGTCGACTACAGCGCCCTCGACCAGGAATTCCCAGGCTTCGCCCGCTGGCGCTCGCGCAATACCCGCGCCCACAAGCGCCCGGGCTACGTTGCCGTGACCCTGTCGCTCAAGCCCACTGGCGTTGCCCCGGGCGACCTGACCGACAAGCAGCTCGACGCCGTCGCCGACCTGGCCGACCGCTACAGCTTCGGCTTCCTGCGCACCTCCCATGAGCAGAACATCATCCTCGCCGACGTCGAGCAGCGCCAGCTGCATGCCCTGTGGCTGGAACTGCGCGAGCTGGGCTTCGCCACGCCGAACATCGGCCTGCTGACCGACATCATCTGCTGCCCGGGTGGCGACTACTGCTCCCTGGCCAACGCCAAGTCGATCCCGATCGCCGAATCCATCCAGCGCCGCTTCGACGACCTGGACTACCTGTTCGACATCGGCGAGATCGACCTGAACATCTCCGGCTGCATGAACGCCTGCGGCCACCACCACGTCGGCCACATCGGTATCCTTGGCGTCGACAAGAAGGGCGAGGAGTTCTACCAGGTTTCCCTGGGCGGCAACGCCGCGCGCGATGCGAGCCTGGGCAAGATCCTCGGCCCGTCCTTCGCCCAGGATGAAATGGCCGATGTGATCGAGAAGCTGATCTCGGTGTACGTGGAACGACGTACCGAGGACGAGCGCTTCATCGACACCTACCAGCGTATCGGCATCGACCCTTTCAAGGAACGCGTCTATGCAGCGAATCATTAAGAACAACGAGATCGTCGACGAGACCTGGCACCTGCTGCCCAAGGACACGCCTCTCGACGAGCTGACCAACTGCGACGACTACATCGTCCCGCTGCAACTGTGGCGCGAGCATGCCCACGCCCTCAAGGCCCGCGACGGCGGCCTGGGCGTGTGGTTGGACAGCGATGAAGAGGCCGAGGAGATCGGCGACGACGTCGAGCACTTCCAGGTCATCGCCCTGAACTTCCCGGCCTTCACCGACGGGCGCAACTACTCCAACGCGCGCCTGCTGCGTGACCGCTACAAGTTCAAGGGCGAGCTGCGCGCCATCGGCGACGTGCTGCGCGACCAGTTGTTCTACATGGCCCGCTGCGGCTTCGATGCCTTCGCCATTCGTGCCGACAAAGATCCGGAAGATGCCCTGCAGGGACTGAAGGACTTCTCGGTCACCTACCAGGCCGCCACCGACGAACCGCTGCCGCTGTTCCGCCGCCGCTGATCGATGCCTCCCCCACCGGCCCGCCCTTTGGCGGGCCGGTTCGTTTCCAACCTGCAAACCCCGCCATTCCTGACTCCAAGTCAAAAGACCTTGCTCCCCGCAAGCCTTAATCCCATCCCGCCAAACGTCCACACTGGAGATAGCTGCAAGCCGCGAGCTGCAAGCTGCAACTCCCCCATCCAGGAGCACATCCCATGAGCATCCCGTCCTTCGGCCTCGGCACCTTCCGCCTGACTGGCCAGGCTGTCATCGATTCGGTGAAGGCCGCACTGGCGCTGGGCTACCGCGCCATCGACACCGCACAGGTCTACGGCAACGAGGCCGATATCGGCCAGGCCATCGCCGAGAGCGGCATCGATCGTAGCGAATTGTTCATCACCACCAAGATCTGGGTCGACAACTATGCTGCCGACAAACTGATCCCCAGCCTGCGCGAAAGCCTGGCGAAACTGCGCACCGACCATGTCGACCTGACCCTGATCCACTGGCCGGCGCCTGGCAACGGCGTCGAGCTGGGCGAGTTCATGACCGCCCTGGCCGAAGCCAGGAAGCAGGGCCTGACCCGCCAGATCGGTATCTCCAACTTCAACATCGAGCTGACCCGCCAGGCCATCGACGTGGTGGGCAAGGGCGAGATCGCCACCAACCAGATCGAGCTCAGCCCCTACCTGCAGAACGCCAAGCTCGTGGCCTTCCTCAAGGAACAGGGCATCACCGTCACCTCGTACATGACCCTGGCCTACGGCAAGGTGCTCAAGGACCCGGTGCTGGCCAGCATCGCCGCCAAGCACAAGGCCACCGTGGCGCAGGTCGCGCTGGCCTGGGCGATGCAACTGGGCTACGCGGTGATCCCCTCCTCCACCAAGCACGAGAACCTTGCCAGCAACCTGCTCGCCCGTGACCTGCGCCTGGACGACGAGGACATGGCACGCATCGCCACGCTCGAACGCAACGGTCGCGAAGTCAGCCCTGACGGCCTGGCGCCGGCCTGGGACTGAGGCATTCCCGGCCTTGGCAGCCTTGGGTAATGCAGCCCTGAAACTCGCTGGGCAATTAGGACTTTTCGGGGCTGCTTTGCAGCCCCCTGCTCGCACCCCGCCAATGGACAGAAAACGAACGCCGCGGACGGATCGCGCATTCATTCTCACGCCCTGGCTTTCTGCAATATCTGGTTTCACCTAGCCCACGGATAGTAGCCAGCCCAACGTATTCAACGAGGCTAGATCCGTGCTGCAACGTTTCCTTTGCTCCCTGTCCCTGCTGACGCTCGCCATCTCCGCCGCCCACGCCACCGAGCCGCTGACCACGCCACGCCTGAGCGGCATGGACAATTTCCGTGACATCGCCGGCACCACCACCGCCTATGGCACCACCCACGACGGCACGATGCGCGCCGGGGTGTTCTACCGCGCCAACGCCCTGACCCCGACCGCGTCTGACCTGGTCACGCTGAACGGCCTGAACATCAGCAACGTCTACGACCTGCGCACACCCAGCGAGATCGCGGCTACGCCCGACACCCTGCCGGCCGGCTCGCGCTACCAGAACATCGACATCATCGGCAGCACCACCTCGGGCGCGGACATCACCCATATCGCGTTCTCCAGCGCCGCCGAAGCCACCGCCATGATGCAGGAGACCAATCGCGCCTTCGTCAGCGACGCCGGCATGCGCGGCCAGTTCGCGGTGCTGTTCAACGAACTGGCCAGCGCCGAGGGTGCGGCCCTGTTCCATTGCACCGCAGGCAAGGACCGCACCGGCTGGACCGCCGCGGTGCTGCAAAGCATCGCCGGGGTCGACGATGCCACCCTCATGAGCAACTACCTGGCCACCAACGACTACACGGCCGAACGCATGGCAGCCACCCTCGCAGCGATGCCGCCGGAGACGGCCGCGATCTATGCGCCGTTGCTGGGCGTGGACGCCAGCTACCTGCAGGCCGGCCTGGACGAGGTGAATACGCAGTACGGCAGCATGGACAACTACCTGAAGGAGGGCCTGGGCCTGTCGCAGGAGACGATCTACGTGCTGCGCGGCAAGATGGTGCGCTACGGCAGCCTGCCCGGCCAAGCGGGGCTGCAAGGCAACGCCGCCGCTGGCGCACGGTTGCTGCAACAGCTGCAGGACACCGACCTGTCGGGCACCTACAGCGCCTACAACTACTACCTGCAATCGGCCATCGATGCAGGCACCCTGGGCGGCGTCGAAGCCACCGTCGGCGGCCAGGTGCATGCCGACGCCGCCAGCTACCTGCTGCGCCAGGGTACGCTGATCGACCAGGCGACCGCCCCCATGGCCAGCGGTACCGACCTCGCGATTGGCCAGGCGCACCTATGGAGTGCCGCCCTGGCCGGTTACCAAGGCACCGACGGCAGCGCCCACGCGCGCAGCAGCAACGAACACAGCCAGGGCATGGTGATCGGCCTAACCCAGCGTTTTTCCGAACAGCTCAGCGCCCATGCCGGTTTCGGCTACAGCCACGGCAATATCGGCGGGGCCGGCGGCGAAGCGGACACCGACCTGACGTTCCTCAAGGCAGGTGCCCGCTTCGCCCCGGACGGCCTGGAGCGTGGCATGTTCATCGACGCCAACGCCAGCGCCGGCTGGCTCGACTACGACAGCAAGCGTGAGCTCGGCGGAGGCCTGGGCACGGCCAAGGGCAGCAGCCATGGCAACTTGGCCGGGGCAAGCCTGGCGCTGGGTTATCGCCTGCACACGGGCGCGATGGTGCTGGAACCGAGCCTGGGCGTGCGGATCAGCCATGTGGACCTGTCGGGCTTCACGGAAAAAGGCAGCGAACTGGCCCTTGAAGTCGACGCCATCCAGCAAACCCGGCGCAGCGCCGTGGCCAGCCTGAGGGCCTCCTTCGCGCCTGTCCCGCTGGGTGGCGGATGGCAGTTGCTGCCGGGCCTGTCGATGGGTTACGAACATGTGCTGGGCGACCACCAGGTGGACAGCGAGGGCCATCTGCTGGGGCTGGATATCGAGCAGCGAGCGGCGTTCGACGATCGTGACCAGTTCACCGCTGGCGCCAGCCTGATGGCCAGCCTGGGTGCCCTGAGCCTGGGCGCCGAAGTGAATGCCAGCGGCGGCGGCGATAGCCATGGGGCCAGCGCAAGCCTGAAAGCCAGCTATGCGTTCTGACGGGTAGCGCCGGCCGCTCCCGCCGGGGCGGCCTGGTGCTTCACTACCCTCGCCCTCCGCACTTCACATCAGCCGGGCGCACCCCGTAGGCCTGCTGAAAATACCGTGAAAACCGGCCGGCATTGCTGAACCCATGTCGCAGCGCCACCTGCGCCACCGACACCTCCTGCCCGTCCACCAGGGCCTGGTAGGCCCGTTCCAGGCGCACCTGCCGCTGGTATTCCACGATCGACATGCCGACGAACCGACGGAAACCTTGCTGCAAGGCACGCAGGCTGACATTGGCCAGGCCCGCGAGCTCCGCGCCCGCCACGACGTTCCCTGGGTGTTCGCGCATGTAATCCATAGCTAGCCTCACGTGCCGCGGCGCGATCGGCGGCAGCGGGCGACGCAGGGTCTCGGTATGGTTGTGCGGCCAGGCCTCCAGCACGGCGTCCACCAGCATTTCCTGCAGGCGCAGCGGCATCAGCGCGCCGCTGTGGATCAATTGCTCGAACTCGCTGCCAGTGGCCAGCTCGAGCAAGGCGCGGATGCCCTGGAACGCCGAGATAACCAGGCTCACCACCGGCTCGAAGCAGATCGGCTGCAACACCGGCTTGCCCAGCAGCACGGCCAGCCGCTCGGTAAACAGCCCCCGCCGGATCGACATGCCGCACTGGGCGTGGTTGTCGGCAAAGCGCACGGAGCGTATCGCAGCCTTGTCGATGGCAAGCCCCACCCGGGCGAAGCCAACCGACTCGGCCGCATGCTCGAAGATGATCTTGCCCGCCGTGGGCAGGACGAAGGTGATTTCGTCCTGGGGCTTGGGAAAGGCGATGGAGAAATCGCCCTGGTAGTGCATGCGGCGGAAGCTGATGCCCTCATGACGGCCGTAGACGCCACCGATGACGATGTGCTCCGGCAGTGGCGGCGTATCGGCGTAGAGGTTGCCGAACATTCTCGCGAACAGCGCACCGAAGGCGTCGCTGGACATATCGGCGCAGCGGAGGATGATCCGCTTGCGGGGCATGCTGGGGTACACCGTGCGTGTCACCTTGAGGCCAGGGCTGGACGGAAGAATCGCCAGCACCTTAGCAACCACGGATGACAGCCGCGTGACGGGCAGCCCCTGCCCAACAGTACTCAGCGCAGCACGCAACCGGCACTACCGCCGACGAGCATCGTCAGCACTGGGGCGGCTCGAGGAACGGGTCGGCAGGCAAGGTTGCCGAGCCGGTCGCGGCACGGTTTCCTACAACGGCGTGCCAGAACGGCCAAGCGCCCGACGCTGCGCCAGGCAGACGTAGCCCAACCCCAACACACCGATGAACAGGCACGCCAGCAACAACATCAGTTCCCTGCTATACCTGCCTGCCCAGGCCGGGAAGCCAACGAACTCCCGGTAGACCTGCACATCCGCCAGCCCATCGGCATGCCGGATGCTGATGCCACCTTGGCGGATCTGCGAGTAGTCCGAATCGAAATAGACCCAGACCTTGCAGTGACCTTCCCGGCCGATCGAGGCGATGTCGATAAGGCCAGTCGGCTCCTGAAGGATGTTGTCGTTGCCGTTTTCGTCGCGGATCTGCACCAGCCCCTTGGCCGGCAAGCGGATCCGCACGTCGCGCACGGGCGCATCGCCCTTGTTGCGCAACTCGATGAGCAGCCCGGTACGGTGATCCACCAGGCCCGCCTCGAAGGGCTTGGCGAACAGTTGCAGGTAAGGCGCCTGGGCCAGGTCGACCAGCTTGTCGAGCTGCTGACGATTGAGCGCGCCCTTGCCAACCTCCCTGATCTGGGCGTGCAGTCGCTCGTACTTGAGCAGCTCGTTGGTCTTGCTGATGCGCTCGCTGAACTGGCTCGGGTAGGTCAGGTAGGAATAGGTCAGGCGCGCCTGCAGGCCGTCGTCGTCCTTGAACATCGCATAGAACGCGGCGGCGGAAGCGGCGACGACCAGCAGGCCCACGAGGGATTTCCCGACTTTTTCCCAACTCACCTTGGCGGTTCCTTCTTTCGCTATGTGGGTGGCACGAAATGGCTGGCAAAGCGTGCCAAGTTCCTGGGGTGGGGGCAAGGGTTGGTATTCAACGATGCGCATGTCGACAAGGTCACAGCCTTGACCCACGCCTGTGCCCCGCCGCATGCTCAAGCCCTTCCACCTACGCTCAAGGAACGATTGCATGAAGCTGGAAACCCTGGCCATCCACGCGGGCTTCAGCCCCGATCCGACAACCAAGGCCGTCGCCGTCCCGATCTACCAGACCACCTCGTTCGCCTTCGACGACACCCAGCACGGTGCCGACCTGTTCGACCTGAAGGTAGCTGGCAATATCTACTCGCGCATCATGAACCCCACCAACGACGTCCTCGAACAGCGCATGGCCGCCCTCGAAGGTGGCGTCGGCGCCCTGGCCGTGGCCTCGGGCATGGCGGCAATCACCTACGCCATCCAGACCGTGGCCGAAACCGGCGACAACATCGTCTCGGTGGCCAAGCTCTATGGTGGCACCTACAACCTGCTGGCCCATACCCTGCCGCGCATGGGCATCCAGACCCGTTTCGCGCCCCACGACGACATCGCCGCGCTCGAAGCGCTGATCGACGAGCGCACCAAGGCGGTGTTCTGCGAATCCATCGGCAACCCGGCGGGGAATATCGTCGAGCTGCAGGCCCTGGCCGACGCTGCGCACCGGCATGGCGTACCACTGATCGTCGACAATACCGTGGCCACGCCCATCCTGTGCAGGCCCTTCGAGCACGGCGCGGATATCGTGGTGCATTCGCTGACCAAGTACATTGGCGGGCACGGCACCAGCATCGGCGGCATCGTGATCGACTCGGGCAAGTTTCCGTGGGCGCAGAACAAGGCGCGATTCGCGCTGCTCAATACGCCGGATCCTTCGTATCACGGGGTGACCTACACCGAGGCGTTCGGGCCGGCGGCATTCATCGGTCGGTGCCGGGTGGTGCCATTGCGCAATACTGGGGCAGCGTTGTCGCCGTTCAATGCATTCCTGATCCTGCAGGGGCTGGAGACGCTGGCGCTGCGGATGGAGCGGCATACGGAGAATGCACTGAAAGTCGCCCGCTATCTGCAGGGGCACGGGCAGGTGGCGTGGGTGAAGTATGCAGGGTTGCCGGATCATCCGGAGCATGAGCTGGCCCAGCGTTATACCAGGGGTAGGCCAGCGTCGATCCTGTCGTTCGGGATCAAGGGTGGGCAGGAGGCAGGGGCGCGGTTCATCGACGCGCTGAAGCTGGTGGTACGGTTGGTGAACATCGGCGATGCCAAGTCGCTGGCCTGTCATCCGGCGTCCACCACCCATCGCCAGCTCAACGATGAAGAGCTGGAGAAGGCTGGGGTGCCGCGGGACATGGTGCGGTTGTCGATTGGCATCGAGCACTGTGACGACATCATTGCCGACCTCGAACAGGCGCTCGCAGCCAGCCGCTTGTAAGCCACCTGGGCGGCGGGCATCGATCCCCGCTATTGATCGGTCGGGGGCTGCTTCGCAGCTCATCGCCGACAAGCCGGCGCCTCCAAAAGTCCCCGCTAAATCGACGGGGTCGAGGGCCTCATAAACAAACGCCTCCAGCATTGACTGGAGGCGTTCGAAGCAGTTAGGGCCCGCCGTTCAACACCAACCTGGCCTCCCAAACCAACCCGCGCGAACCCTACGCAGGCTTCTGCCCGTAGCCTGGCCTGCCCTCATCGGTGAAGAACGGCGAACAAGGCGAGACTAGAACGCCTTCCAGGGCACTACAACAGCCATACCAGTAACACGGCACTTTTCGGAAATGGACTACATGGAATAGGGAAAATCCGATTCACGCTTCAAGCGCTGACGCAGCTCACCTCTCGGCACAACCACTTCCCAGCGCTCGCACTTACTGAAAGCCCGATACCGCTCCTCATTGTCTTCAGCAAACCGCACCAACACAGCCGCCGCTTCACATTGATCGAGATCGATCTGCGGCCGAAATGATTCGGCAGTTCAAGCACTGGCTGGACGCCCCCCGTTACGCCGTGCCGCAGATACAGGGTGATCTGCGAGCCGTTGACCAGCAGCCCATCTCCTCCAAGGAGAAGTTGCCAGGGACCTTAACTTCCAACGCTGCCCCGGAGTTGGGCCGCAAGGCGCCAACCATCACGATACGAGCAGGCTGCGTACCCTTGGCCGGCACGACCTCCAGATCGAATACCAGGCCACTGGATCGAGGAAGTGGCGACATCGAAGAGCATTCCTTGCGTAAATATTGCTGCAATCAGCCTGCAGCGAATGTGCAATAGAAAGCGTCATCATGCCATCAAATCACCTAACGGTAACCCGGCTCGCTGCAGGATGGCTCGGCGTTTGGCCAAGCATCAATGATGCGGATCTGGCGTGTTCTCGGCATGCACGCCACTTCCAAGGCCCATAGCTGTGCCCCCTTCCCCACCACCGCCGCCTTTGCCTGCGGTTTTTTCCCTTCATTCTTCCCGCCTTTGCTACCAGAAGACGGTCGGGCCGGTCCAACATTATTGAGCTTGATACCCATGGGGATACCCCTTCGGTCAAATACTACCCAAGGAAGGCGGGACAGTTCTGCTAACGAAGTAATAAAAAGAGAGGCGACCGTCATCCACACGGCCACCCCTTAAAAACGCCAAAACAACGGCGCACGGATCAGACTTTACTCCTCAAAAACTTACTTCGAGACCGGCATCGTGAACTCGGCACCCTTCTCGATGCTTTCTGGCCAACGTTGCATAATCGATTTTTGTTTGGTGTAGAAGCGAACACCTTCAGACCCGTAGGCATGGGTGTCACCGAAGAGGCTCTTCTTCCAACCACCAAAGCCGTGCCACGCCATCGGAACGGGGATAGGTACGTTGATCCCAACCATCCCAACTTGCACAAGACGACCGAACTCACGAGCGACGTTGCCGTCACGAGTGAAGCAGCTAACACCGTTACCGAATTCGTGCTCGTTGATCAGCTTCAGCGCAGTCGCAAAGTCAGGAACACGCACGCAAGCGAGCACAGGGCCAAAGATTTCTTCGCGGTAAATGCTCATATCTGGAGTGACGTGGTCAAAGAGTGTCGCCCCCATCCAGAAGCCATCACGCAGCTCGGCTTCTTGAGGAACGAAGTCGCGTCCGTCAACCAGCAACTGAGCACCTGCGTCGACACCTTGCTGGATGTAGCCACTAATGCGCTGCAATGCAGCTTGGCTTACGATTGGCCCCATCTCAGCCTTGAGATCGCGCCCGTCAGTAATCCGAAGCTCGCGAGCTCGCTCTGCAACCGCTTTAACGATCTTGTCTGCTACATCCCCTACCAGAACGGCGACAGAGATAGCCATGCAGCGCTCGCCGGCACTGCCGTATGCTGCGCCGATCAGCGCATCTACCGTACGGTCGATATCAGCGTCCGGCATCACAACCATATGGTTTTTCGCGCCACCAAGTCCTTGCACACGCTTGCCATTGCGAGCGCCTGACTCATAAATGTACTGAGCAATCGGAGTAGAACCCACGAAGCTGACTGCTTTGACATCAGGGTGTTCGATCAGTGCATCTACAGACTCTTTGTCGCCCTGGACGACGTTGAATACACCCTTTGGCAGACCAGCTTCACGCAGCAAATCAGCCATGAACAAAGAAGCGCTTGGATCGGTAGGGCTAGGTTTCAGGATGAAGGTGTTACCTGCAGCGATCGCAATCGGATACATCCACATCGGAACCATCACAGGGAAGTTGAATGGCGTCACGCCCGCGACCACGCCGAGTGGTTGACGCAACGTCCAGTTATCCATGCCACGGGACACTTGATCCGTGTGATCACCTTTCAGCAGATTCGGGATCCCACATGCGAATTCAAGGATATCGATGCCACGATCAACCTCTCCCTGAGCATCGGTAAAGACCTTGCCGTGTTCGGCAGTAATGATGTGTGCCAACTCGTCCTTTCGTTCCTGCAGCAGTTGCAGGTAGCGAAAGAGCACGCGTGCTCGGCGAATCGGAGGAGTGTCGCTCCAGCCGGCGAACGCCGCCTGAGCCGCAGCGACCGCTTCATTCACTGTCGCAACGCTTGCCAGAGCAACCTTGCCAGTCACCACACCGGTCGCAGGGTTATACACATCCTGATAGCGGTCATCTCGAGACACGCGCTCATCGTTGATGTAGTGCTCAATCGTGTTTTGCATCGCCTAACCCTCCGCTAGAAAGATCTTCTACCGCCACCCGGGATCGGGCGGTCAGCAATGGAGCCACGATAGCGCTTGATTTTGTTCAAAACGAGAGCAAAATTGGAAACTCATTGTCTTTTGTGGCGAACAATCCGCATGGAAAAATTTGAGATCGAAGCCCTCTGGTCGCACATCCACTGGCTATCGGTGCTGGAAGAGCAAGGCACGTACACGGCTGCTGCCGCGCGTCTGGGTGTCAGCAAATCAGCTGTAAGCCAGCGCATTGCTGAGCTCGAAAAAGCCGCAGGAACCCAGCTGGTCACCAGGACGACCAGAAGTGTCAGGCTAACGGAAGCCGGAACAGCCCTCACGCGGGACGTCAGAAGCGCCTACAGCCAGATCGCACACAGCTTCGCCTCCATCAAAGAGTCGGTCGGATCTATCAGAGGGTTGATTCGCGTCACCGCTCCAGTCGCATTCGCACGCCAACAACTGGTACCTAATCTGTCCTCATTCGTCGAACGCTATCCTGAAGTTCGCATCCAGTTAGACGTAAGTGATGCATTAAGCTCTATTGCCTCTGAAGGCTATGATCTGGCTGTGAGACATAGCTTCCAGGTTCCCGAAACACATGTCGCGTGGAAGCTCTGCGATACATTCTCAGTTCTGGTTGCATCCGAGCGGTATCTTGCCCGCCACGGACACCCTGCCCACCCGACTGAGCTGTCCAAACACAACTGCTTATACTATCCTCGCTCGGATCATCCTACCTGGACGTTTGAGCGCAAAACAAAAGATGAAAGCGATACGGAGCGTTTGACTGTACCGATATCCGGGAATTTTGCGACCAATAACAGTGAGTCATTAAGAGATGCTGCTTTGAATAATCTGGGGATTGCACTGTTACCAGATTTCAGTGCGACATCCGCCATCAAACGGGGCGACCTCGTTCCGCTACTGTCGGACTGGACACTCAAAGGCGTGTTTGCTAATGAGATTCATCTTATCCGACCTTACTCCCCTTTGGTACCCCGCTCGATAACTGCGCTTGTCAATCATCTAAGAAACGCTCTCTCAGGAGGATTCAGCTAATTATCTCGAGAAAGAATCGCCCGGAAAGTTGCCTACACTTTCCAGGCGAATTCTGTAGGTAAATTTATTTACTATTTACTTTATCGAGGAAATTACTGGTCAGCGTAGCAATTTCTTCAGTTTTCTCATCAAGCGCGAAATGCCCAGCGTCCAGCACATGGATCTCCGCATCTGGCTGATCACGCTTGTAAGCCGTTCCACCGGGAGTGATGAATGACGGATCATAACGCCCCCACATTACCAACGTTGGCAGGCGCCGCTCTCTCATCCATGCTTGCCAGCGCGGGTAGGATGCAACGTTAGTTCTGTAATCATAGAGCAAAGCAGCTTGAATCTCTCTCTGCCCTGGTCGAGATATGGCCACAAATTCGTCCTCCCAAGCATCAGGATTGTAACGCTCAGGATTAGGGCTATCCCCAAGATGCCGCTTCTTAGTGCCATCGTAGCCTACGAAAGCATCAATTTGCTCTTGGTGGCCTTTGGGATCCTCCCAGTATTTAGCGATGTTTGCCCACTTCGCACCAAGACCCTCCTGGTAGGCGTTGGCATTTTGCACAATTATCGCTTGAACCTGATCAGGTTTGGTGAGTGCCATTCGGAAGCCCACAGGGCCGCCATAATCTTGCATGAAAAGTGTATAGCGGGTCAGGTTAAGATCATCTAGTAATGCAAGGGTCGTTTTAGCTAGATTGTCGAAAGTGTAGTGATAATCCTTGGGTGAAGGTCTATCACTCTGCCCGAAACCTGGGTAGTCAGGTGCAATCACGTGATACCTGCCCGCCAAGAAGGGAATCAAAGAGTCCCACATGCGCGAGGACGATGGGTACCCGTGAAGCAAGACAACTACTGGCGCATCCCCAGGCCCCGCCTCTCTATAAAACACTCTGACCCCATCGACATTCCGGGTATGGTATGTCGTAGTAGAGCTGTCATATCCGGCAACTGAAACTGTAGATGCCGTAGCTTCTGTAATTACCATTGCACTACCACCCATAACAGCCAAACTCAGCAAAGCAACCTTTAAACACTTCACACTGACTCCTTCCACCAGTATAGGCAACTACGAAAACTACCAATAGATAGATGCCCCAGGATTTCAGCTCTACTCAACCCCTGAAGAATCAAAAACTTGGAGACTTACCTTCAAAACTCAAACCAGACTTTTGAATCGGCAGAAGGCCCCCATGGGCGGCATCGTCAATACCTGACGTCTATCCGACCCTGTGCAGGGTGCCCCCTTCCTCCGATAGCTACCATTGGCCCGAAAGCCATCATTCGATAGAATCGGGCCATTTGGAGCTTTTATGAGCCGTAGAGCCTTGAAGGTAGCTGTCATCGCCTTCGACCAGATAAGCCCTTTCCACCTCTCTGTCCCTTGCCTCGTCTTCGCCAAGGAACGACGGGTCAACGACTCTCCTTGGTTTGATTTGAAGGTGTGCGCAGGTGAACCTGGAGAGCTGCAGACCACTGCAGGCTTCGGTATTCACTGCGACCATGGACTTGAGGCTCTCACCGACGCTGACATCGTAATCATGCCCTCCTGGAGAAATACGGCAGAAAAGCCCCCCTACGCACTACTGGAAGCTCTGAGACGAGCCAGTGACAACGGAGCACTGATTGTTGGCCTATGCCTAGGCGCTTTTGTGATTGCAGCCGCTGGGTTACTAGACGGTCAACGGGCTACGACCCACTGGGCCTGGGCTGATGAGCTTGCCCTTACCTACCCGGAAATCGAGGTTGACCCCAAAGTACTCTATGTGGAGTCGAACAACGTCATGACGTCCGCCGGGGTAGCTGCCGGTATTGATTGCTGCGTACATATCGTGAGCAGGATTTATGGATGGGAGATCGCAAATGCGCTGGCTCGACGCCTTGTCGTCTCCCCACAACGCGAAGGTGGCCAAGCTCAGTTCATTGAGCAGCCAATCGCTAAGAACATGAGTGACGAACGAATGAACCAACTGCTGGAATGGATCAGGGAGAATCTACACACCCAATTACCAATCGACAAAGTTTCTTCTAAATTATCTATAAGTAGGCGTACATTCACGAGAAATTTCAAATCGCTGACAGGATCTTCATACAATAAATGGATTCTGCAGGAACGATTGAAACTAGCCAAACAATATTTAGAAATCACCGAGCACAGTGTAGAGTTCATCGCAGGACAGTGCGGATTTGGTACAAGCACTTCTCTCCGCCAGCACTTTATGACTCATATGAGTGTTTCTCCCTCCGGTTATCGGAAGGGCTTCCGATCCTCAACCACCTGATACTAAAAACCCTGAGACAACTTGCTAAGAAAATGGTCAAATTGACCAAAGCTAGAGTCATTAAGACTACGTCTTAATGACACGATTTCTTCCGCTACCCTCGAAAAGCAGCGATTTAGAGCCTGGCATACCAATTGCATTTCCTAGAGCGGCACTGGGTCTTTGCTTCATAAACGACCAGAGACCCTAGCTCAAGGGCTAGCAAGAGGAGGTTCGTTCACCGGTCTAGTCGTCAACTTTGATTCAGTGAACTGCTAGAAACTTCAGCCCTACCCGTCTGACTCCTTGAGCATTTGGCCTTCGTATTTAAGTCCTTGCATGAGAACGCTTATGAACCAGAAGCCGCTTCTTCACCTTCTCGGCGTGCGCCACCCCATTATCCAGGCGCCAATGATAGGCGTCGCCACCCCAGAGCTCGCAGCAGCAGTAACTAATGCAGGTGGCTTGGGCTCACTCGGCTTGGGAGCTAGCACCCCAGAGCAAGCTAAAGAACTCATTGAACAAACCAGAGCATTAACGGGCGGCCCCCTAAATACAAACCTCTTCTGCCATCAGCCGGCGAAATTTGATAGCGCTCGTAACGATGCATGGATCAAACAGCTCAGCCCCTTCTTTGAAGCTTATGGTGGCCAAGCCCCGACCGACCTCAAAGAAGTGTACCGAAGCTTCCTGACCAACGAAGAGATGTTGGTAACGATCTTGCGCGAACGGCCAGAAGTCGTCAGCTTCCACTTCGGACTCCCGCCCGCAGAATGGCTGCAAGCCCTAAAACAACGTGGGATTGTCACGTTGGCATGCGCAACCAGCGTCGACGAGGCGCATCTCGTGGAAGCCGCCGGGATCGACGCTATCATCGTGCAAGGGATCGAAGCTGGTGGCCACCGTGGAGTATTCGACCATGAAAGCGGCGACGATACAGAGCTTGGTCTGTTTGCCTTACTTCGCCTGGTGGCGAGTCAGGTTAAGCTACCCCTGATCGCAGCTGGCGGCATTATGGATGGGGCAGGCATTCGAGCCGCAATGGATCTGGGGGCTTCAGGGGTGCAAATGGGTACAGCCTTCCTCCGCTGCCCAGAATCCTCTACTAGCACGGCTCACAGAGAAGCGCTGCAGAGCAACCGAGCTTATGACACACGGATGACGCGCGGCATCTCTGGCCGGCCTGCTCGTGGTCTTCCAAACAAACTTTTCTTCGAGCACCTGGCAGAAGAATGGGCGATCGCCGGTGAGTTCCCATTGGCTTACGATCTGTCCAAGCAACTCCATGCACTCGCTTCAAAATCGGGCTCCACGGATTTCGTCGCACAATGGGCAGGTCAAGGTGCGCCCCTCACACGTGAACTACCCGCGGCTAAGCTGATCGAAACCGTGGTCAATGAGCTTAATAACGCTTAACTTCACCATAGAGACATCACCATGCCAATGCTCAAAGTAGACGTCATCAAAGGAAGATCCAACGAGGAAATCCAGCTGCTACTCGATACGGTACATGGCGCGATGGTGGAGGCCTTTCAGGTGCCCGAGCGTGATCGTTACCAGATTCTGAATGAGCATGAACCATCGCACATGATCATCCAGGATACCGGACTGGGCTTTGAACGAAGCGCGAACGTCGTGGTAATCACTGCGGTGAGTCGACCTCGATCTCAGGAGATGAAGACACGCTTCTATGCCTTGCTGGCCGAACGGTTGAAAGACAAGTGTGGTATCGAGCACAACGACCTGATGGTCTCGATCGTCATCAACGACGATGAGGACTGGAGCTTCGGCTTTGGACGCGCTCAGTTCCTTACTGGGGAGCTGTAAGGGCCTGGTTCACATCGATACCGCACCGGCTAGCAAATTGACTACTCAATAGCGGTGTCCCGACCTATGTGCTTGCGCGTCAGTGATGATCGCTCACGATGCAAGCACATTTCAAAAATGCATCCTTCCAGAACAGCTGCTTAGCCTCCTTTCCCACCCAAGTTCCTGCTGATGACTCGCCGGCAACACGGCAGTTGAGCACCTGCCAATGACCTCTCCTCCCATGTCCTCAGCCGGTGGGCTCGAAGCGGCATGCTGCGTACGCATCCTCTCGGTACCACACATCAGATATGCTTGATTCTCAAAAAGGGATAGATTGACTATTTTCAATCTCAGCATAAGAATTTAGCCATCGTTCCTTGAGCCCCATGATGGACAGTTCAACGCTCGAAATTTTCAAAGCAGTCGCGTCGGAGTTGAGCATCACCCGAGCAGCTACGCAGCTAGGCAGGGTGCAGTCCAACGTCACTACCCGTATCCAACAACTTGAAGCGGAGCTCGAAACCGAGCTGTTTCATCGAGAGGCCAAGAAACTGAAGCTTACCGAGCAAGGTAAGCTTTTCCTGGAGTACGCGAATCGGCTACTGGCACTGGCTGGTGAAGCTAAGCAAGCCATGCACCCTGAGAAGCCACAAGGTGTCTTACGCGTCGGCGCAATGGAAAGCACGGCAGCAAGCCGTTTACCTGATCCCCTCGCTGCATTTCATAAAATGCATCCTGACGTGACCATGCTGATCGAAACAGGGCCCTCTCAAAAACTGATAAATTTGCTAATCGACGGCTTGATCGATTGTGCATTACTCGCAATTCCACACACCAACTTATCCCCTGAAGAATATTTCAAAGAGCATAAATTAGAAGCAGAATGTGCTTTTGAAGAGCGTTTGAAGTTAGTCTTACCCCTTGGATACGACGTCGATGATATTTTTGAAAATGACACCGACTTATCACTCGCAGCATTTCAATATGGCTGTAGCTATCGAAACGCGGTGACGGAATGGATAGCAAGCAAGAGGTCCTGGACTGATAGACCTATAGCAGTCAATGAAGTGGGATCTTATCACCTCATGCTTGCGTGCGTTGCAGCAGGCCAAAGTTATAGCGTCATCCCTGATAGCGTATTAAAAATCAGTGGAAATACTCATCATGTAAAGATAGCTACTGATTTTCCAAGCACAACCTGGCTTGTTTGGCGCGCTGGTTTCTCAGCCCCATCATTTAACAGCTTCAAAGCGCTTCTCAAAAGCACCTACTCGGAGAATTTCAAATGACTACCCAGCTCTCAGGAGCTCTTGAAAAAAGCGACACAAAGCTTTTCATATCAGCCATCGCCGCCGCACTGGCGATGGCCGTAGGAATGGGCTTTGGTCGATTCGCCTATACCGGCATTTATCCGATTATGGTACATGAACGCGTCATTACTGTTCATGAGGGCACTCTTGCTGCATCAGCAAACTATGCAGGCTATTTAATTGGAGCGCTTCTTTCCGCACGCCTAGCGGCTCACCTGGCTTCAAAATGGGTAATCGCGTCCATTGTCGCAAGCATTCTCTGCCTCTTCGCGCTCGCGATCACCGACTCACCGTGTGCGATCATCATCATCCGTGGCCTCGCTGGTGTGTTCAGTGCGATTTCAATGATTTCGGCGTCACTGTGGCTATTGCAACATAAAGGACATCAAAGCGGTGCGCCCATGCTTTTTGCAGGAGTCGGTATTGGCATACTGTTATCTGCAGAGCTTCTTGCACTGGTTGAGACGTTCAATGCCAGCAGCGCTCAACTGTGGGCGGCTTTAGGCGTGGGCAGTCTTATCCTGGGCGCTATCGCGATTTACACGCTGGATAACCGTTCGGTACACTTAAAGCATGCCCACGGTGCGGATAACGCAAGCCATCATATCCCGTTGGGCGCTTGGTCGTTGATTACCTCATATGGCCTGGCAGGATTCGGGTATATCATCACTGCCACCTACCTTCCTATGCTTGTCAAGGATAGCTTAGGCGACATAAACCCTATTCATGTCTGGTCGGTGTTCGGTTTGGGGGCAGCTCCATCCTGCTACCTCTGGCACAAGGCTCATCAACTTTACGGAACCCGGGTCACGCTGCGCACCAACCTCTTGCTGCAAGCTGTTGGTGTTGTATTGCCAGTGGTGGCTCCCAATGCTATTGGCTACCTTGCGAGCGCACTGATTGTTGGTGCCACTTTCATGGGCACCGTGACAATTGTGATGCCAGCGGCCAAACGTATTTCACACACAATTAAATTCAACCTAATTGCGATATTAACGGCGTCTTACGGCATTGGTCAGATAATCGGCCCCTTGTTAGCCGGCTATCTCTATGCTCAACATCAATCGTTTGCATCATCATTGGTGTCCGCAGCAATAGGGCTCGTGCTTGCCACTGCATGCACCTTCGGCGTTCCGTTTTCAAAGACGAAGGTTTCCTAGCCCTAAATGCGCACCCGCCTCAGGGAGCGCATCTATTGCATATTATGACGCATACTTTTTTCTCAGCCATTCAGCTCTCCCAGCCAATCGCTGGCACCAATCCCGTGCGAGCCCTGGTGTGATGCTCAACTTTATCAGATCATCCAACTCAGGACGGTGCGCGAGCTGAATCTGCCAAAACCGCTTAATTGAATACTCCTCGGTCTCTCGATTGATTAGCTGTATGGCATCCCCGACATCAAACGAACCTTCACGAAGTACTCGGTAATACCAGCCTGTCAAATGCTCATTCACCACGAACATGGACATTTTTTCTTCGCCGAACCGGTGATTAATTTTCCAACAAGGGCTCCTGGGTTGCGAAACCTGTATCAGGCAGCTTCCCACCTGATAGATGTCACCAATGTATACATTTTTCTCGTTCATCCCTCGGGTAGAAATATTCTCACCCAAGCTACCAGCTACCAGACTATCAGCACTGTTAGGAAATTCAGCGGCAAGCAGACTGTAATTCTCGGTAGCATAATGGTGTACCGCTTTTTCCGGGCCACCGTGCACTCGTCTATCGGCCTGCTGGTCTCCGACGATTCCGTTCCGTGTTACAAAAGCTGGACATGATAACTTTTTCTTATAAATACCGGTGCTCTGCCCTTCTGGCTGCAGTTCCGTGATACCACCTGCAAATATGTGGTCGATTGTGACATCGCTCATCAGTAAGGCTCCAATCCAATTCAAACTTGTCCACTTTACGCAATCGTCCTTCATAAGGTAAAATGATTTCAACAGTTGTTATCAATCATCTTTAAAGATAGGTATTCAGCATGGAGATGCGTCAGCTTAAAATTTTCTGTGCGGTATCCGACTTGGGTAGCTTCACAGCGGCTGCCGAACAGGTGAATACTGTCCAATCCAACGTCACCATGCGAATAAAAGAGCTCGAAGCTGAGTTAGGCCACGAGCTGTTCATTAGAAAAAAAACTGGCGTCACGTTGACTCCTGCTGGCGAAACCTTCCTTAGCTATGCTCAACGCATTCTGCGATTGACGGACGAGAGCCGAACAGCTCTCGTAGACTGCGGGACACCTGCCGGCCCATTGCGTTTAGGCTCAATGGAAACAACAGCAGCTATCCGCCTCCCTCAGGTATTGACGCGTTATCGCGAGCTACATCCGACCGTCAAGTTATCGCTCATGACGGGCACTACAACCGAATTGATCAAGGCTATCGAAACACATAAAATCGATGGTGCCTTCGTAGGAGGCTTCCATCAAAACACGAAGTTAATTCAAGATGAGGTCTTTAACGAAGAGCTCGTTTTGGTCAGCAGCACTCAGTTCGATAATCTTGAAACGCTGATGGCTGAGGTTCCCTCACAAACGGTTCTGGTATTCCGAACCGGATGCTTCTATCGATCGACCCTGGAAAATTGGTTCTACCAGGCCGGTCTAATACCAAATCAAATCATGGAGCTGGGCACACTTGACGGTATCTTGACGTGTGTATCCGCAGGTTTAGGTGTGACCCTTCTACCGAAGTCCGTGGCTCAGAATAGCAGTGTGCGTCATGCCATCCGTTGCCATAGCCTCCCTCCCGAATTTGCTAACGTGTCCACGGTGTTTATACGTCTCGCCGAAAGCGTTCAATCATCGGCCATGAAGGCGTTCTTGGATATTGCACTGGAGCTAGGTTCTCGGGCGTTCTGTGCTGAACACCCGCAGACCTCCGGGCGCTGAGACTAGGCTGCCGTCTCAATTCTGGCGATGACCTCCGGTAATCGTGATGGTTCCTCAGGAAGACCCTGAATCAGCTCGGCCATACGTTGCGCCGCAGGAACAACACTATCGATCTTCCCTACCCCTTGACCGGCGTAAAGCGACAGTTTTTTTGCCAAACGAGGCTTGTCAATCGAACGTGCGCCGCCCCCCATCAGACGAAGCAGGTTCCAGGGATCGCGATTCGGAATTACTCGATGAGGCGTTCCGTATGTCCAGCCAAACGAATAACCCGTACGGTACTCGGTATCGTCAACGGTCGCTTCGACAATTTTCTCTTTATAAAGTGGGTGAGCATTGGACTCTTCGGTGGCAACGAAAGCAGTGCCAACCAGTACCCCCGATGCGCCCATCGACATCAGAGTCCTCACGTCATGTCTGTTAGTGATGCCCCCCGCAGCGAGTACAGGTTTGCCAGCGGCTTCCTTCAGTAATGCGGGCAAAAGACTCAGTAAACTGATCGTCCCACGATTCAAATGACCGCCACTCTCGCTGCCCTGGGCAACGATGATGTCCGCCCCCGCAGCCAACGCTGTCCGTGCCAACGCTACAGTGCCAACCTGCACCATTACCAGCATTCCTGCTGCTTTGGCGCGGGGTATCATATCCTTACAGTAGTCTTCCGCATAAAACAGGGACAGTAGACGCGGTCTCTCCTCCAGGATCACCTGGAATTGCGCTTCGAATACATCAGGCCCGCCAAACTGAGGTACCAGGTTGACTCCAAAGGGCTTATCCGTCAGCGAACGAACCTCGTGAATCCAACGTCGCAGCGTCTTGGGCGCAAGCCGCAACCCACCCATCACTCCCATACCGCCAGCATTGGCAACAGCCGCTACCAGCTGTGGGCCTGATATGGCAGCCATTCCCGCCAGAAAGATGGGATAGTCCACGCCGCACATTTGCTCAATAGAGTTCACTGAAGATTCTGAAATATCCATGTTCACAACTCCACTTGTTTGCCCAGCATTCGCTTGAGCGTGTCATTTTTTAGGAGGAAGTGATTCTTGAAAGCACCAAACATATGCAACGCCAAACCAGCCAAGAACGCACTCGACCCTATATTAAAGAGCACATCAACTACGGACTTTAGTGTTGAACTTTGTGAAAACACCATCGGAAGTGTGATTCCACCTGGTAGAGACACCGGAACCCCTTCAGCAGCGCGCCCCCCCCAGATGGCGATCGGCAATAACACGGTAGCCAACACCAATGCAAAAGCGACAGATCGACTAATGATTACCTCGATAGGATTCGGCGTACCGACAGGCAAAGGATGGTAGCTCTTCATACGCGCCCAAAGCCTGTATGTAGCTACAACAAATACAATCAGCCCTGTTAGATTTTGAGCTTCTACCAGCCCTATAGAACCAGACATATCGCTCCCAATCATCACCTCAAAAACAAATAATGCGAGTAAGCCAATTACCGAAACCCAGTGAAGAATTATTGTAATTGGCGAATAACGTAAACCATTATCACGAATCTGCATGACACTCTCCTTTGATCATCACGATTTCACTACGCATCTAGCGCACAAGACAACCAGTCGATCAGTGCGACACGGCCTTATCTGCGCCAATCCCAGTCCGCGCCCTGAATACTTGACCAGCAAATTTTTGCCGTTCCAGGGAGGCTGAGTTGCTGCGATCTGTAATAGATCCAAGCCATGTGAAGAAGAATGCAACGTTCATCGAGATAATTGCTGGATAGTCGTAGGGGAAAATCGCCTCTGGGTTTCCTAAAATTTTAACCCAAACCGCCGGAGACAAAACAACCAGTGTCACTGACGATATGAGACCGGCAACTCCACCAATAAGCGCCCCACGCGTGGTCAGCCCTTTCCAATAAAGAGAGAGTGCAAGAATTGGGAAGTTAACGGACGCAGCCACACCAAATGTCAGAGCAACCAAAAACGCAATGTTCTGATCTTTAAATAGTATCCCAAGCACCACTGCGACGATGCCAATTCCGACGGAGGCCAGTCTTGAGATCCTACGCTCGGACTCTGCAGTGACCACGCCTTTCTTCAACACCTTAACATAGAGGTCGTGGGCTATCGCTGAGGTACCCGCCATGGTGAGTCCAGCCACTACAGCTAGAATGGTGGCGAAGGCAACAGCGGAGATAAAGCCCAACAGCAAATTACCACCCACCGCCTTGGCCAGGTGCATGACAGGCATATTACTGCCGCCGATCAGCTTGCCACCAACGATACCTGATTCGAAAAATGCAGGGTTTTTACCCACGATCACGACTGCCGCCAGTCCCAAGATTGCCACTATCAGGTAGAAGAAGCCGATAAAGCCCGTCGCAACGAACACGGACTTACGTGCTTGTTTAGCATCCGGAACAGTAAAGAAGCGCATTAGGATATGCGGCAAACCAGCGGTTCCGAATACCAAGCCAAGTGACAGAGACAGCATCGAAAGGGGGTCTGCTACGAGCTTGCTGGGCATCAGAAAAGCGTCACTCTGGGGATGCGCATCAACGGCTTGTCTGAAAAGGTTTTCAAATGAGAAGCCAAATTGACTGAGCGCCAACCCTGCTAGCAAAGTGCCTCCAACCAACAACAATCCCGCCTTGATGATTTGCACCCAGGTTGTTGCAACCATGCCGCCAAACGTCACGTAGATTGCCATGAGCAGTCCCACAGCAATGACGGCATAGTTGTAAGGCAAGCCAAACAGCAGTTGAATCAACTGCCCCGCACCAACCATTTGTACGACCAAGTAAAAGCAAACAACTGTCAGGGATCCGAAGGCAGTCAGAGTTCTTATTCTTTGCTGATCGAGGCGAAAGGACGCGATATCGGAAATCGTAGTTCGACCGAGATTCCTAATACGTTCAGCAAAGAGAAACAGCAAAAGAGGCCACGCAACAAAAAAACTGACCGAGTACAGAACTCCATCGAACCCGTTGAAGTAGATCATACTGGTCACGCCTAGCAACGCGGCAGCGGACATATAATCCCCAGCCAAGGCCAGTCCATTCTGAAAGCCGGTAATACCACCACCAGCGTTGTAAAAGTCGTCCATTGACCTAGTTTTGCGGGCCGCCCAGTAAGTGATAAATAGGGTAGCAACCACAAAAAGCAAAAACATTACAATCGCCGTTAAATTCAACGGTTGCCGCTCAGCATTTTGAATAGCATCAGCACCGAGAGCCCGATTCGCGGCAACGATCATGAGTATTGAAACGAAGGGCTTGATATTAAACTTCTTCATGATACGGCCTCTCCACAAACTTTATCGGCAAGTCTATCTAGCTCGCCATTGGCATAACTGTTATAGATACCGGTTAGTAGCCAAGAGCCGACCACAAAAAACACGCCCAACGGCCACGCCACATTAATCACACTATCTGTTGAAATCTTGATAGCAAGTAAATGGGGATAGAATGCCGCCACGATCACGAAAGCGGCGTAGGGACAAAGGACTGCTGCGGTGAGGATACTTACCAGCCGTTGCTGCTTGGCAACCAGCTCTTGGTAAGTAGTAGGCAGACGAGGTGCATCGAGCGAATCAAGGACATGGTTCACGTTGACTCCGTGTAGCAGTGGATAAATTATTTTTGTTCCACAACCTCGGATCTAGAATCCGCCACTGGCTGTGCTTCTTTGCTTCACAGAACCACCCTAGGCCGGACAGAAAGTCGTGTAAAATGATTGTTCGTGATGACATAGATCGTTTTTCGTGAACTCTCAATGATCGGCGTTGTAGACACGCGCGTTGGGATTGCATCGCAAGGATGGGAAGAATTCTCAACAAAATAGTGAGATCGCTGGCAGGATTTTCCTATCGCTTCAGAGTTTTTTGACAGACCGAGCAAGCCACCAGTGTGAGGTTGTCGACGGCCTGCAACGCAGCGAAAACTGCAAAAGACTCCAGAGCCTGCTTGTTCGGCAGGCAATAGATCTCAAAGAAATGGCCGACCTAAGATCCCGAGGGTTGCGTGCACTTTATGCGGGCCGTTTCTCAGTGACCCACACCGATGCTAGCCAGCTCGCTATCGAGCTGATGGGCATACGCGCGGGCCCCGAAACGGCCTACCAAGCTCCCTCTCCAGGATCAGCTGGTATGGAGGTACAACGGACGAAATCCGAAGCAACGTGCCGAAGGCTAAAAATCACAGCGGTGTCCATATGACGCCCTGGAAAACCGGTGCGGTTCAATCGCGCCGCTGGGGGCTTCAGGCACATGGTGCGATCGTCAGGGTGTGTTTGCCGCTATGCGGAGTACGCTTGTACTCCGGAGAACACGACCCAAATTGCGTTGGTACCATACACTCAACTAGCAGGTACG
This sequence comes from Pseudomonas sp. Tun-23181, assembly GCF_057415455.1. Lineage (NCBI taxonomy): Bacteria > Pseudomonadati > Pseudomonadota > Gammaproteobacteria > Pseudomonadales > Pseudomonadaceae > Pseudomonas > Pseudomonas sp. Tun-23181. The sequence continues at coordinate 1,431,405 of NZ_CM171630.1, forward strand.
CTTGCAGGCACTCGCGCTATAGGCTGCTCCCGTACGGCCCAGTTAACTGCCGCTGCCATCAGACTGAGCGCAATAGCGGTTTTCCACGTCATAACTACCCGTGATGTCATAAGCCGCCCCACCGACCCATCCCCCAAGGAATGCCCCTACCTGATGGAAGAGGTAGACGAGGCCGCCAAGCATTGACAGATTGCGCACACCAAACACCGCAGCCACTACTCCGTTGGTCAATGGAACCGTAGAGAGCCGGAGAAAGCCCATCGCCATTCCAAATAAATAGGCAGATGCAGCGCTAACTGGGAAACAAACGAAGGCCACAATGACTGCAGCTCGCAACAGATACAATGCAGTCAGGAGCTTTGGCTTGGACAGTCGACCACCCAGCCAGCCGGCGGTGTAAGTGCCAAAAATATTGAACAGCCCGATAAGGGCAAGGACGGTGGTACCGGTTTGAGCACTGAGTCCTTTGTCCATCAGATAGGCAGGTAAATGCACGCCTATGAACACGACCTGGAATCCACAAACGAAGAAACCAAATGTCAGCAACCAAAAGTCAGGGTGGGAGCTTGCCGATTTGAGGGCCTCAATCATGGTTTGCTCACCAGGCAGCTTCTCGATTGGCTTATCCTTCAACATGATCACCAGGGGAATGATCAATGAGGCAAATAGCGCGAGAACCAACAGCGCTTTCTCCCAACCAATTCCTTGGATCAAACCCAACGACCCAGGAAGCATTGCGAATTGACCAAACGAGCCCGCTGCGCTGGCAAGCCCCATTCCAGCGCTTCGTTTTTCAGCAGGCAGCGCGCGAGCGACCACGCCCACAGTATCACCGAAAATGAGGTGCCCGAGAGCCCAATCCCGATGAGCACACCTGCGCTCATGAGCAGTGTGGAGGGTGAGTCGGAAAAGCTCATGCAAACCAAGCCCACTGCGTACAGTATGCCGCCCACCCCCACGACCTTACCGGCGCCATATCGATCGGCCAGGGCGCCTGCAAACGGTTGAGCCAGCCCCCAGACCAGGTTCTGGATGGCTATTGCAAATGAGAAAACCTCCCTGCCCCATCCAAACTCCGCGCTCATCGGGGCCAGAAAGAGTCCAAAACCGTGCCGAATCCCAAGCGAGAGCGTAAGTATCACTGCGCCACCTAAAAGTACCCACCTGCTATCCCTCAAAACCTTAGACATCAACTTCGCGCCCTCTTATCTTGGTAAGCGAACGGGCATCACACCTTGCTGGCGGGCACCCAGTTGTGCGGCAGCAGCTCGGCCAGGGCGCTGGCCTTCTGCGTCGGCAGGCGCGTGAGCACGTCCTTCAGGTAGGCGTACGGATCGTGCCCGTTCAGGCGGGCTGACTGGATCAGCGTCATCAAGGCTGCGCCACGCTGGCCACTGCGCAGAGAGCCGGCAAACAGCCAGTTGGCACGCCCCAGGGCCCAGGGACGGATCTGGTTCTCGATCCAGTTGTTGTCGATGGGTAGGTTGCCGTCATCCAGGTAGCGCACCAACGCTGCCCAACGTTTGAGGCTGTAGTCGAGTGCCTTGGCGATCGCGCTGCCTTCCGGCACCTTCTGCCGCTGCCCAAGCATCCAGCTATGCAGGCCATCGATGATCGGTCTGGCTTTGTCCTGGCGCAGTTGCCGTCGCTGTTCGACGAGCAGCTCTCGCCCTTCGCGCTCCACCTCGTACAGCTGACCGATGTACTGGAGGGCCTGCTCGGCCAGTTGGCTCTGGTTGGCGGCATGCAGGTCGAAGAACTTGCGCCGGGCATGGGCCATGCAGCCGATCTCGGTCACGCCTTGCTCGAAGCTGGCCTTGTAGCCGGCGAAGTCGTCGCAGACCAGTTTGCCCTGCCAGTCGCCCAGGAAGCTGCGCGCGTGCTCGCCAGCCCGGCTCGGCCTGAAGTCGTAGACCACGGCCTTGAGGTCGGCGAAGGGGCTGGGTGCATAGGCCCAGACGTAAGCCCGCTGGGTCTTCTTCGTGCCCGGGGCGAGCATCTGCACCGGGGTTTCGTCGGCGAGGATGACGTCCTGCTGGAGCAGGCAGTCGCGCAGGGCATCGACCAGGGGTTGCAGCTGGACACCGCAAGCGCCGACCCATTGCGCCAGCGTGGAACGCGCGATAGCCAGTCCGGCGCGGGCGAAGATCTTTTCCTGGCGGTATAGCGGCAAGTGATCGGCGAACTTGGCCACCATGACCTGAGCCAGTAGCCCGGCAGTCGGGATGCCCTTGTCGATCACCTGCGCCGGCACTGGGGCCTGGATCAGCGTTTCACACTGGGCGCAGACCCACTTGCCACGGATATGCCGCTCGACGGTGAAGGTGCCCGGGGGTAGTCGAGCTTCTCGCTGACGTCTTCACCGATGCGCTTGAGCTGGCAGCCGCAGGCACACTGGGTGCTGTCCGGCTCGTGAAGTATCAGCGTGCGCGGCAGTTCGGCCGGCAGAGGCGCTCGCTTGGGCTGCTGCCGTAGCTCGCACTTGGCGGACTTTGGTCGGGCCGCCTCAAGCTCTGCCTCGATGGCGGCGATGTCGGCATCGATCATCTCGTCGAGCAGATCGAGCTGGTCGCCATTGAGCTGCTCGCTGCGGCGGGCGAAGCGGTGGCGCCGCAGCACGGCGAGTTCGTGGTTCAACCGCTGGTTGAGCGTTTCCAGGTGATCGACGCGCTGACTCAACTGCGCGGCCAGTTGGCGCAGTTGCTCGGGTGTCAGCTGATCGAAAGCGGCAGGGTTCATGGCGTCGAGTGTGAGGAATCCCGGCGCCCTCGGCGATAGGCCATTGGCCTAATTGCACGTCGGCTACAGGAGCCTGATCTCGGCATCCGGCCCAAGACGCTGCCAGGGCAGGCCGATCACCAGGGCCTGCAACTGCTCGGGACTGAGCTCCAACGGCTGCCCCTGCCAGTTGCCCGACCAGACGAAGCGCCCCTTATTCAGCCTGCGAGCGGCCAGCCAGATGCCGAAGCCATCGTGCACCAGCACCTTCATCCGGTTGGCGCGCTTGTTGGTGAACAGGTAGGCACAGTGCGGCTGCGCCGCACCGAAAACCTGAACCACCCGGGCCAACGCAGTTTCAGTGCCGGCGCGCATGTCCAGCGGCTCGGTGGCGAGCCAGATGCGCTCGATGCGGATCACTTCAGCAGCTCGCGCAGGAAGCGGGCGCAGCCTTCAGGGTCGTTGCCCGGCCACTGCACCGACAGCTTGCCGGCCCGATGGGGAATGGCGATCTGGATGGCCATGTCGGCCGCACTCGGGGTAGCCGGCAGGCTCGGGACGAGAGGAATCGGAATAAAACTTGAGGGTACAGCGGGCAGCTGTGCCTGCTGGCGGCGAATCCACTTATGCACGAGATTGGCGTTAAGGCCGTGGCTCAAGGCCACACCGGCAACCGAGGCGCCGGGCTGGGTACACTCCTCGACGATCTGGGCCTTGAAGGATTTGGGATAGGAGCGGCGTTGGCCTGACACGGGAGATCCTCCACAAGGGGCTTGAAATGGTGTCCACCAAAAACAGGTGGACACCATGCCGCTAGCTGGAGGAATCGGGGAGGTGTGTTGGCCAGACGCTTACAGAGCAGCGCCAGGGTCACGCCCGGCCGGCGTAGCTCGGCGTGGATCATGGCCCAATCGGGCAGCGGTCGTTGCTCGGAGGATACCGCCGGCGGTGGCGGGAACAGCTGCTGCTCCAACTCCGCATCGGACAGCGAACAGGGCCAACTGAGGCCGCTGGCGGCAAAGCGACAGAGGTAATCACCGGCACTGCTGTGGCCTATGCCCAGACTGCGGGAGATCTTACGGACAGACAGCCCGCAATCGAACTTGAGGCGCAACACCTCACGGATTTTACGCATGGACAAACGCTCCACGACGACCTCTCTGCTTCGAAAAAGAGGTCGATGGTAGTGAATAAATCCTGCGTAGCTGCCTGCCTGGAAAGTGTCCGGATGGCCATGGAATCGGTGTCCGGATGCTCGTGGAATAAGTGTCCGGATCAGCGTGGAATCACTGTCCGGATGTGCGTGGAATGGGTGTCCGAGTCCGGACTGGTGACCGACGACAGAGCGCGCTCGATATACACGATGGAGCCGATGAAATGGGCATTGACGGACTTCTCACGTCCGGCACGCTGGATGTCCGACCACAGCTGACGGCACTGTTCTTCTGTCCAGGAGTAATTGCGCTGATAAATCGGGATGACAAACTGCGGTGACTTGCGGAGAAACTTGAGCAGATTGGCTTCGGTCGCTTTCACTTCGTTCCCTCGGATATGCCTTTGCGGCCGGATCTCATCTTCAAAGTCCGCTTCGCGAACAGAAAACCCTCTGCTCCAGACACAGAAAGCACCTGGAGCACTGAGTCATTCGGGCCGATTGCTCAGCGCTACACCTTTCAGCTCACCACCGATACCGCCGCCTTCACCTCAAACCTCAGATAGTCCATCAATCGCTTCGCCTCGTTTACTTCGCTGTGCGGGATCTGGCTCATTGGAAAATCCATCTTTGGTGTCAAAGGGCATGAATCCGATGGCCAGTCCCTGCTTCACATTTGATATTGCTGACTTGTAGGAATCCGGGTTGACTTCGGCGACGACGGCGCCAGCAAGCAAGGCTTTTTCATCGGACGCAACAACGTCGGCCTTTTCGAATCCGTGGTTCTTGAGTTTGTCCGCCCCCGTGTTACGGGCGAGTTCCATAAGGGCCGAGTCTGACAAGGGGCGGTTCCCAGGCAATGGCCTTGACGTCCTTCGCCTTGGCTTTGGCGAACTGATAAGAGCAGAGCACCGGGCCATTGGCGAACACGAAAGGGTTTCCAACGCCTTGCTTGCGAAGCGCGTTGTAGCTCTTGGCTTCCAGAATCAGACCTTGCAGATTGAACTTGTCCTGCAACTCTTGGTGCCACTGCTTACGCAGATTAGCGGGAGCAATGATCAAGATGCGCCGTCTCCGTTCGGCCCAGCGCTGCGAGATCACCAGTCCGGCCTCGATGGTTTTGCCCAGGCCCACCTCGTCAGCTAGGATCACCCCGCGTGACAGGGGATTGCGGCAGGCAAAAAGCGCTGCATCGACCTGATGGGGATTAAGATCAACCTGTGAGTCGACAAGGGTCGAGGCAAGTGACTCAACCGAATCACCAGCCGCACGCCGAGTGAGCAGCCAGGCAATATAAAGGCGTTGATACTCGGTAAGAAGCATTGGTGCCATCGCAAACCCTTGATGAGCTTAGGTAATTGGCGAAATAAACTCGCACCTCAGAAATGGGGGGCGGGTGCCTGGTGTTGCCTGTCCGTTGAGACACACGCAAATGGACGTCCAACACAACGGAGGCATGGATACATATAGGCACAATACAGAAAAGCCAATCTCAATTGGCAACCAATTGGCAACCAGATCGGTCATTGTTAGATCAGCCATCAAAAATGGCAGAAATAAAAAAATCCAAGCACCCGTAAGTGCTTGGATTTTCTAGGGATTTTTGGTCGGGACGGAGTGATTCGAACACTCGACCCCTTGCACCCCATGCAAGTGCGCTACCGGGCTGCGCTACGCCCCGAACTGTTCTCGATACCGCTGAGAACGTTGAGAAATGTACCCTAACCTTCTGATAAATGGAAGCTTTTTTTCAAAAAACTTTCCACTCGCCGGCGTCAGGTCACTTCTTGAGCACCACCAGTACATCTTCCAACTCGGCAATCATCTGCCGAATCAGCTGTTTGTACTGGGTAGTGTCATCCTTGGCCTCATCACTGGAGAGCCGCAAGCGCGCCCCGCCGATGGTGAAGCCCTGGTCATACAGCAACGCGCGGATCTGGCGGATCATCAGCACATCCTGGCGCTGGTAATACCGCCGGTTGCCGCGGCGCTTGACCGGGTTGAGCTGCGGGAACTCCTGCTCCCAATAACGCAGCACGTGCGGTTTTACCGCACAGAGCTCACTGACCTCACCGATGGTGAAGTAGCGCTTGCCCGGAATGGGGGGCAGCTCGTCGTTATGGCTTGGTTCCAGCATAGGCCTCAACCCGGGCTTTCAGTTTCTGCCCTGGACGAAAGGTGACGACGCGGCGTGCGGTGATCGGGATCTCTTCCCCTGTCTTGGGGTTGCGGCCCGGCCGCTGGCGTTTGTCGCGAAGGTCGAAGTTGCCGAAACCGGACAACTTGACCTGCTCGTTCTCTTCAAGTGCGTGCCGAATTTCTTCGAAAAACAGCTCGACCAGCTCCTTGGCCTCTCGCTTGTTGAGCCCCAGCTCCTCGTACAGCCTTTCGGCCATCTCAGCTTTCGTCAGAGCACCCATACGCTATTTCCTTAACGTGGTGTTCAACCTTTGTTCGAGCGAGGTGAGGATATCTTGCAGGGTCGCGTTCACCTCATCGTCGTTAAGAGTGCGCGATGGATGCTGCCAGGTCAAGCCAACGGCGAGGCTTTTTCTATCAGGATCAATACCTTTACCCTGGTAGACATCAAACAGCCTGAGGTCTGTCAGCCATTCGCCTGCATTGTCACGAATTACGTCAAGCACCGAGCTAGAAGCTACATCACGACCTGCGATCAACGCCAGGTCACGCCTCACTTCCGGGAACTTGGACAGCTCGCTGAACGTCGGCAGGCGGCCTTCGACCACATCGCCCAGCACCAGCTCGAAGACGAACACCGGGCGGTCCAGGCCGAGAGTCTTGGCCAGTTCCGGGTGGATCGCGCCGAGGTAACCGACTTCCTTGCCGTCGCGCTCGATGCGGGCGGTCTGGCCTGGATGCAGGGCCGGGTGCTTGCCGGCGACGAAGGTGAACGCGTCCAGGGCGCCGGAATAGCCCAGCAGGGCTTCCACGTCGGCCTTGACGTCGAAGAAGTCGATGCCGTCACGGCCGTTGGCCCAGCCTTCGGGCAGGCGGCTGCCGGTGGCGACGCCGGCGATCATCGGCTGCTGCTTGAGGTCGCCCAGTTGGCCGACGAAGCGCTGGCCGCTTTCGAACAGGCGGACCCGGTCCTGCTGGCGGTTGAGGTTGTGCTGCAGCGCCTTGACCAGGCCCGGCCACAGGGACGCACGCATGGCGGCCATGTCGCTGGAAATGGGGTTGGCCAGCAGCAGAGGCTCGATGCCGGGGCTGAACAGTTCGAACAGCTTCGGGTCAATGAAGCTGTAGGTGATGGCTTCCTGGTAGCCACGGGCGACCAGCAGGCGGCGCAGGGTCGGCAGTTCGCCGCGGGCTTCCGGGCGGGACTGGGGCGCGAGGCGTGCCTGCGGGTAGCGCACTGGCAAGTGGTTGTAGCCGTACAGGCGGGCCAGCTCCTCGATCAGGTCGACTTCCAGGCTGATATCGAAGCGATGGCTCGGAACCTCGACGGTCCACTGCCCTGCCCCGCTGGCGCTGGTCTTCAGGCCCAGGGCGTTGAGCAGTTGCTCGACTTGCGCGGCGTCCATCTCCATGCCGAGCATCTGGGTGATACGTTCGGCGCGCAGGGTGATCGGCGCGACCTTGGGCAGGTGCTGCTCGCTGACGGCCTCGACGATCGGGCCGGCTTCGCCGCCGACGATCTCCAGGACCAGCGCAGTAGCGCGTTCCATGGCTTCGCGGGCCAGTTGCGAATCGACGCCACGCTCGTAGCGGTGCGAGGCATCGGTGTGCAGGCCGTAGGAGCGGGCCTTGCCGGCGACGGAGATCGGCTCGAAGAAGGCGCTCTCGAGGAACAGGTCGCGGGTCTTCTCGGTGGACACACCGCTGTGCTCGCCGCCCATGACGCCGGCGATGGCCAGGGCGCGGGTGTGGTCGGCGATGACCAGGGTGTCGCTACGCAGGGCGACTTCCTGGCCGTCCAGCAGGACGAGCTTCTCGCCCTCCTCGGCCATGCGCACGCGGATGCCGCCGTTGATTTCGGCGAGATCGAAGGCGTGCATCGGCTGGCCGAGTTCGAGCATCACGTAGTTGGTGATGTCGACGGCAGCGTCGATGCTGCGTACATCGGCGCGGCGCAGGCGCTCGACCATCCACAGCGGGGTCGGCCTGGACAGGTCGACGTTGCGGATCACGCGGCCCAGGTAGCGTGGGCAGGCCGCCGGGGCCAGGACGTCGACCGGGCGCACTTCGTCGTGGGCCGGGGCAACGGCCGGCACCTGCGGGCGGGTGACCGGGGCGGCGTACAGGGCGCCGACTTCACGGGCCAGGCCCGCCAGCGACAGGCAGTCGCCGCGGTTCGGGGTCAGGTCGACCTCGATGCTGGCGTCGTCCAGGCTCAGGTAGGTACGGATGTCTTCACCTACCGGGGCGTCGGCGGCCAGCTCCAGCAGGCCGTCGTTCTCTTCGCTGATCTGCAGCTCGGCAGCCGAGCAGAGCATGCCGAAGGACTCGACGCCACGCAGCTTGGCCTTCTTGATCTTGAAGTCGCCCGGCAGCTCGGCGCCGATCATGGCGAAGGGGATCTTCAGGCCCGGGCGCACGTTGGGGGCGCCGCAGACGACCTGGAAGGTCTCCTGGCCGTTGCTGACCTGGCACACGCGCAGCTTGTCGGCGTCCGGGTGCTGTTCGGTGGCGAGTACTTCGCCCACCACGATGCCGCTGAACTGGCCGGCAGCGGGGGTGACGCTGTCGACTTCGAGGCCGGCCATGGACAGGCGAGCGACCAGTTCGTCACGGGAGACTTGCGGGTTTACCCAACCGCGCAGCCACTGTTCACTGAATTTCATGCTGTTCTCCTGAAAATTGCGTCAAGTACGGACCTAGCGGAATTGCGCGAGGAACCGCAGGTCGTTGTCGAAGAACAGACGCAAATCGTTGACGCCATAGCGCAGCATGGCCAGGCGCTCGGCGCCCATGCCGAAGGCGAAGCCCTGGTACTCTTCCGGGTCGATGCCAGACATGCGCAGCACGTTCGGGTGGACCATGCCGCAGCCCATCACCTCGAGCCAGCCGGTCTGCTTGCACACCCGGCAGCCGTTGCCAGAGCACATCACGCACTGGATGTCGACCTCGGCGGACGGCTCGGTGAAGGGGAAGAACGACGGACGGAAGCGCACCGCCAGCTCCTTCTCGAAGAACACCCGGAGGAACTCCTCGATGGTGCCCTTGAGGTCGGCGAAGTTGATGCCACGGTCGACCAGCAGGCCTTCGACCTGGTGGAACATCGGCGAGTGGGTGATATCCGAGTCGCAGCGATACACGCGGCCCGGGCAGACAATGCGGATCGGAGGCTGGGTCGACTCCATGGTCCGCACCTGCACCGGCGAGGTGTGGGTACGCAGCAGCATGTTGGCATTGAAGTAGAAGGTGTCGTGCATCGCCCGGGCCGGGTGGTGGCCGGGGATGTTGAGGGCTTCGAAGTTGTGGTAGTCGTCTTCGACCTCGGGGCCTTCGGCAATGCCGTAGCCGATATGGGTGAAGAACTGTTCGATGCGCTCGAGGGTACGGGTGATCGGGTGCAGGCCACCGGAGGTCTGGCCACGGCCTGGCAGGGTCACATCAATGCATTCTGCCGCCAGGCGAGCGCTGAGCTCGGCCTCTTCGAAAGCGGCCTTGCGTGCGTTGAGCACTTCGGTGACGCGCTCCTTGGCGTCGTTGATCAGCGCACCGACCTTGGGGCGCTCTTCGGCTGGCAGGTTGCCCAGGGTCTTCATCACCTGGGTCAGCTCGCCTTTCTTGCCGAGGAATTGAACCCGGATCTGTTCCAGGGCATTGATGTCTTCAGCGCGCTCCACGGCCTCCAGGGCTTGGGAGACCAGCGCATCCAGGTTTTCCATGTACAGACTCCAGATACGAAAATAGGGGAAGAACCTTGCAGGCTCTTCCCCTATCGATGACGTTCAACACCTGGCGCCGCAAGCGCCGCCAGGTGATTGTCGTGGGTACTTAAGCCAGGACGGCTTTAGCTTTCTCGACAATCGCAGCAAACGCCGCTTTTTCGTTCACTGCCAGGTCGGCCAGAACCTTGCGGTCGATTTCGATCGACGCTTTTTTCAGGCCAGCGATCAGACGGCTGTAGGACAGGCCGTTGGTGCGGGCACCGGCGTTGATACGAGCGATCCACAGGGCGCGGAACTGACGCTTCTTCTGGCGACGGTCACGGTAGGCATATTGACCAGCCTTGATGACCGCCTGCTTGGCGACGCGGAATACGCGCGAACGCGCACCGTAGTAGCCTTTAGCCAGTTTCAGAATTTTCTTGTGACGCTTACGAGCGATGACGCCGCGCTTTACACGAGCCATGAGTAACTTCCTCTATCGTTGACCAGAATTAACGTACGCGCAGCATGCGCTCGACTTTTGCCACGTCGGACGGGTGCAGCAGGCTGGCACCGCGCAGTTGACGCTTACGCTTGGTCGACATTTTGGTCAGGATGTGGCTCTTGAAAGCGTGCTTGTGCTTGAAGCCGGAAGCGGTTTTCAGGAAACGCTTCGCAGCACCGCTCTTGGTTTTCATCTTTGGCATGTTTGGAACTCCGCATTCGATAAATTACACATAACCATTAGGCCTGCCGTGCCCAGGAGGTTATTTCTTCTTTTTGGGGGCGATGACCATCATAAGCTGGCGTCCTTCCATCTTCGGATGCTGTTCGACGGTACCGTATTCGGCGAGGTCGGCTTCGACCCGCTTCAGCAGTTCCATCCCCAGCTCCTGGTGGGCCATCTCACGGCCGCGGAATCTCAGAGAGATCTTGGCCTTGTCCCCATCGCTAAGGAAACGTACCAGGTTGCGTAGTTTTACCTGGTAATCCCCTTCTTCCGTCCCTGGACGAAACTTGATTTCCTTGATCTGGATCTGCTTCTGGTTCTTCTTGGCTTCGTTGGCCTGCTTCTTCTTCTCGAAGAGGTGCTTGCCGTAGTCCATGACCTTGCAGACAGGCGGTTGCGCGTCGGCAGAGATCTCCACCAGATCCAGTCTCGCTTCTTCAGCGATACGCAGCGCTTCATCAATCGAGACGATGCCAACCTGATCGCCGTTGGCTCCAATTAACCGAACCTCGCGTGCCGAGATATTCTCGTTGATCGGGGCCTTCGGTGCAGTTCGTTTATCGTTTCTCATTTCACGCTTAATAGTCATTACTCCGATTCTAGGCGACCGCGCTGGGCAACTGCGTCAGCGAGCAGTTGGGTGAATTGGGATACCGGCATGGAGCCGAGGTCCTGGCCTTCACGGGTGCGTACGGCGACGGTCTGCGTTTCGACTTCGCGATCCCCTATAACCAAAAGGTACGGGACCTTGAGCAAAGTATGCTCGCGGATTTTAAAGCCGATCTTCTCATTTCTCAAGTCGGACTTGGCACGGAAACCGCTACCGTTCAGGGATTTTTCCACCTCGAGGGCGAAATCGGCCTGCTTGTCGGTGATGTTCATGATCACCGTCTGGGTCGGCGCCAGCCAGGCCGGGAACGCCCCTTCGTAGTGCTCGATCAGGATCCCGACGAAACGCTCGAACGAACCGAGGATGGCACGGTGCAGCATCACCGGGTGCTTGCGGCCGTTGTCTTCGGAGACGTACTCGGCGCCAAGGCGGATCGGCAGGTTGAAGTCCAGCTGCAGGGTTCCGCATTGCCACACGCGGCCCAGGCAGTCCTTGAGCGAGAACTCGATCTTCGGGCCATAGAAGGCGCCCTCGCCCGGCTGCAGGTCGTACGGCAGGCCGGCGGCGTCCAGGGCCGCGGCCAGCGCGCCTTCGGCGCGGTCCCACAGCTCGTCGGAGCCGACGCGCTTTTCCGGACGGGTGGACAGCTTGAGCTGGATGTCCTGGAAGCCGAAGTCACGGTAGACGTCCAGGGTCAGCTTGATGAACGCGGCCGACTCGGACTGCATCTGCTCTTCGGTGCAGAAGATGTGCGCATCGTCCTGGGTGAAGCCGCGCACACGCATGATGCCGTGCAGCGCGCCGGACGGCTCGTTGCGGTGGCAGGCACCGAACTCGGCCAGGCGCAGCGGCAGTTCGCGGTAGCTCTTCAGGCCCTGGTTGAACACCTGCACGTGGCAGGGGCAGTTCATCGGCTTGATGGCGTAGTCGCGGTTTTCCGACTCGGTGGTGAACATGTTTTCGGCATAGTTCGCCCAGTGCCCGGACTTTTCCCACAGGGAGCGATCGACCACCTGCGGCGTCTTGATCTCCAGGTAGCCGTTGTCACGCTGGACCTTGCGCATGTACTGCTCGAGGACCTGGTAGACCGTCCAGCCGGCCGGGTGCCAGAACACCATGCCCGGCGCTTCTTCCTGCAGGTGGAACAGGCCCAGGCGCTTGCCGATCTTGCGATGGTCGCGCTTCTCGGCCTCTTCGATGCGCTGGATGTACGCCGCCAGTTGCTTCTTGTCGGCCCAGGCGGTGCCGTACACGCGCTGCAGCTGCTCGTTCTTGGCGTCGCCACGCCAGTAGGCGCCGGACAGCTTGGTCAGCTTGAAGGCCTTCAAGAAGCGGGTATTCGGCACGTGCGGGCCACGGCACATGTCGACGTATTCTTCGTGGTAGTACAGGCCCATGGCCTGCTCGTCGGGCATGTCCTCGACCAGGCGCAGCTTGTAGTCCTCGCCACGGTTCTTGAACACGTCGATGACTTCGGCGCGCGGGGTCATCTTCTTGATGACGTCGTAGTCCTTGTCGATCAGCTGCTGCATGCGCTGCTCGATGGCGGCCAGGTCGTCGGGGGTGAAAGGACGCTCGTAGGCGATGTCGTAGTAGAAGCCTTCGTCGATCACCGGGCCGATCACCATCCTGGCGGTCGGGTACAGTTGCTTCACCGCGTGGCCGATCAGGTGGGCGCACGAGTGGCGGATGATCTCCAGTCCCTCTTCATCCTTGGGCGTGATGATCTGCAGGGTGGCGTCGTTCTCGATCAGGTCGCAGGCGTCGACCAGCTTGCCGTTGACCTTGCCGGCCAGGGTGGCCTTGGCGAGGCCCGCGCCGATGGATGCGGCGACTTCGGCAACGGTGACGGCCTTGTCGAACGTACGTTGACTGCCATCGGGAAGAGTAATTACGGGCATGGCGCCTCCTCTCCTAGTGGTGACCCCTACCAAAGGTCACATGGGTTGGGATGAGCCAGTACAAGATCCGCCCTGCCTTTCCCGTGGGAAAGCCTGCCTCACAGTGGCAGAGACCTTTTCGGCCTGTCAGGGACGAACCAGAGTGACTGGAAAATTAAGCTGCGAGCTGTTAGTGATGAGCTGCAAGCCGAACATCCTAGCACGCGGGCTGTACGCCAGGCAGAAATATTTGGAAATTGAGCCGTTCGGGTGAACTTGTACGGAAAATTTCCCATCAGAGTCTCTGAAGCATCCTACTCTTGATGAGACCCAACCCAAGGAGTGTCTGGTTATGCGACTTCAGTCTCTTCTGGCCCTGACCGCCGCTGGTGCCCTGCTGCTGCCCCTGGCGGCGCATGCGCAGTGGCCTGCCGGCAAGAAAGGCGCCTACATGGACCAATGCGTCCAGGTGGCCACCGGACAGGGCGTCGACGCCAAGACGGCGGACAAGCATTGCAAATGTGGCGCCGACGCCATCGAAAAGAACTTCACCAAAGCCGAGATCGAGGAACTGGACAGCAAGGACGGCGTTGACGCCAAGCTGATGCAGCGGGCACAGACGGTCGTGCGACAGGCCTGCGCGCCGAAAAGCTGACGGTTTTTACCGGGCGATTCACATTTTGTTTGCCCTGGATCAGTATCCGGCGAAGGTAACAGGCGCTAGATACGCAGAATTAGACTATGATGTGCCGGTGCTCCGTAGCCTCGGCAACATTGCACCTCGAAAAAAAACCATGTTTCTGGAGATTCACCTCATGTCCAATCGCCAAACCGGCACCGTCAAATGGTTCAATGATGAAAAAGGCTACGGCTTCATCACCCCACAAGGCGGCGGCGACGACCTGTTCGTACACTTCAAGGCCATCGAAACCGACGGCTTCAAGAGCCTGAAAGAAGGCCAGTCCGTTTCCTTCGTTGCCGAGCGCGGTCAGAAGGGCATGCAGGCTGCGCAGGTTCGTCCGGAGTAATTCGGCGACCGATACAAAGAACCCGCCTTCATGGCGGGTTTTTTGTGGGTGCGGCATTGGGGCTGCTTTGCAACCCACCGCCCTACCCCAACCGACACTCAGCCGCAGTTGACGCGCGTGACCACACCGCGGTCGTCGACATTCAGGTTCAAGCGCTCGGAGCGATACTCCAGGGTGATCACGTCATGGGGCTTGAGGATCCGCGCCAACTGCGAGCCACTGGCCTTGCGCGCCTGCTCGAGCAACTCCGCGGTGCCCTGCTTGCCGATGGCGAAATCGGCGCCGCTGGCCTCGCAGCGACCATCGTTGCCGGCCGAAGGGGCCGGGGCGCTGCCGCCAGCGCCCGAAGAACCGCCAGTGCTGCAACCTGCCAGGACTGCAGCCGCCAGCAAGGTCGCCAGGTAAGCACGGGTACGGAACATGAATCCTCCTAATCGATCACGGGACACTGCCTGATGCGACAGCGTCACTCACAGTTTGTTGCAAAACCGGACAAGTCTGCCTGAACCTGCCGCTCATGACGAAGGGTAATCGTGACCGGATTTTGCACCGCACGCCACACCGCTTAGGCTCACGTCGCCGTGCCATCCGCGCAAAGGCATGATTTACTGCAAGAAGCGGAGCGCATCACGCCTCCTTTCGAACGCCAGGGTCAGGTGTTCGACCCACAGCCCGGGCCAGTACGAGAGCCTCCCATGAGTAGCCACAGCATCGATGCCGACATCAAGGTCAAATGGGCCGAGGGCCAGAGCGCCTACAGCCCTGGCACGCCGGAGGAACTGCTGCTGATCGCCGTCGACCTGCTGGTACGCGAACGCGGCAGCGAGGCGGCACGCAGCTTCATCGAGCAGGTGCTCGAGCGCTACACGTCGCAGGCGGCTATTGCAATCGGGCCAGACGCGCACTGAGCAGGTCGAAGAAACCCTGGGCATCGCCGTCGTTCAGCCACAGCACATTGGCCGGACGCTTGAGCACGCCATACCAGTCGACGATGGTCTGACCGAAGGTCGGGCCTTCACGGCTGTCGACCGTCATGTGGGCCCGCCGACCGCTGAACAAACCGGGCGCGAGCAGGTAGGCGATGACGCAGGCGTCGTGCACCGGGCCGCCGGGCATGCCGTACAAGTCCATGTCGTGCTTGACGTAGGCATCGAGGATACCCACCACACGCTTGCTGGCCTGGTTGCCGATCGCGGCCAACTGCCTGAAGCGCTCGTCGCTGGTGATGATCTTGTGGGTCAGGTCCAGAGGCACGTAGGCGAGCCTGACGCCGCTGGCCAGCACCACTTCGGCGGCGTGAGGGTCGGCATACAGGTTGAACTCGGCCACCGGGGTGATATTGCCGCCATTGAAGTGGGCGCCGCCCATGACCACCACTTCCTTGATGCCCCTGGCAATGCCCGGCTGCTGGACCAGCGCCAGGGCCAGGTTGGTCTGCGGGCCGAGCATGGCGAGGGTGATGCTGTGCGGCTCGGCGTCAGCCAGGGTGTCGACCAGGTACTGCACGGCGCTGCCCGAAGCCAGGCCTTGCCTGGGCGCATGGACAGCCACACCCTCCAGCCCCTCCTCGCCATGCACCTCGGCGGCATGCACCGGCTTGCGCACCAGCGGGCGCCCTGCCCCGGCGTAGACCGGGATGTCTTCGCGGCCAGCCCACTCCCGAGCCAGGCAGGCGTTGCGCGAGGTCTTGCCGAGGCTCACGTTGCCGGCCACGGTGGTGATCGCGCGGATGTTCAGCTCTGCCGGGCAGGCCATGGCCAGCAGCAACGCCACCAGGTCGTCGGCGCCGGGGTCGGTATCGATGATCAGGTCGCACGGGGCGGACTGGGGAGCCGTGATGGTCGAGGTGGACATGAGCGTGACTCCAGTTAGTTAGCAGACCCCCTCGCCATGCCCGAGCGCGGCAAGGGTCCGGGACAGGACGCTATTGTCTTCCGCATGGCGCCACTTCCGCCAGGTAGGGGATCGAAGGCTGGGCACCGGCGCGGGTCACCGACAGCGCGGCGGCGCGCTGACCGAAGGCGATCGCTTCGCCCTCCTCCATCCCCCGCACCAAGCCCGCGGCAAAGCCACCGATGAAGGTGTCGCCGGCCGCCGTGGTATCCAGCGCCTTGACCACCGTCGCCGGGTAGTGCCGGCTGCCTGCCCCATCGACGAACATCGCCCCCAGGGGCCCCAGCGTCACGATCACCTTGCGCGCTCCCAGCTGCAGCAGCCGCTCGCCGGCACGCCGGGCGCTGTCGATGTCGGTGACGGGCACGCCGGCCAGGGCCTCGGCTTCGCTTTCGTTGGGGGTGAGGTAGTCGATGTGGGCGAACCAGTCCGCCGGCAAGGGGCCGCTGGCCGGCGCGGGGTTGAGGATCACCGTCTTGCCCAGTTCGCGCCCGCGGGCAAGCGTCCAGGCCACCGTGGCGGCTGGCACCTCCAACTGGCAGATGATCACCTCGGCCTGCTGTAGCAACCGGTCGAAGCGCTGCACCGTCGCAGGCGTCAGCAAACCGTTGCCGCCGGGGATGATGACGATGGAGTTCTGGCTCGCGGCATCCACCATGATCAGCGCCACACCGCTGGAAACGCCGGCGCACACGCCGACCGCCTGGCAATCGATGCCCTCGCGCTCCAGGGCCTGGCGCAACTGCTGGCCATAGGCGTCGTCGCCGACGTTGCCGACCATCGCCACGCTGGCGCCCAGGCGCGCCGCCGCCACCGCCTGGTTGGCGCCTTTGCCGCCGGGTACGGTGAAAAAGCTGTCGCCGGCCAGGGTCTCGCCGGCCCGGGGCAGACGCTGGGTACGCGCCACCAGGTCCATGTTGAGGCTGCCGACCACCACTACCTTGGCATGCATGGGCGCTCCTCAGCGATAGTCATTGAACAGGTCCGGGCGCCGCCCGGTGGATTCACGCAGCACGATGCGAGGCGCGACGATCCGCTGCTGCGCCGCACCGTGCCGGGGTGTGGCGATGCGTGCCAGCAGCAATTGCGCAGCGCTCTCGCCCAGTTCGCGGATCGACTGACCGACGGTGGTCAGCGGCGGGTAGACATAGCGGCTGAGCTCGATGTCGTCGAAGCCGATCACCGACAGCTCGCCTGGCACGCTGATATTGCGCTCGGCGGCGGCGCGCAGCACGCCGAAACCGATCATGTCGTTGCCCGCGAAGATCGCCGTGGGCCGCGCGCCATCCAGCAAGCGGGCCGCGGCGGCATGGCCGCCCGGGCTGGTGAAGTCGCAATGCAGCTCGCGGCCCTCGGCCACCGCCAGCCCCGCCTCGGCCATGGCACGACGAAAGCCGGCCAGGCGCAGTTGGCTGGCGCCGGTATCGACCGGGCCGCCGATGCAGGCGATGTCGCGGTGGCCCAGCTCCAGCAGGTGGCGCGTGGCCAGGTAGCCGCCCTGCTCATGGTCGATGCGCACCAGGTCGGCATCGACGCCTTCCAGGGCGCGGTCGACGATGACCATCGGCGTACGCACGCTGGCCAGGCTCTCCAGCAGGTCGGGGGCCTGGCCCGCCGAGGCGACGATCAGGCCGTCGATGCGCTTTTCCAGGAGCACGCGCAGGTAGCTGCGCTGCTTCTGCGGGTTGTCATCGGAGTTGCAGAGGATCACGCAATAGCCATTGCGCTCGCAGCCGTCCTCGATGCCACGGGCCAGCTCGGCGAAATACGGGTTGACGCTGTTGGGCACCAGCAAGCCGATGGTCGCGGTGCTGCGCGCCTTGAGCGAACGGGCCACGGCGCTGGGCACGTAGTCGAGTTCGGCGATGGCCGCCTCGACCTTCAGGCGCACCTGCTCGCTGACCGGGCGGGTCTTGTTCAGTACATGGGACACGGTGGTGTAGGAAATACCGGCCAGTGCCGCGACGTCTTTGATGGTTGCCATGGTTTCAGTTCCGCCGGCCTGCGCGCCGGGTACGGTAGGTGTCGAGCACCACAGCGATGACGATGACCGCCCCGGTGATGATGCGTTTGGTCGGTTCCGAGGCGCCGATCTGCGCAAGCCCGGCGGCCAGCACCGAGATGATCAGCACGCCGAAGAAGGTACTGATGACCGAGCCGCGCCCACCCATCAGGCTGGTGCCACCGATCACCACGGCGGCGATCACCTGCAGCTCCAGGCCCGCGCCGGCATTGGGGTCGGCCGCTTCCAGGCGGGAGATCTGGAACAGCGCGGCCAGCCCGGCGAGCAGCCCCATCAGGGCGAACACCAGGACCTTGTAGGGGCGCGGATCGATGCCAGCCAGGCGCACGGCCTCCTCGTTGGTGCCGATGCCGATCAGGTAGCGACCGAACACGGTACGGGTCAGCACCAGCTGGGCCAGGACGATCACCAGCAAGGCGATGATGAAGGCCGGCGAAATGCCGAAGGCGATGGGGTTGGAGAACCAGGCGAAGGCATCGCCGATGTAGGCGGTGCGCGAGTCGGTGAACTGGTAGGCCAGGCCCCGGGCCATCTCCAGCACGCCGAGGGAGACGATGAACGAGGGGATGCGCCAGGCTACGGTGATGCCACCGGTGATGCTGCCGGCCAGGGCCGCCACGGCCATGCCCAGCAGCGCCGCGGGCAACACGTTCCACCCCCAGCCGAGGATCGCCAGGCTGACCGTCGAGGCGGCCAGCGCCAACACCGAGCCCACCGACAGGTCGATGCCGCCGATGATCAGCACAAAGGTCATGCCCACCGCCAGCACCATCAGGTCGGGAATCTGATTGGCCAGGGTGCTGAAGGTGGCGTACGACAGGAAATGGCTGCTCAGGAACGCGAACAGCACGATCATCGCCAGCAAAGCCCCGGCCAGGCCCAGGTAGGTGCCCAGGCCGAAGTAGCTGCCGGCGCGGCGCACCGATGCGCTGACCGAGGTCTCGAGAGGTGTGGTCTTCATGCGTCCATCCTGGGCGCTGCATCGTGCAGCAGCGCATCACGTTTCTGGTAGCCGGCGAAGGCGGCGGCGAGGAGCTGGTCCTGGCTCCAGTCGTCACGCGCGAAGGTATCGATGAGGCGGCCGGCGCTGAGCACGGCGATGCGGTCGCAGATCAGCATCAGCTCGCGCAAGTCGCTGGACACCACCACCAGCGCCTTGCCCTGGCGCGCCAGCCCGGCCAACAGGCCATAGATGTCGAACTTGGCGCCGACATCGATGCCTCGGGTCGGCTCGTCGAACAGCAGCACCTGGCAGTCGCGCTCCAGCCAGCGGCCGATCACCACCTTCTGCTGGTTGCCCCCGGACAGCTCGCCCACGGCCTGGGCCGGGCCTGCGCTGCGGATGCGCATGGCGGCGATCTGCCGATCGGCCAGGGCGCGCTCGGCGCCAGCATCGAGGATACCGCCACGGGACACCGCACCCAGGTTGCCCAGGGCGAGGTTGGCGCTGACCGACTGGGACAGCAGCAGGCCTTCGCCCTTGCGATCCTCGGTGACCAGGGCGATGCCGGCCGCCACGGCGGCCTTGGGCGAATCGATGGCCACCGGCCGGGGCGGCTGGCCGAGGGCGATGCTGCCGCTGTCGGCGCGGTCGGCGCCGTAGATCAGGCGCAGCAGCTCGGTCCGGCCAGCGCCGATCAGCCCTGAGACCCCGAAGATCTCCCCTGCCCGCACCTCGAACGACACCTCGCGCACCTTGTCGCCGCGGCTGAGCCTGTCGACCCTGAGCAAAGGTGGGCCGATCTGGCGGCGACCGAGGTCGATGTGCTCGCCCAGTTCGCGCCCGACCATCAGGTCGACCAGCTCGGCGCTGCTGTAGCGCTGGATCGGCTCGAGGCACACCAGCTTGCCGTCGCGCAGCACCGCGACGCGCTGGGCCACCCGCTGCAGTTCCTCCAGGCGATGGGAGATGTAGACGATGGCCACGCCGCGCTGGCGCAGGCGCTCGATCTGGGTGAACAGCAGCTCCACCTCGCGGGCGGTGAGCATGGCCGTGGGTTCATCGAGGATCAGCACGCGGCAGTCGCCGATCAGGTTGCGGGCGATCTCCACCATCTGTTGGTGGCCGATGCCCAACGCGCCGACCGGAGTGTCCGGGTCGATGGCGTCCAGGCCGACCTGGGCCATGGCCGCACTGGCCTGCTGGCGCAAGCGCTTGCGGCTGATCCAGCCAGCACGGCTGGGCAGCTTGTGGAGAAACAGGTTCTCGGCAACGGTCAGGGTCGCCAGCAGGTTGAGCTCCTGCATGACCATGCGCACGCCGAGGCGCTCGGCCGCGCTGCGGCTGCCGGGTGCGTAGGGCTGGCCCAGGTAGGTCATCTGCCCGGCGCTGGGCGGCTCGAGGCCGCCGATGAGCTTCGACAACGTGCTCTTGCCGGCGCCATTCTCGCCGGTCAGGGCCAGCACCTCGCCCGCGCGCAGTTGCAGCGTGACATCGCCCAGCACCGGCTGGGCATAGGTCTTGCCCAGGCCGTCCACGCCGAGCACGACTTCATTGGCCGAGGCAGACATGCGCATCCCTCCTGCCATGCCTCAAGGCTGGGTGACCAGCTCGACCGGGGTCTGGATGACGTTGTCGGCATCCACATCGGGCTTCTCGCCCTTGAGCATCTTCAGCGCCGCCTGGATGCCGAACACCGCCTGGTCGGCGCCGTGCTGCTCAAGAGTGGCGAGCACGCGGCCGTCCTTGAGCATGGGCTTGATGGCGCGGATATTGTCATAGCCGACCACCTGCACCTGGCCGGTCCTGCCAGCGGCGCGCACTGCCGACACGGCGCCCAGGGCCATGCTGTCGTTGCCGGCCAGCAGCGCCTTGAGTTCGGGGTATTCGTTGAGCATGGCGGCGGCCACGGCGTTGCCCTTGTCGATCTCCCAGTTGCCCGACTGCACCGCGACCACCTGCATCTGCGCGGCCTCCATGGCGTCCTTGAAGCCCGCGGTACGCTGCTGGGCATTGGTGGTGGTCGGCACGCCTTCGATGATGCCGACCTGGTCGCCAGCCTTGAGCTTGCTGGCCAGGTAGTCGCCGACCAGGCGGGCGCCCTTGCGGTTGTCGGGGCCGACGAAGGGGACGCTGATGCCCTTGCTCCGCAGCACCTCGGGGTCGAGGCGGTTGTCGATGTTGACCACGGTGATGCCGGCGTCCATGGCCTTCTTCACCACCGGCACCAGGGCCTTGGAGTCAGCCGGGGCGATGACCAGGGCATTGACGCCGGAGACGATCATCTGCTCGATGATGCGGATCTGGTTGCTGGTGTCGGATTCGTCCTTGATGCCGTTGGCCACCAGGTCGAAGTCGTTGGCGTGGTCTTTCTGGTAGGTCTTGGCGCCATCCTCCATCGTCAGGAAGAACTCGTTGGCCAGGGACTTCATCACCAAGGCGACCTTGGGTTTGTCTTCGGCGTGGGCGGCGGAGAGTGGCAAGGCCAGGGACAACGTGGAGAAGACGGCGAGGGCCAGCAGGCGCCCCGGGAACGGCAAGTTCATTGAATTGACTCCGAATCTTGTGGTTTTTATCGGATGCAAACGTTTGCGTTGCCTTACTATGAAAACAGGACCTGGCTTTGTCAAATCCCGCGCGCCACCCTCCCCTGTGACACGTGTCCGGATTATCCGGAATTTATCCGAAAAACCGAACATCTTTTCCTACGCTTGTTCGGAACACCGAACACAAGGAGCCGCCACAGCAGGCCACCGAACCACGTGCCTGCATCTGCAAAGCATGGCGCATTTCCCGTTGGCACGGGCTCGTCGCGCCCTGAACGTAGCGACGGCCCCTCGCTGTTCACCTTACCGCCGGCGCCTGGTACGAAACCTGCCTGGGCAGCTGTGCGACACAGCCAACACCTCATCAGGAAGAGAGAGAACAAAAACATGCAAGCTGCACTGAAGACCTTCGCTCCCGGCGCCCTCGCCCTGCTGCTGATCCTGCCGACAGCCGCGTCCGCCAAGGAAGCCGAGCAACAGCAGAAACTGGCCAACGTGGTGATCCTCGCCACCGGCGGCACCATCGCCGGCGCAGGCGCCAGCGCCGCCAACAGCGCCACCTACCAAGCCGCCAAGCTCGGCGTCGACAAGCTCATCGCCGGTGTGCCGGAGCTGGCCGACCTGGCCAACGTGCGCGGCGAGCAGGTGATGCAGATCGCCTCCGAAAGCATCAGCAACGAAGACTTGCTGAAGCTGGGCAAACGCGTCGCCGAACTGGCCGACAGCAAGGACGTCGACGGCATCGTCATCACCCACGGCACCGACACCCTGGAAGAGACCGCCTACTTCCTCAACCTGGTGGAGAAGACCGACAAGCCGATCGTGGTGGTCGGTTCCATGCGCCCAGGCACCGCCATGTCCGCCGACGGCATGCTCAACCTGTACAATGCCGTCGCCGTGGCCAGCAGCAAGGAGTCCCGCGGCAAGGGCGTGCTGGTGACCATGAACGATGAGATCCAGTCGGGCCGCGACGTGAGCAAGGCGATCAACATCAAGACCGAGGCGTTCAAGAGCGCATGGGGCCCGTTGGGCATGGTGGTGGAAGGCAAGTCGTACTGGTTCCGCCTGCCGGCCAAGCGCCACACCGTCAACTCGGAATTCGACATCAAGCAGATCAGCAGCCTGCCAGCGGTGGACATCGCCTACGGCTATGGCAACGTGACCGACACCGCCTACAAGGCGCTGGCGCAGAATGGCGCCAAGGCGCTCATCCACGCTGGCACCGGCAATGGCTCGGTATCGTCGCGGGTAGTGCCGGCGCTGCAGGCGCTGCGCAAGGACGGCGTGCAGATCATTCGCTCCTCGCATGTGAATGCCGGCGGCTTCGTGCTGCGCAATGCCGAGCAGCCTGACGACAAGAACGACTGGGTCGTGGCCCATGACCTGAATCCGCAGAAGGCACGGATCCTGGCCATGGTGGCGATGACCAAGACCCAGGACAGCAAGGAGCTGCAGCGGATCTTCTGGGAGTATTGATCGCTGGACGGGTGTGCTGCCTGCACCCGTTTTGTGATGCTCAGGATCCAGGGGGCGCCGGACAGGTCGCCCCTCACATCACATAGCCAATCCCGAACTAATCCCTCTAGCACGGTCATATACGCTTTTCACCTTACACGCTGTTGCGAAATTGCCTACAGTCAAATACTGTATGCACATACAGCAAAACAAGGAAAAGCCCCGTGGCCAGCACCTCCTCCGCAACGCCTGGCAGTTATGAGCAACTGGGTCTGCGCATCCAGAAGATCATCAACAGCCCCATCGCCCAGCGCAGCCGCGCCGCCCTGATCTTCCGCCTGGAACACGAGTCGCCCGATGACTGGGAGACCCTGCTCGAGGAGATCGCCGAGAACGACAACGTCACCCTCGCCCACCGCGACGACGGCGGCGTGCAGATCTTCTGGACCGTGCCGAAGGAAGACTGACCGCGCATGAGAGTTACGCTTTTTGCCACCGCCTGCCTGCTGTTGAGCATTCCCCTCGCCCATGCCGATGCCCCGCGCACCTTCCAGGAAGCCAAGAAGGTGGCGTGGCGGTTGTATGCACCGCAATCCACGGAGTTCTATTGCGGCTGCAAGTACAAGGGCAACAAGGTCGACCTGGCTTCCTGTGGCTATACCCCACGCAAGAACGCCCAACGCGCCTCGCGCATCGAGTGGGAACACATCGTCCCGGCCTGGCAGATCGGCCATCAGCGCCAATGCTGGCAACAGGGCGGGCGCAAGAACTGCGCACGCCACGACGATGTGTTCAAGCGCGCCGAGGCCGACCTGCACAACCTGGTGCCGAGCATCGGCGAGGTCAACGGCGACCGCAGCAACTACAGCTTCGGCTGGCTGCCCACGCAGCAAGGCCAGTACGGCCGCTGCCTGACCCAAGTCGACTTCAAGGCACGGAAGGTCATGCCGCGCCCTTCCATTCGAGGGATGATCGCCCGCACCTACTTCTACATGAGCAAGCGGTACGACCTGCGCCTGTCCCGCCAGGACCGCCAGCTGTTCGACGCCTGGAACAAGACCTACCCGCCGCAGGTCTGGGAGCTGCAACGCAACCAGCAAGTGGCGTGCGTGATGGGCCACGGCAACGACTTCGTGGGGCCGGTGAACCTCAAGGCCTGCGGCTGAGGCTCAGGCCAATGCCTGCAGGTAGGCGCTGGCCTGCTGGTAGCGGCTGAGCCGGGCCAGGTCCGCAGGGCCCGGGCAAGGAATGCGTGACAGGTCGCTGTTGTCGGCCAAGTCCGCCAGCTTGACCTGGCGCGCCAACGGGTCATGGCCCAGGCGCACGACGAATGCCTCGTAGCTTTCGTCCTCGCGCCTGCTCAGCGCCAGCAGTGCGGCGAGAATCTTCAGGGTGAAGCCTTCGCGGGCCAGGTCCGACAGGGTCAGCGGCGTGTCTTCCAGCACATCGTGCAGTACCGCCACGATCCGTTGCTCAGGCGTGGCCACCCGCATCATCACCCGCAACGGGTGGAGGATATAGGCCGCCCCACCCTTGTCGCATTGCCCTTCATGGGCCCTGGCGGCCACGGCGATAGCCCGTTCCAGCGTAGACATGAGGCCCTCCCCGTTCAGCATCTGCCCCTGCAAGCATAGCCGGGACGACGACGGGATGACAGGCGCGCCTGCCCCGGCCATGCGGGGTTCGTTGTCTGCACACGACCTCGAATACGACCAGCGCCCCTGCATGCATTGTCTTTCCCTCGTCCTGCAAGCACACTCATCGACGCCAGCCAGGAAGCGGAGTCCAGAGTGCCCACACCACGTCAGTTCAGCCAGAAGACCAGCACCAGCAACATGCTGCGGCTCAAGGCCACCCACGGCAGCGCCCAGGCGCCCTACCGGGTGGGCTTCGTTTTGCTCGAGCACTTTTCCATGGCCAGCTTCACCGTGGCCATGGACGTGCTGGTGACCGCCAACCTGCTGCGCGCCGACAGTTTCGGCTTCACCCCGCTGTCGCTGGCTGGCGATCGGGTGCTGAGCGACCTGGGCCTGGAGCTGATCGCCAGCGAACTGGCGACGGGTACCCTGAAGGCGCTCGACCTGCTGGTGATCTGCGGTGGCCTGCGCACGCCGCTCAAGTACCCCGAGCTGGATCGCCTGCTGGCCGATTGCGCCGCCCATGGCATGGCCCTGGGCGGGCTGTGGAGCGGCGCCTGGTTCCTCGGCCGGGCCGGGGTACTGGCCGATTATGGCTGCAGCATCCACCCCGAGCAGCGCGCCAGCCTCGCCGAGCGCAGCCCGCAGACGCGCATCACCCCGGCCAGCTTCACCCTCGACCGTGACCGCCTCACCGCCGCCAGCCCGAACGGCGCCATGGAGCTGATGCTCGGCCTGGTCCGCCGCCTGTACGGCGATGCCCTGGCCGAGGGCGTGGAGGAGATCCTCTCGTTCTCCGGCGCCCGCTACCGCCAGGTCGGGCCGGGGGCGAAGAAGTCCATGAGCCTGCACCTGCGCACCATCGTCGAGTTGATGGAAAACAACCTCGAGGAAACCCTGAGCCTCGACCAACTGGCGGCCTACAGCGGCCGTTCGCGGCGCCAGATCGACCGCCTGTTCCAGGCCCAGCTCGGCACCTCGCCGCGACGCTACTACATGGAGCTGCGCATCACCAAGAGCCGCCGCCTGCTGCAGTATTCCGACCTCTCGGTGATGGAAGTGGCGGTGGCCTGCGGCTTCGTCTCGGTATCGCACTTCAGCAAGTGCTACGCGGCGTACTTCGGCTACCCGCCGTCGCGCGAGCAACGGCTGGGCGAGTGAGGCGCGGCGTCAGGCGCGGATGTAGCGCAGCACCGCTTCGCAGATCATCTGCTTGTGGCGCTGCTTGACCTGGTCGTCGGCCAGGTCGATCTGGAAGATCTCGCTGAAGGTGTGGCGGTTGGACACCCGGTAGAAGCAGAACGAACTCATCAGCATGTGCAGGTCGATGACCTCGATGCCCGGGCGGAACACGCCCTCCTCCACACCCCGGTTCAGGATCCGGCCCAAGGCCTCGAGGACCAGGCTGCTCATCTCGCGGATCACCGGCGACTGCTTGACGTATTCGCCGTAGTGGATGTTCTCGGTACAGACGATGCGCACGAAGTCGACGTTAAGGTCGTGGTGGTCGAAGGTGAACTCCACCAGGCGCTGGATCGCCTGCACGGCCGGTAGCGACTCGAGGTCAAGGCTGTGCTCGGTCTTGCGGATATCGCCGTAGAGCTTGACCAGGCACTCGACGTAGAGCTGCTCCTTGCTGCCGAAGTAGTAGTAGATCATGCGCTTGGAGGTGGCGGTGCGCTCGGCGATGGCGTCGACCCGGGCGCCGGCCAGGCCTTGCTGGACGAACTCGTTGATGGCGGCCTGGAGGATGTCCTCGCGCGTTTTCTCGGGGTTGTTCTTGCGCGTCTTGCGCCCCCCTTCGATTTCAGGCTGGCCGAGGCCGACTAAGGAATCACTCATACCCACTCGCAGGCTGTTGTTGGAATGGGTAGGGATTATCCGTGAGCGGGGCGGTACAGGGAAGCATTGCTGCCGACGGGGTGGCCCATTGGCGGGCAAGCCTGTTGGAAACGCTCCGCAATCAATAAGATGACCATGCGTGCCAGGAAGCCGCCCGCCCTCGGCTCGATGCAGGCTGTCATTGACTCTACGAGAAAGCCCCATGCTCACGGTGCAGAACCTGATCGATATCGATCAGCTGAAATTGCAGGCAGTCGCCGGCCTGGCCGGTACCAATAGGGTGATCACCTGGGCCCATGCCGTCGACCTGCCCGATCCGTGGCGCTGGATCTCCCCCGGCGACCTGGTCATGACCACCGGAGTCGGCATTCCCCCCGCCGCCCAGGACCAGGTCGCCTGGCTCGAGCAACTGGTGCAGAGCAATGCCAGCGCACTGGTCGTCGCCCCCCGGCACGACGCACCGCAACTGTCGCGCAAGATGCTAAAAGCGGCCGACCGTCTGCTGTTTCCCATCCTGCAGGCCAGCTTCGAGCTCGAGTTCGTCAAGCTGTCGCACTGCGTCATCGAAAGCGTCCTGCAGGCCCAGCGCGAACGCTTCAACGCCAGCGAACGCCTGTTCCAGACCTACGCCGAAGCGCTACGCAAGCAACCCGACATGGCCGGCCGTCTTGCGATCCTGGCCAATACGTTGGGCCTGGGCCTGGCCATCGAGGATGCCATCAGCGGCATCAACATCGTCGAAACGAAACCCGTCTCGCCGCAAGGCGAGGTGCAAGTCGAGCGGATACCGATCGCCGGCCGCGCCCGGGCCAACTTGGTCATGACTCGCCAAGGCAAGCGAACGCTGGATGACACCATCCTGGTGCGCTCGCTGGTCGGCCTGCTGGGGGTCGAACTCGAACGCCTGATGATCCAGCGCGACCAGCAACGTGAAGAGGGCGCAGCCCTGCTACGCAGCCTGCTGGAGAGCGAAACGGAATTCACCCTCGCACGCCCCATTCTCGAACGACGGGGCCTGGCCGGCACCTTGGTGAGCATGGCCATCAAGCCCGGCGCCCACGGCCCCTGGTCTGCGGATGAGATACACCACGCACCGCCCCTGCACGCCTCGAGCCCCTTGTTGCTGAGCGACAAAGGGCTGCTGCTGGCGATCAGCCGGGATGCCCCTGCCACGTTCGAAGCGCTACACAGCAACCTCGGCACAGACACCGTGATCGGCATCAGCGGACCGATCGCAGCGGCAACGGGGTTTCGTGAAAGCGTCAGGCAGGCACGCCTGGCGTTGACCCAGGCCCAGGAGGTCGGCGCCGGGATGCTGTGCTACGGAGAGGCCGAGACCGGGTTGATCATGGCCCCGAAATCCCTGGCCGAAGCCCGGGCGTTGGTAGGGCGTTACCTGGGCCCGCTGATCGAGCACGACCGCACCCAGGGCGCCGCGCTCTTGCCGACACTCATGGCGTTTCTGGAAAACGACGGCAACTGGAAAGCGACCGCCTTCGACCTCGGCGTCCACCGCCAGACGCTCGTGTACAGGCTCAAGCTCGTGGAGCAACTGACGGGGATCAAACCGACCACCACCAACGGCATCGCACGCTTCTGGATCGCCCTCCAGGCCGGCAGGAACACCGAGCTGTTTGACAGCAGCCGCTGAATGCAAACGGCCCCGCTGCGTGGGCGGGGCCGATTGCATGGCGTTGGCCGATTGCGTCAGTGGCTGGTCGGCATGGCGAACTCCGCTCCTTTGGCAATAGCTTGTGGCCAGCGCTGCATGATGCTCTTCTGCTTGGTGTAGAAGCGAACCCCTTCCTCGCCGTAGGCATGCATGTCGCCGAACAGGCTTTTCTTCCAACCGCCGAAACCATGCCAGGCCATCGGTACCGGGATCGGCACGTTGATGCCGACCATGCCCACCTGGATGCGCCGGCCGAACTCCCGGGCGATGTGGCCGTCGCGGGTGTAGAGGCTTACGCCGTTGCCGAACTCATGGGCGTTGATCAGTTCCACCGCTTCGGCGAAGTCCTTCACCGGCGGCCTGGCCGTTGAAGCCGCGTCCGTCGACCAGCAGCTTGGCCCCTTCGTTGACGCCTTGCTCGATGTAGCCGGTGATGCGCTCCAGCGCCGCACGGGTAACGATCGGGCCCATCTCGGCTTCCAGGTTGGTGCCGTTGAGCACCTTCAGGTCCCGGGTGCGCTCAATCAGCTTGGGCATGACCTTCTCGGCCGTGTCATCACCGACGAACACCGCCACGCTGATGGCCATGCAACGCTCGCCGGCCGAACCGTAGGCCGCGCCGATCAGCGCGTCAACCACCTGGTCGATATCGGCATCAGGCATCACCACCAGGTGGTTCTTCGCACCGCCTAGGGCCTGGACGCGCTTGCCGTGGCGGGCACCGGTCTCGTAGATGTGGTTGGCGATCGGAGTGGAGCCGACGAAGGAAACCGCTTGCACATCGGGGTGCTCGATCAGCGCGTTGACCGCGTCCTTATCGCCCTGCACCACGTTGAACACGCCATCCGGCAGGCCGGCCTGCTTGAGCAGTTCGGCAATGAACAGGCTCGGGCTCGGGTCCAGTGGGCTTGGCTTGAGGACGAACGTATTACCGGTAGCCAAGGCGACCGGGAACATCCACATCGGCACCATCACCGGGAAGTTGAACGGGGTGATACCCGTCACCACGCCCAATGGTTGGCGCAGGGTCCAGTTGTCGATGTTGGTGCTGACCTGGTCGGTGAAGTCGGTTTTCAGCAGTTGCGGCGCGCCGCAGGCGAACTCGACGATCTCGATGCCGCGCATCACTTCGCCCTGGGCGTCGGTGAACACTTTACCGTGCTCGGCGGTGATCATGCGAGCCAGGTCGTCACGGTGCTCGTTGAGCAGCGCCAGGAACCGGTTGAGGATACGCGAACGGCGCAGCGGCGACAGGTTGCTCCAGGCCGGGAAAGCAGCCTTGGCCGACGCCACGGCAGCGTCCACATCCTGCTGCGCCGACAGTTGTACCTGGCCGGTGACCACGCCAGTGGCCGGGTTGTAGACCGGCAGTTGCTGGCCGCTGGTGGCCTCGGCGGGGGCGCCGGAGATCCAGTTCATGATGGTTTGGGTCATTGTCGTTCTCACATCAAGGGGTAATGGCGGTAGCGCTCGGCAGCATCAGTAGATCGCGTACACCTTGCGCACGGTCTCCAGCACATCCCAGCGCCCGGTCCAACCCGGCGGCAGGATGACCAGGTCGCCACCGCTCACCTCCACCACCTCACCGCTGCTGCTGTCGGTGAGCAGTGCCTTGCCGGAGATGATGTAGGTGAACTCGGTGTCGGGACGCTCGATCACGGGCCAACCGCCTGGCTGGCACTCCCATACGCCGAGGTTGCCGACCGCTTCGGGGGCCAGTGCCTGAATGGCGATCTGTGGGTCACCCTTGTCGGCACCTGCGCGTTGGCCAGCGGGGGTCAATGGCAGGGCCTCGATGGCGGCGTGCTTGATGATGGTGAATGAGGTCATGGCTTTCTCCTGATCAATGGGCGCCGGTGAGCTTTTCCAGCAACATGGCGGTACGTGAAGGTTTGTGGGTGTAGCGCTCCTCGATATCGCTGAGCGAGGCTGCGGCCAGGCCACTGTTGATGCCCAGCCAGCGCAATGGCTCGCGCTCCCAGGACGGGGAGCGGTGGTTGACCAGTGGCAGCGTGTTGATCTCGTCGTCGCGCTCGAGGATCAGGTTGCGCAGGATGCGGCCGGCCAGGTTGCTGGTGGCGACACCATCGCCTACGTAGTTGCCGGCCCAGGCGATACGGTTGCAGCGGTCGATACTCACGGTCGGGCACCAGTCGCGGGACACGCCCAGCGCCCCACCCCAGCGATGGCTGATGCGTGTCCCTGCCAGTGCCGGAAAGAACTCGAGCATCGTCTGGTGGATCTTGGCGTGGATGCTGTCCACCAGGTCGGCGGCATCGGACATCCGCGAGCCCCAGTTGTAGGGCGCGCCACGGCCACCGAACACCAGGCGCCCCTCGGCGGTGACCTGCCCATAGACGCGCAGGTGGCGCATGTCGTTGAACGCCATGCGGTGATCGAGGTTGAGCTGGGCCAGCAGCTCACGGGGTAGCGGCTCGGTGGCGAGCACCAGCGAATAGAGCGGGATGACGAAGCGCGAGTGGCCTGGTTGCTGCGAGGTGAAGGCTTCGGTGGCGCGCACCGTCATCCCGGCTCGGACCGTGCCATGCTCGGTGTGCACGACACCAGGCGCGATCCGGGTAACCGCGGATTGCTCGTGAATCTTCGCTCCCATCCGCTCGACCAGCCAGGCCAGTCCACGCACCAGCTTGCCGGGGTGGATGAGTGCGCAGTGTTCGGTGTAGAGCCCGCCCAATGTGCCCTCGGCACCCAGGCTGGCGCGGGCTTCGGCGGCCTCGAGGACCCGCCACTGCTCCGGCAGGCCGAAGCGCGCCGAGTCCTCGGCCGCCGCCCGGGCCCGAGCCATCTGCGGTGCGCTGCGGGCTAGCGAGAGGAAACCCTGCTTGGCGTAGTCGGCCTCCACACCCTCCAGAGCCAGCACACGGCCGATCTCGTCGACCGTCTCGTTCATCGCCGCCTGCAGCCTCAGGGCCGCGTCATGGGAATACAACTGGGCCACCCTGGGCAGGGAGATCGGGAAGATCGCCGAGGCCCAGCCGCCGTTGCGGCCAGAAGCACCAAAGCCGACTTCGCGCTTTTCCAGAAGCACCACGCGCAGTGACGGTTCGCTCTTGAGCAGGTAGTAGGCCGTCCACAACCCTGTGTAGCCGGCGCCGACGATGGCCACGTCGGCCTCCACCGTGCCGTCCAGCCGCTCACGTGGCTGGCCTGGCTCGAACCACAGCGGCCGGTTGGGTAACTGGGACAATTCGAATTTCGCTGACATGCTGTTGGCTTCCCATTGACGGCCCTGAACACACGGGCCGGGTGTGATACGGCTTGATCTACTGCGCGCCCTGGCCTGGCTGCACCTTGGCGTCCAACCCCCGCTGGCGGACACGGGACATGCTCAGGACCAGGTACGAGACGGCTATCGCGACGATCGCGACCAGGCATTGCAGCAGGCTGATCTGCATCGTCGGGTCGAAGGCCATGCTCACCAGGACGGCGACGATCGAGGCAGTCACCAGCAACGGCAACCAGGGGTGTCCCCACATGGCGAACTTGAGCGTCCCCTCCTCCACCCACTTGCGGCGTAGCTTGAGTTGCGACAGACAGATCATCAGGTAGACGAAAAGAAAGACCGTGCCGGAGGAGTTGATGAGGAACTGGAAGACGGTATCGGGCCAGAGCGCCGCGATGACGACGCATCCATAGCCGACCAGGGTCGAGGCGATGACTCCGCGCACAGGCACGCCCTTGCGGCTCACGCCGGCGATCCAGCGTGGCGCCTCGTCATTGGAAGCTAGTACGTAAAGCAGACGCGACGAGGTGTAGAGGCCGGCATTGAGCACCGACAGCACGGCCACCAGGATCACCACGGTGAGCATGTCGCCAGCCCCGGGAATGCCAATGTGCTCCAGGGTAGTCACGAACGGCGACTTGCCGGGGGTGATGGCGGTCCAGGGTTGCGCCAGCACGATGAAGAAAGTCGCCAGGACGAAGAACACCAGGATGCGCAGCATCACGGTATTGACCGCCTTGCGAATGTTGCGCGACGGGTTTTCGGACTCTGCCGCCGCGAGGGTGGCGACCTCCACGCCCGTCATGGAGAAGATGACGACGACCACACCGGTGAACAGTGACGTCACGCCGTGGGGCAGGAAGCCGCCATGCTGGGTCAGGTTGCCGAAGCTCGCGGTCGAGCCTGGCCAGAGGTTGAAGACATAGGCACCCGCGACCACCAGGAACACGACGATGGCCGCGACCTTGACGCCAGCGAACCAGTATTCGGCTTCCCCGAAGGAGTGCACCGACATCAGGTTCAACAGGGTCATCACCACCATCAGCGCAAGGGCAATGACCCAGACCGGAATGTCCGGCAGCCAGGCATTGATGATCTGCCCGCCGACCACCGCTTCGAAGCCCACGACGATGACCCAGAAGTACCAGTAGAGCCAGCCCGTCATGTACCCCGCGGGACGGCCGAAGGCCAGGCGGGCGTAATCGACGAACGAGCCTTTGGCAGGTTGCGCAGCCGCCATTTCGCCGAGCATGCGCATCACCAGCGCAACGATGAGGCCGGTGATGGCATAGGTGATGAACGCGCCGGGGCCGGTCGAGGCGATCACTGCACTGGAGCCTACGAACAACCCGGCACCGATGACACCGCCCAGGGCCAGCATGCTGATGTGCCGCGTCTTGAGCGCGCGCTTCAGGCGCGGATCATGCTCCGTCTGAATAGGCATTGGTCGTCTCCTTTATTATTAGTAATCAACGCTGCCTTTTCAGAAGGTTATGCATGCGGGGCATGGCTGAACATCGTCAAAATCCATGAGGCGGGACGTTCGTTCGTACAAATGTATGAAGGAGGGAGGAGCCTGCGGGGTAATGTCCTTTTGGGGCCGCTTCGCGCCCCATCGCCGGCAAGCCGGCTCCCACAGGGTCAGCGGGGCCCATAGATCATGTGCAATGCAGAAAGCAGCCCCAATACCGTTTGACTGACTGGCACTGGGGCCTGCCCACTAGACGCAAGAACGCGAAGCCCGTGAAAACGCTCCCTTCAGAACCCCAGCGTTGCCGAAAGCAGGTAGGTCCTGGGCGTGGACAAGGTCAGGCCCGGTTCGCTGTCATCCGAAGCCCCGGCCGACGCCCAGTAGCGGTCATCCAATACGTTCTCGACACTGGCACGCAGGGTGACGTGCTTGTCGTCGACCTTGAACGCATACCGGGCACCGATATCCAGCCGCTCCCAACCGTCGATCTGCTTGCTGTTGGCCTGGTCCAGGTACTGCGAACTCGAGTGGATGCCGCGTGCGGTCAACGTCACCCCGGGCAACGCCGGGACGTCCCACTCGGCACCGAGGTTGACGTTGTACTCAGGCGTTGCCGGTGCACGGTTGCCATCGAACGCGCCACCCACGGTATCGGTCAATTCGCTGTCGATGTACATCACCCCACCCAGCAGGCGGAAGCCCTCGAGCGGCTCGCCGAACACACTGAGCTCGATGCCCCTGTTGTCGCGCTTGCCGTTGGGTCCGAAGACCCGCGAGGTGGCGTTGGTTTCATAGGCGGGCTGGCGGATGCGAAAGGCACTGGCGGTAAAGGCGACCCGGCCCAGGTCGTACTTGGCGCCCACCTCCACCTGGCGGCTGGTGAACGGTGGGAAGATCTGGTCTTCGTTGAGCGAGGTCGACGGCGCGATCTTGCCTTGGCTCAGGCCTTCCATGTAGTTGGCGTAGAGCGACAGCCGATCGCTGACCTTGAACAGGATGCCGGCCGACGGCGAGACCTTCTCCTCGTCGTAGGCAGTGTCGCCCTTGACGTCACCGGTCCAGTCATCGACCTTGATCCGCTGCCAGCGGGCGCCAAGGGTCAGCAGCAGGCGGTCGTCGAGGAAACCGAGGGTGTCGGACAAGGCCAGGCCCGTGAAGCGGTTCTCGGTGTAGACCTTGGCATCGTAGCGGGTCGGCGTGCCGGGCGTCGGTGTCGGTACCGGGTCGTAGAGGTTGCTGGGCGCTGCGGCATAACGGGCGCCGCCGTTCTCGAAGTCCATGTAGAAGTAGGTCGCGGCCAGGTTGAGCTCGTGGCTCACCGGCCCGGTGTCGAACCAGTTGCGCAGCCCGGCCATGGCCGTCCTGACCGTTTCGTCGCGAGTGAAGTCGCGGGGCTGGACGCTGAAGTCACCGGCATCGTTGACGATCGACACGTTGTGCCGGAGAAAGTCATGGTTGCTCTTGCGCGCACCGACCGCGCCATAGGCCATCAGCGCGTCGCTGATATCGAACTCCCCATGCACGGCGCCGAAGGTATCGTTGGTGCGCGCCTTGCTCCAGGCCTGGGCATAGTTGTGGCGCACGTCGCCAGCATGCGGAACCTGGGCATTAGCGCCGACCAGGACCCGCTCCTGGGGCGCGTCGGTATCGCGCTCGGTATGGCCCAGGTCCGCCGACAGGCGCACACGCTCACCGCGAAAATCCAGCCCCAGCACGGCCATCTCGCGGTCGACGCTCTGCTGCTCCCACTCGGTGTCACCGGACTGCTTCACGCCGTTGAAGCGCAGGCCGAACTGCCCGTGCTCACCGAAACGCCGGCCGATATCCACTGCGCCACCCACCTGACTGTCGGAGGCGTAGCTGCCGGTGAATGCTGTGACCGGGGTATCGCCCGCGCGCTTGGGCACCACGTTGATCCCACCCCCCACGCTGCCGCGCGGCGAGATACCGTTGATCAACTGGCTCGGGCCCTTGATGATGTCCACACGATCGGCCATTTCCATGTCGATCGAATAGGTCGGCAGGATGCCGTAAAGGCCGTTGTAGGACACGTCGCTGTTGAACAGGCTGAACCCACGGATGGTGAATTGCTCGAAGCGCCCGCCAGCCGGGTTGGTCGAACGCACCGAGGGATCGCTGGCGATCAGGTCGCCCAGGGTCCGCGCCTGCTGGTTCTGCATCGCCTCATGGGTGTAGGTGGTCATGCTGAACGGTGTTTCCATGAAGTCGCGTGAGCCGAGCAGGCCTTGCGAACCACGGCGCGCGACTTGGCCACCGGCATAACGCTCGGCATCGCTGCCCAAGGCACGGGTACCGGTGACGGTGGTGGGGGCGATCTCCAGGGCATCGGCCCCCTGCGGTACCGGCAACAGGGTATAGGCGCCATCCCCCACTGGCTGCAACTGCAGGCCACTGCCCTGGAGCAGCCGTGCGAAGCCTTCATCGACACTGTAGGTACCAGACAACCCGGCACTGCGCCGCCCGCTCACCAGAGCCGGGTCGACCGACAGGCTGACTCCGGCGAGGCCGGCGAAACGGGTCAAGGCGATGCCCAGGGTACCCGCTGGCACCTCGTAGCTGCGGCGACCGAGGTCCTCGGCCCAGCTGGGCGAAATCAACAACAGGTTGGCACTCAGGCCCATCGCGAACCCCAGGTGCAGCAATGGACGCGCACCAGGCGCAGCCGGACGTGAACGGCAAGGCAATACTGCTGGCATTGAAGAATGCTCCCCTTTTTCTTTTCTCCTACCGGCAATGACCAGCGACGCGAAAAAAAGGGACAGGCTCAGGCAAGATTTTTCCGAGAAGACAAGGTAATCCAGTACCGCGTGCGGGCATGCACCTCCAGCGGCAGGCTGGCAGCCAGCAGCGCAAGCACCCGGTCGGTGTCGTCGAGCCGGAAGGTGCCGGTCACCCGCAAGGTTTCCAGCTCGGGCTCCCAACGCAGCAGTCCGGGGCGGTAGCGGCGCAACTCACGCAAGAAATCCCCCAAGGGCTGGTCCTCGACCATGAGTACCCCGTCACGCCAGCCCAGCAGCAGGTTATCCGTCGTGCCAACAGGGCCCGTGCCGGTCGTGTGCAGGCTCGCCTGCTGCCCCTCGTGGAGAGCCAAGGTGCCGCCGTGCAGTGGCTGCAACTGCACGGTGCCCTTGACCACGGCCACCCGGCAATCGCGCTCGAGCAGGCGCATGCAGACTTCGCCATCGCCAACCATGACGCGGCCGAATGGCACCTGTACGGTCAAGTGCGCATACCGGGGGACGTCCAGGGCGATTTCGCCACGCAGCAGCGTCACCTGATGGGCGGCCAGGTCGATGTTGACCGCGCTGTCGGTGTTCAACTGCAACGAACTGCCGTCGGCCAGGGTCAGGCGCTTCTGCTCGCCGATGCCCGTGTGCACGTCGGCGACCCAGGCCTCCAAAGGCATTTGCCGCCCCAGCATCCAGGCCGCCGGTACCAGCGCGGCAACCCCGAGGGCCTGCTTGAGCACCCGACGCCGGCCCGCATCCGGGCGATCCAGGGTGGCCATCGCCAGGGCGCCAGGCAGCTCGGAAAAGCGCTGGCGCAGCAATTGTGCCTTTTGCCAGGCACGCTCGTGGCTGCCGCTTGCATTGCGCCACGCTTCCAACTGCAGCAGATCGCTCTCGCGAGCCTTGCCCGACTCCAGCAGCGCCAGCCAGCGGGCTGCGGCACGAGCGACCTCGCGCGCCTCGTTGGTGGGCGTGGCGGGCATCACAGTTCCGCCAACAGGCAGTGCTCGTAGGCCTGCGCCATGTAGCGTTTGACGGTGCGCTCGGAAACACCGAGGCGCTCGGCGATTTCACGGTAGCCCAGCCCTTCCAGCTGGCTCCAGAGAAATGCCCTGCGCACCGGGGCGTGCAGGCCGGCGAGCAGCTCGTCCAGGGCCTGCAGGGTTTCCAGCAGCACCCAGCGCTGCTCCGGCGACGGCACGCTTTGCTCCGGCAACTGCGCCAGGGCCTGCAGGTAGGCCTGCTCGAGGCTGCGCCTGGAGTAGAAGGTGCTCAGCAGGCGCTTGCCCACGGTCAGCAGGTAGGCCCGGGGTTCGCGGATCTCGGCGAGCTGGTGGGAGTTGGCGAGCACCCGCAGGAAGGTGTCCTGGCTCAGGTCCGCCGCATCCCAGGCATTGCCCATGCGCCGCCGCAGCCAGTTTTCCAGCCAGCCTCGATGGTCACGGTACAGGGCGGGCAGGCTGTGCTCCGCGGGCGGCGCTGCATCAATCATGTCGGGAGGCTCTGGGCGATGGTCGCAAATGATAGTAATTCTATTTTACATATCGCTTTGGTTCCAAGTGCTTTGTACATCGGCCAAGCCGAGGGTTGAAAAAGCGGCTATGCAGCCCCCTGAATCCATCCGCCCGACAATGGTCGTACACTACACGCAACCTTGAACGCCACGAACAAAGGAGCCGGCACCCATGGACCTGCAGTTTCTAGGCACCAGCGCCGGGATCCCCACCAAGGCCCGGAACGTCAGCGGTACCGCTCTCATCGAGGCCAGCGGCAGCGCCTGGTACCTGGTCGATTGCGGCGAGGCCACCCAGCACCAGCTCCTGCGAACCCCGCTGTCGGTCTGCGACCTGCGCGCGATCTTCATCACCCATGTCCATGGCGACCACTGCTTCGGCCTGCCGGGCCTGTTGGCCAGTGCCGGCATGTCCGGGCGTAGCGAACCGCTCGACCTGATCCTGCCAGCCGCGCTGCACGAATGGCTGCGCCTGGGGTTGGCCATCAGCGAGACCTACCTGCCCTTCGAATTGCGCCTGCAGGCGGTCGAAAGCCTGGAGGGCTGGTGCAGTGGCAACATCCAGGTCAGCACCGTGCAGTTGTCGCACCGGGTGCCCAGCTATGGTTATGTGTTCACCGAGGTCAACCCCGCCCCTCGCCTGGATATACAACGCCTGGAGGCCGACGGTGTCCCCCGCGGCCCCCTATGGGGCGAACTTGCCCACGGCCACTCGGTGGAGCATGCCGGGCGGTGGCTGCACGCCCAGGATTACCTGCGCCCGTCCCGCCCACCTCGGCGGGTGATCGTCTGCGGCGACAACGACACCCCCGGGCTGCTGGCCGACGTGGCGCAAGGCGTGGATGTGCTGGTGCACGAGGCGACCTTCACCGAACCGGTCGTCGAACGCACCCAGGCGACCTTCGGCCACAGCACCGCCGCGGCCGTGGCCCGTTTCGCCGAGTCGGCGGGCGTTGCGAACCTGGTGCTGACCCACTTCAGCGCCCGCTACCAGCCCAATGCCCAGCGCAGCCCCTCGATCGAAGACGTTCGCCAAGAGGCTCGGGCGCACTACAGCGGTCACCTGGTGCTGGCGCAGGACCTGCAGCGCTACCGCATGGGGCGCGATGGCTGCCTTGTGTCGGTGGACGCTCAATAGGCACACGCATGACGCGTGGGCTGTCGATCGATGATCATCATGAACGAGGAAATCCCCCATGAACCGCTTCGTCATCATTTCCGGCTGCTCGGGCGGCGGCAAGTCTACCCTGCTCGAGGAGCTTGGGCGGCGTGGCCATGCCGTGGTCGAAGAGCCCGGCCGGCGCATCGTACAAGAAGAAATACGCACGGGAGGCCAGGCACTGCCCTGGGTCGACACCGTCGGTTTTTTACGCCGGGTCATCGACTTGGCATTGGATGACCATGCCCAGGCTCCGCGCAATGACCGCCAATGGGTCTTCTTCGATCGTGGGCTGGTCGATGCGGCAGCGGCAATCCAGGCGCTGACGGGAGAGCCCCTGCTCGCCACGCTAGGTCAATCCTGTCGTTATCACCCGCACGTGTTTCTCACCCCGCCCTGGCCGGAAATCTATGTGCAGGACGCGGAGCGCCGGCACGACATGGAGGCTGCACGGGCTGAGTTCGAGCGGCTCCAGCAGGCCTATCCATCGTTGGGGTACGAGGTATCGCTGTTGCCCAAGATCGGCGTGGCGGCGCGGGCGGATTTCGTGCTCGATACCTTGGCAGCGTACTGAGCCGCCGGGCTCGCTTTGCAGCCCTCCATGAACCCGCTTTACCCCAGGCCCAACTGCGCGACCACCTCGTCCGAGGTCATGACATCGGCATACTGATTGGGAGCAGTTTAAAGACCTACCCCGCGCCTCTCACCGCACGCCCCTCTCCGAGAAACGATCAATGGCCCACCCAACGTTGACAGGCCAGCGAAAACCTGCAAAATCGCCGGCCTTTTTTGCGACAGGAAGTCCTCATGCAACGGATTGTGATTCTGGGCAATGCCGGTAGTGGCAAGTCCACTCTCGCCCGCGCCCTAGGCAAGCGCCTTGGCCTGCCGGTGGTGCACCTCGACACACTGTTCTGGGAACCTGGCTGGGTCGAACCCGATGCCGAGCAGTTCCGCGCGCGAGTCCGCGAGGCGGTCGCCACGGATGCCTGGATCTGCGAAGGCAACTATGCCCGCCGGACCTTCGACCTTCGCCTGCCCCGTGCCGACCTGGTCATCTGGCTCGATACGCCGCGGCTGACCTGTTTCCTGCGGGTGATCATGCGTAGCGTCATGAACCGCCCTCGGCCTGACATTGCAGCAGGGTGTAGAGAGCACCTGGACAGGGCGTTCCTGACCTTTCTCAAGTTCGTATGGCAATTCGATCGTGACTACCGCCCGGGTATCGAGGCCATGCGCCTGGCCACGGGCCCCCAGGTGCCGACAGTTCACTTGCGCAACGCCCGGCAGGTGGCTGCATTTCTCGATGACCTGCCCGCGCTGAACGAAAGAACCTGCCCATGACCCATTGGACTGCTTTTTACCAACAGAGCGAGAAACGCGGGCCATCTCCCACACGATGAGTCTTGTGGAACCAGATAGATGTTGGCCAGGCCATTGAAATTGGGTTGCGGAACCGGCAACGAGACGCGACAGCTCGTTCAGGCGGATGGATACGCATTCCGCCCAGCTCAATTGGCATCGACTTGATCTGATCGTGTGGAAGGCTTTTCATGGGCAGTGAGGGCTACCTTTGCGGCGCTCACTTTGAATATGCACCTTAGTGTCCGGTTGCAATTGCATACCCACGCGGCATAACTGACGCAGCATCCAAGTACGCAGCGCTACAGTTTCGGGAGACGCTCATGCTCGACGACAAGAACGTGGTGGTGGACAGCGGCAGGATCGAACCATGATCCCCGATCGCCTGAACGCCGACCTCTCGCTGCGCGCGATCATGCATGGCGCGAGCCTACCCTGGATCGCCAGCCCGCTGCCCGGCGTGGAGCGGCGCCCACTGTATCGCCTGGGTGGCGAGCAGGCACGGGCCACCAGCCTGGTGCGCTACGCCCCCGGCAGCCAGTTCAGCGCACATGTCCATTCGGGTGGTGAGGAGTTTCTCGTGCTCGATGGCGTGTTCGAGGACGAACATGGTCGCTACCCAGCGGGCACCTACGTGCGCAATCCGCCCGGCAGCCTACATTCTCCAGGGGCGAGCGAAGGCTGCATGATCTTCGTGCGGCTTCGCCAGTTCGATGCTGACGATCGCGAGCAGGTCGTCACGTCGCTGGCCGTCCATGGCGACCAGGTGCTGTTCGAGAACGCCTGTGAACGGGTCTGGGTCCAGCAGCCCAGGCCCGGATCGCCCGTGCAACTGGCCAATCCGCGGGGGCTGGAGTTGCTGCTGCTCGACGGCGAAATAGCCGGGGAAGACTTCACGCTACAGCCACTGAGTTGGATGCGCCTGCCGCCCGGCATGCCATTCGAGGCCGTGGCCGGCGCCCGGGGCGCCCGCCTGTGGCTCAAGGATGCCGCGCCAGATCTAGGTTTCTGAGGCGACCTGGTAAATACAGTGAATCGACAGGGCGCTGAGACTTCATCAATGACCTTGGCATAACGTCGAGTCATACGTCCCTATGTGAACTTTAAAAATGCCCCGAACATTACATGAGAACGCCCCCCCTTACCCCATCACCGCGGCAGGCCCCCTCTTCACACATCGTGAACGTCCAATGCTTTCGCGGCACAGGCAACTTGTTCTTGCAACCAACGTTGTGATGGGTCGTTTTCGTTATTGCCATGCCAGACCATCTCCAGTTGCTGGTGGGCTACGGGATAAGGCAGTTCCTTGATCATCAAGCCCATTGTGCGGGCAAATGTCCGGGCCAAAGGGCGCGGCATGATGGCCAGCAACTCGCTGTCTTCGAGCAACAGGGGAAGTGCCAGGAAATGCGGCAGCACCACTTGCCGGCGCAGCGTCAGGCCTGCCTGGGCCAATGCGTTCTCCAGCGCGCCACGGTCGTACATGTCCGTCTGGCGCGCCAACCCCCGTTCGAGAATGTAGTCACTGTTCGCATCCGTGCCACCTAGCGAAACCACGGCCAACGGGTAGCGTGCGAGGTCGGCAAGAGTCGCCTGGGCACTGCCCAGCGGATGGTCGCCGCGACAGACCAGCACTTCTTCCTGCAGGAGGATCGGTCGACTGCGCAGACGCTCCGGCACGCTGCGAAACATACCAAGCGCAACATCGATGCGGCCCAGGTCGATCTGCTCGGCCAAGTCCAGGCGTGTCACTGGCGTAATCACAAGGTCGATACCCGGTGCAGCGCTGCGCAACTGGCGGTTCAACGGCGGCAGCAAGGTAGCCGACAAATAGTCGTTGGCGGCAATCACGAACGATCGGTCGATGCTCCCGGGGTTGAACGGGGCGGCTGCGCCGGCCAGCGTCTCGCCGATGCTCCGCAAGGCCGAACGCAGTGGTTCGCTGATCTGGTAGGCGTAGTGGGTAGGCGTCATGCCTTGGCCGGTACGGACGAAGATTTCCTCGCCCAACCCTTCGCGCAAACGCCCCAGCGCGTGGCTCACCGCAGACGGGCTCAAATGCAGGCGCTGGCTGGCGCGCAGGACACTGCGCTCCTCCATGACCGCATCGAAAACCCGGATCAGGTTCAGGTCCAGTTTGTCGAAAGCAATCATTGGGTCATTCCCCGCCCAACCTGTCGATTATCCATGATGCATAACTTCATCGAAGCGAAAGTACAGGTACGCTACTGCGCCGTGAACAGGCTGCATTCTCACACTGCAGATAATTCGTTTCTTATCGAAAAACAACAATGGGAGAATTTCTGGCAACAACACGAGGAGGCACCCCCTTGAAAAAGAGAGATGAGTTAATCAATGCCTGTATCAACTTCCTTGCCTTGGTCAAAGATAAAACAGCCGGCACGGAAACCGAAAACTGGTTGAACGCACATTACGGCCCGGACAGCGAAACGTATCGATACATCGCCGAGCGCGTGATCGAAGGCGTGGCCGAGGGCTGGCTCGCCAATGTCGAAATCAGCGGTGAACATTATCGCCGCAGCCGTTTATGCGAGCCGAGCGCAGACACTTTCTACTTCAGCATGACCGCCGTCTACATGAACAGCCGCAGCCATGAGATGAACAACGTCGATCATAGTTTCCGTGGCGACTATCACCGCCATCCCTATGGCGAACTGAACATGGTCATCCCGCTGGACAAGGATGCCATGCTGGCAGGCCCGCAGGGCTGGCAAGGCGCTGGCTGGACCGCTCCGGCACCGGGCAGCCAGCACTTTCCCGAGGTCAAAGGCGGCGCGCTCATCGCCTTTTTCTTTCTACCCGCAGGACGTATCGCCTATGACGTGCGGGATAACCCTTAGACTAATCGCTGCGGCATGTCGCCCACCTGCCAAAATTGGCTGACTTCCGGGACGCGGCCCGCGCATCATGATCAAGACGGCGGCCAGGCACGGTTCCTGGCCGCCGCTTCACCGATCTTGTCACCGAACACTCGCACGGCGTTGGCGCCGAGCCAGTACAAGGGAATACCTGATGACGGTACGAACAGTGGCGATTGCCATCCACGATGGCGTTCAGGCATTGGATGTCGTCGGCCCAATGGATGTGTTCCATGAAGCCAACGCCTACCTGGCAACTGGAGACCGGTACGAAACAGTGCTGGTCGCCGCCGACGACAGCCCGCTGCGGGCATCGAACAGCATGCAGTTGCGGGCGGACCTCACCTTCGCTGAAGCAACTGGGACGTTCGATATCCTGCTGATCGCCGGCGGCCCTGCCTTGCCCGACGCACCACCGGATCCGAGACTCATCGAATGGGCCAGCAAAGCCCCGAATCACGCGCATACATACGGCTCCATTTGTACAGGTGTATTTGCGCTGGGGTACGCCGGCCTCATCGACCAGCGCCGCGTGACAACGCATTGGCAAAATGTCCCCAAGCTGGCCGCGCGGTTTCCGAACGCCTGCGTCGAGCCCGACGCGATCTATGTGCGCGACGACAGGTTGGTGACCTCCGCAGGCGTCACCGCCGGCATCGACCTGGCCCTGGCCCTGGTCGGCCAATGCCATGGACAGGACATCGCCCTGACCGTAGCGAAGCGGCTGGTGGTGGTAGCCCAGCGTCAGGGTGGCCAGTCGCAGTTCAGCCCGTACCTCACCGCCCCGGCCAACCCCGCCTCACCGGTAGCACGCATCCAGGCGCACGTCATGACCCACATCGGCGAGCGGCACAGCCTGGAATCGCTCGCCGCCGAAGTTGGCATGAGCGCGCGCAACCTGGCGCGCTATTTCGTGCAGGAAACCGGGATCACCCCACACGAGTTCGTGCAGCGCGCGCGCATCGATGCCGCGCGCATGATGCTGGAAGCCAGCGACCGCCCCCTGAAAACCATCGCCTACGACTGTGGCTTCGGCACGGTCGACCGCATGCGCATCACCTTCGGCGAACGGCTTGGCATCACCCCGGCCCAGTACCGGGCCAGCTTCCGCCGCCAGGCACCGGCCTCCAGCACAGCGCAGGCATAGCGCACCTGCCCATGACGGCACGCCGGCATGGGCAGGCGGCCGGTCTGTCAGGCAGGCGACAGGCCCAAGGCCTGGGCAACACCTGCGCCGTAGGCGGGGTCGGCCTTGGCGCAGTTGGCGACATGCCGCTGTTTCACTTCCAGGCGCGCATCCCCCAAGGCTCGCGCGGTGTTGTCGAACAGCGCCTGCCGCTGCGCAGGCGTCATCAGGCGGAACAGGTTGCCGGGCTGCTCGTAGTGGTCGTCATCGCGGCGATGGTCCCAATGGTCGGCCGCACCATCGAGCTCCAGCGGTGGCTCCTTCAGCGATGGGTCGTCGCCAATCCAGGTGCCTTTGCTGTTGGGCCAGTAGCTCGCCGTGGGCCCCAGGTTGCCGTCGGTGCGCATGGCGCCGTCGCGGTGATAGCTATGGAAGGGGCAACGTGGCGCATTGACCGGGATGTGGTTGAAATTCACCCCCAGCCGGTAGCGCTGCGCATCGCCATAGGAGAACAGCCGTCCCTGCAGCATGCGATCCGGTGAAAAACCGATACCGGGCACCACGTTGGCTGGCGAGAATGCTACCTGCTCCACCTCGGCGAAATAATTGTCCGGGTAGCGGTTGAGCTCCATCACCCCCACCTCGATCAACGGGTACTCGGCCTTCGGCCACACCTTGGTCAGGTCGAACGGATTGTGCTGGTGCGCCCGGGCCTGCGTTTGCGTCATGACCTGGATGAACAGTGTCCAGCGCGGGAAATCCCCCCGCTCGATGGCTTCGAGCAGATCACGGCCATGGCTTTCGCGATCCGTGGCGATCAAGGCCGCGGCCTGCTCGTCGGTCAGGTTCTCGATACCCTGCTGGCTACGGAAATGGAACTTGACCCACACCCGCTCGTTCGCCTCGTT
Source organism: Pseudomonas sp. Tun-23181 (assembly GCF_057415455.1). NCBI lineage: Bacteria > Pseudomonadati > Pseudomonadota > Gammaproteobacteria > Pseudomonadales > Pseudomonadaceae > Pseudomonas > Pseudomonas sp. Tun-23181. The sequence goes on from NZ_CM171630.1 coordinate 1,475,781, forward strand.
GATCAGCGAAAAGGTATGGCTGCCAAAACCGTGCATGTGCCGCAGGCTGCGGGGGATGCCACGGTCCGACATGACGATGGTCACTTGGTGCAGGGCCTCGGGCAGCAGCGTCCAGAAATCCCAGTTGCTGTCGGCCGAACGCAGCCCGGTGCGCGGGTCGCGCTTGATGGCGTGATTCAGGTCGGGAAAACGCATCGGGTCGCGGAAGAAGAACACCGGCGTGTTGTTGCCCACCACGTCCCAATTGCCCTCCTCGGTGTAGAACTTCACCGCGAAGCCCCGAATATCGCGCTCGGCGTCGGCGGCGCCACGCTCGCCGGCCACGGTGGAAAAACGCGCGAACAGCGGGGTCTGCTTGCCGACCGCGGCGAACAGCTTCGCCTTGGTGTAGCGGGTAATGTCCTGGGTGACCGTAAAGGTGCCATGGGCGCCCCAGCCCTTGGCATGCATGCGCCGCTCCGGGATCACTTCACGGTCGAAGTGCGCCAGCTTCTCGATCAGCCAGATATCCTGCAGTAACGCCGGGCCGCGAGGGCCGGCGGTCATGGTATTGAGGTTGTCCGCTACCGGGGCCCCTGTGGCATGGGTCAGGGTCGGCAGCGCGCCGTTGTCGCGGGAACGTGTGTCGGTCATGTCGATGGCTCCTGGCGTCAGGTGGTGGTCACGGGCACTTGCCTCAGTTCGGCCACGCCGAACCGAGGATGAGTGAGCAGAAGTTCATGCGCGTGTAGCCAGGGACCTTCAGCGCCAGCACATCGGCCTTGACGTTGCCGAAGGTGGTCAACGGCTTGTGTTTTATACCGTCGGCGAAGTGTTCGATGATGCCTTCCTTGAAATTCGCCTCACGGGGATGATGCTCGCAGACCTGGCAACGCTGCTCGTGGCTGAAGTCATGGTAGGCAATGCCCAGCACATCCATCTCCACCCCGGCCGTCACCAGGGCGATGGTGGGCCGCATGTGCTCGGGGATCCCGGGCGTGGTGTGCAAGGCGATTGCCGTCCAGACATCCTCGATGTCACGCTCCGCGACCCCGTAGCTCTTCATGAAATCCCGGGCCGCGTTGGCGCCATCGACCTCGAAGCGCAGCTCAGGGCTCGAGTAGCGCGCTGTCAGCCCCATGTCGTGGAACATGGCGCCCAGGTACAGCAGCTCGGGGTCGTAGTCCAGGCCGCGGCGTTCGCCCGTCAATGCCCCCCAGCAGAACACCCGGCGGCTATGGTTGAACAGCAGGTCGTCCTCGGTATCGCGAACGAGCTCAGTGGCAGCGCGGGCGATCGCGCTATCGGGGATTCTGATACCAGCAACGATTTCGGTCATCGACATACACTCCAGGTCAGGCGGCGCGGTGAAGCAAGGTGCGCGAATGCCAAGGTTGTACTGCCGCGATCACCACTGCCCGGGTGGACGATGGAGCCCTCGCGGCGCCTGGAGAAATTCCAGCACCGGGCCTGCAACGGAACAAGAAACGAGCGACCTCGGATCAGGACAGACAGACATCGTTTCACGCCAAACGCCCATCGTCCCCAGGCAGGGCCGGCCTCCAGCCGGGTACCCTGACGGCACACCCTGTCCATCACAGCGACCAGTACCGGCAGAACCGGAGGAGCACCACCATGAGCGAGGCCCTGGACAAACTCTCATGGGATGATCTGCGCATCATCAAGGCCATCGGCGAATGCAACAGCCAGATGGGGGCCGCCGACGCGCTCGGCATCAATCACTCGACCGTTTCGCGCAGGCTCTCGGCGATGGAAAGCACCCTCGGCGTGGTGCTGTTCGACCGTCGGCGCAATGGCTATGTGGCGACCGCCGCGGGCGCCGACATGATCGCCCTGGCCAACCGCGTCGAGAAAGACGTTCTCGGCGTGGCGCGGCGGGTGTCGGAGCAGGCCCAACGCTACAAGGGCGACCTGCTCATCACCACCAGCGATGCGCTGTTGGTGGATTTCCTCACCCCCATCATCGCCGAGTTCCAGGCTTGCCACCCAGGCATACGCATCGAGGTCATCGTCAGCAACCAGCCATTGAACCTCGCCCGCGGCGACTCCGACATTGCCTTGCGCGCAACCTTGGCCGTCCCGGAAAACCTGTTCGGACGCAAGGTGGCCCTCGTCGCCTGGGCCACCTACGGGCGCCTGGATAAATACGCAGGCGGTACGTGCACCCTCGACACGCTACACCAGAGCACCTGGGTTTCCTACGGCAAAGGCCTGTCCAGCCTGAAGGCATACCAATTCATCGATGAGCACGTACCCCGCGAAAACATCATCTACCGCAGCGACTCGGTCTACGGCGTAGCGGCAGCCATCCGCGCGGGCATCGGCATCGGCTTGCTGCCCTGCATGCATGGCGACCTGGTGCCAGACCTTGTGCGCATCGGCCCTGTCGAGCCCGAGGTGTATGACGAGTTGTGGCTGCTGACCCACCCCGACATCCGCAAATCAGAACGCATCTATGCCTTCATGACGCATTGCGCCGACGCCATCGTCCGCCAGCGTGCCTTCATCGAAGGCCATGGCGCCCCGGGCACGAGCGAGCAGTAGGCCGCACACGCCATCGGCATTTTTGCGCAATCGGTTTCGCCTAAACGCACGCTCATGGCGCCGGGGCTGAACGTAGACTTTCCAGGCACGATGATCGTGGGCCGGCCCGTCATCCGTGACTGCATGCAGCCCGCCGCACGTGGGCACACCGAAACCTACAAGAGGACTCACCGCCATGAGCATCAAAGCCTGCGCCAAACCCGCCCGCAGCCTGCTGAGCCCACACGACCACGCCCTGGTGCTGATCGACCACCAATCGCAGATGGCTTTCAATACCAAGTCCATCGACGTCACCAACCTGCGTGCCAACACCGCCATCCTGGCCCATGCGGCCAAGGGCTTCGGCGTCCCGACGGTGATCTCCACGATCTCCAAGGACACCTTCGCCGGCCCGCTGTTCGAAGAGATCACCGAGGCTTTCCCCAACGCCGATGTCATCGACCGCACCACGTCCAATGCCTGGGAAGACGAACACTTCATCGCCGGAATCAACGCCACGGACAAGGGGCGCCTGGTCATCTGCGGCCTGTGGACGTCGGTGTGCTGCAACGGCCCCGTGTTGTCGGCACTCGAGCAAGGCTACGAGGTCTATGTGGTGACCGATGCCTGCGGCGACTGCACCGCCGAGGCCCATGAGCGCGCGGTACAACGCATGATCCAGGCCGGCGCGCGCCCGATCACCGCCCTCACCTACCTGCTCGAACTGCAACGCGACTGGGCCCGGGTGGAAACCTACGACCTCACCACCGGTATCTCCAGAAGATTCGGTGGAGCCTTCGGGGTCGGTATCCAGTACGTCAACGCGATGATGAGCGACCATTGAGGCGATCGCCGTTTTGCTGAAGAGCCGACCCGTTCAAGGTGCTTGAAGCCGTGAAGCCCTTGACGACCGGTCTGGCGCCCCGGCAAGGCCGCTCCCACGACAGGCGCATCGTTGCCCCGTAGCTCGTTTCGATTGCGGGGCTTTTTTCGCCTGGGTACTTCCGAGCACTGAACTACCCGCTGGGGTCGTGGCGTCCCACGAGGCGTTTGAAACGACCGAGTAACGGATCGTGGCAGCTCGCCCACATCCACATGAATCATTCCCTATAGACAGCAGTGGCTGGGGTTGCGCGAAACATATGGAAATCCGTATATTCGAATCTCCATATGCAAGAGCCCTGCCCATGATTACGCCTCCCGAGGTCTTCAAGAGCCTGTCCGACGAGACCCGGGCTCGTGCCACCTTGCTCATCGCCCGTTTGGGCGAGTTGTGTGTCTGCGAGCTGATGTGTGCCCTGGACCACAGCCAACCGAAGATCAGCCGTCACCTGGCACAACTGCGAAGCAGCGGCCTGTTGCTCGATCGCCGCCAGGGCCAATGGGTGTATTACCGCCTCAATCCGCAGCTGCCCGCCTGGGTGCACGAGATGCTGCAGGTGACGTTGCGTGCCAATGCCCAGTGGCTGCAGGACAACGCCTCTCGCTTGCAGAACATGGACGACCGCCCCGTCCGCGCTACCGCCTGCTGCTGACCTCTCGACGAGCAAACCTCCCATGCTAGTTGCACTCGCTGTCTTCGTGTTCACCCTGGTGCTGGTCATCTGGCAACCCAAAGGCCTCGGCGTGGGCTGGAGCGCTGCACTGGGCGCAATCATCGCGCTGGGGGTGGGCGCGGTTTCCCTGCACGACATTCCGACCGTGTGGAGCATCGTCTGGAATGCCACTGCCACGTTCATCGCCGTCATCATCATCAGCCTGCTGCTGGACGAGGCCGGTTTTTTCGAATGGGCCGCCCTGTACGTGGCGCGCTGGGCGAATGGCAGCGGCTATCGCCTATTCGCCTTCTGCATGCTGCTCGGCGCCGCTGTGTCAGCGCTGTTCGCCAACGATGGCGCGGCGCTGATTCTTACGCCTATCGTCATGTCGATGCTGGTCGCGTTGCGCTTCCCGCCCGCTGCCACGCTGGCATTCGTCATGGCCGCAGGCTTCATCGCCGACACGGCGAGCCTGCCGCTGGTAGTTTCCAACCTGGTGAACATCGTCTCGGCCGACTACTTCGCGCTGGGCTTCGCAGAGTACGCCTCGGTGATGATGCCGGTGAACCTGGCCAGCGTCGCCGCCACCTTGATGGTGCTTTTCTTGTTCTTCCGGCGCGACCTTCCCAAGCAGTACGCCCTCGACGCGCTGCGGGAGCCGAAAGCGGCAATCCATGACCGCGCCACCTTTGTCGTTGGCGGGTGGACGCTGCTGGTGTTGCTGATCGGCCTGTTCGCCCTGGAGCCCTTGGGTATCCCGATCAGTGCGGTCGCTGCCGTGTGTGCAGCGACCCTCTTTGCGGTTGCGGCTCGCGGCCACAGGATCTCTACCCGTCGCGTGCTGCGCGAGGCCCCCTGGCAGGTGGTGGTCTTTTCCCTCGGCATGTACCTGGTGGTGTACGGCCTGAAGAATGCCGGCCTCACGGATTTCCTCGCCCAGTTGCTCGACCGGCTGGCCGCGCATGGCGTGTGGGGTGCCGCCATCGGCACCGGCCTGCTCTCGGCCCTGCTGTCGTCGGTGATGAACAACATGCCCAGCGTGCTGCTCGGCGCCTTGTCGATCCAGGCCAGCGGGGCAGATGGGCTGGTACGCGAGGCAATGATCTACGCCAACGTCATCGGCTGCGATCTCGGCCCGAAGATCACCCCCATCGGCAGCCTCGCCACGCTGCTCTGGCTGCATGTGCTGGAACGCAAGGGCATGCGCATCACGTGGGGCTACTACTTCAAGGTCGGCATCCTCCTGACCCTGCCGGTTCTGCTGATTACCCTTTCGGCCCTGGCGTTACGCCTGGGCCTCTGACGCTCGCCACCCAGCGCAGGAGCCCTCCATGCGAGTCCTTTTCATGTGCACAGCCAACAGCTGCCGCAGCATCCTTTGCGAAGCGCTGTTCAACCATCTGGCCCCGTCGGGATTCGAGGCGATCAGTTCCGGCAGCTTCCCCAAGGGGCAGGTACTGCCGCGCAGTCTCGCCACCTTGCGACAAGCCGGCATTGCCACCGAAGGCCTGCGCAGCAAGGGCAATGACGCGTTCGAGGGCAATCCGCCGGACATCGTCATCACCGTCTGCGACAAGGCCGCCGGGGAAGCCTGCCCGGTGTATTTCGGCCCTGCCTTGAAGTCTCACTGGGGGTTGGAGGACCCGTCCGATAGCATTGGCGACGAAGCGTCGGTCGATACCGCCTTCCGCGTCACCCTGGCGCATATCCGCAAGCGATGCGAAACCTTCTTCGAACTGCCTTTCGGCACGCTCGATCGCGACGAGCTCAAACGCGAGCTGGACCGCATCGGCGCTCTCTGAGCAGCAGGCCCCATGTCAGAGCAACTGCCCAACCTCGACCTTTCGCTGTTCGACGTACCGGCACCCGTACCAGCGACCACAAGCCGCGTATCCTGCTTACGATCGTGTGGTCGATGTAATGGAAGAACTGGTGAAGTTCACCCTGCTGCTGCGTGACCGCCAAGCGTTCCTGATGGATCGCTACTCGGAGCGTAAGGAAAATGCCGAACAGCTCAGCGCACGTGTCAATCAGCGCTCCATCTGAGGTGGCCGTGGCCATCTGTATATAACTGCCACTTGGGGCCGCTTCGCGCCCCAAATGGCAACTGAAAGTCTTGACTGACCGGCATCGATGTTGGAGTCAGGCCCATCAGCGCCGCCAGACCTGCCCTTCCCCACTCACCACCCAAGGCGCCTGGTCGCCAGCGATACGCACCCCGCCAACCCAACGCGGCGCAGGTGCCTGGTCGAGCCAATGGGCCTGCCCGGCCAACACCTGCTCGCCAAGCGCCGTCAACCGCAGGGGGCGTTGCGACCAGCTATCGCCCTCTCCTTCATGCAACAGCGGGCGGGGTGCATCGACCAGTGGCCGCAGCAAGGTGTGGAACATCAGGTCGCCCAGGTATGGCAGCGGCTCGTCGTGCTGCATCAGCTGGGCGAATACCCAGCCAGCGGGACGTTCGCCATGTACCGCCAGGATGCGCAACACCAGCCGCTCGGTGAGGCTCAAACCGTCAGCCGCCCCCGGAAGCTCCTGCAACTGGCGCGCCAGCGCCGGCCCCAGCAGCGGCAAGGCGGGATGCTGCCGGGTGGCCAGGCCTGCCCAAGTACGCGGATCTGCTGCGGTATAGGCCGCCCATGCCTGGCGCGCCAAGGCCAAGGCATCCTCGCCCAGCGCGCGGCGTTGCGGCCAGAGCCAGGCGAGCAGGTCCGGGGCCAGTTGGCCAATCCCGATGAAGCGTTCGACACCTGGAACCTGGTTGATTTCGATCAGTTCGAGCCGGCGCGGCAGGCTGGGCAGGCTTGCCAGCAGGCGCACCAGGAACAGTTGGTCGTAGGCGTCCGCTTCGCACCAGAGCACCACTTCGCTGTCGGCGCCCAACTGCGCCAGTGCCGAACGCTGCTGGGTTTGGCGCTGTTCGATATCCACGGCGGCAAGGCCGAACGCCTGCTGTATGTAAGCGGCGCGTACCGCCCAGTACTCCTCCTCGGGCAGCGCCGGCACCGGCCCCATCACCATGGGGTCGGCGAACATATGGAACGCACCGGCGAATCCCGCGATGCGCAAGCTGTGCTCGATATCGTTTCCGCAACGCCAGTGCTGTACGCTCGCCTCGCCGTCGCTGGCAAAGCCTGGGTGGCGTGCGGCGAAGGCGACGGCGTCGGCATGGGCCTTGAGCCTGGGCCAGCTGGCGAAGCCGGCCTCGCGGGCCACCAGCCACTGGGTGTCGGCGAGACGGTAATCGGGGCCTGGCAGGCCGAGCGTGCGCAGTTGTGCGCGGGCATCGTCGGCCTCGCCGTCGTTCAACGCCGCCAGCAGGCGCTTGGCGCGCTTGCGCAAGGCGGGTACGTCGAGCAGGCCATGATGGCGGGATGCATGGATGGCAGGCATGCCAACTCCTTTTGGGGCTCGGTCCGCCGACAAGCCGGGAGCTGGAGTGAAGGAAAATAGCAAGCGTGCCTGGGAAACCCCTTCGCGCGGACCGCAGGCGCAGCGTACGCCCTGGCCCAGACTCTAGCGGCAAGCTCCACGGGAAGCAATGCGTCGAGTGGCAAACCAATGCCCTGCACGTTAACGTGCGCGTAACCCACCAGCCCAGGCCCCGCCATGTCCGTCGCTGGCAGCCTTCTTGCCGTCCCCCTTGCCGCCACCCTGCTGACCCTGACGCCCAGCTCGACACTGCGCGAGTATTGAGAACAGCCACCGTGGAGAGCAAGCGCCAGGCGATGCCAGACGTTAAGCACCGCGCTGGCCGAACCAGCGCGACGCCAAGGCGCTTGGTGTCGATGGTCACTGCACACCCCTCAAACTGATACGACAACAGTTGTTTTCGCCGGCCTACCTCTTGCGATCAAACCCCGCTGTAGTCGCCATCTGTTAGATCTCCACGTCAAACAATCTTCACGTGAGGGCTAGGCACCCGCCAAGTTGTACGATAACCTACCTCAACTTTGAAACCCCACCCCAAGCGCCACAGGATGCCTACAACAATGACCCCACAAGAGCTGCAATCCATCCTCTCCCATGGCCTGCTGTCGTTCCCCGTCACCGACTTCGACGCCCAGGGCGACTTCAATCCGGCCGGGTACGTCAAACGCCTGGAATGGCTGGCCCCCTACGGCGCCAGCGCACTGTTCGCCGCTGGCGGCACCGGTGAGTTCTTCTCCCTGGCGGCCAGCGAATACAGCCAAGTCATCAAGACCGCCGTGGATACCTGCGCAGGCTCGGTGCCGATACTCGCCGGCGTGGGCGGCTCCACCCGCCAGGCCATCGAATATGCCCAGCAAGCTGAACGCCTGGGCGCCAAGGGCCTGCTGCTGTTGCCCCACTACCTCACCGAGGCCAGCCAGGACGGCGTTGCAGCCCACGTCGAGGCCGTATGCAAGTCGGTGAAAATCGGCGTGGTGGTGTACAACCGCAACGTCTGCCGCCTCAATGCCACGCAGCTCGAACAACTGGCCGAGCGCTGCCCGAACCTGATCGGCTACAAGGACGGTCTGGGCGACATCGAGCTGATGGTGTCGATTCGTCGCCGCCTGGGCGAGCGCTTGAGCTACCTGGGTGGCCTGCCGACCGCCGAGGTGTATGCTGCAGCCTACAAAGCCTTGGGTGTCCCGGTGTATTCGTCGGCGGTGTTCAACTTCGTGCCCAGGACCGCGATGGACTTCTACCACGCCATCGCCCGCGATGATCACGCCACCGTCGCCAAGCTGATCGACGACTTCTTCCTGCCGTACCTGGATATCCGCAATCGCAAGGCCGGTTACGCCGTCAGCATCGTCAAGGCCGGAGCGAAAATCGCCGGTTACGATGCGGGCCCGGTGCGCACGCCACTGACTGACCTGACCGCCGAAGAGTACGGGATGCTCGCAGCCCTGATGGACAAGATGGGCCCGCAATAAGCGGCGCCCTGGCGACCTGCCCTTGCCATGGCCGAAGCGGAGCCATCCCGCTTCGGCCCATACCCGATCCCCGCACAACAATAACTAGTGGGAGCTCCATCAATGCAAGCGACTAAAAAGACGCATGTACGCTACCTGATCCTGCTCATGCTGTTCCTGGTGACCACGATCAACTATGCCGACCGTGCCACCATCGCCATCGCTGGCTCCAGCCTGCAAAAGGACCTGGGCATCGATGCGGTGACGCTCGGCTACATCTTCTCGGCGTTCGGCTGGGCCTACGTGGCCGGCCAGATCCCTGGCGGCTGGCTGCTCGACCGCTTCGGCTCGAAGAAGGTCTACGCCTTCAGCATCTTCACCTGGTCGCTGTTCACTCTGCTGCAAGGCTTCGTCGGCGGCTTGCCGGTGGCCTGGGCGGTGGTGACCCTGTTCACCCTGCGCTTTCTGGTCGGCTTTGCCGAAGCGCCGTCGTTCCCTGGCAATGCCCGCATCGTTGCCGCCTGGTTTCCCACCGCCGAGCGCGGTACCGCATCGGCGGTGTTCAACTCGGCGCAGTACTTCGCCACGGCGCTGTTCGCCCCGATCATGGGCTGGATCGTCTTCCGCTTCGGCTGGGAGCACGTGTTCGTGGTGATGGGCGCATTGGGCATCGTGTTTTCCGGTGTCTGGCTCAAGACCATCTACAACCCCAAGGAGCATCCGCGCATCAGCCGCAGCGAACTCGAACACATCGAGCAGAACGGCGGCCTGGTGGACATGGACCAGAAACGTGCCAACGACGGCCCCAAGTGGGGCTACATCAAGCAGCTGCTGACCAGCCGCATGCTACTGGGCGTCTACCTTGGCCAGTACTGCATCAACGCCATCACCTATTTCTTCCTGACCTGGTTCCCGGTGTACTTGGTGCAAGAGCGCGGCATGACCATCCTCAAGGCCGGCATCATCGCTTCGCTGCCGGCCATCTGCGGTTTCGTCGGCGGTGTGCTTGGCGGCGTGATCTCGGACTGGCTGCTGCGCCGTGGCCACTCGCTGACCTTCTCGCGCAAACTGCCAATCGTCTGCGGCCTGCTGCTGTCGACCACGATGATCTTCTGCAACTACGTCGAGGCCGAATGGATGGTGGTGGGTTTCATGACGCTGGCGTTCTTCGGCAAAGGCATCGGCGCCCTGGGCTGGGCGGTGGTCTCGGACACCTCGCCCAAGCAGATCGCCGGGTTGTCCGGCGGCATGTTCAACACCTTCGGCAACATCGCCTCGATCACCACGCCGATCGTCATCGGCTACATCATCAGCGCCACGGGTTCGTTCAAATGGGCGCTGGTGTACGTGGGCGCCAATGCCCTGGTCGCCGTGTTCAGCTACCTGGTGATCGTGGGCCCGATCAAGCGCATCGAGCTGCGTGACGTCCCAAAGGATGACGCCAAGCCAGGCATGGCCGCCAGCAGCGAACTGGCCGGCTCGCGCCATTGAGTGAAACACGCCTGTGAACACCACAAGAAGGGCTCCATCATGCAGTTGATCGAACACTCCGACTCGCCCCGCTACGTCCGCCTGCACGACGATGACAACGTCGTGGTGGTGGTCAACGACGGCGGCCTGGGGGAAGGCGCCAGCTTCGCCGACGGCCTGACCCTGGTCGAAGACGTACCGCAAAGCCACAAGGTCGCCACCGTGGATATCGCCAAGGGAGAACCCGTACGGCGCTACGGACAGATCATCGGCCATGCCCTGGAAGACCTGCGCCGGGGGAGTTGGGTCAAGGAAAGCCAACTGGCCATGCCTGCCGCTCCGGAACTGGCCAGCCTGCCGCGCTGCGATGCCGTCCCCGAGGCCTTGCCGCCACTGCAAGGCTACACCTTCGAGGGGTTTCGCAACGCCGATGGGACTGTGGGCACGCGCAACATCCTCGGCATCACCACCACGGTGCAATGCGTGACCGGCGTGCTGGACCATGCGGTCAAACGCATTCGCGAAGAGTTGCTGCCCAGATACCCCCACGTCGACGATGTCGTCGCCCTCACCCACAGCTATGGCTGTGGCGTCGCGATCAACGCCCGGGATGCCTACATCCCCATCCGCACCGTGCGCAACCTCGCACGCAACCCCAACCTCGGCGGCGAGGCGCTGGTCATCAGCCTGGGCTGCGAAAAGCTGCAGGCCGACCAGGTGATGCACGCCGACGATCCTTCGGTCGACCTCGACGAGCCTTGGCTGTACCGCCTGCAGGATGCCAACCTGGGCTTCGTCGAGATGGTCGAGCAAATCATGGCCCTTGCCGAGACACGCTTGGCCAAGCTCGACAAGCGCCGCCGCGAGACCGTCCCGGCCAGTGAGCTGATCCTCGGCATGCAATGCGGCGGCAGCGATGCGTTCTCCGGTATCACCGCCAACCCGGCGCTAGGCTTTGCCGCCGACCTGCTGGTGCGCGCAGGCGCCACGGTCCTGTTCTCGGAAGTCACCGAGGTGCGCGACGCCATCTACATGCTGACCTCGCGCGCCGAGAGCCAGGCGGTGGCCGACGCTTTGGTGCGCGAAATGGACTGGTACGACCGCTATCTGCAGCAAGGCGCGGCAGACCGCAGCGCCAACACCACGCCGGGCAACAAGAAGGGGGGGCTGTCGAACATCGTCGAGAAATCCCTTGGCTCGATCGTCAAGTCCGGCAGCGGCGCCATCCAGGGCGTGCTCGGCCCTGGCGAGCGCGTCACGCGCAAAGGCCTGATCTTCTGCGCAACGCCAGCCAGCGATTTCGTCTGCGGCACGCTGCAACTGGCGGCGGGGATGAACCTGCACGTGTTCACCACCGGGCGCGGCACGCCCTACGGCCTGGCCATGGCGCCGGTGGTCAAGGTGTGCACACGCACCGAACTCGCCCAGCGCTGGCCCGACCTGATCGACATCGACGCCGGGCGCATCGCCAGCGGCCGCGCGACCATCGAGGAGCTGGGTTGGGAACTGTTCCATTACTACCTGGATGTGGCCAGCGGTCGCAAGCAGACCTGGGCCGAGCGGCACAAGCTGCACAACGACATCACCCTGTTCAATCCGGCGCCGATTACCTGAACGGCCTGCGGCGCCCGCTCAATCACATTCATACAGGAGTACTCCATGCCTGAGATCCTCGGCCACAACTTCATCGCCGGGCAACGCAGCGCCACTGGCACGCAACGCCTCCAGAGCCTGGACGCCACCACCGGCGAGCCCCTGCCCTACGTGTTCTTCCAGGCCACCGAGGCCGAGGTGGACCAGGCCGCCCGCGCCGCCGCCAACGCCTTCGCCGAGTTCCGCCACCTGGCCCCGGCTCGCCGCGCCGAGTTCCTCGACGCCATCGCCGCCGAGCTCGACGAACTGGACGACGCCTTCGTCGACATCGTCTGCCGTGAAACCGCGCTGCCTGCGGCACGCATCCAGGGCGAGCGAGGGCGTACCAGCGGCCAGATGCGCCTGTTCGCCGAGGTCTTGCGCCGCGGCGACTTCCTCGGTGCACGTATCGACCTCCCATTGCCCGAACGCCAACCGCTCCCACGGGTGGACATCCGCCAGATGCGCATCGGTGTAGGCCCGGTCGCGGTGTTCGGCGCCAGCAACTTCCCGCTGGCCTTCTCTACCGCCGGCGGCGATACCGCGGCCGCCCTGGCCGCTGGCTGCCCGGTGGTCTTCAAGGCGCACAGCGGCCACATGGCCACCGCCGACCTGGTCGGCTGCGCGATCCAGCGCGCCGCCGAGCGTACTGGCATGCCCAGGGGCGTGTTCAACATGGTCTTCGGCAGCGGTGTCGGCGAATGGCTGGTCAAGCATCCCGCGATCCAGGCGGTGGGTTTCACCGGCTCGCTCAGAGGGGGTGACGCCCTGTGCCGCATGGCGGCCGAGCGCCCACAGCCCATCCCGGTGTTCGCCGAGATGTCCAGCATCAACCCGGTGATCATCCTGCCGGGCGCGTTGGCCAAGCGCGGCGAAGCCATCGCCCGTGAACTGGCAGGCTCGGTCTGCCTCGGCGCCGGCCAGTTCTGCACCAACCCGGGCCTGGTCATCGGCCTGCGATCGCCGCAGTACAGCCAACTGCTCGCCGATCTCGGCCAGCATCTGGAGCAGCAGGCGGGCCAGACCATGCTCAACGCCGGCGGGTTGAACAGCTATACCGCAGGCCTTGGACACCTGCATGCCCACGCGGGTATCCGTCACCTGGCCGGGCGCGCCCAGGGCGGCAACCAGGCCCAGGCCCAACTGTTCAAGGCCGACGCCCAGCTGTTGATAGACGCCGACCCGCTGTTGCAAGAGGAAGTGTTCGGCCCCACGACCGTCGCTGTGGATGCCCAGGACAACGAGCAGTTGCGGGCTGCGCTGCAAGGCTTGCGCGGCCAGCTGACAGCGACTCTGATCGGTGAGCCGGAAGACCTGCAAGCCTTCGCCTGGCTGGTGCCGCTGCTGGAGGAAAAGGTCGGCCGCATCCTGGTCAATGGCTACCCGACCGGCGTCGAGGTGTGTGATGCCATGGTCCATGGCGGCCCTTATCCGGCGACCTCCGACGCACGGGGTACGTCGGTCGGCACCCTGGCCATCGATCGCTTCCTGCGCCCGGTGTGCTACCAGAACTACCCGCAGGCGCTGCTGCCTGAAGCGTTGCGCGACAGCAACCCGCTGGCGCTGCGCCGGTTGGTCAATGGGCAGTGGAGCACAGGCACCATTGGTTGAGTTCGTCAGATCCCAGGGGGCCGCTTCGCGCCCCCAGGATCTTGAGTGAACAGCAAGCCATCGGCCTCAGGCGCCCTGCGCCTCGGCTTCCTCATGCGCCTGGCGCAACCGCTCCCGGCTATTGGACAGGTGCATCCGCATCGCCATCTTCGCCCCTTCGCTGTCTCGCCGGGCGATCGCCTCGTAGATCGCATCATGCTCGTGGCGCAGCCTGCTCATGTAGTGGGCCTGGTCGTCATGGGCCAGGCGTGCGGAGTTGAGGCGCGTGCGCGGAATGATGCTGGTGCCCAGGTGATCGATGATGTCGGCGAAGTAGTGATTACCGCTGGCCTGCGCGATGAGCAGGTGGAACTGGAAATCCGCCGAGACGGCGTCCGAGGCATGGGACACGCCTTCGTTGAGCTCGTCCAGCGCTTCACGCATGGCCGCCAGCGCCTCGTCGCTGCGCCGCTGGGCCGCCAGGCCTGCCGATTCGACCTCCAGGGCAATGCGCAGCTCCAGCACGGCCAACACCTCGCGCAAGGTGACGATGGTCGCCGGATCGATGCGCAAGCCACTGCTGGCCGGCGCGTCCAGAACGAAGGTGCCGATGCCGTGGCGCGTCTCGACCTGGCCCGACGCCTGCAGCCTGGAGATCGCCTCACGGACCACGGTGCGGCTGACGCCCTCCTCGGCCATGATCTGCGATTCGGTCGGCAACTTGTCGCCGCGCTTAAGCTGACCGCTGCGGATGCGCTCAGTCAGCACCGTGACCAGTTCCTGGGCCAGACTGCGCGGTTTGCGCCGAGTCCGGGTCTGTACCTGCTGCTCTGTCATGCCCTTGCGTTCACGTTGAAAGACAGCCGTCATGATAGCGCAAGCAGTTGTACGATCACACTCATCCGTAGCGCTTCGAGCGCAATCATCATCCCGAGCGAGATGGAAGCCTTCCCTACGCCAACGTACTGTCCTTAGAACTTTTTCCTATTTACCGGTCTATGGGATAAGCCCAGAGGTCGGCGAGCACGACTTCGATGCTTTCCCGCCGCCGGATGGCCGCGTGTCCCATTGTCAATCAGAGGTGGTCTTCGTTCATGAAACTCCATGTCCCCCGGATGGTGCTCCTTGGCCTGTTCGCGTTCGCGGCAATGGGCTCGGCATCGGCAATGCAGATGAAGACCCCGCCCCCAGCTTTGGCGACCAAAGTCACGACCGCCCAGGCGCCGGTACAGCCTTCCGAAAACCCGTGGCCAACCTTGGCCAGCCTGACCGGCCAGCAGCCCGGGCCATTGCTGGCCCATGACGACCGACACTGGCATGACGGCCGCTGGCACGATCATCGAAGCGATTGGCGCCGGGACAGATGGCGCAGGGAGCAGGCCCGCCGCGAAGCCGAGCGCCGTCGCGACTGGGAACGCCATCATTACCGAGCGATGCAGCACCGACATGGGCATGATCATCGCTACAAGCATGATCATCGCCATTATCGGCGCTGATGATCACTCATGCCGGGATAGGCCCACAGCGTTGAACACCCCTTGGACAACGGGTCGAGTCGTGGATGCTCGTGTAGTGCGCATGCCACTCAATCCGCCTATCGAAGTCGGCCCGGATGGCCTCGCCCGTGTTGAGCTTCGAATCGAGGCAACCGACCGGATGGTAGCCACCTACGCCCTATCCGTGACGTTTGAGGCCGAAAATGGTGACTCAATCAAGGCAAACACCTTCCTGATCGACATGTGAATGCAAGCGCCCCACGGCCGGCTCCAAACTACACCTGCAGACAGCGCAGAACATGGCCATGACATCGGCTTGCGCAATTAGCGCCTGCGCTGCCCTGCAAACACTCGGGCAGTGTCAGGTCTCGAGCACCTTCGCTTCGCCCCGGGAGCGCTCGACGGCGGATTTCTTCTCCCGGACCACGATATAGAACTCTTCCCCATGCTTGACCGCACCATACAGCACGGCCTTCTCGATCAGCTCGGTGCCGCGCACATGGCGCAACATCATCGGATCCTTGCGCAGGTCGCGGTACAGCGCCAGGCACAGCAGCACCATCACGATGACGAAGGGTAACGCGACGATGATGGTCAGGTTCTGCAGGCCCGTGAGCGCCGCGCCGGGGTTTCGCGGGTCGCCTATCGCCAGCATGATCGCAGCGACCGTCCCGGTGAGCGCGCCCCAGAAGATCACCGTGGCGCGCGAAGGCTCCGTGGTGCCGTGCTCCGACAGCGTCCCCATGACCAGCGAGGCGGCATCGGCGCCGGACACGAAGAAGATGGCCACCAGGAGCATGACCAGTACCGACGTTGCAGACGCCAGCGGATAGCTTTCCAGCAGCTCGTAAAGGGCGTAGTTGCTGTTCACGACGCCATCGACCAGCAACAGGCTCCCCTCGCGCACGGCGTCGATGCCGGCCCCGCCGAACACGGTGAACCAGACGAGGCTGACCAGGCTCGGCACCAGCAGCACACCGGTGACGAACTGGCGAATGGTGCGCCCGCGGCTGATGCGCGCGATGAACATGCCGACGAAGGGGGTCCAGGAGATCCACCAGGCCCAGTAGAACACCGTCCAGCTGGCCAGCCAGGTGTCCATCTGCTCACCGCCACTGGCACTGGTGCGGGCCATCATTTCGGGTAGCAGCTTGATGTATACACCGATCGACGTCGGCAGCAGGTTCAACATCAGCAGCGTAGGACCCACCATGAACACGAACACCGCCAGCACCAGGGCCAGCACCATGTTGGTGTTGGAGAGCCACTGTATGCCCTTGCCGATCCCTGAAACCGCCGAGGCGACGAAGGCGACGGTCAACACGACGATGATCGACAGGTAGAAAAGCTTGCCGGGGTTTTCAATCCAGCCATTGTGTTCGAGACCGCCAGCGATCTGCAGGGCACCGAGGCCGAGCGAGGCCGCCGAGCCGAACAGGGTGGCGAAGATGGCCATCATGTCGATGACACGGCCTACCGGGCCATTGGCGTGCTTGCCGATCAATGGCCGGAACGCTGCGGAGATGAGCTGCGAACGGCCACGGCGGAAGGTGCCGTAGGCGATCACCAACCCGACGATGGCGTACATGGCCCACGGATGGAGGGTCCAGTGGAACAGCGTGGTCGCCATGGCCACTTGCATCGCCTCGCTGGTTTGCCCGCTCGCCGTGCCGGGGGGCGGTGTCACGTAGTGGGAAAGCGGCTCGGCGACGCCAAAGAACATCAGGCCGATGCCCATGCCGGCGCTGAACATCATGGCAACCCAGGAAACCGTGCGAAACTCCGGGGGCTCGCCGTCACGCCCTAACGGGACCTTGCCGTACCGGCTGGCGGCCAGCCAAAGCACGAAGACCACGAATACGGTAGAGGTCAGTACGAAGAACCAGCCAAAGTTGACGATGACCCAGGATTGCGCCGTGGAGGCGCTGGCGGCAAGGCTCGCTTGATTGAGAAAGCCCCAGATGACGAAGGCGACAGCGACGATACTGGTGATACCGAAGACGACCCAGTCGATCTTGCCCTCACGGTCGCGATCCTGCTCTGCCTCTTGGGTTTTCGAAGGATCGGTCACACCGAGAGCCAGCGTTTCATCGTTGTCTTGCGCTGCCATCACTTAAAGCCCCTTTCTGGGTTTCTTGGATTTGTAATTGCCATACACCCTGTGCACCCACAGGCGAACGCGATGCGCGGCCCGATTATCTTGCCCGCCAACAAAGCACTGCTATCCGATACCGTCGCGGCTCATCCTCTGAGCGACCAACCAGTCAGCGCGCCTCTGGCTTGGTCGTGACGGATCGTGCGGTTTCCCCCGCTGCCCAACACCGTTATCCTCTGCCCCTCCAAAACAGGCTTTCCAGGACGGCGAGCATGACCCGGCCCCTTCTGTTGCTGGCTGCAGCCTTGGTGTTCAGCCCAGCGCTACAGGCCCAGCAGATCCAGCGCCAGTTGGGCGACTTCGATTTCAAGCTGGGCACCGACGCCTCCCGCACCATGGCCCATGGGCTGGTGTCGCCCAGTGCCGTCGGCGCCTTCCACGGCGGCCTCGACCTCAGCCACCCCAGCGGCTGGTACTTCGGCCAATACGCCCCGAGCATGGGCCTGACGCCCACCTCTACCCTGCGCCTGGACAGCTACCTGGGTTACAAACGGCGTTTCGACGACAGCCTGGGCTTCGAGGCGGGGCTGATCCACTACAGCCAGCCCTACCTCGCCGGCAGCGACAGCTATGCCCTGTATGGCGGCATCTCGGTGCTGGGCAGCCATTTCGGCGGCGCTCTGCGCGACAACCCGAACAATCGCACCGGTACGCTGTTCGCCGACCTCGGCCACCTGCCCTTGTTCGATGTCGACCTCACGGTCAAGGTCGCCCACCATCGCCTGGGCACGCCCTTCACCATTGGCGACGGCAGCCAGGTGGATGCCTTCAGTGACTGGTCGCTGGAGCTGTCACGCCCGTGGCTGGGCATCGACCTCAACCTGATCTACAGCGACTCGGACCTGCGCGGCGTGGGTTGCGATGCCTATGCCGGCATCAACCGCTATTGCGAAAGCATGGTGACGCTCAAGGCCCAGCGCAGCTTTTTCTAGGCGTTGGTGGCATCCGGCTGTCTAGAACTTGCCCAGGCATCGCACTCGCTGCCCAGCTCTTCCATCAGCCACGACGTGACCGACTCGAGCATGCGCGCCCGGCGCTTGCGCTCGGGCAGGATGGCGTAATAGCCGAACGGCGACTCGACGCTCTGGCTCAGCGGGCGGCACAGCAGGTTCTGGCGGATCAAGTCGTCCACCAGGTGCCGCCAACCGATGGCTACGCCCTGCCCGGCGATGGCCGCCTGGATCAGCAGGCTGTAGTTGTCCAGGCTCAGCCCGGTAGGGGGCGCGGCGCCGATGCCCAGGGCGCGGAACAGCCGAGGCCAGTCGTACCAACGGCTGTGCGAGTCGGCTCGCAGGTGCAGCAGCGGCAGCTCGGCCAACGCACTGGGTGCCAAGGGCAAGGTACGCGCGTTGAGCAGCATCGGGCTGCACACAGGGAAGACTTCTTCGCCGAACAGGCGCAGGGCTTCGCCGTGCTTGAAACGGCCATCGCCGAAGACGATGGCCAGGTCGATGTCGCCGCGCAGGCCCAGGGGGCTGCGTTCGCTGGTCTGGATGCTGACCTCCAGGTGCGGGTGGCGCTGGCGAAGACGCGGCAGGCGCGGCATGAGCCACAAGGCCGCGAACGCATAGTCGGTGGCTACCTGCACCACCTCCTGGGGCTGGCGGGCCTTGACCGCGTCGATACCGGCCTTGAATTCGCCCAGGCCAGCCTGGACGTGCTGCAGCAGCACGGCACCGCCCTCGGTGAGGTTGATACCCCGGTAGACACGGTCGAACAGGCGCACCTCCAGCAGGGCTTCGAGGCGCTTGATCTGCTGGCTGACCGCCGGCTGGGTGGTGCCCAGCTCCACCGCCGCCGCGGTGAAACTCTGATGACGGGCCGCCGACTCGAAGGCGCGCAACAACTCCAGGGGCAGACGATCCATAAGCTGGACTTATCCTAATCATCTCTGGTCGTGGGGTTTACCCAATCGGGCAGCAATGGCGAGACTGGGCTGCGTCACTATCCCATAAAAACCATGAATAGGTCAGCTGGCTGGTGGAGAGCGCACCGCCGCAAGCCCCTGTCACCTTTGGCCGCCATAACAAGAACCGAGAGGTCGTGATGCTTGGAGCCGATTCAAAACGCCGCGTGCCCGCCGTCCACCGCGTGGACATCCCCCTCATCCTGTCCAGCATCCTGGTGATCGGCCTCACGGTCGCCGGCCTGATGCTCTTCCCCCAGCAATCCATGGCGCTTTCCCACCAGGCATTCGAAGCGACGACGCGGGTGTTTGGCGCGGTGATCCAGATGATCGGCTTCCTGTGCGTGGTACTGATTGGCTGGATCGCCTTCAGCAAGTACGGCAACATCCGCCTCGGCGAGGGCAAGCCGCAATATGGCAACGTCAGCTGGGTGTTCATGTTCATCTGCGCCGGGCTGGGGTCGGCCACCATGTACTGGGCGTTCATGGAATGGACCTTCTACTACGTCAGCCCCGGGCTGGGCATCGTCGCGCGCAGCAAGGAAGCGCTGGAGTTCAGCATCGCCTATTCGTTCTTCCACTGGGGCATCACGCCCTGGGCCATCTATGGTATCGCCTCGCTGGCGATGGCCTACCACTTCCATGTGCGCAAGAACCCGGGGCTGAGCCTGTCTGCCGCCGTGGAGGCCATCACCGGCATTCGCTCAGCGGGCTTGGCAGGCCGGCTGATCGATGTGATCTTCCTGCTAGCGACCTTCGGTGGGTTGATCCTCACCATCACGGTGTCTTCATCGACCATTTCCAAAGGGCTATCGATGTTGTTCGGCCTGGACGAGGGCTTCGGCCTGGAAGCCGCGCTGGTCATCGCGGTGACGCTGGTGTTCTCGGTCAGTTCGTGGATCGGTATCGGCAGCGGCATGCAGCGACTGGCCCATGCGGCCTGCGGCCTGACCCTGGTGTTCGCGATCATCGTCCTGGCGCTCGGCCCGACCGGCTTCATTCTCAACAACGTTGCCAACGCCGTCGGCCTGATGATGCAGAACTTCGTGCATATGAGCCTGGCCACCGACCCGGTAGGCTCCGGTGAATTCGCCCGGGGCTGGACGGTGTTCTACTGGTTGTTCTGGGTCACCTACACGCCGGGGGTCGCGCTGTTCGTCACCCGCGTATCACGAGGGCGCACGATCAAGGAAGTGATCTGCGCCATGGTACTGGGCGGCTGCGCCGGTTGCTGGGTGTTCTTCGGCAGCCTGCAGAGCTTTGCCATCGCCCAGTTCCTCGGCGGAGTGATCGATTCGCCAGCACTGCTCGACGACTCAGGCGGCGAGGCAGTGGTATCGATGCTGCTGCTCAGCCTGCCGATGGGCAAGGTGCTAGCCCTGGTGTACTTCTTTCTGATGCTAGTGTTCCTGGCCTCGCACCTGGACGCCGTGGCGTTTTCCATCGCCGCGACCAGCATGCGCAACCTCCAGGAGGGAGAGGATCCCTCGCCCGGCTTGCGCTTGTTCTGGTGCGTGATGCTCGCGGCCATCCCCCTGGCCATGCTGTACATCGACGCGCCACTGCACACCCTCAAGACCGTGGTCTCGCTGGCAGCCGTTCCCTTCATCCTGGTGTTGCTGGTGAAGATGCATGGGCTGCTCAAGTGGATGCGCGAAGACTACGGGCACCTGCCCGCCCACCGCATCGAGGCGCTATCCAACGAGGGGCTCGTGGGCATCGGCGATGACGACGTATCCATGCCATTGAGCGGCCGCTCGGTATCCAGGGCCGGGCTTGCCGACTGATCCCCTCCTCCGTTTCCAGACACGCTGTGCGATCGCCTGCGCATGTTCGCGGTCGCCAGCGCTTGCTCAGCACCTAGGTGCCCGGGTGCTGCTGCCATCAAGATGATCCTGCGGGAGACAATAATGAGAAGAAGTGGACGTGGTATGGGTATGCTGGCCTGCGCGACACTGTCGGGCCTGGTCGCCGTCGGGGCCAAGGCCGCCGAAGAGGGCTTCGTCGAAAGGGGACACCTGAAGCTGCTGGCGCGAAACCTCTATTGGAACCATGACGGCCATGGCGGCAGTGCCGATCGCCGGGAATGGGGCCAGGGCTTGCAACTGGACTACACCTCGGGCTACACCCAGGGCCTGTTCGGCTTTGGCGTCGACCTGAGCGGCTACCAGGTCTTCAAGCTGTACGGCAACGACCGTTATTCGGGCACAGCGGGGGTGCTGGTGCCCGACGGCGACGGCACGGCCGATGCTTCCGGCTCGGCGGGCGGAGCGTTGAAGGCCAGGGTGTCGGCCACCGAGCTGAAGTTCGGCAACAACCTGCGCCCGTACAACCCGGTGTTCGCCCCCGCCGATACGCGCGTGCTGCCGGCTACGGCCACGGGCTTGTGGCTGACCAGCCAGGAACTGGCCGGATTGATGCTCGAGGCGGGCCACCTGACCGCCGCCAAGGATTTCAACAGTACCAACGCCTCCGATGACTTCTACGCCGCGTATGCCGGCGTGGCGACCGATACCGTGGATTTCGCCGGTGGCAGCTACGCTGCCAGCGATGCACTGAGCCTAAGCCTCTATGCAGCCGACTACCGGGACATCTGGCGCCAGTACTATGGTGGCCTGACCTACATCCAGCCATTGGCTGAAGGCCAGAGCCTGGGCGTCGACCTGAACCTGTACAAGACCGACGACACCGGCTCGGCATTGGCCGGGCCAATCGACACCACGGCGTGGTCGATGGCGCTCACCTACACCCTGGGCGCCCATGCATTCAAGCTCAGCTACCAGAAGAACCATGGCGACGTGCCCTTCGACTACCTGGGCATGGGGCCGGGCACCTACCATGACTCGATCTACCTGGCCAACTCGTCGCAACTGGTGGACTTCAATGGCCCGAAGGAACGCTCCTGGGGAGCGTTCTACAACCTGGACATGGCCGGCCTCGGCGTCCCGGGCCTGAGCTTCGGCATGCGCTACATCAAGGGAACGGGCGTGGACGCCAGCGACATGCCGGCAGGCAGCCCCTACGCCTATTACGGCAGTGAAAGCAGCGAGGAGCACTGGGAGCGGGATGTAGACGTCAAGTACGTGGTGCAGGGTGGCTCGCTGGCAGGGCTGTCGCTGCGCCTGCGCCATGCCAGCCATCGCATCGGCAACCAGGCGTCGGACAGCTCGTCCGACCAGCTGCGGCTGATCGTGCAGTATCCCTATGATTTCTTCTGAAAGGCATTCAGTGATCATTAGGGGCCGCGAAGCGGCCCCAGGATTTCCAGCCCCAAATGCTCTCATAGCAACAGCACAGCCCAGCTTTGTGAAGAACCCTTGCCATACACCAGTGATGTCAGGACCCCAGCCAACCCCTCACACCTTCCAGGCCTCCACGACCACACGGGTCGCCTCGGCAATGACGTCGCTACGCCAAGGTGAAGTCTTGTCCCGGCCTCGCGTATAGATCGCCAGAATCCAGGGCGCCTGCCCTGGCGGCCAGATGATCCCGACATCATTGGCAACGCCGTAGTCACCCGAACCGGTCTTGTCGCCAACCACCCAGCCCTCAGGCAAGCCGGCGCGGATACGGGTATCGCCTGTGGTATTGCCCTTGAGCCAGTCCTGCAGGCGCAGTCGGGCCGCCGCCGGCAGGCCATCCGTCAACAGCAGGCGCTGCAGGGTGACGCCCATGGCCAAGGGTGTGGAGGTATCCCTTGGGTCATTGGGCAGCGCGCTGTTCAACGCCGGTTCATATCGATCGAGGCGAAAGGCCGGGTCGCCGATGCTGCGGGCATAGGCGGTGAGCTTCGACGGCCCACCGACCACTCCCAGCAAGAGATTCGCCGCCGTGTTGTCGCTGTATTGCAGTGCCGCTGCACAGAGCTCAGCGACACTCATGCCCGTTGCGACATGCTTTTCAGTGACAGGCGAATAGACCACCAACTGCTCGGCGGTGTAGGCGATGCGGCGCTCCAGCAGGCCGGGCTCGGCCTGGTCCTGCTGGAGGATGGCAGCGGCCAGCACGACCTTGAAGGTACTGCACAGTGCGGCACGCGCTTCGCTGCGATAAGACAACCGCCGGCCGCTTCCCGTGTCGAGCGCCCAAAGCCCCAGGGTACCGCCCAACGCCTGCTCCAGGTGCTGCAAGCGCTGGTGAACCGGGTCGGACGCCCAGGCGGGCGTTGCCAGCATGACCGAGCCCCCCATGGCGCCCTGGATCAGTTGGCGGCGACTGAATGTCGGCTTCATGGTGTATTCCCTGGAGAAGATCAATTCGCTTCGACCTTGCGGCGTGCAGCAGCACGCCGCATGCCCCAGACACCCCATGCCAGGCCGAGCACGGCAGCCGTTACCGAGCCAGACAACACGCCGAGTTTCGCAGCGCCCAGGGAGCCTGGGTCGACGAAAGCGAGGTTGGCGATGAAGATCGACATGGTAAAGCCTATGCCGCCCAACAGGCCGATCAGGGTGATGCCACCCCAGGTCACGCCCGAAGGCAGGGTGCACCAGCCCAGCCGGACCATCAGCCAGCTCACGCTGAAGATCCCCAAGGGCTTGCCAAGCACCAGCGCGGCGGCGACGGCGATCATCACCCAGTGCGGTGCTGCGGCAGACAGGTCGACACCTGACAAGCCGACACCGGCATTGGCCAGGGCGAAGATCGGCATGATGACGTAGGCCACCCAAGGGTGCAGGGCACCTTGTACGCGCACGACCGGTGGCAGCAGTTCGCGCTGGGCCAACCGCAGGCGCTTCAGCGGGTCCATCAGGTCGCTGGCGCCCTTTTCAGGGGCCTTCGCGCGACCGAGCAGTTCATCGGTGAAACGCGTGATGGCATCGAGCGGACGCTCACGCATGGGCATCGCGACGACCGGTGTCATGAGACCGAGCACTACGCCTGCCAACGTCGGGTGAGCGCCGGTCATCAGGATGCCCAGCCAGGTGATGGCGCCGGGAATGACATACGCGTACGCCGAACCGATGCCGATCTTCTGCAGCCCGATCACCATCAGCAGGCCAATCGCGGCAACGCCGAAGCCACTGTAGTCGAGGCCTCCCGAGTAGAAGAAGGCGATGATCAGCACGGCGATGATGTCATCGATGATCGCCAGGGCCAGCAGGAAAACGCGGACATTCGAAGGGATCGACTTGCCGAGCAAGGCAAGGACGCCAACCGCGAAGGCGATGTCGGTGGCGGTGGGCACGGCCCAGCCCTGCTGCTCCGCCGGCGCATGGCCGAACGCCAGGTAGATCAATGCGGGCACGGCCACCCCACCGATTGCCGCCGCCATGGGCAGCGTGGCCTGGCGCAAGCTGGAAAGCGCGCCTTCATGGATCTCGCGACGGATCTCCATGCCCACGACCAGGAAGAATATGGTCATCAGGCCATCGTTGATCCAGAAATGCAGCGACTGCGAGTACACCAGCGAACCGATGCCAATAGTCAGCGGGGTATGCCAGAGGGCCTCGTAACTGTCGGCCGCAGGCGAGTTCGCCCAGATCAGCGCAACGATCGCGGCGATCAGGAGGACGATGCCGCTGACGGCTTCGATATGGAGAAAACGCTCGAAGTTGGCGAAAGCACGCTCAGCCAGTTGCTGGGCGCGAGGTACCTGTGTTTTTTGCATAGGCGCAAGAACTCCCGCATGGCGGCCCGACCTGCGTTGCTCTTTAACCTGCCTCACTGCTTCATGCAGCTAGCACCCGCGGCACAGTCTACCGGACAACCGGATCGAGGTGAACGACTGCGCGCCTTTCATTTATGCCCTGGCCCTACTACGGTGTTCACAAGACCGTTTCCCACCCAGGAGCGCAGCGCATGTCGAGGATCTTCTTGCTGATATTCGCAGGCTTGGCCCTGTGTGCAGGCCAGGCGATGGCCGACACCCTCAGGATCGGTGTGATCGGCGCCGGTAACGTCGGCGGTACGCTTGGCACGCTATGGGCCAAGGCCGGGCACTCGGTGATGTTT
Organism: Pseudomonas sp. Tun-23181; assembly: GCF_057415455.1. Classification (NCBI taxonomy): domain Bacteria; kingdom Pseudomonadati; phylum Pseudomonadota; class Gammaproteobacteria; order Pseudomonadales; family Pseudomonadaceae; genus Pseudomonas; species Pseudomonas sp. Tun-23181. The sequence continues at coordinate 1,500,929 of NZ_CM171630.1, forward strand.
TCGTCACGCCACCCCGAGCAGTTGGGGGATCTGGCCAAGGCTGCCGGCCCCAATGCCCGGGCAGGCTCGGTCGACGAGGCCGCGGCATGGGGCGAGGTGATCGTGTTGAGCGTCCCGTACGGCGCCATGCCCGCACTCGCCGAACAGCTCAAGGGCAAGCTGGACGGCAAGGTGGTCCTCAGCACCAGTAACCCGTTCAGCGGCCGTGACGGCGAAACCGGGCGCAAGGCGCTGGCCCAGGGCGTCGCCTTGGCGGACCGGCACTACCTGCCCGGGGTGCACCTGGTGCGGGCGTTCAATGCCATAGGTTACGCAGCGATGAAGGACCAATCCGGCCAGGGCAAGGCAATCCCTGTCTTCGCGGACGACGCCCAAGCCCGGGCGCTGGGCGCCCGGTTGGTGCACGATGCCGGTTTCATACCAGTGCTGTTGCCGCTGGCGCGAGCCGATCAAGGGTTGCCGGGCGGGCCGCTCAGTGGCGCTTGGAACGAGGCTGAGCTCAAGCGCCAACTGGATCGCTAGCAGCCCATGCCAGCAAGCCGGCGCCCCTGGCCCTCTGCACGGCACATGTGTCGTGAACACCGCCGGCCCTTGTGGGCCGGCTTGCCGGCGATGGGGCGCGAAGCGGCTCCAATGCCGGCAGGCTGTAATGCCTGGCGCAGAAACGAAAAAAAGAGGCCATAAGGCCTCTTTCTTTTGATCCCGGCAGAACACCTAGGAATCGAATCTTGGAGCGGGAAACGAGACTCGAACTCGCGACCCCGACCTTGGCAAGGTCGTGCTCTACCAACTGAGCTATTCCCGCGTCGTGATGGGTTGCCATTCTAGCGATCTGCCAAATAACGTCAACCCCTTGATTCAAAAAACCTTTATTTCTGCTCCGAGCCTTCCCGCAGGTGCGGCCAGGCAGCCAGCAGGTAGTGGACCATCGACACCAGGGTCAGGCCGGCCGCGACCAGCAACAAGCCGTAGCCGAGCACCACCCAGAAGCTCAGCACCGGCGGGTTGGCCAGCAGGATCACCAGCGCCAGCATCTGTGCGGCAGTCTTCCACTTGCCGAGGCTCGACACCGCCACGTGTGCCCTCGCCCCCAGCTCGGCCATCCACTCGCGCAAAGCCGAGACGACGATCTCGCGGCCGATGATCACCGCGGCCGGCAAGGTCAGCCAGAAGTTGGCATGGACCTGCACCAGCAGCACCAGGGCCACCGCGACCATCAGCTTGTCGGCCACCGGGTCGAGGAAGGCACCGAACGGCGTGCTCTGCTGCAGGCGGCGTGCCAGGTAGCCGTCGAGCCAGTCGGTGGCGGCCGCGATGGCGAACACGCTGCTGGCGGCAATGTAGCTCCAGTGATAGGGCACATAGAACAGCAGGATGAAGATCGGGATGAGCAGAACGCGTAGAACGGTGAGCAGGTTTGGAATATTCATCGGTACGACTGGCTGCGGGTTGAGCCAGGCATTCTACTCGCTATGCAGGCTGGCATAAATCGACTCGGCAAGCTTTTTACTGATCCCCGGCGCCTTGGCGATCTCATCGATGCTGGCACGATTGAGTTCCTGCAGGCCACCGAAATGTTTCAGCAGGTCGCGGCGACGCTTGGGCCCTACCCCGGCCACGTCTTCCAGGCTCGAGGTGCGCCGGGCCTTGCCACGGCGGGCGCGGTGGCCGGTGATGGCGAAACGATGGGCTTCGTCGCGGATCTGCTGGATCAGGTGCAACGCCGGGGAGTCGCCCTTGAGGGTGAACTCGTGGGCCACGTCATTGAGGTACAGGGTCTCGAAGCCTGCCTTGCGGGTCACGCCCTTGGCCACGCCGAGCAGGGTCAGCTCGGTCAGGCCGAGCGCCTGCATGACGTCCCGGGCCATGTTCAACTGCCCCTTGCCGCCGTCCACCAGCAATACGTCGGGCAGCTTGCCCTCGCCCTCCTTGATGCGCCCGTAGCGGCGCATCAAGGCTTGATGCATGGCAGCGTAGTCGTCGCCGGCGGTGACACCCTCGATGTTGAAGCGCCGGTAGTCGGACTTGAGCGGGCCCTCCGGGCCGAACACCACGCAACTGGCCACGGTGGCTTCGCCGCTGGAGTGGCTGATGTCGTAGCACTCCAGGCGCTGCGGCACTTCGTCGAGGCCAAGCACCTGGGCCAGGGCTTCGAAGCGTGCAGCCATGTGCTGGCGGTTGGCCAGACGGGCGTTGAGGGCCTGTTCGGCGTTGGTCACGGCCAGTTGCTGCCAACGCGCGCGAGTGCCGCGCACCCGGTGGCTGATGGCCAGCTCGCGACCGCGCAGGGTCTGCACGGCCTCGCTGATGGCGGCGAAGTCCTCGTGCGTCACGTTGACGATCAGCTCACCGGGCAGCTCGCGCTCGGCGTTGCCCAGGTAGTACTGGGAGAGGAACGCGGCCATGACCTCGGCCACCTCCTCCTCGATACCGACCTGGGGAAAGAAGTTCTTGCTGCCCAACACCCGGCCGCCGCGCACGCTGATCAGGTGCACGCAGGCACCGCCCGGGTTGACGAAGGCCGCCACCACATCGACATCGCCCGAGCCGCCCTCCATGTACTGCTGGTCCTGGACCCGACGCAGCAGGGCGATCTGGTCGCGCAGCTCGGCCGCCCGCTCGAAGTTCAAGGCCATAGCGGCCTTTTCCATCTCGGCATTGAGCTCGTTGCCCAGTTGCTGGCTGCGGCCCTCGAGGAACATCACCGAGTGGCGCACATCCTCGGCGTACTCCTCGGCCTCGACCAGGCCCACGCAAGGGCCCTTGCAGCGCTTGATCTGGTATTGCAGGCATGGCCGGGTACGGTTGGCGTAGTAGCTGTCCTCGCACTGGCGCACCGAGAAGGCCTTCTGCAGCAGGCTCAGGCTCTCGCGGATGGCACCGGCACTGGGATACGGACCGAAGTAACGCCCCTTGGCCTTCTTGGCGCCACGGTGGATACCCAGGCGTGGGAAAGCGCCGTCAGACAGAAATACATAGGGGTAGGATTTGTCGTCACGCAACAGGATGTTGTAGGGCGGCCGCCACTCCTTGATCAGGGTCTGCTCCAGCAGCAGCGCCTCGGTCTCGTTGGCGGTGATGGTGGTCTCGACCTGGGCGATACGCCCTACCAACGCAGCGGTCTTGGGGGCCAGCCCTGTCTTGCGGAAATAGCTGGCCAGGCGCTTCTTGAGGTTCTTGGCCTTGCCCACGTAGAGCAGCCGCGCCTCGGCGTCGAACATCCGGTAGACGCCCGGGCGACCACTGCAGGTCGCCAGGAACGCGCTTGCATCAAAATTTTGCGACATGAAGAGCTATAGACTTGCGTCGACCATACCGTGGCGAACGGCCAGCAAGGTCAGTTCGACGTCGCTGGTGACCGAGAGTTTTTCGAAGATCCGATAACGGTAAGTATTGACGGTCTTGGGCGACAGACACAACTTGTCGGAGATGATCTGCACCTTCTGGCAGCCGACGATCATCAAGGCGATCTGGATCTCCCGCTCCGACAGCGCATCGAACGGCGACCCCTGGGGCTGGAACGACTTGAGCGCCAGTTGCTGGGCGATCTGCGGGCTGATATAGCGCTGCCCGGCGAAGGCCAGGCGGATGGCCTGGACCATTTCGTCGAGGCCCGCGCCCTTGGTCAGGTAGCCGGCAGCGCCGGCCTGCAGCAGGCGGGTGGGAAACGGGTCTTCCTCGCAGACGGTAACCGCCACCACCTTGGTGTCTGGATGGCTGCGCAACAGCTTGCGTGTCGCCTCCAGGCCGCCGATCCCTGGCATCTTCACGTCCATCAGCACCACGTCCGGCTTCAACTCGCGAGCCAGCTTGAGCGCCGCCTCGCCGGAATCCGCCTCACCCACCACCTGCAAGCCATCGATATCGGCCAGCATGCGCGTAATGCCGGTACGCACCAGATCGTGATCGTCGACCACCAGGACCCTAATCAAGCAGACACCTCGTCAGTGGGGCGATTGGATCCCGCCACCTTAACAAAATTTTTCATCACGGACCTAGTGGCCCGTACGGTTAATCGTGTCCCCGGTATGGACGCAGAGGCCAAGCTGCACGCGCTCGTACAGGCCACTAGCGCAACGCGTCATTGAACAGCCTGCGCCGGTCGAGCTTGCGTACCCTCGGGTCCGGGTCGGCCTCTCCCGCTAGGCGGCTCAGCAGATGCCAGACAGCTTCCTGGTCGTCCCGGGGCAGTCGGCGAAAGGCACCGAGCAGACGGTCTTCCTCCGTGCTCAGGCTCTCCAGCGGTGCGGGGGTATGCACGCCACTGAGCACATAGAGCGCATCCACACCCTTGGCGGCCACCGCCGCGAGGTAATCGACCCGTGGCGTGCGCTCGCCGCTTTCGTACTTGCCCTGAGCATTGGGTTCGACACCACCGATCACACCGAACCCCCGCTGGGTCAGCCCCAACCGCTCGCGTTCTTCCCTCAAACGCGGACCGAATCCTTTCATCTGAATCACTTCCCCTTTCCCTTACATGCCTATGGATGCATGAGGCATCCGAGTGAATAGCCGCAAATCCAGTTGGCACTATGAGCATTGGATCCAATGTTTGCAAGCCATCATTGCCAGTGCAATCGCGCAAGGCGCCCCCAATACCGCATGGCCCCATGAAAACGTGAAAACCCGCGCCCAACAGGTGCATCAAGGTCTCTCGAAACTAACTAAACGCAGTCACGAAAGTTAACGGGAACACATGAATATGAAAAACCACGGGGTTGGACAGCCCCGGAAACGCCCTGAAAATCGTCAGATTGACGCCATTTTATCGACATGCGCGCCGATATCATTTTTTTGACGACAAACTAATAACAAACTTTAACATATTGATTTTTAACAGTTTTTAAACTTTAACAAGACTAAATTAGAGTATTTCAGAGCACGCAGATAGCAACGCTTGCGGCACTAACAAAAACAACATTAGGATATAAAAAGACCACCAAGAAATAGCCCAAACGCCACGTACAAGTGCGGCTTACTTCTGCGCGTCTGCCCATTCGACAACTTCTTGAACTGTGTATCTCGGCCGGCCTTGCGCCGTGCTTGGGAAGAGGGATCTATGAACATCAGTATCTTTGGACTTGGTTATGTGGGCGCGGTGTGCGCCGGTTGCCTGTCGGCCCGTGGGCACCATGTGCTGGGTGTGGACATCTCCCAGGCGAAGATCGACCTGATCAACCAGGGCAAGTCCCCCATCGTCGAGCCCGGCCTGGAGCAGTTGCTGCTCGATGGCGTGCGCCAGGGCCGCCTGCGCGGTACCACCGACGTCCAGGCCGCGATCCTGACCACCGACCTGTCGTTGCTGTGCGTCGGCACCCCGAGCAAGAAGAACGGCGACCTGGACCTGGTGTACATGGAAGCGGTGTGTCGCGAGATCGGCACCGCGCTGCGCGACAAGGACAGCCGCCACACCGTCGTGGTCCGCAGCACCGTGCTGCCGGGCACGGTGAAGAACGTGGTGATCCCGATCCTCGAACAACACTCGGGCAAGCTGGCCGGTATCGATTTCGGCGTGGCGGTCAACCCGGAGTTCCTGCGCGAAAGCACGGCCATCCAGGATTACGACTTCCCGGCGATGACCGTGATCGGCGAGCTGGACAGCCACTCGGGCGACTTGCTCGAGTCGCTCTATCAGGGCCTCGACGCACCGGTGATCCGCAAGTCGGTCGAAGTCGCCGAGATGATCAAGTACACCTGCAACGTCTGGCATGCCACCAAGGTCAGCTTCGCCAACGAGATCGGCAACATCGCCAAGGCCTCGGGCGTCGATGGCCGCGAAGTGATGGACGTGGTCTGCCAGGACCACAAGCTCAACCTGTCGCGCTACTACCTGCGCCCGGGCTTCGCCTTCGGCGGCTCGTGCCTGCCCAAGGACGTGCGCGCCCTCACCTACCGTGCCAGCCAGCTGGACGTCGAGCACCCGTTGCTGGCCTCGATCATGGCCAGCAATCGCAGCCAGGTGGAGCATGCCTTCGACATGATCGAGCGCCAGGACAAGCGCAAGGTCGCCCTGCTGGGCCTGGCCTTCAAGGCCGGCAGCGACGACTTGCGCGAAAGCCCGCTGGTCACCCTGGCCGAGAAGCTCATCGGCAAGGGCTACGACCTGCGTATCTATGACGCCAACGTCGAGTACGCCCGTGTCTTCGGCGCCAACCGCGACTACATCGAGTCGAAGATCCCGCATGTCTCCTCGCTGCTGCACAGCGACCTGGAGCGGGTGATCGACGAGGCCGAGGTGATCGTCCTGGGCAACAACGACGAGCGCTTCAGCCGTGCCCTGGAAGCCGGCACCGGCAAGCAGGTCATCGACCTGGTCGGTTTCATGCCCGGTGTCAGCGACACACAGCGCCAGGGTATCTGCTGGTAATCGACGCGCGCATCGCCCCCCTGCCCCGCACGCTACAGGCCCCGGCCTGTCCGGCGCGGGGCTCGGGCACCCGAGACAGGAGCAAAGGCTACATGGAACGACAGCAACAGCGGCCCTTCGAGGCACCAGGCTACCTGCGCGCGGGCGTCAGCTTCTGCGCCTGGGCCTGCCTGGCCGGCCTGATCGCGCTGGCGTCGGAGATGGTCGCGCCGCAGTACCTGGACCCGAACCATCATCTGTTCATTTTCATCATCGGTACCCTGGGGATGTGGCGCTACGGCAATGCCATCGTCCACTACCTGCGCGGCATGTACTTCCTGCACTGGCGGTTCCCACGCCTGCGCCGGCAGGTCGAACGCATGGGCGATGCGGCGCTGCCTTCGCACATGTTCATGGTGGTCACCAGCTTCCGCATCCCGACCCTGACCACCTTCAAGGTCTACCAGTCGGTGTTCCAGGAAGTGCAGCGGCTGAAGGTACCGTGCACAGTGATCGCCTCGATCGTCGAGAAAGGCGACGAGACCTTCATCAAGGACATCATGCGCAACGAGGTCAAAGGCCGCGACGACATCAAGCTGGTGATCGTCCGGGCCCGAGGCACCGGCAAGCGCGACGGCCTGGCCCATGCTTTCCGCGCCCTGTCCCGGCAGATGCCGCTGGACGATGCGGTGGTCGGCGTGGTCGACGGCGACACCATGATGCTGCCTGGCTGCGTCGAGCGCGCGGTCAAGTTGTTCGCCCTGCTGCCAAACGTCGGTGGCCTGACCACCAACGAATTCTGCGAGGTCGAGGGCAGCCGCTGGATGCGCCAGTGGCACTCGATGCGCTTCGTCCAGCGGCACATCAACATGTGCTCCATGGCCCTGTCGCAGCGGGTACTGACCCTGACCGGACGGCTGTCGTTCTTCCGCGCCAGCGTGATGACCGACCCTGAGTTCATCCGCGACGTCGAGGCCGACTTCCTCGAGCACTGGCGCCTGGGCCGCTTCCAGTTTCTCACCGGCGACGACAAGTCCAGCTGGCTGTCGCTGATGCGTGCCGGCTGGGACACCTTCTATGTGCCCGACAGCCATACCCTGACCGTCGAGCATCCGCCCAGCGACAGCTTCTGGGTCGCCACTCGCCAGTTGATGTTCCGCTGGTACGGCAACTCGCTGCGGCAGAACTTCCGCGCCACCGCCCTGCTCGGCCGTGCGCGCCTGGGCCTGTTCACCCTGTACGTGCTGCTCGACCAGCGGGTATCGATGTGGACCTGCCTGATGGGCCTGACCGCCTCGGTGGTGGCAGGACTGGTGTTCGGTATCCAGTACCTGCTGGTGTACCTGTTCTGGGTGCTGCTGTCGCGCAGCCTGGTGACCGTGCTGTTCGTGTTCGCCGGGCACCCGGTCAGCCCGATGTACCCCTTCGTTCTCTATTACAACCAGATCGTCGGTTCGCTGATGAAGGTCTACGCGATGTTCCACATGGACCAGCAGAGCTGGACGCGGCAGAAAACCACCCTGGCCACCGGCAGCGTCGACTTCGACGCCACCCTCAACCGCTGGTCCTCGAAGGCGATGCTGTGCTCCTCCATCGCCATCTTCTTCGGGGTCATCACCGTACTTCTCGAACTCACGCAACGTTAAGGAAAGGCGCCTGCACATGAGTAGCTCGAACACTCCCGTGGCCCCCGGCAAGACCGCGGCCAACATCGTCCACGAGGCGATCGACGAACGCCAGTACGTACGCACCCGAATGAACGCCCGCGTACGCCTGTCCGGCAGCGGCCAGGCGCCCTTCGAGGCCGCCCTGCAGGACATCTCCCTGGGCGGCATGGGCCTGCTCCACGAGGCACCGTTGAAGATCGGCAGCCTGTACGATGCCTCGATCCTGCTACGCCTGAACCAGGTCGACCTGTCGATCGACGGCAAGATCCGCATCGTCTCCCAGCGCGGCAGCGAGGTTGGCGCCCAGTTCGTCGACCTCGACGCACAGAAGCGCGACATCCTGCGCTACCTCATCAACGCCTACATGTCTGGCGAGATCGCCGACATCAATGGCCTGTTCAACGTGATGCAGCGCGAGAACTACATCAAGGAGCGCAAGCAGAAGTACGCCACCGCGCGCACCCCAGGCGACCGCCTCAAGGCCATGGCCGGCACCCTGCTGTACACCGCCGCGGGCGTGGCCGCCCTGGGCTTCGTGGCGTACAAGGGCTACTTGCTGTTCTTCCGCATTCCGGCGGTGCAGGCCCAAGTGGCGACCAACGCCCAGGTCATCAGCATGCCGGACAACGGCTACGTCAAGTACCTGCTGCCCGCCGGGGCCACCGAGGTCCACGCCGGCCAACCGCTGGCCAGCATCTCCACCCAACTGGCCACCAGCTTCACCAGCCCGGCGGACATGCAGGCCCTGGCCGACCTGGCCCCTGGCGACCTGCAGGCCCTGCTCGGCCGTGCCACCATCGAGACGGTGATCAACAGCCCCTGCGACTGCCAGGTCTACTACCCGGCCCAACGCCTGGACGGCTACGGCTACAAGCAAGCACCGCTGATGCACCTGCTGCCCAAGGATCAGGGTCTGTTCGTGCGCGCCAACGTGCCGTTCGACAAACTGGCCGACGTCGACCGTGTGCGCTCGGTGGACATGCAAGTGTTCGGCCTCGACGAACACTACGGCGGCAAGGTGGTCGATGCCCGGGTCGACGAGATCAACCGCAACCTGGCCCTGACCATCCAGCCGGACAGCCCGCTGCCGGCCGCGGCCTACCAGAAGGCGGTGGCGGTCGACCTGTACCTGGGCCTGCCGTTCGGCGGCGCACGCTGAAACGGGCGAGGACCATGACGCCATGACCGTGATGACGCCCTCCCGCCTGCTACTGGCCAGCCTCGCCCTGGCCTGTGCCGGCGCGGCCTGTGCCGGGCAGAGCCTGGAGCAGATCCGCTATGCGCTGTACAAGAACCCCAGCGCCGACGTCACCACCGACCTGCGTGCGCTGGCGGCCCGGGGCGACCTGGCCAGCACGCTGTTGCTGGGCGATGTGCTGGCAGGGCGCGACGGCGCCAGCCGCCAGGAGGTGGTCGCGCTGTACCACGCGGCCTTCGCCGACGGCCGCGGCCTGGTCCCGGCGCTGGCTTCGCTGGCACGCCTGATCGACCGCACGCCGAGCCTGCGCGAGGCGCAGCGCCCGTGGATGGAACAGGCGTTGACGCGGTACCCCAGCCGCCTCGACCCACGCAACGCCAGCACCACCCTGGAAGTGTTCCTGACCTATCCGGAGCTGGTCGATGTGGAGCAGGCCTCGCAGCTGCTGGGCCTGTACGAACAGTCCTGCCTGCTCAACTGCCGCCCGCAGCTGTACCGCGCCGTGCTGGCCGAGCGCCAGGGCGATCGCCCCGGTGCCGAGCGCTGGTACCGCGAAGCCGTGCGGGTCGATGCGCGTGCCGTCGATCGCTACTACCGGTTCCTGGGCGATGACCAAGACCGGGCCTTCCCGGCCTTCGCCACGGCCCTGGAGGCGGAGCGCGCGCAACTGCCGGTGGAGATCGTGCACCGCATCGCCTCGCTGCTCGACAGCATTGCCAGCGTGCAACGTGCCGAGCAGGAAGCCGACCGCTACGCCCGCCAGGCCAACCCGCCAGCGGCCGGGCAGCCTGCGCCAACGCCCAGGCAACTGGCCCTGGAGCAGGCCCAGGCCGATGCCCTGGCCCAAGCCACCGCCCAGGTCCAGCGCTGGCGCGACGCCGCCGTGGCCCGTGGCTTCGTGCCGGCCATGGTGTCCAAGGCCAACTACATGATCTCCAACCCGACCGAGCACAACGCCGAGCAAACCCAGGCGTTGATCGACCAGGTCCGCCAGCGCGAACCGACCCGGGCCAAGGCCCTGCAGGCGTCGTTCTACATGGTCAACAACTGGCTGACCCTCGACCCGGACAAAGCCCGCGCGCTGATCGACGAACTGCAAGAGAGCGGCTATCCCGACGCCGGCCTGCTGCTGGCCGAGTACTACAGCAAGGGCGTGGCGGACCAGCCCGACCAGGACAAGGCCCTGGCCCTGTTCCGCGAAGAAGCCGCCAAGGGCTCCACCGCCGCCTGGTACCGCATGGCCACCCTGCACGCCTACGGCCGTGCCATCTGCCATGACCCGGTCAAGGCCTACACCTATGCCCAAATCGCCCTGAACCTGGGCGAACGTGGCGCCCGCAGCCTGATCAAGCGCCTGGAAAAGACCCTGCCCAAGGATGACATCGAGCGTGCCCTGGCCGCACGCAACGATCTGTTGAAGGAGGCCAACCTGTGAAAGCCCATCACCCCTTGTTCGGCGCCCTGCTCGCCCTGGCCCCGCTGCCCGCGGCGCTGGCGGCCGAGGAGATCACCGGCCCCGAGGCCGACAGCACCGAACCGGTGCGCGTGGCCCCCACCGACGGCAGCGAACCGGTGATCACCTCGGAGTTCTTCAACAAGCTCACCGTGCAGACCGGCTACGGGCCGGAGGACTCCCAGGTCGATCGCAACCGCGAAATGTTCTACAGCCTGCGCTACGAGCCCTCGTTCGCCTGGTACGCGCCGGAGAAACGCTGGGCCAAGTGGATGGTCTACGGTCGCCTGTGGCTGAACTATGACACCAGCCAGTCGAGCAACCTCACCAGCGAGTCGACCAACGACAACGAACGCGAGCAGCCTGAAGGCTGGTATGCCGAGCTGCGCGAGCTGTACGTCAAGCGCAACCTGATCGGCGACGATCCACGCTTCTCCCTGTCCATCGGCCGCCAGCGTTTCTGGGACGACTACGGCATCTGGTGGGACGACAGCCTCGAATCGCTGCGCCTGAACTATCAGGACACCTTCTCCGAGGCCTTCCTCGCCGTCGGCCAGAAGTTCCACAACTACAACACCGACGTGAACAGCCTGGCCGCCAGCGAAGAGCGCACGCTCTACGTGATGGGCGAGTACGCCTACCGTTGGAGCCAGAACAACAAGATCGGCGTGCGCCTGATGCACGAGAACGACCGCAGCGACCACGACATCGACGACCGCTACGACTTCAAGGGCCTGCGCTACGGCCTGTTCTTCAAGGGTGACAACCTCGCCCTGCCGGTGTTCAGCGACTACCACCTGGAGCTGGCCGCGCTGGACGGCAAGATGGACAACACCACCCAGAGTGGCGTCACCACCACCGGCCACGACAGCAAGGGCTGGGCCGTGCTCGGCGAGGTCGGCAAGCGCTTCGACGCCTTGCCCTGGACCCCACGCATCGCCCTGCGCGGCGGCCTGACCGACAAGCCCGGTGACGAGAACGACGGCTTTCGCCTCAACCCGATCCAGTCCGACCGCATCACTCGCCAGGGCTCCTACAGCACGCGCCTGACCAGCTCGTTCGTCAGCCTCGACCTGCGCAACCTGAGCTACTACGGCATCGCCCTGGAAACCCGGCCGACACCGCGCAGCGCCCTGGACCTGCGTATCACCCAACTGAACCTGCGTGACGAGGATGGCGTACTGCCGATCCGCATGGCCGCCGACTCCCGCTCCAGGCGCCAGAACCAGCTCGACCGGGGCCTGTACGGCAAGGGTGACAACGTCGGGCAGATGGTCGACCTCAACTACTACTGGAAGATGTTTCCGGTGGCCATCGATGGCAAGCACCTGGACGTCAACACCCTGGTCAGCGCCAGCTACCTCAATGCCGGCAGCGCGCTGAAGACCGGCGATGACTACCAGCTGAGCGTCGGCGTGGTGATCAGCTACTAAGGACGGACCCTGCCAATGATCTTCGCCTCCAACGTCTTCCTGTTCCTCTACCTGCCGCTGTTCCTGGCCGTCTATTTCCTGGCCAGGCCCCAGTGGCGCTCGGTGGTGATCGTTGCCGCCAGCTACATCTTCTATGCCTGGTGGCGCCCGGACTTCCTGCTGCTGTTCGTGGCGATCACCTACTGGAACTACTGGTTCGGCCTGCGCATCAAGGCGCGCCTGGACGCCGGCGACAAGCGCTGGGCCCTGCGCCTGCTGTGGCTCGGGGTGATCGGCAACCTGTCGACCCTGGGCTACTTCAAGTACGCCAACTTCGGCGCCGAAGTACTGGCGATGCTGCTGGCGCCGCTGGGCATCAATACCTGGACCCTGGAGAACATCTTCCTGCCCCTGGGCATCTCCTTCTACGTGTTCCATGCCCTGAGCTACATCGTCGACATCTACCGCAAGGACGCCACACCCACGCGCAACTTCATCGACTTCGCCGCCTTCGTCGCGCTGTTCCCGCACCTGGTGGCCGGGCCGATCCTGCGCTACAGCCAACTGGCGCCGCAGTTGCGCGAGCGCACCCATTCGCTGGAGCTGTTCTCCCTGGGCGTGTGCCGCTTCATGCTCGGTTTCATCATGAAGGTGCTGATCGCCGACCGCCTGGCGCCGATCAACGTCTTGTTCGTCAGCGAGGGCACCCTGCAGTTCAGCGACGCCTGGTTCGGCCTGGCGGTGTCGACCCTGCAGCTGTACTTCGACTTCGCCGGCTACAGCCACATGGCCCTGGGCCTGGCGCTGATGATGGGCTTTCGCTTCCCGGAAAACTTCAACCAGCCCTATGTGTCGCAGAGCATCACCGAGTTCTGGGCACGCTGGCACATGACCCTGGCGCATTTCCTGCGCGACTACGTGTACATGCCGCTGGTGCGCAAGCGCGTCGCCGGGGCCCTGCCGGCACTGGTCTGGACCATGCTGCTGTCGGGCCTGTGGCACGGGGCGAGCTTCGCCTTCATCTGCTGGGGCCTGTTCTTCGGTATCGGCATGGTCATCGAGCGCAAGTTCAACCTCGCCACCAAGGTCACCACGCCCTACCACCTGGGCCGCAACCTGCGCACCGGGGTGCTGATCGTGCTGAGCATGCCGCTGTTCTTCACCATGGACCTGCGCCACAGCCTGGACATCTACCAGGCGCTGCTCGGCTTCAACGGCTTCGGCTCGCTGGAGCTGTACGTGCTCGGCGCCTCGAAGATGGCCATGGCCTTCGCCCTGGTGGCGCTGGCCTGGCTGGTCCTGGCCGGGATCAACAACGTGCGCTTCTACGCCGGCAACAAGGAAGGCTATTTCATGCGCCATGTCGGCGTGCTGCACAGCGTGCTGCTGTGGGGGGGCTTTTTGCTGGCGCTGAGCAGCCTGGCGGCCAATTCCTTCTCGCCCTTCCTGTATTTCCAGTTCTAGGAGACGGCCATGTATCCGGTGATGAATTCGGCCAGCAAGGCCAACGGCATTCTCTTCGCCCTGGTGCTGGCGGCGATGTTCGTGTACTCGCTGCCACCGGTGTTCAGCTTCGCCCGAACCCAGGGCGACGCCTGGAACCTGTTCGTCGACGGCAAGCTGCTGCGCAAGTTCGAGCAGGTCTACGACAAGCGCTTCTTCCTGCGCGACCCGTCGGTGCAACTGTGGGCCGACGCCCAGTTCCACCTGTTCGGCGAAGGCACCAAGGGCGTGGTACTGGGCAAGGACGGCTGGCTCTACACCAACCAGGAATACCGCGTGCCCAATGACCTGGAGGCCAACGTGGCGACCCAGCTCGAGCAGATCGCCAAGGTCGAGAAACAGTTGGCCGAGCATGGCAAACACCTGGTGCTGCTGCCACTGCCGATGAAGCTCGACATCTATGCCGAGCACGCCGAGCACGCCTTCGACCCACGGGTGACGAGCCTGTACGACCGCTTCGTCGGTGAGCTGCAGGCACGCCAGCTGGACGTGGTACCGCTGCGCGGCGCCTTCCTCGGCAACCTGGCAGGGCCAGGCTTGTTCCTCAAGTCCGACACCCATTGGAGCCCGCAAGGCGCACGCCTGTCGGCCTATGAACTGGCCCGCCAGCGTCCGCAACTGCGCGGTGACCAGCTCTATCGCTCGCACAAGGCCGGCGAGAAGAACGTCAAGGGCGACCTGATGAACTACCTGCAGTTCGACCACGCTCGCCTCGCGCCACAATTCGGTCCGAGCCGCATCGATCTCTACGAAACCCTCAAGGCCGACCAGGACGCCGACGACCTGTTCGCCGAGCAAGACCAGAGCCTGCTGCTGGTCGGTACCAGCTACAGCAAGATCGACGACTGGAACTTCGTCGGTTTTCTCAAGGAAGCCCTCAACCGCGACTTGCTGAGCATCGCCGTGGAAGCCCGCGGGCCGTTCGAGGCGATGAACCAGTTCCTGGCCAGCGATCAGTTGGCCAACCCGCAGATCGACACCGTGGTCTGGGAATTCCCCCTGCGCACCCTGCTGGCCCACCGCCCTGGCTCGCTCAGCCGCAGCGCCCAACCCCAGCATTTCTGACGATTCAAGGAGAGCCCGATGAAACTTACCCACCTGTTCACCGCCATCACCCTGGCAGCCAACGGCCATGCGGCCCTCGCCGCCGAAGGCAATGCCGACTTGTACGATGCCGTGGCACCGGCCGACTCGGCCTTCGTGCGTGTGCTCAACCTGTCCGACAACAGCATCGACGTGAGCCTGAGCGGCAAGATCAACCCACAGAAGGTCGCCCCGGGCCAGCTCAGCGGCTACCGCTTCGTCCCGGCCGGCCCACACAAGATCGCCGTCGGCGCCCAGGCCATCGAGCCACAGCTCAAGGCCAACGCCGCCAGCACCGTGGTCTACGACGGCAAGCAGCTGTCGCTGATCGCCGACAAGTACATCAACGAACCGAAGAAGGCACAGATCGCCTTCTACAACCTGACCCCGGCCAAGGCCGCGCTCAAGACCGTGGACGGCAAGCACGTGGTGGTCGAGCCGCTGGGCAACGGCCAGACCGGCAGCCGCATGGTCAACGAAATCAAGATCGGCTTCGCCGCCTACGTCGCCGACCAGCGGGTCGCCAGCTTCGACGAACTGTTCCTCAAGAAAGGCCGCTCCTACAGCTACGTGCTGCTGCCCCAGGGCACCGGCTATCGCAGCATGGGCCAGGCCAACAGCATCGACCCGACCGAGTGATACCCCGCTGCAAGGATGACCGGCACATGAACACCCTTCTTTCCCTGGGCCTGGCCACGGGCCTTGCGCTGGGCGCGTTGGCCGCCCAGGCGGCCGAGCCTGCCAAGGCCAGCGGTACCAATGCCGACAAGGACGCCTGTAGCGACCTGCAATGCCTGGTCTGCCCGGCCCTGAGCGACCCGCGCCACTACGCCGAGGGGCGCATGAAGCTGATGCGCGAGATCGTCCCCGGCAAGGACCGCTGGCTGTTCCGCTCGGCGGTGGACCTGACCAACGACTTCGGCATCCCGGCGCCCATGCGCCCGGAATTCGCCCGCTTGATGGACACCTTCCATCGCCAGGGCATCCAGGTGGCCATGGCCATCCAGCCGACCCGAGGCCTGATGCACCGTGACAAGTTGTACGGCGATCGGCTGCACGGCTTCGACTACCCCCGCGCCAGCCACAACCTCGCCACCTACCTGGGCCAGTTGCGCCAGGGCGGCGCGGTGGTGGCGCCGATGATGCAACTGGTGCAGCAACCACCCAAGGCCGAGTTCTTCTTCCGCCGCGACCACCATTGGACCCCGGCCGGTGCCGAAGCCACCGCGCGCCTGATGGCCGAGGAGATCCGCCGCCAGCCCTTCTACGCGGGGCTGACCAAAAAGCACTACCGCACCGAACCCGGGGTCATGGTGCCCAAGGACGGCACCCTGAACCTGGCGCTGAGCTATATCTGCGGCAACAACTATGGTTTCCAGTACGTGCGCGGCTACCAGACCATCCCGGTGGCCGACAGCGCCGACGCCCTGTTCGACGAAGCGCCAGACCCGGAGGTGATCCTGGTCGGCGACAGTAACGCCGCTGCCCGCGAGGACGAAAGCAAGCAATTCAACTTCGACGGCTACCTCAAGCAGTACCTGGACGTGGACGTGCTCAACTATGCCCTGCCGGGCGTCGGCGAGGACGGCTCGCTGCTGGAATACCTGCTGTCGGCCGACTACAAGCCCGAGGCACCGCCCAAGCTGATCGTCTGGGAACTGCCGGCCAACTACCGGCTCGACTCGCCGTTGATGTACCGCCAGCTGGTGCCCGCCATCCAGGGTGGCTGCAAGGCCTCGAAAGAGGTGCTGGCCTCGAAGCTGCGGCGCCCGGCGCTGAAGGTCGGCGAGCGCATCGAGCTGCTGAGCAATGCCGGCAGTGCGCGCCAGGCGCTGGGAGGGGCAAGAGGGTTTCTCGACATCCGCCTGAGCGACAGGAACGTCAAGGACTTCTACATCATCGTCTACTACGACAACGGCGCCCGCGACAAGGTGTGGTTCCGCCGCGAAGCGGTGGTCAGCGGTGGCCAGTACTACCTGGAGTTGAGCAAGGACCCGGCCTTCGCTGGCGCCAACCTGCTCTCGGTGTTCCTCGAGCCGACCAAGCCCGGCACCGCCGCCACCGACGTGGAAACCCGCCTATGCCTGTGAAGCGCACAAGCCTGGCCCTGGCCATCGCCCTGGCCATCGCCCTGGCCCTGTCGCCATTGGCGGCACCCGCGGCCCAGTCGCTATGGCCGCCGCGAGCCACGGCGCAGGCGGCGATGGTGGCCGACTACCGTACCCTGGCCTGCAGCAAGGCACCGCCCGCCCCCTATACCGGCAGCCTGCGCCTGGAAAGCAAGTACGACCAGCGCGACGCCAGCAAGTCGACCCTGCGTGCCCGCCCGGATGCCGACAGCGAACGGGTCGGCAAGCAAGTGAAGCAGTTCGTCGGTGGCTTGATCTACGCCGGCAAGCGCTTCGTACGGGCGAAAAAACCCCAGGACGCCAACATGGCCCTGGCCTGCCAGGACCAGTGGCTGGAACGTTGGGCCTCGGCAGGCGCGCTGCTCAGCCCCGACGCCAGCGGCACCGGCATGGCCGCGCGCAAGTGGGCGCTGGCGGCCATGGCCGGCGCGCTGCTGCTGACCCAGTCGGCCAGCGACGGCAAGGTGCGACTGACGGCCACGCAGACCGCCTGGATCACCCAGTTGGCCGAGTTGGTGATACGCGAATACGACCCGCGCCGTACCTCACGCACCGTGTACTTCAACAACCACGACTACTGGGCCGCCTGGGCAGTGGCCGCCAGCGGCATGCTGGTGGGCCGCGACGACTTCATCCAGTGGGCCGACGGCAACCTGCGCCGTGGCTTGGCCCAGGCCGTGCGCAGCCAGGATGGCAGCTACGCCTACCTGCCGCTGGAAGTGGCACGCGGCAAGCTTGCCGCCAACTACAGCCAGTACGCCCTGGTGCCCCTGGTGCTGTTGGCGGAATCGGCGCGGGCCAACGGTCTGCCTTGGCGCGACGAGGACCAGCGCACCCTCGACCTGCTGGCCAACTTCGCCGCACGCAGCATCCTCGAGCCGCAGGCCTTGCCCGAACTCGAGGGCCGCGCCCAGGTCGACGTCGCCCCCTACAAGCTGGCCTGGCTGATCCCGTTCCTGCAGCGCAACCCGGGCCATCGCCTGGCCCGCGAACTGTACGACAGCGAGGACGGCGAGGTGGACAACTACAGCCAACTCGGTGGCCCGCTCAAGCCGCTCTACCTACAACAGCCCTGATCAAGGACGTAACCATGGCCCTCCTCGCCCGCTTTTCCCTCACCTGCCTGGCTGCCCTGCTGCTGGCCGGCACCGCCCAGGCCGGTAGCCAGGCGTTGCCGGTCAACCAGACGGTGGATGCCCTGACGCCGGAGGAACACCAACGGCAGGTGCTGACCCTGCGCCAGCAAGCGCGCCAGGCGGTGACCTTCGCCCAGGCCGAGCGGCCGCGCCCGGCTGGCCGTGCCAGCGTCAGCCTGCAACCGATGTTCTCGTCCCAGGCCGGCAGTTGGCCCTTCGAGCCGTTCGTCAACAATGGCTTGTTCCGTGCCATCGCGGGCTACCAGGCGCACCACCCGCAGGTGGTGATGCTGCGCGGTGGCAGCATCACCCTGGCGCAGTTGAACGACGCCCTCGCCAACCCGCGCATCCTGCGCCGCTACAAGGACGGCTACCTGCTCAGCTACCCGCTGCTGATCGGTCCCGACGCAGGCCTGGTGCTCGAAGGAACCAGCCTGTACCTCTACAGTTTTTCTGGCACGGCGCTGATCAACCAGGGCTGGCTGGGGCTGAACCAGTCGAGCCTGGAAAGCGTGGCGGGCGACAAGCCAGGCAATACCGACCGTGCCTGGCGACCGTTCGTGGTAGCCTGGGCCGGCAGCCACACCCAGGTGATCGGCTCGACGCTCAGGCGCCTGGGCTACAACGCCAACCTGTCCCGTGGACTGACCACCGCGCTGAGCCCCCAGCAGCCTGCTGGCAGCCGCCTGGCGACCGTGCTGATCCGCGACAGCCGGTTCAGCGAGCTGTCCACCGCCGTGGAGCTGCAACACAGCCAGGCGACCATCAGCACCAGCCAGTTCGAACAGTCCCAGCAATACGCCATCGACGTTCGCGACAGCCAGCTGAGCCTTCGCGGCAACCAGTTGCGCGGCATCGACAACAACAGTGGCGTACGCCTGCGCGGGCAGACCCGCGCCCTGCTGGAAGACAACCTGATCCTCGGCGCCGGCAAGGCCGCCATCGAGATCAGCGAACAACAGGGCGCGGTGCTGCTGGCGAGCAACCGTATCGGCGACAGCCGCGGCAATGGCATCCAGTTGCGCAACCTCGCGCCGACCTCGGCAGCCCCCTTGCTGATCGACGACAACCTGCTGGCCAGCAGCCAAGGCACCGCCGTGGATGCCAGCGACGTCGGCGCCCTGGCGTTGGTGGGCAACCGTATCGGCAATACCCCGGAGTATGCCGTCAGCCTGCGCAACGCCACTCCCCTGCCCGGCCCGCTGCTGCTCAGCGGCAATCGCCTGGGCCAGGTCGGCAAGGCGGTGGTGCGGGTCGAAGGGGTGCGCGAGGTGGCGCTGGGCGGCAACAGTTTCGATGGCAAGCCGCTGCTGCAGAACCTGTTGATCGGCGACCTGCTGCCGTTGCAGGCCAGGCTCCTGGAGGCCACGGTACGCCAGGGCGGCACCGCGCGGGTGCGCTGGCCGTGAGGGACGATAGAACACCACGTGACTCATTGAGTAGAACGTGACTGCGCAGAGAACGGTTGGCTGACGGGGTTCGGGAGCGGGCTTGCCCGCTTCCACAGGCCTGTCGGCATTCCCTCAGTCGATCGCACGCTGCATGCGCACGAAGCACTCGTCCTCGCCCATCTCGATGAAGCCCCGGCGCCGGTACAACTGCCGTGCCGGGTTGGTTTTGAACACCATCAGGCGCAATAACGGCAACTGCCGCTGCGCTGCCCAGCCGGCCAGTGTCTCCAACACCCAACTGCCGACCCCGCGCCCACGGTGCGTGGGCAGCAGGTGCAATTCGCGGATGAACAGCGCCTGGCGATCCTGGCTGAGGCTGCAGAACCCCAAGAGCTCGTCGCCGTCCATGACCAGCCACTGTTCGCGCCAGGTCCAGGCCTCATCGAAGGCTTCCTCGATCCACAGCAGGTCGAATTCCCGGTAATAAGGCAGCATGGCCCGGCGGGTAAGGTCGCGGGCGAAGCTCAGGTGGGTGTCGCTGGCAGGGCTCAAGCGAAGGGGCATGGCATGTCTCCCTCGGCATGCCACGCGGCGCCAAGGCCGGCAACGGCCCTAAGGGGCATAGCACACCGGCGAACTGCCCGGCCCGCGCCGGTCCAGCTCGTCCTCCAGCCAGTCGGCCAGCACACGGGCATTGTTGTGCTCGGTGTCCTTGCCGGCATACAGCAGGGTCAGGTCGCCCTTGCCCGCCAGGTCCAGCAACGGATACCAATGCTCGGGATGGGCGGCCAGCTCCTGCTGGTAGCGCTGGGTGAACCCGGCGAAATCCACCTCGCCGTGGTGGAACGCCTTGCGCAGTTCGTTGGACGGCGCCACCTCGCGCAGCCACTCCCCGTGCAGGTCGTCCTTGCGCTTGTTGCGTGGCCACAGGCGGTCGACCAATACCCGCTGGCCATCGCTCGCTTCGGCTGGCTCATAGACACGCTTGCAACGAATCATCGTCTTCTCCTGCAGCATCCTGTCCTTACCAGCCTAGGGCGTTCACCGGCCGAAATCACGCCCGGGTAACGAATGGCTCCCCTGCTGCCAGGCTTGCGTGCCCTGGCCCGAGGCCAACGGGGCCATTCAAGCCTGCCCGTGGGCCTTGAGCTTGAGCTTCTCGGTATCGACGCGGACGAACACCGAGTCGGCGCTGACGGTCAGCACATCGCCGGCCCACACCTCGCAGATCACCCGGCTCTTGCGCCCTACTTCGCCTTCCACCCGTGCCTTGAGCAGCAACTCGACGCCCATGGGGGTGGGCTTGAGGTAGGTCAGGCTGAGCGTGCCGGTGACGCAATCGATGCGCGGCAGGCTGCCCGGCTCGCGGCCTTCGGCACGGTAGTGGTAGGCCATGGCGGTCCAGTTGGAATGGCAGTCGACCAGCATGGCCAGCAGGCCGCCATAGACCAGCCCAGGCCAGCCGACGAAGCTGCCGTCGGGAGCGTGACGGCACACCAGGTGGATACCGTCGGCGTCCCAATGGCTCTTGACGTGCAGGCCGCTGGGGTGGGAGCAGCCGCAGCCATAGCAGGTGCCTTCGGGGGCGGCCAGCTCCTGGATGGAAAGGGCGTGTGCGTTCATAAGCTTCCTGTGCTTGTTGGAATGGGAAGAAATGCCGTCGCCGATGGTAGCGCCCTGCCCCGCTGGCGCCAACGGAAAAGCCCTGTGGGCTGCACAGCAGCCCCGCGTCAGGCTCAGACCGCCTGGGTGGCCGCCGCCCCCGTGCGGCGCCGGGTCAGCGAGATCAGCAGGATGAACAAGGTCACCCCGGCGGTCATCAAGGTCTCGTAGCGGTACGCATCGCTGAACAGCATGTAGCCCAGGACCATGACGATGGTGCCGATCACCAACCAGGTGAGCCAGGGAAACAACCACATCTTCAGCGCCAGTTGGGTGCCATCGCGATCGGCGCGGGCACGCATGCGCAGTTGCGACACGGCGATCACCAGGTACACCAGCAAGGCGATGGCACCGGTGGTGGACAGCAAGAAGCCGAAGACCTTGCCGGGGAACACATAGTTGACGAAGCAGCCAGCGAAGCCCGCCAGGGTCGACAGGGCCACGGCGATGGTCGGCACGCCGTTGCCGGAGATACGCCGGATCATGGCCGGCGCTTCACCGCGGGCGCCCAGGGAGTAAAGCATGCGTGAGGCGGTATAGAGCCCGGAGTTCATGCAGCTGGTGACCGCCACCAGCACCACCAGGTCGACCAGCAGCTTGGCCCCCGGCACGTTGAGCACCTCCAGCACCCGCTGGAAGGAACCGACCGCCTTCAGGCCGGGGTCGTTCCAAGCCACCAGCGAGACCACCAGGAAGATCGACGCCAGGTAGAAGATGGCGATGCGGTACACCACCAGGTTGGTGGCGCGGCGGATCTTCTCCTTGGGGTTGGCCGTCTCGTCGGCGGCGATGGTGACGATCTCGGCGCCGAAGAACGAGAAGATGGTGATCAATACGCCGCCCAGGACCGTGCCGAAACCGTTGGGCATGAAGCCGCCGTTGGCCCACAGCTGGCTGACCCCGGACCTCTCGGCCAACGGCCAGACGCCGAACACGGCCATGCTGCAGATGCCGATGAAGGCCAGGATGGCGACCACCTTGACCAGGGCGAACCAATACTCGAAGGCCCCGAAGTTCTTCACGCTGATCAGGTTGGTACCCGACAGCACGACCATGATCAGAAAGGCGAACAGCCAGGACGGCACAGCCGGGAAGTAGGCGTGGAGGATGTCGGCACCGGCGATGGCCTCGACCGGGATGATCAGCACCCAGAACCACCAGTACAACCAGCCGATGGTAAAGCCCGCCCAGGGGCCGATGGCCTCGGCGGCGTAGGTGGAGAACGAGCCGCTGTTGGGGTTGGCGATGGCCATTTCGCCGAGCATGCGCATCACCAGCAGCACCAGCAGGCCGGTCATGGCATAGGAAATGAGGATGGCCGGGCCGGCGGTGGCAATGGCGTTGGAGGAGCCGATGAACAGGCCGGCGCCGATGATGCCGGCGATGGAAATCATGGAAACCTGGCGCGACGTCAGGCCGTGTTGCAGCGAACGCTGTTTCTTGTGTTGTAGCGAAGCCATGGGGAACCCTCGAATGGGTCGGCCGCCGCAAGGGGCGGCTGAAAGGTCGGAGCAGATTCTTGTAGGTTTTTGCTGCTGTTTCTTGTTGTTCTGGGGCTTCACGCTGCCCTGTAGATGCGGGTGTGCCGCGTGCCTACAAGGGAGCGGTATATCTGGAAAGTTCGACGGTCATGTTGTTTTCTCCTGCATCGAACAACGGTTGTCATCATTGATGCAGGTCAGTATTAATCTTTTAGGACGGGGTCAACAAACGACCTTTTCGAAACACATGATTCCATATCGGAATGAACTTCTTCCTTTTTTGCTCGGTAGCGCCCTTCATGTCCAAACGCCTGATGCCCTCGACCACCGCCCTGCAGTGCTTCGAAGCCGCTGCCCGCCACCTGAGCTTCACCCGTGCGGCGCAGGAACTGCACCTGACCCAGAGCGCGGTCAGCAAGCAGGTGGCGCAGCTCGAGGACATGCTTTCGCACCCGTTGTTCCAGCGCATCCGGCGGCGCCTGCACCTGACCCCGGCCGGGGCCCTGTACCTGACCGAGGTGAACAAGATCCTCACCCAGATCGACATCTCCAGCCGCTACATCCTCAGCTACGGCGACGAGACCGAGGTGCTGCGCATCGCCACCCAGCCGACCTTCGGCGCCCGCTGGCTGGTGCCCAGGCTCAAGGGGTTCGGCGAGCGTCATCCGCGCATCCACCTGGATATCCGCAACGAGCTGGAGCCTTTCGACCTGGTGCAGGCCAAGGCCGACATCGCCTTCTTCTTCGGCCAGGGCACCTGGCCCGGGGCGACCTGCATCGAGCTGTTCAGCGAGGAGGTGGTACCGGTGTGCGCGCCACAGCTGCGCCAGCAATACCGCTTCGACAGTGCCGAAGCCCTCACCGAGCATCGCCTGTTGCAGTGCGCCTCGCGGCCGGAGGCCTGGCACGAATGGTTCCTGGGCCTGGGCCTGCACAGCCAGAACAGCTACCACGGGCCCCGCTTCGACACCTTCTACCTGTGCATCCGCGCGGCCATCGCCGGTTGCGGCATCGCCCTGATCCCCCGCTACCTGGTGGCCGAGGAGCTGGCCGAAGGCAAGTTGGTGGTGGCCTGGGACCATCCGGTGCCGAGCAATGGCAAGCACTTCGTCGCCCATGCCGAGCATGCGGCCGAGGTGCCGAAAGTCCGGGCGTTCGTGCAGTGGATCCTGAAGCGGGTGGCCGAGGGGGATTGAGCTGGGGCCAGCGATGAACCTCACCACATCAAGAATCAGTGGAATGACCGTAATCGAATAATTCGTTTGCGCAATACTGTCGCGGCACGCTTCGATAATAAGAAACTTGAACAAAGAGCCGCGTGCACATGAACCCGGAAAGTATCAGTCAGTCTATCGCCATCGTTCATCCCATTACACTTTCCCATGGCCGCAATGCCGAAGTCTGGGATACCGACGGCAAGCGCTACATCGACTTCGTCGGCGGCATCGGCGTACTCAACCTGGGCCATTGCAACCCCGCCGTGGTCGAGGCGATCCAGGCCCAGGCCGCGCGCCTGACCCACTACGCCTTCAACGCCGCCCCCCATGGCCCGTACCTGGAACTGATGGAACGTCTGCGCCAGTTCGTGCCGGTCGGCTACCCACTGGCGGGCATGCTCACCAACAGCGGCGCGGAGGCGGCAGAGAACGCACTGAAGGTGGCCCGTGGCGCCACCGGCAAGCGCGCCATCGTCGCCTTCGACGGCGGCTTCCATGGCCGCACCCTGGCCACCCTGAACCTCAACGGCAAGGTCGCGCCGTACAAGCAGCGGGTCGGCGATTTGCCCGGCCCGGTCTACCACCTGCCCTACCCCAGCGCCGACACCGGGGTGACCTGCGAGCAGGCCCTCAAGGCCATGGAGCGGCTGTTCAGCGTCGAGCTGGCGGTCGAGGACGTGGCCGCCTTCATCTTCGAACCGGTGCAGGGCGAAGGCGGCTTCCTCGCCCTGGACCCGGCCTTCGCCCAGGCACTGCGGCGCTTCTGCGACGCGCATGGGATCCTGGTCATCATCGACGAGATCCAATCCGGCTTCGGCCGCACCGGCCAGCGCTTCGCCTTCCCCCGCCTGGGGATCGAGCCAGACCTGCTGTTGCTGGCCAAGAGCATCGCCGGCGGCATGCCGCTGGGCGCGGTGGTCGGTCGCAAGCACCTGATGGACGCACTGCCCAAGGGCGGCCTGGGCGGTACCTATTCGGGCAACCCGATCGCCTGCGCGGCGGCGCTGGCCAGCCTGGCGCAGATGAGCGACGCGAACATCGCCACCTGGGGCGAACGCCAGGAACAGGCGATCGTCGCGCACTACGCACGCTGGAAGGCGTGCGGATCGATGGCCGCGCTGGGTCGCCTGACCGGCACCGGGGCCATGCGCGGCATCGAGCTGGTCAATGCCGATGGCAGCCCGGCGCCGGCACTGCTGGCCAAGGTACTGGAAGCGGCACGCGGCAAGGGCCTGCTGCTGATGCCCAGCGGCAAGGCGCGGCACATCATCCGCCTGCTGGCGCCGCTGACCATCGAGCCCGAGGTGCTCGAGGAAGGCCTGGATATCCTCGGGCAGTGCCTGGCGGAGTTGGGCTGAAGCCGTTAGAGACCCAATTCCTGCGGGGTGAGCATGTCGGACTCGAAGGCGATCCAGCCGCCTTCGAGTTCGGCGTGGCCGTTGACGATCGGGCCGTAGTAGGTCAGGCCGTTCTCCAGGGTCACGCAGATGTGAGTGGCATTGTCGGGCGCCGCCAGGGTGCCGACGAAGTGCACCTTCTTGAGCGTTTCGCTCACCGCTTCCAGGCCCACGCGCACGGCCGGGTTCTCGACCGCCTCGGCCTCGCCTCCGCGGGTTTCGCTGCTGACGGTCACGGTGGCGATATAGGGGTACTTGCTCAATCGGGTTGCCTCATCGAAAAGGGGGCGCCTGGGCACCGGGATGCGTAGGGTACGGCAGCGGCCAGCCGTTGTCTCTACCGGCTTCTTCGCGGGCAAGCCCGCTCCCACACGGCCCTGCAAGCCGCATCATTCGTGGTGGCCACCGCACCTTGTGGGAGCGGGCTTGCCCGCGAATGGGCCGGTACTACCGACGATCATCGCGCCTGCCCGTCACATGGTCTCCCGCGCCCCGATCTGTTAGGGTGCCTGCCGATGCACGCCACACCACACGAGGATCCCGAGTGAGCGCCGAAGAACCCCTGATCGCCGACCTGTTCGAGGTCGACAAACGCCTGTCCCTCAAGCCCGTCGTGGACTTCAACGCCTACCTGCGCAACGCCTTCGGCGACGGCCCCTGCCGCTGTCACCGCTGTGGCGAGACTGGGGGCGACGAAAGCGGCTACAGCCACCGCCATACCTTCGAACTGGACGGCCGCCCGCTGCACCGCCGCTTCGCCAACACCGCCGCCAGCGACGTACTGCTGGCCCTGAAGAAGGCCTGGCTGTCGTACACCAAGCGCGAGTTGCCCCTGGCCGGCGAACTGGACCTGGCCACCGTCAAGTCCTTCACCGAGGCGGCCCTGCATGAACGCCTGCTGGCCCTGCTGCCGGCCAGCGGCCTGGCCCGCGAGGCCGACGGCCACTGGCAACTGCAGGCCCTGGCCGACTGAGTCAAGCGCGCCCGCCCGGCGGAACGGCAGGATTCTCCCGGTCTGCTACCTTGGGAGAATCCGCTCACCCGCAGGTGACTGACCATGGCCCGCACAACCCCCATCGAGCTGTACCGCAACATCGGCATCGTCGCCCACGTCGATGCCGGCAAGACCACCACCACCGAACGCATCCTGTTCTACACCGGGGTCAACCACAAGATGGGCGAGGTGCATGATGGCGCCGCCACCATGGACTGGATGGCCCAGGAGCAGGAGCGCGGCATCACCATCACCTCGGCGGCCACCACGGCGTTCTGGCAGGGCTCGGCCAAGCAGTTCGCCGACAGGTACCGCTTCAATATCATCGACACCCCTGGCCACGTCGATTTCACCATCGAGGTGGAGCGCTCGCTACGCGTGCTCGACGGCGCGGTGGTGGTGTTCAGCGGCGCCGACGGGGTCGAGCCGCAATCCGAGACGGTCTGGCGCCAGGCCAACAAGTACCACGTGCCGCGCCTGGCCTACATCAACAAGATGGACCGCCAGGGCGCCGACTTCCTGCGCGTGGTCCGCCAGATCGACCAGCGCCTGGGCCACCATCCGGTGCCGATCCAGCTGGCCATCGGCAGCGAGGAGCACTTCGCCGGGCAGATCGACCTGGTGAAGATGAAGGCCATCTACTGGAACGACGCCGACCAGGGCACCAGCTACCGCGAGGAAGAGATCCCTGACGAGCTGCGCGCCCTGGCCGAGGAGTGGCGCGCGCACATGGTCGAGGCCGCTGCCGAGGCCAACGACGAGCTGACGATGAAGTTCCTCGAAGGCGAGGAGCTGAGCATCGAGGAGATCAAGGCCGGCCTGCGCCAGCGCACCCTGGCCAACGAGATCGTACCGACCATCCTCGGTTCGTCGTTCAAGAACAAGGGCGTGCCGCTGATGCTCGACGCGGTGATCGACTACCTGCCCGCCCCCACCGAGATCCCGGCGATCAAAGGGGTCGACCCGGACGACGAGAACAAGCACCTGGAGCGTCATGCCGACGACAACGAGCCGTTCTCGGCGCTGGCCTTCAAGATCGCCACCGACCCCTTCGTCGGCACCCTGACCTTCGCCCGGGTCTACTCCGGCGTGCTCAGCTCCGGCGATGCGGTGCTCAACTCGGTCAAGGGCAAGAAGGAACGGGTCGGGCGCATGGTGCAGATGCACGCCAACCAGCGCGCCGAGATCAAGAACGTCTGCGCCGGCGACATCGCGGCCCTGATCGGCATGAAGGATGTCACCACCGGCGATACCCTGTGCGACATGAACAAGCCGATCATCCTCGAACGCATGGACTTCCCCGACCCGGTGATTTCCGTGGCGGTGGAGCCCAAGACCAAGGCCGACCAGGAGAAGATGGGCATCGCTCTGGGCAAGCTCGCCCAGGAAGACCCGTCGTTCCGCGTCAAGACCGACGAGGAGACCGGCCAGACGATCATTTCCGGCATGGGCGAGCTGCACTTGGACATCATCGTCGACCGCATGCGCCGCGAGTTCAATGTCGAGGCCAATATCGGCAAGCCCCAGGTGGCCTACCGCGAGAAGATCCGCAACACCTGCGAGATCGAGGGCCGCTTCGTCCGCCAGTCCGGCGGGCGTGGCCAGTATGGCCATTGCTGGATCCGTTTCGCCCCTGGCGAGGAAGGCAAGGAGGGCCTGGAGTTCGTCAACGAGATCGTCGGCGGCGTGGTACCGCGCGAGTACATCCCGGCGATCCAGAAGGGCATCGAGGAACAGATGCAGAACGGCGTGCTGGCCGGCTACCCGCTGATCGGCCTGAAGGCGGCGGTGTACGACGGCTCCTACCACGACGTCGACTCCAACGAGATGGCCTACAAGATCGCGGCGTCCATGGCCACCAAGCAGCTGGCGCAGAAAGGCGGTGCGGTGCTGCTGGAGCCGGTGATGAAGGTCGAGGTGGTCACCCCCGAAGAGTACCTGGGCGACATCATGGGCGACCTGAGCCGCCGGCGCGGCATGATCCAGGGCTCGGAGGACAGCCCTGCCGGCAAGGTGATCCGCGCCGAGGTGCCGTTGGGCGAGATGTTCGGCTACTCCACCGACATGCGCTCGATGACCCAGGGGCGGGCCAGCTACTCGATGGAGTTCACCAAATATGCCGAGGCGCCGGCGAGCATCGCCGAGGCGATCGTCAAGAAGAGTCGCGGAGAGTGAGCCTGTAGGGCTGTGGCGCCTTTGGGGCTGCTTCGCAGCCCATCGCCGGCAAGCCGGCTCCCACAGGGTTCGAGTCGACCGTAAATGATGTGGTTTGCTCAGGACCGTCGCTGGCCCTTTCGCCCTCTGTGCAGTTGCTCTTGAGGCCGGCGCCAAGCTGTGGGAGCCGGCTTGCCGGCGATGGGGCGCGAAGCGGCCCCTGAAACGTCAGTGCTGCTCCCCTGCCCGCCTGAGCAACGTCCGGCAGCGCTCCGACAGGTGCACTACCCGCAGGTGCTTGCCCGCCTTGGCATAGCGCTCGCGCAGGGTCTTCAGTGCAGCGATCGCCGAGTAGTCGACGACACTCAGGTGCTTGCAATCCAGGGTCACGCTGGCCGGGTCCCCCGCCGGATCGAACTGGTTGAGAAACGGCGTGGTCGAGGCGAAGAACAGCGTGCCGTGCACCTGGTAGACCTTGCCGCCCTCACCGTCCTCGTGGCTTTCGGCATACAGCTCGCGGGCATGTTGCCAGGCGAAGTTGACCGCGGCGATGACGATACCGAACAGCACGGCGGTGGCCAGGTCGGTGAACACCGTGACCACGGTCACCGCGACGATCGCCAGCACGTCGCTCGCCGGCACCTTGTGCAGCACCCGCAGCGAGGCCCAGGCGAAGGTCTGCTGGGCCACCACGAACATCACGCCCACCAGCGCCGCCAGCGGAATACGCTCGATCAGCGGCGACAGGAACAACACGAACAGCAGGATCATCACCCCGGCCACCACGCCCGACAGCCGGCCACGGCCATTGGAACTCAGGTTGATCATGGTCTGCCCGATCATCGCGCAGCCGCCCATGCCGCCGCACAGGCCCGAGACCATGTTCGCCGCACCCAGCGCCACGCACTCGCGGTCGGGGTAGCCACGGCTCTCGGTGACCTCGTCGGTGAGGTTGAGGGTCAGCAGGGTTTCCAGCAGACCAACCATGGCCATCAGCAGGGCGTAGGGAGCGATGATCCTGAGGGTCTCCAGGTTCCACGGCACGTCCGGCAATGCCAACTGCGGCAGGCCACCGGCGATATGCGCCATGTCGCCGAGGGTGCGGGTCGGCAGGCCGAGCAGATAGACCAGCAGGCCCACGCCGAGGATGGCGATCAGCGCCGGCGGGACGGCGCGAGTCAGCTTCGGCAGGACGTAGACCACCAGCATGGTCAAGGCCACCAGGCCGATCATCAGGTACAAAGGCGTGCCACTGAGCCATTGCTCGCCCTGCTTGAAGTGCTCCAACTGGGCCAGGGCGATGACGATGGCCAGGCCGTTGACGAAGCCGAGCATCACCGGGTACGGCACCAGACGCACCAACTTGCCCAGGCGCAGCGCACCGAACAGGATCATCAGCCCCCCGCCCAACAGCACCGTGGCCAGCAGGTACTGGGCGCCGTGCTGCACCACCAGGGCGACGATCACCACCGCCATGGAGCCAGCAGCGCCGGAGATCATGCCGGGGCGGCCGCCGAACAGGGCGGTCAGGGTGCAGATGATGAAGGCACCGTACAGGCCCATGAGCGGGTTCAGGTGCGCCACCAAGGCAAAGGCGATGCACTCGGGCACCAGGGCGAAGGAGGTGGTGAGGCCGGCGAGCACGTCGGCACGGAGTCTGGCGGGTTTCATGGGTATCCTGTGGTATGGCGAACGCAAACGCGGCCCATTCCAGTCCAGGAGTCGGGCCCGCTGCCCAAGCGAGAAAATCGCGGGTCGGGATGTTACGGAATTTGTCCGACAGCGGCCACCGCAACACCACTCAACGCACCCGTTCGCGGCTCTGCACCGCCAGATCCAGGGCGCGCTGCATGTCCAGCCGCGCCGAACGACCCAGGTCGGGGTGGTTGAGCCGGCCGTTGCGCTCCGAAGGCAAGATCGGCGCGGTCAGGTCTTCGGCATCCATGGCTTCGAAATCCTGATCCGTTCCCAGGGTCAGGGCACTGCGTCGCAGCAACATGCGTAGTTGCTCCGGCGTCAGGTCCGGGTTGATCGACAGCATCGCCGCCACCGTGGCCGTCACCAGCGGCGTGGCGTAGGAGGTGCCGCAATGGGCCTTGCGCGCCTGCGCCGCACGCAGGCAGGCAGCGGCGCTGACATCCACGCGCATGTCGATATTGGAGCTGCGGCGCTTGCGCACATGGGCAGGATCCTCGACCGGGACGTCCTGGTCGCTGCGCTGGTGACCGCCGACCACCAGCAACTGCTCGGTGATAAACGACGACGGCAGGCGGTACTCGTCGGTACCGGACCACGAGGCGCCGTTGCCCGCCGAGTTGACCACCACCACGTCCGGGTGGCGGGCGCGCAGCCAGAGAAAGAACTCTTCCAGCAGCTCCTCGTAGCCACTCATGGCCAGCCCTGAGCGCACCAGCGAATCCACCTCGTCGCCCGCGACATCCTTCGTGCCGACCCGGTGGATGCCCCAACTCCAGTTCAGCACCCGGGCACCATCCTCCACCAGGTTGACCGAGGCGGCGATGTTGGCCGTGACGCCTGCGTCCGCGTTGCGCTCGACGATTACCTCGAACCCTGGGCTAGGCTTGCCGAGGCCGGGCAGGAAGCCACCCTGCACGCCTTCGCCCTGGGCGGCGAGGATGCCGGCGACATGGCTGCCATGGCTTTCGGCGCGCTCGCCATCGCGCGCGTAGAGGCAGGTCCGCCCTGGCGCGCAGGGGCCGCGGTAGCCGGCGAAGGCCGGCGCGTCGAAATCCACCTCGCGCTCGATCACGCCAATGCGTACGGGCTTGACCGGCAGCGACGCCGCGGGAACTCGCCGCTGGTAGTAATAGAGTGCATCCATGAATCGGTTGGCTGCCCACTCGTCCGCCTGGCTGAGCGCCCCGGCGCTGCGCCCGCCACCCTCCTCGCCCCGCTCAGGGGCGGACTCCTCGATGATCACGGCATCGACACTGGTTTCGCTGCCCATGCGCAGGATCATGGCATCGCGCTGCACCAGGTCGCGCACCGGCAAACGCAGCTGGTAGACGTTCAGCGGGGGAATGGCACCCACCACCTGGGCACCGTACTTGTCGGCGATACGCCGGGCCTGCCGCTCGCCATCGTGCTTTTCCTCGATCAGCAGGCTGACCAGGTCGAGGTAGGTGGTCAGGCCGTCCATGTTCTTCGCCACTTCGTGCGGGCCGGCAGCGACCACATGGCTGCGCTGGCGAGTGAGCCAGACGGGGTTGCTTTTCTGGCCGGCGGATTCGATCCAGAGCGGAGCACTGCGCTGCCGGGAGGCGTCGAGTTTCAGTTTCAGCATGTCGCCCTGGCGCTCGATGCTCGCACCAGGCAGTTGCGTATCGCCGAGCCAGACCGCCGGCGTGCCCGGCCCCAGGCCTTGGGTGCGCAGGCACCACAGTTGCGGGCCTGTGCCCAGCAAATCGTCACAGCGTTGCAGGTGCTTGATGCGCAACGTGTCCTGCGCCGCCAGGGCGGCGGCCATGAACAGGCAGGGCAGCAAGGCGAAAGCGCACTTCATGCAGGCGGTCCCGTGGTCTTCTTTTGCTGCGACTGCCAGGTGAGCGCAAAGGTTCATAGCGCCTCGCAGGCAACCAAAATCAAGCAAAACCACCCTGCCCTGTGATCCACACCCGGCACACCCTCGACAAATTTGCCATCATGATCATTCCACCTGCGGAGATCATGGACATGCCGCTACGCCCCCTCATCGCTTCCCTGCTGCTGGCCGCCAGCCTCGCCGCCCAGGCCGCCACCGAGGTGCTGGCGCTGCAGCACCGCACCAGCGCCGAACTGTTGCCCACCGTCCAGTCCTTCCTGGGCAAGGACGGCAGCGTCAGCGCCTTCGAGAACAAGCTGATCGTCAATGCCAGCCCCGAGCGCATCGACGACCTGCGCGCCCTGCTGCAACAACTCGACACCGCCCCCAAGCGCCTGTTGATCAGCGTCGACAACAACGACAGCAATTTCCAGGACAACCGCGGCAACGCGCGGATCATCCGCTACGGCACCGCCAATCGCGACGGCGGCCTACAGCAGATCCAGGCCAGCGAGGGTGTGCCCGCGTTGATCCAGGTGGGCCAGAGCATCCCCATCACCAGCACCCATACCGATGGTTACGGACGCATCCAGAGCGATACCGAATACCGTAATGTCACCCAGGGTTTCTACGTCACCCCGAACCTGAGCGGAGATACGGTTCGTCTGCAAATAAGCAGCAATAACGACAGGATCAGCAGCGAACGTCAGGATGTAGTAAAAGTCCAGAGCACCGACACGACGGTCACCGGCAAGCTCGGCGAGTGGATCCCCCTGGCGGGGTACAACCAGCAGAGCCAGGCCGAACGTAACGCCTCGAGCCTCAGCTACAGCACGCAGCGCGGTGAAAACATGACACTGCGCGTCAAAGTCGACCTTCTGGAGTGATCCCAGGCAATTCAAGGCCTCGACCCAAGGCCTTGAAACTGACCAGAGAGTCGTATTAGACCAAGGATGTAGTAATAGAAAAAAACCACTACAAAACATTTGACAGGCACTTTTTCCCAAGGGCATGATGGCCTCGCTCCCGCTAATCAGAGGCCCTGGCAAGGGCCTTCGAGATGCGCTCCTCCCACCCCTGGGGGCGTCTCGTGTCCATACGGCCCACAAGGCGGTTCGACGGGATTGCGACTGCAACGAAGAAGTTGTCCCGAGGGACGGAAGCGCATCACCGCAGTACCCGGCAGTCCTGTCGCCATACAGCGAGGCAACCACGAGCCGACCTGTCGCCACACCTCGCCCGGCCTGCACACCCCTTCCCCTTCGAGCCTCCCCGTTCGCAGTCGCCCTTCCGCCGAGCAAGGCCGCCAAGCCTCCGATCCGCGCCGAGCACAAGCACTTACTTCACCAAGACTGATGCGACGAGGTTTTATTTCCATGGCACTGACACGCGAACAGCAAATTGCAGCCCTTGAGAAAGACTGGGCCGAGAACCCGCGCTGGAAAGGCGTGACCCGTACCTACACCGCCGCCGATGTCGTGCGTCTGCGTGGTTCCCTGCAGCCGGAGCACACCCTGGCCCGCCTGGGTGCAGAAAAACTGTGGAAGCTGGTCACCGAAGGTGCCCACCCGTCCTTCCGCCCCGAGAAAGATTTCGTCAACTGCATGGGCGCCCTGACCGGCGGCCAGGCAGTCCAGCAGGTGAAGGCCGGCATCCAGGCCATCTACCTGTCCGGTTGGCAGGTGGCCGCCGACAACAACTCGGCCGAGTCCATGTACCCTGACCAGTCGCTGTATCCGGTCGACTCGGTCCCCACCGTGGTCAAGCGTATCAACAACGCCTTCCGACGCGCCGACCAGATCCAGTGGAAAGCCGGCAAGAACCCGGGCGACGATGGCTACGTCGACTACTTCGCACCGATCGTGGCTGACGCCGAGGCCGGTTTCGGCGGCGTGCTGAACGCCTACGAGCTGATGAAGAACATGATCGAAGCAGGCGCCGCCGGCGTGCACTTCGAAGACCAGCTGGCCTCGGTGAAAAAATGCGGTCACATGGGCGGCAAGGTCCTGGTGCCGACCCAGGAAGCCGTGCAGAAACTGGTCGCCGCTCGCCTGGCTGCAGACGTCGCCGGCGTGCCGACCATCATCCTGGCCCGCACCGACGCCAACGCCGCCGACCTGCTGACCAGCGACTGCGACCCGTACGACCAGCCGTTCGTGGTTGGCGAGCGCACCCGTGAAGGCTTCTACAAGGTACGCGCCGGCCTCGACCAGGCCATTTCCCGCGGCCTGGCCTACGCCCCGTACGCCGACCTGATCTGGTGCGAAACCGCCAAGCCGGACCTGGAGGAAGCTCGCCGCTTCGCCGAGGCGATCAAGAAGGAGTACCCGGACCAGATCCTGTCGTACAACTGCTCGCCGTCCTTCAACTGGAAGAAGAACCTGGACGACGCCACCATCGCCAAGTTCCAGCGCGAGCTGTCGGCCATGGGCTACAAGCACCAGTTCATCACCCTGGCGGGCATCCACAACATGTGGCACGGCATGTTCAACCTGGCGCACGACTACGCCCGCAACGACATGACCGCCTACGTGAAGCTGCAGGAGCAGGAATTCGCCGACGCCAGCAAGGGTTACACCTTCGTGGCGCACCAACAGGAAGTCGGCACCGGCTACTTCGACGACATGACCACCGTGATCCAGGGTGGTGCTTCGTCGGTGACGGCACTGACCGGCTCGACCGAGGAAGAGCAGTTCCACTGATAGTGGGTTGCTGTTGAACAAAGGCCCGGGGCTTGTGAAAGCCTTGGGCCTTTCATTTTGTCTGCACCGGCCCTTTCGCGGGTAGCTTACCCGCGAAGAGGCCGGGACAGGCCAGTGCAAAGACCAGGGTCAGACCTACTTGAGGCCGCCCAACAGCGATGACGTAGGTCTTAAATGCAGACGCTCCATGAAAACGCCGAGGAAACTCTAAGCCCGGAATCCACCGTCTATTGGCACCGCCACGCCAGTCCCGAAAGAAGCTGCTTCGGAGCTAAGCCAGTACACAAGCTCAGCGACTTCATGGGCCTCACAAACTCTCGCCATAGGCTGCGAGGCGCGTACCGCATCAAACTTGTTCCCCAACACCTGTTCTGCCAATGGTGTTGACACAAAGCCCGGACAGACAGCATTGGCCCGCACGCCATAAGGGGCATACTCCTTCGCAACCGCTCTAGCCCGGATTTCTCATGACCGCATAAACAAAAACGGCTGAAAGCCTTATGATTCTTGTCGCCAAACAAAGCCCCATAAGTCTTCAGCCGCGCACAAAATGCTACCAGAAAAACTCCACTTTTCACCCCTCTCTCGCCGCCTCGTCGAGGCCTCTTTCACCGGTGGTCACATCACCTCGGATGCGGGCTTGTTGCTGCTGCGCGAGGTCGACCGGCAACATGGCTTGACCCGCCGCCTGGCCAAAATCGTTCCCGATCGGCGTGATCCTGGGCGTGTCCAGCATGGACTGCAGACACTGCTCGCCCAGCGTATCTATGCACTGGCCGCCGGCTACGAGGATCTCAACGATCATGACGGCCTGCGCCATGACTACGCGCTGCAGACTGCGGTCAACCGCCTGCAACCGCTGGCCGGCAAATCCACTCTGGGGCGCCTGGAACAGCAAGCCGATCGCGAAACGGTGGTGCAAGCCCATCGCCTGCTGTGGGAGCACTTCATCGCCCAGCATGACCAGGCGCCGGCTGAGATCGTGCTCGACTTCGATGCGACCGATGTGCCGGTGCATGGAGATCAGGAAGGGCGCTTCTTCCATGGCTATTACGACCATTACTGCTTCCTGCCGCTCTATGTGTTCTGTGGTCGCCATCTGCTGGTGAGCTATTTGCGCCCGAGCAACATCGATGGCGCCCGACACAGTTGGGCCATCCTGGCACTGCTGGTCAAGTTCATTCGCCGCTTCTGGCCAGAGACCCGCATCGTGTTCCGCGGTGACGGCGGTTTTTGCCGACATCGCATGCTCGACTGGTGTGACCGCAAGCAGGTGGATTATGTGGTGGGTCTGGCCCGCAACACCCGCCTGCAGCGGATGGCGGCGCCGGCCATGCAAGCGGTCGCCGAGGCCTACCAAGAAACCGGGCAGAAGATGTCCGGCGTGTATCGCTTCCTCTATCAGGCCGGTAGTTGGCGTAGGCGCCGCCTGGTCGTGTCGCGCCTGGAACATGGCGAGCAGGGTGCCAATCCACGCTTCATCGTCGTGTCCCGCTTTGCCGAGGATGCTGCCCAGCAGTACTACGAAGACTACTGCGGCCGTGGCGACATGGAGAATCGGATCAAGGACCAACAGTTGGATCTGTTCGCCGACCGCACCTCCAGCCCACGCTGGTGGACCAACCAGTGGCGGCTGATGCTGTCGGCCTTTGCCTATGTGCTGTTCGAACGGCTACGCGATCATCTCCAGGGCACCGCATTGGCGCGCATGAGCATCCATAACCTGCGCTTGAAACTGCTCAAGATCGGTGCGGTGATCATTCGCAACAGCCGGCGCATCCGCGTGCTGATCAGCGAGGCCTATCCGCATCAGGAACTCTTTGCGGGGCTGGTTGCCCGCCTCAAGCCGACCTGAACAGGCGGGCGCCCCCGGCCCGGCTCAATGGGGGAAAGGGGGCAGTGCGCCCCATACGCGGGAATTGAATAAAAAACGATCAATTTTTAGCGGTGGAAGGCAGGTTGTTGATACGCCGAGGCTTCACCGGCCACGCCTGCCGGCCTCATGAGAAATCCGGGTTAGCTCTATTAACCTACCCCAAAATTTTTATACCCGATACTTTTGATCGTGCTTATTTGCTTATGATCATGCAATTTCTTGCACCCCTTATCTTCTCCCCGTTTCTAGCCTACCGAATTCTTTATATAAAAAAATTATCCAACATCTACCTAAACAGATCCACAAAAAAAGTTTACTACAAGCGCTTCAAAAGTCTTTTCATTTTCGACTGGAACAACATGCGGGGCGGCCTATTCAAACGTACTGAATTCGGCGGTGCGTCCTTCAGTACTAGCTATGCACTCGCCTTCGCTCCCCGCAGAGCAGACGGCACCCTCCATCAGAAAGACTGCCTCTGGGTCGACAGCAACGAACCGACCGAACCCGACATCAAATACGTCGCCGAAGTCTGGGAATACCTCCGCCACTTCATGGACCACGGCCCTGACAAACTACCGCCCCCCGGTGAACCCAACTGGTGGTACAAGCCCCTGCATCAGATCTGCCTGACACCCGCCGAAGCCTGGCAGCACTACGCTCCCTGGCGAACCGGCGAGCCTGGTGAAATGCAGGGCAAGAAAAACTGGCAACTGCCGTTCTGGGCCGTGTTGTTCCCTTACAACCTGTCCGTTGCCCTCTGCTGGTACGTCATCTGCCGCCTCTTCAACGTCCGCGCGGCACCTCCACCTCCAGAAGCCTTCGAGGAAGATCGGTAAGCGAAGCGGCCCCAAATCACCGCTGACCGTCTTAAGTAAGCGGCATTGGGGCTTGGCGTGCTCTGCGAACGAGGGTGAGCCCTTGCCATACACCGGTGGTGTCAGGCCGGTTTCATCACCAGCACGCCCAACGGCGGCAGGTTCAGCGCCAGCGACAACGGCTGCCCATGGCTGGGCAACGGCTCGCTGGCCACCGCCCCCAGGTTCCCCACATTCGACCCGGCATACAGCTCGGCATCGCTGTTGAGCAACTCCGCCCAGCGCTCGCCGAACGGCACGCCGATGCGATACCCCTCCCGCGGCACGGGGGTGAAGTTGGCCACCACCAGCAACGGCTCGCCGTCGGCGCTCCAGCGCAACCAGGCGTATACGCTGTTGCGCGCATCGTCGCCGATCAGCCACTGGAAGCCCTGGGGCTGGCAGTCCTGCTCGTGCAGGGCCGGCTGCTCGCGGTACAGGCGGTTGAGGTCGCTCACCAGGCGCTGCACGCCCTGGTGCTCGGAATACTGCAGCAGGTACCAATCCAGCTGGTGGTCGTGGTTCCACTCGCGCCACTGGCCGAACTCGCAGCCCATGAACAGCAGCTTCTTGCCCGGGTGGGTCCACATGAAGGCCAGGTAGGCGCGCAGGTTGGCGAACTTCTGCCAGCGATCGCCCGGCATCTTGTCGATCAGCGAGTGCTTGCCGTGCACCACTTCGTCGTGGGAAATCGGCAGGATGAAGTGCTCGGAATAGGCATAGATCAGCCCGAAGCTCATTTCGTTGTGGTGATAGGCGCGGTGCACCGGGTCGTTCTGGATGTAGTGCAGGGTGTCGTGCATCCAGCCCATGTTCCACTTGTAGGCGAAGCCCAGGCCGCCCTGCTGCACCGGCTGGCTGACGCCGGGCCAGGCGGTGGACTCCTCGGCGATGATCAGCGCCCCTGGGGCCTCGTGGGCGGCCACGGTGTTGAGTTGGCGGATGAAGTCGATGGCCTCGAGATTCTCGCGCCCGCCATGGCGGTTGGGCACCCACTCGCCGGCCTTGCGCGAGTAGTCGCGGTAGAGCATCGAGGCCACCGCATCGACGCGCAGGCCGTCGATGTGGAAGTGCTTGAGCCAGTGCAGCGCCGAAGCCAGCATGAAGCCGCGCACCTCGTTGCGGCCAAGGTTGTAGATCAGTGTGTTCCAGTCCTGGTGAAAGCCCTCCAGGGGGTTGTCGTACTCGTACAGGGCAGTGCCGTCGAAACGCGCCAGGCCATGCTCGTCGGTGGGGAAATGCGCCGGTACCCAGTCGAGGATCACGCCGATGCCGCCCTGGTGGCAGGCGTCGACGAACGCGGCGAAATCCTCCGCGCTGCCGTAGCGTGAGGTGGGCGCGAACAGCGACAGCGGCTGGTAGCCCCAGGAGCCGCCGAACGGGTGCTCCATGATCGGCATCAGCTCGATATGGGTGAAGCCCAGGTCCTGCACGTAGGGCACCAGGCGTTCGGCCAGCTCGCGCCAGTCGTAGAAACGGGCGATCTCGCCGCTGTCGTCCAGCTCGCAGCGCCAGGAGCCGGCATGCAGCTCGTAGATCGCCAGCGGCGCGTTGTAGGCATGGCGCTGGGCGCGCTGGGCCATCCAGCCGTCGTCGCGCCAAGCGTGGCGCAGCGCGCCGGCCACCCTGGAGGCCGTGCTCGGCGGCAGCTCGGTGGCGCGGGCCAGCGGGTCGGCCTTGAGCGGCAGCACGCCGCCCTGGCCGAGTACTTCGAACTTGTAGGCCTCGCCGATGCCCAGGCGCGGCACGAACAGCTCCCATACCCCGGCATCGTGGCGCAGGCGCATGGGGTGGCGACGGCCGTCCCAGTTGTTGAAGTCGCCGACCACCGAGACCCGCCGGGCATTCGGTGCCCAGACCGAGAAGCACACCCCGTCGATACCGTCGGCCTGGGTGGGCTGGGCGCCGAAGCGGCCGGACAGGTCGCGGTGGTTGCCTTCGGCGAACAGGTACAAGTCCATCTCGCCCAACTGCGGGCCGAAGCTATAGGGGTCTTCGGTGATCTGCTCGCCGCCGGCCCAGCCGATCTGCAGCAGGTAGGGATGGGCTTCGTCCAGGTGCGCGGTGAACAGGCCCGGCAGGCTGCCCTGCACCATTTCGGCCAGCACACGTCCATCATGGCGCGCCAGCACTCGCGCGCTCAGCGCGTTGGGCAGGAAGGCGCGAACGAACAGGCCGCCCGCACCATCGGCGTGCGGCCCCAGCACGGCAAAGGGATCGGCGTGCTCGGCGCGGGCCAGGGCGTCGAGGTCCCGTTGCCGAAGGCCGCCGTTTTCACGCGTGGTTGCATTCATCTATGGCTCTCCCCAGGTACTGATCAGTCCATGCAGGCCATGCAAGGGCACGGCCAGCCAGCTTGGCCGGTTCTCGGCTTCGTAGGTGATTTCGTAGGCGGCTTTTTCCAGGCAGAACAGCTCCAGCGCGGCGCGTTCGCCCTCGGCCTGCTGCCAGGCGTGGGGCATGGCGGCGGTGGCCAGGCCATAGGCTTCGACGAAGGCATGGCGCGCCTGGTGCAGGTACTGCCGGGCGACCCGCTGCCGGGCCTGGCGCGCGGCGTCGGACAAGTCCACCGCCGAGGCGCTGCGCAGGATCATCGCAGCAGCATAGTCGAAGGAACGCAGCACGCCGCTGACATCCTTGTACGGGCTGTGCCTGGCCCGGCGCTCCTCTAGCGGACGTGCCGGCTCCCCTTCGAAGTCGATCAGGTAGGCATCGCCCTGCACCACCAGCACCTGGCCCAGGTGCAGGTCGCCGTGCACGCGCATCAGCAGGCCACCTTGGGCCTGGTGGGCCAGGGTGTCGATGTGCTGGGCGAGGCCCGCGCGCTGTTGCTGCAGGTCGTCGACCAGGGCCTGGCTTTCGCTGTCGAGGCTGTCGCGGTGCTGGGCCAGCAGGTCCAGGGCATGCGCCAGCTCGGCGCTGATCTGCCGGCTCCAGCGCTCGCTGTCTGCGGCCAAGCTGGGCCGTGGCTGGAAGGCTTCGTCGTCGCTGGGCGCGGCCAGCAGCAGGTGCATCTCGCCCAGGCGCTGGCCGAGCAAGGCGGCGAAGCCGGTGAGTTCGGCCAGGGCGTCGGTGTGCGCCTCCGGCTCGACGGTCGTCGGCTCCATCTCGTCGCGGATCGCCCGCTCCAGGGTGTTCTGGGTCCATGCCCAGGCATCGCCCTGGTTGTCCAGGTAACCCTGGGCGATCATCAGCAAGTGCGGTTGCTGCTGCTCGTCGACCCGGCTGACCCACCCCAGCAACGGCGAGATGTTGGCGAAGCCGGCCGCGGTCAGGTAGGTGCTCATCTCCAGTTCCGGGTGAATGCCGGGGTTGACCCGGCGGATCAGCTTGAGCACCAGGCGCCCACCCACCACCACCGAGCTGTTGGATTGCTCGGCGCTCAGGTAGCGCACTTCGCTGTCCTCGTCCAGCGCCAGCTCGGCCAGTTGTTCGGTGCACTCGAAATGCAGCTCGCCCGCATCGCTCGGCAGCCGGGTGCGCTCCTGGCAGGCACGCAGCACGGCACGGATGAACGGCTCGAGGACGAAGGCGTCGGTGATCAGCCCCACCTGGCGGCCCCGGCGTACCCGGGACAGCGCCAGTTGCTGCGGCAAGGCGCTGTTGATCTGCTCCTCCGGCAGCAGGCCGAAAGGCAGTTGGTAGTGATCGACCACGCCGTCGCTGTGCACCTGCAGTTCGCTGAGCAGCACCGGGCTGGCCGCCGTGGCCAGGCGTACGCCGTAGCTCAGGCGCACCTGGTCGATCGGCCCTTCCTTGCCGGCGAACCAGCGCCGCTTGGGCAGGTACTGGGGCAGGATGGTCGTTTGCAGGGTGTCGCTGGAGGGCGCCTCGAGCAACTCCTCCATGCGCTTGCGCAGCACCAGGGTGGTCAGCTCCGGCAGGCTCTCGGTCGGCTCGATGTGCCAGCTGGGCATGCGATCGCGCGAGGCCAGGAGGAACCAGTAGAAGCCATAGGGCGGCAGCGTGAGCAGGAACGGCAACTGGCCGATGGGCGGGAAGGCGCTGCCGCCGAGCATTTCCACCGGCACCTTGTCGGCATACTGGGACAGCTCCAGCTCCGCGGCCTGGGCGGCGCGGGAAACGTTGGCCACGCACAGGACGATTTCGTTGTTGCCCTCGGCATCGGTGTACTCGCGTACATAGGCGAGAATGCGCCGGTTGCTCGGGGTGAGCATCTTCATGCTGCCACGGCCGAAGGCCTTCTGCTGCTTGCGCACCGCCAGCAGGCGGCGGTTCCAGTTGAGCAGCGAGTGCGGGTCGTGGGATTGGGCCTCGACGTTGACCGTCTGGTAACCGTACAGCGGGTCCATGATCGGCGGCAGCACCAGGCGCTGGGGGTCGGCGCGAGAGAAACCGCCGTTGCGGT
This sequence comes from Pseudomonas sp. Tun-23181, assembly GCF_057415455.1. Taxonomy (NCBI): domain Bacteria; kingdom Pseudomonadati; phylum Pseudomonadota; class Gammaproteobacteria; order Pseudomonadales; family Pseudomonadaceae; genus Pseudomonas; species Pseudomonas sp. Tun-23181. Next base: position 1,542,494 of record NZ_CM171630.1, read on the forward strand.
CGGGCGACCACTGCATGGGGGTACGCACGCCGTCGCGGTCGCCCAGGTAGATGTTGTCGCCCATGCCCAGCTCGTCGCCGTAATACAGCGTCGGCGTGCCGGGCATGGACAGCAGCAGGCTGGTGAGCAGCTCGATGCGCCGACGGTCACGCTGCAGCAGCGGCGCCAGGCGCCGGCGGATGCCCAGGTTGATGCGTGCGCGGCGGTCCTCGGCGTAGTAGTTCCACAGGTAGTCGCGCTCGCGGTCGGTGACCATCTCCAGCGTGAGCTCGTCGTGGTTGCGCAGGAAGATCGCCCACTGGCAGTTGGCGGGGATCTCCGGGGTCTGGCGCAGGATGTCGGTGATCGGGAAGCGGTCCTCCATCGCCAGGGCCATGTACATGCGCGGCATCAGCGGGAAGTGGAAGGCCATGTGGCACTCGTTGCCGTCGCCCTCGCCGAAGTACGGCCGGGTGTCCTCGGGCCACTGGTTGGCCTCGGCCAGGAGCATGCGGTCGGGGTAGTTGGCGTCGATCTCGGCGCGGATCGCCTTGAGCACCTCGTGGGTCTCGGGCAGGTTCTCGTTGTTGGTGCCGTCGCGCTCGATGAGGTAGGGGATCGCGTCCAGGCGCAGGCCGTCGACACCCAGGTCGAGCCAGAAGCGCATGACCCCGATCACCGCCTTCAGCACCTGGGGGTTGTCGAAGTTCAGGTCCGGCTGGTGGGAATAGAAACGGTGCCAGAAGTATTGGCCGGCGACCGGGTCCCAGGTCCAGTTGGACTTCTCGGTATCGAGGAAGATGATCCGCGTGCCGTCGTACTTCTGGTCGTCGTCCGACCACACGTAGAAGTCCCGTGCCTTGCTGCCGCGCTTGGCACAGCGGGCGCGCTGGAACCAGGGGTGCTGGTCGGAGGTGTGGTTGATGACCAGCTCGGTGATCACCCGCAGCCCGCGCTTGTGCGCCTCGGCGATGAAACGGCGGGCATCGGCCATGCTGCCGTAGTCCGGGTGCACGGCCTTGTACTCGGCGATGTCATAGCCGTCGTCGCGCCGTGGCGAAGGATAGAACGGCAGCAGCCAGAGGGTGTTGACGCCCAGGTCGGCGATGTAGTCGAGCTTGCCGATCAGCCCGGCGAAATCGCCGATGCCGTCGTTGTTCGAGTCGTAGAACGACTTCACGTGCAGTTGGTAGATCACCGCGTCCTTGTACCACAGCGGGTCGTCGATGAAGGCTGCCGGGCGGGAACGCTTGGCCATGTGCGACTCCTTTCTGTTCGGGTTCAGCTTGCGACGGTGTTGCCGGCGATGGGGCGCTTCGCGGCCCCGATTCTTCGCCTAACTTGCCCGCTCGATGCGCCAGATGCCGAATGGCAGGTGCCAGGGCTCGATGCGCATCCATTGGGTCTTGCCGTGCCAGGTCCAGCGGTGGCCGTTCATCAGGTCCTCGCCGAGGGTATCGGCGCCGTCGTCCAGGCCCAGCTCCCAGAGGGGCAGTTCGAAGTGCGCTTCCTGGGCATTGTGCGGATCGAGGCTCACGGCCACCAGGATGAAGTTGTCGCGCTCGGGCGTGCGCTTGCCGAAGTACAGGATGTTGTCGTTCCAGCAGTTGTAGAACGCCACCCCCAGGTGGGTCTGCAGGGCACGGTTCTGCCGGCGGATGCGGTTGAGCTGGGCGATCTCGGCGACGATGTTGCCCGGCTGGGTGAAGTCGCGCGGACGGATCTCGTACTTCTCCGAGTCCAGGTACTCCTCCTTGCCTGGCAGCGGCGTGCCCTCGCACAGTTCAAAGCCCGAGTACATGCCCCACAGCCCCGAGCCCATGGTGGCCAGGGCGGCGCGGATCAGGAAGCCTGCACGGCCGCTGGTCTGCAGGAAATAGGGGTTGATGTCCGGCGTGTTGACGAAGAAGTTCGGCCGGTAGCAGTGGCGCCACGGCGGCTGGTTGAGTTCCTCGAAGTACTCGCGCAGTTCCTGCTTGGTGTTGCGCCAGGTGAAGTAGGTGTAGCTCTGCGCATAGCCGACCTTACCCAGGCGCGCCATCATCGCCGGGCGGGTGAAGGCCTCGGCGAGGAAGATCACGTCCGGGTAGCGGCTGCGCACATTGGCGATCAGCCACTGCCAGAACGGCAGCGGCTTGGTGTGCGGGTTGTCGACACGGAAGGTCCGCACGCCCTCCTCGACCCAGCCGACCACCACGTCGCGCAGGGCCAGCCACAGGGAGGGCACGGCATCGGCGGCGTAGAAGTCGACGTTGACGATGTCCTGGTACTTCTTCGGCGGGTTCTCGGCGTAGCGGATGGTGCCGTCGGGGCGCCAGCTGAACCAGCCGGGATGCTCGGTCAGCCAGGGGTGGTCCTGGGAACACTGGATGGCGAAGTCCAGGGCGATCTCCAGGCCGTGCTCGGTGGCGGCGGCCACCAGCCGGCGAAAATCCTCGCGGCTGCCCAGTTGTGGGTGGATGGCGTCGTGGCCACCCTCCGGGCTGCCGATCGCATAGGGGCTGCCCGGGTCGCCCGGCTCGGCCCGCAAGGCGTTGTTGCGGCCCTTGCGGTGCTTCATGCCGATAGGGTGGATGGGCGGGAAGTACAGCACGTCGAAGCCCATGTCGCGGATCATCGGCAGGCGCTGGTGCACGTCGTCGAAGGTGCCGTGGCGCTGGGGATCATCGGTGACCGAGCGGGGAAACAGCTCGTACCAGCTGGCGAACAGGGCGCGCTCGCGGTCCACGTCCACGGGGAACTCGGCGCTGCGGGTCAGGTAGCTGCGGTGTTCGGCCGCGATCATCAGCGCGGCGGTGTCGGCATGCAGCAACAGCGCCACCTGGTCGTCCGCTGCCAGCGTCGACAGGCGCTGCTGCAACTGTTCGAGCTGCTCGCGCAACGGGCCCTGGCTGCGCTCGGCGCCCTGGCCCAGCAACAGCCGGCCCTCCTCCAGCTCCAGCCTGACCTCGACGCCGGCGTGGTATTTCTTCTCCAGGTCGTGGCAGTAGGTGGCGAAGGGGTCGATCCAGGCTTCGATGCTGAACAGGTGCGGGCCCAGCTCGGTGGGGGTGAAGTGCGCCAGCCACAGGTCGTTGCCCGGGGAGTGCATCGCCACGCAGTGCCAGCGCCGGCTGTGGGCCTGGCGCCAGTGCAGGGTCACCGCCAGGCGGTCGTGGCCGTCGCTGTAGACCTTGCTGCTCACCTCCACCGGCTGGCCGCGCACGGCCTTGGCCGCGAAGGTGCCGGCGTCGAGCACGGGCAAGGTGTCCTCGATCACGATGCGCGGCGCCAGCAGCGCCTGGGACAGGCTGATGGCCTGGTCCGGATGGTCGTTGGCCATGGGCACGCTTTCGAAGGGCTCGTTACCAGACATCGAACCTTGCTCCCTTTTGCTGTGGCGGTAAGGGTTCAGAGCCGTCGGGGCGGCGGGGGTTCAAAAAAATGAGCGAATGGCACAGGGCCCGGTCAAAGCCTGCGACAGCACTTCATTCATCCTGCGAGGCCAGGCCATGAGCATACCCATTGCGCCAGAGGCGCCCGATCCCAACGTCGACGACCCCACCCTGCCGCCACCGGTGCCGGAGCAAGAGCCGGACGATCCGCCGATCGAGCCGACCGTGCCGCCTCCGGTGGGGGACCCGCCGAGCGAGGAGCCGCCGGTCAAAGGCAAAGGATAGACAAGGATCATGACCGGCCCAGGGTGGCTGGCCGTGGCTTTGGGGGTGCCGCCTGGGGCCATTCGCGGGCAAGCCCGCTCCCGCAGGGGCCTGGGCGCTGCATGATGGGGGGATCGACTTGGATCCTGTGGGGCATCTGGGGCCGCGAAGCGGCCCCAAATACAGTTGAACGGCAAAAACTACAGTGCGATCTCGGCGATGCTGATCTCGCGCATCCGGAACTTCTGCACCTTCCCGGTCACGGTCATCGGGAACGCCTCGACGAAGCGGTAGTGCCGCGGCACCTTGAAATGGGCGATGCGTGCCTTGCACCACGCTTGCAGCGCCTCGGCGCTGGTGCTGTGCCCGGGGTGCAGCTTGATCCAGGCGACGATCTCCTCGCCATAGCGGCTGCAGGGAATGCCGATCACCTGGGCGTCGGCCACCGCCGGATGGGTGTAGAAGAACTCCTCCAGCTCGCGCGGGTAGATGTTCTCGCCGCCCCTGATGATCATGTCCTTGTTGCGCCCGACGATGCGCACGTAGCCCTGCTCGTCCATCACCGCCAGGTCGCCCGAATGCATCCAGCCGGCCGGGTCGATGGCTTCCTCGGTGGCCTGGGGGTTGTTCCAGTAGCCGAGCATCACGCTGTAGCCGCGGGTGCACAGCTCGCCGATCTCGCCACGGGCGACGATGTTGCCGTGCTCGTCCACCAGCTTGGTCTCCAACTGCGGCTGGGTACGCCCGACGGTGGTCACGCGCAACTCCAGCTCATCGTCCGGGCCGGTCTGTAGCGATACCGGGCTGGTCTCGGTCATGCCATAGGCGATCTGCACCTGGGCCATGTGCAACTGGTCGATGACCCGGCGCATCACCTCGATCGGGCAGGTGGCGCCGGCCATGATGCCGCTGCGCAGGCTGGACAGGTCCAGCTCGGCCCGGCCCGGGTGGTCGAGCATGGCGATGAACATGGTCGGCACGCCGTAGAGGATGCTGGCGCGCTCCTCGGCCACCGCGCGCAGGGTCAAGGCCGGGTCGAAGGCGTCGTTGGGGTAGATCATGGTGCAACCATGGGTGACGCAGCCTAGGTTGGCCATGACCATGCCGAAGCAGTGGTACAGCGGCACCGGGATCACCATGCGGTCGGTGTCGCCCAGGCCCAGGCTCTGGCCGACCATGTAGCCATTGTTGAGGATGTTGTAGTGGCTGAGCGTCACCCCCTTGGGCGCGCCCGTGGTGCCGGAGGTGTACTGGATGTTCACCGGCTGGTCGAACTGCAGGCTGCGCTGGCGCGCGGCATAGGCCTGCAGGTCGATTTGCCCGGCCCGCTCGGCCAGGCGCGCCCAGGGCAGGAAGCCGGCCGGTGGGTTGGCCGCCAGGCTGATGACGCCCTGCAGGTCCGGCAGGCGCTCGCTGGCGAGGCGGCCCGGCGACGGGGCGGCCAGTTCGGGCACCAGCTCCAGGAGCATGGCGTGGTAGTCGGAGGTCTTGAAGACATCGGCGCAAACCAGCCAACTGCAGCCTGACTGGCGCAACACGTATTCCAACTCGCCCACCCGGTAGGCCGGGTTGATGTTGACCAGGATCGCGCCGACCTTGGCGCTGGCCAGTTGCAGGATGCACCACTGGGCGCAGTTGGGCGACCAGATGCCGACCCGGTCGCCGACCTGCACGCCCAGGGCCATGAGCGCCCTGGCGTGGCGATCGACTTGCGCGGCCAATTGCCGCCAGCTGTAGCGCAGCCCCTGGTGCCGGGCCACCAGGGCCTCGCGGTCCTGGCAGCGGGCCACAGTGGCGTCGAAGGCCTGGCCGATGGTCTGGGTCAGCAGGGGCCGGTCCTGGCGGCCACGGGTGTAGCTTGGTTGACTCATGGATATCCCTTCTTGTGGTTGTTCTGGGCATGACTGAAGCAAGCGATGGCTACTCTGGCGCAGATTTACGTTAACGTAAAGGTCATGAGTCGATTGACAGCACCTAACGCCAGGTTTACGTTAACGTAAAGGTGAAAAACGACACCCTGCCATGGCCTCGCACAGGCTCGCCGTGAAACAGCCATGAGCTACGGTGTTACCCATTTCAAGAACAAGAAGGTGCCCCCGCATGCATTACCCCACCCTGAACTTCGCCCTGGGCGAAACCATCGACATGCTCCGCGACCAGGTGCGCACCTTCGTCGCCGCCGAACTGGCCCCGCGCGCCGCGCAGATCGACCAGGACAACCTGTTCCCCGCCGACATGTGGCGCAAGTTCGGCGACATGGGCCTGCTGGGTATCACCGTGCCTGAAGAATACGGCGGTGCCGGCCTGGGTTACCTGGCCCATGTGGTGTCGATGGAGGAGATCAGCCGCGGCTCGGCCTCGGTGGCCCTGTCCTACGGCGCCCACTCCAACCTGTGCGTCAACCAGATCAACCGCAACGGCAGCCACGAACAGAAGCAGAAGTACCTGCCCAAGCTGATCAGCGGCGAGCACATCGGCGCCCTGGCCATGAGCGAGCCCAACGCCGGCTCCGACGTGGTGTCGATGAAGCTGCGCGCCGAGAAACGCGGCGACCACTACGTGCTCAACGGCAGCAAGACCTGGATCACCAACGGCCCGGACGCCAACACCTACGTGATCTATGCCAAGACCGACCTGGACAAGGGCCCGCACGGCATCACCGCGTTCATCGTCGAGCGTGACTGGAAAGGCTTCTCGCGCAGCAACAAGTTCGACAAGCTGGGCATGCGTGGCTCCAACACCTGCGAGCTGTTCTTCGACGGCGTCGAGGTGCCCGAGGAAAACATCCTCGGCCAGCTCAACGGCGGCGTGCGCGTGCTGATGAGCGGCCTGGACTACGAGCGCGTGGTGCTCTCCGGCGGCCCGACCGGGATCATGCAGGCGTGCATGGACCTGGTAGTGCCCTACATCCACGACCGCAAGCAGTTCGGCCAGAGCATCGGCGAGTTCCAGCTGATCCAGGGCAAGATCGCCGACATGTACACCCAGCTCAACGCCAGCCGCGCCTACCTGTATGCCGTGGCCCAGGCCTGCGACCGTGGCGAGACCACCCGCAAGGACGCCGCCGGGGTGATCCTCTACACCGCCGAGCGCGCCACCCAGATGGCCTTGGAGGCGATCCAGATCCTCGGCGGCAACGGCTACATCAATGAGTTCCCGGCTGGCCGCCTGCTGCGCGACGCCAAGCTGTACGAAATCGGCGCTGGCACCAGTGAGATCCGCCGGATGCTCATCGGCCGCGAGCTTTTCAACGAAACGCGCTGACGGGGGGCATGCCGAGCTGCAAGCTTCAAGCTGCAAGAAAGAGCAGTTCGTGGCGTGCTGGAGATACGCGTTCGTCACTACAACACAGATCAGCTTGCAGCTTGATGCTTGGAGCTGAAAGCGAGCTGCGCCGGGAGCAATGATGATTCTGAAGTCACAGTTAAACCCAAGATCGCCGGAATTCGTGCAGAACGCGGCCGCCATGGCGGCCCAGGTGCAAGCGCTGCGCACCCTGCTCGCCCAGGTCAGCCAGGGCGGCGGGCCCAAGGCCCAGGAGCGGCACACCTCGCGTGGCAAGCTGCTGCCGCGCGAGCGTATCGACCGCCTGCTCGACCCGGGCTCGCCGTTCCTCGAGATCGGCCAGCTCGCCGCCCATGAGGTATACGGCGAGGACGTGCCCGCCGCCGGGGTGATCGCCGGCATCGGCCGGGTCGAGGGGGTCGAATGCATGATCGTGGCCAACGACGCCACGGTGAAAGGCGGCTCCTACTACCCGCTGACGGTGAAGAAACACCTGCGCGCACAGGCCATCGCCCTGCAGAACCGCTTGCCCTGCCTCTACCTGGTGGACTCCGGTGGTGCCAACCTGCCGCGCCAGGACGAAGTCTTCCCCGACCGCGAACACTTCGGGCGGATCTTCTTCAACCAGGCCAACATGAGCGCCCTGGGTATCCCGCAGATCGCCGTGGTCATGGGCTCGTGCACCGCCGGTGGCGCCTATGTGCCGGCCATGGCCGACGAAGCGATCATGGTGCGCCAGCAGGCGACCATCTTCCTCGCCGGGCCGCCTTTGGTGAAGGCCGCCACCGGTGAAGTGGTCAGCGCCGAGGACCTCGGCGGCGCCGATGTGCACTGCCGCACCAGCGGCGTGGCCGACCACTATGCCGACAACGACGAGCACGCCCTGGCCCTGGCCCGGCGCTGCGTGGCCAACCTCAACTGGCACAAGCTCGGCAAGCTGCAGTGCCAGGCGCCGGTCGCCCCGCTCTACGACGCTCAGGAGCTGTACGGCGTGGTGCCGGCCGACGCCAAGCAACCGTTCGACGTGCGCGAGGTGATCGCACGCCTGGTCGATGGCTCGGTGTTCGACGAGTTCAAGGCGCTGTTCGGCACCACCCTGGTGTGCGGCTTCGCCCACCTGCACGGCTATCCGGTGGCGATCCTGGCCAACAATGGCATCCTCTTCGCCGAGGCGGCGCAAAAAGGCGCGCACTTCATCGAACTGGCCTGCCAGCGCGGCATCCCGCTGCTGTTCCTGCAGAACATCACCGGCTTCATGGTCGGCAAGAAGTACGAGGAAGGCGGCATCGCCAAGCACGGCGCCAAGCTGGTGACCGCAGTGGCCTGCGCCCAGGTGCCGAAGTTCACGGTGATCATCGGCGGCAGCTTCGGTGCCGGCAACTACGGCATGTGCGGCCGCGCCTACGACCCGCGCTTTTTGTGGATGTGGCCCAACGCGCGGATCGGCGTGATGGGCGCCGAACAGGCGGCGGGCGTGCTGGCCCAGGTCAAGCGCGAGCAGAGCGAGCGCGCAGGCCAGGCCTTCAGCGCCGAGGACGAGGCCAGGCTCAAGCAGCCGATCCTCGACCAGTACGAGCGCCAGGGCCACCCCTACTATTCCAGCGCAAGGCTGTGGGACGACGGCGTCATCGACCCGGCGCAGACCCGCGACGTGCTCGGCCTGGCGCTGTCCGCCGCGCTGAACGCCCCGATCGAACAGAGCCGCTTCGGCATTTTCCGGATGTGACCCATGAGCGATTTCACAACCCTCGAGTTGATCCGCGATCCCCGTGGCTTCGCCACCCTGTGGCTGAGCCGGGAAGACAAGAACAACGCCTTCAATGCGCAGATGATCCGCGAGCTGATCGTGGCCATCGACCGGCTCGCCGAGGACGCCAGCCTGCGCTTCGTCCTGCTGCGCGGTCGTGGCCGGCACTTCAGTGCCGGCGCCGACCTGGCGTGGATGCAGCAGTCGGCGCAGCTGGACTTCAACACCAACCTGGACGACGCCCATGAACTGGGCGAGCTGATGTACAGCCTGCATCGCCTGAAGGTACCGACCCTGGCCGTGGTGCAGGGTGCGGCCTTCGGCGGTGCCCTGGGCCTGATCAGTTGCTGCGACATGGCCATCGGCGCCGAGGATGCGCAACTGTGCCTGTCGGAGGTACGCATCGGCCTGGCCCCGGCGGTGATCAGCCCGTTCGTGGTCAAGGCCATCGGCGAGCGCGCCGCCCGCCGCTACGCCCTGACCGCCGAGCGCTTCAGCGGCGTGCGCGCCCGTGAGCTGGGCCTGCTGGCCGAGGTGTACCCGGCCAGCGACCTGGACGCCCAGGTCGAGGCCTGGGTGGACAACCTGCTGCAGAACAGCCCCCAGGCCCTGCGCGCCACCAAGGACCTGCTGCGCGAAGTGGATGACGGTGAACTGAGCCCCGCTCTGCGCCGCTACTGCGAGAACAGCATCGCCCGCATCCGCGTCAGCGCCGAAGGCCAGGAGGGCCTGCGCGCCTTCCTGGAAAAACGCCGCCCCGCCTGGCAAACCCTGGATAAGGACCCACGCCCATGAGCCATCCCACGCTGACCACCCTGCTGGTCGCCAACCGCGGCGAGATCGCCTGCCGGGTCATGCGCACCGCCAAGGCCATGGGCCTGACCACGGTCGCGGTGCACAGTGCCACCGACCGCGACGCCCGGCACAGCCGCGAGGCCGACATCCGTGTCGACCTGGGCGGCACCAAGGCGGCCGAGAGCTACCTGGACATCGACAAGCTGCTGGCCGCGGCCAAGGCCAGCGGTGCCCAGGCCATCCACCCCGGCTACGGCTTCCTCTCGGAGAACGCCGGCTTCGCCCGTGCCGTCGAACAGGCCGGGCTGATCTTCCTCGGCCCCCCGGCCAGCGCCATCGACGCCATGGGCAGCAAGTCGGCGGCCAAGGCCCTGATGGAAAGCGCCGGCGTGCCGCTGGTGCCCGGCTACCACGGCCAGGCCCAGGACCTGGAGACCTTCCGCGCCGCCGCCGAACGCATCGGCTACCCAGTGCTGCTCAAGGCCAGCGCCGGTGGCGGCGGCAAGGGCATGAAGGTGGTCGAGGAGGAAAGCCAGCTGGCCGACGCCCTGGCCTCGGCACAGCGTGAAGCGCAGTCGTCGTTCGGCGATGCGCGCATGCTGGTGGAGAAGTACGTGCTCAAGCCGCGCCATGTGGAGATCCAGGTGTTCGCCGACCAGCACGGCAACTGCCTGTACCTCAACGAGCGCGACTGCTCGATCCAGCGCCGCCACCAGAAGGTGGTCGAGGAGGCCCCTGCCCCAGGCCTGACCGCCGAGCTGCGCAAGGCCATGGGCGAGGCGGCGGTGCGCGCGGCCCAGGCCATCGGTTATGTCGGCGCGGGCACCGTGGAGTTCTTGCTCGATGCCCGTGGCGAGTTCTTCTTCATGGAGATGAACACCCGCCTGCAGGTGGAGCACCCGGTCACCGAGGCCATCACCGGGCTGGACCTGGTGGCCTGGCAGATCCGCGTCGCCTGCGGCGATCCCTTGCCGATCAGCCAGGCGCAGGTACCGCTGGTCGGCCATGCCATCGAGGTGCGGCTGTACGCCGAAGACCCGGCCAACGAGTTCCTGCCGGCCACCGGCACCCTGGCGCTGTATCGCGAGTCGACGCCTGGCGAGGGACGACGGGTAGACAGCGGGGTCAGCGAGGGCGACAGCGTCTCGCCGTTCTACGACCCGATGCTGGGCAAGCTGATCGCCTGGGGCGAGGACCGTGAGCAGGCGCGCCTGCGCCTTTTGGCCATGCTCGATGAATTCGCCATCGGCGGGGTGAAGACCAACATCGGTTTCCTGCGCCGTATCCTGGTCCACCCGGCCTTCGCCGCGGCCGAGCTGGACACCGGCTTCATCCCGCGCCACCAGGCCGAGCTGCTGCCGCCTGCCCAGGCGCTACCGGCGGCGTTCTGGCAGGCTGCCGCCGAAGCCTGGCTGCAGGGCAGCCCCACGCCCCGGCGCGATGATGACCCGGCTTCGCCCTGGGCCAGCCGCGCGGGCTTGCGCCTGGGCCTGCCGGCGCGCAGCAGCCTGCACCTGATGAGCGGCGGCCATGCGCAAGCCGTGGCCCTGGAGCGCACGGCGGCATCGACCCTGCGCCTGGAAGGCGAGCAGTTGTGCCATGACCTGGACGGCGTGCGCCAGCGCCACCTGGCGATTCGCCGTGGCGACACCCTGTTCCTGCAATGGGAGGGGGAAATGCATGCCGTCGCCGCCTTCGACCCGATCGCCGAGGCCGAGGCCAGCCACAGCCATCAGGGCGGCCTGGGCGCGCCCATGAACGGCAGTATCGTGCGCGTGCTGGTCGCGCCGGGCCAGGCCGTGGAGGCCGGCACCGCGCTGGTGGTGCTGGAGGCGATGAAGATGGAACACAGCATTCGTGCGCCCCATGGCGGGACGGTGAAGGCGCTGTTCTGCCAGGAAGGGGATATGGTCAACGAGGGAGCGGTGCTGGTCGAGCTGGTGGAATGAGCTGACCGTTCAACTGCCATTTCGGGGCTGCAAAGCAGCCCCGATGCCGCTCGACTGAGCGATGGCAGCTCGCCGAAGCCCTAGAGCACCCCGTGCACCCGCACGACAACCCCCAGGAACTCGCAGCCCTCCTCACACACCAACGCCGGATAGCTGCTGTTCAACGCCTTGAGGTATTGCTGCCCACCCTCCTCGGCCAGCTCCCGGAAGATCGCCGGCTTGCCAGGCTGGCGAGCGATCACCAGGCGCCCCGGCTCCGCCGCCACCCCCGGGTCCACCAGGATGCGCATGCCCTGGGGCACGCTGCGGCCGCTGGCGGCACTCATGGCGTCGTTCTCGACCGTCAGCCAGAACGCCTTGCCCTGGGCGAAATAATCGGTCTGCTCGAAGACAGTGCCTTGCTCGGGCATCGGCGCATCCAGCTCATCCCAGCCCAGTACCGGATAACGAAAGCACACGATGTATTTCATCAGGTCGACATCGTCGTCGTCATCCACCTCGTAAAGGGCGCTGTCTTCGCCAACCTGCCCCAGTACCCGCAACTGCAGGCGGACCTGGTAATGGGGCATGCCGAGCTCGACGAACACCCGGTTCATCGAATCGACCCTCGGCTGGCGCCGTTTGCGTAGCCAGTGGCCCACGCTGCCCTGGGAAACCCCAACGCGCTCGGCGAGCTGCTCCTGGGAGATATCGAGCTCCTCGATCCGGTCACGGACGAGGGCAATCCATTTATCCATATTCATCGCTGGCACGATACGGACTGCCTTCGGGCGCTCAATAAACATTCAGTATTATTTATCATCGAGACATCGAATACTAAAAGTATTAACTTCAGCCTGGACCTTTTTCCATTGGCCTTCGCAGGTATCAGGATGAAACCACCGAAAAAAGACGAAACAGATCTCGACAGCGAAGCGGCCCGCCGCGCCCTCGACTACTACCTCAATCCACCACCGTCCCGCCCCAGCCTGGACAACCGCATCTGGACCCTGCACGACGGTGTTTCCTCCGAGCAGGCCCACGACCATGCCGTCGCCTTGCTGCGCTGCGCCGCCGCCACCGCCCACGAGACGGCCACCCACCAGCCCCAGGGTATGACGCGGGAGATCCTGTTCGCGCTGATGCACATGATGAACATGGCCAGGGCGCTGCTGGAGCACAAGCAATCGGTACAGGTGGGGGGAGAGTAGACAACACGTGAGGCCGACGAACGGCAAAGGCCCCAATTGCCGGGGACGGGGGTGCACCGGAAAAACTTTTTTACCGGATTACTGAAAATTCATTTGACTGGCAAATGATAACGATTATTATTGCACTCAGCTGATCGCGAGATCCGCTGGATAACCTGGAGCTTAGGTCGCTCTCAGATTATCTCCTCATCAGGCTAATCACGGTTTTTGACCCGGCTTTTTGCCGGGTCATTTTTTTTGGGGCTCTTCAGGCTAATGAAGACCGGGTACCGTTTGAATGGCCGCGATGATAGCAAAGGTGTGTCATTTCGTGAACGGGTGTTACAACGTTTTGCACAATCAGCACTTGAGAATCAATCTCGTTAAGATTAAGCTGTTTGCGCATCAGGGAAGATGCCCCCTCCCCCACCCCTTTCGCGCAAGGAGCCGTCCATGACCCGTCTGCTGCTGCCCCTCGGTCATGCCACCGATGCCGACCAGGCGTCTTCCGAGGATGCCCTGCTCCACGGCCTGAAGCGCCTGCCGCGTCGAGTGCAGCAGGTGTTCCTGCTCAACCGCCTCGACCAGTTGGATTTCGCCGCTATCGCCGAACGCCTCGACCTGCCCCTGCTGGCCATCGAACGCCACATGAACCAGGCGCTGCAAACCACCCATGCGCCTGGCGATGCCCTGGCCTGCGTGGCCGGGCATTGGTATGTGCGCCTGCAAAACCCGCAGGTCACTGCCAGCGAACGCATCGACTTCCGCCGCTGGCTGGATGCCGACCCCGCACACCGGGAAGCCTTCCACGAGACCGAGCTGCGCTGGCGCAGCCTGCTGGCCCCAGCACGGCAGTTGGGGCATGACGGCTGGTACCAGCAAGGGCGTGCGGCGCTTTCGTTGGGCGGCTGCTCGATTGCGATCGGGTTGGGGATTGCGGCCCTCCTGATGTTCGGGTACTTGGCCTGAGCCCTCACCTCCAGCGCTGACAGTCAACTCGATTGGGGCCGCTTCGCGCCCCAGAAATCCAACAGCATAACCAGAGGCGTCATTCGCAACGCAGCGACCCACCCAGCGGTGTACAGTACCCCCACAACAAAAGCCACAGGAGCCAGGCAATGACCGTGACGCTGTCCCCGCTGCACATCGACTGCGATTTCGATTCCGGCAACATCCAGGTGCTGGATGCCAGCAACCCGGCCCAGGTCCACCTGGCCATCCGCCCCGACACCCACAGCGGCCACTTCCAGTGGTTCCACTTCAAGGTCAGCGGCCTCACGCGGGGGCAGGTCCATCGCTTCAGCCTGGACAACGCTTCCGAGTCTTCCTACAAGAACGCCTGGAGCGGCTACAACGCCGTAGCCTCCTACGACCAGCAGACCTGGTTCCGCGTACCCAGCCAGTTCGATGGCAAGGCGCTGGCCTTCGAAGTGAAGGCCGAGCAGGAGCAGATCTGGTTCGCCTACTTCGAGCCCTACCCTCGCGCCCGCCACAACCAGTTGATCGAGCGCGCCCGGCAGATCCCCGGCGTCGAACTGCTGGCCAGTGGGCGCAGCGTGCAGGGCCGCGACATTCCCCTGCTGCGCGCCGGCGACGGTGCGGCGGGCAAACGCAAGCTGTGGCTGATCGCCCAGCAGCACCCGGGCGAGCACATGGCCGAGTGGTTCATGGAAGGCGTGATCGATTGCCTGCAGGCCAACGAGGCGTCCGTCCGGCAACTGCTGGCCAAGGCCGACCTGTACCTGATCCCCAACATGAACCCCGACGGCGCCTTCCTCGGCCACCTGCGCACCAACTTCAAGGGCAAGGACCTCAACCGCGCCTGGCAGGACGCCAGTGTCGACTCGAGCCCGGAGGTGTTCTTCGCCCAGGCACAGATGAAGCAGTATGGGGTGGATGCGTTCATCGACGTGCATGGGGATGAGGAAATCCCCCATGTGTTCACGGCGGCCTGCGAAGGCAACCCGGGCTATACGCCGCGCCTGGCGCAACTGGAGCAGCAGTTTCGCACGATGCTGTGCAGCGTCACGCCAGACTTCCAGACCACCCATGGCTACCCCCGCGACGAACCGGGCCAGGCCAACATGACCCTGGCCTGCAATGCCGTGGGGCAGGCGTACGACTGCCTGTCGCTGACCCTGGAGATGCCGTTCAAGGACCATGACGATGCGCCCAACGCCATGACCGGCTGGTCGGGGGAGCGCTCGAAGGCGTTGGCTGGGGCGGTATTGGAAACCTTGGCGAAGATGGTCGGGGACCTGCGCTGAGGGGCATTGGGGCTGCCTTGCAGCCCCAATAGGCATGGCGCCAGCCCTATACTGAAGCGTCCACAAGGACTCTTGCGGCACACAGGATTCGTGAGCCCTGAACGGCAAGCGATGACGTGGATGCTGGCCTTCGATCGCGGCCTGGGAAGATAAATAGAAAAGAAAAAATGGCAGGGGCGGCTGGATTCGAACCAACGCATGGCAGGATCAAAACCTGCTGCCTTACCGCTTGGCGACGCCCCTGTATCGGATGCGAGCAGTGCCTGGGCACCGTCGTTCAGACTGTTCGCTGACAACGCCGCGGGGGCGCTGTGCTGGAATGCGCGGCACTTTAGCAACATTCTTTTCGGCTGGGAACCCCCAGCGTGAAAAAAATTGCCTGAAAACAGAAACTTAGTGTCCGTGCTGCAGGTATGTAAGGTTACCTGCGCCAGAAGCCCCCCGTTCCTAAGACAACGGCATGACCGCCCGTCGTTTTTTCCCCGCCTCGCTTCAACACCAGCCCGATCGCCCATTCCAATCAGGTAAGCAATGCCTGCGCATCACAAGGAGGGCCCCATGCCAGTTTCCCATGACCTCTACCAAGACCTGCACTACCCTCGCGAGATCGTCCAGCAGCGCCGCCAGCAGGACAAGGAGCTGGACCGCCTGCTGGACGAATACGTGGACATCGACAACCAGGTTCTGGCGGCCGAGTCGATCTCGGCGGGCAATGTCACCGACGATGACCTGCATCGTCTCAAGGAACGACGCCTGGCGGTGAAGTACATGATCGAGCGCCAGCTCGAACGCAAGGCCTGACCGCCGTCACTGGCCGAGCAGCCCGAGCGTGAGCGCGTCGGGCTCGCCCTGGTAGAACTGCACCAGGGCCAACTGGAACAGCGGGTTACTTGGGTCGACCTGGGCGAACAGGGTCAGGCACGAGCGCAGCTTGAGATCATCGGGGCTGCCGAGGATCTGCCGGGCGCTCTTGTCGCAGTGCTGCATCAGCGCATTGACGCAGGCCTCCAGGCGCGGCCCCAGCACGGGATGGCGCAGGTAGGCACGGGCCTCGTCGACACCTGAGAGGGCGTAGCGCTCGGCCATGGCGCTGCGGCCGAGGCCATCGAGTTGGGGGAAGACGAACCACATCCAGTGGCTGGCCTTGCGACCGGCCTGCAGTTCCTGCAGCACCCGGTCGATCACCGGGTCCTGGGCTTCGACGAAGCGGGCCAGGGGGTAGGGATCGCTCATACAGGCCTCCCGATGCGGGTGGAATGTTCCAGCCTTCCAGTGTAGCCAGGGCGAAGGGACCGATCGCCTTTCACGATGATTGCCCGGCACATTCTCGATTGATCAAAATGCCCCGGCTCGCGCAAGCTGCCCCCTACCCTGCCATCCGCCCCGAGGAGCCTTCGTCTTGCCCGCCTGGATTCCCACACCACTACGTCACCTGCGCCGGCGCCTCGACAAGGCATCGCCCGCCGGCAACGCACTGCTGGCGTTGTTCCAGGACAAGGCCGTCAGCCGCGGCTACACGCTCAGCGACGGGCAGCGCCAGGTGATCCAGTGCATGGCCCGGCAGTTGGCGGTGCTGGAACATGGCCAGGCCCGCAGCCTCTACCTGCATGGTTCGGTCGGGCGCGGCAAGAGCTGGCTGCTCGATGGGTTCTTCCAGGCCGTGCCCGTGCAGGCCAAGCGCCGCCTGCATTTCCATGACTTCTTCGCCCGCCTGCACCAGGGCATGCACCGCCACCGGGCGCTGGACGACGCCCTGGGCACGACCCTCACCGAGCTGCTGGAGGACTGCCGGGTGCTGTGCTTCGACGAATTCCACGTGCATGACATCGGCGATGCCATGTTGCTCACCCGGCTGTTCAATGCCCTGTTCGACCGCGGGGTGTTCCTGCTGGTGACATCCAACTACGCGCCCGAGGGGTTGCTGCCCAACCCGCTGTACCATGAGCGGTTCCTGCCGGTGATCCGCCTGATCAACCAGCGCATGCAGGTGCTGGAGGTGGCGGGCGACACGGACTTTCGCAGCCTGCCGACCAACCGCGCGTACCAGCGCTTCACCCGTGGGCATTACCTCTGGCCGGGCGATACCGAACAGCGCCAGGCACTGGCGGTGCCGGCCGCGCAGCCGGTCATGCTGGAGGTGAACAAGCGCAGCCTGCGTGCGTTGTACAGCGAGGGACGGCAGGTGATGTTCACCTTCGACGACCTGTGCGAACGACCCACGGCGGTGATCGACTACCTGGAGCTCGCCAACCGTTATGACCGCTGGATCATCGAGGGGCTGGACGACCTGGCCGCGTGTTCGCTGGCGGCGCAGCAGCGGTTCGTCAACCTGGTGGATGTGCTCTACGACCAGGACAAGGCAGTGACCGTGATCGGGCGACGGGCCTTGGCGCACAGCCTGGGCGGGGCGATCGCCGACCTGATGCGCACACGCAGCCGGCTGGGGCAGTTGCATCAGGTTGGGCCGGGGTGAATGCTGGGGCTGCTTTGCAGCCCCCGAATGTTGAAAGCCCTGACCGATCAGCCAGCCCTGGGCAGGTCCGCCAGTACTCCCTCGATTTCCCCCAGCACCGCCGGATCATCCAGGGTCGAGGGCGGCACGTAGTCCTGCCCGTCGGCGATCTTGCGCAGCACCGCCCGCAGGATCTTCCCGGAACGGGTCTTGGGCAGCCGCTTGACCAGGCGCACCCGACTGAAACACGCCAGGGCACCGATCTGCTCACGCACGCTGGCCACCAGTTCTGCCTGCAACTGCTGCTCGGCGATGCCCTCGCCGTCCTTGAGCACCACCAGCGCCAGCGGCACCTGCCCCTTGATCTCGTCGTGCACACCGATCACCGCGCACTCGGCCACTGCCGGATGCCGTGCCACCAGGTCTTCCATCTCGCCCGTGGACAGGCGATGGCCGGAGACGTTTATCACGTCGTCGGTGCGCCCCATGATGTAGACGAAACCTTCGTCGTCCAGGTAGCCGCCATCGCCCGTGTGGTAGTAACCCGGGTACGTGCGCAGGTAGGCCTGCAAGTAACGCTCGTGGTCACCCCAGAGGGTCTGGCTGCAACCGGGCGGCAATGGCAGGGCGATGACGATGGCGCCCTGCTGGTTCGGCCCCAGGGGCCGGCCGTCATCGTCCAGCACCTGGACGTGGTAACCCGGCACCGCACGGTTGCTCGAGCCCGGTCGCGCCGCGCTGCCTTGCAGGCCCACGCAGGGCGCGGTGACCGGCCAACCGGTCTCGGTCTGCCACCAGTGGTCGTGCACCGGCTTGCCGCTGACCCGCTCCAGCCATTCGTGGGTGCTGGAGTCGAGCTTCTCCCCGGCCAGGAACAACTGGCGCAGCGAGGCCAGATCATGGCGGCGGATCAGTTCGCCGTCCGGGTCTTCCTTGCGGATCGCACGCATGGCGGTGGGCGCGCAGAACAGGCCATTGACCTTGTACTGCTCCACCACCCGCCAGTAGGCCGAGGCATCCGGGGTGCGGATCGGCTTGCCTTCGTAGAACACCGTGGTGCAACCGCACATCAAGGGGCCATAGACGATCAGCGAATGGCCGACCACCCAGCCCACGTCGGAGATCCCCCACCACACGTCCCCGGCCTGCATGCCGTAGATATGCCGCATGGCATAGCACAGGGCGACCGCGTTGCCGCCGTTCTCGCGCACGATGCCCTTGGGCTTTCCGGTGGTCCCGGAGGTGTACATGATGTACAGCGGGTCACCGGCCTCCAGCTCCACCGGTGCCACCGGCTCGGCGCTGGCCAGCGCCTCGTACCAGTCCAGGTCACGGCCCGGTTGCAGCGTGGCACGCGCCTGGGGCCGCTGCAGCACCAGCACATGGCGCGGCTGATGGCGAGCCAGTTGCAAGGCGCGGTCGACCAGCGGCTTGTACTCGATCACCCGGTCGAACTCCAGGCCGCAGGAGGCCGTCAGCAGCAGGCTCGGCCGGGCATCGTCGATACGCAGGGCCAGTTCGTTGGCGGCGAAGCCTCCGAACACCACCGAATGCACCGCGCCGATCCGTGCGCAGGCGAGCATGGCCATGGCCGCCTGGGGCACCATGGGCATGTAGATGATCACCCCGTCGCCCTTGCCCACGCCCAACTGGCGCAGCAGGCCGGCCAGGCGTGCCACCTCGTCGTGCAGTTGCTGGTAGGTGAAGGTTTGCTGCACGCCGGTCACGGGCGAGTCGTAGATCAGTGCGAGCTGCTCGCCCCGGCCCTGCTCGATCTGGTGGTCAAGGGCCAGGTAGCAACTGTTCAGGCGGCCATCGGCGAACCAGCGATGGGTGCCGTCGGGGTTGTCCTGCAGGGTCAGCGAGGGTTTGCGGTGCCAGGCCAGGCGGTCGGCCTGCTCGGCCCAGAAGGCGGCGGGGTCGGCGATGGAACGGGCGTAGCTGTGCTGGTAGCTCATGTCGATTTGCAACCCGGTACTTGTTGTTATTGAAGGGCGAACCCTGAGTATGGACCGGCACCCTACGCTCGCCATCGGACTTAAGTCGCAACCGATATGCAAGATTGCACGAGGCAGTCGCCCCATTACGGTGCAAAGGCCTAGAATAGGGCTCCCCGTCAGCCACAGAGCCGCTTCAATGGATATCGATCAGGCCCGTACCTTTCTGGAAATCGTGCGTTGCGGCAGCCTGGTCGCCGCCGCCGAACGCCTGTTCGTGTCACAGACGGCCATCACCGCACGGGTCCAGCGCCTGGAGCAACAGCTCGGCTGCCAGTTGTTCGTGCGCAGCCGCAACGGTGCCAGCCTGACCAGCGACGGCGAGGCGTTCGTCACCTACGCCAACCAACTGGTGCAGACCTGGGAAGCCGCACGCCGCGACCTGCCACTGCCCCAAGGCTGCCAGCAGGTGTTGCACGTGGGTGGCGAGGTGAGCCTGGGCAACCCGATGATGCTCGACTGGGTCAGCGCGCTGCACCACGAACTGCCCAGCCATGCCATCCGCAGCGAAGTGAGCGATGGCGAGTCGCTGCTGCGCAAGGTGGAGATGGGCCTGCTCGACGCCGCGCTGGTGTACCAGCCGACCTACGGCCCGGGGCTGCAGGTGGAGCAGTTGATGGAAGAAAAGCTGATCCGCGTGCGCCGGGTCGACCGACCCGAGCCGTACATCTACATCGACTGGGGCGAGGCGTTCCGCCGCCAGCACGATGCCGCCCTGCCCGACTGCGCACGCCCGGCGCTGAGTTTCAACCTCGGGCCGTTGGCCTTGCAGTTCATCCTCGACCAGGGCGGCAGCGGCTATTTCCGCACGCGGGTGGTCCAGGCCTACCTGGAGCGGGGCATATTCGAGCGGGTGCCGCAGGCCCCGGAGTTCACCTACCCGACCTTCCTGGTCTACGCCCGCAAGCGTGACAGCGAGGCACTGCAGCAGGCCTTCAGCGTACTGCGCCGGCTGGTGGCAGCCGGCGACAGCGATTGGTCACAGCGCTGGGACCCGGTTATCTGAGCGCTGTGCGGCGGCATTGAGCAGGTGCCGCTTGAGGCCGGCGATCAGGTCGGTCTGGGTGATCACGCCGACCAAGGTGTCACCGTCGAGCACCGGCAGGCAGTGCAGGCCCTGCTCGCTGAGCAGCGGCAGCAGGCGATCCAGCGGATGCCGGCTGCTGACGCTGATCACCCGGCGGCTCATCACCTGCTCCATGCGCACCACCTGGCGGCGGAACAGGCCGCGCCAACTGAAGCGCGCACGGGCCATGGCCGGGCCGACCAGGTCGCTGAGGCTGACGATACCCACCAGGCGGCCACCTTCCAGCACCGGCAGGGTCTTGAGGTGGTGGCTGGAGAGCATTGCCCAGGCTTGCTCGAGGGTCGTCGCAGGCGAGGCGAACTGCACGTCGCGGGACATCACCGAGGCGGCGGTGATGCCGCCCAGGCTACGCTGCAAGGCATGCTGCTCGGTGGCCAGGATGATGCGTTCGAGTTCGTCGCGGGTCACGTCGACGAACTCGCCCAGCTCTTCCAGGGCCAGGTCGAGGTCTTCGCTGCTCACCCCGACCCGCTCGCTCGGCAAGGGGTCGTGGGTGTGGTGCAGGTCCTTGCGCGGCAAGGCGCCCTTGGGGTAGCGCACGCCGGTAAGGCGGTTGTAGAGCACCGCCACCGTGACCAGGATCAGTGCATTGAGCAAGACCGGTTCGAGCAGGTGGTCGCCCAGGGCCACCAGCCCCGAATCCGCCAGCACCGCGCTCACCGCCACCCCGCCGCCCGGCGGGTGCAGGCAGCGCAGCAGGCACATCACCAGGATCGACAGCCCCAGCGCGGCGCCGGCCACCCACAGTTCGGCGCCGAAGCCCTGGCGCATGGCCAGGCCCACCGCGCAGGCGATAGCGTAGCTGCCCAGCACCGGCCAGGGCTGGGCCAGCGGCCCGGAGTGCACGGCGAACACCAGCACCGCCGAGGCCGCCAGGGGGCCGAGCAGGTGCAGGGCGATGGACGGGCCATAGGCCATGCTGCATAGCCAACCGGCGAGAAACAGGCCCAGCAGCGCACCGGTGCCGGCGCGCAGCCATTCTCTGGGAGGGATGTTCAGGGGCGCCGGAAGCAGGCGCTGCAGACGACTTTCGGGACGCGAGGCAGACATCGAAGTGATTTGATCGTAGTTTTTCTGATTAAAAAGAAAGCCCAGCGGAACCGGCCTGGGCCCTGTATTGCGGATGCAATAGCGTAATGGGCTCCGTCCATGGAGATGAAAACTGGAAAGTTTCGCGAGGGATTGTGCCGGGCGGCGGGGGACCTGGGCCAATTCAAAAAAATGCGTCTGTACTGCAATTTTATTGAAGTGGGGGGGGCTGCAAGCTTGCGGCTTGAAGCTTGCCTCTGGGCCTCAGCGGCCCCTGCGCGGCAGGTCGATGCTCACCCGCAACCCGCCGAGGGGGCTTTGCAGCAGCGATAGCCGGCCGCCCCAGGCTTCGACGATATCCCGCACGATGCCCAGCCCCAGGCCATGCCCGTCGACCTGCTCGTCCAGCCGCGAACCGCGCTCGAGCACCTGCAGGCGCTGCGCCTCGGGGATGCCAGGGCCGTCGTCATCGACCCACAGTTGGAAACCTTCGGTGGTCGGTGCGATGCCCAGGCGCACTTCGCTGTCGGCCCACTTGCAGGCGTTGTCCAGCAGGTTGCCGAGCAGCTCCAACAAGTCTTCACGATCCCAGGGCAGGAGCAATCCCGGCGGTACGTCGCGCTCGAGCAGCAGGCCTTCGCCATGGATCATGCCCAGCGTCGCGAGCAACCCCGGCAGCTCGGCATCGCAATCGAACTGGGCGCCGGGCAGCGCATCGCCGGCCAGGCGCGCGCGATTGAGCTCACGGGCCAGGCGCTGCTGGATCTGCTCCAGTTGCTCGCGCATCTGCGCCCGGACCTCGGGCAGGTCCCTGAGGCGTTCGCTGGCGGCCAGGCTGAGCAGCACGGCCAACGGCGTCTTCAACGCATGGCCGAGGTTGCCCAGGGCATTGCGCGAACGGCGCAGGCTGTCCTCGGTATGGGCCAGCAGGTGGTTGATCTGGTCCACCAATGGCTGCAGTTCGCTGGGCACCTCGGCATCCAGCTGCGAGCGCTGCCCCTGCTGCAACTGGGCGATCTGCTGGCGTGCCCGTTCCAGCGGGCGCAGCGAACGGGTCACGGTGATGCGCTGCAGCACCAGCACCAGCACCAGCGCCACCAGGCCCAGGCCCAGGCCAATCTGCTGCATGCGCCGGAAACCGTCGCGCACCGGCGAATAGTCCTGGGCGACGCTGATGGAAATGTCCTGGCCCAGCCGTCGGTAGTCGGCGCGAAACGCCAGCAGTTGCTGGCCCTCCGGTCCCAGCTCATGGCTGTCCTCCAGGCCTGGCGCTGCCGGCCTGGGCATGTCCAGGTCCCACAGCGAACGCGAACGCCAGGTGCCCTGGTCGAAATCGATACGGAAGTAGTAGCCGGAGAACGGCCGCTGGTACGCGGCGGAGATGCGCCGCTCGTCCAGCTGCAAGCCGGAAGGACCACGCACCAGCGCCACCAGCAGGTTCTCGCTTTCCTTGCGCAGGCCGGCCTCCAGGTAGCGTTGCAGGCCGACTTCGAACAGCCACAGGCTCAGTTGGGCCAGGGCCAGCCCGACCACCACCAGCACCGCGACCAGGCCAAGGCTCAGGCGCGCCTGGATCGACTTCACCCGGCGCTCCCGGCATAGACGTAACCCTGGCCGCGCCGGGTCTCGATCACACTGCGCCCGAGCTTGCGCCGCAGGTGGTTGACATGCACTTCGAGGACATTGGAGTCGCGCTCGGTCTCGCCATCGTAGAGGTGCTCGGCCAGGTGGCTCTTGGACAGCACCTGCCGTGGATGCAGCATGAAATAGCGCAGCAGGCGGAACTCGGCAGCGGTCAGCTGGATGTCGACGCCTTCGCGGGTCACGCACTGGCGGCTTTCGTCCAGGTGCAGGCCGGCAGCCTCCAGCGTCGGCTGGTTGGCCAGCCCGCGGGCGCGGCGCAACAGCGCCTGGATGCGCAGTTGCAGCTCTTCGGGATGGAAGGGTTTGCTCAAGTAGTCGTCGGCACCGGCCTTCAACCCTTCGATGCGCTCGGCCCAGGAGCCGCGGGCGGTGAGGATCAACACCGGCACGCCGAGACCACCCGCCCGCCACTGGCTCAGCACCTCCAACCCCGGCAAGCCCGGCAGGCCCAGGTCAAGGATGATCAGGTCGTACGGTTCGCTCTGGCCCTGGTATACCGCATCGCGGCCATCGGCCAGCCAGTCCACGGCATAGCCCTGGCGTTGCAGGCCGGCGATCAGTTCGTCGGCCAGGGGAACGTTGTCCTCGACAAGCAGCAGGCGCATTCAGTCGTCTTCCTCGTCTTTGAGCAGCGCGCCGTTGCGGGCGTCGAGCTTGATCTCGCGGACCACGCCGGCCGGGGTCAGCAGCTCGACCTCGTACTCGTAGCGGCCGTGCT
This sequence comes from Pseudomonas sp. Tun-23181, assembly GCF_057415455.1. Lineage (NCBI taxonomy): Bacteria > Pseudomonadati > Pseudomonadota > Gammaproteobacteria > Pseudomonadales > Pseudomonadaceae > Pseudomonas > Pseudomonas sp. Tun-23181. Next base: position 1,566,250 of record NZ_CM171630.1, read on the forward strand.
TTTCTTCCAGCTCCGCCTCCAGCAGGCGGGCCCCGGGGTAGCGCCCCAGGGCCGATTCGAGCAGTTGTTCCAACGGCAGGATGATGCCCTTCTGGCGCAGTTCGAGGGCTTCGTCCTGGTCGAGATCACGGGCACCCGCCAGCGAACAGGCGGCCATCAGCGCAAGTGCCAGGTAGCGCGCCGTTCGCGGGAGGTCAATCATCAGTTGTCCCGTTCGTCCTTGAGCACTTCACCGGTCTTGGCGTCCAGGTCCACGTCCCATTCGACGTTCTGGGTGTCGCGCAGCTCGACCTTGTAGATGTAGCGGCCGTATTCGTTTTCCAGCTCCGAATCGGTGACGGTGGCGCCCGGGTGCTTGGCCACGGCGGCGGCCTTCAGCTCGTCCAGGGACTTGATGGTCTTGGCGTTGACCAGCTTGACCACTTCATCGGGCTGGACATCCTTGGCGAAAGCGGCGTTGGCACCCAGGGCAAGGGCGGCGGCGGCGAACAGGGCAGTCAAAGTCTTCATGGGTTCTCTCCATCGAGATGTACAAGTTGTCTACGGGGTTAAGACTAACCGGGGGTCCTTAATTCAACCTGAAGGCAGGCGGCGTCATGATAGCGCAGCCTGGGGGCCGCTTCGCGCCCCCGAACACCCTATAATGACCCGCTTGTTGCCCGCGAGATCCACCATGAGCGCCATCCACGTCAAATACCCTGCCCTGACCTTCAAGGCCGGCCATCGTGCCCTGCGGCAGATCCGCGAACGCGGCCTGCGGGCCATCGACGTGGGTGTGCTGCCAGGCGCGGCCGGTGGCCCCAAGCCGCTGGGCATCCAGGGCCTGGACCTGGCTCTGTTCGGCGAATGGCTGCCCTCGGCACCACGCCAACGCGCCCTGATCGGCGCGTCGATCGGCGCCTGGCGCTTCGCCAGCGCCTGCCTGGACGACCCGGTCGCGGGCCTGCGCCACCTGGGCGAGCTGTACACCGAGCAGGACTTCGCCAAGGGCGTGACCCCGGCCGAGGTCAGCCAGAGCTGCCAGCGCATGCTCGACGACCTGCTGCAAGGCCGCGACGGGCAGATCCTGGGCAACGCGCATTACCGCCTGAACATCATGGTGGTCAAAAGCCACGGCCTGCTCGCCGACGATCATCGGGGGCGCCTGGGCATGGGCCTGTCGTCGGTGATCGCCAGCAACCTGCTGGGCCGGCCACGGCTGGCCCGGCACTTCGAGCGGGTGATCCTGCACGATGGCCGCGCGGCACCGCCGCTGGACGAACTGACCGACTTCCCTTCGCGCTGCCTGCCCCTGGATCTGGCCAACCTGCGCCACGCCTTGCTCGCCTCGGGGTCGATCCCCATGGTCATGCAAGGCGTGCGCGACATCCCGGGCGCAGGCGTGGGCACCTACCGCGACGGCGGCCTGCTGGACTACCACCTGGACCTGCCCTATCGCGGCGACGACCTGGTGCTCTATCCGCACTTCACCGACAAGGTGGTGCCCGGCTGGTTCGACAAGGCCCTGCCCTGGCGCCGGGGCGATGCCACGCGCCTGCAGAACGTGCTGCTGGTCACGCCCTCGCCGCAGTACCTGGCCGCCCTGCCCTACGGCAAACTGCCAGACCGCAACGACTTCAAGCGTTTCATGGGCGATGCGCAGGCGCGCAAGCGCTACTGGTACAAGGCTATCGCCGAAAGCCAGCGGCTGGGCGACGAACTGCTCGAGCTGATCGCCAGCGGGCGGCTGCACGAACGGTTGCAAGCCTTGTGACGGGCATGCCGGTAGACTTCACGCTTTTTTCACGCCCTGCCCTGCACAGTGAAGGCTCATCCGCTCCCCTACGTTAGCCCGCATAGCAGTGCGGGCTTTTTATTGCTGGCTATGCGTGATGCCCCAGGTACTCGCTAAGCGCTTTGCGGGTGAGGTCATTCAAAGAAATGTTTTGCCGGCTAGCTGCCACACTGGCCGCCAGGTGCAGGTCATGCCCGACCCTCACATTGAACGACCCCTTGCACGGAGTCTCCGGCTCCTGTCCGAGCGACACACAGGTATCCAGGTAGTCGTCCACTGCATCGCGAAACGCCTTGGTCAGCTCGGCAACCGTCTCGCCCTCATAACTGACGAGGGCGCGAATGAACTGGAGCTTGCCGAACAGGCAATCGTCTTCAGGGCTGGCCTCAATCGAGCCGTAGTAGCCCCGGTGCTGCAACATGGTGCTCATCAGATCAATCCTCCTGCTTTCAAGTGCTCTATCACCTGGCGTTTAACGTAGGCCTTCAGCTCATTGCCGGGGTGCGGCTTGTGCAGGTTGATCATCGCCTGCGGGCTACCGTTATCGAACTTCACCCGGCTGCCATCGCCCTCGATCTGGCGGTATCCAAGCCCGCGCAGCAGCGTGACCAGTTCCGACCAAGTGAACCCAGCTTGCTTGTTCAGCAGCTTTTCTTGCCTGGACATTTCGACCCCTTTCATGCAACTAATTTTAGTTGCTTTCACGGAAGGTCAATCGCCTCGAAAAGAGCACAAACACAGAAGGTATTGACCGACTGCTGCGCCTCGATGAGGTGTTGCGCGTAACAGGAATGGGTCGCAACACGGTCCACACGCGAATAAGGGAAGGCACCTTCCCAAAACAGGTTAAGATAGGACCCAACTCGGTTGCCTGGCGCCAGTCGGACATCACCCAGTGGATGACATCTTTCGGCCCCAGCGACGACCAATCAGTACATTGAGCAGTACATTGAAACATCAGTTTCCGCTCAAGCCCTTACCCCGCCAGCATTACAGGTCCACCAGTGGAAATTTTCAAAGAGTTCACATTCGAATCGGCCCACCGCCTGCCCAACGTCCCCGCCGGGCACAAGTGCGGTCGCCTGCACGGTCACTCGTTCAAGGTCGCCCTGCACCTGACCGGCCCGCTCGACCCGCACACCGGCTGGATCCGCGACTTCGCCGAGATCAAGGCGATCTTCAAGCCGATCTACGAGCAGTTGGACCACAACTACCTCAACGACATCCCCGGCCTTGAGAACCCCACCAGCGAAGTGATCGCCAAGTGGATCTGGGACCAGGTCAAGCCGCTGCTGCCGGAGCTGTCCAAGGTGCGCATCCACGAGACCTGCACCAGCGGGTGCGAATACAGCGGGGATTGAGCCAGCGCGGCGCACGACGATCGACGTGCCGGCCAGGGACAGGCCGTTCGGCCATCCGTTCCCCTGCCAGCCTGCGCCAAGCGTCCTACCCCAATGCGCCCTTGAGGAAGGACGGTGCGATGTAGCGCTGGTAATGCGCCTCCGACAACAGGAAGAACTCCCGGTCGATCGCATCGCGCAGTTGCGGCAGCTCCCAATCGCGAAATTCCGGCAGCAAGGCCATGCCGTAGGCGTCCAGGTCACGGATCATCCGGGCGCCACGGGCGATCAGCTGGTAGGCCCAGCAATATTCCGACTGATGCGCCAGGAAACGGATCGAACGCTGCTCCAGTTGCTGGCGCAGGCGGTCTTTGTCGAACACTTCCAGCTTGGCCATCATCACCTGCACCAGCAGTTGCTCCAGGCGCTGCCAGACGGCGCGCTTCTGCTCGTCGTCATAGCTGTTCCAGTGGATCACTTCGTGGTGGAAACGCTTGCAGCCGCGGCACACCGAGTCTCCATACACCGTGGAGCAAAGGCCGACGCAAGGGGTCTTGATGGACTGGTTGGACATGGAAAAACAACGGCTTGGCGGTGGAACACGGCCCCATGTTAGCCCTTTGTCTAACCAGGGTCACTCGTTAAAGTCATGCGAGCCGCCTTACCTTCTGCCTTTTTTTGCCGTAGAATCACACCGCCTTTTCAAGGCACCAATGTCCGTTGGAAGCTGTTTTCAAAGCGTCACGAGCACAGTTCATCCGGTAGAACGGCGTTGGTTCGGGTCATGCAGCCTGCATGCCCGGGCCAACCCCTCATCAGCTCTCCGTTCTACAGGCGTAAAACTTTGAAAGCAGCTTCTGTAAGGATTCCCTGCGACCCTGGCTGGGCGGCCCACAAAGCCGTGATTGCGCATGGGTGCATGGGAATGCTGGATGAGCGTCCCGGACTCCCTTTAGGGACCACTGATGAGGGTAATAACTGTGCTTGAAGCCTACCGCAAACACATCGAAGAGCGTGCCGCCCTGGGTGTCGTGCCCCAGCCGCTGAACGCCGAACAAACTGCAGGCCTGGTCGAGCTGCTGAAAAACCCGCCGGCCGGCGAAGAAGCCTTCCTCGTAGACCTGATCACCCACCGCGTTCCCCCAGGAGTCGACGAAGCCGCCTATGTCAAGGCCGCTTTCCTCTCCGCCATCGCCAAGGGCGAAGCCACCTCGCCGCTGATCGACCGCAAGCACGCCACCGAGCTGCTGGGCACCATGCAAGGCGGCTACAACATCGAGACGCTGGTCGCGCTGCTGGACGACGCCGAACTGGGCACCGTCGCGGCCGAACAGCTCAAGCACACCCTGCTGATGTTCGACGCCTTCCACGACGTGGCTGAAAAAGCCAAGGCCGGCAACGCCAATGCCAAGGCCGTCCTGGAATCCTGGGCTGCTGGCGAGTGGTTCACCGCCCGCCCGGCCATCGCCGAGAAATACACCCTGACCGTGTTCAAGGTGCCTGGCGAAACCAACACCGACGACCTGTCCCCTGCCCCGGATGCCTGGTCGCGCCCGGACATCCCGCTGCACGCCCTGGCCATGCTGAAGATGGCCCGCGACGGCATCGAGCCGGTCCAGCCAGGCTCGGTCGGCCCGCTCAAGCAGATCGAGGAAGTCAAGGCCAAGGGTCACCCGGTCGCCTACGTCGGCGACGTGGTCGGCACCGGTTCCTCGCGTAAATCCGCCACCAACTCCGTGCTGTGGTTCTTCGGCGACGACATCCCATACGTGCCGAACAAGCGCGCCGGTGGTTTCTGCTTCGGCACCAAGATCGCCCCGATCTTCTACAACACCATGGAAGACGCCGGCGCCCTGCCGATCGAATTCGACTGCACCAACCTGGCCATGGGCGACGTCATCGACGTCTACCCGTTCAAGGGCGAAGTCCGCCGCAACGGTAGCGACGAGCTGGTCACCACCTTCGAGCTCAAGACCGAAGTGCTGCTCGACGAAGTCCGCGCTGGCGGCCGTATCCCGCTGATCGTCGGCCGTGGCCTGACCGAGAAGGCCCGTGCCGAGCTGGGCCTGGGCGCTTCCGACCTGTTCAAGAAGCCCGAGCAGCCTGCCGACTCCGGCAAGGGCTTCACCCTGGCGCAGAAGATGGTCGGCCGTGCCTGCGGCCTGCCAGAAGGCCAGGGCGTACGCCCGGGCGCTTACTGCGAGCCGAAGATGACCACCGTCGGCTCCCAGGACACCACCGGCCCGATGACCCGCGACGAGCTGAAGGACCTGGCCTGCCTGGGCTTCTCCGCCGACCTGGTCATGCAGTCGTTCTGCCACACCGCGGCCTATCCGAAGCCGATCGACGTCACCACCCACCACACCCTGCCGGATTTCATCCGCACCCGTGGCGGCGTGTCCCTGCGTCCGGGCGACGGCATCATCCACAGCTGGCTGAACCGCATGCTGCTGCCTGACACCGTCGGCACCGGCGGCGACTCGCACACCCGCTTCCCGATCGGCATTTCCTTCCCGGCCGGTTCCGGCCTGGTGGCTTTCGCCGCTGCCACCGGCGTCATGCCGCTGGACATGCCGGAGTCGGTCCTGGTGCGCTTCAAGGGCAAGCTGCAGCCGGGCATCACCCTGCGTGACCTGGTCCACGCCATCCCTTACTACGCGATCCAGCAGGGCCTGCTGACGGTCGAGAAGAAGGGCAAGAAGAACATCTTCTCTGGCCGCATCCTGGAGATCGAAGGCCTCAACGACCTGACCGTCGAGCAGGCGTTCGAGCTGTCCGACGCCTCGGCCGAGCGTTCCGCCGCCGGTTGCACCATCAAGCTGCCGGAAGAGTCGATCGCCGAGTACCTGAAGTCGAACATCACCCTGCTGCGCTGGATGATCAGCGAAGGCTACGGTGATGCCCGTACCCTGGAGCGTCGCGCCCAAGCCATGGAAGCCTGGCTGGCCGACCCGCAGCTGCTGTCGGCCGACGCCGACGCCGAGTACGCCGCGGTCATCGAGATCGACCTGGCCGACGTCAAGGAGCCTGTGCTCTGCGCGCCGAACGACCCGGACGACGCCCGCCTGCTGTCGACCGTTGCCGGCGACAAGATCGACGAAGTGTTCATCGGTTCGTGCATGACCAACATCGGTCACTTCCGCGCTGCCGGCAAGCTGCTGGACAAGGTCAAAGGCGGCATCCCGACCCGCCTGTGGCTGGCGCCACCAACCAAGATGGACGCCCACCAGCTGACCGAGGAAGGCTACTACGGCATCTACGGCAAGGCCGGTGCGCGCATGGAAATGCCAGGCTGCTCGCTGTGCATGGGTAACCAGGCACGTGTGCAGACCGGCTCGACCGTGGTCTCCACCTCCACCCGTAACTTCCCGAACCGCCTGGGCGACGCCACCAACGTCTACCTGGCATCGGCTGAACTGGCCGCAGTCGCCTCGATCCTCGGCAAGCTGCCGACCGTCGAGGAATACCTGCAGTACGCCAAGGACATCGACAGCATGGCTGCCGACGTCTACCGCTACCTGAGCTTCGACCAGATCGCCGAGTTCCGCGAAGCGGCGGCCAACGCCCAGATCCCGGTGGTCCAGGCGTAAGAAGCGTCAAGCTTCGAGCTGCAAGCTACAAGAAAAAGCCCTGGCAGAGATGCCGGGGCTTTTTCGTTGGGCTTGTGGGCCCATTCGCGGGCAAGCCCGCTCCCATGGCCCTGCAAATCACATCCTATGTGATCGACGCAGCCCCTGGAGGATCCGGCTTGCCGGCGATGGGCCGCAAAGAGTCCCTTCGCGGGAGGTCAGATCACGAACAGATCGACGAACCTGTGCACCGCCGTGCCTTCCAGCCGCACCTGATCCTTGCACAGCGCGAAAATCGTCTCGCAGCGCTGCGGGGCGAAGCGCGTCGCCAGGTTTTCCCTGAACTTCGCTTCCAGCAAGGGAATCCCCTCCGCACGCCGACGCCGATGACCGATGGGGTACTCCACCACCACCTGCTCGGTCTGCGTACCGTCCTTGAAGAACACCTGCACGCCATTGGCAATGGAGCGCTTGTCCGCCTCCAGGTACTCACGGCTGAAACGCGGCTCCTCGACGATCTGCATCTTCGCCCGCAAGGCATCGATCAGCGGGTGGGCGGCATGGAAGGCATCCTCGTAGTGCTCGGCCACCAGGTTGCCGAAGATCAGCGGCACGGCGGTCATGTACTGAATGCAGTGGTCACGGTCGGCGGCGTTGGCCAGGGGGCCGACCTTGGAGATGATGCGGATCGCCGACTCATGGGTGGTGATGACGATGCGGTCGATCTCGCCCAACCGGTCGCGCACCTGCGGATGCAAGGCCACCGCCGCCTCGCAGGCGGTCTGGGCATGGAACTCGGCAGGGAAGCTGATCTTGAACAGCACGTTCTCCATCACATAGCTGCCGAACGGCTGGGGTAGCCGGAAACTGCGCTGGGCTTCGGGCTTGAGCGCGAGGTCCTTGTTGGTGTGGCTGAACAAGACATCGTAGAACCCCCACTGGGGCGCGGTCAGTACGCCGGGGATGCCCATCTCGCCACGCAGGGCGATATCGGCCAGGCGCACCCCGCGACTGGAGGCATCGCCCGCCGCCCACGACTTGCGCGAACCGGCATTGGGCGCATGGCGATAGGTGCGCAACGCCTGGCCGTCGACGAAAGCATGGGACAGCGCCGACAGCAGTTGTTCTCGGTTGGCCCCCATCAGCCGGGCGCACACCGCCGTGGAGGCGACCTTGACCAGCAACACATGGTCCAGGCCGACGCGATTGAAGGCGTTCTCCAGGGCCAGCACGCCCTGGATCTCGTGGGCCATGACCATCGCCTCGAGCACCTCGCGCAGGGTCAGCGCCGGCTCGCCATTGGCCACGCGCTTTTGCGACAGGTGATCGGCCACGGCGAGAATGCCGCCGAGGTTGTCGGACGGATGCCCCCATTCGGCGGCCAGCCAGGTGTCGTTGTAGTCCAGCCAACGCACGATACAGCCGATGTCCCAGGCTGCCTTGACCGGGTCCAGGCGGTAGGCGGTGCCAGGCACCCGGGCGCCATGGGGTACCACGGTCCCCTCCACCAGCGGCCCCAGGTGCTTGGTGCACTCGGGGAAGCGCAGCGCCAGCAGGCCGCAGCCCAGGGTATCCATCAGGCAGTTGCGCGCCGTGTCCAGCGCCTCGGCCGACTCGACCCGGTAGTCGAGCACGTAGTCGGCGATGGCTTGCAACACCCGGTCGTAGTCCGGGCGGTCGTTCAGGTCTACGTTGGCACTCATCTTCTGCTCCTTGAGAATGAGGGCTGCAAAGCAGCCCCACTACCACCGCAGGGCCTGCCCTGCGTTCTTCGAAGCCGAGCGCCAGAGGCGTGCTAGAAGCTGTCGCCAGGCACGCGTACCCAGCCCTCCATCAACACGCGGGCGCTACGGCTCATGATTGCCTTGGTCACCGTCCACTCACCGTCCACCTTGCGCGCCTGGGCACCGACCCGCAAGGTGCCAGAGGGGTGGCCGAAACGCACGGCGCTGCGCTCGCCCCCGCCGGCGGCGAGGTTCACCAGGGTGCCGGGTACGGCCGCGGCCGTGCCGATGGCGACTGCCGCGGTGCCCATCATGGCGTGGTGCAGCTTGCCCATGGACAGCGCGCGCACCAACAGGTCGATGTCAGCGCTCTCGACCACCTTGCCGCTGGACGCGGTATACGAGGTCGGCGGCGCGACGAAGGCGACCTTCGGCGTGTGCTGGCGCCCGGCGGCTTCGTCGACGTGCTCGATCAACCCCATGCGCACCGCGCCATGGGCACGGATGGCCTCGAACCGGGCCAGCGCCTCGGGGTCGCCATTGATCGCATCCTGCAGCTCCGTGCCGCTGTAGCCGATCTCGGCGGCATTGACGAAGATGGTCGGGATGCCGGCATTGATCAGGGTCGCCTTGAGGGTCCCGACACCGGGGACCTCCAGGTCGTCCACCAGGTTGCCGGTGGGGAACATGGCGCCCCCGTCGCCGTCTTCGTCGGCGGCCGGATCGAGGAACTCCAGTTGCACTTCGGCCGCCGGGAAGGTCACGCCGTCGAGCTCGAAGTCGCCGGTCTCCTGCACCTCGCCTTCGCTGATCGGCACATGGGCGATGATGGTCTTGCCGATGTTGGCCTGCCAGATGCGCACGGTGGCGGTGCCGTTGCGCGGAATGCGCGCAGGGTCCACCAGGCCGCCGCTGATGGCGAAGGCGCCGACCGCGGCGGAGAGGTTGCCGCAGTTGCCGCTCCAGTCGACGAAGGCCTTGTCGATGGCGACCTGACCGAACAGGTAGTCGACATCATGGTCCGGGCGGGTGCTGCGCGCGAGGATCACCGTCTTGCTGGTGCTGGAGGTGGCGCCGCCCATGCCATCGATCTGCTTGCCATAGGGATCGGGGCTACCGATCACCCGCAGCAGCAGCGCATCACGGGCAGGGCCCGCAACCTGGGCGCGCTCGGGCAGGTCCTGCAGGCGGAAGAACACGCCCTTGCTGGTGCCGCCACGGATATAGGTGGCGGGGATTCTGATCTGGGGTACATGTGCCATTGCTGTGCTGTCCTGATTGTTTCGTTCCGGCGAAAACCTGGGGCTGCTGCGCAGCCCTTTCGCGACGCAAGGCCGCCCCGGCAGGAGCGGCCCGCTTCACTCAGGCGGTCGCTTCCAGGAAGTCCTGGGCGAAGCGCTGCAACACCCCGCCGGCCTCGTAGATCGACACTTCCTCGGCGGTATCCAGGCGGCAGGTCACCGGCACCTCGACCCGCTCGCCATTGCGCCGGGTCACCACCAGGGTCAGGGTCGCCCGCGGCGTGCGCTCGCCGAGCACGTCGTAGGTCTCGCTGCCATCGAGGTCCAGGGTCTTGCGGTTGGTGCCTGGCTGGAACTCCAGCGGCAACACGCCCATGCCCACCAGGTTGGTGCGGTGGATGCGCTCGAAGCCTTCGGCGACGATCGCCTCCACGCCCGCCAGGCGCACGCCCTTGGCCGCCCAGTCGCGGGACGAGCCCTGGCCATAGTCGGCACCGGCGACGATGATCAGCGGCTGCTTGCGCTCCATGTAGGTCTCGATCGCCTCCCACATGCGGGTCACCTTGCCCTCCGGCTCGATGCGCGCCAGCGAGCCCTGCTTCACGCTGCCATCCTCGTTGCGCACCATCTCGTTGAACAGCTTGGGGTTGGCGAAGGTGGCGCGTTGTGCGGTCAGGTGGTCGCCACGGTGCGTCGCGTAGGAGTTGAAGTCCTCTTCCGGCAGGCCCATCTTCGCCAGGTACTCGCCCGCGGCACTGTTGGCCAGGATGGCGTTGGACGGCGACAGGTGGTCGGTGGTGATGTTGTCCGGCAGCACCGCCAGCGGGCGCATGCCACGCAGGCTGCGCTCGCCGGCCAGGGCACCTTCCCAGTACGGCGGGCGACGGATGTAGGTGCTCATCGGCCGCCATTGATACAGCGGCGCGACCTTCGGCCCCTTGTCCTGCTCGATGGCGAACATCGGGATGTACACCTGGCGGAACTGCTCTGGCTTGACCGCGGCACGCACCACGGCGTCGATTTCCTCGTCGCTCGGCCAGATGTCCTTGAGGCGGATCTCCCGGCCATCGACCACGCCCAGCACGTCCTTCTCGATGTCGAAGCGGATGGTGCCGGCGATGGCGTAGGCCACCACCAGAGGTGGCGAGGCGAGGAACGCCTGCTTGGCGTACGGGTGGATACGCCCGTCGAAGTTACGGTTGCCCGACAGCACCGCGGTGGCGTACAGGTCGCGGTCGATGATCTCCTGCTGGATCTTCGGGTCCAGGGCGCCGGACATGCCGTTGCAGGTGGTGCAGGCGAAGGCGACGATGCCAAAGCCCAGTTGCTCGAGCTCCTGCTCCAGCCCCGCTTCCTGCAGGTACAGCTGCACAGCCTTGGAGCCGGGGGCCAGGGAGGACTTCACCCAGGGCTTGCGCGCCAGGCCGAGCTTGTTGGCATTGCGCGCCAGGAGGCCTGCGGCGATCACGTTGCGCGGGTTGCTGGTGTTGGTGCAACTGGTGATGGCGGCGATGATCACCGCGCCGTCGGGCATCTGCCCCGGTACCTCTTCCCAGGCGCCAGCGATGCCCTTGGCGGCCAGGTCGGCGGTGGCGACACGGGCGTGCGGGTTGGACGGGCCGGCCATGTTGCGCACCACGCTGGACAGGTCGAAGCGCAGCACCCGCTCGTACTCGGCCTTGGCCAGGCTGTCGGCCCACAGGCCGGCGGCCTTGGCGTAGGTTTCCACCAGCTTGACCTGCTGGTCTTCGCGGCCGGTCAGCCGCAGGTAATCGATGGTCTGTTGGTCGATGGCGAACATCGCCGCGGTGGCGCCGTACTCCGGGGCCATGTTGGAGATGGTGGCGCGGTCGCCCAGGGTCAGGGCACGGGCGCCTTCGCCGTGGAACTCGAGGTAGGCGCCGACCACTTTCTGCTTGCGCAGGAATTCGGTCAGGGCCAGCACCAGGTCGGTGGCGGTGATGTTCGGCGCGAGCCGGCCGCTCAGCTCGACGCCGACGATCTCTGGCAGGCGCATCCAGGAGGCCCGGCCGAGCATGACGTTCTCGGCCTCCAGGCCACCGACGCCGATGGCGATCACGCCCAAGGCATCGACGTGCGGGGTGTGGCTGTCGGTGCCGACACAGGTGTCCGGGTAGGCCACGCCGCGGTCGTTGTGGATCACCGGCGACATCTTCTCCAGGTTGATCTGGTGCATGATGCCGTTGCCTGGCTGGATCACGTCGACGTTCTTGAACGCCTTCTTGGTCCAGTTGATGAAATGGAAACGGTCTTCGTTGCGACGGTCCTCGATGGCGCGGTTCTTCTCGAACGCCTGCGGATCGAAACCACCGCACTCCACCGCCAGCGAGTGGTCGACGATCAGTTGCACCGGCACCACCGGGTTGACCTGGGCCGGGTCACCGCCTTTGTCGGCAATGGCGTCACGCAGGCCAGCCAGGTCGACCAGGGCGGTCTGGCCGAGGATGTCGTGGCACACCACCCGCGCCGGGAACCAGGGGAAGTCGAGGTCGCGCTTGCGCTCGATCAACTGCTCCAGGGAGGCGTTGAGGGTCGCCGGGTCGCAGCGTCGCACCAGGTTCTCGGCGAGCACGCGGGAGGTATAAGGCAGGCCATCGTAGGCGCCGGGCTTGATCGCCTCGACCGCCGCGCGGGCGTCGAAGTAGTCCAGGTCGGTGCCTGGCAGGGCTTTGCGGTATGCAGTGTTCATCATTCAGGCTCGGTCACAGGATTCGGAAGGCTCCACCGGCCCTGTGGGAGCGGGCTTGCCCGCGAATGCGTCAGCAGGCGCACATGGGTAGGCCGGTCGGGCGCATTCGCGGGCAAGCCCGCTCCCACAGGGGAAACGGGTTGCCTCTCTATTTCTATTCAGCGCTGCTCGATCGGCACGAACTGGCGCTGTTCGACACCGATGTACTCGGCGCTTGGGCGGATGATGCGGTTGTTGGCGCGTTGCTCGAAGACGTGCGCCGCCCAGCCGGTCAGGCGCGAGCAGACGAAGATCGGGGTGAACAGCTTGGTCGGGATGCCCATGAAGTGGTACGCCGAGGCATGGTAGAAGTCGGCGTTGGGGAACAGGCGCTTCTGCTCCCACATGGTCTTGTCGATGGCTTCGGAGACCGGGTACAGCACCTTGTCGCCCACCTCGTCGGCAAGCTGCCGGGACCAGCCCTTGATCACCTCGTTACGCGGGTCGGACTCCTTGTAGATGGCATGGCCGAAGCCCATGATCTTGTCCTTGCGCTCGAGCATCTTGAGCAGCTCGGCGACCGCCTCCTGCGGGCTCTGGAAGCGCTCGATCAGTTCCATCGCCGCTTCGTTGGCGCCCCCGTGCAGCGGGCCGCGTAGCGTGCCGATGGCGGCGGTGACGCAGGAGTACAGGTCCGACAGGGTCGAGGCGCAGACCCGGGCGGTGAAGGTCGAGGCGTTGAACTCGTGCTCGGCGTAGAGGATCAGCGAGACGTTCATCACCTTGACGTGCAGCGGGCTCGGCTGCTTGCCGTGCAGCAGGTGCAGGAAGTGACCGCCAAGGGTGTCCTCGTCGCTGGTGCAGTCGATGCGCACGCCATGGTGGGAGAAGCGGTACCAGTAGCACATGATCGCCGGGAACACCGCCAGCAGGCGATCGGTCTTCTCGCGCTGGGCTTCGAAGGTCAGTTCCGGCTCCAGGGTACCCAGTACCGAGCAGCCGGTACGCATCACGTCCATCGGGTGGGCGTCGCGCGGGATACGCTCGAGCACTTCCTTGAGGGTTTGCGGCAAGTCGCGCAGCCCTTTGAGCTTGCGCTTGTAGTCGGCAAGTTCCGCCTTGCTCGGCAGTTCGCCGTACAGCAGCAGGTAGGCGACTTCCTCGAATTCGGCAGCGGCCGCCAGGTCACGCACATCGTAACCACGGTAGGTCAGGCCGGCACCGGCCTGGCCGACGGTCGACAAGGCGGTCTGCCCGGCCACCTGGCCACGCAGGCCTGCGCCACTGAGTACTTTTGCTTCGGCCATGGTGTGTTCTCCTTTCTTGAACTTGTTATGTGAAGTCTTACAGGCTAATCCGACGTATCTGTACCGCCCCATCGCCGGCAAGCCGGCGTCCACAAGTACAGCGCACCCTTTGCAACTTGCGCGCCCTGTGGAGGCTGGCCGACCAGCGACGAGGCCGGCGCTCTCAGGCTTTCTTCTGGGCGAACAACGCATCGAGGCTCTGCTCGAAGGCGTGGTAGCCGATGGCATCGTAGAGCTCCATGCGCGTCTGCATGGTGTCGATGACGTTCTTCTGCGTGCCGTCGCGGCGCAGCGCGGTGTAGACGTTCTCGGCGGCCTTGTTCATGGCACGGAACGCCGACAGTGGGTACAGCACCAGGGAGACATCGACCGACGCCAGTTCCTCGGTGGTGTACAGCGGCGTGGCACCGAACTCGGTGATGTTGGCCAGGATCGGCGCCTTCACCCGGTCGGCGAAGGTCTTGTACATCGACAGTTCAGTGATCGCTTCCGGGAAGATCATGTCGGCACCGGCCTCGATGCAGGCGGCGGCGCGGTCCAGGGCGGCGTTCAGGCCTTCCACGGCCAGGGCGTCGGTACGCGCCATGATCACGAAGCTGTCGTCGGTGCGGGCGTCCACCGCGGCCTTGATGCGGTCGACCATCTCCTGCTGGGAGACGATCTCCTTGTTCGGCCGGTGGCCGCAGCGCTTGGCGCCGACCTGGTCCTCGATGTGCAGGGCGGCGGCGCCGAACTTGATCATCGAACGCACGGTGCGGGCCACGTTGAAGGCCGAGGCGCCGAAGCCGGTATCGACATCCACCAGCAGCGGCAGGTCGCAGACATCGGTGATGCGGCGCACGTCGGTCAGCACGTCGTCCAGGCCGCTGATGCCCAGGTCCGGCAGGCCCAGGGAGCCGGCGGCGACACCGCCGCCGGACAGGTAGATGGCCTTGAAGCCGGCGCGCTTGGCCAGCAGGGCGTGGTTGGCATTGATGGTCCCGACCACCTGCAACGGATGTTCGGCAGCGACCGCGTCACGGAAACGCTGGCCGGGCGTGCTCTTCAAAGTCATGACTCACCTCGTGGGCTATTGTTGTCGGCGCCTTGGTAGTGACGCTCGATGTTGCGCTTGGATGCGCCGATGTGCCGGCGCATCAGGAGTTCGGCCAGTTCGCCGTCGCGGCCTTCGATGGCATCGAGGATGCGATGGTGCTCGGCGAAGGCCTGGTGCGGGCGGTTGGGCGTGGCGGAAAACTGGATGCGGTACATGCGCACCAGCTGGTACAGCTCGCCGCAGAGCATCTTGACCAGGGTCTGGTTGCCGCTGCCCTGGATGATCCGGTAATGGAAGTCGAAGTCGCCTTCCTGCTGGTAGTAGCCAAGGCCGGCCTGGAAGGTGGCGTCGCGCTCGTGGGTGTCGAGCACCCGGCGCAGTTCGTCGATCTCGGCCTGGCTCATGCGCTCGGCGGCCAGGCGGCAGGCCATGCCTTCGAGGGACTCGCGGATCTCGTACAGCTCGATCAGCTCGGCGTGGCTGAGCGACACCACCCGGGCACCGACATGGGGCACGCGCACCAGCAGGCGCTGCCCCTCCAGGCGGTGGATGGCCTCGCGCAGCGGGCCGCGGCTGATGCCATAGGTACGCGCCAGCTCAGGCTCGGAGATCTTGCTGCCCGGCGCGATCTCGCCCTTGACGATCGCTGCCTGGATGCGTCGGAAAACGTGCTCCGAGAGGGTTTCCGTTTCATCCGGGAGGGCCAGGGAAGCCTGGGTTGAGTCCAGCATATTGTCGACACCTTGTATTTCACTAGCGCCAAAGCTAGCTAAACATAGGCGATACGTCAAAGACAAAATCAACATTGTCGACAATCGTCTAAGAACGAACTTAACGGCTGCAAATGCTGTCAGAACGCGGCGCGCTGGCGTCGAGACGTTGGCGTGATAGAATGCCGCGCTTCCCAAGGGAGGATGGATATAGTGTGCCTGTCATCGTTTCATGCTGTTGACAGATGAACGAGGATGCTTGCGCAGTACTTGCCAGTCGCCTTGCCCCGAACCCCGCACAGCACCGCGCCAGGATTTATGAGACTCACACCCGTTTCACTGCTGTTCTGCCTCGCCCTGCTGCCGGCCCACGTCCCGGCGGCGGAAAAGACCGTGTATGGCCTGAACGAATATGCCCGTCTTTCCGACCTCGACCTGGAAGTGGCGGCCAAGCTCGACACCGGCGCCAAGACCGCCTCCCTCAGTGCCCGCGACATCAAGCGCTTCAAGCGCGATGGCGAAAGCTGGGTACGCTTCTACCTGGCCATCGATGCCGCCCACTCGCACCCGATCGAGCGCCCGCTGGCGCGGGTCAGCAAGATCAAGCGGCGCGCCGGCGACTACAATCCCGACGAAGGCAAGGCCTACACGGCCCGCCCGGTCATCGAACTGAACATCTGCATGGGCCGCGCGCAGCGCACCATCGAAGTCAACCTCACCGACCGCAGCGCCTTCCAGTTCCCGCTGCTGATCGGTTCCGAGGCGCTCAAGCACTTCGACGCGCTGGTCGACCCAAGCCTTAAATACGCGGCCGGCAAACCTGCCTGTGCCACCGAAGCTCCCAAAGCAGAGTAATCCCGATGCGCTCTCTTACCCTCCACCTGAAAGTCCTGATCACCGTCCTGGTGCTCCTGGGCGTGCTGGTCACGGCCTACCAGATCTTCATTCTCGGCATCCCGGTCACCGAGGACGAGACCGACGATTTGTGGAACATCGACGCCAAGGTCGAGTTCATCGCCAACCCCAAGGACCCGGTCAAGGTTCAGATGTTCGTGCCGCCGCTGAACCGCGACTACGTCAGCCTCAACGAGAGCTTCATCTCCAACAACTACGGGGTGAGCGTCAACCGTGTCGACGGCAACCGCAAGGTGACCTGGTCGGCGCGCCGCGCCAGCGGCAACCAGACCCTCTACTACCGCCTGGTGCTGACCAAGCGCTACAGCAACGAGAAGACCACGGTCAAGGGCCCGACCTTCCGTGACAGCCTGGCCGTCGAGGGCCCCGAGAAGATCGC
The DNA here is from genome assembly GCF_057415455.1 of Pseudomonas sp. Tun-23181. Classification (NCBI taxonomy): domain Bacteria; kingdom Pseudomonadati; phylum Pseudomonadota; class Gammaproteobacteria; order Pseudomonadales; family Pseudomonadaceae; genus Pseudomonas; species Pseudomonas sp. Tun-23181. Next base: position 1,582,934 of record NZ_CM171630.1, read on the forward strand.
CGCCGAGGCGTTGATGGCGCCGATCCGCCAGCACTCGGCCGACGTCGAGACCTTCGTCAGCGAGACCATCAAGCGGGTCAACAACCTCAACGACGACAACGTCAAGCTGCTGCTGGGCGGCGATACCTCGGCCCTGAACAAGGCCAAGGTCATCGACCTGCTGCTGTCGATCGCCCACGTGCCGATGGAGAAGGTGCACACCATCCGCCTGGTCGCCGATACCCCGCAGAGCCCCGAGCTGTGGCTGCGCAGCTTCAACGGCAACGACTGGCTGTACTTCAACCCCGACACCGGCGAGCAGGGCCTGCCCAACGACCGCCTGCTGTGGTGGGTCGGCGACGAGAACCTGGTCACCGTCGATGGCGGCCGCAAGGCCAACGTCACCTTCAGCATGAACAACAGCGAGATGAACGCCATCCGCCTGGCCAAGCTGACCGACGAGAACACCGACGCCGACTTCCTCGAGTATTCCCTGTACGGCCTGCCGCTGCAGACCCAGCAGACCTTCATGATCATGGTGATGATCCCGATCGGCGTGCTGGTGATCCTGGTGCTGCGCAACCTGATCGGCATCCAGACCCTGGGTACCTTCACCCCGGTGCTGATCGCCCTGGCCTTCCGCGAGACCCAGTTGGGCTTCGGCATCATCCTGTTCACGGTGATCACCGCCCTGGGCCTGTCGCTACGTTCCTACCTCGAGCACCTGAAGCTGCAGATGCTGCCGCGCCTGTCGGTGGTGCTGACCTTCGTCGTGGTGCTGATCGCCGCCATCAGCCTGTTCAGCCACAAGCTGGGCCTGGAGCGCGGCCTGTCGGTGGCACTGTTCCCGATGGTGATCCTGACCATGACCATCGAGCGCCTGTCGATCACCTGGGAGGAACGTGGCGGCGGCCATGCCATGAAGGTGGCCATCGGCACCCTGTTCGCCGCCTCCCTGGCGCACCTGCTGATGATGGTGCCGGAGCTGGTGTACTTCGTCTTCACCTTCCCGGCCGTACTGCTGGTTCTGGTGGGCTTCATGCTGGCGATGGGCCGTTACCGCGGCTACCGCCTGACCGAGCTCGTTCGCTTCAAGGCTTTCGTGAAGGCTGACGCCTGATGTTCGGACTGATCAAGACCTGGAAAGCCCTGGAGGCCCGGGGCATCATGGGTATCAACCGGCGCAACGCGGACTACGTCCTGAAGTACAACAAGCGCCACCTGTACCCGATCGTCGACGACAAGATCATCACCAAGGAGCGTGCGCTCGAGGCTGGCATCCATGTGCCGGAGATGTACGGCATCATCGAGACCGAGAAGCAGATCGAAAAGCTCGACCAGATCATCGGCGGGCGCAACGATTTCGTCATCAAGCCGGCCCAGGGCGCCGGCGGTGACGGCATCATGGTCATCGCCGACCGCTTCGAGGACCGCTATCGCACGGTGTCGGGCAAGATCATCAGCCACGGCGAGATCGAGCACCAGATCTCCAGCATCCTCACCGGCCTGTATTCGCTCGGCGGGCATCGCGACCGCGCGCTGATCGAGTACCGGGTGACCCCGGACCAGATCTTCAAGAGCATCAGCTACGAAGGCGTGCCGGACATCCGCATCATCGTGCTGATGGGCTACCCGGTGATGGCCATGCTGCGCCTGCCGACCCGTCAGTCGGGCGGCAAGGCCAACCTGCACCAAGGCGCCATCGGCGTGGGCGTGGACCTGGCCACCGGTGTCACCCTGCGCGGCACCTGGCTGAACAAGATCATCAGCAAGCACCCGGACACCACCAACGCGGTGGATGGCGTGCAGTTGCCGAACTGGGACGGCTTCATGAAGCTCGCGGCCAACTGCTACGAGCTGTGTGGCCTGGGCTACATCGGGGTGGACATGGTCCTGGACCAGGACAAGGGCCCGTTGATCCTCGAGCTCAACGCCCGCCCGGGCCTGAACATCCAGATCGCCAACGACTGCGGCCTGACCCAGCGCACCCATGCCATCGAGGCGCACCTGGAGGCGCTGGCCAAGGACGGCGTCACGGAAGATGCCGAGCAGCGGGTGCGTGTGTCCCAGGGGTTGTTCGGGCACGTTCATCCGCAGTGATCCGCCGTATCGGGGCCGCGAAGCGGCCCCAGTCATTTGTCAACGCGAGAGGCTAGCGCGACGACCACGAAGCGCTCGCTCTAAATGGAAGCCGAATGGCTGTCGCAGCCAGAGCTGGCCGCCCCTCCCCCAGGCGACTACAATCGCCCTCCTCGCTTTGTCATCGCCACCCACTCGCATGCCGACCTGTACGCTCCACGCCCTGCCCTACCAGCCCGACCCGGCCACCTACTTCGCCCGCCTGCGCCAGGCCCCCGGGGCAATCCTGCTCGACAGCGCCCGCCCAGGTGCCGAGCGCGGCCGCTTCGACCTGCTCAGCGCCTGGCCGCTGCAACACCTGCAGGCTCAAGCCGGGGAAGAAGGTCGGGCCTACCTGCAACGCCTGCGCAACGCCCTGACGCAGTTGGGCCGAGCGACACTGCCCGAAGGCATCGAACTGCCCTTCGCCGGCGGCCTGATCGGCTACCTGAGCTACGACTTCGGCCGGCGCCTGGAGCACCTGCCGAGCCTGGCGCGGGACGATCTCGGCCTGCCCGATGCACAACTCGGCCTGTATGCCTGGGCCCTGGTCAGCGACCATCGGCTACGCACCAGCCAACTGGTCTTCCACCCAAGCCTGGACGCCCGCGAGCGGGAGCGCCTGGTCCACCTGTTCGAAATGCCCGAAGCCTGTGAGCCCGGTGACTTCCAACTGCTCGCCCCCATGCGCGGCGACCTGCAGCCCGAGCAATACCGGGCAGCCTTCGACAAGGTCCAGCAGTACATCCAGGCCGGTGACTGCTACCAGATCAACCTGACCCAACGCTTCCGCGCGCCCTGCCAGGGCGACCCGTGGAGGGCCTACCAGGCTCTGCGCAAGGCCTGCCCGACGCCCTTCTCCGGCTACCAGCAGTTGGCCGACGGCAGTGCCCTGCTGAGCTTCTCACCGGAGCGCTTCATCCAGGTCAGCCAGGGCCAGGTGGAAACCCGCCCGATCAAGGGCACCCGCCCCCGCTCCAGCGACCCGCAGGAAGATGCCCGCAACGCCGCCGAGCTACAGGAGAGCCCCAAGGACCGCTCGGAAAACCTGATGATCGTCGACCTGCTGCGCAACGACCTGGGGCGTACCTGCGAGATCGGCTCGGTCAAGGTACCTGAGCTGTTCAGCCTGGAGAGCTACCCCAACGTCCATCACCTGGTCAGCAGCATCACCGGGCGCCTGGCTAGCGGCAAGGACGCGCTGGACCTGATCGGCGACAGCTTCCCCGGTGGCTCGATCACCGGCGCTCCGAAGATCCGCGCCATGCAGATCATCGACGAACTGGAGCCAGCGCGCCGGGCGCTGTATTGCGGCTCGCTGCTGTATGTGGATGTACGCGGCGAAATGGACAGCTCCATCGCCATCCGCAGCCTGTTGGTCAAGGATGGCCAGGTCAGTTGCTGGGGAGGCGGCGCAGTGGTGGCCGACTCCGACTGGCAGGCCGAATACGAGGAGTCCATCGCCAAGGTGCGGGTATTGATGCAGACGCTGCAAGGCTTGTGACTGGCGCCGCCCTTTACGCGGGCAAGCCCCAGGGCTGCCTTGCGCCCCAAGATGGCAGCCGAGCATCTTGATTGACCTACACAGGCGACACCCTGGCATCCACTCACCATCGCAGGGCGTCTACCCCGCCATTTTTTGTTACCATCGCCCTATTACGAGCGCACAGCGCCATACACACGATGGAAACCGCCTGATGAGCCAACCCTTCGACGTCGCCACCCTCGCCGCGACCTATGCCAGCAAGTCCCCACAGGACATCCTCAAGCTCGCCTTCGAGCACTTCGGCGACGACTTGTGGATTTCCTTCAGCGGTGCCGAGGACGTGGTACTGGTGGACATGGCCTGGAAGCTGAACAAGCAGGTCAAGGTATTCAGCCTCGACACCGGCCGCCTGCACCCGGAAACCTATCGCTTCATCGACCAGGTCCGCGAACAGTACAACCTGCCGATCGAGATCCTCAGCCCGGATCATGCCAAGCTCGAACCGTTCGTCAAGGAAAAGGGCCTGTTCAGTTTCTACAAGGATGGCCATGGCGAGTGCTGCGGCATCCGCAAGATCGAGCCGCTGCGCCGCAAGCTGGCCACCGTGCGCGCCTGGGCCACCGGCCAGCGCCGCGACCAGAGCCCGGGCACCCGCAGCCAGGTGGCCGCGCTGGAGATCGACACGGCGTTCTCCACCCCTGAACGTACCCTGTACAAGTTCAATCCGCTGGCGCAGATGACCAGCGAGGAAGTCTGGGGTTACATCCGCATGCTCGAGCTGCCCTACAACAGCCTGCACGAGCGCGGCTTCATCAGCATCGGCTGCGAACCCTGCACCCGTCCTGTACTACCCAACCAGCACGAGCGCGAAGGCCGCTGGTGGTGGGAAGAGTCGACCCAGAAGGAATGCGGCCTGCACGCGGGCAACCTGATCAGCAAGGCCTGAAGCGGGCCCAGCTTCAAGCCACAAGAAAAGCAGACCGGGCACAGGCTAATGCCGGTCAGTTAAGACTTTCAGTTGTCATTTGGGGCCGCTTCGCGCCCCATCGCCGGCAAGCCGGCTCCCACACCGTCCGTGCAAACCGCATCATGTGTGGTCGCCGCGGTCCCTGTGGGAGCCGGCTTGCCGGCGATGGGCTGCAAGGTAGCCGCAAAAATGACAAAGCGCCGCTTAACTGACCGACATTGGGGCACTGGCTGCTTTTCTCTTGTAGCTTGCCGCTGTTGTCAGTGCACCGGCAACTCGACGCCCGCGAACAGCTCCTCGAGCTCCTGCTTGTTATGGCACTGGATGGCCTTGGCCATCACTTCGCGGGTCAGGTGCGGGGCGAACTTCTCGATGAAATCGCACATGAAGCCGCGCAGGAAGGTGCCACGACGGAAGCCGATCTTGGTGATGCTGGCTTCGAACAGTTCGCTGGCATCCAGGCACACCAGGTCGCTGTCGAGCTTGGGATCGACCGCCATCTTGGCCACGATGCCCACGCCCAACCCCAGGCGCACATAGGTCTTGATCACGTCGGCGTCGGCGGCGGTGAACACTACTTTCGGCGTCAGGCCGCGATGATTGAAGGCCTCGTCCAGCTTGGAACGGCCAGTGAAACCGAATACATAGGTGACGATCGGATACTCGGCGACCGCTTCGAGGGTCAGCTTCGGCAGCTTGGTCAGCGGGTGGCCCTGGGGCACGACCACGCAGCGGTTCCACTTGTAGCACGGCATCATGATCAGGTCGCCGAACAGCTCCAGCGCCTCGGTGGCGATGGCGAAATCGACGGTGCCGTCGGCGGCCATCTCGGCGATCTGCATGGGCGAGCCCTGGTGCATGTGCAGGGCGACTTCCGGGTACTGCTTGATGAAGCTGCTGATCACCGGTGGCAGCGCATAGCGCGCCTGGGTGTGGGTGGTGGCGATCGACAGGGTGCCTTTCTTCTCGTTGGAGAATTCCTGGGCGATCTGCTTGATGCTCTCGACCTTGCGCAGGATCTCGCCAGCGGTATTGATGATGCGCTCGCCTGCAGGGGTGACGCGGGTCAGGTGCTTGCCACTGCGGGCGAAGACCTCGACACCCAGTTCGTCCTCGAGCAGGCGGATCTGCTTGCTGATCCCGGGTTGGGAGGTGTAGAGGCTCTGCGCTGTCGCGGAGACGTTGAGGTCATGGTGCGCCACTTCCCAGATGTAGCGCAGTTGTTGAAGCTTCATAGGTATCCCTCGGATCAGCGGTAGGTCACCGGCAGCTGGCAGCGACGAGATATAACTATATTAGTGGTTCTGGAAATAAATCTAGAACTATTTTGTTACATGCCCGGAAATGACTTACTGCCAGCCTCACGCTTTCCTACGCCCCAAATGTTGGGCCAACGGCACCATGTAGACCGGCACCGGCGACAGCTGCAACAGCCGCACCGCGGTACGGCCGATCGGCACGTCCACCCCCGCCCCCTGGCTGTGGCTGCCGAAGATCAGCAGGTCGACACTCAGGCGCTGGGCCTGCTCGAGAATGACCTGAGCCGGGTCGCCCTGGCGCACCCTGACCGCCCGGATCACGGCCAGGTCGGCGTCCTCGCCCAGTTCGTCGCGAAAGTTCTCCAGTACCCGCTGCTCGATATTGGCCAGCACCGTGTTGACGCCCTGGCTGTGCAGTTCGTCCAGGGTCTGTTCGTCGAGGTAGCTCTGCAGCAAGGATTCGGCGAACTGCCCCATGGGCTCCACCGCATGAATCACGTACAGCTCTGCATTGAAGGTGCGCGCCAGGGCCAGGGCGTGTTGCATGACGAAGGGCGCGTATACACCGAGGTCGGTGGCATACAGCATGGAATGGATCATTCGACCTCCTCGACTGCCGCTAAGGCAGAGCAAGGTTCAGCTTAGCAGCGCCGCGAACGGCCGCCGTGCCGTCCGGCGCGCTGCCGCCGCGCCCTTCAGGCCGGGCGATTGCGCCGGTCGAGGAAGGTCAGTGCCTGGTACAGCATCTCCATGCGCGGCAGCTGGCATCCGGCCGCTCGCGCCCGGGCCAGCGGCTCGGCATAGATCGCCTGCAACTCCAGCGCACGCCCCAGGGCATGGTCGTGGTACATGCTCGGCCAGTAGTCGGGCATCTGCTCGGTGATGCGCAACAAGTGCTCGGCATACCCTTGCGCCAGCACATGACCACAGGCCTGCGCGCCCTGCACCACCTCGGCCATCAGCGCCTGGATCAGCTCACGGCTGTGCGGGTCGCTCATCAGTGGGGTCGTACTGGCCTGCAGGAGCACCGAAAGGCCGTTGTAGGGTACGTTCCATACCAGTTTCTGCCAGCGCGCCAGGTCGAGGTCATCCATGGCCTGGGAGTCGATACCGGCCGCCTGGAACAAAGCGGCGCCCTCGGCGACAATGGCCGCCCCCGCGTCCTCGGCCGGGCCGCTGTGATACCCCAGGTTGACCGCGCCCAGCGCCTGGTGGCGAATCACTCCAGGCGCCTGGCGATTGACGCAAATGAAGCACAACCCGCCCAACAGGTGCATGTCCGAGCGCAAGTCCGGGCGCAACTGCGCTTCCACGCCCAGGCCGTTCTGCAGCAAGACCACCTTGGCGCCCGGCGCCGCGGCCTGGACGATCAGCGGTGCCAGTTCGGCATTGCTGGTGGCCTTGGCGCCCACCAGCAGCCAGTCGCACGGTGGCAGGTCGGCAGCCGCGGCATAAGCCTGCACCTTCATCCGCACCTGGCCGTGCACCGCACTCTCCACCACCAGGCCCTGGTCGCGTACGGCGGCATACTCGCTGCGCAACAGAAAATGCACATCGAAGCCGGCGCGTGCCAGCATCACCCCATAGAAGCCGCCAATGGCACCACTGCCGATGATGCCGATCCGTGCATTGCGCATGCTCACCCTGCCCCTTGTCGAAAATGCCTATGCTCGTCGTCCGGTTTTTTTACACGTAAATCAGCCGGTTTTCGATCTTTCACTATACTGGAGCGAAGAAGGTCAAATAACCGGCACGGAGTCGGCCATGTGTGGATACCTGCCTCATCCCGAAGACATTCCGGTCGAATTGACCCTGCGTCCATTCCCCAGCCTGTTCCGCCGCCACCTGCATACACTGGGCCTGGGCGGCATCGCTTGCAAGCAGTTGCGCGCCTACCGGCGCGGCATGGCGGTGGAAGTCGCAATTCCCTCCCTGGGCAGCGAGGCCCGCTATCCTGGTTATATCGCCTGGTGTCAGAAACTCGACGAAGGCTACCGGGTGGGCATTGCCTTCACCGATGCCCAGGCACTGTTCGGCGCTCGCATGGGCGAGCAGGTCTGCCAGATTCGCCACTACTGCCTGCAACATCAGCAGCCCGACCTCGACAGCAATGCTGCCCAGGCGTTGGCCGCACAATGGGTCGGCCTGCACGCCGAAGCCTTCTCCGAGGCGAACCTGCACGCCACCTGAGGCGGAAAAAACCAGCCATCCGGTAAAAACCCCGCGCCGACGGGGGCCAGCCCATTGTCGAGCCCCCTGTAACGCGCTAAGGTTCGGCTCCCCGTTGCGAACAATCTTGCTGCTGGGCCGCACGGGGATTGCTGGCGGCCGGCACCCGTGACCTGACGAGTAACACGATGGCTGATTTACCGATCGACGACCTTAACGTTGCTTCCAACGAGACCTTGATCACCCCCGATCAGCTCAAGAAGGAACTCCCCCTGAGCGCCAAGGCCCTGCAGACCGTGACTGCCGGCCGCGAAGTGGTGCGCAATATCCTCGACGGCAAGGACCATCGCCTGTTCGTCGTGGTCGGCCCCTGCTCCATCCACGACATCAAGGCCGCCCACGAATATGCCGAGCGCCTCAAGGCCCTGGCCGAAGAAGTGTCCGACACCCTGTACCTGGTGATGCGCGTGTACTTCGAGAAGCCGCGCACCACCGTCGGCTGGAAAGGCCTGATCAACGACCCATACCTGGACGACTCGTTCAAAATCCAGGATGGCCTGCACATCGGCCGCAAGCTGCTGCTGGACCTGGCCGAGATGGGCCTGCCGACCGCCACCGAGGCGCTCGACCCGATCTCCCCGCAATACCTGCAGGACCTGATCAGTTGGTCGGCCATCGGCGCCCGTACCACCGAATCCCAGACCCACCGGGAAATGGCTTCCGGCCTGTCCTCGGCGGTGGGCTTCAAGAACGGCACCGACGGTGGCCTGACCGTCGCCATCAATGCCCTGCAGTCGGTCTCCAAGCCCCACCGCTTCCTCGGCATCAACCAGGAAGGCGGCGTGTCCATCGTCACCACCAAGGGCAACGCCTACGGTCACGTGGTGCTGCGCGGCGGCAACGGCAAGCCGAACTACGACTCGGTCAGCGTCGCCCTGTGCGAGCAGGACCTGGCCAAGGCCAAGATCAAGGCCAACATCATGGTCGATTGCAGCCACGCCAATTCCAACAAGGATCCGGCCCTGCAGCCGCTGGTCATGGAGAACGTGGCCAACCAGATCCTCGAGGGCAACCAGTCGATCATCGGCCTGATGGTCGAAAGCCACCTGAACTGGGGCTGCCAGGCCATTCCGAAGAACTTGGACGACCTGCAGTACGGCGTGTCCGTCACCGATGCCTGCATCGACTGGAGCGCCACCGAGAAGGCCCTGCGCAGCATGCGCGCCAAGCTCAAGGATGTCCTGCCCCAGCGCCAGCGCGGCTGAGGGCCAGGGCAGGCACGAAAACGCCGGGCATTGCCCGGCGTTTTCGTGTGCGGCGATCGCTCGCCAGAAATCAGACCTTGCTCGACTGGCGCTGCTGGCGCTCCATGTAGCGTTCGACATAGGAGCACGAGGGAATGACCGTGTACCCCATCTGCTCGGCATACTCCAGGGCCCGTTCGGTCAGGGCGGCGGCAATGCCGCGGCCACGCAGGGCATTGGGCACGAAGGTGCGGTAGATGTCCAGCGTCTGTTTACCCAGGTCCATGTACGTCAGGTAGGCACGATGACCGTCCACGTTGGTCTCGAACTGATGACCGGCCTGGTCATGATGGATGGTCAGCGCTTCGCTCATCACTACTCCTCGCAGGTCTTCTCGGCAGACCCTTACCTTGACCGATGATTTTATCCGGCGGAGGAACCTCTACGCCACCCGGTGCCCTATTGGACCGCAGGGCGATCTGGTTCGTTCTGCGGCGCGGCACCCTACAAATAGTAGGCGCCACAAACGGGATTGCTCAAGGTGCCCGCCGGTAAAAATACGCAAGCCCCACCTTGCCCCCCCTGTGCCGGGCACTCGGAACAGCCGCCGGATGTTCCAGGGCTATGACGCCAGCCGACCGTTAAAGTCACCTTTAGTTCAACAAAAAGTTCCTGTTCTACAATCGCTTGCGAAACCCTCTGCACGAGTTTCAAAAATGCCCTACAACCCATGTCGCTTGCCAGGGCTGGCAACATTTTTTTTGCAGTTCTTGCGCTCAGTCAGTTTACTTACTACAAGTAATGGGTACTATGTACGCCGGCCAGTTTCTCTTTTCCGAGAGATGGCTATTTAATAGAAAGTCCTTGAAGGGGAACACGATGAACAACGTTCTGAAATTCTCTGCTCTGGCTCTGGCCGCAGTTCTGGCTACCGGTTGCAGCAGCGTATCCAAAGAAACCGAAGCTCGCCTGACTGCTACCGAAGACGCAGCAGCTCGCGCCCAAGCCCGTGCTGACGAAGCCTACCGTAAGGCTGACGACGCTCTGGCTGCCGCTCAGAAAGCTCAGCAAACCGCTGACGAAGCCAATGAGCGCGCTCTGCGCATGCTGGACAAAGCCAGCCGCAAGTAATAATCCTCACGGATTGTTATGGAGCCGACCCACTAGTGGGTCGGCTTTTTTATTGCCGCGGCAAAAGCGACCGGCAAGAAACTGCTGGGGCCGCTACGTGCTCCTTTCGCGACAAGGCCGCTCCCACAGGTACGGCACTGTTCTGTAAGTCAGCGCTGCACCTGTGGGAGCGGCCTTGTGCCGCGAGAGGCTGCAAAGCTCGATGGCGTGTTAGTTCAAAACACCTTGAGCGTGCTTACTGCAACTCAGGCGGAATGCTCGACACCATCGGCGCGCTAACGTCGGCATTGACCGGCACGGCGATTTCCACCGGCATGCCGTCTTCAGCGGCCACCACATCGCGCACCATGTCCCAGTTCATGCGCAGGTTGTTGGCCAGGTCTTCGCGCTTGAGCAGGGCATTGATGACCGCGGTGTGCTTGTCCACCACCGACGGATCGCCATGGTCGTCCAACGGCGTGTGGGCTTCCAGGTAGACCTTGCCACCACTGATACCGAACTTGTAGGGCTCGTTGATGATGCGTACCGATGTCCCCACCGGCACCATTTTCGACAACTCCAGCACATTGTTGTTGAACATGCGGAAGCAGCCGTGGCTGGTGCGCATGCCAATGCCGAACTTCTTGTTCGAACCGTGGATCAGGTAGCCCGGCACGCCCAGGGTGAACTTGAACGGCCCCAGCGGGTTGTCGGGCCCTGCGGGCACCACGGCCGGCAGGATGTCGCCATCGGCGGCATGCTCGGCGCGGATCGAGGCCGGCGGCGTCCAGGTCGGGTTCGGTGTCTTGGCGGTGATCCTGGTGTTGGCGATCGGCGAACCCCAGCCTTCGCGACCGATGCCCAACGGGTAGGTGTGCACCACGTTCTGCCCTTTCGGGTAGTAGTACATGCGGTACTCGGCCAGGTTGATGACGATCCCCTCGCGCGGGCCCGGCGGCAGGATGTAGCGGGTCGGCAGGATGATCTCGCTGCCGGCGCCCGGCAGCCACGGGTCGATGCCCGGGTTGGCGGCGATCATCTCCAGGTAGCCGAGGTCATTGGCGGTGCCGATGTCGGCGAAGGTGTCCTCGTACTTGGCCTTGATCACCTGGACCTGGCCGACGATGTCCTCACCGGGTGGTGGCAACGGCAGTTCCAGCGCAACGGCAGGGCCCGCTACCAGCAGGGCGGCCAGGGACAGGCTACGGGTGACGGCGGGAAGGCGCGGCAACATCCGGTAAATCCTTCGAAAGATGGGTCAAGAGGGTCGATTGTACACCCACCCCGATACAAGCGGGAGGCATCGACCATGGGCAAGCGTTTCAGATGATGAAAGGCGCTCAGAGTTCCGGCCACACCGGACGCGTGCCACGCCGCTGGGCGTCGAGGATCGCCCGGCACAGCGGGCACAGGCGGCCATCGCGGTAGATGCTGCGCTCGACCATCGACCAGCGCGGCTGGGCCGGCAGCAGGCCGCCGCACAGGGTGCGGTCGGCGGGCGCGCCAAGCTCGAGCTGGCGGGCCACCAGGTGAACGCGAACCTCCTGGCAGGCGAACAGGTCGAGCTGCTCATCGGGCTCGATCAGTTGATAGGCATACAAGGACCAGGCGGGGCGCGGCATCGGGGGCTCTCGGAACGGGGGGCGCAACATTAGCCGAAAGCCCGTCCCGATAAAAGCGTCACAGCAAGGGTTTTATCGCCGGCCAGGCATTTTCCAGCAGGCGCTGCTGCGCCCCCTGGGCCGGATGGATGCCGTCGGCCTGCATCATCTGCGCCACCCCACCGACGCCCTCGAGGAAAAACGGCACCAGCGGCACCTGCTTCTGTGCTGCCAGTTGCTCATAGACCTGGGCGAAGGCCGTGGTGTAGCGCACCCCGTAGTTGGGGGGCAGGCGCATGCCCAGCAACACCACCTTCGCCCCCGCGTCGCGGGAGCGATCGATCATCGAGGCAAGATTTTGTTGCAATTGCTCGGGCGGCTGCCCGCGCAGGCCATCGTTGCCCCCCAACTCCAGCACCACCAGGCTCGGCTTGTGCTCGGCAAGCAGCGCCGGCAGCCGCGCCTGGCCGCCTGCACTGGTGTCGCCGCTGATCGAGGCATTGACCACCTGGTCGTCGTAACCCTCCTCCTCCAGGCGCTGCTGCAACAGGGCAACCCACCCCTGGCGGCTATCCAGGCCAAAACCGGCGCTGATACTATCGCCGACGACCAGCAGCGTTCCCGCCGCCGCGCCCTGGGCCAGGCAAAACAGGGCCAGACCGGCACTCAACCACCACACTCGCATTGGATTCTCCATGGGCCCCAGCATTCTCGTTGCGCAGAACCTTAGCAAAGTGGTCCCCAGCGCGGAAGGCGACCTGACCATCCTCCACGCGCTCTCCCTTTCCCTCGACCAAGGCGACAGCCTGGCCATCGTCGGCGCCTCCGGCTCCGGCAAGTCGACCTTGCTGGGTCTGCTCGCTGGCCTCGACCGGCCCAGCGCCGGCCAGGTCATCCTCGCCGGGCATGACCTCGGCCCGCTGGACGAAGACCAGCGCGCCCGGGTGCGGGCCGAGCACGTCGGCTTCGTGTTCCAGTCGTTCCAGCTGCTCGACAGCCTCAATGCCCTGGAGAACGTCATGCTGCCGCTGGAGCTGGACGGCCGTCGCGACGCCCGCGAACATGCCCGCGACCTGCTGGAGCGGGTCGGCCTGGGCAAGCGCCTGAGCCACACGCCACGCCAGCTGTCCGGGGGCGAGCAGCAGCGGGTGGCGATCGCCCGCGCCTTCGCCGCCGAGCCTGCGGTGCTGTTCGCCGACGAGCCCACGGGCAACCTGGACAGCCACACCGGCGAGCGCATCAGCGACCTGCTGTTCGAGCTGAACAAGGAGCGCGACACCACCCTGGTGCTGGTCACCCATGACGAACGCCTGGCCAAGCGCTGCCGCCGCCTGATCCGCCTGGATGCCGGCCGCCTGGTCGAGCCCCTGGAGCCCTGATGAGCCGCCTGCCCTTCTCCCGCCTGTGCGGCCTGGCCCTGCGCCAGTTGCTGCGCGATGCCCGCGCCAGCGAGGTGCGGGTGCTGTTCTTCGCCCTGCTGGTGGCAGTGGCGGCCAGCACCGCCATCGGCTATTTCGGCGCGCGCCTGAACGACGCCATGCAACTGCGCGCCGGCGAGTTCCTCGGGGCCGACCTGGTGCTGCGGGGCAGCTCGCCGGCCAGTGAGGCGCAGGTCGCCGCCGGCACGGCCGCTGGCCTGCGCCACGCCCGGGTGGTCGAGTTCACCAGCGTGGTGGGCGCACAGGTGGGGATCCAGTTGTCGAGCATCAAGGCGGCCGACGCCAGCTACCCCTTGCGTGGCCAACTGCGCAGCGCCGCGGCCCCCTACGCCGAGGAGTCCCCCGGCGGTGGCCCGGCGCCGGGCGAGGCCTGGGTCGAACCACGCCTGCTGGCGGCCCTGGGGCTGTCGATCGGCGACAGCATCGACGTGGGCATGAAGACCCTGCGCATGAGCCGGGTGCTGACCTACGAACCGGACCGCGCCGGCAATTTCTATAGCCTGACCCCACGGGTATTGATGAACCTCGCCGACCTGGACGCCACGGGTGTGATCCAGCCTGGCAGCCGGGTCACCTACCGCGACCTCTGGCGTGGCGAGCCCGAGGCCCTGGCGCGGTATCGCCAGGCGGTGGCCAAGGGCCTGGCGGCGCATCAGCGCCTGCTCGACACGCGCGACGGCAATCGGCAGATCGGCGGCGCGCTGGGCAAGGCCGAACGCTACCTGAACATGGCCAGCCTGGTGGCGGTGCTGCTGGCCGGCGTGGCCGTGGCCCTGTCGGCCAGCCGCTATGCCAGCCGCCGCCTGGACGCCAGCGCCCTGCTGCGTTGCCTGGGGCTGTCGCGACACCAGGCGCTGGGCCTGTATTGCCTGCAACTGGCAGTGCTCGGCCTGGCGGCGGCACTGGCCGGCGCCCTGCTCGGCTGGCTGGCGCAACTGGGCCTGTTCCGCTTGTTGCAGGGGCTGATGCCGAGCGTGGTGCCACCTGGCGGCATCGCGCCCGCGCTCGCCGGCATCGGCACCGGGCTGGTGGCCCTCGCCGGATTCGCCCTGCCGCCCTTGGCCGCCCTCGGGCGCGTGCCGCCGTTGCGGGTCCTGCGCCGCGACCTGCTGCCGCTGCCACCCAGTGGCTGGCTGGTCTACGGCGCCGCCCTGCTGGCCCTGGGCCTGATCATGTGGCGGCTGAGCCTGGACCTGTTGCTGACCTTCGCCCTGCTCGGTGGTGGGCTACTCGCTGCCCTGCTGCTGGGCGGCCTGCTCCTGCTCGGCCTGCGCAGCCTGCGGCGTTTGCTGGCCGGTGCACCGCTGGCCTGGCGCCTGGGCTTGGGGCAACTGCTGCGCCATCCGCTGGCCGCTGCCGGCCAGGCCCTGGCCTTCGGCCTGATCCTGCTGGCCATGGGCCTGGTGGCACTGCTGCGTGCCGAACTGCTCGATACCTGGCAGGCCCAGTTGCCCAAGGACGCGCCCAACCATTTCGCCCTGAACATCCTGCCCGACGACCGCGAGCCCTTCGCCCGCCAGTTGCAGGCGGTCAATGCCACGTCAGCACCGCTGTACCCGGTGATCCCCGGGCGCCTGACCCATATCAACGAGCAGCCGGTGCGGCAACTGGTCAGCAAGGAGTCCACCGGCGAACGCGCCGTGCAACGCGACCTGAGCCTGACCTGGGCGGCCGACCTGCCCCAGGGCAACGCCCTGAGCGCTGGGCGCTGGTGGGACGCACCGCCACCCGCTGACGGCGTGCCCGGTGTGTCGGTGGAAGCGGAGCTTGCCCAGAGCCTGAAGCTCGAGCTGGGCGACCTGCTCACCTTCGACATCGGTGGCCAGCAGCGCCAGGCCCGGGTCAGCAGCTTGCGCACGGTGCACTGGGACAGCTTCCAGCCCAACTTCTACATGATCTTCCAGCCCGGCACCCTGCAAGGGCTGCCAGCCACCTACCTGACCAGCTTCTACCTGGCGCCGGGCCATGACCAGGAAGTGGTCGCCCTGTCACGCGCGTTTCCGGCAGCGACCATCCTCCAGGTCGATGCGCTGCTGGCCCAGTTGCGCAGCATCCTGGCCCAGGTGACCGTGGCGGTGGAGTATGTGCTGTTGTTCGTGCTGGCGGCGGGCTTGGCGGTGCTGTTCGCAGGACTCCAGGCAACCCTCGACGAACGCCTGCGCCAAGGCGCCCTGCTGCGTGCCCTGGGCGCTGCACGGCCGCTGCTGGTCAAGGCACGGCGGATCGAGTTCGGGCTGCTGGGTGCGGTGAGTGGCGTGCTGGCGGCGGTGGGGTGCGAGCTGATCACCCTGGTCCTGTATCGCCATGCCTTCGACCTGGCCTGGACGCCGCACCCCTGGTTGCTGGTGCTGCCGGTGGCGGGAGCCGTGCTGGTGGGTGCCGCCGGGGTGTTCGGGACGCGACGGGCATTGAATGCCAGCCCACTGGCGGTGTTGCGGGAAGGGTGAGCGCAGGGGGCCTGTAGCTACCCCCCGCTCCCCTCATAGCGAATACGGTTGACGTACCAGGTCGCCTCGCCGGTTGGCGTGTGCACCACGACCTCGTCCCCCTCTTCCTTCTTGAGCAGCGCCCGGGCCATGGGCGAATCGATGGAGATGTAGTCGTTGCGCCCATGGATCTCGTCGTAGCCGACGATACGAAACGTCAGGGTCTGCCCCTCGTCGTTCTCGATCTCCACCCAGGCGCCGAAGAACACCTTGCCTTCCTGCTGCGGTGAATAGGCCACGACCTTGACGTCCTCGAGCCGTTTGCGCAGGTAGCGCACCCGCCGATCGATCTCACGCAGCAGCTTCTTGTTGTACTGGTAGTCGGCGTTCTCGCTGCGGTCGCCCAGGGATGCGGCCCAGGTGACCTTCTGGGTGATCTCGGGCCGGTAGACCCGCCACAGGTGGTCGAGCTCCTTCTTCAGGGCCTCGTGACCTTCCGTCGTGATGATGTTGGTGCTCAAGCAGCGTTCTCCTCAGTGCCTCCACGGCCGGCGCAAGCCTGCCGAGGCACCGAGCTTAGCGAAAAATCCCCACGGCGGCACGCGCCTCAGCGGCGGGTGATCAGGCCCTGGCGGGCGATGCGGGTCAGGTGACCGATGACTGCCGCGGCATCGGCCGCCAAGGGGGCTTGGATCACCGCGAGATCGAAGCGATCGTTGGCGTGCTGGGCAAGGCCATCGCAGGTTTCGGCGAACTGGACAAGGAAGGCACGCGCTTGGCCCTTGCGTCGCGACAAGCCGTCGAGGTTACGCAAAAGGGTGGGCTGATGCTGGCCGCCGAGCAGGATGCGCGGTGTACGCGAGGCCTGGTTGGCAGGCAACGGACTCAGGCAGACACTGGTACGTGGGCAACTCATGGAGTATCTCTCCGCCTCGCAGATCCCGCTGGGCAGCGGTGGGAGGCGTCACCGAACCAGCGCTTTAGCGGTATTTCGGATGACCCGAGTGGGTGCCTCCCGCGCCCCGCAAGTAGCTGTTTAAATCGGCGCAGGCGGTATGCTAGAGCGTCAAGCGACAAGATACAAGCCGCCTATTGAAGGTGGCCCAGCCTGGGCGTCGCCCGGCGGTTTTTCGCACTACCCCACGGCATGGAGAAAACCCGCTTCCCAGGGCCCCTGGGAAGCGGGTCAGTCACATCAGGATGCCGTTCAGTCGTGGGCGATCAGCCGGTCCAGAGAGAAGCGACCCGCGCCCTCGATCAGCACCGCCACGGTACCGGCCAGCAGGGCCAGGGCGAACTCGTAGCCGTTGTTGGACATGAACAGGCCATTGCCGATGTGCACCGAGAAGATCGCCACCACCAGCGTCACGGTCAGCGCCAGCGCCGCCGGCCGTGCCAGCAAGCCGACCACGAGGGCCAGGCCACCGAAGAACTCGGCGCTGCCAGACAACAACGCCATCAGGTAACCGGGCGCCAAGCCGATGCTTTCCATCCACTGGCCGGTGCCTTCCAGCCCGTAGCCGCCGAACAGACCGAACAACTTCTGGGCACCGTGGGCCATGAAGATGATGCCCACGAGGATGCGGATGACACTCAGGCCAAGACCTGCACGGGTAACGAAGATAGCGTTGAGGGGGTTGTTCATGTCGAAGCGTCCTGAGTAAATGTTGGTTGGGATGGGCGCCATATTAATCAACAAATAAGATTCAAATTTACGCACTTATACATCTACAAATTAGATTAATTCAGCGCTTGCCCACCCGCTCCAACGATGCCCGCTCCCGATTGAACGCCAGGAAGTACTTATTGACGCTGTTGACGAAGTTGACCGGCCCCATGCCCATCTGCTCCATGGCGATGCGTTCGGTCTGGAAGAACCATTGGTTGCTGTTGAGCCCTCGTCGCCGGGCCTCGGCACGCATGGCCTGGACCCGCTCCGGCCCCAGGTTGTAGGCGGCCAGCACGAATGCCATGCGCTCGCGTTCGTTGAGCTGGGCGCTGGAGAAGAACTTGCGACGAATCAGCGCCAGGTAGCGGGCACCGGCCAGGACATTGCCATCGACCGTCGCCGTGTTGCTCACCCCGACTCGCCGGGCCGCCGCCGGGGTGATCTGCATCAGCCCATGGGCGCCGCCGCTGCCACGCGCCGCCGGGTTGAGGGTCGACTCCTTGAACGCCAGTGCCGCCAGGTTCAGCCAGTCGATCTGCTGTGCGCTGCCATGTTTCTGCAAGACCGCCCGCAACGACGCCAGGCGCTGCCGGTCGCGACGCGCCAAGGGGTTGTGCACCCGGTACTGGCGCCGGTAGATCCGCTCGAAGGCGGCATCCTGGTTCTGCGGTGCACGGTAGCCGGCCAGGAAGCGATCGACCGTGGCCAGGAGCATGTTCGCGTCGCGCCGCACATACCAGCGTATGGCCTGGGGTTGGCCCAGCTTCAGGCGGGTGTCCAGGCGCAGGCGCGGCATCACCCGGGCCCAGCGCTGGGCGATGGGACGCTCCACCAGCGTCAGACGATAGATGCCGGCCTGGACCATCTCCAGCACATCCTCCACTGCCAGCGTGGGATCGACCCACTCGATTTTGATCGGCGCACGTTTGCGCAGAGCCAGTTGCTGGTTGAGCTGGCGGACCAGCGCACCGGCGGCACTGGCGCTGGTCAACGCAATGGTGCGTCCGGACAACTGCTCCACCCGGCTGAAGCTGCGCTCGCCCTTGCGCCCCACCAGCACCAGCGACACCTGATCGACCACCGGCGCGCTGGCGCTCACGCCGCGCACCAGGCCAGGGTCGAGCAGCTCGCCAGGGGCGGCCAGGTCACCTTCGCCCCGCTGCAGGGCGGCGAGCAGTTGTTCCTTGGCGCGGGGGATGAGCTTGAAGCGGATTGCCTGGCCGTCGCGGGCCCGGGCGTTGAGATGATGTTCGAGGCCGCGCAGGCGATGGTATTCGACGCCTACCGGCTCGCCCTTGACCTCCCCGGAACTGTTGCGGCTCTGGTTGACCAGCACCCGCAGCACCTTGCTCTCACGGATCTGCGCAAGGTCGCGAACCTGGCTGGCCGGCACGTTGTGCTGCGGCCCTGGCAAGCGCGCGCTGGCTGGGCCGGCCATGGCCAGGCCGAACATCAGCAGGAAGGTCAGCAGCGAACGCAGCATGCGAGAACGTGTCCGTGGGCTGTGGGCTGGCGCCATGCAAAAAGGTCCGATCCGTGGCGAATGACCGCAGAAGACCATGACAACCGCTTGAAGTTCTTGGCTTTTTCTGGATTTTCCCGGTTTTTGCTATGCTGGCCGGCCCGCGGCACGAGGTAGCACCATGCAATTGATCGATATCGGCGTCAACCTGACCAACAGCAGCTTCCATGACCAGCAAGCCGCCATCGTCGAGCGAGCCGTGCAGGCCGGCGTGGCACAGATGATCCTCACGGGCACCAGCCTGGCGGTCAGCGAACAGGCCCAGGAACTGGCCGGGCAACTGGACCCTGACGGCCAATGCCTGTTCACCACGGCAGGCGTACACCCCCATGATGCCAGCAGTTGGGACGGCGCCAGCGACCGGCGGTTGCGTCAGTTGCTGGCGCAACCACGGGCCCGGGCCGTGGGCGAATGCGGGCTGGACTTCAACCGCGACTTCTCCCCTCGTCCACAGCAGGAAAAGGCCCTGGAGGCGCAACTGGCCCTGGCCGCCGAACTGCACCTGCCGGTGTTCCTCCACGAACGCGAGGCCAGCGAGCGCCTGTTGGCAATCCTCAAGGACTACCGCGATCACCTGCCCGCCGCGGTGGTGCATTGCTTCACCGGCGAACGCCAGGCCCTGTTCGCCTACCTGGACATGGACCTGCACATCGGCATCACCGGCTGGATCTGCGACGAGCGCCGCGGCACTCACCTGCATCCGCTGGTCGGCAACATCCCCGAGGGCCGCCTGATGCTGGAGAGCGATGCGCCCTACCTGCTGCCACGCAGCCTGCGGCCCAAGCCGAAGAACGGCCGCAACGAACCGGCCTTCCTGCCCGAGGTCCTGCGCGAGGTGGCGTTGCATCGAGGGGAGTCCCTGGAGCACACGGCAACCCATACCACGGCCAGCGCCAGGGCGTTCTTTCGGTTGCCCTGAATCCTGTGGTGCCCCCCAGTCTTCCTTGACACATATCAAGACAACGCCTGGCTTGAGCGGGCACAATGATGGCACCTTGCCAATAATGTTTCCGCTCAACTCAGAGAAGACCTAATGGGTGCCTGGCTTAGCAATATTTCCCTGAAGTACAAGTTCTGGGCCGTCAATGCGGTGGCCTTCGTCACGACCTTGCTGCTGGTGCTCTATGCCGTGTATCTGGAGCAACAGGCCCGGGCCGAGGGCGCCCGCAGCCAGGCCGTCACCGAGGCCTCGCTGATCGCCGCCTGGCCCGCCGGGCAAGCCCTGCCCAGCCTGCCCCACCTGGTCACCTGGCAGGCAGGACAGACACCGACCTTCGCCGGAGAACCCCTCCAGGCCCTGGAGGGTAGCCAAGGCTGGGTCGACCTGCCCGGTGCCTGGCTGCTCGGCGACAACCCGTTGCAGGGGGCCCAGGTGCTGTACCAGGGCGAGCAGCGCATCGCCGTGCTGGCCCAGTCGCCCAGCCTGCGCCAGGTATTCTTCGAGCGTTTCGGCAACTATGCCGTCTGTGTCCTGGTCCTGATGCTGGCCATGCTGTGCGCCTCGCAGTTGCTGATCCGCTTCCTGCTCAGCCAGCTCAACACCCTCAAGGACGTGATGCTGCACGTGGAGAAGACCGGCGACCTGGCAGCTCGCGTGCCGCTGTCCTGCGGCGACGAAGTCGGCCAGATGGCAGGCGCCTTCAATGCCATGCAGGCCACCTACCATCGCGTGGTCAGCACCGTGGCGCGCACCGCCGCCCAGCTCGACTCGGGCGCCGCACGCCTGGCGGCGAGCATGAACGAAGTGCGCCACGGCATGATCGGCCAGCAGAGCGAGACCGACCAGGCGGCCACGGCGATCAACGAGATGTCCGCGACCGTTCACCACATCGCCCAGCACGCCGGCGCCACCCGCGACCTGTCGCAGACCGCCGACAGCCTGGCCGGCAGCGGCCAGCAGGTCGTCAGCCGGGTGCAGGACTCGATCGCCGGGCTGTCCAGCGGTGTGCAGCAGACCGCCGAAATGATCCACCAGCTGGCCGAGGACAGCCAGCGGATCAACGGCGTGGTCGGGGTGATCCACAGCATCGCCGAACAGACCAACCTGCTGGCCCTCAATGCCGCCATCGAAGCGGCCCGTGCCGGTGAGCTGGGCCGCGGCTTCGCCGTGGTGGCCGATGAGGTGCGCAACCTGGCCAAGCGCGTGCAGACCTCCACCGACGAAATCACCGGCATGGTCTCGGCCTTGCAAGCCGGTACCCGCGATGCAGTGGAGTTCATGCAGGAGAGTTCGTACAAGGCCGACGATTGCGTCAAGCAGGCCCAGGAAGCCGGCGAAGCCCTGGCCGAGATCACCAGCGCCGTGGCGCAGATGCGCGAAAGCAACACGCAGATCGCCGTCGCCGCCGAGCAGCAGAGCCAGGTGGCCGAGGAGATGAACCGGGCGGTGGTGAGCATCCGCGACGTCACCGAGCAGACCGTGCAGCAGACAGTCGGCTCGGCCACCACCAGCGTCGAACTGGCGACCCTGGCCGGCGAACTGAACAAGGCCATTGGCCAGCTCAAGCTATAGCCGCCATAGCCCGCCTCGATTGGCCCTCGCCCGAGGGCCGCACTAAGCTTTGGACATGAGCCAGAGGAAATGTCCATGAGCAAACGCCTGCCCAACCTGCCCGCCTGGCAATGGCGCGGTTATCACAACAACCACCGGCACCCGGCCAACCTGGTGCTGCACCTGATTGCCGTGCCGCTGTTCATCCTGGGCGTGCTGCTGGTGCTCTCGGGCCTGTTCGGCCTGGACCTTTCCCAGATCGCCGTGGGCATCATCGCCCTGGCCGCCAGCCTGGGCCTGCAGCGCCAGGGCCATCGCCTGGAAGCCGAACAACCGGAGCCCTTCGCTGACCGCAAGGATGCCGTGCAACGCCTGCTCACCGAGCAGTTCATCACCTTTCCGCGCTTCGTCCTCAGCGGCGCCTGGTGGCGCGCCTGGCGGGAGCGGCACAAGCATCGGCGCTGAAAACGGCGGGTATCACCTTTTTAGGGGCTGCTTTGCAGCCCATCGCCGGCAAGCCGGCTCCCACAGGGTGGACTGCCCTCAAGAAGTTGGACACCGATCCAGCTTTTGGGGGGCAGTCCAGGGTGCGAGTCGGTCATAAAGGATGCGGCTTGCAGGCACGTGTGGGAGCCGGCTTGCCGGCGATGGGGCGCGAAGCGGCCCCAAATGGCAACTGAAACGCTGAACTGACCGGCACCGGCTCAGGAGCCAACGCCGGAGCCCTAGGCAAACACCGTCACCGTCTGCCGGCTCAATGCCAACAGCTCGCCCTCGGCCGTCCACAGGGCCGCCGAGGCGTGCCCGTAACCATCGCGGGCATGCTCGGTCTCGACACAGTAGCGGCACCAGTCCAGGGTCGACAGCCGTGGCGTAGGCTGGACGAATTCGATGGTCCAGGTCAGCGTACTGCCAGCGGCAGGCCGCTTGAGGCTGGGCAACAGGCTGGGCGGCCAGGCGTCAACCAGGGCCAGCAGGTGCGCTTCGTTGACCGGCTCCTCGGCGACATCGCGCAAGCGCACCCAGCCGCCCATCTGCCGCGAGGCATCGCCGGTGAACGGCAGGCCGCCAATGGCCCAGCGCAAGGCCACATGGCGCATGAATTCCGGTGTCACACCCTGGATGTAGGGCAACTCCGCCGCAGCCTGCTCCAAGGGTTTCATCGGCACCGCTGGCAGCGCCGAAAACTCGACCTCCGACGCCCGCCCGACACCGAAGCTGCCCTGCACCAAGGTCACCACCTGGCCATCCTGCACGGCGCGCCCCAGCAGTGTGCTGACCGCCTTGCCCTGGCGCAACACCTCGACCTCGAAGCGGATCGGGACCTCCGGCGCGGCGGGGCCGACGAAGGTGATGGCCAGCGAACGCACCGGACGGGCATCGTCGAGCCTGGCGCGCATGGCCTCATAGACCAACGCGGCCATCAGCCCACCGAACGCGGCACGCCCCTGGGCCCAATTGGCCGGCACGCTGACCGCCTCGGGGCGCTCGCGCACGGCGGCAAGCAATTGCGTGAAATTCATGGCGTCCTTTCGCTCCTGCAGAAAAATCGGCTACGTCGATGCTCCCGATCTTAGCCAGCGAGCCCCCTCCTGGCAGCCCGCATATCGGTCAATTCTGGCGGCTATCGACGCGCCAGGGCCGCCAGCAGCACCTCCAGGGTGGCATCGGCCTTCTGCTCGGCCTCGTGCAGCTCGCGCTCCCAGGCGGCCTTGCACGGCGCCAGGTCCGCATGGTCGCGGGCCTGCAACAGCCATTGCAGGCGATCGTGCCATTCGCCCAGGTCGCCCTGGGCCCGCTTGAGCAGGCGGCGCAGCTTCTTCCCGGCCGAGTCCAGCTGCGGATAGGCCTCATCGCCATAGCGCACGCGCTTGATCAGCAAGCGCAAGCGGTGGCGGTCGTGGGCAGGGTCTTCCAGGGCCTTGCGCAGCTTGCGCCATTGCTTGTCCAGGCGCTTGTCGATGCGTTTTTCCAGGCCGCGAGCCAGGCCTTCGCGGTCGCAGGCACGCAGAAACAGCGGGAAGCTGTCGAGAATGGCCAGCACACGGTCGAGCTGGCGGCTGCCGGCCACGCTGGCGAATGTCCGCGCCCTGCCCTCCAGGCGCCGTTGCCCGGCCTGCTCGTGGCCCTGCCTGAGCAACTGGGCTGCCAGCACCTCACGATCGCGCAGGGGCGTGGTCAGGGTGCCCAGGGACTTGGCCGCCCCCTCCAACTGGTCGACACCTGGCAGCCCGCGCAAAGGGCGCAGCAGGCTGCGCAGCCGCCGCAGGGCGATGCGCAGGTCGTGCAACGCCTCGCTGTCGACATCGGCGGCCAACCGCTCGCGACAGGCCAGCAGGCGCACCTGCAGGGCCAGCACTTGGGTGATCACGTGATCGAGCATGGCGGACATACGACGCTCCTCGTTCAGCGCCCGGCGCGAGACTCACGGATATAGAAACGCGCCTTCTGCGCCTTGCTGGTGCACCCTTCGAAGGCCTCGAACTGCTGCTGGGTCTTGGCCCCGGTCAACAGCGACAGGGCCTTGGAATAACTGACGGTGCCGGCGAAGCCTTCGGCCTTGGCCAGGTCGAGTTCCTTCCAGGCGGCATCCAGCTGGGTCGCGCAGCTGTCACGGTAGGCCGTCTTGCCCGCGCAGCCAGCAAGGGCCAGGGCGATCAGGGGAAGGCAGATCCAGGCTTTCATCGGTAGTAACCTCGAAGGTGAAAAAAGTGTGGCCATTCGACGCCCAGGCAAACGAAAAGTGCCCTGCTCAGCGTAGCCCAGCACGGTGTACATTGAAGCATGGGCCGCAATGGGTGCATTGTTGGACCATGGTTGCACAGCCGTGGGGGAGACATCATGAGCAAACGCGTGGCATTGGTCCTGGGGTCGGGTGGCGCCCGGGGTTACGCGCACATCGGCGTGATAGAGGAAATCGAACGGCGCGGCTACGAGATCGCCTGCATCGCCGGCTGTTCCATGGGAGCGGTGATCGGTGGCATCTACGCCGCTGGCAAGCTCGACGATTACCGCAACTGGATCGAGAGCCTGGACTACCTGGACGTGCTGCGCCTGGTGGACGTGAGCTTTCGCCTGGGCGCGATCCGTGGCGACAAGGTGTTCGGGCAGATCCGCAAGATCGTCGGCGACGTGAACATCGAGCAACTGTCCATTCCCTATACCGCGGTGGCGGCCGACCTCACCAACCAGCAGGAAATCTGGTTCCAGGAAGGCTGCCTGCACCAGGCCATGCGTGCCTCGGCGGCGATCCCCAGCCTGTTCACCCCGGTGATGCAGGGCAACCGCATGCTGGTGGATGGCGGCATCCTCAATCCGCTGCCGATCGTCCCGGTGGTGTCCAGCCACTGCGACCTGATCATCGCGGTGAACCTCAACGCCACCAACCAGAAGCAGTACCAGTTGCCGGTGATCGAACGCCCGGCGGCGTTCAAGATGCGTTTCGATGCCCTGATCAGCTCCCTGGGCTCGCGCCTGCCCTTCCGGCGCAAGCCGGCGGAGGAACTGATGCGCATCGAGCAGGAGATCGTTGCCGAGGGTCTGGGGCGGCCCAACCCCTGGCTCGCCGATTCGGCCAATCCGGAAAGCCAGCAACCGGCGGCGGCCCCAGAGAGCGACGGCGCCCCCCGCTCCGCCACCGGCTCGTTCATCATCGACAACGTTGGCCCGGCCTCGCTGCTCGACCTGATCAACCAGAGCTTCGAGGTGATGCAGACGTCCCTGGCCCAGTACAAGATCGCCGGCTATCCACCGGACGTGCTGATCAACGTACCCAAGCGGGTGTGCCGGTTCTTCGAGTTCTACAAGGCACCGGAGCTGATCGCCCTGGGGCGGGAGATTGCCAGGGATACCCTGGACAACTACGAGGGGGAGCGGCGGTGAGCCCGCGGAAGCTCAAGGTGTTCGGCTTGCCGGCGATGGGCTGCAAAGCAGCCCCAAGAATGGACCGGGACAGGTAGCACTGGGACAGAAACGAAACAGGCCGCATACGCGGCCTGTTTCGTTGGAGGGATGCACTCAGTAGCGAGTGATCTCGGCGTTGGCTTCCAGCTGCTTGCGGTAGGCCGCGAAATCCTGCTGGCCAGCGCGCGAGGCGAGGTAGCGACGGATCTGCTCCTTCTCCTCGTCGGTAGCCGCGGCACCTTCGTTGACGCCCTTGAGCTGCAGCAGCACCAGGCTGCCATCGGCCAGGACCACGCTGCCATAGACCGGCTTGTCCTTGGCCTCGGGCTTGGCCAGGCGGAACACCGCCTGCAGTTCAGCCGGGTCGATACCGTCCTGGCCACGGGTGACGGCCTCCTGGACCTTCCAGGCCTGGCCCTCGACCGCAGCGTCCGGCGTCCGGGAGCCATCACGCAGTTCGGCAATCAGCTTGTCGGCCTTGGCCTTGAGCTCGGCGATCGCCTTCTCCTTGGCCAGGTGCTCGTGGATGCTCTTGGCCACGGCGTCCAGCGGCAGTTGCTCGGGCTTGCGATGCTCCTTGACGCGCAGCACGACCACGGTCTCCGGGTCCAGCTCGATGGCGTTGCTGTTGGCGCCTTCGTCCAGCACCTCCTCGCTGAAGGCGGCCTGAATCACCGCACGGTTGGCAGTGATGCCCTCGCCGCCTTCACGACCGAACGGCGCCGAGGTCTGTACCTTCAAGCCCAGGTCCTGGGCCGGCTGGGCCAGGTCGGACGCCTCGAAGGCAGCATCTTCCAACTGCTTGGTCACTTCCACGAAGCGCTGCTCGACCTGCTGGGTCTTAAGCTCGCGGGTCAGCTTGTCCTGCAGGCTGGCGAAGGTCGGTACTTCCGGCGCCTCGACGCCCAACAGCTTGATCAGGTGGTAGCCGAACTCGGTACGCACCGGCGCCGAGACCTGCCCCTCGCCCAGCTTGTACAGCGCCTCCTCGAAGGCCGGGTCATAGACGCCGGGGCCTGCGAAACCCAGGTCACCGCCACTGCTGGCCGAACCCGGATCCTGGGAGAACTCCTTGGCCAGCGCGGCGAAGTCTTCACCCTTGGCCAGGCGCTGCTGGATTTCCTCGATGCGGGCCTTGGCCTGGGCATCGGAGGTCTTGTCGTCGACCTCGATGAGGATGTGCGCGGCATGGCGTTGTTCGGCCAGGTTGGCGATTTCCTTCTCGTAGAGGTTCCTGAGCGCGTCCTCGTCGACCGTGACCTGGTCGAAGAAGGCCGACTTCTTCAGCTCGATGTAGTCGATGACCACCTGGTCGGGGGTCATGAACTCCTTGGCGTGCTGGTCGTAGTGCGCCTTGACCTCGTCGTCGCTGACGTGGGCCACGGCCGCGTCGGCCTTGAAGGTCAGCGAGGCGAAGTCGCGGGTCTGTTTCTCCAGGCGGGCGAAGGCCTCGACCTGCTTGTCGGTGACGAAGCTGCTGCCGGCAAGGCCGGTGCGCAGCTGCCCGATGAGCATTTCCTCGGCCAGCATCTCGCGGAACTGCATGCGCCCGTAGCCCATCTGGCGAATGACCGAGTCGAATCGTTCGGCACTGAACTTGCCGTCGACCTGGAACTCTGGCGTCTGCAGGATCAACTGATCCAGCGCGGCCTCGGAAAAGGCGAACTTGGCATCCTCGGCGCCCTGCAACAGCAGCTTGCGGTCGATCAGCCCCTTGAGCGCGGCTTCGCGCAGCATTTTCTCGTCCAGCAGCGCTGGGTCGAAATCCTTGCCCAGCTGTTGCATCAGCTGGCGGCGCTGCATGTCGACAGCCTGGCTCAGCTCGTTCTGGCTGATGGTCTGGCCGTTCACCTTGGCGGCGTCCTGGCTATGGCTGGTGGCCTGGAAAATGGCCTCGAAGCCGGTCAGCGCCATCAGCACGACGATAAGGCCGATGATGGTCTTGGCAATCCAACCTTGTGAATTGTCCCTGATATTCTGCAGCATGCGTCCCCCAGAAACGGTTGTACCACTGCGTCGACAACCGCGGAGCGTGGGTAGAATCCTGATAGAAGAAAGGCGCATCCTGTGGATGCGCCTTTTCAAAGCGAGCGTGCCAACGGGAACGTTTGCGCCCCCTTCGTCACGCGGTCGGGCCTGGCGTGACCAGGTCCGGCTGAAAGAGACGACTTAGTTGACGGCGTCTTTCAGGCCCTTGCCAGCCTTGAAACCTGGAACCTTGGCGGCAGCGATCTTGATCGCCTTGCCGGTCTGCGGGTTGCGGCCGGTACGCTCGGCGCGCTCCTTGACCGAGAAGGTACCGAAGCCAACCAGTACAACATCGTCACCTTGCTTCAGGGCGCCGGTGACGGATTCGATGACTGCGTCCAGCGCACGGCCGGCTACAGCTTTCGGGATGTCAGCGGATGCGGCAATAGCGTCAATCAGTTCCGACTTGTTCACTCTAAGTCCCCTTATATCTCTATTGAGTTTGTTTCTAAGTATTTAATGAAAAGCTTATGAAACGAGCGCTGGGCGGCCTGTTGACACTGGCGTGCCGCTTTATAACAAGGGCCCGAAAAAACTGTCAAGGAAAGCCCCCCAGCGAAATACGTACTAGTGCGTGCTGATTCTTTCCTTAGCATCGCCGTCGCGCTTTTCATCTTTCGCGACAATCTCCGGAGCCACATCTGGCAAGGGCTCCGGGGCGTATTGCAGCGCAATTTGGAGGACTTCGTCAATCCATTTGACCGGTTTGATCTGAAGATCCTCTTTGATGTTTTCCGGAATCTCCTTCAGGTCGCGGACATTTTCCTCGGGAATGATGACCGTCTTGATCCCACCGCGGTGCGCCGCCAGCAGCTTTTCCTTCAGCCCGCCGATGGCCAGGACCTGGCCGCGCAGGGTGATTTCGCCGGTCATGGCCACGTCGGCACGTACCGGGATCTGGGTCAGCGCCGAGACCAGCGCGGTGCACATGCCGATGCCGGCGCTAGGGCCATCCTTGGGCGTGGCGCCCTCGGGCATGTGGATGTGCACGTCGTGCTTCTCGTGGAAATCGGCAGCGATGCCCAGGCTGCGCGCGCGGCTGCGCACCACGGTCTGCGCCGCGGTGATCGATTCGACCATGACGTCGCCGAGCGAGCCGGTCTTGATCAACTGGCCCTTGCCGGGGATGACCACCGCCTCGATGGTCAGCAGCTCGCCGCCCACCTGGGTCCAGGCAAGGCCGGTGACCTGGCCGATCTGGTCCTGCTGCTCGGCCAGGCCGTAGCGGAACTTGCGCACGCCGAGCAAGTGCTCGAGCTGCTCGCTGGTGACCTTGACCTTCACCTGCTTCTGGCCGGCGTGTTCCTTGACCACCTTGCGGCAGACCTTGGCGATCTGCCGCTCCAGGCCCCGCACGCCCGCTTCACGGGTGTAGTAGCGGATGATGTCGCGGATCGCCGAAACATCGATCTCCAGCTCGTCCTTCTTCAGGCCATTGGCCTTGACCTGCTTGGGCGTCAGGTACTTGACCGCGATGTTGACCTTCTCGTCCTCGGTGTAGCCAGGCAGGCGAATGATCTCCATACGGTCGAGCAGCGCCGGCGGGATGTTCATCGAGTTCGAGGTGCACAGGAACATCACGTCCGAAAGGTCGTAGTCGACCTCCAGGTAGTGATCGTTGAAATTGTGGTTCTGCTCGGGGTCGAGCACCTCCAGCAACGCCGAGGCCGGGTCGCCACGCATGTCGCTGCCCATCTTGTCGATCTCGTCGAGCAGGAACAGCGGGTTGCGCACGCCCACCTTGGTCATCTTCTGGATCAGGCGGCCCGGCATCGAACCGATGTAGGTCCGCCGGTGACCACGAATCTCGGCTTCGTCACGCACGCCGCCCAGGGCCATGCGTACGAACTTGCGGTTGGTGGCGGAGGCGATGGACTCGGCCAGGGAGGTCTTGCCGACCCCGGGCGGGCCGACCAGGCACAGTACCGGGCCACGGATCTTCTTGACGCGCTTCTGCACGGCGAGGTACTCGAGGATGCGCTCCTTGACCTCCTCCAGGCCGTAATGGTCGGCATCGAGGATCTCCTCGGCCTTGGCCAGGTCCAGGCGCACCTTGCTCTGGGCCTTCCACGGCACCTGCACCAGCCAGTCGAGGTACGAGCGGACCACGGTGGCCTCGGCAGACATCGGCGACATCTGCTTGAGCTTGTTCAGCTCGGCCTGGGCCTTGGCCAGGGCGTCCTTGGGCAGGCCGGCAGCGTCGATACGCTTTTTCAGCTCCTCGACCTCGTTGTGCCCTTCGTCGCCATCGCCGAGCTCCTTCTGAATGGCCTTCATCTGCTCATTCAGGTAGTACTCGCGCTGGCTGCGCTCCATCTGCTTCTTGACCCGGCCACGGATGCGCTTCTCCACCTGCAACAGGTCGATTTCCGCATCCAGCAGCGCCAGGACATGCTCGACGCGGGTTGGCAGGTCGACGATCTCGAGGATCTCCTGCTTCTGCTCGATCTTCAGCGCCATGTGCGCGGCCATGGTATCGACCAGGCGCCCCGGCTCCTCGATGCTGTTGAGCGAGGACAGCACTTCGGCCGGGACCTTCTTGCCCAACTGCACGTATTGCTCGAACTGCGAGAGCAGGCTGCGCACGAAGACTTCCGACTCGCGCTCGGGCGCCTCGACCTCGTCGATCAGGCTGACTTCGGCACGCACGTGCCCGTCCACTTCGCTGAAACGCTCGACCGCACCGCGCTGCTCGCCCTCGACCAGCACCTTGACGGTGCCATCGGGCAGCTTCAGCAGTTGCAGAACGGTAGCGATGGTGCCGACACGATACAGGGCGTCTTCGCCCGGATCGTCGTCGGCTGGATTCTTCTGGGCCAGCAGGAGGATCTGCTTCTCGCCCGTCATCGCGGCCTCGAGGGCTTCGATGGACTTCTCACGCCCCACGAACAGCGGGATGACCATGTGCGGGTAGACTACGACATCGCGCAATGGCAAAAGAGGCAAGTCGAGGGTGGTCTTCATGATTTCGCCTCTACAGCGGCCTTGTGGCCGGAAACCGGTGGAAATGATGCTTGGACCTAATGTGGGGGCAGGCCCGGGAAAATACAAGCGTTGAGATAGGAAAAGCAGAAAGGGGCCCGTAGGCCCCTTTCTTGCACGCTGTCACGCTCCGACTCAGGCGTCAGGCGCGGCCTTGGCCTGCGGCTCGCTGTTCTCGTAGATCAGCAGCGGCTGCGAGGTGCCATCGATGACGCTCTCGTCGATCACCACCTTGGAGACGTCCTTCTGCGAAGGGATCTCGTACATGGTGTCGAGCAGCACGCCCTCGAGGATCGAACGCAGGCCACGGGCGCCGGTCTTGCGCTCCAGGGCCTTGCGGGCAACGGCCTTGAGCGCATCGCTGCGGAACTCCAGGTCGACGTCTTCCATCTCGAACAGCTTGGCGTACTGCTTGGTCAGGGCGTTCTTCGGCTCGGTGAGGATCTGCATCAGCGCCGCCTCGTCCAGCTCGTCGAGGGTCGCCAGCACCGGCAGACGGCCGACGAACTCGGGGATCAGGCCGAACTTGACCAGATCGTCCGGCTCGACCTCGCGCAGGGACTCGCCAACCTTCTTACCTTCCTGCTTGCTGCGCACTTCCGCACCAAAACCGATACCACCCTTGGTGGAGCGGTTCTGGATGACCTTTTCCAGGCCCGAGAACGCGCCACCGCAGATGAACAGGATGTTGCGGGTATCGACCTGCAGGAATTCCTGTTGCGGGTGCTTGCGGCCACCCTGGGGCGGCACGGAGGCCACGGTGCCCTCGATCAGCTTCAGCAGTGCCTGCTGCACGCCCTCGCCCGAGACGTCACGGGTGATGGACGGGTTGTCCGACTTGCGCGAGATCTTGTCGATCTCGTCGATGTAGACGATGCCCATCTGGGCCTTTTCCACGTCGTAGTCGCACTTCTGCAGCAGTTTCTGGATGATGTTCTCGACGTCCTCGCCCACGTAGCCGGCTTCGGTCAGGGTGGTGGCGTCGGCAATCGTGAACGGTACGTTCAACAGGCGTGCAAGGGTTTCGGCGAGCAGGGTCTTGCCCGAGCCGGTCGGCCCGATCAGCAGGATGTTGCTCTTGCCGAGTTCGACTTCGTCGCCCTTCTTGTCACGCTGGTTCAGGCGCTTGTAGTGGTTGTACACCGCTACGGACAGCACCTTCTTCGCGCGCTCCTGACCAATGACGTACTGGTCCAGGATGCCGCTGATTTCTTTCGGCGATGGCAATTTGTGCGCGTTGCTCTCGGCCTGGGCTTCCTGCACCTCCTCACGGATGATGTCGTTGCACAGGTCGACGCACTCGTCGCAGATAAATACCGAGGGCCCGGCAATCAATTTGCGCACTTCGTGCTGGCTTTTGCCGCAGAAGGAGCAATAGAGCAATTTGCCGCTGTCCTCGCCGTTACGGGTGTCAGTCATTCGATCGATCCAATCCGGTAGGCATGAAACACAAGATGAAGGCAATCGCGGGCTTTTTCAAGTCCGCAGGTAGGCGCATTCCGCGCCCACCCGCTCTGGCACCTTGGTTCAGGACGCCAGTTGCCGCTTGTCGTAGACCGAGTCGATCAGGCCGTACTCGGCCGCGCGCGAGGCGCTCATGAAGTTGTCGCGTTCGGTGTCGCGCTTGATGGTCTCGAGATCCTGGCCGGTGTGGTAGGCCAGCAGCTCGTTCAGGCGCGCCTTGATGTTGAGGATTTCCTGGGCATGGATCTCGATGTCGGTCGCCTGGCCCTGGAAGCCGCCGAGCGGCTGGTGGATCATCACGCGCGAGTTCGGCAGGCAGTGACGCTTGCCACGGGCACCGGCAGCCAGCAGGAAGGCGCCCATGCTGCAGGCCTGGCCGATGCAGATGGTCGAGACGTCCGGCTTGATGAACTGCATGGTGTCGTAGATCGACATCCCGGCAGTGACCGAGCCACCCGGCGAGTTGATGTACAGATGGATATCCTTGTCCGGGTTTTCCGCTTCAAGGAACAGCAGTTGCGCCACTACCAGGTTGGCCATGTAGTCCTCGACGGGGCCGACCAGGAAGATCACCCGCTCCTTCAACAGGCGCGAGTAGATGTCGTAGGCGCGCTCGCCACGGGCGGACTGCTCGATAACCATCGGGACCAGGCCGCCTGCGGCCTGGATGTCAGAGCTCTGCTGAATATAAGAATTGCGGGACATGTCCTGCACTCACTCCCAAATAGTCATGGCTTGAATACGCACAAGCCAGCGCGAAGGCTGGCTTGTGGGGGTTTCCTACGAGGGAGGAAATCACTCAGCGGCGGCAGGTGCCTGCGCTGGCTTGACGGCTTCCTCGTACGAGACCGACTTGTCGGTCACAGTCGCTTTCTGCAGGACAGTATCTACAACTTGTTCTTCCAGCACAACCGAACGGACTTCGTTCAGCTGCTGGTCGTTCTTGTAGTACCAGGAGATGACCTGCTCAGGCTCTTGGTAGGCCGAGGCCATTTCCTCGATCATCTCGCGAACCTTGGCTTCGTCCGGCTTGAGCTCGAATTGCTTGACCACTTCGGCGACGATCAGGCCCAGGACCACGCGACGCTTGGCCTGCTCTTCGAATAGCTCGGCCGGCAGTTGCTCTGGCTTGATGTTGCCACCGAACTGCTGGACGGCCTGCACGCGCAGACGGTTGACTTCGTTTTCCAGCAGCGCCTTGGGCACTTCGATCGGGTTGGCGGCCAGCAGACCGTCCATGACCTGGTTCTTGACCTTGGCCTTGATCGCTTGGCGCAGCTCGCGCTCCATGTTCTTGCGGACTTCGGCGCGGAAACCTTCCAGGGTAGACTCCTTGATGCCGAACTGGGCGAAGAACTCTTCGTTCAGTTCCGGCAGTTGCGGAGCAGCGACGCTGTTGACGGTGATGGTGAACTCGGCGGCCTTGCCGGCCAGGTCGAGGTTCTGGTAGTCCTCGGGGAAGGTCACGTTGACGACGCGCTCTTCACCGGCCTTGGCGCCGACCAGGCCGTCTTCGAAGCCCGGGATCATGCGGCCGGAGCCCAGCACCAGCTGGGTGCCCTTGGCCGAACCGCCGGCGAAGGCTTCACCGTCGATCTTGCCGACGAAGTCGATGTTGACCTGGTCGTCGTTCTGCGCGGCGCGCTCGACGGCCTCGAAACGCACGTTCTGCTTGCGCAGCACTTCCAGCATGTTGTCCAGGTCGGCGTCGGCCACTTCGGCGCTCAGGCGCTCGACGTTGATCGACTCGAAACCGGCAACGGTGAACTCGGGGAAGACTTCGAAGATGGCGACGAATTCCAGGTCCTTGCCCTTCTCGAAGGACTTCGGCTCTACCGCGGGGGCGCCAGCCGGGTTCAGCTTCTGCTCGACCACGGCTTCATAGAAGGAAGCCTGGACCAGGTCACCGAAGGCTTCCTGACGGGCGGCGTCTTCGTAACGCTGACGGATCACGCTCATAGGCACTTTGCCAGGACGGAAGCCTGGAACCTTGGCGCGACGGGCAGTCTGTTGCAGACGCTTGTTGACTTCGGTCTCGACGCGCTCGGCCGGAACGGCGATGGTCATGCGACGCTCGAGAGCGGAAGTGTTTTCAACAGAAACTTGCATGGATATTCCTCGTTGCACAGACGTTAGCCGGCGATAGCCCGACTCCAGAATCAAGGGCAAGCATTCTAGTGACTCGCGCACCAGAAGTCACCCCACCCGGGACGATGGGAAACCACGCCGGTCGATTTCATTGAAAAGCCCGCACGTCGCGCCGTCGGACCCTTTCCAGATGCTGGCCGCGCGGCGGTGGTTGGTCATCGCGCGGGTTGTAAAAACTTGTCAAACAAATGCAGCGAAACGCAGGGAGTGCCTATTAGGCATCGATCTCGTTGAACTGGCAGTACTCTTCCCACGCCAAGCCCAGCGCCTCGGCCACCTCGCGGTGCACCTCAAGGCGCATGGCCTTCAGTTGCTCAGGGCTCTCGGCGATCAGTTGCAGGGCCAGTTCCCAGGGCTCGACCCCCTGCTCATCGGCCGCATCCTCGAAAGCCCACTGGATCTGCTGGGCCTGCTCGCGCGCATCCAGTTCGCGGATTTCCTCGAGCAACTGCGGATTGGCCTCGGCGAAGCGCTGCAGCGCCAATGCCTGGCGGGCTTCTTTTGCGATCATGCGACTCTTCCTTTATCGGGGCTGCGAGCCCCCTTTTCAACCGGCTGAAATCTATCAGTTTTTACCAGGCCGTCACCAGCTCCGCACGCCAATCGGCACGCCCGGGTCTGCCTGGAGCACTGAAACCGTCCGACTCGAGCCCACGGCAAAGTGGAGCACCCCAAAAATAACAATCCTTATCATATGAAAATCAATCTCTATATGATAAGCGCCCGATTTGCCGACGCCGGCCTCGCTCCAGTCACTCCCCATCTGCGCTCAATGCCCACCTGGGCACGCTGTACAACGACCATCACCGCTGGCTTTACCACTTGCGTAATCGCATCGGCTGTGTGCTTTCCACGTAGCGCTCCCTTGCAGATTGAAATGTTCTTGCAAGAGAGGTCACGCGAAGGTCGGAAAAAGGGAAATGCAAATCAATTATTTTTGGGCTCGCCAATTATCGCGTACGCAAAGGCCAGGGGTGCGCGATTCGAGCGAGCGTTATGGGGAGGTGTAAGACGAGGTGTTTGAGCCGTGGGCCAAGGGGGCTGCCTTGCAGCCCCAATGCCACTTGATTGGCTGGCATTGCGCCAAGCCTGGCCCCACAGGACCTGCGGCGGCGATAAGAAAAATCGCCACGCGCCGTCTTACTTATGCAGCTCTTCCGCTGCATACAGGGTGTTTTCCAACAGGCACGCCCGGGTCATCGGGCCGACGCCGCCTGGCACCGGGGTGATCCAACCCGCGCGCGGCAGGGCGGTTTCGAACACCACGTCGCCCACCAGCTTGCCGTCTTCCTGGCGGTTGATGCCGACGTCGATGACGATGGCACCTTCCTTGATCCACTCACCCTTGACCAGGCCCGGTTTACCGGCGGCCACCACCACCAGGTCGGCGCGACCGACGTGGCCGGCCAGGTCCTTGGTGAAGCGGTGGCAGACGGTGACGGTGCAGCCGGCCAGCAGCAACTCCATCGCCATCGGGCGGCCAACGATGTTCGAGGCGCCGACGATCACCGCGTTCATGCCATACAGGTCCTGGCCGGTGCTGTGCAGCAGGGTCATGATGCCCTTGGGGGTACAGGGGCGCAGCAGTGGGATGCGCTGGGCCAGGCGGCCGATATTGTAGGGGTGGAAGCCGTCGACATCTTTATCCGGGCGAATGCGCTCGAGCAGCAGCGAGGCGTCCAGGTGCGCAGGCAGTGGCAGCTGCAGGAGGATGCCGTCGACGGCCGGGTCGTCGTTGAGGCGGTCGATCAGGTCGCTCAGGGCTTGCTGCGTGGTATCGCTGGGCAGGTCGTAGGCCTGGGAAATGAAGCCGACCTCCTCGCAGTCCTTGCGCTTGTGCGAGACATAGACTTGGGAGGCGGGGTCGGTACCGACCAGGATCACCGCCAGGCCAGGCGTGCGCAGGCCTTGCTGGCGACGCTCCACGACACGTTGAGCGATCTGCTGGCGCAGGTTGGCGGCGATCGCCTTGCCATCGATTAGGTGTGCAGTCATAGACGCGTGATTAACCATCGAGAAGGGAACATAAAAAGAGGGCGCATTCTCGCACGACACGGCCCGAGGGCAAAGGCGGGTGGTCGGGCAAATCCCCTAACCCCTTAAATAAACTAAATTTTTTTGAAAAAAGTGTTGACGACCTTTCGGCTCGTCTATAACATTCGTCGCACTTGTCGGGCAGAGCCTAGCACTGGTTAGCAAGGTCAGGCAGAATGAGCGGATTTGCTAGCTTGTTCGGTAGGGCTGAAAGTTGATTTGCAATCGTAACAGAAAGCAGATTGAATATGCGCCCGTAGCTCAGCTGGATAGAGCATCCGCCTTCTAAGCGGATGGTCGCAGGTTCGAGTCCTGCCGGGTGCGCCATTAGGCAGCTTTGGCACGCAAGTGAAGTTGTAACGCAGTACCGCAATATGGTGGGCGTAGCTCAGTTGGTAGAGCGCTGGATTGTGATTCCAGTTGTCGTGGGTTCGATTCCCATCGTCCACCCCATATTCCACAAAGGCGCCTTGATTGTATAATCTGGCGCCTTTGCTTTAAGTGCTCCACGCGGACGTGGTGAAATTGGTAGACACACTGGATTTAGGTTCCAGCGGCGCAAGCTGTAAGAGTTCGAGTCTCTTCGTCCGCACCATATGACTGCCCGTTTTCAAAGGCTTCTCCCCAGCCGCTCACAAGATTGGGAAGACCTTGAGAATCTCGGGCACGCAAAGGCAGCTTTTTAGCTGCCTTTGTCGTATCTGGAAGGTCGATTTCTCCAGTTTGAATGCGTGCTCAAGCATGTCGATCATGCCCCTCCCCCAGCAAGGCCGCCCCACAGAGCCCTGGGCATGACACGTGATTCGTGAGCGCTACCGGCCCCCCTGTGGGAGCCGGCTTGCCGGCGATGAGCCGCGAAGCGGCCTCAAATGACGAAACCGCTGAAAGCCGGCGACGGAACAACCAGGGTTCCCCACCCGATCACTTGCGCGCCGCCTCCCACGACTTGAGCAGTTCGCTATAGCTCACCGTCTCCCCCTTGGGCTTCTCGTTGGCCAGTTTCGGCTTCGGCGCACCTGGCTGGTCGAACCAGTACTGGGCATCGCGCTCGGGGTTGAGCTTGGGTGCACAGGTGGCCTGGGCGTTGGAGCGCTGCAGGCGTTCGAGCATGCGGTCCTGGTCGCGGGCCAGGCCATCCAGGGCTTGCTGCGGGGTCTTCTCGCCGCTGGCCACTTCGGCGATGTGGCTCCACCACAGCTGGGCCAGGCGCGGATAGTCAGGCACGTTGGTGCCGGTGGGCGTCCACTGCACCCGCGCCGGGCTGCGGTAGAACTCCACCAGCCCACCGAGCTTGGGCGCCAGGTCGGTCATGGCCTGGGAGTTGATGTCCGACTCGCGGATCGGTGTCAGGCCGACGATGGTCTTCTTCAGCGACACGGTCTTGGAGGTGACGAACTGGGCGTACAGCCAGGCGGCCAGGCGCTGCTTCTCGGGGGTGGACTTGAAGAAGGTCCACGAGCCGGCATCCTGGTAGCCCAGCTTCATCCCCTCCTCCCAGTACGGCCCCTTGGGCGACGGCGCCATGCGCCATTTCGGTGTGCCATCGGCGTTGACCACCGGCAGACCAGGCTTGGTCATGTCGGCGGTAAAAGCGGTGTACCAAAAGATCTGCTGGGCGATGTTGCCCTGGGCCGGGACCGGCCCTGCCTCGGAGAAGGTCATGCCCTGCGCCTCCCTGGGCGCATAGGCGCGCATCCAGTCCACGTACTTCTGCGTGGCATACACCGCCGCCGGGCCATTGGTGTCGCCGCCACGGGTGACGCTGGAGCCGACCGGATGGCAGTCCTCGACGCGAATCCCCCACTCGTCCACCGGCAGGCCGTTGGGCAGGCCCTTGTCGCCGCCACCGGCCATGGAAAACCAGGCGTCGGTGAAGCGCCAGCCCAGGGATGGATCCTTCTTGCCGTAGTCCATGTGCCCGTAGACGCGCTTGCCATCGATTTCCTTGACGTCCTCGCTGAAGAACTGGGCGATGTCCTCGTAGGCCGACCAGTTCACCGGCACCCCTAGCTCGTAGCCGTACTTCTCCTTGAACCTGGCCTTGAGCTCCGGCCGCTCGAACCAGTCGGCACGGAACCAGTAGAGGTTGGCGAACTGCTGGTCCGGCAACTGGTAGACCTTGCCATCTGGCGCGGTGGTGAAGGAAAGGCCGATGAAATCCTGCAGGTCCAGGGTCGGCGAGGTGTAGGCCTTGCCTTCATTGGCCATCAGGTCAGTGATCGACTCCACCTTGCCATAGCGAAAGTGGGTGCCGATCAGGTCGGAATCATTGACCCAGCCGTCATAGATGTTCTTGTCCGACTGCATCTGGGTCTGCAGCTTCTCCACCACGTCGCCCTCCTGGAGCAGGTCGTGGGTCAGCTGGATGCCGGTGATCTCGCTGAAGGCCTTGGCCAGCACCTTGGACTCGTACTCGTGGGTAGTGATGGTTTCCGACACCACGTTGATCTTCATCCCACGGAACGGCTCGGCCGCCTTGATGAACCACTTGAGCTCGGCCAACTGCTGCTCCGGCGTCAGGGTCGAGGGTTTGAATTCGCTGTCGATCCACTTCTTCGCCGCGTCCTCGTACTGGTCGGCCCAGGCCGAACCCTGCACGCCGACGAGCAGCAGCACGGCCAGGGTCAGATGTCGCCGGTTCTTGTCGTTATCGAACATTGTGCTCTCCCGATTGATTGATCCACGGCGCCGGTCAGCCCCAGCGCAGCACCACCACGAGCCAGGCCAGCGACAGCAGCGAGGCTACCCACAGCGGCCAGTCGCTGACGCCGATCACCAGCAAGTGCAGGTAAGCGCTGGCCAGCAGGCCGATGAACAGCCGGTCGCCGCGGGTGGTGGCGATCGGCAGGAAACCGCGGCGCGCAAGGCACGGGCGGCGCAGCTCGTAAAACGTCATGCACACCAACAGCACGCCAACGGCGGCGAAGAACAGCGCCGTGGGCAAGGTCCAGGCCATCCACTCCATCGTCTGCCCTCCTCACACCCGGCCCAGGGCGAAACCCTTGGCCACATGGTTGCGCACGAACCAGATCACCAGCATGCCCGGCAGGATGGTCAGCACCCCAGCGGCGGCCAGCACGCCCCAGTCGATCCCCGAGGCCGACACGGTGCGGGTCATCACCGCAGCGATCGGCTTGGCGCTCACCGAGGTCAGGGTGCGCGCCAGCAGCAGCTCGACCCAGGAAAACATGAAGCAGAAGAACGCCGTGACACCAATCCCCGAGCCGATCAGCGGAATGAAGATCTTCACGAAGAAGCGCGGGAAGCTGTAGCCGTCGATGTAGGCGGTTTCGTCAATTTCCTTGGGCACCCCAGACATGAACCCCTCGAGGATCCACACCGCCAGCGGCACGTTGAACAGGCAATGGGCCAAGGCCACGGCGATGTGGGTGTCGAACAGGCCGATGGACGAATACAGCTGGAAGAACGGCAGCAGGAACACCGCCGGCGGCGCCATGCGGTTGGTCAGCAGCCAGAAGAACAGGTGACGGTCGCCCAGGAAACGATAGCGCGAGAAGGCATAGGCCGCCGGCAGCGCCACCGCCAGCGAGATCAGGGTGTTCAGGCACACGTAGTACAGCGAATTGATGTAGCCGCTGTACCAGCTGGCATCGGTGAAGATCACCCGATAGTTGTCGAGGGTGAAGTCCTGTGGCCACAGGGTCAGGCCGCCGAGGATCTCGCTGTTGCTCTTGAACGACATGTTCAGCAGCCAGTAGATCGGCACCAGCAAGAAGAGCACGTACAGGAGCAGCGGCAACGCCTTGCGCAGGGTCATGGCCTAGTCCTTGTCGGCATGGGTCATGGCCGTGTAGAACAGCCAGGACACCAGCAGGATGATCAGGAAATACACCAGCGAAAACGCCGCCGCCGGCCCCAGGTCGAACTGCCCCACCGCCATGCGCGTGAGGGTCTGGCTGAGGAAAGTGGTCGCGTTGCCAGGCCCACCGCCGGTGAGCACGAACGGCTCGGTGTAGATCATGAAGCTGTCCATGAAGCGCAGCATCACCGCGATCAACAGCACGTTCTTCAGCTTGGGCAACTGGATGTGCCGGAACACCGCCCAGGCCGAGGCACGGTCGATGCGCGCGGCCTGGTAGTAGACGTCGGGTATCGCACGCAGGCCGGAATAGCACAGCAGCGCTACCAGCGACGTCCAGTGCCAGACATCCATCACCAGCACGGTGATCCAGGCATCGAAGGGGTCGCTGGCATAGTTGTAGTTGATCCCCAGTTGCCCCAGGGTCGCGCCGAGCAGGCCGATATCGGCACGCCCGAAAATCTGCCAGATGGTGCCCACCACGTTCCACGGGATCAGCAGCGGGATGGCCATGACGATCAGGCAGGCCGACGCCAGGCGCCCCTTGCCCGGCATGGTCAGGGCGATGGCGATCCCCAGAGGAATCTCGATCAGCAGCACGCAACCCGAGTAGACGAACTGACGCAACAGCGCATCGTGCAGGGCCGGGTCGCGCAGCACCTGGCGATACCAGTCGGTGCCGACGAAATAGCGGTTGGACGGGTCGAAAATGTCCTGCACCGAATAGTTGACCACGGTCATCATCGGCACCACGGCACTGAACGCCACCAGGACGAACACCGGCAGCACCAGCCACCAGGCCTTGTTGTTCGGCACCTTGTTCACGGCTGAGTCTCCACCAGCACGTCGTCGGCATAGAGCATCAGCCATTGCGCCGGCAGGCTGACCCAGGCCATCCCGGTGGGGAAGGTGCGATCCTCGCCCAGGCGCGCCTTGAGCGTCGCACCGCCCAGCGCGAAGGTGAGAATGCGGTAGGTGCCCAAGTCTTCCACATCCAGCACGCGGGCCTCGAAAGCACCGTCGAACGGCCCGTCCCAGACCTGCACGAACTCTGGGCGTATGCCGACCTGCAGCCGCGCGCCGGGGCGCTCGGCGAGGCGTTCGACGATCCCCTCCGGCAGCGTCAGGTGCACATCGCCGAAGGCCACCCCGCGGCCCTCGGCACGCACCTCGACCAGGTTCATCCCCGGGCTGCCGATGAAATAACCGACGAAGGTATGCCGAGGCCGCTCGAACAATTCTCGCGGGGTGCCGAACTGGACGATGCGCCCGCCATGCATCACCGCGATCTTGTCGGCGAAGGTCGAAGCCTCCAACTGGTCATGGGTGACGTAGATCATGGTGATGTTGAACTGCTCGTGGATCTGCTTGAGCTTGCGCCGCAGCTTCCACTTCAGGTGCGGGTCGATCACCGTCAACGGCTCGTCGAAGAGGATCGCCGAGACATCGTCACGCACCAGGCCACGGCCCATGGAGACCTTCTGCTTCTCGTCGGCGCTGAGGTTGCGCGCCTTCTTGCCCAGCATCCCGGCGAGCTCGAGCACCTCGGCGATTTCCTCGACCCGGGCGCGCACCCGCGCCTCATCCAGGCCCTGATTGCGCAGCGGAAAGGCCAGGTTGTCGAAGACGCTCATGGTGTCGTACACCACCGGGAACTGGAACACCTGGGCGATGTTGCGCGCCTGGGGCGAGAGGTGGTTGACCGGCTGGTCATCGAACAGCACCTCGCCCTGGGACGGGCTGAGCAGGCCAGAAATGATATTGAGCAGGGTCGACTTGCCACAGCCCGACGGCCCGAGCAAGGCGTAGGCCCCGCCCTGTTCCCACACATGCTCGAGCTCATGCAGGGCGTAGTCGGCTTGGGTCGATGGTCGACGCTCGTAGCTATGGGCCAGTCGGCGCAGGCGGATCTCGGCCATCAGGCGCTCCTCGCTTCGCGCAGGCCCGGTGCCTGCACCAGTGCCCCGTCGCTGTCGAAGACGAACAGCTTGTGGGTGGGGATGAACACGCGTATCGGCGTGTCCACCGGGTATTCGTGCACGCCGGGCAGGTGCAGGACCATCCGCCAGTGCTCGTTGCGCACATGCAGGAAGGTCTCCGAACCGCTGATCTCGGCCAGTTCCACCAGCACCGCCAGCTCCAGGTCGTCATCGTGGGACGGCACCAGGGTGATGTGGCTGGGCCGCACGCCAAAGCGGTAGCCACCATCGCCCAGGTGGCGCAGGTCGGCATTGCGGGCGAAGTGCACGGCGTCGGCCAGGCTCACCTCGTTACCACTGATACGTCCGAGCACCAGGTTGATCGGCGGCTCGGAAAACAGCTCGGCGGCGAGCACGTTGCAGGGGCGGTGGTAGACCTCGGCCGTGGGACCACTCTGGATGATGCGCCCCTCATGCAGGAGGGTGGTGGTGCCCCCCAGGGCCAGGGCCTCGCTGGGCTCGGTGGTGGCGTACACGGCGATGCAGCGGCGCGCGGCGAACAGGGCGCGCAGCTCCTGGCGCAGGCCTTCGCGCAGCTTGTAGTCGAGGTTGACCAGCGGCTCGTCGAACAGGATCAGCGAGGCATCCTTGACCAATGCCCGGGCCATCGCCGTGCGTTGCTGCTGGCCACCGGAGAGCTCCAATGGCAGGCGCTGGAGGTAGGGCTCGATGTGCAGCATCTTGGCGGTTTCCTGTACCCGGCGACGGATCTGCTGCTCGGGCAGCCGCGCCTGGCGCAGGGGCGAGGCGATGTTCTCGAACACCGTAAGGGTCGGGTAGTTGATGAACTGCTGATAGACCATCGACACGTTGCGCGAGCGTACCGGCCGGCCAGTGACGTCTTCGCCATCCATCAGCACGCGGCCACGGTCCGGGCGGTCGAGGCCGGCCATCAGGCGCATCAGGCTGGTCTTGCCGGCCAGGGTGCGGCCCAGCAGGACATTGAACGATCCGGGCTCCAGGCGCAGGCTGGCGTCGGCGATCCATGCCTGGTTGTCGACGCTACGGCTGACCTGTTCCAGCACCAGAGACATGGCGTGGCCTTCCTGTGGTGATCGTCCGACGAAAAAAGCCAGTTCCGTGCCAGTTTCCCTCACCCGCTCTGGCCCGGGGCGTGGGGCGCTCACAGTGGCCAGCACCGGTTCGCAACTGAACACATTCGCTGAACAACTGAACAGCTGTGGGTTTGACAATGAACAACCCTGGACGACACTGAACAGCGGTCGGCAGAAAACGATAACCCTAAAGGACAGGCCCATGGCCGCATCCGCTTCGACCCATGCCCAACTGATCCAGGCCTCCTGGGCGCGTTGCCGCGACCATGGCCTGGAGCCCCAGAGCGCGCCGGACTTCGACTGCCTCACCAAGGCCGAGCTCAACGCCCTGCTGGAACGCCGCCAGGCCCTGCTGCGCCTGACCCGCGACGAGGTCCTGCCGCACTACGCGCACCTGCTGGGCAACTCCAGCTACCTGGTGATGCTCGGCGATGCCAGCGGCTGCCTGCTCGACGCATGGGGCACGCGGCGCTTCGTCGACCCGGGCCAGCAACACGGCTTCGTCGCCGGCGCCCATTGGCACGAACGCGGCGTGGGCACCAATGCCCTGGGCACCGCGCTGGTCTGCGGCGAGCCGCTGCATGTGGGCCAGGACGAGCACTTCCTGCGCCAGAACCGCTACATGGCCAGCGCCGCGGCGCCCTTGTTCGATGCCGAGCGCCAACTGGTGGGTGTGCTCGATGTCACCAGCGACGGCTACCTGCCCGCCGCCCAGACCCTCGGCCTGGTACGCATGATGGGCCAGAGCCTGGAGAACCGCCTGATCCTGGCTCGCCATGGCGGGCAGCACCGGCAGCTATTGTTCAACAGCGCCCCGGACAACCTGGACAGCCCCTGGGCCGGCCTGCTGGTGTTCGATGAGCGCGGCCGGGTGCTGGCCGCCAACCACCGGGCCGACAGCCTGCTCGGCCGCAACCCCTTGCAACACAGCCTGGAGCAGTTGTTCCAGATCCCCCTGCGGCAGATCCTGGCACAGGCCGAAGGCCAGGCCTTCGCCCTGCAGGCTACCGGCCGCAATCGCTTCCATTGCCTATGGCATGCACCGCATGGCGCGCCCCTCCCGCCTTCGCCCCGCAGCGGCGACCCGCGGCTGGAAAAAGCCCTGGCCCAGGCCGGCCTGCTGCTGGAGAAGGACATACCGGTGCTGGTCCAGGGCGAGACCGGCGTTGGCAAGGAGGTCTTCGTCGAGGCCCTGCACCAGGCCAGCAGCCGCGCCGGGCAAGCGCTGGTGGCGGTCAACTGCGCGGCGATCCCTGCCGAACTGGTGGAGTCGGAACTGTTCGGCTACGAGAAAGGCGCCTTCACCGGCGCCCATCACAAGGGCAACCCTGGGCTGATCCGCAAGGCCGACCAGGGCATCCTGTTCCTCGACGAGATCGGCGACATGCCCCTGCCGACCCAGGCCCGCCTGCTGCGCGTGCTGCAGACGCGCAGCATCCAGCCGCTGGGCAGCGGCGAACCGGTGGCGGTGGACATTCGCGTGGTCTCGGCGAGCAACCGCGACCTGGCCGCCGAGGTCCGGGCGGGGCGCTTCCGCCAGGACCTGTACTACCGTATCGCCGGGCTGGCAGTGCTGCTGCCGCCCTTGCGCGAGCGCAGCGACCGGCGGGCGCTGATCGAACAGGTGCATGCGCGCTACCGCGAGCCTGGCCAGCCGCAGCGCCTGCCGGCCGAGATCCT
The DNA here is from genome assembly GCF_057415455.1 of Pseudomonas sp. Tun-23181. Lineage (NCBI taxonomy): Bacteria > Pseudomonadati > Pseudomonadota > Gammaproteobacteria > Pseudomonadales > Pseudomonadaceae > Pseudomonas > Pseudomonas sp. Tun-23181. The sequence continues at coordinate 1,627,507 of NZ_CM171630.1, forward strand.
CGTCTTGTTCGAGCGCCATCCCTGGCCGGGCAACCTGCGCGAGCTGGTCAGCGTGATGCAGGTGGCCCTGGCCTTGGCGGGGCCGGCCCCCATTGGCGTGGAGCATCTGCCCGGCAGCTTCCTGGCCGAGGTGGAAGAGTCCGTGTACCCCGTGTGCGCGGCGCCACGCGAGGCGGACCTGGGCGAGTTGCTGCGCCAGGCCAATGGCAATCTTTCGTCGGTGGCCCGGGCATTGGGGATCAGCCGCACGACTTTATACAAGCGGCTGCGGGAGCGAGGGGTGGCGGCCTCGAACGAGTGAGCGGGTGAGCCGGCTTTCTTGCTGTGGCGGCCACTTCCTGAAATCTGGGGCCGCTTCGCGCCCCTTTTCGACCGGTACGGCGCCCCGACAAGGCCGCTCCCACAGAGACCGCGCCGCTCTTGAGGCTTACGCCCAACTTGTGTGGGGCTTGCCGACGATGGGGGGCGAAGCGGTCCCAGTACTCGCAAGCCCTCTCTTCCTCCTACCATCCCCTCCCCCGACTCACACCTGCCGCCACGCCACCGGCTGCCGGAACCCCTGCACCCATCCCGGCACCGCCTGCGCCGGCATCGGCGGGGCAATGCCGTGCCCCTGGCCCAGATCACACCCCAGCTCCATCAGCACCTGCCCATGCTCCAGGCTCTCCACCCCCTCGGCAATCACCCTGCGGCCAAAGGCATGGGCCAGGCCGAGCACCGCACGGACCAGCGCCCGCTCATCAGGGTCATGCAGGATATCGCGCACGAACGTGCTGTCGATCTTGATAGTCCGGGCCGGCAGGCACCTGAGGTGGTTCAGCGAGGAATGGCCGGTGCCGAAGTTGTCCAGGGAAACCGCGACCCCCAGCGCCCGGCAGGCCTCCAGGCAGCGGCTGACGTGCTGCAGGTTGTCGACCGCCACCGACTCGACGATCTCCAGCTCCAGTTGCCCCGGGCCTACGCTTGGGTACCGCGCCAGCAACCTCTCCAGGCGTTCGACGAAGTCGCCACTCTGCAGGTGTCGTGCGGCGATGTTGACGCTCACCGACCAACCGCAGCCCTGCCATCGCTGCAGCTGTGCCAGGGCCTGGCCGATGGCCCATTCGCCGATTTCCACGACCAGGTCGGTCTGCTCCACCTGCGACAGGAGCTCGCCAGGCAGTACCGCCCCCTTGTCCGGGTGCAGCCAGCGCAGCAACGCCTCGAAGCCGAGCACCTGGCCACTGCGCATGTTCACCTTGGGCTGGTAGTGCAACACCAGCTGGTCCTGGCGCAAGGCCTTGCGCACCCGGGCCACGGCCTGGTGGGTAGCCCTGAGTTCCAGCTCATGGGACACGTCGAACACATGGTAACGATTGCGCCCGCGCTGCTTGGCCACGTACATGGCCTGGTCGGCATGGCGCACCAGGGTGTCGGCATCCTCGTCGTCCTGGGGGAACAGGGTGACGCCGATGCTGGCGCTCAAGGACAACGGCTGACCACGGATCACATAGGGCGCAGCCAGGGCCCGGAGAATCCGTTGCAGGGCGGCATGCAACTGGCGGCTGCCTTCGACATGCCGCAGGATCAGCACGAACTCGTCGCCCGACAGCCGTGCCGCCGCATCGCCACCGCGCAGGATACCCTTCAGGCGCTGCGCCACCTCGACCAGCAGCAGGTCGCCGATGGCATGACCATAGCCGTCGTTGACCGCCTTGAAGCCATCCAGGTCGAGCATGCAGACCGCCAGGGAAATGTCTTCCCGGCGGGAAAAGGCCATGGCCTGGCTGAGCAGGTCGCAGAGGTAGGCGCGGTTGGGCAGGCCGGTCAGCACATCGTGACCGACCCGCCATTGCAGGGTATGCAGCAACTGGCGCTTCTCGGTGACGTCGAAGCGGATCGACACGTACTTGCGCACCGTCCCGGTGAGCGGATCGAGCAGCGGCACCATGGTGCTGTCGACCCAATACAACGAACCGTCCTTGGCACGGTTGCAGATCTCGCCCCGCCACACTTTGCCGGCGACCAGGGCACGCCACATGCCGCTGAAGAACTCCGGCTCGTGCAGGCCGGAATTGAGAATGCGATGGTTGGCCCCGAGCAACTCCTCGCGGCTGTAGCCGGAGATACGGCAAAACTGCTGGTTGACATAGGTGATCCGCCCGCGCAGGTCGGTTTCCGAGAAGATCGCGGCGGCATCCACGGCGGCGCGGTAGTTTTCGTCCATCGCGGCACCCTAGCGTTCGAAGAGCCGTGCCAGGGCGCGAGGCCCGGCACCGATCCGACCATGCCAATGAAGCATACGCCGTGGCTGGTCGGGAACGCAGTGTTCGGCCGGGAAACCCGGCAGGTCGAGAGGCACGATGAGACTCCATTCACTGACGATCCGACGCCCCGCCCCATGACGGAGGCAGGCCGGAACCGTTCATCCTCGATCAGTTCCAATATCCGCTGGCGCCTTCACTTACGGCCCGGCACGAACCCGGCCGAGGCCCGTACATCAACGATGGCTGATCGGCCGAAAATCGAATTCTACGAACACCATCACATTTTGCCAACAAAGGTGATGCCGCATGCTGTTGCCTTACGCTGAAATTTAGCGTTAAGTTCTTGATTCCAAATGGGAAACAAGCGATGACGAGATCAGGTCTGGGCTCTGCCCTGCGCCGCTATCGCAAGCTGGCGGGCCTCACGCAGGCGCAACTTGGCGAGCGGACCGGCTTCGATCCCAAGACCATCAGCCGCTTCGAGACCGGTACCTACACCCCCAGCATCGATGCCCTCCTGCTATTCGCCACGGTGCTGGGCGTCAAACCCAAGGCCTTCTTCGCCGAACCGGACGACGAAGAGGAGCAGCGTGCCTACCTGTTCGGCGTGATCCACAAGGCCCCGCCCAAGGACCTTGGCAAGCTAATTGCAGCCGTGGACCAGGCCTTGGCCACGCCTGAAGCCCCGCCCCGGGAGCGATGAACGGCCCCATTGACCCCTCTGCACCGTCCCAGAGCGTGTTGTACCAGACTGCACCACAACTGGTCAGACCGGTAAGGCCAAAAATCCTTGCAAAAACGAAAATTTCACGGTTTTATGATCCGGCGCTGAACAAACCGGTAAGACCACAATAATTAAGTCCTGCGCTCTTTCGCCCCTCCCGGCATCGAAGCAAGGACACCGACCAGAGATCCCTCCCATGCTCAAATGGTGCTCGCGTTCGATCTTCCTCCAAGTCGTGCTGGGCCTGGCCCTCGGCATTGCCTGCGGTCTCAGCTTCCCCGACCTTTCCCTGCAACTCAAACCCCTGGGTGACGGCTTCATCAAGCTGATCAAGATGCTCATCGGCCTGATCGTCTTCTGCGTGGTGGTCAGCGGCATTTCCGGCGCGGGCGACCTGAAGAAGGTCGGACGCATCGGCCTGAAGTCGGTGATCTACTTCGAAGTGCTGACCACCATCGCCCTGGTGATCGGCCTGGTGTTCGCCTTCAGCACCGGCATCGGCAGCGGCGCCAACATCCACCTGGACCAGCTCTCCAGCGCCGATGCCAGCAACCTGGCCGAGCGCAGCCAACACATCCACGGCGCAGCAGCATTCTTCATGGACCTGATCCCGACATCGGTGGTCGGCGCCTTCGCCGACAACAACATCCTCCAGGTGCTGCTGTTCTCGGTGCTGTTCGGCAGCGCGCTGAACCTGGTAGGCGAGTCGGCCTCGGGTATCTCGCGGTTGATCAACGAGCTCAGCCACGTGGTGTTCCGCATCATGGGCATGATCGTGCGCCTGGCGCCGCTGGGCGTGTTCGGCGCCATCGCCTTCACCACCAGCAAGTACGGCCTGGAGTCGCTGCAGCACCTGGGCGGCTTGGTGGCGCTGTTCTACCTGACCTGCGCGGGCTTCGTGCTGATCATCCTCGGCACGGTGATGCGCCTGTCGGGCATGAAGCTGTTGCCGTTCATCAAGTACCTGCGCGAGGAGCTGACCATCGTCCTCGGTACCGCCTCCTCCGACGCCGTGCTGCCGCAGATCATGCGCAAGCTCGAGCACCTGGGCATCGGCAGCTCCACCGTGGGCCTGGTGATCCCCACCGGCTACTCGTTCAACCTCGACGGCTTCTCCATCTACCTGACCCTGGCCATCGTGTTCATCGCCAACGCCACCGGCACGCCGCTGGCCATGACCGACCTGCTGACCATCCTACTGGTGTCGCTGGTGACGTCCAAGGGTGCCCATGGCATCCCAGGTTCGGCCCTGGTGATCCTCGCCGCGACCCTGACCGCCGTGCCGGCGATCCCGGTGGTGGGCCTGGTGCTGGTGCTGGCGGTGGACTGGTTCATGGGCATCGGCCGGGCGCTGACCAACCTGATCGGCAACTGCGTCGCCACCGTGGCCATCGCCCGCTGGGAGAAGGACATCGACCTGGAGCGTGCGCACAATGTACTGTCCGGCAAGCCTGGCTTCGCCCCGACGCCCCGCAAGCAGCCCCCCCAGGCCCACCAGCAGGAATTCTGAATGACCCGCGGCCGGTGCGATGCGCCGGCCGCAAGGAGACCCGATGCAACTTCAAGGGAGCGAACCGTGATCAGCTCATCGACCGTCGTCAATTCGGTGGTGGAAAAACTCCGCCAGGCCTTGGCCCGCGGCCAGTGGCGCAGCGGCGAGATGCTTCCCGGCCAACGCGAGCTGGCCGAACAGCTGGGCATCAGCCGGCCCAGCCTGCGTGAAGCGGTGACCGTGCTGGAAACCCAGGGCCTGGTACGCTCGCTGCCCGGCAAGGGCGTGCTGGTGCTCGAGGCCGAGGTCGCCGCCCAGGAGCAGGAACAGGCCGCCGACACCCTGGCCACGGCCAGCCTGGCCGACGTGCTGGAACTGCGCTACACCCTCGAGCCCTTCATCGTCGGCTTGGTCGCCCAATCGGCCAACAGCCAGGACATCGGCCAACTGCGCCTGACCTTGATGGACATGCGCGAGGCCCTGGAGGCCGGTGACAGCGAGGCCGGCGTCAACGCCTACATCGCCTTCCACGAGGCGCTGTTCGCCCTGACCACCAACCCGATCTTCCAGAGCGTGGTGCAGCAGACCGGCAATGCCCTCAAGCAGAGCGCCGAGATGCTGCGCAACTCGCCTGAACACCTGGCCGCGCGGCTGACCGAGAACGAAGCCGTGGTGCGTGCCATCCGCGACAAGAACAGCGCCCAGGCCAGTGCCCAGATGCGCCGGCACATCCTCGAGGAGGGCCAGCGCATGGGCATCGAACTGAACATCCCCGACGAACACCCGGGCCCATGACCCCAGGAGAGCGACCATGACCGCCTGCGCCCACGCCGCCCCTCACCTGCCAGCCCTGCTCGCCGCCGGCGAGACCCGCCTGTCGGCCGAGCAGATCTACCCGCGCCTGTTCGACGCCATCCTCGAGCAGCGCCTGCCGCCCGGCAGCGCCTTGCCCGAACAGGCCCTGGGCAATGCCTTCGGGGTCAGCCGCACGGTGATCCGCCGGGTACTGGGACGCTTGTCGGACCAGCAGGTGGTGGTCCAGCGCCCCAGCCACACCGCGCACCTGGCCACCCCCGATCCGCAGCAGGCGCGCCAGGTGCTCAGCGCCCGGCGCCTGGCCGAGAGCACGCTGATCAGCTTGGCCGCCCAGCGCGCCCGCCCGGCGCAGATCCGCCAATTGCGCCAGTTGGTCGAACGCGAGCGCCTGCACCACGAACACGGCGAACGCTGCGCGGCGATCCGCCTGGGCGGCGAGTTCCACCTCAAGCTGGCCCAGGTGGCGGCCAATGCGCCGCTGGCGCGCTTTCTCAACGGGCTGGTGCCGATGACCTCGCTGATCATCGCCCGCTACGAGTCGCCCTGCTGCGAGCACTGCGCCTGGCAGGAGCATGCGGCGATCATCGATGCCGTGGAAAGCGGTGACGTCGAAACGGCCCAGGCGCTGATGAACGAACACCTGGACCGCCTGGAGGCCAAGCTCGACCTGGATGAGAGCGGCCAGGCGTAACCCCTGGCGAGCCATTCAGGGCCGCTTTGCGGCCCATCGCGGGCAAGCCCGCTCCACAGAGACTGCGCCATTCTTCAGAGCGGCGCCGAACCTGTAGGAGCGGGCTTGCCCGCGATGGGCTGCAAAGCAGCCCCAACATGACAAGGCCCCGCTTAACTGATCAGCCCCCACCTCCCCCCACCTATACTCAGGGAATCACTCCAGCCTCTATCCAGGGAGGCTCGCCGCGTGAACCCGCGCATCCCGCTCCTGCTGCTCTGCCTGCTCCTGGCGCTGTCTGGCTGCGCCAGCAAGCAGCCCCCTGCTCCGCCGCCGATAACCCCGACACCGGCGGTCTGGCAGCGCATCGACCAGGATCTGATCGGCGCCTCGGTCGCCGCCACCGGCTCGGCCAACGACTATGCCCGGCGCTCCATGCGGGTCTGGAAGGAGCAGGTGCAGCGACGCACCGAGAGCGACTTCATCCCCTGGTTCACCGGCTACTGGACCCAGCAATGGCTCACCCTCAAGGTGGCCTGGTACAAGATGAACAGCGGCAACGGCGCGCAACCGCCGGAACGGCGCCTGGCCCAATACCTGCAGGCGCAGTACCACAAGCGGGTGATCGAACCCGTCGCCGAACAGATCGACCCCGAAGCCATTCGCGACCGCGCCAGCGAGCTGTACCTGCAACTGCTCGGCCAGCAGTTGCCGGCCATCATCCAACGCTACAACGCCCCGCCCGACCAGTTCAGCCAACGCCTGAACCGCATCCCGGCCATCGCCCTGGGCCCGCCGCAGGCGCGCGACGCCACGCTGTACCAGCTCCTGCGGGCCAAGTCCCTGGCACAGCAACCGGCCTGGCAGGCCCTGCGCCAGCACCTGCACCAGCAGGCCACCCGAGCGCCGGGGCAGACCCAGGCGGGGCTGTCGTCGGTGGCCAACCGCGCCAGCGAGAAACTCGGCGCCACCCTCGCCCCGCGTGGCATCGCCAGCGCCGTCGCGGCGGCGGTGGGCAAGGCGGCCGGGGCGATGATCTCGGTGGCGGTGGCCGGCTTCGGCATGGTCAGCCATGACCAGGAGCACCCGCAGATGGTCGAGCAGTTGCGGGTGCTCCTCAACGTGGCACTGAACGAGGAATGGCGCGACTTGATGGAGAACCGTCAGAGCGGCGCCATGGCCGGGGTCTACTACCTGTCCGGGCAAGTCGAGGACAGCCTGCTGGGCAGCACGCCAAGGGCGCGCGAGTAATGGGTTACGAATTCCGGCCATGTCCTACGACGCAGGGCCTTTCAATATTTTTCAGGATCGGCCGATACCGGTGATGACAGGTCCCGCCATGCGCGCCACAAGCGCGCGGCGCCCCCTCCCACTGGCCCAAGGTCTCGAAACATGAACCTGAAATTCCGCCACAAGATCCTGCTCAGCGCCTGCGCCGTCGTGGTCCTGGCATTCGCCTCGTTCACCCTCTACAACGACTATTTGCAGCGCAACATCATCCGCCAGAACATCGAGGCCTCCGTACGCCAGGCCGGCGCGCAGACCGCCAGCAGCGTGCAGAACTGGATGAGCGGGCGCATCCTGGTGCTGGAGAACCTAGCCCAGGACATCGCCCAGCAAGGTGCCGGCGACAACCTGCCGGGGCTGGTCGACCAGCCGTCCTATACCCGCAACTTCCAGTTCACCTACTTCGGCCGCAACGACGGGCTGTTCACCCAACGTCCGGACGCCAAGATGCCCGACGGCTACGACCCGCGCCAGCGCCCCTGGTACACCGCGGCGGTGACCGCCGACCAGACCCTGCTGACCCCGCCCTACCAAGCCTCGGTGGGCGGCCAGGTAGTGACCATCGCCATCCCGGTGAAGGCCCGTGCCGACGCTGAACTGCTGGGCGTGGTCGGCGGCGACCTGAGCCTGGACACCCTGGTGGACATCATCAACGCCGTGGACTTCGGCGGCATCGGCCATGCCTTCCTGGCCGACCGCGACGGCCAGGTGATCGTCAGCCCCGACAAGGCCCAGGTGATGAAGAACCTCAAGGACATCTACCCCGGTAGCACCTTGCGCGTCGAGCCGGGCATGCAGGACGTGACCCTCGACGGCCAGGCGCGGATCATCTCCTTCGCCCCGGTCGCCGGCCTGCCCTCGGCGCAGTGGTACATCGGCCTGTCCATCGACAAGGACAAGGCCTACGCCGCCCTCGGCCAGTTCCGTACCTCGGCGATCATCGCCATGCTCATCGCCGTGGCCGCCATCGCCGGCCTGCTGGGCCTGCTGATCCCCGTGCTGATGCGCCCGCTGACCACCATGGGCCGCGCCATGCGCGACATCGCCGAGGGCGAGGGCGACCTGACCCGCCGCCTGGCGGTGCAGCAGCAGGACGAGTTCGGCGAGCTCGCCAGCTCGTTCAACCGCTTCGTCGAGCGCATCCATGCCTCGATCACCGAGGTGTCCTCGGCCACACGCCTGGTGCACGACCTGTCGGAGAAGGTGGTCAGCGCCTCCAACGCCTCGATCATCGGCTCCGAGGAGCAGAGCCTGCGCACCAACAGCGTCGCCGCGGCGATCAACCAGTTGGGCGCGGCCACCCAGGAGATCGCCCGCAACGCCGCCGACGCCTCGCAGCACGCCAGCGGTGCCAGCGAGCAGGCCAACGACGGCCGCCAGGTGGTCGATGCAGCCATCGACGCCATGACCGCCCTGTCGCTGAAGATCAGCGAGTCCTGCGGGCAGATCGAGGCGCTCAACGCCAGCACCGACGAGATCGGCAAGATCCTCGACGTGATCAAGGGCATCTCCCAGCAGACCAACCTGCTGGCGCTCAACGCCGCCATCGAGGCCGCCCGCGCCGGCGAGGCCGGGCGTGGCTTCGCGGTGGTCGCCGACGAGGTGCGCAACCTGGCCCACCGCACCCAGGCCTCGGCCGAGGAGATCCACCGCATGATCACCGGCCTGCAGGTCGGCTCACGCGAGGCGGTGCACACCATGAACGAAAGCCAGGTGTCCAGCGAACAGACCGTGCAGGTGGCCAACCAGGCCGGCGAACGGCTGTCCAGCGTCACCCAGCGCATCGGCGAGATCGACGGCATGAACCAGTCGGTGGCCACCGCCACCGAGGAGCAGAGCGCGGTGGTCGAGAGCCTGAACCTGGACATCACCCAGATCAACACCCTCAACCAGCAAGGGGTGGAGAACCTCAACGAGACCCTGCGTCACTGCGATGCCCTGAGCCAGCAGGCCGGGCGGTTGAAGCAGTTGGTGGGGAGCTTCAGGATCTGAGGGGAAGGCCGCAGTGGGGCGCAAAGCGCCCCCGATTGGAGACTCACATCATTTTATGATCGCCCAGAGGATCCCTTGCCCCACCTTCAGGCCACCGCCACCTTCCTGCCCTTGCCCCGCCGCAACCACCCCAGCAACACCGCTGCCATCAGCACGAAGCCCAGGTAGCCGAAGAACGGATACACCTCCCCGACCAGGCTGATGAACCCCACCAGGCTGCAAGCGAACGCCACCACCCCGGTCACCACCGAGCCCCAGCGAAACTGCGTCGTCCCCGCCGGCAGCAACCGTGACAGGAAGGAAAACAACGTCCCCACCGCCGTGTTGACGATCATCCCGAAGATGATCAGGCACATCACCAGCCCCAGCAGCGGCGAAACCTCGCTGGCGATCGACAGCATCGGCATGGGCAGCTCGGCGACGCTGTCCAGGCGCGACAGCAACCCCGCGCTCATCACCAGCATCAGCCCGCCCAACGCCGCGCCACCGAGCAAGCCGCCCCATATCGCCGTCCTCTCGCCCTTGGCCGAACCACCGAGGATGGCCAGGATCGGCGCACCCGCGACGATGTTGTAGGACACATAGAGGAACGCCCCCAGCAGCCAGTGACGGGCGCCCGCCTGCTGCTGGCTGGCCAGCCGGTCGAGCTCGGCGAAGCTCTGCCCACGGGAAAACATCGCGTACAGGGCGATCGCCGAGGCGATCAGGATCAGCAACGGCGTGATGGCGCCGATGGCGACGATCACCTTCTGTACATCCAGGCACACGATGCCCACCACCAGCAGGGTCACCAGCACGCTGCCAGCCAGAGCCGGCACGCCGAACTGCTGCTCCAGCAAGGCGCCACCACCCGCCAGCATGACCACGGTGACGGCGAACATGAAGAAGGTGATGAGCCAGTCGACGAACCAGCCCAGGTGACGGCCGCAGATGGCCTGGATGACGTCCTTGTGCGAGGTGGCTTGCTGGCGATTGCCCAACCCCGCCAGGGCCATGCCCAGGAAGGTGAACAACGCGGCGCTGACCAGCGCACCGACCAACCCCCAGACACCAAAGTCGACGAAGAACAGCAACAGTTCCCGCCCGGACGCGAAGCCCGCCCCCACGATCACGCCGATGAAGGCACCGGCGATCTTCAGCTGCTCTTGCATGTGAACCTCTGGCTCTATTGTTGTTGTGTTTCAGGGAAGGCCACGACGGCCCGGCATTCGATTCACGCCTGCCCGACGAACGCCTGCACTTCGATCTCCACGTCGACGCCGAGCGCCAGCGCCGACGCCACGGTGGAGCGCACCGGCAGGGCCTCGCCGAAGAACGTCGTGTAGACCTCGTTGAAACCCGCGAAATGAGCCATGTCCGACAACCACACGGTGACCTTGACCACCTGGTCGAAACGCGCCCCGCACGCCGCCAGGCTCTCGCCGATACGCTCGCAGGCCGCACGGGTCTGGGCCTGGATGTCGCCACGCACCACTTCGCCCGTCGCGCTCATCGGCACCTGGCCGGACAGGAACAGAAAGCCACCGGCCTTCACCGCACGGGAGAACGGAAACGGCAGGCTGCTGGGAAAACGCTGGATATCATCGCTCATGGAAAGCTCCTTTCAGGGTTGTGGGAAACGGGCCGGCGACAGCTGCTCTGGCGACACGCCCTGGGCCAGCAAGCTCGGACAGAGGGGCTGGCCGAGCAGCAGGTCGGCGGCCAGGCGGGAGGCACCGGCGGCGGACTGGATGCCGTAGCCGCCCTGCGCCGCCAGCCAGAAGAACGCCGGCATACGCGGGTCGAAGCCGATCACCAGGTCGCCGTCGGCGACGAACGAGCGCAGCCCGGCCCAACTGTGGCTGGGACGGCGGATCTGCAGGGTGGTCATGGCCTCGATGTTGTAGATGCCCAGGGCCACGTCCAGCTCTTCTGGCGCGGCGTCCTGGGGCTCGACCGGGTCAGCGTTGGCCGGCGAGCCGAGCAACTGGCCGGCGTCCGGCTTGAAGTAGAAGCTTTCGTCCACGCCGATCACCGCCGGCCAGCGACTGAAGTCGTGCGCCGATGGGCCCGGGAAGGTGAAGGCGCTCCGCCGACAGGGCTGCAGGCCAACCTTGACCACCCCGCACTGCCCGGCCACCTGGTCGGCCCAGGCTCCGGCGGCGTTGACCAGTTGGCGAGCCTGCAACTGGCTGCCATCGGCCAGTTCCACTTGCCACAGCTCATCGAGGTAGCGGGCCTGGACCAGCTCGGCGTTGCAGCGCAGCTCGCCACCGGCCGCGCGGTAGCCACGCAGGAAGCCCTGGTGCAGGCCATGCACGTCCAGGTCCATGGCCCCCGGCTCGAGCAGCGCACCGCCGAGGACCTCGCCACGCAGGCTGGGTACCAGGGCCACGGCAGCCTCGCGGTCGAGCAGGCTGACCTCGGTGCCGTTGGCCAGGTTCTGCGCGTAGGTGGTTTCGAGAAGCTCGCGTTGCTCGGTGGTAGCGACGTACAGGCAGCCACGGGGCTCGAGCAGGGGATGCTCGCAAAAGCCCTCCGGCGGCTGCTCGTAGAAGGCACGGCTGGCACGGGTGAGGGCCTGGATCTGCGGCGTACCGTAGGCCTCCATGAACATGGCGGCCGAGCGCCCGGTGGAGTGGTAGCCCGGCTGCATCTCGCGCTCGAGTAGCAGCACCCGGCGCTGGCCGGCCAGGCGGTAGCCCAGGGAAGCACCGGCGATGCCGGCGCCGATGATCAGGGTGTCGTAGATCTGTGCCATGCACGCTCCTGTCGCGCCAATTATCATTTATGAGAATTCTAATATATGAGAATTTCGGATCGCGCAAGGGTCCAAGGTAAGATGCCCGACCAAAGCCGTACATGAGAGCCCCGATGCCCGACGACCGAACCCGCCCGCCAAACCGCCCCGGTGCCCTCCCCCTGCTCGACCGCGCCGAGGTTGGCGCGCGCCTGCGCCAGGTGCGCAAGGCGCGGCAGATGACCCTCAAGCAGTTGTCCGCGCTCAGTGGCGTGCCGGTCTCGACCCTGTCGAAGATGGAGCTGGCGCAGGTCTCGGTCAGCTACGAGAAGCTGGCCGCAGCGGCGCGTGCCCTGAACCTGGACATCGCCCAGTTGTTCCGCGCCAGCGGCCCGGCCAGCGCGCCAGCCCCGGCGACCGTGGTGGTCGATTCGCTGCCCGCGGCAGCCGGTTACTCCACCGGCACCTACGACTACCACCCGATCGCAGGGGCCTTCCCCGAACGGCGCATGACCCCCGCCTACGCCCGCATCATCGCCCGGGAGCGCGGCCAGTTCGATGACTTCATCCGCCATCCCGGCCAGGAGTTCGCCCTCGTCCTGAGCGGGCGGGTACGCATCCTGTTCGAAACGGGCGAGGCGGTGAGCATCGGGCCCCAGGAGACGGCTTACTTCGACAGCCAGGTGGGGCATATCTACCTGTCTGAGAGCGAGGATGGCGGCGATGCCCATGTCATGGTGGTGATGACCGACCGCTGATCTTGGAGGCCCGCAGTCGATATCTGGTTATAACCTAATAACGAACAAGTCTATTTCGCTATAAAAAAACCTTTATGCTGGCAGCCATCCGATCACGGGCACAGCTGGACAGTCGAGTAGCGTATGGATGTAGGTTCTTTCGGTTTCACCATTGCGGGACTGGTCGTGGGTTTCATCGTCGGCATGACCGGCGTCGGTGGCGGTTCGCTGATGACGCCGATCCTGCTCTGGTTCGGGGTCAACCCGGCCACCGCCGTGGGTACCGACCTGCTCTACGCCGCCATCACCAAGGCCAGTGGCGTCTGGGTGCATGGGCGCAACAAGAACATCGACTGGAAGATCACCGGCCTGCTGAGCCTGGGCAGCGTGCCGGCGGCAGCGCTGACGCTGTGGTTCCTCAGCACCCTGCACACCGATACCTCGGCGCTCAATGCGGTGATCAAGCAGGGCCTGGCCGTGGTGCTGATCCTCACCGCGCTGGCGATCCTGTTCAAGTCGCGCCTGCAGGCCTTCGCCAATCGCCACGCCGGCGACCACTACCACCTCAGCGACCGCACCCTGAACATCCTCACCGTGCTCACCGGGGTGGTGCTGGGCGTCATGGTCACCCTGACCTCCATCGGTGCCGGCGCTCTGGGCACGGTGGCGCTGTTCCTGCTCTACCCGTTCCTGGTCACCCGCCGCCTGGTGGGCACCGAGATCGCCCACGCCGTGCCCCTGACCCTGGTGGCCGGCCTCGGCCACGCCGGGATGGGCAACATGGACTGGGCGTTGCTCGGCTACCTGCTGCTCGGTTCGCTGCCCGGCATCTACCTGGGCAGCCACCTCACCGGGCGTATCTCCGACCACCTGCTGCGGCCTTGCCTGGCCGGGATGCTGTTGATGATCGGCTACAAGCTGGCGTTCTAACGCGCCCGCTGCCCTTACCTGGCCGCCTGTTGCAGGTAGTCGGTCAGGAAGTACTGGGCATTGCCCTGCTCGGAGAGAGAAGGGTCGTAGCGCAGGGATGTCTCTTGCGCCTCGCCCGGCAGGTAGAGGTTGGCCCAGTCGCCACGAACGATCAGGGCAACGTACTTCTTGCCGTCGACCTCGGTGGAGTAACGCGTATCCCGCTCGGACTTCTCGACGTTCATCTTCTGGATGCGCATCTGCCAGTCATGGTCGATGCCATCGACCTGTACCAGCGCCTGGTTCGCCGAGCGCTCACCGATGCGCAGGGTCCAGACCTTGATCCCCTGCTCGCCGCTGTAGGCGACCACCTTGTCGGCCACCGGTGGGCGCTCGGGCTCGGCGGCCAGCAACGGCGTGGTGATGAAAAGGCCCAGTGCCAGGGCCAGCCAATTCCGTCTTGTCGTGAGCATCATGCTGCTTTCCTGTATTGCCTGTGAAAGAGCCTCCAGCCGGAGACGCAAAGATGATTGCAAAGGGCCGCACAAGTTCAAACGTGGCGGCGGGTTTTTTCTGCACGTTGTGACGCGCGTCAGGCCAGGCGCAACCGCCAACGCCCCACACGGCTGAGTGGCAGGCGCGACAGCGGCAATACATCGATGCGCTGGAAAGCCTCCAGCGGACAGCCGAGCACATGGACCATCGCCGCACGGATGACGAAGGGGTGGGTCACTGCCAGCCAGTCGCCCGGTGGGTCGAACCCCTCCAGCCAGGCGCCGACCCGTTGGCACAAGGCGGCGATCGATTCGCCGCCGTGGGGCGCACTGTGCGGGTCGTCCAGCCATTGGGCCAGGGCCTGCGGCTGCTCGGCCTGCAGGTGCTTGAGCGCCTGGCCTTGCCAGCGCCCCAGGTCGCAATCGGCCAGGGCTGGCTCGATACCCACGCACGTTCCCAGGCAGGCCGCCGTCTCCAGTGCCCGACGCTCCGGTGCGCTCAGCAGCTGGGTTCCTGGCGCGGCCGGCGAAGGCCGCTCCGAGCCTGGCGACAGGGCATCGTCGATACCGTGTAAATACCCGGTCTTGAGGGCATGGGTCGGAGCGTGGCAGATCAAGGCAAGGTGGACAGCTTTCACGGGGGGCTCTTCGTGGGCGATGTTCAGGCATCCGGTTTAGCATGCCAGCGATTTTTTTACCGCAACGAAACACAGGAGAATACCAGCCCCCACACCGGCACCAGCATCACCAGCCCCACCGCCACCCGCGGCCAGTACGGCAGCACCATCACCAGCACCATCCCCGCCAGCGACATCGCCCCGAACCAGGCCACCGGTCCCATGGCCCAGCCCCAGGCCCCGGCGCACAGCAACAGGCTGCCCAGCAGCGACGACCAGCCCAACCCGCGCAGGGCCAGGCGCAGCCCACGCGGGCATGGCCTGTGCCAAACCTGCTTGTAGTGCCGCTCCAACCCCTGGCACAGCCCCAGCATGCCGGCATAGGCGAACAGCAATCCCCCCATGACCATCGTCATCATCCTGCCACCTCCATCCGCCGAGCGGGCGTCCGGGCCTTCACCGGCACCGAACGGGCCACCCGCCAGGCCGCCAGGGCCAGACCCACGCCCAGCACCAACCCGGTAACCTCCACACCCAGGCGCAGGCTGTCTGCCGTGCCGGTAACCATGCCCAGCGCCCCCAGGCCACCACTCAGCAGCGCCACGAGCCCCAATTGCTCGACCCAGGCGCGCTTGGCCGGCCGCGACCCAGCATGCAACAAGGCCAGCAACCAGGCCCCGAAGAACACCCGCACCTCCCACGCTTCACGCCCGGCC
Organism: Pseudomonas sp. Tun-23181; assembly: GCF_057415455.1. Taxonomy (NCBI): domain Bacteria; kingdom Pseudomonadati; phylum Pseudomonadota; class Gammaproteobacteria; order Pseudomonadales; family Pseudomonadaceae; genus Pseudomonas; species Pseudomonas sp. Tun-23181. Next base: position 1,642,926 of record NZ_CM171630.1, read on the forward strand.
AGCTCCGCAGGCAGCAGGCGGCTGGCCCACAGCAGCGCGACACAGGCCAGCAGCAAGCCGGCGATGAAACCGACGTTGCACACCTCGGCCAGGCGATACCAGCGTCGCGCCGATGCCTCGGCCGTGACCGTGGCGTACTTGCGCCCGCGTTTGACGCAGAACAGCACCAAACCACTGGCGATCATCGCGCAACTGACCAGGCCACAGACGAAGTACAGCCAACGCATGGGGTAGCCACCGAACTGGGCGAAGTGCAGGCCGACCATCACCCGTTGGGTCAATGGCGCCGGGCGCAGCTCGGGCACATCGCTGAGCAGCTTGCCGCTGACGCCGTCGAAGACCATCGCCTGGCCCTTGGTCAAGGCGATACGGTTGCCCAGCTGCGGCCGGATCTCGATGCGTGCCCCAGCCGTATTGGGGTTGCGGATATTCAGGCCACCGATCGGCCCCAGCCGTGCCTCGGCCTGGGCCAGCAGCGGCGCGATGTCGACCAGTTCGCCCGGCACCTTGGCCAGGCGCCGTGGCTGTTCCAGGCGGGTATTGCCCTGGGCCTGGAAGTACGCCCGGGTATCACCGTCGAACAGGGCATCCACGCCTGCGGGAATGTAGATCAGCATGAAGATCACCAACCCCGTGTAGGTGATCATCAGGTGGAACGGCAGCAACAGCACGGCACTGGCATTGTGGAAATCCAGCCAGGAGCGCTGCCCCTTGTCCGGGCGGAAGGTGAAGAACTCCTTGAAGATCTTCTTGTGGATCACGATACCGGTCACCAGCGCCGCCAGCATCACCAGGGCCAGCGCTCCGACCACGAAGATGCCCCAGTTGCGCGGCAGGTCGAGGGTGAAATGGAAGCGGAAGAAGAAATTACCGCCAACGCTGTCGCGCACCGCCAACGGCTCGCCGGTCTGCGGATCGAGTTGCACGCCACCGCCATGGCGGCGTTCGCCGGTGGACACGCGCAGCCCCGGGGCGCGTTCGCTGGGCAGGCTGATGCCCCAGTTGTTGGCATCCGCTTCGTGGGCTTGCAGGTAGGCGATGGCACGCCGCGCGGCATCGGCCTGGGAGACGTCGGTGGCCGGGATCTCCGGCTGCATCCAGTGGTTGAGCTCCTTGTCGAACACCGCCAGGGTGCCGGTGACGAAGATGGCGAACAGCAGCCAGCCGAAGATCAGCCCGGCCCAGGTATGCAGCCAGGCCATCGATTGGGTGAAGGTGTTCTTCATGGCAACCACCCCATCGCCTGCGGCCAGAAGCCCAGCAGCGCCAGCGGTACGGAAATGGCCAAGGGCATCCAGGCATGCAGGGCGTCACGGCTGGCGAACGCCCAGAGGATCGCGGCGGTGTAGAAAACGAACGCCGGCAGCGTGGCGACGATCACCGCGTCGCCAGGTGCCAGTGGCAGCACGCGGGCCAGGCAGGCGGTGGCGGCGTAGCTGAAGGCGTAGCCGCCAAGCAGTGCGGCGGCGCTGCGGGAGAAGATGGCCAGCCAGGTGGGGAGAGTGCTCATCGGTTGCTCCTTGAGGGGCATTCGGGGCCGCTTCGCGTCGGCTCGGCACACCGACAAGCCCGCGCCCACAGATTCGGCGCCGATCTCAAGATCGGCGCGGTCCATGTGGGCGCGGGCTTGTCGGGGCGCGAAGCGGTTCCAACGATCAGAACGAGATGTTCAACGAAGCGAACACCGCACGCCCCGGCTGGTTGTAGGTATTGGCGCCCGAGCTGCTGGCATTGCCGCCACGGTAGATCTGCTTGTCGAAGACGTTGTTCACCCCTACCCGCACGTCATAGTTGGCGTTGAACCTGTACCCGGCGCTGACATCCACCAGGCCATAGGCCTCCACGTCCTGCTGGGCCTCTTGGTCATAGTCCTGCTGGGTGCGGTAGTTGTAGGTCGGCGACTTCTGCTTGCCGAAGTAGGTGCCCGCCAGCTGGAACGACAGCTTGTCGGTGGCACGCCAGTCGAGGGTGGTGTTGACCGTGTACTCGGGGATCACCGACAGCGGCTCGCCAGTCTCGCGGTTGTCGTTGTCGAGCATCCAGGTCAGGTTGGTGTTCCAGTCCAGGGTCGGGCTCAGCTCGATGAAGAAGTTGCCCTCGATACCTTCCACCCGTGCCTTGCCGGCGTTCTCCCACTGGGTCACGCGGCGGCCGCTGTTGATGGTGTAGACCACGTCGGTACCGCCGATGATCTTGTTCTTGTAGTCATTGCGGAAGTAGGTCGCGCTGGTACGCCAGGTGCCACGGTCATACAGCAGGCCGATTTCCTTGTTGACGCTGATTTCCGGATCGAGGTCGGCATTACCCTGCAAGTAACAGCCCCCGGAGTTGGTCTGTTGCACGCTGCAGCCGTTGCCACGGCTGTAGAGCAGGTAGTTGGGGTTGTACTGGTACAGGTTCGGCGTCTTGTAGGCCCGGGCGATGCCGCCCTTGACGGTCAGATCGTCGGTGAGCTTGTGCGACAGGTTCAGGCTCGGGCTGAGGTTGTCGCCGAATTCCTCGTGATGATCCAGGCGCAAGCCAGGGGTGACGGTGGTGTCGCCGATGACGATGTTGTCCTCGACGAACAGCGCATAGCTCTTGGCCGACATCTTCGAGTCGCTGCGATCGAAACCGGCGATCACGTCGCTGCCGGAGCCGCTCGGGTCGAAGCTCTGCGGGCGGAACGACCCCTGGTCGTTGAGGGTTTCATAGAGGTACTCGCCACCCAGGGTCAGCACGTGCTCGGTGCTGCCCATCGCGAACGGCAGGCTCGCTTCGCTGGTCAGGCGGGTGTTGCGCAGCCGCGACATCGCCGCGCCAGAGTCGTTGATCGACCCTTCCGGGCCCCCTGCCAGGCCTTCGTTGAGGCGCCAGTTGCGCACGTACTCGTAGGCCAGCACGGTCTTGCTGGTACCCCAGGTGAAGTCGCCCAGGTGGGTCAGGTCGTAGGTGTTGCGCTGCATGACGTTGGTCTCGTGGCCATACAGGCTGGAGATCAGGTCGATGTTGCCACCGCCGTTGCTGTTCATGGTGTCGCCGGCGTAGATATTGCCCTGGCGGCTATAGCCGGCGCTGAGCTCGAGGCGATGCTCGTCGTTGAGCCTCCAGCTCAGCAGGCCATTGATGTCCTTGTTGCGCACGCCCTCGCGCCCGGCCACCAGGGCACTGTTGGCGTGCTTGGCGTTGATGTCCAGGTCGTCGGCGTCGGTCTTGGCCAGGCCACCGTAGAGGCGAAAGCCCAGGTCGTCGGTCAGCCCGCCGCTGACGTTGAAGTTGGCGCGCTGGCTGGCGCCTTCGGCACTGTCTTCGGGCAACTGGGTGTACAGGTTGAGGTTGCCCTTGAGCTCGTCGGTCGGGCGCTTGGTGATGATGTTCACCACCCCGCCCATGGCACCGGAACCATAACGCGCCGCGGCTGGGCCACGGAGGATCTCGATGCGCTCGACCGCCTCGGCCGGCACCCAGTTGGTCTCGCCGCGGGTGTCGCGGTCGCCGTTCCAGCCGTAGCGCACGGCATTGCGGGCGTTGGACGGCTTGCCGTCGATGAGGATCAGGGTGTTCTCCGGGCCCATGCCGCGCAGGTCGATCTGGCGGTTGTTGCCACGCGCGCCGCTGGCGCTGTTGCCGGTCAGGTTGACCCCTGGTTCGCGACGGATGATGTCGGACAGGTCGTTGGCCGGGGGGCGGCGCTTGATGTCCTCTTCGGTGATGATCGACGAGCCCAGTGCCTGGCGTGCCTCACGCTCGGCCGTGACCAGGGTGTTCTGGATCACCAGCGCGTTGCTGTCGACCGGCACCTCCAGCACCTCGCCGGACGGGTTCTCCTCGGCCTGTGCCGCCGTGGCCAGCATGGCCGGCGACGCCAATGCGACGAAGGCCAGGGCCAGGCTGTTGGGGGAGGTTCTGGATTGCATCGACACATCTCCTGCAGTTCATGAGCGAAAAGGCGCGACCGCCTGGAAGACAGCGCACACAGAGCCACTGGCCTCACGAACGTTGCGTGGGGCCCTCAGGGATGGCGAATATAATGATTCTCAAATGGGTTTGTATCTTATTTACGAAATTTACAGATTGCGGGGGGAACTTTCATGCCAGTCGTTTGTGAGCATGCATCGGATTTGGCACTGCCGTGCGCTGGGTTTGGCCCCCAGCCCCCACATCGACGATGCGGGCTTCAAGAATGGGAACAGGGGCGACGCACGCCATCCGGCGCCGTTCGCACCCTGCTCCACATGGCGGCCGCACGGCCAGATGTGTTTCGAGAGGTATTGCAGGGAAGGTGACATCCCTGTCCTTGGCGACACCCCGGGTGTCGCCGGGACTCTTGGGCAAACACCTTCGAAGTGCGAGTCCAGAACCGCTACGCCGGCGCCTTCGCTACCTCGATCGCCTCCCGAACCAGCGGGTCCAACCCCTCCCCCGGGTTGGCCTGCAACCACGCCTCCAGTTGCCGACGCATGGCCGGCGTCCAGAAGTTCTGCAGGTGCTGCCTCACCCCCTGCACCGCCAGCGCCCGGTCGGGCTCGCTGGCGAAGTAGTGGGCGATCTGGTTGGCCATCTTGACCAGGTTCTCGCTGCTCATCGGCGCACCTCGGCTTTCTCGGACTTCTCGGCCTGGCGACGCTCCTTGAGCAAGCGCCGTTGTTCATCGCTGAACGCCTGGTAGCGCTTCTGCCACTCCGATGGCTGGAACACCCGCACCACCTCTACGGCCGTGACCTTGTACTCGGGGCAGTTGGTGGCCCAGTCGGAGTTGTCGGTGGTGATCACGTTGGCGCCCGACTCAGGGAAGTGGAAGGTGGTGTACACCACCCCCGGCGCTACCCGACCGCTGACCTTGGCGCGCAACACCGTCTGCCCGGCGCGGCTGCCCACGCCGACCCAGTCTCCGTCCTTGATGCCGCGGCTCTCGGCGTCGGTCGGGTGGATTTCCAGACGGTCCTGGGCGTGCCAGGCGACATTGCCGGTACGTCGGGTCTGGGCGCCGACGTTGTACTGGCTGAGGATACGCCCGGTGGTCAGCAGCAACGGATAGCGGCTGTTGGCCTTCTCGTCGGTCGGCACGTAGCCGGTCAGCATGAAGCGCCCCTTGCCGCGCACGAACTGGTCGATGTGCATGGTCGGGGTACCCTGCGGCGCGGCATCGTTGCACGGCCATTGCAGGCTGCCGTGGCGGTCGAGCTGCGCGTAGCTGACCCGCTGGAAGGTCGGGGTCAGGCGGGCGATCTCGTCCATGATCTCGGAGGGATGGCGGTAGTCCATGCGGTAGCCCAGGGCATTGGACAGGGCCACGGTGGCTTCCCAGTCGGCCTTGCCGGCCAGCGGCTCCATGACCTTGCGCACCCGCGAGATGCGCCGCTCGGCGTTGGTGAAGGTGCCGTCCTTCTCCAGGAACGAACTGCCCGGCAGGAACACATGGGCGAACTTGGCCGTCTCGTTGAGGAAGATGTCCTGCACCACCACGCACTCCATGGCCATCAGGGCCGCGGTGACGTGCTGGGTGTTGGGGTCGCTCTGGGCGATATCCTCGCCCTGGCAGTAGAGGGCCTTGAAGCTGCCATCCAGGGCCGCCTCGAACATGTTGGGGATGCGCAGGCCCGGGTCAGGCTGCAAGGTGACGCCCCAGGCCTGCTCGAACTCGCTGCGCACCCCCTCGTTGGAGATGTGCCGGTAGCCTGGCAGCTCATGGGGGAACGAGCCCATGTCGCAAGAGCCCTGGACATTGTTCTGCCCACGCAGGGGGTTCACCCCTACCCCTTCGCGACCGATGTTGCCGGTGGCCATGGCCAGGTTGGCGATGCCCATCACCGCGGTGCTGCCCTGGCTGTGCTCGGTGACGCCCAGGCCGTAGTAGATCGCCGCGTTGCCGCCGGTGGCATACAGCCGGGCAGCGGCGCGGATCTGCTCGGCGGGCACGCCGCACACCGGCCCCAGCACCTCGGGGGCGTTTTCCGCGAGGCTGACGAAATCGCGCCAGCGGGCAAAATCCTCCGCCTCGCAGCGGGCGTCGACGAAGGCCTGGTCGAGCAGTCCCTCGGTGACGATCACATGGGCCAGGGCATTGAGCATGGCCACGTTGGTGCCAGGGCGCAGTTGCAGGTGCAGTTCGGCGCGGGCATGGGGCGAGTCCACCAGGTCGATGCGCCGTGGGTCGATGACGATCAGCCGCGCGCCCTCGCGCAGGCGGCGCTTGAGTTGCGAGCCGAACACCGGGTGGGCGTCGGTGGGGTTGGCGCCGATCACCAGGATGACGTCGGCCTGCATCACCGAGTCGAAGCTCTGGGTGCCGGCCGACTCGCCCAGGGTCTGCTTGAGGCCGTAGCCGGTCGGCGAATGGCAGACCCGCGCACAGGTGTCGACGTTGTTGTTGCCGAAAGCGGCGCGCACCAGCTTCTGCACCAGGTAGGCCTCCTCGTTGGTGCAACGGCTGGAGGTGATGCCGCCGATGGAGTCGCGCCCATGCTTGAGCTGGATACGGCGAAACTCGCTGGCGGCGTAGGTGAGCGCCTCGTCCCAGCTGACTTCCTGCCACGGATCGTCGATGTGCTTGCGGATCATCGGCTTGGTGATGCGGTCCGGATGGGTGGCATAGCCCCAGGCGAAACGGCCCTTGACACAGGCGTGGCCGTGGTTGGCGCCACCGCTCTTGTCCGGGACCATGCGTACCAGCTGGTCGCCCTTCATCTCGGCGCGGAACGAACAGCCCACGCCGCAATAGGCGCAGGTGGTGATGACGGCACGCTCGGGCTGGCCGAGCTGGACCAGGCTTTTCTCGCTCAGGGTGGCGGTCGGGCAGGCTTGCACGCAGGCGCCGCAGGAGACGCATTCGGAGGTGAGGAAGTTGTCCCCGCCGGCGGCGGCCACCCGCGACTCGAAACCGCGCCCGGTGATGGTCAGGGCGAAGGTGCCCTGGATGTCTTCGCAGGCACGCACGCAGCGGCTGCAGACGATGCACTTGCTCGGCTCGTAGTCGAAGTACGGGTTGGAGACGTCCTTCTGCTCGGCCAGGTGGTTGGCACCGTCGTAGCCGTAGCGCACCTCGCGCAGGCCGACCTGGCCGGCCACGGTCTGCAGCTCGCAGTTGCCGTTGGCCGAGCAGGTCAGGCAGTCCAGCGGGTGGTCGGAGATGTACAGCTCCATGACGTTGCGCCGCAGGTCGGCCAGGCGCGACGTCTGGGTACGCACCACCATGCCTTCGCTGACCGGTGTGGTGCACGAGGCTGGATAGCCGCGCATGCCCTCGATCTCCACCATGCACAGGCGGCAGGAGCCAAAGGCCTCCAGACTGTCGGTGGCGCACAACTTGGGAATGCTGGTGCCGAGCAGTGCCGCGGCACGCATCACCGAGGTGCCGGCAGGCACGCTGATGGAGCGGCCATCGATGACCAGGCTGACCTGCACGTCGCTGTCGCGGGCCGGCGTGCCCAGGTCGATGTCGTTGGCGGGGTCGAAGAAATTGATCACTGCGCGGCCTCCGTGGTGGTCAGACCGAAGTCGGCGGGGAAATACTTGAGGGCACTGGCCACGGGATAGGCGGTCATGCCGCCCATGGCGCAGAGCGAGCCGTACTGCATGGTGTCGCACAGGTCGCGCAGCAGCAGGGCCTGGTCGTGGCGTTCGCCGAGGTCGCTGCTGGCGATCAGCCGGTCCACCACCTCCATGCCACGGGTCGAGCCGATCCGGCACGGCGTGCACTTGCCGCAGGATTCTTCGGCACAGAACTGCAGGGCGAAGCGCGCCATGCTGGCCATGTTCAGGGTATCGTCGGCCACCACCACGCCACCGTGGCCCAGCATCGCGCCCATGGCAGCGAAGGCCTCGTAGTCCAGCGGGGTGTCGAAATGGCTGGGGGGCACCCAGGCGCCCAAGGGGCCGCCAACCTGCGCCGCCTTCAACGGCCGACCGCTGGCGGTGCCGCCGCCATAGTCCTCGACCAGCTCGCGCAGGCTCAGGCCGAAGGCACGCTCCACCAGGCCACCCCGGCGAATGTTGCCGGCCAGCTGGAACGGCATGGTGCCCAGCGAGCGGCCCATGCCGAAGTCGCGATAGAACGCCGCGCCCCTGGCCAGGATCACCGGCACCGAGGCCAGGGTGAGCACGTTGTGCACCAGGGTCGGTCGGCCGAACAGCCCCTCCAGGGCCGGGAGCGGTGGCTTGGCGCGGACGATGCCGCGCTTGCCTTCGAGGGATTCGAGCAGCGCGGTTTCCTCGCCACAGATGTAGGCGCCGGCACCGACCCGCACCTCCAGGTCGAAGGCCCGGCCACTGCCGGCGACGTCCTCGCCCAGGTAGCCTGCCTCACGGGCGATGGCGCAGGCCGCGTCCAGCACACGAATCGCGTCCGGGTACTCCGAGCGCACGTAGATGTAGCCCTTGTCGGCCCCCACGGCGAGGCCGGCGATGGCCATGCCCTCAATCAGCAGGAAGGGGTCGCCCTCCATCAGCATGCGGTCGGCGAAGGTGCCCGAGTCACCCTCGTCGGCGTTGCACACCACGTACTTCTGCCCTGCCCCAGCCTCGCGCACGGTACGCCACTTGATGCCGGCGGGGAATGCCGCGCCGCCACGGCCACGCAGGCCGGAGTCGAGCACGGCGGCAACCACGTCCGCCCCCTCGAGCGCCACGGCACGGGCCAGCCCTTCGAACCCGTCATGGGCACGGTAGTCCTCCAGCGACAACGGCCGGGTGATACCGGCACGGGCGAACAGCAGACGCTGCTGGGACTTGAGGTAGGGGATGTCCTCCACCGGCCCCAGGGCCAGGGAATGGCCACCTGCTTCGCCCATCAGGGCATCCAGCAGGCTGGGCACGTCTTCAGGCGTGACCGGCCCGAAGCCCATGCGCCCAGTGGCGCCCTCGAGCTCCAGCAAAGGTTCCAGCCAGTACAGCCCTCGGGAACTGGTGCGCTGGATATCCAACGCCACTTGCCGGCGCCCGGCCTCGTCGGCCAGCGCCTCGGCGACCTGGTCGGCGCCCACGGCGCGGGCCACCGAGTCACAGGGGATGAAGAGCTTCAGCATGCTTCGTCCTCCAGGCAGCCGTTGACCAGGGCACGCAGGCGCTCGGGGGTGAGGCGGGCATGCAGCCGGCCGTCCAGTTCCAGGGCCGGCGAGCAGGCGCAGGCGCCCAGGCAGTACACCGGTCGCAGGCTGATGGCGCCATCGGCGCTGGTGCCGTGGTCATCCAGCGCCAACTGCTCGCGCAACTGTGCAGCCAGGGCCTCGGCGCCCCGGCTCTGGCAGGATTCGGCCCGGCACAGGCGCAGGGTGTGGCGCGCCGGCGGTGTGGTACGGAAATCGTGGTAGAAACTGATCACCCCGCGCACCTCGGCCTGGCTGAGGTTGAGAGCATGGGCGATCTCGGGGACGGCGGCATCCGGCACGAAGCCTGCGCCGTCCTGGATGGCGTGGAGGATTGGCAACAGGGCGCCGGGCATGGCCTTGTGGCGTTCCAGCGCGTCCTGGATCAATGGCAGGTGAAGCGTCTCATCAGGCATACAGCGGACCTCGGCATCACGGACAAGGCTGCCGCGGCGGGCAGGCGTCCGGCGTGTTCTGCTGTGGCGCACCGGTCACGTCACGGTCACGTGGTATACGGGCGCCCTCCTTGCCCATGGCCGTGCGTCTGCGCGCACTGGTTCCCCTGGGCATCCTGCAAGCATGGCACTCCTGGCGCCGGCAGGTTGCACCCAAACGACCAGGCGCATCCTGAAACCGACCAGGGGTCCGCCCAGGATGCCGTGGCGGCCGCCGTACTCACTTCAACGGCAGGGCCTGGAACTGTTCCCGCAGGGTATGGAACGGCGCCACCAGGCGGATGGGGGTGCCGTTGATGTGGGTGAGCGCCCCGCTATGGGCGGCCGAGTACAGGGCTTTCAGGTCGTTCCTGTCGTCCTCGGTCAGTTGGCTGTCAGGGCCGTAGTTCATGATCGAGACCGGTTTCTGCGAGCCGAATGGAATGCTGGGGAAATCCGCCTCCTGCTGGGGCGCGAACCAGTGCCGGAGGCCGAACACATGGCCCAGCTCGTGGGCGATGGTCTCGACCTGCTCGGCCTCGTCCTGCTTGAACAGCGTCGGGTAGATCACCAGGTCGTGCCGCCCGGGGTCGGGAAAGAAGGCACTCGCCAACACGCAGGCTCCTGCCCCGTCGCAGCGTTCGACCTGCTGGACGACGATCTGGAAATCCCAGGCGTCGTCATCCCTGGCGAAGGCGATCGGCACGGCGTCGCCCCAAGCCCGTAGGGCCTGGCAGAAAAGCTGTTCGATCCTGGCCTTGGCGGCGTCGGGCGCAGCGAAGCGCGCCAGCGATTGCTCCTGGAAGCGCCACCTGAGGATGGTGTCTTCGCGCCAGAGCGGAATGAAGCCCTGGGTGGCGTCCAGCTGCAGTTCGGCAACGTTGCGCACATGGCCGCGGGATTCGGTGGCACAGATGATGTTCTGCTTATGTCCATACACGTGCACTTTCGGATCCAGGCCTTCCTCTGGCCCGCCGCTCGGCTTGAGGCGGAACGGGTCGACGGACGCCTGTGCCGGGTGGTTGTCGGTTTTCTTCCTGGGGGTTCGAGCCGCCATTGCGTTCTCCTTGCATGGGGGATGATTGCACGAAAAGCTAGCTGACCCTGGGCCGCCTGCAAGCCCAGGGCTGTCAGTCGCCCCAGGCCCGCGCACGCCTCGATCGCCTACACGGCCAGCCGCGCCAAGCGTTGCAGGGCGAGGATCACCCCCGGATCGCGCGCCTCGAGGACATCCGCCTGGATCCGCGCGATCACCGACTTGAGCAGCTCGGTCTGGGTCATCCGGGTTTGCTGCTGCAACGCCAGGAAATCCTCGGCCACGTGGGGGTTGACCTTCATCGACAGGCGCCGGGTCGCCCCCGAAGGCGGCAGGCCGCGCTGACGCCGTTGCTCGTCCAGCGAGCGGGCGAACGCCTCGTGGGCCGGCAGCAGTTGCTCGCCCTGGCTGGCCTGCACCAGCAACTGGAAGTAATGGCCGAGGAACAGCTTGCGCAGGTTGGCCCCGGCTTCGCAGCTGACCGCGTGCATGGCCGCGTCGAGGGCATCGAGGTAGACCGCCGGCAACCGCGCCTCGATGGACTTGAGTTGTTGCTTGCGCGCCTCGCGGATGGCCGGCGTGGACTGCGGCGGAATGGCGACTACCGTATCGCAGTGCGTGCACACGCCGACCAGGATGTCCCGCGCCTGGCCCTGGCCATCGCTGAATGGCACGTCGCGACGCACGTAGCGGGTCTGCACCACGGCCTGGCAATGCTCGCAGAGCGCCTTGCCGCTATCGCCTTCGAAAAGGATCTTCATGATCTGGGGTCTCACCGATGTACGCTGATGAACCAGGCTCCTGGCTCGATGAAATAGAACTTGATGTACCAGCCGTGCCGCCTGAGCACATGGACATCGATTTGCGCGACGGCGTGATGGGGGCTGCAGGCGTGGTGCATGCCGCTGCACGCGCGAACGATGCCGATCACCTCCTGCGCCGAAACCGCCCCTGTCGCCAGCAGGTTCTTCACCTCGATGTCGCCACGCGACACATGCAGGTAGTCACCCCTCTCAAGGGCCGCGATCAGGTCGCGCCTGGCCTTCCTGAAGCCATTCTCCATAGTCTTCCCTGTCGATACGAAAATCATCGTACAAATTCATGAGGACGTCCACCCATGTGGTGAACCTGAGCGACCGACGGTTGCCCAACCCTTCGGGAGGTAAACCGCGAACACTCTTGGTAGACTATGGCCCTGTTGTCTGCGCAGCGGCGCCCAGCAATGTAACCGCCGCTTTCGCAATCTTTCCCGATGTGTCCACCCCGACATGCGTGCGCCGCAGACATTCCCGACCGCTTTCGTTACCCGCCGTGAACCATGCCAGCAGAAACCGTGATCCCAACCACCACCACGCGCCCTGAGCCATCCCGCCGCTTTTCCGTGGCACCGATGATGGATTGGGCAGATATTTTCTAAATGCCTCTGATCAAGCAGTCTCCAGGTGCCCCATCCAACCTTAGTACCACTTTTGTACCACTTGCTTTGAGACCTCTTCCTGAAAACAGTCGAGGCAACCCGCCTGCGGCATGGGGATTTGAACACGTCTTTCATCCATGTGAGGCAGCGCTAGGCCCGGTTTTGTTGCATCATCTCAGTCTAGTGGTGGACTGAAACGACCTATTGCGATCCCAAATTCGCCCTAAATCTGCCCTAAATTGCCGTAGCCAGTGGAGCGTCTTAGGAGCATCCTTCAACGTCCGGTACTTTGTCACTGCTAGGTACAGCGAATCTCCAAAACTCTCAGCCACTCAATCTCATCAGCCGGCCTAGCTTCGCTTCTGCTTGGTGACGTCTTCGTCGGGCCTCAATGGCCTCCGCAATCAGCCGTTCACCTGCCTCCAGCGACCAAGGCGCGTTTTCCTCATTCAATCCGCTCCCCGCGGCGATGGCATTTCGCCTTCTGAGCGGTTACAGTCGAGTTTTCGACAATACTGCCAGGGAAGATCAATGCACCAAGCCATCAAGCAGCTATCTGTCAGCATGCTGCACAATTATATCGATATACATTTAAGCTTCACCGAAGGTTTAAATGTTATATACGGCAAAAACGGGAAAGGCAAAACCACAGTACTTCACATTATAGCCAATATTCTAGAACTTGACTTCCAGAGATTTAGACACATAAAGTTCAGCTCAATTAGAGCCGTCAGTTTCAATGATAGCGTTCTGCGGCTGATCAGACAGTATGACGGTAGAATCCACGCTTACTTCAATGAAAGCCCGCTTGGATTTGTTGAAGATTCATTTCATCCCGTCCTTTCACCAGAGGAGCAAGATGAGGTCAGAAGCGCGTTTGGTGGCCGACCGGTGTATCTTCCCGCGTACCGTTCTATCTTGGAAAAAGTTAAGGCCATTGGAAATCCGTACGAAAGGGACCGCTCAGTAGAATACGACAGGATTAAACGCAAAGAGATAAATGAGTTTTCAAAAGACAAGGGAGGCCCCATTCGCCACCGTCAAGAGCAACGAGCAGGCATGGTGGCCTTTAAAACTTTGCAGTGTCGTGACTGGTTCGGGCCATTTGTACCCACCATAAGATATCCCGGTTTGAATGAAGTAATTGAGATCATTGGCGAAGAGTTCAACGAAGCACAAATGGGCGCGACTCAAGCTCAAAGCCAAATGCTTAACTCGATCTTTGTGGGCGTACTAAATTCCATCACCGCCAAGGATGAGACACCTAGCGATGTTGAAGTCGAACCCTTACTTGCGAGGGTACGAAACGCTTTCGATGATAGTCAAAACCAATTTCGCTCTAGCATTGTAACAAACAAACTTGTAGATACCGTGCGACAAGCTAAATTCGCCGGCGCGCAAGATAATAACGCAACGAAGCGTGTACTAAAGCTTTATGCAGATATGCTTGAACGACTCAAGGATGACAACGATCGAATCTTCAAAAAAATAAGAAGCTTTGAGTCCGCGGTCAATGAATTCTTTGATGATAAAAGCTTAGAAATTTCCTCGAATTTCGCAGCCAAGCATCACAGATGGGGTGAATACGCATTCGTCAAAGAAAACGACAACGAGTATCCCCTAACTACCCTTTCCTCCGGCGAAAGGCAAATTTTGACAATGCTGTTCACCGCCAGTCGAATGAGCACCGATTCTACTGGTATTTTCTTGATTGATGAGCCAGAGCTTTCACTACATATTGATTGGCAACGCATAATTTTAAGTCAGCTCATACAACAAGCAACTGACCGGCAGATCATTGCTTGCACACACTCACCAGAAGTGGGCGCCGATCATCCTGATTCCATTCTGTTTTTCTCTCCGGTAATCAACACTCAGAACTCTTCTACAGAGGATGATGAGTCTTTCTTGGATGACCGTGAATGAGTAGCTACTCAAGCGTTGCTTCCTATCTCCTAGCAGTCCAACTGCGTACCAAAAAGACATTGCTTGTTGAGGGATCAACTGATAAAAAAGTTCTGTCCCACTTCATTCTCAAAAAAAACTTCCTGCAGAACGCGTCATCGGACTATTGCATCGACGATGCCTCTTTAGTGGATGACAAATCACTTGGTCCGATTGGGGCAAAGCAGAAAATTTTGAATATAGCCGAAAAATTAAATGTCGAAAAATTTAGATGCCTTGTAGACCGAGAATGGGATGGCTTAGATCCAGACAGTTTGAAATACACCCAAATAGGGTATTTAGACAACACCTACACCACAAAAGGCCACTCCATTGAAAACTACTGGTTTACTTCCGAGTCTTTTATTCAGTTCATAATTCATACGCATCCAACAACAGTTTCCGCACAATATCTTCAAGATGTTTCCAGAAATTACACGGCAATTCTTCAGTTCTCCGCTGCGTATTCGCTGGCGTGCCGCGATTTCGCAATTTTAAATAGAGCCGACGAAATGATCAGCTATGAAAACCTTGACTGTAAAAATGGCCAATTTGAAGCGAAACCGTGCATCAACACAAAAATTAATGAAAGAGGGCTACCATGTGATCTGTCGGGCAAAGTAAGCGAGCATCTTGCGTTCACTAGCCAGTTAGATGAGGCTACATTACAATGGATGTGTCATGGCCATCTTGGAGAGCAAGCCATTCGAGCGTGCTTGGGACAATTAGCACTTCAGGCGGGCTATGAGCATTCGACAATACAATCGATTACTCATGGATTTAAAATAGAGAAATTAAAGCTAGATGCGGACCATGTGACTACTCTGCCCGAGGAAATATGCAGCCCATTCCCGGCAATGCTTAATTGGATCAGAGGTGCTTGTTAAAAACACACACCAATTGTGCTGGGGTATTAACCAGAAAAAGCGCCCAAGCCCCATATACAAAGGGCTTGGGCGCTTTTCTGTATCTGCTCGCCAGGCGCCCAAAGGGCATAGAGGGGCATAGAATGGCGCTCGGTTTGCCCCATTTTTGCCCCACGCCTAACGCAGCGATTCAAGCCGTATTGGCGCGTAGATCTGCACTTCCTCTTCTGCGATCATCCGCGCACGCCCCACTCCCCAAGCCAGCGCTCTTGTCATGGACTCACCAGGCCGCGAGTCGAACGCCTCCTCATAGAGAGCTAAACCCGCCCAACCTCATCAGTAGACCGCTATAGGCCAGCAAAACCGGCTATTCTGCCTTCGGCAAATGGCCAGGTTATGCCTATAGCGCCCTAGAATTTGCCCTAAATCTGCCCTACAAATTCCTCACCCTCTCGCCTATTCTAGTGTCATGCCCCACCCTTAGAAGAGCCATGACTACCATGCCCATGGAAGCTGATCGCCTCTACCACGAACTCGGTTACCTCATTGCCGAGATGCCTGATATGAATACAACTCAGTGGCAGACCCCCAACGGCCAGCAATGGTTGGGGCGGGCGGCAGCTCTCATTGAGCAAGGTGGCAATCTTGCGGATATAGCCACTTTCAACATCGCAACTCAAAACTTGAACTCCATGCAGAGTTACCCTGGCCATGTCCAGTCAATGAAAGCTATTCTTTATCGCACCTTGGCCCGTGCGGAACTGCAGGCATCACCGTCCGTCCGCGGTGCCTTCATCCCGGTGGGCGAGGCTTTTTCCGCATTCACCGCCCTCGCAAAAATTCTGACCGAAGCTCAAAGTACAGTGTTTTTCATCGACCCTTTCGCGGATGCTAATTTACTGACAGATTTTGCTGTCTTAGTTCCAGAAGGCATCCCAACGCAAATATTGGCAGATGCAAGCGGGCGCAAACCCGCGCTCGCACCGGCGGTAAGAACCTGGGCACAGCAATACGGATCAGCACGCCCCTTGGAAGCCAGGCTTGCGCCAAATAGATCACTACATGACCGATTGATCATCATTGATGGCCGAGACTCGTGGAGCCTTGGGCAATCATTCAATGCACTGGCCGCCCGCGCCCCTACCAGCCTTCTTCGTGCGGACCAAGAAACAGCCCAGCTCAAAATCCAAGCTCACGCACGGATCTGGGAGGGAGCTGATCCGATTGAGTAACATCAACAAAATACTCGCCAAGCAGCACGCTGAATCAGCATTACTACATGCTCACATGTCCTCCGGCCATACCCCGATGATGCAGCAGTAGCATTAAAATTCGAGTGCAGGCCGCCAGCCATGCGGCCTACACTATTCCCTCGTCTAATACTTTTTCTCAAGTTTCGTCCGTTTTCGCCCAGTAATGGCAAGGGCCATCAGCGCTGTTTTAGACAGCCCCCCGACACTCTGACAACCTTCAATCCCGCCCCCGAAAGCAATGTCTAGCCGCAATCTAGTGGCGAACCAAGTCCTGATGTCCTAGGCTCTGTATGAAAACCTTTGAAACGCCACCAGAGCCGCTGAAAGCCTGATTTTCCGTAGAGTTCTCACCTTTTAGGCGAAGCATTCTGCCATGCCCAAGCGATACGAACTTTCCGACGCAGACTGGGAAATAGTCGCCGATCTTTTTACTGCCCCTCGGCGTACCGGACGCCCAAGAGCTGATGATCGCCTGATGCTCAATGGCGTGCTGTGGGTGCTTTGCTCTGGCGCCGCATGGCGAGACATGCCGGAGCGATTCGGGCCTTGGTCCACGGTCTATCAGCGCTTCCGAGATTGGCGAAACCAGGGCATCTTCAACAAAATGCTCAAGCGCCTACACGTGAAACTCAACGCTCAAGGCCTGATCGACTTGGACACTTGGTGCATTGATTCAACGGCAGTCAAAGCGTCCCGGGCCTCATCTGGAGCAGGCAAAAAAGGGGGGCGGAAGAACCAACGGACCACGCCCTCGGAAGAAGCCGGGGTGGGCTGACAACGAAAATTCACATGGTCTGCGACACCCGAGGTGTGCCATTGCATTTCATCCTCTCCGGTGGACAAGCCAGCGATATTTCCCATGCTGAACCCTTGCTGGACGGTGTTCACATTCCCACCGAACGAGGTAGGCCCCGTAAGCGATGCCGCAAGCTGATAGCGGACAAAGGCTATGACGCAGAATCGCTGCGGCAGTACTGCGACCGGTATCGCATGCAGCCCGTGATTCCCTACCGAATCATGAAGCGCAAACCGAAACCTGGATTGCCGCGTCTGTTCGACAAACCCAAGTACCGGGAACGCAACGTTATCGAGCGACTGTTCGGCTGGCTGAAGGAGCATCGTCGCTTGGCGACCCGTTACTGCAAGCTCGCGAAAAGCTATGCCGCCATGGTCACATTGGCCTGCTGGCGGCGATGCCTACGACAGTACTTTTCGTACAGTGCCTAGCGCGTACAACTGATAGTCCGTCACGGCCTGATATAGCGACTCTGCCAGCAGCCGTAGGCGCTCGACCTCGTCCGAGGCCGCGCCAGAGTCCTCGGCTTCGTGATACCGACGCAACGCATCGATCGCCTGCTGCATTAGCGGCTCGCCGGCGAGAATCATTCCTTCCAAGGTGCGCTTCATGGGTGACTGCTCCGTCCAGACGGTCTGGGCAGTATAGGCAGCGGCATGCGCTCACAGCGGCCTAAGCTGCTTCTCATGCCCGATCAGCTACTGACGCAGCCAACCCCAACACCAATCCTCCCCATAGCGTCCTACGGCCCCCTGGAAAAGCAGCACATCGTCACCTGGGGCTAGTCGATTCCACCGTTCTGAATTACTGTATATAAAACCAGTATACCTACAGGTGCCCCGTGAACATCGCCGACATCGACACAACCGGCTTCGAGCTTGGCATGCCGACACACGTCGAACTGCTCAAGCACCAATGCCACACGCTCAGCAACGAGAACGACCAGCTACGACGAGACTTGGCCAGGACCAGGCGCAACATCCAGAAACTGGTCGACATCAACCAGAACCTGCAGGCCCAGATCACAGTCGAGCACCGCCGGGCAAACGAGGCGCACGTCGAGTACATCCACCTGATGAACATGGCTCGGTGCAAATACGGCATAGACCTCACTCGCGATGGCTACGACCTTGACCCCATTGAGCAGGTCAAGCGGCGTGAGGGGTCATCGGACCAGTGCTGATTCAGGACACCGCGATATAGGAGTGCACCACAATGTCTGCAGACATCATTGACTTCCCACGTAGACCGCGTAGCGATATCACCTGGGATGACATCACAAGGTTACTAGACAGCCTCCCGCTCGGTTTCCGAAGCGCCCACTGCGAACCAGCACGTTCATTGCTTGGCTGGAGCGTAGAAGCCCTGGCGTTCCGGTCAGGCGTATCTCCCGCCGCAATCAGAAAGATCGAGGCTGGGGCCGAGCTGCGCCGCGTAACGATGCAAGCCCTAGCTTATGCCCTAGAAGCCGAGGGCTTGATGTTCTTCCCAGGCCACCCGCCATCTCGAGGAGCGAACTGCCGGGGGGCAACCCCCGACCCGAAAGGGAGAGATGACTACCATCTACTCGAGTGATCGCCCACGCGATCTAGCAGGATAGTCGTTAGAACTGACCTGCTAGGGCAGGAGCCGTCCAAAGAAAAAGCCCCCTAATTTAGGGGGCCTTTTCATGCATAGGTGCGACTCAAGCGATCGCACGCTCTGCTTCCACTTGATGAACTCGATCATTGACAACAAATTTGATGATCAGCTTGACGTCATCGGAGCAATTCTTGAAGGTCAGGCTCGACAAAACCTTTCGACCATGCTTGAGGATCAAGCCGCCAATCAGTTCATCCACGAAAGACTGAGTAGCATCCTTACCGGAAAAATCGATCGCCACTTTGGATCCATTTCCGATACACCCTTCGATTTCCTGTCGAAATGGTGTGGCAGAGGCTCTCATCCCCAGCGTTCCGATGGACTCTCGTCCCGTCGCCAGATTGATCGTTTGCATGACGCTTCCCTCGGCAATGTCAGCGTATCTTGTATCGTACGCATCAGAAAAAAATTTCGCTATGTGCAACCGTTACCCAGATTACAGGGCTAGTCGAACGTGATCTCATCACCGACATCGTCCTCGACTGCAGGCAGCAATGCTGGGATGTCGACTTGCGGCAACTGGTCACGGTTGCAGTGGAAAGAGATCGCCACCCCCTTCCACGGGCACTCACTGAGGCTACTGCTCTGATCGTGCTCAAGATCTGTACGGAGCCATGCTTCGCCGCTGGCTACTACTAAAAATCCACCTGCTGCTTCAGCTATTTTAGCTGTAGTCGTCAAGCCCACCCCTTGATTTTGACTATCGGTCTCATAGCCGACAAGAGGCCCTCGGTTACAGCTCACCCGCTCCTTCAAAGCAGCCTGGATCGCAGCGCTGTCGGTCTGCTCAGCCAGCTCAGGGTGGTGTTTCAGCGTAGCAAGAAACCCACACCCATTGTCCACAATCGCTAGCCGTACTACGCCATTTGATTGGAAGTGCTGGCATGCTACCCACACCGATGACCCAAAATTTCCTTCCTTCTTCGCATGTGACAGCGCATTCTCAAGCAGTTCCTTGAGGGAATACTCGATGGGCCTCCTACAAGCCTCCATCATCTGGTCAGGATTATCAGCTATCTGACCAATCATGGCTTGCACCAGTCGAGAGGCGATAGTCTCTGACTGCCCGTCTACTACCCTTTGGAGCTCTACACAGCTATCAGGCTCACCCTCTGGATTCCTCCCGCTTTCAACGTCAACACCTTCGACGCTGAGGCCTTGGAAGAAGTCCATCCGCACGAAATATTTGATCATTTCACGCTTCATGAAGCGCACGTGGAATGTTCGCTCCTCCGGCTGGCACTCCAACGTCGCCCTCAAAACTGCGAGGCCTAGGGGATCGATGAAACACAGGTCCGAAGCATCCAAAGTAGCGTTGCCGGTGCAAGCATTGAGACTAGCGCAGAATCGAAAAAGCGTCTCCGGATCCGACTCGCTCAGCGACTTGGGGAAATGGATAGCATCATCCGACAAACTCATATTCATTCCCCACACACCAGCGAATCCTTGCGAAATTTTTGGGCGATCGACTATATCTATTAGCCATCATAGTTTCAAGGATTCGACTGCTCCAGCCACCCCTTGGCGACAGGCGGACGAGTAGCCAGCAGGACAGCTACTCAGACCATGAGTAGCCGCCCCCGAACCAAAGCAGTTCAGAACAACCCACCGAGCGATTCGGGCTGCCAGTTCATGATCACCAGCTCACCGGTCACCTCCGCCTTGCCCTGGCGCTGGTTCGTGTTGCTATAGCGGATATCCAGGTACTCGAAGTGGAAGCCGCCGAACGCTCGCCGGATATCCGGGTGGTCGTTGATGCTGACCATCACCCGGCCCTTGCAATGCCGCATGAAGTCGGCCATGCGCTCGTACTCCTCGAACGGGAAGTCGAGCCCATAGCCGGCGGTCTGCCAGTAGGGCGGGTCCATGTAGAAGAACGTGTGCGCCCGGTCATACCGCTCGGCGCAGTCGAGCCAGGAGAGGTTCTCCACGTACGTGCCGGCCAGGCGCTGCCACGCCGCAGAAAGGTTCTCCTCGATGCGCAACAGGTTTATGGCCGGCCCGGTGGTCGCGGTACCGAAGGTCTGCCCGGTCACCTTGCCACCGAAGGCGTGCTGCTGCAGATAGAAGAACCGGGCCGCTCGCTGGATGTCAGTCAGCGTCTCCGGACGGGTCATCTTCTGCCACTCGAAGATCTGGCGGGAGCTGAGCGCCCACTTGAACTGGCGCACGAATTCCTCGAGGTGGTTCTGCACCACCCGGTAAAGCGTCACCAGGTCACCGTTGAGGTCGTTGAGCACCTCTACCGGTGCAGGTTGAGGTCGCATGAAGTACAACGCGGCGCCGCCGGCGAAGACTTCGACATAGCATTCATGAGGGGGAAAGAGAGGGATCAAGCGGTCGGCCAGGCGGCGTTTGCCACCCATCCAGGGGATGATTGGAGAGGTCATAAGGTTGCAAGTCTTTACTGTATGGATAAACAGGTGTTAGGCTCGCCGCGCTTTGTGCACAAGGCAGAGGCCACGGCTGGACTTGCAGGAAGGGTCTGCGGGTTCGGCGGGCCGGGCTGGATGTTGGCGCATCCACCCGGCTCGCCTCTTTAATTACTTGGTGACTTCGCGCACGTAGGCCTGGCAGGCCTGCAGTGCAATCAGCCCCCGGTCGCCTTCGTCGGTGATGGCGACAATTCGTTGAGCATGCGCTCGGTCAAGTTCGGCGCGTACGGCTCCATGAACCAGGCTTCCGGCGCCGGCGGTTTCTCGCAGCCCACCGTCACAACCCTGGGCGGCAAGGGATCCGGCGTCGAGAAGGACTGACAGCCGCAGGTCAGCAGTAGCAAGCCTGTCACGCAGGCGAGCTTGAGTTTGTTGAGCATCGTTCATCTCCTTCCAGTGTGCCTGGTTCTGTTCCTGCAGGCGGGCTTCCAGGGCGCGACGGGCGCCCTGCTGTTCTGCCAGTTGATCCAGCGCCGCCGCAGCGGCCTCCTCACGCTCACGGCTGTGATCGCGGTCCTTTGCCGCCAACTGGCTGCCATAGTCCGCCGCCTGGTCGGCGAGCTGCTTGCCGTAGGCGTTGGCCTGCCACAACCAGGCGCCACGCCCACCCAGGGCCAAGCCCAGCAGCAGCGCCAGGCAGGCCAGACGCCAATCCAGCGCCTTCACTGCAGCACCTCGAGCGCACGCTTGTAGAGGGCTTCGCGATCCTTAAGGCCGTTGGTACCGCCGTTGATACGCTTCGTGATAGCCAGGAAGTCGCCTTTGTCCGCCAGGCTGTTCAGGCCCTCCCGGTGCCAGTACCAGCCGGCCGACATCGCGGCGTACACCGGGTGCTCGAGCAGCTCCGGCGTGCTGAGCAGGCGGCTGTCACCGAACAGCGCTTCGCTGCAGGCTTCGTAGTTGGCCCGCCCGGTGACCTGGATCAGGCCGCGACCGCGATACTTCTGACCATCACCGTCGGCCTCGGGCGTGTTGCCCAGGCGCTGGGCCAGGCGGCCGGTGTCGTACTTCGACAGGTACTTGTCGTTGCCCAGCTCGCGCACGTAGCGAAGCTGGCCCGACTCATGGCCGACCTGGGCGATGAACGCTGCCATCCGCAGGCGGGTAACAATGCCGTACTTGCCCATCGCGGCGTTGAGGCCAGGAACAAAAACGCCGGCTTGGCGGCCGGCGTTGGGGAGGATCTGCTGCAGCTGTTTTTCAGTAATTGCCATGGGTATCTCCTGTGGTGGCCGCTCAGGCCGAATTCAGTTGCACCACTTTCAGTGGCTTGGTTTCTTTCTTCTTTTTGCCTTTGGCCTTGGCCTTGCCTTTCTTGCCGCCGTTGCACTCGACTGCGGTCGTCCAACCAGCCGGGGTGAACACCTGCTCGACTCCATCGACCAGGTACTGGCCATCCAGCCCAATCTTGAAGCCCTGGGCATCGATTACCCGTTCAGCAAACAGGTCGGTCCTACCCGCCATCTCCAGACGCACTCCGGCGGTGCTGCGGTTGAACGCAGCCAGACGAGCCTTGGCAGCGGCCTCGGCAGCGCTCTTGTTGGGGTAGATGTGGCGGTCTGTGTGGACCGCCGGCAGGCCGTCGGGAGCATCTTCGTTACCCAGCTCGATCACCTTCAGCTCGCCGGTCTTCTTGTCCTGGTGCTGGGTCTTCACGGACTTCTGCGTCGAGCGATCACCCAGGCGGAACTCGTAGCGAGCCACATCGGTTTTGTGGATGATCACCGCGCCAAAGGCCTTGCCCTTGGTGCTCACCTGAGCCTGGCGCGGCATGACAAGCAGCTTGCCGTCGGCGACCTTGGCGGTGCAGTCGTATTGCTTAGCCAGGCGGGTGATGAAGTTGAAATCCGACTCATTGCGCTGGTCGGCGCGCTCGACCTTGGTCTGGACTGGGCAGACCGGCTCCCAGCCATTGCGCTTGGCGATGTCGCTGACAATCTGGGAGAGCGGGACGTTTTCCCAACTGCCGCTGCGAATGGTCTTGCCGCTGCCACGCATGTCGCTGGCCTTGCCGCGAATGATCAGCGTGTCAGGCGGGCCAGACAGTTGAACCTGATCCACCAGGTACGAACCCATACGCGTCAGCACCTGGCCCTGGTATCCCATCAGAATCTCAACTTTGCTGCCGCGCCCCGGCAGCGCAACCGCTTGGTCGCGATCATCGATTCGCAGCTCGAATTCATCCGACTCCATCCCGGGCTTATCCGACAGCCGCAGCAACACCAGACGGTCGTTGATCAGCGCAGTGACGTCCTTGCCGTCGGCAATGATGCGATAGGTGGGTTGCATGGTTCCTCCAATAAAAAGCCCCGCACTGGGCGGGGCTCGTAACGTGAAGCGGAATCAGCCGAATATCTGCAGCAGTTCCACGGCCGGTGCGGACAGGTCTGGCAGATGGATGACCAGGCCGGCGCGGTAGGGTTGCGCCTCCCTGGCAAGATCCGGATTTGCCTCGAGCACCGCCTCAACCGTGCCGTTCAGGTGCCCGTAGTACTGCTGACAGATCACATCGAGCAGATCCCCGTCAGACGTTCTGCAGGTCGTTGCCATAGCTCACGAACTCCAACGAGAAGGCTTGTTTTCGAGGAATGCCGCCGGCGAGCAGGTTGCTCTGTTCTTCCTCGACACTGAGCAAGCACCAGTCCCCCAGCACCTCGCCATACCCCGTCACCAGGTTCAGCGGCTGCAGGTTCCGACCGATACTGCGAAGCGTATTGAGCTGGCCAATACCGCCCTTGTAACCCGGGAAGATCACCCCCTTGAGGGTAATCTTCTCCTCGCCCAGGCTGACCGCCTGCTGGGCTACAGTGCGTCGCAAGCGCTCCTGCCCCGCCCAGCGGAACGACGCTTGTCGACGAAGTTCGTCGAATGCCGCCGTGTCCAGGTTGAAGTAGTACGGCTGTGCGTCCGGCCGGTGGGGTTGAATGATCAACAGGTGTGGAAACGGCTTCACCGCCTCGGGCTGCGGCGTGACTTCGGCGGCGAGGCTGGCGGTCGGCACGACCGGGGCCAGCGTCGGGCTGATGGTGCCCGCCACCCGCCCCACTTCCGAGCGGACCTTGGCGGCCTGCTCCTTCAATGCCCCCAGGCGTTCCTGCACCTGGCTGGCCGCGGATACGGCCTGACCGTACTTGGCCGCCACCTCACCGACGCGGGACTGTGCAACCCCAATACCACGCACTACCCTGCCCAGCTTCTCGCCGATCACCGGCCCCACGAACGGTACGTTTTCCAAGTCCGCCGCAGCGCCGGTGATGTCACTCACCGCTCCCGTCAACGGCCCCAACATGCCATCCAGGCTCTGCCTGCCCGCTTCCCCGGCCGCGACCAGCCATTTCAGCGCAGACTGCAATTGCTCCATGTATGCCATGGTACCTCCTTAAACGTGTGGGGCATCGAACAACTGGACCGCGCTCTGCCGACTCGCGACATCGCGCAAGATCGCGTCCACCTGACGCCTGATGTGAGGCTCCAAGTCGCTGGCAAACCGAGCCGGATCCTTCATGTCGCCCTGCACCACCACCGGAATGCTCAGCGAGAGCTGAAACGACTGCTCTACTTTCGGCGGCGGCGCCTTCGCGGCCGGGGCCGGCTTGGCCACCTCCAACACCGGCGGCGCTGGTGGCACCGCCTTCACCAAGTCGCGGACCAGGTCTCCGGGAGCCAGCGGTGCCGGTTCTGGCTTGGCGCGCACGGTGTCACCGACAACCGGCGGGACTACCCTCGGCACCACGGGCAGCGCCGTGCGTGTCTCTCCCATCGAAGCGCCTGGTGGATCGGATCTGACCGGCTTGGCGGCTTCAGCAGGCGACTCTGGCTTGGGGCGCACAACATCACCGACCACCGGTGAAACCACCGTCGGTACTACAGCCTTCGTGGTGCGTGAAGCATCCCCCAACGTATTGGACGGATCCGACATGGGCGGCTTGCTGGAAGCCTCGGCACCCGGCAGGACATTGGTGCGCATCGCATCACCGATGGCCGGCGAAGCAGGTGCTTCCCGATCCCTGGCCGGGCCGTCTGGCTCAGCCTCACCGAACAGCTTCTTGCCCAGCCAGCCCCCGAGCGACTCACCTCCCATGCCGCCCAGGACTGCGCCAAGCGCACCGCCGACTGCCGTCCCCAACACCGGGACGACCGAGCCGATCGCCGCGCCTGCAGCTGCTCCCGCAAGCGTCCCCGCAAGACTGCCCGCTGCACCACCGTAGCCCTCGGCTTTTTCGTCCTGAGTCTCGGCATTCAGCGCAACATCAAGCGCTTCCGCACCAGCGTCCACGACGTTGCCGCCCGGCAGGCGCTTGGCCAACCGGGTGACACCCCTGATCGAGCGAGCCACCCGACCAAGATCTTCCGCCCCCGCTGCAGCAGGCACAGCGGCGAAGAGCCCTGCACGACTGAGGGCCGGTACTGCTGGCTTGGTCGACGGCGTGCTCAACGGCGCAGGCGTGCCCCTGGCCCGGGGGCGGACGGTACTGCCCACGGCACGTGCCTGGTGGCGTCGGCGCCGACGCGCCCGTCGGCTACCACCCGCCGCTGCAGGAGCGCGCCTGGTGAGGCCACCACTCGTCCTACTGATCGCATCCGCATTGACCACGAAGACGTTCTGCACCTTGGCACTGCGCCCAGCGCTGGGCTCCTTGGTGGCTTCTTCTGGTGACGCCTTCGCGCCCAACACCTGCCCAAGGACACCAATGCCGCTATCGACTACCGGGTTACCGGTTTGAGGCAACTCGATATCGGCGCCCTGCCCGTCCCTGGCACGCCGCTCCAGGCGCTTGCCTCGGGCAAGATTGAACACCCCCCGCCCGATCTTCGCTGCGCTGGAGACGGTGAGGAAAGCCCCCACCGCCGCCGTGATGCCCGCGATGCCCAGGACCACCGGCTGGAAGTTGTCGGACAGAGACGTCATGCCACGTGCCACCCAGGTCAGCCCCTGGGCAACAGCATCCGTGGCCGGACGGATGGCATCCCCGATGCTACGCATCGTGTCATCCACCGCCTGTCCCAGCTCGGCCCAGCGCTGTGCCGACGTCTCTCGGCGTTCTGCCAGGTTCTTCTCCAGGATGCCGCTGGCCTTCTGCGAATCGCTCTTCAGCTCGTTGTACAAGCCTCGGTTCTGCGCATAGGCAGTCAGCGCCGCCTTGACCTGCATGTCGGCGAACAGGTCGCCGGTACGCAGGGTCTTCTCCAGGGCATCCAACGCGGCCCGGGCTTTCTCCGGATCGGCTTCCTTGTCGATCTTCGCCTGGGCATCCTTGATCTGTTTCGCCTTCGCCGGATCGGTGGCTTCAACATACTGCAGCGCCAAGGCCATGCTGGCCTCGAGCATGTTCATGCCCTTCTGGATCCCGGTGTTGAGGGATGCCTGGTAGTCAATGCCGGCGTCCTTGTACGCCTTGACCACATCCCCCGCACCGATCTTCTCGATCCAGTTCTTCAGGTTGTTCGCCGCGCCATCCGAACTGCCGGCGGTCTTCATCTGCACCTGCAGCATCGCACCCAGCGACGTGACGGCATCCATGCCGGTACTGCCGCTCTTCTCCATCGCCGCGAGCAACTGCGGAAACCATCGCGCCATGTCCGAGGCCTCGAACGAGCCGGCCTGGCCCTGGTAAGCGATCGCCTCCAACGCCTGCTGCATGATTTTCGGGTCGGTGATCTTGGCGTTCTGTTGCAGCGCCATGATCATGCTGGCCGTGTCCACACCCGAGGAGCCCTGGCCAACAGCGAACTTGGCCGCCGTCGGCGCATAGGCCAAGGCCTTGTCCAGCTCCATGCCGGCACCAACCAACTGGTTGACCAGGTCCGCCACGTCGTTGCGCGACATGCCAGTGTCCTTAGCGGTGTCGATCACCGTCCGAGTGAGCTGCGCTTCTTCAGGCTTGTTCGCGACATCGGCCTTGATCGCGATATCCCGAATGATCGCCTGGTAGTTGGCACTGATCGTCGTTGGTACCGCCGCCGCACCCACGCCGATTGCGACCTTGCCCAGGCTGGACTTCAGTCCATCCCGACCTTGCTGGATCTGCTGGTGGCCTTTGAACTGCAGATCCGCAGCCTTGGCCTCACGCCCGAGGCGCTGGTACTCGCGCCCCAGCCGGCCCATCTCCACCCCCTGCTTTCGCAAGGCCTCGAGGTTGCTGTCCAGCTTGCGCAACAGCTTGTCGGCTCCTGCCGCACCGGCATCGTGCGCCCGCTTCCACTCATCACGCAGCTTGATGGTTTCGCCAATGGTGCTTTTCAGCACCTTGGCCTTGTTGCCCTTCTCCTCCAGCTTCTTGATGTGCCCATCGACAGTCTTGAATGCGGCGCCGATTGACGGTGCGACGGCGCCACCGATTTCCAGCGCTAACGCCAGTTTTCTTGCCATACGCTACCCCCAAGCAGGCTCAATCCGTGAGCCACCAGACCATGTCCGCCCAGGGCATGGTCGAGATTTCAGCGGCTGAGAAACCCAGCTCGCGGGCCAGCCGTTTGGCCAGCCACTTCTGCACCTGTGGGCTAAAGTTCGTCGTCTTGCACCAGGCGAAAATAGCCGGCCTGCAGGCGCGTGTAATCCTTCATGGTCAGACCCTCGAGGTCCTTCACTCCGACCTCGGCAAGCGTGGCGAACAGGTTCAGTTCACGCTGATCATCGTCGCCATCGCTACCGCTCTGGGCGGCGCGCACGTCACGCACGGTCGGGGCACGCAGGGTCAACATGTCGACCTGTACGCCATTGGCCTCGCTGGCCTTGCTCAGTCGGACGGTCACGCGATCAGCCTGCAAGGTCATCCAGGAGGGGGCTTTCTTGCTCATGTGTCAGTTCCTTGTGTTCGGAGGGAGAGTTACAGGCCAAGGGCCTGGCGTTGAGCAGTGAGCTGGTCGACACCGTCGATGACCCGCTTCATGCCAATCGGATCGATCTCGTAGACCAGGCGACCGTCGACCTCCAGCTTGTAGTAAGTGACCGATACGGCATGCTTGATCTCGGCCTTGTCGCCGGGTTTCCAGTCGCCCATGTCGATCTCTTTCAAGGTGCCCCGCAGGGTGACAATCACCGGGGTGATCTTGCCCTTGAGGCCCTTGAAGGCACCACGAAAGGTGCCGTTGAACGCGGTGCCATCAGCCAGGCCGAAGAAGCTCAGCGACTCCCTGCGCACACCGGTGGTGGTAAAGCTGGCCTCCTGCTTCTCCATGCCCATGTCCATCTCCACGGGCATGTCCATGCCACCGGTGCGGTGCTCTTCCATCTTGAGGGTCAGCTTGGGCAGCGTCAGGCTGGGCACGTCGCCCTGGAAGCTGATGCCATCAACGAACAGGTTCAGGTTGGCCAGGGTTTCGGGGATCATTGCCATCGGGGAGCTCCTTAAGCAGCGGAATCAAGCACTTCGGTCAACCACTGATTGGTGACCTCAACGCGGAAATTGGGGTTCTCGGCCGGCGGCACATCGGTGAAACGGATGTTCCAGTACACCTTGCCCTGCTCCAGCTGGCTGGCAGTGTTCAGCTCCGGGTCGGCATAGACCTCGAAGTTGATGATCGCGCCCTGGTTCTTCAGGTCACGCATGAATGCCTGCAGCCCCTCGGTGACGTCCCTGACGTAGGTCGCGGTGATCGAGCGGTCGACCGCCCACTTATGGCCGTACAGGATCGCGTCCATGACGATGTCCATCGTGCGAACGCGCGTGACGAAGGCCCACTTCGGGTCGCTCGACAGAGTGCGGTTACCCCACAGGCGATAGCCATCGTCGCGGATGATGGTGGCCACGTTCGCGTTGTTCAGCAGGTTGGCCCGGCAAGTCTCATCACCATCCAGGAACTCCACCGGACGGGTGGTGCCGGTGATACCGACAAACTCTTTGTTCGATGGCGAAGCCCAGAAGCCATACTCACTGTCGGTCCAGGCGAACAGGCCGGCTACCCAGGCCGAGCTGGGGGCGTCTACGGTAGAGCTCGCCACGGTATCCCAGTACTGCACACCGGGGTCAGCCATAAACAAGCGCCGCGTGCCGAAGTTGCCGGCGTAGGCAACGGCCTCTTCATCGGAGGTGCCCGGCCCGTCGATGATGCCGAGAGCGCGCAGCTTGCCGGCCAGCGCGTCCATGGCAGTCGCCACCGCCTGAGTCGCGCTGTGCTTGGGCGCGATCAGCAGTCGCGGTTGAGCATTGAAACGACTCTTGCCATCGAGCAGCGCCTGCAGGCCGGTGCGCTTGCCGTTGGCCTGGACGCCACCGATGATCGCAGAGGTCTGTGCAGCTGCGTCGGCCACCTTCGCCACGCCACACGCCACGATGACCGCCTTGGTCCGGGTGTAGATCGCCCGACAGGCCTTGGTGATTGCGGCATCAGCGCCGAATGCGGCCACCGCCTCGCGCTCGCTGGTGATCAGCACCAGGTCGCCCACCTTGGCCGTGGCATTCGCGCCCTCGGTGAACGTGTCGACCAAACCGATGATCGAGGAGGACGGTACCGCAATGCTGCGCGAGCCGATGTCGACGTTCGAAACGGTAACGCCGTGAAAGAATCCAGCCATGTGAAACTCCAGAAAGGACAGGGCCGCGTCGTACGCGGCCCTGGAATGAAGGAAAGGTGCCCCGCCTGGCGGGGCTGCAGAGGCTTGAGGTCAGAACAGCAACTGCACCAATAGCGCCGCGACCAGACACACCACCAGGGGACAGAGGAAGTCGAGGCGACCGTCAGGGGTCCAACGCCAGATGCGCAGGCCGTCGTACCAGCTCAGCTCATCCAGGTAGATTGCCTCGGCCTGGGCCAAAGTGCGCTCGCCCTGGGTGTACTCGCGACCAGCGAAGAAGAAGACGCCGGCAGCGGCGCCGGCCCAGTGACCGGCCGGGACGCCCAGCAGGGCCAAGACGCCCCACACGGCGCCCATGATCAGCAGCGCCGCCAGGACGTGCTCGAAGTGAGTTCGATTCATGCGTGCCCTCCAGGCACAAAAAAAGCCGCATAGCGGCCTTGGGAGTGACATTGCGGGAGAACGAGTCAGGCGGCGTTGCCGACGCCCTGGACGCTTTCCTTGATGGCCTGGATGACCGCGTCTGCGATGGATTCAGCTTCTTCATGGCTGTTCGCCTTGAGCACCTCCTGCTTGCCTTTGAGGCGAAGGGCCCGCAGGGTCAGCAGCGCCTCATACCACGCTTCGGCCTCGGCCAGGATGCTGTCAGCAGCCGCCTGTGGCTCCAGTTCAGCGGCATCAGCCCAGGCTTTCACGTACGGTGGTGCCTCGCCTACATAGCCGGACTGGGCGAAGACACGCGCTTCATCAGCGGCGCGCTGATGCTCCAAGGCGCGCAGCGGATCATTGACCACCGAGGCCCGTGCAATGTCCGCCGCCTGATCGATCTGCACGGCAGCGACCATCCGGGCCGCAGCCAGCGGCAAATTCTCGTAGTCGAACCCGGCATAGAACTGGCCGCCGTAGTTGACGCTCAGGTTACGTGTTTGCATTGAATGACTCTCCAAAGTTACAGGGAAGTGAGATTGGACATGACGTGGGGAAGATCTTTCGTGAGCGCACCCGCCGACACGTTACTGACGTAACGACCCGCGAACCCGCTGGGGAAAGACACGTTGGTCACGGCCAGGATCAGGCTGCTGGCAGTCAGCCCGATGAAGTTGCCGAACCAGTCATCAGCCATCGTGACTGTCACGTTTTCGAGGGAGACGTTGAAGACGGTGGGAACGTTCACGCTCGAGAAACCTCGGATAAACGAGCCTGCTCGGGCGTTGTTGGGCGCCGGGTTTACCCCCGCCGGCGACGGCAAGGCGATGTCGATATCGCGGAACGAAATCAGGTTCGACGCCAGGTACTGGTTGAAGCCCGCCATTGTCGTGGTAAGCACCCCATCATTGCCGACGGTCGAAGCATATTTGGGCTTGAGTTTCGGGCGAACGCCGTTATTCGCCACCCCCGCAACGATTAGCACCGAGTTGAGCGATCCAATACCCGCCGACACTTCATAGTCGCCGATCACGTTGACGGTGCAGATGCCGTTCTTCGGGGTCATCGCGATCCCTTGGTTGATCGACTTCAACGGCTTTTCCTGAGTACCAGGGTTCGTATCCAAGCCGTTCACCTGGTCGACGTACCAGACCCGTGCCGGCTCAGGTACGGCAGCAATTGCATCCCGCACTGCCTTATCGATGCCGTCTTTCTTGCTAGCAAAATATTCGACCAGGTTGCTATTTACGCGCACCAGTTCCGCGAGTTGCGATTCGAGGCTCATCTTTACACTCCATAGGTTGCTTTTGAGATTTGCAATTGCAGAGCAATCACTGCTGCTGCGTTACTGATAGCCACACTTAGTAGGCCGTTTCGGTCATCTTCCTGACGCTTTTCAGTGGCCTGCACGCGTGACGAGAGGTGTGCGATTGCCGAGCCAGAACGGCGCGAGGCTTCCGCAAGGGCATCAAGCTGATCTTGTTGCCGCATACCTCGAAGCCGATCACCAGCCACCGCCGATGCGAGGCTGAGAGCAACACTCGTCTGCCCCGCCCGGTCAGCGTCCTGACGCTGTTCGGCCACTTGCATGCGCGATAGCAGGCGAGCGATCTGGTCTCCGGCAATGCGCTGCTTCTCCGCCTGCAGGTCCAGTTGGTCCTGCTGCCGCAGACCACGCAGCTGTTCGGCAATCAGCGCCTGCGCTTGGGCAGCCAGCGGCTCTGCCAAACTCAGACTCAGCCCGGCCTCATTGCTGATGATCGTCACGCTGTTCGCTGGCAACGCGGCCAGCGACAAGTCGTACGCCAGCAGCAATGAGGCGTTGACTGCCTTGTAGGTCAGCGCCTCCGTTGGGTGGGACCACACGGCCAGCAGGGTGCCGTCAGTCAGCTTGAAGCCGATTTCACGCACCCAGAACGCTTTGGGCCCGTCAGCCAAGGCCACGATATGCAACAGCGTGTCGCTCAAGCGCTCACCCCCGATGATGGGGTACTCAGCGACCTGGCTGACCAGACTCTTTTGGTTCGCACTCGGCGCGTAACCGGACGTACCCAGCACAACACTGCCGAGTCGGGCGGAGATCCCGGTTTTATCGGCAGTGAAGATCGCCGCCAGGCCAGCTTTGGTGATAACGGGTTGTAACGGTGTACTCATAGAACAGCCTCCATCGTGCCGCGCACGACAGCAAGGACGCGGGTCACACAGGCAACCTGTAGGCCCGATTCAGCGTTGATGGGGTCGCATTGCAGATTGACAGACTGTCGAATCAGGCAACGCATGTTGGCGGCATTGGCCAGCTGCAACACCTGCAGAGACGGGTCGATCGGTACCGCTTGCGCCTCGGCAGTGAGCCGCTGCAGGGCCCGCACACGCGAGGCATTGGCCAGCACCAGACCGCCGTCGAAGCGAGCGCCCAGGCGAAACGAATAGTGGCTGCGCTCGTTCTTGGCTGCATCGATCAGGGCGCGCAAGCGCTCGCCGAGCTGCGGCGAGATGATCGAGCCCTCCCCCTCGCGGTTCTCGTTCGCCCAGGCGGTAATCTGGAATGTGTACGGCGCTGCGTTCGGGATCTGGTGCCACTCCTTGAACTCGGCGTTGACCCGCACCGCCTTGAGCACCCGCCGGATCGCACCGACGGTGCCCTTGGTCTTGTGGACTGGAATGGCCTCTCGGATCAGCTCGCGGCGCTGCTCGTCGGTGTTCGCCGCCTCCCAGCCATCGACCTTCATGGCCCAGCCCAACCAGGGCAGAAAGTTCGGAGGACAGCGCGCCGAATCGGCAACCCCCCGGATGATTTCCGGATCGACGCCCTGATCGCACGCCACCTCCAGGGCGCGCTCCAGCAGCGTGGCGTTGTGCGGCAGCAGGCTCATAAGGCCACCTGCGGCGTCAGCGTGATGCCCGTGCAGTTGGGGTAGTGCCGCTTGTCACACACCACTCCAGCCACCGGCTGGGTCAGATCCACCCCACTGACGCCCGTCACATGCAGCGCCGCATAGATCGCTGACAACGGCAGTTGCCCCTCCAGACGCCGCGCCTCGGCAATCGCAGCATCCAGGCTTGCTCGGGCATTGGCCGTCACCACCGCCGGATCCGGTCCCGCCTCGATCCGCAAGGTGGCCGCTACCCGAAAGTCGATGGCCTGGCCGAGCTGAGCTCGAGGTCGATCAGTGATCGGCCGTACAGTCTCGGCTGACAGCGCAGTCTGCACCGCCGCAACGAGCGAGGCGCCCGGTACGGAACTACCAGCCCGGGGCAGGACGGCCAGCGAGACATCACCGGGCAACGGGTTGGCCAGCCCAGCGTCATAGTCGCAGACCACGACAATCGCCCCGGCCGGCAACTGCGCCTTGAGCGCGTCACTGATGGCCACGCCGACAAAGGTCGGCGAGTCCACCGAAACGTCGACCACCTCGGCGGATGCGCTCAGGGCGTGATACTCATAAGCCCCGCGACTGCCGGCGACAGACAGCGCCTCAAGCGAAAGCCGGGTGCGGTAACGCAGTGCCTCATCATCCTCCATCACCGCCTCGACCGGCGGCACCGCGTTGGGGTCTGCTGCTCGAATGGTCAGGCGCTGTACTCCGTAGTCCGCAGCACGATTATCGAGGTCCGCCCCCTTGGCATAGGCCAGAAGGCCTGCCTTCGCCGCATCGTTGACCCGTGCGCGACCAAGCATCTTCTGGTACGCAGCGACCTCGAGCAGCTTGACCACGGGGTCAGACTCCAGCAGTGCGGTCCACTGGTCGCCCATCTGGGCGCGGAAGTTGCTCAGGATCTCTTGATACAACGTTTCGAACTCCAGCGTCTCCACCACATCAGGGGGTGGCAACAGGGAAAGATCGATCATGCAGTTACCTCCAACGTCGCGGAGTCGCCCAGGTACTGCCCTGTCAGTTGCAGCGTGATCTTGCCGTCAAGCACAGCTATCACCCGGACGCGCTCGAGTTTCAGGCGGGGCTCCCAGCGGCCCAGGGCACGCGCCACCTCGGCCTGCACGGCGCTTTTCCAGCCGTCATTGACCGGCAGGTCGACGTAACGACGGATCTTGCTGCCATACTCCGGCCGCATCCGGCGGCTGCCGATTGGCGTGGTCAGAATGTCCTCGATCGACTGCCGCAGATGGTTCAGGCCGGACACCGGCTGACCGGTCCGGCGATCCAGGCCGATCATGGTTATTCGTCCAGCAGCTGCAGTTCGTCGTTGGAGGCCAGGTAGTCCAGCGCCTCGGTATCGTCGGCTTGGACCGACACGTGGCGCCCCACTACCTTCAGCTCGCGGCCGCTCTGCAGGATCAGGGAGCGCGAGATGTAGAGCTTGTCGACATAGGTCACAGCCCCGATTGCCGGCAACGCCGACGTGTCAGCAGCGGCCGATACCTCGGCGGCAGCAGATTTCTTGGTACTCATAGGATCCCCATGAAAAAGCCCGCTCTAGGCGGGCTTCAGTGTTTGTGGTTGGCCGTGTTGCCGGCGGTATCGATGATGCGACCACCGCCATGGATGTCGCCCGTCACCTGCAGCGGACCGTTGATCAGCACGCTACCGGTGAGGATGATGTTGCTGGCCTGGGCGGTAATGGCGTCATCGGTGACCACTGCCTGGCTGCCGCCGACCCGGATGGTGACGGTGCCGGATGGCACATTGATGGTGTAACTCTTGGCAGCCCAGTCATAGACCAGGGAGCCACCATCATCGAAGCGCCATGCCTCGACGTAATCGCGATTGTCCGGCTGGGCTCCGGCATTGCCGTAGAGGCCAGGTACGAACGTCCCCTGCGCCGGGTCGCCGCTCGGGCTGACCAGCACCCCTTGCTCCCCCAGGCTCGGCGCTCGCCAATGGCGGGCCTTGCCGGCGGCCAGGGCATGCCAGCGTACCCAGGCACTGGTCCAACTGCTGCCATCGGATACCCGCACCTGGGCAGCCGGCAGATCCACCGCTACGACCCGGCAGGGAATCACCACGCCGGCCAGCATGCGGTCATGCTCAGCTGTCGCGTAGCTCATCCATATCCTCCGGTGCCCGGTAATGATGCTCATTGCCCGGCCCGGTATCCGGGTCAAATGCGACGACCAGCGAGCCAGGTGGCTGCCTGGGCCAGGGCCATTCCTCCTCACCGAGGTAGATAACCTGGGTCCACTCGACGACCCACACCGCGTAGCTGTCCAGATCTGGGCGACTCCAGTCGCGCTCTGCCCGCACGAATTCAGCGAACTCGACAGACAGCCCCCACGACTGCATACGCAGCAGGACCGCCAGTTGCGCCGCGACGAAGGCCGCAACGTGCAAGCAGTTGGGCTCTTCCTGCCCGACGATGACACGCGCCTCGAAGCGAGCCTCGACGGCAACTTCACCGGTACCAGGATCTTTGTCGGCATCCTCGAACCCAGCCAGCTCGAGTACCACTGCCGGTGGATCGATAACTTCCCTCCCCTCCGGCATGGTCCCGACATAGGCCAACCCGGGGATCGCTTCCTTGATGTGCTCCTCAATAGCGGTGTACACCGCACCGAGGGGAATCGGGCTGTCATCCATTGCCTGTCCTCCGTAGGAATTTCTGCAGTTCGAAGTTCAGCTCCTGCTCCATCACCACCAGCAGCCGTTCATGTGCTCGATTGGTCCAGGCCTCGAAGTGCGACCGGACGTCCTCGAGGGAGATCTTCGCCTTCGCCAGCGGGAAGCGGCTGTCGTTCTCCGAGATCCAACCGGAGCGACGACCACCACCGCCAGAAACCTCGCTGTCGGGGTAGTCGCTCGCATCGAAGTGCTTGCTGGCCGTGCGGATCCAGATATCCGGGCTACCGCCATAGACGCGCTTGAAGAACGCGCCCTGGTAGCGGCGCCCGGCCACAGACACGCCAGAACGGGTCTGTCGTGGTCGACCGGCACGGCTGGCTTCGATGGGGTTGATACCAAACCACAGCCGCCCCTGGCCGTTGCTGGACACTGGGAAAGCCTTGAGGCGCTGCCTCACAGCCGCGATGGCGATCCGTTCCTGGCGGCCCACATCGCGAGAAATATGGGTGCGGAGCCAGCGGAGAACCTTGGTGATGGCCCGCCGCTGAGCCGCGTTCACCGCCTTGGGTACCAACTTGGCGAAGTCATCGAAGCCCTTCACATCCCGGGGGTTGGCCTGCAGAGTGATCAGCCCAGAGCTGGCCGATTGCTTGTGGTAGCTGCCGACACTCATAGCGTTTTCCTCAACACAAGCGTCACCAGACCATCGCCACCAGGCTCGATGCCGGTGATCGTGTAGTTACCACCACCATCTTCAGGTGGCATGTCGATGACGACCTTCTGCTTGACCTCGATGCCAACGTTGTCATCGACACGAATGACCAGGTGCGGCTCGCGCAGTGCGGTTCTAATCTGGCCGACCTTGGGCTGCAGCCAAGGCGCTGAGAACATGCCCAGCACCTCGCGCCCCTCAACCAGGGCAGTGTCCCCCAGGACATCGAATACCGTGTCATCGATGTCGACGATCAGCTCCCGGAAGCTCATGGTCAGCGCTTCAGGCGGATAATGGCGCGGGGACGGGTCACCAGGTGCAGCGGGTTCGACTGGGCTTCACCGGCCACCCCCTTCTTGAACGGCATCATCTCCAGCTGGCTGTAGTACGGCAGGCCCTCGGTGTTGACCGTATCCATGTAGTCAGCCGGTGCGAAGCGGGTGATGCACAGGCCAGGCACACCTTCCGGTACCAGACGCGCTTCATCGTCCGGCACGAAGGAGGTACCGCCGACCTTGCCACGGTAGCGCTCCCAGGTGATACCGCCGAACTCGAATGCTTCGCGACCATCCGCACGCAGCGCAGCAGCGTACTGAGTGCCTTCATAGGTTTTCTTCACACTCTCGTGCGCGATCAGCGCCCGCCAGAAGTTCTTACCGCAGAATGCTCGCGACCCCATGCTAGTGGTTGCGCCCAACGCCTCTTCCTGTGCATCCAGCGCATCCACGCACTTCACCCGGACATCGGTGCCCGAGCTGGCTAGTTCCATCTCGATCTCGATCGGTTCGAGTCCGAAACGATCATAGATGTCGAGCAGCACCGTACTGCCGTCAGCATCCAGCACGTAGCCGTTCAGGGCACCCATACGATGGAACTCGTGGGTGGCGTCAAGGTTGCGGCGAGCTTTCGCCAGACGCTTATTGACAACGTCCTGAACAGCTTGCAGCTCGGTCTGCTCACCGAAAGCACGAATCCCCTGGACTTCATCTGCCTTGATGGCAAAGGTTTCAGGCAAGTGAACGGTGTTGAACGGCAGCAGGATCCGCTTGCTGCCGTTGACCACCAGCCCCGAAGTACCACGCTCACCCGCCGGCACCAGGGCCAGGGTGTCGCCGTCCTTTTCGACTTGGACGGTCACCGTGGTAACGCCCTCCTCCTCGAACAGCCCCAGCTCTGCCAGTCGGCCCGGCACGAAGGGCTGTTCGTTGATCGCAGCCGTGAGCGCGGGGACGGTGAATGCGTTGTCTTCAAAAATCTCGATATCAGCCATGAGGGCCCTCCAGAAATGCAAAACCCCGCACTTGGCGGGGCTGAAACAGGGTTGGCTCGCTATCAGCGAACGATGATGAACTGCGCCGCCAGGGACTTCTCAGCGTCGAGATCGAGGCCCGTCAGCAGCGCTTCGCTGACCTCGGCGAGACGTACAACCGCTCGCCCCCGGCGAGCCACGTCCGAAGCACCAACGGCAGCGAACAGGATGCACTTGGCCGTCTCGCTACCGTCCTCGGCCTCCGGGTTGTACGGAGCGAACTGGCCGGTGGCACTGAGCTGGCCCAGAAGCTGGCCAGCGACCAGGGCGGCACCAGGTGCCAGTTCGATGACTTCACGGGAGATCTTCCCAGCGCCCTCGGACAGCAGGAATTCACCGGCATGCACCGGTTCCACATAGTTTTTGCTCATGCTCAGGCTCCTTTGCCGGTGCGTTGTTGAGCGGCCTGCCGGCGGGCAGACCAGATATTGCTGGGGTTGGGCAGCTTCGCCTTGACCTTCTCCGGCTCGTCGTCGGCGGGCGGCAGGCTATTGTCGATCTCGAAGCCTTTGCCCGAGCCGACCAGCTTGTCGAACAACCGCGCCCGAACAGCTGTCGCGTCCAGACCAGCGCTCACGAAGTCGGCGGTCATCTCTGGCAAGCGCGCCGCAACACAGAGATCGCGCACGGCTTTGGCACGGGTCAAGGCGGCCTGTACCGTGGCTTCGTCGGCCAGCTTGGTGGAGGCAATCAGTGGCGCCACCAGGTTGCTGATGCCGGCCTTGGCACACGCCTGGGTGATCATCAAAGCCAACGCCGTCGAATCGGCCGCTGGCGGCGCTACCGGCTCACCCTTCGGAGCGGGTTCGCTCGGGGTGTCCGACTCGGCCTGGCTGGCACGCAACTGATCCAACAACGCTTGCGGGGTGTTCCGGTAGCGCGCCAGGGCGGTGCCCTGCCCCAAACACGCCTGAACCTTGACGCCATTGCCGATCTCGTCAGCCAACCCCAGCTCCAGCGTCTCTTGGGCCGTGAGCCAGGTTTCGTCGTTGACCAGGCGTCGCAGCTCGGCATCATCGATATCCGGCGCTTTGGCCTTGTAGGCGGCGATCATTGCCTCGAACGCCTGGTCGAGCACATCGGCCACCCGACGGAGATCTTCCGCATCACCACCAACCCAGGTGTAAGGGTTGTGGATCATCAGCATGGCGTTCGACGCCATGATCACACGGTGAGCGCCACACACTGCGACGCTGCCGGCACTGGCGGCCAAGGCATCGACCCGGCCAGTACAACGCTCACCCAGCCGGCTCAGCGCATTGTGGATGGCGAGGCCTTCGAACAAGTCGCCGCCATTGGTGTTGAAGGCCACCACGACTTCCGAAACGCCATCATCCACTGCCTTGAGGTCCTGGATGAACTGGTTGGCGGTGATGCCCCAAGCACCAATTTCGCCGTAGACATAGACCTCGATGACCTTGGCTCCAGACTCACCTTCAGTTGCTGCGGTAATCCTGTACCAGTGTTCATCCTCGACCTGCTGCGTGGACTTGGCCTTGTTGAAGATGCGAAACGGCATCAGCGGTTTCATGTTTTCCCCTTCTCGTCGGGCTCATCTGGCTCATCCTCGATGGCCGACAAGCTGCTGTATTTGAGGCCCAGGCCCTTTGCCCGAGCGATATCGGCGGCGTTTTCTTCGTCCACGATTTCCGCGTCGGTACCAGACCGCAGGCACATCTCGCTGCGCGAGGCAAAGCCCGCGCCGACCTCGAGCATGCGCGACTGAACGTCTTGAACCGGGTGGATGTAGGCCCAGCCTTGTGGCACCCACCGCGTACGCAGGTACTCGCGACGCCTCTGGGTGTAGTCCACCAGGTCCAAGGCCCCGGCCAGCACCGCCATGTCCATCCAAGCCGCCCGCACCGGGCGACACAGCTGATGGACGTACACCTGGAACTGCAACTGCTCCAGGCGACGCCGAAACTCGGTGAGCACCACACGGATCGCCCGGTCGTTCACGTCGCGCATGTCGCCGGTCATCAGCTCGTAAGGCAGGCCTGCCCCTGCTGCTGCTGCCATGAGTTGCTGCCGCATGAAGTCGGGGTAGTTGTTGCCGCCGTCAGGTGGATCGGAGAACTCAACCTGCTCGCCCGGGAGCAACTCCTGCATCGTGCCCGGCTCCAGAGCCACCATCGGCGTGAAGCCGTCACGGTCGTGCGTGACCGGAGCACCTGTGACCATATCCAATGGTGGAGGCCCTACCCCTTCCGGCGCCGGCTTGCGAACGAAGCCGGCGAACAGGTTGGCCACCTCCTGACGGAACAGCACCGCGTCGTCGTAGTTGTCCAGGCTGCGCAAGCGCTTCAGTATCGGCGCCAACCGTGGCACCCCTCGCAGTTGGCCCGGCTCCAGCGGCTCGAAGATGTGCAGCATCTGCTCGGCAGGCACCCGCACCAGCGGGTTGTAACCGGCGTTGAGCGAGGCCTTGTCGCTGGGGTGATTGCGGTAGCACCAGTAAGCCACGCGGCGCCCGATGCTGTTGAACTCGATGCCAGCGCGGATCACATTGCCGGACCGGGTGACCTCGAACTTGTCGTGCGGCACGAACTCCGGCGCGAGGCACTGTAGTTGCAGCGGCACCGCCAAACCGTCTTCCAGACGCCGGGGCCGCAACCGCACGAAGCATTCGCCCGACTGCTCGACCGTACGCGCCACCAGCGCCTGCTGGCCGTAGAAGTCGGTGAGTTCGTCGGCATCCGACTCGTCCACCCAGTCCTCCCACAGCACCTGCATGGCGTTGCGCAGGGCCTTGTCCAGCAGCCGAGGTTGAGGGGTGATGCCGGTACCAATCAGGTTGCTAACCCGCTTGTCGATCACATTGGCCGCATACGGGTCGTTGCGCACGGCAGCCCGTGACCGCGAACGCAGGTTGCGCAGGGCCGGCATGAGCAGGCTGTTGGGCCCTGTGTCCGGGGCATCCCAGCCAGAGGAACGTCGCCCCTCGGCGGCGCCTTCATAGTTGGCCTTGATTCGCTCCGGTACCAGCAGGCCGGAGCGGGTGAGAGAGAGGTAGCGGCCGCTCACAGCCCTTTACCTCCGTGGTAGAGCCGAACCACTCGGGAGCGCGGCCCAGCGGACTGGGCAAGCTCCGTGCGGATCAGGTCACGGGCCCGGATGAGTTCGTCTACCGAGCGATACTCAACGGTACGATCGCTGTAGCGGACGATCCGTTCGCCACGCGCAATCGCACGCTCGACAGCCGCGAGGTGTGCCTGTGTGTATGCCATGAGGAAATCTCTTGCAGCACTGCGCTGCGTGCGTTACGAGTTCAGAGGAAGTTCTGACGCCGGGAGTTGATCTCCTCACGGAAACGTCCACCGGCAAGAACGTGAGCCAACGCATCGGCCAACTCATCAGGGGGAATGCTCGGTAACCGCAACGTCCAGTAAGTACGTGCTCTGACCCAGTCCATCCTTCCGGTAAGCTGATCGGCCACCACACGCCTGAGCTCACTTTGAAGTTCAGCGGAGGCTTTAACCTTTTCAACTCTTGACTCGGGGTCTTGTGACATGGCTGTCTCCAATATTGAGATGTTTGACGAAATTACCGGGAAGATCTTCGCGAAGCTCTACCAGCGCTTTCCTTTACCGACCCATCTGCGAGCGGAGGAATTTGCTGGCGAGGCGATGGGCTACGACGAAAAATTCGGCATGGACCTACCTACTAAAGATGCCGAGTTCTTCTTCGCCACAGGTAAGTGGCTAATTGAGGCTGGTTACCTGACTGCCACGCCCTACCCGTATATCGCCTTCGGAGACGCAGTCCTCACTGCAAAGGGCCTCGAGGTCCTGAAGGCTGTACCCGACAGTGTTAGCTCGAAGGAATCTATCGGCGAACAACTTGCCAGCATGGCCAAGGAGCAAGGTCGCGAAGCAACTAAAGGCCTTGTAACCGAGGCTTTGGCCTTGGGCGCCAGGTTCATCAGCCCCATGATTGGACTGAGCTAGCGCTCAACGCCTCTTCAAATAACCGCTGCTCGAGCTGCGGCGTTGCATTGGTTGAGGTGCCGGGCGAGGTTTCGGCGATGGGGCCGAAGGAGCCGGCCGGGCTGGGGGCTGCGGTGCTGGCTCTTGCTCAGTGCCCGGCTCGAGATCATCAGCGTCAGCCTGCTCGGTGACAGATGGCTTCGCTGGTGCGTGCTCATCGAACAGACTGGCCTGGGCCAGGGCCTGGCGAAGCTTGTCCCAGTCATGCTCGCCGTAGCGATGCAGCCCGAGGTAGTGCGCCATGGCCAGGTTGTACACCATGAGGTCCAGCGCTTCGTTGCGCTCGGCCTTGCCCTTGACCCACTCGATGCGTTTGTAGCCCTTCACGTAGCGGGCGATCTTGCGTTCAGCCACACATTGCTGGAAGAACTCGTCAGGCAGATCCTTGGCGAAGTGCAGCGCGCCAGGCCCCGACTCGAAGCTGTAGCGGTTGTAGATCCAGTCCTTAGCCGTGTCGGTACCGACCATCCACAGCTCGGCACCATTGCGTTCGGTCTGGCCCTTCCAGGTGACATCGACTTGGGACGGGCGCTGGGCGATGACGGGACGACCCGGTTTGCTCGCCCCCTTGAGCGCGAACACGTTGCGCCAGCGGCGCACCCGGGTGAACTGGTACACCTCATGGGTGTGGTGACCACCGGAGTCGATGCCGGTGGCCAGAATGCCCAGGGAAACGCCGCAAGGGTGGCGGTATCGAACCTTCAAGCGCTCGTCCAGCAGTGCCCAGGTGCGCTCATCGGCTGGATCGCCAGGGATTACCTGGTGGTCGACCACCCAGCGCTCCATACCGGCACCATAGCCCATGGTCATCAGTTCCAGGCGGTTGGCCTGGACGTCGACGGCAGAGGTAAGTGCCAGGACGCCCGCAGGTAAGGTGCCGAGCACGTAGTCTTCCTGCAGGGCTCGGGCCTGGAGCACTTCCGCCTTGGTCTGCTCGACCGCGCTGTCCCAGACTTCCGCCAGGCGGGTGTTGTAAAACACCTGCATGGGTTCAAGATCCCCCCGATCCTGGGCGCGCTTGGCCTCCTCGTATTCGCGGGCCAGCATGGCCCAGGAATGCCAGCCCAATGGTGCATACAGGGCATTCAGGTGGAAACCCACCGTCTGGCCGTCGCCCTTGGCATGGGCTCGCCACTCGCCCTGGGCCAGCATCTCGGCCTTGTGGCGTTCCTCGATCAGCACGTCGCAATCAGGACTGGCACACTGGTAATGCACGGTGGCGAAGTCCGGCGAGTACAGCAGGCGCTCCCACTGGAGCACCTGCATGTGGCCGCAAGTCGGACACGGCACGTAGTAGTACCGCTGATCGCTCTGCTGGAACAGGTCATCGATCCGCGACGCGCCCTTGATCGTCGGCGAACTGGAGAAGTAGAACTTGGCGTTGCGCCCGAAAGTACTGCCCCGCGCCTCCGCCAACTTGATCGGATCGCCCTCCTGGTCCACGTCGACATCCCAGCGATCAACCTCATCGCCATACACATACCTGGCGGAGAGCTCAGCAAGGTTGGCGGCCGAGCCAGCCGTCGTGGCATACAGCGTGCCCCCCTTGAACTCCTTGGTATCCATGGTGTTGCGCGCATCCCTGGAACGGGACGCGGCTACCCGCTCCTGCAGTTCCGGCGTCACAGCAATGGTCTTGCCGATCCTCGACGAAACACGTTTGGCGAGGCCCAGGCTGGGGAGCAGCGTCAGGATGTTGGACGGAGCCATGTGGATCAGCGCCCCGATCCAGTTCAGGGCGATCTGCGTTTTCATCAGCTGCGAGGCAACCTTCGTAATCACTCGTCTGCACGGATGGGAAGGCGACAGGCAACGCATAGGTTCACGGGCATACGGCGTCCGCGCTGTGCGATATTTGCCGGGCTCGGCTGCGCCAGTATCACGCGGGATCCGCATGTACTCATCAGCCCACTCATCAACCCACAGTTCGGGGTCGGGCTTCAGCCCACGGCCATACGCTTCGCGGTACACCCTCGCACCGTCTGCGTATCCGGTGGGCATAGGCTTAGCTCTGTGTCATGGCTTGTTCAAGATCGGCGCTGTTCATCTTCGCCGCGTCCTCGAAGACTTGGCGGAAAGCGCACATGAGGTGTTTCTCGATTTCCCAGGAGTCCCCCAT
This sequence comes from Pseudomonas sp. Tun-23181, assembly GCF_057415455.1. Lineage (NCBI taxonomy): Bacteria > Pseudomonadati > Pseudomonadota > Gammaproteobacteria > Pseudomonadales > Pseudomonadaceae > Pseudomonas > Pseudomonas sp. Tun-23181. The sequence continues at coordinate 1,686,393 of NZ_CM171630.1, forward strand.
GCCCGCCACTTCGGCTGCGAGCTGCGGGGCCAGGCCGAACACCAGGTCGCGAATAGTGCGCCCAGCAGCAAAGGCCGCGTCCTCGACCGGCTTGCGCTCGACCAGGTTGCCCTGGACCTTGTGGAACTCAGCCTCAGCAAGCTGAGCGAGATAGAACTCGCGATGCGCCCTCGCCTTCTGGAAATCCAGGCCCTTGCCGGGCTGCTGAAACGCCGACTCAACCGCCAGCTGCACCGCAGGTGTATCGCCGGCCAATTGGAGCTGGCTGCGGATATCCCGCTCCACACGATTTTCTTCATGACGGGCCGCGACAGCGGCCTTGCTGGGGTCAGCGGATTCGGCCAGTAGCGCCTCGGTTGCTTCGACATCGACCTTGCCGTCGGCGGTGAGCACCAGGCGGTCCTGCTTGGCCAGTTTGGAAACGTAGGATTTCGACCATCCGTGCCGGGCAGCGAACTCCGATTTGGTCAGGTAGCTCATGCTGAAAAGTCCAGTTCACCCAATGAATTCAAGGGGTTAACCAGTTCACCGCAGTTCACTAAGCTGGTGAACCTCCCACTAACGCAGAACCGCGGGTTTCCTGCCCCGTACTCCCCGAAATTTGCCAGGGTCCCCGGCGCCCGCCGGGGCGCCAGCCCGGTCACCGCCCCGACTCGCCGCTGCGCGGCGGGACTTCGCAGACGCCCAGGCGCTTCGCGGCCCAGCGCTCATACAACCCGATGGCCACGTCGGCGCCGGCCATCGCGGTCAGGCAACCGAATGCCGCCGAGGCCCAGATCGAAGCGCCGGCGGAGTACAGCAGCATGATGGTTGCCATCCCGCAAACCACGCACGCCCCCGAACGCAGGGCGATACGCCGGACCAATGACCAGCCCCGGACCCCGGCTTTGTCCGCCCGCCACATCTCACCCGACACCCCGCCGACCAGGGAAAGTACGATCACCATCCAGATCGGCATCTCAACTAACGCTTGCTGCTCACTATTCATGAAGGCCTCTTGGCAAAGCACGGCGCCAGAAACAGAAAACCCCGCCAGATGGCAGGGTTCTCGGTGCGCCGACAGGTCGGAGCGGTTGCACAGCACAGTGCTTGTGGGGGAAGCGCCTAAGCGCACTTTTCATATCGTGGCGACTTTTTACCTGTCACCGGAAAAACCGAAAAGGGGCAATTTTCGGTTCGTCGCTTCGGCGCTACTTCGGCGCATCCTCGGCGCACGCTCGGCGCATATTGACCCGACGAACGGTATGCAGCCGCACCCGCCCCGCACGCGCAGCAAGGACGGACAGCACCTGTAAGTGCAGCGCCTTGACCCAGTTGCGATAGGTGCGGTCAGCGGATTCCGCCAACCCCACCTCACGCATTTGCTCCCGCACGGTTGTGCGGTGGATGTAGCGCAGCGTGGCCAGCTGGGCCAAGGTCGCCCCCCGTTCATCCCGGCGCGCCAGCGCGGCCACAGCCGCATCAACTTCGGCCGCAGCGTGATCTAGGCCAGCCCCGCTCACCAAGATCCGCGCCCCCGAAGCACCACCCCTCGGTGCGGCGCCCTTCCATTCCATGATGGTCCCCATCTGACTGCCGATGCTGGATGTCAGCCCGAGTTGTGACCGCTGTTCTCCCCAATGCTGCATCAGCTCGCCAACCATCCGCAGACGCTCCGACGGATCCAGCAGGTCGGCCATCTCAATGCGGTGTAGTGCGAGCTGAGCCGAACGGCGGCAGCGACTTTCCTGGTCTTGATTCATATCCACGCCCTCGAAATTGACACCCAACACACATTCAGCCAACCCAACACAAACCCAACACAGTTAAATCCCAATAAAATCAGTTGATTATGAGGTTGTGTGTTAGGTGTGTTGGGTTTGTAAGGTTTTATGAGCCTCGCATGGGTTTCTTTTCTGAGGCTGGAAGACGCTAACAAAACGACGCGCACGCGCGTGCGCGTACACAAACCCAACACACCCGACACGGACAGGCGCCAGCCCAAGAAATTAGGGCCCCATACCTGTGTTGACCCCGAGCAAGTGACCCGACACAAACCCAACACACCCAACACGCAAGTAGATGTATTCATGCCGCGAGCACCTTGATGTGGTCCCAAGAGTCGACATTCCAGCCGGCAAGCTTCGCCCGTGCACGCCACTCGACGACATTCGCGCCCAGCTCGGCCGCTTTCAAGGATGGGGGCAGGGAAGGATCACCATCGCTGGGGAAGAAGAACGCCGCGAATCGCCGCGTATTGCCATCCGTCCAAGGGATCGCCCGCGTCTTCTCCACCGTCGCGCTGATCATCAACGAGAACTTCGTCTGGCTCATCGAGTGCTCCTTGTTGCGCGAACACCACTCAAGGAACAGGGCATAAAGGTCCGTGCTCAGGCAGCAGCCCCATAGGCCGTGCCCGAGTTCACCAGTTCGCCAGAGGTACAGGAAGGTCTGCCATGCCGTTCGGCTCAGTGCGACAAGCCGCTGGCGAGCCTCGGTCTTTGGCGGTCGCGTGCGTTGGTTGAACTCGCCCAGGTCGACGTCCAGCAACCAGCCATACAAGGCCGCAACGCCACCGTTCGCCAGTTCGCGACTGATCGCCTTCTGCCGCTCAACCGGCAGCGTCTCCATCGGCCACATCACCAGCATCCGGCGGTCATCATCGCTGATCGGCCACGGCATGATCTCGTTGCTCAGGAACACCGCGTTCATATGGTTGGCTTCTTCCCAACCGTTGATGAACTTGGACTCCATGCGCACCGTCTTGCCGGTGATCATGTGCTTGATCTTGCCCACCTGGTTGTAGCGCTGGTCCCGGCTGACAACCTCCTCGAACACAGCCCACAGCTTGCGGCTCTGCCAAGCATTGAAGCTGCCTTCCAGCTGCGTCTGGCCGACCGTCGCGGCGTACTGCCCATACAGCTGGCCGAACACATCGGCAAACAGCAGGCTCTTACCCGAGCCCTCCATGATCGAGTGCATCAAGACGGCGGTATCCATCTTGGCACCCATATGCTGAAGCGGGTACGCCAGCCACTTGGTCAGCCAGTCCAACGCTTCCGCATCGTGGTTGCACAGGAAAGAGATCAACCAGCGCAGGTTCTCGCATGCGCTGTCATCCCGCACCGGCTCCAGGGGCAACCCTTCGAACGTGTTGATGTAGATTGCGGGATCCTTGGTCATGGTCGGGTCGAACACAATGTGGTCGACATCCACCACACGCCGATCCTGGCTGTTCAGCCACCATTTGTACTCCTCTCCCAGGGCCATCTTCACAGCCCCTTCGGGGATTCGTCGTTTCTTCTCACGGTCCCAAACATCCTTGGTGCCGTCGATGTACACGTAGCGCTCAATGGGATCGAGCTTCAGCGCCCCACCCTTTTTACTCGCCAGGCGACGCGCCTCATCCAGTTCCTGAGCCTGCTCTGGAGCGATGAGCTTTTTATCTGTCCGGTCCATCCACTCCTTGGCCAAGGGCTTACCTACCAGCGCCTCGAAGCCTGACTTCTTCATCGGCTTCGCCCTGTCCATGTCCCAAACGTGCGTGGTGCCTTCAATCAGCGCGAAGCGTCGCATGGCGCCTTCAATGTCCAACGCGCTATCCCCCTCCCCCCCGGCGGCCGAGGAGCAGGCCGAACTGGGGGCGCTGTTGGCAGATGGGGTGGGGGGAAGCTCATCTTGTTGCTCAGCAGGCTCTACCGCCGGTTCGCCGGCTTGCTCATCTACCGATGGGGTATGGGGAAGCTCACCGATAGGTGGCGGCGATGGCGGGCGCGAGGCAGCATCCAACCCGAGCATCTGCGCCGCAGCCCGGGTGGCTGCACGCTGGTCACCGTTGTGCACCAGGATGCAGAAGACGTCGAACGCATCATTCTTGTGGCCGTTGGCCAGCGGGTCGGAGCTGTGATGCGAGAACAGCTTGCCGTCGGTGATAGTCACGCCGGGTATACCGCTGCTGCTCTGCGGGCACAGCCATTTATCCCCTTTTCGCTCGTAGCCATGTGCCTCGATCAGCGTCGCGATGTCATGGCACCGGTTGAACTCGGGAATCACATCGGGCAGCGGTGCGCCGGAACGCACCGTCGCTGCTCGAGGCCGAGCAGCAACGGGACGTGGAGCGGGTGCAGCCTTCGGCAACCAAGGGCAGATCGCCTCAGCTTTCGGCTTGAACTGATCCCATTCTTGCCAGATGGCAAGCAGTTCGGGCGGCAGCTCAGGCAGACCGTCCGCGGATGGAGGCGTTCGCCAGGTGTATGGCTTGCCGGTACCGGGATGGATCGAGGGCGGCAGCACGTCCTGCACCAGGCCAGCGCGCAGCTCGAATACCGTAATTTTCTTGAATGGCTCCGCCGCCATGCGCAGGGCAGCCTCCCGGCCGGCATCGCCAGCATCCTTGGCGGCCTTCACCTGGGTCATGAGGGCCTTGAAGATGGAGCCGTCCGGGTCGGCCTGGCTGGGCCACACCAGTGAATGCTGGCTCAAGTCAACACCATCCGGCGCCCGGAACATAATGCGAAAACGCGCCGGGTTGCCTACCGTCGTCGGGTAAGCATCCGCGAGCGCGTCCACATTCATACTCAGCAGGTCTGCCAGGACTTGCCGGGTCCACTGCACGTCATCGACGTCGAGCGAGCAGACCCGACCGGGCCCCAGCACCACACCAAGGTTGTGGGTCGGATGGGACTGCCAGAACGCTTCGGCAACATCGGCATCGGTGAAGTAGTGACCCGGCTGGTTCCAAGCGCGCCCCTTCGGCCCCTTCTCGCCAGGCTCGATCGGTACCAAGGCGAGGCCGAAGGTTTCGATGTAGCGCCGCGCCCATGCGGCGGTAGTCGGTCCTTGACGCTCACTCATCGGCGCCGCTCCCGCAGCTCTTGGCAGCTGACGCAGGTTTCACAACCTGCGACAGCTTGCTGCCGCAGGAGCGGGATCGGCTCGTCGCAGTCCTCGCAGAACTGCGCGCTGGGCCCTGCCTGCTTGCCGGCCTGGTGACGGAGGGCAGCCTGCAGAAAGTACTCGGCCTGGTCGTTGGCCATATCGACTGCGTCAGCCATTGGCGCGGTCCTCCATGGCCTGACGGGCACCGGCCATGATGGCCAGCACCTGCCGAATGACGTCCATACCGCGCTTCTCGAGATCCAGCACTTCGTGCAGCTCCCACACGTTGTCGGCAGCACCGTCGTGCATGCTGCTGACGAACTCGCCGGCCTCATCCAGCAGCTTGCCGACGGCCCTCAAGGCCTCGTTGGTAGCAGGCACCGGCTGGGGACGGTACCAAACCACCCCAGCGGCACGCCCCAGGGCGTCGAGTACCCGAGAGTCCTTAGTCCACTGAAGCACTTCCTCCAGCTCGTCCGGCGACAGCCAACGGCGCTCTTCGTCGTGCTTGAGCTTCTTCTGCAGAGCATCGATGTCGATGCCCATGTCGTAGGCGAGCTTGGTGATGCCGCCCGGATAGTCACGACCGGCGCGATAGAGCGACTGCCGCAGGGAGAGGACCAGGCCGGTGCCTGACAGAGTGTCGATGCGACTCATAACCGTTAAACCTCGGTTAACGGTGTAGCCATAGGCGTGGGCAAGCCCTATCCTACGACCACGACCGATATGTTGTGCTTTGCGTGCTGTGGGGCACGACATGCGGTTGTAGTCATCCGGCCATTCTTTTGGTGAGAGGCCGCCGGACGACGGGAGTGATGGTGTTCTGCACTGTCATAGCTGAGCTGGGAGGTGAGAGGCCCGGCTCAGCGTTCTTTTTTCTGCTGTTTGTTTACCTCGCGCATCTGTTCTTCGTAGAACAACTCGATCGCTTTCCCTACCTCATAGCGGATAGCCGCCCCCTTCGTCGCCCGGTAGATAGTTGGCTGGGATACGCCCACCCGCTCAGCAATAGCGCGCTGCGAGAAGCCCAAACCGATTAGTTTTTGAAGCATTTCTTGTATGGTCATAGCGTCGCCTATTCATTAGCGAATAGGGTGATATTACCCAAACGAATCGACCCACGCAATACACTTGCGATACGTAAACAAATCAGAGCCGCAAGCCGTGATAGGAAACCGCGTAGCAAAGCGCATGCATGAATTGGGGCTGTCAGGAGGGGAGCTCGCCAGAAGATCCGGCGTGCCACAGCCAACCATACACAGAATCCTGACAGGCATGTCTGCCAGCCCACGACTAGAGAATGTTGAAAGGATTGCCAGGGCACTCGGGGTAACAACTGAGTGGCTTTGGAAGGGAGAAGGCAGCACCACAATCGCAACCGGACCTCAATCAAATGTTGAGCCCGGGCCTAAAGTCCGTGGATTTGTTCCGTTGATCTCATGGGTGCAAGCTGGCGTCTGGTGCGAAATGCAAGAGCCGTATGAACTGGCGGATGTAGAGGCCTGGCTACCCTGCGCGGTTTCGCATAGCAGCGCCACGTTCGCACTGCGAGTCCGTGGTCTCTCGATGTTCAACCCTCATGAACGCCGCTCATTTAGAGACGGAGACATCATTTTTGTTGACCCTGCGAAAGATTTCGAAAATGGGTCACTGGTAATCGCAAAGCTCGCGGATAGCAAAGAGGCGACCTTTAAGCAGCTTGTCCTTGAAGGTGATCGCCAGTTCCTGAAACCACTGAATCCATCTTGGCCAGACCCTATTATCGAGCTGCCTGATGACGCCTTGATTTGTGGCGTAGTCGTGTCGAAAGTCGAGATATTCTGATGCATTGAGCTATACGCTATCCTTACTCAAAGGTATTGACCGAACCTATTCGTTTAAGTATTGTCTGGGCCGCACCTCCCTCTCACATCTGAGGTCCAGACATGCAAACCACACAGCACAAATCCCACTGCAAGATCTTCTTGCACCCTGCCACCTGCAGCCGCCCAGCCACCATCGATGCCTTCCAGCGTCGCACCGGCCTGCACGTCATCACCACTCACAACGGCCCAGCTCGCGCTGTCCCTGCTGGAGGTGCTGCATGAGCGAATACACCCTCTCCCTCAAGCGCGTGATGCTGCTACAGCACGTCCTGGAACAGGGCGGCTCGACCATCTGCCCCCTGCGCCGTCCAGAAACCACCGTCGACGCCCACATCGAGATCGAGAACGACACTCGCACCCACCAGGTGAAAGTGAAGTTCGGTCCCGTTGCAGGCTCGATCACGCTGCATCGCGGGGACTCATCCAAGTACATGGCCCTTCGCGACTTCCTGCAGGATCTGGCGAATGGCCGGACTGAATCGGGACAACAGTCCGCACAGGCCATCGCCATGAGGGAAGCGCTCGAACGTGTGAATGAAGTGCTCGAGCCCGACCAGGTGGCCTACATCAGCCCCACCACGGACCCGGAGCAGCCCTTCCGCGTGATCGTGCTGGATGCGCTCGGCGACATCTGCGCCCGCACCAAGGGGCACTGTAAGGATCACCTTGCCGAGGTCGTGCGCCACCAGCTCCGGCCCGTTCTGGAGGGAGCGGGAGGGCACCCATGACCGACACGCTGGCCCAGCTACGCAAGCAGTTCGCTACGCCATGCCCAACGATCACGGCAGTTCGGGAGCAGTACTTTTCGCACATCAAGACTGATCGCCGCTTTCGCGAGCTGATCAATGCGGGCCGCATCGATCTTCCACTGAAGAAGGTGCACGACTCTGCTCGAGCGAAGCACGTGATCTACCTGTACGACCTGGCCGACTACCTCGACGCCCAGGCGCAGCAACCGGTTTAGCAACAAGGCGGCCCCGGCCCGCAGGGGCAACAAGTCCCGGTACCAGCCTCTCACCGTCTTTTTCAGTCCTGGTACCGGGCACCTTTGGAGCAACAGCACATGCAACCACAACACTACATCCTGGCCATGGGCGTCCTCTGGCTGTTCACTCTCGCCACCCTGCCCTACCTGTTCGCCCTCACTCGCCGCCGAGCATACGACGACGGCTACAACGCCGGTTTTGCAGAACATCAACGTATGTTCAACAGCTATTCCGCCGCCCTGAACAACGACATCACGCACCTGGCTACTGCACGCGAGGAAGATCAACGCAAACACCAACAGGCGCTAGCGGCACTCAAAGCCACCATCGCCGAGCTAGAAGCGCGAATCATGTCCTACACCGGCATGCCGGTGACCAGGGCCGACTATGACCTGCTGAGCAGTGCCGCCGAAACGTTGCGACTGGCCGAAAAGACGTGGAAAGCCGCCCCCGGCACTGAACCATGGCGCAACCGCGCCACCCGGCAAATGCAGGACATTCAGGCGCTCGCCATGCGCGTCCACTCCCAACTGCGCAGCACCCCGGCCAGCGCCTCTACTGCAGGGGAAGCAGCATGATCCATCACAATGACAACCCTGACCGCGAGCGGATCATCCGCAAGATCCAGCGGTGCCTCGATCTCAGCAAAAGCCCGAACGAGCATGAAGCCGCCGCCGCTCTGCGGCAGGCCAAGAAGCTCATGCAAATGCATCGCCTGACAGAGATGGACGTGCAACTCAGCTCCGTGGGCAAAGCCTTTAGCGGGAAAGCTAAGGCGCGACTCGCCCGCTGGGAACGACACCTGGGCACCACAGTAGCAAGGGCGTTCAATTGTGAATGCATCCTCTGGTACGACGACGCCCCACGCCACAGCCAGAAACTCAGGGTTCTGTTCATCGGGATGTCGCCCGCGCAAGAAATTGCGAAGTACGCCTATGACATCCTGCGAACAAAGGCTGCGACCGCTCGACGCCAGTACATCAAGAACCTGAAGACCTCCCAGCAGAGCAAGGGCGCAACCCATGAGACTCGGGGCAACCACTTCGCCGAGGCGTGGGTTGGGCAGGTCTACCAAAAGCTCGTCGCCATCGCTCCTGCCTCTGACGACCTTCCGCTGCCAGAGCGCAACGCCTTAGCGCTCACTGAGAAGAAAGAGAAGAACCTGATTGCCGCCTTCATCAAACAACTAACAGAAGGTTACGAGCTTTCCAAAGGGCGCAACAGCAGTTCCGGGCCAGTAAATCCGGCAGACATTATGGCCGGTAGACGCGCCGGGAGCACCATCGAGCTGCACCACGGGGTAACTACAGGTGGCACTACCGCGCAGATGACGTATCAGAGAGGAGCGGCAGCATGAACGACACCACCCCCCTGCTGCCCTGCCCCTTCTGCGGCGGCGAAGCCCATCGCTTCACCATCGAAGACGACCAAGACCCCAATCATGGTGGAGACGTGATCGTCTGCAGGAAGTGCAAGGCATGTTCGCGAGTCGAGTTCGGCGAAAAGGAAGGCCTCGAAGAGGCTTGGAATCAACGCGCAATCAGCGATCACGCTTGGCTCGGCCAGGCCGGGCTGTACCGCACTCGCCTGCATGCCCTGCAAAACGGGGAGCAGCACGTGGAGCCCGTATCCATCGACCGGTTGTTCGAACACGCTCACAGCCACGTCCTCCTGCAGCTGTCGGAGGGCCGCCGCCATGCTTAGCCCACGCATCTGGCAGCTCATCAGTCTGGTCTTGGCCGGCGCACTGATTGCCGTGCTGATGCTGCTGCGCGACGCCACCCGGCCAGCCACTGGCACGTTACCGATTGTTAACAAAATGACCGGCTACGAGCACTTAGCCTTGAGCCCGAATACTCGCCGCGCCTTCGAGAGGTATTCGCTGTGATCACCACGACGACCTACACACCGAACACACGCGATGCGAAGGGCGTGCAGACCTTCATGCGCCCCGCCATGGGGGTGTACTGCGACGTCTGCAACATCCCACGCACCCGTGGCAACCATGAGCGCTGCAGCAAGATCCGCCAGGCGGCGGGCTTCGTTACTCAACAGGAGCGCAAGGCATGACTATCAACCTAGCCAAACTGAAGGCACTTGCTGAAGCCGCCAAGCGCGACCCATATGATCACGTAGCCGCGAATGACTATGGCATGTCTATGCCGCCCGCGATGACATTGGAGCTGATCGCCGAGATTGAGCGCCACCGCCTGGTAGACGCCGAGGGCTGTAAGCCCGACCTCATTAACCAGTTGACCCAGGCCATGACCGCACTGATTCCTTATGCCGAGGACGAAGCCGCGAACTCTTACTGCAAAGAGAATGCTGATAAAGCATGGGCAGCAGTGGACTTCGCACGCGCCCTGATGGAGGAGGTAGAAAGTAAAAAGAGCAATGGGAGAGAACACGCATGAACACCGCTTTCGTTCTCATGGCGCAGTACAACGGCAAAGCAATTATCTCGCTCGAGCAGGTATGCAATGACTACTTCACGCACCTGACACCTGACATGTTTCAACGGAAGGTTCTTGCCGGACAGATCAAACTTCCTATCACCAGACTCGAAGCGAGCCAGAAGACTGCTCGAGGCGTTCACATCGCTGATCTGGCGTTGTACTTGGATCAACAACGAGAAGCTGCGCTCAAAGAATGTGCGCAGTTGAACAGAACCCTTCGAGCAAGTTAACTTTCCACCCGGGCGCCGAGTTTAACCGGCGCCTGGATGATCTGATCCAGCCACTTCCAGTCTTTATACCGATCCCCTCGCCCACGCAAATGGGTATACCGCCGCAGCGAGTTCCAATCACGGTGACCGGATACGCTTGAGACCCTCGGTATATCCCAGTCCATTTCAAACAACCGACTCACCCCTTCGTGACGCAAGTCATGGAAGTGCAGATCCTCAATTCCGGTCATCTTACATGCCTTGGACCAGGCAGTGCCGATTGAATCCGTGTTGTACGGGAATATCTCTGCGCACTCTCGCGGCATGCTCTGTACGATTATCCACGCCTCATCCGGCAAATAACACCACACGTCATTGCCAAGCTTCTGGCCGGGATTCTTCATATCACGCACTTTTACAGCCTGCTGGTGTTCATCCAGATCTTCCCAGCGGATGCGTGTAATCTCATCCATCCTGCGCGTGGAATAGATCGCAAAGGCCACGACCTTGGGCATGTGAATGACACTGGGTCGACGCTCAAGCATCTTGAAGAAGTGATCCATCACTTTTCCGAGTTCATCAAGCGTAGGGCGTCGATCCCGCTCCCTGCTCCGCATGTTGTAGCCGAACTTCTTTAACACAAGGCGAGCATCAGGCATCGCCTGCGGATCAATCCCATAGCCCCACGCCGCTCTGGCCAGCGACAACACGGAGCCCAAGTGCGCCAAATCGTTGCCGGCCGTCTGCGGCTTGATCCCACCACCCTCAGGGCTCATGCGCCAAAGGGCATAGTCCACCAATACCTGTTGGCTGATATCGGAATCGACCTTCTCCCCCAGATAGCTGTTTTTAATGGCGTTAAGCGTACGCCGCTTGGTCTCACCCAATGGCCGGGCTTTCTCGGCTTCGACCAGGTAACGGTCGATCATTTCCTTGATAGTGTGCCCTTTGCGGCTGGCCCGCTCGATCGCTCCAGGGACAGCCAACTCTGTCTCCCGTCGCTTCGCCCAGGCCTGAGCTGCCTGCTTACGGGCGAACGTTTGGGCTTCTTGGTAAACTAAGACACCCTTTTTCTTGAGGCGGATCTGGACGGTATAGCTCACCGTCCCATCGGCTTTTTTCCTTGCTCTGATCGTTGCCATATTCTTCGGTGGTACAAGCGTGATTGGCGGTGGTACATCGTACCACCGTCACACCAAAAACGCCCGAAAACCCCGAAAAATGGTACAAGAATGCGTAGACCAGAATGCCCTTAGAAACAGCTTCAAAGCCACAAACCACGCGCCCTGAGCCATCCCGCCGCTTTTCCGTGGCACCGATGATGGACTGGACAGACCGCCATTGCCGGTTCTTCCTGCGCCTGCTGTCCAGGCACACCCTGCTCTACACGGAGATGGTCACCACCGGCGCCCTGCTGCACAACGACGCCCATCGCTTCTTGCGCCACGACGACACCGAGCACCCGCTGGCCCTGCAACTGGGCGGCAGTGTGCCGGCGGAGTTGGCAGCCTGCGCCCGGCTGGCCGAGGACGCCGGCTACGATGAGGTCAACCTCAACGTCGGCTGCCCCAGCGACCGGGTGCAGAACAACATGATCGGCGCCTGCCTGATGGGCCACCCGGCGCTGGTGGCCGATTGCGTCAAGGCCATGCGCGATGCGGTGCACATCCCAGTCACGGTCAAGCACCGCATCGGCATCAATGGCCGTGACAGCTATGCCGAGCTGTGCGACTTCGTCGGCCAGGTGCGCGAGGCGGGCTGTCGCAGCTTCACCGTGCATGCGCGCATCGCCATCCTCGAAGGCCTGTCGCCCAAGGAGAACCGTGAGGTCCCGCCGCTGCGCTATGACGTGGCCGCGCAGTTGAAGGCCGACTTCCCGGACCTGGAGCTGGTGCTCAATGGCGGTATCAAGACACTGGAAGAGTGCCACGTGCACTTGCAGACCTTCGACGGCGTGATGCTCGGCCGCGAGGCGTACCACAACCCCTACCTGCTGGCCGAAGTAGACCAGCAGTTGTTCGGCAGCACGGCGCCGGTCATCAGCCGCAGCGAGGTGCTGGCACGGCTGCGTCCGTATATCGTCGCGCACATGGAAAGCGGCGGCGCTATCCATCACATCACCCGCCACATCCTCGGCCTGGGCCAGGGCTTCCCCGGTGCCCGGCGCTTCCGCCAGTTGCTGTCGGCAGACATCCACAAGGCCGCCGAGCCGCTGGCCGTGCTCGACCAGGCCGCCGAGCTGCTGCAGGGCCGCTGACGGAACCCCGGGTGCGCTTTCGACTCGAACCTTCATTCCCTCGCCCATCCTGCCCCCCCCGGCCCTTGAGCGGTCGCCGGGGCTCGGGTAATGTCGAGTCATTGCACAGGACAGAGCACGCCCATGACCTCCAAGCTGGAACAACTCAAGCAGTTCACCACCGTGGTCGCCGACACCGGGGACCTGGACGCCATCACCCGCCTCAAGCCGGTCGATGCCACCACCAACCCCTCGCTGCTGCTCAAGGCCGCCGCCATTCCCGGCTACGCCGACCTGCTCAGGCAAGTCAGGGCCGACGCCAAGGGCAATGTGGACCTGGCCTGCGACAAGTTCGCCGTGGCCGTCGGCTCAGGCATCCTCAAGGTCATTCCAGGGCGCATTTCCACCGAAGTGGACGCACGCCTGTCGTTCGACGAACCGGCATTGCTGGCCAAGGCCCGCCAACTGATCGCGCTGTACGAACAGGCCGGCATCCCGCGTGATCGCGTGCTGATCAAGCTGGCATCCACTTGGGAAGGCATCCGCGCCGCCGAGCAGCTCGAACGCGAGCAGATCCAGACCAACCTGACCCTGCTGTTCTCCTTCGCCCAAGCCCAGGCCTGCGCCGATGCCGGGGTGTTCCTGATCTCGCCGTTCGTGGGCCGTATCTACGACTGGTACAAGAAGAGCACCGGCAAGGAATACGTCGGCGCCGAAGACCCGGGCGTGCAATCGGTGACGCGCATCTACAACTACTACAAGGCCAACGGCTACGACACCGTGGTCATGGGCGCGAGCTTCCGCAATATCGGCCAGATCGAGCAACTGGCCGGTTGCGACCGCCTGACCATCAGCCCCGAGCTGCTGCAGCAATTGAGCGACGACCAGGGCCAACTGCCGCGCGTGCTCCAACCCGGCAATGCCGGTGAGGCCAAGCAGCAGTTGAACGAAAGCCAGTTCCGCTGGGCGATGAACGAAGACGCCATGGCCACGGAGAAGCTGGCCGAGGGTATCCGCCAGTTCGCCCGGGACCAGGAGAAGCTGGAAGCATTGATGGCTGAAAAAGCCTGATACAAATCTGGTTTGCCCCGCGGGCGGCAAATGCCGAGCATTTCCGCCCGCTTTTCGTCTGGGTGCTGCGTTTGCGCAGGCACTGCCCGTTGAACGTACTGACGCTTTCGCGGGCAAGCCCGCCCCCACATGGCCTTGCAAACCCATTATGTGTGGTCGACGCAGCCTCTGTGGACTTGCCTGCGAATGGGTCGGCTTGCAACCTGAACTGTCGATGACCACCCTACCCCTCATTCTCGCCGGCCCCGTGCTGCGCCGCCTGGAACCCCAGCGCCTGGCCATCTGGCTGGTCGGCACGCAACCGCTTCGCCCCGAGTTCGTGCTCGATTGCCCAGGCATCGAGGCCAATCTTGCCTGCGAGGTGATCCCAGTGGGCCGGCACGCCTTCGTGCACCTGCTGGACATCCGCTTCGACCAGCCGCTGCCTCGCAACCAGGCCATCGGCTACGATCTGCTGCTGGACAACAGCCAAGGCATCGCCGACTGGGCCCCGCACCTGCTCTACCCCGGCACCCGCCGGCCAAGCTTCGTGCTGCGCGAGCGCCTCGACCAACTGCTTCACGGCTCATGCCGCAAGCCCCATCACCCCGCCGCCGATGGCCTGCTCTGCGCCGACCGCCTGCTGCAAGCCTGCCAGCGTCCGCAAGAGCGCCCCGCCCTGCTGCTGATGACGGGCGACCAGGTCTACGCCGACGACGTAGCAGGCCCCATGCTGCGCGCCATCCATGAGCTCATCGAGCACCTGGGGCTGTTCGGCGAATACCTCGAAGGCGCCCTGGTCGACGACAGCACCGCGCTGTACCGCCACCCGGCCAGCTATTACCACCGCGCCGACCTGCTGCCGGCCCAGGAAAGCAACGAGAGCCTGCGCGAACGCTTCTTCGGCGGCAAGCGCAAACCGATCTTCTCCAGCAGCAACGCCGACAATCACCTGGTGACCTTCGCCGAAGTCATGGCCATGTACCTGCTGGTCTGGTCGCCAGTGCCCTGGCGCCTGGTGCGCATGGACATGCCCGCAGGCCTGAGCGAACCGCGCCAGGCCCGGTATCGCGCAGAACTGCCGCTGATCCAAGCGTTCGCCGCCGGCCTCGGTCAAGTGGCCCGGGTGATGGCCCACCTGCCCTCGCTGATGATCTTCGACGACCACGACATCACCGACGACTGGAACCTTTCGGCGCAGTGGGAACAGACCGCCTACGGCCACCCCTTCTCGCGGCGGATCATCGGCAACGCCCTGCTCGGCTACCTGCTCTGCCAGGGCTGGGGCAACGATCCGGACGGCTGCGCGGGGCTGGCCGAAGCCTGCAGGGCCCTGGGCGAGCGAACGGCCCAAGCGCACCTGGACAACGCTGCCCAGGACCAATTGATCGACCAACTGCTGCGCTTCCAGGGCTGGCAGTTCGACCTGCCCAGCGATCCGCCATTGCTGGTGCTGGACACCCGCACCCGCCGCTGGCGCAGCGAAAGCAGCCTGAAGAAGCCGTCCGGCCTGCTCGACTGGGAGGCGCTGTGCGAGCTGCAACAGGCCCTGCTCGACCATCCTTCGGCGATCGTCGTGTCACCGGCACCGATCTTCGGCGTCAAACTGATCGAGACGGTGCAACGGGTCTTCAGCGGGCTCGGCTATCCGCTGCTGGTCGACGCGGAAAACTGGATGGCCCATCGCGGCGCGGCCCAGGTGATCCTCAACATCTTCCGCCATTCGCGCACGCCCGGGCACTACGTGATCCTTTCCGGTGACGTGCACTACTCCTTCGTCTATGAAGTGCTGATCCGCCACCGCCAGCGCAGCCCGCACCTGTGGCAGGTCACCAGCAGCGGGATCAAGAACCAGTTCCCCAAGCGCCTGCTGGACGTGCTCGATCGCCTCAACCGTTGGCTGTATGCACCACATTCGCCACTCAACTGGTTCACCAAGCGCCGGCAGATGGAGGTAGTGCCACGCACACCCAGCCACAGCCAGGCGGGAGAGCGGCTGTGGAACAGTGCAGGTTTGGGGCAGGTATTCTTCGATGAGCAAGGCCGGCCGGCGCGGGTGTTCCAGCTCAATGCCGACGGCGCCGCGGCTACCGAGTTCGTGCGGGACTGACGCCACGCATCGGTAGCCCGGGCTCGCTCAGGAGCGCTCCAGGGCGCTCACCAGGTCGTGGAACGCCTCACGGTTGGAGTCGTTCAGACCCATGAGGATCTTGTGCGCCTCCAGCACCTTGGAGCGCACCACCTCTTCGTTCTGGTCCTGGGATGGCAGGTCGGTAAGGCATTCCGGGCAGGGGACCGGGCGATCGACGATGTTGAACACCTGGTCGAAGCCCATGGACTGCAGCAGACGGGAAATGTCCGGGTTGGTGGTCACCACGGTAGGCAGCAGGCCCACCTTCTGCCGGGACAGGATCGACAGCTTGGCCAGCAGGCCCAGGGTGGTGCTGTCGATGCTTTCGGTCTCGGTCAGGTCGATGACGATGGCCGAGAAGTTCAGCGCGGTGAAGATTTTCTCGATCGTCGCATCCAGCGCCGAACACAGGGTCAGGCGCACTTCACCGACGAATTTCAGAACGAAGGTCCCGCTCTGCTCGGCGAACTGGATTCTACCGGTACTCATTCAAGGTTCCTGCTCAACACCAATAGGGCGATATCATCCGGCATCTCCCCAAGCGTAGCCAATCCGAATCGTTGGCGCAGCCCGTCCAGGCTGCCACCGGCTTCCTTGACGATTTCCGGCAAGGTCGCTTCCTTATCTTTGAGTGTGTCCCCAGGCAAAAGGTCCAGTATGCCATCGGACATCAGGGTCAGGCTGAAGTGCCGTGGCAGCTCCAGCACATGGTCCTGGTAGCTGGCCTCGTCGAACAGCCCTACCGGCAGGCCGCGCCCCTCCAGGTAACGGGCCTGGCCCGGGGTATAGAGCACCGGCAGCGGCAAATGGCCGCCGACGCTGTAGGTCATCAGCCCGGCTTCCTCGTCGATCACCCCACCGACCATGGTCACGTGCTTGCCCAGCTTGCAGTTGATCAGCCCACGGTTGATGTGGCTCAGCACTTGCGAAGGCTTGAAGTCGCGCATCCTGCCGCTGCGCTTGAATTCGAACAGCAGCCGGGTGGTCATGAACTTGAGCAGCACGGTGACGAACGCCGACGAAGCGCCATGCCCGGACACGTCCGCCAGGTAGAAGGCGATACGGCGCTCGTCCACCCGGAAGTAATCGGCGAAATCGCCCGACAGGTACAACGACGGGATGATCTGGTGCTCGAACGACAGGTCGCCGGCCAACCATGGGCTTTCCGGCAGCATGTTCATCTGTACCTGGCGGCCGGCGTTCTGGTCCTCCTGCAGCAGGTGCAGGCTGGCTTCCAGCTCACGGTTGGCAGCCTCGAGCTTGTCGCGGTAGCGCTGGTTCTCCAGCACCAGCCGCGAGCGGTCGAGGGCACGGCGCACCGAGTGCTCGAGCACGGCCAAGTCTTCCAGGGGCTTGATCAGGTAGTCGGCGGCGCCCAGGCGCAGAGCCTCGACCGCATCGCTCATGACCCCGGCCCCGGACACCACGATGACCGGCAACTGCGGCGCCCGCTCGCTGACCCGGCGGATCAGCTCGAGGCCGCCCATCTGCGGCATGCGCAGATCGCAGATCACGAGGTCGGGCTGGTGTTCTTCGAAGACCTGGAGGCCCTGCTGGCCGTTGGCGGCCTGGAGGACGCTGAAGCCACTGTCTTCCAGATAGGCGGCGAGGCTGGCACGGACCACGTCGTCGTCATCGATGATCAGCAGCGTTGCACTGGGTTTCTGCATGTGGGCGAACGGCGCCGGATTAGGTTGGAGCAGCGACGTCGGCAAGGCGGACGGGCAGCTACTGGAATACTCTGTGGCGACTCTCTACTTGAGTTGTAGGCCAAGAAGACTGGCCCGGCAACTGGCAGAGGTGCCCTGTAAGGCGCAGACGGTACTCCCATCCGCCAGGCGTTTCAAGCATGCAAGGGTCGAGTGCTGCGCACTTTACAGGGCAAATCACCGGGAGTTATAAGAAAGCCGACCCGCGCAACCTGATGGGAAGGATGCAGCATGTCCCAGATACCCTCGAACCACGGCGAGAAACGCGACTTCATTCGTATGCGCATCGATACCGAAGTCACCCTGCTGCATGCCGACCAGGTGATCGCGGCAGTCTGCCTCGACCTCTCCAGTGGCGGCATGCAGGTGCAGGCACGGGAGCATTTCCAGGTGGGCGACCGGATCGAGGTACGTATCGATTCCGACCACCCTGCCCTCAAGGGCCTGCACGCCAGCACCGAGGTGGTGTGGATCGCCGAGCAGCCCGATGGTCAGCAGAAATTCGGCTTGCGCATCCTGGCGATGCACTGATTTCCAGGGTCAATGCCTGTCAGTTAAGCCTGGGGCCGCTTCGCCCCCCCAATGGCGCTGTAAACCTTAACTGACCAGCATCGACCCGAAGGTCGCCTTTTTCATCCCCGCCAGGATCAGAAATCGTCCTCGACTTCCCCATCCTTGACCTTGAACTCGCGGTTCTGCAGGTAGGCGTTGCGGATGAAGATGTACTTGTCGCCGCTGATCAGCTTTTCCGCCGACAGCAGGTCGGCGCGGGTGTCGACCACATCCAGGGCGAAGATCGAATTGCGGGTCGGCACATGGTCGATGTAGCGGTAGGGCTTGGTGTAGGTGTCCGGGTACTTGGCCAGGCCGTCGCGCACGGTGCTTGGGCCAAGGAACGGGATCACCACGTACGGACCGCTGCCCACGCCCCAGTAGCCCAGGGTCTGGCCGAAGTCCTCGTCGTTGCGCTGCAGGCCCATCTTGGTGCCGACATCGAAGAAACCGCCCAGGCCGAACGTGGTGTTGACGATCAGCCGCGCGGTATCCACGCCCGCCGCGTGCGGCTTGAGCTGCAGCAGGTCGTTGACCAGGTTGGTGACGTCGCCCAGGTTGCGGAAGATGTTATGGATGCCGTCTTCGAGAAATTGCGGGGTGACTGCCTGGTATCCCTTGGCCAACGGCTTGAGGGCATAGGTATCGAGGGTATCGTTGAACCTGAAGATCGGGCGGTTCACCGCCTCCCAGGGGTCCTCCTCGGTAGCCGCCTGGCTGGCGGCCACGGGCGCCAGCAGCAGGCTGGCGCAGACACAGGCCTGGGTGATTCGCTCGATCACGCCGGCACCGATCCTATGCATAGATGTTTCTCCATCGGGATTCACGGTGGCAGGCGCCTGGGCGCGCTGCCGGACAAGCCGCCAGTATAAAGGCTCGCTGGCTGATAAACAGCCTTACACATTTTTGCTCACTATTTTGTGAGCGTCTGTTACGTAGTCATCTACCGGTAACAATTGCCGAATAGCCTGCGGGCTATTTCAGGGAAGTTGACCATGCAAGACGCGCCCGCCTTCACCGCCGTGCTCTTCGGTTTGCGCGGCTGCCTGGTCCAGGCCGCCAACGGCAGCCCACTGCCCACCCCTGGCGCCCTGGATGCCCTCACCGGCCTGCGGCGCCAGCAGGTCCCTTGCATATGGCTCGACGAGCTCAGCGCCAGCCAGGGCGAGTCTCTGGCCAGCGTGCTGCCCGACTGGCTGCCGGGCCAGGCCGGCAACGCCCCCCCCTGGCCGGCGCCGAATGCCTGCTGGCACGCACTCATGTCCTTGCAGAGCCAACGCCTGGACGGCTGCGTGCTGGTCAGCGGCGATCCGCGCCTGCTGCAGTCCGGTCTCAACGCCGGGCTGTGGACCGTGGGCCTGGCCGCCTGCAGCCCTGCCTGCAACCACACCTCCGGCCAATGGCAGGCGATGAGCCGGGAGGCGCGCGAACGGGCACGCGGCAAGGCTACGCTCGAGCTGTTCAGCCTCGGTGTGCACTCGGTGATCGACCACCTCGAAGCCCTCGACACCTGCCTTGCCGACATCGCCCAGCGCCGGCGCAAGGGTGAAAAACCCTGACACAGCGCCGTTGACGCGGATCATGCAAAGCGCCGGCAGGTGGATTACGATTGAAGACAAGCGAGAACCTTTGCCTCACCGCCGAGGTCCATGCCTTGCCAAGCCATAGAGGGAGAACACCCGATGCCTGCCCGCGAACTGCAAGAGCAACTCGAAAGCCTGCGCGAGCAACTGGAACGCAACCCGCCGCTCTCCTTGGAAGAGCGCGAACATCTGCATGAACTGATGCAGCAGATCGAAGCCCAGCTCAAACTGGAAGAGGCCACCCAGGACAACAACCTGGTCGATGGCGTCAACGCGGCCGTCGAACGCTTCGAGGCCGAACACCCGGATCTCACCGCCATCCTGCGCAATATTGCCAATCACCTGCACAGCATGGGTATCTGAGCCAGAGGGCCGCCTTGCGGCCCATCGCCGGCAAGCCGGCACCCACAGAGTCCGAGGCGATCACCGACGACGCGGCTTGCACGGCCCCGGCGGGAAAGGGCCTGGTCCGCAAATGGGCTGCAAAGCAGCCCCAAGACTCACAAACATCCTTACTGACGAACCAGCCGCTGGTTGCCAGGCGCGATCGCCCGGGTGCTGCGGTAGGGGTTGATATCCAGCCCGCCACGGCGCACGTAACGGGCATACACGGTCAGGTGCTCGGGCTCGAGCAGGCGCAGCAGGTCCAGGTAGATGCGTTCGACGCACTGCTCATGGAAGTCGGCATGCTGGCGGAAGCTCACCAGGTAGCTCAGCAGGCTGGCATGGTCCAGGGCCAGGCCCTTGTACTCGACCACCACACTGCCCCAGTCCGGCTGGCCAGTGACCGGGCAGTTGGACTTGAGCAGGTGGCTGTGCAGGGTTTCCTCGACCACGCGCTGCGGGTCGCAGTGCAGCAGTTCAGGCTGTGGATGCTCGTAGTTGTTGATGGTCACATCCAGCACATCGATGCACTGACCTGGCAAGGCCACCACGCCCTGGGCCTCGACTTCGCCCAGGCTGCGCACCCGCACCGTCACCGGCTTGCCGGCGGCGGCTGAGAGGTCCTTCTCCAGACAAGCCTGCAACTCGCTGGTGCTGGCGAAGGCCGTCTGGTTCAGCGAGTTGAGGTACAGCTTGAACGACTTGGACTCGATGATGTTCGGCGAATCGGCCGGGATGGCGAATTCGCCGATGGCCACCACCGGCTTGCCCGAAGGCAGCAGCCAGGACATCTCGAAGCAGTTCCAGTAGTCCACCCCCTGCCATGGCAGGGTCTGGGCGCTGACGCCGAGTTCGGCCCACTTGGCCGTACGCGGGATCGAGAACAGCAGCGAAGGTGTGTAGGTGGCGATGTATTCGCTGGATTTGCCCAGCGGGGAGTGTTCGGCGGCGGGATGCATGGGTCTGACCTGGCAATTCGGAATGCACCTATTCTACCGTTTTTGCCCCCTGCCTTGTGGTCGATGTCACTCGATGGTCAACGGCCCGACCATGCCCGCCTGGTAGTGCCCCGGCACATTGCAGGCGAACTCGATGGGCGCCGAGGCGCGGAAGGTCCACGTCAGCTCGGCACGCTGGCCGGGCGGGACCAGCACCGTGTTGCCGGCCTCGTGGCCGTGCGCGCCATGACCGTGGTCCATGCCCCCGTGATCCGCGCCGGCGGTGAAGAGCTTGCCTTGCATGGCCAGCATTTGCTTCTGGTGCTCGGCGTGCATGGCCTTGTCGCCAAGGTTGAACTTGTGGGGCAACTGGCCTTCGTTGATGAGCACGAAGCGCACGGTCTCGCCGGCCTTGACCTGCAGGCCGCGGGGCTCGAAGGCGATGTCCTTGAGCAGCACCTCGACGGTACGGGTGGCCTTGGCCGCCGGCGCTGGCTCGCCGAAGGCGAAGCCATGGCCACTGTCGGCGAGCACGGGCAGGCTGAACAGCGCGAGGGCGGCGGCGATAAGGGGGTGTTTCATGTCTACTCCAAGGCTACAGCAGCGATGGAACCACTCTAGGCTGAGGCAACTGGCAGTTGCCTGACAGGGAGATTACAACTTTGTCAGCTTCGCCGGGCACGCCTATCGTCACGTATCATTGGCACCCGGCGCCCACCGAAGCCCGCCAATCTTTTGGAGCAAGGCCCCCATGAAACTGCTGATCGTCGAGGACCAGGCCAAGACCGGCCAGTACCTGTGCCAAGGCCTGAGCGAAGCGGGCTTCGCCACCGAGCTTGCCGGCGACGGCGACACCGGCCTGCACCTGGCCCTGGGCGGCGACCACGACCTGCTGATCCTCGATGTGATGCTCCCCGGCCGCAACGGCTGGCAGATCCTCCAGGCCGTGCGCCAGGCTGGCCTGGACACGCCGGTGCTGTTCCTCACCGCCCGCGACGCCGTGCAAGACCGGGTACACGGCCTGGAGCTGGGCGCCGACGACTATCTGGTCAAGCCCTTCGCCTTTTCCGAACTGCTGGCCCGGGTACGCAGCCTGCTGCGCCGAGGCGCCAGCCCCAGCCTGGATACCAGCCTGACCCTGGCCGATCTGCGCCTGGACCTGATCCGCCGCCGGGCCGAGCGCGGCGGCCAGCGCATCGACCTGACCGCCAAGGAGTTCGCCCTGCTCGAACTGCTGCTGCGTCGCCAGGGCGAGGTGCTGCCCAAGTCGCTGATCGCCTCGCAGGTCTGGGACATGAACTTCGACAGTGACACCAACGTCATCGAGGTGGCGATCCGCCGCCTGCGCCTGAAGATCGACGACGCCCACGACAACAAGCTGATCCATACCGTACGCGGCATGGGCTACGTGCTCGAGGAGCGCCAGGACTGATGCCGCGCCTGTCCCTCGGTGGGCGCCTTGCCCTGCTCTTCGCCGCCTGTACCGCCGCCGTCTCGCTGACCGCCGGCGTGCTGTTCAGCCGGGCCAGCGAACAGCACTTCATCGAACTGGACGAACAACTGCTAGGCAGCCGGCTGTCGGTTCTGCACGCCCTGCTCGACGGCGTGAGCTCCCCCGCCGAACTGGCGCCACACCTGCCGGCCTTGCGCATCGAGCTCAGCCACCAGGCCGACCTGGCCCTGCGCATCCGCGGCGGCGACGGCACGCTATGGTTCGACAGCCGGCCTGACCTACCGGACGCACCACGCCAGCCCGGCCTGGCCACCCTGCACGCCAACGGCGTCGACTACCGCAGCCTGGGCGCCCGCCTGGACACCGCCACCCCGGGCTCGACGCAACTGACCCTGTTCCTCGACATCACCCATCACCAGCATTTCCTGCAAGGCATGCAGCGCCTGATCTGGCTCACCGTCGGCCTTTCGGCCCTGGCCACCGCGCTGCTCGGCGCCTGGGCCGCCCGGCGCGGGCTGCGACCATTGCGGCAGATGGGCGATGTCGCCGCCAGCGTCAACGCCCGCTCGCTGACAACCCGGCTGCCGGTGGCGCAGATGCCCGAGGAACTGGCCGAGCTCGCCAGCACGGTCAACGCCATGCTGCAGCGCCTGGAGGATGCCTTCCAACGCCTTTCGGCATTTTCCGCCGACATCGCCCACGAGCTGCGTACGCCACTGTCCAACCTGCTGACCCACACCCAGGTCACCCTCACCCGGCCACGCAGCCTGGAGGACTATCGCGAAGCCCTGCACGGTAACCTGGAGGAGCTGCAATGGATGGCGCAACTGGTCAACGACATGCTCTACCTGGCCAAGGCCGACCATGGCCTGCTGCCCCCCAACCGCCAGCCGCTGGACCTTGCCGCGGAGGTGGATGCCTTGCTGGAGTACTACGCGCCACTGGCCGAGGACGCCGAGGTACGCCTGCAGCGTGTGGGTGAGGCGCAGTTGGAGGGTGATCGGCACATGCTGCGCAGGGCCCTGTCCAATCTGCTGGACAATGCCCTGCGCTTCACGCCCAGCGGCGGAGAGATCCGAGTGACACTGGCGCCGGGGCTGCACATCAGCGTGGCCAATACCGGCCCGGCCATCGCGGCGCAAATACTGCCGCGGCTGTTCGACCGCTTCTACCGGGCCGACCCCGCACGCCAGGAAGGCAGCAGCGAGCATGCGGGGCTGGGGCTGGCGATCACCCGCTCGATCGTGCAGGCCCATGGCGGGAACATCCGGGCCGAATGCGCGGGAGGCTGGACACGGTTCCTGATCGAGTTACCCGAAGCACGGTGAGAGGAGCTGTCTATCCGCCCGCAACGGATTCCCTTGCAATGGCACATGATTCGTGAGCGCCGCTGCCCCTGCCTGGGCTTGCCCGCGATGGGCCGCACAGCGGCCCTGCCCGTAGATCACTCGTACCGCAACGCCATCGCCGGTTCCACCTGGGAAGCGCGATACGCCGGATAGATCGTAGCCAGGAAGCTCATCACCAACCCCGCCGCGCAGATGATCGCCACATCCCCCCACTGCAACTGCGACGGCAGGCTGCTGATGAAATACACATCGGACGTGAAGATGTGCTGCCCACTGACCCGCTCCAGCCAACCGACGATCTGGCTGACGTTGAGCGCGGCGACCACCCCGAGCACACCACCGACCAGGGTGCCGACGATACCGATCAGCGACCCCTGGACCATGAACGTGCCCATGATCTGCGCAGGCGTGGCGCCGATGGTGCGCAGGATGGCGATGTCCGAACCCTTGTCGTTCACCACCATGACCAGGGTAGCGATGATGTTGAACGCCGCCACGGCGATGATCATCAACAGCAACAAGCCGATCATGGTCTTTTCCATCTTCATGGCGCTGAACAGGCTGCCCTGGGTGTGCGACCAGTCATCGGCACGGTAGGCCTCGCCCAGCCCGGCGGCGATCGCCTTGGACACCTGCGGCGCAGCGTACAGGTCGTGCAGCTTCAGGCGCACGCCCTGCACGCTGCCCGGCGCCCAGCGCTGCATCTCGCCGGCGTCGGCCACGTTGATGTAGGCCTGGGAACCGTCCAGCTCGGCACCGACCTTGAAGATGCCGACCACGGTCAGGCGCTGCATACGGGGGGTGATGCCGCCCGGTGCCTTGCTGATCTCCGGGACGATCAGGGTCAGCTTGTCGCCGGTGTTGAGACGAAAGCGCCGGGCGGTCAGCTCGCCGATCACCACGCCATACTCGCCCGGCAGCAGGTCCTGCAGGCGGCCCTGGACGATGTGCTGGCCAACGATGGAGACCTTGCCCTCCTCGGCCGGGTCGATGCCACTGACCTGGATCGGCTGCATCGCGCCCTTGTAGGAGAGCATGCCTTCCATTTCCGTCAGCGGTGCAGCGGCCATCACCGCGGGGTTCTTCAGGGCTGCGTCCGCCACCTTGCGCCAGTCGTCCAGCGGTTGCACGCCGAGGATGCTGGCGTGAGGCACCAGGCCGAGGATGCGCGAACTCATCTCGCGCTGGAAGCCGTTCATCACCGAGAGCACCACGATCATCGCCAGCACGCCCAGGGACAGGCCGATCATCGAGGTCATGGAGATGAACGAGATGAAGTGGTTACGGCGCTTGGCACGGGTGTAGCGAGCACCGATGAACAAGGGCAAGGGTCTGAACATGTACGAGAACACCCAATGAAGGTTGGTTACGAGGCGGCCCGTGCCGCCCCGTGCAAGCGACTCAGATCGGCACCAGGTGGCCATCGTCCAGGCGCAGCACCCGGTCCATCTGGCGCGCCAGGTTGAGGTCGTGGGTCACCACCAAAAAGGCCGTCTGCGAATGGCTGGAAAGCTCCTGCATCAACTCCTGGATGCCCTGGGCAGTGTGATGGTCGAGGTTGCCGGTGGGCTCGTCGAGCATCACCAGGCCCGGGCGGTTGACCAGGGCACGGGCGATCGCCACGCGCTGGCGCTCACCGCCGGACAGCTCGGCCGGCTTGTGGCTCAGGCGATGGCCCAGGCCCACACGCTTGAGCAGCGCCTCGGCGCGCTCGCGGGCCTCGGGGATCGGTGTGCGGCCGATCAGCAGCGGCATGCACACGTTCTCCAGGGCGGTGAACTCCGGCAGCAGGTGGTGAAACTGGTAGACGAAGCCCAGGGCGCGGTTGCGCAACAGGCCACGGGCCCGCTCGCCGAGTGCCGACAGCTCCTCGCCAGCCAGCCAGACGCTGCCCTGGCTCGGCGTGTCCAGGCCACCCAGCAGGTTGAGCAAGGTGCTCTTGCCGGAGCCGGAGCTACCGACGATGGCCACCCGCTCACCGGCGTGCAGCTCCAGGTTCAACCCGGACAGCACCTGCACCGACTCCGGGCCTTCCTCGTAGGCCTTGCCCAGGTTGCGGCAACTCAGTACGGCTTTATCACTCATGCGCGATTCACTCATAACGTAGCGCCTCTGCAGGCTGGGTGCGCGCCGCACGCCAGGCCGGATACAGGGTGGCGAAGAAACTCAGGACCAGCGCCGCACCGCAGACCATCCACACGTCCTCGGCCATGATCTGCGACGGCAGGTAATCGATGAAGTACACGTCGGCATTGAGGAACTTGTGCCCGATCAGCTTCTCGATGCCAGCGATCACCGCACTGACATTGAGCGCGGCGAAGATGCCGACCAACGCGCCGATCAAGGTGCCGACCACGCCGATCACCGTACCCTGGACCATGAAGATGGCCATGATCTGCCCAGGCGTGGCGCCGAGGGTGCGCAGGATGGCGATATCGCCGCGCTTGTCGTTGACCACCATCACCAGCGTGGAAATGATGTTGAACGCCGCCACCGCCACGATCAGCAGCAGCAGCAGGCCGATCATGGCCTTCTCCATGCGGATCGCCTGGTACAGGTTGCCGTGGGTGCGGGTCCAGTCGCGGGGGTAGAATTCCTCGCCCAGGTGCTGGGCGATGTCCCAGGCCACGCGCGGCGCCTGGAACAGGTCATCGAACTTCAGGCGCAGGCCCTGGACCTGCTCGGCTTTCCAGCGGTGCAGGCGGGACAGGTCGGCGATGTTGGTCAGGCCCAGATAGCCGTCGATCTCACCGGCCCCGACATGGAAGGTGCCGACCACGGTGAAGCGCTTCATGCGCGGGAACATGCCGGCCGGCGTCACGCTGACCTCCGGGGCGACGAAGGTCAGCTTGTCGCCGATGCCCACGCCCAGCTTGGCGGCGGCCTTGTCGCCGATCAGGATGCCCCACTCGCCTGGCGCCAGCCGGTCGAGGCTGCCTTCGCGGATGAAGTCGTCGATGATCGACACCTGCCGCTCGCGGGCGGGATCGATGCCGTTGAGCAACACCTTCTGCACCTTGCCGTCGTGGGTCAGCAGCCCCTGCATCTGGGTGAACGGAGCGACCGCCAGCACACGCGGATTCTGCTTTACTTGTTGGGCGAGGGCCGGCCAATCGTCGACCGGCTGGCCGCTTTCCAGCGTGGCATGCGGGATCATGCCCAGCACGCGGGTACGCATCTCGTGGTCGAAACCGTTCATCACCGACAGCACCACGATCATCACCACCACACCGAGGGCGAGGCCGATCATCGAGGTGAGCGAAATGAACGAGACGAAGTGATTGCGGCGCTTGGCACGGGTGTAGCGCGTACCGATGAATACGAAAAGAGGTCTGAACATGTCGGGGCTTGTTCGGATGAAAGGGAACGTCCTTGTGGCGGGGCGCCAATGGCGGCTTTACACTCGGACCACCGCCGTAACCATGGGTTCGCCATGACGACACTAGACGAAGAAGATCGCCGCGAATACTACCGCATCGAAGACAGGATCGCACTTCAAATCAGCCCCTTGAGCGCGGCCGAGGCCCTGGAGACAGACCTGTTGCAAGATGCTTCACCGCTGTTCAACCTGCTCAGCGAACTGCACCTGGCCGACTTCGAATCGCAACACCTGATGCGCCAGTTGAGCGAGAAGGATCGCACCCTGGCCGCCTTCCTGCGGGTGCAGAACAAACGCCTCGACCTGCTCGGCGCGGTGCTCGCCCAGACCCTGCTCGGCGAAATCGGCCAAGCGCAGCGGGTGATCCTCTCCGAGGGGGGTATCGAGTTCGCCCAGGCCGCGCAGATCGCCCCCGGCACCCGGGTGGCGGTGAAAATGGTGCTGATGCCCCGGGCCCATGGCCTGCTGTTGCGCGGCCGGGTCACCCACTGCGACCCACGCCCGCAGGGCGACTACGAGGTCGGCACCGAATTCGTCGACATGACCGACGCCCAGCGCCAGCTCCTGGCCCGCTACATCCTGCAGCGCCAGCAACAACAACGCCGCCAGCTGCGGGAGCAGGACGAATCCGCCTCTTGAGCCTTTCCCCATTTCAGACCTGAAGGAACGAACGTGACCCTGATCTATGGCCATCGCGGCGCCAAAGGCGAAGCGCCCGAAAACACCCTGACCAGCTTTCGCCAGTGCCTGTCGCACGGCGTCGATCGCTGCGAACTGGACCTGCACCTGTCGGCCGACAACGAGCTGATGGTGATCCATGACCCGACCCTCAAGCGCACCACCGGCCGCCGAGGCAAGGTGGTCGAGCACACCGCCGCCGAGCTGGCCACCTACGATGCGCGCAAGGGTGGCCCAGGCTGGGTGCAGCCCTGCCCTATCCCGCGCCTGGAGGAACTGTTCGAGAAGTGTGCCTTCGAGCACTGGCAGCTGGAGGTCAAGAGCGCCTCGCGCACCCGTGCCGCCAGCACCGTGCTGGCGATCCGCGAGCTGGCCCAGCGCTTCGGCCTGCTCGACAAGGTCACCATCACCTCCAGTTCACGGGAGGTGCTGGGCGCCGCCCTGGAGCTGGTGCCAGACGTCTCGCGCGGGCTGGTCGCCGAATATGCCTGGCTCGATCCGCTGAAGGTGGCGCAGAACTACGGCTGTACCCTGCTGGCACTGAATTGGACGCTGTGCACCCCCGAGCGCCTGCTCAAGGCCCAGCGCCAGGGGTTGCATGTGTCGGTGTGGACGGTCAACGAACCGGCGCTGATGCGCCGGCTCGCCGACTTTGGCGTAGACAGCCTGATCACAGACTTTCCCGGTTTGGCCAAGACCACCCTTGGGAAGGACTGAACCCGGTCTCCCCGGCCGGCTCAGGCCACCGGCCGGAGCCGCTCAAAAAAGCCGGTTCAGGCCGTCGTAGGCAGCTACCCGATAGGCTTCGGCCATGGTCGGGTAGTTGAAGGTGGTGTTGACGAAGTACTTGAGATTGTTCAGCTCACCCGGCTGGTTCATGATCGCCTGGCCGATGTGGACGATCTCCGAAGCCTGGTAGCCGAAGCAGTGCACGCCGAGGATTTCCAGGGTCTCGCGGTGGAACAGGATCTTCAGCATGCCCTGCGGCTCGCCGGCGATCTGCGCGCGGGCCATGCTCTTGAAGAAAGCCTTGCCCACTTCGTAGGGCACCTTGGCCTGGGTCAGTTCCTGCTCGTTCTTGCCGATCGAGCTGATCTCCGGAATGGTGTAGATACCGGTCGGCACGTCATCGACGAAGCGCCAGCTGCCATTGTCGACGATGCTGCCTGCGGCCGAGCGGCCCTGGTCGTGGGCAGCGCTGGCCAGGCTCGGCCAGCCGATCACGTCACCGGCGCCGTAGATGTTCGGCACGCTGGTGCGGTAGCTCTGGTCGACCTCGATCTGGCCACGGCTGTTGATCTTGATGCCGATGTTCTCAAGGCCCAGCTTGTCGGTGTTGCCGGTTCGGCCATTGCACCACAGCAGGGCGTCGGCCTTGATCTTCTTGCCCGACTTCAGGTGCAGGATGACACCGTTGTCCAGGCCTTCGACCCGCTCGTACTCCTCGTTGTGGCGCACGGTGATGTTGTTGTTGCTGAAGTGGTAGCTCAGCGCCTGGGAAATTTCCGAGTCCAGGAAGCTCAGCAACTGGCCACGGTTGTCCACCAGCTCCACCAGCACACCCAGGCCACTGAAGATCGAGGCGTATTCGCAACCGATCACCCCGGCACCGTAGACGATCAGCTTGCGCGGGGTGTGGCTCAGGCTGAGGATGGTGTCGCTGTCGTAGACGCGCGGGTGGTGGAAGTCGATGTCGGCCGGGCGGTACGGACGCGAACCGGTGGCGATGATGATGTGCTTGGCCACCAGCTTCTCGACCACGCCATTGGGGCAGACCACATCGACGGTCTGTTCGTCGGCGAAGCTGCCAGTGCCGAAGAACAGGTCGACACGGTTGCGCGCGTAGTAGCCGGTGCGCGAGGCGACCTGCTTGGAGATCACCTTCTCGGCGCTCTTGAGCACATCGGGGAAGGAGAACCAGCGCGGCTCGCCGATGGCGCGGAACATCGGGTTGGTGTTGAACTGCATGATCTGCCGCACCGAGTGACGCAGGGCCTTGGACGGGATGGTGCCCAAGTGGGTGCAGTTGCCGCCGACCTGGCGACGGCTGTCGACCATCGCCACCTTGCGTCCTGCTTTGGCGGCATTCATTGCCGCACCTTCTCCGGCCGGGCCGGAACCCAGCACCACTACGTCGTAGTTGTAGACAGCCATGCGTACTCCTTCAGAACTGGCCCGCCGGCCGGTTGGCCGCGGGGCGCGATCATGTCGCCGGGGCGCCATGAGAAAATTCGGGTGCAGTCTAATCAAGCCTGAACGCCGCGCACATTAACCCTTGGTCGCGTCGTAGGCCAATCTTGCCTGCACTACATATCGTTCACCGATTCCCTGGCGGCGATCATCCGTGCCTTGCCTTTCACTCGCCTTTCACTCGCCTTTGAGCTTTCGTTCGAAGCCAGGCGTAGCCCGGGAGACGAACCCATCCTGCGTCCGGGTCACCAGCATGGCCGCGATGCCATGGGCGATGGCGAAGTCCCAGCCCTGTTGCGGCCCCAGGATCAACAGCAGGGTCGAATAGCCGTCGGCCCGCAGCGCCGAGGCATCGAGCACGGTGACCGCGGCCAGGTCATGTTCGACCGGGCGCCCGAGGCGGGCATCGAAGGCGTGCGAATAGCGCCGGCCATTCTCCTCGAAATAGTGGCGATAGTCACCCGAGGTCGACACTGCCAGGCCATCCACGGCAATTACCTGGCGCGCGATCTGACGGTCCTCGCGGGGCAATTCCAGGGCGATGCGCCAGGGGCTGCCGTCGGGCTTGCGGCCCTCGGCCTTGAGTTCCCCCGTGGCTTCGGCGAGGAAATCGATGATACCCATGGCGCGCAGCCGCCCGGCGATCAGGTCGACGGCATGGCCGGCGGCGATGCTGTTGAAGTCCAGTTCCACGGGCGCGTCCTTGCACAACGCATCGCCCTCGATGCGCAGGTGGCGATAGCCCACGCGCTGGCGTACCAGGGCCCGCGCCTGCGGGTCGGGCACCTGCTCGCGGCGGGCCTGGGGGCCGAAGCCCCAGAGGTTGAGCAAGGGCTCGACGGTGAGATCGAAGGCACCCTGGCTCTGTTCGGCCAGTTGCTGGCCGAAGGCGACCAGCGCCAGCATATCGGCGCCCACAGCCTGGCACTGGTTGGCCGGCAGCTGGTTGAAGCGGCTGACGGTGGAGTCACCCCGGTAGGTCGAGAAGTGCCCGTCGATGTCGCGCAGGATCGCCTCGACCGCGTCCTGTACCTGCGCTGGCGACGGGCCGCCGGGTTCGCGCACGTACTGGATGCTGTAGCTGCTGCCCATGGTCGGGCCGCCCAGGCGTTCGAGGGTGGGCGCAGGGTTGCAGGCAGCGAGCAGCATCAGGATGAACAGCAGGGTCGTGCGCACATTGGATCTCTCGGTTGGCCAGCCATGCTGGCGCGGCGCCTGTTGGAGCGTCTGTCTTGTGTTGTCTGTACCGGCCCTATCGCCGGCAAGCCAGCTCCACTGCCCTCAGACCAGCGCAGCCCTTTCGCGACACAAGGCCGCCCAGCAGCTACCGCGCCAGACCTGGGTGAACACAAAAAATGCCAAAAAAAACGGGAACCCGAAGGTTCCCGTTTTTTCAACGCATTACAAGCGGATCAGCGTGGAAACGCTGGCGGGTTCACACCGGCCATCTCTTCCATCACGCGCACCACCTGGCAGCTGTAACCGAATTCGTTGTCGTACCAGACGTACAGGACAACGCGGTTGTCGTTGCAGATGGTCGCCTCGGCGTCGACCACACCGGCGTGGCGGGAGCCGACGAAGTCGGTGGACACCACTTCCTGGGAGCTGACGTAATCGATCTGCTTGTGCAGTTCCGAGTGCATGGCGGTCTGGCGCAGGAACTCGTTGATCTCGTCGCGGCTGGTGGCCTTTTCCAGGTTCAGGTTGAGGATGGCCATCGAGACGTTCGGCGTCGGCACGCGGATGGCGTTGCCGGTCAGCTTGCCCTTGAGCACCGGCAGCGCCTTGGCGGCGGCGGTGGCGGCACCGGTCTCGGTGATGACCATGTTCAGCGGCGCGGCGCGGCCACGACGGCTGCCCTTGTGGAAGTTGTCGATCAGGTTCTGGTCGTTGGTGAACGAGTGAACGGTCTCGACGTGGCCGTTGACGATGCCGTACTGGTCATTCACGGCCTTGAGCACCGGCACGATGGCGTTGGTGGTGCAGGAGGCCGCGGAGATGATCTTGTCGTCGGCAGTGATGTCGCCGTGGTTGATGCCGTGCACGATGTTCTTCAGCGCGCCCTTGCCCGGCGCGGTGAGGATCACACGCTCGATGCCCGGGCACTGCAGGTGCTGGCCCAGGCCCTCGGCGTCACGCCACTTGCCGGTGTTGTCGACCAGCAGGGCATTGTCGATGCCGTACTGGGTGTAGTCGATCGACGCCGGGTCGTTGGAGTAGATCACCTGGATCAGGTTGCCGTTGGCGGTGATGGTGTTGTGCTCCTCGTCGATGACGATGGTGCCATCGAACGGGCCGTGCACCGAGTCACGACGCAGCAGGCTGGCACGCTTGACCAGGTCGTTCTCGGCACCCTTGCGCACGACGATGGCCCGCAGGCGCAGGCCGTCGCCACCGCCGGTCTTCTCGATCAGGATGCGCGCCAGCAGGCGGCCGATGCGGCCGAAGCCGTACAGGACGACGTCGGTGCCCTTGCGTGCGGCAGCGTTCTGCTGGCCGACGACGTCAGCCAGCTCTTCGCGCACGAACTGCTCGACGCTGCGACCGTTGCCTTCGAGCTTGAACTTGTTGGCCAGCTTGCCCAGGTCGACCGAAGCGGCGCCCAGTTTCAGCTCGCTCATGGCCTTGAGCAGGGGGAATGTCTCGTGGACGGACAGCTCGGTCTCGTCGCTCTGACGGTGACGGGCAAAGCGGTGGGCTTTGAGGATCGAGATAACCGAACGGTTGATCAGGCTGCGGCCATAGATCGAGCTCACCACGTTGTTGTTGCGGTAGAGCTGACCGATAAGCGGGATCATCGCTTCAGCCAGGGCTTCACGATCGATCCACTCACCAAGACACTGGTCGGGCTTCTGAGTCACGGGAACCTTCCACATGTAGGGGGAGAAAAAAGGGGCTACATTATGACGCCCCATGGCGTATCGGGCAATGAGCGCCTGTCGCTGCCAGCGGACCCCGCCGCCACGCCCTTGCCGAGCCTGACAGCGCGCACCGGCACCGGTACAATTGTCGTCTTTGCCGCAACGCTTGGAGTCGGATCTTCCGTGTCAGTTCTGCGCCTACCGCAATTATCGGCCACGGCCGGCAAGCAAACCTGGGGCAACCTGCCCGGTGCCGCCCTGAGCCTGGCCATCGCCGAAGCCGCCAGCAGCGCTGGCCGCTTCACCCTGCTGCTGACCGCCGACAGCCAGGCCGCCGACCGTCTCGAGCAGGAGCTGCGCTTCTTCGCCCCAGACCTGCCGGTGCTGCCCTTCCCCGACTGGGAAACCCTGCCCTACGACCTGTTCTCGCCGCACCAGGACATCATCTCCCAGCGCATCGCCAGCCTCTACCGGCTGCCGGAACTGGACCACGGCATCCTCGTGGTGCCGGTCACCACCGCCCTGCACCGCCTGGCGCCGACGCGCTTCCTGCTGGGCAGCAGCCTGGTGCTGGACGTGGGCCAGACCATCGACGTGGAACAGATGCGTACACGCCTGGAGGCCAGCGGCTACCGCTGCGTCGACACGGTCTACGAGCATGGCGAGTTCGCCGTGCGCGGCGCGCTGATCGACCTGTTCCCCATGGGCAGCAAGCTGCCCTACCGGATCGACCTGTTCGACGACGAGATCGAGACCCTGCGCACCTTCGACCCGGAGACCCAGCGCTCGATCGACAAGGTCGACTCGGTGCGCCTGCTGCCAGCCCGCGAATTCCCCATGCAGAAGGAGGAAGTCACGCGCTTCAAGGCACGCTTTCGCGAACGTTTCGACGTCGACTTCCGCCGTAGCGCGATCTTCCAGGACCTGGCCAGCGGCATCATCCCGGCCGGCATCGAATACTACCTGCCGCTGTTCTTCGAAGAGACCTCGACCCTGTTCGACTACCTGCCGGCAGACACCCAGGTGTTCTCCCTGCCAGGCGTGGAACAGGCCGCCGAGCACTTCTGGAACGACGTGCGCGGGCGCTACGAAGAGCGCCGTGGCGACCTGACCCGCCCGCTGTTGCCGCCCGCTGAGCTGTTCCTGCCGGTAGAGGACTGCTTCGCCCGCCTCAAGCAATGGCCACGGGTGGTGGTCAGCAGCGACGAGGTCGAGCCGGGCGTCGGCCGCGAGCGTTTCCCGGCACGCCCCCTGCCGAACCTGGCGATCGAGGCCAAGGCCAACCAGCCGCTGGCGGAGCTGGCGAACTTCCTCGACCAGTTCCCCGGCCGCGTGCTGTTCACCGCCGAATCGGCGGGCCGCCGCGAGGTCCTGCTGGAGCTGCTCGAGCGCCTCAAGCTGCGCCCGCAGACGGTCGAGGGCTGGGCCGATTTCGTCACTGGCAGCGAGCGCCTGGCGATCACCATCGCCCCCCTCGACGACGGCCTGCTGCTGGACGACCCAGGCCTGGCCCTGGTCGCCGAGAGCCCGCTGTTCGGCCAGCGCGTGATGCAGCGCCGGCGCCGCGAGAAGCGTGGCGACGCGGCCAACGACGCGGTGATCAAGAACCTCACCGAATTGCGCGAAGGCGCCCCGGTGGTGCACATCGACCACGGCGTGGGACGCTACCTGGGCCTGGCCACGCTGGAGGTGGACAATCAAGTCGCCGAATTCCTCACTCTGGAATACGCCGAGGGCGCCAAGCTCTACGTGCCGGTGGCCAACCTGCACCTGATCGCCCGCTACACCGGCAGCGACGATGCCCTGGCGCCGCTGCACCGGCTCGGCTCGGAAGCCTGGCAGAAGGCCAAGCGCAAAGCCGCCGAGCAGGTCCGCGACGTCGCCGCCGAGCTGCTCGACATCTATGCCCGCCGCGCCGCGCGCAAGGGCCATGCGTTCGCCGACCCGGCCGCCGACTACGCCACCTTCAGCGCCGGCTTCCCCTTCGAGGAAACCCCCGACCAGCAAAGCGCCATCGAGGCGGTGCGCGCCGACATGCTCGCCGGCAAGCCCATGGACCGCCTGGTCTGTGGCGACGTCGGCTTCGGCAAGACCGAGGTGGCCATGCGCGCGGCCTTCATCGCCGTGCACAGCGGCCGCCAGGTGGCGGTGCTGGTGCCCACCACCCTGCTCGCCCAGCAGCACTACAACAGCTTCCGCGACCGCTTCGCCGACTGGCCGGTGACGGTCGAGGTGATGAGCCGCTTCAAGTCGGCCAAGGAAGTCGCCAGCGCCGCGGCAGACCTCGCCGAAGGCAAGATCGACATCCTCATCGGCACCCACAAGCTGTTGCAGGACGACGTGCGCTTCAAGGACCTGGGCCTGGTCGTCATCGACGAGGAACACCGCTTCGGCGTGCGCCAGAAGGAGCAGCTCAAGGCCCTGCGCAGCGAGGTGGACATCCTCACCCTGACCGCCACGCCGATCCCACGGACCTTGAACATGGCGGTGTCGGGCATGCGCGACCTGTCGATCATCGCCACCCCGCCGGCGCGACGCCTGTCGGTGCGCACCTTCGTCATGGAGCAGAACAAGAGCACGGTCAAGGAAGCGCTGCTGCGCGAACTGCTGCGCGGCGGCCAGGTGTACTACCTGCACAACGACGTCAAGAGCATCGAGAAGTGTGCCGCCGAACTGGCCGAGCTGGTCCCGGAGGCGCGCATCGGCATCGGCCACGGGCAGATGCGCGAGCGCGAGCTGGAACAGGTGATGAGCGACTTCTACCACAAGCGCTTCAACGTGCTGGTGGCCTCGACCATCATCGAGACCGGCATCGACGTGCCCAGCGCCAATACCATCGTCATCGAGCGCGCCGACAAGTTCGGCCTGGCCCAGTTGCACCAGTTGCGCGGCCGGGTCGGGCGCAGTCACCACCAGGCCTACGCCTACCTGCTCACGCCGCCACGCCAGCAGATCAGCGCCGACGCCGAGAAACGCCTGGAGGCCATCGCCAACACCCAGGACCTGGGCGCGGGCTTCGTCCTGGCCACCAACGACCTGGAGATCCGTGGCGCTGGTGAACTGCTCGGCGAAGGCCAGAGCGGGCAGATCCAGGCAGTGGGCTTCACCCTCTACATGGAAATGCTCGAGCGTGCGGTCAAGGCGATCCGCAAGGGCACTCAGCCGAACCTCGAGCAACCCCTGGGCGGCGGCCCGGAGATCAACCTGCGCCTGCCGGCGCTGATCCCGGAGGACTACCTGCCGGATGTCCATGCTCGCCTGATCCTCTACAAGCGCATCGCCTCGGCAGCCGACGAGGACGGCCTCAAGGACCTGCAGGTCGAGATGATCGACCGCTTCGGCCTGCTGCCCGAGCCGACCAAGAACCTCATGCGCCTGACCCAGCTCAAGCTGCAAGCGGAAAAGCTCGGCATCAAGAAGGTCGACGCCGGCCCCAACGGCGGCAAGCTCGAGTTCGAGGCCGAGACGCCAGTCGACCCGCTGACCCTGATCAAGCTGATCCAGGGCCAGCCCAAACGCTACAAGTTCGAGGGCGCCACCCAGTTCCGCTTCTTCGTGCCGATGGAGCGCCCGGACGAACGTTTCAACACCCTGGAGGCGCTGTTCGAGCGCCTGAGCCCACAGCCTTAAGGAACATCCATGCGTGCCATCCGTTGCCTGACATTGCTGCTGACGCTGATCGCGCCGGCTGCCTTCGCCGAAGGCCCCTATCAGGTGGAAATGATCCTGGTCCGGCAGAACGCCGTGCCCGCGGTGAACAGCCCGTTCGCCCCCGAAGACTGGAGCGCCGGCGCCCCACGCCTGAACAAGGACGCCGAACGCCCGACCGCGCTGAACGACGAAGTCACCCGCCTGCAGGCCACGCCCAGCTATACCGTGCTGCTGCACAAGGCCTGGCAGCAGCAGGTCGGCAGCGAGCCGAGCCGCATCGCCCTGGGCGCAGGTCAGGAGCAGTTCGGCCACTTCCCCATCGAGGGCAACCTGAGCATCGCCCAGGGGCGCTTCATCACCGTGGAGGCCAACTTCTGGGTCAACCAGCTCGATGGCAATGGCAGCGTGCTGCAGAGCGAGCAGTTCAGGCAGAGCAACAGCACCATGAAGGCCAACCAACTGACCTTCCTCGATGGCGGTCACCTGGCGCTGCTGCTGAAGATCGCGCCGGTCGGTGAGCGCAAGCTGCCGGTACTGAGCCCGGAGATGATGGAGCAGTAAGGTGAACGAGAGCGCTGTGCAGTTCTTCGTCCGCGAGCTCGATGACTGGCGCGACTGGTTCGACCCGCGCACGCTGCAACGCGGCGAAGCCTATGCCGAGGACGGCCGGGTCCGGCTGGTCGCGGTCGACGAGACGAGGGTCCAGGCCGAATGCACGGGCTCCGCAGGGCGCG
The DNA here is from genome assembly GCF_057415455.1 of Pseudomonas sp. Tun-23181. NCBI lineage: Bacteria > Pseudomonadati > Pseudomonadota > Gammaproteobacteria > Pseudomonadales > Pseudomonadaceae > Pseudomonas > Pseudomonas sp. Tun-23181. The sequence goes on from NZ_CM171630.1 coordinate 1,723,644, forward strand.
TGTACCAGCAATGGCTCAGCGTGCAAATGACCAAAGACGGGATCGAGTTCGAGGGAACCTGCAGTTGCCCGGTAGGCCACAACTGCAAGCACTGCGCCGCAGCCCTGTTCCTGTTGCGCCACGCACCCGCCCCGGTCAGCGCCCAGACCGATACCCACGCCAGTCTTTCGCCCGAGCTGCACTCCTGGGTCGAGGCCATGGCGAACCCGGTCGAGCAGCCCGCCCCCAAGGCGGACCACAAGGGCCGGGCGCTCTACTACCGCGTCGGCATGGACCAGGAGCAGTGCTACCTGACGGTGCTCAAGGGCACGCGGCAGAACGGCGGCGCCCTGGAACTCACCCGCATCACCTCGTTGCCAGAACTGATCTACTACCCGCCCCGCTACGTGACCGAAGCCGATGGCCGCCTGCTTCGGCTCATTGAAGCAGAGCGGGCGAAAGGTGGCCTACCGAACACCCTCTTCATCGGCGGCGCCCTTGGCGCCGAGCTGCTGGGCTATGCCCTGGCCACCGGTCACCTGTTGTTCCGAGGGCGTGACGACCTGCCCCTGCAGCCCGGCCCCGAACGCCACGCGGCGTTCCGCTGGGTCCGCCTGGACAATGGCAGCTACCGGGGCGCCTGGTATGCCGATGAGCAGGCCCTGGCCCAGGTGCTGCCACTGGAGCCACTGCATTACGTGGACACTACCACCGGCCAGGTCGGCAAGCTGACCCACGACCTGGATCCATTCATCGCCAGCCAGCTGTCGCGGGCACCCACGGTCCCGGAACACTTGGTCGTGCCTCTGAGCCACCGGCTCAATGCCCTGAACCGCCAGGTGCCCACGCCGACCACCGTCAGCACCGAGGACATCGACGGCATCGAACCACGGCCCCACCTGACCCTCGGCAGCCTCGAATTCAGCGCCTACATGCCCAAGACCGGGCGCATGCAGCGCCAGATGCAACACCGTGCCGCGCTGTCGTTCGACTACGACGGCCTGCGCGCCAGCGGCAACGGCGACAAGCCATTGACCCGACTGGTGGAAACGACCAGCCAGCGCATCCAGCGCCAGCCCCGCGCCGAACAGGCGCTGCGCAAGGCCTTGCACGACCTGGGCTTCAAACCCGCCACGCGGCAGAGCAAGGCCCTGCCCGACAGCGCCGGCGAGATGTTCCAGTTGCCCGACGACGAGGCCTGGCTGCACTTCGCCCGCGAGCACCTGCCACGCCTGCGCAAGGCCGGCTGGGTGATCGACATCCACCGCGACTTCGCCTTCAACCTGCAGGAGGTGGACGACTGGTACGCCACCGTGGTGGAGGCGCCAGGCCATGAATGGTTCGACCTGGAACTGGGGATCGTCGTCGATGGCCAGCGCCACAGCCTGCTGCCGATCGTCCTCCAGCTGCTGCGCAGCAGCCCCGAATTGCTACGCCCCAGCGAGCTGGCCCGACGCAGTGACGACGAGCACCTGCTGATCGACATGAACCGTGGCCGGCTCGACGCGCCGGCGCTGCGCGTCGCCCTGCCCTATGGCCGCATCAAGGCCGTGATGGGCACGCTGGGCGAGCTGTACCTGCATGACGACAGTATCGGCCCCTCCCTACGCCTGGACCGCGCCGACGCGGCGCGCCTGAACGACCTCGAACACCTGCCCCTGCACTGGGAAGGCGGCAGCCACGTGCGCGACCTGGGCCGGCGCCTGCGCGACGCCCGCGACGTGCAGGTCGAGCCCCCGGCAGGCCTGAACGCCACCTTGCGCCCCTACCAGCAGCAAGGCCTGAACTGGATGCAGGCCCTGCGCGAGATGGGCACCGGCGGCATCCTCGGCGACGACATGGGCCTGGGCAAGACCCTGCAGACCCTCGCCCACCTGTTGCTGGAAAAGCAAGCCGGGCGCCTCGAGCACCCAGCCCTGGCGGTGATGCCCACCAGCCTGGTCCCCAACTGGCTCGACGAGGCCCAGCGCTTCGCCCCGGAGCTGCGCGTGCTCGCCCTGCAAGGCCCCGGTCGCAGCAAGCATTTCGCCTCGCTGCACGAATACGACCTGGTCCTGACCACCTACGCCCTGGTCCCCCGCGACCTCCAGCACCTGCATGAGCGGCCCTGGCACCTGCTGGTCCTCGACGAGGCGCAGAACATCAAGAGCAGCACCAGCAAGGCCGCCCTCGCCGTTTGCGAATTGCAGGCCAACCAGCGCCTGTGCCTGACCGGTACGCCGATGGAGAACAACCTCGGCGAGCTGTGGTCGCTCTTCCACTTCCTGATGCCTGGCTGGCTGGGCGACCTCAAGCGCTTCAACCGCGACTATCGCGTGCCCATCGAGCGTCATGGCGACAGCGAGCGCATGGCCCACCTGGCCAGTCGCATTCGCCCGTTCCTCCTGCGCCGCACCAAGGAACAGGTGGCCCAGGAGTTGCCGGCCAAGACCGAGATGATCCACTGGGTCGAGCTCAGCGACGCCCAGCGCGATACCTACGAAACCGTGCGGGTGGCCATGGACAGGAAAGTCCGCGACGAGATCGCCCGCAACGGTGCGGCGCGCAGCCAGATCGTCATCCTCGACGCCCTGCTCAAGCTGCGCCAGGTGTGCTGCGACCTGCGCCTGGTCAAAGGCGCCGAGATCAAGGGCTCGCATGCCGACAAGGGCAAGCTGGGCAGCCTGCTGGAGATGCTCGAGGAACTGCTCAGCGAAGGGCGGAGGGTGCTGCTGTTTTCCCAGTTCACGTCGATGCTGGCGCTGATCGAGGCCGAGCTGGAGAAGCGCGGCATCCGCTACAGCCTGCTGACCGGCGACACCCGCGACCGTCGCGCCCCGGTGCGACAGTTCCAGAACGGCGACAGCGAGGTGTTCCTGATCAGCCTCAAGGCCGGCGGCACCGGCTTGAACCTGACCGCTGCGGACACGGTGATCCACTACGACCCGTGGTGGAACCCGGCCAGCGAGAACCAGGCCACCGATCGTGCCTACCGCATCGGCCAAGACAAGCCGGTGTTCGTGTTCAAGCTGATCACCCGCGGGACGGTGGAAGAGAAGATCCAGCAGTTGCAGCAGGAGAAGGCTGCGCTGGCGGCCAGCCTGCTCGATGGCGAGGCGGCCGGTCAGTGGCGGCTGGGCGACGAGGAGATCGAAGCGCTGTTCGCACCGTTGCCGGGCAAACGCGGGCGCTGACGCCCCCGCGTACGGGTTTGGTAAATGCTGGGGCCGCTTCGCGTCCCAAAGCCTTAACTGGCTACTGACGTATCAATCGACCAGTTGCGCCTCTTTCAGCACCCCCAACGCCTCCAGCCAGCGCGGCTGCTGACGGTAGTCCGTCCGGGCGAACCCATGCCCACGCATCCCGGCGATCCGCGGCGACGGCCTGACCTTCAGGCGCTGGGCCGCACAGAGCGCCAACTCCGCCGCCGCCCGGTCATTGCACACCAAGCCCATGTCGCAGCCGGCGCTCAGGGCCGCCTCGATCCGGCTGGCTGCATCTCCCACCACATGAGCCCCTGCCATGGACAGGTCATCGCTGAAGATCACGCCCTGGAAGCCCAGTTCGCCGCGCAGGATGTCCTGCAGCCAACGGCGCGAGAAACCGGCCGGCTGATTGTCCACCTGCGGATAGATGACATGGGCCGGCATCACCGCCGCCAGCTGGCCACTCAGGCGGGTGAAGGGCACCAAGTCCGCCTGGCGCAACTGCTCCAGGCTGCGCTCATCGGTGGGGATGGCCACGTGGGAGTCGGCCTCGGCCCAGCCGTGGCCGGGGAAGTGCTTGCCGCAGGCCGCCATGCCGGCAGCGTTCATGCCACGGATGAAGGCACCGGCCAGTTGCGTGGCACGCTGCGGGTCGCCTTCGAAGGCGCGGCTGCCGACCACCGCGCTGCGCTGGTGGTCAAGGTCGAGCACCGGGGCGAAGCTCAGGTCCAGGCCGACCGCCAGCACTTCGGTCGCCATCAGCCAACCACATTGCTCGGCCAGGTATTCGGCATTGGCGTTGTCAGCGATCGCGCGCATCGCGGGCAGGCGCACGAAGCCCCGGCGCAAGCGTTGGACCCGGCCGCCTTCCTGGTCGACGGCCAGGATCAGATCGGGACGGATGGCGCGGATGGAGGCGCACAGCTCGCGCACCTGGCGCGGGCTGGCGATGTTGCGGGCAAAGATGATCAGGCCGGCCACCTCGGGCTGGCGCAGGAGATGGCGATCTTCGGCGGTCAGCCATTCACCGGCGATATCCACCATCAGGGAGCCTTGCAGGCTGGCGGTCATAGGGAATCCTTCATTGGAGATCCAGGGAAGCCCACTGGGGGCAGGCGGCCTCGTCGATCCGTACCGGGCAGTGCAGCGGCACGCGTTCGAACAAGTCCAGCAGGTCGCTGTTGCGCAGGCGCACGCAGCCATGGGACAACGGCACGCCCAGAGGTTCGCTGTCGGGCGTGCCATGCAGGTAAATGTAGCGACGGAAGGTGTCGACCCGGTCAAGGCGATTGACGCCCGGCTCGCAGCCGCTGAGCCAGAGGATACGGCTCAGGATCCAGTCGCGCCCGGGGAACTGCGCATGCAGCGCCGGCGACCAGACTTCGCCGGTCCAGCGACGGGCACGCAGAACCGCGCCGAGCGGCAGGCCTGCGCCGATCCGCGCCCGCACCTGGTGAAGCCCCCTGGGCGTGCACCCCGAACCGTTCAACTCACCGGCGCCGTTGCGGGCGGTCGAGACCGGCAGGCGCACGCACAGTTGCCCACGGGCGAAACCGTAGAGGCATTGATCGGCCAGGGAAATGTGCAGGAAATCGAGATCGGGCATGGGCGCTAGCGGCCTGTACGGTTACCACGCAGGCCGCCTAGCTTAGCCGAAGCGCCCTGCCCCGCCCAGTGCTCAGGCCTTGGCAGGGGCGCTGGCGGTGCCGGACTTGCTGCGCGGGCGCAACTGCGCCACGACCATGGCTTCGTCGGTGACGCCGCTGTCGGCGCGCATGCCAGCGGCCAGGAACGGCACCATCAGGCGCATGACCTGCTCGATCGAGGTGTTGATGCCGAAATCGTTCTCGGCGATGGCGCGCAGGGCCTTGATGCCCGACATACTGAACGCCGCGGCACCGAGCATGAAGTGCACGCGCCAGAACAGTTCCAGTGGCGGAATGCGCGGCGCGGCCTCGTTGACCAACAGCATGTAGCGGCGGAACACCTTGCCGTACATGTCCTCCAGGTAGCGACGCAGGTGCCCCTGGCTCTGGCTGAAGGCCAGGCCCAGCAAGCGCATGAAGATCGACAGGTCGTTATTGCTGCGCGGTTGCACGGCCAGGGCCTGCTCCACCAGCATCTCGAGCAGCTCCTCGAGGCTCGGCTTGTGCTCGGGGCGTGCCTGGCGCCGCTCCAGCTCACGCTCGAGGCTGGCGCAGAAAGGGCCGAGGAAACGCGAGAAAACTGCCTGGATCAGGGCTTTCTTGGAGCCGAAATGGTAGTTCACCGCAGCCAGGTTGACCCCGGCCTTGCTGGTGATCAGCCGCAACGAGGTCTCCGCGAACCCCCTTTCCGCGAACAGCTGCTCGGCAGCATCGAGAATGCGTTCAACGGTTTCCGATTGGGCCATGACTACTCCGCCTGACAAACAGTTGTTTGAAACATACGTTTCAGGCCTGTTCCTGTCAAGGCTCCGTGACTAGGCGGTCGCCATTTAAAAGCTACAAGCGTCAAGCTGCAAGCGGCAAGAGGTGCCAGCCCTGTAGATGCGCACCTGCGGGGACTCGGCGAAGGGCCCAGGGCGCCTTATCGCGCTTTTCTTGCATCTGATGGCTTGCAGCTCGCCCTCTACTGTATATAATCCCAGTCACTGTATAAAAAGACAGAGCGCCCGCCATGCTGAAACTGACGCCACGCCAAGCCGAGATCCTGGCCTTCATCAAACGCTGCCTGGAAGACAACGGCTTCCCGCCGACCCGCGCGGAGATCGCTCAGGAGCTGGGCTTCAAGTCCCCCAACGCCGCCGAGGAGCACCTCAAGGCCCTCGCCCGCAAGGGTGCGATCGAGATGACCCCGGGCGCTTCCCGCGGCATCCGTATCCCGGGCCTGGAAGCCAAGGCCGAGGAAAGCGGCCTGCCGATCATCGGCCGGGTCGCCGCCGGTGCGCCGATCCTCGCCGAGCAGCACATCGAGGAATCCTGCAACATCAACCCGGCGTTCTTCCATCCCCGTGCCGACTACCTGTTGCGCGTGCACGGCATGAGCATGAAGGACATCGGCATCTTCGACGGCGACCTGCTGGCGGTGCACACCTGCCGCGAGGCCCGCAACGGCCAGGTCGTCGTCGCCCGCCTCGGCGACGAAGTGACCGTCAAGCGCTTCAAGCGCGAAGGCAGCAAGGTCTGGCTGCTCGCCGAGAATCCCGAATTCGCCCCTATCGAAGTCGACCTGAAAGAACAGGAACTGGTGATCGAGGGCTTGAGCGTCGGCGTCATTCGCCGCTGATCCAGGAGGCGTCATGCAGCAGTTCATCCATGCACCCCAGCAAGCCCAGCTGCCCCTGTTCGAGGCCTTCCTCGCCCAACCGGTACTGCCCGGGCTGAAGGCCCACACCCCGTCGCAACCCCTCAAGGGCAACCAGCCCGAGCGGTTCAGCGAGCTGTCCCTGCGCGGCGCGGCGGGTCACTGCCAGAGCCTGCTGGCTCCCATCCTGCGCGAGCTGAGCGAGGAGGACGACACCCGCTGGCTGACGCTCATCGCCCCGCCCGCCAGCCTGACCCAGGCCTGGCTGCGCGATGCCGGCCTCAACCGCGAGCGCATCCTGCTACTGCAACCGCGCGGCAACCAGAATACCCTGCAACTGGCCTGCGAGGCCCTGCGCCTGGGCCGCAGCCACACCGTGGTCAGCTGGCTCGGCAGTGTCAATGCCAGCACACGCCAGCAACTGATCCGCGCTGCCAATACCGGAAACGCGCAAAGCCTGAACATCCGCCTCGGCTGATGTTCAGGCTTTGCCTGTAGCTGCTCTGAATCTGGGAAGCGCGACGCTCAATGCAGCACGCGCGCCCCCTCGTCACGTTCGAGGTCGCCTTCGATCAGGCGACCTGCCATCTGCACGCCCACGCTGAGCATGGCCTTGGCCACTTCCACATGCTGTCCTTGCAGGAATACCTTGGCGTCCTCAGAGAAATCCAGGGTTACCAGGGAGCCTTCATCCTCGGCGCGGCGCAGCTCGATCCGGCCATCAGGCAACTCGACAATTTCTAGGAAGGACGTTGACATATAGGGCCTGCTTTTCACGAAAGGCCAGTATTGTACCAGCCACGGGCGTTGTCAGCACTCACTCAACGCGTCACGGAAACGACGCACCAGGTGCTTGAGGTTCTGCCGCCAGCTTTCCAGTTCGTCCCGCGACAGTGCGGGTTGCTCGGGCTCATCCAGGTTGACAGCCTGAATCAATGGCTGGGTAACGTCTGTTTTCGGGGCTTTTCTCGCGACCGGCGGTCGGAACAAATCGGCATAAGCCCGCAGCAATTGCGCGAGCCAGGTTTCCGGCTGACGGGCCAGCTCCAGCAACTCGGCCACCTCGGGGATGGCGATACGTTCCAGCGCGTCGTCGCTGAGCAGCAGTTCCACACGCGGCGCCGTTGCCTGGGGCAAGCGATAGAAGCCCGCGATCTCGTGGCACAGCCCCAGCAAGGCCCCGTACAGATGGAACAGCGCCGACTCGCGCTCGGCCTGGATCAGCCCCTGGGCGTTCATCGCCTGGCTGTCGGCAGCCTTGGCCATGGACTCCAGGGCGAGCCCGGCGAAGAACAGTTTCTGGTTGGTGCGGGTGTAGAGTTCCTGGGCCATCTTCAGTGCCCTCCCTTAAAGGCTGCAAGGCGATACTGCAGTGTCGGGGATCGGCAGGCCCGGCCGCAAGCACATCCGCTTCGAAGCCGGTCAGTCATGACATGCGGCTGCCTTTAGGGGCGCGAAGCGCCCCCAAATGCCGACCGATCAGCGCTTGTCTTCGACCTTCCACGCACTGCCGTCGTAGAACGCCTTCCAGCCAGTCGGCTTGCCGTCCACCTCGGACTGCACGTACTGCTCCTTGGTCTTACGGCTGTAGCGGATCACCGCCGGGCGGCCGTCCGGGTCCTTCTGCGGTGCATCGCAGAGGAAATGGTACTTCGGATCGATCTCGTGCTTGTGCGGGATGATCTCCAGCACCAGCGGCGCACGGGTCTCGCGGTTCTTCGGGAACTGGCTGGCAGCCAGGAACAGCCCCGAGGCGCCATCGCGCAGCACGTAGGTGTCGTCGACCTTCTCGCACCTGAGTTCAGGCATGTCCACCTTGTCCATCTTCGGTGGCGCCGCCTCGCCGCTCTTGAGCAGCTTGCGGGTGTTCTTGCACGCCGGGTTGGTGCAGCCGAAGAACTTGCCGAAGCGGCCGGTCTTGAGCTGCATCTCGCTACCGCACTTGTCGCATTCCAGGCTCGGCCCTTCATAGCCCTTGATGCGGTAGCTGCCCTCTTCGATCTCGTAGCCCGGGCAGTCCGGGTTGTTGCCGCAGATGTGCAGCTTGTGCTTTTCGTCCAGCAGGTAGGCGTCCATCGCCGTCGCGCAGATCGGGCAACGGTGCTTGCCACGCAATACGCGGGACTCGGATTCGCCCTCGTCGTCCGCCGCGATCTCGTCGCCCGGCACCAGGTTGACCGTGGCCTTGCAACGCTCCTTCGGCGGCAGGCTGTAGCCCGAGCAGCCCAGGAACACACCCGTGGAAGCGGTACGGATCATCATCGGCCGGCCGCATTCCTTGCAGGCGATGTTGGTCAGGGTCGGCTGGTTGGCCCGCATGCCATTCTCGGCGGACTCGGCGGTCAGCAGCTTCTTGCTGAAATCACCGTAGAACTCGTCGAGCACGTTCTTCCAGTCACGCTCGCCCTGGGCCACGTCGTCGAGGTTCTCCTCCATGCCGGCGGTGAAGCCGTAGTCCATCAGGTTGGAGAAGCTCTCCGACAGGCGCTCGGTGACGATGTCGCCCATCTTCTCGGAGTAGAAGCGGCGGTTGTGCAGGGTCACGTAGCCGCGGTCCTGGATGGTGGAAATGATCGCCGCATAGGTCGACGGGCGCCCGATGCCGCGCTTTTCCATTTCCTTGACCAGGCTGGCTTCGGTGTAGCGCGCCGGGGGTTTGGTGAAATGCTGGCTGGGATCGAGCTGGATCAGCTTGAGCGATTCGCCCTGGGCCATTTCCGGCAGGACGTCATCCTCACCCGGCTTGCTCTGTTGCGGCAGCACACGGGTGTAACCGTCGAACTTGAGGATACGGCCCTTGGCACGCAGCTCGAAGTCACCGGCATTCACCGTGACGCTGGTGGAAAGGTACTGCGCCGGCGGCATCTGGCAGGCCAGGAACTGGCGCCAGATCAGCTCGTACAGGCGCTCAGCGTCACGCTCCATGCCGCTGAGCTTGCTCGGGTGAGTGTTGACGTCGGAGGGGCGGATCGCCTCGTGCGCTTCCTGGGCGCCCTCCTTGCTGCCATACACCACCGGCTTTTCCGGCAGGTACTGCTTGCCGAACTCACGCTCGATGTAGCCACGCGCCATGTCCAGGGCATCGGTCGACAGGTTGGTCGAGTCGGTACGCATATAGGTGATGTAGCCTGCCTCGTACAAGCGCTGGGCCATCATCATGGTCTTCTTCACGCCAAAGCCCAGGCGGTTGCTCGCAGCCTGCTGCAGGGTCGAGGTGATGAATGGCGCCGACGGCTTGCTGCTGGTCGGCCGGTCCTCGCGCTTGGCCACGCTGTAGCTGGAAGCCTTGAGCTTCTCCAGGGCCGCCATGGCCTGGGCTTCGTTCAGCGGCTTGAAGGCCTCGCCGTTCTCCCGGGCCACTTCGAAACGCACCTTGGCGTTCTTGGCGGTGCCCAGGTCGGCATGGACTTCCCAGTATTCTTCCGGGACGAACGCGCGGATCTCACGTTCGCGCTCGACCACCAGCTTCACCGCCACCGACTGTACGCGGCCGGCAGACAAGCCACGGGCGATCTTGGCCCACAGCAGCGGCGAAACCATGTAGCCGACCACGCGGTCGAGGAAGCGGCGCGCCTGCTGGGCATTGACCCGGTCGATGTCCAGTTCGCCCGGCTGGGAGAAGGCCTCCTGGATGGCCTTCTTGGTGATTTCGTTGAACACCACGCGCTTGTAGCGGCTGTCATCGCCACCGATGGCTTCACGCAGGTGCCAGGCGATGGCCTCCCCTTCGCGGTCCAAGTCGGTTGCGAGATAGATGGTGTCGGCATCCTTGGCCAGGCGACGCAATTCGTCGATGACCTTTTCCTTGCCCGGCAGGATCTCGTACTTGGCCTTCCAGCCCGCCTCCGGGTCGACGCCCATGCGCGCCACCAGCTGGCGACGGGCCTTTTCCTTCGGCGACAGGGCCGGAGCCTCGCCCGCGGCCTTGCCACGCTTGGCCGCCGGTTCCTTGCTGGCGCTAGCCGAACCGCTGGTGGGAAGGTCTCGGATATGGCCGATACTCGACTTCACCACGTACTGGCTGCCCAGGTACTTGTTGATGGTCTTGGCCTTGGCCGGGGATTCCACAATGACCAGCGATTTGCCCATGGATCGGAGTATTCCTGAATCTGAAGATGAAAAACGCGTCAGGTGCCGGACGCGGCACCGCTATATATAGTGGCAACAGGGTGAGGTCAAGCGCGGGCAGCTACTCGTCGGCTGCCGCAGGACGCCCGAACAGCCCATCCTCGGCCTTGACCAAAGCAAAGCGTGGCACCTGCTCGCCGTCAACCTCGACGGACTCCAGGAACATCGACAGCGGTCGTACCCAGAGCCCGTATTCACCATACAGCGCCTGGTAGAAGACCACCCACTCCTCGCTTTCGGAGTGCCGTGCGACGCCGAAGACACGGTACTCAGGCCCCTTGTAATGCCGGTACACGCCTGGCTGTATCTGCATGTCGCCCACCCTCTTGAACAAATCCTGTAAAAAACAAAAACCGGGGCGCTAGGCCCCGGCTGCTGTCAGCGACGCACTCAGACGCGTTCGAAGACAGTCGTGATGCCTTGGCCCAGGCCGACGCACATGGTGGCGACACCCAAGGTCCCGCCATTTTGCTTCATGACGTTGAGCAGGGTGCCGGAAATCCGTGCCCCAGAGCAACCGAACGGATGCCCCAGCGCGATGGCGCCGCCGTGCAGGTTAACCTTCTCATCCATCTTGTCGAGCACTTTCAGATCCTTGAGCACTGGCAGGGCCTGTGCAGCGAAGGCTTCGTTGAGCTCGATGAAGTCGATATCGGCCATGGTCAGGCCGGCACGCTTGAGCGCTTTCTGCGTCGACGGCACCGGGCCGTAGCCCATGATCGCCGGGTCGACACCGGCCACGGCCATGGAACGGATCACCGCCAGCGGCTGGATCCCCAGGTCCATGGCACGCTGGCCAGACATGACGATCATGCACGATGCGCCGTCGGTGATCTGCGACGAGGTACCGGCGGTAACGGTACCACCTTTCGGGTTGAACGCAGGCTTGAGCGAAGCCAGGCCTTCGAGGGTGGTTTCCGGGCGTATGGTCTCGTCGTAGTCGAAGACCTTGAGGAAGCCGTTCTCGTCATAGCCCTGCATCGGGATGATCTCGTCCTTGAACTTGCCTTCGACCGTCGCCTTGTGGGCGAGCTGGTGCGAACGCAGGCCGAACAGATCCTGCTGCTCACGGCTGATGCCATGCATCTTGCCGAGCATTTCCGCAGTCAGGCCCATCATGCCCGAGGCCTTGGCGGCGTGCAGCGACAGGTGCGGGTTGGGGTCGACGCCATGCATCATGCTGACGTGGCCCATGTGCTCGACACCGCCGACCACGAACACATCGCCATTGCCGGTCATGATCGCCTGGGCGGCGGTGTGCAGCGCACTCATCGACGAACCGCACAGGCGGCTGACGGTCTGCGCAGCGGAGGTATGCGGGATCGGGGTCATCAGCGAGGCCATGCGGGCGATGTTCCAGCCCTGCTCCAGGGTCTGGTTGACGCAGCCCCAGATCACGTCCTCGACTTCCTTCGGGTCGACCTTGTCGTTGCGTTCCAGCAGTTTGCTGATCAGGTGCGCGGACATGTCTTCGGCACGGGTGTTGCGGTGCATGCCACCCTTGGAACGGCCCATCGGCGTGCGGCCGAAGTCGACAATCACCACGTCTCTTGGATTCAGGCTCATATCAATATTCTCGCTCTAACTCGTTGGGCGCTCAGTTGAAGAAGCGCTGGCCGTTCTTGGCCATCTCGCGCAGCTTCGCAGTCGGGTGGTACAGCGGCCCCAGATCGGCGTACTGGTCGGCCAGGGCGACGAACTCGGCGACCCCGATCGAATCGATGTAGCGCAGCGCGCCCCCACGGAAGGGAGGGAAGCCGATGCCATAGACCAGGCCCATGTCAGCCTCGGCGGCAGTCTCGACGATGCCGTCTTCCAGGCAGCGAACGGTCTCCAGGCACAGCGGGATCATCATCCAGTTGATGATGTCCTCGTCGCTCACTTCACGCTGTTCGAAGACGATCGGCTTGAGCACGTCGAGCACCGACGGGTCGGCGACTTTCTTCGGTTTGCCGCGCTTGTCGGTCTCGTAGGCGTAGAAGCCCTTGCCGTTCTTCTGGCCCAGGCGGTTGGCCTCGTAGAGGGCGTCGACGGCGGAGCGGCGATCGTCCTTCATGCGGTCCGGGAAGCCCTCGGCCATCACGTCGCGGCCGTGGTGGCCGGTGTCGATACCGACCACGTCCATCAGGTAGGCCGGGCCCATCGGCCAGCCGAACTTCTCCATGACCTTGTCGATGCGCACGAAATCGACGCCGGCGCTGACCAGCTTGGCGAAGCCGCCAAAGTACGGGAACAGCACGCGGTTGACCAAGAAGCCCGGGCAGTCGTTGACCACGATCGGGTTCTTGCCCATCTTCTTGGCATAGGCCACGGTGGTGGCAACGGCCACTTCACTGGACTTCTCGCCACGGATGACTTCCACCAGCGGCATCATGTGCACCGGGTTGAAGAAGTGCATGCCGACGAAGTTCTCCGGGCGCTTGAGGGCCTTGGCCAGCAGGCTGATGGAGATGGTCGAGGTATTGGAGGCGAGGATCGCGTCCTCCTTGACCTGGGCTTCCACCTCAGCCAGCACGGCCTGCTTGACCTTCGGGTTCTCGACCACGGCCTCGACGACGATGTCGACATTGGCGAAGTCGCCGTAGGACAGGGTCGGGCGGATGGCGTTGAGCGCCTCGGCCATCTTCGCCGGGGTCAGGCGGCCCTTCTCGACGCGCTTGCCGAGCAGCTTGGACGCTTCGTTCAGGCCCAGTTGGATGGCTTCCTCGCGGATGTCCTTCATCAGGATCGGCGTGCCCTTGACCGCCGACTGGTAGGCGATGCCGCCCCCCATGATGCCGGCGCCGAGCACGGCGGCCTGCTTGACGTCGTGGGCGATCTGGTCATGGGCCTTGGCCTTGCGCTTGAGCTCCTGATCGTTGAGGAACAGGCCGATCAGGCTTTCGGCGACCGAGGTCTTGGCCAGCTTGGCGAAACCGGCGGCTTCGACTTCCAGGGCCTTGTCACGGCCGAAGTTGGCGGCTTTCTGGATGGTCTTGATGGCCTCGACCGGTGCGGGATAGTTCGGGCCGGCCTGGCCGGCGACGAAGCCCTTGGCAGTCTCGAAGGCCATCATCTGCTCGATGGCGTTGAGCTTGAGCTTTTCCAGCTTCGGCTGGCGCTTGGCCTTGTAGTCCAGCTCGCCGCTGATGGCACGCTTGACCAGATCGAGGGCCGCCGCCGGCAGCAGCTCGGGGGCGACCACGGCATCCACGGCGCCGACCTTCAGGGCGTCTTCGGCACGGTTTTCCTTGCCGGCGGCGATCCATTCGATGGCGTTGTCCGAACCGATCAGGCGCGGCAGGCGCACGGTACCGCCGAAGCCCGGGTAGATCCCCAGCTTGACTTCCGGCAGGCCGATCTTGGCGGTGCTGGACATGACCCGATAGTCGGCGGCCAGGCACATCTCCAGGCCGCCGCCCAGGGCGATACCATTGATCGCGACGACGGTCGGCACTTCGAGGTCCTCGAAGTCGCTGAAGATACGGTTGGCTTCCAGGTTGCCGGCGACCAGCTCGGTCTCGGGCAGCTTGAAGTTGTCGACGAATTCGGTGATGTCGGCGCCGACGATGAACACGTCCTTGCCGCTGCTGACGATCACGCCCTCGATGGCGGCGTCGGCCTTGATGGCGTCCACGGCCTGGCGCAGTTCGTCCAGGGTCAGGCGGTTGAACTTGTTGACGGACTCACCCTTGAGGTCGAACTTCAGTTCGACGATGCCGCTTTCAAGAGCCTTAACCGTGATGGCTTTACCTTCGTAAATCATCAACTGATCTCCACGATATGGAAGCTGAACTGTACACGCCGATCGCTGGTGCAAGGGCCGGCTATCCCGCCCCTTTCCCAGGCACACCCGTCAGCGCGCTAGTCGGGATTCTGTACGAGCGGTCTGACATACAAACGCTCAATTCATACGCCCGTTTGATTTGGGTACGCACACATTCTCCGAAAAGATCGACGTTGTCAAATGCTCGCAAGCAGCCTGAAAACGCGACTTTCCGGTCATTTTGCACCCCATGGGCAGGAAACATGATGACAGTGATCGCCGGACATTCATGTCAGCGATAGCCCCTGCGCAGCAGAAAATGTCAGCAGGCGGGAAATGAGTGACTACACTGGCGAGGCGATGTTCAACCGGCCTGCCTGGCCTTGAGGGCACGCCAGGGTCGCCCTGGTGGGTCTGCCTGGGACCGCGGGATTGCCCCGCGGTCTTTTTTTTGGCTTCAGGCCAGGTCCTCGAGGACCTGGGCAATATCCTGCAATACAGATTTGTCGCCACGCTCGCTCCAGTACAGGGCCAGCATGCGGTTGTCGGCCTCGACCTTGTAGACGCTCGCCGGCAAACGGGCAAAGGCCTCGGCCAGGCGCGGCTCCTCGCAGGGTTCGCGCCACTGGTTCCACCATACGCCCGGGGTGACCTGCCAATAGCTCCAGCGGTCGTCGTGCCCCTTGCGCCGCGCCCGGTGGTACTGTGGGCACGGGCTGGGCGGCTCTTTCTCCAGCCAGTGCGGCCACTGCTGGGGCGCCAATTGCATGGCCAGCCCCATGCGCCGCCCTTCCAGGCGCAGGTTCATCTGCTCGCTCTGCTTGCGCGATGGACGCAACCAGGCCAGAGGGCTGAGAATCAGCGCAAGGATTGACACCACCAGCCATACCGTCATATCTGTAGATCCCATAAAGCGTTGCAAATGAGCCGGTTAGCCATGTTTCACGGCGACCGGCCCGAAAGCGACCATACTTCTACTATCGCGATTGTCAGGAGTACCGCTCATGTCCTACGAACATCTTCTGGTCGCCGTCGACCTGACCGAAGAATGCGACCCGGTGATCAAACGCGCCATGAAGCTCGCCGAACCCACCGGTGCCAAGGTATCCCTGGTGCATATCGTCGAACCCATGGCCATGGCCTTCGGTGGCGACGTGCCGATGGACCTGTCGCAACTGCAGCAGCAACAGTTCGACCAGGCCAAGGAGCGCATGGACCGCCTGTTCAACAAATACCCGACCATCAACCGTGGCGACTCGCACCTGACCTACGGCCAGCCACGCCAGGAGATCCATCAGCTGGCCAAGGAACAGAACTGCGACCTGATCGTGGTCGGCAGCCATGGCCGCCACGGCCTGGCCCTGCTGCTCGGCTCCACAGCCAACGACGTGCTGCATGGCGCGCCGTGCGACGTACTGGCGGTGCGACTCCAGAAAAAAGAAGGCTGATAGCACACCGCTCAGCCAGACTGGCCCTTCGCGGGTACCCCCGCGAAGGGCCAGTGCGCATCAGCCTTCCAGTTCGGCCCAGCGCTCGACCAGCGCGTCCAGCTCGGCCTGCATCTGCTCCAGCTTCGCCAGCACCGCCGAGGTTTCGCCGATCGGCCGCTGGTAGAAGCCTGGCGCGTTGACCTCTTCCTGCACCGTGGCCATGCGCTGCTCCAGCTCGTCGATCTGCCCTGGCAGGGCCTCCAGTTCGCGCTGCAGTTTGTAGCTGAGCTTCTTCTTCGCCGGCTCCGCCGCAGCGGCAACGGCCGGCGTGGGCGCGGCCTCGGCAACCGGCTTTTCCACCACCGCACTGCCCAGTTCGGCCTTGCCGCCCTTGCTCTCGGTCACGCCCAGCAGCTTCGGCGAGCCACCCTGGCGGATCCAGTCCTCGTAGCCACCGACATACTCGCGCACCTTGCCCTGGCCTTCGAACACCAGGGTGCTGGTGACCACGTTGTCGAGGAAGGCACGGTCGTGGCTGACCATCAGCACGGTGCCCTTGAAGCCGGACAGCACTTCCTCGAGCAGCTCGAGGGTCTCCACGTCCAGATCGTTGGTCGGCTCGTCCAGTACCAGCAGGTTGGCCGGCTTGCTGAACAGCTTGGCCAGCAGCAGCCGCGCCCGCTCGCCGCCCGACAGCGCCTTGACCGGCGTGCGGGCACGCTGGGGGCTGAACAGGAAGTCGCCCAGGTAGCTCAGCACATGTCGGCTCTGGCCGTCGATCTCGATGAAATCGCGCCCTTCGGCCAGGTTGTCGATCACCGTCTTCTCCAGGTCCAGCTGATGGCGCATCTGGTCGAAATAGGCGACCTCCAGCTTGGTGCCGCGCTCGATCGTCCCCGAGGTCGGCTCCAGGTCACCGAGCATCAGCTTGAGCAGCGTGGTCTTGCCGGTACCGTTGGCGCCGAGCAGGCCGATGCGGTCCTCGCGCTGCAGGACCATGGAGAAGTCCTTGACCAGCAGGGGGCCTTCGGGGTGGGCGAAGCTGACCTTCTCCAGCACCATCACCTGCTTGCCGGACTTGTCCGCCACTTCGAGCTGGATGTTCGCCTTGCCCTGGCGCTCGCGGCGTTGGCTGCGCTCGACGCGCAGGGCCTTGAGAGCACGCACGCGGCCTTCGTTGCGGGTGCGGCGCGCCTTGATCCCCTGGCGGATCCACACCTCCTCCTGGGCCAGGCGCTTGTCGAACAGCGCATTGGCGGTTTCCTCGGCGGCCAGCATGGCCTCCTTGTGCACCAGGAAGCTGGCGTAGTCACCGTTCCAGTCGATCAGCCCGCCGCGGTCCAGTTCGAGGATGCGGGTGGCCAGGTTCTGCAGGAAGGAACGGTCGTGGGTGATGAACAGCACGGCGCCGTTGAAGCCGCTCAAGGCCTCCTCGAGCCAGGCGATGGCACCGATGTCCAGGTGGTTGGTCGGTTCGTCGAGCAACAGCAGGTCGGGCTCGGACACCAACGCCTGGGCCAGCAGCACGCGGCGGCGCCAGCCACCGGACAGCTCGGCCAGGGTCTTGTCGGCCGGCAGCTGAAGGCGGCTCAGGGTGCTCTCCACCACCTGCTGCAGGCGCCAGCCATCGCGGGCCTCCAGCTCGTGCTGGACGCGCATCAGCTTGTCCAGGTCGGCGTCGCCCTGGATGTTCTGGCTCAGGTGGTGATACTCGGCCAGCAGTGCGCCGACACCGTCCAGGCCCTCGGCGACCACGTCGAACACGCTGCGTTCGTCGGCCACCGGCAGCTCTTGCGGCAGCTCGCCGATCTTCAGCCCCGGCGCGCGCCAGATCTCGCCGTCATCGGCCTTTTGCTCGCCCTTGACCAGGCGCAGCATGCTCGACTTGCCGGTACCGTTGCGACCGATGATGCACACCCGCTCGCCACGGGCGATTTGCCAGGACACCTTGTCCAGCAGCGGCATGGCGCCGAACGCGAGGGACACATCGCTGAATTTGAGCAGGGTCATGATCGTCTCCAAAAACCGGGCGCGCATTCTACCCGACTTACCCTCTCCCGGCATCAGGCAGGCCATCTTCCGGGGGCTTTGCGACATCCGGTCGAAGATAATGATTGGATACAAGCGCAGTGCTTTCACCCGTGGCTGGCAAACGGCTAAGCTAAGGCAATCAACCCCAACAGTGCTGGCTTCGCCGTCACTTTCCCATGGTTCAACTGCCCGGACGTATCATGCGCAGCCGCCTGTTCCAATTCGTTTCCTGCCTGCTGCTCACCGCCACCACCGCGAGCGCGGCACACGCCATCGACATCACCCAGCAACGGCGGTACTACGACGAGGCCAAGCGCGCCCTGGCCAAGGGCGACAAGGGCCCCTACCTGCGCTATGCCCAGGCCCTGCGCGACTACCCGCTGACGCCCTACCTGGCCTACGACGAGCTGACCGCCCGCCTCAAGAGCGCCAGCAACCAGGAGATCGAGGGCTTCCTCGCCAAGCATGGCGACCTGCCCCAGGCCAACTGGATGAAACTGCGCTGGCTGCGCTGGCTGGCCGAGCGCGGCGACTGGAACACCTTCGTCAAATACTACGACCCCAAGCTCAACTTCACCGAGCTGGACTGCCTCAACGGCCAGTACCAACTGACCCATGGCCTGCGCGCCGAAGGCTTCGCCACCGCCGAAAAGCTGTGGAACGTCGGCAAGTCGCAGCCGGCCGCCTGCGATCCTCTGTTCAGCCTGTGGGCCGCCCAGGGCCAGTTGACCGAGGCCAAGCGCTGGCACCGCGCCAAGCTGGCGGCCCAGGCACGCAACTACGGCCTGGCCAACAGCCTGGTCAGGAACCTCACCACCCTCGCGCCCCAGGGCAAGCTGCTGGTCGAGGTGGCGCAAAAGCCCGAGTTGCTCAACCAACCGTCGCGTTTCACGCCAGTCAACGAGGCCATGTCCGACGTGGTCAGCCTCGGCCTGCGTCGTCTGGCGCGGCAGGACCCGGAGCGAGCCATGGCGCTGCTCGACGGCTATGCCCAGCGCATGCACTTCTCCCGTGACGAGAAGGTAGCCATCGCCCGCGAGATCGGCCTGACCCTGGCTCGCCGCTACGACCCACGTGCGCTCGACCTGATGACCCGCTACGACCCCGAACTGCGCGACAACACGGTCAGCGAATGGCGCTTGCGCCTACTGCTGCGCCTGGGCCGCTGGGAAGAGGCCTACGAGTTGACCAAGCGCCTGCCCCAGGACCTGGCGAGCAGCAACCGCTGGCGCTACTGGCAGGCCCGCAGCCTGGAACTGGCGCAGCCGAACGACCCGCAGATCCCGCTGCTGTACAAGACCGTGGCCCGCGAGCGCGATTTCTATGGCTTCCTCGCCGCCGACCGGGCGCAGACCCCCTACCAGTTGAACAACCGCCCCCTGGTGCTGAGCCAGCAGGTGATCAACAAGGTCCGCAATACCCCAGGCATTCGTCGCGCCCTGGAGTTCCATGCCCGTGGCCAGATCGTCGAGGGGCGCCGCGAGTGGTACCACGTCAGCCGCCACTTCACCCGCGAGGAGATGGTCGCCCAGGCACGGCTGGGCTACGAGCTGCGCTGGTATTTCCCGGCCATCCGTACCATCAGCCAGGCCCAGTACTGGGATGACCTGGACATCCGCTTCCCGATGGCCCACCGCGACACCCTGGTGCGCGAAGCCAAGGTACGCGGCCTGCATTCGAGCTGGGTGTTCGCCATCACCCGCCAGGAAAGCGCCTTCATGGAGGACGCCCGCTCCCCGGTGGGAGCCAGCGGCCTGATGCAACTGATGCCGGCCACCGCCAAGGAGACCGCACGCCGGTTCAACATCCCGCTGGCCTCACCGCGCCAGGTGTTCAATCCGGACAAGAACATCCAGCTCGGTGCGGCCTACCTGAGCCAGGTGCACGGGCAGTTCAACGGCAACCGGGTACTGGCCTCGGCGGCCTACAACGCCGGGCCGGGCCGGGTGCGGCAATGGCTCAAGGGGGCCAGGCACCTGAGCTTCGATGTGTGGGTCGAGTCCATTCCGTTCGACGAGACGCGCCAGTACGTGCAGAACGTGCTGTCCTACTCGGTCATCTACGGGCAGAAGCTCAATTCGCCGCAACCGTTGGTGGATTGGCACGAACGGTATTTCGACGACATGTGATGTACAGGGCCGCTTCGCGGCCCTACTCGATCACCTCGACCTTCATCCCCACCTCGATCCGGCCCCTGCCATCTGCCGCCAGGTTCTGCCCGAACAGCACATCCCCTTCCCGCTCGCGGAAGGTCTTCAGCGTGGCCAGCGGCTCGCGATCAGCACTGCGCTCGCCGGTATGCGGGTCGAGCGTGGTCAGGATGCAGCGCACGCTGGGCTTGAGCAGCCGAAACGTCATATCGCCGATGCGGATGCGCTTCCAGCCATCCTCGGCGAACGGTGCTGCCCCCTCGACCACCAGGTTCGGCCGAAACCGCAGCATATCCATGGGCCGTCCGATGCGTCGATTCAGCTCATCCAGCGAACCCTGGCCGATCAACAACAAGGGAAAGCCATCCGGAAACGCCGCCCGGTCACTGTTGAGGCCATAGCCATTGGGCAAATAACGGGCCCGCTGCTCGGGGCAATGCACCAGGCGCACGGGCTTGCCGAGCAGCTCGCTCAGCCAGGCCGCGGCGGCATCGCCGGCATCCGGAACACGCAAGGTATCGCGCCAGATGGTCACGCCCCGCAGGGCCTCGTCGGCAGGTGGCACGGCCACTTCCAGCGGCGCCTGCCCTGCTGTCTCGAGCAGTAGCCTGCCTTCGCCATGGCTCGCCTTGAGCTGGCCCAACCGCGGCCAGGCACGCTGGGTGAGGAAGCGGCCATTCTCCGCCTCCACTACCATCCAGCGCCGGTCGCCCTGCAACCCCAACAGGTCAACCGGTGAATCTTGCAGCCCCTGGGCCTGCCCTGACTTCACCGGGTACCGATACAACGCACTCAAGAACATCCTGCCCGCCTTGCCCAGTCGAAAACATCAAGCTTATACCCGATGCAGGGGCCGCTACGCGCCCTCTTCGCGACACAAGGCCGTTCCCACAAGGTCCTGCGCAAGCCGTAGAGCGCAGCTCAGCTAGGCCATGACATGGTCCAGCATCAAGCGCTGCTGCACCACCTCCACCAGCCGGTCGGGCTGGAATTTGGAGAGGAAGTCGTCGCAGCCGACCTTCTTCACCATCGACTCGTTGAAGCTTCCCGACAGCGACGTGTGCAAGACCACGTACAGGCCACGCAGGCGGGCATCCCCGCGTATCTCGGTGGTCAGCCGGTAACCGTCCATTTCCGGCATTTCCGCATCGGTGAAGACCATCAGCAGCTTTTCGCAGACATCCTCCCCCGCATCGGCCCATCCCTTGAGCATGCGCAGGGCCTTCAGGCCATCGCTGGCCACGTGCAGCTTCATGCCGAGCTGGGACAAGGTGTCACGCAGTTGCGCCAGGGCCACGCTGGAATCGTCCACCAATAGCACCTCGCGCCCCCGGGCACGGGCCAGGACCGGGTCCTCGAGCTTGTCGCGGGAAACCTTGGTGCTGTAGGGCACGATCTCGGCCAGCACCTTCTCCACGTCGATCACCTCGACCAGCCGCTCATCGACCTTGGTGATCGCGGTGAGGTAATGCTGGCGCCCCGCGCTGGACGGGGGTGGCATGATAGCTTCCCAGTTCATGTTGACGATGCGCTCGACACCGCCCACCAGGAAGGCCTGCACCGAGCGGTTGTACTCGGTGACGATGATCGTGCTGTCGGGGCCTGGCTGCAGCGGGCGCATGCCGATCGCCTGGGACAGGTCGATCACCGGCAAGGTCTGCCCGCGCAGGTTGACCACGCCGCAGACGAAAGCATGGCGCTGTGGCATCAAGGTCAACTTGGGCAACTGCAGCACTTCCTGGACCTTGAACACGTTGATTGCGAACAACTGGCGACCCGCCAGCCGGAACATGAGGATTTCCAGGCGGTTCTCACCCACCAGTTGCGTTCGTTGATCTACCGTGTCGAGAATGCCAGCCATTGGAAAACCTCCAGGCTTGAGTCAGGAAAGTGAATTCATCTGCCTTGTATCGGCGGGTTTCGATACGGCTTGACCCCTATCGGAAAATGCCGCCCGAGCAATTGATATCACTTTAACATCATGCTTTACTGCTGCCACGCACCTACAGCCCCTGTCGCCACCCATCAGGGAATCCCCTAGGCGCAATCGGGTGCAACCTGATGTTCCCGCCATCAGTTAGCCATTAATGTGACGCCATTCTCATTGCATGAACGGAGTCAGGCTTTTGCTAGCGATCGTTTTGGTGTCGCCACCCCCTGCTCCAGCCCCGCACGCTGGAGTTTCATGATGGATAGCGCACCCCTGAACAGCAGTGCCCTGCAGGATTTCCTGCTGGACGCCCAAGTCTTGTTGACCAAGTCCCAGGAGTGCCTGCAGCACCTGGAATTGATCGACAACGACCCTGATGCCTGCCACTGCCTGAACGATGCCCTAGCCACCCTCGCCCGGCGCGCCGACACCCTGGGCCTGCTCGAGGTGTCTCATTACACCGCCGGCCTGCAGCAGTTGCTCGCCCCCGCCTGCTGCCAGCAGCACCTGCCAGGCAGCGCCCTGGCCGCCCTACAGGGCTGCCTGACCCTGCTGGCCTGGCAACTGGAACTGGTCGATGTACGCACCGGCCGCCTGAACCTGGACCCTGCGGAACAGACCGAGCTGCTTGGCGAACTGGCCAGCGCCCTGGGCCAGCCACTCCCGCAATTGTGCGGGCCCTGCCAGGAGAGCGGCAACGCCTGCATCCACCCGCATCCACCGCACACCCTCCCCAACCAGGGGAATGCGTCGAGCCTCACGAAAGCCAACTAGGTACATGCACAACTTCAGCTTGGAACGTTGGCTTGGTGCAGACGAAACGAGCGGGGTGGCTCGGTGAGTTGTACCTGGAAGTAAAGCCGACCCACCCAGTAACAGCACATTGCCATCCAACTGGCCGCACGACCGCTCGTATCGGCCCGAAAACCCTGAGGTTTCAGTCAATTAGCCAGTCGCGACCAAATCAACCTGAAGTGATACCATGCGCACAACAAGTGCGCACGTCACAGGTATGGCTCGATTCGACGCACACTCGATGACTGACTGAAAGCAGGACGCCAAAGCCTCTGGCACATGCAAGGCCTCCAACAGCGATGATTCAGTGGCTTCCCAATCTATGCTCCCACGCTTGAAGATCCCCCAGCGTTGCCGCTCCTGCACTGCCCTGTTGCACTGGACGACCGCCGCCCTGTGCGTGGCATCGCTGGCTGCCAACCTGGTGCTGTGCCTGCGTGCGCAACCGCTGCCGCTCGGCCTGTTGCTGTTGCAACTGGCCGCCATGTTCGGGGTCGGTTGGCAACTGCGCCATGGGGCCCGGTCGATCAACCTGCGCCCGGCGGAACTGGCCGACCGCATGCTCAAGGTCCAGGAAAGCGAGCGCCAGCGGCTGAGCCGGGAACTGCATGACGACATAGGCCAGTTGCTCACCGCCGCCAAGCTCCAGGTCGATTGGTTGCAACGCCGCGCGCCCGACGAGTTGCAGACACAGTGCACCACCTTGCGTACGACCCTGGAGAACACCTTGGCCAACGTGCGCGATGTCTCGGCGATCCTCAATCCACGGCAACTGGCCAGCCTCGGCCTGGAAGCCAGCCTGCGCGCCCATCTGCTGCGCACCCTGGAAAACACCGACGTGCACTGGAGCCTGGAATGCCGGCAACGCCTGGGCGGTATCTGCGAAGCCGTGTCCATGGCCGCCTTTCGCATCACCCAGGAAGCGGTCACCAACATGCTGCGCCATGCCCATGCACGCAACCTGACGATCCGCCTGCAACGCACACCCGAGGGCCTCGCCCTGTCGATCCAGGACGACGGCTGCGGCTTCGTCCCCGCCGACGATCCGGCCAAGGCCGGCCAACGGGGCATGGCAGGTATGCTTGAGCGAGCGACGGCCCTGCAGGGCAGCCTGCAGGTGACCAGTCGACCTGGCCAGGGCACCCGTATCGACGCCCTGTTCCCATGGCCGCCACGCACCCGAGAACGTGCCAGGACCTCCGCTGCCCATGACCTGTAGATTGTTGCTGGTGGACGACCACTCGCTGATCCGCGCCGGGGTCCGCGCCCTGGTCGCCGACATTCCCGGCTACGCGGTGATCGGCGAAGCCGACGATGGCAGCCAGTTGCTGGAGATGGTCCAACGCCTGGCGCCGGATATCGTCCTGCTGGACATTTCCATGCGCTCGACCGGTGGCCTGGACGCCCTCACCCAACTGCGGGCGAGCGGTTGCACCTGCAAGGTGCTGATCCTCTCCATGCATACCGACCCGGAGTTGATCATGCGCGCCCTGGAAAGCGGCGCCCACGGTTACCTGCTCAAGGACACCACGGCCACCGAACTGGAGCAGGCCTTGCTCGCCCTGTGCAACGGCGAGCGCTACCTCAGCCCGGCCATCGCCCACACGGTGATCAACCAGGCCCTGCTACGCGCCCAGACGGGCAGGCAGCCTGCCAGCGACCGGCACAACCTGACCGCCCGCCAGTTGGAGATCCTGCGGCTGATCGTGCGCGGCAAATCGACCCGGGAGATCGCCAACGGCCTGGGCCTGTCGATCAAGACCGTGGAAACCCACCGCTCGCAGATCATGAAGCGCCTGCAGATCTACGACGTGGCGGGCCTGGTGCTGTTCGCCGTGCGCGAGAAGATCATCAGCCTGGACGACTGAGCAGCGGCGAATCGGCCGGCAGGTGCAGACGCAATGCCCCCGGGCAGGCCTCGAATCGCAGGCTGTCGGCCTGCAGCGGTTCACCGTCGAGGTTGATGTCCAGGCCCTGGGAGCTCTTGATTTCCACCCAGGGCAAGCGGGCCCGGACGAACAATTCCTCCCCGGCGAGCAACTCACGCAAGGCCCCCACCATCTCCTGCGGTGCGGGCAGGATACCGATATCC
This sequence comes from Pseudomonas sp. Tun-23181, assembly GCF_057415455.1. Taxonomy (NCBI): domain Bacteria; kingdom Pseudomonadati; phylum Pseudomonadota; class Gammaproteobacteria; order Pseudomonadales; family Pseudomonadaceae; genus Pseudomonas; species Pseudomonas sp. Tun-23181. Next base: position 1,748,394 of record NZ_CM171630.1, read on the forward strand.
AGCAGGCCGTCGTCGACCACCGCCTGCGGGCACAGCACGTGCCCGCCCCCGGCCTGGCGGCCATTGCCGATGCCCAGCGCCAGCAGGTCGCCCTGCCAGTGGAAGTCCGGTCCCTGCAGCTCCACCGAGGCCGCCTGCAGCTCGTTGAAACGCGACAGGCCAGTGAACAGATAGGCGGCCGCACCCAGCACCTTCTTCAAGTCCTCCGAGGTATTGGCCGTGACCTGGCTGCCGAAACCGCCCGTGGCCATGTTGAGGAACAGTTGCTCGCCGACCTTGCCCAGGTCGATGGCCCGGGCGGGTTGCTCCAGCAGGGCCAGGGCGGCATCCGGCTCCAGCGGTACCGCCGCGGCCTTGGCGAAATCATTGGCCGTGCCCAGCGGCAACAGCGCCAGGCTGGCCTGACCGCCGGCCAGGCCCATGGCCTCGGCCACATCACGCAAGGTGCCATCGCCGCCACCGGCCACGATATGGGGATAACCGGCCGCCAAGGCCTCATCGACCAGGCGCTGGGCATCGCCCGCCTCCCAGGTCAAGCGCACGTCCAGTGTCCAGCCTCGTTCCCGCAAGCTGCCCACGGCGCTGCGCACCTCCTCGTTCATGGCTTGCTTGCCATGCAGGATCAACATCGCCTTGCGCTCGTGCATCGCGCTACTCCCTGAAGAAAGTCCACTCCGATCTCGACCATCGCCCGAGGCAGATTGCTGCATGCCAAGGGCGATTGCGTCAGCAGATAGCCGGTTTCACATAAATAACATTGAAAGCTGAAAGCAGCGGGTGCATCATTCGACAAATATTTGGCCTTCACGGATGATGCCGACAGAAAAAGTCATTTTATTGACTTTTCTCCCCGCCAGACGCCTGACAGGTCGAGATTTCCTTTGGTCGCGCTGCCCGCAGCGCCCTGATTCGAGGCTGTGAAATGAGCGTTCTGATTCCCTGCATCATCGCTGGCGGCGCCGGCACCCGTCTCTGGCCAGTGTCCCGCGAGGCCATGCCCAAGCCCTTCATGCGCCTGCCCGATGGCCAGAGCCTGCTGCAGAAGACCTTCGCCCGCGCCAGCGCCCTGCCAGGCGTGGAGCGGGTGGTGACGGTGACCAACCGCGATGTCTTCTTCCGCACCCAGGACGAGTACCAGCAGGTCAACCCGTTCAACGCAGCCCTGGACTTCATCCTCGAACCCTGCGGGCGCAACACAGCTCCTGCCATCGCCGCCGCCGCGCTGCACTGTGCCCGTCTGTATGGCGACGACTGCCTGCTGCTGGTCATGCCAGCCGACCATTTGATCCAGGACCTGGATGCCTTCGAGCAGGCCGTCGCCCAGGCCGCCCAACTGGCCCACGCCGGTTGGCTGTCCACCTTCGGCCTGCTGCCGACCCGAGCCGAGACCGGTTTTGGCTACATCGAGCAAGGCCAGGCACTGGGCGAGCTCGGCTACCAGGTCGCACGCTTCGTGGAGAAACCCGACGCCACCACTGCCCAGGCCTACCTCGACGGCGGCCGCCACCTGTGGAATGCCGGCATGTTCTGCCTGCGCGTGGACACCCTGCTGGACGAGCTGCAGGCCCATGCGCCGCAGGTACTGGCCAGCGTGACCGAGTGCCTGGAGCAGAGCGAGACCAAGCAGGGTGACCGCACCCTGCAGGTGGAACTGGAGCCGGCCACCTTCGCCAAGGCCCCGGACATCTCCATCGACTTCGCCCTGATGGAGCATTCCCGCCAGGTCGCCGTGGTGCCGTGCGAGCTGGGCTGGAGCGACATCGGCTGCTGGGAGGCGGTACGCGAACTCAGGCCCACCGACCGCCATGGCAACCATTGCAACGGCGAAGCCGTGCTGCACGACGTGCACAACTGCTACATCGATGCGCCGCGCCGGCTGGTCGGGGCCGTCGGCCTGGACAACCTGATCGTCATCGACACCCCCGACGCCCTGCTGATCGCCGATGCCGCGCGCAGCCAGGAGGTCAGGGTGATCGCCCAGCAGCTCAAGCGCCAAGGCCACGATGCCTATCGCCTGCACCGCACCGTCACCCGCCCCTGGGGCACCTACACCGTGCTCGAGGAAGGGCCACGCTTCAAGATCAAGCGCATCATGGTGCGCCCGGGCGAATCGCTGTCCCTGCAGATGCACCATCATCGCAGCGAGCACTGGATCGTGGTCAGCGGCATGGCCTGCGTGACCAACGGCGATGAAGAGTTCCTGCTCGACACCAACGAGTCCACCTTCATCAAGCCAGGCCGCACCCACCGCCTGACCAACCCCGGCGTCATCGACCTGGTGATGATCGAGGTGCAAAGCGGCGAGTACCTGGGCGAAGACGACATCGTGCGCTTTACTGATATCTATGGACGCGCCCCGGCAGCCGCCCTCGGTTGACTGCCCCCAGGGCGCGTTCTGTCTTTCAGGGCCGCCAGGCGGCCCATAGCGAGGAACGGGGCCATGCGCATACTCTGGACACTGCCCTACCTGCCCTGGCCCACCACCAGCGGCAGCAAGACCCGGCAATACCACCTGCTGCGCGAACTGGCGCGGCACGGGCACCGGATCACCTTGCTGGTGCAGTCGAAGGTACCGCTCGGCGATGCCGCCCGCGAGGCCCTGGAGCCCCTGGTCGAGCGCCTGGTCGTGCTCCCCAGGCGGCCACTGCACAGCCCGCTCAACCTGCTGGCCTCGCCGATCATCGACTACCCCATGCGGGCCATCATCCATGGCCTGGCGCCGTGCCTGCGACACCGCTTCGAGCAACTGCTGGACGAGCCCTGGGACGTGATCCAGATCGAACACAGCTACAGCTTCCAGCCCTTCGAGAAAGCCCTGCAGGCCCGTGGCCTGCCCTACATGCTCAGTGAGCACACCCTCGAATCGGTGATGGGCGTCGCCTGCCACGACCGATTGCCCCTGTGGCTACGGCCGCTCAATGCCTTCGACCGCTGGCGCTATCGGCGCTGGGAACAGCGGGTACTGCGCCAGCCCAGCGAGGTAGTGGCAGTCAGCGCCCATGATGCCGAATTGATCAGCCAGATCAGCGGGCGCCGGGTGAACGTGGTGGTCAATGGCGTCGATTGCGACTACTACCAGGCGGTGTGCCCGGCCTTTCACAGCCAGCGCCTGCTGTTCGTCGGCAACTTCGAGTATGGCGCCAACCTGGAAGCCATCGAATGGGCGCTGGAGGAGATCCTGCCCCAGGTATGGATGAGCAACCCGGCGGTACGCCTGGCCATTGCCGGGCATGCCCTGCCGCCCAGCTGGAAACTGCACTGGAACGATCCGCGCATCGAATGGATCGGCTATCGCCCCGACCTGCGCGAGCTGCAACGACGTTCGGCGCTGTTCTTCGCGCCGCTGCGCTACGCCGGTGGCTCGAAGGTGAAGATCCTCGAGGCGATGGCCGCCGGGCTGCCGGTGATCACCACCCACAAGGGCGCGTCCGGCCTTGCGGTCAACAACGGCGAGCACTACCTGGGCAGTGACGAGGGTGGTCAGCTCGCCCTGCTGATCACCCAACTGCTCAACCAGCCCTGGCGCATGTGCCAGTTGGGCGAGGCCGGCCGCCAGTTCGCCCGCCAACGCCACGACTGGAGCGTCGCGGCCCAGCAACTGGAGAACGTGCACATGCGCCTGCGCCAGTTGGCACCGGCGCAGGCCGCGTCCCTGGGCGACGTGTTGCTCGGCCGCTCAGCCAAGTAGCTCGCTGAAGGGAATGAACGACACGCTGTCGCCCTGGCGCGGCGTGGTGCCTTCGCGCACTTCCACCAGCCCCTCGGCCCAGGCCGCGCTGCGCAGCACGCCAGAGCTCTGGTTCTTGTAGATGCGCACCTGGCCTTGCTCGATCCGCGCCCGCAGGTATTCGCGGCGCGTGCCTGGGCGGGGCCAGTCGAATCCTGCCGGCATGTCGAAACGCAGTGGCGCGACCTGGGTCACGCCCTGGCGGCGCAACAGGTAGGGCCGGGTCAACAAGCCGAAGGTCACCAGGGTCGACGCCGGGTTGCCCGGCAGGCCGATGACCGGCACGCCACGAAAATGCCCGAACGTCAGCGGCTTGCCCGGCTTGATCGCCAGCTTCCAGAGGGCCAGTTCACCAGCTTCGCGCAAGGCCATTCCCAGGTAGTCGGCCTCGCCCACCGAAACGCCGCCCGTGGACAGGATCAGGTCGACATCGCCCAGCCCGGCCAGGCATTCGCGGGTTCGTTGCAGGTCGTCGGCGAGGATGCCCACATCCACCACCTCGCAGCCCAGGCGCTGCAACCAGCTGGCCAGCAGGCGGCGATTGCTGTTGTAGATCTGCCCCGGCCCCAACGGCAGGCCGGGCTCGACCAGCTCGTCCCCGGTGGACAGCACGGCCACCCGCACCCTGCGTACCACCTCGAGCCTGGCATGACCCAGGGTCGCGGCCAGGCCCAGCTCGATCGGCCCCAGGCGCGTACCCGTGGCCATCACTTGCTCGCCCACCCGGGTTTCCTGGCCCTGCGGGCGAACGTTCTGGCCGACCTGCAACGGCTCGAGCAAGCGTACCCGGCCATCCTCGAGGACCTCGACGTTTTCCTGCATCTCGACGCAGTCGGCGCCTTCGGGCAGTGGCGCGCCGGTGAAGATCCGGGCGCAGGTGCCCGACTGCAGCGGCGCGGGTGCGTGGCCGGCGAAGATACGCTGGCTCACCGCCAGCGGCTCGCCCTGCCAGTCGGCCAGGCGCAGGGCATAGCCATCCATGGCACTGTTCGGCCATGGCGGCAGGTCGAGGCTGGCCACCAGGTCACGGGCCAGCACCCGGCCCTCGGCGTCAGCCAGGGCCACGTCCTCGGTGTCACGGATCGGCGCGGCCTCGGCCAGCGCCAGCAGCCGCTCCAGGGCTTCTTCCACCGGCATCAGCGGCCGGGCCTGCATACCCTCAACCACGGCTGTCACAGGCCGCTGCCTGCTTCAGGTGGGGGACGAAGTTGCAGGGCCGGTGACGGGCATCGAGCTGTTCGGCGAGGATGCCATCCCAGCCGGTACGCACGGCATTGGTCGAGCCCGGCAGGCAGCACACCAGGGTACCGTTGGCCAGGCCTGCCAGGGCACGGGACTGCACGGTGGAGGTGCCGATGTCGGCCACGGAGATCTGCCGGAACAGCTCGCCGAAGCCCTCGACCTGCTTGTCCAGCAGGCAGGCCACGGCTTCCGGCGTGCTGTCGCGGCCGGTGAAGCCGGTACCGCCGGTGATCAGCACTACCTGCACCTGGTCATCGGCGATCCAGGTGGCGACCTGGGCGCGGATCTTGTACAGATCATCCTTGAGCAGTACCCGCGCGGCCAATCGGTGGCCGGCGGCGGTGAGCCGGTCGACGAACAACTGGCCGGAAGTATCGGTTTCGAAAGTACGGGTGTCGCTGACCGTCAGCACGGCGATGTTCAGCGGCACGAAGGGGGTATCTGCCTTGGCTTTCATGGAGATCCGTCGCAGCGGTGGGTGATGGCGGTTGTTATATCACAGGGTGGGCCGTCGCAGGCTGCGCTGCGTGGCTATGCAGGGGGCAACTGGGATTTGTCAGCCCATCGCCGACAAGCCAGCTCCCAGGGGCCGCGCCGTTCTTGAGATTCGGGGGGCAAGCGCGCCCCAGGACGACAGGCTATTGTTCTCCATCAATGCCCCACCTTTGCCGCTATGCTGCACTTTGCAAGGAACTTGCGCAGACACCTTGCGTCTTAACTGGCATCAAGCACCATTGCACTGGAGAAACACGATGATCCAACGGACCCTTCCCGCTTTCCTGCTCGCCCTGGGCCTGGGCGCCCTCGCCGGCTGCGCATCGCCAACCGTCATTACCCTGAACGACGGCCGCGAGATCCAGGCAGTGGACACCCCTTCCTATGACGAAGACTCCGGCTTCTACGAATTCGAACAGCTCGACGGCAAGCGTACCCGCGTCAACAAAGACCAGATCCGGACCGTCAAAGAGCTGTGATTTCGCCTCCCCTTTTTGGCAAAGCTCCTTTTTGCAACAAGGGGTTGCGTTCGAAAAGGGTATGCAGTAGGATTTCGGTCATCGGAGTGTAGCGCAGCCAGGTAGCGCGTCTCGTTCGGGACGAGAAGGCCGCAGGTTCGAATCCTGTCTCTCCGACCAAATTCCTCGAAACTGCAAGAAGCCCGCCTTGAGCGGGCTTTTTGTTGTGCCTGGAAAAAGGCTCTTTTACTGCGGCCATTGGGGGCCGCTTCGCGCCCCATCGCCGGCTTGCCGACGATGGGCTGCAAAGCAGCCCCATGGCGTGAGCAACAGCATTGCCCCGCGGTGCATGCTTCAATTTACTGCACCGCAGCCACTTCCTCCGGCAGCACCGGAACGTGCAGCAGTTGCAGGCGCGAATGGCTCCACTCACGCGTCTTGTTGGTCAGCTCGAGGTCGTTGTTCAGCTTCTGGCCATACGTCGGCACGATCTCCTTCAGCCTGGCCTGCCATTCCGGGGTCTTGATGCGGTCCTTGAAGGTCTTCTCCAGCACCGTCAGCATGATCGGCGCAGCCGTCGAAGCGCCTGGCGAAGCGCCCAGCAGCGCGGCGATGGTGCCGTCCTGGGAGGCCACCACCTCGGTGCCGAACTGCAGGATGCCGCCGTGCTCAGGGTCCTTCTTGATCACCTGCACGCGCTGGCCGGCCTGCAGCAGTTTCCAGTCCTGGTTCTGGGCGTTGGGGAAATACTCGCGCAGGGCATCCATGCGGTCGTCGAAGCTGAGCATCAGTTGGCCCATCAGGTAGGTGCTCAGGTCGAAGTTGTCGATGCCGGCATTGATCATCGGGCTGATGTTATGGGTGGTCAGCGAGGCGAACATGTCCAGCAGCGAGCCGTTCTTCAGGTACTTGGTCGAGAAGGTCGCGAATGGGCCGAACAGCAGCACTTCCTTGCCGTCGATGACACGGGTATCCAGGTGCGGGACCGACATGGGCGGTGCGCCGACCGAAGCCTTGCCGTACAGCTTGGCCTTGTGGCGGGCGACAATGTCGGGGTTGTCGGTCATCAGGAACTGGCCACCGACTGGGAAACCGGCGTAGCCCTCGGCTTCAGGGATACCGGACTTCTGCAGCAGCTTCAGCGCGCCGCCACCGGCGCCGATGAACACGAACTTGGCCTTGACGCGGGCTTCCTTGCCACCCTTGGCAAGGTCCGCCACCACCACGTTCCAGCTGCCGTCATCATTGCGCACGATGTCACGCACTTCGTGACGCAGGTGCAGCTTGACGTTCGGGTTGCGGGCCATGGAAGCGAACAACTGGCGGGTGATCTCGCCGAAGTTGACGTCGGTACCAATGGCCATGCGGGTCGCGGCGACCTTTTGCTCGGGCGAACGGCCCTCCATCACGATCGGCACCCACTTGCGAATCTGCTCGTGGTCCTCGGAGATCTCCATGCCACGGAACAGCGAACTGTGCTGCAGGGCCTCGACACGCTTGTGCAGGAACGCGACGTTCTCGTCACCCCAGACGAAGCTCATGTGCGGCACATTGTTGATGAACGACTTCGGGTTGCTCAGCACACCCTGCTCGACCTGGTAGGCCCAGAACTGCTTGGAGACCTCGAACTGCTCGTTGACGTTGACCGCCTTGCTGATGTCGATCTTGCCGTCCTTGCCTTCGCTGGTGTAGTTCAGCTCGCAGAAGGCGGAGTGACCGGTGCCGGCGTTATTCCAGGCATTGGAGCTTTCCTCGGCGACCTGGTCCATGCGTTCGTAGACGTCGACCGTCCAGTTCGGCTCCAGCTCGGTGAGGTAGGTCCCCAGGCTCGCGCTCATGATACCGCCGCCGATCAGCAGGACATCGACGGACTTTTCCGGCTCGCCGGGCTTGGAACAGCCGATGACGCTCAGGCACAGGAGCGTCAGCAGGATTTTTTTCATAGCTCAATCCAATTGAAGTGAAGTGGTTGGCATCTCGTTGCCGCCGGTGTGCACGCCCGGTTGTTGTTCTCGCCCGCACGACCGGCACTCGAGGCGAGTGGCGTCTTGCGGCAGTTGGCCAGCAAGATCGCAGGGTCGGCGAATGGGGTTTCGATGGATCGGGGCACGATCGCCTCGGGCACTAAGCCCAGCCCGCGCCAAAGCACAAGCCGTGCCAGCTCCACCAAGACCAATGGCTAATAGCTGAGGCGCATGGTCGCACCCGAAGATTGGCAGTTTTGCTGGCGACAATCCGCCACCTGCAGCGGGCGTTTGTCCAGCAAATGGCGGATTTCCCCCATTCAAGCTCCAAGCTTCAAGCTGATCGGCGCAGGGTGTCATGCCTGAGCGCCGCCCGCTCTTACTTACAGCTTGCGGCGTGAAGCTTGCCCCACTCTTCACGCAGAACTGAACTGCAGGGCAGCCAACCTTGCATAGAGCGGGCTTTCCTCGATCAATTGACGATGGTTGCCGATCGCCGCCAAGCGGCCCTTGTCGATCACCGCGATGCGGTCGGCATGCTGCACCGTGGCCAGGCGGTGGGCGATCACCAGCGTGGTCCGGCCCGCCATAAGGCCGGGCAATGCCTGCTGGACCAGGTGCTCGCTCTGGGCATCGAGGGCGCTGGTGGCCTCGTCGAGTAGCAGGATCGGCGCATCCACCAGCAGCGCGCGGGCGATCGCCAGGCGCTGGCGCTGGCCGCCGGACAAGCCGATGCCACCCTCCCCCAGCAGGGTCTGGTACCCCTGGGGCAATTGCTGGATGAACTCATGGGCATGGGCGCTGCGCGCCGCTGCCTCGACCTGCGCCAGGCTGGCCTCGGGCCGGCCATAACGGATGTTGGCCTCCACCGTGCCACGCAGCAACGCCGGGTTCTGCGCCACCAGGGCGAACTGCCGACGCAGCTCGTCCGGGGCCAGCTCGGCGATCGCCTGGCCGTCGAGCAGGATGCGCCCCTGCTGGGGGTCGTAGAAGCGCAGCAACAGGTCGAACAGGGTCGACTTGCCCGCACCGGAAGGCCCCACCAGCGCCACGGTCTGCCCAGGCTCGATGGTCAGGCTCAGGCCATCGATGGCCGCGACCGTCGGCCGCGACGGATAGGCAAAATGGATACCCTGCAGCTCGATACGCCCCTTGGCCCGCCCGCTCGGCAGCACGGCAGGCTCGACGGGGGCCAGGATGGCGCTGCGCGCCGCCAGCAGCTCGGCGATGCGCTCGGCGGCGCCGGCCGCTCGTTGCAACTCGCCGATCACCTCGCTGAGGGTGCCGAAGGCACTGCCGACGATCAGGCTGTAGAACACGAAGGCCGCCAGTTCGCCACCGGAGATGCGCCCGGCGATGACATCCATGCCGCCGACCCAGAGCATCACCCCCACCGCACCGAGCACCAGCACGATCACCAGGGTGATCAGCCATGCGCGCTGGGCGATGCGCCGTCGCGCCACGGCGAACGCCGCTTCCACGGTGCCGGCGAACAGCTCGCGGTCCCGCGCCTGATGGTTGTAGGCCTGCACCGTCTTGATCTGCCCCAGGGCCTCGGCCACGTGGCTGCCCACGTCGGCAACCCGGTCCTGGCTCTGCCGCGACAGGCTGCGCACTCGCCGACCGAACAGCAGGATCGGCGCCAACACCAAGGGCAGCGCCAGCACCACGATGCTGGTGAGCTTGGGGTTGGTGACGAACAACAGCACCACCCCGCCGACCACCATCAAAGCGTTGCGCAGGAACATCGACAGTGACGAGCCGATCACCGATTGCAGCAAGGTGGTGTCGGCGGTCAGCCGCGACTGGATCTCCGAGCTGCGGTTGTCCTCGAAGAACCCCGGGTGCAGGCCGACCAGGTGATCGAATACCGCCTTGCGGATATCCGCCACGCAGCGTTCGCCGATCCACGACACCAGGTAGAAGCGGCTGAAGGTCCCTACCGCCAGGGCCAGCACCAGCAGCAGGAACAAGCCGATGGCCTGGTTGAGCTGGTGTGGGGAGCGGGTCATGAACCCCTGGTCCACCAGCAGGCGGATGCCCTGTCCCATCGACAGGGTGATGGCGGCGGTCACGACCAGTGCCAGCAAGGCCAGCGCTACCTGCCTGCGGTACGGACGGATGAACCGCCAGCCCAGGCGCAGGGCGCGGCGCTGGCGGGAGGAAACCGGCTCGGGCATGAAGGTGTCCATTCACAGCTAGGGGGCAGCAGACTACCACTCATCCGCTCACGGGGAACCGTGGCCAGCCTCCCGGTATCGCAATGAGGACCACAGCGCAGCGGCGAGGCGATGGCCAAGGTTGCTATACCCTTTCGTTCTAACGTGCCTCTGGAGCTTTGCCGCGCTTTCTGTTGGACTGTCCCTGTCGTGACGCCCAGGGAGCTGTCACAGGCTAGTCACGGCAAGTGGTTTACCCTGAGCTTGAACCTGATGAGGAGACAGGAAATGAGCTTGCAGCATAGCAGCGATACGCCCAAGACCACGAACCAACCGCAATCCCAGGTCTGCGGCTCGATCATCGACGCCCAGGGCCGTGAAATCCCGATCACCGAGCAGATGATCCAGAAGGCCTGCAAGGACCTGGAAAAGAGCCGGGAAGAACCCGTGCGCAAGGCCTGAAGGCAACGAATCCCTTACAACCCGGCGCTTGCGCCGGGTTTTTGCTTTTCAGGGGCACCATCGTGGGGCTGCGTCGCAGCCCATCCCCCTAGACCAGCACGCCCCCCAAGGCACTGACCACCTGCGCCAACTGTGGCGCATCGCCGTTCAGGTGCACCTTCAGCCCCTCGATCTCGCGCCGCTGCGGGTAATGCTTGCGCAGCAGGTCGAAGGCCGCGCGCTGCTCGGCCGGAACATCACTGAGGCTGCGGCGAAAATCGGCGTCGTCGCGCCGAGGGTCGTACACCGCCCGGCACAGGGTCGCCAAGGCCCAGGCCGGATCCGCGGCGGCATCCAGGTCGAGCCGCGCCAGAGCCGGCGCCGGCAGCAAGTCGGCCAACTGCACCTGCTCCGGCTCACCCCGCCAGCGGCAGAACGCCTGGTAGATCTGCGCCGTGCCACGCTGCTTGCCATCCAGGCTGTAACCGGCGATATGCGGGGTAGCCAGGGTACACAGGTCGGCCAGGACCAGGTCCACCTGGGGTTCGCCCTCCCAGACATCCAGCACCGCATGCACGTCTTCGCGCTCCAGCAGCAACTCGCGCAGGGCCTGGTTGTCCACCACCGGACCGCGGCTGGCATTGATCAACCAGGCCCCCGCACGCAGGCGCGCCAGTTGCCCCGCGCCCAGCAGGTGCCAGGTGGGGTGTGCGCCCTCGCGCTGCAACGGCGTATGCAGGCTGATCGCATCGCACTGTTCGAGGATCGTCTCGAGGCTGACGAAATCGCCACCCTCACGGGCCTGGCGCAACGGGTCGCAGACCAGCACCTTCCAGCCCAGGCCGTGCAGCACCCGCACCAGGCGCTCCCCGACCTGCCCCGCACCAACCACGCCGTAGACCCGCTTGGCCAGGTCCACGCCATCCAGCTCCGCCAGGGTCAGCAGACTGCCCAGCACGTAGTCCACCACCCCCCGGGCGTTGCAGCCCGGGGCGCTGCTCCAGTGGATACCGGCTTCGGCGAAGTAGTCCAGGTCCAGGTGGTCGGTGCCGATGGTGCAAGTGCCGACGAAACGCACCTGGCTGCCCGCGAGCAGTTGCCGGTCGACCTGGGTTACCGAGCGCACCAGCAATACATCGGCGTCCTTGACGCAGGCCGCGTCGATGCTGCGTCCGGGGTAACGGCGAATCTCGCCGAAACCGGCAAAGAAGGCATCGAGCAGCGGGATATTCTCGTCGGCAACTATCAGCATGGCGCTCTCCTGTCAGGGGCACGCAGTGTAGGCGCTATGCCAGGCACGATCCAGCGGGCTCAATCGGCCTTCTTGCGGATCCAGTACAGGTAGGTGCCGGCCTGTTCCTCTTGCTCGAGCAGCTCATGGCCGAGGAAGTTGCAGAACTTGGGGATGTCGCGGCGGGTCGAGGGGTCGGTGGCGATGACCTTGAGCAGGCCGCCGGCCGCCAGGTCACGGACGTGCTGGTGCAGCATCATCACCGGCTCCGGGCAGTTCAGGCCGGTGGCGTCGAGGATGGCGTCAGGGGTGAATTCGGTCATGGGGTGCTCCACAAATGATGGGGGCATTGTCGCGCATCGGGCCGCGCGCTCCAAGCGCCCGGGCACATTCGCCCGGGCGCGGCCGCCAGCCAGCCGCCTCAGCGTGGCTTGAGGTCCAGCCGGCGCAGGTGGCAGGTGACCTCCTCGCGGTCGTGGTACAGCTGCTTGCAGGCGATCGACACCTTGACCTTGCGTGCCTTGAAGCCGGCCTCGATACGTTCGAGCAGGCGGCGTACCTCGGCATAGCGCTGCTTCATCGGCAACTTGAGGTTGACCACCGCCTCGCGGCACAACCCCTCGCCCAGCCAGGTCTCGATCAGCGCTGCAGTGCGCGCAGGCTTCTCGACGATGTCGCAGACCATCCAGTCCACCGTCTGCTTCGGCCGCCAGGTGAAACCGTCGGCCATCAGGTGCTGGACCAGGCCAGTGTCCATCAGGCTCTCGGCCATCGGGCCGTTGTCGATGGCCGTTACCAGCATGCCGCGCCGAACCAACTGGTAGGTCCAGCCACCGGGCGAGGCCCCCAGGTCGACACCGGTCATGTCGTCGTTCAGGCGCTGCTCCCATTGCTCGCGCGGGATGAACTGGTGCCAGGCCTCCTCCAGCTTGAGGGTCGAGCGGCTGGGCGCCTCGCGGGGGAACTTCAGGCGCGGAATGCCCATGGGCCAGAGCGCCGAATTGTTCGCCTCGGCCAGGCCGACGAACACCCGCCGGCCACTGATGAAGGTCAGCAGCAGGCGCGGTCGCCCGGCGCCCTCGACCAGGCGGCCAGCCTTTTCCAGGGCCTTGCGCAGCGGCACCTCGAACTTGCGGCAAAAGGTCGAGAGCGCCTTGCCCTCGTTGCTGTCAAGCACCTCCAGCCACAGGCTGCCGTACACCGGATGCTCGGCCAGGTGCTCGAGCAGCACGCCGATGCGCTCGCTCTCGGGCAACTCGACGAACTCGCCCCGGGCCCACTGGCGCGGAAAGATCAACTGCTCGAAGCGCAGTTCACGCATCAGGCGCGCGGCGCCGTCCGGCTCGGTGCAGACGAACTCGGCACAGGCGCTCTGCGGCTTGCCCCGGGCATAGCCCGCGACACCCAGGCGGGCGGCGTGTTCGCTGATCTCGGCGCAAACCTCGCCCTCGAAGCCGGGCCGGCAATGCATGAACAGGATATTCATCTCTCACTCCACGTCGCTGGCGTGCACCGCCAGCCTTGATCCGGCGCAAGGCAGGCGCCGGCAGGGCGGCGATGATAAAGGAAGATCGGAACCGGCGACATGCCCCACCGGTCCAGAACAAGGTCAGGTCCGGCAATTCGGTCTACCCTGACCATTCAGCCAGGTCCGTGCCGTGCGGACCACCACAGAGCGGTGACACCGGTATCCCGTGGTCTGTGTGGCGGGTTCGCGCATTCGATTTCAGCGCCAGGACTTGAGTACGCGAATCAACCGCACGCACCACCGAAGGTACCGGGCACCGGCGCAGAAGGAGTTGGCAATGCCCTCGCTCGATAGCCTGAAGACCCTCAAGACCCTTACGGCGGCCGGCCGTACCTACCATTATTTCAGCCTCGCCGAAGCCGCCCGCCAACTCGGCGACCTCGAGCGCCTGCCCATGTCGCTCAAGGTGCTGCTGGAGAACCTGCTGCGCTGGGAGGACGGCAAGACCGTCACCGGCGACGACCTGCGCGCCCTGGCCCAGTGGCTCGGCGAGCGTCGCTCTGATCGCGAGATCCAGTACCGCCCGGCGCGGGTGCTGATGCAGGACTTCACCGGGGTGCCCGCAGTGGTCGACCTGGCCGCCATGCGCGCCGCCATGGCCAAGGCCGGCGGCGACCCGCAGCGGATCAACCCATTGTCGCCGGTGGACCTGGTGATCGACCACTCGGTGATGGTCGATCGCTACGCGAGCCCCCAGGCCTTCGCCCAGAACGTCGACATCGAGATGCAGCGCAATGGCGAGCGCTACGCCTTCCTGCGCTGGGGCCAGAGCGCCTTCGACAACTTCCGCGTGGTGCCGCCAGGCACCGGCATCTGCCACCAGGTCAACCTGGAATACCTGGGCCGCACGGTGTGGACCGGTGAGGAAGACGGTCGCACCTATGCCTTCCCCGACACCTTGGTCGGCACCGACTCGCACACCACCATGATCAATGGCCTCGGCGTGCTCGGCTGGGGCGTGGGCGGCATCGAGGCGGAGGCGGCCATGCTCGGCCAGCCGGTATCGATGCTGATCCCCGAGGTGATCGGCTTCAAGCTGACCGGCAAGCTGCGCGAAGGCATCACCGCCACCGACCTGGTGCTGACGGTCACGCAGATGCTGCGCAAGAAAGGCGTGGTGGGCAAGTTCGTCGAGTTCTACGGCGATGGCCTGGCCGACCTGCCCCTGGCCGACCGCGCCACCATTGCCAACATGGCACCGGAATACGGTGCCACCTGCGGTTTCTTCCCGGTCGACCAGGTGACCCTTGACTACCTGCGCTTGTCGGGCCGGGCCGAGGAGACGGTGCAACTGGTCGAGGCCTACTGCAAGGCGCAGGGCCTCTGGCGCCTGCCAGGCCAGGAGCCGCTGTTCAGCGACACCCTGGCGCTGGACATGCACGACGTCGAGGCCAGCCTGGCCGGGCCCAAGCGCCCGCAGGACCGGGTCGCCCTGTCCCAGGTGCGCCAGGCCTTCGACGGCTTCATCGAACTGCAACCCAGGCCCTTGGCCAAGGAAGTCAGCCGGCTGGAAAGCGAAGGTGGCGGCGGCGTGGCGGTAGGCAATGCCGACCAGGCCGGCGAGGTCGACTACACCCATGACGGCCAGACCCACACCCTGCGCGACGGCGCCGTGGTGATCGCCGCCATCACCTCCTGTACCAATACCTCCAACCCCAGCGTGATGATGGCGGCCGGCCTGGTGGCGAAGAAAGCCCTGGAAAAGGGCCTCAAGCGCAAGCCCTGGGTGAAGAGCTCGCTGGCGCCAGGCTCCAAGGTGGTCACCGACTACTTCAAGGCCGCCGGCCTCACGCCCTACCTCGACCAGCTCGGTTTCGACCTGGTCGGCTATGGCTGCACCACCTGCATCGGCAACTCCGGCCCGCTGGACGAAGCCATCGAGAAAGCCATCGGCAGCGCCGACCTGACCGTCGCCTCGGTGCTCTCGGGCAACCGCAACTTCGAAGGCCGCGTGCACCCGTTGGTCAAGACCAATTGGCTGGCCTCGCCGCCCTTGGTGGTGGCCTATGCCCTGGCCGGCAGCGTGCGCCTGGACCTGACCTGCGATCCCTTGGGGACCGGTACCGATGGCCAGCCGGTCTACCTGCGCGACATCTGGCCCAGCCAGCAGGAAATCGCCGATGCCGTGGCCAAGGTCGATACCGCCATGTTCCACAAGGAATACGCCGAGGTCTTCGCTGGCGATGCCCAATGGCAGGCCATCGAAGTGCCGCAGGCGGCCACCTATGTGTGGCAGGACGATTCCACCTACATCCAGCACCCGCCGTTCTTCGACGACATCGCCGGCCCCTTGCCGCAGATCGACGATATCCAGGGGGCCCGCATCCTCGCCCTGCTCGGCGATTCGGTGACCACCGACCACATCTCCCCGGCTGGCAACATCAAGGCCGACAGCCCTGCCGGCCGCTACCTGCGCAGCCAGGGCGTGGAGCCACGCGACTTCAACTCCTACGGCTCGCGCCGCGGCAACCACCAAGTGATGATGCGCGGCACCTTCGCCAACATCCGCATCCGCAACGAGATGCTCGGTGGCGAGGAAGGCGGCAACACCCTGCACGTGCCCAGTGGCGAGAAGCTGTCGATCTACGACGCGGCCATGCGCTACCAGGACGAAGGCACACCGCTGGTGGTGATCGCCGGCCAGGAGTACGGCACCGGCTCCAGCCGTGACTGGGCGGCCAAAGGTACCAACCTGCTGGGGGTCAAGGCAGTGCTGGCCGAGAGCTTCGAGCGTATCCACCGCTCCAACCTGGTGGGCATGGGCGTGCTGGCGCTGCAGTTCAAGGCCGGGGAAAGCCGCAAGACCCTGGGCCTGACCGGCAAGGAGCGCATCGATGTGCTGGGGCTGTCCGGCGCGCAGCTACGCCCAGGCATGAGCCTGCCGCTGCGCATCACCCGCGAGGATGGCCAGCAGCAACAGATCGAGGTGCTATGCCGGATCGATACCCTCAATGAAGTGGAGTACTTCAAGGCCGGAGGGATCCTGCACTATGTGCTGCGCCAGCTGATTGCGGCCTGAAGCACGGAGGCACTTGCAGGAGCGGCCTTGCCGGGGCGCCTGACCGCTCCTGCAAGGCCAACGGCAACCTTCCCCTCCCCCATTCGCCGCTGGCCCTTCTCCGAACAATCAGTCATGATCGGACCAAACCGTCATAAATCGTTAAAAAAACGCAAACCTGACGGCAACTTACGTGAAATCGCCAGATCCTTTAACCCAGGCGCGCCCTGTGCTCATTGAGCCAGGTCAAGCGAATTTAAGTATCCATTCAATAAAATCACCGGCTTGCCGATACCTGTCGAAAGCCTTGCGGATTGACTGCCCATGCGTAACAACCAGCCGATTACCCAGAGAGAACGGACCTTCCCTGCCCAACAACGGTTGATCTCCACCACCAATGCCAAGGGTGTGATCACCTATTGCAATGATGCCTTCATCGACATCAGCGGTTTCTCCCGCGAGGAACTGACGGGCGCGCCCCATAACCTGGTCCGCCATCCCGACGTGCCCCCGGCGGTTTTCGCCCACATGTGGCAGACCCTCAAGCAGGACTTGCCGTGGATGGGCATCGTCAAGAACCGCTGCAAGTCGGGCGATCACTACTGGGTCAACGCCTATGTCACGCCGATCTTCGACAACAACCAGGTGATCGGCTACGAGTCGGTGCGAATCAAGCCCACCGCCGAGCAGATCCGCCGCGCCGAGGCACTGTACCAGCGCATCAACCAAGGCAAGCCGGCAGTACCACGGCGTGACAAGTGGCTGCCGGTGCTGCAGGACTGGCTGCCGTTCATCCTGGTCAGCCAGGTCGGTTTCCTGATCGGCAACTGGCTCGGCCACTCCTGGGGCTTCGCCTTGGCCGCGGGCCTGTCGGTACCGCTCGGCCTGCTCGGCCTGACCTGGCAGCAACGCGGCCTCAAGCGCCTGCTGCGCCTGGCCGAACAGACCACCTCCGACCCGCTGATCGCGCAGATGTACACCGACAGCCGTGGCGTGCAGGCCCGCCTGGAAATGGCCATGCTCAGCCAAGACGCGCGCCTGAAGACCTGCCTGACTCGCCTGCAGGACAGCGCCGAGCACCTCAGCGACCAGGCGCGCCAGTCCGATGCTCTGGCCCACCAGAGTTCCACGGGCCTGGAACGCCAGCGGGTGGAAACCGAGCAGGTCGCTGCCGCGGTCAACCAGATGGCAGCCACCACCCAGGAAGTGGCCAATCACGTCCAGCGCACCGCCGATGCCACCCAGGAAGCCAACCGCCTGACCAGCCAGGGCCGGCACATCGCTGGGGAGACCCGCGAGGCCATCGAGCGCCTGTCGGCAGCCGTCGGCGAAACCGGCCAGACCGTCACCCAGCTGGCCAAGGACAGCGACGAGATCGGTGGCGTGGTGGATGTGATCAAGGGGATCGCCGACCAGACCAACCTGCTGGCCCTCAACGCCGCCATCGAGGCGGCGCGCGCCGGTGAGATGGGCCGAGGCTTCGCCGTGGTCGCCGACGAGGTACGCCAACTGGCCCAGCGCACCGCCGAGTCCACCGGGCAGATCCACAACCTGATCGCCAAGCTGCAGCAGACCGCCAACAACGCCGTACAGACCATGGAAAATGGCCACCGCCAGGCCCAGGAAGGCGTGGAGCGGGTCATGGAAGCCGACCAGGCGCTGGCGGGCATCAGCGAAGCGGTGGCCAACATCACCGACATGGCCACCCAGATCGCCGCGGCGACCGAGGAGCAGACCGCGGTGGCCGACGAGATCAGCCGCAACATCAGCACCATCGCCGACCTGGCCGACCAGACCGCCGAACAGGCCCAGCGCTCGGCACTGCTCAGCGAAGAGCTGACCAGCACGGCGGGCAGCCAGTATTCCCTGGTGGAGCGCTTCAACCGCTGAGGCGCTGGCCTTTATCGCCGGTCGTTGTCACCTGGGGCTGCAAAGCAGCCCCAATGTCACTCAGTCAAAGGGTGCTTTGCAGCCCTTGGCTCCCCTCCTCACCACTCCAGCGACAGGCGACTCTCGAAGCAGCGCACCTCCCCTGTCAGTGGATCCTCGAACCGCAACCCTTGCGCCAGCAGCTTCAGTGGCCGCTGGTAGTCATCCTGCACCTCGCACAGCGCCGGGTAGAACGGGTCGTTGCAGATCGCCGCGCCCAGCGCCGCCATATGTACCCGCAACTGGTGCGTCTTGCCAGTCACCGGCGAGAGGCCGTAGCGCCACAGCTTGCCATTCTTCTCCAGGACCTCGGCCAGGGTTTCGCTGTTGGGCTGCCCCGCCACTTCCTGCATTCGAAAGAAGGGCTCGCCATGCACCAGGCGGCTACGGTGCACCAGGGGAAACTCACGCTCGGGTAGCGCCGCGGCGATCGCCTGGTAGCGCTTGTCGATGCGCCGTTCGGGAAACAGCCGCTGGTAGGCACTGCGGCTGTGTGGGTTGGCGGAAAACAGCACGAGCCCGGCGGTATGCCGGTCGATACGGTGCAGCGGCACCAGGTGCGGGTTGCCCAAGCGACGGATCAGGCGACGCAGCAAGGTCTGCTCGACATACTCACCGGTCGGGGTGACCGGCAGGAAATGCGGTTTGTCGGCCACCACCAGATGCTCGTCCACATGCAGGATCGTTTCCTGCACCGGGATCGGCTTCTCGTTGGGCACCTCGCGAAAGTAGTGCAGGCGCATGCCCTGGCGATAGGGCATGTCCACCGGAATCGCCTGCCCTGCGGCATCCAGCACGCGCCCACGAGCAAAACGGTCGAGCCACTGCTCGCGGCTGATGCCCTTGAAACGATCGCACAGGCAGTCGAGTACCGTCGCCCAGCGACCTGGTGGCAGGCAGACCGTACTGGCTTGCTGGTGGGCGGGGTCGAAAGGCGCGGTCATGGCAGGGCTCGCAAACTCAAGGGCGGGCATTATCCTCCATGCCCGCCAGGTCAACCAGCCCGGGCCGCCGTCTCGCTGCGTGCCTTCAGCCAGCGCAAGACCTGCACCGCATCCCAGCGCCCCGGATCGTAGAGGGCATAGACCAAACCCTGGTACCCCACCACATCCAGCTGACGATGGTAACCGGCACGCTGGAACAGCGCCTCGATCTCGGCGAAGCAGGTGTTGAAATGGACCTTGCCGAACGGCGTCCGGTCATCCGTCACCAGACCTTCGAGGCGCAGCTCCAGTACGGCGTCGCAGACCCGCTCGGGGGACATGCGGTTGACGCTGTACTTCAGTTGCTCGACGTTGAGCATTGATTCACCCTGATACTGTATTTATATACAGCATACGGACGTGACCGGTATGCCGTCAATTGGCCTGGGCTTCAGCGGATCCCGGCGAGGTAGCCCGTGCCCCGGCGAATGGTCAACACCTGGCGACGCGGCGCGCCACGCGATACGGCCAGGTGCACCCAGCCGTCGAACTCGAGGATCAGCTGGTCGAACATCACGTCGCTGTCACGGATACGCAGGGCCAACTCGCGGGGCGCGAGGTCGAACACGGTGAAGTCAGCGGCCAGGCCACTGAGGTGGGCGCTACTGGATGCCCCGCCCACGCGCCGGTTGACGGCCGGGCTGCGGTAGCCACTGCTGACGATGATGGGGGCGCCGCACAGCGCGCGCACCTGTTCGAGTGTCCGGCACAGCAGGCCCAGGTTGGCCAGGGCCTGCGCGGGGGGCGCATTGTCCAGCCCTTCGCGCGCGGCGATTTGCGAAACGGTCATTTCCTCGAGGGTGAAATGGGGGGTGATGAGCATCGCAGAGCTACTCCAGGACGATTGAAGGGGCCGACCTGTCTCGGTCGGCCTCGCATCTTCGCCCTGCGCGCCGGATCATGCAGGAGGGCACCGCTTCCCCTCTCGGCAATCATCCCTTCAGGAACGCCACCACCTGCTCCGCATCGAACGGCCAGCCCAGCTCGGCACCGGTGTCGCAACGGCGCAGCACGGGAATGCGCAGGCCATAGCGCTCGAACAACGCCTCGCTGTCGGCGATATCGACCAACTCCACCAGCAGGCCGTGCTCGACGAAAGGCATCAGCAAGGCTTCGGCCACTTCGCACAAATGGCACCCCAGGGTGCCGAACAGTTGGCATTCAGGCAGCATGGACAGGTCCCGCATCAGCAAGGAATGGGATGATCATTCTAGGTCCATGCCGGGCCACGTGCACCTGGCCTGCGTCAATCCTGGCTGGTGGCGCCGATGCGGTGCAGCGACAGGTCGGCGCCCTGGAACTCCTGCTCGTGGCTCAGGCGTAGCCCCGGCACGGCCTTGATCAGGCCATACACGGCAAAGCCGCCCAGCAATGCCACCAGCACTCCCGCCAGGCTGCCGACCAACTGGCTGGCCAGGCTGACACCGCCCAGCCCGCCGAGCGCAGCCTGGCCGAAGAGGCCACAGGCGATGCCGCCCCAGACGCCGCACAGGCCATGCAAAGGCCAGACGCCCAGCACATCGTCGATCTTCCAGCGGTTCTGCGCCGCGGTGAAGCTCCAGACGAACAGCCCCCCCGCCACCAGGCCGGTGGCCAGGGCACCGAGCGGATGCATCAGGTCGGATCCGGCACAGATGGCCACCAACCCGGCCAACGGGCCGTTGTGCAGGAAGCCAGGGTCGTTGCGCCCGGCTGCCAAGGCAGCCAGGGTCCCGCCGACCATGGCCATCAGCGAATTGATCGCCACCAGTCCACTGACGCCCTGCAAGGTCTGGGCGCTCATGACGTTGAAGCCGAACCAGCCGATGATCAGGATCCACGACCCCAAGGCCAGGAACGGAATGCTCGACGGTGCGAACGCCACCAGCCGGCCCTCACGGTAGCGGCCACGGCGCGCGCCCAGCAACAGCACCGCCGCCAGCGCCAGCCAGCCGCCCATGGCATGCACGACCACCGAGCCGGCGAAGTCGTGGAACGGCGCCCCGAAGCGCGCCTGCAGCCAGCCCTGCACGCCGAAGTTGCCGTTCCACACCACGCCTTCGAAGAACGGGTAGACCAGCGCCACGATCAAGGCCGTGGCGCACAGTTGCGGCACGAACCGGGCACGCTCGGCGATGCCACCGGAAATGATCGCCGGAATCGCCGCGGCGAAGGTCAGCAGGAAGAAGCACTTGACCAGGGCATAGCCATGGTCGGCAGCCAGTTCGCCGGCCGGCTGGAAGAAGTTCACCCCATAGGCCACCCAGTAGCCGAGCAGGAAGTACACCAGGGCCGAGACCGCGAAGTCGCTGAGGATCTTCGACAAGGCATTGACCTGGTTCTTGTGCCGTACGGTACCGACTTCGAGGAAGGCGAAACCCGCGTGCATGGCCAGGACCAGGATGGCGCCCATGAGAATGAACAAGGTATTGGAGCCATGGACCAGGGAGTCCATCGCGCTGTGCATGTTTTCCATGAAAGAGGCAGACCTGCTGAAAAAGGCACCAGGACGGTTCAAGAATCCACCTCCTTGCACCGATTCGGTGCCATGGCCCCGCCCCGTTTCGGTGAGCCGGGCAAGGCCTGCGTGGTTTTTCTTGGGTTTGTCGTGGATTGGGTTAAGGTTTATCGGTATCCGTCGGGCCAGCGCACGCATTCGGCGCAGCACCCCACGGCCACGCCCCGGGAGATAGCAAGGGTCGTACCAGCGATGGCACTGAACCTTCCTTCTTCCCCATCACTCGAAATAGCCACACACATCCACAGGGAGAGACCCATGGCCAGCAAATCGGCAAAGACTGCTCAAGAGATATTGATGGCTGACTTCCAGGCCCTGGTGCGCGACACCGAGAAACTGCTCGCCGACACCGCCAACCTGGCCGGCGACCAGGCCGACGAACTGCGCGAGCAGATCCACGACCGCCTGGTCCAGGCCCGCGAGACCCTGCAACTGACCCAGGACTCGGTACGCCAGCGCGGCCAGGCGGCCCTCGGCAGTGCCGAGCAGTACGTGCAGG
The DNA here is from genome assembly GCF_057415455.1 of Pseudomonas sp. Tun-23181. Lineage (NCBI taxonomy): Bacteria > Pseudomonadati > Pseudomonadota > Gammaproteobacteria > Pseudomonadales > Pseudomonadaceae > Pseudomonas > Pseudomonas sp. Tun-23181. Next base: position 1,770,545 of record NZ_CM171630.1, read on the forward strand.
AGAATCCGTGGCAGGCCATCGGCATCGCCGCCGGCGTCGGCCTGCTGATCGGCCTGCTGGCCAATCGGCGCTGAGGAGTTCCCATGGAAAACGACGCTCTGGGCACCAGCGCTTCCGGCAAGCGCCTTGGCGCGGCCTTGCTCGGCCTGCTGCACAGCCATGTCGAGCTGTTCGGCATCGAACTGCAGGAGCAGAAAGCCCGTACCCTCAGCCTGCTGCTGTTCGCCGGCCTGGCGCTGGTGTTCGCTTTGCTGCTGCTGACCGCGCTGTCCGGGCTGGTCCTGGTGCTGCTGTGGGACAGTTATCGCCTGGCCGGCATCATTGGCCTGTGCGTGTTCTATGGCGTCGCCGCCCTGTACTGCGGGTTGCGTCTGAAGGCCGCGGTGTTCGACGAATCGTCGCCGTTCAGCGCCACCCTCGAGGAACTTGCCAAGGACAGGGAGCGCCTGTTGCCATGAACCTGCCTGAACTCCCCAATACCCGTAATCCCCGTGAACTGCGCAAGGCACTGTTGCGCCTGCGCCTGGAAATGCACCGCCAGGAGATCCGCCACGAATCGGCGCAGTTGGTCGAGCCGGTCAGGCGCCTGCGTGGCATGGGCAGCTCGCTGCAAGATGGCCTGGGCATCCGGCATGCGCCGCTGTGGGGCCTGGGCGCGGTGGTCGCGCTGGGCTTTCTCACCGGCAAGGGCGTGCGCAGCGGCAATCTCAGCCGCCTGGTGCGCCTGGGCAGCAGCCTGGTGCCCTTGGTCCGCCTGTTCCTGCACAACCGGCGCGGCTGAGCGGTCGCGCCTGCCGCTTGCGCGGGCGCGCCCGACACGGGAAGCTATGGCGTCCACCTGACGGGAGATCGAGCCTTGGACTGGCATACCCTGCTGACCCGCGAACGCCTGGGCAAAGCCCTGTACAGCCCCGAGGAACTGGGGCGCAGTCCCTTCCACAAGGACCACGACCGCATCATCTTCTCTGGCGCGTTCCGCCGCCTGGGGCGCAAGACCCAGGTCCACCCGGTCTCCAGCAACGATCATATCCACACCCGCCTGACCCACTCGCTGGAAGTCAGTTGCGTCGGCCGCTCCCTGGGCATGCGCGTCGGCGAGCCCCTGCGCGACAGCCTGCCTGACTGGTGCGAGCCCAGCGACCTGGGCATGATCGTGCAGTCGGCCTGCCTGGCCCACGACATTGGCAACCCGCCGTTCGGCCACTCCGGCGAAGATGCCATCCGCCACTGGTTCCAACAGGCCGCTGGACGTGGCTGGCTGGACGACATGAGCGACGACGAACGGGCCGACTTCCTCAACTTCGAAGGCAACGCCCAAGGTTTTCGTGTCCTGACCCAACTGGAGTACCACCAGTTCGACGGTGGCACCCGGCTGACCTACGCCACCCTGGGCACCTACCTGAAGTACCCCTGGAGCGCCCGTCACGCCGATGCCCTGGGCTACAAGAAGCACAAGTTCGGCTGCTACCAGAGCGAACTGCCACTGCTGCAACAGATCACCCGCAAGCTCGGCCTGCCACAGCTGGACGAGCAGCGCTGGGCACGCCATCCACTGGTGTACCTGATGGAGGCGGCAGACGATATCTGCTACGCGCTGATCGACCTGGAAGACGGCCTGGAGATGGAGCTGCTGCAATACGCCGAGGTCGAGGCCTTGCTGCTCGACCTGGTCGGCGACGACCTCCCCGACACCTACCGTCAGTTGGGGCCCGGCGACTCGCGGCGACGCAAGCTGGCGATCCTGCGCGGCAAGGCCATCGAGCATTTGACCAATGCCGCCGCCCAGGCCTTCGTCGAACAGCAGCCGGCCCTGCTCGCCGGTTGCCTGGCAGGCGACTTGGTCGAGCATATGCACGGCCCGGCCAAACGCTGCGTGCTGCAGGCCAAGGACATGGCGCGCAAGAAGATCTTCCAGGACAAGCGCAAGACGCTGCACGAGATCGGCGCCTATACCACCCTGGAGATTCTCCTCAACGCATTCTGCGCAGCCGCCCTGGAACAGCACGGAGGCCGCACGCCCTCCTTCAAGAGCCGACGTGTCCTGGACCTGCTCGGCAACCATGCCCCAGACCCACAAGGCTCACTGCACAACGCCTACCTGCGCATGATCGATTTCATCGCCGGCATGACCGACAGCTACGCCAGTGAAATGGCCTGCGAAATGACCGGTCGCTCCAGCCCAACCTGAAAGACCACAAACCGACCATGGCATGCATCGGCATGCTCTGAAGGAAATTTCCTAGGTCATCGCAGGACAAACTAAACAGCCGCCCCAACTTTTCAATAAAAAGTTACCAAACAACGAATTGACATGACTTATTCGTGATCAATTCGTAGCGCTGTTAACTTTTTACTGTAGGTAAATTCCCATATACGGCCCACAGCCGTTTCCTCCATGTCCCGACGACTTCCAACTGAGCTAACCCGGATTTCTCATGACCGCATAAACAAAAACGGCTGAAAGCCTTATGATTCTTGTCGCCAAACAAAGCCCCATAAGTCTTCAGCCGCGCACAAAATGCTACCAGAAAAACTCCACTTTTCACCCCTCTCTCGCCGCCTCGTCGAGGCCTCTTTCACCGGTGGTCACATCACCTCGGATGCGGGCTTGTTGCTGCTGCGCGAGGTCGACCGGCAACATGGCTTGACCCGCCGCCTGGCCAAAATCGTTCCCGATCGGCGTGATCCTGGGCGTGTCCAGCATGGACTGCAGACACTGCTCGCCCAGCGTATCTATGCACTGGCCGCCGGCTACGAGGATCTCAACGATCATGACGGCCTGCGCCATGACTACGCGCTGCAGACTGCGGTCAACCGCCTGCAACCGCTGGCCGGCAAATCCACTCTGGGGCGCCTGGAACAGCAAGCCGATCGCGAAACGGTGGTGCAAGCCCATCGCCTGCTGTGGGAGCACTTCATCGCCCAGCATGACCAGGCGCCGGCTGAGATCGTGCTCGACTTCGATGCGACCGATGTGCCGGTGCATGGAGATCAGGAAGGGCGCTTCTTCCATGGCTATTACGACCATTACTGCTTCCTGCCGCTCTATGTGTTCTGTGGTCGCCATCTGCTGGTGAGCTATTTGCGCCCGAGCAACATCGATGGCGCCCGACACAGTTGGGCCATCCTGGCACTGCTGGTCAAGTTCATTCGCCGCTTCTGGCCAGAGACCCGCATCGTGTTCCGCGGTGACGGCGGTTTTTGCCGACATCGCATGCTCGACTGGTGTGACCGCAAGCAGGTGGATTATGTGGTGGGTCTGGCCCGCAACACCCGCCTGCAGCGGATGGCGGCGCCGGCCATGCAAGCGGTCGCCGAGGCCTACCAAGAAACCGGGCAGAAGATGTCCGGCGTGTATCGCTTCCTCTATCAGGCCGGTAGTTGGCGTAGGCGCCGCCTGGTCGTGTCGCGCCTGGAACATGGCGAGCAGGGTGCCAATCCACGCTTCATCGTCGTGTCCCGCTTTGCCGAGGATGCTGCCCAGCAGTACTACGAAGACTACTGCGGCCGTGGCGACATGGAGAATCGGATCAAGGACCAACAGTTGGATCTGTTCGCCGACCGCACCTCCAGCCCACGCTGGTGGACCAACCAGTGGCGGCTGATGCTGTCGGCCTTTGCCTATGTGCTGTTCGAACGGCTACGCGATCATCTCCAGGGCACCGCATTGGCGCGCATGAGCATCCATAACCTGCGCTTGAAACTGCTCAAGATCGGTGCGGTGATCATTCGCAACAGCCGGCGCATCCGCGTGCTGATCAGCGAGGCCTATCCGCATCAGGAACTCTTTGCGGGGCTGGTTGCCCGCCTCAAGCCGACCTGAACAGGCGGGCGCCCCCGGCCCGGCTCAATGGGGGAAAGGGGGCAGTGCGCCCCATACGCGGGAATTGAATAAAAAACGATCAATTTTTAGCGGTGGAAGGCAGGTTGTTGATACGCCGAGGCTTCACCGGCCACGCCTGCCGGCCTCATGAGAAATCCGGGCTAAGGTGCGCACTGTTTCCGACAGCTGCCGCATTAGGAAGTTGAATATGCACTCCGTATTTATTGTCGACGACCATCCCGTTATCCGGCTGGCCGTTCGCATGTTGCTGGAAAACCAGAACTACAGGATCGTCGGTGAGTCGGACAATGGCGTCGATGCCATGCAGATGATCCGCGAAACGCGCCCCGACCTGGTCATCCTCGATATCGCCATCCCCAAACTGGACGGCCTGGAGGTGCTGTCGCGCTTCCAGGCCATGGCGCTGCCTCTGAAGGTGCTGGTGCTGACGGCCCAGTCGCCAGCGCTTTTCGCGGTGCGCTGCATGCACTCGGGTGCCGCCGGCTATGTCTGCAAGCAGGAAGACCTGGGCGAACTGCTCAGCGCGATCAAGGCCGTACTTGCCGGCTACAACTACTTCCCCAGCCAGGCAGTCAACAGCAATCCGGGAAAAGTGAACAACGAGGAACAACTTTTCCGACAGGTCAATGACCGGGAGTTGATGGTCCTGCAACTTTTCGCACAAGGTAGAAGCAACAAGGAAATTGCAAAAGGCATGTTTCTCAGCAACAAGACGGTCAGTACCTACAAGAAGCGCCTGATGCAAAAACTCCAGGTCGATACCTTGGTCGACCTGATCGATGTGGCCAAACGCAATGCATTGGTCTGAGGTGGGTAGGTAATGAAGCGCTACCTGACCTGCCTGTGCATCGTCCTGGCCCTGGCCTGTGGCAAGGCCTACGCGGCACAGGCCGATGCCGAGGCCTTCACCCTGCTCACGCGATCGACGGTCAAGCCCACCCGCCCCGAACTGACCGAGGCGCAACGCCAGTGGCTGGAAGGCAAACAGGAACTGGTGATGGGTGCATCCTTTCCGGATTACCCGCCCTTCGACATCACCACCGGCGGCCGCGACTACCAGGGGCTCACCGCCGAATATGCCGGCCTGATCGGCCAGGTGCTCGGCTTGCCGGTACGGGTGCTGCGCTTTTCCAGCCGCCAGGCAGCGGTCGACGCGCTCAAGCAGGGCCGCATCGACCTGCTCGGCAGCGCCAATGGCTACGAAGCCTCGGCGGGCCTGGCGCTGTCCCGGCCCTACGCCATCGACCAGCCGGTGCTGGTGACCCGCGAGGACGAAATGCGCCCCTTGGACGACGGGCTCGCAGGCATGCGCCTGAGCATGCTCTACCACTACCTGCCCGCGCGGGAAGTGCATGACAACTATCCGCAGGCCGAGCTCCTGGCCTTCCCCTCGTCCACCCAGGCACTCAACGCCGTGGCCTTCGGCCAGGCCGACGTGTTCATCGGCGACACCATCTCCACCCACTACCAGCTCAACCGGGGCCACCTGCCCCTGCTGCGCATGGCCAGCTTCGGCAATCACGAAGCCATCGGCTTCAGCTTCGCCATGCGCCGCGAGGATACCCAGCTCAAGGCACTGGTCGATGCCGTGCTCGACAGCCAGCCCAACGCCGTGACCGCCAGTATCTTCAAGCGCTGGAGCGCCGGCAGCGACATGCTCCTGACCGACCGCAAGCTGCAATTGACGCCGGACGAGGAGCACTGGCTGCAGCAGCACCCGGTGATGCGCGTCGCCGTCAACGAAACCGCGGCCCCGGTGTCCTACTTCGACGGCAGCGGCCATTTCCGTGGGATCGCCGCCGACCTGCTGGAGTTGATCCGCCTGCGCACCGGGCTGCGCTTCGAGGTCCAGCGGGCCAGCGGCATCCGTGACATGATCGCCCGCCTCAAGGACGGCCGGGCGGACGTGATCGCGGCCATTTCCAGCGACGAGAAACACGACGGCGCCTTGCGGATCAGCCGTCCCTACCTGGAAAGCAACTACGTGCTGGTGACCCGTGCAGGCACCGGGCAAGCCTCCTCCCTCGAGCAATTGCAGGGCAAGCGGGTCGCCATCACCCGCGATAGCCTCATGGCCGAACTGCTCGCGACGCAGCACCCTCAGGTCAGGCGGATCGAGACCGAAAGCCCGTTCTTTTCCATGGCGCTGCTCGGCAGCGGCGCGGTGGATGCGGCGATCGCCACCTTGATCGACGCCAATCATGCGCTGGCCGGCAATCCCGACCTGGTCATCCGCCGCACGATCGGCAACGAGCCAGCCACCTTCACGATGGCCAGCACCGGCCAGGCCCAGGCGCTCGCCTCGATCCTCGACAAGGCCCTGCTGAGCATCTCGCCGGAAGAACTGGGTGTGATCAACAACCGCTGGCGTGGCTATGGCGTGCAGGACGATGCCCATTGGCGGGAGTTTCGCCGCCTGGCCGTACGGGTGTTGCTGGGCTTCGGCCTGCTGCTGTTGCTGGCGCTGGTCTGGAACGCCCGCCTGCGCCGGCAGATCCGGCATCGCCAGCGCGCCGAACGGGCGCTGAGCGACCAGTTGGAGTTCATGCGCGCACTGCTCAACGGCACTCCCCACCCGATGTACGTACGCGATCGCGAGAGGCGCCTGCAAAGCTGCAACGACAGCTACCTGGAGGCCGTCCAGGCGCAGCCCGCGGAGGTCATCGGCAAGCGCCTGGCAGACAGCCTGTGCAGCGACCCTGAACATACCCGGCAGATCGAGGCCGACTACCAGCAGGTCATGGAGGCCGGCACGCCACTGATCCTGGATCGTCCTCTGCAAATGAAAGGACGGGAGCTGACCATCTACCACTGGATCCTGCCCTACCGCGACTCGCTGGGCGAGGTGCAGGGGATCATCGGCGGCTGGATCGATATCAGCGACCGGCGCAAGCTGGTCCAGGCCCTGCGCCAGGCCAAGCAGCAAGCCGACGATGCCAATCGCGCCAAGAGTACCTTCCTGGCCACCATCAGCCATGAGATCCGTACACCGATGAACGCCATCATCGGCATGCTCGAGCTGGCCGTCAGGCGGGCGGACCAGGGGCAGTTGGACCGACCGGCACTGGAGGTCGCCTACCATTCGGCCAAGGACCTGCTGGGCCTGATCGGCGACATCCTCGACATCGTCAGGATCGAGTCCGGCCACCTGTCCCTGTCCGTGGAACCGGTCGACCTGGGTGCACTGGTCGAGTCGGTGGGCCGGGTCTTCGATGGCCTGGCGCGGCAGAAAGGGCTGTCCCTGGAAGTGGTCATCGCAGCGAACGCACGCTGCCATGCGTTGCTCGATCCGCTGCGCTTCAAGCAGGTGCTGTCCAACCTGGTCAGCAACGCCATCAAGTTCACCGAACACGGCCAGGTGCGCATCAGCATGGCCCTGCACGACGAAAACCCGGCAGCCGGCCCGACCCTTGACCTGGAGGTGCGCGACAGTGGCATCGGCATCCGTGAAGACGAACTGCGTCAGCTGTTCAACCCATTCGTCCAGGCCAACCCCCACAGCGAGGGCGCACGTGCCGGCACCGGCCTGGGCCTGGCCATCAGCCGCAACCTGTGCCAGATGATGGGCGGCGACCTGACGCTCGAGAGCCTGCAAGGGGTCGGCACCCGCGTCCGCCTGCAGATGCCCCTGCAGCGCGTCGCGGCGCCCTCGTCCGCCCCCCCTGACGTCGCGGACGTGGACACACCGGATACCCGGCTGAACGTGCTGGTGATCGACGACCACCCGGCCAACCAGTTGCTGATGGCGCAGCAACTGGGGTTCCTCGGGCTGCGCCATGCCAGCGCCGGCGATGGCCGCGAAGGCCTGGAGAAATGGCGCGAGGGCGGTTTCGATGTGCTGATCCTCGATTGCAACATGCCGCACATGAGCGGCTACCAGGTCGCCGAGGCGATACGCGCCGAGGAAGGCGCGCAAGGCCGGCCGCGCTGCGTCATCCTCGGCTATACCGCCAACGCCCAGCCCGAGATCCGCCAGAAATGCCTGGACGCCGGCATGGACGACTGCCTGCTCAAGCCCATCGGCCTGCGCACCCTGAAGCAGCGCCTGGCCAGCGTAACGCCCTGCGCGCCATCCCCACGCAAGCGCAAGCGTTTCACGCTCGACGGGCTGGCGACCATCGTCGGCGACAACCAGGAAGATCGCCAGCGCCTGCTGGCCACCCTGCTGCAAAGCCTGCAGCAGGACCTGGCCATCTTGATGGCCATCGATCCACACGAAGATGCCCAGGCGATCGCCGGCCAGGCGCACAAGATCCTCAGCGCGGCACGGATGCTGGAAGCCAGGGAGTTGATGGCGGCCTGCGAGGCCCTTGAACAGGAAGATTTACCGCTGATGCAGCTCAAGCTGCGACGGCAGGCACTGGCGCGGCACATGCGCCGCGTCGAGGAAGCGCTGGCCCGGTACCTGCACGGCCCGGTCGGCGCTCGGTGAAGCGGCACGCCGACGGCGGCCGCTTCGGCAGGATCAATCGGCCTTGGCGTTGATCGGCTTGTCCGGATACCAGGCGTCCAGCAGCGGGCTGACTTCGATCTTGGTCAGTTCGCCACGGCCCTTGAGCCAGGCCTCGACGGTAGCGCGCTGCTCTTCGCTGACCGAACCACGCTTGGCCAGGCAGACCAGGCCGAAGTCATCGCCGCCGACGTAGTCCAGGCCGTTGGCATCCATGGCCTCTGCGAGGAAGGCGTCGAGGAAGGCATCGATGGCTTCTTCGGACAGGTCTTCCTTGAATTCCAGGTTCAGTTCGAAACCCAGCTCCTGGAACTCATCCACGCACAGCTTCTTGCGCAGACGACGGGAACGGTTGGTAGCCATGAAACAATCCTCTTGAGTAATAACGCGCGGCACTTTACCAGTTTCCGTGGCGATGCGGCGCTTTTCCGTCGGACATGGCCCATGGGCGGTACGCTTGGGGCATAATGCGCACTATATTTCGTCTGGGGGCCATCATCTCGTACAGCCCCGTTGTCCTTTCCCTCGTACGCAGGGTTCCAGTACCTATGATCAAAACGCTCCGCCCACTGCTCCTCGCCGGCCTGCTCCTGCCACTGGCCATGCCCAGCCAGGCCGCCCCCGTCAACACCACCCTGTCGCCCAAGGTGCAGCAGGCGCTGAAGAACAACAAGCTGCAGAATTCTGCCCTGTCCCTGGTGATGCTGCCCCTCGATGGGCCAGGCACACCGACGATCTACAACGCCGACGTGTCGGTGAACCCGGCGTCGACCATGAAGCTGGTCACCACCTACGCCGCCCTGGAACTGCTCGGCCCGACCTTCCAGTGGAAGACCGAGTTCTATACCGATGGCACCCTGAGCAACGGCGTGCTCAACGGCAATCTGTACCTCAAGGGCGGCGGCGATCCGAAGCTGAACATGGAGAAGCTCTGGCTGCTGATGCGCGACCTGCGGGCCAACGGGGTACGCACCGTCAGCGGTGACCTGGTGCTCGATCGCAGCCACTTCGTCCAGCCCAACCTGCCCCAGTTCGACGATGACGGCGGCGACATGAACAAGCCGTTCCTGGTCAGGCCCGACTCGCTGCTGGTCAACCTCAAGGCCCTGCGCTTCGTCGCCCGTAACGACGGCGGCAAGGTGACGGTATCGGTCGAACCACCAATCGCCAACATCCGCATCGACAACCAGGTCAAGGCCCTAACGTCCCGGCAGTGCACCGGTGAGGTGCGCTACAACCCGACGGTGCAGGCCAATGGTGTCAGCGTCGTGGTCAGCGGCCAGTTGGGCGATGGCTGCAACTCCCAGACCTACCTGGCGCTGCTCGACCATCCGACCTATGCCGCCGGCGCCGTGCGGGCGATCTGGAGCGAGCTGGGCGGTACCATCCAGGGCCGCGACCGCGTCGAGAACGTGCCCAAGAGCGCACGCCTGCTGGCCCGCGCGTTCTCGCCAGACCTGGTGGAAGTGATCCGCGACATCAACAAGTACAGCAACAACACCATGGCCCAGCAGTTGTTCCTCAGCCTGGGCGCGCAGTTCCGTACCGACGTCGACGGCGACGACGCCCGTGCCGCCCAGCGCGTGGTGCGCCAGTGGCTGGCGCGCAAGGGCATCACCGCGCCACACCTGGTGATGGAGAACGGATCCGGGCTGTCTCGCGCCGAGCGGGTCAGCACGCGGGAGATGGCGGCGCTGCTCAAGGCGGCGTGGAAGAGCCCTTATTCGGCCGAGTTCATCAGTTCCATGCCCTTGGTAGGCATGGACGGCACCATGCGCAAGCGGCTCAAGCGCACCGCCCTGACCGGCGAGGGCCACATCAAGACCGGGACGCTCAATACCGTGCGGGCGATTGCCGGGTACACTCGGGACAGCAACGGCCATACCTGGGCAGTGGCGGCAATCCTCAACGATCCCCGGCCCTGGGGGGCTTCGCAGGTGCTTGACCAGGTCTTGTTGGACCTTTATCGGCAACCGAAGCTGATCGAGCGTACGGCGGCTACAGGGCCCTGATGGGCTTGGGGCCGCAAAGCGGCCCCCAAAATGGCGTACTTGCCTACACATAATGCCGAAATCCCGCCCTGCCAAACCTCAGGACAACTCCGCCTCGACCCGATCCCGCCCCGCCTGTTTCGCCGCATACACCCCGGCATCGGCCCGCAGCAACAGCGCATCGGCGCCCTCTCCCGGCCGCCAGCCCGCCACCCCGAAGCTCGCCGTCACCCTGCCCACGCCCTCCACCGCCACACTGCGAACCCCCTGCCACAACTCCAGCGCCAGCGAGCGCGCCTGCTCGGCATTGCTCCCCGGGCACAGCACCATGAACTCCTCTCCCCCCAGCCGACAGAACACATCGGTACGCCGCAGCCTGTGCCCGATACGCTGGCACAGGCTGCGCAACACATGGTCGCCCACCGCATGCCCGTACTGGTCGTTGATCCGCTTGAAATGATCGATATCGAGCATGATCACCGCCAGGTCCAGGCCATCCCGCTGGGCCCGTTCCAGCTCGCTCTTGAGCCGCTCCTGAAAGTAGCGGCGGTTGTGGATACCGGTCAGCGCATCGGTGACCGAGAGAGTCCTGAGCTCTTCCTCGACCCGCTTGAGATCGGAAATGTCGGTCAGGTAGCCATGCCACAAGGTACAGCCATCCTCGCCCTCCTCCGGCGTCGCCTCGCCACGGACCCAACGCAGGCCCGCCCGGGGCAGGACCACCCGGTATTCCTCGCGCCACGGCGTGAGATGCTCGGCCGAATAGCGCACTGACCTGCGCACCCGGTCCAGGTCGTCAGGGTGGATGCGCTCGAACACCACCGTGGCATCCTGGCGCAGCAGCTGCAGGTCGACCTCATAGATGTCGTACAAGCCTTTGCTGGCATAGGGGAAACAGGAACGCCCATCAGCGTCCAGGCGGTACTGGTAGATGCCACCGGGGACTTCGGCGCTGAGCTTTTCCAGCAGGCGATCACGCACGGCCAACGCTTCGAGGACACGCCGGCGCTCGGTGACGTCGATGCAGATCGCCAGGTAGCCGACCCACAGGCCTTGCTCGTCGAGCACCGCGGTGACCAGCATGTTGCCCAACAGGTGGCTGCCATCCTTGCGCACCAGGGTCCACTCCCCCGGTTCGCCACCGCCCTCCTGCACCGTCTCGGCGAACATCGCCTGGCCACCGCAGATCTCGCGCCCGTAGCGCAGGCTCAAGGCGTGGGCACGCTGATGCAATTCCTCGGGCTGGACCAGGTCCTCCAGCGTCAAGTGGCCGATCGCCTCGCGGGCCGTGTAGCCGAACATCCGCTCGGCGCCGGCATTGAAGGTGCTGACCAAGCCCTTGAGGCTGGTGGCGATGATCGCCACCTGGGTCGCGGCATCCAGCACGCTGCGCAACTGGTTGTGGGTCTCGCGCAGGGACTGCTCGCTGACCCGCAGCTCGGCGGTACGCTGCTCGACCAGGTGCAAGGCCCGCTGCCGTTGGCTGAACAGGCTGTAGAGCAAGGCGCTGAGCAATACGCTCAGCAAGCCGCCCAGCAGGCTGACCGCCAGGACCACGGAGGCGCGATTGGCCCGGAGAAAGACCAGGCTGGGACGAATGTCGAGCTGGTAATGATGGTCGGCCAGGTGCAACAGGTGCCGGCTGGCCAATCGCACCCGGGCGACCGGGCTCTGCGAGTCGAACAGCACTTCGTCGCCACTCGGCCCGGAGGTATCGAGGATACGCACCACCAGGTTGTCCTCGGCCGCTGGCGGCAGGCCCTCGGCGATCAACTGATGCAGGCTCAGCAGCGCCATCACGTAGCCGGCGGGTGGGCCGCCGAGGGCGTTCTCGGTGAACACCGGCGCCACCATCAGCAAGCCTCGGACAGCCCCCGCTTCGGCGTTGATCACATCCAGCGGCGCGGACACCGCCATGCTACCCGGCGAGACGGCCCGGGCCAGGGTCGCCTCGCGCTGGGGCTGGCCACGCAGGTCCAGGCCCGCGGGCAGGCCCAGCACGTCAGAAGACTGGGTGTAGAGCACCGGATAATGAGGGTCGCGGGGCGCTGCCGGGCGCCAACCGCCCTGCCCGTCCTGGTCGCGGATGCGGTAGTCCTGGCCGAGCCAGGCGCTGGCCCGTCGCTCGAAGTCATCGCGCTGCCCGGCCTCGACCCGCGGCGCCCAGGCGTAGGCCTGGGTCCGGTGCTGCAGCGGGCGGGCATAGCCGTCGAATTCCCGGGGGGTGATTTCGTTGGAGTAGGTGAAGAAGCGCCGCAAGCCATCCAGCCGTTGCTCCTGGTCGTCGAAGCGTTCGGCGATACGGCTGTAGCGCTCATTGGCCAGCAGGTCGAAGCGTTGGCGCAACTGCTGCTTGTAGAGGCTCTGCGCGGCGATGGCCAGCGCGGCCGTGAGCAGGCCGCCCGCGACCAGGGCCGCCAAGGCCACGGCCCAGGCGGACAGCGCTTCGCTGAACAGGCCGAGCACCTTCGCACGCACGCCACACTTCGACATAGAGCATTCTCATCACGTCAGCGTCCTGCGAATTGTCCAGCCCTATGCTGATTTATAGCCATTGGCCATCAGCCCCGCAACGTACCTCGTCGACTCACCGCGCTTGCAGGCGCCAGGCCCTGTGGATCCGGTTGTTGCGCGCGAAATCCGGGTCCAGGGTCTGGGCACTGATCTCCTCCACCGCGTAACGCTCGACCAGGCTCGCGTCGAGCTGGAACTTGCGGAAGTTGTTGGAGAAGTACAGCACACCGCCCGGCGCCAGGCGGGCCATGGCCAGGTCGAGCAGTTGCACGTGATCGCGCTGCACGTCGAACACACCTTCCATGCGCTTGGAGTTGGAGAAGGTCGGCGGGTCGATGAAGATCAGATCGTAGCTGTCCTGGTTGTCTTCCAGCCAGGCCATCACATCGCCCTGCTCCAGGCGGTGACGCTCGGAGAAGCCGTTGAGCGACAGGTTGCGCCGCGCCCAGTCGAGGTAGGTCTTGGACAAGTCGACGCTGGTGGTGCTGCGCGCGCCGCCCTTGGCCGCATGGACCGTGGCCGTGGCGGTGTAGCAGAACAGGTTGAGAAAGCGCTTGCCGGCCGCCTCGCGCTGGATGCGCAGGCGCATCGGCCGATGGTCGAGGAACAGGCCGGTGTCCAGGTAGTCGGTGAGGTTGACCAGCAGCTTGACGCCGCCCTCGTTCACGGTCTGGAAGCGGCCTTCGCTGCCCTGGCGCTCGTACTGGCGCGTGCCACTCTGGCGCTCACGGCGCTTGAGCACCACGCGCTGCGGGTCGATGCCCAACGCCTGGGGGATCGCCGCCAGGGCGTCGAGCAGGCGAGCCTGGGCCTTGTCCGGGTCGACCGAGCGCGGCGCGGCGTACTCCTGGACATGCACCCAATCCTGGTAGAGGTCGACCGCCAGGGCATATTCCGGCATGTCGGCATCGTACAGGCGGTAGCAGTCGACCTGCTCGCGCCGGGCCCACTTGCCCAGCTGGCGCAGGTTCTTCTGCAAGCGGTTGGCGAACATCTGCGCCCCCTCGGACAGACGCGCCGGCTCACTGGCCACGCTCGCAGGCCGCCCCGGCTCGCCAGCCTCGGCATCGGCCTGGCGACGCTCGCCGGTGACGAACTGGTCGGGCTGCACCTTGAACAGCAGCAGCTTGCAGGGCAGCGCGCCGTTCCAGAAGGCGTATTGCTTGTGGCTGCGGATGCCCATGCGCTTGCCCAGCTCCGGAGCGCCGGTGAACACCGCCGCCTCCCAGCCCAGGCACGCCTGGCGCAGGCGTTCGCCGAGGTTCTGGTACAGGTACAGCAGGCTGGCCTCGTCGCCCAGGCGCTCACCGTAGGGCGGGTTGCTGATCACCAGGCCTTTCTGGTTCTGGTCCGGGCGCGGCTCGAAGCTGCCGACCTCGCCCTGGTAGATCTTCACCCAGTCCCCCAGCCCGGCGCGCTCGACGTTGTTGCGCCCTGGCTGGATCAGCCGTGGGTCGGCCTCATAGCCGCGAATCCACAGCGGTGGCCTGGCCAACCCGGCCTGGGCACGGGCCTGGGCCTCGTCGTGCAGTTTGCGCCACAGCGCCGGCACATGGCCGAGCCAGGCGCTGAAGCCCCAGCGCTCGCGCTTGAGGTTCGGGGCGATATCGGCGGCCATCATCGCCGCCTCGACCAGGAAAGTACCGACACCGCACATGGGGTCGGCCAGGGCGCCGCCCTGGGCGGCGATACGCGGCCAACCGGCACGGATCAGCACCGCCGCCGCCAGGTTTTCCTTCAACGGCGCAGCGCCCTGCTGCAGGCGATAGCCACGCTGGTGCAGGCTGTGCCCGGACAGGTCGAGAGAGAGGATCGCCTCGCCGCGCTCCAGGCGCAGGTGCACGCGCAGGTCCGGGTCGATCTTGTCCACCGACGGGCGCTGGCCCTCACGGTTGCGCAGCTTGTCGACGATGGCGTCCTTGACCTTGAGGGCGCCGAAGTGGCTGTTGTCGATGCCCGAACCATGGCCGCTGAACTCCACCGCCAGGGTGCCGTCGGCGGCCAGGTGGTCCTGCCAGTCGACCCCGTGCACGCCCTGGTAGAGTTCGTCGGCGTTCTTCATGGCGAAACGCTTGAGTACCAGCAGCACGCGGTTGGCCAGGCGCGACCAGAGGCACAGGCGGTAGGCGGTTTCCATGTCGGCCAGACCACGGATGGCCGAGGTGTGCTCGCGCACATCGTCCAGGCCCAGGCCGCGGGCCTCCTCGGCGAGCAGGCCTTCCAGGCCCTTGGGGCAGGTGAGATAGAGTTCGAAACGGTCCGACATGAGCAATCCAGAGCCTTGGGCTGAGTGAGTGACGGGGCGACGCATCGCCCCGCCGATGTTTGCCCGAACGCCCTTCCAGCAGGCGTCCGAGTGGCCTTGCCCGTCTCCGGGAAGCGCCAGGCCGCCTGATCGACATACCCTCCGCCCGTGGCGAAAGCAGGTTAGATCGTCAGGCAGTACGAAAATTTCCGGCGGCGAAGCAGCCGATGTGACCCTTCGTCGCATTACCTATTATTACCGTCATCCTCCAGCAGCACTGGCCAAATGACGCCAAGGGGCATTAAACCCTGATCATAGCGGGCTCAACAGCAAATAAAGTTGAGTCGCATTTATTTACTTATCCTCTGACCCTCGGAAAGGTTACGTCCTTATGACAAATCGATCATTCACAGTGTGACGCGCTTTGGTTAGAACTCCTCTTAGGCCGTCTCGCAACGGGACGGCACTTCTGCTCGCCACGCCGGCAGCGAGCGCATACCGGCAGAAAGATTCTGCCCGGCCTCGGAGAGGTCGACGGGACATTACAGTCAACAAGTGAGGGCAACACCCTATGAGAAGACTTAAGCGTGATCCGTTGGAAAGAGCATATTCACGTGGCTACCAGTATGGGGTCACCGGCAAATCCCGCGAGCTTTGCCCCTTCAACCTGCCATCCGTTCGCCAAGCCTGGATCAATGGCTGGCGTGAAGGACGGGGCGACAACTGGGACGGTCTGACCGGCACCGCTGGTATCCAGAGACTCAACGAAAATCACGCCGTTGGCTGAGCGAGGACACTGAATTCGAGTCACCATGCACGCCCTATCCGGGCGGCGGGCTAAGGCCCAGGGGCCCCTTCGAGGGGCCCTTTTTTATGCCCGCCGATTTACTGGCGCGGCATCGCCGCAATGGCATCGACCGCTTCGCGGATCAATGCCGGCCCCTTGTAGATGAACCCCGAGTAGATCTGCACCAGGCTGGCGCCTGCGGCGATCTTCTGCGCCGCATGCCGGCCTTCGGTGATCCCCCCGGCGGCGATGATCGGCAGCTTGCCGCCCAGCTCGCCCGACAGCACCTTGACCGTATGGGTGCTCTTCTCCAGCACCGGCGCACCGGACAGGCCACCCGCCTCGTCGCCGAACGGCAGGCCCTCGACCCCCTCGCGGCCCAGGGTGGTGTTGGTGGCGATCACCGCATCCATGCCCGACTCCAGCAAGGCCGAGGCGACCAAGGCGGTTTCCTCGTCGGTCATGTCCGGGGCGATCTTGATCGCCAGCGGCACACGCTTGCCGTGCTCGAGCGCCAGTTGCTCGCGCCGCGCCGCCAGGGCATCGAGCAGTTGCTTGAGCGAATCGCCGAACTGCAGGGTGCGCAGGCCCGGCGTGTTGGGCGAGCTGACATTGACGGTGATGTAGCTGGCCGCGCCGTAGACCTTCTCCAGGCAGATCAGGTAGTCATCCACCGCACGCTCGACCGGGGTATCGAAGTTCTTGCCGATGTTGATGCCCAGCACACCGTCGTAGCGTGCCGCCCGTACCCGTGCCAGGAGGTGGTCGACGCCCAGGTTGTTGAAGCCCATGCGGTTGATGATCGCCGTCGCCTCCGGCAGGCGGAACAGCCGCGGCCGAGGGTTGCCCGGCTGTGCGCGCGGCGTCACGGTACCGATCTCGACGAAACCGAACCCCAGCTGGGCGAAACCGTCGATGGCCGCGCCGTTCTTGTCCAGGCCCGCGGCCAGGCCCACCGGGTTGGCGAAGTTCAAGCCCATGACCGTCACCGGCAAAGCCGCCGGCTGCTTGCACAGCAGGCCATTGAGCCCGAGGCGGCCACCGGCGCCGATCAGGTCCAGGGACAGGTCGTGGGAGGTTTCCGGGGAAAGCTTGAACAGCAGCTGGCGGGCCAGGGTATACATGGGCGGGCAAGACTCGCGGTGAGTGAGGGGGTGGATTATAGCCAGCACGTCGCCCGGGCGACAGGGCCCTGGCACATGGGTTGCTTCGTCAGGCACAACGACAGCCTATCGAGCAACGGCGAGAACTCCGTGAATACACACTTTCCAAGCATGCCCCTGGCCTGGGTCAACGGCAGCGACGCGCCGGAAAAGACCAGCCTGGACATCGGCTTCATGGCCCTGACCGATTGCGCATCGGTGGTGGTGGCCGCCACCCAGGGCTTCGCCCAGTTCCACGGCCTGACCCTCAACCTCAAGCGCCAGGGGTCCTGGGCCGGCCTGCGCGACAAGCTGGTCAGCGGCGAACTCGACGCCGCCCACTGCCTGTACGGCCTGGTCTATGCCGTGCACCTGGGCATCGGCGGCGTACCGGCCCGCGACATGGCCGTGCTCATGGGCCTGAACCAGAACGCCCAGGCCATCAACCTGTCCCCGGCCCTGCAACGCCGGGGCGTGACCAGCCCTGAAGCACTGGCGCGCCTGGTGCACCAGCATGGCGCGCGCCTGACCTTCGCCCAGACCTTCCCCACCGGCACCCATGCCATGTGGCTGTACTACTGGCTGGCCAGCCAGGGCATCCACCCGCTGCGCGACGTGCACAGCGTGGTGGTGCCGCCGGCGCAGATGGCCGCGCATGTCCAGGCCGGGCGCATCGATGGGTTCTGCGTCGGCGAGCCGTGGTCCGCCGACGCCGTGGCCAAGGGCCAGGGCTTCACCCTGGCCACCAGCCAGTCGATCTGGCCGGACCATCCGGAAAAGGTGCTCGGTTGCGCCCGCGCCTTCGTCGAGCAGTACCCCAACAGCGCCCGCGCCCTGGTCAAGGCCATCCTCGCCGCCAGCCGCTTCATCGAACAAAGCCAGGAAAACCGCCGAGGCACTGCCCAACTGCTCAGCGGCAAGGCATACCTGGACACCTCGCTGTCGAGCATCGAGGCGCGGCTGCTCGGCGACTACCAGGACGGCCTGGGCAACCAGTGGCACGACCGCCACGCCCTGCGGCTGTTCGACCAGGGCCGCGCCAACCTGCCCTACCTGTCCGACGGCATGTGGTTCATGACCCAGTTCCGCCGCTGGGGCCTGCTGCACGACGACCCCGACTACCTCGGCGTGGCCCGCCAGGTCCAGCAACTGGCGCTGTACCGTGAGGCGGCCACGGCGCTCGGCGTGCCGTGCGACGACTCGCCCATGCGCAGCAGCCTGCTGCTCGATGGCATCCACTGGGACGGCAGCGATCCCCACGGCTATGCCCGTGGCTTCCGCCTGCATGCCCTGGACGAGGCGCACGGCGTGCGCGCCGGTCTGTGAGGGGGACGAACATGCTGCGCATCCTGCTGATCGACGACACGGAAAAGAAAGTCGGCCGCCTCAAGGCCGCGCTGATCGAAGCCGGCTTCGAGGTGATCGAAGCCACGGGCCTGACCATCGACCTGCCCACCTGCGTCGAAACGGTGCATCCGGACGTGGTGTTGATCGATACCGAGTCACCGGGCCGGGACGTGATGGAACAGGTGGTGCTGGTCAGCCGCGACCGCCCCCGGCCCATCGTGCTCTTTACCGACGAACATGACCCAGGGGTGATGCGCCAGGCCATCCAGGCCGGCGTCAGTGCCTACATCGTCGAAGGCATCCAGGCGGTGCGCCTGCAGCCGATCCTCGACGTGGCCATGGCCCGCTTCGAGAGCGACCAGGCGCTCAAGGCCCAACTGCTGGCCCGCGACCAGCAACTGGCGGAGCGCAAGCGCATCGAGCAGGCCAAGGGGTTGTTGATGAAGATGAAGGACTGCAACGAGGAACAGGCCTACACCCTGATGCGGCGCCAAGCCATGAGCCGCCAGCAGAAGTTGATCCAGGTGGCCGAGCAGATCATCGCCATGCATGAAATGCTCGGCTGAAGCCAGGGCCTCGAGGATGTGAGCCTAGCCTCGAGCCCCCCGGGGGCCGCTTCGTGGGCAAGCGCCCACAGAGAGGGCGAGTCGATCACAAATGATGCGGTTTGCAGGGGCGTGTGGGAGCGGGCTTGCCCGCGATGGGGCGCGAAGCGGCCCTAGGATCACCCGTTGCCAGCATTCACAGACTCGCCCTCAACCCAACACAAGTTGGCCCGGCTCTTGCTGAACGATACCCACAGGTAGCCAACGGCGGTTGCCCCACTCCCGACAAAGACGTCGCTCCCCCTCCACCTCGGTGGACAGGGAAGCGGCGTCTTTTTCGTTCCGCCCTGCGCAGGCAGGGCATGACTACCGCTGCAACCGCGCGAGGTGTTCGATGAGTACGAGCTTCTGGAAATCCGGGCATGTGCCCACCCTGTTTGCCGCGTTCCTGTACTTCGACCTGAGCTTCATGGTCTGGTACCTGCTCGGCCCTCTGGCGGTGCAGATCGCCGCCGACCTGCAACTGAGCGCCCAGCAACGGGGCCTGATGGTCGCCACACCGATCCTCGCGGGCGCGATACTGCGTTTCGCCATGGGCCTGCTGGTCGATCGCCTGTCGCCGAAGACCGCCGGCCTGATCGGCCAGGTGGTGGTCATCGTCGCCCTGGCCTGTGCCTGGCAACTGGGCGTGAACACCTATGAACAGGCCCTGCTGCTGGGCGTGTTCCTCGGTTTCGCCGGTGCCTCGTTCGCCGTGTCGCTGCCCTTGGCCTCCCAGTGGTATCCACCGCAGCACCAGGGCAAGGCCATGGGCATCGCCGGGGCCGGCAACTCCGGCACGGTGTTCGCCGCCCTGCTGGCGCCCGCCCTGGCCGCAGGCTTTGGCTGGAACAATGTGTTCGGCTTCGCCCTCGTGCCGTTGCTGCTGACCCTGGCGCTGTTCGCCCTGCTCGCCCGCAACGCGCCACAGCGCCCCAAGCCCAAGGCCATGGCCGACTACCTCAAGGCCCTCGGCGATCGCGACAGCTGGTGGTTCATGTTCTTCTACAGCGTCACCTTCGGCGGCTTCATCGGCCTGGCCAGCGCCCTGCCCGGCTACTTCAGCGACCAGTACGGCCTGAGCCCGGTCACCGCCGGCTACTACACCGCCGCCTGCGTGTTCGCCGGCAGCCTGATGCGCCCGCTGGGCGGCGCCCTGGCCGATCGCTTCGGCGGTATCCGCACCCTGCTGGCCATGTACAGCGTGGCTGCAGTGTGCATCGCAGCGGTGGGTTTCAACCTGCCCAGTGCCACTGCCGCCCTGACCCTATTCGTCAGCGCCATGCTCGGTCTGGGCGCCGGTAACGGCGCAGTCTTCCAGCTGGTGCCGCAGCGCTTTCGCCAAGAGATCGGGGTGATGACCGGACTGATCGGCATGGCCGGCGGTATCGGCGGCTTCCTCCTGGCCGCCGGCCTCGGCGCCATCAAGCAGCATACCGGTGACTACCAGCTGGGCTTGTGGTTGTTCGCCAGCCTGGGCCTGCTGGCCTGGTTCGGCCTGTACGGTGTCAAGCAGCGCTGGCGCACCACCTGGGGCTCGGCGGCCGTCACCACGGCCCGCATCTGAACGCCGCCCATGGACTTGCGACTGAACTTCGCCCAGGCCAGCGCCACCGGGCCGCGCGTGGAAAACCAGGACGCCCTGCGCCTGGTCACGCCGGCAGCGGAGCTGGCCGCCAGCAAGGGCTACCTCTTCGCCCTCGCCGACGGCGTCAGCCAGTGCGCCGACGGCGGCCTGGCGGCACGGGCCAGCTTGCAGGCGCTGGCCCTGGACTACTACGCCACCCCGGCGACCTGGAGCGTGGCCCAGGCCCTCGATCGCCTGCTGCTGGCACAGAATCGCTGGCTGCGCGCCCAGGGCAACGGCCAGCCCCTGCTGACCACCCTCACCGCCCTGGTGTTGCGCGGGCGCCGCTTCACCCTGGCGCACGTCGGCGATTGCCGCGCCTACCGCTGGCACGACGACCAGTTGCAATGCCTGAGCGAAGACCATGTCTGGGACCAGCCCGGCATGCAGCATGTGCTCAAGCGTGCACTGGGCCTGGACCAGCACCTGCTGGTCGATTACCTGGAGGGCGAGCTGCGCCACGGCGAATGTTTCCTGCTGCTGAGCGATGGGGTGTGGGCAAGCCTGGGGGACCAGCGCATCCGTTCGCTGCTGCGCGAGCAGAGCGACCTGCAGGAGGCCGCCGACACCCTGGTCGCCACGGCCCACCGCTGTGGCAGCCAGGACAACGCCAGCGCCCTGCTGGTGCGTGTCGAACAGCTCGGCCCGGCGAACCTCGGCGACACCCTGGCGCAGTTGCAGCAATGGCCGATCCCGGCCGCGCTGCGCCCAGGTCAGTCGCTCGATGGCTGGCACATCGAGGCCTTGCTGTCGCGCAGCCAGCAATCGGTGCTCTACCGCGCCCGTGACAGGCAGGGGCAAGCCTGGCTGCTCAAGACCCTGCCCGCCCACCAGGAAGGTGCCGCCCAGCGCCTGCTGCTGGAAGAGTGGTTCCTGCGCCGGGTCAGCGGCCGACACTTCCCCGAGGTGCATGCCGCCAGCCAGCGCCAGCACCTGTACTACCTGATGCGCGAGTATCCCGGCCAGACGCTGGCCGCCCTGCTGGCCGAGCACGGGCCGCTGTCGTTGGCGCGCTGGCTCGAAGTGGCGCGCCAGTTGCTGCAGGCCGTGGGCATCCTGCACCGGCGCAACCTGCTGCACCGGGACATCAAGCCAGACAACCTGCACCTTGGCGACGACGGCCAGTTGCGCCTGCTGGACTTCGGCCTGGCCTACTGCCCGGGCCTGTCCGAGGATACGCCGCACCTATTGCCCGGCACGCCGTCGTTCATCGCCCCGGAAGCCTTCGAAGGCCAGCCTCCCAGCCCGCGCCAGGACCTCTACGCAGCCGGCGTGACCCTGTACCACCTGCTGACCGGCCACTACCCCTATGGCGAGATCGAAGCCTTCCAGCGCCCGCGCTTCAGCCACCCGGTGAACCCAGCGCGCTATCGCCCCGATGTGCCGGAGTGGCTGCAGCACAACCTGCAGCAGGCGGTGGCCGCAGACCCCGGCCAACGCTTCGAAACCGCCGAACAATGGCTGCTGCTGCTCGAGCGCGGCGACCGCCAGGACTTGCCCGGGCGCCCTCGCCCCCTGCTGGAACGCGAACCACTGAAGACCTGGAGAACCCTGGCGCTGCTTTCCCTGCTGCTGAACCTGATCGTGCTCTTCGCCCTGTTCAAGGGCTGAACGGTGCCTGCCCATGAGGAGAATACGAATGAATGCGAAAGTCTGGCTGGTCGGTGCCGGCCCTGGAGACCCCGAGCTGCTGACCCTCAAGGCCGTGCGTGCGCTGCGACAGGCGCAGGTGGTGCTGGTCGATGACTTGGTCAACCCCGCCATGCTGGAGCACTGCCCAGGCGCCCGGGTCATTGCCGTGGGCAAGCGCGGCGGCTGCCGCTCCACGCCCCAGGCGTTCATCCAGCGCCTGATGCTGCGCCACGCCCGCCAGGGCCGCTGCGTGGTTCGACTCAAGGGCGGCGACCCGTGCATCTTCGGCCGCGGCGGCGAAGAAGCGCTGTGGCTGCAGGCGCGGGGCATCGAGGTGGAGGTGGTGAACGGCATCACCGCAGGGCTGGCCGGCGCGACGCAGTGCGGGATCCCCCTGACCCTGCGCGGCGTCAGCCGGGGCGTGACGCTGGTGACAGCGCATACCCAGGATGACAGCGAAGTGAACTGGCAGGCCCTGGCCGAGGGCGGCACGACGCTGGTGGTGTACATGGGGGTGGCGCGGCTGGAGCATATCCGTCGCGGCCTGCTGGAAGGTGGTATGGCGGCGCACACACCGGTGGCGATGATCGAGAACGCCTCGTTGCCCCAACAGCGGGCGTGCCGCAGCCGGTTGGGTGGGATGACGGACGACGCCCTGGCGTTCGGCCTGCGCAGCCCGGCGATCCTGGTCATTGGCGAGGTCGTGGGCGAATCGGCAGCGCTAGCGGGCGAGTTACGGGCATTGGTGGGTTAGCGAAGCGGCCCCAATAAAACCCCCACCAAAGAAAAACCCGGCCGAAGCCGGGTTTTTCCGTGAAGCATCAAACCAATTACTTGGCCTGGGCTTCGACCTGAGCTTCAACGCGACGGTTGATGGCACGGCCTTCCGAGGTGGCGTTGTCGGCGACCGGACGGGTCTCACCGTAGCCAACCGAATCAACACGGGAGGACTCGATGCCGTACTGCTCGGTCAGGACCTGCTTGACCGCATCGGCACGACGCTCGGACAGTTTCTGGTTGTAAGCGTCAGGACCAACGGAGTCGGTGTGACCTTCAACAGTGGTGGTGGTCTGCGGGTACTGCTTCATGAAGTCAGCCAGGTTCTGGATGTCACCGTAGCTGTTCGGCTTGACCACCGACTTGTCGAAGTCGAACTTGACGTCCAGCTCGACACGTACGACTTCGGCGACTGCCGGGCAGCCGTCGGCGTCAACGGTGACGTTGGCCGGAGTGTCAGGGCACTTGTCGACGTTGTCGCAGACGCCGTCGTTGTCGCTGTCGGCGCAGACTTCGGCAACCGGAGCAGGCGCGACTTCAGCTTGCTTCGGGCTACCGCCGAAGTTCAGGCCGATACCGACGCTCGGTGCCCACTCGGTGTCACCCTGGTCGATGTTGTACTGGGCTTCTACGCCAGCACGGGCGTAGAACATGTCGGTGATGTACCACTTGGCACCGGCGCCGACGTTGGCGAAGGTGGAGTGGTCACGACCGCTGCGACCGGTCTGGCGGATGCTCTGGTGCGAGAAACCAGCCGAAACGTACGGACGGATGGCGTCGTACGGGTTGTTGAAGTGGTAAACGGCGTCCAGGGCGGTGTTGGAGCCCAGGATGTTCTTGCCGTCGTCGCCACGCGCGTTGTGAACTTCGTCGTAGCCCAGGCGCAGTTCGACGTCGTCGGTCAGGAAGTAACCGATCGAACCACCGAACAGGTTACCGTCGTTCTTGAAGTTGCGCTGGCTGTCGAAGAATTCCTTCTTGTAGAAGATCTCGGTTTCGACGGCGCCTTGACCTTGTGCCAGAGCGCCAATTGAAGTGGCGGCTACAAGCGAACCAATGGCCAAGCCCAAGGTGTTTTTCAATTTCATCCGTTAAATCCCCATCTGGTGATAGTTAAGCAGTCCCGACAAACTCCGGGGGACAACTCGTCGGCAAGTCTAGCAGAACTCGCCGGTTGGTTAGAGGTATTTACCAGCCACTAAGTTTCAGTCAACCCGGCAAATTTCTCTCTAAGCTTGTCGAGCGCCCGTTTGTAGCGCATTTTCGTGGCGCTCAGGCCCATGTGCATGATGTCAGCGATCTCCTGGAACTCCAGCTCTGCGACAAATCGTAGCACCAGGATTTCGCGGTCGATCGGGTTGACATGGACCAGCCATTTATCCAGCCCGCCTTTCTCTTCGGCCTTCGGAGCCTTCTCTTCGGACGCCTCTTCGACAGGGTCCAGACTCAGGGCATCCATCAGCCGTCGCTTGCGACGCTCCTTGCGGTACTGGGTAATGCATTCGTTGTAGGTAATGCTGTAGAGCCAGGTCTTGAACTTGGACTTGCCCTCGAAGTTCTTCAGACCGTACAGCACCTTCAGCATCACTTCCTGACAGACATCGTCCGCATCCCGGTCGTTCCCCAGGTAACGCGCACAGACGTTGAACAGGGTCCGCTGGTAGCGCCGCATGAGTTCCTCATAGGCGCGGGTAACGTGATACAGCTCCTCATGCGAACGCGCCACCAACTCCTCGTCGGTGAGCTCGCGGGGGTCATAGCGCATGGGCAGCGAGTGAACTTTATTCAAAACGGATCTGGCCGACAGTCAGGTCAATGTCGCCGCTCGGCCCCCTTGGGCCGTTTTTCGCGGCGGCATACATTAACAGCTTTTGTGCGGTTAGCGGCTATTGACTCGTTGTTCGAGCAATGCTCGATTGGACAGCGACACCAATTCGCCATCATCGGTCAACAGTGTCGTCTTGACCGTACCGATCTCCTCGATCTGCCCTTCGACCTCGCCAATCTGCACCTGTTGGCCCACTTGGTAGAGTTCGCGAACGTAGATGCCGGCCAGGATCTGCCCGGCGATTTCCCGGCTGCCCAGGCCCATCGCCAGAGCAACGGCCAGACCAACGGTAATCAGGCCGATGACGATCACGTGGTTGAGCAGGTCGGTCTTGACCTCCAGCTGGCTGATGGCCACCGAGATGCTGATGATGATCACCAGCCCCTGGACAATACGCCCGACGCCCGCGGCATATTCCAGGCCGATGCCCTCGGCGGCGCCACGCACCAACCCGTTGACCACCTGTGCCAGGAGTACGCCGGCGAGCAGCACCAGGGCCGCGCCGAACACCTTGGGCAGGTACAGGGCGAGCATGTCGAGGGTCGCCGAGACCCGCTCCAGCCCCAGGGATTCAGCGGCGGACACCAGGAAGATCAGCAGCACGAACCAGTAGACGATCTTGCCGATCAGGGTCGAGATCGGCACCTGGATGCCGACCCGGCCAAGCATCTTGGTCAGCCCGGTACCGCTCATCAGGCGATCCAGGCCGAACTTGGCCAGCAGCTTGGACAACAGCGTATCGAGCAGCTTGGCCACCACGAAGCCGAGCAGCACCACGACCAGGGCACCGAACAGGTTGGGGATGAAGTTCGCCACCTTGGTCCAAAGGGCGGTCATGGCGGTGACCAGGCTCTGGGTCCAGAGATCGAGTTCCATATTCAATCGGCCTTATCAGCTTTTCTGCCAGCGGCAGGGTTGCGGCGCACCGGCGCGACATGCGCCGAGCCATTGTTCACGGCGATCAGCAGCGCCTGGCTCCAGCGGCCCAGCAGACTGAACAGATCGCCCGCGCCGACCTGGCGGTTGGCGGTTTTCAGGACGCGACCCAGGCAGGCGGCGTCGTCGCGGTCATGGCCGGACGGCGATGCCTTGAGCAGGTCACGCAGGGATTCTTCAAACGGATCGTGCATGGGCACCTCGCGCAGTATCTGTCAGAGACGAGGGCGCCGGGCAATGGGTCACACTGGGATGTGGGACGCATGTTTCAAGACCAGCGCAGGACGACCTTTTCGCGGGCAAGCCCTTGAGAGCGGCGCGGTGGCTGTGGGAACGGGCTTGCCCGCGAAAAGACCGCCCCAGCACACTCTTCATCTATACCCACCGCAAGCGTCGGAACAGCCACCACTGCCCCGCCGCCAGCCCCAGCACCACCAGGCAGGCGAAGAGGAAGCCAAAGGGGCTGTCCGCCCCCGGAATACCGCCGACATTGATGCCCAGCAGCCCGGTGACGAAGCTCATGGGCAGGAAGATGCAGGTGATGATGCCGAAGCGGTACATGGTCCGGTTCATCCGTTCGCTACGCCGCCGGTCCTCGGTCTCCAGCACCAGGGCAGCCCTCTCGCGGGTCAGTTCCAGCTCCTCCAGGTAGCGGATCAGGCTGTTGTTGAGCTCGTTCCAGTAATCGGCGTCGGCATCGGCGAACCAGCTCCACTTGTTGCGCGCCAACTGGGCATAGATGTCGCGCTGCGGGGCGAGGAAACGGCGCAGGCCGGCGGCCCGACGGCGGATCTGTTGCAGGCTGCCCTGGGCAGGGCTATACCGTTCGTCGGATTCCACCTTCTCTTCCTCAAGATCGACCACCTCCGACAGGTCGCTGACCAGGGCCTGGACCTTTTCGGTGAGCAGCTCGCCCATCAGCAGCAACAGCTCGGAGGCCGACTTGGGCCCCCGACCTTCCTCCAACTGCTGGAGGATCTCGTCGCTGGCGCGCAGCGGCCGCAGGCGCAGGGACACGACCCGCTGCGCCTGGGCGAAGATACGCACCGAGACCATGTCCTCGGGCTCGGCCCCCGGGTTGAGGTTGACCCCGCGCAGGAACAGCAGCATCTGCTCGCCAGCCAGCGCCAGCAGGCGCGGCCGGGTGTTTTCCTCCAGCAACAGGTCGCAGGCGAACTCACTCAGGCCGCTGTCGCGCAGCAGCCAGCTGCGGGTCTGCGGATGGCTGCGGTCCCAGTGCAGCCAAAGGCTTTCCTGCGGCTGCAGGTCAAGAGCGTCCAGTTCGGTCCGGGCAATCGTGCGTGCGCCGCCTTTACCATCGAGCACCAGGGCATGCACCAGCCCCCACTGCGCGTTGTCTTCCTCGAACATTCAAGCTCCATCAGCGCCCGCGGCGCGTCACTCCGGCATCTGCAGCGGGCTTGGTGAGACGATCACACCGTTGTTGTCGGCATACACGTATTCCCCCGGGCGGAAGGTCACCCCGGCGAAGGTCACCGGCACGTTGAGGTCGCCGATACCGCGCTTGTCGGTCTTCATCGGGTGGCTGGCCAGGGCCTGGACGCCGACGTCGGTCTGCACCAGCACGTCCACGTCACGCACGCAGCCATAGATCACCAGCCCTTCCCAGCCGTTCTTCGCCGCCTTCTCGGCGAGCATGTCGCCCAGCAGCGCCCGGCGCAGCGAGCCACCGCCGTCGACCACCAGGACCTTGCCCTTGCCATCGAGCTCGACCTGCTCCTTGACCAGCGAGTTGTCCTCGAAGCACTTGATGGTGACGATCTGGCCACCGAAGGAATCGCGACCGCCGAAATTGCTGAACATCGGCTCCAGCACCTGGATCAGGTCGGGGTAGGCGTCGCACAGGTCGGGCGTTACGTAATGCTGCATGGGAAACTCCTGTCAGTCACAACGAAAGGGCGGATCTTGCGGGTTGCTGCCAAGGCTACACCTTGGGTGGTGTCGCAGTCACCCAGGACCGAGCAGTCATGTTTGCGGCGCCTGTACTGGCCCATTCGCGGGCAAGCCCGCTCCCACAGGGACCGCTGCTGAACTTCCGGATTGCGCTGTCCCTGTGAGAGATCACCCA
Source organism: Pseudomonas sp. Tun-23181 (assembly GCF_057415455.1). Taxonomy (NCBI): domain Bacteria; kingdom Pseudomonadati; phylum Pseudomonadota; class Gammaproteobacteria; order Pseudomonadales; family Pseudomonadaceae; genus Pseudomonas; species Pseudomonas sp. Tun-23181. Next base: position 1,798,338 of record NZ_CM171630.1, read on the forward strand.
GCGCTGCCGCGCAGAGAACAGAGAGCGAAAGGGCAACGAGAACCCTGTGGGAGCGGGCTTGCCCGCGAATGGGCCAGTACAGGCGCGTAAAACTCAACTGGCAGGCACAGCCTCCGTCACCCCCACCGCCCCGTGCAACGGCGCCAGCGGGTCACGCAGCCAGCGCTCCACCAACGGCCACACCTGCGCCTGGGCCGCCTTGCTGACCAGCATGTCGACATGCCCGAAGGCATCGAAGCCCTCCTCGCGCCCCAGACGCAGGAACTGCTTGTGCCCACCGCCCAGTTGCTCGAACAGCTTGCGACAGGCCCACACCGGATCCTGGTAATCCGCCGCCCCCGCCACGGCCAGCACCGGCACCTCGACCTGCGCCAGCCCTGCCCACCAGTCGTCCTGCTTGTCGCCGAAACGCCCGAACAGGCCATGCCAGCGCAGGCTCTCCAGGGCCAGGCCTATCGGTTCGTCCTCTGGGCCACGCTTGAGCCGTGAGCCGGACAACTGGCCGAAGCGCTTGAGCAGCAGGCGAGCGCTCCAGGCCACCGGCGGGACTTTCAACGGCCAGTAGACCCGGCTGACCTGGGTGCCGAAGAACGCCGCGCTGGCCACGCTGCCGGCCTGCAGGTAACCCCCACCGAGCGCGGCGGCCAGGGTGGTGCCGCCAAGGGAGTGACCGATCCAGTGCGCGACCTGCCCGCTCTGCTCCTGGACGAACGCGGCGATCACCGGCAGGTCGAAGCAGGCGTAGTCGGCGACCCGGTTGTGGCGCCAGGCGCGATTGCGCGGCGACAGGCCGTGCCCCCGCATCTCCGGGATCCACACATCGAAGCCAGCGCGTGCCAGGTAGGCCCCCAGGCCAATCCCCTTGGGCGAATACCAGAACCGCCGGTTGGAGAAACTGCCATGCAGGAGGATCACCGGCACGCCCTGGGCGCGGGGCTGGTCGGCCTGGCCCAGGCGGGTCATGGCCAGCTCGACGCTGGGGTCGGGGCTGTTGCCGGCCTTGATCCGGTACACGTCTTCGCTGAGGTCGCCGCGGCGCTCGGCACTGAGCAGGGCCACGGGGAACAAGGTACTGCTGCTTTGCATAGGTCGATTGCACAAAAAAGGGCGGGATCCATTGCTGGAACTCGCCCTGGATGAAACCAGGCGGGAGCGCCATGGGGCGCTCCCGCGTTCACTGCCTCATGCCGCGCCCTGGTCCTCGGCCAGGAAGAACCAGGTCTCGAGCACCGAGTCCGGGTTCAGCGACACGCTCTCGATACCCTGCTCCATCAGCCACTTGGCAAGATCCGGGTGGTCCGACGGGCCCTGGCCGCAGATGCCGATGTACTTGCCGGCCTTGTTGCACGCCTGGATGGCGTTGGCCAGCAGCTTCTTCACGGCCGGGTTACGCTCGTCGAACAGGTGGGCGATGATCCCCGAGTCGCGATCCAGGCCCAGGGTCAGCTGGGTCAGGTCGTTGGAGCCGATGGAGAAGCCGTCGAAGTATTCGAGGAACTCGTCGGCCAGCAGCGCGTTGGACGGCAGCTCGCACATCATGATCACGCGCAGGCCGTTGACGCCACGGCCCAGGCCGTTCTCGGCGAGCAGGTCGACCACCTGGCTGGCCTCGCCCAGGGTGCGCACGAACGGCACCATGATCTCGACGTTGGTCAGGCCCATCTCGTCGCGCACGCGCTTGAGGGCGCGGCACTCGAGCTCGAAGCAGTCACGGAACGACTCGCTGATGTAGCGCGAGGCGCCACGGAAGCCCAGCATCGGGTTCTCTTCTTCCGGCTCGTACAGCTTGCCGCCGATCAGGTTGGCGTATTCGTTGGACTTGAAGTCCGACAGGCGCACGATGACCTTTTTCGGGTAGAAGGCCGCCGCCAGGGTGCTGATGCCCTCGACCAGCTTCTCGACGTAGAAACCGACCGGGTCGTTGTAGCCGGCGATGCGCTTGTCGACGCTTTCTTTCAGGTCCGCCGGCAGGCCGGCATAGTTCAGCAGTGCCTTGGGGTGCACGCCGATCATGCGGTTGATGATGAACTCCAGGCGCGCCAGGCCGACACCGGCGTTGGGCAGTTGGGCGAAGTCGAAGGCACGGTCCGGGTTGCCGACGTTCATCATGATCTTGAACGGCAGTTCCGGCATGGCATCGACCGAGTTCTGCTTGACGTCGAAGCCCAGCTCGCCTTCGAAGATGAAGCCGGTGTCGCCTTCGGCGCAGGACACGGTCACGCCCTGGCCGTCCTTGAGCACCTGGGTGGCGTTGCCGCAACCGACCACGGCCGGGATACCCAGTTCACGGGCGATGATCGCCGCGTGGCAGGTACGCCCGCCACGGTTGGTGACGATGGCGCTGGCGCGCTTCATGACCGGTTCCCAGTCCGGGTCGGTCATGTCGGAGACCAGCACGTCGCCCGGTTGCACCTTGTCCATCTCGGACACGTCGTTGATCACGCGGACCTTGCCGGCACCGATGCGCTGGCCGATGGCACGGCCCTCGACCAGGACGATGCCCTTTTCCTTGAGCAGGTAGCGCTCCATGACATTGGCGCTGGCGCGGCTCTTCACGGTCTCCGGGCGCGCCTGGACGATGTACAGCTTGCCGTCGTCACCGTCCTTGGCCCACTCGATGTCCATCGGGCGCTGGTAGTGCTGCTCGATGATCATCGCCTGCTTGGCCAGTTCGCTGACTTCGGCATCGCTCAGGCAGAAGCGCGCGCGGTCGGCACGGTCGACCTCGACGGTCTTGACCGAACGGCCGGCCTTGGCTTCGTCGCCATAGACCATCTTGATGGCCTTGCTGCCCAGGTTACGGCGCAGGATGGCCGGACGGCCGGCCTGCAGGGTGCTCTTGTGCACGTAGAATTCGTCGGGGTTGACCGCGCCTTGCACCACGGTCTCGCCCAGGCCGTAGGCGCCGGTGATGAACACCACGTCACGGAAGCCCGACTCGGTGTCGAGGGTGAACATCACGCCGGCGGTACCGGTTTCCGAACGGACCATGCGCTGCACGCCGGCGGACAGGGCGACCAGCTTATGGTCGAAGCCCTGGTGCACGCGGTAGGCGATGGCGCGGTCGTTGAACAGGGAGGCGAAGACTTCCTTGGCGGCGCGGATGACATTGTCGACGCCACGGATGTTCAGGAAGGTTTCCTGCTGGCCGGCGAAGGACGCGTCCGGCAGGTCCTCGGCGGTGGCCGAGGAGCGCACGGCGACGGCGAGATTGGGGTTGCCCTTGCTCAACTCGGCGAAGGCGCTGCGGATCTCGGCGTCCAGGCGCGGGGGGAATTCGGCGTCCATGACCCACTGGCGGATCTGCGCGCCAGTCTTGGCCAGGGCGTTGACGTCGTCGACGTCCAGCGCATCGAGCGCGGCGTGGATGCGGTCGTTCAGGCCGCTCTGTTCGAGAAAATCGCGGTACGCCTGAGCCGTAGTGGCAAAGCCGCCCGGCACCGATACGCCGGCACCTGCGAGGTTACTGATCATCTCGCCCAGGGATGCGTTCTTGCCCCCCACATGCTCTACATCATGGACGCCGAGCTTATCGAGGGAAACTACGTACTCTACCAAGGTGATCTCTCCACTAACTGTATTGGAAAAGCTCAAGGGCGCCCGCCTGCCTGCTCAGACTTGGCCGGACGCTTGTGGCCTGGACCTGGAAAATAAGTGAGAATGCCGAACAACCGTGTTCGGCAAACCGAACGTATCATACTCCAGAAAACTTCGGCAGCTTAAGGCCCAGGGTGCAAATGAAACGATCCGCGTTCTTCATCTCCGACGGTACCGGCATCACTGCAGAAACGCTGGGGCAAAGCCTGCTCGCACAATTCGATAGCATTCCTTTCAATAAATTCACCCGCCCGTACATCGACACCCCGGACAAGGCACGGGCCATGGTCGAGCAGATCAATGCCGCGGCCGAGCGCGACGGGATGCGGCCGATCATCTTCGACACCATCGTCAACCAGGACATCCGTGAGATCCTGGCCACCTCCAACGGCTTCATGATCGACATCTTTTCGACGTTTTTGTCCCCGCTGGAGCAGGAATTGACCGCCCATTCGTCGTATAGCGTGGGCAAGTCCCACTCGATCGGCGGCAATTCCAACTACATGGAGCGTATCGAGGCGGTCAACTTCGCACTGGACAACGACGACGGCGCGCGTACCCGCTACTACGACAAGGCCGACCTGATCCTGGTGGGCGTGTCGCGTTGCGGCAAGACCCCCACCTGCCTATACATGGCCATGCAGTTCGGCATCCGCGCCGCCAACTACCCGCTGACCGAGGACGACATGGAGCGCCTGCAGTTGCCGACGGTGCTGAAGAAGTACCAGGACAAGCTGTTCGGCCTGACCATCGACCCCGACCGCCTCACCGCCATCCGCCACGAGCGCAAGCCCAACAGCCGCTACTCCAGCTTCGCCCAGTGCGAGTTCGAGGTACGCGAGGTGGAAAACCTGTTCCGCCGGGAAAACATCCCCAACATCAACTCCACGCACTTCTCGGTCGAAGAGATCGCGGCGAAGATCCTGGTAGAGAAAGGCGTGGAGCGGCGGTTCAAGTAAGCTGCAAGAAAGAGCAGCGGTGCCGGGGCCCGCACCGTCTCAAGCCAGAAAGCTGCAAGCAAGACCAACGCGGTCTGCTTGCAGCTTGTCGCTTCAGTTGGCCGGCAGGAGCGCCGCCTGCCCGCTCATGGCCAGGTCCACCAGCTCACGGTTGGCCACCGCGTACATGGCGTAGTCGGTGCCGGTGGCGTTGCGCAGGTCGTCGAGCATGGCACGCCAGCGCTCCACCATCACCCGGTGCTGCTCGATCCACAGGGCCACGCGGGCGTCCATGTCCTCCGGCGCATCGGCCATCTGCAGCACGGAAATGGTGATGGCGCGCTGCTGCAGGTCGATATCGTCGCGGTACGCCTCGCGGGCCAGGGCCTGCCAGTTGTTCTCCACCGACAGGTTGCTGATCTCCTGCAGGTACCAGGTCAGGTCCAGGGCACTGCCCACGGCGAAGAACGCCTTGGCCACCAGGGCCGGGTCGCGGCCGGTGACGTCCGAAGCCTCGATGATCGGCAGCAGGGTGTACAGGTGGGTGGTGCCGGCGACCATGCGCGCCAGCAGCTCCGGCACCCCGGCCTCGACGAAGCCCTGGTAGCGCTGCTGCCAGCGTTCGCGGGTCGGGCCCTCCAGCAGTTCGTCGAGCTTGAGCCCCAGCTGGGCGATCTTCGGCCCGAAATGGGCCACGTCGCGACCGGCATCCTGCTCGTTGCGACGGCTGCGCAGGAACCAGCGGGTGGCGCGGCGGCCCAGGCGCATCAGCTCGTCCATCAGGGTCAGCTGGATCTCGGCCGGTACCTGGTAGTCCAGGGCCTCGATCTGGCGGAACCAGTGCGGCAGGTGGAAGATGTCGCGCACGATCACATAAGCCCCGGCGACGTTGGCCGGGCTCATGCCGGTGGACTCCTTCAGGCGCTGGACGAAGGTGATGCCCATGTTGTTGACCAGGTCGTTGGCGATCTGGTTGCTGACGATCTCGCGCTTGAGGCGGTGGCGGCGCATGGCCTCGGCGAACTTGCTGACCAGCGACGGCGGGAAGGCGGTCTCCATGTCGCGGGTCAGGTAGTCGTCGTCCGGTACCAGCGACTTGAGCAACTGCTCCTTGAGGTCGATCTTGCTGTAGGAGATCAGCACCGACAGCTCGGCGCGGGTCAGGCTCTGGCCCACGGCCAGGCGCTCGGCCAGCAGCTCCTCCGACGGCAGGAACTCGATGGCCCGGTCGAGCTTGCCACGCCCCTCCAGGTCGGCCATCAGGCGCTTGTACTCGGCGATCCGCTCGCGGGCGCGACGGGCCGCCAGCGACAGGGCCTGGGTCTGCTTGTAGTTGTTGCCCAGCACCAGGCCGGCGACTTCGTCGGTCATGCTGCCCAGCAGTTGGTTGCGCTGCTTCTCGGTCATGTCGCCACCCTGCACCACTTCGTTGAGCAGGATCTTGATGTTGACCTCGTGGTCGGAGCAGTCCACCCCGCCGGCGTTGTCGATGAAGTCGGTGTTGGTGGCGCCGCCGTTGAGGCCGAACTCGACCCGGCCAAGCTGGGTCATGCCCAGGTTGCCGCCCTCGCCCACCACCTTGCAGCGCAGCTCGTCGCCATTGACCCGCAGGGCATCGTTGGCCTTGTCGCCGACATCGGCGTGGCTCTCGCTGCTGGCCTTGACGTAGGTGCCGATGCCGCCGTTCCACAGCAGGTCGACCGGGGCCTTGAGCAGTGCGTGCAGAAGTTCGGTCGGGGTCAGGCGGTCAGCCTCGATGGCGAAACGTTCCTTCATCTGCGGGCTGATGGCGATGCTCTTGGCACTGCGCGGGAAAATCCCGCCGCCTTCGGACATGATGCTGGTGTCGTAGTCGCTCCAGGCCGAGCGCGGCAACTCGAACAGGCGCTTGCGCTCGAGGAAGCTGGTGGCCGGGTCCGGGTTCGGGTCGATGAAGATGTGCAGATGGTTGAACGCCGCGACCAGCTTGAGCTTGTCGGACATCAGCAGGCCGTTGCCGAACACGTCGCCGGCCATGTCGCCGATACCGATCACGGTGATCGGGTCTTCCTGCACGTTGATGCCGCGCTCGCGGAAGTGGCGCTGCACGCCGACCCAGGCGCCACGGGCGGTGATGCCCATCTTCTTGTGGTCGTAACCGGCCGAGCCGCCCGAAGCGAAGGCGTCGCCCAGCCAGAAGCCGTAGTCGATGGCGATACCGTTGGCGATGTCGGAGAAGGTCGCGGTGCCCTTGTCCGCCGCCACCACCAGGTAGGGGTCGTCGTCATCGTGGCGGACCACGTTGGCCGGCGGCACCACGCCGCCGTCCTTGAGGTTGTCGGTGATGTCGAGCAGGCCCGAGATGAAGATCCGGTAGCAGGCGATGCCTTCGGCCTGGATGTCGTCACGGCTGCCGCCCAGCGGCAGGCGGCGCGGCAGGAAGCCGCCCTTGGCACCGACCGGGACGATCACCGAGTTCTTCACCTGCTGGGCCTTGACCAGGCCGAGCACCTCGGTGCGGAAGTCTTCCTCGCGGTCCGACCAGCGCAACCCACCACGGGCGACGTTGCCAAAGCGCAGGTGCACGCCCTCGACCCGTGGCGAATAGACGAAGATCTCGAACTTCGGCACCGGCTTGGGCAGCTCGGGGATCAACTTCGGATTGAACTTGAAGCTGAAGTACGGCTTGTTCTGGCCATTGGCGTCCGGCTGGTAGAAGTTGGTGCGCAGGGTGGCCTTGATCAGGTCCAGGTAGCGACGCAGGATGCGGTCCTCGTTGAGCACCTGGACCTCGTCCAGGGCGCTGAGGATGGCCTGCTCCAGGCGCTGCTGCTTGTCGTCCAGGTCGTCCTGGGTGAGCTTGCGCGCCAGGTAGAAGCGGGTCTTGAACAACCGGGTCAGCTCGCGGGCGATGTCGGTGTGGTTGTTCAGGGTCGCGGCGATGTAGCCCAGGTCGAAGCCCAGGCGGATCTGCTTGAGGTAGCGGGCGTAGGCGCGCAGCAACGCCACGTCGCGCCACGGCAGGCCGGCGGTGAGCACCAGGCGGTTGAAGGCGTCGTTCTCGGCGTCGCCCTTGACGATGTGGATGAAGGCGTCCTGGAGGATGTCGTTGAGTTGCTGGATGTCCAGCTCCATGCCTTCGCTGTAGGTGAAGGCGAAGTCGTGGATCCAGAACTCACGGCCACTGGCGTGGCGCAGGCGATAGGGGAACTCGCCGAGCACGCGCAGGCCGAGGTTCTCCAGGATCGGCAGCACGTCCGACAGGGCCAATGGCGTGTCGGCGTGGTACAGCTTGCAGTGCAACTGGCGCTCGCTGAGCTGGGTCAGCGGTTGGTAGAAGCTCATCGCCAGCGGCTTGCTCTCGGACAATGCCAGCACGTGCTGCATGTCGACCACCGCCGAATGGGCGGCGAAGCGCTCGCGGTAGCCGGCCGGGAAGCCCTTGGGGAAGTCGGCGAGGATGTTGGTGCCCTGGGCCTCGCCGAAGTTCTCGATGACCAGCGCCGAATAGTCGTCGTGCCACGAGCGGCAGGCCTGGATCACCTCGTTCTCCAGCTGCTGCGGGTCGATGTCGATGCGGTTCTTCGGATCGACCCGCAGGATCAACTGCACCCGCGCCAACACCGACTCGGAGAAGAACGTCCAGAACTCGCAGTCGCTGGCCTTCAGGCGCTCCATCAGCACCTGCTGGATCTTCTGCCGCACCTCGGTGGAGTAGATCTCCCGCGGTACATAGGCCAGGCAATAGCAGAAGCGCCCGTACGGGTCCTTGCGCAGGAACACGCGGATCTTGTTGCGTTCCTGGATCTGCACGATGGCCATGACGGTGCTGAACAACTCGTCGATCGGCGTCTGGAACAGGTCGTCGCGCGGCAGCACCTCCAGCACCTGGGCCAGCTCCTTGCCCAGGTGGGCCTTGGGATCGAAGTGCGAGCGGCGCTCGATCTCGGCCACCTTGCCACGGATGTAGGGGATGGTGCGCACGCTCTCGCCGTACACCGAGGAGGTGTACAAGCCCATGAAACGGCACTCCTTGACCACCTTGCCATCGTCGTCGATCTGCCGGATCGACACGTAGTCGGGGTAGGCCGGACGATGCACGCGGCTGGGTTGCGAGGCCTTGGCGAACGACAGCAGGCGCGGCTCGCGCAGGTAGGCGACGGCGTAGTCCTCGATGCGCAGGTCATCGATGCCGAGCCCGGCGCGCAGCAGGCGGGTCAGACCAAGGAACGAGCCCTCGTCGTAGACCAGGTGGCCACCATCGGCGTCCGACTCGACGGTGAACTCCTCGTAGCCGAGGAAGGTGAAATGGTTGTCCAGCAGCCACGCCAGGAAGCTCTGCACCTCGGCCTTGTCATGCTGCTCCGGGCCGAACCCGGTCTGCTCCACCAGCGCCAGCAGGTCGCGGACCTTGGCCTTCATCGGCTCGAAGTCGTCCACCGCCACCCGCACCTCGGCCAACACCTGGTCCAACTCACGGGTCAGGGTGTTGAGCTCGGCGGCGTTGGCGCAGCGGTCGATCTCCAGGTACATCAGCGACTCGTGGCTGATGCCCTCGCCCTGGGTGCCCTTGGGCAGCAGCTCGAGCAGCTCGCCCTTGGCCCCACGCCGCGCGCTCAGCACCGTGGTCTGCAGGGTGTGGATGCTGTAGCCGCGACGGTTGAGCTCGGTGCGCACCGAATCGACCAGGAACGGCAGGTCGTGGTGCAGCACCTCGACCACGGTGTGGGTCGACTGCCAGCCGTGGCGCTCGTAGTCGGGGTTGTAGACCCGCACCTGTGGCTGCGCGGGGTCGAAGCGTTCGATGATGCGCCAGGCAGAGAGGGTGCAGCCGGCCAGGTCGGACAGCCTGCGTTGGGTGAGTTCGTCCAGAGAGATGATGCCGAAGAACTGTTCGGCGAACAGGGCCACTTGTGGCAGTGCCTGTTCGCTGATGTGCTGCGCCAGGGCCGCTTGCAGTTGATGCTGGAAGTCGGCTTTGCTGGCTGCGGTGAAGAACGCCATCTGTGGTACTCCGCTTGGGCTTTGTTATGTGTGAAGCGTCGCGTGCGTCCGCCGTGTACGGATCAACGATAGCCAACCCGTGGCGACAGGACGATGAAAACCAGGCGTTTGGACGTGACCGGCACGCCCATCCGTTCCATGGATGGGCACCTGCAAAGACGACTGCCGCCTCGGGCCGTGGCTTTACGGGTGACCATCGACTGGGCAGCTTAACGACTGAGCGGTCATCACGGCTTGCAGCGCTGCGACAATTTCGGTCAAGGGGCGGTAACTTTCCGTTTATGGATGTTCGCGGGGCTGTCAGAATGGCCTTTCGTCCCCCGACCCCGCTCCATGCAACGGAAGCCACCCCATGCAACTGAAAACCGCCCTGCTCTTCGCCACCCCTTGCGACGAGGAGGAAGACAACATGGCGACCCTGTGCTGCCACAGCGACAGGGGCCAGATGTTCTTGCTCACCCGCTACCCGGACGAGGACACGGTGGACCTGACCCTGGACGACGAGCCGTCGACGCTCGATGGCCTGAAGGTGACCTTCAGCGCCACACGCCTGCTGATCGAGGTGGCGGCGGGGGATCGCGATGCACTCAAGGGCGCATCGCAGCTGGAAATCGTCCTGACATCGCCGGGGACGGACCTGATGGAGGTAGAGCAGACCCTGCGCAATATCCTCGACGGCACCGGCACCTACGTCAGCGAGCTTTGAGCTGCAAGCTTTCCGAGCCGCAAGCAGGCCTGTGTGAAGGCTGCTTGCGGTTTTTCAGTCCCTGCGGCTTGCAGCTATCCGATAGCCCCCTCGACCACGGCCAACACCTCGCCCTCGCGCAACTGCTCGGTCACCGCGACGATGTCCGGGTAGAACGCCCGGTCTTCGTCGGCCACCGGCACCCGGCTGCGTACCAGCTCATACAAGGCGCGGGTGGCGCTGGAGGCCTTGGCCGGGTCGTGGAAGTCCAGGGCCTGGCAGCCGACCAGCAGCTCGATCGCCAGCACCGACTCCAGCTTGCGCGACACCTGGTAGGCCTTGATCGCCGCGCTGAAGGCAAAGCTGACCGGGTCTTCCTGGTTGCCACAGGTCGAAACGCTGTCGATCGTCGCCGGGTGCGACAGCACCTTCATCTCGCCCAGCAACCCCGCCGCGGTGTATTGGATGATCATGTAGCCGTTGTTCAGGCCCGGGTTGCGCACCAGGAACGCCGGCATTTCGCTGAAGTGCGAGTTGACCATGCGGTCGGTACGCCGCTCGGAGATCTTCGCCAGGTTGGTCATCGCATTGCACAGGGTGTCGGCAGCCATGCCCACGAAGGAGCCGTCGAAATTCGCCCCGGAGATGGCGATGCCATTGCCCTCGGTGGTCGGGTAGATCACTGGGTTGTCGCCGGACGAGGCGATCTCGTTGTCGATGCAGGCCTGGGCATAGGCGATGAAGCGCTTGGAGGCGCCATGCACCTGGGGGATGGCGCGCAGGCTGTAGGTGTCCTGCAGACGGTAGTCGATGTGTTCTTCGATCAACCGACTGTCGCCCAGCAGGCGCTTGATGTAGCTGGCGGTCTGGGCCTGCTCGGCGTAGGCCTTGACCGAATGGTAACGGGGGTCGAAGGCGCGGATGGTCCCCTTGAGCACCTGCAGCGAGATCGCCGCGGCCACGTCTGCCGCCTGGGCGGCCTGGTTGGCGTTGTACTGGGCCAGGGTGGCGATGGCGGTGACCGAGGTCGTGCCGTTGAGCATCGCCAGGCCTTCCTTGCACTGCAGCTCGATCGGCTGCAGGCCCACCTGGCGCAGCGCCGCCGCGCCATCGATCCAGTCGCCCCCCGCGACCCGGGCCTTGCCCTCGCCGATCAGCACCAGGGCCAGGTGGCCTTCAGGGCCCAGGTAGCCCACCGAGCCCTCGCCCGGCGCGAATGGCATGACATCGTGGTTGAGCAGGCCGGCAATCTGTTCGAGCAAGGCCATGCGCACGCCGGAGAACCCCTTGCCCAGGCTGACCAGGATCATCAACTGGATCGCCCGCACCTGCTCGCGATTGAGCAGCTCGCCCACCGACACCGCATGGGAGCGCACGATGTTCACCTGCAGGGTCTGGGCATCTTCCGGCGAAATGACATGGCGGACGTTGTCGCCAAAACCGGTGGTCACGCCATAGACCAGGCGGTTTTCCGCCAGAAAACGCTCGACCAGGCCACGCGAGCGGTCGACCCGGGCGCGATAGGCATCGGAAAACCGCACCTTCGCCGAGTAGCGGGCGACCGCGATGAACTCCTCGAGGGAAGGCTTGGCGTCGTCCAGGGTAACGGTGGCAATGTCTTTCGGGTGAATACGCATGGTGCTCTGCTCTCTCTACTCATTGGCCTTTTTCAGGGCGCAGGAAGCCCGTCCTGTTCAGGGACAGGCGAAAAAACGTCGGGTAACCGGGGGGCTCAGGCCTGGCTGAGGATGAACCGGCTGAAACGCTCCGAGCGCTGGTCCTTGAACATCTCCTCTGGCGTGCCCTGGGCTTCGATCAGCCCCTGGTGCATGAACACCACGCGGTTGGAGACGTTGCGGGCGAAGCCCATCTCATGGGTCACCACCAACATGGTCCGGCCCTCTTCGGCGAGCGCTCGCATCACCTTCAGCACTTCGCCGACCAGCTCCGGGTCGAGCGCCGAGGTGGGCTCGTCGAACAGGATGACCCGTGGGCGCATCGCCAGGGTGCGGGCGATCGCCACGCGCTGCTGCTGGCCCCCCGAGAGGAACGCCGGGTAGTGGTTGCGCTTGTCCGCCATGCCGACCTTCTCGAGCAGCGCCTCGGCCTGTTCGAGGCACTCGGCGCGCGGCCGCTTCTGCACATGCAGCGGCCCTTCGATGACGTTCTGCAACACCGTCATGTGCGACCACAGCCCAAAGCTCTGGAACACCATGCCAAGCTCCGGGCGCAGGCGGTCGACCTGGCGCCGGTCGGCGGGCACCGGCAGCCGGTGGCGCCCCCGCTTGAACGCGATCTGCTCGCCGGCGACACGGATCTCGCCGGCGTCCGGGGTTTCCAGCAGGTTGATGCAACGCAGGAAGGTGCTCTTGCCCGAGCCACTGGAGCCGAGGATCGACACCACATCGCCCTGGTACGCCTCCAGCGAGATGCCCTTGAGCACCTCCAGGCTACCGAAGGACTTGCGGATATGTTTCACCTGCAGTACCGGATCGTTGCCAATAGTCATGTCAGTTACCCCTTCGCACGCTGAATGCGTACTTTCTTGTCGTTGTTCGCGTGGCCGCCGGCTGTCGGGGAGACAGCCAGCGCTCGAGCCACGCCAGTGTGCGGACGATCAGGAAGTTCAGAACCAGGTAGATGAGCGCTGCGCAGAGGAACACCTCGAGCGTGCGGTAGGTTTCCGAGATGATTCGCTGGGCCACGCCCGAGATCTCGTAGACCGTCACCAGGCTGGCCAGCGAGGTGGCCTTCATCATCAGGATGATTTCCGTGGAGTAGGCCGGCAGGCAGCTGCGCAGGGCGATCGGGATGATGATCCGCCGCGCCAGCAGCCCGCCAGACATACCCGCCGCCCGCCCCGCTTCGACCTGTTGCGCCGGCACCGCCAGCAGGCCACCGCGGAAGATCTCCGCCATGTAGCCCGCCGTGCACAAGCCCAGGGCGATCACCGCGCAAGCCAGCGGGTCGCGCAGCACCGGCCACAACGGGCTCTGGCGCACCTCGGGGAACTGGCTCAGGCCGTAGTACAGCAGGAACAGCTGGATCAACAACGGCGAGCCGCGAAACAGGAAGATGTAGCCACGCGCCAGGTGACGCAACGCGGCCACGTCGCAGACCCGCAGCCACACCACCAGCAGCGCCAGCAGCGTGCCAACGGCCACCGAGGCGGCGAACAGCACCAGGGTGGTCGGCAAGGCCCGCAGCAGTTGCAGCAGGGTGTCGCACAAGAACGCAAAGTCGATGGACATGTCGAGCCCCTCTTCAGCCGCGGCGCAAGGTTCTGCCAAGCCGCAGCTCGGCACGTGAGAACACCAGGTTGGAAACCCCCGTGAGCAGCAGGTAGAGCGCGCACCCGGTCATGAAGAACAGCACGAACTCCCCGGTGGAGGCCGCGGCGACCCGGCTGGCGCGCATCAGCTCGACCAACCCGGTCACCGAGATCAGCGCCGAGTCCTTCAGGCTGATCTGCCAGACCCCGCCAAGCCCCGGCAAGGCAAAACGCAGCACTTGCGGCGCGATGATCCGGCGAAAGCGCATCAGCATCGGCATGCCGATCGCCTTGGCCGCCTCCAGCTCGTTGCGCGAGACGGCCTGGAAGGCGCCACGGTAGACCTCCGCCTGGTAGGCGCCAGAGACCACGCCGACCGCCAGCGCCCCCACCAGGAAAGCCGGCATGCCGATGAAACCCTCGGCGCCGAACAGTTGGCCGACCTGGCCCACCAGGGCCGAACCACCATAGAAGAACAGATAGATCACCAGCAGTTCAGGTACCCCCCGAAACACCGTGGTGTAGGCATCGCCCAACACCCGCAGCAGGCCGTTGTCCTGAAGTTTCGCCGCCGCCACCAGCGCGCCGAGCAGCGCACCGACCAACAAGGCGGCCAGGGTCACCAATAGCGTCATGAGCGCGGCCAGCAGCAGCACGCCGTCCCAGCCCTGTGCGCCAAATCCGAGCAAATCGATCACGTGTACGCCCACCCATAGCCATGTCAGGGAGCGCTCGGCCGAGGCCGCCGCGTGCAGTGCCTGCGTCGCCGGGCATCAGGGACGATGCCCGGCGACGCCCCAGAGGTTCAGGGGGTTGGCGGGGTGAAGTCGTGCTTGAACCACTTGCGGCTCAGCTCGCTGATGGTGCCATCGGCGATCAACGAGGCAATCGCCGCATCCAGCTTGGCCTTGAGCTCCGGCTCGCCCTGGCGGATGCCGAAAGCCTCGCCTTCGCCCCAGATCGGCCCGTTGATCGCCGGGCCCACCAGCACCACCTCGCTGCCGGCGCGTTGCATTTCCCCGGCGAGAAAGCCCAGGTCCTCGAACACCACGTCGACGCGACCGTTCTTCAGGTCCATCAGCGGCTCCGGTGGGGTCTTGTACTCGCGGATGGTCGCCACCTTGCCGAACTGGTCATGGATGAACGTGCTGTACACGGTGCCCGAGACGATACCTATGAGCTTGCCTTCGAGCCGTTTGCGCAAGTCATCGACCCTTGGCGTGTCCTGCGCCGGGTCGCCCTGCAGTTGCAACGTGCCGTCACCCAGGTCGATGCCGCTGGAGCGCAGGGCAACGAAGGTGGCCGGTGCCTTGGTGTAGGGGCGCGAGAAGTCGATCACCTGGCGCCGCTGCGGGCTGATCGCCAGGGCATCCATGACCACGTCGAACTTGCCGGCCTTAAGGCCCGGGATCAGGCCATCCCAGTCCTGGGCGACGATCTTGCAACGGACCTGCATGCGTTCGCACAGCACCTTGGCCATCTCCGGCTCGAAGCCATCGAAGGTGCCATCCGGGCGGGTGCGGTTCCAGGGTTCGTAGACGCCCTCCGTGGCGATCTGGATGCTGTCCCAGTCCTTGGCTGGGGCGTTGAAACTGGTCAGGGCCATCAACAACGAGCAGGCGGCGAATCCGATTTTCTTGTTGTTCATTCTTATTCTCCGATGCGAGACCACGAAGGTCGTAAAGGGCACGCAGGGCACGTCTTTCGGTGGGGTTACCTCCATTGGCCAGTGGTCTAGCACCTGCCCAATGCCAGCACGACCGGCGAGGTCGGCCGGGCGCAGCACAGCAATACCTGGCCCGCCTCGGGCTCGGCCAAGGGCGCTTCAAGGTACTCGACGGTGCCGCTGAGCAGCGGCGTCATGCAGGCACTGCACAACCCTGCGCGGCAACTGAAGGGCGGCGACAGCCCTGCCTGCTCGGCGCAGTCGAGCAGCGATGGGCAAGACGCCTCCCAGGTGACCGACCGGCCCGAGGGCTCGAAGCGCACCGTCAGTTCACCCTGCGCCTGTGCGCTGGGTGTGGCCACGCTGGCCACGGCGGGGGCCTCGTCCTCGTCCAGGACAGTCGCCGGCCCGAAGAACTCGTAGCGAATCCGCTCGCGCTCGATGCCCAGGCCACGCAGCAAGCGCCAGTTGGCCTGCATGAACGGCCTGGGCCCACACAGGTAGACGTCGTAGTCGTCCAGCGGCAGCAGCGCCTGCAGGGTTTCGCGGCTGACCAGCCCACTGCTGTGGTGATGGCCATTGCGCACGTCGGCGTCGCTCGGCGTCCGGTAGCAGAAGTGCACACGAATCCCGGCACGCTTGGCCGCCAGGGCCAGCACTTCCTCACGCAAGGCATGCACGCTGCCGTTCTCGCAGGCGTGGACGAAATACACCGGCCGCGCCGAATGGGTCGCCAGGCGATGCAACATGCTCACCATGGGCGTCAGGCCGACGCCACCGCTGAACAGCAACACCGGGCGGGTGCTTTGCTCATCGAGGACGAAGTTGCCGGACGGGCCGGCAACCTCCAGTAGCCCACCCACCTCCAGCGCCTCGTGCAAAAAGCTCGAGCCCACGCCGGCCGGCACGTCGGGCAAGTGCGCCGGCGCCCGCTCGTGCTTCACCGAGATACGCAGTTGCTCTGGGGTATCCGGGTCGCTGGACAGGCTGTAGGCACGCAGCAACTACGGGCCCTGGGCCTGGGGGATGCGCACCACGATGAACTGCCCGGGGCGGAAGACGACGCGGCCATCGTTCATGGCGGGCTTGAGCAACAACGAGGTGATGGTTGCGCTCTCCCGTACCTTCCCTGTCACCTGGAAGCGCGCGAAGCCCTTCGCGGCGGGAATGGCATCAAGCATGAGCGTTCACCTCGACGGTCGCGACCAGCCCGTGGGCGGCCTGCTGCTCTTGGCGAATCAGGCGCTCCATGCCACGGCGAAAACGCAAGGGGCCAGAATCGATGGCCAGGTCGATGTTCGGCGTCTGGCGCTGCCTCATGCCCGCATGCACCGCTGCCAGCACCACCCGGTCCTCCTCGAAGGCTCGACGCACATCGGCAGCGAACTGGCGGGAGACCTCCTGGTCGTCTGCGTCGAAATTGCGCAACTGGAACCAGTAGTAACGGGTGCGGTTCTCGTCGACCGGCGTCATGAAGTTGTAGGAGTCCATCAGGAACGCCTTCTCATGCAGCGCTCCGCCCTCCCCGCCCGTACCGGCCGGGGTGTGCACGCCCTTGATGATCGCATGGGCCGGGTAGCGTACCTCGTAGTACTGCAGACGGTCGCAGCGGCCTTCGAACTTCAGGTACTGGCGATAGAACGGCGCCACATCGATATCGCGCAGCCAGCGCGAGACCACCACGCCGTCGTCGTTCACCTGGGTCTGCAACGGCACCGACTCACAGGCCGAGGTACCGAAGGTGCTCTGGTGGACCCAGGCCACGTGGGAGGGGTCGAGCAGGTTGTCGGTCATGTACAGGTAGTTGCAGTCGATGGTCATCGAATCGCCACGGTTGACGCCCCAGGCCGGGTCGTCCCACTCGGGGATGTCGAGGAGCTTGCTGCGGTCGGCCAGGGCCGGCTCGCCCATCCACAGCCACACCAGGCCGTAGCGCTCTTCTACCGGGTAGCTGCGGACTTTCGCCGCCTGCGGAATGCGCGACACGCAGGCGGCCTTCACACAGGTGCCGGCGCCGTCGAAGGTGAGGCCGTGGTAGCCACACTCGACCACATCGCCGTGCAGGCGCCCCATCGACAGCGGCAGCTTGCGGTGCGGGCACGCATCCTCCAGGGCCACCACTGCGCCGTCGGCCTTGCGGTAGAGCACGACGGGCTCGCCGAGCAGAGTGGTGGCGTGCAAGGCCTGCTTCACTTCGGTGTCCCAGGCGGCGGCGTACCAGGCATTTCTCAAGAACATGGCATGAGGCTCCTGTTGTTGTTGTCATGGGCTGCATCAGGTTCTTGAAACACAGCCTAGGCCTGGGTGAAACAAAAGAATAGGTGGTGTTTTCTGTTGATTTATTAAGTTTTTCTAAACTAAAAATAGGCCTGTCCCCACAGCTGAGAGCCCGTCATGAGCCAGCTCCCCCCGTTACGCGCACTGGAAGTCTTCGAAGCCGTCGGCCTGTGCGGTGGCATCACCCAGGCGGCCAAGCGCCTGGGTATCTCCGCCGGCGCCGTCAGCCAGCAGATGAAGATCCTCGAGCAAGCCGTTGGCCTGAGCCTGACGGTCAAGGAAGGCCAGCGCCTGCGCCTGAACGCCGCCGGCCAGCGCTTTCACGAAGGCTGCAGCCAGGCGTTCGAGCGCTTGCGCGCGGCCTATGCGGGGTTGGAACGCTCGAAGAACACCAGCAACCTCTACATCAGCGCCCTGCCCTCGCTGTTGTCGAAATGGCTGGCACCGCTGGTGGCCGAGTGGCAGGCGGCATTCCCTCAGTTGAGCATCTACCTGGACGGCACCCACACCGAACCGTCCGAGGCCCACGCCAATGGCGTGGACTTTCGCCTGAGCTATGGCGCCGGCATGCATGACGACCAGCACACCCTCGAACTGTTCCGCGATTGCGTGGTACCGGCGTGCAGCCCAGCCTTGCTGGACGCGAAGGTCGACGCCGACCGCCTGCTCGCGCTGCCGTTGATCACCATCGACTGGCGGCCGAAGTTCGATTCACCGCCGTCCTGGGAGGAGTGGTTCGCCACGGCTGGCATCGGCGAGGTGCAAATCGCCAACTACCGGATCTACTCGCTGTCTTCCATGGCCATCCAGGCTGCCATCGACGGGCAAGGCATCGTCCTTGCGCAGTACTCGATGATCAGCCGGGATGTCGACAGCGGCAAACTGATGCTGCCTTGCCTGCGGGCCCTGCCCATGCCAGCGTCCTATTACCTGACCTGGAACCCGGGCAGTATCCACCACGGTCACTGCCGAGCCTTCCAGCGCTGGCTGATCGAGCGCGGGCGTGACCAGCAGGAAGTCACGCAGCGGTTGCTGGCCGAATCCCCGGCATAACGCATTGAATCGATTGACAACAGGGCCCGGACACAGGCATTGTCTGACAACCTGATCAATAGGCAACCGTTTCCATGCTAGAGCTCCAGCGCCCCGACACCCTGGTCGAACGGGTCGTCAGCGCCATCCGTGCAGAGATCGATTCCGGCCGCCTGGCCGCCGAATCGCGCCTGCCCACCGAACAGCAACTGGCCGAGCAGCTCAATGTCAGCCGCTCGGTGGTGCGCGAAGCGGTGGCGCAGCTCAAGGCCGATGGCGTGCTCATCGCCCGCCGCGGGCTCGGCTCCTACATCTCCCATACTCCCAGCGGCACGGTGTTCCGCTTCCCCGGCAGCCAGGGGCGCAAGCCAGACCTGGTGCAGATGTTCGAGATGCGCCTGTGGATCGAGACCCAGGCCGCCGCCATCGCCGCCCGCCGCCGCGACGCGCACGACCTGGCGCGCATGGCCACGGCCCTGCAGGAAATGCTCGACAGGCGCAGCGACTTCAGCGCCGCCTCCGCCGCCGACGTGGCCTTCCACCGGGCCATCGCCGAAGCCAGCAAGAACGCGTACTTCGTGGCCTTCCACGACTTCCTCGGCGGCCAGTTGGCCGCCGCGCGCCGCAACGCCTGGGAAAACTCCGCCGCCCACTCCGTGGGCGGCTCGGCCGACGCCAATCGCGAGCACCAGGCGCTGTACCAGGCCATCGCCGATGGCGACCGCCAGGCCGCCGCGGCCTGCGCCGAAGCGCACCTGCGGGCCTCGGCCAAGCGCCTGAAGATCGACCTCCCCGCCCTCGACTGACACCCGGAGAACGCCTGGCAGCCTGGCGAGGTTTTCACGCGCACTACTTAGTCTGACAACCTGATAAGCAGATCCACCGACAAGAAATCCAAGGTACCCCTGCATGACCTACGACTACTGCATCATCGGCGGCGGCATCGTCGGCCTCGCCACCGCCATGGCCCTGCTCGAGCAGCGTCCCGGCGCGTCCCTGCTGATCCTGGAAAAGGAAGCGAGCCTCGGCCGCCACCAGACCGGCCACAACAGTGGCGTGATCCATGCTGGCATCTACTATGCCCCGGGCAGCCTCAAGGCCGACCTGTGCAAGCGCGGCGCCCAGGCCACCAAGGACTTCTGCAGCGAGCACGGCATCGCCTTCGACGTCTGCGGCAAGCTGCTGGTGGCCTCCAACGACCTGGAAATGCAGCGCATGCAGGCCCTGTACGAGCGTTCGCAGCAGAACGGCCTGAAGGTCGAGCGCCTGGACGCCGCCGAGCTTGGCCGCCGCGAACCCAACATCGTCGGCAAGGGTGCGCTGTTCCTCGATGCCACCGGCATCGTCGACTACAAGCAAGTGTGTACGGCCATGGCCCGGGTGATCGAGCGGGCCGGCGGCGAAGTCCACCTGAGCACCAGCGTGCGCGCGATCGAAGAACACGGCACGCATGTCGAAGTGCGCAGCGACGCGCAGACCTGGCAGGCACGCCAGCTGGTGGCCTGCGCCGGCCTGCAGTCCGACCGCCTGGCGCGCCTGGCCGGGGTGAAGATCGACCACCAGATCATCCCTTTTCGCGGTGAGTACTACCGCCTGCCCGCGAGCAAGAACCAGGTCGTCAACCATCTGATCTACCCGATCCCCGACCCGGACCTGCCGTTCCTCGGCGTGCACCTGACGCGGATGATCGACGGCAGCGTCACCGTCGGCCCCAACGCCGTGCTCGGCCTGGGCCGGGAGAACTACCGCAAGTTCTCGGTGAACTGGCGCGACGTCGCCGAGTACGCACGCTTCCCGGGTTTCTGGAAGACGATCTGGAACAACCTCGGCTCTGGCACCACGGAGATGAAGAACTCGCTGTTCAAGCGCGGCTACCTGGAGCAATGCCGCAAGTACTGCCCGTCGCTGGAGGTCGAGGACCTGCTGCCCTACGAGGCCGGCATCCGCGCCCAGGCGGTGATGCGCGACGGCACCCTGGTGCACGACTTCCTGTTCGCCGAGACGGCGCGCATGGTGCACGTCTGCAACGCTCCGTCGCCAGCTGCCACCTCGGCCATCCCGATCGGCCAGATGATCGCTGCCAAGATCCTCGAGGCCCGCTGAACCCTGCTGCACACCCCACTACAAAGACAATAAGGAACCTTCGATGTCGGTACATGAGGCGGCCCTGGCCGCGACGGAAACCCCGCAACAGCAACGCAAGCGCCTGCGCAAGGTGGCAGCGGCGACCATCTTCGGCTCGATGCTGGAGTGGTACGACTTCTACCTGTACGCCACGATGGCGGCGATCGTCTTCTCACAGATCTTCTTCGACACCAGCAACCCGGCGGTGGCCTCGCTGCTGGCGTTCTCCACCTTCGCCATCGGCTTCATCGCCCGCCCCTTCGGCGGCATCCTGTTCGGCTACCTGGGCGACCGCTTCGGGCGCAAGCAGGTGCTGGTGATCACCTTCTGCATGATGGGCGTGTGCACCGCACTGATCGGCCTGATCCCCAGCTATGCCACGATCGGCATCTGGGCGCCGATCATCCTGGTGGTCATCCGTATCATCCAGGGCCTGGGCGCCGGCGCCGAACTGTCCGGCGCGGCAGTGACCTCCTACGAGCACGCCAGCGAAGGCAAGCGCGGCAGCCAGGGTGCTTGGCCGGCGCTGGGCCTGAACCTGGGCCTGCTGCTGTCGTCGCTGACCGTGTACCTGCTGACCATGAACGGCAATGCGTTCCTCATGGCCGGCGGCTGGCGCATCCCCTTCATCGCCAGTATCGCGCTGGTCGGCATTGGCCTGTGGGTACGTCGCAGCATCCCCGAGACGCCGGACTTCAAGGAGCTCGACCAGGCCAAGGACAAGCCCCAGGTGTCGCCGCTGAAGCTGCTGCTGCGCAACGACCTCAAGGGCCTGGCCGTGGTGTTCTTCGTGGCCATCGGCTACAACGCCCTGAGCTACATCTTCAAGACGTTCTCGCTGGCCTACCTGACCCAGTTCAAGGGCGTCCAGGCGCATGTCACCTCGCTGTCGGTGACCATCGCCAGCCTGGTGGCGATCTTCGCCGTGCCGTTCTTCGGCTGGCTGTGCGACAAGTGGAGCAGCAAGATCGTGCTGATGCTCGGCGGCGTGTTCTCGGCGCTGTTCGCCTATCCGTTCCTGCAGTTGCTGAGCACGGGTGAACCGACGCTGATCTACGTGGCCATCGGTATCGGCACCGGGATCCTCGCGCCGATGATGTTCGCACCGCAGGGTTCGTTCCTCAGCCGGCAGTTCCCGACCCAGACACGCTCGTCAGGGTTCGGTACCGGGCGGGAGATCGGCACGGCGGTGGCCGGTGGCCTGGCACCGCTGGGCGGCCTGGCCCTGGTGGCTGGCTCGGCGACCCATTCCACCGATGGCGTGGCGCTGATCCTGGCGATTTCCGGGGTGCTGGTGGTGGTCTTCGCCCTGTGCGACCAGGGGCGCAAGCACTCCACCGCGAAGAACTGAGGGCTGCCTAGGCCAGTTAAAGCTTTACAGTCGCAATTGGGGCCGCTCCAGGTACCGCGCTCAATGGCAGAACAGCGCTGTACCTGAGCGGCCCCAGGATGCCAAAAGCACCACATGCCAGGCCCGCTCACCCCACTGGATTCACATGCATCACCCGCCCGCCTTCCGCCGGCCGGTCGACGAACATCACCTCCAGTTCGCTGTTGCGCAGCCCCTTGAGTGCATTCCAATGCGCCGAAGCATGGATGTACCGCGCCTCCAGCAAGTGCCGCTCCTCCTCGCTCAAACCCGGACCAGCGCTACGCCCCAGGGCGAAGTCATGCAATTTGGCACTGATCCCCAGCAACGCCTCCGGCAACCTATACGCCGCCTCGCGCGCCTCCACCTCGGCGAACGGCACCCCACCGCGCACCGCCAGCTCACGCATGATGCGCAGGTAGATCCGCGACAAATGCCCCAGTACCTCACGCTCCCGATAAACCGCCGCATACACGCGCTTTTCCGGCCCCTCCTGCCTGCGACGCCGCTCGACAGGCACCTCCCAGGTCAGGACCCGGGGCTGCGGCCCCGGCATGCCCGCATACTCCGCTGCCAACTGCCCGGCGGCGATGGCATACGCCCGCGTCCGCTCGGCTGGCGTGCGCGCAGGCACCAGGTTCGATCGCGGTTTGCTCAGCAGGACGCGCTCGGTCATCCGTTCCAGGTAGCCGCCGCCGATGTCCGAATGAACCCCGGGCACGACGATATCGTGCCCGCTACGCACCAACGGGAAGTTGTGCCGCCTTTCATCGCCAGCCACCAGTTGCACGACCTGGCGCGCAATACCCTCTCCCAGGCCGAGGCGCAACCCGCCGTAACGGTCGTTGGCAGGGCTGAAGTTGCCTTGCCACGGGGCAACGATGGCCGCCACCGTGTCGAACAGCCCAATGAAGTTGATCGTCACAGGCCACGCCGGCAGGCAGGCCGAGCCCTCCTGCAACTGGTTGGCCAGGTCGCGGGCCGCCGCCGCCCCGCGACTGAAGCCGAACAGGTCCAGTTCGACCCCTGCCACGGGGCCCTGCGGTTGCTCTGCACGCCAGCGCCGCAATTGCCCGGCAACCACCGCCAGCGCCTCGGCCACTCGCGCCTCGATCCCCGTCTGGCCACGCCCGGTGGCCTGGGCGAGCGCCGAGTCGGGCGCGCCTTGCGTGGTGCCGATGCCCTCGACATAGACCTTGAAGAAGACCCTGTCCGCAAACGCCTCCACGGCCCCGACCGGGTACAGCCCGTACAGCAGCGCCACATTGCTCGGGGCATTGGCATAACTGCCGCCGCGTTCGGGCGATGCTCCCGCGTGCATGCCGTTGCCCAGGTTATTGCCAGTGCCGTCGAAGAACACCCCCACCCGCAAGGTGAGCGGATGGGGCGTGCCGGAAGCGATGCGTTGCAGGTCCATCGGTGGGGTCCTCATTGTCCAGGACCGACAATGAGGCAGCCTCGCGGCGCACGCGGGAACCCGCAGATTCCACAGGTAGTCAGCGATTGTTCGACGACCCGCGCCTGCCCCCTGGAGAATTTTCCATGCCGCCATTGGTCGGCACGGGCCCGGATGGATTAAAGTATCAGCCCCTGCCCGGACGCCGCTGTGCCAGCACGCCCGGCTCATTTCCAGGAACCCTCGACGATGGAACACCGTGAGGCGCTGATCGCGCTGCGCACATTTCTTTCCTCCCAGATCCTTGGCCAGGAGAAGCTGGTCGAGCGCCTGCTGATCGTGCTCCTGGCCGACGGCCACATGCTGGTCGAAGGTGCGCCCGGGCTGGCCAAGACCAAGGCCATCAAGGAACTGGCCGAGGGTATCGAGGCACAGTTCCATCGCATCCAGTTCACCCCTGACCTGTTGCCGGCCGACATCACCGGCACCGAGATCTACCGCCCGGAAACCGGCAGCTTCGTGTTCCAGCAGGGGCCGATCTTCCACAACCTGGTGCTGGCCGACGAAATCAACCGTGCCCCGGCCAAGGTCCAGTCGGCGCTGCTCGAGGCCATGGCCGAACGCCAGGTCAGTGTCGGCCGCAGCACCTACGAGCTGTCGCCGCTGTTCCTGGTCATGGCCACGCAGAACCCGATCGAGCAGGAAGGCACCTACCCGCTGCCCGAAGCCCAGCTCGACCGTTTCCTCATGCACGTGAAGATCGGCTTCCCGGACGCCGCCGTCGAACGGCGCATCCTCCAGCAGGCCCGGGGCGAGGCGCTGGGCGGCGAGGCCAAGCCGGAGCGGCGGGTCAGCCAGCTGGCGATCTTCGCCGCGCGCAAGGAGATCCTCGGCCTGTACATGGCCGACGCCGTGGAGGAATACCTGGTGCAGTTGGTGATGGCCACCCGCACCCCGGCCAAGTTCGATACCGAGCTGGCCGACTGGATCGCCTATGGCGCCAGCCCACGCGGCTCGATCGCCCTGGACCGCTGCGCACGCGCCCATGCCTGGCTGGCCGGGCGCGACTTCGTCAGCCCCGAGGACATCCAGGCCGTGCTGTTCGACGTGCTGCGCCACCGCATCATCCTGTCTTTCGAGGCCGAGGCGGCGGGGATCGACCAGGACCGTGTGGTCCAGCGCATCCTCGACGTCGTCGCCGTCGCCTGACCCCATGGCCACCGCGCGAACGGCCGAACCCGGCATCCGCATCGGCCTGGCCGAGCTGATCGACATGCGCCATCGCGTGCGCGAGATCCAGCTGTTCTCCCGGCCCGGCCAGCGCAGCCCGCTGGTCGGCCTGCACCACTCCAAGCTGCGCGGGCGCGGCGTGGACTTCGACCAGGTGCGCGTCTACCAGGCCGGCGACGATGTACGCAACATCGACTGGCGTGTCACCGCGCGCACCCAGGAGCCGCACACCAAGCTGTTCCACGAAGAGCGCGAGCGGCCGATCTTCATCCTGGTCGAGCAGAGCCAGCGGCTGTTCTTCAGCTCCGGCCTGATGTTCAAGTCGGTGCTGGCGGCCCAGGCCGCAGCGCTGTTCGGCTGGGCCGCGCTGGGCCACAACGACCGCATCGGCGGCCTGGTGTTCGGCGACAACGAGCACCACGAGATCAAGCCACGGCGTAGCAAGCAAAGCCTGCTGCAACTGCTCAACCGCCTGGCCAAGGTCAACCAGGCGCTGCACACCGAGGCCCAGCCCCAGGCCGACAGCCTCGGCCTGGCCTTGCGCCGGGCCCGCGAGGTGCTGCGCCCGGGCAGCCTGGCCATCGTCATCTGCGACGAACGCGCCTTGAGCGACAGCGTCGAACAGCACCTGTCGATGCTCTCGCGCCACTGCGACCTGCTGCTGATGCCGGTTTCCGACCCGCTCGACCATGCCCTGCCGGCCGCCGGCCTGCTGCGCTTCGCCCAGCGCGGCGCCCAGTTGGAGCTCGACACCCTCGACGCCAGCCTGCGCCAGGCCTATCGCCAGCAAGCCGAGTCGCGCGTCGAGCGCTGGGAACTGCTGGCGCAGAAACTGCGGATACTGCTGATGCCCCTGAGCACCCAGAGCGAGATGATCGAGCAACTGCGCGAGCACCTCGATGCCCAGCGCCCCGGGAGCCCTCAATGAATCCGCTGGACCCGTTGCAACCGCTGATCGCCCCGCCGGGCATCGGCCTGTGGCCACCCGCGCCCGGTTGGTGGGTGCTGCTGGCCATGCTGCCGCTGCTCGGCTGGGGCCTGTGGCGCTTGCGCCACTGGCGCCCTGGCAAGCGTCGGGTGGTGCGCGCCGAGCAGCCGCTGGACCCGATACGCCAGGAGGCGCTGGCCGAGCTCGCCCGCCTGCCCCGCCCCTACGACGGTGCCCCGGCCGGCGCCTGGCTGCAGCAGATCAACGCCCTGCTCAAGCGCCTGTGCCGCAACCACTACCCCGGCGCCAACAGCCACACCCTCAATGGCCGCCAATGGCTGGCCTTTCTCGACAACCGCTGCCCCGCCGCCGGCCTGACCCGCTGGATGGTGCTGGTCGAAGGCGCCTACAAGCCCGAGTGCAAGCTCGACGACAAGGCCATCGCCGGGCTCGCCCAGGCGGTCGAAACCTGGATCCGCAAGCATGTTTGAACTGGCCTGGCCGTGGGTCTTGCTGCTGCTACCGCTGCCCTGGCTGGCGCGCCTGGTGCTGCCCGCCGCCGACAGCGGCGAGCCGGTGCTCAAGGTGGGTTTCCTCGATGAACTGGAAGGCCTGGCCGGGCGCCGCGCCCGCCTCAACCTGCCGACCTGGCGCCAGCAGGCCCCCTTCGTGCTGATCTGGCTGCTCCTGCTGCTGGCCGCTGCTCGCCCGCAATGGCTGGGCGAGCCGGTGCCGGTCGCCGCCAGCGGCCGCGACCTGCTGGTGGCGGTGGACGTCTCCGGCTCCATGGACTATCCCGACATGCACTGGCAGGACGAGGACATCAGCCGCCTGGACCTGGTCAAGGCGCTGCTCGGCGACTTCCTCCAGGACCGCCAGGGCGACCGGGTGGGGCTGATCCTGTTCGGCAGCGAAGCCTACCTGCAGGCGCCGCTGACCTTCGACCGGCGCACCGTGCGCACCTTCCTCGACGAGGCGCAGATCGGCATCGCCGGCAAGAACACCGCCATCGGCGATGCCATCGGCCTGGCGGTCAAGCGCCTGCGCCAGCGGCCGGCGCAGAGCCGCGTGCTGGTGCTGGTGACCGACGGCGCCAACAACGGCGGGCAGATCCACCCGCTGACCGCCGCGCGCCTGGCCGCCCAGGAAGGCGTACGCATCTACACCATCGGCATCGGCGCCAACCCCGAAGCCAGCGGTACGCCCGGCCTGCTCGGCCTGAACCCGAGCCTGGACCTGGACGAAGCCTCGCTGCGGGAGATCGCCGAGCTGACCCACGGCGCCTATTTCCGCGCCCACGACGGCGCCGAGCTGGATGCCATCGGCGATACCCTCGACCAATTGGAGCCGGTGGCCCAGCAACCGACCCAGGCGCGCACCGCCAAGGCCCTGTATGCCTGGCCACTGGCCCTGGCGCTGCTGCTCAGCGTGCTGCTGGTGGCCGCCGCCCAATGGCCGGACAACCGGCTGCAGCGCCTGCTGCGTCGGCCGCGCTTCCTGCAGCCGCACCCGGAGTGGCGTCAGCGCCTGCAACGCCTGCGCCTGAGGAGGCGGCGATGATCGAATTCTGGCCGCAATGGCTGCGCCCGCTCTGGCTGCTGGTGGTGCCGCTGCTCGCCTGGCTGCTGTTCAAGCGCTGGCATCGGCGCAAGCGCGCCGGGCGTTGGCAACTGATCCTGCCGCCACAGTTCCATGCCGTGCTGCTCGGCGGCGGCAGCGGCAGCACCAGCAAGCTGCCCTGGATCGCCCTGGGCCTGGCCTGGTTGCTGGTCGTCCTGGCCCTGCTCGGCCCGAGCTGGCAACGCCTGGAGGAAACCCGCCAGCGCCCGGCCGACCCGCTGGTGATCCTGCTCGAACTGACCCCGCAGATGCTCGCCGAGGACAGCCCGCCGAACCGCCTGGAGCAGGCCCGGCGCAAGATCCTCGACCTGCTCGAGCATCGCCGCGACAGCCAGACCGCGCTGGTGGTCTATGCCGGCAGCGCACATACCCTGGTGCCGCTGTCCGACGACCTGGGCACCACCCGCAACCTGCTCGAGGCGGTCGATCCGTCGATCATGCCGCAGCCCGGCCAGCGCGCCGACCTGGCCGTGCAAAAGGGCCTGGCGCTGCTGGCCCAGAGCGGCCTGGGCCAGGGCCGCCTGCTGCTGGTCGGCTCGGCGCTGAGCCCGCAGGAGCGCGATGGCATCCTCCAGGCCCTCGGCCGCCAGGGCCCGAGCCTGCTGATGCTCGGTATCGGCAGCGCCGAAGGGGCGCCGGTGCGCCAGGCCAACGGCGAATACCTCAAGGACGACCAGGGCGGCATCCTCCTGCCACGCCTGGACAGCGCCAGCCTCAAGGCGTTCGTCGCGGGCACCGGCGGGCGCTACCGGCATGCCCGCATCGACGACCTGGACCTGCGTGGGCTGGGGCTGTTCGACACTCCCCACATCCTGCGCAACGACGGCCAGACCCTGCAGCTGGACAGCTGGGCCGACCAGGGCTACTGGCTACTGCTGCCGCTGTTGCTGCTGGCCGCCTGCGCCGGCCGACGCGGCTGGTTGTTCTGCCTGCCGTTGCTGCTGGCGCTGCCGCAACCGGGCCAGGCCTTCGAGTTCGACGACCTGTGGCTGCGCCCCGACCAACAGGGCCAGCGCCTGCTCGAGCAACAGCGCCCCGCCGAGGCGGCCCAGCGCTTCGAAGACCCACAGTGGCGCGGCATGGCGCTGTACCAGGCCGGCGACTTCGAAGGCGCGGCCCAGGCCTTCGCCCAGGGCAACAGCGCCGCGGCCCACTACAATCGTGGCAATGCCCTGGCCCGCGCCGGTGCGCTGGAAGCCGCCCTGGACGCCTACGAACAGGCCCTGGAGCGCCAGCCCGACCTGCAGCCTGCCCTGGACAACCACGCCCTGGTCCAGCAACTGTTGCAACAGCGCCAGGCCAAGGCCGAGGAACGACCGGCCAGCAGCGATGCCCAAGGCACGCCCGGCAGCGAGACCGACGGCAACAGCAGCTCGGCCGCCAACCAGGCCCAGGGCACGCCCGGCAACGAAGAGCAGGCCGCGGCCGAACAGCCCGGCGAAGGCACTGGCGAGCACCAGGCCCAGGCTGGCAACCAGCCCGGCGACGACGACGGTGTCACCCAGCCGCCGCAACGGCCCGTGTCGACCAGCCTCGACGCCGAGCAGCGCCAGGCCCTGGAACAGTGGCTGCGGGAGATTCCCGACAACCCGGCCCAGCTGCTGCGGCGTAAATTCTGGTACGAACAGCAATTGCATCAGGAAACCCCACGATGAGCCGCTTCGGCGTCTTCCTACTCAGCCTGCTGTGGCTCGTCCAGGCCCAGGCGCAACCGGCCCTGCAGGCCAGCGTCGACCGTACCCGCCTGGAAGCCGGCGAAACCCTGGAACTGACCCTGGAAAGCCAGGACATCACCCAGTTCGGCAAGCCGGACCTGCGCGCCCTGGAGGGCGACTTCGAGGTCCGTGACACGCGCCAGCTCAACAGCCTGCATACCCTCGACGGCGAGACCCGCGCCAGCACCCGCTGGATCATCACCTTGCTGCCACGGCGCAGCGGCAGCCTGCGCATTCCCGAGCTGCAGCTGGGCCAGTCGCGCAGCCAGCCCATCGAACTGCAGGTGCTCCAGGCCGATGCCAGCCGCCCTGGCAGCGCCGCCCAGGTGTTCGTCGAAGCGACCCTGGACAGCACCGAGGTCTACGTCCAGGCCCAGGCCGTGCTGACCCTGCGCATCTACCATTCGGTGTCGCTGTACGACGACAGCAGCCTCAGCCCACTGCAACTGAACGATGCCAAGGTCGAGCCGCTGGGCGAGTCGCGCACCTACGAGAAAGAGATCGACGGTGTGCGCCACGGGGTGATCGAGACACGCTACGCGATCTACCCGCAGCACAGCGGCAGCCTGGAAGTCCCGCCGCTGACCTTCACCGCCACGGCGGCCGACGGCGGCGAGCCAACGGCCGGCATGCCCCGGGTCGGGCGCCAGGTGCAGGTCAGCTCGCTGCCGCTGCACCTGACGGTGCGACCGATTCCCAGCGCCTGGCCAGCCGACACGCCCTGGCTGCCGGCACGCAGCCTGGCCCTGGAAGAACACTGGAACCCGGACCCGGCCCGCCAGCCGACGCAGATCGGCGACTCCCTGACCCGCAGCATCACCCTGCGCGCCGAAGGGCTGTCGAGCACCCAGTTGCCCCCCCTGCCGGCCACCGAGACCTACGGCCTACGCCGCTACCCCGACCAGCCGCTGCTGCGCAACGAGATCAACGAGCGCGGCATGATCGCCAACCGCGAGGAGCGCGAGGCCCTGGTGCCGACCCACAGCGGCGACCTGGCCCTGCCGGCTCTCGAGGTCACCTGGTGGAACACCCGCGAGGACCACCTGGAACACAGCAGCCTGCCGGCGCGCACCCTGCAGGTGCAGGACAACCCGGCGCTGAGCGCCGAGACGCCGGTGGGCGATGGCAGCAGCGCCCGGCTCTGGCCCTGGCAACTGGCGACCCTGGTCCTGGCCCTGACCACCCTGCTGGGCTTTGCCCTGTGGTGGCGCGCCCGCTCGCAGCCGGCGGTGCTGCGCGCTGCCCAGAGCGGGCCGAGCCCGCGCACCCTGCTGGACGACCTCAAGCGTGCCTGCCAGGCCAACGACCCCCAGGCCACGCGCCAGGCGCTGGACGCCTGGGCACGCCAGCAACCGGAAACCCTGGCTGAGATGGCCGCCCGTTTCGTGCCCTTGTCCGATGCCCTGGATGGCCTCAACGGCGCCCTGTACAGCGAGAGCGGCCAGTACTGGCACGGCGACGAGCTGTGGCGCGCCATCGGCGCCATCCCACCGGCCGAGCAGGTGCTGGCGCCTGCTGGGGAAACCGGGAGCTTGCCGCCGTTGTATCCGAAATGATCAAAGCCTCTGGGTTCTAGAGGCCAGCGACACCGTTGGGTTTGGCTAATGCTGGGGCCGCTTCGCGCCCCTGCACCCTATTCCCGCGCACGATATCGAGCCTGCACAAAACCACTTGGGTTAACATACCGTCCTCGCTCGCCGGCCACCCCGGCCACTCAATGAACGCCCAACGACCAGGTGAGGCACAAGCTTTCCTGCTCCCATCCAACGGATCATCCATGCGTCTGTTTCACACCTCCGACTGGCACCTGGGCCAAAGCCTGCATGGCCAGGACCGCGACTTCGAACACGCCTGCTTCCTAGACTGGCTGCTCGGCCAACTACGCCTGCGCCAACCCGATGCCCTGCTGATCGCCGGCGACATCTTCGACACGGTCAACCCACCGGTCAAAGCCCAGGAGCGGCTCTACGACTTCATCGTCCAGGCCCACGAGCAACAGCCGAAGCTGGACATCGTGATGATCGCCGGCAACCACGACTCCGGCTCGCGCATCGAGCTGCCGGCAGCGCTGATGCGGCGCCTGCGCACCCATGCCCTGGGCCGGGTGCACTGGCTCGACGAGGGCCAGCTGGACGCCGAACGCCTGCTGATCCCGCTGACCAATGCCCGTGGCAAGGTCTGCGCCTGGTGCCTGGCCCTGCCCTTCCTGCGCCCGGCGGAGGTCACCGGCCCACAACTGGGCGACGACTACCTGCAAGGCATCACCCAGGTGCACCAGCAATTGATCGCCGCCGCCCAGGCCAAGCGCAAGAAGGACCAGGCGCTGGTCGCCATCAGCCATGCGCACATGGCCGGCGGCGCAGTCTCCGAGGACTCCGAGCGCAGCCTGATCATCGGCAACGCCGAGGCCCTGCCGGCACGCCTGTTCGACAAGGCCATCAGCTACGTCGCCCTGGGCCACCTGCACAAGCCGCAGCGGGTCAACCGCGAAGCACGCATCCGCTACAGCGGCTCGCCGATCCCCCTGTCGTTCGCCGAGATCGGCTACCCGCACCAAGTGCTCGAGGTGGAGCTCGACGGTGCCGAGCTGGTCAGCATCGAGCCGCGCCTGGTGCCGCGTGCCGTGGCCCTGCAACGCATCGGCCCGGCGCCGCTGGGCGAGTTGCTCGAGCAACTCGCCGAGTTGCCGGTGGTCGACCTGCTCGAAGACCCCAACCGCCAGCCCTGGCTGGAGGTGCGCGTGCGCCTGGACGAACCGCAGCCCGACCTGCGCCAGCAGATCGAGGCCGCCCTGGCCGGCAAGGCCGTGCGCCTGGTGCGCATCGGCGCCGAGTACGCCGGGCGCGGCAACCAGGACGATGACGAGCTGGCGTTCGTCGAACTGGCCCAGATGACCCCGCAAGACCTGTTCAGCCGGGCCTGGGAGCAGGCCTACGGCAACCCCGTCGACGAACAGGCACTGGCCGACTTCGCCCTGCTGCTGCAGGACGTCCAGCTGGAGGAGGAGCAGCCATGAAGATCCTTGCCATTCGCCTGAAGAACCTGGCCTCCCTGGCCGGGCCGATCGACATCGACTTCACCGCCGAGCCCCTGGCCAGCGCCGGCCTGTTCGCCATCACCGGGCCCACCGGCGCCGGCAAGAGCACCCTGCTCGATGCCCTGTGCCTGGCCCTGTTCGGCACCGTGCCGCGGCTCAACGACATCGGCCGGGAAGCCAAGGTGCCGGACGCCGACGGCGAGATTCCGACCTACGATCCGCGCAACCTGCTGCGCCGAGGCACCGGCAGCGGCCATGCCGAGGTCGACTTCGTTGGCATCGACGGCCGCCGCTACCGCGCCCGCTGGGAGGCCAACCGCGCCCGCGAGAAGGCCAACGGCAAGCTGCAGCACAGCCGCCAGAGCCTCTACGACCTGGACAGCGAGCAACTGCTGGGCAGCGGCAAGAACGAGTACAAGCAACTGGTCGAGGCACGCCTGGGCCTGAACTTCGAGCAGTTCACCCGCGCGGTGATGCTGGCCCAGAGCGAGTTCGGCGCCTTCCTCAAGGCCGACGACAAGGAGCGCAGCGAACTGCTGGAAAAGCTCACCAACACGGCGATCTACACCCGCCTGGGCCAACGCGCCTTCACCAAGGCCAGGGATGCCGGCGAAGCCCACCGGGCCCTCGAGGCGCAGGCCAGTCTCCTGCTGCCGATGGCCGCCGAGGCCCGTGCCGAGCTCGACCAGCGCCTGGAACAGGCCCAGCAGCAGTTCAAGGCCGAGCAGGCACGCGAGCGCCAGCTGGAGCAACAACGGGCCTGGCTGAACGAGCGACAGCAGCTGCAAGCCCAGCACAGCGAGGCCGGCGAAGCCCTGAAAGCGGCCGAACAGGCATGGCAGCAACTGGCCGACCAGCGCCTGGACCTGCAACGCCTGGAGCGCCTGGCGCCACAGCGGCACCAGTTCCATCGTCAGCAGGCCCTGGCCGCCCAGCTTGCGCCCCTGGCCACGACGCTCGAACAACAGCAGCGCCAGCAGGAAGCCCTGCAGGCCCAGACGGTCGAGCTGGAGCAAGCACTGGCCGTTGCGCGCCAGGCCCTGGCCGAGGCCCAGACCAACCAGGGCGAGAACACCCCACGCCTGCGCCAGGCCTTCGCCGCCCAGGACAGCCTGACCCGCCTCGACCAGGAACTGGCCAGGCTGCACGCCGCCGGGCAGCAGGCCGACCAGACCGTTGTCGAAGGCCAGCAACAGCTGCAACAGCTCGAACAACAGCAGCAGCGCAGCCTCCAGCAACTGGCGCAGATCGAAACGGCACTGGCCGAGAGCGCTCCGCTCGCGGCCCTGGGCAATGCCTGGCAGGCCTATCGCGGCCAGCTCCAGCAGCTGTTGCAGATCGGCAATCGGCTCAGCCAGGGGCGCGACGAGCTGCCGGGCCTGCAGGCGCAGGCCAGCCAGGCCAATGCCCAATGGCAGGAACAGCGCGATGCCTTCGAGCTGCTGTTCCGCGAAGCCGGCGCCGAACCCCAGGCCCTGGCCGAACAGCTCGACCTGCTCGGCAGCATGCTGCAGGACAACCGCAAGCAACAGCGCGCCGTGGAGGAACTGGCGCGCCTGCACGCCCGCCAGCAAGAACTGCAGCACAGCCTGCATGCCCTGCGCGAACGCCAGCAGCACGCCCTGCAACAGCGCCAGCAACTGATCGGCGAAGGCCAGGCGGCCAAGACCGAGCTGGAAGCCGCGGAGCAGGCCCTGGCCCTCACCCGCCAACTGCTCGAACGCCAGCGCCTGGCGCGCACGGCCAGCGTCGAGGAACTGCGGGCGCAACTGCGCGACGGCGAACCCTGCCCGGTGTGCGGCAGCGCCGAGCATCCCTATCACCAGCCCGACGCCCTGTTGCAGAGCCTGGGCCGCCATGATCAGGCCGAAGAAGCAGCGGCCCAGGCCCAGGTGGACACCCTCAACGCCCGCCTGGTGGAACTGCGCACCCAGGTCGGCGTGGTCAATGGCCAGATCAAGGAGTACCAGCACCAGCAAGCCCAACTGGGCGAACAACTGTCCCCCCTGGAGCAACAGCTCGCCGCCCATGCCCTGTGGCCGGCGCTTTGCGCCAGCGCCGAGGACGACAAGGGCCGCGCTGCCTGGCTGGAAGCGCAGCTGCGCCGCCTGGACGAGGAGATCGGCCGTGACGAGCAACGCCAGGCCGCCCTGCTCACCCTGCAGAAGGACGCCGCACGCCTCAACCAGCAATTGCAGGCCGCCAGCGAGGCCCAGCAACAGGCCCAGCGTCGCCTCGACCAGCAGCACCAGGCCCTGGCCGCCGACCAGGAGCGCCTGGAGCAGGCCCTGGCCGACTTTGCTGGTGTGCTGCCTGCCGATATTCTCCAGGCCCTGCGCGACGAGCCCTCGCACACCTTCCTCGCCCTCGACCAGCAGGTCACCCAGCGCCTGCAACAACTCGAACAACAGCAGGAAGAACAGCAAGAGCAGCAACAGCGCCAGCAACAACTGGAGCGCCTGCACGACCAGCAGCAATCACGCCTGCAGCGCCAGGCGGAGTTGCAACAGCAAATCGCCAGCCTCGCCGAACAACAGCAGCGAGCTCGCACCACGCTGGGCGAACTGCTGGGCGAGCATGCCAATGCCGAGGCCTGGCAGCAGCACCTGGAGCAGCAGGTGGAACAGGCCCGCGCCGGCGAAGCCGATACCGCCCAGCGCTTGCAGGATGCACGCACCCAGGGCGTGCAACTGGCCGGCGAACGCAAGGCCAACGCCGCCCGCCTGCAGACGCTCGAACAGGAACACCAGCAGTTGCAGGGCGAGATCGCCCAATGGCGCGCCGCCCACCCCGAACTGGACGACGCCGGCCTGGACCGCCTGCTGGCCATGGATGAGGCCCAGTTGGGCGACCTGCGCCAGCACCTGCAAGCCGCCGAGAAGGCCGTCGAACAAGGCCGCGTGCTGCTCCAGGAGCGCGAACAGCGCCTGCAGCAGCATGCCGCCCAGGGCAATGTCGAGGCCTCCGTCGAAGACTTGGAGCAACGGCTTGGCGAACTGCGCGAGCAGTTGGCCACCCAGGAACAGCAATGCGCCGAACTGCGCGCCCAACAGGCCGACGACCAGCGCCGCCAGCAGGCACACCAGGCCCTGGCCGAGGAAATCGAGCAGGCGCGCCAGGAGTGGCAACGCTGGGCTCGGCTCAATGCGCTGATCGGCTCGGCCACCGGCGACGTGTTCCGCAAGATCGCCCAGGGCTACAACCTCGACCTGCTCCTACACCATGCCAACAGCCAGTTGCGCCAGCTGGCCCGGCGCTACCGCCTCAAGCGCGGCGGCAGTGCCCTCGGCCTGCTGGTGCTGGACACCGAGATGGGCGACGAGCTGCGCTCGGTGCATTCGCTGTCCGGCGGCGAGACCTTCCTGGTTTCCCTGGCCCTGGCCCTGGGCCTGGCATCCATGGCCTCGAGCACCCTGCGCATCGAGTCGCTGTTCATCGACGAAGGCTTCGGCAGCCTCGACCCCGAGTCGCTGCAACTGGCCATGGACGCCCTCGACGGCCTGCAGGCCCAGGGACGCAAGGTCGCGGTGATTTCCCACGTGCAGGAGATGCACGAACGCATCCCGGTACAGATCCAGGTGCGCCGCCAGGGCAACGGCCTGAGCGAGGCGGAGGTGTGCGGGTGATCCTCTACTCGTTCCGCCGCTGCCCCTGGGCCATGCGTGCGCGCCTGGCGTTGCGCTATGCCGGCTGCCCGGTGGAGATCCGCGAGGTGGCGATGAAGCACAAGCCCGCCGAGCTGCTGGCGCTGTCGCCCAAGGGCACGGTGCCGGTGCTCGATACTGGTGAGGGGGTGCTGGAGGAAAGCCTGGACATCATGCGCTGGGCGCTGGAACGCCACGATCCCCAGGACTGGCGCCTGCAGGCCGACCCTGCCGCTGCTGCCCAAGGCGAGGCGCTGATCGTGCGCAACGACAGCACGTTCAAGGCGCAGGTGAACCTGTACAAGTACGCCGAGCGTTATCCCGAGCAATCGCGGGCGCACTACCGCCAGCAGGCCGAACCCTGGCTGGCCGAACTGGAGGCGCTGCTCGCAAGCCGCCCCTACCTGCTCGCCGACCACCCGAGCCTGGCCGATGCGGCTCTGCTCCCCTTGATGCGCCAGTTTGCCGGGGTCGAACCGCAATGGTTCGCCGAGGCGCCTTACCCGCGGGTGCGCAGCTGGTTGCAAGGGTGGCTGGATTCAGCGTTGTTCCAGGCCATCATGGCTCGGTAGCGGAGTCTTTGGGGCTGCTGCGCAGCCCCGCCACTCAGATCGCCAGGATCGGCGAAGAAAACAGCAACAGCACCACCGCCGCGATACGCCACATCATGCTCCACCTCCCGGAGAGTCAATAATCCAGCGTCAAATTCAAACACATGGCGTTGTGCTATTACCAGACCCTTTTCACGCTTCAGTGACTGTTCTTGCCGCTCAGCGCCGCATGGAAGTGCGCACTTTGCTGCAGGTACTTCTCGGTGTAGCTGTGGGTGGCGGACGATTTGCTACGCACCTCGACCTGGGCATGGGCCGGCAGGACGACGGAGGCGGAAATGGCGGAAGCGGCGATGACCGGAAAGAGATTGAAGTTCATGCGGGCTGCCCTCGACTTCGGTGGTTTGACAGTGGCCCCGATGGGCCTTGGGTCAAACTTACGCCGCCGAGGCTGTGCACAGAAATTCATTGCGGCAGTAACGATTATCAC
This sequence comes from Pseudomonas sp. Tun-23181, assembly GCF_057415455.1. NCBI lineage: Bacteria > Pseudomonadati > Pseudomonadota > Gammaproteobacteria > Pseudomonadales > Pseudomonadaceae > Pseudomonas > Pseudomonas sp. Tun-23181. Next base: position 1,834,891 of record NZ_CM171630.1, read on the forward strand.
GCCGATTGATAATCACTCGATGAACTTGAGGTCCGAGGGGGCCGCCTGGGGCAGGGTCTGCACGGTCTCGCCGAGCATGCCGCTGCGCGGATCGCGACGCATCACCACGATCTGGTCGCTCTTCTGGTTGGCCACCAGCAGGAAGTTGCCGCTGGGGTCGAGGCTGAATTCGCGCGGGTGATCGCCCTCCACCGAGCGGCGCTGCAAGAAGGTCAGCTGGCCATCGTCCTTGCCCACGGCATAGACCACGATCTCGTTGGCCGTGCCGCGGTTGCTGACATACAGGAAGCGCCCGTCGGCCGACAGGTGCAAACCTCCCGCCGCCTTGGCCGCAGCCTCCTGGCGCTCGGTCAGGGGCAGGCGCTGGCGCTCGTTCAGTGCACCGTCCTGGACGTCGAAGGTCACCACTTCGCCGCTCATTTCCAGGGTCAGGTAGGCATGCTGGCCCTTGGCATCGAACAGCAGGTGGCGCGGCCCACTGCCGGGCGGCAACGCCACCGAGGCGGGAATCGCCGGGCTCAGCGGGCGTTCGGTACTGGCGCCATCGTAGCGGTAGATGAACACCTTGTCGGCGCCCAGGTCGCTGGCATAGAGGTGGCGCCCCTCGGGCGACAACACCACCGAGTGCACATGGCCACCGACCTGGCGCTCGGCGTTGACCTTGCTGGGCGCATGGCGCAGTTGCTGGACCACCGGCTTGAGCTTGCCGTCGCGCGCCACCGGGATCACCACCAGGCTGCCACCCGGGTCGGGGGCGACGGCGTAGTTGGCGACGAACAGGTAGCGCTGGTCATGGCTGAGGCTGGCGTGGGTCGGCTCATCACCCAGGCTTGCCACTTGGTTGAGCGGCTTGATCTGGCCCTTGGCACTGAGCGAGAAGCTGCTGACGTGCCCCTTCGGCGTCTCGTTGACCGCGAACAACTGGCGCTGGTCGGCCGAGAGCACCAGCCACGAGGGGCTCACGCTCTTGACCACCTGCTGGGGCTTGGGTTCGATCCGGCCACTGCGCGTGTCGAACGCATAGCGGTAGATCCCCTGGCTGGCGCCCTCGGTATAGCTGCCCACCAGCAAGGTGGCAGCGTGGGCATCGATCGCCAGGCCCATGAGGCTAGCGCTCAGCAGGTGCTTCCAGGTCCGCTTCATCATCGTCATCTTCCGAGGCGCGCAAGGCACTCATACAGACTAGCCGATGCTCGCCCTGGCCATCGTCGAGGCGCCAGTCGTCGCCTTCGGCCACGGCAGCGGCGACCTGCTCGGTGGTGAAGTGCCAGCGACGGAGCTGGCGCCCGTCCATGCACTCGACGGTGAGGCCCGAGGCGTCGAAGGTGAAGTCGAAGGCGTGCAGGCCGTCGATCAGGAGCATGTCGCAGGTGTGCAGGGCGGTGGCGAGGGTGGTCATGGGGATACCCGGAAAGAAATAGGTGGCCATTATAGCCAGGGGCCGCATGGCGGCCCCCTTTTTGATCAATGCGCGAAGATCGATCCGCCCTCCTTGCCCGCCAGCTTATGCGGCTTGATCAGGAAGCGCGCCAGCGCCGGCAACAGCCACAGGGCGCCGAACATGTTCCACAGCAGCATGAAGGTCAGCATCAGGCCCATGTCGGCCTGGAACTTGATCGCCGAGAAGATCCAGGTGCAGACGCCGATGGCCAGGCACAGGCCGGTGAACAGCACGGCCTTGCCGGTGGAGCGCAGGGTCTCGTAGTAGGCCTCCTGCAGCGGCAGGCCGGCGCGCAGGAAGCTTTCCAGGCGGCTGTAGATGTAGATGCCATAGTCCACGCCGATGCCCACGCCGAGGGCCACCACTGGCAAGGTGGCGACCTTCACGCCGATGCCCATGAAGGCCATCAGCGCGTTGCCCAGCACCGAGGTCAGCACCAGCGGCAGGACGATGCACAGGGTCGCGGCGAAGGAACGGAAAGTGATCAGGCACATCACCGCCACGCAAATGTACACCAGCACCAGGATGGTCAGCTCGGCCGACTTGATCACCTCGTTGGTGGCAGCCTCGATACCGGCGTTACCGGCCGCGAGCAAGAACTGCAGGTCGTCGCGGTTGTGGCTGTCGGCGAAGGCCTTGGCCACCGCGGTGACCCGCTCCAGGGTCTCGGCCTTGTGGTCGTTGAGGAACACCAGCACCGGCGCCAGGGAGCAGTCGGCGTTGTACAGGCCGTCGGCACGGGCGATGGAGTTGTTGAGGATGTCCGGGTTGCGCGACAGGGTTTCCCACTTCAGGCTGCCCTCGTTCATGCCCTTGATCACCTGCTTGGACACGGTCACCAGGGAAATCGCCGATTGCACCCCCGGGGTGTTCTCCATGGTCCACATCAGCTCGTCGATCGGCGCCATGGTCGAGTGGATCGAACAGCTCTCCGACGGGGTCTTGACCATGATCACCAGCACATCGGAGCTGGTCGAGTAGTTGCTGATGATGAAGTTGTTGTCCTGGTTGTAGCGCGAGTCGGGACGCAGCTCCGGGGCCCCCTGGTCGAGGTCGCCGATCTTCAGGTTCTGGCTGTACCAGAGCCCGCCGGCGAAAGCCAGCAAGGCCAGGCCGACGGACACCGGCGCCACCTTGGGGCTGGCGAAGTTGGACAGCAGGCGCCAGAACGGGTGCTCGCGGGTCGCATCCTTCTTGCTGCGGGCGATGGCCTTCTGGCTGATGCCCACGTAGGAGATCGCCACCGGCAGCAGGATCAGGTTGGTGAAGACGATCACCGCCACGCCGATGGAGGCACCGATGGCCAGCTCGCGGATCACCCCGATGTCGATGATCAACAGGGTGATGAAGCCCACGGCATCGGCGAGGATGGCGATCATCCCCGGCAGGAACAGCTGGCGGAAGGTGCGCCGGGCAGCGGTCAGGGCGTTGTCGGCGCCGCTCGACTGCAGGGCGATGCCGTTGATCTTCTGCACCCCATGGGAGATGCCGATGGCGAAGATCAGGAACGGCACCAGCATCGAGTACGGGTCAAGGCCGAAGCCCACCGCGTGCATCAACCCCAACTGCCAGACCACCGCCACCAGGGTGGTGATGAGCACGGCGATGGTGCTGCGGATGCACCAGGTGAACCAGTACAGCAGCGCCCAGGTGATGGCCAGGGCCACACCGAAGAACATCGCCACCATCACCAGGCCGTCGATCAAGTCGCCGACTTTCTTGGCGAAGCCGACGATGTGGATCTTCACGTTGGGGTTCTGGGCCTGGAACTTGTCGCGGATCTTCTCTTCCAGCTGGTGCGAGAACTGCTGGTAGTCGAGCGCCAGCAACTTGCCCTGGTCCTGCGGGTCCGGGTAGTTCTCCAGCAGCGGCACGTCGACGATGCTGGACTTGAAGTTGTTGGCCACCAGGCGCCCGACCTGGCCAGACTTAAGCACGTTGTCGCGCAGCGCATCGAGGCTTGCGGGCGAGCCGTCGTAGGTGTTGGGGATGACCTCGCCACCGGCGAAGCCATCCTCGGTGACCTCGGTCCAGCGCACGCTCGGGCTCCACAGCGACTTCAGCCCCGCGCGGTCGACGCCGGGGATGTAGAACACCTCGTCATGGATCTGCCGCAGGGTCTCCATGTAGTCCTTGTCGAAGATGTCGCCGTTGACCGCCTCGACCGAGATGCGCACGGTATTGCCGAGGTTGGCCAGGTCGTTGCGGTGCTCGAGCATCTGTTCGATGAACGGATGCTCCAGCGGGATCATCTTCTCGAAGCTGGTGGACGGGCGGATCTGCGTGGCCTGCCAGAACAGGAAGATGCTCACCAGCAGGCACAGGAAGATGACCACCGGCCGGTTGTTGAAGATCAGCCGCTCGAGCAGGGTGGCCTTGTCCTGGTGGTGCTGCTGGTGCATGTCGAATGTCTCCCGGTGGGTCATGGCTGCACCTCCTCGGCACCTTCGGCGGTGGCCAGGTGCACGCCGCCCTGGCCGACCAGCAGCAGGCGACCGTCGGCCAAGCCACTGACCCCTGCCAGGGCGATGCGATCGGCCCGGTTGTAGACCGTGAAGGTCTGGCCGTCGTCGTGGCTGCGCAGCACGCTGCCGCCATTGCCGACCAATACCAGGCTGCCATCATCGAGAAGCGTAGCGCTTGCCAGGCCGAATTCGAGCGGGCCACGGGCGGCTTCGACGTCGATCGATTGCCAGCTGTCGCCGAAATCACTGGAACGCAGCAGGTTGCCGCGCAAGCCATAGGCCAGCAAGGTACGTGGCTGTGCGGTACCGATCACGCCGAACAGCGACCCCTCGTAGGGGCTTTCGACCGTGGACCAGGTCTGGCCGTCGTCGCTGGAGCGGAACATGCTGCCCTGCTCGCCGACGATGAACAGGCCGGCGTCCTTGACCCTGGCGATGCCGTTGAGGTGCAGTTGGTCGGGGTTGTCCAGGCGCTCGGCGACGTCCTGCCAGTGCTGGCCGCCGTCGGTGGTCTCCAGCAAGGCGCCGTAGGCGCCCACGGCGAAACCGTGGCGGGCATCGAGGAACCAGACATCGAGCAAGGGGGCTTCGCGGGCGAGGTCTTCGAACTGCTTGCTCCAGGTGGCGCCGCCGTCGTTGCTGGCGAGGATCTGGGCGTCATGGCCCACGGCCCAGCCGCGCTTGTCGTCGAGGAAGAACACCGCCGTGAGCAGTTGCCGGGTGGGCACCCGGGCCTGGGTCCAGGTCTTGCCCTGGTCGTCGGAGAACAGGATATGGCCACGGTCGCCCACCACCACCAGGCGCTTGCCGGCGTGGGTGGTGTCGATCAGCAGGCTCTGGCTGGCCTTGGCCGACTCCGTCGAATACGCCTCGGCCGCCGCCGCGCCCACACTGCCTGCCCACGTTCCCAGTGCCAGCGCCAGCATCGCGCCAGCCGCCAGTGACCAGGCACCACGCCTGGCATCCGCCATCAGCCGTTCCCTCATGACCGTCCCCTGTTGTGTTCTTGTAGTGGGTCAATCTATTGGCAGGTACTGCGAAAACCCTGTTCCAGAGCCCTGCAATAGCTTGGGGGCCATCCTATCGGGGATATCGGCAGAAAGACAACGAGTGGGACGTTATGTTTTGTTAAGCATCTGAAGGGATCGCGGGGCCGATCAGTCAAGACATCGGTGATCAATCGGGGCTGCTTTGCAGCCCCGTATCGACCCGTCCTACGCCAGGCTCTTGCTCACCACTTCATACACATCGCTGGACAGCGCTCCCGACGCCAGGATCCGCTCCAGCTCGCCACGCATCAACGCCTGGCGCGCAGCATCGTACTTGCGCCAGCGGGTCAGCGGCGCCAGCTGGCGCGAGGCGATCTGCGGGTTGAAGGCGTTGAGTTCGATCACCAGGTCGGCGAGGAAGCGATAGCCCGAGCCATCGGCGGCATGGAAGTTCACCAGGTTCTGCCCGGCGAAGGCGCCGACCAGGGCACGCACCTTGTTGGGGTTCTTCAAGGTGAAGGCCGGGTGCTGCATCAGCGCCTTGACCCGCGCCAGGCCACCCGGCAGCGGGCTGGCGGCCTGCACGCTGAACCACTGGTCCATGACCAGCGGGTTGTCCTTGAAGTGCTCGGCGAAGGCCTCCAGGGCCTTGGCCCGCTCGGCCTCGAACGGCGAGTTGACCAGCACCGCCAGGGCGGTGAGGCGCTCGGTCATGTTGTCGCACTGGTCGAACTGCTCCAGGGTCGCTTCCAGCACCTCGGGCCTGCCGCTGAGCATCAGGTACGACAGCGCGATGTTCTGCAGGCTGCGGCGGGCGAAGTGCTCGGCCTCGGCGACGTAGGCGGTGTTGCGCGACACCTCGCGGTTGGCCTGGTAACGCGCCCACAGGGCATCGAACAGTTGCTCGGCGATCTGCTGGCGGGCGAACTCGCGGGCGGCGTGGATGGCGTCGACGTCGGCCACCTGGCTGATCTCGGTGAGGTAGGCCTCGCCCGGCAGCGAGAGCATCTCGGCGACCATGGCCGCGTCGAGCGCTTCGTTGCCCAGCACGGTGCCCAGCGCATCGACCAGGCGCTGGTCGAGGCTGAGCGCCTCGCCACGCTGGTGCTGGCCGATCAGCTCCTGCAGCACCTGCACCGACAACTGCTGGCCCGCTTCCCAGCGGTTGAAGCCATCGCTGTCGTGCTGCATGAGGAACATCAACTGGTCGCGGTCGTAGGGGAAGCCCAGCTTGACCGGCGCGCTGAAGCCGCGCAGCAGCGACGGCAGCGGCTTGGCGGCGATGCCTTCGAAGGTGAAGGTCTGCTCGGCCTCGGTCACCGACAACACGCGGCTGGTGCCCTGGGGCACGGCTTCGCCGGCCAGGCGCAGCGGCAGGTCGTTGCCTTGGGCATCGAGCAAGCCCAGCTCCACCGGGATCACGAACGGCTGCTTCTGGACCTTGTCGGGCGTCGGCGGGCAGCTCTGGCGGAAGGTCAGGCTGTAGGTCTGCGCCGCGGCGTCGTAGGCCTCGCTGACCTCCAGGCGCGGGGTGCCGGCCTGGCTGTACCAGCGCTTGAACTGGGTCAGGTCGACGCCGTTGGCGTCTTCCATGGCCTTGATGAAGTCGTCGCAGGTCACCGCCTGGCCGTCATGGCGCTCGAAGTACAGGTCGCTGCCCTTGCGGAAACCCTCGGTGCCCAGCAGGGTGCGGACCATGCGCACCACTTCGGCACCCTTCTCGTACACGGTCAGGGTGTAGAAGTTGGAGATCTCGATGAAGCTGTCCGGGCGCACCGGATGGGCCATAGGGCCGGCATCCTCGGCGAACTGGTGGGTGCGCAGGTAGGCCACGTCCTCGATGCGCTTGACCGTGCGCGAGTTCATGTCGGCGCTGAACTCGGCATCGCGGAACACCGTGAAGCCTTCCTTGAGCGACAGCTGGAACCAGTCGCGGCAGGTCACGCGGTTGCCTGACCAGTTGTGGAAGTATTCGTGGGCCACCACGCCTTCGACCCGTTGGTGGGCGGCATCGGTGGCGGTCTCGGCGCGGGCCAGCACGCAACTGGAGTTGAAGATGTTCAGGCCCTTGTTTTCCATGGCGCCCATGTTGAAGTCGTTGACCGCGACGATCATGAAGATGTCCAGGTCGTACTCCCGGCCATAGACCTCCTCGTCCCAGCGCATGGACTTCTTCAGGCTGGCCATGGCGTGGTCGCACTTGTCGATGTTCTCCGGCTCGACGTAGATGCGCAGGGTGACGTCCCGGCCGGACTGGCGGGTGAAGCTGTCCTCGACGCACCACAGGTCGCCGGCGACCAGGGCGAACAGGTACGCCGGCTTCATGAACGGGTCTTCCCAGGTCGCCCAGTGCCGGCCGTCTTCGCCCTGGCCTTTTTCGAAGGTGCCGCTGCCGACCGGGTTGCCGTTGGACAGCAGCACCGGGTAGCGATGCTGCTCGGCGATCACCGTGGTGGTGAAGGTGCTCATCACGTCCGGGCGGTCGAGGTAGTAGGTGATCTTGCGAAAGCCCTCGGCCTCGCACTGGGTGCAGAACATCTTGCCGGACTTGTACAGGCCCTCGAGGGCCGTGTTGCTTTCCGGGTGGATCTTCACGCTGGTGTCGACGGTGAAGCGCTCGGCCTTGGGCTGCAGGGTCAGGCTGTCATCGTCGAGCTGGTAGTCACCGGCGGCCAGGGGCTGGTCGTCCAGTTGCACGCCCAGCAGCTCCAGTTGCTGGCCATCGAGCACCAGCGGCGGCAGGCCCGCGCCACGCGCGGGGTTGCGGCGCATGACCAGTTGCGCATGGACCAGGCTGTGGTCCTCGAACAGCTCGAAGGTCAGGTGCGTCTCGTCGATCAGGTACTCGGGCGCCTGGTAGTCCTTGAGGTAGATCACTTGCGGTTGTTCGGTACGCATGGTGGCGGTCCTTTTACTGGTGCACGGCCAATTGGTAGGCCGTGTACTTGCGAATGTTGATCACGCCGGTGTCGAAGATCAGGTACTGGCCCTTGATACCCAGCAGCGTGCCTTCGGCCACCGGGTTCTTGTCGAGGTTGAAGCTGACGATCTTCGACGGGTAGGCCTCGACCGGGTAGCGCATCTCGACCACCTCGGCATCCGGCAACGGCTGGATGGCCTGCAGGCCGAAGCGCTCCTGCAGGGCGCGCAGGCCCTCGGCACAGGCGTCGAAGATCCGCTCGCGGATGGCCGGCAGGTCCAGCGCCTCGGCATCGCCCTTGAGCAGGGCACGCCAGTTGGTGCGGTCCGGCACCTGGCTGCGCAGCAGGTCCTCGACCAGCCCGGACTGTTGCCGGGTGGCCACGCGCAGGATCGGCAAGGCCTGGCTGGCGCCCTGGTCGAGCCAGCGGGTGGGCAGTTGGGTGGCCCGGGTGATGCCGACCTTGATGCCCGACGAGTTGGCCAGGTACACCACGTGGTCGGTCATGCAGAACTGCTCGCCCCAGGACGGTTCGCGGCAGGTGCCGGCGTCGTAGTGGCATTTTTCCGGGGCCATGATGCACACATCGCACTGGGCCAGCTTGGTCATGCAGGGGTAGCAGTAGCCCTGGCTGAAGCTGGTCTTGGTGCGCTTGCCACAGTGGGTGCAATGGATGGCGCCGAGGTACTCCAGGCGCAGGGACTTGCCGATCAGCGGGTTGACCGGCACCTGCTCCTCGCCCAGGCGAAAGGCGTACTGCACGACCGGTGCTTCCAGGCGTACCGCCATCTTGCTCAGAGAGCCACGTGCGAGTTCGATCAATGTACCGAGTCCGACTTGAACAGGAGGTTGGCGATCGGCGCCGACTTCGAGGCGCATTCCTGCGGGCCCATGTAGCCGGTGCGCTGCTCCTCCGGGAGGTTCTTCATCTCCCAGGCGATCACCGCCTGCAGCGACAGTTCCTTCTGCTCGGGGGTGAGCTTGCGGCCGTCGGCCCATTTGCCGATCTCCACGGCCGTCTTCAGGCTTTCGTAGATCTCCGGGGTGATGTTTTCGATCATTTGCGCGAACGTGGACATAGCGTCTCCTCAGTCAGGCCGACAGTTTACGCCGGGCAAGCGCCCCACCCAAGAGCCCGGTCAGGCATCCGATGAGCAGCCCGCCAACGTGGGCAGCATTGGCGATCTGGCCGAAGCCCAGCTGGCTGACCACACCGCTCAGGCACACCAGCAGCCAGATGAGCATCATCGCCAGCACGCCCCTGGGCAGGCTGAACAACGGGTTGGGCGCCAGCCACTGGTACAGCCAGACATGCCCGAGCAAGCCGTAGAGCACCCCGGACAAACCGCCGAACAGGCTGGGGCCGCCCACGAAATGCTGGGCCAGGTTGGAAACCAGGCTGAACAGCAGGGTCAGCAGCAGGAGCCTCCAAGGCCCCTGGCGCAGCTCGATACGTCGCCCGAGCTCCCAGTACCACAGGCCGTTCATCGCCAGGTGCAGGATGCCGAAGTGCAGCAGCATGGGCGATACCAGCCGCCACCACTGGCCCTCGGCCAGGCCCTGGGCCAGCGGGGTGAAGTACAGGTAGTCGCCCTGCACGTGAAATTGCAGGAAGGTGAACCAGCCGATGGTCGAGAGGCTCTCGCCCAACCCTGTGAGGCCAGCCACCACCAGGCACAGCAGGAGGACGGCGACGGTGACCTTGCAGGCGCGGGCCTGCTCCGCCAGCGACGGCGGCCTCGGGCCGTTCTCCGCCAGAGCGGTGCCCTCGGGCAGTTCCAGGTCGGCATTGCCATCGGGGAAGCGCTGGTACAGTTGGCGCACGTCGTCGGCCAGGTGCGGGGGCGCCCAGAGCACCTGCTCCTCGCCCTCCTCGACCACCCGGTGCGGCACCTGCAGGCGCCGCAGCAGGGCGACGAAGCCACTGAGGTCGACCGCAAGCGGCAGGCGCATCACTTCGATCACATTCATTGGCTGGCCTGCGGACGGTCGACGTCGACCCAGACGAACTTGTGCGGGTCGATGCGTGTCTCGTCGTCCAGCCGATAGGCCGCCAGCTTGCCGTACAGCACCGCGCTGTAGTCCAGGCAGGCGAGGTTGTCGCGGATCGGTGCCGGCCGGCCGCTGCGCCAGTAGTGGCCGACGAACAGCAGCGGCTCGTCCTCGGCGTAGCGCAGCAGAGCGTTCTTCTCGCTGCGGCTCAGTGGCGTGCGGGCCACCTCTTCGGGCAGGGCGTCGGGCTGGAACACGATGTCCCCGTAGGTCTTCGGGTCTTCCTCCCAGAACTTGGTACGGAAGAAGGCGCGGGTCAGGCCGTCGCCGCCAGTCAGGGTCAGGCCGTCCGGCAGGCGCATGTCGGTGCCACGCAGCAGGCGGTTGCACACGGTCGCGGCGAAACTGCCGGAAACCGCCGAGGCCTGGACGAAATGCGCGTCGATGCAGCCGTCCGGGTACTGCTGGCGCAACGGCTCGATCAGCCGCGGGTCCCAGCAGGCATGCACCAGGCGGAAACGGCCGGCGTCGAGGAACAGCGGCAACTGGTAGAACCACTGCAGGAAGTCGTGCCAGTCGCCGGGGTGCTGGGCGAACTGGGTCAAGGTCTCGTCGATCAGGCGGGCATGGCGCGGGGTGTGCTCGCGGACGAAGGTCTTGCCGCTGCCGGGCAACGCCGGGGTGACCCAGCCCAGAGCGTTGTACTCATGGTTGCCCATGATGCAGAAGGCCTGGCCGGCCTCGACCATGTCGTGGACGATGTGCAGCGCTTCGCGGATGCGCGGGCCGCGATCGACGATGTCGCCGAGGAACAGGGCCTGGCGCCAGGGATGGCGCCAGACGCCGCCCACGCGCTTGTAGCCCAGGGTATCGAGCAGGCGTTCGAGGGTCAGGGCACAGCCGTGCACATCGCCGATGATGTCGAAACTTCGCGCCGGATCGAGCATCAGTCGCCTCCACCTCCAAGGCGGCTGCCCCAGCCAAGCTTGGTGCGGCAGACCTCGTAGTAATTGTGGTCCAGCGGGTGGATCAGGCGCAGCTTCTGCGGCTTCTTGCTCACCGTGATGGTGTCGCCGGGCGCGCAGGTGAAATGGTTCTGGCCGTCGCAGGAAACCTGCGGGTAGATCTGCAAGTCCTGGGACACGACGATCTTCAGCTCGCTGTTGCCGTCCACCACGATCGGCCGCCCGGACAGGGTATGCGGGTACATGGGCACGATGACGATGGCGTCGAGCTTGGGGTGCATGATCGGCCCGCCGGCGGACAGTGCGTAGGCGGTGGAGCCGGTCGGCGTGGCGACGATCAGGCCGTCGGCCTTCTGGCTGCAGACGAACTGGCCGTCGATGTAGATCTCGAACTCGATCATCCGCGTCGACTTGCCCGGGTGCAGCACCACGTCGTTGAGTGCGTCGCCCTGGCCAATGGCCTCGTTGTGGCGGCGTACCTCGGCCTGCAGCAGGAAGCGGTTCTCCACCAGGTAATGGCCGTCGAGCACCTCGGCGACCTTGACCTCCAGCTCGTCGGGACGGATGTCGGTGAGAAAGCCCAGGCTGCCACGGTTGATCCCCAGCACCGGGATGTTGTGCCGGGCCAAGGCGCGGGCGGCGCCGAGCAGGCTGCCGTCGCCGCCAACCACGATGACCAGGTCGCAGACCTCGCCCAGCAGCTTGCGTGTGGAGGTCTGCAAGCCATGGCCGGGCAGGACTTCGGCGATGGTGTCCTCGAGGATCACGTGCAGGTGGCGCTCGAGCAGGAATTTTTTCAGGCGGCGGATGGTGTCGAGCACCTGGGAGCTGCCGAGGCGGCCGATGATACCGATATTGCGAAATTGCTCCATGGTGCTCCTGCGAGGCTCTGCGGCGGGTGACGGGCGCATGGCGCCGATGCCGGGATTATGGGCGAAACGACCCGCCAGCGGCAAACCGGCTATGCTCGCAGGATGACGCCCTTCGCCGATCTGCACGCCCTGCCCCGCCAGTTGCGCCAACCTGCGGTGCGCGACCTGGCCTGGGCACTGGTATCGCCCCCGTTGCTGCGCGCGCCGCCCTGCCGCCAGCGCCATCCGCTGGCGGCCAGTGCCTGGGCCGACGATCCGCAGCGCCTGCGCCAGTGGCTGCTGGCGCTGGATGCCGACGACCAGCCCCTGCGCAGTTGGCTGGCCCGGCTCACCAGCCGCCGCCTGGGCCTCTACTACGAAAGCCTGTGGCAGTTCGCCCTGGGCCAGGCCCCGGGCATCGAGCTGCTGGCCGCCAACCTGGCGATCCGCGAAGGTGGGCATACCTTGGGCGAGCTGGACATCCTGCTGCGCGACCGCGAGGGCGTGCATCACCTGGAACTGGCGATCAAGCTCTACCTCGGGCCGGTGGGCGACGCAGGCCATGACCCGGTGCACTGGCTCGGGCCTGGCTGCCACGACCGCCTGGACCTGAAGCTCTCGCACCTGACCGGGCACCAGCTGCCGATTTCGGCACGCCCGCAGAGCCGCCAGGCGCTGGCGCGACTGGGGGTGGACGAGGTGCAGGCGCACCTGTGGCTGGGTGGCTACCTGTTCTACCCCTGGCCCGGGCAGGCCGAGGCGCCGACCGGGGCTGAGCCGCGCCACCTGCGCGGTCGCTGGCTGCACCGGCGCGACTGGCCGGCCTATGCGGCTGGCTGCACCCCTGGCCGCTGGCAGGCCCTGCCGCGTCACGCCTGGCTGGCGCCGGCGCGGGTACAGGCACAGGACAGCTGGTTGCCGGAACGGTTCGAGGCTTGGCTCGAAGGGCTGGACGACATGGCGCCCGCGCAACTGCTGGTCAGGTTGCAGGCCGCTGAGGACGGAGCCTGGGAAGAAACCGAGCGGCTGTTCCTGGTGGCTGACCGTTGGCCCCACCTGCCGGGGTGAAACCGCGCGCACCCTGGGGCCGCTTCGCGCCCCATCGCCGGCAAGCCGGCTCCCACAGGGTTAGCGCCGAACTTCAGGATTGCGCCATACCTGTGCAGGCTGTGTGAAAACCTCCAATGCTTTTTCAGGATCGCGCTTCTACGCGAAAGCTGGAAAAGCTTGGCTGCTCAACTAACCCAGAATACGCGTAGAAGCGCGATTTTCAGGTTGTTTTTTGAACAGCCCGATTGCTCGGAGGGTTTTCACACAGCCTGTACACAGTCCTCTGCATGACACAGATTGGTGAACACCGCTGGACCCTGTGGGAGCCGGCTTGCCGGCGATGGGCTGCAAGGCAGCCCCACTCGCTCTGAACTCGGGCCCACCGCGAATGAGCTGCAAAGCAGCCAGAACACGACTTGGCTCAAGGAAAAATCCCAAACCAGCGATTAGAGTGGAAAACACGCGCCGCCAGAGCGCCATCCCGAGCTGATGACGAGGACCGACCATGGTTTCATCCACACCCGCCGCGCACTATGCGCGCCTGTCCATCGCCCTGCACTGGCTGATGCTGGTGCTGCTGGCCGCCGTCTACGCCTGCATCGAGCTGCGCGGGCTGTTCCCCAAGGACAGCGCCGAACGCGACCTGATGAAGACGCTGCACTTCACCCTGGGCCTGACGGTGTTCGTGCTGGTATGGCTGCGCCTGGCCATGCGCCTCGCGCGCCCCACCCCGCCGATCGTGCCCCGGCCACCGGCCTGGCAGACCGGCCTGGCCCACCTGGTGCACATGCTGTTGTACCTGATGATGATCGGCCTGCCGTTGGCCGGCTGGTTGATCCTCAGCGCCGCCAACAAGCCGATCCCGTTCTATGGCCTCGAACTGCCGGCGCTGATCGCCCCCGACCCGGACCTGGCCAAGTTCATCAAGGGCTGGCACGAGCGGATCGGCAGTTGGGGCTACTGGCTGATCGGTTTGCATGCCCTGGCAGGCCTCTACCACCACTATGTGCGTCGCGACAACACGCTGCTGCGCATGCTGCCCTACAAGTAGCCACGCCGGCCCTGCAGGCCGCCGGTATGCAGGAAGATCAGCCGCGTGCCTGGCGCGAACCGCCCGGCCGCGGCCTGCTCGCGCAGGGCCATCAGCGCCTTGCCGGTGTAGACCGCCTCCAGCGGCAGGGCTGTCTGGCGCTCGGTTTCGTCGATGAAGGCCAGCAGTTCATCGTCGATACGGGCAAAACCGCCACGGCAAGCTTCGTGCAATACGTAGCCGCGGGCGCCGGCCAAGGCCGCCACATTCTGCGGCGCGCCATGCTCCCTGGGTACCGCCAGGGCGCCATGCACCGGGTGCCGGCCTGCTTCGGCCAGGACGATGCCGGCGAGGGTCGTGCCCGTGCCGGCAGCCAGCCACCAGGCGTCGTAGTCGTCCCAGCCCACGGCAGCCAGCTGCGTCCTGCCCTGTTCGACGATCAACCCGCAGCCTTGCGCCCCTGCCAGGCCGCCACCACCCTCGGGGATGCAGTGCCAGCCTGGATAGCGCGCCTGCCAAGAGTCCCAGAAACCCGGCTCATGACGTGCCCGGTAGCCACCATAGCCCAGCCAATGTAGCGCCATGCCCAAGTCCTGGAGATCGCGCACCGTCGGAGTGTCTCGGGGATGACCACGCAGCAGGCCAGCGGTGGCGAACCCAAAGCGCTTACCGGCTGCCGCCAGGGCATGGAGGTGGTTGGAGTGATCGCCACCGAGGCTGATCAGGCCGGGCGCGCCGGCTGCCCGGGCTTCGTGCAGGTGATGGCGGAGCTTGAACCATTTGTTGCCGCTGAGCAGCGGGTCGACCAGGTCCAGGCGCAGCACCGCGACCTCGACGCCGGCCTGGTCGAGCCAGGGCAAGGTCAAGGGTTGCAAGGGGGCTTGAGGGAGATTGGAAAAGGCTGGAGACATTGGGCGAGTCTATCAGGTGCTGGCACGCTGCTGGTCAGTTGAGACATGCGCGCCTCTAGGGCCCAGCAAAGCTGCCTCATGTGCGGTTGGCCCAGGCCCTGTACAAGTGGGGCTGCTTTGCAGCCCATCGCCGGCTCACAGCTCCGCCGCCAGCCTCGCCCCCTGGTTGATCGCCCGCTTGGCATCCAGCTCGGCGGCCACATCGGCGCCACCGATCAGATGCACCGACTGCCCCGCCGCCAGCAGCCCTTCGTGCAGTTCACGCAGCGGCTCCTGGCCGGCGCAGATCACCACGTTGTCCACCGCCAGCACCTGCGGCTCGCCCTCGCCGATACGCACATGCAGGCCGTCGTCGTCGATGCCCAGGTACTCGACGCCGTTGAGCATCTGCACCTGCTTGTTCTTCAGCCCGGTACGGTGAATCCAGCCGGTGGTCTTGCCCAGGCCGTCGCCGACCTTGGATTTCTTGCGCTGCAGCAGGTACACCTGGCGGGCCGGCGCATGCGGCTCGGCCTTGATGCCGGCCACGCCACCGCGCGCCTGCAGCTGCGTATCGATACCCCACTCCTTCCAGAACGCGGTACGGTCCTGGCTGGTCGCCACGCCCTGGTGCACCAGGTACTCGGACACGTCGAAACCAATGCCGCCAGCACCGATCACCGCCACGCGCTCGCCCACCGGCTTGCGCTCGAGCAGCACGTCCAGGTAGCTGAGCACCTTGGCATGCTCGATACCCGGGATCGCCGGAGTGCGTGGGCTGATGCCGGTCGCGAGGATGACCTCGTCGAAACCACCCGCCACCAGTTCGGCCACGCTGACACGGGTGTTCAGGCACAACTCGACCCCCGTACGCTTCACCTTGTTGCGGAAGTAGCGCAGGGTCTCGAAGAACTCCTCCTTGCCCGGTACCCGCTTGGCCACGTTGAACTGCCCGCCGATCTCGCCAGCGCCATCGAACAGGGTCACCTGGTGCCCGCGCTCGGCGGCCACGGTGGCTGCGGCGAGGCCGGCGGGGCCGGCGCCGACCACGGCGATGCGCTTGGCCTGGGCGACAGGCAGGTAGTTCAGCTCGGTCTCGTGGCAGGCGCGCGGGTTGACCAGGCAACTGGTGAGCTTGCCGCCGAAAGTGTGGTCCAGACAGGCCTGGTTGCAGCCGATGCAGGTGTTGATCTCGTCGGCACGGCCCTCGGCGGCCTTGTTGACGAAGTCCGGGTCGGCGAGAAACGGCCGGGCCATGGAAACCATGTCGGCATCGCCCTCGGCCAGCACCGCCTCGGCCACCTCCGGGGTGTTGATGCGGTTGGTGGTGATCAGCGGGATCTTCACCACGCCACGCAGCTTGGCGGTCACTTTGCTGAACGCCGCACGCGGCACCTTGGTGGCGATGGTCGGGATGCGCGCCTCGTGCCAGCCGATACCGGTGTTGATCAAGGTGGCGCCGGCCCCCTCGATGGCCTTGGCCAACAGGACGATCTCGTCCCAGGTACTGCCGCCCTCCACCAGGTCGAGCATCGACAGGCGGAAGATGATGATGAAGTCCTCGCCCACCGCCTCACGCACCCGACGGACGATCTCCACCGCCAGGCGCATGCGGTTCTCGTAGCACCCTCCCCAGCGGTCGGTACGCTGGTTGGTGTGGGCGGCGAGGAACTGATTGATGAAGTAGCCCTCCGACCCCATGATCTCGACGCCATCGTAACCGGCGCGCCGGGCCAGCACGGCGCACTGGACGAAGTCGGCGATCTGCTTCTCGATGCCCGCCTCGTCCAGTTCTCTGGGTTTGAACGGGTTGATCGGTGCCTGGATGGCGCTGGGCGCCACCTGGCGTGGGCTGTAGGCATAGCGCCCGGCATGGAGGATCTGCAGGCAGATCTTGCCACCGGCGGCATGCACGGCCTGGGTGACGATACGGTGCTGCTCGGCCTCTTCCTCGGTGCTGAGCTTGGCCGCTCCGGAATACACGCCGCCTTCGTCGTTCGGCGCGATGCCACCGGTGACCATCAGGCCGACACCGCCCCGGGCACGCTCGGCGAAATAGGCAGCCATGCGCTCGAAGCCGCCGGGGCGCTCCTCCAGGCCAGTGTGCATGGACCCCATCAGGGTGCGGTTGCGCAAGGTGGTGAACCCCAGGTCGAGCGGGGCCAGCAAGTGTGGATAGCGGTCGGCGGCCATGGAAGAACTCCCCATGAGGCATGATCACGGAATGCGGGTACCTCGGCCGGCATGGCGGGCCCCGTCGTTTGTCTGGCGTCGACATTAAACAGCCGTTTGAACGCGCTCAATGATCGAAACAGACAACTTGATGATCCTGCTGCACAGCCCCTCAGTGGCTGGCCGCCCGGCTTGCACCCCGGTCTGAGCTGACTCGGGCCTTGTGTCGCGATAGGGGCATTTGCCAAATCCAACACTGTAGCGCCGAAAAAGACGCCCCCTCAGCCCTTGACATTAAAGTTAAGTTAAACGTTAGGGTGAACGTGAAAGACCTACCCGGCATACCGCCGAGCGAAATCCCTGGCCGCACGCCTCGAGCGTGATGCCCCGTCCTGGAGATACTGACACGTGAAACTCGGAACCGTCGCCACACTGACTGGCATACTCCTGACCCCCCTAGCGAACGCCGCCCTGGCAGACGCCAACGGCCTCCCCAAGCACGCCGACACCACGGTGATCGATATCGCGGGTCACCCGGTGCCCGTGCTCAAAGGCGGGCTGTACGACCGTTACCGCTCCAACCCTCCCCTGTCGGTGATCCAGGCCCAAGCGCCAGGCATGGACTTGAGCTGGTTCAAAGGCCTGGAAAAAACCAAGGTCGATATGGGGTTCGAGTCCTACTCGCCGAACTTCTACTACCAGAACAGCCGCGTGACCGCTGTCTACACGGCCGATCTCGAACGCCTGCGCGCATTGATACCGGCCCAGGTGCTGGAGCAGGTGCAGCCCCTGCAGGTATGGCCGGGGCGGGGCCTGGTGGCGTTCACGGCCTACACCTACGACTACTGCGACAACGACAGCTACAACGAAATCACGCTGTCGATCATCACCAACAAACCTGGCAAAGCGAATCTCGGGCCCTTCACCCTGATCGGGCAGTCGCTGTCGAAAGACTTCTGGGGTTACGTACTCAAGCTCCCAGTGAACACGGAGCTCGCACGTGTGCGGGGCGTGGTGGGCTACAACCTGCCGAAATGGCTGACAGACATCAACCGCCGAGAGGAAGCCGCGACGGTCTCGTACGACCTCTTCGACGACCAGACCGGCAAGGTCGATGTGACCTTCAAGGCGAAGAAACTCGACGGCCTGTCCCATGAAGCCGACCTGGTGACGAACAGCTTCACCAACCTCGACCACGACGGCCAGTTGACCTACGGCTATGCAACGTCCAGGCAGACCCGCCATGCATCGAGCATGAGCGCGGACTCGGCAGAGTTGGTGCTCGGTGAAGGCAGCCTGTCGACCTACATCCGCTCGTTGAAGCTGGGCAAGCTGGTGAAATACGAATACGTGCCCGAGTTCCAGAGCGCCCTGTATGCGCCCAAGCCACTGGCAGCGCTGAACGCGGGCAAGTGATGACGATGCAGGCGGCGACAGCCCGCGTCGACGCCCGCCCTACTTCAGCGCCCTGCCAGCTTGCTCATGTGCAGGCGCAACGCTCGCCTTGCCCAGGGCGATCTCTTCGCGCAGCCGATTCAACACCCGCTGGGTATTGTCCACGCACGGCATGCCCTCGGGCTTGCTCTGGATGACATCGATCACCAGCAGCAGCTGCTCCTTGTTGTGTGCCAGGCGCTGTTGCAGCACTTCGATTTCCTCGACCTTGCGCTTGAGCCCCTGGAGCAGTTCGTCATGCTGCCAACCGTTCGAATCGACCGGCAACAGGTGGCGGATCTCTTCCAGGGAAAACCCGGCCGCCTGGGCACTGGTGATCATCTCCAGCACCCACACCGCGTCGGCCGAATAATCGCGGTAGCCGTTGGCCTTGCGCGCGACCGACTGGATCAGCCCGCTCGCCTCGTAGAAGCGGATGCGCGAAGGGGCCAGGCCGGTGATCCTGGCCAGCTCTCCGATTCTCATGGGACACACCTTCTGAAATGGATTGACCTTAAAGTGCACTTTAATCCTAGAGTCCTGCAGAGCCAAGGGGCGAAGTGGCTGAAGCCACCCACCCCCGACCCGCGCTGGACCACGCTGCACTTAGCTCATAACAAGGCTGTGGTCGCCCGTTCCATGGCTATAACCGCCCAGGCGCCAAAGCGGACCAGGGCGTGATCCTCAACTGGTGGCGCCAGGGAACGCCGACGAGATAAACGCCGACCTGCTGGCCTTCATCCTTAGCTGAACCCTGCGGTGCGAGTGCAAGCCGCCCACTCCAGCCTTTTAAGCGCCCAGGCCACTGGCATTGACCCAGGTCCAAACCCTATCATCGACCAGGCTTATCCTTTACCCTTCCGTAACCCTGCAGCCCCTGGTGCATCAGTCGTTTTCAGGTGTTGAACAGGGCCATCGTTCGAGATTCAATGCATCGAGCGCCCGAGGTTTCGTGGAAAAATGCCCAGTATCCGTTCGATTTTCCACGTGGCCATTCCCGTTCCCAGCGAAAACTAAAGCTTCATGCGAAAACTCCTGGCAGGCGCCCTGGCGCTGGTGATGATCGCCGCCCTCTGCGGCTATGGTTTCTGGACCCAGCAACGCCCGGAAGGCCATTACCTTTCCGACCTGCGCATCGAGCTGGCGCTCAACCACGGGGTGCCGGGCGAACAGGGCAACCTGCTGGGCATCGAGCCGTTGCTCTACCCCAGCGACTACCAGAACCTGCAACGCCTGCACCGCAAGCTTTCCGCCTACCTGGAACAGGCCCGCGCCCTGGGGCTGGTCGGCCCGCGCACCGTGGTGGTGCTGCCGGAGCATATCGGCACCTGGCTGTGGGCCCGGGGCGAGAAGAACGAGCTGTACCAGGTCACCCAGCGCCGCGAGGCGTGGCAGTGGCTGGAGCTGAGCAACCCGCTGCGCTACGGCCTGGCCATGCTCGGCGCCACCGGTGACGACCGCCGCTCCGACGCCCACCTGCGCATGAAGGCGCAGCAGATGGCCGCCGACTACCAGCAGTTGTTCGGCGGCCTGGCCAAGGAATTCGGCGTGACGTTGGTGGCCGGCTCCATCGTGCTGCCCGCCCCTCATGTCGAACACGGCGTGCTGCGCACCGGCAGAGGCCCGTTGTTCAACAGCAGCCTGGTCTTCGCCAGCGACGGCTCGGTGCTCGGCCAGCCGCAGCGCCAGCAGTACCCGGACAGCGAGATGCGCCGCTATGTCCAGGACGGACGCCAGCATCCCCTGCAAGTGCTGCAGACCCCCGCAGGGCGTCTCGGCGTGCTGGTGGGCAGCGACAGCTGGTATCCAGAAAACCATCGGCAGCTGGCCCGTCAGTCGGTGGAGCTGATCGCCAACCCGGCATTCCTCAGTGGCAAGGACAGCTGGAGCGCCCCCTGGCGTGGCAATCGCCACCAGCGAGCCGCGGCCGAGCTGCCGTTGCAGCGCGGCGAGGTCAGCGAGCAGACGGCCTGGCAGCAATTGACCCTGGGCGCCACCCATGCCGGGGCCACCAGCATGAGCGTGTTCCTGCGTGGCCAGTTCTGGGAGCTGGGCAGCGATGGGCAGGGCTTTGCCAACCATGCCGGCGAGCAGTTGGCCGGCAACCCGAGCCACGGCGCCCGCCTGCTCAACCTGTGGCTGTGACGCGATGCCACGCCCCCGCGTACGCCTGGGTGATCTCTCGGTAGGCTTCGTCCAGCCCTTGGACGAGGCGCTGCGCCAGCTCGGCCACGACCCGGCGCCCTTGCTGCTCCGCTATGGGCTGGATGCCGCGCGCCTGGGCAAGGCCGGCGCACGCCTGTCGATCCCGCGCTACATGCACCTGGGCCATGCCGCCATCGAGCGCTGTGGCGATCCGGCCCTGGGGCTACGCATGGGCAGCCTGAGCCGCCTGGCCCAAGCCGGCCTTGCCGGCGTCACAGCGGCCCAGGCGCCCTGCCTGGGCGAGGCGGCACGCACCCTGCTGCGCTTCGAACCGCTGTACGCGGCCAACTACCGAGGCCGTTCGAGCTTCATCGAAGACGCCCAGGGCGCCTGGCTGCGCTTTTATTCCATCAGCCCCTACAACGCCTACAACCGCTTCGTGGTCGACTCGCTGCTGGCCGGCTGGCTGGCGCAACTGTCGGGCCTGGCCGGCGTGCCGGTGCAGGCCGAGCGCATGGAAATCGAGTTCGAGGCGCCCGCCTATGCCGCCCAGTACCAGGCCTTGTGCTGCGCGCCGGTGCAGTTCGGCGCCGCCAACAACCAACTGCGCCTGAGCCGGGCCACCCTGGAACGCGCCAACCCGCAGCATTGCCCAAGCACGTGGCAGCACCTGTTGCAGCTGTGCGAAGCGGAACTGGCCCAGCGCACCCGCATCCGCAGCCTGGGCGAACGCATCACCCACCTGCTCGGCCCCTTGCTCAACGGGGGGCGGGAACCGGGCCTGGAAGAAGTGGCGCAGCGCCTGCAGTTACCGAGCTGGACCTTGCGCCGCAAGCTGGCCGAGGAAGGCACCCGCTTTCGCGACCTGCTCAACGACACGCGACGCGACCTGGCCGAGACCTACATCCGCGATACGGAGCTGGCCTTTGGCGAGATCGCCTATCTGTTGGGGTTCGCCTCGGCAGAGGCCTTCCAGCGCGCCTTCAAGCGCTGGACCGGCCTGACGCCGGGGGCGTTTCGCCGCAACCAGCGGCGGGCGGGCACTTAGAGCTCGGTGGCGTCGTCCGCCGGGTCGGGGGTATCCAGTTGGTATGCCTGGTCTTCGAGCAGTTCTTCCTGATAGTCATCCATAGGCCTGCGTCCTCTTCACTCGTTTGCACTCTGGGGTCATGCCGCCACCCTAGGCTGGCCAGGTGAAGGAATCATGACAACTCCATGAGTGGTAAACGTAGCAGGCCTCCTGGAAGTTATCCCATCGCACCTGTAACAGCGGATGAACGCCGCTACAGGGGCTCAGGCGAGGCTTGCGGGGCGGGTTCCGCCTCGGTTGCCGGCAGCTCCTGCTGCACCTGGATCGGCGCCGGATCGCTGGGTGGCGCTATCGGCTGGGAGCCCTGGCTGTCGTCCACCGTGGGCGCCACCGGCACCTCGCTGGCCGGTGCCGCGACCTGTGCTTCAGCCGCGCCAGGTTCCACGGCCTCGCTCGCGCTGGGCTGGGCAGGCGCTGGCTCGGCCAGGGAAGGTGCGGCCGGTGCCGAGGGGACAGCCTGGGCTGCCACCGGCATGGCCGCCGGCGGGGCAACCGGGGCCTGCACCTGCTCCGGCAAGCCAAGGTCGGCAGCCGGCTTCTCGGCCTTGGGCGCCTCGGCCTTGGGCTTTGCCTTCTTCGCCGGTTTGGGTTTGGGCAGGTAGCTCTCCACCAGGGCGAAATAGCGATCGTAGAACTGCGGTGCCGTCACCGTCTCGCTGGCCACCTTGACCATGGAGTCGTCGGTCGAGCCGATCGGCATCGACACCGAACCGAGCACACCTACGCCCAGGCTGGCCGAGGTATTGGATTTTTTCAGGGTGTAGCGGTCCTGCAGCGCGTTGGCGAACATGGTCGAACCCTGCTCGTCGTTGCTGTCGGGGGCGCAGGTGACGTTGAAGCTGATCTGCAGGTGGTTCTCGCTGTTCTGCTGGAAGCTCTTGTTGCCGTTGACCTGGTTGGCGCCACTGCTGGTGATGATGTAGCCCTGGCTCAGCAGGGCACGCCGGGCTGCCTCGCAGGAGCCGGCCTCGCTGACCGGGAAGCTACGCGAAAAGGTGCCCGAGTCGTCGAAGTTCTCGTGCTCGTAGACTGCGGGTTTCTTCGAGGAACAACCGGATACGCCCGCCAGCACAAGGGCCAGCCCGAGCGCACCGAAGACGGATGATCTGGACATCGTGGATTCCGGGGGTAGGACAAACGGTGCTTATTGTGCAACACCTGGCGCATCACTGAAACCGCGACGCTCGTCTCACCAGGCAAAATTCATGATCGCTCGTCAGGTAGCCAGTGGAAGCTGCCTCGGAAAGCAAAAAAGCGACGCTGAGGTTAATGTCAGTCAGTTAAGCGGCGCTTTGTCATTTTTGGGGCCGCTTCGCGCCCCAAATGACAACTGAAAGTCTTAACTGACCGGCATTGACCCTGAGGTCGCTTTCTGGCGAGCTTCGAGGTGTTCAAGGGACCTCGAGGCGAAGATGGCGCAGCGGACGGGACTCGAACCCGCGACCCCCGGCGTGACAGGCCGGTATTCTAACCGACTGAACTACCGCTGCGTATCGCTCAGGCCTGCGCCTGATTGAAACTGGGATCTGACCTTCCAGCGGCGATCGCACAAAAGGCAGGCACAAAAAAAGCGATGCTCGATCGCTTCTTGTGTTGCTTCGAGAAGTTCAAGGGCCTCGAAGCGAAGATGGCGCAGCGGACGGGACTCGAACCCGCGACCCCCGGCGTGACAGGCCGGTATTCTAACCGACTGAACTACCGCTGCGTATCGTTCAGGCTTGCGCCTGATTGAAACTGGGATCTGGCCTGAAGACCTTGCCGGTTCTTCAGACCCCAGACCGGTGACCAGCACCCATCTGAAGAAAAGTGGCGCAGCGGACGGGACTCGAACCCGCGACCCCCGGCGTGACAGGCCGGTATTCTAACCGACTGAACTACCGCTGCGCATTGTGGACTTGCGTCCGGTTCCTCTCAATTGGCTTCATCGTACGAATCGGCCTGGGTCAGGAACAATCTCAGGAAGTGGTGGGTGGTGACGGGATCGAACCGCCGACCCTCTGCTTGTAAGGCAGATGCTCTCCCGGCTGAGCTAACCACCCGTTGGTGCGTTTGCTTCGCTGAGGCCGCGAAATTTACGCAGGTACCGGAGCTAAGTCAATAGCCCCATTGAATTTTTTTTCAAACAAGCAGCAAGCGTCGAGCAGCAAGCGGCAAGAAAAAGCCCGCTGCCCTCCCCGTCGATGCTAGATCCATAAAAACGAAAAAGGGACCTTCTCGGTCCCTTCTTGCCGCTTGGCTCAGCTATAGATCATCTTGCGCGTCATGCCGCCATCGACCACGAACTCCTGGCCGGTGACGAACCCCGCCTGGCGCGACAGCAGCCAGGCCACCAGGGCAGCGACGTCTTCCACGGTCCCTACCCTGCCCGCTGGATGCTGGGCATGGTCGGCCTCGCTCAAGGGTTCGGCGCGCCGCTCGGCAGGGTCGCGTGCATCGATCCAACCCGGGCTGACGGCGTTGACGCGAATCTCCGGGCCCAGGCTCATGGCCAGGGCATGGGTCAGCGCCACCAGGCCACCCTTGCTCGCGGCATAGGCCTCGGTGTCCGGCTCCGATTGCCTGGCACGGGTCGAGGCAAGGTTGACGATGGCCCCGCCATGGGCGCGCAAATACGGCGCACAGTGCTTGGCCAACAGCATCGGGCCGCTGAGATTGACCGCCAGCACCCGGTTCCACTGGGCCAGCGACAGGCTTTCGAGCGTCTGGTTGTGCGGATTGGCGATCGCCGCGTTGCACACCAGCGCATCCAGGCGGCCGAACTGCCCCAGCACCTCGGCCACGCCGGCACTGACCTGGGCCTCGTCTGCGACGTCCATGGTCACGAACCAGGCGTTGTCGCCAAGGGCCTTGGCCACCTTCGCGCCACGCTGGCGATCCAGGTCGCTGAGCACCACCTGCCAACCTTCGCAGATCAGCCAGGCGGCGATGCCCAGGCCAATGCCGCGCGCGGCACCGGTGACCAGGGCTACCCGACCGTTATGGTCCGGTTCGCCGCCCTTCCAGTCGATCACAGCGCCGCCAGCCCACGCGCCAGGTCGGCTTGCAGGTCGGCGACGTCTTCCAGGCCGACGGCAACGCGGATCAGGCTGTCGCGGATACCCGCCGCCTCACGCTCCTGCGGTGTCAGGCGACCGTGGGAGGTGCTGGCCGGGTGGGCGATGGTGGTCTTGCTGTCACCCAGGTTGGTGGTGATGGAGATCATCCGGGTGGCGTCGATGAAGCGCCAGGCGCCCTCCTTGCCGCCCTTGACCTCGAAGCTCACCACCGCGCCGAAGCCGCTCATCTGGCGCTTGGCCAGTTCGTGCTGCGGGTGGCTTGGCAGGCCGGCGTAATGGACCTTCTCCACGCCCTCCTGCTGCTCCAGCCATTCGGCGAGCGCCTGGGCGCTTTCGCAGTGCGCACGCATACGCAGCTTGAGGGTTTCCAGGCCCTTGGTGAAGATCCAGGCGTTGAATGGGCTGAGGGTCGGCCCTGCGGTACGCAGGAAGCCCACCACTTCTTTCATCTGCTCGCTGCGCCCGGCCACCACGCCGCCCATGCAACGGCCCTGGCCGTCGATGAACTTGGTCGCCGAGTGGAACACGATGTCAGCGCCGAGCTTGAGCGGCTGCTGCAGCGCCGGGGTACTGAAGCAGTTGTCCACCACCAGCATGGCGCCGCGGGCGTGGGCGATCTCGGCCAGCGCGGCGATATCCACCAGTTCCGCCAGCGGGTTGGATGGCGACTCGACGATCAGCAGCTTGGTATTGGCCTTGATGGCCTTTTCCCAACCGGCCAGGTCGACCAGTGGCACGTAGTCCACCTGCACGCCGAAACGCTTGAAGTACTTCTCGAACAGGCTGATGGTCGAACCGAACACGCTCTGCGACACCAACACATGGTCGCCGGCGCTGCACAGCGACATGACCACGGCAAGGATCGCCGCCATGCCGGTGGAGGTGCCCACGGCCTGCTCGGCGCCTTCCATCGCCGCCAGGCGCTCCTCGAAGACGCGCACGGACGGGTTGGTGTAGCGCGAGTAGACGTTGCCCGGCGTCTCGCCAGCAAAGCGCGCGGCCGCATCGGCGGCGGTGCGGAAGACATAGCTGGAGGTCAGGAACAGCGCTTCGCTGTGCTCTGCCTCCGGTGTACGGTTCTGACCGGCGCGCACCGCCAGGGTGTCGAAACCGACACCCTCGAGGTCGCTGTCCAGTCGCCCGGCATCCCATTGATCCGTCATGCCGTCGCTCCCAAATCAGTTGTTGTAGAGGTCGATGATCGCGCTGACGGCCTGGTTCTTCACCTTGGCCGCGTCGTTGCGCGATTGCTCGATGCGCTCCAGGTAGGCTTCGTCGATGTCGCCGGTGACGTATTCACCGTCGAACACCGCGCAATCGAAATGCTCGATCTTGATCTTGCCGCCCCCGACCGATTCGATCAGGTCAGGCAGGTCCTGGTAGACCAGCCAGTCGGCGCCGATCAACTCGGCCACCTGGTCGGTGGTACGGTTGTGGGCGATCAGTTCGTGAGCGCTCGGCATGTCGATGCCGTAGACGTTGGGGTAACGCACCGCAGGGGCCGCGGAGCAGAAGTAGACGTTCTTCGCCCCGGCTTCGCGGGCCATCTGGATGATCTGCTTGCAGGTGGTGCCGCGCACGATCGAGTCGTCCACCAGCATCACGTTCTTGCCGCGGAACTCCAGCTCGATGGCATTGAGCTTCTGGCGTACGGACTTCTTGCGCGCGGCCTGGCCGGGCATGATGAAGGTACGGCCGATGTAGCGGTTCTTGACGAAACCTTCGCGGAACTTGACGCCCAGGTGGTTGGCCAGCTCCAGCGCCGCGGTGCGGCTGGTGTCGGGGATCGGGATGACCACGTCGATGTCGTGGTCCGGACGCTCGCGGCGGATCTTCTCGGCCAGCTTCTCGCCCATGCGCAGGCGCGCCTTGTACACCGAGACGCCGTCCATGATCGAGTCCGGGCGGGCCAGGTAGACGTGCTCGAAGATGCACGGCGAAAGCTTCGGATTGTTCGCGCACTGGCGGGTGTGCATCTGCCCTTCCTCGGTGATGTACACCGCTTCGCCCGGCGCCAGGTCGCGGATCAGGGTGAAGCCGAGGACGTCCAGTGCGACGCTTTCCGAGGCGATCATGTACTCGACGCCTTCGTCGGTGTGGCGCTGGCCGAAGACGATCGGGCGGATGCCATTGGGGTCGCGGAAGCCGACGATGCCGTAGCCGGTGATCATCGCCACCACGGCATAGCCACCGACACAGCGGCTGTGCACGTGGGAAACCGCGGCGAACACGTCTTCCTCGGTCGGCTGCAGCTTGCCGCGCACGGCCAGCTCATGGGCGAACACGTTCAGCAGCACTTCCGAGTCGGAGTTGGTGTTGACGTGGCGCAGGTCCGACTCGTAGATCTCCTTGGCCAACTGCTCGACGTTGGTCAGGTTGCCGTTGTGCGCCAGGGTGATGCCATAGGGCGAGTTGACGTAGAACGGCTGGGCCTCGGCCGAGGTGGAGCTGCCCGCGGTCGGGTAGCGCACGTGGCCGATGCCCATGTGGCCGACCAGGCGCTGCATGTGGCGCTGCTGGAAGACGTCGCGCACCAGGCCGTTGTCCTTGCGCAGGAATAACCGGCCGTCGTGGCTGGTCACGATACCGGCAGCGTCCTGGCCGCGGTGCTGGAGCACGGTTAGCGCGTCATACAGCGCCTGATTGACGTTCGACTTACCGACGATACCGACGATGCCACACATGCGACGCAACCCCTACTTTGATGAAACTTGAGTGAAAAGCGCTCAGGGCTTGCTGGGCCCGAGCAACTGTTCCTGGAACGGAAGATCAGCCGGTGCGCTGATCCCACTGGACATCCACTGGCTGGTGAACCCCAGGATCAGGTTCTTCGACCAGTCAGCGACCAATAGAAATTGTGGTATCAGGCGCGATTCCTGCCACCACGGGTCCTGTTGTACCGGCCCCAGGCTCAACAGCCCGATGGCCACCACCACCAGCAAGGCCCCCCGCGCGGCGCCGAAGGCCATGCCGAGGAAACGATCGGTGCCGGACAGCCCGGTCACGCGGATCAGCTCGCCGATGAGGAAGTTGATCATGGCCCCCACCAGCAGGGTGGCGACGAAAAGAATGGCACAGCCGGCGATGATGCGCGCCGAGGGTGTCTGGATGTAGCTTTCCAGGTACTGCGACAGCGACCCGCCGAACATCCAGGCGACCGCACCGGCAATGATCCAGATGAGCAGGGACAAGGCTTCCTTGACGAAGCCGCGCTTGAGACTGATCAGTGAGGAAATGGCGATGATCGCGATGATCGCCCAATCAACCCAGGTAAATGCCACGGTGTTGCCTACAGACGTTTGAGGCGGCGCATTTTACCAGAGCGGCGGGCTGGGGGTAAGCGGAATGTCGGGTTTACGCGAACCCTTGTAGGAGCGGCCTTGCCGGTCCGGTGCCCCGGAAAGGCCGCTCCTACAAGGGGCAGTGCGCCCTGCAGGGCAGTTGTCGTGCAGCTCAGCTGCGCTCCGGCTGGAAGCGCACCACGAAGCCCTTGAGGTTGTGCTGGCGGTTGATCACATCGCGCAGGCGCTCGGCCTCGGCGCGCTCGACCAGCGGCCCGACGAACACCCGGTTCATGCCATCGACGGAACGGATGTAGGCGTTGTAGCCCTGGCTGCGCAAGGTCTTCTGCAGGTTGTCGGCGCCAGCGCGGTTGGACAGGCTGGCCAGCTGGATCGACCAGCTCACCGGCAGGCCGTTGGCGTCGATCCTGGAGGGCGTGGCCGGCTTGGGGGCAGTGGCCGTTGCCGCAGGTGCCGGACGGTTCTCGGTCTTCGGCGCCGGGGCTGGCGACTTGGCGACCGGCGCTTGCGCGGACGGGGCCGGCGCGATCGGCTGGCTTGGCGTCGTCATTGGCCCGGTAGACTCGTCGATGACCACCGGCGGTTGCTCCGGCGCCTCCGGCAACGGCTGGGGCTCCGGCACCGCAACCGGCTCGACCTGCACCTGGGGCAGGCTTGGCATGGCCGGCGCCTCGGGCGCCTCGACGCGCACCTGGCGCATCTCATCCTCGCGGGTGAACAGCATCGGCAGGAAGATCACCGCCAGCGCCACCAGCACCAGCGCACCGACCATGCGCTGCTTCATCCCTTTATCCAGCACTGCCATCTACTCCACCCTCCGGGGCCTGCCGCTCGAGCCATTCCAGGGCCTGGCCGACACAGAAAAACGAACCGAACAGCAGGATCTGGTCATCCGCCGCCGCCTGCGCGCACTGCCCTTCCAGGGCAGCATCGACGCTGGCATAAGACTTCACCGAGGCACCCAGGTTCGTCAAGGCTGCCGCCAGCTCCGCAGCCGGCCGGCTGCGCGGGGTATCCAACGGCGCCACCGCCCAGTGGTCGACCAGCCCCTCAAGCGGCGCGACGACGCCTTCGAGATCCTTGTCGGCGAGCAGACCGAACACCGCCAGGCGCCGCCCGCCGACGGGCCGTGCGGCCAAGCGCTGGGCCAGGTACTGCGCGGCATGGGGGTTGTGCCCCACATCCAGCAGCAGCTCCAGGCGCTTGCCCTGCCAGTGCAGCACACGGCGATCCAGGCGACCGGTGACGCGGGTCGACAGCAAGGCCTGGCGAATCTGCCCGGCCTCCCAGGGCAGATCCATCAGCAGGTAGGCCTGCAGGGCCAAGGCTGCATTTTCCATCGGCAGGTCGAGCAGCGGCAGGTCGTGCAGCTCCACGACACGGCCATCGGCCTTGCTGCCGCGCCATTGCCAGTACTGGTCGGTGCTGGCCAGGTCGAAATCACGGCCGCGCAGGAAGAACGGGCAGGCCAGTTCGCGGGCCTTGTCCAGCAGCGGTTGCGGCGGCTCCAGGTCTCCGCACAGGGCCGGCTTGCCCTGGCGGAAGATCCCGGCCTTCTCGAAGGCCACGGATTCGCGGCTGTCGCCCAGGTAGTCGGCGTGATCGACCCCGATGCTGGTGACCAGCGCCAGGTCCGCATCCACCAGGTTCACGGCATCCAGCCGCCCGCCCAGGCCGACCTCGAGCACCACGGCATCCAACGCCGACTGCTGGAACAGCCAGAACGCCGCCAGGGTCCCCATCTCGAAGTACGTGAGGGAGATCTCGCCACGCGCGGCCTCGACCGCGGCGAACGCCTGGCACAGCTGCTCATCGCCGGCCTCGACGCCATCGATGCGCACCCGCTCGTTGTAGCGCAGCAGGTGCGGCGAGGCATAGACGCCGACCTTGAGACCCTGGGCCTGGAGCAACGCGGCGACGAAGGCGCAGGTCGAGCCCTTGCCGTTGGTGCCGGTGACCGTCACCACCCGGGGTGCCAGCCTGCCCAGCCCGAGCCGCGCAGCCACCTGTTGCGAACGCTCCAGGCCCATGTCGATGGCCGAGGGGTGCAACTGCTCGAGGTAGGCGAGCCAGTCGCCCAGAGTACGTGGGCTCATCACGCGACGGCAGCCGCCTCGAGGGCTTCTGCCGGCGTCGGCTGACCGGTCATCTGCGCCAGCAGGCGAGCCAGGCGCGGACGCAGTTCACCGCGCGAGATGATCAGGTCGATGGCACCGTGCTCGAGGAGGAACTCGCTGCGCTGGAAGCCTTCCGGCAGTTTCTCGCGCACGGTCTGCTCGATCACTCGCGGGCCGGCGAAGCCGATCAGCGCCTTGGGCTCGCCGACGATGACGTCGCCGAGCATCGCCAGGCTGGCGGACACACCACCATAGACCGGATCGGTGAGCACCGAGATGAACGGAATGCCTTCTTCGCGCAGGCGTGCCAGCACGGCCGAGGTCTTGGCCATCTGCATCAGCGAGATCAGCGCTTCCTGCATGCGCGCACCGCCAGAGGCGGAGAAGCAGACCATCGGGCAGCGATGCTCCAGGGCATAGTTGGCCGCACGCACGAAGCGCTCGCCGACGATGGCGCCCATGGAGCCCCCCATGAAGGAGAATTCGAAGGCGCTGACCACGATCGGCATGCCCATCAGGGTACCGCTCATCGACACCAGGGCGTCCTTCTCGCCGGTCTGCTTCTGGGCAGCGACCAGGCGGTCCTTGTACTTCTTGCCATCACGGAACTTCAGGCGGTCGACCGGCTCCAGGTCGGCGCCCAGCTCGGCACGGCCTTCGGCATCGAGGAAGATGTCGATGCGCGCGCGTGCGCCGATGCGCATGTGGTGGTTGCACTTGGGGCAGACATCCAGGGTCTTTTCCAGCTCCGGACGATACAGCACGGCCTCGCAGGCCGGGCACTTGTGCCACAGGCCTTCAGGCACCGAGCTCTTCTTCACCTCGGAACGCATGATCGAAGGGATCAGTTTGTCGACTAACCAGTTGCTCATGCTTTCTTTCTCCAGTATCGGCGGGCGGGGACCAGTCTGGCCGGCCATGCCCTGCCCTTGAGCTCATGTTCTTCAATGAAACGATGATGGACCGGCTCCGGGGCCCGCACGGGGCGGGGCCGGCCAGGCAGCCGGGCCATCGTCAATCTGTCATGCCGGCGCCCTGCAAAAGCCCGCCGCAAGGGCGGGCCTGGCAGCACCGGGCTGCGAAAGCTATGGACGATGGCGCGCGCCCCGCCGTCACATCCGTTGTCACGCCTGCTTCACCGCACGCAGGAAGGCCTCGATCTTCGCCGCATCCTTGATGCCCTTGGCCTGCTCGACACCACCGCTGACATCCACCGCGAACGGGCGCACCTGGGCGATGGCCTGGCCGACGTTGTCCGGCGACAACCCGCCGGCGAGGATGATCGGCTTGCTCAGGGAAGCAGGCACCAGCGACCAGTCGAACGCCTCGCCGGTGCCGCCGGGCACGCCGGGCACATAGGTATCCAGGAGGATGCCGCGGGCGCCGGCATACTGCCGGCAAGCGGCCTCGAGATCGTCACCGGGGCGCACCCGCAAGGCCTTGATCCAGGGGCGCTGGTAGCCTTCGCAGTCGGCCGGGGTTTCGTCGCCGTGGAACTGTAGCAGGTCCAGCGACACCGCTTCGAGAATCTCGTTGAGTTCGCAGCGGGTGGCATTGACGAACAGCCCGACCGTGGTCACGAAAGGCGGCAACGCGGCGATGATCGCCCGCGCCTGACGCACGTCCACCGCGCGTGGGCTCTTGGCGTAGAAGACCAGGCCGATGGCGTCGGCGCCGGCCTCGGCCGCGGCCAGGGCGTCCTCGACGCGGGTGATTCCGCAGATCTTGCTGCGAACGTTGCTCATGGAAAGCGAACCCTGAGTGATCGGTGAAAGGCCGGATGTTAGCAAATGACGTTTCGCCCGTCAGTCGGCCAGCGCTTCGAAGCCGGTGAGAAAGTGTGGGCCGATGTAACGTTGCGGCAGGACGAACGTCTCCGGGTACTCCACCTGCACCAGGTACAGGCCGTAGGGATGGGCGGTCACCCCGCCTTCGCGGCGGTTGCGCCCTTCCAGTACCTCGCGGGCCCAGGTGGCCGGGCGCTCGCCGGCGCCGATGGTCATCAGCACGCCGGCGATGTTGCGCACCATGTGGTGCAGGAAAGCGGTGGCGCGCACGTCCAGCACGATCATCCGGCCATGGCGGGTGACGCGCAGGTGATGGATGTGCTTGACCGGCGACTTGGCCTGGCATTGGCTGGCGCGGAACGCGCTGAAATCATGGGTGCCCAGCAGAAAGCTGGCGGCCTCGGCCATGGGCGCGATGTCCAGCGGGCGATGGTTCCAGGTCACCTCCTCGGCCAGGTGCGCGGGGCGAATCGGGTCGTTGTAGATGACATAGCGGTAGCGCCGCGCCGTGGCCTTGAAGCGGGCATGGAAGTCCGCGGGCATGGGCCGTGCCCAGGTGACGCTGATGTCGTGGGGTAGGTTGAAGTTGGTGCCCATGGTCCAGGCGCGCTCGTCGCGCACGGCCCGGGTATCGAAATGCACCACCTGGCCACAGGCATGCACACCTGCATCGGTGCGCCCGGCGCAGACCACAGAGACCGGCGAGTCGGCCACCTTCGACAGCGCCTGCTCCAGGGCCTGCTGGACGCTGGGCACGCCACTGGCCTGGCGCTGCCAGCCGCGGTAGCGCGAGCCTTTGTATTCCACGCCCAGGGCGATGCGGGAGTAGCCTTCGGCCGCCGATTCGGCCGTGTCGTTGTCGTTGATGTCCAAGGAAGCGAAACCTGTGGGTGAAACGGGAAGGCGGGCATTATAGCGGCAACGGCGGTGCCTGGGCGGACATTGCCGGCAAGCCCCACAGGGGCCGGCGGTGTTCACACATCAGGTGTTCCGCAGAAGACCCTGTGGGAGATCACCGAGCCCTTCGGGCTGCGCTGTCGCGCAGGGAACAGAAGCCGAAAAGGCAACGCCCCCCCTGTGGGAGCGGGCTTGCCCGCGATCGGCTGCGCAGCAGCCACAAGGCCGCTACACGCAACCAGCAGGCGTCACACCAAACGCGAGAGCATCTCCTCGGCTTCCTGACGCTGGTCGTCGCTACCGTCCTTGACCACTTCATCGAGGATGTCGCGGGCACCCTGGTGGTCGCCCATGTCGATGTAGGCGCGGGCCAGGTCGAGCTTGGTGGCGACCTCGTCGGTGCCGGAGAAGAAGTCGAAGTCCAGGTCGTCCAGCGGCTCGGGTTCGCGCGCCGCGTCCTCGGCGGTGAAGTGCGGCTCCAGCGAAGGCGACTCGAGGTTCTGCGACAGCTTGTCCAGCTCGGCGTTGACATCGTCCAGCTCCGAGGCGAAGTGCTTGGCCGCCTGGGAGTCGTCGTCCAGCGACAGGGACAGGTCGAAGTCCTCCGGCAGCTCCAGCTCGGAGATCGGGTCGAACTCGGGGATCTCGTCGAAGGCAGCCAGTTCCGCGGCCACATCCACCGGCTCATCCTCGGTGGGCGCCGCAGCGGCAGGCTCACCGACGTCGAGGTCGAAATCAGCCAGGTCGTCCTGGGTCTGCGGCTCGACCTGGGCCTGGGCCAGCAGCGCCTCGAAATCGGCATCGGCGTCGGCATCGGTCTCGCTGGCCACTGACTCAGGCTCGGGCTCGGCAGCCTCTTGTGCCTGTTGCTCATCGACCTGCGCCTCTGCCGTGTCCAGCATCGGTGGATCCAGCGGATCCTCCACCGGCAGGTCGTCACCCAGGCTCAGGTCGAAGGCGCTGTCCAGGTCGTCCTCTTCGGTCGCCGGCGCTTCATCGACCACCTCTGGCTCCGCCCCGGGCTCAGGGGATGGCGCTGCCTCAGCGACGGGCTCCGGCTCCTCGACAGTCGGCTTCAGGTCGCTGTCCTGCAGCAGTTCCTGGACATACTGCTCATCCATCTCGGCCGCCAGCGCCGCAGCGCCAAGGCCAGCGGCGGCAATGCCGAGCATCGCCGGGAAACGCTCCTTGAGCGAATCGACCACCGCCTTGTTCTGCTCGGAAGACGGCAGTTGGCGTTCCTGCTCGGCGAAGGCGGTCTGGTCGCCTTGGCGAGCGTAGACTTCCATCAGCTTCAGGCGCAGATCACTGCGCTGGGGCTCGGCGGCCACCGCTGGCTCCAGCAGATCGGCGGCATGATTCAAGCGGCCACGGGCCAGGCTCTGCTCGACCTCGGTCAGCAGTTGGCCAGTCAGGTCCTGCTCGGCCGGCGCAACCACTGGCGCAGCGGCCTGCACCGTCTGTGCGGCAGGCTTCTCGGCAGCCGCCGCGGCGGCTGCCGACGCCGCCACCACGGCCGGCGCCAGCTTCACGCTCGGCGCCGACACATCCAGCCCGTCGAAGCTGCCCGCAGGCAGGTCCAGGTCTGGGCTGCGCTCGCTTTCCTCAGCCAGCGCCCGAGCCATGCGCAGGTGCTTCTCGGCCTCCTGCTGGGCCTTGCGCTTGCGTGCCAGGAGCAGCAACAGCAACAACAGGACGAGGAACGCCGAACCGGCCAGCAGCCCCAGCAGCACCGGGTTGCCGAGCAGCTCGTCGAGCACGCCCTGCTGCTGCCCGGCCTCACGCTCGGCAGCCGCCTGCGGCGCAGGTTCGCCTTCTGGCTCGGCTGGGGGCAGTTGGGCCTCGGCGGGCGGCTGCGCGGGTGCAGGTTCGCCAGGCAACGCAGCCGGCGGCGGGGTCTGCCCGGCCCCACCTTGCGCCTCGAGGCGGGCCAGCTGGTCGTTCTTCAGCTCGATCAGGCGCTGCAGCTTGTCCAACTGGCTCTGCAGGTCGGCCATGCGGCTCTTGAGTTCTTCGTTGTCGCGGCGGCTGGTGTCCAGGCTCTCCTGGGCCACGGCCAGCTGGTCGCTGAGGGCCTTGGCATCCTGCGCACCGGCCTGGTTGCCTGGGCTGACCAGGCGCAGGTTATCGCCCTGGGCGATACGCGCCGGCGCCGCCTCGGCCGCGCCGCGCCGGGTCGCGTCCAGCTGGCGGGCGGGTGGGCCCAGGCGCCGGCCCTCGCGCCAGGCGGCATACTGCTCGGCCACCTCGCTGATCGCCTCGCCCTGGGGAATGCCCTGGATCTGCTGCTGGTCGGGCAGGCGCAGGACCTGCCCGACCTTGAGCTGGTTGATGTTGTTGCCGATGAAGGCGTCCGGGTTCAGGGCCTGGATCGCCAGCATGGTCTGCTGGACCGAGCCCCCTTGTGTATGACGCGCGGCGATCTGCCAGAGCGTGTCGCGGCGCTTGGTGGTGTAGCTGCCCGCCCCGCTCAGCGCAGGCGCGATGCTGTCTGCCCCCGCCTGTTCGCCCTGTGCCTGGGCCTGGTCCAGGAGCACGTTGTAGTCGCGCAGCAGACGGCCCTGGGGCCACATCACCTGGACCAGGAACTTGACCACCGGGGCTGGCAGCGGCTGGCTGGAGGTCACCCGTAGCACGCTCTTGCCATTGGGGTTGATCACCGGGGTGAAGGTCAGGTCCTCGAGATAGGACGGATAGGCCACCCCCGCCTTGGCGAATTCTTCAGGTGGCGCCAGGCTCGGTGCGACTTCGGCGGCGGTAAGGTCGCGCACGTCGAGCAGCTCGATCTCGGCATCCAACGGCTGGTTCTGCGCCGACTTGAGGGTCAGCTCACCCAACCCGAGGGCATTCGCCATGCCGGACGACAGCGCCGAGGCTGCCGCCATGGCCAGAACCAGTTTGCGAATTCGAAGCATGACCTCTTCCCTTGTAAGAATCGTCCCGAAACCTGCGAATGGCGCAGGACAAAGTGCTCGCCAGTATCTTTTACGCCATATGTTTTATCAACAATCGGGCCACCTGCACGGCGTTGAGCGCCGCTCCCTTGCGCAGGTTGTCGGTGGTCAGCCAGAGGTTGAGTTGCTGATCTTCGTCGATGCCATGGCGTACACGACCAACATAGACCACGTCCTGCCCCACTGCGTCGCCAACGGGCGTCGGATAATCGTCCGGCTCGACCAGCTCGACGCTCTCGGCCGCCTCCAGGGCCGCGTTGACCGCCGCCAGGTCGACCGCGCGGCGGCTCTGCAACGCCACACTGAAGCTATCGCCGAAAAACACCGGGACTTGAACGCAGCTCACGGAAATCTTCAGCGCCGGCATGCCCAGCAGCACGCGCAGCTCACCGACCAGACGGCGTTCCAGGGCCGTATGGCCCTGCTCATCGGCGCCGCCGACGCGGCCCAGCAGGTTGAACGCCATCTGCCGATCGAAGAAGCGCGGCTCCAGCGGGCGGGCATTGAGCAGCTCGGCGGTCTGCCGGGCCAGTTCACTGACCGCTTCCCGGCCCTGGGACGAAACCGCCAGGCAGGCCATCACCTGGACCCGTTCGATGTCGAGCAGGCCCTTGAGCGGCGCCAGGGCCACGGCCAGGGCAACGGCAGCGGCGCTGGGGCTGGCGAGCAGCACGGGCAGAGGCTGTTGCGCCAGCTGCTCGCCGTTGGCCTCGGGCACCAGCGCCAGGGCCTGGTCCAGGCCGCCGGACAGGTCGATGACCGAGCATCCCGCCTGCCGCGCCTTCTCGGCGAAACTGCGGCTGACGGCCGGGCCTGCGGCGAAGAACGCCAGCCTGACCTGGGCGAAGTCGAAGCTGTCGACCTCGCGCACGCGCAGCTTCCTGCCGGCGAACATCACACTGCTGCCCGCCGACTCCATGCTGGCCAGCAGGTGCAGGGTGCCTACCGGGAAATCGAGTTCCTCGAGGATCTGCACGAGGGTTTCGCCGACGCTGCCGGTGGCGCCGACGATGGCGATGTCTATGGGCTGGGTCATAGAGGGGAATCCTTTTGCTCAGACGGCGGGGGGGCGGCACTTTACTCGGATTGTAGAGAGAGGAACAGGGTTGTCAGTGATGCCCTCTTCACGGGTAAGACCATAGACAGCCTGTCTAGTCCTGAAATAGGTTTACACCTGCTCAGGCACTTCTACCAGGCTGAGCGTCAGGTGTAATCGACTGCGAGTATCTGCGAACCTGACTCAAGTGCGTAGAAGGCATGAGGGACCCACGCATCTATAAAGATAGAATCACCGACTGCCAACACATCCTCGCGCCGCTCACCTACCTTATTGCACCAAAGCACCCCCACCGCCCCGGACAGGACATAGACAAACTCCTTTGCCTGATGCCCTTTGTTCACAGGCGCTTTGTCGGGAGAGGTAAACAATGGAGAAGTCCTGAGCACCATGAGATTCTTGTCGGCCGACGTTTTCATTACGTGCCGGTAGAAATACGCGGGTTCGCCCTCCACCCTTTTCAACCGGTCGAAGCGGATCTGCCCACTGCAGATTTTCACATGGTCCTTAAGATCGCCATCTGCGGAGTCGAGTTGCTGTATCACATGCGACAGCGAGACATTCAAAAGTGTGGCAAGGCTATGGAGCTGGTCGAAACTCATCTGTAGCCCACCGCTCACCTCCTCATATAAATCTCGAGCGCTATTGAGGCTTATCTTGCGGGCGCTCAGCAATCGCTTTAAAGCACCTTTCGCCACTATGAGGGCAGTCTTCATGGAAATGCCCCTACTCTACGATTTAATTGCCGAATAGAGCATAGATAGATCGGCCAGACTCAAGGCACGAGACTTGATCATCGATACCTCCCGCACTAGTTGCAAAAGCCTGCTCAAATCTTTTTCCGACCAATCTATCTCCAGCTGGCTGAGCGCATATTTCAAGGAGGCTCGTCCAGAATGCTTACCAACTACAATTTCCCTTTGACGCCCCATCAGCTCAGGCGAGAATGGCTCGAACGCTTTGCCATTACTCAAAGAGCCCTTGGCATGAATGCCTGATTCATGTGCAAACACATTGCTCCCAACCACCGGCTGCCAAGGATGAATGGTCGTGGCCGTGGCCACAGCCACGACCTCGCTCAGGGACCGGAGCTTTTCAAGCTTGATACCTAGGTCGACGCCATACTGAATCTTCAGAGACATCACCATTTGTGCAAGATCAGGCATACCTGCCCGTTCCCCAATACCGTTTACGGTGACGTGAAAATATCGCGCTCCCGCTAGCAAACCGGAGATCGTGTTACTGACAGCGTGTCCGAAATCATTGTGCGCATGGCATTGGGTGTCGATAGGTGTCGCGGCGGTTACGGCCCTGACCACGCGATGATATTGCTCAGGAGTCAGTATCCCGACAGTATCGGATAGCCGCAGCCGATCAGCCCCTGCCTCGTATATACGACCAGCATACTCAATAACGAAGGAAAGTTCGGACCGACCAACGTCTTCGGCACTGATCGAAACAAATGCGCCCCGTTGCTTTGCGTAGTCGACCAGCTCGCAGGCTTGGTCTAGCAACCAATCCCTGGGCTTGTTAACACTATCCTTAAGGTGGATCTCAGAAGTCGGTAGCCCGATATGGATGTGACGATAGCCCATGTCTAGGGTACTCTTCACGTCGGCCCTCACCCCCCGATTCCAGCCAACCAAGCGAGTTTCCGTACCCTGGGTGCGCTCCAGCATCTCATGCAAGGTACGGCTTTCGCTGCCCCCCATCGCATTTATTCCACCTTCTATCCACTGGACGCCCGCGGCAACCAGCGCATCGAATATTTTCAGCTTGGTGGCTCTGTCAAAAGAAACGCCAGGGGCTTGCTCCCCATCGCGCAGCGTAGTGTCTTCAATAACTACATCATCACGAATTTTCATAACGTGCTCCGTGCGTTGTTATAGGACAGCAAGGAAAAATACTGGCACTGGTCGCCTTCATCACCGCAGGATCTCCTAACCCTGTGAAAAACCTCCATCGCCATTGATGAAACTGGATATCGCTGCCCAACAGGTAATTGCGCCTGCGCCAAATCGAGATCCTTGCAGCGAGTGGCAAGACTGACGTTGCTGGAGGCCCCATCAGACAAGGCGTAGTCCAAAGCGACCTGCATATATGCAGAGCGTCCTCGGCAAGAGGTGAAAACGTCAGCCAATGATTTCAGGTCCAGGCCTAAAGCGGCCCCTTGGCTAATTACCTCAATAGCACCCGCGAGATTAATGCTCTCAGCCAAGTTGTTGAGGATCTTCAAGCGCTGAGCCTTGCCGGGCCTCTCCACGTAGGTAACTGCCTCGCAGAAGGTTCCAAGCAGAGGGTACACCCTCTCATAAGCCGCAGGCCTAGCCGACACGATCGCACTCAACGTGCCATTCAGTGCCCCCTCGACGCCACCCGAAACAGGGGATTCGATGTAATCAACCCCTTGCGCCCTGAATGATGCATGTAATGCCACTGCCGATTCGGGAGCGACCGTGCTTAGATCAACCACGGTGCTTCCAGCGACCATATTCGAAAGAAGTCCCTTCCTGGGAGAGTGATAGATCTCATGTTGAGCTTCACTGCCAGTTGTACAAACGAAGACAACTCTTACCATACCCGCGAGAGATGCCATATCAGGTACCCATACTGCTCCTTGTCGAACAAGGTCAAGTGACTTCTCCTGGGTGCGGTTGTAGAGATGGATTGGCACTCGACTGTTCATCAAGCGCTGACATATGGCCTGCCCCATTCGACCTAAACCAATAAAACCTACTGCATCATTCATAAAAACTCCTGCAATGAATGCATCAAAATTTTCTGCAACGACGCAAGGGCGCTGTCATATCGTGAGCGCAAGGAGTTAAGCTCAACGAAAACCCAGAGCGCCCCATCTTGCGCGGGATCCCCCAGCTTCCTCAACACAGACGAGCACCATTGAAAATCAGGCTCACCCGTTCAAAAAAGCCTATCGACACCCACAAAACATTACCCATGAGAGAAATTAGAAACCCTTTCTCAACCGTAGTTAATAGCAATGATCTCTGACCGCTGCCCAGCCACATCATTAACAAAACTATGCGGAACATTTGGCGATATAAAAATAGAGTCACCATCACTCAAGACACTTTCTTTTAACTCACCATCACCTCCCAACCACTGCACTCTCACCGTCCCTCTTGTTACGTAGACGACCTCTTTCGAAATATGCCCTCTATTCAAATGCAAGGGCTGCAGCACATCACTATGCAAATCTAACCGCAGAGCCATAAGGCTAGGATCCTGATTGGTCGTCACCAGATGCTCGTATGTATAGCAATGCACGCCACCCCTGACCTCCTCACATTTAAAAGAGTTGCTTCGCCTAGCAATTTTCACCCCCTCATCTAAGTCGCTCTCGGTGTACCCCACAAAAAACTCACTAAGCGGCACGGACAAATACTCCGCAAGCCTCTGTAGCTGCTCAATACTCTCAAAATATACACACTCCGAGTCGAAATTTAAGTCCTGCACATGCGACATCGTCATCTTCCTTGTCGCCAAAATATCTTCTAGGCGAGACATACGGATAGAAATTTTACCACCACTCATCTCAACTCTCCTTTTGCTGTTCAACCAGTGTCTGACGATACATATAAGACATAGATACCAAACGTGAAGAATGATCACCATACGAGTGATCGGTCCGCTGGCTTTCTATCCAATGTTTCGCAGTACAGTATTCTTCATGGTCCTGCAATTGGAACACCGTATGACATGCCCCTACCTGAATGAAAGTATGCGCATCAGACCCACCAGTGGTCTGGAGCCTTAGCAGCCTCGCAAGCTCCAAATATTTCTGCACGTTAGCGAGGTCCTTGGCGGGTACCTCGATTGCATTCAGGCATCGCTTTAATGCATTTAGATCATCGCAGGTCTTTCCAGGCCAAAAGATGTGATGCGCTACCAATTTAAAGGGTCTTCCCCGTTTCACTAGGGCGTCATGAAGAGTTTCCAACGTGTAAAATCCTGGCCTACGGTTCAACGACATCAAGACATACAAATCCGTATGCACGCCAACATTCATTCTATTGGCAAGCTCCAGTTCAGCGCCAGGAAACACCCCAACACCTTGGCAAATTAGCGTACCATCGTCGTGAAAATTAGCTTCTAACTTATTTTCTAAAAATAATCCGTGCATTAGGGCATCATAAGCATCAGCCTCAATATGCTCAGTAACACAGATTGCGTCTAACTCATTAATTTTTGCCGCACCTATCACTTGCCTGACCACCTCCCAGTCCGGATTTTTTTGCTTCTTTTTCAACAACAAATGCACATGCGAATCAACTTTCACCCTGACCATATTCACCTCATAACTGAAATGACAACATGCTCATACCAAGAGTAAGGCCATAGCTTTTCACCTCTATAGGGTGTATCGTCGAACTCCCTAATAAGCAGTGCGCTTTTAAAATGCTCTGCCGAACGAAAATTCTGAATCTCATCAGGCGACATTACCCCTCCCTGATGTTCAAGGCTTTGCGCCGAGCCCAATCCAAGCTGTTGATAGTAAGCAACATCTACTGTTGCCAGGTAACGCTTAGCATCGATGTGCAATGCAATAGGTGCACAAACCTCAGAGGGAAACCATCGACTCAACCAGGCAGCACCTAACGCAGCATGCTCACGATCTCTGGAGTAATCAGTAAGCTCAGGGTCTCCAGAACAAATATAATGTCCAACATCGTGAAACAGCGAAGCAACAACAATAACCTTACTCTCCCTCCTTACCATCGCCTGCTGAGCAGACCACAGAGAGTGCTCCAAGACGCTTCCACCCTCAGTAAGTTTTATATTTGCGCAAGCATCCATCACCACCTGAAGAGTTCGCAAGGCCGTACGCAACTCCAGGTTATTATCGGGCATATATACGCTCAGCAATCTTCAATTCATCGTAATCCAGCAAAGAAAACACGTCTGCAAGTGGCGAAATATCTGAATTGATCGTGCTGATGCTGTTATCCTGGCGGATTTGCCGTGCCGCCCTGCGCATAGCATGGACAGATGCGCGCATTAATTGATTCGCACAGATGTAAATGGATACTCCCACTTGTTCAAGCAAGGCTAGAGGAGTATCAATATAGGTAGTTGGCGCCACGACCAGCGGCGATCGCCCCTGCCAACGTCGTCCAAACTCCACCACATCCTGCGCGTCCCGAGCTCTGGAATGGATAAATATTCCGTCCGCACCTGCCTCGTGGTATTGCTCCGCCCTCTTCAAGGCGACATCCACGCCCAGGCCAGCAATCAAGGCCTCAGTGCGAGCAATAACTGTAAAGCGATCATCACACTTTGTGTCCTGCGCAGCTTTTATTTTCCCACAGAACTCTTCCACCGAGCTCAACACATGATCACCAGAAACAAAAGAATTCATTTTTGGAAAACTCTTATCCTCCAATGAAATCCCAGCAATACCATAATTGGAAAGTCTTTTTACGATATGCCTGACATTGTTGAAGTTTCCAAAACCCGAATCACCATCAAATAGTATTGGAATATTCACAACATCATGGATAGCCTGAGTTACTTCGACAACCTGACTCCACGATGCTTCATTACAGTCGCGAAGCCCTAGAGCCGACGCGATGGACAACCCCGAGGCCCATATAGCCGAAAATCCTGCTTCCTCTACTATCCTGGCTGATAAGCCACTATGTGCCTCTAGGATCAAATCCAGCTTGCCATTAAACAAGTTTTGTCGGAAATTTCCCGCAAGCGACGACCTAGGCATTGCGCACCCCACTAGTTGTTATTTAGCACATGCTTCGCCAACTAGTCTTAGCCAGCCCTCAGCATTAAAACAACCCCTCGTTTCATTTTCTTACAAATACCCACAGCCAAAGCCCATTGTCACCAACTTGTGACAAAAAACCTCCTCCCTCATGTGAATATAACGCCAACCTCATACCTATCACGACCCTCACCAAGTCCTGACAGAACACTCCAAGACTCATTGATTGACAAAAATTTATCGAGCACCACGCTGCCCCCTGTAAATGCTGGATCACTTCACCTCTCTAGGACGGCCCGGGGCCAATCATATGAAAAATATACAATCCGGCCTTTGTAAGAAAATTCCTGTAAAACAGTAAGACCACACTGAAAATAGTGCACGATTAAAGAGGCATTATGAGAGGGGAGAGAAGCATGCATGTCATTTCTCCATCGTTCGACTTGACAGACAGGAGCATTATCGTGCAAGACAGAAACCATACTCGAATGCATCGCGACGGCTATTATGGCCCACTCTGCTGCTCGATAATTGATTTACTTCGATCCGTACCAGATCTACATACCACTCATCAGCCAGCTGACTTTTCTGAGATTCCTGAAGATAAAATTCGCCCATGACTAACTCCAACGCCCCCCGCTTTCTCGTCTCCGCTTTCGCTCTTGAGGTTTTTAGCACACAGACCCTTTTCATCTATACACCACTGCAGTTCATCTTCAACGGCGGCGAAAGTATAACTGCGTCATTTTTACGCGCGACGGCCTACATTGGGCCGGTGATATTCGGGT
The DNA here is from genome assembly GCF_057415455.1 of Pseudomonas sp. Tun-23181. Classification (NCBI taxonomy): domain Bacteria; kingdom Pseudomonadati; phylum Pseudomonadota; class Gammaproteobacteria; order Pseudomonadales; family Pseudomonadaceae; genus Pseudomonas; species Pseudomonas sp. Tun-23181. The sequence continues at coordinate 1,878,017 of NZ_CM171630.1, forward strand.
ATTGTGTTGGTATATTAGTAGACCACTTCAACAAGCGAAACCTCGGATGCACCATTGCAACTGTGCTTAGCGCAGTTGCTGCCGGCTATAGCGTTCGACTGCCCGATCAGACGCTGAGTGAAACTTTTTTCTTCCTTGCGGTCGTATCGGTGGGAACCTATGCACTCAATAACTTACGCGCCTCGGTAATGCCAAGTATCACCAGTCCCGCGCAACTATCTAAGATAAATTCCACACTACTGGTAGCGGAGAACACTGCCCTGATCGCTGCTCCCCTTGTCGCTTCTCTACTGTTATCTTCAAACAACCCCAGAAGTGGCTTTATGGGCATTGCCGTCTGCTTCTGTATCTCGAGCGTTCTCTACCACTTTGCTCTATACGCCGCTCCATCTCAACCGCCCTCCCAGGCTAGCGAGAGTTTCCTGCGGAACCTACGTATTTTGATCGACAACAAGCCTTTGCTTCATCTCGTCTACGTCGTCATGGGCAACAATGCGTTTACCGGAGTTTATTTGCTATATGTTCTTGTCAATGCAGCAGAAGCCGGTCTCTTCATGACTCAGGATGTCCCTCATATCCTGATCGCCTTTGCCTTGGGCTCAATCCTGTCCGGCGTGACGGCCTCGAAGATAATCAGTATTTTTGGCAACCGTAGCCTAGCGGTGCTGTGCAGTCTATTCCTGGCTGCTTCTGGCAGCCTGCCGCTTATCCTGAAAACACACAGCTCATTTTTCTCCTCATCCTTCCTTGTCGGTTTTTTCGGTTCCTATATCGTAATTGCCGTCTGGACACTTAGGCAGAAATTGCTACCTGCTGCAGCTCTCGGCAGAGTCACTGGCATTACCAGTGCTTTGTTCAAACTTTCAATGATTACCGCTATACCCGTCGCAGGCATGCTCACTGAACACTACAGCAGCTCAGCTGCGATCATCTTCGGTATTTTTTCCGTGTTCCTGGGGACAGCGCCGCTGATTTTGGGTCTCGTTGCCGAACGTTTAAAGAGCCATCACAGCGCCCGATCACACCCAGATTGAAATTCATGGCTACTGTAGGGGGTGATTTCGCCGGCTTGCCATTGCCACAAACCGCGAACATAGGGCCTGCACGGATCGAGTAGGAGGCGGGTTCGCACCCGCCGTCCTCTCACACCACCGTGCGTACGGTTCCGTACACGGCGGTTCAGGTTATACGGCTAAGCCGATTGATCGTATCCAGTATCGAGACCAGTCTGAGTCGATCCCATAGTTTCTTCGGCAACGCCTGATTCATATGCGACGCGCCCGAGTTCCACCATGGGCCTCTACCATTGAAGGCCGATTTGCAGGCACGCTCTTCGCTCAGCCCCAGGCGCATCAGGTTGCCCGCCCTCGTCGAGGGCCGCTTCCATTGGCGCCAGAGGATGCAGAGCAGCTTGTGCCTGATCCAGCCGTCCAGTTCTTCCAGTGGCCTTTTGCTTTGGCTGAGCTTGAAATAGCTCGCCCAGCCTCGCAGGACAGGGTTTAACCGCTCGATGGTTCCTACCATCTTCCGGCCCCGCGCTCCACGTAGCAGTTCTGCAAGCCGGTTGCGCAGGCGCTCCAGGCTCATCGTCGCCACACGTAGCTTCGGCTGTTGATGCCAGCTCATCCCATAGCCCAGGTAGTTGCACTTCCACGCCCTTGCCACTTGGCTCTTCTTCCTGTTCACCGTCAATTTCAGGCGTTGGCTCAGGAAGCGCTCGACGCTGGCCAGCACCCGTTCGCCGGTCCGAGGGCTGCGCACATAGATGTTCGCATCATCGGCATAGCGTACGAAGCGATGGCCCCGCCGTTCCAGCTCGTGGTCGAGTTCGTCGAGCAGGATGTTCGTCAGCAACGGCGAGAGCGGACCGCTTTGAGGCGTCCCTTCCTGCCGCGGGCTGACGACGCCGCCCGACATGCCCCCTGCTTCGAGGTAGCGACGGATGAGTCTGAGCACGCTTTTATCCTCAACCCGGCGCTCGACGCAGGCCATGAGGATGTCGTGGTTGACTCGATCGAAGAACTTCTCCAGATCGAGTTCCACGCACCAGCGATGCCCCGCTGTCACATGCACGCGAGCCATCTCGATGGCTTGATGCGTACTTCTGCCCGGACGAAAGCCGTAGCTATAGTCCGAGAACAGTGGGTCGAAGATAGGCGTGAGCTGTTGCTGCAAGGCTTGCTGGATCAGGCGGTCCACGACGCTGGGGATTCCCAGTTGCCGTGTACCGCCCTGCGGTTTGGGAATCTCAACCGCTCGCACTGCCTGGGGATGGTACTCACCTGCCAGCAACCTGGCTTTGAGGATCGGCCAATACTGATTCACGTAGCCCGCCAGGTCTGCGACCGTCAGGCCATCGGCACCCGGCGCTCCCTTGTTGCTGACCACACGTTGATACGCACGCTTGAGGTTGGCCGGTGCTAGCACCTGCTCCATCAGCATGTCCGGCTCCGCGTTCGTCCACGCCACTGACGCCGCCGATACCTCTGCGCTGTCAGACACCATCCCCGGCTTCTGGCCGGGACTCTGAATAACTGTTTCCGTTTTGGGAAATTTCTGCATTTCGACTACCAACCAGACAGTGACGCCTACTGGCGGCATAACCTGTTCGGCCCTTGGTGGCGCGGTTAACCGCCACTTACTACGGCTTCGGCTGACTTCTGCACGCTCATCCCGCCGCCTCTCGACGCTCGGTAGCACAGTGGCAAACGTGCAGATCTCCCAGGGTAATTCGCGCGACCTTCCTGCTTATGCCTGTCGGATCTACGTCACAGTGTTCTGTGCAAGTATCGGGCTTCGGCGATTTGTGCCACCTCACCCCGCTGTGCCGCCTCTATCCGCTTCCTGTTCGTCAGGCCAGCATTTTGCCTCGGCTTCCTTCAGATTCGCAGTCACCTGCGACACCCTTGCCTCTGGCTAACACTTCCCCTTGCCGGGTGTGTAGAGGACTTTCACCTCCAAGTCACCCATTTGGCCACCACAGCCAAACGGGTTGCGCTTACGCGCAACGCGCCATGCCTGGCGCACACAAAAAAACCGCGCTATCTCTAGCGCGGTTTTTCCGATCAAACCGGAACGATCAACGCTCCAGCAGGATCCGCAGCATACGCCGCAGCGGCTCGGCAGCGCCCCACAGCAACTGGTCGCCGACGGTGAAGGCCCCCAGGTACTGGGACCCCATGTTCAGCTTGCGCAGACGGCCTACCGGGATGTTCAGGGTACCGGTGACCTTGGTCGGGCTCAACTCCTGCATGCTGATCTCGCGCTGGTTCGGCACCAGCTTCACCCAAGGGTTGTGCTGGCTGATCATGCCTTCGATGTCGGCCAGCGGCACGTCCTTGTTCAGCTTGATGGTCAGCGCCTGGCTGTGGCAGCGCATGGCACCGATGCGCACGCAGATGCCATCGACCGGGATCGGGCTCTTGAAACGGCCGAGGATCTTGTTGGTCTCGGCCTGGGCCTTCCACTCCTCGCGGCTCTGGCCGTTGGGCAGCTCCTTGTCGATCCACGGGATCAGGCTGCCGGCCAGCGGCACGCCGAAGTGCTCGGTGGGGAACGCCTCGCCACGCATGGTTTCGGCGACCTTGCGGTCGATGTCGAGGATGGCGCTGGCCGGGTTGGCCAGGTCATCGGCCACCGCCGCGTGGATGCCGCCCATCTGGCGGATCAGCTCGCGCATGTTCTGGGCGCCGGCACCGGAGGCCGCCTGGTAGGTCATGGCGCTCATCCACTCGACCAGGCCAGCCTCGAACAGGCCGCCCAAGCCCATCAGCATCAGGCTGACGGTGCAGTTACCGCCGATGTAGTTCTTGGTCCCGGCATCGAGCTGCTGGTCGATCACCTTACGGTTGACCGGGTCGAGGACGATCACCGCGTCATCCTGCATGCGCAGGGACGAAGCGGCGTCGATCCAGTAACCCTGCCAGCCGGCCTCACGCAACTTGGGGAAGACCTCGTTGGTGTAGTCGCCGCCCTGGCAGGTCAGAATGACGTCGAGGGTCTTGAGCTCTTCGATGCTGTAGGCGTCCTTGAGCGGAGCAATGTCCTTGCCCACGTTCGGCCCCTGGCCACCGACATTGGAGGTGGTGAAGAACACCGGCTCGATGAGGTCGAAATCCTGCTCCTCCAGCATCCGCTGCATGAGCACGGAACCGACCATACCGCGCCAACCGATCAGACCTACACGTTTCATCGCAACTACACCTTTGCTAAAAGTGGGCCGCCATCGCAGGAAAGCGACGGCGGGCCAGAGAGATTACAGATTCCGCAGCGCTGCGACTACTGCGTCGCCCATTTCCTGCGTACCTACCTTGCTGCAGCCGGCCGACCAGATGTCACCGGTACGCAAGCCCTGATCCAGCACCAGGCTGACGGCCTTCTCGATGGCGTCGGCGGCGGCCTGCTGGTTGAAGCTGTAGCGCAGCATCATCGACACCGACAGGATGGTCGCCAGCGGGTTGGCGATGCCCTGCCCGGCGATGTCCGGGGCCGAGCCATGGCACGGCTCGTACATGCCCTTGTTGTCGGCATCCAAGGATGCAGATGGCAGCATGCCGATGGATCCGGTCAACATGGAAGCCTCATCCGACAGGATGTCACCGAACATGTTGTCGGTCACCATCACGTCGAACTGCTTGGGTGCGCGCACCAGTTGCATGGCGGCGTTATCGACGTACATGTGGCTGAGCTCGACGTCCGGGTAGTCCTTGGCCACGTCCTCGACCACTTCGCGCCACAGCTGGCTGGACGCCAGGACGTTGGCCTTGTCCACCGAGCACAGGCGCTTGCCGCGCACGCGGGCCATGTCGAAGCCGACGCGGGCGATGCGGCGGATCTCGCTTTCGCTGTACGGCAGGGTGTCGTAGGCCTGGCGCTCGCCACCGTCCAGCTCGCGCTGGCCACGTGGCGCACCGAAGTAGATGCCGCCGGTCAGCTCGCGGACGATGAGGATGTCCAGGCCGGCGACGACCTCGGGCTTGAGCGAGGACGCATCGGCCAGTTGCGGGTAGAGGATCGCTGGGCGCAGGTTGGCGAACAGGCCCAGTTGCGAACGGATCTTCAGCAGGCCGCGCTCGGGGCGGATGTCACGCTCGATCTTGTCCCACTTCGGCCCGCCGACCGCGCCGAGCAGCACCGCGTCGGCCTGGCGCGCGCGTTCCAGGGTCTCGTCGGCCAGTGGCACGCCGTGCTTGTCGATGGCCGCGCCGCCGATCACGTCGTGCTCCAGGGTGAAGCCGAGCTGGAACTTGTCGTTGGCCAGCTCCAGCACCTTGACCGCCTCGGCCATGATTTCCGGGCCGATGCCATCACCTGGGAGAATCAGAATCTGCTTGCTCATGCTTTCCTCTATCCATTCAGACGGCGCGCCTGCGGCACGCCGGAAAAAACCAATGTTCGGCCCACGATACCAGCACACCCGGGCGTTTGCGTGGTTGCCTCGAGCCCTTTGACGCGCAAGCCCGCTCCCACCGGTACCGCACTGCGGCTATCCCCGTGGGAGCGGGCTTGCCCGCCAAAGGCTCAGCGCGGCCGATCAGGCGTCACGGAACAGCCAGGGCTGGCTCGCCCGGTGCTGCTGTTCGAACGCGCGGATGGCATCGCTGTCCTGCAGGGTCAGGCCGATATCGTCGAGGCCGTTGAGCAGGCAATGCTTGCGGAAGGCGTCGATCTCGAACGGCAGCACCTTGCCGTCGGGGCGGGTCACGGCCTGGGCCTGCAGGTCGATGGTCAGCTGGTAGCCCGGGTTGGCCTCGACCTGCCTGAACAGCTCGTCGACTTCCTCGTCGGCGAGGATGATCGGCAGCAGGCCGTTCTTGAAGCTGTTGTTGAAGAAGATGTCGGCGAAGCTCGGCGCGATGATGCAGCGCAAGCCGTACTCGTCCAGGGCCCACGGTGCATGCTCGCGGCTCGAGCCACAGCCGAAGTTCTCGCGGGCCAGCAGCACGCTGGCACCCTGGTAGCGCTCATGGTTGAGCACGAACTCGGGGTTCAGCGGACGCTTGCTGTTGTCCTGGTAGGGCTGGCCCACGTCCAGGTAGCGCCACTCGTCGAACAGGTTGGGGCCGAAGCCGGTGCGCTTGATCGACTTGAGGAACTGCTTGGGGATGATCTGGTCGGTGTCGACGTTGGCGCGATCCAATGGCGCGACAAGACCGGTGTGCTGGGTGAAGGCTTTCATGCTGCGCTCCCTTGGATCAACTCGCGGACATCGATGAAGTGGCCGGTCACCGCGGCGGCGGCGGCCATGGCCGGGCTGACCAGGTGGGTACGGCCACCGGCGCCCTGACGGCCCTCGAAGTTGCGGTTGGAGGTCGAGGCGCAATGCTCGCCGCTCTCCAGGCGGTCCGGGTTCATCGCCAGGCACATGGAGCAGCCCGGTTCACGCCATTCGAAGCCCGCCTCGAGGAAAATCTTGTCCAGGCCTTCGCGCTCGGCCTGGGCCTTGACCAGGCCCGAGCCCGGCACCACCAGCGCCTGCTTGACGTTGGCGGCGACCTTGCGGCCCTTGGCGATCTCGGCCGCGGCACGCAGGTCCTCGATCCGCGAGTTGGTGCAGGAGCCGATGAACACGCGGTCGAGCTTGATGTCGGTGATCGCCTGGTTGGCGCTCAGGCCCATGTACTTGAGGGCGCGCTCGATGGAGCCACGCTTGATCAGGTCGGGCTCGGCGGCCGGGTCCGGCACACGCTGGTCGACAGCCAGGACCATCTCCGGCGAGGTGCCCCAGCTGACCTGCGGCTTGATCTGCGAGGCGTCCAGCTCGACCACGGTGTCGAACACCGCATCGGCATCGGAAACCAGGCCCTTCCAGGCCTCGACCGCCTGCTTCCACTGCTCGCCCTTGGGCGCGTACGGGCGACCTTCGACATAGGCGACGGTGGTGTCGTCGACCGCCACCAGGCCCACGCGGGCACCGGCTTCGATGGACATGTTGCAGATGGTCATGCGGCCTTCCATGGACAGCTCGCGGATGGCGCTGCCGGCGAACTCCATGGCATGGCCGTTGCCACCGGCGGTACCGATCTTGCCGATCACGGCGAGGACGATGTCCTTGGCAGTGACACCCGCGGGCAACTGGCCCTCGACGCGCACCAGCATGTTCTTCATTTTCTTGGCCACCAGGCACTGGGTGGCGAGCACGTGCTCCACCTCGGAGGTGCCGATACCGTGGGCCAAGGCGCCGAAGGCACCGTGGGTCGAGGTGTGCGAGTCGCCGCAGACCACGGTCATGCCCGGCAAGGTAGCGCCCTGCTCCGGGCTGATGACATGGACGATGCCCTGGCGCTCGTCGTTCATCTTGAATTCGACGATGCCGTATTCGTCACAGTTCTCGTCGAGGGTCTGCACCTGCAGGCGCGACACCTGGTCGACGATGGCCTCGATGCCGCCCTTGCGCTCTGGCGTGGTCGGTACGTTGTGGTCCGGGGTGGCAATGTTGGCATCGATGCGCCATGGCTTGCGGTTGGCCAGGCGCAGGCCTTCGAAGGCCTGGGGCGAAGTCACTTCGTGGATGATGTGACGGTCGATGTAGATCAAGGACGAACCATCGTCGCGTCGCTTGACTTCATGCGCATCCCAGAGTTTGTCGTAGAGCGTTTTGCCAGCCATCAGACTGTTCCTCATCAGCGTCTTTCTATGCCAATAACCCCTTGGCTTGTACGGACGATGCTATGGCGTTAGATTGAATAACTCAAATTCATATTTTTTATGCTTTGAATAACCAACAGGAATCCGAAAAACCGTGGACCTGGCCAACCTCAGCGCCTTCATCGCCATCGCCGAAACCGGCAGTTTCTCGGGGGCCGGCGAGCGCCTGCACCTGACCCAGCCGGCCGTCAGCAAGCGTATCGCCGGGCTCGAGCAGCAGCTGGACGTGCGCCTGTTCGACCGCCTCGGCCGCGAGGTGACCCTGACCGAGGCCGGCCGCGCGCTGCTGCCACGCGCCTACCAGATCCTCAATGTACTGGACGATACCCGGCGCGCCCTGAGCAACCTGACCGGCGAAGTGAGCGGCCGCCTGACCCTGGCCACCAGCCATCACATCGGCCTGCACCGGTTGCCCCCGCTGCTGCGGGCGTTCACCCGCCAGCACCCGGCGGTGGCGCTGGATATCCAGTTCCTCGACTCGGAAGCGGCCTACGATGAGATCCTTCATGGCCGAGCGGAAATAGCGGTCATTACCCTCGCCCCCGAACCGCATCACCTGGTTCGCGCCGTTGCGGTGTGGGACGATGCGCTGGATTTCGTCGCCGCGCCGGAACACCCCCTGGCCAGCATCGACCCCGTCAGCCTCGCCGACGTGGCCCGCCACCCGGCGGTCTTCCCAGGCGGCAACACCTTCACCCACCATATCGTCCAGCGCCTGTTCGAAAGCCAGGGCCTGACACCGAACATCGCCATGAGCACCAACTACATGGAAACCATCAAGATGATGGTGTCCATCGGCCTGGCGTGGAGCGTACTGCCGCGTACTATGCTCGATGAGCAGGTTGCCCGCATCGCCTTGCCCGGCATTCAGCTGTCGCGCCAGCTAGGCTACATTCTGCATACGGAGCGAACGCTATCGAACGCGGCCAGGGCCTTCATGGCCCTGCTCGACAGCCACGCAGGGCCCGCCTGACCGGTCGTCAGCACGGCACTTCAACTCCAAGGACGCGCCATCCGCCAAAGGTCTGGTATCGATGCCCAAATCAGCAAACCGCTTTCCGCGCCTGCCGCGCATCTTCGCGGCCGATCCCCAGGAATCGGAACAGGCCTGGCAGAGCGCCCCACAGTTGCTGGCCGCCCTCAACGGCGCCCACCTGGGCGCCTGGCTGTGGGATATAGAAAGCGGCCGGATCAGCTGGTCGCGGGCCACCCAGGCACTGTTCGGCTTCGACCCGCAGCGGCCCCTGCCCAACGACATCGACTACCTCGACCTGCTGCCCGAGGAAGACCGTGCCCGCACACGCCAGGCATTCCAGGCCGTGGTCGACGGCGAGCCGGTGGAACAGGCCATGCGCCATCGCATCCGCTGGCCGGACGGCAGCCTGCACTGGCTGGAGATCAACGGCAGCCTGACCCACGATCGCCACGGCCGACCGCAGATGATCGGGGTGATCCGCGAGATCACCCGCCAGCGCGAGCGGGAGACCGCGCTGATCAATTCGGAGAAGCGCTTCGCCACGCTGTTCCACCTGAGCCCCAACGCCATCCTCCTGACCCGCCGCCACGACGGCATGATCTTCGAGGTCAACCGCCATTTCGAAGACATGTTCGGCTGGCCCGGCCCACAGGTGATCGGCAAGACCAGCCTGGAACTGGGGCTATGGGTCAATCCCGAGCAACGTCACCAGGTGCTGGAGTCGACCCGCGCCAACGGTGGCCCGCTGATCATGGAGGTGCAGTTCCGCGCCAGCAGCGGCAAGGTGCATGACGGCATCCTGTGCACCCAGGGCATCGAGATGGAGGGGGTGACCTACCTGATCAGCACCTTCGTCGACACCACCGAGCGCAAGCGCGCCGAACAGGCCCTCAAGGACAGCCAGGAGCGCCTGGACCTGGCCCTGGACTCGGCCCAGCTGGGCACCTGGGACTGGCACATTCCCAGCGGCATGCTCTATGGCTCGGCCCGCGCCGCCCAGTTGCACGGCCTGGATCCGGTGCCCTTCCACGAATCCTTCGAGGCGTTCTTCGAAGGCGTGCCGGAGCAGGAACGCAACGTCATGCGCCAGGCCTACCGCAGCCTGCGCGAAGGCCCGGCGGGCAACTACCAGATCACCTACCGGGTGCAACTGGAGAATGGCACCTCCCGCTACATCGAAAGCCGCGCGCGCCTGTACCGCGACGAGCAGGGCAATCCGCTGCGCATGGCCGGCACCCTGCTCGACATCACCGACCAGGTGGAGCGTGAGCAGCGCCTGAGCGCCTCGGAGGAGAAATTCGCCAGCCTGTTCCAGGTCAGCCCCGACCCGATCTGCGTGACCCGCCAGGACAGCGGCCAGTTCATCGAGATCAACCCGGCCTTCACCCAGACCTTCGGCTGGAGCGCCGAACAGGTGATCGGCCGCACCGCCGAGCAGATCGGCCTGTGGGCCGAATCGGCCAAGCGCGCCCAGCGCATCGAACGGGTGATCCGCGAACAGGCCCTGAGCAACGTGGCGGTGGTGGTCAACCATCGCAATGGCACGGCCTTGACCTGCGTGATCTCCAGCCGCCTGATCACGGTCGACAACCAGCCGTGCAGCGTCACCACCCTGCGCGACATCACCCAGCAACAGCGCGCCGAGGCGGCGCTCAAGGCCAGCGAGGAGAAGTTCGCCAAGGCCTTCCACTCCAGCCCCGACGCCATCACCCTGACCGAGCGCAAGAGCGGCCGCTACCTGGAGGTCAACGACGGCTTCTGCCGGCTGACCGGCTACAGCGCCGCCGAGGTGATCGGCCGCAGCGTCTACGAGATCGGCATCTGGGCCGACGACAAGCAACGCAGCGCCCTGCTCACCGAGCTCAAGGAGCATGGCCGGGTCCATCACCGGGAAATGCTCGGGCGCAACAAGCGTGGCGACATTCTCACCGTGGAGGTCTCGGTCGAGCCGATCAGCCTCAACGAGGCCGACTGCCTGCTGCTCACCGCACGCGATGTCAGCCAGTTGAGGAACGCCCAGGCGCAGATCCGCCACCTGGCCTATCACGACCCGCTGACCAACCTGCCCAACCGCGCCCTGCTGATGGACCGCCTGAGCCAGCAGATCGCCCTGCTCAAACGCCACAACCTGCGCGGCGCCCTGCTGTTCCTCGACCTGGATCACTTCAAGCACATCAACGACTCCCTCGGTCACCCCGTGGGCGACACGGTGCTCAAGATCATCACCGCACGCCTGGAGGCCAGCGTGCGCCTGGAAGACACCGTGGCGCGCCTGGGCGGCGACGAGTTCGTGGTGCTGCTCAGCGGCCTGGAGGGTAGCCGCGAGCAGGTGGAGAACAAGGTTCGCGAACTGGCCGACACCCTGCGCGAGCTGCTGGCCGAGCCCATGTCCCTGGACGGCCAGCGCCTGCAGGTGACGCCGAGCATCGGCGTGGCGCTGATCCCCGACCATGGCGCGACACCGGCCGACTTGCTCAAGCGCGCCGACATCGCCCTGTACCGGGCCAAGGACTCCGGGCGCAACACCACGCAACTGTTCCATACCACCATGCAGAAGGCCGCCAGCGAGCGCCTGCGCATGGAGAACGACCTGCGCCTGGCCCTGGCCCGGGGCGAGCTGGCCCTGCACTTCCAGCCCCAGGTGGATGCCCGCGACAACCGCATCGTCGGCGCCGAGGTGCTGCTGCGTTGGCATCATCCGCAGCTGGGCCAGCAGCCGCCGGCGCAGTTCATCCAGGTGCTGGAGGAAAGCGGGCTGATCCTCGAGGTGGGCAGTTGGATCCTCGACGAAGCCTGCGACGCCTGCGCGCACATGCTGCAGGACGGGCTGATCGACGCCGACGACTTCAGCCTGTGCGTCAACATCAGCCCACGGCAGTTCCGCCAGAACGACTTCGTCGAACGGGTGCTGCGCAGCCTCGACGACTACCGGCTGCCAAGGCGCATGCTCAAGCTGGAGATCACCGAAGGCATCGTCATCCAGAACCTCGAGGACACCATCAGCAAGATGCGCGAGCTCAAGCGCTACGGCGTGAGCTTCGCCATGGACGACTTCGGCACCGGGTATTCGTCGCTGACCTACCTCAAGCGCCTGCCGGTGGATGCCCTGAAGATCGACCAGACCTTCGTCCGCGACGCCCCGGTCGACCCCAACGATGCGGAGATCGTCCGTGCCATCGTGGCCATGGCGCGCAGCCTGGAACTGGCGGTGATTGCCGAGGGGGTCGAGCAGAGCGAGCAGTTGGCGTTCCTCGAACGCCAGGGTTGCCACCTATATCAGGGGTACTTGCATAGCCGGCCGCTGCCGTTGGCGGAGTTTCGTCAGATGCTGATGGAGGCGCCGGCGGATTATTAGCGCTTCTCAAGGACAAACGCTGGGGGCCGCTTTGCAGCCCCAATGGTCTCGAACACCCTGAAAAGGTTGTCAAAAACACAAAAAAGGGGCACTTCTAAGAAGTGCCCCTTTTTGCAGGTTGCCGAACTCAGTTCAGCGCCGGCGTCTCGCCGTTGATCGGAATACGCTTGGGCTTGGCCTCTTCCGGCACGATGCGCAGCAGGTCGATGCTGAGCAGGCCGTTGGCCAGACCGGCGGACTTGACCTCGATATGGTCAGCCAGGCGGAAGGACAGCTTGAACGCCCGCTGGGCAATGCCCTGGTGCAAGTAGGTAACGTCTGCGGCGCTGGTGTCGCGCTTGCCGCCGGTGACGGTCAGGACACCTTTCTCGACCTGCAGGTCGAGGTCCTGCTCCTGGAAACCGGCTGCGGCAACCACGATGCGATAGTGGTCATCGCCATGCTTTTCCACGTTGTAGGGAGGGTAGCTGCTACCCGCCTCGTTACGTGCCGCAGACTCGAACAGATCGTTGAAACGGTCGAAGCCAACGGAATGGCGGAACAGTGGAGCGAGAGAGAATGCAGTGGTCATGGTCATAAACTCCTGAGATTCAGCAAGTAAGTCACTACGCGACCCGACTTCGGCATCGCGTACTCAAGAGATAAGGTCCGGCAAAAGGTTTTCAAGAGGCGGGCAAAAAATTTTTTGCAGGTCACGGAGCAGGGGCAAACCCGCTGCCACAGGTCCGGGTCGACCACAGATGATGTGGTTTACAGAGCCACCCTGTGGGAGCGGGCTTGCCCGCGAACGGCCCGTTCAGGCAACGCATTCCTCGAAGCTCACGCCGGCTGCCTGCTCAACACCCAGCAACCCGCTGATCCGCTGGCAGTCATCCTCCCGCCGCAACTGCGCGAACAACGCCACGGCCTCGGGGTAACTGCGGGTCAGCATGGCCAGCCACTGCTTCATCCGCCCCGGCGCATAGCGGGGCGACAACTTGGCCTGGGCCTGGCGCCAGAACTCACGCAGCAACGGCAGCAGGGCCTGCCAATCCATGGGCTGGTATTCCCGGCCATCGCGGGCCGCCGCGATCTGCAGGGCCAGGTCTGGCCGCGACACCAGCCCACGACCGAGCATGATGTCCTCGGCGCCGCTGACCTCGCGGCAGCGCCGCCAGTCATCGACCGTCCAGATCTCGCCGTTGGCGAACACCGGCACCTGCACCACCTCCTGCACCCGCGCCACCCACTCCCAATGGGCCGGCGGCTTGTAGCCCTCGACCTTGGTACGGGCATGCACCACCAGGTGCGCGGCGCCACCCTCGGCCAGGGCCGTGGCGCACTCCAGGGCAGCGTCCGGGCTGTCGAAACCCAGGCGCATCTTGGCAGTCACCGGAATCTGCGCCGGCACCGCCCGCCGCACCTCGCGGACGATCGCATGCAGCAACTGCGGCTCCTTGAGCAGCACCGCCCCGCCCCGGGACTTGTTCACCGTCTTGGCCGGGCAGCCGAAGTTCAGGTCGATCACCGGTGCACCCAACTCACAGGCCAATACCGCGTTGTCGGCCAGGCAGGCCGGATCGGAGCCCAGCAGTTGCACACGCATCGGCACCCCAGCCGCGGTCCGCGCGCCGTGGCGCAGCTCTGGGGCCAGCTTGTCGAACGACGACGCCGGCAACAGGCGGTCGCAGACGCGGATGAACTCGGTGACGCACCAATCGATGCCACCCACCCGGGTCAGGACGTCGCGCAGGATGTTGTCGACCAGCCCCTCCATGGGGGCCAGGGCAATTTGCATGTCAGGCTCTCGGCGGAAAAAGGCGCCAGTCTAGCAAAAACGTCGCCGCTTCAGGCGCCGATCAGCGCCGGACCATACCCTTCGAGAAACTCCGCCGGCATGCGCCTGGGCTTGCCGCTGGACAGCTCGATGCAGGCGAAGGTGGTCTGCGCCCGCAACAGGGTGGCGCCATCGCTCGGGCGCTTGAGCTGGAAACGCCGGGTCATGCGCAGGCGCTGGTCCCAGTCGATGATCCAGGTGGCCAGCTGCAGCTCGTCGTCCTCATAGGCCGCGGCCAGGTAGTCGATCTCGTGGCGCACCACAGCCATGGCCCGGTCCAGGCGCCGGTACTCGGCCAGGTCCAGGCCCAGGCGTTGGGAGTGGCGCCAGGCGCAGCGCTCCAGCCAGGTCACGTAGACGGCGTTGTTGGCGTGGCCAAGGCCGTCGATGTCCTCGGTGGCGACGCGAAGGTCGATGATGAATGGCGATGCCAGGTCCCAGCTCATGCCCGCTCCCCTTGGTCAGTGATCGGGCAGAGTGTACCGGATGCTCAGGCGCTTTGCCGCGCCGGTCGTGGCGCACGCGCCAGCAGTTCGAGCACCGCTTCGCCCAGGCGTGGGTCGGCCAGTACGCGCTGGTGGCCGCCCTCCTCCAGCACCATCAGGCGGCTGTCGAACCAGGCCTTGTGGATGAGCTGGGCCTCGCTGGCCGGCACCAACCGGTCATCGCTGGCGTGCACCACCAACCCGGGCAGCTCGAGTTGGTAGCCGCTGACGTCCAGGCGCGCGATCTGCACGCCGACATCCTGCTCGACCTGGCGGATGAACGCTGCCCGGGCCCGCGCCGGCAACCCCAGGCGCCGGGCGAAGCCGCGCAGCACCCCAAGCAGCTGCGCGGGTGCGGCGATGCTCACCGCCGCCTCCGTGCGCAAGCCCCACTGCAAGGCCAGCAGCACGCTGGCACCGCCCATGGAATGGCCGATCACTGCGCGCAGCGGTGGCAATTCAGCGGCCGCCTCCAGCAAGGCGCGGGCGAACAGCACCACATGGGCCTGCTGGCCGGGCGAACGACCATGGGCCGGCCCCTCCAGGGACACCACGGTATGGCCGGCCCGCACCAGGGTATCGATCAGCGCGGCGAACTGGGTCGGCCGCCCTTCCCAACCGTGCATCAGCAGCACCGTCGGCCCCTTGCCCCAGCGCAGCGCCGACAAGCCGAAGCGCAAGGTGATGCGCTCGGCCGTGGCCAGCAGCGGCAGCTCCCACTGCCTGGGCGGCAGGTTGCGCGGGGTCATGAAGGCCCGGCGCATCCGGCCAGCGACGGTTTCAGGGGCCAGGTGGCCCAGGGTGCCGTTGACGCCTCGAATCCAGCTCAGGGTTGTCATCACCTTGCTCCAGGGGTCAGGTTGTTCAGAGCACCGCCGACTTGGCGGCACGCAGGATCCGATCGGACAGCTCGCCATCGCCCAAGGCACGGGCCAGGGTCAGGCCGCCGATCATCAGGGCAAGGTCGGCGAAGGCCTTGTCGATATCTTCGGGACGATCGACCATCTGCGCGGTCATCAACTCGATGTGTTCGGCCAGCACCTCGCGAAACGCCTCCGGCAGGCGCTGCATCTCGCCCAGAGCATTGGGCAGCGGGCAGGCATGTTCCTGGGCATCACGGTGCTTGCGCGACAGGTAGAAGGCCGCCGCCAGGGCCCGTCGCCCCGCGCCATCAAGGCTGGGGTCGACCTGGGCGAGCAAGGCCCGACGCTCGCCGAGCAGATGACGGAACGCCTCCAGCATCAGTTCGTCCTTGCTGTCGAAGTGCGCGTAGAAACCGCCCACCGTCAGCCCAGCGGCGCCCATCACCTGGCTGACGCTCGGTTCGGCCGGGCCATGCTGGATCAAGGCGTTGCAGGCGGCCTCGAGAATGCGCTCACGGGTCTTGCTCTTCCTGTCGTTCATCGCTCACCTCGAAAATATTATGATCGAAATATTATCAGCGTAATATTTTCTGGCAAGCGAAATCCGCGACCATCGATCGAGCAGAAAATAAGGGCGTGGAAAAAACAAAAGGCCCATTCAATATGCGAATGAGCCTTTCAACTCCCGCAAAACGCGGGTAAAAATGGCGTCCCCTAGGGGACTCGAACCCCTGTTACCGCCGTGAAAGGGCGGTGTCCTAGGCCACTAGACGAAGGGGACGTTGACCTTCGTGCAGATCCGCGTTCACGGACCCTGGCGGAATTGGTGGAGCTAAGCGGGATCGAACCGCTGACCTCCTGCATGCCATGCAGGCGCTCTCCCAGCTGAGCTATAGCCCCGAGGTGAAAACAAAAGGCCCATCCAATATGCGAATGAGCCTTTCAACTCCCGCAAGACGCGGGTAAAAGTGGCGTCCCCTAGGGGACTCGAACCCCTGTTACCGCCGTGAAAGGGCGGTGTCCTAGGCCACTAGACGAAGGGGACAACAACCTTCGTACCGATCCGCTTGCGCGAACCCGGCAAAATTGGTGGAGCTAAGCGGGATCGAACCGCTGACCTCCTGCATGCCATGCAGGCGCTCTCCCAGCTGAGCTATAGCCCCGGATTTCTAGCCTCTCGGCCCAGCGACATCCTGAAACGTCGCTTGTGTAAAACTGGCGTCCCCTAGGGGACTCGAACCCCTGTTACCGCCGTGAAAGGGCGGTGTCCTAGGCCACTAGACGAAGGGGACGAACCTTCTACCTTCAAGACCGGATTGCTGGAATCCGATCTTGCCTCCCGATCAACGAATGTGATCGTGAAGCGGAATTTGGTGGAGCTAAGCGGGATCGAACCGCTGACCTCCTGCATGCCATGCAGGCGCTCTCCCAGCTGAGCTATAGCCCCACAATGTCGCGCTGAACGGAATCGCTGGCTGGGTGCCTGGCGTTTCGTAGTCGCTCATCGCTGTGGACGGGGCGCATATTAAGATCGGATTGCAGGGCTGTCAAACAAATTTTTGAAAAAAACCAAAAGTTTTTTTCGAGATAACAATCACTTACCGCCCTGCCGAGAAAAACCACCCGAAATGCGGCGGGGTATTCACCCGCGCCTTCGCGGACAGGCCCACTCCCACAAGGCTGGCGCCGCCCTGGCAGCGGCGCCGTATGGGTGGGGCGATGGGCTGCGAAGCAGCCCTACAGGCCATGCTCGAAGCGATCAGGCGATGTTCGCCAGCAGCTTCTCCCACTCCTTGTTTTCCTTCTTCGACACGCCACCGAGCAGGTCCAGGGCCTGGCGCAGGCGATAGCGGGTCAGGTCCGGGCCGAGGATTTCCATGGCGTCGAGCACCGAGACCGAACTGGCCTGGCCAGTGATGGCGGCGAACATCAGCGGCATGGCATCGCGCAGCTTCAGCTCCAGGGCCTCGACCACGGCCTGGATGCAGCCGGTGATGCGCTCCTTCTCCCACTGGCGCAGGCTTTCCAGCTTCCACAGGATCAGTTGCATGACCTGGCGCACCTGGTCGGGCGACAGCTTCTTGTGTTCGAACAGCTTGGCGTCGAGCTTCAACGCGCCCTCGAAGAAGAACCCGCCCAGCGGCGCGATCTGGCTGAAGGTCTCGACCCGGCTCTGCACGTGCGGGGCGATCTTCATCAGGTAGTCGCTGTTGAAGGCCCATTTCTGCACCCGCGTAGCGAACTCCTCCAGCGGCAGGTCACGCAGCCACTGGCCGTTGAGCCAGGACAGCTTCTCGATGTCGAAGATCGGGCCGCCCAGCGAGACGCGCGACAGGTCGAAATGCTCGACCATCTCGGCCAGGGAGAACTTCTCGCGCTCGTCCGGCATGGACCAGCCCATGCGGCCCAGGTAGTTGAGCATGGCCTCGGGGAGGAAGCCCATGCGCTCGTAGAAGGTCACCGAGGTCGGGTTCTTGCGCTTGGACAGCTTGCTCTTGTCAGGATTGCGCAGCAGCGGCATGTAGCACAGCTTCGGCTGCTCCCAACCGAAGTATTCGTATAGCTTGATCAGCTTGGGCGCCGACGGCAGCCACTCCTCGCCCCGCAGGACGTGGGTGATGCCCATCAGGTGGTCGTCGACCACGTTGGCCAGGAAGTAGGTCGGCAGGCCGTCGTTCTTCATCAGCACCTGCATGTCCATGCGGTCCCATGGGATCTCGACGTCACCACGGAGCATGTCCGGCACCACGCAGACGCCCTCGCTGGGCACCTTCATGCGGATCACGTGGGGCTCGCCGGCATCCAGGCGGCGCTGCACTTCTTCGGCGCTCAGCTTCAGGGCGCGGCCGTCGTAGCGCGGGGTTTCACCGCGGGCCATCTGCTCGGCACGCATCTGCTCCAACTCCTCGGCGGTGCAGAAGCAATAGAAGGCGTGGCCGGCATCCACCAGTTGCTTGGCGTACTTGGCGTAGATTTCACCCCGCTCGCTCTGCCGGTACGGACCATGGGGGCCGCCGACGTCCGGGCCTTCGTTCCACTCGATGCCGAGCCAGCGCAGGGCGTCGAAGATCTGCTGCTCCGACTCGCGGGTCGAGCGCAGTTGGTCGGTATCTTCGATACGCAGGATGAACTCACCGCCGTGCTGCTTGGCGAAGCAGTAGTTGAACAGGGCGATGTAGGCGGTGCCGACATGGGGATCGCCGGTGGGCGATGGCGCGATACGCGTGCGAACGGTGGTCATGGACAGTCTCGGACGAAAGATGAAACAAAGGCCGGATGTTAGCAGGGAGCGGGTATCGGGCTCCAGCAGTGAACATCCGGCAGGGGAAGAGCTGAGCGCATTGGGGCCGCGTCAAAGCACCTCGAGGCCGCAACCGCCCTCCCCGGTCAACTGGCGATCAACCGCTCGCGCAATTGGGCGATCTCGTCGCGCAGTTGCGCCGCGGCCTCGAACTCCAGGTCGCGGGCGAGCTGGAACATCTTCTCTTCCAGTTGCTTGATGCGCCGGGTGATCTCGGCCGGGGTCTGCAGTTCGGCCTCGTAGCGGGCGCTTTCTTGCGCCGCCTTGGCCATGCCCTTGCGCTTCTTGCTGCGGCCACCCGGGACGCTGGCGCCCTCCATGATGTCGGTGATGTCCTTGACCACACCCTTGGGCACGATGCCATGGGCCTCGTTGAAGGCGATCTGCTTGGCCCGGCGCCGCTCGGTCTCGTCGATGGCCCGACGCATGGAGCCGGTGACCTGGTCGGCGTAGAGGATCGCCTTGCCATTGAGGTTGCGCGCAGCTCGGCCGATGGTCTGGATCAGCGAGCGCTCGGAGCGCAGGAAGCCCTCCTTGTCGGCATCGAGGATGGCCACCAGGGACACCTCTGGCATGTCCAGGCCTTCACGCAACAGGTTGATGCCCACCAGCACGTCGAAGGTACCCAGGCGCAGGTCGCGGATGATCTCGACCCGCTCGACGGTGTCGATGTCCGAGTGCAGGTAGCGCACCCGCACCTCGTGGTCGGCCAGGTAGTCGGTAAGGTCCTCGGCCATGCGCTTGGTCAGGGTCGTGGCCAGCACCCGCTCGCCGACCGCCACGCGCTTGCCGATCTCCGAGAGCAGGTCGTCGACCTGGGTCAGCGCCGGGCGCACTTCCACCTGCGGGTCGACCAGGCCAGTGGGGCGTACCACCTGCTCGATCACCCGCCCCGCATGCTCGTCCTCGTAGGGGCCCGGGGTCGCCGAGACGAAGATGGTCTGCGGGCTGACCGCCTCCCACTCGTCGAAGCGCATGGGCCGGTTGTCCAGCGCCGAGGGCAGGCGGAAGCCATACTCCACCAGCGTCTCCTTGCGCGAGCGGTCGCCCTTGTACATGGCGCCGACCTGGGGAACGCTGACGTGGGACTCGTCGATCACCAGCAGCGCGTCGGGCGGCAGGTAGTCGTACAGGGTCGGTGGCGGCGCGCCGGCCGGGCGTCCGGAGAGGTAGCGCGAGTAGTTCTCGATGCCGTTGCAGTAGCCGAGCTCGAGGATCATCTCCAGGTCGAAGCGGGTGCGCTGCTCCAGACGCTGGGCCTCCACCAGCTTGTTGGCCTTGTGCAGGTACGCCAGGCGATCCTTGAGCTCCTCCTTGATCCCCTCCACCGCCTCGAGCAGGGTCTCGCGCGGGGTGACGTAGTGGCTCTTGGGGTAGAAGGTGAAACGTGGCAGCTTGCGGATCACCTCGCCGGTGAGCGGGTCGAAGGCGGCGATGTTCTCCACCTCGTCGTCGAACAACTCGATGCGAATGGCCTCCAGGTCCGATTCGGCCGGGAAGATATCGACCACGTCGCCGCGCACGCGGAAAGTGGCGCGGGCGAAGTCCATCTCGTTGCGGGTGTACTGCAGGTCTGCCAGGCGGCGCAGCAAGGCGCGCTGGTCGAGCTTGTCGCCACGGTCGACGTGCAGGACCATCTTCAGGTAGGTCTCGGGGCTGCCCAGGCCGTAGATGCAGGACACCGTGGTGACGATGATGGCGTCGCGCCGCTCCAGCAGCGCCTTGGTCGCCGACAGGCGCATCTGCTCGATGTGGTCGTTGATCGAGGCGTCCTTCTCGATGAAGGTGTCCGACGACGGCACGTAGGCTTCCGGCTGGTAGTAGTCGTAGTAGGAAACGAAATACTCCACCGCGTTGTTGGGGAAGAACGCCTTGAACTCGCCGTAGAGCTGGGCGGCCAGGGTCTTGTTGGGCGCCAGCACCAGGGTCGGGCGCTGGACCTGCTGGATGACGTTGGCGATGCTGAAGGTCTTGCCCGAGCCGGTCACCCCGAGCAGGGTCTGGTGCGAAAGCCCGGCCTCGATGCCCTCGACCATCTGGCGGATGGCCTCGGGCTGGTCGCCGGCCGGCTGGAAACGGGTGACGAGCTGGAACTCGGACATGACGGACCTCGATGGTGTCGCGGCAACTGTAAATTTAGCCAGTAGTCTATACCCAAATGAGCGTGCCAGGCGCCCCTTTCAAGGCAAGCGGACGGGCATTTTCTCCAATGGACCTGGCAATACGACCAATGGTTGAAAAATATTCGCGCAAAACCCCGGAAAAGCCGCGCCAGGCTGTCGCCGTGACCGGCCGGTATCACTATACTGACTCCCCGTTTGCGCACCGCTTCAGTGCACTCGGCCGGAGCGTGCGCGTCCTATCACACTCCATTCAGAGCCAAGGTAACAATGAGCCTGTTTTCCGCTGTCGAGCTGGCACCCCGCGACCCCATCCTGGGCCTCAACGAAGCATTCAACGCCGATACCCGTACCGACAAGGTCAACCTGGGCGTGGGCGTGTACTGCAATGAGGAAGGCCGTATCCCGCTGCTGCGCGCGGTCATCGAGGCCGAGACCCAGCGTGCCGCCCAGCACGCCTCCCGCGGCTACCTGCCGATCGACGGCATCGCCACCTACGACCAGGCCGTGCAGAAGCTGCTGTTCGGCGCCGAGTCGCCGCTGCTGGCCGAAGGCCGCGTGGTGACCGTGCAGGCGGTCGGTGGCACCGGCGCCCTGAAGATCGGCGCCGACTTCCTCAAGCGCCTGTCGCCCAACGCCGTGGTGGCGATCAGCGACCCGAGCTGGGAGAACCACCGTGCCCTGTTCGAGAGTGCCGGCTTCCCGGTGCAGAACTACCGTTACTACGACGCACCGAGCAACGACGTGAACCGCGCCGGCATGCTCGAAGACCTGAACGCCCTGCCCGCCGGCTCGATCATCGTTCTGCACGCCTGCTGCCATAACCCGACCGGCGTCGACCTGGGTCTGGACGACTGGAAGAACGTCCTGGACGTGGTCAAGGCCAAGGGCCATGTGCCGTTCCTCGACATGGCCTACCAGGGCTTTGGCGATGGCATCGCCGAAGACGCCTTCGCCGTGCGCCTGTTCGCCGAGTCGGGCCTGGATTTCTTCGTCTCCAGCTCGTTCTCCAAGTCGTTCTCGCTGTATGGCGAGCGTGTCGGCGCCCTGTCGATCGTCACCGGCTCCCGCGACGAGAGCACCCGCGTGCTGTCGCAGGTCAAGCGCGTCATCCGCACCACCTACTCCAACCCGCCGACCCACGGCGCCAGCATCGTCTGCGCCGTGCTCAACAACGCCGAACTGCGCCAGATGTGGGAAGCCGAGCTGGGCGAGATGCGTGGCCGCATCCACGGCATGCGCAAGCAGATGGTCGAGCTGCTGGCCGAATACGGCGCCTCGCGTGACTTCAGCTTCGTCGGCCGCCAGCGCGGCATGTTCTCCTACTCGGGCCTGAGCGCCGCGCAGGTCGCCCGCCTGAAGGACGAGTTCGGCATCTATGCCCTGGACACCGGCCGCATCTGCGTCGCCGCGCTGAACCAGGGCAACATCCACGTGGTCACCAAGGCCATCGTCGAGGTGCTGTAACGCGCCGATTGCCAAGGAGGAGCTTGACTTCTCCTTGGCAATCAGTAAGATACGCCCAGATTCCGCGATAGCTCAGTCGGTAGAGCAAATGACTGTTAATCATTGGGTCCCTGGTTCGAGTCCAGGTCGCGGAGCCAGACATTGAAAACCTCCAGATGCGCAAGCACTGGAGGTTTTTTCATTCCAGCGGTTCGGTGACCGCCCTGCCCTCGTCCACCAGGCTCCAGACCAGCAAACTGGCCGGCTCGGCCTCGCTGGCATTGCGCGACACGCTGTGCACGGTGCCTGGCGCCTCGTACCAGTATTCGCCGGCCTTGTAGGTCTTCTCCTGGCCATCGCCGAGCTTCGACACCACCGCCCCTTCCAGCACGTAGGCCATCACGGCGCCCGGATGCCGATGGGCGGGCGATGCCTGCCCGGGTGCATAGCTGACGGTGAGCATCACGGCTTGCTTGCCGGGGGCGTTGCTGGGGCGCTGCTGCTGCAGGACCTTGACCTGGCCGTGCTCCTCGCCGTGGGCCCAGGCGGATGCCTGGGCGGCGAGTAGACCTGCGGCAGTGAGCAAGGCCAGGGATAGAGGGATGGGTCTCATGGGGCATCTCCTGATGGGTGGCTGCCAGCAGGTTAGGCCCTACGCCGTGGGAGAAAAACAGCCAATCTGAAGGAAAAGCAGGGGGCCGCTTCGCGCAATGCCGGTCAGTTAAGCGACACTGGGGCTGCGTTGCAGCCCATCGCCGGCAAGCCGGCTCCCACAGGGTTAGCGCCGAACTTCAGGATTGCGCCATACCTGTGCAGGCTGTGTGAAAACCTCCAATGCTTTTTCAGGATCGCGCTTCTACGCGAAATCTGGAAAAGCTTGGCTGCTCAACTCACCCAGAATACGCGTAGAAGCGCGATTTTTAGGTTGTTTTTTGAACAGCCCGATTGCTCGGAGGATTTTCACACAGCCTGTGTGGGAGCCGGCTTGCCGGCGATGGGGCGCGAAGCGGCCCCAAAAAACCTAGGGCCGCCCGATCGGATAGAACTCGCCATGGCTCCAGACCCCGAGCCACTCCTCCCCCGCGATCTCGCGCGGCACCGCCAGCTCGACCAGTTGGTAGAACACATTGCGATGGATCAGCGCCTCGAGGTTGCTGCGCATGAGAATGTAGGGCGAAGGCTCCTGGGTGCCGGGGTCGATCTCGACCCGCAGCGGATGGTCGGGGCCCGCCTCGGCCTGGTCGTCGACATTGCTGGTCAAGCGCAGCACCTGTTGCTCGCCACTGCCCTCCACCTCCAGCAACACCGCGACGAAGGGCGCGTCATCGACGCGGATCCCCACCTTCTCCACCGGCGTGACCAGGAAATAGTCGTCGCCGTCGCGGCGGATGATGGTGGAGAACAAGCGCACCATCGGCTTGCGCCCGATCGGCGTCCCCAGGTAGTACCAGGTGCCATCGCGGGCGATGCGCATGTCGATGTCGCCGCAAAAATCCGGGTTCCACAGGTGCACCGGCGGCAGGCCCTTCTCCTTGGGGATCTGCGCCAGAAGATCATTGGCCTTGCCGGTAGCTGTCATCACCCTCTCCTCAACGACTCATGCCCAACAAGCTACGAGCGTAATCGCGCATGGGCGGCCCAAGCAAATCTTCCGGCGCCTTGTCGTGGAACGTCAACAAACCGCCACGGCTCTTGATGCGTGCCGTGTCGATCAAGTAGCGGGTACTGGTTTCGATCAGCATCATCTGTACCACGCCGGTGTCCACACCCAGGCGATCGACCGCCTGCTCGTCGTACCATTCATCGCCATTGCCGATCCGGTCGTCGGTCCGTGCGAAACGCGTGTACAACACATAGTGAGCCCCCACCGAGCGGGCCTCGGCAATCGCCTGCTCCAGCCCCAGTGGCCCCTGGGCACGACGTACCAAGGGGAAATACTCGACGAAACTCTTGAATGCTTGCTCGGCCACCACGTTCGGCCGGGGCGCAGGCCCCTTGCCCGGCGGCACGAAGGCCCCCTGGCCGATGAAGATGAACGAATCGGGTTGCAGGCGCACCGACAGGCTGCGGCGCGTATCGCTGTGATCCAGCAATCCGGCATCGCTCATGTGGTAGCGAACACCTTCGCCCATATCGCTGACATTCATGCAGCCGCCCAGCGCCATCAGCGCCAGCAGCAAGACCAGGCTACGCATCTTTCCTCCAGAACCGGTGACGAAAAACCGGCGAACAGCCGCCAGATGCAGCTTTTGCGCCAGAGTCAGCCGCCGATCACCTTCATGATCGTCGCGCCCCCGGAAAACGCCAGGTCCTGCTTGTCCGCCAGGGCTTTGACCAGCAGCCGCTGCAAGGCGGGAAGCGCCTGGTGGCGAGGTTTGTCGAGCAAATCACCGATGAAATGACGGTTGCCCGACGACAGGCAGCCATGCAGCCAGCCGGTGGACGACAAGCGCAGGCGCGAACAGCTCCGGCAGAACGGCATGCTTTCGTTGGCGATCACACCAAAATGGCCCTTGCCGGGAATCCGGTAGCGCAGCGCCGTCGCGTCCGGTGCCGCGCTGGCCGGCTGGTAGTCGTGGGCCTGGCCGATCATCTCCAGCAAGTGCTGCAGGCCCACGAACTGCTGCAGGAAGGCATTGGTATCACGCGCCAGGTGGCCCATGCGCATGAGCTCGATGAAGCGTAGCTCGTAGCCCCGCGCCAGGCAGTAGTCGAGCATCGGCAAGACCTGGTCGAGGTTCTGCCCACGCATCGGCACCATGTTCACCTTGATGCGCATACCGGCGGCACTGGCCTGCTCCATGCCGGCCAGCACGCAGGCCAAGTCGCCGCCACGGGCGATGCGGCGAAAGGCCTGGGCATCGAGGGTATCGAGGGAAACATTGAGACGGCGGATGCCAGCGGCGCGCAGCAGCGGCAGCTTGCGCGACAGCAACTGGCCATTGGTGGTCAGGCCGATATCCACCAGGCCCAGCCCTGCCACGGTCTGCAGAAACGCCTCGAGGCGGGGGCTGACCAGTGGCTCGCCACCGGTGATGCGCAGCCGCTCGATGCCCGCGGCTTCGATCAGGTACGCCACGCCGCGGGCCAGGGCATCGGCCGGCAGCTCATCCTGCGCCGCCACCAGGCGCTTGCCGTCGGGCACGCAATAGCTGCAGGCATAGTTGCAAGCAGCCGTCAGGCTGACACGCAGGTTGCGAAAGCGCCTGCCTTGACGATCGACGATCATGGATGACTCCGGCATGGAAGAATCGGGCCTGCAAAACCTGACTCAAAAATCAGGTTTTTGCAAGCCTGCATGTCGGACAGTACCGGGAAAAACCCGGTGGCGTGCTTCAGTTCGCGGGTTCCGGGTCGCGCTTGCGCTTGTTGCCCATGCGTACCCCGATGTCCATGAGGAACTGGAAAAAGCCCTCCTGGTCTTCCAGCACGTTGCTCCAGAATGGCGAGTGGTACAGTGCCACGGCACCGTGCACCAGGGCCCAGGCCGCGCAGTAGTGGAAGTACGGTGGCACGTCCTCGAGCTTGCCCTCGCTGATGCGCCCCTTGATCAGCAGGGTCAGGCGATCGAAGTTGGAGGCGCGGATACGGTGCAGCTCCTCGACCATCTCCGGCACCTGGTTGCCCTTGACCACTTTCTCTTCCAGGCGGTCGAACAGCCGGTAGCGCTGCGGGTCACGCATGCGAAACTCGAAGTAGGCGCGCGACAGGGCTTCCTTGTCGCGGTCGACGTCGTCCGAGTGCAACAGGGCGTTCAGGTCGCGCTCGTAGTCGAGCATCAGGCGCAGGTAGATCTCCGCCTTGGACTTGAAGTGCTTGTAGATCGTACCTTTGCCGATACCCACGGCGTCGGCGATCATCTCGACGGTGACGCTGTCTTCACCCTGTTCGAGGAACAGCTTGAGCGCGGTGTCGAGGATCTCTTGTTCGCGGCGGCGAAACTCACGGACCTTACGAGGTTCTTTCTGCATAGGAAGGACTGGATGACAATCGAAGCGGTTTATTATGCCTAACTTGCAGCAAATTGCACGGATCATCCAAGCATGTCTATGTTTCACGATGAGTTCGACCTGGCGCCGGGCCTGCGCTACCTGAATCACGCCGCCGTCGCCCCCTGGCCACGGCGGGCCGGCGAGGCGGTGGCCCGTTTCGCCCGCGACAGCGTGCAGCTGGGCGCCAGCCAGTACCCACGCTGGCTGGATACCGAGCGGCGCCTGCGCGAACGCCTGGCCCGCCTGGTCAATGCGCCGTCGCGCGCGGACATCGCCCTGGTCAAGAGCACGTCCGAGGCGCTCTCCCTGGTGGCCTTCGGCCTCGACTGGCAGGTGGGCGACCAGGTGGTGATCAGCGACGAGGAGTTCCCCTCCAACCGAGTGGTCTGGGAAGCCTTGGCCGACCGCGGCGTACAGGTGATCCCGGTGAGCCTCGCCGGCACCGACCCGGAGGCCGCCCTGCTTGCCGCCTGCGGCGAGCGGGCCCGGCTGCTGGCGGTCAGCGCCGTGCAGTTCGCCAGCGGCCTGCGCCTGGACCTGGCCCGGCTCGGCCAGGCCTGTCGGGCAAGGGGTGTGCTGTTCTGCGTCGATGCCATCCAGCAGGTCGGCGCCCTGCCCTTCGACGTGCAGCGCTACCAGTGCGACTTCGCCATGGCCGATGGCCACAAGTGGATGCTCGGCCCCGAGGGCCTGGGGATGTTCTACTGCCGCGCCGAACTGCGCCCGCGCCTGAAGCTCAACGCCTATGGCTGGCACATGCTCGAGCATCTGGGCGATTTCGAGCGCCGTCAGTGGCAACCGGCGCGCAGCGCCCGGCGGTTCGAGTGCGGCAGCCCGAACATGCTGGGCGCCTGTGCGCTGGAGGCGAGCCTGTCGCTGCTGGAAGACGTCGGCATGGACGTGGTGGCGCGCCACCTGGAGCAACGCATCGAGCAATTGCACCAAGGGTTGGCGGCGATTCCTGGCGTGCGCCTGCACAGCCCGGCAAACCCGGCGCGACGGGCCGGTATCGTGACCTTCAGCCTGCATGGGCACGACAGTGAGGATATCTACCGGGCACTCACCGCCGAGCGGACGATCTGTGCGCTGCGCGGGTCGGGTGTGCGTTTTTCGCCGCATTTCCATACAGAAGAGCGCTCGATCGACGAAGCGATCCAGCAAGTCCGCGCGCTGGCCATGCGTTGATGGCCGGATGCATCCCAGGCGTATTCCAAATCTGTTTAAAAAACGACCAGTTGTCGCTGGCACTGTGCCAAAGCTGACCAATACTTGGAGTGTTGGCGTGGCGCATCCCCCCAAGTGGCACGCCAATAAAGGTGCCCAGGGACCGCGGTACCTTTGTTTTACTCCTAATGGTCTTAACCCGGATTCCCCCCCCAGAACCCGGGTTTTTTTTGCCTGCGATCAGGCCACTGCGTCGGGTTACACCGTTGGGGCGCGAAGCGGCCCGAGTAATGGCTATACCGCTCACACAGAGCGGCCTGCAAACTCAGCCGGCAACCCGCGCCAGCGGAAACAGCCGCTTGAAGTTGGCGGTGGTCTGCTGCGCCAACTGCTCATAGCTGACGCCGCGCAGCGAGGCCACGTACTCGGCCACTTCGCGTACGTACTGCGGCAGGTTCGGCTTGCCACGGTACGGGATGGGCGCCAGGTAGGGCGAATCGGTTTCCACCAGCAGGCGGTCGGCCGGCACCTGGCGGGCGACATCGCGCAGGGCATCGGCGTTGCGGAAGGTGACGATGCCCGACAGCGAGATGTAGTAGCCCAGGTCCAGCGCCGCGCGGGCCATGTCCCAGTCCTCGGTGAAGCAGTGCAGCACCCCGGCCTGGGGCAGGCTGGCCTCGCGCAGCAGCGCCAAGGTGTCGGCCCGCGCTGCGCGAGTATGGACGATCACCGGCTTGCCGGTCTGCCGCGACGCCTCCAGGTGCAGGCGGAAGGAGGCCTGCTGCAACTCGGCGGCCTCCGGCTCGTAGTGATAGTCCAGCCCGGTCTCGCCGATCGCCACCACGTGAGGATGGGCGAGCTCGCCCAGCAGCCACGCCAGCGCCGGTGTCTCGCCCGGCGCCAGGTCCAGCGGATGCACGCCCACCGAGCAGTCGACATCGGCATAGCGCTCGCTCAGCGCCTTGACCGCATCGGCGTTATCGGCGCTCACGCCGATGCACAGGAAATGCCCGACGCCCCGCTCACGGGCGGCCTGCAGGGCGGCATCGAGGGAGCCCTGGTGGGCACTCAGGTCAAGACGGTCGAGGTGGCAATGGGAATCTACGAGCATGGGATGACGACACACGTGAAGGAAACGAAAGGAAAGATCAACGGGAGCCCGGCAACTGCAGCCAATGGGCCAGCAAGGCTTCCAGCAACAGCACGCGATTGAGGTTGGCCTTGGCCAGCACCTTCTGGCGCTGCTCGAGGATCCACGCCTGGACCTCCAGCACCCGGCCCTGCCGGCTCTTCTGCGCCAGGTATTGCAGGACCTTGCGCATATCGGCCAAGCCTAGCCCCTGTTCATCCTGGGTCAATTGATAACGCAGGATCAGGTGCGACCAGTCGCAGAACCAGTCGAACAGCAGCAACAACGGGACGCTGCTCCAGGCTTCGGCCAACTGGCTGGGCGATTGCTGCTGCTTGAGCAACTTCTTGACGCCCTCGGTGACCAGCGCCCGCTGCTCGCGTATGCCCTGGGCCTGCAAGCTCACGGCCATCAGCGGCGAGCCTGCGGCCAAGGTCAGCAACTCGTCACGCTCGGCCTCGTCGCTCTCGGGCAAGGCATCCGCCAGCCAGGCCTTGCTCTGGGCCAGGCTGGGCTGCGGGCAGGCAACCTGCTGGCAGCGGCTCTTGATAGTCGGCAACAAGCGGCTAGGCTGGTGGCTGACCAGCAGCAGCACGGTATCGCCGGAGGGCTCCTCCAGGCTCTTGAGCAGGGCGTTGGAGGCATTGACGTTCATGGCCTCGACCGGCTCGATCAGGACCACCTTGCGCCCGCCCAACTGGGCCGTCTGCACCACGAAGGACACCAGCTCACGGACCTGGTCGATCTTGATCGGCTTGTCGGTGTCTTCCGGCTCCAGCACGAAGTTGTCCGGATGGCTGCCCGCCTTGAGCAACAGGCAGGACTTGCACTGCCCGCAGGCATCCACCCCCTGGGGTTGCTGGCACAGCAGCCGGGCCATCAGGCGCTCGGCCAGGGCACGCTTGCCGATCCCCTGGGGCCCGTGCAGCAGGTAGGCATGGGCGTGCCGGGCACGGCCGGCCAACTGTTGCCAGAGCGCCTGCTGCCAGGGATAGGCGTCAGCCACGGCAGCGCTCCAGGATCCCCGGCAGCAGGCCATCGATGGCGCGCTGCACGGCCTCCAACGGCTGCGCGGCGTCCAACAGGCTGTAGCGCTGGGGTTCACGGCGGGCACGCGCGAGGTAGGCCTGGCGCACCGCCTCGAAGAAGGCCTGGCCTTCCTGCTCGAACCGGTCCAGGCGCCCCCGCGCGGCGGCACGGGCCAGGCCGACTTCGACCGGCAGGTCGAAGACCAGGGTCAGGTCGGGGCGCAGTTCGCCCTGGACGAAGTGCTCCAGGGTGGCGATACGCGCCTGCGGCAGGCCGCGGCCACCGCCCTGGTAGGCGTAGGTGGCATCGGTGAAACGATCGCACAGCACCACGGCACCACGGGCCAGCGCCGGGCGAATGACCTCGGCCAGGTGCTGGGCGCGGGCAGCGAAGACCAGCAGCAGCTCGGTGTCGGCAGCCATGCATTCGTCGCTCGGCGCCAGCAGCAGCTCGCGGATTCGCTCGGCCAGCGGCGTGCCGCCGGGCTCACGGGTCAGCACCACGTCCACGCCCTGCTCGCGCAGGCGCTCGGCCAGGTACTCGCGATTGGTGCTCTTGCCCGCGCCTTCGGGGCCTTCCAGGGTAATAAACAAACCGCTCACGGGCAGTCCTTACTGTTGTTCGTCAGGTGCCGGCGGCTCGGCCGGCGCGGATTCGGTGGCAGGCTCGTCGCCCGCGTCCGCCGGGCCGGTGGCCGGGGGCTCGCCGGTCTCGGCCGGCGGCTCGGAGGGCGCGACCTGCCCGCCCTCCTCCGGCTGCGCCTGGGGCGCCGGGCTGGAACGGTAGTCCGCACGACGCTTGAGCTGGTATTCACGTACCGCCGTATTGTGGTCGTCCAGGTCGTCGGAGAACACATGGCTGCCGTCACCACGGGCGACGAAGTACAGGCTGCTGCCATCGGCCGGGTTCAGCGCGGCATGGATGGCCTCGCGACCGACCATGGCGATCGGCGTCGGCGGCAGGCCGGTCATGGTGTAGGTGTTGTAGGGCGTCGGCTCGCGCAGGTCGGCACGGGTGATCCTGCCGTTGTAGCGCTCGCCCATGCCGTAGATCACCGTCGGGTCGGTCTGCAGCATCATGCCAAGGCGCAGGCGGCGCACGAACACGCCGGCGATCTGCCCACGCTCCTGGGGAATACCGGTTTCCTTCTCCACCAGCGAGGCCATGATCAGCGCCTGGTACGGATCGCGATACGGCAAGCCGCTGGCCCGTGCGGCCCACTCCTTGGCCAGCACCTCTTCCAGGCGCATGTAGGCTTGCTGCAACAGCTCGACGTCGCTCATGCCCCGCACGAAACGGTAGGTGTCGGGGAAGAAGCGGCCCTCGGGAAACACGCCGGTGTGGCCGAGCCGATCCATCACTTCCGAGTCGGACAAGCCGCCGAGGGTATGCTTGATCTTTTCATGCTTGGCGACGGCCGCGCGCACCTGGCGGAAGGTCCAGCCCTCGACCAGGGTCAGGTTGTACTGCACCACGTCGCCCCGGCGCCAGGCCTCGAACAGGTCGTGCACGGTCATGCCCGGCGTGAGGCGGTACTCGCCGGTGTGCAATGGGGTACCGGCCATGTTGAAGCGCCAGTACAGGCGCAGCCAGAGGGCATCCTCGAGCAGGCCTTCGCCCTGCATGCGATAGAACATGCGATTGGGGGTGGTGCCACTGGGCACGTCGAGCAGGCGCTCCTGCGTCACGTGCAGGGGCTGCTCCAGGACGGTGTAGACCTTCCAGGCCCCCCAGCCCAAGGCCAGACCGGCGAGGATCAGGCCCATTTCCAGCAGCAGCAGGAATTTGCGTCTCACGAATTCAGATATCCAGTAACGTACGGGCAACGGCCTGCAGTTTACGGGTGAGCGGGCCTGGCGACCAGCCGAGCTTCAGCGCGGCGAACTCGCGCACCGGCCACACGCCATAGACGCTGTTGCACAGAAACACTTCGTCGGCTCGCGCAAGCTCCGCCAGCTCGAGGTCGCGCACCTGCACCGGGATGCCGAGCGCCGTCGCCTGCTCCAGCAACGCCGCGCGCATGACGCCCGCCACGCCGCAGCGGCTCAGGTCGGCCGTCAGCAACACGCCGTCGTGCACCAGGAACAGGTTGCTGTACACCCCTTCGATCAGCCGCCCGCGCATGTCGCGCATCAACCCTTCGGCATGCTCGCCATCCTGCCATTCGCCACGGGCCAGCACCTGTTCCAGGCGGTTCAGGTGTTTGAGCCCAGCCAGCAACGGTTGTTCCGCCAGACGAGTCTGGCAGGCGAACAGGCGCACGCCGTGTTCGGCATGCTCACGGGGATAGGCCGGCAGAGGGCTGCCCTGGAGGATACGCCGGGGCATGGCACCCACGGCAGGTGCGTAGCCACGCAGGCTATCGCCACGGGTGAGGATCAGCTTGGCCACGCCGTCGCCGAGCAGGCTGGCATAGCGCACGACTTCGTCACGCACCAGCGCCAGGTCGAGCTCGATCGCCAGGCGCTGGCAACCCAGCGCCAGGCGATCGAGATGCTGGGTGAGCAGGCTCGGCCTGCCGCCACGCACGGCGATGGTCTCGAACAGGCCATCGCCATAGGCCAGGCCGCGGTTCTGCAGGTTGACCGCAGTCGCCTCCTGGCCGTCGATCCAGCTGTGCATCAGCCAACGAACCGGCGGAATACCAGCGAACCGTTGGTCCCACCGAAGCCGAAGGAGTTGGACAGCACCACGTCGATCGGCATGCTGCGTGCCTCGTGCGGTACGAAGTCCAGGTCACAGCCTTCGTCCGGCTCGTCCAGGTTGATGGTCGGTGGCGCCATCTGGCTGTTGATCGCCAGCACGCTGAAGATCGCCTCCACCGCGCCGGCTGCGCCCAGCAGGTGGCCGGTCATCGACTTGGTGGAGCTGACCGCCAGCTTGTAGGCATGTTCGCCGAACACCTGCTTGATCGCCGCCACTTCGGCCAAATCGCCCGCAGGCGTCGAGGTGCCGTGGGCATTGATGTAGCTGACCGCTTCCGGCGCAAGGCCAGCATCGCGCAAGGCGTTGGCCATGCAACGGGCAGCGCCGGCACCGTCCTCGGGCGGCGAGGTCATGTGGAAGGCATCGCCGCTCATGCCGAAACCGACCAGCTCGGCATAGATGGTCGCGCCACGGGCCTTGGCATGCTCGAGTTCCTCGAGCACCAGGGCACCGGCGCCATCGGACAGCACGAAGCCATCACGGCCCTTGTCCCACGGACGGCTGGCGCGGGCCGGCTCGTCATTGCGGGTCGACAGCGCACGGGAAGCGCCGAAGCCCCCCATGCCCAGGCCACAGGCGGCCATCTCGGCGCCACCGGCGATCATCACATCGGCCTCGCCATGGGCGATATTGCGCGCGGCCATGCCGATGCAGTGGGTGCCAGTGGTGCAAGCGGTGGAAATGGCGTAGTTGGGCCCCTGCAGACCCAGGTGGATCGACAGGAAGCCGGAGATCATGTTGATGATCGAACCCGGTACGAAGAACGGCGAGATCCGCCGCGGGCCCTGCTCGTGCAAGGTCCGGCTGGTGTCCTCGATGTTGGTCAGGCCGCCGATGCCCGAGCCCATGGCCACGCCGATGCGCTCACGGTTGGCGTCGGAGATTTCCAGGCCGGCGTTGCGCACCGCCTGGAAACCGGCCGCCAGGCCGTACTGGATGAACAGGTCGAGCTTGCGGGCTTCCTTGGCCGACAGGTATTGCTCGACATCGAAGCCCTTCACCGAGCCGCCAAAACGGGTGGAGTAGGCAGACAGGTCCGTATGCTCGATCGGACCGATGCCACTGCGGCCAGCCAGAATGCCTTGCCAAGTGCTCGGTACATCGGTACCCAGTGGCGACAACATACCCATACCGGTGACCACGACGCGTCTACGCGACACAGTACTCTCCTCTTCTAATAACTAGAGTCTCTTGCCATTGCATTCACGTTGAGGGAATGAAATGGCAACAGGCCCTCGGCGCTCGCAAAGAAAAAACCGCACGCCGGCAAAGGCAGTGCGGTTTTTCCCGACAAGAAGCGTCGACTACTGCATCTTAGGCCTGGTGGCTTTTGACGTAGTCGATAGCAGCTTGAACGGTAGTGATCTTCTCGGCTTCTTCGTCAGGGATTTCGGTCTCGAATTCCTCTTCCAGAGCCATCACCAGCTCAACGGTGTCAAGCGAATCGGCACCCAGGTCATCGACGAAGGACTTCTCGGCAGTCACTTCCTCTTCCTTGACGCCCAGTTGCTCGGCGACGATTTTCTTGACGCGTTCTTCGATGGTGCTCATACCTAGTTTTCACTCCTAATGGACATATGTCAGGCAGCTGGCCGGTGACCAAGTTTATAGGAAGACGCCTGCTTTTCAAGCGGAACGCGCCTTCCACCAAGTCACCCGACCCTCTGCCCGGAATCTGGTTGCAGCTTTATAACGGATTTTAGGCTCCGTGTATGACTCTTTTTTGAAGCAATCCGTCACATTGAGTTGCAGTTTTACATGTACATCCCGCCGTTCACCGGCACGGTGGCGCCGGTGACGTAGGCTGCACCGTCGGATGCCAGGAAGGAAACCACCTTGGCGATCTCCTCGGCCTGGCCCAGGCGGCCCAGCGGAATCTGGCTCAACAGGCCCTCGCGGTGCGCTTCTGGCAGCTCGCGGGTCATGTCGGTGTCGATGAAGCCCGGGGCCACCGAGTTGACGGTGATGCCACGCGAGCCGACTTCACGCGCCAGGGCGCGGCTGAAGCCTTCCAGGCCGGCCTTGGCGGCGGCGTAGTTGACCTGGCCGACGTTGCCCATGGCACCGACCACGGAGCCGATGCTGATGATACGGCCCCAACGCGCCTTGGTCATGCCACGCAGCACGCCCTTGGACAGACGGTAGAGGCTGTTGAGGTTGGTGTCGACCACGTCGAACCACTCGTCATCCTTCATGCGCAGCATCAGGTTGTCGCGGGTGATACCGGCGTTGTTGACCAGGATGGCCGGCGCGCCGAACTGTTCCTGGATCGCATTGAGGACCGCGGTGACCGACTCGTCGCTGGTCACGTTCAGCGCCATACCGGTACCGGCGATGCCGTGCTCCTTGAGGGTGGCAGCGATGCGCTCGGCACCCGAGGCCGAGGTGGCGGTGCCGATCACGGTCGCGCCCTGGCGGCCCAGTTCGAGGGCGATGGCCTGGCCGATGCCACGGCTCGCGCCAGTGACCAATGCAACTTTACCTTGCAGGCTCATGCAAGCTTCTCCTAGTTCAGGCCAGCGCCGCACGGGTGGCGGCGACAGCGTCAGGGGTATTGAGGTTGTAGGTGGTCACGCCGTCGGCGCAACGCTTGTTCAGGCCAGCCAGGACCTTGCCCGGGCCGCACTCGACCAGGTTGAGCGCACCGTTGGCGGCCAGGGTCTGCACGCATTCCACCCAACGCACCGGCTGGTACAGCTGCGCCAGCAGGTCTTGCTTGAGGGCGTAGAGGCTGGCGGCGACCGCGGCGGTGACGTTCTGCACCACCGGGATCTGCGGAGCCTTCCACTCGATGGCGTTGACCGCCTCGGCGAAGCGCTCGGCGGCCGGCTTCATCAAGGCACAGTGCGACGGCACGCTGACCGCCAGCGGCAGCGCGCGCTTGGCGCCCTTGGCCTTGCACAGCTCGATGGCACGGTCCACCGCAGCCTTGTTGCCGGCGATGACCACCTGGCCAGGGGAGTTGAAATTGACCGCGCTGACCACTTCGTCCTCGGCCGCTTCGGCACAGATGGCCACCACGTCGGCGTCGTCCAGGCCCAGGATCGCCGCCATGGCGCCATGGCCTGCCGGTACGGCTTCCTGCATCAGCTGACCACGGCGCTCGACCAGGCGAACGGCGTCCTTCAGGCTCAGGCTGCCAGCGGCAACCAGCGCACTGTATTCACCCAGGCTGTGGCCGGAGACGAATGCCGGGCGTGCGCCGCCCTCCTCCAGCCACAGGCGCCACAGGGCGATGGAGGCGGTGAGGATCGCCGGCTGGGTCTTGTCGGTTTGGTTGAGTTGTTCTTCCGGACCTTGCTGGACCAGCTTCCACAGGTCGTAGCCCAGGGCCTCGGAGGCTTCCTTGAAGGTCTCGACGATTACCGGCTTCTCTGCGCCGAGTTCGGCGAGCATGCCCAGCGACTGGGAACCTTGACCGGGAAAGACGAATGCGAGGGATGCAGACATTGAACAAGCCCTTATGATCTTGTCGTCGGATAGGGTGCGTCGAGCCCGGGGCTGGACGCGGAAACTGAACACTTGGATGGGAAAAGGGACCAAGCGGTCACATTTAACCACTTCACGGCGGGAATTAAAGCAAGAGATCTTCCAGGCGACCATGCAGCCGTTGCGGCAGGTTCTCCTGGATCTCGATCAGCGCCCGCTGGATGGCGCTCTGGAAACCCTGCACCCCCGCCGAGCCATGGCTCTTGATGACGATACCCTGCAGGCCGAGAAAACTCGCGCCATTGTGTCGCGCCGGCGCCAGGTCGGCCTGCAGGCGCTTGAGCAGCGGCATGGCCAGCGCACCGGCGGCACGGGCGAGCAGCCCGCTCCTGAACAGCGCCTCGATACGCACACCGATCATGGTCGCCAGGCCTTCGCTGGACTTGAGCAGGATATTGCCGACGAACCCATCGCAGACCACCACGTCCGCCTCGCCGCGATACAGGCCGTCGCCCTCGACGAAGCCTATATAGTTGAGGCCACGGGCATTCTGCAGGAGGCTGGCGGCCAGCTTGACCTGCTGGTTGCCCTTGATGTCCTCGGTACCGACATTGAGCAGCGCCACGCGCGGACGATGGATACCCAGGGCCTGCGCGGCCACCGAGCCCATCACGGCGAACTGGTAGAGGTTCTCGGCACTGCAATCGACGTTGGCACCCAGGTCGAGCAGTTGGCAGTAGCCTGCCTGGGTCGGGATCGCGGCCACCA
This sequence comes from Pseudomonas sp. Tun-23181, assembly GCF_057415455.1. Taxonomy (NCBI): domain Bacteria; kingdom Pseudomonadati; phylum Pseudomonadota; class Gammaproteobacteria; order Pseudomonadales; family Pseudomonadaceae; genus Pseudomonas; species Pseudomonas sp. Tun-23181. Next base: position 1,914,243 of record NZ_CM171630.1, read on the forward strand.
TGGCCGGCCGGTCGATGCCCGGCAGGGTCTTGAGCACGAAGCGCGACAGGGCCATCAGTGCACCGGTATTGCCGGCGCTCACGCAGGCCTGCGCCTTGCCGTCACGCACCAACTCCAGGGCGACGCGCATCGACGAGTCAGGCTTGCCGCGCAACGCCTGGGACGGCCGCTCGTCCATACCCACCACCTCGCTCGCCCCAACGATTTGCAGGCGCGCACGATCCGCAGCCGGTAGGCCGCTGACGAGCTCTTCGAGAAAGGAAGGTTGACCGACGAGGGTCAGGTGCAGCGAGGGGGTAGCCGAAAGGCAGGCAATGCTTGCCTGGACAATGCTGCGGGGACCGAAGTCCCCGCCCATTGCGTCGATCGCGATGATCTGAGCGGACAAGGATTACTCGTCGGCGCCCTTGTCGATCACTTTGCGACCACGGTATACGCCTTCTGGCGAAACGTGGTGGCGCAGGTGTACTTCACCGGTGCTCTTCTCTACCGACAGCGCGTTTTCCGACAGGGCGTCGTGGGAACGGCGCATGTCGCGGGCAGAGCGGGATTTTTTGTTCTGCTGAACAGCCATAATTGATTAACTCCTAAACGTTTGGGTCACGCTTTAACTGCGCCAAGACACTGAACGGGTTGGACCGCGATACCTCGTCCTTGCTCGGTTCGGGCTCGTCGGCGCCCGCCGGCTGCTGGCATTCTTCCGGATGATGAGCAGGCACGATGGGCAAGGCGAGCAAGAGCTCCTCCTCGATCAGTGCCTGCAGATCCAAAGGATCTTCGCCCAGTTCCAGCACGTCATAGCCTTTCGGCAACGACTGGGTATTCGCACCCTCCTTCACCACAGCGTAGGTACACTCGCTGTGAATCGGCAGGGTGACCAGCTCAAGACAACGCTGGCAAACCATCTTGACTTCGACATCGAGTTCGCTGTGGAACACCACAACGCCTTGCTCGTCTCGCTCAAAATCGAACTTCGCCTGCACCGTACCGACATCGTCGGACAGCGGGTCGCAGAGTCTTTCCAAATCAGCGAGTTGCAGCGAACCCTGGAGGGTTACGCCACGATCGGCCAATTTGCGCGGGTCAACGTGAGGTGGAATCGGGTCATTCAACATAGGCGCAGCATTCTAGGGATGCCCCCCGCCCCTGTCAAAGGAAATTCGGCGGCATCTGCCATGTTAGAATCGGCTCATCTGACCAGGAGTCTACCATGCTTCCCCTGTTACTGGCTTCCAGCTCCCCTTACCGGCGCGAACTGCTCGAGCGCCTGCGCCTGCCTTTTACCTGGGCAACCCCCGACATAGACGAGCGCCGCCTGGATGACGAGCCCGCCGTGGAACTGGTGCGCCGGCTGGCCAGGCAAAAAGCCGAGGCGCTGGCGGGCAGTCACCCCGGGCACCTGATCATCGGCTCCGACCAGGTGGCGGTGCTCGGCGAGCAGATCCTCGGCAAGCCTCATACCTTCGAGCGCGCCTGCGAGCAATTGTTGGAATGCAGCGGGCAGCAGGTGAGCTTTTTGACCGGACTGGCACTGCTGAACAGCGCCACCGGGGAATGCCAGGTCGACTGCGTGCCGTTTACCGTGACACTGCGTGAACTGGACCGGGAGCGGGTGGAGCGCTATGTGACGGCGGAGCAGCCGCTGGACTGCGCTGGCAGTTTCAAGGCGGAGGGTCTGGGGGTGAGCTTGTTCCGGAGCACCCATGGGTGTGATGCGACCAGCCTGATTGGCCTGCCACTGATCAGGTTGGTGGATATGCTGACCAAGGAAGGCGTGGTGATTCCCTAGCCTGGCTCAGGATCTCTGGCGCCTGTGAGATCGAGCACAGCGCGGGCAGCACTCGATCTCACAGGCACCGCAAGGCCAGCGACGCGCCCTCAGCGCAACGAAGGCCCCTGGAACCCCATCCACATGGCCAGGCGTTCAGCCACGCTGGCGCCCAGGCGCTTGGAGAAGCGGTCGAACGGCGACTCCTGGACGGTGAAGTCCACCAGCTCCTTCTCGCCCACCACTTCACGCGCCACATAACCGGCACTGCCCAGGCCATCCACCAACCCCAGCGCCTTGGCCTGCTCGCCCGACCAGATCAGCCCACTGAACAGCTCTGGGTGCTCCTTGTCCTTGAGCCGCTCGCCCCGCCCCTGCTTGACCATGGCGATGAACTGGCGATGGGTGGTGTCGAGCACCCCTTGCCAGAACTCGGTCTCTTCCGGCTTCTGCGGCGAGAAGGGGTCGAGGAAGGCCTTGTGCTCGCCAGCGGTATAGGTACGCCGCTCCACACCGAGCTTTTCCATGGCACCGACGAAACCGTACCCGGCCGCGGTGACGCCGATGGAGCCGACCAGGCTGGCCTTGTCGGCATAGATGTCGTCCGCCGCACTGGCGATGTAGTAGGCGCCCGAAGCCCCCAGGTCGGCGATCACCGCGTAGAGCTTGATCGCCGGATACTCGGCCCGCAGGCGCCGGATCTCGTCATAGACATAGCCCGCCTGCACCGGGCTGCCACCCGGGCTGTTGACACGCATGACCACGGCCTTGGTCTTGGGATCCTTGAACGCTGCGCGCAGGCTCTTGATGATGTTGTCCGCGCTGGCAGGCTCCTGGTCGGCGATCATCCCGCGCACCTCGACCAGCGCCGTATGGCTGGCACTGCGCGAAGTAGCCTTGTCCATGTCCATCAGCGGCGTGAACAGCACCAGCACACCGAACAGGTAGACGAAGGTCAGCAGTTTGAAGAAGATGCCCCAGCGCCGCGCCCGACGCTGTTCCTGGACGCCCGCCAGCAGGGTCTTCTCCAGCAGTTTCCAGCTCTTGCGCTCCTCGCCGTCATCGGGCTCGGGCGCTTTCCACTCGTCAGCCATGCTCACCTACCTTGGAAGTGGCGCTGCGCGTAGCGGCCAGCCACTCGCGCAACTGTGAAAAATGATCGATGCACACCTGCGGCCCGAACTCGCTCAGGGCCTGCAGCGACATCGCGCCATAGCCCACCGCGACCGAGTGCATGCCAGCATTGCTGGCCATCTGCAGGTCGAATGCCGAATCTCCGACCATCAGCGCCTGCCGCGGTTCGACCCGACAGTGGGCGAGGATCTCCTCCAACATCAGTGGATGGGGCTTGCCACGGGTCTCGTCGGCGGCGCGAGTGATGTCGAAGTAGCCTTCCCAGCCGTTGGCCTTGAGCACACGATCCAGGCCGCGGCGCGCCTTGCCGGTGGCCACCGCCAGGCGATAGCCCTCGGCACGGAAGGCCTCCAGCGACTCGACCACGCCGTCGAACAGCGGCGACGGCTGCTGGTCCAGGGCCATGTAGATGTCAGCGTAGTGCTGGCGAAACACCTCGACCTGGACAGCATCGAGGTGCGGATAGAGGGTGGCGATGGCCTCGCCCAGAGCCAGGCCGATAATGCCCTTGATCGCCCGCTCGTCGCTCGGGGCCTCCCCGGCGCGCTCGGCCGCGGCGTTCATGGCCAGGACGATGCGCCCAATGGAGTCGGCCAGGGTTCCGTCCCAGTCGAAAATCAACAGCTCGTAGCTCTTTTTCATGAAAAGTCAGGTCGCACTCAGGCGCTCCACGGTCCTGGCCCACATGTCGTCCACCGGGGCCTCGAGCTTGAGCTCGCCGCCGTCAGGCAGCGGCACGGTCAGCGCATAAGCATGCAGGAACAAGCGCTTGCCGCCCAGATCGCGCAGTTCCCGGGTGAAATCCTCGTCGCCGTACTTGCTGTCACCGGCGATGCTGTGCCCGGCATGCAGGGTATGCACGCGGATCTGGTGGGTACGCCCGGTCACCGGACGCGCCTCGACCAGGGTGGCGAAATCACCGAAGCGGCGCAGCACCCGGAACAGGGTCAACGCCTCCTTGCCCTCGTCGTTGACCTCGACCATGCGCTCGCCCGAGCGCAGGTTGCTCTTCTGCAACGGCGCGCTGACCTGTTTCTTCGACGTGGGCCAATGGCCGCGCACCAGGGCCATGTAGCGCTTGTCGACGCCGTCGCCACGCAAGGCCGCGTGCAGGTGGCGCAGCATGCTGCGTTTCTTGGCGATCATCAGCAGGCCGGAGGTGTCGCGATCCAGGCGATGGACCAGCTCCAGCTCCTTGGCGTCCGGGCGCAGCTGGCGCAGCGCCTCGATCACCCCGAAGCTCAGGCCGCTGCCGCCGTGCACGGCGATGCCGGCAGGCTTGTTGAGCACGATCAGCGCCTTGTCCTCGTAGACGATGGCCGCCTCCAGGCGCTGCAGCAGCCCCTGGGCCACCGGCACCGGCTCGTCGCGCTCGGGCAAGCGGACGGGCGGTACCCGCACGATATCGCCGGCCTGGAGCTTGTACTCGGGCTTGATCCGGCCCTTGTTCACCCGCACTTCGCCCTTGCGCAGGATGCGGTACACCAGGGTCTTGGGCACGCCCTTGAGGGCCGTGATGAGGAAATTGTCGATGCGCTGGCCGGCAAGCTCCGGCGCGACTTCGATCAGCTGAACGCCGGAAGTCGGGGGGGTATTGGTCGTCATGGATGGATCATAACAATTTTTTATGGAATTGAAGCACTTAATCATTACTGCTATAGTCGCGAACGCCGCCAAAAGCGGCAGGCCAGCGGCACATGGCTCCACGCCGGCCCCTGACCAACGCAATTCTCGAGGACGCGAGGCCGTCCGACGGGGTTTTCGCCAGTTTACCGAAATGCCTGGAATCGCCACCAGCGCCGAGTAGAGAAGACCGAAAAAAAACGACGAGTGCGGTGTTTCACCTCCTTCCCTGTTCTTTTTCGCCGCGCCTCTGCCCGCCACCGTCGCTTCCGCGCAACCTGGCGAATGCTTCGGAAACATCTGCCTTGGACATGAATGCGCCAGCTCCCGACGTGGAGCTCGCGAAAAATGCAACCCGTTGCGGATTCAGCGCGCGGCAGCACCCGAATTATCAGGGATACGTGCAGGGTGGAGATGCACAGACCTCGGACCGTGTAGCACGGCATCCGGCCACCGGCCTTCTGACAACGGCCTGGCGAGCGGACCCGCTGTTTTCCAGATGCCCACGGGCGTCCACGGCCCCCTGGCTGATTCCTCCTCCTGAACTGAGTGCACATGCAGCAAATCAGGACGCGTCGTCGCGACCACGGCAGGCTGGGCAACCGGCTGGTGCCGAACGTCGCTGGACACGGGGGTGGCCCGCCACCCTTTGCGCACCTTGGCACCGACCATGAGAAGTCGTGTGTGCCGAACGCCGTTTCCGGCAGCCCGGAAACCGACGGTACAACATGAAAAGAATGCTGATTAACGCGACTCAACCCGAAGAGTTGCGTGTAGCCCTGGTGGACGGCCAACGTCTCTACGACCTGGACATCGAGTCCGGCGCGCGTGAGCAGAAAAAGGCCAACATCTACAAAGGCAAGATCACCCGGATCGAACCCAGCCTCGAAGCGGCTTTCGTCGACTTCGGTTCCGAACGCCACGGCTTCCTGCCGCTGAAGGAAATCTCCCGCGAGTACTTCAAGAAGGCCCCCGAAGGCCGCGTCAACATCAAGGAAGTGCTGAGCGAGGGCCAGGAAGTCATCGTCCAGGTCGAGAAGGAAGAGCGCGGCAACAAAGGCGCCGCCCTGACCACCTTCATCAGCCTGGCTGGCCGCTACCTGGTGCTGATGCCCAACAACCCCCGCGCCGGCGGTATCTCCCGCCGCATCGAAGGCGAGGAGCGCAACGAACTGCGCGAGGCCCTCAACGGCCTGACCGTCCCCGCCGACATGGGCCTGATCGTGCGCACCGCCGGCCTTGGCCGCAGCAGCGAAGAAATGCAGTGGGACCTCGACTACCTCCTGCAGCTGTGGACCGCCATCAAGGAAGCCTCCCAGGACCGCGCCGCGCCTTTCCTGATCTACCAGGAAAGCAACGTCATCATCCGCGCCATCCGCGACTACCTGCGCCAGGACATCGGCGAGGTGCTGATCGACAGCATCGACGCCCAGGAAGAAGCCCTGACCTTCATCCGCCAGGTGATGCCGCAGTACGCCAGCAAGGTCAAGCTGTACGAGGACAGCGTCCCGCTGTTCAACCGTTTCCAGATCGAAAGCCAGATCGAGACCGCCTTCCAGCGCGTGGTCGACCTGCCATCGGGCGGCTCGATCGTCATCGACCCGACCGAGGCCCTGGTGTCCATCGACATCAACTCGGCGCGCGCCACCAAGGGTAGCGACATCGAGGAAACCGCCCTGCAGACCAACCTGGAAGCGGCCGAGGAAATCGCCCGCCAGCTGCGCCTGCGCGACATCGGCGGCCTGATCGTCATCGACTTCATCGACATGACCCCGGCGAAGAACCAGCGCGCCGTGGAAGAGCGCGTGCGCGAATGCCTCGAGGCCGACCGTGCCCGCGTGCAGGTCGGCCGCATCTCGCGCTTCGGCCTGCTGGAGATGTCCCGCCAGCGCCTGCGCCCATCGCTCGGCGAAAGCAGCGGCATCGTCTGCCCGCGCTGCTCGGGCACCGGCATCATCCGTGACGTCGAGTCGCTGTCCCTGGCGATCCTGCGTCTGATCGAGGAAGAGGCCCTGAAGGACCGCACCGCCGAGGTTCGCGCCCAGGTGCCGATCCCGGTCGCCGCCTTCCTGCTGAACGAAAAGCGCAACTCGATCACCAAGATCGAACTGCGCACCCGTGCGCGCATCATCATCCTGCCGAACGATCACCTGGAAACCCCGCACTTCGAAGTCCAGCGCCTGCGCGACGACAACCCGGACGTGCTGAACAGCCAGTCCAGCTACGAGATCGCCGCCGCCGAAACGGAAGAAGCGCCCCAGCCGACCGCGACCCGCACCCTGGTTCGCCAGGAAGCTGCGGTCAAGACCGCGCCGGCCCGCGCCAATGCACCGCTGCCGAGCACGCCCGAGCAACAGCCCGCCGCGCCGGTCGCAGCCGCGCCCAGCGTTCCCGAGCCGAGCCTGTTCAAGGGCCTGGTGAAATCCCTGGTCAGCCTGTTCGCCGGCAAGGAAGAGCCTGCCGCCGCACCGGCCGCCACCCCCGCCAAGCCCACCACCGAGCGCACGCAGCGCAACGAGGAGCGCCGCAACGGCCGCCAGCAGAGCCGCAACCGCGGTGGTCGCCGCGAGGAAGACCGCAAGCCACGCGAAGAGCGCAGCGAGCGCGCCCCGCGCGAGGAGCGCCAGGCGCGTGAAGAGCGTGCCCCGCGTGAAGAACGTGCACCACGCGAGGAGCGCCAGCCGCGCCAGCCACGCGAAGACCGTCGCGGCAACCGCGAGGAACGCGTTCGCGAACTGCGCGAGCCGCTGGATGCAGCCCCTGCCGCCCGCGAGGAGCGCCAGCCCCGTGAAGAGCGCGCCCCACGTGAGGAACGCGCACCGCGCGAAGAGCGCGTAACCCGCGAGGAGCGTGCGCCACGTGAAGAACGCGCACCACGCGAGGAGCGTGCGCCCCGTGAAGAGCGCGCCCCACGCGAGGAACGCGCACCGCGCGAAGAACGTGCTCCACGTGAGGAACGTGCACCGCGTGAAGAGCGTGCGCCACGCGAAGAACGTGTCGAGCGCGAAGAGCGCCAGCCACGTCCGCCACGTGAAGAACGTCAGCCACGCGCTGCCGAGCAGGCTGCCGAAGCGGCCGAGGAGCAACTGCCGAACGAGGAACTGCTGCAGGACGAACAACAGGAAGGCACCGATGGCGAACGCCCACGCCGCCGCTCCCGTGGCCAGCGTCGTCGCAGCAACCGCCGCGAACGCCAGCGCAACGCCAATGGCGAGCTGATCGAAGGTGGCGAGGAAGAAGCCAGCGGCGAGCAGCAGCCACAGCCACACAAGGCCACCGAGCTGGGTGCCGAACTGGCTGCCGGCCTGGCCGTGACCGCTGCCGTCGCCAGCAGCAACATCAGCGCCGAAGCCGAGGCCCAGGCCAACCAGCAGGCAGAGCTCGCCACTGCCGTTACCCGCGAGGCCGAAACCGTCAGCCAGCCAGCCGAACAGGCTGCCCAGGCCGAGGAAACCGCCGCCGCCCCAGTGGTCGAGCAGCCGGTCAGCGAACCTGTCGCCGTGGTCGAGCCAAGCGCCGAGCCAGTGGTCGAAGTCGTGCCGCAGCCCGTTACCGAAGCTGAAGCTGTCGAGCAGGCGCCTGCGGTCGAAGGCGGTGAAGCCGAGCCAGCAGTGGTCGCCGAGCAGGCGCCGGTCGAGACGCCAGTCGTCGAGCAACCAGCCGCTGTCGTCGAGGCCACGCCGGAAGTGACCGAGGCCTCCCCGGCCGCCGCCGAGCCAACCCCAGCCGAAGCCCCAGCCCCGGCCGAGCCCGCCACCGTGATGCTGCCCAACGGCCGCGCCCCGAACGACCCGCGTGAAGTGCGTCGTCGCAAGCGCGAGGCCGAAGCTGCAGCAGCGGCCGCCGCCGCTGCCGCCGCTGCCCAGGCGGCGGCCCAGCAGGAGGCCCAGCCCGAAGCTATCGAGCAGCAAGCGCCTGCGGCCGAGCAACCGGAAGTGGCCGAGCAACAGCCCCTGGAAACCACCGAGGAGCACAAGCCTCACCACGGTTGATGCCATCGGCTGAATGAAAAAGCCCCGCCAGTGCGAACTGGCGGGGCTTTTTCATCGGGGAAACCAAAGACCGAAAGCACAACAAGGACCCCGTGGGAGCCGGCTTGCCGGCGATCGGCTGCGCAGCAGCCGCCTCGGTCAATACAGGTTCGGCTCCATCTCCAACTCGACACCGAACCGTTCCAGGATATCGGCCTGGATCCTGCGCGCCAGGTCATGCAACTGCGCCCCGCTCGCCTGGCCATAGTTGACCAGCACCAGCGACTGCAAGCGATGCACCCCCGCATCCCCTTCCCGGTACCCCTTCCACCCCGCCTGCTCGATCAACCAACCCGCCGCCAGCTTCACCTGGCCGTCGGCCTGTGGATAGGCCACCAGGTTCGGATAGCGCGAGCGGATCCGTTCGGCCAGCGCCGCCGGCACCACCGGGTTCTTGAAGAAGCTCCCGGCATTGCCCAGCTCGGCAGGGTCCGGCAGCTTCTCCCGGCGAATGCTGCAGATGGCTTCGCTGATGGCCTGTGCGGTCGGCTGCTCGACACCCTGCTCAGCCAGGCGCTGACGCACCGGCCCGTAGTCCAGGTGTGCCTGCAATGTACGCGTCAGGGCGAAGCGTACCCGCAGGATCAACCAACGCCCCGGGTTGCGCTTGAACAAACTATCCCGGTAGGCAAAGGCGCACGCCTCCAGGCCGAAGTCCCGCAACTCGCCGGTTTCCCGGTCCAGCGCGGTCAGCCCGGCGAACACATCCTTGATCTCGACCCCATAGGCGCCGACATTCTGCATCGGCGCGGCGCCCACGGTGCCCGGGATCAGGCTGAGGTTCTCCAAACCGCAGAAACCCTGCGCCAGGCTCCACTGCACGAAGGGGTGCCAGGGTTCGCCGGCCTCGGCCTCCACCACCACCCGCTCGCCATCGTCGTGCAACACTCGCCGGCCATGGCTGGCCATGTGCAGCACCAGCGCGTCGACGTCACGCGTGAGCAGCAGGTTGCTGCCACCGCCGAGCACCAGCACCGGCACCTGCCGCTCGCCTGCCTCGGCCAGGGCCTGGCGTATCGCCTCGTCGCTGCACGCCTGGGTGAAGTAACGCGCCGTTACATCGATGCCGAAGGTGTTGTAGGGCTTGAGCGACACCCGCTCCTGCCAGCACGCCGTCATAGCCGCCCCTTGATTTCCACGACCAGCTCTCGGCAGGCGGCCTCGATCAGGTCCAGCACCTGCTCGAAGCCTTCGGCGCCACCGTAGTAAGGGTCCGGCACCTCATCCAGGGCGGCGCCGTAGCGCCGTAGGAACAGGTCGAGCTCGCCGCTCGCGGTGTGCGGGCGCATGGCCTGCAGATGACCGAGATTGTGCTTGTCCATGGCCAGGATCAGGTCGTACTCACCGAAGTGGGCCACCTGGACCTGCTGGGCACGCTGGCGCGACAGGTCGTAGCCACGCGCTAGGGCGGCGCGGCAGGTACGGCCGTCGGGCGCCTTGCCGACATGCCAGTCACCGGTGCCGGCCGAGGCCACATGGACCTGCGCGGCGAGCCCCGCCGCTTCGAGCTGGTGACGCAGCACGCCTTCGGCGGTCGGCGAGCGGCAGATGTTGCCCAGGCAGACGAACAAAACGCGCATCAGGCCTCCAGCAAGCGCCGCACGCGCTCCAGGTCTTCGGGGGTATCGACACCCACGGCCGGGGCCTCGAGCGCATCGGCGACATGGATACGCACGCCGTGCCACAGGGCACGCAACTGCTCCAGCGACTCGGCCTGCTCCAGCCAGCAGGGGCCCCAGGCGACGAAGTCCTGGAGAAAGCCCACACGGTAGGCGTACATGCCGATATGCCGGCGGTAAGGCACCGCCTCAGGCAGGCTGTCGCGATCCTTGGCGAAGGCATCCCGCGCCCACGGCAGCGGCGCGCGACTGAAGGTCAGGGCCAGGCCGTTCTTGTCGCTGACGACCTTGACCGCATTGGGGTTGAACACGGCTTGCGGCGCGTGGATCGGCTCGGCCAGGGTGGCGATGCCCGCTTCCGGGTGCGAGGCCAGGTTCACCGCCACCTGGTCGATGATCGACGGCGGGATCAGCGGCTCGTCGCCCTGGACGTTGACCACGATAGCGTCGGCAGGCAGCTCCAGGCGCGCGGCGACTTCGGCCAGGCGATCGGTACCCGACTCATGATCGGCGCGGGTCAGCAGCACTTCGGCGCCGAAAGCCTCGCAGGCCTGGACGATGCTCGTATCGTCGGTGGCGATGACCACACGGCTGGCGCCGCTCTTGCGCGCCTGCTCCCACACGTGCTGGACCATCGGCTTGCCGGCGATCGGCAGCAGCGGCTTGCCCGGCAGGCGCGTGGAACGCAGGCGGGCGGGAATCACCACGGTGAAGTTCAGGCTCATTTGTCCAGACGCTCTTCGTCGGTCAGGGTGCGCGCTTCGCTTTCCAGCATCACCGGGATGCCGTCGCGGATCGGGTAGGCCAGGCCCGCGCCCTTGCTGATCAGCTCGGTCTTGTCGGCGCTGAGCTTGAGCGGGCCCTTGGTGATCGGGCAGGCCAGGATGTCGAGCAGTTTGGTGTCCATGGAAGCTTCCTTGAGGCCAATGGCCGGAAATTGACGATGATTCAGGGCTGCCGGTGCGTGGGCAGCAGGCGCGCGAGCTGGCTGTCGAACCAGGCAATGAAGGCTGGCGATGGCACGGCGTCGACCGCCAGGTACCACCAGTCGTCGCTGGCGAACCCACGGCATTTCACCGCATCCTTTTCGGTCATCACCAGCGGCAGCGGCGGGCTGAAGGCCAGGCTTTCGGCGCTGAACTGCGCATGGTCGGCGAAAGGGTGCGGCACCGGCTGCCAGTTTAGCCCCTGCAGGGTGTCGAAGAAACGCCGTGGGTTGCCGATGCCGGCCACGGCATGCACGGCCTGGCCGGCGGCGAAATGATCGAGGGCGCAGCGCTCGCCGCTGCGCAGGTTGACCAGGGCGCTGGGCTGCAAGCGGAAGGCGAAGCCGTTGTCGCGGTCGGCTTCGGCGCCGTTGTACAGCACGGCGTCGGCCTCCAGCAGGCGCTCGGCCGGCTCACGCAGCGGGCCGGCCGGCAGGCAGCGGCCATTGCCCAGGCCGCGGGCGGCATCGATCAGCACCAGTTCCAGGTCACGGGCCAGGCGATAGTGCTGCATGCCATCGTCGCAGAGGATCAGGTCCAGCGGCTCGCTGGCCAGCAGCGCCTGCACGGCGCGGGAGCGGTCGGGGTCGATCATCAGCGGCACGCCGGTGCGCTGGACGATGAGCAGCGGCTCGTCGCCAGCCTGTTCGGCGCCTTGGCCGGCCTCGACGCGCCAAGGCAAGCGGGGTGGCTTGGCGCCATAGCCACGGCTGACCACCCCCACCCTGAGCCCTTGCCGGCGGCAGTGCTCGACCAGCCAGAGGATCATCGGCGTCTTGCCAGTGCCGCCGACGGTGATGTTGCCCACCACGATCACCGGCACCGGTGCGCGGTAGCTGGCGCTGCCACCCTCGAGAAAACGTGCGCGCTTGCGCATCACCACACGCCGGTACAGGGCCTCGAGCGGCCGCAGCAAGGCCAGGGCCGGGTGCCCGGTGTACCAGGCGGCGAGCAAGCGGTCGGCGAAGGCCATCAGGGGGTCCCCTGGGCCGCCTCGACGGTGGTCATGCGCAAGTGGCTGAAGCCGAGTTTGCCGGCAGCATCCATCGCGGTGACCACGGCCTGGTGCGGGGTACGGCCGTCGGCGCTGATCGCCAGGGGCAATTCGGTGTCGCCGCCAGACTCCCGTTGCAGCGCCTCGACCAGGGTGGTCAGGTCGCTCTTGGGCAGCAGGTGGTTGTTGACCGAGTACACGCCATCGGCGCTGATGGTGACCTCCAGGCGCTTGCCCTCCTCCGGCGGCGCCTGCTCGGCACTGGCGGCTTCGGGCAGCTCGACGCGCAGTTGGGTCTCGCGGGTGAAGGTGGTGGTGACCACGAAGAACAGCAACAGCACGAACACCACGTCGATCAACGACGCCAGGTTGATGTCGACGTTCTCCCGCTGCCGATTGCGCCGGAATTTCACGCCTTGCCTCCGGCCACTTCGACTTCGCGATCGCCCTGCAGCACCTCGACCAGCTTGATCGCCTCCTGCTCCATGCCCACCACCAGCTCATCGATGCGCCGCTGCAGGAAGCGGTGGAAGAACACTGCCGGGATACCGACCATCAGGCCAGCGGCGGTGGTGACCAGGGCCTTGGAGATACCACCGGCGAGCACCGCGGGATTGGCGGTCATCTGCGTGCCCATGAAGGCGCTGAAGATGTCGATCATGCCCAGCACCGTGCCCAGCAGGCCCAGCAGCGGCGCCATGGCGGCGATGGTGCCGAGGGTGCTGATGTAGCGCTCCAGCTCGTGGATGACCCGCGAGGCGGCCTCCTCGATGCATTCCTTCATGATCTCGCGGCCATGCCGGGAGTTGGCCAGGCCCGCGGCGAGGATCTCGCCCAGCGGCGAATCGGCACGCAAGGCCTTGAGCTTGTCACTGGTCAGTTGCTTGTCCTTGATCCACATCCACACCTGGCCCAGCAGGTGCGGCGGGGTCACGCGACTGGCGCGCAGGGTCCACAGGCGTTCGGCGACGATAGCCATGGCGGCGATGGAGCTCAGAATGATCGGCAGCATCATCCAACCGCCGGACTTGACCAATTCCCACACGTTGAACATCCCCTTGGAAAAAGGTCGCCACTCTACCATAGGCGCGAGGGGGGCTCATCTGCCGGAGGTCGCTTCGGGCTGCAAGCCCGAAAGGCTCTCGCCAGAAACGCCGCTGCGCCCGCAGCCCTTCGACCTCGCCGTGGCGCCCCAGTACCAGCCGCAGTGCCCCGTCCACCGCCGTATCGTGAATCGCCAGCCCATGCCGCCGGTACCGCTCGATGACCTGCGGGTGCGGATGCCCGAAGCCATTGCTCCGCCCCCGCGAGATCAGCACACCACGCGGCGCAGTGGCACGGATGAAAGCCTCGGTGGAAGAGCTGCGACTGCCATGGTGCGGTGACTGCAACCAGTCGATACGCGGCCCACCGGTGGCATCCAGCCAGGCCCGTTCGGCACCCGCCTCGATATCCCCGGCCAACAGCAGGCGCTCGCCCTGGGCTTCGACCAGCAAGGTGCAGGAGCGATCGTTGCTCCCCTGCCCTTCGGGCCAGCGCCAGAGCGAGAAACGCACGCCGTCCCATTCCCAGCGCTGGTCGTTGCTGCACGCTTGTGCCTGCAACGCCTGTGGCAACGCCATCGCCTCGCCAGCGAGCACGCGGCCAACCGGCAAGCCGCGATGAATGGCCTGCGCGCCACCGGCATGGTCGGCATGGGCGTGGCTGATCAGCAGCAGGTCAAGGTGACTCACCCCCAGCTTGCGCAGGGTCGGTAACACCACGTGCTCGCCCAGGTCGGTGTCGCCCCAGGCGGGGCCGGCATCGTAGAGCAGGCTGTGGTTGCGGGTGCGCAGCAGCACCGCCAGGCCTTGGCCGACATCCAACTGCCAGACCTCCACCTGGCCCTGCGGTACTTGTTCCCTAGGCGCCCACAGGGCCAGCAGCATGACCAGCCCCAGGCCACGCAGAGGCACGCCCCGAGGCAACAACACCAGCACCGCCCCGGCGAGTACCAACAGCCAGGCCCAAAGCGGCAGGGATGGAGGCGTCCAGGCCGGGCGCCAGCCCGCCACCACGGCCAGCAGGCGAAACAGCAGATCGACCAAGCCACCGGCCAGCCACAGCAGCGCCTCGCCCAGCCCTGCCAGCGGCAGCAGCGCCGTCCCCAGCAGGGCCAGGGGTAGCACGGCCAGGCTTATCCAGGGTACCGCCAGCAGATTGACCAGCGGGGCGGTGAGGCTGACCGGCAACCCCAAGGCCAACAAGGCCGGCAACAGGCCCACGGCGATCACCCACTGGGCGCGGCTCCAGGCCTGCCAGGGCCGCCAGCCACCGAGACGGCCGCCAAAACAGTAGATCAGCACCGCCACCGCCGCGAACGACAGCCAGAAGCCCGGCAACAGGCTGGCCAGCGGCTCGACCAGCAGTACGCCCACCAGCGCCAGCAGCAAGGGAAACAAGGCACCGAGATGGCGAAAACGCAGGCGCCACAGCAGCACGGCCGCCAACATCAGGCACGCCCGCTGCACCGGTACCTGGAACCCCGCCAATGCGCCATAGCCCAGGGCCGCGAGCATTGCCAGGGCGCAAGCCCAAGGCAGCCAGGGCGAGCGCCTTGGCCAGGCGCCCAGACGCGCGGCCCCGGCCACCAGGCCATACACCAGCCCAGCCAGCAGGCCGATGTGCTGCCCGGAAATCACCAGCAGGTGCACCGTGCCGGTGGCCTGCAACACCTGCCATTGCTCACGCGCAAGCCCTGCGCCATCGCCCAGCACCAGCGCCGCCAGCACCGCCTCGCGCCCCTGGGCATCCACCGCCAGCAGACGCTGGCGCACGGCATCGCGCCAGGCCCCGGTGGCCGGTGCCAGCAACTGCCCGGCCTTGACCGTGCCCGTGGCGCCGACCCGCCGCGCCAGCAAGCTCGCCTCGCGGTCTGGGCCATGAGGGTTGAGCAGGCCATGGGGGCGCTTGAGCGTGACCGCCAGCCGCCAGCGTTCGCCAGCCTTGACCGGCGGGCCGTCGAACCAGCTCAGTTGCAGCCGCCGGGGCAAGCCCGCGCGGCGCGATACCGCCTCGTCCAGCTCGAAGCGCATGGCCCGCCCCGACTGGGCCGGCAGGCCCGTTACCCGCCCCTCCAGCCACAGCGTGCGGCCATCCAGCTCCGCCGCCAGGCGATCGTCCAGTGCCAACTGCGCCGACCAGCAGGCCCAGGCCAGGCCCAGCAGCAGGCAGCCCAGCGGCCAGCCGCGCGTACACAGGCCTGCCAGGCCGGCCAGGGCCAGCACGAGCAGCCACCCGACCGATGGCAAGGCCGGCAGAAAGCCCAGGCTCAACAGCCCGAGCGCGAGCGCAAACATCCCTGTGCGCATGAGGTAAGGCTCCAGAAGCACAATCGCCTTCTGAGGCATAGACGAAATGGCGACAAAGCCCGCTCAACAATTGTCACAAACTCTGAACGAGGCTGTGCGGGAATCAGGGCATACTGAGCGCCTTCGACCCGCCGGGAGCCTACATGCCGCGCCGTCTTTTCAAACGCTACATGCCGGATCCGACCAGCATTCGAGAACACAAGTCCTTACGTTTTCTCGGCCGATTGCTGCACGATCCGAACCTCTGGCACCTGAACCGCCATTCGGTGGCGCGGGCCATGGGTGTCGGCCTGTTCGCAGCGCTCATCCCCCTTCCCATGCAGATGCTGCTGGCGGCCAGCCTGGCGATCCCATTGCGCGGCAACCTGCCGATCGCGGTCAGCCTGGTGTGGCTGACCAACCCGCTGACCATGCCACCGGTGTTCTTCGTCACCTACATGACCGGCGCCTGGCTGATGCAGATCCCACCGCGCACCCTCCCCGACGAACTGACCTTCGAGTGGATCACCGCCCAGCTCGCCACCGTCTGGCAGCCGTTCCTGCTCGGTTCGGTGGTCTGCGGCGTGGTCCTGGGCGTGCTCGCCTACTTCGCGACCATGCTGTACTGGCGCTGGTGGGTGGGCCGGCAGTGGCGCCGGCGCAAGCAGCGGCTGTCAGGCACGCATGCCGCGGCCGCTGACCAGCAGGCGGACACACAGCAGGTAGAGCACCGCGGTGGCCACCAGCATGAACGTAATCGCCGTGCCAATACGGATATCCGACACCCCTAGGATGCCGTAGCGGAACGAATTGACCATGTGCAGCACCGGGTTGGCCAGCGACACGGTCTGCCAGAACGGCGGCAGCAGGTTGATCGAGTAGAACACCCCGCCCAGGTAGGTCAGCGGCGTGAGCACGAAGGTCGGGATGATCGAGATATCGTCGAAGTTGCGCGCGAATACCGCGTTGACGAAGCCCAGCAGCGAGAAGATGGTCGCGGTCAACAGCACCACGACGATGGTCACGCCCAGGTGATGCACCTGCAATTGGGTGAAGAACAGCGACAGCAAGGTGACGATCACCCCCACGGCCAGCCCCCGCAACACACCGCCCAGCACATAGCCGACGAGAATGGTGTGCGGCGACACCGGCGAGACCATCAGTTCCTCGATCGAGCGCTGGAACTTGCTGCCGAAGAAACTCGACACCACGTTGCCGTAGGAGTTGGTGATCACCGACATCATGATCAGCCCCGGGACGATGTACTCCATGTAGCTGAAGCCGCCCATGTCGCCGATCTGCCGGCCGATCAGGTTACCGAAGATCACGAAGTACAGGACCATGGTGATCGCCGGGGGCAGCAGGGTCTGTGGCCAGATGCGCAGGAAACGCCGGACTTCGCGGTAGACGATGGTATTGAGGGCGACCCAGTTGGTGCGCAGTTCCAGGTTCATACGGCCACCTTCGACAGGTTCTTTTCCACCAGGGCCACGAACAGTTCCTCGAGTCGGTTGGTCTTGTTGCGCAGGCTCTGCACCTCGATGTTGCGCAGCGCCAGCTGGCCGAACAGCGCGGTGATACCGATGTCCTTGTCCACTTGCACCTCGAGGGTGTGCGGGGTGATCAGCCGGCACGGATATCCCTCCAGCGCCGGTGCGGCGGGCAAGTCGTGCTTGAGGTCGAGGACGAAGGTCTCGACGTGCAGCTTGCCGAGCAGCTTGCGCATGCTGGTGTTCTCGACGATGGTGCCGTGGTCGATGATGCCGATGTTGCGGCACAGTTGCTCGGCTTCCTCCAGGTAGTGCGTGGTCAGGATGATGGTGATGCCCTTCTGGTTCAGCTCGGTGAGAAAGCTCCACATCGAGCGGCGCAGCTCGATGTCCACCCCGGCGGTCGGCTCGTCGAGGATCAGCAGGCGCGGCTCGTGGATCAGCGCCCTAGCGATCATCAGCCGGCGCTTCATGCCACCGGACAGCGAACGCGATGGCACGTCGCGCTTGTCCCACAGGCCGAGCTGGGTCAGGTACTGTTCGGCGCGCTCCTTGGCCAGCTTGGCCGGGATACCGTAGTAACCCGCCTGGGTGACGACGATATCGAAGGTCTTCTCGAACTGGTTGAAGTTGAACTCCTGGGGCACCACGCCCAGGCAGCGCTTGAGCGCCGCAGGCTCGCGGTCCAGGTCGTGGCCGAAGACATTCACCGTGCCGCTGGTTTTGTTCACCAGGGTCGAGAGAATGCCGATGGTGGTGGATTTGCCGGCGCCGTTGGGGCCGAGCAAGGCGAAGAAGTCGCCCTCGGCAACCTCCAGGTCGATGCCCTTGAGGGCCTGGAAGCCATTGCCGTAGGTCTTGGTCAACTGTCGTATGGACAGGGCGGAACTCATAGCGGGTCACTTACCGAAGAAAAAGGTGCAGGACACGCCAGGTAAAGTCACTGGCGCAGTGAGTGCGGCCAATGGTGCAAGGCCTGGCCGCACAAGTACAGTCATGTCTATTGATAATGACTATCGAAGAAGCCGAGGTGTTCGATCAGGTCAGCGCGGTCATCACCGCTGCCTGGTAGGCCGGGCGCGCCGTCAGGCGCTCGTACCAGGCCTGCAGGTGGTGCATGGCCGGGCGCTCGATGGGCATCTCGAACCAGGCATAGATGAAACTCCCCAATGGGATGTCGCCCATGCCGATCTGGTCACCAGACAAGTACGGCTGGTGGGCCAGGGTTTCATCGGCGATGGCCAGCAGTTGGGCACATTGCTTGTGCGCGGCGTTGATCGCCACCCAGTCGCGCTGCTCTTCGGGCGTGCGCAGCAGGCCCCAGAACAGCGGGCGGAACGGGCCGGCGAAGGACGAGGTGGCCCAGTCCATCCACTTGTCGGCCTGGGCGCGCTGGCGAGGATCGTCCAGGTACCAGCCCTGCTCCTGGCCGTACTCGGCGCAAAGGTAGCGGACGATGGCGTTGGACTCCCACAGCACCAGGTCGCCGTCCTCGAGCATCGGCACCAGGCCGTTGGGGTTGCGCGCCCGGTAGTGAGGCTCGTCGACCACGCCGAAGGCGCCGCCGGCATCGATGGATTCGAAATCGAGGCCCAGTTCATGGGCGATCCACAGCGCCTTGCGCACATTGCTCGAGTTCTTGCGGCCCCAGATCTTCAGCATGACCCTGTCCTTGTGAATGCGGAGGGTGACCAGTCTACTCCAGAGAACCGCTTCGTGCCCCATCGCCGGCAAGCCCCAGGTTCGGCAACGCCCCCAAGAACGGCTCGGTCCGTGTGGAGCTTGCCAGCGATGGGCTGCAAGGCAGCCCCAGGATGACGAACCCGACAGAACGCCTGCAACCACACCCTGTCATCGTTCAGACCCTACCCTTCATGCCGTTGCGTCTAAGCTCTGTGGGACGGCTCAAGCCCCTGGTTCCAAGGAGGACCGATTATGTTGCTGTTGTGGTTGGTGGTGCTGGTGATCGGCGCGGCGTACCTCACGCACCGGCGCCTGGCGCCCTTGCAGATCCTGGGTATCCTCGCGGCCTATGTGCTGCTGATGGGCATTTTCAGCAGCGCCCCCGGCTGGCTGCTGACCCTGCTGTGGATCGTGCTGGCACTGAAGATCGCCCTGGTGGCATTGCCGCAGTGGCGGCGCAAGGTATTCACAGGCCCGGTGTTCGAATGGTTCCAGCGCACCCTGCCGCCCATGTCGCAGACCGAGCGCGAGGCCATCGACGCCGGCACCGTGTGGTGGGACGGCGAGCTGTTCAGCGGCCGCCCGAACTGGAACACCCTGCTCGACTATCCGGCACCGAAACTGACCGACGAAGAACAAGCCTTCATCGACGGCCCAACCGAAGCACTCTGCGCCATGGTCAGCGACTGGCAGATCGGCCAGGACCTGGACCTGCCGCCCGAAGCCTGGCAGCACATCAAGGATCAAGGTTTCTTCGCCCTGATCATCCCCAAGGAATACGGCGGCAAGGGCTTCTCCGCCTACGCCCACTCCCAGGTGGCGATGAAGCTGGCCACCCGCAGCGGCGACCTGGCCTCCACGGTGATGGTGCCCAACTCCCTGGGCCCGGCCGAACTGCTGCTGCACTACGGCACCGACGAGCAGCGCAATCACTACCTGCCACGCCTGGCCCGTGGCGAGGAAATCCCCTGCTTCGCCCTCACCGGCCCCTTGGCCGGCTCCGACGCCGGTGCGATGCCTGATACCGGTATCGTCTGCAAGGGCCAGTGGAATGGCGAAGAGGTCATCGGCCTGCGCCTGAACTGGGAAAAGCGCTACATCACCCTCGGCCCGATCGCCACCCTGCTGGGCCTGGCGTTCAAGGCCTACGACCCGGACCACCTGCTGGGCGAGGAAGAAGAGCTGGGCATCAGCCTGGCGCTGATCCCCACCGACACCCCCGGCGTCGAGATCGGCAAGCGCCACCTGCCCCTGGGCGCCGCCTTCATGAACGGCCCCAACAGCGGCAAGGACGTGTTCGTGCCGCTGGACTTCCTCATCGGCGGCCAGGGTATGCTCGGCAAGGGCTGGATGATGCTGATGAACTGCCTATCGGTAGGCCGCTCGATCTCCTTGCCTGCCGTGGGCACCGGGGTGGGCAAGTACACCAGCCTGGTCACCGGCCAGTACGCCAACATCCGTGAGCAGTTCAACGTACCGCTGGCGGCCTTCGAGGGTATCCAGGAATCCCTCGCCCGCATCGGCGGCAACGCCTGGCTGATGGACAGCGCCCGCCTGCTCACCGCCAAGGCCGTGGACCTGGGCGAGAAGCCCTCGGTGTTGTCGGCGATCCTCAAGTATCACCTGACCGAACGTGGCCGCGAGTGCATCCAGCACGCCATGGACGTGCATGGCGGCAAGGCCATCATCATGGGCCCGAACAACTACCTGGGCCGCAACTGGCAAGGTGCGCCGATCTTCATCACCGTCGAGGGCGCCAACATCCTCTCGCGCAACCTGATGATCTTCGGCCAGGGCGCGATCCGCTGCCACCCGTTCGTGCTCGAGGAAATGGCCCTGGCCGGGCGCGAGGACCGCGGGCAGGCGCTGGTCGAGTTCGATGAGCTGCTGATGAAGCACATCATGTTCGCCGCCGGCAACGCGGCCAGCACCCTGGTCTACAACCTCGGCCTGGGCCGCCTGGAGAACGTCCCTGGCGATGCCCTGAGCCAAGGCTACTTCCGTGCGCTCAACCGCCAGGCCGCGGCCTTCGCCCTGCTGGCCGACCTGTCGATGATGCTGCTCGGCGGTGCGCTGAAGCGCCGCGAACGGCTGAGCGCACGCCTGGGCGATGTGCTGAGCCACCTGTACCTGGGCTCGGCGGCGCTCAAGCGCTATCACGACCTGGGTTCGCCCGAGCACATGCAGCCCCTGTTGCGCTGGGCCATGGAAGAAAGCCTGGGCCAGGCGGAAAACGCCCTGGACCGGTTGCTCGATAACTTCCCTAACCGTTTCGTCGGTTGTGCCTTGCGCGTCCTGGTGTTTCCGTTCGGCCGTCGGCATACCGGGCCGAGCGACGAGCTGGACGCCGAGGTGGCGGCGCTGATCGGCCGAAGCAAAGGTGACCCGGCGCTCGAAGAATTGTTGACCGGTTGCTTCCGGCCCCAGGCGGAAGGCGACCCGGTGGCGGCACTGCAGCGGGCCTGCGACCTGCTGGATGAAACCGGGCCTTTGCACAAGACGCTGCACCACGCCATCAAGGAGGGGGGGGTACGGCTAGCGAACGGGCAATCGGCTATCGACGAAGCCGTCGCAGCCGGTGTCCTGCAGCCAGCCGAGGGCCAGCGTTTGCACGAAGCCGAAAGAGCCCGACGGGCAGTGATCGACGTCGATGCATTCGAAAAAGACGCGCTCACGCTCAACCCAGACCAGGTGCGATAGCCGGCATAAGCCAGATAGCAGCGAGCGGTCATTCATTGAACAGCTCGCTCACTTTCTCCGCTGAGAACAACGGGACGGGAATGATCGTGAACGCCCAATACATGAACCGGGTGTCACTCAGGTCGCGCGCCCACACGGCAGTGAAAGCAGTGGGCAAGACAGCGGCGGGCGTGAACACGCCCGCCCGAGAGATCTTTCCATTGCCCGAAACGATCTTCCACTCGAGCTCGTCGACTGGAACTTGTACTTGCTCATCGGATTCAGCGCTCACGTACCATAGCGACAGCGACAGTTTGCCTGCTGACACCTTGGCCTTGAAAAAATGCGTCTGGGGCGCATAACGGGAAATGAATGTTGAGAAGGCAATGCTCTCACCTCGGCTGGCCTTGATCACATCCACCGTCACAGGCTCCCGGACCGTCGCCGACAGCGCGGCAGGGCGGTCGGTCTTGTTGTCAGGCTCCAGTTCGGCGGCTGGTTGCAGCGCCGCTGGCGGGAAGTAGTACTGCCTACCGTTTTCACGCCCCATCGTCCCCAGATGGGCACCTTCGAAAGCAAAGGTGGCTTCACCGGCAGGCTCAAGCACAAGTTCCTGCTTGGCATCGAAACTGCCAATCGCGCGGACCAGAGGCGTGATGGCCATTGTGTTCGTCAAACCGGCTATCTCATCGTCGGACGATCGTGGCGTTGCCGCCGTACCAGCCGCATAGAATGCCCAGTAACTGTAGAGGCTGGCTTCAAAGACACCGCCCTCGAATTCGAACGATGACGGCGGAGCCAAAAGCGAAGCGATCCATTGACTATCGCTCGGCGGCAGATCTTTATAAACCTCGGGGTACATCAACGATGAAATAATGATCACATTGTAATCACTGGCGATCTCTGCTGATGGCGGTGCTGCTGCAAAAGCGCGCGTGTCCTCGCCGAACAGCCAAAGCCAGGGCGAAAACTTACCAGCGTTTTCGAAATGCACCGATATATCATGCATGAGCGGGTTCAACGGTGGCGTAAGGCGATACAACAGCGTTTGCCCCCGACGTTCGAAATAGCCTCTGAAAAACGCAAGATCCGCATCGCTACCATTAAAGGTGTACTCGGCCGGGCTCGACCACTCCAGGCGCAGCGCCCCCAGGTCCAAGGTCCTGTAGCGTAACCGACTGTCCCCCAGCAAGGCCTTGATCGACAGGGTCTTATCGTCACCGGGCCATGTCTGGCTTATGTCACTGACCCAACCATGACTTGTGCCTGCTTCGTGGGTCAGGGTCATCTCCAAGTCACTCAGCAGGTGCTTGCTCACTTCAATATGCTTATCGGTATAGAGAAGCGATGGGTAACCCAGCCACACCAGCCTGATTTTCCTACTGACCGGGCCGGTGATGCGGTCAAAATAGACCCTCTCGCTTTTTGCAGTTGCTTTGTCGGCATGCAGCCTCCACTGGCGATTGATCGTGTCCCGATCAATCAGGAAAAACACCGGCGAAGGCTCGAGCTCCATGATTTTCATCGCAACTCTCCTCTTTCGTCCAAGTGGAACACCTTTCCCCTCGGCTCGAAACTGGCAGAATTGTCAGGTACGAAAAATCTGGCTGGCCGGTGATGCACCGACCTCTATAATCCCGTCCCACTCAATTTCCTCGAGGACTTTTTCATGGCGACCGACTACCAAGCCTACCACCTGCAGTTGCTGCATCATCTGCGCACCATCCTGGTAGCACTCGGCGACGCCGAGCAGGTGCCTGAAGAAAGCCACACGCTGTTCCTGGAGCGCTTCGATGAACTGCTTGCCGTGCTTCCCAAGGACCCGCTCGAAAGCCAGTACCTCGGCCAGGACCTGATCTGCCAGGTGATCCAGCGCTACCCGCAGATTGCCCATCTGGTCCCCCGTGACCTGCTGTGGTTCTTCGGCGGGGATTGCCTGCATTTCATGCCTGACGAAGAACTGGACCTGTATCAGCGACTGGAAGAACTCCGGTACGAGGCAGAGCAGAAAGGCGAAGCGTTCGACTGGCACCAGCAAAAGCAACGGCTCAGCCTGCCAGACGGTGACGGCCGGCACTGAGGTGCCCCCGTGCGTCACGCTCGAGCGCCTGAGCCTTAACGGGCTGCAGAGTAACCGTCCATATTTCCACGCCCCTCGGGTGAAGAGCCTTACATTTTTGTAGAGCCATCCCACCTATCCTGCGAGCCGAACATGCGCGTCCATGTTTGAGCATCGTTTTTCACCTTCAGGATCTATGGATATGAAAAAGACTTTGGCAGCCCTCGCCTTGGGCTTAGCAAGCAGCGCCGCAGTGGCCAATACAGGCAACATCAATTTTCACGGCACGGTCACACCGGGGGGCACCTGCCCCATCGAAATCGTCGAGCCCGGCAGCGGCGGCACCATTCTCCCCCGCGTGGTGATTGGTAACTTTCACCCCAGTTATTTCGACAGCGTTGGCAAGCGAACCCCGCATATTCCATTCGCCCTGCGTGTCACACCGGGAGCCGGTTGCACCATCAACCCAGGTGAGCAAGGTTACGTGACCTTCTCGCCCCTCCACGGCCCCAGCGGCACCGATCTCTATGCACTGCGACCAGGCGGTGCCGAGGGGCTGGCACTGGCCATTCAAGACAAGAGCAGGACCAACCTGGCGCCCGATGCGGAGTCGGCAGGCTACGCGCTCGACGATACCAAGCCCACTGACATGCTGTTCTACGCCATGTACCAGGCTACCAACGCAACCGTCACCCCAGGTTATGCTGCCGCTGATGTGACCTTCCTGGTCGACATCAAGTAATACGTTGCTCCAGGCAGTCTCGAACCAGCCTGGAGCATTCCGTTACCCGCCCACCACGAGATTCTTCCATGTTTCGCAAGATCCTGCGCGGTTGCCAGTTGCCAGTAGCGGTGGCAGCCTGCCTGGGCCTGCTCTCGCCGCTCGACGCCCAAGCAGCCCTGACCATCAGCGCAACCCGCCTTATCCAGCCCAGCGACAAGCACAGTACGTCCTTGATCGTCGCCAACCCCAGTCAGCGCACTTATGCCGCGCAAGCCTGGGTCAACACCAGCACCGACGACAACACCACCGCTGTCCCGTTGATCGCGTCGCCAGCCTTGTTCCGTATCGATCCGGGCAGCGAGCAGACCGTGCAGATCAACCGTCTGCCCAATGACCTGCCGCAAGATCGCGAGTCATTGTTTTTCTTCAATCTGCAGGAGATTCCCCAGTCGGATGCCGAACCAGGCAACGCCTTGACCATCGCCATGCGCACCCGTATCAAGGTCTTCTACCGCCCAAGCCAGCTCAAAGGTCGCCCGCAAGATCGGCTGGCGGAGCTGGCCTGGTCAGTGCAGTCGATAGAGGGCAAGGCGCATCTGGTGGTGGACAACCCCTCCCCTTTTCACTTCACCTTCAACCAACTCACCGTCACCGGCCCCCAAGCGAGCGAGAAAATCGAATCCAGGCACATGGCGCTCCCCTTGGGCCGTCAAACCTATCCACTCCATACGTTGTCGGTCCAGGATGGACTGAAGGTCGAGTTCACCACCGTCAATGACTATGGTGGTATCACTCCCAAAGTGATCAGCCCCGTGAGCCGATCCTGATGCGTCTCATGCCTTCAGCATCGGGCTATAGGTGGGGAAGTCGACCCATGTCTTGCCCGCGTCGAAACTCACCCCCACATGCAGCGTGAAGGTGTGGTTACGGCGCAGTTGCGCCAGATACGTCTTGGGAACTGTCACGCTATCGTTCATCCCGATACCCTGGCTGACCTCGCCCGGTGTGACGACATGCGCTTCGAGCACAGGGTAAGGCTGTGCATCACCACCACTTTGCAGGACGCCAGTGATGGTGATCCTGACCTGCTGGCCAACGGCCATCCATGACCAGATCCCCAACCTGACAGGTACCAGCGCTGGCGCCGGCCCGAGACTGAAACCATTACCATCGGCCCCTTGCAACTGCACTTGGGGCAAGTGCTCCGACAATGGGCTTACAGCAAGATTACGCGCAGCAGAGGGGAAGGTCTCCACCCCATCAAACACGTGGTAGCCGACAACCACCGTTTGCCGACTGTAGGCCAGGAGGCTCTTCACCGGGATGAGAAAATGCCGCTCGGTTCCAGGCTGCGGCTCGGCTGTGGAGAAATAACCATAATCGCCAGGATCGCCCCACGTCACCGTCACCGTCTCGTCCGGAAACAACCGTGCTGTCTCAGGGATTTCTACCAATAAAGGCTCGACGAATGCATTCATCGACAACGTAAGGTCTGGCCCTGCGCCGGTTGCCTGGGGAATTTCCACCCAGCCCAGGTCGCGTGGTATTGGCTGAGCGTTCACCCCCATCTCCAACGAACGAGCCTGCGCGCTCAGATTGCCCGCGCGATCCTCTATCTCGTAGTAGGCATAACGTTGGCCGTCTTGACGCTCACGAATCATCTGGCCTTGAAAGTCGATGAACAAGGGCTGCGCGATGTCATCGACGTTCAGGGTTCTACTGTCGACGCGTTCCGAATCATCAGCGCTCGCTCCCCAGTACCACGTGATGATGTCGCCCGGCATGGGGGTTTCGTAATCGGGGACCCGGGTACGTAAACGGTCTTGGTGACGCTCCAGATAACGAGCGGTCAGCCCGTCCCTCTCGATCTGCTCGGCATCCTCGACGATTTCGAGTCGACCACGTTGGCCGCCTAGCGCAGGTGCTGTCTTGTCGATGTACAGCGTAAGCGGCTCGGACGCTTCCGTCCCTTCGTTGCCCAGTGTCACCCGGTACGTCAAGCTATGCCGCCCCTCGACCAGTTTCTCCACCGGCACCTCGAAATCCAGGTCTTCTTCACGCACCGGAACGGTCCAACACCTGGAGTCGAGAAACTGGCCATCCCACTGCAACTCCAGGGTTTCTGGTTCCTCTTCACTGGGGTCGGATATCAGCCACTTGGGAACGCTGACCAGAAGCGGCCTTCGCACAGCCCTGACGGGCAACAAGTTAGGCTCACCTCCCGGAATATCCTCCAGCAGATCAGGAACAATCACCGGTTTGAGCAAGAGCAGGCTTTCATCGGACTGGCGCATCGTCGACCTCTCCCCAAAAAAAAAGGAAGACTCGGCGTCTTCCTCTTCAGCGTTGTTCACCAGCTGTAGCGCAGCCCCAGGTTCACCCCCCACGGCTGGTCAATATGTTCGCCACGGCTGTAGTCGAAATCAGCATGCAGTTGCAAGCGCTCCACCATCGATACAGCCACACCCACACCGAGTTCGCCACGCGAGCCTGACAGGTCGTTATCGAAGCGATGGGTATTGACCTTGACCTCATTGTCATCGATGAACTCGTATGCATAGGCGGCGCGCAAGTACGGTTGAATGATTCGCCCCGCCCCCAGGTCGATGTTGCGGCCCAAGGTAGCGCCTACCTTACCCAACAGAGACCGGGCCGTCTCGCCCTTGGCCTGTAGACCGTTGTCGAGCTCGTAGTCCCGACCTTGAAACTGCGCCATCGACCATTGGGTATAAGGTTCTACGAAGTAATCGTTTTGCAAGGCGATATGGCGACCGAATTCGGCCGACGCGCCAACGCCATAGTTGCTGTAGTCACCCTTGGCCTTCTGGCCGTCGCTCAATGCTACCTTGGCATCGTTTTCAAAACGGTTCAGCTTGAGCACACCATCGAAATAGTAACCGCTCTGTTTATCCAGCCACGTCGTGTACAACCCCACGTAGTAGCTGTCGATTTCGCCGGAAGTACCTTGGCTCAGATCCAGGTCCGAGCGGCTGTAGCCCGCCAACGCGCCGACCAGCCATTGCCCGTCGCCGATCGGCAGGGGGACGTCCGCACCAAAGGACATCCCATGTTGCACCTGCTTGTAAGCGACACCGGAACTGGCCGCGACGTCATATTTGTTACCGTATGCCCGGACCCAGGCACCGGCCTTGCCTTCATCCAAGCGAAGCTCGCCCATTCGGCCACGCAACGAGGTCAGTTCGCCGTACCATACCGTGGGGGTAGCGTTGAACATGGCCAACACTGAACGCGTACCAGGGCTGATGATTTTGCGCGAACCGTCCAGGTACCAGTCGTTCCCACGTTGGACCAGCTCATAGGAAAAAGCACCCAGATCAACCGGACCATTGACCAGCGAGAACGATGCATCGCCGCCAGCGGTGTGCACCATATGCAGCTGATTCTCTTCTTCGGGATCTTTGCCAGCGCTGCCGATCAGCAAGCCATGGCTGCCGCTCGCCTGGCCGGTAACCTCCAGAAAGTCGCTCTGCCCCGTCGAAAAATCGGCATCCATGACGAAGGTCCCGTTACCTGAAAGGTTTTCCACGGTCAATCGATGGAATGCGCCTGGGCCACCGAACTGCACAGCGCCGTCCTTGAGTGCCAGGTCACCAACAGAGGCATCGCTGACCATGACCCAGCGCGACTGGTCGCTGATGCTCAACCGCGAAACACCCTCCAGTTGGCCGGTGAGGCTGGCCTGGTTGGCAAGCGTCAATGTTGCGCTGGAGCCATCCTCTACCGTTACGTTACCCACCAGGTGCGAATTATCGACCGTCATGTCGGCCGTCGAGCGGTCGCGTACCTCGAGCACGTTGCCATTGCTGCCTGAGAGTTGCGAGCCATTGCCGACAGTGATCCGCGCCGAAGCCGGCACCGTGCCGCCACCGGCGACGACGATCGCGGCCCCGTCCAAGCCATCGACAACCGTGCCCTGCAGGTCGATCTGGGCCTGACCATCCAGCGAAGTGTCGCCCGACACCAAGATACCTTCCTGGGCTCCCACCACCTGGCTGTCCATCGCCTCGAACCGCCCATTGAACATACGCAAACCGGCACTTGCGGCACCTGTGCCACGTAGCAGGCTACCGCTGACATGAAGCTGCGAGTTGCTGGCCAACGCCGCACCACCGCGCTCACCGACGATCGTGCTATCCGTCACATTGACCGTGGAACCGATGTCACCGCTACGCGCCGCGACAATACCGCGGCCCTGACTGACGATCTGGGTGCCCTTGAGGCTCGCTACCGAGTCGCTTCCGACCACCAGCGCGTCGCCCGTCGCAGTGATACCGCCACCGTTGAATTCCAGCGCCGATCCAGCGCGCAGTTGGATCTCCTGCGCCTGGGCACCATTGGCCGTCAACGTGGCACCGGCAAGGACTTGATAACTGTCCAATGGCACTGTCCCATCTATGACTTGGTCCTCCACGATAGTGGTCAGTGCCAATGCCACTTGACTGACCAGGTACAATGGCGCGAACGCGAAGGCAAAAACGTGCCGACCCGCGCCGCCGAAGCGTGCAGAGTGTTTGTTCATCGATATATGCTCGCCAACATGAATGATTGAAATCAGGTTCGGATCGTCCCTGAATTTCCTGACGAGACTACATGGCTTTTTCTGCCAAGCATGTAAGAAAAAACCTACATTCCTACGCGAAAAAACCACAATTTACTGCGCGTACCACAACGACGCACAGTCAAGTCAAATCGCATGCGCCGCTGGGCTCATACATGGCCAATACGATTTCGCCGCGCTCGGAAGCAATGTCTTCCGTTCCTGCCTTAAAGCTGTAGACCACCCGCGCGCGGGCTCTGTAAAAAAGTGGATCATCAGGGTCGAATGTAGGCGCAACATGCTTCAAGTAAGGTACCCGCCACGTAAAGCCTTCCAGAGGGTAGTCAGCGCCCAAGGGCACCGGGAACGACTCCCTTACACCAGGTACTTCATCCTCACCTTGATCTTCATTTCCTCCTTTCACGGCCCACCAGGTAAGAACGAATTCAGTGATTGCTCCGTACTGGGTGTATTGCGTCAGGTCAGGCACCGTCACTTGCACCGCGCCACCATCGGCGTGCGGCAAACTGGCCCTGATCGTGCTGCAATTCAACTGGCCTGCCGCATTGGCATCCAGGAATCCAGGCGCCTGTGCAACGATCTTGATGGCGTTCACCAAGACAGGCGTATCACGCGACTTCAGCGGATTGTGCACATCGGGCCGGCTGACCCAATAACTCACCGGCAGCGCAGGATTGTTCCCTCCTGCCTCGATCACCGCCCAGGGCACTTCGAACGTAACGTCTTCCCCTGGCACGTCAGAGTCGCTCACGGTGTAGCGCGCAGCACCCTCCTGGTCGCCCCAGGAAAGCGTCAGCACATCATCCTCCAGTGCAAAGTCATGCAGTTCGATCGTGATATCGGCGGCCTTGCCTGTGTCGTTGATGTCGAGTTCGTTCTCGCCGCTTGTCCCTCCCTTTCCTGCTACCCGCACAGGGTTCAGGCCCGCATGCTCAGGGTCCGGCCAATCTGGGCCTGGCCAGCCGGGGTCGATCGATTCGAAGTCGACATTGACCTGCGTCTCGTTCCCACCCAACAAATGAGTACCCCGATACACCTCATAACGAACCAGCGTGACGTCCGGCACCGATGAATCATCGTATTCGGTCAACAGGATTTCGCGGCTGTCCACCGGGAACCTGATCATGGATTCAGGCGTAGACCCGACAGGCTGCGGCTTCAAGTGCGCAGCCTTCCAGATCACTTTCACCGTGTCTGTGGGCTTGTGGTCATCGAACAACGGCACCCATACCTCAACGCCCTCCAAGGCATCGGCCTGATCGATGAGAAAACCATCCGCCGCCGTGGCCAATGGTACCTCCGGCGGATCGAACACCGTTGGCAAGGTACCGAGCGCCACATCGACAGCGAGGTAGTCGGAGATTTGGCTGATGTTGCCGGCCTTGTCGAACAATACATACACGGCATAGACGCCGCCGTCGTTGACCTTGCGTACATAGTCGCCGGGCACTTCGAGTTGCTGAGCCTGGCCCGTGGTTGCAAGGGTGCCGACCTCTTCGATGTTTTCAACGTCTGTGGGTATCTCGTTCAACCAGTACCAACGGACTTTGTCACCTGCTTCCCAGTCGGGGTAAGCGGGTAATGTCAAAAGAACCTTGTCGTTACCTGCCGCGAGGCTGTCATCTGTGACCACCGGAATACCCGCGAACTTGTTAGGCACATCCCTGTTATAAGGGGGAACACGATCGAAGCGCAGCGTGATAGGGTCGGAATACTTCTCTTCAAAATTATCCGACATGATGTAACTTCTGAAATAGTGTACCCCTTCTGGCTGCAAAGCATCGAGCGTCAAGTCGAGTTTGACGGGATATGGGAAACTAATGGGGTCATCAAAGAAGCGGATACGCTCCTCATGAATAGAGGTAAATCCGACGCCATCACGCGAGTGCTCTATCCGCAGGAGATCTTCATCGGTCACGAACCATTGGGGTACCTGGACGAATAAGCCAGCGCCATCCGAGCGCAAAAGCACACTCTTCACTGTCCTATCGGAAGGGTCGGCAAAATAGTCTGGATCGACGATAAGTGGATCTAGCCCGGATTTCTCATGAGGCCGGCAGGCGTGGCCGGTGAAGCCTCGGCGTATCAACAACCTGCCTTCCACCGCTAAAAATTGATCGTTTTTTATTCAATTCCCGCGTATGGGGCGCACTGCCCCCTTTCCCCCATTGAGCCGGGCCGGGGGCGCCCGCCTGTTCAGGTCGGCTTGAGGCGGGCAACCAGCCCCGCAAAGAGTTCCTGATGCGGATAGGCCTCGCTGATCAGCACGCGGATGCGCCGGCTGTTGCGAATGATCACCGCACCGATCTTGAGCAGTTTCAAGCGCAGGTTATGGATGCTCATGCGCGCCAATGCGGTGCCCTGGAGATGATCGCGTAGCCGTTCGAACAGCACATAGGCAAAGGCCGACAGCATCAGCCGCCACTGGTTGGTCCACCAGCGTGGGCTGGAGGTGCGGTCGGCGAACAGATCCAACTGTTGGTCCTTGATCCGATTCTCCATGTCGCCACGGCCGCAGTAGTCTTCGTAGTACTGCTGGGCAGCATCCTCGGCAAAGCGGGACACGACGATGAAGCGTGGATTGGCACCCTGCTCGCCATGTTCCAGGCGCGACACGACCAGGCGGCGCCTACGCCAACTACCGGCCTGATAGAGGAAGCGATACACGCCGGACATCTTCTGCCCGGTTTCTTGGTAGGCCTCGGCGACCGCTTGCATGGCCGGCGCCGCCATCCGCTGCAGGCGGGTGTTGCGGGCCAGACCCACCACATAATCCACCTGCTTGCGGTCACACCAGTCGAGCATGCGATGTCGGCAAAAACCGCCGTCACCGCGGAACACGATGCGGGTCTCTGGCCAGAAGCGGCGAATGAACTTGACCAGCAGTGCCAGGATGGCCCAACTGTGTCGGGCGCCATCGATGTTGCTCGGGCGCAAATAGCTCACCAGCAGATGGCGACCACAGAACACATAGAGCGGCAGGAAGCAGTAATGGTCGTAATAGCCATGGAAGAAGCGCCCTTCCTGATCTCCATGCACCGGCACATCGGTCGCATCGAAGTCGAGCACGATCTCAGCCGGCGCCTGGTCATGCTGGGCGATGAAGTGCTCCCACAGCAGGCGATGGGCTTGCACCACCGTTTCGCGATCGGCTTGCTGTTCCAGGCGCCCCAGAGTGGATTTGCCGGCCAGCGGTTGCAGGCGGTTGACCGCAGTCTGCAGCGCGTAGTCATGGCGCAGGCCGTCATGATCGTTGAGATCCTCGTAGCCGGCGGCCAGTGCATAGATACGCTGGGCGAGCAGTGTCTGCAGTCCATGCTGGACACGCCCAGGATCACGCCGATCGGGAACGATTTTGGCCAGGCGGCGGGTCAAGCCATGTTGCCGGTCGACCTCGCGCAGCAGCAACAAGCCCGCATCCGAGGTGATGTGACCACCGGTGAAAGAGGCCTCGACGAGGCGGCGAGAGAGGGGTGAAAAGTGGAGTTTTTCTGGTAGCATTTTGTGCGCGGCTGAAGACTTATGGGGCTTTGTTTGGCGACAAGAATCATAAGGCTTTCAGCCGTTTTTGTTTATGCGGTCATGAGAAATCCGGGCTAGCGGGTCGGCCCTCAATATCTCGGCACGGCGAAGCCTAAACGCCCGTCGTACATTGTCAGCCGCATCGATTTTGGCGTCGGAGCTATTCACATCCACCTCCCTGGGAGACACAGATTAAGAGTTACCACCTCCGCTCACGCGACTTCATTCAACGCATTCCGATACACGATGACAACTGGCATTTTTATCAGGTCGACACGTTTTCGATATGCACGCCAAACGTGCTCGGGGCAAGCCAGCTTCTTATAAATCGACACATGACTCGTTGATTGCAGAGGCCCTGTAGGAACGGGCTTGCCTGGGCTGCAAAGCCGCCCCTGGATTGCAAGGCCCCCCTTGCTAGCCAGTATTGGGGCTCGCCCGTAAGACTATGAAAGGCTCAGTTGCTCTGCGTCACCAAACGATCCAACGGATCATATCCATACAACGCGTCAATGCCCTGCGCGGGTGCCTGAACGCGCTCCAACCGCCCCAGCGCGTCATATACCAGGGTCCGGCCCTGCTCGTCGCACGTCAGATTACCGTCTGGGTCATACGTCAGGGCAATGACACGCGGCACGTCCTCAAGCCCAGTGATCTCGATTCCGGTCAACTGCGCCGGATCCTGCTCGTTCTCGAAGCGATACCTTGCATCGATCCTGCCCCCTTCGAACAACGTGCGAACCCGGATGATGTTGTCCAGGGCATCGAAGGTGAAGACTTGGGCCTGGATCTTCTTGCCATAGGAATCGACTGGCACGTATTCATCCTCCCCCTCGCAATCGTACTCCTCCAACCGGCCCCGAGGGTCATAGCCATAGGTTTCTTCGCGCAGCAACTGCTCGCCACTCTTCAAGGTCTTGGTCTTGATGGCATCGACCGCGTCGTAGCACTGCTTGAGTACTTGCACCGAATCACCAAGATCGAAAGTTCGGCTGCTTTCGCGATCGAAATCGTCATAAGCCAGAGCGGTCTTGAGATACCGAGGCTGCCCATCCGGATCTTGGGTTTCAGTCAGAATGCTGTCCATACGGCCCAAGCCGTCATAGGTGAACGTGCTCACGATATTTTCAAGGCACGTCTGCTCGAGCTGGCCATACGCGTTGTAGCGATAAGACTGGGTATGCTCCAGCACATCGGTATAACTGAGCAGACGCCCTTGCAGGCTGTACACGTACTTCATCTCAAAGGGAGCCTCCCCGGGACGTTCACGCCTTTCCAGCTTCAGTTCCCCGGTACTGAAGTACTCCCGGCTCAGCGACTCGTCGTTTTCCTCGCACCACAACAAGCGGGCATTTTCCTTGTCGTACTGGTAGTTCGCTTCAACACCAGACGTCGTCAAGATGCGGCGCAAGGGTTCTTCACCCAGTTGCGGGAGGTATTCATATGTGATGCACACGCCCGCTGGAGTGATGACTGCCTCGGGCTGGCGCTGCCCTGGCGCGTAGAGCTGCGTACGTTCACGCCCTCCCGTCACCGAGCCGATCAGACGGCCCAGGCCATCGAACGCCTGGGTACCCAGCAGGTACCTGGTCTGGTCGCTGCCATCGACCACCTCGATCGAAACAGGCAAGTCTTCGGTACTGTGAGAGGCATAGACTCTGTGTACCACCGAGTCATCGGCCAGGGTGTGATCGGTAAGCCTGCCGAACTCATCATGGCGGAACGAGGTCTGCGCACCACGCCCATCGACCTCCCGGGCCCTGCGCCCGAGCCCATCGTAAAAGTACTGATGCAAGCTGACACGTCGTTGCTCGGTATCTACACGCTCGACCCATACTGGCTGGTCGAAAAGATTGAGCTGCGTGATCGTCATGCCGCTGCGCAACGACTGGTCTGCCGACTCTCGCCATTGCCTGCGAATCGGCCCGGTGAAATCCGGTGCACCAGTCAAGTCGGTAACATCGTGGTTACGCACACGATCGGGCCCGACTTCGCAGCACCGCTGCCGCCAACCGTCGTACTCGTAGCTTGTGAGCAATGGCAAATCGACCAGTTCAAGCCAATCATGCTCGGCCTCCCATACCAAGTTGCCTAGCTCGTCAAAAAGCGCCTTGTAGAAAAGTCGTGCCGCCTCCTTGGCCTCGGAGGTTCGTCCATAATCCGGGTCCTGCCGTTCTTGCCTGACCACACGGTTGAGCCCGTCCACGTAGGTCCAAGTCGTCACGCCTTTGACATCAACTTGTGTCTGCACGGCCGGCTCACCATTGGCGGACAGGTGGTAGCTGTAGTTGCGCGTAGCGCAGTATGGAGTGCCAGGTGCGACCGTCTCTTGGGTAACGCGGCGCAGCACGTCGTACACGTAGGCGATCTGCACCTCGTTATCGTCATAATTGAGCATGGGCTCGCCGATCAGCACCGAATGCTGCAACGTATTGACCTTCCGTGCATGGCGCACGGTACCAGCCTTGGTGTGTAGCGTTTCGCGCAGCGTCAATGGCGCGCCGTGATCGAAACCGGTGATGGTCTGCTCGGTTTGCACCACAGGATGACCGTCCAACGAGGCCAGCGCGTAGGCGTAATCGCTACAGGTGCGTTTGCCATCGAGCACGAGCACCTGCTGCCGGGGCCGGCCGTAGCGCAGCGGGTCGCCGACCGTCGCATGGTACTGGGTCTCGGTGAGCTGCAAGACGGCATCGTCACGCACACGCACCAGCTTCTCGGTCTCGAGCAGCAAGGTGCCTTTCCCATCCTGCGCCAGCGATGGCAGTTCGATGTAGCTGTACACGCTGCGCAAGGCCTCGGCCATTCCCTCACCGGTCGTTGGGATCACCTCCTGAGTGTCGAGATGGCGGACGAAGCCCTCCGGATCTTGCTCGGCCGGCAGGTAGCTGGAGTGGGTTTGCACGCCGTTGGCCTGCTGTTGCCAGATCAGGTTGCCGTAGTGGTCATACGTGGTGTTGACCTCTTCGTCGCGCCGGTCATTGCCTCGGCGCCAGGAGGTGATCGTGAGGCAAGGCAACTGAAAGTTGGCCGGCTGGTCTTCGAAGCGCATATTCGCGAGTTCCCCATACTTGATGGTCTTCGCTTCGACGCACCCCTGCTCGGTAATGACCTGCTCGGTCATCAGATGGAAACGGTTGAAGGTGCACGCGACCGTTCTTGCCACTTCGCCGTGCTGGTAATGGCTGGCGACGGACGAGTAGAAATAGTCGGCCCCCGTGAACCGATAGAGATTGTCCAGGCCATCGTCGATCCAACCGATGCCCGAGCCGTAGCCCAGAAAGTTCTCCTCGCTGAAGCAGTAGCACGTCAGCATGTCGGGTTGTCCAGCGCCTGGCTTGATCACATGCTGCTTGACCCAAGGCAGGGTTCTGCCTTCATCACCTGGCAGGTGGTGCCCACGCTCTTCGTATTCGATCTCTTCGACGCCCGCCAGAGGCGTTTGCAGCCGGGTCAGGCAGCGGACTTCGCCCAGTGTGCGGTAAGTGAACGTCCAGCTGGCCTTATCGGGAAGCACGACCCTACCCAGGTCATCTCCATCGCGCTCCAGTCGATAACGTGCAAAGGCCACTGTATCGGGGTTGATATCGAGGTCCACCCAGGCACCGCTGGAATAGTCCAGCCGGAGCAACACGCGGGCGCAGTCGTCGATGACAGTCTCCAGGCAAGGCACACCGTTGTGCGGCCGGTAGGCCAAGGTAATACCGTGCCCAGTCGGCGCCAGCACACGCACCGGAAGGGCCAGGGTGTAGTCCGGCGCCTGCGGCTCGAGCAGCTCCACCAGTCCCGACTTGTGCGCCACACGAAATCGCTGCGTTTGCCCTGTGGTGACGTTCTCGAAGTGAAAACTCTCGATCTTGCGTTCAGGAATCACTGGCGGCTGGCCAGGACCATTGTCGTAAACCAGGAAACGCTCGCCACTGTGCAGGCTGAGAAGGCCGGATGCCACGGCGTATTGGCTGAGGTTAAGGCTCCAACCTGTGCCAAAACCGGAATCGTGGGTGTTCATCGGGTTGAAGCCCAAGCGCAACGGCAAGCTCGGCCCATTGAGCTGATTGGCGGTCAGTTCGGGCAGTTCGATGGCCAGGCTGTATTGGCCTGTGCGCGGATCGACGCTGCCTTGAACGAAACTCATGAAATTGAACGCGTTTGAATGCACCAGCGATTGAGTCGTCATCGTGCTCACTCTCAAAGGCCATGACGTCGCCCCCAACGGGGCGACGATCATTGTCATTATTGAAAATCCCAGCCGAGGATGTTGCGGTGGTCTTGCGAGCCGGACAGCTCAAAAGACACCTTCAGCCTGTGAGGACTTCCGTAGTTGTCGAGCAAGGTGAAGGTCATCGGCCTGTCGAGCACCTGGCGGTACGTCTTCACTCCCCGGTCGTACCAGAAAGGCCAATCCGGCACACGGTCCAAACTCAGCAACAACGTGCCTTCGGAGACGGTTTCATGGCCCTTGAAGTTGTAATCCAACACGGCCTCCGGGGACTCCAGGGCCAACAGCTGCAACTGCGCCTGGTATTGAATGCCAGTGGAAGCAGGCCGGGCATCGGGGTGACGCTTGGGCTTGAAGGCAAAGCCGGTATAGCTGGCGAACGATTCGGCGAGCTGCTCACTCTCCCAACGTATCATCGAGCAGTGATCGAACCGCACGTCCGTGAAGCTGAGCCCGGCTCTACTCCGGAGAACCCAATAGTGCGTGGTGTAGTGCCAATAATTGAAGTTGTCGGTTTCCCCTGCCTCACCCACCCAGTCAAAGCCATTTTTCGCTTCCACGCGTTTGGGCTCGAACTCATAAAGTGCCCGATCCCCCTCCGGGACTTTGACAC
Organism: Pseudomonas sp. Tun-23181; assembly: GCF_057415455.1. Taxonomy (NCBI): domain Bacteria; kingdom Pseudomonadati; phylum Pseudomonadota; class Gammaproteobacteria; order Pseudomonadales; family Pseudomonadaceae; genus Pseudomonas; species Pseudomonas sp. Tun-23181. Next base: position 1,951,295 of record NZ_CM171630.1, read on the forward strand.
CGGTGATTTCAACCCATTTCTCGTCGATGTCCTTGGCATCCGAAAAGTGCCACCGGTTGCGATGGTCCTGGAACTTAGCCTTGATATTGCGAGGCTCCACTTCGAGCGTGTGCACATAAACGTTAAGGATCCGCGTATTGTCCCCGGCGACTTGCCCGACGTCCGTGCCTGAACCCGCAGTCGAAACCGGCAGGTAATCGAACCGATTGCGCAGTTTGCTGGCTGCCCACTGCTTGCCGCTGCCTTCTGCAAGTTCTGGATCGAGGCCTTCCACGCCGATCGGCAACCAGTCGATTTCGGTACCGTCCTCGTGCAGCAGTTTCAAGGTAGAGAGTTCGAGATCACTCACGGGGTCATAGATGATGCCATCGGGCGTTTCGATTGGCTTGGTCTCGATTTTGATCCGGATACCCACCTGCTGCCTGCCATTGGCCAGAACCTGCTGGGCATTGGCTCGATTGGGGGTCAGCTTGAAGTGATTTAACTCCCTCCAGCGCTCTTGGTTCACTGCCAGTTGCCGTGCCGAGCTACGCGGGTGTTCGATCACGGCAAACCCTGGCAGCCCGACAATGGAGCCCACGATGACACTGACCTCGCCCGTGATCGACTCCCCAGCGCGATACAGCCCATCCTCGATGTTGCCCACGCCATACACCGCCCAATCGATGTCTTGGGCGAGCTGCTGCGGCTCGGCGATGAGTTCGAATTGCTGCTGGCCATTGCTGGGCAACTGCGCCACATGAAAAGGCTCCACCTGCAGTGCCAAGGTCCTGGAAACGATCACCACCGTTGCATAGCCAGTATTCGCACCTTTGCGCACCTGGATGCGCTGTAGCCATATCGGCTCGCCGGTATCCGGTTCATCGGGTGTGAACAGAGCATGGCGAGTGTCCGCCGGCTCGACATCGAGCGTTCCGTATTCGGCCTCGACCAAGGACCACGTGCCGCCGTCTTCGGACGCGGTCAGACGAATGGGCTCCTGCCCTTTGGTCCACACCACCGCCCTGGGCGCGATGCCCAGCGCATCGGCAGAAGCCACTACCAATGCCGATTTGCCGGGGGCATCCTCGACACCCTGCGCACTCACCAGCATGATCTGCTGCTCACCAGCGATCGCGGTGGGGGCTGGGGTGGTGTAATTTCCGTTGGTGTCCATCGTGCCCGAGGCACGTGGATACGCCACATTGCGTGCCGACCAGCCAAGCGGTGCTGGCCCGCTCACGGTAAACTGCCGGCTCTGCGCTGCCCCCATGCTGCTCATTGCAGGCCGAACCTGGCGTGTCAGATCACCCGCCTGTACGTCTCCAAGCAGGATCTTGTCGTACGGCGCATGCTCGCTCGCCATCCGTACCTCATAGGCATCAGGCAGGAGCACCTGGTCCAGCCCACTGCGACCAAGGTCGTGAACCAACGGTGACCGCTCCCGGCTAACCAGCAACGCAGCGGAATAGTTGCTGGTCTCATCCTTGGGCGGTAACAGGTACGGCAGGTTACTAGGGAAGTTTCCTCGTGCACGGTCAGCTACCAACTGCAAGAGCAACAGCAGTGCACCCTCGTCTTCGCTCGCCCCACCCTCTTGGGCATCGCCAGGTGCTTGCTGACCAGTGACGGCAAAATCCACGGTCGCCAGGGCATGGTTGCCATAGAAGTCGATGTCCAGAATTGGCAACGGGCGGGAGAGCGCCAATTGCTGGTTGAGTTGCTCCAGGATGAACCCACCCATCTTTTGTGCGGCGATGGGCGTACTGCCGAGGGTACACGTCGGTTCGCTGGCGGCACTCAAGTCCAGCACGACTTGGCTGCGCCTGAGGTAGGTGTTGGGCACCACCTTCAGTTCGCCAATTACCTCGAAGCGATAGCCCATGCCCAGATAGAGCACGTCCTTTTTCCTGAATCGCTGGACGTTGCCCGCCAACATGGACGTATACAGACAACTGCCTGCAATCAGCTCCATCGTCACTTTGAGCTTGGCGCTCGTCCCCACTGCCCCCTTGAATGACAGTTGCGCAGGGCCCAGGACCACATTGTCGAAGGTCACCTGCCCGGTACGCGACTCGTCGATGTAATAGCTGCCACTGATCGGAGTCGCCATGCCCTCGAGGCCAAACGCCTCGACATACCGCGTCTGCAGCGCTTCATTGACCGGATCGCGGCCCAAGGCAAGTATCGCGCCCCAACCGTGCATGGCGTCACCCTCCTTGAGCGCATCGAGCAAGTCTTGCAGTGAATAGGCCATGGTCAGAACCTCCGGCTACGTACCAACTGGCGCATCTGCGCGGTACATGCCGCCTCGGCGTCGGTATAAGGCATAGGCACCACCGTGTAATTCCAGATCGAGATGAGCGGACTGTTTTTAGCTGCGCCGGCGATAATCACGTAGTCGCCCTCGTCCGCCCCAGGGGTGTAGATTCCCGTAGCGGCATCGACGCTGCCTGTGCCTTTGACGGTGTACCAGTTAGTTTCGGCAGGATCGAAAATGACCTCACCGTCCTCCCCCTCGGCTGACAATACAAGCTTGAGACCATCGCCCACTTTCGACAGGCTGATGAACGCTGGCGTGGCGACCCAAGCCACTGGAATGTCGATGATTTCCGTGCGTCCAGCACCGGTCACCTGCAGTTGGTCCAGATGCATGAGCTTGGCAAGGCCCGGTTCTCGGTTGGCCGGTTTCTCGGGTGCGACATAGATCCGCACGTTCTTGTCCTTGGGAATGTCCAAGTCCGAATCGCCGGGCTCCGGTGCTCGTTGAGTGCCCAGTGAGTCTTCGGACATGGCCCATTGCAAGCTCGCGTCGATACTCCCACCCTCTACCACATAGCGCTGCGGCTTTTCGGCAGTGGAATAGAACGCATTGAGCAGGTTCGGGCGAACCGCCACGGCCTTGGGCACGACGCTCAACAAGGCGCTGCTGCTATGATCGCCAACGGTGGCGGTGACGATGACGCGCTTCACAGTACCGGTGATCTGCTCTGCTGCTGGTGCCTGGTAAAGACCGTCAGAGACACTCCCGACATCACCTTCTTCGCCGGGAAGCCCCTTGACCGACCAGGTTACGGCCCCAGCAGGTTGAGGGTCCAAACGCAACTGCAGCGTACCGTCTGCAGCCAGTACCTTCTCGAGTGGATCGATGGCGAACGCCGTATGTTTAGGGGCTAGGTACCCGAGTAATGACACATCGCCGGGTAGTTCAAGCAGACTTGGCGTAGCGACTTGTTCACTACGGAACAACAACGAGTTGAGCCGTAGCAGGTCGACAGTCACACTGATATTTTTCATTGCATTGAGGACAGGGGTGAAGCTTGCACGAGCGGCTTGGTTGAAGTTAGCCAGCATGTGAGGGATATAATCTCGATCGTACTCCTCATCGCCCGTGGAGAGGTTGACTGTGCCGGCGACCTCGCCACCAGTCAACACGATGCATCCCTCATCATCTAACGCTGCGGAAAACTCGCAGGACAAATCAATGTCACCATAGAGGGGCATCTTGCCCCCTTCCCAACCGTTATTAATGTATACGTAGAACCCAAAACCGTACGGCAGTGGGGCCATCCCTTTCCAGCGAAATACAATTTTTCCCTTGTTGAACTCTCCGCTTGCAACTCCTGACATTGCAAAGATATCAATATTTATTCGGTTCCGATTATCATTAAAAAGCTTATAATCTTGATAACCCTTCAATAAAATATGACCAGTACTGACTTTTGTTATAAATTTACTGTCATCACGCTCATACTCATAATTATTTCCACCATAACCCGGCATCTGCCGAAGGCCTTCGGTGAGGACATTTTTCATCCACGCTTCATTACCCAACAGGACACTCAGCGAGTAATCCTCCCCGTCCGTGGACTCGGGCAATAGAAACGGCATATCTTGGTCTCGGGTAGGGAAGTCACCATTACCCTCGCCATTGAATGCGACGCCAACCAATATGGCACCGTCTTCTTGCTCCTCTGCATCCAGACTCGGTGTCGATCTGCCAGCTCTGGCCAGGGAATGCGTCCGCACGGCAAATGAAGTAGGATCGATCCCGTCCTCGAATCGCCGGATCGTGTTCAACTCCCATACCCTTTCGTTATCCGGAAGCTTTCCGAACTCGTCCTTGATGAACTCACCCAACTTGAGGTTCAGGTCTTTCCAACTGGACACTTCGAAGGTATAAGTGCCCGCCTCCCCGTCCGACAGGTCGATCAGCACACGACCATCCTGATCGATAACCCCATCGGCATGGTTGAGTTTGATTTGCATGCGAACCTGTGGTGCGGTAAGCGGGTCGAGATGGGAAATGCCCACCAGTTCGGCCTGACCGTTATCGGAACGACGCCATTCGGTCAGCCTACCGCTCACCACCGGCATGCTCAGTGTCGCTATTGAACTGCCGATGTTGGCGGTTTCGAACGATAAACGCGGCTGACCAAGCTTGAAGTCGGACATTTGCGTCCAGATACCGCTATCGGTTTCCTTGGTTCCATTGATCGGCTTCAACCAGTGACTGTCATCGAAACGTGCGATGAACTCCTGCGCCAACAACCGGTTGGCCCGCTGGCGATCGTAAACCAACAGCGCCCCCCAGCCTTTGGTCCGGGGCTCTTGTTCAAGGTAATTCAGGTATTGCGAAAGTGTAGGCCTAGCCATGATCGGTTCTCCACCATCATCATGCGATAACGACCTGCATTAGCGGGTCGCGTGAGTACGATGTGCTGTTATGTCGCGCGGAACTTAGGGTACTAACTGCAAACTTTTGCTTTTGAACTCGGTGAAAAAGTCGCCACCATCGAAACTGGCCCTGGCGTACAGGGTGAAGGTGTCCCCGAGGGGCACTTTTTCGAGCAGGCTTTTCGCCAGTTTGGCCTTCACCCCCGCCGTCACCTCCTGCGCGGTCACCGGCAGGGCATCACGGATGGCCTCCTCCCATGAGCCGGGGCCCGAGCCCCTGCCAATCGATAAGGTGAGCAATTGCCCTTCGGCGATGAACGACCAGGTACCCAATGACAAGTCAGCACCCGCTGCCGGTACAGCTGCCAGCGACAAGCTGAGAGACTCGGCCTGCTCACAGGTGACTTGCGGATGGTACTGGGCAGGCTCCGGTTTTATCCGCAGGAAGAAATGCTCGGAATCCACGTGCCCCTTGGCACTGACCAGCCGGTAGAACACGGGGAAACGACGCGACTCGTCCTTCTCCCCTCTGCCCATGTTCGCTGGTACATATTCAGGCGGAATATGGAATCGCAACGGGTTGTCGGGGCTTGCCGGCTCCTCGGCGATGTATTGGCCGAGCGGCGAAATCCCCCACCAATGCACGTGCAGTGCTTCGCCTGGCTGCACGACCCCGGGCGGTACATCGACGTAAACGCCGCTCAGGGTATCGTCAGCTGCCAGGGTGCCCCAGTTGGGTGTCTTATCGGCAGTGGCACGGTTGACCAACAACGCCTCCAGCTGGCGTGCCATCACTACCTCGAGCCGCAACGCTTCGGAGCGCAATCCAGCCCCTTCTCGACCGAACAGATAGCTCACCTCCACAGTGGCCCCCTGGCTCTCGGCCAAGACCGCGAAATCCACCTGGAACGCAATCGATTGCGACGCGACCGTGCTGGGGTCGACGCGCAGGGTCTGCAGGTAATCCCGGGCAGGGCTGCGCCAGCGCAGGACAATGCGGTCGGAAACAGCCATCTCGTCGTAGATGGGCACCCGCACGACCAGGCCATTGCGAAATTGCGCCGGGTCCAACGGGTCGCCCTCCTCGTGCCCGTCGATGACCGGCTTGCCCAACGGAGGCGGCAGCATTGCCGTCGAGTCGACGGCCAGGCGCTGCACGGGAGACCCAATACGCTCGCCGTCGACGAACTCGATCTCATACGAAGCCTGCACATGCCCTGGGTCGATGAACCTGAAGAACGTACGCCTCACGTCATGACTCAGCGCCGCTTTGTCCAGATGCTCCTGGGTGACCGTGAGCACCTTGCGCTCTTCGTCGTCTTCGTCACCCTCCTCGTCGTAGCTCACTACGGTCAGGGTGACCTTGTCACCGACCTGCATCGCCTGGTAAGGAGGGACAAGGAACCTCACGCCCGTAGCGTCGAGGGTATCTGGCTGAATGATCAATCCTTGCGACTGGATGGCTTGCATGACGGGCAAACGTTCGTCCTGCCCACGTGTTCGCAGGCCAACATAACAAAACTGGCGGAGCGACTCGCGCCCGGCCTGGGTATACGAAAAAAACGCCCAACCGCCAGCAGCGGAGGTTATGGTGCTGTTCGCGATAGTGACCTCGAGCCCCCGCTCCAAGTCACCCTCCCTGACTGGCACGGTTGCCCCGACATCATCGAATGCCTCTCCGGCGGGGCTGCTGCCCACCCAACGGGGTGAGACCAAGTCGCCCTTTTGCATGCCGGTGTACTTGATGACGGCAACCAGATCAGCGCTGCCCAGTTTTTCCAGATCGATTTCATCGAACTCAGTCAAATCAGGAACAATAGGTACTTCAAGATTTGATGATTGGCGATCATTCATTTCCAACTGCTCCTGTACCAGCACCGTATTACCAAGACCTTGAGGGCTGCAGAAAATAACGTGCATACGAGTTTCGCCCTGCTGCCACACGGAAACTTTTTAGCCCAGCCCACCTTCTCCAACAACTGGCAAAATTGCTAGGTCATTGGGCTAATGCCGAAATCGAATAACCGCAGCCCACCCGACCTGATAAATCTGCCAGGTGCGTCCCCCTTGGCTTTTTTATAAGCTTTTTTGGCAAACGGGCGCCATTCGACGCTCCGCTCTGCCCGAACAGAGCGCATCTTTCCATTTGCCGCGACAGCGCAAGCGAGGCAACGTTCATGCATCCAGGAAATTCAAGAACATCGGCGGCACGACAAGCAGGCTCCATCATTATCTGGACCAGCGAGGAGCAAGAGTCCTACACGTTTCATCTTCCCGAGTCAGGAAGCGGTGAAACCGTAGTATTCGATATTGAAGAAAAGACCGAAGAACCTCGGTTCATCGAGATGTCTGGCATACCGTCGGCGGCCATCATTACCCTCGCGTCCAGAGACAAGGACGAGAACGACCAACCTAAATGGTGGGTAACATGGAAAACCACGCATGCCCCTTCAATGCTACGTCGATTTGAAGTTTATTATTTTGGTAACTCCTATATCGAAGGTGACTTCATTATCGAAGGCCTGGGCATACTGGTAACAAAAAAGTCCACCGAGGAAGTGAAGCGGGATGGCTTGGGCAGTATTACCGTTGAAATCTCCGCAGCCCCGCCCGCGGCCTGACCTCCTTCGCCCTCATCCCAACACGAGAGTTTTCATGCCATGGCCATTGCATCCAATGCCTTTAATTTCGGCAGTTTCGTGCAGAGCAATGTCGACCCGCGGACCGGGCAATTTACGTTGTCTATCGAACTGCCGGTATTGCACGCCAATGAGTTGTGCGGACCCGACCTGCCCCTGCGATTAACCTTCAATCCCTTGAACGAGCAAGATGCCGGGCTGGGGATCGGTTGGAGCCTCAAGCTCAGCCGCTATTCACTGACCAGCAACATGCTCGAGCTCCATACCGGCGAGAGTTTGAAGGTATACGACAATGGGCCCGGCCAGACACCCGTTATCCCCGAGCAAAAACTCAAGAGTTTCAACTTCAAGAACATCAGTGATGACGATACCAAGCGCTACCGGGTGGCTCATCAATCCGGCCTTATCGAGGTGCTCGAACCACAGCCGAGCGATCCGACTATGGCGCTACCGGTACGTATCCTGTCGCACACCGGTCATGGTATCCGTCTTGAATACACTCACGAGGCCAAGCCGCGTTTATGGAAGATCCATGACGACCACCGCACGCTGCTGAGCATCGATTACGAAAACGCCATTCGCCCGAAGCTGGACATCCATCCCGGCACGGAGGCCTTCGCGCGCTTCGCGCTGAAGCTGGACAACGACGAACTTCGAACGATCATCCTGCCCGACGATACCCGCTGGGAACTGACCTACCAGCGCTACGGCAAGCTACGCTTCATCACCCAGCTGCAAAACCCTGGCGGCGGTAGAGAGTCAGTGACCTATAAGGAAAAAGGTCATCAGTTTCCTGGCATCGCCAGGTACCTGCCCTACGTGAGGGAGCATGTGGTCAAGCCCGACCCGTTTGATGAAAAAAGCTTCATTCACACCTGCTACAGCTACACCCCCGAAAACTTCCTGGGCAACGGTACAGGCATTACCTGGAACGACGACCTGGGCGACAACCTCTACGAGTTCACCGGTAGCGATTTCGAATATGGCAGCACGGCCAGCCACTACCTGGACGGCAAGGTATTGCGCACGGTCGAGAGTACGTTCAACCGGTTTCATCTGTTGCGCAAACAGGTGACTTGCCAGGAGGGCTGCATCGACACCGTCGAGACCCTCTACCACGAAGTCGATAACGCCCGCTTCCCGGACCAGCCAGCCCACTTCCAGTTGCCCCGCGAGGTAAGAAGGGTCTGGACCTTGCGTGACGATCCACGCCTACGCCAGGAAGAAGTAGCCACCATGACCTACGACGAGCATGGCAACCTGCTCGAAGAACGACTGGCCAACGGCATGCGCATGGTGCGGGAGTATTACACCAACGACGAGAACGACGATTGCCCAGACGACCCAGAAGGTTTCGTACGCAGCGTCAAAAGCCTGACCGTGTATCCGGCGCCTACCGCCAGTACCGAAGGGGCACCCGCCCAGACGGTGACCACCCGTTACCGCTACGTCAAGCTGCCCGCCTTGGCACAACAGGACCCAAACCTGAAGCTCGGCGGTTGGCTGGCCATCGAACAAGAGGAACTGATCGAACTTCAAGGCGAGGGCGAGGGCAAGACCGAGCGGGTGCTCAGTTGCACTCATCGCCGCTACCTGCACAAACCCGACAATCCCTTCCTGCATGGGCGCCTCGACCAGCAGACCGTCACCATCGACGGCACCTCGTCGACCAGCCGCTGGCGCTACCAACGGGTCGAGGACGATGCCGACAAGCTGACCTGGAGCCAGAGCACCGAGACCTTCAGCGCCCCCTGCGGCACCGTGGAAAAAACCACCAGCCGTAAGCACTCCCTGCACACCGGGTTGTTGGTAGAAGAAGAGGACCCCAACGGGATCGCCATACGCCACCACTACGATGTGCTGGGCCGCCTGGTGGAACAAACCACCGCCACTGGCATGCCCGAGCAGGCGACGCGTCGTTTTGCTTATCGACTACTCACCGAGAACGGGCGTACCTATGCCTGCGAAGAAACCACCGACGTCAATGGCGTACTCACGCGCACAGTGTACGATGGCAGCGGCCGCCCGCTGCGACGAGAGCGTGATACCCAGGAAGGGGAGGACGCCAAGGTGGTCACCCGCAAGGTATCGGACAGCCAATACGACTCGATCGGGCGCCTGGTCGGTGAGACCTTCCATGATTACCTGCCCCCCGAAGAGGACAGCCCGACCCAGCAGGAACGCATCCTGAGCATGCCCTACACCTATGCCTATGACGGCTGGGGGCAGCGCTGCGAGGTCACTCGCCCTGATGGCGTCAAGGAGCGCACCGACACTTCACCCTTCGGTATCGACGGACAACGCATCGCCCATTGGCAGGAAAGTCCCGAGAACCCTGGCCAACGCCTACAGTTGAACGTCAGCGAGTTGAACCGTTTCGGCAAACCGATCCACCACTACCGGCTGATCGAAGAAGACGGCAAGGCCCCACGACAAGTAGGGCGTACCGACTATGCCTATGACGGCCTTGGCCGCTGCATCCGCGAAACCCTCACCCTCGACGACCCCCCCCAGCGAAAGGCGATCGAACGCACCAAGCGCTACACATACGATGCCCTGGGCCGCATGTTCGAAACCCAGCGCGCGGACGGGTCGATACTGACCCGGCATTTCGCCAAGCACAGCCTGGGCGAGCTGACCACACTGCTACAGGTGCGCGCTGGCGAAGACGCACCGAGCAAAACCGTCTGCAAGCGCGGCTACGACGGGCTCGGGCGCCTGACCCGCCTGAGCGTTGGTCCGCGTATCGAAACGTATGGCTACAAGGCCGCTACATCGCTCATGGAAACCCGAACGGCATACACCCTGCAACCGACCGACAACCGAACACGCAAGCGGGTGATCACCTATAAGTATCGGCCCGAACTCACCGAGCAACCCAGCCAGGTGACCGCCAGCATCGAAGGGGGCAATCAGCCGCTTGCCAGTGAAACGGCAGTTTTCGGCTATGACACACGCACAGCCGGCATCAGCAGCGCGAAGAACGATCTTGGCGAACGCATCTACCGCTACGACGCGCTAGGGCAATTGACCGAGGAGTGCTGGATCGGCAACCAGGGCATCCCCTCCTACGAGACCCAGTACCGACATTCCCAGCAAGGCCGCGCCCTGTATCGGAAACACAACGACGGTGTGGCCTGCACGTACACCTACGACGACCACGGCAGGGTCAGCAGCGTCCGTCAAGGCACCTTGCAGTCGACACTGACCTACAACGCGCAAGGCCTGCTCCACAGCGCGCATACTCAGGACACCGCCAGCCAGCAGCAAGCCCTGTGCACCCTGCAATATGATGCCCTGGGCCGGGAAACGACCCGTACCCTCAGCGCCAACGGCCAGCAGCAGACATTGACGCTGGACTGGCAGGATAACGACATGCTGCGTGCCCGCACCCTGTCGCGCGAAGGCAGGCAGGTACGCCGCGAAACCTTCGAGTACGACGCGCTCGATCGTCTGGAAGCCTATGACTGCGAGGGCGAGGCGCCGCCCGGCAATGCCCGTGGCCGGGCGATCAGCAGCCAACTGTTCCGCTTCGATGAGTTGGACAACATCACCCGATGCGTCACCCATTTCGTCGACGGCAACAAGGACGATGCACGTTTCTCTTACGCCCCCGACGGCAGTTTCCAATTGCACGAAGTCACCCACACGTTGCTCGAAGATTATCCGCAACAACAGGCATTCCGATATGACGACCAGGGCAACATGCTCAACGACGAATATGGCCGCACCCTGCAATACGACAGTTTGGGGCGCCTGCAACGGGTAATAGATACCGATGGTACGTCGGTGCTGGCCGAGTACCTGTACGACGGCCACAACCAACTGACCGCGACACTGGAAGGCACGCGCCAATCGCAACGTCGCTTCCTCGACCACCGCCTGGAAAGTCTTCTGGAAGACGGTGCGCTGACGCAGTACCTCTACGCAGGTGGCCAGCCGACAGCCGTGCAAGCCGCCAGCAATACACTGCTGTTGACCGACAGTGCGGGCAGTGTGTTGACCGAATGCGACGAGGACGGCGTTCGGCATGCCAGCTACAGTGTCTATGGCGAACAGTCCTGCGAAGTAGCGGGCGACACCCTGCGCGGCATGCTGGCCTTCAACGGCGAGGCTCGCGAACAAGCGCTGGGCTGGTACCTGCTAGGCAGCGGTTACCGTGCCTACAACCCTGGCCTCATGCGTTTCCATAGCCCAGACTCCCTGCCGCCCGAGGTTTCAGGCATCAACCCTTACCTGTATGCATTGGCCAACCCCGTCAACTGGCGCGACCCTACGGGCCACCGTGCACGCTCGATCTGGCGGCCGGATGCGCCATGGTCCTACATCGATCCACCCGAAAAGCCCAAAGTCCCCTGGTATGCATGGATCGGGGTCGCCGTAGCCTTTGCCGTACTGGTGGTGTCGGTCATCACCATGCCGTGGACGGCACCTGCCACGATAGGCATTACCGCAGGCTATATCGCAGGGGTGGCAGGCGTGGCTGCCAACGCCGCGGCTGCGGCTTTGCAAACCGCGTCGGTACTGACCTGGGCTGATGATCCGGAGATGTCCAGTACACTTTCCAATGTCGCGTATGGGGTAGGCTTCCTGGGTATGGTGCTGGGTGGAGCGGGGGTCGCAGCGGTCAATCAGTCACTGCGGGCGGCAAATCAGGCCCAAGCAGCCGGCGCCCTGGCAAGGGGAGCCAATGCCGGCGCCAAGAGCACTGCCAATGCGGGTGTACAAGTCGAGCTCGGTACGTCGACGGCACCGGCCGCAACTCAAACGGGCGGAAACATCCGCGCAACCGCTGTCAATCTGATGGATGAACTTCCATTCCCGGAGGGTTTCGAGTCGGTCACCCGAACGCGGACTGCCGCCAGTCGTGCGCCTGTCGCTTCGACGTCTCAAGGCATCAAGACAAAACCCATCAGCCAGGTGAAGGCTGAAGTCCACCCGGTTCCCACTGCAGCCAAGATGACACCGAAAACACATCCCCTCCCAAACAATGTCTCAAACAATGGAACAGGATTCGGAATGAATCTGACGTTACTTGATGAAAGTCGAAGCTTTGTCCTCATGAAAAACCTTGGTGGAAAGTATGAGGTCGTCCAGCGGTCTGGCACCATCCCAGGTGCGCCTAAGTAGTTCCCTCCACTACCGTTCCTGCTGCTGATCGCAGCAGGAACCCCTCTTGTTCATCGAATCATTCTCCCCACTCCGTAGATTCGCCCTACAGCCCAACTCGTCCTGAGTACTTAACCTAACCCCCGCATCCCGCAGTGACTGCACGACCGTCGTCACTCTCACTCATGCTCAGGCGCCACTTTTGCTCCATCTCTCGCTGGCGCCGCTCAGGACACGCCCATGCTCCAGCTCGCACGGCGCAGGCTAATGCCGTCGCGCCCCCCTTTTCCCCGATTGCCACCGCTGCTTGGCTGCAGCATGATCCTGACCTTGGCTGCACCCACGGCAGCGGCCACTGCACCCAGCGCATTCCAGGCAGGCTTCATGCGGCAACCGCCCGGCCAATCCGCCGAAGCCGGTGCCCTGGCGCTACAGGCCCTTGCCACCCAAACCGCCCTGCCTGCCGGGCGTTATCGCGTAGCAATCCTCCTCAACCTGGTACCCCTGCACGAACGCGATGTGGACTTCAGCGAACGTCGTGATGGCCGTGGCCTGCAACCCTGCATCAATGCAGAGTTGCTACGCGAGCTGAACCTGCGCGAAGAGGCCCTGGACATGCCCCTGCCTGATGACGACCGCTGTCTGGACTTGCAGCAGGTCATACCCCAGGCACGCGTCGAGTTCGACCCGACCCGCCTGCAACTATCGCTCTCCATACCGCAGATCGTCCTGCGCCAGGACCGGCTCGGTAGCGTACCTGAAGCGCGCTGGAGCGAGGGCATCGATGCCGCCTTCATCAACTACCAGGCATCGGCCCAGCACAGCAGCAGCCGCGCAGGGGGTAGCCGCAGCAGCCAGGACCTGTACCTCAATACCGGCCTCAATCTCGGTGGCTGGCGCCTGCGCAGCAACCAGGCCCTGCGTGAAGACCAGGACGGCTCGCGCAGCTGGACGCGCAGCGACACCTATGCCCAGCGCGACATACCAGGCTTGCACGCCAACCTCACCCTGGGCGAGACGTTCACCAACAACGAGATGTTTCGCAGCGTGCGCTTCAAGGGCGCGCAACTGGCCTCCGACCACGGCATGCTCTCTGACGCACTGCAGCACTATGCCCCGGTGATACGTGGCGTTGCCCAGAGCCGAGCGAAGATCGAAGTCCTGCACAATGGTTACCCGATCTATTCCACCTATGTGGCCCCGGGCCCTTATGCCATCGACGACCTGAGCGTAGGGTCGGGCCATGGTGAACTGGAGGTGGTGATCACCGAAGCCGACGGTCAAGTCCGCCGCTTTACCCAACCCTACGCATCGATCGGCAACCTGCTGCGCGACGGCATCTGGCGCTACACGGCAACCGTCGGCCGCTACGACGGTTCCGAGCATCTCGACAATCCACCCTTCTGGCAAGCCACGCTGGCCCGCGGCGGTGCCTGGGACACCACCCTCTATGGCGGTCTGCTGTCGAGCGACTACTACAATGCCAGCGTGTTCGGCCTGGCGCGCGACTTCGCGCACCTTGGCGCCTTGTCGTTCGACGTGACCCGTGCCGACAGCGATCTTGGTGCCGAGCTGGGCAAGGTGCAGGGCCACAGTTTCGCCATCCGCTACGGCAAAAGCTTCCAGACCCGCACCAACCTGCGTTTCGCCGGCTACCGCTACTCCACCGAAGGGTATCGCGATTTCGACGAGGCCGTGCGAGAACGCAACGCTGCCACTCACTATCGAGGCAATCGACGCAGCCGCCTGGAAGCCTCGGTGTACCAGAGCATCGGCCAGCGCAGCACCCTGAACCTGACCTTCTCGCAAGACAGCTATTGGCACACCCGTTATCAGCGCCGCCAGTACCAGGTGCAATACACCACCCGCATGGGAAACCTGGGAATCAACCTCTTCGCCTCCCAAGCACTGGATTCACGCAACAGCGACAACCGCCTGTTTGGGGTGAGCCTGAGCCTGCCGTTGGACTTCGGCACCCCCCACCACGCCACATTCGATCTGCAACGCGACAATGGCCGCTACAGCGAACGCGCCAGCCTCAACGGCACCCTGCCGGGCAGTCGGCTCAACTACACCGCCTCAGCGACCAACGATAGGATGGGGCACAAAAGCGGCGCGCTGTCGTTAGCCTATCAAGGCAGCCAGGGCAGTATCGGCATGGGCTACACCGAAGGCGACGATTACCGGAACCTGTCGGTCAACGCCAGCGGCGCGCTTCTACTGCATGGTGAAGGCGTGGCATTGAGCCCGTACCTTGGCGAGACCATGGCGCTGGTCCATGTGCCGGAGGTAGCCGATCTGGGCATACAAAATACCGCCTCACGCACCAATGCCGAGGGCTATGCCCTGGTTCCCTACCTGCGCCCGTACCGGAGCAACTCGTTGGTGCTGGAAACCGACCAATTGTCGCCAGAGATCATCATCGAAAATGCCAGCCAGCAGGTAGTGCCCCGGCGCGGCGCAGTGGTCAAGGCCGCCTTCGAGGCGCGCCGGGTCATACGCATGGTGCTGACACTCCGGCAAGCCGACGGCCAGCCACTGCCGTTTGGCGCCCAGGTCATCGACAGCCAGGGGCAAACCCTGGGCGTGGTGGGTCAGGCCGGCCAGACACTGCTGGCGACCAGCACGCAAGGCCAGCAGAACGTGACCGTACGCTGGGGCGATGCTCACGCGCAAGCCTGCCAAGTGGCGCTCGACCCGCACAGCATGGCAGTGGACAACGGGTATCGCCTGCAGAGCCTGGACTGCCATCGCATCCATGACCATGACGTCAGCCCTTCTTCCTCTTTGACTGCCCAGGAATTCTTCTAATGAAATCGAGTTACCGTCATCGTCACCGCGCCTTCGGGCTGGCACTTTGTGCGCTGCCCTGCTGGTTGCTGTCAACGTCTGTGCAAGCCTACTGCCGATTCCACCCCGGCCCGACCTACATGACCTTCGAACGCGCCATGGGCACCCTCTGGGTGCCCCGAGACGCCCCCATAGGCTCGGTCATCGGCAGCCCGCAAGACATGTATACGGGAAACAAGGAAGGCGCGGTCCTGAACTGCTTCTACATGCCCGACGATCCACCCACGGCCAACCTGCCCAACACGGCGCCTATATTCCCAGGCACTCTCCCTCCGATTAACGGCAAGGATGTCAATGGCCACGTGATGCAGACGAATGTGCCAGGCGTTGGCGTCTACATTGATTTGGGCTACCCCTACAATGACAGCGCCGATAACAACTTCACGCCCGACGACGGCTCTACGGCAATCCCCTATACCGGGACGATGAGAAGAAATACAGGATTCAACATGCCTCTGTCAGCGATGTACGGTGAAGCCCTGTTCATAAAGATCGGCGACATCCCACCAGGGCCCCAGTTCGTCAGCGGCGAAATATTCCATGGCTTCATCCACCATTTCGGCAAAGTCATGGAGTATCACCTCAGTGCAACGGTCCATCAGGCCCAATGTTCGTTGAAAGCCGATGCCGTAAGCGCCGACCCGGTACTCTTGGGCGACTACAAGCTCGATGATTTCAAAGGTGTTGGTACGACAACACCTGCGGTGCCCTTCCATATCACACTGAGCGATTGCCAGGACGCCAGCGCGCCTAACCCTCAGCCCGCCCGAGTTCATATCGAGCTCGATGGCGTGAAAGGCTCGACCCCAACCGTACCGGCTGAAGGGCGGTTCAGCCTGACGGGAAGCTCGGACGCCGCGGGCATCGAAATCCAACTATTACGCAGCGATGGTACGCCGATGCCGCTAGGTACCAAGGTAAATGTGAAACCCGTGGAGATAGGCGTGACACGCCTGGATTTCCAGGCCCGCTACTACCAGAGCGCCTCGAAGGTCACACCTGGGCTGGCGGAGGGCGCGTTGAGCTTTACTGTGAGTTACGAGTGACGGAGGCGGCTCGGCTCCGGCAAGGCTCAGCCCGACCTCCAGACGCCAAGTACAAAAAACACCATGCTCCATTGGCAGGTTAGATTTCATCAGCCACTTGATTAAACATCCTGTTTATTTTCCTGGACACGGATTCAGCGCTACAGTGGTTGACCTATCAGCCCCGGCTAGACCCGCCTCAACGATTCCAGAAAGAAAGGTAGTCGGACCGCCACGACCGACACAGGTCAGGCGTCAACCTACAAGGAGGTGCAATGAAATGCAGGACCATTGAACACTGGCAACGCTTGAGCGATCTACCTGCAATGCTCGACGCCCTGCCGGATATCACCAACGAACTGGGATTTCGGTTCCATGACTTTTCCTTCTGCAGCCCTGGGCATCACGTCGAGTCAGGTAACCTGCCGGCGGGAGCCCCTGCATTGATTCACGCCGCACTCGAGCTTAGCGCCCCCCACCAGCAAGGTTCGGAGCTCCCGTTGTTCTGGACCCCAGAAATCTTCGCCGCCACCCCTGACATGTGGGCCAGGGCGCAAGCGATGGGCTTGACGCATGGCTGGGTGCAGCCGCTGCACGACGGCACGGCCAGGAGCAGCCTGGCGCTCCTGCGCCCCGACGCCAGCGTGTCGGCAGCAGAGCTCTACGAGAAAGCGGCCATCGTCATCTGGGTGGGTAAACAGCTTCATCGGGCCGCAGCGCAAGCGGGTCACGGAGGCTCGAGCGTCTGACGCACCCTTGCCCATGGCGCAATGGCCAGCCCATGTGATGCGGCGCCGCACAAACGAAAAAAGACGCCGAAGCGTCTTTTTTCGTTGATCTACAGACTCCCTTGGAACCCTGCAAATCGATATTTGGAGCGGGAAACGAGACTCGAACTCGCGACCCCGACCTTGGCAAGGTCGTGCTCTACCAACTGAGCTATTCCCGCATTGTGAAGCTTTACCGCCAATCGACGTGAAGCGCCTTGAAGACCTTCACCATCACTGCACCGCATAGACGCCACAGTATCGAAACTGGAGCGGGAAACGAGACTCGAACTCGCGACCCCGACCTTGGCAAGGTCGTGCTCTACCAACTGAGCTATTCCCGCAAATGGCGTCCCCTAGGGGACTCGAACCCCTGTTACCGCCGTGAAAGGGCGGTGTCCTAGGCCACTAGACGAAGGGGACACACAACGCTTTTCAGCGCACCAGGATTTCCTTTCGAAGCATCCTGGATTTCTTTTTCCAGCACCGCCGAAGGCCATGCCGTGGAAACTGGAGCGGGAAACGAGACTCGAACTCGCGACCCCGACCTTGGCAAGGTCGTGCTCTACCAACTGAGCTATTCCCGCATTGGCGTCCCCTAGGGGACTCGAACCCCTGTTACCGCCGTGAAAGGGCGGTGTCCTAGGCCACTAGACGAAGGGGACACGCTACATCTTTTCACTCCCTGCCGCATATCGCGTTGTGCTTTACGCTGCAAGTGGCGCGCATTCTATGGACGCCTTGGGAAGCCGTCAACCCTTTTGTGGAAATTTATTTAAATCAATGACTTCCGCCCTTCTTGATAGCCAGGGCTGGAGGCGCCCAAGGATTGGCGTTGATTTTCTGACGACACCCCGGCAAGCTCGCAGCAAAGTGCCAGCACCTGGGGAAATCGGGCTTTTTGCCGATACCCACTCAGTGGGGACCGCTTCGCGGGCAAGCCCGCTCCCACAGGGGGCTACAGCAGATCGAACGCTGTCCGCCCGGCTGCACTGTTCGGTCGAAAGCGAACTTACTACACTCAAGCTGTAAAACTTCTTCATGAGGCGTTAACGGTGACACCACTTCTGATCACCCTGCTCATCGTGGCGGGTATCGCGTTGCTGATCGTGATCGGCTATCTGAACAACGTGGTCGAGAACGCCAAGCTCGAGCGCGCGCGCCTGAAGATCGAACTGGGCGAGCGCCTGCGCCGCTGCGGCGAGATCACCGAGACCTTCCCCGGGCAACTGATGACGCCCGCCCTCAAATTGCTGCTGACCCGCCTGGAGCTGAACCTCAACCAGCGCCAACTGGCCCTGGACAAGCACAACGGCGACCTCGCGGCGCGCATCACCGAACTCGAAGGGCTGGTCGCCCAGGGCGAAGGGATTGCGGTGAACAACCCGCCCAGCCCGATCCAGACCGAGGCCAAGGCCAAGGACGTGCGTTTCCTGCTGGAGCTGCTGCACAACCAGGTCGTGCGCGCCACCCAGGAAGGCTTCCTGGCCACCAGCGAAGGCAAGCACTGGGTCAAGGAGATCCGCCACATGCTGGTGCTGCTGCACATCGAGTTCTTCAACAACCTCGGCCAGCAGGCCCTGCAGCAGAACCAGCCGGGGCAGGCGCGCCTGGCCTTCGAACGGGGCGTGCAATACCTGCGCAAGCAGCCCGAGCCCAAGGTGTACGAAGAGCAGCTGACCTACCTGGAGAAACTGCTGGCGCGGGCCAATGCCCAGGTGCTGGACCAGATGGAGCCGGCGCAGAGCGACGAGAACGCGCTGACCCAGGGACTCAAGACCGATGAGGACGAGACCTGGAAGAAGAAGGTGATCTACGACTGATCCTGGCTCAGCCGTGGGCCTGAACAGGCATGAAAAGGGGCCATCAGCATCGTAATGCTGTTCACTTAAGTCTGATGTGACATCGATTGGGGCTGCCTTGCAGCCCTTCGCGGGCAAGCCCGCTCCCACAGGATCGTGCTTGCAGCGTACTTGTGGGAGCGGGCTTGCCCGCGAAGGGCCGCAAGGCGGCCCCAATTGCTTAAGTGAACAGCATTACCATCATCATCGGCCCTTTTCTTTTATCGGCAGTCGGTCAACTCGAGGAAGATCGCCGCCAAGCGCTCCAGCCCCAGCTGATCCGCCTCGCTGAAGCGCGCCAGCTTCGGGCTGTCCAGATCCAGCACGCCAATCAACCGGCCCGCCTTCACCAGCGGAATCACCAATTCGCTGTTGGAGGCGCTGTCGCAAGCGATATGCCCCGGGAAGGCATGCACATCCTCGACCCGCTGGGTCTGCCGCGAAGCCGCCGCGGCACCGCACACCCCCTTGCCGAACGGAATGCGCACGCAGGCCACCTGGCCCTGGAACGGCCCGAGCACCAACTGCTCGTCGCGGTTGAGGTAGAAGCCAGCCCAGTTCAAGTCCTCCACCTGGTTGAACAGGAAGGCCGAGAACTGCGCGGCGTTGGCGATGAAATCGCGCTCGTCGGCAAACAGCGCCTGTACTTGCGCGGCCAGCAGGTCGTAGCCATCGAGGCCGCTGCCACTGGCATTGAGATCGATCATTGTTTCTGCTCCAGCAATTGCAGTCCGACCCAGTAGCGGGCGAACTGGTAGGCACAACGGCCATTACGGTTGCCGCGGCCAGTGGCCCAGCGCACGGCGAGTTTGTCCAGCGCCTCGTCGCGCTGCCAGGTGAGCCCGGCCGCCTGGGCCAACTGGCCGATCCAGTGCTCGACCACGTTGAGGAAATGCTCCTGGGTGAACGGGTAGAATGACAGCCACAGGCCGAAACGGTCGGACAGGGCGATCTTGTCTTCCACCGCCTCGCTGGGGTGCAGTTCGCCGTCGATCATCTTCCAGTTCTCGTTGTCGCTCTGCTTCTCCGGCACCAGGTGGCGGCGGTTGGAAGTGGCGTACAACAGCACGTTGTCCGGGGCCTGCTCCAGCGAACCGTCGAGCACGCTCTTGAGCACCCGGTAGTCGCCCTCCCCCGCTTCGAACGACAGGTCGTCGCAGAACAGGACGAAACGTTGAGGCAGCTTCTGCAGTTGCTCGACCACCCGCGGCAGGTCGGCCAGGTGGTCACGCTCGATCTCGATCAGGCGCAGGCCCCGGCCTGCGTGCTCGGCCAACAGGGCACGCACCAGCGACGACTTGCCGGTGCCGCGCGAGCCCCACAGCAGGGCGTGGTTGGCCGGCATGCCATCGATGAACTGCCGGGTGTTGCGGCCCAGTTGCTCGCGCTGCTGGTCGACGCCGATCAGGTCGTCCAGGCGGATGTCCAGGCTGACCTGAAGCGGCATCAGGTAGCCGCTGCGGCCATCGCGCTGCCAGCGCGCAGCCAGGGTGGTGCTCCAGTCGATGTCCGGGCGGGGCGCGGGCAACAGGGGTTCGAGGCGCGCCAGTACCGATTCGGCGCGTTCCAGGAAAGCATTCAAGCGAGCGTCCATGACGACTCCTAGCAGACAGATTTCAGTTTTTTCGGGGCCGTCAGGCGGCCCCCTCTAAGCCATCAACTGAAATGAACAGACAGACCCGCCAGCAGCCGAGGCTGATCGGCTATGCTTGCGCAGCGCAAGGGACATGAAACCGGCTCGGGACTCATGGATATCAAGTTCACCAATCGCCTGTCATACAAGCAAGCCCGGTTGACAGTCCTGGTCGGCTTCATCCTGGGAACATTGCTCAGTCTCATCCAGATCGGCATCGATTATGCCAGCGAAGACGCCTCCATCAACCGCGAAGTGCAAGCGCTGCTGCAAATCAGCCGTGATCCGGCCTCACGCGTGGCCTACAACATCGACGCCGAACTGGCCCAGGAACTGACCCGGGGCCTTCTGCAGGCACCGACGGTGATCCGCGCCCGGCTGATCGACAACAACGACACCGTGCTGGCCGATGTCCAGCGCCCGCGCGTGGAAGACCGCTACCGCCCGTTGAGCGACTTCCTGTTCGGCGAGCAACGCCTGTTCCAGGAGCGCCTGTTCTTCGCCCACATGCCCCACGAGTACCTGGGCACGCTGTACCTGGATGTCGACACCTACGCCTTCGGCAGCCGTTTCCTCGACCGCGCCGGGGTCACCCTGGTCAACGGCTTCACCCGCAGCCTGGTATTGGCCGGTATCCTCCTGGCGCTGTTCTACATGATGCTGACCAGGCCGCTGGTCACG
The DNA here is from genome assembly GCF_057415455.1 of Pseudomonas sp. Tun-23181. Lineage (NCBI taxonomy): Bacteria > Pseudomonadati > Pseudomonadota > Gammaproteobacteria > Pseudomonadales > Pseudomonadaceae > Pseudomonas > Pseudomonas sp. Tun-23181. Next base: position 1,972,496 of record NZ_CM171630.1, read on the forward strand.
GTGATCGGCGCCCTGAGCAGCAGCGACCCGCGCCAACCGCAGCAGGCCCGCCTGGAATGCCCCCACGGCCACGAGCACGACGAGATCGGCGTGCTGGTCAAGGTGGCCAACCAGCAATTCGTCAGCATGGCCACCGAGATCCAGCAGCGGCGCAACGCCGAGAACCGCCTGACCCAGTACCTCAACGAGCTGGAAGACATCGTCTCGGCCCGCACCGACGAGCTCAAGGCCAGCAACGAGCGCCTGAGCCAGTCCAACCAGGAGCTGGAGCAAGCCCGCCGACGCGCCCTGGACATGGCCCAGGCGCGGGCCGCCTTCCTGGCCAACATGAGCCACGAGATCCGTACCCCGCTCAACGGCATGCTCGGCATGATCGCCCTGGCCCTGGACAGCCCGCTGGCCGCCGAACAACGCCAACAGCTGTCGATCGCCCATGATTCGGGCAAGGTGCTGGTCGAGCTGCTCAACGATATCCTCGACCTGTCCAAGTTCGATGCCGGCCAACTGGAACTCGAGCGCATCCCCTTCGACATGGGCGCCATGGTCGAGGACACCGCCAACCTGCTGTCGCAGAATGCCGCGGCGCATGTCGAGCTGACCTGCCTGGTGGCCAGCGACTTCCCCAGCAGGGTGCTGGGCGACCCCACCCGGGTTCGGCAGATCGTCAGCAACCTGCTGTCCAATGCGCTCAAGTTCACCCGTTTCGGCCGTGTCGACGTGCGCCTGGGCACGATCGTCGGTGGTGTGCGCCTGGAGGTGCGCGACACCGGCATCGGCATTCCCGAACAGGCCCAGGCGCGGATCTTCCAGCCCTTCACCCAGGCCGGCGCCGGCATCACCCGCCAGTACGGCGGTACCGGGCTGGGCCTGACCTTGACCCACAACCTGTGCAAGGTCATGCATGGGCACCTGTACATCCACTCCGAGGCGGGCTTCGGCAGCCGCTTCAGCGCCGACCTGCCCCTGCCCGCCCATACCGAGGCCATGGCCCCGGCACCGTTGCAGGGGCGTGTCGTCGCCCTGTGCAACGCCACCAGTGGCCTGGCGGAGCTGCTACAGGCCCTGTTGCCCGGCTGGGGGCTCGACTACCGACGGCTGGACGACCTGGCCGAGGTGCAGATTACGGCGCCCGACCTGCTGATCACCGACAACCGGGAACATCCGCTCGCGCTACGCCCTGGCTTCAAGGCCCCCATCCTGCTGGTGACCGCCTATGGCAGCTTCCTGCACGGCGAAGCGGCCACAGGCCTGGCGCCACTGCTGCAACTGGCCCGCCCCCTGGCGCGCAAGGCCCTGTACCAGACCCTGCGGCGCACCCTGCAAGGTGGCGAGGCCGACACCCCGCAGGGCGGCGCACAGGCCAAGGCCCAACGACAGCGGGCGCGCATCCTGCTGGTGGAAGACAACCCGGTCAACCAACTGGTGGCCAAGGGCATGCTGGCCAAGCTCGGCTGCGAGGTGCTGCTCGCCACCCAGGGCGCCGAAGCCCTGGAGCAACTGGAGCGGGAGGCCGTGGACATGGTGCTGATGGACTGCAACATGCCGGTGATGGACGGCTACGAAGCCAGCCGACGGATTCGCCAGGACGGGCGCTGGTCACAACTGCCCATCGTCGCCCTGACGGCCAACGCCATGCCCGAGGAGCGCGAACGCTGCCGGGCCGCGGGCATGGACGACTACCTGGCCAAGCCGTTTCGCCGCGAGGAGCTGCTGGCGCTGATCGACCACTGGGTGCCGATCAGCGGCTGAGCAAGGCCTCCACCGCTGCCTTGAGCGCCTCGGGCTTGGTGCTCGGGGAATAGCGGGTGACCTTGCCGCTGGCCGGATCGACCAAGAACTTGGTGAAGTTCCACTTGATGCGCTGGGTGCCGAGCACGCCAGGCGCGCGTTGCTTCAGTTCGACGAACAACGGGTGAGCGCCAGGGCCGTTGACCTCGATCTTGCGAAACAGCGGAAAGCTCACGCCGAAGTTGCGCTCGCAGAACTGGGCGATCTCCCGGGCATCGCCCGGCTCCTGCTTGCCGAACTGGTTGCAGGGAAAACCCAGCACCACCAGCCCGCGCTCGCGGTAGAGCTGCCACAGCTGTTCCAGGCCCTTGTACTGGGGCGTGAAGCCACACTGGCTGGCGGTATTGACCACCAGCAGCGCCTTGGCCTGGAAGTCGCCCAGCCGCTTGTGCTCGCCGCCCAGGGTGACGCAGGGAATGTCCAGCAGGGAATCGGCCATGTCGGTTCTCCGGTCAGTCACGCGGCTTGAGGTCCAGGCACACCGAGTTGATGCAGTAGCGCAGGCCGGTCGGTGGCGGGCCGTCGGGAAACACATGGCCCAGGTGGGCATCGCAACGGGCGCAGGTGACCTCGGTACGGATCATGCCGTGGGAGGTGTCGCGTACCTCGATCATCGCGCCCTCCTCGATCGGCTCGTAGAAGCTCGGCCAACCGCAGCCGGCGTCGAACTTGGTGCGTGAGTCGAACAGCGGCAGATCGCAGCAGATGCAATGGTAGATGCCGTCGCGGCGCTCGCTGTTGTACTTGCCGCTGAACGGCCGTTCGGTGCCCTTCAGGCGACACACCTGGTACTGGGCGGGATCGAGCATCTCGCGCCACTGCTCCAGGGTTTTCTCGATCTTTTGCATGGGTGAACCTCGGCAGGCTGAATTTCACCGTGCGCCGTCTTTATTTATGGCGCCGGTGGCACGTATATTAGTCGGCTTGTTGTGCCAGCCAGTCTGGCACGCGCCTCGCCCTTTTCAAACCTTTTGACGGCGGCGCGCCGCGACTTCTCAATCGGGATCACATCATGCAGTTCAGCAAATCGAACAAGCTCGCCAATGTCTGCTACGACATTCGCGGCCCAGTGCTCAAGCACGCCAAACGCCTGGAAGAGGAAGGCCATCGCATCCTCAAGCTGAACATCGGCAACCCGGCGCCCTTTGGTTTCGAGGCGCCGGACGAGATCCTCCAGGACGTGATCCGCAACCTGCCCACCGCCCAGGGCTACAGCGACTCCAAGGGCCTGTTCAGCGCGCGCAAGGCGGTCATGCAGTACTGCCAGCAGAAGCAGATCGAAGGTGTCGGCATCGAGGACATCTACCTGGGCAACGGCGTCTCCGAACTGATCGTGATGTCGATGCAAGCGCTGCTCAACAATGGCGACGAAGTGCTGATCCCGGCGCCGGACTACCCACTGTGGACCGCCGCCGTGAGCCTGGCCGGCGGCAAGCCGGTGCACTACCTGTGCGACGAGCAGGCCGACTGGTTCCCCGACCTTGAAGACATCAAGGCCAAGATCACCCCGAACACCAGGGCCCTGGTGATCATCAACCCGAACAACCCGACTGGCGCCGTGTATTCGCGCGAACTGCTGCTGGGCATGCTGGAGCTGGCGCGCCAGCACAACCTGGTGGTGTTCTCCGACGAGATCTACGACAAGATCCTCTACGACGAAGCCGTGCACATCAGCACCGCCTCGCTGGCCCCGGACCTGCTGTGCCTGACCTTCAACGGCCTGTCCAAGTCGTACCGGGTGGCGGGCTTCCGCTCCGGCTGGCTGATCATCTCCGGGCCCAAGCAGCATGCCCAGGGCTACATCGAAGGCATCGACATGCTGGCCAATATGCGCCTGTGCGCCAACGTGCCGGCGCAGCACGCGATCCAGACCGCCCTGGGCGGCTACCAGAGCATCAACGACCTGGTGCTGCCGCCGGGCCGCCTGCTCGAGCAGCGCAACCGCACCTACGAATTGCTCAACGCCATCCCCGGGGTGAGCTGCGTCAAGCCGATGGGCGCGCTGTACGCGTTTGCGAAGATCGACCCGAAGGTCTGCCCGATCCACAACGACGAGAAGTTCGTCCTCGACCTGCTGCTCTCGGAGAAACTGCTGATCGTCCAGGGCACGGCGTTCAACTGGCCGTGGCCGGACCACTTCCGCGTGGTCACCTTGCCACGGGTGGATGACCTGGAGCAGGCGATCGGGCGGATCGGCAATTTCCTGCGTAGCTATCAGCAGTAAGCTCGAATGCCATGGGGGCTGCGGTGCAGCCCATCGCCGGCAAGCCGGCTCCCACAGGGTCCGAGTCGATCACGAATGGTGCGGCTTGCAGGGCCATGTGGGAGCAGCACACCGGCGCGCCGCGAATGGAGCGCGCAGCGTCCCCGCTTGCACCCGTCCGGATGGGATATTCCTTACATCCTGCAACGCTCTATCTTCGAAGCTTCTCAGAATCCTCTGTCATACTCCGCCGGTACACAGTTTGAAATAGTCGACCGGTTGAATCGCCGGGACCCGCCCCTTATATAGCCCGCAGTAAGCGACATTTTCGTCCGTCAGGAGAACGTAACAACCATGATGCGCATCTTGTTGTTTGTAGCCACCAACCTCGCGGTGGTGCTGGTTGCAAGCATTACCCTGAGCCTGTTCGGCTTCAACGGGTTCATGGCGGCCAACGGGGTTGACCTCAATCTCAACCAACTGCTGGTCTTCTGCGCCGTGTTCGGTTTCGCCGGCTCCCTGGTCTCGCTGTTCATCTCCAAGTGGATGGCCAAGATGACCACCGGCACCCAGATCATCACCCAGCCGCGCACGCGCCATGAACAGTGGCTGCTGCAGACCGTCGAGGAGCTGTCCCGCGAGGCCGGCATCAAGATGCCCGAGGTGGGTATCTTCCCGGCCTACGAGGCCAATGCCTTCGCCACCGGCTGGAACCGCAACGATGCCCTGGTGGCGGTGTCCCAAGGCCTGCTCGAACGCTTCTCGCCCGATGAAGTGCGTGCCGTGCTGGCCCACGAGATCGGCCACGTGGCCAACGGCGACATGGTCACCCTGGCGCTGGTGCAGGGCGTGGTGAACACCTTCGTGATGTTCTTCGCGCGCATCATCGGCAACTTCGTCGACAAGGTCATCTTCAAGAACGAAGAAGGCCAGGGCATTGCCTACTACGTGGCGACCATCGTCGCCGAGCTGGTCCTGGGCATCCTCGCCAGCATCATCGTCATGTGGTTCTCGCGCCGCCGCGAGTACCGCGCCGACGAAGCCGGCGCCCAGCTGGCCGGCACCGGCGCGATGATCGGCGCACTGCAGCGCCTGCGCGTGGAACAAGGCATGCCGGTGCACATGCCCGACACCCTGAAGGCGTTCGGCATCAACGGCGGCCTCAAGCACGGCCTGGCCGGCCTGCTGATGAGCCACCCGCCGCTGGAAGACCGTATCGAGGCCCTGCGCCGTCGCGGTTGATCCGGCTGGAACAAAAAAGGGCGACTTCGGTCGCCCTTTTTCTTGCGAACTGGGGCCGCTTCGCGCCCCAAGATGCCCCCTCACCGCTGCAACAGGTAGGCCCGCTCGACCAGGCTCGGCACTCCAGCCTGGATGAACTTCGGGCTGTCCCGGAGCACCTCCTGCTCATCCAGCAGTTCCACTCGCCACCCCGCGAACCCTCGCCGCACTTCATCATCCGCTACGGAAAACGGCGGCCCGTCGAGCCGCGCCTGGTCATAGTCGAGCGTCACCAACAGCCCCTTGCAGGCAGCCGGCAACAACGCCGACAGCAACGCCATGTAGCGCTCACGCATGCTCGGCGGCAGTGCAATCAAGGCCGCGCGGTCATACACACCGACGCAGTCGGCCAGATCCTCGGCCCGCAAGGCGAAGAAATCCCCGCACCACAACTCCACATCGCCGCTGCGCCAGGCTTCGAAATCCCCCTGCACCCTGATTTCCGGCGTCAGGCCATGCTCATGGAAAAACGCCTCCACCGCCCGCCGCGACAGCTCCACGCCCAGCACCCGGTGCCCCTGGCCGGCTAGCCAGGCCAGGTCCAGGGTCTTGCCGCACAGCGGCACCAGCACGCGACTGCCCGGCGCCAGCCCCAGCACGGGCCAGTGGGCCTGCAGGCAGGAATTGACCTGCGCCTGGTGGAAGCCGATCTGGTTGTCTGCCCACCGCTTGTGCCAGAACGCTGGCTCCATGTTCCCTCCCGCTTTTTCGATGAAATACCCGGAAAACTTATATTGGATCTCGATCGGTATCTGATCGAAGATGACCTCATCTTAACCGCCAGGAGCACACCATGCTGCCCAGCCTGTTCATTTCCCACGGATCGCCCATGCTCGCCCTGCAACCCGGTGCCAGCGGACCGGCCCTGGCCGCGCTGGCCAACGCCCTGCCACGGCCGAAGGCGATCGTCGTGGTCTCGGCGCACTGGGAAAGCCAGGCGCTACGGGTGACAGGCCATGCACGACCACAGACCTGGCACGATTTCCGTGGCTTCCCCGCAGCGTTGTATGCCGTGCAATACCCTGCCCCGGGCGATCCCTTGCTGGCCCGGCAGGTCAGTGAGCGGCTGGAGGCTGCCGGCCTGCCCGCCCAGCTCGACCCTGAGCGGCCGTTCGACCATGGTGCCTGGGTGCCGCTGTCGCTGATGTACCCGGACGCCAGCATCCCGGTGATCCAGGTATCGCTGCCCAGCCAGCTCGGCCCGGCGTTGCAACTGCGGGTTGGCCGGGCGCTTTCGGCATTGCGCGGGGAAGGCATCCTGCTGGTCGGCTCCGGCAGCATCACCCACAACCTGGGCGAGCTGGACTGGCATGCCGGGCCGGATGCCGTCGAGCCCTGGGCGCTGGCGTTCCGTGATTGGGTGGTCGAGCGGTTGGGCGAGGATGACCAGGCGGCGCTGCTCGACTATCGGCGGCAGGCACCGTTCGCGGAGCGCAACCATCCCAGCGACGAACACCTGCTGCCGCTGTTCTTCGCCCTCGGGGCTGGCGGCACGTTCGGCCTGGTGCACCAGGGCTTCACCCTGGGGGCGCTGGGGATGGATATCTATCGGTTCGGCTGAAGGCCTGCTGCGACAGTGCAGCGGCCCCAGCATTAACGCTTGCCCCTACCGAGCAGACAAAAAAATCCCCAGCCTGAGCCGGGGATTTTTTCATTGCGCCAGGATCAATCCTCGCGGTAGCGGCGCAGCTTCAGCTGCTTGCCGGCCACGCGGGTGTCCTTGAGCTTGGACAGCAGGCGCTCCAGGCCTTCCTCGGGCAGCTCGATCAGGCTGAAGCTGTCGCGCACCTGGATGCGGCCGATGGCATCGCGGGCCAGGCCACCTTCGTTGAGGATCGCGCCCAGCAGGTTCTTGGCGGCGATGCCGTCACGGGCACCCAGGGCGGTACGGCAACGCACGCGGCCTTCCGGCAGCGGCATCGGCGCACGACGCTCGCGGTCGCCACGCTCGCTGCGCTCACCACGCTCACGCGGGGTGTAGGTCGGTACCAGCGGCTGCTCGCGCTCCACCGAGGCCAGGTCCAGCGCCTGGCCGTTGGTGGCCTTGCGCAGCAGGGCCGCGGCCAGGGCACGCGGGGTGCAACCGAGGTCGGCGGTCAGGCGGTCGAACAGCTCGCCATGGCTGGCTTCCGATTCGGCCACCAGCGGCGCCAGGCTCGCGGTCAGCTTCTTGATACGCGCATCGAGCACGGCCTGCGGGTTCGGCAGGCGGGCTTCGGCGACCTTCTGCCCGGTCACACGCTCGATGACCTGCAGCATGCGCCGCTCACGCGGGGTGACCAGCAGCAGCGCGCGGCCATCGCGACCGGCACGGCCGGTACGGCCGATACGGTGGACGTAGGACTCCGGGTCGTACGGCATGTCGACGTTGAACACGTGGGTGATGCGCGGTACGTCCAGGCCTCGGGCGGCGACGTCGGTGGCGACGACGATGTCCAGGCGGCCATCCTTGAGCGAGTCGATCACCCGCTCACGCTGGTTCTGGGCGATGTCGCCGTTCAGCGCAGCGGCCTTGTAGCCCTTGGCTTCCAGCGCGGCAGCCAGGTCCAGGGTGGCCTGCTTGGTGCGCACGAAGGCGATCAGCGCGTCGAACTCCTCCACTTCCAGCAGACGCAGCACGGCCGGGATCTTCTGGTCGGCGTGGACCATCAGGTGGGCCTGGTCGATCGCGGTGACGGTCTGGGTCTTGCTCTGGATCTTGACGTGCTTCGGCTCGCGCAGGTGACGCTCGGCGATCGAACGGATCGACGATGGCAGGGTGGCGGAGAACAGCACGGTCTGGCGCGACGCGGGGATGGCGTCGAAGATCACTTCGAGGTCGTCCATGAAGCCGAGCTTGAGCATCTCGTCGGCTTCGTCGAGCACCAGGTACTGGACGGTGGAGAGGACTTTCTCGTCGCGGCGCAGGTGGTCGCACAGGCGGCCCGGGGTGGCCACGACGATCTGCGCGCCGTTGCGAATGGCACGCAGCTGTGGGCCCATCGGGGCACCACCATACACGGCCACCACGTTCACGCCCGGCATCTGCTTGGCGTAGGTTTCGAAGGCGGTGGCTACTTGCAGCGCCAACTCACGGGTCGGCGCCAGGATCAGGGCTTGCGGTTCGCGCTTGCTCACATCGATGCGGTTGAGGATCGGCAGGGCGAAGGCAGCGGTCTTGCCGGTGCCGGTCTGCGCCTGGCCGATCATGTCGTGACCGGCGAGGATGATCGGGATCGATTGTTGCTGGATGGCCGATGGCTCTTCATAGCCGGTAGCCAGCACGGCGGCAACGATGTTCGGATGAAGATCGAGAGCGGCGAATCCGCCGGTTTCCTGGGTCATGGGTCTGCCTCTAGGTGCATCCGCAAAGACCCATGCTCCAAAGCTGCACATGCCTTGAAAGACCCGAGGGTCACCCAGGCAGCTTTGGCGGCGGGGATTTGCGAAAACGATTGAAAAAGGAACGTCTTGGGGAGGTCCGCCTAGCGGACGCGCAGCCGAAGCTGGACTCGGAGGATTTGCACCACCTGATTTTAGGGTCCGCTAAAAGACCGGCGCGTACTATACCCGAATTCGCGCCGGGCCGTTAGATTTTTTTCAAGGGCACAGGCCAGCATTCGGCCACCTGCCCGCACAGGCTGAATCGTTTCCCTGCCCGTCAGGTCGCAGCCCGGATTTCCCGGATCAGGTAATCCAGCGAATACCCCAGGCGCGGCGCCAGCGCCTCGGCACGGGCACGGATACCATCAAGGTCCACCGCCTGCTCCAGGTCCGCCGGCACCAGCAGGATCACGTTGCCCTCCTTCACCGGCAGCTCCCAGTAGTGCCGGTGGTACAACCCGCGCAGCAATGCCGCGCCGAGCGGCTTGCCGTCGTCGCCGGCCCATTGGTTGATCACCAGCCAGCCGCCCGGGTTGAGCTGCCTCTGGCAGTTCTCCAAAAAACCCCAGGCCAGGTGGCCGACACCCGGCCCATGGTCGGTGTAGAGGTCGACGAAGATCAGGTCGGCCTTCTCCGCGCTGGGCAGCAACTCGATGGCATCGCCCACCCGCACGTACAGGCGCGGGTCATCGTCCAAGCCCATGAACTCCATGGCCAGGCGCGGCACATCCGGGCGCAGCTCGATCGCCTCGACATCTTCCAGGGGCAGGAACTTCAGACAGGCCTGGGTCAGGGTACCGGCGCCAAGGCCCAGGAACAGCGCGCTCTCCGGCTGCCCGTGGCACAGCGCGCCGACCAGCATGGCGCGGGTGTAGTCGTATTCCAGCCAGCTCGGGTCGGCGGTGAAGGTGCAGCTCTGCTCGATGGCGTCGCCGAACTCGAGGAAGCGATAGTCCTCCACCTCGTACACGCTGATGACGCCGAAGGCATCCTCGACCCGGGCCAGCAGCCGCTCTTCCCGCTCCGTCGTCATTGCTCGCCACCTGCCCCATGCAAAACGCGCATTGTCCGTCAATGCCCTCGGTGCAACAAGCGCAGCGCCAGCTGATACCATGACAGGCAGCCTACCCACGATATCGAGCCCGTGATGAACCGACCCTGGAGCCCCGACAGCTGGCGCACCCTGCCGATCCAGCAGCAACCGACCTACCCCGACGCCGCGCACCTGCTCAAGGTCGAGCAGACCCTGGCGAGCTACCCGCCGCTGGTGTTCGCCGGCGAGGCCCGTGAGCTGCGCCGGCAGTTCGCCGAGGTCACCGAAGGCCGGGCGTTCCTGCTGCAAGGCGGCGACTGCGCCGAGAGCTTCGCCGAGTTCTCCGCGGCGAAGATCCGCGACACCTTCAAGGTGCTGCTGCAGATGGCCATCGTCATGACCTTCGCCGCCGGCTGCCCGGTGGTCAAGGTCGGGCGCATGGCCGGCCAGTTCGCCAAGCCGCGCTCCTCGGGCGACGAGACCATCGGCCAGGTGACCCTGCCCGCCTACCGTGGCGACATCGTCAACGGCATCGGCTTCGACGAGCACAGCCGCGTGCCGGACCCGGAGCGGCTGCTGCAGGCCTACCACCAGGCCACCGCCAGCCTCAACCTGCTGCGCGCCTTCGCCCAGGGCGGTTTCGCCGACCTGCACCAGGTGCACAAGTGGAACCTGGACTTCATCGCCAACTCGGCCCTGGCCGAGAAATACCACCAGTTGGCTGGCCGTATCGACGAGACCCTGGCGTTCATGCGCGCCTGCGGCCTGGACGGCGCACCGCAACTGCGCGAGACCAGCTTCTTCACCGCCCACGAAGCGCTGCTGCTCAACTACGAGGAAGCCTTCGTGCGCCGCGACAGCCTGACCGGCGACGACTACGACTGCTCGGCGCACATGCTGTGGATCGGCGACCGCACCCGCCAGCTGGACGGCGCGCACGTGGAGTTCCTGCGGGGAGTGCACAATCCGATCGGGGTCAAGGTCGGCCCGAGCATGGACCCGGACGAGCTGATCCGCCTGATCGACATCCTCAACCCGGACAACGACCCGGGCCGCCTCAACCTGATCGTGCGCATGGGCGCCGGCAAGGTCGGCGAGCACCTGCCGGGGTTGATCCGCACCGTCGAGCGCGAGGGGCGCAAGGTGCTGTGGAGCTCAGACCCGATGCACGGCAATACCATCAAGGCCAGCAGCGGCTACAAGACCCGGGATTTCGCGCAGATCCTCGACGAGGTCCGGCAATTCTTCCAGGTGCACCAGGCCGAAGGCAGCCATGCCGGGGGGATTCATATCGAGATGACCGGGCAGAACGTCACCGAGTGCATCGGCGGCGCCCGGCCGATCACCGAGGATGGGTTGTCCGACCGCTACCACACCCATTGCGATCCACGGCTGAATGCGGACCAGTCGCTGGAGCTGGCCTTCCTGATCGCCGAGACGCTCAAGCAGGTGCGCCGCTAAGGGGCCGCTTCGCGCCCCAATGCCGTCTAGCTGACTGGCATTGGGGCAATGCCCCCTATCCTCACTTGCGCAACGGATCATCCCAGAACGGCCGCTCAGATTCCCGCAGGATATCCGCCCGGCTCAACCCCAGGTCCTCCAGCGTCGCATCGCTCAGGCTGGCCAGCTCGCGCCGCTGGCGATACAGCTGGTGCCAACGGGCAATCCGCGCCAGCAGCCCACGCCCTACCCCCACGAAGGAAAAGGACGGTTTGCCATACAGGGTGGTGATTTGACCTTTCATCGCGAAGCCCTCCGTGTAGATGGCTTCAGTCTCCTGCCAGGCCTAAGATCAATCCAACGAATGTTTCTGATGCCATGCATCTCGGAGATTGATGCAATGTCCCAGTACCAGAGCCTGGATTCGGACGTGCTGCGCACCTTCGTCGCCATCGCCGAGCAAGGCGGTTTCACCCGCGCCGGCGAGGTGGTCAACCGCACCCAATCCGCCGTGAGCATGCAGATGAAACGCCTGGAGGAAGACATCCTGCAGCGCCAGCTGTTCGAGCGCGACGGCCGCCAGGTGCGCCTGACCGCCGAGGGCCAGGTGCTGCTCGGCTATGCCCGGCGCATCCTCAAGCTGCAGGGCGAGGTGTTCAACACCCTGCGCATGCCGCACATGGTCGGCGTGGTGCGCATCGGCACCCCGGACGACTACGCCATGCGCTTCCTGCCGACGATCCTGTCGAGCTTCGCCCAGGCCTACCCGCTGATCCAGGTGGAGGTGCATTGCGACTCGTCGAAGCAACTGATGCTGCGCCAAGACCTGGACCTGACCATCGTCACCCGCGAGCCCGGCAACGAGATCGGCGAGTTGCTGCGCCAAGAGCGCCTGGTCTGGGCGGCAGCCGAGGGCTTCTGCCCCCAGGAGCAGCGCCCGATACCGCTGGCCTTGTTCAACAGCGACTGCTTCTGCCGCGCCTGGGCGTGCAATGCCCTGCAGGCCCAGGGCGTCGACTACCGCATCGCCTACACCAGCCCGAGCCTGGCGGCGCTGTTCGCCATCGTCACGGCCGGCCTTGCGGTCACCGCGCAACTGCAAAGCCTGATCAGCGGCAACCTGCGCATCCTCGGCGAGAACGAAGGCCTGCCACAGCTACCCCTGGCCAACGTCATGCTGCTGCGCAACACCCAACACCAGTCGCCGATCACCGACTGCATGGCCGGCTACATCATCGAAGGGTTTGCGCCCTGAACCAGCGGCAAGCTGGGAGCTTGCCGCTTCACCCCTCCACCCCCAGCATCACCGCACAGAGCACCAGGAACAGGCAGAACAGCGAGCGCAAGACCTTCTCCGGCAGGGCATGGGCCAGCCGCACGCCCCAGCTGATGCTGAGCAGGCCGCCCACCGCCAGCGGTATGCCCACCGGCCAGGCAACGCTGTGGTGCACGCCATAGGTCACCAGCGTCACCAGGGTGCTGGGCGCGGCCAGGGCCAGGGACAGCCCTTGCGCCACTACCTGGGTGGTGCCGAACACGCTGGTGAGGATCGGCGTGGCGACCACCGCCCCACCCACGCCGAACAGGCCGCCCATGGTGCCGGCGAAACCGCCCAGCACACCCAGCCACGGCCAGGGGTAGCGCAGCTCGCTGCTCGGTGGCGCCAGCGGCAGGAACATGCGCGTCACGTTCCACACCGCCAGCGCGATCAGGAAACCGACGAAGCCCAGGCGCATGGACTGGGCATCGATACCCACCGCCCAGATCGACCCCAGCCAGGCGAACAGGAAGCTGCACACCGCCAGCGGCAACGCATGACGCAACTCGATGCGATTACGCTGGTGATAGCGCCACAATGCCAACAGCACGTTCGGCACCACCATCACCAAGGCCGTGCCCTGGGCCAACTGCTGGTCGAGGCCGAACAGCACGCCCAGCACCGGGATGGCGATCAGCCCGCCGCCAATGCCGAACAAGCCTCCCATCGTGCCCAGGAAGGCCCCCAGGACCACGTACATCAACCACTCGATCATCAGTGCCTCATCCGCCTGTTTGCCAATGGGCGCATGCTAGCGAGTCGGGGCTGGTGGGGAAACGCATAGCAGCGCAAAATGGCTTTGCGTATTTCGCATAAGCAGAGCAACCATGAGCCCCGATGCCCTTACCGAACAACTGAGCCTGTTCCTCGACGTCCTGGAAACCGGCAGCTTCTCCGCCGCCGCCCGCCGCCATCCACTGACCCCCTCGGCCGTGGCGCGGCGTATCGACAACCTGGAGCAGGCCGTAGGCAGCCGCCTGTTCACGCGCAGCACCCACGCCGTGCGCGCCACACCGGCAGGCACGGCCTTCGCCGAACGGGCCCGGCGTATCGTCGAGGAACTGCGCCTGGCCCGCGCCGAGGCGGTGTCGTTGAGCAACGCGCCGGAAGGCCTGATCCGCATCGACGCGCCCGCCGCCTTCGGTCGCCGCCACCTGGCGCCCGCCATCGCCGACTTCCTGGTGGCCTACCCGGGGCTGGACGTGCAACTGCGCCTGATCGACAGCTTCGTCGACCTGCACGGCAGCCACCTCGGCGAAGTGGACCTGGTGCTGCGCGCCGGCCCCCTGGCCGATACTCGCCTGGTCGCCACCCCCTTGGCCTACATGGTGCGCATCGCCTGCGCCAGCCCCGCCTACCTGGCCAGCCGTGGCGTGCCGGCCTGCCCGAGCGAGCTGCCGCAACACGATGGCCTGGACTGGGACGGCCTGGCACCACCGTTCGCCTGGCGCTTCGTGGTGAACGGCCAGACGCGCCTGTACCGCCCGTCGCGCATGCGCATGACCGCCAACAATGCTGAGACCCTGTTGTTCGGCGCACTGGCCGGGCTTGGTATCGCCCACCTGCCCACCTGGCTGATCAGCGACTACTTGGTGCGGGGTGACCTGCTGCCGCTGTTCTGCGACGGCGGCCTGCCGGCGGCGGAAAGCAGCGGCATCTATGCGCTGCGCCTTGCACATGAAACGAACTCTCGCAGCCGCTTGCTGCTCGAATTCCTCAAGAGCCGTTTCAGCCCGGTGCCTCCCTGGGACCTGGCCCTGCGCAGCGAACTGCGTGGATGATGATCGCGCTAACCATCAGCGTGCTAGATTCTTACCTGACCCAATCCAAGGACCTGCATGAACGCCAACACCCAAGCCCCCTGCGACGAGCTGCTGCTGGACAACCAGGTCTGCTTCGCCCTGCACTCCACCTCGTTGCTGATGACCAAGGTCTACAAGCCGCTGCTGCAAGCGCTCGGCCTGACCTACCCGCAGTACCTGGCCATGCTCGTGCTCTGGGAGCAGGACGGCCTGACCGTGGGCGAGATCAGTCAGCGCCTGCTCACCGACCCCGGCTCGCTCACGCCCCTGCTCAAGCGCCTGGAGAGCGAAGGCCTGCTCAAGCGCACCCGTAGCCGCGAGGACGAACGGGTGGTGCTGGTGCAGTTGACCGACAAGGGGCGAGCCCTGCAGGAAGACGCCAAGCGCGTGCCGCACTGCATCCTGCAAGCCAGCGGCCGCAGCGTGGAACAGCTGCAGCAGCTACAGGCCGACCTGCTGGAGCTGCGCGCCAGCCTGCAAAAGAACCTCTGAGGGCTATGCTGTGAAGTGGCCGTTCGGATGAACGGTGAACGATTTATCTTGCGCGCAAAATAATTGCGCGATAATTTAAATCCCGTACCCACCCCCGCGCCATGGCGCACAGCACACAAGCGAGGCTCAAGATGCAAAAGGTCACTCCACTGTACATCGCAGAAGCCACTTCCACCGGCGGTCGCGACGGCACATCGCGCTCCAGCGACGGCAAGCTGGACGTCAAGCTGAGCACCCCCAAGGAACTCGGTGGCGCAGGCGGTGAAGGCACCAACCCCGAGCAGATGTTCGCCGCCGGCTACTCGGCCTGCTTCATCGGCGCACTGAAATTCGTCGCCGGCCAGCAGAAGCAGCCATTGCCGGCAGACAGCTCGATCACCGCCAAGGTCGGCATCGGCCAGATCCCAGGTGGTTTCGGCCTCGACATCGACCTGCACATCAACCTGCCAGGGCTGGCCCAGGCGGATGCCGAAGATTTGGTGGAAAAGGCGCACCAGGTCTGCCCGTACTCCAACGCCACCCGCAACAACGTCGACGTGCGGCTGCATGTGACGGTCTGAGGGGCGGGCTTGCCCGCAAAGCCCCGAACACCGATACCACGCGCACGAAAAACCCGGCCGAGGCCTAATGTCAGTCAGTCAAGCGGCGCTTTGTCATTTTTGGGGCTACCTTGCAGCCCATCGCCGGCAAGCCGGCTCCCACAGGGACCGCGGCGACCACATATGATGCGGTTTGCACGGACAATGTGGGAGCCGGCTTGCCGGCGATGGGGCGCGAAGCGGCCCCAAATGACAACTGAAAGTCTTAACTGACCGGCACTGGGCCGAGGCCGGGTTTTTCGTACACCGCAAGAAGCATTACTTCTTGGAACGGCCCTTGAAGCTGCCGTCGCGGGTGTCGATATCGATCCACTCGTCGATCTCGATGAAGTCGGCAACCTGCAGTTCGGTGCCGTTGGCCAGCTTGGCCGGCTTCATGACCTTGCCCGAGGTATCGCCACGCGCGGCGTTCTCGGTGTAGGTGACCTGGCGGCTGATGGTGGTCGGCAGTTCGACCGATACGACTTTCTCTTCGTACATGGTCAGCGCGCAGACGTCCTGCATGCCTTCCTCGATGTACGGCAGAACGGCGTCGATGTCCTCGGCGTTCAGCTCGTACATGGTGTAGTCGGTGGTGTCCATGAAGGTGTAGGCATCACCGCTGATGAACGACAGGGTGACTTCCTTGCGGTCCAGGATCACGTCGTCCAGCTTGTCGTCGGCGAAGTAGACGGTTTCGGTCTTGTAGCCGGTCAGCAGGTTCTTCAGCTTGGTCTTCATGATCGCGCTGTTGCGACCCGACTTGGTGAATTCGGCTTTCTGGACCAGCCACGGGTCGTTGTCGATCCGCAGTACGGTACCGGGTTTCAGCTCTTTACCAGTTTTCATTACGAAATATCCGAATCTGGATGGATTTATAAAAATCGAGGCCGCATATCATAGCCAATTTCGGTAAAACTGTACCAGCGTCGTGGCAAGGTCCGGCCGAGCGGCCTGCGCGGCGCTCCATTGGCGGGCGTGGGCCTGCAGTTCCGGCCAGTGCCCCAGGGCCCGGCGCCAGGCCTCGCCCATGTCGCGGTCCATGTTCCAGGCACGCCACAGATCGACCAGCGCATCCCCCGCCGCCTGCGACAGGCCCTGGCGATAAAGCCCGAGGAAGGCTTCGAGCTTTTCCCAGTGGGCGTTCTCCTCCTGCACGTAGATGTGCCACAGCAGCGGCCGGCCCGCCCACTGGGCGCGGACGAAGGAGTCCTCGCCGCGCACGGCGTTGAAGTCGCAACACCAGAGCAGGCGGTCGTAGTCGTCCTGGCTGACGAACGGCAGGATCTGCACGGTCAGCGCCCCCTGGCGTCGCACATCGCCGACCGCCAGCCCCGGTTCGCCCAGCCAGGCGCGCACATCGGCGAGGCTGCGCCCCTCGGGCACCAGCAGGTGCGTGGCCTGCCCATCCTCGGCCAGGGCCTGGAGCCAGTTGCCCAGTTGCCCGTTCTCGTAGGCGAACAGCGACATCAGCCGCGCGCCTTCCTCCACCTGTACACCCAGGCCGCCGAGAAACGCCGCGCGCGCCGCCGGGTCCGCCTCGAAGGCCTGGCGCCGCGCCAGCAACCTGGCCTCGCGCAGCAGCCCACCGGTCTTGTCGGTAAAGCCGGGGAAGAAGAACAGCGTGCGCAGCCCATTGGCCTGGGGCGAAGCCAGGCCATGGCAACCCTCCACCCACTCCTCGGCGCTGAGGTATTCCAGGTTCAGCCACAGCGCAGGCACCGGACGCAAGCGCAGGGCCTCGATGTAGTCGGCCGGCAAGCGGCAACCGAAGGCGCCGATCACCACATCGGCGGTGCCGGCCGGCTGCCACTCGGCCGGCCAGCGACGTACCTCGACACCGGCCTGCCACTGCCGCTCGGCCGCAGCCTCGGCCTGCGGACACAGACGCACGAAGGCGTTCAGGTCATCCACCCACAGGCGCACCGCCAGCCCATGCTCGGCCACCAGTTGCCGAGCCAGGCGCCAGGTCACGCCGATGTCGCCGTAGTTGTCGACGACCGTGCAGAAGATGTCCCAGGTGGCTTTCATGCCCACGCCCCTCGCTACGCGGAAAAACCGCGGATTCTGCGGATAAATGCTCGCCGGCGAAAGGGCTGCTGAAAAATGCCTGCCCCGCCATGCGACAATGCGCTCACGACCCGCCCTGCCAGGAGGCCGCCATGCCCCGCCGCGAACTGAAGATAACCCTAAAGCCCCTGCAGCTCATTCTCTGCGTGGCCTTCGGCCTGTGGCTCGGTGCCGTGGCCATTGCCCTGAGCCTGTGGCTGGCCTGGCAATTGTGGCCGCAGCAGGTGCAACCGCTGGCCCAGGCCATCGCGCCGGCCACGGCTGCCCCCGCGCAACCGGCCGATGCCCAGGCCGAGATGTTCGAGCGCTACAAGCAGATCCTGCACCGCCAGCAAATGCAGCAAGCCGCCGAAACCGCCCAGGGCAGCCCACGCAACCTGAACAACCCCAAGTGCCAGTTCTGGCTGCAGCAGAACCGTACCGCGCCCACCGACAAGAGCCAGGCCAACGTGCTGGAGTTCTGCTACTGACCATGGACAAAACCACCCTGCTCGCCCGTATCGTCGAAACCCTCGAACACGACATGGACGTGCTGCGCCGCGCAGCCCAGGCCGCCTACGAGGCCGCCACCGCCGAAGAGAACATCGCCGAGAACAAGTACGACACCCTCAGCCTGGAGGCCTCGTACCTGGCCACCGGCCAGGCCCGGCGCACCGCCGAGATCCGCCAGGCGCTGCTGGCCTACCAGCAGTTGTTGCTGCGCGACTACGATCCGGCGCGTGGGATCCAGGTCAGCAACCTGGTCACCCTGGAGGACGAGGCTGGCCACCCGCGCCGGCTGTTTCTCGGGCCCGAGGGGGCCGGGCTGAAGATTGGCGAGGGCGAGGAGCAAGTGACCGTCATCACCCCGCGCTCGCCCTTGGGGCAGCAATTGCTCGGCAAGCGGCA
Source organism: Pseudomonas sp. Tun-23181 (assembly GCF_057415455.1). Lineage (NCBI taxonomy): Bacteria > Pseudomonadati > Pseudomonadota > Gammaproteobacteria > Pseudomonadales > Pseudomonadaceae > Pseudomonas > Pseudomonas sp. Tun-23181. Next base: position 1,990,752 of record NZ_CM171630.1, read on the forward strand.
GGATGACGAAGTGAGCCTGGTGCTGGGTGGGCAGGCGCAGGTGCAAATCGTGGTGGAGGTTGTCTAGGCTGCGAAGCGGCCCCAAATGGCAACTGAAAACCTTAACTGAGGGCAAGCCCGCCGCCAGTTGCTATCATGCCGGCCACTTGCCTGCCTGTTGAACCATCCGCCCCGAGAGCTGCCATGAACGCCCCCGCCCTGAGCCGCGCCCTGATCCTGCTGATGGCCACCGCCACTGGCCTGGCCGTGGCCAGCAACTATTACGCCCAACCGCTGCTGCACAGCATCGCCGAACAGTTCGGCCTGGATACCGCCACCGCCGGTACCATCGTCATCGCCGCCCAGCTCAGCTATGGTGCCGGCCTGCTCCTGCTGGCCCCGCTGGGCGACATGTTCGAGCAGCGCCGCCTGATCGTCGTCATGGTCGCCATCTCCACCCTGGGCCTGGTGATCAGCGCCTGTGCACCGAGCCTGCCCTGGCTGCTGCTCGGCACCGCCTTGACCGGACTGTTCTCGGTGGTGGCGCAGATCCTGGTGCCGCTGGCCGCGGCGCTCAGTTCGCCGGAACAACGCGGCCGGGCCGTGGGCACGCTGATGAGCGGCCTGCTGCTGGGCATCCTGCTGGCCCGCACCGCCGCTGGCTTCATGGCCGAACTGGGTGGCTGGCGCAGCATCTACGTGCTGGCCGCGGTGCTGATGGCCGTGTCCGCCATCGCCCTGTACCGCAGCCTGCCGCAGCACCACAGCCATGCCGGGCTGAAGTACCCGGCGCTGATCGGCTCGGTGTTCCGCCTCTTCATCGAAGAGCCGGTGCTGCGCCTGCGTTCGCTGCTGGGCCTGCTGGCGTTCAGCCTGTTCGCCCTGTTCTGGACGCCACTGGCGTTTCTCCTGGCCCGCGAACCCTACCATTACTCCGACGCGGTGATCGGCCTGTTCGGCCTGGCCGGCGCGGCGGGTGCGCTGTCGGCCAACTGGGCCGGGCGCCTGGCCGACCGCGGTCGCGGGGAGTTGGGCACCACCGTCGGCCTGGTCGCCCTGCTGCTGTCGTGGATACCGTTGGGCTTCGCCCAGACGTCGCTGGTCGCGCTGCTGCTGGGCGTGCTGCTGCTCGACCTGGCGGTGCAACTGGTGCACGTCAGCAACCAGAACGCGGTGATCGTCCTACGGCCGGAAGCGCGCACGCGGCTCAATGCCGGGTACATCACCTGCTACTTCATTGGCGGTGCACTCGGCTCGCTGCTGGGGACCCAGCTGTTCCAGCGCCATGGCTGGACGGGGATCGTCATGGCCGGCGCGGCGATCGGGACGCTGGCCCTGGTGGTCTGGGGGCTGGCCGAGCGCAAGCGCAAGGTGGCTGTCCAGGCCACGTGAGCGCTGGGGCTGCCCTGCAACCCATCGCCGGCAAGCCGGCTTCCACAGGTCTTGCGCCGGTCTCAAGAGCAGCGCGCACCCTGTGGGAGCGGGCTTGCCCACGAATAGGCCCTCACTGACACCCTGCCCAAGCATGCGGCAACCTGCCATCCACCCTCCGTCGCCTGCTCGTTGACTTGGCCGCTGCCGTAGCGCTCATTAAGTGCTAGCCACAGCCCTTTCCCTGACAGGACGACACAATGACAAGGCTCACGGTGCAATCCGGCGATTTCTTGCAAGGTGAAGGCGAGTATCGCAATGGAGCGCTCACCCTCAAGACCCCGCGCAGCCCCTCGCCCGGCGAGCGGATCTCGCTGGCGCGCATCAAGGATCTCAAGCTGGCCAGCCTGGAATCCAGCCGCAGCCTGGGCAGCACGCTCGGCTGGGGCGTGGCCGGTGCCTTGGTGGCGGGCCCGGTCGGCCTGCTCGCCGGCCTCTGGCTGGGAGGCAAGGAAGAAGAAGCCACCTTCGTCGCCACCTTCAAGGATGGCCGCAAGCTGATGGCCATCACCGATGGCAAGACCTGGTCGAAGATCGACGACACCTGGCGCAGGCACCAGCGGCCACCGGCTCGCTGAATCCGCCGCCATCCCATCCGTCCACTAGCCGGGCGCCTGCGAAATGCAGGCACCCGGCGCACCCGTGCCTGCTAACATGGCGCCCTTTTGCCTGACCGGCACAAAGACCGGCCGGCCCCACTGCCCGACACACCCGCACCGCCCGCCTTTCAAGGAGCCCTTGCATGACCTCGCCTCGCCCCCGCCTGCCCCTGAGCCTGCTCGGCCTGGGCCTTGCCCTGCACAGCGGCCAGGGCTTTGCCGACGACAGCGTCACCCTGGCGCCCTTGCGCGTATCGGAGCGCTATGGCGACGACGGCTACCAGGTGCGCGAGGCCCAGGCAGGCGGCTGGCAGGCCGCGCCCCTGCTCGATACCCCGGCCTCGGTCAGCGTGTTCGGCCAGCCGCTGCTGCAGGACCGCCAGGTGCGCCTGCTCAGCGAGGTGCTGCAAAGCGACGCCTCGGTGGGCGAGAGCTACGCGCCCATCGGCTACTACGAGAACTTCAACGTGCGCGGCTTCGAGCTCAACGCCGCCAGCAGCTACCGGATCAACGGCCAGACCATCGCCGGCGAGCAGAACGTGGCCCTGGAGAACAAGCAACAGGTAGAACTGCTCAAGGGGCTGTCAGGGTTGCAGAGCGGCGTGTCGGCGCCGGGCGGGCTGGTCAACTACGTGACCAAGCGTCCGGAGGATGTGCACAGCATCAGCGTCTCGAGCAACGAACAGGGCGAACGTTACCTGGCCACCGACCTGGGCGGCTGGTTCGGCAGCGAACGGCAGTTCGGCCTGCGCGCCAACCTGGCCCACGAAGACATCCGCTCCTATGTCGACCATGCCGACGGCAAGCGCGATTTCGCCTCCCTGGCCTTCGACTGGCAGATCACCCCCAACGCCACCCTGCAACTGGATGCCGAATACCAGCACCGTGAACAACGTTCGGTGCCGGGCTACCAGTTGCTCGGCGGTACCGAGGTGCCCCATGGCATCGACCCCGACGACCGCCTGGCCTACCAGCATTGGGCCAAGCCGGTGCAAACCGATTCGCTGAACCTGGGCGGGCGTTTCGAGTACCGCTTCAGCGATGCCTGGAGCGCTACCCTGAGCGCCTCGCGCAGCAAGGTGGTGATCGACGACTACAGTTCGTTCGCGTGGGGTAGCCAAGCAGGCTGGGCGCCCCATTTCAGCCCCGAAGGCGACTACGACATCTATGACTTTCGCAGCCCGGACGACACCCGGCGCGTCGACGAGGCCCAGGCCATGCTCGCCGGGCACTTCGAGGCCCTGGGCCTGGGCCATGAGTTGACCCTGGGCACCAGCGCCCAACGCCGCACCCTCGACCAGCGGCCGTACTACAACGAGTGGATTGGCACCGGCAACATCCATACCGGCGCCCCGGCGCTGCCGCCGTCCGACAGGCCCGTCGGTTCGAGCGAGCGCCGCCTGGACAGCCGCCAGTACGGCCTGTTCGTCAGCGACCGCATCACCTTCGACGAACACTGGCAGGCCGTCCTCGGTGCCCGCGAAGTCCGCCTGGACGAGAAAACCTGGGACGAGAACGGTGTCGCGGGTCGCCATACCCAGAAGTACCAACTGCTGCCCAACGCCGCACTGATCTACAAGCCGCGCCCGGATACCACGCTGTACGCCAGCTACTCCAAGGGCCTGTCCGCGGGCGGCACCGCCCCCTGGTACGCCACCAACCAGGCCCAGATCCTCGCCCCCACCCTGTCGCGCCAACTGGAGGTGGGCATCAAGCGCGACTGGCAGGGCATGAGCTTCAGCGCCGCGCTGTTCCAGATCCGCCAGGCCTACCAGTACGCACGCCCCGAGGCTGACGGTGCCTTCACCTACGTGCAGCAAGGCCAGCAGAAGAACACCGGCCTGGAGCTGGGCGCCAGCGGCTGGCTGACCTCGCGCCTGCAGCTCCAGGCCAGCGCCGCGGCGATCCGCGCCCGGGTGCAGAACAGCGGCACCGACGCCTACGAAGGCCACCAGGCGATCAACGTGCCCCGGCTGCGCGCCGCGTTGCAGGCCGACTACAGCCTGCCGGTCGCAGGCCTGGCGCTGCTCGGCGGCGCCCGCTACAGCGCCAGCAAGTACGCCAGCCAGGCGGGCAATGTCGAGGTCGGCGGTTATACCGTGTTCGATATCGGCAGCCGCTACCGCACGCGCATCGGCGGGTATGACACGGTGCTGCGGCTGACGGTGGACAACGTCTTCGACAAACGCTACTGGCGCGATGTGGGGGATTACCTGGGGGACAACTACCTGTTCCAGGGGGCGCCGCGTACGGCGCGGTTGTCGGCGTCGGTGAGTTTCTGAGGGCCCCCGGGGCCGCTTTGCGGCCCCAGGATCACAAGGCCCCGCTTGGCCCTGAACCATGCCAGAAAACAAAAAGCCCCCGGGCTTTTCAGCGCGGGGGCTTCTTGCGGAATGTGGCGGTGAAGAAGGGATTTGAACCCTTGATACGGTTTCCCGTATACACACTTTCCAGGCGTGCTCCTTCGACCACTCGGACACTTCACCGGATCTCTTCAAGCTGTTCAGCCTGTCGAGGCGCGCTAATTTAGTAGAAGCCATTCCCTTTGGCAAGCATTTTTTTCAGAATTTTCATGCGCTTAAGCCCTTCGCCCAAAAAACCCTGGGCGCCAGGGCGATGCTGCCAATCTGCCCCGCGCTTTTGCAGCCAGCCAAGGCCCCTGCCCCGATGCCGCACGGCATGCCCGCAACTGCTGACTGACCAGTCAGCCTTGCCGCTTTACCTGGCCCGCGCCGCTGGGTAACGTCGTCGCCACGCCACCCAAAGGACTCTGTCATGAGCGAGCTGATTACCTACCACGCCGAAGACGGCATCGCCACCCTGACCCTGAACAACGGCAAGGTCAACGCCATCTCGCCGGATGTCATCACGGCCTTCAACGCCGCCCTGGACCGCGCCGAACAAGAGCGCGCGGTGGTGATCATCACCGGCCAGCCGGGCATTCTCTCCGGCGGCTACGACCTCAAGGTGATGACATCCGGCCCCAAGGAAGCGATCAACCTGGTCACCGCCGGCTCCACCCTGGCCCGCCGCCTGCTCGCCCACCCGTTCCCGGTGATCGTCGCCTGCCCCGGCAATGCCGTGGCCAAGGGCGCCTTCCTGCTGCTCTCGGTCGACTACCGCATCGGGGTCGAGGGGCCGTACAAGATCTGCCTGAACGAAGTGCAGATCGGCATGACCATGCACCATGCCGGCATCGAGCTGGCCCGCGACCGCCTGCGTCGCTCGGCCTTCCATCGTTCGGTGATCAATGCCGAGGTGTTCGATCCCCTGGCTGCGGTGGATGCCGGCTTTCTCGATAAAGTGGTACCGGCCGAGCAACTGCAGGAGGTCGCCCTGGCGACGGCTCGCGAGTTGAAGAAGCTGAACATGCTGGCCCACAAGAACACCAAGCTGAAGGTGCGCAAAGGGCTGCTCGATACGCTGGACGCGGCCATCGTGCGGGACCAGCAGCATCTCGGCTGACCTTACCGACCCATTCGCCGACAAGCCGGTTCCCAAGGTCCGAATCGATCATCGGAGCAGGCTTGCCCGCGAGCAGGCCTGCACTGCCCACCCAGGGTTTGCCCCGGACAGTGTACAGCCGTACACTGCGCCGCGACTGTCTGGTGTGAGTCGTATCATGCTCTATATGCTCCGCATGCTCCTTCTGGCGCTGCATTTCTTGCTCGTTGGCGTGGTGGGCCTGGTCATCGGCCTGTGCCGCCCGTTCAACCCCGATAACAGCCGCCTGTTCGCCCGCCTCTACAGCGTGCCCGCCGCCTGGCTGATGCGCATCCAGGTCAAGGCCGAGGTCGGCCCGCTGTGGGACCAGCCGCCGGGCTGCGTCATCGTCGCCAACCACCAGTCCAATTTCGACCTGTTCATCCTCGGCCAGGTGGTGCCCCGGCGCACCGTGGCCATCGGCAAGAAGAGCCTGGGCTGGATCCCGCTGTTCGGCCAGCTGTTCTGGCTCGGCGGCAACGTCCTGGTAGACCGCAAGAACGCCTACCAGGCGCGCAAGGCCTTGCAGGTCACTACGCGGATCCTGGGCGATGGCACCTCGATCTGGATCTTCCCCGAAGGCACACGCAACCCTGGCGAACAACTGCTGGCGTTCAAGAAAGGCGCGTTCCACATGGCCGTCGAGGCCGGTGTGCCGATCGTCCCGGTGTGCGTCAGCCGCTATTCGAAACGCCTGGGCCTCAACAGCTGGCGGCGCCGCACAGTGATCGTCCGCTCGCTGCCACCGATCGCTACCGCAGGCATGAGCCAGCAGGACCTGCCGGCCCTGATCGAACAGTGCCGCACGCAGATGCAGCAGTGCATCGACCGGATGGACAGCGAGCTCGAGCGGGTGGAGGGCGAGCTGGCTAACGGTTGAGTGGCTTGCCCCAATGCACCAGGCCAGCCGACGGTTGCTCTATGGCCCGGCACAGCCCAAGCTGTATCTGCGTGTTCAACCGAAAAAGCGAGCAACCATGGGCCGAGTCGTGGCAGCGGCGGTGTACAGCGCCGGCAGGAAGGTCACCAACATCAACATCGACGAAGGCAGCGAATGGGCGCGCAAGCCCGGCCACTTCGTCTGGATCGGCCTGGAGGAACCCAACGCCGAGGAGCTGGCCAACCTGCAGCGCCAGTTCAACCTGCACGAGCTGGCCATCGAGGACGCGCTGGAGAAACACAGCCGGCCAAAGCTCGAGACCTTCGGCGACGCCCTGTTCATCGTCACCTATTCGCCAGTGCGCCATGAAGGCAAGCTGGAGTTCATCGAGACCCACATCTTCGCCGGCAACGGCTACATCATCACCTGCCGCAACGGCCACTCCAAGTCCTACGCCCTGGTGCGCCAGCGCTGCGAAGCGCGCCCGCTGCTGCTCGAGCACGGCGAGGACTTCGTGCTCTATGCCCTGCTCGATTTCGTCACCGAGAACTACCAGCCGGTCAGCGAAGCCATCCACGGCGAGATCGAGGAACTGGAGCAGAGCGTGCTGGGCAACTCGCTCAGGGAAGAAGACATCCAGCGCCTGCACAGCCTGCGCCGCGACATCCTGCGCCTGCGCCGCTACGTAGCGCCGATGGTGGAGGTCAGCGAAGAGCTGCAGCGCCTGAGCTTCCCCTTCATCGACAAGAACATGCGCCCGTACTTCCGTGACGTGCAGATCCACGTCACCCGGCAGATGGAAGACCTCGCCAGCATCCGCGACATCGCCAGCCAGACCATCGAGATCGGCATGCTGCTGGAGTCGTCGCGCCAGAGCATCGTGCAACGCAAGTTCGCCGCCTGGGCGGCGATCCTGGCGTTCCCTACCGCCATTGCCGGGATCTACGGGATGAACTTCCAGAACATGCCGGAGCTGGGCTGGCACTATGGCTATTTCGGGATACTGGGGGTGATCGGGGTGGGTTGCACGGCGCTGTATGCCAGCTTCAAGCGTTCTGGCTGGTTGTAGATTTTCGCCGCGCCCTTCGCGGGCAAGCCCGCGAAGGACCGCAAAGCGGCTCCACTCGATGAAACGCCAAACCTAGGCCGCGTTCTCCTTGGCCTTCTTGCCCGAATGCCCGATGAAACGCAGCATCCACTTGCCCACCAGATCGCCCTGGTGGTCCTCGGCCAGGCTGGCGATCGCCCGCTGGTAAACCTCGTCGCCCAGAACCTCCTGGCGTGCATCGAGCAGCGCCCGGGAATATTCGTGCACGAACTCCGGGTGGCCCTGGAAGCACAGCACCTGGTCGCGAATGTGGTACGCGGCATTGGGGCAGAAGTCGCTGGAGGCGATCACCGTGGCCCCTTCCGGGAGCTGGGTGACCTGGTCCTGGTGGCTGATCAACAGGGTCAGCTCCGACACCTCCGGGTCCATCCACGGCGCATGGGCGGCCAGGCTGTAGCGGTGGATGCCCAGGCCCCAGCCCTGCTCTGCCCGTTCGGCCTTACCGCCGAGCACCAGCGCCAGCACCTGATGGCCGAAACACACACCCAGCAGCTTCTCGCCACGCTCGTACAGCTTGAGCAGGTAGGCCTTGAGGGTCTGGATCCAGGGGTCGCTCCCGAACGAGTCGGCCTTGCTGCCGGTCACCAGGTAGGCATCGAAGGTTTCGTCTTCGGGGGGATACTCGCCGTTCATCACGTTGTACACGCGAAACTCGGCGGCGATCGGCTGACGCGAGAACAGCTGCTCGAACATCCTTCCGTAGCCCTGGTACTGCGCGGTCAGCTCCGGTCGCAGGACATCGGTTTCAAGGATGCAGATGCGTAACGACATAAGGATAGTCCTGAACGACATGGGTGGGATTTGCTGTAGAGACTGACGCGAAAGGCACGTACAAGCAAGTAGGATGCGCTGACGAACGGTAGTGCCTGTCACCCTTGGTAACCCCCTTCGCGCACCCGTCTAGCCAGAGCATGCCAGCGAGCTGGCCATTGGCCTTAAAACCAATGGAAATCTACAGAAAAAAATCTAGAACAAAGGGTTCTGAAACATGGATGACGCGCGCCCTACTGTTGGTTGTATATCCAGACACAAGAGGCAAGCAGGAATGGCGTGCAGCCACGCCACTGCGATCGACCCGAAGCGAGACAAGGAAGCCAAGGGCTATTCAGGAATAACAACAAGAAGGCGGTCCGCCATGTTCAGACAACCCAAGATACGCCAAGCCGGGCTCATACTCTTCGCCACGACCTTGCTGCTGATCCTGCCGAACCTGACACGTCTGTTCGGATGAACGCAGCGGTGGCTCTTGCGGGCAACGCACAGGTAATCTGCCGACCCTGACGGTTGGAGATCACCCATGCGCCACTGCTTCGCCTTGCTGACCTTCCTGCTCTGCCTGCCGCTGTCGGCGGCCCAACTGCACCTGGACCTGGGCGACAGGCACGGCCAGTGGCAAAGCGCCGAGCTGCTCGCCCACCCGCAAGCCCGGGACATCAGCATCGCCCAGGACGTCTCCTACAAGCGCCCCATGCAGTACCGCGCCGTGCCCCTGGCCGCGCTGCTCGACGGCGTGGGCGCCGGCGACCACCTGCAGGCGGTGGCACTGGACGGCTTCGCCGCGGAAATGCCCGCTGGCCCTTTGCTGCAGACCGGCCCGGCACGCGCCTGGCTGGCCATCGAAGACCCCGCCAGGCCGTGGCCGGCCCTGGGCCCTGGCAAGCCGAGCGCCGGGCCGTTCTACCTGGTGTGGACCGATCCGCAGGCGAGCGGTATCCGCCCGGAGCAATGGCCGTTCCAGATCACCACGATCCGTCGCCTGGCGTCGGTGCAGGCGCGCTTCCCTGCCCTGCTGCCCGATGTCGGCTTGCCGGCGGACGATCCGGTGCGCCGGGGGTTTGCCCTGTTCCAGCAGAACTGCCTGGCCTGCCATCGGCTCAACGGCGCAGGCGACGCTCAGTTCGGCCCGGACCTGAACGTGCCATACAACCCGACCGAGTATTTCCAGCCGGGTTTCCTGCGTCGCTATATCCGTGATCCGCAGAGCCTGCGGCAGTGGCCGCAAGGGCGGATGCCGGGGTTCGCGCAGAGCGTGCTGAGCGATCAGGCACTGGACGACCTGATCGCCTATCTGGCGCACATGGCTACGCGTAAGCCGTGAGATCCCGGAGCCACTCAGGCAACCGGCCGCTCCTGCTTGACGCCCCACCCCTCGACCTCGCCGCCCAAGGGCGAGACGACCTGTTCGAAAGCCTCTTCGAAGGCCCCGATACCACGGTAGGTGGCATACATGATCTTGCTCAGTTCCAGGTGCCAGGCGCCGTCGTCGCGTTCGCGCACCTGGGCATTGAGGGATTCGCCGCGGAACTGCCCCGCCGCCCGGCGCGCACCGGCCTCGTCGGGAAACACCGCGTAGAACTCGATGGGATGGATGCGGGTGAAGTCGAAACCGCCAGCTTTCATCTGGCGAAGGACACTGCTGCTGATGTCGTCGTTCTGGCTGCTCATGAAACGTCCTCCTGCAAAGCAATGGATAGACTTTCCGTGCACTACGCACCTGCCGACACACCCAAGGTGCCTGGCAGACCGAGCTGATGCGAGACGCGAGTGAAACCGACAAAGGCCCGCAGAAAAGACCTGTGCCTCGTTGCATCCTAGTGCCTGGCGCCGGACGGCGCCAGTGGCCACGTTCAGGGCCGTTCGCTGATGCGGGTGATGGACACGCCGCTCTGCTCCTTGAGCCAGCGCACCGTGGGGGATGGACTACGGTCCTGGAAGTCGTTCAGGTCCAGTTCATCGATGACCGGGAACAAGTGCGAACGAATCAGCCGTGCGGCCTCCTCGTCGCTGGGGCGTTGATCGGCGTTGTACAGCAGCGAGCCCTGCACACCGTCCTGGTCGACGAAGGTGACTTCCCACTCTTTCATTGATCAGCCCTCCCATCAAGGAATACCGGTTGACGCCTGTATGCTTGACCGTTGGCGAGGGCTTTCGTTCAGTCCTGGCCTGGGCTTTGTTGCGCGGCAGAGGGGCTGCCTTGCAGCCCCGCCTGGTTCTACTTCGGCGTGCCGTGGACCACGCCGGCCGTGTTGTCCAGCAGGCTCTTGGTGGCCGTCTGGATGTACGACTCGAGTTTCTTCAGCAACTCCGGCTGGTCGGGGCTCTGGATCAGTTCGGCCTTGAACTCGCGCCCCAGCTGGTAGCGATACAGCCGCGGGCTCATGTCCTTGGACTCGATGAGGATGCGATCGCCCTGCACCAGGCCGACGATCTGCTCGCTGCCCGAGGGTTTGATCATGCCCACGCCCGGGTCGCCCTGCGGCAGGTTGAGCAGGTCGCGGCCCCAGCACTGGTGGCGAGTCTGGCCACCGAGGCGGCCCATGATGGTCGGCACGATGTCGACCTGGGTCCCCACGGTATGGTCCACCGCGCCGAACTTCTCCTGGATGCCCGGGGCGATCAGCAGCAGCGGCACGTTGAAGCGGCCCAGGTCGAGCTCGGTGACCTGCTGGTGGTTGCCGAAGCCGTGATCGCCGACGATGACGAACAGGGTGTCCTTGAAATACGGCTGCTTGCGCGCCTGCTCGAAGAACTGGCCCAGGGCCCAGTCGGAATAGCGCATGGCGGTCAGGTGTTCGTCCAGGCGGCCCTGGCCTGTCACCTTCTCCACCGGCAGGTCCTCGGGCAAGGCATACGGGGTGTGGTTGGAGAGGGTCTGCAACAGGGCATAGAACGGCTTCTTGCCATAGTTGTGGGCCAGCTCCTCGGCGGCGCGGTCGAACATGTCCTGGTCGGACACCCCCCAGGTCGGGTCGGAGAACACCGGGTTGACGAAGTCGTTGCGGCCGATGAAGGTGGTCATGCCCTGATTGCCGAAGAACCCGGACTGGTTGTCCCAGGCGAAGTCGCCGTTGTAGACGTAGACGTCGTCGTAGTCGCGGGTGCTGAGCAGCGCGGGCAGGCCGGAGAGCTTATGGCCGCCCTCGGGGGTCTGCATCAGGTACTCGAAGCCCGGCAGGTTGGGGAAGCAGGCCATGGTGGCGAACATGCCCTGGTGGGTATGGGTACCGTTGGAGAAGAAGCGGTCGAACAGTAGCCCTTCCTTGGCCAGCTTGTCGAAGTACGGGGTGATGTTGCCGTTGCCGCCCAGGGCGCCCACCGAATGGCCGGCGAAGCTCTCCATGAGGATCACCACCACGTTCTTGACCGGCAGGGTACGGTCGGCCGGCGGCACGAAGTCACGGCGCACCGCCGCCTCGTCGCCGTCGACCAGGGTGTCGTTGGTGGTCAGCAGCAAATCGCGCACGCTCTGCCGGGCCACCTCGGGGTCGAGGGTAGCCTTCCAGACATTGGCGCGGTCTTCGCCGAAACGGCTCTTGGCGGCGTCGATCAGCGTCAGGGTACCGTTCAGGCCCAACTGGTTGACGAAGTTCGACTCGGTGGTGAAGGCGTCGCCCCACCGCATCGGCGGCCCCTGGCGCAGGGTGCCACGGGCAGCGACCACGGCCACCAGCAGAACGACCATGAACACCGCCAGGCGGTTGTACCAGGGGGTGATGCTGCGGCGCCCGGCAGCCTGGCCATGATCGCCGCCGGCGCCACGGGTCAGGCGGTCGATGCCCTTGAACAGCAGGCTCAGCAACCAGGTGCCGAACAGCCAGGCCAGCAGGTAGCGGACCACCGGGAAGCCGTACCAGAGCATGCTCAGGACGGTCTTGGGGTCTTCCTGGACGTACTGGAACACCAGGCCGTTGAGGCGCTGGTGGAACTCCCGGTAGAAGTCCAGCTCCATCAGGCCCAGGAACATCACGATGCTCGCGGTCAGCGTCAGCCACAGCCGGAAGAACCCGCGACGGGCCATGGCCCAGGGGCTGAGCACCGCCAGCAGCAGCGGAATGCTGAGGTACACCACCACGCGCAGGTCGAAGCGCAGGCCGTTGAAGAAGCCCTCGGCCACGGTCGCATGGGGCGTGTCGCCGATCATGTCGCTGTTGTAGACCAGCAGCGCCAGGCGGACCAGGCTGAGCATCAGCATGATCACCAGGGCGCTCAGCAAGGTGTAGGCCAGGTGCGATTTGAGGGTCGGCGCGAACGGGGCCGGCACGGCCCGTTGTTTCAAGGCATCCGTGTTAGCCATGAATGGGAAGATCCTAGGATTGCGGGTTTGCGAAAAAGGCGGTGTCGCCCTGCAGCTGGCATGGCAATAGGGCCAACGCAGCATTGCGTGCGGCGCGGATTTTCGATAATAGGGTGTGAAAATTTCGTGACGAGCGATGTTGGCTCAGAGGCGCACGTTGCCCCTGGGCCCGGCGATGGCCCAGATGATCAGCCCGATCACCGGCAACAACAGGATCAGCAGAATCCACAGCACCTTGATGCCCACCTCGGCACTGCTCTTGAGAACGTTGAGGATCGCCCAGATGTCCAACACCAGGATGATCAGGCCCACCAGGCCGTTGAATGTCGAACCCATGCCTTCACTCCCTTGGCAACCTGTGTTGCTGAGCATAGCCGGCTATCACGTCGATAGAGGGGAATCCTTGGCCAGCCGGGTGGGTCGCTGGGTAGACTGTTTCCATACATTGCCGTGAGGTCCGTATGCCCCCTGCCCAGACTGAAAGCACCGAAAGCACCGCCCCCGTCTCGCTGTTGAGCGCCTGGCGGCAACAGGCCCAGGACATGCCCTGGCTCAGTGCCGGGCTTGGCGTGAGCCTGCTGGCCATTCTCGTCCTGTTGCTGGCCAGCCTGTGGAACGCGGTGCACGGCGACCATGCCCAGTACCTGCACCTGGCGGTGCTCGGCGGGCTGTCCGGCTTCGGCGCCACCGCCCTGGGCGCGGTGCTGGCGGTGGTGCTGCGCGACGTCAGCGCGCGCAGCCAGGACGTGATGCTCGGCTTTGCCGCCGGCATGATGCTCGCCGCCAGCTCCTTCTCGCTGATCCTGCCCGGCCTGGATGCCGCCCGGGAGATCACCGGCAACGGACCGGCCGCGGCCTTCACCGTGGTGCTGGGCATGGGCCTGGGCGTCCTGCTGATGCTCGGCCTGGACCGCTTCACCCCGCACGAACATGAAAGCACTGGCCCCTGCGGCCCCGAGGCGGAACGGATCAGCCGGGTGTGGTTGTTCGTCCTGGCCATCACCCTGCACAACCTGCCCGAAGGCATGGCCATTGGCGTGAGCTTCGCCAATGGCGACATGCACATCGGCCTGCCGCTGACCAGCGCCATCGCCATCCAGGACATTCCCGAAGGCCTGGCCGTGGCCCTGGCCTTGCGCGCCACCGGGCTGTCGAGCCTGAAAGCGGCGCTGGTGGCCGTGGGCTCTGGCCTGATGGAGCCCCTGGGCGCGGTGATCGGGCTGGGGATATCCACCGGCTTCGCCCTCGCCTACCCGGTGAGCATGGGCCTGGCGGCGGGCGCGATGATCTTCGTGGTGTCCCACGAGGTGATTCCCGAAACCCACCGCAATGGCCACCAGACTGCGGCGACCCTCGGGTTGATGGGTGGGTTCGGGGTGATGATGTTCCTCGATACCGCGTTGGGTTGAGCCTTTGGGGGCTGCTTTGCAGCCCCCGACTCAGACGTGCACCGCGACCTTCAATGCCTCCAATGCCGGCTCCACCTTGATCCCCACCTCGGCACCGAGCGCCAGCACCCGCGCCAGGTCGTTCTGCCCCACCATCACCATCTGCAGTTCGTCATCGAGCAACTGGCTGAAATTGAGCAGCACATAACCGCCGGCCTCCTTGTTCAGCGCAGCCATCTGCACCTGGATGCGGTTGAGCGCCGTCAGCGGCTCGGTGCGCGCCAGTTGCTTGGGCTTGAGGTTGAACGGCACGCGCTTGTCGAACGAGTCGGTAATGCGCTGGAACAGTTCCTGGTAGCTGTCGGCCTGGAACAGCACGGTGTCTGGCAGGCTGCCGACCACCACCCATTCGCCCAGGGGGATGGGGAAGCTGTCGTCGTAGTTGATGTCCGGGTTGGCGGCAAGAAAACCGGCGGGATCGGCGTAGGCCTGGGCGGCCTCGTCGGCGATGCGCTCGATATCCTGCTCGCGCATGCAGCCGGCGCCGATGAGGCTGATGAGTTCGAGCAACTGGTTTTTCATGACGGGGGCCCTGCGCTGGCGAAAAAAGTCGCCAAGGATAGCCGCAAACGCCCCCGCAGGGTTAGCCGGCCAGCGCCTGCAGGCGCGCGGCGGTGTCGACCGCGCCCATGGTCTGGGCCGCAGCCAGGGCGGTGGCGCCACGGACATCCTGGCGCGCCGGGTCGGCGCCCTGGGCCAGCAGGTAGTCGAGGATCTCGCGGCGGTTGAACATGGCCGCCAGCATCAGTGCGGTACGCCCATCGGCTGCGGCCGCGTCCACCGGCACACCGTGCTCCAGCAGCAGGCGGATCATCGCCAGGTCGCCCTTGAACGCCGCGCCAGCGATGGGCAACTGGCCGTTGTCGTTGGCGATCAGCGGATCGGCGCCATGGGCCAGCAACACCCGCACCGCGTCATGGTGGCCGTGGTAGCTGGCCAGCATCAGCAAGGTATCGCCCTTGTGATTGCGCAGGTTGGCTGGCAGGCCGCTTTCCAGCAGGCGCCCGAGCATCTGGGCATCGCCCCGGCGGGCCCGTTCGAACACCTCCTCGGCGAAGGCGGCGGTTTCTTCGTCGGTCATGGCGGTGGGCTGTTGGTCGGACATCGGGGAACCTCCTGGCATCGTTGGGAGCCCAAGTCTTCGTCAGGCAATGGCGGCGGGTCAAAGGTTCAGATTCTATGGGGGCCAGAGACAGAGCCTATGACCTTGCAAAATGCACTGTGCAAAATGCACGACCATGCAGAATGCACGGCCCAGCGATCCGCACAAACGAGTAAGCTACTGATTCAAAAGGGTTTTATAAGGCCGTAAAGCCTGGCACGGTCGCTGCAGCACTCAACTCACGTCTGCAAACATAACAGTCAGGAGTTGATATGGACCTCATCCAGGAAAAATTCGCCTCGGTCTTCTGCGCCTACCAGGTCGAGACCCAGTCCCGCCCCGATGGCGGCATCCTGCTGAGCCTGCGCGCCGCCGATGGCAAGATCACCCGCCGCGTGCTGTCGTATGCCCAACTGCACAGCGCCGAGCAACTGTCCTGGGCGATCAGCGCCATTCGCCGCGACCTGGCCGAACAGGCCAGTGAGCTGCCGGTGATCTCGATGTTGCAGAGCCAGCAGCGGTTCGCCCTGCCGACGTATCGCTGATCCGAGGATGTTGGGGCTGCTTTGCAGCCCATCGCTGGCAAGCCAGCTCCCACAAGGGCCTGCAAATCACATGATGCGTGATCGACTCGGCCCCTGTGGGAGCTGGCTTGCCAGCGATGGGCTCAAGCGTCACCCCTTGCTAGAACTCATCGATCCCCGGAAACTGCCGGGCACTGTCATCCCCGGTGAAGCGCGGCGGCATCCCCTGCTCGCTGCCGAACACTCGCAAGGCCAGGCAGAACGGCGCATCGCCCAGGTCGAACCAACGCCGCACCCCAGCCGGCACCACCAGCACATCCCCTTTCTCGCACAGCACGGCAAAGACGTAATCGTTCACGCGCAGGCTGACCTGCCCACGGCCAGTGACCACCGCGAATACCTCATCGGCGTCATGCACGTGCTCGTCGCGCAAGTCGATCTGCCCCGGGTCCACGCCGTCGCGGTTCAGCAACGTGAAGGCCGCGCCCCCATGCTCGCTCATCAGTTGATCGAGCAGCCCGCTGCAGGCAGCCATCACCTCGTCCTGGCCGCTGCCCGGCCGAACCCGCAGCTCATGCGGGCGGTGCACGAACCGCAAGCCCTGCTCGGCCAGGGTCGCGGTGATATCGTCGTGGTGGGTCAGCACCTTGTTCGGCAGCTCCGGGCTGGACGGGTGGAAAACGCTGAGAATGCTCATCAGGGGCTGTTCCTGGTCTGGTTCGAACGGATGGCAATGATAACGGCTGCCGCCAGCGCCGCGACGCTGGCCATACCAAAGGTGAAGGACGGGCCCAGCAGTTTCCAGCTGTAGCCCGAATACAAGGCGCCCAATGCGCCGCCGGTGCCGGACAACGCCGCATACAACGCCTGGCCCTGGCCTTGCTGGCGGGCGCCGAAGCTGGCCTGGACGAAGGCGATCGCCGCGGCATGGAAGCAGCCGAAGGTGGCCGCGTGCAATACTTGGGCGAACACCAGCACTGCGGGCAGGTCGGCCAGGTTGCCTAGCAGCAGCCAGCGCAGCGCCGCCAGGAGAAAGCTGGCCAGCAGCACCTGGCGCACGGAAAAGCGCGTAAAGATCCGGCTCATGGCCATGAACACCAGCACCTCGGCCACCACCCCCAGCGCCCACAGCAGGCCGATGGCGCCACGGCTGTAGCCCAGGTGCTCCAGGTGCAGGGTGAGGAAGGTGTAGTACGGCCCGTGGCTCAGTTGCATCAACGCCACGCATACATAGAAGGCCGCCACGCCCGGCGCCGCCAGCTGGCGCAGGAAGCCGCCCGTCGCACGGCGTTCGGCATGCTCCACCGGCTGGGCGTTGGGCACCCAGCAGCTGGCGGCGACGATCCCTGCCATGATGACCACCAGGGCCACCGGGTAGATGTCCAGGCTCAGCCATTCGAACAACCGACCCAGGACGACCACGGTGAGGATGAAGCCGATCGAGCCCCACAGGCGGACCTGGCTGTAGCGCGCGGTCTGCCCATGCAGGTGGGCCAGGGTGATCACCTCGAACTGCGGCAGCACCGCGTGCCAGAAGAACGCGTGCAAGGCCATGACCAACGCCAGCCAGGCGTAGCTCTTGTCCAGGAAGATCAGCGAGAAGGTCGCCAGGGTCGTCAAGGCGCCCAGGCGCACGATGAGCAAGCGCTGGCCACTGCGATCGCCCAGCCAGCCCCACAGATTGGGCGCAATGCAGCGCATCAGCATGGGGATGGCTACCAACTCGCCGATGCGGGCCGGGGAAAAGCCCAGGTGGTCGAAGTACAACGCCAGGAACGGCGCGGTGGAACCGAGCAGGGCGAAGTAGAACAGGTAGAAGCTGGACAGGCGCCAATAAGGGATGGAGGTCATGGGGCGGGCCGGCGGTCAGTCAGGAATGTTGTCGCCTACCGACCCATTCGCGGGCAAGCCCGCGCCTACAGGGGTTGCGCTGCTCTGCACGTCAGCGTTGAACCTGTGGGAGCGGGCTTGTCCGCGAAAAGGCCAGCACAATCACAGACGCAATCAGAGCTGCCCGAGCACCGGCGTCCCCACCTGCACACCGGCATTCTGCGCGCGATGGCGCAGCAGGTGGTCCATCAGCACGATGGCCATCATCGCCTCGGCGATCGGCGTGGCGCGGATGCCCACGCAGGGGTCGTGACGGCCCTTGGTGACCACCTCGACCGGGTTGCCATCGATGTCGATCGAGCGGCCCGGGGTGGTGATGCTGGAGGTCGGCTTGAGCGCCAGGTGGGCGACGATCGGCTGCCCGGAGGAAATCCCGCCGAGGATGCCGCCGGCGTTGTTGCTGAGGAAACCGTCCGGGGTCAGTTCGTCGCGATGCTCGGTGCCGCGCTGGGCGACGCTGGCGAAGCCGGCGCCGATCTCCACGCCCTTGACCGCGTTGATGCTCATCAGCGCATGGGCAAGCTCGGCATCGAGGCGGTCGAAGATCGGCTCGCCCAGGCCCGGCATCACGCCTTCGGCGACCACGGTGATCTTCGCGCCGACCGAATCCTGGTCACGGCGCAGCTGGTCCATGTAGGCCTCCAGCTCCGGCACCTTGTCTGGGTCGGGGCTGAAGAAGGCGTTGTGCTCCACCGCGTCCCAGGTCTTGAACGGGATCTCGATCGGGCCCAGCTGGCTCATGTAGCCACGCACGCGGATGCCCTGGGTGGCCAGGTACTTCTTGGCGATGGCGCCGGCGGCCACGCGCATGGCGGTCTCGCGCGCCGAACTGCGGCCACCGCCACGGTAGTCGCGGATGCCGTACTTGTGGTGGTAGGTGTAGTCGGCGTGGGCGGGGCGGAACAGGTCCTTGATCGCCGAATAGTCCTTGGACTTCTGGTCGGTGTTGCGGATCAGCAGGCCGATCGAGCAGCCGGTGGTGCGCCCTTCAAAGACCCCGGAAAGGATCTCCACTTCGTCAGGCTCCTGGCGCTGGGTGGTGTGCCGGCTGGTGCCGGGCTTGCGCCGGTCGAGGTCGTGCTGCAGGTCGGCCAGGGAGATCTCCAGGCCCGGTGGACACCCATCGACAATGGCGACCAACGCCGGGCCATGGCTTTCGCCAGCGGTGGTGACAGTGAACAGCTTGCCGTAGGTATTGCCGGACATGGACGCTCCGCGAATCTGCCTGAATGGGAAGGAGGCCGCCAGTATACGGAAAGCCGGGGGTTTGCGAAAAAATTCGAAATATCTGGCCGCCACTGGCCCGCGCGAACCTTCCCACCACCATCCGGTCCAACCAGCATCCCTCCAGGTAGTAGCTCCATGATATTGCGCCTTGCCGCCCTCCTCCTGCTATGCTGTACCACCCTCGCCCAGGCTGCTTCCCCCACCGTCCTGCATCGCCCCATCGACCTCGACACCGGCCAGGGCGTGCTGCATGGCAGCCTGTTGCTGCCCCAGCAAGACAGCCCGCCACCGGTGGTGCTGATCATCGCCGGCTCCGGCCCTACCGACCGCGACGGCAACAACCCGGCGAGCGGGCGCCTGGACAACCTCAAGCGCCTGGCCCAACTGCTGGCGAGCGAGCATATCGCCAGCGTGCGCTTCGACAAGCGTGGCGTGGCCGCCAGCCAGCCGGCCACGCCCGACGAGCGCGACCTCAGCGTCGAGCGCTATGTCGCCGACACGGTGGCCTGGGGTCGCAAACTCAGGGCCGACCCGCGCTTCGGCCCACTGATCCTGCTCGGCCACAGCGAAGGTGCGCTGATCGCCAGCCTGGCCGCGGAACAGGCCGGCGCCAGCGCGGTGATCACCGTGGCCGGCAGCGGCCGGCCGGTGGCCGAAGTGCTGCGCGAACAGCTGGCCCAACGCCTGCCGCCGGCGCAACTGGCGCGCGGCAACGCGCTGATCGATCGCCTGCAGGCCGGGCAGACCAGCCTCGACGTACCGCCCTCGCTGCGCGAGGTGTTCCGCCCCACGGTGCAGCCGTACCTGATCTCCCTGCTGCGCCAGGACCCGGCGGCGGCCTTCGCCCGTCTCAAGGTGCCGGCGCTGATCGTCCAGGGCCGCAACGACGTGCAGGTGGACGTCGCCGACGCCGAGCGCCTCAAGGCGGCCAAGCCCGATGCGCAACTGGCGCTGATCGATGGCATGAACCATATGCTGCGCATCAGCCCAAGGGGCATGCGCCAGCAACGCGACAGCTACAACAACCCCGGCCTGCCGCTGGCCCACGAACTGGGTGAGCGGATCGTCGCGTTCATCCGCCAGTTGCCGCCGGCCTAGATTGCGCTCAGGAAGTCCTCGTCGCTGCCGATAACGCGGTATCGAGGCGGTACCGGTGCTCTTGGGGCTGCTGCGCAGCAGCCCTATGCCCCCATTCCGCCCGCCGTGCATTCGAGGACACCCCTGATGACCGATGCCCCCGCCGCCGTTGAGGCGGACGAAGACTCACAAGCCCCGCAAAGCGCTCCGCTGCCCTGGGAAGACCTTGCCGTCGAGCACTTCCAGCTGTTGCGCCTGGCGCCCCTGCCCACCGACCGCAACAGCGGCGCCCGCCCCCTGCGCTTCGTGCAGTTCGGCCATGCCGAGCGGCACAGCAAGACGCACAGCCTGCTGCGCATGGAGATCCGCCTGCCCGGGCAGAAGGTGCGCAAGGAGCAGAACCACCTGGATATCCGCGTCGACCATGAGCAGCGCCAGGTGCGCATCGGTGGCGACGGCGGCCTGCAGCTCGAGCCGCTCAACCGTGGCCTTGGCCGTTTCCTGCTGGGCCAGGCCGCGCAGTGGTTGCAGGGCAAGTGGTCGCACTACCAGATCGAAGGCATGAGCCTGCCGAGCAAGGACGCCCTCAACGAGGACTCCCGCCTGCGCCGCGACCATGTGCTGCGCAGTGTCGGCCTGGAGGTGGAGTACACCGACGGGCAACTGCTCAAGGGCCGCACCGTGGAAACCCCGGTGGGCCAGCTCAAGGGCGGCTGGAACGGCGAGAAGGTGCAGCGCGTCGACATTCTCGAGGCGGCGGGGATGCTGCAGCAGGCCGAGCAGAACCTGCAGGAGAAGGAAGCGCAACTGCGCGAGCGCGATGAGCGTGTGGCCAAGTACCGCCGCGAAGACAGCGGTTTGCGCTTCACCATCACCTGCCTGGTGGCGTTCGCGGTGTTCCAGGCGGGGTTGTTGATCTGGATCGCTACGCGCTGAGATCGAGCGGGGCCGCTTCGCGGCCCATCGCTGGCAAGCCAGCTCCCACAGGTCCGAGTCGATCACAGGTGATTCGCTTTGCAGGGTAACTTGTGGGAGCTGGCTTGCCAGCGATGGGCTGCAAAGCAGCCCCCTGCCCCGATCAGGCCCGCGCCTGGAACAGCTCCTGGTGCTGCCGGCACTGCTCGGCCGTGAGCATGAACACCCCATGCCCGCCGCGCTCGAACTCCAGCCAGGTGAAGTCTACCTCTGGATACAGCGCCTCCACATGCACCTGGCTGTTGCCCACCTCGACGATCAGCAGGCCCTTCTCGGTCAGGTGGTCGGCCGCCTCGGCGAGCATGCGCCGTACCAGGTCCAGGCCATCGTTGCCACAGGCCAGGCCCAACTCGGGCTCATGGTGGTATTCGGCCGGCATGTCGGCGAAATCCTCGGCATCGACATAGGGGGGGTTGGACAGGATCAGGTCGAAACGCTGCCCCGGCAACCCGGCGAAACCATCGCCCTGCACGGTGTAGACACGCGCCTCCAGGCCATGCCGCTCGATGTTCTGGTTGGCCACCTCCAGGGCATCGTAGGACAGGTCGGCCAGCACCACCTCGGCTTCGGTAAACACGTCGGCGGCGACGATGCCGATGCACCCGGAGCCAGTGCACAGGTCGAGGATCCGCGCAGGCTCGGCCGCCAGCCAGGGTTCGAAACGTTTCTCGATCAGCTCGCCGATCGGTGAACGGGGCACCAGCACGCGCTCGTCGACCAGGAACGACATGCCACAGAACCAGGCCTCGCCCAGCAGGTAGGCGGTCGGCACCCGATCCTCGATACGGCGCTTGAGCAGGTGCTGCAGGCGCACCCGCTCGTCATCCTCGAGCTGGCAGTCCAGGTAGCTGTCGGCCACTTCCCAGGGCAGGTGCACGGCACCCAGCACCAGCAGGCGGGCCTCGTCCCAGGCGTTGTCGGCACCGTGGCCGAAGAACAGCTCGTGCTCATGGAAGCGGCTGACCGCCCAGCGGATATGGTCGCGCAGGGTGCGCAGGCGGGATGTGATCACGGGGGACTCCTTTTCAGACAGGACAAAAGTCTAACAGCCCACCCGCGCAAATGTTCCCCCGGGTTCGTCATTTGCCGGCCAGAGACCAGTAACCATGCCGCCTGCGATGTCAACCATTCACATTGGCGGCGAGGCAAGGGAGAATAGGGGCACAAAAGCCCTATCCAAAGGAGCCCTTGATGTCCGTTCCAACCACGATGTTCCGCCTCAGCGGCCGCGACTACCCGCCGGCCAAGCTGGGCCAAGCCAGCCTGATCATCATCGATGCGCAGAAGGAGTACCTGAGCGGTCCCCTGGCGCTGTCGGGCATGGACGAGGCCGTGGCCAACATCGCCCGGTTGCTCGACGCCGCGCGCAGCGCCGGTCGTCCGATCATCCACGTCCGCCACCTGGGCACCGTCGGCGGCCTGTTCGACCCCCAGGGCAGCCGCGGTGAATTCATTCCCGGCCTGGAGCCGCACGAAGGTGAGATCATCATCGAAAAACGCATGCCCAACGCCTTCAAGAACACCAAGCTGCACGAGACGCTGCAGGAGCTGGGCCACCTGGACCTGATCGTCTGCGGCTTCATGAGCCATTCCAGCGTCAGCACCACCGTGCGCCGGGCCAAGGACTATGGCTACCGCTGCACCCTGGTCGAGGATGCCTCCACCACCCGCGACCTGGCGTTCAAGGACACGGTCATCCCGGCCGCGCAGATCCACCAGTGCGAAATGGCCGTGATGGCCGACAACTTCGCCTGCGTCGCCCCGACCGCCAGCCTGATCTGACCGCGACGACCGCCCGGCGGCCGGGCGGAACCTGCCGGCCGGCTTCAGGTCGAATTCTGGATCAGCGACGCAAGATCCCGAGGAAACCGTAATGAAGCTCCGCGACAGTCTCGATGCCAAGCGCCTGCGCCCGCGCGAACCGCGCAACTGGGGTGCACGCCTGGCTGCCGGCCTGTCCGCCCTGCTGGCCACGCTGGGTGTGCTCCTGGCCATGGCCGGCATCGCCGGCCTGCTGGGCAACTACGAAGCCCTGGCTGAACTCAATGCCAACCGGCCGCTGGCCGTCACCCTGGCCGTGGTCGGGTTGCTTCTGCTGTATGTCGGCGTGCGCTTCTGGCGGCGCAGCCGCATTCGCCTGCGCCGCAGCCGAGAACTGAACCTGGCACCGCATCTGATGAAGAAACACGACTGAGGCGCCTCAATGCGGTGACACCGAAGCCACCCGCGAATAGGCCACCACAGGCTGTACGCCCGCCCACAGTCGCGTAAACTACGCCGCCCACGTGGAGGCATCATGCAAGACGACGATTTTTCCCTGTTCCACTCCGAGATGCGCGGCGTGAAACCGATCAAGCACGACCGTGCCGATGTCGGCAAGCCCAAGCCCGACCGCAAGCAGATGGCCAGCCTGCGCCAGGCCGCGACGCTGCGCAGCGACCAGCCGCTGGTGGTCGATGGCCTGTCCGACCAGTTCGTCATCGACGTCGGTGCCGAAGACGAACTGATGTGGCGCCGAGACGGCGTGCAGGAAAGCCAGATCCGCAAGCTCAAGCTCGGCCAGATCCCCTTCGAGGGCAGCCTCGACCTGCACGGTATGACCGTGGAAAAGGCCCGCGAGACCCTCTGGGACTTCATCGCCGAAGCCACCCGGCTGGAAGTGCGCTGCGTGCGCGTCACCCACGGCAAGGCCGCGCGCCTGGACGGCAAGCGGCCGATGATCAAGAGCCACGTCAACACCTGGCTGCGCCAGCACCCGCAAGTGCTCGGCTTCACCTCCTGCCAGGCCCGCCATGGCGGCACCGGCGCCGTGTACGTGATGCTCAAGCGCACCATGCTCGAAGGCCGCGACGAGTGACGCCGCGCTTGCAGCGCCGCCCTCGCCGCCGTACCCTTCGCCTTTGCGATTATTCCCACAGGTAGATCCATGTCCCTGGAACAGAACTACACCGAGATCCTCAGCCAGCTCGGCGAGGACGTCTCCCGTGAGGGCCTGCTCGACACGCCCAAGCGGGCCGCAAAGGCCATGAAGTACCTTTGCCGCGGTTATGAGCAAACCCTGGAAGAAGTCACCAACGGCGCGCTGTTCAGCTCCGACAACAGCGAGATGGTGCTGGTCCGGGACATCGAGCTCTATTCGATGTGCGAACACCACATGCTGCCATTCATCGGCAAGGCCCACGTCGCCTACCTGCCCAAGGGCAAGGTCCTGGGCCTGTCGAAGGTGGCGCGGATCGTCGACATGTTCGCCCGCCGCCTGCAGATCCAGGAGAACCTCAGCCGCCAGATCGCCGAGGCCGTGGAGCAGGTCACCGGCGCCGCCGGCGTGGCGGTGGTCATCGAGGCCAAGCACATGTGCATGATGATGCGCGGTGTCGAGAAGCAGAACTCGACCATGATCACCTCGGTGATGCTCGGTGAGTTCCGCGAGAACGCCGCCACCCGCAGCGAGTTCCTCAGCCTGATCAAGTGATCGGCCTGTGACCCCGGGCCGACCCTTCGCGGGTCGGCTTTTTCTTTTGCCCAGGAGTTGCCCATGATCGTCAAAGCCCTGCGGGTCGGCCTCGGCCAGCTCATCGTGTTCGGCGACTGGATCAGCCGCCCGGCCAAGCGCAAGCGCGACGCGGCGGCCCAGGCGCGTGTCGAGCAGCAGGCCAAGGGCCTGGCGCTGTACCAGTTCCATGCCTGCCCATTCTGCGTCAAGACCCGCCGCGCCCTGCACCGCCTCAACGTGCCGGTGACCCTGCGCGACGCGAAGAACGACCCGGTGCATCGCCAGGCCCTGCTCGAAGGCGGCGGTCGGGTGAAAGTGCCGTGCCTGCGGATCGAGGAAGACGACGGCAAGGTGACCTGGATGTATGAATCCAACGACATCATCGCCTACCTGGACAAGCGGTTCTCGGCGATCTGAGACTGGCTTTTCGGTCGCCTGCTGCGGCCTCGATCCCGTCAGGCACGCAGTGCCTTGTCATCTTGGGGCTGCCTTGCAGCCCATCGCCGGCAAGCCGGCTCCCACAGGGTTCTGCGCCTGGCACATCATTTGTGAGCACCGCTGATCCGTGTGGGAGCCGGCTTGCCGGCGATGGGGCGCGAAGCGGCCCTGCCCCTCACTCCCCCATCGGCACATGCCGCGGATGGCTCGCCACCCGCGCCAGCCAGGCCTTCACCGCCGGATATGGCCCCAGGTCGAAGCCCCCCTGATGCGCCACATGGGTATAGGCATACAGCGCCACGTCGGCGATCGAATACTGCTCACCCACCAGGTAGGGCGTCATCTGCAACTGCTTCTCCATCACCTTGAGCGCCTTGTAGCCGCCCTTGTGCAGACCTTTGTACTCCTCCAGCCGCTCCTGCGGCAGCCCCAGGTAGAACTGGATGAAACGCGCCACGGCAATGTACGGCTCGTGGCTGTACTGCTCGAAGAACTGCCACTGCAGCACCTGGGTACGCAGGCGCGGCTCGCTCGGCAGGAAGGCACTGCCATCGGCCAGGAAGTTGAGAATGGCGTTGGATTCCCACAGGCAGGTGCCGTCCTCCAGTTGCAGCACCGGCACCTTGCCGTTGGGGTTCATGGCCAGGAACTCGGGCGTCTCGGTCTGGCCCTTGAGAATGTCCACCGCCTGCCATTCATACGGACGGTCGAGCAGATGGAGCATCAGCTTGACCTTGTAGCAGTTGCCCGACAGGTAATCCCCGTAGACCTTGTACATCACCCCTCCCCCTCGCATGCAGTTGCCGGTTCGAGCCCAATGGTTGGCGACTGTACGGTTAAAAGCAATGGTCGCTGTATCGCAAGGATCGAGCCTTGGCAGGGTAGTCTGAAAAAAACGCTTACATAGTTACAAGGACTTTCCCATGACCGATGCCACCTCCGCGCGCCTGCGCCCCCTGGCAGACAGTTCCCCGTCGGCGGTGGTCGCCGGCTTCATCGCCATGCTCACCGGCTACACCAGCTCGCTGGTGCTGATGTTCCAGGCGGGCCAGGCGGCCGGCTTGACCAGCGCGCAGATTTCCTCGTGGATCTGGGCCCTGTCGATCGGCATGGCGGTGTGCAGCATCGGCCTGTCGCTGCGCTACCGCACGCCGGTCACCGTGGCCTGGTCGACGCCCGGCGCCGCACTGCTGATCACCAGCCTCGGCGGGGTCAGCTATGGCGAAGCCATCGGCGCCTACATCACCTGCGCCGTGCTGGTGCTGATCTGCGGCCTGACCGGCAGCTTCGAGCGCCTGGTCAGGCGCATCCCCGCGTCGCTGGCCTCGGCGCTGCTGGCTGGGATCCTGTTCAAGATCGGCAGCGAGATCTTCGTCGCGGCCCAGCACCGCACCGTGCTGGTGCTGGGCATGTTCTTCAGCTACCTGCTGGTCAAGCGCCTGTCGCCGCGCTATTGCGTGCTCGCCGCGCTGCTGGTGGGCACCGCCCTGTCCGGCGCCCTCGGGCTGCTGGACTTCAGCGATTTCCACCTGGAAGTGGCCAGGCCGGTATGGACCACGCCGAGCTTCTCCCTGGCGGCGACCATCAGCATCGGCATCCCGCTGTTCGTGGTGGCCATGACCTCGCAGAACATGCCCGGCGTCGCGGTGCTGCGTGCCGATGGCTACCAGGTGCCGGCTTCGCCGCTGATC
This sequence comes from Pseudomonas sp. Tun-23181, assembly GCF_057415455.1. Lineage (NCBI taxonomy): Bacteria > Pseudomonadati > Pseudomonadota > Gammaproteobacteria > Pseudomonadales > Pseudomonadaceae > Pseudomonas > Pseudomonas sp. Tun-23181. The sequence continues at coordinate 2,017,171 of NZ_CM171630.1, forward strand.
TCGGCCACTGGCCTGGCCTCGCTGTTGCTGGCGCCGTTCGGCTCGCACGGGGTGAACCTGGCGGCGATCAGCGCGGCGATCTGCACCGGGCCGCATGCCCATGAAGACCCAGGCAAGCGGTATACCGCGGCGGTGTGGTGCGGGATCTTCTATGGCATCGCCGGGGTGTTCGGCGCCACCCTGGCAGCGCTGTTCGCCGCCTTGCCCAAGGAGCTGGTGCTGTCGATCGCTGCGCTGGCGCTGTTCGGCTCGATCATGAACGGGCTGAGCGTGGCCATGGGCGAGGCCCGCGAGCGTGAGGCGGCGTTGATCACCTTCATGGTCACGGCATCGGGGTTCACGTTGTTTTCGATCGGGTCGGCGTTCTGGGGGATCGTGGCGGGGGTGTTGACCTTGCTGATCCTGAGCCCGCGCAGGGTTTGATCGATGGGGCTGGCTCCGCACTATTTCGAAGCCAGCGGGAAGCCTTGGGGCCGCTTCGCGCCCCATCGCCGGCAAGCCGGCTTCCCACAGAGCCCGAGGTGCTCACGTATCATGCGTCATGCAGAGAACTTGTGGGAGCCGGCTTGCCGGCGATGGGCTGCAAAGCAGCCCCAGCATTGGCCAGCCCCAACCAGCCAACGCAGGCAACTCACAACCGGAAATGCCCCACCATCCCCTTCAGCTCATCTCCCAACTGCGCCAGCGCCACGCTCGACCGGGCATTGCCCTGCATGGCCAACGCCGCCTGATCGGCACTGCCGCGAATCTGCGTGACGCTGCGGCTGATCTCTTCGGCCACCGAACTCTGCTGCTCGGCCGCCGCGGCGATCTGCTGGTTCATCTGCTGGATCAACGAAACCGCCGCGGCAATGCTGCCCAGGGCGCTCTCGGTATGCAGCGCATCGGCCACCGCCAGCCGCACCAGCTCGGTGCTGCCACGGATCTGCGCCACCGATTGCTGGGCATTGCCGCGCAGGCTGGCGACCAGGCGCTCGATTTCCTCGGTGGACTGCCGGGTACGCCGGGCCAGGGCGCGCACTTCATCGGCCACCACCGCGAAACCACGCCCCTGCTCACCGGCCCGGGCCGCTTCGATGGCCGCATTGAGCGCCAGCAGGTTGGTCTGCTCGGCCACGCTCTTGATCACGTCGAGCACATCGCCAATGGTGTGGATCTCGGCGCTGAGGCTGTCGATCCCGGCACTCGCGGTTTCCGCCGCCGCCGCCAACTGCTCGATACGCTGCATGCTCTGGCGTACCACCTGCTGGCCGGAGCCGACCTTGTCGTCGGCACTCTGCGCAGCCTGGGCGGCCTCTTCGGCATTGCGCGCCACATCGTGCACGGTGGCGGTCATCTGTTGCATGGCGGTGGCCACCTGCTCGGTCTCCTCCTTCTGGCTGCCCACCTCACGGTTGGTCTGCTCGGTCACCGCCGACAGCGCCTGGGCACTGCCGGCCAGTTGCTCGATGCCATGCTGCAGGCCACTGACGATGCCCGCCAACCCCGCTGCCATCTGCTGCATGGCCTGCATCAGTTGGCCCACCTCGTCACGGCGCGCCACCTCACCGTCGATGGCCAGGTCACCGGCGGCAATGCGCCGGGCGCGGTCGATCACCCGCTTGAGCGGCCCGACCACCGCCCGGGTGATCAACCAGGCCGCCAATACCCCCACCAGCAAGGCCAGCGCCGTGGCCAGGACGATGGCCAGGGTGTTGCGGCCCAGCTCGCCCTGCATGGCCTGCTCCTGGGTGGCGTAGGCCTGGTCGACCCGTGCCGTGACCTGCCCGGCGCGCGCCTGCAACTGCGCCTTGAGGCCCTGCTCCTTGGCCAACAGGTCGGTGTATTCGTTGAGCTTGTCGGAAAAACTGGCGATATGCCCGGCCACTTCGCCGAGCACGCTCTGGTAGCCGGCATCGCTGACCGCCGCCTTGAGCTGGTCGACCAGGGTCGCGGCCTCGACGGTCTGGGCGATGCGCCCCTCGTTGACCGCCTCCTCGCCCTTGCGCCCTTGCTCCAGGCGCACCCGCGCCTCGTCCATGGCCTGCAGCATCAGGCGCGAGACCTGGGCCACCTGCGCGGCCTGCTCGAGAAACTCGCCCCCCTCCTGGCCCTGGGACTGCTGCAAGGTATAGGTGCCATCGTCGGCCAGGCCCGCTTGCAGCACATCGAGGTTGTTGGCCACGCTGGACACCGACCAACTGGCCATGTCCAGCGCCAGCTCCTTGCCCTGCACCGCCTCGACGAAGGCCTCGAAAGCCTGGCCATAGGCTTGCAGGTCCGCTTGCGCCGCCGCCAGCGCCGGCACGCCGCGGGCGCGCTCGAGCAGGCCCTGCAGGCCGCTGCGCAGGGCGTCGGCCTCCTTGATGTCCGAGCGCAGGGCGAAGGCCTGTTCGTGCTGGCGCAGCCTGAGCAGGTCGGTGTTGAACTGGCTCATCTGGCGCAACCCGTCGAAACGCTGGCCCACTCCCTGCAGCGCCACGACGCCGATGGCCGCCACCGCCAGGGTCAGCAACAGCACCAGGGCGAAACCCAGGCCCAGCTTGCGGGCCATGCCCAGGTTGGCCAGAACACCGTGCTTGGTCGCCCGCATCACCGATTCCCCCTGCCAGTCGCATGTATGCCGATGGGGGCTGCAGAGCAGCCCTTTTTCAGGCCAAGAATGGCAACAGGCGCGCCCTGCTCACAAGGCCCAGCCGCCACAATGATGTCAAATAGCTATGCCTGTGTCGTTTTCAGCAGGCTGAAGGTCGCCCTGCATGCCGGAAGAACGCCTGGGCACGCACATCCTGCCCATAGGCGACATTGATGCGCAGCCAGTCGCTCGACGCCCCCTGGTGATCGAAGGCGCTGCCCGGCGTCAGCAGCACGGCGTTGTCCAGGGCGATCCGCTCCAGGCGGGCATAGTCGAGGCCAGGTGCACGCGCCCAGACGAACATGCCCCCATAGGGCTCGCAGAACACCTCCCAGCCGTAGGCCTCCAGTTGCCCAAGCAGCTTGGCCATGTGCTGCCCCAGGCGTAGCCGCAGGCGCTGCATGCTCTTGCGGTAGCTGCCATTGGCGAGCATCTGCCCCACCACCTGCTCGGCGAAGCGCGAGGTACCGATGCCGGTGACCATCTTCAGCTCCGCCAGGCGCGCGACCAGCGCCGGGTCGGCCACCAGGTAGCCGACCCGCAGAGCGCTGCTCAGGGTCTTGGAGAAGCTGGCCATGTAGATCACCCGTTGCTCGCTGTCGAGGGTCGCCAGGCGTGTTGCCGGGCCGTCCTGGAAGTCGGCGTAGATATCGTCCTCGACGATCCGCAGGTCATGCTCCCGGGCCAGTTCCAGCAGGCGATAGGCGACCTTGGGCGTGAGGCTGGTGCCAGTCGGGTTGTGGTAGAGGCTGTTGACGAACAGGCAGCGCGGGCGGTGCTCGGCCAGCAGGCGCTGCAGTGCGTTCAGGTCCGGCCCGCTGGGGGTGCGCGGTACCGGCAGCATGCGCACCTGGTGCTGGCGCAGCAGGTTGAACAGGTTGTAGTAGCCGGGGCTTTCCACCAGTACCGCATCGCCCGGACGCAACAGGGTGCGCACCAGCAGGTCGAGGGCATGGCTGGCCCCCTGGGTGGTGAGGATGCGCTCCGTACCGGCGGGGATGTCCAGGCGCGCCAGGCGCTTGTGCAGTTGCAGGCGCAGGCTGGCCAGGCCCAGAGGTGGGCAGTAGTCGAACAGCGCTTCGGGGTGGCTACGGCTGACCTGGCGAATGGCCTGGGCCAGCTCGTCGCCGGCCCGCCAGGCGCTGGGGAGCCAGCCACAGCCCAGCTTGAGCAGTTCGTCATGGCCCTCGCGAAACTGCCGCCAACTGCCATCCACCGCCTCGCCCCAGGCTTGTGCCTGATCCTGCTCCAGGCCCGGCTTGCGCTCGGCGACGAAGAACCCCGTGCCATGGCGCGCCTCCAGCCAGCCGCTGGCGACCAACCGGTCGTAGGCCTCGATCACGCAGGACGGGCTAACGGCCAGGTTGCGCGCCAGGGTGCGGATCGACGGCAAGCGGGTGCCGGGGCGCAGGCGTTGCTGGGTGATCCAGGCTTGCAGCTGGTCGGTCAGTTGTTGCACCAGGGGGGTGGCAGCGTGGCGGTCGAGGTGGATGTTCATCGTCAGGTGTTCGGTTGTTTTGACAGAACAGTTAATCACAAATGGGCTGGGAGTGTGCCTTGTTGGTCAAGGGGGCCAGGCCCACTGTTGTGCTCACGAGCCCAAGACGTTCGGTTGCCCTCCGGGGCCGCTTCGCGCCCTCAAGAAGGATTCCCCCATGCCCACCCGCTCCGCCCCGGCCCGTCTGGCCTTCGCCCTGTGCCTGATCACCCTGGCGGTGAACCTGCCCGCGCCCCTGTACATCGCCTATGCAGACCTTTCCGGCCGTGGCGCGGCGGCCACGGCGACGGCCTTCTCCAGCTATGTGCTGGGCGTACTGCCTGTGCTGATCGCCCTGGGTGGCCTGGCCGACCGCGTCGGGCGCCGGCCGTTGATCCTCGCCGCCCTGTGCCTGTCGATGATCGCCACCTCCCTGCTCCTGCTCGCCCCAGGGCTGGAAACCCTCGGCCTGGCGCGCCTGGTCCTGGGCCTGGGCACCGGGATGGCGACAGCCACCGCCACCGCCTACATGGGCGAACTGATGGCCGGCGGCGATATCGGCCGCGCCGCCAACTGGGTGACCGCCAGCACCTCCCTGGGCTTTGGCCTGGGTGCTGCACTGACCAGCCTGTGCCTGCTGGCCGGCCCCACCCTGGCACCGGCCAGCTTCCACCTGCAGTTGCTGCTCGCCACCGTCGCCCTGGTGTTGGTGTGGCGCCTGCCCGATCCACGCCCGGCCCAACGCAGCGCCATGCTGCGCCTGCCCTGCTACCCGGCCGGCAGCCTCGCCTACGGTTTTGCCATTCTCCTGGCCTGGGCCTGCGTCGGCCTGGTCATTGCCCTGTTGCCAGGCATCCTGCGCCAGCACGCGCTCAGTGCCTGGTCGGGCTTCTCCACCTTCTGCGTGATCAGTTGCGGCCTGTTGTTCCAGCCCATGGCCCGTCGCCTGCCCAATGCCCACGCCACCCTGCTGGGCCTGGCGATCCTGCCCTGCAGCTATGCCGTGCTGGCCTGGGGCGCCGCCGGCGGGCACCTGGCCGCGGTGCTGCTGGGCGCGGTGGCTGCCAGCAGCGCCTGCTACGGCTTCATCTACCTCGGAGGGCTGGCTGCGGTGAACCAATTGGCCAGCAGCGAAAAAACCCGCGCCAGCGCCGGATTCTTCCTGCTGGCCTACCTCGGATTCAGCCTGCCGGTGATCGTGACCGGGTGGTTGAACGACCGACTGGGACCACGCATGGCGCTGGTGGTATTCGGCGTGGCGCTGCTCATCGGCTGCCTGCTGGTCGCAAGCGCCCTGTTGCGGCGGATGCGTCAACAGCACTTGGAGGAACTCGCCGCTTCGCAAGTGTGAAAATACGTAAAAATCTGTAGGAAATTTATTAAATAACTGTAATATTTCAAGGAAATAACAATGTCACTTTGATATCACTAGGAATAAGGCAGCGTGGTCCGTAGCATTCATCTTCTCGCCGGCGAATACCCCTACACCCTGAAACACCGCCGCACCACGCTGCATTTCCAAGCCCCGCTTACCCCCCATACTCGTGCCGCCATCGAGCAACTGATCGAACAGCGCCCGGGCGCCAAGCGTGTCAGCGCACCGTTGGGCTGCGCCCAGAGCGCGCTGTTCACCAAGCGCGAACAGCTGGATTCGTTGAAGAAGAAATGGCGCGTGCAGCGGGGCACGCCCAAGCGCAGCGGCCTCTACGACTGGACTCTGGAAGAGCTGATCAATACCTGCGAAGCCTCCAGGCGCGGCGCACGGGTGCCCAACCTGGTCGGTTACGGTTACAGCCGCTCGAAGCTGGGCCTGGTGCAAGACCTGTTTCTCATCACCCAATTGCTGGAAGGCCATGTCGACGGGCTGACCTTGATCCGCCAGAACCCGGCGGCCCTCGACCGCGTGCTCGAGGCGGCCTTTGAATTGCTGCATGCGCTGCAGGCGCAAGGCATCACCCACATGGACCTCTGGGCCGCTAACGTGATGCTGCCGCTCGACGAACGCGCCCAGCCCATGGCCATCGACCTGGAGAACAGCTTCTGCAAACCGACGGACTTCCCCAACGAAACCCTGGGGTTCCAGCTCGGCTTCCTCTACTATCACGAAATCTACCGCTACATCACCGAAGCGGACTACGACGCCAAGGTGGAGCAGGCACTCGCCACGTATTTCCCCCAGGTCGAACGGACCGCGTTCGACCGGGTGTACGCCATCGCCAAGCACCAGGACATCGGGCGCCTGGCGCGCCGCGATATCTTCCTCGCAGGCCACATCGAAAGCCGCTGGTAGGCCATTCAGATCGCCAAGGCACCGCCATCGACGGTCAGCGCGTGGCCTGTGGTGAAGGCGGCACCGTCGCAGCACAGATAGAGCACCGCGCTGGCGATCTCCTCGACCTTGCCGATACGCCCGACCGGGTGCATCGCTGCGGCGAACTCGGCCTTGCGCGGGTCGGCCTCATAGGCCCGGCGGAACATGTCGGTGTCGATCACCGCTGGGCATACCGCATTGACCCGGATGCCCTTCTTGGCATATTCGACGGCTGCCGACTTGGTCAGGCCGATCACCGCATGCTTGGAGGCGCTGTAGATGCTCATCTTCGGCGCCGCCGACAGCCCCGCCACCGAGGCGGTGTTGACGATCACCCCGCCGCCCTGCGCCAGCATCAGCGGGAGCTGGTATTTCATGCACAACCACACGCCCTTGACGTTGACGCCCATGATGGCGTCGAACTGTGCCTCGCTCCCCTCCGCCAACCGCCCCTGCTCGATCTCGATGCCGGCATTGTTGAAGGCATAGTCCAGGCGCCCGAAGGCCTCGACGGCCCGCTCATGCAGCTGGCGCACCTCGCCCTCGCAGGTCACGTCGCAGGCGACGAACAACGCCTGGCCACCCGCTTCGCGAATCAGCGCCACCGTCGCCTCACCGCCCACCGCATCACGGTCGGCCACCACCACCTTCAGGCCCTCGGCGGCGAACGCCAACGCCGTCGCCCGGCCAATGCCCGCCGCACCACCGGTGACCAGGGCGACCTGGCCGGAAAACCTCATGCTCATTGCTGGCTCCTTAACGGATTCGTAGGGGTGGAGGGAGTCTAGACAGGAGCGGCGTACGCTGGGCAGCAGGATCAACCAGGTGGATCGGGGTGTATTTGCGGGGGCTGTGGAACTTGATCCAAGGGCGAGGGCGGGCTATCTAATGGAGTCTGCCGCCGTGAGTTGCGTTGCCAGTGATGGCCTACTTCACACGCAAGCCGCCTGCAAATCGGCCGGCACTGCCTCCCCCAACCAAAGGGAACCCCCAATGCCCCAGACCAACCGCCGCTTCCTGCTCGCCAAACGTCCGGTCGGTGCCGTGCGCCGGGACGACTTCACCTATGAACAGGTCCCTACCACCGCCCCTGCCGACGGCCAGGTGCTGGTGAAGAACCTGTACCTCTCCCTGGACCCGGCCATGCGCGGCTGGATGAACGAAGGCAAGTCCTACATTCAACCTGTCGCCCTCGGCGAGGTAATGCGCGCCCTGGGCGTGGGCGAAGTGATCGCCTCCCGGCACCCTGGCTTGGAGCCTGGCGATCACGTCAGCGGCCTGCTCGGCGTGCAGGACTACTACACCGGTGACGCCCAGGGCCTGCACAAGATCGACCCAAAGCTCGCCCCCCTGCCCCGCTACCTCTCCGCCCTGGGCATGACCGGCATGACCGCCTACTTCGCCCTGCTCGAAGTCGGCCAGCCCAAGGCCGGCGAAACCGTGGTCATCTCCGGCGCCGCCGGCGCGGTCGGCAGCATCGCCGGGCAGATCGCCAAGCTCAAGGGTTGCCGCGTGGTCGGCATCGCCGGTGGCCAGCAGAAATGCCAGTACCTCAAGGACGAACTGGGCTTCGATGGCGTCATCGACTACAAGGCCGAAGACGTGCTCGCCGGCCTCAAGCGTGAATGCCCCCAGGGGGTCGATGTGTACTTCGACAATGTCGGCGGCGATATCCTCGATGCCGTGCTCACCCGCCTGAACCTCAAGGCCCGCGTGGTCATCTGTGGGGCTATCAGCCAGTACAACAACAAAGAGGCGGTCAAGGGGCCGGCCAACTACCTGTCGTTACTGGTCAACCGTGCGCGCATGGAAGGGTTCGTGGTGTTCGACCATGCCAAGGAGTATGGGAAGGCTGCGCGGGAAATCGCCGGTTGGTTGGCCAGCGGGCAGGTGAAGAGCAAGGAGGATGTGGTGGAGGGGTTGGAGACGTTTCCTGAGATGTTGCTCAGGTTGTTCAGTGGGGAGAATTTTGGGAAGTTGGTGTTGAAGGTGTGAGAATCTGATGCTGTTTGCCTCTCCGTGCGGATGACGCTGTCGTGCGGGAGGGCAAGCGGCTGCCCGCGAAGGGCTGCGAAGGGGATACGAAGCAGCACTGTTGCTCCTACCCGACGCCTGACAACCGTTAGTCGCAAAAACAAGAATCAGACATATGACACTTGCAACAAATCAACTTCATATGTACGGCCAAGGGGAGATCTGAGCCCCCCTAATCCCCGGGGCTTCAAGCAGTTTCATGGCATATCCTTGACGCTTATACCCTTCTGCGCTTACTCTCGCGAGCCTTAGAACATGGAAGTCTCCGAGATCCTCCCTAGCCAGGCGCAAGTTGGAAGCGGGTCTTTCCTGAAGATGAACCCCCGGCGTGCTTAGGCGCGCTGCTTTGCTTTGCGGTAAACATCTTGAAGCCTCGCTCCTCTTTCCAGATCCAAAAATCGGTCATCTTCGCTCTGGTCCTGCGCGAGGCTCGTGCCCGCTTTGGAGCTCGTCGTATGGGGGCAGTCTGGATGCTGGTCGAACCCATCTGCCACCTGCTGATTTTCTCCCTGCTGTTCGCGATATTACGCGGACGCACCATCTCCGGGGTCGAATACCCTGTGTTCATCTTGGTCGGCATGGCTCCCTTCCTGCTCTACCGCAACACCGCCCTGCGCCTAATGGACAGCTTGCGAGAAAACCGCTCGCTGTTCGGTTACAAACAGATCAAGCCCCTGGACACCTATGTCGCCCGCGTCATCGTGGAAACCTGTGTCGCAGCCACGGTCTACGCCATTCTGGTGTTCACCTTCGCCTGGTTTGGATTCGACATGTCGGTGCACAGCCCACTGCAGTGGGTCGCCAGCCTATTCCTCGGTCTGCTGTTCGCCTTCGGCCTGGGGATGTTCCTGGCCCTAATCACCCATGCCTTGCCGAGCCTCAAAGCCTTTATCCGCATGGCATTCTTCCCCCTCTATTTCATTTCCGGCGTGCTTCTTCCACCGTCTTATTTACCTACGCCCATGATGCCCCTGCTACTCCTGAATCCTTTCTTACATTTGCTTGAACTTATCCGCGCCGAAGTACTACCTCATTACACCCCTGTTGATGGGGTGTCCGCGACCTATGTGATCGCCTTTACCCTGGTATTGCTGTTCCTGTCTCTTGGCGCCTACCGCGCCCGCAGGATGCACCTGATTTCCACCAAGAACGGTTAACTACAGGCCCCACGTGTTCGAGCTCAGAAACGTCACCAAGTCGTACCTCACGCCCAAGGGGCGGCGTTACGTCTTCCGCAACCTGTCGCTGGCCATTCCGCCCGGCAAGAACATCGGCCTGATCGGCCGCAATGGCGCTGGCAAGTCGACCCTGATGCGCCTGCTCGGCGGCGCTGATGTGCCCGACTCCGGCACCATCGTCACCGACCGCAGCATCTCCTGGCCGGTGGGCCTGACCGGTGGCTTCCAGGGCAGCATGACCGGTCGCGACAATATCAAGTTCGTCTGCCGCGTCTATGGCGCCACCGGCGATGCCATGCGCGAGAAGGTCCGCTACGTGCAGGAGTTCGCCGAGATCGGTGACTGGATCGACGAGCCGATCAAGACCTACTCATCGGGCATGCGCTCGCGGGTGGCCTTTGGCCTGAGCATGGCGTTCGACTTCGACTACTACCTGATCGACGAAGTGATGTCGGTGGGCGATGCGCAGTTCAAGCGCAAGTGCGCCGCAGTGTTCAAGGAAAAACTGCAGAAATCCAATGTCGTGCTCGTTTCCCACTCCATGCCGGAGATCGAGAAGCTCTGCGACATCGTCCTGCTGGTGCGTGACGGCGGCATCCAGGTCTATGACGACGTCGCCGAAGGCATCAAGGCCTACAACAACTGATCACACCATTACCGCTTCGCAGCACCGTTCCACATCAAGGATGCATCACACTATGAGCAGTACGGGTAAACACAAGGGCTGGGGCCTGGCGATCGCCATGGTCGTCGTGCCAATGGTCCTTGCGGCCATCTACTACGGCATCTTTGCCATCGATCGTTATGTCAGTTCCGCCCAAGTAGTAGTCCGCCAGGACGGGAACAACCAGGCGGCCCAGGTACCAGGCCTTGCCACCTTGCTGACTGGCACCAACCCAGCGTCGCGGGAAGAGACCCTCTACCTGCGTGAATACATCACCTCGATGGATATGATGCTGCTGCTTGAAGATCGTGTGCACTGGATCGAGCAATACGCCGACCAGAGCCGCGATGTGTTCTTCTGGCTCGACAAGGACGCTCCACGCGAAGACCTACTCGAGTACTACCAGCGTATGGTTTCGGCCCACTACGACGAAACCACTGGCCTGCTGCGCGTCGAAGTCCAGGCGTTCACACCTGAGCTGTCCGAGCAGATGCTGCGCACCATTCTCCAGGCCAGCGAACACTTCGTGAACGAGGTCAGCCACAATATCGCCCGCGAGCAGATGAAGTTCGCCCAAGGCGAGCTGGAAACCGCACGCGTGAACTACTCCAAGCGCAAGACCCAGCTGCTGAACTTCCAGAACGAGAACAAGGTGCTCGACGGCGGCAATACTGCTCAGAGTCGCGCGACCATCATCGCCAACTTAGAAGGGCAGTACACCGCCGAACAGGCCGCGCTCACCGAGATGTCCTTCAAGCTACGCGCCGACGCCCCGCAGATCCGCCAGCAGAAGCAGAAGGTCGAAGCCATCACCCAGCAACTGGCCAAGGAAAAACGCCTGCTCGTCTCCTCGCCACAGGGCTCACAACTCAACGTGGTCGCCTCGCGCTATCAGCAATTGACGCTCGACGCCGGCATCGCGGAAGAAACCTACAAGACCGCCGTCGCTGCGCTGGACAACGCTCGCATCGAGGCCAGCAAGAAGATCCGCACCCTGGTCACCGTGGTCAGCCCCAATACCCCGCAACTCGCCCTGTACCCGGAGCGCTTGTACAACCTGGCAACCATCCTGCTTGGCCTGCTGATGGTGTACGGCATCACCCGCTTCATCCTGGCTTCGATCGAGGATCATCGTGATTAAATCCATAGCTGTCCCCCACAAGCTCAACCTGAAACTGGCTGCGCTGGCCTTGGCAACCTTGGGGCTAGCCGGATGTGGCGGCACCTTGTCGGGTGCCGGTCCCTATAAGGGCGAGATAGAAAGCAAGACCGAGGCCTATAACCTTGTAGATATCAATGCCAGCACCATCGGCCCATACATGCGTGGCGCCGTGCGCCCGCCACTCGCCACCGTGACTAAGCCCTTGCCACCAGAAGTTCGGCTGATGCCTGGCGATACCCTCAACGTGCTGATCGCCGACACCGCACCGGAAGGCTCGGCGCTGTTCGCTCCACTGGCTACCGGTGGTACCCAGCTCAAGTCCCGCATTGACGCTAAAGGCATGCTATCGCTGCCTTATGTCGGTCGCCAGTTCGTCGCTGGCATGACCCTCAATGAGGTCGAGGACATGATTCGTCGCCAACTCAAGGGCATCACCACTGACGTGCAAACCCACGTCGAATTGGTCGGCGACCTATCTGGCTCGGTACTGGTAGCTGGCGCCGTCAAAGCTCCAGGCCGATTCAGCACCCTTCAAGGTCCCCTGACTCTGCTGGATGCTGTGAATCAGGCCGGCGGCCCGGTGATGGAACCACACTTGGTCAATGTCACCGTGCGGACTGGTAGCCAAGTTCAGCAGTTCAACTATGAAGACGTACTGGCAGGCAACAATATGGTGCTGCGTCCAAACTCCGAAGTCGTCTTGGATCGAGCACGCCAGCGCTTTGTGGCTATGGGAGCTGTCGCAGAGCCTGGCTTAAAAGATATGCCAGCACAATACACAAGCCTACTCGATGCCTTAAGCAGTGTCGGCGGATTGAAAGAAGGTAGCGCGAATCCTGAAGGCGTATTTGTATTCCGCATGGGCACAGAAGAGAATGCAAAACCGGTCGTGATGCGTCTGAATATGCGTGAACCAACAGCTATATTCTATGCACGTCAAATCATGATCAAACCAGACGACACAATCTATGTAACCAACGCAGCAGTACATGAATGGCAAAAAGTTATTAGCCCAATCGTTCAAACCATGTTACTGGGACGCGCCACCGGCGTTCAGTAATTAGCTAAAATCCAAAATAAAAAAGAACTTTTGAAGCCCACAAAAACCAGCCCTGCCGCCTTCAGGGCTGCCCCTTTAAACTACAACGCCTCACCTTTCCTTAACCTAGTTTTAAGAAGCGATGATAAAAGAAAATTTCTTATGACAAATAGGCTCAGAACCACTTAAATAACTTCAGCGCCCCTCCAATAACACACGACTCCGTAAGCTTCGTCGACAAACCTCCAAGGTTAACCTTATTCAGGGCGCACATGATTCAAACACCACCACACCAAAGCTGCCCCAATCTGGAAAACTCAATCGAGAGCCACTCGAATCAAGCATCTGCTGTTGTAAAAACGCATTTTGCGAGATACATTGCCGCTCTGCCCACACGTGCCCTTAATTCCATTACGGGCCAAAATATTGACTCACGTTGAAGGAGCTGGAGCCGGTGATTAACAAAGAGTTAAAGAGTGAGCTCAAAAACAAAGGCATCTACATCGCTGGAGGCGGTACCATAGGTACCGCCTCGATATTACAGTGCGAACCACCTGTCCTGATTGGTACCGATACCAATATGAAAGGTTTTATTGGTGCATACTCGTATATGAGGGGTGGCAGGATAGGCCCAGCCCTGAAAAGAATTGGTCGATACTGTTCTATTGCACCAGGCTTTACGGCGGGAGACTCCAATCATGTGATGACGTGGTTGTCTAGTCATCCTTTTCAGTACGGCACCGGATCCGTATTTAAAGCGTGGACAAAGAAAAAAGATTTCCCTTTCAAAAAAATGAAACAGAAAAAGCCAAGCGCAAGTGAGATTGGAAATGACGTCTGGATAGGAGCAAACGCAACAATTATGCCAGGAGTTAAAATTTTTGATGGGGCGGTGGTTGGTGCCGGGGCCGTTGTCACCAAAGATGTTCCACCTTATGCAGTTGTTGCTGGCTGCCCAGCAAAAATAATAAAGTACAGATTCCACGAACAAACAATTCAAGAACTATTAGAGCTAAAGTGGTGGCGATTTGACGCAGACTCTCTACTTGGCGTTGATTTTGACAACGTTGAATTAGCCATAAAGCAAATCAAAGAAATGGAATTACGCGGAGAGCTTGAGTTGATCGACCGCGCCCCCATCAGCATCAACGGGGCCGAGGCAAATAATAAGCTTTCTGCTAGATCAGCATAAGTTTTACACCAAAGATAAATCAAGGCCAATCAAAAAGCCTTGATTTATCTAGTAGCGCACTAAGCGGTTAATTCGCTATCTACTTAACTTGCTTCACCCAATGGTTCCGAGGCTTTTAGATTAACGAACTACCCTACCCATTCGGGACACTAGCTAGATAACCTAAGCAGAAGCCTCAAGAGCAAAACAGCTCTTTGCCCCAATGAGATCATCTAGAGCAAGAGAAAATCTCATTTTCTTTCACTTTATTCCCAAGATTCTTATACCCATCAGGCTTAAGCATATCTTTGTATGGCTCAACCACATGCTGCCTAACTGATTTCCCCATCCGATTCTTGACAACTACGTTGTTGTCCCCCTCAATTTTTACCCCAATACGCGAGCCACAAAATTCATTACCTTCAACAACATTAAAGTTAGCATAGTCTCTGTAAAATCGACCTTTATCATCTAACGCCGGATCGCCGCACCCCCACTTACTCAAATCTCTGCTTTGCCTTGATGCTATCCAGACACCCACTGGCTCATGTGAAAATAAATTGTTCCTAATTACATTATGATCACTAGACTGCCACCGAATAGCCGACTTTCCCGTTTTGAAATTCTCCCCACAATTCTTATATAGAAAAATCCCTCCACCAGCATTACCTAAAAATTTATTACCCTCAATAACATTATAAGCAGACGAGTCTATAGCCACCCCCTCCCGCCGGCCATTCACCCCATTCCCCTGAATAACATTATTCAAAATACTTATACGCTGACTCCCCTGATCCAAGTACACTCCAACCTTACCCGAATCTTTAACTATAGAATTTTTAAGTACTGAGTCAGTGACATAGCTTTCAAAATAGACCCCTCCACGCCCACTTCTCAAGACCTTTACACCATCCAATACAACATTTCTAGGAGCGATTTTGTAATTTTCCGATATGTCTGACGAGAACTCATTAATACGAACGCCAGAGGTAATACTAACCCCCCTATTCCTAAAATTTACTATTCGGCAATTTGATATTTTTATATTTTCTATCGGCCTGCCTCTACCATTAACCGATACACCAATCGCACGTGAATGCTCACCATCCAGAATCGCACCATCACAGTCTAAACTAGTGTCACTTCTTGATATCTCGAAAGACTGATAATAAATACAATCTGCTTGCAGCTTCACATTACCTACAACTCTCTTAGGCGAAGTGCAACGATTACTAATGTCTGCAGCTAGCACTCCAAGGGGGCTGACCAAAAACGCTCCACCGCCCAGCGCCAATAAAAAATACAAAGTTTTCCTCATAATCCCCCCAAACAAGCAGTCAACTAATACAAAAGCTGACCTCTCACCATCCAAAAAATCCCCATTAGCTCTTCATCAAACTAATAGCCACTCTGAATACCAACAACAAACGCCCCAAAAACAACCACCCCAATAAACACTAAGCCTCCAAATCTTAACTACACGAACAGACCACTCCATTAAACCAAGAACAGAACAACACGCCTAATAATCAATATCTTTCTCAGTTCGCAAATGAAGAATCCAGCCAAGCAATGATGAAGATATCACAACAAAGAAACATAGCGCCCCCCCCCCCACAAAGCCCCCAAAGCGAGATTCCCATGCAGCTTTCCTCCATCGCAAGACCGACAGGCCGATCCAAGCAAACCTAAGACTCGAAATTGCATTCGAGCTCAGTTCTACCCGATCCCCATGACGAAACGATGTCAGTTAGCCTAGATCCAAGCAGTCCAATAAATCCGCCCTACTACTAATAAGGGAAATTCATATGCCAGCTAAAACCCCCTCCGAAAGCAATGAAAAGTATTTGAAACAAGTCACATCAGAATGAATTTAACCGCCTGACCTGCAATCACCCCACAATATGGCTTCCCGTCCCTCATAAGACGAAACTTATATCTCTGTCTCTCACCATCAAAAATCATTTCGTCTATTTCATAGTCCCCTGTCGACAAGGAAATAAATTCGCCGAAAACTTCTACATCACGGCAGACATCTATCACTCGCGCCCTACTAACCGACCTCAAGAAGCTTTCCCGAACACTGTCGCCATCAAATTTTGATAAATATATCCACCCAAACCGGCTTGACATTGCATTTTGCAGTACCGGCCCGTCGGGCAAAAGAGCATCAACACGACCAGAAGGTGAACTCAACAAAAACTCAAACAGCTCCAACCAAAGATTAACTATCGTCTTAGCCCCATATCTTTCCGCACTTAGCCGCCCCGCCCGCCCCATTCTCTCGACCAACTCCCTGTTACCCAACAGCAAACAAACCTTCTCCACAAACTCATCTTCGGAATCTACAATATATCCATCAACACCATTAGTAACAATCTCTGATGGTCCATAATTAGTTTTCGTTGAAACAAGAGGAGTCCCATACCCCAAAGACTCAGCAAAACTTATCCCAAACCCCTCAGTAGCCGACATCCCCAAACTGACACTGGCACGCCGGAAAACGACGGAAACATCCGTCGCAAACCCCATCAACTTTACAACCTCCTGCAAACCCAGCTTTTCTATATGCTCTCTAATCGCCTCCTCCTGCTCTCCTGTCCCCCAAATCTCAAGTCGTGCAGCAGAGTTTAGCTCTACCACACGCGCGAATACACTAATAATTGCCTTGATCCGCTTTATCCCATGAAGCCGAGAAACAATGACTGCAAGATTTTCTTCACGCTTAACATCAGTTACGTCAGGTGAAATGGTGACTAGATTTCCAATTACAGAATATTTATCCGATGGAAACTGCTCTTGTAGATCACGCATCTGCCCTGACGTCAGAACGACCAAGCGATCACAACTTGGTATCCCACGGATAACGCCATCATACTTCGGCGCAACCTTACCTCCCACCACGTACGGCTTAAGCAAATGATTACTGTGCATCATCAGTATGCGGAACACCCCCTCTCTCTCTATCATGCAAATGCTATCGGCAGCCCCAATAGAATCGGCAACCAGGAAGCTGGGAAGACACTCCTCAGACAAGCACTTAAGCCAATAAGCATGAGCCGATGCCAGCGAATTGAATTTTAATGGACCAGTTCCAGGCATAGAAATCATAACCATAACAACGACGTTGCCGGGCTTGACGAACTCCTCTAAAAAAATAAGCCCAGCCTCGGTCATATATCTTACTACGCATAGACCTGTGGAATTAATATGATCAACACGCCTTTTAACCTTAACACGCAAATGCACCAGAGTGTCTAAATTAGCACTTGCATCTTTATCTGAAGCCAAACAAGAAGCCCTGTAGGAAAACCACTTATAAAAATTCAGAACCTGCAGTGTTTTGCAAACCCTACCTTGCATAACAAGCTGCTTGAATGTCTTATCTAGCTTCTCATCGTAATCCAATAGCGCAACGCGAGCGAGTAACCCTGATTTAGATAAGGCTGCCGTCCTCCCCAGAGACACCCGCGTCACTCCCCCGCCCTGTTCAGCTAATTGATATAAAATAGAAATTACTTGACTCACAGACTCAACCCTTATGACTTTTTTTGCTAAGCCCCCATCGAAAGTGCATAAGTACGATCGGAGCTGCTCGTAGAAATTATAGGCATGCCACTACATGATTAGTGGACTTACAGACGCACCGCCAAAATACAGGCGCCATATTATTGGCAGCGCAATCTATTGAACTTCTCTCTCTGCCCGCTGTCTCCTTCCTGCCCGCTGCCCACCCCTAAAAGATTTTAAAAGAGGAACTAGGTAAAAATAACATCAGGCATACCAATCATGGCCATTTGCCACATTCCAAGGCTTTCCTTATATATCTCCAGAAAGCCCTCCAGTGACAAGGCAAAAAGCAAAAACTCTCACAAAACCTCTAAATTTTCGCCGATTTTTATAGATTTTTCGTAAAAAATTATGAAAACATAACCCTCCACACCCCCACGCTCGCGAGCAGGGGCAGAGTCATCTACCAAGACAGCCCGACGTCAGCGCAGACGCAAAATGCCATCAGCCAGAGTCCATTTCTGGCTTCTTATAACTACCTCACTACCATAACTACCATAAGGAAACTATATGCTTGACATAAATTTGACACATCGATAAAATTGTCGATTTGACGCTATCGGAACACCCTTATTTTTTGTTTTATGCTGAAAGCATTTTTGATTTAGAGCAATTTAACTCATGGAAGATAAGTTAATATCGAAGCTTGCAACCATTTCCGAGGATGCCGTTTTAGTCTCCCCAGTAAAGCTTTACGGTGCCGTCACAGTTAACGCGAAGGCTCAAATCGGAAAATATACTTATATTGGGCGCGACGGCTACATAGGCCGAGGTGTAACCATTGGCAATTACTGCTCAATTGCGCGCAATGCGGAAATAAGCCCAATCAATCATCCAACCCATTATTTGAGTTGTCATCCCTTTCAGTACAATACCAATCACTTTACTGAGCTTGAGGACTATTTAGTTCATCAGCGCGTAAAAGGGCCAATCTCAAATCCCGCGGTAATTGGTCATGATGTATGGATTGGAGCAGGTGCAATGATCTGCCAAGGTGTGACGGTTGGCACAGGAGCCGTAGTTGCCGGAGGAGCTGTCGTCACCAAAGATGTGCCACCATATGCCATCGTCGGTGGAGTTCCTGCTCAAATCATTCGCTATCGGTTTGATGAGGCGACTATCGATAGACTTTTGGCTAGTAAGTGGTGGGACCTTGAGCCCAAAGACATGCTTGATGTCAATTTTGAAGATGTTCATGAAGCGCTGGATAAAATCAGTGCTATTAAACTGCATATCAATCTTCGAAACCGCAGCGCTCTTGCACGCACGCTAACTAATAATGCTAGTGGTACCGCATCTGGTATTGTGTGGTTCACGACTCCAACAGCCTATGCCGACCTAGATGCTCTCGATCGATTTACATCGATCGAGATCGTTGCACATGAAGCAGGGCCGGACGACACCTCAGAATTGCTATCTCCCGGTACCTACCCGATTGAGAGCGCATCGTATGATGTCAAGCGCGGCAGGTACCGCCTCACATTTCTAGTAGAAGATAAACCCTACAAAGGAAAAATTTTCAAGAAAAAGTTCAAGTTCAAGCTTGGTACAGCCAGCCCTCAGCCAAACTAGTAAGCAAACCGACGAGTCATCAAACAGAGCGTCCCCAATGGGGACGTTCGATGCAGTCGAGTAGTTAGCTTGATAGGTGCTTGTGCTGCACATGGATTTATCCAAAGCTGGGAGCGGTGCCCATTCCCAACCGGGGATAAAGACTGAAGCTATTGGACAAGGTACTTGTCAGTTTCAGCTCGATAGCAAGGCCATGTGTAGGCCCATGTAACGCAACCGCAAATACGATAGGGATAGTTATGAGAACAGTAATCACCTTCGGCACTTTCGATGTGCTTCACATCGGTCACGTTAGGATCCTGCAGCGCGCCCGTGCTCAAGGTGACAGACTGATTGTCGGCGTTTCTTCTGACGCGTTGAATTTCTCAAAAAAACAACGCAACCCGGTTTATCCAGAAGCCGAGCGTCGCGATATTATCGCTTCCCTAGCCTGCGTAGATGAAGTATTCATCGAGGAGTCACTAGAACTTAAAGCTCAATATATCAAAGAGTTCGGTGCTCACGTTTTGGTCATGGGCAATGACTGGGAGGGCCGTTTTGACGAATATAAGTCTCTGTGCGAAGTTATTTATCTGCCTCGCACCGATGGTATTTCCACAACTCAATTGATAGCTGAGATCAAGAAGTATGGGTAACCTTCCCCGAATTGGGTTCGTGGGATGGAACCCTTTTCAGTTCCTTCATATTCAAAAGCTGGCAAGCACCTTCCCTGGGGCTTGCTTCGTTATTGAAAAGCGCAAAGACTTTATCTCTGAATTCAGCGATGATGTTCTGAAAAATCCAAAGACACCAATCATGGTGTGGGATCGCGCCAAAATGGCATCGCTTGACGGCGTCTTTGACATTATTGTCTGTCAAACTCCGTTTTCTCGTATTGAAGCTATTGAGAAATCAAAGATTGCGATGATTCAGTACGGATATGCGAAGGAGCCACACAACTACGGCCCATGGCGTGCCTTCGCAGATGTTTGCTTGACCTATGGGCCCTACGCGTCTGAACGAATCGATTACTTTAGCCCTACCACCTCCGTTGGTAATCCTCGATACGACGATTGGCATATTGATAGCTTTCATCAGTCTGCCAAGTTGAAGCATGCTGGCAAATTAAACCCCAGTCGAAAAACTGTTCTCTACCTACCGACATGGGGCGAACTATCTAGCGTAGATAAATACGTTGATGCCATTTATGATTTGGCTGAAAATTTTAACGTTTTGATGAAGATGCATCACAATACAGAGCTTCTTGAAAGTGAACGAAAGAGCAAAATGGACATGGGTGCCATTTGCCACTTCGGGGCAAATGATGACCTTCTAGAACTTCTTTCGATTTCCGACATTGTAATCTCGGATTACAGCGGCGCCATTTTTGACGCAATCTACTGCAAAAAACCCATAGTGTTGCTTGACGCCGATCTTGCTGAGCAGATGGGCGGAAAAAAGATCGATGAGTATAGTCTAGAATATTCCCGCCGCGAGGACCTGGGACTCACAGTCAAGTCACCTGAGGCGCTAAGGGCTGGTGTCGAAGAGATTGCGAAAAGTCCAGAAAAATACATTGAACAGTATGGAGCCCTTCGCGATACTTTGTTTACCGACACCAAAAACTCTTTAGGTTTGGCACATGATGCACTGATTAGATTATGGAAAGGTGAGTTCACGCCTAGCCAGCCTCAATCCTATGTACGCAAGGAACTAAAGGAATATTATAAAACCAAGCGACAATTGGCTATTGCCAAGAAAAATCAGAGCGAACAAAAATAATGCAATCTATCCAGCGACACCTCATTGTAAAAGCAATATTCCTGCTTTCCAAATTTGGCGCGCATCGTGCAAGTCTTGCTTGTACCGATAGGCTGTTGCGTTTGAATGTATCGCTAGGCCAATTAAGACAAGCCGTTCTTACAGCTATCACTCAAAACGATTATGATGCAGCGCTTCGCTTTTCGACCTATGCCATTGAAAGATACCCGTCTAATTCATTCGGTTATTTGGAAAAAGCTAAAATCTTAGCTGCACGCGGAGCAACTGAAGACGCTATAGAGACGCTTGAACAGGCCCCATCCTGCGGCCCGGTTCTTGACGCTATGTTGCAATATCGTATCGCCCCCCCAATTTCCAAGCCCAAAAAATCCAATACTATAAAGCCCAGGCCGCGGGTACCAACTGACGACTTGGAAAGTTCATTGCTCATGGCTGGCAATGACGCCTCTTGGCTTAATATAATTGCTGAACAAGCACACCAAGCAATAAAAAACAACCCAGAAAATATTACAAACTACAATATCCTCGCGCGCACTTACAGCCAGCTCAATCAACACGAAAAACTGATCGAAGCAATTAACTCCTTTCCCGAAAGCGTGTCCTCAAAACTTAACTATCGCCTGATGCTTGCGAGCGCTTATAACTCGAACCGTAATCAGTTGGCGGCTTTTGGCGTTTTGATTGCCGCACAAATTGAACATCCGTCGGAGCGTAAACTGCTAATGCGGATCAGTGATATGTTGCGGGATGATACTCAGGTAGCACGTGCGTATTCGTATTTGTGTGCCGCGCAAGCAGTATACCCTGCTTATGGCTCAGTAAGGCGTCTTTCCTTCGAAATTGACCATGCGCTATTTGATAATGCGCGTGATACGCTCTTGGGCATCCTAGAGTTCCCACGAGAAGTACTGATGAAGTTTATGCCGATGATAAATCGCGCAACTCCATTCTTTCCTGACTTGCGTGATGAAACACTAGCGGCACGAAACCAGGCGCGCGAGCTTATTGCTGCAGAAAAAGGCAGAAAAGGCATGAATCCGACCGAGCAGGTAAAGGTCGCCATAAAGTGCCGCTGGCTATTTGAGGCGCAGCAAATAATCAATCGGAACAAGTCGGGAAACGAACCTGTTTCCAGCGAAAACCAGGCGTGGCTAAATACTGTCCTTTATAATCTAGGGCATGCCCGCCCCTTGGTAGAGGCAGCGAGCGCTAATGAAACCTCTCCGCACTTGTATGGATTGAAAAACGGTTCAATCGTAGATATAGAAATCGAGAACATCGATCTTTCTAAAGTTGTAGAGGTCTTTATTCCGACTGTGTTCTTTGCTGCACCTACCGAGGAAAAGCCAAGCTACGCTACAGTCCGTGAATTCCTGTCTAACGTCTACAGCTATCTGATGGGGCGAAGTGACTTAATATTGGTTCCAAGGCATCAGTGGAATTGGAGGAATTGTGATCCACGAATTCCCGGAGCAAAGGTCGTCAGTTATCACACTAACGCTCCGCTGAACAGTAATCACCTGCATATTCAAGAAGTTCCATTGGCAGGCCGTTGTAGCATGGACCACCAGGGTTTTGCTGGCTACTCATCTCTAGCAACGATTCACGCACCAATTGAACTATTTAGTCTTGATTGCTCAGAGCAAGCGTTAGCAGATAATGAGCGAGAACTGCGCGAAACCTACGTGCACAACAACGTATCTAAGTACTCGCAAACTCTCGAACGAGTTACATTCGAGGACGATTACGTGTTTGTAGCGATGCAAATCCCCACAGATACCGTAGCAGCGCTCGCTAGTATCACCGGAGTCGAACTTGTCCGCACCGTTGCCGAACACTATTTCGGAAGCTCGACAAAAGTTCGAGTTAAACGCCACCCATACTGTAACAGCATGGAAGTTCAAAGAACGCTTGAATCGCTCTCTAGCAGCAACGCGATTGAATTGTCCGACGCCTCAGTTCATGACCTGATCGGAGGCGCAAAAGCTGTGTTCACGGTTAACTCCGGTGTTGGCCTGGAAGCTTTGCTACATGGTCGCCCAGTTGTTATTACGGGTGACTGCGACTACTCTTATGCTGTTTCAGCTTACCCACGTACTATTGGCGAGCTAAAAACCTGCCTTAGTGGTGACCTAAATTTCGATCGTCAGCGCACACGAAAACTTCTACACTACTACGTTAACAAATATTCTATTCCTGCAAGTGATACTGCGGGAATTCACGACTGGCTCGCCGATTGGCTAAACTAATAAACCGACATATATCGTACAACAAACAATCCACCAAGACAATCATATATACTCGGCTTAAATATTAACCCGAGTATATATTCAAAATCTTATAATTTTGCTGGGTATCCAGATGATCAAAATCACCCCCACTATCGAATGCTCCAACACTGCTCCTTTTGTCCTATTCGGCGGCATTAACGTTCTAGAGTCTCTGGATCTAGCTCTGACCGCTTGTGCAGAATACGTTCGTGCCACCGAGAAGCTGGGCATCCCGTATGTGTTCAAAGCAAGCTTCGATAAGGCCAACCGTTCTTCCATTCACTCCTACCGTGGCCCAGGCATGGAAGAAGGCCTGCGCATCTTCGAGAAAGTGAAGGCTGAATTCGGCGTTCCAGTGATCACCGATGTCCATGAGATCTACCAGGCCGCACCGGTTGCCGAGGTGGTAGACGTGCTGCAGCTGCCTGCGTTCTTGGCACGCCAGACTGATCTGGTCATGGCTCTGGCCAAAACCGGCAAACCAGTAAACATCAAGAAACCGCAGTTCCTGAGCCCATCGCAAGTACAGAATATCGTGCACAAGTTCAAGGAGGCCGGTAACGATCAACTGATTCTCTGCGACCGTGGCACCTGCCTGGGTTATGACAACCTGGTGGTAGACATGCTCGGCTTCGGAGTGATGAAGCGTACCTGCGAAGACCTGCCAATCATCTTCGACGTGACCCACGCCCTGCAGCAGCGCGACCCTTCGGGCGCAGCATCCGGCGGCCGTCGAGAGCAAGTAGTGGAACTGGCCCGTGCCGGTATGGGTGTTGGCCTGGCAGGCCTGTTCCTAGAAGCACACCCGAACCCGGATCAAGCCAAATGCGACGGCCCAAGCGCCCTGCCACTGGACCAACTGGAACCCTTCCTGGCGCAAATCAAGGCCCTGGATGATTTGGTCAAATCGTTCCCAGTGTTGAACATCCGCTAAAAGCTATGCCTCTTTAAGACGCAAGGATTGTAAACATGGCAAGCCCAGAACAACGGGTCGCGATTGTCATTCCGGCCCGCTATGGCTCAACTCGTCTACCCGGCAAACCACTAGCCGACATTGCCGGGAAGCCCATGGTGCAGCACGTCTACGAGCGCGCCCTACAGGTCGGTAATGTCCAAGTAGTGGTCATTGCTACCGATGATGAGCGCGTTGCGCAAGCGGTACGAGAGTTTGGTGGCGAATGCGTCATGACCTCGCCAGATCACCCATCTGGTACCGACCGCTTGGCGGAGGTCATGACCCAGGTTGATGCAGATATCTACATCAACCTACAAGGTGATGAGCCGCTGGTGCGGCCGGCCGACATCGAAGCGCTCGCCAGCGGTATGCTGGACGATCCGAGCGTAAAGGTTGGTACCTTGTGCCATCCGATCGATACGCACGAAGCCAGCAACCCCAACACCGTGAAAGTGGTACTTGCCAATAACGGCAATGCATTGTATTTCAGCCGCTCGCCTATCCCCTACCCACGTGACGGCGAAGTCACCAACTATCTCAAGCACGTCGGTGTGTATGGCTACCGTCGCGAAGTGCTGGCCGATTACAGCAGCCTACCGCAACCCATGCTGGAGCATGCAGAGAAGCTTGAGCAATTGAGGCTGATGGCTGCAGGTTATTGTATTCGCGCCTACCTGGTAGAACCTACTGGCCCAGGCGTCGATACTCCGGAATGCCTAGAGCATGTTCGTGCGCTGATGAGCGGCCAACCTCCTGCTCCAAAACCGTCGCTCAATGACATCCGCCTGGTAATTACCGATGTGGATGGCGTACTTACCGATGGCGGTATTTATTACGATGCCACCGGTGAATGCATCAAGCGCTTCCACGTACGCGATGGCATGGGTATGCGTCTGCTGGAAGAAAGCGGTGTTCGCGTAGCGGTACTTTCGGGTCGTGACTCGGCGACCTTGCGCAAGCGCGTTGCAGACCTGGGCATTACCCTCTGTCAATTCGGTGTGAAGGACAAGCAGGCCGCCTGCAACCAGTTGATGGCCGAAGCAGGTGTCCGCGCTGCACAAACGGCATGCATAGGCGATGACTCCATCGATCTGCCGGCATTCACAGCTTGCGCCCTATCGTTTGCTGTGGCGGATGCACCTACGTATGTCAAGGCAGCGGCCACCCATACGCTGAATGCTAAAGGGGGTACTGGCGCATTCCGCGAAGTGGCAGATGCCATTCTGTTTGCGCAGGGCAAAGATGCCGTATTAGGCACAGCAGCTGGCTATGCGCAAGTAATGGCAAAGATGACGCAGTAAGCAGTAATCACCTCTCCCTCGCACAAATTCGTATGTATGGATCTGTGCGAGGTGGAGGTATTTTTAAGCCTCATGATTTGAGCAAGCATGAATTCTAATTCTGAAAACACCACAAAATTATAAATTCACCCAACCCATTAGTCATCAACCCTATTAAAAGTGAACGTTACCGCTCCCTCAGGAATTTCCCCCGACACCCCAGAAATCTTTAAGGCGAAGAGATTTTTCTTTGCATTATACCAAGAATTCTCAACTTCAAAGACACCCGCACAAAAAAATGATTCAACAACATTAACAGTGTCAAATTCCTTTAAGATTTCTGGCTCCGCATATGACTTATCAACATCAAACCAAATTATTCCACTCTTGCTACTCACTGTATTTTTTAGCGAGGCGCGGAGAGAATCGATTATTGATTTCCTGTAACTGATTCGTCGAGATTCTATTTCCCTCAAAGCTTTTTCAATATCATTAAAATCAACACCTTCCATGTCCTCTGGGTCAAGCTCCCACCATCTTGATTCCAGCAAACGTGAAATAGTCGCTTCATCAAAGCGCAGCCTTATTTCCTTCGCAGGCACCCCTGCCACGATGGCATATGGTCTAACATCTTTTGTAACGACGGAGCTCGAACCTATTACTGCTCCATGACCAACTTTAACGCCTCCGCGTATAACAGACTTCGTACCTATCCAAACATCACTACCAATCTCTGTCATACGCCCAGCCTTTATAGGCGCTTTTACTTTTACAGTTTTATACCCAGGCTGCGAAGAGAAATGATTATTGTTGTATTGGAATGAGTGAGACGAAAGCATAGTTAATGGATGAGATTTAGCTCCGATCTCAATATTTCTAGCTATAGAGCAATAGTTCCCAATAGAACTATGCTGAACATACGTCCCCGCCCCAATATATGTATATTTTCCAACTGTAGAGCTTTTATCAATTACCACTTTGCCATATAACCGCACAGGCGCTATCAGCGTGGCCTCCTCCGAGACTCTGGACTCGGAGCTGATCATATTTTTGCTGCCTCGCCTACTATTATTCAAACTCGCCTCCGAACAGCACAATCATGAAGCCTTGCGCAATTAAAATTTAATGCTCACAACCTTAATGAGTGTTACTTGCATTAACTATAGGCAGCATCACCTCGTTGGACAGCACAAAAGTCCACATTCAGAGAGTAACGAAGTGACACTCACTAGCTCTATTAATACCACAAGACTGGGACATGTCGAAGTCCATACATAGCAGATATTTATTAGTGGTTAGTCGAATATTTCAACCACACCCACAACAACTCCTTCCTCGTTGGTAACAGCCAACGCACGAATCTTGTTATCGACCATATAGGCTTCCGCTTCCGACATTTGCGCATCTTCCTTGATGGTATGAGGGGTAGCGGTCATGAAGTGAGCAACAGTGGTATGGATCACGCCTTCGTTACTCAGTAAGGCACGGCGTAGGTCACCGTCTGTGACGATGCCGACCAGTTTGCCTTCATCCATAACAACGGTCAGACCGAGGCGGCTCTGAGTCATGACCAGCAGGCAATCATGGAAGCTGGTAGCTGGGCTCACAAACGGCGCTGGCGAATGCATGACATCACTGACACGGGTCAGCAGTTTACGACCCAGGCTGCCGCCGGGATGATAGCGAGCGAAGTCCATCGGCTTGAACTGGATCGCGTCAATCAGGGCAACCGCCAAGGCATCCCCCATGGCCATAGTGGCCAAGGTCGAAGTGGTCGGCGCCAGGTTGTTCGGGCAGACTTCGCGCTCGACAGAAATGTCCAGCCAAATATCAGCATGCTTAGCCAGGGTCGACTTGCCATTACCAGTCATCGCGATGATCTTGTTGCCGAAGGACTTCAGGCTCGGGATCAGCTTGATCAGTTCCTCAGTCTCGCCGCTGTAACTGATGAGAATCAGCACATCGATCGGCTTGAGCATGCCCAGGTCACCGTGGAAGGCTTCGGCTGGGTGCAGGAAGAAACTCGGGGTACCAGTGGAGGCGAAGGTGGCGACCATCTTCTGGCCGATCAGGCCGGATTTGCCCATGCCACAGACGACCGTGCGCCCCTTGCAGCCTAGGATGAGTTCGACGGCGCTCTGGAATTCGCCATTGATGCGCTCGGCCAGCTGGGTAACGGCTTGGGCCTGAGCGATGAGGGCTTCTTTGGCAATCGTGAGGTGATTCATATTCGTCCTTGAAGACTGCAGATAGTTGAGAAACGGCGAATGTTAAAGATTTTGCAAATATAAGCAAAGCGCGATGATGGGGATTGAAGCGAAATATGACTAGTAGGTCACGGAGGAAGCTGGAACCGCAGCTGCTGAGCAGCTGATTGGAGGCTTACGTTGCGAATGGGAAGACGGTTTGCCATACATCAGTGGTATCAGGATCAGTCTATTCGCGGGGCAAGCCCCAATGCCGGTCAGTTAAATGGAGCCTTGCAATCCTAGGCCTGCTTCACAACACCACGTGGCGGTTGGAAGCCTTAACCGATCGCCAGTGGGACAAGCTCATTCCCACAGGGTTCCCTGTCAGGCAGAAGTTATTTGCTCGCAGACTGGTGGTGCCAGGACCGACCTATTCGCGGCAGGGCAGTTCGGAGAGCTGGGTAGTCCCTCACAGGGCTCCCTGTCAGATAGAAAGCTC
This sequence comes from Pseudomonas sp. Tun-23181, assembly GCF_057415455.1. Classification (NCBI taxonomy): domain Bacteria; kingdom Pseudomonadati; phylum Pseudomonadota; class Gammaproteobacteria; order Pseudomonadales; family Pseudomonadaceae; genus Pseudomonas; species Pseudomonas sp. Tun-23181. The sequence goes on from NZ_CM171630.1 coordinate 2,044,917, forward strand.
GGGGCCTGCCGTCAGCCGGCGGTTCTTCTCTGCTCCAGAGTGGTTGAATCAGCCCGCCGGACAGCGCAACCGACAGGTCGCGACGTTGCAAATCAATACGTTGTTGAAACTTTTCGTTGTGTGTCGCCGACGTATGACGCAGCATATTGTTACCAGAACAGTTACAAATCGGACGTACGGCGCTGCCTGATTGGATGTCATGAATGCCCCTTCTCCCTCGCCCGCGGAGCGCAAGACGCTCTACCGCTGGCAACGGGCCCCTCTCGAAAATCACCTGCGCGCACTGATGCCCCACTGGGGCGAGCTCCCGTTGGCGATCACCAGCCAGGACCTGGCGTCGAATGCGTCGTTCGTCAATTACGTGCGCCATCACCGCCTGCTCGACCCCTGCACGGGGCAGCCAGTGGAGTTGGTGGAAAAGTCGATCCGCAAGCTGGCCTTCATCAGCAGCCAGGAAGCCCGCTTCCACCGCGCCGAAGGCATGCTGGCGGGTAGCACGCACTTTCGCTACCCATCCTGCCTGGGCGTGATCGAAACACCCTTCGAGAGCCTGATCTTCACCGAGTTCGTGCGTGGCAAGCCGCCGCGCATGCAGGCGATCGCGCGTCAACTGGCCTTGGGTATCGCGGAACTGGAAAGCCGCAGCCATGAATACCTGGCAGCGCAGCCGCTAGGCAAGGCGCCACTGCTGTGGAGCATGGACTTCTTCCGGCCGTGGTTCCTGCTGCGCCCGCGCTTCAACTTCGCCCGTTGCCTGCCGGGGCTGCAACAGCTGGGGCAGGAGGATGCGCGTTTTGCCGGCCTGGCCGAGCGTTTCAGCGGCTTCGTGCCGTTGGTCCGTCACCTGGCCAGCCAGGCGCGGCGCAGCCCGCGCTGCATCAGCCACATGGACTATTTGCGCAAGAACCTGTTCATCGACAAGGGCCAGTTGCACCTGATCGACTGGAGCGAGGTGAAAATCGGGCGGGTGGGGTTCGATGGGGGGGCGTACCTGGGCAGCTTGTTCCGGCGCAAGGAAATGGCGATGTTTCTCACCGCCCAGTCGGAGTTTACCGAAGCCTACCGGGAGGCGCTGCCGGCGCATTTCGAGGGAGAGCAGGCGCTAGGCAATCTGCGCTATGTGTTCCTGCTGACCGCCCTCTTCCACTGCCTGCGCCCGGAAACCCTCGAGGAATACCAGGCTCGCGAGCGTATGCCGCTGCTGCGCGACAAGTACGAGTACCTGCTGAGCTTGCTGTAAAACTGTCATTTTGACATCATTCATTGACCGATGTCTGGTATGCCGGAATTATTCATACGATTTCCTGTCGAACAGATCCTACAATCTGTGAATTTGTATTAAGATTCCGCGCACTAAATCTTCCTCCTCTGGATCCATTGGGCCTACGCCCAAACCGTCCCATTTCGCACGGAAAGCCGCTTCACTTCTATGGATGACGCTTCGTCCCGCCCACGCCTGCTGGTCCTTTCCAAGGGGGCCCAAAGCATCACGACACTGCCCGCCCTGCTGCCCGATTACGCGCTGCATAACGGTGCCGTGCGCGACGTGCCGCAGGCGGATTGGATCATGGCCTGGGGACGCAAGCCGAGTGCACTCAAGGCCATCGCCGAGGCGCGCAAGGCCGGCAAGCCGGTGCTGACGCTCGAGGACGGCTTTCTCCGCTCGGTGGGGCTCGGTGCCGACGACCCGCCGTTGTCGCTGATCGTCGACGATGTGGGCGTGTACTACGATGCCAGCGCGCCCTCGCGCCTGGAGCAGTTGATCGCCACGCCGCTCACCGCGCAGGAAACCGAACGGGCCCTGGCCCTGCAGGCGCTGTGGCAGCGCCAGCGGGTTTCCAAGTACAACGATGCGCGCATCGAAACGCTGGAGTTGCCCGACGACTGTGTACTGGTGGCCGACCAGACTTGCGCCGATGCGTCCTTGCAGGGCGCCGGAGCCGATGACTTTCGCGCCATGCTCGAGGCGGCACTGGCGCGCTATCCACACAGCACGATCCTGCTCAAGGTGCATCCAGACGTGGTGGCAGGCCGTAAGGCTGGGCACTTCGACCTGGCAGCGCTGGCCGGCAATCCGCGGGTGCAGGTGCTGGCGCGCAATGTCCATCCGGCCGAACTGCTGCCACGCATGCGCGCGGTATTCGTGATGACCTCGCAACTCGGCTTCGATGCACTGCTGTGGGATGTGCCGGTGCACACCTGGGGCATGCCCTTCTACGCCGGCTGGGGACTGACCGACGACCGTCTGCCGGCACCGGCACGGCGCCAGCCGGTGAACCTGGCCCAACTGATCCACGCCAGCCTGGTGCGCTACCCGCGCTATGTGTGCCCGGAGCGCGGCGAGCCGTGCACGCCAGAAGCGCTGATCGAGTGGCTGGGCCTGCAGCGTCATCACCGCAGCGCTCTACCACAACAGGTGCAGATGCTCGGTTTCAGCCGCTGGAAGGAGCCGCTGGCAGACCTGTTCTTCAACGGCGCGGCCATTCGCTTCGTCAAGCCCGAGCAACCGCTGACCCGCGACCTGCCGGTAGTGACCTGGGGCTGCAAGCACGACGACGACCTGCACGACCACCCTCACGCCATCAACCGCGTCGAAGACGGCTTCCTGCGATCGGTCGGCCTGGGCGCGGGCAAGGCCCGGCCGTTGTCGTGGGTGGTCGATGACCTGGGCATCTACTACGACGCCACACGCCCTTCCCGCCTGGAGCGGATTCTCGCCACCCAGGCGTTCGACAGCGACCTGCTGGCGCGCGCCGCGGCCCTGCGCCTGGCCATCTGCCGCGCCGGGCTGACCAAGTACAACCTGCCCGGTGCCCATTGGCAGCGGCCGGCCGACGCGCACCAGGTGATCCTGGTGACGGGCCAGGTCGAGGGCGATGCATCGATTCGTTTCGGTGGCAACCGTATTCGCAGCAACCTGCAGTTGCTGCGTGCGGTGCGCGAGGCCAACCCGCAGGCCTGGGTGCTGTACAAGCCGCACCCGGAAGTCCTGGCCGGCACCCGCGCGCGCGGCGACGACGAGGCGCAGACCGTGCACTGGTGCAACGAGGTGATCGGCGATACGCCGCTGCAACAGTTGCTGGAGGTAGTCGACGAGGTACACGTGCTGACGTCGCAATCCGGCTTCGAGGCGCTGCTGCGTGGCGTACCGGTCACTACCTACGGCCAGCCGTTCTACGCCGGTTGGGGGCTTACCGAAGACCGCGACCTGGACCCCCAGGTGCAGGCCCGGCGCAGCCGCCGACTCACCCTCGACGAACTGGTGGCGGGGACGCTACTGCTCTACCCCACCTATGTCAGCCGCATCACCAACCGTTTCACCACCGCTGAACAGACCCTTTACGAACTACAACATTGGCACGCGCTACCGCAGCCAGGAGCACCCTCCCGATGGCAGGACTTGATACGACGCTTGAGCAGTTTGTTGGGCATGAAGCGCCCAGCGAACTGAATGCGAAGGCGCCGCGCGGTCCGCTGCTGCGCCTTCCGTGCAACAACTTCTTGTTCCTGCAGGGTGTGAGCTCGCCGTTCTTCCGTCAGTTGGCCAAGGCGCTGCGCGATATCGGGCAGCATGTGCACAGCATCCGCTTCAACGTCGGCGACGTGCTCTACGGCGCCGGTGGATCGGTGCGCACCTGCATGCAGCGCCAGGAAGAACTGCACGCCTATTACGCCCAGGTGTTCCACGAACTGGATATCACCGACCTGGTGTTGTTCGGCGATTGCCGGCCGGTGCACCAACCAGCGGTGAGCCTGGCACGGACGCTGGGCATTCGCGTGCATGTGTTCGAGGAGGGCTATTTCCGCCCCTACTGGGTCACCCTGGAGCGCGATGGGGTCAACAACAACTCGCGCCTGCCGCGCGACCCGGACTGGTACCGCCAGGTCGGCAAGCACATCCCGCGCTACCAGAACGGCAACGCCTTCAAGCTGTCGTTCACCGCCCGCGCCACCCACGATGTGCTGTACCACACCGGCGGTGCGCTCAACGCGCTGTGCTTCCCCAGGTACCGCACCCATGCGCCTTTCAACGCGGCGGTGGAATACGCGGGGTTCGTCCGTCAGGGCCTGCGCCTGCTGCGCGCGCGGGTGCATGACGATGCGCTGGTGGCGGAAGTGGCCCGTGAGCGACACCCGACCTTCCTGCTGCCGCTGCAGCTGGACAGCGATGCGCAGATCCGCGACCACTCGCCATTCCAGAACATGACCGAGGTGATCGACCACGTGATCAACTCGTTCTCGCTCAATGCCCCGTTCGATGCACGGCTGCTGATCAAGAACCATCCCCTGACCCCGGGCCTGGTCAACTACCGCAAGGTCACCGAGCGCCTGGCACGCGAATACGATGTGGCCGAACGGGTCGACTTCCTCGAAAGCGGGCACATGCCCACGCTGCTATCGCACATTGCCGGGCTGATCACGGTCAACAGCACTGCCGGTGCCTCGGCGTTGCTGCACCACCGCCCGACGTGCGTGCTGGCCGACCCGATCTACGCCATGCCGGGGCTCACCCACCAGGGCCATCTGGACGACTTCTGGCAGAACCCCGAGGCGCCCGACAACACCCTGTTCCATCGCTTTCGCAACACGGTCATCCACACCACCCAGGTCAATGGCGGTTTCTACACCCGCTGCGGCATCGAGATGGCTGTGGCCAACTGCCTGGAAGTCCTGATGGCCAGAACGTCGAGAATCGAAAACTACCTATGAACCACACCGCTTCGCCTCGCTGCATCCTCATCACCGGCGCTACCGGCGGCATCGGTGGCGCGCTGGCGCCGGCCTATGCCGCACCGGGCGTGACCCTGATCCTGCAAGGCCGCCGCCAGGACCGGCTGGATGAAATGGCCGAGCAATGCCGTGCCCTCGGTGCCCGCGTGCTGCTCGAAGCCATCGACGTGCGCGACCTCGATGCCCTGCGCGCCATGGTGCGGCGCGTCAGCGAACAGGAGCAGCCAGACCTGGTGCTGGTCGGTGCCGGCCTCAACACGGCAGTCGGCAGCAATGGCGAGGCCGAGCACTGGGACGACAGCCGTGCGCTGCTGGAGGTCAACGTGCTGGCGGCCCTGGCTACGGTGGAGGCGGCACTGCCCACCATGCGCAGCCGCGGCCATGGGCAAATTGCGCTGTTCAGCTCCTTGGCTGGCTGGCGCGGCCTGCCGGTGACGCCCACCTACAGCGCCAGCAAGGCGGCGATCCGCGTGTATGGCGAAGCGATCCGCGATTGGCTGGCGCCGGAGGGGATCAAGGTGAACGTCATCGTGCCGGGCTACGTGGAGTCGAAGATGTGCTTCGAGATGCCTGGGCCCAAGCCCTTCCTGTGGACCGCCGAGAAGGCCGCCCGGCGCATCAAGCGCGGGTTGGCGGCGAACCAGGCGCGCATCAGTTTCCCCTTCCCGCTCAACCTGGGTACCTGGCTGCTGGGGCTGATCCCGCAGTGGCTTTCTTCGATGATCCTGCGTGGGCTGAAGTACAGTGATTGACGTTTCTCTCCTGCCGGTCGCGCTGATCGGCCTGTCGTTGACCGTGCTGGTGGAGCGCCTGCTGGTGCCCCGACCTGCCCTGCGTCGCCCGGCCAGTTGCTGGATGCTGCATGCGGGGCTGTGGTGCGTGGGGTTGGGGCTGCTGTACGGGCTCACCGCGCGGCCCCTGTTCAGCGGCGTGAACCTGCTGCTGCTGTGGTTGCTGATCGTGCTGGTGAGCAACGCCAAGTACCACTCGTTGCGCGAGCCCTTCGTGTGCGCCGACTTCGAGTACTTCAGCGACGCGGTGCACTTTCCGCGCCTGTACCTGCCGTTCTTCGGCTTCGGCAAGGCGGCGCTGCTGGCGCTGGGGTTCCTGGTGTACCTGTGGGCGGGCTTGAGCTTCGAGACGCCGGGCGCGCGGCTGGAGGCGCTGGTTCCACTGGCGCTGGGGCTGGGGTTGTTGCGGCTGGGCAGCCGGCGGGTGACGCCGAGCTTCGACGCCGAGCAGGATGTACGGACGTGGGGGTTGGCAGCCAGCCTGTGGCGGTATTTCTGGGCGGCGCGGGTGCCGGTGGATCGGGCGGGGCTGGGGTCGCCGTTTGCCTGCACGGCAGCGCAGACCGCCACAGGCCCCCTCCCCGACCTGGTCTCGATCCAGAGCGAGTCGTTCTTCGACGTCCGCGACCTGTGGCCCGGCGTGCGCCGGGAAGTCCTCGGCGAATTCGACCGCCTGGGCCGCGAGTCCCTGGCACGGGGCAAGCTGCAGGTGGCGGCCTGGGGGGCCAACACCGTGCGTACCGAGTTCGCCTACCTCACCGGCATCCCTGCCGGGCGCCTTGGCGTGCACCGTTTCAACCCCTACCGCGTGCTGGCTCGCCAGGGCCTGCCGAGCATCGCCTCGGCACTCAAAGCGCAAGGCTATCGCACGGTCTGCATCCACCCCTACGACGGCAGTTTCTATGGCCGCGACAAGGTGCTGCCGGCCTTGGGCTTCGACGCCTTCATCGATGTGCGCGCCTTCGACGCCTCGCACAAGGCCGGGCCATTCATTGGCGACTGCGCGGTGGCGCAGAAGATCCGCGAACTGCTGCAGGCGCCAGGCCGCGAGCAGCCGCTGTTCATCCATGCCGTGACCATGGAGAACCACGGCCCGCTGCACCTGGAGACCGTGGCCGACAGCGAGCTGCCAGCCTGGTTCGAGCGCCCCCTGCAACCGGGCATGAGCGACCTGGCGCCTTACCTGCGGCACATCGGCAACGCCGATCGCATGCTCGGCATGCTCCGCGACACGCTGATGGCCCAGCCGAACGAGGCGCTGCTGTGCTTCTTCGGTGACCATGTGCCGATCTTGCCGCAAGTCTACCAGGCGATCGGCGCACCGGCGGGCGATACCGACTACCTGATCTGGTCGAATCGCCGCCAGCCTGGCTGCGCACCCGCGCCGATCCGGGTCGAGGCGCTGTCGGGTGCGCTGCTCGGGCACGCCCGTGCGCCCAAGGTCAAGCCTGTTTCGGGCGTGGCCTGACAAGGTGGTACGCATCGTCCTGGGCGCGAACCTGGCAGCGGAACGTGCTGCCGACCCGGCATTGGCGCGCCTGCTGACCCAGGGGCGCGGCTCGCTGGCGTTCCTGATCGGCGACACGGCCTGCCGCCATCGGCTGCTCGGCGCGAGCATCCACTGGGACCGTGTGCTGCTGGCCTTCGAGGGCGACCAGGTACTGGGCTTTGCCGCCTTCAAGCATCATCGGCGCGGGCCGTTCGCCCTGCACTGGCGGCCGTTCATCCGTGAGTTCGGCTACCTCGGCGGTTGGCTGCGCTTCGCCGGCTTCTGCCTGAGCGAGCTGCGCGAGTGGCGCTACCCGTTCCTGCTGTATGGCCTGCGGGTAGACAAGCCCGCACGCGGCCGGGGCGTGGGCTCGGCGCTGGTCCAGGCCTGCTGCGCCCATGCCGCCGCCGAGGGCTTTGCCCGGGTCGACCTGGAAGTGCCGCTGGACAATCCGCGCGCGCGCCGCCTCTACCTGCACAATGGCTTCGCCCTGCGGCGCAAGCGCTGGGTGCCCTTCCCGCCGGTGCGCGGCATGTGGAGGGCGCTGCCATGAGCGAACGTCTGGGCAGCCCGGTCGCGGTACCCTCCCTGGTCGACGGCCCCGGCTGGATCGGCATCATGTCCCAGTGGGTGGCATGGAAGGTCCTGCACCTGCCGCAGTTCCTCGGCCCCGAGGGGCCGCCCTTCTGGCTGTGGCGGCGTGGCCGCAAGGCACCCAAGGGGCTCAAGGCCATCGCCGGGATCGGCTACAAGGCCTCCTCCGCCCATGCCCGGGTGCTGTGCCAGCGCTGGGGCCTGCCGTATATCGCGCTGGAAGACGGCTTCCTGCGTTCGTCGTCACTGGGCATCGAGGGCGACACGCCGATGTCGATGGTGGTCGATCCCATCGGTATCCATTACCTGGCCGACCGGCCATCGCTGCTGGAAAACATCCTCCAATCCCCTGAGCGTCTGGGCGAGGACGAGCTGGCCTGCGCCCGTGAGCTGATCGCGCTGATGCGCAGCAGCGGTATCGGCAAGTACAACAATGCCCAGGATCTGCCCGCCGACGACCCGCTGGGCCGCGAACGCCCGCTGGTGCTGGTGGTCGACCAGACGGCGGGCGATTATTCGATCCCCGGTGGCGGGCTGTGCGAAGCCGACTACGTGCGCATGCTCGACACCGCCCTGGCGGAAAACCCCGATGCCGATGTGCGAGTGCGCATCCACCCCGACTGCCTCGGTGGGCAAAAACCCAGTTGCCTGCTGGCGGCGGCGCAGACCCGCGGAGTCACCCTGGAGGCACGCCCGGTGTCGTGGGCATCGCTCGCCCGGCGCGCGCGGCGGGTGTACATCGGCACCAGCCAGGCCGGCCTGGAAGCGCTGATCCAGGGGGTGCCGGTCACCTGCTTCGGCCTGCCGTTCTATGCCGGCTGGGGGCTGACCGACGACCGCATGGCGATCCCCCGGCGCCAGGGCCGGCCAGACCTGGTGCAACTGGTGGCGGCGGCCTACGTGCGCTACTGCCGCTATGTCGACCCGCTCACCGGCCAGCTCACCGACGCCCTGACCGTGGCCCGCCAGTTGGCACGCAAGAAGGCCCGCGACGCGGCGTTCGCCGGCCCTACCACGGTGATCGGCGTCAAGCGCCACAAGCGGCACAACATCCGCCGCTTCTTCGCCAGCCGCTGGGGCCAGTTGCGTTTTGCCGTGGATGGGCCAGGACTGGTGCAGCGGGTGGCCGCCGAACAAGGCCGCCTGCTGGTCTGGGCGGCGCGCGAACCCGCTGGCCTGGCCCAGCGTGCCCGGCAGGCCGGGGTGCCGTTGTGGCGGGTCGAGGACGGCTTCCTGCGCTCCATCGGGCTGGGGGCGACCAACAGCCCGGCACTGTCGCTGGTGCTCGACCGCGGGGGTATCCACTACGATGCCGCCTCGGCCAGCGACCTCGAGCAACTGCTGCAGCACGAGGCGTTCGATGCCGCCAGCCTCGCCGAAGCCGCGCAGTTGCGGGCGCACATCGTCGCCAGCGGTACCAGCAAGTTCAACCTGCGCCAGGGGCCGCAGCCAATGCTGCTAGGCCGGCCGGGGCAGCGGCGCCTGCTGGTGGTCGGCCAGGTCGAGGATGACGCCTCGACGCTGTGCAGCGGTGGCGGCCCGGGCTGCAACCTGCGCCTGTTGCAGCGCGTACGCGCCGCTGCGCCCGCTGCCTGGATCCTGTACAAGCCACATCCGGATGTCGAGGCCGGCAAGCGCCTGGGCCATATCGCCCCGCAACAGCTGGCGGGGCTGGCCGACCAGGTGCTCGACGGTGTCGACATCGCCGTGCTGTACGGTCAGGTCGATGAGTTGCACACCTTGAGTTCCACGGCCGGCTTCGAGGCGCTGCTGCGCGGCCTGCCCGTGGTGACCTATGGCACACCTTTCTATGCCGGCTGGGGGTTGACCCACGACCACCAGCCAATGCCGCGCCGCACCCGGCGCCTGACCCTGGACCAGTTGGTAGCCGGCGCCTTGTTGCGCTATGCGCGCTATGCCGACGTCCAGCAAGCCCTGCCCTGCGATGCCTGGCACGCCCTCGCCTGCCTGTCGACGCCGCGCCCTGTGCGGCTGGCCGAACACGCCCGAGTGGCGCCGTTGCTCAACTACACCTGGACCATGCTCGGCTGCGGCCGGCCACTGGCCCCATCAAAGGACTAGACCATGCCTGTTTCGATCAAGGACATCGGCCGCTACGCGGCACTCCCCTGGCATTGCCTGCAACTGGCGACCCATGCCAAATCCTTCGAGAACAACCCGTTGATCGGCAGCCGTCGGCTCAACGCCCTGGGCCTGCATGTGCAGCGCCGCCAGTTGGCCATGGGCATGGCCGCGTTGCGCCGGCGGGCTTTGGCGTCGCGGCTGGATGCCCGCGAGCGCGAGCATTTCGAGCAGAACGGTTTCTTCATCCGCGAGAACGCCTTGCCGGCCGAGCAGTTCGCCGCGCTGCGCGCCGAGCTGGGCGCGCTGCGCAGTACCGGCTGGGAAATGCGCCAGGGCCGTGCGGTGACCCGCCGGGTCAGCCTCGACCAGGACGTGCTGGTGCACAATCCGGCCAGCGCGGCCTTCGTCGCCGACCGTGGCGTACGCGACCTGATCGCCTATGCCTCGTCCAACAGCGGTGGCATCACCTATCAACTGCAGTCGATCATCATCGACGCCGCCAATGCCGACCAGGACCCACAGACCCGCCTGCATGCCGACACCTTCCACCCGACGGCCAAGGCCTGGTTGTTCCTCGACGACGTGGCCGATGACCAGGGCCCGTTCAGCTATGTGCCCGGCTCCCATCGCCTGACCCCGGAGCGCCTGGCCTGGGAATACCGCCAGAGCCTGGATGCCGCCCGCTCGGGCGAGCAGATGCACCGCGAAGGCTCGTTCCGTATCGACGAGGAGCAACTGGCGGCCCTCGGCCTGCCCGCCCCGCGCCGCTTCGCCGTGCCCGCCAACACGCTGGTGGTGGCCGACACCTCCGGCTTCCATGCCCGTTGCGCCAGCCGCCAGGCGAGCCATCGGGTGGAGATCTATGCGAGCCTGCGGCGCAACCCCTTCATCCCCTGGCGCGGCGCGCACCTGTTCGCCCTGCCCTGGATCGCCAACCATCACATGCGCTGGGATATCCGTCTCAAGCGGCTGATGGGGTTCGACAAGCGCAGCCACTGGCGTTTCATCGAGCAATTGAATGCCTACGAGGCGCCGCATATCTGAACGACCAATGATGTGGCTTGCAGGCCTGTGCAGGGCCTGCTTGCACCCGCCATTTGGGGCTTATGCAATCTTGCGTGCGACGGCACGCCCGACCATACTCGCCCCCATCCAAACAAGCGTGTTAAAAACGCAAGGCGTTAAGGCGGCTACACCTTGAAGATCCATGCCCGCTCTTTACTCTATTTTGAAAAGATTCGTCAGTGCCATTCCATTCGAGAAGCCGCACGCCAACTGCATGTCGATGCCTCAGCCGTCAACCGCCAACTCATAAAACTAGAAGAAACCTTAGGGGCAGAAGTCTTCGAGCGCCTGCCGTCCGGGCTGAAGCTTACCGAAGCGGGCCGTTTATTGGCGCAGCACCTGGTCACGGTTTTTCAAGACGAGCAGCGGCTCAAAAGCGAACTCGAAGGGTTAAAAGGCATTCGCAGCGGGAACATCAGCGTCGTTTCGGTCGAGGGGCTCAATGAAGACTTCATGCCGGTTGTGATCGAGAAAATGATCTCGACCTACCCCGGTGTGAAAATAAACTGTCGATTCGATGGCTCAGCCAATATTGCCCGGCTGATCGAAGAGGGTGAGGTGGATCTGGGGCTGGCGTTTTCCATCCCGTCAGAAGCGAACCTTCAATGCTGTGCAGCGGTCAATTTGAAGCTGGGCGCAATCGTACAGCCAAGCCACCCGTTGGCTAGCCGGGTCGACATCACCTTTGCCGATTGCCTGGCATACCCGCTGATTCTGGGGACACCGGAGATCGCTATCTATTCCCTGATGCAGCCGCTGCTAGAGGGACACCAAGGCTGCGCCAATGTGCTGCTTCAGACCAGCTCGCTGGTCATGATGAAGAAGCTCGCACAACGAGGAATGGGCGTGGCGTTTCAAACCAGGCTAGGGATGAAAGCAGAGCTCCAGGAGGGCTCGCTGGTACATCTACCGTTGCGCCCACCCAGCGCAGTGGAGGCGAAGCTTGGCGTCTACATTCGCAAAGGCAGGGCTCTATCTCCGTCGCTCGCCGCCTTCGTCAACATCGTCAGCGAACTCTTGCGCGCCTACGAAACGGCGTAGCGCCGATTGACGGCCATGCGATGCAAAAAATACAGCGCAGCAGTGTTTATTTAGCACTTTTCGCATCACCCACCTCGTTTTACCATTTGCCTAGACGCAGACGACTCTATCAACGTGTCTTGATCGATAGATGTGATTGCCTGGCGCCTGATCATGACAGGCTTGTCGCCTTTTAAGTACTGAAGCATCTCTACGCCTCTTGAAACTCCAGGAATATTTTTATCGCCTGGAGCCCCTCTAACTGTGCCTTCTGTGTGGGCGCGACGGTAGCGCTCGACTTGAGTTCAACGTACCCCGGAGATAAAGAATGAATTCGAATAAAGAATATCCCCTTCGACTGATCGTCTCGGAAGTACGGCAACGCTCACCCGAAATTAAATCATTCATTCTAAAGGCTGCAGACGATTCCCTGTTGCCTGTATTTTCGGCCGGCGCACACTTGAAAGTGTGTGTCCGACTTGAAGACGGTCGCACTGATGAAAGAGCCTACTCTTTGGTCAACAGTGACAACCAATCGGGTTACTACGAAATCGCCGTAAAGCGAGAAGATGCAGGCCAGGGTGGCTCGAGGTACATGCACGGTCTTCGCGCCGGGGATCAAATACTGGCGGGCACGCCAAGGAACGACTTTGCCTTGCTCGACACGGAACACCATGCGGTTCTGATCGCAGGCGGAATCGGGATCACGCCCATTCTATCGATGGCTCGAATATTGACGCGCAACAACAGCAGCTTTGAACTGCATTACGGTGCGCGCGAGCCCGCGATGATGGCGTACCGCGCTGAAATAGAACGCCTGGGGCCACAGGCAAGCCTTTACTTTGACCAAGGGCCGGCACCACGAACAATGTCACTGGCTGCTTTGCTAGGCCCCCATGATAAATCCCGGCACGTCTACGTGTGTGGGCCCAAGCCGCTACTGGATGCCGTGATCGCCACCGCGGCGGAGCTCTCCTGGCCGTCGTCGCATGTGCATTTCGAATTGTTCGGCAGCAGCGGCCATCAGTCGGACCAGCCTGTGGAACTCGTTCTGCGCCGGAGCGGGCGAGTCCTCCATGTACCTGCGTCGCAAAGCCTGCTCGATGCAATGCTCGAAGCGGGGCTCGATCCACTGTTTGATTGTAAGCGCGGCGAATGCGGTGTGTGCGCGCAGACGGTACTGACCGGCACCCCAGATCATCGCGATTACGCGTTATCCGAAGATGAGCGTCACAACGAAAATAAAATATGCATCTGTGTGTCCCGTGCCACTAGCCCACGCTTAACACTGGATGCTTAAACCGTCAGTGTGCCCTAACGGTGAGGAGATAAGAATGAGCAGCTTCGTTAAAAACGGGTGGTATGTCGCAGCCTGGAGCCATGAAATCTGTCGCACACTACTGGCCCGGACAATTCTGAATGAGCAAATTGTATTTTACCGTCGCGAAGATGGGCAGCCCGTTGCCTTGATGGACCGCTGCCCCCATAAGCTTGCGCCTTTATCGCTCGGCGAGTTGAAGGGGGACGAACTGCAGTGTGGCTATCATGGCATGACCTTCAATTGCAAAGGTCAATGCTCGCACATTCCCGGCCAGGCCAGCATCCCCCCTAACGCCAAAGTGCGAGCGTTTCCGCTATTCGAGAAGTACAACGCCGTTTGGATCTGGATGGGCGAACCTGCGCTGGCCGACCCTGAAAAAATCATTGATATTCCGCATTATGGCGATAAAGGCTGGGGCTTGGTCGACAACCAATACCTGTACTTCAAGTCAAACTACTTGAACATTACGGACAACCTGGTGGACCCCGCCCACACCACCTACGTTCATAAAAACACTATCGGTGGGGCCGATGGCGCTGAAGTGGGAGTCAAAGTCGAGCAAGGTGATGACCATGTCTTGGCTTACCGTTGGATCAAAAATGCCGCGCCTGTCCCTTTGTTTGAAAAAATGGGTAACTTCAAGGGCTTGACCGATCGCTGGCAATATTATTACCTGCATATGCCATCGGTTTCCTATGTAGACTTTGGCGGGATAGACGCCGGTGTCGAACCCACCGAAGAAAACAAAGATCGTGGCTTGCGCTCATTCAGCTTCAACTTCTTGACCCCAGAAACAGAACGCACGACCCACTACTTCTGGCTTCACCTTCGCAATTATCATCCTCATGATACCCGCGTGGATGAAGAAGTCGCCGAACTGATGACCTTGACATTCAATGAAGACCTGGAGCTGTTGACCCACGTCCAGGCCCAGCAAGAGATAACCGGGGTGCGCGAGTATGTTCGCCTGGGCATCGATAATGCCCCCGTGCGCATCCGTAAGATGATAGAGCGCCTGCAAGTGGCTGAGCGCAGTGACGTGCCAGCCCAGATCGCAGTCCAGACCGTCGACGCGTGACGTTCGTTTATTAAAAACAAATACAAGAGAGAACAGCATGGAATTTTCTGTAGGCTGCAATGGTCGCGGTGTACAACACCTTGAGCCCGTTTCGGTGGACGAGCAGTTTCGAATGATCAAGGAGTCAGGTGTCTTCGACCACTTCGATCGCATGCCGCAGCCCGGCGAAGAATCTGAATACCTGCGTGCCTCCAACAAATACGGCATTCCTATTCGCACAGGCCTCTGGTCATATACTGCAGGTCGTGATGAAGCGCTACTGGTCAAGAACTTGAAATTGTGCAAAGAAGCCGGCGCTGAATTTCACAACATCATGCTTTACACCAAGCATGCGCAAGGTCACACCCTGACAGACAATGAAATCGTCGACTTTTACCTGCACGCCCACGAGGCCGGCGAAACAATCGGCATCACCATCGGCTTTGAAGTTCATATCTATATGTGGACCGAAGACTTCCGCCGCATTAGCCGGGTGGCCAAACAGGTGAGCGCGCGCGGAGTCCCTTTCAACTTCGTGCTCGATCATAGCCATGTACTGCTGAAAGTCGATTGTCTCGAAGAGCAGGATGTCAGCGGCATTCGCGGTGACATCGAGTCGGGCCAGCTGGTGATCGACCCGTATGAACCAGGCAATGTCATCGACGAATGGATCGGCATGAACATGACACACTGGTTGCAGATTCGTCCGGTCTCGCCGCAAGGACCAAAGAACATTTGGCAGCTCAAGGACGGTGGGACCTACGGTCGGGCGTGCCAGTATCCATTTTTCCGACCAGCACCGGGCGAGTGGCATTTGCCATGGCGAGCGTATCGGGTCGAACCCTGCAAGGATGTTGTGCGCAGAGTATTGCGTCATCATCGCGACACCCCCGACAGCCCACTGCGATACATCACGACAGACATGATCGACATGCCTGACTATGGCGGCGGCGTTAAATACTCTTTGTTTGAGCAAAACGTGGCAATTGCAGAGTGGTTCCGCGCGACATGGGAGGAAATAAAGGCTGAAAAAAATCCGACTGACTTGCGCTCGATGTGATTTACCTCATGAGGCGAGGAGAGCCGATACGCTCTGCCATCGTTTACTGAGGCCCACTTGTAAACGTTGAATACCGTCTGCAGCGACATGGCTTCGAGCCATCTGATGTTTGCTCGGGGCCAGTCGCAATACCTTGACTGGCAAAATAACGTTATCCCACGCGCCACACTCACATAAAAAGGAGCTCACGCCTTATAAGCCTGACAAGGTCGCTATACATATGTTTCTGGATGATCGGCTATTTTCATAATAATACGAGGTTCGAACTCCATGACTACGCCTGCAGCGCAACGACCTGAAGATGAAAGACTTGGCATAGGCCCCAATGTGGTTTACGGGCTGCAACATGTACTGACCATGTACGGCGGCATGGTCGCCACCCCACTCATTCTGGGTCAGATTGCCGGACTGACACCCAGCGAAATAGGCCTGCTCATTGCTGCAACCTTGTTCACCGGTGGCTTGGCTACCTTGCTGCAAACGATAGGCCTCCCGTTTTTCGGCTGTAGATTGCCCCTGGTTCAAGGCGTTTCCTTCGCCGGCGTGGCCACCATGGGCGCTATTCTGACCAGCGGATCAGGAGGTATGCCGGCAGTGCTCGGGGCCGTCATGGCAGCTTCGCTCTTTGGCCTGTTGATCACACCGATATTCTCCCAGATCATCCGCTTCTTCCCGCCGCTGGTCACCGGCATCGTCATTACCTCTATCGGCCTTTCCCTGCTTCCGGTCGCGGCCCGCTGGATCATGGGCGGCAACAGCCATGCAAGCGATTTCGGCAGCATGGCCAATATCGCCCTGGCAGCCGTCACCTTCCTCATCGTCCTCATTCTGAGCAAGCTGGGGATAGCTGCGATTTCGCGGCTGTCGATCTTGCTGGCGATGGTCATCGGCACCCTCATCGCGACCGCCGTGGGCATGGCCGACTTCACCACAGCCGTCGACGGCCCGCTCCTGGCACTACCCTCGCCGTTTTAGTTCGGTATGCCGGTTTTCGAAGTCGCCGCTGTTCTATCGATGTGCATCGTCGTCATGGTCATCCTGGTGGAAACCTCTGCCGATATTCTCGCGGTCGGTGAGATCATCAATACCCCGGTGGACACCAAGGTCCTGGGCAACGGCCTACGTGCCGATATGCTGTCGAGCCTGATCGCGCCAGTGTTCGGCTCCTTCACCCAGAGCGCCTTTGCCCAGAATGTAGGGCTCGTTGCCTTAACAGGCATCAAGAGCCGCTTCGTCGTGGCCACTGGCGGGGTATTCCTGGTGGTGCTGGGGCTACTGCCGATCATGGGACGTGTTATTGCGGCCATTCCACCGCCGGTGCTCGGTGGCGCAGGTCTTGTCCTGTTCGGCACTGTCGCTGCCAGTGGCATCCGTACCCTGTCGAAGGTCGACTACCGCAACAACTTGAACCTGCTCATTGTCTGCGCGTCCTTGGGCTTCGGCATGATTCCGATCGCCGCACCGAACTTCTATGAGCCATTCCCGGACTGGTTTGCGTCGGGGATCAGTTCGGCGGCAATCCTGGCCATCTTGATGAACCTGGCGTTCAACCATTGGCTCAAGTCCCGCACGGACGGCCAATCCGTCATCGTCGCTGCGTCCGAGCGTACCCTGCGTGTGCGGGACATTGCCGCGCTGCGTGAGGGCGATTACTTCCAGGGCGGCAAGTTGTATAGCGCCCTGGGGCGGCACTGGCGAGCCCCTCTCACCCCAGCTTTGCCATCTCCTCGGCAACGATCGCCACGGTCTGGCGGATCTGCTCCTCGGTATGCTCGCACGAGACGAAGAACCGCACCCGCGCCGCTTGCTCCGGCACTGCCGGATACAGGATCGGCTGGGCATTGATTCCCCGGTCGAACAATGCACTGGACAACCGCCCGGCCTTGAACGAGCTGCCGGTGATCACCGGGATCACCGCCAGGCCCGTGCTGGTCGCGGTGTCCAGCCCGACCTCGCGCGCCAGGCGCAGGAACAGCTCGCCCCTGGCTTGCAACGTAGCCACGCGCTCGCGGCCGCTGGCCAGCAAGCGCAACGCGGCCAGGGCCGATGCGGTGACGGCGGGCGGCATGCCGACACTGTAGAGAAACCCCGGGGCCAGGAACTTCAGGTGCTCGATCAGCGCCGTGCTGCCAGCGATGTAGCCACCGCAACTGGCCAGGGTCTTGCTGAGCGTCCCCATCCAGATGTCCACGTCATCGCCCGACAGGCCGAAATGCTCGCGGATCCCCTTGCCAGTGGCGCCCATCACGCCCAAGGAGTGGGCTTCATCGACCATCAGGAAGACCTTGTGCCTGCGCTTGAGCTCGACGAAACGCGGCAGGTCGGGGTAGTCGCCGTCCATGCTGTAGATGCCTTCGACCACCACCAGCACACGCTCGAAATGCTGACGCTGCTCGGCGAGCAGGCGCTCCAGCGCCTGCCAGTCGTTATGGGCGAAGCTCAAGCGGCGGGCACCGGACAACTGGATACCCTGCAGCACGCTGTTGTGGATCAGCTCGTCGTGCAGCACCAGGTCACGCGGGCCGAACAGGTAGCCGATGGTGGTGACGTTGGTGGCATGGCCGCTGACCATCACCACCGCATCGTCGACCTGGTACAGGTTGGCCAGTTCCCTTTCGAGCTCGCGGTGCAGCGGCCGGTCGCCAGACACCGGGCGGCTGGCCGAAACCGAGGTGCCATAGCGATCGATGGCGGCCTTGGCCGCTTCAACCACCTCGGGATGGCCGGAGTACCCCAGGTAGTTGTAACTGGCGAAATTGAGGTACTGCCGATCGCCGATACAGGTCTGCGCCCCGGCAGTGCCCTGGTGCAGGCGGAAGAACGGGTTGGCCAGGCCAAGCTGTCGCGCACTCTGCTGGATCACCCGCAACTGCTGGTAGCCAGGGTGCTGGTCGAAGCGGTAGAACGCCTCGGGCACCTTCAGGCTCGCCTGCTGCGCCTGCTCCAGGGTCGCACCGGCGGCGTCCCGGCCCTCGCTGCGACGGCGCGCCAGTGCTTGCTGGATCAGGCGTTGCTTGGTGTCGACCGCCAGGCCGGTCGGCGTCGTTGCGCTCATGAAGTCTGTTACTCGATCAATCGATTGGGCGCCGCACTGGCATCGGCCAGTCCGGCATTGAGCTCGGCCATCTGCTCGCGGGTAAGCTCGCTACCGTGGCGCGCCAGCAGGTTCTCGGCCAGGTTGGCCGGCGCAGCCTCCTCGCTGGCGTCGCCACGCAGCAGCTCCAGCAGGCGCACGCTGAGCTTGTCGATGCTGGAACTGTCGCTCAGCTCCATCACCGGCAGGCGGATACCGAAACGCTCCTCCAGGGCCACCACCAGTTCCACGCTCATCAACGAGTCCAGGCCCAGCTCCTGCAGCGGGCGCTGGGTGTCCAGGCGCGCCGCGGGCAAGCGCAGGATCTCGCAGACTTCGTACTTGAGCATCTCGGCGAAACGCTCCAGCAGTTCGGCGTCATCCAGCTCGGCGAGCATGCGCTGGATGTCCTCACCGTCGTTGTCGTCTTCCTGGTCGCCACCATGGGTACGGGCCAGTTCAACGAAACGCGGCGTGGCAGCACTGGGCAGGAAGCGCGACAGGGCCTTCCAGTCCAGCTCCAGCACGCCGATGCCATCGTCGCCCTCGAGCAGCATGCGCTCGAGCTGCGCCAAGGCGACCTCGGCACGCAACGCGGCGCCACCCATCCGGCTTTGCAGGGCATCCTTGATCTGCGTGTTGCGCGCCAGGAAGCCAACGTCGTCGATGGCCCCCCACAGCACGGCGGTGGCCGCCAGCCCCTGGCTGCGGCGATGGCGCGCCAGGGCTTCGAGCCAATGGTTGGCGGCCACGTAGTTGGCCTGCCCGGGGTTGCCGAACAGGGTGGTAGCCGAGGAGAACATCACGAAGAAGTCCAGCGCCAGCCCACGGGTCAGCTCGTGCAAGTGCTGGGCACCCTGGGCCTTGGGTTGCAGCACCCGGCGCAACTGCTCGTCATCCAGGTTGCGGATCAGGCTGTCGTCGATGACCGTCGCGGCATGCACCAGGCCGCGCAGTGGGTAGGCGCTGGCGGCGATGCGCTCGAATACCGTGCGCAGTTGCCCGGCATCGGTGATGTCGCAGGCCACGGCCTGCACGTCGAGGCCCTGGGCCTGCCACAGCGCCAGGCTCGGTTGCGCCTCGACGCTGGCCGGCCCACGACGCCCCAGCAGCACGAGGTGGCGAGCGCCCTTGTCGATCAGCCACTGGGCCGTGCGCAGGCCGAAACCGCCCAGCCCGCCGGTGACCAGGTAGGTCGCCTCGCCAGACAGGCGCAAGGCTGCGGCTGGGCGCTCGCGGGTATCGACCCGCTGCTCGATCGGGTTGCCGTAGGTCACCACGATCTTGCCGATCTGCCGGGCCTGCTGCATGTAGCGGAAGGCCTCGACGACCTGGTTGGCATCGAACTCGCGAAACGGCAACGGGTGCAGGATGCCTTGCTCGAACAGCGCCATCATGTCGGCGAACAACCGCCGGGTGAGTGCCGGGCGCTCGCTCATCAACTGGTCGGCATCGATGCCGAAGTAGCTGATGTTGTTGCGGAACGGTCGCAGGCCGATGCGCGTGTTCTGGTAGAAGTCGCGCTTGCCCAGTTCCAGGAAGCGGCCGAACGGCTTGAGCACGCGCAGGTTGCGGTTGATCGCCTCGCCCGCTAGGGAGTTGAGCACCACGTCCACGCCCCGCCCGTCGGTGTCGGCGAGGATCTGGTCGGCGTAGGCCAGCGAACGGGAGTCGTACACCTTGTCGACCCCGAGCAGGCGCAGGAAGTCGCGCTTCTCGTCGCTGCCGGCGGTGGCGTAGATCTCGGCGCCACACCAGCGGGCGACCTGGATCGCGGCGATGCCCACGCCGCCGGCGGCCCCGTGGATCAGCACCTTCTCGCCAGGCTCCAGGCGCGCCAAGTGGTGAAGGGCGTAATAGACGGTGAAGAAGGTGCTGGGGATGGTCGCTGCGGCCTCGAACGACATACCCTGCGGAATACGCGCCACGGCGTTGGCGTTGGTCACCAGGCGCGTGGCGAAGCTGCAGGGGCCGAAGCCTACAACCCGGTCGCCTGGGGCGAAGTCGCCCGGCACCTGGGCCCCCCTGCCCTGCACCACACCGGCGAACTCGAAGCCCAGGGTCGGGCCGGAGAAGCCATTCTCGATGGCCTCGTCGGACAGCAGGCCAAGGGCGAACATCACATCGCGGAAGTTCAGACCCGTGGCGCGCACGGCGATGTCCAGCTCGTCCGCCGCCGGCTGACGCGGTGGACGTACTTCCCAGCGCAGGTTGCGCAGTTGGCCAGGCAGGTCGAAGCCCAGGCACACCCACTGGCCGTCGTCGGCCTGGGCCTGTTCGCGCAGCACGCGCAGGCGGGGTACGTAACGCCGGCCCTCGGCGTCGAGCGCCAGTTCGGTCTCGGCGTCGGCGTGCAGCAGGGCCGGCACCAGGCGCTCCACGGGCGCGCCGTGCGCCAGGTCGAGCAGGCGCACGCGGCAGTTGCCCGATTCATTGGCCAGGGTACGGCCAAAGCCCCAGAGCGCGGCATCGGCGATGGACGCCAGGCTCTCGGCCTCGGCGCCCGCATGCCAGTGCATGGCCGCGCCACGGGTCAGCAGCCAGCATTGCGGGGCAACGCCGAGGGCTTCGCAGGCCTGCACCAATGCCGCAGCCTGCATGCAGCGTGCGGCCTGGCCCTCCAGGCCTGCGTCGCTGTCGAAGCCCGCCAGGTGCACCAGGTGCTCGGGAGGCTGTTCGAGGGCCCGCAACTGCGTCACCAGCGCCTGGGCATCGCCCGGCTGCAGCAGGCTGACCTGCTGGCCCTGCTCACGCAGGAGGCTGGCCAGAAGCTCGGTAGCCTCCTGCCCGGATTCGGCCAGCAATGCCCAGCGCTGCTGTGCGACCGGTGCTCGGCTGGCCAAAGGAGTGGCCGGCTTTTCGGCTAGCAGCAGGTAACTGCCGCAGGCGTTGCCCGGCAGCGCTTCGACAAGTTGCGCCGGGTCAAGGCCGTGGCGTTGCAGCTCGTGGCTCCAGAACGCCGGCGCCTGCTGACGCGACAGGGCCTGCTGCGGACCGGCCAGCCACCAATCGGCCTGGGCGCCGAAGACGAACTCGGCCCAGCGGGTGGGGTAATGGGCGAGCAAGGCCAGTTGGCCATGCGGGTTGAGTTGGTGGGCGGCCAGGCGCAGGGCCTCGCCGAGGGTGGCCAACGGCGCCAGGTCGGTCGGCACCAGCACCCAATCGAATGCGCCAGCGTCGGCCAATTGCTCGAGGGCGAGGACCTGCAGGGCCGGGCATTCGTCGCGCAGCCGCTGCTCCAGCTCCGGGGCCTGAACGCAGTAGCAATAGTCGACCCGGTCGAAGTCGATGCCTGGG
Source organism: Pseudomonas sp. Tun-23181 (assembly GCF_057415455.1). NCBI lineage: Bacteria > Pseudomonadati > Pseudomonadota > Gammaproteobacteria > Pseudomonadales > Pseudomonadaceae > Pseudomonas > Pseudomonas sp. Tun-23181. The sequence continues at coordinate 2,066,500 of NZ_CM171630.1, forward strand.
TACAGCAGCTCGGCGAACGACGCCGCGCCGAAGCCAAACTCCAGCACGCGCAGGCGTTGCCCTGCGGGCAATGCGGCCAGGCGCTGGGCCAGGGTTTCGCGCACACCGCTCAGCAGGCGCTGCTGGCCAGCGGCGCCGAGGACCATGCGGGCCAGGCTGGCGGCACTGGTTTCTCGCGGTTGCAGCTGGTCGATCGCCTGGCAGCCGTCGAGCAGGGCTTTCAAGTGGCGGCCGATACGCCCCACCGAATGAATGATCTGGAAGCATTCCGGGTAGCTGTGGAACAGCTCGCGCCAGATGGCCTCGGACGCGGGGCGCGGTGCCGGGTCGGCCAGCTGCCAGCTGCCATCGGCAGCGCACGACAGGCTGCCGTCCTGCTCGCCATGGCGCAGCAAGGTCGCCAGGTAGTCGCCCGGCACGCCTTCGACCTGCGACCAATGCGCCAACTGCTCGGCGCCCAGGCTGCCGCCGCAGTGTTCGACGAGGTCCTGGACGAAGCTCGAGCAAAGGGCATCGAGCAAGGGCTCGACCTCATCGAGGTAGCGCGCCTGCAGCGGGTCGTCGGCCAGGCCCTGCAATTGCGCCAGCAACGGCGTGGCAGCCTGGGCATGGCGTTGCAGCGGTACCACCTGGCCAGGCGCGGCAATGCCGACATGGGCCAGGCGCTTGACGTCGTTGGAGCGGTCGCGCTGCAGGCGCACGCCACGGAAGCGCGCCTCCTTGATCGCCAGCACGGCCTCCCCGGCAGCGTCGAAGAGGGTGAAATCCACCAGCAGGGAATGCGCGGTGCGCTTGAGCTGGCGAACCTCGGCCAGGCACGGCACGCCCTTGCCCACGGCATAGGCGATGCGGCCAAAGCGCACCGGAATGAACGCCAGCCCCCGGTTGCTGCCGGGCTGGTCGACCAGCAGTTCGGTGATCAACTGGAAGGCGCCGTCGAGCAGCGCCGGATGCACATGCAGGCTGGCCAACTCGGCCTCGATGACCGCCGGCGCCTCGAGTTGCGCGAGGATGCGCGCCGGCTCCACCCAGGCCGCCGCCACGGCCTGGTAGGCCGGGCCGTAGTTGAGGCCGACCGCACGGGTCAGGGCCAGGTGCCGTTCGCTACTGTAGTCGGCCGGGCGCTGGGGCAAGGCCGGGGCGCGCGCGTCGAGCAGGACGCCACGGGCTTCGCCCGGCAGGCGCGCGACCACATGCTGTACCCACTCTTCACGCTGGGCCAGGGTACGCGAGGCGATGCGCAGGGTGCCATCGGCCTCCTCGAGGGTGACACGGACCTTCTTGCTGCCCTCGCTGGCGAGCAGCAGCGGGTTATGGATCTCCAGCTCCTCGATATCGACGTACTCACCCGGCTGTTGCACCAAGGCCACGGCCAGGGCCAGCTCGGTGAAGCCGGCCCCCGGGAACAGCACCGATTCACCGACCTTGTGGTCGGCCAGGGTGGGGAAACGCTGGATGTCGAGCTGGCTCTCCCAGGTCAGGGCATGGTCGGCCAGCGGATAGCCCAACAGCGGATGCAGGCTTGCGCGCTGCAGCACGCCGAACGACTCAGCGCTCACCGGCAGTTGGAAGTGGTCATGCTGCCAGGCGTAGTTGGGCAGTTGCACGGGATTGCCCGCGACCGGGAAATGCACCTGCCAGTGCGGCTCGATGCCGGCGATCAGCAACTTGGCCAGGCTACGCTGCAACAGCACCGGACTGTGGTCGTTGCGCAGCAGCGTGGCGATCACCTGCCCCGGCTGTTCGCGCTGGGCCAGGGCGTCGACCACATAGCCGCGCAGGATAGGATGCGGGCCGACTTCGACGAAGACATTCAGGCCCTGCTCCACCAGGTTGTCCATCGCGCCCTGGAACAACACCGGGAAGCGGATGTTCTGCCACCAGTACTGGCTGTCCAGGCGCAGGCCATCGAGCTGGCCGCCAGTCACCGTGGAGTAGAACGGCAGGCTGGCGCTGCGTGGGCGGATGTGCGCCAGGTCGGCGATGACCTGCTGCTCGATGACATTCATCGCTGGCGAGTGGAACGCGTAGTCCAGGCCCAGACGGCGGACGAAAACCTGCCGTTCGGCAAGGGCCTGCTCGAGCTCCGCCAGGGCCTCGACATCACCGGCGACGGTCGCGCCACGGGCGCTGTTCTCACCGGCCACGACCAGGCGCTCGGCCAACCCCAGTTCGACGAGCAGCGCTGCGGTGGCTTCGCCGCTCAGGCCGACAGCGCTCATCTGGCCGCAACCACGGGTCAGGCCTTGCAGGCGGCTGCGGTGGTAGATCACCTGGGTCGCGTCTTCCAGGGTCAGGGCACCACAGGCCCAGGCGGCGGCCACTTCGCCGACGCTATGGCCGACCACGGCTACCGGCTGCACGCCTTGTGCGGCCAACACACGGGTTACCGCGACCTGCAAGGCGAACAGTGCCGGCTGGGCAATCTCGGTGAGCGCGTAGCGGTCGTCACCATGCTCGCCGCGCAACTCGGCGCGCAGCGAATAACCTGCCAGCGGCTCGAAGATCGCATCGACGTCCGCCAGCGCCTCGGCGAACACCGGCTCGTCGAGCATCGCCCGCCCCATGCCTTGCCACTGCGAGCCGTTGCCGGAGTAGACGAAGACCGGGCCGTTGGCCTGCTCCAGACCAACACCGGCCTCGAGCACCGAGCTCAGCTCGCTGAGGCTCGGGTCCTGGGCGTAGTCGGCCAGCGCCTGGGCAGCCTTGGCCGGATCGGCCTCGACCAGCAGCAAACGATGGGGCAAGGCGTCGCGACGGAACATGGCCTGGTAGGCCACGTCGTAGTAGCAGGCATCGTCGTGGCCGGCCAGGTAGTCGGCAAAACGCTCGGCGTTGGCACGCAGCCCCTCGGCCGTCTTGGCACTGAGCAGCAATGGCAGCGGCCGCGCCTGCGGCGCAGAAGACGATGGCGCTTGCGGCTCGGCGCTCTGCAGGATGACGTGGGCATTGGCCCCGCCGAAGCCGAAGGAGTTGACACCAACGGTCAGTTGCCCCTGCGCCTTGAGCGCCAGGGGCTCGCTGACCACTTGCAGGTTGAGCCCGGCAAAGTCGATGTTCGGGTTGAGCGCCTGGATGCCGATGGTGGGCGGCACGACACGCGCATGCAGGCTGTACAGGGCCTTGACCAGGCCGGCGACACCGGAGGCCGCCTCGAGGTGGCCGAGGTTGCTCTTGACCGAGCCGATCGGCAGCGGGTTGCCATCGCCACGCGCCTGGCCGAGCGTCTCGCCAATGGCACGGGTTTCCACCGGGTCGCCAACGGCCGTTCCGGTGCCGTGGGCTTCGAAGTAGTCGAGCTGCGCCGGGTCGATGCCCGCCCGGGCATAAGCGCTCTCGAGCAACGCGGCCTGGGCTTGCGAATTCGGCAGGGTCAGACTGGACTTGCGGCCATCGGTATTGACCGCGGTCGCCGCTACCACGGCGAGGATGGGGTTGCCATCGGCCACGGCCTGGTCGTAGTCCTTGAGCAGGAACAGGCCACCGCCTTCGGCACGCGCATAACCATCGCCCCGTTCATCGAACGACTGGCAGCGGCCGCCGCGCGACAGCATGGTGGCCTTGGCGAAGATCATGAAGCCGAACGGGTGCATGTGCAGGCTGATTCCACCCGTCACGGCCTGGTCGATATCACCGTTGAGGATGGCCTGGCAGGCTTGGTGGAAAGCTACCAGGGACGACGAACAGGCCGTGTCGATGGCCATGCTCGGGCCACGCAAGTCATAGAAGAAGGACAGGCGGTTGGCGGCAATGCTCATGGTGTTGCCAGTGGCGGAGGCACCGTCGATCGATGCCAAGTCCTCGACCAGCCGATAGGCCTGCTCAACCCCCGCGATGCCCAGGTACACACCGCAATTGCTGCCCCGCAGGCTGGACGGCTTGACCCCGGCGTTCTCGAAGGTTTCCCAACACATCTCCAGGAGCATGCGCTGCTGCGGGTCCATCATCGCCGCCTCGCGCGGCGAGATATTGAAGAAGCCTGCATCGAACGCGCTGATATCCCCCAGGGTACCAGCGGCGAAGGTGTAGCTCGTGGCAGGGTGAGCCTTGTCTGGGTGCAGGAACTGTGCGTGGTCCCAACGCGAAGGATCGACCTGGGTCACCAGGTCGCGTCCATTCATCAGGTTTTGCCAGAAAGTGCTGGAGGTGGAGCCCGGAAAACGGAAAGAACAACCGACAATTGCTACCTGTTTACGCTTAATCAAAACCTATTCCTTTAAAACGCTTCCGAGCACCGCCCCATCCTGCGGACAGCCGGTATGTCTGGCCAACACATTTTCGGCAAAGCGGCTCAACGCCCCAGAGCGGTTCGACTCCGGGGAGTGCCTTGCTGTGTACAGGAAAAAAGCAAGACCAGGCCTGAACGCGTGGCGTGAGAAATTGCTGATGTATAGACGCGATAATAGCGATCTGGGGGCAAAGGGAAAAGCCCATGCAGCCCCCACTCCGGCATTGGCAAGGCGCCGATCCTGGGTAAGGATCAACCGCGGATTTCAGCCACCACCGCCGCCAGCGCCTGGGCCGGGTCGCTGGCCTGGCTGATCGGACGGCCGATCACCAGGTAGTCGGAACCGGCATCCAGTGCCTGGCGTGGCGTGAGGATCCGTCGCTGGTCATCCTGGGCACTGCCGCTGGGGCGAATGCCCGGCGTCACCAGTTGCAGCGCCGGATGCGCCGCCTTGAGCGCCGGCGCCTCCAGCGCCGAGCAGACCAGGCCGTCCATCCCGGCTTTTTCGGCCAGCGCCGCCAGGCGCAGCACCTGCTCCTGCGGCTCGATATCCAGGCCGATGCCCGCCAGGTCTTCCCGCTCCATGCTGGTCAGCACGGTCACCCCGATCAGCAACGGCTGCGGCCCGCTGCGCTTGGCCAGTTCCTCACGGCACGCCGCCATCATGCGCAGGCCGCCGGAGCAGTGCACGTTGACCATCCATACCCCCATCTCGGCCGCGGCCTTCACCGCCATCGCCGTGGTGTTGGGGATGTCGTGGAACTTGAGGTCGAGGAATACCTCGAAGCCCTTCTCGCACAGGGTCTCGACGATCCCCGAGGCGCTGCTGGTGAACAGTTCCTTGCCGACCTTTACCCGGCACAGGGCCGGGTCGAGCTGGTCAGCCAGCTTCAGAGCGGCCTCACGGGTGGGGAAATCCAGGGCGACGATCAAGGGCGTCTGGCAGGCGGACATGGGCAGGGTCTCTTGGCAAGTCGAAAACGGCGCGCATTGTAAACGATGTGGCGGGGGCTTTGGGGGCCATGGGTCATGAGAATTGGCCCAGGAGTGGTCGGCTCCTATAATTGAACCAAAGGATGCAAGAATCGCTCGAACCTCGTACGAGCGTTGCCATCCCCGGTCTACAGGAGAACATCATGCCCTGGTATGCCTGGTTGATACTGATCATAGCCCTTGGCTCGATCGTTGGCGGGTTGTTGCTGTTGCGGGATACGGCGAAGAAATTGCCGTTGACCGAAGAGCAGTTGAAGAAGATCCATGAACGCAACGCCGAGATGGATGCCAAGGAGGCGAAGGATCGTTGAGATCCTCTTCTCGATGGGCCGACCCGCGTGGGCCGGCCATTACCCTGCCTGTTACTCCGCTACCACCAGCTTGTCACGGTTACGCTCCAGGAGCGCGTTGCCGATACCCTTGATTTCCAGCAACTCGTCCACCGAGGCAAAGGGGCCGTTGGCCTCGCGGTAGGCCACGATGGCTTCGGCCTTGGCCTTGCCGATGCCGTTCAGCTCCTTTTGCAGGGTTGGGGCGTCGGCGGTGTTGAGGTTGATTCTTGCGGATTGAGCGTCTGCTGCCGAGGCGACCGTTTGGGTAGTGGTTAGCTCGGTTGTCGGGACAGGGGTGGCGTTCGGGGCGGCGCTGAGGGAAAAGGACAGGCCGGTGAACAATGGGAGGAAGAGGTAGGAAAGGATGGTGTTGCGCACTTTGGACACTCCTGTGAGTTGCAGTTTTGGGGGCAGCGTTTCCGTTGCTGCCCAGGCAAAGCTAGCGGTTCAGAAGGTGTCTTGAAAGTGGTTTGAAAGATGGAATAGTTACTGAATTGAACAGCTGACAGCATGATTACTGCCAGCTGTAGGGCTACGCGAAACCTCGAGTGGGATACCTCTCGCTGTCAGATATCCTGGCGACGTTGTTGATAAACCCAGTCAACGATCTCGCCTTCTGGGGTGTAGCCGCTAACCAGTTCGCGTAACAGCTGGCGCACTCGGGTGAAGTCCTCTTTGCCTACGGCGTCCAACAGGGCAGATATACGATCCTTCAGAGAGTCCCAGTCCAGATAGTCTTCATTTGCCGTCATGATCATAGGGTGTGGCGTCGGCGATACATTGTCGCCAATCAACAACTCTTCATAGAGTTTCTCACCAGGGCGAAGGCCTGTAAATTCGATGGCAATGTCTCCATGAGGGTTCTTTTCGGATCTAATGCTCAAGCCGGACAGATGAATCATTTTTTCCGCCAATGCGGCAATCCTCACTGGCTCTCCCATATCAAGCACGAATACATCTCCACCCTGGCCCATAGAGCCCGCTTGAATGACCAATTGCGCTGCTTCAGGGATAGTCATGAAATACCGTGTAATCTTGGGGTGCGTGACAGTTAACGGCCCGCCTGATTTAATTTGCTTGTGGAACAGGGGAATTACCGAACCCGAAGAGCCCAAAACATTGCCAAAGCGTACCATAGTGAAGCGGGTTTTGTTGACGCGCGCAACATTTGCAGAGTCTCCGAACAATACTGGCGCCATTTCCTTACTAAGAGCCTGCAACACCATTTCGGCCAAACGCTTGGTACTTCCCATAACGTTGGTAGGGCGTACAGCCTTGTCTGTCGAAATCAGCACAAAGTTTGAAACGTTCGCTTGCAGGGCGGCTTGAGCTGCATTCAACGTACCGATGACATTATTGAGGACACCTTCAGCGATATTGTGCTCAACCATCGGCACATGTTTGTATGCCGCCGCATGGTAAACAGTATCTACATGCCACATGCTCATGGTATCAAGAAGGTGCTTTGGGTTTCGGATCGACCCTAAGAATGGCACCAAGCGAACCGACAATGCTTCACGATGGATACGCTGTTCTAACTCACTGTGAATGTTGTATAGATTGAACTCGCTGTGCTCGAACAGTAAGAGAGCCTTCGGCTCCAGCAGGAGAATTTGGCGACATAGCTCGGAACCAATCGACCCTCCCGCGCCGGTGACCATGACAACTTGGCCAGTAATGCAATGGGCGAGTAAGTCATCTTGTGCAGGAACAGCATCGCGCCCCAGCAAGTCAGCGATATCCACCTCCTGAATATCATCTACCTTGACCCGACCACTCGCCAGATCCATGAAACCCGGAACGCTACGCACGTGTAGCGGGAAATTCTCCAGAAAACCCAGAATTTCACGGCGGCGGGCTCGGGATGCCGAAGGAATGGCCAATAGCACCTCTTCTGCGCCGGTGATATCAATCATCCGCTGGATATCCTTTCCCCGGAACACCTGAAGACCCGAAATTACGCGATCAGCGACACTTTCATCGTCATCAATAAAGGCAACGGGACGCATGGCCCGGCCGATACGCAGGGCTGCCACCAGTTGGTTACCGGCAGCACCAGCTCCATAAATGGCTACCTTCGGTAACCCATTGTCGCGACTGACGAAGGGCACATGCTGGCTGGCGGCAAACCAATCTCCGAGGAAGTACTGGCGCATCACCAACCTCAAGCCACCAATTAGCACCAGGCTCAACCACCAGTAGTTGAATACGATCGAGCGCGGCACCACAGCAGTATGATTACTATGCCAGTAGACCACCAGAGCCAGTAACAAGGAGGCCAGAGAGACAGCCTTTCCGATTGTAATCAGTGCGTCATTACCAAAATATCGCATGACGGCCCGATACATTCCAAATCTGATAAAGATAGGAATAGCAATGACCGGAGCAGCGAGGAACAACCAATAATGGATGCGCAATGGCTCGTACACGCCACCGATGCCCAGACGCACAAGGAAGGCGAGCCAAAGAGCAAGCCACACCAATATTACGTCCGTAATCACCTGAAGGGCACGCTTATAATGCCTCGGTAGCAAGAGCATTCCCCTGCGAAGCTTATCCGTCATTCGATTGCTCTCCTGATTCCGAACCAAGCCGGACCCCTTTCTATCCATTTTCCTAGATTCTTCCTGATCAAAAGCCGACCGAGCCAATGACAGGTCATCAATTGCTTGCACGCTACAACATGCAAATCAGCGTGTCTTCAATTCCGCCGCTGTTACTGCCTCGCCCATGACAGACGTCAGTACTTCGCAAGTTTTCTGGATTTCGGCATCTGTCAGGGTTGGGTGCACGAGGAACATAAGACTGGTCTCGCCCAATTCCCGAGCCACCTGCAGCCGTGGCTCAGGCCTCCAGGCAGTACCATCGAACGCTTTCTCCAGGTAGACCTCCGAGCAGGAACCGGAGAAGCACGGCACCCCCCGCGCTACGATCTCATTGAGGATTCGATCCCTATCCCATCCATCACGAAGAGCATCAGGTTCAACGAACACATAGCACTTATACGCAGCGTGTTCAATGTCATCGGGCAACTGCGGAGCCCTGAGACCAGCCAGCGTGTTGGCACAGGCCCAGATACGCTGAGCATTGTGCAATCGAGCTTGATGCCATTGAGGCATACGCTGCAACTGAAGCCTGCCGATCGCTCCCTGCACTTCCAGCATGCGCCAATTGGTGCCAAAACTTTCATGCAGCCAGCGAAAACCAGGCTGGTGTTGGCGCTCGTATACGGATTCCCAGCTTTTACCATGATCCTTGAACGACCACATTCTCGACCAGAGTTCACGATCGTTGGTGGTGACCATGCCCCCCTCGCCTCCTGTGGTCATGATCTTGTCCTGGCAGAAAGACCAGGCGCCAACATCCCCTATCGAGCCAACCGCCTTGCCCTTATAGGTAGCGCCGTGAGCCTGAGCACAATCTTCGATGACACACAGCCCTTTCTCGGCAGCCAATGCCATGATCGGGTCCATGTCACAAGGCCAACCGGCAAGGTGCACACAAACAATTGCCTTGGTATGGGGAGTCAGTACCCGCTGGATGGTCGAGGCGTCGATATTCTGCGAGTCGCGGTTGACATCTGCAAAAACAGGCACTGCGCCAGCATTGACAATGCTGGAGACCGAGGCCAGAAATGTACGGGACGTAACGACAACTTCATCTCCGTTTCCAATACCAAGCGCCTTTAGCGCCAGATCAAGCGCTACGGTCCCGTTGGCAACCGCAACAGCATATTTTGTGCCTATCCACTCGGCAAACTCCTGCTCGAATTTACGACACTCCTGCCCTGTCCAATAGTTGACCTTATTAGACAAAATGACATCACGGGCGCAGTTTGCCTCTTCTTCTGTAAAGGAGGGCCAAGGCGAAAAAGGTGTGTTGAGCATATAAACTCCGACGTGCAAAAAAGTATATAGACAGACAGTCCACACTCACACAAAGGTAATAAATTAATTATTTATCACCCCGTGACTCTATTAGATCAGCTGGTACACCGACGACCGTATTTTTTTCAGCAACACTACGGATTACGGCAGCGCCTGCACCCACAGTCACATCTGCACCGAGGCATACCAACTGCTTGATGCAGGCGGCAATGCCCACCCATGTTCGCGCGCCGACCACGACGCCACCTGCGAGACGGGCACCAGGGCTGATATGAACAGCCTCGTCTAAGATACAGTCATGATCAACACTACAGCCTGTATTGAGAATGCCACCTGAAGCAATCTTTGCTCCGGCATTTACTACAGCACCGGCAAAAACCACTGTCCCATGACCAATGAAAGCGTGGCGACTCACATAGGCCATAGGATGAATGAGTGAAGGTAAACGTCCTCCCATCTGCGTAATTAAGGAAATTTTTTCCTGCCTGACAGCGTTATTACCGATCGCGACTGCAATACCGTCAAAATTATTGATCTGTTCGATCAGTTCCTTCGTAGTGCCTTTGACCGGCCAGTTTCCGTTTTCGCTACATGAAGGCCATGCATCATCAAAGAACTCTATCTTATCCCAACCGCAACACTCAGCAGTATCGGCAACAACCTTGCCATGCCCACTGGCCCCAAGGATAGCAAGCCTCTTCATTACGGATTGCCTGTAAATTTGGACACAGTAACTTCTCCAGCCGCACTAATACCGTCTCTTCGGACCACTTTTCTGATCGTCAATAGGATGATCTTAAAATCCAGCCATAGAGAGCGGTTATCGACATACCAAACATCCAGCTCGAATTTTTCCTGCCAGCTCAATGCATTGCGTCCGTTAATTTGAGCCCAACCGGTGACGCCGGGACGAACCTCATGCCTGCGATACTGATATGGGTTGTAGAGCGGTAGATACTCCATTAATAAGGGCCGAGGCCCGACGAGGCTCATATCGCCTTTCAGAACATTCCAAAGTTCAGGCAACTCATCGAGGCTAGTGGAGCGCAGGAATTGACCAAACGGAGTCATTCGCTCTACATCTGCTAGAGGTTTGCCATCAGCTCCATAGGCATCACGCATTGTTCTGAACTTGATCATTTCAAATGGCCGTCCATGCAGCCCCGGACGTACCTGTCGAAAAAAAACAGGCGCCCCCAGCTTTTTCTTCACCTGCCAGGAAATTATCAAAATTACTGGAGCCAAAATAAAAAGACCGAAGAGTGAAGCAAAGATATCGAATATACGCTTGCTCATGACCTCGCCCTCTCTAGCCAATCTACAAACTGATTTGCGAGCTTCTGACGATCGAACTCTCGCTCTGCAAGAGTACGTCCCCTGCGCCCCATTGTCTTCAAGGCAATACGATCATCAGCCGCCTTCTCCAGGGCATCTGCAAAATCGCCAGCATGCTCAGGCTGCACGGCAAATCCACACTGACTATCCTTTATCATGTCGGCCATCCACCCTGGGTAATTACAAAGTACAGGGAGGCCAGACGCAATATAGTCGAAAAATTTGTTCGGCGAAGTTCCATAGTAAAAAGCTGGAACATTCGCCAGCACCTGCAACCCAACATCCGTACTCGCCATGAGTCCAGCCAGACGGGCCTTATTAACAGGCTCATGAAATATGACGTTATCCAGGCCTTCGCGCCGAGCACGCTCCTGCAAACTCGGCTTTAGTTTACCCTGCCCGATCAGAACAATTTTTATATCTGTTCTATGACGGCGCTTTAACTCCATCGCTGCATCCAAGACAGCATCCAAGCCATTAGCTATTCCATGTGTACCAGCAAAAACGGCCAATAGATCATTCGTACCTACTTGCGACGGTCGCCAACGGTCTACATCTTGAGAAAATATACTAAGATCGCAGCCATTAGGGATAAGCGCTATATTTCGGGACGGCACCCCGCATTTAGAAATCCCCTCCACTATTCCGGGCGAGAGTCCGATAACGCGATGCGCCGATCGGTAACTTACCCATTCCAACGCAGACATGGCCCACAAAATCAATGGATTGCGAATAACCCCCATTGCCTTAGGGAGTTCCGGCCATAGGTCACGAACCTCAAATACAAATGGTTTACCACGCAACCAACGGGCAAATACCCCAGGAATACCTGCGGTGAGCGGCGTTGTTGTCGCAAATACTAGGTCGTACTTCTCAGTCAGTGCCAATTTGACACTACGTAGTGCAAACTTTAGAAAAGTAACTCCACGCCTGACGAAACCATCACTATTTGAATAAGGAAGATTGAGCTCAACAACCTCAATACCATCCACAAATCCTCGGCGCATACCATGCCTGAACGGATCGGTTAACCCGGTTTTTCCTGCACCCGAACTGCCACATACCATTGTGACCTGATGCCCTCGTGCCAGCAAGCGACGTGCCATCTCGTACGAACGGATCCCCGACGCACCTTGAGGAGTTGTAAAGTGTTGATGAAAATATAAAACCTTCATGACCTCAAGAAAACTCCGTCATCAGCGACCCTGGTTGATCGATTTCATTATAAATACCAGAAGCTCGTCCTAAGCCAGATAGTAACGCGACTCTCAACCTGACACCAGTTCAAACCGAGTAGGCCTCATCGACATATGACACCCGCCCTAAATCTATTAAACCGCTTGAGAGTGGCCAACAGACCATTACGGCATGGTTATCGAATCGTGCAACCCAACGATCACGTTCAAACCCCAAGGACTAGCGCTGTAATAATAGCGCCTACCTCAGCTACCTAATTTCAGTCCTGCCATATACCTCTTGTATCAACCAAAGAACCACTAGAAACCTCAACACTCTTGAATTCGGAGTGATCAACCAGCAGTAATTGAATATCAGATACTTGCAAGGCTTTCGTCAATGAGACCAGAGCAGCCTTTCCCAACCCTGGGGGAAGCTGTGAAATATTCGGCTCAACGACTAGAACTTCGCCTGGGTGCTCAGCGGCAATTTTTTTCGCGATAAGCATCGCTGGGCTTTCTCGCAGGTCATCGATATCTGGCTTAAAAGCGAGGCCATAGCAAGCAATCGTAACATCAGAAGCTGTTTTGTTCGGATTTTTCTGTAGAAATTCGCCAATAACAGACTTTAACTTATTCAACACCCAGTCAGGCTTGCTATCATTAACCTGCCGAGCCACCCGGATTAGTTTTGCTTCTTCCGGAGTTTTGCTGACAATAAACCAAGGGTCAACAGCAATGCAATGGCCTCCAACACCGGGCCCCGGCTGTAGAATATTTACGCGCGGATGCCTGTTAGCAAGCTTAATAAGCTCCCATACGCTAATATCTAATTTATTGCAGATCATCGACAACTCATTAGCAAACGCAATATTAACATCCCGGAAGCTATTCTCGGTTAACTTGCACATCTCCGCTGTGCGAGCATTTGTAACGACGCACTCTCCTTCAACGAAGGTCTTATAAAGTTCAACAGCCGCTTTGGAACAACGTGTCGTCAACCCACCAATCACTCGATCATTTTGCACGAGCTCACGAAGAACGTGCCCTGGCAAAACACGTTCTGGGCAATACGCTATTCGAACGTCAGAATTTTCGCCATGATTCTGTGGAAACGTAAGATCGGGTCGTTTATTAGCCAACCAAGTAGCCATCTGTTCCGTAGTACCAACAGGCGAAGTCGACTCCAGAATTATCAAGTTCCCTTTTTCCAATACGGGAGCTATCGCATTACAGGCAGCCTCAATAAAGGAAAGATCCGGCTGATGATCATCTTTGAACGGTGTAGGCACAGCAATGAGAAATGCATCAGCCGACTCTGGAACCGTGGTCGCCCTGAGATATCCATTAGTTACAGCAGCGTTCACAAGCATGTCAAGATCAGGTTCAACGATATGAATCTTACCTTGATTGATGGTATCGACTGCATGTGTATTTACATCCACGCCTATAACGCTCTTCTTTCGAGAGGCAAATACCGCAGCCGTTGGCAAACCGATATAGCCAAGGCCAACAACTGAAATTTTTTCAAAAGGCATAATCCACCAACCTCAAATAAAGATTACTTTACAAGTCAGCTCATGAATTAATCTGAAGCAACGCTTCAATGATCCTTTCACAAGCCTTCCCATCACCATATGGATTATGGGCAATACTCATTTTTTGGTAAGCTTCCTCATCATCAAGAAGCCTACTGACATGCGAAACTATTTTATCCGTCTCAGTCCCAACAAGCTGAACTGTACCTGCAACGACAGCCTCAGGGCGCTCCGTGGTATCTCTCATTACCAAGACAGGTTTCCCAAGGGAAGGAGCCTCCTCCTGTATCCCACCTGAATCGGTCAAGATCACATAAGACCTGCTCATCAAATACACAAACGGAAGGTAGTCTAATGGCTCTATAAGATGAACATTATCCAAACCATTTAGTAGCCGGTTGACGGGTTCCCTCACATTGGGATTCAGATGAACCGGATAGACAATATCCACCTCAGGATACTTTCTCGCCAATTCAATTAGTGCCTGACAAATTCTTTCGAACCCACCGCCAAAGCTTTCGCGCCTGTGACCAGTAACCAAAACAACTTTCCTATCATCAGATAGAAACCCGGCTGGCTTCATGGCTGCAGCCCTTAACTCGCCATCCGTTTCCAATCGATGGATAACGTCAAGCAGTGCATCAATGACGGTATTACCGGTCACTATTACATCCCTACAGTCAACCCCTTCTTTAAGAAGATTTGACTTTGAAGTCTCCGTCGGCGAAAAGTGTATTTTCGCAAGGACTCCAGTCAACTTCCTATTCCCCTCTTCTGGCCATGGGGATAATAAATTTCCTGTACGCAAGCCAGCCTCAACATGAGCCACGGGAATCTGCTGGTAATAGGCTGCCAGAGAAGCAGCAAAGGTCGTGGCGGTATCTCCATGAACCAAAACCACATCTGGTTTAAAATCCATAAATACTTTTTTAAGACCACCAAGAATAGCGACAGTAATATCAGTTAAGTCCTGTCCTGCTTTCATAATATCCAGATCATAGTCTGGCTCTAATGAGAACAGATTCAACACCTGATCAAGCATTTCTCGATGCTGACCTGTTACGCACACTTTGGCCTCAAAGCGACCATCATCGGCTAGTGCAATAGCCAGGGGAGCCATTTTAATAGCCTCAGGGCGCGTCCCAAATACACACAATGTCTTCACAACACACCCCTCCGTAAAATTGTACGTCGCTATATCGCTTGAACAGTACTAGAATCAGTAGCCATGCGGCTATCCAGAGGGTATTCTCTGGCATTCCCCCATGATTAGCAAAGACTTTTGCTATCTGAGCCCAGGTGTCTAACTTCCATTTCTTTCTGCTCAGGGCTGCTCCCCTCTCGATAGAGCATTCCTAGAAGAACCATAAGATAAATCCCTCTATTATCCACCACCGAACCACTAAACATAGAAAACAGAAAAAGCATCAACAAAAGATAAACTAAATTCCTATCACGTATCTTTGTGAAAAAAAACGCGATCATGAGCAATGACCCCATACCTAGAACCAACCCTTGCTCTATCAATATCTCAACTAAATAATTATGTGGATATTCATACTCCGAGAAAAGCGCCCACTGCCCTATACCAATACCCAATGGATAGTCAGATAGCAAATTAATAGCAAGCAAATATTGCTCCAGACGCGCACCGATCGATCCATAGTTCGCGCCTTCGAATAGCATTCCAAAATCCGAACTACTGAGAGACTCATATAGCGACCCAAAAAAACGAAACACCCTATTATCAAGAAGCTCACCTGGCAACACCAAGAGCAAAGGAACAGATAGGACTATCAACATCATAAAGAACATTCTTTTCTTCAAAAACAATATAAACATTCCCGCCAAAATAGGCCCCTTGGAATAAGATAGCAATGAAAGAGCGGCAGGAAGCGAGGCGAGTATTAGTTTTCGATTGCCATATAGCAGAAGAATTGCACTTGCGATAACCATAAGCTGACCAAACACAATGGGGCCATTTACCCCAATTGGTTCACGCAATACAAATTGCTGCCCTTTGGCACCCCCCCAAAGAACAGCCAAACAACCATAGAAGACCAACAACCCAGCAAAATTCAGCAATACCGACCCTAGCGATTTTCTTTTCGGCAGTATGCAGTACACAATGGCTGTCACTGAGAGAAGAAATGACAGCGACACATATTTCAAAAAGCCGAAATCATTAAAAGCCCCAAACATCAAATTAAACAAAAACAACAAATTAAACGATGTCAAAAAATAACAGGCATATATTTTCCTACAGAGCACCAGCAGCAAAATAGCGATCGACATTAACATCAACATCAACAATAGAGAGCCGATCAATTGAATACCATCCATCTCTCCAGCCAAAAGCAAGGGAGCCTTGGCGAGCATGTAGACAAAAAACAAAAAGCCGCCAAATAGTAATGCCTCACCAGACAACCATCTATTATTGTACATTATGAACTTGCCCATCCCGCAGCCCATATGCCGCATATAGTTTCACAGCACCACCAACAGAAAAGGCGATTAACAGACAACTGGCGAGCAAGCTGATGGTTGACTGCATTGACAAACAGTATGCCGATAACAAAAACGCGACAAGCGAGGCTGCATTGGAATACGAAAGCCAGTTAAACATCCCTCGACTATACAAAACATAATGAGGGATGAACCCAAGTTTAAAGACAGCTGCCGCAAAAATCACAAGCCAAAGGCTATCTAAATTTTTTTCGTATGCATGCAAGCTTAGCACTTCAATTATATAAGGAACAAGGTAGCCGATAAACAGAGCAAGCACTACCACTCCAATCGCCGTAGAACATATTAACTCCTTATGCGCCGCCGCATAAGCAGCATGATTACCTTCCTTATAGGAGCGCAAAAGCTTCGGGTATATAAATGAAAAAACAGCGGGATCGAGAAAGTTAAACACCCCCATCACCACACTTATATAAAACACATAAACACCCACCAACTCTGGAGTCGAATAATACTCCATCACGTACCGATCAACAGTCAACAACAACTTCAACATGATGGATGACAAGAGAAAAATTACACTTTTTTTCAGACCACTGCGAACCCAAGCCCCTCCCATCCCATTGAAATCCACCCTTATATTATTAGCCTTTAAAAAACACAATGCGATCAGAATAGATAAACCGGCTCCCCCTAGCCACGAGAGATATATGAATTCCAACGACCTATAAGCGGGAAAGAAATAAACAACCGGAACGACAAAAAAAACCCATGCAGATGTCTGAGTAAAAAACACAAAACTAGACAAAAGCTGATTACCAAGCACAACCAATAGCGCCTCCAGTTCCAGAGACACCATTACAAAAAATAGAGTCAAGTAGAAATAAACGATGTAGTCAAACTCAATGAAGCCGCCGAAAAATATTAAATAAAAGAACGGAATACTGACAAGGTAAAGACAGGCTACAGTCTTAAAATGCGATCCTAGTATTCGAGCTCGGGCACCTTCTCCTTGCGCAAACAGCTCTCCGTACATATACTTATTAAAATCAAAGCTCACCAAGAGCACACAAAATAATACCGTAGCGACAAATATCCCGAACTTACCGACATCGGCCTCGGGTAGAAATTTTGCCAAAAACATTATTAGCACGAATCGCCCCAAAACCGTGCCACCGCGGATACCAATGTTTAAAAACCTTAGCAAAATCCGATTAGAAAGCAATTTTTCCAGTAACATATCCAATGGCTTAATATCCGCTTAAGTTGGCACTCTGGGAGCTAATCAAGGTAGCGTTACATTGGTCATAAAGAAAAGCATCCTATCTATGTCGACGCGATAATCTATATAGCAGATAAAAATCGAGAACACTGTCCCGTCCGTACATTCAATGTCGACAGAAACCACAACATGCTACGCGCCAGAGTAGAGAAAGCTCCCACTCCAGAAACATCCTTGACCCGGAGGTACGAATGAGAATTCATTCACATTTACTCATGCGGTACTACACCAGCGCGCTGCAATCATTTCGCTTAACCCTGAGCCATTTTTCGCCGAGTCATTTCATTCTTGCAATATTGCAAGATAGCGAATAGCAGGCCCAACCCGAAGCCCATCACTATCCCTATAGTTATGATAATCAGCCTCTTCGGTTTTACAGGCCTGTCTGGCGACTCAATAGCACCATCCTGCCTGTAGACCTGGATCACACCCTTTTCTATCTGCAAGGACCGGTAAAACGCCAAAGCCTCTTGCTGCTGGCGGAGGTCCTTGATGAACGGACCATCGGACGTGCGCTTGCGTAGATTGTCTATCTCAGCCTCCAAGGCCTTGCTACCACGCATGTACATAAGCGAGCCGTCCATCCCAGCAGAGACCTCACTCGACAAAGTGTTAGAGATTATCGGGGGGCTTTCCAAACCGATAGCTTTAGCTACACGTAAGGCTTCAGTCAATTGAATGATCTGATCTTCACGTTGCTTTCTGGCACTTTCAAGCGCTGCAGTAATCTGCTGCTCCAGGTTGTCTGCCTTGACTGTGGCATCGGCTTTTACATCCCTGATAACCTCTGTCCGACCTCGTTCACCCGCCATTTCTAAATAACGGACAACCCACTCGGCGGCTTGTCGAGGATCCGATACATTAACTTTTACGAAAAACCGATTCGGCGTTTCCTTGGCCGCCACCCCTAACGCTAGCACTTCCTGAAAACGGCTATACAGCTCATCTTGCGAGCCGGTACGCTCTTTCTCTGTCAGACTTGGCAGATAGATGCTTCGGAAGAACTCTCGCCGCAGCGACTCTGACTGGAGATTTCGCAAGTAGATGTCATAGACATCCTTTACCGTGAGGATATTCAATCCAGAGGTGCCACCACGCCCAAAATTCAATTGGGCAATGTCATTCTGCGTAGGAGGCTGAACAAAAGCCTTGGCTTCATAGACAGGTTTCGCAAGCAGGGCGTAAGCTATCGCAATCACCGTCACAATCGCCGTTGTCACGATGATCAACACCTTCTGCCTCCATATCTCCTCAATCAGTTCGAAAAGATCAATCTCACCATCAGCACTTCTCAGGCGCTCACGTTCATTGCGCATTTATTCTACTTTTCCTTGGGGTCCGTCTGTTTGCGTAAGCTCCCAACTGGAGCCGACATCACTGGGGCTACCCACTATTTCAGCCCCAAGCCGTCTCCATGAGATGTAACATCATTTTGCCGACACTCAGGACATTTTTTCAATTTCCAATGTTCGTGATGCTCTAAGCTTCGCTTCAAAATTTTTATAATCGACAGTAGAGGGAACGCATCTAAATAAGTTCCCCGCTTCCCGACCAACCCCCAGCCCTCCGCCAAGCGGTCATCCCGGTATGCTGATCTCCAGCTCCAATCCCAGCCTCGAGAAGCACCGCCGCAACGCCTGGGCCAGCGCCTGCTTCGCCTTCCCCTCACCATGCACAAGTACAACCTTTTTCACCGCATTGCCTTGCCCTAGAGCAAACCGCACCAAGCCTTCCTGGTCGGCATGCCCCGAATACCCCTCCAGCGTCATGACCTTCGCACGAATCTCAAGCATTCGTCCATCCAGGTCAACCCCCACCACGCCTCCAGCCTTCTGGCTGGCCTGAATGAAAGCCCCAGGCGTCCCTCTGGCCTGATACCCAACGAACATCACCTCATGCCGTGGATCCCCCAGCATGGCCTTGAGGTAATTGACGATTCGCCCACCAGAACACATGCCATTACCAGCAATAACGATAGCAGGCCGCCCCGTGCTCTTGAGGTAATTGACGACCTGCTGATGCCTGGCATGCGTGTCGACACAGATCAACTGACCGAACCCGAGAGGATCACGCCCCTCCCCCAGCCGCTGCCTGGCTTCGTCATTCCAGTACTGGTGCAGCGCCCTATATGCCCGAGTCACCCGTTGAGCCAGGGGCGAGTCGAGGATGATGGGGAGTTGGGACCAGTCCAGAGGATCGCCGTCAGCCTTCTCGGTCGGGCTAGTCAGCAAGGCCTTGCGATGAAGGATGTCTTCGATCTCGTACAGCAGCTCCTGAGTACGGCCAAGGCTGAACGCAGGGATGAGAATGGTACCCTGGTCGGCCAGGGCGCGATCGATGGCGGCCTCCAGGCGCTGCTGGCGTTCGCTACGGTCGGGATGCAGACGATCGCCGTAGGTGCTTTCCAGCACCAACAGGTCGGCGCGCTCCGGAGGCTGCAGGGGGCGCAGCAAAGGATTGCAGGGGGCGCCGAGGTCGCCGGAGAAGACCACACGGGTACTTGGCTCACCTTGCGTGTAACGCACATCGCACTCCACATAGGCCGAGCCGAGCAGGTGGCCGGCACGCTGCAGGCGTATACGGCACTGCAGCCCCTCACGGTCGACGACGCGGTACCACTGTTCGAACGGCACGGGCTCGATGAGGCCATTCAACAACTCGAGGTAACGGGCCACGTGGGTGGGTTCGCTGCTGATGCCGAGCTTGTAGGCGTCTTCGAGAATCAGCGGCAGAAGCACCGCCGAGGGTTCGCTGCAGAGGATCGGGCCGCGGTAACCGGCGGCGAGCAACGCGGGGACCCGGCCCACATGATCGAGGTGGACATGGGTGATGACCAGGGCCTGAATGCCTTCGATAGCGAAGCCTAGGGATGAAAACTCACCCTCGGGGCTGGCTTCGGCACCTTGTTCCAGGCCGCAGTCGATCAGGAGACTGGTAGTGCTGTCGAGGTGCAACTGGTGGCAGGAACCGGTGACACCCCGGGTGCCGCCATGATGCGCAAGGGCGGGATATGCCATGCTGCTGATGCCTTTCGGGTGCGAGAAGTGAAGCGCCCTATTACTCCATGCCTCTGCCTGCACTTACGTCAGAGGATTCTCAAAACAGCATAGGAAAAGCCCTTTAACTACGAGACAGCGCCGCCTCGCGCGCAGCAGCTCGGATCTTGCGCTTGCTGCGCAATACGCCATAAGCCCCCAGCAACGGGCCAACGGCCAGGCCGACGACCAATGCTGCCAGCACCAGGATCGCCACCGGCACGGCCGGCGCCGACCAGCCGAACAGCATCAGGGATACCGTTTGCTGGTTCTCCAGAACGAAGAACAGGACCACTGCCGCCAACAGCAGCACGAACAACGCCGCGATGGCGCGCTTGAGGTTACGCATCAGGCTGTTCCTTTTTCGATCAGTGCGGGACCTGGTCTTCTTCGTTGACCCGGTCGCGCAGTTCCTTGCCTGGCTTGAAGTGTGGCACGTACTTGCCTTCGAGGTTCACCGACTGGCCGGTCTTGGGGTTGCGACCTACCCGTGGCGCCCGGTAGTGCAGGGAAAAGCTGCCAAAACCACGGATCTCGATGCGATCGCCAGTGGCCAGGCATTGTGACATCTGCTCAAGCATGGTCTTGATGGCCAACTCCACGTCCTTGGACGAGAGCAGCCCCTGATGGGTGACAATACGTTCGATCAGCTCCGACTTCGTCATATTTTTCCCTTCGTTA
This sequence comes from Pseudomonas sp. Tun-23181, assembly GCF_057415455.1. Taxonomy (NCBI): domain Bacteria; kingdom Pseudomonadati; phylum Pseudomonadota; class Gammaproteobacteria; order Pseudomonadales; family Pseudomonadaceae; genus Pseudomonas; species Pseudomonas sp. Tun-23181. Next base: position 2,087,452 of record NZ_CM171630.1, read on the forward strand.
TCAAGCAGCTAGATCATTGCTTAACCAGTTTGTAGCACGGTACGGCAGATTTGAACAGGGTGGTTCTTGACTTAATAAAAAAATTCAAGATTGAACGAAGTGAAATATGTCTTGAACTGGATGGGCTTGGCAGGGATTGGGTTGGGGCCGAGGGGGGGCACACCTTAAGGCGCATGGTGCCTGCGAGATCGCGCGGGCGGCGCTCGATTTGCCGACCAAAACCCACGACGCCCTTATCCACCCCGCAACAAAGCTCAAAAAAAAAGGGCGACCCCGAAGGTCGCCCTTTTTTACCGATCAAACAGAACTTAGTTCTGCTTGGCCATCGCTTCGCGCAGCAGCGCAGCCATGGTGGTGTCGGCAGCCGCTTCCGGAGCGTTTTTCAGGCTCTGGATGGCTTCGCGCTCTTCAGCGTCGTCCTTCGACTTGATGGACAGGCTGATGACGCGGGACTTGCGGTCGACGCTGATGATCTTGGCTTCGATCTCGTCGCCTTCCTTCAGCACGTTACGGGCGTCTTCGACGCGGTCACGGCTGATTTCGGAAGCCTTCAGAGTAGCCTCGATGTCGTCGGCCAGGGTGACGATGGCGCCCTTGGCGTCAACTTCCTTGACGGTACCCTTGACGATAGCGCCCTTGTCGTTCAGAGCAACGAAGTTGGAGAACGGATCGTCTTCCAGTTGCTTGATACCCAGGGAGATGCGCTCGCGCTCTGGATCGACCGACAGGATGACGGTTTCCAGCTCGTCGCCCTTCTTGAAGCGACGTACGGCTTCTTCGCCGGACTCGTTCCAGGAGATGTCGGACAGGTGAACCAGGCCGTCGATGCCGCCTTCCAGGCCAATGAAGATACCGAAGTCGGTGATCGACTTGATGGTACCGGTGATCTTGTCACCTTTGTTGAACTGGCTGGAGAAGTCTTCCCATGGGTTGGACTTGCACTGCTTGATGCCCAGGGAGATACGACGACGCTCTTCGTCGATGTCCAGAACCATGACTTCCACTTCGTCGCCAACCTGAACGACTTTCGACGGGTGGATGTTCTTGTTGGTCCAGTCCATTTCGGAAACGTGTACCAGACCTTCGACGCCTTCTTCCAGCTCGGCGAAGCAGCCGTAGTCGGTCAGGTTGGTGACGCGAGCCTGTACGCGGGTACCTTCTGGGTAGCGCGAGGTGATGGCGACCCATGGATCTTCGCCCATCTGCTTCAGACCCAGGGAAACGCGGTTGCGCTCACGGTCGAACTTCAGGACGCGAACGTCGACTTCATCGCCAACATTGACGATTTCCGACGGGTGCTTGATGCGCTTCCAAGCCATGTCGGTGATGTGCAGCAGGCCGTCGATACCACCCAGGTCCACGAAGGCACCGTAGTCGGTGAGGTTCTTGACGATACCCTTGACCTGTTGGCCTTCCTGCAGGGTTTCCAGCAGGGCTTCGCGCTCGGCGCTGTTCTCGGCTTCCAGCACGCTGCGACGGGAAACGACAACGTTGTTGCGCTTCTGGTCCAGCTTGATGACCTTGAATTCCAGCTCTTTGCCTTCCAGGTGGGTGGTGTCGCGCACAGGGCGGACATCGACCAGGGAGCCTGGCAGGAACGCACGGATGCCGTTAACGTCGACAGTGAAGCCGCCCTTAACCTTACCGTTGATAACGCCCTTGACCACTTCTTCGGCGGCGAAAGCTGCTTCCAGAACAATCCAGCACTCGGCGCGCTTGGCTTTTTCACGGGACAGCTTGGTTTCGCCAAAGCCGTCTTCGACCGCGTCCAGCGCAACGTGAACTTCGTCACCGACCTTGATGGTCAGCTCGCCAGCTTCGTTGATGAACTGCTCGAGCGGGATGACGCCCTCGGACTTCAGGCCAGCGTGAACGGTAACCCAGTCGCCATCGATGTCGACAACGATACCGGTGATGATCGCGCCCGGCTGCAGATTGAGGGTTTTCAGGCTTTCTTCAAAGAGTTCTGCAAAGCTTTCGCTCATTTTAATTCCTGTAGATTCGGGCGAAACAGACGCCCATCGCCACATTCCAGACAATGTGGGTTTCGTTCATGTAAAGGAAGACCGGCAGGACGTTGACTGGTGACCCTGCCTGCCTTCCTGGCTATCAGAGCAGATCGCGCTGGACGAGCTCGCTCCTGATGCGTTGCAACACCTGCTCGATGGACAACTCGGTGGAGTCCAGCTGGATGGCATCGGCCGCTGGTTTCAGCGGGGCTACCGCACGCTGGGTGTCGCGCTCATCGCGCGCACGAATCTCATCTAGCAGACTCGCCAGACTAACATCATCGCCCTTCGCCTTCAACTGCAAATAACGGCGTCGAGCGCGTTCCTCCGCACTGGCGGTGAGGAAGACCTTCAAGGGCGCGTCCGGGAACACCACGGTGCCCATGTCGCGGCCATCGGCGATCAGCCCGGGGGCTTCGCGGAAGGCACGCTGGCGTTGCAGCAACGCTTCACGCACCGCCGGCAGCGAGGCGACCATCGAGGCGCCGGCGCCGACCGTCTCGGTGCGGATGACATTGCTGACATCCTCGCCTTCGAGGATGATCTGTTGCAGCTTACCCGGTTCCGCGGCGATGAACTGCACATCCAGATGGGCGGCCAAGGCCTTGAGCAGTTCCTCGTTGGTCAGGTCGACGCCGTGGTTGGTGGCGTTGAAGGCCAGCAGGCGGTAGAGGGCGCCGGAGTCCAGCAGCTTCCAGCCCAACTCGCGGGCCAGCAGGCCAGCCACGGTGCCCTTGCCCGAGCCGCTTGGCCCGTCGATGGTGATGACCGGTGCTTGCGAACTCACGACTTGCCCTCTTCTGCAACACGGATGCCGACTTCAGCGCACAGCGCCAGGAAGTTCGGGAAGGAGGTGGCGACATTGGCGCAGTCATGGATGCGGATCGGCGCCGTGGCACGCAGCGATGCCACGCTGAAGGCCATGGCGATACGGTGGTCGCCGTGACCATGCACTTCGCCCCCCCCGATCGGGCCGCCGTCGATGATGATGCCGTCCGGGGTCGGTTGGCACTTCACGCCCAGGGTGACCAGGCCGTCGGCCATGACCTGGATACGGTCGGACTCCTTGACCCGCAGTTCCTCGGCGCCCCGCAGCACGGTACGGCCTTCGGCACAGGCCGCGGCGACGAACAGCACCGGGAACTCGTCGATGGCCAGCGGCACCAGGTTTTCCGGGATCTCGATCCCCTTGAGCTTCGCCCCACGCACGCGCAGGTCGGCCACCGGCTCGCCGCCGACTTCACGCTGGTTCTCCAGGGTGATGTCACCGCCCATCAGGCGCAGGATGTCGATCACGCCGGTGCGGGTCGGGTTGATGCCGACGTGTTCGAGCACCAACTCCGAACCCTCGGCGATGGACGCCGCCACCAGGAAGAAGGCTGCCGAGGAGATGTCGGCCGGCACTTCGATACGGGTCGCGGTGAGCTTGCCGCCGGATTGCAGCGAGGCGACCGGGCCGTTGGACTCCACGGTATAGCCGAAGCCGCGCAACATGCGCTCGGTGTGGTCGCGGGTCGGCGCCGGCTCGGTGACGGTGGTGGTGCCTTCGGCGTACAGGCCGGCCAGCAGCAGGCAGGATTTGACCTGGGCACTGGCCATCGGCAGGGTGTAGTTCAGCGCCTTGAGCGTGTGGCCGCCACGGATGGTCAGCGGCGGACGGCCCTCGGGGCCGGTCTCGACCACGGCACCCATCTCGCGCAGCGGGTTGGCCACACGGTTCATCGGGCGCTTGGACAGCGAAGCGTCGCCCGTCATGGTCACATCGAACGGCTGGGCGGCCAGCAGGCCAGACAGCAAGCGCATCGAGGTGCCGGAGTTACCCAGGTAGATCGGCCCGGGTGGCGGTTTCAGGCCATGCAGGCCAACACCATGGATGGTCACCTTGCCATGGTGCGGGCCTTCGATGACCACCCCCATGTCGCGGAAGGCCTGCAGGGTCGCCAGGGCATCCTCGCCTTCGAGGAAACCTTCGACCTCGGTGGTGCCTTCGGCCAGCGAGCCAAGCATGATCGAGCGGTGGGATATGGATTTGTCGCCCGGTACGCGGATCCGTCCGGACAGGCGGCCACCAGGTTGGGCCAGGAAAATCAGATCGTTGGCGTTCATAGCGTCCACATAGGCCCGGCGGGCCAGGATTTTACTGAAATGCTCGCGGGCGACCCGGGCGCGGGTGAACACACCCAGCAGTTGGTGCCCGTCCCCTGCATCGACCGCGTCGCGCAAGGCGTCGAGGTCGCTGCGAAATGTATCCAGGGTGCGCAGGACGGCCTCGCGATTGGCGAGAAAGATGTCGTGCCACATGATCGGGTCGCTGCCGGCGATTCTCGTGAAATCGCGGAAGCCCCCCGCAGCGTACCGGAAGATATCCAGGTTTTCATTGCGCTTGGCCAGGGAGTCGACCAGGCCGAAGGCCAGCAGGTGCGGCAGGTGGCTGGTGGCGGCCAGGACCTCGTCGTGGCGCTCCACCGGCATGTGCTCCACATCCGCCTCCAGCGCGCGCCACAGGCGGTCGACCAGCGCCAGCGCGGCGGGGTCGGTCTCGGCCAGTGGCGTGAGGATCACCTTGTGGCGACGGAACAGCGCGGCATTGGAGGCCTCCACCCCGCTCTGTTCGGAGCCGGCGATCGGGTGGCCGGGGACGAAGCGCGGCAGGCGCTCGGCGAAGGCCGCACGGGCCGCGCGCACCACATTGCCCTTGGCGCTGCCGACGTCGGTGATGACGGCATCGCCCAGGTCCAGGTCGGCGAGGCGGGCGAGCACTTTCTCCATGGCCAGGATGGGCACGGCCAACTGGATCACGTCGGCGCCGACGCAGGCTGCGGCGAGGTCTTCTTCGCAGCGGTCGACCACGCCCAGGGCCACGGCCTGCTTGCGCGACGGGGCGTCCAGGTCGACGCCGACCACCTCGCGGCACAGGCCGCTTTCACGCAGGCCCTTGGCGAAGGAACCGCCGATCAGGCCCAGGCCTACGACCACCAGGCGACCGATGATCGGCCCCGGTTTGTTTGCTACCACATCAACCACGTGTGCGAACCCTGTTCAGAAACTATGCCAGTCAGTGAGACCGCAGGGGGCTGCTGCGCAGCCCATCGCGACGCAAGGCCGCTCCCACAAGTACCGCGTTTGCGCAGCGACCCCGAAATCTCGATCAGAGTACCGCCTTCGGATAGGACCCCAGTACCTTCAGCGCCACGGCCTCCTGGCTGATCTGCTCCAGCACCGCCTTGATCAGCGGGTCGCGGTGGTGGCCGACGAAGTCGATGAAGAACACGTAGGTCCACTTGCCACTGCGCGAAGGACGGGTCTCGATGCGGGTCAGGTCGATGCCGTTCTCGTGGAACGGCACCAGCAGCTCGTGCAACGCACCTGGCTTGTTGCTCATGGAGACGATGATCGAAGTCTTGTCGTCGCCGGTCGGTGGCACTTCCTGGTTGCCGATCATGAGGAAGCGCGTGGAGTTATCCGGGCGATCCTCGATTTTCTCGGCCAAACGGGTCAGGCCATAGAGGTTGGCTGCCATGTCGCCGGCGATCGCCGCAGAGTTCCACTCGCCCTTGACCCGCTTGGCCGCCTCGGCGTTGCTGGACACCGCCACCCGCTCGACGTTCGGGTAGTGGGCATCCAGCCACTTGCGGCACTGGGCCAGGGACTGGGCGTGGGAGTAGATGCGGGTGATGCTGTCGGTCTTGGTATTCTCGCCCACCAGCAGGTGATGGTGGATGCGCAGCTCGACCTCGCCACAGATCACCATGTCGTGCTCGAGGAAGCTGTCCAGGGTGTGGCTGACCGCACCCTCGGTGGAGTTCTCCACCGGTACCACGCCAAAGTTCACGGCACCGGCCGCCACTTCGCGGAACACTTCGTCGATGGCCGCCATCGGCCTGCTGATCACGGCATGGCCGAAGTGTTTCATGGCCGCGGCCTGGGTGAAGGTCCCTTCTGGGCCCAGGTAGGCGACCTTGAGCGGCTCTTCCAGGGCCAGGCACGAGGACATGATCTCGCGGAACAACCGCGCCATCTCTTCATTGTCCAGCGGCCCCTTGTTGCGCTCCATCACGCGCTTGAGTACCGCGGCCTCGCGCTCGGGGCGGTAGAACACCGGTTTCTCGCCTTCGGCCAGGGAGGCGGTCTTGACCTTGGCCACTTCCTGGGCGCAACGGGCGCGTTCGCTGATCAGCTCGAGGATCTTCTCGTCGAGGCTATCGATGCGCACGCGCAGGGCCTTGAGCTCCTGGTCGGACATCAGCCGTGCTCCTTCTCGAATTCAGCCATGTAGGCCACCAGGGCGTCCACCGCCTCCAGGCCCAGGGCGTTGTAGATCGAGGCGCGCATGCCGCCGACCGAACGGTGGCCCTTGAGGTTGAGCAGGCCGCGGGCATCGGCGCCGGCCAGGAAGGCCTTGTCCAGGCGCTCGTCGGCCAGGCGGAACGGCACGTTCATCCAGGAGCGGGCATTGCTGCTGATCGGGTTGCTGTAGAACGCGCTGTCGTCGATGAAACCGTACAGGCGATCTTTCTTGGCGCGGTTGCGCTGCTCCATGGCCTCGACGCCACCCTGCTCCTTGAGCCATTCGAACACCAGGCCCGAGAGGTACCAGGAATAGGTGGCCGGGGTGTTGTACATCGAGCCGTTGTCGGCGGCGACCTTGTAGTCGAGCATGGTCGGGCAGCTGCTGCGGGCATGGCCGAGCAGGTCCTCGCGGACGATCACCACCACCAGGCCGCTGGGGCCGATGTTTTTCTGTGCACCCGCGTAGATCAGGCCGTACTGAGAGACGTCGATCGGGCGCGAGAGGATGTCGGAGGACATGTCGACCACCAGGGGCACATCACCGGTCTCGGGCACCCAGTCGAACTGCAAGCCGCCGATGGTCTCGTTGGACGCATAGTGAACGTAGGCAGCGCCCTTGGTCAGGTTCCACTCATTCTGGCCTGGGATAGCCAGGAAATCGTAGGGCTTGGCGCTGGCGGCGACGTTGATGTTGCCGAAACGGCGCGCCTCGTCGATGGCCTTCTTCGACCAGATGCCCGTCTCGATGTAATCAGCCGTGCCGCTTTCCGGCAGCAGGTTCAGCGGGATCTCGGCGAACTGCTGGCTGGCACCGCCCTGGAGGAACAGCACCTTGTAGTTGGAGGGGATGGACAGCAGGTCGCGCAGGTCCTGCTCGGCCTTCTCGGCGATGGCCACATAGTCGTCGCTGCGATGGCTCATTTCCATCACCGACAAGCCCTTGCCACGCCAGTCCAGCATCTCGGCCTGGGCACGCTTCAGGACAGCGTCGGGAAGCGCAGCAGGGCCTGCGCAGAAGTTAAAGGCTCGTTTGCTCACATCCACTCTCGCTCTAAACAGAACAAAAACCATTACATGGGTTAGCAGCGACCCTGTGGGAGCGGGCTTGCCCGCGAACACCGGCAAGGCCGGCGCCCTACACCGCAGCGTCTGCTTCGCGGGCAAGCCCGCCCCCCACAGGGCCAGGCTTTACCAGCTGTTATCAGTCAAACGGGGCGACCTTGGTCGCCCCGTCCGGGTGTAGCATTACTCCTGCGGCGCCTCTTCGGCCCCCGCATTGTCGTCCGCCGTCTCAGGCACGTCGACTTCGACGCCCTCCTCGTCCGCTTCGATGACGTCATCGAAATCGTCCTCGGACGGCTCCTGGATACGCTCCACGCCCACCAGGGTCTCGTCGGTGGCCAGCTTGATCAGGGTCACGCCCTGGGTGTTGCGGCCCAGGCTGGAGACCTCGCCGACACGGGTACGCACCAGGGTGCCCTGGTCGGAGATCAGCATGATCTCCTCGCCTTCCTGCACCTGGATGGCGCCGATCAGGTTGCCGTTGCGCCCCTTGGTACCCATGGCGATCACACCCTGGCCACCACGGCCGCGACGCGGGAACTTGGACAACGGCGTGCGCTTGCCGAAGCCGCGCTCGGAGGCGGTGAGGATCTGCGCGCCGGACTCGGGGATGAGCATGGAGATCACCTGCTGGCCCTTGCCCAAGCGCATGCCGCGCACGCCGCGGGCGTTACGGCCCATCTCGCGGACCGCGCTCTCGGCGAAGCGGATCACCTTGCCGGCGTCGGAGAACATCATGACTTCCTTGGCACCGTCGGTGATGGCCGCGGCGATCAGGGTGTCGCCTTCCTTGAGCTTCAGGGCGATCAGGCCGCTGGAGCGCGGACGGGCGAACTGCACCAGCGGGGTCTTCTTCACGGTACCGGAGGCGGTGGCCATGAAGATGTAGGCGCCGGTCGGCTCGGCGGCCCATTCCGGGGTATCGCCGTCTTCCTCGTCGATATCCTCGGCCTCGACCAGTTCGCCTTCGATCACGCTGTCGTCGGCGTCGTCCAGGTCTTCCTCGGCATCGGCGCTCTGCTGCAGGGCCTCCAGGTCGACCTGCAGCATGGCGGTGATGCGCTCACCCTCCTCCAGCGGCAGCAGGTTGACCAGTGGGCGGCCGCGGGCGGCGCGGGACGCTTCGGGGATTTCGTAGGTCTTGAGCCAGTACACCTTGCCCTTGCTGGAGAACAGCAGCAGGGTCGCGTGGCTGTTGGCCACCAGCAGGTGCTCGATGTAGTCCTCGTCCTTCACGCCGGTGGCCGACTTGCCTTTGCCGCCACGGCGCTGGGCCTGGTAGGCGGACAGCGGCTGGGTCTTGGCGTAGCCGCCGTGGGAGATGGTCACCACGCGCTCTTCTTCCGGGATCATGTCGCCGTAGCTGAGGTCGTGGCTGGCGTTGAGGATCTCGGTGCGGCGCACGTCGCCGTATTCGGCACGGATCGCTTCGAGTTCCTCGCGGATCACTTCCATCAGGCGCTCGGCGCTGCTGAGGATGCGGATCAGTTCGCCGATCTGTTCGAGGATCTCCTGGTACTCGGCCAGCAGCTTCTCGTGCTCCAGGCCGGTCAGGCGATGCAGGCGCAGGTCGAGGATCGCCTGGGCCTGTTCCGGCGACAGGTAGTACTTGCCGTCGCGCAGGCCGTACTGCTCCGGAAGGTCTTCCGGGCGGCAGGACTCGGCACCGGCGCGCTCGACCATCACCTGCACGGCGCTGGATTCCCAGGCGGTGCTGACCAGGGCTTCCTTGGCCTCGGACGGGGTCGGCGAGGCCTTGATCAGGGCGATCACCGGGTCGATGTTGGACAGCGCCACCGCCTGGCCTTCGAGGATGTGGCCGCGCTCGCGAGCCTTGCGCAACTCGAACACGGTGCGGCGGGTCACCACTTCGCGGCGGTGACGGACGAACGCCTCGAGCAGGTCCTTGAGGTTGAGCAGGCGCGGGCGACCGTCGATCAGGGCGACGATGTTGATGCCGAACACGCTCTGCAGTTGGGTCTGGGCGTAGAGGTTGTTGAGCACCACCTCCGGCACCTCGCCACGGCGCAGCTCGATGACGATGCGCATGCCTTCCTTGTCGGACTCGTCGCGCAGCTCGGTGATGCCTTCGATCTTCTTCTCTTTCACCAGCTCGGCGATCTTCTCGATCAGCCGTGCCTTGTTCAGCTGGTAGGGCAGCTCGGTGATGACGAGCTGCTGGCGGCCGCCGGCCTTGTCGATGTCCTCGACCTCGGAGCGAGCACGCATGTAGATGCGGCCACGGCCGGTGCGATAGGCCTCGATGATGCCGGCGCGGCCGTTGATCAGGCCGGCAGTGGGGAAGTCAGGGCCGGGGATGAACTGCATCAGCTCGTCGACGGTGACCTCGGGGTTGTCGATCAGCGCCAGGCAGCCGTCGATGACCTCGCCGAGGTTGTGCGGCGGGATGTTGGTCGCCATGCCCACGGCGATACCGCTGGAGCCGTTGACCAGCAGGTTGGGGATCTTGGTCGGCATGACCGCCGGGATCTGCTCGGTGCCGTCGTAGTTGGGCACCCAGTCGACGGTTTCCTTGTGCAGGTCGGCCAGCAGTTCGTGGGCCAGCTTGGTCATGCGTACTTCGGTGTATCGCATGGCCGCGGCGTTGTCGCCGTCCACCGAACCGAAGTTGCCCTGACCGTCGACCAGCAGGTAGCGCAGCGAGAACGGCTGGGCCATGCGCACGATGGTGTCGTAGACCGCGATGTCGCCGTGGGGGTGGTATTTACCGATGACGTCACCGACCACACGGGCGGACTTCTTGTACGGCTTGTTCCAGTCGTTGCCCAGTTCGCTCATCGCGTACAGCACGCGGCGATGCACGGGCTTCAAGCCATCACGCGCATCGGGCAGCGCTCGCCCGACAATCACGCTCATCGCGTAGTCGAGGTAAGACTGTCTCAGTTCGTCTTCGATATTGACCGGGAGGATTTCTTTGGCCAGTTCGCCCATGAGAAGCCTGATTCCTTTTTCTGGTGAAACTTCGTCGTTTCCCTCGGAGGACGAACGAAGCTCGCCGCCGCAGCGCACAGTGGTGCGACGACTTACGACAAATCAATGAGTTGAGCCATGGATCTGCGCAATGAGAGCCGCTGCAATGGGCGGCCCTGGAAACTGTCGGATGGTATCACAAAGGCAGAGATCGAGCGACATGCTCGAAGCCTCCAGCGGCAAGCTGGAAACCCGCCGCTCAGTGCAACCGCTTGCGGCACATCAGTTGCGCCAGCTTCGCGGTGTCTGGCCGCTCGACCACACCTTTCTCGGTCACGATCACATCGACCAGGTCCGCCGGAGTCACATCGAACACCGGATTGAACACCTCGGCCTCGGCCGCCACCCGATTGCCGGCCACGTCCAGCAACTCATCGGCATCGCGCTCCTCCAGCGGGATGTCGTCGCCCGTGGCCAGGTTCAGGTCGATGCTGGTGCTCGGCGCCACCACCATGAAACGCACGCCATGGTGCATGGCGCTCACCGCCAGCTGGTAGGTGCCGATCTTGCTGGCCACGTCGCCATTGGCGGCGATGCAGTCGGCCCCCACCACCACCCAGGTGATGCCCTTGGTCTTCATCAGGTGGGCCATCGCCGCGTCGGCGAACAGCGTCGCGGGAATGCCCTCGCGAGCCAGCTCCCAGGCGGTCAGGCGCGAGCCCTGCAGCCAGGGACGGGTCTCGCTGGCGTAGACCCGCTCGACCATGCCCTCCAGATAGGCCGCGCGGATCACCCCCAGCGCGGTGCCGAAGCCACCGCTGGCCAGCGCGCCGGCATTGCCGTGGGTCAGCAAGGCCTGTTCGTTGCCCTGGTGCCGGCGGATCAGCTCGATGCCATGCTGGGCCATGGTCAGGTTGGCTTCGCGGTCGCTCTCGTGGATGGCCATCGCCTCGGCCTCCAGGGCTGCCAGCGCGTCTTCCTCGGCACGCAGGCGCTGCAGGCGTTCGCGCATGCGGTTGAGGGCCCAGAACAGGTTGGCAGCGGTCGGCCGCGCCTCGGCCAGGCAGAGGAAGTCCTCTTCCAGCGCCTGCTCCCAGTCGCCGCCCTCGGCCAGGCGCTGGCGCAAGGCCAGGACCAGGCCGTAGGCGGCACTGATGCCGATGGCCGGGGCGCCACGCACCGCCATGCCGCGGATCGCCTCGGCGACCGCCGCGACATCGGTGCAGGTCAGCCAGCATTCCCGGGACGGCAGCAAGCGCTGGTCGAGCAGGTGCAAGGCGCCGTCGTGCCAGCGGATGCCGGTCACCTTCTCCGCCGCCAAAAGTCGCTCACGCATCGCCTCTCCCCAACGTCCGGACATAAAAAGCGGACGATTATAGCGAGCCTCGGCCGCAGACGCTCGGGTATACTGCGCGTTCCGCCGAATCGCCCAGGTACCGCGCATGCCCACAGCCCCCTCCCCCCTCGACCTGCTGCTCGTTCCACAATGGCTGGTGCCCGTGGAACCGGCCGGTGTGGTGCTGGAGGGCCATGCGCTGGGCGTGCGCGACGGGCGGGTCGCCTGGATCGGCCCCCGCGAGCGGGCACCCCAGGCCCACGCGGTACGCGAGCTGCCCGACTGCCTGCTGTGCCCCGGCCTGGTCAACGCCCATGGTCACGCCGCCATGACCCTGCTGCGCGGGCTGGCCGACGACCTGCCGCTGATGACCTGGCTCGAGCAGCACATCTGGCCGGCCGAAGGCCGCTGGGTCGACGAAGGGTTCGTGCGCGACGGCACCGACCTGGCCATCGCCGAGCAACTCAAGGGCGGCATCACCTGCTTCGCCGACATGTACTTCTTCCCCCGGGAGGCCTGCGACCGGGTGCACCGCAGCGGCATCCGTGCCCAGGTCGCCGTGCCCCTGCTGGACTTCCCCATCCCCGGCGCACGCACGCCCGAGGAGGGCCTGCACCTGGCCATCGAGCTGTTCGGCGACCTGCGCCACCATCCGCGCATCAGCATCGCCCTGGGGCCGCACGCGCCCTACACGGTCAACGACGAGAACCTGGAGAAGATCCGCGTCATCGCCGACCAACTGGACGCGCCCCTGCACATGCACATCCACGAGACCGCCGGCGAGGTCGAGCGGGCCCTGGCCGAACGTGGCGAACGTCCACTGGCGCGCCTGGCCCGCCTCGGCCTGCTCGGCCCGCGCCTGCAGGCAGTGCACATGACCCAGGTCAGCGACGAGGACCTGGCCCTGCTGGTAGAAAGCGACACCAGCGTGGTGCACTGCCCCGAGTCCAACCTCAAGCTGGCCAGCGGCTTCTGCCCGGTCGAACGCCTGTGGCTGGCCGGGGTCAACGTGGCAGTAGGCACCGACGGCGCGGCCAGCAACAACGACCTCGACCTGCTCGGCGAAACCCGCACCGCGGCCCTGCTGGCCAAGGCGGTGGCGGGCTCGGCCACGGCCCTGGATGCCCATCGGGCGCTGCGCATGGCGACCCTCAACGGCGCCCGCGCCCTGGGCCTGGAGGCCGTCACCGGCTCGCTGGAGGTGGGCAAGGCCGCCGACCTGGTGGCCTTCGACCTGTCGGGCCTGGCCCAGCAGCCGGTACACGACCCGGTTTCGCAACTGATCTACGCAACAGGCCGCGACTGCGCGCGGCACGTCTGGGTGGCCGGCCAGCAATTGCTCGACGACCGCCGCCTGACCCGGATGGACGAACAGGCCCTGACGGCCACCGCCCGCGCCTGGGGCGCGCGCATCGCAGGCAAGGAATGACCGGCCGGCAGCCACGGCTGCCGCCCTGTGACACTTTTATCGAAGATTCAGAGGACTGTTCCATGAGCAACGTCGACCACGCCGAAATCGCCAAGTTCGAAGCCTTGGCCCACCGCTGGTGGGACCGCGAAAGCGAATTCAAGCCGCTGCACGACATCAACCCGCTGCGGGTCAACTGGATCGACGAGCGCGCCAGCCTCGCCGGCAAGAAGGTGCTGGACGTCGGCTGCGGCGGCGGCATCCTCAGCGAGGCCATGGCCCTGCGTGGCGCCACCGTCACCGGCATCGACATGGGCGAGGCGCCGCTGGCCGTAGCCCAGCTGCACCAACTGGAGTCGGGCGTGGAGGTCGAATACCGGCAAATCACCGCCGAGGCCCTGGCCGAGGAAATGCCCGGCCAGTTCGACGTGGTCACCTGCCTCGAGATGCTCGAGCACGTGCCGGATCCGTCCTCGGTGATCCAGGCCTGCCAACGCCTGGTCAAGCCCGGTGGCCAGGTGTTCTTCTCGACCATCAACCGCAACCCCAAGGCCTACCTGTTCGCCATCATCGGCGCCGAATACGTCATGAAGCTGCTGCCACGTGGCACCCACGACTTCAAGAAGTTCATCCGCCCCTCGGAGCTGGGCGCCTGGAGCCGCACTGCCGGCCTTGAAGTGAAGGACATCATCGGCCTGACCTACAACCCGCTGACCAAGCACTACAAGCTCAGCGGCGACGTCGACGTCAACTACATGATCCAGACCCTGCGCGAGGAATGAGCATGCGTTTGCGAGCAGTACTCTTCGACATGGACGGCACCCTGCTGGACACGGCGCCGGACTTCATCGCCATCTGCCAGGCCATGCTGGCAGAGCGCGGCCTGCCAGCCATCGATGACAAGCGCATCCGCGACGTGATCTCCGGCGGCGCCCGGGCGATGGTCGCGGCGACCTTCGCCATCGACCCTGAAGACGAAGGTTTCGAGGCCCTGCGCCTGGAGTTCCTCGAACGCTACCAGCGCGACTGCGCGGTGCACAGCCGCCTGTTCGACGGCATGGCCGAGCTGCTGGCCGACATCGAGAAAGGCAACCTGTTGTGGGGCGTGGTGACCAACAAGCCGGTGCGTTTCGCCGAGCCGATCATGCAGCGCCTGGGCCTGGCCGAGCGTTCGGCATTGCTGATCTGCCCGGACCACGTGAAGAACAGCAAGCCCGACCCGGAGCCGCTGATACTGGCCTGCAAGACACTGAACCTGGACCCGGCCAGCGTGCTGTTCGTCGGCGACGACCTGCGCGACATCGAGTCTGGCCGCGATGCCGGCACCCGCACGGCGGCGGTCCGCTACGGCTATATTCATCCTCAGGACAACCCCAACAACTGGGGCGCTGACGTGGTGGTGGACCACCCGCTGGAACTGCGCAAGGTGATCGACAGCGCGCTCTGCGGCTGCTGATTTTCAGCCGCAAGCTGCAAGCCACAAGAAAGAGTAAACCGTGCAGCACCCTAATGTCAGTCAGTTAAGCGGCGCTTTGTCATTTTTGGGGCCGCTTCGCGCCCCATCGCCGGCAAGCCGGCTCCCACAGGGACCGCGGCGACCACACATGATGCGGTTTGCACGGACAGTGTGGGAGCCGGCTTGCCGGCGATGGGGCGCGAAGCGGCCCCAAATGACAACTGAAAGTCTTAACTGACCGGCATTGTGCAGCACCCTGCTTTTTTGCAGCTTGCCGCTCCAACCCCAAGGACCCCGACATGTTCGACTACACCCCCCGCCCCGACCTGCTCAAGGGCCGGATCATCCTGGTCACCGGCGCTGGCCGCGGTATCGGTGCCGCAGCCGCCAGGGCCTATGCCGCCCTGGGCGCGACCGTGTTGCTGCTGGGCAAGACCGAGGCCAACCTCAACGAGGTCTACGACCAGATCGAGGCCGCGGGTCACCCACAGCCAGTGGTGATCCCGTTCAACCTGGAAACCGCCCTGCCCCACCAGTACGACGAGCTGGCGGTGATGATCGAGGAGCAGTTCGGCCGCCTCGACGGCCTGCTCAATAACGCTTCGATCATCGGCCCGCGCACGCCGCTGGAGCAGTTGTCGGGCGACAACTTCATGCGCGTGATGCACATCAACGTCAACGCCACCTTCATGCTGACCAGCACGCTGCTGCCGCTGCTCAAGCAATCCGAGGACGCCTCGGTGGTGTTCACCTCCAGCAGCGTCGGGCGCAAGGGCCGCGCCTACTGGGGGGCCTATGGGGTATCGAAGTTCGCCACCGAAGGGCTGATGCAGACCCTGGCCGACGAACTGGAAGGTGTCGCCCCGGTACGGGCCAACAGCATCAACCCAGGCGCCACCCGCACCGCCATGCGCGCCCAGGCCTACCCTAGCGAGAACCCACAGAACAACCCGCTGCCCGAGGAGATCATGCCGGTCTACCTGTACCTGATGGGGCCGGACAGCGCCGGGGTGAATGGGCAGGCGTTCGACGCGCAATAGGGCATTGGGGCCTTGGCAAAGGCAGGCCCCCTGGCCTCACCCCGCCGCCAACGCCGGCCGCGCCCTCCCTGGCTGGCGCTGTTTCTCCAACTGCATGCAATGCTCCAGAAACAGGTACATGCAGTCATAGCTCTTGCAGATCGCCTTGCGCAGTTCGTCGCGCAAGGCCGGCGCCGGGCGCTCGCCCACCAGCGTGCAGATGATCTCCAGCGCCTCCCACGGGTGGGCATCGTCGTACTGGGCATGCATCCTCAGCCACTTCATGGCGCGCTTGCGCTGGTCCTCGGGAAAGCCCAGGGCGTAGGTGTCGGACGAACAGACAAGCGCCGCCCACTCCCCCGTCGCCCCCTCGATGGCGTAGTTGGTGGCAGCCATGGCGATCGCCAGGGGCTCGGTGGTACACACCCGCCAGCACCAGTCGTTGAGGGCATTGAGCTGGGGCGCCACCTCCTGGGCCTGCAGCTCGGCCAAGCTGATGCCATGGGCTTGGCACCAGTGCAGCCAGTAGTCGGCATGGTTGAGCTCGACCCGGATGTTGCGCATCAGCCAACGCCGCGCCATGTCCTCGCCCGGGTGGCGGGCATAGCGGGTCTTGGTCAGGTTGTGGGCCATGTACAGGGAGAACTGCTCGACCACCGGCCAGCCCCCGACCAGGTACTGGCGCAGGGTCGCAGGCCTTAGCCGGCCATCGCGCAGGCGCTGGTAGAGCTCGTGCCCCACCACCCGCTGCTTGCTTTCATGGCATCGCTCGAGCAGTTGCTGGGCCCAGTCGGGATAGCTGGCAGGGTCCATCAGCGGCCCGATCCGTACGAATGCGTCCATCACTTTCAGCTCCTTAGGTTCCTTGTGATTTTCCGGACAGGTGTTTCAGCGAAAGGTCCCAGGCGCCCGGTGTAACAGGGGCTTCGCGGCAATCCGTTGGCGCTGCAGGCTGTCGCAGGTGAACACCTGCGGGCGCTCGATCAGGTAGCCCTGGGCGTAGTCCACGCCGATCTCCTGCAGCGCCTGCTCGATCAATGGCGTCTCGACGAACTCGGCAATGG
The DNA here is from genome assembly GCF_057415455.1 of Pseudomonas sp. Tun-23181. NCBI lineage: Bacteria > Pseudomonadati > Pseudomonadota > Gammaproteobacteria > Pseudomonadales > Pseudomonadaceae > Pseudomonas > Pseudomonas sp. Tun-23181. The sequence goes on from NZ_CM171630.1 coordinate 2,104,027, forward strand.
TGCGCTTGCCCATGACGTGGCCGATATGATTGATGACCTCGACCATGGCACGGTTGACCGGGTCATCCAGCATGTCCTTGACGAAACTGCCGTCGATCTTCAGGAAGTCTACGGGCAAGTGCTTCAGGTAGGCGAATGACGACATGCCCGCGCAGAAGTCGTCGAGGGAGAACCGGCAACCCAACCCCTTCAATTCGTTGATGAAGCGAATGGCACTGCCGAGGTTGGCGATGGCGATGGTTTCGGTGATCTCGAAACAGATCAGCCGTGGCGGTATGCCGAACTCGCCGAACAACCGCTGCAGGTATTCGAGGAAGTTGTCGTCGCCGATGCTCGACCCCGACAGGTTGATCGCGCACATCGCCAGCGGCCCCTCCCGGCCTTCGTCCAGGCACTGGCGGATGACCTGGAACACATTGCGCACTACCCAGCGGTCCAGGGCAGTCATCAAGCCATAGCGCTCGGCAGCGGGGATGAAGCTGTCGGGCAGGATGGTGCGGCCGCTTTCGTCGTGCAGGCGCAGCAGGATCTCCACATGGCCCGGCCCCTCCAGGGCCTTGAGCGGGGCGATCTCCTGGGCGTAGAGGCAGAAGCGGTTTTCTTCCAGAGCCAGATGCAGGCGCTGGATCCAGGCCATCTCGCCAAAGCGCAGGGACAGCTCGCTGTCGTCGGCATGGTACACCTGGACCCGGTTGCGTCCTTTCTCCTTGGCCATGTAGCAGGCCATGTCGGCAGCGCGCAGGGATGCCTCCAGGGTGCCCGGTGCCTGGGTGACATGCACCAGGCCGATACTCACGGTGGTGACGAACGGCCGCCCCTTCCAGACGAAGTGCAGGCTCTGTACGCTCTGGCGCAGTTGTTCGGCAATGCGTTCGGCATGCTCCGGCGGACAGTTCACCAGCAGGACGCCGAACTCGTCGCCCCCCAGCCGCGCCAGGGTATCGCCCTCGCGCAGGCCAGCCTGCAACACCGCACAGATATGCCGCAGCAGCTCGTCGCCGGCGGCATGGCCACAGGTGTCGTTGACCAGCTTGAACTGGTCCAGGTCGAGAAACATCAGCGAATGCCGCCCGCTCTGGCGCGCCAGGCCATTGAGCGCCTGCTCCAGGCGATATTCGAACTCGCGACGGTTGGCCAGGCCGGTCAGGGCATCGTGGGTCGCCTGCCAGGACAGGTTGGCGATGTACTGGCGCTCCTGGGTCATGTCGTGCAGGGCCAGCACGATACCGCTGACCTGGCCATCGGTGAGGATCGGCGAACCGACCAGGTTGATCGACACCGTGCTGCCGTCCAGGCGCTGGATCAGCCGGGCATGCTCCGAGTCCCCTTTCAGGCTGCCGCTGAGGACCTGCTCGACCAGGGTACGGCTGTCGTGCTCGGCCTGCTCGTCGACCAGGCTGAACAAGGCCGCCAGCGGCAGGCCCTGGGCATGGCCGGCCTGCCAGTGGGTCAACTGCTCGGCGGCCGGGTTCATGTAGACGATGCAGCCCTCGACATCGGTGGTGATCACCGCGTCACCGATCGATTGCAGGGTGATCTGCGCCCGCTCCCGCTCTGCCTGCAAGGCCGTGGCGAAGGCCTGGCGCTGGGCCAGCAACTTGCCCGAACGCCGCCAGGCCAGGGCGATGAGGAACAGCGCGGTGGCCAGGTTAGTGATCAGCAACACCCGCAACAACATCCGCGAGCCCTCTCCCAGCGCATCGCTGAATGCCTTGGAGGCTGGGGTCACGCCTTCGTTGATGGCGACGATACGCGCCTTCCAGGCGTCCACCTGGTGCGCAGGGACCTGGCCCTGGGCGAAGCCGTCACGCATCTCCGTGGCGAGGGTGTCCAGCTGGCGCAGGTAGTCGTCGCCGATATCCCAGTAGGCGATGGCCGTTTCCATGTAGCTGATGTGGCGGAAGTTGCGGTAGAACCAGATGATCCGATCGACATCGTCCGGATGGTTGCCGCCCTGCAGGATACCGTTGCGCGCCGCCACCAGGTCGGGGCTGGCCTGATCCAGCGCCAGGCGCAGCTCATGGTCGCCCTGGGGCACGGCGATGGCCTGCCGGTAGCGCTGGAACATGCGCTCGTCGCGGTTGTCGGCGTACCGGTCGAGGTAGTAGATGGCGTCCTTCTGCGCCTTGGACCACAGGCTTTCGCCGGCCACGTAGGCGCGTACCGCCGACAAGGCATAGAGGCTGATGCTGCCGAGCAGCACCTGGAAGACCACGATGGCGATGAATGGCCAGATGATGCCCAGCAACCTGGGGGCTTCGAGTGTGCGAGTTCCCTTCATGTAGTCCCTGTCGTAGAGCGGATCAGACTGGGTCGATCCAGACAAGCACAGCGTAGGCGATTTGCCACGGTTTTGAAGGGCTTTTTGCTGGCCTGCGCTGGCTCATTCGGGGCGATCCGGCAAACTCGCTCGAGCCGTTCACAACATTCGACGTCCATTTGGGGCCGCATCGCGCCCCACTGCCAGGCATGCAGGGTCTAGCCCCAGGAACCTCAGCTCTGCTGCAAATGCCCATACAGCTTGGCGTACAACCCGCCCTCGGCGATCAGTTGCTGGTGATCGCCCTCCTCGGCGACGTGCCCGCCATCGAACACCAGCACCCGGTCGGCCTGCTTCACCGCCGACAGGCGGTGGGCGATGATCAGTGTGGTGCGGCCGCTGAGAAAGCGCGCCAGGGCCTGGTGCAGGTTGTATTCGGTGGCGGCGTCGAGGGCCGAGGTGGCTTCGTCGAGGATCACCACCTTGGGCTCGGCCAGCACCATGCGGGCGATCGCCAGGCGCTGGCGCTGGCCGCCCGACAGCCGTACCCCGGAACGCCCCACCACGCTGTCCAGCCCCTGGGGCAACGCAGCGATGGTGGCGTCCAGCTGGGCGATGCGCAGCGCCTGCCAGCAGGCGTCGTCGCTGCACTCGCGACCCATGGTCAGGTTGGCGCGCACGCTGTCGTTGAACAGCGCCGGATGCTGCAGCACCACCGCGACGTTCTCGCGCAGGGTCTCCAGGCCGATCTCCTGGAGGCTGGCGCCACCGAAGCGGATGGTCCCGCCCTGGGCGCTGTACAACCCCAGCAGCAATTGCACCAGGGTGCTCTTGCCACCACCGCTGGCGCCGACGATGGCCACCTTCTCGCCCGGGGCGATGGACAAGTCCAGGTGCTCCAGCACCGGCTCTTCGGCATAGGCGAAACGCAGGTCGCGCACCTCGATGCCGACCGTCTCGCGCCCGGCGAACGGGTCGCTGGCGGCCGGGTAGCGCGGCTCGTCGGCCCGCGCCAGCAGTTCGTTGAGCCGGCTCAGGGCGCCGCCGGCGGCGTAGTAGGCATACTGCAGGTTGAGCAGTTGTTCGACCGGCCCGATCATGAACCACAGGTAGCTGAACACCGCCAGCATCTGGCCGATGGACAGGTCGGAGAACAGCACCGTGAGCATGGCCGCGGCCCGGAAGATATCGATGCCGAACTGGAACAGCAGGCCACTGGCACGCCCGCTGGCGTCGCTCTTCCATTGCGAGGCCACGGCATAGTCGCGCACTTCACGGGCGCGCAGGCCAAGACGGCCGAGGAAATAGCCCTGGCGGTTGCCGGCGCGGATCTCCTGGATGGCATCGAGGGTCTCGGCCAGGGCCTGGGTGAAACGCGCAGTGCTGTCGTTCTCCAGCTTCTTCAAGTGCTTGACGCGCTTGCCCAACTGCACGGTGAAGTAGATCACCAGCGGGTTGAACAGCAGGATCAGCAGGGCCAGTTGCCAATGCATCCAGATCAGGATCGCAGCGGTGCCGGTCAGGGTCAGCACGGCGACCAGGAAACGGCTCAAGGTCTCGCCGACGAACTTGTCCAGGGTGTCCAGGTCGGTGACCAGGTGCGTGGTCACCGTGCCGCTGCCCAGGCTCTCGTACTCCTTGAGGGAAATGCGTTTGAGCCGCTCGATCAAGCGGATGCGCAGGCGGTAGACGATGTCCTTGGCCAGGCCGGCGAACAGCTTGGCCTGGACCACGTTGAAGGCCAGCGCGGCCAGGCGCAGCCCGAGCGTGGCCACGAGCATCAGGCCGATATAGCCGGCTGCCACCTGCCAGCCGGTCGGCAACAGGTGATTCATCCATTTCAGCGCCGCATCGCCATGCCCCAGCAGCACTTCGTCCACCAGCAGGGGCAGCAACAAGGGGATCGGCACGCTGCACAGGGCTGCGAGCACCGCCACCAGGTTGGCGCTCCACAGGGCTTTGCGGTGATGCAGGGCCAGGCGGCGGATTTCCGCCCAGCTCAATCGATCGGCCACGGCGGGGGCGCTCCCCGGCACAGGGTCGGACGACCCTGGCAGGTCAAGCACAGACGGCCTGCTGCAGCCAGCGGCCGAGCAAGGGCTGCAAGCGCTCGAGCGGCTGGTAGCCATTGGTCAGCAGGGCCAGCTGGCCGTTGCGCTCGGCCAGCAGGGTCGGGAAGCCGGCGATACCCAGGCCCTGCACCCAGCTGAAGTCGGCCGCGGTGGCGGCGCGCGTCTCGGCGTGGGAGAAGGCCTCGGCGAAACGCCCGCGGTCGAAGCCGCAACGCTCGGCCAGCGCTACCAGTTGCGGGGCACAGGTGATGTCCACGCCCTGCTCGTAGAAGGCCTGCTGGATCAGTGCCAGCAACGACCAGGTGCGCTCGGCGTCGAGTTCACGGGCCGCGACCAGGGCGCGGCAGGCGGGCTCGGTGTCGTAGACGAAGCCATCGGGCATGGCGCCCTCGAAACGAAACGCCTGGCCGGTGGCCTCGGCCACTGCCTGCCAATGCTCGAGGATGTAGCGACGGGTCGCGGCATCCAGGGCGCTGCCGCCGGAGCGCAAACCACCGGGCACCAGGCGCGTTGGCACGCCGGCCTCGCGCGCCTGGGCGATCAGCGTCTCGGCCACCGGCGCGAAGCCCCAGCACCAGGAGCACATCGGGTCCATCACATAGAGCAGGCGTGCGGACATGCGTCAGGCCTCGGCTTTGTAGTTGTAACCGATCGGGTGGGGCTGGTTGCGCGCCTTGGCCAGCTCGATCTGCTTCTGCCGGTCGATGGCGCTGCGCCGGGTCTTCTCGCTCAGGCTGTCCCAGCAGTGCGGACAGCTGATGCCTGGCGAATAGTGCTCGGACGCACGGTCCTCCACGCTGATCGGATGGCGGCAGGCATGGCACTGGTCGTAGTCGCCTTCGGACAGGTCATGGCGCACCGTGACGCGGTTGTCGAAGACGAAGCAGTCGCCGTCCCAGAGGCTTTCTTCCTGAGGCACTTCTTCGAAGTATTTCAGGATGCCACCCTTGAGATGATAGACCTCCTCGAAGCCTTCGCCGAGCATGTAGCTGGAGGCTTTCTCGCAACGGATGCCGCCGGTGCAGAACATCGCCACCTTCTTGTGCTTGCTGGGGTCGAAGTTGGCCTTGATGTACTCGGGGAACTGACGGAAGGTCTCGGTCTTCGGGTCGATGGCGCCCTTGAAGGTGCCGATGGCCACTTCGTAGTCGTTGCGGGTGTCGATCAGCAGCACTTCAGGGTCGCTGATCAGGGCGTTCCAGTCCTTCGGCTCGACGTAGGTACCGACCTTGTGATTGGGGTCCACGCCCGGCACGCCGAGGGTGACGATCTCTTTCTTGAGCTTGACCTTGGTGCGGTAGAACGGCTGCTCGTCGCAATAGGATTCCTTGTGGTCGACATCCACCAGGCGCGGGTCGCTACGCAGCCAGGCGAGCAGCGCGTCGATGCCTTCGCGGGTGCCCGAGACCGTACCGTTGATACCTTCGACGGCCAGCAGCAGGGTGCCTTTGACGCCGTTGTCGAGCATGGTCTTGAGCAGTGGCTCGCGCAGTTCGACGTAGTCTTCCAGGGTGACGAACTTGTACAGCGCCGCCACGACGATAGCTTGGGTCATGAAACGATTCTCCAGGTGGTCGCCCTCGCAAAGGGCGGACCGGATGACAGGTGGTGCGGGTTGGTTCGGGGCGCGGTGCGCCCCTTTCGCGACACAAAGCCGCTCCTCCAGGTACCGCGCGGTACCTGGAGGAGCGGCTTTGTGTCGCGAAAGGACCGCGCAGCGGCCCCGATAATCGACGCGGGAGTCTACCAGAATCCCGGAAAGGATTCAGTGCCCGCCGCCAGCGCACACCGGCGATGCCGGCGCTGCGCCGACCTGGGCCCACTCCTCGGGCGTGTAGGTATGGATCGCCAGGGCGTGAATCTGGCTCATCAGCTCAGCCATGGTGGCGTAGACCTTCTGGTGGCGCTTGACGCTGTTCAGGCCCTCGAACTGCTCGCTGACGATCACCGCCTTGTAGTGGGTTTCCTGGCCACGGCTGTGCATGTGGCTCTCGTCGAGCACTTCCAGATGGCGTGGGCCGAGGGCAGCCAGTTGCTGCTCGATGCGTTGCTGCATGCTCATGGGTGTCGCACTCACTTCTTCGCTGGCGCGGCCTTGCCGGCGTTCGGGTCGAGTTCCTTGGTCATGTCCTCGAGCAGCTTGTTGACCACCGGTACCGCCGGCTCCAGCTTGGCCTGGGTCAGCTGGGCCGACTGCTGGGTAACCTTGGGCATCTCGCGCATGACCTTGCGGCCCAGCGGCGACTCATAGAACTTGACCAGGTCCTTGAGCTCGGCCTCGGTGAAGGTGTCGGTGTACAGCTTGACCATGTCGGGCTTGATCTTGCTCCAGCCGATGGCGTTGTCCAGGGCGGCATTGGCCTTGGCCTGGTAGCTCTCCAGCACGGCCTGCTTGGAGGTCGGCGCCTTGGTCTGGGCGAAACGCTGGGCGAACATCTGCTGCACCTGCATGTACACCGGGGTGCCCAGCTTGTCGGCATTGGCCAGGACCAGGAATTTTTCTGCGCTGGCGTTGTGGCTGGCGGTGGCGGCGAGGACCTGGCCGCTGGCACAGACCAGGGCGACGGCGGCGCAGAGGGCACGGAGACGGGTCATTGCAATTCCTTCATGAGAGAGGGAGGCGGATACCTCAGAGTAGAGCATTCTGCGCCGCGGCGGGCGCCCTGCTCAAGTGGCACGACGAGCGATGGAACCGCTCTGTCGAATCAGGGCCTAAACTGCGGTTTCGAACCCGCAAAGGAGTGAACGCAGCATGAGCCGTATCGAGACAGACAGCCTGGGCCCGGTCGAAGTTCCAGAGGACGCCTACTGGGGCGCGCAGACCCAGCGTTCGCTGATCAACTTCGCCATCGGCAAGGAGCGCATGCCCCTGGCCGTGCTGCATGCCCTGGCGCTGATCAAGAAAGCCGCGGCACGGGTCAACGACCGCAATGGCGACCTGCCGGCCGACATCGCCCGGCTGATCGAACAGGCTGCCGACGAAGTGCTCGCCGGCCAGCACGACGACCAGTTCCCGCTCGTCGTCTGGCAGACCGGTAGCGGCACCCAGAGCAACATGAACGTCAACGAGGTGATCGCCGGGCGCGCCAACGAACTGGCCGGCAAGGGCCGTGGCGGCAAGGCGCCAGTGCACCCCAACGACCACGTCAATCGCTCGCAGAGCTCCAACGACTGCTTCCCCACCGCCATGCACATCGCCGCGGTACAGGCGGTGCAGGAGAAACTCCTGCCGGCGATCGCCGAACTGTCCTCGGGGCTGGCGGAGCTGTCGGCGCGCCACCAGCACCTGGTCAAGACTGGCCGCACGCACATGATGGACGCCACGCCGATCACCTTCGGCCAGGAGGTGTCGGCCTTCGTCGCCCAGCTCGACTATGCCCAGCGGGCGATCCGTGCCACCCTGCCAGCGGTCTGCGAGCTGGCCCAGGGCGGGACCGCCGTGGGCACCGGCCTGAATGCCCCGCATGGCTTCGCCGAGGCCGTGGCCGCCGAGCTGGCGGCGCTGTCCGGGCTGCCGTTCGTCACCGCGCCGAACAAGTTCGCCGCCCTCGCCGGCCATGAGCCGCTGACCAGCCTGGCCGGAGCCCTCAAGACCCTGGCCGTGGCCCTGATGAAGATCGCCAACGACCTGCGTCTGCTCGGTTCCGGCCCACGCGCGGGGCTTGCCGAGGTGCGCCTGCCGGCCAACGAACCAGGCAGCTCGATCATGCCGGGCAAGGTCAACCCGACCCAGTGCGAGGCGCTCTCCATGCTGGCCTGCCAGGTGCTGGGCAACGACGCGGCGATCGGTTTCGCCGCCAGCCAGGGGCACCTGCAGTTGAACGTGTTCAAGCCGGTGATCATCCACAACCTGCTGCAGTCGATCGAGCTGCTGGCCGATGGCTGCCGCAACTTCCAGCAGCACTGCGTGGCCGGCATCGAGCCGGATGCCGAGCAGATGGCCGCGCACCTGGAGCGGGGGCTGATGCTGGTGACCGCGCTCAACCCGCACATCGGCTACGACAAGGCCGCGGAGATCGCCAAGAAGGCCTACAGCGAGGGCAAGACCCTACGCGAGGCGGCGCTGGAGTTGAAGTACCTGACCAATGAGCAGTTCGACCAGTGGGTAAGGCCGCAGAACATGCTCGCCCCCGGTGCCAAGGGCTGAGTCTTCGCCACCCTGGCCTAGCGTTCAGGGCCGTTTCGCGCCCCATCGCCGGCAAGCCGGCGATGGGTTGCAAAGCAGCCCCAGGATTACAGGCCTGACCGGCGTCGGTGCCGACCCGCGCTCAGTGCACCTGGGCCAACCGCGCCCGCCGGGCCCGCCATCCGGCCACCAGCGAAGGCCCCAGGGCCACCAGCGCCGACCCGACCACGACCGTCACCGCGCCGAGATAGCCCAGGGCATTGATGTCTTCGGCATGCACATACTCCGGCCACACCCAGGCCGCCACGGCCACCGCCACGAAGGTCACCAGCGGCGTCAGGGCCAGGGTCGCGCTGACCCGCGAGGCTTCCCAATGGGCCAGGGCCTCGGCGAACGCGCCGTAGGCCACGAGGGTGTTCAGGCAGCACGCCAGCAGCAACCAGCCCTGCATGGGGGTCAGTCGCAGCGCTTCGAGCGGGTGCACCCAGGGCGTCAGTAGCAAGGCGCAGCACAGGTAGATCACCATCATCACCTGCTGGGAATGCCAGACGGTCAGCAGTTGCTTCTGGCTCAGGGCGTAGAACACCCAGATGCTGGTCGCCAGGAGGATGGTCAGCACACCGGTGGTGTAGGTGCCCAGGGAGGTCAGCAGCTCTTCCAGGCGCTGGTTGAAGAACAGGCCGAAGCCCGCCAGCAGCACCAGCAACCCCAGGCCCTGCCCCAGGCTGAAGCGCTCCTTGAACACGAACACACTGGCCACCAGCAACAGCACCGGGCCGATCTGTACCACCAGTTGCGCGGTGCCGGGGCTGAGCAGGTTCAGCCCGACCAGGTAAAGCACGTAGTTACCCATCAGGCCGCACACAGCCAGCGCCACCAGCCCCTTGCCCTTGGGCCCGAGCTTGCCGAACGACGGCAACCGCCGGTTGGCCGCCAGCCAGGCGAACAGCAGGCTGCCGGAGACCAGCAGGCGATACCAGGTGACGGTCACCGGGTCCATCACCTGCAGGACCTGCTTGAGCTTGATCGGCAGGATGCCCCAGAGCAACGCGGTCAGAAGTGCCAGGAACAGGCCATAGACCCAGCGTCCGGAAGAAATGTGCATAACGTCCTCGATCTCAAGCCCTTTGGTGGGGGTGCTGAAATTCTAAGGGTTTGCTGTGATTGGCTGGCGGGAAGTGCCTGGAAAAGATTTCATCAGGTCATTCCCCCCAGGCATGGCAGGCGAGCTGCAAGCTTGAAGCTTGAAAGCGCGCCACGACTACTTCTTGTCGAATGCCGCTTCCAGCGCCTCGTTGATGGTGCGCAGTACCTTGACCCGCGCCCAGCGCTTGTCGTTGGCCTCGACCAAGGTCCAGGGCGCGATCTCGGTGCTGGTGCGATCGACCATGTCGCCCACCGCCTCGGCATAGACATCCCACTTGTCACGGTTGCGCCAGTCTTCCTCGGTGATCTTGTAGCGCTTGAAGGGAATCTGCTCGCGCTCCTCGAAACGCTCCAGCTGGGTCTGCGGGTCGATCGCCAGCCAGAACTTGACCAGCACCACGCCGGCGTTGCTCAACTGCTCCTCGAAATCGTTGATCTCGCCATAGGCGCGCATCCAGTCGGCGGGGGTGCAGAAGCCCTCGACCCGCTCCACCAGTACACGGCCATACCAGGAGCGGTCGAAGATGGTGAACTTGCCTCGCGCCGGGATGTGTCGCCAGAAGCGCCACAGGTAAGGCTGGGCGCGCTCCTCCTCGGTGGGCGCGGCGACCGGCACGATGCGGTACTGGCGCGGGTCGAGCGCGGCGGCGACGCGGCGGATCGCACCGCCCTTGCCTGCCGCGTCGTTACCCTCGAACACCGCCACCAGGGCGTGGCGGCGCATCTGCTTGTGGCGCAGCAGGCCGGCCAGGCGCGCCTGCTCGGTGACCAACTGCTCCTGGTAGTCGCGCTTGTCCAGGCGCTGGCTCAGGTCCAGCGCGCCGAGCAGGCTCTTCTGGTCGATGCTGCGGCCCAGGGGCGCGACGTTGCCCTTGTGCTTGCCCTTCGGCTCGCTGGCCAGGGCCGCCTGCAGGCTCTCCAGCAGGATGCGCCCCACCGCCAGGCTGCGGTAGTACGGGTCGACGCCTTCGATGATGTGCCAGGGTGCATAGTCGCGGCTGGTACGGCGCAGCACCCGCTCGCCGAAACGCACGAAGCGGTCGTAGGTCTGCGACTGCTGCCAGTCCAGCGGGCTGATGCGCCAACTGTGCAACGGGTCGTCCTTGAGCGCCTTGAGGCGAGCCTTCATCTGTTTCTTGGACAGGTGGAACCAGAACTTGATGATCAGCGCGCCCTCGTCGCAGAGCATCTGCTCCAGGCGCTCGGCCCCGGTGATGGCTTGATCGAGCACCGCGTCCTTGAACAGGCCATGGACCCGGCCTTGGAGCATCTGGCTGTACCAGTTGCCGAAGAATACCCCCATGCGCCCTTTCGGCGGCAACGCTCGCCAATAGCGCCAGGCCGGCGGCCGCGCCAGTTCCTCGTCGGTCTGCTGGTCGAAGGTGCGCACCTCGATCAGGCGGGGGTCCATCCACTCGTTGAGCAGCTTGACCGTCTCGCCCTTGCCGGCGCCCTCGACGCCGTTGATCAGCACGATCACCGGAAAGCGCGCCTGCTGCTTGAGTTCGTACTGGGCCTCGAGCAGCGCCTCGCGCAGGGCGGGCACTTCGGCGTCGAAAGCCTCCTTGTCGATGCTGTGGCCTATTTCGGCGGATTCGAACATGCTTGCCTGGGCTCCTTCAATGGATAAGCAAGACTAGCGGAAGTCGGGGCTGCAAGCTGCAAGCTGCAAGCTGCAAGCTGCAAGCTGCAAGCTGCAAGCTGCAAGCTGCAAGCTGCAAGCTGCAAGAAAGTGTAGGCCGTGCCACCATGCGCACCATCTCGTAACTTGCAGCTTGAAGCTTGCAGCTCCCCGATCATCCGCAATTGAAACGACCATGCCAGATACCCGCCTTCCCCAACACGCCCAAATCGACTGGGACGACCAGGGCCGACCTCATTCGCGGCAGTACGACGACGTCTATTTCTCCAAGAACGAGGGCGTGGCGGAGACCGAACACGTCTTCCTCGAACAGAACCACTTGCGTCAGCGCTTCGCCGAACTGGCGCCCGGCGCCTGCCTGGTGATCGGCGAGACAGGCTTCGGGACCGGCATGAATTTCTTCTGCGCCTGGCAGTTGTTCGCCGAACAGGCGCCTGACGAGGCCCGCCTGCATTTCGTCAGTGTCGAGAAGTACCCGCTCAGCCATGACGATCTCGCACGCGCCGTGCAGCTGTGGCCGGAGCTGGCGCCCTATTGGCAACCGCTGTTGGCGCAATACGTGGCGATTCATCCGGGGTTCCAGCAGTTCTCCTTCGCGGATGGGCGGGTCACCCTGACATTGCTGGTCGGCGATGCGCTCGAACAACTGCCCCAACTCGATGCCCAGGTCGACGCCTGGTTCCTCGACGGTTTCGCCCCCGCGAAAAACCCCGACATGTGGACGCCCGAGCTGTTCGCGCAACTGGCGCGGCTATCGCACCCGGGCACCACCCTGGGCACCTTCACCACCACCGGCTGGGTCCGTCGGGGCCTGATCGCCGCAGGCTTCGCCATGCACAAGGTGCCGGGCATCGGCAAGAAATGGGAGATCATGCGCGGCGACTTCCAGGGCTGGCCCGCCGAGCAGCCCGTGCCCTCGCGGCCGGCCCCCTGGTATGCCCGCCCCCGGCCAATGCCCGGCGCACGCCAGGCCCTGGTCATCGGTGCGGGCCTGGCCGGCAGCGCCAGTGCCGCCAGCCTCGCCGCGCGCGGCTGGCAGGTCAGCGTGCTGGAGCGCCACGACGCCCCCGCCCGGGAAGCCTCCGGCAACCCCCAGGGCGTGCTGTACCTCAAGCTCTCGGCCCATGGCACCGCCCTGTCGCAGATGATCCTCGCCGGTTTCGGCTATACCCGTCGCTGGCTGCAGCGCCTGCGACGCGGCCAGGACTGGGACGCCTGTGGCGTGCTGCAACTGGCCTTCGACGCCCCGGAAGCGCAACGCCAGGCCAAGCTGGCCCAGACCTTCGACTGCAGCCTGCTGCAGCCGCTCGACCAGGCCCAGGCCGAAACGCTGGCCGGCGTGGCCCTGCCTGCTGGCGGGCTGTTCTATCCCGAGGGCGGCTGGGTGCATCCGCCGGCCCTGTGCCAGGCGCAATTGCAGCACCCACGCATCCGCGTGCTGGCGCACCACGAGGTGATCGAGCTGCGCAAGGCCGACGGCCTGTGGCAGGCCTGGGATGGCGAGCGCCTGCTGGCCAGTGCGCCGCTGGTGGTGCTGGCCGGCGCCGCCGACGTGCGTCGTTTCGCGCCTTGCGCCGGCCTGCCGCTCAAACGTATCCGCGGGCAAGTCACCCGCCTGCCCAGCACCGAAGCCAGCCGCGCCTTGCGCACGGTGGTCTGTGCCGAAGGCTACGTGGCGCCCCCGCGCGAGGGCGAGCATACCCTGGGCGCCAGCTTCGACTTCCACAGTGACGACCTTGCGCCGACTGTCGCCGAACACCAAGGCAACTTGGCTTTGTTGGAGGCGATTTCCACCGATCTTGCCCAGCGACTGCACACCGATGAGTTAGACCCAGAACACCTGGAGGGCCGCGCGGCGTTCCGCTGCACCAGCCCCGACTACCTGCCGATCGTCGGGCCGCTGGCCGATGCCCAGGCGTTCGCCGAGGCCTATGCGGTGCTGGCCAAGGATGCCCGCCAGGTGCCCGACCCCACCTGCCCGTGGCTGGAAGGGCTGTACGTGAACAGCGGGCATGGCTCGCGGGGGTTGATCACGGCGCCCTTGAGCGGTGAGCTGATCGCGGCCTGGGCCAGTGGCGAGCCCCTGCCGGTGCCTCGCGCGGTGGCCGAGGCCTGTCACCCGAATCGCTTTGCGTTGCGCAGGTTGATTCGCGGCAAGTAGGGACTCCTTGGGGGCACGAAGCGGCCCCCCACATCCACGCTTATAGCAAATCGTTCTAAAACTCTCATAAATCTCAAAGGTCGGTTCCATACCACCCCATTTCGGGGTATACCTAAAAAAGACTTCCCCAACGGCAAAACCGGTAAGGACCTATGTGCGGATTAGCAGGAGAGTTTCGTTTCACCCCCATCGACCAAGCCCCTCGCCCGGCGGATCTCGCCGCGGTGGAGCGCATGACCCATCACCTGGCACCCCGTGGCCCCGACGCCTGGGGCTTCCATAGCCAGGGCCCGATCGCCCTCGGCCACCGCCGCCTGAAAATCATGGACCTGTCCGACGGCTCGGCCCAGCCCATGATCGACAACACTCTAGGCCTGTCGCTGGCCTTCAACGGCGCCATCTACAACTTCCCGGAACTACGCCAAGAGCTGCAGGACCTGGGCTACACCTTCTTCTCCGACGGCGACACCGAAGTGCTGCTCAAGGGCTACCACGCCTGGGGCGCGGCACTGCTGCCCAAGCTCAACGGCATGTTCGCCCTGGCCATCTGGGAGCGCGACAACCAGCGCCTGTTCCTCGCCCGCGACCGCCTCGGCGTCAAGCCCCTGTACCTGTCGCGCAATGGCGAGCGCCTGCGGTTCGCCTCGAGCCTGCCGGCGCTGCTCAAGGGCGGCGACATCGACCCGGTGCTCGACCCTGTCGCGCTCAACCACTACCTCAACTTCCACGCCGTGGTCCCTGCACCGCGCACCCTGCTGGCCAACGTGCAGAAACTCGAGCCAGGCACCTGGATGCGCCTCGACCGCCATGGCCAGGTAGAACGCCAGACCTGGTGGCAACTGCACTACGGCCCCAACCCTGACGAACAAGAGCTGGACTTGGACGACTGGACCACCCGCGTGCTCGACGCCACCCGCGATGCCGTGGCGATCCGCCAGCGCGCGGCGGTGGACGTGGGCGTGCTGCTGTCCGGTGGCGTCGACTCCAGCCTGTTGGTCGGCCTGCTGCGAGACGTCGGCGTGGACGACCTGTCGACCTTCTCCATCGGCTTCGAGGACGCCGGCGGCGAGCGCGGCGACGAGTTCCAATACTCAGACCTGATCGCCCGTCACTACGGCACCCGTCACCACCAGCTGCGCATCGCCGAAAGCGAGATCATCGAGCAGTTGCCGGCCGCCTTCCGCGCCATGAGCGAGCCGATGGTCAGCCACGACTGCATCGCCTTCTACCTGCTTTCGCGGGAGGTGGCCAAGCACTGCAAGGGCGTGCAGAGCGGCCAGGGCGCCGACGAGCTGTTCGCCGGCTATCACTGGTACCCGCAGGTCGATGGCGCCGACGATGCCTACACCGCCTACCGCGAAGCCTTCTTCGACCGCAGCCACGCCGAATACCGCGACACGGTGCTGGCGCCCTGGCTGCTGGAGACCGACGTGGCCGGCGAATTCGTCCGCGAGCACTTCGCCCGCCCCGGTGCGTCCGAGGCGGTGGACAAGGCACTGCGCCTGGACAGCACGGTGATGCTGGTGGACGACCCGGTCAAGCGCGTCGACAACATGACCATGGCTTGGGGCCTGGAGGCGCGCACGCCGTTCCTCGACTACCGCCTGGTGGAACTGTCGGCGCGCATCCCGGCACGCTTCAAGCTGCCGGACGGTGGCAAGCAGGTGCTCAAGGCCGCTGCGCGGCGGGTCATCCCCCACGAAGTGATCGATCGCAAGAAAGGCTACTTCCCGGTGCCCGGCCTCAAGCACCTGCAAGGCGCCACGCTGGACTGGGTACGCGAGCTGCTGACCGACCCGAGCCAGGACCGTGGCCTGTTCAACCCGGCGATGCTCGACCGCCTGCTGAGCAATCCCCACGGCCAGCTCACCCCGCTGCGCGGCTCCAAGCTGTGGCAACTGGCGGCCCTGAACCTGTGGCTCAGCGAACAAGGAATCTGACCGATGAAAGCCCATACTGCCTACGGTCAGCGCCTTCTTCGCGGGCAAGCCCCTTCGTACGAGCGCCTGCAGGCGCGCCTGGCCGGCGACGGCAGCGAACCCCACGACCAGCCGCGTGCCGTGCACTGCGGCTGGGGCCGCCTGCTGATCGGCCACACCTACCCTGACTCGGCCGTGCTCGCCGAGGCGCTGCTCGACGAACGCCCTGGCGAGCGCGACATCGCCTTGTACGTGGCCGCCCCCCAGCAGGTGCTGGCCCAAGCCCCACAGCAACTGTTCCTCGACCCGTCGGACACCCTGCGCCTGTGGTTCACCGACTACCGCCCGGCGCAACGGGTGTTCCGCGGCTTTCGTATCCGCCGGGCGCAGGCCGAGGCCGACTGGCAGGCGATCAACGCCCTGTACCAGGCTCGCGGCATGCTGCCGGTCGACCCCGAGCTGCTCACCCCGCGTCACCTCGGCGGGCCGGTGTACTGGCTGGCCGAGGACGAAGACACCGGTGCGGTGATCGGCAGTGTCATGGGGCTGAACCACGACAAAGCCTTCGACGACCCGGAGCATGGCTGCAGCCTGTGGTGCCTGGCGGTCGACCCGCAGTGCAGCCGCCCAGGCGTCGGCGAGGTGCTGGTACGCCACTTGATCGAGCACTTCATGAGCCGCGGCCTCGCCTACCTCGACCTGTCGGTGCTGCACGACAACCGCCAGGCCAAGCGCCTGTACCAGAAGCTGGGGTTTCGCAACCTGCCGACCTTCGCCGTCAAGCGCAAGAACGGCATCAACCAGCAGCTGTTCCTCGGCCCCGGCCCCGAGGCCGAGCTCAACCCCTATGCCCGGATCATCGTCGACGAAGCCTTCCGCCGGGGCATCGAGGTGCAGGTGGACGATGCCGCCGCCGGCCTGTTCACCCTGAGCCTCGGCGGGCGCCGGGTCCGGTGCAGGGAATCGTTGAGTGACCTGACCAGCGCCGTGAGCATGACCCTCTGCCAGGACAAGCGCCTGACCCAGCACGCCCTGCAGGCCGCCGGCCTGCAGGTGCCGGTGCAACAGCTGGCGGGCAATGCCGACGACAACCTGGCCTTTCTCGAAGAACACCACGCAGTGGTGGTCAAGCCAGTGGATGGCGAGCAAGGCCAGGGCGTGGCAGTCGATCTGCGCAGCCATGAGGAGGTCAGCCAGGCCATCGAGCAGGCTCGCCGCTTCGACAGCCGCGTGCTGCTGGAGAGCTACCACCCGGGGCTGGACCTGCGCATCGTGGTGATCGGCTTCGAAGTGGTCGCCGCGGCGATCCGCCATCCGGCCCAGGTGACCGGCGACGGCAAGCACAGCATCGGCGCGCTGATCGAAGCCCAGAGCCGTCGGCGCCAGGCTGCCACCGGTGGCGAGAGCCGTATCCCGGTGGACGAGGAAACCGAGCGCACCCTGCGCGCCGTGGGCCTTGACTATACGAGCGTGTTGCCAGCCGGCCAGCGGCTGGCCGTGCGCCGCACCGCCAACCTGCACACCGGCGGCACCCTGGAGGACGTCACCGAGCGCCTGCACCCAGTGCTGGCCGATGCCGCGGTACGCGCCGCCCGTGCCCTGGACATCCCAGTGGTGGGCCTCGACCTGATGGTGCGCGACGCCAGCCAGCCGGACTACGTGATCATCGAGGCCAACGAACGGGTCGGCCTGGCCAACCACGAACCGCAACCTACCGCCGAACGCTTCGTCGACCTGCTGTTCCCGCACAGCCGGCCGCTGGCCTGACGCACGCTTGCAGGAGCAGCCTTCGTGGGAGCGGCCCTTTCGCGACACAAGGCCGCTCCCACGAAGTGCCCCCTCCACAGGCGTCAGCCATGCATCACCCAGCCCATGCCAACAGAGGAATGGACATGCCGGACCGACATCCCGAACCCGACCTGGACTACCTGAAGAAAGTCCTCCTGGAGATGCTCGCCATCCCCAGCCCTACCGGCTTCACCGACACCATCGTGCGCTATGTGGCCGAACGCCTGGACGAGATGGGCATCCCCTTCGAGCTGACCCGCCGGGGCACCATCCGTGCCACCGTCAAGGGCCGGCAGAGTTCGCCCGACCGCGCCGTCTCGGCGCACCTGGACACCATCGGCGCCAGCGTGCGCCAACTGCTCGACAACGGCCGCCTGGCCCTGGCGCCGGTAGGCTGCTGGTCCAGCCGCTTCGCCGAAGGCAGCCGGGTCAGTGTGTTCACCGACACCGGCGTGTACCGGGGCAGCGTGCTACCGCTGATGGCCAGCGGGCATGCCTTCAATACCGCCATCGACCAGATGCCGATCAGTTGGGAACACGTGGAAGTGCGCCTGGACGCCTACTGCACCACCCGCGCCGACTGCGAGGCGCTGGGCATCGCCATCGGCGACTTCGTCGCCTTCGACCCGCTGCCGGAGTTCACCGAGAGCGGCCACATCAGTGCCCGACACCTGGACGACAAGGCCGGCGTGGCGGCGCTGCTGGCGGCGCTCAAGGCCGTTGTGGAGAGCGGCCGCCAGCCGCTGATCGACTGCCACCCGCTGTTCACCATCACCGAGGAGACCGGCTCCGGCGCCGCCGCGGCGCTGCCCTGGGACGTCAGCGAATTCGTCGGCATCGACATCGCCCCAGTGGCACCGGGCCAGGCCTCCAGCGAGCATGCGGTGAGCGTGGCCATGCAGGACTCCTCCGGGCCCTACGACTATCACCTGTCGCGCCATTTGCTCAAGCTCGCCGCCGACCAGGACCTGCCGGTGCGCCGCGACCTGTTCCGCTACTACTTCAGCGATGCCCACTCGGCGGTGACTGCTGGCCACGACATCCGCACCGCCCTGGTGGCCTTCGGTTGCGACGCCACCCACGGCTACGAGCGTACCCACATCGACAGCCTGGCAGCGCTCAGCCGCCTGCTGACCGGCTACCTGCTCAGCCCGCCGGTGTTCGCCAGCGACTCGCAACCGGCCAATGCCTCCCTCGAGCGCTTCAGCCACCAGTTGGAGCACGACGCGCAGATGGAAAGCGATACCCGGGTCCCGGCGGTGGACAGCCTGCTGGGCAACAAAAACTGATGCCCCCGGCGGGTTTGGCGTAGCATGGCGGCATTCATGAACGAACCCTGCCCGCCATGCTGATCCCCTACGACCAACTGCAAGCCGAAACCCTGACCCGCCTGATCGAGGACTTCGTCACCCGCGACGGCACCGACAACGGTGACGACACGCCGCTGGAAACCCGCGTGCTGCGGGTACGCCAGGCCCTGGCCAAGGGGCAGGCATTCATCCTGTTCGACCCCGAGAGCCAGCAGTGCCAACTGCTGGCCCGGCATGAGGTGCCGCGGGAGTGGCTTGAGTAGCGGGGAAGCGGTTGGCTTGCTCAATACGGTCAGTCAAGACTTCGAGTTGCCATTTGGGGCCGCGAATAGCCCCCTGTCAGCCATCGGCCTGCCGCTCGGCCTTCTCCTTGATGCGCCTGTAGACCTCCGCCCGATGCACCTGGACCTGGCGCGGCGCACTGATGCCGAAACGCACCACACCGCCATCGATCGCCATGATCTTGAGCTGGATGTCGTCACCGATGTTGATGACCTGCCCGACTTCGCGCCCTATAACCAGCATGATCCGATCCTCCACCCAAGGGAAAATCGGAGACTGCATCGGGTACATTCGGCCACTCAACACTTCACCCATTAAATAGACGCAGCCTACGCAGACGGGTAACTATCCCTACAGAAATCGCCTGGTTTCAGCCCTGTTGCAGCCGTGGCCCGAACACGATGATGGTCGCCCCGACGACGCACAGCAGTGCGCCGATCCAGTCGCTGCCCAGTGGCCGCGCCCGCTCCACCAGCGCCAGCCAGAGCAGCGAGGAGACGATGTAGATACCGCCATAGGCGGCGTAGGCCCGACCGGCATAGGCGGCCTCGACGCGGGTGAGGATCAGCCCGAACAAGGTCAGGCTGACCAGCGCCGGCAGCAGCCACCAGGCACTCTTGCCCAGCCGCAGCCACAGGTAGAAGGCATAGCAGCCGGCGATCTCGAACATCGCCGCCAGGAAGAACCACAGGTAATTGATCACGCCAGGCACCCTTGCCAGTCCAAAGCGGCGCACAGCATACCTGATCGAGCGCCCTGGCCAGAGCGTCCGGTTCGCGCAAGGTACGCTCCAGCACCGGTCAGTCAGGGTCCTTGGGGCTGCGTTGCAGCCCATCGCGGGCAAGCTCGCTCCCACAGGGATAGCGCTGATCTGAAGAATGGCCCACCTCCCTGGGAGCCTGATCTGAAGAATGACCCACATCCCCTGGGAGCCGGCTTGCCGGCGATGGGCCGCACAGCGGCCCCAAGATACATCAGGTACCACTACGCCCCTTGGCCCGCATCTTCGCCGCCATGTCGGCCATCTCGTCATACAGCCGCGCCGGCGCCTGACGCTTCAACTCCCAGGCCTGGCGCCCAGCCTCATGGGGCAGGATGAGAAACACCCCAGCGGCCACCTGGGCATGGATGTAGTCGGCGATCTCGGCGGCGCTGATCGGCGAACCCTCCAGCAGCTTGCCGACCTGGGCCTTCATGGCCGGGTTCGGCCCACGGAAGGAGTCGAGCAGGTTGGTCTGGAAGAACGATGGGCACACCACATGCACCGCCACGTCCAACGCGCGCAACTCGACCAGCAAGCTCTCCGAGAGGGCCAGCACGCCGGCCTTGGCCACGTTGTAGTTGCTCATCCCCGGCCCCTGCATCAGCGCAGCCATGGAGGCGATGTTGACGATCCGCCCCTTGCTGCGCTCGAGTAGCGGCAGGAAAGCCTTGCAGCCCTTGACCACGCCCATCAGGTTGACCGCGATCTGCCAGTCCCAGTCCTCCAGGGACAGCTCGGCGAAGAAACCGCCCGAGGCCACCCCGGCGTTGTTGACGATCACGTCGATGCCGCCGAACTGCTCCTCGCAGGCCTGGGCCAGGGCGGTGAGCTGGCTGTAGTCGCGCACGTCGCAACGCTGGGCGAAACCGTCGCCACCGGCCTCGCGGACCCGTTCGAGGGTCTGGCGCAGCCCGGCCTCGTTGACGTCTGCCAGCGCCAGGCGCCAGCCATCGCGGGCCCAGCGCAGGGCAATCTCGCGGCCGAGGCCGGAGCCGGCTCCGGTGATCATGATGCGGTCGTGCATGGTGGCAAGCCTTGTGCTGACAGGTGATGGAGGGAGTCTATACAAGGCCTGGCGTGCAGGGCGCTGCTATCAGGCTGGTGAATGCAGGAGCATGGCTGCAGAGCAGCCCCAACTGACCGCAAATGGAATCTTTAGCCATCGCCCCCAGTCGGAATTATCAAGAGGCCAGCATTCCGAGGCCCTTGACCCTCAACCACGCAAGGACTCCGCCATGACCACGATCCTCATCATCATCCTGATCCTGCTGTTGATTGGTGGCTTACCGGTCTTTCCTCACTCGCGCAGTTGGGGCTATGGCCCCTCCGGCATCATCGGCGTGGTGCTGGTGATCCTGCTGGTGCTGTTGTTGCTGGGCATGATCTAGAAAAGAAAAAACCGCAAGCCAGTGCACCAGGCACTCGCTTGCGGCTTGCCGTCAGGCCTGCGCTATCAGTGGGAGACGGCGCCGGAGGCCCCCAGACCAGTCTGCGAACGCACGAACTGCGGGAAGAACAGCGCACGCTCTTCGTCGGCGGCCTTGGACTTGTCGGTGACCGAGAAGAACCAGATGCCGATGAAGGCGATGATCATGGAGAACAGCGCCGGGTACTCGTACGGGTAGATCGCCTTCTCGTGGCCGAGGATCTGCACCCAGATGGTCGGGCCGAGGACCATCAGGCCCACCGCGCTGACCAGGCCCATCCAGCCGCCGATCATGGCGCCACGGGTGGTCAGTTTCTTCCAGTACATCGAGAGCAGCAGCACCGGGAAGTTGCAGCTGGCAGCGATGGAGAAGGCCAGACCGACCATGAAGGCGATGTTCTGGTTCTCGAACAGGATGCCCAGGCCGATCGCCAGCACGCCCAGGGCGATGGTGGTGATCTTCGACACGCGGATCTCGTCCTTGTCGTTGGCCTTGCCCTTGCGCCAGACGCTGGCGTACAGGTCATGGGACACCGCCGAGGCACCGGCCAGGGTCAGGCCCGCGACCACCGCCAGGATAGTGGCGAAGGCCACCGCCGAGATGAAGCCGAGGAACACGCTGCCACCCACGGCGTTGGCCAGGTGCACCGCTGCCATGTTGTTACCGCCGATCAGGGCGCCGGCGGCGTCCTTGAAGTCCGGGTTGGTGCTGACCAGCAGGATCGCGCCGAAGCCGATGATGAAGGTCAGGATGTAGAAGTAGCCGATGAAGCCAGTGGCGTAGAGCACGCTCTTGCGCGCTTCCTTGGCGTCGCTGACGGTGAAGAAGCGCATCAGGATGTGCGGCAGGCCGGCGGTACCGAACATCAGCGCCAGGCCCAGGGAGAACGCCGAGATCGGGTCCTTGACCAGGCCGCCCGGGCTCATGATCGCCTCACCCTTGGCGTGCACCTTGATCGCTTCGGAGAACAGGGTGTTGAAGTCGAAGCCCACGTGCTTCATCACCATCAGCGCCATGAAGCTGGCACCGGAGAGCAGCAGCACGGCTTTGATGATCTGTACCCAGGTGGTGGCCAGCATGCCGCCGAACAGCACGTACAGGCACATCAGGATACCCACCAGGATCACCGCGACGTGGTAGTCCAGGCCGAACAGCAGCTGGATCAGCTTGCCGGCACCGACCATCTGGGCGATCAGGTAGAACGCCACCACCACCAGCGAGCCAGAGGCCGACAGGGTGCGGATCTCCTTCTGCCCAAGGCGGTACGAGGCCACGTCGGCGAAGGTGTACTTGCCCAGGTTGCGCAGGCGCTCGGCGATCAGGAAGAGGATGATCGGCCAGCCGACCAGGAAGCCGATCGAGTAGATCAGGCCGTCGTAGCCGGAGGTGAACACCAGGGCGGAAATCCCCAGGAAGGAGGCCGCCGACATGTAGTCGCCGGCGATCGCCAGGCCGTTCTGGAAGCCCGTGATACGGCCGCCGGCGGCATAATAGTCGGACGCCGACTTGTTACGTTTGGAGGCCCAGTAGGTAATCCCCAGGGTGAAGCAGACGAAGGCCAGGAACATGACGATCGCCGAGACGTTGAGCGGCTGCTTGTGCACCTCGCCGGTCAGGGCGTCGGCGGCCCACACGGCGGGTGCGAAGGCACCGAAGGCCAGCGCGGCCAAGGCTTTGGTTTGGCGGATCATTGCTGCGCCTCCTTGAGGATTTCCTTGTTCAGCTCATCGAACTCGCCATTGGCGCGACGCACGTAGATGGCGGTGAGGATGAATGCCGAGACGATCAGGCCGACGCCCAGGGGGATACCCCAGGTGATCGACGAGCCGACACTGAGCTTGGCGCCCAGTACCTGCGGACCGTAGGCGATGAGGAGGATGAAGGCGCAATACAGGCCGAGCATGATCGCCGAGAGGATCCAGGCGAAACGCTCGCGCTTGGTGACAAGTTCCTTGAAGCGCGGACTGTTCTGTATCGATTGGTAGATGCTGTCGTTCATTGTTTTTGTCCTAGCAGCAACACAAATAAGGGAGAACCCGCCCTTACTTTATGCTGCCGATGGACACCAACCAGACGACCTTAGTCTTAGATGAGAAACTGTTTTGCAGGATCGGTAACAACCTGGGGGGCACAGCAAGGCCCAAGGCCGGCCAGGTAGGGCTTTGTCATGCCGGGGCCGCTTCGCGCCCCATCGCCGGCAAGCCGGCTCCCACATGGCCCCTGCAAACCGCATCATATGTGGTCGACTCGGTCCCTGTGGGAGCCGGCTTGCCGGCGATGGGCGCGAAGCGGCCCTGGATGATCGCTCAATACCAGCCGATCACTTGCCGGTCCACGCCTTCACCCGCTCCGGGTGCTTGGCCACCCAGTCCTTGGCCGCCGCCTCGGGCTTGGCGCCTTCCTGGATCGCCAGCATCACCTCGCCGATCTCGTCCTTGGACTGCCAGTGGAAGTTCTTGAGGAACTCGACCACTTCCGGTGCCTTGCTCGCCAATTCCTTGCTGCCGATGCTGTTGACCGTCTCGGCAGCGCCATACACGCCCTGTGGGTCTTCGAGGAACTTGAGCTTCCACTTGGCGAACATCCAGTGCGGCACCCAGCCGGTCACGGCGATGGACTGCTGCTTGGCATAGGCACGCCCGAGCTCGGCGGTCATCGCCGCACCGGAGCTGGCCTGCAGCTTGTAGCCGTCCAGGGCGTAGTCCTTGATCGCCTGGTCGGTCTTGAGCATCACGCCGGAGCCGGCGTCGATGCCGACGATCTTGTGCTTGAAGCTGTCATCGGTCTTGAGGTCGCCGATACTGGCGGCCTTGACGTACTCGGGCACGATCAGGCCGATCTTGGCATCCGTGAAGTTGGGGCCGTAGTCGACCACCTTGTCCTTGTTCTTGGCCCAGTATTCGCCGTGGGTCACCGGCAGCCAGGCCGACAGCATGGCATCGAGCTTGCCGGTGGCCACGCCCTGCCACATGATGCCGGTGGCGACGGGCTTGAGGTCCACGTCATAACCGAGTTTCTGCTTGATCACTTCGGCGGCCACGAAGGTGGTCGCCACGCTGTCGGACCAACCATCCACGTAACCTATGCTCACTTGCTTGGCCATCGCCTGCGCAGCGCTCATGGCCAATACCAGGGCTGTCCCCACGCCCAGGAAACGTCGCATTTTCATCAAAGCATCCCCTCGTCAGGTCTCGGAAACTGCATCATCAACCTGCCACACGAGGCGACCTGCTCTGTCAGCGACCTTCACCGAACAGTAAGCGACAGCATTTCGCCATTAACGCCAGATCGCCCCGCCAGCCTGCGCGATCCTTGCATGCCTGCGGCCCGCTGCCCAGGCAAAATCATCACTTTGCGCTATGTTCCACAGAACGAGCATTGCCGCGCCGTAGACCTTCGCGGCAACATCTGGTGCAACAAATGGCGGGGCGATGGGCAACTTTGCCCTGTTCGTTGCGGTCCTAGGCTCGTCATCGCTTCGCCTTGCCGATCTCTTTGGGGGAATTCATGTTTCGACCCTTGCGCCTCGCCGCCCTGCTCGGCGGCCTGCTCCTGGCTGCGGCCGCCTCGGCGCGGGATATCGACGCCGCCAGCTACGGCTACCCCTTGACCAACCCGTTCGAGGCAACCATCGCCACCACGCCGCCGGACCAACGCCCTACCCTGCCCAGCGACGAGGACATCACCCAGGCCGACTACAGCCTGAACCTGCGCCCGGAGCGAACCTTCAACCTACCGGCCAACTTCTGGCCGGTGAAAAAGCTCAAGTACCGCCTGGCCCGCCAGGACCGCGAGGCGCCGCTGATCTTCATCATCGCCGGCACCGGCGCGCCCTACACCAGCACCATCAACGAATACCTGAAGAAGCTGTTCTACCAGGCCGGCTACCACGTGGTGCAATTGTCGTCGCCCACCAGCTGGGACTTCATGAGCGCCGCCTCGCGCTTCGCCACCCCTGGCATCAGCAGCGAGGATGCCGAGGACCTGTACCGGGTCATGCAGGCCGTGCGTGCCCAACATCCGCGCCTGCCGGTCAGCGATTTCAACCTCACCGGCTACAGCCTCGGCGCCCTCGACGCCGCCTTCGTCAGCCACCTGGACGAAACCCGGCGCAGCTTCAACTTCAAGCGTGTGCTGCTGCTCAACCCACCGGTCAACCTGTACACCTCGGTCAGCAACCTGGACAAGCTGGTGCAGACGCGGGTCAGGGGCATCGACCGCAGCACCACCTTCTACGAGCTGATGCTGGAAAAGCTCACGCTCTACTTCCAGGAAAAGGGCTACATCGACCTCAACGAAGCCTTGCTCTACGACTTCCAGAAGTCCCGCCAACACCTGTCCAACGAACAGATGGCCATGCTGATCGGCACCTCGTTCCGTTTCTCGGCGGCCGACATCGCCTTCACCTCCGACCTGATCAACCGTCGTGGGCTGATCACCCCGCCGAAGTACCCGATCACCGAGGGCAGCAGCCTCACGCCGTTCTTCAAGCGTGCCTTGCAGTGTGATTTCGAGTGCTACATGACCGAGCAGGTGATCCCCATGTGGCGCGCCCGCACCGACGGCGGCAGCATCCTGCAACTGATCGACCAGGCCAGCCTCTACGCCCTGGAGGACTACCTGCGCCAAAGCACGAAGATCGCCGTGATGCACAACGCCGACGATGTCATCCTCGGCCCCGGCGACATCGGCTTTCTGCGCAGGGTGTTCGGCGATCGCCTGACCCTGTACCCCCATGGCGGCCATTGCGGCAACCTCAACTACCGCGTCAACAGCGACGCCATGCTGGAGTTCTTCCGTGGTTAACAAACTGCTGCTCGTCACCGCCCTGTTCGCCGCCGGCAATGCCCTGGCGGCGGAGACCGCGCCACGGACCAGCGTGGTCGAGGCCGACCCGATCGACACACCGGCCGTGGAAACCGACGGCTTCCTCGATCCACTGCGCGAGCTGAAGTTCAACCCCGGGCTCGACCAGCGCGAGTTCGAGCGCTCGACCCTGACCGCACTGAACGTCTATGACCCGCTGGAGTCGATGAACCGGCGCATCTACCACTTCAACTACCGCTTCGACCAGTGGGTGATGCTGCCGGTGGTGGACGGCTACCGCTATGTCACCCCGCGCTTCGTGCGCACGGGGGTGAGCAACTTCTTCAACAACCTGGGCGACGTGCCCAACCTGTTCAACAGCCTGCTGCAGCTCAAGGGCAAGCGCTCGGCGGAAATCACCGCACGGCTGATGTTCAACACCATCATCGGCGTCGGCGGGCTATGGGACCCGGCCACGAAGATGGGCCTGCCACGGCAGAGCGAGGACTTCGGCCAGACCCTGGGCTTCTATGGCGTCCCCAACGGGCCGTACATCATGCTGCCGATCCTCGGGCCGTCGAACCTGCGCGATACCGCCGGGCTGGTGGTGGACTACGTGGGCGAGCAGGAGGCCAACTTCCTCAATGTGGCCGAGGCCAGCAGCGACCACCCGGAGATCACCGTGTTGCGCGCGGTGGACAAGCGCTACACGACCAACTTCCGCTATGGGCAGCTCAACTCGCCGTTCGAGTACGAGAAGGTGCGGTACGTGTATACCCAGGCGAGGAAGCTGCAGATCGCCGAGTAAGGTGCCGCCCTGTTCGCCTGGGGCGTGAAGCGGCCCCAAGGCCGCTGGCTCGGCAGCTACCCCGCCAGCCCCAGGAACTGGCACAGCTCCCGTCGCTTGGCCAGGGCATCCTTGCGCCCCAGTTCGATCAATTCGCTGCAATAGCTGGCCTCGAACAGCAGGTAGCTGAGTACCCCTGCCCCGCTGGTACGGGTCGCGCCCGGCCCACGCAGGAACAGGCGCAACGCCGCCGGCAGCTCGCGCCGATGCCGCGCGGCGATCTCGTCCAGCGGCTGGCTGGGCGCCACCACCAGCACCTCGATCGGCGCCAGCCCCAGGCGTCGGGCGTCGAGGTGGGCCGGCAACAGGTGGCTCAGGTGGTTCAGGCGCTGGAGCAGCTCGATATCGTCCTCCAGGCTGTCGATGAAGGTGCTGTTGAGCATGTGCCCACCGATCTGCGCCAGGCTCGGTTGCTGGCCGCTGAAGACCCGCTGGGTCGGCAAGGGAGGCGCGGGCCGCTGTGGGTTGCCGCTGACCCCGACCACCAGCACGCGGCTGGCGCCCAGGTGCAGCGCCGGGCTGATCGGTGCCGACTGGCGCACCGCACCGTCGCCGAAGTACTCCTCGCCGAGCTTGACCGGAGCGAACAGCAGCGGGATCGCCGCGCTGGCCAGCAGGTGCTCGATGGTCAGGGCCGTCGGCAGGCCGATACGCCGGTGGCGCAGCCAGGGCTCGATGGCGCCACGGCCCTGGTAGAACGTCACCGCCTGGCCGGACTCGTAGCCAAACGCGGTGATGGCGACAGCCCGCAGTTGCCCGGCGGCCAGGGCATGGGTGATGCCGTCCAGGTCCAGGTGCGACTGCAGCAGCGAGCGCAGCGGGCTGCTGTCGAGCAGGGCCACCGGCACCTGGCCCCCCAGGCCCAGCAGGTTGTGGCTGACGAAGCGGCTGGCCTGGCGGATCACCCCGGGCCAGTCGCTGCGCAGCACCAGGTGGCTGCGAAAGTGCTGCCAGAAGGCGGTGAGCCGCTGAACCGCCTCAGTGAAACGGGTGGCGCCACTGGCCAGGGTCACGGCATTGATGGCACCTGCCGAGGTGCCGACGATCACCGGGAAGGGGTTGGCCGCACCGGCTGGCAGCAGCTCGGCGATGCCGGCCAGCACACCGACCTGGTAGGCGGCGCGGGCACCGCCGCCGGAGAGAATCAGGCCGGTGGTGGGGGGTGAAGCCATCGAATGCCTCCCTGGTGGGGTGTCAGTACCGAAGCCAGTCAGCCATGACGCTCAACTGCCATTTAGGGCCGCTTCGCGCCCCATCGCCGGCGCAGGCCACGCATCTCAACGCTTCTTCTTGTCATACAGCCGCGCCTCCCCTGGCGGTCGCGACTTGAAGCGCCGGTGCGCCCACAGGTACTGCTCGGGGCACTCGCGCAGCACGCTTTCGACCCATTGGTTGATCCGCAGGCAATCGGCCTCTTCGCTCTCGCCGGGGAAGTCCGCCAGCGGCGGGTGGATCACCAGGCGGTAGCCGCTGCCGTCTTCCAGGCGCTTCTGGGTGAAGGGAATCACCCGAGCCTTGCCCAGGCGGGCGAACTTGGTGGTGGCGGTGACCGTCGCTGCCGGAATGCCGAACAACGGCACGAACAGGCTCTGCTTGGCGCCGTAGTCCTGGTCCGGGGCGTACCAGATCGCCCGGCCGGCGCGCAGCAGCTTGAGCATGCCGCGTACGTCCTCGCGCTCCACCGCCAGGGAGTCGAGGTTATGGCGCTCGCGGCCGCTGCGCTGGATGTAGTCGAACACCGGGTTGCCATGCTCGCGGTACATGCCGTCGATGGTATGGGCCTGACCCAGGAGCGCGGCGCCGATCTCCAGGGTGGTGAAGTGCACGGCCATGAGGATCGCGCCCTGCCCTTCGCGCTGGGCATCCTGCAGGTGCTCCAGCCCTTCGATGTGGGCCAGGCGTGCCAGCCTGGCCTTGGGCCACCACCAGCTCATGGCCATCTCGAAGAAGGCGATGCCGGTGGAGGCGAAGTTTTCCTTCAGCAAACGCTGCCGTTCGTCGCCGGACAGTTCAGGAAAACACAGCTCCAGGTTGCGGGCGGCGATACGCCGACGCTCGCCGGCCACCCGGTACATCAGCGCGCCCAGGGCACGGCCGAGCCACAGCAGGGCGCGGTACGGCAACTGGGCCACCAGCCACAGCAGGCCGAGCCCCAGCCACAGGCCCCAGAATCGCGGGTGAAGGAAAGAGGGACGAAAACGCGGGCGTTCCATTGAAGCTTCCGGAAAGACAAAGGTGGGCATTCTACATCGGTTGCGGCCAACGGGTCTTATCGCTATAAGTCAGGGCACTTTTTCCGCAACAAGCCGTCTATGCAGACCATGAGCCTCAACCAGACACCCGATATCGCCTCCGTGTTCCAGCTCAAGGGCAGCATGCTTGCCATCACCGTGCTGGAACTCGCGCGCAACGACCTCGAAGCCCTCGACCTGCAACTGGCGGCGAAAGTGGCCCAGGCCCCCAATTTCTTCAGCAACACGCCGCTGGTGCTGGCCCTGGACAAGCTGCCGGCCGGCGAAGGGGCGATCGACCTGCCCGGGCTGATGCGCATCTGTCGCCATCACGGCCTGCGCACCCTGGCGATCCGCGCCAACCGCATCGAGGACATCGCCGCGGCGATCGCCATCGACCTGCCGGTGCTGCCGCCTTCCGGTGCCCGCGAGCGGCCGCTGGAGCCCGAACCCGAGGTGAAGAAGCCCGAGCCCGCGCCAGCCCCCCCGGCAGCGCCGGAACCCGAGGTGCGCCCCACGCGCATCATCACCTCGCCAGTGCGCGGCGGCCAGCAGATCTACGCCCAGGGCGGCGACCTGGTGGTGACCGCTTCGGTCAGCCCGGGTGCGGAACTTCTCGCCGATGGCAACATCCATGTGTACGGCGCCATGCGTGGCCGCGCCCTGGCCGGCATCAAGGGCAATACCCGGGCGCGTATCTTCTGCCAGCAGATGACTGCGGAACTGGTGTCCATCGCCGGCCAGTACAAGGTCTGCGAAGACCTGCGCCGCGACCCGTTGTGGGGGGCCGGCGTGCAGGTCAGCCTGTCTGGCGATGTGTTGAACATCACCCGTCTTTAACGGATACTGCCGCCATTTTTAGCGCAACTTTTTTGCTGTTGCCGTTTTTCGTATTTGCAGGGACTCGCGTCCCGTTTATTTAGGGGTGAAACACCTTGGCCAAGATTCTCGTGGTTACTTCCGGCAAGGGGGGCGTGGGCAAGACCACCACCAGCGCCGCTATCGGTACCGGCCTCGCACTGCGTGGCTACAAGACAGTCATCGTCGACTTCGACGTCGGCCTGCGTAACCTCGACCTGATCATGGGCTGCGAGCGCCGCGTGGTGTACGACTTCGTCAACGTCGTCAACGGCGAGGCCAACCTGCAGCAAGCCCTGATCAAGGACAAGCGCCTGGAGAACCTCTACGTCCTGGCCGCCAGCCAGACCCGCGACAAGGACGCGCTGACCCAGGAAGGCGTCGAGAAGGTCCTGATGGAACTGAAGGAAACCTTCGACTACGTGATTTGCGACTCCCCGGCAGGTATCGAGAAAGGCGCCCACCTGGCCATGTACTTCGCCGACGAAGCGATCGTCGTGACCAACCCGGAAGTTTCCTCGGTACGCGACTCCGACCGCATGCTGGGCATCCTCTCGAGCAAGTCGCGCCGCTCCGAGAACGGCGAGGAGCCGATCAAGGAACACCTGTTGATCACCCGTTACCACCCCGAGCGCGTCAGCAAGGGCGAGATGCTCAGCATCGCCGATGTCGAGGAGATCCTGGCCATCAAGCTCAAGGGCGTGATCCCCGAATCCCAGGCCGTACTCAAGGCCTCCAACCAGGGCATCCCGGTCATCCTGGATGACCAGAGCGATGCCGGCCAGGCGTATAGCGACACGGTCGACCGTCTGCTGGGTAAAGAGAAGCCACTGCGGTTCATCGATGTGCAGAAGCAAGGATTCTTCGCGCGCCTGTTTGGAGGCAAATAAACCATGAACCTTTTTGACTTCTTTCGTGGCAGACAGAAACAGAGCAGCGCGTCGGTAGCGAAAGAGCGTCTACAGATCATCGTGGCGCACGAGCGAGGCCAGCGCAGCGAGCCGGACTACCTGCCAGCCCTGCAAAAAGAACTGCTCGAAGTGATCCGCAAGTATGTGAACATCGGCAACGACGACGTGCACATCGAGCTGGAGAACCAGGGCAGTTGCTCGATCCTCGAGCTGAACATCACCCTGCCCGACCGCTGATCCAGCGCTTCCGGGCACACCGCGATCCCTGTGGGAGCGGCCTTGTGCCGCGAACGGGCCGGTACCGGCGCCATCCTCCACGGCGCCTACCGGCCCGTTCGTGGGCAAGCCCGCTCCCACAGTGCTTTAGAGAACCTGCGACAATGCCGCTGTCGAACATCCAGATCCTCCACGAGGACGCCGCCATCCTGGTGGTCAACAAGCCGACCCTGCTGCTGTCGGTGCCGGGCCGTGCCGAGGACAACAAGGACTGCCTGATCACCCGCCTGCAGGAGAACGGCTACCCCGACGCCCTGATCGTCCACCGCCTGGACTGGGAGACCTCCGGGATCATCCTGCTGGCCCGCGATGCCGACAGCCATCGCGAGCTGTCGCGCCAGTTCCACGACCGCGAGACCGAGAAAGCCTACACCGCCCTGTGCTGGGGGCAGCCGGCGCTGGACAGCGGCAGCATCGACCTGCCCCTGCGCTACGACCCGCCGACCAAGCCGCGCCATGTGGTGGATCACGAGCAGGGCAAGCATGCCCTGACCTTCTGGCGCATCCTCGAGCGCTGCGGCGACCATTGCCGGGTCGAGCTGACCCCGATCACCGGGCGCTCGCACCAGTTGCGCGTGCACATGCTGTCGATCGGGCACCCGTTGCTGGGCGACCGTCTGTATGCCAACCCCGAGGCCTTGGCGGCTCATGAGCGGCTGTGCCTGCATGCGAGCATGCTGGGCTTTACCCACCCGGTTTCCGGTGAACGATTGAAATTCGAGTGCCCGGCACCTTTTTAAGCTGCAAGAAAAAGCCAGAGCGGATCGCGTTGGTGCTTGCTCCGGTGGGCGCTCTTGCTTGAAGCTTGAGGCTTGCAGCTCGATTTGTTGGAGTGAGTTATGCGCGATTCCCTGAATGCCGGCCTGATCGATTTCCTCAAG
This sequence comes from Pseudomonas sp. Tun-23181, assembly GCF_057415455.1. Classification (NCBI taxonomy): domain Bacteria; kingdom Pseudomonadati; phylum Pseudomonadota; class Gammaproteobacteria; order Pseudomonadales; family Pseudomonadaceae; genus Pseudomonas; species Pseudomonas sp. Tun-23181. The sequence goes on from NZ_CM171630.1 coordinate 2,135,733, forward strand.
GCCTCCCCCACGCCCTTCCATGCCACCGCGAGCCTCGCCCTGCGCCTGGAGGCCGCTGGTTACCAGCGCCTGGACGAGCGTGACAGCTGGGCCACGGTGCCCGGCGGGCGCTATTACGTGACCCGCAACGACTCCTCGATCATCGCCATCAAGCTCGGCAAGCATTCACCGTTGCTGGGTGGCATCCGCATGGTCGGCGCCCACACCGACAGCCCGTGCCTGCGGGTCAAGCCGCAACCCGAGCTGCAGCGCCAGGGTTTCCTGCAACTGGGCGTGGAAGTCTATGGGGGTGCGCTGCTGGCGCCTTGGTTCGACCGCGACCTGTCGCTGGCCGGGCGGGTCACCTTCCGCCGCGATGGCAAGGTCGAGAGCCAGTTGGTGGACTTCAAGCTGCCGATCGCGATCATTCCCAACCTGGCCATCCACCTCAACCGTACCGCCAACGAAGGCTGGGCGATCAACCCGCAGCACGAACTGCCGCCGATCCTCGCCCAGGTCGCCGGCGACGAGCGGGTCGATTTCCGCGCCCTGCTCACCGAGCAACTGGCCCGCGAACACCAGCTCAACGCCGATGTGGTGCTGGACTACGAGCTGAGCTTCTACGACACCCAGGACGCCGCACTGGTCGGCCTGAACGGCGACTTCATCGCCGGTGCCCGCCTGGACAACCTGCTGTCGTGCTACGCCGGCCTGCAGGCGCTGCTGGCCGCCGACAGCGACGAGACCTGCGTGCTGGTGTGCAACGACCATGAGGAGGTCGGCTCGTGCTCGGCCTGCGGCGCCGACGGCCCGATGCTCGAGCAGACCCTGCAGCGCCTGCTGCCTGACGGCGACGACTACGTACGCACCATCCAGCGCTCGCTGCTGGTCTCGGCCGACAACGCCCATGGCGTGCACCCCAACTACGCCGACAAGCACGACGGCAACCATGGGCCCAAGCTCAACGCCGGGCCGGTGATCAAGGTCAACACCAACCAGCGCTACGCCACCAACAGCGAGACCGCGGGCTTCTTCCGCCACCTGTGCATGGCCGAAGAGGTACCGGTGCAGAGCTTCGTGGTGCGCAGCGGCATGGGCTGCGGCTCGACCATCGGCCCGATCACCGCCAGCCACCTGGGCGTGCGCACGGTCGACATCGGCCTGCCGACCTTCGCCATGCACTCGATCCGCGAGCTGTGCGGCAGTCACGACCTGGCGCACCTGGTGAAGGTGCTGACGGCGTTCTACCGTAGCCGCGAGTTGCCCTGAAGCATCACGGTGCCTGGGCTGGCCTGCCCGCAAACAGGCCAGCCCAAGCCGCACAGCAGCCTCCTACCTGCCCTCGATCAATCCTCCCGGCAAGCCAAACCGCTATGCTTAGGACATGGCCCCCCATACAGAAGGATCCCTGTCCATGTCGCCGTTCCTTTCCCTGTTCCTGCCGGTCTTCGCTGGCCTGCTTCTGCTGACCATCGGCTTCAGCCTGCGCGAGCGCAACATCGGCGTGCTGATGATGTGGATCGGCACCCTCGGCATGATCGGCATCATGTGCTGGAAGATCCTCGAGAAACTGGCCTGAGAAACCTCTACACTCGGGCAATCGTTTGACCTGAGGTAGATTTCCCGGTGCCTGCCCTCCTGCGTTGCCTGACCCTGCTGCTGTTCCTGTTCATCGCCCCGGTGCAGGCCGCTGGCCTGCCCGGTCTGCTCGGCTCTAGCGCGCCAGCGCAGCCCGAAGCCACCGAGCCGCTGGGCAAGTCGCTGGACGAGGTGATCAAGACCCTGGAGAACGACCAGCAGCGGACCAAGCTGCTGAGCGACCTGAAGAAGCTGCGCGACGCCACCCGGCAATCGCAACCGCCCGCCGAACAGGGCGTGCTCGGGTTGATCGGCGGCGCCCTGCATGACCTGGAAAAACAGTTCAGCGGCGATGCCAGCCCATTCCGCCGCTGGTCCCTGGAGATCGACCAGGCCCAGTCGGAACTGACCGCGCTGGTGGTGCCGGTACACCAATGGCCGACGATCCTGTTCGGCTTCGCCGCGATCATCGCGGTGTGGAGCCTGCTGGCCTACCTGTTCAACTGGATCGGCCACCGGGTGCGCCTGCGCTTCGGCCTGACCGAGGAACTGCCGCAACACCCGCGCACCTGGGACCTGGTGCGCTTCGCCCTGCGCAAGCTCGGGCCATGGCTGGTGGCCCTGGTGTTCACCGTGTACTTGAGCTTCGCCCTGCCGCCGTCACTCGGCAAGTCGCTGGCCATGGTCCTGGCCTATGCCCTGGTGGTCGGCACCTGCTTCTCGGCGATCTGCGTGATCGCCTTCTCCCTGCTGGACGGCCCGCACCGCCACCGTGCCTTGTACATCCTGCGCCGCCAGGCGTTCCGCCCCTTGTGGCTGATCGGTAGCTTCGCCGCCTTCGGCGAGGCGATGAGCGACCCGCGCATGACTACCGCGCTGGGCAGCCACCTGGCACATTCCCTGGCGACCCTGGCCAACGTCCTGGCGGCGCTGTGCACCGGGCTGTTCATCCTGCGCTTCCGCCGGCCGATCGCCCACCTGATCCGCAACCAGCCCCTGTCCCGGCGCCTGACCCGTCGCACCCTCAGCGATACCATCGAGATCCTCGGCAGCTTCTGGTTCGTGCCGGCGCTGATCCTGGTGGCCATCTCGCTGTTCGCCACCTTCGTCTCCGCCGGCGACACCAGCACGGCCCTGCGCCAGTCGCTGATGTGCACGGTGCTGGTGGTGGTGTGCATGGTGCTCAACGGCCTGGTGCGCCGCCAGGCCAACAATCCCAAGCGGGCCAGCCGGCGCCAGGCAGTATATGCCGAGCGCCTGCGCAACTTCGGTTATGCCCTGGTGCACCTGTTCATCTGGCTGGTGTTCATCGAGCTGGGCCTGCGGGTCTGGGGCCTGTCGATGATCGACTTCGCCGAGGGCGAGGGGCATGAGGTCAGCCTGCGCCTGTTGGGCCTGGCCGGTACGCTGATCGTCGCCTGGCTGGTGTGGATCCTCGCCGACACCGCCGTGCACCATGCCCTGGTGCGGTCGCGCCGGGGCATGGCCAATGCCCGGGCGCAAACGATGATGCCGCTGATCCGCAACGTGATGTTCGTGGCCATTTTCATCATCGCGGTGATCGTCGCCCTGGCCAACATGGGCATGAACGTCACGCCCCTGCTCGCCGGTGCCGGCGTCATCGGCCTGGCCATCGGCTTCGGTGCGCAGTCGCTGGTGGCCGACCTGATCACCGGCCTGTTCATCATCATCGAAGACTCCCTGGCCATCGACGACTACGTGGACGTCGGCGGCCACCTGGGTACCGTCGAAGGCCTGACCATCCGCACCGTGCGCCTGCGAGACATCGACGGCATCGTGCACACCATTCCGTTCAGCGAGATCAAGAGCATCAAGAACTACTCGCGGGAGTTCGGCTACGCCATCTTCCGCGTGGCCATCCCCCACAGCATGAACATCGACCAGGCCATCACGCTGATTCGCGACGTGGGGCAGAAACTGCGCAACGACCCGCTGATGCGCCGCAACATCTGGTCGCCGCTGGAGCTGCAGGGGGTGGAGAGCTTCGAGTCAGGGTCGGCGATCCTGCGGGCGCGGTTCAAGACCGCACCGATCAAGCAGTGGGAAGTGTCGCGGGCGTTCAACCTGGCGCTCAAGCGGCAGTTGGACGAGGCCGGGCTGGACCTGGCGACGCCGCGCTTGTCGGTGCAGGTGGTGACGGCCGGCGGCGGCGCAATGAGCGAGGCCGCAGGTGCTGGCAGCTAGGGCCGCTTCGCCCCCTCGCCGGCAAGGCAGTTCCCTACCCCGCCTGCGCCCGGATGCGGATCGCATCATGTCGCCAATACTCCAGGTCGCAATCGATCAGGTGCCCATGCTGGTCACTGTTGACCCGGGTGATATGCAACCCCGGGCTGCCGACCGACACTTTCAAGGCACTGGCCGCCGCCACCGGCAGGGCCGTCGGCAGGATCTCGAAGCACACCTGGCCATAGGCGATGCCGTACGCCCGGCCATAGATCTCGGTCAGCGACTGGCTCAGGTCCTGTTCAAGAATCCCGGGGAAGTAGCGCGGGTCGAGATAGTGCTCGGCATACAGCACCGCCCGCCCATCGATGCGCCGCAGCCGGCAGATGCGCACCACGCTGGACAACGCTGGCAGGCGCAATCGCGCGCAGATGGCCGCCGAAGCCGGCTGCAGGCGCGCTGACAACAGCTCGGTGCTCGGCACCCGCCCCTGGTCGCGGACCATGGCGTGGAAGTGGCTGCGTTCGATCAGGTCGTAGGTCAGCCGCTGCGGGGCGACGAACCAGCCCCGCCGCTCCTCGCGATAGATCAGGCCCTGGGCCTCCAGTTGCACCAACGCCTCACGCAGGGTGATGCGGGTGGTGTCGAACACCTCGCTGAGCTTGCGTTCGGCCGGCAGCTTGCCGCCTGGCGCCAGCAGGCCGTGTTCGATCTGCTCCTGCAAGGCATGGCAGATGGCTGTTACCGCGCGCGGTGGCGTCGACTGCATCGATGGTTACCTATCTGGACTAGTCCAGCCCCAGAACAGGGCAGTTGGAGAATAGTGCAAGCCTAGGCACGGCCGATGAACATCCTGTGACAAAGGCATCCCCAAGCCCCTTGCCAGAACCGAACCAGGCCTTGGGAATCAAGGCCTTCGATCTGGTCTACGCTGTAGTTCCAAGGTCGCTGGCATACCGGGCCAGCGAGGCGCTTACATCAAACTGTCACGCAACGGGCCTACCTTGGCTCAAGGTTTGCTGACCTAGACCAAAGGTTCGCACGCAAGGTTTTCTCCCTGACGACTGCAAGGCCCCCACCAAAGGAGCTTCGGATGAAAAAGTTCTTCATGGCGTCACTGCTCGGCTCGGCCATCGCCCTGTGCACCTCGGCCATGGCCGCCGATACCGACCTCAAGGCCCTGGAAGAGGCCGCCCGCAAGGAAGGCGCGGTCAACAGCGTGGGCATGCCGGATGCCTGGGCCAACTGGAAAGACACCTGGGCAGACCTGGCCAGCAAGTACGGCCTCAAGCACAGCGACACCGACATGAGTTCGGCCCAGGAAATCGCCAAGTTCGAGGCCGAGAAGGACAACGCCAGCGCCGACATCGGTGACGTCGGCGCCGCCTTCGGCCCGATCGCCGTCGCCAAGGGCGTGACCCAGCCGTACAAGCCGAGCACCTGGGACCAGGTCCCAGCCTGGGCCAAGGACAAGGATGGCCATTGGGCCCTGGCCTATACCGGCACCATCGCCTTCATCATCAACAAAGACCTGGTCAAGGAAGACGAACGCCCGAAAACCTGGCACGACCTGGAAAAAGGCAAGTACAAGGTCGCCATCGGTGACGTCGGCACCGCCGCCCAGGCCGCCAATGGCGTGCTGGCCGCCGCCATCGCCTACAAGGGCGACGAAAGCAACATCGCCCCTGGCCTGCAGCTGTTCACCAAGCTGGCCCAGCAGAAGCGCCTGTCGCTGGCCAACCCGACCATCCAGACCCTGGAGAAGGGCGAGGTGGAGGTTGGCGTGGTGTGGGACTTCAACGGCCTGAGCTATCGTGAACAGATAGATCCCAAGCGCTTCGAGGTGCTGATCCCGTCCGACGGCTCGGTGATTTCCGGCTACACCACGCTCATCAACAAGTACGCCAAGCACCCCAACGCCGCCAAGCTGGCGCGCGAGTACATCTTCAGCGATGCCGGGCAGACCAACCTGGCCATCGGCCACGCCCGCCCGATCCGCGCCGAGCACCTGAAGCTGCCGGCCGAGGTACAGGCCAAGCTGCTGCCCAACGACCAGTACGCCGCCGCCCAGCCGATCAAGAACGCCGAGGCCTGGGAAGCGACCTCGAAGAAACTGCCGCAGATGTGGCAGGAGCAAGTGATCATCGAGATGGAATGAGGCGGCTGCAAGCTGCAAGCGGCAAGTAAAAGCGGGCCGTGCATAGACCCGCTTCTTCCTGCCGCTTGAAGACCGCAGCTTCAAGCCGTGCGAAAAAAGCGGCCCATCGCACGCCCTGCTTTTACTTGCCGCTTGTAGCTTGCCGCTGAACGGAGCCCCCCATGCAACACAACGTCATCCTGGTCCTGCTCGACGGCCTCAACCACCAGGTGGCCCACCATGCCATGGGCCACCTGCATGCCTACGTCGAGGCCGACCGCGCCGCCCTGTACCGCCTGGAGTGCGAACTGCCGGCACTGTCCCGGCCGTTGTACGAATGCATCCTCACCGGTGTCGCACCGATCGACAGCGGCATCGTGCACAACAACATCAACCGCCTGTCCACCCAACGCAGCGTGTTCCACTATGCCCGCGAAGCCGGGCTGGGTACCGCGGCGGCGGCTTACCACTGGATCAGCGAGCTGTACAACCGCTCGCCGTTCGACCCGCTGCGCGACCGCCACACCCACGCGCCGAAGCTGCCGATCCAGCACGGCCTGTTCTACTACGCCGACCACTACCCCGACTCGCACCTGCTGGCCGACGCCGAGTACCTGCGCCGCCGCCATGCCCCGAACTTCCTGCTGGTGCACCCGATGAACATCGACGACGCCGGCCATCGCCATGGGTTGGACAGCGCCCAGTACCGCAATGCCGCGCGCACGGCCGACATCCTCCTGGCCGACTACCTGCCACGCTGGCTGGAAGAGGGCTACCAGGTGCTGGTCACCGCCGACCACGGCATGAACAACGATCGCTCGCACAACGGCCTGCTGGCCGAGGAACGGGAGGTGCCGCTGTTCGTCTTCGGCGACGCATTCAGCCTTGACCCGGCTGCCAAGCCCCTGCAGACCGAGCTGTGCGGCACCCTCTGCGAACTGCTCGGAGCCCCCCACGACAAATCGCTGTGCCGGGAGCTGCTCAAGTGAATGCCCGCCCTCGAGGCCGCTACCTCGCCCTGCTCTGCCTGTTGCCGTTCGCCGTGTTCTTCGTGATCTTCCAGATCGCCCCGCTGGGCTGGGTCGCCCTCCATAGCCTGCAAGGCGAAAGCGGCTGGGGGTTGGACAACTTCAGCCGGATCTTCGCCTCGAAGTTCTACCTGCAGGCGCTGCAACGCAGCCTGGAAATCAGCTTCTGGTCGAGCCTGTTCGGCATCGTGATCGCCACCCTGGGCGCCTACTCCCTGCGCCAGGTCGACTCGAAGCTGCGCGACTTCGTCAGCGCCTTCGCCAACATGACCAGCAACTTCTCCGGGGTGCCGCTGGCCTTCGCCTTCATCATCCTGCTGGGCTTCAACGGTGCCCTGACCCTGCTGCTCAAGCAGGTCGGCCTGCTGGAGGACTTCAGCATCTACTCCAAGAGCGGGCTGATCCTGGTCTACACCTACTTCCAGATCCCGCTGGGCGTGCTGCTGCTCTACCCGGCCTTCGACGCCCTGCGCGAAGACTGGCGCGAATCCGCCGCGCTGCTCGGTGCCAGCCACTGGCAGTACTGGCGACACATCGGCCTGCCGGTGCTGACCCCGGCGCTGCTGGGCACCTTCGTCATCCTCCTGGCCAATGCCCTGGGCGCCTACGCCACGGTCTACGCCCTGACCACCGGCAATTTCAACGTGCTGCCGATCCGCATCGCCGCCCTGGTGGCCGGCGACATCACCCTCGACCCGAACCTGGCCAGCGCCCTGGCCATGGTGCTGGTGGGGCTGATGACCCTGGTCACGGTGGTCCACCAATGGCTGCTGAGAAGGAGCTACCATGCGCGCTGAACCCCGCGGCAGCCTCTACCACCGGATGGTGGTGTACCTGCTGTTTCTCATCCTGCTGCTGCCGCTGGCCGGCACCCTGCTCTACTCCCTGGCCACCAGTTGGTCGGCGAGCCTGCTGCCCAGCGGCCTGACCTTCAAGTGGTACCTGGCGCTGTGGAGCGAACCGCGCTTCCTCGCCGCCTTCGGCCAGTCACTGCTGGTGTGCGTCGCGGCCCTGGTGCTGTCGGTGCTGTTGATCCTGCCGCTGCTGTTCGTGGTGCACTACCACTTCCCGCGCCTGGATGCACTGATGAACATCCTCATCCTGCTGCCCTTCGCGGTACCGCCGGTGGTGTCCTCGGTGGGCCTGCTGCAGTTGTATGGCAGCGGCCCGATGGCCATGGTCGGCACGCCGTGGATCCTCATCGGCTGCTACTTCACCATCGCCCTGCCGTTCATGTACCGGGCCATCACCAACAACCTCCAGGCGATCAACCTGCGCGACCTGATGGACGCCGCCCAGTTGCTCGGCGCCAGCACCTGGCAGGCGGCATTGCTGGTGGTGCTGCCGAATCTGCGCAAGGGCCTGATGGTGGCGCTGCTGCTGTCGTTCTCGTTCCTGTTCGGCGAATTCGTCTTCGCCAACCTGCTGGTGGGTACCCGCTACGAGACCTTGCAGGTGTACCTGAACAACATGCGCAACAGCAGCGGCCACTTCAACAGCGCGCTGGTAATATCCTACTTCGCCTTCGTGCTGGCGCTGACCTGGGTCGCCAACCGCCTGAACAAGGACAAATCGCAACGATGAGCTTCGTCAGCATCCGCAAACTGCACAAGCGCTATGCCGGCAACCCGGTGTTCCACGACATCGACTGCCAGATCGAGCGCGGCGAATTCGTCACCCTGCTCGGCCCCTCCGGCTGCGGCAAGTCCACCCTGCTGCGCTGCATTGCCGGGCTCACCCCGGTGGACAGCGGCCAGATCCTCCTCGATGGCCACGACCTGGTGCCACTCAGCCCGCAGAAGCGTGGAGTCGGCATGGTGTTCCAGAGCTATGCGCTGTTCCCCAACATGACCGTGGAACAGAACGTCGCCTTCGGCCTGCGCATGCAGAAGATCAAGGCCGGCGAAAGCCAGGCGCGGGTACGCGAGGCCCTGGAGCTGGTGGAGCTGGGCAGTTTCGCCGAACGCTACCCGCATCAGTTGTCGGGCGGCCAGTGCCAGCGCGTGGCCCTGGCCCGTTCGCTGGTGACCCGGCCGCGCCTGCTGCTGCTCGACGAGCCGTTGTCGGCCCTGGATGCGCGCATCCGCAAGCACCTGCGCGAACAGATCCGCGCCATCCAGCGCGAGCTGGGGTTGACCACCATCTTCGTTACCCACGACCAGGAAGAAGCGCTGACGATGTCCGACCGCATCTTCCTGATGAACCAAGGGCGCATCGTCCAGAGCGGCGATGCCGAGACGCTCTACACCGCACCTGTGGACCTGTTCGCCGCAGGCTTCATCGGCAACTACAACCTGCTCGACCCCGACAGTGCCAGCCGCCTGCTGCAACGCCCGGTGGCCAGCCGCCTGGCGATCCGCCCGGAGGCCATCAGCCTGGGTGCGGGCGGCGAGCTGCAAGGCTACGTACGCAGCCACAGCCTGCTGGGCAACGTGATCCGCTACCGGGTCGAGGTTCGTGGCGTGGAACTGGTGGTGGACGTGCTCAATCGCTCGTCCGCCGACCTGCATGCCGACGGGCAGCAGGTAGGCTTGTCGATCGACCCCACGGCGCTACGAGAAGTGGCCTAGGAGACTAACGCAATGGCATTGGCAATTTTCGATCTGGACGAAACTCTCATCCACGGCGACTGTGCATCGCTGTGGAGCGAGCAGATGGCCCGCCTGGGCTGGGTCGATGGCAAGGAATTCCTGCGCCGCGACCATGAGCTGATGGAGGCCTACGGCAAGGGCCACCTGCAGATGGAGGACTACATGGCGTTCAGCCTGGAGCCGATCGCCGGGCGCACCCTGGAAGAGGTGGAGCACCTGGTCGAGCCCTGGGTCGAGGACGTGATCGAGCCGATCATCTATGGCGATGCCTGCCGCTGCATCGCCGAGCACCGCCGCTTGGGTGACCGCATCCTGATCATCTCCGCCTCCGGCACCCACCTGGTCGGCCCTATCGCCGCGCGGCTCGGGGTCGAGGAGTACCTGGCCATCGAGCTGGAAGCGGTCAATGGCGTATACACCGGCAAGACCCACGGCGTGCTGACCTACCGCGAGGGCAAGATCACCCGCTTGCTGGAGTGGCTGGACCAGGAGCAGGAGAACCTGGAAGGAGCGAGTTTCTATTCCGACTCGCGCAATGACCTGCCGTTGCTGCTGAGGGTGGACCACCCCCACGTGGTGAACCCGGACCCAGTGCTGCGCGAGCATGCCCAGATCAATGGCTGGCCGATCCTGAGCTGGAGCTGAGGCTCCATTCGCGGCGGGCCGGAGCGCTGGACCGCCGCGAATGGAACGGCGCTGGCTAGACGAGGGTCTCGTCGATCACCAGCACCAGCTTGCCCGATACCTGGTTGCTGGCCAGTTCGGCAAATGCCGCCTCGGCGAGGGCCGCCGGGTAGCTGTCCACCAACTGCGGCTTGAGCCGCCCTTCGGCGAACAGCGGCCACACCTGCTGGCCGAGGTCGCGCAGCAACTCCGCCTTGAACGCATCGTCGCGGTTACGCAGGGTCGAACCGGTCACCTGCAAGCGCTTGCCCAGCACCAGCGCCAGGTCCAGCTCGACCTTGCGCCCGCCCATCAGGCCAATGATCACCCAACGCCCGTCACGCGCCAGCAGCTTGAGGTTGAGCGGCCCGTAGCTGGCGCCCACCGGGTCGAGGATCACGTCGAACGGGGCAAGGCCCTCCAGGTCGTCGAGGTTCTCGTTGCGCACCACGCCACCGCTCGCCCCCAGGCCCTGGCAGTAGGCCAGGCGGTCCCGGGAGCCGACGCTGACCCACACCGGATTGCCGAACGCCTTGCACAGCTGGATCGCCGCCGAGCCAACGCCGCTGGCTCCGGCATGCACCAGCACCTTCTCGCCGGCCTTCAGCCCGCCGAGCTGGAAGATATTCAGCCAGGCCGTGGCATAGACCTCGGGAATCCCCGCCGCCTCGTGCAGGCTCAGGCCTTCGGGCACTGGCAACACATGGCGGGCATCCACCACCACTTCCTCGGCCATGCCACCCCCGGCCAGCAGCGCACAGACCCGATCGCCCACACGCCAGTCGGCACCGGCGCCGACCTCTTCGATCACCCCGGCACACTCCAGGCCCAGGTAAGGGCTGGCACCCGGCGGCGGCGGGTACAGGCCCGCGCGCTGGAGCAGGTCGGCGCGGTTGAGTCCCGCGGCCGCCACCCGAATGCGTACCTGGCCCGCATCACAGATCGGGCGCTCGACCTCGCCCCACACCACATGTCCGTCAACGCCTTGCAATGCCTTCACAGTGCCTCCATAGTTGAGTCATGACTGAGCCTGGGATCGCCATGTCCCAGGCTTTTTGCAGTATGCGTCCGGCTCCTGTGGAACCGGCGAACGGAAAAGACGGCCTACTATGCGTGATCAATTGCCTTTACGTCGAATCAGCATGAAGCATTTCCTGCCCAGCACGGCCCTGGCCCTCATGATCGGCCTCGGCAGCCTGACGCTCGGCGGCAATGCGGCGGCCGCCAACAAATGGGACAGCCTGCAGCCCGACCGTGACGAGATCGTCGCCAGCCTCAACGTGGTCGAACTGCTCAAGCGCCACCACTACAGCAAGCCCCCCCTGGACGACGCCCGTTCGATCATCATCTACGACAGCTACATCAAGCTGCTCGACCCGTCGCGCAGTTATTTCACCGCAGCCGACATCGCCCAGTTCGACAAATGGAAGACCCAGTTCGACGACTTCCTCAAAAGTGGCAACCTCGACCCCGGCTTCACCATCTACAAACGCTACCTGGACCGGGTGAAGTCGCGCCTGGAGTTCGCCCTGGCCGAACTGGGCAAGGGCGTCGACAAGATGGACTTCAGCGTCCGTGAAACCTTGCTGGTCGACCGCAAGGACGCCCCCTGGATGAAGAACGAGGCCGAGCTCGACGACCTGTGGCGCAAGCGCGTGAAGGACGAGGTGCTGCGCCAGAAGCTGGCCGGCAAGGAACCCAAGCAGATCCAGGAAACCCTGACCAAGCGCTACAAGAACCAGCTGTCGCGCCTGGACCAGACCCGCGCCGAGGACATCTTCCAGGCCTACATCAATACTTTCGCCCAGTCCTACGACCCGCACACCAACTACCTGTCGCCAGACAACGCCGAGAACTTCGACATCAACATGAGCCTGTCGCTCGAAGGCATCGGTGCGGTGCTGCAAAGCGACAACGACCAGGTCAAGATCGTTCGCCTGGTGCCGGCCGGCCCCGCGGCCAAGACCAAGCAGGTGGCCCCGGCCGACAAGATCATCGGCGTGGCCCAGGGCGACAAGGAGATGGTCGATGTGGTCGGCTGGCGCCTGGACGAAGTGGTCAAGCTGATCCGTGGCCCGAAAGGCTCGGTGGTGCGCCTGGAGATCATCCCGGCCAGCAATGCGCCCAACGACCAGACCACCAAGGTGGTGTCGATCACCCGCGAGGCGGTCAAGCTCGAGGAGCAGGCGGCGAAGAAGTCGGTGCTCAAGCTCAAGCAGGACGGTCGTGACTACAAGCTGGGGATCATCGAGATCCCGGCCTTCTACCTGGACTTCAAGGCCTACCGTGCCGGTGATCCAGAGTACAAGAGCACCACCCGCGACGTGAAGAAGCTGCTCACCGAGCTGAACAAGGAAAAGGTCGACGGCGTGGTCATCGACCTGCGCAACAACGGCGGCGGCTCCCTGCAGGAGGCCACCGAGCTGACCAGCCTGTTCATCGACAAGGGCCCCACCGTGCTGGTGCGCAACAGCGATGGCCGCGTCGACGTGCTCGAGGACGAGAACACCGGCGCCTTCTACAAAGGCCCGCTGGCGCTGCTGGTCAACCGCCTCTCGGCCTCGGCCTCGGAGATCTTCGCCGGCGCCATGCAGGACTACCACCGCGCCCTGATCATCGGTGGCCAGACCTTCGGCAAGGGCACCGTGCAGACCATCCAGCCGCTCAACCATGGCGAACTCAAGCTGACCCTGGCCAAGTTCTACCGTGTCTCCGGGCAGAGCACCCAGCACCAGGGCGTGCTGCCGGACATCGACTACCCGTCGATCATCGACACCAAGGAAATCGGCGAGAGCGCCCTGCCCGAGGCCATGCCGTGGGACACCATCCGCCCGGTGGTACGCCCGGCGGTGGACCCGTTCAAGCCGTTCCTGGCCGAGCTCAAGGCACGGCATGATGCGCGCAGCGCCAAGGATCCGGAGTTCGCCTACATCCGCGACCGCCTGGCCCTGACCCAGAAGCTGATGAACGAGAAGACCGTCAGCCTCAACGAACAGGAGCGCCGCGCCCGCCACGATGCGATCGAAGCCAAGCAGCTGGCGCTGGAGAACACCCGGCGCAAGGCCAAGGGCGAGGAGCCGCTCAAGGAGCTGAAGAAGGAAGACGAGGATGCCCTGCTGGCCGAGGAGGAAAACACCAAGCCGGAGGACGACGCCTACCTGTCCGAGACGGGCCGCATCCTGCTCGACTACCTGAGCCTGAACGCCCAGGTGGCCAAGCACTGAATGCGGGTCGACAGCGCGAGGGCGGAATGATCCGGCCTCGCGGTATCGGCAAACAAGAAGGGCCGGACGTGCGAACGTCCGGCCCTTTTTCTGGGTGCCCGCATCACGCCTCTTCGGGATAGCTGTACTCGAATACCCGAACCACTTCCGAGGCGTGCCAGGAGGCCGCCTCCATGCCGTCGACCGGTCCGGAGAAGCGCCCCAGACGCTCGACGCATTCGAAGAACCCCGTACGCGGCAACCGGCTGGCGCCCTGGCTGATCACCAGCGAACTGCGCAGCGGCTGGTCGGCCCGGGCGTCGAGCACCGCCAGGTACTCCAGGGCAGCGGTCAGGGTCTGCATGGCCGGGCTGGGCAACTGCAGGCGCTCTAGCAGCGCGCGGTAGGTGAGCAGGTGGCGTTGACGGCGGGCCAGATCAAGCTCGCTCAGCAGGCTCTCCCAATGCTGGCGGCTGATCCTGACCTGGCTCATGACGGCTCGCTCCAGCCGGCAACGCCCAGGTGCCACGCCAGGCTGCGCAGGATCGCGGCATCTGGCTGGCGCTCGCCGGCCTCGATCATGGCCAGGTAGGCTGGGCTGATACCGACATTGCGCGCCAGTTGTTCCGGCGCCAGCCCCTTGGCCTGACGCAAGTGCGCCAGCTCGGCCAGGGAGGGCCTGCTGGTGCCTTGGCTGCTGCCGTCGACCGCCGCTGCCGCCTCGCTCTCCCCAGCATCGGCAGGCGCCTGTCCTGCGGCCTTGAGCAGTGCCTGGTACTGCTCCCAGGGAACGACGGCGTACTCGGGCTGACCGTCCCGGCTGATGACCTGAATACCCATTACCACCCCCTTACGTAGGATTACAGCATGTAATCCGTAGGCATAATCCTTATGCCAATTATATTACCAAGCTCGGGAGTCTGTGCAGTTCAAGCCAATTTCAGGGCGCACGCCGCTCCAGACGCAGGGCTTCGGGGGTATCCGGCAGGCGCTCGACCACCCGCAGCCGGTCGGGCGCCTGGCTGTCGCGCCAGGCCTTGAAGCGCGCCAGCTCGTCGGCCACGGTCTTCAGTACCCAGCCCAGCACGGCGATGTCGTCGAGCAGGCCGACGCCCAGCAGCCAGTCGGGAATGGCATCGAGGGGGCTGACGAAATACAGCAGCCCCGCCACCACGGTCAACAGGGCCTTGGGGCTGATGGCACGGTACTCGCCGCGCCACCAGGCCAGGCACAACGCCTGCAACAGGCGCACATCCTCGCGTAACTGGCCAAGCCGCGGGCCCTTGCGCGCCACGGCGAACAGCAAGGCTGGCAGCCGGCCACGGCTGAGCAGGCGCTCGGCCAGGGGCAGGAAGCGGGCGAAATTCCAGGGTGCGCTCATGGGGCCTCCAGATCGGCAGGAAGGTTATCCACATTTATTGTGGATAACCTTGTGAACAGGGTGCAGTTTCCGCCGCGAGGTGCCCATCGGGCAAGGGCCTCGCTCAGATCGGCCGTTTTTTACACAGTCGTTTCAGATCCGCAAACGATTTGCGTCAGAAACGTCCGAAGCACTCGCGTGAAAAGTCTACGCTGTTGTTCGGACAGTACAGGCCCCGTGAGGTTCGCGGGCGAGTCGGGCGCAGAAACGACGACGCCCCGTCAAAACGGGGCGTCGTGGCTGGAGCCAGGCTCAGTTGGCCGGTTCTTCGGCCTGCGGTGCCTCGCCTTCCGGATTGCTCGGATCCTTGATGCCAAGCAACTCCAGGTCGAACACCAGCACCGAGTTGGCCGGGATCAACGGGCTCGGGCTCTGCGCGCCGTAGGCCAGGTCGGCCGGGATGTACAGCTTGTACTTCTCGCCGACGTGCATCAGTTGCAGGCCTTCGACCCAACCCGGGATGACGCCACTGACCGGCAGGTCGATCGGGCTGCCACGCTCGACGGAGCTGTCGAACACCTTGCCGTCGATCAGCTTGCCTTCGTAGTGGACGGTGACCACGTCGGTAGGCTTGGGCTGCGGGCCGTCGGCCTTCTTCACCACTTCGTACTGCAGGCCCGAGGCGGTGGTGACCACGCCTGGCTTCTTGCCGTTTTCCTCGAGGAACTTCTTGCCAGCGGCAGCGGCTTCCTCGCTGGCCTTGGCCAGGCGCTCCTCGGCGCGCTTCTGCAGGGCGGTGAAGGCTTCGACCAGCTCTTCGTCCTTGATGCGCTGCTCCTTCTTGCCGACCGCGTCCTCGATGCCGAGGGCCACCGCTTTCGAATCAAGGTCTTCCATGCCTTCCTGAGCCAGGCTCTTGCCCATGTTCAGGCCGATACCGTAGGAGGCTTTCTGTGCCGGAGTCTTCAGCTCGACGCTGCTGGTCTGTGCGTCGCAGCCCGCCAGGACCAGGCCAACCAAGGCAACCGCAGCCGCCAAACGATGCTGTTTCATGCTATTTCCTTGTTCATGCGCCATGAGGGCAATCAGGGTAAAGCCGCGAGCTTATCAGGCTGCCACGACCAATGGCTACCGGCATAGGAACGGCCTGCGGGCGAGAAGTTCAGCGGATGAAGGCTTGTTCATCCGGCGGTGCCAGCGACGTGTTCAGGGATAGTGCCCGTCCCTGTACTGCGCCGCGACCTCCCGCAGCACTTCGCATACCCACTGCGCCGGCAGGCTCTGCGCCAAGGCGGCGTTACGACAGATCCCCACCGAACCGCCAGGCTCGCGCACGCCCAGGTCGAGTTCGGCCAGCTCGCCGCGCCCGAGATCGATCAGGACGGCGTCACGGGGCGCCACCCAGACCGCATCGCTACCCAACAGGTAGCGCCGGCTCAAGGCCAGGGACAAGGTTTCCAGGCGTTGCGCCGGCAGTTGTATCCCGCACTGCACGAACAGGCTGTCGGCATGCTGGCGAATGGTGGTGCCCGTCGGCGGCAAGACCAGCGGGTAGTCACCGACCCGGGCGCGCTCCACGGGCTGGCGCGCCAGCAAGGGGTGCCCTGGCCGTACCACCAAGGTCATCGATTCGCTGTACAGGTGCTCGAACGACAGCCCCTGAATCTGCGGGCTGTCGGTCATGCGCCCGACCACCAGTTCCAGCTCGCCCAGGCGCAACTGCCCGAGCAACTGGGCGCTGGCACCGGTCACCACGCCGACCACCAGGGCCTCGTGCCGCTGGTGCAGGCGACACAGCACCTCGGGCATCAGCAGGCTCTCGACCGTCGACAACACGCCGATGCGCACCTGCGACGGCACCCGGGCCTCGCCGCGCAGGGTGCTCACACCATCGCGCAGGGCTTGCACGCTGGGCCCGGCATAGCGCATGAAGCGCACCCCCGCCGGGGTCAGCTCGACCCCTTGGCGGGAACGCTCGAACAGCCGCGTCTCGAGCAGGTCCTCGAGCTCCTTGAGGGTCTTGGAAATCGCCGGTTGGCTGATCGCCAGCATGTCGGCCGCCCTGGCCAGGCTGCCCTGCCGGGCAATCTCCAGGAAACACAGCAGGTGGCGATACTTGATACGGGTATCGAGGTTCATGCCCGGCAGCTTGCAGCGTCGCACCGTACGCTGCAAGAGCAGGCTGAATCGTTCAGACCGCCAACTCCACCGCCTCGCCCTTCAAACGCACCGGCCACACGCGCAGCGCCTGGGCCGGGTCCTCCAGGCAGCGCCCGCTTTCCAGGCTGAAATGCTGCTTGTACAAGGGCGCGGCGACCACCAGTTCGCCCTGCAGGCTGCCCACCAGCCCACGGCCGATGACATTGGCCCCCGAACGCGGGTCACGGTTGTCGATGGCGTACAGCGGCTGCGCCTGCCCCGGCAGGTAGAACAGCGCCACCTGGGCGCCCTCGTGCCAGACCACCACGCCGGAATCGGCGACCAGGTCCTGGACATGGCAGACCGCCTGCCAGTTGGGTTGTTGGACGACAGCGGCATTGGACAGGTTCATCAGACAGCCTCCTCGATGGTGGGGATCAGGTGCAGGGGGGCAACGGGCCGGCGCTGCTCGCGCTCGCGGACGAAATGCACGTCCGGGTCGGCGCGCCGGTCGTTGACGAAGGTACGGAAACGCTTGAGTTTCTCGGGGTCTTTCAGGGCGTTGGCCCACTCGCATTCGTACTGGTCGACCACATGCTGCATCTGCGCCTCCAGTTCGGCGGCCAGGCCCAGGCTGTCGTCGAGGATCACCGCCTTGAGGTAATCCAGGCCGCCCTCCAGGCTCTCGCGCCAGACCGAGGTACGCTGCAGCTTGTCGGCGGTGCGGATGTAGAACATCAGCACCCGGTCGATCAGGCGCACCAGGGTTTCGTCATCGAGGTCGGTGGCGAACAGTTCGGCATGCCGTGGACGCATGCCGCCGTTGCCGCACACGTACAGGTTCCAGCCCTTGTCGGTGGCGATCACACCGATGTCCTTGCTCTGCGCCTCGGCGCATTCGCGGGTGCAGCCGGACACGGCGAACTTGAGCTTGTGCGGCGAGCGCAGGCCCTTGTAGCGCTCTTCCAGGCGCAGGGCCATGCCGACGCTGTCCTGCACGCCATAGCGGCACCAGGTGCTGCCGACGCAGGACTTGACCGTGCGGGTCGACTTGCCATAGGCGTGCCCGGTCTCGAAACCGGCCTCGATCAGCTCGCCCCAGATCAGCGGCAGCTCGTGCAACTGGGCGCCGAACAGGTCGATGCGCTGGCCGCCGGTGATCTTGGTGTAGAGGTCGTATTTCTTCGCCACCTGGCCGATCACGATCAGCTTGTCGGGGGTGATCTCGCCGCCAGGAATACGCGGCACCACCGAGTAGGTACCGTTCTTCTGCATGTTGGCCATGAAGGTGTCGTTGGTGTCCTGCAACGGCACCAGGGCCGGGTCCATGATCGGCTGGTTCCAGCACGAGGCGAGGATCGAACCCACCGCCGGCTTGCAGATGTCGCAGCCGACATGGCCCTCGCCATGGCGCGCGAGCAGTTCGTCGAAGGTTCGGATGCCCTCGACCCGCACCAGTGCATAGAGCTCCTGGCGGGTATGGGCGAAGTGCTCGCACAGGCGCTTGTCGACGGCGATGCCACGGGCTCCCAGCTCGTGCTCGAAGACCTGCTTGAGCAGCGCCGCACAGCCGCCGCAGCCAGTGGCGGCCTTGGTGCAGCCCTTGACCGCCGCCAGGTCGGTGCAGCCACTGTCGATGGCCGCGCAGACCGCTCCCTTGCTGACGTTGTGGCAGGAGCAGAGCGTCGCGCTGTCGGGTAGCGCATCGGCGCCCAGCGCCGGTGCGCCACCCCCTTGCGGCAGGATCAGGGCCGCTGGGTCAACCGGCAGGGCGATGCCGTTCTGCACGTACTGCAGCAGGGTGTCGTAGTAGCTGTTGTCGCCCACCAGCACCGCACCGAGCACGCGCTTGCCGCTGGCGTCCACCACCAGGCGCCGGTAGGCGGCATTGGCCTCGTCGATGAAGCGGTAGCTGCGCGCGCCCGGCGTGGCGCCATGGGCGTCGCCGATGGAGCCGACGTCGACACCCAGCAGCTTGAGCTTGGTCGACATATCGGCCCCGGCGAAGGCCTCGGCAGGTTCGCCGAGCAAGCGCGCGGCGAGGTTGCGGGCCATGGCGTAGCCCGGCGCTACCAGGCCGAACACGCTGCCGTTCCACGAGGCGCATTCGCCGATGGCGAAGATCCGCGGGTCGCTGGTGCGGCATTCGCCGTCGATCACCACACCGCCGCGCGGGGCGATCTCCAGGCCACAGGCGCGGCCCAGGGCATCCTGGGGCCGGATACCGGCGGAGAACACGATCAGGTCGGTCTCCAGGGACTCGCCACCGTCGAAGTTCATGCGGTAGCGATAGTCTTCCCCGGCGGTGATCGACTGGGTGGCCCGGGCCAGGTGCACGCCCACGCCCAGCGCCTCGATGCGTGCACGCAGCGCGGCACCGCCCTCGCCGTCCAGTTGCACCGGCATCAGCCGTGGGGCGAACTCCACCACATGGGCTTCCAGGCCCAGGGACTTGAGCGCGTTGGCGGCCTCCAGGCCGAGCAAGCCGCCGCCCACCACCACGCCGCGACGGGCCTCGCCGGCGGCGGCGCGGATGGCATCGAGGTCGTCCAGGGTCCGGTAGACCAGGCGCGCGGCACCGCTGGAGCCCTCGATCGAGGGCACGAAGGGATAGGAGCCAGTCGCCAGGACCAGCACGTCGTAACCGTAGCGCCCCTCGGCGGTGACCAGCTCGCGGCGCTCGCGGTCGATCTCCAGGACCGCCTCGCCCAGGTGCAGGTGCACGCCATGGCGGTCGTGGTACCCCGCCTCGCACAGGGCCAGGGCCTGGGCGTCGCTGCCATTGAAGTATGCCGACAGGTGTACCCGGTCGTAGGCGTGCTGGCGCTCCTCGCCGAACACCCGCAGTTCGAAGTGCGCCAAGGCACCGCGCTCGACCAGTTGCGCCATGCAGTGATGGCCGACCATGCCGTTGCCAACGATGACCAATCGTTGCCGTTGTCCGCCGTTCTCTGTTGCCTTCATCGCCGATCCTCGCTCACGGTTCGCGGGGCTACCCGCGCTCAAGACGAAAAAAAACGCCTGGAGCCGAAGCTCCAGGCGCCTTTGCCTGTACTCATCAGTGTGAGGCCCCTGCGGGTCGCCGTTGACCGGCGGGGCGTGTTGTAACCTTCTCAAAGCAGGGAGCGTGCCAAGCGCTCAACCCAGGACTTGCAGCGCCCCTGTGGAGGAGCAACCGAATGCTCGTTGACGATATCGAACCATTGCGGTGCGCCTCTCCCCATCCCGGTGCATTTCAGTACACGTCGCGCCGGTAGCGCTTGTCCCTGCTCAGCGCCTCGACATAGGCATCCGCCGCCTCCGCGCTCATGCCGCCCTGCTCGGCCACCACCTGGCGCAACACGGCATCGACATCCTTGGCCATGCGCTGGGCATCGCCACAGATGTAGAAATACGCCCCCTCCTCCAGCCAGCGCCACAGCTGCGCGCCCTGCTCGAGCATGCGCTGCTGGACGTAGATCCTGGCCTGCTGGTCGCGGGAGAAGGCGGTGTCCAGGCGCAGGTGGCCGCTGGCCTGCCAGGCCAGCAATTGGTCGCGGTAGTAGAAATCGCTCGCCTCGTGCTGCTCGCCGAAGAACAGCCAGTTGCGCCCGCTCGCTCCACGCACCTGGCGCTCTTCGAGAAAGGCGCGGAACGGCGCGATGCCGGTGCCGGGGCCGACCATGATCACCGGGGCGCTGTCATCGTCCGGCAGGCGGAAGTGCTTCGACACCTGGGGAAAGATCGCCACCTCCAGCCCTTCGGCACGGTCGGCGAGGAAGGTCGAGCACACGCCCTTGCGCGTGCCATAGCGCACCGTGGAAACGGTGAGGTGGACCTGCCCAGGATGAGCCGCAGGGCTGGAACTGATCGAGTACAGGCGCGGCTGCAACGGCTTGAGCAGGGCCAACCAGTCGGCCAGCGGCAAGTCCTGGGGAAACGCACGCAACACGTCGGCCAGTTGCCGCCCCCACAGCCAGTCGCCCAGCGCGGCTTCCTGCCCTGGCTGCAGCAGGCGCTGCAGGTCGTCGGCGCAACGGCTGAAGACCTCCAGTTGCGGTCGGGTGACCCGGGCGATCTCCAGGTGCCGCTCCAGGGCGGTCGCCAGTGGCATGGCCGGATGGCCCTTGAGCTCGACCGGTGTCTGGCCGTCGAGCTTCATCAGCGCCAGCAGCTCCTCGACCAGCGCCGGGCAGTTGCGCGGCCACACCCCGAGAGCGTCCCCAGCCTGGTAGGTGAAATCGCTGCCGCTGAGGTCGAACACCAACTGGCGAGTTTCCTTGCTGGCGCCCGGGCCATTGAGCAGGCGGTTCTCCAGCAGCCTGGCTGGCCAGGGCTGCTGCTTGCTGTAGAGGGACACCGGGGCCGACACGGGGGGCACCGGCGGAGCTGCCGGGCTGCCCAGCTCCGGCAGCAGGGCGTCGAGCCAGGCGCTGAAGGCCTCGTCGAACTCCGGCTCGCAGTCGACCCGCGACAGCAGGCGCCGAGCGCCGAGTTCGGCAAGGCGCTGGTCGAGCCGGCGGCCGAAGCCGCAGAACTGCGCGTAGCTGGAGTCGCCCAGGGCCAGCACGGCATAGGGCAGCTCGGCACAGTGGCTGCCCTCCTCGCCCTGCAAGGCCTGCCAGAACGCCGCGCCGCTGTCGGGGGCCTCGCCGTCGCCGAAGGTGCTGGCTATCAGCACCACGCTGGCGGCCCCTTGCAACTGACGAGGGCTGACCGCCTCCATGCAACTGAGCTCGACCGCCAGGCCGGCATCGCGCAGGCGCTGGGCGCAGCGTTCGGCCAGGGCTTCGCCGTTGCCGGTCTGCGACGCCCACAGCACCCGGTGGCACGGCGCCTTTGGCAATGCCGCCGGCAGCTCCGCCGACTGCGTCGCCGGCTGCGCGAACAGGCCGGCCAGCAGGCCATCGACGAACAAGCGCTGGGCCGGTGACAGCGGCGCGGCGTCCGGCAGGCTCGGCACCGCCTGCCTGGCCTGGCCCTGCTCCAGGCCAAGCAGGAAGCCCTGCAGGTAATGACGCTCCTCGTCGGCCAGGACGGGCGTGGGCAGGGTGTCCAGGCCAAGCAGGCGGGACAGGGTGGCGGTCGGCATGCTGGCAGGCTCCGCGGTGATGGCTGGGGTCAGTTCAAGGGCCTCGATGCGTTCTCCCGCGAGCCGCTCCAGGGCCACGGCGCAGTGTTTGAAGGCCGGTTGCAGCGAGACAGGGTCCACCGCGTCGCAGGTCACGGCGTTGATCGCCAGTTGCTCGCCATACAGGTCGTTCCAGTGAAAGGGCGCAAAGCAATTGCCCGGCATCACCCGCTCGCTGATCCGCGCCGGCAGCACGGCCTGGCCGCGACGCGAGCGGATCGCCACCTGGTCCTTGTCGGCGATGCCCAGGCGCTTGGCGTCCTCGGGGTTGAGCTCGACGAAGGGCCCAGGCTCGAGCTTGTTCAGGTTCGGTACCTTGCCGGTCTTGGTCAGGGTGTGCCACTGGTGCTGCACGCGCCCGGTATTGAGCACCAGCGGAAAGTCCGTGTCGGGCAGTTCGGCCGGTGGCAGCCAGGGGCGGGCGAAGAAGTGCGCCTTGCCGCTGGCGGTGGGGAACGCCAGCGCCGGCAGCTCGCCCTGCTCGTCGCGCAACAGCTGCTGGCTGACGCCGTCGTTGCGATAACGCAGCGGGCTGCGGTCGTCCTCGCGCCCCGGTGCACAGGGCCACTGGCGTGGCTTTTGGCGCAGCTCGGGATAGCCGATGCCGCGCAGGTCGTAGCCGGTGGCGGGGTTCCAGAAACGGCGGATCTCGTCGTACACCGCCTCGGCGTCGGGGTAGTCGAAGGCCTCGGCGTAACCCATGGCACAGGCGATACGGGCGATGATCTGCCAGTCAGGCAGGCTCTGGCCGGGAGGCTCGACGGCCTGGGGCATGAGGGTCAGGTTGCGCTCGCTGTTGATCATCACCCCCTCCCCTTCGGCCCACAGGGCGGCAGGCAGGAGGATGTCGGCGTAACGGTTGGTCTCGGTGTCGAGGAAGGCATCCTGGCTGATCACCAGCTCCGCCTGGCGCAGGCCATCGATCACCTGCTGGCGGTTGGCGACACTGGCCACCGGGTTGCTGCAGATGATCCAGCAGGCCTTCACCGCACCGGCTTTCATGTGCTCGAACAGCGCCACGGTACCCTCGCCGCCCTCGTTGCGCAGGCTACCCGGGGCCAGGCCCCATCGCTGCTCGACGAACGCGCGGTCGGCCTCGACCAGCGCCGAACGCTGCCCCGGCAGGCCTGGCCCCATATAGCCCATTTCCCGCCCGCCCATGGCATTGGGCTGGCCGGTCAGCGAGAACGGGCCGCTGCCAGGACGGCAGAGGGCGCCGGTGGCCAGGTGCAGGTTACACAGCGCATTGGTGTGCCAGGTGCCGTGGATGCTCTGGTTCAGGCCCATGGTCCAACAGCTCATCCAGTCGCCCGCGGTGCCGATCCACTCGGCGGCCTGGCGGATGTCGGCCTCGGCCAGGCCAGTGATGGCGGCGACCCGCGCCGGGGTGTAGTCCTCGAGAAAGGCCGGCATCGCCTCCCAGCCCTCGGTGTGGCGGGCGATGAAGCCGGTGTCGGTCTTGCCGTCCTGGTGTAGCAGGTACAACAGGCCATTGAGCAGGGCCAGGTCGGTGCCCGGACGCAGTTGCAGGAACAGGTCGGCCTTGTCGGCGGTGGCGCTGCGCCGGGGGTCGACGACGATCAGCCTGGCACCGGCCTTGACGCGATCGAGCAGACGCAGGAAGAGGATCGGGTGGCAGTCGGCCATGTTCGCACCAATCACCAGGAACACCTCGGCATGCTCGAAGTCCTGGTAGCTGCCGGGCGGGCCGTCGGCGCCCAGGGAGAGCTTGTAGCCACTGCCCGCGCTGGCCATGCACAGGCGCGAGTTGGACTCGATGTGGCGGGTGCGGATGAAGCCCTTGGCCAGTTTGTTGGCCAGGTACTGCGCCTCCAGCGACATCTGCCCGGAAACGTACAGAGCCACGGCGTCCGGGCCATGCTCGTCGATGACCCGCCGCAGGCGCCCGGCGGCCTGATCGATGGCGCGGTCGATGGCGTCGCGTGCCGGCTCCTGGTGGCGCTGCTGGCGCACGTAGGCATGCTCCATGCGCCCGGCAGCGCTCAGCGGCAGGTGCGCCGTCAGGCCCTTGGTGCACAGGCGGCCGAAGTTGCTCGGGTGCTGTTTGTCGCCGCTGATCTTGCTGACCTTGCCGTCGACCACAGACATGACGATGCCGCACCCTACCCCGCAATACGGGCAAACGCTGCGCACCTCGCTGCTGCTCATCGATCTGTCTCCTGCCCGAATGAACGAAAAAAGCGCCGGCCGCCCCGGCCTGCTGGAGCAGGAGGGGCAACACGGCGCCTTTGTCGTGAAGAGGATGTGGGCCATCGGCGTTGATGGCCTGGATGGACGAGCTGCAGCAAAAGGCGGGCCAGTGGGAGGGCGAGGCTGTGAAGCGTGCTTTGGGGCCGTTTCGCGCCCCAGCACTCGCCTATGGGAACCCCGATACCGCACCATCCTGGTGACCCGCGCACCAAGCGGTGGCACCTGCGATCCTCATGGGGATATCCTGAACACCCCTATCGATCGAGATCCGCCCCTGCCCCCATGTCCCAGGTGATCCTCAAGACCCCCGCCCAACTCGACCTGATGCGCCGCGCCGGGCAACTGCTGGCTCAGGTTTTCGCCCACCTCGACGGCTTCATCCGTCCCGGGGTGACCACCCTGCAGATCAACGACCGCGCCGAGGCGTTCATCGTCGAAACGCTCAAGGCACGCCCGGCGAGCAAGGGCCAGTACGGTTTCCCCTACGCCCTCAACACCTCCGTGGACCACGTGGTCTGCCACGGCGTGCCGAATGCCGACGAGGTGCTAGGGGAAGGCTCGATCGTCAACGTCGACATCACCCTGGAACAGGGCGGCTACATCGCCGACTCGTCGAAGATGTACTGCCTCGGCCCGGTCAGCGACGAGGCCCGGCGCCTGGTGGACACCACCTACGCGGCGCTGTGGAAGGGCATCGAGCAGGTCCGTCCGGGCGCCACCCTCGGCGATATCGGCCATGCCATCCAGGCCCATGCCGAAGCCGCCGGCTACAGCGTCGTGCGCGAATACTGCGGGCATGGCATCGGCCGGCAGATGCACGAGGCACCCGAGGTGCTGCACGTGGGCCAACGGGGCATGGGCATGAAACTCAAGCCTGGCATGGTCTTCACCATCGAACCGATGATCAACCAGGGCGGGCGCGGCACACGCACCCTGCGCGATGGCTGGACGGTGATCACCCGCGACCGCGCCCTGTCGGCGCAGTGGGAGCATACCGTGGCGGTCACGGGCCAAGGCTTCGAGGTGCTCACCCTGCGTGAAGAGGAACGGGCCTTGCGCCAGGACGTCGTCTGATCAGGAGCCCGCTCATGGATGAACACGCACAGCGCTGGCTGCATGCCCTCTCGGCGCCCATGGCCGCCCTCAACGGCGCCAGCTATACCGCCGCCGAGTACTTCGAAGGCGAAGACCAGACCGACCTGGAACGCGGCTGGGGCATCAGCGACCGCAGCCAACTGCTGGACACCCTGCACATGGCCGACAACGGCCACGCCACGGAGCTGAGCGAAGCCTACTGGCAATTCCAGCGCTGCCTGCCCAGCCAATGGCGCAGCTTGCTCGACGGCCTGCCGCTGCGCGAACGCATCAAGTTCGAATATGCCGCGCGCACCTTCCCCGATTGCGGCCCCGGCGGTACCCGTGCCTGGGACCTGGGGCGCATGGGTTTCTTGCTGCGCGCCGGGGTGAAGAAGGGCCTGGTCAGCCGCGACGAGAGCCTCTACCTGCACCATCGCCTGGCCCTGCGCGCGCGCCACTACTACAACCGCTGGGACAGTTACCTGGCCGGCTACCTGTTCGGCAAGGCCTTGTGGAATGTCTCGCAGAGCAGCGACGAAAGCCTCGCCGCCGACCTCGAGCGCCAAGGCAGCGAGCACTGGAACCGTTGCATCGTGCTCAACCTGCGGCTCGGCGCCAGCAGCCTGCTGCGCAGCCTGCCCTGGGACCTGCCGCTGCCCGAACCGCAACGCCCCGCCTCGCTGGAAAAGGGCTGCTGGTCATGAGTTGCTGGATTCACCTGGGCCTGGAGCCGACCCACGACCTGGACGCCATCCGCCAGGCCTACCGCCGCCAGTTGCCGGCGCACCACCCGGAATCCGACCCGGAGGGCTTCCAGGCCCTGCGCGCAGCCTATGAGCAAGCCCTGCGCCTGGCCCGCGAAGGCGCAGCGTCGAGCCTGGAGGAACAAGCGCCAGACCACGACGATACGCAACGCCATCCGGCGCTGGCGGCCTTTCACCGCTTGCTGGAGGAGCCCACCCAACGCTTCGATCCCCAGGCTTGGCAGCGCTACATCGCCGAACTCGACGAGTTGCCGCTGGAGACGCTGGAAGACCTCGGCCGGCAATTGCTGGCGCTACTGCCCAACTGCGGACCGCTCGGCCACCGCTGCGCCAACCTGCTGGCCCGGCGCCTGGGCTGGGCCGAGCAGGTGCTGCGCCTGCCCAACCCGCAAGAGGTGGAGGCCCTGCTGCAACGCCTGGAAGAGCCAGACCCGTTCGACACCGGCCTGATGCGCGACTGGCCTCCCACCGCGCAGTTGGAAACGCTGTGGTACTTCCGCAGCCTGGAGTACTGCTACCAGAACCGTCCACTG
This sequence comes from Pseudomonas sp. Tun-23181, assembly GCF_057415455.1. Classification (NCBI taxonomy): domain Bacteria; kingdom Pseudomonadati; phylum Pseudomonadota; class Gammaproteobacteria; order Pseudomonadales; family Pseudomonadaceae; genus Pseudomonas; species Pseudomonas sp. Tun-23181. The sequence continues at coordinate 2,162,290 of NZ_CM171630.1, forward strand.
TTCGAGTACGAGCAGTTCGCCAGCCTGCATACCTGCCTGGCGATCCCTGACGATGAAGCCCTGGTGCAGCGCCTGCTGGTGCAATTCAGCCAGGCCGGGATCGCCAGCCGCACCTTGCATGGGCTCCTGCTGGAACAGCAGCGCCTGGCCCCGGACGATCCCGACCTGCTCTACCTGCTGGCGCGCCAGGCCGATGCCCTCGGCGCGCAGGAGCAGGCCCTGGACTGCTGGCTGCGGCTGTGGCGCGAGCAGGCGCACCCCGAGGCCGAACGCTGGCTGCTCGACCTGTGCACCCGGCTCCAGCCCCAGCGCCTGCCCCTGCTGATCCAGGCCTTCGACCGACAGGCCAGGCCCACTACCTGGCCCGACGACCTGGCCGATCCGGCGCAGGCCTGGGGCAGCCCGGCGCAAAGCCCGCAGACCCTGGCGCGCTGGTCACAAGCCGCACGCCTGGAACTGGACGGCATCGCCGGCCGCTTCGTCGAGTGGCGCCTGGATGGCGACGACGAACTGCCACTGCTCGCCTGGCTGCTGGAGGACCAGCAGGACCACGCGCTGCACCGCCTGTACCGGCATGCCTGGGCCTTGCAGCGGGGAGAGGCCGGCCTGCTGCGGCAGGTCCTCGCCGAGCCTATCGGCGAAGATGCCCTCGACGCCTTGATCCTGGAAGGCTTCCAGCGCCAGGCCGAACAACAGTTGCACTGGCTCGAACACTCGCCGGTGGTGCAGGCCCTGGTGCGCGCCTGCGCCAGCGACGACCCGGCGCCCATGCTGCCCGAGGCGCTCGACGAGGTCGACATTCACCCGGTGTGCCGCGAATGGCTGCGGCGCATGCGCCCCTACTCGGCCATCGCCCTGCAGCGGCTCAACGACCACTTCCAGATGCAACGCATGTTCACCGCCCCCTTCGCCATGGATGTGCAGGCGTTGCTGACCGAGCAGGCGCTGCTGCCGGCGCCGCCCGACGACGACGAGGCCTTGTGGGGCTGGCACCGGCAGAACCTGTTCATGCTCGCCCTGGTGCTCGACCCTGCCCGCTGGCTGGCGCTGGTTTCGCCGACACTGCTCACGCAGCTGGCGTTTCCCGCCGGGCACCCCTGCGCCGCCTTGCACGACCTGCTCCTGCACCTGCAGCGCCAGGACGAAACCGACCACCTGCTCGGTTGGCTGGACGGCCATGATCCACTGCAGCGCATCGTCAGCGCACGCCTGCTCGACCTGCACCAGGCGCTGGCCAGCGACAGGCTGCCGAGCAACCTGCAACTGCATGCCTGCCTGGAACACTGCACACCGCTGCTTGACGGGCATCGGCTCCACCAGATGCTGTTGTACGCCGTGCTCTACCACGACCCCAGCCTGGACAGGGCGCAACGCCAGCGCATGCTGGAACGGCTCGAAGGCCTGGATGCGGGCAGCGAGTTGGCGCTGCGCTTTCGCGACAGCCTGGTCAAGGGCACGCCCGTCTTGTCTGCGCGGGATGCCAGGGCGCTTGGCCTGGGCTTGGAATACGACCTGTTGCGCAGCGCCCTGAACAGCCTGCGCAGCCTGGCAGGCCAAGGCCTGGATGGCATTCCACGCCACCGTACCCTGCGGGCATTGCAACGGGGCAAGGACGATCCGAACCTCGATCTCGGCCTGCGTTGTGCCCTCACCGCCCTGCTGTCGTGGAGCGAGCGCCTGTTGTTCGAGTTCGCGCAGACGCCCCCGACACCGGCCTGGGAGCTATGGAAACTGCGCAGCCGCCTGGATCGCAGCAACTTTGCCCTGCAATTGCTGCTGTGCCTGTTGGCGGCCCCCTTCTATACCACGCAGCCCGCGGTGCTGCCGGTGATCGCCCTGGTGCTGATCAGCGCCTGCCTGCGCCGCCTGCGCGACATGGGGCGTGGCGTACCGTCGCTGCTGGTGCTGATGGGGGTCAGCCGGTTGTTGCCGTTCGCCGTGCTGGTGCTGCTCGGTCTTGGAGGTGATCCGTTGCCTAACCGCTATGGCATCACCGCGAGTAGGCAGGATGTTCTGCAGTACGGGCTGCAAGCGGCGTTGCGGCGCTAGGTCAGCGTTCTTCACCGCCCCCGGGGCTGCTTTGCAGCCCCAGCCCCCCTTGACCGACCGGCATTGACCCCTGGGCCTTGGCTTTCAGTAACGCAGATCGTCCAGCGCCTGGCTCAACTGCTGGCGCTGCCGGTTGATCTCGCCAGCCTGCTGGCTGGCCAGCACCGCATTGAAGGCATCCAGCCAACTGCCGATCAACTCGCGCTCGTCGCCCAGGCTCTGCATCCAGGCCCGCTCCAGGCGCGCCAGCAGGGTGCGGTTGGGCAAGGCGTCGCGGGGGTGGATCTTCAACCGCGCCAGGCGCTCATGGCTGGCCTGGCGGGCCTCGGCGTCAAGGCCAGTGGGGCTGCGGTCGATGCTGTGGCTGTGCTTCTGGCCCGTTTCCAGGAAGGTCACGTCCACCTCCAGCAGGCCATTGATGTCGTAGCTGAAGCGCACGTCCAGCGACTGCACCTGCCCGGTCTGCTGCAAGGGAATCTCGAAACTGTCTACCAGGATGTTGTCGCGCACCCAGGGGCGCTCGCCCTGGTACACGTCGATGCGCACGCTTTTCTGCTGCGGATGACTGCTGTAGAAGCGCTGCACCTTGGAGGTGGGGATGACCGTGTTGCGCTCGATGATCGGCGAAAAGGCGCCGGACACCTCCTCGCCACGCTGGGACGCCACGCCCAGGGTATAGGGGCAGACGTCGGTGAGAATCAGCTCGTCGATGGCCTGGTCACGGGCCTTGCAGGCGGCCTGGCTGGCAGCGCCGAGGGCGACGATGGTGTCCGGGTCGAGATGACGGTACGGCAGACGGCCGAACAGCTTGGCCACCAGTTGCTGGATCTGCGGCATGCGCGTGGCACCACCGACCAGCACCAGGCTGTCCAGCTCGCGCGGGCTCAGGCGGGCATCGCGCAGAGCCTGTTCGATGGGCGCTCGCACCCGGGCCAGCAACGGTGCCCAGATCGACTGCAGGCGCGTCTCGTCGAGCGTCCACTCGCGCAGTTGGCCATCGCCATTCCAGTCCAGGATGCGCCTGCCCTCGCCCAGGTCATGCTTGAACTGCTCGATGGCGTCATGCAGGCTGGCCAGCGCCTGGGGTTCCAGGCCCTCGGCCTCGAGGCCCCAGTCGTGCAGGCAGGCGGCCAGCAAGGCGTCGGTGAAATCCTCTCCGCCCAGGTAGTTGTCGCCGGTGGAGGCATGCACCTCGATCAGCGGCAGGGCGTACTCCAGTACGGTGACATCGAAGGTGCCGCCGCCCAGGTCGAATACCAGCGTGCGCTCGAATGCCTGTTCATGCAGGCCATAGGCCATGGCCGCGGCGGTCGGTTCGTTGATCAGCCGCTGTACCTTCAGCCCCGCCAGCTCCGCGGCGAACACCGTGCGCTTGCGCTGCTCGTCGCTGAAATAGGCCGGCACCGAGATCACCGCCTCGCTCACCTGGCAGCCGAGGTAGGCCTCGGCATCCTGCTTCAACGCGCCCAGCACCAGGGCGGAGAGCTCCTCGGGGCTGAAGCGGTGCTCGCCCAGCTCGAAACGCTTGTCACTGCCCATGAAACGCTTGAAGGCCGCAGCGGTGCGCTGCGGGTGGGTGGTCAAGCGCGCACGGGCGGCCTTGCCCACCAGGATGCTGCCATCGTCGTCGACGCTGACCACCGACGGCGTCAGTACATCGCCCAGGGCATTGGCGATCAAGCGTGCCTGGCCATCCTGCCAGACGGCGATGAGGCTATTGGTGGTGCCCAGGTCGATGCCCAGGAGCGGGGTTGGCTGCGCGGGGGATGGAGAGGTACTGGCATCCTGCATGGTCGGTCTCGTGCTCGCGGTGAAGAACCGGAACGCGACCTGCTGGCCGCATCCGGCGGACAGGAAGGATTCTGACGCAATGCCATAAACAAAAAAAGCGACCTCAAGGTCGCTTTCTTTGTGGCTTCCGGGTGTTCAGTGGGCCCTGGAAGCTGGAATATGGCGCAGCGGACGGGACTCGAACCCGCGACCCCCGGCGTGACAGGCCGGTATTCTAACCGACTGAACTACCGCTGCGCTATACATCGAGATTGGTGGGTGGTGACGGGATCGAACCGCCGACCCTCTGCTTGTAAGGCAGATGCTCTCCCGGCTGAGCTAACCACCCTTCGTCTCGGTGTGGCGCGCATTCTACGGAGGACCCGCCACCCTGGCAAGCACTTTTTTCAAATTTTTTTTGAAGCCTTTCAAAGACCTAGCATCACTGCCCTTTTCCTGGCGATTAATGGCTGCTGGCCCTCTGACAGGGGTGGTCGCAAACCGTCACTCGGAGAATAATGCCCGCCTTATGCATTAAGGAGAGATTCCCCCTCATGTGGTTCAAGAACCTGCTGACCTACCGCCTGACCCAGGATGTCCCGTTCGAACCCGAAGCACTGGAAGCCGCCCTGGCCAGCAAGCCGGCCCGCCCCTGCGCCAGCCAGGAGCTGACCACCTATGGTTTCGTCGCCCCGTTCGGCAAGGGCGAGGACGCACCGCTGGTACACGTCAGCGGTGACTTCCTGCTGATCGCCGCACGCAAGGAGGAACGCATCCTGCCCAGCAGCGTGGTCAACGATGCGGTCAAGGAAAAGGTCGAGGAGATCGAGACCGAGCAGATGCGCAAGGTCTACAAGAAGGAGCGCGACCAGATCAAGGATGACATCATCCAAAGCTTCCTGCCCCGTGCTTTCATCCGTCGCTCGATGATCTTCGCCGCCATCGCCCCGCGCCTGGGCCTGATCCTGGTCAACTCGGCCAGCGCCAAGCGCGCCGAAGACCTGCTCTCGACCCTGCGCGAGGTCATGGGCTCGCTGCCGGTGCGCCCGGTCACCGTGAAAACCGCCCCGAGCGCGACCATGACCGACTGGGTCAAGTCCCAGGCGCCGGCTGCGGACTTCTTCGTCCTGGACGAGTGCGAGCTGCGCGACACCCATGAAGACGGCGGCATCGTGCGCTGCAAGCGCCAGGACCTGGCCAGCGAGGAGATCCAGCTGCACCTGGGCACTGGCAAGGTGGTCACCCAGTTGGCCCTGGCCTGGCAGGACAAGCTGTCGTTCGTGCTGGACGACAAGACCGTGATCAAGCGCCTGAAGTTCGAGGAGCTGCTGCAGGAGCAGGCCGAGCAGGATGGCGGCGAAGAGGCCCAGCAGCAGTTCGATGCCAGCTTCACCCTGATGATGATGACCTTCACCGAGTTCCTCCCGGCGCTGTTCGAGGCCCTGGGCGGCGAAGAGATTCCCCAAGGGGTTTGACGGCAGCTGCAAGCTGCAAGAAAAAGCCAAAGCGACAGCACAGAGCTTCGAGAACATGCGGAATCGAACGGCCACACCGTCCCGCTTTTACTTGCAGCTTGAAGCTTGAAGCTGAAACCGGAGATTTCCCCCCATGCGTGCCCTGGCCGCCTTCAGCCGCTTCGTCGGCAACACCTTCGCCCTGTGGGTGCTGGTGTTCGCCTGTCTGGCCTTCCTTCAACCCCAGTGGTTCATCGCCCTGAAGGTGGCCATAGTGCCGCTGCTGGGCCTGGTGATGTTCGGCATGGGCCTGACCCTCAAGCTCGACGACTTCGCCGCCCTCGCCCGCCAGCCCTGGCGGGTGGCGCTGGGGGTGGTGGCGCACTTCGTGATCATGCCGGGCATGGCCTGGTTGCTGTGCCAGCTGTTCCACCTGCCAGCGGAGATCGCCGTGGGGGTGATCCTGGTCGGCTGCTGCCCGAGCGGCACGGCCTCGAACGTGATGGTCTGGCTGTCGAAGGGCGACCTGGCCCTGGCAGTGGCCATTGCCGCGGTGACCACACTGCTGGCACCGCTGCTGACCCCGGCGCTGATCTGGTTCCTGGCCTCGGCCTGGCTGCCGGTGTCCTTCATGGACATGTTCTGGTCGATCCTGCAGTTGGTGATGCTGCCGATCGTCCTCGGCGTGCTGGCCCAGCGGGTACTGGGCGCGCGGGTGCAACTGGCGGTGCAGGTGCTGCCGCTGGTGTCGGTGGTGAGCATCGTCATGATCGTCTGCGCGGTGGTCGCGGCCAGCCAGGCGAAGATCGCCGAGTCGGGCCTGCTGATCATGGCCGTGGTGATATTGCACAACAGTTTCGGCTTCCTGCTCGGCTACCTGACCGGCAAGTTGTGCAAGCTGCCGCTGGCCCAGCGCAAGTCGCTGGCGCTGGAAGTGGGCATGCAGAACTCCGGGCTGGGCGCGGCACTGGCGGCGGCGCACTTCTCGCCGCTGGCAGCGGTGCCCAGTGCGCTGTTCAGCGTGTGGCACAACATCTCCGGGGCGGTGCTGTCGACCTGGTTCCGCCGGATGGAAGAGCCCGGCGCTCCTGTAGAGGCCGAGCCGGCCAGGCATTGATGGGCTGACGGCACCGGCCTGTTCGCGGCAGCCTGATCCACACGTCCGGTGTTCTCCACTGTGCCGGAACAGGCACCGCAGATCCGCCCGACTTGCCCTGCACATGGCAAATGTGCACTATAGTGCGCACTGTGAGGACGACCTCACGACGCACCGCGTGACCATTCCGGGGACGGCCCCATCCTTGAAAACGATGGAGGCTCTCATGTCCTGGATCATCCTGTTCTTCGCCGGCCTGTTCGAAGTCGGCTGGGCCGTAGGCCTGAAGTACACCGACGGTTTCACCCGTCCCCTGCCCACCGTACTGACCGTCGCCGCCATGGCCGTGAGCCTGGGTCTACTGGGCCTGGCCATGAAGGAACTGCCACTGGGTACCGCCTATGCCATCTGGACCGGCGTCGGCGCCGTCGGCACGGTGATCGCCGGGATCATCCTGTTCGGCGAATCCATGGCCTTGGTGCGCCTGGCCAGCGTGGCCCTGATCATCGCCGGCCTGGTCGGCCTGAAGGTCAGCACCGGCTGACCCACTCCCCTTCCCTCAACGCTGGTCGCCGCGCAAGGCCATGACCTTCTCGCGCAGCACCTCTGGCTGCGCCGCCTCCACCGGGATGGCGGCGCCAGCCACAAGGGTCACCCGCGACCACAGGCGCCGGAAAAAGCCCTTGGCCGGATCGCGGCTGAAGAAACTGCCCCACAAGCCCTGCAACGCCAGGGGAATCACCGGTACCGGGGTTTCCTGGAGGATGCGGTTGACGCCCCCCTTGAACACGTCGATCTCGCCATCGGAGGTCAACTTGCCCTCCGGGAAGATGCACACCACTTCACCCGCGGCCAAGTACTGGGCGATACGCGCGAAGGCCCGCTCGTAGGTGGCTTCGTCCTCGCTGCGGCCAGCGATGGGAATCGCCCCGGCGGTGCGGAATACGAAGTTGAGCAGCGGCAGGTCGTAGATCTTGTAGTACATGACGAAACGCACCGGTCGGCGGATCGCCCCCCCGATCAGCAGCGCATCGACGAAGGACACATGGTTGCACACCAGCAACGCTGGCCCCTCGTCGGGAATACGCTCCAGGTCCCGATGCTCGACCCGGTACATGGAATGGCTGAGCAGCCAGATCATGAAGCGCATGGTGAACTCAGGGACGATGCGGAAGATATAGGCGTTGACCGCGATGTTGAGCAGCGACACCACCAGGAACAACTGCGGGATGCTCAGTTGCGCCAGGCTCAGCAGGACGATGGTGAGGATCGCCGAGACCACCATGAACAGGGCATTGAGAATGTTGTTGGCGGCGATCACCCGCGCCCGCTGGTCCTCGGGGGTACGCGCCTGGATCAGGGCATACAGCGGCACGATGTAGAAACCGCCGAATACCCCCAGGCCTACGATCGACACCAGGATCCACCAGGCCTGGCCCATGCCCAGCAGGGCCAGCCAGTCATGCGGCGCCTCGCCGGCTGGCACGTCGCCGGAGTGCCACCACCAGAGCAGGCCGAACAGGGTCAGGCCGAACGAGCCGAACGGCACCAGGCCGATCTCCATCTTGCGGCCGCTGAGCCGTTCGCACAGCAGCGAGCCCGCCGCGATGCCCACCGAGAACAGCGTCAGCACCAGGGTCACCACGGTTTCGTCGCCGTGCAGCCAGTCCTTGGAATAGGCCGGGATCTGGGTCAGGTAGATGGCCCCGACGAACCAGAACCACGAGTTGCCGACGATCGAGCGCGAAACCGCCGGCGTCTGCCCCAGGCCCAGGCGCAGGGTGGCCCAGGACTGGCGGAAGATGTTCCAGTCCAGCTTCATCTGCGGGGCCGCTGCCGCGGCCCGAGGGATCCAGCGACTGGCCAGGTAGCCGAGCACCGCGGTGCCCACCACGCCCCCCGCCGCCACCGTGGCGTAGTGGGTGGACGACATCATCACCCCCGCGCCGATGGTCCCGGCGAGGATCGCCAGGAAGGTCCCCATTTCCACCAGGCCGTTGCCGCCCACCAGTTCCTCCTCGCGCAGGGCCTGGGGCAGGATCGAGTATTTCACCGGGCCGAACAGCGCCGAATGGGTGCCCATGGCGAACAGCGCCAGCAGCATCAGCTCCAGGTGGTGGGTGACGAAGCCCGTGGCGCCGATGGCCATGATGACGATCTCGGCCAGCTTGATCGCGCGGATCAGCGCGTCCTTGGCGAACTTCTCGCCGAACTGCCCGGCCAGGGCCGAGAACAGGAAGAACGGCAGGATGAACAGCAAGGCGCAGAGGTTGACCCAGATCGAGCGGTCGCCTTCCAGGCTGAGCTTGTAGAGGATCGCCAGGATCAACGACTGCTTGAACAGGTTGTCGTTGAAGGCACCCAGCGACTGGGTGATGAAGAACGGCAGGAAACGCCGCTTGCCGAGCAAGGTGAATTGCGAGGGGTGACTCATCGTCCTTGTTCCTGGGGGCTTTTGTCATTGGAGGCCCGCAGGCCGCACAGAGCCACAAATCTGCATGGGAAAGCCGGCCATTGGCAAGCCGCACCCACAGAATCCTCTGCCAAGCAGATGCCGAAGGAGCACCACGTCCCCCCGACGATGGCTGCACAGCAGCCCCGCTGCCACTCGAATGACCGGCATCGAGCTTGAGCACCACAAAGACTCACGACAAACCCCGCCCTCGCCCTTATGCTGAGCAGCAAGGGCTGCGACGTCCTGCCACTGCGACCATCGTCTGCGCTGACGAACGCCAGGCGCCATGCCAGACTGATTGATCGGGACCGCGTTCTATTCTTTGCTCCGGAGTTTGCATGTCGTTGTCCAGCGGGCTGATCGCCGTGGTCGCCCTGGCCTATATGGCCATCATGTTCGCCATCGCCTTCTACGGCGACCGCCGCAGCACCCCGCTGCCGCCGCGCCTGCGTGCCTGGGTGTACAGCCTGTCGCTGGCGGTGTACTGCACCAGTTGGACCTTCTTCGGCGCGGTCGGCCAGGCCGCCGAACAGCTGTGGGCGTTCCTGCCGATCTACCTGGGGCCGGTGCTGCTGCTGATCTTCGCCCCCTGGGTGCTGCAAAAGATGGTGCTGATCAGCAAGCAGCAGAACATCACCTCGATCGCCGACTTCATCGCCGCGCGCTATGGCAAGTCGCAGACCCTGGCCGTGGTGGTGGCGCTGATCTGCCTGGTGGGCGTGCTGCCCTACATCGCCCTGCAGCTCAAGGGCATCGTGCTCGGCGTCAACCTGCTGATCGGCGCCAGCGCCGATGCCACCGGCACCCGCGTGCAGGACACCGCGCTGGTGGTGTCGCTGGTGCTGGCGCTGTTCTCCATCGTCTTCGGGACCCGCAGCCTGGATGTCACCGAGCACCACCGCGGCATGGTCCTGGCGATCGCCTTCGAATCGCTGGTCAAGCTGCTGGCATTCCTCGCCGTGGGCGCCTTCGTGGTGTTCAACCTGTACGACGGCTTCGACGACCTGTTCGAGCAGGCGCGCCAGTCGACGCACCTGGAAAGCTATTGGCAGGAGACCATCAACTGGCCCTCGATGGTGGTGCAGACGGCCGTGGCGATGATGGCGATCATCTGCCTGCCGCGACAGTTCCACGTCACCGTGGTGGAGAACATCGAGCCCCAGGACATGCGCATGGCGCGCTGGGTCTTCCCCCTGTACCTGGCCCTGGCCGCGCTGTTCGTGGTGCCGATCGCCCTGGCTGGGCAGATGCTGCTGCCGGGCACGGTGATCTCCGACTCCTTCGTCATCAGCCTGCCCCTGGCCGAAGCCCACCCGAGCCTGGCCCTGCTGGCCTTCATCGGCGGCGCCTCGGCCGCCACCGGCATGGTCATCGTCGAGGCCGTGGCGCTGTCGACCATGGTGTCCAACGACATGCTGCTGCCCTGGCTGCTGCGCCGCAAGAACGCCGAACGGCCGTTCGAGGCGTTCCGCCACTGGATGCTCTCGGTCCGCCGAGTGACCATCGTGGTCATCCTTCTGCTCGCCTACGTCAGCTACCGCCTGCTCGGTTCCACCGCGAGCCTGGCGACCATCGGCCAGATCGCCTTCGCCGCAGTGACCCAGCTGACCCCGGCCATGCTCGGCGCACTGTACTGGAAACAGGCCAACCGGCGCGGCGTGTTCGCGGGCCTGGCGGCCGGGATCTTCCTGTGGTTCTACACCCTGGTGCTGCCGATCGCCGCGCACAGCCTGGGCTGGTCGCTGCAATTGTTCCCTGGCCTTGCCTGGCTGCACGGCAACCCGTTGAACCTGCCGATCACCCCGCTGACCCAGGGCGTGGTGCTGTCGCTGGCGGGCAACTTCGTGCTGTTCGCCTGGGTCTCGATCTTCTCCCGCACCCGGGTCTCGGAACACTGGCAGGCCGGGCGCTTCATCGGCCAGCAGACCACCCGCCCCAACAGCCGGTCGCTGCTGGCGGTGCAGATCGACGACCTGCTCAAGCTGGCGGCACGCTTCGTCGGCGAGGAACGCGCGCGGCAGAGCTTCATCCGCTTCGCCTACCGCCAGGGCAAGGGCTTCAACCCCAACCAGAACGCCGACGGCGACTGGATCGAACACACCGAGCGCCTGCTGGCCGGCGTGCTCGGCACCTCCTCGACCCGTGCGGTGGTCAAGGCCGCCATCGAAGGCCGCGACATGCAGCTCGAGGACGTGGTGCGCATCGCCGACGAGGCCAGCGAGGTGCTGCAGTTCAACCGCGCCCTGCTGCAGGGGGCGATCGAGAACATCAACCAGGGCATCAGCGTGGTGGACCAGAACCTGCACCTGGTGGCCTGGAACCGGCGCTACCTGGAGCTGTTCAACTACCCCGACGGGCTGATCAGCGTGGGCCGGCCAATTGCCGACATCATCCGCTACAACGCCGAACGTGGCCTGTGCGGCCCCGGCGAGGCCCAGGTCCATGTGGCCCGGCGCCTGCACTGGATGCGCCAGGGCCGTGCCCATACCTCCGAGCGGCTGTTCCCCAACGGCCGGGTGATCGAGCTGATCGGCAACCCCATGCCTGGCGGCGGCTTCGTCATGAGCTTCACCGACATCACCCCGTTCCGCGAGGCCGAGCAGGCGCTCAAGGACGCCAACGAGGGCCTGGAGCAGCGGGTCGCCGAGCGCACCCATGAGCTGTCCCAGCTCAACCAGGCGCTGTCCGAGGCCAAGAGCCATGCCGAGGCGGTCAGCCAGTCCAAGACCCGCTTCCTGGCCGCGGTCAGCCACGACCTGATGCAACCGCTCAATGCCGCGCGGCTGTTCTCCGCCGCCCTGTCGCAGCAGGCCGAGGGCATGTCCGAGGAAGCCCGGCAGTTGGTGCAGCACATGGACAGCTCGCTGCGCTCGGCCGAGGAACTGATCAGCGACCTGCTGGACATCTCGCGCCTGGAAAACGGCAGGATCACCCCCGACATCAAGCCCTTCGCCCTCAACGAGCTGTTCGACACCCTCGGCGCCGAGTTCAAGCTGCTGGCTGCGGAAAAGGGCCTGGAGTTCCGCCTGCGCGGCAGTCGCCTGCGGGTCGACAGCGACATGAAACTGTTGCGGCGGGTGCTGCAGAACTTCCTGACCAACGCCCTGCGCTATGGCAAGAGCCCACTGCTGCTTGGCGTGCGCCGCCAGGGCGGGCGCCTGTGGCTGGAAGTCTGGGACCGAGGCCCAGGCATCGCCGACGACAAGCTGCAGGTGATCTTCCAGGAGTTCAAGCGCCTGGACAGCCACCAGACGCGCGCCGAAAAAGGCCTGGGCCTGGGCCTGGCGATCGCCGACGGCTTGTGCCGGGTACTCGGCCATCCGCTTCAGGTGCGCTCCTGGCCAGGCAAGGGCAGCGTGTTCCGGGTCGGCGTGCCGATCGCCAAGGCCGCCGTCGCGGCGCCCAGCGCGCCACCGGAGCCACAGGCTGGCCAACCGCTGGCCGGGCTGCAGGTGCTGTGCGTCGACAACGAAGACAGCATCCTGGTCGGCATGAACAGCCTGCTCAGCCGCTGGGGTTGCCAGGTGTGGACCGCGCGCAGCCGCGCCGAATGCGAAGCCCTGCTGGCCAAGGGCATGCGCCCGCACCTGGCGCTGGTGGACTACCACCTGGACGATGGCGAGACGGGGACCGAGCTGATGGCCTGGCTACGCACCCGCCTGGGCGAACCGGTACCGGGCGTGGTGATCAGCGCCGACGGACGCAACGAGACCATCGCCATGGTCCATGCCGCCGGCCTCGACTACCTGGCCAAGCCGGTCAAGCCAGCGGCCCTGCGCGCCCTGCTCAATCGGCATCTGAGCCTGGTTCAGTGAGCGCCTCGTCAGGCACCGCGTCGTCGGACAGCGCGCGTTCGAGCAAGTCGGCCGGCAGGCTCTTGCTGGCCCGGGCGCCGAGCAGCTTGAGCTGCTCGCTGCGGCTGACCAGGTTGCCACGCCCTTCGCAGAGTTTGTTGCGCGCCGCGGCATAGGCCTTGTCCACCTGCTGCAGGCGGCTGCCCAGCTCGTCCAGGTCCTGGATGAACAACACGAACTTGTCGTACAGCCACCCGGCACGCTCGGCGATCTCCCGGGCGTTCTGGCCCTGGCGCTCCTGCTTCCACAGGCTGTCGATCACCCGCAGGGTGGCCAGCAGGGTGGTGGGGCTGACGATCACGATCTGCCGGTCGAAGGCCTCCTGGAACAGGTTGGGCTCGGCCTGCAGGGCCGCCGAGAAGGCCGCCTCGATGGGCACGAAGAGCAGGACGAAATCCAGGCTGTGCAAGCCCTCCAGGCGGTTGTAGTCCTTGCTGGAGAGCCCTTTGACGTGGCTGCGCAGGGACTGCACGTGCTGCTTCAGCGCAGCCTGGGCGCGCTCGGCGTCGTCGTCGCCGACGAATTGCTGGTAGGCGGTGAGGCTGACCTTGGCATCGACCACCACCTGCTTGTCGCCGGGCAGCATGATCAGTACATCGGGCTGGTAGCGCTCGCCCTCGGCGCTCTTGAGGCTGACCTGGGTCAGGTATTCGCGGCCCTTTTCCAGGCCGGCATGCTCCAGCACCCGTTCGAGGATCAGCTCGCCCCAGTTGCCCTGGGTCTTCTGGCCCTTGAGCGCCTGGGTCAGGTTGGTGGCTTCGTTGGACAGGCGCAGGTTGAGCTGCTGCAGGCGCTCGAGCTCCTTGGCCAGGGAAAAACGCTCGCGGGCCTCCTGCTGGTAGCTCTCCTCCACGCGCTTCTCGAAGGCCTGGATGCGCTCCTTGAGCGGGTCGAGCAACTGCCCCAGGTGCTGCTGGCTGGTCTGGGCGAAACGCTGCTCGCGCTCATCGAAGATCTTCGTGGCCATCTCGGCGAACTGCGCGCGCAAGGTGTCGCGGGCTTCCTGCAGGTCTTCCAGGCGTTGCTGGTGGCTTTCCTGCTGCTCACGCAACTCGGCCTCCAGGCGCGCGACCTGGGCCTCCAGGCGCCGCAGCTCGGCCTCGCGGCCGACACGTTCCAGTTGCCAGGCATGGGCGGCGTCGCGGGCGTTGTCACGCTCGATCTGCAGCAGTTCCAGTTCCCGGGCCTGGGCGGCCAGGGTGGTCTGCTTGGCCACGTTGGCCTCGCTCAGGTCGCTGATCTCGTCGCGGCAGGCCTCCAGCTGGGCCTGCAGGCCTTCCTGGGCCAGTTGCGCACCGGTGAGACGCTCTTGCACCAGGGCCAGTTCCGATTGCCGGGCCGACAGCCGTCGCTGCACCTGCAACGCCCAGGCCAGGCATGGAACCGCTGCTGCCACGATGCCCAGCAGGATACTGGCAAGATCCACTGCCATAGCTACTCCGATCGATGTTCGACAATGCTGCGCGCAGCTTAACAGGTGAGGCCCGGGGCGGTCGTGCCGCCCCAGGTATCAACTCGAGCGCAACTGCCCAAGCAACCGCCGCGCCTCCTGCGACCCCTGCCCTGCCGCCAACTCCAGCCAGTAGCGGGCCTGCTCCGGCTCACTGTGCTGGCACAGGCGGGCATACTCCACCTGCGCCCGCCGGTCGCCGGCCCGTGCGGCCTGGCGCAGCAGCTCATGGCCGATGCGGCGGTCACGGGCGTTACCGCAGTCCCGGCAGAGCATCTGCCCCAGGCGGCTCTGGGCGACCACCACGCCCTGGCGCGCCGGCTGCTTGAGCAGACGACCGGCCAGGTGCTTGACGCTGGGCTTGTCACCCAGGCGCGGGCTATCGAGCAGCCAGAGGGCCACTTTCAGGGAAAAACGCTTGGGGGATGGCACCGACGGGGTTGCAGCGGGGCTTGCGAGGTATTTACCGCGAAACTTCATGACCAAACAGCGAAGGCAACTCGAGAGGCGCGCCACTCTACTCCATTTTTTCGCCGATGGCCTGATCGATCGCCACGCAGGCGAAAAAAAATTCGATGATCTTTTCTTGACGTTTTCGATTGGGTGGTCCCTGCCATCATCCCGGGTTGACGATTGTCGGACAGTTCGAAAAAGAGCTGGCACGCCCGTCCTAGAGCAAGCGCTCGGGACAATCCACAGATCCTGTGGATAACTCGGTGGACAACCCCCTCGACAAGTCCTCAAACCCCGATGAAACGGGGGTTTCAGTCAAACTGACGATTTTTTCACCAGTAAAAATTAGTGTTTTTTTTCATTGACTTAAGCGTGCAGTCAAGGCATTGGCGAGCCCGCCGAGACATGTTGCGGGGCCGTTACAAGTCGTGCACCAAGTGTGTACAAGTGCACCGAATCCCTCCATTTGAATGCACGAAATGGCATCATCCCGCCGCGTATGATCCGTTTGCCCTACTTCACAGACTGAGCAAGAAAGGCCATACTGTTCGGCTCGCCTGGCGAAACGAACAAAGGCTTGCACCTGCTGCGTGCTTCCTGTATGGTGCCGCCCTGTTAGTACCCAGCTGAAAGTCAATTCTGGCCACAAGCGCCCTTCAGTCATCGGCTCGATCCTCCGGGCGATGCTGAAAACGGACCGGCCCATTCGATGGTTCACTCGGCAGCCCTACCTGCCCTAGCACGAATCACGCACAGATTGATCGGGATCTTCACCCAGAGGCAACGAACCTTGGCCCTGGTGTGCTTGCCCGCCTTTTGACGTACCTACCAGTCAGCCCAGCGCCCACTTTTTATTGCGCCTCCCTGGCTGCCCTGTTCCAGTCAGGTTCTGCGTCCCTTAATAATGACGTCACTGGAACGTTTCTAAGATGCACGGATCGAAACCCGTGTTTAAAGCAGGAACATCCAACAATATGAATACGCACCATCAGATCCAGGCTGCCATCGGCACCCTTTCCCAGGCCTTCGCCCCACTGAAGTGCCTGATCGTCGCCCCACGCAAGGGCAGCTTCAGCTTCACCCTGGTCGACGAACATGGCGTCGCGTGCCACACCGAGCGCCTGTACCCAGAGCAATACGGCCGCGGCGAACCGCTGCAGGCAGTGATCGAGCGAACCCGCCAGTCGCTGGCCGCATGAGCGGCGAATGCCCGCCCATTCAGGCGATCGATCCCCGCCACTGCGCTGCCTGATCGTTCTTGGCGTAATTGCCGTAGGGCATATAGCACCGGACGACAGGCAGCAATCGATTTAAAAACAGCCCTTTACACCATGATTATCACACTACACTTCAACTCGAGCGGTGCGAGCCGCTTCCGGCGGGCCTGATCAATCCACCAGCTGCCAAGCTCCAGTGCCCGTCGGCCTTTATCGTTCGAGGGCATCATGGGTATCGCAGCGAAAGAGTTGTGTCAGTATGTGATCCGGCCGACCCTGGTCTACCTGGACCGCCATTGCGAAAGCGCCGAGGCCCTGCTGTTGGGCGTCGCCGCCAGCCAATCGGCGCTCGGCTCGGCGTTGCACGACCGGCGCGGGCATGGTCTCTACCGGATCGGCGAAACGCGTCACCAGGCGCTGTGGGACGATTTCCTCGCCCGCGACCCTGACCTGGCCAGCCTGGTCCGTGGCCTGGCCAGCCAGCACGCCTTCCTGCGCGGGCCGCACCTGGAGTTGGCGGTCAACCTGCGCTACTCCACCGCCATCGCCTGGATGCTCATCGAAGAACAGGCCACGCCCTTGCCCGCCGCCGACGACCTGTTGGGGTTGGCGCGTATCTGGCGGCAGGTCTTCCACCCCCCGGGGCGCCTGCGCGACTTCACCCAAGCCTGGCATCTGTGCGTCGAGCCGATGATGTCGCAGGCATCTTGAGAAACGTCCTACGCTAAAACCGGAAAAAACGGAATTTTGGTCGGATTGTCCTACAAAACCGCTCTAACTCCTGCGATCGAGCCTATGGCGCAGCACGTGATTTGTTGGTAGCTTTTCGCCCCGGAGATCCCAAGGAGTTTCACAATAATGAAAAAAGCAATGCTCAAAACCTCCCTCGGCGTTGCCGTTGCCCTCGCTTCCAGCCAGTTGCTCGCCAGTGGTTTCGCCCTCAACGAGCAAAGCGTCAGCGGCATGGGTACAGGTTTCGCGGGTCGTTCTTCCTCTGCCGAAGATGCCAGCACCGTCTTTGGCAACCCTGCCGGCATGTCGCGCCTCAAGCGCGAGCAAATCACCGTGGGCGGCGCCGCCGTCATCGCCAAGTCCGACATCTCGGGCCCAGGCAGCAACCTGGGGGGAGAGACCGACGGCGACATGGTCCCGACCGTCGGCGTACCCATGGGCTACTACGTCAAGCCAATCGATGAGCACTGGAGCGTCGGTTTCGGCGTCTACGTACCGTTCGGCCTGGTCACCGACTACGGCAGCGACGACGCCGCCCGCTACTGGGGCAAGAAGAGCCACGTCGAGGTCATCACCTTCCAGCCAACCGTCAGCTATGCCTTCAACGACAAGGTCTCGATCGGTTTCGGCCCGACCTTCAACCGCATCAAGGGCGAGCTGGGCTCCAGCCTGATCAACCCGTTCACCCCGGGCAGCAACGATGGCGAAGTGAAGATCAAGGGCGACGATACCGCAGTCGGCTACAACATCGGCATCCTGGTCCAGGCCACCGACCGCACCCGCGTCGGCCTGACCTACCACTCCATGGTCGACTACAAGCTCGAGGGCAAGACCCGCGTCAGCACCCCGCTGATCGGCCCCTACGACGGCAGCAAGTTCGACGCCAGCCTGAAGATCAAGACGCCGGAGTCCGTCGACCTGTCGATCACCCACGAGCTGGACGACCAGTGGACCCTCTACGCGGGCAGCACCTGGACCCGCTGGAGCCGCCTGGAAGACATCACCGTGCAGAACGATGTGCCGCCGGCACTGGTCGGTTCGCCGTTCCAGACCATCAGCGAGGAGCAGAACTGGCATGACACCTGGGCACACGCCATCGGCGCGTCCTACAAGGTGAACAAGGAGTGGATCCTGCGTGCCGGCTTCACCGTGGACCAGTCGCCGACCAACAACCACGACCGTTCGCCGCGCATCCCGACTGGCGATCGCAAGGTGCTGAGCCTCGGCGCCGGCTGGAGCCCGACCGACGACATGACCATCGACGTGGCGTACTCCTACCTGTGGGAGGAAGACACCAAGGTCAACCAGGTCAGCGCGACCAAGGGCTCCTACCAAGCCAAGTACGAGAACAGCGCCCACGGTATCGGCGCGTCCCTCACCTACCGCTTCTGAGTCGCCGGGGCCTTGCAAGAGACGTAGGCTTCTTCAGGCCATGGGGCCGCTCTGCGGCCCTTCGCGGGCAAGCCCGCTCCCACAGGGGCCTGCGTCAACCGCATGTTCTCTACGCGACAGCGCAGCCCGAAGGGCTGGGTGATCCCCACAGAGTCCTCTGCATGGGCCCCACTGTGGGAGCTTGCCAGCGATGGGGCGCGAAGCGGCCCCAGGTATTAGCACCGCTTCGACCCAGCCCGAGAAAGGCAGCGACGCTCGCCAGGCCGGGCACTCAGGGTTGGGAAGCGATCGCCTTTTCGATAGCCGTCCTGAACGCCGGGTCGTCAGGTTTGGTCAGGCTGGAGAAATTGGCGATCACCTTGCCGCGGCGGTCTACCACGTACTTGTAGAAATTCCACTTCGGCGCACTGCTCTGGCGCGCCAACTCACCGAACAGCGGCACCGCATCCTTGCCACGCACCGCCTGGGCCTTGGTCATGGTGAAGGTCACACCGTAGTTGGCATAGCAGACCTTGGCGGTCTTCTCGCTGTCGGCGTCCTCCTGCTTGAAGTCGTTCGACGGCACGCCGAGCATTTCCAGGCCCTGCTCGTGGTATTCCTTGTAGACCGCCTCCAACCCTTCGAACTGCGGGGCGAAGCCGCAATAACTGGCGGTATTCACCACCACCAGCGGCTTGCCTGCGAAACGCTGGCACAGGTCGACCTGCTCCTTGCCACGCAACTCGGGCAGGCTACCCTGCAGCAGTGCCGGGCAATCCGCTGCCCAACTGGAAGAAAAGGTGGCCAGGGCCAGCGCGGGTATCGTCAGCCAGCGTACACGCATCATCGTTGTTCTCCTGCAAGGCGATCCTTGAACTTGCAGGGTAGCGCCTAACAAACGCTCATGCCCAGCTGCATCAACCGCAACCCGCCCAGTTGCCAGCCCCACCACACCAGCGCCAGGAGCACTGCCGCACCCGCCACCAAGAGGATGCGGGCCAGGTAGCGGTTCATGCGGCCTGCACCTGCAAGCGCGCGACGGGCCGCTCGCGCACCGGCCAGTTGAGCGCGGCCGCCAGCAGGCTGAGCAGGATCGAGATCTGCCAGACCAGCTCGTAGCTGCCGGACTGGTCATACACCACGCCGCCCAGCCATCCCCCCAGGAAAGCGCCCAACTGGTGGAACAGGAAGACGATGCCGCCGAGCATGGACAAGTTGCGCACGCCGAACACCGTGGCCACGGTGCCATTGGTCAACGGTACCGTGGACAGCCACAACAGCCCCATGGCGATGCCGAACAGGTAGGCACTGACCTCGGTCACCGGCGCCCACAGAAACAGCACGATCACCAGAGCACGCAGCAGGTACAGCGCGCTGAGCAGGCGCGGCTTGGACATGCGCCCACCCAGCCAGCCTGCGGTGTAGGTACCGACGATATTGAACAGCCCGACCAGCGCCAGCACGGTGGTGCCGGTACTGGCCGGCAGGTGCTGATCCACCAGGTAGGCCGGCAGGTGCACCCCGATGAATACCACCTGGAAACCACAGACGAAGAAGCCCAGGGCCAGCAGCCAGAAACCGCTGTGCGAGCAGGCCTCGCGCAAGGCCTGGCCGAGGGTCTGCTCGGCGCCGAGGCTGGGCAGCGGGCGATCCCGCAACATCCCTACCAGCGGGATGATCAGGGCCACCAGCAGGCCCAGTACCAGCAATGCCGCCGACCAGCCCAGCCACTGGATCAGCCCCAGGGTGCCGGGCAGCATGGCGAACTGACCGAAGGAGCCGGCCGCGCTGGCGATACCCATGGCCACGCTGCGCTTTTCCGCCGGTACGGCACGCCCCACCACGCCGAGGATCACCGAGAAGGACGTTCCCGAAAGCCCGATGCCGATCAACAAGCCGGCGCTCAGCGACAGCGACCAGGCCGAGTCGGCCATGCCCATCAGCATCAGGCCCGCGGCATAGAGGATGCCGCCGATGATCACCACCCGCGCCGCGCCCAGGCGGTCCGCCAGGGCACCGGCGAAAGGCTGGGCCAGCCCCCAGATCAGGTTCTGCAGGGCGATGGCGAAGGCGAACACCTCGCG
This sequence comes from Pseudomonas sp. Tun-23181, assembly GCF_057415455.1. Taxonomy (NCBI): domain Bacteria; kingdom Pseudomonadati; phylum Pseudomonadota; class Gammaproteobacteria; order Pseudomonadales; family Pseudomonadaceae; genus Pseudomonas; species Pseudomonas sp. Tun-23181. The sequence goes on from NZ_CM171630.1 coordinate 2,182,275, forward strand.
CCCCCAACCGAAATCGGCGCTCATTGGCGCCAGGAACAGGCCAAAACCGTGCCGCACGCCCAGCGACAGCGCCAGGATCAACGCCGCCCCCAGTAGAATCCATCCGCTGGTTCGCCATACCGAAGTCATTGTCGTTCTCCTGCGCATCGCAAGGTTGAGGCGGGTAGCTGCCCGCTTCTGGTGTGTGAATCAGGCCAGGCGCTCCAGCAACCGCACCAGTGCGTCCCGTTGCCCTTCCCCCAACCGCTCGACCAGTTGCCGCTGGGCCCGCTCCCAGGCCGGATGGGCCGCCTGCAGCCGCGCCTTGCCCGCCTCGGTCAACAGCACCAGGCGATTGCGCTGGTCGTCCCCCTCGGCCAGGGCAACCAGACCTTCGGCTTCCAGCACCCGCAGGTTGCGGCCCAGGGTGCTGCGATCCAGCCCCATGGCTTCGGCCAGGGACGTGATGCTGGGGCGGTCGAGCCGCTGCAGGTGGCGAAGCAGGGAAAACTGGGCGACATTGATGCCGAAACCGACAAGGGCTTCGTCATAGTGCCGGCTCACCCCGCGGGCGGCACGACGCAGGTGGGTACAGAGGCATTCGCTGGTCAACATGAATGCGTGTATATACCCGCACATTGAATGTTGCAAGACATTTCACATCTCGATCAGCGGGCCAAGCGGCTACGGATCGGCTCGAATTCAGCCGTGGCCTTGCGCGGCAGCGGATCCGGCGCGCCCTGTTCGATCGCCTGCCAATAGCGCCAGGGCACCTTGGCCGAACCCAGTTCGTAGTCCATGCCATCCCAGCTGTCTTCGCGGAAACTGTAGAAGGCCCAGTGCACCTGCTGACGGTCCAGCACGCTGAGTACATCCTCCAGGTACTGCCGACAACCAGGCAGGCGGCGCATGCAACCGAACTCGCCAACCACCAGGCGCGAACGTGGCAGTTTCATCATGGCCATCCAGTCGAGCGGCTGCTGCAGGTACTGCGCCACCCGCCTCGCCCCCCATGGCTCGGAGCGCCCCGCAAAGGGCGCGGGCCCTGGGTAGGCGATGGGCGCTTGGCGGGCCATGTTCGGCGCACTGGTGGCCGAGTAGGGTTCGTACATGTGCAGGCTGTACAGCACGCGCTCGTCCGCCAGGGGGGCCGGCCAATAGCTGAACGCATCGGCCGCGGCGTACCAGCCGGCGTCGACCATGATCGGGGTAGTGGCATCGACTTCGCGGATCGCTGCGATCAGTTGCCGATAGAGGGCAGGCAGGTCGCGCGCGCCTCCCTGCACCTGCTGGTACCACTGCTTCATGCGCAGCGGATCGGCATGCTCGGGCAGGCCGCCCTGCTTTTCCGGTGCCGGCTCGTTGACCAGGTTGTAGGCGGCGATGGCCGGGTGGTCGCCGAGTGCCTGGGCCAGGTCACGCCAGAAGTTGGCGGCTTGGGTCCAATAGCCTTTGTCCTGCCAGAGGCGATCGTCGAACTGGCCTTCGTTGTTTTGCGCCCAGCGCATGCCGGGCAGCGAGAGGGGCGCGATCACGACCTTGAGGCCTGCGGCGTGGGCGCGGTCCAGGACAGCCCTGAGCTGGGCCAGGTCGGCTGCCGCGAGGCCCTGGTAGGCATCGGCGTTGCCCAGCAGGAAATCGCGTTTCTCGGGCCGCCACTTGTCGTAGGACAGCCGCACCCAGGTAGCGCCGTAGCCGCGCAGGGCTTCGAAATAGGCTTGGTCAGGGGGCAGGCGGTTGAAGCTGTTGCCGCCATGGCGAGGGCTGTTCCAGAAGCCGATCAGATCGGCTGCCGTGGCTGGCAGGGTAGCCAGCGCGAGCAGGCTGGCGAGTATCCAGTGACGCATGGGAGGCCTCCCTGGCCGGTTGCAGTGGCGGCCGAGGATACGCCCGGTTGCACAGGGAAGCAGTTACCAAAGGGTTGCCAGACATTACAGCAAGAGGTTGCCTTCAGGTCGCCGGGTGTCTGGACCGGCCCATTGGGGCCGCTTCGCGCCCCAGATGGCAGCCAAAGCCTTAACCGACCGGCAACAGTGCCACCCCCAGCACCACCGCCAGTTCCAGTATCTCCAGCATCGCCCCCGCCGTATCGCCGGTGGTACCGCCCAGGCGCCGGCACATCACATGACGCAACCAGGCGAACACCAGCGCTGCAAGCAGCAGCATGGCCAGCCCGCGCCACCCGCCAACGACCACGCAAAACCCGGCACTGGCCAACAGCACCCATCCCGCCCCACGCCTGGGCAGGTGTTCGGCAAGAGCCTGCCCCAGACCGCCCGGACGCACATAGGGCGTGGTCATGAACAACCCCAGCAAGGCAGCTCGCCCCACCACCGGCGCAAGCACCAGCATGACTCCCGCGCCTCTTTCCACCAGCACCCACAGGGCACAGAACTTCAATAGCAACACCAGCACCAGGGTCACCACGGCGATCGGGCCGCTGCGCGGATCCTTCATGATCCGCAAGGTACGCTCGCGATCGCCGAAACCGCCCAGCCAGGCGTCGGCACTGTCGGCCAGGCCATCCAGGTGCAGGGCACCACTGAGCACGACCCACAACACCAGCAGCAAGGCCGCGTGCAGCGGCGCCGCCGTGCCCTGCAACAGATGACTGGCCAACCACAGCAACAAGCCGAACGACAGGCCTACCAGCGGGTAGTACAACAGCGACCGCCCCACCTCCCGAGGTGCCGGCATGCCCGGCAGGCGTACCGGCAGGCTGCTGAGAAACTGCAGGGCAATCCAGAACGGCGACATCTCAGCAGCGCTCCTGTAGCCGGCCGTCGCTGCCCAGGGCCAGACGCACCAAAGCACCGTGCCCAACCTCCACCTGCAGCAGTTGCTCGCGCGGCAAACCACGGGCCTGGGCCAGCAGCAGGCGCATCACGCCACCATGGGTGACCAGCAACACCCGCTTGCCGGCATGCTGCCGCCCCAGGCCATCGAGGGCAGCCAGGACCCGCTCGGCAAAAGCGCTCACCGGCTCGCCCCGAGGCAGCGTGAAGGCATAGGGATCAGCCCAGAAGCGCCCCAGGGCATCGGCCTGGTCCTGCATGATCTGCGCCGCGCTGCGCCCTTCCCAGTCACCGAAATGCAACTCGCGCACACCGGCCTCCAGTTGCACCGGCAAACCCAGCCGTGCCCCCAGCTCGTCGGCGAACTGCGCGCAGCGGCGCAGCGGCGAACTGACCAGCGCATCCCACGGGCCGGCCTGGGCCACGGCCTCGCGCATCTGCGCCCAGCCCTGCTCGGTCAGGAGGTCGTCGAGGCTGCCGCGCAAGCCCCCGCCCCGTTCGGTCTCGCCGTGACGCAACATGTCGAGGATCATGCCGGACGGTCCGCCACCGCCGCCTCGGCGAACGTCGCCATCTGCCCGTGCAGGGCACAGGCCAGGCGCAACAATGGCACCGCCAGCGCCGCACCGCTGCCCTCGCCCAGGCGCAAGCCAAGGGCCAGCAGCGGCTGTGCCTCGAGAGCCTCCAGCACGGCCTGGTGACCGGGTTCGGCCCCCTGGTGGGCGAACAGCAGCCAGGGGCGGCTCTGGGGATTCAGGCGCGCCGCCACCAGGGCAGCAACGCTGCAGATGAAGCCATCCACCAGCACCGCCACGCCCTGCTGGGCACAGGCCAGGTAGGCACCGGCCAGGGCCGCGATCTCGAAACCACCGACACAGGCCAGGGCCTGCAGTGGATCGTCCGCGCGCAGCCCGTGCGATGCCAGGGCGCGCTCGATCACATCGGCCTTGTGGCGCACGCCAGCGCTGTCCAGGCCGGTCCCCGGGCCACTGAGCGCGCGTGCCGGGCACCCCAGCAAGACGCTGGCCAGGGCGGCGGCGGCCGTGGTGTTGCCGATGCCCATCTCGCCACCGATGAACAACTGCACGCCCTGCTCGCTGGCACGTCGCACGCTGTCGCGGCCGGCCTGCAAAGCGGCACCTAGCTGTACCTCGGTCATCGCCGGGCGACGGGCGAAGTTCGCCGTGCCGCTGCCCAAGCGCAGGTGGTGCACGCCTGGCAGTTCCAGGTCGGGCTCGATGGTGCCCAGGTCGACCACTTCCAGGCGTGCCTCCAGTTGCCGCGCCAGCACGCTGATCGCCGCGCCGCCACCGACGAAGTTGCGCAGCATCTGCCCGGTCACGGCCTGCGGGTAGGCGGAGATCCCCTCCTCCACCACGCCATGGTCGCCCGCGAAGACAGTGATGGCGACCCGCTCCAGGGTCGGCCGCTCGCGCCCTTGCAAACCGGCCAGGTGCACCGCCAGGTCCTCCAGTTGGCCGAGCGAGCCGGCAGGCTTGGTCAGTTGCCGTTGGCGCGCACGGGCCTGCTCCATGGCGGCGGTGTCGAAGGGTTGGCAGGCATCGCGCCACCAGGGCTGGTTCATAGAGCGGGTCCTTTGAGCATGAGGGGAAGGCCGGCCACGGTCAGCACTACGCGCTCGCAGCGTTCGGCCACGGCCTGGTGCAACCAGCCGGCCTGGTCGACGTAACGGCGCGTCAGCTCGCCCATGGGCACCACGCCCAGACCGGTTTCGTTGCTGACCAGGATGAGCGTTCCGGGCAGCGTCCCCAGGCTGTCGAGCAGCGCGTCACGCTCCTGGGCCAGGCGTCGTTCATCGTCGAGCATCAGCAGGTTGGTCAACCACAAGGTCAGGCAGTCCACCAGCAGGCAGCGCCCTTCGGCGGCCTCGGCCCGCAGCACGGCGGCCAGGGCCAGGGGTTCCTCGATCAGCCCCCATTGCGCAGGACGGCGCTGGCGATGCAGGCGGACACGTTCGTTCATCTCGCCATCCAGCGGCTCGCTGGTGGCGATGTAGGTCACCGGCAGGCCGCAGGCAGTGGCCAGTTGCTCGGCCAGGCGGCTCTTGCCGGAGCGGGCGCCGCCGAGGATCAGGTTGCGCATGTCAGGCGACTCCACAAAGCTGGCGCAGGCGCGCGGTATCCAGGTGCTTGTCCACCAGGTCGGCCAGGCGCTCGATGTCACGTTCGCGCAAGGCTTCGTAGTCGATGGCCTCGGCATCTTCCAGGCCCGCCCAGCGCAGCAGCGCGGCGCACGACTGGCTGCCTTCGAACAGGCCATGCAGGTAGGTGGCGAGGATCTGCCCGTCGGCGCTGACGGCACCGTCGCAACGGCCATCGGCCAGTTGCACGGCCGGGTGTTCCAGGGCCGGGCCACGGGTGACGCCAGCATGGATTTCGTAGCCCGCGACAGGCGCCTGCTCCAGGCCCAAGGTGCCGCAGACGTTGCGCAATTGTTTGTCGGCCTCGAGCACGGTGACGTAGTCGAGCAGGCCAAGCCCCGGGCTGGAGCCCGCCGCCCCTTCCAGGCCCAGCGGGTCATGCACGGCGTGGCCGAGCATCTGCAGGCCGCCGCAGATCCCGATGAGCTTGCCGCCATAGCGCAGGTGGCGAGCGATGGCGGTGTCCCAGCCACGCTCGCGCAGTTGCGCCAGATCGCCGCGCACGCTCTTGGAGCCGGGCAGGATGATCAGGTCGGCGGGTGGGACAGGCTGGCCCGGGCCGATGAACTGCAGGTCCACCTGGGGGTGCAGGCGCAGCGGGTCGAAGTCGGTATGGTTGCTGATGCGCGGCAGCACCGGGACGATCACCTTGAGCACCCGCTCGCCCTTGGCGGCCTGGCGCACGTCGATGCCGTCCTCGGCCTCCAGGTGCAGGTCGCTGACGTAGGGCAACACGCCCAGCACCGGCTTGCCGGTGCGCTGCTCCAGCCAGTCCAGGCCCGGCTGCAACAGGGCGATGTCGCCACGGAAGCGATTGATGACGAACCCCTTGACCCGCGCCTGCTCGCTCGGCGACAGCAGCTCGAGGGTACCGACCAGGTGGGCGAAGACCCCGCCGCGATTGATGTCGGCCACCAGAATCACCGGGCAGTCCACCGCTTCGGCAAAGCCCATGTTGGCGATGTCGCCGGCCCGCAGGTTGATCTCCGCCGGCGAGCCCGCGCCTTCGACCATCACCACCGGGTAGGCTGCGCGCAGACGCTGGTGCGAAGCCAGCACGGCCTGCATGGCGATGGCCTTGTAGTCATGGTAGGCGACGGCGTTCATGCTGGTGACGGCACGGCCGTGGACGATCACCTGGGCGCCGGTGTCGCTGTTGGGCTTGAGCAACACCGGGTTCATATCGGTATGCGGCGCCAGCCGGCAGGCCTGGGCCTGCACCGCCTGGGCGCGGCCGATCTCGCCACCGTCGGCGGTCACCGCGCTGTTGAGCGCCATGTTCTGCGGCTTGAACGGCACCACGCCGATGCCCTGGCGCAGCAGCCAGCGGCACAGTGCGGTGACCAGCGTGCTCTTGCCGGCATCGGAGGTGGTGCCTTGCACCATGAGCGTGGTCATGCCGATTCCTTCTGGTAGTCCGCCAGCGCCTGGCGCAGGCGTTGCTCGTGTGCGGCACTGGCGGGCAGCCCCAGGCGCACCGCCGGCGGCTGCTCGAACAGGCGCACGAGGATGCCGCGTCGGGCGAGAAAGTCATGGAGGTGGGCGGCGTGCGGCGTGCGCACGTATTGGAACAGGTCGCAGCCACCCGCCGCAGGCAGGCCAGCCGCCTCGAGCAAGGCGGCCAGGCGCTGGCTGGCCTGGGCGCAGCGGGCAATTTGCGCCGGGTGCGCCGATCGCTCGCTGAAACAGGCCTGCCCCAGCACCCGGGTCGGGCCGCTGATGCTCCAGGGGCCAAGCGCTTCGGCCAGGCGCTGCAGCAAGGGTGGCTCGGCCATCACGAAACCCAGGCGCACGCCTGCCAGGCCGAAGAACTTGCCGAACGAGCGCAGCACGATCAACCCAGGGCGCGCGGCGCAATCGACCAGGCTGTCGGCGGGGGTGTTGTCCATGAAGGCCTCGTCGACCAGCAGCCAGCCACCGCGCCGCGCCAGACGGGCATGCCAGCCGAGCAGGCGTTCGCGGGGCAGTCGCCGCCCGGTCGGGTTGTTGGGGTTGACCAGCACCAGCACATCGAGGCTGTCGAGGCTGTCTTCGACCTGGGCGTCATCCAACTCGACCAGTGCGTGCCCTGCCCGCCGCCAGGCATGCGGGTGCTCGGCATAGCACGGCGCAAGCACACCGACCCGGCCTGCCGGGCGCAGGTAGGGCAAGGCCTGGATCGCCGCCTGGGAACCGGCCACCGGCAACAGCGCGCTGGCGCCATAGTAGGTGCGCGCCGCCTGCTCCAGGCCGTCCTCGGTCTCGGGCAGGCGTGCCCAGGCCTCCAATGGGATCGCTGGAATCGCATAGGGCCACGGGGCGATGCCACTGGACAGGTCGAGCCACTGCTCCCGGGGGATACCGTACTGCCGCACCGCACGCAGCAGTCGGCCACCATGTTCAAGCATTCAGATAGGCTCCCAGGCAGATCACCAGCAACCACAGCCACACACCGCGCTGCACCAGGCTCCAGCCGCGCTCGATGGCCTGGGCGTCGGCCACCGGCCCTTCGCCCAGGCGCGCACGCACATGCAGTTCGCCGTGGTACACCGCCGGGCCGCCCAGCTCCACGCCCAGGGCACCGGCGCCGGCGGCCATCACCGGGCCGGCGTTGGGGCTGTCCCACTGGGGCCCCTGCTGACGCCAGCAGGCCAGGGCCAGTCGGGTTTTGCCGAGCAGGGCGTAGGTCAGCGCCACCAACCTGGCGGGCAGGTAGTTGAGTACATCGTCGATGCGCGCCGCGGCCCAGCCGAAGCGCTCGAAGCGTTGGTTACGGTAGCCCCACATGGCATCGAGGGTATTGCTCAGGCGATACAGCACCACGCCTGGGGCACCGGCGACGACGAACCAGAACAGCGCGGCGAACACCGCATCGCTACCGTTCTCCAGCACCGACTCGGTGGCCGCCCGGGCCACGGCGGGCTCGTCCAGCTCGCGGGTTTCGCGGCTGACCAGGTAGCCCACCCGCTGCCGGGCCGCGCCCAGGTCGCCACGCCGCAGGGCCTCGGCCACCGGCAGCACATGCTCGCCGAGGCTGCGCAGGCCCAGGGCGCAGTACAGCGCCAGCACGTCCACCAGCCAGCCGACATAGGGCAGCCAGGACAGGATCAGCGCCAGCAGGGTCAGCGGCACCACCGCCAGGCACCAGGCGCTCACGCCGTGGCTGCGCCAGCCGCGCCCGCCGGCGTTGAGGCGTTGCTCCAGGCGCGACGCCAGGTTGCCGAAGGCCACCAACGGATGGCGCCGCCGGGGTTCGCCCAGCAACGCATCGAGGGCCACGCCGGCCACGGTCAGCAGGGCCACGCTCATGGCCGTTCTCCCCATTGGTTCTCGTACAGCATCTCGCCCAAGGGCTTCTCCTCGGCCCAGTTCTCCAGCACCAGCATCGGCCCGGCATAGAACTGCGCCACAGGCCCCAGGCACAGCACCGCCACCGGCTTGGCGCCAGCGGGCATGCCCAGCAGTTGGGCCAGGGCCTGCGGTTCGAACAGCGACACCCAGCCCATGCCCAGGCCCTCGGCGCGCGCCGCCAGCCAGAGGTTCTGGATCGCGCAGGCCAGGGAGGCCAGGTCCATTTCCGGCAGGGTGCGGCGGCCGAAGATGTGCGCCTCGCGGTTGTCCATCAGCGCCGCCACCAGCACTTCGGCGCAGTCGTGGATGCCTTCGACCTTGAGTTTCATGAAAGCGTCGGAGCGCTCGCCCAAGGCTTCGGCGGTGCGCACGCGCTCCTGCTCCACCAGCGCCTGGATCTGCCTACGCAGCTCGCGTCGGCTGATGCGAATGAAGCGCCAGGGCTGCATCAGGCCGACGCTCGGCGCCTGGTGCGCGGCGGCCAGCAGGCGGGCCAGCAGCGCTGGCGCTACCTCACCGCCGATGAAATGGCGCATGTCGCGGCGCTCGCCGATGGCCCGGTAGACCGCGGCGCGCTCGGCGTCGCTGAAGGCGTGTTCGCTCATGGCCGCAGCAGCGCCGCCGCCGCGTCAGGGTTGGAGGGGAAATAGAAGTGGATGTACGACGCCGTCAGTCGTCCCTGGCGATAGACCGCCTCGTTGCCACGACCGCCGTTGGGGCTTTGGCCGCGGGCGATCGGTTCGAGCGGGGTGCTGGTCAGGGAGTGATGATAAGTATGCCCGCGCAGGGTCCCTTCCGGAAGTTCCACAGCCTGCAGCGCCAGGGCCGCCAGGCGCTTTTGCATCACCGCTTCGCCCGGCAGCAGGCCGAGCAGCGTGGCGCGCTCACCGGCCACGTCGGTCAAGGCCTCGAGCAGGTAGAGCATGCCACCGCACTCGGCCAGCAGCGGCTTGCCCTGGGCGTGATGGGCGCGGATCGCCTCGAGCAGAGGGGCATTGGCCGCCAGGGCCTGGTGATGCAGCTCAGGGTAGCCCCCTGGCAGGTAAAGGCTGTCTACCGTGGGCAGTTCCCGGTCGTGCAAGGGCGAGAAGAAGCGCAGTTCGGCGCCCAGCTCGCGCAACAGATCGAGGTTGGCGCCATAGGTGAAGGCGAAGGCTTCGTCACGGGCCACGCCGATGCGCACACCGGCCAGCGACGGCCTGGGGGCGATAGGGTCGGGTTCGGCAAAGGCCACCGCTGGCGGCAGCGTGGCGTCGCAACTGGCGCCCAGGGCCTCGGCCGCGGCGTCCAGGCGCAGGTCCAGGTCGTTCAGCTCGTTGGCCTGGACCAGCCCCAGGTGGCGGCTGGGCAGCTCGATGCCACGCTCGCGGGAGAGCCCGCCGTACCAGCGCAGGCCCTCGGTCAGGCTGCCCTCGAGCAGTTGCGCATGGCGCAGGCTGCCGACGCGGTTGGCCAGCACCCCGGCGAACGGCAGGTCCGGCTGGTAGCGTGCCAGGCCCAAGGCCAGGGCGCCGAAGGTCTGGGCCATGGCTGTGCCATCGATCACCGCCAGCACGGGTACACCGAAGTGACGCGCCAGGTCGGCGCTCGACGGTGTGCCGTCGAACAGCCCCATGACCCCCTCGATAAGAATCAGGTCGGCCGTGCCCGCCGCTTCCCAGAGCAGGCGGCGGCTTTCCTGCGCGCCGATCATCCACAGGTCGAGCTGGTACACCGGTGCACCGCTGGCCCGTTCGAGGATCATCGGGTCGAGAAAATCCGGCCCGCACTTGAACACCCTCACCTTGCGCCCGAGGTTGCGGTGCAGGCGCGCCAGGGCGGCGGTGACCGTGGTCTTGCCCTGGCCGGACGCCGGTGCTGCGATCAGCACCGCCGGACAATGCCGGGGTCGGCTCATAGTTCCACGCCCTTCTGCGCGCGGATGCCGGCCTGGAAGGCGTGCTTGACCATGCCCATCTCGGTGACGGTATCGGCCAGCTCGATCATCTGCGGCTTGGCGGCACGGCCCGTGACGATGACGTGCTGCATCGGCGGACGGGCCTGGATGTCCGAGAGCACCTGGTCGAGGTCGAGGTAGCCGTGTTTGAGGGCGATGTTCAGCTCGTCGAGCACCACGAACTGCACGCCCGGGTCCTGCAGCAGTTGGCGCGAAACCGCCCAGGCCGCCTCGGCGGCGGCGATGTCGCGCTGGCGATCCTGAGTCTCCCAGGTGAAGCCCTCGCCCATCACGTGGTAGCGCACCTGCTCGGGGAAGCGCCGGAAGAACAGCTCTTCGCCGGTGCTGTTGCGGCCCTTGATGAACTGCACGACGCCGCATTGCAGGCCGTGGCCCAGGGCCCGGGCAAGCATGCCGAAGGCCGAGCTGCTCTTGCCCTTGCCGTTGCCGGTGAGCACCAGCAGCAAGCCGCATTCGTTGGGCGCGTTGGCGATGCGTTCGTCGATGATCGCCTTCTTGCGCTGCATGCGCGCCAGGTGGCGTTCGTCGCGTTCGGTGGATTCGCTCATCAGGGTTCTCCGCAGGCTGTCGGCACGGATGGGCGACGACAGGTCGATAGGCGGGCAGACGGAGAACGCGCAGGGGCCATGGCGGACGCCACGGTGCACCGCGCATCACCCTCCGTGATGCCGTTGGCAGTGACAGGCCGGTCTCCGGGCTCGTGAGCAGGGCCTGGGCCCATGGGCCGCGCGCCTTCCCGGATGCCTGCATCCAGTGGCCCTGCGCGGTCCTCGACTCACCTACCGTTGCGGGGGCAGCGCCGGAATCGCGCCTTGCTGGCGCCCACCGGCTTCCCAGTTTCACCCTGCCCAGCCTCGGCTGGCAGAGCACCTGAAACACGCCGCGAAGGTTAGAGGGTTGCACCCGGAGCGTCAATGAAACGAGGCCGATCTGGCCTGGATCAATGGCCGATCCGGCCGCTTGTAACAAACTGAAAGCAGTGATATCACATAGACATCAATTTTCGCTGAACGCGATCACAACGACAGGAGAGCGCAGCATGCAAGGCCTGATCATCAATAACCCGCGCCTGGAGTTCCTGCGCCCGGCGCTGGAGCGCTGGCCGGAATGCATCGACCGCTTCAACCAGGTCCATGGCGACAACGAAGCCCCGTACTGGCATGGCACCGCGGCCAACACCGGCCTGCTCGCGGCCGCGGCCTGGCAGGCCGAACTGGTGGCGCTGGAACAGTCCATGAGCAAGAAGCAACGTGACGAGGGCGAGCGCGAGGGCCGCTGCGACCTGTCCATCAGCACCTCGGAAGACAGCGTCCACCTGCGCGCCAGCCAGCGCTGGCCGCGCATCGCCCGCCTGGACCTGAGCACGGCTGTGCAGGAAACCGCCGCCCTCGCCCGGCAGATCGCCTATCCCAGCCAACTCAAGGTCGGCGCCCTGTTCGTCAGCCCGTGGAAAGCCGGCCAGCATGCCAGCCCCGAGGAGTTGCAGGACCTGGTCGACGACCTGCAAAAGCACAGCGCTTGCGCCATCGCCTGGTATTTTCCCTACGCCTATCGCAAGTTGCACAATGAAGCGGCGCAGTACTTTCCCGGCGTGGCGCTGCTGCTCAAGCAGGCCTGAGCGGGGCCCAGCTAGCCGAATGCGCCCTACCGACAAGTTGAACCTCGACGGTGGCCCGTCGCTCTGATTCCACATGAGCCCCCACGAGGACCCGAGCATGGACAGGATGCATATCGCGCTACTGCTGGCCCTGGCCGTCAGCCTCGGCGGCTGCGGAGAATCCGCGCGCCTGGACGTCAGCGACGGATCGGGACCGTCCCCGCAACTGCCCGAGCCGAACAAGACCTTGATCCCGACCGTCAACATCGCCCCGGCGATCGGCTGGCCGGAGGGCGCCAAGCCCACGTCGGCGACCGGCACCCAGGTGGTGGCCTTCGCCGAGCACCTCGATCATCCCCGCTGGCTCTACGTGCTGCCCAACGGCGACGTGCTGGTGGCCGAGACCAACGCCCCGGCCAAGCCCGACGACGGCAAGGGAATCCGTGGCTGGGTCATGGGCCAGGTGATGAAACGGGCCGGCGCCGGCGTACCCAGCGCCAACCGCATCACCCTGCTGCGCGACGCTGACCGTGATGGCGTCGCGGAAATTCGCACCACCTTCATCGAAGGGCTCAACTCACCCTTCGGCATGGCCCTGGTGGGCAAGGACTTCTACGTGGCCGATACCGACCGCCTGTTGCGCTTCCACTACGAGCCGGGGGCCATGCAGATTCGCGCTGAAGGCAAGAAAGTGGTCGACCTGCCCGGCGGCCGGCTCAACCACCACTGGACCAAGAACGTGATCGCCAGCCCCGATGGCAAGAAGCTCTATGTCACGGTGGGCTCCAACAGCAATGTCGGCGAAAACGGCCTGGACCAGGAAGAAGGCCGTGCGGCGATCTGGGAGGTGGACCCGGCCAGCGGCCAGCACCGGATCTTCGCCTCCGGCCTGCGCAACCCCAACGGCCTGGCCTGGGAACCACACAGCGGTGCGTTGTGGACGGCGGTCAACGAGCGCGACGAGATCGGTAGCGACCTGGTGCCGGACTACATCACCTGAGTCAAGGACGGGGGCTTCTATGGCTGGCCGTTCAGTTACTACGGCCAGCATGTGGACCGGCGGGTCGAGCCGCAGGATCGGCAAAAGGTCGCCCAGGCCATCGTGCCGGACTACGCGGTGGGGCCGCATACCGCATCCCTCGGGCTGACCTTCGCCCAGCCGGGTGTGCTGCCGGCGCCGTTCGAGCAGGGGGCGTTCGTGGGCCAGCATGGGTCGTGGAACCGCAAGCCGCACAGTGGCTACAAGGTGATCTTCGTGCCGTTCAGCACCGAGGGGAAACCCGCCGGGAAGCCGATCGACCTGTTGACGGGGTTTCTCGATGGCAAGGGCAAGGCCATGGGGCGGCCGGTGGGCGTGATCAATGACCAGCGGGGCGGGTTGCTGGTGGCCGATGATGTCGGGAACGTGATCTGGCGGGTGAGCAAGGAGCAGTGAGGGGCTTGGGCTGGCCTGTGCCGGCCCATTCACGGCGGTTCGTGCCCCGACAAGCCCGCCCTCACAGGTTCACCACTGATCTTGAGGCAACGGTGAACCTGTGGGGCTGCCAGGTAGCCCCGATGCCGTTTCGCAGGCGGGCATCGGACTCAGGGATTGCGCGCCAGGTGCCCCGGCGGCAGCACCCGCTTGGCCTGCAGGTAGGCCCGGGCCCAGTAGCTGTTGGACAGGTAATCCAAGCGCACCGTCCCGCCCGTGGAAGGTGCATGCACGAACCGCCCCTCCCCTACGTAGATCCCCGCATGGCTGACCTGCGACCCACCGTTGGTGGCGAAGAACACCAGGTCCCCGGACTGCAGCGAACCGATATCCACGTTCGGCGCCCGCATGACGATCATCTCGCGGGTCGAGCGCGGCAGGCTGATCCCCGCCGCATCCCGGTACACGTAGCCGATCAGCCCACTGCAGTCGAACCCGGCGTCCGGCGTGTTGCCGCCCCAGCGATAGGGCGTGCCCACCAGGCCGATAGCCCGGAACAGCACGTCGTCGGCCACCGGCGAGGACGCCGCCTGCGCGTTGAAGGTAACGGGGGCCTTGGCCACCGGCGCAGGTGCCGGGGCTCGGCTGGAACAGGCGGCGAGCAGTGCCGCCAGGGAAAGGAGTGCGAAGCGCGCCATCATCGCCATGGCCAGAACTTCCTGTCGAGACCGTTCGGCCGTAGCCGAAGTCAAAAGAGTTGAGAATTCAGATTAGACGCTTTTCGTAAATGCGCACGGCGGCGAGCTTTTTCAGCATCGCCGCCGTGGCAGGGTACAGCATTTTGATATCAGTTGCGCGAGATCGTGGTCGGCGCCATGGCCAAGGCGCGCTTGGCCTCGAGGAAGGTCTTGCTCCAGTAGCGGTCACCGAGGTTGTCGATGCGCACGCCACCGCTGCGGCGGCTGCTGGAGTGGATGAACTGGTTGTCACCCAGGTAGATGCCGGCATGGCTGACCCGGCCACGACCATTGGTGCTGAAGAACAGCAGGTCGCCAGGCTTGAGCTTGTTGCGGGCAACCTTGGGGGCATCGACGTTGATCATCTCGCGGGTCGAGCGCGGCAGGTTGAGGCCGGCCTCCTCGCGGAACAGATAGCCGATGAAACCGCTGCAATCGAAGCCGGACTTCTCCGAAGTACCGCCGAAGCGATAACGGGTGCCGATCAGCGACATGCCACGCTCCAGGATGCTGTCGGCCAGGGCCGGCAGTTCGTAGGGCTTGCCGTTGCTGGAAAAAGTGTCCAGGTCTTCCTCGGTGGCCAGCGGCTCCTCGGCGAAAACGGAAGAGGCGGAAGGCTTGGCCATGGCCGCGGACTGGGCGGTGACGGGCTGTTGATCCTGCGGTTGGGTAACCGGGCCTTGGGTGGCGCAGCCGAAAAGCAGGCTCACGAGTGCAAGTGGCACGAGGGGTGCGAAGCGCTTGAGCATGGGCACGACCGTGTCTGTAGTCCTTTAGAAGGGGGAAACTATGCCCTCTATCATGGCCATTTGCAAATTTTATCGAAAAAAATGTGACTTTTCCGTTTCGAGGCTCTGGCCCGCTACTTTCGGGGGCTCACCAGCCCAGGGTTTCCTTGAGGAAGGGGATGGTCAGCTTGCGCTGCGCTTGCAGCGAAGCCTGGTCCAGGCGCTCGAGCAGATCGAACAGCGCGCTCATGCTGCGCGTGCCCCGGGTCAGGATGAAATGGCCGACCTCGTCGGTCAGGTGCAGGCCACGGCGCGAGGCCCGCAGTTGCAAGGCCCGCAGCTTGTCTTCGTCGGACAGGCCACGCATCTGGAAGATCAGTGCCAGGGTCAGGCGCGACTTGAGGTCCGGCAGCTTGATCGGCAGCTCGCGTGGCGAACTGGACGCCGCCAGCAGCAGGCGTCGACCGCTGTCGCGCAAGCGGTTGAACAGGTGGAACATGGCCTCTTCCCAGTCGGCCTTGCCAGCGATCACGTGCAAGTCGTCGATGCACACCAGCTCGTACTGCTCCAGGTAGTCGAGCAGTTCCACGCCACGGTCGAGCAGTTGCGCCAGGGGCAGGTAGACAGCCGGCTCGCCCAGTTGCTGGAAGCGGTGGGTGGCGGCCTGGAGCAGGTGGGTACGGCCAACGCCCTGTTTGCCCCACAGGTAGATGAGGCTCTCGGTCCAGCCGGCGTCGGCCTCGCAAAGCCGCTCGACGTAGCCCAATGCCGCGGCATTGGCGCCCGGATAATAGTTGATGAAGGTGGCGTCATCGCGCAGGCGCACACCCAGGGGCAACTGGATCGGTTTCATGCTGGCGGGCGGTCGCGAGGACCACAGGGGGCCTTTGGTGAACAGTGTGCAAAGTCTATACCCGCAACGCGGGCGGCACAATCGGCGCAGCTTGGAGAGCAAGCAAAATCAATGACTTGCACCTGCTTCCCCAGGGCTACGCCGCTGCGTTCACAACGGCGGATCGATATCCCCGGCATACATGTCCGATTCCTTGTACAGGTCGTGCACATGCCGCAGCAGCACCATGATCACCGCCGCCACCGGCAACGCCAGCAGCACCCCGGTGAAGCCGAACAGCTCACCGCCGGCAAGGATGGCGAAGATCACCGCCACCGGGTGCAGGCCGATGCGATCGCCCACCAGCAGCGGCGTCAGCACCATGCCTTCGAGGGCCTGGCCGACCATGAACACCGCGATGATGCCGAGCATGGGGTACAGCTCGCCGCCGAACTGGAACAACCCGGCGACCAACGCCGCGCCGATGCCGATGATGAAGCCCATGTACGGCACGATGGCCGCCAGCCCTGCCAGCAGGCCGATCAGCAGGCCCAGTTCCAGCCCCACCAGCATCAGGCCGCCGGCATAGATCAGGCCGAGGGCGACCATCACCAGCAACTGGCCACGGACGAACGCCCCCAGCACCTCATGGCATTCGCCGGCCAGCCCCACCACCTGCGCCTCGCGCTGGCGTGGCAGGAGGCTGCGCAGCTTGGCCATCATCAGGTCCCAGTCGCGCAGCAGGTAGAAGCCCACCACCGGGATGAGCACCAGGTTGGCCAGCCAGGCGATCAACGCCAGGCTCGAGGCGGTGGCCTGGGACAGCAGCATGCCGACGATGTCGGTGGTCTGGCCCATGTGCGCGCCGATGGCGGCCTTGATCTTGTCGAACTTCCAGAAGCCATCGGCCAGGCCCAGGCGGCTCTGCACCCAGGGCAGGGCCACGTGCTGCAGCCAGTCGAGCATCTGCGGCGCCAGCTCGTACAGGCGCACCAGCTGCTTGGCCAGCATGGGGATCAGCACCAGCAGCAGGGCCAGGAAGATCAGGGTGAACAAGCTGAACACCACGACCACGCCCCAGGTCCGCGACAGGCCCTGGCGCTCCAGGCGGTCGACCAGCGGGTCGGCCAGGTAGGCCAGGAGAATACCCACCAGGAAGGGCGAAAGGATGTTGTGCAGGCAGTACAACAGCACGGCGACCAGCAGGGCCACGCCCAGCCAGGCCCAACGGCGTAGATCGGTCATGAGCGGCGCTCCCTACCAGCGAAACCGCAGGCCATCGAACGGCTTGGGCGCGGCCGCCTGGGCCGCGCCTGGCTGCTGCGCCGCCGGGTCTTCGGAGGTGGCGGGTGCCGGGGGCACCGCATCGGCCGGCAGTTCCTGCAGTTTGGCCAGGCCCAGTTGCGCGCGCAGTTGCTCGCGATTGCCGGTGACACTGTAGGTCAGGGTGTCGCCCTCGGCCTGTCGCAGGCGCGGGCCGTAGGGTTCGAGCACGCGGCCGAGTTCGGCGTAGCGTTGCAGGTTCATGCCCTGTACCTGTACCTGCAGCTCGCCGCTGGCGCCCGGGCGGGTGGCGTAGCGCGGTGCCAGGCGGCTGCTCACCGCCAGCATCACGGCATCGGCCAGGGCCGCCTGGTCGGGGCCCTCGGCCTTGCCCCGCTCACGCTGCTCGCCCAGCCACAGTTGCCAGGTGCCCTGCCACTTGCCGTCGGTCTCCTGGGCATGCACCGCCAGCAGGGCATCGGCGCCATAGCGCTCGGAGGCTTCGCGCAGCGGCGCCGGGTCATTGCCTTCCAGTTGCTTGGCATTGGCCACCAGTTGCTCCTGCAAGTCGGCCAACGGCAGGCGCAGCGGTAGGCCGCGATGCTGGGCGGCACGGCGCAGGGGGCCGGCACTGGACTGGCCATCGCCGACCAGGTTGCTGCCTTCGACGCTGTCGTTCAGCCACCAGCCGAGGATCGACGGCCGGTTGCTGCCCCACAGCGCCAGACCGGCTTGGCGCAGGGCGCGCTCGGTGCTGCCGGGGTCGAATTCGACCAGCACGGATTCGGGCGGGCCGGCCTCGGTGCCGACCTGGTTGATGATCTGCCGTGGGTCCTTGCGCAGGCCGGCCAGCGCCGGGCTCTGCGCCGCCTTGGGGTCGCCGGTCAGGCGCAACACGAGGGTTTCCAGGGCCTTGCCGGTGGCCTGGGCGCGCGCTTCGCTGCCCTGCCCCTCGATGGGTTCGCGGACCTGATAGAGCCCGGAAACGGTTTCGGCCTGGGCGACGGTGCCGGCCAGAGCCAGGCAAGCCACAGCCAGGTGATTGATAAAACGCATGGCGGATTCCTGTCCAGGTGAGCTGCAAGCTACAAAGCTGCAAGAAAAGGCAGATCGATGCACGCCCCGCTTTTTCTTGCAGCTTGCAGCTTATACAGAAGCGACCACGCCAACCACCCACGGCCAGTTTTTGCCAATTTCCCGGCCTGCCCGTCGGCCTGAGGATGGCCGCTGCACAGCAACCCTGATAAAATCGCGCGCCTTCGCAGACCAGTGACGTACAGGCAGCCGCCGCTCCCCGAGCCGGCCTTGGCCGCCCTGGTCGTTTTTCCGAATCCCTCCCTCCTAAAGGCCTGGATCAATGAGCAAGCAACCCTCCCTGAGCTACAAGGACGCCGGTGTAGACATCGACGCCGGCGAAGCACTGGTCGAACGCATCAAGGGCGTGGCCAAGCGCACCGCGCGCCCTGAAGTCATGGGTGGCCTGGGCGGCTTCGGCGCCCTCTGCGAGATCCCGGCCGGCTACAAGCAGCCGGTTCTGGTCTCCGGCACCGACGGCGTCGGCACCAAGCTGCGCCTGGCGCTGAACCTGAACAAGCACGACAGCATCGGCCAGGACCTGGTCGCCATGTGCGTCAACGACCTGATCGTCTGCGGCGCCGAGCCGCTGTTCTTCCTCGACTACTACGCCACCGGCAAGCTCAACGTCGATGTCGCCGCCACCGTGGTCACCGGCATCGGCGCCGGTTGCGAGCTGGCCGGCTGCTCCCTGGTGGGCGGCGAAACCGCCGAGATGCCGGGCATGTACGAAGGCGAGGACTACGACCTGGCCGGCTTCTGCGTCGGCGTGGTGGAAAAGTCCGAGATCATCGACGGCTCCAAGGTGGCCACCGGCGACGCCCTGATCGCCCTGCCCTCCTCCGGCCCGCACTCCAACGGCTACTCGCTGATCCGCAAGATCCTCGAAGTGTCCGCTACCGACATCGACAACACCCAGCTCGACGGCAAGCCACTGGCCGACCTGCTGATGGCGCCGACCCGCATCTACGTCAAGCCCCTGCTCAAGCTGATCAAGGACACCGGCGCGGTCAAGGCCATGGCCCACATCACCGGCGGCGGCCTGCTGGACAACATTCCGCGCGTACTGCCCGACAACGCCCAGGCGATCATCGACGTGGCCAGCTGGCAGCGCCCGGCGGTGTTCGACTTCCTGCAGGAAAAAGGCAACGTCGACGAGCACGAGATGCACCGCGTACTGAACTGCGGCGTCGGCATGGTCATCTGCGTGGCCCAGGACCAGGTCGACAGCGCCCTGCAGGTGCTGCGCGAAGCCGGTGAACAGCCATGGGTCATCGGCCGCATCGCCGAGGCCCCGGCCGGCGCTGCCCAGGTCGAGCTGCACAACCTCAAGGCGCACTGATGCCGAGCGAGACCTGCAACGTAGTGGTATTGCTGTCGGGCTCCGGCAGCAACCTGCAAGCGCTGATCGACAGCAGCCGCGGCGAAGACAGCCCGGTGCGCATCCGTGGCGTGATCTCCAACCGTGCCGACGCCTATGGCCTGCAGCGCGCCCAGGCGGCCGGTATCGCCACCGCCGTGCTGGAGCACACCGGCTTCGAGGGCCGCGAGGCCTTCGACGCGGCACTGATGGCGTTGATCGACGGCTTCGAGCCGGACCTGGTGGTACTGGCCGGTTTCATGCGCATCCTCACGGGTGGCTTCGTCCGTCACTACCAGGGCCGCCTGCTCAACATCCACCCGTCGTTGCTGCCCAAGTACAAGGGCCTGCATACCCACCAGCGGGCACTGGAGGCCGGCGATAGCGAACACGGTTGCAGCGTGCACTTCGTCACCGAGGAACTCGACGGCGGCCCTCTGGTCGTACAGGCAGTGGTTCCGGTGGCGCCGGATGACACGCCGCAGGCCCTGGCTGAGCGGGTTCACCGCCAGGAACACCAGATCTACCCGCTGGCGGTGCGCTGGTTCGCCGAAGGACGCTTGCGTCTGGGCGCACAGGGTGCATTACTGGATGGCCAGCCGCTGGCGGCCAGCGGCCACTTGATTCGACCCTAGGAGAACTTATGCGTCGTGCCCTGCTCTTGGCTCTCGCCGTGCTCGCCCTGCCTCTCCAGGCAGCTGATCTGAAGCCTTTCTCGGCCAGCTACACCGCCGACTGGAAACAGCTGCCCATGAGCGGCACCGCCGAGCGCAGCCTGGAAAAGAATGCCAACGGTACCTGGAGCCTGAACTTCAAGGCATCCATGATGATCGCCAGCCTGACCGAGCAAAGCACCCTGCGCCTGGACAACGACACCCTGCTGCCGCAGAAGTACCACTTCGAGCGTGGCGGCCTGGGCAAGGCGAAGAAGGTCGACCTGGACTTCGACTGGACCAGCAAGAAGGTCACCGGCAGCGATCGTGGCGACGCGATCAACCTGCCGCTCAACCGCGGCGTGCTGGACAAGTCGTCCTACCAGCTGGCCCTGCAGCATGACGTGGCCGCCGGCAAGAAGAGCATGACCTACCAGGTGGTCGACGGTGACGAGATCGACACCTACGACTTCCGCGTGCTCGGCACCGAGAAAGTGGCCACCAAGGCCGGCCAGGTCGACGCGGTCAAGGTCGAGCGCGTGCGCGACCCGAGCCAGAGCAAACGCATCACCGAGCTGTGGTTCGCCAAGGACTGGGACTACCTGCTGGTACAACTGCGCCAGGTCGAGACCGATGGCAAGGAGTACGTGATCGTGCTGCAGGACGGCACGGTCGACGGCAAGTCGGTGAAGGGCAACTGACACCCGCTCCACTGCCTGCGCCAACCGAAACCCCGCCACTGTGCGCAATGCCGGTCAGTTAAGACGTTCAGTTGTCATTTGGGGCCGCTTCGCGCCCCATCGCCGGCAAGCCGGCTCCCACACTGTCCGTGCAAACCGCATCATGTGTGGTCGCCGCGGTCCCTGTGGGAGCCGGCTTGCCGGCGATGGGCTGCAAGGTAGCCCCAAAAATGACAAAGCGCCGCTTAACTGACTGACATTAGCCACTGTGCGGGGTTTCTTTTTTGCTTCGAGCGGCACGCTGCAAGCTGTTTGCGGGCCTGATGCCGAGCAAGGTGTCGAGGCCGCGCATTCTCTTGAAGCCAGGCTTCATGAAACATGTTTCATGGCCGATTTATTTACTTAGCCTGCTAACAAACTCTATAAAGAAGTCCTGCGACACGTTGCCGCAGTCAACCGAAAGTGGAGTTTACCGATGACAGTCCAAGTAACCGAACGCGACGAATCGAAAATGTCCCACGAAAGCCAGGCCTGCGGCCTGCGGATCTGGGACGTGCATCAGCAGGGTGAACTGGTGGGCATGTTCCACACCGAGCAAGAAGCCCAGCAGTACCGCACCGAGCTCGAATGCCTGGAAAGCCAGCGCGCTGTGCAATGACCGGACGTTCCCAGGAAAAAACGCGCCAAGGCGCAATGCCTGTCAGTTAAGCGGCGCTTTGTCATATTTGGGGCCGCTTCGCGCCCCAAATGACAACTGAAAATCTTAACTGACCGGCATTGAGCCAAGGCTGTTTTTCGTGGCTTACCACATGAGATCGTCAGGGATCTTGTAGGCCGCGTAGGGATCGTCCTCGTCCGCCTCCTCGACATGGGTGTTGAGCAGCAGCACGCGCTTGGGATCGCGCTCCTGGATCTTCACCGCGGCCTCGCGTGGGATCACTTCGTAGCCACCGCCATGAGCGACGATCGCCAGGGCGCCATTGCTGAGCTTGCTGCGCATCAAGGCATTGACGGCAATACGCTTGACCTTCTTGTCATCGACGAAGTTGTAGTAGTCCTCGGTATTGAGCTTGGGCAGGCGGGTCGCCTCGATCAACTGCTTGACCTGCGCGGCACGGGCCTTCTGCTCGGCCTTCTCCTGGAGCTGGCGGTTCAGCTCCTGGTCCTTCCTGGCCTTCTCGGCCATGGCCTCCTTGGCCAGGCGCTGCTGGGTATCGTCGACTTCGACCTGGCCCTTGTGTTCCAGGCGCTTCTGTTTCTTCTCGGCTTTGTTAGCCTGCTTGACCTGCTTCTGGTTGACCAGACCGGCCTTGAGCAATTGATCGCGAAGGGAAAGGCTCATGGGTGTTCACTCACTTATGCAACAGCTCAGCCGCAGCTGGGCAGGTTCTTTTCCTGACGCTTGGCTTCGCCCCAGAGGGCGTCCAACTCGTCGAGGGTACGATCTTGGATGGACAGGCCCTGCTCGCGCAATGCCTGCTCGATGAAACGGAAGCGCCGCTCGAACTTGCGGTTGGCGCGGCGCAGGGCATTTTCCGGGTCGTGCTTGAGGTGGCGGGCCAGGTTGACGGTGGCGAACAACAGGTCGCCGACTTCGTCCTCCAGGGCCTCGGCATCGCCATCGGCCATGGCCTGCAACACTTCGTCCAGCTCCTCGCGGACCTTGTCCAGCACCGGCAGCGCCTCGGGCCAGTCGAAACCGACCGTGGCCGCGCGCTTTTGCAGCTTGGCCGCCCGCGACAAGGCCGGCAGCGTCGCCGGTACATCGTCGAGCAGCGACAGTTGCTCGGGCTCGCTCTTTTCCGCGCGCTCCTCGGCCTTGATCGCTTCCCAACGCGACTTGACCTGGGCCTCGCTCAGGCGCGGGGTATCCAGCGGTGCGTAGAGGTCGCCGGTGGGGAAAACATGGGGATGGCGGCGGATCAGCTTGCGGGTAATGGCATCGACCACGCCGGCGAACTCGAAGCGCCCCTCCTCCCGGGCCAGCTGGCTGTAGTAGACCACCTGGAACAACAGGTCGCCCAGCTCGCCCTGCAGGTGCTCGAAATCACCGCGCTCGATGGTGTCGGCGACCTCGTAGGCCTCCTCGAGGGTGTGCGGGACGATACTGGCGTAGTCCTGCTGCAGGTCCCAGGGGCAACCGTGCTGCGGGTCGCGCAGGCGGGCCATGAGGTGCAGCAGGTCGTCGAGGGTGTAGGTCATAGGTGTCTCTTCCTCGCGGGGGCCATGCCCCCGATCGCTGGCAAGCCAGCCCCCACGAAGAGGCTGCCATGCCCGGTGCCCGTGGGAGCCGGCGTGCCGGCGATGGGCCGCACAGCGGCCCCATTGCAGTGTTTCAAGGGGTACGATTACGCCGCGTCTCGATGATGTTCGGCAACTGCGAGATCCTGCCCAGCAGGCGCCCCAGGGCGTTCAGGCCAGGAATCTCGATGGTCAGCGACATCAGCGCGGTGTTGTCGTCCTTGTTCGAGCGGGTATTGACCGCCAGCACGTTGATCTTCTCGTTGAGCAGCACCTGCGACACGTCGCGCAGCAGGCCCGGGCGGTCGTAGGCGCGGATGACGATGTCGACCGGGTAGGTCTGCACCGGCACCGGGCCCCAGTTGACCTGGATCATCCGCTCCGGCTCCTTGCCGGCCAGTTGCAGCACCGAGGCGCAGTCCTGGCGGTGGATGGTCACGCCGCGGCCCTGGGTGATGTAGCCGACGATGGCATCGCCCGGCAGCGGCTGGCAGCAGCCGGCCATCTGCGTGAGCAGGTTGCCGACCCCCTGGATCTGGATGTCGCCACGCTTGCCGGACTTGGCGCTGCTGGCCTTGCGCGGGACCAGCTCGATCTGCTCGTTGCGCTCCGGCTCGAGCAGTTGCTGGGCGGCGTTGACCATGTGCGCCAGGCGCAGGTCGCCGGCACCGAGGGCGGCGAACATGTCCTCGGCGGTCTTGACGTTGGCCTTTTCCGCCAGGCGCTCGAAGTCCACCTGGGGCAGGCCCAGGCGGCTCAGCTCGCGCTCGAGCAGGGTCTTGCCGGCGGCGACGTTCTGGTCGCGCGCCTGCAGCTTGAACCAGTGGACGATCTTGGCCCGCGCCCGCGAAGTGGTGACGTAGCCCAGGTTGGAGTTCAGCCAGTCGCGGCTGGGGCTGCCGTGCTTGCTGGTGATGATCTCCACCTGCTCGCCGGTCTGCAGGCTGTAGTTGAGCGGCACGATGCGCCCGTTGATCTTGGCGCCGCGGCAGTTGTGGCCGATCTCGGTGTGCACGCGGTAGGCGAAGTCCAGCGGCGTGGCACCCTTGGGCAGGTCGATGGCATGGCCGTCGGGGGTGAACACATAGACCCGGTCCGGCTCGATGTCGACGCGCAGTTGCTCGGCCAGGCCGCCGATGTCGCCCAGCTCCTCGTGCCACTCCAGCACCTGGCGCAGCCAGGAAATCTTCTCTTCATAGTGGTTGGAGCTGGACTTGACGTCGGTGCCCTTGTAGCGCCAGTGGGCGCAGACGCCCAGCTCGGCTTCCTCGTGCATGCCGTGGGTGCGGATCTGCACCTCCAGCACCTTGCCCTCTGGGCCGATCACCGCCGTGTGCAGGGAGCGGTAGCCGTTCTCCTTGGGGTTGGCGATGTAGTCGTCGAACTCCTTGGGAATGTGCCGCCACAGGGTATGCACGATACCCAGCGCGGTATAGCAGTCGCGGATTTCCGGGACCAGCACGCGCACGGCGCGCACGTCGTAGATCTGGCTGAACTCCAGGCCCTTGCGCTGCATCTTGCGCCAGATGGAATAGATATGCTTCGCCCGGCCACTGATGTCGGCCTTGACCCCGGTGGCCAGCAGTTCGTTCTGCAACTGGTTCATCACATCGCTGATGAAACGCTCGCGGTCCAGCCGACGCTCGTGCAGGAGCTTGGCGATCTGCTTGTACTGGTCGGGCTCGAGGTAGCGGAAGGACAGGTCCTCCAGCTCCCACTTGATATGACCGATGCCCAGGCGGTGCGCCAGTGGCGCATAGATGTCGAACACCTCGCGCGCCACGCGCAGGCGTTTCTCGTCGTCGGCGGCCTTGACCGCACGAATGGCGCAGGTACGCTCGGCCAGCTTGATCAGCGCCACGCGCACGTCATCGACCATGGCCACGAGCATCTTGCGCAGGTTCTCGACCTGCGCTTGGGAGCCGAGCACCAGCGACTGGCGCGGGCTGAGGCTGGCGCTGATGGCAGCCATGCGCAACACGCCGTCGATCAGCTTGGACACCACCGGACCAAAGCGCTGCCCGACCTCGGCCAGGGTCACCTTGCCCTCGCGCACCGAGCGGTAGACCACCGCCGCCACCAGGGAGTCCTGGTCGAGCTTGAGGTCGGCAAGGATTTCGGCGATCTCCAGCCCCGCCTGGAAGCTGGAAGTGCCATCGGCCCAGGAATGCTTGGCCGGGTTGCCCTTTTTCTCCACCTCATGGGCGAATTCGCAGGCCTCCTTGAGCGCCTCGCGATCCAGCGCCGAATCGACGCTCACCACATGATCCAGCCATGCTTCGAGATTGATACTGCCGTCGGTATTGACCGGCTGGTGCACTCTCACCTGTACCATCTTTTTTCTACCTTTCCATACAGCGCACCACGCGGGTGCGCTGGCAATCACCGTGCAGCCCCCCATTCCCTGGGAACCGCACCAAGGGGCCAGCCTGGCTAGCCCGCTTCGAATAACGCCATGGCCTCGACATGCGCCGTCTGAGGAAACATGTCGAGAATCCCGGCCCTTGTTAACCGGTACCCTTGGCCGACCAGCACCTGGGCGTCTCGCGCCAGCGTGGCCGGGTTGCATGACACATAGACCAGCCGCCTGGCCTTGAGGCGGGCGATGCCTTGCACCACCTCGAAGGCACCGTCGCGCGGTGGATCCAAGAGTACCGCAGAAAAGCCTTCGGCGGCCCATCCGGCGCCCGCCAAAGGCTGCGATAAATCGGCCTGAAAAAACCGTGCGTTATGCACGTCGTTGTCCCGGGCATTGGCCGCCGCCCGGTCCACCATGGCCTGCACACCCTCCACCGCCACCACCTCGCGGGCCTGGCGGGCCAGCGGCAGGGCGAAGTTGCCCAGGCCGCAGAACAAGTCCAGCACCCGCTCCTCGGCGTGCGGCGCCAGCCAGGCCAACGCCTGCTCGATCATCGCCGTGTTGACCTGGGCGTTGACCTGGACGAAGTCGCCTGGCCGCCAGGCCAGCTCCAGCCCCCAGGGCTCGAGGGCAAACCCCAGCGTCTGCCCGGGCTCGACCGGTGCCGGCTCGCCCTCGCCCTGCAGCCATAGCTGGGCACCGGCCTGCTTGCAGAAGGCCTGCAGGCGCGCCAGATCGTCCGCCGGCAGCGGCGCCACATGACGCACCAGCACCGCCTCAGCGGTACCACTGAACAATTCGACGTGGCCCAGCGCCTGGGGCTTGCCCAGGCTGCGCAGCACGGTCGGCAGGTGGCGCAGGATCGACTGCAAGGGTTGTACCAGCACCGCGCACTCGTCGATGGCGACGATGTCCTGGCTGGCCTCGGCACGGAACCCCACCGCCAGCTGACGGGCCTTCGCGTCCCAGCGCACGGCGACCCGCGCCCGCCGCCGGTAGCCGAACTCCGGCCCGCTCAAGGGAGCCGCCCACGCCTCGGGCTGCACGCCGGCGACCCGTTGCAGTTGCTCGGCCAGCAGGCGCTGCTTGAGCGCCAGTTGGCCTTCATGGGGCAGGTGCTGCAGGTTGCAGCCTCCGCAGCGCGCATAGTGGCGGCACGGCGCTTCGCGGCGCTCGGGGCTGGCCTGCAGGACCCGCTCCAGGCGTGCCTCGACCACCTTGCCGCGGGCACCGAGCACCCGCGCCTCGACCGCCTCGCCCGCCAGGGCACCGCTGACGAACCAGGTGCGCCCGTCATGGAAGGCGATGCCACGGCCATCGCCGGCCAGGCGCTCGATCTGCAGGTGCTGCTTCTTGCCCACCGGCACCTGGGCCGCACGGTTGCCGCCGGCCGGCTGGAAGCGCAGGCCGCCGCTGCTTTTCTTCCTGGACATCAGTTCGCGTCGAACAGGCCGGTGGACAGGTAACGGTCGCCGCGATCGCAGATGATCGCCACCATCACCGCGTTCTCGACCTCCCGGGACAGGCGCAGCATGGCCGCGACCGCACCACCGGAAGACACGCCACAGAAAATGCCCTCTTCGCGGGCAAGGCGGCGGGTGGTCTGCTCGGCTTCCTCCTGGGACATGTCGACCACACGGTCGACCCGGCTGGCGTCGAAGATCTTCGGCAGGTATTCCTCGGGCCAGCGGCGGATGCCGGGGATGGCCGAGCCTTCCATCGGCTGCAGGCCGACGATCTGCACCGCTGGGTTCTGCTCCTTGAGGTACTGGGAGCAGCCCATGATGGTGCCGGTGGTGCCCATGGAGCTGATGAAGTGGGTGATGCTGCCCTGGGTCTGCTGCCAGATCTCCGGACCTGTGCTGGTGTAGTGGGCGATCGGGTTGTCGCCGTTGGCGAACTGGTCGAGAACCAGGCCCCGACCCTCGGCCTGCAGCTTCTCGGCCAGGTCGCGGGCACCTTCCATGCCCTCCTCCTTGCTGACCAGGATCAGCTCGGCGCCATAGGCGGTCATCGCCGCCTTGCGTTCGGCGGTGGAGTTGTCCGGCATGATCAGGATCATCTTGTAGCCCTTGATCGCCGCTGCCATGGCCAAGGCGATACCGGTGTTGCCGGAGGTGGCCTCGATCAGGGTGTCGCCGGGCTTGATCTGGCCACGCAGTTCGGCGCGGGCGATCATCGACAGCGCAGGGCGGTCCTTGACCGACCCGGCGGGATTGTTGCCTTCGAGCTTGAGCAGGAGGGTATTGCTGGTTTCACCGGCAATGCGCTGCAGGCGAACCAGGGGCGTATTGCCGACGCAATCGGCGATGGTTGGGTACTGCAAGGTCATGGGCGTATTTCACAATCCGGACGGCAGGGGCGCCTATCATACCGGCAAACCTTTCCCGGCCATATCACGCAATCTGTGGTCGCTATAACTACAAGCTATAAAGCACGTGCGAACCGGCCATCTAGACGCCCACCACAGGCGCCTGGTTCAGCGCGGCACCTGTCGGGCTGGGCTTGTCCCACGAGGGGGCCTGCACATGCACCGGCAGGCGCATGTAAAGGCGCAGGCCCTGCTTGCCGTTTTCTGCCCAGAGCGTGCCGCCCTGGCGCTGGATGGCACTGCGGGCGATGCTCAGGCCGAGGCCGAAACCACCATCGCCGGGGCGGGAGCCGTCCAGGCGCGAGAACGGCGCGAAGATCCGTTCCAGGTCCTGCTCGGCCACCCCGCCGCCCTGGTCTTCCAGCCAGATCCGCCAATGGTTGCCCTCGCGCTGCCCGCCCAGGCGCACCACACCCTGCGCGGGCGAATGACGGATGGCGTTGCGAAGCATGTTCTCCAGGGCTTGGGCGAGGAGGTTGAGGTTGCCTTGCACCCAGCAGTCGGCGGGCACCTCGCAGCGCAGCCGGGCCGGCGACCAGCCGCTCTCGTAGCAGGCGTCCTCGGCGAGCATGTCCCACAGCGCCTGGAACTGGATCGGCTCGAGGTTCATCGGCGCGCGCTCGGCATCCTGCCAGGCCAGTTGCAGGGTGTCCTCGACCAGTTGCTGCATGCAGTCCACCTCGCGGGTCAGGCGTTCGCGCAGGCGTTGCAGGTCGGTCTCGCCGTCGCAGGCCACGCGCAGGCGGCTGAGGGGGGTGCGCATCTCGTGGGACAGGTCGCGCAACAACTGTTGCTGCAGGGCCACGGTGCCCTGCAGGCGCTCGGCCATCTGGTCGAAGGCACGGGCCAGTTCGCCCAGCTCGTCATGCCGGCCGATGGTTCGCGCGTCCAGGCGCGCCGACAACTGGTCGGCGCGCCAGGCATTGGCCTGCTCGCGCAACTGGTTCAGCGGCACGATCAGCATCCGGTACAGGCCGACGCACAGCAGCAGGGTGAACAGCCCCGGGATCACGCCGTTGGTGAGGACCTGCCAGAACAGCCGGTACTGGCCAGGGTTGAAACGCTCCGGCAGCTCGATCACCAGCATGCCCTGCTCCGGTGCATCGGGGAACGGCAGGCGCAGCCAGGGCTGGCCGATGCTGCGCCGGCTCATGGGCCAGTCGACGCCCCGCAGGCGGGTCAGGTGCTGGATGTGTTCGGGGGTCAGCGTGGCGCTGCCCAGCGGCTGCAGCTCGGCATCGAACACCCCGACCCAGCCGGACTCGCGCTGGCGCATGTCGGCCAGCCAGCGATCGACCCCGGCCCGGCCGCCTTCGCGCCAGGCCCGCTCGGCCTCCACCGCATAGCCGCGCAAGTGCTGCCGGGCCGACTCGGCCAGGAAGGCGTTCTGGGTTTCCATGTGCCGGCCCCAGGTGTAGCTCAGGCCGATCATCAGCAGGCAGAACCCCACCAGCAGGATCGCCAGCTTCCAGAACAACGAATGACGGTCGAGCACGCTCAGTCCACCTCGCCGGCACTGAGGACATAGCCCTTGCCCCAGACCGTGCGCAACTGCCGCTCCTGGTAGCCGATCACCTTGAGCTTGCGGCGGATCTGGCTGACATGCATGTCGAGGCTGCGGTCGTGGCGGGAATAGCCGCGCTGCAGCACCTGCTGGTAGAGAAAGGGTTTGCTCAGCACTTCGTCCTGGCTGCGGTTGAGGGTGTCCAGCAAGCGGTATTCACTGGGTGTAAGCCCCGCCCATCGGCCATCCAGGCACACGTCGCAGGCGTCCTCGTCGAAGCGCAGCTGCCCAGGCGCCGACTCACGCGATGGCTGGTGGCGTCGCTCGAGGGCCACGCGTCGCAGGATCGCTTCGATGCGCACCTGCAGTTCGGTCATGCTGAAGGGCTTGGGCAAGTAGTCGTCGGCACCGCGCTGAAAACCCGTGATGCGATCGGCCTCCGCGCCCAGCGCCGACATCAGGATCACCGGCGTGCTGCTGCGCCGGCGCAACTGGGCCAGGGCATCGAGGCCATTGAGGCCGGGCAGCAGGATATCCAGCAGGACCACGTCGAATGCCTGGCGACCGGCGGTTTCCAGACCCTCCAGGCCGTTGCGGCACCAGGTCACCTGGAAGCCGCCACGTTGCAGTTCCTCGCGCAGGTAGGCGCCGAGCACGGGGTCGTCCTCGATGGAGAGAATGCTGGATGTTTGAATGGCTACGGGATTCATTGGCTTCTGACATTGATTCTCAATTGCGCAATTATTGAGCAAGCTGTCTTGCCAACGCAACCGGCTCGCGACCGGTTGCGCTTTTATGCTGGCGGTGCAGCCCCTGTCTTCCCGGCAAGGACCGTATGAAACAGATACAAATGAGTGCATTGGCCTGGCAGCCGGGGTAACGTTCCGCCTGGGTCCGTCCGTACACCGACGGCATGCAAGCACATGACAGGAGACGAGTGTGCTAGATCGCTTGGGAATCAGAAGCCGGGTCCTGTTGCTGGCCCTGCTGCCGGCCAGCCTGATGGCGCTGGTGCTGGGCAGCTATTTCACCTGGTTGCAACAGAACGAATTGCGTACCCAGTTGCTCCAGCGCGGCAAGATGATCGCCGAGCAACTGGCACCGCTGGCCGCCCCGGCCCTCGCCAAGCAGACCCAGGACCAGCTCGGGCGCATCGCCGCCCAGGCCCTGGAACAGGCCGACGTGCGCGCCGTGGCGTTCCTGCGCCCCGACCGTACCGACCTGGCCCATGCCGGCCCGAGCATGCTCAACCCACCGCCCAGCGGTGGCACCGGCACCCAGTTGCTGCACCGCACTGGCAACGATGCCACCCGCTACCTGATGCCGGTATTCGGCCATCACCGCGACCTGGCCACCCATGCGGTCCCCGCCGAGGCCGAGCGCCTGCTCGGCTGGGTCGAGATCGAGCTGTCCCATGACGGCACCCTGCTGCGCGCCTACCGCAACCTGTTCACCAGCCTGCTGCTGATCCTCGCCTGCCTGGCCCTCACCGCCCTGCTCGCCCTGCGCATGAGCCGCACGATCAACGACCCGATCGCACGCATCAAGCATGCGGTCAACCAGCTCAAGGACGGCAACCTGGAAGAACGCCTGCCAACCATGGGCAGCCACGAGCTGGACGAGCTGGCCGCGGGCATCAACCGCATGGCCCAGACCCTGCACAACGCCCACGAGGAGCTGCAGCACAGCATCGACCAGGCCACCGAGGACGTGCGCCAGAACCTGGAAACCATCGAGATCCAGAACATCGAGCTGGACATGGCGCGCAAGGAGGCCCTGGAGGCCAGCCGGATCAAGTCCGAGTTCCTGGCCAACATGAGCCACGAGATCCGCACCCCGCTCAACGGTATCCTCGGCTTCACCCACCTGTTGCAAAAGAGCGAGCTGACGCCACGCCAGCTCGACTACCTGGGCACCATCGAGAAATCCGCCGACAACCTGCTGGGGATCATCAACGAGATCCTCGACTTCTCCAAGATCGAGGCCGGCAAGCTGGTGCTCGACAGCATCCCTTTCAACCTGCGCGACCTGATCCAGGACACCTTGACCATCCTCGCCCCGGCCGCCCACGCCAAGCAGTTGGAGCTGCTCAGCCTGGTCTATCGCGACACGCCGCTGTCGCTGGTCGGCGACCCGCTGCGGCTCAAGCAGATCCTCACCAACCTGGTGAGCAACGCCATCAAGTTCACCCGCGAAGGCACCATCGTCGTGCGCGCCATGCTCGAGGACGAGCAGGAAGACAGCGTGCAACTGCGCATCAGTGTCCAGGACACCGGCATCGGCCTCTCGCCCCAGGATGTGCGCACCTTGTTCCAGGCCTTCAGCCAGGCCGACAACTCGCTGTCGCGCCAGCCCGGCGGCACTGGCCTGGGCCTGGTGATTTCCAAGCGCCTGATCGAGCAGATGGGTGGCGAGATCGGCGTCGACAGCACCCCTGGCGAGGGCTCGCAGTTCTGGATCAGCCTCAGCCTGCCCAAGGCCCATGACGATCCCCAGGAAGCGCCGTTGCAGGCGCTGCTCGGCCGCCGCGTCGCGATCGTCGATGGCCATGAGCTGGCCCGCCAGGCCCTGGAGCACCAGTTGGAGGACTGCGGCCTGAGCGTCAGCCTGTTCGCCTCCTTCGAGCAACTGCTGCAGGGCGTGCAAGCGGCCAGCCAGGCCGGCCAGCCGTTCGAGTTCGCCGTGCTCGGCGCCAACCTGGGTAACCTCTCGCCCGAGCAGCTCGGCCGCTACCACCCGCAACTGGAGCGTTTCGGCTGCCGGTGCGTGGTGCTGTGCCCGACCACCGAGCAGGCGCTCTACCACCCCTACCTGCCCAATGCCCACGGCCAGTTGCTGTCCAAGCCGACCTGCACGCGCAAGCTGCGCCGCCTGCTGCTGGAACTGCTGCAGCCGCGCCGGGTGGCCAGCGAGCCCCGTGGCGGCGCCGGCCAGCGGGTGCCGAAGATCCTGTGCGTCGACGACAACCCGGCCAACCTGCTGCTGGTGCAGACCCTGCTCGAAGGCCTGGGCGCCGAGGTGCTGGCGCTCGACAACGGCTATGCGGCGGTCCAGGCGGTACAGGACGAACCCTTCGACCTAGTGCTGATGGACGTGCAGATGCCCGGCATGGACGGCCGTGCCTGCACCGAGCAGATCCGCCAGTGGGAAAGCAGCCAGAGCGGCCCGGCACTGCCCATCGTCGCGCTGACGGCCCATGCCATGGCCAACGAGAAGCGTGCCCTGCTGCACAGTGGTATGGACGACTACCTGACCAAGCCGATCAGCGAGCGCCAACTGGCCCAGGTGGTGATGAAATGGACCGGCTTCAGCCTGGCTGCGCCGCAACCGGAACGCAGCCCTGAGCGCCTGCCTGACAGCAGCGAGCTGAAGGTGCTCGACCCCGAGGAGGGCCTGCGCCTGGCTGCCGGTAAACCGGACCTGGCCGCCGACATGCTGGCCATGCTGCTGGCGTCGCTGGAGAGCGATCGCGAAGCCATCCGTGCCGCCCGCGAAGCCGGTGATCGCACGGCGATGATCGAGCGGGTGCATCGCCTCAACGGTGCCTCGCGCTATTGCGGTGTACCGCAGCTGCGCGCGGCCTGCCAACGCAGCGAGACCCTGCTCAAGCAGGACAGCCCCCAGGTGCAGCTGGCCCTGGACGAGCTGGACAGGGCCATCACCCGGTTGGCTGCACAGGCGCGCTTGAGCGCCTGACTGCGCCATTGAGGCCGCTTCGCAGCCTGTTCGCGACACAAGGCAATCCATCCATTTGCCCGCCCCAGATCAACACCTGCCCCGGCAGGCTGGCTAGACTGCCGACACCACCAACAAGGAAGAGACGCCATGCGCATCCTGTTGTTCAGCAGTCAGCACTACGACCAGGAAAGCTTCCTCCGGGCCGCCACCGACAGCGGCCTGGAGCTGCATTTCCAGGCCGCGCGCCTGACCCTCGACACCGCCGCCCTGGCCGCCGGCTTCGAGGTGGTCTGCGCCTTCATCAACGACGAACTGGATGCACCGGTCCTCGAGCGCCTGGCCGCCGGCGGCACCCGCCTGGTCGCCCTGCGCTCGGCCGGCTACAACCATGTCGACCTGGCTGCCGCCCAGCGCCTGGATCTGGCGGTGGTGCGAGTACCGGCCTATTCGCCACATGCCGTGGCCGAACATGCCGTGGCCTTGATCCTGGCCCTCAATCGCCGCCTGCACCGGGCCTACAACCGCACCCGCGAAGGCGACTTCACCCTGCACGGGCTGACTGGCTTCGACCTGCACGGCAAGACCGTCGGGGTGATCGGCACCGGCCAGATCGGCGCAGCCTTCGCCCGCATCATGGCGGGCTTCGGCTGCCGGCTGCTGGCCTACGACCCCCACCCCAACCCCGAGCTATTGGCCCTCGGGGCGCGTTACCTGGCGTTGCCCGAGCTGCTGCGCGAGGCGAAGATCATCAGCCTGCACTGCCCGCTGACCGAGCAGACCCGCCACCTGATCAACGCCCAAAGCCTGTCCTGGCTGCAGCCCGGCGCCATGCTGATCAACACCGGGCGGGGTGCGCTGGTCGACACCCCGGCACTGATCGACGCGCTCAAGAGCGGCCAGTTGGGCTACCTGGGGCTGGATGTCTATGAAGAGGAGGCCCAACTGTTCTTCGAAGACCGTTCCGACCTGCCGCTGCAAGACGACGTGCTGGCGCGGCTGCTGACCTTCCCCAACGTGATCGTCACCGCACACCAGGCATTCCTCACCCGCGAGGCGCTGGACGCGATCGCCGCGACCACGCTCGACAATGTCGTCCGCTGGGCGGCGGGCGATCCGCGCAACACCGTGGAAGGTTAATGCTAGGATACGCGGCAATTCTGGAGGACCCATGGTCGAACACGATTTCCGCTACACCCTATTCAACCCGCAACACACCCTGATCGAGTGCCGCGCGCTGGCGCCGGGCCGCTACCAGGTGACCGGCAACGGTGGCTCGATCCAGAAAGACGATGCCCTGTTGGTCACCCTCAAGGGCAGCAAGGGCCTGTCCATGCGCCTGGCCGTGGAAAGCGTACGCCACCTGATCAATCCACCTGGCCAATGGGTCGCCGTGGCCAGTGGCCCGGTGTTCAACGAGCTGGAGATCCTCAACTGGCAGGTCAAGTGCGACAGCTGCGATGCCGTGCTGGACTTCGAGTTCGCCGTGGATGCCAAGCTCGGTAACAAGGCCCGCCAGCCGGCGGCCAGTGCACGTATCGCCGAGCTGGGCTGGGCCAGCCGTGGCGAGCAGCACCTGTGCCCGCAATGCCAGGAGAGCGCCCGGTGAAACACCTGTTGACCGCCGCGCTGCTGGCCTGCGGCCTGCTCGGCTGCGCCGCCGAGCCCTCGAAGCTGCAGCAGGAGCGCAGCTACGTGCTGGAATGGATCGGCGAGCGCCCGCTGATCGACTACAGCCGCCTGACCCTGACCCTCGCCAGCGATGGCCGTGCCTACGGCAATGCCGGCTGCAACCATTGGTTTGCGTCCTACACGCTGGAGGGCGAACGCCTGAGCTTCGGCAAGGTGGGCAAGACCCGCAAGCTCTGCGCGCCGGCGCTGATGGACCAGGAGCGACGCTTCCTGGAAGCCTTGGAGACGGTGCAACGCTGGGATGTCTCGCCGATCGAACAGGTACGCTTCTGGCCTGCCGAGGGCAAGCCTCTGCGCTTCTGGCCTGAGGAAGGGTGACGGCTTGCAGCTTGCCGCTTACCCCCTAAGCGCCTTGATCTTCGCCTGCAGCCCTTCGAGCGTCTGCTCGCCCATCAGTTGCTCACGCACCTTGCCCTTGTCGTCGATGATGTAGGTCACCGGCAGCGCCTCGCTGCGTGGCAGGTCGTAGCGCTCGGCCGGGTCCTGGGCCAGCACGGTGAAGGCGATGCCCAGCGTCTCGGCGGCCTGCTTGAGGTCCTGGCCCTGCAGGCCATCGAAGTTCACCCCGACCACCTTGATGCCCTGGCCTTCCCACTGCCGGGCCGCGGCGTTGAGTTCGGGAATCTCGGTACGGCACGGGCCGCACCACTCGGCCCAATAGTTGAGCACCAGCCACTGTCCGTCGAGCTGCTCGGCCTTTACCGTGTTGCCGTGCTGGTCCACGCCGTAGTCTGCACCGCAACCGCCGAGCAACAGGCTCGCGGTGATGGCCAGTACAGCTGCCAAACGCCTTGCCATGGGTCAATCCTTCTCGAAGTTTTAAAGCCTATGCGTCAGTCGCTGCGGTTAGAATAGCCGCCACACCCCGTTGGATGCGACCCGTCATGACCGACCTGACCCTGTATCATAACCCGCGCTGCTCGAAATCCCGCGGCGCCCTGGAACTGCTCGAAGCGCGCGGCCTGGCCCCGACCATCGTGCGCTACCTGGAAACCCCGCCGGACGCCACCACCCTCGAAGCCCTGCTCGGCAAGCTGGGCATCGCCCCACGCCAGCTGCTGCGCACCGGCGAGGACGAGTACAAGTCCCTCGGCCTGGCCAACCCGGAACTGACCGATGCGCAACTGATCGAGGCCATGGTCCAGCACCCGAAACTGATCGAGCGGCCGATCCTGGTCGCCGGCGACAAGGCGGTGGTCGGTCGTCCTCCGGAGAAGGTACTGGAGATCCTGCCGTGAGCGATCCGTACATCCTGGTCCTGTACTACAGCCGCCACGGCTCGACCAGCGAGATGGCCCGGCACATCGCCCGTGGTGTCGAGATGACCGGCCTGGAAGCGCGCCTGCGCACCGTGCCGGCGATCTCCACCGAGTGCGAGGCGGTGGCGCCGGACATTCCCGCCAGCGGTGCGCTCTACGCCACCCTCGACGACCTGCGCCACTGCGCAGGCCTGGCCCTGGGCAGCCCGACCCGCTTCGGCAACATGGCGGCGCCGCTCAAATACTTCCTCGATGGCACCAGCAGCCTGTGGCTGGGTGGCGAACTGGTCGGCAAGCCGGCCGGCGTGTTCACCTCCACCGCCAGCCTGCATGGCGGCCAGGAAACCACCCTGCTGTCGATGATGCTGCCGCTGATCCACCACGGCATGCTGGTGATGGGCCTGCCATACAGCGAATCGGCGCTGCTCGAGACCCGTGGTGGTGGTACGCCCTATGGGCCCAGCCACCATGCCGGTGCCGATGGCAAGCGCGAACTGGACAACCACGAGATCGCCCTGTGCCGTGCACTCGGCCAACGCCTGGGGAATACCGCCAAGGCCCTGGAGAGCCAGCGTGGCTAAGAAGCCTCTGCCCCCAGTGGCCTGGCTGGAGCCTCGCCTGCGCCTGGCGCGGGCACTGGGGCTGGCGTTCTTTCTCGGCCTGATCGCCCTGCTGGTGGTGAACAACCTGTTCTTCGCCAACCTGCATGGGGCACGGGTCGAGGTGATCCTGGCCATCGAACTGGTGCCCCTGCTCCTGCTGATGCCGGGCATGCTGCTGGGCAGTGCCCGGGCGCACGCCTGGACCTGCTTCGTGGTGAACATCTATTTCATCAAGGGCGTGCTGGCGGCGTTCGACCCGGCGCGGGCGGTATTCGGCTGGATCGAGGTGCTGGTGAGCCTGGGGTTGTTCGTCAGCGGGCTTCTTTATGTGCGCTGGAAGTTCCAGCATGAGCGGAGGCTGGCTGGGGAAGGGTGTTGAACCCTTCGCGGGCGTGCCCGCGAAGGGGGCGCCGCAGGCTCAATGGTTGACGGTATGCGCCAGCATCACCGACAGCTGGCACAGCGGCCGCCCGCTCTCCTCGTGCCACTGGTTGAACGCCTGCTGCACCAGCGCCAGGTCGCGCTGGCTGGTGGGCTGCTTGTCGATCACGCCCTGGGCGATCAAGGCGGCGCTCATGTCATCGGTGGGGATGAAGGTGTCCTTGCCGACCATGCGCAGGAAGCGTGGCGCCGACAACCCGCCCAACTGGTTGCCATGCTTGGCCAGGAACTTCCACAACCCGACGATATCGGTCACCGGCCAGTCGGCGATGAACGCGCCGAAGCTGCCGTGCGCCTTCTGTACGTCGAGGATCATCTGCGCGTTGCGCGGCACGCTCTTGAGCTTGCCCAAATGGCGGATGATGCGCTCGTCCTGCATCAACCGCTCCAGGTGCTCGGCGCCCATCAGCACCACCTTGTGCGGGTCGAAGCCGAAGAACACCTGCTCGAACGCTGGCCACTTGGCGTCCACCAGGCTGTGCTTGAGCCCGGCGCGGAACACCCGCAGGGCCAAGGTCGACAGGTAGCGATCGTCGCTGATGTCGCGTAACTGGGCCGGCGTCCTGGGCTGCGGCAGGAAGGCCTCCAGGGCCGCCGCCGAGCCGAAGCGGTTCAGGCAGTATTCATGCAGCCACCGATAGTCGCGCATGGGTCAGATATTCAGCACGTCGAGAAAGCGCGGCGTGGCGCTCTCGTCGATTTTCAGGCCGGCGAAGTCGAACAGGTTGCGGTCGGCCAGTTGCGACGGCGCCACGTTCTGCAGGGCCCGGAAGATGTTCTCGGTACGCCCCGGGTGCTTGCGCTCCCACTCCAGCAGCATCTCCTTGACCACCTGGCGCTGCAGGTTCTCCTGGGAACCGCACAGGTTGCAGGGGATGATCGGGAACTGCTTCATGTCCGAGTAGGCCTGGATGTCCTTCTCGCTGCAGTAGGCCAGCGGGCGGATCACCACGTTGCGGCCGTCGTCGGCACGCAGCTTGGGCGGCATGCCCTTGAGCGAGCCGTTGAAGAACATGTTGAGGAAGAAGGTCTCGACGATATCGTCGCGGTGGTGCCCCAGGGCCATCTTGGTCGCGCCGATCTCGTCGGCGAAGGTGTACAGGGTGCCACGGCGCAGGCGCGAGCACAGCGAGCAGGTGGTCTTGCCCTCGGGAATCAGCTCCTTGACCACCGAGTAGGTGTCTTTCTCGACGATGTGGTACTCGATGCCCAGGGTCTTGAGGTAGGCCGGCAGCACCTCTTCGGGGAAGCCCGGCTGCTTCTGGTCCATGTTCACCGCGACGATCTCGAAGCGGATCGGCGCCACCTTCTGCAGGTGCAACAGAACATCGAGCATGGTGTAGCTGTCCTTGCCGCCGGACAGGCAGACCATGACCTTGTCGCCATCCTCGATCATGTTGTAGTCGGTGATGGCTTCGCCGGCGAGACGCCGCAGGCGTTTTTGCAGTTTGTTCTGGTTGACCGAGAGGGTGCCCATAGCGCTTGGATCCGCGAGGTGTGACAAAAGCCGGCTATTTTACGCACAAACCGAGCGTTGGCGTAGGCCATTCCGATAAAGAATCAAGAGCCCGCCTGACAGCGCAATTTGCTCTAAAAAGCCGGTTTTATGCGGGTAACGGCTTCCTATACTGCGACATAAGGCCACAAGACCGCTTGCATCGGTGTCCTGGCCTCGGGCCACAAGCGCTCCACTTGGGGGGCGTTTGGCAACGACGATAGGAGTGACCGGCATGATCCATCACGTTCTGGGGCTGTTTACCCATCCTGATCAGGAGTGGCGGGAGATTCGTGGCGAGGAAGAAAGCATCAGCCACATGTACCTGACCCACACGTTGATATTGGCGGCGATCCCGGCGGTATCGGCGTTCATCGGCACGACCCAGGTCGGCTGGGTCATCGGCGACAGGCCGGCGGTGATGCTGACCATGGAAAGTGCGCTATGGATGAGCATCATGTCCTACCTGGCGATGCTCGCCGGCGTCGCGGTGATGGGCGCCTTCATCCACTGGATGGCGCGCACCTACGATGCCAACCCTTCCATGGCGCAATGCATCGCCTTCGCCACCTATACCGCCACCCCACTGTTCATCGGTGGTCTGGCGGCGCTCTACCCGCACCTGTGGCTAGGCATGCTGGTGGGCACGGCGGCGATCTGCTACACGGTCTACCTGCTGTATGTCGGCCTGCCGACCTTCATGAACATCCCCACCGACGAGGGCTTCCTGTTCTCCAGTTCGGTGCTGGCGGTAGGCCTGGTGGTGCTGGTGGCGATCATGGCCGCCACCGTGATCATCTGGGGCCTGGGCGTGGGGCCTGTCTATACCAACTAGATCGATTCCAACACTGGGGCATCACCAGGGGCCGCCGCAAGGCGGCCTCTGGCCGTGCGCAGACCGATGGCTCGGCAGGCGCCTGGCGCTTGCGGCATAATGCCCGGCCAGGAGAACCCGCCTGCCATGCCCGAACTGCTCAGACAACGCGTCGAAACCTGCTACCAGCAAGCCGAAGCCTTCTTCAAACGCCCCTTCCCGCGCCCGGAAGTCAGCTTCAAGCTGCGCGGCCAGAAGGCCGGCGTCGCCCACCTGCACGAGAACCTGCTGCGCTTCAACCTGCAGCTGTATCGCGAGAACCAGGAAGACTTCCTGCGCCAGACCGTGGCCCATGAGGTCGCCCACCTGGTGGCGCACCAGCTGTTCGGCGACAGCATCCAGCCCCATGGCGAGGAATGGCAGTTGATCATGCGCGGGGTGTACGAGTTGCCGCCGCATCGCTGCCACAACTATGCCGTGGAGCGGCGCACGACGATGCGCTACATCTATCGCTGCCCATGCCCGGAGAGCGACTTTCCGTTCACCGCGCAGCGGCACAAGCTGGTGCGCCAGGGGCGGCGCTACCTGTGCCGGCGGTGTCGGCAGATATTGGTGTACAGCGGGGAGACTCGCCTCGAGTAGCCGGCGAGCGGGCTTGCCTCAATGGCGGTTCTTGCTGCCATTCGGGGCCGCTTCGCGCCCCATCGCCGGCAAGCCGGCTCCCACACGGTCCTGAGCAAGCCACATCATTTACGGTCGACTCGAACCCAGTGGGAAGCCGGCTTGCCGGCGATGGGCTGCAAGGCAGCCCCAAAAATGACAGAACGCCGCTTAACTGACAGGCATTGCCCCAAGGGTCGCCTGTTCCATTCAAGCAAGGATCAGCGGGCCGGACCTTCGGCCACGCCCAGGTCGTCGACCGGACGAGGGTCGACCAGCGGCGAACCGCCAGACGCCAGCTCGGCCTGCAACTGGTCGGTATCCAGCTCGTTGACCCACTTGGCCACGACCACGGTGGCGACGGCGTTACCGATCAGGTTGGTCAGGGCACGGGCCTCGGACATGAAGCGGTCGATACCCAGGATCAGCGCCAGGCCGGCAACCGGCAGGTGGCCGACGGCGGACAGGGTGGCGGCCAGGACGATGAAGCCCGAACCGGTGACCCCCGCCGCCCCCTTGGAGGCGATCAGCAGCACCAGCAGCAGGGTGATCTGGTGGGTGATGTCCATGGTGGTGTCGGTGGCCTGGGCGATGAACACCGCGGCCATGGTCAGGTAGATCGAGGTGCCGTCCAGGTTGAACGAATAGCCGGTGGGGATCACCAGGCCGACCACGGACTTCTTCGCGCCCAGGCGTTCCATCTTGGCCAGCATGCGCGGCAGGGCCGACTCCGAGGAGGAGGTGCCCAGGACGATCATCAGCTCTTCACGGATGTAGCGGATCAGCTTCAGCACGCTGAAACCGTGGGCACGGCAGATGGAGCCCAGGACCACCAGGATGAACAGCAGGCAGGTGAGGTAGAAGCAGATCATCAGGTAGCTCAGCTGCACCAGCGAGCCGACGCCGTACTGGCCGATGGTGAAGGCCATGGCGCCGAAGGCACCGATCGGGGCCAGCTTCATGATCATGTTGATGATGTTGAACATGACGTGGGCGAAGCGGTCGATCAGGTCGAGCACCGGCTTGCCGTAGCTACCCAGGCGGTGCAGGGCGAAGCCGAACAGCACGGAGAACATCAGCACCTGCAGGATGTCGCCATTGGCGAAGGCACCCACCACGGTGTTGGGGATGATGTTGAGCAGGAAGCCGACGGTGCTCTGCTGCGCGCCGGCGGCGGCATAGGCGGCGACGCTGCTGGCGTTCAGGGTGCTGACGTCGACGTGCATGCCGGCGCCCGGCTTGACCACGTTGACGACCACCAGACCGATGATCAGGGCGATGGTGGAGACGATCTCGAAGTACAGCAGCGCGTAGCCGCCGGTCTTGCCGACCGACTTCATGCTCTGCATGCCAGCGATGCCGCTGACCACGGTGCAGAAGATGATCGGGGCGATGACCATCTTGATCAGTTTGACGAATCCGTCACCCAGGGGTTTGAGAGCGACGCCGGTTTCCGGGGCGTAGTGGCCGAGCAGGATACCGATGGTGATGGCGACCAACACCTGGATATACAGGGATTTGTACAGCGGCTGACGTGTCGTCATGGCTAATTTTCCTCAAGTGTGCCGGCTCCACCCTTCCCAGGGTGTCGGGGCACCTAAAGCGCGAACCCTCCTGCACCTGGAGGGATTTGTCGTTGTGTTCGAGCTGCCTGGGCAGGTCTGCAGGGTCGATAGCAAGGGCGATGCCAAAATGCCCAGCATGGGTGCAGGCCCCGTGTTTTCAGGGCTTTGCTGCCCAATGACAGGGCAGTCGCGCAGGAGGAGGTTGGCGGATTTCCGCCCGCCGGCGGGAATCGAACAGGCAGGGTTGGCGGGAATCCGCCCGGTTGGCGGTGGGCTTTACCGCGTCATTCGCGCACTTGCAGTGTTGGGTTTGGAGAATGCTGGGGCCGCTTCGCAGCCCCAATGCGGACGGGTATTGGGCCGAGCCTACGCTCAATCGAGATGGAAGACGATGCGAAAGGCCGCCCCGCCCAGTGGGGAATCGTCCAGGCTCAGCTCGGCGTCGTAGCTGTCGATGATGTCCTTGACCACCGCCAGGCCGATGCCCTGCCCCGGGTGCTGGCGATCGAGGCGCTCGCCACGCTGGAGGATGCGTTCACGCTGGTCGGGTGGCACACCAGGGCCGTCGTCCTCGATGCACAGCACCAACCGCCCCGGTGGTGTCTCCAGGCCCACGCGCACCCGGCCGAGGCTCAGGCGGTAGGCGTTCTCCAGCAGGTTGCCGAGCAACTCCAGCAAGGCCCCCTGCTCCATCGGCACCCACGCCTGCTGCGCAATGTCGAGCTCGACGCTCACGCGCTTGTCGCGGTAGACCTTGTCCAGCGTGCTGCACAAGGTCTCGAGCAGCGGCCGCAGGATCACCCGGTGGCGCACCAGCCCACTCTTGCGCAGGCTGGCGCGCTGCAACTGGTAGTCGATCTGCTGGCTCATGCGCTCGATCTGGCTTTGCAGCACCCGCGCCTGCTCGCGCTCGCCGCTGCCCTGGCCCAT
The DNA here is from genome assembly GCF_057415455.1 of Pseudomonas sp. Tun-23181. Lineage (NCBI taxonomy): Bacteria > Pseudomonadati > Pseudomonadota > Gammaproteobacteria > Pseudomonadales > Pseudomonadaceae > Pseudomonas > Pseudomonas sp. Tun-23181. The sequence goes on from NZ_CM171630.1 coordinate 2,224,443, forward strand.
GCTCTCGCCTACGCCCTGCAACACGGCCAGCGGGGTTTTCAGGCTGTGCGCCAGGTCATCCAGGGAGTCACGATAGCGCTGGCGCTGCTCGCGCTCGCTGTGCAACAGGCGGTTGAGCGAACCGGTCAGGCGCAGCAGTTCGCGCGGGTGTTCGCGGCTCAGGCCATCGCGCACGCCCGCCTCCACCTCGTCCAGCTCCACGCTCAGTTGCCGCAGCGAACGCAGGCCCCAGGTCAGCCCGGCCCAGAGCAACACCATCAGCGCCAGCAACGCCGCGCCGAAGCCCAGGTAGAGCTTCTCGCGCAGGCCGTCGAGGGTGTGCTGGTACTCGCGCACCGGCTGCAGGGCGACGATGCTGAAGGCCGCGCTCTTGCCACCGAGCAACTGGACCTCGACGTCATAGACGAAGAACTCCTCGCCGTCGTCCTGGCGGATGCGAGCGAACTCGTTGCCACGCCCGTCGTAGCGTGGGCGGTAGTTGATGTTCTGGTCGGACGTGGCCCGCGAGCGCCAGACCAGCCGGCCCTCGCGGTCGAAGATGTAGCCCAGGAGGCCGGTATAGGGCAGGTTGTAGCGTTCGTCCGGCAACAGCGTCGGCATGTGCAAGCGACCATGCTCGATGCGCGCCGCCGAGATCAGGGTGGTCACGTCCGAGGCCAGGCGTTGCTCGATCGACTCTTGCAGGGCCAGGCTGAAGGCCTTCTGCAAGGCCGGCAACAGCGCCAGCATGAACAGCAGGGCCAGCAGCGCGGCGGCCAGCATCAGCCGCAGGCGCAGGGAACGGATCATCGGCAGCGCTCGGTGAACAGGTAGCCCAGGCCGCGCACCGTGTCGATCGGCTTGAAGCCACGGTCGCCCTCCAGCTTGCGGCGCAGGCGGCCGACCAGCACTTCGATGACATTGGGGTCGCGCTCCTCGTCGTCCGGATAGAGCTGCTCCATCAGGCGCTCCTTGGCCACCACCTGCTGGTGATGGCGCATGAGGTACTCGAGGATGCGGTATTCGTAGGCGGTCAGCGCCAGCGGCTGGTCGTCCAGGGTCGCCTGCTTGCGGTTGAGATCCAGCACCAGCGGGCCGGCGGCGATGGTCGGCTGGGTGAAGCCGCTGGAACGGCGCAACAGGGCATTGAGGCGGGCTTCCAGCTCCTCGAACTGGAAGGGCTTGACCACGTAGTCGTCGGCACCGGCGGCCAGGCCTTCGACCTTGTCCTGCCAGTTGCCACGTGCAGTGAGGATCAGGATGGGAAAGCTCTTGCCCTGGCTGCGCAGCTGGCGGATCAGGTCCAGCCCGCTCATGCCCGGCAGGCCCAGGTCGACTACCGCCAGGTCGTGGTGGTACTGATCGGCCTGGTAAAGCGCTTCTTCGGCCTCGGCGACCGCCTGGACCACATGCCCGCTCTCGCTCAGGCGCGTGTACAGGTGATGGCGCAGCAGCGCCTCGTCCTCGACCACCAGCAATTTCATGCCACTCTCCTTAAATTACGACGCCGGCGTCGCTGCCTGAAGCCTTCCGTATCGCGGCTTCGTCATCCTGGGACGCGAAGCGGCCCCAAATGACCAAGCACCGTGGGGCCGCTACAGCATACCAGCGCGGGTCAGAACCGGTAGTTGGCCGACAGGTAGGTCTGGGCGCTGCTGGTCAGGCGCAGGGTGCCGACCTTCGGACCGCCGTGTTCCACCAGCTCGGTGCTGGCATTGCTACGCAGGTAACGATAACCCAGCTCCACCGAAGCGTTGTCGGTGACCTGCTGCAACACACCGGCCTGCAGGCCCACGGCATAGCCCATGTCGGTGTCGCGACTGTAGCCGGAAGACTCCTGGGACAGCTTGGTCACGCCCAGGCTGCCACCGCCGAACAGCTGGGTGGTGTCGCCCACCGGCAGGAACACATCGTAGCTGCCGAGCAGGTTCTCCTGGCGCAGCTTGAGGCCGCTGTGCTCGCCCGAGACGTTGTCGTAGGTCAGGTAATAGCGGCCCTGGTCGTTCACCTTGCCCAGGCGCACGCCCCAGGTGTCGTCCTTGCCGATGATGCCGTCGCTGTTCAGGTGGCCGGCGTTGCGTTGCAGCAGGCCGGACTTGCGTACCTTGTCGCTGGTCTGGCCGTAGGTCAGGCTGGCGAAGGTGTCATCGGCAGCCTGGGCGGTGAGGCTGGCGGCGCAAACGGCCATGGCGACCATCAGGGTGTTGAGTGTTTTCATGGGTTGGCTACTCCAGTTGGATGCGTTGTCTGTGTCTGGGGGCTAGAGTAGGGAAGGTGCCCTGAACCGCCGCTGAACCCTGGCTGAACCCTGGCTGAACGAATCGCACCCTGTGAAGGAGTACCGACCATGCGTTCCTTGCTTGCCCTGGCCCTGATGTGCGCCACCGCCCTCGCCCAGGCGGCGGTGCAGACCCGTGAAATCCCCTACCAGGATGCCGACGGCCAGCGCCTGGTGGGCTATTACGCCTACGACGACGCCGTCGAAGGCAAGCGCCCCGGCGTCGTCGTGGTGCATGAATGGTGGGGGCTGAACGACTATGCCAAGCGCCGTGCCCGGGACCTTGCCGCCCTTGGCTACAGCGCCCTGGCCATCGACATGTACGGCGATGGCAAGAACACCGAGCATCCCGAGAATGCCCAGGCCTTCATGGCCGCTGCGATGAAGGATCCCAAGGCCGCGACCCGGCGCTTCGATGCCGGCCTCGAGTTGCTCAAGCTGCAGCCCTATACCGACGAGGCCAAGCTGGCCGCCATCGGCTACTGCTTCGGCGGCAAGGTGGTGCTCGACGCTGCCCGCCGTGGCGTGCCGCTGGCCGGGGTGGTGAGCTTCCATGGCGCGCTGGCCACCCAGGCCCCGGCCGCGCCTGGCAGTGTCAAGGCCAGGATCCTGGTGGAGCATGGCGCGGCCGACAGCATGATCACCGAGCAGCAGGTGAAGGCGTTCAAGAAGGAGATGGACGCCGCCGGGGCGAGCTTCGAGTTCGTCAGCATCCCCGGGGCCAAGCATGGCTTCACCAACCCGGATGCCGACCGGCTAAGCCATGGGGAACATGGCGGGCCGGACATTGCCTACAACAAGGCGGCGGACGAGAGCTCCTGGGCGGACATGCAGGCGTTTTTCAAAAAACTGTTCGACTGACGAGGCATTGGGGCCGCTGCGCGGCCCATCGCCGGCTTGTCGGCGGTGGGCTGCAAGGCACCCTGGTAGATCAAGCTCCCATGCCGCTTGATCGGCTGGCACAATAGCCTGCATGAACAAACTCCCGTCCTGCTGCACCCCCCTCCAGCACCACTGGCCCCTGCCCCGCCCGGTCCCCGGCGCGGTATTGGTCAGTTGCACCTTCGACCCCAGCCACCTGGCCGCCGACGACTTCCAGCGCGCCGGTATCGAGCAGAGCGCCAGCCTGCAACGCTCGGTGGCCAAGCGCCAGGCCGAGTACCTGGCCGGCCGGGTCTGCGCCCGCGCCGCACTGCAACGCCTGGACGGGCGCGACTACGTGCCGGGCACCCACGAGGACCGCTCGCCGATCTGGCCGGCCGGCATCCATGGCTCGATCACCCACGGCAAGGGCTGGGCCGCCGCGGTGGTGGCCGCCGAGGGCGCTTGCCAAGGCCTGGGCCTGGACCAGGAGAGCCTGCTGGACGACGAGCGCGCCGAGCGCCTGGCCGGCGAGATCCTCACGCCGGCAGAGCTCCAGCGCCTGGATCGCGCGCAGGTCGGCCTGGCCGTGACCCTGACCTTCTCGCTCAAGGAAAGCCTGTTCAAGACGCTCTACCCGCTGACCCGGCAGCGCTTCTATTTCGAGCACGCCGAACTGCTGGAGTGGTCCACCGACGGCTTCGCCCGCCTGCGCCTGCTCACCGACCTGTCCCCCCAATGGCACAACGGCCGAGAACTGGAAGGCCAGTTCCGCGTCGCCGATGGCCACTTGCTCAGCCTGGTCAGCGTCTGACCTTCACTCCGGCGCCTGGGCCCGTGGCCAGTTCAGGCTGAAGCAGGCGCCGCCCAACTGCTCGCTGCGCCCCACCACGGCCCGCCCGCCGTGCCAGTAGATGATCCGCCGTACGATGGAAAGCCCCAGGCCATGCCCGCCCGAGGCACGTGTGCGGCTGTCGTCCAGGCGCGTGAAAGGCGTGAAGATGCGATCCCAGACGCCCTCCGGGATCCCCGGCCCGTCGTCCTCCACGTCGATGCGACAGCGCTGCTGGCCGATCTGGTAGCTCAAGCGAACCTGCGACTCGGCATGGCGCATGGCATTGCCCACCAGGTTCTGCAGGGCTCGGTGCAGGTAGCGTGGCTCGGCCTCGACCCAGGCCCCCGTGGCCTCGCCCCCCTGGCATTCGCCACGCACCACCTTGACCTCGGCACGCAGGGGGGCCAGTTCCTCGATCACCCGGTCCAGCAGGGCATCCAGGTCCACCGCCTGGAACGTCAGCGCCGGTGCGCCCTGCTCCAGGCGGGCGTAGGTCAGCATCTCGTCCACCAGTTTGTCCAGGTCCTGGATGTCGCTGTCCATGCCGGCCAGGTGCTTGGCCCTGGCCTGTTCGGTACTGGCGCTTTCGATCATCTCCAGGCCGAAGCGCAACCGCGCCACCGGTGTGCGCAGCTCGTGGGACACCGCCCGCACCAGTTCACGCTGCATGGTCAGGGAGCGCTGCAGGTGTTCGGCCATGTCGTTGAAGGCGGTCGCCAGGCGCCCCACCGAATCGGCATCGCCCGCCGGCACGCGGGTATCCAGGCTGCCCTTGGCCAACCGGGTGGCGGCGATCTCCAGGCCCGACACGCGCCGCTCCAGCTGGCGCACCAGCAGGTAGACCACCAGGCCGATCAGGCACAGGCCGAGGAAGGCGATGAGCACCAGCAACTGCGGTGGGTAGAGGTTGAGCTGGTACAGCGGGCCGATCTCCAGCACCCAGGGCGAGCCGGCCAGCCCCGAGAACACCCGGATGGCGTCGCCATCCTTGCCCAGGGCCATCACCGTGTCGCCCTCCTCTACCCGGCGCCGCTGGTCGTCGTCCAGGCCGACCCGCTCCAGGCGCTGCAAGGCGATGTCGAAGCCAAACCCCTTGCTCTGCTTGATCTCTGCCAGGCGCCGCTGCTGTTCGGTCACCGGGTAGCGCACCAGCTCGTCGGCCAGCAGGAACAGGGTGGCGCGCGCCAGTTGCTCGCTGACCTGCTTGACCTGGGCGACCAGCAGCTCGTCCTCCTGGCCGACCTGGCGCAGCACCCGGACCGCATGCGGGCCGGTCTTCTCCACCACCACCAGGCCACGGCGCAGGCGGGCCCGCTGGCGGCCATCGAGGGTGAGCGCCGACAGGGGCTGCAAGTCCAGCGGCACACCGAGCAGGCGCTCCCAGATCACCAGCGAGCGCTTGCGCTCCACCTCGTTCTGCAGCGCCAGGTTGTCGGCCATCAGGCTGAATGTCCCCTGGGCCAGGCGCTCACGGTGCTGGCCGGCACGCACTTCGTTGACCAGGTGCAGGCTGAGCACGCCCAGCACGGCCACCAGCACCAGTACCGCGAGCATGCCGCCATAGATGCGCAGGAAGATCGAGTTCATGGGCCGGGTGCCTGGGCAGCCTCGCCGACGAACAGGTAGCCCTTGCTGCGTAGGGTCTTGATCAGACGCGGGTGGATCGGGTCGTCGCCGATCTTGGGACGGATCTTGGAGATGCGCACGTCGATGGAGCGGTCCTGGCCGTCGTAGCCGACGCCACGCAAGGAAGTGAAGATCTCTTCGCGCGACAGCACGCGCCCGGTGTTGCTCGCCAGCAGCCAGAGCAGGTCGAACTCGGCGCCGGTCAGGTCGATCGCCTGTTCGCCCAGCCAGGCCTCGCGCAGGCGGTTGTCGATGCGCAGGGCGCCGAACTGCAACTGCTGGCGCTTGCTGTCGGGTGTCTCGCTGCGGCGCAGCAGGGCATTGATGCGCGCCAGCAGCAGCCGTGGGCGCACCGGCTTGCAGACATAGTCGTCGGCGCCCAGGTCCAGCCCTTGCACCTGGTCGAGCTCGTCGCCGCGGGCGGTGAGCATGAGGATGGGGCCGGCGTACTGGCCACGCACCCGCCGGCAGATGCTCAGGCCGTCCTCGCCAGGCAGCATCAGGTCGAGGATCACCAGGTCCGGCTGGCTGTCGACGATACGCCGCGCGGCACGGCCACCGTCGCCCTCCACCGCCACCTCGAAACCGTTGGTTTGCAGGTATTCGGCGGTGAGCTCGGCCAGGCGCTGGTCGTCCTCGACGATCAGGATGCGGTTGCTGGGCTGGTCCATGGGCCTACCTCGATGTTGTTGTCGTTATGCAGGGCTGGGGCTGCCATGTTGCCGAGGCGGGCCGCTTTGCAGCCCATTGCCCGTCACCGAAGCGCAACATCGCCCCCGGATACTACGTTCCGCGCCGGGTACTGCCAACCTCGCCCGCGCCCCTGGACTGAACCGTTTTTTGTGATAGGGTTCGCGCCCGCCAAAATCCGCAGCGAGGCATTGGGACGCAGAAAAAAGGTGAAAACCACTGGGCATAAGGCCTACAGCGAATACCCACGGATCACACACAAAGTACGCACAAGTTATCCACAGGCGCTCGCCTTGCAAAGACCCCGATACCGCATTATCTTGTATCCCCATCGCAGCGAACCACTAGATATTGGGTTTCGCGCAAAATCACAAACACAAGTCGCCAGGCAAATTCAAGCGATTTTTCTGGCTGAACTTCAGGTGATTTCAGCAGCCAAACCGCTCCTGCGGAGGCGACCGAGGCAAGCCCTTGCAGGGCCTTGTTCGGGCATGGGTGTTGCAGGCTACGCCGGGCACTCATCAGCAACAGTTTTTGGGCGCAGCCCAGAACCTTTGACTTCGGCCAGGGAGCGGCAGGTTATTGCCCCTTATTCCTGAGTCTGTCCCGAAGTCGGTACGCCCGAGCGGGCGGATGCGCGCGCACGACGCATCCCCGCCCGGGTCATCGAGCAAGTGGACGGAACGGTGGGCGCCCAAAAGGCGCCTGAACAATATAGAAACTGTGGAGACACCCACCCATGCAAACCGACACAACTCGCGAGAACCCGCAGGCCAAGGCGCCGCAGGCCGCCGATTCGAACCAGGATCTGGCTGCCACCGCCCCAGGCCAACTGCGTGTGATCAAGCGCAACGGCACTGTCGTCCCCTACACCGACGACAAGATCACCGTGGCCATCACCAAGGCGTTCCTCGCAGTTGAAGGCGGCACCGCCGCCGCCTCGTCGCGCATCCATGACACCGTCGCCCGCCTGACCGAGCAGGTCACCGCGACGTTCAAGCGCCGCATGCCGTCGGGTGGCACCATCCACATCGAAGAAATCCAGGACCAGGTCGAACTGGCCCTGATGCGCGCCGGCGAGCAGAAGGTCGCCCGCGACTACGTGATCTACCGCGAGCAACGCGCCAAGGAGCGTGCCACCCGCGCCAACACCGACAGCGTGGTCGAGCCGCACCCGACCATCCGCATCACCCTGGCCGACGGCAGCCTGGCGCCGCTGGACATGGCGCGCCTGAACACCATCATCAGCGAGGCCTGCGAAGGCCTGGCCGAGGTCGATGGCGAGCTGATCCAGCGCGACACCCTGAAGAACCTGTACGACGGCGTGGCCATCAAGGACGTCAACACCGCCCTGGTGATGACCGCCCGTACCCTGGTCGAGCGTGAACCGAACTACTCCTTCGTCACCGCCCGCCTGCTGATGGACACCCTGCGCGCCGAGGCCCTGGGCTTCCTGGACGTGGCCGACAGCGCCACCCACCACGAGATGGCCGAGCTGTACGCCAAGGCCCTGCCGGCCTACGTCGAGAAAGGCGTCGAGTTCGAGCTGCTCGACCCGGCCCTCAAAGGCTACGACCTGGAGCGCCTGGGCAAGGCCATCGACCACGAGCGTGACCAGCAATTCACCTACCTGGGCCTGCAGACCCTCTACGACCGCTACTTCATCCACAAGGATGGCGTGCGCTTCGAGCTGCCGCAGGTGTTCTTCATGCGCGTGGCCATGGGCCTGGCGCTGCAGGAGAAAGACCGCGAAGCCCGTGCGATCGAGTTCTACAACCTGCTGTCGTCGTTCGACTACATGGCCTCGACCCCGACCCTGTTCAACGCCGGTACCCTGCGTCCGCAGCTGTCGAGCTGCTACCTGACCACCGTGCCGGACGACCTGTCGGGCATCTACAAGGCCATCCACGACAACGCCATGCTGTCGAAATTCGCCGGTGGCCTGGGCAACGACTGGACCCCGGTGCGTGCCCTGGGCTCGTACATCAAGGGCACCAACGGCAAGTCGCAGGGCGTCGTGCCGTTCCTGAAGGTGGTCAATGACACCGCCGTCGCGGTCAACCAGGGCGGCAAGCGCAAGGGCGCGGTCTGCGCCTACCTGGAAACCTGGCACCTGGACATCGAGGAATTCCTCGAGCTGCGCAAGAACACCGGTGACGACCGTCGCCGTACCCACGACATGAACACCGCCAACTGGATCCCGGACCTGTTCATGAAGCGCGTCTTCGACGACGGCAAGTGGACCCTGTTCTCGCCCTCGGAAGTCCCCGACCTGCACGATCTGACCGGCAAGGCCTTCGAAGAGCGCTACGAGTACTACGAAGCCCTGACCGAGTACAACAAGATCAAGGTGTTCAAGGTCGTCCAGGCCAAGGACCTGTGGCGCAAGATGCTGTCGATGCTGTTCGAGACCGGCCACCCGTGGCTGACCTTCAAGGACCCGTGCAACCTGCGCTCGCCGCAGCAGCACGTGGGCGTGGTGCACAGCTCGAACCTGTGCACCGAGATCACCCTGAACACCAACGCCGACGAAATCGCCGTGTGCAACCTGGGTTCGATCAACCTGCCGAACCACATCACCGACGGCAAGCTGGATACCGCCAAGCTGGCGCGTACCGTCAAGACCGCCGTGCGCATGCTCGACAACGTGATCGACATCAACTACTACTCGGTGCCGCAGGCGCAGAACTCGAACTTCAAGCACCGCCCGGTCGGCCTGGGCATCATGGGCTTCCAGGACGCGCTGTACCTGCAGCACATCCCGTACGGCTCGGACGCTGCCGTGGAGTTCGCCGACCGTTCCATGGAAGCGGTCAGCTACTACGCCATCCAGGCCTCGTGCGACCTGGCCGACGAGCGTGGTGCCTACGAGACCTTCCAGGGCTCGCTGTGGTCCAAGGGCATCCTGCCGCTGGACTCCCAGCAGATCCTGATCGAAGCCCGTGGCGCCAAGTACATCGACGTCAACCTGGACGAGACCCTGGACTGGGCGCCGGTGCGTGAGCGCGTCAAGAAAGGCATCCGCAACTCGAACATCATGGCCATCGCGCCGACCGCGACCATCGCCAACATCACCGGCGTGTCGCAGTCGATCGAGCCGACGTACCAGAACCTGTACGTGAAATCGAACCTGTCGGGCGAGTTCACCGTGATCAACCCGTACCTGGTCCGCGACCTCAAGGCCCGTGGCCTGTGGGACTCGGTCATGATCAACGACCTGAAGTACTACGACGGTTCGGTCCAGCAGATCGAGCGTATCCCGCAAGAGCTGAAGGACCTGTACGCCACCGCCTTCGAAGTCGAGACCCGCTGGATCGTCGAAGCGGCCAGCCGTCGCCAGAAGTGGATCGACCAGGCCCAGTCGCTGAACCTGTACATCGCCGGCGCCTCGGGCAAGAAGCTCGACGTGACCTACCGCATGGCATGGTTCCGTGGCCTGAAGACCACCTACTACCTCCGTGCCCTGGCCGCGACCAGCACCGAGAAGTCGACCATCAACACCGGCAAGCTCAATGCCGTCTCCAGCGGCGGCGACAGCGCCCCGGTCCAGGCTGCTGGCCCAGCCCCGGTGCCGAAGGCCTGCGCGATCGACGAGCCTGACTGCGAAGCCTGCCAGTAAGGCTCGCTGAGGCTTCCTCCGGGAAGCCTCTTTTCTGTGCCACGGCACAGACCCTGTGGGAGCGGGTTTGCCCGCGAAAGGGCCACCGCCCTCCTACAGCCAGACACAACAAGCCGGGGCCCCACCGCCCCGGTCAGCCCTTCCCCGGGCACATCAGATTTGCGTGCACCGCAGTACCCCCGAACCGGGGCTCAAGCACCGCAACCAAGATCCACCGGCCATACTTGTAGATGGCCCTCGAGCAGGAGCACTTACCATGCTGAGCTGGGACGAATTCGATAAAGAAGACGGCGAAGTCGCCGCCAAAGGCAACACCGCTGCGCAGGGCAACGCCGCCGCTGCCACCCTCGACAAACTGGACAGCGCCGGTGACGCCGCCGCCCAGGAAGCCCGCCAGGCCAGCGCCGCCGACTCCGACGCGGTCAAGCGCGCCAAGGCCGCCCTGGACGAACTGGACATCGCCGAAGGCCTGGCCGAGCTGGAAGGCTCCAGCGCCCGCGTGCGTGTCGACGAGAAGCGCATGATCAACTGCCGCGCCGACCTCAACCAGTTGGTACCGTTCAAGTACGACTGGGCCTGGCAGAAGTACCTCGACGGCTGCGCCAACCACTGGATGCCGCAAGAGGTCAACATGACCGCCGACATCGCCCTGTGGAAGAGCCAGGACGGCCTGACCGAGGACGAGCGCCGCATCGTGATGCGCAACCTCGGCTTCTTCTCCACCGCCGACTCCCTGGTGGCCAACAACCTGGCCCTGGCCGTGTACCGCCTGATCACCAACCCCGAGTGCCGCCAGTACATCCTGCGCCAGGCCTTCGAAGAGGCGATCCACACCCACGCCTACCAGTACTGCATCGAGTCGCTGGGCATGGATGAAGGCGAGATCTTCAACATGTACCACGAGATCCCGTCGGTCGCTAAGAAGGCGGCCTGGGGCCTGAAGTACACCCGCGCCATCTCCGACCCGGAATTCAACACCGGCACCGTCGAGACCGACAAGGAACTGCTGCGCAACCTGATCGCCTACTACTGCGTGCTGGAAGGCATCTTCTTCTACTGCGGCTTCACCCAGATCCTGTCCATGGGCCGCCGCAACAAGATGACCGGCGTGGCCGAGCAGTTCCAGTACATCCTGCGTGACGAGTCGATGCACCTGAACTTCGGTATCGACGTGATCAACCAGATCAAGATCGAGAACCCGCACCTGTGGGATGCGGCGATGAAGGAAGAAGCGACCCAGATGATCCTGCAAGGGACCCAGCTGGAGATCGAATACGCCCGCGACACCATGCCACGCGGCGTGCTGGGCATGAACGCGGCGATGATGGAGGACTACCTCAAGTTCATCGCCAACCGTCGACTGACCCAGATTGGGTTGAAGGAAGAGTATCCCGGGACGACCAACCCGTTCCCTTGGATGAGCGAGATCATGGACCTGAAGAAGGAGAAGAACTTCTTCGAGACGCGGGTGATCGAGTATCAGACGGGTGGGGCGTTGAGCTGGGATTAAACCTAAAGGGCTGCCAAATGGCTAATGCTGTTCACTTAAGTCTGATGTGACATCGATTGGGGCTGCCTTGCAGCCCTTCGCGGGCAAGCCCGCTCCCACAGGATCGTGCATTTGCAGCGTACTTGTGGGAGCGGGCTTGCCCGCGAAGGGCCGCAAAGCGGCCCCAATGGCTTAAGTGAACGGCATTAGCCAAATGGCAGCCTTTTTTGTGCCTGCAGCGTCCACATCCCCACGCTCATGCATCTTGCAAGCTTTTGACGCAGTCCTGTGATGAGGAAGCCCTTTTGCCTGTGGGTAAGCGTCGGCACAACTACACGAGTCTTCGCGTCTGACAGGCCCCAGGAGAAAAATGGCATCCCTTCCGAAGAACCCACTCAGCGAAGCGGCTATCGAGAGCCCGGAGAATCAGATCCCGGAAATAGCTGCCGCCGCCACACATCTAGCGTACTATCGCGCCCCATGCCGACGGTCGCGTTGAAGTGTTTGGCGAAACCAAGCCTCGGGGCAAGGTTACGACGGGCAAGGTCTTCACCGTTCGCAAACTGCATGGGCGCGCCTGAATTGAGTTTTTTGCCGGCCTGAACGGCTCCGGCAAGAGCACCGCGCAGCGGAACCTAATGGGAAGACACATACGACGCCTGCGCATGCGCCGGTGGAATAGCGAAACTCTCGCGCATGCGCCTGGCCTCCGCCTGGGGCGAGCGTCCGAACAGCCGCTTGAACTCGCGATTGAACTGCGAGGCGCTGGCATAGCCCACGGCATGGCTGGCAGCCTGCACCGTCATGCCCTGGCGCACGATCAGCAAGCGGGCCTGATGCAGGCGGGTGCATTTCACATATTGCATCGGCGACGTCTGGGTGATCGCCTTGAAGTGGCTGTGGAACGAAGGCACGCTCATGCCGGCTTCGTCGGCCAGTTGCGCAAGGTCGAGCGGCTGCGCGTAGGCCGTGTGAATACGCCGAAGCGCCTTGGCGATCCTGCCGAACTGCCCTTGCATGGCCAGCGCGGCACGCATGACAGTACCCTGGGCGCCGGTCAGGACGCGGAAATACAGCTCGCGCAGCAAAGCGGGGCCGAGGATCGTCGCTTCGAGGGGGTCGTTCATCGCCGTCAGCAAGCGCAGGACGGAATCGGCGAGCGGCTCATCCATGGGGCTCGACATCATGCTCCGCGGCGCCTGCTTCGGCGAGGGCGCCTGCCGCTGGTCGATCTGGACCATCAGCTCGGCGGCGAGCTGGAAGTCCAGGTGCAGGTAGATGGCCAATAGCGGACGCTCGGCCGTCGCGTCCGTTTCCATGGTGAAGGGAACGGGCACGGCGACGGCCAGGTAGTGCTGCTCGTCGTACACATAGACCTGATCGCCGAAATACCCGCGCTTGCAGCCCTGGCATACGATCACGATACCGGGATCGTAGAGAACGGGTGTCCGCGCCAGGGGGCGATTCGATCTGAGGAGGCGGACGCTGGCCAGGGGCGTGAGGTTGTACCCCTCGCTAGGTGCCAGCGCCTCGAGCAGGGCAACCATGCGCGCCTGGTTCGGGGACACCTGGTGATCGTGGCGTTCGGATACGGCATCTTTCATAGAATTAGGCAATAAAGTCAGAAGATACGCCCTCTGGCAGCGGCTGGCGGCTGAGTATTATGCGCTCATTCCCCCTGCAATGGAGCCATCGCCATGCCACCTCGCAAAACCCTGTTGATCACCGGAGCCAGCAGCGGCTTCGGACTGGCCCTTGCCCAAGAAGCCTTGGCCGATGGCCATCGTGTGGTGGGCACGGTTCGTAGCGAGCAGGCCAAGGCCACGCTCGAAGCGCTCGCCCCCGGCCGGGCATTCGGACGGTTGCTGGACGTGACCGATTTCGCGGCCATCGACCAGGTGGTCGCCCAGGTCGAAACGACCGTCGGCTCGGTGGATGTGCTGGTGAACAGCGCCGGCTATGGCCACGAAGGCATCCTCGAAGAATCTCCGCTGTCGGAAATGCGCCGGCAGTTCGAGGTGAACGTGTTCGGCGCCGTGGCGATGATGAAGGCCGTGCTGCCGTACATGCGCCAACGGCGGCGCGGCCATATCCTGAACATCACCTCGATGGGCGGTTTCATCACCCTGCCCGGCATCGCCTACTACTGCGGCAGCAAGTTCGCGCTGGAGGGCATCTCCGAGGTGGTGGGCAAGGAAGTCGAAGGCTTCGGCATTGCCGTGACCGCCGTGGCGCCCGGCTCCTTCCGCACGGACTGGGCCGGCCGCTCCATGGTGCGAAGCCCTCGCTGCATCGCCGACTACGACACGCTGTTCGACCCTGTGCGCAAGGCGCGACAGGAAAAAAGCGGCAAGCAGCTTGGAGACCCGAAGAAAGCTGCCCGCGCCATGCTGGAGGTAATCGACTCGCAGCATCCGCCAGCCCACTTGCTGCTCGGCAGCGATGCCCTTGGCCTGGTGCGCCAGAAACTCGGGGCGCTCGGGGAGGAAATCGCCGCCTGGGAAACCCTCACCCGTTCCACGGATGGCTGAGGGCTCAAAGCCTGAAGTACTGCCCGATCATCTGCGAGAGCAGTACCACCGGCTCTTCCGACTGGGCCTGGGCGAACGTGAGGAACACGACGTCGTGCTCGGCGACCTCGGGCAGGCCTGCCAATATCACCATCCGGCCGGTGACACGCGAGCGGTCCAGCAGGGTGATCGCCATGCCCGTCTCCACGCATGCCTTCACTGCCTGGCTGGATGGGCTGTCCAGCACGACGCGCCATTTCCGCCCACTGTTGCGAAGTGCGCTCAGCATCGCCTCGCGATAGGGGCACTCCGCTGCGTAGAGCGCCAGGGGAAGTGGGTTGGCCAGAACCGATGGGCCGTTGGCTGCGCCGACCCACACCGGCGTGGTGCCAGCAAGCGGCTTCTGCCCGTCCACAGGTTCTCCCTTGGGCACCACGGCCACCGCCGCATGGAGCCTGCCGCGCCGGACCTGCTCGCGCAGCGTGAGGCTGGGCCCGGTCTTGACTTCCAGTACCACGTTCGGACGCTGTTCGGCGAAACAGGGCAGGATGTCGCGGATGACGTGGTCGGCATATTCATCCGGCACGCCGAGGCGGATACGCCCCGTCACACTGCTGCCCTGCACTTCGGACAGCACCCGATCATGAGTGTGGAGCAGCTCGGTGGTCGAGACCAGCAACCGCCTGCCGAGCGCCGTGAGGGAGACCGACTGGTTGTCGCGCTCCAGCAAGCGCCCACCCACGATGCTTTCCAGCCGCTGTATGTGCACGCTGATGGCGGCCGGGCTCTTGTGCAGCTGTTCGGCCGCCGCCTTGAAGCGACCGCTACGGGAGACCGCGTGGAAGGTGCGGAGTAGCTCGATATCCAGAATGGCGCTCATCGTTCATGAATCCTGAACCAGTATTTCCATTAATTTTGATTTATTAGATTAGCGCTGATTCGTAGTGTGTGCGCATGCCTCTGCTCTTGGGAGCCGTCATGAGCCTGTCCTCGAACTGCGGTTGCTTGCCCACTGCCCTGCCTCTGCCCCTCTTGGAAGCTGGGCTGGTGTTCGCCTGGAGTTCTGGTTTCGTCGGCGCGCGTTTCTCCGTCGACCAAGCGCCCCCGATGCTGGTCGTCTTCTGGCGCTGCATTGCCGTCATGCTCATCCTCCTGCCGTTCGTCTGGCGCCCTCTGCTGCGCATGTCACCGCGGGCCTTGCTGCACACCGCAGGCAGCGGCCTGCTGGCCATGGCGGGGTACCTGGCCGGTGTCGTGCAGGGCATCGCACTGGGCGTGCCGGCGGGCCTTGCCGCGTTGCTGGCGGACCTGCTGCCCTTGGGTGTCGCCGCGCTGTCCGCCGGATTGCTGGGGCAGCGGCTGAGCTTGCGCACCTGGGGCGGATTGGCGATCGGCCTGACAGGCGTGCTGCTGGTGACTGCCGATGCCCTGGGCCTGGGGCACGCCCCGCTGTGGGCCTACGCACTGCCCTTGCTCGGCATGCTGTCCCTGGCGCTGGCGACCCTTTGGCAGAAGCATTCGAAGGTGGCGACCAACGTCGGACTGTTGCCGAATCTGTGGCTTCACTGCTGCGCTTGCAGCGTGATTTTCGCCGGGCTCGCGAGTATCGAGGGCGGGTTGGCTCCGTTACCGACGCAGGGTTTCGCCGTGAGCGTGCTGTGGACAGCACTGCTCTCCAGCCTGGGTGGCTACGGGCTGTACTGGATATGCCTGAAGCGCTCCACGCCCACCCGGGTTGCGAGCGTCCTGTATCTCAGCCCCGCCGTTACCCTGGTGTGGGCCTGGGCCATGTTCGGCGACCCGCTCTCGTGGCAGATTGCACTTGGCACGGCGGTGTCCCTGGTTGGTGTCTGGATGGTGGTCAATGCAGAGGCGGCGATGTGTTGAAGAATGTGAACTTCTGCCAAGCGGTACTTTGTGGTGTTGGGGCCGCTGAGGGCACCCGAAATCTGCGTACCTCAACCTAAATGCACCTGCCCCCGCAGATGCTCCACCAGCATATCGATGAACGTCCGCACCTTGGCCGCCCCGTACTTGCTCTCCCGGTGCAGCACATGGATCGGCCACGGTGCTTCCTCGTACGCAGCCAGGATCACCTGCAAGCGCCCGTCCGCCAGCTCGTCGGCCACCTGGTAGGACAACAACCGCGCAATGCCAAGCCCGGCACTGGCAGCGGCGATGGCGGCGTCGTTGCCAGTGACCGTCAGGCGCGGCTTCATGCGGACCTGAGTCGGATCGTCGAGGGCGCCGAAGCGCCAGTCGGTGCGCGGCGAGAGATTGCCGGCAGCGATGACCGCGTGGCCTTGCAGCTCGGACGGATGACGCGGTGTACCGTGGCGCTCGAGGTACTCGGGCGAGGCGCACAGCAGCCGGCGCATCGAGCCCACGCGCAGCGCCTTGAGGCCAGAGTCGGGGAGCTGGCCGATGCGCACCGCGACGTCCATGCCCTCTTCCACCAGGTTCACCACACGGTCGAGGAAGTAGGCGGACACGTCCACCTCGGGGTACTGCTGCAGGTAGCGAACGATGCAGGGCATGACGAACTTCTTGCCGAACAGGATCGGCGCGGTCACCGCCAGATCGCCCTTGGGCGCCGCATTGATGCCGGCCGCGGCTTCGTTGGCCTCGACGATGCTGGCGAGGATATGCCGGGTGTCTTCCAGGTAGCGGCCGCCGGCTTCGGTCAAACGTACGCTGCGGGTGGTGCGCTGCAGCAGCTTGACCCCGAGCTGTTCTTCCAGGGCGCTGACGGCGCGGGTAACCGCCGCTGGCGAGATGCCCAGGCGACGCGCGGCGGCGGCGAAGCTCTCCAGCTCGCCGACCGCGACGAACACCTTCATCAGGTGGATCTGGTCCATGCCGCGCCCCTGTGGTTGTGGTCGATCGATTATTCCAGTGGCGGGGCTAGAGCTCCAGCACCAGCGGTTGCGTGCCCTCCTCGCCTTGGGCCGGGACGGCGCAACAAATCAGCACGCTGCCGCTGGGCGGCAGTTCGGCGGGCGGGTTCGGGTAGTGGGCCTGGCCGCTGGCCAACCGTGTCGCGCAGGTACCGCAGGCGCCACCACGGCAACTGAAGTCCGGGGACAGGCCGCGGCTTTCGGCGAGTTCCAGCAGGGTGCCGCTGCCGGGGGACCAGCGAGCTTCCTTCGCGGAAGTGGCGAAGTACACCGGCACCGATTCGGTGGCCGCTGGTGGCTGTTGCAGGGCGGGCTGGTCGTCGGTATGGCGACGCAGGGTCGAGGGGCCGAAGGCCTCGGCGTGGATGCGCGCGTCGGGCACGTGCACACCGCGCAGGCCTTCGTAGAGATCCTGGGTGAAGCTGGCTGGGCCGCACAGGTAGAAGTCGTAGTCGTCCAGCGCCAGGGTGGCCTTGATCTGCTCGATACCGAGGCGGCTGGCGAACTCATAGTCGCGACCTTGCACCGCCTGGGCTTCGGGCTGGCTCAGGGCGCGATGGAGGCTCAACAGGCCACCGGCTCGCTGCCTCAGCGTGGCGAGCTCCTCTTGAAACGGCAGGTCGGCCAGCGTGCGTGCGCCATGGAACAGGTAGATACGGCGCCCCTGTCCGGTGTTCAGTTGCTCGCGCAGCATGGCGATCAGTGGCGTGATGCCGACGCCCGCACCGGCCAGCACGATTGGCCGCAGGCTCTGCCGATCGAGGGTGAAGCGGCCCATGGGCAGACGCACGTCCAGCCGGTGGCCGACCTTCAGGTGCTCATGAAGATGCCGCGATACCGCCCCCTGCCGCTTGACGCTGATGCGCAGGTAGCCGTCGGATGGTGCACTGGAGAGGCTGTAGGTACGGATCAGCGGCGTCTCGCCAGCGAGCCGCAGGCGCACGGGGATGTGCTGGCCCGGGGCGAAGTCTACCGGCGCTTCATCCTCGGGCTGCAAGTAGAACGAGCGGATCTCGCGGCTCTCCTGTTCGATACGCACCACGCGCCAGGCCAGCCACTGGCGCTGGCGTTCGCGCTGTTGCAGGCGCTGCTCGGCCTCGGCCCAAGTGCCGGTCATCAGGCTGGTCGGGGCGTATGCCTGGAAGGCCCAGCGCAGCGACACGGCGGCCGGACGGAACACCACCTGCTCGACCTGCACCGTCCAGAGCCGCTCGGCGCCTTCGAAGGCAGCGATCGAAGGGCTGTCCAGGACCACCTCGGTTCGCCCGCACAGCTGCAGCAGGTTGCCGCTGGTGAAGTCGACGAACAATAGGCCGGCGATGGGGTTCAGCAGCAGGTTGCCGAGGGTGTTGAAATGCAGGTTGCCGGCGTAGTCGGGGATGGTCAGGCGGTTGCCTTCGACCTTGATGAAGCCCGGCCGGCCACCGCGATGGGACACGTCCACCGAGCGCTGGCCGTCGACCTGCTCGATGTAGCTGGCGACGAAGAAGGTGTCGGCGCCTTCGATCATGGCGATGGCGTCGGCATCCAGGTCCACTGCGTCGATGCGCCCTTGGGCAGGCTCGTCGACCCGGGTGTAGTCACGCTGCTGGATGTATTGCGGGCAGTTGCCGAACGACTGCTCCACCCCGACCTCCAACTGGCCGCCGTTGGCCTGGCGGATCAGGCCATTGAGACGATTGCGCCGCCGGGTGTGCAGTTCGATCCCGAGCAACCCGATGGCCTCCCCGGCGACCAGCCCTGGCGTAGCCGGGTCATCGGCGACGAGATCGGTAGCGATCAGCAGTTGCCGCGCATCGGGCGAGCGAACGAAGCCTTCCGGGCCTTCGAGCAGCGTCGCCCAAGGCTTGCCATCCGGGTCCACTGCACCTGCGACCAGGAATGGCAACTGATGGTAGAACGCGCGGTGCTGATCGGGCATGTAGTCGCGGATGACCTTCTGCCCGAACACCTCCATGCGCTGCGCGACACCGGCCTGCACCTGCAACTGCTTTTCACCTGCGTGCCAGGGCGAGGTGCGATGTTCGGGGCGGTCGTGCATGGTGGCATTCCTCGCGGAGCCTTCGGCTCAGAGGGTTTCCTGCAGGCCAATGACTGTGCGCGGCATCGGCACGAAGCCCGGCAGCGCTTCGATCCGGGCGAGCCAGGCGCGCACGTTGGGGTACGGTTCCAGCGACACATTGCCTTCGGGTGCATGGGCGATGTACGAGTAGTTGGCGACATCGGCAATGGTCGCCTCGTTGCCGACCAGGAACGGGCGCTCGACCAGTTCGGCGTCGACCACCTTGAGCAGGGCGTGGGCGCGGCCGATGACTTCGTCGGTGTTGAACGTGGCGCCGAACACCGTCACCAGGCGTGCGGCGGCGGGGCCGAAGGCCAGCGGCCCGGCGGCTACCGACAGCCAGCGCTGCACACGCGCGGCACCGACTGGGTCCTGGGGCAACCAGCGCTCACCGCCGTAGGCCTTGGCCAGATAGACCAGGATGGCGTTGGAGTCGGCGATGACGGTGCCGTTGTCGTCGATCACCGGCACCTGGCCGAAGGGGTTGAGGGCGAGGAAGTCGGGCTGCTTGTGGGCCCCCTTGGCCAGGTCGACGAAGACCAGCTCGGTGGGCAGGTTCAGCAGCGAAAGCATCAGCTCGATGCGGTGGGCGTGGCCGGATTTGGGGAAGTTATAGAGTTTGATCGGGCTTGGCATGTTCTCGGCTCCTGGTCAGCGCCGGGAGTGGCGCTGCTGGAGAACATGCTGCACTGGTTCGGCTGGCAGCAGAATCGTTGCGGGGAGCAATCCATAATTTCGGTAGGCGGAATAATGGGAGACGGCACCGGCCTATTCGCGGGCAAGCCCGCTCCCACAAGGCCTCTCGCAAGGCTTGCCCAATCTGGAACTCAATGCCGCTGCTGCTTCTGGTATCGGTACAGCCCACGGGCCGCCTCGACCACCTGCGGCACGCAGGCTTGATGCTCGTCGAAACTCATCGAATCGAGCAGCTCGAAGTTGTCTTCCAACCCATGCAACGAAATGGCCTTGAGCAGACGATCCTGCTCAGGCGGCAGCTCGCCCCATTCAGCCACCTGCGTGCCGCGCATGTAGCCGAAACACCATTCCTCGAGAATGATCGCCGGCCCCTCCTCGCCTTCGCTCTCTTCGAACAGTGGCGCGAAATGCTCGAGGTCGTCGGCCAGCTCGCCATCCACCTGGTTGGCATAGCGCAGCATCAGTGCGGTATAGGCCTCTTCCTGGGCCGGGCTCTTGAACTTGGGCACCTTGCCGCCAGCGACCGCAGGCAGCCATTGCTCGGGGTTGACCTTGACCGGCGAGCTGGCCAAGGCGGTGAAGAAGCCATTGAGCTCGGCCAGGTTGAGGACCGAATAGTCGTTGCCGTAGGTGATCAGCAGGTCTTCGAGGCGGTCGAGTTCTTTGTCGCTGAGAGCGGGAAGCATGGGCAGCGTGTCCTGGGTAAATGTGCGTGCACCCTAGCACAAGTGCCGGGGCCACGTGTCCAATAGCGCGGGGTCGCCTGTTCCAATCAGCAGCCAGAGCAGGATGCGGCACTTGCGAGGGCACAATGCGCCAGCCATACGCATGCCCTTGGCCTGAAGATCGATTTCTCCACCTGCAAAGCCGTACGTCGCCCTCGCGGTCGGACCGCTGCCAGTGCGTGTGGCCACGACGACCGGCATGTGCCGAGCAACGTTGGCCATCGCATCAGCCCAGGCGCTAGAGACATGGCCTGCACCAAAGCCGGCAACCACCAACCCTGCGTACCCTAACTTGGGGAGTACCTGCAGCAGCGCCGTGTCTGCATCGAGGCATGCCTCCAGCAAGGCGACGCGATGCTCCACCTGCCGTGGTGCAGGCAGCACCGTGCGCGGCAAGGGCGGGTGGCGGTAGGTCACATCTCCCTCCACGACCTCCCCTATAGGTCCACCACCGGGTGATTCGAAAGCAGCCATCGCCAGGCTGGCCACCTTGCGAACCCTGGCGGCCGAGTGAACCTGATCATTGATCACCACCAGCACGCCACGCCTACGACTGCCCGCATCTATCGCCACCTGCACCGCCGCCAGCAGGTTCGCCGGACCGTCAGCACCCGGGTGACTGGCCGAACGCATCGCACCGGTCATGACCAGCGGGGTGTCGAAAGGCCAGAGCAGGTCGAGGAAATAAGCCGTTTCCTCAAGGGTGTCGGTGCCTTGGGTGAGGACCACGGCCTGAGCGCCGTGCTCCACCTCACCACGGACCCAGGCCAGCACTTCCAGCAGTGCTTGGAAGCCGAGCGATGCGCTTGGCTCCAGACACAGCGTGGCGGTGCTGAACCACGCAAGCCCATCCAACTGCGGCAGTGACGCCAGCAACGCCTCGCAATCGAGCTTCGGTATCACCCCTTGCCCAGGTGCTGCGCACTGCATGCTGACCGTGCCGCCCAGACTGCCGATCGACAACCTTGGTAGTTCTGTCTTCTGTGTCATGCATTACCTCCTGCAAGCAACCCGACCAGGGGCAAGATCCCCAGGGTGCTGATGGCCATGGACAAAACATTGCCGATATAACCGTGCATGTAGGCCGGTAACCGCTGGCTGATCGCCACGGCCAAGGGCGGTGCGACCAATGCTCCCAGGACCGCGCTGGCGACTATCACTTGCCAACTGCCTCCTAGTGTGAGCACTGCGGCAGGAACGATCGACACGATGGGAATATAGGTGGGATACCAGCCATGCTCCATCCACTGCCGCCGCCAGACCAGCACACCAACCAGCGAGGCCAGTGCCTGCCCAATCACCATCTGCAGCACCAGATGCGAGCCATAGGCCGGTGCTGCTGGGGTCAACACGTAGGCCAGCAATACCCCCAGGAGCAGCCCTAGGCTGGCCAGTTCATTGCCGAAGAACGGTGCTTCGCTGAAATCGGCCAGTACCCGGCGCAAGGTCCACAACACGCCGTAATCCGGTTTTGTCGCAAAGGGTACCGGCGTGGCAGGTTGCAAGCCACCACGTACCAACGAAGGGAAACGTCGGCACAGCAGGAAAGCCACCACGCTTGCCAGCGCCATGCCACTGACATTGCCGATCACCACCGGCAACTGCAGGGGATAGCACAGGTAGTTGACCAGCAACAGGCTCATGGGCGTTACCAGCAATGCACCAAGCAGCGCGCCATTGATCGCTACCCGCCAGCCACCGCCGAACAGCAGCACCATGGCCGCCGGTAGTGATACGAAAGCGACGAACGTCGGCTGCCAGGTACCACTGGAGAGGGTCCACCCCCATAGCGCATGACTGAGCAACAAGCCAAGCAGAGAGCTGGTGAACAGCCATGGCCACAGGCCTGTACCGTAGCAGATGGCGAAGCCTTGCCAGCGGTACCCACGGACATGGGTCCAATGTGCCAGGCCAGCGCCCAGCAGCAAACCGAGAGCCGGCAATTCGTGCTTGTAGAAAGCGACTTCGCTGATGTCGCCGATGATCCAGCGCAGCCTGCTCAATGGCTGGTCCAGAGTCGCTGTGAGCTGTGCGTAGTCTGGCCACTGGCCCAGCGCCAGGTTGACAATGAGCAGTACTGCCAGACCACTCAGGATCACGCTTGGTGTATGGGGTCGACGCGATGGGAAGGTCTGTTCCATGGCGCTCTCCTCAACGTGGCATCGGTGAATGAAGCCGATACCCCAGCATGGCGTCGTAGAGGTCCGTACGCCGGTCTCGGGGAAGATCATTGAGACTGTTCCAGATGGGGGCCGAGCGTGCGGTACTGAGATCCACGTCGGCATAGAGGATGCCCTCCTGCTCGGCGCTCGCCACCTCTCCGATAGGCCAACCGTTCGTGCCGGCGATCAGCGAACAACCCAGGAAGCGCCCGCCACGCTCGCGACCGATGCGGTTGGCCGCAGCGATGTAGACATTGTTGACGTGAGCGGCACTCATCGTGAGGTATGACGCCATGCAGCGCCCGGCTTCATCGAACAGTGGTGGTGGCGTCCATACCCAGTTGTTGAGGCTGCAAATGAGGTCGGCACCTTGCGCGGCCATGAGCCGGGGGACCTCTGGGAACCAGATGTCCCAGCAGATCAACAGCCCGATGCGGCCGATGGGGGTCTCGAATACCGGGAAACCCAGGTCGCCTGGTGTGAACCAGAGTTTCTCCTGGTTCCACAAGTGCGCCTTGCGGTAATGCCCCAAGCGGCCCTCGGGCCCGAACAGTACGGCGCTGTCATAGAGCTTGAGTCCGTCGCGC
This sequence comes from Pseudomonas sp. Tun-23181, assembly GCF_057415455.1. Classification (NCBI taxonomy): domain Bacteria; kingdom Pseudomonadati; phylum Pseudomonadota; class Gammaproteobacteria; order Pseudomonadales; family Pseudomonadaceae; genus Pseudomonas; species Pseudomonas sp. Tun-23181. The sequence goes on from NZ_CM171630.1 coordinate 2,247,459, forward strand.
TCGGCAAATCCGGCGGCAAGATAGACCTGGTGCCCTTGGGCGAAGTCAGCCCAGGCCAGCAGGCTGCGACCGTCCTGCAAGGTCTCGGCGTGGGCGTAGGCCTCGGCGCGGGAGTGGAAGGTGTAGCCGGTATTGGCCAGCTCCGGCAACACGATCAGGTTGGCCCCTTCGCGTGCGGCACGCCGGGCCAAGGCCAGCCCCCTGCTCAGGTTCCCCTCGCAGTGCTCGAGCCCTACCTGGGGATCGTATTGGATGACTGCGATTCGAACGGGGCTGATGGGGATGCTGTGGTCGGGCATGGTGGCTTCCTTCTTGGAGTTGTTATGGAAGCCGCCAGTAGAACGGGGGCTGCTTGCTGAGCGACAGTCAGGGCAGTCCGATGTATCTGGAAGAAAAAGCAAAGATAGTAGAAAGAGCGGTCCTACATAGTTGTTTCAAACTCTCCCTTAACGCGCTTGGTAATGCGGATAATATTCGAGCTTGAAACCACCGTTGAATTGTGCAGCAGTGCGGTCACAGAGGTTAATCACAGTATCGATAGCTGTACGCAGGCAGGGCTCGGTCCAGCCGGCATCGACAGAGAACGACTCGCCGGCCAGATAGAGCCCAGAAATGCTGCTCAGGTCACGGTTATACTTCATTAGGCTCACAGCGTCGTAGTAGGTGCCAGCCCGGTACAACTTCGCACAACCCAACGCATTCCGGTCTGTAATCCACCGTTGTATGCAGATGTTTCCAGTATCGATGTAAGGCGAGATCGGCTCACCGATATTTGTGCAACGCAGCAAGATCCGGTCGAGTTCTTTCACGCACTTGTCCACCAGTTCACTATCGGAAAACACTGCTAGTTTGGAGGCATCGTCTTCCCAAGTGTAGCTGAGTAGTATGCAGTCTTGGGCATAGCTACCGCTATAGCGATAGGCATAGACGTCGTGGACGAAGCTGTCGGTGACCAGAATCTGTGGCAACTGTGGGTTGCGATCGAGGAAGCTTTTCTGCAGTGGCGCGTAGACCTTGCAACTGGTTTCCCAATGGGCATGCTTCCAGGCATCAATGATGTGCTGTGGCAGCATTTCCCTTGTGAAGCCATCGAGACACATCCCTGTCTCGATCAACCAGGATGGAGTGGTGAGCACCACACTGTCGAACTCATCGCTCAGTAATTGCGCCTTGACCGGATTACTTTGGTGCCAACGATATTCAACCCGAATACGGCCGTCGGCCAGCTTGTGCAAGCCGCAAACCGAACTGTCCGTCAGCAAGCCATCCTCACGTGCCACGCACTGGCTGTATAGCGATGTGCCGAGCTCTTCGATGTTCATGAACAGTAGAGCTTCATCCATAGCAGCAAGACCAACGTAGGCTGGTGCCTGGAAATACAAGCCCTTGCTGTCACGCACCGCATCGACATCAAGATAGGGAGCTGTGAGAGGTATCCCGTGCTCGTCCACACGCCCATGCACCAGTTGCAAGTGGCTACTGAAACCGAAAATCGCGGTACGCAACGGATATAGGCAACAAACGTCGTAGAATGCTCCCCAGCTACCATCGCCGATGCCAATTGCATAGAAGATCGCCGATTCATCGCGATCCATGCCTAGCCCACCGAAATCCCCCGGATCCGCCGGGTCCCAGGCATCTAGGGCAGGGAGGAACACAAGGTCACGGAAAGACAACCTGTGGTATCGCTCGACGATCGCCGTCCACATCTGTGCCCAGCCTTCCGTACCATAGACAGCGGCTACCTTCTCAGCGAAACGCTCGGCAAAACGCCGCCATTTTCCTTGAATCCTCTGCAGTGCTGCAGTAGGTGGTGAAGTGTGGCCTTCAGGGTTTTTCCAGATCAGCAGCTTGGGCTCGCCCTCTCCTTCAAGCTGCCCCTCGCGTAGATAGATCCCAGTAGCATTGACCCAAGGCGTGCCTGGGTTGGGAAAGTCGGAGAGACGCAGCTCGAACAGATTCGCGTAATGCGCCATCAGGGATCGACCATCCTTTGGCGACTCACCGGTTCGGTTGAAGAAAGGCATGCGCATAGCACCCATTTCGAAAGGTGCCGAGGGTTGCCTCTGATCACCAGAACTATTCCTCACGGTCAGGTGGCGACCGCCAATGCGCTGGGCTTGTTCGATAAGAGTAATTCGGGTGAAGCCACAACGCAGTAGCTCTCGAGCTACCGTAAGACCAGTAACACCGGCACCGACGATGCAGATGCGATGCTCTGGCCGGGAGGCACGGCCAACTCCGCCATGCTGTTCAACGAGACGACGGTAGTCGAAACACAGGTCGGGAGGATTGGGAAAGCGCGCGCTCCACGGTTGGCCGGGGGATGCTGGCTCGATAGCCAGATCAGCGGGATGGTTATGAGTCGATCCGATGGTCATGATCTCGGGTTTCCATGGAAGATGAGAAACCTGATCATGCCGGAGCTAGCAAGGTAGGGAGCGGTAGATGTTTATCGTCGAATCGTGATCAGTGTTGTCTGATCTAATGCTATTACAAGCAAGCCCTACGGGCATTTAAGCGCCGCTTTAGTAAATATTGAGGTTACTTGCGGGTCAGCCAAGGCACCGAGCCACAGCTCCCACAGGGATAGCGCTGAATTGCAGAAGTACGCTGTACCTGTGGGAACGGGCTTGTTGCAAATAGGGCCGTCAGGCGTTAAACCGCCAGCGCACGCTCACGCAGTTCCTGGTTGAGGATGTGATCGTTCTCGCTGTAGTCGACCGGGCAGTCGATCACATGCACCCCCGGAGTCTTGATGCAGTGCTCGAGCAGCGGCAGGAAGCCCTCGGCGCTTTCCACGCGGTGACCGTTGGCGCCGTAGGCTTCGGCATATTTGACGAAGTCCGGATTGCCGTAGTCCAGGCCGAAATCGGTGAAACCCATGTTGGCCTGCTTCCAGCGGATCATGCCGTAGCCATCGTCGCGCAGGATCACCACGGTCAGGTGCATCCCCAGGCGCACCGCGGTTTCCAGTTCCTGGCTGTTCATCATGAAGCCACCGTCGCCGCACACCGAGATCACCGGGCGGTCCGGGTACACCAGGTGCGCCGCCATGGCCGATGGCAGGCCGGCGCCCATGGTCGCCAGGGCGTTGTCCAGCAGCACGGTATTGGGCTTGTGGGCCTTGTAGTTACGGGCGAACCAGATCTTGTAGATGCCGTTGTCCAGGGCGACGATGCCTTCGGACGGCAAGGCGCGACGGATGTCGGCGACCATGCGCTGCGGGTAGATCGGGAAACGGTCGTCGTCGGCGCCTTCGGCGACCTGCGCTTCGTTGGCTTCGCGGATGGCCAGCAGGCGGGTGAAGTCCCAGTGGCTGGTGTCGGTCAGGGCTTCGCCGATCTGCCAGACGGCGTTGGCGATGTCGCCGATCACTTCGATCTGCGGGAAGTACACGGCATCGACTTCCGCCGAGCGGAAGTTGATGTGGATGACCTCGGTACCGCCACGAACCATGAAGAACGGCGGCTTCTCGATCACATCGTGGCCGATATTGACGATCAGGTCGGCGGCTTCGACCGCACGGTGCACGAAATCGCCAGCCGACAGTGCGGCGTTGCCGAGAAAGCGCGGGTGGCGCTCGTCGACTACGCCCTTGCCCATCTGCGTGGTGATGAAGGGGATACCGGTCTTGTCGATCAGTTGCTTGAGGACCTTGGCGGTCATCTTGCGGTTAGCGCCGGCACCGATCACCAGGATCGGGCTGCGGGCGGCCTGCAACTTCTCGACCGCGGCCTCGACGGCCTTGTGCTCGGCCAGCGGGCGGCGGTGCAGACTCGGCGGGATCGGCATCGATTCGGTCTGCTCGGCGGCGATGTCTTCCGGCAACTCCAGATGCACGGCGCCAGGCTTTTCTTCTTCAGCCAAGCGGAAGGCTTCGCGCATGCGCGCGGGGATGTTGTCGGCCGAGGCGAACTGGTGGGTGTACTTGGTGATGGGGTCCATCATGCCGCACACGTCGATGATCTGGAAACGGCCCTGCTTGGACTTCTTGATCGGCTTCTGGCCGGTAATCATCATCATCGGCATACCGCCCAGATAGGCGTAGGCACTGGCGGTGACCAGGTTGGTCGCGCCAGGGCCGAGGGTCGACAGGCTGACGCCGGTCTTGCCGGTCAGGCGGCCGTAGGTGGCGGCCATGAAGCCTGCGGACTGCTCGTGGCGGGTCAGGACCAGCTTGATCTTCGACTTGCGCAGGGACTCCAGCAGGTCGAGGTTCTCCTCGCCGGGAATGCCGAACACATACTCGACACCTTCGTTTTCCAGGCATTGCACTACGACATCGGCGGCCTTGGCCATCTTGCTTGCTACCTCAAGTGATAGGACGGTGGTGAAGTCCAGGAATGCGCAGCACGGTGCGCTGGCATCGCTCGGTCCGGAAGCCGGAATTGCCCCGAACCTAAGCCTTGACGCAGGCTGGGTACGGAGAAGTCACGTCAATTGGCGGCATTAATTGTCGCACCCGGCGGGAGGAAGTGTGAGGGGGTGGTGGGCAAAAGAGCTTTGCGTTGGAAGGGTGGCGGCTGAGCTAGCCTTTGTGGCCGCTTTGCGCCCCATCGCCGGCAAGCCGGCTCCCACAGGGATGGCGCTGGCTTGCAGGTCTGCGCTGTACCTGTGGGAGCTGGCTTGCCAGCGATGGGGCCACCGTCAATCCCCAGCCAGAAACCAGAAAGACAAAACCCCTACCTGCTCGCGCAGATAGGGGTTTTGCGAAATGAATCTTGACGATGACCTACTCTCGCATGGGGAAACCCCACACTACCATCGGCGATGCATCGTTTCACTGCTGAGTTCGGGATGGGATCAGGTGGTGCCAATGCTCTATGGTCGTCAAGAAATTCTGTTGCCAGAACATCCAGATGGACACTCCAGCCAATTCGGATATGTGATCTTTGTGGTTGCGAACTTTCGGCCTTGCGTCTTCACCACCGCAATCCGCTGCACGCAAATTGCTTGGGTGTTATATGGTCAAGCCTCACGGGCAATTAGTATCGGTTAGCTCAACGCCTCACAGCGCTTACACACCCGACCTATCAACGTCGTAGTCTTCGACGGCCCTTCAGGGGGTTCAAGACCCCAGTGAGATCTCATCTTGAGGCGAGTTTCCCGCTTAGATGCTTTCAGCGGTTATCTCTTCCGAACATAGCTACCCGGCAGTGCCACTGGCGTGACAACCGGAACACCAGAGGTTCGTCCACTCCGGTCCTCTCGTACTAGGAGCAGCCCCTCTCAAATCTCAAACGTCCACGGCAGATAGGGACCGAACTGTCTCACGACGTTCTAAACCCAGCTCGCGTACCACTTTAAATGGCGAACAGCCATACCCTTGGGACCGGCTTCAGCCCCAGGATGTGATGAGCCGACATCGAGGTGCCAAACACCGCCGTCGATATGAACTCTTGGGCGGTATCAGCCTGTTATCCCCGGAGTACCTTTTATCCGTTGAGCGATGGCCCTTCCATACAGAACCACCGGATCACTAAGACCTACTTTCGTACCTGCTCGACGTGTGGGTCTCGCAGTCAAGCGCGCTTTTGCCTTTATACTCTGCGACCGATTTCCGACCGGTCTGAGCGCACCTTCGTACTCCTCCGTTACTCTTTGGGAGGAGACCGCCCCAGTCAAACTACCCACCATACACTGTCCTCGATCCGGATCACGGACCTGAGTTAGAACCTCAAGGTTGCCAGGGTGGTATTTCAAGGATGGCTCCATGGGAACTGGCGTCCCCACTTCAAAGCCTCCCACCTATCCTACACAAGCAAGCTCAAAGTCCAGTGCAAAGCTATAGTAAAGGTTCACGGGGTCTTTCCGTCTAGCCGCGGATACACTGCATCTTCACAGCGATTTCAATTTCACTGAGTCTCGGGTGGAGACAGCGCCGCCATCGTTACGCCATTCGTGCAGGTCGGAACTTACCCGACAAGGAATTTCGCTACCTTAGGACCGTTATAGTTACGGCCGCCGTTTACCGGGGCTTCGATCAAGAGCTTCGCTTGCGCTAACCCCATCAATTAACCTTCCGGCACCGGGCAGGCGTCACACCCTATACGTCCACTTTCGTGTTTGCAGAGTGCTGTGTTTTTAATAAACAGTCGCAGCGGCCTGGTATCTTCGACCGACATGGGCTTACGGAGCAAGTCCTTCACCCTCGCCGGCGCACCTTCTCCCGAAGTTACGGTGCCATTTTGCCTAGTTCCTTCACCCGAGTTCTCTCAAGCGCCTTGGTATTCTCTACCCGACCACCTGTGTCGGTTTGGGGTACGGTTCCCGGTTATCTGAAGCTTAGGAGCTTTTCTTGGAAGCATGGCATCAACCACTTCGCGCTCTAAAGAGCACTCGTCATCAGCTCTCGGCCTTGAGATCCCGGATTTGCCTAAGATCTCGGCCTACCACCTTAAACTTGGACAACCAACGCCAAGCTGGCCTAGCCTTCTCCGTCCCTCCATCGCAATAACCGGAAGTACAGGAATATTAACCTGTTTTCCATCGACTACGCTTTTCAGCCTCGCCTTAGGGACCGACTAACCCTGCGTCGATTAACGTTGCGCAGGAAACCTTGGTCTTTCGGCGTGGATGTTTTTCACACCCATTGTCGTTACTCATGTCAGCATTCGCACTTCTGATACCTCCAGCAAGCTTCTCAACTCACCTTCACAGGCTTACAGAACGCTCCTCTACCGCGTCATCAAAGATGACACCCGTAGCTTCGGTGCATGGTTTGAGCCCCGTTACATCTTCCGCGCAGGCCGACTCGACTAGTGAGCTATTACGCTTTCTTTAAAGGATGGCTGCTTCTAAGCCAACCTCCTAGCTGTCTAAGCCTTCCCACATCGTTTCCCACTTAACCATGACTTTGGGACCTTAGCTGACGGTCTGGGTTGTTTCCCTTTTCACGACGGACGTTAGCACCCGCCGTGTGTCTCCCATGCTCGGCACTTGCTGGTATTCGGAGTTTGCATCGGTTTGGTAAGTCGGGATGACCCCCTAGCCGAAACAGTGCTCTACCCCCAGCAGTGATACATGAGGCGCTACCTAAATAGCTTTCGAGGAGAACCAGCTATCTCCGAGCTTGATTAGCCTTTCACTCCGATCCACAGGTCATCCGCTAACTTTTCAACGGTAGTCGGTTCGGTCCTCCAGTCAGTGTTACCTAACCTTCAACCTGCCCATGGATAGATCGCCCGGTTTCGGGTCTATACCCAGCGACTAAACGCCCTATTAAGACTCGCTTTCGCTACGCCTCCCCTATTCGGTTAAGCTCGCCACTGAATATAAGTCGCTGACCCATTATACAAAAGGTACGCAGTCACCTAACAAAGTAGGCTCCCACTGCTTGTACGCATACGGTTTCAGGTTCTATTTCACTCCCCTCTCCGGGGTTCTTTTCGCCTTTCCCTCACGGTACTGGTTCACTATCGGTCAGTCAGTAGTATTTAGCCTTGGAGGATGGTCCCCCCATGTTCAGACAAAGTTTCTCGTGCTCCGTCCTACTCGATTTCACTGACAAGAGATTTTCGTGTACGGGGCTATCACCCACTATGGCCGCACTTTCCAGAGCGTTCCACTAATCTCAAGCCAGCTTAAGGGCTGGTCCCCGTTCGCTCGCCACTACTAAGGGAATCTCGGTTGATTTCTATTCCTCAGGGTACTTAGATGTTTCAGTTCCCCTGGTTCGCCTCTTGCACCTATGGATTCAGTACAAGATACCTAGGTTATCCTAGGTGGGTTCCCCCATTCAGAGATCTCCGGATCACAGTCTGTTTGCCGACTCCCCGAAGCTTATCGCAGGCTACCACGTCTTTCATCGCCTCTGACTGCCAAGGCATCCACCGTATGCGCTTCTTCACTTGACCATATAACCCCAAGCAATCTGGTTATACTGTGAAGACGACATTCGCCGAAAATTCGCATGTCGCTCTTTCGAGCGGAACTCACAAATTTTACCTTAGCCTGATGCCACACCAGTGAAAGTGCGTCATCAGTCTTTCTATCACATATCCGAATTTTTAAAGAACGATCTGACAAAAGTCAGAAATCAACATTCATTCACGAATGCTCATTTCTAAGTTCTGCAGGTAACGGCAACATGGTGGAGCCAAGCGGGATCGAACCGCTGACCTCCTGCGTGCAAAGCAGGCGCTCTCCCAGCTGAGCTATGGCCCCGTATACAGGCTGCACCACAACAAATTGGTAGGTCTGGGCAGATTTGAACTGCCGACCTCACCCTTATCAGGGGTGCGCTCTAACCAACTGAGCTACAGACCTATCACAGGGTCGCGTCACATCGTCTTCTTCAAGGAATCAAGCAATTCGTGTGGGTGCTCATCAGCAGGCTGATGTCTTCGATTAAGGAGGTGATCCAGCCGCAGGTTCCCCTACGGCTACCTTGTTACGACTTCACCCCAGTCATGAATCACACCGTGGTAACCGTCCTCCCGAAGGTTAGACTAGCTACTTCTGGTGCAACCCACTCCCATGGTGTGACGGGCGGTGTGTACAAGGCCCGGGAACGTATTCACCGCGACATTCTGATTCGCGATTACTAGCGATTCCGACTTCACGCAGTCGAGTTGCAGACTGCGATCCGGACTACGATCGGTTTTGTGAGATTAGCTCCACCTCGCGGCTTGGCAACCCTCTGTACCGACCATTGTAGCACGTGTGTAGCCCAGGCCGTAAGGGCCATGATGACTTGACGTCATCCCCACCTTCCTCCGGTTTGTCACCGGCAGTCTCCTTAGAGTGCCCACCATGACGTGCTGGTAACTAAGGACAAGGGTTGCGCTCGTTACGGGACTTAACCCAACATCTCACGACACGAGCTGACGACAGCCATGCAGCACCTGTGTCAGAGTTCCCGAAGGCACCTCTCCATCTCTGGAAAGTTCTCTGCATGTCAAGGCCTGGTAAGGTTCTTCGCGTTGCTTCGAATTAAACCACATGCTCCACCGCTTGTGCGGGCCCCCGTCAATTCATTTGAGTTTTAACCTTGCGGCCGTACTCCCCAGGCGGTCAACTTAATGCGTTAGCTGCGCCACTAAAATCTCAAGGATTCCAACGGCTAGTTGACATCGTTTACGGCGTGGACTACCAGGGTATCTAATCCTGTTTGCTCCCCACGCTTTCGCACCTCAGTGTCAGTATCAGTCCAGGTGGTCGCCTTCGCCACTGGTGTTCCTTCCTATATCTACGCATTTCACCGCTACACAGGAAATTCCACCACCCTCTACCGTACTCTAGCTCGCCAGTTTTGGATGCAGTTCCCAGGTTGAGCCCGGGGCTTTCACATCCAACTTAACGAACCACCTACGCGCGCTTTACGCCCAGTAATTCCGATTAACGCTCGCACCCTCTGTATTACCGCGGCTGCTGGCACAGAGTTAGCCGGTGCTTATTCTGTTGGTAACGTCAAAACAGCAAGGTATTCGCTTACTGCCCTTCCTCCCAACTTAAAGTGCTTTACAATCCGAAGACCTTCTTCACACACGCGGCATGGCTGGATCAGGCTTTCGCCCATTGTCCAATATTCCCCACTGCTGCCTCCCGTAGGAGTCTGGACCGTGTCTCAGTTCCAGTGTGACTGATCATCCTCTCAGACCAGTTACGGATCGTCGCCTTGGTGAGCCATTACCCCACCAACTAGCTAATCCGACCTAGGCTCATCTGATAGCGTGAGGTCCGAAGATCCCCCACTTTCTCCCGTAGGACGTATGCGGTATTAGCGCCCCTTTCGGAACGTTGTCCCCCACTACCAGGCAGATTCCTAGGCATTACTCACCCGTCCGCCGCTGAATCCATGAGCAAGCTCACTTCATCCGCTCGACTTGCATGTGTTAGGCCTGCCGCCAGCGTTCAATCTGAGCCATGATCAAACTCTTCAGTTCAATACTGCTTGGGTTTTTAAGTAACCCTAAACTTGGCTCAGCAATCTCAAATGACTATGTGATTTCTCATATGGCCACTTGTGATGCTGATAATCTTGGCGACTATCAGTCCGTACTCACAAGCACCCACACGAATTGCTTGATTCGATTGTTAAAGAGCGTTTGGTTAAGAGCTTTCGTCTCAACCGAGGCGCGCATTCTACGCTTTCCTCAGAGTCTGTCAAGCGTTTGTTTTGAAGTTTTTTTCGAAGCTGCTTTCTTATCGAAAGCGTTCAACTTCAACTGCCACCTGACTCGCAGCAAGTGCATCGCTGCGGGAGGCGAATAATACGCGCTTTGAATTCAGAGTCAACACTCCCGTCGAAAAAAGTTTCGCATGCCCGAGGCAACCGCACGAAACGCTCCTCTATTCATATGAACAGTTGAATTTCGCCCTGGGCGCGGCTTCCCCGCCCAGGCTGGCCTATCCTGACTGAACCCTCCCCGGTGCTTGCCTGGCAAGGGGGCGCTGTTCAAGAAGGAGTCGCCCGCGCATGGACAGGATCGTCGACCTCCCCGCTCCGCGCCTGCAGGTCCGCCGTCTGATCGGCGGCTTTTCCCTACTGTTCGCCCTTGCCGCGCTGGTCACCTTGGGCGCCCTGTTCAACATCGCCGCTACCCTCGACCGACAGGAACGCCAACGCAGCACCTTTCACGCCACCCAGGCGCTGGAACAGCGCCTGCTCGCCTCCCGCCAGTTTCTCTCCAGCTATGCCGTCTGGGATGCCGCCTACCAGCACCTGGCCAACGAGGTCGACTGGCATTGGGCCTATGACGAGAAGAATGTCGGCGAATCGCTGTACAGCGCCAGCGGGTTCGAAGGTGTCTTCGTGGTCGACGACCGGCATACCCGCTACGCCCTGTTAAGAGGCGAGCCAACCGACCTCCCCGCCGAGACCTTCATCGATGCCCCGCTGGCACCGATCATCGCCCAGGCCCGCCAGGTAGCCGTCGACCGCGAACAGGTCACTCACTTCGTGCTGTTCGATGGCTGGCCCACGGTGCTCAGCGCCGCTGCCGTGCGCCCGGACATGGAGGTCCTGAAGATCGATGTCGGCAAGGCGCCGGTGATGCTGTTCGTCGACCAGTTGACCGAGGCCAAGCTGGCCCACCTGGGCGAAGGCGCGGGGCTGGCCGACATGCGCCTGGAAAAGAACACGACCACGCACCGGGCCACGCCACGCATCGTCCTGGGCGACACCGGCTACCACCTGACCTGGACCACCCCGCTGCCAGGCCGGCAACTGCTCTGGGCGGTCCTGCCGCCGCTGCTGGGCGCCCTGCTGGTGCTCGGCCTGGTGATGCTCTACCTGTTCCGCCATGCCCTGCGCAGTTCCCGCGCCATCGACCAGAGCCTGCAGCGCCTGCGACACAGCAACCAGGCGCTGGAGGCCAGCGAGCAGCGCTTTCGTGCCGTTGCCGAGGCCACCTCCGACTGGATCTGGGAAACCGATCGCCACCAGCGCCTGACCTACCTGTCGCAGCGCTTCGCCAGCGTCACGGGCTATCGGCTCGAAGACTGGCTGGGGCAACCGCTGAACCAACTGCTGGCCTGCGATACCACGCCCCTGGCCTCCTGGCTCGACGCCCAGGCCGAAGCCGACCCACAGCAGATGGCCAACCTACGCTGCGCCTACCACGACCCCAACGGGCAGCACCGCTACTGCCGCATGTCCGCACGGCCGATCCTGGTCGACGGCAAGCTCGCCGGCTTTCGCGGAACCGCCAGCGACATCACCCATGAAGTCGCCGCCCACGCGCACATCCAGCACCTGTCGCTGCACGATGCGCTGACCGGCCTGGCCAACCGCAACAAGCTCACGCGCCATCTGGAACAGGCCCTGCAACGTGGCAGCGATGCACCACCGCTGACCTTGCTGCTGCTGGACCTGGACAATTTCAAGCCGATCAACGACGCCCTCGGCCATGCCATCGGCGATGCGGTACTGCAGGAAGTGGCGTCGCGCCTGCGCGAGGCCACCCGCGAAGACGACCTGGTGGCGCGCCTGGGCGGCGACGAGTTCGCCCTGGTCGTCGAGGCCATGGACGACCGCAACGAGATCGATCGCCTCTGCACACACCTGATCGCCCTGTTGCGCCAGCCTATCGTCGTCAACGGGCAGCGACTGCATGTCGGCGCCAGCCTCGGCATCGCCCAGACCGGCCCCCAGGTCTGCGATGCCGGCGAGCTGGTACGCTGCGCCGATATCGCCCTGTACCAGGCCAAGGCCGACGGCAAGAACACCTGGCGTTACTTCTGCGCGCAGATGAACCAGCAGATCCAGTACCGCCGGCAACTGGAGAACGACCTGCGCCAGGCCCTCGAGCAGGAGGCGTTCGTGCTCCATTACCAGCCCCGCTACCGCCTGCAGGACCTGCGGATCGTCTCGGTCGAAGCGCTGCTGCGCTGGCAGCATCCCCAGCAGGGCCTGCTCGGCCCCGATACCTTCATTCCCCTGGCCGAGCAGAGCGACCTGATCGTCGCCCTCGGCCGCTGGGTATTGCGCCAGGCCTGCCGCACCGCCCGCCACTGGCAAGCAGAGTTGCTGGTCTCGGTGAACCTGTCGCCGGCGCAATGCTCCCGCAGCGACGTGGTCGCCGAGGTACGCGAGATTCTCCTGGAGACCGATTTCCCCGCCCAGCGCCTGGAACTCGAGATCACCGAAAACGTCATGCTCGCCGACATAGAAGGTGCCCTCGGCACCCTGCTCGCCCTGAAGGAGCTGGGTGTTCACCTGAACATGGATGACTTCGGCACGGGCTACTCCTCGCTGGGTTGCCTGCGCAGCTATCCGTTCGACAGCATCAAGATCGACAAGCGTTTCATCGCCGGCCTGACCAACCCGAACAGCAACGACCAGGCCGTGGTCCAGGCGATCATCGACCTGGGCAAAGCCATGGGCCTGACGGTGACCGCCGAAGGGGTGGAAACCGAGCAGCAGCTCAGGATGCTGGCCGACAAAGGCTGCCATGAAGTCCAGGGCTACTACCTGAGCCGGCCGCTGGACCAGGCGAGCTTCGAGGCGCTGCTGCGCGAGGGTGATGCAGGGCGACTGCACAGCCGCCCCTGACAACTACGCAGGAGAGACGCTGCGCTCGGCAACGATTTCCGCCAGGTCGGTGCGCCGCAGGTAGATCCGCAGGGGCTCGCCGATGTTCAGGCGATCGTCCACATGCTGCGCCAGCAGCAGTGCCAGGCGCTCACGGCACAGGACCATGCGCCGGCCCGCCTCTGGCCGCCAGACGAATTCGCTGCAGGGGATGATGCTGTCGCCGGCGACGTCCAGGCCGAACGAATCCTCGGAGAAGCGCACGATGTGGGTGCCGCGCTTGCCATGGAAGCCGACGAAACCCTTGAGTCGATCGGCGGCGTTGCAGATGTCCTGTGATGTAATGGCCATGACGTACCTCGCAAGATGTTTGGAAGTGACGCACGCCAGGCACGAGCGGTCGCCTCTGGTGGGCAACGCGCAGGTGCCAGCCTAGCGCAAGTCCCGGACCGTTCGCCAAGGTTTTTCATCCGACGTCGCCTGTACCGCTAGACTGTAAGGCTCCAGCCCCCGTTTCCCACCCTGACACTGGATTGTCATGACCAACGCCGTCAGCGCCGACATCGCCACCATTGGCCGCATCAATGTCGTACCGGCCATCCTCCAGGTGATCTGCGAGACCACCGGCATGCGCTTTGCTGCCGTGGCGCGGGTCACCGAGGACAGCTGGACCGCCTGCGCCGTGCTCGACAACCTGGGCTTCGGCCTCAAGGCCGGTGACGAGCTCGATGTGGCCAGCACCCTGTGCCACGAGATCCGCAGCAGCCAGCAGACCATCGTGATCGACAAGGCCAGCGAGGACGAGCAGTACTGCCGTCACCACACGCCGCGCATCTACCGCTTCGAGAGCTATATCTCGGTACCGGTGCTACGTGCCGACGGCCGCTTCTTCGGCACCCTCTGCGCCCTCGACCCCGAGCCTGCGCAGCTCAAGGGCAGCGCCATCCAGCCGATGATGGAGTCGTTCGCCCGCCTGCTGTCGATCCAGATCGAAAGCGAGGAAAACGCCCAGCGCACCGAGCGCGCCCTGCAGAAGGAACGCGCCATGGCGGAGGTACGCGAACAGTTCATCGCCGTGCTCGGCCACGACCTGCGCAACCCCTTGTTCGCCATCACCGCCGGCGCAGAACTGCTGGCCCAGCGCCTGCAGGACGACAAGAGTCGCGCCATCGCCCGTCACATCCTCACCAGTGGCCGTCGTGCCTCACAGTTGGTGCGCGATGTGCTGGACTTCGCCCGAGGCCGTCTCGGTGCCGGCATCCCCCTCAACCAGCAGCCCTGCCCAGACCTGCGCGAAGCCCTTGGCCATGTCGCCTCGGAGCTGCAACGGGTGCATCCGCAGCGACGCATCCTGCTGGACATCGCCGACATCGGCGGCCTGCGCTGCGACCGCGAACGGGTGGCCCAGTTGCTTTCCAACCTGATCGCCAACGCGCTCACCCACGGCGCCCCCGACGGGCCAGTCACGGTCAGCGCGGCCATCCGCGATGGCACCTTCGTGCTCAGCGTCCACAACCTCGGCGAACCCATCCCCGCGCAGACACTGGCCCAGCTGTTCCAGCCTTTTTCCCGGCCATTGTCCGACGCCCCCCAACAAGGCCTGGGCCTGGGCCTGTACATCGCCAACCAGATCGCCCTGGCCCATGGCGGGTACATGGACGTGGCCTCCAGCGCACAGGCCGGGACCCTGTTCAGCTTCCGCCTGCCGGTGGATCGACCTGAGACGCCAGCAGCGCCGCCAGCCAGTCCATGAACACCTGGACCCGGCGCGGCACATGGCGCTGCCGGGCATACAACAGGGAAACCGGCATCGCCTGGGCCTGCCAGGCCTCGAGCACCGACACCAGCGCGCCGCTGCGCAGGTGTTCGGCCACCCCGACCGCCGGCACCTGGATCAGGCCAAGGCCAGCCAGGCAGGCGGCGGAATAGGCTTCGGTGTTGTTGACCGTGACCACGCCGCCCATGGCCTGGAAGCGCAGTTCGCCATTGTGCTCGTACTCGAACCCCGGGCTGCGTGAGCCCAGGTTGCGCACGTAGTGGACCAGCCGGTGCCCTGCCAGGTCTTCGAGGCTGCGGGGCTCGCCGTGGCGGGCCAGGTAGGCAGGGCTGAGGCAGTTGCGCATGCTCAAGCGGCCCACAGGCCGCGCCACCACATCCAGGTCACTCAGGGCGCCGATGCGTAGCACGCAGTCGAAACCTTCGCGCAACAGGTCGACCTGGCGGTCGGTGCAACTGATCTCCACCTCCAGGTGTGGGTAGCGCGCGAGGAACTCCGGTAATGCCGGGACGATGACCCGACGGGCCATCATGGTCGGCAGGTCGATGCGCAGGCATCCGGCCAGCGCGGCATCGTCGCCCCGGAACAGGTGCTCGATCTCGTCCATGCCCGAGAGCAGGTCCTTGCTGCGCTCGTACAACAACACGCCATCCTGGGTCGCCTGCACCCGGCGAGTGGTGCGGTTGAACAGGCGCGTGCCCAACAGGTTCTCCAGCGCCCTGACCTGCTCCGACACCGTCGAGCGTGGCAACCCCAGGTGTTCGCCAGCCTGGGTGAAACTGGCCAGTTCACTGACCCTGACGAAGGTTCGCAAGAGTTCCAGCTTGTTCATGCATGGCCCCTATTGTCCGGTGAATACGAACAGTATTTCCGGATTCACAGGATTTAACAGCCCTGCCTCGATCAATAACCTGTTGCCATCGTCACCACCATCAACGAGGTAACCGACATGACCCGCAAGCTCGCTCTGATCACCGGCGCCAGCCGCGGCCTGGGCAGGAACGCCGCCGAGCACCTGGCCGCACGCGGCATCGACATCATCGGCACCTACCACAGCAAGGCCGACGAGGCCCGCGCCGTAGCCGAGCGCCTGGAACAGGCCGGGGTGAAGGCCGCCATGCTGCAGCTGGATGTCAGCGACAGCGGCAGCTTCGTCGCCTTCGCCGAACGCCTGGGCGAAACCCTCCAGCAGCGGTTCGACCGCCCCGATTTCGACTTCCTGGTGAACAATGCCGGCATCGGCGTGAACGTGCCCTTCGCCGAAACCAGCGAGGCCCAGTTCGACCAGTTGCTGAACATCCAGCTCAAAGGGCCGTTCTTCCTGACCCAGCGCCTGTTGCCGCTGCTGGCCGACGGTGGCCGCATCGTCAACATCTCCAGCGGCCTGACCCGTTTCGCCCTGCCCGGCTATGCCGCCTACGCCGCCATGAAGGGGGCGATGGAGGTACTGACCCGCTACCAGGCCAAGGAACTGGGCGCGCACGGCATTCGCGTGAACATCCTGGCACCAGGCGCCATCGAGACCGATTTCGGTGGCGGCGTCGTACGCGACAACCAGCAGGTCAATGCTTTCATCGCCAGCAATACCGCGCTGGGGCGTGTCGGCCTGCCCGACGACATCGGCGCCGCCATAGCCCTGTTGCTGGAAGAAGGCAATGGCTGGATCACCGGCCAGCGCCTGGAGGTTTCCGGCGGCATGTTCCTTTAAAGGCTGGCCGGGCCACTCAGGAACTGCTGCAGGCTGGCCAGCGCCGGCAGTACCAGGGCCTGGCTGGTCAGGCACAGGCCGACCCGACGGCGCAGCGCCAGCCCCGGGCTTGGCTGCCAGTAGATGCCCGGGTGGCGTTCGACCAGCGATTGCGGCAACCAGGCCGCGCCCAAGCCGGCAGCGACCATGGCCAGGGCCTGCTGCAACGAAGCGGCCTGGCCCACCTGCTCGCCCTCGCCATACAGGCTCATCAGCCGTTGGTGCGAGGGGTGGTGCGGGCAGGTGATCCAGCGCCCGTCGGGCTGGCTGCCGGTAGCCATCGTCAGGACGAAAGCTTCCTCCCACAGCGGCAGGAACAGCTCATCCTCGCAACGCAGCGCCTCGTCGGCCAGCCGCGCATCACCATCGCAGCCCTCCAGCAAGGTCAACTGCAAGCCACCGACGGCCTGGCTGGCCAGGCGCACGCAGGCTTCGACCTGTGCCGGCGCGATATCCGCCTCGATACCCAATGCCAACGACACCCGCTCCTGCCCCTGGCGGAAACGCAGGCGCAGCGCCTCGGCTTCAGCGACCATGCGGCACGCCTGCGGATACAGCTGGCGCGCCTGTTCGCTGACCTCGACCCCACGGGCCTGACGCAGGAACAGTTCGACGCCCAGGTCGTCCTCCAACTGGCGAATGGTCACCGACAAGGTCGGCTGGGCCACGCACAAGCGCTGCGCGGCAACGGTGATGTTGCGTTCTTCGAACACAGCGATGAACGCTTTGAGGTGACGGATATCCATAGACAGAACCGATGCCATCCAGAGAAATAAGCCGTTTTTCAGGGCCGAAAGGGTTATCTAGAATCCCGGCCATCGAAAACGATTATGCCTGGGAGGCAGTCATGAACAAACCGCTGATCATCGTCACGGGCGCCAGCTCCGGTATCGGCGCCGCTACCGCTCGCCTGTTCTCCGCCGCCGGCCACCCGCTGCTGCTGGTCGCTCGACGGCTGGAGCGTCTCGAAGCGCTGGGCCTGCCCGATTGCCTGTGCCGCGCCGTGGACATCCGCGACCGTGCGACACTGGCCGCCGCCGTGCAGGAAGCCGAAGCGCTGTATGGGCCGGCCGATGCGCTGGTGAACAATGCCGGGGTGATGCTGCTGGGGCAGATGCACGAACAGGATCCGCAGCAGTGGGAGCGCATGTTCGACATCAACGTCAAAGGGCTGCTCAACGGCGTGCATGCCCTGCTCGGCGGCATGGTCGAGCGGCGCCGCGGCACGCTGATCAATGTCAGCTCCGTGGCTGGGCGCAAGACCTTCCCCAACCACGTGGCCTACGTGGGCAGCAAGTTCGCCGTGCATGGGTTGTCGGAGAACCTGCGCGAGGAGCTGGCACCGCATAACGTGCGGGTGGTGACCATTGCGCCGGGTGCGGTGGAGACCGAGTTGCTCGGGCATACCACCGACGAGGGCATCAAGCGCGACTACGAGGCCTGGAAGGCCAATGACATGGGAGGCGTGGTGCTGGCGGCGGAGGATGTGGCCGGGGCCATCGTCTGGGCTTACCAGCAGCCACAGCAGGTATGCATTCGAGAGATCGTGCTGGCGGCTACGGCGCAGCAGCCCTGAACAGCCGGGGCTTCAGTTGCATTTGGGATCGCTTCGCGCCCCATCGTCGGCAATATTGGCGCCGTCGCCTGCCGTATCCATGAGGCTCAACGCTCGGCCTGGTCCTCTTGCACCTGCACGCTCGCCGTCATCCCGGCACTGAGGCTCACGCCCTCGGGTATCCGGTCCAGGCGTATCCGCACCGGTATGCGCTGCGCCAGGCGTACCCAGTTGAAGGTCGGCTCGACCTCGGGCAACAACTGGCTGTCGGGGTTGCTGTTACGGTCGGTGATGCCGCGGCTGATGCTTTCCACATGCCCCTGGATCGATTCGCCCGCGCCCATCAGCCAGACCTTGACCGGGTCACCCTCGCGAATGCGCGGCAGCTTGGTCTCCTCGAAGTAGGCCTGGATATAGAAGGTCGAGTCGTCCACCAGCGCCATCACCGGCTGCCCGGTGGTGACATAGTTACCCTCGGCCAGGCGCAGGTTGGTGATGTGCCCGCTACGCGGCGCGCGTACTTCGCTGCGGGCCAGGTTGATCTTGGCCACCTGCAACTGCGCCTCGGCCTCGTGCAGCTCGCCCCGGGCGATCGCGGCGTTGATCTGGGCGTTCTCCCGCAGTTCGGCGCTGATCGCCCCCGGCCCCAACGCGGTACGCCGCGCCGCCTCGCGCTCACGCAGGCGCAACTGCTGGGCGCGGGTCTCGGCCACCGCGCTGGCCTGGTCGAACGCCGCCTGGAAGCGCTCGCGGTCGATGCTCATGAGCACCTCGCCCGCCTTGACCTGCTGGTTGTCGTGCACCGCGAGCCGGCGCACCCAGCCGGAAACGTCCGGTGCGATCACCACCACATCGGCGCGCACCCGCGCATCGCGGGTCCAGGGGGTGAGCATGTAGTACTGCCACAGGCGATAGCCGGCGAACACCGCGACCACCACCACACACAAGGTAACCAAGATACGTACCGCTGTACGCATGGATCGACTCCTTACAAAGGCCCCAGCAGATGCACCACCAGGGACAGGACACAAACGAACAACGCCGCATCGAACAACGCTTCGTGCCAGATCCAGCGCCCCAACGGCGTGGCCTGCACCACCAGGCGCAACAGGCCGGTCAAGACCAGCGCCATCAACACATAGACCAGGAACGGGCTGAGCAGCACGCCACCCAGCGCCCATTCACGCAACCCCATGGACGTCCTCCTGCCAGCGGCACCATTTGCCCCAGCTCCTGCGCAACTGCAGTACCGCCCCTTCGGCCAGGCGCAACGGGTCGCTCGGGGGCAGTCGGCGCAAGGCCTCGATGAACTGTTCACTGGCCGCGTCCAGGCGCTCGCCGCGCCCTGGCGCCGGCCCGCTGGCCAGCACCGCCGCCAATTGCTGCAGGTACTGGCGCTCGGCATCGCCCAGTGGCGCCTGGGCCACGGCCAGGCACATGCGCAGGTGCACCAGCTCATCGCCGATGTCCAGGCCGTGCAGGCCATCGTCCCAGCGCTTGCGCTCGGCTTCCGGCAACTCGCTGGCATGCCGCGCCAGCTGCATCAGGCGGTCGGCCATGCGCCCGCCGAACCAGCTGTCGGCGCCACGCAGGTCACGCCGGGTCAGGCGCACCAGGTCGCCCTGGGTCGCCGCCCGCAGGCGCCTGCCAAGCCAGGCCGGGTGGCGCAGCACCAGCAGGCGGAACGCCAAGACAGCGGCGCCCACCCCGATCAGCATGGCCTGGGCACTGTTGAGCATGGTCGCCACGTCGAAGTGCATGGCATTGAGCGGCGCCACCAGGACGATGAAATGCAAGCAATAGGACGTGGCGGTCGCGCCGATGCGCGGATGGGCCATGCCCAGGGCACCGAAGAACAGCGGAACCCCCATGCCCAGGCAGAGCATGGCGAAGCTGCTCCATTGCGGCAGGAGGATCTGCCCGACGAAGAAGGCCACGGGTACCGCCAGGAGGATCCCGCGCAGGAAGCTCAAGCCGATCTGCGCGCCGTTCTCACGGCTGGCGAACAGGCTGCAGACCACGCAGGTCAGCACCAGCCCACCCGGTGCCGAAGGCCAGGCGGTGGCCAGCCAGAAACAGGCCATCACCAGGAACGCCACGGCGCTGCGCGTGCCGAACAGTAATGCCAGCGGCACGTCGCGGTGGGCGGCAAGCCCCTGGGCCACATCCGTCGGCGCCCTGCCCGCCTCCACGTCCTGCAACGCCTGGGTGGCGGCCATGGCAAAGTCCAACAACAAGGTCAGGCGCGCCAGGCAATAGTGTTCGGCGGAGCTGATCCGTTCGTCGTGGGCCGCGTCCCAGACACGCTGGCGCAGCAGCAACAGGCTCGGTCGATCGGGCTTGGCCAATTGCTCGCGGGCTTCATCCAGCCAGGGAGCCATCCGCTGTGCCTGGTCTTCGTCGAGCTGACGCCACTGCCGACGCACCGAGCGCGAAATGCGCAGCAGCACCATCAGCTTCTGGCTGAGCCCACGGATGGCTCTGGCCCGTTGCCGGCCGCGATTGCCTTCGAACCAGGCATGCTCGCGCTGGGCATCGATGGCGACGATCCGTCCGAGGATCTCCAGCAGCCCCTTGCGCGCCTCGTCTTCGCCACCGAGCATGGCGCTGGAGGCTTGCAGGCCGTTCTGCCAGGCCTGGCGCGCCTGGCCGCCGAGCTGTTGCTCCACCCGCATGGGCCAGAGCAAGGCGCTGGTGGCGGTGGCGCAGACGATGCCCAGGCAGATCTCGGTGCAGCGCGCCACCGCCTGGTCGAACACTTGCAAGGGATGGTCGATCGCCGGCAAGGCGATGATCGCCACGGTGTAGCCGGCCAGCACGAAGGCATAGGCCCAGGCGCTGCGCAGTTGGGTGGAAGCGGCGGTGCACAGCGCCAGCCATAGGGCCAGGGTGAGCAGGAAGAGCCAGGGCGCCTGGGCGAACAGGCCAATGAACAGCACCGACATGAAGGTCCCCACCAGGGTGCCGGCCAGGCGCGCCAGGCCCTTCTGCACCACCATGCCGGACAGCGGCTGGGCGACGATGAATGCCGTCATCAAGGCCCACGAAGGCTGCTCCAGGCCCCAACGCATGGCCAGCCACAACGCCAGGCCGCCACCGAGCAAGGTCTTGATGGCGAACTTGATGGCGAGGTCGCTGGGGGCGAACAGGGCCTTGAGGGTGATGGGCACGAATCGGACCTTGCGAGGGGATGGTGAATAGAAAGATAGACAACGGCGGGGAGGATAAAGCGGAAAGGGTGTAATTAGCTAGCTAATCATCTTTTTAGTCGAAGAGGTTGCACCTGTCTCTAGCGGGGCCACAAAGCCCCCCAAAAGGTAGCTGAACTACCCTCGGAGCAGCCCAATGGGTCGACAAGAAATTCCAGGCAAAAAAATGGGCGACCGAAGTCGCCCCAAATGCCTTGCGTGCTCGTGAATCCAGGAGGATCAGCGCGGCTTGCGCTTGTTCGAGTCCTTCCAGATGAAAATGCCCAGACCGGCAAAGAACGCGAACATCAACCCGACCGTTACCACACCAGCGATAACCACATTGTCGAAGAACATGTCGGCCTCCCGTTTGCGCCTGCCGTTGTCCGATGGGTGCAAGGTAACGAATGCAGGGGGAGGGAAAATTGACCGGAGTCAATGGTGCCCGGGGCCAGGCACGCGAGGCGGGCGCAGGTTTGACCTGCGTCAAGTTTCAGCGCTTCTTCGGCTTGCCCTTGGGCTTTTTCTTCTTCGCCTTGCCCAACGGCATGGCCTGCTCGAACGCCTGGCGCACTTCGTTCAGGCGCTTCTCGTTGAGGTCATGGATGCGTTTGGCGCGCTCGGCGCCGAAGTCGATCAGGTTGTCTTGGCTCATGGGCAGGCTCGACTGACAGCAGAGACTTGCATGATGACCGCAGGCGGCGTCCCTGGCCAGTCAGACTTCGATGTCGACCAGCAGGCCCTGGCGCGGGCGATCGCCCAGCGGCGCCACCGGCACGGTGTTGTCGGCATTGAGTTCATCGCCAGGCACGGCGTCGTAGCGCTCGTCCTGCGCATGCCGGCGGCGCTGCTGCTGACGGCGTTGCTCTTCGCGCAGCAGCAAGGCTTGCTCCTGGGGATCGCGCTGGTGCCGCAGGTCGATGGTGCCATCGCTGGAGGCAGGCTGCGCCGGGACCACCGGCGCAATGTCCGGGGTCGGCTTGACCGGGTCCTGTTGCGAGGTCACCGGGGCGGCGCTGATTGGAATGATCGGCGGCAACATGCAATTGTCTCCTGTGACCCTTGTATCGGCCGGCCATCAGCCACCTTGAACCTTCACGCACAGGATTGTGCGGGGCGTCACAACAGCGCCGAGGCCGCCAGAACGATCTCAGCCGGCAGCATCGTCCAGTTCGTCGTCGGTCGGCGGCCCGCCTTCGCTCCACGGCCGCTTGTAGACCTGCAGCCAGACCGCATCCATGTGCTCGCGCAACACGGGCGAGGCATTCTTCAACGAAGCGCTGTCGTGGCGCTCGCCGCCGATGGGCTCCTCGCCCGACGGAGTGACCAGCGACTGCCCGGTGATGGTATAGACCGCCTGGCCCTGGCGCATCTCGATGGCGATGTCGTGGGGATCGATGCCACCGCCGCAGAAGGCATGGCTGGCCACGGTCACCTCGGCGACACCGTCCTTGTCGAGGTCGCTGACGTCACTGACATCGGTATAGAAGTCCACATCCAGGTCCAGGCCCGGGCAGGTGGTTTCCTGCTCGCTCTGCCAACGCGGCGTGAACAGATCGCCATCGGCGCGGCCATACAAGGTGGCCTTGAGCACCACCTGGTCGACCTCCTGCTCGGCCTGCGCGTCGGTGGCCTGGCCATCGCTGCGGCTGAGCACCAGCAGACCCTCGCCATCGCGGTCGCGAAAGTGCACGCTCTTGATCGGCGTGCGCACGCCCAGCACTTCCAGTTGCTCGACCGGAATCGGCGGCAGGGTCTGGAAACCCTGCTGCTCGCAGGCGGCCAGCGACAGCAGGCCGCCCATGGCCAGGGAGGCATTCAACCAGCGGTGCTTGGCAGGCATGTCGGCGCGCAACCCTCCTCGGCAAGACGGTATTCGTCGATGAAGCAGCTAGACTCTTTGGTCTACCGGGCCTATCCGTTAACATAGCCGGCTTTTTCATCGCGGGAGTTCAGGCAGTATGGCGCAGCAGTATCAACCGGGGCAACGCTGGATCAGCGACAGCGAAGCCGAGCTCGGCCTGGGGACCATCCTGGCGCAGGATGGCCGCCTGCTGACCGTGCTCTACCCGGCCACTGGCGACACCCGCCAATATTCCCTGCGCAATGCGCCGCTGACCCGCGTACGCTTTTCGCCCGGTGACCAGATCACCCACTTCGACGGCTGGAAACTGACCGTGCGCGAGGTCGAGGACGCCGATGGCCTGCTGGTCTACCACGGCCTCGACAACCAGAACCAGCCGCGTGTCCTGCCGGAAACCCAGCTGTCCAACTTCATCCAGTTCCGCCTGGCCAGCGACCGTCTGTTCGCCGGCCAGATCGACCCGCTGCCGTGGTTTTCCCTGCGCTACAACACCCTGCAGCACACCAGCAAGCAGATGCTGTCGTCGCTGTGGGGCCTGGGCGGTTGCCGCGCCCAGCCCATCGCCCACCAATTGCACATCGCCCGCGAGGTGGCCGACCGTATCGCCCCGCGCGTGCTGCTGGCCGACGAAGTGGGCCTGGGCAAGACCATCGAGGCAGGCCTGGTGATCCATCGCCAGTTGCTCTGCGGACGCGCCAGCCGCGTGCTCATCCTGGTCCCGGAGAACCTCCAGCATCAATGGCTGGTGGAAATGCGCCGGCGCTTCAACCTGCAGGTGGCACTGTTTGATGCCGAGCGCTTCATCGAGAGCGACGCCAGCAACCCGTTCGAAGATGCCCAGTTGGCGCTGGTGGCCCTGGAGTGGCTGGTCGACGACGAAAAGGCCCAGGATGCCCTGTTCGCCGCGGGCTGGGACCTGCTGGTGGTCGACGAGGCCCACCACCTGGTCTGGCACGAGGAGCAGGCCAGCCCCGAGTACACCCTGGTCGAGCAACTGGCCCAGGTCATCCCTGGCGTGCTGCTGCTGACCGCCACCCCCGAGCAACTGGGCCAGGACAGCCACTTCGCCCGCCTGCGCCTGCTCGACCCCAACCGATTCCACGACCTGGCCGCGTTCCGCGCCGAGAGCGAGCACTATCGCCCGGTGGCCGAAGCGGTACAGGAACTGCTCGATGAGGGCCGCCTGTCGCCCAAGGCCCACGCCACCATCGAAGGCTTCCTCGGTGCCGAAGGCGAAACCCTGCTGGCCGCGGTCAGCGCTGGCGACAGCCAGGCCAACGCACGCCTGATCCGCGAACTGCTCGACCGCCACGGCACCGGGCGGGTGCTGTTTCGCAACACCCGCGCGGCGATCCAGGGCTTCCCGGAACGCCAGTTGCACCCCTACCCGCTGGCCAACCCGGAGCAGTACCGCGACCTGCCCAACGGCGAGCACGCCGAGCTGTACCCGGAGGTGGCCTTCCAGGCCCAGGGCGAAACCAACGACGACGAGCGCTGGTGGCGCTTCGACCCACGGGTCGACTGGCTGATCGATACCCTGAAGATGCTCAAGCGCACCAAGGTCCTGGTGATCTGCGCCCACGCCGAGACCGCCATGGACCTGGAGGACGCCCTGCGCGTGCGCTCCGGCATCCCGGCCACGGTGTTCCATGAAGGCATGAGCATCCTCGAGCGCGACCGTGCCGCGGCCTACTTCGCCGACGAGGAGTTCGGCGCCCAAGTACTGATCTGTTCGGAAATCGGCAGCGAGGGGCGCAACTTCCAGTTCGCCCATCACCTGGTGATGTTCGACCTGCCGGCCCACCCGGACCTGCTCGAACAGCGGATCGGCCGCCTCGACCGGATCGGTCAGAAACACACCATCGAACTGCACGTGCCCTACCTGCAGGACAGCCCCCAGGAGCGCCTGTTCCAGTGGTACCATCTGGGCCTGAACGCCTTCCTCGCCACCTGCCCGACCGGCAATGCCCTGCAGCACCGTTTCGGCCCGCGCCTGCTGCCGATGCTCGAAGCCGGCGACGGCAGCGCCTGGGACAAGCTGGTGGCCGAGGCGCGCGCCGAGCGCGAGCGCCTGGAAGCCGAGCTGCACAGCGGCCGCGACCGCCTGCTGGAGCTCAACTCGGGCGGTGCCGGCGAAGGCCAGGCCCTGGTCGAGGCGATCCTCGAGCAGGATGACCAGTTCGCCCTGCCGATCTATATGGAAACCCTGTTCGACGCCTTCGGCATCGACAGCGAGGACCATTCGGAAAACGCCCTGATCCTCAAGCCGAGCGAGAAGATGCTCGACGCCAGCTTCCCGCTGGGCGACGAGGAAGGCGTGACCATCACCTACGACCGTGGCCAGGCCCTGTCCCGCGAGGACATGCAATTCCTGACCTGGGAACACCCGATGGTCCAGGGCGGCATGGACCTGGTGCTGTCCGGCTCCATGGGCAACACCGCCGTGGCGCTGATCAAGAACAAGGCGCTCAAGCCCGGCACCGTGCTGCTCGAGCTGCTCTACGTCAGCGAAGTGGTTGCCCCGCGCCACCTGCAACTGGGCCGCTACCTGCCATCGGCAGCCTTGCGCTGCCTGCTCGATGCCAACGGCAACGACCTGGCGCCTCGCGTGGCCTTCGAGACCCTCAACGACCAGTTGGAGAGCGTGCCCAAGGCCAGCGCCAACAAGTTCGTCCAGGCCCAGCGTGACGTACTGGCCAAGCGCATTGCCGGTGGCGAAGCCAAGGTCATGCCCACGCACGAGGAGCGGGTGGCCGAAGCCCAGCGACGCCTCGCCGCCGAGGCCGACGAAGAGCTGGCCCGCCTGACGGCGCTCAAGGCGGTCAACCCAAGCGTGCGCGACAGCGAGATCGACGCCTTGCGCAAGCAGCGCGAGGATGGCCTGGCCATGCTGGAGAAGGCCGCCCTGCGCCTGGAGGCGATCCGCGTGCTGGTCGCGGGCTGATGCCTTAGTACATGCAACATGCTGGGGCCGCTTCGTGCCCATCGCTGGCAAGCTGGCGATGGGCACGAAGCAGCCCCATGGAATTTCCCACCGCCCTTAGATCTCCCCGCTATCACGCCAATATCCAAATGATTGAAATCAAAGTGCCATCAATCAGGAAGGCTTAATCACCCGTTCCTATACTGCTGCTCAACGGTCTCCGTGAAGACTTCCTGGAGACGCGCGAGAACTCGACGAAGAGGCAAGCAATGGAATGGCTGGGACTGCAATTGTTCGCCGAGCTGCCGACCAGCGGACAGATCGTTCTCGACTGCCGTCATGAACCTTTCATGGTCGTGCTCGCCTATGCGGTGGCCTGCGCGGCATGCTTCGCCACCCTCGACATGGCCGAACGCCAATGCCACAGCGAAGACGACGCTGCGCGCCGGCAATGGCGCATGCTCGGCGCCTGCTGCCTGGCCGGCGGTATCTGGGCCATGCACTTCATCAGCATGCTGGCGTTCCAGGCGCCCCTGGAGATCCACTACGACGTGCCCCTGACCGGGCTGTCGCTGCTGATCGCCCTGCTCGCCGCCTGGCTGGCGATGAACACCCTCGATCGCAGCGCGATGCGCCCGCGCCACTACCTGCAGGCCGCGCTGTTCATCGGGCTGGGCATCACCCTGATGCACTATGTCGGCATGGCCGCGCTGCAGGCCAGTGCCCAGCAGTATTACCAGGCCGGCCTGGTAGTGGCGTCCCTGGGCATCGCCATCGCCACCAGCCTGCTGGCCCTGTTGATGGCCCGCTACTTCAGCAATGGCGCCGGCACCCTGCACCTGGTGCTGAAGTACGGCGCCAGCCTGCTGATGGCCGCCGGCATCGTGGCCACCCATTTCACCGGCATGGCCGCGATGACCCTGGTGATCCCGGCCGACACCGCCCTGCGCCTGCCCTCGGTGGACAACAGCCTGCAACTGGGGCTGACCCTCGCCTCCATCACCTTGCTGATCTGTGGCGGCAGCATCAGCGCGGCGCTGTCGGACAAGAAGCTGCAAAGCAAGGAACGCGACCTGCGCCGGGTCAACGTGCTGCTCAGCCAGCTCGACCAGGCCCGGGTCTCGCTGCAGCAGGCCGCCCACTACGATGCCCTGACCAACCTGGTCAACCGCCGAGGCTTCAACCAGGTATTCGCCGAGCGTCTGGTGGAACACAGTGCCAACGACGGCATGCTGGCCGTCATGTTCCTCGACATCGATCACTTCAAGCGGATCAACGACAGCCTCGGCCATGCCGCCGGCGACGAGTTGCTCAAGGTGATCGCCGACCACATCAAGGCCGCCACCCGCAACCAGGACCTGGTGGCGCGTTTCGGTGGCGACGAATTCTGCATCGTCACCAGCCTCAACAGCCGCGACGAAGCACGCCACCTGGCCCAGCGCATCATGCAACGGATGAAAGAGCCAATCGACCTGGGCGGGCGGCGCATGGTCATGACCACCAGCATCGGCATCAGCATCTTCCCCGATGACGGCCGCACCGCCGAAGAACTGCTCAAGAACGCCGACCTGGCGCTGTACCAGTCCAAGGGCTGCGGGCGCAACAGCCTGAACTTCTTCGACAACGGCCTGAAGACCCGCGCCACCCTGGAGCTGCAACTGGAGGAAGAGCTGCGCCTGGCCCTGCTCGAAGAATGCGGCCTGTGCGTGCACTACCAGCCGATCTTCGACCTGCACAACGGCCAGGTGGCCAAGCTCGAAGCCCTGGTGCGCTGGCAGCATCCGCAACATGGGCTGCTCGCCCCCGACCGTTTCATCGGTATCGCCGAGACCAACGGCCTGATCGTCGACCTTGATCTATGGGTGCTGCGCCGCGCCTGCGAAGACCTGGCCCGGCTCAACCGCCACGGCTATGGCGCGCTCAAGGTCACGGTCAATTGCTCGGCAGTGACCCTGGGGCGCGAGGAGTTGGCCAGCGAGGTGGAGATGGCGCTGTTCCAGGCCGGCCTGACACCTCGCCAACTGGAACTGGAAGTCACCGAGAATGCCCTGATGGGCGATATCCAGCGCACCGTCAGCCTGCTCAAGCGTATCCGCGCCCAGGGCGTGGCCCTGTCGATCGACGACTTCGGTACCGGCTATTCATCGCTGGCCTACCTCAAGCGCCTGCCCTTGGACGTGCTGAAGATCGATCGCTCGTTCATCCAGGACGTGCCGGGTAGCCAGAAGGACCGCGAGATCGTCCAGGCGATCATCATCATGGCCCATACCCTGCACCTGCAGGTGGTCTGCGAAGGCGTCGAGACCGTGGAGCAGCACGAGTTCCTCGCCGCCCACGGCTGCGACTTCCTCCAGGGCTACCTGCTCAGCCGCCCGGTGCCACTGGCCGAGCTACGCCCGATCCTCGAACGGCTCGACCGCCAGGACAGCGACTTCAGCCCTTGTTGCGATACAGTTCTACCAGGGTCGCTGGATCTTTTTGCAGATAGCCCTGGCTACCGTGCAAGCGCATCAATTGCGCGGCGAGGCCACTGAGCGGCGTTGCCGAGCCCTGCTCGCGCGAGAACTTCACTGCAGTATCCAGGTCCTTGAGCAATGTGCGCACGTGCCACTTGATCGGCTCGAAACGGCTCTCGGCCATCTGTGGCGCGAGGATCTGCAACGGCTTGGAGTCGGCGAAACCGCCTGCCAGGGCCTCGGCGATCAGCCGCGCATCGACCCCGGACTGCTCGGCCAGGGCCACCACCTCGGCGATCACCAGGGCATTGCAGGCCACGATCATCTGGTTGCAGGCCTTGGTCACTTGGCCCGCACCGATGCCCCCCATGTGGGTCACCCGCTGGCCCAGGGTCAGCAGCACCGGGCGCGCCCGCGCCAGGTCCTCGGCCTCGCCGCCGACCATGATCGCCAGGGTGCCGGCCTCGGCGCCGGGGGTGCCACCCGATACCGGCGCATCCAGCCAGGCCATGCCGCACAGTGCCGCCAGCTCGGCGGCCATCTCGCGGGTGGCGGTCGGCTCCAGGCTGGAGAAGTCCACCAGCAACTGGCCACTGCGCCCGCCCTGGGCCACGCCCTGCTCGCCGAACACCACCTCGCGCACCACCGCCGTATCGGCCAGGCACAGCAGCACCATGTCCGTGTCACGGCACAGCTCGGCGGGGCTGGCGGCCAGGCGCGCGCCGGCGGCAACCAGTTCAGCGCACTTCTGCGGGCTACGGTTCCAGACCGTCAGCGGGTAGCCCGCGGCCAGCAGGCGCCGGCACATCGGCAGGCCCATCAGGCCGATTCCGGCGAATCCCAGCGAAGGCAATGCAGTACTCATGAGCAACTCCAGGCAGATGATTAAAGAAGCAGGGCAATCGGGCGATGCACTGCGAAGGCGACAAGACAACTCACGGGATATAAGGCAAACCCCTATCGCCTACGTGAAAGGCGCACTGATACAGTCGCGAAATTTCCCAATGATGGCTATATGACATACCTGTCGACGGCCCACCACCCAAGGCGAATGGCGCACTATGACCTCTACCAACACTTCTGCCAATGCGCTGCCCGAGTCGTCCATCCCCTCTTCCTCGCCGGCCGCGCTGTCCCCGCGGGACCTGCAGCCCACGCGCCTGCTGCCGACGCAACAATACCTCTACTACACCGAGCAGGACATCCAGCGCATCCTCGACAACCTCGACGGCCTGCGCGACCTGGTGTTCCCGCAGAACCTGCACGTCGAGGACGAAAGCCAGCTACGCCTCGAACAGCAGTTCCCCTCGGTGTGCCTGATCGGCCTGGGCCGCTGCGGCTCGAACATCGCCCTGGACGTGGCAGAACTGGTCTACAACGCCCGCACCTTCTTCCTCAACGAGTTCAACAACGAGGAGCGCAACAAGGGCGAGGCCGGCTACAGCCCGGCACGCTGGATCCGCCAGAACCTGCGCCTGGTGCAGAACAAGGTGGCGAAGCCGGTATTCCTGGTCGAGCCGCTGGTGATGCTGGGCGACCTGGACAAGGACATCGCCGGGCGCATCCGCTTCTCGCGCAAGGGCGAGCGCGGGGGCTTCCTGCGCGACTACAGCAAGATGAAGATCATGGACCTGTCCGAGGTCCACGCCGGCGGTGCCGGCAATGCGCCGATCCTCGGCCAGTACCTGGCCAAGATCATCCTCAACAAGGACACCCAGCGCTTCTCCAGCAGCGACTGGAAGCTGATCCACTCGTACCTGATCGACTCCTGCGGTATCAAGGCCAACCAGTCGCGCCTGTATTTCTACATCTTCAGCGCCGGTGGCGGCACTGGCTCGGGCATGGCCTCGGAGTTCGGCCTGGCCCAGCAGTACTCGTACATGAACAAAACCTTCGACACCAAGCCGGCCGACGAGAATGACGGCAAGAGCGGGCATTCGTTCGTCTTCGAGCCGATCTTCACCAGCGGCATCTGCGTACTGCCGAACGTTTCCGACCATCGCAGCGAGATGTCCGAAGCCCTGCACATCAACGCCGGGCGCTTGCTGTGCAAGTACCTCTCGGAAGAGTGGGACTTCTCGTACAACTTCGACAACGAAGACAGCAGCGAAGCCAGCGTCATGGGCCGCATCCGCCCGTGGAACGCGATGATGCTGATTTCCAACGACATCATGCGCTACGCCGAGGAGAACGACGACGGCACGATCCAGAACATCGACGTCAACGCCATGGAGAAGCACGCCAACCAGTACATCTCCCAGCAGATCTTCAACATCCTCACGGCCCAGGCGGTGACCACCGACTACGACCAGAACTACTTCCGCCGTGCCGGCATCGATATCGGCGAGACCATTCGCCTGGATGCCAATGACCTGTTCATGAGCCTGGCCGGCCCGGTGGCCATCGCCTATGCCGAATCGGTGGTGCCGGAGCAGCCTGTGCCCGGTTCGGACAAGTTCAAGGTGTTCGAGAAGGAAAACCCGCGACTGGACATCGACGACCTGTTCCTGCGCTCCATCGACCTGCCGCACTTCAACAAGCAGACCCAGGCCATCGAAGGCATCAGCCTGCTGCCGATCGAGTCACGCCGCTACCGCGCGGCCCTGGAGCAGTACCAGGCTTCGGGCTACGACGCGGCGGCGCTGCATGACCTGCACTTTTTCAAGAACTGCTCGTCGGTGGTGTCGATCGTTTCGCTGCCCAAGGACTACAAGCTGTCGTACATGGACCTGAACCGGCTCAAGACGCACCTCAACAGCCTGTTCCCCAACACCACCCTCAAGCGCTACGCCCTGGTGATCGGCGCCTCGGCCAACCTCTCGCTGACCACCCTGATCGCCAAGAGCCCGTGCCTGTCGGACGACTTCCTGACCTTGATCGTGGCCTTCATCAAGCGCTGCTTCGCCCGCAACCCGTATCGCTTCGACGACACCCTGGACAACGCCATCCTCGAGTTCATCACCAGCGAGCAGTTCGACGAGGCACGCATCGACGAGTTGCTCAACGAGTTCGAGAACCCGGCGAAGATACTCGACACCAACTGGTATGCGATCAAGCCGATGTACGAGAAGAAGTACCGCGAACTGATCAATGACAAGAGCCGCTTCGTCTCGATCAACGACATCCGCCTGTCGCGCGACTGCGTGAAGAAGGCGGTGAAGTACCTGCGCGAGATCTTCCGCCACCGGATCGGCAAGACGCGAGTGATCTCGCTGAACAACCATACCGGGCGGGTCGACTACTGACGGCACGGGGCCGCTTCGCGCCCCATCGCCGGCAAGCCGGCTCCCACAGGTATTGTGCTGATCCCAAAAGCAGCGCAATACCCTGCAAATCACATCATTTGCAATCGACTCACCCTGTGGGAGCCGGCTTGCCGGCGATGGGCGCGAAGCAGCCCCTATTACGCATACCGTAAACTGTTACCGCGCAGCCGAATCACTCACCCGACTGTTACCAACATCCACCCCACCTGAACGTCGATACGCACCAGCACGGAAGACCTGTGCGTTTTCACGCACCAAAAAAGCGCAGCCTCACTGCGCTTTCTTCTCTTGCATCACCACGAATGGCGAAACCACCACCGCCCAGATCTGCGGATCGCGGTTCTGCAGGTCTAGCGCCTGCTGCGCAGTGACCGGGGCGACAGTGCCATCGTTACGCCACTTGGCGAAGATCTCGCTGCGATTCTCGGCCATCGCCTCGGCAACGGCGATCAGGTCCAAGCTCGGGTCGACCCAAATCAGGTCACCCTTGGCCCAGAAACGCTCCAGTGCCTTCCACTCGATGATTGCCGTCTCGCCGAGCAATTTGGCATAGAGGGTGCTTGCTTGATCAGTCATGGGTTCCTACCAGCAGAAAAACGGCCAATGAAAAGGCCGGCATTTTTGCAGAAAAACCCGGTTTCAAATATGTAATTTGGTCGATTGGCCCCGAACTTGTGGGGTGGGGCCAGGGATGCAGGCAAAGTAATGGCGCTTTTCTGTATCTTTATGTCGACCAGGCGACACCCCGGGAAACAGACGCTTTTCGCCCGCTTTTCAAGCGCTTGGACAGCGCTCTACACTGTACCGGTACAGTTCCGGGACACGTTCCGGGGGAAGGTGGGCTTGCGACATGGCGTGGCCATGCCGGCGTTCCCGCCCGATCTGTAGCCCTGGCCGCCAGGACTATAAGAATTACAACAGAATGAGTGGAGCACTATGATCAAGATTTCCAAGCTGTTCGCCGCAATGGTCCTGGCTGGGGTCGCCAGCCATTCGGTTGCCGCCGACACCATCAAGATCGGCATCGCCGGTCCCAAGACCGGTCCGGTCACCCAGTACGGCGACATGCAGTTCATCGGCGCCAAACAAGCCATCAAGGACATCAACGCCAAGGGCGGCGTCGACGGCAAGATGCTCGAGGCCAAGGAATACGACGACGCGTGCGACCCGAAACAGGCCGTCGCGGTCGCCAACAAGGTGGTCAACGATGGCGTCAAGTTCGTGGTCGGCCACCTGTGCTCCAGCTCCACCCAGCCTGCGTCCGACATCTACGAAGACGAAGGCGTGATCATGATCACCCCAGCCGCCACCAGCCCGGAAATCACCGCCCGTGGCTACAAGCTGGTGTTCCGCACCATCGGCCTGGACAGCGCCCAGGGCCCGGCCGCCGGCAACTACATCGCCGACCACGTCAAGCCGAAGGTCGTCGCGGTCCTGCACGACAAGCAGCAGTACGGCGAAGGCATCGCCACCGCGGTCAAGCAGACCCTCGAAGGCAAGGGCGTCAAGGTCGCCGTCTTCGAAGGCCTGAACGCCGGTGACAAGGACTTCTCCTCGATCATCCAGAAGCTCAAGCAGAACAACGTCGACTTCGTCTACTACGGCGGCTACCACCCAGAGCTGGGCCTGATCCTGCGCCAGTCGAAGGAAAAAGGCCTGAACGCCAAGTTCATGGGCCCGGAAGGCGTGGGCAACGACTCCATCTCGCAGATCGCCCAGAGCGCCTCCGAAGGCCTGCTGGTGACTCTGCCCAAGTCCTTCGACGCGGATCCTGCGAACAAGGCGATCGTCGACGCCATCAAGGGTGACGGCAAGGATCCGAGCGGTCCGTTCGTGTTCCCGGCCTACTCCGCCGTCCAGGTGATCGCCGATGGCATCAAGGCCGCCGGCACCAGCGACGACGCCGAGAAAGTCGCCGAGGAAATCCACAAGGGCACCTTCCACACCCCGACCGGCGACCTGTCGTTCGACGAGAAAGGCGACCTGAAGGACTTCAAGTTCGTGGTCTACGAATGGCACTTCGGCAAGCCGAAGACCGAAGTCTCCCCTCAGTAACAGCGTGACTAGCTAACTGGAAGCCCACTGTGTGAGCAGTGGGCTTTGTTTTACGAGGTTCATGGGCCCGATTCCCGCGATCCGGGAGGGGGTTCACCTGAAAATCTTAAAACCGTCACCCGCGGTTCCCTGGCCGTGCCCGCCCTCGTTGCCAACGCCTACGAGGCGAGCCGGGTTCATCACCCGCCAGCGAAATGCTAATCAGGTTTTTAGGAGCGCTGTAAATGCCTGAGATCTACCATTTCTTCCAACAACTGGTTAATGGATTGACCATCGGCAGCACCTACGCCTTGATCGCCATCGGCTACACGATGGTGTACGGCATCATCGGCATGATCAACTTCGCCCATGGCGAGGTGTACATGATCGGTTCCTACGTGGCCTTCATCGCCCTGGCGGGCCTGGCCATGATGGGCATCGACTCGCTGCCGCTGCTGATGGCCGTGGCGTTCATCGCCACCATGGTCGTGACCAGTGCCTATGGCTATAGCATCGAACGGGTCGCCTACCGGCCGTTGCGCAACAGCAACCGCCTGATCCCGCTGATCTCCGCCATCGGCATGTCGATCTTCCTGCAGAACACCGTCCTGCTGTCGCAGGACTCCAAGGACAAGTCCATCCCCAACCTGATCCCGGGCTCCTTCTCCTTCGGGCCGGGCGGCGCGCAAGAGGTGCTGGTGTCCTACATGCAGATCCTGGTCTTCGTGGTCACCCTCGTGGCCATGACCTGCCTGACCCTGTTCATCTCCCGTTCCCGTCTGGGTCGCGCCTGCCGCGCCTGCGCCGAGGACCTCAAGATGGCCAACCTGCTGGGCATCAACACCAACAACATCATCGCCTTGACCTTCGTCATCGGTGCCGCCCTGGCGGCGGTGGCGGCCGTACTGCTGAGCATGCAGTACGGGGTGATCAACCCCAACGCCGGCTTCCTGGTGGGCCTGAAGGCCTTCACCGCGGCGGTACTGGGCGGCATCGGCAGCATCCCGGGCGCCATGCTCGGCGGGCTGGTGCTGGGCGTGGCGGAAGCCTTCGGCGCCGACATCTTCGGCGACCAGTACAAGGACGTGGTGGCGTTCGGCCTGTTGGTTCTCGTCTTGCTGTTCCGGCCGACCGGCATCCTGGGCCGTCCGGAGGTTGAAAAAGTATGAACAGACATCTCAAACAGGCGCTGTTCAGCGCCGCCCTGGTCTGGGCCGTGGCCTTCCCGGTGCTGGGCCTGAAACTCAGCATCGACGGCATCCGGCTGGTGGTCCACAGCCAGGGCCCGTTCACCCTCACGGTCATCACCGTCTGCTCGGTACTGATGTTCCTGCGCGTGCTGTTCGACAAGCAATGGAACTCGATGATGCGCGGGCGCTCCGAGCGCAAGCTGATCCCGCCAGCCGTCAGCAACTACCTGACCCTGCCCAAGACCCAGCGCTGGGTGATCCTGGGCCTGATCGTGGTGGCGCTGGTCTGGCCGTTCTTCGGCTCGCGTGGCGCGGTCGACATCGCCACCCTGATCCTGATCTACGTGTTGCTGGGCCTGGGCCTGAACATCGTGGTGGGCCTTGCCGGCCTGCTCGACCTGGGCTACGTCGGCTTCTACGCCGTCGGCGCCTACAGCTACGCCCTGCTGTCGCACTACTACGGCCTGAGCTTCTGGGTGTGCCTGCCGATCGCCGGCCTGATGGCGGCCATCTTCGGCTTCCTGCTGGGCTTCCCGGTGCTGCGCCTGCGCGGTGACTACCTGGCGATCGTGACCCTGGGCTTCGGCGAGATCATCCGCCTGTTCCTGCGCAACCTCACCAGCCTCACGGGCGGCCCCAACGGCATCAGCAACATCGACAAGCCGACCTTCTTCGGCCTGACCTTCGAACGCCGCGCCGCCGAGGGGATGCAGACCTTCCACGAGTTCTTCGGCCTGCCGTACAACTCGATCAACAAGGTCATCTTCCTCTACCTGGTAGCCCTGCTGCTGGCGTTGCTGGCGCTGTTCGTCATCAACCGCCTGCTGCGCATGCCGATCGGCCGCGCCTGGGAAGCCCTGCGCGAGGACGAGATCGCCTGCCGTGCCCTGGGCCTGAACCCGACCGTGATCAAGCTGTCGGCCTTCACCCTGGGTGCCTGCTTCGCCGGTTTCGCCGGCAGCTTCTTCGCCGCTCGCCAAGGGCTGGTGACACCGGAGTCGTTCACCTTCATCGAGTCGGCGATCATCCTCGCCATCGTCGTCCTCGGCGGCATGGGTTCGCAGTTGGGCGTGATCCTCGCGGCCATCGTGATGATCCTGTTGCCGGAGCTGATGCGTGAGTTCAGCGAGTACCGCATGCTGATGTTCGGCGCGATGATGGTGTTGATGATGATCTGGCGTCCGCAAGGCCTGCTGCCTATGCAACGTCCACACATGGAGCTGCGTCGATGAGCCGCGAAATTCTGCAAGTCAGCGGCCTGAGCATGCGCTTCGGCGGCTTGTTGGCGGTCAATGGCGTGGGCCTGACCGTCAAGGAAAAACAGGTGGTGGCGCTGATCGGCCCGAACGGCGCCGGCAAGACCACCGTGTTCAACTGCCTGACCGGCTTCTACAAGCCCACTGGCGGCACCATCCTGCTCGATGGCCAGCCGATCCAGGGCCTGGCCGGCCACCAGATCGCCCGCAAGGGCGTGGTGCGGACCTTCCAGAACGTACGCCTGTTCAAGGAAATGACCGCGCTGGAAAACCTGCTGATCGCCCAGCACCGGCACCTGAACACCAACTTCTTCGCCGGCCTGCTCAAGACCCCGAGCTTCCGCCGCAGCGAGAAGGAGGCCATGGAACGGGCCCAGTACTGGCTGGAGAAGGTCAACCTGACCGCCTTCGCCAACCGTACCGCCGGTACCCTGGCCTACGGCCAGCAGCGTCGCCTGGAGATCGCCCGCTGCATGATGACCCAGCCCCGGATCATCATGCTCGACGAGCCGGCCGCTGGCCTCAACCCCCGGGAAACCGAGGACCTCAAGGCCCTGATCAGCTACCTTCGCGAGTCGCACAACGTGACGGTGCTGCTGATCGAGCACGACATGAAGCTGGTGATGAGCATTTCCGACCACATCGTGGTGATCAACCAGGGCACGCCCCTGGCCGACGGCACGCCGGAGGAGATCCGCGGCAACCCTGATGTGATCAAGGCCTACCTGGGGGAGGCGTAAATGCTGAAGTTCGAGAACGTTTCCACCTTCTACGGCAAGATCCAGGCGCTGCACAGCGTCAACGTGGAGATCAACCAGGGCGAGATCGTCACCCTGATCGGCGCCAACGGCGCCGGCAAGTCGACCCTGCTGATGACCCTCTGCGGCTCGCCCCAGGCACACAGCGGCAGCATCACGTACCTGGGCGAGGAGCTGGTCGGCCAGCCTTCCTCGCACATCATGCGCAAGAGCATCGCCGTGGTCCCGGAGGGCCGCCGCGTGTTCGCCCGCCTGACCGTGGAGGAGAACCTGGCCATGGGCGGCTTCTTCACCAGCAAGGGCGACTACCAGGAGCAGTTGGACAGGGTCCTGCAACTGTTCCCGCGCCTGAAGGAGCGCTATGTGCAGCGTGGCGGCACCATGTCCGGCGGCGAGCAGCAGATGCTGGCCATCGGCCGGGCGCTGATGAGCAAGCCCAAGCTGCTGCTGCTCGACGAGCCGTCGCTGGGCCTGGCGCCGATCATCATCCAGCAGATCTTCGACATCATCGAGCAGTTGCGCCGCGATGGCGTGACCGTGTTCCTGGTGGAGCAGAACGCCAACCAGGCGTTGAAGATCGCCGACCGCGCCTACGTGCTGGAGAACGGCCACGTGGTCATGCAGGGCACCGGCGAGGCGCTGCTCAGCGACCCGAAGGTGCGCGACGCCTACCTGGGCGGTTGATCGTCATGGTGTGGAAAAGGGCCTTCGGGCCAACGCCTGTCAGTTAAGCGGCGCTTTGTCATATTTGGGGCTGCCTCGCAGCCCATCGCCGGCAAGCCGGCTTCCCACAGGGACCGCGTCGACCACACATGATGCGGTTTGCACGGGCCATGTGGGAGCTTGCCGGCGATGGGGCGCGAAGCGGCCCCAAATGGCAATTGGGGCTTCGCCCGGCCCACCAGACCGCTGCCAACAGAGCGGAACACATGAAACCTTGTGATCGCCCCCCAGGCTGAGTAACGTGGCCACTTCTTTTGCTGGATCGCCCGGAGCCTGCCCCATGCGCGTCACCCCTTCCCTGCTGCTCGTCACCCTGCTCCCCCTGTTCGCAGGCTGCCAGGCGCTGGCGAACAAGCCAACCGACCCGAACATCGGCACCACGCGCATGCAGGGCGAACTGAGTGCCGGAGGTGGCAAGCTGCTGTTCAAGCCCTGCAGCGAAAGCCGCCACTTCGAGGTCAACGATGTAGGTGCCACCGGCCTGCTGCAGGAAGCCGCCAACCTCGCCGAGGATGCTGGCGACACACTGTTCGCCGACGTGCGCGGCCGCCTTGCCGGCAGCAAGCAGGCCGACAGCGATGGTCGCCTCGACGTGACACGCCTGTACCGTCTCGAGCCTTCCGCCAATGCCTGCGGCGACCCCAACTTCAAGCAACTGACCCTGCGCGCCGATGGCCATGAACCAGGCTGGGCGATCAAGGCCAGCGGCAAGGGTATGGTCCTGGAACGGCTCGGCCAGGATCCGCTGCCACTGCCCTACCTGGAAGAACAGATGCCCAACGGCGGCCTGAGCCTGTCCAGCGAAGCCAATGGGCAACACATCGAGCTCTGGGTCGCTCCGCAGCGTTGCGTCGACATCGCCACCGGCGCGATACGCCACCTGCGCGCCGAACTGCGCATCGACGGCCAGACCCTGCAAGGCTGCGGCTACTACGGCGGCGCCCGCGACAACTGATCGCCCGGATGCGTTTATCCTGCCAGTCAAGGTGGCGAACAGCTTATACTTGGCGGTTTGTGTAAAGCCGCCGGCCACCCCATGGCCGGGATACTGGATCCTGCCATGCTACGAATCACCGAACTGAAGCTGCCCCTGGACCATTCCGACGAGGCCCTGCGCGAGGCCATCGTCCAGCGCCTGGGCATCCTCGACGAGCAGTTGCTCAGCTTCACCCTGTTCAAGCGCAGCTACGACGCCCGCAAGAAGAACAGCGAGATGCTGTTCATCTACACCATCGACCTGGAAGCGAGCAACGAGGCGCAACTGCTGCACACGTTCGCCGATGACCGCAACATCAGCGTCGCCCCCGACATCAGCTACACATTCGTCGGCCAGGCTCCGGCCAACCAGGTGGAGCGCCCGATCGTGGTCGGCTTCGGCCCCTGTGGCATCTTCGCCGGCCTGTTGCTGGCACAGATGGGCTTTCGACCGATCATCCTAGAGCGCGGCAAGGAAGTGCGCCAGCGCACCAAGGACACCTGGGGCCTGTGGCGCAAGAGCGTGCTCAACCCCGAGTCCAACGTGCAGTTCGGCGAAGGCGGCGCCGGGACCTTCTCCGATGGCAAACTCTACAGCCAGATCAAGGACCCGCTGCACCATGGCCGCAAGGTCTTGGAAGAGTTCGTCAAGGCCGGCGCCCCGGACGAGATCCTCTACATCAGCAAGCCGCACATCGGTACCTTCCGCCTGACCGGCATGGTCGAGAACATGCGCCAGGAAATCATCGCCCTGGGCGGCGAAGTGCGTTTCCAGGAAAAGGTCACCGACCTGCTCATCGACGATGGCCAGCTCAACGGCGTGGTGCTGGAGAGCGGCGAGCAGTTGCATTCGCGCCATGTGGTCCTGGCCCTGGGGCACAGCGCTCGCGACACCTTCCGCATGCTGCACGGCAAGGGCATCTACATGGAAGCCAAGCCGTTTTCCATCGGTTTTCGCATCGAGCACCCACAATCGCTGATCGACAAGGCGCGCCTGGGCAAGTATGCCGGGCACCCGAAACTCGGCGCCGCCGACTACAAGCTGGTGCATCACGCCAGCAACGGCCGCTCGGTCTACAGCTTCTGCATGTGCCCAGGCGGCACCGTGGTCGCCGCCACCAGCGAGCCGGGCCGGGTGGTCACCAATGGCATGAGCCAGTATTCGCGTAACGAGCGCAACGCCAACTCCGGCATCGTCGTCGGCATCGACCCCGAACGCGACTACCCGGGCGGCCCGCTGGCCGGTATCGAGCTGCAGGAGCGCCTGGAAGCCCATGCCTACGTGCTGGGCGGCAGCAACTACCAGGCACCGGCGCAACTGGTCGGCGACTTCGTCGCCGGGCGGCCCTCCACCGAGCTGGGCAGTGTCGAGCCGTCCTACAAACCGGGGGTGACCCTCGGCGACCTGGCACCCAGCCTGCCCGATTTCGCCATCGAGGCCATCCGTGAGGCACTGCCGGCCTTCGATCGCCAGATCAAAGGCTACAACCTGCACGATGCGGTGCTGACCGGCATCGAGACGCGCACCTCCTCGCCCCTGCGCATCACCCGCGACGCCAGCTACCAGAGCCTCAACCTCAAGGGCCTGTTCCCGGCTGGCGAAGGCGCAGGTTACGCCGGCGGCATTCTCTCGGCCGGGGTCGATGGCATTCGCGTCGCCGAGGCGGTGGCGCGGGACATCCTGGGGCTGGATGCCTGACAGCGCCTTGCAGGCAAGAAAAAACCCCGACCGGCCTCGCCGTGTCGGGGTTTGTTTTTAGTGCAACTTCAGTGAGTGACGCGGCTGGTACCGTCAACGGTCATGATGCGTACCCGCTCGCCGACGCGGAAGATCTCGTTCTGCTGCACTTCCTGCACATAGGCGCGCATGCTGCCGTCGTCCTCGCGCACAGTGATCTCGACACCCTGGGTGCGGGTCAGGCCTTCCTCGGCGGCAGAACCGGCCAGGCCACCGGCAACGGCACCGATCACCGCAGCCACGATGCTGCCACGGCCCCCCCCCACGGCGCTGCCGGCCACGCCACCGACGATCGCGCCCGCGCCACCGCCGATCGGGGTCTTGGTACCTTCGATCTTCACCGGGCGCAGGGATTCGATAGTGCCCATGCGCACGGTCTGCACGCGACGGGCCTCATCCCGGGAATAGCTGTCGCCCGTCAGGTTCGAGGCACAACCGCCGAGCAGCAGCGACATGGTGGTGAAGCTCGCCACCAGCAAAACGGATTTACGCATGGGATAACTCTCCATAGGTCATGTGTCCATTAGACGCCGTGGATTGACGACTGTCACGGCGCAAAGGTTATAAAATTGTTTTCATTCAGCTCAGGTACAGCCTGCGCCGGCTGTGTTGCGGCTAAACATTCTGACCAAGGATAGCCATGGATTACTTCATCGTCGTGGTCGCGACCGTCGCGGGCCTGTACTTCCATTGGTGGCTGTACGTGCGCATGCGACGCTGGATGGACCGTGACCTGGCGCTGTCGCTGGCCGGCAACGACAAAGCCAAGCGCACCTACATGCTGCAACGCCTCGAGCAGGCGCGGGCGCAGAAGATCAAGCGAAAGGAACTGGCGGCCTGGCTGGAACGCGAAGCCGCCGCCTATCCGGGTTAGGGAGCCAGGCGCTCACGCAGCCACTGGCCATCCACCAGGCGATAGTTCAGGCGATCGTGCAGGCGGCTCGCGCGCCCCTGCCAGAACTCGACGCGCTCGGGCAGCAAGCGATAGCCCCCCCAGTGCTCGGGGCAATGCGGCTGGGTATCGGAAAAACGCGCCTCGGTAGCCTTGACCAGGTTCTCCAACGCCTCGCGGCTGGCAATCACCCGGCTCTGCGGCGACGCCCATGCCCCCAGGCGGCTGCCCAGCGGGCGTACCTGGTAGTAGTCGTCGGACTCCTTGGCCGTGACCTTCTCCACCCGCCCTTCGATACGCACCTGGCGTTCCAATGCCGGCCAGAAGAACGTCATGGCGGCAAAGGGGTTGGCCAGCAGTTGCTGGCCCTTGGCGCTGTCGTAGTTGGTGAAGAAGGTGAAACCGCGCTCATCGAGCCCCTTGAGCAGCAGCACCCGGCAATGCGGCCGGCCTTCGCCGTCGACAGTGGCCAGGGTCATGGCGTTGGCCTCCACCGGTGGCTGCTCGGTCTTCACCGCATCGGCGAACCACTGGTGGAACAGGGCGAACGGCTCACCCGGGGCCTGAGCTTCGGCCAGGCCATCACGGGTGTAGTCGCGGCGCATATCGGCCAGGGATTGGGTCATGACTGCGTTTCCTTAAGACGATCAGTTGCCTTTCTTCGCAGGGCTGTTGGCGGCTACTTTCTTGTTGGTCGAGGCCTTCTTCGCGGTGGTCTTGGCCGCAGGCTTCTTCGCCACGGTCTTGGCCGGGGCCTTCGCCGCAGGCTTGCTGGCGGCGGCCTTGGCTGCCGGCGCCTTGGCGTCCTGGACTGCAACCATGGAGGCTGCGGCCGGTGCCGGGGCGGCCTGCTGGTACCTGGCCAGCAGCGCCACCATGGTGTTCTGCGGAGTCAGCAGCATTTCCACCCGACGGTTCAGCTTCCGGCCCTCGACACTGTCGTTGGCCGCACGCGGCATGTCCGAACCCATGCCCTTGAGCATCAGGCGATCACGCTCCAGGCCGCTGAGACGGAAGATCGCCGACACCGACGCGGCACGTTCCAGGCTGAGCTTCTGGTTCGCCGCGGCGGCACCGCTGCTGTCGGCGTGACCCAGAATCAGCACGGCGCTCTTCGTATCGGCCTCGGCCAGCTTGGCCACGCGGGTGATCGGGCCCAGGGTCATCGGCAGCAGCATGTTCGGGCGATCCGGGTTGTAGGAGCCATCCACCGGGATGGTCACCGCCAGCACATCGTCGCGGCGCTCCAGCTCGAACTTGCTGCCCTTGATCGCCTCGCGCACCTTGGGCTCGTACTCGTCCAGCCAGGCCTGGGTGGCCTTCTCGTCGATCTTCGGCACCGCCGGGCCCTTGGCCTGCTGTTCTGCGCCGCCGAAGGGCCACCACCAGCGGCTGCCGCTCTCGGACTTGGCCTCGGCCTTGGCCACCTTCTCGGTCACAGCCTCCTTCACTTCCTGCTCGGCCACTTTGTCCGAGCCGAATGGCCACCAGCTGTGGCTCGTGTCGTTCGAGGCAGTCTGCGGGTGCTGGGCGCAACCGGTGGCGGCCAGGCACAGGGCAAGTGCTAAGGTTTTATGTGAAGACATCAGCGATACACCATGAAATTGAAAGAGATTTTGCCCGCGCACACCAGGCGTTGGCATTGAGGATAGTCAAAGGATCCGGGCAATACCCGCACAACCCGATCAAAGGCACGTGCCAAGGGCGCGCACCAGTTTCTGTGCCCTGGGGTCCATGAGCACATAGGGGCCAAGGGTATTGGTGACGAAACCGAAGGCGACATCGTGCTCGGGATCGGCGAAGCCGACCGAGCCACCGGCGCCGGGATGGCCGAAGGCTTTCGCGCCCAGGCCAAAGGTGGCGTTGGCCACGTCGGGCTGGTCGAGCATGCAGCCCAGGCCGAAGCGGGTCTGGGTCAGCAGGGTACGGTCCTGGCCGAGGCTGTGTTCACGGGTCAGCTCGTCGAGCAGCTCCGACTCCAACAGGCTGCCGTCGAGCAGGCCGGCATAGAAGCCCGCCAGGCTGCGGGCGTTGCCGTGGCCGTTGGCCGCAGGCTGTTGCATGCGCCGCCATTCGGGCTTGTTGGTGCTGGTGAGGATCGCCGGTGGGTTGGTGAAGGCGCGGGTCGACAGTGCCTCCGGCTCACGCAGTGTCACCTGCAGCAGCCGCTGGGCCGCGGCGTCGCCGGGGTTGCCCTTGCCACGGGCGATGTGCGCCACGCGGTGGAACTCCTCGTCCGCCAGGCCCACATGAAAATCCAGGCCCAGCGGCCGTGCGGTGCGGGCGACGATCGACTCACCCGGGCCACGCCCATCGGCGCGGCGAATCAGCTCGCCGACCAGCCAGCCGTAGGTGATGGCAGCGTAGCCGTGCTCGCTGCCTGGCACCCACCAGGGCGCCTCGGCGGCCAGGGCATCGACCATGGCCTGCCAATCGTACAGGGCCTCGGCCGGCAGCAGCTCGCGGATGGCTGGCAAGCCGGCGCGGTGGCTGAGCAGTTGACGCAAGGTCACGCCGTCCTTGCCGGCCTGGGCGAACTCCGGCCAGTAGCGCGCCACCGGGGTATCCAGGGCCAGCTTGCCCTCGCCCACCAATTGCAACGCGGTGACGGCGGTGAAGGTCTTGGTGCAGGAGAACAGGTTGGCGATGGTGTCGCTGTGCCAGGCTTCCTGGCCATCCCTGTCGGCGCTACCGGCCCACAGGTCGACGACCGTTTCGCCACCGACCTGGATGCACAGCGCCGCACCACGCTCCTGGGGATCTTCGAACAACGCGGCGAAGGCATCGCGCACCGCCTCGAACTTCAGCTCATAGTGACCCTGGATCTGCACCCGCCTGTTCTCCGTCGACTCGTCTTACAAAAGGATGCATTGTTTCAGTAGTTGACGGATTTGCAAACAACCTGTGGCTGGGTGGTCGCCTGTGCTGTCGGGATTCGAGGCTTGCGCTGCCTGTACCGCCGCGAATGGGCCGGTACGGGCAACGAAAAATCAGGGAGCCGGCTTTTCCAGGATCCTGCCCAGCTCGTCCATCAACTGCAGATTGCTCCTGCGTACCGCCTTGACGAAGCCTGGGTACGGCACGTCGGTAATGGCCACCAGCCCCAGATGGCCGTTCTCGCCATCGAGCAGTCGCCCGCTGGCCGGCTGGTCCAGGTACTGGAACCA
This sequence comes from Pseudomonas sp. Tun-23181, assembly GCF_057415455.1. NCBI lineage: Bacteria > Pseudomonadati > Pseudomonadota > Gammaproteobacteria > Pseudomonadales > Pseudomonadaceae > Pseudomonas > Pseudomonas sp. Tun-23181. The sequence continues at coordinate 2,291,947 of NZ_CM171630.1, forward strand.
GTGCGCGCCGACGATCATCGGCTGGGCCAGCGCCGCCTTGAGGAAATTGCCATAGGCAGGCCCCCGGTCCTCTTCGCGGGCGACCTCCAGCGGCCCCGGCCAGAACGGCCCACGGTCGCGGGAGCCGAACTGGAATTCCGAGACCAGCACCGGCTTGTCCAGCTCGGCCAGCTGGGCGAAGTCGTAGCCGTCCTCGGGCTTGAGGGTATAGAAATTGAAGCTCAGGACATCGCAGAACTCGGCGCAGGCCTTGACCGCCTCCGGGGTGCTCACGGCATAGCGTCCCCCCAGCAGCAGGTGGTTCGGGGCATGCCACTGCAGCGAGTCGGCGATGGTCTTGAAGTAGGTCTCGGCGAACACCAGCTGGAAATGCTGGTAGTCGCGCTCGATCTCCGGGTGCTCGGGGCTGGGCAGCGGCGCCTCGAAGCCGGGGTCCTCCAGCAGCTCCCAGCCCTGCAGGTCGATACCCCAGGCCTTGGACAGCCCCTCCTCGTTGCGGTACTTGTCGCGCAACTGCTTGAGGAAGGCGCGCTTGGCCGGCACGTCGGTGGTCAGGCGCAGGGTGCCGTAGGCCAGGCCATAGCGGGCCTTGGGGTCGTCCCCGGGCGCGGCCCAGGCCAGCTCGTTGTCGGCGAAATAGCCGATCAGCCAAGGGTCGTTGCGATGATCGCGGGCGGCGATGGCCACCGCACGTTCAGTGGCCATGGCGAAGCGTGGATCGAACGGGTCGGGCATGCGTCCCCACCAATCCATGCCCGTGCTGATGCTGGCGTAATCGCCGACGATCGACAGCGGCAAGGTATAGGGCACCCGCTTGGCCTGCCCCAAGGCCGGGTCGCTCCAGTTGCCCAGGGTATTGAATCCCCAGGCCAGCAGACGGTCGAGGGCATGGGCCTGCCAACGCGGTGCATCCACCGCCGGCGCTGGGCAAACCTCGGCCGTCTGCCCCTCGAGTACCTCCGGGCAAGGCTCGCCATAGGTACGCTGCAGGTTGGCGGCATAGAAATCGAACCAGCGCCCCTGCTTGAAGTTGCGCCCTTGCGACGACGGATTGCCGTCGTCGTTGTTGCCTTCGCCATAGAACGCCGCCAGGGGCTCGCCCTCGCCCGGCAAGGCCTGGAACTGGGTCTGGCGGCCGGCCACGTAGGTGCGCCCGCCGTCGCTGGCCACGGCATTGACGCCAAGGGAGTAGAACGGGTGGCCTTCCGGCGTCACCAGGAACCAACGACCATCACGCTTCTCGGTACGAAAGAAGCCCTTGGCCTCGAACACCGGCCCCGCCAACAGGCCGCCGTAGATGTCCAGGCGCTGCTTGCCACGCTCGGCGAGCCAGCCTTGCAGTTGCTGCCGTTCGCGGCGCTCGGCGGCCTTGAGCTGCTGGTCGTTGATGATCTTCTCTGGCCAGCGCCCTCGGGTGGACTGGCCATAGGCGTCGATCAGCCCTTCGTAGGCCGCCTTGAACGCCAGGTCATCGTCCTGGATGCCGACCTTCTCGATCAACAGGCTCTGCGCTACCCGGGGGTTGGGGATACTGAGGCTGACGGAAACGACCTGCCCCAGGTCGACCTCCCCCTCACTGCTGGCCAGCAGCAGGCGCTGGCCCTCATGGACCCAGGGCATCGGAGGGCCGGCGCGCATGCCCTGGCTCAGCGGCGAACGGGCCTTGAGTGGCACCATCACGGTCTGCGCGGGCCCTGCGGGCAGGTCGACACGGCTGGTCAGGGTACGGCCATCGCTGCTCTGCACCGTCACGTCCACGGTCAGGGCCCAATCCATGGCGCTCTGCAGGCGCAGCGTCAGGGCCTGGCCGGCAGACCAGTCCCAGGCGCCGCTCTGCGGGCTCAAGCGCAAGGTCGGCCGCGCCACCGGGTTGAACACCACGCGCCGCAGTACCTCGCCCTCGGCTGTCTGCTCCGCGTTGTACTGCGGCAGGTCGGCATCGGTGGTGGTCACGGTGACCACGGAGGCCGGGCGCACGAAGCTGAACAACGTCTGCTGCCCGGCCAGCAGCGGCGAGCTGAACAGCAGGGCGAACACGGCAGGCAGGGTACGGCGGATCATGGGGCGGTCGTTCTCCTCTCGATGGGTGACGACAGAGGTGGACGGAGGACCGGCGCATCATGCTCCGGCCGTCAGGAAATCTCCCGCCGGAACGGCGGCAGGGCGTTGAGGATAGCCTTGCCATAGCGCTGGGTGACCAGGCGCCGATCCAGCAAGGTGATGACGCCACGGTCCTGCTCGGTACGCAGCAGGCGACCGCAAGCCTGGATCAGGCGCAGCGAGGCATCGGGCACGGCGATCTCCATGAATGGATTGCCGCCGCGGGCCTCGATCCATTCGGCCAGCGCCGCCTCGACCGGGTCGTCCGGTACGGCGAAGGGAATCTTGGCGATCACCACGTGCTCGCAGTAGGCGCCGGGCAGGTCGACCCCCTCGGCGAAGCTGGCCAGGCCGAACAGCACGCTGTGCTGGCCATCGTCGACCCGCGCCTTGTGCTTGTTGAGGGTTTCCTGCTTGGACAGGTTGCCCTGGATCAGCACCAACTTGCGCCAGTCGCGGTCCAGGCCGTCGAACACATCCTGCATCTGCTTGCGCGAGGAGAACAGCACCAGCGCGCCACGGGCGTCCTCGAGCATGTCGGGCAACGCGCGGATGATCGCCGCGGTGTGCCCGGGTACATCGCGCGGATCGGCGCCCAGGTCCGGAACCCGCAGCAGGCCGGCATCGCCATGGTGGAACGGGCTGGGCACCACGCAGGTGACCGCGTCGCGGGGCAGGCCCGAACGCATGCGGAAGCGGTCGAACTTGCCCAGGGCGGTCAGGGTGGCCGAGGTCACCAAGGCGCCATGGGCGACGTTCCACAGGCTGCGGCGCAGCATCTCGGCAGCGAGGATGGGGCTTGCGTTGACCTCGATGTCGAACAGCGCGCCGCTCTCGGCCAGGGTCAGCCAACGCGCCATCGGCGGGCTGTCCTGCGGGTCTTCGGCGGTGAAGGCGGTCCACAGTTCCCAGTTGCCCTGGGCGCGGGTCACCAGGCTGCCGAACAGGGGGTACCACTCCTCGGCCTGGTGGCTGGCGATACCGATGTTGGTCTCGCCGTCCATGCCGTCCTTGAGCAAGTCGGCCAGGCGGGTGAACAGGTCGTTGAGACGGGCGAAGCCTTTCTTCAGCTCGATGCCCACCTCGCGGATCTGCTCCGGCACCACGCCGCCCTCGAAGCGGTAGCGTGGCCGCTCGCGGCCTTCCATGTCCTCGCCGGGGCGGAAGTCGGCCACCTGCTCGCACAGCGTGAACATGAACTGCTGCTGGGTACGGATCTCCCGCGCCAGCTCCGGCACCTGCTCGATCAACTTGCCCAGGTCGCCTGGCAAGGGGTGCTGGGCCAGCAGCTTGGTGAGGTTCTTGGCGGTCTGCTCCAGCCAGTCGGCGGTGGAGCGCAGGCGCGAATAGTGGGCGAAATGGCCGATGGCCTTGTCCGGCAGGTGATGGCCTTCGTCGAACACATAGATGGTGTCGCGCGGGTCGGGCAGCACGGCGCCGCCGCCCAGGGCCAGGTCGGCCAGGACCATGTCGTGGTTGGTGACGATCACGTCGACCTTGCCCATGCCCTCGCGGGCCTTGTAGAACACGCACTGCTGGAAGTTCGGGCAGTGGCGGCCGGTGCACTGGCTGTGGTCGGTGGTCAGCCGCGCCCAGTCCTGGTCCTCCAGGGCCTCGGGCCAACTGTCGCGGTCACCGTCCCAGCGGTTGCCGGCGAGCTTCTCGATCATGCTGTTGAACAGCTTCTGGCTCTTCTCGTCGACCTCGATGCGAAAGCCCTCCTCCTCGAACAGCTGGGCGGTGGCCGACTGGGCATGGCCCTCCTGCAGCAGCACGTCGAGCTTGGACAGGCACAGGTAGCGGCCGCGCCCCTTGGCCAGGGCGAAGCTGAAGTTCAGGCCGCTGCTGCGCATCAGGTCGGGCAGGTCCTTGAAGACGATCTGCTCCTGCAGGGCGACGGTCGCGGTGGCGATCACCAGGCGCTTGCCGGCGGCCTTGGCGGCGGGGATCGCGGCCAGGCTGTAGGCGACCGTCTTGCCGGTACCGGTACCGGCCTCCACCGCCACCACGGCGGGCTCGCCGGCGCGGCGGCCTTCGTCGTCGCAGGCGATGTCGCCGAGGACCTTGGCCACTTCGGCGATCATCAGGCGCTGGCCGTAGCGTGGGCGCAGGCTCTTGGCTTCGAGAAAACGCGTGTAGGCGCCCTGGATGGTGGCTTTGAGTTCGTTGCTGATCATGATCTGGGGGCGCCCGCAGGGCTGGATATATTTTCAGTGTTTCGCATGGGCCGGCTATCATACCCCGCTATTGCCCTTTATGCCGCATGGAGATCCGGATGCTCGCCTTTGCCCTGCCCTACACCCTGCATGTCCTGGCCGCCCTGGTTTGGGTCGGCGGCATGTTCTTCGCCTGGCTGGTGCTGCGCCCGGCAACGGTCGCGGCCCTGGAGGGGCCGGCACGGTTGCGGCTGTGGGTGGAAGTTTTCCGACGGTTCTTCAGATGGGTCTGGCTGGCGGTAGCGATCCTGGCGATCAGCGGCATCGGCATGTTGCATATGCGCTTCGCCGGCTTCGAGACGGCACCGCGCTACATCCAGGTGATGATCGGCGGGGGGATCGCCATGTTCGCGCTGTTCCTGCGGATCCAGGCGCTGCTGCTGCCGGAGCTGCGCGCGGCGGTGCAGGCCGAGGATTGGGCGGCAGGTGCCGGGGTGCTGGGGCGGATACGACGGATGGTGGGGATCAACCTGCTGCTGGGGCTGCTGGTGGTGGCGGTGGCCAGTTCGCGGCTGCTGGTTTGAGCCACCTCGGCAGCCTCGATCTACGCCTTGCGCGGCACCTCCAGCGGCTTGGGAATGGACATGACGTGAAAGATGCCGGTCAGCAGGATCTGCAGGCGGTCGAACCAGCGATGGCTGCGCCCGCGCAGGCTGCCATTGAAGAACAGCACCTCCAGGAAATGCAGCCCCAGCAGGGCGATGCCCGCGGCATTGATCAACAGGTTGAATGGCAACGGCTGGGGTATGAACAGGTTCACCAGCACCACCCACCAGAACACCACCGTCAAGGCCTTGCCCAGCCCCAGGATGAATTTCATGTTCCCTCCCTGCTAGTCAGTCGAGGTGCAGTTCCACCCGGCGGTTGTGCGCGCGGCCTTCGTCGGTGCCGTTTTCGGCCACCGGTTCGCTTTCGCCACGCCCTTGGCTGGTCACCTTGTTCGGCGCCACCCCCTGGCTGATGAGAAATTCAGCGACGCTGCTGGCGCGACGCTCGGACAGCCCCTGGTTGTAGCCATCGGTGCCGACACTGTCGGTGTGGCCGATGACCCTGATGCTGGCCACACGGGGGTCATTGAGCGTGGGTAGCAAGGCCAGCAGGCGTTCCCTGGCACCCGCCGTCAACTCGGCCGAGTCGAAGGCGAACAACACCTGCCCCTGGTCGTCGAGAGTGATCACCTCGGGGACTGGCGCCTCGGCCTTGGGCGTGGAGGGTGGGTATTGCGGCAATGGGCAGCCCATGTGGTCGACCGCGGTACCGGCCGGGGTATCGGGGCAACGGTCACGACGGTCGAAGACGCCATCGCCATCTTCGTCGCCATCCTGGGCGTAGCAGATCAAGCCACCGGCGATGGCGCCAGCGACGCCGGCACCGGCGGCCCAACTGGAACTCTCGATGGCGCCCAGGCCACCGCCGACCAACCCGCCGAGCAGGCTGCACAGGGGCCAGTTCCGTTGATTGAGGGGCGCACTACCATCGCTGTGGGTGGCGCAACCGGTAAGCAGGCTGGAGGCCACCAGCAGTGGCAGTGCCGCCTTCGACAAAACACTCATGATGAATGCTCCTGTGTCACCGGCCCGAACCGGTCATTCAGGAGTAAAGACGCGCCCGCGCCACTTCTCAAGGCGCGGGCGCCTGCCGTCAACGCTCGATCTTGATCTCGGTGCGACGGTTCATGGCACGGCCATCGGCGGTGGCGTTGTCCGCGACCGGCTGGGTTTCGCCTGCGCCCACCACCGAGACGAAGCTGCTGCGTGGCACGCCGCTGTCGACCAGGTAGTCGGTGACCGAGTGGGCACGGCGCTCGGACAGTTTCTGGTTGTAGCTGTCGGAGCCGACGCTGTCGGTATGCCCGGTGACGCTCAGGCGGGCGCTCGGCGCTTCCTGCTTCAGGCGAGTGGCGATGGTGTCTAGCCGGGTCTTGTCGGCGGCGGTCAGGCGTGCGGAGTCGAATTCGAAGTGCACGTCACGGATGACGATGACTTCCTCTTTCTCCACCACCACCTCTTCCACCACGGCGACCGGCTCCGGCGGGCAGCCATTGGCATCGACCTGCACGCCACGCGGCGTGCCAGGGCACTTGTCGCGGCTGTCCGGCACGCCATCGCCATCTTCGTCGCCATCGCCATGGGCCCAGCAGTAGCCCGCCGCCAGGCCACCGCCGAGCAGCGCGCCCCATCCGGCCCAGCTGGAGCTCTCGATGGCGCCGAGGGCCGCGCCGCTCACACCCCCGACGGCAGCACACTTCGGCCAGTCGGTTTTTTGCAAACCTGCACAACCAGTTAACACACTGGTGAGCAGAACCAGGGGTATCGCTGTGCGTACTATGCTCATTTCGTTGCTTCTCCTAGGGGGAATCGGCATAAGACCGATCCTTGGGAGTAAAGACCGCGCATTACCTCTCTGCCAGCAATAAGCCACGACGCGGCCGCTCGCCCCTTTGCCCGCGCGCGCCGGCCCGTTAGTCTTGAGCGACCTGAACGAGGATTGGCAATGACCGACGGTTTTTCCCAACGCACGCCGCAGCAGGCGCTGGCCGCCCTGCTCGAGCGCTTCACGCCCCAGCGCCTGCTGCTGGTCGGCAGCCGTTTTCCGGCCCTGGACGCCTTTGCCGAGGCCCACCCCGGCACTTGCATCGAGGTCGCCGCGCCAGGCCCGCTGCCGGCCCCGCTGGCTGCCCAGCGCTTCGACCTGGCGGTGCTGGTCGACTGCCTCGAACACCTGCCCCGGCGCGCCGGCCTGGAACTGCTGGGTGGCATCCGCAATCTCAATGCCAGCAGGGTCGCGGTGCTGGCAGACCTGGCCGCCTGTGGCTGGCAGGATACCGACTTCTTCGCCCTGGCCCTGTCGGCCAGCGAGAAGTTTCGCCGCGACGAGCAGGTGCTGAGCCTGTTCACCTATGATCTACATGACTACAAGCAGGTCCCCGACTGGCTCAACGCCAAGTTCTGGGCCAACCCTGAAAACTTCGGCAAGTACTGGTGGTGATCCGATGAGTGTCTCGGTCTGCCCGTGTGGCAGTGGCAACCTGCTCGACGCCTGCTGCGGGCATTACCATGCCGGTACCCCGGCCCCGGATGCCCAGGCGCTGATGCGCTCGCGCTACAGCGCCTATGTGCTGGGCCTGGTCGACTACCTGGTGGCCACCACCCTGCCGGCCCAGCAGTCCGGCCTGGACTGCGCCGCCATGGCCGCCTGGAGTGCCGGCAGCACCTGGCTGGGCCTGGAGGTGGAGAGCGCCGAGGTGCTCGGTGGTCAGCCTGAACATGCCTTCGTCACCTTCACCGCGCGCTGGCACGACCAGGAAGGCGACCACCAGCACCGCGAGCGGTCGGCCTTCGTCCAGCACGACGGGCGCTGGTACTTCATCGACCCGACCGTGGGGCTGAAGGCCGGACGCAACGACCCCTGCCCCTGCGCCAGCGGGCAGAAGTTCAAGAAGTGCTGCGCCAGTTACATCGGTAGCTGAACATGATCGCCCTGGCCCGCCTGCTCGTCTTCAGCTTCGTGCTGACGCTGCTGGCAGGTTGCGCCGGCTGGGGCGGCAGCGACTGGCGCCAGCCCGAGGTGCACCTGGTCAAGGTCGAGACGGTCAAGGCCCGGCTGCACCAGCAGGAATTCGTCCTGCACCTGCGCGTCGACAACCCCAACGACAACCGCCTGTTCATCCGCAACCTGGCCTACTCGGTGCGGCTCAACGACCTGCTGCTGGTCGAGGACCAGGCCAGCCTCTGGCGCAGCGTCGGCGGCCATGCCCGGCGGACCTTCAAGATCACCGCACGGACCAACCTGTGGCGGCAGCTCAAGCCCCTGGCCAAGCTGCTGCGCAGCGAGCAGCCATTGCACTACCGGCTGCAGGGCGAACTGAATACCGGCTTGCTCATTCGCCGGGACCTGCACTTGTCGCGCAGTGGTGAGATAATCCCCGGCGATCTTCAACCGGAGTAACCCTGCAATGACCCAGCAACCCCATGTCCATGGCCCCGACTGCAACCACGGTCACGACCACCACCACGATCATGGCCATGTGCACGGCCCGCACTGCAACCACGGCCACCAGGAGCCGGTCCGCAATGCCCTGAAGGATGTCGGGCGCAACGATCCTTGCCCGTGTGGCAGCCAGAAGAAATTCAAGAAGTGCCACGGGGCTTGAGGCTCTCTTGAGCGGCGAGCTGCAAGTTGCAAGCGACAAGAAAGCGTGGGCCGTGCACTCTGCTGCTTTTTCTTCCAGCTTGTAGCTTGCAGCTTGCCGCTTTCCCCGGCAATTTAGCGCCTTTCGAACCCCCGCCACGCCCCGCAGGAGCCTTGTCATGGCCGCCCCCGTTCTTCCGCCCTTCCGTCCCCGCTTCGGCGGCACCGCCGTGCTGCTTGGCCTGCTCGGCCTTGGTGGCTGTCAGTTGGGTGGCTACCAGGACAGCGTGCCGCCGAGCAGTGGCGTACAACCGCTCAAGGGCCTGGCGCAGAACGTCTCGGTGCGGCGCAACGCCATGGGCGCGCCGCTGATCGAAAGCAGCAACTTCCACGACGCGCTGTTCAGCCTCGGCTATGTGCATGCCGGCGACCGCATCGGCCAGATGCTCGCCATGCGCCTGCTGGCCCAGGGCCGCCTGGCCGAGCTGGCGGGGCCAGAGGCACTGGACATCGACCGGCTGATGCGCGCCGCCAATCTCAAGCAGGGCGCCGGCCAGCTGTATGCCGACGCCTCGCCGCGCCTGCAACGCTTCTTCGAGGTCTATGCCCGCGGCGTCAATGCCTACCTGTTCCGCTACCGCGACAAGCTGCCGGCCGACATCGCCCGCAGCGGCTACCGCCCGGAATACTGGAAACCCGAAGACTCGGCGCTGATCTTCAGCCTCTATGCCTTCAGCCAGTCGGTGAACCTGCAGGAAGAACTGGCCGCCCTGACCCTGGCCCAGCAGGCCGGCAGCGACAAGCTGGCCTGGCTGCTGCCCGGCGCCCCGGACGAACCGCTGGCCGAAGCCGAGATCGACAAGCTCAAGGGCCTGGACCTCACCCGCCAACTGCCGGGCCTGGCATCGTTGGCGGCGGCCGGGCAGACGCTCGCCGACCTCGGCCTGCTTGGCAGCCCCGGATCGGCCAACCTGGCCCTGGGGCCTCAGCGCAGCCGCAGCGGCAAGAGCCTGCTGGCCAGCGACAGCCAGGCCACCTGGGCCCTGAGCCCAGTGCAGATCCACACCACCAAGTACCAGGTCGCCGGCCTGTCGCTGCCTGGCCTGCCCATCGTACTGACCGGTTACAACGGCAAGCTGGCCTGGAGCGGTAGCGCGGTGATGGCCGACAACCAGGACCTGTACCTGGAGCAACTGCGCCGCCAGGGCAACCAGTTGAACTACCTGGCCGACGGCAAGTGGCTGCCCGCCCGGGCGCGCAACGAGACCTTCTTCGTCCGCGGCCAGCGCCCCCAGCGCGAGGTGATGTACGAGACCCGCCACGGCACCCTGCTCGGCCAGCCGGGCAATGCTGGCCTGGGCCTGGCGCTGCACCTGCCCCTCGCCAAGGGCGACCGCAGCCTCGACGCGCTGTTCGACCTGACCCGTGCCCAGACGGTGGAGCGCGCCTTCGACAGCACCCGCGAAGTCGGCGCCGTGGCCCTCAACTTTGTCTTCGCCGAGCCACAACACATCGGCTGGCAGGTCAGCGGCCGCTATCCCAACCGTCGCGAAGGCCAAGGCCTGCTGCCCTCCCCAGGCTGGGACGGGCGCTACGACTGGGACGGTTTTGCCGACCCGATGCTCCACCCCTACGACCAGGACCCGCCCGCAGGCTGGATCGGCCATGCCAATCAGCGCAGCCTGCCACGCGGCTACGGTATGCAGTTGTCCAACACCTGGTACTACCCCGAGCGCGCCGAGCGCCTGGCCCAGCTGGCCGAAAACGGCCGCCACGACAGCCGCAGCCTGGCGGCGCTGCAGAACGACCAGGTCAGCCTGCTGGCCGACAAGCTCAAGCAGATGTTCGAGGCCCCCGGCATGGCCCAGCCGCTCGAACAGGCCATCGCTGCCCTGCCCGCCGACCAGCGCGAAAAGGCCCGCGATACCCTGGCCCGGCTCAAGGCGTTCGACGGCCGCCTGAGCCCGGTGTCGGCAGATGCCGCGCTGTACGAGCTGTTCCTCCAAGAAGTGGCCCGGCAGACCTTCCTCGACGATCTCGGCCCGGAGTCCAGCCCGGCGTGGCAGGCTTTCGTCAGCAACGCCCGGCTTTCCTACTCGGCCCAGGCCGATCACTTGCTGGGCCGCGAGGACAGCCCGTTCTGGGACGATCGCGCCACCCCACAGAAGGAAGACAAGCCCGGCATACTCGCGCGCAGCCTGGCGGCGGCGGTGGATGCCGGCATCGCCCAATTGGGGGCCGATCGCCGTACCTGGCAATGGGGCAAGCTGCATCAGTACCGCTGGCCGGCGCCGGCCTACCATGGCCTGGGCGATGCCATCCGTCGCTCGCCACAGGCCGCCGGTGGCGACTTCAGCACCCTGGCGCTCACCCCTTATGCCTGGGGCAGCAGCTTCGACACCCAACTGCCGGCCTCGGCACGCATGATCGTCGACTTCGGCCAGGCTGAACCGCTGCAGGTGCTGACCAGCAGCGGCCAGTCCGGCAACCCGGCCAGCCGGCACCACACCGACGGGCTGGATGCCTGGTTCCAGGGGCGTTTCATGAGCCTGCCGCTGCAGCCACAGCACTTCGCCCGCGCCTATGGCACCCAGCGCCTGACCCTGGTGCCCGGCCGTTGACCGGGGCCGCTTCGCCCCCCATCGCCGGCAAGCCCCACTGGATGCGAGTCGACCATACATGATGCGGTTTGCCGGCGAATGGGCCGGATGAACCGGCAACGCCAGTTCCAGCACCACGCCCGCGAGGAGTAGGCGCAAGGCCCGAAGTTATGCTTCTATCCTTCTAGCCAAGCCCATGCCGCAGACCATTGTCGTCACCAGTCAGGACCACCATGCACCATTCGACCCACGACCTGCTGTCTCCCGTCCCGGGTATCGCCCGCCAGCTCCACAGCTTCCACTTCGGCCCGCGCGGTGGCGGCAAGGTATACATCCAGGCCTCGCTACACGCCGATGAACTGCCCGGCATGCTGGTGGCCTGGCACCTGAAGCGGCGCCTGGCCGAACTGGAACAGCAAGGGCGCCTGCAGCAGGAAATCATCCTGGTGCCGGTGGCCAATCCGGTGGGCCTGGAGCAGGTGCTGCTGGACGCCCCCCTGGGACGCTTCGAACTGCAGAGCGGCGAGAACTTCAACCGCAACTTCGTCGACCTTTCGGACAGCATCGGCGACCAGATCGAAGGCCACCTGACCCAGGACCCGGCGCACAACCTGGCGCTGATCCGCGAGTACCTGCGCCGTGGCCTGGATGCCCACCCGGCACGCACGCCGCTGCAATCCCAGCGCCTGACCCTGCAACGCCTGGCCTGCGACGCCGACATGGTGCTGGACCTGCACTGCGACTTCGAAGCGGTCGAACACCTGTACACCACGCCAGAGGCCTGGCCACAGGTCGAGCCCCTGGCGCGCTACCTCGGCGCCCAGGCCAGCCTGCTGGCCACCGACTCCGGCGGCCAGTCGTTCGACGAATGCTTCAGCCTAGTCTGGTGGCAGCTGCAACAGCGCTTTGGCAAACGCTTCCCGATCCCTTTGGGCAGCTTCTCGGTGACCATCGAATTGCGCGGCCAGGCGGATGTGAACCACACGCTGGCGAGCCAGGACTGCCAGGCGATACTGGATTTCCTGACCCATGCCGGGGTGATCGAAGGGCAGGCAGCACCGCTACCGCCCCTGGCTCACCCGGCCACGCCGTTGGCGGCCGTGGAGCCGGTCACGGCGCCACTGGGCGGGCTGCTGGTGTTCCATGCCAGCCCAGGCCAGTACCTGCAGGCCGGGCAACTGGTCGCCGAGGTCATCGACCCGCTCAGCGACCGGGTGACGGCCGTGCACAATACCCAGCCCGGCCTGCTCTATGCCCGTAGCGTACGGCGCATGGCCACGGCGGGGATGGTCATCGCCCACGTCGCGGGGCAACAGCTCTGCCGCAGCGGCTACCTGCTGGCCAACTGAGCCTCGCCCAGGCAGCCGTGGCCGTCAGGCCACGGGGGACGGTGGCGGCTCGTCGGGCAGGGTCGGTTCACCCGGCTCCATGGGTGGGGCTTCGCCGGGTTCCGGCGGTTGCGGTGTATCGGGATCGGGCTGGTGGGGTACGCCACCGGCCTGTACCGGCGTAGGGGGATGCGCAAGCAGCGACCATGCCAGCAACCCGATCTGGTTGGGCTGGAGGACGGCCAGCTTCGCGCTGATGGCAGGATGGAGTTTCATCGGCAGCTCCTGGCGAGAGCCGGCGCACGTCATGCGCGCCGGGGCGGTTCTACCATTGGAGTGCCGGGCGCGCGCGGAATTCCACGCGCTCGTCGGCTCAGGTGCGCGGCAGGGTGACGCCGCGTTGGCCCTGGTACTTGCCGCCACGGTCCTTGTAGGACACTTCGCACTCTTCATCGGACTCGAGGAAGAGCATCTGCGCCACGCCCTCGTTGGCATAGATCTTCGCCGGCAGGGTCGTGGTGTTGGAGAACTCCAGGGTCACATGGCCCTCCCACTCCGGCTCCAGCGGGGTGACGTTGACGATGATGCCGCAGCGCGCATAGGTGCTCTTGCCCAGGCAGATGGTCAGCACGTTGCGCGGGATGCGGAAGTACTCGACGGTACGGGCCAGGGCGAAGGAGTTCGGCGGGATGATGCAGACGTCGCTCTTGACGTCGACGAAGCTGCCGGCATCGAAGTTCTTCGGGTCGACGGTGGCCGAGTTGATGTTGGTGAATACCTTGAATTCGTCGGCGCAACGTACATCGTAGCCGTAGCTGGAGACGCCGAAGGAGATCACCCGGCTGTCCTCGCCGCCGCGCACCTGGCGCTCGACGAACGGCTCGATCATGCCGTGTTCCTGCGCCATGCGGCGAATCCACTTGTCCGATTTGATGCTCATGGCGGGGGTGTCCTGAGAGTGCAAGGTGAAAAACGAGACGCGCATCTTACCGGTCCCGGCGCCTGGGTTAAAGTTCCACGCCCTATCCCGCGTCGGACGGGGCTTGTACAGGCCACTGATCCGAATTTCGCCAAAGCGCTTCTTGGCCATTGGCAGGTCGCGGAAAGTGGGTTAAGGTGACGCCACTGTGCTGCACGTGACACCGAGAATCTCTGTTTGATGCACGATTCCCATCGGCCCATCGCTGAATTTTCCGCTCTCTTTGCACTCAGTCCCGGCCAGGGCGTTTCCTGTGCCGCAACCAACTTTGTCCAAGGAGACAGACCATGTCCAACCGCCAATCCGGTACCGTCAAGTGGTTCAACGATGAGAAGGGCTACGGCTTCATCACCCCTCAGTCGGGTGACGACCTGTTCGTACACTTCAAGGCCATCCAGGCTGACGGCTTCAAAACCCTGAAAGAAGGCCAAGCTGTTACTTTCGTCGCTACCCGCGGCCAGAAAGGCATGCAGGCTGAAGAAGTTCGCATCGAAGGCTAATCCTTCTTTACGCGCTTCAAAAAAACCCGCCAATTGGCGGGTTTTTTTGTGCCTGCAATCTGTAGCGATGGGCCGCAAAGCGGCCCCAATGGCAGCAGAACCGGCACCGGGGCGCTCCCACGAAGGCGTCAATCCTCGCTGATGGTGATGCTCGGCATCGCCGGCGCCGCCGCTTCCTGCAGCACGATCCGCGCTCCCACCTGGCGGGCGAGCTCCTGGTAGACCATGGCGATCTGGCTCTGCGGCTCGGCGATGGCGGTAGGCTTGCCGCTGTCGGCCTGCTCGCGGATCAGCATCGACAACGGCAGCGAGGCCAGCAGGTCGACGCCGTACTGCGCCGCCAGCTTCTCGCCGCCCCCTTCGCCGAACAGGTGCTCGGCATGGCCGCAATTGGAGCAGATGTGCACGGCCATGTTCTCCACCACGCCCAGCACCGGGATGTTGACCTTGCGGAACATCTCCACGCCCTTCTTGGCATCCAGCAAAGCCAGGTCCTGCGGCGTGGTGACGATCACCGAGCCGGCCACCGGCACCTTCTGCGCCAGGGTCAGCTGGATATCGCCGGTGCCCGGCGGCATGTCGATGACCAAGTAGTCCAGGTCATCCCAGGCGGTCTGGGTCACCAGTTGCAGCAGGGCGCCGGACACCATCGGGCCACGCCAGACCATCGGTGTGTTGTCGTCGGTGAGGAAGGCCATGGACATGACTTCCACCCCATGGGCCTGGATCGGCACGAACCACTTCTGCTCGCGCACCTGTGGGCGCGTACCTTCGGGGATGCCGAACATCACCCCCTGGCTCGGACCATAGATGTCGGCATCGAGGATACCCACCCGGGCACCTTCGCGGGCCAGGGCCAGGGCCAGGTTGGCGGCGGTGGTCGACTTGCCCACCCCACCCTTGCCCGAGGCCACGGCGATGATGTTCTTCACGTTGGCCATCGCCGGTACCTGGGCCTGGGCCTTGTGCGCGGCGATCACGCAGTCGATCGACACCTGCGCGGCACTGACCCCCTCGAGGTTCTCGATGGCCGTGCCCAGCACCTGCGCCCAACCGTTCTTGAACAACCCGGCGGCATAGCCCAACTGCAGTTGCACCTTGACCTGCCCGCCCTGGATATCGATGGTGCGCACGCAGCCGGCGCTGACCGGATCCTGGTTCAGGTAGGGGTCGGTGTACTGGCGAAGCACGCCTTCGACGGCGGCACGTGTGACGGCACTCATGGAGACTCCCATTGGCAATTCGAATGTGGAACAGGCACCTATGCTAACCCGTCAGTCGTCAACAGATGCGTCCTTGGGGTGAAATATATTCGTCGGCGCTTTATAGTGGCCGATCATCCTTGTTCTTCACCCGTAGCCGATTAAGTAGCCGAGCCACCATGTCCGAGCCACGTCAGATTCTCGTCACCAGCGCCCTGCCCTATGCCAATGGTTCCATCCACCTTGGCCATATGCTCGAGTACATCCAGACGGACATGTGGGTTCGCTTCCAGAAGCTGCGTGGCAACCAGTGCATCTATGTCTGCGCCGACGACGCCCACGGCTCGGCCATCATGCTGCGCGCCGAGAAGGAAGGCATCACCCCTGAACAGCTGATCGCCAATGTCCAGGCCGAGCACAGCGGCGACTTCGCCGACTTCCTGGTCGACTTCGACAATTTCCATTCGACCCACTCCGAGGAAAACCGCGAGCTGTCGAGCCTGATCTATACCCGCCTGCGCGATGCCGGGCACATCGCCACCCGCTCGGTGACCCAGTATTTCGACCCCGAGAAAGGCATGTTCCTGGCCGACCGCTTCATCAAGGGCACCTGCCCCAAGTGCGCGGCCGAGGACCAGTACGGCGACAACTGCGAGAAATGCGGCGCCACCTACGCGCCCACCGAGCTGAAGAACCCCAAGTCGGCGATCTCCGGCGCCACCCCGGAGCTGCGTGACTCCCAGCACTTCTTCTTCAAGCTGCCGGACTTCCAGGCCATGCTGCAGCAGTGGACCCGCAGCGGCACCCTGCAGGAAGCAGTATCGAACAAGCTCGCCGAGTGGCTGGACTCCGGGCTGCAGGAATGGGACATCTCCCGCGATGCGCCGTACTTCGGCTTCGAGATCCCCGATGAGCCGGGCAAGTACTTCTACGTCTGGCTGGATGCGCCGATCGGCTACATGGCCAGCTTCAAGAACCTCTGCGCGCGCCGCCCGGAGCTGGACTTCGATGCGTTCTGGAAAGAAGACTCCACGGCCGAGCTGTACCACTTCATCGGCAAGGACATCGTCAACTTCCATGCCCTGTTCTGGCCGGCCATGCTCGAAGGCTCGGGCTTGCGCAAGCCGACCGGCATCAACGTGCACGGCTATCTGACCGTCAACGGCGCCAAGATGTCCAAGTCGCGCGGCACCTTCATCAAGGCGCGCACCTACCTGGACCACCTGGCCCCGGAATACCTGCGCTACTACTATGCCTCCAAGCTGGGCCGCGGCGTCGACGACCTCGACCTGAACCTGGACGACTTCGTGCAGAAGGTCAATTCCGACCTGGTCGGCAAGGTGGTCAACATCGCCAGCCGCTGCGCAGGCTTCATCCACAAGGGCAACGACGGCGTACTGGTTGCCGGTGACGCCGCGCCCGAGTTGAGCGAGGCGTTCCTCAATGCCGCCCCCTCGATCGCCGAGGCCTACGAAGGCCGTGACTTCGCCCGCGCCATGCGCGAGATCATGGCCCTGGCCGACCGCGCCAACGCCTGGATCGCCGACAAGGCGCCCTGGGCCCTGGCCAAGCAGGAAGGCAAGCAGGACGAGGTCCAGGCCATCTGTGCCCAGGGCATCAACCTGTTCCGCCACCTGGTGATCTTCCTCAAGCCGGTGCTGCCGGTGCTGGCTGCCGATGCCGAAGCCTTCCTCAACGTCGCCCCGCTGACCTGGAACGATCACCTGTCGCGCCTGGAAAACCACAAGCTCAACCCGTTCAAGGCGCTGATGAGCCGCATCGAGCCAGCCAAGGTCGAAGCCATGGTCGCCGCCAGCAAGGAAGACCTGGCCGCCACCCAACCGGCAGCTCCGGCCGGCAATGGCGAACTGGCCAAGGATCCGCTGTCGGCCGAGATCGAGTTCGACACCTTCGCCGCGGTCGACCTGCGCGTGGCACTGATCGTCAAGGCCGAGGCCGTGGAAGGTGCCGACAAGCTGCTGCGCCTGACCTTGGACATCGGTGACGAGCGCCGCAACGTGTTCTCCGGCATCAAGTCGGCCTACCCCGACCCCGCCAAGCTGGAGGGTCGCCTGACCATGATGGTGGCCAACCTCAAGCCACGGAAGATGCGTTTCGGCGTCTCCGAAGGCATGGTCATGGCGGCCGGCCCTGGCGGCGAGGAAATCTACCTGCTCAGCCCCGACAGCGGCGCCAAGCCGGGCCAGCGCATCAAGTAGGCAGCACGGCCCCGGTGGGGCCTGGCTTGCCGGCTCCCACAAGAAAAGCGCCGCCCCCGGGGCTTGTGCAATACCTGGGAGCCAGCTTGCCGGCGATGGGGCGCGAAGCGGCCCCAGGACTGCAAGGCACCGCTTGACCAGCACAGGGCCCCGCCCCACAGGCCCTCTGCTACCTCAATAAGCTATGTTTAATGACGGCAGCTCCCAGCCATCGGCATCCCCATGAGCGACTACATCCTGGTCCTGGTCAGCGCTGCGCTGGTCACTCACCTGATCCTGCACAGGGAGCCCGTCTCTCGCCTGCGGATCCATGCGCTCGGCCTGTCCGGCGCACTGGTGATCGCCTTGGGGCTGACTTGCGGGCAGCTGCTGCAGGCCCTGGTGCTGGTGCCGCTGGGCTTGCAGGCGTTGCAGTTGTTCCTGTTCCTGCCCCTGCTCGCCCTACTGGCCTGGGGTGTGCCACGCCTGCTGGCACGCCTGCGGCCTGATTGGCCGCTGGAGCACATGCCCACCCAGTTGGCGGCCACTGTCGTGCTGCTAGGCTTGCTGTTGCAGGCCTCCCACGACCCGCAACGATGGCTGGCGACCCTGGCCTGGGGCCTGGCCGGCGGGCTGGGCTTCTGGCTCGCCCTGGCGCTGTTCGACGACCTGCGCCAGCGCAGCGATCATATCGACATGCCCGTCGCCCTGCGCGGGTTGCCCATCGAGTTGCTCGGCGCCGGGGTGATGGCCATGGCCTTCTCCGGTTTCAACGGATTATTCACACAATGAGCCTGATTCAACGCATCGACGCCCTGCTCCCGCAAACCCAGTGCGGCAAGTGCGGCCATGCCGGTTGCCGCCCCTACGCCGAGGGGCTGGCCGCTGGCGAGGCGATCAACAAATGCCCGCCGGGCGGCGACGAAACCATCGCCGCACTGGCACGACTGCTGGATGTACCGGTGATCGCGCTCGACCCGACCCGTGGCAGCGCCCCATCCCAGGTGGCCTATATCCGCGAAGCCGAATGCATCGGCTGCACCAAGTGCATCCAGGCCTGCCCAGTGGATGCCATCGTCGGCGCCGCCAAACTGATGCACACGGTGATCGCCAGCGAGTGCACCGGCTGCGACCTGTGCCTGGCCCCCTGCCCGGTCGACTGCATCGACCTGGTCGCCGTACCGGACAATGTGGTGCCCATCGTCAGTGGCCTGGCACGTACCGCCGAGCAATTGAGCGCACGCACCCAGCGACGCGACCATGCCCGTCATCGCCATGAACAACGCAATGCCAGGTTGCGACGCGAAGAAGCACGCCGGCAGGCGCAGCAGCTGGCGCGCCAGCGAGGCGCGGCCGTCTCGACGCCCGACAGCGCCGCCCCCCAAGACCCGATCAAGGCGGCCATCGAGCGGGTCAAGGCGCAGAAGGCCGCCAATGCCGATGCCACGCTGAAGCAGGCGAAGATCGCCGCGGCCATGAGCCGCGCGCAGTTGAGCAAAGCCCGCAGCGCCTTCGGCGCTACCCCCAACGACGCACAACGCGCCCAACTGCACGCCTTGGAAGCGGCCGCCGAACAGGCCCAGCAACGCCTCGATGCTCTGCTGGCCGGGCCAGGCCATGTCAGCGCCTGACCCACGCCTGCGCTCGGCCATGGGCCTGGTGCTGCTGGCCTGCGTGCCGGGCCTGCTGAGCCTATTCTGGCTCCAGGGCTGGGGGGTGTTGTTCAACCTGTTGCTGTGTGCCGGCACCGCCCTGGCCTGTGAAGCCCTGCTGCTGGCCATGCGCGGCCAGCCCCCGGCGCCGGCACTGGCCGATGGCAGTGCCCTGGTCAGCGCCGTGCTGCTGGCCGTCGCCCTTCCCCCCCATGCGCCCTGGTGGTTGCCGGTCATCGCCGCGACCGTGGCCATCGGCATCGGCAAGCAGGCCTTTGGTGGCGTCGGCCGCAACCTGTTCAATCCGGCGATGGTCGGCTATGCCTTCGTTCTCCTGAGCTTTCCCTTGCAGATGACCCAGTGGCCGGGCCAGGCGAGCGGGTTCCTGGACAGCCTGCAACTGGCCTTCACCGGCCACGGGCAGATCGATGCCTGGGCCCAGCCCACGGTGCTCGACGGCCTGCGCCATAATCGCAGCCTGACCGTCGAGGAACTGTTCGCCCAGCATCCGGGATTCGGCAGCATCGGTGGGCGCGACAGCGAGTGGGTCAACCTGGCGTTCCTGCTTGGCGGGCTGTTCCTGCTGCAGCGCAAGGTCATCAGTTGGCATGCGCCAGCCGGGTTGCTGGCGGGCCTGTTCCTGTTCAGCCTGCTGTGCTGGAACGGTTCGGGCTCCGACTCCAACGGCTCGCCGCTGCTGCACCTGTTCTCCGGTTCGACCATGCTGGCCGCCTTCTTCATCGCCACCGAACCGGTGTCGGGCCCCAAGGCCCCCCTGGCTCGGCTGTTGTTCGGGCTCGGCGCCGGCGTGCTCATCTACCTGATCCGCACCTGGGGCAACTACCCCGACGGTACGGCATTCGCCATCCTCCTGATGAACCTTGCCGTGCCCGCCCTGGAGCGCCAGGCCGCACGCCGCCAGCAGGCCACCCCATGACGCCGGCGCTGCGCAATGCCGTGCTGCTGGCACTGGTCGCCGGCCTGGCCGTGGCGGTGACATTGGCCTGGCGCCAGTGGACCCAGGCCCCGATCGCCGAAGCCGAACAGCAACTGCACGCCCGGCGCTGGCTGGCGGCACTTCCCCAGGACAGATACGACAACCAGCCCCTGCAAGCGCCCCTGCCCCTGGCCGCTACGCGCCTGCCCCACAGCCAGCTGCTGGCCGGCTACCGCGCGACACGAGCCGGCAAACCCAGCGCTATCCTGCTGCGCAGCCAGACCCAGGGATATGGCGGGCCGATCCTGCTGATGATCGCCATCGATCCGGACGGGCGCCTGCTGGGGATACAGGTGCTGGAACAACAGGAGAGCCCAGGCCTGGGCGCCCGCCTGGCCGATCCCCAGGCGCATTGGCTGGAGCAGTTCTCGGGCCGTACGCGCGCAGGCAGCTGGGCACTGAAACGCGACCAGGGCGAGTTCGACCAGTTGGCAGGCGCCACCGTCACCTCGCGCGCAGTGATCGCGGCGCTGCAGGATGCCCTGCGCTACTTCGACGAACACCGTGCCTCCTTGCTGGGGGAAGACGCCCATGAATAGGTTCTGGTTGCCGGGCATCAGCCTCGTGCCGCTGCTCGGCGCAACTTCGACACTGGCACAAGCCATCACGATAGGCCTGAGCACCCTGGTGCTGATGGTGCTGCACCAGGGCCTGATGGCCCCGCTGCGCGCGCCACTTACCGGGGCCGCGCGCCTGCTGGCGAGCCTGCTGCTGCTGGCGGCCCTGGCGAGCTGCCTGCAACTGGGGCTGCGGGCCTGGGCCCTGCCGCTTGCCTTGACGCTCGGTCATTACCCGGCCCTGCTCAGCGTGCAGTGCCTGGCAGCGGACTGTCTGCTCCCCGACGCATCACGCTGGCGCTACCTGGCGATCCATCTCGCCGGCCTGCTGGCCCTGTACGTGCTGCTCGGCGCCTGCCGCCAATGGCTGACCCTGGGGCCGGGCCTGCACCTGGCCAGCCTGGCCCCGGGCGGGTTGATACTGCTCGGCCTGCTGCTGGCCTTGTACAATCGTCTGCGTCCGGGCCCTGCCCCCTCACGCCGTCAAGGAAGCCTCTGACCCCATGAATGCCGCCAAACGCCTGGAGATCTTTCGCAGGCTGCACGAAGACAATCCCGACCCCAAGACCGAACTGGCCTATACCACCCCCTTCGAACTGCTGATCGCCGTGATCCTTTCCGCCCAGGCGACGGACGTGGGTGTCAACAAGGCCACCGCCCGCCTGTATCCGGTCGCCAATACCCCCGAGGCCATCTATGCCCTGGGGGTCGATGGCCTGAGCCAATACATCAGGACCATCGGCCTGTACAACAGCAAGGCGAAGAACATCATCGAGACCTGCCGCCTGCTCATCGAGCAGCATGGCAGTGCGGTACCCCAGACCCGCGAAGCGCTCGAAGCCTTGCCCGGGGTAGGCCGCAAGACCGCCAACGTGGTGCTCAACACTGCCTTCCGGCAACCGACCATGGCGGTCGACACCCATATCTTCCGGGTCAGCAACCGGACCGGCATCGCCCCCGGCAAGACGGTGCTGGAGGTGGAAAAGAAGCTGGTCAAGTTCGTGCCCAAGGACTACCTGCTCGACGCCCACCATTGGCTCATCCTGCATGGCCGCTATGTCTGCCAGGCCCGCAAGCCGCGTTGTGGGAGCTGCCGTATCGAGGATTTGTGCGAGTACAAGCACAAGACCTCGGACGATTGAAGCAATAGAGAAAAACGCGCGTATACGATTGAAAAAATCTTTTTTACCGGACTCAGCTTTCTCGCTATAAGGACGGCCAATGGCCCCTTGGCTTGGAGTAAATCATGAGCACCGATAAAGACGACCTGTCGATCGACGATGATCTCACCACCTTGGAAGACGACGTAGAGCCTCCGGTGGAACCCGCGAAGACCAACCTGAGCAAACGCCGCACCATCGACAACCTTCTCGAGGAGCGGCGCCTGCAGAAGCAGCTGGCCGACTACGACTACGACCTGTAGCCATCGGACACCCGAGAAAGCCTCCCTTGCGGAGGCTTTTGCGTTTCAGGTCAGGTCGTGGCGCTGGGCAAGTTCGATGAGGTCGACCAGCGACCGGGCATTGAGCTTGAGCAACAGCCGGGTCTTGTAGGTACTGACGGTCTTGTTGCTGAGGAACATGCTGTCGGCGATTTCCTTGTTGCTCCTGCCGCGCGCCAGTTGCTGCAGCACCATCATCTCCCGGCCGGAGAGACGTTCGACCATTTCCTTCTCGCTGCCGCCATTCACGCAGGTACGGCTCTTGTGCAAGGCCTGGTTGGGGAAGTAGCTGTATCCGGACAATACCGCCTTGATCGCACTGAGCAACTCGGTCAGTTCCTGTTGCTTGCATACGTAGCCAGCAGCGCCGGCCTGCATGCAACGCATCGAGAAATGCCCTGGCGCCTGGGAGGTGAGCACCAGGACCTTGCTCCCCGGGCTGGCACCGGTCATGCGGGCGATGACCTCCAACCCATCGAGCCTGGGGATGCCGATATCCAGCACCACGATATCGGGCAGGCACTCCCGGGTCAGTTGCAAAGCATCCACACCATTGTCGGCTTCCGCCACCACCTCGTAACCATGCCGCTCCATCAGCATGCGTACGGCCAGGCGGATAACCGGATGATCATCCACGATAAGCACTTTATTCATGCGATATCCATTGATTCGTTATTCTAATTTGAAGCACCACAATAACTTAGCCAATCACTGAATGGTGCGGTGATTTACGGCACACGGCCAGACAAAGAAGAAGCCTACATAAGTTAGAGAAATATCCTACAGCCTTGCTTTTAGGGCAGTCCCATCGGCCGCCCGTTCAAAGATGCCCAAACGCTAGCACTGACTTCTACCCGGGCCAAGTTCGTATCGTTCTTCCTAACTGAAGGAATATTCCAGTCGTATCGGTAATTAATAACTGCAATCGGGCAGAATTAAGGAAGTATTGCTTCAGCGGGAAATAATCCATCTTTCCGTCCACAACGGGAACGGGATAGAGATAGGAAAAATCGCTAATCAGGCAAGCGCCATGCGGCATACAGAATCCATCAGTCCCCTGACGATCATCGCCATCTTCGCCGGCATCATCGAGGCGTCCGCCTTGGCATCGTTGCCGTTTCTCAGCGAAAACAGCCAGACGATCTACACCTGGTTCTTGGTCGGTTTTCCGTTTTTCCTGACGGTATTGTTTTTTCTCACCCTGAACTTCAATTATCGGTCGCTGTACCAGCCGGCACGGCCGGAACCGGCAGCCCAGGCTGACGCCTCGTCGTCGAAGGTGAGTACGGATCAGGCCGATGCACGGAAAGCCATGACCATTGCGCTATCCGGCCCCGATACGCGCAAGATGATCGAGCAGCATATCCTGCGGACCCTGACCCAGCCTCATGCGCGCGCACGCACCTGGGTGCTCCACAACCTGGATACCCGGACCTGCATTCACCTGTCGGTGAACGCCCTGGAGCATGGCGAAGAGAAGTGGACGCCCCGCTGATCCCGGGGCTTGAAAAAAACCGGCACAAGGCCGTAATGCTGTTCACTTAAGCCATTGGGGCCGCCTTGCGGCCCTTCGCGGGCGAGCCCGCTCCTACAGGATCGTGCATTCCTTGAGGTTTGCAGCGTAGCTTGTGGGAGCGGGCTCGCCCGCGAAGGGCCGCAAGGCGGCCCCAATCGATGTCATATCCGACTTAAGTGAGCAGCATTACGGCACAAGGCCGGGGGTCTGTCTGCCCTACATGCCGATCAGAGCAGCGAACGGCCCTTGTTGGCGGCAATGCGCATGCGTAGTGCATTGAGCTTGATGAAGCCAGCGGCATCGGCCTGGTTGTAGGCGCCACCGTCTTCCTCGAAGGTCGCGATGTTGGCATCGAACAGCGAGTCGTCCGACTTGCGGCCGACGACGACGACGTTACCCTTGTACAGCTTCAGGCGCACCACGCCATTCACGTTGACCTGGGAGGCGTCGATCATCTGCTGCAGCATCAGGCGCTCCGGGCTCCACCAGTAGCCGGTGTAGATCAGGCTGGCGTACTTGGGCATCAGCTCATCCTTCAGGTGAGCGACTTCGCGGTCCAGGGTGATCGACTCGATGGCACGGTGGGCCTTGAGCATGATGGTGCCGCCGGGGGTTTCGTAGCAGCCGCGGGACTTCATGCCGACATAGCGGTTCTCGACGATGTCCAGGCGACCGATGCCGTTCTCGCCGCCGATGCGGTTGAGGGTGGCCAGCACGGTGGCCGGGGTCATCTCGACGCCGTCGATGGCGACGATGTCACCGTTGCGGTAGGTGAGCTCGATGTAGGTCGGCTTGTCGGGGGCGTTCTCCGGGGAGACGCTCCAGCGCCACATGTCTTCCTCGTGCTCGGTCCAGGTATCTTCCAGGACACCGCCCTCGTAGGAGATGTGCAGCAGGTTGGCGTCCATCGAGTACGGCGACTTCTTCTTGCCGTGGCGCTCGATCGGGATGCCGTGCTTCTCGGCGTAGTCCATCAGCTTCTCGCGGGACAGCAGGTCCCATTCGCGCCATGGCGCGATGACCTTGACGCCTGGCTTGAGCGCATAGGCGCCCAGCTCGAAGCGCACCTGGTCGTTGCCCTTGCCGGTGGCGCCATGGGAAATGGCGTCGGCGCCAGTTTCGTTGGCGATCTCGATCAGGCGCTTGGCGATCAGCGGACGGGCGATGGAAGTACCCAGCAGGTACTCGCCTTCATAGACGGTGTTGGCGCGGAACATCGGGAAGACGAAATCGCGCACGAACTCTTCGCGCAGGTCGTCGATGTAGATTTCTTTCACGCCCAGGGCCTGTGCCTTGGCGCGGGCCGGCTCGACCTCCTCGCCCTGCCCCAGGTCAGCGGTGAAGGTCACCACTTCGCAGTTGTAGGTATCCTGCAGCCACTTGAGAATCACCGAAGTATCAAGGCCGCCGGAATACGCCAGTACGACCTTTTTTACGTCCGCCATGCCATCACTCCACGGGGTTGTACGGAAAGCCGTCGATTCTACCGGCCCTGCCGAAAAATTTACAGTGGGGCGACAGCTTGTGACGACAAAGCGACAAGAACTGTCGAGAGCGCGACCACCGGTCGCACTCAGGACGCCTTGCCGGCCGGTGGTACGGCGGTAGCAGGGGCCGGTGCGTTGGCTGCCGGCGCCGCAGGTGGCTGCGCAGCAGGCTTTTGCTGGGGCTGCTCGACCGGCGTGACACGATCGAGGGTGATGTTGACCCGGCGGTTGCGCGCACGGTTGGCGGCGCTGTTGTTCTTCACCAGCGGGTAGCGCTCGCCATGGAAGCGCACGCTGATCTGCTCTTCGGGCACGCCGTGGGCCTTGAGGTAGTCGGCGACCGCCAGGGCCCTGCGCCGCGAGGTGTCACGGTTGGTCAGGCGATTGCCGCTGTTGTCGGAGTGACCGTCGAGCTCGATGTGGTTCACCGACGGGTCGGCCTTGAGGTAGTCGAGGATCACGTCCAAGCGGGCGCGGGCCGCGCTGTCCAGGTCGATGCCCGCGCTGGGGAAGCCTACCTGGGTCTGGCGGATCTGGTCGAAGTTCATCGGCAACAGCTTGCCCACGCACAGCTGGTAGTCGCTGTAGGCCTTGGCGAAACTCACCGGCAGCACGCGCACTTCCATGGGCCTGCCACCTTCGCCGGTGTAGTTGCGCACCACCGTGCTGCGCCCATCGAGCAGGCCATTGATCAAACGGCTGGCCTGGCCCTGGGAGGAGCTCAAGAGCACCCCGCTGCGCCCCAGTCGTACCGCGCCGAGGTTGATGTCGCCCCGCCCGGGCTGCCAGGGCGCCGCGGCGGCCAGCAAGGTCGCCGAGCCTGCGCCCAGGACGTTGCTGTGCGAGCGCAGTTGGAAAACCGCCTGTTCACCGGCTCGCCGCACGAACTCGCCACTGCCGAAACCGTCGATCGGCTGGACCAGCCGGCATTCGAACTGATCGCCCTCGACTGTCCAGGCGATGTTCTCCACGCGCGTCTGGAAGGTCAGTGCCCCAGCCGGCAGGCTGGCAAGCAGGGTGAACAGGGCTAGGTAACGCTGGTGCACAGGCGGCTCCACAGATTCTGGCGGCTTACCAGCAGGCTATCGGACGCCGCCCGGAAAACTTGATAGCCGTGCTCGCCCCGGGGTTTTCCGGTAGCATTCGTCCTTGAGTTCGAACCGCCTGGAATCCCCAATGTCCGATCGCCTGACCCTCCTGCGCCCCGACGACTGGCACATCCATCTGCGCGATGGTGCCGTCCTCCCCCATACCGTCGGCGATGTGGCGCGCACCTTCGCCCGCGCCATCGTCATGCCCAATCTCGTTCCGCCGGTGCGCGATGCCGCCGAAGCCGGTGCCTACCGTGAGCGTATCCTCGCCGCGCGGCCTGCCGGCAGCCGCTTCGAGCCGCTGATGGTGCTGTACCTCACCGACCGCACCAGCCCCGAGGATATCCGCGCGGCCAAGGCCAGCGGTTTCGTGTACGCCGCCAAGCTGTACCCGGCCGGCGCCACGACCAACTCCGATTCGGGCGTGACCAGCATCGACAATATCTTCCCAGCCCTCGAGGCCCTGGCCGAGGCCGGTATGCCGCTGCTGGTGCACGGTGAGGTGACGCGCGCGGAAATCGACGTGTTCGATCGCGAGAAGCGCTTCATCGACGAGCATATGCGGCGTGTGGTCGAGCGCTTCCCCACGCTGAAGGTGGTGTTCGAGCACATCACCACTGCCGATGCCGCGCAATTCGTCACCGAGGCGCCCGCCAACGTCGGCGCGACCATCACCCCCCAGCACCTGCTGTACAACCGTAACCACATGCTGGTGGGCGGTATCCGCCCGCACTTCTATTGCCTGCCGATCCTCAAGCGCAACACCCACCAGGTGGCGCTGCTGGACGCGGCCACCAGCGGCAACCCCAAGTTCTTCCTCGGCACCGACTCGGCGCCGCATGCCCGCCATGCCAAGGAAGCCGCCTGTGGCTGCGCCGGCTGCTACACCGCCTATGCGGCCATCGAGCTGTATGCCGAGGCATTCGAGCAACGCAACGCACTGGACAAGCTGGAAGGCTTCGCCAGCCTGCACGGCCCGGCCTTCTATGGCCTGCCGGCCAACACCGACACCATTACCCTGGTCCGCGAAGAGTGGGCCGCCCCGGACAGCCTGCCGTTCGGCGACAACACCGTGGTCCCGCTGCGCGCCGGTGAAAAACTGCGCTGGCGCCTGCTGGAGGGCAAGGCGTGAGCGAAGTTCTCTTTGATGATGACCAGGAAGGTCAAGGCGGTGGTTCGCGCCATCCGATGGCCGAGCGTTTTCGCGGCTACCTGCCGGTGGTGGTCGACGTCGAGACCGGTGGCTTCAACTGCGCCACCGATGCGTTGCTGGAGATCGCCGCGGTCACCATCGGCATGGACGAGAAGGGTTTCCTGTTCCCGGAGCACACCTACTTCTACCGCGTCGAGCCGTTCGAAGGCGCCAACATCGAGCCGGCGGCCCTGGAGTTCACCGGTATCAAGCTGGATCACCCGCTGCGCATGGCGGTGAGCGAGGAAACCGCGCTCACCGACATCTTCCGCGGGGTGCGCAAGGCATTGAAGGCCAATGGCTGCAAGCGGGCGATCCTGGTCGGCCACAACAGCAGCTTCGACCTGGGCTTCCTCAATGCCGCGGTGACGCGCAACGACCTCAAGCGCAACCCGTTCCACCCCTTCTCGAGCTTCGACACCGCCACCCTGGCGGGCCTTGCCTACGGCCAGACCGTCCTGGCGCGAGCCTGCCAGAGCGCCGACATCGACTTCGACGGCCGCGAGGCCCACTCGGCACGCTACGACACGGAGAAGACTGCCGAGCTGTTCTGCGGCATCGTCAATCGCTGGAAGGAAATGGGCGGCTGGCGGGACTTCAACGACTGAGCGGCAAGCGAGAGTCGGGCACGAACAGCTTTTTCTCGAAACCCCAAGCGAAAAAAAACCGGCCACGAAGGCCAATGCCAGTCAGTTAAGACTTTCAGTTGTCATTTGGGGCCGCTTCGCGCCCCATCGCCGGCAAGCCGGCTCCCACACTGTCCGTGCAAACCGCATCATGTGTGGTCGCCGCGGTCCCTGTGGGAGCCGGCTTGCCGGCGATGGGCTGCAAGGTAGCCCCAAAAATGACAAAGCGCCGCTTAACTGACTGACATTGGCCACGAAGGCCGGTTTTTTTCGCGGGCGATTACAGCTTGCCGGCGTTCTCGCTCAGGTAGGCAGCGACGCCTTCCGGCGAAGCGGTCATGCCCTTGTCGCCTTTCTTCCAGTTGGCCGGGCAGACTTCGCCGTGCTCTTCGTGGAATTGCAGGGCGTCGACCAGGCGCAGCAGTTCGTCCATGTTACGGCCCAGCGGCAGGTCGTTGATGATCTGCGAGCGAACGACACCGTTCTTGTCGATCAGGAAGGCGCCACGGAAGGCAACGCCGCCCTCGGACTCGACGTCATAGGCCTTGCAGATCTCATGAGAGATATCGGCCGCCAGGGTGTACTTGACCTGGCCGATACCGCCCTTGTCGACCGGGGTGTTACGCCAGGCGTTGTGAGTGAAGTGCGAGTCGATCGACACGCCGATCACTTCCACACCGCGCGCCTGGAAGTCAGGAATGCGGTTGTCCAGGGCGATCAGCTCGGACGGGCAGACGAAGGTGAAGTCCAGCGGGTAGAAGAACACCAGGCCGTACTTGCCCTTGATGGCCGAAGCCAGGTTGAAGCTGTCGACGATCTCGCCGTTGCCCAGCACGGCTGGAACGGTGAAATCCGGGGCTTGTTTACCAACGAGCACGCTCATTCGTTATCTCCTGATGATGGTGAAAAACCGTGGCCCGGACGGGTAGACCCGCCCGGCATCCGACAAAGGCCGCCCATCATACACGGCTTCGCGTGACAGGCCGAATGCCAACCGCCGGTCGCGCGAATGCGCACCGGGCGAGAATGCGCTTTGACAAGCATTCTCATTACCATTAATCTCCAAGCCATCAAATCAACCAGCTATGGTCTGACCTTATGTATGTGTGTCTTTGTGTCGGCGTCACCGACGGACAGATCCGCGATGCGATCTATGAAGGATGCTGCAGCTACAAGGAAGTCCGAGCCGCCACCAATGTCGGCAGCCAATGCGGCAAATGCGCCTGCCTGGCCAAGCAGGTGGTCCGCGAAACCCTGACCGACCTGCAGGTCAGCCAGCAAGCCGCCCTGCCCTACCCCGTTGAATTCAACGTGGCCTAGACAACGAATTCGAAGAACCGGACCTTGTGTCCGGTTTTTTTATGTCTGAAATTCAATAAGTTAGCACCATAACGCGGTTCACAAACATTCTTATTCCTATTAAATTTCACTTATTATTCAATAACTTAGGTTTGACAGAAGAAGTTATCGGGCTCAAACTTCCTTGTATTGGCACACTTCTACAGGGCAGGAACCCGACATGAAAGGCGACGTAAGCGTCATCCAGCATCTCAACAAGATCCTCGGAAACGAGCTGGTCGCGATCAACCAGTACTTCCTGCACGCGCGCATGTACGAAGATTGGGGCCTGAACAAGCTCGGCAAGCACGAGTACAAGGAATCCATCGACGAGATGAAGCACGCTGACAAACTGATCAAGCGTATCCTCTTCCTCGAAGGCATCCCCAACGTGCAGGACTTGGGCAAGCTGCTGATCGGCGAGCACACCAAGGAAATGCTCGAATGCGACCTGAAGATCGAGCAGAAAGGCCTGGTCGACCTCAAGGCCGCCATCGCCCACTGCGAGACTGCCGGCGACTTCGGTTCGCGCGAGCTGCTGGAAGACATCCTCGAATCCGAGGAAGAACATATCGACTGGCTGGAAACCCAGCTGGGCCTGATCGACAAGATCGGTATCGAGAACTACCTGCAGTCGCAGATGGGCGAAGAATAAGGCAAGCAATGGTCAGGGCTGCCTCGCAGTCCTTTCACGACACAAGGCCGCTTCCACACGCACAGCGCTTATGAAGAATAGCGCCATGCCTGTGGAGCGGCCTTGTTTCATATGCCAGCCAGGCAAGCGGCATTGAGGCTGCTTGCAGCCTATCGCCGGCAAACCGGCGATGGGCCGCGAAGCGGCCCCAGAATGGCGGCTGAAAGACCGGCCGTGAATACGTCAGCGGCCTCCCAGACGATGGCCGATTCAGGCCTCGGAAGCCTTGGCCTTGGCGGCAGCTTCCTTGATCAGGGTCTGCAGCTCACCCTTCTCGAACATCTCGAGCATGATGTCGCTGCCGCCGACCAGCTCACCGCCGACCCACAGTTGCGGGAAGGTCGGCCAGTTGGCGTACTTGGGCAGGTTGGCGCGGATTTCCGGGTTCTGCAGGATGTCGACGTAGGCGAACTTCTCGCCACAACCCATCACGGCCTGCGCGGCACGCGCCGAGAAGCCACACTGTGGGGCATTCGGCGAGCCTTTCATGTAAAGCAGAATGGTGTTGTTGGCAATCTGCTCTTTGATTGTTTCGATGATATCCATGGAGCACCTCGGCTGAACTTTCCGACGCGGTCGTCGGCACGGTGACGCATTGTAACGGAAAGCCGAGCAGCATGCTCGGCCCTGCCGGCCTTCAGGCGGCCTCCACATGCACAGGGACGCCATTGAGCACGGCATTGCCCGATACAGCATCGAGCAGGTGCTCGTCGGTGAGGTCATTGGCGCTGACCCCGGGCTGGCTGCTGGCGATGCGCAATTGCGCGCCCTGGCGCCCGTGCCCGTAGCCATGAGGCAGGCTGACCACGCCCGGCATCATCTCCTCGCTGGCCTGGACCTGCACTTCCAGCTCACCTGTACGCGAGCGGATCCGCACCCATTGGCCATCCGCCAGCCCGCGCGCCTGCAGGTCCTGCGGATGCATCAGCAACTGATGGCGTGGCTTGCCTTTCACCAGCCGATGGAAATTATGCATCCAGGAATTGTTGCTGCGCACATGCCGGCGACCGATCAGCAGCAGTTGGTCCGGTGCAGGCGGCCTCTGCCGAGCCAGGCGTTGCAGGTCGTCCAGCAAGGCCGCAGGCGCCGCCTCGATGGCCTGGCTGGCGGTGCGCAGGCGCCCGGCCAGGTTCGGCCGCAACGGCCCCAGGTCCAGGCCGTGGGGATGGAGATCCAGGGTCTGCAGCGACAACCGCCAGGGTGAATCGTCGCCATGGCGGCCCTGGCGCAGGGCCAGGTCGATCATCTGCGCCGGTGCCAGGGTCGGCTTGAGTGCCAGCCCGGCACGCTCGGCGTAGGCCCTGGCCAGGCCGACGAAGATCTCCCAGTCGTGCAACGCGCCCTCCGGCCTGGGCAGGATCGCCCGGTTGAAGCGCGTGACATTGCGCACCGCCAGCAGGTTGAAGGTGGTGTCGTAGTGGTCGTTTTCCAGCGCCGAGGTAGAAGGCAGGATCAGGTCGGCGTGACGGGTCGTCTCGTTGATGTACAGGTCGATGCTGAGCATGAAGTCGAGCCCCGCCAAGGCCTCGTCCAACTGCCGGCCATTGGGCGTGGATAACACCGGATTGCCGGCCACGGTCACCAGCGCCCGCACCTGCCCCTCGCCGGGCGCCAGGATTTCCTCGGCCAAGGCAGCCACCGGCAGCTCGCCACCATATTCCGGCAGGCCCGAGACCCGGCTCTGCCACTGGTTGAAATGCCCGCCCGAGGTACTGCCCACCAGGTCGACCGCAGGCTCGGTGCACAGCGCCCCACCCTCGCGGTCGAGATTGCCGCTGACCAGGTTGATCAATTGCACCAGCCACTGGCAGAGGGTCCCGAAGGCCTGGGTGGAAACGCCCATGCGCCCATAGCACACCGCCCGCTCGGCCGCCGCGAAATCCTCTGCCAGTTGGCGGATATCGGCCGCCGCGATACCGCACAGCCCGCTCATCGCCTCGGCGCTGAACGGCATAATCGCCTCGCGTACCTGCTCGAGCCCGTTCACTGGCAGGTGCGAGCCCTGGGCCAGGCCCTCGGCGAACAGGGTGTTGAGCATCGCCGCCAGCAGCGCAGCGTCGCCACCGGGGCGAATGAACAGGTGACGGTCGGCCATCGCCGCTGTCTCGCTGCGCCGAGGATCCACCACCACCAGCCGACCACCCCGCGCACGCAGGGCCTTCAGGCGCTTCTCCACATCCGGCACGGTCATGATGCTGCCATTGGAAGCCAGCGGGTTGCCGCCGAGGATCAGCATGAAATCGGTGTGGTCGATATCCGGCACCGGCAACAGCAGGCCATGGCCGTACATCAGGTAGCTGGCCAGATGGTGGGGCAATTGGTCCACCGAGGTGGCGGAAAAACGGTTGCGGGTCTTGAGTAGGCCGAGAAAGTAGTTGCTGTGGGTCATCAGCCCGTAGTTGTGCACGCTGGGATTGCCCTGGTACACCGCAACGGCATTGCGCCCATGGGCCTGCTGGATACTCCACAGCCTGTCGGCGGCCAGGGCGAAGGCCTCGTCCCAGGCGATCGGCTGCCAGCCCCCGCCGACCCGCCGGTGGGGTTGGCGCAAGCGGTCGGGGTCGTCCTGGATGTCCTGCAGGGCCACGGCCTTGGGGCAGATATGGCCACGGCTGAACGGGTCGTGCGGGCCGCCCTTGATCGAGGCGATGCGTACCCGCCCATCGGCTTCGTGGGCCAGTTCGATGTTCAGGCCACAAATGGCCTCGCACAGGTGACAGGCTCGGTGATGCAAGGTCGTGCTCATGGCCGCCTCCGCCGTGACGTTGTGGAACTGCGACTATGCGCTCGCGCCGCAGCGCCGACCAGCGAGGTTCGCCGCATGAATCCCGCGACATCAGGCGGCACGATTGGCGACGCAAGGTTTGCCAAGCGGCCTGCAAGCCGTGTACAAAACCTGTAGAAAATAAAAAACAGTCGCTGCACAACGGGTTACGACATCCTTTGCAACAGAGCGACCGCTCCCCCCCTTGGTTTGAGGCGACATTTAATTATAGTATTGCGCCTTTCCCTATTCCGTCCGCCCCGTGCGGCTTACGCCGCAGGTCACTCCCGTTGTCAAGAAAACCCATACGGTCGACCTGCAAACCGTTGCAGATAAGGTAGTCAATCATGAGCGCTAGGCACTTTCTCTCCCTGATGGATTTCACTGCTGACGAATTGCTCGGCGTGATCCGTCGAGGCATCGAGCTGAAGGACCTGCGTAACCGCGGCGTGTTGTTCGAGCCGCTGAAGAACCGCGTGCTGGGGATGATCTTCGAGAAGTCCTCCACGCGCACCCGCCTGTCGTTCGAAGCCGGCATGATCCAGCTCGGCGGCCAGGCCATCTTCCTGTCGCCCCGCGATACCCAGCTGGGCCGCGGCGAGCCGATCGGCGACAGCGCCATCGTCATGTCGCGCATGCTCGATGCGGTGATGATCCGTACCTTCGCCCACGGTACCCTGACCGAGTTCGCCGCTCACTCGCGCGTCCCGGTGATCAATGGCCTGTCCGACGACCTGCACCCTTGCCAGCTGCTGGCCGACATGCAGACCTTCCTCGAACACCGTGGCTCGATCCAGGGCAAGACCGTGGCCTGGATCGGCGATGGCAACAACATGTGCAACACCTATGTCGAAGCGGCGATCCAGTTCGACTTCCAACTGCGCGTGGCCTGCCCGGAGGGCTATGAGCCCGATCCGCGCTTCCTCGCCCAGGCCGGCGATCGCGTGCAAGTCATGCGCGACCCGAAGGAAGCGGTGCGCGGCGCTCACCTGGTGAGCACGGATGTCTGGACTTCCATGGGCCAGGAGGAGGAAACTGCACGGCGCCTGGCGCATTTCGCGCCTTACCAGGTCAACCGCGAACTGCTCGACCTGGCGGCACCCGACGCCCTGTTCATGCACTGCCTGCCCGCCCACCGTGGCGAGGAAATCAGCCTGGACCTGCTCGACGACCCACGCTCGGTCGCCTGGGACCAGGCCGAGAACCGCCTGCATGCGCAGAAGGCCCTTCTGGAATTCCTTGTAGAACCGGCTTACCACCACGCATGAGTCAACCCCTATTGCTCAACCTGCGCAACCTCGCCTGCGGCTACGGCGACCAGCGCATCGTCCAGAACCTCAACCTGCACCTGAACGCAGGCGACATCGGTTGCCTGCTGGGCTCCTCGGGCTGCGGCAAGACCACCACCCTGCGCGCCATCGCCGGCTTCGAGCCGGTGCACGAAGGCGAGATCCAGCTGGCCGGCGAGGTCATTTCCCGCGCCGGCTTCACCCTCGCGCCGGAAAAACGCCGGATCGGCATGGTATTCCAGGACTACGCCCTGTTCCCGCACCTGACCGTGGCGCAGAACATCGCCTTCGGGTTGGGCAAGCATCCACGCCAGGGCGAGGTGGTCGAGGAGATGCTCGAGCTGGTCAAGCTCGGCAAGCTGGGGGGACGCTATCCTCATGAGTTGTCCGGCGGCCAGCAACAGCGCGTGGCCCTGGCCCGGGCCCTGGCTCCGGAACCACAACTGCTGCTGCTCGACGAACCCTTCTCCAACCTCGACGTGGAACTGCGCCGGCGCCTGAGCCATGAGGTCCGCGACATTCTCAAGAGCCGCGGGACCAGTGCCATCCTGGTGACCCATGACCAGGAAGAAGCCTTCGCCGTCAGCGACCATGTGGGCGTCTTCAGGGAAGGACGCCTGGAGCAGTGGGACACGCCCTACAACCTCTACCACGAACCGCAGACGCCCTTCGTGGCCAGCTTCATCGGCCAGGGCTATTTCATCCGCGGGCAGATGAGCAGCCACGAGGCGGTCAATACCGAGCTGGGCGAGCTGCGCGGCAACCGTGCCTACATCATGGCGCCAGGCAGTTCGGTGGATGTGCTGTTGCGCCCGGACGACATCGTCTACGCACCGGACAGCGACCTGCGGGCGAACATCATCGGCAAGAGCTTCCTCGGCGCCTCTACCCTGTATCGCCTGCTGTTGCCCACCGGCAGCCAGCTGGAGGCGATCTTCCCGAGCCATGTCGATCATCAGGTCGGCGAGGATGTCGGCATTGCCGTGTCTGCCGACCACCTGGTGCTGTTCCCGGCACCAGGCAGCGTCGCGGCGCAGTTGCCACGCCCGGAGAACGGGGTACGACGCTACAGTTCGGCGACCTGAGTTTCAGCGGAGCTTGGGCTTGCTCGCGAAAGGGCCAGCTCAAGCTTCGCAACGGCAAAAACTCAGCCCCGCCCAATCCCGGCGAACGTCGCCTGGGTATGCGTAGCCAGCACCGCCGCCGCCAGCTCCACCTCCAACCCGCGTCGTCCAGCGCTCACATGGATGGTTTCGAACTGTTGCGCCGATTCGTCGATGAAGGTGCGCAAGCGCTTCTTCTGCCCCAGCGGGCTGATCCCGCCCACCAGGTACCCCGTGGCGCGCTGCGCCGCAGCTGGATCGGCCATCTCGCATTTCTTCACACCCGCCGCCTGGGCCAGCGCCTTCAGGTCGAGGGTGCCGCCCACCGGCACCACCGCCACCAGCAACTCACCCTTCTCGCTGCAGGCCAGCAGCGTCTTGAACACCCTCTGGGGATCGAGCCCGAGCTTTTCCGCCGCCTCCAGGCCATAGGACGCAGACTTGGGATCATGTTCGTAGCTGTGCACGCGGTGTTCGGCACGTGCCTTCTTCAGCAGGTCGAGGGCGGGGGTCATGTACGGCTCCAGTCGATGACAGGTCGGCGGCTACTTTAGGGCAAATCCTACAGGCCAGCCAGCACATGGCTGACATGCCTCACGACCTCCGAGTTCGCAGTGAATGCAACCAGTCAGATTGTGGCCGACCGTTCACTTTCGACCTTTGACATCAGCGTTTCTTGTCTATATTTTTTCGTTTGCGAATATTCGATGCACTTTTAAGGTGCATTTTCTTACGTCCGCCCGGGGTCAATGGGGATAGACACCGGGCTTTGCTGTCGAGCGCCCAGCGCCTCACAACAACAAGAACCGAGGTCATACATGACGACTGCTGCAAGACAACCGACGCTTTCCGGCCAGTGCACGGCCGAGTTCCTCGGCACCGCTCTGCTCATCTTCTTCGGCACAGGCTGCGTCGCCGCGCTCAAGGTCGCCGGCGCCAGCTTCGGCCTGTGGGAAATCAGCATCATCTGGGGGATCGGCGTGAGCATGGCGATCTACCTCACCGCCGGCGTGTCCGGCGCGCACCTGAACCCGGCCGTGAGCATCGCCCTGTGCCTGTTCGCCGGCTTCGACAAGCGCAAGCTGCCGTTCTATGTCCTCGCCCAGGTCTGCGGTGCCTTCTGCGCCGCCGCGCTGGTCTACACCCTGTACAGCAACCTGTTCTTCGATTTCGAACAAGCCCACGCCATGGCCCGTGGCAGCCAGGCCAGCCTGGAGCTCGCCTCGGTGTTCTCCACCTACCCGCATCCGGCGCTGTCCATCGCCCAGGCCTTCCTGGTCGAATTGGTCATCACCGCTATCCTCATGGCGGTGATCATGGCCCTGACCGACGACGACAACGGCCTGCCCCGCGGCGCCATGGCGCCCTTGCTCATCGGCCTGCTGATCGCCGTGATCGGCAGTGCCATGGGCCCGCTCACCGGCTTTGCGATGAACCCGGCGCGGGATTTCGGGCCCAAGCTGATGACCTTCCTGGCCGGCTGGGGCGAGATCGCCTTCACCGGCGGACGCGACGTGCCCTACTTCCTGGTGCCGCTGTTCGCTCCGATCCTCGGCGCCTGCCTGGGCGCCGCCTTGTATCGCGGCCTGATCGCCCGCCACCTGCCGATGGCACAAGCCGCGAACCGGCAAACAGACGATAATCCTCAGGGCGACACCCAGGTTTCCTGACGCCGCCGGGCCCCGGGCCCGGCCTGCCCTGACCTACTCCTATTTTGTGCAAGGCCACCGACATGACAGATACCCAGGACAAGAACTACATCATCGCCCTGGACCAGGGCACCACCAGTTCGCGGGCCATCATCTTCGACCGTGACGCCAACGTGGTCGGTACCTCCCAGCGCGAGTTCGTGCAGCATTATCCGCAGGCCGGCTGGGTCGAGCACGACCCGATGGAAATCTTCGCCACGCAGAGCGCGACCATGGTCGAAGCCCTGGCCCAGGCCGGCATCAGCCATGCCCAGGTGGCCGCGCTGGGCATCACCAACCAGCGCGAGACCACCGTGGTCTGGGACAAGGAAACCGGCCGCCCGGTGTACAACGCCATCGTCTGGCAATGCCGGCGCAGCACCGAGATCTGCGAGCAGCTCAAGCGCGACGGCCATGAGGCGTACATCCGCGAAACCACGGGCCTGGTCACCGACCCGTATTTCTCCGGCACCAAGCTCAAGTGGATCCTCGACAACGTCGACGGCGCCAGGGCCCGCGCCGAACGGGGCGAGCTGCTGTTCGGCACCGTCGACAGCTGGCTGATCTGGAAATTCTCCGGCGGCAAGGTGCATGTCACCGACTACACCAATGCCTCGCGCACCCTGATGTTCAACATCCACACCCTGCAGTGGGACGAGAAGCTCCTCGAGATCCTTGGCATTCCACGGCAGATGCTGCCAGAGGTACGTCCGTCTTCGCAGGTGTACGGCCATACCAAGAGCGGCATCGCCATCGCCGGCATCGCTGGCGACCAGCAATCGGCACTGTTCGGCCAGATGTGCGTGGAGCCCGGCCAGGCCAAGAACACCTATGGCACCGGCTGTTTCCTGCTGATGAACACCGGCGACAAAGCGGTGAAATCTTCCCATGGCCTGCTCACCACCATCGCCTGCGGCCCTCGCGGCGAGGTGGCCTATGCCCTGGAAGGCGCGGTATTCAACGGCGGCTCCACCGTGCAATGGCTGCGCGACGAACTGAAGATCGTCAACGATGCCTTCGACACCGAATATTTCGCCAGCAAGGTCAAGGACAGCAACGGCGTCTACCTGGTGCCGGCCTTCACCGGCCTTGGCGCACCGTACTGGGACCCCTACGCCCGTGGCGCACTGTTCGGCCTGACCCGTGGGGTGAAGGTCGATCACATCATCCGTGCGGCCCTGGAGTCGATCGCCTACCAGACCCGTGACGTGCTCGACGCCATGCAGCAGGACTGCGGCCAGCGCCTGAGCGAACTGCGCGTGGACGGCGGCGCGGTGGCCAACAACTTCCTCATGCAGTTCCAGGCCGACATCCTCGGCACCTGCGTCGAACGGCCAAGGATGCGCGAGACCACGGCGCTCGGCGCCGCCTACCTGGCCGGCCTGGCCTGCGGCTTCTGGAGCGGCCTGGACGAGTTGCGCGACAAGGCGATCATTGAGCGCGAGTTCAGCCCGCAGCTGGACGAGGCGCAGAAGGAGAAGCTCTACGCCGGCTGGAAGAAAGCGGTGGATCGTACCCGCGATTGGGAGGCGTAGGCTGCAAGCTGCAAGCTGCAAGCTGCAAGCTGCAAGCTGCAAGCTGCAAGCTGCAAGCTGCAAGCTGCAAGCTGCAAGCCAAGCATAGGGACACCGGCTGGCGTGTTCGGCTTTTCTTGTCGCTTGTAGCTTGCCGCTTGCCGCTGCCTTTTGGTTTCATTGCAGAATTTGTCCGGCAGCCCAAAAGGACCGCCCATGAATCTGCCTCCCCGCCAACAACAAATCCTCGAACTGGTGCGCGAGCGCGGTTACGTCAGTATCGAAGAAATGGCCCAGCTGTTCGTCGTCACCCCGCAAACCATCCGCCGCGACATCAACCAGCTCGCCGAAGGCAACCTGCTGCGCCGCTACCATGGCGGCGCAGCCTACGATTCGAGCATCGAGAACACCGCCTACGCCATGCGCGCCGACCAGATGCGCGACGAGAAACAGCGCATCGCCGAAACCGTGGCCCGGCAGATTCCCGACCATGCCTCCTTGTTCATCAACATTGGCACCACCACCGAATCCATCGCCCGTGCCCTGCTCAACCACAACCACTTGAAGGTCATCACCAACAACTTGCACGTGGCCGCGATCCTCGGCGCCAAGGATGATTTCGAGGTGCTGGTGGCCGGCGGCACCGTACGCCGCGACGGCGGTGTGGTCGGCCAGGCCAGCGTCGACTTCATCAATCAGTTCAAGGTCGACTTCGCCCTGGTCGGCATCAGCGGCATCGACGAGGATGGCAGCCTGCTGGACTTCGACTACCAGGAAGTCCGGGTATCCCAGGCGATCATCGCCAATGCCCGCCAGGTGATCCTCGCCGCCGACTCCAGCAAGTTCGGCCGCAACGCCATGGTACGCCTCGGCTCGATCAGCCTGGTCGACTGCCTGGTGACCGACCAGGCGCCCTCTCCCGCCCTGACCCAGCTACTCAACCAGCACAAGATCCGCCTGGAAGTGGTCTGAGCAGCCCAGGGCTGCTGTCCAGACCACTCGCGCTCCTTCTCAAGGGCGCTGGGGCTGCCTTGCAGCCCCCAAACGGCAACTGCCTCACCGCAAAGCGCCAACCTTATGTTCGATAATGTTCATTTTCTTGTCATCTGATCAGCTTTTCCTATAAGGACTGACTGGCGACAGGCGTTTCATTGCGCTAGTATTTTCGAAAACGAACATAAATGTTCACATTCGATATGAACAGCACTCCCGGAGGCCTTGCCGTGTCACAGCCCGCTTCGTCCTTGCTCCCCCTCGCCGATTGCTACGACCTCGCCGTGATCGGCGGCGGTATCAATGGCGTGGGCATCGCCGCCGACGCGGCCGGGCGCGGCCTGAAGGTATTGCTCTGCGAAAAGGACGACCTCGCCAGTCACACCTCGTCGGCCAGCAGCAAGCTGATCCACGGCGGCCTGCGTTACCTGGAGCACTACGAGTTCCGCCTGGTCCGCGAGGCGCTGGCCGAGCGCGAGGTGCTGCTCGCCAAGGCGCCGCACATCGTCAAGCCGATGCGCTTCGTGTTGCCCCACCGCCCGCACCTGCGGCCGGCCTGGATGATCCGCGCCGGCCTGTTCCTCTACGACCACCTGGGCAAGCGCAAGCGCCTGGGCGCCTCGCGCAGC
This sequence comes from Pseudomonas sp. Tun-23181, assembly GCF_057415455.1. Taxonomy (NCBI): domain Bacteria; kingdom Pseudomonadati; phylum Pseudomonadota; class Gammaproteobacteria; order Pseudomonadales; family Pseudomonadaceae; genus Pseudomonas; species Pseudomonas sp. Tun-23181. The sequence continues at coordinate 2,331,772 of NZ_CM171630.1, forward strand.
TTGCGCTTCGGCCCGGGCAACCCGCTCAAGCCCGCCATCACCCGCGGTTTCGAATACGCCGATTGCGCCGTCGACGACGCCCGCCTGGTGGTGCTCAATGCCATGGCCGCCCGCGAGAAAGGCGCACACATCCGCACTCGCACCCGTTGCCTGGGCGCCGAGCGGGTCGATGGCCTGTGGCAGGTAGAGCTGTCGCTCGCCGATGGCAGCCGGCAGACCATCCGTGCCCGTGCCCTGGTCAACGCCGCCGGCCCCTGGGTCGCCAGCTTCATCAAGGACGACCTGGGGCTCGACGCGCCCTACGGCATCCGTCTGATCCAGGGCAGCCACCTGATCGTGCCGCGCCTGTACGAGGGCGAGCATGCCTATATCCTGCAGAACGAAGACCAGCGCATCGTCTTCGCCATCCCCTACCTGGAGCGCTTCACCCTGATCGGCACCACCGACCGCGAATACAGCGGCGATCCGGCCAAGGTGGCGATCACCGAGGCGGAGACCGACTACCTGCTGAAGGTGGTCAACGAGCACTTCAACCACCAGCTCGGGCGGGCCGACATCCTGCACACCTATTCCGGGGTACGGCCGCTGTGCAACGACGAATCGGACAACCCCTCGGCGGTCACCCGCGACTATACCCTGGCGTTGTCCAGCGCCGAGGGCCAGGCGCCGCTGCTGTCGGTGTTCGGCGGCAAGCTGACCACCTACCGCAAGCTGGCCGAGTCGGCCATGGCGGAACTACGGCCGTTCTTCACCCACATGCGCGACAGCTGGACCGCCAGCGCGCCCTTGCCCGGCGGTGAGCGCATGACCACCGTCCAGGCCCTGGTCGACGGCCTGCTGGCCCGCTGCAGCTGGTTGCCGGAGGATATTGCCAGGCGCTGGGTGCAAACCTACGGCAGCCGAGCCTGGCGCCTGCTCGAAGGCGTGCAGGGTCCGGAGGACCTCGGTCAGGCCATCGGCGGCGGCCTGTTCAGCCGTGAGGTGGATTACCTGTGCAGCGAGGAATGGGCGATCAGCGCCGACGATATCCTCTGGCGCCGCACCAAGCTGGGTCTGTTCACCAGCCAGGCCGAGCAGCAGGGGCTGCGCGAGTACCTGCAGCGTGCCGAGTCGAACCGTGCGCGCGTGCGTGCGGCCTGAGCCTGGCCTGGACCTGCTTCTGCCAATAGAGCTTTGCAGCCCATCGCCGGCAAACCGACTCCACACAGGGTGGTCGCGCTGTTCTTGAGATCGGTGCCGAACCTGGGAGCCGGCTTGCCGGCGAAGGAGCGTGAAGCGGCCCCGAATGGCAGGCCTGCACACAACCGCCAACCCGTTCGGATTCCCGAACGGCTCACACCCATCCATTCGGAAATCCGTACACAAACATTCCCTGGAAAACCGTCAGAAAAGATTAATCCCCAGTATTTACGCGGCGTTATGATCAGTATCAGGGCTTGGCATGAGTCATGCTCTACACTTGGTAGCCGAATGCACACCGCTTCATGCTGTATTCGTTGAACGAAGAGTCCGCCAACGGCTCCATAAAAAAAACAACGTCGAGGAAAATTTGATGCGCATCGTTCGTCATCTGTTGGGCGCCGCCATCGCGGCCGCGGTCATCGCTTCGCCAGTCATGGCCGAGGAACTGACCGGCACCCTGAAGAAGATCAAGGACTCGGGGACCATCACCCTGGGGCACCGCGACTCCTCCATTCCGTTTTCCTACCTGGCCGGCAAGCCACAACCCGTGGGCTACTCCCACGACATCCAGCTGGCCGTCGTCGAGCACCTGAAAAAGCAACTGGGCACCGACATCAAGGTCCGCTACAACCTGGTCACCTCCCAGACCCGCATCCCGCTGGTGCAGAACGGCACCGTCGACCTGGAATGCGGCTCCACCACCAACAACGTCGAACGCCAGCAGCAGGTCGGCTTCTCCGTGGGCATCTTCGAAGTCGGTACCCGCCTGCTGACCAAGGTCAAGGACGGCCAGCCGGCCTACAAGGACTTCCCGGACCTGGCCGGCAAGAACGTGGTGACCACCGCCGGCACCACCTCCGAGCGCATCCTCAAGGCGATGAACGCCGACAAGCAGATGAAGATGAACGTGATCTCCGCCAAGGACCACGGCGAAGCCTTCAACATGCTCGAAAGCGGCCGCGCCGTGGCCTTCATGATGGACGATGCCCTGCTCGCCGGCGAAATGGCCAAGGCACGCAAGCCTGCCGACTGGGTCATCACCGGTACCCCGCAGTCCTACGAGATCTACGGCTGCATGGTGCGCAAGGGTGACGAGGCGTTCAAGAAAGCGGTCGACGAGGCGATCGTGGAGTACTACAAGTCGGGCGAGATCAACAAGACCTACGAGAAGTGGTTCCAGCAACCGATCCCGCCAAAAGGCCTGAACCTGAACTTCCCGATGAGCGAAGAACTGAAGAAGCTGATCGCCGAGCCGACCGACAAGGCAGCGGACGAAAAGCAGTCCTGACCCCTGAACGTGGCCCGTGGCTCACCTCGAGCGCGAATTAACCCGACGGGCCACTCGTTAGTGTCTAACCTTTCATCCGAGGGCGCATACCGCCCTCGGATGTTCGAAGGTGCCCGTGAAACAACCGTCTGAGGGGAAATCCCGATGAATTACAACTGGGACTGGGGCGTGTTCTTCAAGTCCACCGGCGTGGGCAGCGAAACCTACCTGGACTGGTACCTAACCGGCCTGGGATGGACCATCGCCATCGCCGTCTCCGCCTGGATCATCGCACTGCTGCTGGGCTCCATACTCGGCGTCATGCGCACCGTGCCGAACCGCCTGGTGGCCGGCATCGCCACCGCCTACGTGGAGCTGTTCCGCAACGTGCCGCTGCTGGTGCAGCTGTTCATCTGGTACTTCCTGGTACCGGACCTGCTGCCCGAAGGCCTGCAGGAATGGTTCAAGCAGGACCTCAACCCGACCACCTCGGCGCTGATCAGCGTGGTCATCTGCCTGGGCCTGTTCACCGCCGCGCGGGTCTGCGAACAGGTGCGTACCGGCATCCAGGCCCTGCCGCGCGGCCAGGAAGCGGCCGCCCGTGCGATGGGCTTCAGCATGCCGCAGATCTACACCAACGTCCTGTTGCCGCAGGCGTACCGGATCATCATTCCGCCGCTCACCTCGGAGTTCCTGAACGTGTTCAAGAACTCTTCCGTGGCCTCGTTGATCGGCCTCATGGAGCTGCTGGCCCAGACCAAGCAGACCGCCGAGTTCTCCGCCAACCTGTTCGAGGCGTTCACCCTGGCCACCCTGATCTACTTCACCTTGAACATGGGCCTGATGCTGCTCATGCGCATGGTCGAGAAGAAAGTCTCGGTACCTGGCCTGATTTCCGTGGGAGGTAAGTAATGGACATGGATTTCACCGAGATCGTCCCGGCCCTGCCTGCGCTCTGGGAAGGCATGCTGATGACCCTCAGGCTGATGGTCATGGGCGTGATCGGCGGCATCGTGCTGGGGACCATCCTGGCCTTGATGCGCCTGTCGTCGAGCAAGCTGCTGTCGAACATCGCCGGCGCCTACGTCAACTACTTCCGCTCCATCCCGCTGCTGCTGGTGATCACCTGGTTCTACCTGGCCGTGCCATTCGTGCTGCGCTGGATCACCGGCGAGGACACCCCGGTCGGTGCCTTCACCTCCTGCGTGGTGGCGTTCATGATGTTCGAGGCCGCCTACTTCTGCGAAATCGTGCGGGCTGGCGTGCAATCGATCTCCAAGGGCCAGATGGGCGCCGCCCAGGCCCTGGGCATGACCTATGGCCAGACCATGCGCCTGATCATCCTGCCCCAGGCCTTCCGCAAGATGACCCCGCTGCTGCTGCAGCAGAGCATCATCCTGTTCCAGGACACCTCGCTGGTCTACACCGTGGGCCTGGTGGACTTCCTCAATTCGGCACGCTCCAACGGCGACATCATCGGGCGCTCCCATGAGTTCCTGATCTTCGCCGGTGTCGTCTACTTCCTCATCAGCTTCACCGCTTCGTGGCTGGTCAAGCGCCTGCAAAAAAGGATCGCCGTATGATTTCCATCAAGAACGTCAACAAGTGGTACGGAGACTTCCAGGTGCTGACCGACTGCAACACCGAAGTCAAGAAAGGCGAGGTGGTGGTGGTCTGCGGCCCGTCCGGCTCGGGCAAGTCCACCCTGATCAAGTGCGTCAATGCCCTCGAGCCGTTCCAGAAGGGCGACATCGTGGTCGACGGCACCTCGATCGCCGACCCCAAGACCAACCTGCCCAAGCTGCGCTCGCGGGTCGGCATGGTGTTCCAGCACTTCGAGCTGTTCCCGCACCTGACCATCACCGAGAACCTGACCATCGCCCAACGCAAGGTGCTCGGCCGCAGCGAAGCGGAGGCCACCAAGAAAGGCCTGGCCCTGCTCGAGCGGGTCGGCCTGAGCAGCCAGGCCAAGAAGCACCCTGGCCAGCTTTCGGGCGGTCAGCAGCAACGCGTGGCGATCGCCCGCGCCCTGTCGATGGACCCGATCGTCATGCTGTTCGACGAACCGACCTCGGCACTGGACCCGGAAATGGTCAGCGAAGTCCTGGATGTGATGGTCGAACTGGCCCATGAAGGCATGACCATGATGTGCGTGACCCACGAGATGGGCTTTGCCCGCAAGGTCGCCAACCGGGTCATCTTCATGGACAAGGGCAACATCATCGAAGACTGCACCAAGGAAGAGTTCTTCGGCGACCAGGCCGCCCGCGACCAGCGTACCCAGCACTTCCTCAGCAAGATCCTGCAGCACTGAGCAGGCCCCACGCCGCTGCCCGGCCCCGCCGGGCAGCGGATGCTGGTGGTGACAAGGCCACTGTGATGAAATGCGACCCTTCGCTCCTTCGCCCAGCCCAGCCTGCCGTGAAATCCCGCTTGATCCGCCAGTTGCTCCTACCGCCCTTGATCATCCTGCTGATGGTCGGCCTGGGCATGGCCGGCTACCTGGTCAGCGAGAGCAACGGCATCCGCGCCCTGAGCGAGAATGGCGAGCGCCAGCTGGAACTGCACGCGCGCACCGTCGAGAGCGAGATCAGCAAGTACACCTACCTGCCGAGCCTGCTGGAGCTGGAAAACAGCGTCTCGCAGTTGCTCACCGACCCTGACAGCGGTTTTCGCCATCGGGTCAACGAATACCTCGAGGGCCTGAACCGCCGCAGCCGCAGCCGGGCGATCTTCGTCCTCGACACCAACGGCCGGGTCCAGGCCACCAGCAACTGGCGCGATGCCGACTCCTTCCTCGGCGAGGACCTGTCGTTCCGTGCCTATTTCCAGGATGCCGTGCGCGGCGAGCCTGGGCGCTTCTATGGCATCGGCAGCACCACCGGCGAGGCCGGCTACTACCTGGCCCACGGCCTGGAGGAGCATGGCAAGATCATCGGCGTGGCGGTGATCAAGGTCCGCCTGGACACCCTCGAGGAGCGCTGGCAACGCGCCCGCCTGGAGGCGTTCGTCAGCGACGAGAACGGCATCATCATCCTCTCCAGCGATCCGGCCCGCCGCCTCAAGTCGGTGCGCCCGCTGACCCCGCAGATCAAGGAGCGCCTGGCGCGCAGCCTGCAGTACTACTGGTGGCCGCTGAACGAGTTGCAGCCCCTGGCTCGCGAAACCCTGGCCGATGGCGTCGAGAAGCTGACCTTCCCGGCCAACAGCGAGAACGGCCGCAGCAAGCCCCACGAGGTGGCCTACCTGACCCAGACCCGGCGCCTGGCCGACACCCCCTGGCATTTCACCCTGCTCACTCCGCTGCAGGACCTGCACCGCGAATCCACGGTGCAGGGCATCCTGGTGGGCGCGGCCTTCGCCTTGCTGGCCATCCTGGCGATCGCCTGGAACGAGCGCCGCAAGGTGATCGCCACCCGCCTGGCCGCCCGCGAGGCCCTGGAAGAGGCCAACAGCCAGCTGGAGCGGCGGATCGCCGAGCGTACCGCGGACCTTCGCGCCAGCAACGAGCGGCTCAAGGGCCAGATCCGCGAGCGCCGGCATGCCGAACAGACCCTGCGCCACGCCCAGGACGAACTGGTCCAAGCCGGCAAGCTGGCGGCCATCGGGCAGATGTCCACCAGCATCGCCCACGAATTGAACCAGCCCCTGGCGGCCCTGCGTACCCTGTCCGGCAATACCGTGCGTTTTCTCGAGCGCGGTGCCCTGGAGACCGCCAGCACCAACCTGCGCACCATGAACGACCTGATCGACCGCATGGGCCGCATCACCGCCAGCCTGCGCTCGTTCGCCCGCCGCGGCGACGACAGCGGCCAGGCCTCGCTGGCCAAAGCGGTGGAGGCCACCTTGCAGGTGCTGGGTAACCGCATCGCCAGCTGCCACCTGCAGTTGCACAGCCAGTTCGACGACCAGCGGCTGGCCATCGACCAGACCCGCCTGGAGCAGATCCTGGTCAACCTGATCGGCAACGCCCTGGACGCCATGGCCGGCCAGCCTCAGCCGCAGTTGTGGCTGGAAGGCGAACCGCAGGGCGACAAGTACCGCCTGCGGGTGCGCGACAACGGCCACGGCATCGATGCCGAGGCACGCAAGCACCTGTTCGAACCCTTCTTCACCACCAAACCGGGCGAGCACGGCCTGGGCCTGGGCCTGACCCTGTCGGCGAGCCTCGCCGCCGCCGCCAAGGGCACCCTGGGCGTCGAGCATCCCGCCAGCGGCGGCACCGCCTTCGTCCTCGCCCTGCCCCTGGTCACGCCCCCAACCGAATTGGCTGAGCCTCTATGAACCAAGCGCCCCTCACCGTCCTGATCGTCGAAGACGACCCGCATGTGCTGCTCGGCTGCCAACAGGCACTGGCCCTGGAAGACATCGCCTGCGAAGGCGTGGGCAGCGCCGAACGGGCGCTGGAACGCATCGGCGACGACTTCGCCGGTATCGTCGTCAGCGACATCCGCCTGCCGGGCATGGACGGCCTGGAACTGCTCGGCCGGCTCAAGGCCCGCGACCGCAGCTTGCCGGTGGTGCTGATCACCGGCCATGGCGATATCGACATGGCGGTCGGAGCCATGCGTAACGGCGCCTACGATTTCATGGAGAAACCCTTCTCCCCGGAGCGCCTGGTGGACGTGGTGCGCCGGGCCCTGGAGCAACGCGGGCTGTCCCGCGAAGTGCATGCGCTGCGCCGCCAGCTGGCCGGCCAGAGCACGCTCGAAGGGCGCATCATCGGCCGCTCGCCGGCCATGCAGAACCTGCGCGGGCTGATCGCCAACGTCGCCGACACCTCGGCCAACGTACTGATCGAGGGCGAGACCGGCACCGGCAAGGAACTGGTCGCCCGTTGCCTGCACGACTTCAGCCGACGCCAGGGCCAGCCCTTCGTCGCCCTCAACTGCGGCGGCCTGCCGGAAAACCTGTTCGAGAGCGAGATCTTCGGTCACGAGGCCAACGCCTTCACCGGTGCCGGCAAGCGGCGCATCGGCAAGATCGAGCATGCCAATGGCGGTACCCTGTTCCTCGACGAGGTCGAGAGCATGCCGCTCAACCTGCAGATCAAACTGTTGCGCGTGCTGCAGGAACGCACCCTGGAGCGCCTGGGCTCGAACCAGAGCATCCCGGTGGACTGCCGGGTGATCGCCGCGACCAAGTCCGACCTCGACGCCATGGGCCAGAGCGGCCAGTTCCGCAGCGACCTGTACTACCGCCTGAACGTGGTCACCCTCGAGCTGCCGCCGCTGCGCGAGCGCCGCGAGGACATCCTGCAACTGTTCGAGCACTTTCTCCAGCAATCGGCGCTGCGCTTCGACCGCGAGGTGCCGGAGCTGGACAGCCAGACCTTGTCGCGTCTGATGGCCCACGACTGGCCGGGCAACGTGCGCGAACTGCGCAATGTCGCCGAACGCTACGCGCTGGGCCTGCCGGCATTCAAGAAAAGCGGCGGCGGTGCCAGCCAAGGCCTGGGCTTCGCCGAAGCGGTGGAGGCCTTCGAGCGCAACCTGCTCAGCGATGCCCTGCAACGCACCGGGGGCAACCTCAGCCAAGCCAGCCAGGAGCTGGGCATGGCCAAGACCACGCTGTTCGACAAAGTGAAGAAATACGGCCTCGCCTGAGCCGAAGGAAACCGACGTGGACCTCGTACTGAAAGCCGGCCTGGGTGCCGCCGTGGTGGTGCTCCTGGCCATCCTCTCCAAGACCCGCAACTACTACATCGCAGGCCTGGTGCCGTTGTTCCCGACCTTTGCCCTGATCGCCCACTACATCGTGGGCAAGGGGCGACCGCTGGCGGACCTGAAGACCACCATCCTGTTCGGCATGTGGTCGATCATTCCCTATTTCGTCTACTTGGCGGCGCTGTACCTGTTGGTCGACCGGATGCGCCTGGAGACCTCGCTGGCCCTGGCCACGCTGGCCTGGCTGGTGGCGGCGACCGTGCTGGTGACACTGTGGATGCGCTTTCACTGAGACTGGTCGCGTCTGTACCGGCCCCATCGCCGGCAGCCCCGAAAATGACAACCCGCCGCTTAACTGACCGGCCTCGAGACGGTGCAGCGTCAAAGCCTGGCAAGGTGGGTCAGGTCTTCACGATGCGCCTTCAGGTAAGGCAGCACCGCCCCCAGCAACGGCGCCTTGAACGGCTCCTGGAAGCGATGGGCCAAACCCGGGATCAGCCGCAGCTGGCTCCCCCGGATATGCGCAGCCAGGTGCACCCCATGCATCACCGGCAACAGCGGGTCGGCCGTGCCATGCACCACCAGCGTGGGTACGCGCAACTGGTTGAGCAGCGCCACCCGGCTCGGCTCGGCGAGGATCGCCATGATCTGGCGCTTCACCCCTTCCGGGTTGAAGGCCCGGTCGTAGGCCATCGCCGCCTGGTGCAGCAGGGCCGCACGGTCATCGGCGACCTCGGGGCTGCCCAAGGCCGCCAGCAGGTCGGCCTGGTGCTCGATGGCCAGCGCCCGGTTCGGCGCATCGCGGCGCGCCAACAGTTGCACCAACGCAGGGCTGGGCGCCGGCAGGCCCTCGGCGCCCGAGCTGGACATGACCAGGGTCAGGCTGCGCACACGCCCGGGCGCCATGGCCGCCAGGTGCTGGGCGATCATCCCGCCCATGCTCACCCCCAGCACATGGAACCGCTCGACCCCGAGTGCATCCATCAGGCGCAAACCGTCCCCGGCCATGTCGGTCAGCGTATAGGGCGCAGCCACTGGCAGCCCCAGGCGGTAGCGCAACAGCTCGACCGTCAAGTTGGCCGAGGCCGGCAGTTGGTTCCAGCGCGACAGGCCGACATCCCGATTGTCGTAGCGAATCACCCGAAAGCCCTGGCGACACAGGGCCTCGACCACGTCGTCGGGCCAGTGGATCAATTGTCCGCCCAGGCCCATGACCAGCAGCAAGGCAGGGTCCGACGGTGCACCGACGCTCTGGTACACCAGGCTCAGTTCGCCCAGCTCGGCCCGTTGCACCGGCACCTGGGCGTCGCAGCGCTGAACGGCGAAGCTGGCCGGCACGCTACACAGCAAGAAGAAGAAAACCAGTAAAACCCGCATGAAAAGAAACACCAGAATGCAAATCCCCAGTAGAGCGCGAGTCTGATGAAATTCATGCGGGCGCGCTGCCACAGTTGCGTGACAGTTTGATGAATGGCGCCGAGCGGTCAGCGGGCGTTGCCAGTCGACAGCACCTGCAACATGAGGGAAACTCAACACCCTGTATTTTTTACCAAGTGTTTCCCCGGAGTGCTGCAGTGCTGGAAATCCGCCACCTGAAAACCCTTCATGCCCTGCGCGAGGCCGACAGCCTGGTGGAGGCCGCCGAACGCCTGCACCTGACCCAGTCGGCACTGTCGCACCAGTTCAAGGAACTGGAAGAACGCCTGGGGTTGCCGCTGTTCGTGCGCAAGACCAAGCCGATCCGCTTCACCAGCGCCGGCCTGCGCCTGCTGCAACTGGCCGATGCCACCCTGCCGCTGCTGCGCAGCGCCGAACGCGACATCGCCCGCTTGGCCGGTGGCACCGCCGGGCGCCTGCACATGGCTATCGAGTGCCACAGCTGCTTCCAGTGGCTGATGCCGACCATCGACCAGTTCCGCGACGCCTGGCCAGAGGTGGAACTGGACCTGGCCTCGGGCTTCGCCTTCGCACCGTTGCCGGCCCTGGCCCGGGGCGACCTCGACCTGGTGGTGACCTCCGACCCGCTGGACCTGGCCGGCATCACCTATGTACCGCTGTTCACCTACGAGGCCATGCTCGCCGTGGCCAACCAGCACCCCTTGGCCAGCAAGCCCTATATCGTGCCCCAGGACCTGGCCGACCAGACCCTGATCACCTATCCGGTGGAGCGCGACCGCCTGGATATCTTCACCCGCTTCCTGGAGCCGGCCGACATCGAGCCGGCCGCGGTGCGTACCTCGGAGCTGACGGTGATGATGATGCAACTGGTGGCCAGCGGCCGTGGCGTGTGCGGCATGCCCCACTGGGCGCTGCACGAATACAGCTCACGGGGCTACGTGAAGGGCAAGCGCCTGGGCGAGAAGGGCCTGTTCGCCACGCTCTACGCGGCAGTACGCACCGACATGCTCGATGCGCCGTACATGCGCGACTTCCTGCTGACGGCCAAGGATACGTCCTTCGCCACCCTCGACGGGGTCAGCGCGGTGCGTTGAGGGCCTTGCGGTAGAGCGGCAGGATCAGGTCACGGGTCAGCGGCGCCAGGGGCAGGGCCGGCACTTCGTCGGCGGCCAGCCACACCGTCTCCTCGATCTCCGCCGCCGGGGCCACGGCCTCGGCACTGTCGACCCGGAACAACTCGGCCTGCACCTCGAAACCCGGCTCGTTGGCCGCCGGGGCGCTGAAGCTGCCCAGGTAGACGGCCTGCTGCGGGTCGATCCGCAACCCCAGTTCTTCATGCAGCTCGCGCACCAGGGCCGCTGCGGGCGACTCCTCGGCATCGATCTTGCCACCCGGCTGCATGAAGGCCTGGGTGCCACGCTTGCGCACCAGCAAGGTACGCCCCTGGGGGTCGATCAGCAGGGCGGCGGCGATGCGAATGATCTTGCTCATGGGCTGGGCTCTTGGGCTGGCTGAAGGCGCGGAAGGATCACATGGGGTGGCCTGGCTGACAAGCCTCGTGCCATCCGCTTCGCGGGCAAGGCCCAGTCAAGCGACATCGGGGCTGCGTTGCAGCCCTTTCAGCGGACGAACGGCCCCTTGCCAACCTGTCCCAGGCCCGCCATAAACGACACATGAACCTCCCCGCCCAGCACCACCCGGTGCTCGAACTGTTCCACCCCGCCGTCGGCGCCTGGTTCGGCCAGCAGTTCGCCACCGTGACCGACGCCCAGGCCCGCGCCTGGCCGCTGATCCATGCTGGCCAATCGATGCTGCTCGCCGCGCCGACCGGCTCGGGCAAGACCCTGAGCGCCTTCCTCGCCGTCCTCGACGAACTGTTCCGCCAGGGCCTGGCGCACGCCGGCCCCCTGCCCGCCCAAACCCAGGTGGTGTACGTTTCGCCGCTCAAGGCGCTGTCCAACGATATCCGCCTGAACCTGCAGGCTCCCCTCGAAGGCATCAGCCAGGCCCTGCAAGCCCAGGGCCTCGAAGCGCCGCGCATCACCACCGCGCTGCGCACCGGCGACACCCCGCAGAAGGAGCGTGCCGCCATGCGCAAGCTGGCGCCGCACATCCTGGTGACCACCCCCGAGTCGCTCTATGTACTGCTCGGCTCGGCGTCCGGGCGCGAAGGCCTGGCCAACGTGCACACGGTGATCGTCGACGAGATCCATGCTCTGGCCGGCAACAAGCGCGGCTGCCACCTGGCGTTGACCCTGGAACGCCTGCAGGCGCTGTGCGCCAGGCCCTTGCGGCGTATCGGGCTGTCTGCCACGCAACGACCGGTGGAGCGCGTCGCACACTTCCTGGTGGGGCACGAGCGCCCCTGCGCCATCGTCGACATCGGCCACGCCCGCCGCCGCGACCTGGCCATCGAAGTCCCGCCCGTACCCTTGGGCGCGGTCATGGCCACGGATGTCTGGGACCTGGTCTACGACCGCATCGCCGCCCTGGCCCGCGAGCACCGCACCACGCTGGTGTTCGTCAACACCCGGCGCCTGGCCGAACGCCTGACCCGTCACCTGGGCGAGCGCCTGGGCACGCAGGCGGTGGCGGCGCACCACGGCAGCCTGGCCAAGGAATATCGCCTGGCCGCCGAACAACGCCTCAAGGGTGGTGAGCTGCAGGTCCTGGTGGCCACCGCCTCGCTGGAACTGGGTATCGACATCGGTGACGTCGAACTGGTGTGCCAGATTGCCTCGCCCGGCTCGATCGCGGCCTTCCTGCAACGCGTCGGCCGCTCCGGGCACCAGATCGACGGCGTGCCCAAGGGACGGCTGTTTCCGACCTCGCGGGACGACCTCATCGAATGCGTGGCCCTGCTCGACTGCGTGCGCCGTGGTGAACTGGACGAGCTGCATGTCCCCCGGGCCCCGCTGGACGTGCTCGCCCAGCAGATCGTCGCCGAGGTGAGCAACCAGCCCTGGCCGGAGCAGGCGCTGTACCACTGCCTGCGCCAGGCCACGCCCTACGCGCAGTTGGACGAAGCACACTACCAGGCCGTGCTGCGCATGCTCGCCGAAGGCTTCAATGGCCGCCAGGGCGTGCGCAGCGCCTACCTGCACCGCGATGCCGTCAGCGGTTCCCTGCGCGGGCGCCGGGGTAGCCAACTGACCGCGTTGACCTGCGGCGGCACCATCCCCGAGACCGCCGACTATGCCGTGCTGCTCGAGCCGCAGGCGCTGAACATCGGCAGCGTCAACGAAGACTTCGCGGTCGAGAGCATCGCCGGTGACATCTTTCAGCTGGGCAATGCCTCCTACCGCATCCTGCGGGTCGAGCCCGGGCGGGTACGGGTCGAGGACGCCCATGGCCTGCCGCCGACCATCCCGTTCTGGCTGGGCGAAGCTCCCGGGCGCAGTGACGAGCTGTCCGCCGCAGTCGCCCGCCTGCAGGCACGGCTCGATGAACAGTTGCAGCGCAGCGCCGGCGACATCGCCACGGTGCTGGCATGGCTGCAGGAAAACTACGCACTGGCCCCGGACAGCGCCAGCCAGTTGCTCGACTACCTGGGCCGTACCCGCCAGGTCCTCGGTGCCCTGCCCTCCCAGCAGACCCTGGTGATGGAGCGCTTCTTCGATGAGTCCGGCGGCACCCAGCTGGTCATCCACTCGCCCTATGGCAGCCGTATCAATCGTGCCTGGGGGCTGGCCCTGCGCAAGCGTTTTTGCCGGACCTTCAATTTCGAACTGCAGGCCGCGGCCAGCGAGGACGCCATCGTGCTGTCGCTGTCCACCAGCCACAGCTTCGAGCTGGACGAGGTCTGGCGCTACCTGGCGAGCCGCAGCGCCGAGCCGATCCTGGTCCAGGCCCTGCTCGACGCCCCGCTGTTCGGGGTGCGCTGGCGCTGGAACGCAGCCGTGGCCCTGGCCTTGCCGCGCTATGTCGGCGGACGCAAAGTGGCGCCGCAGATCCAACGAATGAAAAGCGAGGACCTGGTCGCCGCGGTGTTCCCCGACCAGATCGCTTGCCTCGAGAACATCGTCGGCGAGCGGCAGATCCCCGACCATCCGTTGGTGGCGCAGACCCTCGACGACTGCCTGCACGACGCCATGGATTGCGAAGGCTGGCTGGCCCTGCTGCGGCGCATGGAAAACGGCGAGGTGCGCCTGCTCAGCCGCGACCTGCCCGCCCCTTCGCCACTGGCCTCGGCCATCCTCAATGCACGGCCGTATACCTTCCTCGACGACGCCCCGCTGGAGGAGCGCCGCACCCAGGCCGTGCTCAACCGACGCTGGAACGAGACAAGCAGCAGCGACGACCTGGGCGCGCTGGATCCCGAGGCCATCGCCGCCGTAAGGGACGAAGCCTGGCCGCAACCGGCCAGCACCGACGAGATGCACGAAGCGCTGATGAGCCTGGGCGCGATCAGCCGGGCGGAAGCACAGGCCAATGCTGGCTGGGAGAGCTTGCTCGATCAATTGGCGAAGGCCGGTCGCGCCTGCCTGCTGCAGGATGCAGGGCAGGCCCTGTGGCTGGCCCGCGAACGCCTCGACCTGCTGACGGCCCTGTATCCCCTGGGCCGTCTCGAACCACCCCTGGGGCTGCTGCCCGGCTTCGACCAACCGATCGACGCCGATACCGCGCTGACCGAACTGCTGCGTGCCCGGCTCAGCGCTTTCGGCCCGTTGACGGTGACGCAGATCGCCGCGCCCCTGGGCCAGCCGAGCCCGGACATCGAGCAGGCGCTGGCTCGCCTGGAGGGCGAAGGCTATGTGCTGCGTGGTCACTTCAGCCCCGGCCAGCAAGCGCAGCAATGGTGCGAAAGGCACCTGCTGGCGCGCATCCACCGCTACACGATCAAACGCCTGCGCCGGGAGATCGAACCGGTCAGCCTGCAGGACTTCATGCGCTTTCTGTTCGACTGGCAGCACCTGGCCACCGGGACGCGGCTGCGCGGCCCGCAGGCGGTGGCCGAGGCGCTCGGCCAGTTGCAGGGTTTTCCCTGCGCCGCGGGGGCCTGGGAGGCGGAGCTGCTGCCGGCGCGGATCGAGGACTACAGCCGGTACTGGCTGGACGATGCCTGCCGCAGCGGTCAATGGGCCTGGAGCCGGCTGGCCGCCACGGTGTCCACCAGTACGCTGTCCAGCACGCCCCTGGTGCTGCTGCCCCGCGAACACCTCGGGCTGTGGCGCAGCCTGGCCAACACCCCCGACCCCGAACAATTGGCGCCGCGTGCGCAACGGGTGCACCAGGCTCTTCGGGAGCAGGGTGCGCTGTTCTTCGACGAACTGGCCCACGAGGCCCATCTGCTGCCCAGCGAACTGGAAACGGCGCTGCAGGAGCTGGTGGGTTCGGGGTTGGTCGGGGCCGACAGTTTCAGCGGCCTGCGCAGCCTGATCCTGCCGGCGGCGAAGCGCACGTCGCGCAACAGCCGCCGTGGCCATCCGCCGCTGTCCAGCAGCATGGCCCATGCCGGACGCTGGGCGCTGCTCCGGCGTGGGGGCGGCACTGCGGACACCGAGCAGCGCCTGGAACACATCGCCCGTACCTTGCTGCGGCGCTACGGGGTGATCTGTTGGCGCCTGCTGGAACGGGAAAGCGATGTGCTGCCGCCCTGGCGCGACCTGCTGCGCTGCTATCATCGACTGGAGGCGCGAGGGGAGATTCGCGGTGGGCGCTTCATCGCCGGGCTGGCCGGCGAGCAGTTCGCCCTGCCGGAGGCGGTCGGGCTGTTGCGCCAGGTCAGGCGCCGGGGCATGGACGGCGCCTTGGTGATGGTCAGTGCGTGCGACCCGTTGAACCTGCTAGGAACCTTGCTGCCGGGGGCGAAGGTGCCGGCGGTGGGCGGCAATCGCCTGCTGTACCGGGACGGAGTGGCAGTGGCGACGCGGGTTGCCGGGCAGTATCGGTTTCTCGTCGAGGCGCCAGGGGCGGAGCAGGAGGTTTGGCGGCAGAAATTGCTGCGGGACGTGTATTCGGGCTGATGCGGCTTGGCGAGGTGGATGGCCACAGTCATTTGGGGCCGCTTCGCGCCCCAAATGGCAACCAGGTCCCTTAACTGCGAATGAAGCAGCGCAACCGTATCACCTGACCTTGCCGGCAAACCCGGCGAAGCGCTTGTTGAACCCAGCCACCCGCCCTTCGACGGTAGCCTTGCGCTGTTGGCCGGTGTAGACCGGATGCGAGGCGCTGGACACATCCAGGGCCACATAGGGATAGGTCTGGCCATCACTGTGCACCTGGGTACGGTCAGTCTCCACGGTGGAGCCGATCAGGAAATACACATCGGCAGCGGTGTCATGGAACAGCACAGGACGGTAGGCGGGATGAATATCGGGTTTCATGGTGAATCACCTCAGGTTTGAATCGATACTTTATAACATAATTTATCGAGAATGATTTTCGATACCCGATTTTTCATTTTTCTCCTCCCCTGCACGCTGGCAAAGCGCCGTCCAACCGGGCTATGGTCGGGGTTTGCCCAGGCCCTGAGCCTGACCGAGCCATTCGCAAGGACCCCGTATGAGCCTGTCACTTCTCAGTCGCTATGCCTTCTTCGCTGCCTGCGTGTTGTTCACCCTGGCCAGCCTGCCGTTCCTCCACCACGAGTGGCTGTGGCCATTCACCCTGGCCACCGCCGTGCTCAGCCTGATCGGCCTGTTCGACCTGCTGCAGCAACGCCACGCGGTACGGCGCAACTACCCGATCCTCGGCAATATCCGCTACCTGGTCGAAGGCATCCGCCCGGAAATCCGCCAGTACCTGCTGGAAGCCGACAGCGACGCCCTGCCCTTCTCCCGGGCACAGCGCTCGCTGGTCTACGCACGGGCCAAGAACGAAGCCTCGGACAAACCGTTCGGTACCCTCATCGATGTCTATGAGTCTGGCTTCGAGTTCATCGGCCACTCCATGCGCCCGGCGCCACTGGCCGACCCGGCGAGCTTTCGCGTGGAGGTCGGCGGCCCGCAGTGCAGCCAGCCCTACTCGGCGTCGATCTTCAACATCTCGGCCATGAGCTTCGGCTCGCTCAGTGCCAATGCCATCCGTGCGTTGAACCAGGGGGCCAAGCTCGGCAATTTCGCCCATGACACCGGCGAAGGCAGCATCAGCCCGTACCACCGCGAACACGGCGGCGACCTGATCTGGGAGCTGGGCAGCGGCTACTTCGGCTGCCGCACGCCAGACGGGCGCTTCGACCCCGAGCGCTTCGCCGAACAGGCGCGCAGCCCGCAGGTACGGATGATCGAGATCAAGATGAGCCAAGGCGCCAAGCCGGGCCATGGCGGCATCCTGCCCAAGCACAAGGTGACCAAGGAAATCGCCGAGACCCGCGGCATCCTCATGGGCGAGGACTGCATCTCGCCGTCACGCCACACCGCGTTCTCCACGCCGATCGAGATGATGCAGTTCATCGCCCGCCTGCGCGAGTTGTCCGGCGGCAAGCCAGTGGGTTTCAAGTTCTGCCTGGGCCACCCCTGGGAGTTCATGGGCATCGCCAAGGCCATGCTGGAAACCGGCATCCTGCCGGACTTCATCGTCGTCGACGGCAAGGAGGGTGGCACCGGTGCGGCCCCTGTGGAGTTCACCGACCATATCGGCGTGCCGCTGCGCGAAGGCTTGCTGTTCGTGCACAACACCCTGGTCGGCCTGAACCTGCGCGACAAGATCAAGCTCGGTGCCAGCGGCAAGATCGTCAGCGCCTTCGACATCGCCAGCGTGCTGGCCATCGGTGCCGACTGGGCCAACTCGGCACGCGGCTTCATGTTCGCCATCGGCTGCATCCAGTCGCAGAGCTGCCACACCAACAAGTGCCCGACCGGCGTGGCGACCCAGGATGCCTTGCGCCAGCGTGCGCTGGTAGTCCCGGACAAGGCCCAGCGGGTGCTCAACTTCCACCACAACACCCTGCGCGCCCTGGCCGAGATGCTCGCCGCGGCGGGCCTTGAGCATCCGTCGCAGCTGGAGGCCAAGCACCTGGTGCGACGCATCAGCGCCACCGAGATCAAGCTGTTCTCGCAGATGCACGTGTTCCTCAAGCCCGGTGAATTGCTCACCGGCGAGGTCAATGGCCAGTTCTACTCACGCATGTGGCAACTGGCCCGGGCCGACAGCTTCGAGCCGCACAGCGAGGTGGCGGCCTGAAGCATTCATCGTGGCCTGGGGCTGCTTTGCAGCCCCAGGCCCACTGGGTCAGGAGGCGGTGCTCGCCACCCCTTGCGCTTGGCCCTTGGGCGCCAGGCGGAACACGTGGTACAGCACCGTCAACAGCACCAGGAACGCCGGGCCGATGTACAGCGCCACGCGGGTGTCCTCGAAGTACGCCATCAGCCCCACCACCAGCACCAGGAAGGCCAGCGCCAGGTAGGAACTCAGTGGCCACAGCCACATGCGGTACTTCAGGCCCTGGCGCTCGGCAGTGGAAAGCCCGACACGGAACTTGAGCTGGGCCAGCAGGATCATCACCCAGGTCCAGATCGCACCGAAGGTGGCGATCGAGGTCACCCAGACGAACACCTTCTCCGGGACCAGGTAGTTGGCCAGCACGCCCAGCAACAGCGCACCGATCGACAGCAGCAGGGCATTGCGCGGTACGCCGTTGTTCGAGGTGCGGGCGAAGATGGACGGTGCCTGGCCGTTCTGCGCCAGGCTATAGAGCATGCGCCCAGTGCTGAAGATACCGCCGTTGCAGGACGACAGCGCGGCGGTGATCACCACGAAGTTGATGATGCCGGCAGCGGTCTTGATCCCCAGGCGCTCGAAGGTCATCACGAACGGGCTGCCCTGGCTGCCGATCTCGTTCCACGGGTAGATCGACAGGATCACGAACAGCGCGCCGACATAGAACAGCAGGATGCGCCAGAACACCGAGCCGATGGCCTGGGGAATGGTCTTCTGTGGGTTGCGCGCTTCACCAGCGGTCAGGCCGATCATTTCCACGCCCAGGTAAGCGAACATCACCATCTGCAGCGACATCAGTACGCCGGTCACGCCGTTGGGCATGAAGCCGCCATTGCTCCACAGGTTGGAAATGCCTACGGCCACGCCGTCGTTGCCGAAACCGAAGGCGATGATGCCGATGCCACCCAGGACCATGGCGATGATGGTGACGATCTTGATCAGGGCGAACCAGAACTCGAACTCGCCGAACGCCTTGACCGCGATCAGGTTGATCGCCCCCATGCTGCCCAGGGCCGCCAGGGCCCAGATCCAGCGCGGTACGTCAGGGAACCAGATGCCCATGTAGATGGCCACGGCGGTGATTTCCGCGACGCAGGTGACCAGCCACAGGAACCAGTAGTTCCAGCCGGTGAGGAAGCCCGCCAGCGGGCCGAGGTAATCCTGGGCGTAGCGGCTGAAGGAACCGGCGACCGGGTTGTGCACGGCCATCTCGCCGAGGGCGCGCATGATCACCAGGATCGCCAGGCCGCCAATGATGTAGGAAAGCATGATCGCGGGGCCGGCCATTTCGATGGCCTTGGCCGAACCGAGGAACAGGCCGACACCGATACAGGCGCCCAGCGCCATCAGACGGATGTGCCGTTCGCCCAGTTCTCGCTTGAGTGGGCCGCCCTGGGCGGTCTCACCATGGGCAGGGTGGTTGCCGACTGGCATAGCAATACAACCTCATTTTGTTATTGGATATGACCTTCGTGCAGAGCCGACCCTGCCGATGGGCCGGGTGTCGTCTTGCCGGGCGAGCCTTGTGGGCCAGCCCGTCCACCGCTGCGCAAGGCAGCCGGCAGGGCGAAGGGGTCGAGCAGTATAGGAATCCGCCGGTAGGGCTTTTCACTATATAAACAAGGAAATTTGGCGAGAATTCTCGGTCAAAAAGCCTTTCGCGGAGGGCATTCAAGCCCTTCCAGCCCCTCTCCACGGATCGGGGCGGCTACCATAGCAACATTGCCGAAGAATGGAAGCAGCACCAAAGCCGCATATTCCCACCTCGGTTTTCGACGCTTCTTACAAATTTTTCACCAAATCCGGCCAACGTCTAAGCTTCAGACAAGCAAGACGAAAATACCCGGCCGGATTGAAGACTATGGGCGCACTGTGGCAATCGGAACCAACCAGAATGGAAGCACCCGAAACACATCTGGCTGAAGCCCCATTGCCAAAGACCCCACGCCAACGCCGCCTGTGGTGGAGGCTGATCGTCCTGGTCCTGCTGCTGGCGATCATCGCCATCGGCTTCGCCGTCTATGACGAAGTGCAGACTTCGAAGCTGCAGTCTCGGGAGTTCAGCCGCCTGGCCAGCACCCTCACCTACTCCCTGGAGCCGGGCCCCAGCGATGCCATCATCTACCCAGGCGACGGCCCGTTCGACAAACGCCTGGGCTACAGTTCGCTGGGCGAGTTCCTGCCACGCCTGCTCAAGCGTGACTATCTGATCAGCGAACAGGTGCGTTTTTCGCCGGCGCTGATGAACTATGTCGAGCACGGCCTGTTCGCGCCCTACGTGGAGAAGATCCAGACCGGCCTGTCGATCACCGACTGCCGCGGCGACACCCTCTATCAATACAAATACCCACAACACCTGTACCCGGACTTCGCCTCGATCCCGCCGGTGATCGTCAACAGCCTGCTGTTCATCGAGAACCGCGAACTGCTCGACCCGAACGATCCACGCAACAACCCGGCCGTGGACTGGCCGCGCTTCGCCAAGGCGGCGTACAGCCAGGTGGCCAAGTACCTGGCCTTGCCCGGCCAGTCCGCTGGCGGCAGCACCCTGGCCACCCAGCTGGAGAAATACCGCCACTCGCCCGACGGGCTGACCGTTTCCGGCGCCGAGAAGATCCGCCAGATGATTTCCGCCAGCGTACGCGCCTACCAGGGCGGGCCGGATACCACGGTGGCGCGCCAACGCATCGTGCGCGACTACCTCAACAGCGTGCCGCTGTCGGCCGTGCCCGGCCATGGCGAAGTGCATGGCATGGCCGAAGGGCTGCGGGTCTGGTATGGCGCCGACTTCACCCAGGTCAACCGGGCCCTGGCCTCCACCGCCACGGATGCCCAGAGCATGGCCGAGCGCGGCCTGGCCCTGCGTCAGGTGCTGTCGCTGATGATTGCCCAGCGCCGGCCATCCCACTACCTGACCAAGGGCCGGGTAGACCTGGCGCGGCTCACCGATGCGCACATCCGCGTGTTGAGCGCCAATGGCGTGATCGACCAGGCGCTGGCCGATGCGGCACTGGCCAGCAAGGCGGTGTACCGTGACTGGGTGGCCCAGCCGACCATCGTGCCGATCATCACCAACAAGGGCATCAGCCTGGCCCGCAACCGCCTGGCGGCCATGCTCAATCGCCCGCTGTACGACCTCGATCGCCTGGACCTGTCAGCCACCAGTACCCTGCAGGCCGACCTGCAGATGCAGGTCAGCCAGTACCTGAGGAACCTCTCCGACCCCGAGTTCGCCGCCCAGATTGGGCTGATCGGCGAGCGCCTGCTCACGCCCAAGACCACCGATCAGGTGCGCTACAGCTTCACTCTGTTCGAGCGTACGGCCGACGGCTCGCGGGTACGGGTGCAGACCGACAGCACCGACCAGCCGTTCGACATCAACGAAGGCAGCAAGCTGGAGCTCGGTTCGACGGCCAAGCTGCGGGTCCTGACCACCTACCTGGAAATCATCGCCGAACTGCACGACAAGTACGCCGGCAAGCCGGTGGCCGAGCTGAAGCAGGTCGAGGTGGCAGCCCTTGACCGCATCACCCGCTGGTCGCTGGACTGGCTGATGCAGAACAGCAAGGACCAGAACCTCGACGCCATGCTCGATGCCGCCCTGGAGCGCAAGTATTCGGCCAACACCGGCGAAGCCTTCTTCACCGGCGGCGGCATGCATGTGTTCAACAACTTCCGCAAGGAAGACAACAGCCGCAACCCGACCCTCAAGGTGGCCCTGCGCGAGTCGATCAACCTGCCGTTCATCCGCCTGATGCGCGATCTGGTCCGCTACGTCACCTACCAGCAGCCCTACAACCGCGAGCCGCTGCTCAAGGACGATGCCGACCCGCGCCGCCAGGAGTACCTGGCCCGCTTCGCCGATCGCGAAGGCACCAGCTACCTGATGCGCTTCTGGCGCAAGTACCAGCGCAAGACCTCCCAGCAGCGCCTGGACACCTTCCTCGACAGCATGCGCGTCACCCCGCAGCGCCTGGCCGCGGTGCACCGCTACCTGTTTCCCGAGGCCGGCCAGGAAACCTTCAACGCCTTCGTCCGCGCCCATAGCCAGAAGGACAAGCAAGCCCTGGCCAAGCTCACCGACGGGCGCCTGTCGCAGATGTACGATGCCTATGGCCCCGGCAAGTACGACCTGCCCGACCAGGGCTACATCGCCAAGGTCCACCCGCTGGACCTATGGCTGCTCGGCTACCTGCTGAAGAACCCCGGCGCCTCGCTCACCGAGACCATCAACGCCAGCCGCTTCGAGCGCCAGGAGGTCTACAGCTGGTTGTTCAAGAGCCGCCACCAGGGGGCCCGCGACAGCCGCATCCGCACCATGGTCGAGATCGAGGCCTTCCTGGATATCCACCAGCGCTGGAAGCGCGTGGGCTATCCGTTCGACCACCTGGTGCCGTCCCTGGCCACGGCCATCGGCAGCTCCGGCGACCGCCCCGCGGCGTTGTCCGAGCTGGTCGGCATCATCCAGAACGATGGCGTGCGCCTGCCTACCCTGCGCATCGACACCCTGCACTTCGCCGCCGATACACCCTACGAGACCAAGCTGATCAGCGACCCGGACCGTGGCCAGCGGATCCTCCCGGTGGAAGTCGCCCGGGCCCTGAAGGGCGCCCTGTCGCAGGTGGTCGATGCCGGTACCGCGCGGCGCATCTCCGGCAGCTTCAAGCTGCACGACGGCACCTCGCTGGTGATGGGCGGCAAGACCGGCACCGGCGACAACCGCATCGAAAGCTTCGGCGCCGGCGGCCGGCTGATCGCTTCGCGCTCGCTCAACCGTACTGCCACCTTCGTGTTCTTCCTCGGCGACAACCACTTCGGCACCCTCACCGCCTTCGTCCCAGGGCGCGCGGCCGAAGCGTTCAAGTTCACCTCGGCCCTGCCGGTGCAGGTGCTCAAGGGCATGGCGCCGATCCTCATGCCGTACCTGGAACCGGGCAGCGCCACCCAATGCAAGGCGCCGGAGGTCGCGCACGCGGCCCCTTGAATGGGCATTACCCGAGCCCTGGGAAATGCATCGAATATCCAGATGATAATCATCATCATTCAAGGCTTGTCTAAAGATATATCTTGAGTAATATCTAGCGATATATCGTCAAAGACGGAGCCTTGCATGCGTGACCATGACCCATTCGAACGCCGCCCTGGTCGCGGCGAGCGCGGCCCTCGAGTGTTCGCCCCGGGCGATCTCAAGCTCCTGCTGCTGTCGATGCTCGCCGAACAACCCGGCCACGGCTACGACCTGATCCGCCAGATCGAAAGCCTCTTCGATGGTAGCTACAGCCCCAGCCCAGGGGTGATCTACCCGACCCTCAATTTCCTCGAGGAGGCCGAACTCATCAGCGGCCAGGTGCAGGGCAGCAAACGTCTCTACGCCATCACCGACAGCGGCCGCGACGCCCTGCTCGCCCAGGCTGTGGCGCTGGACGGCGTGCGCATGCGTATTGAGGTGAGCAAGCGCGCCTTGCGTGGCCATGACCGCCCCCCACAAATCCACGAAGCCGTCGGCAACCTGCGCCACGCGCTGCACATGCACAGCGGACGCTGGTCGCCCGAAGAGATCGAGCGGGTGCGCACGCTGCTCAACGACACTGCCAAGGCCATCGCCTCCGGGCCGGCCGATTCCGTTCAGGAGAACACCCCATGAGCGACACCATCCACCGCGTCAACCACACGATCAAGCAACGCCGCCTGCAGGTACTGCGGGTCACCGAGCTGACCCCGCGCATGCGCCGCATCACCCTCGGCGGCCCTGAGCTCGCCGGCTTCACCAGCCTCGGCAGCGACGACCACATCAAGCTGTTGTTCGCCCTCACGCCCGAGCAGCAACAAGCCATCGATGCCCGCGACCTGGGCCGCGACGGCGGCGCTCGCCCGACCATGCGCGAATACACGCCACGGCGTATCGACCTGCAGGCCAACGAGCTGGACATCGACTTCGTCCTGCATGGCGACGGCCCCGCCTCCACCTGGGCGGCCCAGGCCACGCCAGGCCAGACCCTGGACATCGCCGGCCCACGCGCCTCGATGGTGGTGCCGGACATCTTCGACAGCTACCTGCTGGTCGGCGACGAGACCGCCATTCCCGCCATCGCCCGGCGCCTGGAGGAACTGCCGACCGGCCGCCAGGTACTGGCGGTGATCCAGGTCGAGGATGAACAGGAACGCCAGCCACTACCGAGCAAGGCCCAGGTGGAAGTGATCTGGGTGCGTCGCCACGAGGAAGACCTGCTCGACCGGGTGCGACACCTGGCACTGCCAGCGGGCCGGCTGTACGGCTGGATCGCCCTGGAAAGAACCCTGACCCGCCAAGCCAAGGCGTTGCTGCTGGAGAAAGGTGTGCCGGAGGATGCCTTGAAGGCTGCGGCCTACTGGCGTGTGGACGGTAGCGCTGACGACGAATGAGGTTTGCAGCCCCGATGCCGTTTGGGGCCGCTTCGCGCCCCATCGCCGGCAAGCCCTCCCCTAGAGGGCCCCTGCAAAGCGCATCATTTGTGGTCGACTCGGCCCCTGTGGGAGTTGCCCACGAATGGGGCCCCAGCGATTCACCGCGACTGCGCCATCCCCGGCAACCGCCTGCCCCGCCAACGATCCCCCCCCAGCAGCACCAGGCCGATGCCCCAGAACCCCACCAGTACCCCCAGGGCATTGAGCATCACCTGCCCGTACCCCAGGCTGGCCACATCGATGAACGGATAGGCATACACCCCGATCTCGTGCCCACGCCACAGGGCAAAGGCGAAGTACAGCGCCGGGTACAGACTCCAGGCCGGCAAGTGCCAGAGCCGCAGACTGCCCTTGGGTACCTCGAGCCACCAGTACAGGACGAACACCAACGGCATCACGTCGTGCAGCAGTGCATCCGCCAGCCATTGCCACCCCTGCGGCTGCCAAAGGTGCCGCAGCAACAGGTTGTAGGCCACGGCGACCAGGACGATGCTCGTGGCAATCCCCGAACTCACCATGGGTGAAAGAAAGATCCCCCTCGCCCGCGACGCCCTGCCAAAGGCCCGGTAGCTCAGCACCGTGGCCACCAGGGTATTGGTCAATACCGTGAAATAGCCGAACACATTGATCAGGCCGCCGACCAGGCTGGCCTGCTCCTGCCAACGCGCCAGCAGCACCAGCCAGACCTGTATCGCCAGGCCGCTCCAGCCAAGCAGCGCGGCCAGGACCAGCCAGGGATGACGCGGCATTCAGCCGGCCCGCTGCAGCTTCACGTAGAGCTGCTCGACCCGCTCTCGGGCCCAGGGTGTCTTGCGCAGGAAGGTCAGGCTCGACTTGATGCTCGGGTTGCTCTTGAAACAGCGGATGTCGATGCGCTCGGCCAGGCCCTGCCACTGGTAGTGGGCCACCAGCTCGGTGAGGATCTGCTCCAGCGTCTTGCCGTGCAGTGCGTTGTGTTGGGCCGTGCTCATGCCAGTGCTCCAGCGGTGAAAAGATGCGCACCTTACACGAGTCTAGCGGCCGGTGGGGCTGGCGGAGCGGTTCCAGGCAGATGGGTCCGGCAGCTGCCGGTTGCCATTTTGCGGTCCATCGCCGGCAAGCCGGCGCCCACAGGGTTCGAGTCGATCACCCCATGATGATGCGGTTCGCCCAAGACCCTGGGCGCGGCTTGCCCGCGAAGGGGCCGGCATCGACGACACAAAACCCCTGGCCAGAGGCCATACCCTTGTGCTGAAATAGTGATGTTATATTGTAACATCACAACTATTCTGCCAAGGAACGTCACAGCCCCATGCTTCACATGCCCTTGCGTCTCTCCCCACTCGCCGTCGCGCTCTGGCTGGCCTCGACGCCCAGCCAGGCGGTGGAACTGGAACCCCAGGTGATCACCGCCAACCCGCTGGGCAGCCGCCAACTGGCCACGCCGAGCACCGTCCTCGAAGGCGACGACCTGCTGCAACAGCAGCAGGGCAGCCTCGGCGAAACCCTCAACAAACAGCCCGGTGTCGCCTCCACCTGGTTCGGGCCCGGCGCCAGCCGCCCGGTGATCCGTGGCCTGGACGGCGACCGTATCCGCATCCTGCGCAACGGCGTGGGCGCCCTGGACGCCTCGTCCCTGTCCTATGACCATGCCGTGCCCCTGGACCCGGTCAATGTCGAGCGCATCGAAATCGTCCGGGGCCCGGCCGCCCTGCTCTACGGCGGCAATGCCATCGGTGGCGTGGTCAATACCTTCGACAACCGCATTCCCGACTCGCCCATCGACGGCATCCACGGTGCCGGCGAACTGCGCTATGGCGGCGCCGACACCACCCGCAGCAGCGCCGGCAAGCTGGAAGCCGGCAACGGCGCCTTCGCCCTGCACCTGGATGCCAATAGCCGCCAGTTCAACGACCTGCGCATCCCAGGCTACGCCCGCAGCGCCAAGGTCCGCGATGCCGACGAACCGGGCAGCCGCCACCGCCTGGAGAACAGCGACGGACGCCAGGACGGCGGTGCGCTCGGGGGGGCCTACCACTGGGACCACGGCTATGCCGGCCTGTCCTACAGCCGCTACGACAGCAACTATGGCTCGGTGGCCGAGCCCGGCGTACGCCTGGACATGCAGCAGGACCACTACGGCTTCGCCTCGGAGCTGCGCGACCTGCAAGGCCCGTTCAGCTCGGTCAAGGTCGATGCCGGCTACACCGACTACGAACACCGCGAGATCGAAAGCGGCGAAGTGCATACCACCTTCAAGAACAAGGGCTACGAAGCCCGCATCGAAGCGCGCCACCAGCCACTCGGCCCGGTCGAGGGCGTGATCGGCGCCCAGGTCAGCCGCAACGAGTTCTCCGCCCTGGGTGAGGAAGCCTTCGTCCCGCACACCGACACCGACAGCCTGGCGCTGTTCATGCTCGAACAGTGGCAGGCCAGCGAACGCCTGAACCTGAGCCTGGGTGCGCGCCTGGAACACACCCGGGTCGACCCGGACGCCAAGGGCAACGAGCACTTCATCGGCGCCGACGACGCCAGCAGTTTCACCGCCGCCAGCCTGTCGTCCGGCGCGGTGTACCAGTTCGACCCGGTCTGGTCGCTGGCCGCCAGCCTCGCCTACACCGAACGCGCACCGACCTTCTATGAGCTGTACGCCAACGGCGCACACGTGGCCACCGGCGCCTACGAAGTGGGCGACCCAGGCCTGAATAAGGAAAAGGCCATCTCCGGCGACCTGGCACTGCGCTTCGACAATGGCACCCACAAGGGCAGCGTCGGAGTGTTCTACAGCCACTTTCGCAACTACATCGGCCTGATCGGCAGCGGCAACCTGCGCGAAGGTCACGATCACGATCACGATCATGACGACGATCACGACCATGACCACGAACATGAGCACGGCGACATTCCCGAGTACCTGTACCAGGGCGTGCGCGCTCGCTTCTACGGCATCGAGGCCCAGGACCGCTGGCAACTGGCCGAGAACCGCTATGGCAGCTTCGCCCTGGAGCTGTCTGGCGATTACACCCGGGCCAAGAACCTCGACAGCGGCGAGCCGCTGCCGCGCATCGCGCCGTTGCGCCTGAACAGTGCCCTGCTCTGGGAGCGCGATCGCTGGCAGGCGCGCGTCGACGTCCAGCATGCCGCCTCCCAGCACCGCAAGCCGTCGAACGAGACCAGCACCGATGGCTACACCACCCTCGGTGCCAGCCTCGGTTATCGCTTCGACATCGGCCAGAGCCAGTGGCTGGCGTTCGTGCGGGGCGAGAACCTGACCGACCAGACCGTGCGCTACGCCAGCTCGATCCTGCGGGATATCGCCCCGGCGCCGGGGCGTAGCGTCCAGGTGGGGTTGCGTACGTCCTTCTGATCGCAAGGGGGCGCTGTGCGCCCCATTCGCCGGCAAGCCGGCTCTCAGGTCCGGCGCCGACCTCAAGAACGGCGCGGTCCCTGTGTGCGCAGCTTGCCGGATAGGCTGCGAAGCAGCCCCCGACGCGCCCGACTGTTACCCCAGCGACAACAATCCCCTGCGACATTTTGTCTTTTTTTCTTACAACTTCCCCTATATCCTCCTCGCCACACGCTGAAACGCTTCACCCACGAACCTTGCACGCAATCTCATCGACGGGCCCGTCTCTTCGATGCGTTCGCCGTTTTTTCAATAATCAAAAGATAGCGCTATCTCATGCTCCAACTGCCTCGATCCCGATACCCGGGCCTTGCCCTTGCCACCCTGCTCGGCAGCCTGTCACCCCTCGTCGGCGCCAGTGAAATGTTCGCCAGCGACTCGCCATGGATGCTCGGCGACTGGGGCGGCACCCGCAGCGAACTGCTGGAAAAAGGCTACGACTTCACCCTTGGCTATACCGGCGAGATGGGCAGCAACCTGCAGGGTGGCTACGACCATGACCGCACCGCGCGCTACAGCGACCAGTTCACCTTCGCCAGCCACCTGGACCTGGAGAAGATCCTCGGCTGGCACGACGCCGAGTTCCAACTGACGATCACCGAGCGCCATGGCCAGAACATCAGCAATGACCGGATCAACGACCCACGGGTCGGTGGCTTCACCTCGGCCCAGGAAGTCTGGGGCCGTGGCCAGACCTGGCGGCTGACCCAACTGTGGATCAAGCAGAAGTACCTCGACGGCGCCCTGGACGTGAAATTCGGCCGCTTCGGCGAAGGCGAGGACTTCAACAGCTTCCCCTGCGACTTCCAGAACCTGGCGTTCTGCGGCTCCCAGGTGGGCAACTGGGTCGGCGACATCTGGTACAACTGGCCGGTCAGCCAGTGGGCCCTGCGCGTGCGCTACAACCTGCGCGACGACCTCTATGCCCAGGTCGGCCTCTTCGAACAGAATCCCTCCAACCTCGAGTCCGGCAACGGCTTCAAGCTCAGCGGCAGCGGCACGCAAGGCGCCGTGATGCCGGTCGAACTGGTCTGGAGCCCACGGGTCAATGGCCTGAAAGGGGAATATCGCGCCGGCTACTACTACAGTAATGCCAAGGCACAAGATGTTTACCGGGACGACAACGGCCAGGCCGCGGCCCTCAGTGGCCAAGCCTACCGCAGCAGGTCCAGCAAGCACGGCTTCTGGCTCGGCGGCCAGCAGCAGTTGACGTCCCTGGCCTCTGACCAGTCGCGTGGCCTGAGCCTGTTCGCCAATGCCACGTTGCACGACAAGAAGACCAATGCCATCGACAACTATGTTCAGGCAGGTGTGGTGTACAAAGGGCCCTTCGATGCCCGCGCCAAGGACGACATCGGTTTCGCCCTCGCTCGCGTGCACGTCAATCCCGCCTACCGCAAGAACGCGCGCCTCATCAACCAGGCTGCGGGCCTCGACGACTACGACAACCCAGGCTACCTGCCCGTCCAGGACACCGAGTACAGCGCCGAGCTCTACTACGGCATCCACCTGGCCGACTGGCTCACCGTACGCCCCAACCTGCAGTACATCCGCCATCCGGGCGGTGTGTCGCAGGTCGACGCCGCCCTGATCGGCGGCCTGAAGATCCAGAGCAGTTTCTAAACCCACCCTTCGACCTACGGAGAACATACGATGAGCACTGACGGTGCCAAGAATGGAACCCGCTGGCTACCGCGCCTTCTGGGCGTGCTGCTGTTGCTGATGGGCCTGGCCCTGCTGGCCGGCGGCATCAAGCTGAGCCAGTTGGGAGGTTCCCTGTACTACCTGATCGCCGGTATCGGCTTCGCCCTGTCCGGCATCCTACTGCTGGCCATGCGCCGCATCGCCCTGGGCCTGTACGGCCTGGTGCTGCTGGGCAGCACGCTCTGGGCCCTGTGGGAAGTGGGCCTGGACTGGTGGCAACTGGTGCCGCGCCTGGCCATCTGGTTCGCCATCGGCGTGCTCCTGCTGCTGCCCTGGGCGCGTCGCTCGCTGGTGGGCCCTTCCTCCAAGGTCAACACCGCCGTGCTGAGCCTTGCGGTCGTCGCCTCCGGTGCTACCGCCGTGGCCAGCCAGTTCACCCACCCGGGCGAGATCCATGGCGAACTGGGCCGTGACAGCAGCGAAATGGCCAGCGCCGCCCCGGCGATGCCCGACGGCGAATGGCAGGCCTACGGCCGTACCGAGCATGGCGATCGCTACTCGCCGCTGCGCCAGATCACCCCACAGAACGTCTACCGCCTGGAGGAAGCCTGGCGCATCCGCACCGGCGACCTGCCGACCGAAAACGACCCGGTGGAGCTGACCAACCAGAACACCCCGCTGAAGGTCAACGGCATGCTCTATGCCTGCACCGCCCACAGCAGGCTGCTGGCCCTGGACCCGGACACCGGTGCCGAGATCTGGCGCTACGACCCGCAGATCAAAAGCCCAGTGGGCACCTTCAAGGGCTTCGCCCACATGACCTGCCGTGGCGTCTCCTACTATGACGAGAACCGCTACGTCAGCCGCGACGGCAGCCCGGCGCCGAAGATCTCCGACGCGGGCCTGGCAGTCGCCCAGGCCTGCCCGCGCCGGCTCTACCTGCCTACCGCCGATGCCCGCCTGATCGCCATCAACGCCGACACCGGCAAGGTCTGCGAAGGCTTCGCCAACCAGGGCGTGATCGACCTGACCACCGGCATCGGCCCGTTCACCGCCGGCGGCTACTACTCCACCTCGCCCGCGGCGATCACCCGTGACCTGGTGATCATCGGCGGCCACGTCACCGACAACGAGTCGACCAACGAGCCGTCCGGGGTGATCCGCGCCTACGACGTGCACGACGGCCGCCTGGTGTGGAACTGGGACAGCAACAACCCGGACGACACCAAGCCCCTGGCCGCCGGCCAGATGTACAGCCGCAACTCGGCCAACATGTGGTCGATCGCCAGCGTCGACGAAGACCTTGGCATGATCTACCTGCCCCTGGGCAACCAGACCCCGGACCAGTGGGGCGCCGACCGCACCCCAGGCGCCGAGAAGTACAGCGCCGGCATCGTCGCCCTGGACCTGGCCAGCGGCAAGGTGCGCTGGAACTACCAGTTCACCCACCACGACCTGTGGGACATGGACGTGGGCAGCCAGCCGACCCTGGTCCACCTGAAGACCGACGACGGCATCAAGCCAGCGGTCATCGTGCCGACCAAGCAGGGCAGCCTGTACGTGCTCGATCGCCGCGACGGCACGCCGATCGTGCCGATCCGCGAGATCCCGGTGCCGCAAGGTGCCGTCAAGGGCGACCGTACCGCGCCGACCCAGGCCCGCTCCGACCTCAACCTGCTCGGCCCTGAGCTGACCGAACAGGCCATGTGGGGCGCCACGCCGTTCGACCAGATGCTCTGCCGCATCCAGTTCCGCGAGCTGCGCTACGAAGGCCAGTACACCCCGCCCTCCGAGCAGGGCACCCTGGTCTACCCGGGCAACGTCGGCGTGTTCAACTGGGGCAGCGTATCGGTCGATCCGGTGCGCCAACTGCTGTTCACCACCCCGAACTACATGGCCTTCGTGTCGAAGATGGTACCTCGCGAGAAAGTCGCCGCCGGCAGCAAGCGCGAGAGCGAGACCAGCGGCGTGCAACCGAACACCGGCGCACCCTACGCGGTGATCATGCACCCGTTCATGTCGCCGCTGGGCGTACCTTGCCAGGCACCGGCCTGGGGCTACGTGGCAGCCATCGACCTGTTCACCAACAAGGTGGTGTGGAAGCGCAAGAACGGCACCACCCGCGACAGCACCCCGGTGCCGATCGGCCTGCCGGTAGGTGTGCCGAGCATGGGCGGCTCGATCGTCACCGCCGGCGGCGTGGGCTTCCTCAGCGGCACCCTGGACCAGTACCTGCGTGCCTATGACGTGAACAACGGCAAGGAGCTGTGGAAAGCCCGCCTGCCGGCAGGCGGCCAGGCCACGCCGATGACCTACACCGGCAAGGATGGCAAGCAGTACGTGCTGGTCACCGCCGGAGGCCACGGCTCGCTGGGCACGAAGATGGGCGACTACATCATCGCCTACAAGCTCGCCGAGTAAGCTGCAAGCTGCAAGAAGAAAGTGGAGCATGCACGATCTGCTTCTTCTTGCAGCTTGAAGTGAAGCGCCTTGCCCCTGGGACGGGTTGAAACCCGTCCTCCCCCGCCCCATCTAAGCACCATAGCCATTCACGCAGGTGCCCCATGAGCGACCAGCAGGATTTCCCGGAACATCCCGACGAACACAGCGAAGTCGAGCATCTCGAAGCCAAGGCCACCACCGGCCACCACCTCGCCCTGCCCGGCCAGCAACTGCCGGACAAGGTCTATGTGATCCCGATCCACAACCGCCCGTTCTTCCCGGCCCAGGTGCTGCCGGTGATCGTCAATGAAGAGCCCTGGGCGGAAACCCTCGACCTGGTGGCCAAGACGCCCCACCACTCCCTGGCCCTGTTCTTCATGGACACCCCGCCAGAAGACCATCGCCATTTCGATACCTCGGCCCTGCCGCAGTACGGCACCCTGGTCAAGGTCCACCACGCCAGCCGCGAGAACGGCAAGCTGCAGTTCGTCGCCCAGGGCCTGACCCGGGTACGCATCCGTACCTGGCTCAAGCACCATCGTCCACCCTACCTGGTAGAGGTCGACTACCCCCGCCAGCCGGCCGAGCCGACCGACGAGGTCAAGGCCTACGGCATGGCCCTGATCAACGCGATCAAGGAGCTGCTGCCGCTGAACCCGCTGTACAGCGAGGAGCTGAAGAACTACCTCAACCGCTTCAGCCCCAACGACCCGTCGCCGCTGACCGACTTCGCCGCGGCACTCACCTCCGCCACCGGCGCCCAACTGCAGGAAGTGCTCGACTGCGTGCCGATGCTCAAGCGCATGGAAAAGGTCCTGCCGATGCTGCGCAAGGAGGTCGAGGTCGCGCGCCTGCAGAACGAGATCTCCGCCGAGGTCAACCGGCAGATCGGCGAGCACCAGCGCGAATTCTTCCTCAAGGAGCAGCTCAAGGTCATCCAGCAGGAACTGGGCCTGACCAAGGACGACCGCAGCGCCGACCTGGAGCAGTTCCAGCAACGCCTGGAGGGCAAGACCCTGCCCGAGTCGGCGAAAAAGCGCATCGACGAGGAAATGAGCAAGCTGGCGATCCTCGAGACCGGTTCGCCGGAATACGCCGTTACCCGCAACTACCTGGAATGGGCCACCGCCCTGCCCTGGGGCGTGTACGGTGCGGACAAGCTCGACCTCAAGCACGCCCGCAAGGTCCTCGACCAGCACCATGCAGGGCTGGACGACATCAAGGAACGCATCCTCGAATTCCTCGCCGTGGGCGCCTGGAAGGGCGAGATCAGCGGCTCGATCGTCCTGTTGGTCGGCCCGCCCGGGGTCGGCAAGACCAGCATCGGCAAGTCGATCGCCGAATCCCTCGGCCGGCCGTTCTACCGCTTCAGCGTCGGCGGCATGCGCGATGAAGCCGAGATCAAGGGCCACCGGCGCACCTACATCGGCGCCCAGCCAGGCAAGCTGGTGCAGGCGCTCAAGGAGGTCGAGGTGATGAACCCGGTGATCATGCTCGACGAGATCGACAAGATGGGCCAGAGCTACCAGGGCGACCCAGCCTCGGCGCTGCTGGAAACCCTGGACCCGGAGCAGAACGTCGACTTCCTCGACCATTACCTGGACCTGCGCCTGGACCTCTCCAAGGTGCTGTTCGTGTGTACCGCCAACACCCTGGACTCGATCCCCGGCCCCCTGCTCGACCGCATGGAGGTGATCCGCCTGTCTGGCTATATCACCGAGGAAAAACTGGCCATCGCCAAGCGCCACCTGTGGCCCAAGCAGTTGGCCAAGGCCGGCGTGGCCAAGAGCAGCCTGGGCATCAGCGACAGCGCCCTGCGCCTGGTGATCGAAGGCTATGCCCGCGAAGCCGGTGTGCGCCAGTTGGAGAAACAACTGGGCAAGCTGGTGCGCAAGGCCGTGGTCAAGCTGCTGGAAGACCCGGACGCCAAGCTCAGGATCGGCCCCAAGGACCTGGAGCCGGCGCTGGGCATGCCGGTGTTCCGCAGCGAACAGGTGCTGGCCGGCAAGGGCGTGATCACCGGCCTTGCCTGGACCAGCATGGGCGGCGCCACCTTGCCGATCGAGGCCACGCGTATCCATACCCTCAACCGTGGTTTCAAGCTGACCGGCAAGCTGGGTGATGTGATGAAGGAGTCCGCTGAGATCGCCTACAGCTATGTCAGTGCCAACCTCAAGCAGTACGGGGGCGACCCTGGTTTCTTCAACGAGGCCTTCATCCACCTGCACGTGCCGGAGGGCGCCACGCCCAAGGACGGCCCCAGCGCCGGCATCACCATGGCCAGCGCCCTGCTGTCCCTGGCCCGCGACCAGTCGCCGAAGAAAGGCGTGGCCATGACCGGCGAGCTGACCCTCACCGGCCAGGTCCTGCCCATTGGCGGAGTGCGCGAGAAAGTGATCGCCGCAAGGCGCCAGAAGATCTTCGAGTTGATCCTGCCGGAAGCCAACCGGGGGGATTTCGAGGAGTTGCCGGACTACCTGCGCGACGGGTTGACGGTGCACTTCGCCAAGCGCTTCGCCGATGTGGCGAAAGTGCTGTTCTGAAGGCCGGCGGCCGCAGTGCGGCCCATTCGCAGCGGTTCGAGGCGAATGGGCCGGCACAGGCTACACATTGATCCGACACCTTCGGTATCCTCAGGCCATCGCCAGCCTCCGGAGCCAACATGACCGTCCTTCGCCTGCTCGTTCCCCTGAGCCTCGCCCTGCTCGCCGCCTGCGCCCAGCAGCCACGCCAGAATGTCGACCTGGACGCCGAGAGCGAATGCCCCAGGCACCTGCAGGTCGGCCAGACGCTGACCCTGACCCTGCCCAGCAATCCCTCCACCGGCTATCGCTGGCTGCTGCAAGACCCCGCTGCGAACATACTGCGCAGCCTCGGCCCCGAGGTCTACAGCGCCCCTGAAGAGGCCGGCATCGTCGGCAGCGCCGGTGTTTCCACCTGGCGCTTCCAGGCCCAGGCCGCCGGCGAGGGCCACCTGATCCTGGTCTACCAGCAACCTTGGGCACCGGAAGTCCGCCCCGTGCAGACCTTCGACTGCACGATCCGGGTGCAATGAGCACACGGCGCCGGTCAGCCAACCATGCAAGCTTGCCGCGGTTTGGCTAGAATGCCGGCCCTCTAGTTTGCCAGCCGCCTGGATCCACCGTGAGCAAAGAACCCGACCGCCTATTCGCCCAGCCCTTGGAGCAGGTGCCCGACTTCGTCTTCAACGAGGATGTGGTGCGGGTGTTCCCGGACATGATCAAGCGCTCGGTGCCCGGTTACCCGACCATCGTCGAGAACCTTGGCGTGCTGGCGGCCCGCTTCGCCCAGCCGCACACGGCCCTCTATGACCTGGGCGCCTCGCTCGGCGCGGTGACCCAGGCCCTGCGCCGCCATGTACGTACCGACGGCTGCCGGGTGATCGCGGTGGACAACTCCGTCGCCATGGTCGAGCGCTGCCGCCAGTACCTCACCGCCCAGGACTCGATGTTCCAGGAACTGCTGCCGGTGCAGGTGCTGGAAGCCGACATCCTCGCCCTGCCGTTCGAACCGGCCTCGGTGGTGGCGATGAATTTCACCCTGCAGTTCATCGCCCCGGAGCAACGCCTGGCACTGCTTGGCCGCATCCACCAGGCCCTGCTGCCCGGCGGTGCGCTGATCCTCTCCGAGAAACTGCGGTTCGAGGATGACCAGGAACAGGCGCTGCTCAACGAACTGCACCTGGACTTCAAGCGTGCCAATGGCTACAGCGAACTGGAAATCGCCCAGAAGCGCAGCGCCATCGAGAACGTGATGAAGCCCGACAGCCTGGAGAGCCACAAGCAACGCCTGCGCGACGCCGGCTTCTCCAAGGTCGTGCCCTGGTTCCAATGCCTCAACTTCGCCTCGCTGATTGCCCTGCCATGATCGATCTGTCCCCTCTCGTCCGCCGCCTGGCGGGTACGCCTCTCGCCACCTGGTCCCAAGGCCTGCAGGCACAACTGGAAGCCAAGCTGGAAAAAGGCCATGGCGATCTCGACCGCTGGCGTGGCGCCCTGGAGGCCCTGCCTGATTTACAGGCGAGCGAAATCGACCTGGCCGACGGCCTGCGCCTGGACTGTGCGTGCGACGACGCTACCCGCGCCGTGCTACACCAGGCACTGATGGGGCTCTCGCCCTGGCGCAAGGGGCCGTTCGACCTGTTCGGCGTGCACGTGGACACCGAATGGCGCTCGGACTGGAAATGGTCGCGAGTCTCCCCGCACCTGGACCTCAAGGGCAAACGCGTGCTCGACGTGGGCTGCGGCAATGGCTACTACCAGTGGCGCATGCTCGGCGCCGGGGCCGACATGGTCATCGGCGTCGACCCCAACTGGCTGTTCTTCTGCCAGTTCCAGGCCGTGCAGAAATACCTGCCCGACCTGCCGGCCTGGCACCTGCCGTTCGCCCTGGAAGACCTACCCGCCAACCTGGAAGGTTTCGACACGGTCTTTTCCATGGGCGTGTTCTACCATCGGCGCTCGCCCATCGAGCACCTGCTGGCGCTCAAGGACTGCCTGGTCAAGGAGGGCGAGCTGGTGTTGGAAACCCTGGTGATCGAGGGCGACGAACACCAGGTGCTGGTGCCCGAGGACCGCTACGCACAGATGCGCAACGTCTGGTTCCTGCCGTCGGTACCGGCGCTGGAGCGCTGGCTGCGCCGGGCCGGGTTCCGTGACGTGCGCTGTGTCGACCTGAGCGTCACCAGCGTGCAGGAGCAGCGCAGCACCGAGTGGATGCGCTACCAGTCGCTCGGCGACTTCCTCGACCCGCACGACCACAGCCTGACCATCGAAGGCCTGCCAGCCCCGCGTCGGGCGACGCTGCTGGCGCGCAAGTAAGCCATTCGCGAAAGGGCCGCAAGGCGGCCCCACCTGGGTCAGCGCGCGCTGGCCGCGACGATCAAGGCCTTCATCTCGGCCACCGCCGCCTTGAAACCGACGAACAACGCATGCGCCACCAGCGCATGGCCGATGTTCAGCTCATTGATGCCCTTGATCGCCGCCACCGCCTCGACGTTGTGGTAATGCAGACCATGGCCTGCGTTGACGATCAGGCCCTGGCCAACGCCGAAGGCAACACCGTCGACGATACGCTTGAGTTCCTCGGCCACCTCGGTCGGCGACTGAGCATCGGCATAGCGCCCGGTATGCAGTTCGATGGCCGGGGCACCGACCCGACGAGAGGCTTCGATCTGCCGTTCGTCGGCATCGATGAACAGCGAAACCTCCGCACCGGTACGCGCCAGGCGCTCCACCGCCGCCTTGATCCGCGCTTCCTGGCCGGCGACGTCAAGGCCACCTTCGGTGGTCAGTTCCTGGCGCGTCTCGGGGACCAGGCAGATATGCGCCGGACGGATCTTCTCGGCGAAGGCCATCATCTCTTCGGTGACGCCCATCTCGAAGTTCATGCGGGTCTGCAGCACGTCCTTGAGCAGCAGCACGTCGCGCTCCTGGATGTGCCGGCGGTCTTCGCGCAGGTGCACGGTGATGCCGTCGGCGCCCGCTTCCTCGGCGTCCAGCGCGGCCTTGACCGGATCCGGGTAACGCGTGCCCCTGGCCTGGCGGAGCGTCGCCACGTGGTCGATGTTGACGCCGAGAAGCATGCGGTTGCTGTGAGTCACGAAAGGCTCTCCTGAAAATCGGGCCTCACAGCATACGACGTGCTCAGCGCTTGCGAAACAGTTCCCGGCTGACCAGTGGCTTGGGCCCCAGGTGCACGGCCAGGGCCTGGCGCATCAGGCGCTTGGCCGCCAGCAAGGCACCCGGTGCATCCCAGTCGGCCTCGGCCAGGGCCAGCAGCTCGGCACCGTTGAACAGCCCAGGCTGGACCAGGTACACCCGCTCCAGCCCGGCATCCACCTGCAGACGATACAGGCCGTCGGCCTGGACCGGATCGTCGTTGATGTCGCGGTCCAGGGCGAAGGCATAGCCCAGCTCATCCAGCAGGCGCCATTCGAAGGCGCGCAGCAACGGCTCCAGCGGCCGGCCGGCGGCCAGGGCCTGGAGGGTCAAGGTGTAATGCTCGAACAACAGCGGATGGGCCACTTCCGCCGGCAGCAGGCGCATCAGCAGCTCGTTGAGGTAGAGCCCGCTGAACAGCGCGTCGCCATGCAGCCAGGCGGCCACGCCGACGCTGTCCAGGCGGCCGACGTTCTTCAGCTCGCCACGCCCGCGCAGTTCTACCTCCAACGGCACGAACGGCCGCACCAGGCTGCCGCCCTTGCCCCGGGCCCGGCGCAGCACCGCGCGCACGCGCCCCTGGGGCGTGAGGAAATCCACCAGCGCGCTGGTTTCCCGGTAGGCGCGGCTGTGCAGCACGTAAGCCGATTGGCCGACTGGTTGTTCCATGGGGAAGGGCCCGGAGGGTGGGCGGCCCGTGAAGCGCCGGGCCGCCGGAGATTACAGGTCGCCGTAGCCCAGCGAGCGCAGGGCGCGCTCGTCGTCGGACCAGCCGCCCTTGACCTTGACCCAGAGGTTGAGCATGACCTTGGCGTCGAACAGCAGCTCCATGTCCTTGCGCGCGTCGGAGCCGATGCGTTTGATGCGCTCGCCCTTGTCGCCGATGATGATCTTCTTCTGCCCGTCACGCTCGACCAGGATCAGCGCATGGATGTGCAGCACATGGCCCTGCTGCTTGAACTCCTCGATCTCCACGGTGATCTGGTACGGCAGCTCCGCGCCGAGCTGACGCATGATCTTCTCGCGTACCAGCTCGGCGGCGAGAAAGCGGCTGCTGCGGTCGGTGATCTGGTCTTCCGGGAAGAAATGCTCGTTCTCCGGCAGGTGCTGGCCGATCAGTTCTTCCAGCGCCTGCAGGTTGTGCCCCTGCTGGGCGGAGATCGGCACGATCTCGGCGTTCGGCAGTTGCTCCTGGAGCCATTGCAGGTGCGGGATCAGCTCGGCCTTCTCGTCCATGCGGTCGGTCTTGTTGACCGCCAGGATCACCGGGCCCTTGACATACTGCACGCGCTCGAGCACCAGTTGGTCCTCGTCGGTCCAGCGGGTGCGGTCGACCACGAAGATCACCACGTCCACGTCCTTCAGGGCGGCCGAGGCGGTGCGGTTCATGTAGCGGTTCAGGGCCTTGTCGTTGGCCTTGTGCATGCCGGGCGTGTCGACGTAGATCGCCTGCACGTCGCCTTCGGTCTTGATGCCGAGCATGGTGTGACGGGTGGTCTGCGGCTTGCGCGAGGTGATCGCCAGCTTCTGGCCGAGGATGTGGTTGAGCAGGGTCGACTTGCCCACGTTGGGGCGGCCGACGATGGCCACGTAGCCGCAGCGGGTCGGGTTGCTATCAGTCATTGCCATTCTCCACGCCCAGGGCGATCAGTGCAGCGGCGGCGGCGACCTGCTCGGCGATACGCCGGCTCACGCCCTGGCCGCGGCTCTTGTTGTTCAGCAGCACCACTTCGCACTCGACGAAGAAGGTCCGGCAGTGAGGTTCGCCCTGGATGTCCACCACTTCATAGCGCGGCAGCTCGCAGGCACGCGACTGCAGGAACTCCTGCAGGCGGGTCTTGGGGTCCTTGTTGGTGTCGACCAGGGTCAAGCCGTCGAACTCGCCAGCCAGCCAGGCCAGGATGCGTTCGCGGGCGGTCGCCATGTCGGCGTCCAGGTAGATCGCCCCGATCAGCGCCTCGAGGGCGTCGGCGAGGATCGACTCACGGCGAAAGCCGCCGCTCTTGAGCTCGCCAGACCCCAGGCGCAGGTACTCGCCCAGGTCGAAGCCGCGGGCCAGGCGGGCCAGCGTCTCGCCCTTGACCAGGCGCGCGCGCAGGCGCGACAACTGGCCTTCGCGGGCCTGCGGAAAGCGCTCGAACAGCGCCTCGCCGACCACGAAGTTGAGGATCGCATCGCCCAGGAACTCCAGGCGCTCGTTGTTGCGCCCGGCATAGCTGCGATGGGTCAGGGCCAGGAGCATCTGCTCCTGGTTCTTGAAGGTATAGCCGAGCTTGCGCTCCAGGCGGGCAAGGGAAGCACTCATGGGGCCACCCGTGGGTTGTTCAACGCGTTGTTCAAATCAACATCCTGAAAGACTGTTTGGCTGTGGCCCACCACCCCGGGGCGGTGGAATCTCCCGATCCCTGAGAACACAGCCTATGTCAGAAAAGCATTCGGCGCTGTCTATCAGGACAGCGCCGTTGGTATCAATGGATCAGGCCGACCCGCGACAGGTTGGGGAAGTGGCTGAGCTTGGGCTCCGGCCAGCTCATCCACACCGCGAAGGCCTTGCCGACGATGTTCCGATCCGGAACCATGCCGTGCAGTTCCTTCGGAATGTTCGGATCGTCCCAGTAGCGGCTGTCGTTGGAGTTGTCGCGGTTGTCGCCCATCATGAAGTAGTGACCGGCCGGCACGGTCCATTGCTGGTCCGGCGGCATACGGTAACGGCTCATTTCCTTGCGGATCAGGTGCTCGGCCTCGCCCAGTTTCTCCTTGTACAGCTGGGCGCTGCCCAAGGTACCCGGCTCGGCGCCGACCAGCTGCTCGGCGACCGGCTGGCCATTGACGTACAGGCGCTTGTCGCTGGTATAGCGGACCTGATCGCCCGGCAGGCCGACCACGCGCTTGATGTAGTTGACGTTCGGGTCGCTGGGGTAACGGAACACCATCACGTCGCCGCGCTGCGGGTCACCCACCTCGATGACCTTCTTGTCGATCACCGGCAGGCGAATGCCGTAGGAGAACTTGTTCACCAGGATGAAGTCGCCCACTTCCAGGGTCGGTTTCATCGACCCCGAAGGGATCTGGAACGGCTCGACCAGGAACGAGCGCAGCACCAGCACGATGAACAGCACCGGGAAGAACGACTTGCCGTACTCGACCAGCAGCGGTTCCTTGCTCAGACGCTCGACCACCGCCATCTCGGGCTGGCTGACGCTGCCCTGGTAGTTGGCGACCGCCGCCCGCCGGCGCGGAGCCAGGAACAGCAGGTCGATCAAGCCCAACAGGCCGCAGACGGCAACGGCGATGACTAGCAACAGCGGGAAATTTAGCGACATAGGACCTAGCTATCCAACCTGAGCACGGCGAGGAAGGCCTCCTGTGGAATTTCCACGTTGCCCACCTGTTTCATGCGTTTCTTACCGGCCTTCTGCTTCTCCAGCAGCTTCTTCTTACGGCTGACGTCACCGCCATAGCACTTGGCCAGTACGTTCTTTCTGAGCGCCTTGACAGTGGTGCGCGCGATGATCTGGCCGCCGATGGCTGCCTGGATCGCCACGTCGAACATCTGCCGAGGGATCAGTTCCTTCATTTTCTCCGTCAACGCACGGCCCTTGTAGTGGGCATTGTCGCGGTGAACGATCAGCGCCAGGGCGTCTACCTTGTCGCCGTTGATCAGCACGTCCAGCTTGACCAGGTTGGCCGACTGGTAGCGATCGAAATGATAATCCAGCGAGGCATAGCCGCGGCTGGTGGACTTCAGACGGTCGAAGAAGTCGAGCACCACCTCGTTCATCGGCAGGTCGTAGCGCACCTGCACCTGGGAGCCGAGGAACTGCATGTCGCGCTGAACGCCACGCTTCTCGATGCACAGGGTGATGACGTTGCCCAGGTGCTCCTGGGGTACCAGGATGGTGGCCTGGACGATCGGCTCGCGGAAGTCGGCGACCGCCGAGACGTCCGGTAGTTTGGACGGGTTGTCGACGTAGATGGTCTCGCCGGTCTTGAGCTCGAGTTCGTAGATCACGCTCGGCGCGGTGGTGATCAGGTCCAGGTCGTATTCGCGCTCCAGGCGCTCCTGGATGATCTCCATGTGCAGCATGCCGAGGAAGCCGCAGCGGAAGCCGAAGCCCAGGGCGTCGGAGCTCTCCGGCAGGTATTGCAGCGAGGAGTCGTTCAGGGTCAGCTTCTGCAGCGCTTCGCGAAAGTCCTCGAAATCGTCGGAACTGACCGGGAACAGGCCGGCATAGACCTGCGGCTGGATCTTCTTGAAGCCGGGCAGGACCTCGACCTCGGGCGTCGAGGACAGGGTCAGGGTATCACCGACCGGGGCACCGTGGATGTCCTTGATGCTGGCGATGATGAAGCCCACCTCGCCGGCCTTGAGATCGGCGGTCTGGGTGTGTTTCGGGGTGAAGACGCCGACGCTGTCGACCAGGTGCACCTTGCCGGTGGACTTGACCAGGATCTTGTCGCCCTTCTTGACCCGGCCGTGGCGTACACGCACCAGGGAGACGACGCCCAGGTAGTTGTCGAACCAGGAGTCGATGATCAGTGCCTGCAGGGGCGCGTCGATCTCGCCTTCGGGCGCGGGGATGGTGTGTACCAGGCGTTCGAGCACCTCGTCCACGCCCATGCCGCTCTTGGCGCTGCAGGCCACGGCGTCGGTGGCGTCGATGCCGATGATCTTCTCGATCTCGTCCTTGACGCGGTCCGGGTCGGCCTGGGGCAGGTCCATCTTGTTCAGCACCGGCATGACCTCCAGGCCCTGCTCGATGGCGGTATAGCAGTTGGCCACGGACTGGGCCTCGACGCCCTGCCCTGCGTCCACCACCAGCAGCGCGCCTTCGCACGCGGCCAGCGAACGGCTGACCTCGTAGGTGAAGTCGACGTGGCCGGGGGTGTCGATGAAGTTCAGCTGGTAGGTCTTGCCGTCCTGGGCCTTGTAGTGCAGCGTGACGCTGTGGGCCTTGATGGTGATCCCGCGCTCGCGCTCCAGATCCATGGAGTCGAGGACCTGGGCTTCCATCTCGCGTGCCGTCAGGCCACCGCACATCTGGATGAAACGGTCGGCCAGCGTCGACTTGCCATGGTCGATGTGGGCGATGATGGAGAAATTGCGGATATGACTCAAATCACTCACGGGTCAACACTCGAAAAGGCTGCGAGCCGGACGCCCGCCGAAAAATAGCCGTGAATTGTAACTCAAGCCGCAGGGATATGGGAGATTCCTCATCGGACGACATGTGTACGAATACGCCTCCTGACAGCAGGCGCGGCTCCATGCCGGCCAGGTGGGGCACTCAGCCACCTCCAGGGCCACTTCGCGCCTGGGACACCTTCATGAAAAAGGGCAGCCGAAGCTCAATGCCGGTCAGTTAAGACGTTCAGTTGTCATTTGGGGCCGCTTCGCGCCCCATCGCCGGCAAGCCGGCTCCCACACTGTCCGTGCAAACCGCATCATGTGTGGTCGCCGCGGTCCCTGTGGGAGCCGGCTTGCCGGCGATGGGCTGCAAGGCAGCCCCAAAAATGACAAAGCGCCGCTTAACTGACTGACATTAAGCCGAAGCTGCCCTTTTCGTACCTCGCACCCAGCGCTTATTCCGCCAGCTTGAAGGTAATGAAGCTGGCGCGCCCCTGGCGCAGCACGCGCATGGACACCGAACGGTTCTTCGGCAGGTCCTTGGCGATCTCGGTGAACTGCTTGGCTGAGGTGATCGCCTGGTTGTTCAGGTGGCTGATGACATCGCCCGGACGCAGGCCGATCATCGCCGCCGGGCCATCCTGGACCTCCTTGATGACGACGCCGCCCTTGAGCTCCAGGGATTTCTTCTGCTCGGCGCTCAGGTCGGTCACGGAAACCCCCAGGCGGTTGCTGCTGCGCTCGGCGCCGCCCTGGCCACCGCTGCCGATCTGCACGTCGTCCTCCGGCAGCGCGCCGATGGTGACGTCCAGGTTCTGCCGCTTGCCGTTGCGAATGATCTCCAGGCGGGCCTTGTCGCCATCCTTGAGGCTACCCACCAGGTGCGGCAGGTCGGCCGACATGATGATCGGCTGGCCGTTCATGCTCAGGATCACGTCGCCCACCTGCAGGCCGCCCTTGGCTGCCGGGCCGTCTTCCAGTACCTGGGCCACCAGGGCGCCGGCCGGTTTGTCCAGGCCGAAGGATTCGGCCAGGTCCTTGTTGACCTCCTGGATCACCACGCCGAGCCAGCCGCGGCTGACCTTGCCGTCTTTCTTCAGCTGGTTGGAGACATCCAGCGCCACGTCGATCGGGATGGCGAACGACAGGCCCATGAAACCGCCGGAACGGGTGAAGATCTGCGAGTTGATCCCCACCACCTCGCCGCTCATGTTGAACAGCGGGCCACCCGAGTTGCCCGGGTTGATCGCCACGTCGGTCTGGATGAACGGTACGTAGGTGTCGTTGGGCAGGGTACGGCCCTTGGCACTGACGATACCCTTGGTCACCGAGTGGTCGAAACCGAATGGCGAGCCGATGGCCAGCACCCATTCGCCGACCTTGAGCTTGCTGGAGTCACCCAGCTTGACGGTCGGCAGGTTCTTGCCGTCGACCTTGAGCAAGGCCACATCGGTACGCGGGTCGGTGCCGACCAGCTTGGCCTGCAACTCGCTGCGGTCGGACAGGCGGACGATGATCTCGTCGGCATCGGCGACCACGTGGTTGTTGGTCAGCACGTAGCCGTCGCTGGAAATGATGAAGCCCGAGCCCAGCGACTGCGCCTCGCGCTGGCGGTCGCCACGGGGCGAACGCGGCACCTGCGGCATGTTGCGCTCGAAGAACTCGCGGAACATCGGCGGCAGGCCTTCGAGGTCCGGCATCTGCCCGGCGGCGATGCGGCGCTCTGGCAGCTTCTGCTTGGTGCTGATGTTCACCACCGCCGGCGAAGCCTGCTCGACCAGGGTGGTGAAGTCCGGCAGGGACTCCTCGGCCTGGGCCGTGAGCACCTGGCCGAGCATGAGCACGGCGGCGAACATCGAGAGATAGGATTTCAAGCGTGGTATTGACATACGGCTCCCGTCACAACGAGCGTAGTTAGCAAGTAAGGCCCCTGCACAAGCAGGAAAGGCCAGACCCCGAAAAGCCTGACCTATAGAAAATTTACGAAGGGATTGCAAATGACAATGCTTTAATTTCATTTCAGCCCAGTGACTTCCAGGCTACCGGACAGCACGCCGTCATTGACTTGCCTGGGCATCCTGGGCCCGCATCGACAGCGCGACACGCTCGGCGGTCCCCAGGGGAATCTCCCCGACCACGGTGACCATCACCTTGCCCTTGGGCGTGTTGAGGTGGCGCGACACGGCCACGGTCGGCCCCAACTGGGCACGGGTATCGGTCCCG
The DNA here is from genome assembly GCF_057415455.1 of Pseudomonas sp. Tun-23181. NCBI lineage: Bacteria > Pseudomonadati > Pseudomonadota > Gammaproteobacteria > Pseudomonadales > Pseudomonadaceae > Pseudomonas > Pseudomonas sp. Tun-23181. The sequence continues at coordinate 2,376,392 of NZ_CM171630.1, forward strand.
GCATCGTCCTTGACCGGTTCCAGGAATACCGAGAAACGCGCCAGGCCATCGTCGTACATCAGGCTGCTGACGGTGCTGTTGCGTGCCGGGTCGCGGCGCACCGAGCTGTTGATCAACTCGAAGCCCGGCGGCAGCCAGTCCGAACGCCAGCCGGCAGCGGCTTCGCTGGAGGTTGCGGCAATCCGTTCGATCGGCTTGCACGCTGCACTGGCCCGCAGGTCGTCGTCGCTCGGCTGATCGTCGGTGTCCAGGCGGGTCATCTGGAAGCGCTCGAGCAACTGGCCCTTGTCGTTGAGCATCAACGAGCGCAGGGGCAGGCCGGACCGGCGGTCCAGGTGCAATTCGAACGCGTAGCGGTGCTGGTCCCGCGGGCTGAGCGTGACGATCACCGCGTCACGCCCGGCGACCCGTGACCGGCCAGCCACGGCCAGGTCGTACCAGCTCATCAGTTTCAGGGGATCGAGCACACGCGGTGCGGAGTCTGGCGGGGTACCCACGCCACTGACCAGGGAGCCGCTGACGCACTGGACCTTGCCATCGACGCGCACGATTTCCTGGGCCGCGCCATCGAGCTGTAACAACCGCTCGCTGACCTGACCGTCCTGGACGCGGTGCCAGATATCGTGGGAAGAAAAGCTGCCATTACGTTCGTAGACGAAGGAACCCTGGTAACTCTGTTCTTGCTCGGCCCGTGCCAGCCTGCCCAGCCACTCGCTCGCCTCGGGCGAGGAGTTGGCCGCCAACGCCGGCACCGCCATGCAGCTGCCGAGCAGCAGCGACAGGAGAGGTAGCGCGCGCATGATCCTCCTTACTTAGCGGTTTTCCAGGCTGGCGGCGCGGGCATAGGGCAGAGCGGTCTCGGTGCCCTTGAGCGCGGACTCCTGGGCATGCTGGCGCAGGTACCCCGGCAGACGCTGATCCCAGCCGGCCTGGTTCTGCAGCACGCCGTTGGCCATCGGCCCGGTCGGTTGCTCACTGCTTTCACTATAGCCTGCCAGTACGGCGGGGCCCTGTGCCTGTGGCATGCTCAGGCCCTGCTGGGCTGGCTGCTGGGCAGCGAGCTCGGCGCCGGTGATCTCGTCCTGGTTGTACATGCGTACGCCAGCCAGCACGGCAACGGTCACCGAGGCGGCGACAGCCAGGCGACCGATGGTGCGCCACGGGCCCTGCTTGACCTTCGCCGGCACGGCTTCGTCGGCCAGCGCCGCGGAAACCGCCGAGGCGATGTCCAGTTTCGGCAGCAGCAGTTCCTTGTGCATGGCTGCACGGGCGATCTGGTAGCGCGACCAGGTGGCACGGGTTTCAGGATCGTCGACGGCGTTCAACACCCGACGCAGTTCAAGTTCGTCCGCTTCGTTATCCATCACCGCGGACAGCGATTCCTGCAAAGCTTCACGACTCATGGCGGTTCCTCTCTTGGCTGTCGCCGCTGTCTCAGGTTTCCTGCAATAGAGGCTGCAGGGCTTTGTCTATGGCCTCCCGAGCGCGGAAGATTCGAGAGCGCACGGTACCCACCGGACATTGCATGACACTGGCAATGTCTTCGTAACTCAGTCCGTCGAACTCACGCAGGGTCAAGGCCGTACGCAGGTCCTCAGGCAGTTGCTGGATGGTGCGATGGACAGTGCCTTCGATTTCATCCCGCAACAACGAGCGCTCTGGGGACTCGAGATCCTTGAGACCATGATCGCCGTCGTAAAACTCCGCATCCTCGGAGCTCACATCGCTGTCTGGCGGCCGTCTTCCACGGGACACCAGGTAGTTCTTCGCCGTGTTGATGGCGATGCGGTACAGCCAGGTATAGAACGCGCTGTCACCGCGAAAATTTCCCAGCGCCCGGTAGGCCTTGATGAAAGCCTCCTGAGCCACATCCTGGGCTTCATGGGTGTCGTGGACGAACCGCACGATCAACCCGAGAATCTTGTGCTGATACTTCAGCACCAACAGATCGAACGCTCGCCTGTCGCCGCGCTGCACGCGCTCGACAAGCTGCTGATCCTCTTCCTGGGTTAGCATGAACACTCCTCAGTGGACTCGAAGGAGCGTTGCAACAGCCATCGTTCAGGCTTGCAACCATAGACTCGGGCTTTGCGCAAAAGTTCTCCCCTCCAAGCAAGTTTCCTGCGGCCCTTGGTCGGCTCGCACGAAAGACGCAGCGCGGTCGTGGCCGGCTGCGTCGATAATCAGGTTTCGAATACGCAGGTGTCAGCCCGGATAGAGCTGCCGCCATGCGTCGCCGCGGCATTTGTGGCGTGCGGGCAGCCTTCTTAGGATTTCCGCCGATGATGGAAAGTTCCCACGAAGATCTGCGCAACGGCGTAGACGCCATTGGAAATCAGGCACCTGTGACTGCTATAAAGGCAGCCCGGTCACGTTTCACGATAGTTTCACAATGCCATCTGCGCATGACTATTGTGCCGCTCCCTCACTCAAGAATACTAGTGTCCCGACATGAGCCAACAATTCCAACATGATGTCCTGGTGATCGGCAGCGGCGCCGCCGGCCTCAGCCTGGCACTGAACCTTCCCAGCCATCTGCGCATCGCCGTGCTGAGCAAGGGCGACCTGGCCAACGGTTCGACCTTCTGGGCCCAGGGCGGCGTCGCGGCTGTGCTCGACGATACCGACACCGTGCAATCCCATGTCGAGGACACGCTCAACGCCGGTGGCGGCCTGTGCCATGAAGACGCCGTGCGCTTTACTGTCGAGCACAGCCGCGAGGCCATCCAGTGGCTGATCGAGCAAGGCGTGCCATTTACCCGCGACGAGCACTACAGCGTCGACGATGGCGGCTTCGAATTCCACTTGACCCGCGAGGGCGGGCACAGCCACCGACGCATCATCCATGCCGCCGACGCCACCGGTGCGGCGATCTTCACCACCCTGCTGGCCCAGGCCCGGCAACGGCCGAACATCGAGCTGCTGGAACAGCGCGTGGCGGTCGACCTGATCACCGAACGCCGCCTGGGCCTGCCCGGCGAGCGCTGCCTGGGCGCCTACGTGCTGGACCGCAACAGCGGCGAAGTCGACACCTTCGGCGCGCGCTTCACCGTGCTGGCCACTGGTGGCGCGGCCAAGGTCTACCTCTACACCAGCAACCCCGACGGTGCCTGCGGCGACGGTATCGCCATGGCCTGGCGCGCCGGCTGCCGGGTGGCCAACCTCGAATTCAACCAGTTCCATCCCACCTGCCTCTACCACCCGCAGGCCAAGAGCTTCCTGATCACCGAGGCCCTGCGCGGCGAGGGCGCCCTGCTGCGCCTGCCCAACGGCGAGCGCTTCATGCCGCGCTTCGATCCGCGCGAGGAGCTGGCACCCCGCGACATCGTGGCCCGGGCCATCGACCATGAGATGAAGCGCCTGGGCGTGGACTGCGTATACCTGGACATCACCCACAAGCCGGCCGATTTCATCAAGAGCCACTTCCCCACCGTCTACGAGCGCTGCCTGGCCTTCGGCATCGACATCACCCGACAACCGATCCCGGTGGTCCCGGCCGCCCACTACACCTGCGGCGGTGTGATGGTCGACGATCGCGGCCACACCGACGTGCCAGGCCTGTACGCCATCGGCGAAACCAGCTTCACCGGCTTGCATGGCGCCAACCGCATGGCCAGCAATTCGCTGCTGGAGTGCTTCGTCTATGGCCGCGCCGCCGCCGCCGACATCGCGGCGCACCTGGACCAGGTGGGCATGCCCGCCGCCCTGCCCTGCTGGGACGCAAGCCAGGTCACCGACTCGGACGAGGACGTGATCATCGCGCACAACTGGGACGAACTGCGGCGATTCATGTGGGACTACGTGGGCATCGTGCGCACCAGCAAGCGCCTGCAGCGTGCCGAGCACCGGGTGCGCCTGCTGCTGGACGAGATCGACGAGTTCTACAGCAACTACAAGGTCAGCCGCGACCTGATCGAGTTGCGCAACCTGGCCCAGGTGGCGGAACTGATGATCCGCTCGGCCATGCAGCGCAAGGAAAGCCGCGGGCTGCACTACACCCTCGACTACCCAGGCATGCTGCCCGAGGCGCGGGATACCATCCTGAACCCGCTCTGAGGTCGTCGCGGCGATGGGTCTAAACGAGGGGCTTAGTCTGATGTGACATCGATTGGGGCTGCCTTGCAGCCCTTCGGCGGGCAAGCCCGCTCCCACAGGATCGTGCATTCCTTGAGGCTTGCAGCGTACTTGTGGGAGCGGGCTTGCCCGCGAAGGGCCGCAAGGCGGCCCCAATGGCTTAAGTGAACAGCATTAGGGGCTTACCCTGCCCTACAGAGAGCCCACTACCGACCACCGGCGGCGGCTGAACTTCAAGCGCACACGCAAGCGCCGATGCATATCCCGGCCCAGTGCATCCTTGGGAATGCACTGGGCCTCCCCGAAGCGCCGCCCCGGGCGCACGTACCGCAACACCACCAGCCCAGGCAGCGCCACGCTGTCGCGGCACAGGCGCACCGGCTGCCAGCCCCGGGCGCGACTGAACAGCCGCCAGCCCGACGGGTCACGGCGCAGGCCGGTGATCGCCTCAGGATGCGTCAGCAGGATACGGCGGGGAATGGCCCAGCAGGCGTGGGCAACGCAGGCGACCGCCAGGGGCAGGGTCACCCACCAGGGCTGCGCCCCCAGGCCAAGGGCCGCGAACGCCAGCACCTGGCAGGCCAGGTAGGCCGTCAGCAGCAGGCGCGAGCCCTGCCAACGGCACTCGAAATGCTCACTTGGGCTGGACACGGTCCAGGATGATGCGGACCATGCGCTGCAACTCAGGGTCCTCGGACTCGTTGCGCTCCATGAACCAGCCGAACAGGTCCTGGTCCTCGCAGGTCAGCAGGCGACGGTACAGCTCGCGGTCTGCTTCGCTCAGGCTGGGGTAGACCTCCTGGGTGAATGGCACCAGCAGTACGTCCAGTTCCAGCATGCCACGGCGGCTGTGCCAGAAAAGCCGGTTGAGTTCAGTTTGTTCGACCATGGGGCCCTCCTCGAATGGCCGGCCAGTATACCGTGCCGCGAACACCGCGGCACAAGGCGTTGGTCTAGTCACCTACCTATTTTGTTACCGGCGTTCTATGATGGCCGCCAGTCTCCAGCAACCGCGATGACCCATGGCCGATTCCGCTTTCTTCTGTCCCCTGTCCCACGAGGGCATCCTCGCTGTCCGCGGCTCCGATGCCGGCAAGTTCCTGCAAGGCCAGCTGACCTGCAACATCAACTACCTCAGCCAGGAACACGCCAGCCTCGGCGCCCGTTGCATGGTCAAGGGCCGCATGCAATCGAGCTTCCGCATCCTGCCGGAAGGCAACGGCTACCTGCTGGCCATGGCCAGCGAACTGCTCGAACCGCAATTGGCCGACCTGAAGAAATACGCGGTGTTCTCCAAGGCCACCCTCACCGACGAAAGCAGCGCCTGGGCCCGCTTCGGCCTGCAACACGGCGAGGCCGCCCTGCAGGCCCTGGGCCTGGCCGTACCCGGCGAGGCTGGCGCCACCGTACGCCATGACGACCTGATCGCCATCAACGTCAGCGCAGGCCGTGTGGAGCTCTGGGTGCCCGCCCCGCAGGCCGGCGACGTGCGCGCGAAACTGGCCGCCAGCCTGGCGCAAGGCAGCCTCGACGACTGGCTGCTGGGCCAGGTGCGCGCCGGTATCGGCCAAGTCATGGGCCCGACCCGCGAGCTGTTCATCCCACAGATGATCAACCTGCAGGCCGTCGGCGGCGTGAGCTTCAAGAAAGGCTGCTACACCGGCCAGGAAATCGTCGCGCGCATGCAGTACCTGGGCAAGCTCAAGCGCCGCCAGTATCGCCTGGCCCTGGACCAGGCCGAGGTGCCGGCCCCTGGCACCGCGATCTTCTCGCCGACCCACGGCTCGTCGGTCGGCGAAGTGGTCATCGCGGCCAGCAGTGGCCAGGGCTGCGAATTGCTCGCGGTGCTCAGCGCCGAAGCGGTGGAGGATGACAACCTGCACCTGGGCAGCCTCGAAGGCCCGCGCCTGGAGCTGCTGAGCCTGCCCTACGAACTGGACCGCGACCGGGAAATCCAGCGCTGACCAGCCTGCCCCGCCGTACCGGCGGGGCCGCACCACCACTGCGGTAGAGAACCCCATGAACAAGCTGGCCGAGATGGTCCAAGCGCAATTGCTCGCTGCCATCGACAACGACGACCTGGTGTTGCCGACCTTGCCGGAGGTTGCCCTGAGCATCCGCGAGGCCGCCGAGAACAGCGAGATCAGCGTCGCCGCCCTGAGCAGGGTGATCGGCCGCGACGCCGCGCTGTCGGCACGCCTGATCAAGGTGGTCAACAGCCCCCTGCTGCGGGCCACGGTGGAGGTCACCGACCTGCACACCGCCATCACCCGCCTGGGTATCAACTACAGCTGCAACCTGGCGATCGGCCTGGTGATCGAGCAGATCTTCCATGCCCGCTCACCGGCTGTGGAACAAAAACTACGGGATATCTGGGCCAACAGCCTGGAAGTTGCAGGCATCAGCTATGAACTGTGCCGCCGCCATACCCAGCTCAAGCCCGACCAGGCAACCCTCGGTGGCCTGGTCCACCAGATCGGCGCATTGCCGGTGCTGATCTATGCCGAGGAACACAACGAGCTGCTCTCCGATCCAGTGTGCCTGCACTACGTGATCGAGCAGATCCATCCGGTGCTGGGTGACAAGATCCTCAGTGCCTGGGAGTTTCCCGAGCAGTTGGCCAACCTGCCCAGTCAGGTCCAGGACCTGGACCGGCGTACCGACAAGATCGACTACATCGACATCGTGCAGGTCGCCCGCTGCATCAGCCAGCGGACCCGCAGCCGCCCGCTGGCCGCCCTGCCCGCCTACCACCACCTCGGCCTGCCCCAGGGTACCGAGCTGGATGTCATGGACCTGCTCGACGCGCGCAGCATGTTGCGCTGAGGGTAACGCGCTGATCCGGGGCGCGGCCCCCAGCGCTCAATCGGCGATGAAGCTGACCCGCACCCGCAACCCACCCTGCTCGCCATCGTGCAGGCTGATCTGCGCCAGGTGCGCCCGGCAGATCTCGCCGACGATCGCCAACCCCAGCCCAGTGCCCTGGGCGCTACGCCGGTAGAAACGCTCGAACACCCGCTCGCGCTCCTCCTCGGGAATCCCCGGCCCGTCGTCCTCCACTTCGAGGATGGCCGGCGCCAGTACCCGCAGGATCACGTTGCCGCCGACCGGCGTATGGGCCAGGGCATTGTCCACCAGGTTGCTGAGCAGTTCGTTGAGCAAGGTCGGCTCGCCCTTGAGCCACACCGGCGCCTGCGCCTCCAGGGCCAGGGCCACGCCCCGGGCATGGGCCAGCGGCGCCATGGCCAGGCCCAGTTCACGGGCCAGCTGGCTGAGGTCCAGGCGCTGCGCACCGCCTTCGGCGATCGCCCGCGCACCGTTTTCCACCCGCGCCAGCGACAGCAGCTGGTTGGCCAGATGGGTCAGCCGATCGGTGCCCTGGGCAGCAGCCTCCAGGGTCTGCCGCCATTGCTCCGGCTCGTGCGAGCGCAAGCCCAGCTCGACCCGTGCCTTGAGCGCCGCCAGGGGGGTGCGCAGCTCATGGGCGGCATCGGCGATGAACTGGGCCTGGCGCTCGAACTGGCCACGCAAGCGTTCGGTGAAGTGGTTCAAGGCCCGCACCAGGGGGCCGAGTTCGCGCTGCACCTGCACCACCGGCAGGGCGCGCAGGTCGTCGGGCTGGCGCTCTTCCACCGCCGTGCGCAGCCGCTCCAGCGGACGCAGCGCGGCGCTGACGGCGAACCACACCACCACCAGCGCGGCCAGGGCCAGCATGCCCAGGCGCAGCAAGGTATCGGCCATCAGGCCACGGGCCATGCGCACCCGTGCTTCCTCCGTCTCGGCCACGCGGATCTCGGCCATGCCATTCATGTTCGGCTCGCTGACCGCCTTGAGCAGGCTGACCACGCGCACGTCCTGGCCCAGGTAGGTGGCGTCGTAGAAGCGTGCCAGGGCCGGGTAGTCGTCGGTACGTGGCGTGCCCGGCGGGGGCGCTGGCAAGTTCTCGTAGCCGGAGATCAGCCGCTGGTGGATATCCAGCACCTGGTAGTAGATGCGCCCGGCGCTGTCGTAGGCGAAGGTATCCAGGGCCACGTAGGGCACGTCGGCGCTGAGGGTACCGTCGCGCTGCGACAGGCCGGCGGCGATGGTCCGCGCCGACGCCAGCAAGGTGCGGTCGTAGGCGGTGTCGGCGGCCTCGCGGCCGTTCCAGTAGGCACTCAAGCCACTGGCCAGCATCAACACCACCAGCAGCAGGGCCAGGTTGCCCAGCAGGCGCCAGCGCAGGCTGCCGTCGTCACGCATCGCGGTGCTCGAGCAGGTAGCCGAGCCCCCTGAAGGTAACGATGGCCACCGGGTGGCCGTCGAGTTTCTTGCGCAGGCGGTGGATGTAGATCTCGATGGCATCGGGGCTGGCCTCCTCGTCCAGGCCGAACACCTGGGCGGCCAGTTGCTCCTTGCTCATCACCCGCCCAGGGCGGGCGATCAGCGCCTCGAGCACGCTCTGCTCGCGCTGGGTCAGGGTCAGGGCCTCGTCCTGCAGGGTGAAGCGCCGGGTGTCCAGGTCGTAGACCAGCGGGCCGCAGCGTTGCTGGCGCTCGCCACCGAGCACGCTGCGACGCAGCAGGGCCTTGACCCGCGCCTCCAGCTCGGTCAGCTCGAAGGGCTTGGCCAGGTAGTCGTCGGCGCCCAGGTTCAGGCCATGGACCCGGTCCTTGACGTCGCTGCGCGCAGTCAGCATCAGCACCGGCAAGGTCTTGCCCCGCCCACGCAGGCGCGCCAGCACCTCGAACCCGTCCATGCGCGGCAGGCCGACATCGAGCACGGCCACGGCATAGTCCTCGCTGGCCAGGGCCAGGTCGGCGGCCACGCCATCGTGCAGCACATCCACGGTCAGGCCCTGGCTCTTGAGGGCCTGGGCCACGCTTTCGGCCAGTGGCAGGTGGTCTTCGACCAGCAACACACGCATCGGATTCTCCCGGCTCGGGTGGGGCGTTGGCGCGGAGTGTACCGCTGTCGAGGGGCCTGTGAAGCCCTTGTGGCAAACCTTTCACGCTGAAAGGTTAGCGAAAGGTTCATTCCCTAGCATCGCACCACGGTCGCCCCATGCGCCGCAAGAAAGCACCAGCAAGGTGCACCGAAATAAGAACAATAAACGGAGTTTCCGACGATGCTGTCCACGCAGCCCCGGGCGTTCGCGCCTATCCGTTCCCTGTCCGCACGTCCCTGCACCCTCGCCAGCGCCCTCGCGCTCGCCGGTGTCGCCCCGATGAGCCAGGCCGCCTTCTTCGAAGACAGCACGGCCACCTTCGAAACCCGCAACATGTATTTCAACCGCGACTTCCGCGACGGCACCAGCGCGCAGCAATCCAAGCGCGACGAGTGGGCCCAGGGGTTCATGCTCAACTTCGAGTCCGGCTATACCGAAGGCACCGTGGGGTTCGGCCTGGATGCGCTGGGCATGCTCGGCATCAAGCTCGATTCCAGCCCCGACCGCACCGACAGCGGCCTGCTGCCGACCCATGACGATGGCAAGGCGGCCGACGAATACTCCAAGCTCGGCCTGACCGGCAAGGTCAAGGTTTCCAAGACCGAGCTGAAGATCGGCACGCTGATCCCGGAACTGCCGACCCTGCAGCCCAACGATGGCCGCATCCTGCCGCAGACCTTCGAAGGCGGCCTGGTCACCTCGCAGGAGATCAAGGACCTGACCTTCACCGGCGGCCGCCTGGAAAAGGCCAAGGACCGCAACGACACCAACTGGGAAGACATCGCCCTCAACAACAAGAACGGCCGCTTCGGCGGTACCTTCTCCGCCGACCACTACGACCTCGCCGGCCTGGACTACCAGTTCACCGACCGCATCACCGGCAGCTACCACTTCGCCCAGCTCGACGATATCTACCGCCAGCACTTCCTCGGCATGGTCGCCACCCAGCCCTGGGGCCCGGGCACCTTCGGCGCCGACCTGCGCCTGGCGGTCAGCGACGACCAGGGGCAGGCCAAGGCCGGCAGCATCGACAACACCACCGTCAATGGCATGCTCAGCTATGCCCTGGACGGGCACAAGCTCAGCGCCGCCTACCAGCACCTGTCCGGCGACAGCGCCTTCCCCTACGTCGATGGCGCCGACCCGTACCTGGTCAACTTCGTCCAGATCAACGACTTCGCCGGCGCCGACGAGCGCTCCTGGCAGCTGCGCTACGACTACAACTTCGCCGCCCTCGGTATCCCCGGCCTGACCTTCATGACCCGCTACATCAGCGGCGACAACGTCAGCCGTGCCGACGGCAGCGAGGGCAAGGAGTGGGAGCGCAACACCGAGTTCAAGTACGTGGTACAAAGCGGCCCGTTGAAGGACGTCGCCGTGCGCCTGCGTAATGCCACCTTCCGCTCGAATTTTGCCCGCGACGCCGACGAAGTGCGGCTGCTGGTGAGCTACAGCGTGGCCCTGTGGTAATCCCTACAACAACAATGCCTCACGGAGATAGACGATGACCTTTTCACTGCGCCGCCTCGTCCTCGCCACCGGCTGCCTGCTGCTGGCCGGCAACGCCCTGGCCGCCGAGCCGAAACGCCCAGAATGCATCGCCCCCGCCTCGCCCGGCGGCGGCTTCGACCTGACCTGCAAGCTGGTGCAGAGCGCCCTGGTCAACGAGAAGATCCTCAGCAAGCCCATGCGCGTGACCTACATGCCCGGCGGCGTCGGCGCGGTGGCCTACAACGCCGTTGTCGCGCAGCGTCCGGCCGATGGCGGGACCCTGGTGGCCTGGTCCAGCGGCTCGCTGCTCAACCTGGCCCAGGGCAAGTTCGGCCGCTTCGACGAGAACGCCGTGAAGTGGCTGGCGGCGGTCGGCACCAGCTACGGCGCCATCGCGGTGAAGAAGGACTCACCCTACAAGAACCTCGACGACCTGGTCGCAGCGCTGAAGAAGGACCCGGGCAAGGTGGTGATCGGCTCCGGCGGCACCGTCGGCAGCCAGGACTGGATGCAGACCGCACTGATCGCCAAGGCCGCCGGCATCGACCCGCGTGACCTGCGCTACGTAGCCCTGGAAGGCGGCGGCGAGATCGCCACTGCGCTGCTCGGCGGGCACATCCAGGTCGGCTCCACCGACATCTCCGACTCCATGCCGCACATCCAGAGCGGCGACATGCGCATCCTGGCGGTGTTCTCCGAAAACCGCCTGGACGAGCCTGAGATGAAGGACATCCCCACCGCCAAGGAGCAGGGCTACGACATCGTCTGGCCGGTGGTGCGCGGCTTCTACCTGGGGCCGAAGGTCAGCGACGAGGACTACACCTGGTGGAAAGCCTCGTTCGACAAGCTGCTGGCCTCGGAGGACTTCGCCAAGCTGCGCGACCAGCGCGAGCTGTTCCCGTTCGCCATGACCGGCGAAGAACTCGACGGCTACGTGAAGAAACAGGTTGCCGACTACAAGGCGCTGGCCCGGGAATTCGGGCTGATCCAGTAACAGTTAGTGTCCTGTCTCGGAAATAAGCTGTTCGCTTTTGGCGGCGTCTTGGGCGCCCGGCCGGCGTTGCCACTCCTCGCCATAGCCCTGCTATGACTCGTCGCGGCGCCTTGGCCGAACACCCAAGCCACTCGCCAAAAGAGAACGTATTTCCAAGACAGGACACTAGAGCCATGCGGGGGCGGCCTTTCGCGACACCAGGCCGCGCCCACAGTCGAGACTACCGAGGATTCTTCGATGATCCTGCAACGCATCTTCGCCCTGGCCCTGCTGGCGGTGTGCGCCGCCCTGGCCGTGATGGCCTGGCCTTACCAGGCCGCGTTTTCCTACGAACCGGTGGGCCCCCGCGCCTACCCGCTGCTGATGCTCGGCCTGATGGGCGTGGCGCTGCTCTACCTTGCCTTTCGTCCTACGCCCATCGTGCGCAAGGACGACGAGCCAGAGCTGGACCGCCCCACCCTGATCAAGATCACGACCTGTGTCGGCCTGTTGATCGTCTTCGCCAGCACCTTCGAGTCCCTGGGTTTCATCCTCAGCGCCATCCTCGTCGGCGTGCCGATGGCCCGGCTGTACGGCGGGCGCTGGTTGTCCAGCGTCATCGTGGTCGCGGCCATGAGCGCACTGCTCTACTGGCTGTTCGACCACGTGATGGACGTGCCCCTGCCCCTTGGCCTGCTGGACGTACTGGAGAACTGACACATGGATACCTTGAGCTACCTGGGCCAGGGCTTCGGCGTCGCCCTGAGCCCGTACAACCTGATCACCGCCCTGATCGGCACCCTGATCGGCACCGTGGTCGGCCTGCTGCCGGGCCTGGGCCCGATCAACGGCGTCGCCCTGCTGATCCCCATCGCCTTCGCCCTGGGCCTGCCCCCAGAGTCGGCGCTGATCCTGCTGGCCGCGGTGTACCTGGGCTGCGAGTATGGCGGTCGGATCAGCTCGATCCTGCTGAACATCCCCGGTGAAGCCTCCACCGTGATGACCACCCTCGACGGCTACCCCATGGCCCGCCAGGGCCTGGCTGGCGTGGCCCTGTCGCTGTCGGCCTGGAGTTCGTTCATCGGCGCCTTCATCGCCACCTGCGGCATGGTGCTGTTCGCCCCGCTGCTGGCCAAATGGGCGATCGCCTTCGGCCCGGCGGAATACTTCGTGCTGATGGTGTTCGCCATCGTCTGTCTTGGCGGCATGGCCGGCGACAAGCCACTCAAGACCTTCATCGCCGCGCTGATCGGCCTGTTCCTCTCCAGCGTCGGCATCGATGCCAACAGCGGCGTGTACCGCTTCACCGGCGACAGCGTGCACCTGGCCGACGGTATCCAGTTCGTCGTGCTGGTACTGGGCCTGTTCTCGATCAGCGAGATCCTCCTGCTGCTGGAAAAGACCCACCATGGCCACGCGGCGGTCAAGGCCACCGGGCGCATGCTGTTCAACCTCAAGGAAGCGGCCTCGGTGTTCGTCGTCAACATCCGCTGCGGCCTGCTGGGCTTCATCATGGGCGTGCTGCCCGGCGCCGGTGCGACCCTGGCCAGTGCCGTGGCCTACATGACCGAGAAGCGCATCGCCGGTGCCGAGGGCAAGTTCGGCAAGGGCGATGCACGCGGCCTGGCCGCCCCGGAAACCGCCATCGGCGCCTCCTGCTGCGGCGCCCTGGTGCCGATGCTGACCCTCGGCGTACCGGGCTCGGGCACCACCGCGGTGATGATCGGCGCGCTGACCCTGTACAACATCACCCCGGGCCCGCTGCTGTTCGAACAGCAGCCAGACATCGTCTGGGGCCTGATCGCCTCGCTGTTCATCGCCAACATCATGCTGGTGATCCTGAACATCCCGATGATCCGCATCTTCACCCGCATCCTCGCGGTACCGAACTGGGCGCTGGTGCCAGTGATCGCGATCATCACCGCGATCGGCGTATATGCCGTGCATGCCACCACCTTCGACCTGTTCCTGATGGTCGGCATCGGCATCATGGGCTACATCTTGCGCAAGCTGGACTTCCCGCTGTCGCCGATCCTGCTCGGCTTCATCCTCGGCGGCCTGATGGAGCAGAACCTGCGCCGTGCCCTGTCGATCTCCAACGGCGAGCTGGGCATCCTCTGGTCGAGCCCGATCAGCCTGGTGGTATGGGTACTGACCGTCTTCATGCTGACCCTGCCGCTGCTGCGCATCTGGCGCAAGCGCAGCCTGCAACGCCGGGCCATGGCCGATGCCTGACCGGTCGTTGCCGCTGTTCTGGGCCACCGGGCTGGTCGGCCTTGCTGGCGGGTTTCTCGCCAGCAAGGTCGGCTGGCCCTTGCCGTGGATGGTCGGCTCGCTGCTGGCGATCATCCTGGTGCGCTGCCTGACGCCCTGGCAGTTGACGGAAATCCCCAATGGCCGCAAATGCGGCCAGTGGATCATCGGCATCGGCATTGGCCTGCACTTCACCCCAGCGGTGATCGAGCAGGTGGCCGGGCACTTCGCCCTGATCTTCTTCGGTGCGCTGTTCACCACCCTGTCGGCGGTGATCGGCGTATGGCTGCTACGACGCACCGGCGAAGACCGTGCCACGGCGTTCTTCGCCAGCATGCCGGGCGGCTCGGGAGAGATGGTCAACCTTGGCGCGCGCAACGGCGCGGTGCTCAGCCAGGTGGCCGCGGCCCAGAGCCTGCGGGTGCTGGCGGTAGTGTTGTGCGTGCCGGCGCTGTTCAAGTTCTTGCTCGGCGATGGCATGCCGCTGAACCATTCCGCCAGCGTCAGTTGGGGGTGGCTGGCACTGATCGCGCCGCTCGGGGTACTGGCCGCACTGGGCTGGCAACGCCTGCGCCAGCCCAACCCCTGGCTGTTCGGTCCACTGCTGGTGGCCGCCTGCGCGAGCCTGGCGGGCAACCTGCAGATCGCCCTGCCGCCGGGCGCCAGCCAGGTCGGCCAATGGCTGATCGGCAGCGGCCTGGCCTGCCACTTCAACCGTGCCTTCTTCCGCCGCGCACCGTCCTTCCTCGGCCGCACCCTGCTGGCCACGGCGCTGAGCATGCTCATCGCCGCTGCGGCGGCCTGGGCCTTGAGCCTGCTGACCCACCTGGACCTGCGCTCGCTGACCCTGGGCATGATGCCCGGCGGCATTGCCGAGATGAGCCTGACGGCGGAGACCTTGCAGTTGTCGGTGCCACTGGTGACGGCGCTGCAGGTGATGCGCTTGTTGTTCGTGCTGTTTCTCGCCGAGCCGTTGTTCCGGCGCTGGAACGACGGCTGATTCGCCAGGCCGGCGGGCTTGCCCAATGCCATTTGGGGCGCTTCGTGCCCCAACTGACAAAGCCCCCTGGATCCAGGATCAGAGCGGCGGCAACGCCCAGTCGATCGGCGCCAGCCCGCGCTGTTCGAGGAAGCCGTTGGCCCGGCTGAAATGCCCGCAACCGAAGAACCCGCGATAGGCCGACAGCGGCGACGGGTGCACCGACTTGAGCACCAGGTGCTTGGTGCCATCGATCAGCTTCTGCTTGCTCTGGGCATGGGCCCCCCACAGCAGGAACACCACGTTCTCGCACTGCTCGCTGACCACCTGGATGATGCGGTCGGTGAACGGCTGCCAGCCGGCGTTGGCGTGCGAGGCAGCATTGCCGCGCTGCACGGTCATGGTGGTGTTGAGCAACAACACGCCCTGGTCGGCCCAGCTCTGCAGATAGCCATGGTTGGGGATGGGCAGGTTGAGGTCGCGCTGCAGTTCCTTGTAGATGTTCACCAGCGACGGCGGCGTGGGCACGCCCGGCTGCACCGAGAAGCACAGGCCATGGGCCTGGCCTGGGCCGTGGTAGGGGTCCTGGCCGAGGATGACCACCTTCACCTTGTCCAGTGGCGTGGAATTCAGGGCATTGAAGATCAGCGGCCCCGGCGGGTAGATCTCCTTGCCGGCAGCGTATTCCTGGCGCAGGAACTCACGCAGCTGCTTCATGTAAGGCTGGTCGAACTCGGCGCGCAGCGCGGCTTTCCAGCTGGGTTCGAGTTTGATGCGATCGTCGTCAGTCATGGGGCCATCCGTAAACAATGGCGCGACACTAGGTAAGCCGTCCGGCCTTGTCAATCGATCCGACCGACGACGGGCACGATCCCACTGGCGAACCATACTTGTGCGATGACTTGCGTGAGGTAGCCCATGTCCATTCATTGCGAAGTACTCACCGGTGCCGAAGGCGCGCGCATCGGCATCGCCACACTGGACGCGCCCAAGACGCTCAATGCCCTGAGCCTGCCAATGATCGAGGTTCTCGACGAGCACCTGCGGGCCTGGGCCAGCGACCCTGGCATCGTCTGCGTACTGGTGCGCGGCAATGGCCCCAGGGCGTTCTGCGCCGGCGGCGATGTGCGAGCGCTGGTCAATGCCTGCCGTGACCATCCTGGCAGCGTGCCTGCGCTGGCCGCGACCTTCTTCGCCGCCGAATACCGGCTCGACTACCGCCTGCACACCTACCCCAAGCCCCTGCTGTGCTGGGGGCATGGCCACGTGCTGGGCGGCGGCATGGGCCTGTTGCAGGGAGCCGGCGTGCGTATCGTCACCCCCAGCAGCCGGCTGGCCATGCCGGAGATCAGCATCGGCCTGTACCCGGATGTCGGCGCCAGTTGGTTCCTCGCCCGCCTGCCGGGCAAGCTCGGCCTGTTCCTCGGCCTGACCGGCGCGCCGATCAATGCCCGTGATGCCCTCGACCTGGGCCTGGCCGACCGCTTGCTCGGCGAATACCAGCAGGAGGCGTTGATCGAGGAACTGCTGCAACTGAACTGGCAGGAGCAGACCGTCCTGCAACTGAACAGCCTGCTCAAGGCCGAGCAGCATCGGGCCTGCGCCGAATTGCCCGAGGCCCAGTGGCTCCCGCGCCGGGAGCAGATCGATGCCTTGCTCGATGTGGCCGACCCGGTGGCGGCCTGGCGCGCCCTGTGCGGCTTGAGCCAGCATGCCGACCCGCTGCTGGCCGAGGCCGGGCAGCGGCTGCACGAGGGCTGCCCGCTGACGGCGCACCTGGTATGGGAGCAGATCCGCCGGGCGCGCTACCTGTCCCTGGCCCAGGTGTTCCAGATGGAATACACCATGAGCCTGAACTGCTGCCGTCATCCAGAGTTCAGCGAAGGCGTGCGTGCGCGCCTGCTGGACAAGGACAACCAGCCGCGCTGGCACTGGCCGGACATCGCCCAGGTCCCGGCCGCGGTGGTCGAGGCGCATTTCGCCAAGGTGTGGGAGGGGCGGCATCCGTTGGCCGACCTAGGGTGAGCAAGTTTCCTCCAGGCCATGGCGGCACGCCATGGCCTGTGGGGATTCCGTGGTTTTTGACATCCAGGTAGGCCGCTACCTGACTGCCGGGCATTGGCCTCAACGCCGCCAGTTACGGTCCCCCTGCCGGCCATCAGGTCGGCGCTTGTCTTCGCCCCGGCCATTGGAGTGCCAGCGCTCGTTCTGGTAGCGCCGGTTGTCGTTGCGGTAATCATGCCGGTCCCGATCCCTGCCGTAATCGTAGCGATGGCGGTTGCCGTAGTCATGACGCGGGTTACCGTGCCATTGCTTCACGACAGGCGGTGGATAGGGCTTGTAGTGCGGTGCGGGCGCCGGCCGGTAGTAACGTGGCGCGGGCTGGTAGTAGTAGCGCGGTTGCGGCGCGACGTAATAGCGGTCGTAGCGGTAATGGCCCGGATAAGCATAGCGATCGCTGGTGTAGTAGTCCGTGCGGTAATACCCCCCGCCCCCATGGTAGGGTGCGCAGGCGGTGGTCAACAGGCCCAGCAGGGCGATCAGCAGCATTCGACGGTACATGGCGGCCTCCTGGACCGCTGGAGTGCCCGACCCAGCGGCGCTGGCGAGCGTCGACGGATAAGCGTTCATCGACATCGAATAAGACCGTCGCGCCCAGGTACAGTGCCATTTTTGCAATAACTTGAAACAGCTTGTCCGTCCCGCCCAAGCGACGCCGCCTCCTCCCTCCCCTTCGGATATACTCCGGCGCAAGATGTACCAGCCCGATGATCGCAACATGAATGACCAACAGCACTGCCCCGCCTGTGGCGCCCTCAACCAGTGCAGCCTGGCCGACCCTCGTAGCGCCACGCAGAACTGCTGGTGCTTCGCGGTGACCATCGACCCAGCCGCGCTCCAGGCCGTGCCCGCCGAACTGCGCGACAAGGCCTGCCTGTGCCCTCGCTGCGCGTCGCTCAGCGAGCACGCCGAAGCAACGCGGCGCTAGACTGCGCTCTTTTCTCCCGACCTGCCGCCATGCGCCTAGACCGTTTCCTCGCCAACCACCCCTGCTACAACCGCCAGCAGGTCCGCCTGCTGCTGGTCCAGCGGCGTGTCCGCGTGGGCGATGCGGTGGTGAGCGACCCCCGTCATGAGGTCCGTGCGTTCGACCGCATCGAGGTGGACGGCCAAGTGCTCCAGGCCGGCCACCCGGCGCGCTACCTAATGCTGCACAAGCCCGCCGGTTACGTCAGCGCGACCCAGGACCCACGGCACCGCACGGTGCTCGACCTGCTGCCCGCTGGGCTGCGCGGCGACCTGCACATCGCCGGGCGCCTGGACTACAACACCACCGGGCTGATGATCCTGACCAACGACGGACAATGGTCGCGCCGCCTGACCCAGCCTGGTACCAAGCTGCCCAAGGTCTACCACGTCCAGACCGAGGACGAGATCGGCGAGCACTATGTCGCCAAGTTCCACGAAGGCTTCTACTTCGCCTTCGAAAACCTCACCACCCAGCCCGCCCGGCTGGACATCCTCGGGCCGCGCCAGGCACGCCTGGCGATCGTCGAGGGGCGTTATCACCAGGTCAAGCGCATGTTCGGCCACTTCCAGAACAAGGTGGTCGGGCTGCACCGCGAATGCATGGGGCCTATCCAGCTCGACCCTGCCCTGGCGCCGGGTGAGTTCCGCGAACTCACCGAGCAGGAGATCGCTTCGGTCCGAACGGATGGGGATGGGGATGGGGCTGCTGCAGCCCTCGGACTACAAGGCCCCTGGATTGACCGGCATTCCCCAAACGACCGCCCAGCGGTTTTCCCCGCAGGATTCCCCGAACGGCACTTGCAGGATCCCGCCCCTGCTGCTTGAATCCTAACTCGTCGGTCTGCATGTGACTTATCGGTCACAACCGCAGTCCAAGACACCTTTTTGCCGGCCACCCGGGGCCTCGATGCCCTGGGGCACGGCAGATTGCCCACCTAAAACAATACCGTCGACACGCGTGCCAAGGATCGACACAAGGGCTCCGGTTTCTCTTCGAGGCGTATGCCTACCTGTCATGAAGAACGTGCACCCTAGGTGACGCGAATACCCTTTTTGCGCCAGGAGTCGATGACATGAGGCCAGAAATCGCTGTGCTTGATATCCAAGGTCAGTACCGGGTTTACACGGAGTTCCATCGCGCCGAAGCCGCCGAGAAGACGATCATCCTGATCAACGGCTCCCTGGCCACCACGGCCTCCTTTGCCCAGACGGTGCGCAGCCTGCACCCGCAGTTCAATGTCGTGCTGTACGACCAGCCCTACGCTGGCAAGTCCAAGCCGCACAACCGCCAGGAACGGCTGATCACCAAGGAGACCGAGGCGCATATCCTCCTCGAGCTGATCGAGCACTTCCAGGCCGACCACGTGATGTCCTTTTCCTGGGGCGGCGCCTGCGCACTGCTGGCCCTTGCGTACCAGCCGCGACGGGTACGCAAGGCCATCGTCAGTTCGTTTTCGCCGGTGATCAACGAACCCATGCGCGACTACCTGGAGCGCGGTTGCCAGTACCTGGCCGCCTGCGACCGCTACCAGGTGGGCAACCTGGTCAACGACACCATCGGCAAGTACCTGCCGTCGCTGTTCAAGCGCTTCAACTACCGCCACGTCAGCAGCCTCGACAGCCACGAGTACGCGCAGATGCACTTCCACATCAACCAGGTGCTGCAGCATGACCTGCAGCGGGCACTGAAGGCCGCGCACAACATCGACATCCCGGTGCTGTTCATCAATGGCGAGCGTGACGAGTACACCACCGTCGAGGATGCCCGGCAGTTCGGCCAGCATGTGCAGCAAAGCCACTTCAGCGTGATCCGCGACGCCGGCCACTTCCTCGACATGGAGCACAAGAGCGCCTGTGAAGATACCCGCACCGCCATGCTCGGCTTCCTCAAGCCAACCGTGCGTGCGCCCCGTCAACGCCACCCGTACGTACAGGGGCAGCATGCATTGGCCATCTGACCGTCTCGGCGTCCCGTAGCCTCCAGCACCCGCAGGCTACGGGGCGTCGACAGGTCTTTTTACAACTCGGGCTTCTCATGGCGCGAGGGTTCTGGTAAAAAGTCGGGCTCCGAAGCGGGTGTAGTTCAATGGCAGAACTGCAGCTTCCCAAGCTGCTAGCGTGGGTTCGATTCCCATCACCCGCTCCATATCGCTTTCCCGCATGACGTTCCAGCAGCGTCATCGCCTGTCAAAAGGAGCTTCTGCTCCTTTTTTCGTGCCCTCCTTTCGTTATATGGCCTCTGGCCATCTCTTCGCCGATCGGCTTGAATGCCCTCTGGATTCCACTTGCAAGCGAAACGGCTTCGGGCGCATATGCTCGAAGCACTGCGAAACATTTCGAAAGGACTGCGCATGTTTCTCTCCCGCTGGCTACCCGGCCTGGCCAACCTCCTCCACTACCGCCGCGAGTGGTTCCATGCCGACCTGCAGGCAGGCCTGTCCGTGGCCGCGATCCAGATTCCCATCGCCATCGCCTATGCCCAGATCGTCGGTCTGCCGCCACAATACGGGCTGTATGCCTGCGTGCTGCCGATGATGGTCTACGCCCTGATCGGCAGTTCGCGGCAATTGATGGTCGGCCCGGACGCGGCGACCTGCGCCATGATCGCCGGCGCCGTGGCGCCGCTGGCCATGGGCGATACGCAGCGCACCGCCGAGCTGGCGGTGATCGTCACCGTGCTGGTGGGGCTGATGCTGATCGCCGCCGGGGTGGCCCGGGCCGGGTTCATCGCCAGTTTCTTCTCGCGGCCGATCCTGATCGGCTACCTCAACGGCATCGGCCTGAGCCTGATCGCCGGGCAATTGAGCAAGGTGGTGGGGTTCAGGATCGAAGGCGACGGTTTCATCCTCAGCTTGCTCGACTTCCTCCAGCGTCTGGGTGAGATCCACTGGCTGACCCTGGCCATCGGCCTGGCCGGCCTAGGCCTGCTGATCTGGCTGCCGCGCCGTTATCCGCGCCTGCCCGCGGCGCTACTGACGGTGGCGCTGTTCACCCTGCTGGCGGGGCTGTTCGGCCTGGACCGTTTCGGCGTGGCCATCCTCGGCCCGGTGCCGGCGGGTATCCCGGAGCTGGCCTGGCCGCAGAGCAACCTGGCGGAAACCAAGAGCCTGCTGCGCGATGCCCTGGGTATCGCCACGGTGAGCTTCTGCAGCGCCATGCTCACCGCCCGCAGCTTCGCCGCCCGCCACGGCTACGCGCTCAACGCCAACCATGAGTTCGTCGCCCTTGGCGTCAGCAACCTGGCCGCCGGGATCTCCCAGGGCTTCGCCATCAGCGGCGCCGATTCGCGGACCGCGGTCAACGACATGGTCGGCGGCAAGAGCCAATTGGTGGGCATCATCGCCGCGCTGGTGATCGCCTTGATCCTGCTGTTCTTCACCGCGCCCATGGCCTGGATTCCCCAGGCCGCCCTGGGCGCCGTGCTGCTGATGGCCGGCTGGGGGCTGATCGATGTGAAGTCCCTGGGCAAGATCTACAGGCTCAGCCGCTTCGAGTTCTGCCTGTGCCTGCTGACCACCGTGGGCGTGCTCGGCCTGGGCGTGTTGCCGGGCATCATCTTCGCCGTGACCCTGGCGATCCTGCGCCTGCTGTACAGCATCTACCAGCCCACCGACGCCGTGCTCGGCTGGGCGCCCGGTATCGAAGGCCAGGTCGACATCCGCCACCACCCCGACGCCCGCACCGTCCCAGGCCTGGTGGTGTACCGCTTCGACGACGCGATCCTGTTCTTCAACGCCGACTACTTCAAGATGCGCCTGCTCGACGCCGTGCAGCAGGAGAGCAAGCCCCAGGCCGTACTGTTCGACGCCGAGGCGGTGACCCGCATCGACGTCAGCGGCATCGCCGCCCTGCGCGAAGTACGCGATACCCTCGCCGCCCAGGGCATCCACTTCAGCATCGCCCGCGCCCGTGGCCCCTTCCTGCGCATGCTGGTGCGCTCGGGGATGGCGCGGGAGATGGAGGACAAACTACTGTTCGGCTCGGTGCGGGCGGGGATCCGGGCGTACCGGGTGTGGCGCAACAGGCAGCGGCAAGCCGTACGGGAGGAGTGACGCCGCTTACCGCTGGCATGCCTGTTTCAAGGATCGATGCCTTGAGGATACCTGCACGCCTCGGCTACGGTTTGCGTCCCTTTGCCGAGCAGGCTGACCAACCCGCACGGCAGGCTCCCCCGCCATTGCAGGTAGTCGTGCCCCGCCGGATATTCGACTTGCTCGACCTCATACCCCTTGGCCAGCAGCACATCACGCAGGTGGCGATTGCTGTCGAGGATCCTGGGCCCTTCGAACAGCCCGGCCTGCAGGTAGAAACGCAGCGGCAGGCGGGGCACCTTGACGTACTCGCGGGTCAGCCAGCCAGGCTCCTCGCCCTCCCTGGCCCACCAGTAGGAACCCGACAGGCTCAGCACGTTACCGAACAGCTCCGGATGCCTGAGCCCCATGTAAGCTGCGGCCAGGCCGCCGTAGCTGGAGCCGGCGACCACGGTGTGCGAGGCCTGCGCCGAGATCCCTTGCCGATGCGCCCAGGGCATCAGTTCCTCGGCCATGAAGCGCGCGAAGGCTGGGTTGGGCGGCAGTTCCTGTTGACGGCTGAGGTCACTGGGATTGGCGATGATGATCGCCGCCGTGGGCGGTATCCGACCTTCGGCGATCAGGTTGTCGAGGATCGTCGGGGTCGGTACCTGGCGGGTGTAGGCGTGGGCGTCGAACAGCACCAGCAGGCCTTGGTCGGCCTGGCCCAGGCGCCAGCCAGCCGGGCGGTACAGGTAGATGTCACGCTCGTTGCCCAGCGACCGGCTGGCCAGGCGCTTGCGCTCGACGCTGCCACGGGCCACGCCCGGCCGCTCGGCACTCCACGGCTGCGGCGCAGCGTCGGGCAGCTCCAGGCGGGAACGTGACAACCAGGGGTCACCGCTGGCGTCGGCGAAGGTGTTGGGGTTGAGCGGGTCGCGGCGCGTGCTGGCGAGGATCACCCGGCGGTCGTCCGAGGGGGGTACATCCGGGGCCATCTGGTAGCTCAGCCGCGTAGCGGCGGGTACCTCGAAACTGCGGTACCAGACATCGCTTTCGCCCAGGCGCTGCAACGCCTCGTGGCTGCCACTCGGGGCGCCGAACATACGCACGTTGTCCCTGGCACCGCGCCAGAGGAAGGTGACCAGGCGCTGCCCGGGCTTGCCGGGAACCGCCTCGACCAAGGGCGTGCCCTGTTCGGCACGCGCCTGCCAGAACGCTGCCGTGTCGCCACCGTTAGCGAGTTGCCCGGCCAGCTCGCGCAGGGTCGGGCTGGCCAGCGGCACCGGAGCACGGCGCTGCTCGCTGGCCGCCAGCACCTGCTCCAGGCGCAAGCTGAAGTGGGCCCCCGGGCGGATCGGCAGGGGCTCGGCGCGCAGGCCGAAACGGCCGTCGCGCCCGGCGACGAACAGGAACTCGCGGGGCTGGTCGAGGCCATCGAGCAGCAGGCGCAGCGATTGCCCGCGCTCATCGAGCAAGCGCAGGCTGACATCGCCATCGACCCAGCCACGAACCAGGTCCCCGGCCTTGAGCGACAGTGGCCAGACGGACTGGGAGGCCTCGAGGGCCCGGCCGCTGACGACCTGGCCTACCCGCAGCCCTTGGTCCGGCGCGGCCTGGGCCCCACCCGCACAAGCGGCGGCCATGAGCACCGCACACCCACAGCACGCGAATCGATGCATGTTCACCTCAGAAGTCGACACTGGCGGAGAGTTTCAGGGTTCGCGGCTCGCTCACCGTGGCGTAGCCAGGGTTGAACACCCCGGCCCAATAGGCGCGGTTCTCGACGTTTTCCAGGCTGGCACGCAGGGTCACGTCCTTGCTCAACACCTTGGTGGCATAGCGTGCGCCCAGGTCATAGCGAGTCCACTGGGGGATCTTCAGCGTGTTCTCGTCGTCCAGGTACTGGGAACTGCTGTGGATGCCCAGGGCGGTCAGGGTCAGGCCCTCTACCCACGGCAGGTCCCACTCGGCGCCAAGGTTGGCCGACCACTGCGGCACGCCACGGGCGGTATTGCCGTCGAGCTGGCCGTTGGCGGTCTTGGTCAGCCTGGCACGGGTATAGGTCACGCCACCGAGCAGACGTACGCCGGGCACGACCTCGCCGAACATGTTCCATTCCACGCCGCGGTTGCGCTGCTCGCCATCGTCGGTGTAGCGGTACTCGTCGGCCCCGCCGTCCTTGATCATGCTCGGCTTCTCGATCTGGAACACCGCCAGGGTATGACTGAAATCGCCCAGGTCCCACTTCACGCCGGTTTCCATCTGCCTGGCCACGTACGGTGCGAACTGCTCGCCATAGTTGGCCGCCTTGAGGTCAGTGACCATGCCGCCCTGGGTCAGCCCTTCGATGTAGTTGGCATACAGCGATAACGGCGCATCCCAGGGCTTGACCACGATCCCCAGGGCCGGGGTCAGCTTGCGCTCGTCGTAGGCGGGGTTGCTCATTTTCTGGCGTACCCGCTGGGCCCGTACCCCCAGGGTCAGCAGCACGCGGTCATCGACGAAACCCAGGGTGTCGGCCAGGGCGAAGCTGGACAAGGTGTTGTCGCCGGTCTTGTCGCTGCTGCCATGGTCGCCGGCGATCACCGCCTTGCCCGGGTGGTAGATGCTGGTGGTGTACTTCGGCCCGGTGACGGTCGGCGCACGGCCGATGTCCTGGTGCAGCAGGGTGGCACTGAGCACCAGTTGGTGGCTCACGTCACCGGTCAT
Source organism: Pseudomonas sp. Tun-23181 (assembly GCF_057415455.1). Taxonomy (NCBI): domain Bacteria; kingdom Pseudomonadati; phylum Pseudomonadota; class Gammaproteobacteria; order Pseudomonadales; family Pseudomonadaceae; genus Pseudomonas; species Pseudomonas sp. Tun-23181. Next base: position 2,400,841 of record NZ_CM171630.1, read on the forward strand.
GAAGTTGCCGCGCAGGCCAGCCTCGGTGGACAGGCTGTGGGTGTAGCCGGCCTGGTTGTAGGTTTCGCCAGTGGCCGTGCCGTCGGCCTTGGTGACGATGACCCGGGTACCGTTGAGAAAGCCGTCGTAGCGGGTCCGCGCGCCACCGACGCTGGCGAAGGCGGTCCAGTGCTCGTCCAGCTCATATTCACCGTGCAGCACCACGGCTTTACTGATCTGCTTGGCATGGATGCCTTCGAGGATGTTGGTGTCGGGCTTGGGGGCCTTGGTCACCTGGCCCAGCTTGCTGAAGCCGGCCATCATCGGGCTGCCGTTGTCGAGTTTCTCATGGGTCTCGTAGGCATCGAGCTCGAGCTTGAAGTCGTCGCCCCGATAATCGAGCGCCAGGGACGCGAGGGTGCGATCCTTGGATTGCTGGTCCACACCGGTGTCGCCGCTACCGTAGACGCCGTTGAAGCGGATGCCGAAGCGACCGTCGGCGAAGCGCCGGCTCAGGTCGATGTGCTCGGCGACGAAACCATCGGACACGTAGCTGGTGGTCAGGCGCGTCAGCGGCGCATCGCCAGCGCGCTTGGGCACCAGGTTGATCACGCCGCCCACACCGCCATTGGGCGCCATGCCGGAAAGCAGTGCCCCCGGCCCCTTGAGCACCTCGACCCGCTCGAGGAACTCGGTCGGCACATGGCCATCCGGCGCCAGGCCGTACAGGCCGTTCACCGCAAGCTCAGTGGAGTCCAGGGAGTAACCGCGGATCATGAAGTTCTCGTAGGCATGGCCTTCGCCAGTGCTGAAGCGGATCGACGGATCGTTGCGCAACACCGCGCCGACCGTGCCGCTCTGCTGGTTCTCGATGGCCTGCGCGGTATACGCGGTGATGTTGAACGGCGTGTCCATGATGTCGCGGTTGCCCAACAGGCCAACCCGCGCACCGCGGGCGACCTGGCCGCCGCTGTAGGCGTCGGGCAGGTCACTGGCGAAGCCGCTGGCGTTGACCGTGGTCGCCCCGAGGGTCAGGGCGCCCGCCTCGCTGCTGCTGCGCAGGATCACCACACCGTTTTCCTCGACCGCCACCAGGTCACTGCCCTGCAGCAACTGCTGCAAGGCTTGCAACACCGTGTAGCGCCCCCGCAGGGCCGGTGCGCTGCGGCCGGCGAGCACACGGCTGTCGGCCGCGATGGCCACACCTGACTCATGGGCCAGGGCATGCACGGTGGCCTCCAGGGACTGGCTTGGCAGGTCCAGCGCCAGCGGCTGGCTGTCGGCCAGCGCGACGGCGGGCGCCAGGCCCGCGCCACCCAAGGCGCAGGCCAGGGCCAAACGGCGCAGGGTGCCGGGGAAGCGGGTGGGGTAAAGCGACATGATCGGTCCTTGCAGAAGGTGGATTCACCTGTGATGACGCAGCACCTTCGCGTTACCCCTCAAAAAATCTGCCGGCCTGTTTCAACGTCGCTGCACCAGGCGTCGACCGCCCTCCTCCACCAGGCGTACCGGGAGGATCCGTGGCAGTGCTTCGAGCAGCACCTCGGGTCGGTCGCTGGGGAAGCTACCGGTCAGGCGCAACCCTGCCGCGCCAGGATCGACCCGGAGCGGCTGCGCCAGGTAGGCATTGAGTTCGCCGATGACATCCGCCAGCGCCTGGTCGGTGAACGACCACCAGCCGCGCTGCCAGTGGCCCAGCTCGGGGCCGAAGCGACCGCCGGAGCGCAGCGGACCCAGCCGGCCCTGCTCGTCCAGGCAGAGACGCTCACCGGCCACCAGAATCTGCTCGCCGCCTTGCAGGTCGCGCACCTGGACCCGCCCCCGGGCAACTGCCACCTGCACCCGACCGCCACGGTCGCTGACGCTGAAGGCGGTGCCGAGCACCTCTACCCAGCCCAGGCGGGTGCTGACCAGAAACGGCCGCCACATCTCGTGGGCGACGTCGAAGAACACATTGCCGTGCAACAACAGCACCTGGCGCTGGCCATGGTCGAAGCGCACCCGCAGGTTGGTCTCGGCAGCCGCCAGCAACTGGCTGCCGTCAGGCAGCGCGACGGCGCGCGGCGCTTCGGCGTGGGCGGTCTGCAGGTCGTGCTGGAAGGGTGAGGTACGCTTGAACATCCACCCCAGCCAGCCACCGGCCGCCAGCACCACGGCCAGGGCACTCCCCTGGCGCAGCAAGCGCCGACGGGCCGGGTCGTAGGGCTGCGGCTGCACCGCCCCCCGCAGCTGTGGTGCCAGGCGATGAACCATCTGCCAGCGCTGTTCGGCCTCCTGCCAGGCGCGTTCGTGCTCGTCGCTCCTGCCGCGCCAGCGCTGCACCTGGCCACCGACCTGGCGCACCCGCTCCGGGTCATCGCCGTGCAAGGCCGCCAGATACATCAGCGCCTGCTGCACCTTGCGCGGTGACACCGACTCAACCATGACGCACGGCCAGGCGCAGTTCGGACAGGTCGAACACCGCGCGGGCAATATGCAGCTCCACCGACTTGGCCGACAGGCCCAGCGCCTGGCACACCTCGCGGTGGCTCTGCCCATGCAGACGCACACGGACGAAGACTTCGCGGCGCAGGCGCGGCATGCGCTCGATGCGGGCGATCAGCTGCTGCAACTGCTCGCGGGCGATCATGATCTCCTCGACACTGGGGCTGAGCGCATCGGCGCGGGCCAACCAGTCCTCCAGCGCTGCCAGTTCGGTGCTGCGCCGGCGGTACTGGTCGATGCACAGGTTGCGCGCGGCCTGGAACAACAGCGCGCGGGCATTGATCACCGGCGCATTGAGGGCATGGGCGTAGGCCTGGGCGAAGCTGGACTGGGCGATGTCGGCGGCATCGTCAGGGTTGCGCAGGCGGGCGCACAGGTAGCGGCGCAGGTCGCTGTAGTGGGCGAGCAGGTCGTCGACGACCGCCTGGAAGGCCGGCGCGGCGCCGGCCCAGGGCGTGGTGAAGGATGTCATTGCGCGTAGGAGTGGGCAGGGTCGTTAATAGGAATTCCTATCATTCTCACACATGTCTTCCAGCCGTCGCCAGCCTATCGGTCTTGTGCGCCACTTCAGTGGCCAGCCACGCGAGATCCACGACATGCTAAAGTCGCCACGTTCTTCGCCCTACCCAACGGACCTGCGATGCCTGCTCTCGACGCCCACCTGCCCGCCTGGGCGGACCTGAACGACCGCCACCCCTGCGATGCCCTGCTGCTGGGCAACGGCGCCAGCCGCGCACTGTGGAAGCCGTTCGGCTACTTCTCGCTGTTCGAGGAGGCGCAGCGGGTCCGGCACAAGGCGCTGGGGGTCAGCGACCAGGCCTTGTTCAAGGCCCTCGGCACGGAGCTGTTCGAGCCGGTGCTCAGCACCCTGAACACCACGGTGCGGGCCAACGCCGCGCTGGCCATCAACTCCACCGCCCCGCTCAACCGCTACTACTCGATCAAGGAAGCGCTGATCCACGCCATGCGCGTCGTGCACCTGCCCTGGGCGCAGGTGTCAGGCGCCATCCTGGCGACGATCAACCAGGCCCTGCGCGGCTATCGCAACGTCTATACCAGCAACTACGACCTGCTGCTGCCCTGGGCCGTAGGGCAGGCGCCGGAGGGCTTCGCCACGCTGTTCGACGAGCAGGGTTTCTTCGACGTGCGCCGTACCGCCACCGAAGGCACCCGCATCGTTCACCTGCACGGCGGCCTGCACCTGCTCAAGCTGCCCGACGGCAGCACCCGCCAACGCAGCGCCGAAGGCGGCGAACTGCTCGATGGCTTTGCCGTGAACATTCCTGGCGAGGTGCCGCTGTTCGTCAACGAGAGCCGCAGCGAGGAAAAACTGCGCGCCATCCGCGCGTCGGACTATCTGTCCTGGGGGTTGGGCCAACTGGCCGGCGAAAACCAGGGCCTGTGCCTGTTCGGCCAGCACCTGGACGCCAGCGACCAGCACCTGCTCGACGCCATCCGCCAGGCCCGGCCGAAACACCTGTCGATTGCCATCCGGCCGTTGAGCGAGGCGTCGGTGATCAACCAGAAACAGCATTTCGCTCAACGCTTCGCTGATACGCCGCAGATCGCACTGCATTTCTTCGATGCCAGCAGCCATCCGCTGGGTAACCCCGCGTTGGCGATCGCGGTGCCTGCCGAGCATGCCCGGCGCCGATGAGCAGACCGGGGGCAAAACTGCCCTGTCAGAGCACGGGACGGCTGGTGCTGCGTTGACAAACCAAGCTGGCGACACGTGTCAGATCCGCAGCAGCTCCTGACGTCACATGCTCGGGTGGGAATGGCCCTACATGACCTCAGGACCATTCCCTAGAGCAGGGCTTTACGAAGCGTGGCAGCGCAGAAGCTTCAAGCCGGAATCAACCCATCAGCCCGCAGCAATGTCTCCAGGCAATGCTCCTTGACGCCATAGAACGCCTTGAGCTGGCCGATCTTCTCGAGCAGCGCGGTGTTGTCCGCCGCCTGCCGGCGCTTCACCGCGAGGATCATCTTGTTCTTGTTGGTGTGCTCCAACGAGATGAACTCGAACACCTTGGTCTCGTAGCCACAGGCCTCCAGGTACAGCGCGCGCAGGCTGTCGGTGAGCATCTCGGCCTGCTGCCCCAGGTGCAGGCCGTACTGCAGCATCGGCTGGAGCAGGCCGGGGCTGTGCAACTGCGGGCGGATCTGCTTGTGGCAGCAGGGCGAGCACATGATGATCGCGGCCTTGCAGCGGATACCGGTATGGATGGCGTAGTCGGTGGCGATGTCGCAGGCATGCAGGGCGATCATCACCTCGATGGCCTCGGGCACCACGCTGCGCACGTCGCCGCACTGGAACTCCAGCCCTGGATGCTGCAGGCGCGCGGCGGCGGCGTTGCACAGGTCGACCATGTCCTGGCGCAGCTCGACACCGGTGACCTGGGCGTCACGCGCCAGGCTGTTACGCAGGTAGTCATGCATGGCGAAGGTCAGGTAGCCCTTGCCCGAACCGAAGTCGGCCACCCGCAGCGGCTGGCCTGCCGCCAGTGGCGCGCTGGCCAGGGCATGGTCGAAGACCTCGATGAACTTGTTGATCTGCTTCCACTTGCGCGACATGGACGGGATCAACGCGCCCTGGGCATCGGTCACGCCCAGGTCACGCAGGAACGGCCGCGACAACGCCAGGTAGCGCTTCTTCTCCCGGTCGTGCCCGGCCGCCGGCTGCGCTTCGCGCGGGGGTTGCGTGCCATGGTGCAGGAGCTGCGGCTTGCCCTTCTTGCTGAAGCCCAGTTGCACCTCACCCTCGCGGGTGAACAGGTGGGCATTGCGAAAGCTCTGCGGCAGCAGTTCGGCGACCAGCGCCTTGGCCTGCTCCAGCGGCAGGTTGCGGGTGATGTCGCGGGTCTGGTGGCGATAGACCAGCGACAGGCAGGGCTGGCCCTTGACCACCACAGGCTTGGCGATGATCCGCTGCAGGGTCGGGTCGTCACCGACATGGCGGGCCAGCACCAGCCTGGCCAGGGTGCCGTCGTCCAGGGCGTCGGCCAGCAGGCTCAGGAACTGGGCACGCGCATCCGGCGCGGTGGGAGCGGAAGGGTTGGCGGACATGGGAAATGGGTGCCTCGGTATGCGGGGAGCGCAACGCGCAATGGCGGGCATTCTACGTCGATGCCCGGCCAGCGCGAAGGTTTTCTCGATGGAAGCCCTCCTGCTCCCACAGGGGAGAAGCGGTTCAGTCGAGGATCACCAGGCGGTTGGGCAGTTCGTTGCACGCATGGGTCGGCGGCACATGCTCGCTGAGCAGCTCGCCACAGGCCTCGATGCACTCGACGAAGCCCTGCAGGGTCTGGCCCTGACGCACCTGCTCGGTGAAGCGCGCCACGATGTCGGCCCGGGCCTGCTCCGGCAGGTGCCGGGCGATGCCTTCGTCGACGAGGATCTCCACGTGGTGCTCGGCCTCGCTGACGAAGATCAGCACCCCGGTGGCACCGGCGGTGCGTTGCAGGTTCAGTTCGAGGAACTGCTGGCGCGCCAGCCCCGAGGCGCGCCGATGGCGCAGCACGCGCGGCACCAGGAGGCTGGCCAGGCGCGGGTTGCGCAGCAGCAGGCACAGGGCGATGAACAGCAGCACCTGGGCCACCAGCAGGCCGCGGATACCGGGCCAGCCCAGGGCCACATGCAGCAGGCCGGGCAATGCCAGGGCCAGCAGCGCGGCCCAGAGCAACGGCAAGTAGGCGTAGTCGTCGGCGCGACGCGCCAGCACCGTCACCAGTTCCGCGTCGGTGCGCCGTTCGGCCCGGGCGATGGCCTCGGCGATCAGCCGCTGCTCGTATTCGTTGAGGTCAGTCATGCCTTCGGTCTCTCGATCGTTCTTATAGTTGTCCCGGCATCCAGCCGGCGGGAGTGTATCTCATGACGCGCGCCATATAAGGCATAATCCGCCGCCGCACTGGATCATGCAGGGCCGATCGGCTAAAACAAGCCCGGCGAACTGTACAACTTCGATAGCCGCCTGAAAAACTCCGACCGCACGCATCCCCCGGATACGGCACAGGCCACGACAACGGAACCCATGATGAAACTGTCTTTGCTGGGCCTGGCCATGGGCCTTGCCAGTCAGGCGGCCCTGGCCGCCACCGCCGCACCGCCCCTGCAAAACAAGCAGGCCTTCATCGACCACTTGATCCAGCAAATGACCGTCGAGGAGAAGATCGGCCAGTTGCGCCTGATCAGCATCGGCCCGGAAATGCCCCGCGAAAAGATCCGCGAGGAAATCGCCGCCGGTCGCATCGGTGGCACCTTCAACTCGCTCACCGCCCCGGAGAACCGGCCGATGCAGGATGCCGCCATGCGCAGCCGCCTGAAGATTCCGATGTTCTTCGCCTACGACACGATCCACGGTGAACGTACCCTCTTCCCGATTGGCCTGGGCCTGGCCGCGACCTGGGACATGCATGCCATCGCCAAGGTCGGCCGCACCGCAGCCATCGAAGCCGCCGCCGACGCCTTGGACATGACCTTCGCGCCCATGGTCGATATCGCCCGCGACCCGCGCTGGGGCCGCACCAGCGAAGGCTTCGGCGAGGACACCTACCTCACCTCGCGGATCGCCAAGGTGATGGTCGAGTCGTTCCAGGGCAAGAGCCCGGCCAATCCCGACAGCGTCATGACCATCGTCAAGCATTTCGCCCTGTATGGCGCGGTGGAGGGTGGGCGCGACTACAACACGGTCGATATGAGCCTGCCGAAGATGTACAACGACTACCTGCCGCCCTACCGCGCCGCGCTCGACGCGGGTGCCGGTGGCGTGATGGTCGCGCTCAACTCGATCAACGGCGTGCCCGCCACCGCCAATACCTGGCTGATGAACGACCTGCTGCGCAAGGAATGGGGCTTCAAGGGCGTGACCATCAGCGACCATGGCGCGATCCAGGAGCTGATCCGCCATGGTGTCGCCCAGGATGGCCGCGAGGCGGCGAAGCTGGCGATCAAGGCCGGCATCGACATGAGCATGAACGATACCCTCTATGGCGAAGAACTGCCGGGCCTGCTCGAGTCAGGTGAAGTGACCCAGGCCGAGCTGGACCAGGCCGTGCGTGAAGTCCTCGGCGCCAAGTACGACATGGGCCTGTTCAAGGACCCGTACCTGCGCATTGGCAAGGCCGAGAACGACCTCAAGGACTACTACAGCGACGACCGCCTGCACCGCGACACCGCGCGCGACGTGGCACGACGCAGCCTGGTGCTGCTGGAGAACCGCAACCAGACCCTGCCACTGAAGAAGACCGGCACCATCGCCCTGGTCGGCCCGCTGGCCGACGCGCCGATCGACATGATGGGCAGTTGGGCCGCCGCTGGCCGCCCGGAACACTCGGTCACCGTGCGCGAAGGCCTGCGTCGCGCCCTGGGCGACAAGGCGACCCTGCTCTACGCCAAAGGCTCCAACGTCACCGGCGACAAGGCAATCGTCGATTACCTGAACTTCCTCAACTTCGATGCTCCGGAGATCGTCGACGACCCGCGCCCGGCCGCGGTACTGATCGACGAAGCGGTCAAGGCGGCACGGCAGTCCGACGTGGTGGTGGCCGTGGTTGGCGAGTCACGCGGCATGTCCCACGAGTCGTCGAGCCGCACCAGCCTGCAGATCCCTGCCGTACAGCGTGAGCTGATCAAGGCCCTCAAGACCACCGGCAAGCCACTGGTGCTGGTGCTGATGAATGGCCGGCCGCTGTCGATCGCGTGGGAGCGCGAACAGGCCGATGCCATCCTCGAGACCTGGTTCAGCGGCACCGAGGGCGGCAATGCCATCGCCGACGTTCTGTTCGGCGACTACAACCCGTCCGGCAAGCTGGCGATCACCTTCCCGCGCTCGGTCGGGCAGATCCCGATGCACTACAACCACCTGCGTATCGGCCGCCCCTACACGCCGGGCAAGCCGGGCAACTACACCTCGCAGTACTTCGAGGAGCCCAATGGGCCGCTGTACCCGTTCGGCTATGGCCTGAGCTACAGCACCTTCGAGTTGTCGAACCTGACGCTCTCGCACAAGACACTCGAGCGCGGCGCCAGCCTGCAAGCCAAGGTCACGGTGAAGAACACCGGCAAGCGCGACGGCGAGACCGTGGTGCAGCTGTACCTGCAGGATGTCACTGCGTCCATGAGCCGCCCGGTCAAGGAGCTGAAGAACTTCCAGAAGCTGATGCTCAAGGCAGGCGAGTCGCGGACCTTGACCTTCCGCATCGGCGAGCAGGACCTTAGGTTCTACAATAGCCAACTGCAACGGGTCGCCGAGCCCGGGCAGTTCAATGTCCAGGTCGGCCTGGACTCCCAGGCGGTGCAGCAACAGAGCTTCGAGCTGCTGTAGGTCGGTCTGCTCGGCCTCTTCGCAGGCACGCCCGCGAAGGGGTCGACACTGGCCCCCAGAACACACACCCGCACAGGCCAAGGATCCGCCTCATGCTTTTTTCTTTTCGAGCCCTGCGCCTGACCCTGATCGTCCTGCTGATCCTCCTCGGTACCGCGCTCAGCGCCGGCTGGGCCATGCACCAGGCCAAGCGCCAGGCGATGGAGACCGACGCCCGTCGGGCCAGCCAGCAGTTGACCCTGTACGCCAACTCCCTGCATACGCTGATCGAGCGCTACCGCGCCCTGCCCGCCGTGCTGGCCCTGGACCCGGAATTGATCGACGCCCTGCGCGGCCCACTCACCGAACAGCGCCAGGACGCCCTGAACCGCAAGCTCGAACGCATCAACGGCGCCGCCAACTCCTCCACCCTGGAACTGCTCGACCGCACCGGCCTGGCCGTGGCCGCCAGCAACTGGCGCCTGCCGACCAGCTACGTCGGCTCCAACTACGGCTTTCGCCCCTACTTCAAGCAGACCCGCAGCCAGGGCAGCGGCAGTTTCTACGCCGTCGGCGTGACCAGTGGCGTGCCGGGGTACTTCCTGTCCAGCGCGGTGCACGACGAACAGGGGCGCTTCCTCGGCGCCATGGTGGTCAAGCTGGAGTTTCCCGAGCTGGAGCGCGAATGGCGCCAGGGCAGCGACATCCTGCTGGTCAGCGACGCCCGCGGCATCATCTTCATCGCCAACCAGGACGGCTGGCGCTACCGCGAACTGCTGCCGATCTCCAGCGCCGATCGTGCCGAGCTGGCCGCGACCCGCCAGTACGACAAGCAGCCACTGGTGCCGCTGCAGCACCAGGTGCTGACCCGCTTCGGCGACAACAGCCACCTCACCCGCGTGCAAGGCCCCGAGGGCACCGGAGAATACCTGTGGGAGAGCCTGCCGCTGGAAACCGAGGGCTGGACCTTGCACCTGCTGCGCAAGCCGCAGGTCAGCAAGGATGGCCGCAACGCCGCCCTGGCCGCCGCCGCGGTATGGCTGAGCCTGGTGTTCGCCGCCCTGTTCGCCAGCCAGCGCCTGCGCCTGGCTCGCCTGCGCCAGCGCAGCCGCGACGAGCTCAAGCGTCTGGTCGAGGAACGCACCCGCGAACTGCGCACCGCCCAGGAAGGGTTGGTGCAGTCGGCCAAGCTGGCGGCCCTGGGGCAGATGTCGGCGGCACTGGCCCATGAGATCAACCAGCCGCTGACCACCCAACGCATGCAACTGGAAACCCTGCGCCTGCTGCTCGACCACGGCCGCCACGAAGAGGCACGCCAGGCCCTGGAGCCGCTGGAGCAGATGCTCACGCGCATGGCCGCGCTGACCGGCCACCTCAAGACCTTCGCCCGCAACAGTCCCGGCGGCCTGCGCGAGCGCCTGGACCTGGCCACCGTGGTCGACCAGGCCCTGCACCTGCTGGAGGCGCGTATCCGCGGCGAAGGCGTCGAAGTGGCCCTGTACCTGGCACGCCCGGCCTGGGTACGCGGCGATGCCATCCGCCTCGAGCAGGTGCTGATCAACCTGTTGCGCAACGCCCTCGATGCCATGGCCGACAAGCGCTACAAACGCCTGGAGATCCGTATCGAGGCCGATGACGGCCACTGGCGCCTGAGCGTGCTCGACTCCGGTGGCGGCATCCCCGAGGCCGACCTGGCCAAGGTCTTCGACCCCTTCTTCACCACCAAGCCGGTGGGCGAAGGGCTCGGCCTGGGCCTGGCGATCTCCTACGGCATCGTCCACGAGGCCGGCGGCCAACTGCAGGCCGAGAACCTGCCCGGCGGCGCCCGCCTGAGCCTTACCCTGCCACGTGACCTGGAGCCTGTATGTTGAATTCGGTGATCGTCGTCGACGATGAAGCCAGTATCCGCACCGCGGTGGAACAGTGGCTGAGCCTGTCGGGCTTCAGCGTGCAACTGTTCGCCCGTGCCGAGGATTGCCTGGCGCAATTGCCGCCCCACTACCCCGGGGTGATCGTCAGCGACGTGCGCATGCCGGGCATGGATGGCCTGCAACTGCTCGAGCGGCTGCAGGGCCAGGACCCCGACCTGCCGGTGATCCTGCTCACCGGCCACGGCGACGTGCCCATGGCGGTGGAGGCCATGCGCAGCGGCGCCTATGACTTCCTGGAAAAACCCTTCACGCCGCAGACCCTGCTCGGCAGCCTGCGCCGGGCCCTGGAAAAACGCCAACTGGTGCTGGAGAACCGCCGCCTGCACCAGCAGGCCGACCTCAAGGCACGCCTGGAAAGCACCCTGCTGGGCATGTCCCAGGGCCTGCAGCAATTGCGCCGGCAGGTCCTGGACCTGGCGAACCTGCCGGTCAACGTGCTGATCCGTGGCGAGACCGGCAGCGGCAAGGAGCGTGTCGCCCGCTGCCTGCACGACTTCGGGCCACGCGCCGACAAACCCTTCGTCGCCCTCAACTGTGCGGCGATCCCCGAGTCGCTGTTCGAGGCCGAGCTGTTCGGTCATGAGAGCGGCGCCTTCACCGGCGCCCAGGGCAAGCGCATCGGCAAGCTGGAATACGCCAATGGCGGCACGGTGTTCCTCGACGAGATCGAGAGCATGCCCCTGGCCCAACAGGCCAAGCTGCTGCGCGTGATCCAAGAGCAGAAACTCGAGCGCCTGGGGGCCAACCAGAGCATCAGCGTAGACCTGCGGATCATCGCCGCGACCAAGCCCGACCTGCTCGAAGAAGCCCGTGCCGGACGCTTCCGCGAAGACCTGGCCTACCGCCTGAATGTCGCCGAACTGCGCCTGGCACCCTTGCGCGAGCGGCGCGAGGACATCCCGTTGCTGTTCGAGCACTTCGCCCGCGCGGCCGCCGAGCGCCTGGGCCGCGCTGCACCACCGCTGGCCGGTGCGCAACTGGCGCAGCTGCTGGCCCACGACTGGCCGGGCAACGTGCGCGAACTGGCCAATGCCGCCGAACGCCACGCCCTGGGCCTGGACTCGCCGGGCCTGGAAGCAACCAGCGCGAGCCATTCCCTCGCCGAACAGATGGAAGCGTTCGAGGCCCAGTGCCTGCGTGCTGCACTGCGCCAGCACAAGGGCGAGATCAAGGCGGTCATGGAAACCCTGCAACTGCCACGGCGCACGCTGAACGAGAAGATGCAGCGGCACGGGTTGGTACGCGAGGATTTCCTCGAGCGCGAATGAGCGGATTCTTGCTCGCTCGCGCTTTTCGATAAGCGGAAATCCGCTCATTCAGCCGCTTTCGTAGGGGCGGCGTTGCAGCCCATCGCGGGCAACCCCGCCCCCCGTGAGGGGGTGCCGTATACCTCAAGAAGTGCGGTTTACAGGGCTTGCGTGGGGGCTGACCGGCCCACGACAGGGCACGCGGCGCCCTCATTTGGATCACCCTGCATCCATTTGGCACACCTTCTGCACTTGTCCCGGCAAGCCGCGCCACGGCGCGCTCCACAAAAACAACGAGAAGGTATCCCTGATGGATAACGCCACCACCCTGCCCGCCGGGGCGGCCCTCGCGCCCGCCGCGGAAAAAACCACCTCCAGCCGTCTCAAGTCGATCTTCAGCGGATCCATCGGCAACATGGTCGAATGGTACGACTGGTACGTCTACGCCGCATTCTCGCTGTACTTCGCCAAGGCCTTCTTCCCGGCTGGCGACACCACCGCCCAACTGCTCAATACCGCCGCGATCTTCGCCGTGGGCTTCCTCATGCGCCCGATCGGTGGCTGGCTGATGGGCCTGTACGCCGACCGCAAGGGCCGCAAGGCCGCGCTGATGGCCTCGGTACTGCTGATGTGCGCAGGCTCCTTGATCATCGCCCTGACCCCGGGCTACGAAAGCATCGGCGTCGCCGCGCCGGTCCTGCTGGTGCTGGCGCGCCTGATGCAGGGCCTATCGGTGGGCGGTGAATACGGCACCTCGGCGACCTACCTCAGCGAGATGGCCACCAAGGACCGCCGTGGCTTCTTCTCCAGCTTCCAGTACGTGACCCTGATCTCCGGCCAGCTCATCGCCCTGGCGGTGCTGATCATCCTGCAACAGACGCTCACCACCGAGCAGTTGTACGCCTGGGGCTGGCGCGTGCCCTTCGTGATCGGCGCGCTGTGCGCGGTGGTCGCCCTGTACCTGCGCCGTGGCATGGAAGAAACCGCCTCCTTCACCAAGAAGGAGAAGGCCAAGGAAAGCCTGATGCGCACCCTGCTGCGCCATCCCAAGGAGCTGATGACCGTGGTCGGCCTGACCATGGGCGGCACCCTGGCGTTCTACACCTACACCACCTACATGCAGAAGTACCTGGTCAACACCGTGGGCATGAGCATCAGCGACTCGACCACCATCTCGGCGGCCACGCTGTTCCTGTTCATGTGCCTGCAACCGGTGATCGGCAGCCTCTCCGACAAGATCGGCCGCCGCCCGATCCTGATCGCCTTCGGCGTGCTCGGTACCCTGTTCACCGTGCCGATCCTCAGCACCCTGCACACCGTGCAGACCTGGTGGGGCGCCTTCTTCCTGATCATGGCGGCGCTGATCATCGTCAGCGGCTACACCTCGATCAACGCGGTGGTCAAGGCCGAGCTGTTCCCCACCGAGATCCGCGCCCTGGGCGTGGGCCTGCCCTACGCCCTGACCGTGTCGATCTTCGGCGGCACCGCCGAGTACGTGGCCCTGTGGTTCAAGAGCGCAGGCATGGAAACCGGCTTCTACTGGTACGTCACCGGCTGCATCGCTTGCTCGCTGCTGGTGTATGCCACCATGAAGGACACCCGCAAGCACTCGCGGATCACCACTGACTGATCCTGCTTGCAAGCCTGCAAAAGGGGCGCTCCGTCTGACGGGGCGCCCCTTTTTCATGGCTATCGTGAGCCGAATAACCCCCCTATTCGGCTCACCAAATGAGCCGAATAGGGCTACTATTGGGCTCATGGCACAACAAGGGGAAACCATGAGCGATCCAATGTGGATCTGGCAGCGGCCAGCCTGGCCTCATTTGCGCTGGGATACAGAGCAGCTTGCCACGCTGCTGCGAAGCTGTGTCGAAACGCAGGGACGTTTGCTGGGCAGGATCGGTGCCGTGGACGAACTCAGCGAAAGCCACAATATCCTGGATACCTTGCTGCAGAACATCATTACGTCCTCCGCCATCGAGGGCGAGCAGCTCAATGTCGGCTCCGTGCGTTCCTCCCTGGCCCGTCGCCTGGGTCTCGAGGGGCATGGTTCGACTACAGCCCGCAGCGAGGGGCTTGCCGAACTGATGCTGGACGCGACGCAGGGATATGACCAGCCCTTGACCCTGCAACGCCTGTTCACCTGGCATCGATGGTTGTTCCCGGCAAGCGACGAGGCCCTGGGTAAACCCATCCTCGTCGGCCAACTGCGGGACGAGGCGCCCATGCAGGTGGTTTCCGGCCGCCTCGACAAACCCAGTGTACATTTCGAAGCGCCCCCGCGAGCCGGGCTGCAAGAGCAGCTCCAGGCGTTTCTCGAATGGTTCGAGGACAGTCGCCACTTCACGCAGTTGGACCCGTTCCTACGCGCCGGCATCGCCCACTTCTGGTTCGTGACCCTGCATCCGTTCGATGATGGCAATGGTCGCCTGACCCGCGCCCTCACTGACCTGGCCCTGGCCCAGGGCGAACGACAGGCCATCCGTTTCCATGCGATGTCCGCCAGCATCCTCGAGGATCGGTCAGGCTATTACGCGGTGCTGGAAAGCAGCCAGAAAGGCGACCTGGACATTACACGCTGGCTAGCCTGGTTCTTGACGACCTTGCTGCGCAGCCTGGAGCAGGCGCTGGTGCGGATCGACCGGGTGTTGGCCAAGGCGCGCTTCTGGCATGCGCACCGCAGTGATGGGCTGCTGCCCGAGCAGGTGAAGGTGCTCAACCGATTGCTCGATGGCGGCCAACGCGGCTTCGAGGCGGGTATCAACGCCAGTCAGTATCAAGCGGTGGCCAAGGTGTCCAAGGCCACCGCCACTCGCCATCTCACCGACCTGCTCGACAAGGGCTGCCTGGTTCGCCTGCCGGGCGGTGGTCGCAGTACCCGCTACCGGGTCAATACGCCCGTTGATGATCAGGTTGAACGATAGAACTTCAACCTGACCCTTCGCACTTAACCCCGAATTAATTCAGCAGAGGCATCCTTCGAAGGGTGGCGAAGTGTCTTTCGCCGCTCCCGGAAAGGGACACCTGACGTGATGCTTCGCAGGTATCTGCACATCAAACAAATCGAAAAAGTAGATTTATTAGCGCTACTTTTTGCGCTTTTTAATCTAATTAACCGGCGTAACATGAAACCCATAGAGCAGAGCAACCCATCGATTCCACTGGAGCAACGACCATGAAAAACAAACTGATCCTGACCCTGGCCCTGTCGGTACTGGCGACCGGCGCCTTCGCCGAAGACGGCTTCGACCGTACCAACGCCCACAACTTCACCGCCGTCCAGACCCAATCGGCGACTTATGCAGAAGATGGTTTCGACCGTACCGGCGCACAACGCTTCGCTGAAGATGGCTTCGACCGCACTGGCGCACAACGCTTCGCCGAAGATGGCTTCGACCGCACTGGCGCACAACGCTTCGCCGAAGATGGCTTCGACCGCACTGGCGCACAACGCTTCGCCGAAGACGGCTTCGACCGCACCCACGCCCACCGCATCGGCTGATCCCGCGATGCGAGCGCCCAGCCCGGCTTCGGCCGGGCTTGATCGTTTCCAGCCGGGCCCAGCCTTGGCACACTAGGCGCCTCGTCCCGCCAAGAGGAAGGGCCACAGGCCCTGCGCAGATGTACTACTACGAACCCGCCAAAGGCCACGGCCTGCCTCATGACCCGTTCAACGCCATCGTCGGCCCCCGGCCCATCGGCTGGATCTCCACCCAGGACCGCGAAGGTCGCCTGAACCTGGCGCCCTACAGTTTTTTCAACGCCTTCAACTACGTGCCGCCGATCATCGGTTTCTGCAGCATCGGCCGCAAAGACAGCCTGAACAACATCGAACAGACCGGTGAATTCGTCTGGAACCTGGCCACCCGCCCGCTGGCCGAGCAGATGAACCAGAGCTGCGTGGCGGTGGCGGCCGAGGTGGATGAATTCCAGTTGAGCGAACTGACGCCCACGGCATCGCGCATCGTCGGGGTACCGCGCGTGGGGGAAAGCCCGGTGGCCTTCGAGTGCAAGGTGAGCCAGATCGTCCAGCTCCAGCGCGCCGACCAGGCGCTGGTGCCCAGTTGGCTGATCCTTGGCGAAGTGGTGGCCGTGCATATCGCCGAGCACCTGCTCAAGGACGGCATCTACGACACTGCCGCCGCCGAGCCCATCCTGCGCGGCGGCGGGCCTGCGGATTACTTCGAGCTGGGCAACTGCTTCAAGATGCCCCGGCCACGGGCCTGATCACCAGACCAGCTCGCCGTCTTCGCTGACGCCTTGCAGGCGCCCGAGCTCGGCGCAGGCGGCTTCGTCGGCGGCCATCGCCGTCTTGAACAGTTGCCCGTCCAGCACCTTGTGGAAACGCGGCGCGCCGCCCATGCCCAGGGCCTTCACGGCGATCGCGGCGTGGTAGCCGCCGCCCTCTGCCGGAACCATTGCCGAAACCGCTTCGAAGCGGGGGAATTCTCTACGTGCCATCGTGCCTGTATCCACGTGTTGATCGAAGGGCGGCATTCTAACCTGGCGAGTGCCGGGCACAATCGGTGCTGCCTATTCGGGCCCAGGCATCATGCAAAGGTATGCAGGTCGAGGCTCGCGACCACCTGCGCCTGCACCAGCTCGCCGAACAGGTCCAGGGTCGGCGAGGCGAAGTAGCCGCTCATGGCCTGCTGGTCGCGCCAGCTGCCACTGAGCAGCCAGAGGTCCGTATCGGCCTGGGAGCGCTGCACGGTGAAACTCAGGCAGCCGGGCGTCTGCAACGAGGGTTCGAGCAGGTCACGCAGGCGCGCGCCCAACTCCGCCGAACGACCGCTGCTGGCCCGGATGAAAGCCAGGTGAGTGACCGGTTGAGGCTGGGTCATGAACGTTCTCCTTGAAGCAGACGGACGGAAAGGCCAGGCTGGCAAGGTTAGGCCCTCGCCCGCGCGCGCCGTTAGGCCATTACTGCCGGTCGCTTGCCTGATCCTGCAACCGTGCAGGATCAGGCAAGCGAGGAGCAGCTTTCGACTAGCGCCCACCCTTGCCCGAACCTATCCTGCGTCGGTCAGTAGAGGAAACCCGCCATGACCACGCCCACGCCCCCCGCCCCGTCCCTGGAGCTACAACGCCAGGAGCTGGCCGACCTGATCCTGCGCCATGCCGGCGAGCCCTACGGCACGGCCTCGGCGGTCGACGACCTGTACCTGGTGGCCTACCGGGAAAACGTGCGTTCGGTGCCGAGCCTGGCGCAACCTGCCCTGTGTGTCCTGGCCCAGGGCAGCAAGAGCCTGTTCCTGGGCGACGAGCAATACACCTACGACCCATTGCACTACATGGTGGTGTCGGTAACCCTGCCGATCAGCCGGGTGCGCCTGGACGCCAGCCCCGAGACGCCCAGCCTGGGCCTGCGCCTGGACATCGACCCGGCACAGATCAGCCAACTGATCGCCGAAAGCGGGCCGATGCTGGTGCCCAACCTTCCTTCTGGCCGTGGCCTGTATGTGGAAAAGACCGATCCGCAGTTGCTCGATGCCTTGCTACGTCTGGTGCGCCTGCTCGACGCCCCCCGGGACATCCCCATGCTGGCGCCACTGATCCGCCGGGAAATCCTCTATCGCCTGCTACGCGGGCCACAGGGCTACCGCCTGTACGAGATCGCCCTGGCCAACAGCCAGACCCACCGGGTCAGCCAGGCCATCGCCTGGCTCAACCAGCACTTCCAGCGACCGCTGCGCATCGAAGATCTGGCGCGCGAGGTCAACCTCAGTACCTCGACCTTGCACCATCGGTTCAAGGCAGTGACCTCGATGAGCCCCCTGCAGTACCAGAAGCAGTTGCGCCTGCAGGAAGCGCGGCGGTTGATGCTCAATGAGGGGCTCGAAGCCGCGGTGGCGGGGTACCGGGTGGGCTACGAAAGCCCGTCTCAGTTCAGCCGGGAGTACAGCAGGCTGTATGGCGCACCGCCGATCCGTGACGTGGCGCGGCTGCGTACCGCTGCCGATTGAAGGCCGGGTTGCGCTGCCATGATGGGGCGCGCAGCGGCCCCGATGCAGCCGCTTCGCCGTACCTGTCAGCCCCCCACCGCCGCCTGCCACTGGGCTTGGTCGACCTGGATCAAGGTCGGCCCCTGGCGCTCCACGGCCTGGCGCAGCGCGGCCTGCAACTGGGCCACGTCCTCCACCTGCTGCGCCGCGGCGCCCAGGGCCCGGGCGACACCGATGAAGTCCGGCGTATGGATGTCCACGCCCACCGGTTCGATGGCCCGGTTGACCATGTATTTCTTGATTTCCTCGTAACCCTGGTTGTTCCACAGCAGCACGATCAACGGCACCTGGGCCTCCACCGCGCTGGCCAGTTCAGGCAGGGTGAACTGCAAGCCGCCATCGCCGATCAGGCAGATGGCCGGTGAACGCTCGTCCACCTGCCCGCCGCTGCCGAGCCAGGCGCCCATGGCCGCCGGCAGGGCGTAGCCAAGGGTGCCGTAGCCGGTCGAGGCGTTGAACCAGCGCCGTGGCTGGTCCATGTCCAAGGTCAGGTTGCCGGTGTACACCGGCTGGGTCGAGTCGCCCACCAGGATGGCGTCGGGCAGGGTTTCCAGCACGCTGGTGAGCAGGCGTGTCTGGCTCAGGGTCGGCGGGTCCCAAGTGGTCGACAAGTCCTGGCGCAGGCGAGCGGCACGCACGGCGCCCCAGGCGGGGTCACGCACCGGTTGCATCTGAGTCTGCAAGGCATCGAGCAAGGCCTCGGCCGCCTGCTCGGCATCTGCCACCAGCGCCAGCTCCGGCAGGTAGTTGCGCACGGTCTGGTCCGGGTCGATGTCTATGCGCAGCAGGCTGCCGGGAATCTCGAAGCCGCCTTTGAAGGTCACGTCGTAGTCGGTCTCGGCAAGCTCGGTGCCGATGGCCAGCACCACGTCGGCCTCGGCGACCAGCGCGCGAGTGGCCGGCAGCGACTGGGTCGAACCGATCTGCAACGGATGCCCGGACGGCAGCAAGCCCTTGGCATTGATGGTCAGGGCCACCGGTGCCTGCAAGTGCTCCGCCAGGCGGGCCAGGGCCGTGCCCGCCGCCAGGGCGCCGCCACCGGCGAGGATCAACGGCCGCCGCGCCGAGGCCAGGCGTTCGGCCATGAGCGCCACACCCCGTGGCGCCGCGCCCGCCCGGCCGGTGCGCACGGGGCGACCCGGCAGCAGGTGGCCGGCCGGCTCGACCAGCACATCCAGGGGGATCTCGATATGCACCGGCCTTGGCCGGGCACCGTCGAACACGGCAAAGGCACGGGCCAGCACCTGGGGCAGGTCGTCGGCACTCATCAAGGTATGGGAGAACGCCGCCACACCGGCGACCAACCCTGCCTGGCTGGGCAGCTCGTGCAACTTGCCGCGACCGCCGCCGAGTTGGTCGCGGGCCTGCACGCTGGAAATCACCAGCATCGGGATCGAGTCGGCATAGGCTTGGCCCATGGCCGTGGTGATGTTGGTCATGCCAGGGCCGGTGATGATGAAACACACCCCCGGCTTGCCACGGGTGCGCGCATAGCCGTCGGCCATGAACCCGGCCCCCTGCTCGTGGCGTGGGGTGATGTGCCGGATCGACGATCCCGCCAGGCCGCGATACAGCTCCACGGTATGCACGCCAGGAATGCCGAAGACATGCTCCACGCCATAGCCTTCGAGGAGTTCGACCAGTACTTCGCCACAGGTTGCCATCTGTCTTTTACCTGATTCTTGTTGAGATCAGTGACCATGGAACCAAGGCATGGCTATCGCCACAATGCAAAAAAACACATACTAGTCATGTCTTGTGATCATGGCTCAGCGCAATGAAACGTCTGCCTCCTCTACCGGCCCTGCACACCTTTCTGGTCACCGCCCAACATTGCAATTTCACTCGCGCGGCGCAGCAGCTGCACATCACCCAGGGCGCGGTCAGCCGGCAGATCGCCGGGCTCGAGGAACACCTGGGCTATGCCCTGTTCCAGCGCCAGGCCCGTGGCCTGGCACTGACCCGCGAGGGCCAGGACTGGTTGCCCCGGGTGCAGCAGGTGTTCGCCCTCATCGAGCAGGGCGTGCGCGAAGTCGGCGGGCGCAGCGCCGTCCTGCAGCTCAAGGCGCCCACCTGCGTGATGCGCTGGCTGCTGCCACGGCTGATGGAATGGCAGGCCCTGCGCCCGGACGTGCCGGTGGAGCTGACCACCACCGTGCAGCACGGCGTGGACCTGCGCCGCGAAGGCTTCGATGCCGCCGTAGTCTATGGCGGGCCACCGAGCCCGGGCCTGCAGGTGCGCAAGCTATTCGACGAGCAACTGACGCCGGTCTGCGCCCCGTCGTTGCTGCAGGGCGCCGCGTCGTTGGCGTGCCTGGAGGACCTGTCCCGGCACATGCTGCTGCACCCCTCGTCGGACGAGCATGACTGGCGGCTGTGGCTACAGGCGGCGGGAGCGGCGTTCGAGCCGCAGGGGCCCAGGCAGCATTTCCAGACCCTGGACATGGCGATGGCCATGGCTGCCCAGGGTACCGGCGTGGCGATCGGCGACTGGGCGCTGATTGGCGACGACCTGCTCAGCGGCCGGCTGTGCATGCCTTTCGGGCTGAAGGTGGCAACCGGCAAGGGCTACTACCTGGTCTGCCCTGCCAAGCCGCTGCCGCCGGGGCTGGTCGAGCTGATGGATTGGCTCGAGGATCGCGCCAGGCAGTGATCCCAGGTTGACCTATGCTTGTAGGTATCACCTGTTGCAGCAACAGGAGGTACGCACCATGAGCATCAGATCCAGACGCTGGACCCTTGCCCTCATCGTGATCGCCGTCGCGGGGCTCTATGGTTCGGCCTGCTGGCGAGTCGAATTGCTGCGCAACCAACCCAACGCCGCGGCAAGCTGCGCCCAGGAGCATTGCGTGCCGCACACCGCGACCTTGAGCGCCGTGCGCTGAACCGACTGCACCGCGCCGATCACTCCTCGACGCTCATGTACTCCTTGGCCCAGCGAATGTAGTCCTCGGGCTGGGTGTAGGTATGCGACAGCTCGGTGGCGCTGAGGCTCTCGGACTTGTTCTGCTGCCCGCGTTGCAGACGCAGGCAGTCGTAGGTGGCCTTGATCGCGGCGAAGTAGGCGGCATGGCCGTCGACCACCACCCGCACGCCCAGGCGCGCCAGGCGCTCGTCGTCACGCAGGTTCGGGTTGCCGTAGCTGACCAGCATCAGCGGCACCGTCAGGTGCTCGGCGATCTGCTCCAGATGGTCGAAATCCCTCACACCCACCATGCAGATACCATCGGCCCCGGCCTTCTGGTAGCTCTGGGTGCGGACGATGATTTCCTCGGTGCTCAGCACGCCGGCGTTGGTCCGGGCGATGATCGACAGCGCCGAGTCGACCCGCGCCTCGAGGGCCGCGCGGATCTTGCCGACCCCTTCCTCCACCGGGATCAGGTCGGTGGACTTGCGGCCGAACTGCGCCGGCAGCAGGGTATCCTCGATGGTCAGCGCGGCCACACCGGCGCGCTCCAGCTCGATCACCGTGCGCATCACGTTGAGGGCGTTGCCGTAGCCGTGGTCGGCATCGGCGATCACCGGCAACTGGGCCACTCGGCCGATGCGAGTGGCCTGCTCGACGAACTCGCTCAGGGTGATCAGGGCGAAATCGGGCGCGGCCAGCACCTGCAGCGAGGCCACCGAACCACCGAGGATGCCGACCTCGAAGCCCAGGTCGGCGGCGATGCGGGCCGACATGGGGTCGAACACCGACGCGGTGTGAAAGCACGAACCTGAAGCCAGCAGTTCGCGGAAGGCAAAACGCAGATCGTGGTGGGAAGCCTTGGACATGATCACTCCGCTTGTAAGGTGAAAATTGAACCTGACCTGTTCCAACCGTCGCCATCTGGGCGGTCATGCTCGACATGCAGGCAG
Organism: Pseudomonas sp. Tun-23181; assembly: GCF_057415455.1. Classification (NCBI taxonomy): domain Bacteria; kingdom Pseudomonadati; phylum Pseudomonadota; class Gammaproteobacteria; order Pseudomonadales; family Pseudomonadaceae; genus Pseudomonas; species Pseudomonas sp. Tun-23181. The sequence continues at coordinate 2,422,646 of NZ_CM171630.1, forward strand.
AGGAATAGAAGGTGTGGGAAACAGCGCTGGGAAATCCTGCGGCAATGCGTTGCACCATGCTGGTGCAGACCGCGGATTTCAGCGACTGCGGCCAGGTCACGATATCACGCAGCCATGCAGCACTGGATGAATGCGCCAATGCCGATCTTGCATAGGGGATGCACGTAGTACATAGGAAGCTACCTAACTCAGGTTACAATCCGGCGGTTGGCGCGATAGCGAGGTGAGCTATTCAGGGGGCGCGAAGCGACCCTGATGAGATACCACGACTCGAACCGCCCTGATACACCCCATTCCCCGACAAGGTATGCCCGTGACCGCCGCCCTCCCCCCTGCCGTGCTGCGCAGCGTCCTCACCGCCCTGATGCTGGCGATCTTCCTCGGCGCCCTGGACCAGACCATCGTCGCCGTGTCCATGCCCGCGATCTGCGCGCAGTTCAACGATGTCGGCCTGCTGGCCTGGGTCATCTCCGGCTACATGGTGGCCATGACCGTGGCCGTGCCGATCTATGGCAAGCTCGGCGACCTCTACGGACGCCGACGCATGATCCTCACCGGCACCGCCGTGTTCACCCTGGCCTCGGTAGCCTGCGCCCTGGCCCAGGACATGCAGCAACTGGTGCTGGCACGGGTGGTCCAGGGCATCGGGGCCGGCGGCATGGTGTCGGTGAGCCAGGCGATCATCGGCGACTTCGTCCCGCCTCGGGAACGCGGTCGCTACCAGGGCTACTTCAGCAGCATGTACGCCCTGGCCAGCGTGGCCGGGCCGGTGCTCGGCGGCTGGCTGACCGAATACCTGTCATGGCGCTGGGTGTTCTGGATCAACCTGCCGCTGGGCCTGTTCGCCCTATGGGCGATCCACCGTGCCCTGGGCAACATGCCCGGCCAACGGCGCGACGCGCAGGTGGACTATCTCGGCGCGCTGCTGCTGATCCTCGGGCTGGGCAGCCTGCTGCTGGGCATCACCCTGGTCGGCCAGGGCCATGCCTGGCTGGCGCCACCGGTACTGGCGCTGTTCGCCACGGCCCTGCTGGGGCTGCTGCTGTTCGTCGGGCATGAGCGGCGCTGCGCCGAGCCGCTCCTGCCCCTGCAACTGTTCGGCAACCGCGCGGCGGTCCTGTGCTGGTGCACGGTGTTCTTCGCCAGCTTCCAGTCGATCGCCCTGACCATGCTCATGCCCCTGCGCTACCAGGGCATCACCGGCGCCGGCGCCGACAGCGCCGCCCTACACCTGCTGCCGCTGGCCATGGGCCTGCCCTTGGGCGCCTTCTGTGGTGGGCGCATGACCAGCCTCACCGGCCGCTACCGGCCGCAGATCCTCGCCGGCGCCGTGCTGATGCCCGTGGCCATCGCCGCCATGGCCCTGACGCCGCCGCAAGCGGGCGTGCTCAGCGCCGTATTCATGTCGCTGGCCGGCATCGCCTGCGGCCTGCAGTTCCCCACCTCGCTGGTGGGCGCGCAGAGCGCGGTCGAGATGAAGGACATCGGCGTTTCCACCAGCACCACCAACTTGTTCCGCTCCCTCGGCGGTGCCATGGGGGTGGCGTGCATGTCCAGCCTGCTGCTGGCGCTGCTGCACCAGGGTGGTTTCGAGTTGTTGGGCAATCCGCTGCTGGGCAGCCTGAAGGCGGGTGAAGCGGACCCGGTGACCCAGGCACGGTTGCTGGAGACGTTTCGTCATCTGCTGCTGGCCAGCGCCGGGGTATCGCTGATCGGGCTGGGGGCTGCACTGGCGATGCCCGACCGCCAACTGCGGGGGCATTGAGGATGCTGGGGCCGCTCGGGCGCCGCATTAACCTCCCCTTAATACAGAGGGGAAACACTTCATCACAATCCTTCACAAAGTGTCATTTGCGCAGAGAGGGACTCAAGCGCAGCATATCCAGCCCCGTGTCGACCCATTTTTCAGCATCGCCCAACAGGTCGAAGCTGTCCGGCAACAGCAACCAACGCCCGATCAAGCCATCGACATAGGCGAACAGGGCGATGGCCGCACGTTGCACGTCCAGGTCGGCGGGCAATTGCTCGCGGCGCACGGCATTGGTCATGGCCAGGGTGATGCCCTCATGGCAATCCAGGACCGCTCCCTGGCGCTGCTGGCGGATTTCACACATGTCGTCGGTGAACTCGCACTTGTGATGCAGGATTTCATTGATACGCCGGGTGCGCGCGTCGAGCGCCAGCTCGTTGAGCACCTGCAGCAACAGCGTGCGCATGCAGCCGAGCGGGTCGACCTCGTCCTCGCTCTCGCTGGCGCGGGCCAGGTGGTCATGGGTCTCGTGCAGGCTGTCGAGCAATGCCTGGATCAGGTCGGCCTTGTTGCTGAAATGCCAGTAGATCGCCCCGCGGGTCACGCCCGCCAGCTCGGCGATGTCGGCCAGGGTGGTTCGCGCAACCCCGCGCTTGTAGAAGGCCTTTTCCGCCGCCTCGATGATCTGGGCGCGGGTTTCCTGGGCTTCCTCTTTGGTTCGACGGACCATGGCAGCTCAACCTCTATCACGGCCCGCACGCTCGCATGGCGTGCGGTCATCAGGCCGGGGTCGCCTCTTTCAGGGCCTCACCCGGTGTATGTGTCCAGTCCGCGGGGGGATTCACACCCCTCTGCGGTATTTACAAACAAGCATGAATGTAAGTATATTCGTTAGTAAGCTATTTATCCACTGGATAAGTATTTTTCCGATAGGACACTTCCACTATTCTTGAGCGTCTCCCAGCTCTAGCGACCCGAGGATCCTCATGCAATTCAAGCCAGCCGTCACCGCCCTGGTTTCCGCCGTCGCCCTGGCAACCTTGCTAAGTGGCTGTAACAAAGAAGAAGCAGCGCCCGCGGCGCAGGCTCCTCTGGTCGGCGTCGTTACCCTCCAGCCACAGGCCTACACCCTGACCAGCGAACTGCCGGGACGCACCAGCGCCTACCGGGTCGCCGAGGTTCGTCCACAGGTCAACGGCATCATTCTCAAGCGCCTGTTCAAGGAAGGCAGCGACGTCAAGGCCGGCCAACAGCTGTACCAGATCGACCCGGCCATCTACGAAGCCAACCTGGCCAATGCCCAGGCCAACCTGCAAGCCACCCGCTCGCTGGCCGAGCGCTACAAGCAGCTGATCGACGAGCAGGCTGTCTCCAAGCAGGAATACGACGACGCCAATGCCAAACGATTGCAGGCTGAAGCCTCGCTCAAGAGCGCCCAGATCGACCTGCGCTACACCAAGGTCCTGGCCCCGATCAGCGGCCGCATCGGTCGCTCGTCGGTCACCGAAGGCGCGCTGGTGAACAACGGCCAGAGCAACGCCATGGCCACCATCCAGCAGCTCGACCCGATCTACGTCGACGTCACCCAGTCCACCGCCGAGCTGCTCAAGCTGCGCCGCGACCTGGAAAGCGGCCAGTTGCAGAAGGCCGGCGAGAATGCCGCCAAGGTCCAGCTGGTGCTGGAAGACGGCAGCCTGTTCGGCCAGGAAGGCCGCCTGGAGTTCTCCGAAGTCGCGGTCGACGAGACCACCGGCTCAGTGACCCTGCGGGCGATCTTCCCCAACCCCGAGCACACCCTGCTGCCCGGCATGTTCGTGCATGCCCGCCTGCAGGCTGGGGTCAACGCCAACGCCATCCTGGCCCCGCAGCAGGGCGTGACCCGGGACCTCAAGGGCAACCCGACCGCGCTGGTGGTCAACCAGGAGAACAAGGTCGAGCTGCGTAACCTCAAGGCCAACCGCACCCTGGGTAACGACTGGCTCATCGAGGAAGGCCTCAACCCGGGCGACCGCCTGATCACCGAAGGCCTGCAGTTCGTCCGCCCGGGCGTCGAGGTCAAGGTCAGCGAGGCCACCAACGTCAAGAAAGCGGTCAATCCAGCCCAGGCCAATGCGGCAAGCGCAGGCGGCAAAGGGGAGTAAGACATGTCGAAGTTCTTTATCGATCGCCCGATCTTCGCCTGGGTGATCGCATTGGTGATCATGCTGGTGGGCGCGTTGTCGATCCTGCGCCTGCCGATCAGCCAGTATCCCAACATCGCGCCGCCGGCCATCGCCATCGCCGTGACCTACCCGGGCGCCTCGGCGCAGACCGTGCAGGACACCGTGGTGCAGGTGATCGAGCAGCAGCTCAACGGTATCGACAACTTGCGTTATGTGTCCTCGGAGAGCAACTCCGACGGCAGCATGACCATCACCGCCACCTTCGAGCAGGGTACCAACCCCGACACCGCGCAGGTCCAGGTACAGAACAAGCTGAACCTGGCCACCCCACTGCTGCCGCAGGAAGTGCAGCAGCAAGGTATCCGCGTGACCAAGGCAGTGAAGAACTTCCTGCTGGTGATCGGCCTGGTGTCCGAAGACGGCAGCATGACCAAGGACGACCTGGCCAACTACATCGTCTCCAACATGCAGGACCCGATCTCGCGGACCGCCGGCGTGGGTGACTTCCAGGTGTTCGGTGCCCAGTACGCCATGCGTATCTGGCTCGACCCGGCCAAGCTGAACAAGTACCAGCTGACCCCGGTGGACGTGCGCACCGCCGTCGCCGCGCAGAACGTGCAGGTGTCCTCCGGCCAGCTCGGCGGCCTGCCGGCCATGCCGGGTACCCAGCTCAACGCCACCATCATCGGCAAGACCCGCCTGCAGACCGCCGAGCAGTTCGAGAAGATCCTGCTCAAGGTCAACCGCGACGGCTCCCAGGTGCGCCTGGGCGATGTCGCCAAGGTCGGCCTGGGTGGCGAGAACTACGCCATCAGCGCCCAGTACAACGGCATGCCGGCGTCGGGCCTGGCGGTCAAGCTGGCCACCGGCGCCAACGCCCTGGAAACCGCCAAGGCGCTGCGCCAGACCATCAGCGACCTCGAGCCCTTCTTCCCGCCAGGGGTGAAGGCCGTGTTCCCGTACGACACCACCCCAGTGGTCACCGAATCGATCAGCGGCGTGATCCACACCCTGGTCGAGGCCGTGGTGCTGGTGTTCCTGGTGATGTACCTGTTCCTGCAGAACTTCCGCGCCACCATCATCACCACCATGACCGTACCGGTGGTATTGCTGGGCACCTTCGGCATCCTTGCCGCGGCCGGCTTCAACATCAACACCCTGACCATGTTCGCCATGATCCTGGCCATCGGCCTGCTGGTGGACGACGCCATCGTCGTGGTGGAGAACGTCGAGCGGGTGATGGCCGAGGAAGGCCTGCCGCCGAAGGAGGCGACCAAGCGCTCCATGGGGCAGATACAGGGTGCGCTGGTCGGTATCGCCCTGGTGCTCTCGGCGGTACTGCTGCCGATGGCGTTCTTCGGCGGCTCCACCGGCGTGATCTACCGGCAGTTCTCCATCACCATCGTCTCGGCCATGGGCCTGTCGGTGCTGGTGGCGCTGATCTTCACCCCGGCGCTGTGCGCCACCATGCTCAAGGCCATCCCCAAGGGCGAGCACCATGTGGCCAAGCGCGGCTTCTTCGGCTGGTTCAACCGCAACTTCGACCGCAGCGTGCGCGGCTACGAACGCAGCGTGGGCACCATCCTGCGCAACAAGGTGCCGTTCCTGCTGGCCTATGCGCTGATCGTCGTCGGCATGATCTGGTTGTTCATGCGCATCCCCACCGCGTTCCTCCCGGAAGAAGACCAGGGCGTACTGTTCGCCCAGGTACAGACCCCGGCCGGCTCCAGCGCCGAACGTACCCAGGTGGTGGTCGACCAGATGCGTGAATACCTGCTCACGGACGAAGCCGACACCGTGTCGTCGGTGTTCACCGTGACCGGCTTCAACTTCGCCGGCCGTGGCCAGAGCTCGGGCATGGCGTTCATCATGCTCAAGCCCTGGGACGAGCGCTCGGCGGAAAACAGCGTGTTCAACCTGGCCACCCGCGCCCAACAGCACTTCTTCAGCTTCCGCGATGCGATGGTGTTCGCCTTCGCCCCGCCGGCGGTACTCGAACTGGGTAACGCCACCGGCTTCGACGTGTTCCTCCAGGACCGCGCCGGCGTCGGCCACGAGAAGCTCATGGAAGCGCGCAACGAGTTCCTCGCCAAGGCCGCGCAGAGCAAGATCCTCACCGCGGTACGCCCCAACGGCCTGAACGACGAGCCGCAGTACCTGCTGACCGTCGACGACGAGCGCGCCAGTGCCTTGGGCGTGACCATCGCCGACATCAACAACACCCTGTCGATCGCCCTCGGCGGCAGCTACGTCAACGACTTCATCGACCGCGGCCGGGTCAAGAAGGTGTACATCCAGGGCGAGTCGAGCGCCCGGATGAGCCCGGAAGACCTGCAGAAGTGGTACGTGCGCAACGGCAATGGCGAGATGGTGCCGTTCTCGGCCTTCGCCAGCGGCCAATGGACCTACGGCTCGCCGAAGCTGTCGCGCTACAACGGCGTCGAGGCGGTCGAGATCCTCGGTGCCCCGGCCCCAGGCTACAGTACCGGTGAGGCCATGGCCGAGGTCGAGCGCATCGCGGGCGAACTGCCCTCGGGCATCGGCTACTCCTGGACCGGCATGTCCTACGAGGAAAAACTCTCCGGCTCGCAGATGCCGGCGCTGTTCGCCCTCTCGGTCCTGTTCGTGTTCCTCTGCCTGGCAGCGCTGTACGAAAGCTGGTCGATCCCGATCGCCGTGGTCCTGGTGGTGCCCCTGGGTATCATCGGTGCGCTGATCGCCACCAGCATGCGCGGGCTGTCCAACGACGTGTACTTCCTGGTCGGCCTGCTGACCACCATTGGCCTGGCGGCGAAGAACGCGATCCTGATCGTCGAGTTCGCCAAGGAGCTGCACGAGCAGGGCAACAGCCTGTACGACGCGACCATCGAGGCCTGCCGCATGCGTCTGCGCCCGATCATCATGACCTCGCTGGCGTTCATCCTCGGCGTGGTACCGTTGACCATCGCCAGCGGCGCGGGCTCGGGCAGCCAGCACGCCATCGGCACCGGGGTGATCGGCGGCATGACCAGTGCGACCGTGCTGGCCATCTTCTGGGTACCGCTGTTCTTCGTCGCCGTGTCGTCGCTGTTCGGCAGCAAGAAGCCGGAGGCCGACGCCACCCCTGAAACTCCACGTTATGAGGCTGGGCAATGACCAAGTCCTTGCTGTCCCTGGCGGTAACCGCCTTCATCCTCGGCGGTTGCTCGCTGATCCCCGACTACCAGGCCCCGGAATCGCCGGTGGCCGCGCAGTGGCCGCAAGGCCCTGCGTACTCGCCGACCGAGTCGGCCGAGGTGGCCGCCGCCGAACAGGGCTGGCGCCAGTTCTTCCACGACCCGGCGCTGCAGCAGCTGATCCAGACCGCCCTGGTGAACAACCGCGACCTGCGTGTCGCGGCGCTGAACATCGACGCCTACCGGGCGCAGTACCGCATCCAGCGGGCCGACCTGTTCCCGGCGGTCTCGGCCAATGGCAGCGGCAGCCGCCAGCGGGTTCCGGCGAACATGTCGCAGACTGGCGAATCGGGCATCACCAGCCAGTATTCGGCCACCCTCGGCGTCAGCGCCTATGAGCTGGACCTGTTCGGCCGGGTGCGCAGCCTGACCCAGCAGGCCCTGGAAACCTACCTGTCCAGCGAGCAGGCACGCCGCTCCACGCAGATCAGCCTGGTGGCCAGCGTGGCCAACGCCTACTACACCTGGCAGGCCGACCAGGCCCTGCTCAAGCTGACCGAGGAAACCCTCAAGACCTACGAGGAAAGCTACAACCTGACCCGCCGCAGCAACGAGGTCGGCGTGGCCTCCGCGCTCGACCTGAGCCAGGCACGCACCGCCGTGGAAGGCGCGCGGGTCAAGCTGTCGCAGTACCAACGCCTGGTCGCCCAGGACCTCAACAGCCTGACCGTGCTGCTGGGCACCGGCGTGCCGGCCGACCTGCCGGCCCCGCTCAAGCTCGACGCCGACCAACTGGCCAAGATCCCCGCCGGCCTGCCGTCGGACCTGCTGCAGCGCCGCCCGGACATCCAGGAAGCCGAGCATCTGCTCAAGGCGGCCAACGCCAATATCGGCGCGGCCCGCGCGGCGTTCTTCCCGAGCATCAGCCTGACCGCCAATGCCGGCACCCTGAGCCCGGACATGGACGGGCTGTTCAAGGGCGGCTCCGGCACCTGGCTGTTCCAGCCGCAGATCAACCTGCCGATCTTCACCGCCGGCAGCCTGAAGGCGAGCCTGGACTACTCGAAGATCCAGAAGGACATCAACGTCGCCAAGTACGAAAAGACCATCCAGACCGCCTTCCAGGAAGTCTCCGATGGCCTGGCCGCACGCAAGACCTTCGAGGAGCAGCTGCAGGCGCAGCGCGACCTGGTATCGGCCAACCAGGACTACTACCGCCTGGCCGAGCGCCGCTACCGCATCGGCATCGACAGCAACCTGACCTTCCTCGACGCCCAGCGCAACCTGTTCAGCGCCCAGCAGGCGCTGATCAGCGACCGGCTCTCGCAACTGGTCAGCGAGGTCAACCTGTACAAGGCCCTCGGCGGCGGCTGGTACGAGCGCACCGGCCAGGCCAACCAGCAGGCCTCGGTGGATACACCCAAAGGCTGATCGTCCAGCAGCGACATCGAGCCCACCCTTGCGGTGGGCTTTTTTGTGTCAAATGACACCTTGGAGCTGCTTTGCCGACGATAGGGCCAAGGGGAACGGCGAAAATTAACCAGCCCGAACATTTCGTTCGATAATCGCCCCTTTCCGCTTGCAACGAATTGCCTCGCCCCTCCCCGCCCCGCACCATCGCCCAGGCAACGTTGCACAAGTTCATCAAGAACCAGCGCCGAACCTGCGACCCGCACCGCAGTGCACCGGCTCGCCCAGATAAAAACAAGAGATCCACCACCGATGAGCACTTTGCAACCCGCACGCCAGTTGTTGCCCGGCCTATTGGCTATCTCCTGCGCCCTGCCCGCCCTGGCCGCCGAAAGCGGTTTCCTGGAAGACGCCACGGCGACGCTCAACCTGCGCAATTTCTACCTCAACCGCAACTTCGTCGACCCGGCCAATCCCCAGGGCAAGGCCGAGGAATGGACCCAGAGCTTCATCCTCGACGCCCGCTCCGGCTTCACCCAGGGCACCCTCGGCTTCGGTGTCGATGTGCTGGGGCTGTACTCGGTCAAGCTCGATGGCGGCAGGGGCACCGCCGGCACCCATCTGCTGCCGGTGCATGACGACGGCCGCCCGGCCGACGATTTCGGCCGCCTGGGCGTTGCCTTCAAGGCCAAGCTGTCGCAGACCGAACTGAAGATCGGCGAGTGGATGCCGGTGCTGCCGATCCTGCGTGCCGATGACGGCCGCTCACTGCCGCAGACCTTCCGTGGCGGCCAACTCACGTCCCGGGAAATCGACGGCCTGACCCTGTACGCCGGCCAGTTCCGTGGCAACAGCCCGCGCAACGATGCCAGCATGGAAGACATGTCGCTCAACGGTCGCGCCGCCTTCACCTCCGACCGCTTCGACTTCGCCGGCGGCGAGTACACGTTCAACGACAAGCGCACCCTGGTCGGCCTGTGGGACGCCCGGCTCAAGGACATCTACCGCCAGCAATACATCAACCTGGTGCACAGCCAGCCCCTGGGTGACTGGACCCTGGGCGCCAACCTCGGCTACTTCATCGGCAGCGAAGACGGCGCCGAACGCGCCGGTGCGCTGGACAACCGTACCGCCTCGGCCATGCTCTCGGCCCGCCATGGCGGGCACACCCTGTACCTGGGCTTGCAGAAGGTCAGCGGCGATGACGCCTGGCTGCGGGTCAACGGCACCAGCGGCGGCACCCTGGCCAACGACAGCTACAACTCGAGCTTCGACAATGCCAAGGAACGCTCTTGGCAGCTGCGCCACGATTTCAACTTCGTCACCCTCGGTCTCCCCGGCCTGACCTTGATGAATCGCTACATCAAGGGCGACAACGTACACATCGGCGGCATCAGCGACGGCAAGGAATGGGCACGGGAGACGGAACTGGCCTACGTCATACAGGCCGGCCCCTTCAAGGACCTGTCGCTGAAATGGCGCAACTCCACCATGCGACGCGACTTCAGCAGCAACGCCTTCGACGAGAACCGGCTGATCGTCAGCTATCCGCTTGGGCTGTTGTGATATCGGAGCAATCAGGGCTGCTTTGCAGCCCCAATCCGCTTGGCTGACCAGCATCGAGGGTATGCCTGCAAGGCCCTGTGGGGCTTGCCCGCGAACGGGTTTCTATGAAAATAACAAAAACGAATAATAAACAGCCAACCAATATGTTGACGCTATATAAAGCCAAGGCTAAAAACGAACCCTGACCACCCGCCGTAGAGCCTCACCATGGACCTCCGCCAGCTGCGCTACTTCATTGCCCTCACCGAATACCGCAGCTTCGTCCGTGCCGCCGATGCCATGGGCATCACCCAGCCGGCCTTCAGCCGCGCCATCCAGGGCCTGGAGCAGGTGCTGGGTTGCGCACTGGTGGACCGTGGCAGCAAGAACCTGCAGCCCACGCCCGAAGGCCAGGTGGTCCTGCAGCACGCCCGGCGCCTGGTGCAGGGCGCAGCGCAGTTGAGCAACGAGGTGCTGCAGATGACCAAGCTCGACGCCGGCGAGCTGCACTTCGGCAGCGGCCCGGCCCTGGCCGTGCGCCTGGTGCCCGAGGCCCTGCAGCACTTCATCGCGGCGCATCCCGGGATCCGCACCGCGCTGCTGGTGGACAACGCCGAACGCCTGGGCCAGGCCCTGCGCCGCGAGCAGATCGAGTTCTTCGTCGACGACATCCGCCCGTTCGAGGCCGACCCGAACTTCCACACCGAACCGCTCACGCCCCGCCCCGGCCTGTTTTTCTGCCGCCCTGGGCACCCACTGCTGGCCAAGGACAGCCTGTCGACCAACGACCTGTTCGCTTACCCGCTGGCCAGCGCCCTGCTCGTGCCTGGCGTGCGCAAGCGCCTGGCCAACCTCAGCGGGCGTAACGACTTCACCCCGCACCTGCAGACCGAGCACCTGGCGGTGCTGCGCAGCGTGGTGCTGGCCAGCGATGCCATCGGCAGCGCCAGCGAGGAGGCGGTGGCCGAAGACCTGGCCACTGGGCGCCTGGTGCGCCTGCACTGGCGCAACCTGCCACCGGGGCTGGAGGTATTGAGCGTGCGCTGCGGGGTGGTCAGCCGCAGCGGCTATCGCCTGTCGCCGGCGGCACGTGCGATGATCGAGACCCTGCTCCAGCTCGACACCCAGTCTTCCTCGACAGGCAGTTCCGCTCGCCAGGGCAACCGGCAGCCGCGCCACGATCATTCGCCGCGCTGATGCCTGCGCATCAACGCCGCACGGTTCCGGGAGGCCAGGCCTCGCGCTATGCTCATGCATAACGATTCGTCGCGCTCCTGCCAGGGCGCCAAGGAGGAACGACAATGAAAAGCCTCGTCGATCACCTGAGCCAATACGCGGCCTATCACCGCGACCCACGCAACATCGCCACCCATTTCGTCGGCATCCCGCTGATCGTGCTGGCGGTGACGATCCTCCTGTCACGGCCCGGCTGGGCACTGGCCGGTGTCTGGCTCTCCCCGGCATTGCTGGTGGCCGCGGCGTCGGTATGGTTCTACCTGCGCCTGGACCTGCGCTTCGGGCTGGTCATGGGCGCGCTGCTAGGGCTGTGCCTGTGGGCCGGGCAGGCGCTGGCGGTGCAGGCTACCGGGCTGTGGCTAAGCGCCGGGCTGGGCGCGTTCGTGGTGGGCTGGATCATCCAGTTCGTCGGGCACTATTACGAAGGTCGCAAGCCGGCGTTCGTCGACGATGTCAGCGGGCTGATCATCGGGCCGCTGTTCGTGGTGGCGGAGTTGGCGTTCATGCTGGGATTGTGCCCGGCACTCAAGCGGGCCGTGGAGGCCAATGCCGGGCCGGTGGCGGTGCGTCAGAAGAAAGCCGCCGTGTGACTGGGGCTGCAAGGCAGCCCCCTGGATCCTGGATCAGGCCCGCGATTCGACCCCTAGCTCATCCCACACCGACTCGGCCAGGTGGAAGGTCGCGTTGGCCGCCGGTATCCCGCAGTAGATCGCGCTCTGCATGATCACTTCCTTGATCTCGTCCCGGGTCACGCCATTGTTGGCCGCGGCACGCAGGTGCAACTTGAGTTCCTCGTTGCGGTTCATGCCGATCAGCATGGCGATGGTGATCAGGCTGCGGGTATGCCGCGCCAGGCCCGGGCGGGTCCAGATATCGCCCCAGGCGTGGCGGGTGATCATCTCCTGGAACTCGCCGTTGAAGTCGTTGAGCTTCTCCAGGCTGCGGTCCACGTGGGCATCGCCAAGCACGGCACGGCGCACCTGCATGCCGGCTTCGTAGCGTTGTTTCTCGTCCATGCCGCGATCCTCAGCGAGCCAGCAGGAAGTCGAGCACACGGCGGCTGAACGGCGCGCCGATCTCGACGTTGGACAGGTGCGCGGCCGGGAACTCGGCATACTCGGCGCCGAGGATCCCCGCCTGCATGAAACGGCCATGCTCTGGCGTGGTGACCACGTCCTCGGTACCGGCAACGACCAAGGTCGGTACCTGGATACGGTTCAGTTGCTCGCGATAGTCGGCATCACGCACCGCGGCGCAGTTGGCCGCGTAGCCTTCGGGGGCGGTCTGCGCCAGCATGTGGCAGATGCGCTGGGCCTGCTCCGGCTCGGCCTGGGCGAAACCGGGCGTGAACCAACGGGCGATGGAGGCATCGCGCAGGTCGACCATGGCCTGGCGCCCGCCCTTGAGCACGGTGTCGATACGGGTGTTCCACACCTCGTCGTTGGCGATCCTCGCGGCGGTATTGCACAGGGTCAGGCTCAGCAGGCGGCTGCTGGCGTTGATGCCCAGCCACTGGCCGATCAGCCCGCCCATCGACAGCCCGACGAAATGCGCCTTGTGGATGTCCAGAGCATCGAGCAGGGCCAACACGTCGCGCCCCAGTTGCTCGATGCTGTACGGCCCCTCGGTCACCAGCGAACCGCCATGGCCACGGGTGTCGTAGCGCAACACGCGAAAATGCTCGCTCCAGGCCGGGATCTGGGTATCCCACATGTGCAGGTCGGTCCCCAGCGAGTTGGACAACACCAGCACCGGGGCATGCGCCGGGCCGTCGAGTTGGTAATGCAGTACGCCATCGGCCAGTTGCAAATGCGCCACAGCGGTCTCCTTCAGGCAGTGAAACGTTGGTGTTCAGCCACGGCGCGTGCCACCCAGACGCGGGCCTGGCCGAGGTAATGGGCAGGGTCGAGCAAACGGTCGAGCGCTTCGGCAGACAACTGCGCAGTGACCTGCGCATCGTCGCCGAGCACGGCGCGCAGGTGGCGCTGTTCGGCCACGGCACGCTGGCAGCATTGTTCCAGCAAGTGATGGGCATGGTCGCGCCCCAGGCGTTGGGCCAGGACGATGCTAACCGCCTCGGCCAGCACCAGGCCCTGGGTAAGGTCGAGGTTGCGGCGCATGCGCGCGGCATCCACCTCCATGCCCTCGACGATCGACTGGGCCTGGTGCAGGGCGCCAGAGACCAGGCAGCAGATTTCCGGCAGGGTTTCCCACTCGGCATGCCACAGGCCCAGGCTGCGCTCGTGCTCCTGGGGCATGGCCGTCAGCAAGGTGGCGACGAGGCCCGGCACACGGGTGGCGGCACCGATCAGCACCGCCGCCCCCACCGGGTTGCGCTTGTGCGGCATGGTCGAGGAACCGCCCTTGCCCGGTGCCGCCGGCTCGAACAGCTCCCCCGCCTCGGTCTGCATCAAGAGGCTGACGTCACGGCCGAACTTGCCCAGGCTGCCGGCGACCATCCCCAGCACCGTGGCGAACTCCACCAGGCGGTCACGCTGGGTGTGCCAGGGCTGCTCGGGCAGGGCCAGCGCCAGTTGCCCGGCCAATGCCTCGGCCACCGGCAAGGCCTTGCTGCCCAATGCCGCGAGCGTGCCGGAAGCACCGCCGAACTGCAGGCACAGCAAGCGCGGGCGCAGCGCCTGCAGGCGTTGGCGATGACGGGTCACCGCCCCCAGCATGCCGGCCAGCTTCATGCCCAGGGTCACTGGCGTGGCATGCTGCAACCAGGTGCGCCCCACCAACGGCGTGTCGGCGTGCTGCAGGGCCTGGCGGGCCAGGCTGTCGGCCAGCCTGGCCAGGTCCGCTTCGATCAATGCCAGGGCGTTACGCAGTTGCAGGACCAGCCCCGTGTCCATGGCGTCCTGGCTGGTGGCCCCCAGGTGCACGTAGCGCTCGGCCTCGGGCACGCCACTGGCGACCACCTTGCCCAACGCCTTGACCAGCGGGATCGCCGAGTTGCCGGCGATGGCGATGGCCTCGGCCAGGGCACGAGGGTCGTAGCGCTCCGCCTGGCAGGCGGCCTCGATGGCCGCCACCGCGCTGTGCGGCACCAGCCCGACGGCCGCTTCGGCGCGGGCCAGGGCTGCCTCGAAGTCGAGCATGCCCTGCAGGCGGCCACGGTCGGAGAAGATCTCGCGCATGGCCGGCGCGGTGAAGTAGGCGTCGAACAGCTGGTTGCTCATGAAGCGTCCTCAATGATCGTGGTGCAGGTACGCCGCCTGCTTCGGCAGGCGCAGGCTGAACAGGAAGGCCACGGCCATCATGGCCGTCACGTACCAGTAGAAGGTGTTCTCCATGCCCAGGGTTTTCAAGCCCAGGGCCACATATTCGGCCGAGCCGCCGAACACTGCGTTGGCCACGGCATAAGCCAGCCCCACTCCCAGGGCACGCACCTGCGGCGGGAACATCTCGGCCTTCACCAGGCCGCTGATGGAGGTATAGAAACTGACGATGCACAACGCCAGGGTCACCAGCACGAAGGCCATGATCGGGCTGGTCACGGTCTTCAGCGCCATCAGCAGCGGCACGGTGAACAACGTACCCAGGGCGCCGAACAGCAGCATGGAATTACGCCGGCCGATACGGTCGGAGAGCATGCCGAAGAAGGGCTGCATGCACATGTACAGGAACAGCGCACCGGTCATCACGAAGCTGGCATTCTTGGCATGCATGCCGGCCGTATTGACCAGGTACTTCTGCATGTAGGTGGTGAAGGTGTAGAAGATCAGCGAACCACCGGCCGTGTAGCCGAGCACCGTGACGAAGGCCGCGGCGTGGTTGCGAAACAGCCCGCCGATGGACCCGGCGTCCTTGTCCTGTCGGGTTTCGGCGCTGCTGGTTTCCTTCAGCGAACGGCGCAGCATCAGCGAGATCAGCGCGGCGACGGCGCCGACCACGAAGGGAATGCGCCAACCCCAGGCACGCAGTTCGTCCTCGCTGAGCATTTGCTGCAGGATCACCACCACCAGCACCGCCAGCAACTGGCCACCGATCAGGGTCACGTACTGGAACGAGGCGAAGAAACCGCGCTGCCCGCGCAAGGCCACCTCGCTCATGTAGGTCGCGGTGGTGCCATACTCGCCCCCCACCGACAGCCCCTGCACCAGCCGCGCGAACAGCAGCAGGGCCGGCGCCCAGGTACCGATGCTGGCATAGGTCGGCAGGCAAGCGATGAGCAGCGAACCGGCGCACATCATCAGCACCGAGATCATCAACGAATTCTTGCGCCCGTGGCGGTCGGCCAGGCGGCCGAAGATCCAGCCACCGATGGGCCGCATCAGGAACCCGGCGGCGAACACGCCGGCGGTATTGAGCAGTTGCACGGTGGGGTCGTCGGAGGGGAAGAAGGCCGGGGCGAAGTAGATCGCGCAGAAGGCGTAGACATAGAAGTCGAACCATTCCACCAGGTTGCCCGAAGAGGCACCGACGATGGCGAAGATCCGCTTACTGCGCTCTTCGCCGGTGTAATAGGCTGAGGTCATGGCGTTTCACTCCTGGAGGGTCACTGCCTAGTCTAGACACACTTAGTAACACTCTCGTTCCGCTATCACCTAGGCAGTACCCGTGGGGCCTGGCAGAGCGCTGAATCTGGGGGCTGCCTTGCAGCTCCCAGACAGGTATCGGAGCGGGCCCGACACCACGCGGTCAGACCCGCTCGATGGCCAGCGCCAGCCCTTGGCCAACGCCCACGCACATGGTCGCCAGGCCCTTGCGCCCGCCGCTCTTCTCCAGTTGATGCAGCGCCGTCAGCACCAGCCGGGCGCCGCTCATGCCCAGCGGGTGGCCGAGGGCGATGGCGCCGCCATTGGGGTTGACCTGCGGCGCGTCGTCCGCCACGCCCAGCTCGCGCAGCACCGCCAGGCCCTGGCTGGCGAAGGCTTCGTTGAGTTCGATGACATCGAAGTCCGACACCGCCAGGCCAAGACGCTCGGTCAGCTTGCGCACCGCCGGCACCGGGCCGATGCCCATCACCCGAGGCGCCACGCCACCACTGGCCATGCCCAGCACGCGCGCGCGCGGGGTCAGCCCATGCTGTTTCACCGCCTCGGCGCAGGCCAGGATCAGCGCGGCGGCACCGTCGTTGACACCCGAGGCATTGCCGGCGGTGACGGTCTTGTCCGGGCCGTTGACCGGCTTGAGCCTGGCCAGGGCTTCCAGGGTGGTTTCCGGGCGCAGGTGCTCGTCCTGCTCGACGACGGTCTCGCCCTTGCGGTGGACGATACGCACCGGGACGATCTCTTCGGCGAAGAAGCCTGCCGCCTGGGCCGCGGCGGCCTTCTGCTGGCTGCGCAGGGCGAAGGCGTCCTGGTCGGCACGGGACACCTGGTAGTCATCGGCCACGTTGTCGGCGGTCTCGGGCATGGCATCCACGCCGTACTGGGCCTTCATCAGTGGGTTGACGAAGCGCCAGCCGATGGTGGTGTCCTCGAGCTTCATGTTGCGCGACCAGGCATTCTCGGCCTTGCCCATGACGAACGGCGCCCGCGACATCGACTCGACGCCGCCCGCGATGGCCAGCTCCATCTCGCCGCTGGCGATGGCGCGAAAGGCGGTGCCGACGGCATCCATGCCCGAGGCGCACAAACGATTGAGGGTCACGCCCGGGACGCTCTGCGGCAGCCCGGCCAGCAGCAGGGCCATGCGTGCCACGTTGCGGTTGTCCTCGCCGGCCTGGTTGGCGCAGCCGAGGAATACTTCGTCGAGCTGCGACCAATCGACCTGCGGGTTGCGTTCGACCAGCGCCTTGAGCGGCACTGCGGCCAGGTCGTCGGCGCGCACGCCGGCCAGGGCGCCGCCGAAGCGGCCGATGGGGGTGCGAATGGCATCGCAGATGAAGACGTCGCGCATCAGGCTTCTCCTGCCTTCTGGCCGTGGGCGGCGGCGGTACGGGCTTCCAGGTCACGCAGGGCCGACAGCTCGACCTCGGAAGGTTCGGCGGTGGTCTGCACGTTCTCGGCGAAACGGATCGGCCAGCCGGTGGCGGCGACGATCTGCTCGCGGGTCACACCCGGGTGGATCGAAGTGACCACGAACTCGTGGGTACCGGCTTCCGGCTCCATGATGCACAGGTCGGTGATGATGCCGACCGGGCCGTCACCCGGCAGGCCCAGGCGCTTGCGCGAATCGCCGCCCTCGCCGTGGCCGACCGAGGTGATGAAGTCCAGCTTGTCGACGAAGGCCCGCTGCGACTGCTTGAGGATGATCAGCACCTGCTTGGCGGAACCGGCGATCTCCGGCGCACCGCCGGCGCCCGGCAGGCGGGTCTTCGGTGCGTGGTAGTCACCGACCACCGTGGTGTTGATGTTGCCGAAGCGGTCGACCTGGGCCGCGCCGAGGAAACCGACATCGATACGCCCGCCCTGCAGCCAGTAGCGGAAGATCTCGCCGGTGGGTACCACGGTGTCGGCGGTCTCGGCCAGCTCGCCATCGCCGATGGACAGCGGCAGCACACTGGGCTTGGCACCGATCGGGCCGGATTCGTAGATCAGCACCACATCCGGCGACGAGGTCAGGCGCGCCAGGTTGGCGGCCTTGGACGGCAGGCCGATGCCGACGAAGCAGACAGCGCCGTTGCGCAGGCGACGGGCAGCGGCGACGGTCATCATTTCGGAAGTGGAATAGCTCATTGCGCAGCCTCCGCGGTGCTGGCCAGCTTGGCCTTGAATTCGTTGAAGTCGGCGGTGCCACGGATGTAGGTATCGATCCAGGCGGTGAACGACTCACGGTTGCGGGCGATCGGGTCCCAGGCCTGGTAGAAGCGGTTGTCGCGCTCGTAGTAGCCATGGGCGTAGGACGGATGGGCGCCACCGGGCACCAGGCAGACCGCGCTGATCGCCCAGGTCGGCAGGACGCAGGCGTTCATCGGCGCCTGCAGGTCGTCGACGATCTCCTCGACGGTGACGATGCAGCGCTTGGCTGCAAGAGCAGCTTCCTTCTGCACGCCCAGGATGCCCCACAGCAGCACGTTGCCCTTGCGGTCGGCCTTCTGCGCGTGGATCACGGTGACGTCTGGCCGTACCGACGGCACGGCGGCGAGCACTTCGCCAGTGAACGGGCAGGTGACGCTCTTGATCAGGGGGTTGACCTTCGGCAGGTCGGAGCCGGCGTAGGCGCGCAGCACTGCGAACGGCAGGCCCGAGGCACCGGCGACGTAGGCGTTGGCCAGGTCGGCGTGACTGTGCTCCTCGATCTCGATCGCGTGGGGCCAGTGTTTCTCCACCGCATCGCGCAGGCGGTGCAGCGAGCCGACACCTGGGTTGCCGCCCCAGGAGAAGATCAACTTGCGGGCGCAACCGGCACCGATCAGCTGGTCGTAGATCAGGTCCGGGGTCATGCGCACCAGGGTCAACTCCCGCTTGCCCTGGCGAATGATCTCGTGGCCGGCGGCGGTCGGGATCAGGTGGGTGAAGCCTTCGAGGGCGACGGTATCGCCATCCTGGATGAATTGCTTCACGGCGTCGTGAAGCGGGAGGATTGCAGCCATGTGGAGACTCCTGGTCAGGGTGCTACGTTGAGCTCAGATTAAGGAGGCTGGCGGGTCGCTTACAATCCGATAATCGCACTTTAGTTCGATTATCGAACAATTTGTTGCTCTACTATTTAGTATTCGCGCGATCGACAGAAGCCCGTAGGGCGCGGATAGCTGATGGCTGATGCCCCTGAAATCAGGTCGCGTCAGCGTGACTCACCCTCCCTTTCACGATCACCCCCACCGTCGCCAGCGCCGCCGGTACCAGCAGCGCCGTCAGCACCTGCTCGAAATTCCACCCCAACCCCAGCAGCGTCGCACCGCTCCAAGCCCCCAGGATCGCGCCGAAACGGCCAATGCCGAGCATCCAGGACACCCCGGTGGCTCGCCCTTGGGTCGGGTAGAACCGCGCCGCCAGCGATGGCATGGCCGATTGCGCACCGTTCACGCACATACCGGCGATCAGCACCAGGGTGGCAAGCAAGGTGATGTTGCCCAGGCTCTGCCCCACCGCGTAGGCGAACACCCCGGCCAGCAAGTAGAAGATGCCGATGACCTTGTGCGGGTCGAAGCGGTCCATGGCCCAGCCCACCGCCACCGCGCTGAGTACCCCGCCGAACTGGAACAGCGCCCCGATGAACGCCGCCTGCTCCAGGCTGGCGCCGCTGTCGCGCATCAGGGTCGGCAGCCAGCTGGTCAGCAGGTAGACGATCACCAGGCCCATGAAGTAGGTCAACCACAGCAGCACGGTGCCCAGGCCATAGCTACCGGAGAAGATCACCGCAAAGACATTGCGCGCCGCCACCACCTTCTGCTCCGGCACGCTGAAACTGGCAGCCTGGGCCACCACGCCTGGCGCGATAGGCGCCAGGGTCTTGCGTACCCGGTCATTGCCCCGGTTGCGTACCACCAAAAAGCGCGCCGACTCCGGCAGCCAGGCCATCAGCACCAGGGCCAGCAGCAACGGCAGCACGCCACCGATCACCAGCAGGCTGTGCCACCCATAGGCTGGGATCAGCTTGGCGGAAATGAAGCCCCCACCGGCCATCCCCAGGTTGAAACCGCAGAACATGCTGGTCACCAGCAGCGACTTGAGCCGCTCAGGGGTGTATTCGGACAGCAGCGTGGTGGCATTGGGCATGCCGGCGCCCAGCCCCAGGCCGGTCAGGAAGCGCAGCACCAGCAGTTGGTCGACATTGCTGGCGTAGGCCGAGGCCAGGCTGAAGCCGCCGAAAACCAGTACCGCCCCCACCAGCACGCCCTTGCGCCCGAAGCGGTCGGCCAACGGCCCGGAACCCAGGGCGCCGAATACCATGCCGATCAGCGCGGCGCTCATCACCGGGCCCAGGCTGGCGCGGTCGATCCCCCATTCCTGGGACAGGGCCGGGGCGATGAAGCCCATGGCAGCGGTGTCCAGGCCATCGAGGAAAACGATCAGGAAACACAGGATCACTACCCGCCACTGGTAGCGGGACAGTGGCTGGCCGTTGATGAACGACTGGACGTCGAGGCAATTTCCGACAGCGGTTTGCGGGTTGTTCATTGTTCTTGTCCGGAAAATGGGCGCAGGCAGGCCACTGCACGCGAGAACGGCGCAGGGAACGGCGATGGGACGTGGAACGGCTGGCGATCAGCCGGAAGATGGCCATGCTGCAAGCGGGTGCGGCCGCGGCAGCGAGGGGGCAGTGGTCATGGATGCGCCTCGGGTGTTGTTATTGTCCGGTCGGCAGGGCCGACCGCTGCGAGAGACATTAATCAGCGCCTGGGGCCTGCGCAATTCGCTGGAGGCGAGACTGTGCGTTTATCGAACAGGAAACACGGGGATCTGTTCGAAATGCGTTACCCATGGGGCTGCTCTGCAGCCCCAGATGCTTCAACACTGCCTATCAACCAAAAAGCTGATGGCACAGGTCGCGGCTAGCCGCCAACAGGATCGGCAGGAAGCGCTGCTCCAGTTCACTGCGGCTGACCCGGCCGACGTGGGTGCTGACATTGAGCGCAGCCAGCACCTGCCCCGAGGCGTCGTAGATCGGTACGGCGATCGAACGCAAGCCCTGCTCCAGTTCCTGATCGACCACGCACCAGCCCTGGGCGCGTACCTGCTGGATGCAGGCGAACAGCGAGTCGGTGTCATGCAGGGTGCGGCTGGTACGGGCCTTGAGGTCGGCACGCTCCAGGTATTCCCGCAGGCTGGCGTCGTCCAGCGCGGCCAGCAGGATCCGTCCCATGGACGTGCAGTAGGCCGGCAGGCGCCCCCCCACCGACAAATCGACCGAGATCAACCGCTCCACCGTGGCCGAACGGGCAATGTAGAGAATGTCGTCCCCCTCGAGGGTCGCCATGTTGGCCGCTTCGTGCAATTGATCGCTGATACGGTCCAGGTACGGCTGCGCAGACACCGCCAGGGGCGTGGACGACAGGTAGGCGTGGCCGAGGGTCAGCACCTTGGGCAACAGCGAGTAGGTCCGCCCGTCAGTGGTGGCATAGCCCAGCTTGATCAATGTATGCAGGCACCGACGTACCGCCGCCCGGGGGATCTCGGTGCGATGGCTGATCTGGGCGATGGTCAGGTGGCGCTTGCGCTCCTGGAACGCCTGGATGACCGCCAGGCCCCGGGCCAGGGAGGTCATGAAGTCCGGGTCGCCAGTGAACGCCTGGATACGCTTGGCCGGCGACGCCACGATCGGCGGGGCCAACGCGGGGGCGGTGGGGCGCGCAGGTTCCTGGTTTTCGCGATCCGTGGCCTGGGTGTCTTCGCTCATGGCTAACCTCAAAAAATCCGTCGTTCGTGCGATTATCGAACCAACGGCCGATAATCGCAATTGACCGCCGACACTTTTGCTTATACCTTTCTCCTGCCACATGTGGCTTCTTTGGAGAGACTGGTCAGGTACCCACCGTAGAAGTCCCCAGGCACGGCCTCGCTACCCGCGAGGCCGTTTTTCATTCCCCTTCTATTTCGAACGAACTTTCGGCAGACCTGCGCCTCCAACTTCATGAGGCAGAAACGGAACATGCCGACGGTCACAAGAGCAACTTCCAACTGTTTGCCCGTTATCGATAAAGAACGGTAGCCATTGACTTGCCGATTGCTATAATCGAACCCGCTGGCCCGGTCCGATCATTCGGCGCGGCCCACCCCGTCGCCCCATCGAGTTACCGCCAGCAAGCCAGGTGCAAGGCTCAAGGCCTATTTCCATTTTACGAGCCATGCACCGCATGGATACTGTCGCTGCAACAGCCTGTTCGCTCTGGCGACGCAGCCGCATGCGTAACTTCGCATGACGTGGCCAGGGCAAAAACTTCAACAGAGTCGGGTATTACTGTGACGAAAGAAGAACTGCGCGCGGAACTCGAGCGCCAGGCTGAACGTTACCAAGAAGTCTACGGTGGCGAAGTCACCACCTATGCCGCGCAACCGGAACCGGAACGCAAACCGTGGCGCAAGCGCGCCACCGTCCAGGATCAGGTCTTTGCCCAGGAACTGGAAAAAATGGAAAAGGAACTGCGCAGCGAGCAGTCCTGAGCCCCCTCCCGTTCCAGTGGCCTGTAGTGGCCAGCTCGCACTGGGCCTCGGCACCAGCGGCCTCCTGCCTCTGGTGCGGGCCGATCTTTACCGTAACGCCATGGATGAAATGGAATTACACAAATTTCATACGGCCGTTTGATTTTTTGCCAGCTCGCCAAGTTTTCACTTTTTCGATGATTTTCAACGACTTTCAAGCATATTAAGCGCCGCTAACCTTTGTTGGCGCCCCACCTCGCCCACTTCGCCCTCTGCTTCGAAGACGCCATCGGTCAGTCGCAGGTGCATCGATTGCCAAGGTTTTCTGGCATAATCGCGCCCCCCTAAGACCGCCAGAAAACCTTCATGATCGATTTATTCAGCGGATTGGATGCCTGGGTACTGGTGAGCCTGCTGCTCGCCCTGACCTTCGTGCTCGCATTCGAGTTCATCAATGGCTTTCATGACACCGCCAACGCGGTAGCTACCGTCATCTATACCAAAGCCATGCCACCACACCTGGCCGTATTCTTCTCCGGCGTGTTCAACTTTCTCGGGGTTCTGCTGGGCGGTGTCGGGGTGGCCTATGCCATCGTCCACCTGCTACCGGTCGAGCTGCTGATCAATGTGAACACCGGGCACGGCCTGGCCATGGTCTTCTCCTTGCTGGCCGCGGCCATCACCTGGAACCTGGGCACCTGGTATTTCGGCATCCCCGCGTCCAGCTCCCATACCCTGATCGGCTCGATCCTCGGCGTGGGCCTGGCCAACGCCCTGATCAACGAGATCCCGCTGGGCGACGGCGTCAACTGGCAGAAGGCGATCGACATCGCCCTGTCGCTGGTGGTCTCGCCCATGGCCGGCTTCGCCGTGGCGGCCCTGGTGCTGATCGGCCTGAAGTGGTGGCGCCCGCTGTCGAAAATGCACAAGACCCCGGAGCAGCGCCGCAAGCTCGACGACAAGAAGCACCCGCCCTTCTGGAACCGCCTGGTGCTGGTGATCTCGGCCATGGGCGTGAGCTTCGTGCATGGCTCCAACGACGGCCAGAAAGGTATCGGCCTGATCATGCTGGTGCTGATCGGTATCGTCCCGGCGAAATTCGTCCTCGACCTGAACAGCACCACCTACCAGATCGAGCGTACCCGCGATGCCACCTTGCACCTGAGCCAGTTCTACCAGCGCAATGCCGCCACCCTGGGCGAGTACCTGGCACTGGGCAAGGCCATCCCGAGCGACCTGCCGGAGCAGTTCAGCTGCAACCCGCAGCAGACCGAGCCGACCATTGCCGCCCTGCAATCGTCGCTGGCAGGCGTGACCGACTACCGTGCCCTGAGCGCGGAGAAGCGTGTCGAGGTACGTCGCTACCTGCTCTGCCTGGACGACACGGCGAAGAAGGTCGGCAAGCTGCCTGGCCTGGATGCCCGTGAAAAGGCCGACCTGGACAAGCTGCGCAAGGACCTGACCGCCACCACCGAATATGCCCCGTTCTGGGTGATCGTGGCCGTCGCCCTGGCGCTGGGCCTGGGTACCATGGTGGGTTGGAAGCGCGTGGTACTGACCGTCGGCGAGAAGATCGGCAAGCAGGGCATGACCTATGCCCAGGGCATGTCGGCACAGATCACCGCCGCTTGCGCCATCGGCATGGCCAACGTGTTCAGCCTGCCGGTATCGACCACCCACGTACTGTCCTCGGGCGTGGCCGGTACCATGGTGGCCAACAAGAGCGGCCTGCAAGGCGGCACGGTGAAGACCATCCTGCTGGCCTGGGTACTGACCCTGCCGGCCTCCATGGGCCTGGCCGCGGGCTTGTTCTGGCTGGCGTCGAAGTCGATCAGCTGAACCGATCGCTGGCGCAGGAAAGGCGCCCCAAGGGCAATGCCGGTCAGTTAAGACTTTCAATTGTCATTTGGGGCGGCTTCGCGCCCCATCGCCGGCAAGCCGGCGATGGGGGGTTAGCTCAACGTCGTTTGCCCCCCAGCAGCGACCCCATCAGCCCCCGCACCAATTGCCTGCCCAGCTGGTTGGCCGCCTGCCGCACCGCCGACTTGATCGCCTGCCCCACCGCGCTTTGCAAAAACTCTCCCGCCTTGTCGGCGAAACTGTCCTCGTCAGCCTTGGGCTGCGGCACCGGCTCCACCGGTTCGCCCTTGCGTGCCATGAGCATTTCATAAGCCGACTCGCGATCGATCGGCTTGTCGTAACGCCCGGCCAACGGCGAGGCGGCGACCAAGGCACTGCGTTCGGCCGCGCTCAATGGCCCGATCCGCGACTGCGGCGGCGCCACCAGTACCCGCTGGACCTGTTCCGGCGTTCCCTTGTCCTGCAAGGTGCCCACCAGCGCCTCGCCGATACCGAGTTCGGTCAACACGCTCAAGGTATCGAACGCCGGATTGGGGCGGAAACCATCGGCCACGGCCCGGAGCGACTTCTGCTCCTTGGCGGTGAAGGCGCGCAGGCCATGCTGGATGCGCAAGCCCAACTGCGCCAATACCGCATCCGGCAGGTCGCCCGGCGACTGGGTGACGAAGTACACGCCTACCCCCTTGGAACGAATCAGCCGCACGACCTGCTCGAGGCGGTCTTGCAATGCCTTGGGGGTGTCGTTGAACAGCAGGTGCGCCTCGTCGAAGAACAGCGCCAGCACCGGCTTGTCGGCATCGCCCCGCTCGGGCAACTGTTCGAACAGCTCCGCCAGCAACCACAGCAGGAACGTGGCATACACCTTCGGCGCCTCGTGCACCAGGCGGCTGGCATCGAGCAGGTGGATGCGCCCACGGCCGTCGCTGTCCGGACGCAACAGGTCTTCCAGTTGTAGGGCCGGCTCGCCGAACAGCGCCTCGGCGCCCTGCTGCTCCAGGGTCGCCAAGCGGCGCAGCAAGGCCTGGGTGGAAGCGCTGGTCATCAGTGCGCTGTCTTCGCCCAGCAATTGGGGGTTGTCCTTCAGGTGCGCCAGCAAGGCCTTGAGGTCCTTCAGGTCCAGCAACAGCAGGCCCTCGCGGTCGGCCACCTTGAAGGCGGCATACAGCGCGGCCTGCTGGCTGTCGCTCAACTCGAGCAAATTGCCCAGTAACAGCGGGCCCATTTCGCTGAGCGTGGTGCGCAACGGATGGCCGGACTCGCCGGCGATATCCCACAAGGTGACCGGATAAGCCTGCGGGCGATGCGCCAGCCAGGGCATCCCGGCGATGCGCTCGGCCACCTTGCCCTGTGGCGTGCCGGCGGCACCGAGGCCACACAGGTCACCCTTGACGTCGGCGGCGAACACCGCCACACCTGCATCGCTGAAGATCTCGGCCAGGTGCTGCAGGGTCACCGTCTTGCCTGTACCGGTGGCACCGGCCACCAGGCCATGGCGGTTGGCCAGGCGCATGGGCTGGCCCACAGGCTGGCCGTCCGGGCCTGCTCCTACAACTATTTGCGAAGAATCTGACATCTTCTTTCTACCTCTCCTCAAGCTTTGCCGCCTATCGGCCGATATCCCATCGTGATTTCCCCCTGAAAGACAGGAACAACCCGAAAAGGACCCCGGTGATTGTTGCACTGTTTTCCAAGCTGCCTTCGTGCGAACGACCCGATAAAACCTTAGCGGACCCGATACGCCATGAACAAAAGCCTTCGCTTCAGCCACAAGATCCTCTTGGCGGCCTCGCTGATCGTGATACTCGCGTTCAGCCTGTTCACCCTTTACAACGATTACCTCCAGCGTAATGCGATTCGCGAGGACCTGGAGAACTATCTGGCTGAAATGGGCGAGTCCACCTCGACCAACATCCGCAACCTGTTCGAAGGCCGTATCAAGCTGGTGGAGAACCTGGCCCAGAACATTGCCCAGGATCCCGCCAACGCCGAAACCCTGATGGGCCAGAATGCCCTGATCTCAAGCTTCCTCACGGTCTACCTGGGCAAGGTCGACGGCGGCTTCAGCGTGCGTCCCGACGCGCCGATGCCCGACGGCTACGACCCGCGCGTACGCCCCTGGTACAAGGACGGCATGAACGCCAGCGGCGCGATCCTCACCGAACCCTACATCGACCTGACCACCAACAAGATGGTCATCGGCATCCTCAGCAAGGTGTCCAGCAGCGTCGGCGTGGTTGGCGGCGACCTGACCCTCGATGGCCTGGTGGAGATCATCAACTCGCTGGACTTCGGCGGCATGGGCTACGCCTTCCTGGTCAACGACCAAGGCAAGATCCTGGTCCACCCGGACAAGGCGCTGGTGATGAAATCGCTGTCGGACCTGTTCCCGCAGAACACGCCGAAACTCTCCAACGACCTGACCGAGGTCCGCTCCGACGGCCAGGACCGCCTGCTGACCTTCACCCCGATCAAAGGCCTGCCTTCGGCCAACTGGTACATCGGCCTGTCGGTGGACAAGGACAAGGCCTTCTCCATGCTCAGCAGCTTCCGCACCTCGGCGGTGATCGCTACCCTGGTCGCGGTGGTCATCATCATCGCCCTGCTCGGCCTGCTGATCCGTGTATTGATGCAACCGCTGCACGCCATGACCCGGGCCATGGAAGACATCGCCCAAGGCGAAGGCGACCTGACCAAGCGCCTGCAGATCCACCAGCATGACGAGTTCGGCATCCTCGGCAGTGCCTTCAACCGCTTCGTCGAACGCATCCACAGCTCGATCCGCGAAGTGTCCTCGGCCACCGAGCAGGTCAACGAAGTGGCCCTGCGGGTGATCAGCGCCTCCAACTCGTCGATGGCCAATTCCGACGAGCAGTCCAACCGCACCAACAGCGTCGCCGCGGCCATCAACGAGCTGGGCGCCGCGGCCCAGGAGATCGCCGGCAACGCCGCCCAGGCCTCGCAACACGCCACCTCGGCGCGCCTGCTGGCCGAGGAAGGCCAGCAGGTGGTGGAACGCAACATCGAAGCGATGAACCGCCTGTCGGACCTGATCGTCACCTCCAGCGCCCACATCGAGACGCTCAACAACAAGACGGTGAATATCGGCCAGATCCTCGAGGTGATCACCAGCATTTCCCAGCAGACCAACCTGCTGGCGCTCAATGCGGCGATCGAGGCGGCACGTGCCGGCGAGGCCGGCCGTGGTTTCGCCGTGGTCGCCGACGAGGTGCGCAACCTCGCCCACCGCACCCAGGAGTCGGCGCAGCAGGTGCAGAGCATGATCGAGGAGCTGCAGGTCGGTGCCCGCGAGTCGGTCGAGACCATGGACCAGAGCCAGCGCCACAGCCACGACAGCATGGCGATCGCCAACCAGGCCGGCGAGCGCCTGGGCAGCGTGACCCAGCGCATCGGCGAGATCGACGGCATGAACCAGTCGGTGGCCACCGCCACCGAGGAGCAGACCGCCGTGGTCGACTCGATCAACATGGATATCAACGAGATCAACATGCTCAACCAGGAAGGCGTCGAGAACCTGCAGGCCACCCTGCGCGCCTGCGCCGACCTCGAACAGCAGGCCACCCGCCTCAAGCACCTGGTCGGCAGCTTCAGGATCTAGCGGCAAGCAAAAGCAAAAGCAGGGGTGTGCACACTCCTGCTTTTTCTTGCCGCTTGAAGCTTGCTGCTCACAGCCGTCCCCGATCGAACAAACTATCCTTCAGGAAGGTCAACCTTTAGGCGCGTCATCGCCGGCCCATAGCGGCCGGATGACAGACCCGAAGACGATCCCGGAGGGATGCTGATCGTGCACATCGCTGACATCACCATGTTCTACGCCCCGGCCAGCGGCGGCGTACGTACCTATCTTGATGCCAAACACCGCCGACTCGACGCCAAGACCGGCGTCCGCCACAGCCTCTTGATCCCCGGCCCCAGCGCCAGCCACGCCGATGGCATCTACCAGGTGCCGGCGCCTCCCCTGCCTTTTGGCAACGGCTACCGCTTCCCGGTACGCCTGGCCCCCTGGTGCAACGTGCTGCGCCGCCTGCAGCCCGACCTGATCGAAGTGGGCGACCCCTACCTCACCGCCTGGGCGGCCCTGGAAGCACGGCGCAAGCTCGACGTGCCGGTGATCGGTTTCTACCATTCCGACCTGCCGCTGCTGGTCAGCAACCGCATGGGCAACTGGTTCACGCCCAATGTCGAGGCCTACGTCAGCAAGCTGTACGGCAATTTCGACCGGGTCCTGGCACCGAGCCAGGTGATGGCCGACAAGCTGCGCCGGCTGGGGGTCAGGGATGTGCACGTGCAACGCCTGGGCGTCGACCTGGCCACCTTCAACCCCGAGCATCGCGACCCACACCTGCGTACCGAACTGGGCATTCCCGACACCACCCGCCTGCTGGTGTTCGCCGGCCGCGGCTCGCGAGAGAAGAACCTGCCGGTGCTGCTCGACTGCATGCGCCACCTGGGGCGCCACTACCACCTGCTGCTGGCGGGCTCGAACATGCCAACCAATGTGCCGGACAACGTCAGCGTGATCGACGCGTTCTGCCCGCCCGAGGAGGTCGCGCGGCTGTTCGCCAGCGCCGATCTGCTGGTGCATGCCGGCGACCAGGAGACCTTCGGCCTGGTGATCCTCGAAGCCATGGCCAGCGCCACGCCCGTGGTGGCCGTGCGCGCCGGCGCCTTCGGCGAGATCGTCAACGAGCAGTGCGGCCGGCTGTGCCGCCCCAACGACGGCCAGGCCATGGCGCAGGCCGTGCGCGAGACCTTCGAGGCCGGCGTGCGCCAGCTCGGCGCCCAGGCCCGCCGCCACGTGGAGCAGCACTACTCCTGGGACACCGTGGTCAACGGCCTGCTGGAGCACTACCAGGCGGTCCTTGGCCACCTGCCGCAGGTCCGCGCCCATGCCTGAGGCCACCTCGCCACGCAGCCTGATGCTGGTGCTGCACGACGTCGCGCCTGAGACCTGGCCCGACTACCAGCCCTTCGTCCAAGCCATCGACGCCCTCGGCAATGTGCCCATGACCTGGCTGGTGGTCCCGGACTTCCACCACCGCAACGCCCTGGGCCGCTCGCCGACCTTCTGCCGCCTGCTCGAACGCCGCCTGGCACAAGGCGACGAACTGGCCCTGCATGGCTACTACCATGCCGACGACGGCCCGCCGCCACGCAGCCCCGGGGAGTACTTCATGCGCCGGATCTACACCCATGAAGGTGAATTCTACGGACTCGACGAAGGCGAGGCCTTGCAGCGCCTGGAGGCCGGCCTGGCGCTGTTCGGCCGCCAGGGTTGGCCGGTGGCAGGCTTCGTCGCGCCCGCCTGGCTGATGAGCGAAGGCACACGCCAGGCCCTGCGCCGCCTGCCCTTGCGCTATACCAGCACACCGCAGCACCTGTACCGCCTGCCGACATTCACTGCCATCGAGGCGCCGGGCCTGGTGTGGAGTGCCCGCAGCCCCTGGCGCCGCGGCTTGTCGAGGATGCTCTGCGACTGGCAATGCCGGCGCTGGCGCCAGGCCAGCACCCTGCGCCTGGGCCTGCACCCGGTGGACATGCGTCATCGCGCGTCCCGCGACTACTGGCTGCACACCCTGCTGGCGCTACGGGCGCAAGGCCGCGAGCCACTGACCAAGTCCGCCTGGCTGGACCGCCAGGCCAGGGCATGAACCGCCTGGGCTGGCTGGGCCTGGCACTGCTGTTGGCGGTGCTGGTCCCGGCCCTGCTCGGTGGCAGCGACCTGCTGCCCCGGCTGAAAACCTTCGCCCCCGGCCTGATGCTGATGCTGCTGGGCATGATCTTGCTGTGCTGGGTCATCAACGCCCTGCGTCTGCGCCTGCTGCTCGGCCAGCAAGGTACGCGGCTCGGGCGAGTGCGCAGCCTGGGTGTAGTCATGGCCACCGAGTTCGCCATCTGCACCACCCCAGGCGGTAGCGGCGGGCCCCTCACCCTCATGGCCCTGCTGGCCCGCGAACGCATCGGCCCGGCGCGCAGCGGCGCGGTCTTCGCCATGGACCAGTTGAACGACCTGGTGTTCTTCTTTTGCGCCATGCTGGCGATCGCCGGCTACGCCCTGTTCCACAGCCTGGGGCACAGCCAGGAAAGCATGCTGCTCGGCAGCGCGTCGCTGCTGTGCGTGGTGCTGGCTGGGGTGCTCGGGCTGCTGCGCTACCGGCGCCGGGTGATGCGCCTCAACGGCCGCCTACTGCGCCGGCTGGGCATGTCACGCCTGCGGCGGCGGCGCTGGGCGCGCAAGCTGCTGCATTTCAGCCATGCCCTGGCCGACACCTGGCGTCTGCCCAAGCGCACCCTGGCCCTGGTGTTCACCCTGACCTGCGCGCACTGGAGCCTGCGCTACAGCGTGCTGTACCTGGTGTTGAGGGGGTTGGGCGTAGAGCTGTCGTGGATACCGAGCTTCCTGGTGCAGATGCTGTCGCTCAGCGCCGGCCAGTTCAGCCTGCTGCCTGGTGGCGCCGGGGCCGCCGAGCTGACCTCGGCGAGCCTGCTGGCGCCGCTGGTGGGCAGTTCGACGGCGGCGGCGGCGATCCTGATCTGGCGCGCCGTCACCTATTACTTCTACCTGATCGCCGGTGGGCCGGTGTTCGTCTGCCTGCTGGCGCGTCCACTGCTGGAGCGCTGGCGTCGCCAGGCAGATTGAGCTGGCGCCAGAGTTCGGCGGCACCGGCGAAATCGGTGCCGGCATCGTCGCCCAGGGCGTCGAGATCGAAGCGGGCCAGGCAGCCCTCGCCCAACGTCGGCGGTGTCTCGGCTGCCGCCCTGTCGCGTGGGTCGACCATTATCCAATACTCGTCAGGGGGCGCTTTGCAGCCCCAAGGCTCAGTCGAACACCACGGTCTTGTTGCCGTGTACCAGCACGCGGTCTTCCAGGTGATAGCGCAGGCCACGGGCCAGGACCATCTTCTCCACGTCACGACCGAAACGCACCATGTCCTCGATGCTGTCGGCATGGCTGACACGGACCACGTCCTGCTCGATGATCGGCCCGGCATCCAGCTCCTCGGTGACGTAGTGGCAGGTCGCGCCGATCAGCTTGACCCCACGCAGGGCGGCCTGGTGATAGGGCTTGGCGCCGACGAAGGACGGCAGGAAGCTGTGGTGGATGTTGATCACCTTCTCGGCATAGGCCTGGCACAGCTGCGGCGGCAGGATCTGCATGTAGCGCGCCAACACCACGACATCAGCCGCATGCGCCTCGACCAGACGCGACACTTCGGCGAACGCTGGCGCCTTGTCCTTCGGATCGACCGGGACATGGAAGAACGGGATGCCATGCCACTCGACCATGCTGCGCAAGTCGTCGTGGTTGGAGATCACGCACGGGATCTCGCAGTCCAGCTCGTCGGTGTGCCAGCGGTGCAACAGGTCGGCCAGGCAGTGGGATTCGCGGCTAGCCATCAACACCACGCGCTTCTTCTGTGCCGAATCGGTGATCCGCCAGGTCATGGAGAACTCTTCGGCGATCGGCGCGAAGGCCTCGCGGAAGGCCTCGATATCGAACGGCAGGGATTCGGCGCGGATCTCATGGCGCATGAAGAACCAGCCGCTCTGCTCGTCGGAGTGGTGGCTGGCTTCGTTGATCCAGCCATTGTACAAGGCCAGGAAATTACTGACTTTCGCCACGATACCGACACGGTCGGGGCAGGCAATCACCAGTCGATAGGTGCGCATGAATGAGACTCCAGAACTTCGCAAAGGCGCATATTCTAGCGGCCTGCCAGGAAAAACGCAGTAATGATCGGCACAACCGCAGCGAATGCCGAGCGGCTTGAGTCGATGGTGAGAATGCACGGCGTCCGTAGGAAAACGACGATTTCATCACCGCATATGTAAATTTTTCTTAACCAAACAGATACGTTGTCGTCGGACAATTAACAGTTTATTGCTATTTTAATTGTTTACTTGAGAGTATCGCCTGTCTATTATTGCCCCCTACTGTCTGTCTCCCTGAACACGCATTAAGGAACACTCCATGTCCCTGATCAACGAGTACCGCGCTACCGAAGAAGCCATCAAGGAACTTCAGGCCCGCCTGGCCAACCTGTCGCAAGATGACAAGCTGAAGAAAGAGCTGGAGTTCGAAGGCAAACTGCGCGCACTGATGGGCGAATATTCCAAGTCCCTGCGCGACGTGATCGCCCTGCTCGATCCCGATTCCAAACTGAGCAAGGCGCCACGTGGTGCCGTAAAAACCACCGGCACCAAGCGTGCTCGCAAGGTCAAGCAATACAAGAACCCGCACAATGGTGAAGTGATCGAAACCAAGGGCGGCAACCACAAGACGCTGAAAGAGTGGAAAGCCAAGTGGGGCAGCGACGAGGTCGAAAGCTGGGCCACCCTGCTGGACTGATCCCCGGGTATTGTCCTTTTATACCCCCATGAAAAACGCCGGCACATTGCCGGCGTTTTTCATGGGGCACGCATTCTATAACTGATACTGCACCTTCAACTGCCGGAGATGCGCCTGCCAGGCCTCCAGCACCCGCCGCCCGGCCTCGTCCGCCGTGGCCCAACTGCTCTGCCAGGCCTGTTCGAAGTCACCGACGGTATTCGGCGCCCCCAGGCACGGATCGCTCAAGCGTTGCTGGCAGAATGATTGCCACCGTTGTCGTTCCTCGGTATTCAAGGTCTCGGCGAAGTTTCGTGCGCGATAACGGAACAACAGCTCCGGCAGCCGCGGATCATCGAACATCCAGTGCCCCTGGCCCAATTGTGCAGGCTCCAGGCGACGGACTTGTTCGCACAGGCGCCGGTCCCGATCGCCGATAAACCCGTCGTACAGTTGTTGTTCCGGATCCTCGCTGGGGGTGAAATCATCAGCGTTGTAAATGTGCGCCAGTTTTTCCTGCCAAACGTTTTGTTGATTGGCCAGTTGTTCGCCACGGCGTTGCAGCAGTGCCATATCCAGGCCCAAACGCTGCTGGTCAGCAGGGCGTAATACCGACAACGGCGCGAGCACCGGGCAACGATTGACCTGCACCAACTTCAAAGGTACAGGTAGTTGTCCCTCGGATAATTCATCGCGGCGCGTGTACAAACGCTGACGTAATGTTTCTGCGCTTTCCTGCAATAACGGCAGTGTTTCCAGGTGCAGGTCGCACACAATCAGTGCATTGCGATTACGCGGATGCCAGGCCAGCGGCAGCACCACGCCAAGATAGTTACGCTCTGCTGAAAAACGCCCCGAAACATGTACCAGCGGCTGCAGCAGGCGTACCTGTTCCATCACTTTGTGCTTGCTGCGCAACTGGAACAACCAGTCGTACAACCGAGGCTGCTGCTGGCGGATCAAGCGGGCCAGGGCGATGGTCGCCCGCACGTCGGAAAGTGCCTCGTGGGCCTGGCCATGGTCGATGCCGTTGGCCTGGCTGAGCAGCTCCAGGCGCAGGCTGGTACGACCATCCTGCTGCGGCCAGACGATCCCTTCCGGGCGCAAGGCATAGGCGGTGCGCACCACGTCGATCAGGTCCCAGCGGCTGTTGCCACCCTGCCATTCGCGGGCATAGGGATCGAAGAAGTTGCGGTAAAGGCTGTAGCGGGTGACTTCATCGTCGAAGCGCAGGGTGTTGTAACCCGCGCCACAGGTTCCGGGGCGCGCCAGTTGCTCATGCACTTTTGTCATGAACTCGGCTTCGCACAGCCCGTTGCCTGCCAGTTGCTCGGGGGTGATGCCGGTCACCAGGCAAGCCGCCGGGTGCGGCAGGATATCGTCGCTGGGCCGGCAATAAAGGCTGATCGGTGCCTCGATTTCGTTGAGTTCGAGGTCAGTGCGCACGCCTGCGACCTGCAGGGGCCGGTCGCGGCGCGGATCGATACCGGTGGTTTCGTAATCGTGCCAGAAGATGCTGGTGCTCACGGGGTCGTCCTGTAACAAGGTCGACCAGAGTCTACCGGAGACAGCCTCAGGCGGAAGCGTTCATGGGCCGGAAACTGAAGTAGCTGCGCAAGGAACGCACGAACTCCTCGTACTCGCGGGGTGCCTGCAACAGCATGAAGCCTGAATCGTAGTGCCCCGGCGTCTGGTCCTCGCGACACCATAGGCAACTGGCAGTCAGGTTGACGTATTGCCACCCGCCGCCTGCCAGCGGCAGGCGCAACTGCAGCTCGAAATCCGGCCCGACCAGCACCGGCAACTGGCTGATCAGCATCAACCCGTCCTCCGAGGCATTGCCGAGGTAGCCGATCTGCTGGTCGGTGAATCGGTTGTACACCTTGAGGACACAAGGCAACTGGTGACGTTCTATATGGCGTTCGATAAACATGCTGTCCGTACCTGATGCCAGGAAGACAAGGTACTGGCGGTGATCGTTACATCTGCCTGACAGATTAGCCCAGGGCGCCTGTCCAATTCCATGAAATCAACAACACCTTGGTGTTAGCGCCAAGGTGCACGGGTGACCGGCGTCGCCACCGCCGCCTCGCCAGGCCGATAGTGACCGAGTTGCTCGAGTGTCTGCAGCCGCGCCCGGGCGCGGTAGGCGTACTCGTTCTGCGGGTAGCGCTGGATCAGGTACTGGTAGGTCTGCGCCGCATCGACGTAGAGTTTCTGGCGCTCCAGGCACTGGCCCCGCAGCAGCGAGACTTCCGGGTGAATGAACGGCCGGGCACGGCTGGTACGGTCGACCTGCGACAGCTCCAGCATCACCCGCTGGCAATCGCCGCGGTCGTAGGCACGGTAGGCATTGTTCAGATGATGGTCCATCGACCAACGGGTGCAACCGACGACACTGGCCGCCACGGCCAAAACGATCAGGGCTCGCATGGGGGATCTCCTTTATTACGCAGTGTATCGGCTTGGTTTGGCATTTCTTCAGCTTCAAGCGGCAAGCTGCAAGCGGTTATGCGGCGCGAATCAGCTAGAGGCTTGCAGCTTGGAGCCTCCGTTCAACCGCCAAGCCCAAGCGCTGCCAGGTAGTGCAATGGAACAATGACTACAGCGAGATTCCGGGGTAGCCTTTCGCTGCGCTTCACTATAGGAGTCTGTGCATGACCATCCGCCGTACCAAAATCGTCGCCACCCTCGGCCCCGCCAGCAACTCGCCGGAAGTGATCGAACAACTGATCCTCGCTGGCCTGGACGTGGCACGCCTGAACTTCTCCCACGGCACCCCGGACGAGCACAAGGCCCGCGCCCGCCTGATCCGCGACATCGCCGCCAAGCACGGGCGTCACGTCGCGCTGCTGGGCGACCTGCAGGGTCCGAAGATCCGCATCGCCAAGTTCAGCAACAAGCGCATCGAACTGAAGATCGGCGACACGTTCACCTTCTCCACCGCCCACCCGCTGACCGAAGGCACCCAGGACATCGTCGGCATCGACTACCCCGACCTGGTCAAGGACTGCGGCGTCGGCGACGAACTGCTGCTCGATGACGGCCGCGTGGTCATGCGTGTCGAGACCGCCACTGCCGATGCCCTGCACTGCGTGGTGATCGTCGGTGGCCCGCTGTCCGACCACAAGGGCATCAACCGCAAGGGTGGCGGCCTGACCGCCCCGGCCCTGACCGACAAGGACAAGGCCGACATCAAGCTGGCGGCGGAAATGGACCTGGACTACCTGGCCGTGTCCTTCCCGCGTGACGCCAGCGACATGGAATACGCCCGCAAGCTGCGCGACGAAGCCGGCGGCACCGCCTGGCTGGTGGCCAAGATCGAGCGCGCCGAAGCCGTGGCCGACGACGAGACCCTCGATGGCCTGATCGCCGCCTCCGACGCCGTGATGGTCGCCCGTGGCGACCTGGGCGTGGAAATCGGCGACGCCGAGCTGATCGCCATCCAGAAGAAGATCATCCAGCACGCCCGCCGCAACAACAAGGCGGTGATCGTCGCGACCCAGATGATGGAGTCGATGATCCAGAACCCGATGCCGACCCGTGCCGAAGTGTCCGACGTGGCCAACGCCGTGCTGGACAACACCGACGCGGTGATGCTGTCGGCCGAGAGCGCCGCCGGCGCCTACCCGATCGAAGCGGTCCAGGCCATGGCGCGTATCTGCCAGGGCGCCGAGAAGCACCCGACCAGCCAGAAGTCCAGCCATCGCCTGCATACCACCTTCGAGCGCTGCGACGAAAGCATCGCCCTGG
This sequence comes from Pseudomonas sp. Tun-23181, assembly GCF_057415455.1. NCBI lineage: Bacteria > Pseudomonadati > Pseudomonadota > Gammaproteobacteria > Pseudomonadales > Pseudomonadaceae > Pseudomonas > Pseudomonas sp. Tun-23181. Next base: position 2,458,837 of record NZ_CM171630.1, read on the forward strand.
CGGCGATGTACACCGCCAACCACTTCCCCGGCGTCAAGGCGATCATCGCCCTCACCGAAAGTGGCTACACCCCGCTGATCATGTCGCGCCTGCGCTCGCACGTGCCGATCTTCGCCATGTCGCCGCACTGCGGCACCCAGGCCCGTACCTCGCTGTTCCGTGGCGTCTACCCGATCGCCTTCGACCCCGCCTCGCTGCCGCCGGAGAAAGTCAGCCAGGCCGCGGTCGACGAACTGCTCAAGCGCGGCCTGGTGCAACAGGGTGACTGGGTGATCCTGACCAAGGGCGACAGCTACCACACCATCGGCGGGACCAATGGCATGAAGATCCTGCATGTGGGTGATCCGCTGATCTGAGTCGATTCTCCAACGCCGTAATCCTGGGGCCGTTTCGCGCCCCTTCGCGGGCAAGCCCGCTCCCACATGGCCCTGCCAACCGCATCATTCGTGATCGACTCGGCCCCTGTGGGAGCGGGCTTGCCCGCGAAAGGAGCCCCACAAGCCCTCAGGCATGCTCGAGAAACACATCGGCAAACAGCTGGTTCCTCGGCAACCCGGCAATGAACAGCCGCCGTGCGAAGCGCTCGACACTCCCCGGCGCCCCGCACGCCAGCGCCACCGTCTGCCGCGATGACAGGCGCAACCCCGCCAGCGCTTGCTCCAACTGATCGGCCAACCCCCACTCGACACTCACCCTGGGATATCGATCGGCCAGGTCCGCCAACGGCCCGGCCAGGTACTGTCCGGCGCGGTCATGGGTCACATGCAGCACCCGGATCCCACCCTGGTGCCCCTGGCGCAACGCTTCCCGCAGGATGCCCCACAACGGCGCAAGCCCTGTTCCCGCGGCCAGCAGCCACAAGGGTCGCTCCTGCCAGTCCGGGTCGTAGTGCAAGGCGCCGCCCCGCAGCTCGCCCAGGCGCAGCTCATCGCCCTCGGCCAGCCGCCTGGCCTTGTCGCAGAAGGCGCCAGGGCGCCGGCAATCCAGGTGGAACTCCAGGAAGTCATCTTCCCCCGGCAGGCTCGCCAGTGAATACGGCCGCGCCACGCCGTCCAGCCACAGCACCAGGTGCTGCCCTGCCTGGTAGCGCAATGGCCGCTCGGGCCTAAGGCGCAAGCGCAGCACGTCGCCGAACCACGCCAGGGCGCAGACGCGCGCAGGCAAGCCATCGCTCGACGGATCGAACACCGCCACCCGCAAGTCGGCGCTCACCCGGCACTGGCAGGCCAGGCGCCAGCCCTGCTCGCGCTGCGCAAGGCCCAGCGCCTCGGGCATGGCGTCCTCGGGCTGCCCCTCCAGGCAACGCACCAGGCAGGCATGGCAACTGCCGGCGCGGCAGCTGTAGGGCACGCCACAACCTGCGGCATTGAGGGCATCGAGCAGGTTGCTGGCGGCCGGCACTGTCCAGCAGCGCTCGCCGACGCAGAGTTCAGGCATGGTCGGTATGTCTCCACGAATCACATCGCCCACTCTAGGGCTTCGCGGGTAAATCAGCAAAAAGGGTGCCCGTCGGTTGCCGACCTTGGTCCAGACCACACGCAGGTGTGCCGGGGGCGGATGCGCGCTATACTGCCGCGCCCTTTTGCGTCGGCCAGCCTGCCGGCGCGCCTTGCAAGGCATTTCGACGCGCAGGTCGGCGGTGTCGGAAAGCCTTTATGAATGTTCCCGTCTTTAAGAGGAGCGCGCTGCATGACCGTGATCAAGCAAGACGACCTGATTCAGAGCGTTGCCGACGCCCTGCAATTCATCTCGTACTACCACCCCGTCGATTTCATCCAGGCGATGCACGAAGCCTACCTGCGTGAAGAGTCGCCCGCCGCGCGCGACTCCATCGCCCAGATCCTGATCAACTCGCGCATGTGCGCCACCGGCCACCGCCCGATCTGCCAGGACACCGGCATCGTCACCGTGTTCGTCCGCGTGGGCATGGACGTACGCTGGGACGGCGCCACCATGAGCGTCGACGACATGATCAACGAGGGTGTGCGCCGCGCCTACAACCTGCCTGAGAACGTCCTGCGCGCCTCGATCCTGGCCGACCCGGCCGGTGCCCGCAAGAACACCAAGGACAACACTCCGGCGGTGATCCACTACTCCATCGTCCCCGGCGACAAGGTCGAGGTCGACGTCGCCGCCAAGGGCGGCGGCTCGGAGAACAAGTCGAAGATGGCCATGCTCAACCCGTCCGACTCGATCGTCGACTGGGTCCTGAAGACCGTCCCGACCATGGGCGCCGGCTGGTGCCCGCCTGGCATGCTGGGCATCGGCATCGGCGGTACCGCCGAGAAGGCCGCGGTGATGGCCAAGGAAGTCCTGATGGAGTCCATCGACATCCATGAACTCAAGGCCCGCGGCCCGCAGAACCGCATCGAGGAACTGCGCCTGGAGCTGTTCGAGAAGGTCAACCAGCTGGGCATCGGCGCCCAGGGCCTGGGCGGCCTGACCACCGTGCTCGACGTCAAGATCATGGACTACCCGACCCATGCCGCCTCCCTGCCGGTGTGCATGATCCCCAACTGCGCCGCCACCCGCCACGCCCACTTCGTGCTCGACGGCACGGGCCCGGCCGAGCTGGAAGCGCCGTCGCTGGACGCCTACCCGGAAATCGTCTGGGAAGCCGGCCCGAGCGCCCGCCGCGTCGACCTCGACAGCATCACCCCGGAAGAAGTCGCCAGCTGGAAGCCGGGCGAGACCCTGCTGCTCAACGGCAAGATGCTCACCGGCCGCGACGCCGCGCACAAGCGCATGGTCGAGATGCTCAACCGTGGCGAAGCGTTGCCGGTGGACCTCAAGGGCCGTTTCATCTACTACGTAGGCCCGGTCGATCCGGTCGGTGACGAAGTGGTAGGTCCTGCCGGCCCGACCACCGCCACCCGCATGGACAAGTTCACCCGCCAGATCCTCGAGCAGACCGGCCTGCTGGGCATGATCGGCAAGTCCGAGCGTGGCCCGACCGCCATCGAGGCGATCAAGGACAACAAGGCCGTGTACCTGATGGCCGTCGGCGGCGCCGCCTACCTGGTAGCCCAGGCGATCCGCAAGTCCCAGGTCCTGGCGTTCGCCGAGCTGGGCATGGAGGCGATCTACGAGTTCGAGGTCAAGGACATGCCGGTCACCGTCGCGGTGGACAGCAACGGTGAGTCGGTGCACATCACCGGCCCTGCCCTGTGGCAGAGCAAGATCGCCGAGAGCCTGGCGGTCGAAGTGAAGTAAAACGCCCGACCGTTTGGGGCTGCCTTGCAGCCCCAAGCTTCAAGGCTCTGCCAGACCCGCGCAGCGGCCAACCCAGCCCTACAGAACCCGCTCGAACTGCTCCGGCCAGTCCCGCCGGGTGAACACCTGCCCTTCCCGCCGTACCCGTCGCACCTCCTCCAGATCCACCTCACAGACCAACCAACGGCTACCGCCAGGGCACAATTCGGCGCTCTCGGCGATCACGCCATTGGCCGGCATACCATGGTCCGGCGGCACGAACAGCCCTGCCCGCCCGATGTTCTCATCCAGCGCCGGCGACCAAGGCGCCATGCCCACCGTAGGGCTCTGCAACACGGCGATCTGGTTCTCCAGGGCGCGCGCCTGGGCGCCGATACGCACGCGGTGATACCCCGCCTCGGTGTCGGTGCAACTGGGGGTGAGGATCAGGTCCGCACCGCCTTCGGCCAGGCGCCGGGCCAGCAGGGGGAACTCGTTGTCATAGCAGATCAGGATGCCCAGGCGCCCCAGGGCCGTGTCGAACACCTTGAGCCCTTCGCCTGCGGCGATCCCCCACTGCTCCCGTTCGAAGCGGGTCATGATCAGTTTGTCCTGATGGCCCAGCACCCCGTCCGGACCGAACAGCCAGGCACGGTTGCGGTAACGGCCATCGGCGTCGAGCACGGGCACGCTGCCAGGCTGCAGGTAGATGCCCCAGCGACGGGCAAGGCTTTCGCACAGCGCCAACCACGGCGCGACCAGCGGCTGGATGCCGGCGATCGACGCCTTCAGGTCGCTGCGCTGTTGTACCGGCAACTGGCCGCTGAGCACCAGGCCGGCATATTCAGGCAATAGCAGCAACTGCCCACCAGCCTCGACCGCCTCGGCGCACAAGCCGTGCAAGTGCTCGGCATAGGCGTCCCAGCTCTCGTACAGTTCGATGGCGTACTGGCACGCCGCGAGGCGGATCATACCGGCAGTTCCTTGAGCCAGAAGGACATGATCTTGGCCGATTCGGTCTGCTCGTCGAGGTCGCGCCAGGCATAGGTGGTGCGCAGCGACGGATCGTGCAGGAAGCCACGGTTGCGCCAGAAGCCATGCAACGGCTTGTAGTCCAGTGGGCGCCGGGGATGGCCGGCCGGGCGCTCGACAGCGCAGAAGGCGCAGTAGTCGAATTCAGCGAGCTTGTGGGCGTAGGATTCGCGCTCGATGAAGAAGCGCACGCCCAGGCCCTGGCCCCGGTAGGCCGGCAGCAACACCGACTCGCCGAAGTAGTAGACGCTCGCCGGGTCCCGGCCCTGGGCCAGGAACGGCTGCTGGAACTCGAGCGTCTCGTCGACCAGGGGCAGGCCGGTCGAGGCGCCGACCACCTTGCCGCCGTCCAGGGCCAGCACCACCAGGCTGCGCCCGGAACGGGCATAGGTGGACAGGTAGTCGGCCTCGTATTCCGGCGAGCCGTCGTAGAGGTAGGGGAACTCGCGGAACACCGTCAGGCGCAGGCGAGCGAGGTCATCGATGTAAGGCGCGATGGCAGCGCCGTGCAACAGGCGGATTTCCATGCGTAGCGGTCGTTTTGTCGATGTGGATGACGCGCTCGGCTAAGCCGGGCTTGAGGGGAAACCCTATCATCCGTTCCACGCCATTCCCTTTCCCGTACACGACAGGAACATTGCCATGACCGCTACCGAGCTCGTCAACGCCTACTACGCCGCCTTCAATGCCGGGGACATGCCGGCCTTCCTCGCCCTGCTCAGCGAGGACGTGATCCATGACATCAACCAGGGCGAGCGGCAGATGGGCAAGGCGGCCTTCGCAGCCTTCATGGACAAGATGAACCGCTGCTACCGGGAACGCCTGGCCGACATCGTGGTGATGCAGAACGCCGACGGCAGCCGCGCGGCCGCCGAGTTCACCGTGCACGGAGAGTACCTGGCCGATGACGAAGGGCTGCCACCGGCCAATGGGCAGACCTACGTGCTGCCGGCTGGGGCGTTCTTCTACATCCATTGCGGGAAGATCGCCCGGGTGACCAACTACTACAACCTCAATGACTGGGTCGAGCAGGTGGGCTGAGGGCTGGGGTTGGCAGTACAGTTTTGGGGGCGCTTCGCACAAGCCCGGGTAAACCTCGGATGATGCGAATGGCCCCCTCCTCTACGTCAGGCAATCCGCGTCCCGAGCAATTTGAGAAATGCCGCCAACCACGCCGGATGCGCTGGCCAGGCCGGTGCGGTCACCAGGTTCCCGTCCACGTGCGCCTGGTCCATGGCGATGTCCACATATCGCCCTCCCGCCAACCTCACCTCGGGCGCACACGCCGGATACGCACTGCACTCGCGCCCATCCAGCACACCGGCCGCCGCCAGCAACTGGGCCCCATGGCACACCGCAGCGATGGGCTTGCCGGCCTGGTCGAAGGCCTTGACCAAACCCAGCACCCGCTCATCCAGGCGCAGGTACTCAGGCGCCCGGCCCCCTGGGATCAGCAGCGCGTCATAGCCCTCGGCCCGCACCTGCACGAAGTCCTGGTTCAGGGCGAAAGCGTGCCCTGGCTTCTCGCTGTAGGTCTGGTCACCTTCGAAATCGTGGATCGCCGTGCGCACGGTCTGCCCCGCCAGTTTCTCCGGGCACACCGCGTGCACCGTGTGGCCGACCATCTTCAAGGCCTGGAAGGGCACCATCACCTCGTAGTCCTCGACGTAGTCGCCCACCAGCATGAGAATCTTCTTCGCCGTCATCGCCGCCACTCCTTCCGTAGCATGAGAACAATCCCTGCACGATAGTCCGCTTCGCCGTCTTAGTCGCGGCGATCCAGCAGGTTGACCACCAGGCGATCGAGCAATCCCCACAGCCGCTGCTGCACCCGCCACCAGAGCGGCCGGGCCTGCCAGCGCGCCAGGTCGACCTCCTGGCTCAGGGCGAAGTCGCGCTCGAAACTGGCCGCCACGGCGGCGGTCAACGGTGGGTCGATGGCCTCGACATTGGCCTCGAGGTTGAAACGCAGGTTCCAGTGGTCGAAATTGCACGAACCGACGCTGACCCAGTCGTCCACCAGCACCATCTTCAGGTGCAGGAAGCAGGGCTGGTACTCGAAGATCCGCACGCCGGCGCGCAGCAACCGCGGATAGTAGCGATGACCGGCGTAGCGTATCGCCGGATGATCGGTGCGCGGGCCGGTGAGCAGCAGGCGCACATCGATGCCCTTCTGTGCAGCCCGGCGCAAGGAGCGGCGCACGCTGAAGGTCGGCAGGAAGTACGGCGTGGCCAGCCAGATGCGACGCTGGCCACTGTTCAGGGCCCGTACCAGCGCATGCAGGATGTCTCGGTGCTGACGGGCATCGGCATAGGCCACCCGGCCCAGGCCCTGCCCCTGGGCCGGTACGCGAGGCAAGCGCGGCAACCCGAAGCCTTCCGGTGGGCGCCAGGCGGTGCGCCGGTTGTTGGCGTGCCACTGGCGATCGAACAACAGTTGCCAGTCAGTCACGATCGGCCCCTGCATCTGCACCATCACCTCATGCCACTCGCTGGTTTCGTCCCCCGGCTTCCAGAACGCGTCGGTGACACCGGTGCCGCCGACCACGGCCCAGCGCTCGTCCACCAGCAGCAGCTTGCGATGGTCGCGATAGAAGTTGCGCAACCCTCGCAGCCAGCGCAGGCGGTTGTACAGCCGCAGCTCGACACCCGCCGTCTGCAGGCGCTGGCGCAGGGCCGAGGGGAAGGCCAGCGCACCGTAGTCGTCGAACAGGCAGCGCACCCGCACACCCCGGCCAGCGGCCTGCTCGAGGGCCTCGACCACCGCCTCGGCGCAGGCGCCGGCTTCCACGAGATAGAGCTCCAGGTCGACCTGGAATTCAGCACGCACGATCGCCATGAGCATGCGCGGAAAGAACCTGGGGCCGTCGATCAACAGCTCGAACTGGTTGCCACCCCGCCAAGGGAAGACCGGCCCCGACATGTCAGCGAGCGGCGAAGATCAGCACCGCACTCACCGGTACCGATGGGCTGATGGAAGAAAGCCCGGCGAGCTTGCGCAAGGTCGCCAGGCCCGGCATCAGGCCGAAGTCCTCGGCGCGCAGCAGCAGCGGCTCCAGGGTCACCACCTGGAAGCGCCGCTCGTCCAGTCGAGTGGCCAGCAACAGGACGTTGTAGCTGCGCGACTCGCCATGCAGGGTCACGGTCACCGGCAGGCGCAGCTCCACCTGGGCGCCGTTGGCAAGGTCATTGATCGGCCCCAGGTCGATCTGCGCCTGCACCTGGGCCTCCGGGAAACGGGCGACCTCGAACAGCTCGTTGCGCATGCGTTCGTCACGCAGCGGAACGCCGCCACTGACCGAGTCCATCTCGATGCGCAGTTGCGCCAGGCCCTTGCGGTCGACCTTGCCGTGCAACACCAGGAAGCGATGCACCTCGGCGGTATCGCCGTTCTTGCTGGTGACGAAGGACAGGCGCGATGACTCGCCGTCCAGGTGCCAATTGGCGTGGGCGGGCAAGCACAGGGCCAACAGGAGGGCGGGCAGGAGACGGAGCAACTTGAACATGTGAAGTCCTTTGAAACAAGGCCGTCAACCTTACCCGCCCCTCTTCATGGCAGCAAGCGGCAGCCCGCGCGCGCCCCCTGCCAGGCGGCCACGCTACTGCGCCCCAGGCCCTCGGCGAACACCCGTCGCCGCGCAGGGTCTTCCTCCAGCCGGCCCAACGGCAGGTACTGCTTCACGTAGCCCTGGCAATACGCCGCGTCGAAGCCCATGACGAACCGGCACGAGCAGTACTCCTTGGCCGAATAGGCCGAAAGAATCCCCGGGAAGTCCGCCAACGCCTGGCGCTCATGCCAGGCCCAGACCAGCAGCAACGACATCGGCACCAGCCACACCAGGTGCTTCATGCGCCCTCCGCAGCCAGGGCAGTCAGCACCCGCTTGAGCAGCTCGTTGTGCCGGTAGCTGCCATCACGGTCGTCGCCGTAACGGACGATCACCAGCTTCTGCGAAGGCAGCAGGTAGAGCGCCTGGCCCCAATGCCCAAGCGCCGCATAGGTATCCAGCGGTGCGTCCGGCCAGGGTGCAGAGTGGCCCGGCAACGGCTGGTTGAGCCACCAGTGGCCGCCGGGGTTGGCCTCGCCGGGGGCTGCCTCGGCGTGCTCGAACAGGCGTCGGTTGAACGCCACCCAACCCGCCGGCAGTAGCTGGCGATCGCGCCAGCGCCCCTCGCGCAGCATCAGCAGGCCGATCCTGGCCAGGTCGCGGGCGCTCAGGTAGAGGTAGGAAGACCCCACGTAGGTGCCGGCGCCATCGCGCTCCCAGACGGCACTGTCGATGCCCAGCGGCGTGAACAGCGCCTGCCAGGGGTAGTCCTCGTATTGCCCAGGCTCGAGCATGCCCCGCAGGGCGGCGGCCAGCAGGTTGCTGTCGCCGCTGGAATAGAGAAAGCGTGCGCCCGGCGTCGCGTCGGCGGGCATCGCAGCGGCAAAAGCGGCCATGTCGGCGCGGCCACGGGTATAGAGCATGGCCACCACCGAGGACTTGAGCGGCGCGTATTCGTAATCCTCCTGCCAGGCCAGGCCGCTGGTCCAGTGCAGCAAGTCGACCAGGCGCAAGCGCGGGTGGGCTTGCAGTGGCGGGTAGTAACGGGCCGCCGGGTCCTCGAGGGCGAAGCGCCCTTCGCCCTGGGCCACGCCGAGCAGAGTGGCCAGCACGCTCTTGCTGATCGACCAGGTCAGGTGCGGGGTATCGACACCGCTTGGCGCGGCGTAGCGCTCATGCAGGATGCGCCCATCGCGAATGATCAGCAGCGCGTCGCTGCGCACACCCGTGCGCTCGGTCGCATGGCGCGCCGGGAAGGCATAGGCGTCGACGGCCTGCCAGTCGAGCGCATTGGGCTCGGTGTGCCAGTCCGGGTCCGGCCATGCCTCGGCCCAGGCCGGCATGGCGACCATCCCCAGGATGCCCAACAGCCCCTTCAGCGTACCCATGGCCGGCCCTCTCGTCGCGGATCGGGCGAGCCTGCCAGGGTTTCATGACAATCCAGCGGCGGCCCAGGCCTTTTCCAGGCGCTTGTCGCGGGCGGCAGCGGCCAGCGCCAGCACGCCCTGGTCACGCTGCCAGCAATGTGCCCAGGCCTGCGGGCCGGCAGCCAGGGCCTTGTCGATATCGCCGCGCAAGCCCTGGAACTGGGCGAACAGCCCGGCGAGCAGCAGATGGCAGGCGGTGCTGTCGGCGCATTGCCGGCTGCCCTCGGCACAACCGCCAAGCAGGCCCAGCAGACGCAGGCGCAGCTCCCGCGGCCAGCCACTGTCCTGACCGACGCCATATAACCAGGCGACCAGCGCCGCCAGCACATAAAGGTCCTCGAGGGAGCGGAACGGTTTGACATAGGCGTCCCAGCCATCGCCGGCGAGCAGTTCGCAGGCGGCCTGCTGCAGGTGCAGGCGGGCATGCCCGACCTCGGGCATCAGCGGCAGCGCCGGCAGGGCCTCCAGACGCACCCCGGGCTCGCCCGGGTAGACCACCGCCAGGCTCAGGCGGGGAGGTTCGCCCTGCCCTTCGCTGCGCGCCGCCACCAACAGCCACTCGGCCTCGAGCCCTGCCGTCACGAAGTCCTTGCTGCCAGTCAGGCGCAGGCCATCGAGCCGGGTCTGCATGTCTGCCGGCCGCACGCTGCGCCGCTCAGTGGCGCATAGCGCGCCGAGGCTGGCCGGGGCGCTGGGCCAGAGCACGCGCAAAGCGGCCTGGTAGCCGACCAGGAAGGCCAGGCCCGGGGTGGCCATGGCACGGCCGCCGAGCACCGCCAGCTCGAAGGGGTTGACCGGCCCCAGGCGCTCGAGCAGCGCACCGTGGCTTTCGCCCAGGCTGTCGGCCCGGGGCTGGCGGAAAGGGTCGTTGAGTCGTTGCAACCAGGCCATCGGACGCTCCTCGCAAGGGGTTGTCACGCAAGCATCACCAAAGATTCACAGGGGTGACACCGCGCGTACCTAGGCTGACTTTGCACAACAAAGCCGACCGGCCGCAACCCTCTTTGGCTGGCTTAGGGAGACTCGCAATGACTCGGATCGCTCGCTCTGGCGACAACAGCACTGAACGCCGTCTGCAAGCCGAACGCCTGGTCGGCGTCGCGGCCCTGCAAGAAGCGCAGGCCCTGCGCTTCAAGGTGTTCAGCGCCGAATTCAAGGCCAAGCTCAAGGGCGCGGAACAGGGCCTGGACATGGACGACTACGACATCCACTGCCGCCACATCGGCGTGCGCGACCTGGCCAGCGGCCAACTGGTCGCCACCACCCGTCTGCTCGATCACCAGGCCGCCAGCAGCCTGGGCCGTTTCTACAGCGAAGAAGAATTCAGCCTGCACGGGCTGCTCCAGTTGCAGGGCCCGATCCTCGAGCTGGGTCGCACCTGCGTCGACCCGGCCTACCGCAACGGCGGCACCATCGCCGTGCTCTGGGGGGAGCTTGCCGAGGTGCTCAACGAGGGCCGCTACAGCTACCTGATGGGGTGCGCCAGCATCCCCATGCAGGACGGCGGCGTGCAGGCCCACGCCATCATGCAGCGCCTGCGCGAGCGCTACCTGTGCACCGAGCACCTGCGCGCCGAGCCGAAGAAGCCGCTGCCGAGCCTGGCCCTGCCGAACAACGTCATCGCCGAAATGCCACCGCTGCTCAAGGCCTACATGCGCCTGGGCGCGAAGATCTGCGGCGAGCCCTGCTGGGACGAGGACTTCCAGGTCGCCGACGTGTTCATCCTGCTCAAGCGCGACGACCTCTGTCCGCGCTATGCCCGCCACTTCAAGGCGGCGGTCTGATGCCGCGCCTGCGGGTACTCGCCCGCCTGGCCCGGCTGATACTGGTGTTGCTGCTGGGCATGCTCATGGCCAGCGTGATCGCCTTCGGCGAACGCCTGGGCCTGAAAGCCTCCGTCGAACGGCGCCAGCGCTGGACGCGCCGGTTCATGCAGCACTTGGTCGGCGCCCTGCCCTTCAAGGTGCGCGTGGTCGGCCCGTTGCCACGCCAGCCGATGCTGTGGGTCAGCAACCATGTGTCCTGGACCGACATTCCCCTGCTCGGCATGCTCACGCCCCTGTCGTTCCTGTCCAAGGCCGAAGTGCGCCACTGGCCGTTGGCCGGCTGGCTGGCGGAGAAGGCCGGGACCCTGTTCATCCGCCGCGGAAGCGGCGACAGCCAACGCCTGGCCCGGCAGATCGGCAACCAGCTGAACCAGCGACGGCCGTTGCTGATCTTCCCGGAAGGCACCACCACCGACGGCCGCAGCCTGCGTACCTTCCATGGTCGTCTGCTGGCCGCTGCCATCGACCTGGGCACGCCGCTGCAGCCGGTGGCGATCCAGTACCTGCGCGATGGCGAGCCCGACCCTGTGGCGCCGTTCATCGGCGACGATGACCTGGTTTCGCACCTGGTGCGGCTGTTCAGCCAACCGCGCGGCGAGGTGGTCATTCAGTTGCTGCAGCCGATCACCAGTGCGGGCAAGGAGCGGGCGGCCCTGGCCTTCCAGGCGCAGCAGGCGATCCACATGGCGTTGTTCGGCATCCAGGACGTGGAGATGGCGCCGCGTCGTCGGACGCAGGCGGCATAGTTGCGGCGGCGTCAGTACCGGCCTACTCGCGGCGGTACCGCCTCACCTGCCCGCCGCAGCAAAGGCCTGCAACTGCGGATAGAACTCGCGAAAATCCGCCAGCAACGGCTCGTACAGCCGCTCCAACTCCCCCATCACCCCACTCATCCCCTCCGGCCGCGACAGCCGCCGGGCGATCCCCTTGAACACCTGCTCCAGGATCGCGAAGTCGCCATAAGCCCCCAGCCAGTCATCCGCCGCCATGAACGGCGCAATGTGTGCCAGCCGCCCCGGAAGCTCGGACTGGGCCAGCAGCACGCGATAGAACGCCTCGGTGAACTCGCCCAGTGGCTGTTCGGCATAGTCCGCCCAATGCCGCGCCAGGCAGTGGTCGAAGAACACATCGAGGATGATCCCGGCATAGCGCCGCCGCTCGCGGGGGAAACGCGCCAGCGCCGCCAGCACCAGCGGATGGCTGTCGGTATAGCTGTCGATATGCCGGTGCAACCGGATCGAGGCCTCCAGCGCCGGCGGGAAACGCCCGTCCAGCGAGCCCTTGACGAAGTCGCCATACAGGCTGCCCAGCAGTTGCTGCGGCGCGTGGCCGCCCAGGTGAAGGTGTGCGAGGTAATTCATGGCGCCAGTCTAGCACCCACTCCGACCATATCGTTATAACGCGATATAGCGATTCATGCTCAGCTCAGAACCTCTTCATATTTGTATATCGCGAAATATCGATTTATATTTCGTTCCATCGCGATATACCGCTACACACCACGAGCCCAACCATGCCTCTTGATCTCGACGAAATAATAAAAGCCCTGGCCCACCCGGTCCGGCGAGACATCCTCAACTGGCTGAAGGACCCCGCGGCGCAATTCCCCGACCAGCAGCACAGCACCGAATACGGCGTCTGTGCCGGGCAGATCGACCAACGCTGCGGCCTGTCGCAGTCGACCGTCTCCGCCCACCTGGCGACCTTGCAGCGCGCGGGCCTGATCAGCAGCCAGAAGATCGGCCAGTGGCATTTCTTCAAACGCAACGAGCAAACCATCCGGGCTTTCCTCGAGCAGATGAGCCAAGAGCTCTGACAAGGACCTTGCAATGCCCCTTTCCCTGTTGATCCTGGCGCTGAGCGCCTTTGCCATCGGTACCACCGAGTTCGTCATCATGGGCCTGCTGCCCGACGTGGCGCAGGACCTTGGCGTGACCATCCCCGGCGCCGGTTGGCTGGTGACCGGTTACGCCCTGGGCGTGGCCATCGGTGCACCGTTCATGGCCCTGGCCACCGCCCGCCTGCCCCGCAAGGCCGCGCTGGTGACGCTGATGGGCGTATTCATCGTCGGCAACCTGCTGTGCGCCGTGGCCAGCGACTACGACCTGCTGATGTTCGCCCGGGTGGTGACCGCCCTGTGCCACGGTGCCTTCTTCGGCATCGGCTCGGTGGTGGCCGCCAGCCTGGTGCCGGCCAACCGCCGCGCCTCTGCGGTGGCGCTGATGTTCACCGGCCTGACCCTGGCCAACGTGCTCGGCGTGCCCCTGGGCACTGCACTGGGCCAGGTCGCCGGCTGGCGTTCGACCTTCTGGGCCGTGACACTGATCGGGGTGATCGCCTTGATCGGCCTGGTGCGCTTCCTGCCGCTGCAGCGCCAGGAAGAAAAGGTCGACATGCGCGCCGAACTGGCCGCCCTCAAGGGCATCGGCATCTGGCTGTCGCTGGGCATGACCGTGCTGTTCGCCGCGTCCATGTTCGCCCTGTTCACCTATGTGGCACCGTTGCTCGGTGACGTCACCGGCGTATCGCCACGCGGCGTGACCTGGACCCTGCTGCTGATCGGCCTGGGCCTGACCCTGGGCAACATCCTCGGCGGCAAGCTGGCCGACCGCCGCCTGGGTGCCACCCTGGTAGGAGTGTTCGCCGCCATGGCGGTGGTGTCCACCGTACTGAGCTGGACCAGCAGCGCCCTGGTGCCGGCAGAAATCACCCTGTTCCTCTGGGCCACCGCCGCCTTCGCCGCCGTGCCGGCCCTGCAGGTCAACGTGGTGACCTACGGCAAGGCCGCACCGAACCTGGTCTCGACCCTGAACATCGGCGCCTTCAACCTGGGCAATGCCCTGGGCGCCTGGGTCGGCGGCAGCGTCATCGCCCATGGCTTCGGCCTGACCCGCGTGCCCCTGGCCGCAGCGGCCCTGGCGGTGCTGGCGCTGATCGTCACCCTCATCACCTTCAGCCAGCGCGGCGGCGATGCCGAACTGGCCAGCGCTTCCAATTGACCCACGCGAGGCTAAGCAGATGACCACGCTCTTCGATCCGATCACTCTGGGCGACCTCGAGCTGCCCAACCGCATCATCATGGCCCCGCTGACCCGCTGCCGCGCCGACGAAGGCCGCGTGCCCAACGCACTGATGGCCGAGTACTACGTGCAACGTGCCAGCGCCGGGCTGATTCTCAGCGAGGCGACCTCGGTGACGCCCATGGGCGTCGGCTACCCGGACACCCCCGGTATCTGGTCCGATGAGCAGGTGCGCGGCTGGACCAACGTGACCAAGGCCGTGCATGGCGCCGGTGGGCGCATCTTCCTGCAGCTGTGGCACGTGGGGCGCATCTCCCATCCCAGCTACCTGAACGGCGAGTTGCCCGTGGCGCCGAGCGCGATCCAGCCCAAGGGCCATGTCAGCCTGATCCGGCCGGTCACCGAGTACCCGACCCCACGCGCCCTGGAAACCGAGGAAATCGCCGACATCGTCGAGGCCTACCGCACGGGTGCCGAGAATGCCAAGGCCGCCGGCTTCGACGGCGTGGAGATCCATGGCGCCAATGGCTACCTGCTCGACCAGTTCCTGCAGAGCAGCACCAACCAGCGCACCGATCGCTACGGCGGCGCCCTGGAGAACCGTGCGCGCCTGCTGCTGGAAGTGACCGACGCGGTCATCGAGGTGTGGGGCGCCAACCGTGTGGGCATGCACCTGGCCCCTCGCGCCGACGCCCATGACATGGGCGACGCCGACCGCGCGCAAACCTTCACCTATGTCGCACGGGAGCTGGGCAAGCGAGGCATCGCCTTCATCTGCTCGCGGGAGCAGGAAGCCGACGACAGCATCGGCCCGTTGATCAAGGAAGCCTTCGGCGGCCCGTACATCGTCAACGAGCGCTTCGACAAGGCCAGCGCCAATGCGGCCCTGGCCAATGGCACGGCCGATGCGGTGGCCTTCGGTATCCCGTTCATCGCCAACCCAGACCTGCCGGCGCGCCTGGCTGCCGATGCGCCGTTGAACGAGCCGCACCCGGAAACCTTCTATGCCAAGGGGCCGGTAGGGTATATCGATTATCCGCGGATGTGACCACGGCTCGGGGTTGGCCAGTCAAGCCGCGTCCTGGGGCTGCTTTGCAGCCCCATCGACAAACCGGAGCCCGCATCAAGGCCGGGCGTTGATCTGCTGCTGCAGGTTCTGGATCTGACTCTGCAGGGTGTTGAGGTTGCGGGTCACCTGGCTGCGGAAGGCGTCGAACTCCTGCACCGAGGCCCCTGCGGCAGGCGTCGGGCGGTTGTCGATCTGGCTCTTGAGCACCAGCACATCCTGCTCCAGGCTCTCGATGGCCGCGCTCGGGTTGCCCTGCTTCTTCAACGCCGCCACCTCATTGCTCAGGCTCTTGATCTGGCCGTCGAGCTTGCCGCCATCCACCTGGCCCGACTTCAGCGCCGCCAGTTCGCCATTGACGGCCTTGAGCTGCGCCTGCAACTGGTTCTGCAGCTCGGTCACCGCCTTCTGCTGCTCACGGGTATCGGCCAGCACCTGCTCCAGGCGCTTGCCCAGGTCACCGGCCTGGCCGGCCACCCCCTGCTGCTGCTTGCCCTGCTCGGCCAGGCTCGCCTGCAACTGACGGATCTGCAGCTTCAGGGCCTCGCTGCCGGTATTGGCGCTGGACTCGCTGGCCTCCACCTTGCCGCTGATCGCCTGCAAGCGCCCCGCCGCTTCCTCGCTGATGCGGGCGAAACTCTCCTGGGTCGCCACCAGTTGCTGCTCCATCAGCGAGATCTGCTGGAAGCTCCACCAGCCCAACCCCGCCAAGGCGATGAACGACGCGCACAGCAGTGCCCACAGGGGGCCGCTGCTGGCCGGGCGCGTGGCCTTCTGGCGGCTGCGCGCCACATGCGCCGGCAGCAGCTCGTCGTCATCTGGAGTACCGGCACGCAAGGTCGGTACGTCGTCGAAATCGTCGTGTGAGTCGTTACGCATGGATGCTTTCAACCGCGGTGGTAGCAAAGGGGCATTAGTATAAACCGCTCGGGCGGCGCATTGATGACCATCATCGGCGCGCCAGGTTCACGGATGCACGTTTTTCCACCAGGCGCAGAACTCGTCCAACGCCGTCCACAGGCTGACCTTCGGCCGGTAGTCCAAGTACTGGCGGGCGCGGCTGATGTCCAGGGTGAAGTCCTTGCTCATCACCTGCATCGCGGTACGCGACAGGGTCGGCTGCGGGCGTCCCGGCCACAGCAGGCAGGCCGCTTCGTTCAGCGCCGCCAGGCTGTAGGCCAGCCCGTAGGCGCGGTAGCGGGTGACCTGGGGCAACTGCATCTGGCGCATCACGTAGTTGACCACGTCCCACAGCGGCACGGGCTGTCCATTGCTGATGTTGTAGGCTTGGCCGAGCGCCTGCTCGTCGGCGAACAAGGCACTGAGCAAGGCATCGTTGAGGTTGTGCACGCTGGTGAAATCGACTTTGTTCAGGCCATTGCCGACGATCGCCAGGCGACGCTTGCGCTGCATCTGCAACAAGCGCGCAAAGATGCTCGCATCGCCGGCCCCGGTGACGAAACGCGGGCGCAGGGCCAGCACCTGCAGGCCGAACTCCTGGGCACCGAAGACCTTCTGCTCGGCCAGGTACTTGGTCGTCGCGTAGTGGTCGTGGAAACGGCGCGGCAGCTGGTCTTCGCGGATGTCCAGGCGCGAGCGGCCGGTGAAGTAGATCGACGGCGACGACAGGTGCACCAGGCGGCGCACGCGCGCCTTGAGGCAGCCTTCCACCACGTTCTCTGTGACCACCACGTTGCCCTGGTGGAAATCCTGATAGCGCCCCCAGTTACCCACCGCGCCGGCGCAGTGCACCACCGCGTCGACGCCCTGGCACAGACGCCTGGCCAGTTCGCCATCGCCCAGGTCGCCCGGCATGAACTCGGCACCGCGCTTGACCAGGTGCTCCACGCCCTCGGCGCGCCGGCCGTTGACCCGTACCTCCAGGCCCTGCTCCAGGGCGAAACGTGCAAAGCGCCCGCCGATGAAGCCGCTCGCGCCGGTGACCAGAATTCGCATGTAAGACTCCGCCTTGCCAGATGACTGAAGCAACTGACGTCGCCCGCGCCTACAAGGGCACCAGCCAGCCCGGCGCCGTCTGGCGCAGGTGCTCGGTCAGTTGGGCGAGCAACTGCCCGCCATTGCGCCAATGATGCCAGTACAGCGGCACGTCGATGGGCGTATCGGCGCAGATTTCCACCAGTTGCCCGCCGGCCAGTTGCTCGGCGGCCTGCAGTTCAGGCACCAGGCCCCAGCCCAACCCAGCTTCGGTCATGCGCAGGAAGCCCTCGGAAGACGGGCACAGGTGATGGAGGAAACCGTCCTGGATACCCAGCGACGCCAGGTAGCGGTGCTGGAGGAAATCGTCCGGACCGAACACCACCGCCGGCGTGCGGGCCAGGCGCCGGACCTCGAAGCCCCGGGGAAAATGCCGTGCCATGAATGCCGGGCTGGCCAGCGCCCGGTAGCGCATGGCCCCCAGGGGCAGGCTGCGCGCCCCGGCCACCGGCCGCTCGCTGCCGCACAGGCAGGCGGCCACTTCGCCGGCGCGCATGCGCTTGAGGCCGACGTCCTGGTCTTCCACCACCAGGTCGAGCAGCACCTGTTGCCCGGCGCAGAAGGCCCCCACCGCACCGGCCCACCAGGTCGCCAGGCTGTCGGCGTTGAGGGCGATGCGCAGGCGCTCGGGCATGCCTTCCTCGTCCAGCGCGGGCACCTGGCGTTGCAGGTCGCGCTCGAGCAGGCGCACCTGCTGCACATGGTTGAGCAACTGGCGGCCGACCTCGGTCGGGCTTGGCGGCGTGGCACGTACCAGCACCGGCTGGCCGACGCGCGCCTCGAGCAGCTTGATGCGCTGGGAAATGGCCGATTGCGACAGGCCCAGAACCTGGGCGGCGCGCTCGAAGCCGCCTTGCTCGATGACGGCGGCAAGGGCGGCGAGCAACTTGTAGTCGAACATCGATTTTCCTAATGAGAGATCAGCTTTATTTGTTTTTCTTATAGCGCGCATTTCCCCACAATGGCCAGCATCTTCCTTGGCAACAAGCACCGGCGCAGAGCCGGTGCCCCTGGAGTGTTCCCGCTATGTGGCAAAGCTATATGAACGGCATGCTGGTGGCCTTCGGCCTGATCATGGCCATCGGCGCGCAGAACGCCTTCGTCCTGGCGCAGAGCCTGCGCCGCGAACATCACCTACCGGTGGCGGCCCTGTGCATCGTCTGCGATGCGATCCTGGTGGCGGCCGGGGTGTTCGGCCTGGCCACGGTGCTGGCGCACAATCCGACCTTGCTGGCGGTGGCCCGCTGGGGCGGCGCGGTGTTCCTGATCTGGTACGGCGCCAAGGCCCTGCGCAGCGCCTGCTCGAAGCAGAGCCTGCAGCACCAGGAAGGCCAGGGCATGCGTTCACGCCGGGCCGTGCTGCTCAGCGCCCTGGCGGTGACCCTGCTCAACCCTCACGTGTACCTCGACACCGTGCTGCTGATCGGTTCCCTCGGAGCCCAGCAGAGCGTGCCCGGCGCCTACGTGGCCGGCGCCGCCAGCGCCTCGCTGGTCTGGTTCTCGACCCTGGCCCTGGGCGCGGCCTGGCTCGCCCCCTGGCTGGCCCGGCCCGCCACCTGGCGTCTGCTCGACCTCATGGTGGCGGTGATGATGTTCGCTGTGGCGGCGCAGCTGATTTTTTCTTGAGTTTCAAGCGGCGAGCTGCAAGTAAAAGCGGATCGTGCGGGCTTCTCTTGCCGCTTGTCCCTATAGTTGTTGCGTGGTTATGCGCGAGGCCGGGTGCTATGATCCAGCCCTTGCGTCGCAAAGAGTACAAACTCGCCGACGCTCATCGGGCCGCCCGTGATCGGCCTTGCGCAAACCGCAAACAGACCTGAATCAGGAGATCTACCATGGCTTTTGAATTGCCGCCGCTGCCGTACGCCCACGATGCCCTGCAGCCGCACATCTCCAAGGAAACCCTGGAGTATCACCACGACAAGCACCACAACACCTATGTCGTGAACCTGAACAACCTGGTCCCAGGCACCGAATTCGAAGGCAAGACCCTGGAAGAGATCGTCAAGACCTCTTCGGGTGGCATCTTCAACAACGCCGCTCAAGTCTGGAACCACACCTTCTACTGGAACTGCCTGTCGCCAAACGGTGGCGGCCAGCCGACCGGTGCCCTGGCCGATGCCATCACCAAGGCCTTCGGCTCCTTCGACAAGTTCAAGGAAGAGTTCACCAAGACGTCCGTCGGCACCTTCGGCTCCGGCTGGGGCTGGCTGGTGAAGAAGGCCGACGGCTCCCTGGCTCTGGCCAGCACGATCGGCGCCGGCAACCCGCTGACCAGCGGCGACACCCCGCTGCTGACCTGCGACGTCTGGGAACACGCCTACTACATCGACTACCGCAACCTGCGTCCGAAGTACGTCGAGGCGTTCTGGCAACTGGTCAACTGGGACTTCGTCGCCCAGCAGTTCGAAGGGAACACCTTCAAGGCCTGATGCTCTGGGCATCTTGAATTGAAACATCCGATGCCGGGCGACTGGCATCGGATTTTTTTTGTCCACAGAGCGCCTGAAGACGCGCTGGGGATCTCCCTATCAGGAGTGGCAAGAGAAACGCCCACGATCCGCTTTCACTTGTGGCTTGAAGCTTGAAGCTGAAAGCTCGCGGCTCACCCACGAACCGCCCGCTCTTGCCCCAGGCGGATAGCACGCTAACATCAAACATCTGGAAAGCTGACGTAGCGCACTCAAGTCGCAGGGCCGCGCAACCGATACATTGCCAAGGGCCCTTTCTACCGTGGCAATCGGTCGATAGTGTACTGCCAGGGACAATGGCAAAATAATGGCACGCGCATGGATTAAGGAACTCCCCTTGAAGCTGGAATTTCGGAACAGCTTATCGGTCAAGTTGCTCAGGGTCGTGCTGCTCTCGGCGCTGGCGGTCGGTGTCGTTCTCAGCTGTGCGCAGATCGTCTACGACGCCTACAAGACCCGCCAGGCGGTGAACACCGACGCCCAGCGCATCCTCGACATGTTCCGCGACCCATCGACCCAGGCGGTGTACAGCCTCGACCGGGAGATGGGCATGCAGGTCATGGAAGGCTTGTTCCAGGACGAGTCGGTGCGCATGGCTTCCATCGGTCATCCCAACGAAACCATGCTCGCGGAAAAGTCCCGCCCGCTACAGGACATGTCCCTGCGCTGGCTGACCGACCCGATCCTCGGCCAGGAACGCACCTTCACCACCCCGCTGGTCGGCCGTGGCCCCTACAGCGAGTACTACGGCGACCTGAGCATCACCCTGGACACCGCCAACTATGGCAAGGGCTTCCTGATCAACGCGGTGATCATCTTCATCGCCGGCGTGCTGCGCGCCTTGGCCATGGGCCTGGTGCTGTACCTGGTCTATCACTGGCTGCTGACCAAGCCGCTGTCGAAGATCATCGAGCACCTCACCCAGATCAACCCCGACCGTCCCAGCCAGCACCAGTTGCCATTGCTCAAGGGCCACGAGAAGAACGAACTGGGCCTGTGGATCAACACCGCCAACCAGTTGCTGGCCTCCATCGAGCGCAACACCCACCTGCGCCACGAGGCCGAGAACAGCCTGCAACGCATGGCCCAGTACGACTTTCTCACCGGCCTGCCCAACCGCCAGCAACTGCAGCAGCAGCTGGACAAGATCCTCGTCGATGGCGGCCGCCTGCAGCGTCGGGTGGCGGTACTGTGCGTCGGCCTCGACGACTTCAAGGGCATCAACGAACAGTTCAGCTACCAGGTCGGCGACCAACTGTTGCTGGCCCTGGCCGACCGCCTGCGCGCCCACAGTGGCCGCCTCGGCGCCCTCGCCCGCCTGGGTGGCGACCAGTTCGCCCTGGTGCAGGCCGACATCGAGCAGCCCTACGAGGCGGCCGAGCTGGCCCAGAGCATCCTCGACGACCTGGAGGTGCCATTCGCCCTGGACCACCAGCAGATCCGCCTGCGCGCCACCATCGGCATCACCCTGTTCCCGGAGGATGGCGACAGCACCGAGAAGCTGCTACAGAAAGCCGAGCAGACCATGACCCTGGCCAAGGTCCGCTCGCGCAACCGCTACCAGTTCTATGTCGCCAGCGTCGACAGCGAGATGCGCCGGCGCCGCGAACTGGAAAAAGACCTGCGCGAGGCCCTACCGCGCAACCAGCTGTACCTGGTGTACCAGCCGCAGGTCAGCTACCGCGACCACCGCGTGGTCGGCGTCGAGGCGCTGCTGCGCTGGCAGCATCCGGAGCTGGGTATGGTCCCGCCGGACCAGTTCATTCCCCTGGCCGAGCAGAACGGCAACATCATCGCCATCGGCGAATGGGTGCTCGACCAGGCCTGCCGTCAGTTGCGCGAATGGCACGACCTGGGCTTCAGCGAACTGCGCATGGCGGTCAACCTGTCCACCGTGCAACTGCACCACAGCGAGCTGCCACGGGTGGTCAACAACCTGCTGCAGATCTACCGCCTGCCTCCGCGCAGCCTGGAGCTGGAAGTCACCGAGACCGGCCTGATGGAAGACATCAGCACCGCCGCCCAACACCTGATCAGCCTGCGCCGCTCCGGTGCCCTGATCGCCATCGACGACTTCGGTACCGGCTACTCCTCGCTCAGCTACCTGAAGTCGCTGCCGCTGGACAAGATCAAGATCGACAAGAGCTTCGTCCAGGACCTGCTCGACGATGACGACGACGCCACCATCGTCCGGGCCATCATCCAGTTGGGCAAGAGTCTGGGCATGCAGGTGATCGCCGAGGGCGTGGAGAGCGCCGAGCAGGAGAGCTACATCATCGCCCAGGGCTGCCATGAGGGTCAGGGCTATCACTACAGCAAGCCCTTGTCTGCCCGCGAGCTGACCCTCTACCTCAAGCAGGCGCACCGCAACCAGGTGAGCGCGCTCTAACCTCGTCGCCAGGGGGGCTCGCGAAAACGACCAATCTTGATGAAATGCGCAACCGCCCCTTTACACAAAATGCAAATCTTTCGCATTATGTGGCGGTTTCGCGTGCCCCGGCACACAGTCCAACCACACGACGCAGGAAACCAACAATGATTCGAATGCCTCTGGCCTCCGCCAGTCTGCTGGCCATCGCCATCGCCCTCGCCGGTTGCGGCGAAGGCAAGGATGAAAAGGCTGCCGCTCCGCAAGCCCAGGCACCTGCTGCCGCCAGCACCAACGCCGCGGCGCCGGGGGCTGTCGACGAAACGGCCGGCAAGGCCGTGGTCAAGCATTACGCCGAGATCGTCCATGCCGTCTACAGCGATTCGCTGAGCACCGCCAAGACCCTGCAGACCGCCATCGACGCGTTCCTCGCCACCCCTAACGATGAAACCCTGGAAGCCGCCAAGCAAGCCTGGGCCGCCTCTCGCGTTCCTTACCTGCAGAGCGAAGTCTTCCGCTTCGGCAACACCATCATCGACGACTGGGAAGGCCAGGTGAACGCCTGGCCGCTGGACGAAGGCCTGATCGACTACGTCGACAAGAGCTACGAGCACGCCCTGGGCAACCCGGCGGCCAGCGCCAACATCATCGCCAACACCGAGATCCAGGTGGGCGAAGACAAGATCGACGTCAAGGACATCACCCCCGAGAAACTGGCCAGCCTGAACGAGCTGGGCGGCTCCGAGGCCAACGTCGCCACCGGTTACCACGCCATCGAGTTCCTGCTGTGGGGCCAGGACCTCAACGGCACCGGCCCAGGCGCAGGCAACCGTCCGGCTTCCGACTACCTGGAAGGCAAGGGTGCCACCGGAGGCCACAACGAGCGTCGCCGCGCCTACCTGAAGGCCGTCACCGATCTGCTGGTCAAGGACCTGGAAGAAATGGTCGGCAACTGGGCGCCGAACGTCGCCGACAACTACCGCGCCAAGCTGGAGGCCGAACCGGTGGCCGATGGCCTGCGCAAGATGCTGTTCGGCATGGGCAGCCTGTCGCTGGGCGAGCTGGCCGGCGAGCGCATGAAGGTTTCCCTGGAGGCCAACTCGCCAGAAGACGAGCACGACTGCTTCAGCGACAACACCCACTACTCGCACTTCTACGACGCCAAGGGCATCCGCAATGTCTACCTGGGCGAGTACACCCGCGTCGACGGCACCAAGATGACCGGTCCGAGCCTGTCGGAGCTGGTGGCCAAGATCGACCCAGCCACCGACGCGACCCTCAAGGCTGACCTGGAGGCCACCGAGGCGAAGATCCAGGTGATCGTCGACCACGCGCTCAAGGGTGAGCACTACGACCAGCTGATCGCTGCCGACAACACCGCCGGCAACCAGATCGTCCGCGACGCCATCGCCTCGCTGGTCAAGCAGACCGGCGCGATCGAACAGGCCGCTGGCAAGCTGGGCATCGCCAACCTGAACCCGGACACCGCCGATCACGAGTTCTGATCCTGGTGCAGTGGTTCGACAGAGGCGGCCCTCGGGCCGCCTTTTTCATTATCCGAACCTCATGGGCTAGGTAAATGCTGGGGCCGCTTCGCGCCCCGATGGCGGCCAATGGCATTGGAGCAAGCCCCCGCCCCCCCCGCCAACTGACAAGGATTTCATCCAGCAAACGCAAATTGCTCTTATTCAAACCCCCTCGGCCTGCTAAGCTTGCACGCCGGTTTTTCGCTCACCCAGGATCCTCGATGTCCTCGTCGCTGTTCCGACTCCTTCCCTTGCTGCTGGCCACCACCCTGGCTGCCTGTGACGACGCCCCGCGCTTCACCCAGGCCGAACCCGGCGAGGCCCTTTCCGGCGGCAAGGCAACGGTGCAGCGCAGCGACCGCAACGCCTTCTCCTTGCCCTCGGCCAACCTCTCGCCGGAGCGGCGCCTGGACTTCAGCGTCGGCAACAGCTTCTTCCGCAACCCGTGGGTGATCGCCCCTTCCACCACCACCGCCCGCGACGGCCTCGGCCCGCTGTTCAATACCAACGCCTGCCAGAACTGCCACGTACGCGACGGCCGCGGCCATCCCCCCGAACCCGATGCCCGCAACGCGGTGTCGATGCTGGTTCGCCTGTCGATCCCCGATCAGCCGCAGTACGCCAAGGAAATCGAGCGTCTGGGCGTGGTCCCGGAGCCGGTCTACGGCACCCAGCTGCAGGACATGGCCGTCCCCGGCGTGGCCCCGGAGGGCAAGGTGCGGGTGGAATACACGCCTGAAACCGTGACCTTCGAGGACGGCCACCAGGTCGAGCTGCGCCGCCCGCGCCTGCAGATCACCCAGCTCGGCTACGGGCCGATGCACCCCGATACCCACTTCTCCGCCCGGGTGGCGCCGCCGATGATCGGCCTTGGCCTGCTCGAGGCCATCCCCGAGGCGGCGATCCTGGCCAACGCCGACCCGGACGACGGCAACGGCGACGGCATCCGTGGCCGGCCCAACCAGGTCTGGGACCAGGCCACGGGCAAGACCGTGCTCGGCCGCTTCGGCTGGAAGGCCGGCCAGCCCAACGTCAACCAGCAGAACGTCCACGCCTTCGCCGGCGACATGGGCCTGACCACCCACCTGCAACCCGTCGACGACTGCACCCCGACCCAGGCCGACTGCCTGGCCGCACCCAACGGCGATGGCGCCGATGGCGAGAAGGAGGTCAGCGACAACATCCTGCGCCTGGTCACCTTCTACACCCGCAACCTCGGCGTGCCAGCGCGCCGCGACGTCGATGCCCCCCAAGTGCTGGCTGGCAAGACCCTGTTCTTCCAGGCCGGCTGCCAGGGCTGCCATACCCCGCAGTTCACCACCGCCGCCGATGCCAGCGAAGCGGAGCTGGCCAACCAGGTGATCCGCCCCTACAGCGACCTGCTGCTGCACGACATGGGCCCGGGCCTGGCCGACAACCGCAGCGAATTCGCTGCCGGTGGCCAGGACTGGCGCACCCCGCCCCTGTGGGGCATCGGCCTGACCGAAGCGGTCAGCGGCCACACCCAATTCCTCCATGACGGCCGCGCCCGCAACCTGCTCGAGGCCGTGCTCTGGCACGGCGGCGAAGCCGAAGCGGCGCGCAACCATGTTCTGACCTTCGATGCCGAGCAACGCGCAGCGCTGCTGGCGTTCCTGAATTCACTTTAAGCGCAAGGAGCCGGGCATGTTCCGACCCAAACTGTTGTTCACCAGCCTCGCCGCACTCGCCCTGGGCGCCTGCTCGCCACAAGACCCGCAGGCGGTGACCTCCGCCGCCATCGCCAAGCAGGTGATCCTGCCGACCTACAGCCGCTGGGTCGAAGCCGACCGCGCGCTTGCCGCCAGTGCCCTGGCCTACTGCGAAGGCAAGGCCTCCCTGGAGACCGCCCGCGCCGACTTCCTCAATGCCCAGAAGGCCTGGGCCGAGCTGCAGCCGCTGCTGGTCGGCCCGCTGGCCGAGGGCAATCGCGCCTGGCAGGTGCAGTTCTGGCCAGACAAGAAGAACCTGGTCGGCCGCCAGGTCGAGCAACTGGTCAATGGCGACAAGCCGATCGATGCCCAGGCCCTGAGCAAAGCCAGCGTGGTGGTACGCGGCCTCTCGGCCTACGAGTACATCCTGTTCGACAGCAAGCCGGACGTTGCCACCCCCGAGCAGAAGGCCCGCTACTGCCCGCTGCTGGTGGCCATCGGCGAGCACCAGAAGGCCCTGGCCGAAGAAATCCTCAAGGGCTGGAACAGCACCGACGGCATGCTGTCGCAGATGACCAAGTTCCCCAACCAGCGCTACGCCGACTCCCACGAGGCGATCGCCGACCTGCTGCGGGCCCAGGTCACCGCCCTGGATACCCTGAAGAAGAAGCTCGGCGCCCCCATGGGCCGGCAGAGCAAGGGCATCGCCCAGCCGCTGCAGGCCGAGGCCTGGCGCAGCCACTCCTCGCTCAAGAGCCTGGAGGCCAGCCTCAAGGCAGCCCAGGCGCTCTGGGCCGGGGTCGACAACCAGGGCCTGCGTGGCCTGCTGGGCAAGGACCAGGCCGCCCTGGCGGAAAAGATCGACGACGCCTACGCCACCTCTGTCAAACTGCTGGCCGACAACCAGAAGACCCTGGGCGAGCTGCTCGCCGACGACGCCGGCAAGCAGACCCTCAACCAGATCTACGACAGCCTCAACGTCGTCCACCGCCTGCACGAGGGCGAGCTGGCCAAGGCGTTGAACATCCAGCTGGGCTTCAATGCCAACGACGGTGACTGATCATGCTGCGACGCCAGGCCCTCAAACTCGGTAGCGTGTTGCTCAGCGCCCTGACCCTGGGCGGTTGGAGCCTGTTTCGCAACAAAGGCAGCGAACCCCTGCTGCTCTCGGCGCGCGACGATGGCGACGGCAGGCACTATGCGGTCGGCTACCGTCTGGACGGTACCCAGGTGTTCGCCACCCAGGTGGCCCAGCGTTGCCATGCCATCATCGACCATCCCGAGTTGCCGATCGCCCTGTTCGTCGCCCGCCGCCCCGGCACCGAAAGCTACTTGGTCGACCTGCGCGACGGGCGCCTGCTGCAGACCGTCGCCTCGCAACCGGACCGGCACTTCTATGGCCATGCGGTGATCCACAAGAGCGGCCAATGGCTGTACGCCACCGAGAACGACACCCGCGACCCGGGGCGTGGCGTGCTCGGCATCTACCGCTTCGAGGGCGAACGCCTGGTGCACAGCGGCGAGATCCCGACCCATGGCATCGGCCCGCATGAACTGTGCTGGCTACCCGACGGCGAAACCCTGGTGGTGGCCAACGGCGGCATCCGCACCGAGGCCGAGAGCCGCGTGGAGATGAACCTCGACGCCATGGAGCCGAGCCTGGTGCTGATGCAGCGCGACGGCACCCTGTTGAGCAAGGAGACTCTCGCCCAGCAGATGAACAGCGTGCGTCACCTGGCAGTCGGCAGCGACGGCACCATCGTCGCCTGCCAGCAGTTCATGGGCGATGCCGAGGAAACCGCCGAGCTGCTGGCGATCAAGCGCCCTGGCGAGCCGTTCAAGGCCTTCCCGGTGCCCGAGCGGCAGTTGCAGTCGATGGCCCAGTACACCGCCAGCGTCGCCCTGCACAGCGACTTGCGCCTGGTGGCGCTGACCGCGCCACGGGCCAACCGCCTGTTCATCTGGGACCTGGACAGCGGCGCGGTGAAGCTCGATGCACCGATGCCCGACTGTGCCGGCGTGGGGGCGGTGAAGGATGGTTTCGTGGTCACCTCCGGGCAGGGGCGTTGCCGCTTCTATGATTGCCGCAAGCGAGAGCTGGTCGGGCAGCCGATGGACCTGCCCTCCGGGTTCTGGGACAACCACCTGCATCTGACCTGAGTATTTTCGGCGCCTGAGCGGCCCTGTTCGCGGCAGTTCGGCGCCACGATGCCGCGCAAGGCGGTCCAGGACATACACCACCGCTCGACTGTCCGACTGGACCGCGCCAGCACGGCATCGGTGTCTTGTCCTTTCCCTCTCCCGCCAAAACAGGCAATACTTCCCCCATTCGCACGTGGGCAGGATCGCCCGTTGTCGTGCCAGACGAACAACAACTACGCATCCAAGGAACCGGACTTATGCTGCGCCGCCGCATGCTGATCATGTTGGCCGTGGTCCTGCTGATCGTACTGGCCCTGGGGGGCATCAAGGCCTTCTCGATCTACCAGCAGATCCAGGTGTTCTCTGCCCCGAAACCACCGGTCAGCGTGCCTGCCGCGATGGCCGAGCGACGCCTGTGGCAGGAGCGCCTGCCCGCGGTCGGCAGCCTCAAGGCGTTCCAGGGCGTGGAGCTGAGCCTGGAGGTAGCGGGCACGGTCAAGTCGCTGCACTTCGACTCCGGCCAGCAGGTCAAGGCCGGCCAGTTGCTGCTGCAACTGGACAGCGACGAGGAAGCCGCGCTGCTGCGCACTGCCCAGGCCGACCTGGGCCTGGCCAAGGTGGATTTCGGCCGCGGCAGCCAACTGGTGGGCGATGCGGCCATCTCCCGTGGCGAGTTCGACCGCCTGGCCGCCCAGTACCGACGCAACCAGGCCGTGGTCGAGCAGCTCAAGGCATCGCTGGCGAAAAAGCGCATCCACGCGCCGTTCAGCGGCACCATCGGCATCCGCCAGGTAGATATCGGCGACTACCTGGCAAGCGGCACGGTGATCGCCACCCTGCAGGACCTCTCCAGCCTCTATGTCGACTTCAACGTGCCCGAACAGGCCTTGCCGCACCTGAGCCTTGGCCAGTCGTTGCAGGTCCAGGTGCCGGCCTACCCGGGCCAGACCTTCCCCGCCCGCCTCGGCGCCATCAACCCCAAGGTCGAGGAAAGCACCCGTAACCTGCTGGTCCGCGCCACCCTGGCCAACCCCGACGGCAAGCTGCTGCCAGGCATGTTCGCCAACCTGCAGGTGCTGTTGCCCGACCCGCGTCCCCAGGTGGTGGTGCCGGAAAGCGCCATCACCTACACCCTCTATGGCAACTCGGTCTATGTGGTCACCAGGAAGCAGAGCGAGGACCGGCAGGCGCAGCAGGACGATGGCCAGCCGACGCTGATCGCCGAACAGCGTACGGTACGCACCGGCGAGCGCCGCGATGGGCTGGTGGTGATCAGCGAAGGCCTCGAGGCCGGCGAGCAGGTGGTCACCGGCGGGCAACTGAAGCTGACCCCGGGCACGGCCATCCGCATCAGCGCGGACAAACCTCTCGAGCAGGACGACCAGGGCGCCCCCGGCGCCGACTGAACAGGAGGCAGGCATGGCGTTCACCGACCCGTTCATCCGCCGCCCGGTCCTGGCCAGCGTGGTCAGCCTGCTGATCCTGCTGCTCGGTTTCCAGGCCTGGAGCAAGCTGCAGATCCGCCAGTACCCGCAGATGGAAAATGCCCTGATCACGGTGACCACCGCCTACCCCGGGGCCAACGCCGAAACCATCCAGGGCTACATCACCCAGCCGCTGCAACAAAGCCTGGCCAGCGCCGACGGCATCGACTACATGACCTCGGTGAGCCGGCAGAACTTCTCGGTGATCTCCGTCTACGCGCGCATCGGCGCCGACAGCGACCGCCTGTTCACCCAACTGCTGGCCAAGGCCAACGAGGTACGCAACGAACTGCCCCAGGACGCCGAGGACCCGGTGCTGAGCAAGGAGGCGGCCGACGCCTCGGCGCTGATGTACATCAGCTTCTACAGCCAGCAGATGAACAACCCGCAGATCACCGACTACCTGTCGCGGGTGATCCAGCCCAAGCTCGCCACCCTGCCGGGCATGGCCGAGGCGGAAATCCTCGGCAACCAGGTGTTCGCCATGCGTATCTGGCTCGACCCGGTGCGGCTGGCCGGCTTCGGCCTCTCGGCCACCGACGTGACCGACGCGGTACGGCGCTACAACTTTCTCTCCGCCGCCGGCGAGGTCAAGGGCGAGTACGTGGTCACCAGCATCAACGCCGCCACCGAACTGAAATCCGCCGAGGCCTTCGCCGCCCTGCCCCTCAAGACCGAAGGCGACAGCCGCGTGCTGCTGGGCGATGTGGCACGGGTCGAGATGGGCGCGGAGAACTACGACACGGTCAGCTCGTTCGATGGCATCCCCTCGGTGTACATCGGCATCAAGGCCACCCCAGCGGCCAACCCGCTGGAGGTGATCAAGGAAGTGCGGCGGATCATGCCCGACCTGGAAAGCCAGTTGCCGTCTAACCTCAAGGTGTCCATCGCCTACGACGCCACCCTGTTCATCCAGGCCTCCATCGACGAGGTGATCAAGACCCTCGGCGAGGCGGTGCTGATCGTCATCGTCGTGGTGTTCCTGTTCCTCGGCGCCCTGCGCTCGGTGCTGATCCCGGTGGTGACCATCCCCCTGTCGATGATCGGCGTGCTGTTCTTCATGCAGGTGATGGGCTATTCGCTGAACCTGCTGACCTTGCTGGCGATGGTGCTGGCCATCGGCCTGGTGGTGGATGACGCCATCGTCGTGGTGGAGAACATCCACCGCCATATCGAGGAAGGCAAGACGCCCTTCGAAGCTGCCCTGGAGGGCGCGCGGGAGATCGCCATGCCGGTGGTGTCGATGACCATCACCCTGGCTGCGGTGTATGCCCCCATCGGCTTTCTCGAGGGCCTGACCGGGGCCTTGTTCAAGGAGTTCGCGTTGACCCTGGCCGGCGCGGTGATCATTTCCGGCATCGTCGCCCTGACCCTGTCGCCGATGATGTGCGCCCTGCTGCTGCGCCACGAACAGAACCCCAGCGGCCTGGCCCATCGTCTGGACCTGATCTTCGACCGCCTCAAGGACCGCTACCAGCGCCTGCTGCACAGCACCCTGGAGAGTCGTCCGGTGGTGCTGGTGTTCGCCGTGATCGTGCTGTGCCTGATCCCGGTGCTGCTGATGTTCACCCACAACGAACTGGCGCCGGACGAGGACCAGGGGGTGATCTTCATGATGAGCAACTCGCCGCAGCCGACCAACCTCGACTACCTCAACGCCTACACCGATGAGTTCACACCGCTGTTCAAGCGCTTCCCCGAGTACTACTCATCGTTCCAGATCAACGGCTTCAACGGCGTACAGACCGGTATCGGCGGGTTCCTGCTCAAACCCTGGAACGAGCGCGAGCGTACCCAGATGGAGCTGTTGCCCTTGGTGCAGGCCGAGCTGGAGGAGATCGGCGGCCTGCAGATCTTCGGCTTCAACCTGCCCTCGCTGCCCGGCACCGGCGAGGGCCTGCCATTCCAGTTCGTGATCAACACCGCCGGCGACTATGCGGCGCTGCTGGAGGTGGCCCAGCGCGTCAAGGACCGTGCCCAGGCCTCGGGCAAGTTCGCCTTCCTCGACATCGACCTGGCCTTCGACAAACCCGAGGTGGTGGTCGACATCGACCGGGCCAAGGCCGCGCAAATGGGCGTTTCAATGGATATCCTGGGCGGGACCCTGGCGACCCTGCTGGGCGAGGCGGAGATCAATCGCTTCACCCTCGAAGGCCGCAGCTACAAGGTGATCTCCCAGGTCGAACGGCCGTTTCGTGACAATCCCGGCTGGCTGAACAACTACTACGTGAAGAACGACCAGGGCCAATTGCTGCCGCTGTCGACCCTGATCACCCTGAGCGATCGCGCCCGTCCGCGTCAGCTCAACCAGTTCCAACAACTGAATTCGGCGATCATCCAGGGCGTGCCCATGGTCAGCATGGGCGAAGCGATCCAGACCGTGCAGGCGATCGCCCGGGAGGAAGCGCCGGAGGGGTTCTCCTTCGACTATGCCGGGGCGGCGCGACAGTTCGTCCAGGAAGGTAGCGCGCTGTGGGTCACCTTCGGCCTGGCGCTGGCGATCATCTTCCTGGTGCTGGCGGCGCAGTTCGAGAGTTTCCGCGATCCGCTGGTGATCCTGGTGACGGTGCCACTGTCGATCTGTGGCGCGCTGCTGCCCCTGTTCCTCGGGGTTTCCAGCATGAACATCTATACCCAGGTGGGCCTGGTGACCCTGATCGGGCTGATCAGCAAGCACGGGATCCTGATCGTCGAGTTCGCCAACCAGTTGCGCGAGGAGAAAGGGCTGGGCGTTCGCGAAGCGATCGAGGCGGCAGCGGCCATTCGTCTGCGGCCAGTGCTGATGACCACTGCGGCCATGGTGTTCGGCATGGTGCCGTTGATCCTGGCCAGCGGCGCCGGGGCGGTCAGCCGGTTCGACATCGGGATGGTGATCGCGACCGGGATGTCCATCGGCACGCTGTTCACCTTGTTCGTGTTGCCCTGCATCTATACGTTGCTGGCGCACCGGACGGTGGCGGCGGGAGAGAAACGCGAGGTGCAGGCCCGCTGAGGGGGCTCATCTACCCGCTGAGGTAGATGAGCGCTCGCTCAACCAAGCGGCCGCAGGCCCTGGCGCAGGCCGAACAGGAACAACAACAGGTCGTGGTCCGGCTGGGCCTGGACCTGCTGCTTGACCACTACCCGAGGCAAGGGACACTGCCCGCCCATCTCTGCCTTGCTGAACACTGCCGGCCGCGGTTCTTCCCAGGCCGCCACCGCCGCCGTGGTCACCGCCAGGGCAGCCAACAGGAACAAAGCTCGAGCGATTTCTAGTTTCATTGCTCTAACCCTTTGACAGCGCTGCCAAACGCCATCTGGTAAAAGTAGAGCAGTGTCTGCCATTCCGCTTCATTGAGTGACGAATGGCGCCGCAACTGACGCAGGTCGTTGTAGGCCGCGCGCTGGCAGCGGATACGCCGCCGGCACTTCTCCAGGTCCAGCAGGGCCACTTCGGCTCGGGCGCGCTCGCCTTCGCCGCTGACCTTGACGAAGACATGCTTGCCATACAGGCAACCATGCTGCCAATGCCCCAGGTGCATGCGCGCCAGGTTGTCGGCCAGGTCCTTGAGCATACGTTCGTGCACGGCCTGGGGATAACGCTCCCGGGCCCCTTCGGCATGCCAGGTATCCAGTTCGACGAAGCCATCGAGGGCCTCGCTCACCAGCAGGGCACGCCATTGGCGATCGTCATCCCGCCTGGCACCGGCGAAGACGATGCGCGGCACACGCACACCGAGCCGCTCGAAACTGTGCAGGGCATCCAGCTCGCGCAGCACCGTCGGCCGGCCGAACGGATGCAGCAGGCTCCGGTAGATATGCCCGACCTGGCGCTTGGCATACAGCACTTGCCCGCGTTCGTCGTTCAGGCGCTGCACGCCACTCTCGCCGCCGCGGCGCTGGTTGGGCTCCTCGACCCACTCGCCCTGCTGCTGCCAGTAATACTCGAACCGCGACATTCTATTTTCGGCTACAGCCATGCAAACCTACCCTTTGCGCAACACATACACTCGCCACATGGCATAGAACGGCAAGAAGTCCAGACGTTCCTGAATTCTGAACCCGGCTGTCACGAATTCTTCTTCGACCGTGTCCACCGGTAACACGAAACGGTTCTGGTAGCTGCCCTGCTCTGCCCTGCTCTTGCGTCGCTGCTCGAGTTTCCTGCGCCGCCATGCCTTGAAATTGCCATCCACCCACAGCGACAGGATCACGCTGTCGCGGCTAACCCTCTGAAACTCCGAAAGAATTGTCTTGCGATGGGCCGCCTCGCCAATGTGGTGGAACAGCCGCATGCAGAAAATGCTGTCTACCGCGTTGTCGGGCAGGTCGATGGCAAAGGCAGACGTTTGCAAAGGCCGTACCCGTGCCACCACCTCTGGCGATTGCGAGGCACAGGCTGTCTCGATCATCGCCTCGGAATTGTCGGCACCGATGATCACTCGGTTGGGCTTTTCTGCCAGCAATGGCCAGAAACGGCCGGCACCGCACGGCAGGTCCAGGACCAGGCCCGGTTCGCCGGCCAGCGCCAGGGCACGCCTGGCCAGCTGTTCGTCACGGTGGTGAGAGAGGCGACGCGCCAAGCCATCCTGGTGCTTGAGAAAGTATTCGCGGGCATGCTGCTCGTCGTACTTCTCGGAAAATTCAAGTTTGATGGGGCCTCGCATTGAACATCTCCTGATTCCAGTGCGCCGACTTTAGGCAGCTGCACGTTGGAATCAGGTCATGCAAGTGTGAAAAATCTGTCAGATGCACCGTAGGATTTTTCAGAAAGTTACCGGGAAGCAGGTGACTGGTCGCGCGTCTCGGTGTCTGGGGCCGGTGCGCTGCCCTGGCTCAGGTCCACCTGGAAGCGACAACCATGGGGCAATGTGGCCGTCAGGGTGACCCGCCAGCCCTGGTCGTCGCAGATCCGCTGCACCAGCGAAAGCCCCAGCCCCAGCCCCTCGCCCCGGCGCTCGTCGCCGCGCACGAAGGGGCGGAACATTGCCTCGCGCTGCTCCTCGGGGATCCCCACACCGCTGTCCTCGACACTGAAACCGTTGGGCTCCAGGCTCAGGCGGATGTAGCCGCTGTCGGTGTAGTGGGCGGCATTGCGCAACAGGTTGCCCATCACCGACTGCAGGAACGTGGCGTTGTACAGCACCGGGCTGGCACTGACGCGGCCATCGTAGTAGAGGGTCAGGCCCTTCTGCTCGATGGTGTCGCGCCAGACCCCGATCAGGTCGTCGGCGACCTCGCACAAGGTCGCCCGCGAGGCGATGGCCCCCTCGTCACGCTGGGCCCGGGCCAGCATCAGGAAGGTCTTGACCAGCTCGCGCATTTCTTCGGTCGCCCGCGCGATGCGCTCTACCTGGTTGCGGGAGCGGCTGTCCAGGGCCGGGTTCTCCATCAACAGCTCGCAGGAGGTGGCCAGCACCATCAGCGGGGTGCGCAGCTCATGGCTGACATCGCTGGTGAACAACCGCTCACGGGTCAAGGCGTCGCGCAGCCGGCCCAGGGTATCGTCGAAGGCCGCCGCCAACTGGCCGACCTCGTCCGCCGCGTAGTCCGGCGCCAAGGGTGGCGCCAGGCCGAGCAACTGGTCACGGTGACGGACCTGGCGAGCCAGGCGGATCACCGGCGCCATCACCCGCCGGGCCAGCAGCCAGCCGAGGATCACCGCCAGCGCCAGGCTGAGCACGAAGCCCACCACCACGACCGCGAACAACACCCGCTCGCGCTCCTCGAAATCGCTCTGGTCCTGCAGCAGCACGTAGTGGCGGCCATCGACCACCTCGACCATGGCGTGGTACGACAGCTGGTCGCGAAACACTTCGTGAAAGCCTGGTTCCAGGTGGCGCAGGTCCTTGGGCAGTTCGAAGTCGTCGCGACCGCCGCTGAAGTAGAACAACTGGTCGGGGCGCGGCCGGTGACTCCAGTCGCTGATGCTGTCCATGCGCAGCAGGCGCTGCAGGTCCCCGCCGAGCACCGCGGAGATCAGCCGCTCCTCGACCAGGTGGACAGTGGCGACGATACCGAAGGCGAAGGCCCCGGCGACCAGGGCGCTCATCAGCGCGAAGGCGATGATGATGCGCTGGGCGAGGCTCTGCTTAAACTCCATCGCGACCCTCGGCGAGGCGGTAGCCGACGCCATGTACGGTGTGTAGCAGGGGCTTGTCGAACGGCTTGTCGATCACCTGGCGCAACTGGTGCACATGGCTGCGCAGGCTGTCGCTGTCGGGGCAGTCATCGCCCCACAGGGCCTCTTCCAGCACTTCGCGGCGCAGCACGTGCGGGCTCTTCTGCATCAGGACGGCGAGCAGCTTGAGGCCGACCGGGTTGAGCTTGAGCAGGCGCCCCTGGCGGGTGACCTCCAGGGTGTCGAGGTCGTAGCTGAGGTCGGCGACCTGCAGGGTCCGCCGGCCGCCCCCTTGGGAACGGCGCAGCACCGCCTCGATGCGCGCCGCCAGCTCCGACAGGGCGAAGGGTTTGAGCAGGTAGTCGTCGGCGCCGGAGCGAAAGCCTTGCAGGCGGTCGTCCAGTTGGTCGCGGGCGGTGAGCATGATCACCGGGGTGTCGCGGCGGGCGTCCTCGCGCAGGCGCTTGCACAGGGTGTAGCCATCGATGCCGGGCAGCATGATGTCGAGGACGATCAGGTCGTAGTGTTCGGTGGCGGCCAGGTGCAGCCCGGACAGACCGTCCTGGGCACAGTCGACGGTATAACCCTTCATGCCCAGGTAGTCGGCCAGGTTGGCGAGGATATCGCGGTTGTCTTCAACCAGTAGAATGCGCATCGGGGTCTCCTGTGCGGCGCTTTCGCGGGGCGCGGCAGGCGCAGCTTACGGCCATCGTGGCCGAGGCGCCAGCCTTGGGGCCGCTGCGCGGCCCATTCGCGGGCAAGCCCGCTCCCACAGGGTTCGAGTCGATCACTATGATGGGGTTCGCAGGGGCATGTGGGAGCAACGGTCTTGTGGTGTCTGTACCGGCCCTATCGCCGTCAAGCCGGCTCCCAGGCTTCACCACTGTCCTCGGGCCTGGCGCCACCCTAATGTGGGAGCCGGCTTGCCGGCGATGGGCTGCACAGCAGCCCCAAGGCCGAACAGCGGAATATCCCCAGGCAGCCACAATGAAAAAGCCCCGCACGAGGCGGGGCTTCTTCATGTGCAGCGGGTGAGGCTGGCTTACATCATGCCGCCCATGCCACCCATGCCGCCCATGTCAGGCATGCCTGCAGCCGGCTTGTCTTCCGGCAGGTCGGCGACCATGGCTTCGGTGGTGATCATCAGACCACCGATCGAAGCTGCGGCCTGCAGCGCCGAACGGGTGACCTTGGCTGGGTCCAGGATACCCATCTCGATCATGTCGCCGTACTCGCCGGTAGCAGCGTTGTAGCCGTAGTTGCCCGAACCCTGCTTGACCTTGTCGGCCACCACGCTCGGCTCGTCGCCAGCGTTGGCAGTGATCTGGCGCAGCGGGGCTTCGACCGAGCGACGCAGCAGGGCGATACCGACGTTCTGGTCTTCGTTGTCACCCTTGAGGTCAGCGACAGCTTGCAGGGCACGCACCAGGGCGACACCGCCGCCAGGCACGACGCCTTCTTCGACGGCTGCACGGGTGGCGTGCAGGGCGTCTTCGACGCGAGCCTTCTTCTCTTTCATCTCGACTTCGGTGCCGGCACCGACCTTGATCACGGCAACACCGCCAGCCAGCTTGGCCAGGCGCTCTTGCAGCTTCTCACGGTCGTAGTCGGAGGTGGTTTCCTCGATCTGGGCACGGATCTGCTTGACGCGAGCCTCGATGTCGGCGTCGGCGCCAGCGCCGTCGATGATGGTGGTGTTTTCCTTGGACAGGATGACGCGCTTGGCGTTACCCAGGTGCTCCAGGGTGGTGGACTCCAGGGTCAGGCCGATTTCCTCGGAGATGACCTGGCCGCCGGTCAGGGTGGCGATGTCCTGCAGCATGGCCTTGCGGCGGTCGCCGAAGCCAGGTGCCTTGACGGCCGCGACCTTGACGATGCCGCGCATGTTGTTGACCACCAGGGTGGCCAGGGCTTCGCCCTCGACGTCCTCGGCGACGATCAGCAGCGGACGGCCGGCCTTGGCGACAGCTTCCAGCACCGGCAGCAGTTCGCGGATGTTGGAGATCTTCTTGTCGACCAGCAGCAGCAGCGGGCTTTCGAGCTCGGCAACCATGGTGTCCGGCTTGTTGACGAAGTATGGCGACAGGTAGCCACGGTCGAACTGCATGCCTTCGACAACGGACAGTTCGTTCTCCAGGCCCGAACCTTCCTCGACGGTGATGACGCCTTCCTTGCCGACTTTTTCCATGGCTTCGGCGATGATTTCACCGATGGAGGTGTCGGAGTTGGCGGAGATGGTGCCTACCTGGGCGATGGCCTTGGAGTCGGCGCACGGCTTGGACAGGTTCTTCAGCTCGGCGACGATGGCGGCGGTGGCCTTGTCGATACCGCGCTTGAGGTCCATCGGGTTCATGCCGGCGGCAACGGCCTTCAGGCCTTCGTTGACGATGGCCTGGGCCAGGACGGTAGCGGTGGTGGTGCCGTCACCGGCAGCATCGTTGGCCTTGGAAGCGACTTCCTTGACCAGTTGGGCGCCCATGTTCTCGAAGGCGTCCTTCAGCTCGATTTCCTTGGCGACGGAAACGCCGTCCTTGGTGATGGTCGGCGCGCCGAAGCTCTTGGCCAGGACCACGTTGCGGCCTTTCGGGCCCAGGGTCGCTTTTACCGCGTCAGCCAGGACGTTGACACCAACGAGCATTTTCTTGCGGGCGGAATCGCCGAATTTTACGTCTTTAGCAGCCATGATCGTTTAATCCTTGAATTCTTCTGGAATAACGGAAACCGGGGTTGATCAGCCTTCGATGACGGCGAGGATTTCGTTCTCGCTCATCACCAGCAGGTCTTCGCCATCGACCTTCACGGTGTTGCTGCCCGAGTAAGGGCCGAAAACCACCTGGTCGCCCACTTTCACGGCCAGTGCGCGCACTTCGCCATTGTCCAGGATGCGACCGGTGCCGACGGCGACGATTTCGCCGCGGTTCGGTTTTTCAGCGGCCGAACCCGGCAGGACGATACCGCCAGCGGTTTTCGATTCTTCTTCGCTGCGACGGATGACGACGCGGTCATGCAGAGGACGAAGCTTCATTGTCGATCTCTCCCAAAGTGTGGTTTTCATCGGCCGGTGTCGACACCGGCGGGTTGAGGCTTCCGGCGTAGCCGGTGAGGGCCCGCACCAGGCGAACCCTCTGTGTCATGTCTGGTGGAAACCCACCAGAAACCTTGCGGTGACCCATACATGTGGTCGGCAAAATCAATTACAAGGCTTCTCCGAGAAAATTTTTCACCGAATCGCCCGGCAACGGATTTTTCACTGGCCCATTCGTGGCAAACCCGCTCCCCTGGTCCAGCGCTTGCTCGAGGTCAGCGCCGAACCTGGGGGAGCGGGTTTGCCGGGATACCGGAGCGCCGCGAGTGGGTATCTACTTGTTGTCGCGACGCTCGTACTCGCCCTCGATCACGTTGGGACGATGACCGGCATCCGGCCGGGCCTGGAACGGATCGTCCTGGAACGCCCGCTGGCGCATGGCCTGGGCTTCGGCGCGCTGGCGCAGCTTGCGCGCAGCCAGGTGGCGGGTGAACGGCAGCAGGCAGAGCAGGCCCAGCACGTCGCTGATAAAGCCTGGCAGCAACAGCAGGCCACCGCCGACGGCGAGCATCAGGCCCTGGAACATGTCCTCGGCGGGCAGCTCGCCACGCTGCAAGCTCTCACGGGCGCGCAGGGCGGTGGCCAACCCGGCCAGACGCATCACCAGCACACCCAGGGCAGAACCGGCGATGATCAGCAGCAACGCCGGGAAGAAACCGATGGCGGCGCTGACCTTGACGAAGACGAACAGCTCCAGCACCGGGAAAATCAGGAACAGCAATAAAAAAGCACGCATCAAGGGATCCTCGGCGGAAGACAACCTTCCAGTAAGACCATCAGATGGATGCGTGCGCTCGCTATTTCAACCCTCGACTTCAGTCGAAGCCGGCCATTGCTCGGCGCGAGCCAGCAAAACCAAGGCTTCGCGAACTTGTGTCGGCGTATTGCAGGTCGTCGGGAAAGCCAGCCAGTAGATCCCCTGGCCAATACGCAGGTGCATGCCCTCGCTGTCGATGCCGACCATCTCGGCCGCTGCGGTGCGCGGCAGGTCGGTCAGCTCGACATAGTGGGCGATGGCATTGGCGTGGTCGCTGTTCATGTGTTCGATCATGCTCGCTTCGGCCTTGCCGGCGAACGGGTTGGCCAGGGTCACCTGGTCGAGCCAGTGGATCGCGCCGAAGCCACCGATGTAGCGATGGCGCACCGGCTCCAGCACCCAGAAGTCGAAATCGTGGGCCTTGTGGTAGTTGCTGGCCTCGGGGAAATAGCGGTAGTAGCGCTCGGCCGCCGCCTCGATGGCAGTTGCGTCAGTGAGCTTGCGCGCCTCGGCCATCACCGTCAGGCGGCCCACGGCCTGGACGTCCTCGGCGTCGCGCTCGCCCACCAGCAGCGAGCACTTGGCATCCTTCTGCAGGTTGTGGGTGTGCTGGGCGATACGGCTGATGAGGATCAGCGGGTGGCCCTGGGCATCCAGGCAGTACGGCACCACCGAACCGAAGGGGTAACCCGGCATGGACTTGGAGTGGGTCGAGAGAACACCGCGGTACTCCTTGAGCAGCAGTTCCCGGGCGGGACGGTTGGCGTTGGTACTCACTACAGGGCTCCTGGCGAATGGAAATCAGCTACCCGCTATAAGCTACAAGCTGCAAGAAAAAGCAAGGCGGTGTGTTGCCAAAAGTGGGGGGCTCCACCCGATGCCAGCCAGTTGAGCGACATTGGGCTGCGTTGCAGCCCCACATGGAAAGTCCTGACTGACCGGTATTGGGCGCTACACCCGCTTTTTCTTGCAGCTTGCGGCTCGGAGCTTGCGGCTGCCCGCTACCAGGTGACCCCGAAGCCGGCGGTATAGCGGGTCTTGTCCAGGTCGCTGTCGCGGGTGCCGCTGATGACATCCTTCTCCGCCTTGAGGTTGAGCGAGGCCCACTCGGTGACCTTGTAGCGCAGGCCCACCTCCGCATCCAGCGAGTAGTCGGCCACACCGCCCAGGGGCTTGCCGAACTCGCCGTTGGTGAACAGCTGGACGCTCTTGCCGATCAGGTAGCGGTTGTAGTCCCACTTCACCGCGGCGGCATAGAAGTTGTCCTTGCCGCCGTCCCGGTACTCGAAGTCGGTACGGTTGATCAGCGAACCGAGGGAGAAGGCACCCAACTCGTCGTCCCAGAACTGGTAGCCAGGGCCGGTACCCACGGTGCGCTGGCGAGCCAGGTCCTCGATGTGGTCACGCTTGTACTCCAGCCGGCCCTGCCAGAACCACTTGTCGGTGATGAAACGGTCCAGGGCGTATTCGGCACTCCAGTTGTTGGTGGTGGTGATGTCGTCCTTGGTCTCGCGGTTGTACTCGCCTTCGGCGTTGTGCCGCCAGCGACCATGGCGGGCGGTGCTCTTGAAACTCACGTCGTAGTCGTCGGTGTCGTTCTCGGCGCGCTTATAGTCCATGGCCAGGTCGACGTTGCCCTTCCACAGGAAATCCTCGACCAGCGGCCGGGGCTTCATGATCTGCTCGATGCTCGTCAGCTCCACCGTCTTGGGCACATCGCCATTGGCCAGGGTGACCTTGCCCGGCTCGGCGGCCTTGAGCGACTTGGTCTTCTCGCCGTTGTAGGCGTCCTGCTTGACCAGCAACTCCTGGTCGCTCTCCAGGGTCTGCACCTGCTTCCAGTCCAGGGCGATGGCGCCGCCGTAGGGTGTTTCCAGCAGCAGCTTGCCGCCATCGAACACCTTGATGGTGCCGCTGAGCCTGTCGCCGTTCTTCATCCACACGGTATCGGCGAACGCAGGGGCACAGAGGGAGGCGACGATCAGGCAAAGCAAGGTTCTAGAATACATAAGCGGACTACGGGTTCGATTTGACGAAAAAAGCCGGGCATTATCCAGATACCCACGACCAGAGCAAGGACAGACCCAGACCATGCCGTTGAGTTCCACTCTCATTTGCCACGACCGCCTGTCCGTTTTCATCTCCAGGCCAGGGCAGCCCTGATGTCCGGCAACTCTCGCGTCCCCCCGGAAGATGCCGAGGCCCGACGAATGGCGCTGTATTCCGTGCTGGGCCAGATCCCTGCCGGCAAGGTGGTCAGCTACGGCCAATTGGCCGAACTGGCGGGCCTGGGGCGGGCGGCGCGCTGGGTCGGGCGTACCCTTGGGCAACTGCCGCCGGATACCCGCCTGCCCTGGCACCGGGTGCTGGGGGCCGGCGGTCGACTGAGCCTGGCGCTGGGCACGCCATCGGGCGACGAACAGCGGGCCAGGCTGCGCGCAGAAGGCGTCAATGTGGCCAATAATCGTGTGGATATGTCGCGTCATGGCTGGCGTCCAATGGAGCACAGCGGTTAGAGTGCGCGTTTTGTTTTCGCAAACTTGAGGCAGATGTTGGCCCATGCCCCGTAAAACCTGGCGCGCTGCGCTCGCTGCCTATGCCAGCCCATCGACCCTGGTGCTCCTGCTGCTTGGCTTTGCCGCCGGTTTGCCCTACATGCTGGTGTTCTCCACACTCTCCGTCTGGCTACGAGAGGCCGGCGTGGCCCGCGAGACCATCGGCTACGCCAGCCTGATCGGCCTGGCCTATGCCTTCAAATGGGTCTGGTCACCACTGCTCGACCAATGGCGCCTGCCGGTACTGGGCAGCCTCGGCCGACGCCGCTCGTGGCTGCTGCTGTCGCAGGTGTTGGTGGTGGTGGGGCTGGTCGGCATGGGCCTGTGCGACCCGCAGAAGCACCTGTCGTGGCTGATCGCCCTGGCGGTGTTGGTCGCCTTCGCCTCGGCCACCCAGGACATCGCCGTCGACGCCTACCGCCTGGAGATCGCCGACGACCAGCGCCAGGCGGCCCTGGCCGCCAGCTACATGGCCGGCTACCGGGTCGCCGCCCTGCTCGCCACCGCCGGCGCGCTGTTCTTCGCCGAATGGTTCGGCTCCACCGGCTTCAGCTACCTGCACAAGGCCTGGACCGGTACCTATGTGCTGTTCGGCGTGCTGATGCTGCCGGCGGTGTTCACCACCCTGGTGATGCGCGAGCCCCCCGTGCCCCTGCGCACCCAGCTGTCGGCAGCGCGCTACGGGCTGGTTCACCAACTGGCGTCGGTGTTCGTGCTGATCATCCTGCTGGTGTCGGTGCCGGCCAGCTTCACCCAACTGTTCAACACCGG
Organism: Pseudomonas sp. Tun-23181; assembly: GCF_057415455.1. Taxonomy (NCBI): domain Bacteria; kingdom Pseudomonadati; phylum Pseudomonadota; class Gammaproteobacteria; order Pseudomonadales; family Pseudomonadaceae; genus Pseudomonas; species Pseudomonas sp. Tun-23181. Next base: position 2,500,868 of record NZ_CM171630.1, read on the forward strand.
TTGGGGCAGCGTGGTGTCCGGCGACGCGACCCCGCTCGACCTGCTGCTCGAAGACCGCGCCTTCCTGCGCCTGCTGCTCTATGTCCTGCTGACCTGGGCGTGCCTGTCGTCCCTGGGCCGGCGTGGCCTGGCGCCGGTGCTGACACCGGTGAACGACTTCATCCTGCGCTACCGCTGGCAAGCCCTGTTGCTGCTCGGCCTGATCGCCACCTACCGCATGTCGGACACCGTGATGGGGGTGATGGCCAATGTCTTCTACATCGACATGGGCTTCACCAAGGACGAGATCGCCAGCGTCAGCAAGATCTTCGGCCTCATCATGACCCTGGTCGGCGCCGGGGCCGGCGGCCTGCTGATCGTGCGCTTCGGTATCCTGCCGATCCTGTTCATCGGTGGCGCCGCCTCGGCGGCGACCAACATCCTGTTCCTGATGCTGGCCGACATGGGGCCGAACCTGAAGATGCTAGTGGTGACCATCTCCCTGGACAACTTCAGTTCCGGCCTGGCCACCTCGGCGTTCGTCGCCTACCTGTCGAGCCTGACCAACTTGAAGTTCTCCGCCACCCAGTACGCCCTGCTCAGCTCGATCATGCTGCTGCTGCCACGTTTGATCGGTGGTTACTCCGGCGTGCTGGTGGAGAAGTTCGGCTACCACGACTTCTTCCTGATCACGGCCCTGCTGGGCGTGCCGACGTTGATCCTGATCGCCCTGCAGTGGCGGCAGGAAGTGGGGCCCGGCAAGCAGGAGCCGGTGGAGAGTTCCGCAGCCGAGCGGCCCTGACGCAGGGCCGCTTTTTCCTAGGTCACTGCGCCACGGCACCTTCGTCCTGGCGCCCACCCACCACGAACCACAGCGGCCAGAGAGCCAGCGCACCGGCAATGCCCGCCCCCAGCGCGAAGTGCAGCAGGCTCGCCCCCGCCCCCAGCATCGCCAGCACCGCACCGCCCAGCCCCAGCAGGGCAATGGTGATCATCCCCAGCATGGCCGACACCAGCCCCTTGCTCTGCTCACTGGCGAACAGGGTCATGCGGTACAGCACCGCATTGGCCACGCCCAGGCCCAGGGCATACAGCGACATCCCCGCCACCACGCTGGTCACCGTCGGCCAGTACCAAGTCGCCAGCACCATCAGGCACAAGCCCGCCAGGTAGGGCCACAGGGCCCCACGCACCAGGCTGGGCAGCGGGTAGCGGTCGGCGATGCGGTTGATGATCAGGTTGCCAAGGATCAGCCCGGCGAATACCGGTAACTGCCACAGCGCGTATTCCATCGTGCTCAGCCCCTCGTCGTGGATCAGCAGCACCGGCGACAGGCCGATCCAGCCGATCAGCGGCAGGCCCACCAGGCCCAGGGCCGCGCTGCCGGCAACGAAACGGCGGTTGGCCAGCAATTGCCCATAACCGAGCAGCAAGGGCAGCAGTTGGATCGGCGTGAATGCCAGACGCGAGCCGTCGCGGCGCTCCACGCCCAGGGTTTCCGGCATCAGCCGGTACAGCAGCAGCCAGGTCAGCACCGCGCCGGCGGCGAAAGCCAGGAACAGCCAGCGCCAGTCGAGCCACTGCAGCAGCAAGGTGCCTACCAGTGGGCCGAGCAGCGGTGACAGCAGGGCGATATTGGCCAGCAACGCCATCATGCGGACCGCATCGGCCTCGCTGAACGCCTCGTTCAGCGCCGGGTAGCTGACAGTGACCACGAAGCCCAGGCCAACGCCCTGCAGCAGGCGCAGCAGGTTGAACAGGCTGATGTCATGGACCCAGTAGGTGGCCAGGCACGCCAGGCCGAAGAAGGCGCAGCCGGCCAGCAACAGCGGACGTCGCCCGTAGCGGTCGGCCAGTGGGCCGATAAGCCATTGCAGGAGCACGCCACCGAGCAGGTACAGGTTCAGGGCGTGGGGAATGAATTCGGGGCTGGCGGCCAGATCGTCGACCACCACCGGCATGGCAGGCATGACCGCGTCGCTGGCAAGGTAGGTCAGCAATTCGAACAGGGCCAGAGTGAGGCCGAACAGCAGGGCCCGCAGGGGCGAGATATACAGCAATGGTTTCATGATGGACGTCAGGTTGGAACGGCGGGGAACAGCCTGTATGCCAGAAATGGCCGTGCGGGGCTGTGAACAAGTGTAATGAGGTGAATGGGATCGGGGCCGCTCGCGCGCCCTTGGCAGGCAAGCCCGCTCCCACATGGCCGTGCACATCACATCGTGTGATCGACTCGGCCTCTGTAGAAGCGGGCTTGCCTGCCAAGGGGCGCGTAGCGGCCCCGGCTGTTCAGCGGACCTTCGAAGGCCCTTACGACACGGCAGCCTCCTGCACCACGCGGATCACCCGCTGCGGGAACGGGATGTCGATTCCCACAGTCTTGAGCCGGTCGCGGGCCTGCTCGTTGAGCATGAACATCACGCTCCAGTAGTCCGGGGTCTTGACCCAGATACGCAACGAAACGGTGATCGAGCTGTCGCCCAGCTCGGACACCACCGCCGCCGGCGCCGGATCAGGCAGCACACGCGGGTCCTTGGCCAGCTCCAGCAACACCTCGCGGGCCTTCTGCAGGTCGGCATCGTAATCGACGCCGACATTGAATATCACCTGGCGGGTGGGCTGGCGGTTGTAGTTGGTGATGATGCCGTTGGACAAGCTGCCGTTGGGCACGATGACCGTCTTGTTGTCACCGGTGCGCAGCACGGTGTGGAAGATCTGGATGCTGTCGACGGTACCGCTGACGCCCTGGGCCTCGATCCAGTCGCCCAGGCGGAACGGACGGAACAGCAGGATCAGCACGCCGCCGGCGAAGTTCGCCAGGCTGCCCTGCAAGGCCAGGCCGATGGCCAGGCCCGCCGCACCGATGGCAGCGACGAACGAGGTGGTCTCGATACCGATCATCGAGGCCACGCTGACGAACAGCAGCACCTTGAGCACGATGTTGGCCAGGGAACTGATGAAGCTCTGCAAGGCCGCGTCGCCATGGCGCATGCCGACCAGCGCGCCCAGGCGGGCACTGACCTTGTTGACGATCCACCAGCCGACGGCGAGCGTCAGCAGCGCCAGCAGCACGCGGCTGCCGTACTCCATGATCAAGGGAACCCAGGTCTGCGATTGACGGACCAGCTGATCGACTTCAGCGTTCAAATCCATATTCATCTCCTGATGCCGAACGGCAAGTACACGATAAGCAGGCCGCGAGGATTTCAGCGGCCATGGAAGCGATGGACATCACGGCGCCATCAGGGTTCCTGGCCGCCTGCCGGTCAGTCGCGGAAGTTGTTGAACTGCAGCGGCATGTCGAACTCCTTGGTGCGCAGCAGCGCGATGGCTTCCTGCAGGTCGTCGCGTTTCTTGCCGGTGACGCGCACCTGCTCGCCCTGGATGGCCGCCTGGACCTTGAGCTTGGCGTCCTTGATGGTGGCGACGATCTTCTTGGCCAGGTCCTTGTCGATACCTTCGCGGAACTTGGCCTCTTGCTTCATTTCCTTGCCCGAGGCATAGGCGTCCTTGACCTCCAGGCACTTGACGTCGATCTTGCGCTTGACCAGGGCCAGGCGCAGGATCTCGATCATCGCCTCGAGCTGGAAGTCCGCCTCGGCGGTCAGCAGCACGGTCTGCTCCTTGTCCTTGAACTCGAAGCTGCCCTTGCCCTTGAGGTCGTAGCGACGGTCCAGTTCCTTCACCGCGTTTTCCACAGCGTTGGTGACTTCGTGCTTGTCCAGTTCCGATACCACGTCGAACGAAGGCATGGTTGTTCTCCAAAAATAAAAGCGCGCTCGGTAGGGGCGCGCGCCGGGTCAGACGGTTAAAATGCGGGCACATTATAACGGGTTGCGAAACACAGATGAGCAGCACCTGGCATATTCTCGGCGCCGGTAGCCTCGGCAGCCTCTGGGCCTGCCGGCTGGCCCGCGCCGGCAAGGCGGTCCGCCTGATCCTGCGCGACGAGCGTCGCCTGGCGGCGTACCAGGCGGCCGGTGGCCTCACCCTGGTCGAGCACGACCAGGCCAGTCACTATGCGATCCCCGCCGAGACCGACGCGGCCACCGGCGGGCCGATCCATCGCCTGCTGGTGGCGTGCAAGGCCTACGACGCCGCACCGGCAGTGGCGCGCCTGGCGCCGCGCCTGGCCGAGGGCGCCGAACTGGTGCTGCTACAGAACGGCCTGGGCAGCCAGGACGAAGTCGCCGAGCAGGTGCCGCACGCCCGTTGCATCTTCGCCTCCAGCACCGAGGGCGCCTTCCGCGAGGCGGACTGGCGGGTGCGCTTCGCCGGCCACGGCTTCAACTGGCTGGGCGACCCGCTCAACCCCGGCGTACCGGAGTGGTTCGACGACCTGCAGGATGCGGGCATTGCGGCCCAGTGGACGGTCGACATCCTCCCGCGCCTGTGGCGCAAGCTGGCCCTCAACTGTGCGATCAATCCCCTCACCGTGCTCCACGACTGCCACAATGGCGGCCTGTTGGAACACCTCGGCGAGGTCGACACACTGTGCACGGAACTGAAGGCACTGCTGCGCCGCTGCGGCCAGCCCCAGGCCGCCGAAGACCTGGACGAGGAAGTGCAGCGGGTGATCCTGGCCACCGCGGCCAACTACTCTTCCATGTACCAGGACGTGCGCCATGGCCGCCGCACCGAGGTGCACTACCTGCTCGGCCACGCTTGCCGGGCGGCAACCCGCCACGGCCTGGCCGTACCGCACCTGGAACACCTGCACCGGAGTCTGGTCGATAGACTGCAGGCCCGCGGCCTGCCCAGCGACTGACGCCGCCTCTTCAACGAGTGGACATTGCCTCGCCCATGACCCTGCGCCAACGCCTGGAAAACCTCCCAGTCGGACAGAAACTGCTGGCAGCCCTGCTGGTGCTGCTGGTCACTATCCTGCTGGTGGCCAACCTGGCGTTCATCAGCGCCGCCTACTGGATCACCCAGGAAAGCATGGCGCCCCAGGCCCTGCAGACCATCGGCCGCCTGGTGTCCAACCCGCAGCTCTCGGCGCGCGCCGGCGACTCGCCAGAGGCCGCCACGGCGCTGCTCAAGGAGCTCGACAGCTACTCTCCCCTGCGCGCCGCCGCGCTCTATGCCAGCGACGGGCGCATGCTCGCGCAGTTGCAGCACGGCGAGCCCCTGGCCCTGCCCAAGCGCTATCGCAACATCGACGGCTGGCGCCTGATGGAGTTTCGCAATACCCAACTGATTCGCCTGCCCCGTGCCGGCAGCCCGCCGGCGCACCTGCTGCTGGTGGCCAGCAGCGAACTGCCGACGGCCTTCTACACCGGCACCCTGACCGCCAGCCTGGCGATCCTGGTGTTCAGCGTGCTGCTGTGGCTGCTCATCGCCCGGCAGATCAAGCGCCTGATCACCCAGCCGATCAATCAGTTGGAGGAGCTGAGCCGCCAGGTCACCCGCGAAGAGAGCTACGCCCTGCGCGCCCAGCGTGGCAATGACGACGAGATCGGTAGCCTGGCCGAGGCCTTCAACACCATGCTTTCGCGCATCGAGGCCCGCGAGCAACAGCTCAAGAATGCCCGTGACGAGTTCCAGATGGCCTACGACCAAGCCCAGGGCCTGGCCGAGGAAACCCGCCACACCAACCGCAAGCTGGAACTGGAAGTCCAGGTGCGCAGCAAGATCGAGAAGAAACTCACAGGCTTCCAGAACTACCTCAACAGCATCATCGACTCGATGCCCTCGGCCTTGATCGCCCTGGACGAACAGCTCTACGTGACCCAGTGGAACCACGAAGCCACGGTGCTTTCCGGCACTCCGCTGGACGAAGCGTTGAACCAGCCAATCTTCATCGCCTTCGAGCCGCTCAAGCCGTTCCTGCCACAGCTCAAGGAAAGCGTGGAGAAGCATCGGGTGGCGAAGATCGAGCGGGTCACCTGGCCCAAGGGCGACGATGTACGCCACTATGCCCTGACCTTCTACCCCCTGATGGGTGGTGGCGGGCGCGGCGTGGTGATCCGCATCGACGACATCACCCAGCGCCTGTCGCTGGAAGAAATGATGGTGCAGTCGGAGAAGATGCTGTCGGTCGGCGGGCTGGCCGCCGGCATGGCTCACGAGATCAACAACCCGCTGGGCGCCATCCTGCACAATGTGCAGAACATCCGCCGGCGCCTGTCACCGGATCTGGCGCGCAACCAAGCGCAGGCCGAGGAGCTCGGCGTCGACCTGGACGGCGTCAACCGCTACCTGGAAAGCCGCGAGGTGCCGCAACTGCTCGACGGCATCCAGCAGGCCGGCGCACGGGCGGCGAAGATCGTCACCCACATGCTCAGCTTCAGCCGCCGCAGCAACCGCCAGTTGGTGCCCTGCGACCTGCCGGCGCTGATCGACCAGGCGGTGGAGATCGCCGGCAACGACTTCGACCTGACCATCGGCTTCGACTTCAAGGGCCAGCACATCGTCCGCCAGTTCGACCCCAACCTGGGGCCGGTGCCCTGCACGGCCAACGAACTGGAACAGGTGCTGCTGAACCTGCTGAAGAACGCCGCCCAGGCCATTCACCTGCGCCCGCAGCCCTGCGAGCCGGGACGGATCATCCTGCGCACCCGGCTCAACCCGCCCTGGGCGGAAATCCAGGTCGAGGACAACGGCATCGGCATGCCCGAGGGCGTGCGCAAGCGGACCTTCGAGCCGTTCTTCACCACCAAAGAGATCGGCCAGGGCACCGGGCTTGGCCTGTCGGTCTCGTACTTCATCATCACCAACAACCACAAGGGGCAGATGGAGGTGCACTCCGCACCTGGCCAGGGGACCTGTTTCACCCTGCGCCTGCCCCTGAGCCAGCCCGCGCCGGCGGCGCCGGCCAAGACGGAGGCATGACATGGGCTACCGCCTGTCGAAAATCTACACACGCACCGGCGACAAGGGCGAGACCGGCCTGGGCGACGGCCGCCGGGTCCCCAAGGACCATCCACGGATCGAGGCGATCGGCGAGGTCGACAGCCTCAACAGCCAGCTCGGCCTGCTGCTGGCAGGCCTGGCCGAACACGGGCTGGAGGAGCTGACCGAGGTCCTGGCGCCCTGCCAGCACCGGCTGTTCGACCTCGGCGGAGAACTGGCGATGCCGAGCTACCAGGCCCTGGACCAGGCCGAGGTGGAACGACTGGAGGCGGCCATCGACCGCTGGAACGAGGAGCTGGGGCCGTTGAAGAACTTCATCCTGCCCAGCGGCTCGGCACTGGTGGCCCAGGCCCATGTCTGCCGCAGCCAGGCACGCAGCGCGGAGCGGCGCTGCCAGCAGCTCAATGCCATCGAGCCGCTGGAAGGGGTTGGCCTGGCCTACATCAACCGGTTGTCGGACTTGCTCTTCGTGGCCGCACGGATCATCGGGCGGCGGCAGGGGGTGGCCGAGGTGTTGTGGCAGGCACGTGAAAAACCGGCGATTCGTTGAAATTAGAGAAACTTCCTACGCAACGTTAGGAAGCTCAGGGGAAGATTCACCATAAGCCCATCATTAAGCTTCTTGTCCCGCGCACAAGACTTCAACTTCGAATGAAGGAGACAGCGGGACAAGGAGTCTTCCATGCCTCATTTCAGCATCGTTGGAGAAATCACTGCGTTTCTTAGTGGATTCATACTTGGACAAAGTAGATGGTCAGCGCGTTTAAGCCATCGCAACAGGTTATCCGACACCATTGAGACGCTATCTGTCGAGCCTACCTGCTACCTTACTTCAGGAGGATTGGTTCTCCACTTTAAAACAGATCTCCCCCGTGGATCGGCTATTTTTCTGGATGTCAATTATTTCCCAAACCAAGGCGTTAGCGAGAGCAGCATAGCCACAGCTCAGTTATCTGTGAGACCGCATGAATGAACATTACATGGATGTTCTCCCGTCAACAAAACTCGCCTGTCAACCCTGCGATAAGTGATCAATTAGTGAGCATGGACAGCCGGTTTCTTTGCCTGAGAAACCCATGGACGCCTGACTCCGTGTTCATGGGAAAAATGTACACCTCGACAACGGTGCTAACGATTATATTACAAGCCTTCCTGTGGGCAGACTCTCATATTTGGACCCGAGCGCACTTCAACATACTCGACGCAGCCTTAATAATCATAACCCCACTTTTTGCAACCCCTTTCTTGGTGTACCGAATATTTTTGATAAATAGGCTTTCCCACCTCTATTTCGACCGCCACACAAAAACCATCATTTACAAACGAAACAAGACGTTGCTGACCTTTGACTGGAACAAATGCGTCGGTGGATTCCTGCAGAAAACAGAATTTGCAGGTAGCTCATTCAGTATCAATTATGCCTTAGCGATCGCGGAGCGCCCCGAGCACGGCGCTATCAATCCCAATAACGCATTGTGGTTCCCGAGCAATCACCCCAGTGAGTGCAACCCACTCTATGCCCACGAAGTCTGGGCATACATCTGTCAGTTCATGGCTCATGGCCCCGACAAACTCCCCCCACCGAATGAGCCAGACTGGTGGCGGATACCGCTGAATACGATCTGCCTGACGCCCAAACAAGCCTGGCGCCACTATGCTCCTTGGCGAACAGGGGAGCCCGGTGAAATGCAAGGTAAGAAAAACTGGCTACTGCCCTTGTGGCTAGTGCTGTGGCCGTACAACCTGCTTAGCGCCCTGTGCTGGTACGTCGTATGCCGGCTATTCAAGGTCCAGAGCCCCGCCGCCCCAATATAGGAAGGCTCGCCCCCAACACCGGCCAACAGCCTGACACCCACATGCACGATGTCAGGCTGATTACCTTCAGGAGCGCTCAGGCCAGAACGCGCGAATGCCAGCAACACCTTGCGCACCAACCTCCCAGGCCCGCGCCCGCTCATCCGGCCCAACCCCACCCAGTAAAAATACCGGCTGGTTGAAGCCTGCGATCAAGCGCTGCGCCTCATCCCAGCCCAGGGGGGGGGCCTCGGGGTGGGTCTGGGTCGCTTGCACGGGCGATAAGGTGACGAAGTCCACCCCCATCTGCTCGGCCAGGGCCAGTTCCTCGGCACTGTGGCAGGACGCCGCCAACCAGCGCGCCTGGGGGAAGGGCCGGCCATTGGCCGCGTACTTGCGCAACTGGGCAGACGTCAGGTGCCAGCCGGCCGATGGAAAGTCGCCCAGCCACTCCAACGGCCCCTTGAGCATCAGTTGGGCCTTGCCTGCGCACAAGCCGACCGCATCCACCGCCACGTCGCGGTACTTGGGGTCGTACATGTCCGGCGCCCGCAACTGTATCAGCCGGATACCGCTGGCGACGGCCTTCTGTATACCGCGCAGCAACTGCGGCACCTCCAGGCCATCCGGGGTGATCAGGTACTGGTCGGGCAGGCGTGCAGCAGCGACGATCGGCCTGTTGGCCTCGGGGAAGTCATACTGCCCAAGATCCCGTGGCGCCACCCAGGCCAGGGGCTGCCCCTCGACGCCATGGGGCTCGCCGACGAAGGTGTCGACCTCACGCACATCCAGCAGGACCTGCTTGTCCGCATAGTCATGGCTGACCTTGATCAGCGGCCGCGAGCAGCTCACCTCGATGCCCAATTCCTCGCGCAACTCACGGGCCAGCGCAGCTTCGACGCCCTCGCCCTCCTCCACCTTGCCACCCGGGAACTCCCACAGGCCGCCCTGGTGCTGGGTATCGGCTCGGCGGGCAATGAGGATGCGCCCATCAGCGCCACGAATTACCGCTGCAACGACATGGATCCGCTTCACCCTTCACGCTCCGCCAGGCCAGCCTTCTGCCAGGCCTGGAAAGCCGGCCACTGGTAGAGGGTCTCGATATAGGCAGCCGCTTCTGCCGGCACTTCAACACGGTAGGTGCGCAAGCGCACGGCCACCGGTGCGAAGAATGCATCGGCCAAGGTCGGCTTGCCGAACAGGAACGGGCCGCTGTCCTTGGCTGCCAGGCGGCATTCGGACCACAGCGCGACGATGCGGTCGATGTCTACCTGCACCTCCAGCGGAACGCTTTCCAGCGCCTGGTCGCGGGACAGGTCGAACGGCATGGCGCCACGCAAGGCGACGAAGCCGCTGTGCATCTGTGCACAGGCCGAACGTGCTTGGGCCCGGGCGGCGATGTCGGCCGGCCATAGCTGGGCCTCGAGATGGCGCTCGGCCAGGTACTCGGCGATGGCCAGGGAGTCGGCGATGATGCCGTGCTCGGTCTTGAGTAGTGGCACCTTGCCCGTGGCCGAGAAGGCCAGGATGCGCTTGCGGGTGTCGGGCTGGTTGAGTTTGATCAGCGTTTCTTCATAGGGCACGCCAGCCAGCTCGAGGGCCAGGGCGCCGCGCAGCGACCAGGAAGAATACAGCTTGTCGCCGATGATCAGGTGATAGCTCATGGTTCGGCTCCATTGGGTTTGAACGTCCGGGCCGCGTCGCAGCCCATCGCAGCACAAGGCCACTCCTCCAGGCACTGGGGCACACCTGTGGGAGTGGCCTCGGTCGCGAAGGGGCCGCGCTGCGGCCCCTTTTGCGTATCAGTCGATCAGGTCCGGTATTCGGCGTTGATCTTCACGTACTCGTGGGACAGGTCGGTGGTCCAGATGGTTTCGCTGCATTGGCCACGGCCCAGCTCGATACGAATGGTGATTTCTTCCTGGGCCATCACCTTGGCGCCCTGCTCTTCGGTATAGCCCGGGCTGCGGCCGCCCTTGCTGGCGATGCACACGTCATCGAGGTACACGTCGATCAGGCTGACGTCCAGCGCCGGCACGCCGGCACGGCCGACCGCCGCGAGGATACGGCCCCAGTTGGGATCGGAGGCGAACAGCGCGGTCTTGATCAGCGGCGAGTGGGCCACGGCATAGCCGACATCCAGGCACTCCTGGTGGGTACCGCCGCCGTTGACCTGCACGGTGACGAACTTGGTCGCGCCTTCGCCGTCTCGGACGATCGCCTGCGCCACCTCCATGCAGACTTCGAATACCGCCTTTTTCAAGGCTTCGAACAGTGCACCGCTGGCTTCGGTGACCTCTGGGAGGTCGGCCTTGCCGGTGGCGATCAGCATGCAGCAGTCGTTGGTCGAGGTGTCGCCATCGATGGTGATGCGGTTGAAGGACTTGTTGGCGCCGTCGAGCAGCAGGTCCTTGAGCACCACCGGGGCGACCTTGGCGTCGGTGGCGATGTAGCCGAGCATGGTGGCCATGTTCGGGCGGATCATCCCGGCGCCCTTGCTGATGCCGGTGACGGTGACGGTGACGCCGTCGTGCTGGAACTGACGACTGGCACCCTTGGGCAGGGTGTCGGTGGTCATGATGCCGGTGGCGGCTTCAGCCCAGTTGTTCTCCGACAGGTCGTCCAGGGCGGCCTGCAGCGCGCCCTCGATCTTCTCGACCGGCAGCGGCTCGCCGATCACGCCGGTGGAGAATGGCAGCACCGAACTGGCATCGACACCGGCCAGTTCGGCCAGCTTGGCGCAGGTACGCTCGGCGGCGGCCAGACCAGGGGCGCCAGTGCCGGCGTTGGCGTTGCCGGTGTTGGTCAGCAGGTAGCGCACGGTGCCCTGGACCCGTTGCTTGGACAGGATCACCGGTGCGGCGCAGAAGGCGTTGAGGGTGAAGACCCCGGCGACGCTGGAGCCTTCGGCACAGCGCATCACTACCACGTCCTTGCGCCCTGGGCGCTTGATGCCCGCCGAAGCGATGCCGAGTTCGAAACCGGGAACCGGGTGCAGGGTGGGCAAAGGACCAAGACCAACAGCCATGTAAGCGCTCCTAGGGAAAACAGTGGGGGTATACGACGTGGACGATCTTAATGTCGGCCAGCCATGTGAGGGAAGAGCGGAGCTGCTTTGCAGCCCTTCTCGACACAAGGCCGCTCCCACAGGCACAGCGCTCGGCTGAAAAGCAGCGCTGATGGTGTGGGAGCGGCCTTGTGTCGCGAAAGGGCCGCAAAGCGGCCCCCAGGAATCATCGTGCAGGCACCCTCGGCCCGATCATTCGATCTGCCCGTGGCAATGCTTGAACTTCTTGCCCGAACCGCACCAGCACGGCTCGTTGCGGCCCAGCTTCTGTTCATTGCGCACCGGCGCTGCCGCCACGGCCACCTCGGCGCCTTCTTCCTGCAGTCGCGCCTCGCCTTCCAGGCCTGGGGCGGCGGCGTGCTGGAACTGCATGCGCCGGGCCAGCTCTTCGGCCTCGCGGCGCAGGCGGGCTTCCTCCTCGGCCGGGTCCTCGCGACGGACCTGGACGTGGGACAGGACGCGGATGGTGTCGCGCTTGATCGACTCCAGCAGTTCCTGGAACAGGGTGAAGGACTCGCGCTTGTACTCCTGCTTCGGGTTCTTCTGCGCATAGCCGCGCAGGTGGATACCGTGGCGCAGGTGGTCCATGGTCGACAGGTGGTCTTTCCACAGGTCGTCCAGTACACGCAGCAGGATCTGCTTCTCGAAGGTACGCAGGGCTTCTTCGCCCGCCTGGTCTTCCTTCTCGGTGTAGGCGGCGGTGATCTCGTTGAGCAGTTTCTCGCGCAGGGTTTCCTCGTAGAGGTGATCGTCCTCGTCGAGCCACTGCTGGATCGGCAGCTTCATGGCGAAGTCGCTGGCCAGTGCAGCTTCCAGGCCTGCCACGTCCCACTGCTCGGGCAGCGACTGCGGCGGGATGTGCTGGCTGATGGTGGCGTCGAGCACTTCCTTGCGGAACTCGCCGATGGTCTCGCCGATGTTCTCTGCGGCCAGCAGGCTGTTGCGCATGTGGTAGATCACCTTGCGCTGCTCGTTGGCCACGTCGTCGTATTCCAGCAACTGCTTGCGGATGTCGAAGTTGCGCCCCTCGACCTTGCGCTGGGCCTTTTCGATGGCGTTGGTGACCATGCGATGCTCGATGGCCTCGCCGGACTGCATGCCGAGGGCCTTCATGAAGTTCTTCACCCGGTCGGAGGCGAAGATGCGCATCAGGCTGTCTTCCAGGGACAGGTAGAAACGGCTGGAGCCCGGGTCGCCCTGGCGGCCGGAACGGCCACGCAGCTGGTTGTCGATACGCCGGGATTCATGGCGCTCGGAGGCGATCACGTGCAGGCCGCCGGCCTCGATCACCTGCTGGTGGCGCTTCTGCCAGTCGGCCTTGATCTGCGCCACCTGCTCGTCGGTCGGGTTCTCCAGGGCGGCCACCTCGGCCTCCCAGTTGCCGCCCAGCAGGATGTCGGTACCACGGCCGGCCATGTTGGTGGCGATGGTCAGCGCACCCGGGGCACCGGCCTGGGCGATGATCTCGGCTTCCTTCTCGTGGTACTTGGCGTTGAGCACCTTGTGGTCGATGCCCTCCTTCTTCAGGAGGTTGGACATGTGCTCGGAGGTCTCGATGGTCGCCGTACCGACCAGGACCGGACGGCCCTGGGCCATGCTTTCCTTGATGTCGGCGATGATGGCCGCGTACTTCTCGTCGGCGGTCAGGTACACCAGGTCGTTGAAGTCCTTGCGCGCCAACGGCTTGTTCGGCGGAATGACCATCACGTTGAGGTTGTAGATCTGGGCGAACTCGAACGCCTCGGTGTCGGCGGTACCGGTCATGCCGGAGAGCTTGGCGTAGAGGCGGAAGTAGTTCTGGAAGGTGGTCGAGGCCAGCGTCTGGCTCTCGGCCTGGATGTTCAGGTTTTCCTTGGCCTCGATGGCCTGGTGCAGGCCTTCGGACAGGCGGCGGCCCGGCATGGTACGGCCGGTGTGCTCGTCGATCAGCAGGATCTGGCCGTCCTGGACGATGTACTCGACGTTGCGGTGGAACAGCTTGTGGGCGCGCAGGCCGGCGTAGACGTGGGTCAGCAGGCTCAGGTTGTGCGCCGAGTAGAGGCTCTCGCCCTCGGCCAGCAGGCCGGACTGGGTCAGCATCTCCTCGATGTACTGGTGGCCGGCCTCGTTCAGTTCGACCTGGCGGCTCTTCTCGTCGATGGTGAAGTGGCCTTCCTGGGTGACCTGGCCCTCGACCTCCTCGATGTGCTGCTTCAGGCGCGGGATCAGGCGGTTGATCTCGATGTACAGCTTGGAGCTGTCCTCGGCCTGGCCGGAGATGATCAGCGGGGTACGGGCTTCGTCGATGAGGATGGAGTCGACTTCGTCGATCACGGCGAAATTCAGCTCGCGCTGGTACTTCTCGTCCAGGCTGAAGGCCATGTTGTCGCGCAGGTAGTCGAAACCGAATTCGTTGTTGGTGCCGTAGGTGATGTCGGCGGCGTAGGCGGCGCGCTTCTCTTCCGGTGGCTGGAAGGGCGAGACCACGCCTACGCTCAGGCCGAGGAATTCGTACAGCGGACGCATCCAGTTGGCGTCACGGCGGGCCAGGTAGTCGTTCACCGTGACCACGTGTACACCTTTGCCGGACAGGGCATTGAGGTACACGGCCAGGGTTGCGACCAAGGTCTTGCCTTCACCGGTGCGCATTTCTGCGATCATGCCCTCGTGCAGGGTCATGCCACCGATCAGCTGCACATCGAAGTGACGCATGCCCATGACGCGCTTGCCGGCTTCGCGGGCCACGGCGAAGGCTTCGGGCAGCAGTTGGTCGAGGGTCTCGCCTTTGGCCAGGCGCTCTTTGAACTCTGCGGTCTTGCCCCGCAGCTGTTCGTCAGAGAGGGCCACCATCTTCTCTTCGAAGGCATTGACGATGTTCACCGTCTTGAGCATGCGTTTGACTTCACGCTCGTTCTTGCTTCCAAAAAGTTTCTTTAACAAAGGCGCAAACATATCGGCAGGATCTTCCACACTTAGGGATGGAGGGCGGCCCCGTGAGTCGCCCGTGCAGCCCTTGGGCCGCATGCGAACGAGCATTCTACCCGGAAACGATGGTGAGGAAAGTGGTGGATTTCCACGATGCTGGCACAGCGCTTTGGCGGGGGCTTTTCTAACATAAGGGCATTTTCGCCGAGTTCAAGGCGCGGCCCGATGAAACGTATCGAGAATGACTTGCATCCTGAATCCGGGGCTGCGCTGCCTGTGCCAGCCCATCGTCGGCACGCCGGCTCCCACAGGGACCTGCAAACCACCTCATCTGCGATCGACGCCCTCCCGCGATGGGCCGACACGGGCAATACCAGATCCGGCTTCTGTTAAGATGCCGATCTTGTAACCTCCTGCGTACCCCCATGGCCTACAAACCCTCACCCGCCCAGCCACCGTCCGCGCTCCTGCGCCAGGCCAGGCCCTTGCGCCTGCTGCTCAACCAGGCCGAACGCCTGGCACACCTGCAGCGCCTGCTGGAAAGCCAGCTGCAACCGGCCGCCCGCGCCCACTGCCATGTGGCGTCCTGGCGCGACGGCACCTTGCTGCTGGTGGTCACCGACGGTCACTGGGCGACCCGCCTGCGCTACCAGCAGAAGCGTCTGCAGCGACAGTTGCAGGCGCTCGAGGCGTTCGCCAACCTGCAGCGCATCAGGTTCCAGGTACAACCTCCTGTCGGAGCCCCCCGGCACTCGGGGCAGGCTGCGGAGCTTTCGGAAAACGCTGCCGAAAGCCTGCGCGAGACCGCCGAAGGGATTACCGACCCCAAACTGCGCGCGGCCCTGGAGCGGTTGGCCAGTCACGCTCGAGATAAGCGGTGATGCCCCCTGAGGCCGTACAGCAGCCCCCAAGAATCAGGCGTAAAAAAGGCCACCCGAAGGTGGCCTCAGAACTAGAGAGTGTTCGAACTTACACGGCCGCGACAGGGCGCATGTAGGAGATCGGTGCCGTGCTGGCATCTTCGAAGGTGACCACTTCCCAGGCGTCTTTCTCGGCGATGAGCTTGCGCAACAGCTGGTTGTTCAGCGCGTGCCCGGACTTGTAGCCCTTGAACTCGCCGATCAGGCTGTTGCCCAGCAGGTAGAGGTCGCCGATGGCGTCGAGGATCTTGTGCTTGACGAATTCGTCTTCGTAACGAAGGCCGTCTTCGTTGAGCACGCCGTCCTCATCGACCACGATGGCGTTTTCCACACTGCCGCCCAGCGCAAGATTGTGCTTGCGCAGGTACTCGATGTCGCGCATGAACCCGAAGGTACGGGCGCGGCTGACTTCCTTCACGAACGAGGTGCTGGAGAAGTCGACGCTGGCGCTCTGGGTCCGGTTGCGCAGGACCGGGTGATCGAAGTCGATCTCGAAGCTCACCTTGAACCCGTCGAAAGGCAGGAAGGTGGCGCGCTTGTCGCCCTCCTCCACCGTCACTTCGCGCAGGATGCGGATGAACTTCTTGGCGGCGTCCTGTTCTTCCAGGCCGGCGGATTGAATCAGGAATACGAAGGGGCCTGCGCTGCCATCCATGATCGGCACTTCCGAGGCGGAGAGCTCGACGTAGGCGTTATCGATGCCCAGGCCCGCCATGGCGGAGAGCAGGTGCTCGACCGTATCGACCTTGACGTCACCGTTGACCAGCGTCGTCGACATGGTTGTCTCGCCGACGTTGGCCGCGCGAGCCGGGATCTCGACGACAGGGTCGAGGTCGGCACGGCGGAAGACGATGCCGGTGTCCACAGGCGCTGGCTTGAGGGTCAGGTAGACCTTCTCCCCGGAGTGCAGGCCGACACCTGTGGCACGGATGGTATTCTTCAGGGTGCGTTGTCTAATCATGGCATTGGCCGCTTCAGCGCAAATTGCGAACAGGTATCAACAAAGGCTGGGAATGATAACAGACCCGGCCTTTGCTGAACACCAATCACCCTTATACCCCTGATAAATTTCATCAATCAGCCTGACGACGCAGGAAGGCCGGGATATCCAGGTAGTCCAGATCGTCCTGTGGGTTGAGTTTAGCTGCCGCGGCGGCACCTGCATGGGCCTGGTTGCGCATCACGGTCGGACGCTCCAGGTCACGGTAGTTCACCGCTGGTTGCTCCGGACGGGCCGGCGCGGGGTTGGACGCCTCGTAGGCAGCGGCTGCGGTCTGCAGGGTGTTGTCCACCACCTTGACCGGTTTTTCGATGCGCGCGCCCAGGCCAGTGGCGACCACGGTCACGTGCAGTTCGTCGCGCATGTCCGGATCGATCACGGTGCCGACCTTGACCATGGCATGGTCGGAGGCGAAGGCCTCGATGATGCTGCCCACGTCGGAGTATTCGCCCAGGGACAGGTCGGGACCTGCGGTGATGTTCACCAGGATGCCACGGGCGCCCTGCAGGTTGACGTCTTCCAGCAGCGGGTTGCGGATCGCCGCCTCGGTGGCTTCGCGGGCACGGTTCGGGCCGCTGGCGCAGCCGGTACCCATCATCGCCATGCCCATCTCGCCCATTACGGTGCGCACGTCGGCGAAGTCGACGTTGATCATGCCCGGACGCTTGATGATGTCGGAGATGCCACGCACGGCGCCGGCCAGTACGTCGTCGGCCTTGGCGAAGGCGGACAGCAGGCTGGCATCCTTGCCCAGGATGGTCAGCAGCTTCTCGTTGGGGATGGTGATGAGCGAGTCGACGCTCTCGGCCAGCATGCGGATGCCTTCATCGGCGATCTGCATGCGCTTGCGCCCCTCGAACGGGAACGGACGGGTCACCACCGCGACGGTGAGGATACCCATCTCCTTGGCCACTTCGGCGATGATCGGCGCAGCACCGGTACCGGTACCGCCACCCATGCCGGTGGTGATGAACACCATGTTGGTGCCCTGCAGCACCTCGGCGATGCGCTCACGGTCTTCCAGCGCGGCCTGGCGACCGACTTCCGGATTGGCGCCTGCACCCAGACCCTTGGTCACGCCGGTACCCAGTTGCAGGATGGTGCGTGCGCCAATGTTCTTCAGCGCCTGGGCATCGGTGTTGGCGCAGATGAATTCCACGCCCTCGATGTTGCTCTTGACCATATGGTTGACGGCGTTGCCGCCGCCACCGCCGACACCGATCACTTTGATGACCGGGCTTTGCGGGACGTTGTCTACGAGCTCGAACATTTTCCCTCTCCTTACAGTTCTCTAGTTTTGCGCCTACCACTACTGCTCTGAAACTTAGAAATTGCCCTGGACCCAACGCTTGAATCGCTCAAGCACCGGAGCCTTCGGTTCCTCGCCATAGCTGTTGCTGCTGTTGCCGGTCAGGGGCAGGTCCTCGGTCTGCTTCTGCAGGCCATAGGTAAGCAGGCCCACGCCGGTGGAATAGATCGGGTTGCGCACCACGTCGCTCAGCCCCCGAACGCTGTGCGGTACGCCCAGGCGTACCGGCATGTGGAAGATTTCCTCGGCCAGTTCCACGGCGCCTTCCATCTTCGCGGTGCCGCCGGTGAGGACGATGCCGGCGGGCACCAGGTCCTCGTAGCCGCTGCGACGCAGCTCGGCCTGGATCAGGGTGAAGAGCTCGTCGTAACGGGGCTCCACCACCTCGGCCAGGGCCTGGCGCGACAGCTCGCGCGGCGGGCGATCGCCCACGCTCGGCACCTTGATGGTCTCGCCTGCGCCAGCCAGTTTGGCCAGGGCACAGGCGTAGCGGATCTTGATTTCCTCGGCGTACTGGGTCGGCGTGCGCAGGGCCATGGCGATGTCGTTGGTCACCTGGTCGCCGGCGATCGGGATCACCGCGGTGTGGCGGATCGCGCCTTCGGTGAAGATGGCGATGTCGGTGGTGCCGCCACCGATGTCCACCAGGCACACGCCCAGTTCCTTCTCGTCGTCGGTCAGCACCGAGTAGGCCGAAGCCAGTTGCTCGAGGATGATGTCATCGATTTCCAGGCCGCAACGGCGCACGCACTTCTCGATGTTCTGCGCCGCGTTGACCGCGCAGGTGACCACGTGGACCTTGGCCTCCAGGCGCACGCCGGACATGCCAAGCGGCTCGCGCACGCCTTCCTGGTTGTCGATCACGTAGTCCTGCGGCAGGGTGTGCAGGACCCGCTGGTCGGCCGGGATCGCCACGGCCTGGGCGGCGTCGAGCACGCGCTCGAGGTCGGCGGTGCTGACCTCGCGGTCGCGGATGGCGACGATGCCGTGGGAGTTCAGGCTGCGGATATGGTTGCCGGCCACGCCGACGAACGCCGAGTGGATGCGGCAGCCAGCCATCAGCTGCGCCTCTTCCACCGCGCGCTGGATCGACTGCACGGTCGACTCGATGTTCACCACCACGCCCTTCTTCAGGCCGCGGGACGGATGGGTGCCGATCCCCACGATCTCCAGGGTGCCGTCATCGGCCACTTCGCCCACCAGCGCCACCACCTTGGAGGTGCCGATGTCCAGCCCGACGATCATTTTGCCGCTATGCGCGTTTGCCATGGTCCTGCCTCTCTCTAATTCTTCGCAACGGCGGGTTGGGCCGTCGTCGGTGCAATCGGTTCCCGCCAGCCAACGGCCAACCCGTTGGCGTACCGCAGATCGATGCGGGCGATGTTGGTGATCTGCTCTTTGAGTGTCTTGTCGTAAATGGCAATGAAACGGCGCATCTTCTCCACCAGGTGATCACGCCCCAACAACAGCTCGATCCCCGGGCCGGCGCTGCCTGCGCCGGTGGTGAGGAACCAACTGCCCCGCTCGCGCAGCTCCAGGCGAGCGATGGAAAACCCCAGGGGGCGCAGCATCTGGCTCAATACCTGATATTGCTGCATGACTTTTTGCTGGGCACGCTGCGGCCCGAACAGCTGCGGCAGGTGCTCATAGTTGGCCAGTTCGCGCGGGGTGAAGGCCTGGCCCTGGTTGTTGAGCAGGGCTTCATCCCCCCAGCGCGCCACCGGCAACTGTTCTTCCAGGCGGATCACCACCTCGTCCGGCCAGACCCGGCGAACCTCGGCGTGGGCGATCCAGGGCATCTGCTCGAGCTCCAGGCGCATGGCCGTCAGATCCACGCTGAAGAAGCTCGCCGCCACATAGGGCGCGATCCGTTGCTGCACCGCCTGCTGGCTGATGTAGCTCAGGTCGCCCTGCACGGCGATCCGGGTGATCGGCCGGTCGGCGTACGGCATCAGGCGCAACGCGCCTTCGTAGGCGCCGAAGCCGGCGGCCACCAGCAGTACCGGCCAGAGCAGGCGCTTGAGCGCGCTGAAGTTGGCCTTGGGCAGGCGCGCCGACATTGGCTCCTTGGCCACCAGTCGGCTGGCACCGCGCGGCACCGGCTTGCTACGGCCGGTGGCGGGTTGCTGATGACGGAACATCGCGCCTTGCATGGCGGTTAACCTCGCGTCTCGACGCTGTCGGCCAGGATCGCCAGCACCAGTTGCTGGAAGTCCAGGCCGGCCGCGCGGGCAGCCATCGGCACCAGGCTATGGTCGGTCATGCCCGGTGCGGTGTTGACCTCGAGCAGCCAGAAGCGACCCTGCTCGTCCTGCATCACGTCCAGCCGGCCCCAGCCTTCGATGCCGATGGCATCGCAGGCGCGCGCGGTCAGTTCGATCAGTTCCTGTTCCTTGGCGCTGTCCAGGCCGCACGGGATGCGGTACTGGGTATCGTTGGCCAGGTACTTGGCGTCGTAGTCGTAGAACACGTGCGGCGTGCCCAGGGCGATCGGCGGCAATACCTGGCCACGCAGCACGGCGACGGTGAATTCCGGGCCGTGGATCCATTGCTCGACCAGGACCTGGGAATCGTATTGGGCGGCATCCCTCCAGGCAGCGACCAGCTCTTCCACGCTGTTCACCTTGGCCATGCCGATACTGGAACCTTCATGGGCGGGTTTGACGATCAACGGGAAGCCCAGTTCCGTGCCCGCGGCGACACAGTCGTTTTCATTGGCCAGCACGGCGTGGCGTGGCGTCGGGATGCCCAGGCTTTGCCACACCTGCTTGGTGCGCAGCTTGTCCATGGCCAGGGCCGAGGCCAGGATGCCGCTGCCGGTGTAGGGGATGTCCAGGCACTCAAGCAGGCCCTGCATGCTGCCGTCTTCGCCACCACGGCCGTGGAGGATGATGAAGGCGCGGTCGATCTTCTCGCTCTGCAGGCGCGCGAGCAGGTCGTCGCCCACATCGATGCCGACCACGTCGACACCGGCACTGGTCAGCGCCTGCAGCACCGCGGTGCCGGACTTGAGGGAAACCTCACGCTCGGCGCTCTTGCCGCCGTAGAGCACGGCGACGCGACCGAAGGCCTTCACGTCCATGGTCGAATGCAGCTTGTCGTAGGCACGGGTCATTTCGACTTCTCCTGGCGGGTGACGGTGCCGGCGAACAGCGGGCTTTTCATCAGTTGCGGGGCCAGGCCACCGATGTCACCGGCACCCTGGCAGAGCAGGATGTCGCCGGCGCGCAGCAATGGCTTGACCAGCGGCGCCAGGTCGACGCCGCGTTCGATGTAGATCGGGTCCAGTTGGCCGCGCTGGCGGATGCTGTGGCACAGCTGGCGGCTGTCGGCCCCGGGGATCGGCTCCTCGCCGGCCGGGTACACCTCCATCAGCAGCAGTACGTTGGCGTCGGCCAGCACCTGCACGAAATCGTCGTACAGGTCGCGGGTACGGCTGTAGCGGTGCGGCTGGTAGACCATCACCAGGCGCCGGCTCGGCCAGCCGCCGCGCACGGCCTTGATCACCGCGGCCACTTCGGTCGGGTGGTGGCCGTAGTCGTCCACCAGCATCACGCTGCCGTCCTCGACCGGCAGCTCGCCGTATACCTGGAAGCGTCGACCCACGCCCTGGAAGCCCGACAGGCCCTGGACGATGGCCTCGTCGCTGATGCCCTCGTCGGTGGCGATGGCGATGGTGGCCAGGGCGTTGAGCACATTGTGGTTGCCCGGCATGTTGACCGAGACATCCAGCGGCTCGCGATCACGGCGCAGCACGGTGAAGTGGGTCTGCATGCCCTGCTGGCGCACGTTGATGGCGCGCACGTCGGCCTCGTCGCTGAAACCGTAGGTGACGGTCGGGCGCTTGACCTGCGGCAGGATCTCGCGCACCACCGGGTCGTCCAGGCACATCACCGCCAGGCCGTAGAACGGCAGGTTGTGCAGGAACTCGACGAAGGTCTTCTTCAGCTTGTTGAAGTCGCCTTCGTAGGTGGCCATGTGGTCGGCGTCGATGTTGGTGACCACGGCGACCATCGGCTGCAGGTGCAGGAAGCTGGCATCGCTCTCGTCGGCTTCGGCGATCAGGTAGCGGCTGGTGCCGAGCTGGGCGTTGGTGCCAGCCGCGGTCAGGCGTCCGCCGATGACGAAGGTCGGGTCCAGGCCACCGGCGGCGAACACCGAGGCCAGCAGGCTGGTGGTGGTGGTCTTGCCGTGGGTACCGGCCACGGCGACACCGTGACGGTAGCGCATCAGCTCAGCGAGCATCTCGGCACGCGGCACCACGGGGATGCGCCGCTCCAGGGCGGTGGCGACTTCCGGGTTGGCCGGGTTGATGGCACTGGAGACCACCAGCACATCGGCGTTGGCGGCGTTCTCGGCGCGATGGCCGACGAAGATCTCGGCGCCGAACGACTCCAGCCGCTCGGTGACCGGCGAGGCCTTGAGGTCAGAGCCGGACACCTGGTAACCCAGGTTCAGCAGCACCTCGGCGATGCCGCACATGCCCACGCCGCCGATACCGACGAAGTGGATGCGGCGGATACGGCCCATCTTCGGCTGAGGCATGGCTTTCTGGCTTTCAACCATGGGCCACCTCCAGGCAGATATCGACCACGGTGCTGGTTGCGGCAGGTTTGGCCAGCCGCCGTGCGGTGCTGGCCATGGTGTTGAGTTTCTCGGGTTGCATCAGCACCTCGTTCAGGCGTTCAGCGAGCTGCGCTGCGCCAGTTGTCGCTTGTGGCATCAGGAAGGCGGCACCTTCGCGAGCCAGGTATTGGGCGTTGTGGGTCTGGTGGTCGTCGATGGCGTGGGGCAAGGGCACCAGCATCGAGGGCAGGCCTGCCGCCGCGAGTTCGCTGACGGTCAGGGCGCCGGCCCGGCACACCACCATGTCGGCCCAGCCATAGGCCTGGGCCATGTCCTTGATGAAGGGCTCTACCTGAGCCTCGACGCCCGCTTCGCGATAACGCTCGGCGGTGATCGACGCATGCTGCTTGCCGGCCTGGTGGAACACCTCCGGGCGCAGGTCCGCTGACACTTCCGACAGGGCCTTAGGCAGCAATTTATTCAATGGTTCCGCACCCAGGCTGCCGCCGAGCACCAACAGCCGCGCACGCCGCTCGGCCAGGGGCGAGCGCGACGCCTCCAGGAACAGCTCAGGGCGCACCGGATTGCCGGTGGTACGGCGCTTGGCGCTGGCCGCGAAGGTGTCAGGGAAAGCTTCGCAGACGCGCGCCGAGAGGGGCACCAGCAGCCGATTGGCGGTACCGGCACGAGCATTCTGCTCGTGGATCACCAGCGGCACGCCGCACAGCCGCGCGGCCACGCCACCAGGGCCGGTCACGTAGCCGCCGAAGCCCAGCACGCAGGCCGGCTTCAGCTGGCCAATGATGCGCCGCGCCTGCAGCACCGCCTTGACCAGGGTGAATGGTGCCTTGAGCAGCGACAGCTTGCTCTTGCCACGCAGCCCGCTGACCTGGATCAGGTGCAAGGGCAGGCCGGCCTGGGGCACCAGTTCGTTCTCGATGCCGCGCGGGGTGCCCAACCAGTGCACGTTGTAGCCACGGGCCTGGAATTCGCGGGCGCAGGCCAGGGCCGGGAACACGTGGCCCCCGGTGCCGCCCGCCATGATCAGGACGTTCTTGCCGTCAGCGGCCATGGTAGGTCTCCTCGGCAAAATCGCTTTCCTTGAATTCGTGCTCCTCGCTGCCCAGGTGCGTGCGGCTCTCCCATTCGATACGCAGCAACAGCCCCACGCAGGCACAGCAGATGACCAACGAGCTGCCGCCATAGCTGAGGAACGGCAGGGTCAGGCCCTTGGTCGGCAGCAGGCCGACATTCACCCCGATGTTGATGAGGAACTGGCCTATCCACAGGAAGGCCAGGCCGAAGGCCATGTAGGCGGCGAAGAATTGCTTGGCTTTCTCGGCCCACAGACCGATGTACAGGGCGCGCACGGTGACGAAGACGAACAGCGCCACGGTGCACAGCGAGCCGAGCACACCCAGCTCCTCGGCCAGGACCGAGAACACGAAGTCGGTGTGCGCCTCGGGCAGGTAGAACTGCTTCTGCACGCTGTTGCCCAGGCCCACGCCCAGCCACTCGCCACGACCGAAGGCGATCAGCGCCTGGGTCAGCTGGTAGCCGGAACCGAACTGGTCGGCCCAGGGGTCGGTGAAGGTGATCAGGCGCGCCATCCGGTAGGGCTGCGCCTGCACCAGGATGAACACCGCCACCACCGCCAGCGCCACCATCAGGCTGAAGCGGAACAACCCCACCCCGCCGAGGAACAGCATGGCCGCCGCGGCGCCCATCATCACCACGGTGGCGCCGAAGTCCGGCTCCATCAGCAGCAGGCCGGCCATCGGCAGCAGCACGATAAACGGCTTGAAGAAGCCCATCCAGCTTTCGCGCACCTCTTGCTGGCGGCGCACCAGGTAGCCGGCCAGGTAGATGACCACGAAGACCTTGGCGATCTCCGAGGGCTGGACGTTGAAGAAGCTGAAGCCGATCCAACGCATGGAGCCGTTCACTTCGCGACCGATGCCGGGCACCAGCACCAGCACCAGCAGGCCGAAGGCGCCCAGCAGCATCATGAAGCCCATGCGCTGCCAAGTGGCGATCGGCACCATCATGGTCGCCCCGCAGGCGATCAGGCCCAGGGCCACGTACACCAGGTGGCGGAACATGTGGTACAGCGGGTTGCCCGACTGCACCGCGGCGACTTCCGAGGAGGCCGAGGTGATCATCACCAGGCCCAAGCCGAGCAGCGCCAGGCAGCCGGCGAGGAACGGGAAGTCCAGGTCGATGCCTCGGCCGCTGATCAGCGGCGACGGATAGGGCTTGATGATGCCGAAGATCATGCCAGCCCTCCTGCCGCCTGGGCGAACAGACGCCCGCGTTCTTCGAAGTTGCGGAACATGTCGAGGCTGGCGCAGGCCGGCGACAACAGCACGGCATCGCCGGGCTGGGCCAGTTCGGCGCAGCGCTGCACGGCCTCGTCCAGGGTCTTGACCCTGACCTGCCGCACACCCTCGCCGAGCGACTCGGCCAGGCGCTCGGCATCGCGGCCGAGCAGGACCACGGCGCGGCAGTAGCGCGCCACCGGCTCGCGCAAAGCGGAGAAATCGGCCCCCTTGCCGTCACCGCCGGCGATCAGCACCAGCTTGCCGTCGATATCCGCGCCCAGGCCCTCGATGGCGGCCAGGGCGGCACCGACGTTGGTGGCCTTGGAATCGTCGTACCAGTTCACCCCGTTGCGCTCGCGCACCCATTGGCAACGGTGGGCGAGCCCGGCGAATTCGCGCAGGGCCTCGAGCATCGGTGCGAACGGCAGGCCCACCGCATGGCCCAGGGCCAGCGCGGCCAGGGCATTGCTCTGGTTGTGGGCACCCCGGATCTTCAGCTCGCGCACCGGCATCAGGGCCTGGAACTCGAAGGCCAGGTGTTTTTCACCGTCCACTTCGCGCAGACCGAAGGCCTTGAAGTCCGGCACGTTGAGGCCGAAGGTCCAGCAGGGCCGGCCTTCGACCGGCAGCGGCCGGCTCAGGGCGTCCTGGCGGTTCACCACCACCTGGCGGGCACCGCGAAAGATCCGGTGCTTGGCCAGGTGGTAGGCCGGCAGGCCGCTGTAGCGGTCCATGTGGTCTTCGCTGATGTTGAGCACGGTGGCCACTTCGGCATTGAGCTGCTCGGTGGTCTCCAGCTGGAAGCTGGACAACTCCAGGACGTACAGCTCCACGGCGTCGTC
The DNA here is from genome assembly GCF_057415455.1 of Pseudomonas sp. Tun-23181. Taxonomy (NCBI): domain Bacteria; kingdom Pseudomonadati; phylum Pseudomonadota; class Gammaproteobacteria; order Pseudomonadales; family Pseudomonadaceae; genus Pseudomonas; species Pseudomonas sp. Tun-23181. The sequence goes on from NZ_CM171630.1 coordinate 2,526,425, forward strand.
GAGCAGATCGAGCGCCGGCGTGCCGAGGTTGCCGCCCACTGCCACACGTTTGCCAGCCTTGGCGGCCATCTCGCCGACCAGGGTGGTCACGGTGCTCTTGGCGTTGGAGCCGCTGATGGCCACGATCGGCGCCTTGGCATACCGGGCGAACAGTTCGATGTCGCCGGACAGGCGCACGCCACGCGCCGCGGCCTGCTGCAGCGCCGGTGTGGCCAGGGCCAGGCCGGGGCTGACGTACAACTCGTTGGCGCGGCACAGGAAGTCTACGTCCAGTTCGCCACAGCGCACTTCCACCTGCGGGTACTCGCGGCGCAGGGTATCCAGTTCCGGCGGCTGCTCGCGGGTGTCGGCGACCGCAAAGGCGATGCCCCGGTTCGCCAGGAAGCGAACCAGGGACATGCCGCTCTTGCCGAGGCCGACAACGATGCGGAATTGGTCGGAAGCGATCAGTGACACGCTCATCTACCTCAGTTTCAGGGTGGCAAGGCCGATCAGCACCAGAATCACGGTGATGATCCAGAAACGGACGATCACCCGTGGCTCGGGCCAACCCTTGAGTTCAAAGTGGTGGTGGATCGGTGCCATGCGGAACACGCGCTTGCCGGTCAACTTGAACGAAGCGACCTGGATCACCACCGACAGGGTTTCCATGACGAACACCCCGCCCATGATGAACAGGACGATCTCCTGGCGGACGATCACCGCGATGGTGCCCAGCGCAGCGCCCAGCGCCAGGGCGCCGACGTCGCCCATGAACACCTGGGCCGGGTAGGTGTTGAACCACAAGAAGCCCAGGCCCGCGCCGATCAGCGCGCCGCAGAACACGATCAGCTCGCCCGAGCCCGGCACGTACGGGATCAGCAGGTATTCGGCGAATTTCACGTTGCCCGACAGGTAGCAGAAGATGCCCAGGGCGCCGCCGACCATCACTGTCGGCATGATCGCCAGGCCATCGAGGCCATCGGTGAGGTTGACCGCGTTGCTCGAGCCGACGATGACGAAATAGGTCAGCACGACGAAGCCGATGCCCAGGGGGATGGTGACATCCTTGAGGAACGGCACGATCAGGGTGGTCTCGACGCTGGTCGGGGCGGTCATGTAGAGGAACACCGCGGCGCCCAGGCCGAACACCGACTGCCAGAAATACTTCCAGCGGCTCGGCAGGCCACGGGAGTTCTTCTCGATCACCTTGCGGTAGTCGTCGACCCAGCCGATGGCGCCGAACAGCATGGTCACCACCAGCACGACCCAGACATAACGGTTGGACAGGTCGGCCCACAGCAGGGTGCTGATGCCGATGGCCGACAGGATCAGGGCGCCGCCCATGGTGGGGGTGCCCGACTTGGACAGGTGCGATTGCGGGCCGTCGTTACGCACGGCCTGGCCAATCTGGCGGATCTGCAGGGTACGGATCATCCACGGCCCCAGCCACAGCGCCAGGGACAACGCGGTCAGTACGCCCAGGATCCCGCGCAGGGACAGGTACTGGAAGACCGCGAAGCCCTTGTGGAACTGTTGCAGATACTCGGCCAACAGCAGCAGCATTAATGTTTCTCCCCGCTGGCACCGCACAAGGCCGCCACGACGTTTTCCATCGCAGCGCTGCGCGAGCCCTTGATCAAGATAGTGGTGTTGCTGGCATGCTCGCCGCGAACAGCGTCGATCAGCTCAGCCTGAGTAGCGAAATGACGGCCATTGGCGCCGAACGCCTTGACCGCATGGGCCATGTTGGTACCCACCGCGTACAGGGCGTCGACCTTGCCGCGCGCGTAGTCGCCCACCTGGCGGTGGCCTTCCTGCGCCCATTGCCCCAGTTCGCCGATATCCCCGAGCACCAGGACGGTCCGCCCGGAAAAGCCGGCGAGTATATCAATGGCGGCGCACATCGAGGTGGGATTTGCGTTGTAGCTGTCGTCGATCACCCTGACGCCGTTGGGCGCGATTTGCGCCACGCTACGCCCCTTGACCGGCTGGACCGCGCCCAGCCCGGCCGCGATACCGGCAAGGCTCACACCCAGGGCATGGGCGGCAGCGGCGCCAGCCAGGGCATTGCTGACGTTGTGGGTGCCCAGCAGGTTCAGTTGCACCGCGACCGAGCCTTGCGGCCCGTGCAGGGTGAAGGATGGGCAACCACGGGCATCGCGACCGATGTCGCTGGCGTGGAAGTCGGCCTGCGGATTGGCCAGGGCGAAACTCAGGACCCGATGGGCACCCGCACGCACGTGCCAAGTGCCAAAGGCCTTGTCGTCCAGGTTGAGGATGGCCGTGCCGCCCTCGCCCAGGCCTTCGAGGATCTCGCCCTTGGCCTCGACGATTTTTTCCGGGCCGCCGAACTCGCCGACGTGGGCGGTCCCGGCGTTGTTGATGATGACCACTTCAGGGCGGGTCAAGCCGACGGTGTAGCGGATCTCGCCGATGCGCGAGGCGCCCAGCTCGATCACCGCGGCACTGTGCTCGGGGGCGATTTCCAGCAGGGTCAGCGGTGCGCCGAGATCGTTGTTGAGGTTGCCACGGGTGGCCAGCACCGGGCCTCGGGTGCGCAAAATGCAGGCGAGCATCTCTTTGACGGTGGTCTTGCCGCTGGAGCCGGTGATGGCAACGACCGGCTTGTCGAACGCGGCGCGATTCAAGGCACCGAGCTGGCCCAGGGCCAGGCGGCTATCGGCGACCAGCAGTTGCGGCAGCTCGACATCGGCGATCTCACGCTCCACCAGGGCGGCCACGGCGCCCTTGGCCTTGACGTCGGCCAGGTAGTCATGGCCGTCGAAACGCGGGCCGGCCAGGGCGACGAACAACTGCCCGGCAGCCACCGTGCGGCTGTCGATGCTGACGCCGTCGAAGCGGGCATCGTCGCCAACCACCCGTGCGGCGAGCGGTGCGCTCAATTGGCTGAGTGTCATGGGCTTAAGCATGCGGAGCCTCCCAGGCTGCAAGTGCCTTCTCGGCTTCGACCAAGTCGGAGAAGTCAAGGCGCTGGCCGTTGATCTCCTGGTAATCCTCGTGCCCCTTGCCGGCCAGAACGATCACGTCGTCGGCGGCAGCGGTGGCGATCAGGTGCGCGATGGCCTCGCCACGGCCGGCGACGAACTCGACATCGACAGGCTTGGCGAAACCGGGGCGAATATCGTCGAAAATACGCTGCGGATCTTCGCTACGCGGATTGTCGTCGGTGACCAGCACGCGGTCGGCCAGGCGCTCGGCCACCTGGGCCATCAGCGGGCGCTTGCCACGGTCACGGTCGCCGCCGCAACCGAACAGGCACAGCAGGCGGCCATGGGCATGCGGGCGCAAGGCTTCGAGGACCTTCTCCAGGGCATCGGGCGTGTGTGCGTAGTCGACCACCACCAGCGGCTTGTCGCCGCCGCCCAGGCGCTGCATGCGACCGACCGGCCCCTGCAGTCGCGGGGTGACCTTGAGAATCTCGTCCAGCGGATAGTCCAGGGCCAGCAGGGTCGCCACGGCGGCGAGCATATTGCTCAGGTTGAAGCGCCCGAGCAGGCAGCTGCGCAGGGCATGCTCGCCTTGCGGGGTGACGATCACGGCACGCACGCCGTCGTCGTCGAAACTCGCCTGTTTGCAGAACAGCGTCGCCGCCGGGTCCTGCAAGCTGTAGCTGATCAGCCGCGACTCGGCGTGGACCATGGCCAGGCGACGACCGAAGTCATCGTCCAGGTTGACCACCCGGCACTGCAGGTTCGGCCAGGCGAACAGCCGGGCCTTGGCGGCCTCGTAGGCCTCCATGCTGCCGTGGTAGTCCAGGTGGTCGCGGGACAGGTTGGTCATCACGGCGATATCGAAGGCCAGGGCGGCCACCCGGCCCTGCTCCAGGGCATGGGACGACACCTCCATGGCCACGGCCTTGGCGCCGCCCTTCTTCAGGTCGTTCAGGGTCGCCTGCACGGCGATCGGGTCGGGCGTGGTCAGGCGGCCGCTGCGCAGCTCGCCATAAAAGCCGGTGCCGAGCGTACCGATCAGCCCACAGCGCCGGCCCAGCGCATCGAGCGCCTGGGCCACCAGCTGGGTGACACTGGTCTTGCCGTTGGTGCCGGTGACGCCGACCAGGTCGAGCTGGCGGCTCGGTTCGCCATAGAAGCGCCCGGCGATCTGCGACAGCTGGCCGATCAGGCCCTTGACCGGAATCAGCGGCACGTCGGTGATCGGCAGGACGCTTGCGCCCTGCTCTTCATAGGCCACCGCGGCGGCGCCACGGGCCAGCGCGTCGGCGATGTGCGCACGGCCGTCGACCTTGGCGCCGGGGACAGCCAGGAACAGGTCGCCCGGCCGCACCTGGCGGCTGTCGAGGGTCAGCTCGCGGATCAGCGGATCGCGGCTGGCATGGGCGAAAAGCTTGCTCAATGGCATCGTCATCAACCACGCCCTCCCTTGGCGGGTACTGCACTGGCCTGCTGCGTATCTGGCGGCGGCAGGTTGTCCGGCGGCACGTTCATCAGGCGCAGGGTGCCCGACATCACCTTGCTGAACACCGGCGCCGAGACCAGGCCGCCGAAGTAACCACCCTTGCTCGGCTCGTCGATGACCACGACGATGGCGTAGCGCGGGTCGCTCATCGGACCGAAGCCGGCGAACAGCGAACGGTAGGCGTTTTCCGTGTAGCCCTTGGCACCGACGGTGGCCTTGCGCGCCGTACCGGACTTGCCACCGACGTGGTAGAACGGCACCTGGGCGCGGAACACCCCACGCGGGGCCTCGATGACCTGCTGCAGCATGCCCTGGATGGTCTCGGCGGTTTCTTTCGGGATCGCCTGGACGGCTTCCGGGGCCTTGTCGACCTTGAGGATCGACAGCGGCACCATCTTGCCGTCGTTGGCCAGGGCGGCGTAGGCATGCACCAGTTGCAAGGCAGTCACCGAGACGCCATAGCCGTAGGACAGCGTGGCAGTCTCGGCCTTGCGCCATTCGCGATGGTTGGGCAGGTTGCCGACTCGCTCGCCAGGGAAGCCCAGGCCGGTGTACTGGCCCAGGCCCAGTTGCGACATGACCCGGTAGATGGCGTCGCCACCGATGTCGAAGGCGATCTTGCTCATGCCCACGTTACTGGAGTTGATCAGGATGCCGGTCAGGTCGAGGATCGGGCCCTCGCTACGGGACACGTCCTTGATGGTGTAGCGGCCGATCTGCAGGCTGCCGGGGTAGACCTCGACCTTGTCGGTCGGCTTCCAGCGGCCACTCTGCAACGCCGCGCTCATGGAGATCGGCTTGACCGTCGAGCCAGGCTCGAACACATCGATGATCGCCCGGTTGCGCATCGCGGCGGGGAACATGCTGCGGCGGTTGTTCGGGTTGTAGGTCGGCTGGTTGACCATGGCCAGGACCTCGCCGGTCTTGACGTCCATGATCACCAGGCTGCCGGCCTTGGCGTCCTGTTCGGCGATGGCGTTGCGCAGCTCGCGGGTGGCCAGGTACTGCAGGCGCAGGTCTATCGACAACGCCAAGGTCTTCCCGGCCTTGGCGTTCTTGGTCACCTGGATGTCCTTGATCAGCCGGCCACGCCGGTCCTTGATCACCTGCCGCTTGCCGGGCACGCCGGCGAGCCATTCGTCGTAGGCCAGCTCCACGCCTTCGCGCCCGTGATCGTCCAGGTCGGTGAAGCCGACCATGTGCGCGGTGACGTCCCCCGCCGGGTAGAAGCGGCGGAACTCCTCCATGCCGTAGACACCGGGGATCTTCAGGTCGAGCACTTGCTGGCCCTGCTCCGGGGTCAGGCCGCGGACCAGGTAGATGAACTCCTTGTTGGCCTGCTGGGTCAGGCGCTCGCTCAACTGCTGGGCGTTCTGCCCCAAGGCGGCGGCCAGTTGCCCCCAGCGCTCCTTGGAGGCCTGCATTTCCTTGGGGTTGGCCCACAGGGTGGTGACCGGCGTACTGACGGCCAGGGGCTCGCCATTGCGGTCGGTGATCAGGCCACGGTGCGCAGGGATCGGGATATGCCGCAGGCTGCGGGCGTCGCCCTGCCCCTTGAGGAAGTCACGGTCGATGACCTGCAGGTCGATGATGCGCCAGCAGATGGCGCCGACCATCAGCGCCAGCAATGCGATCACCACCCGGAAGCGCCAGGGGTAGAGTGCGCCTTCGAGCTTCATCATGGTGCCACCATCCGCACTTCGTCAGCGGCCGGCACACGCATGCGCAGTTGCTCGGTAGCCAGGTTCTCGATACGGCTATGGGCGGTCCAGGTGCTCTGCTCGAGGATCAACCGCCCCCATTCGGCCTGGACCTTGTCGCGCTCGTTCAGCTCACCGTAGAGGGTGTTGAGCAGTTGGCGGTTCCAGTGGGCGCTGTAGGACACCGCGATGGCCGAAACCAGGACACCGGCGAACAGCAGAAGCATCAGGAAGCTTCCGCCTGGCAAAGGTTTGGCGAACAGCCGGCTCACCGTAACTTCTCCGCCACCCGCATCACGGCACTGCGCGCGCGCGGGTTGGCCTTGAGTTCGGCATCGGAGGCGAACTGCGCCTTGCCGACCAGACGGATCTTCGGCTCGAAGGCCTTGTGCTGCACCGGCAGGTTGCGCGGCAGGCTGTCTGCCTCGCCCTTGGCCAGCTTGCGCATGAACAGCTTGACGATGCGGTCTTCCAGGGAGTGGAAGCTGATCACCACCAGGCGGCCACCGACTTCCAGCGCATCGAGCGCCGCCTCAAGGCCAGTCTCCAGGTCGCCCAGCTCGTTGTTGACGTGAATGCGCAGGCCCTGGAAGGCACGGGTTGCCGGGTTCTTGCCCTTTTCCCAGGCAGGGTTGGCCGCCTTGAGCACCTCGGCCAGGTCGCCGGTGCGGGTAAAGGGCTGTTGCTCCCGGCGCTGTACCACGGCACGGGCCATGCGTTTGGCGAAGCGCTCTTCGCCATATTCCTTGAAGACCCGGGCGATCTCCTCCTCGGGCGCGCTGGCGATGAACTCGGCAGCACTGAAACCCTTGCCCGGGTTCATGCGCATGTCCAGCGGGCCATCATTGAGGAAGCTGAAGCCGCGCTCGGGATCGTCCAGTTGCGGCGACGACACGCCCAGGTCGAGCAGCACGCCACTGACCTTGCCGTGCAGGCCGCGCGCAGACACTTCGTCGCCCATCTCGGCAAAGCTGCGCTGCACAACGACAAAGCGGCCGTCTTCGGCCGCCAGCGCTTGCCCCGTGGCAATCGCCTGTGGGTCCTTGTCGAAGCCCAGCAGCCGCCCTTGCGGCCCGAGCTTGCTGAGAATCAGGCGGCTGTGCCCACCTCGCCCGAAGGTGCCATCCAGATAGCAACCATCGGCGCGCAGGGCCAGTGCCTCGACAGCCTCGTCGAGCAGCACGGTGATGTGGTTGAAGCCGCTATCTATAGTCACAGGATCAGGTCACGCAAATCGTCGGGCATGGCGCCCGGTTGTTGAATAGCTGCAAGATCAGCTGCCGAAACCGCGTTCCAGGCATCCTCATCCCACAGCTGGAATTTGTTCAGCTGCCCCACCAGCATCGCCTTCTTGTCGAGCTTGGCGTATTCGCGCAGGCGTGGCGGAACCAGGAAACGCCCACTGCCATCGAGCTCCAGGTCTACCGCATTACCGATCAGCAGACGCTGGAGGCGGCGGTTTTCCTCACGCAACGACGGCAAGGCGCGCAACTTGGCTTCTATCTGTTCCCACTCATCGAGGGGGTAGACACACAAGCAGGGATCGACAGCGTCGATGGTCACGATCAGCTGACCACCACAACGCGAATCGAGCTCGTCACGGTACCGACTCGGCATGGCGAGTCGGCCCTTTGCATCGAGGCTGACGGCGTTGGCTCCGCGGAACACGGCTGCGATTCCCCACAATGTTAGCTTTTTTGTGTCAGAAAACCCACTTCATCCCACTTTCTGCCACTTGCGCACACTATAGGAATCCGTCCGCTGCACCGTCAAGGCACGTTCATAAGGAAATCCCTTACAGGACGGCGATTTAGCTCAACATAGGAAGGAGGAAGGACTACAGGGAGAAAATTCTGGAGGGAAAAATCAAGCGCACTCAGTTGGATAGCCCACCAAGTTAAAGTGATTTATTAAGAGTAAGATTTTTTTGGTATTACCAGGACACATCTGCTATCGATTCAAGCAGGAGAAGGAGGTGGAGAGTCGATCTATAAGCCGGGTTCTGTCGAGGACAGTCATTCCTCTACGACGGCCATCACTGGACGCCTTTAGCAACCTACCCGGTTCCGACGCGGGCCACGCCGTATGGAACCCTATTTGGTCTTGCTCCGAGTGGGGTTTACCTAGCCACGAACTGTTGCCAGCCGTGCGGTGCGCTCTTACCGCACCTTTTCACCCTTACCGGCACCGAAGTGCTTAGGCGGTTGTTTTCTGTGGCACTTTCCGTAGGCTCGCGCCTCCCAGGCATTACCTGGCACTCTGCCCTATGGAGCCCGGACTTTCCTCCCCCTTCTTTTGCGGAACAAAAGAAGGCAGCGACTGTCCAATCGACTCTCCGCCGACAAGGTTAACGGCACGCGCGCCCAAGAACAAGTGATACGGTAAACAATACCAAAAAGCCACTATTTGACTTTCTGTTTATCCAGGGCCATTTGATACAGCAGGTTCTTGCGCACACCCGTGATTTCCGCCGCCAGGGCAGCCGCCCGCTTCAGCGGCAATTCCGCCAGCAAAAGATCCAGCACGCGCTGTGCCTGGGCGCTGATCGCCTGGTCGTCCTCGGGCGCACTCCACCCCCCCACCAGCACCACGCACTCGCCCCGCTGCTGATTGCCGTCGCCCGCGACGAAGGCACGCAGTTCGCCCAATGGCAGGCCCTTGAGGGTCTCGAAGGTCTTGGTCAGTTCACGCCCCAGCACCGCCGGACGCTCCGCGCCGAAGACCGCCTCCATGTCCTCCAGGCACTCGAGGATACGATGCGGCGCCTCATAGAAGATCAGCGTACGCGGTTCTTCCTTTACCTGCTCCAGACGCGCACGACGCCCGGCGGCCTTGGCCGGGAGAAAACCTTCGAAGATGAAGCGGTCCGACGGCAGGCCCGCCGCCGACAATGCTGTGATCAGCGCGCAGGCGCCGGGCACCGGGACCACCCTCACCCCCGCCGCACGCGCCTGGCGCACCAGGTGGTAGCCCGGATCAGAGATCAACGGCGTGCCGGCGTCGGACACCAGCGCCACATCGTCCCCGGCCAGAAGACGGGTGATGAAACGCCCGCCTTCGTCGCGCTCGTTGTGCTCATGACAGGCCGCCAGCGGCGTGTCGATGCCGAAGTGCTGCAGCAGGCGTACCGAGTGACGGGTATCCTCGGCGGCGATCAGGGCCACGTCCGCCAGCACCTTCAGCGCCCTGGCGCTCATGTCGTCGAGGTTGCCGATCGGCGTCGCGACGACATAGAGCGTACCCACCGTGGATTTCGAAGTCCCTGCACCATCACTCACTGCGCACACCTGCCTTTCGGATCAAAGGCGCCATTGTAGCCCGAGTGCCAGGGCGCTGTACGGCCAATTCAGCGCCCGTCCCCATGCCCCGACCACGCGGACCTTGCGCAACATGGCGCAAGGAACTTCGCGGCCATCCCCTGCCAGGCGACCTATAGTGAAGGATCGACGTCAGCAAGATCGCGCCCTGGCCGACGCTTGGGTACAATTGCCGGCCAACTTGATCGAGTAACAGGACCTTTACATGATCGCTTGCCTGCGGCTGCTCACAGCCCTCTGCCTCGCTGCCCTGCTGGCAGCCTGCGCCAGCTCGCCCTCATCCAGCCTGGGCGAACTGCCACGCACCCCGGATGCCAGCATCGAGCAGTTGCTCGACAAGGCCGCCACCAGCAAGTCCGCGGAAGATGCCGCCCTACTGCGCCTGAGCGCCGCCGACATGGCCTACCGGCAGAAGGACTACCCGCGCGCCGCACGCATCCTCGAACAGGTTCCCCTGGATGGGCTCAAGCCTGCCCAGCAGGTGTTCGCCAGCACCCTGGCCGCCGAGCTGGCCATGAGCCGCAACCAGCCCAAGGCAGCACTGGACGCCCTCTCCCACCCGAGCCTGCAGCGCCTGGGCGAACTGCCGCAAGCGCAACAGGCACGCACCTACAGCGTCCACGCCGCCGCCCTGGAAGCCGACGGCCAGGCCCTGGCCGCCGCACAGCAGCGTGTCCTGCTCGCCCCACTGCTCGAAGGCCAGGCAGCCGAAGCCAACCATGACGCCATCTGGGCCCTGGTCGCGTCGCTGCCGGCCGAGCAACTGCAGCAGCCGGCCAGCGACGAGACCCTGGCCGGCTGGACCAGCCTGGCCCTGGCGGTGAAAAGCGCCGGCACCCTCGAGCAGCAGCAGGCTGCCATCGACACCTGGAGCGCGCAGCACCCGAACCATCCGGCCGCCCAGCAACTGCCGCTGGCCCTGGTCAAGCTCAAGGAGCTGGCCAGCCAGCCGCTGACCAAGATCGCCCTGCTGCTGCCCCAGGAAGGCCCGCTGGCCGGTGTGGCCCGTGCCCTGCGCGACGGCTTCATGGCCGCCCACTTCCAGGCCCAGCAGTCCGGCCAACCGGCCCCGGCCGTGCAGGTCTTCGATAGCTCGCGCATGACCTCGCTCGATGATTTCTACAACCAGGCCCAGGCGGCCGGCGTACAACTGGTGGTGGGGCCACTGGAAAAACCGCTGGTGAAGAAACTCGCCGCCTACCCGCAGTTGCCGATCACCACCCTGGCACTGAACTACGCCGATGCAGGCCAGCAGGCGCCAGCACAGCTGTTCCAGTTCGGCCTCGCCGCCGAGGACGAGGCCCGCGAGGTCTCGCGCCGCGCCCGCGCCGACGGCATGGTCCGAGCCGTGGCCCTGGTCCCCAGCGGCGAATGGGGTGAGCGCGTGCTCGCCGCCTTCCGCCAGGACTGGGAAAGCCATGGCGGCACCCTGCTGGCCGCCGAACGCATTGCCCAGCCGGTCGCCCTGGCCCAGCAGATCGCCGACCTGTTCCAACTGCGCCAGAGCGAAGGCCGCGCCAAGAGCCTGCAGAGCACCGTGGGCGGCACCATCGCCGCACAACCGTCGCGCCGCCAGGACATCGACTTCATCTTCCTCGCCTCCACGCCGCAGCAGGCACAGCAGATCAAGCCGACCCTGAACTTCCAATACGCCGGCGACGTGCCGGTCTATGCCACCTCGAACCTGTACAGCGCCAGCGGCGACGTCAACCAGTACAACGACATGAACGGCATCCGCTTCTGCGAGACGCCATGGCTGCTCGACAACACCAACAGCCTGCGCCAGCAGGTGGTCCAGCAATGGCCCCAGGCCGCCGGTAGCCTCGGCCGCCTGTATGCCATGGGCGTCGATGCCTACAGCCTGGCGCCGCGCCTGGGCCAGCTCAAGGCCCTACCGGACAACCGCATCGAAGGCCTTTCCGGCAGCCTGAGCATGAACGCCAGCCAGCGCATCGAACGCCAGCTGCCCTGGGCGGAGTTCGCTGGCGGCCAGGTCAAGCGCCTCCCGGATACACCGCGCTGATGCCCGACGCATCGCCTTCGAGCGCCGGCGCAGCCGCAGAAAACCACGCCCTCGACTTCCTTCGGGGGCGTGGTCTGCAACTGCTGGCACGCAACTGGCGATGCAAGGGAGGCGAGCTCGATCTGGTCATGCTCGACGCCGATACAGTAGTATTCGTCGAAGTCCGCTACCGGTTGCACGCGGCCTTCGGCGGCGCCCTGGGCAGCATCGACGGGCGCAAGCAGAAACGACTGGCGCTTGCCGCCAACCTGTTCCTGCAGAAGGAGTCCCGCTGGGCCAAGCATCCCTGCCGCTTCGACGTCATCGCCCTGCAGGGCAGGCACCATGCAGGCCAACCGCTGCAATGGCTGAAAAACGCCTTCGAATGCTGAACCCATTCCGATTTTTTTGCTCTATGTTTCGCGGGCAGGTCACCGTCGCGCGTCGCGCCGGCCACCGCCCCTCTTAAGGTCACACCAGATGGACATGCAATCCCGAATTCGCCGGCTGTTCCAGGCCAGCATCGACACCAAGCAACAGGCAATGGACATCCTGGCACCGCACATCGAGCAGGCCAGCCTGGTCATGGTCAATGCCCTGCTCAACGAGGGCAAGATGCTCGCCTGCGGCAACGGTGGCTCGGCTGGCGATGCCCAGCATTTTTCCTCGGAGCTGCTCAACCGTTTCGAGCGCGAACGCCCGAGCCTACCGGCCATTGCCCTGACCACCGACAGCTCGACCCTCACCTCGATCGCCAACGACTACAGCTACAACGAAGTCTTCTCCAAGCAGATTCGCGCCCTGGGCCAACCGGGCGACGTGCTGCTGGCGATCTCCACCAGCGGCAACTCGGCCAACGTGATACAAGCGATCCAGGCCGCGCACGACCGCGAGATGACCGTCGTGGCATTGACCGGGCGAGACGGCGGCGGGATGGCTTCGCTGCTGCTGCCCGAAGACGTGGAGATCCGCGTGCCAGCGAACGTCACCGCGCGAATCCAGGAAGTCCACCTGCTGGCGATCCATTGCCTGTGCGACCTGATCGACAGCCAACTGTTCGGGAGTGAAGAATGATCCCCAAGCGCCTCGGCCTGATGGCCCTGACCCTGTGCCTGAGTGTTTCCGGCTGCAGCTCGGTACTGACCTCTGCACGTAACTCGCCGATCGAAGATGATCGCGGCACCCGCACCATCGGCAGCAAGATCGACGACTCGCTGATCGAGACCAAGGTCTCGGTCAACGTCGCCAAGGCCAACCCCGACCTGGACAAGGGTTCGCACATCGTCGTCAGCAGCTACAACGGCGTTGTCCTGCTCGCCGGCCAGACCCCTCGCGCCGACCTCAAGAGCCTGGCCGAGCAAACCGCCAGCCAGGTGCAGCGGGTCAAGAAAGTGCACAACGAACTGCAGGTCATGCAGCCTTCCTCGATCCTGGCCCGCAACAACGACGCCTGGCTGACCACCAAGATCAAGACCCAGATGCTGGCTGACGCCAACGTTCCAGGCTCGCGCATCAAGGTGATCACCGAGAACGGCATCGTCTACATGCTGGGCCTGGTGACCCAGAAGGAGGCCACCGCCGCCACCAACGTGGTACAGGGCGTGTCTGGCGTGCAGAAGATCGTCAAGCTGTTCGAGTACATCGACTGACGACAGCGAAGCTACATCGGGGCTGCTTCGCAGCCCCCTCCCTGGATTACAAGACCTGCTTGACTGGCCGGTCTTGGTCCAGGGTCGCCTTCCAGGTTACTTGACCACCTTCAGGCTTGGCCTGCCACTCGGGCGTGGCGGCTGACCACCGCCCTCGGGCGGGCCGTCGTCATCCGGTTCGACATCGTCTTCCAGCTCGTCGCTGTCCATCAGCGGCGGCTCGAGCTCGAACACCATGCCCTGGCCATTCTCCCGGGCATAGATACCCAGGATCGCGCCCACTGGCACGAACAAGGAATGGGCCACGCCACTGAAGCGGCCCTCGAAGCTCACCGCGTCATTGTCCATGTGCAGGTTGCGCACGGCGTTGGGGGAAATGTTCAGGACGATCTGGCCGTCGCTGGCGAATCCCTGAGGCACCTGGACTGCCGGGTACTCGGCATTGACCAGCATGTGGGGGGTGCAATCGTTGTCGACGATCCACTCGTACAGCGCACGAACCAGATAGGGGCGACTGGAGTTCATCAACGGCTCCTTAAACCTTGCGCATTTCACGTTCAGCAGCGGACAGGCTCGCCTGGAAAGGCTCGCGGGCGAACTGTCGCTCCATGTAGTCCAGCAGCGGCTTGGCCTGCCGCGGCAAGTCGATACCCAGTACCGGCAACCGCCATAGTATGGGCAGTAGACAACAGTCGACCAGACTTTGCTCCTCACTCATGAAACAAGAAAACTCGCCGAACAGCGGGGAGACACCTGTCAGGCTTTCACGTAGCGCCTTGCGCGCCTCGGCGCGCGCAGCCTCGCTGCTGCGCGGATCCAGCACGGTATCCGCCAGCGAACACCAGTCGCGTTGGATGCGATGCATCAGCAAACGGCTGTTGCCCCGAGCCACCGGGTAGACCGGCATCAACGGCGGATGCGGATAACGTTCCTCGAGGTACTCCATCACCACGGTCGACTCGTACAGCGCCAGGTCTCGATCGACCAGGGTCGGCACGCTGCCATAGGGGTTCACCTCGACCAGCCCGGGCGGCAGGCGGCCGGGATCGACGTCGATGATCTGCACACTGACGCCTTTCTCCGCGAGAACAAGGCGTACCCGATGAGAATAATGGTCAGCGGGGTCGGAATAGCAGGCTAACCTGTTGGTCGCGCCCATGTAGCTCCTCCTCGCATGGGAATGCTTGTGAAACTGCAAATGCAAACGCGCCCTGAGGAGCCCTCCGCTGTCGCGGGGAGCGCCCCAGGGCGCGTTCAACTACCAGCAAAAACTACTGCGTGATCAATGCACGTCCTTCCAGTATTCGCGCTTGAGCAAATAGGCGAATACGAAGAAGAAAGCCAGGTACAGCAACACATAGGTACCGATGCGCTGGCTCTCCAGTTTGACCGGGTTGGCCGAATAGGCCAGGAAGGTCACCAGGTTCTTGACCTTCTCGTCGAACTGCTCAGGCGTCAGGGTACCGGAATTCGGCTCGATGGTCAGCTGGTCGCAGGCTTCATGGGTCAGCGGGCTGCCCGTCAGCGGGTCGAACTGCTTCTTGCCATCGACCACGGTCTGCACCTGCTTGCAGCCGATCACCTGGTTACCCTGCAGGCCAACCAGCACGTTGGGCATGCCGACGTTCGGGAACACCTTGTTGTTCACCCCATAAGGACGCGACTTGTCCTCGTAGAAGCTGCGCAGGTAGGTGTACAGCCAGTCGTTGCCGCGCACCCGGGCGACCAGGGTCAGGTCGGGCGGCGCCGCACCGAACCAGACCTTGGCATCGTCGGGCTGCATGCCGATCTGCATGTGATCGCCGATCTTGGCGCCGGTGAACACCAGCTTCTCGAGCATCAGCTCGTGGGGAATGCCCAGGTCATCGGCGACCCGCTCGTAACGCTGGAACTTGGCGCTGTGGCAACCCATGCAATAGTTGGCGAAGGTACGCGCACCGTCTTGCATGGCGGCCTTGTCGGTCAGGTCGATATCGACCTTGTCCAGCTCCAGGCTCTGCTCCGCGGCGAAGGACAAGGCAGGCATCACTGCCAGGAACAATACTGCAATAAGCTTTTTCATCAGCCAGTCACCCTTTCCGGAACCGGTTTGGTCTTCTCGAGCCTGGTGTAGAACGGCATCAGGAGGAAGTAGGCGAAATACAGCACGGTGCAGACCTGCGACAGCAAGGTCCGGCCCGGCGTAGGCGCCAGCACACCCAGCACACCCAGAATCACGAAGGCCACGCAGAACACCAGCAGGAACAGCTTGCTCAGCCAGCCCTTGTAGCGCATGGAGCGCACAGGGCTGCGGTCAAGCCAGGGCAGCACGAACAGCACGGCGATCGCGGCGCCCATGGCGATGACGCCGAACAGCTTGTCGGGGACCGCTCGCAAGATCGCGTAGAACGGCGTGAAGTACCAGACCGGCGCGATGTGCTCGGGGGTCTTGAACGCATTCGCCTGTTCGAAGTTCGGTTTCTCCAGGAAGTAGCCGCCCATCTCCGGGAAGAAGAACACCACGGCACAGAAGACGAAGAGGAACACCACGACGCCGACGATATCCTTGACGGTGTAGTACGGATGGAAGGGAATGCCGTCGAGGGGCACGCCGTTCTCGTCCTTGTTCTTCTTGATGTCGATGCCGTCGGGGTTGTTCGAACCCACTTCGTGCAACGCCAGGATGTGCAGCACCACCAGCCCGAGGATGACGATCGGCAAGGCGATCACATGGAGGGCGAAGAAGCGGTTCAGGGTGATGCCGGAGATCAGGTAGTCACCCCGGATCCACTGGGTCAGGTCGTCGCCGATCAGCGGGATGGCGCCGAACAGCGAGATGATCACCTGGGCGCCCCAGTAGGACATCTGGCCCCAGGGCAGCAGGTAACCCATGAACGCCTCGGCCATCAACGCCAGGTAGATCAGCATGCCGAACAGCCAGACCAGCTCGCGCGGCTTCTGGTACGAGCCGTAGAGCAGGCCGCGGAACATGTGCAGGTAGACCACGATGAAGAACGCCGAAGCGCCGGTGGAGTGCAGGTAGCGCAGGATCCAGCCGTACTCCACGTCACGCATGATGTACTCGACCGAGGCGAAGGCCTCTTCCGCCGAGGGCGTGAAGCTCATGGTCAACCAGACGCCGGTGACGATCTGGTTGACCAGCACCAGCAGGGCCAGGGAGCCGAAGAAGTACAGGAAGTTGAAGTTCTTGGGCGCGTAATACTTGCTCAGGTGGTCTTCCCACATCTTGGTGGCGGGGAAGCGAGCATCAATCCAGTCCATGAACTTGCTCATCATGCGTTCTCCTGATCGACGCCGATGACGATGATGTCGTCCGACTCGTAAGAGTGCGGAGGCACTGGCAGGTTGAGGGGTGCCGGCTGGGCCTTGTAGACACGGCCGGCCAGGTCGTAGTGCGAACCGTGGCAAGGGCAGAAGTAGCCGCCGACCCATTTCGGCCCGAGGTCGGCCGGCGCGACTTCAGGGCGGAAGGTCGGCGAGCAGCCCAGGTGGGTGCACAGGCCGACGAGGACAAGGATCTCGGGCTTGATCGAGCGGTTTTCCGGGTCGACATAGGTCGGCTGATCCGAGGCCTTGGACTCGGGATCGGAGAGCTCTCCGGCGATTTTCTTGAGGTTTCCGAGGATCTCTTGCGTTCGCCGCACGATGAACACCGGCTGGCCACGCCACTCAGCGACCATCTGCTGGCCCGGCTCGACCTTGGCGATATTGACCTTCACCGGTGCACCTGCGGCTTTCGCCTTGGCACTGGGAAACCATGACCCCACGAACGGTACCGCAGCCCCCACTGCCCCCGCCGCCCCGACCACGGATGTCGCGGCTACGAGGAAGCGGCGCCGGCCTGCGTTGACGCCGTCATTGCTCATTCAGTCCTCTCCCATCAGCTTGCTTGGCCTGTTGGATCAGGCCTCTACTTAGGTAATGTCTGTGGCACTAAAAATTGGCCGCAATGGTAAGGAACAAATCCACACACTGACAAGGTGATTACCCCCCAGGCGGGCTGCAACCCTCGCTTTGCTTGATCTGCGTCTATGCGGCAAGTTGTCACTGACATGCTGACAGGTTAGTCCAAGCCATAAAAAAAGCCCGGCTCCAAAAGGAACCGGGCTTCTTCGACTGCCGAAGCGAAATTAACGCTTGGAGTACTGAGGACGCTTACGCGCTTTACGCAGACCCACTTTCTTACGCTCGACTTCACGAGCGTCGCGGGTGACGTAGCCAGCACGGCGCAGGGCGCCACGCAGGGACTCGTCGTAGTCCATCAGGGCGCGGGTGATACCGTGACGGATCGCACCGGCCTGGCCGCTGACACCACCACCGACGACGGTGACGTAGATGTCGAACTTTTCAACGGTCTCGGTCAGCTCCAGCGGCTGGCGAACAACCATACGAGCGGTTTCGCGGCCGAAGAAGGTGTCCAGAGGACGGTTGTTGATGGAGATGTTGCCAGTGCCCGGACGCAGGAAAACGCGAGCGGTTGCGGTCTTGCGACGGCCAGTGCCGTAATTTTGAGTCGCCGACATAATGAACTATTCCGTTAAATCTTCAGTTCTTGAGGCTGCTGAGCAGTGTGAGGGTGAGCTGCACCCGCATAGACTTTCAGCTTACGGTACATGTCGCGACCCAGCGGGTTCTTAGGCAGCATGCCTTTGACCGCGGTCTCGATGACACGCTCAGGGGCCTTGGCGATCAACTTCTCGAAGTTGATTTCCTTGATACCGCCCGGGAAACCGGAGTGGGAGTAGTACATCTTGTCCGAAGTCTTGGCACCAGTGACACGTACCTGCTCGGCGTTGATGACGACGATGTAGTCGCCGGTGTCAACGTGAGGGGTGTATTCTGGCTTGTGCTTGCCACGCAGGCGACGAGCGATTTCGGTAGCCAGACGACCCAGGGTCTGACCAGCGGCGTCAACTACGTACCAGTCGCGCTTTACTGTTTCCGGTTTAGCAGTAAAAGTTTTCATTCTTTAAAGCCTCAGAGGCCGCCCAGCGAAAATAAGACGGCGAATCTTACTGGATAGTGCACCACTTGACAAGTCAAGCGCGCAGCCGCATACGGACGCTATTGGGGGCTCGGGTCGGCGCATCCAATATCCGGCTAGGGTTCCTCGCTGCCCGGTGGTGCATCACTTCCACCGCGCGCAGAGGGGCAGGATTATCCAGATTGCGGAAAAAATTTCAACCTGCTTTGATGGCCTTATTTGACCAGGGAGACCGTCACCCATGGAATACCGCCAGCTCGGCCGAACCGACCTGAACGTCAGCGCCCTGTGCCTGGGCACCATGACCTGGGGCGAGCAGAACGACCAGGACGAGGCCTTCGCCCAGATCGCCCTGGCCAAGACCAACGGGGTCAACTTCATCGACACCGCCGAGATGTACCCGGTACCGCCACGCCCCGAGACCTACGCCGCCACCGAGCGCATCATCGGCAACTGGTTCGCCCGCCACGGCGACCGCGACGACTGGATCCTGGCCAGCAAGGTCGCCGGCCCGGGCAACGGCATCAGCCACATCCGCGACGGCCAGCTCAAGCACAACCGCCAGCACATCGTCGCCGCGCTGGACGAAAGTCTCAAGCGCCTGCAGACCGACCGCATCGACCTGTACCAGTTGCACTGGCCCGAGCGCAGCACCAACTTCTTCGGCAAGCTGGGCTACCAGCACCTGCCCCAGGACCATTTCACCCCACTGGAAGAGACCCTCGAGGTGCTCGACGAACAGGTGCGTGCGGGCAAGATCCGGCACATCGGCCTGTCCAACGAAACCCCGTGGGGCACCATGAAGTTCCTGCACCTGGCAGAAAGCCGGGGCTGGCCGCGCGCGGTGTCGATCCAGAACCCCTACAACCTGCTCAACCGCAGCTTCGAGGTGGGCCTGGCGGAGGTGGCGATCCGCGAGCAGTGCGGCCTGCTGGCCTACTCGCCGCTGG
This sequence comes from Pseudomonas sp. Tun-23181, assembly GCF_057415455.1. Lineage (NCBI taxonomy): Bacteria > Pseudomonadati > Pseudomonadota > Gammaproteobacteria > Pseudomonadales > Pseudomonadaceae > Pseudomonas > Pseudomonas sp. Tun-23181. The sequence continues at coordinate 2,545,446 of NZ_CM171630.1, forward strand.
CCTTCGGCATGCTGTCGGGCAAGTACGAGAATGGCGCCCGACCGGAGAAAGCACGCCTGACCCTGTTCAGCCGCTTCGCCCGCTATTCCAACCCGCAGACCGTGGCGGCCTGCAGCCGCTATGTCCAGCTGGCCCGCGAGCATGGCCTGGACCCGGCGCAGATGGCCCTGGCCTTCGTCACCCGCCAGCCGTTCGTGACCAGCAACATCATTGGCGCGACCTGCGTGGAGCAACTGCAAAGCAACCTGGATAGCCTGGCCTTGAACCTCAGTGACGAGTTGCTGGCGGCGATCGAGGCGATCCACCAGGAGCAGCCCAACCCTGCGCCCTGAGCCCAGCGACAAGTTATCAGCGGCAAGAAAAAGCAGACCGTGCCGCCCCAATGCCAGTCAGTGAAGACTTCCCACCGCCATTTGGGGCCGCTTCGCGCCCCATGTCGCTTGACTGACGGGCTACGCCGGCCTGCTTTTTTCCTGCCGCTTGCCGCTGACAGCTTGCAGCTAGCCGAAAAACATAAGACGATCCAGCCGGTGATTGACCACTCTACCCTATAAGAACAATGACAATGATGTTTACCCAACCCTCCGCGTCCCTGCGTCGCGTCAGCATCCTGGCCATCGACAAGGTGTTCGCCTCGACCCTCATGCAGGCCAAGGACTTCTTCCACCTGGCCAGCCTGCGCTACAGCAAGCAACTGGGGCTGGGCCTGCAACCGATGTTCGATATCCACCTGGTCAGCCCCGACGGCCAGCCAGTGGACAGCTTCAGCAATGTGCAGGTGCCGGTCGACGGCGGCCTGGACGATGCCGACGTGATCATCCTCCCGGCCTTCTGGGACGACTTCGACAACCTCCAGCAACGCTACCCCCAGGTCCTGCCCTGGCTGCGCGAACAGCATGCCCGTGGCGCCGTGCTCTGCGGCGAGGCCAGTGGGGTGTTCTGGCTGGCCGAGGCCGGCCTGCTCGACGGCAAGGAAGCGACCACCTACTGGCGCTTCTTCGACAGTTTCGCCGAGCGCTTCCCCAAGGTACGCCTGAACCAGGACAAGCACCTGACCGACGCCGACAACCTCTATTGCGCCGGCGGCACCACCTCGGCCTGCGACCTGTACATCTACCTGATCGAGCGTTTCTGCGGGGCCAACGTCGCCCGCGCCGTGGCCCGCGACATCCTCTACGAAGTGCAGCGCAGCTACACCCCAGGGCGCATGGGCTTCGGCGGGCAGAAGCTGCACCAGGACCTGATCATCCTGCAGATCCAGCACTGGCTGGAGGAGCACTTCGCCGACAAGTTCCGCTTCGAGGACGTGGCCCGCAACCACGGCATGAGCATCCGCAACTTCATGCGTCGCTTCCAGAGCGCCACCGGCGACAAGCCCTTGCACTACTTGCAGCGCCTGCGCATCGAGACGGCCAAGGGCCTGCTCTCGAGCACGCGCAAGAGCATCAAGACCATCAGCTACGAAGTGGGCTACGACGACGCCAGCTTCTTTGCCCGCCTGTTCCGCCAGCACACCGAGCTGTCGCCGAACCAGTATCGGCAGCAGTTCATGCAGGAGGCCTGATACACAACTGCAAGCTACAAGCCGCAAGAAAAAGCAAAAGCCAGAACAGCGCACGGCTGCTCTGGCTTTTTCTTGAAGCTTGAAGCTCGAAGTTGCCCGTCAGGGCTTGTGCGCCCGTGACAGGAACTCGTGGGACTGCATCTCCAGCAGGCGGCTCAGGGTGCGCTGGAACTCGAAGCTCAGGCGCCCGCCGGTGTACAGGTCCTTGAGCTCCACTTCGGCCGAGATGATCAGCTTGACGTTGCGGTCGTAGAACTCATCCACCATGTTGATGAAACGGCGGGCGATGTCGTCGGTGGTCACACCCATCTGCTCGACATTGCTCAGCAGCACGGCGTGGAAGATCTTGCCCAGCTCGATGTAGTCGTTCTGGCTGCGCGGGCCGTCGCACAGGGCACGGAAGTCGAACCAGGCGACGTCGTCGCAGGTGCGCACGGCCTGGATCTCGCGGTTCTCGATCACCAGCACGTCATTCTCGACGGCCTGGGTGCACTCCGGCGTCAATGCCTTGAAACTCTGGCGCAGGCTTTCGTGCGCCGCGTCGTCGAGCGGATAGTGGTACAGCTCGGCCTGCTCCAGGTGACGCAGGCGGTAGTCGACCCCGCTGTCGACGTTGACCACTTCGGTGTTCTGCTTGATCAGGGCGATGGCCGGCAGGAAGCGCGCACGCTGCAGGCCATCCTTGTACAGGCCGTCGGGGACGATGTTGGAAGTGGCCACCAGGGTCACGCCGTTCTTGAACAGCTCTTCCATCAGGGTGCCGAGGATCATCGCGTCGGTGATGTCGGAGACGAAGAACTCATCGAAGCAGATCACCTTGGCTTCCTCGGAGAAACGCTTGGCGATGATGGTCAGCGGGTTCTTCTCGCCCTTGAGCGATTTCATTTCCTCGTGCACACGCTTCATGAAGCGGTGGAAGTGGGTGCGCATCTTCTGCTTGAACGGCAGCGCCTCGAAGAAGGTGTCCACCAGGTAGGTCTTGCCCCGGCCGACCCCGCCCCAGAAATACAGGCCCTTGACCGGCGCCTGTTCCTTCTTGCCGAACAGCTTGCCGAACACGCCCGGCCTGTTGTTCTGCGCCGCCAGCAGATCGTCGTACAGGCGCTGCAGGTGACGCACCGCCGTTTCCTGTGCCGCGTCATGGAAGAAGTCGGGACGTTTGAGATCTGCTTGATATCGTTCTAGGGGCGTCATAATTCGTTAGCGAGGTAACAAAAAGCGGGCCGTCACTGTAGCGACCGGCCCGCATAATGGCAATCAGACTTGCGGCGAAATGCCTCAGTCCTGCTGGGGTTGCAGCGCGGCGCGCAGGCTCTGGATGGCCGCATCGCGCGCCTCGGCGTCGGCGAACTGCGGCCCGTCGGCAACCTGTTCGCCATCGAGCCACAGGGAGAAGCCCAGGCCTTCGACACGCACGTCGGCCTCGCCCCCCTGTTGCAATTGCTTGCTCACCACGCCTGCGCTCTTGCCGTCGGCGAAGCGGCGCGACAGCAGCAACTGCTCGCCATCGGCGGCCAGCAGGCGGAAACGGAAGCTGCCGTCGTCGTCGCGGAAGCTGACGAAGCGGGCGCTCTTGGCGGCCTTCTTCTTCACTTCGCTGCCGGCCTGCACGATGGCGCGGAACGAACGCAGGCCCACGGCCTCGCGCAGTTGCTCGAGGAACGGCGTGGCGGTCTTGCGCGCCTTGGCGGCGCCGGCCAGGAGGATGTCTTCCAGGTCGGAGGGCCGGGCGATCAACTGGTGATAGCGCTCGCGGGCCTCGCCCAGTTGGTCGTCGAGCAGTTGGAACAGGCGCTGCTTGGCCTCGCCCCAGCCCAGGCCCTGGAGCAGCTCTTCACGGAACCCGGCGGCCTGCGCCGGCGTGGAGAAGGCCTGGAACAGGGTGAACAGGTGCGAATTGTCCGGGTCTTTCGGCTCGCCGGGTGCGCGCGAGTCGGTGACGATGCGCGAGATGGCATCCTTCATGTCCTTGGCGCTGGTGAACAACGGGATGGTGTTGTCGTAGCTCTTGGACATCTTGCGACCGTCCAGGCCCGGCAGGGTCGCCACGCTTTCCTCGATCACCGCCTCGGGCAGGACGAAGAAGTCCTTGCCCTGGCCGAACAGGTGATTGAAACGCTGGCCGATATCGCGGGCCATCTCCACGTGCTGGATCTGGTCGCGGCCGACCGGCACCTTGTGGGCGTTGAACATCAGGATGTCGGCGGCCATCAGCACCGGGTAGCTGTACAGTCCCATGGTCACGCCGGCGTCCGGGTCTTCGCCGTTTTCCAGGTTCTTGTCCACCGAGGCCTTGTAGGCATGGGCGCGGTTGAGCAGGCCCTTGGCGCTGACGCAGGTCAGCAGCCAGGTCAGCTCGGGGATCTCGGGGATGTCGGACTGGCGGTAGAAGGTCACCTTGTCCGGGTCCAGGCCGCCGGCCAACCAGGTGGCGGCGATTTCCAGGCGCGAACGCTGGATGCGCAGCGGGTCGTCGCACTTGATCAGGGCATGGTAGTCGGCCAGGAAGTAGAACGAGTCGGCGCCGGGCTGCTGGCTGGCGAGGATCGCCGGGCGGATGGCGCCGGCGTAGTTGCCCAGGTGCGGGGTGCCGGTGGTGGTGATACCGGTGAGGATACGCGTAGTCATGGGTTATCGCTTGATCAGGCTAGGCTCAGTTCGAAAGACGCGGCAGCACCAGATCCTTCAGATCGGTCAGCTTGCCATGGAAGAAGTGTCCGCATTCTGCCACTTTCAGCAGCTCATGGGGGCGCGACAGGGTGTCGGACCATTCGTAGACCAACGGCGGATCGACGACTTCGTCGGCGTCCGGCTGCACCACCGTCAGCGGGCAACGCTGCGGCAGCGGGAACTGCTCGTTCAGGCGCATCACCGCCGGGGCGATCATGAACAGGTGCTGCAGTTGCACCGCGTCGGCCTCCAGGCGCCCGGCCAGGCTGGCCGCGACGAAACCACCGAAGGAGAAGCCCATCAGCACCAGGGGCAGTTCGGGGTGCTTGGCCCGCAGCCAGGCCGCGGCAGCCTGGGCATCGGCCACCTCGCCGGCGCCCATGTCGTGGCTGCCGGCGCTCTGGCCGACGCCGCGGTAGTTGAAGCGCAGGGTGACGTAGCCGGCATCGCGGGCGGTGCGTTGCAGGGTCGAGACCACCTTGTTGAGCATGGTGCCGCCCTGGACCGGGTTGGGGTGGCAGATCAGCACGGCACCACGGGCATCGGCCACGTCCAGGTACAAGGCTTCCAGCTGGCCGCTGGGGCCATCGATGAACAAGGGGGTTTCGCGGATAAGCAAGGCACTACTCCGTGACCCGGGGGTGGGTCGACTCGTCTAGCTGAGGAATTCTGTTCTGAAATATTTGCGATCGCTCGCGGTATACAGCGCAGGTCTGAGCCGTTAACGTAAAGCAAAGCCGTTTATAGAGGAAGGACTCGTGGAACTCTCGCTCCTTGTTTGGTTGTTGCCGACCCTGGCCCTGGTCGTCGGCGTGGTGGTCGGCTTCGTGGTGGCCCGCCTGTTGCCCAACGCCGCGCCGAGCAGCACCCAACGCCAGCTGGACGACATCCAGCAGCGTTTCGACAACTACCAGAACGAAGTGGTGACCCACTTCAACAGCACTGCCGCGCTGGTCAAGAAACTGACCCAGAGCTACCAGGACGTCCAGGACCACCTGGCCGATGGCGCCAACCGCCTGGCCCTCGACGAGCTGACCCGCCAGCGCCTGCTGGCGGCCCTGCACTCCGAAGCGGCCCAGGGGCCTCGCGATCGCCTGACGCCACCGAAGGACACCGCCGAAGTGCCGCGCGACTATGCGCCCAAGTCGCCGAACTCACCGGGCATGCTCGATGAGAGCTACGGGCTCAAGCGTTGAAATGACTGGAATGCAGAAGGCCTCGTAAGAGGCCTTTTTTAGGGTTGCTCGCCTGCCCTGGCCCACTCGCGGGCAAGCCCTCATGTCAGTCGACCAAGGTTTTACAGCCGCCATTTGCGCCGCTTCGCGCCCCATCGCCGGCAAGCCGGCTGCCACAGGAGCTTGTGGTGCGCACGAATCAGGGCTCGATCACCGATACCAAGGTGCATCGACCTGCTCCACCTGATACCGCCCCCGCGCCTGCTCCAGCACCTCCTCGCCCAACCGCCCCTGCCGCACCAGGCTGTAGAGCGCCGCCAACACCACGCTGTAGCGATCCACCTCGAAGAACCGCCGCAACTGCTGACGCGTATCGCTACGCCCGAAGCCATCGGTCCCCAGCGTCATGTAGGGCGCCTGCACATACTCGGCGATCAACTGCGGCCAGGCCCGCGCATAGTCGCTGGCGGCAATCACTGGCGCATCCCCCTGCAGGCAGCGGCGCACATGGCAGTCTTCTTCATCCCCCTTGCCTTGCATCGCCGCCCGCTGCACATCTCGCGCCTGGCGCGCCAACTCGCTGAAACTGGTGACGCTGAACACCTCGCTGTCGACCTGCCATTCGAGGGCCAGCAACTCGCTGGCAGCGATCACCTCGCGCAGGATCGCTCCCGACCCCAGCAAACGCACCCGGCCCCGTGGTTGCAAGGCCTGCTGCCGGGCGAAGCGGTACATGCCGCGCAGCACATCGTCCCGTACCGCCTCCGGCAACGACGGTTGTGGATAGTTTTCGTTCATCACCGCCACATAGTGGAACTCGTCTCTCTGCTCCACCAGCATGCGCCGTGCCGCATGGTCGAGGATCACCGCCAACTCGCCGGCGAAACACGGGTCCCAGGCCCGGCAGTTGGGCACCAGGGCCGCCATCACCAGGCTGGAGCCATCCTGGTGCTGCAGGCCTTCGCCTCCCAGGGTGGTGCGCCCGGCGGTCGCCCCCAGCAACAGGCCACGGGCGCGCTGGTCGGCGGCGGCCCAGATCAGGTCGCCGACCCGCTGGAAGCCGAACATCGAGTAGTAGATGTACACCGGCAGCATCGGCTCGCCGTGCACCGCATAGGCCGTCGCCGCCGCGATCCATGACGAGATCGCCCCGGCCTCGGTGATACCCTCCTCCAGCAACTGGCCGTCGCGGGCCTCCTTGTAGGTCAGCAGCGAACCGGCGTCCTCGGGCTCGTAGCGCTGGCCGCAGGCCGAGTAGATGCCGATCTGGCGAAACAGGCTGGCCATGCCGAAGGTGCGCGCCTCGTCGGCGACGATCGGCACCACCCGAGGCCCCAGTTGCGGTGCCTTGAGCCAATGGCCGAGCAGGCGCACGGCCGCCATGGTGGTGGACATCTCCTTGTTGTCGGCCTGCAGGGCGAAGCCTGCGCAATCCTCCAGGCTTGGCAGCGGCAGCGGCCGGCAGTCCGTGCGCCGCACCGGCAACGGCCCGCCGAGCGCCGCGCGACGCTGGCGCAGGTAGACCATCTCTGGGCTGTCCTCGGCCGGGCGGTAGAAGCGCAACTGCTCCACCGCCTCGTCGGAGAGAGGCAAGTGGAAGCGGTCGCGAAACGCCAACAACGCCTGGACGTCGAGCTTCTTGGCCTGGTGCGCGGTCATTCGCGACTCGCCGGCACTGCTCATGCCATAGCCCTTCTTGGTCTTGGCCAGGATCACCGTCGGCCGTCCCTTGCAAGCCTTGGCTGCTGCATAGGCCGCATGCAGCTTGCGAAAATCGTGACCGCCGCGCTTGAGGGCATTGATCTCGTCGCAGTTCATGTGCGCCACCAGGCGCTGCAAGGCCGGATGCTGGTTGAAGAAGTGCTCCAGGTTGTAGGTGCCGTCCTTGGCGCCGAGGGTCTGGAACTGCCCATCCGGGGTCGCGGCCAACTGGCGCAGCAGCGCGTGTTCGTGGTCGCGAGCGAACAGCGCATCCCATTCCGAGCCCCAGAGCACCTTGATCACGTTCCAGCCGGCCCCGCTGAACAAGGCTTCCAGCTCCTGGATGATCTGGCCATTGCCGCGCACCGGGCCGTCCAGGCGCTGCAGGTTGCAGTTGACGATGAACGTCAGGTTGTCCAGGCCTTCCCGCGCGGCCAGGGTCAGACCGGCGATCGACTCCGGCTCGTCCATCTCACCGTCGCCGAACACGCCCCAGACATGCCGTGCGGATGTGTCGAGCAGGCCACGATGCTGCAGGTAACGCATGAAGCGCGCCTGGTAGATGGCATTGAGCGGCCCGATGCCCATGGAGCCGGTGGGGAACTGCCAGAACCCGGGCATCAGCCAGGGGTGTGGATAGGAGCACAGGCCGTCGCCTGCGACCTCCTGGCGATAATTACCCAGTTGCTCTTCGCTCAAACGCCCTTCGAGAAACGCCCGGGCATAAATGCCCGGTGCCGAATGGGGCTGGAAGAACACCAGGTCACCGGTGCGTCGTGCGCCGTCACCTTCGCCACGGAAGAAGTGCTGGAAGCCCACCTCGAAGATCTCCGCCGCCGAAGCATAACTGGCGATATGCCCACCCAGCTCGCCATAGGCGTGATTGGCCCGGACCACCATGGCCAACGCATTCCAGCGCAGGATGCTGGTGATGTGCTCATCGAGCTCCAGATCGCCGGGATAGGTGCCCTGCTGCTCCACCGGCAAGGTGTTGCGGTAGGCGGAAAACGGCTGGGCTTCGCGCGCCAGGCCCAGTTCCAAGGCATGGGCCTGCAGCCGCTGCAGCAAATAGCGCGCCCGCGCCGGGCCACAGTGGGCCAGGGTCGATTCGAGCGCCTCGCACCACTCGGCGGTTTCCGCCGGGTCACTGTCCAGGTCTTCGCCCTGAGGCGTCAACGGCTCGTTGGCGTTCATCATCGCGTCCAATTCCGCTGCAGGTTCATCAGGCACAGGCCTTCAGTGCCTGGGCAATATCGGCAAGCAGGTCCTCGATGTCTTCCAGACCCACCGACAAGCGCACCAAACCTTCGGAAATCCCGTGATGAGCCCGCTCCTCAGGGGTATAGCTGGAATGGGTCATGCTCGCCGGGTGCTGCGCCAGCGACTCGGCATCGCCCAGGCTCACCGCCCGGCTGAACAGTTGCAGGGCGTTCATGAAGCGCCGCCCGGCCTCGATCCCGCCCTTGAGCTCGAAGGCGATCATCCCGCCCGGTAGGCGCATCTGCCGCCGGGCCAGTGCGTACTGGGCGAAGGCCGGCAGGCCCGGGTAATGGATCAGTTCCACCTGGGGTTGGCGCGCCAGGAACTCGGCCGCCTGCTGGGCATTGCCGCAGTGGCGGTCCATGCGCAGGGCCAGGGTCTTGATGCCACGCATCAGCAACGCGGCATCGTGGGGCGAAAGAACCGCACCGGTCATGTCCTTGAGCCCTTCCAGGCGGATGCGATCCAGTAGCGCCTTGCGCCCCACCACCAGGCCGGCAGTGATGTCCCCGTGGCCGCCCAGGTACTTGGTCGCCGAATGCACCACCAGGTCGGCCCCCAGTTCCAGTGGGCGCTGCAGGTACGGGGTGCAGTAGGTGTTGTCGACCACCACCTGGATATCCTGGCCACGGACGGCGTCGGCCACGGCGGCGATATCCACCAGTTGCATGTTGGGGTTGGCTGGGGTTTCGAAGTAGATCATCCGCGTCCTTGGCGTGATGGCCGCCTTCAGTGCCTTCAGGTCGTTGAGGTCGACGTGCTTGATCTTGACACCGAACTCGCCGATGCCGTGGTGCAGGTAGGCGAAGGTGCAGCCGTACAAGGTACGCCCGACGATCAACTCATCACCTGGGCGCAGCAGGGTCCACAGGGTCGAGGTGATGGCACCCATTCCCGACGCCAGGGCCAACCCGGCTTCCCCTCCTTCCAGCGAGGCCATGCGCTGTTCCAGCAGGGCCAGGGTCGGGTTGGAGATGCGGCTGTAGAAGTGCCCACCCTCTTCGCCGGCGAAACAGGCGGCACCGTACTCGACGGTGGGGAAGGCATAGGTAGCGGTCTGGTACACCGGCGGTACCAGCGCACCACCATGGGAGAGCGGGTCATAGCCGTGGTGGATGGCCCGTGTGGAAAAACCGCTGTTGTTGTTGGAGTCGCGCATGGCAACAGTCTCTGGTGGTTTGTTATAAGCTTATGCCACCGACCTACCCGGTTTTTTCCAAAGTTGCCCACGCGATGGCGCATCTTTTGGAATGAAAACAACAAATACAGAACCAGGAGGGCAAACCATGCCTTCGAGCCTCGACCGCACCGATCGCGCCCTGCTCGCCGCCCTGCAGGACAACGCCCGCCTCACCGTTTCCGAACTGGCCGACCAGGTCGCCCTGACCACCTCGCCCTGCTGGCGGCGAGTCAAGCTGCTGGAAGACAACGGCTACATCACCGGCTACCAGGCCATTCTCTCGCCCAAGTCCCTGGGCTTCGGCGTCACCGCCTTCGTCAGCATCATGATGGAAACCCACACCAAGGACGTGGCCCGCGCCTTCGAACAGCGGCTGATGGAGATTCCCGAGATCGTCGCCTGCCACAACATCTCCGGGCGGTATGACTTTCTGCTGGAGATCCTGGCGCGGGACCTGGAGTCGTTCGGGGCGTTCGCGCGGGAAGTGCTGCAGTCATTGCCGGGGGTGAAGGAGATCTATTCGAGCTTTTCGTACAAGGCGGTGAAGGAACGGCGGGTGATTCCGGTATCGGAGAAGCATATTTGAGGGTGCCTGACGAGAGCGTCAAGCCGGGGAAGCAAGCGCGACTCAATCATTACCAATAGTCTGCCCACTCTCGCCTCTCAGAGGGTTACCACCGATTCTGGTGGTATTCAGAAGCCCACGGTTCGAGCCTGGGAGCGCTGTAGGAGTCGGCGAGAAGGTAACAGGGATTTGGCTTGGAGAAACCACTCGCGGAGAGGGCGCGCCAATAGTACATGATGGAGATATTCATCTCGGCTCTGCAAGCTTCGTGCTTCACCATACCATTCCAATCAGCGAAGGTGGCGGAGTATACGACATGGATAACATCAAAGTCGGTGACCCCGCTGGCCTACAACCGAATTCATTACGGAGAAAAGCAATGATTTTCAAGGAAAAGCTTAGTGACTACACGGAGCAAGAATTTCTTGATTTTCTGAGTGAAATTGACAGGGCCAACGAGAATGAACCCGAGGAGGCACTAGTACCATTACTACAGCACTTTAGAAAAATCACAGAGCACCCTGCCGGCACCGACCTGCTTTACTGGCCAGAATCAAATGAGGCTGGCGAGCCAGAGCAGATTCTCATAATTGTCAAGGAATGGCGACGAGCAAATGGCAAGGATGGCTTCAAGCCTTCGTAACAACCGTCGAACAACGACCTCGCTTCGGCGGGGTCGCATATCGTTCAATCGACAAGAATTTTCCTACAGAAACGCTGAAATTTCCCCACCAAGCCAGGCAAGCAGGAAGTACTCTCCGGTGTTGGGCCTGCGAAGATAAATCGGATGAAGTGTTAGTACCTTCGATCCAGTATTTCGAGCGCGTCACTGAGCATCCGGCAGGCAGCAATCTATTTTTCTACCCGGAAAGCAAAGATCAAAGCTCCCCAGAAAAATCCTTACTTGCTCAAGGAGTGGCGGCAAGCAAACGGCAAGGAAGGCTTCAGAGCACCGTAACCAACTTTATCCGGACCCTAAGAACTCACCTACCAACGGCGGTGCTTTCCGAAGGAGGTTCTGGAAAGCCGTTGCAAATGACCCTGAGCTTTCTAAGCAGTTTGACGATGAAAGCTTGCTCCGAATGAAAAAGCATGGATATGTACCGAAGGTGCCCTATGGTGATCACTATATTAATCCGGCGACCTTCATACTTCATCACAGCACGCCAATAAGCGAAAATGGGGGAGTCTATGACATGGACAACCTTAAAATCGTAACACCACTCGATCACAACACAATTCACTACGGAGAAAAGCAATGACCCACAAAGAAAAACTCAGCGACTACACAGAAAAAGAGTTTCTAAACCTAGTACACGAAATATACAAAGCCAACGAAAACGAACCAGATCACATACTATCTCCTTTACTAATACATTTTGCGAAGATCACTGAACACCCATCTGGCTACGATCTACTTTACAGGGTAGATTCTAAAAAAAATGACAAACCAGAAGAAATTCTAAAAATTGTAAAGGAGTGGCGACTAAGAAATGGGAAAGATGGCTTCAAGCCTTCATAACAACCATTGAACAGCGACCTTGCCTAGTGGAGGTCGCTTTTTCCCAATCGTTACGAATTTTCCTACAGAAATACTGAAATCTCCCTCCCAAACCATAGGCAAGCAGGAAGTACTCCCCGGTGTTGATCGAGTCTAAGAGTAGGCCCTTGCAGTGGATAGGCAGCTTTCTTGAGGTCGTGCCGTTATCGTTCACTGGGCTGCTGGGTGTGCTGGTTTCGTTTGCCTACAACCATGGTGAAATCCTAGGGTATGTATCGATACTTCTGTATTTATTATCAATTTTCCTGATGACGATCGGATGGCGGCGTTCCAGAACGATATAAAGTCCGCGTTAGTAAATGACGCTGCTCACTTCGGATCCCAGGACTGCTTCGCGCCCCAAACGACAGTTGAGCATCGAGATTGGTGCAGACTTCCGTCAGCCAATGGACGATGAGGATGCAGAAATAGAAAGCCCTGCCGAAGCAGGGCTTTCTCGTTCAGGTCAAGCGCACTTGACTGTCTGAACGCATGGCACAGTGTAATGCACGCAACGCCTGCAAACGCTGAAATAGCCAGGGCCGCTCTGCAACACCCATCACGCCAAATCAGCGTTCCTCATGCAGCCTCAGAGCGCACCACGCTGACGCAGTACCTCCAGCACCTGCTTCACGCCTTCCTCCACGCTGGTGGTCTGGGTGTCGATCACCAGGTCCGCATCCAGCGGTACATCGTATGGGAAGCTCTCGCCCGGGATGTTATCGCCAGCGGCGGCGTACAGGCCCTGCGGGTCGCGTTCGCGGCAAGCCTGTGGCGAGGCCTGGACGTAGACGGTCACCAGGCGCTCCTTGCCGATCAGTGCCTTGGCCTGTTCGCGGCCTTCGGCATCCGGAGCGACGAACGCGGCCAGGGTCAGCAGGCCAGCTTCGTTGAACTGGCGCGCCACATGGGCGGCGCGGCGCCAGTTCTCGGTGCGACCGGCACGGTCCTGTGGCAGGCCCTTGTTCAGGTCATGGCGCAGGTTCTGGCCGTCGAGCACGTAGACCGCACGGCCCATGTCGAACAGCTTGCGCTCCACGGCATAGGCCAGGGTGCTCTTGCCGGCGCCGGACAGGCCGCTGAACAGCACGGTCGCCGGCTGCTGGCCAAAGCGCAGGGCACGTTCCTCGGTGGAAACGTGGGCCAGCTTGCCATGGTGGCCGGTGCTGCCGTGCGGCAGTACCGGCGGGGCGATGATCATGCCGGCGCCGACGGTGCCGTTGGTCAGGCGATCGATGACGATGAACGCACCGGTGGTGCGGTTGCTGTCATAGCCGTCCAGGGCGATGGCGGCGTCCAGGCTGACCTTGACCCGGCCGATCTCGTTCAGCTGCAGGGCACTGGCCGCGCCCTGCTCCAGGGTGTTCACATCGACCTTGTGGGTGATGCTGGCGATAGAACCCGGCACGTAGCTGGTGGCACGCTTGATGTCGTACTTCTTGCCCGGGAGCATCGGCTCCTCGGCCATCCACACCAGCATGGCGTCGAACTGGTCGGTCACCGGCGGCACGTTGTCGGCATGCACCAGCAGGTCGCCACGGGAGATGTCGATCTCGTCTTCCATGGTCAGGGTCACGGCCTGGCCGGGGCCGGCGTGCTCCAGCTCGCCCTCGAAGGTGACGATGGACTTGACTCGGCTGCTCTTGCCCGACGGCAGCACGACGATGTCGTCGCCCTTGTGCACGACGCCACTGGCGATGGTGCCGGCGAAGCCACGGAAGTTCAGGTTCGGGCGGTTGACGTACTGCACCGGGAAGCGCAGGTCGGTGAAGTTACGGTCGGCCGCCACTTCCACGGTCTCGAGGATCTCCATCAGCGCAGGGCCGGTGTACCACGGCGAACGCTCGCTGCGATTGACCACGTTGTCGCCCTTGAGCGCCGACATCGGCACGAAGTGCAGGCTCGATGGCTTGAGGTTGATGCCTTCGGCGAACGTCAGGTAGTCGGCCTTGATCGACTCGAACACTTGCTGGTCGAAGTCCTTGAGGTCCATCTTGTTGACCGCGACGACGATATGCTTGATGCCCAGCAGGGAGGCGATGAAGCTGTGCCGGCGAGTCTGGGTCTGCACGCCGTAGCGGGCATCGACCAGGATGATCGCCAGGTCGCACGTCGAGGCACCGGTGGCCATGTTGCGGGTGTACTGCTCGTGGCCCGGGGTGTCGGCGATGATGAACTTTCGCTTGGCGGTGGAGAAGTAGCGGTAGGCGACATCGATGGTGATGCCCTGCTCGCGCTCGGCCTGCAGGCCGTCGACCAGCAGCGCCAGGTCCACGTCTTCGCCGGTGGTGCCGACTTTCTTCGAGTCGCGGGTGATGGCCTCGAGGTGGTCCTCGTAGATCATCTTCGAGTCGTGCAGCAGGCGCCCGATCAGGGTGCTCTTGCCGTCATCCACGTTACCGCAGGTGAGGAAACGCAGCAGTTCTTTGCGCTCGTGTTGAGCGAGATAAGCGAGGATATCTTCGCTGATCAAATCGGATTGGTGCGACATGGAGTAACCCTGAAAATTAGAAGTAGCCCTGACGTTTCTTGTCTTCCATGGAACCGGCGCCATCGTGGTCGATGACTCGGCCCTGGCGCTCGGAAGTGCGCGTCAGGAGCATTTCCTGAATGATGTCGGTGAGCGTTTCGGCCTCCGACTCGACAGCGCCCGTCAACGGGTAGCAGCCGAGGGTACGGAAACGCACCTTCTTCTTGACGATGCGCGCCTTCTCCTCGTCGCTGAGGTGTTCGAGGATGCGCTCGTCATCGATCATGATCAGGGTGCCGTTCTTCTCGATGACGTCACGCTCGGCGGCGAAGTACAGCGGCACGATCGGGATGCCTTCGAGGTAGATGTACTGCCAGATGTCCAGCTCGGTCCAGTTCGACAGCGGGAAGACGCGGATCGACTCGCCCTTGTTGACCTTGCCGTTGTAGATGTTCCACAGCTCCGGACGCTGGTTCTTCGGGTCCCAGCGATGCTTGCTGTCGCGGAACGAGTAGACGCGCTCCTTGGCCCGCGACTTCTCCTCGTCGCGGCGCGCGCCACCGAATGCGGCGTCGAAGCCGTACTTGTCCAGCGCCTGCTTCAGGCCCTGGGTCTTCATGATGTCGGTGTGCTTGGAGCTGCCATGGGTGAACGGGTTGATACCCTGCGCCACGCCCTCGGGGTTGACGTGGGTGATCAACTCCAGTCCCATTTCCTCGACCATCTTGTCGCGGAAGCGATACATCTCCTGGAACTTCCACTGGGTGTCGACATGCATCACCGGAAACGGCAGCTTGCCCGGGAAGAAGGCCTTGCGCGCCAGGTGCAGCATCACGGCGGAATCCTTGCCGATCGAGTACAGCATCACCGGGTTGTCGAACTCGGCGGCCACCTCGCGGATGATGTGGATGCTTTCCGCCTCCAGCTGTTTCAAGTGCGTCAGTTTGTCGACCATGGCTACTCACGAAAAACGATCTTATGGACGGCCAGCGGGCCGTGTTCGAGCGAGCCACTTTATCACAGCGCCTGATTCTATTTAGGAGGGCTGCTAGATCGAAACAATCTAACCATATGACTGGGGGTTTGGGATGAAATCGGGGCCGTGGCACGCCGCAACAGCCCCGCTCAGGCCATCAGATCGGATTCGGGCAATCGATGAACAGATGCTCCACGGCGAACCGCCGGGCCAGGTAGTCGCCCAGCGCCTGCACCCCATAGCGCTCGGTGGCATGGTGCCCGGCGGCGATGAAGCTGACGCCGTTCTCACGGGCGCTGTGGAAGGTCTGCTCGGAGGCCTCGCCGCTGAGGAACAGGTCGACCCCGGCGGCGATGGCATCGTCGATGTAGCCCTGGCCACCGCCGGTGCACCAGCCGACCCGACGGATCACCCCGTCGCCTTCCACCAACAGCGGCTCGCGGTCCATGGCCTCCTGCACGCGGCGAGCGAAATCCCGCGCCGACATCGGCTCGGCCAGCGAGCCCACCAACCCGACCACCCGGGGGTTCTCCGGGTCCAGCGGGCCTTCGACGGTGATGTCCAGCTGGCGCGCCAGCTGCACGTTGTTGCCCACCTCGGGGTGCACGTCCAGCGGCAGGTGGAAGGCCAACAGGCTGATGTCGTGCTTGAGCAGGGTCTTGATCCGGCGCTGCTTCATGCCGGTGATGCACGGGCTCTCGCCCTTCCAGAAATAACCATGGTGCACCAGCACCAGGTCGGCCTCGGCCTCTACCGCCGCATCCAGCAGCGCCTGGCTGGCGGTGACCCCGCTGACGATACGGCTGACCTGCGGGCGCCCCTCGACCTGCAGGCCGTTGGGGCAGTAATCCTGGATCTTGGCGCTGGCCAGGTAGCGCTCGGCTTCCTCGACCAAGGTGCTCAGGGCGACGGCCATGAAAATCTCCTCGAAATCTGCACATTCATCGGGAACAACGCCCGTATAATGGCCGCCATTATGGGCCGTCGCAGGCCTCGGGGAAACCGGTGGCAGACGCCTGGGGGCAAGGTAGCGAGGCCGTTTTGCGCACAGGCCCGCGAAGGCCGCTGCCGCAGCGTCGCAGATCGACCCGTTCAGGTGTATGATCGCGCGCGCTCGCGCCCTCGGGCCGCGCTGACGCCGCTCCCGCCCTACTCCCAGGATTCATTCGATGCTCAAGGCTCTGCGTTACTTTGGCTGGCCCCTGCTTACCGGTGTGCTGATCGCCCTGCTGATCATCCAGCGCTTTCCCCAGTGGGTCGGCCTGCCCAGCCAGGACGTCAACCTGCAACAGGCGCCGCAGACCACCCGAATCATGCAAGGCCCGGTGTCCTATGCCGACGCCGTGACCCTGGCCGCCCCCGCGGTCGCCAACCTGTACACCACCAAGGTGGTGAACAAGGGCGCCCATCCGCTGTTCGAGGATCCGCAGTTCCGCCGCTTCTTCGGCGACAACCTGCCCAAGCAGCGGCGCTGGGAGTCGAGCCTGGGTTCGGCGGTGATCATGAGCCCCGAGGGCTACCTGCTGACCAACAACCACGTGACCAGCGGTGCCGACCAGATCGTGGTGGCGCTCAAGGACGGCCGCGAGACCCTGGCGCGGGTGATCGGCAGCGATCCGGAGACGGACCTGGCGGTGCTCAAGATCGACCTGAAGAAATTGCCGGCCATCACCATCGGCCGCTCGGACAACATCCACATCGGCGACGTGTCCCTGGCCATCGGCAACCCTTTCGGCGTCGGCCAGACCGTGACCATGGGCATCATCAGCGCCACCGGCCGCAACCAGCTGGGGCTGAACAACTACGAGGACTTCATCCAGACCGACGCTGCGATCAACCCGGGCAACTCCGGCGGCGCGCTGGTCGATGCCAACGGCAACCTGATCGGCATCAACACGGCGATCTTCTCCAAGTCCGGCGGCTCCCAGGGCATCGGCTTCGCCATCCCGGTCAAGCTGGCCCTGGAGGTGATGAAGTCGATCATCGAGCATGGCCAGGTGATCCGTGGCTGGCTGGGCATCGAGGTACAACCCCTGAGCCAGGAACTGGCCGAGTCGTTCGGCATGGAGGGCCGCCCAGGCATCGTCGTGGCGGGGATTTTCCGCGATGGCCCGGCGCAACGGGCAGGGCTGCAGCTGGGCGACGTGATCCTCAGCATCAACGGCGAGCCGGCCGGCGACGGGCGCAAGTCGATGAACCAGGTGGCGCGGATCAAACCCAACGAGAAAGTCGCGATCGAGGTCATCCGCAATGGTCAGCAGCTCAAGCTGATCGCCGAGGTGGGGCTGCGACCACCGCCCGCACCGATCACGGCCAAGGAAGAGAAGTAAACCGATTCCGGGGGCTGTCTTGCAGCCCATTCGCAGGGCGAGCCCGCTCTCCAGTCAGGACCTTCAACTGACATCTGGGGCCGCTTCGCGGCCCATCGCTGGCAAGCCAGCTCCCACACCTGCAAGCCGCATCATTTGTGATCGACTCGAACACCCTGTGGGAGCCGGCTTGCCGGCGATGGGCCGCAGAGCGGCCCCAAACTGCCTCAATGCAGGATCTGGCTGAGGAACAACTTGGTCCGATCGCTGCGCGGCCGATCGAAGAAGTCATCCGGCGTGGCCTGCTCGACGATCTCGCCCTTGTCCATGAAGATCACCCGGTTCGCCACGGTGCGGGCAAACCCCATCTCGTGGGTCACGCAGAGCATGGTCATGCCATCCTCGGCCAGCCCCACCATGGTATCGAGCACTTCCTTGACCATCTCCGGATCGAGCGCCGAGGTCGGCTCGTCGAACAGCATGATCTTCGGCTTCATGCATAGCGCCCGAGCGATCGCCACCCGCTGCTGCTGACCACCGGACAACTGCCCCGGGTACTTGTGCGCCTGCTCGGGAATGCGCACCCGCTCCAGGTAGTGCATGGCAATTTCCTCGGCCTTGCGCCGGGGCATCTTGCGCACCCACATCGGCGCCAGGGTGCAGTTCTCCAGGATGCTCAGGTGCGGGAACAGGTTGAAGTGCTGGAACACCATGCCCACCTCGCGGCGGATCGCCTCGATCTGCTTGAGGTCGTTGGTCAGCTCCACGCCATCGACCACGATGCGCCCTTGCTGGTGTTCCTCCAGGCGGTTGAGGCAGCGGATGGTGGTGGACTTGCCCGAGCCGGACGGCCCGCACAGCACGATGCGCTCGCCCTGTCGCACATTGAGGTTGATGTCCTTGAGCACGTGGAACTGGCCGTACCACTTGTTCACGCCCTGCATCTGGATGATGCCTTCCGGGCCTGCAGGCTGCTTGATCGCTTCACTCATTTCGAAACTCCTAACGCTTGTGGCCCGTGTCCAGCCTGCGCTCCAAGTGCATGGAGTAGCGGGACATACCGAAACAGAAAATCCAGAACACCAGGGCGGCGAACACATAGCCCTCGGTGGCCATGCCCAGCCAGGCCGGGTCCGCAGCCGCCTGCTTGACGCTGTTGAGCAGGTCGAACAGGCCGATGATGATCACCAGGCTGGTGTCCTTGAACAGTGCGATGAAGGTGTTGACGATGCCAGGGATCACCAGCTTCAGCGCCTGGGGCAGGATCACCAGGCCCATGGCGCGCCAGTAGCCCAGGCCCATGGCCGCGGCCGCTTCGTACTGGCCCTTGGGGATGGCCTGCAGGCCACCGCGCACCACCTCGGCGATATAGGCCGACTGGAACAGGATCACCCCGATCATCGCCCGCAACAGCTTGTCGAAGCTCATGCCTTCGGGCAGGAACAGCGGCAGCATCACCGAAGACATGAACAGCACGGTGATCAGCGGCACGCCACGCCAGAACTCGATGAAGGTGACGCAGACCACCTTCACCGCCGGCAGGTTCGAGCGCCGTCCCAGCGCCAGCAGGATGCCCAGGGGCAAGGCGCCGACGATGCCGACGGTGGCGATCACCAGGGTCAGCATCAGGCCGCCCCACTGGCTGGTGGGCACCGTCTCCAGGCCCAGGTGGCCGCCATGCAACAGGGTGTAGGCAAGGATCGGGTACAGCACCAGAAAGCCCAGGCCGTAGGCCACCTTGCGCGGGAAACGCCGGATGAACAGCGGCGCGGCGCCGAGCACGGCGAGCCACACGGTCAGGTCGACGCGCCAGCGCAACTCCACCGGGTAGTAGCCGTACATGAACTGGCCGAAGCGCTGCTGGATGAACACCCAGCAGGCGCCCTCCTTGGTGCAGTTGGCGCGGGTGGTGCCGATCCAGTTGGCATCGATGAACGCCCACTGCACCAGCGGCGGTACGATCAGCCATACCAGGTACAGGGCGAATAGGGTCAGGAGGGTGTTGAGCCAGTTGGAAAACAGGTTGCTCCGCATCCAGGCGAGCACGCCGACGGTCTTGACCGGTGGCGGCATGTCAGGTTTGAAAACATGGGCAGTCACGGGCGTATCCTCACCGCTCGATCAGCGCGATGCGCTTGTTGTACCAGTTCATCAGCAGGGAAATGCTGATGCTGATGGCGAGATAGACACTCATGGTGATGGCGATCACCTCGATGGCCTGGCCGGTCTGGTTGAGCACGGTACCGGCGAACAGCGAGACCATCTCCGGGTAGCCGATACCGGCGGCCAGGGACGAGTTCTTCGCCAGGTTCAGGTACTGGCTGGTCAGCGGCGGCACGATCACCCGCAGGGCCTGGGGGATGATCACCTTGCGCAGGGTCGGCCCCTCGCGTAGGCCGAGGGAACGCGCAGCCTCGGTCTGGCCATGGCTGACCGAACGGATACCCGAGCGCACGATCTCGGCGATGAACGCCGCGGTGTAGATGGTCAGCGCCAGGGTCAGGGCCAGCAGTTCCGGGATCAGCACCCAGCCACCGACGAAGTTGAAGCCCTTGAGCTGCGGCACTTCCCAGTGCACCGGGCTGCCGAACAGCAGCACGCACACGCCGGGGATGCCGAAGAACAGCAACAGGCCGACCCAGAACTTGTGGAACGGCTCGCCGGTTTCGTCGAAACGCTTGTTGGCATGCCGCACCATCAGCACGATGGCGACGATCGCCGCCACCAGGGCGATGACGAACGGCCAGAAGCCCTCGGCCATGGACGCGCCCGGCATGTTCAGGCCACGGTTGCTGATGAAGAACATGTCGTCGATGTTGATGCTGCCCCGCGGCCCCGGCAGGGTGAGGAACACGGCGAAGTACCAGAACAGGATCTGCAGCAAGGGCGGGATGTTGCGGAAGGTCTCCACGTACACGGTCGCCAGCTTGTTGATCATCCAGTTCGGCGACAGCCGCGCCACGCCGATGACGAAGCCCAGAAAGGTGGCCAGGACGATGCCGATGAAGGTCACCAGCAAGGTGTTGAGCAGGCCGATGACGAACACGCGCGCATAGCTGTCCGACTCCACGTAGGGAATCAGGTGCTGGGCGATGCCGAAGCCGGCGCTGCGTTCGAGGAAGTCGAAGCCCGAGGTGATGCCCCGGTGCTGCAGGTTGGTCTGGGTGTTATGGAACAGGTACCAGCCCAGGCCGACCACGAGAACCACCGTGATGACCTGGAACAGCCACGCGCGCACACGTGGATCGCTCAGGGAAAACCCCTTGGGTGCGCCGATTTGATTGTGCATGAAATGCCCCGCAAAGAAGGGATCGAACAGCCTGCGGCGGCAGGATGCCGCCGCAGGAGGCAACCATCAGCGCACAGGTGGCGCGTACTGGATGCCGCCGTTGTTCCACAGGGCGTTCATGCCGCGGTCGATCTTCAGGTCAGTGCTCTGGCCCAGGTTCTTCTCGAACACTTCGCCATAGTTGCCGACCTGCTTGACGATCTGTACCACCCAGTCCTTGGGCAGCTTGAGGTCCTTGCCGTACTCGCCGTCGGTGCCGAGCAGGCGGGCGACGTCGGGGTTCTTGGTGGACTTGGCCTCGGCCTCGACGTTCTTCGAGGTCACGCCGGCTTCCTCGGCGTTGAGCATGGCGAACAGGGTCCACTTGACGATGTTGAACCACTCCTCGTCACCCTTGCGCACCACCGGGCCCAGGGGCTCCTTGGAGATGGTTTCCGGCAGCACCACGTAGTCGGCCGGGGCGGCCAGCTTGGAACGCTGCGCGTAGAGCTGCGACTTGTCCGAGGTCAGCACGTCGCAACGCCCGGACTCCAGCGACTTGGCGCTCTCGTCGGAGGTGTCGAAGGTGATGGGGGTGTACTTCAGGCCATTGGCGCGGAAGTAGTCGGAGACGTTCAGCTCGGTGGTGGTACCGGCCTGGATGCAGATGGTCGCACCATCGAGCTCCTTGGCGCTGGAGACGCCGAGCTTCTTGTTGACCAGAAAGCCCACGCCATCGTAGTAGGTGACGCCGGTGAACAGCAGGCCCATGCCGGCATCGCGCGAGCTGGTCCAGGTGGTGTTGCGCGACAGCACGTCGACCTCGCCGGACTGCAGCGCGGTGAAGCGCTCCTTGGCATTGAGCTGGCTGAACTTGACCTTGGTGGCGTCACCGAACACAGCGGCGGCCACGGCGCGGCAGACATCGGCATCGATGCCGACGATCTTGCCGGTGTTGTCCGGCACCGAGAAACCTGGCAAGCCATCGCTCACGCCACACTGGACGAAGCCCTTCTTGGTCACCGCATCGAGAGTAGCGCCGGCCTGGGCGACACCGACGCTGCCCAGTGCGGTGGCAGCGGTCAGGACTGCCAGGGTGGATTTCAACCTCTTCATCAACAACCTCCAAATCGCTCTTGTTGTACCGAGCCGGAATTGCACCGCACCCTTGTGAGGTGCATCCGACCCTTGTTGGCTTGTTATTGGGTCAATTGGCGCAATGAGCTGTTCTATGACAGCCTTTCTATCCACACGGGGGTGTTACCGTCGCCGGCCCATCCCCTCGCATCGCTTGGGACATAGCAAAGTGCGTACCAGAGCTGAAGGCTGGAGCGTTTAAGCGGTCGTCAAGTAGGAAAAGTTGTAGAGTTGCGACATCTTCTTGTGGCATTACCCACCCTTGCCTTTTTTTAACGCACTCAATAAGTACGCACGCACGTTTTTGGAGCCGTCATGAGTAACCCCCTGATTCTCGAACCGCAGAACACCACCGATGCCTGTGTGATCTGGTTGCACGGTCTTGGTGCAGACCGTTACGACTTCCTACCAGTGGCCGAAGCCCTGCAGGAGCACCTGCTCAGCACCCGTTTCGTCATGCCCCAGGCGCCCACTCGTCCGGTAACGATCAATGGCGGCTACGCCATGCCCAGTTGGTACGACATCAAGGCCATGACCCCGGCCCGGGCCATCGACGAAGCCCAGCTCGAGGAGTCCGCCGAGCAGGTGGTGGGCCTGATCGAGGCCGAGCGGGCCAAGGGCATCGACCTGGCGCGGATCTTCCTGGCGGGCTTTTCCCAGGGTGGCGCGGTGGTCCTGCACACAGCCTATATAAAGTGGCAGGAAGCCCTGGGCGGCGTGCTGGCGTTGTCCACCTACGCCCCGACCTTCACCGAGGGCCACCAGCTCAGCGCTTGCCAGCAACGTACCCCGGCCCTGTGCCTGCATGGCGTGCACGATCCGGTGGTGATCCCGTCCATGGGCCGCACCGCCTTCGAGTACCTCAAGCACTGGGGTGTCGAAGCGACCTGGGAGGAATATCCGATGGAGCACGAAGTGGTGCCCCAGGAGATCAACGACATCTACAACTGGCTGGTCCGCCGTTTGCGCTAGCGGTGTATTTCGCTGTAGTTGTCGGACCGCTCCACTACGCCGCGCCTGAATCTTGCATTACACTGCCCGGCGTACATTCCTTAACCAGTTGATGAGACGATCGTGCTCAAGGCACTCAAAAAAATATTCGGCAAGGGAGACGCCACACCTCAGGCCGTCGAACCCGCAGCCCACGTGATCACGCCCCCGACGGCGGCCGAGCCGCCGGCCGCCAAGGCCAAGCCCACTTCCCCTCCCCAGGCCGAGGCGCCAGTCGCGCCCCGTGGCGACAAGCCTGGCAAGGACAAACCGCGTCGCGAACGCAAGCCCAAGCCCCAGGCCAGCCTGTGGAAGCCAGAGGATTTCGTGGTCGAGCCCCAGGAGGGCAAGACCCGCTTCCACGACTTCAAGCTCTCCAACGAGTTGATGCACGCCATCCATGACCTGGGCTTCCCCTACTGCACGCCGATCCAGGCCCAGGTACTGGGCCACACCCTGCGTGGCCAGGACGCCATCGGCCGGGCCCAGACCGGCACCGGCAAGACCGCGGCGTTCCTGATCTCGATCATTTCCCAGTTGCAGCAGGTGCCGCCGCCCAAGGAGCGCTACATGGGCGAGCCACGGGCCCTGGTGATCGCGCCCACCCGCGAACTGGTGGTGCAGATCGCCAAGGACGCCATGGCCCTGACCAAGTACAGCGGCCTGAACGTCATGACCTTCGTTGGCGGCATGGACTTCGACAAGCAGCTCAAGGCCCTGGAATCGCGTCACTGCGACATCCTGGTGGCCACCCCGGGGCGCTTGCTGGACTTCCACCAGCGCGGCGAGGTGCACCTGGACATGGTCGAGGTGCTGGTGCTGGACGAAGCCGACCGCATGCTCGACATGGGCTTCATCCCCCAGGTGCGGCAGATCATCCGCCAGACCCCGCCCAAGAGCGAACGCCAGACCCTGCTGTTCTCCGCCACCTTCACCGACGACGTGATGAACCTGGCCAAGCAGTGGACCACCAACCCGGCCATCGTCGAGATCGAGCCGGAGAACGTGGCCAGCGAAACCGTCGAGCAGCACGTCTATGCGGTGGCCAGCAGCGACAAGTACAAGCTGTTGTACAACCTGGTGACCCAGAACAAGTGGGAGCGGGTGATGGTCTTCGCCAACCGCAAGGACGAGGTGCGGCGCATCGAGGAGCGCCTGGTGCGCGACGGCATCAACGCCGCACAGTTGTCTGGCGATGTGCCGCAGCACAAGCGCATTCGCACCCTGGAGAGCTTCCGCGAGGGGCGTATCGCGGTGCTGGTGGCCACCGACGTGGCTGGCCGTGGCATCCATATCGATGGCATCAGCCACGTGATCAACTTCACCCTGCCGGAGGATCCGGACGACTACGTGCACCGCATCGGCCGAACCGGCCGGGCGGGGACCAGCGGCGTGTCGATCAGCTTCGCCGGCGAGGACGATGCCTACCAGTTGCCGGCCATCGAAGAGCTGCTGGGGCGCAAGATCAAGTGCGAGATGCCGCCGGATGAGTTGCTCAAGCCGGTGCCGCGCAAGCACCACTGAGCCGTGCGCAGGGGCCGCTTCGCGGCCCCAGGATTACAAGGTGTCACTCAGTTGGCCGGCAGGGGCAAATCCCAGCCGGCTACCAACGCCCGGCCGCGTCCTGGTCGCTCTGCTTGCCTTCCACCCAGCGCGGCCCCTCTTGGGTGTTCTCCTTCTTCCAGAACGGTGCCCGGGTCTTCAGGTAATCCATGATGAAGTTGCAGGCATCGAAGGCCGCCTGCCGGTGTGCGCTGGCCACACCGACGAAGACGATCGGCTCGCCCGGCTCCAGCGCACCGATGCGGTGCAGCACCTCGACCTTGAGCAACGGCCAACGCTGCTCGGCTTCGACGACGATCTTGGCCAGGGCCTTCTCGGTCATCCCCGGGTAATGCTCGAGAAACATCCCGGCCACGTCACGGCCATCGTTGAAATCCCGCACATAGCCGACGAAACCGACCACCGCCCCCACGCCGACATTGGCCGCATGCATGGCATTGAGCTCGTGGCCCGGGTCGAACGCCTGCGCCTGTACCCGCACGCCCATGCTCAACCTCCCGTCACCGGTGGGAAGAACGCCACTTCGTCGCCCTCCTCCACAGGCTCGTCGAGCTTGCACAGGTCCTGGTTGCGCGCGCACATCAGGTTCTGCTCGGCCAGCACCTCATGCTGCCCGCCCTTGGCTACCAGCGCCTGGCGCACATCGTCGAGGGTCACGAAGGCGCCTTCGAGCGGCTCGCCATCGCGGCCCAGCAGTTCACGGTAACGGGCGAAATACACCACCTGGACTTTCATCACGCCTCCACCTGGTAATGGCCGCTCTTGCCGCCGATCTTCTCCAGCAGGCGCACCTGCTCGATGACCATGCCCTTGTCCACGGCCTTGCACATATCGTAGATCGTCAGCGCGGCGACGCTGGCGGCAGTCAGCGCCTCCATTTCCACGCCGGTCTGCCCGGCCAGCTTGCAGCGGGCGACGATGTGCACGACATCCTGCCCCTCCGCGGCCAGTTCGACCTTGACGCTGGTGAGCATCAAGGGATGGCACAGCGGGATCAGGTCACTGGTCTTCTTCGCCGCCTGGATCCCGGCGATCCGCGCCACGGCGAACACGTCGCCCTTGGGGTGCTCGCCATCGACGATCATCTGCAAGGTCTGCGGCAACATGCGCACCCGCGCCTCGGCCACCGCCTCGCGTGCGGTCACGGCTTTTTCGGTGACGTCGACCATATTGGCGCGCCCCTGAGAATCGAGATGAGTCAGCACAGCTTTCCTCCTGTTAGGGAGCAAAGAGTGTAAACCCGCAGGTCAGAATCACGCAGAAAAAAAAGCCGGGCGCAAAGCCGCCCGGCTCGAAAAAGACTACAGGTGGGACTCGGCGTACTCGGCCAGCACCGAGCGCGGCACGCCCTGCAGGGTGATGTGAACGCCGTGGGGGAAGTCCTTGAAGCGTTCGGTGAGGTAGGTCAGGCCAGAACTGGTGGCCGACAGGTACGGCGTATCGATCTGCGCCAGGTTGCCCAGGCAGACCACCTTGGACCCGGCTCCGGCACGGGTGATGATGGTCTTCATCTGGTGCGGGGTGAGGTTCTGGCATTCGTCGATGAGGATCAGACTCTGCTGGAAGCTGCGACCGCGAATGTAGTTCAGCGACTTGAACTGCAGCGGCACCCTTTCGAGGATGTACTCGACGCTGCCATGGGTGCTCTCGTCGTCCATGTGCAAGGCTTCGAGGTTGTCGGTGATCGCCCCCAGCCACGGCTCCATCTTCTCCGCCTCGGTGCCTGGCAGGAAGCCGATCTCCTGGTCCAGCCCCTGCACGCTGCGGGTGGCGATGATGCGCCGGTAGCGCTTGCTGACCATGGTCTGCTCGATGGCCGCGGCGAGCGCGAGGATGGTCTTGCCGGAGCCAGCGGCGCCGGTCAGGTTGACCAGGTGGATGTCTGGGTCCAGCAGGGCGAACAGCGCCAGGCTCTGGTGGATGTCACGCGGTTTCAGGCCCCAGGCTTCCTGGTGCAGCAAGGGCTCCTGGTGCAGGTCGAGCAGCAGCAGCTCGTCCTCACGGATGCCCTTGATCCAGCCGACGAAGCCTTGTTCGTCGATGATGAACTCGTTGACGTGCACCGCCGGCAGGTTGTCGGTCAGTTGCACCCGGTGCCAGGTGCGGCCACGCTCCTGGCGGGTCTCGACCTTGCTGACGCGGTCCCAGAACGAGCCGGTCACCGAGTGGTAGCCCTTGGACAGCAGCGAAACGTCGTCGACCAACTGGTCGGTGCTGTAGTCCTCGGCGGCGATGCCGCAGGCACGCGCCTTCAGGCGCATGTTGATGTCCTTGGTCACCAGTACCACGTCCAGGTCGGGGCGTCTGGTGCGCAGCTCGAGGAGCTGGTTGATGATGATGTTGTCGTTGAGGGTGTCCGGCAGTAGCCGGTTGGGTTCGTTGCGCGGGCTCATCAGGATCGACAGGAAGCCCTTGGGGCCGCTCTTGCCACGCTGGATCGGCACGCCCTGCTCGACGTCGCTGGGCGAGGCATCGCCCAGGGTCTGGTCGATCAGGCGGATGGCCTGGCGGCATTCGGCGGCGATGGTGTGCTTGCCGGTCTTGAGCTTGTCGAGTTCCTCCAGCACCGTCATCGGGATAGCGACGTGGTGCTCCTCGAAGTTGAGCAAGGCATTGGGGTCGTGAATCAGGACATTGGTATCGAGCACATACAGGATTGGCTTGTTGGAGGAAGGGTTGCGTCCTTGGTCATCCATACTCGGTCACCTTGTGTGAAAGCCACGCGACGCGTACCGCTGCGCCGCAGAGTGACCGCCGTTCTCCCCGTATCCGCGTCGTTACGGGCGGGGAGCGCACCTGGCAAGGAGGGCCTGGATGACGCCACCTGTGCTGCAGGTTTCGGCTGTCTGATTCCTACATACCGCATAATCCATGACCAAAAAAAGTCTTTTTACGTTCCGTTGAAGTTTATTTTTCCGATTGACGAACAGGGCTTGGCTTGGGGCTGGGGCGGTACTAAAGTCAAAGATCAGGCCTATGCAAGCTGCAAGCTCTAAAGCTCCCCCCGCCTCCCGTACGCCAGGCAATCCTCCCAACCGATCCCGCCCTGCGCCGTATTGCGCAGCAGCCATTCCACCGCCGGCCGTGCCTTGGGCAGGTCGTCGTGGAACTGGATCACGCCCTTGCGCCACAGCAGCATCAGGGTCAGCACACGCTGGGCCGACGCCTCGGCGCTCAGCGCGCTGTCGTCGTGGGCGTCGATGTCCCACAGCGAGACCTGCAGCTGCTGGGCAGTCATGAAGGCCTCGCCATCGGCCCGGCGCTGCCCGTAGGGCGGTCGGAACAGCGGCACGTACTGCTCCGGCAGGTCGGACTGGACCCGCGCCTGGCTGCGTCGTAACGAATCCTGCCAGTCCTGCCACTGGGCGTGGGACCGGTACTCCCAGCCCTGGATCCCCACGCATTGGCCGGCATACAGCGCCGCCAGGGCATTGGCCGGCCCTGCGTCGCGGCGCTGCTGCAGGCGGTTGCCGAGGACGAAGAACGTAGCGCCCAATTTCTGACGGCGCAGGTAATCGGCTAGCGTGTCAGTGTGACCGCCCTGCAGGCCAGGTCCACCGACGAAGGTCAGCAGGAACATCCGGTCATTGAGTTCGTCGCCATTGCGCTCGCGGCTGGACAAACGCTCCACCTCGCTGCTGGTCTGTGGGAACAGCGCGGCCTTGCGCAACTGCTCGTCCAGGTAGCGGGTGTGGAACTGCCGGCTCGGCTCGATCCAGCCGCTATAGAAGCTGCCTACCCCGTCGGCGAAGCTGGCGGCCCGGGTACGCAGCTCGGCCATGGACTCGACCGGGTAACAGAACGAGGCGTCCAGCCCGCAACTGCGTTGCGCCTGCTGGTAGTTCTGCCACAGCCGTTGCCACATCCGCGCCCGCACCGCACGAATCACCGGCAGGTTGATCTGCCTGAGCCGCAGGCGCGCCGCCAAGGCCTTTTCATCGAGCATCTCGTTCTCCTGCAGGGCCTGGGCGAACGACAGGATTTCGGCCCGCGATGCGACATCGAACAGCGCCGGGCTGTCCAGTCGCTCGGGCCACAGGCTGCGATCCAGGCTGGCCGGGGCTGGTGGTGCCGCCTGGGCGGCCAGGCTCAACAGGCCGGCCAGCAGGACGAAGGCAATGCGCACGATCGAACTCTCCACGAGAACACGGGGCGCACTATAGCTCGCGCCCCGGTGATGGTCTGCGACTATCGTCACCATAGTTTGGCCTTGCCCGCCCCAGCCCGTAGAATCCGCAGCGACGATTCCAGGAGCCGACCCGATGCTGACGGTGATTTCCCCCGCCAAGACCCTCGACTACGACACCCCGCCGGTGACCCAGCGCTTCACCCTGCCTCAGTACCTGGACGACTCCCAGGCACTGATCACCCAGTTGCGCGAGCTGTCGCCAGCGCAGATCAGCGAACTGATGCACCTGTCCGACAAGCTCGCCGGCCTCAACGCCGCCCGCTTCGGCAGTTGGACCCCAGACTTCACCCCGGCCAACGCCAAGCAGGCGCTGCTGGCCTTCAAGGGCGACGTCTATACCGGCCTGGACGCCGAAAGCCTCGACGAGGATGACTTCAGCTACGCCCAGGACCACCTGCGCATGCTCTCGGGCCTGTACGGCCTGCTGCGTCCGCTGGACCTGATGCAGCCCTATCGCCTGGAGATGGGCACCAAGCTGGCCAACGCCCGCGGCAAAGACCTCTATGCCTTCTGGGGCACGCGCATCAGCGAGTGGCTGAACCAGGCCCTGGCCGACCAGGGCGACGATGTGCTGCTCAACCTGGCCAGCAATGAATACTTCAGTGCGGTCAAGCGCAGCGCCTTGAATGCACGCGTCATCAACGTCGATTTCAAGGACTTCAAGAACGGGCAGTACAAGATCATCAGCTTCTATGCCAAGAAAGCGCGCGGGATGATGAGCCGGTTCGTGATCCAGGAACGCATCGACGATCCCGAGCGGCTCAAGCAGTTCGATGCGCAGGGGTACTACTACAGTGCCGAGCAGTCCAAGCCGGATCACCTGGTGTTCCTGCGCGACCACCCTGCCGAATAAGCAGGGCTACCCAGCAATGCCCATCGATTAGCTATGGGGCTGCTTCGCAGCCCCCAAATGGCCGACCGGTCATCGGATTACCGACGGTGTATTAATGGCCACTCCCTATCATCCGCCCTGCAATAGGGCAGGCTTCAAATTGCCACCTCGCCACAATCTCGACGTCAAAAAAACAACGCCCCTATCGTTATCGCAAAACGCCATAAGACCGTTCGTAGTTTTTTGACGATTCTTGAAAAATTTTTTCGCGTGCTGGCATAAAACTATCCCACCCCTATCTCGCCCTTTATATACAAGGGTTGAACTGCGCCGTGCCATCAGATTGAAAGTATTTAGCCCTGAAAAAATATTTAGAAATCTTTCTCCAGCGCGCAACCCACCTCGGAACTTCTGCTACCAGCAATCGCTCATAGGACCCGTAACGATTCTTCAACGCACGGCGTGAGAGATGACTTACAGATGACAAGCGGCAGGTATCCACTACCGGCTCCAACAACTCGACAGGCGCAACGGTTAACACACCGAACGCCCTGTCCATGCAGGAGAGACGCGCCCCTACTAATCGTCCTAGTGGTTGATTTCAAAGGATTTATCCACTTGAAAAAACAAGCACAGCAGCGCGCCAGGTAGCGCACTGCAATAAAGACGGCTGCATTTCAGGGCACGCCTTTTAATTACTGGCCTTTGACTGCCAACTTTGAGTGCATAACTTTGTGCGCTCCAGATTTATTCATGCCTGCGCTCGGCGAAGTGTGCATTCGCCATGAAACCGTGCGCCCGAAAACTGCTGGTTAATCAACCCGGTCCGGTTCTTTTGCAAGGAACCGGCGTGATAAACACACGAGGTGAATGCGATGCGTATCAGCATCTTTGGTTTGGGTTATGTGGGTGCGGTCTGTGCAGGTTGCCTGTCGGCACGGGGCCATGAAGTGATTGGTGTGGACGTGTCCAGCACCAAGATCGACCTGATCAACCAGGGCAAGTCGCCCATCGTCGAGCCGGGCCTGGAACAGCTGCTGCAACAGGGCATCGCCACGGGCCGCCTGCGCGGCACCACCGACTTCGCCGAGGCCATCCGCGCCAGCGACGTGTCGATGATCTGCGTCGGTACCCCGAGCAAGAAGAACGGCGACCTGGGCCTGGAGTACATCGAATCGGTGTGCCGCGAAATCGGCCATGTGCTGCGCGACAAAACCAGCCGCCACACCATCGTGGTGCGTAGCACCGTACTGCCAGGCACCGTCAAGAACGTGGTGATCCCGATCCTCGAAGACTGCTCCGGCAAGCGAGCCGGTGTCGACTTCGGCGTCGCGGTCAACCCCGAGTTCCTGCGCGAGAGCACCGCGATCAAGGACTACGACCACCCACCGATGACCGTCATCGGCGAGCTGGACAGCGCCAGCGGCGACGTGCTCCAGGCCCTGTACGAGGAACTGGACGCGCCGATCATCCGCAAGCCGGTCGAGGTGGCCGAGATGATCAAGTACACCTGCAACGTCTGGCACGCCACCAAGGTCACCTTCGCCAACGAGATCGGCAACATCGCCAAGGCGGTGGGCGTCGATGGCCGCGAGGTGATGGACGTGGTCTGCCAGGACAAGGCGCTGAACCTGTCCCAGTACTACATGCGCCCAGGCTTCGCCTTCGGCGGCTCGTGCCTGCCCAAGGACGTGCGCGCCCTCACCTACCGCGCCGCCAGCCTCGACGTGAAGGCCCCGCTGCTCGACTCGCTGATGCGCAGCAACGAGTCCCAGGTGCAGAACGCCTTCGACATCATCGAAAGCCACGACAAGCGCAAGGTCGCCCTGCTTGGCCTGTCCTTCAAGGCCGGCACCGACGACCTGCGCGAAAGCCCGCTGGTGGAACTGGCCGAGCGCCTGATCGGCAAAGGCTACGAGCTGAACATCTACGACCAGAACGTGCAGTACGCCCGTGTCCACGGCGCCAACAAGGACTACATCGAGTCGAAGATCCCCCATGTCTCGTCGCTGCTCAACGCCGACCTCGAGCAGGTGATCGACAACGCCGAGATCATCGTCCTGGGCAACCGCGACGAGAAGTTCCGCGCCCTCGCCCAGCAGGCCCCGGCAGGCAAGCAGGTCATCGACCTGGTCGGCTTCATGAGCAAGCCCACCTGTCCGGGCAGCCGCACCGAAGGCATCTGCTGGTAACCCTCGGCCGGGCAGCGCTGCGTCGCTGCCCTTCCCCCTGATTTCGCGACGGATGCTGAACATGCAAAGGCTCCAGACAGTGCTGTTGCAGTGCGCCGGGTGGCTGCTCTACATGAGCCTGCTCATGCTGATCGCCCTGGCCCTGCCCAGCGATATCTTCGACTCGCAGTCGAAGCACTTCATCTTCCTGGTCGGCGCTGTCGGCATCTGGCGCTACTCCATGGGCGCCACCCATTTCATCCGCGGCATGATCTTCCTCTACGGCGTCTACCCCTACCTGCGCCACAAGGTGCGCAAGCTGGGCAAAGCGGCCGACCCGTCGCACGTCTACCTGATGGTCACCAGCTTTCGCATCGACGCCCACACCACCGCCCAGGTGTACAGCTCGGTGATCCGCGAGGCGATCGCCTGCGGCTACCCGACCACCGTGGTCTGCTCGCTGGTGGAGATGTCCGACGAGCTGCTGGTGAAGAGCCTGTGGGCCAAGTACAACCCACCCGAGCACGTCACCCTGGACTTCGTGCGCATCGCCGGCACCGGCAAGCGAGACGGTCTGGCCTACGGCTTTCGCGCCATCTCGCGGATGATGCCGGACGAACATGCGGTGGTGGCGGTGATCGACGGCGACACCGTGCTCGGCGAAGGCGTGGTACGCAAGACCGTGCCCTGGTTCAAGCTGTTTCCCAGCGTCGGTGGCCTGACCACCAACGAGTTCTGCGAAGTGCGTGGCGGCTACATCATGAGCGAGTGGCACAAGCTGCGCTTCGCCCAGCGCCACATCAACATGTGCTCGATGGCCCTGTCCAAGCGCGTGCTGACCATGACCGGGCGCATGTCGATGTTCCGCGCCAGCGTCGTGACCAACCCCGAGTTCATCGCCGACGTCGAGAGCGACTCGCTGCAGCACTGGCGCCTGGGCCGTTTCAAGTTCCTCACCGGCGACGACAAGTCCAGCTGGTTCAGCCTGATGCGCCTGGGCTACGACACCTTCTACGTGCCGGACGCGGCGATCAACACCGTCGAGCATCCGCCGGAGAAGAGCTTCGTCAAGGCCAGCCGCAAGCTGATGTACCGCTGGTACGGCAACAACCTGCGGCAGAACTCCCGCGCCCTGGGCCTTGGCCTGCAGCGCCTGGGGCTGTTCACCAGCATCGTCCTGCTCGACCAGCGCGTGTCCATGTGGACCAGCCTGCTGGGCCTGACCGTGGCGGTGATCGCCAGCCTCAAGTTCGGCCTGGGCTTTTTGCTGGTGTACCTGCTGTGGATCGGCATCACCCGCCTGATCCTCACCATCATGCTGCTGTGCTCGGGCCACAGCGTGGGGCCGGCCTACCCGCTGATCCTCTATTACAACCAGATCGTCGGCGCGCTGATGAAGATCTACGTGTTCTTCCGGCTCGACAAGCAGTCCTGGACCCGCCAGCCCACTGCCCTCAAGCGTGACCTCGCAAGCTTTCAACAATGGTTCAACACCTGGTCCTCGCGAACCATGACCTTCTCGGCAGCCAGCATCTTCGTCGCCGTGCTGTTCATGGTCGTGTGAGCCCCTCGGATCGGATCTAACAGGAACGAAATCGCCATGAATACCGCCGTGAACGCCAATGTCGTGCATGAGTCCGAAGCCCAGCGCCAGCACGTCCGGGTACGCATCCCCGCCAAGCTGCGCTACCTGGACCGCAACCGCGAGCCACGCGATGTGAAGGTGGACGATCTTTCCGCCGGGGGCCTGTCCTTCCATGCCAAGCAGCCGCTGAACGTCGGCGACGTGCTGCGTGGCCGCCTGCAGTTCGTGGTCGACAACCTCGGCCTGTCCATGGACATCGAGTTCCAGGTGCGCTCCTACCTGAGCGACAGCGGCCGGGTCGGCGTGCAGTTCCAGAACCTGGAGCAGCGTGACGTGGCGACCCTGCGCCATATCATCACCACCTTCCTGTCGGGCGAGCTGATCAACGTCGGCGACGTGCTCAGCACCCTGCAGCGCGACAACTTCACCAAGGCGCGCAAGCAGAAGGACAGCGGCTCCGGCCTCTCGGCCTTCGGCCGCCTGCGCGCGGTGACCGTGAGCCTCGGCGTGTTCGTGGTCGGCGTGGCCGCCTTCGGCTTCATCGCCAAGTCGCTGTACGGCCTGTACTTCGTCAGCCATGCCGAGGCCGGCGTGGTCGCGGTGCCCACCACCAACGTCACCATGCCCCGCGACGGCACCGTGCAGAGCCTGGTCGAAAGCGGTGGCCAGGTGGTCAAGGGCGCGCCGCTGGCCAGCTTCAGCACCAGCATGCTCGACCTGCTCAAGGGCCACCTGGACGACTCGCAGCTCGAACCGGCCAAGGTCGAGGAGCTGTTCGGCAAGCAGCTCGCCGGCACCCTCACCAGCCCCTGCGATTGCGTGGTCGCCCGCCAGCTGGTGGATGACGGCCAGTACGCCAGCAAGGGCCAGCCGATCTTCCAGCTGGTACCGCGCACCAGCAACCCGATGATCGAGGCGCGCTTCAGCTACCGCCAGTTCGACGAGGTCAAGCCGGGTACCCGGGTCAACTTCCAGATCGCCGGCGAGGACGAGGTGCGCACCGGCCAGATCGTCGGCAGCAGCAGCCTCAACAGCGAAGACCTGGCCGCCGACATCCGCGTGCAGATCAAGCCCGATGGCGCCCTGCCCGCCGAGCTGGCCGGCCGCCCCGCCGCGGTCAGCAGCGACCGTGGCCCGTCGCTCAACTGGCTGATCGACAAGGCCGTGGCCCGTGGGCTGTAAGAGGACCGAGCGATGACCCGCAGACACCACTTTTCCTGTGCGCCCCTTGGGTTCTGTGCCTTGGCTGCAGCCATTGCGTTGGCCGGCTGCGCCGGCCTGCCCGACCAGCGCCTGGCCAACGAGGCCATGAAACGCGGCGACACCGCCCTGGCCGAACGCAACTACAAGGCCCTGGCCGACCTCGGCTACAGCGACGCCCAGGTGGGCCTGGCCGACATCAAGGTCGCCTCGCGCGACCCCGCCCAGCTCGAGCAGGCCGAGGCCACCTACCGCGCCGCTGCCGCCACCTCGCCCCGCGCCCAGGCACGCCTCGGTCGCCTGCTGGTGGCCAAGCCCGACAGCACCCAGGCCGAGCGCGAGGAGGCCGAGGCCCTGCTCAAGCTGGCCGCGCAGCAAGGCGAAGGCAACACCCTGATCCCGTTGGCGATGCTCTACCTGCAGCACCCGCAGAGCTTCCCGAACGTGAACGCCCAGCAGCAGATCGACCAGTGGCGCGCCGCCGGCAACCCGGAAGCGGGCCTGGCCCAGGTGCTGCTGTACCGCACCCAGGGCACCTACGACCAGAACCTGGCCGAGGTGGAACGGATCTGCAAGGCCGCGCTCACTACCACCGACATCTGCTACGTGGAACTGGCCACCGTCTACCAGAAGCGCGGCCAGGCCGAACAGCAGGCCGCACTCGTCCAGCAGCTCAAGGCCGCCCATGCCCGTGGCCAGGTGCCGGCCAGCCGAGTCGACGGTGTGGCCCGGGTGCTGGCCGACCGCAGCCTCGGCCAGACCGACGAGAACACCGCCAAGGACCTGCTCGAACACATCGCCCCGGCCAACCCGGCATCCTGGGTCAGCCTGGCGCAACTGCTCTACGACTTCCCCGAGCTCGGCGACACCGAGCAGTTGCTCGGCTACATCGACAAGGGCCGTGCCGCCGAACAACCGCGCGCCGAGCTGCTGCTCGGCCGCCTGTACTACGAGGGCAAGACGCTGCCAGCCGATGCCGAGAAGGCCGAGCAGCACCTGCAGGCCGCCGCCGATGCCGGCGAGATCAGCGCCCACTACTACCTCGGCCAGCTGTACCGCCGTGGCTACCTGGGCCAGGTCGAGCCGCAGAAGGCCGTCGACCACCTGCTCAGCGCCGCCCGTGGTGGCCAGCTCAGCGCCGACTACGCCCTGGCCCAGCTCTACAGCGAAGGCCATGGCATTCGCCCGGTGCCGGCCAACGCCTGGGTATTCGCGCAACTGGCCCAGGCCAACCCGACGCAGCAGTCGGCCGAACTGCTGCAGCAACTCGACCAGCAATTGACGCCTGACCAGCGCAGCCAGGCCCAGCGCCTGCTCGCGCAAGAGAAGCAGGCGCGCGGCAGCATGGTCCAGGGCGCCCCCAGCGCCCTGGCCCTCGACGCCCTGCAAGAAGAAGACGACGACGCCGAGGATTCCTCCCTATGACGCTCAACCCATTCGTGAAAGCCGGCATTGGCCTGAGCTTCGCACTGCTGTGGTCCTGCCCGACCCTGGCCGACATGACCGCCGAGAAGAACTTCGGCATGGACGTGAAGATCACCGGCCAGTCCGAGGACGACCGCGACCTGGGCACCCGCTCCGGCGGCGACGTCAACGGCCTGGGCCTTGACCTGCGCCCATGGGTCTACGGCGAGCGCGGCAACTGGAGTGCCTTCGCCATGGGCCAGGCCGTGGCCGCCACCGACATCATCGAGACCGATACCCTGCGCCAGTCCGACGACGGCAGCGCCATCCAGGCCGACGACGGCAGCCGCGAACCGGACAAGAGCTACCTGGCCCTGCGTGAGTTCTGGATCGGCTACAGCGGCTTCACGCCCTACCCGGGCGAGCAACTGCGCCTCGGTCGCCAGCGCCTGCGCAGCGATGACGGCATGTGGCGCGACACCAACATCGAAGCGCTGAACTGGACCTTCGACACCACCCTGCTCAAGGCCGACCTGGGCATCGCCCAACGCTTCAGCGAATACCGCACCGACCTCACCGAGCTGGCGCCGCAGGACAAGGACCGCACCCACGTCTACGGCAACATCGCCACCCAGTGGACGCCTGGGCACTGGGTCGGCCTGCGTGCCCACCACACCCATGACGGCGGCAGCCTGAAGGACCCGGGCGAAACCGTCGATGCCCTGGACAAGACCCGCACCGGCGACCTCACCTGGTTGGGCCTTGAGGCCAACAGCGACGCCTACAACTGGCGCAACGACCATACCCTCAACTACTGGGGCAGCGTCACCTGGCTGACTGGCGACCGCGACACCTTGAGCAGCGAGCCGGTAGGGGGCGAGCAAGTCGCCACTGGCAAGCAGAGCGGCGACGTCAACGCCTGGGCCACCGACCTCGGCGTACGCCTGCGCCTGAACCCCAACTGGCAGGTCGGCGCCGCCTATGCCCGTGGCAGTGGCGGCGGCGGCCGCGATGGTTCGAGCAACTACGAACAGACCGGCCTGGAGAGCAACCGCTCCAACTTCACCGGCACCCGCTCGCGCGTGCACCGCTTCGGCGAAGCCTTCCGCGGCGAGCTGGGCAACCTGCAGGCGGCCACGTTGTTCGCCTCCTGGCAGCTGCGCGAGGACTACGACGCCAGCTTCATCTACCACAAGTTCTGGCGTGTCGATGGCGAACAGAACATCGGCTCCAGCGGCATCAACGCGGTGGTCGAGGACAACGGCGTCAGCCGCCCGCTGGTCAACGGCGAGAAGGACCTGGGCCAGGAGATGGACGTGGTCGTCACCAAGTACTTCAAGCAAGGCTTGCTGCCCGCCGCGCTGAGCCAGTCGATCGACGAACCCTCGGCCCTGGTGCGCCTGCGCGCCGGCGTGTTCAAGCCGGGCGATGCCTACGGCAGCGAGGCCGACTCGTACATGCACCGCGCCTTCGTCGACGTGATCTGGCGCTTCTGAGCCCGGGCCCCAGAGGACAGAGAGAACCGACATGAACCTGAACCCGCAATTGCGCCACGGCCTGCTGGCCAGCGCCCTGCTCCTGGCGGGCAGCGGCATGGCCCTGGCCGAGCCGGTCAAGCCGGTGGCCAAGGAGCTGCAGCAGGCCAAGACCTACACGGTCTCCAGCGCGCCGGTCGAACCGCTGCACATGGCGCCGCCGAGGCTGCCCGACCTCTCTGGCTATACCGCCGAGGCGGTGCAGAAGAAGCTCGACCGCAGCCGCAAGGGCAAGGTCAGCGTGCGCCGTATGCTCCAGGAGGACACCCTCAAGGAGTTCATCGGCGGCGACAACAAGGGCGCCGAATGGGTCAGGCGCCAGCATGGCATTCCCCAGGCGATCTTCATCGACGACGGCCATGTCGACCTGCAGCAACTGAGCCGTCAGGTGCCCAGGCAGTACCTGCGCGAGACCGCCCCGGGCGTGTACCTGGCGCGCCTGCCGATCGTGGTCGGGCGCAAGGGCATCCTCGAGATCGACGGCAAGGTC
Organism: Pseudomonas sp. Tun-23181; assembly: GCF_057415455.1. Classification (NCBI taxonomy): domain Bacteria; kingdom Pseudomonadati; phylum Pseudomonadota; class Gammaproteobacteria; order Pseudomonadales; family Pseudomonadaceae; genus Pseudomonas; species Pseudomonas sp. Tun-23181. The sequence continues at coordinate 2,583,220 of NZ_CM171630.1, forward strand.
AAGGAGTTGCGCCTGTCCCAGGAGGCCGGTTCGTTCCTGGTCAACGACGGCAAGCTGTTCGTCACCGACACCCAGGTCACCGCCTGGCGCGAGCAGGACAACGGCCCGGCCACCTTCCGCAAGCCCGACGAGTTCCGCCCCTTCCTACTGTCGTGGGGCGGCACCGAGACCTACATCGTCAACAGCAAGATGGCCAGCTTCGGCTACGCCAAGAGCAAGTCGTACGGCGTGAGCATCTCCCAGTACACGCCGAACATGGCCAAGCGCATGGGCCGCGCGGAACCCACCGGCTGGATCATCGGCTCGCAGTTCAGCGACATGTGGTACGGCTTCTACTGCTACGAAACCCAGGACTTCGTGATCAAGGACAGCACCTACCGCGACAACATCGTCTACGGCATCGACCCGCACGACCGCTCGCACCGCCTGATCATCGCCGGCAACACCGTGTACGGGACCAAGAAGAAGCACGGGATCATCGTCTCGCGCGAGGTCAACGACAGCTGGATCATCAACAACAAGAGCTACGACAACAAGCTCTCGGGCGTGGTGATCGACCGTAACAGCGTCAACAACCTGATCGCCTACAACGAGGTCTACCGCAACCACACCGACGGCATCACCCTGTACGAGAGCGGCGACAACCTGATCTGGGGCAACAAGCTGATCAACAACCGCCGCCACGGTATCCGCGTGCGCAACAGCGTGAACATCCGCCTGTACGAGAACATCGCCATGGCCAACGGCCTGGTGGGTGTGTACGGGCACATCAAGGACCTCTCCGACACCGATCGCGACATCGCCCTCGACCCGTTCGACACCAAAGTCTCGCTGATCATCGTCGGTGGCGAGCTGGCAGCCAATGGCTCCGGCCCCCTGTCGATCGACTCGCCCCTGTCGGTGGAGCTGTACAAGGTCTCCATGCTCGCCCCGCGCAAGGCCAGTGGCATCAGCCTCAATGGCGTGCTGGGCGAGCGCCAGGACGAAATCCTCGACCTGCTGGTACGCCAGCAGAAGGCCGTGCTGATCGACCCGGTCGAACGCCAGACCGAAATGATCGATTAAGGAAGCCCCGACCATGACCCCACACCTGATGAAACTACTCGGCCTGTCCGCCGCCCTCCTGGCCATCAGCCAGGGCGTGCGCGCCGATGAGGTACAGGCCCCTGCCTTCACCGCCGAACCCTGCTGCCAGCTGTGCCCCGAGGCCCATGACGCCAGCCGCTACGTGACCCGTTACCAGCAGAACTTCACCACCCTGGTGCAGGCCCAGGGCGACTGGCTGTTCCGTACCCGCGAGGACCTGCGTACCGAGTTCGACACCACCCCGGCCGGCTACAAGCGCCTGCAGCAGGTACACGACGCCTTCGCCAAGCGCGGCATCGAGCTGGTGCTGGTGTACCAGCCGACCCGCGGCCTGGTGAACCGAAACATGCTCAACCCCCAGGAAAAGGCCGCCTTCGACTACCAGAAGGCCCTGCGCAACTACCAGGCCATGCTCCAGCGCTTCAGCAAGATGGGCTACAACGTCCCCGACCTGTCGCCGCTGACCAACGAGCAACTGGCCGCCGCCGACCAGGGCAAGGACTTCTACTTCCGTGGCGACCAGCACTGGACGCCCTACGGCGCCGAGCGCGCGGCGAAGATCGTGGCCGAGACCGTGCACAAGATGCCGGCCTTCGAAGGCATCCCGCGCAAGGAATTCGAGACCCACAAGTCCGGGCGCATGGGCAAGACCGGCACCCTGCACAATGTCGCCGGCCAACTGTGCGGCACCAGCTATGCGGTGCAGTACATGGACCAGTTCGCCACCGAGCCCAAGGGCGAGGCCGGCGGCGACGACCTGTTCGGCGATGGCGGCAATGCCCGGATCACCCTGGTCGGCACCAGCCACAGTGGCAAGAACTACAACTTCTCGGGCTTCCTGCAGCAGTACATCGGCGCCGACGTGCTCAACGTCGCCTTCCCCGGTGGCGGCCTGGAAGGCTCGATGATCCAGTACCTGGGCAGCGAGGAATTCAAGAGCAACCCGCCGAAGATCCTGATCTGGGAATTCTCCCCGCTCTACCGCCTGGACCAGGAAACCATCTGGCGGCAGATCCTCGCCCTGCTCGACGACGGCTGCGAAGGACGCCCGGCGCAGATGAGCGCCAGCACCTCGCTCAAGCCGGGCAAGAACGAGCTGATGGTCAATGGCAAGGGCGGCGTGATCAAGGACCTGGTCAACCGCAACCTGCAGATGGACATCCGCTTCGAGGACACCTCGGTCAAGACCCTGCAAGCCACCCTCTGGTACCTCAACGGCCGCCACGAGGACATCAAGATCGAAAAACCCGAGACCTCCGAGACCGACGGGCGCTTCGTCTTCCAGATGCGTGAGGACGAGGACTGGGCCAGCCAGAACCTGCTGGCCGTGGAAATCCAGGGCCCGGAAAGCGGCACGCAGAAGGTCGAGGCCAAGCTGTGCAAACGCAACGACTTCGCCGGCGCCGCGCAACACACTGCGCAGACCGGCCAGTGAGGCGACCATGACCCTTATCCCCAGAAAGACCGCCCCCGCCCTGCTCGCCCTGGCCCTGTTCGGCGGCGCCGCGCAGGCCGCGCTGGTGCCACCGCAGGGCTACTACGCCGGGATCGAGAAGCTCAAGACCGGCGACGGCAACTTCCGCTGCCAGGCGGCCCCCAAGCCGTATACCGGCGCCCTGCAATTTCGCAGCAAATACGAAGGCTCCGACAGCGCCCGGGCGACCCTCAACGTCGCCTCGGAGAAAGCCTTCCGCAAATCCACCGAGGACATCACCACCCTCGAGCGCGGCATCAGCAAGATGGTCGGCCAGTACATGCGCGACGGCCGCCCGGCCCAGCTCGACTGCACCCTGACCTGGCTCGGCACCTGGGCGCGCGCCAATGCGCTGATGTCGACCGACTACAACCACACCGGCAAGTCCATGCGCAAATGGGCCCTGGGCAGCATCAGCGGCGCCTGGCTGCGCCTGAAGTTCTCCAACTCCCAGCCACTGGCCGCGCACCAGGCCGAAGCCGAGCTGATCGACAAGTGGCTGGGCCGCCTGGCCGAACAGACCGTGCGCGACTGGAGCGACCTGCCGCTGGAGAAGATCAACAACCACAGCTACTGGGCCGCCTGGTCGGTGATGGCCACCGCCGTGGCCACCGACCGCCGCGACCTGTTCGACTGGGCGGTGCAGGAATACAAGGTCGGCGCCAACCAGGTCGATGCCCAGGGCTTCCTGCCCAACGAGCTCAAGCGCCGCCAGCGCGCCCTGGCCTACCACAACTATGCCCTGCCGCCGCTGGCGATGATCGCCAGCTTCGCCCAGGCCAACGGCGTCGACCTGCGTGGCGAGAACGACAACGCCCTGCAGCGCCTGGCGCAGAAAGTCCTGGCCGGTGCGAAGGACCCGAGCGCCTTCGCCTCGCGCAATGGCCAGAAGCAGGACATGAAGGACCTCAAGGTCGACAGCAAGTACGCCTGGCTCGAGCCGTACTGCAGCCTTTACCCATGCAGTGGCGACACCTTGCAGCGCAAGCGCGGAATGCAGCCGTTCAACAGCTTCCGGCTGGGGGGCGATGTGACACGGGTCTACGACCCGGGTGCGCAGTTGAAAAAGTAACACGACCCCTGTGGGAGCCGGCTTGCCGGCGATGGGCCGCAAAGCGGTCCCGACCAACGCTAGTTGCGTCGCCGGCAAGCCGGCTCCCACAGAGGTACCAGGTTGCCTTCCGGTCTTGCACCGGGGGGTTTGGGGGGCGCTTTGCCCTGGATGCTGTGAACAAATTAGGAGAACCGGGATGGTCTTCTCGTCAAACGTGTTCCTGTTCCTGTTCTTGCCGATCTTCCTCGGCCTGTACTACCTGAGCGGGCAACGCTATCGCAACCTGCTGCTGCTGGTCGCCAGCTATATCTTCTACGCCTGGTGGCGGGTGGACTTCCTCGCCCTGTTCGCCGGGGTCACCCTGTGGAACTACTGGATCGGCCTGAAGGTCGGCGCCGCCGGCGTGCGCACCAAGCCGGCACAGCGCTGGCTGCTGCTGGGCGTGGGCGTGGACCTGGCGATCCTCGGCTACTTCAAGTACGCCAATTTCGGCGTCGACAGCCTCAACGCCATCATCACCTCGTTTGGCCTGGAGCCGTTCATCCTCACCCACGTGCTGCTGCCGATCGGTATCTCGTTCTACATCTTCGAGTCGATCAGCTACATCATCGACGTGTACCGCGGCGACACCCCGGCCACGCGCAACCTGATCGACTTCGCAGCGTTCGTGGCGATCTTCCCGCACCTGATCGCCGGCCCCGTGCTGCGCTTCAAGGACCTGGTCGATCAGTTCAACAACCGCACCCACACCCTCGACAAGTTCTCCGAAGGCTGCACCCGCTTCATGCAGGGCTTCATCAAGAAGGTGTTCATCGCCGACACCCTGGCGGTGGTCGCCGACCACTGCTTCGCCCTGCAGAACCCCACCACCGGCGATGCCTGGCTCGGCGCCCTGGCCTACACCGCGCAGCTGTACTTCGACTTCTCCGGCTACAGCGACATGGCCATCGGCCTGGGTCTGATGATGGGCTTTCGCTTCATGGAGAACTTCAAGCAGCCCTACATCAGCCAGTCGATCACCGAGTTCTGGCGGCGCTGGCACATCAGCCTGTCGACCTGGCTGCGCGACTACCTGTACATCACCCTGGGCGGCAACCGCAAAGGCACCTTCAACACCTACCGCAACCTGTTCTTGACCATGCTGTTGGGCGGTTTGTGGCATGGCGCCAACTTCACCTACATCATCTGGGGCGCCTGGCACGGCATGTGGCTGGCCATCGAACGTGCGCTGGGCCTGGACACCAACCCGCAGCGCTTCAACCCGGTCAAGTGGGCCTTCACCTTCCTGCTGGTGGTGACCGGCTGGGTGATCTTCCGCGCCGAGAACCTGGACGTGGCCGCGCGCATGTACGGCGCCATGTTCAGCTTCGGCGACTGGCAGTTGTCGGAGCTCAACCGCGCCCAGCTCACCGGGCTGCAAGTGGCGACCCTGGTGCTGGCTTACGCCACCCTGGCCTTCTTCGGCCTGCGCGACTTCTACCGCAATGCCGCACCGACGCCCAAGGCCACCCCGGTGCAGGTCAACGCCGACGGCTCGCTGGGCCTGGACTGGACCCGGGTCATGACCCGCGCCCTGGTCCTGCTGCTGTTCGTCGCCTCGGTGCTCAAGCTCTCGGCGCAGAGCTACTCGCCGTTCCTCTACTTCCAGTTCTGAGGTCATGATCATGAACCGGACACTGCGCATCACCTATTCCCTGTCGTTCCTCGGCCTGCTGGTCGGGCTCGGCGCCTGGTCCGTCGGTGGCCTGGAGAGCTTCAACCGCACCGGGCAGATGACCCTGCTCGACGGCAAGCTGGCCAAGGCCGCCGAGACCCACTACGACGAACAGTTCCCGATCAAGCGCATCGGCACCAACCTGTGGGCGGCCCTGGACTTCAAGCTGTTCAACGAAGGCCGCCCGGGCGTGGTGCTGGGCCGTGAGCAGTGGCTGTTCACCGACGAGGAATTCAAGCCCAGCGCCGACGCCGAGCAACTGATGCAAGACAACCTGGCGCTGATCCGCGGCGTACGCGACACCCTGCAACGCCACGGCAGCCAACTGGTGCTGGCGATCGTGCCGGCCAAGGCGCGGATCTATGCCGAGTACCTGGGCAAGGAATTGCCGACCAGCCTGCACGATGACCTGTACAACCGCTTCCATGCCCAGGCCCGCCAGGCCGGCGTGTTCGCCCCCGACCTGCTGACCCCGATGGAACAGGCCAAGGCCCGCGGCCAGGTGTTCCTGCGCACCGACACCCACTGGACGCCCATGGGCGCCGAGGTCGCCGCGCAAACCCTGGCCGAGGCGGTGGCGCGCCAACACCTGCTCGATGGCGAGCCCCAGGCGTTCGTCACCCAGGCCGGCGACAGCGGCCCGTACAAGGGCGACCTGACCAACTTCCTACCCCTGGACCCGCTGTTCAGCGAGCTGCTGCCAGCCCCGGACAACCTGCAGCAACGCAGCACCCAGCCTGTCCAGGCCGAAGGCGAAAGCGGCGACGCCTTGTTCGCCGACACCCAGATCCCGGTGGCGCTGGTCGGTACCAGCTACAGCGCCAACCCGCACTGGAACTTCCTCGGCGCCCTGCAGCAAGCCTTGCGCAGCGACGTGGCCAACTACGCCGAAGACGGCCATGGCCCGCTGCTGCCGATGCTCAAGTACCTGCAGAGCGACGCCTTCAAGGACGCTGCCCCGCAAGTGGTGGTGTGGGAGTTCCCGGAACGCTATCTGCCAATGAAGAACGACCTCAGCGCCTTCGATCCGCAGTGGATCGCGCAGTTGAAGAACACCCGCAATACCGACGCAAACCTGGCCCTGTCGTCCAATCGGACGGACCACTGAAGAGGAAACGCACATGACCAACAAGCCTTCCATCGCCAAAGCACTCACCCTCGCGGCCGGCCTGTCCCTGGCCTCCCTGCAGGCCTTCGCCGGCGCCGACGCCGCGCTCTACGGCCCGAGCGCACCGAAAGGCTCGACCTTCGTGCGCCTGTACAACGCCAGCAGCGCACCGGTCGCCGCCAGCGTGGGCAACACCCAGATCAAGCAGGTCGGCGCCCAGGCCAGCAGCGACTTCAGCTTCCTGCCTGGTGGTGACTACACCGCCCAGGTCGGCGGCAAGAGCGTCCCGGTCAAGCTGGCCTCGGACAAGTACTACACCCTGGTCAACAGCGCCAGCGGCAGCCCGCAGTTGATCGAGGAACCGCCGTTCAAGAACAAGCAGAAGGCCCTGGTACGGGTACAGAACCTCAGCGACCAGTCGCTGACCCTCAAGACCGCCGACGGCAAGACCGAAGTGGTCAAGCCGGTGGCGGCCAAGGGCCGTGGCGAGCGCGAGATCAACCCGGTCAAGGTCAACCTCGCCCTCTACGAAGGTGACAAGAAAGTCAGCGACGTCAAGCCCGTCGCCCTCGAACGCGGCGAAGCGGCCGTGCTCTACGTCACCGGCTCCGGCAGCAGCCTGTCGCCGGTGTGGGTCACCCGTCCCGTGGCCAGCAACTGATCCCCTGCCTCTATCGACCTTTGGAGAAACATCATGATCCCGGTAATTCTTTCTGGTGGTAGCGGTTCCCGTCTGTGGCCCCTGTCGCGCAAGCAGTTCCCCAAGCAGTTCCTGGCGCTGACCGGTGAGCACACCCTGTTCCAGCAAACCCTCCAGCGCCTGGTGTTCGAAGGCATGGACGCCCCCATCGTGGTGTGCAACAAGGACCACAAGTTCATCGTCCAGGAGCAACTGTCCGGGCTGAACCTGCAGACCCAGGCCATCCTGATGGAGCCCTTCGGCCGCAACACCGCGCCGGCGGTGGCGATGACCGCGATGAAGCTGGTCAACGAAGGCCGCGACGAGCTCATGCTGGTGCTGCCAGCCGACCACGTGATCGAAGACCAGAAGGCCCTGCAACGCGCCCTGGCCCTGGCCACCGTGGCCGCCGAGCGCGGCGAGATGGTGCTGTTCGGCGTGCCGGCGACCAAGCCCGAGACCGGCTACGGCTACATCCGCTCCAGCCAGGACGCCCTGCTGCCCGAAGGCGTGGCGCGGGTCGCGCAGTTCGTCGAGAAGCCCGATGAGAAGCGCGCCAACGAATTCGTCCGCGCCGGTGGCTACTTCTGGAACAGCGGCATGTTCCTGTTCCGCGCCAGCCGCTTCCTCGAGGAGCTGAAGAAGCACGACCCAGACATCTACGACACCTGCCTGCTGGCCCTGGAGCGCAGCGTCGATGACGGCGACGTGCTGGCCATCGACGAGGCCACCTTCGCCTGCTGCCCGGACAACTCCATCGACTACGCCGTGATGGAGAAGACCCAGCGCGCCTGCGTGGTGCCGCTGACCGCCGGCTGGAGCGACGTGGGCTGCTGGTCGTCGCTGTGGGACGTGCACGAGAAGGACGCCAACGGCAACGTCACCAAGGGCGACGTGGTGGTGCAGGACAGCCGCAACTGCATGATCCACGGCAACGGCAAGCTGGTGTCGGTGATCGGCCTCGAGAACATCGTGGTGGTCGAGACCAAGGACGCCATGATGATCGCCCACAAGGACAAGGTCCAAGGCGTCAAGCAACTGGTCAACACCCTCGACCAGCAGGGCCGCAGCGAAACCCAGAACCACCTGGAGGTGTACCGCCCGTGGGGCTCGTACGATTCGGTGGACATGGGCGGGCGCTTCCAGGTCAAGCACATCACCGTCAAGCCAGGCGCCAGCCTGTCGCTGCAGATGCACCATCACCGCGCCGAGCACTGGATCGTGGTGTCCGGCACCGCCGAGGTGACCTGCGACGAGAACGTGTTCCTGCTCACCGAGAACCAGTCGACCTACATCCCCATCGCCTCGATCCACCGCCTGCGCAACCCGGGCAAGATCCCGCTGGAGATCATCGAGGTGCAGTCCGGCAGCTACCTGGGCGAGGATGACATCGAGCGCTTCGATGATGTGTATGGGCGGACTTCGACGCCTGCCGAGCGGGGCGTTTCCGTGAAGACCATCGCCCAATAGCAGCTGCAAGCTACAAGAAAAAGCAGGGCAGCGGTGTGCCGACGATACTGGCCCTACCGCTGTCCTGCTTTTGCTTTTGCTTGAAGCTTGAAGCTTGCCGTTCCAAGATGTCCGAACCCAAGCACTCAAGGCCCCTATCCCAATGATCATCGGCGCCCTGCTCATTCTCACCTGGCTGGTCTTGCTGCTGCGCTACCCGGCCAAGGCCCTGCCGATTTCGCTGGCCGCCGTGTTCGGCCTGGGATTGGTGGCGTTGTGGGTGGTGTGGGAAGACAACCGTGAAGCCTCGCGACTGGCCCGACTGGACCTGCGACTGACCTACGCACCGGACAAATGTCCCGCCGACCGTGCCTTGCAGGTACGCATGAAGAACGGCAACGACGTCCCCCTGACCGAACTGCGCTGGCGTGTGGCCGCCTATGCCCCGGGCGATACCGTCAACCTCGCCGAAAACACCTACAACGCGCCCCGCTACCGCGGCCCCGGTGAGCTGCAGCCCGGTGCCGAATGGAGCGACTGCCTGCCCCTGCCACCGCTACGCTCCGGTTACCGGCCACAGACGCTGGAGTTCCGTGCCGAGCACCTGCAAGGTACATTCGCCAACTGAACAGGTTGTCGGTACCGCCGCGAATGGGCCGGCACTGACACACCACGGATCCACACGCCCACCACAAAGGCCTCCCCATGCCCACCGTCCTGATCACCGGTTGTTCCAGCGGCATCGGCCGCGCCCTGGCCGACACCTTTCGCGATGCCGGCCACGAAGTCTGGGCCACCGCCCGCAAGCCCGAAGACGTCGAACAACTGGCCGCCGCCGGCTTCGCCGCGCGGCAACTGGATGTCAACGACAGCGACGACCTGGCTCGCCTGGCCGAGGAGCTGGAAGACCGCTACGGCGGCCTGGACATCCTGATCAACAATGCCGGCTACGGCGCCATGGGGCCGCTGCTCGACGGCGGCGTCGATGCCATTCGCCAGCAGTTCGAGACCAACGTCTTCGCCCTGGTCGGCGTGACCCGTGCCCTGTTCCCGCTGTTGCGCCGCGCCCGTGGCCTGGTGGTGAACATCGGCAGCGTCTCCGGCGTGCTGGTCACCCCGTTCGCTGGTGCCTACTGTGCGTCCAAGGCTGCCGTGCATGCCTTGAGCGACACCCTGCGCCTGGAACTGGCACCGTTCGGCATCCGTGTGATGGAGGTGCAGCCGGGGGCGATCGCCTCGCAGTTCGCCAGCAATGCCCAGCGCCAGGCCGAGCAGGTGCTCGCCGCCGATTCGCCCTGGTGGCCGCTGCGCGAGCATGTCCAGGCGCGGGCCCGGGCATCCCAGGACAAGCCGACCTCGGCGGCAGCGTTCGCCAAGGGGTTGCTGGATGCGACCCGCAAGGTGCCGACACCGGCCCTGGTGCGGCTGGGCAACGGCAGTACGGCGTTGCCACTGATGGCCCGGTGGCTGCCGCAGCGGCTACTGGACAAGGTGCTGCGCAAGCGGTTCGGATTGCTGCGACCGCTTTGAGACCGCGTCGCCCCATTGGCGAACCTGTGGAAGAACCCGTCAAGACGTTCAGCTCTGGGGCTGCTTCGCAGCCCTACACCTTCGGAGGTTGCTCGTCGAACGCCTGCCAGCCACCACCCAGGGCCTTGTACAACCCCACCAAGGCCTGGGACACTGCCGCCGAGCTGTCGATCCACTGCTCCTCGCTGGCCAGCAGCGCCCCCTGCACGCTCAGCACATTGAGAAAATCCACAGCCCCTTCCACATACTGCCGCTGGGCCGTCTCCAGGGCGACGCGGTTCTGCCGCACCGCCTCGGCCAGGTGGTCGCGGCGCAACTGGCTGGCGTTGTACAGGCGCAGCACATCGTCGATCTCATGCCAGGCGCCCAGCACCACCTTGCGGTAGTTCAGCGCCGCCTCCTGCTGCTGGGCCTCGCGCAACTCGAGGGTGCCCTTCAACCGTCCGCCCTCGAAGATCGGCAACGACAGCTGCGGGCCGAAGGCGAAGCGCCGCGAGTCCCAGGCGCCGAAATCAGACAGCTGCATGGCCTGCAAGCCCACGCTGCCAGACAGGCGAATGCTCGGGTAGAAGTCGGCCTTGGCCACACCGATGCTCGCGGTGGCGGCATGTAGCCGCGCCTCGGCCTGGCGGATGTCCGGGCGCCGTTCGGCCAGCTCGGACGGCAAGCCGATGGCGAAGGCCTGCTGCGGCGCCGGCAACTCGCCCACGGCCAGCAATTCATCCTGCAGGCTGCGTGGCGGCTCAGCGGCGAGCAGGCTGAGGGCGTTGATCAGATCATCGCGCCGCGCCTCCAGGGTCGGCAGGCGCGCCTCGATCGAGGCCACCTGGGCACTGGCCTGGGCCACGTCCAGGCGCGTGGCGACACCCTCGGTCTGGCGGTCCTGGGACAGCTTCAGGCTGTGCTGGGCGACCTTGAGGTTGTCGCGGGTGACCTCCAGGGTGTGCTGCACCGCGCGCAACTGGATGTAGTCACCGGCGGTTTCAGCCAACAGCGCCAGAAGCACACCCCGACGGTCGTTCTCGGCCACTTCCACCGTGGCGTCGGCGGCCTCGACCTGGCGCCGTACACGGCCCCACAGGTCCAGTTCCCAACCGGCGATCAGGTCGCCCTGCCAGAGGTTGAAGGCCGACTTGCCGGCCTTGCCGGACGGGTCGTTCAGGCCTTCGGCGCTATTGCGGGCGCGGCTGTAGTTGCCGTCGAGGTCCACCGACGGCGCCTCGTCGGCGGCCACGGTACTGCGCAGGGCGCGGCTCTGCAGCAGGCGCGCACTGGCCATCTGCAGGTCCAGGTTGCGCTCGGCGACGCGCTGGATCAGCGCGCTCAGGCGCGCATCGTGAAAGTTGTCCCACCAGCGCAACTCCACAGGTTCTGCCGTCGGCTGGCTGGCCGCCGCCTCGCCTTGCAAGGGCGCCCAGGCTTGCGGCGCCTGGCTGTCGGGGCGCTGGAAGTCCGGCCCGAGGGTGCAACCGGCCAGCAGCAGGGTCAGCAGCAGCGGGCTCAAGCGTGATGCCGGTTTCATCGCGCGGTGACCTCCTTGCCAGCGAGCCTGTCGCCGTGGGTGTCGATAGTCGCCTCCACCGACATGCCCACGCGCAGGCGCTCCAGCAGAGGCTGGCCGTCATCGAAGACGATCTTCACCGGGATGCGCTGGACCACCTTGGTGAAGTTGCCAGTGGCGTTGTCTGGCTTGACGGCGGCGAAGGTCACACCAGTGGCCGGGGCGATGCTCTCGACATGGCCGTGCAGTTGCTCGCCGGAGAAGGTATCGACGCTGATGCTGACCGGCTGGCCGGGTTGCACGTGGGTCAGCTGGGTCTCCTGGAAGTTGCCGACCACGTAGGCCCGCTGCAGCGGCACCACCGACAACAGGCGCGCCCCCGGGTTGACGTAGGCACCGACCCGCAGGGCGCGCTCGCCGACCATACCGTCCACCGGCGCGGTGATGCGGGTGTAGGACAGGTCCAGTTGGGCCTTCTCCAGGCCTGCCTCGGCGCGCTTGAGCTGGCCGTCGGCGCTGGCCACCTGGGCGCTGAGGATATCCACCTGCTTGCGCGCCGCTACCCGCGCCGCCTGGGCGTTGGCCAGGCGGGCACGGGCCTGGTCGACCCGGCTGCGCGCCTGCTGGGCGTTCTGCACGGTGCCGGCGCCCTGCTCGGCCAGGCGGCTGTAACGCTTGACCTCATGCTCGGCGAAGGCCATCTCGGCCTGGGCCGCCTTGACCGCCGCCTCGGCCTGGGCGATCAGCGCGGCCTGGCGCTCCAGGGTGGCGCGGGCATCGGCGCTCTGCGCCCTGGCCACCAGCAACTGGGCCTGGGCGGCGTCGAGGGCGGCCTGGTAGTCACGGGCATCGATGGTCGCCAGCAACTGGCCGGCCTTGACCTGCTGGTTGTCTTCCACCAGCACGTCCTTGATGAAGCCTGCGACCTTGGGTGCGACCACGGTGTAGTCGGCGGTCACGTAGGCATCGTTGGTGGTCTGCCGGTGGTCGCTACCCAGCAGCCAGGGCCCGACCAGGGCGGCCAGCACGGCCACGGCGAGCACCGAGCCGATCACGATAGTCTTGCGGTTGTTGGTCATTTCAGCAGTCTCGGATTCATCCCGGGATCAAGCCACCGCGCGCGGTGGATAGACCCGGGTAGGCACGAAAGGAATCAGGCAAATCAAGGCCACGGCGACGCCGGCCATCACCAGATACAGGTCGGCCGAGGTCAGTACCAGGGCCTGTTCGTGGATGCGCTGGGCCAAGCCCGGAGCACGGTCGTCGAGCAGCGGTGCATTGCCCAGGCTGTCGACCAGGTGGTTGGAATGGAAATGCCGGCGCAGGGTGCCGAGGGCGTCCAGCAGGCCGGTGGCGATCACCGCGGCCAGGCCCTTGACGGTGTTGAACCAAGCCGAGGCGAACGGGCCTTCCTGCGGGGTCATGCCATTGGTGGAGAGCATCAGCAACGGCAGTACCGCCATCGGCTGGCCAAATACCTGCAGCAGGTAGAACACGTAGAAGTCGTCGCGGATCCACTCGCTGGTCAGCAGGCTGCTGCCCAGGCACGACAGCGCCAGCATCCCCAGGCCCGCCGCCAGTACCCAGCGGCAATCCACCGCGCGGATGTTGCACAGCGCCGCCGTGAGCGGCAGGGCGAGCAACTGCGGCATGGCCACCAGCATCATCAGCGGGCTGGTCTGCGCCGGACGATAGCCCTGGATCTGCGCCAGGTACGCCGACGGGATGCTCCCCACGCCCGACAGCACGACCAGCACCCCGGCCAGGGTCAGCAGGGCGAAGCTCAGGTTGCGTCGCGACAGCATGCGCAACTGGAAGAACGGCAGCGGCTCGGACCATTCGTTGAACAGGAACAGCACCAACAGCAGCACGCCACCGCCGAGCAGCCAGCAGATCAGCGGCGAGTCGAACCAGCCCCAGCGATCCCCCAGCGACAGGCCAAGGACGATGCTGCTGATCGCTGGCAAGCCGAGCATCACGCCGCGCCAGTCGAACTGCTTGAAGCGCTCCAGACGTAGCGGGTCCTGGGGCAGGCCCCAGCCGACGCAGAACATGGCCAGGGCCGAGGGCAGGATGATCTGCCAGAACGCCCACTGCCAGCCGACATATTCGGTCCACAAGCCTGCCAGCGGCGTACCCAGGTTGGGGCCGAAGGTCGCGGTCAGGGCGTAGCAGGCCAGGCCATAGACCTTGATACCCGGCGGCAGGAAACGCAGCGCCACGCTCATCAGCATCGGCGGCAATGCTCCCGACGCCAGGCCCTGGACGATACGCAGCAGCATCAGGCTATGCAGGTTCGGGGCGAAGGGTTGGAGCAGGCCGAGCACGGCGAACAGGCCGATGGCAGCCAGGGTGAAGCGGCGCAGGGAGAAGGTGGTGGCCAGCCACGGCGCAAAGGCCATGGCCGATACCGAGGCGGCGCTGTAGACCGCCAGCAGCCAGGCGCCCTCGTCGGCGCCGATGCCCATGGCGCCACGGATATCGGCCAGGGAAATCTTCGTCACCGACTCGTTGAGGCCGGCGCAGAGTACCGCCAGCAGCACACCGAACAGCCCGGCCACCACCCGCAGACCGAACGCGGCTTGCACCGGCGCAGCCGGCGCGGGGGCGGCGAGCGCGGCGGAAGGCGCGGACAGGGAACTCATGGGCAGACATCTCCAGCAACAATTTCAGGGGCTGGGAAAGTCTAAGAAGGTCGAATGCTGACGAAAACTGACTTATTGGCAGTTTTAAGTTGCGTCAGACGCAATCCATGGATCGTGTGTGCCTGCGAATGCGCCGGTACATCCATCGCAAGCCGTCAGGGATCGGCGCTGCAGCAGGCCTTCAGCATCTGCCGCAACCAGCGATGCGCCGGATCGTTGTGAAACCGCGGGTGCCACGCCTGCACCACCGTCACCCGCTCCAGCGGCAACGGAATCTCGAACGAACGCAAGGGCAACCCAAGCTTGTTCACACTGCTCAGGATGTTGGCCGGCATCGGCAGGATCAGGTTCGACTCCGGCAGGGAGAACATCGCCGAATGAAAGCTCGGCGTGATCAGTGCGACCCGCCGTTGCACCTTGAAATTGGCCAGCTCCACATCGATCGGGCCATTGGCCCGGCCGCGTCGCGACACGCTGATCTGCGGGTAGGCGGCGAAGCGCTCGGGAGTGATCTCGTCGTCGAAGATCGGGTGATCGCGGCGGGCCAGGCCCACGTAGACAGTATGGAACAGGCTCTGCACCTTGATCTCTGGCCCCAGGTCGATGGTCGAGCTGATGATCAGGTCGGTGCGCCCGTCGCGCAGCACCGCATCGTCGTCGCCCCCGCTTTCCGGCACGAAGCGCAGCACCGTGCGTGGTGCCTGCTCGTGCATCATGCGCAGCAACTGGGCGCCATAGAGCGCGATGAACAGGTCGTTGGTGCGGATGTTGAAGGCCCGTTCGAGGTTGGGCAGGTCCACGTCGTCGCCGCTGCGAAACACCTGCCCGGCCTGCTCCACCAGCGTCGCCACCTGCTCGCGCAGCGCCAGCGCCCGTGGCGTCGGTACCAGGCCACGGCCGGCGCGCACCAGGATCGGGTCGCCGAGGGCATCGCGGATCCGCCCCAGGGTCCGGCTCATGGCCGCCGGGCTCAGGTTCATGCGCTGGGCCGCGCCAACCACGCTGCCCTCGTCGAGCAGGGCATCGAGGGCGACGAGCAGGTTCATGTCTGGCAGTTGCATGGCCGTTATCCGTGACAGCTGTGGGAAAGTGATCTTATCAGGTCGGATGATTGCGTCTGGTGCAATGTCCCCGTGCACGGTGGGCTATTTATCAGACAGGTGAAAGGGTCAAGAATGGGGCCGGTACAGCCGCCGTCGCCCCCAGCCTCTCCAAGGAACCTCCATGCCCCACCCGGTCCTGATCGCCATCGACGCCTCTCCTGCCGCCAGTGCCCTGCTCGCCCTCGCTCACCGCTACTGCCGTCCTGGCGAGCATGAACTGCACGTACTGCTGGCCATCGACTCGACCTTCGCCGTGCACGAGCGCCCGACGGCCTACACCGAGGAAGAACAGGAAGAATACCCCGCCGCCTGCGAGGAACAGCGCCTGGCCGACCATGCCGTGGCCACGGCGGTGCGTGCCCTGCGCGATTCAGGGTTCGACAGCCACGGCTACGTGGTCGCCGACGAGCCCGTCGAGGCCATCGTCGACAAAGCCCGCGAACTGGACTGCGAACTGATCATCATGGGCCACCGCCACCTGTCGCGGCTGGGACGCTTGCTAGACCCTTCGATCAGCACGAAGGTGATCGACAGGGTAGAGATTCCGGTGTTGGTGGGGGCGGCTTGAGCCTGTTGCAATCAATGGCCTGCCAATTCCCTCTCAATCTGTTCGATGCTCGGTAAGCTTGTCTGCAACTCTTCCGGCAAGGACTCGATCAATTGATATTCCGCAACGCCAATCGGTTGGGCCTTGTCGCGTAATGCATATTCGGCAACGACCTTGTTCTTGCCTTTGCAAAGCAGTAAACCGATGGTGGGACTGTCCTGCTCTGTCTTCACTTGGAGATCGACAGCCGTGAGATAGAAGCTCAACTGCCCTAGATGCTCAGGTTTGAATTTGTCAGTTTTCAATTCAATGACGACATAGCAACGTAGTTTGAGGTGGTAGAACAGAAGGTCAATGTAGAAATCATCACCGCCAACCTCCAGATGAACTTGCCATCCAACGAAAGCGAACCCTGCCCCCAGCTCCAGCAGAAATTGAGTAATGTGCTCGACCAACGCTGCTTCGATCTCTCGCTCACTGGCCTCTTGGGCAATATTCAAAAAATCGAATAAATAGGGATCCTTGAGGGTCTGACGAGCAAGGTCGGTTCCTGATGATGGCAAGCGTGTCGAGAAATTAGTGATGGCATTGCCCTCACGCTCCAACAATCTAGATTCGATGTGTAACTGCAAGGTCGCTCTCGACCAAGCGTGCTGTCGTGCTCGCTGAGCATAGGCGAGCCTTTGTTCCGGGCTTTTTAACTTGCTCAGGAGCACGAGGTTATGCCCCCAGGGCAATTGTCCAACAACCTGTTGGACAATTGCTTCGTCTGGCCAAGCGTCAGCGAAAGCACGCATGTACATCAAATTGGCACGTGAGAATCCTTTCATGCTCGGAAACGCCGTTTTCAGGTCGTATGCAAGACGCTCGATGACCTTGGCCCCCCAGCGCTGGGCCTTTTGGCGCTCAATGATGCCACGCCCCAGATGCCAGTAGAGGCTGATCAGCTCGTGGTTGACTGCAAGGCTCGCCCGCTGCTGGGCATTGTGGATACGAGTTTTCAGATCGGCTAGCCAGTCAGAGTAGCCTTCTGGCGGGGAAGTGAGTGATATGGGCGTGTCAGGCATTAGATAGAATCTGCATGATCGAAGGGAAGTGGTAATCCCAGACTGCCTCCATTGGAAATCATGGCCAATACTGGCAACTCTCAGATTTTCCTCACTGCCTGTAGTCCATTTCCCAAAAATAAATATTCAAAACATTGCGTGCTATCAGCACAAAATGCAGGCTCCTGTCCCATCATATGGACAAGCCCACGCCAGTGAACGAGGACGGTACCAAGCGGGCCTACGAAAACAACGACGATGCGTACAGGGTTTTCCAGAAGACTTGCTCAGCGGCCACGCTCCTGATGACTGGGATGAAATGTTGAAAGAGGCTACTGACGCAATGGAGCGGCTCAATACCTAGCGGTTGTCAGGCAAGACTTTCTGCCGCCTTTTCGGGCCGCTTCACCGGCAAGCCGGCTCCCAGTGGGCAGCGGTGCAAGCACACCATGTGTCATACAGAGGACCCTGTGGAAGCCGGCCGGCGATGGGCTGCAAAGCAGCCCCTGCATCGATGCCCAATCAGGATCACCCCTCCCCCGGCGTGACCACCACCGTACAGGTCGTCCCCGCCGCCAGCAAAAATCCTTCCGGCACTTCATCGATATGGATCCGCACCGGCACCCGCTGGGCCAGCCTCACCCAGTTGAAGGTCGGGTTCACATCGGCGATCAGCTCCCGGCTCTGCGGATTGTCACGGTCGTAGATGCCGCGCGCGATGCTCTCCACATGCCCTTTGATGCGCTCGCCGCTCATCATCTGCAACTCGGCCTCATCGCCCACCTTCACATGGGGCAACTTGGTCTCCTCGAAGAAGCCGTACACCCAGAACGAGTGCTCGTCGACCACCGCCATCACCGGCTCCCCGGTGCGGGCGTAATCCCCCCTGTGGATATTCAGGTTGGTCACGTAGCCATCGACCGTGGCGACGATCCGCGTGCGCTTGAGGTTCAGCTCGGCGGCGGCGAGCTGGGCCTGGGCCTGCTGGTAGTCGGCCAGGGCAGCAGTGGCGATGTTGCTGGCGTCGTCGCGGTTCTCCCTGGAGATCACCAGGTTGTCCAGGTCGGCACGGCGCCTGGCATTGACCTTGCGCATCTCCCAGGTGGCCTTGCGCGAGGCGACCTGTGCCCGGGCCTGCTCGACCGCCAGCTGGTAATGCTCGGGGTCGATCTGGATCAGCACATCGCCCTTCTTCACCCGCTGGTTGTCGCGCACCGGCACGTCCACCACGTAGCCGGGCACGTCGGCGGCGACATTGACGATGTCGGCGCGCACCCGGCCGTCGCGGGTCCAGGGCGTGGTCATGTAGTGCAGCCACAACTGGCGGCCGATCACCACGGCGGCGGCCAGCACCAGCAGGGTGGCGACCAGGCTGAAGAACTTTTTCATCGAAGGACTCTCACCAGTAGAGCGACAGCGCCAGGGCGCCGAACAGGCAGACGAACAGGCTCAGGCGCAGCAGCGCCGGATGCCAGAAAAAACGGTAGCCATCCACGCTCGCGATGAAGCGGTCCAGGCCCCAGGCCAGGCCCGCGGCGAACAGGAACATCAAGGTCATGGTGGGCATGTACACGCCATGGAAGGCGATCTCACGGGGCATGGTGCAATCCTTTCGCCGGCGCCAGCGGCGATCGTGGGTCGAGCAGGGAAGTACGGATGAAATGCAGGTAGCTCTGCACCCGGCGCAGCACCGAGGTGTCGAAGTGCCGGGCGAAGGGTTCGTCGGTGGCCCGCACGCGGCTGATGGCATGGTCCACCGCCACCAGGGCGCGTTCGTGGTTGCTGGCGTTGGGCAGCAGGAACAGCCGCGCCAGGGCCCGGCCCATGACACGGATGGCCTGGCGCCAGGGCTGCGATTCGGCGTAGGCCGGGTGCACCGGGGCACCGGCCTGCTCCTTGCGCAGCTCGATGATGGCGTGGCCGATCTCCGACACCACGAACATCCAGCGCATCAGCTCGCTCTGCACCTGCGGCTTGCCGGCCGCCAGGCCATAGGCCTGGTGCAGCAGGTCGCGGGTACGGCTTTCGAAGGCCGAGCCCAGCCCGCGCAGGCGCCCGCTGATGGCGAACAGCACCTGTTCGCGCAGGTCCTGCTCCAGGCGGCTCCACAGCCAGCGGCTATTGGGCGGCAGGATGATCGCCCCGGCAGCCGCGCAGACCAGCATGCCGATGACCATGCCGAGGTAATCGTTGATGAAGGTGTAGGGGTCGTAGACCGTCAGGTTGTTGGGCACCGAGCCGATGGCGAAGAACACCAGCAGGCCGATCCCATAGCCGGCATAGGCCGGACGCGAGGAAAGGAAGGCGCCGAGCACGAACACCGGCGCCAGCACCATGCACAACAGCGCAAAGCCATCGATCCAGGGGAAGACGAAGAAGGTCTCGAAGAAGCCGACGAAGGCGCCGAGCAAGGTCCCGCAGGCCATCTGGAACGACATGCGCCGAGGGTTCGGCGAGGCGGCCGACAAGCCCACGGTGACGCAGGCGATCAGGGTCATCATGCCGCCGCTCGGCCAGTCGCTGAGCAGCCAGTAGCTGCCCAGCAGCAACAGCACCGCCGAGGCGCGCATGCCCGCCGCCAACGACACCAGCCAGTTGGTCCGCGACACGTAGGGCTCGTCCCACTGCTCGCGCTCATGCTTGTGCACGGCCAGCGAGGCGTGGGTCTGGGCGTAGCTGTACAGGTCGTCGACGAAGCGGTACAGCAGCTCGTAGGCAGTGTGGAAATCCAGCAGGTCGGCCTCGCTGGGCTGGGTCTGCAGGTAGGCCGCCCGCAGGCCGCGTACCTGGGCCTGCAGGCCGTCCTTGTAGGCGGCCAGCTCGAGCGTCAGGCGCAGCGCGTCGGCGTCGGTCAGGGCCCGGTCGACATAGGGTTCGAGCAACTCGGCGAGGGTCGCAAGGCCCGGTTCGATGGCGCCGACGATCTGCAGCGGGCCACGGGCGCGCAGGCGCTCGAGCAGCCGGTGCAGGGCGTTGAAGCGCGTGGTGATGGCCATGAACTCGCTGTTCATGCGCACCAGCCGGCCGCTGCGCCGACGCATGTGCGGGTCTTCGAAGGCGGTGACGTTGCGCAGGCTCTCAAGGCCCACCGCCTCGGCGATGAAGCGCACGTTGCTGCTCTCGTAGCGGTCGCGCTGGCTATCGCCGTGCAAGGCCTCGACCACCACCCTGGCGAACACGCCAAAACGCTGGTACAGGGCGTTGCGCATGGCAGCGCTGGCCGACTGGGGCAGGATCGCCGCACTGACCAGGGTGGACACGAGAATGCCCAGGGAGATCTCCAGCACCCGCCAGACCGCCGCCATGAACGCCCGGTCGGGGTGCTCCAGCACCGGCAGGCCGATCATCGCCGCGGTGTAGCCGGCCAGGACGAAGCCATAGGCGCGGAAGGTGCGGTAGCGCATGGCACCAGCCGAGCACAAGCCGACCCACAGCGCCAGGCTGGGCAGGAACAGCTCGGTGTTCTGCGGAAAGAGGGCGATCAGCGCGACCATCATCGCCGAGCCGGCCAGGGTGCCAAGCACCCGGTAGAAGCTCTTGGCGAACACATGGCCACTCTGCGGCTGCATGACGATGAACACGGTGATCATCGCCGTGCGCGGCTGCGGCAGCTCCAGGCGCATGGCCAGCCACAAGGTGATGAAGGCCGCCGCGAGGATCTTGAAGATGTAGACCCAGGTCACCCCGTCGGTACGCGCCCAGGCAAAGAAGCCCCGGCGCCATTCCAGGCTGTGCAGCCAGCGCAGGGCCAGGCTCGGTACGCTCATTCGGCGTGGCCCGGTCGGTCGAAGATGGCCAGGGTCGCCGGTGTCCTGGGCGCCGCCTGGCGCTCCTGCTCCGGCACATCCTGGCCCGCCTGCAAACCACCACCGAGGGCGGTGACCAGTTCGGCATGGGCGGTCAGGCGCGCGGCCTGGACCTGCTGCTGCACCTGCTGCTGGCGAAACAGCAGCGTCTGGGCGTTGAGCACCTCGAGGTAGCCGGTCAGGCCGCGCTGGAAGGCGACCATGGCGATGTCATAGGTCTTCTGCGCGGCCGCCACGGACTCGGCGGCAAAGTGCGCCTGCTCCTTCATCGACTCGCGCCGGATCAGCTGGTCGGAGATGTTCTTCAGCGCCCCCACCACCGTCTGGTTGTAACGTGCCACGGCCACGTCGTAGCCAGCGGACGCCACGCCCAGTTGTGAGCGCAGGCGACCACCGTCGAAGATCGGCAGGCTGATGGCCGGCCCCACGTTGTAGTTGAACTTGCGTCCGGTGATGAATTCCAGCGGGCCACCACCGGTGGCCATGAAGCCGAGGCCGCCGACCAGATCGACGTTGGGGAAGAAACCAGCATGGGCAACGTCGATGCCACGGGCCTGGGCCGCCACCTGCCAGCGGCTGGCGACCACGTCGGGGCGCTGGCCGACCAGTTCGGCAGGCAGGTTCGACGGTAGCTTCAGCGGCGCGCCGAGGGTCAGGCTCGGGCGCTGGATCTGCGCGCCCTCCCCCGGCCCCTGCCCGGCCAGTGCCGCCAACTGGTTGCGCGCCAGGGCGATCTCTTCACCGAGCGCATCGAGCTGGCGATGGGTCTCCGGCAACGGCGCCTCGGCCTGGCTGACCTCGAAGTGGGTGCCGATGCCGCCGGCAAGACGACGCTTGGCCAGGGCGAGGATCTGTTCCTGTTGCCCCAGTTCGGCCTTGACGATGTCGCGCTGGGCGAAGTGCAAGGCCAGTTGGATATACACCTTGACCAGGTTGTTCACCAGCTCCAGCTGGGCCTGACGCGCCTCGGCGACGCTCATGTGAGCCAGGTCCACCGCCTGCTCGCTGGCATTGCGCTCGCGGCCCCAGAGGTCGAGGGCGTAGCTCAGGCCGATGGCGGCATTGTTGTCCCAGGTGTTGGCGCCGGACAGCGCGCCGGGGCCGTAGAACTGATCCTCTGGCCAGTTGTGACGCTTGAGGGTCGCCTCGCCGTTGGCCTGCAGCTTCTCGGCCGACTCGACCACGCCGGCCATGGCCTTGGCCTCGCGCACCCGCGCCGCGGCCAAGGCCAGGGTCGGGCTGCCAGCCAGGGCCAGCGCCACCCAGTGGTCCAGTTGCGCATCGCCATAGGCACGCCACCACTGCTGCTCGGGCCAGTGGGCGTCGTGAGCGGCTTCGCGGATCGCGTCGTCGGTGGTCAGGGTGTTGGCTTGCAGCGTCTTGCTTTGCGGGGCGATGCCCCAGGTTCCGATACAGCCGCTCAAGGTGAGGCTGAGGGCACAGGCACTGAGCGCATTCAGCGCTCTGATGATGCGACGCGGCACAGCTGCGATTTCCCGGATGAGGTGGATGAGGCCGGGCAATTCTAGGGGGCGCTCGCACTGGCGATAAGCGCATATTCCTGCGAATCTTTGTTACCAAAACAGCGATAATCCGGCTTTAGTCGGAAGACCGTTTAGGTTACTTCATGTCACAATTTTGTCCTCTACCTTGAGAGTGACCCATGGACACCCTGCAAAACATGCGTGCTTTCAGTTGCGTGGCCCAGCTCGGCAGCTTCACCGCTGCCGCCGCGCAACTGGATACGACCACCGCGAACGTCTCGCGGGCGGTCTCCAACCTGGAAGCCCATCTGCAAACCCGGCTGCTCAACCGCACCACCCGGCGCATCGCCCTCACCGAGGCCGGCAAGCGTTACCTGATGCGCTGCGAGCAGATCCTGACCTTCGTCGAGGAGGCCGAAGCCGAGGCCAGCGACGCCCACGCCCGCCCGGCCGGGCAGTTGAAGGTGCACTCGATGACCGGGGTCGGCCAGCATTTCGTGGTCGATGCCATCGCCCGCTACCGCGAGTCGCACCCGGACGTGACCTTCGACCTGACCATGGCCAACCGCGTACCGGACCTGCTCGACGAGGGCTACGACGTATCCATCGTGCTGGCCAGCGAGCTGCCGGACTCCGGTTTCGTTTCGCAGCGCCTGGGGATCACCTACAGCATCGTCTGCGCCTCCCCGGAATACGTGGCCAGGCACGGCATCGCCCACAAGCCGGCCGACCTGCTCCAGCATGCCTGCCTGCGCATGGTCAGCCCCGTGATCCCCCTGGAGAAGTGGCTGTTCAACGGCCCGGAAGGCCAGGAGATGGTCAACATCACCACCTCGCCGTTCCAGGTGAACTCCGCCGACGCCATGAAGACCGCGATCCGCAGCGGCATGGGCGTGGGCGTGCTGCCGATCTACTCGGCCATAGACGGCCTGCGCGACGGCAGCCTGGTGCGGATCATGCCCGACTACCGGCTGCAGGAGCTGAACCTGTACGCGATCTACCCTTCGCGCCAGTACCTGGATGCCAAGATCAAGACCTGGGTCGAGTACCTGCGCAATTCCCTGCCCGAGATCCTCGCGGCGCACGAGGCCGACCTGAAGACCCACGAGCTTTTGATCGCCAACTGACGGGGGCCGCAAGCTGCAAGCTTGCAGCCCGAAGTCCGAAGTCCGAAACTGCCCTCCCCCGCCTTGCAGAGAAGTAGCCCGATGAAAAAGACCGTCCTGGCCTTCAGCCGCATCACCCCGGCCATGGCCGAGCGCCTGCAGCAAGACTTCAACGTGATCGTGCCCAACCCCAAGCTCGGCGACATCGCCGCCCAGTTCAACGAAGCCCTGCCCGAGGCCCACGGCCTGATCGGCGTCGGCCGCAAGCTGGGCCGTGCGCAGCTCGAAGGGGCGGCGAAGCTCGAGGTGGTCTCCAGCATCTCGGTGGGCTACGACAACTACGACCTGGCCTATTTCAACGAACGCGGCATCGCCCTGACCAACACCCCCGACGTGCTCACCGAAAGCACCGCCGACCTGGGCTTCGCCCTGATCATGGGGTGCGCCCGCCGGGTCGCCGAGCTGGACGCCTGGACCAAGGCCGGCCAGTGGCGAGCCACCGTGGGCCCAGCCCAGTTCGGCAGCGACGTGTACGGCAAGACCTTGGGCATCGTTGGCCTGGGCAACATCGGCGCGGCCATCGCCCGCCGTGGCCGCTTCGGCTTCGGCATGCAGGTGCTGTACAGCGGCAACAGCCGCAAGCCGGCCCTGGAACAGGAGCTCGGTGCCCAGTACCGCAGCCTGGAGCAACTGCTCGGCGAAGCCGATTTCGTCTGCCTGGTGGTGCCGCTATCCGATGCCACGCGCAAGCTGATCGGCGCGCGCGAGCTGAAGCTGATGAAGCCTAGCGCCTTCCTGGTCAACATCTCCCGCGGGCCGGTGGTGGACGAAGCAGCGCTGGTCGAGGCCCTGCAAGACGGCACCCTCCGTGGCGCCGGGCTGGATGTGTACGAGCGCGAACCGCTGGCCGAGTCGCCGCTGTTCAGCCTGCCCAACGCCCTGACCCTGCCGCACGTCGGCTCGGCCACCGCCGAGACCCGCGACGCCATGGCCAACCGGGCGATGGACAACCTGCGTGCGGCGCTGCTGGGCAAGCGGCCACAGGACCTGGTGAACCCGCAGGTGTGGAAACACTGATCGATGGGTTGACCACTCAGGCCCTATCGCTGGCAAGCCGGCGATAGGGCCGCACAGGCAACGCAGCACTACTTGACCGTAACCACCGCTGCAGGCGCCTTGGCCCTTGGCTTGCGAAACACCAGCACGTTGCCCACCATCACCGCCACCAACCCCAGCAGTGCCGGCGGCGTCCACTGATAGCCCTCGGCAAAGGCCGACACGTTCAGCGCCACCAGCGGGAACAGCACCGTGCAATAGGCCGCCCGCTCCGGCCCCATGCGGCCCACCAGGGTCAGGTAGGCGGTGAAGCCGATCACCGACCCCGGGATCACCAGGTACAGCAACGAACCGATGTAGCGTGCATTCCACTCCATGGCGAACGGAATGCCACTGAACAGGCAATACACCGACAGCATCGCCGCCCCATAGACCATGCCCCAGGCATTGGTGGTCATGGGCTTGAGGCCGGCCTTCTGCTGCAGGCTGGAAAGCAGGTTGCCCGCCGAGAAGCACAAGGTGCCGAACAACGCCAGGCCCAGGCCGTACAGGGTCTGGCGGCTGGCCGCATGGCCGGACAGCTCCGGCCAGAACAGCAGCCCCAGGCCGAGCAGCCCCAGGGCGCCGCCGCCGAGCACATTGGTCGCGATGCGCTGGCCGAAGAAAACCCGCGCATTCAATGCGTTCCACAAGGTCGCGGTGGAGAACACCACGGCGATCAGGCCGCTGGCGATCCACTGGCTGGCGGTGAGAAAGCACATGAAATTGACGCAGAACAGGCACAGGCCCTGGGCCAGGCAGACCAGGTGGCCACGTCGATCCATCGGTTGCAGGCGGCGGGTCAGCAGGAGGATGGCGAATAGGATCAACCCGGCCAGGGCGAAGCGGTAGACGATCGACACCGGGATGGCGACCACGCCCAGTTGCAGCTTCAAGGCGATCCAGGTGGTGCCCCAGATCAAGACGGTGAGCAGGTACAGCGACAGGTTCATGGCAGCAATTCCTCGGGCATAGCGAAGTCGGTGCCCGGCACACCGCAAGACACGCCGCCCCCACGCCGTCGAGAGCGACGCGTTCCCTGTGGGAGCGGCTTGCCCGCGATCGAGGGCGCAGCCCTCGCCAGGACTTACAGTCTCCCCTCCCCCTCCGTCGCCACGCTTGCACAAACTTGCGCTTTTGCAGCGTCAGGGGCTGCCAGCCCGAGGTCGTCGCAGTAGGATGGCATCGAGAGGAAGCGCCGATGACCCCACTGACCCAGCTGCACGTCTTCAATGCCATGCACGCCTCGCCCCATGCCCGCCTGGAACTGAGCGCGCAACTGGGCGACGGGCTGGCTGCAGCCCTGTGGCGCAACCGCGACGACGCCCGCGACTACCTTGCCCCCAGCCACCATACCCTGTCGTGCTACATCGCCGACGGCACCGGCACCTTCCGCCGCCAGCGCCCGGCCGACAAGGGCGCGCCGGACAAACTGTGCATCATGCCTGCCGGCCACGAGTCGAACTGGGTGGTCAATGGCCCGATCCGCCTGGCGCACCTGTACATCAGCGAAGAACAGTTCGCCCTCGGCTGCATCCGCCTGCTCGATCGCGAACCACGCGAGATGCAGTTGCAAGAGGCGACCTTCCTCGACGATCCGCAGCAGGCCCGGCGCTTCCGCCAACTGATCGCCCTGGACTGGAGCGAACCCGGCGAGCGCCTGCTGGCCAGCAGCCTGGCCCACGAGATCATCGACCACGCGGTGCTCTGCCAGGCCGGCCTGCGCCAGGGCGTGCGCCTGAAAGGCGGGCTGGCGCCACACCAGCGCCGGCAACTGGTCGATTACATCGAGGCGCACCTGGACCAGCCCATCACCCTGGGCGAGCTGGCCCTGCGCTGCAATCTCTCCGAGTACCACTTCGCCCGCATGTTCCGCAGCAGCTTCGGCCTGCCGCCACACCAGTACCTGCTGGCCCGCCGCCTGCACCACGCCTGCCAGTTGCTGCGCCTGGGCCAGTTGCCGCTGGGCCAGGTCGCCCTGCTCTGCGGCTTCGCCAGCGCCAGCCACTTCAGCAACCGCTTCCGCCAGGTGCTGGGGGCGACGCCCGGCGAATACCGGGCCGCTTTCTCGAATTAGTCAGCATTGGGGCCGCTACCCAAATGGCAGTTGAACAGCTTAGACAGCCAGCAGCGGCCCCAGCACCAGGCTCGCCGCAGCCAGCCCCAGCAGCAGGCGCGGCTGGTACGGCAGGCCGAAGACCCACAGGGTCACCCCGGCCATCAGCACCGCGATCCATTCCACCAGGCCCAGCGCCCAGCCGCGCAGGTGCACCGCGAGCACCAGCGACAGCGCCAGCAGCACCCAACCGCCGATGCGTAGAGCACGCACCAGCTGGGCACCGGGCTTGCACCCCAGCAGGTCGTTGAAGTGCTTTTCCATGGCCAGGCAAAGGGCGGCAAAACCGGCGAAACCGATCAAGGCAATACTCAACATCAATTCACCTGCGCCGTATCGCCGGCGGACTTGGCCGCGCGCGGCGCACGCTTGGCAGTGGGTTTGGGCGTGCGCAGCATCTTGCTGGCAGCCCAGGCGAGGAACAGGCCGGAGGCCAGCGCGGTGAGGTCGAAGCCGGCCATGGCCCAGTCGCCCACGGCGATCGAATGATCCAGGCCCTGGCCAGTGCTCAGGCCATTGAGCAGCGGCAACAAAGCAAACGCCAACGCCCCCAGCCCCAACTGCTCGACCCAGGCCCGGCGCCCCGGGCGCAGCAGCGCGTGGACCAGCGACAGCGTCCAGGCCAGGAAGAAGGCATTGACCTCCCAGTCGGCACGCCCCTGCAGGGCCACCGGCAGCAGGCGGTTGGCCCAGAAGAACGCTGCCACGCCAAGCATCAGGCCACTCATGCTGGCGATGTTGAGCACTTCGACCAGGCGCAGCTCAGCCGGCATGTGCGCGCTCTTGGCATGCTTGAGCTGGCGTTTGCCCAGCCACATCACCAGCCCGGTACCGATCACCGCCGTACCGGCCACGCCGAAGACGAAGTACAACCAGCGCAACCAGGGCCCAGCGAAGTTGCCCATGTGCAGCCCGACCAGGGTGAAGGAGGTCATCATCGCCGCGCTTTCCGGCGCACCCTGGCTCAGCAGCTCGCCGCTGGCGCCGTCGAAGGTCCAGTTGGCGCTGCGCTTGTAGGCCACGTTATCTGCCGAGGCCTGGGTGAAGGTCACGCGGGCATTGGCGTCGCCGGGGTTCTGCACTTGGATGTAACCGATGCGCCCGCCCGGTACCCGCTCCTGGACCTTGGCATACAGACTCGGCAGCGGCACCAGCGGCGCCGCGACACCGGCCAGCTTCGGCGGCTCGTCGCGCCCGAAGAGGTCGTTGAAATAGCCGTTGGGGCTGCCATAGCTGGCCAGGATGCCGGCCGGCATCACCAGGTACATGAAAAGCACCAGGCTGCTGTAGCTGATCATCAGGTGGAACGGCAGCACCAGCACGCCGATGGCGTTGTGGCCATCGAGCCATGAGCGCTGCCCCTTGCCCGGGCGGAAGGTGAAGAACTCCTTGAAGATCTTCTTGTGGGTGATGATGCCGGTGACCAGGCCCAGCAGCATGATGAAGGCGCAGAAGGTCGACAACCAGCGGCCCCAGGGATAGGGCATCTCCAGTTGGAAGTGAAAGCGGTAGAAGAATTCGCCGCCGCGGCTGTCGCGGGCCTCGACCTCCTGGCCGCTTTGGGCGTCCAGCGACTTGCCGGTGAAGCCACGGCGCCCGCCGGCGTCCCTGTCGCGCCAATTGACGCTCAGCGCCGCCTCGCGCGCGTTGGGCAGGCGGATGAACCAGCTGCCGGCATTGCCGGCGTTGGTTTCCAGGTAGCGCTGGGCCAGGCCCAGGCTCGCCATCGAATCGAGCGGATGGCTGTGGACTTCCGGCTGGCTCCAGTGATTGATCTCCTCCTTGAAGTACGACAGCGTCCCGGTGAGGAAGATGGCGAACAACAGCCAGCCGAAGATCAGGCCGGTCCAGGTGTGCAGCCAGGCCATGGCCTGGCGGAAGCCCTCTTTCATGGGTTTTTCATCCAGTAGGCCAGCCCGTTGATCGCCCCCAGCACCAGGCTCGGCAGCAGTACGCCCAGCCAGGCACGTGCGGCGCTACGGCAGGCGAAGCACCAGATGAAGGCCAGCAGGTAGAACAGGAACGACAGCATCATGCCGGTCAAGGCCGCATCGACCTGGCGCATCGGCGCCAGCAGCGAGATGCACACGCTCGCCATGGAGGCCAGCAGGTAGCCGCCCAGCAAGGCGGCCAGGCTGCGCGAGGTCACGGCCAGTCGATAGGCCAGGGGCAGGCCGGCTTTGCTTTTCATGGCGGCGGTCCGGGAAGCATCGGGGGCTCAATAGTAATGATTTCAATTCTCATAGGCAAAGCCTGGGCGATGCCTTGGGTTTGCGGGGGCTTTGCCCCGCATGGCATCGGCAGCGATTGCCCTGCACCGCCCTGCCCGAATACAATGCGAACAATTCTTACTTGCAGATGCGTCGAAAGGCGCCGGAGTCGCATCGGTGCCCAGTGCCCTCTCTTCCACGGTCGAAGGCCTCTACCACGCCCATCACAACTGGCTGACCGGTTGGCTGCGCCGCCGCCTGGGCTGCCCGCAGAGCGCCGCGGACCTCGCCCAGGACACCTACGTGCGCCTGCTACAGGCCCGCGAAGCGCCCCAGTTGGTCGAGCCGCGCGCCTTCCTCATCACCGTGGCCAAGCGCGTGCTGTGCAACCACTTTCGCCGCCAGGAGCTGGAGCGTGCCTATCTCCAGGCCTTGGCCGAGGTTCCCGAAGAGGTGGCGCCGAGCGAGGAGCAGAAGGCACTCATCTTCGAGACCCTGCTGGAACTCGATCGCCTGCTCGACGGCCTGCCACCGCTGGTCAAACGGGCCTTCCTGCTGGCCCAGATCGACGGCCTGGGCCAGGCCGACATCGCCCGTGAGCTGGGCATCTCGCTGGCCACGGTCAAGCGCTACCTGAACAAGGCAGCCCTGCGCTGCTACTTCGCGCTATGAACACCAGCTTCTCCCCGCAGGTGGCCGAGCAGGCCGTGCACTGGCTGATCGAGTCCCAGGGCGAGGACTTCGACCTGGCCCAGCAGCAGGCCCTGGAGCGCTGGCTGCAGGCCGACCACGAGCACCAGCGCGCCTGGGCGCATATCCAGCAGGTCAACCAACGCTTGCGCGGGGTGGCCTCGCCGGTGGTGCACGCCACGCTGCAGGCGCCCCCCTCTCCTGCGCGGCGGCGAGCGCTCAAGGCGCTGTTGCTGGTCGGCGTGGCCAGTGCCACGGGGCTGGGCTTGCGACAGCACAATCCCCTGCCAGGGCTGATGGCCGACTACCGTAGCCCGGTCGGCCAGCGCCGGCGGATGCACCTGGACGACGGCAGCCTGTTGCAGCTCAACACTCGCAGCGCCGCCGACGTACGTTTCGATGGCCAGCAACGGCAGGTGCACCTGCTCGAAGGTGAAGTGCAATTGCAGGTGGCCAAGGACCCGCGCCCCTTGCTGCTACGCACTGGCGAGGGTGCGCTGCAACTGACGCAGGGGCGTTTCAACGTACGGCAGTTCGCCGACTTCAGCCTGGTCTCGGTGTTCAGTGGCTCGGCGAGCCTGGCCGGGCAAGCGTTGCTGGCCGGTCAACAGGCCAGGTTCGCCAACGGTGGTTGGCATGACATTGCACCGCTGAACCGCAATATCGGAGCCTGGGTCGACGGCATGCTGGTGGCCTCGCACATGCGTCTGGCGGACTTTCTCGCCGAGCTCGGGCGCTATCGGCACGGGCAACTGGGGTGCAGCGACCAGGTGGCCGAGCTGCGGATCTCCGGGTCGTATCCGTTGGACGACAGTGAACGGATCCTGGAGATGCTGGAAGTGGCGTTGCCGGTACGGGTCAAGCGGTTTACCCGCTACTGGGTGAAGGTGGAGCCGCGAATCGGTTGACCCGCCGCCAAGCGAAACCCGGAAAAAAATTGCAATTCACCTGAGCCATTTTCAAAGGCTCGCGTGACAGAGAAGGCAGAACCCCCTTCTCAAGGACCACTCGCATGCTGTTTCGTCCCAGCCCCCTCGTCCAGGCCTTGTTGCTCGCCACCGCCCTGGGCCTCACCGTACCTACCATCCAGGCCGCCGATGCCCGCGCCTATCACATCGCCGCCGGCGCCCTGGAAGATGCCCTCAACCAGTTCGGCCGCGAGAGCGGCGCGCTGATCAGCTTCGGTTCGCACCTGACCCAAGGCCTGCAGAGCCCAGGCCTGGAAGGCGAATACGATGTACGCCAGGGCCTCGATACGTTGCTGCGCGGCAGTGGCCTGCAGGCACGCCAGGAAGCCGACAACGCCTACAGCCTGCAACCGGCCGCCGCCAGCACCGCCGGTGCGCCCGTGGAGTTGAGCGCCTCGACCGTGGTCGGCGACTGGCTGGCCGAAGCGCGCCAGGACAACGTCTTCGAACACCCCGGCGCCCGCGACGTGGTGCGCCGCGAAGACTTCGAGCGCAACGGCGCCAGCACCGCCCGTGAAGTGCTCAACCGCATCCCGGGGGTGAACGCACCGGAAAACAACGGCACGGGCAGCCACGACCTGGCGCTGAACTTCGGCATCCGCGGCCTCAACCCACGCCTGGCCTCGCGCTCGACCGTGCTGATGGATGGCATCCCGGTCCCCTTCGCCCCCTACGGCCAGCCACAGCTGTCGCTGGCACCGATCAGCCTGGGCAACATGGACGCGGTGGATGTGGTACGCGGCGGCGGCGCGGTGCGCTACGGGCCGCAGAACGTCGGTGGCATCGTCAACTTCGTGACCCGGGCGATCCCGGAGCAAGCGACCTTCAAGGCCGCCATGCAGAACCAGATCAGCCCCTCGTCGAGCCACGACGGCTTCAAGAACAGCGCCAACCTGCTGGTCGGCGGCACCCACGACAACGGCCTGGGCGGCGCCCTGCTGTACTCCGGCACCCGCGGCGGCGACTGGCGCGAGCACAGCGACACGCAGATCGACGACCTGATCCTCAAGGGCAAGCTGCAGCTCGACGAGGCCAACAGCCTGCACGCCATGGCCCAGTACTACGAGGGCGAGGCCGACATGCCCGGCGGCCTGAGCACAGCCGACTTCGACGCCGACCCGTACCAGTCGACACGCCTGCAGGACAAGTTCTGGGGCCGCCGTACGCTGGTCAATGTCGGCTACGACTACAAGCAGGACGACCGCCAGTTCAGCGTCAACAGCTTCTTCACCAAGACTCTGCGCAGCGGCTACCTCGACCAGGGCAGCTTCGTTTCGCTGTCGCCACGCGAATACTGGGTGCGCGGCATCGAGACCCGCTTCTCGCAAGGCCTGGCCCTGGGCGACAGCTGGCACGAGCTGGGCATCGGCTACCGCTACGTCAACGAAGCCGGCCACGAGCTGCGCTTCCGCGAGCCGATCAACGGTGATCTGCCGACCACCGCCAGCCGCAACGACCGCGATACCCGTGGCGGCACCGAGGCCCACGCGATCTACCTGGACGATCGCATCGACATCGGCCGCTGGACCATCACCCCAGGCATCCGCTACGAGATGATCGACTCCGAGCAGAGCAACAAGCTTACCGGCGAGCGTTACCAAGGCAGCTACAACACCGCCCTGCCAGCGCTGAACGTGATGTACCACCTGACCGACACCTGGAACCTCTACGCCAACACCGAAGGCTCCTTCGGCAGCGTGCAGTACAGCCAGATGCCCAACCGGGTCAGCAGCGGCGAGGTCAAGCCGGAAAAAGCGCGCACCTGGGAAGTCGGCACCCGCTACGACAACGGTGACCTGCAGGCAGAGATCGGCGCCTTCCTGATCAACTTCGACAACCAGTACGAAAGCAACCAGACCAACGACTCGGTGATCGCCCGCGGCGAAACCCGCCACCAGGGCATCGAGACCAGCGTGCGCTATGCCCTCGACGGCCTGAACCCGGCACTGGCCGGCTTCGATGTGCACGCCAGCTACGCCTTCGTCGACGCCACGATCCGCGAGGACGGGCCGAACAAGGGCAACCAGGTGCCGTTCTCCTCGCGGCACAAGGGCACCTTGGGTATCGGCTACACCGAGGGCCCATGGCAGTTGAACCTGGACAGCAGCTTCCAGAGCAGCCAGTACGCCGACAACGCCAACACCGGCAGCGAAAGCGCCGACGGCAGCACCGGGCGCATCCCCGGCTACATGCTGGTCAGCACCCGCGCCGGGTATGACTTCGGGCCGCAGTTGTCGAACCTGAAGGTGGCGGTGGGGGTGAAGAACCTGTTCAACCGCGAGTACTACACCCGCTCGTTCGATGACAACAACAAGGGCAAGTACGTGGGGGAACCGCGGACGGTGTATGTGCAAACGTCCGTGGCGTTCTGAAGACGACGGGTCAGTTGAATAGTGCTTCGAGTCTTGGGGCTGCTTTGCAGCCCCAAGTGGCAATGGAAAGTCCCGACCGACCAGCCCAGAGCGAACCCACCCTCTCCACCCGAATTTGCAACAGGAAATTTATTTTGCAGAAGGGCTTGAATTCGTTTCGCCATTGCCTGACTTTACAGTCAAGAGGCGAAGAAATTCCAAGGGCCTCAGTGGCCTAGGCACGCCTCCACGCGAGCAAGCTGAATAAGGATTGAATCATGCAAATCCAGGTCAACAGCAGCAATCACCTCCAAGGCAACATCCGGCTCAACGAGTGGGTCCGCAGCACGCTGGAAAGCACGCTCGAACGCTACGAGGACGACCTCACCCGCATCGAGGTCCACCTGCGCGACGAGAACGGCGCCAAGCCCGGCCCCCAGGACAAACGCTGCCAGATGGAGGCTCGCCCGAAAGGCCATCAACCGATTTCCGTGACCCACACCGCCGCCTCGCTGGACCAGGCGGTCGATGGTGCCGCCAGCAAGCTGAACAATGCGCTGGAGCACTTCTACGGCAAGCTGCGCAGCCGCCGCTCGGTGATCCAGCCCGAGTAACCCTGTAGCCCTCGACGCCCGGTGCCCGCACCGGGCGTTTTCGTTCCCGCCGATCGAAGGCCCTGAACCAACCTCCCGCTCACCCGGTCAATTCCTGCAGACATTCATTCGCAGACACCGACCATGAACAACCCCTTCGACCAGATCAGCGACGCCTTCGCCCCCCGATACCGGGTCAACCTGAGCATCGAACGCCTGGACGGCAGCATCATGCTGACCCTCTCCGACGACAGCGGCGTGGTCGCCAAGCGGCTGATCACCGAGGTCCAGCGCAACGACCCGGTACGCCTGCAGCGGCTCATCGACAGCATCCGCCTGGGCCTGGCCATCGAGCAGGGCCATAGCGTCATGGAAGTCCTCGCCGCGCTGACCGAAGGCGGCACCCGCCGTGGTATCGCCTGGCAGCCCAGCAATATCGCCCGCTAGCGCTGCCAGCCGAAGCGCCTGCGCACATTGTGCTTCGAACCCCCGCCGGTACATCCACCGCTCCTGGGCAGAAACTCAGACCTTGCCGTCGTCCAGGTCCTTGCCACTGGCATCGATCACCCGGGTGGAGGGGTAGCGGTACGAGGCATAGCGCACCACCAGGATGGAAAACGCCAGCAGCAGGATGCCCCCGCACAGGTATAACAGGCCCGCATCCGGCGCCTTGTGGTGCGAGACATCGCCGATCAGCAGGCGGGTCAGCGCGGTGATCGCCACGTAGAGCAGGAAGCGGATCGGCATGTGGTTGGTCTTGAAGTAGATCCCCACCATGGCGCCGAGCTCCAGGTAGATGAACAGCAGCAGGATGTCGTCCACGCTCACCCCGCCCTTGCCCAGCATGTCCAGGAAGGTCATCAGCGCCGCGTAGGCGGTGATGCCACCGATACCGAACAACGCCAGGTAGTGGAACGACTCGACGCACAGGTTGCCCAGCGAGTCGGCGGAGCCATGCAGGCCCTTGCGCAGCTTTTCAGCCCATTTGATGTTCACGATGTTCGATTCCCCGATACGACCTGAAGGATGATGCGCCACGCCTGTGACGCTTGTGCCATGCAGTTAAAGGGCCAGGCCCTCGTCTTGGAAGGCGACCGATTGCCGCAAGGCACCTGTGGGCTACGCTTTTGCCGAATGCCTTGGAGATGAAAAGCCATCATCGTGGTTGCAACGAGGCGGCTGAAACGGATACTGTATATAAATACAGTTAGCCAGTAACCCCAACAGCAAAAGGCACAGAGGTGATGAATGGCCGTCGAAGTGGTGTACCGCAGCAGCCGAGACCCGGAGCGCTTGTTCATGGATAAGGCTGAAGCAGATCGTCACGACAAGATGCTCGAGCTGGCCGAACGCCTGGCCGAGGTGTTGCACAAGGCGGTGCCTTCG
Organism: Pseudomonas sp. Tun-23181; assembly: GCF_057415455.1. Classification (NCBI taxonomy): domain Bacteria; kingdom Pseudomonadati; phylum Pseudomonadota; class Gammaproteobacteria; order Pseudomonadales; family Pseudomonadaceae; genus Pseudomonas; species Pseudomonas sp. Tun-23181. The sequence goes on from NZ_CM171630.1 coordinate 2,617,961, forward strand.
CTGAGCGAGCAGCAGGTCGAGGAAGCCGGTATCTACATGGCCAGGCATCGTGATGTGTTCGCCCGGGCGTTCAAGAACCAGCCGGATGCGCTGGGGGAGTTGCTCGAAAGTAGTGGGGGCGAGTAAGCCTCACCGTCGCTTGGGGCCGCTTCGCGCTCCATCGCCGGCAAGCCCCCACAGGGCCAGCGCTGTTCACCAATAATGTGCCCTGCAAAGGACTTGTGGGGCTTGCCGGCGATGGGCTGCCGTGGGGCAGCCCCGGAACTCACCCGTAAAGCAACCGCTCCGCCAGCATCTGCGCCACCCGCGCCGGCGAGCGCTTTTCCGCCTGGGCATGGGCGAACACTTCGGTCAGCCGGGTGGGGATGCGCGCCAGGTGCGCGGTGATGGTGCCCAGGTCTTCGCCACAGTGGGTCAGCGCTACGTAGATCAGGCCACCGGCATTGATCACATAGTCAGGCGCATAGAGGATGCCGCGCTTCTCCAACTGGTCGGCCACCTGCAACGTGGTCAACTGATTGTTCGCCGCACCCGCCACCGCCGCGCAACGCAGCTGCATCACGCTCTGGCCATTGAGCACCGGCCCTACGCCACAAGGCGCGAAGATGTCGCAAGGCGTGCTGATCAGCGCATCGTTGGTCACCGGATGCGCATCCAGCTGCTCCACGGCCAAACGCACCCGCCCCGGGTCGAGATCGCTGACCAGCAGCTCCGCTCCCGCCGCATGCAGTTGCTCGGCCAGGGCGTAGCCGACGTTACCCAGCCCTTGCACCGCCACCCGCAAGCCTTCGAGATTGTCGCTGCCCAGCCGGGCCACGGACGTGGCGCGGATACCGGCGAACACCCCCATGGCCGCGTGGGGCGAAGGATCGCCCGAGGCGGTGGTGCTGGTGACATGGGGGGTGACCTGGGCGATGCAGTCCATGTCCAGGGTCGAGGTGCCGCTGTCCACCGCAGTGATGAACCGCCCTTGCAGGGTATCGACGAAACGGCCGAAGGCCTCGAACAATGCCGCGCGGTTTTCCACATGCGGATTGCGCATGATCACCGCCTTGCCGCCGCCCAGCGGCAAGCCAGCGAGGGCCGCCTTGTAGCTCATGCCCTGGGCCAGGCGGATGGCATCGGTCATGGCGCTTTCGTCATCGGCATAGGGCAGGTAGCGGCAACCGCCCATGGCCGGCCCCAATTGCTCGCTGTGGATCGCCACCACGGCCTTGAGGCCTGTGGGCGGGTCGATGCACAGGTGCAGCGACTGGGTGCGGGTGCTTTGCATGAGCGCGAACATCAACGGGCTCCCCGAAGAGGTGCTCTTTCCAGTATAGGCAGCTCTTTGACGCTCGATCCCCTGACGGACCACTGGACGAATCACGGCGCCAGGGCTAAAAGATAAGCGTGTGTGGAGATGCCCATGAACCCACGTCAAGCCTGCCTGGCCTGCCTGGAACGCGAACCTGTCGCCCTGTTGGAGGCGACCCTGTGGATCGCCGCCGAACATGACCGGACGGTAGAGCCGGCGGCAGGCCTTGCCCAGTTGCACGAGCTGCAACGCCAGGTCAGCGCCAACCTGCCGATGCTGCCGCTCGGCGAACTGGCCCAGCCACTGCTGCGCCAACTCAACGCCCTGGGTTTCCAGCAGGACGAGTACCATCCCCTGCGCCCCCAGGCCGCCTTGATGGACAAGGTCTTGCAGCGTCGACGCGGGCAACCGCTGCCGTTGGCCATCCTCGCCCTGGAGCTGGCCCGGCGCCTGTCGATTCCCCTGGAAGGCGTGAACTTCCCCGGCCACTTCCTGCTGCGCGTGCCGGGCGCCGATCACCTGCTCGACCCGTGCGGCGGACGGCGCCTGTATCCGACCGACTGCCGCGAACTGCTCGCCCGCCAGTTCGGCCCGCACCTGCCGCTGAGCGCCGAGCATCTGCGCACGGCCAGCCCCCTGCAGATGCTCCAGCGCCTGTCACGCAACCTGCGCCAGTTGCACACCAGCAACGACAATGACCTGGCCGCGCTGATCGACGCCGAGCGGGTCATGCAACTGGGGCCGGTGACGGTCAACGACTACCTGGCCCGCGCCACCCTCTACCAGCATCTGGACTGCCCCCAGGCCGAACGCTTCGACCTGGAGCATGCCCTGCTGCTGACTGACGACCCGGTGCAGCGCCTCAAGCTGAGCGAACGCCTCGCCCAGCTACCCTCGGCGAAGCGCTCGATTCACTGAGCCGGTGTGTCCACCTGGCAGGAAGGGTGGGCCTTGAGAAAGGCGGGATGCGCCTCGGCCAGGGCGGCGACGCGGCGGATCCTCGGGTAGCTGCCGAGGTCGACGTTGAAGCGCTCGGCCGCATACAGCTGCGGGATCAGGTAGACATCCGCCAGCCCAGGCTCGTCGCCGAAGCAGAAGCCCTCGTCGCCGATCAACTGCTCGACAGCTGCCAGGCCCTGGCCAATCCAATGGGCGATCCACTGGTTGACCTGGGCCTCGTCATGGCCCAACTGGCGCAATTGCTTGAGCACGCTGACGTTGTGCAGCGGGTGGATGTCGCAGCCGATGATCGCCGCCACGCCACGTACCTTGGCGCGCGCCTCGGCATCGACTGGCAACAGCGCCGGCTGTGGATGAACCTCTTCCAGGTACTCGATGATCGCCGGCGACTGCACCAGCAGTGCGCCGCCGTCGGTACGCAGGGCCGGCACGCGGCCCTGGGGATTGAGCGCCAGGTAGCCCGCCGTGTGCTGCTCGCCCTGCAGCAGGTTCACCGGCAGGGCCTGGTAATCCAGGCCCTTGAGCGCCAGGGCGATGCGCACCCGATACGAGGAGGTGGAACGGTAGTAGGTGAACAGCTCCATCGCCCTGCCCCTCAGTTGGCCGCCAGGATCTTGCCGCGGCATTCGCCGAAGCCGATGCTGGCCACGCCGTCGCGGGTGCAGCGGGCGCGCAGGATGATCTCGTCGCCGTCCTCGAGGAACTTGCGCACCTCGCCGCTGGCCAGCTCCACCGGGTGCTTGCCGCCCTCGGTGATCTCCAGCAGGCTGCCGAAGGAGCCAGGCACCGCGCCAGACAGGGTACCCGAACCGAACAGGTCGCCCGGCTGCAACTGGCAGCCGTTGACGCTGTGGTGGGCGACCATCTGCGCCACGGTCCAGTACATGCTGCGGGTATTGCTCAGGGTCAGGCGATGGGCCGGCAAGCCCTCCTCGCGCATGCGCTCGGTGAGCAGCAGCACTTCCAGTTCGATGTCGAAGGCGCCGTTGGCCTGGTCACGGGTGTCCAGCAGGTACGACAGTGGCTGCGGGTCGCCTTGCGGGCGGGCCGGCTGGGCGCAGCGGAACGGCTCCAAGGCCTCGGCGGTGACCACCCAGGGCGAGACGGTGGTGATGAAGCTCTTGGACAGGAATGGGCCCAGCGGCTGGTATTCCCAGGCCTGGATGTCACGCGCCGACCAGTCGTTGAGCAGGCAGAAGCCGGCCACGTGCTCGGCGGCGTCGCCTACCGGGATGGGCTGGCCCATGGCGTTGCCCTGGCCGATCCAGATACCCAGCTCCAGCTCGTAGTCCAGGCGCGCGCAAGGGCCGAAGCTCGGCTCGGCCTGCCCGGCCGGCAGCGTCTGGCCCTTGGGCCGGCGCACGTCGGTGCCGGAGGGGCGGATGGTCGAAGCGCGGCCATGGTAGCCGATGGGCACGTACTTGTAGTTGGGCAGCAGCGGGTTGTCTGGGCGGAACAGCTTGCCGACGTTCTTGGCGTGCTCGATGCCCACGTAGAAGTCGGTGTAGTCGCCGACCTTGGCCGGCAGGTGCATCTGGCACTCGCTGGCCGGGTACAGCGCCGCTTTCAGCGCCGCCTGGTGCTCGCTGTGCTCGCCGAGCAGCGCCAGCAGGCGCTCGCGCAGGGCGACACGGGCCGGGCGGCCGAGGGCGAAGAAGGCGTTCAGCGCGCCGCCACGGGTGGCTTGCACCGCGGCCTTGGCCTCGCCGTCGAACAGCCCGGCGGCCAGTACCGCCTCCAGGTCGAGGATGGCGTCGCCGATGGCCACGCCGCAACGCAGCGCTTCGCCCGGGCGGCTGAAGATGCCCAGGGGCAGGTTCTGCAACGGGAAGTCGCGGTGGCCGTTGGCGTGCTCGACCCAGCTGCGGGCGATGGCGGTCTGGTTCATGGGTTATCTCCGGTTCGGGTTGAAGGTGCTCGGCAAGGTGGCCCAGCAACTATCGTAGTCGGCCTGCAGTTGCGGGCACTCCAGGGCATGGCGGCTCGGACGCAGCACCTGGCTGGTCTCGAACATGAACGCCATGGTGTCGTCGATCTTGTGCGGCGCCAGGTCGGCGGCGATGGCCTTGGCGCAGGTCTCGGCATCCGGGCCGTGGGCGCTCATCACGCCATGCAGCGAAGCGCCGCCGGGCAGGAAGCCTTCGGCCTTGGCATCGTAGGCGCCGTGGATCAGGCCCATGAACTCGTTCATCAGGTTGCGGTGGAACCATGGCGGACGGAAGGTGTTCTCGGCCACCATCCAGCGCGGCGGGAAGATCACGAAATCCATGTTGGCCAGGCCGTGGACGCTGGTCGGCGAGGTCAGCACAGTGAAGATCGACGGGTCCGGGTGGTCGAAGCTGACCGTGCCGATGGTGTTGAAACGGCGCAGGTCGTACTTGTAGGGCACGTTGCTACCATGCCATGCCACCACGTCCAGCGGCGAGTGCTGGAGCTCGCAGGCCCAGTGTTCGCCGAGGAACTTCTGCACCAGTTGCACAGGCCCCTCGGCCTCCTCGTAGTGGGCGACCGGGGTGAGGAAGTCACGCGGGTTGGCCAGGCCATTGCTGCCGATCGGCCCCAGATCCGGGATGCGCAGCGGCGCGCCATGGTTCTCGGCGATGTAGCCACGGGCCTGGCCGTCGAGCAGTTCGACGCGGAACTTCATGCCGCGCGGGATCACGGCGATCTCCAGCGGCTCGACCTCCATCACGCCCAGCTCGGTGGCGATGCGCAGGCGGCCCTGCTCCGGCACCAGCAGCAGCTCACCGTCGGCGTTGAAGAACACCCGCTCCATGGAGCGGTTGGCGCGGTAGATGTAGATGCTCACGCCAGCCGGCTTCTGCGCCGCCGAGTTGGCCACCATGGGCACCCAGCCCTCGATGAAGTCGGTGGACTCGGACGGGATCGGCTGTGGGCTCCAGCGCAGGCGGTTGGGGGTGACGTCGCCCAGCGGGCTGCCCAGTGGCTGGCGCTCCAGGCGCTCGAAGCGCGGGTGCAGGGCAGAGGGGCGGATGCGGTACAGCCAGGTGCGGCGCAGTTCGCTGCGCGGCATGGTGAACGCGGTGCCCGAGAGCAGCTCGGCGTACAGGCCATAAGGGGCTTTCTGCGGCGAGTTCTGCCCCACAGGCAGGGCGCCGGGCAACGCCTCGCTGGCGAATTCGTTGCCGAACCCGCTCAGGTATTCAAGAACAGGGGAATGGTCGCGATTCATCGGTGCCTCCGGGCTCCCAGGGAGCCGTTGCTGGCAGCTGGCTGCTGGCCCGTTCCGGCTCTTTCCGGCGATCGACCCAGGCGTGGCAGCGCGTCTGCATTGTTTTTATCGTAATCAGATTACGAATAACGTAATTTGATTGCCACATGCCGTCAAGCTATAAAGACGCCCATCTGTCTCCCTGGATGCCCAAGCCCATGGCCAAAGCCAGCTCCCCCGCCGACAACGGCAAGCAGAAGGTTCGCTCGGCGGAAGTCGGCACCGATATTCTCAAGGCCCTTGCCGAACTCTCGCCGTCCACCTCCCTGTCGCGCCTGGCTGAGCATGTGGACATGCCCGCCAGCAAGGTGCACCGCTACCTGCAGGCGCTGATCGCCAGCGGCTTCGCCGAGCAGGACCCGGCCACCAACCACTACGGGCTGGGGCGCGAGGCCCTGCGGGTGGGGATGGCTGCGCTGGGGAGCATCGATGTGCTGAAGGTGTCGGCCCTGCCGCTGTCGCAACTGCGTGACGCGCTCAACGAGAGCTGTTTCGTGGCCGTGTGGGGCAACCAGGGCGCCACGGTGGTGAGCATCGAACCGGCGGTACGCGCGGTGACGGTGGTGACGCAGATCGGCTCGGTCCTGCCGCTGCTCAGCTCCTCCACGGGACTGGTGTTCGCCGCCTACCTGCCGGAGCGCGAAACTGTCGAGTTGCGCGAGCGGGAGCTGGCCACGCTGAACCAGCCGTTCAGCGACTATGCGCCGTTGCTGACGCAGATCCGCGAGCGCGGCCTGCACCATGTGCATGGTCTGCTGATGCCGGGCGTGGATGCCCTGTCGGCACCGGTGTTCAATGCCATGGGCCAGATCGCTGCGGTGATGACCGTGGTCGGCCCGACGTCGATCTTCCATGCCGACGAACATGGCCCGGCGGCCCAGCGCTTGCTGGCGGCGACGCAGGCTGCCAGTTGGCGGATGGGCTACGCGCCAGCGCACTGACACGGCGTATCGCGTGAGGGGCACGGTTCGTGCCAGGACTTTTACCCTAAACGTAAAGGTGAATGTCGGAAGTCGCTATTTTTCCTACGGGATCAAGCGCTTATTCTGACCTCACTGGCTGGCACGAAGGGCTCTCCCCCTGTTCTTCGGGCCTGCAAGGTTCACCGACGTTGATTTTGAAGCTCCTTGATCTAACGTCTCGATTGGCCGCTGCGTTTGCAGCGGCCTTTTTTATGTCTGCAGGAATATCGGGGCCGCTGCGCGGCCCATCGCCGGCAAGCCAGCTCCCACAGGTCCAGCGGCGTTCACAAATCATGTGCCCTGCCGGGAACATCTGTGGAGGATTACCCTGCACGCGGAGAACAGAGGCCGAAAGGGCAACGGGGCCCCTGTGGGAGCCGGCTTGCCGGCGATGGGCTGCGCAGCCCCAATGGCCTCAACCCAGCGGATACTTCTGCAGGTTCGCCATCATTTGCTGCAACGCTTGCAGGCTGTCCTCGGGATGCACCGCGCCGTCGAAATCGCAGATCCGTCCCCAGTTGTCCGCCACCTGCTCCGGGGTAAAGCCTTCCCGAGGATCGAAGCCGACACCCAGGCTACGCTCCCAGCGCACCTTGCCGACCCAACCGCCGCCCACTTCGAACAGTTGCCCGCTGTCCTCGCAGCGCTCGCTGCCCAGGTACACCACCAGCGGGCTGACCAGCTCGGGCTTGAGCCGCTCGAACACCTGGGGCGGAATCAACCCTTCGGTCATGCGCGTCCCGCCGGTGGGGGCGATGGCGTTGACCAGGATGCCGTGCCTGCGTCCTTCGATGGCCAGGGTACGGGTCAGGCCATACAGACCCAGCTTGGCCATGCCGTAGTTGGCCTGGCCGAAGTTGCCGTAGATGCCGGAGGTCGACGCGGTGAAGATCACCCGCCCCCAGTTCTGCTCGCGCAAGTGTGGCCAGGCGGCGTGGGTGACCTTGTAGGCCCCCTCCACATGGACCCGGTAGACCAGGTCCCAATCGCCGTCCTCCATCTTGTGGAAGGTCTTGTCGCGCAGGATGCCGGCATTGTTCACCAGCACATCGACCCGGCCGAAGCAATCCAGGGCCTGCTCGACGATGCGTGCGCCGTCGGTGACCGAGTCATGGTTGGCCACCGCCATGCCACCCGCTGCGCGGATCTCCTCCACCACTCGGTCGGCCGCCGAGGCGCTGGCGCCTTCGCCGTGGGTCGAGCCCCCCAGGTCGTTGACCACCACCTTGGCCCCACGCGCGGCGAACAGCAACGCATGGGCCCTGCCCAGGCCGCCACCGGCCCCCGTGACGATCACCACACGATCTTGCAGTCGTACCGCTTCGCTCATGTCCAAGGCTCCAGGCAGGGATTGGGGTCCGGGCAGTGTCCGCCAGCCGCGGACGGCGGACAATCAAGCGCACGGGGGCTGAATGGCGGGCGATAAGACAGGCCGATGATCGCCCACCGCCTAATCTGTGCGACCCGCCTTCAGGACCAGGCGACTTTCTGCGTGAAGCACGTCAGGGGCTGCTCGCGAAAGGCCAGGTAATGCCGCAGCACCTGCAGCGGCGCCTCGGTGTGCGGGTAGTGGCCGATACCCTGCAGCGACACGGTGTCCGGCTCCGGCACCAGTTGTCGGTAGCGCTCGACCATCCGCGCGCCGGAGACCGGGTCGACCACGCCATTGATGAAGCGCAGCGGCACGCCCCGGCGCTGCAGCGCACCGACCCAGCGCTCGCGATGCACCCGGCGTTCGGGCAGGTAGCTGATCAGCTTGTGCAGGATGCGCGTGCCACGGTTGGAGACGATCAGGCTCCAGTAGTCATCCAGGGCACTTTCGCTGGGATGGGTGCAGGGGCCGTAGATATGGCTGACGTTGCGCACCAGGTCGTCCCGCCCGAAACTGCGGCCCACCAACCAGCCCAAGGGGCTGAGCAAGAGCTTCTGGAGCAGCAGCACCTGGTAGCACTCGGGGAACAGGCCGCTGTTGAGGAACGCGCAGCTGGCGACTTCCAGGCGTCGCTCGTGGTGCCGGGCCAGCAGCTCCTGGGCCACGCTGCCACCGTAGTCGTGGGCCAGCAGGTGGACTGGCTGATCGATGCGCAGGTGCGCGAGCAGGGCCTGTTGCAGGTCGGCCTGCTCCATCAGGCTGTAGTCGTGGTCAAGCGGCTTGGCCGAATCGCCAAAGCCGAGCATGTCGCAGGCCAGCACACAGAAGCGCTGGGTCAGGGGTGCCCACAGGTAGTGCCAATCCCAGCTGGCGGTGGGGAAACCGTGAAGCAGTAGCAGTGGCTCTCCTTGCCCTGCTGTCCAGTAACGGATGCTCTGGCCCCGGAAGGAAAAACTTTGGCCTCGGGTACGCCAGACGCACAATGGTATTTCAGCCAGTGGCATCAGAGTTGTCCCGGTGGATAAGTGTTGGCGATATAGGGCAGGGTTGCGCTCATTGCGTGTCACCTCGGCACTTACATGTGCTCTCTATGTCGAGGCTCAGTCTAGTCAGCGCATGGGGCGGCGAAACTTGCATTGGCAGCCAGCTTGCTGGCTTTGCGGGTCAGCGGTATGAACGGTCAGAGCAGCCACGTCAGCAGGGGTGCGGCGAACAGGTTGAGCAGGCCGGTCAGGACCATGACCAGGCCGGCCACGGAGCCTTCCTCGCCCCCTACCTCCTGGGCCCGGCTGACACCCGCGCCATGGGCGCCGACACCGAACAGCGCACCGCGGGCCAAGGGCGTGCGCAGGGGCAGCCAGCGCAGCAGGATGCCGCCGAACACTGCACCGAGCACGCCGGTGAACATGACGAACACGGCGGTCAGCTCCGGCACGCCACCGAGGTCACGGGCCAACGGCATGGCGAATGGCGTGGTGATCGAGCGCGGCAGCAGCGACAGGCTGACCGAATCGTCCAGCGCCAGCAGGTGCGCCAGGCCCCAGGAACTGGCGATCGAAGCGCCGCTACCGGCCAGCATGCCCACCAGCAGCGCCGGCCAGTGCCGCGCCAGCAAAGCCCGCTGTTGCCAGATCGGCACGGCGAAGGCCACCGTCACCGGGCCCAGCACGCTCATCAGCCAGTGGGTGTTGCGCGCGTATTCGGCGTAGGCGGTGTGCAGCGGTACGGCCACCGCCAGCAACAGGGCCGGCACCAGGATCAGCGGCGACAGCAGGTAGCGCCCGCTGCGCCGGTACAGCCAACGGCTGCCCAGGTAGGCCAGCAGGGTCAGCGCCAGCCAGAACAGCGGCATGGGTTCAAGGCTCATGGCGCAGCCTCCAGCGGCACACCAGCTCGACGGTCACGGCCGTGACCACCATCACCAGCAAGGTACTCACGGCGATCACCAGCAGGATGCGCCAGCCCTCGTTGCGCAGCAGGTTGCCGTAGTCGAGCAGGCTCATCAGCGCCGGGATGAAGAACAGCAGCATCTCTGCCATCAGCCAGCCGGCCCCCAACTGCAGCATGGCCGGCTTCACCACACCGCAGGCGAACAGCAGCAACAGCAGCGCCAGCCCCATCACCCCACCGGGAATCGGCCACCCCAGCCAGACGGCGAGCTGGCCGCCAAGCAGGAACAGGGCAAGCAGGATCGCCAGCTCGGCTAGCAGGCGCAGGCATTTCTTCAACGACAGGGGTTTCATGGTACGGAGTCCTCGACAGGCGTTCATTTTAAGATTTCACCTGCCTAGGCCAGAAGCGAATTGTTAGACTGATCGCCATTCCATAATGGAATTCAACGCATGGAATTCAAACAGCTGCGCAGTTTCATCGAAGTGGTGCACCGAGGGGGCTTCACCCAGGCCGCCCAGACCCTGCACATCAGCCAATCGGCGGTGAGCAAGCAGGTTGCCCAGCTCGAGCAGGACCTCGGCCAGCCGCTCTTGGAGCGCCAGGGCTCGCAGTTGCACCTGACAGCTGCCGGGCGCATCGTCCTCGAACGTGGCGAAGCCCTGCTGCGCCAGCGCCAGGCGTTGCTGGGCGAGCTCGACGACCTCGACCAGATGGCCCGGGGCGAGCTGCGCCTGGGGCTGCCGCTGCTGGGCAGCGACGCGCTGTTCGCGGGGTTGTTCGCCGAGTACCGGCGGCGTCATCCGAACATCGACATCCAGTTGCTCGAAGGGGGTAGCCGCACCGTGGAGCAAGCGGTCGCCAGCGGCGAGCTGGAGCTGGGCGGCAGCCTGACGCCGAGCGATCCGGCCTTCGAGTACCAGCCCTTTTGCAACGAACCGCTGGATGCCCTGTTGCCGGCCGGGCATGCCCTGGCGGGCTTGCCACAGGTCGAGCTGCGCCAGCTGGCGGACACGCCGTTTCTCTTGTACCAGCGCAGCTTCGTGCTCAATGACCGCCTGCTGGGCGCCTGCCAGCAGATGGGATTCACCCCGAAGGAAGGTGGACGCAGCGGCCAGGCGGACTTCCTCGCCGCACTGGTCGCGGCGGGCCAGGGCGTGGTGTTGCTGCCCAGGGTGGTGGCGCGGGCGCTGGAGCGGCCCGGCGTGGTGCGCTTGCCGCTGCTGGCGCCGGCGGCTTTGCGTTGGGACATAGCCTTCATCTGGCGGCGCGGGGCCTACCTGTCACGGGCAGCGCAGGCCTGGTTGCAACTGCTGCGCGAGCGGCCGGCGCCTGGTGGGTGATACGGGGGCCAGTACCAGCCCCCAAAAAGGCTCAGCCTTGCAGCGCCGCCACGAACTCGGCGATCCACGGCTCGGCATCGGTCTCCGGGGTCACGGTCTCGCTGGCATCCAGGCGCAGCATCGGCAGCACTTCACGCAACCCCAGCTCGGCGAACAGCTCGCGCAGCTGCTCGCCACCGCCACAGTAGGTATCGCCATAGCTCGAATCGCCCAACCCGATCACCGCGCCCGGCAGCCCACGCCACTCGGCAGGCAGGGTGTCGCGAATGCTGCTGAACAACGGGATGATGCTGTCCGGCAGCTCACCCATGCCCGTGGTCGAGGTCACGGCCAGGAAGGCGTCGGGGGCGAAACCCTGCAGGTCCTGCAAGGTGGCGCGGGCAGCGTGCCAGGCCTGCAGGCCGGCAGCCTTGAGCAGGGACTCGGCGTGACGGGCGACTTCATCGGCGGTGCCGTACACCGAACCAGAAATAATGGCGACTTTCATCGGGCAGAGGATTCCGAAACTGAGTGAAAACGTAGGATACTAGCATCCGACAGTGGCAAAAGGCCGCCTCCCACCAAAGTCTCCTTCCCACCCAAGGGCCCGGGCATGCATCAGCACCGGCCCAGGTTGGCCGTCGGAAATCTGACCAACGCTTCTGAACGAAGCGCCTTGCGTGCTGTCCATGACGTTGAAGAAACAGCCACCTTCGAGTTCGACCATGCAAGCAGACGCCCTCCTGACCCAGGACGAACTGGACTTCATCCAGAACATGCAGCATTCGCCCCAGTTGAACCTGGCCGACCCCATGTCGGGCCTGCTGGTCAATGGCGACCATCGGCTCCAGCAGTTGCTCACCCGCCTGGTGGCCAACGAGCAGGTCACGCTCCAGGCGCAGTTCAACAACCAGCAGATCAGCTTTCCCCTGCAACTGGTGGAAGACGAATTCCACGCCCTGCACCTGCAGTTGGGCTCACCGGAGATCTACGAGGACGGCCCCATGCTGCGCCCCTGGCGCCTGTCGCTGGAAGAGCCGGCCGCGCTGCTCGACGCGCACGGCGCAGGCAGCGGCCTGTGGGTCCGGGAGATTTCCTTCAAAGGTGTACTGGTGCAAGTGCGCGACTTGCCAGAAGCGCCTGCGCGCTTCGACCTGCACTTCGCTCCCGAAGGCATCCCAGCCATCGGCCTGCATGGCGTACTGCGCCGCCGCATCGGCCCGGACTTGGCCGCCTACGACCTCAGCCGCAGCCCAGCGCAAGAGATCGAGCGCCTGCGCGAATACATCCTCCAGGCCCATCGCCAGGCCCACCCGGAGCTGCACGCTCAGGTCGCCGGCTGACCGCCCAGGTACTACCGCAAGCGCCTGCGCATCAGGCCACCCTCGGCGCCCAGGCAGGCCATGGCGCTCCCCGCCAGGTTGCCCTGGGCAAGCTCCGCCGTCTCCCCCGCCAACAACAACGGGCAGCCCAGCCCTGGCGCCAGACGCGCCAGACGCTTGCCCAACTCCACGGTCGGCTGGTGGTTGGCGAACAGTACCAGCGCATCGGGCGCCAAGCGTTCGCAGACCAGCGCCAGTTCCTCCAGTGGCTGCCCCAGGGGCAGCAGCGTCACGCTCACTTCGTCGTAGCCCAACAGCAAGCCTGCCACCAGCAGCTCTAGTTCATGGCATTGCCCCGGCAAAGGCGCCAGCACCACGCGGCTGCCACGCGGCTCGCGAGCCAGTTGCAGGCGCAGCAGCACCCGGCCACGCAGGAACTGGTCGAGAAACAACCAGGCGCTGGCCTGGCCGAAACTCCCATGGCCCGCGCGCAGTGACTGCCATACCGGCATGAACACCTCGCCGAAGACCTGGTCCAGGGCAAGGCCGGCGAATACCTGGTCGAACAGCCGGTCCAGGCCGCCACCGTCGAAGCGCTGCGCCGCCGCGTGCACCTGCACCCGCCAGCGCGCCAGGTCGTCGGCATGGGCGGCGGCACACGCATCCTGGGCCAGCGCCTGGTCGCGGGCCAGGATGCTGCCGACCTTGCTCACCGCCACACCACGCGCCAGCCAGCCCAGGATGCTGCGGATGGTGTCGATGTCGTCCTGGGAATAAAGGCGGTGCCCACTACGGGTCCGCGTCGGCCGAATCAGCCCATAGCGGCGCTCCCACGCCCGCAGGGTCACCGGGTTGACGCCGGTCTGCCGGGAAACTTCGCGAATCGGCACCCGCGCCTGGGGTTCCAGGCCCGCGCCATTGGCCAAGGCCGCTACCTCTTCGTTCATCTGCGCTGGCAACCCTGTCATGTGTGTCTGAGGGGCATTCTACGACGGGAGGCCACGCAGGGTCAGCGCGACCGCCTGCCAGCCGGCACTGACCGGTCACGAAAAATCCGCGATAATCCGTGCCCGATTCTTGCATCACGCCTGTGTCGCCCATCACCCCGGGCCACGCAAGCCAAGGGGCCAGCTACCCGCCAGCCCCGTCGCCAGGAGATACACGATGTCTACCCCACCCGTCACCCTGATGGTGTCGCGCCGCGCCGCCCATGGCCGTTACCAGGAGCTGCTGGCCTGGCTCCACGAAGGCGAACAACTGGCCACCGACTTTCCCGGCTACCTGGGCTCGGGCATCCTCGCCCCACCCGCCGACGGCGACGAGTTCCAGATCGTCTTCCGCTTCACCGACGAACAGACCCTGCATGCCTGGGAGCACTCCGCCTCCCGTCGCGCCTGGCTGCAGCGTGGCAACGGCCTGTTCGAGCGCCCCGAAGAGCGGCGCGTGACCGGCCTGGACGACTGGTTCGGCACCCATCTGGTGCACAAACCGCCACGCTGGAAGCAGACCGTGGCCATCTGGCTGGCGTTCTTCCCGGTCTCGCTGCTGTTCAACGTGCTGTTCGGGCACTGGCTGGCGCCGCTGGACCTGGTGCCACGGGTCCTGCTCAGTACCCTGGGCCTGACGCCGGTGATGGTGTACCTGTTCATCCCACTCTCGACCCGCCTGCTGGCCGGCTGGCTGAACGCAGCCCCGGCATCCGCCGCACAGGCGGCGCGCGGACTGCGCAGCCGCTGAGGCCAGGTCATACAAAGGGAAACAGTTCGGGTATGCTGGGGCATCCATGCAAGGACAGACAAGTTGATTGCCCCGAACATGAACAGCCCAATCCTCGTCACCGGAGCCAGCCAGCGCGTCGGGCTGGCCCTGGCCCTCGAACTGGCACAGGCCGGCCATACGGTGGTCAGTGCCAGCCGTAGCCTCCAGCCGCAGTCCCCGCACCCGAACATCCTCCAGTTCCAGGCCGACCTCTGCCGGGAAGCCGACCGCCAGGCGCTGATCGACCACCTGCACGGCCACTATGACGGCCTGCGCGCAATCATCCACAACGCCTCGCTGTGGCTGGACGACGGCCTGGACAACCTCGAGACCATGTTCCGCCTGCACGTCGAGGCGCCCTACCATCTCAACCTGGCCCTGGGCGAGTTGCTGGCCAAGGTGGACAAGGCCGACATCATCCACATCTGCGACGAAACCTCCTCGCGCGGCAGCAAGAGCCATATCGGCTATGCCGCGACCAAGGCCGCCCTGCAGAACATGGTGCTGTCGTTCGCCGAAAAATACGCGCCGAAGGTGCGCGTGAACGGTATCCTGCCAGGCCTGCTGATCCTCAAGGAGGGCGGCGACGAGGCCTACCGCCAGCAGACCCTGAAGAAGGCCCTGCTGGAATTCGAGCCCGGTGCACGCCCCTTGATCGAGGCGGTGATGTTCCTGCTCCAGAGCCAGTACAGCACCGGCAGCCAGGTGGTCATCAATGGTGGCCGCCACCTGAAGAACCGCATGACCTGAGAGAAGCCCATGACGCCCCAACAACAGCTCGAACTCGAAGCCGCCGCCTTCCGGCGCCTGGTCGAACACCTGCGCCAACGCACCGACGTGCAGAACATCGACCTGATGAACCTTTCCGGCTTCTGCCGCAACTGCCTGTCCAAGTGGTACAAGGCCGCCGCCGACGAGCGGCAGATCGACCTGAGCCTGGATGATGCCCGGGAAGTGGTCTACGGCATGCCCTATGCCGAGTGGAAAGCCCAGTACCAGAAAGAAGCCAGCGCCGAACAACAGGCGGCGTTCGAAAAAGGAAAGCCACGTGACTGATCTGAACACCCTGCGCGACAGCCTCGCCAGCGGCGAACACGCCTTCGCCGACACCCTGGCGTTCATTGCCGCGAACTACAGCTACCAGCCCCAGGCCTTCGTCAACGGTGGCGTCGAGAACGCCGCCGGGCAGAACGAAGGCTCGTGCAAGACCCTGGGCCTGGCCCTGCTCGAAGGCCTGAGCGACCAGGAAGCGCTGCTGGCCTTCGGCGAGCACTACCGCAGCGTGCTGGCCACCCCCGAGGGCAGCGACCATGCCAACATCCGCGCGCTGATGGCGCATGGGCTGGCAGGCGTGAAGTTCGCGCAGCAGCCGCTCACGCGGCTGGCCTGACGACTGCGAGCGGAGGGTATGGCCCAATGCCGGCCGGCCGCTTCGCGCCCCATCGCCAGCAAGCCCCACATGGCCTCGCAAGCCACATCATTTATGGTCGACTCGTACCCTGTGGGAGCTGGCTTGCCAGCGATGGGCTGCAAGGCAGCCCCAAAAATGAAAAAACGCCGCTTAACTGACTGACATTGGCGCATAGCCCTCCTTTGCCCCAGGGACCGCCCCACATGCCGATCGAGCACCCCGTCCCCTTCCGCCAGGCCATGCTGTTCTGGCTCAAGCTGGGCTTCATCGGCTTCGGCGGCCCCGCCGGGCAGATCGCCCTGATGCACCGGGAAATCGTCGAGCGCCGTCGCTGGCTCAGCGAATCCCGTTTTCTCCATGCACTCAACTACTGCATGCTCCTGCCCGGCCCCGAGGCCCAGCAACTGGCCACCTACCTGGGCTGGCTGATGCACCGTACCTGGGGTGGCATCGTTGCCGGGGCGCTGTTCGTCCTGCCTTCGCTGTTCATTCTCATCGGCCTGTCATGGGTCTATGTCGCCCACGGCCAGCAACCGGTGGTCGCCGGGCTGTTCTACGGCCTGAAGCCGGCGATCACCGCCATTGTCCTGCAAGCGGCCTGGCGCATCGGCTCACGCGTCCTGCACAACGCCGCGCTGTGGGCAGTTGCCCTGGCAGCGTTCGTCGCCTTGTTCGGCCTGGGCCTGCCGTTCCCGCTGATCATCCTTGGCGCCGCCTTGCTCGGCTACCTGGGCGGGCGTTGGCAGCCCCGGCTGTTCCAGGCCGCGCATGAGCCCTTGCCGGACGCATCGCCGGCACAACCCGGGCATACCCGCTGGCGTTGGCCACACCTGCTGCGGCTGTTGGCCTGTGGCGCAGCCCTGTGGTGCCTGCCGATGGGCCTGTTGCTCCTGCTGTTCGGCTGGCAAGGCACGTTCACCCAGATGGCCTGGTTCTTCACCAAGGCAGCCTTGCTGACCTTCGGCGGCGCCTACGCGGTGCTGCCCTATGTCTACCAGGGCGCGGTGAGCCATTTCGGCTGGCTGACACCGACGCAGATGATCGACGGCCTGGCCCTGGGTGAAAGCACGCCGGGGCCGTTGATCATGCTGGTGGTCTTCGTCGCCTTCGTCGGTGCCTACGCCCAGGCCCCGCTCGGGGCCGACCAGGCCTTCCTCGCCGGGGCACTGGCAGCCTGCCTGGTCACCTGGTTCACCTTCCTACCGTCGTTCCTGTTCATCCTGATCGGCGCACCGCTGGTGGAGAGCACCCGGCGCCAACTGCGTTTCAGCGCACCCTTGACGGCGATCAGCGCCGCCGTGGTCGGGGTGATCATCAACCTGGCCTTGTTCTTTGGCTATCACGTGTTCTGGCCGCATGGGTTCGCCCAAGGGATCGACTGGCTGGCACTGTTGGTCGCGGTGCTGGCGGCCGTGGGGTTGCTGCTGTTCCGGCGGGGCGTGCTGGAAGTGTTGCTCGCCTGTGCGCTGGCAGGGTTGCTGGCGGTGTTGTATGGGTATCAGGCTTGAGTGCTGGGCCTTTTGCCCGCGAATGGGCCGGCGGCTTTCACAAACGCTGCCCCGGGGTACCAGGTGGCAAGTTGCCCTGCTGCAGCCACTGCAGTGCGATCGGCCACAGGCTGTCGCGGAAGCGATCATGGAAGAAGGCGAAGTGGCCGATCTCGCCGACCGAGATATCCACAGGCGCCACCCGCAGGTGCAGGCGCTCGGCGTCATTGAGGTAACCCAGCAAGCGTTCGGTGGCGGCAATGGTGCCGAACGGATCGTCGGCCAGGCTGATCGCCAGGGTCGTCGCCCGCACCTTGGCGAACGGCGGCTCCGCCAGCGTGCGTCCGCTGGGGCGGTGCTCGTAGCGGGGCGTGCGGGTGGTCCAGTCGTGTACCACCCCCGCCGGCGTGTCTTCCAGCCAGCCCAGGCGCTTGCCTGGGAAGTAACCGAACAACCGCGTCAGCAGCGGCATCACCACATGCCACTTGCCGAACAGCCGCCAGCGCTGCTGCGCCGCATAGTCACGCCAATAGGCGAACTGCGCCCCCACCATCACCAGCCGCCGTACTTGGCCCGCAGACGGCGCCAGGCCCACCGCGCAGCCACCGAAGCTATGCCCCACCACGTCCACCGGCTGGCCGGGAAACTCATTGGCCGCCAGTTGCAGCATGGCCTCGAAATCGAGCCGTCCCCAGTCGCTCCAGGACGCCTGGAAGCCACGCAGCGACGCCGGACGCGATTCGCCGATGCCACGGTAGTCGTAGGTCAGCACGTCGAAGCCCTGGGCGAACAAGTAGTCGGCGAAGCGCGCGTAATAGCGGCAGCGCACCGAGGTGGCGGCGTTGATGATCACCAGCGGGCGCTGGGGGGCGGCTTGGGCATGACGCCAACGAAAGCCGCCGAGGCTATAGCCATCGGCGGCGTCCTGGCGAAAAGCGCTGGCGGGCTGGATGAGGCTGCTCATGGCGCACTCCCTGCGGCGTCTCGCACCGACAGGGCGCGGGCACGGGCGATTGTTCGTCCGCCAACGCTAGTATTGAGCGCGCGTCATTTCAACTATTTGGCCCCAGCATTTGCCCACCCCAACGGCATAGCCCGCTCCCGGCCAACCTCTCAGGCAGTCGGCAAGGCCCGGGCCACGCCCGGCTTGCGCAGCACCTCCAGCCGCGAGCCCTGGTAGCGGGTTTCGCGGAACAGCTTGAAGCGCCCGAACAGGCCATAGACATGCATCACCCGCCCTTGCTCGTGATACCCCATGCGCAAATGCAGCTTCATGGCTGGGACGTTGTGGGTCTCGACCACGTCCACCACCTTGTTGCAGCCCTTCTCGCGCATGGCGTTCCACAGCTCCACCTGGGCGGTGACCGACAGCTCGCTGCCGAAATAGCGGCGCGTCATCTCGCCGCCGAACTCGAAGAACTCGCCCGGCTTCACCGGGAAGGTGCAGCCGTAGTAGTGCTTGTCGCGGTAGTCCACCACGCTGGCCCAGATGAACGCCACCGCATCGCCCTGCTCGTCCAGGTACATGTGCCCGGTGTGGCCTTCGGCGGCCAGCTCGCGCATGGTCTCGACGCGGTCGCCGAAGTAGCGGGCGAAAGCGTCGGCGTTCTCGGAGGTGATCTGTACCAGGGTTACCGGTGGGTGTTCCTTGAGGTTGTACGGCGGTACGGGGCTGACCAGGTCACGCTCCATCCACAACAACTCCCAATGGAAAAACACATAGCGCTCGAACAAGGTCTTGAGGGTGCGTTTAAGACCTTTTTGGCGGATTCGTTCTTGTATTTTTTGCAATGTGCTCATACTGCTGCCTCCCCAGCCCAGGCGGAATTACCTGGTCATTAGCAGCGGTATAGATCAGCCGGAGCGCCCTCATAGCAAAGGGCCAGCGAAGGAATTGTTTCAGATTATGTGCAGGCCCCGGAGGGAACCGTGCAGCCGTCCATGAACGGCTGCACGGTCAAGGGCTTGCTTACAGCTCGACGCAGTCGAACCGTACGTCGGTGGCTACGTCTTCGTCGTAGTTGACGTCGGCGCGCTCGAAACCGAACAGCTTGAGGAACTCTTTCTTGTAGCCGGCATAGTCGGTCAGCTGGAACAGGTTCTCGGTGGTCACCTGCGGCCACAGGGCCTTGCAGGCGTCCTGGACGTCGTCACGCAGTTCCCAGTCGTCCAGGCGCAGGCGGCCCTTCTCGTCGACTTCAGCGGCCTGGCCGTCGGCACGGTACAGGCGGTCGCGGAACATACGGTCCAGCTGGTCCTGGGTACCTTCGTGAACACCCTTCTCCTGCATGATCTTGAAGACCATCGACAGGTACAGCGGCATCACCGGGATGGCCGAGCTGGCCTGGGTGACGACCGACTTCAGTACGGCCACGTTGGCGCCGCCCTTGATCTCGGTTGCCAGTTTACGGTCCAGGCGCAGGGCAGTTTCGTCCAGGTCCTGCTTGGCCTTGCCCAGGGCGCCGTGCCAGTAGATCGGCCAGGTGATCTCGGTGCCGATGTAGCTGAAGGCGACGGTGCGCGCACCTTCGGCCAGCACGCCGGCGCCGGCCAGGGCGTCGATCCACAGCTGCCAGTCCTGGCCGCCCATGACGGTGACGGTGTCCTGGATTTCCTGCTCGGTGGCCGGCTCGATGCTGGCCTCGATGATGGTGTCCTTGTTGGTGTCGATGGCGGTCGACTTGTACGGCTGGCCGATCGGCTTGAGCGCCGAGCGCACCAGTTCACCGGTCTGCGGCAGCTTGCGTACAGGAGAGGCCAGGGAATAGACCACCAGGTCGACCTTGCCACCCATCTCGTGCTTGATCAGCTCGATGACCTTGGCACGGGCTTCATCGGAGAAGGCATCGCCATTGATCGACTTGCTGTACAGGCCCTCGGCCTTGGCGAACTTGTCGAAGGCCGCGGCGTTGTACCAACCGGCGGTACCGGCCTTGGTCTCGGTGCCGGGCTTTTCGAAGAACACGCCCAGGGTGTCGGCCTTGAAGCCGAAAGCCGCGGTGATGCGCGCCGCCAGGCCATAGCCGCTGGATGCACCGATCACCAGGACCTTCTTCGGCCCATCCTCGCGCACGCCCAGCTTGCGGGTGGCTTCGATCTGGTCACGGACGTTGAGCTCGCAGCCCTTCGGGTGGGTCGTGGTGCAGATGAAACCGCGGACCTTAGGATGAATGATGGCCAATGTCTGTACCTCATCAGGTGTTTAGGCATGGGACAGCCGCCAACCATGGCGACGACCCGTTTATTGGAGGGTGAGACTACACCCGGAAGCGATCCGACACATCTTAAGGACTGATCGTGGTGTTTCAAGAGAACATTGCGCTCGCCCATGCCGGCCAGATCGTTGATGAGCGCCTGCCGGATATGAGCGGCATTGCAGCGGAATCGTATAGGCTCACGCCTGCCACTCATTTGTTTTTCACATCAATGAGAAAGAAAAACAAATTTAACAAATGAGCGATTCCCACCGATGCTGACAGGAATGCGCCGAGCTGGCGTCCACCCTTCACGGAGAACAACAACATGAACGACGTCGTCATCGTCGCCGCGACCCGCACCGCCATCGGCAGTTTCCAGGGTGCCCTGGCCAACGTACCGGCCGTGGACCTGGGCGCCGCGGTGATCAAGCGCCTGCTGGAGCAGACCCAACTGGACCCGGCCCAGGTCGACGAGGTGATCCTCGGCCAGGTGCTCACCGCCGCTGCCGGCCAGAACCCGGCGCGCCAGGCGGCGATCAAGGCCGGCCTGCCCTATGGCGTGCCCGCGCTGACCCTGAACAAGGTCTGCGGCTCGGGCCTCAAGGCCCTGCACCTGGCGGCCCAGGCGATCCGCTGCGGTGACGCCGAGGTGGTGATCGCTGGCGGCCAGGAGAGCATGAGCCTGGCGCCCTACGTGCTGCCGTCCGCCCGTACCGGCCAGCGCATGGGCCACGGCCAGCTGGTCGACAGCATGATCACCGACGGCCTGTGGGACGCCTTCAACGACTACCACATGGGCATTACCGCCGAGAACCTGGTCGAGCAATACGGCATCAGCCGCGAGCAGCAGGATGCCTTCGCCGCCGAGTCCCAGCGCAAGGCCGTGGCCGCCATCGAGGCTGGCCGCTTCAAGGACGAGATCACCCCCATCGTCCTGCCGCAGAAGAAGGGCGACCCCAAGGTCTTCGACACCGACGAGCAACCGCGCCCCGGCACCACCGCCGAGTCCCTGGCCAAGCTGCGCCCGGCCTTCAAGAAGGACGGCAGCGTGACCGCCGGCAACGCCTCCAGCCTCAACGACGGCGCCGCCGCGGTGCTGCTGATGAGCGCCAGCAAGGCCCAGGCCCTGGGCTTGCCGGTGCTGGCCAAGGTCACCGCCTACGCCAGTGCTGGCGTGGACCCGGCAGTCATGGGCATCGGCCCGGTGTCCGCCACCCAGCGCTGCCTGGACAAGGCCGGCTGGCAGCTGGGCGACCTGGACCTGATCGAAGCCAACGAAGCCTTCGCCGCCCAGGCCCTGGCCGTTGGCAAGCGCCTGGAATGGGATGCCTCGCGAGTCAACGTCAACGGCGGCGCGATCGCCCTCGGCCACCCCATTGGCGCCTCCGGCTGCCGCGTGCTGGTGACCCTGCTGCACGAGATGATCAAGCGCGATGCCAAGAAAGGCCTGGCCACCCTGTGCATCGGGGGTGGGCAGGGCGTGGCGTTGGCGATCGAGCGCTGAGCCGTTCGCTGCGAGTGTGTTCCGGGGCTGCTTTGCAGCCCATCGCCGGCAAGCCCCCACAGGCCCCTGCAAACTGCATCATGTGTAGTCGACTCAGCACCCTGTGAGAGCGGGCTTGTCGGGGCGCCGAACCGCCGCGACAGGCCAGCCTTGCCCCCTGAGCATGGCCAGGGCTACGTCTTCATCTACGGCTAAAGCCACCTCGCTATATACTTTTACAATAGCGTTATGACACTGTAGCGAGCATCCGCTTTCCCTTTTGCCGTAGCCATGCCGATCCGCCATCCCCACCCTGCCCCACAGCAGCACCGCCATGCCTAGTATCCGCGAGCGCAACCGCCGCCTGATCGTCGAGGCCGCCAGCGCGGAGTTCGCCGACAAGGGCTTCGAAGCGTCCACGGTCGAAGACATCGCGGCCCGCGCCGGCCTGCCGAAAGCCAACGTCCACTATTACTTCGAAACCAAACGCAACCTCTATGCCTGTGTGCTCGACCGGGTCATGGAGCCGCTCCTGCGCGCGGCGCGCAGCCTCGATCCCGAAGCGCTGCCGAAAGACGCGCTGGAACGCTATGTCCAGGCCAAGATAGGGGTGATCCGGCAATATCCACATGCCTGCAAGGTCCTGGTGCGGGAGATGCTGCACGGTGCCCATCACCTCTCCGGCAGCCACGCCGAGGCCATGCGCGAGATCGCCCGGCAGAACCTGGGCTGCCTCACCACCTGGATGGGCCGGGGCCTGATCGCCCGCACCGCGCCGGAACACCTGCTGCTGTTCCTCTGGTCGATGCCCATGGCGCATATCCGCTTCGCCCCACAGGGGAGCCGGCTGGCGCAATCGCGCACGCACGATGGCCACGACCTGCAACCCTTGGCCTCGGCACTCACCAGGATGCTGCTGCGGGGCTTGCAGCCAGGACGACCTGAACAACGCATCGCTATATAGAAAAACAAATATCGAGAGCCCAATACGCAAAACGGGACGCAAGGCGTCCCGTTCGTCGATCCAGGGTAATCAGGCCCCCTGGCTACGCAGCTCGCGGGCAGCGGCAACCATGTTGACCAATGCCGCCTCGGTTTCCGGCCAGGCGCGGGTCTTCAGGCCGCAGTCCGGGTTGACCCACAGGCGCTCGGCGGGAATGCGCCGGGCGGCCTTGCGCAGCAGCTTGACCATCTCGTCCTTGCTCGGCACTCGCGGCGAGTGGATGTCGTACACGCCTGGGCCGATCTCGTTCGGGTAGTCGAACTGCTCGAAGGCCTCCAGCAGTTCCATGTCCGAACGCGAGGTCTCGATGGTGATCACGTCGGCGTCCATGGCGGCGATCGACTCGATCACGTCGTTGAACTCGCTGTAGCACATGTGGGTGTGGATCTGGGTTTCATCCCGCACGCCCGAGGCGCACAGGCGGAAGGCTTCGGTGGCCCATTCCAGGTAATGAGCCCAGGCGCCCCTGCGCAGCGGCAGGCCCTCTCGGAAGGCCGCTTCGTCGATCTGCACGATCTTGATGCCGGCCGCCTCCAGGTCGACCACCTCGTCGCGAATCGCCAGCGCCAGCTGACGGGCCTGGACCTCGCGGCTCACGTCCTCGCGTGGGAACGACCACATCAGCATGGTCACAGGGCCGGTCAGCATGCCCTTCATCACCTTGCCGGTCAGGCCTTGGGCGTACTCGATCCACGCCACGGTCATGGCTTTCGGACGGCTCAAGTCACCGAAGATCACCGCCGGCTTGACGCAGCGCGAGCCGTAGCTCTGCACCCAGCCGAAGCGGGTGAACACGTAGCCGTCGAGCTGCTCGGCGAAGTACTCGACCATGTCGTTGCGCTCGGCCTCGCCGTGCACCAGCACGTCCAGGCCCAGGTTTTCCTGGATCTGCACCGCATGGCGGATCTCGCTCTGCATGGCCTCGACGTACTCGGCCTCGGTCAGCTTGCCTTGCTTGAACGACTGCCGCGCCAGGCG
Organism: Pseudomonas sp. Tun-23181; assembly: GCF_057415455.1. Classification (NCBI taxonomy): domain Bacteria; kingdom Pseudomonadati; phylum Pseudomonadota; class Gammaproteobacteria; order Pseudomonadales; family Pseudomonadaceae; genus Pseudomonas; species Pseudomonas sp. Tun-23181. The sequence continues at coordinate 2,641,635 of NZ_CM171630.1, forward strand.
GATCGCCGACGTCTGTGGGAAGGAGCCGATGGTGGTGGTCGGGAAAGCCGGCAGGTCGAGCCCGGCACGCTGCTTGGCGATGCGCTGCTCGAACGCCGACTGGCGCTGGCTGTCGGCCGGCTTGATCGCCGCCAGACGGGCCTGCACGGCAGGCTTGTGAATGCGTGGCGACGCAGCGCGGCTGGCCTGGATGGCCCGGCTGCGCGCCAGGGCAGCGGCGACGTCGGCCACGCCGGGTTCGTTGACGGCCTTGGTCAGCACCGCGACCTCCTGGCACTTCTGCACGGCGAAGGCCAGCCAGCTTTTCAGTTCGGCATCCAGCTTGTCTTCACGGGCCAGGTCGACCGGGCTGTGCAGCAACGAGCAGGAGGGCGCCACCCACAGGCGATCGCCCAGACGTTCGGCGGCGTGGCGCAGCACATCCAGTGCTTTTTCCAGGTCGCAGGCCCAGACGTTGCGGCCGTTGACCAGGCCCAGCGACAGCACCTTGTAGGCCGGCAGGCGGTCGAGGATGGTCGGGTACTGCTCAGGGGCGCGCACCAGGTCGATGTGCAGGCCATCGACCGGCAGGTTGGCGGCCAGGCCCAGGTTGTCTTCCAGGCCGCCGAAATAGGTGGCGATCAGCTTCTTCAGCGGTGCGCGCTGCAGGATGTTGTAGACACGCTCGTAGGCGTTCTTCCAGTCCTGCGGCAGGTCGAGGACCAGGATCGGCTCGTCGATCTGCACCCACTCCACACCCTGGGCGGCCAGCCGGTTGAAGATCTGGTCGTACAACGGCAGCAGGCGGTCGACCAACTCCAGCTTGTCGAAGTCGGCGCCCTTGGTCTTGCCCAGCCACAGGTAGGTCAGCGGGCCGATCACCACCGGCTTGACTGCATGGCCCAGGGCCTTGGCCTCGTCCACCTCCTCGAACAACTGCTCCCAGCTCAGGGCGAACTGCTGGTCGGCGGTGAACTCGGGGACCAGGTAGTGGTAGTTGGTGTCGAACCACTTGGTCATTTCCTGGGCGTGGGCACCACCGCAGCAGCTGTCGCTGCGGTCCGTCGCCACGGTGCCTCGCGCCATGGCGAACAGGGTCTGCAGGGTCGGCTTGGCACCCTCATGGCCCCGGAAGCGCTCCGGGATCACGCCGAAGGTCAGCGAGTGGGTCAGGACCTGGTCGTACCAGGCGAAGTCGCCGACCGGCAACAGCTCGATGCCGGCGTCTTTCTGCACCTGCCAATGGGCTGCGCGCAGCTCACGGCCCACGGTGCGCAGGCCGGCTTCGTCCAGTTCGCCCTTCCAGAAGGCTTCCTGGGCTTTCTTCAATTCACGGTCGCGCCCGATGCGCGGAAAACCCAGGTTGTGCGCCAGTGCCATGTTCTTGTCCCTCAGCATGCAGAAATGAATGAGAGGATTGTCGGCGCGCAGCCATCGTGAGACAAACTCATTTAATTTAAGATGATCACAAGATTTACTCATGATCCTATTGAAGCATGCCTGGTTCGCAGGGATAGTGCGGCGCTGCTTGAGAGCGGCGCCGAACCGCCGCGAATGGCCAGCCCAGGCACCCAGGATGTCTCTTTCAAAGCAATTCCCTACGCCCCCGGACATGACCCCTCCCCCACCCTCCTTCACAATGCCACCGTGCCCCAACCCAATAGCCAACCGCCCATGAGCCAGTTGAAAAAGGCGCTGCACGAAAAATCCTTCGTCTGCGTCATGGAGTTCGTCCCCAAGTCCTCCAGCCCGCACTTCGCCAGCATCGAGGCCCTGATGGCCCGCTCGCACCTGTGCGGCTGGCCCATGACCGTGGCTATCGCCGACCGCGTCGGCAGCCCTTTCGAAATGTCTCCCCTGGAGGCCTTCGCCAGCCTCGAGCAGCCCCACCCCGCCCTGCTGCATTTCTCCGGCAAGGACCGCGAACGCCAGCATCTGCTGGAGCAACTGCAACGTATGGACGCCGCAGGCCTCGACCAACTCCTGCTGCTCACCGGCGACCGCCTGCCCGGCCATGAACCCGGCCAGCGCCCGGTGCGCTACCTGGAGTCGGTGGCGGCCTTGCAGATCGTCCGCCAGGCCCGACCGGGCTGGCTGCTGGGCGCCGGCATGCACCCGTTCAAATACCGCGAGGAAGAAGGCGGCGCGCAGTACTTCAAGGCCGAGAAGAAGCTCGCCGCCGGCGCGGACTTCCTCACCCTGCAACTAGGCTACGATGCCAGCAAGCACCGTGAAGCCATCCAGTGGATGAGCCGCCAACCCTCACCCAAGCCGCTACTGGCCTGCGTCATGGGCCTGACCCTGGGGCGCGCGCGGATCTTCGAGCAGGTGGCCGGCATCGTGGTCACCCCCTCCATGCGCGACCTGCTCGAAGCCGAGGCGGCCCTCTCCAAGGCCCATGCCCAGGCACGCAGCCTCGAACGCCTGGCCTTGCAGATCATCGGCCTGCGCCTGATGGGGTACGCCGGGATTCACCTGTCCGGCATCCATGACGTCGAGCAATTGCTGACGCTGGAGCAGACGATCAACCGCTGGCAATCGCGCATTCATTCGCTGGAGCAATGGGCACCGGCATGGGCGGCCTGCTGGCAGATGCCCGGGCTGCCTGCGGTGACCTTCCATCCGCCTGAGGCGAACTGGCGGCTGGGCGAATCCCGCGTTACCGCCTCGCGCAAGGAAACAGCGCGTTATCACCTGCTGTCTGGCTTTCATTCGCTGCTGTTCAGCCGCAGTTCGTGGCTGAGCCAGGCGTTCGGCTGGGCCGTGCAACGACCGGTCTGGGCCACGCCTACCGGCGCCCGCGTGCTCCATCGCCTGGAGCGCAGCGTGAAAAGGCCGCTGGTGGGGTGCGACACCTGTGGGCGCTGCCGCCTGGAAGATACCCTCTACGTCTGCCCCGAGACCTGCCCGAAGGGCTTGGCGAATGGGCCCTGCGGCGGGACCTCGCTCAACCGCTGCGAGTTTGGGGACAGGGAATGCATACATAGCGTCAAGTACCGGATGGCCAAGGCTGTGGGGCAGACCGAAGTGCTGGTCGAACGGCTGATTCCTTGCGTCGAGGAAAACAGCCGGCACCGGAGTTCCTGGCCGGGGTGGTTCGAGGCGCGGGGGTGTGCTTCTGCATCACCCTGTGGGGGCGGGGTGGCGTCGCGATTGGGGCAACGGGCCGAACAAAAAACGGCGCTACGAATATCCCAACCAGGTGTCATTACCGAACTGGATAACTGATCCGCATCAGGGTTTATCCACAGGGCGAACCACGAGCCGCGTCCCACTAAAACACAATGGGACGCGGCTTCAATCATGTCGGCTCATTACTCAGCAACTTGCCGCATTGCTCGCTGGCCAAACGGCTGATGATCTTGATCGCCTGGTGAATACCCGCCGTGGTGCGGAAGCTCAGTTGTGGTGGGTGTTCACATTCCAGATGCTCGTCATGCTGCACCAGCGCCTCGCCGAGTAATTCGAGGGTCCAGATGTAGCTCTGGATGGAGGTTATGCGCTCGTGGTCAGTCATGGCGCACCTGCCTCAGGTTGCCCTGGCTGTGGATGGGGTAGAAACGGTGGGGTCGAGTCACCGGCGGGATTGGACGGTGGGGAACGGATGCGAGGATCCTGAATGGACTTACGATGGTCATGCATGAGGTCCTTTTCAGTTGAAGCACCACACCAATCGTCGCCAAACGATTAGGGTGGCAGCTGTACGCAGGTTGGCGAACCGAGGAAAAGGAACTCGGCAGACCCGAAGGGTCTCCCACGCACAGCCGCCATTACACGAAACTGCGGACACAAAAAAAGCGCCTGCAATCGTGATCTGGGCGCCTTTGCGCCTTTTCGTTCGGGTCGCCAAACCCGGTCGCGGAATTGGCCGCGACCAGGGCAATCTATCCCCGTGAGCCGGCCAACGCAAGCATCACTCGAATACGAAGTCTCGCTCGTTTCTGTAAGAACTGTCGATCGTGTCCCGGGAAGTGGTGTAACTGAATCAGCCGAAGGCGCCGCTTCCGACCTCAATCAGGACTGTGTACTATCGACGAAGGCCGATGCTGCCCGCCGCTCGCTCCGGAAGGAAAGGTGAAAGCATCTCTGCTCCAGCCCCTATCGCATCTCTCTTGATAGTCGAGGTTTGGCAACGCGAGCACCAGAATGCCTCGACTCCAGGAGGAATGATGCTGTCAATCGAGAAAGCCAAACGGATGGCCAAGAGCCTGCGCGCCTCTCTAGACGCCCGCAGTCACGAAGTTTCCCATGCAGTTGCGCTTGAAATGGTAGCGCAGCAATTGGGATACAAGGATTGGAACACCGCCTCGGCGCTACTTCCCCACGAGGCTCCCCACCCCGCCATTACCTTCGACAAGGCCATACCGATACTGCGGATGTTCGACGAAACCAAGGCGAGGGAGTTCTACGTTGATTTTCTGGGTTTCAGTATCGAATTCGAGCATCGGTTCGAGGCTGACTTGCCCCTCTATCTTGGACTCAACCGAGGCGGTCTACAGATACACCTGTCTGAACATCATGGCGATGCGAGCCCTGGAGCGACGATATTCGTTCCGATGCAAAACATAGAGATGCTTCGTGACGAGTTACTGGCTAAGCGCTATGGCTATGGGCGGCCGGATATTGTTCAACAGGACTGGGGGCAGCTTTTGGAGGTGTACGATCCTTTTGGTAATCGTATTCGGTTCTGTCAAAGCTGATTACCAGGTCTAGGTGGGGTACGGACGCAGCAGCTAATCTTGAGATCTACCACCTGCGCTGCCCGAGGGATGTGCAATTTGCCTATGCCGATGATGTGCAACCGGGTGCCTAGAGGCAAGCGTCTGGCATCACGCATTGACAATGTTGTCCCTGAGCCCAGCCCCAAAGGGCGATCAGAGCGCTAGTCGCATTTTAATGGGCTGTTCAAGCTTCCCACACGGAAGCGAGCACGGCGGAAGGTCTTCTAGGCGGGTAAATCCAATCTTTTCGTAAAGTGATCTGGCGGGCTTATTTGATTCAAAGACACTGAGATCCACCGAGGTGAAGCCAATACCTCGGCAATGCTCAATCACGGCGGAAAGTAGAGCAGATCCATGGCCATTACGGCGATACTCTCGCTTCACTTGCATCCCTAGAACCCCAATGCTATCGCTACCGCCAGGTCGGCAGAAGCTTTCCGGGTAGGCCTCCGCCGAGCCCACTATTTGACCATCATGCTCTATCACGTATACAGGCCAAGATTTTTTTACAACTTGCATTAATGCTCGTTCTATTGCCTCTAGAGGGGGCGGGGTTGAGCGAGCTGAGTAACGGCCTTCGGCATTCACCTCACAAAAAAGTAAGTAAAATCCGTTGAGGTCATCTAGGGTAATTTGCCTAACGTCCATGTTCACCTCATCAATAGTCCTTAAAGTACCCGGCTAGCTGACGGTAGCATTCATGCACCAAGTGTGGGGTAAACAGCTTAGCAATTTCGCTAGACTTCTGCGTCGGCATGCGGTTCGAAATCGAGCCGGGTAAACAGATGCAGGCCGACTTCATCGTGTTTCGCCGAGCCAAATCCCCGATGTCAGCCTTCGTGGCCACGCTGGGCTATAGCCGGATGACTTACGTCCATTTTGTGCCTGATGAGTCATTCGAGTCAGTGCACGACTCATTGCTGCTGGCCTTCGATTACTTCGGCGGTGTGCCTGACGAAATCCTGTTCGACAACATGAAAACCGCAGTCATCGAGCGCGATGCCTACGGCGATGGCCAGCATCGCTTTCACGCCGGGCTGCTGCAGATGGCCGACGACCTGGGCTTTCGCATACGTCTTTGCCGCCCTTACCGGGCCCGAACCAAGGGCAAGGTCGAGCGATTCAACCGCTACCTGCGCGAGAGCTTCTACAACCCGCTGAACAGCCGGGTCAGTTCTGCCGGCCTGTTGGTGGATTGCGGCACCGCCAACCGCCTGGTCGGCGAATGGCTGGCCGAGGAGGCCAATGTACGCACCCATGCCACGCTCAAGGAACGCCCGATCGACCGTTGGCGTCAGGAGCAAGAGCTGCTGACACCTTTGCCTCACGCCGTGCGTCAGACCTGGAGAGCCCTGCTGGGGAATGCGCCCCGTCCGATCCCGCATGAGTCGCTTCAGCATCCGCTATCCATCTATGAGGCGAGTCGGGAGGCCTGCGCATGAACCTCCAACATCAGGCCATCGTCGAGCGGTGCCAGGCACTCAAGCTCGAATGCACAGCCGAGCATTACCGATGCTGGCTCAACAAGCGGTGAAGGACGATCTGGGCTTCAGCGACTTTCTGGAGCAACTACTGCGTCATGAGCATGGCTTTCGCCAACAACGCAGTCGCGAGTTGCTGACGCGCATGGCGTGTTTTCCCGGGATCAAGACGCTGGAGGAATATGATTTCAGTTTCAGCCCGGGCGTTCCCAAGGCGCTGCTGCAGGAGCTGGCCGCTCTGGCATTTGTAGCCCGAACCGAGAACGTAGTGCTGATCGGCCCGTCCGGTGTCGGCAAGACTCATCTGGCCATTGCCTTGGGGTATCGGGCGGTGCAAAGCGGAATCAAGACACGCTTCATCACCGCAGCCGATCTGATGCTGCAGTTGGGAGCCGCACAGCGACAAGGGCGGCTCAAAGCCTATCTGAACCGCGCGATCCTTTCACCAAGACTGCTGGTGATCGACGAAATCGGCTACCTGCCTTTTGGCCGTGAAGAGGCCAATCTGTTTTTTCAGGTGGTAGCCCAGCGCTACGAAAAAGGCTCGATGATCCTGACGTCAAACCTGCCGTTCACCCAATGGGCCAATGCCTTCAGCGACGACACGACACTGACCGCCGCCATGCTGGACAGGCTGCTACACCACGCTCACATCCTGACCCTGACAGGTGAAAGTTACCGACTCAAGGACAAACGTAAATCGGGTGTGATCCGCCAGAACCATAAACCCGAGTGATCCGGGTGGGTCATTATTACTTCGGCAAATCGGGCATTAAGTGGGTCGGTTTTAAGTCGGCGTTGACACAGGTCGAGTTCATCGACGAAAACGTCGACCACCCGAACTGGATTTTCTTCGGTGATGTAATCTTCCAGGAACTCCGGCAGCAACATGACTTGCGTCCGAACCTCACTTTCAATGAATCGCTTCATGAGCGTTCCCACCACGATCTCGACGATCAGAAGATTAGTCAGTCGCAGGTGTTTTCACACAGCCTGGGCCAGAAACAGTCATTCAAAGGTGTATACGAGGGCAGGGACGATTCACAGGCAAACAGTGCACATTTCGCTGCTGGTAAGGGACGCGGCTTGCGCGACTGCATCGATTTCAATGTTGAGATTGAGTAGCTGGGTTACTACAGCACGTTCTTGGTGAAACACCATTTCACTGGGCGGGGCCAAGTCTCCGCCACACTGAACCGTCTTACCTGGCTGGCAGCTTGCACCAAGACCTTAAACCTGGGTACGGCGGTGAGGGTGCTGCCTGACAAGAAAATTAAGCGAGCGTAGCTCAGCGCTTGTAAAGTTTATGCGATGCCACTGGGAGCATGGCGCGGTTAAAAGTTGGAGCTGGCCGCTCCAACTTTTATTCAGGAAATATTATATATCAGTAAGCTGATTTACCATGCAAAGAACCAGCCATGCTTGATCTAAATTGAGCACCCCAATGACCATCTACATTTGTAATAATATAGAAAGAGTCAAACGTATGACCCGGAATAGGTTTTCCAGCCTTGTCCAGGCGTGTAAATTTAAGCGCTACATGATACTTGTTTGCATTCCCCTTTCCGTCACTACCAGACTGAACAACATATCGGTAGTCCCAGCGGGTATTTTCCCATCCAATTTCTTTTGCAAGCTGTTGCAAGTTTTGGTCTTTTGCATAGGCCTCAGGTGTTTGCCAGACAGTGACTTGGTTACCAGACATGCGCACATGCGGGTAGTTGAGCGTCTTAGCCCAAGCCAATTCATCTTTGGCATTGAATGTTGTCAGGAAGTTATCCAACGCTTTGCATGGAACATCAAACTCCTGACTATAATTCCCCTTCGCATCCTTTGCACAACTATCTGGCAGGTCAGCGTGAGCGGTCGCTGCAAAGGCTTGGGAGGTGGCAATCCCTGCAACCAAAAACAAAGGTGCTTTAAATACAGATTTCATAATCATTCCTTATTATTTTACATTTACAGTCTGGCACCCTGCGACAAAACAGGATCCGTTTAATTTCGCTCGAAAAATCAAGCACTTCAAGTGTGAGCAATCTTATGATGACTCACAAATTCTCATTACAGACCAAATAGAGTTTCCGAACTAATTCTGCGAATTGGACCATCCGTGAGTAATTTTGACTGCTCTGGATCATGACCATAGAGGATAAAGGCCCCTTTAGACTTCAGCAGCTTAAACAAGTTAAAATTATCAAGCATTCCTTGAGCATCATTCACCACCATTGCATCGGGAAGCGTCATCTTTTCAAGAGAAGCCTTTAAGTAGCAAGCATCCGCGGTAATTACGACTTCTTTACCATCTACCTTGACTTTAAGTGACTGGTGCCCGGGCGTGTGTCCAAAGCTAGGAACTAGCACAACCGATCCATCACCGAAAAGATCATGTTCCCCATCAACCTCAAGACGGTCGTGACCTAAATCATAATGTCGAGGTGAATATATTTCTTTTTCGATATTTTCTTCATTCTTCGCGGCTTCCCACTCACGCTTTTGAATAACCAATTGTGCGTTAGGGATACAAGCATTTCCACCACAGTGATCGAAATGCAGATGAGAATTAATGATGAAATTTATCTTTAATGGGTCAACGCCAAAAGCTTCCAAACGTTTAGCTACATCCTCACCAGGCACAAAATTAACCGTAGTTAAATCAGCAAAAACGCCGAGTGATTTTTTTACCACATCTGGATCTTTCGACTGCAAAGGCAACTCAAGCCCTGTATCAAAAAGGACAGTACCCTTGGGATGCTCGATTAAATAGCACGGCACTGGAATTGCCAGATCCCCTGTTTCACCAGCCATAAAGAAACCATAAGGCATAGTGATCCAGCCACAGGTCATTGCATATAACTTAACTTCTTCCATAGCTATAGCCCTTTGAATAATAATGGTTAGGCTTTAATATTTCAGGCAATCATTAATTTCATTTCTATCCATTCTAGCACATCACACTTCTATCCATAACAGCCAAGCCTGAAAATTTGACCATTCAAATACCAATACAGCAAGCTCATTATGAAAACAAAACCAACTTCCCGTTACCAGGCCGCCCGATAGATCGCCTCGATATCTGCAGCTGTGAACTTTCGGGGATTGTTGCGCATCAACCTGTCAATATTGCTGGCCTCCTCGGCCATTGGTGCCAAAGCGTCCTCTGGAATGTTGAAAGCGCGAAGGCCGTTAGGAATGTCTACCGCAGCACACAGTTCAGCCATCGCATCGACACTCGCGTCTGCAGCCTGGCGATCGCTTAAACCGACGATATTCACGCCCATTGCCTGAGCGACGTCGCGAAGACGCTCCGCACAGGCAAGTTTGTTCCAGCGCATTACATAGGGCAGCAGCAAAGCGTTGCTAACGCCGTGTGCGATCTTGAAGCGTCCGCCCAGCGGGTAGGCCAGCGCATGTACTGCGCCCACGCCTGCGTTTCCAAAAGCCATGCCAGCCATCAGACTCGCCGTAGCCATGTCTTCCCGAGCAACAAGGTCATCGGGGTTGGCATACGCTTTAGGCAAAGCGCGAGCAATCACCTTGATGGCTCCAAGAGCAATGGCATCGGTGATCGGTGAGCGATTGATCGAAAGGTACGCTTCGATCGCATGCACAAGCGCATCGACACCGCTGGCAGCGGTTACGTTACGTGGGCAAGTGCGCGTCATGACTGGACTCACGAGAGCAACGTCAGGCAGCAGGTAGTTGCTCACAATGCCTTTCTTGAGCTGCGCCTTTTTGTCGGAGAAGATCGCCACGTTAGTGACTTCCGAACCCGTGCCTGCCGTAGTAGGAATCGCGATCAGCGCAGGCCCCTTGCGGCTTACTTGATCGACGCCGAACAGCTCGTCCAACGTGCCATCGTGTCCCGCGAAGGCCGAGACACCTTTAGCGATGTCGATAGCGCTACCGCCCCCCAGCCCAATGAGCCCATCATGACCACCCTCGCGAAATGCACGGGTACAATCTTCGACCAAACTGATTTCAGGCTCTGGTTGAGCTTGGTCATAGAGGCCATAGCGGCGGCCCCCCATGTGGGCCAAGGCGAGGTCAACTGTACCCGACTTGAGTAGGATCGCATCGGTCACGATTAATGGATTATTAACCTTCAGCCGGGTCAGCTCAGCGTCCAGCTGTTCAACCGCGCTGGAGCCGGTCAGGAGTTTATTGGCGATTAGAAAGGCAGAAACACTCATCGGCTCATCCTCATTTTTTATTGAGATGAACCACGAGAGAACAAAACATGTGCCAATTTCTTGAAAGGCCCGTGCTTGAAGGGTTTCGCCCCGTTCTTGCTAACCTCCGACACGACCGTGTGATCACAGTTTCAATCACAAAAGCGACTACCGATTAGAAACCTAATCAGATCTTTCCCAGCGTTTCATCTTCTGGACGATGGTTGCTTGGCTCACACCCAGCGCTTTGGCTGCTAGGCGCGTGGTCTTGTGGACGCGCATTGCTGAAAGGATCGCGCTCCGCTCTGCGTTTTCTAGGACCTTGCGCAGCGGCAGACGATTTTGATTTAAGCGATCATCGTGCAGGTTAAGGATCTCCTCGGGGAGATCCAACGCCTCAATCGTGTCACTTTCGCAGATAACTACCAAACGCTCGACCAGGTTGATCAATTCGCGAATATTTCCAGGCCATGCATAATCACAGAGCAGGTCTAGGGTCTCTAGCCCCCAAGACATGTTGCGCTCATAGCGCTCGTTGAACTGCCTTAGGTAATGCTCCAACAGCGTAGAGATCTCTCCGGCGCGCTCGCGAAGCGCGGGAATGCGGATGGGCACCACGTTCAGTCGATAGTACAAGTCAGCACGGAACAACCCCTGCTCTACTCTCTGTCGCAAGTCATGGTGGGTGGCGCTTATGATTCGGATATCTACTTCGCGCAGTTCAAGCCCACCCACGGGTATGAACCGCTTCTCCTCAATGACCTTCAGAAGCTTGACCTGAAGCGACAAAGGAAGGTCGCCAATTTCGTCAAGGAACAACGTTCCATGATTCGCCAGTTCTAGGAGCCCTCGCTTACCTTTGGCAGCTGCGCCAGTAAACGCCCCAGGCGCGTAGCCAAACAACTCCGCCTCGATCAGGTTTTCCGGCATTGCTCCACAGTTGAGCGGAATGAAAGGTTCCTTAGCCCGAGCGCTAGAATTGTGAATGTACTGAGCGACGAGACTTTTGCCGACCCCCGTCTCCCCTAACAGCAGCACCTTCACGTCACTGCCTGCTACGCGTCGTGCCTGTGCGAAAAGTGGGCCTGATTGCGCCTGGTCAAAGACCAGCGAAGACTGAGCCAGTTTTTCATATTCGCCAGCATGCAACTGCGCTGTGCTCTGACGCAGCTTCTTGAGCCCAGCGAGCTCATCCCGCTCATGCTTCATACGCAGAAGCTCGGTCATGTCACGTACGGCGCTGACGACGTAGCTGATACGGCGATTCTCGAAAATAGGGGTTGCACTCACCAGCAGCTTCTTACCGTTACTGAGGCTCTGCATGACAGAAACCGGAGCGCCTTGCTGGAGTACGCGCAAAGATGCGGATTGAGAAACGACACCGTCGCGTACCAGGTCGTGCATGCTGCGTCCAATGAGCTGTTCGCTCTGCAGTCCAGTCAGACGCTCGTACGCGCTGTTTACCTTAACTGTAATCCCTACCCCATCCGTGATGTACACGCCGTCGTGCAGTGCGTTCAGAATCGTATCGAATGTTTGACCAGTGAAGTTCAAAACAACGCTCCGAGCTAGTAAAGCGTTAGTGTAACCTTGCCGTCCCTGATTTCTTAGACCCCTCCACACCTAAAGGGCGGCGTGATATGCCCTCGGAACCGTCCGCTTCTGGTCCAGGCTGTGTGAAAACATCTGCGGTTGTCTAACCTTCTGTTCGTCGAGATCGTGGCGCGGATTCCGTGCCCGGTCAGCCGGCCCTTGTCCCCCATGCGCTGCAAGGCAGAGTTAACGGTGCCATCGCTTATAGGCTTGCGTGGGTCATTGCGACCCGCGATAAGCGTGCGGTAGCCGTCGGTCAGCTTGTGTACGCGCTTCGCCTCTTCCACGGCCTGCCGCGACAGCGGGACCAGGTACGGTGGAATCTCCCCCGCTTTGCGTCCTTACCCTCTTCTGCAACTGCTTCACCACCCCGGCCGGCACCGACCACAGGGCATCATCGAAGTCGAACTGGTCAATCGTTGCGCTGCGTAGCTCGATCGTGCGCACGCCGGTCAGCAGCAACAGTCGGATGGCGCTGCGCACGTACCCGGCCATCTTGTAGCCACGCAGCACCAGCAGGCATTCCCGCAACTCGTCGCGCCGCAGGAACGGGTTGTGCTGCTCTGGTGGCTCAGGAACTGCAACGATGTCCAGGTCGGCAGCCGGGTTGACGTCCAACAAGCCTTCGGCCATGCCGTACCGGAAAATCTCGTTGAGCCAGAAGCGGCACTTGCGTGCCGAGTTCAAGGCCCCGCGCCGCTCGACCCGGCGCATGGCCTCCAGTACATTGGCACGCTTGATCTGCGCAATGGGTATTCGGCCCAGCTCTGGCAGCAAGTCCGTGTCCAGATAGAAGCGGGCCTGCATCGCTGCGCCCTTCCTGGCCGCCGACCAGCGCGGCAGCTTGAAAGCGTGCCAGCGGTTGGCCACCGCCTCGAAGGTGTTCTCCTGGTGCACGGCGGCCTCGGCCTTGGCTCGGCGGCGCTCGTCGCGTGGGCCTATGCCCTTGACCACCAGCGAGCGGGCCTCGTCGCGGCGCTCCCGTGCATCACGCAGGCCGATGGCTGGATAGGTGCCCATCGATATCCGCGCCTGCTTACCGTGCCACGTAAACCGGTAGTGCCAGGACTTCGTGCCGTTGGGCGCGATGTACAGGAACAGCCCGTCGCTGTCCTTGAGGGTGTAGGCCTTGTCCTGGGGCTTACGCTGTGTCTGTGAGGGGCATTTAGTACATCACCTGTGCACTCGAATCTACGATGTGCTGCGCAATGTACTAAAAGTTTCCGGAATGTGCTGGAAGGACTCGGAACCTACCGGAAAAACAAAACCGCCACAGAGGGCGGTTTCATTGGGGTTTCCGGTAGTTACTGGGCCTTACCGGAGAATGTCATGGTGCCGGAGACAGGAATCGAACCTGCGACCTTCGCGTTACGAGTGCGCTGCTCTACCGACTGAGCTACACCGGCGTGAGCGCAACGCTACCACTGCCGTGACAGATACGCAAACCCCTGTTTCGCCTCGGTTATTCCCCACCCCCAGCCCCAACCTCAAGACGCCTTGCAACCATTCGGCGCGAGGTCTGCCTCCACCGTCGTGGTACAGCTCCACCCCGTCGCGGAGCGGGTCAGCGTGAGCGTCTTGCCGAGCACCGTGGCAGGCGCATCGGCGAGGGTGCAGACGATGCTGGCACTACCATCGGCAGCCGTCCCGCTGGCAGTGATGGCGCAGTGCGCTGTGCTCGCCTGGCCCCCCAGCGCTGCGACATCCGCCACATCCTTGCCCTCGTTCAAGCGCAGGTCCATGGCGGTCTTGAGCGCGGAGATTTCCAGCAACCCGGCTGCCGCCTTGGTCCGCGCCTGGTGGTTGGTGTACATGGGGACGGCGATGGTCGCCAGGATGCCGATGATCGCCACGACGATCATCAGTTCGATCAGGGTAATGCCTCGTTGCCCTTTCATGAGCGTGTTTCCTTGTTGATACGGCTATGCCTTGGTTCCTGTCTCGGACACCAGGCCGACAGGCGCGCAGTAGAGCCGAACGGACACCTTTTGTCACCCCTGCCCGCCTGGACGTCCTGTTCGCTGAACTACTCTAGTGACCATCAGAGCAACCCGCCTGGTCATGGGCACGGCAAGCTGTTACGGGGCTTGTCGCGACAGCAGCAAGGACTTTCGCATGAGCCATTCGACACGCCTCTATGCCTGGGAAGGCACCGACCCCAGCGGCCAGCGCATCAGTGGGCAAACCCAGGGGCGTAGCCCGGCGTACGTGCGCGCCGGGTTGCAGCGCCAGGGCATCCAGGTCGCCAGCCTGCGGCCGGCCAGCCGCCTGGGGTGGCGCTGGCCCCGTGGCCGGGACAAGGCCGACCCGGCGGGTTTCAGCCGGCAGTTGGCGACGCTGCTCAAGGCCGGGGTACCGCTGTTGCAGGCATTCGAGGTGATGGGGCGCAGCGGTGGGGACGAGAGCCTGGCCAGGCTGCTGGCGCGGTTGCAGCAGGATGTCGCCGGAGGCCTGGGCCTGGCCGATGCGCTGCAGCGCCATCCGCGTTGGTTCGATCGGCTGTACTGCAACCTGGTGCGGGTGGGCGAGCAGTCCGGCACGCTCGATGGCCAGCTCGAACAGCTGGCCACCCTGCTGGAACAGCGCCAGGCCCTGCGGCGGCGGGTGCGCAAGGCGATGCTCTACCCGCTTCTGCTGTTGCTGACCGGGCTGGGCGTGTCGGCGCTTCTGCTGCTGGAGGTGGTGCCGCGCTTTCAGGCGCTGTTCGCCAGCTTCGACAGGGCTCTGCCGCCGCTCACCCAGTGGGTCATCGACTTGTCCACAGGGCTGGGGCGCCATGCGCCGTGGCTGCTGGTCACCAGCATCATGCTGGGCGCGGGCCTGGTGCAGCTGTATCGACGTCATGAATGCGCACGCCTGTGGATATCCCGGCAGGTACTGCGCCTGCCGGTCCTCGGCGGGCTGCTGGGCCGGGCGGCGCTGGCGCGTTTTGCCCGTAGCCTGTCCACGGCCTATGCCGCCGGGGTTCCGCTGCTCGATGCGCTGGGCACGGTGGCGGCGGTGAGTGGCTCGGGAGTGCATGAACAGGCGATCCTGCGCTTGCGCCAGGGCATGGCCAACGGCCAGGGGCTGCACCAGGCGATGGCGTTGGAACCGCTGTTTCCGCCATTGCTGGTACAGCTCACGGCCATCGGTGAATCCAGTGGCACCCTCGACCAGATGCTGGGCAAGGCCGCCAGCCACTACGAGGAACAGGTCAGCCAGGCGCTCGACCAGCTGACAGGCCTGCTGGAGCCTGCCATCGTGCTGATTCTCGGCGTGGTGGTGGGTGGTTTGGTGGTGGCCATGTACTTGCCGATCTTCCAGTTGGGTAGCTTGATCTGACATGAACCTGTGGACTGTTCTGGCCGGCGAGCCGGCTCTTTTCCTGACGTTGGCGGGGCTGCTGGGCCTGTTGGCCGGCAGTTTTCTCAATGTCGTGGCGCACCGCCTGCCGGTCATGCTCGAGCGCCAGTGGCAACGGGAGGCGCAGGAGGCGCTTGGCCTGCCGACGGTGGCGCACGAGCGCTTCGACCTGTGCCTGCCTGCCTCGCATTGCCCCCATTGCGGCCATCGCCTGCGCGCGTGGGAGAACGTTCCGCTGCTGAGCTACCTGGCGCTACGGGGGCGCTGCTCTGCGTGCAAGGCCTCCATCAGCCCGCGCTACCCGCTGGTGGAGTTGGGCTGCGCGGCGTTTTCCGTGGCTGTCGCCTGGCATTCGGGGCCGACCCTCGAACTGCTTTTCGCCCTGCTGCTGACCTGGGGGCTGCTGGCCCTGAGCCTGATCGACAGCGAACATCAGCTACTTCCGGACGTGCTGGTGCTGCCGCTACTCTGGCTGGGCCTGGTCGGCAATGCACTGGGGTTGTTCGTACCGCTGCACGACGCGCTCTGGGGAGCGATCTTCGGCTACCTGAGCCTGTGGCTGGTGTATTGGCTGTTCAAGCTGGTGACCGGCAAGGAGGGGCTGGGCTATGGCGACTTCAAGCTGCTGGCGATGATCGGCGCCTGGGGGGGCTGGCAGGTGCTGCCGTTGACGCTGCTGTTGTCTTCGGTGCTAGGCGCGCTGATCGGGCTGTGCCTGCTGCGCCTGCGCAAGGCGTCGATGGGCTCGGCCATGCCCTTTGGCCCCTATCTGGCCATTGCGGGCTGGATCGCCGTGCTCTGGGGTGATGAAATATACACCTCCTACATGCAACTGCTTGGAATCTGATGACCACCGCGGCTTTTACCCCTTGGATTCTTGGCCTGACCGGCGGCATCGGCAGTGGCAAGAGCGCTGCGGCGCAGCGCTTCGTCGAGTTGGGCGTGCACCTGGTCGATGCCGACCAGGCGGCGCGCTGGGTCGTCGAGCCTGGCCGCCCTGCCCTGGCCAGCATCGTCGAGCGCTTCGGTGCTGGCGTGCTGCTGGATGACGGCCAGCTCGACCGTGCGGCCTTGCGCCAGCTGATCTTCGCCGACCCGGCCCAGCGCCGCTGGCTGGAGGAGCTGCTGCATCCGCTGATCGGCCAGGAGATCTTCAGCTACCTGGCCAAGGCCGAATCGCCCTATGCGGTGTACGTCTCACCGCTGCTGATCGAGTCTGGGCAGCACCAGAAGACCCAGCGGGTGCTGGTGATCGATGCCCCGCCTGCGCTGCAGGTACAGCGCACCCTGCTGCGCGACAACACCAGCCCCGAGCAGGTGCAGGCCATCCTCCAGGCCCAGCTGGAGCGCGAAGCGCGGTTGCGTCATGCCGATGACGTGGTGGTCAATGACCGCGACCTGGGCTGGCTGCACGAGCAGGTCGATCGCCTGCATCATTTTTACCTGACTTTACGAGGAGGCCAGCCATGAGCCAGCCATTGACCGTTGACTGCCCGACCTGTGGTGCACCTGTGGAATGGAGCGAGAAAAGCCCGTTCCGGCCGTTCTGCTCCGATCGTTGCAAGCTGATCGACCTGGGCGCCTGGGCGGCGGAGGAGCACAAGATTCCTGGCTCGAGCGAGGCCGAGGATGAGCTGTACTCCGGGGATCTGGAGCCACGGCACTGAGTCTGCTTGTGGGGCCTGGGAGATTGCTGGGGCTGCGCTGCAGCCCCAAGACGCCCCTACTTAGAAGCAGAAGTGCCTCAGCGTTCATCATCCTTCCAGGGCGCCTGTAAATAGCGGGTACGGTTGAAGGTCTCCAGCCATTCGGGGCAGAACACCACCAGGGCGCTGATCACCGTGCCGTTGATGAAGGCCTCGGGGAAGATGATCAACCACAGGTAGCCGACGAAATCCTCCAACCATTCCGGCATGGCGAAGCGCCCATCCAGCCACAACAGGCCAAGCCCGGCCAACAGGCAGAGCAAGGCAGCCAGCGCTGCGGCGAAAAACCCTGAACAGAAGATATAGACGAACAGGTTGCGCGGCTGCGCCCGCTCGACCAGGATCGCACACACCTCGGTGACCAGCACCGGCAACCCGATCAGCAACAGGCCGTTGATGCCCAGGGCCGCCAGGTCCTGGCGCCCGAGCAGGAGCAGGCCGAGTTGGGCGAGGAAACCGCCGAGGATCGCCAGCGGCCAGTCCAGCAGCAGGGTCACGGCGGTCATGCCGATGAAGTGGTACGACACGCCGGTATCGAAATCGCGCCGCACCAACCACAGGGCGAACAGGCCGAACACCGTGCCGAACAACAGGTGCTGGCGGCGGCTGTCGCTGAACAGCTCGACCCAGCGGGTACGGCTCGCCGCCCAGATCAATAGCGGTACATAGGCCAGCCAGCCCAGGGTCAGGCTGGTGGTGGACAGGACCTGTGCGCTGATCACCTCGAACTCGCTCCCGTGTCGAACAATCACGAGTCTACACCCATTCAACTCGGCCCCCGACCGAATCCTGCGCACAAACAGCATCTTACCGTCATGGATTAGCGGCTAAGCTTGTTCCCATGGATGACTCAGACTACCTGCGCCTGCTCACCATCCAGGCCGAACAAGCCAATGCCTTTCTCTCCAATGCACGCAAGTGGGAGCGTGAGCGTTGGGTGTGCCAGCGCCTGCTGCAAGGGCTGAACATCCCTTATCGCAGCGAAGACTTCATGCCGGCCGGCCAGGAACCGCCGGACGTGCTGTTTCGCGATGCTGCCTTCGAGGTGTTCTTCGTCCTCGACGAGGGGCGTCGGCTCAACGATGAGTGGCGTGAGGAGCTGCAGCGCAGGCGCAGTGCGTTCTCCCTGAGCCAGCTGGTGCGCCGCGAAGCACGGCCACGACGGATCAGTGCCCAGGAGCTGCTCGCGCGCCTGGCGCCAACGCTGCGCAAGAAGGCGCACAACTACCGGGAGCGTGGGCTCGACCTGGGCGAGTTGGACATCATCGCCTTCGCCAGCCTCAAGCGCGAAGTGCTGGACCTCAACAGCCACTTCCCGCCCCCCACCGAATACCTGCGCCAGGGCTGGCGCTCGCTGTCGCTGGTCGGGCCGACCTTCGCCCGGGTGCTGTTCGCCCACCCTGACGCGCCGGATTTTTTACGCGGCAACCTGGGGCGCAGCATCGTCTTCGATGTAGGTATCAGTCTTTGATCCAGTGCCGAGAGTCTTTGCGATGGCGTACACTCGGCGCCGGAGATAGAAAGCATTATCATTTGTTTCAAGCGCTTGCGTGATCGTTGTAGCGTTCATGCAATCACAAACGTCTATCTGACGAGGCCCACCATGACCAGCCGCCTGAATCCAGAAGATCAGCGTCGTGTCGATGAATACCTGCGAGCCCCCCAGCACCAGGTCGAGCGCAAGCCTTTCCGGCCCTTGCTGCTCCTTGCGCTGGTGGTGATCGTGACCATCGGTCTGGGCCTGCTTAGCCGCCTGTTGAGTGGACTGGTGCTATGAGCTGCCTCGCGCTCGCCCTCCCCTCCTGCAGTGTGCGGCCGGCCCCCGGGGCCAAGGATTCCGTAAAACTTGTGAGATATCCCCATGACTCATCGCATCGTGATTGTCGGCGGCGGCGCCGGCGGCCTGGAACTGGCGACCCGCCTGGGTAAAAGCCTGGGCAAGCGCAAGAAGGCCGAGATCACCCTGGTCGACGCCAACCTGACGCACATCTGGAAGCCGCTGCTGCACGAGGTGGCCGCAGGTTCGCTCAACTCCTCGGAAGACGAACTGAACTACGTGGCCCAGGCCAAGTGGAACCACTTCAACTTCCAGCTGGGACGCATGAGCGGGCTGGACCGGGAGAACAAGCAGATCCAGCTGGCCGCGACCCTCGACGAAGAGGGCCGCGAACTGCTGCCTGCGCGGACCCTGGGCTACGACACCCTGGTCATTTCCGTGGGCAGCAACACCAACGACTTCGGCACCCTTGGCGCAGCCCAGCACTGCCTGTTCCTCGACACCCGCAAGCAGGCCGAGCGCTTCCACCAGCAGTTGCTCAACCACTACCTGCGCGCCCATGCGGGCGATACGGCCAGCGAGAAGATCAGCGTGGCGATCGTCGGCGCCGGCGCCACCGGCGTGGAGCTGGCCGCCGAGCTGCACCATGCCGCCCATGAGCTGGCCGCCTATGGCCTGGACCGCATCCAGCCCAAGGACATGCACATCACCGTGATCGAGGCCGGGCCACGGGTATTGCCGGCCCTGCCCGAGCGCATCAGCGTGCCGGTGCACAAGACCCTGGAGAAGCTGGGAGTGACGGTGATGACCAATGCAGCCGTCAGCGAAGTGACCGAGGATGGCCTGAAGACCGCCAGCGGCGAGGTCATCCAGGCCAGCCTCAAGGTCTGGGCGGCGGGTATCCGCGCACCGGGCTTCCTCAAGGATATCGATGGGCTGGAGACCAACCGTATCAACCAGTTGGTGGTGCGCCCGACCCTGCAGACCACCCGCGACGACGACATCTTCGCCTTCGGCGATTGCGCCGCCTGCCCGCAACCGGGCAGCGACCGCAACGTGCCGCCACGGGCCCAGGCCGCGCACCAGCAGGCCTCGATGCTGGCCAAGAGCCTCAAGGCGCGCCTGGAAGGCAAGCCGCTGCCGAGCTATGAATACCGTGACTACGGCTCGCTGGTGTCGCTGTCGCGCTTCTCGGCGGTGGGCAACCTGATGGGCAACCTCACCGGCAGCGTGATGCTGGAGGGGTGGCTGGCGCGGATGTTCTATGTGTCGCTGTACCGGATGCACCAGATGGCGCTGTATGGGACCTTCCGCACGTTGATGCTGATGCTGGGCAGCAAGATCGGGCGTGGGACCGAACCGCGCTTGAAGCTGCACTGATCCATATGGAATTGAAACTGAAGGGCCGCGATGCGGCCCTTTTTGTCGCTGGGATGCGACTGGACAGGTTCTGGGGCTGCTGCGCAGCCCATCGCCGGTACCGTTGCCCTCGAGAGCGGCGCTGTAGCCTGTGGGGAAGCGGCACGAAGCAATTTGCCAAGTGCCGAATGCTCTCTGTGCAACAAGCTGCACGAGAAAAATTCGACAGACAAAAGAAAAAGGGCATCTCATGCGAGATGCCCTTTTTACATGGTGGGTCGTGAAGGACTCGAACCTTCGACCAATTGGTTAAAAGCCAACTGCTCTACCAACTGAGCTAACGACCCGGAAAATGGTCGGGGTGAGGGGATTCGAACTCCTGACATCCTGCTCCCAAAGCAGGCGCGCTACCGGACTGCGCTACACCCCGAATTTGGCTCCGCGACCTGGACTCGAACCAGGGACCCAATGATTAACAGTCATTTGCTCTACCGACTGAGCTATCGCGGAACTACAACTTCGTACTACTTCCGAAGGCTGTTCAGCTTCGAACTCTTCGACATTCGCGTTTGCGTTCATGTCTCCGAGGCGCGCTATTCTACATCCTCCGAATCGCTTGTCAACCCCCAATTTGCTTTCAACTTACTGATTTGCAAATTGTTTTCAGATCGCCTCTACCGCCGGTGATCTGTGTAGTGCCTGACAGCGGGGCGCATATTAAGCGCACCCGAAGCAAAATGCAAAGAAAATTTTCAACATTCTCAAAGAGTTATTCAGAATCCAACGTTACGGCCGCTGGAAGCCTGTGGAGCAATGCCGGTCGGTCAAGGCTTTCAGCGGCCATTTGGGGCTGCAAGGCAGCCCCAAATGGCTTGTAGGCGTTCAAAAAAGCCCCGCGAATGCGGGGCTCGTCGGGAGCAAGGCTCAGGCAAAGACGATCTCGTCGCCCTCGACTTTGGCCGTGATCGCCGCGCCAGGCAGGAACTGCCCGCCGAGGATCAACTGCGCCAGCGGGTTCTCGATCCAGCGCTGTATCGCACGCTTGAGCGGCCGTGCGCCATACACCGGGTCGTAGCCGACAGCGATCAGCTTGTCCAGCGCCTCCGGGCTCAGGGTCAGCGACAGCTCGCGCTCGGCCAGGCGGCTGCGCAGGCGGCCAAGCTGGATCTCGGTGATACCGGCGATCTGCTCGCGGCCCAGCGGCTCGAACACCACCACTTCGTCGATCCGGTTGATGAACTCCGGACGGAAGTGCGAACTCACCGCATCCATCACCGCTGCACGCTGCGCTTCGCGGTCACCCGCCAGTTCCTGGATCTGCGCCGAGCCCAGGTTGGAGGTCATCACGATCACGGTGTTGCGAAAATCCACGGTGCGCCCATGGCTGTCGGTCAGGCGGCCATCCTCGAGCACCTGCAACAGCACGTTGAACACGTCCGGGTGGGCCTTCTCCACTTCGTCGAGCAGCACCACCGAGTAAGGCTTACGCCGCACGGCCTCGGTCAGGTAGCCACCCTCCTCGTAGCCCACGTATCCGGGTGGGGCGCCGATCAGGCGAGCGACGGAGTGTTTCTCCATGAACTCGGACATGTCGATACGCACCATCGCCTCTTCAGTGTCGAACAGGAACTCGGCCAGCGCCTTGCACAGCTCGGTCTTGCCCACGCCGGTCGGGCCAAGGAACAGGAACGAGCCGCTCGGCCGGTTGGGGTCGGCAAGGCCGGCGCGGGAACGGCGCACGGCGTTGGCCACGGCGGTCACCGCCTCGTCCTGGCCGATGACACGCTGGTGCAGCAGCGCTTCCATCTTCAGCAGCTTCTCGCGCTCGCCTTCGAGCATCTTGGCCACCGGGATGCCGGTCCACTTGGACACCACTTCGGCGATCTCTTCCTCGGTGACCTTGTTGCGCAGCAGCTGGTTCTCGGTCTTGCCGTGCTGGTCGACCATCTGCAGGCTGCGCTCAAGGTCCGGGATCACCCCGTACTGCAGCTCGGCCATGCGGCTGAGGTCGCCCTTGCGGCGGGCAGCTTCCAGCTCCTGGCGGGCTTGCTCGATCTTCTGCTGGATCTGCGCCGAACCCTGCACTTCCGCTTTTTCGGACGCCCAGATCTCTTCGAGGTCAGAGTACTCACGCTCCAGACGCTCGATTTCCTCGGTCAGTTTCTCCAGGCGCTTCTTGGCGGCCTCGTCTTCTTCCTTCTTCAGTGCCTGGGATTCGACCTTCAGCTGGATCAGGCGACGGTCGAGGCGGTCGAGCACTTCCGGCTTGGAGTCGATCTCCATGCGGATGCGGCTGGCCGCTTCGTCGATCAGGTCGATGGCCTTGTCTGGCAACTGGCGGTCGGTGATGTAGCGGTGGCTGAGCTTGGCCGCGGCGATGATCGCGCCGTCGGTGATGGCCACCTTGTGGTGCACCTCGTAGCGCTCCTTCAGGCCACGCAGGATGGCGATGGTGTCTTCCTCGCTCGGCTCTTCCACCAGCACCTTCTGGAAGCGCCGCTCCAGCGCCGCGTCCTTCTCGAT
Source organism: Pseudomonas sp. Tun-23181 (assembly GCF_057415455.1). Taxonomy (NCBI): domain Bacteria; kingdom Pseudomonadati; phylum Pseudomonadota; class Gammaproteobacteria; order Pseudomonadales; family Pseudomonadaceae; genus Pseudomonas; species Pseudomonas sp. Tun-23181. The sequence goes on from NZ_CM171630.1 coordinate 2,664,288, forward strand.
GAACTGGCGGTACTCGTTGAGCGTGGTGGCACCGACGCAGTGCAGCTCGCCACGGGCCAGGGCCGGCTTGAGCATGTTGCCGGCATCCATGGCGCCCTCGCCCTTGCCGGCACCGACCATGGTGTGCAACTCGTCGATGAACAGGATGATCTGGCCTTCCTGCTTGGACAGCTCGTTGAGCAGGGCCTTGAGGCGCTCCTCGAACTCGCCGCGGTACTTGGCGCCGGCGATCAGCGCGCCCATGTCCAGGGCGAGCAGGCGCTTGCCTTTGAGGCCATCGGGCACTTCGCCGTTGATGATGCGCTGGGCCAGGCCCTCGGCGATGGCGGTCTTGCCCACGCCCGGCTCGCCAATCAGCACCGGGTTGTTCTTGGTGCGCCGCTGCAGCACCTGCACGGTGCGGCGGATCTCGTCGTCACGGCCGATCACCGGGTCGAGCTTGCCTTCCTCGGCACGCTTGGTCAGGTCGACGGTGTACTTGTCCAGGGCCTGGCGCGATTCCTCGGCATTGGCGTCATTGACCGCCGCGCCGCCACGCAGGTTGTTGATGGCGTTCTCCAGGGCCTTCTTGCTCACGCCCTGGCCGAGCAGCAGCTTGCCGAGCTTGCTGTTCTCGTCCATGGCGGCGAGCAGCACCAGTTCGCTGGAGATGAACTGGTCGCCCTTCTGCTGGGCCAGGCGGTCGGCCTGGTTGAGCAGGCGCGCCAGGTCCTGGGACATGTTCACGTCGCCGGTGGGGTTCTGGATCTTCGGCAATTGGTCCAGCTCTTTCACCAGGGCCTGGCGCAGGCTGTTGATGTCGAAGCCGACCTGCATCAGCAGCGGCTTGATGGAGCCGCCCTGCTGGTCGATCAGCGCCTGCATCAGGTGCAGGGGCTCGATGGCCGGGTGATCCATGCCCACCGCCAGGGATTGGGAATCGGATAACGCCAGTTGCAACTTGCTGGTCAAACGGTCTATTCGCATGGGGATACCTTCCTATAAGGGCAGGTCGGAGCGATGGACACACCTGATGAAGAAACCTGCCAGAGATAACCTGTAGATAAGGTTGATTCTGGAAGTTTCAAGCTTAGCGGGCTTGACCTGGGTCAGCTCGGCTGGAGCCAGACCAGCGATGCAAAGCGCCCGCCTTGCGGGGTTTGCCGATAGGAAAAGAAGCGCGGGTCGCTGACCGTGCAGAAGCCGCCGCCATGAATGGCCGTCACGCCACGGGCAGCCAGGCGGATACGCGCGAGCGTGTAGATGTCGGCCATCAGCTTGCCGGGCCGCTCGCCTGGGACAAAGGCCTCGGCAGCCTCGGGGTGCACGGCGGTGAAGGCATCGCGCACTTCCAGCCCGACCTCGAAGGCCTGCGGGCCGATGGCCGGGCCGAGCCAGACCAACACGTCCTCGGCAGGCACGGCCAGCGTGTCGAGGGTGGCTTCCAGCACCCCGCCGGCCAACCCGCGCCAGCCGGCATGGGCGGCCGCCACGCGCGTACCGGCGCGGTCGCAGAACAGCACCGGCAGGCAGTCGGCGGTCATCACCGCGCAGGCGATGCCGGGACGGGCGGTCCAACTGGCGTCGGCTTCGGCCACCACGGTCGGGTCGGCCTCGACCACGGCCAGGCCATGTACCTGCTTGAGCCAGGCCGGCTGGATGTGCAGCGCATCGCTCAGGCGCCGGCGGTTCTCGGCGACCGCTGCCGGGTCGTCGCCAACGTGGTCGCCGAGGTTGAAGGTGTCGTAGGGCGGCAGGCTGCTGCCGCCCCCGCGCGTGGTGACACAGGCGTGTACCGACGCCGGGGCCGGCCAGTCGGGGAACAGCAGCGCCTGCGTCAGGTCGTTCATCCGATGAAGCTCTCGCGGTCCTGCTTGAGCAGCGACAGCAGCCAGACGAAATCGTCCGGCAGCGGCGACTCCCAGCCGATGCGCTTGCCGGTGGTCGGGTGGTCCAGCTCCAGGAAACGCGCGTGCAGGGCCTGGCGCGGGAAGGTCTTGAGCGCCTCGACCATGGTCGGGTTGGCCGCCGGCGGGATGCGGAAGCGCCCGCCGTACACCGGGTCGCCGACCAACGGGAAGTTGACGTGGGCCATGTGCACGCGGATCTGGTGGGTCCGCCCGGTTTCCAGCTTGACCCGCACATGGGTGTGCGAGCGGAAGCGCTCCAGCACGCGGTAGTGGCTGACCGCCGGCTTGCCGCCTTCGGTGACCGTCATGCGCTGGCGCTGGGTGCCATGCCGGCCGATCGGTGCATCGACCTTGCCGCCAGCGGTGACCACGCCGACGACGATGCATTCATAGATGCGGCTGACGCTGCGGCGCTGCAGTTGCTCGACCAGGTTGGTCTGCGCCTGCAGGGTCTTGGCCACCACCATCAGGCCGGTGGTGTCCTTGTCCAGGCGGTGGACGATGCCAGCGCGCGGTACGTTGACGATGTCCGGCACATGGTGCAGCAGGGCATTGAGCAGGGTGCCATCGGCATGCCCGGCAGCGGGGTGGACCACCAGCCCGGCGGGCTTGTTGATCACCAGGATCTGGTCGTCTTCGTAGACGATGTCCAGTTCGATGGCCTGGGCCTCCCATTCGCCCTGGGCTTCGTGCTCGGCCTCCAGGGCCAGCAGGGAGCCGCCATGGACGATGTCGCGCGGGCGCAGCACCGCGCCGTCGACCGTCAGGCGGCCTTCCTTGATCCACGCGGCAAGACGCGAGCGCGAATACTCGGCGAACAGTTGGGCAGCGACCTGGTCGAGGCGTTGACCGCCCAGTTCGGACGGTACCTCTGCGCTAAGTTGAATGATCTCGGACATGCTCGATTCGGCGGGCGTACAGCCTTTGGTTTCGGCTGCGCGCTTGTGGTTAAATACGGCTTCTTTTGCCCCGGGATTGGCCGGGGGCGCTCATCATAACAGGACGGCACCGCCCAAGACAGCGGCCGTCAAAGGGACGCAAGCCGCCATGCAAGTGAAACACCTGCTGCTGATCGCCATCCTCGGGCTTACCGCTGCCTGTTCCTCGAACAAGGAAGTCATCGACGAGAATCTCAGCGAAGCCGAGCTGTACCAGCAGGCGCAGGCCGACCTGGACAACCACAGCTACACCAGCGCCGTGAGCAAGCTCAAGGCCCTGGAGTCGCGCTATCCGTTCGGCCGCTACGCCGACCAGGCCCAGTTGGAGCTGATCTACGCCAACTACAAGAATGCCGAGCCGGAGGCTGCCAAATCCGCCGCCGAGCGTTTCATCCGCCTGCACCCGCAGCACCCCAACGTCGACTACGCCTACTACCTCAAGGGCCTGACCTCGTTCGACCAGGACCGCGGCCTGCTGGCGCGCTTCCTGCCGCTGGACATGACCAAGCGTGACCCGGGTGCCGCCCGCGACTCCTACAACGAGTTCGCCCAGCTCACCAGCCGCTTCCCCAACAGCCGCTACGCCCCGGACGCCAAGCAGCGCATGATCTACCTGCGCAACCTGCTGGCCTCCTACGAGATCCACGTGGCCGACTACTACCTGGGCCGCCAGGCCTATGTGGCCGCCGCCAACCGTGGCCGCTACGTGGTGGAGAACTTCCAGGAGACGCCGTCGGTCGGCGACGGCCTGGCCGTGATGGTCGAGGCCTACCAGCGCCTGCACCTGGACGATCTGGCCGCCACCAGCCTGGAAACCCTCAAGCTCAACTACCCCGACCACCCGAGCCTGGTCGATGGCGAGTTCCGCCCCAAGCGGGACGAGGCCGACAACCGCTCCTGGCTGTCCAAGGCCACCCTGGGCCTGATCGAGACCGAAACCCCGCTGCCGCCGGGCGAGACCCGCGCCAACCAGGACGTGGTCAAGCAGTTCCAGGATGCCCGCGCCGAGATGCCAGAAGAGCTGCTGCCCAAGGACGAGAACGGCGACCCGATCCTGCCGGAAGGTCCAAAGGAAGCCGAGAAGGAGCGTTCCTGGTTCAGCTACATGACCTTCGGTCTGTTCGACTGATCTGCAACGCATGAGAAAGGGAGGTCCAGACCTCCCTTTTTTCATGCCTGCGCCCTAGACTGTCTGCTCTATTTACCGACAAGCTGGACACCATGGTTCGCCTACTCTTCTGGATCGCCCTGATCGCCGCCGCGTTCTGGCTGTGGCGCAAGTTCAAGACCAGTCAGCAAGGCCGTCACGAGCCTACGCTCGACGACCCGCTGAAGATGGTGCGCTGCGCCCACTGCGGCGTGCACCTGCCCAACGACCGGGCCCTGAAACTGGGTAACGACTGGTATTGCAGCCAGGCGCACCTGGAGCAGGGGCCTGGCCAGAAAGACTGATCGATTGCCCTACCGGCCCGTCGAATAGCGCCTTGTGATCCTGGGGCTGCCGTGCAGCCCCAAAACCGGCATTAGGCCAAGCCCTCCCACTTATCCCTCCCCGACCCTTTCGCACCATTTACGACCCCTTCCCTGACGCCACCATTGACCGAACCCGGCAAAGTTCGCTAAATCCTATTTATCCGCATAAATATGAAAAACAGTACAAATGCTCAAACCCAAGCGTAAGCGCCAGAAGCTCTCCGACGTGATCGTCGAATCGGTCAAGCGCTCGATCGTCACCGAGGCCCTGCACCCCGGCGATCGCCTGCCCACCGAGCGCGAGCTGATGGAGCACTTCGAATGTTCCAAGGGCACCGCCCGCGAGGCACTCAAGGCCCTGGAGGTCGAGGGCCTGGTCAGCACCCGCACCGGCCCGGCCGGCGGCGCCTACCTCAACGAGGTGGGCACCGAGCCGGCCAGCCGCGCCCTGCGCAACTACCTGCACTTCCAGCACCTGGACGGCGAGCAGGTGTACCAACTGCGCAAGGTCATCGAAGTGGAACTGGCGGTGTCGGTGATGGGCCAGTTGAGCGAAGCCGACTACGCCGCGCTACAGGCCAACATCGACTTCTGCAGCGCCCCGGAAGACAGCGAACAGGGCCAGCGCGAGCAGCGCCTGGCGGAGCTGGAGTTCCACACCCTGCTGGCGCACCGCTGCCCCAACCCGCTGCTGCGCTTCATGGCGGTGTTCCTCAACGACCTGCTGCGCGACCTGGTGGTGCTGAAGAAGGCCTACCTGCCCAAGCGCCAGCAGTTCGCCGCCGCCAACATCGACTACCACAAGCAGCTCCTGCTGGCCCTGCGCGCCAGCGACGAACAGGCCGTGCGCCGGCTGATGCATGCACACATGTGCGACGCCGAGCACCACATGACCGCGCTGGAGGGCGAGGTCGCACGCAACTTCCTGCTGGAGTTCGAACACCACCACTGATCAGCCTGGAAAGAGGCCTGCACACAGGCCCGCCGTACCCGCTTTGCCATTGCCACTCCTGCCTAATAACCACAACCAAGGAGTTACCCATGCAAAGACGTACCCTGCTCAAGGCAGGCCTTGCCCTGGGTGCCCTCGGTAGCCTCCCCCTCGGGGCGCACCGGGCATTCGCCGACGAACCGCTGACCTTCTACGGGCTCAAGTCCATGTCCGGTGCCTTCGCCAGCTATGGCAAGTACGCCGACATGGGCTCGCGCCTGGCCATCGCCGAGCATCCCCAACTGCTCGGACGGCCCTTGAAGTACAAGGTTATCGACACCGAGGGCAACGCCGGCAAGGCAGTGCGCAAGGTACAGGAAGCCATCGGCCAGGATGGCGCCCGCTTCTTCCAGGGCTGCACCCTGTCGTCCTCGGCCCTGGCGGTGTCGAAGGAGATCCATAAGGCCGGTGGCGTGTTCATGACCCCAGTCGGCGCCGACGAGATCACCGGCAAGGACTGCAACGCCTCGACCTTCCGCTGGTCGGTGCCGACCTACGGGGCCATCCGCGAGACCCTGGTGCCGATGATCCGCCAACTGCCGCAGGCCAGGCGCTGGTACACCATCACCCCGCAGTACGTGTTCGGCGATGCCCTGCTGGACAACGCACGCAAGGTGTTCGCCGAGTTCGGCGTCGAGCACATCGGCAACAGTTACCACTCCCTGCAGGAACAGGAATTCTCCGGCTACCTGACCAACGCCATCGCTGCCAAGCCCGATGTGCTGGTACTGCTCAACTTCGGCAGCCAGTCGTCCAACGCCCTGCGCCAGGCGGTCAACTTCGGCATCAAGGAGCGCATGAAAGTACTGCTGGTGTGGTCGGCCGGCCTCGACCAGTTCCAGGAACTGGGCAGCGACGTACTGGAGGGCGTGTACCTGGGCGCACAGTACTGGCACCAGGTCGACACGCCGCTGAACAGGCACCTGGTCGAAGCCACGCGCAAGGCCTATGGCGTCAACCCCAACTACCCGCTGGCGGCCGACTACATCGGCACCAAGGTCATGCTCGAGGCCATCGCCAAGGCCGGCACCTTCGATGGCCCGAGCGTGGCCCGCACCCTCCAGGGCATGCGTTTCCAGGGCCCGACCGGCGACGAGCTGATCCGCCCGGGCGACCACCAGGTGCTCAAGGACTATTACCTGCTGCGCGGCAAACCCCAGGGCCAGATGCGCGACGAGGACGACCTGGCCGAGGTACTCAGTGCCGGCCGCTCGTTCATCGAGGTCGACCACACCGGTTGCGCCCTGGCCTGAGCCGCGGCGTTCGTCCCAACCATCCAGACATGCAGCCGCCCGGCGCGCTGCAGAGGGCACGTCCATGCTCGACTTGTACCTGTTCCAGCTGCTCAACGGCCTGGGCCTGGGGATGATCTACTTCCTCATCGCCGTGGGCCTGACGATCATTTTCGGCCTGCTCAACTTCGTCAATTTCGCCCATGGTGCGTTCTTCCTGCTCGGCGCCTACCTGTGCTACACCGCCGTGGCCCTGACCGGCAATTTCTGGCTGGCCCTGCTGCTGGCGCCACTGGCCGTCGCTGCGCTGGCGTGGGCCGTGGAGCGCATGCTGATCAAGCGCATCTACCACCTGCCGCATACCTTCCAGATCCTCGTCACCCTGGGGATAGCCCTGATCATCCAGGAAGCCTCGGTGCTGATCTGGGGCCCGGTCGGCAAACATATCGCGGTGCCGCCGGAGCTGCGCGGGGTGCTGATCGTCGGCGATTTCATCTACCCCTACTACCGCCTGTTCCTCATCGGCTTCGCCGCGCTGATCGGCCTGGGCCTGTGGCTGCTGTTGGAGCGCACGCGCTTCGGGGCGCTGGTGCGCGCCGGCAGTGAAAGCACCGAAACGGTCTCGCTGCTGGGCACCAACATCTTCCGCCTGTTCTCCCTGACCTTCGCTCTCGGCGTGGGCCTGGCCGGGGTCGCCGGGGTGCTGTTCGCTCCCTTGCGCGGCGCCCAGCCGTTCGTCGGCCCGGAGATCCTCGGCATCGCCTTCGTGGTGGTGGTGATCGGCGGCATGGGCTCGTTCGGCGGCGCCCTGGTAGGAGGCCTGCTGGTGGGCGTGGTGCAGAGCATGATGACCAGCCTCTGGCCGCAAGGCGCCAGCCTGATGATCTATGGCGCCATGGCGGCGGTGATCCTGGTACGTCCCTACGGCCTGTTCGGGAGAGCATGAAGATGAGCGAGAAAAATCCTTTGCCCGTGGCCAAGGGCCGCGCGCCGGCCCTGCTGGGCCTGGTGATCGTCACCCTGGTCGGCCTGCCACTGCTGCTGCCGTCGGCGACCCTGGCCACCGAGATCCTGATCTTTGCCCTGGCGGCGCTGGCCTGCAACCTGTTGCTGGGCTACACGGGCCTGCTGTCGTTCGGCCAGGGCATCTTCTTCGGCGTCGGGGCCTATGGTGCCTCGCTGCTGATGATCCACCTCAAGTGGGGGCTGTTCAGCGCCCTGCTCGGCGCGGCGGTGTTCGGCGCCTTCCTGGCGCTGCTGGTAGGCGCCCTGGCGATCCGCCGCAAGGGCATCTACTTCGTCATGCTGACCCTGGCCTTCAGCCAGATGGCCTACTTCCTGGCCTATACCCTGAGTGACTGGACCGGTGGCGACAACGGCCTGCTCGACGTACCACGGCCGAACATCCAGGTCGCCGGCCAGGTGCTGGTGGACCTGGCCGACCCACGGCACTTCTATGCCTTCGTCGCGGTGCTGTTCCTGCTGATCTTCGCCGGCGCCCTGCGGGTGATCCGCTCGCCGTTCGGCAGCACCCTGCTGGCGATCCGCGAGAACGAGACCCGCGCCGCGGCCATCGGCTACGACACCCGCCATTTCAAGATCCTGGTGTTCATGCTGTCCGGCGCCATCACCGGTATCGCCGGGGCGTTGTACGCGATGCTGCTGCACTTCGCGCCGCTGTCGAACATCGACCTGATGATGAGCGAGAACATCCTGATCATGACCATCGTCGGCGGCACCGGCTCGCTGTTCGGCTCCTTGCTGGGCGCCGGCGCCATCGTCGTGCTGGGCGACGTGTTGTCGGAACTGTGGCCGCGCTGGCTGATGCTGCTGGGGGCGATCCTGATCCTGGTGGTGGTGTTCATGCGCGGCGGGTTGTGGGGCGGCCTCGCCGAACTGGGCAAGCGCCTGTGCCCGAGCCGCCCGTTCAGCGCCAAGACCAAGGAGACCCTGTGATGAGCGACTACCTCCTGGAAACCCGTGGCCTGGAACTGGCCTACGGGCCGTTTCGCGCGGTCGACGGCGTCGACCTGAACGTGCGTGCCGGCACCATCCATACCGTCATCGGCCCTAATGGCGCCGGCAAGACCAGCCTGTTCCATTGCCTGACCGGCGAGCGCCAGGCCACTGGTGGCAAGATCCTGTTCAATGGCCAGGACATCCTGCGCAAGCCGTCCCATGGCCGGGTAGCGCTGGGCATGGCGCGCTCGTTCCAGCTCACCAGCCTGTTCCAGAACCTGTCGGTGCGCGAGAACCTGCGCCTGGCGGCCCAGGGCCGCGATGGCCTCGGTGCGCTGAACTTCTGGCGCAGCGTCGAGCACAAGCGCAGCCACTGGGACACCGCCGACCAGGTGCTCGAACGCCTCAAGCTCACCGCCCGCGCCGACACCCTGGCCGGCGAGTTGTCCCACGGCCAGCAGCGGGTGCTGGAGGTGGGCATGTCGATCTGCGCCCGCCCAACCCTGCTGATGCTCGATGAGCCCACCTCCGGGATGGGCATCGACGACATCCCGGTGATGACCGAGTTGATCAGCGACCTGGGCCGCGACCACACCGTGCTGCTGATCGAGCACAACATGAGCATCGTCATGTCGATCAGCCAGCGCATCACTGTCATGAGCCATGGCCAGATCCTGGTCGAAGGCACCCCGGACTTGGTGCGCAACGACGAGCGCGTGCGCACCGCCTACCTAGGAGAGGCCGCCTGATGCTCAACGTCGATTCGATCCATTCCTACTACGACAAGAGCCATGTGCTCGAAGGGGTCTCGCTGAAGGTCGAGGCCGGCGAACTGGTGACCCTGCTCGGGCGCAACGGCGCCGGCAAGACCACCACCCTGCGCAGCATCCTCGGCATCGTGCGGCCGCGCCAGGGGCAGATCACCTTCAATGGCCAGCCCCTGGTCGGCCGCGAGATCTTCGACATCGCCCGGCAAGGTATCGCGCTGGTGCCGGAGCATCGCGGGATCTTCCGCCAGCTCAGTGTCGAGGAAAACCTGAAGATCGCCGTGCGCAAGGACAGTCGTTGGCAATTGCAGGACGTATACGCCATGTTCCCGCGGCTAAAGGAACGGCGGCGTAATGGCGGTTTTGCCCTGTCGGGCGGCGAACAGCAGATGCTCGCCATCGCCCGCGCCCTGCTCAACGACCCCAGGCTGCTGGTCCTCGACGAACCCACCGAAGGCCTGGCACCGGTGATCGTCGACGAACTGGTGAGGATCCTGCGGCGGATCAAGGACGAAGGGCTGTCGATCCTGCTGGTGGAACAGAACCTGATGGTCTGCGACGCCCTCGCCGACCGTCACTACGTGCTCGAACAAGGTCGGGTGGCCTACCAGGGCAGCGCTGCACAGTTTCGCGCCGACCCGAGCATCAAGAATCGCTATCTGGCCCTGAGTGCCTGAAAGGAGACGGCCCATGAATACCCGTATCGATCCCTCGCGGCACCTGCTCGGCCAGGGCACGCTGGTCAACCGTGAACGCCTGTGGCAATCGCTGATGGACCTGGCCCGGCTCGGCGCCACGCCCAAGGGAGGCGTCTGCCGCCTGGCCCTGACCGACCTCGACCGCCAGGCCCGCGACCTGTTCGTGCACTGGAGCACCGAGGCGGGCTGCACTGTCAGCATCGATGCCATCGGCAATATCTTCGCCCGCCGCCCCGGACGCAATCCCAACCTGGCGCCAGTGATGACCGGCAGCCACATCGACACCCAGCCCACCGGCGGCAAGTTCGACGGTTGCTATGGGGTCATGGCCGGGTTGGAGGTGGTGCGTACCCTCAACGACCTGGGCCTTGCCACCGAGGCGCCGCTGGAGGTGGTGGTATGGACCAACGAGGAAGGCTCGCGCTTTCCGCCGTGCATGATGGGCTCGGGGGTGTTCGCCGGGAAGTTCGACCTGCAGGAGACCCTGGAGAAGGTCGACGACCAGGGCCTGTCGGTGGGCGCGGAGCTTACCCGCATCGGCTATGCCGGCCCCCGTGTGCCCACCGGCCATGCGGTCGGCGCCTACTTCGAGGCGCACATAGAGCAGGGCCCGGTGCTGGAAGACCTGCGCACCACCATCGGCGTGGTCCAGGGCTGCCTGGGACAGAAGTGGTTCGACCTGGTACTGACCGGCGTCGAGGCCCATGCCGGCCCTACCCCGATGCGCCTGCGCAAGGATGCCCTGGTCGGTGCCGCCGAGGTGGTCACCGCGGTCAACCGCATCGCCCACGCTCATCAGCCCCATGCCTGCGGTACCGTCGGCTGCCTGAACGTGCACCCAGCCTCGCGCAACGTGATCCCGGGCCAGGTGCAGATGACGATCGACCTGCGCCATCTCGACCCCGGCCACCTGGATGCCATGGTCGGCGAGGTACGCCAAACGATCGAGGCCTGCGCGGCCAAGCACGGCCTGCGCTTCGAGCTCACGCCCACCGCGGACTTCCCACCGTTGTACTTCGCCGAAGCGTGCGTCGATGCCGTGCGCCAGGGTGCCCGCGAGCTGGGCCTGAGCCACATGGACATCGTCAGTGGCGCCGGCCACGACGCGATCTTCCTCGCCGAGTTGGGCCCTGCAGGGATGATCTTCGTGCCCTGCGAAGGTGGCATCAGCCACAACGAGATCGAGAACGCTGCGCCGCAGGACCTGGCCGACGGCTGCGACGTGCTGCTGCGCGCCATGTTCCAGGCCGCCAACAAGGGAGCCCAATGAGATGACCAGCAAGACCTGCATCGGCGAACTGACCGCCCTCGAGTTGCTCGACCTGTACCAGCGCCGCCAGCTGTCTCCCGTGGAAGTGATCGACGATGTACTGGCGCGCATCGACCGCTACAACCCGGTGGTGAATGCCTACTGCCATGTGGATGGCGAAGGCGCCCGCGCCTCTGCCCGCGCCAGCGAGCAGCGCTGGCGGCGTGGCGAGCCCTGTGGCAGGCTGGATGGCCTGCCGACCTCGATCAAGGACCTTACCCTGACCCGCGGCATGCCGACCCGCAAGGGCTCACGGACCACGTCGGCGGCCGGGCCGTGGGAGGTGGATGCGCCATTCAGCGCGTTCATGCGCGAGGCCGGCGCAGTGCTGGTGGGCAAGACCACCACCCCGGAGTTCGGCTGGAAGGGCGTCACCGACAACCCGTTGTACGGCATCACCCGCAACCCCTGGGACACTCGCCTGACCGCCGGCGGCTCCTCGGGTGGCGCGGCCGCCGCGGCGGCGCTCAACCTCGGCGTGCTGCACCAGGGCAGCGACGCAGGCGGCTCGATCCGCATTCCCTGTGCCTTCACCGGCACCTTCGGCATCAAACCGACCTTTGGCTATGTGCCGCAGTGGCCGGCCAGTGCCATGACCCTGCTGTCGCACTTGGGGCCAATGACCCGCACGGTCGACGATGCCGTGCTGATGCTCGATTGCGTAGCCCAGCCGGATCCACGCGACGGCTTGGCCGGCGCGCCACGGCGAACGCCCTGGCTGGGCGACGAACAAAACCTGAGCGGTCTGCGCATCGCCTACAGTGCCGATTTCGGCTACGTGCAGGTCGATCCACAGATACAGGCGCTGGTGGCCCAGGCGGTGCAACGCCTGGCGCGGCTGGGCGCGCAGGTGGAGGAAGTTGACCCAGGGTTCGCCGACCCGCTGCAGGCGTTCAATACCTTGTGGTTCGCCGGTGCTGCCCGGCTGGCTGGCCAGCTCTCGGATGAACAGCGGGCGCTGCTCGACCCAGGGTTGCGGTGGCTCGCCGAACAAGGGGCGCGGATCGGCCTGGACGAGTACACCCTGGCCCTTGAGGCACGGGCGGAACTGGTGGCGCGGATGAACGCCTTCCACCAGCGTTACGACGTGCTGGTGTCACCGATGCTGCCACTGGTGGCTTTCGAAGCGGGGCACAACGTACCGCCAGGGTCGGCGATGGCGCAGTGGATGGAATGGACGCCGTTCAGCTACCCCTTCAACCTGACCCAGCAGCCAGCGGCCTCGGTGCCTTGCGGTTTTACCCGGGAAGGGCTGCCGGTGGGGTTGCAGGTGGTGGCCGGGCGGTTTGCCGATGAGCAGGTGCTGAGGGTGTGCAAGGTCTATGAACAGCACTATCCGAGCCGGCATTTGCAGGAACCGGTCGTTGGTTGAGGGGCTGTGCGTTGAACCCTGTTCGCGGCGGTTCGGCGCCCCGGGATCGAGTCAGCCACAGAGTGTGTGATTTGCGGGAGGGCTTGATCTCTCGAGTGGCGTTGGGGGCTGCTTTGCAGCCCCAGTCTTCAGCCCAGGCGCCCTGCCGGGGCATAGGGCACCGGATCGATGATCGGCTGGCTGCCGGTCAATAGGTCGGTGAACAACTGGCACGACGCCGGCGCCAGCACCAGCCCGTTGCGGTAATGCCCGCAGTTCAGCCATAACCCCTCATGCCCCGGCACCGGGCCGATGTAGGGAATACCTTCGGGCGACCCCGGACGCAGCCCGGCCCAGTGCGCCACCGGGGTGGCATCGGCCAACGCCGGCAGGAGTTCGACCGCCGAGGCCTTGAGGCTTTCCAGCGCGTCCACGGTCGGGGTCTTGTCGTAGCCAGCATGTTCCAAGGTACTGCCGACCAGGATGTGCCCGTCGCGCCGTGGGATGGCATAGCGTCCCTTGGCCAGGACCATGCTCGGCAGGAAGTCCTCGGCACACTTGAACAGGATCATCTGGCCCTTCACCGGCTCCACCGGCAGCGCCAGGCCGAGGGTGCGCAACAACTCGCCGCTCCAGGCACCCGCGCAGAGCACCACGTCATCGGCCGCCAGCACGCCTTCGGCGGTGTGCACACCGGTGACCCGCCCGCCTTCCTGGCGGAACCCGGTGACCTGGCAGTGCTCGCGCAAGGTCACGTTAGGCAGGGCCTGCAGGGCTGCCTTCAACGATTTCACCAGGCGTGGGTTACGCACGTTGGCTACACCCGCCATGTAGATGGCGCGCGTGAAGCCTGGGCCGAGCACCGGCACCGCATCGTAGGCCGCCGAGATATCCACGGCGCTCAGTGGCCGCTGCTCGCGCCTGGCCCAGGCCAGGGCCTCGGCCTCGTCGTCCAGGTCCAACCAGTACAGGCCGGTGGTGTGCACCTCGGGGTCGATCCCCGTGCTCGCGTACAGGCGCTCGCCCAGCTGTGGATAGAAATCCTGCGACCAGTGCGCCAGTGCCGTCACCGCCGGGCTGTAGCGCCAGGGGTACAGGGGCGAGACGATACCGCCACCGGCCCAGGACGACTCGCGCCCCACTTCACCCTGGTCGCACACCACCACCTGGCCGACCTTGGGCGCCAGGTTGAACGCTGTCAGCAGGCCAATGACCCCGCCACCGACAATCACTACTTGCTTGCTCATCCGTCGATCCACTACCTGAAATAAACGCGACCTTCAGCTACCCCAACAGCCCTCGGCGGGCTCGACAGCCCCCGGATTGCTCCGCACGCCGGCCTGGTCGAGCTGGTAGTCACCACAACCATCGTCCGCCATCAGAGCGCCGGGCAGGCGCCTGGCGAGCAGGCGGAAACTGTCGTCGCCACGCTCTGCCTGCAGGCTGTAGTAGCGGCTGCCGGCGGGCAATGGCGTCTGCTGCTGGTCACTGTCGGCATACTGGCCGGTACGTGCATGGTGGCGCTCCAGGCGCAGGGCGGCATCGTGCAGCAGGCCGACCACTTCGCTTCGCGCGGCACGTCTCAACGGGTCGTGGTAACTGGGGTAGGCAATGGCTGCCAGAATGCCGGTCACGGCCACGACAATCAACAATTCGATCAGGCTCAGGCCTTGCTGCATGTCATTGTCCTCTCAATCGCTGGCGCCACAGAAGCCGCCGTGGCGCTACAGCCTGGTCGGCCTGCAGGGCGTACACAGCCTCCAGCACATGCCGCGCCTGGCGCTCGCGGCTGACGGCGGTGACCCTGTAGAGGGTCACCTGCACACCTTCAGGGACCTGTGCCGCCAGGGCGCTTTCGCCCAGGTTCTGTAACAGGAAGAATCCGTTTTCCGTACGCTGCCATGACAGGTCCCCGCCCTGCACATCATGGGCGTCAGGAGGCGGCAGGCAGGCCTGGCAAGGTGCCGGAGGCGCCAGCAGCAACCGGGCCGCCCCCTCGAGCAAGGCTGCTTCGGCCTGCTCCAGGGCTCGTGCGTTCGCCAGCAGCAGGCCGCCCAGGCGCGCCTGGATCAGGGCATCGTGCAGGGCCGAAGCACTGAGCAGCCCCAGCAACAGGCTGAGCAGAAGCCCCACCAGCAGGACCATGCCGCGCTGGCGCCTCATGGTTCGGGCAACCGGTTGCGCAGGGCCACGCTCAGCTCGTGCTGCAACTCGATCCGCTGTTGCGGCTCGAACAGCGTCAGTTGCAGGTCCACGCGCCCGCCCTCCGCCGTCGGCACCAAGGTCGCACGCAGGTCGCGAACGTGGTCGATCAACGCCTCGGCCTGACTGCCGCTCATCCGTCTCAAGTTGCCCGCACGCAGTTGATAGGTGATCCGGGCGATGGGGAATGCCAATGTCCGCTCGTTGCCGGGGTGGCGCCCTTCCTTGACCTGCGCCCAACTGCGGCAATCGGTCAGCAAGGTCCAGGCTGGCTGCCTGGCGCTGCCCGGCAGTTGCTCCAGCACCAGGCTCAGGCTGTCCAGGCGCCCATCGCCGGCCAGGGTGATCCGTAGCGGTTGGGCAAACGCCTGGGCGGCAGCGGCCGTATCGAACGTGATCGCCTGTTGGCGCAGGCACCCGGACATGCCTGTCATGCGGATGTCCTGGGCCATTCTGTGCAGCGCCAGCCGGGCATCGTCCTGCAGGCGTGCCGCCGCGCCTTGCAGGCGCCAGGCCTGGTAGGCGGCGACGAACACCTGGCTCGCTGCCGCCAGCAGCATCAGGCCCAGCGCCAACGCCAACAATGCTTCCAGCAGGCCAAAACCGGCCTGGGCCCTGCTCATGGCAGTACCCTGCCCTGCAGGCTGACGGACTGTTGCGTCCCCTCCCGGGCCTCCAGCCAATGGATTTCCAGCACGACGTTCGCCCCGCTACGCCGCACCCGCCCCTCGGCTGCCCCACCGAGCACCTGCCGGATTCGTGCCTGCCAGCCGGCCTGCTCGCCCGCCTCCAACCGGCCCGCCGCCCTCGCCCGCTCGAGCAGCCCCTGCGCCAGGTGGATCGCCTGGCTATCGCGCCGCGTGTTGTCGAGCACCTGCAAGGCACGCACTTGCAAGGCGGCGGTGGCGAACAGCCCGAGCGCCAGTACTCCCATCGCCAGCAACACCTCCAGCAACGTCATGCCGCATTCCTTTGTCCGCATCCTGCGCCTCCTGCGAATTTTCCCTGCCGCCCTCTCCTACCCGGCCGACTGGACCTTCTGCCCATCGGCCTCGAAGCTACAGCGAAGCACTTCCAGGGAGGAATGCACGGTGAAGCAACAGGGAGTAACACTGATACAAACCCTGTGCGCGCTGGCGCTGGTCAGCCTGCTGACACAGGTGGGCATACCGGCCTACAACCATCTCAGCGAAGGCCTGCACCAGGCCGCTGCGGCCCGCGAGCTGGCACATGCACTGCGCAATGCACGCGGCCATGCCTTGCTGCGACAGCAAACGGTGCTGGTTCGGGCACTGCAAAACGACTGGGGGATCGGCTGGCGTACGCTGCTGGCGCACGATGGGCAATTGCTGCACGAGCGACGCCTGGGCCGCAGGCTCAAGGTCGTCGGTAACCTGGGCAATGAAGTGAAATTCAGTGGCTTGGGGGTTCCGCTGCGTGGCAACGGCGCGTTTCTGGGGGGCACCTTCGAGATCTGCCAGGGCACCACGCAAGCGAGTCATTTGCAGGTGGTGCTCGCCCCCAGCGGCAGGATCAGCCTGCGCACCGGGACGGCTGATCCGCCACTGTGCGCAGGCCGCTGATCAGATCAGCGAGCGAACCCGCAGCTCCTTGGGCATGGAGAAGGTGATGTTCTCCTCGCGGCCATCGAGCTCTTCGGCGCCGCTGGCGCCCCAGGCCCTGAGCTGGTCGATCACGCCACGCACCAGCACCTCGGGGGCCGAGGCGCCAGCGGTGATGCCGATACGCGCGACGCCCTCGAACCAGCCTTGCTGCAAGTCCTCGGCACCGTCGATCAGGTAGGCCGGGGTACCCATGCGCTCGGCCAGTTCGCGCAGGCGGTTGGAGTTGGAGCTGTTGGGGCTGCCGACCACCAGGACCACATCGCACTCGCCGGCCAGTTGCTTGACCGCATCCTGGCGGTTCTGGGTGGCATAGCAGATATCGTCCTTGCGTGGCCCGCCGATGTTCGGAAAGCGCGCGCGCAGGGCATCGATGACCCGGCTGGTGTCGTCCATCGACAGGGTGGTCTGGGTGACGAAGGCCAGGTGATCCGGGTCGCGCACCTGCAGGTTGGCGACATCCTGCTCGTCCTCGACCAGGTAGATCGAGCCGCCATTGCTGGCGTCGTACTGGCCCATGGTGCCCTCGACCTCCGGATGCCCGGCATGGCCGATGAGGATGCATTCCCGGCCGTCGCGGCTGTACTTGGCCACCTCGATGTGCACCTTGGTGACCAGCGGGCAGGTGGCATCGAACACCTTGAGGCCGCGGCCGGCCGCTTCCTGGCGCACGGCCTGGGAAACACCGTGGGCGCTGAAGATGACGATGACATCGTCCGGCACCTGGTCGAGTTCTTCGACGAAAATAGCACCGCGATTGCGCAGGTCTTCGACCACGAACTTGTTGTGCACCACTTCGTGGCGCACGTAGATCGGCGGGCCGAAGACTTCCAGGGCCCGGTTGACGATCTCGATCGCCCGGTCGACCCCCGCGCAGAAGCCGCGAGGGTTGGCGAGTTTGATTTGCATGCTCGGCTCCAGGCTTACAGCGCCTTCACCTCGAGGATCTCTACCTCGAAGTTCAGGGTCTTGCCAGCCAGTGGGTGATTGAAGTCGATGGTCACCTGGTTGTCGTCGAAAGCCTTGACCACGCCCGGCAACTCGGCGTTGGCGGCATCGTTGAAGATCACCAGCAGGCCTTCGGAAAGCGCCATGTCGGTGAACTGCGAGCGCGGCATCACCTGCACGTTCTGCGGGTTCGGCTGGCCGAAGGCGTTCTCCGGAGCGATGGTCAGGGTGCGCTTGTCACCGGCCTTGAAGCCGAACAGGGCGGCTTCGAAGCCGGGCAGCAGGTTACCATCACCGACCTTGAAGCAGGCCGGTGCCTTGTCGAAGGTGCTGTCGACGGTGTCGCCGTTTTCCAGGTGCAACGCGAAGTGCAGGGTGACTTCGGTGTTCTGGCCGATACGGGTCTCAGTCATGGACAGGTTCTCCGGACTTCTTGCTCTTGAACATATCCAGCGCCAACATCACCGCGCCAACGGTAATGGCACTGTCGGCCAGGTTGAAGGCCGGGAAATACCAGCGGTTCTGCCAGTGCACCAGGATGAAGTCGACCACGTGCCCCAGCACGATGCGGTCGTACAGGTTGCCCAGCGCGCCCCCCAGCACCAGGGCCAGGGCGATGGCCAGCCAGGTCTCGTTGCGCCCCAGGCGCTTGAGCCAGACCACCAGCACCGCGCTGACCACCAGGGCGATCAGGGCGAACAGCCAGCGCTGCCAGCCGGAGCTGTCGGCGAGGAAGCTGAAGGCGGCGCCGGTGTTGTAGGCCAGGGTCCAGCTGAAGTAGTCGGGGATGACCACGATCTGCTGGTACAGGCTCAGGGCACCCTCGAAATAGACCTTGGTGGCCTGGTCGAGGACCAGGACCACCAGGCTCAGCCAGAGCCAGGCAAGGCGCCCGAAGCGCCCCGCAGCAGGGTTAGGCATAGTGACGCACCTCGCCGGAACCGCTGATGTTGTCTACGCAACGGCCACAGATCTCCGGGTACTCCGGATGGCTGCCGACGTCGGCGCGGAAGTGCCAGCAGCGGCCGCACTTGGCATGGCCGGACTTGACGACTTTCAGCTTGAGGCCTTCGACCTCGGTTGTCACGGCATCGGCCGGCGCCTGGACGAACGGCACCACGCTGGCGGCGGAGGTGATCAGCACGAAGCGCAGCTCGTCGCCCAGCTTGGCCAGGTCGGCGCTGAGCCCTTGCTCGGCGAACAGGGTCACCTCGGCCTGCAGGTTGCCGCCGATGGCCTTGGCCGCGCGCTGGTTCTCCAGCTCCTTGTTGACCGCCGCCTTGACCGCCATGACGCGATCCCAGTAGGCGCGATTCAGCTCGAAGCCTTCGGGCAGCTCGGCCAGGCCTTCATACCAGGTGTTGAGCATGACCGACTCGTTGCGCTCGCCTGGCAGGTACTGCCAGATCTCGTCGGCGGTGAACGCCAGGATCGGCGCGATCCAGCGCACCAGGGCCTCGCTGATGTGGTACAGCGCGGTCTGGCAGGAGCGGCGGGCGACGCTGTTGGCACCAGTGGTGTACTGACGGTCCTTGATGATGTCGAGGTAGAAGCCGCCCAGCTCCTGGACGCAGAAGTTGTGCACCTTGGAATAGACGTTCCAGAAGCGGTACTCGCCGTAGTGCTCTTGCAGCTCGCGCTGCAGCAGCAGGGTACGGTCGACCGCCCAACGGTCCAGCGCCAGCATCTCTTCGGCCGGCAGCAGGTCACGGGCCGGGTCGAAGCCGGTCAGGTTGGAGAGCAGGAAGCGTGCGGTGTTGCGGATACGGCGGTAGGCGTCGGCACTGCGCTGCAGGATCTGCTCGGACACGGCCATCTCGCCGGAATAGTCGGTGGCGGCGACCCACAGGCGCAGGATGTCGGCACCCAGGGTGTCGTTGACCTTCTGCGGCTCGATGGTGTTGCCCAGCGACTTGGACATCTTGCGGCCGCTCTCGTCCACGGTGAAGCCGTGGGTCAGCAGTTCGCGGTACGGCGCGTGGTTGTCGATGGCGCAGCCGGTCAACAGCGAGGAATGGAACCAGCCACGGTGCTGGTCGGAACCTTCCAGGTACAGATCGGCGCGCGGTCCGGTGGCGTGGCCGATGTCATGGGAGCCGCGCAGCACATGCCAGTGGGTGGTGCCGGAGTCGAACCAGACGTCCAGGGTATCGGTGATCTTGTCGTACTGGGCGGCTTCATCACCGAGCAGCTCGGCGGCGTCCAGCTTGAACCAGGCCTCGATGCCTTCCTGCTCGACGCGCTTGGCCACTTCCTCCATCAGCTCGACGGTGCGTGGGTGCAGCTCGCCGGTCTGCTTGTCGAGGAAGAACGGGATCGGCACGCCCCAGTTGCGCTGACGCGAGATGCACCAGTCGGGACGGTTGGCGATCATCGCGTGCAGACGCGCCTGGCCCCAGGACGGCACGAACTTGGTTTCTTCGATGGCCTTGAGGGCGCGCTCGCGCAGGGTATCGCCGCTGTTGGGCTGGCGGTCCATGCCGACGAACCACTGGGCGGTGGCACGGTAGATCAGTGGGGTCTTGTGGCGCCAGCAATGCATGTAGCTGTGGCTGATGGTCTCGGTGTGCATCAGCGCGCCGACTTCGCGCAGCTTCTCGACGATGGCCGGGTTGGCCTTCCAGATGAACTGGCCGCCGAAGAATTCCAGCGAGGGCACGTACACGCCGTTGCTCTGCACCGGGGTGAGGATGTCGTCGTTGAGCATGCCGTAGCGCTTGCAGGTGACGAAGTCATCCTCGCCGTAGGCTGGCGACGAGTGCACCACGCCGGTACCGGCGCCCAGCTCGACGTAGTCGGCCAGGTAGATCGGCGACAGGCGGTCGTAGAACGGGTGGCGGAAGTTGATCAGCTCCAGCGCCGAGCCCGGCGCGGTGGCGATCACCGAACCTTCCAGGCCATAGCGCCCGAGGCACGACTCGACCAGTTCCTCGGCCAGCACCAGCAGGCGCTCGCCGGTATCGACCAGGGCGTAGTTGAACTCCGGATGGATGTTCAGCGCCTGGTTGGCCGGGATGGTCCAGGGGGTGGTGGTCCAGATCACGATGGCGGCCGGCTTGGCCAGGCTCGCCAGGCCGAAGGCAGCGGCCAGCTTGTCGGCATCGACGACCTCGAAGGCCACGTCGATGGTCTGGGATTTCTTGTCGGCGTACTCGACCTCGGCCTCGGCCAGGGCCGAGCCGCAGTCGAAGCACCAGTTCACGGGCTTGAGGCCCTTGAACACGAAGCCTTGCTTGACCATCTCGGCCAGGGCGCGGATCTCGCCGGCCTCGTTGGCGAAGTTCATGGTCTTGTAGGGGTTGTCCCAGTCACCCAGCACGCCCAGGCGGATGAACTCGGTCTTCTGCCCTTCGATCTGCTCGGCGGCGTAGGCGCGGCACAGCTCGCGGGTCTGGTCCGGGGACAGGTGCTTGCCGTGGGTGACCTCGACCTTGTGCTCGATCGGCAGGCCGTGGCAGTCCCAACCCGGCACGTAGGGCGCGTCGAAGCCCGACAAGGTCTTGGAGCGGACGATCATGTCCTTGAGGATCTTGTTCAGCGCATGACCGATGTGGATCTTGCCGTTGGCATAGGGCGGGCCGTCGTGCAGGACGAACTTCGGACGGTCCTTGCCAATCTCGCGCAGCTTCTGGTACAGGCCAATGCTGTCCCAGCGCTGCAGGATCTGCGGTTCGCGCTGAGGCAGGCCGGCCTTCATCGGGAAGGCGGTGTCCGGAAGGTTTAGCGTGGCTTTGTAGTCGGTCATTTCAGGCTCTTCGTTAGCGGTTGAGCGTGCCAGTGGGCACGTGCGGCGGCGATGTCCGCGTCGATCGCCGACTTCAGCGCCTCCAGGGAGGCGAATCGCTGCTCCTCGCGCAGCTTGTGGTGGAACTCCACCGTCAGGCGCCGGCCATACAGGTCGCCGGCGAAATCCAGGAGGTGAATCTCCAGATGGGGGCGCCCGTCACCGGCGACGGTGGGCCGTACCCCGATGTTGGCGACACCTGGCCAGACCTGGCCATCGATCTCGGCGCTGGTCAGGTAGACCCCGCTCAGCGGCACGCGGCGGCGCTTGAGCTGGATATTGGCGGTCGGCGTGCCGAGCTGGCGGGCCAGCTTCTGGCCGTGCAGCACCCGGCCGCTGATGCAATAGGGGCGGCCCAGCAGGTGCTCGGCCAGCACGAAGTCGGCGTTGGCCAGGGCATTGCGCACTTCGGTGCTGCTGACCCGCAGGCCGTCCCGCTCGACGGTATTGGCGGCCTCGACGGTGAAGCCATGCTGGCGCCCGGCCTCGACCAGGAAGGCGAAGTCGCCAGAGCGGTCGCAGCCGAAGCGGAAATCGTCGCCGACCTCCAGGTGACGCACGCCCAAGCCGTCGACCAGGATGGTCTCGACGAATTCATCGGCGCCGAGCTTGCTCAGGCGCTGGTTGAAGGCCAGGCACAGCACCCGGTCGATGCCCTCGGCGGCGAGCAGCTCGATCTTGTCGCGCAGGCGGGCCAGGCGGGCGGGGGCGGTATCGGGGGCGAAGTACTCGCGCGGCTGCGGCTCGAAGATCACCACGCAGGTCGGCAGGCCAAGTTCCTGCCCACGTTCGCGCAGGCGCCCCAGGATCGCCTGGTGGCCCCGGTGAACCCCGTCGAAGTTGCCAATGGTGGCGACACAGCCCCGGTGCTCGGGGCGCAGGTTGTGAAGTCCTCGAACCAGCTGCATAACGCGCTTCTTGCTCATAAAGTGGCCGATTATAACCACACCCGGGCGCCGGTGACAGGCAGCAGCGCCACAGTGGGGCGTGGAATGCGAAAAACCGACGCCTGGCCCGCTCCTCGCCTCAGTGCAAGGCCTTGCGGGCGAAGTGCCGCGGGCGGAAACCGCACAGGAGCAGGCAGCCGAAATAGGTCAGCACGCCTGCCAGGATCAACCCACCCAGGCGCAGGAAGCGCTCGGGCATGTTGCCCTGCGCCCAGGCGGGCATGTAGTGCATCCCCACCAGCAGCACCGCAGACATCAGCAACACCGCCAGGACCAGCTTGGCCAGGAACAGGGGCCAGCCCGGCTGTGGCTGGAACAACTGCTGGCTGCGCAGTTTCCAGTACAACAGGCCTGCGTTGAGGCAGGCGCCGAGGCTGATCGCCAGGGCAAGGCCGGCATGCTTGAGCGGGCCGATCAAGGCCAGGTTGAACAGCTGGGTGCAGACCAAGGTGAAGATCGCGATCTTCACCGGCGTGCGGATATTCTGCTGCGCATAGAAGCCGGGGGCCAGCACCTTGACCAGGATGATCGCCAACAGGCCGACGGAATAGGCGATCAGCGCCCGCTGGGTCATGGCGGCGTCGAAGGCGGTGAACTTGCCGTACTGGAACAGCGCCACGGTCAGCGGCTCGGCGAGGATCGCCAGGGCCAGGGTGCAGGGCAGCACCAGCAGGAAGCACAGGCGCAGGCCCCAGTCGAGGATCCGCGAGTACTCCTGGCGGTCACGGTTGGCGTAGGTCTTGGCCAGGGTCGGCAGCAGTATCGTGCCCAGGGCCACGCCCAGCACCCCCGAAGGCAGCTCCATCAGGCGATCGGCGTAGTACATCCAGGAGACCGACCCGGCTACCAGGAACGAGGCGAAGACGGTGTTGATGATCAGCGAGATCTGGCTGACGGATACCCCGAGGATCGCCGGCAGCATCTGCTTGAGTACCCGCCAGACGCCGGTGTCGCGCAGGTTCAGGCGCGGCAGCACGAGCATGCCGATCTTCTTCAACGCGGGCAGTTGGTACAGCAGTTGCGCCAGGCCGCCGGCCAGCACGCCCCAGGCCAGGGCCATGATCGGCGGGTCGAAGTACGGGGTCAGCAGCACGGCGAAGGCGATCATCGCCACGTTCAGCAGGGTCGGCGTGAACGCCGGAACCGAGAAGCGGTTCCAGGTATTGAGGATCGCCCCGACCAGCGAGGACAGCGAGATCAGCAATATATAAGGAAAGGTCACCCGCAGCAGCGCGGTGGTCAGCTCGTATTTCTCGGCGCTGTCGACGAAACCGGGCGCGGTGACCCAGACCACCCAGGGCGCGGCGAGGATACCCAGGGCGGTGACCAAGGCCAGGGACAGGGTCAGCAAGCCGCTGACATAGGCGATGAAGGTTCGGGTCGCCTCCTCGCCCTGCTGGGTCTTGTATTCGGCCAGGATCGGCACGAAGGCCTGGGAAAAGGCGCCCTCGGCGAAGATCCGGCGCAGCAGGTTGGGCAGTTTGAAGGCGATGAAGAAGGCGTCGGTGGCGATGCCGGCACCGAACACCCGCGCCAGGATGGTATCGCGGACGAACCCCAGCACCCGGGAAATCATGGTGATGGAGCTGACCGCGGCCAGGGATTTGAGCAGGTTCATCGAAAAGTTTCACGCCTGGGACGGAGAGCGCTGCCAGAAGGCGCGCGAATATGCGATACTTGCGCGTCTATGCAGGGCAAGCCAAAACTCCCGAGTTTACAGGTCGCTGCGCAGAAAGGAATCATTCCTTCGCGCTTGCGCTCCACTCGGCGGAACCCTGCAAGTGGCCTTGACATCCGCTCGACTGATCGGCATGATTCGCGGCCTATTTTGTTTGCTATTTACCTAAAGTCTTTCGAGGAGCTCGACGGTGGCCAACACACCTTCCGCCAAGAAACGTGCAAAACAGGCTGAGAAGCGTCGCAGCCACAACGCCAGCCTGCGTTCCATGGTCCGTACCTACATCAAGAATGTAGTCAAGGCCATCGACGCAAAAGACGCCGAAAAAGCGCAAGCCGCCTACATTCTGGCTGTGCCTGTAATCGACCGTATGGCCGACAAGGGCATCATCCACAAGAACAAGGCTGCTCGCCACAAAGGCCGTCTGAATGGCCACATCAAGGCGCTGAAAGAAGCTGCAGCTGCCTAAGCGACACGCTTGTCGAAAAACCGACCCTAGGGTCGGTTTTTTGTTGCCTGTGATTTGTGTTCATTGCCATCGATAACGGGTGCCTAAGCTGGCCTGTTCTCCGGCAAGCCCGCGCACATAGGGCCCCTGTAAACCGCGTCATTCTCGGTCGACTCGCACCCTGTGGGAGCCGGCTTGCCGGCGATGGGCTGCAAAGCAGCCCCAGGCTTACAACCCTACCTGACCACCGGCCAGCACCGAAGCCCGACCTTAGGCCTCACTTCGCGATCTGGATCTTCGGTGCCCACTGCAGCCACTCATCCTCCGGCTTGTCGAACAAGGCAAAGGTCTGCTGCGGGCGTGCCGGGTTACCCATCTTCTCGCCATCGGGCGTTGCGAAAGCAATGCCGCCGTCGATCAAGGTCTCCAGGGACTCGGTGCGCACCGTGGCGCCCTTGAACAACCCCCAGTCGAAGCCGAAGCCGCTGCTGTTCCAGAACCGGCTGCCACCCCGGACCAACGCCGCATAGCGAGGCTCGATGAGGATGTGGATCAGCACCCGGTCGGCGGTCTGCCCCAGCTCGAAGCCGGTGACCTTGCCCACCGTGACCTCGCGATAGGTCACCGGTACGCCCGGCTTGATCGAGCCACGGCGCGGTGCGCTGAGCGTCAGCGGCAGGCCGGCTTGCTGCGCGACCGCTTCCGGGGCCTCGGGCAGAGCGATGAAATCACGCTGCGGCCCCCTGTCCTGCACTGCCGGCTGGACTTCCAGGTACTGGCCACCCACCAAGGTATCGAGGTTCTCGGTACGCACCAGGCCGAAGGCCGGCTTGACCACCCAGAAGCGCGTACCGGCCCGGGCGATGCGCTCCTGCGCGGCGGTGATGCGTGCCCTGAGCAGGACTGCCTGCAGGTCCGCGGTCAGGTCGACGCTCTCGATGCTGCCCACGTCCAGGCCGCGGAAGCGAATCGGGGTGCCCGGCTTCAGGCCATCGGCGCGATCGACACGGATGGTGATGAGGGTACCGGCGCGATCGGCGGCCTCCTGGCTCTCGTGCAGGCGAAAGCGTGGAATGCGCCGCTTCAGGGGCACGTCGGCCCTGGGCGTGTCGAAGGCGATGCCACCGGCCATGAGGGTCTGCAGCGACTCGCTCTTGATCTTGATCCCCGACAACCCGCCGGAGAGGGTGATGCCGCTGGCGTTCCAGAAGCGTGTGGAGCCGTTGACCAGGTTCGCATACTCCTTCTCGATGTGCACCCCGATCAGAATGCGCTTGCTGTCGCGGGCGAACTGGTAGCTCTGCACACTGCCGACCTTGACCTGGCGATAGGTCACCGGGCTGCCGACTTCGAGGGAGCCGAGGGTGTCGGCGAACAGCACCATGTGCAGACCCGGGGCCTTGAGGTCCAGCGGCGGCGCCTTTGCCCGCGCCTCGAACTCACGCTGCGGCCTGGCCCCCTTCTCGCCCGGACGAATGGCGATGTAGTTGCCCTTCACCAAGGCTTCCAGGCCGGTGATGCCGGCCAGGGAGATGGAGGGCTTGACCACCCAGAACTGGGTGCCATCGACCAGGTAGTCTTCGGCCAGCGGATCCAAGGTCAGCTCGGCCGAGGCGCTGGACAGGTCTTCCTCGATCTTCAGGGTCTTCAGCGAACCGACCTGGATCCCCTTGTACATGACCGGCGTACGACCGGCCTGCAGGCCCTCGTAGTCGCTCAGCTTGACCTTGACGCGGATCCCCGCCTGGGCGGCGTCGAAATCCTCGTACAGGCGGAACGGTAGGCTCGGGTCGGTGGGCGGGCTGTCCTTGCGGTGCTCGGGCGTGGCGAAGGCGATGCCGCCGGCGACGATGCTGGCAAGGGATTCGCTGCGCAGCTTCACACCAGACAGGTCGGCGTCGATACTGATGCCGCTGGCGTTCCAGAACCGCGTGTGCTTGCGCACCAGGTTGGCGTAGGCCGGCTCGATGAAGACCTTGACCTCTACTGTGTCCTGGTCCTCGGAGAGGCGGTAGCTCTTCACCCGACCGACTTGGATTTGCTTGTAGAACACAGGGCTGTCGCGGTTGAGCGAACCGAGGCGATCAGCCTTGAGGGTCAGGTGCAGGCCCGGCTCGCTGTCGGACAACGGCGGCGCCTCCGACAAGGCGGTGAACTGCTTGGTCTTCTCGCCTTCGCCTGGGCTCACGGCGATGTAGTTACCCGATACCAGGGTTTCCAGGCCGGAGATGCCAGCCAGGCTGACGCTCGGCTTGACCAGCCAGAAGCGCGTCCCGGTGGTCAGGTGCGGCTCCGCAGCCTTGTTCATCTCGACGGTGGCGATAACCCCGGTGCCGTCGCCTTCGACATCGAGCACCAGGCTCTTCACCTTGCCGACCGACATGCCCTTGTAGATGACTTCGGTCTTGTTGGCGACGATGCCCTCGCCGGTGAGGAAGCGGACCTGGATCTCCACACCGGCGTCACGGTAGGCCTGCCAGGCCAGCCAGCCACCGATCACCAAAGCGATCAGCGGCAGGATCCAGATGGCCGACCAATTCGAAGCTGGGCGGGTTTTAGCCGTAGGCATGTCACTCATGGTCGTCATCCGACTCCGTATTGTCCCAGATCAGTCGGGGATCGAAAGTTAAGGCTGCGAGCATCGTCAAGATCACCACGGAGGCGAAGGCGACGGCGCCCAGGTTGGCTTCGACACTGGCGATGCGGCCAAAATTCACCACCGCCACGAGGATGGCGATGACGAAAATATCCAGCATGGACCAGCGTCCGATGAATTCGATGAAGCGGTACATCAGGATCCTCTGCCGCGCCGACAAGGGCTGGTGACGCTGCACCGAGTAGAGCAGCAGGCCGATGCCGACCAGCTTGAAGGTCGGCACCAGGATGCTGGCGATGAACACCACCGCGGCGATCGGCAACATGCCGTGCTTGAGCAAGGTGATGACGCCGGACATGATGGTGTCCGGGCTGCCCTGGCCCAAGGCGCTCACCGTCATGATCGGCAGCACGTTGGCGGGGATGTAGAGGATCGAGGCCGTGATGAGCAGGGCCCAGGTGCGCACGATGCTGTTGGGGCGGCGCGCATGGACCACGGCGCCGCAGCGGGTGCAGGTCTGAGAGTCGCCGCCAGGCACCTGCCGGTTCAGCTCATGGCATTCATTGCAGACCAGGATGCCTGCATCAATCGCCCGCATGGATATCCTCCCCTGACAGGGCGATCCAGATCTGGTGTGGCGACATCACCACTTCCAGCCATACCTGGACCAGCAGCAGGCTGATGAAACAGAAAAGGCCAAGGCCTATGGTCAGCTCCGCCAGGTCGACCAACTTGACGATGGCCACCAGGACGCCCATGAAGTACACCTCGAGCATGCCCCAGTCACGCAGGTGGTGATAGATGCGGTAGAACAGCAGGCCATGGCTGCGTCCGATGTTCAGGCGAATGCTCAGCAACACGACCAGTTGGCACAGCAGCTTGAGCAAGGGGATGGCCATGCTGCACAGGAACACCACCACGGCGACGCCGCGCATCTGCGAGTTGTACAGGCCGACGACGCCACTCCAGACGGTGTCGTCGGAGGTCTGGCCGAGCAGGTGCAACTGCATGATGGGCAGGAAGTTGGCAGGCACATAGAGCAGCAGGGCCGTCAACACCAGCGCCAGGCTGCGATTGACCACGTTATGGCGGTGGGCGTAGAGCTCGTAGCCGCAGCGGGGGCAATGGGCCTTTTCGTCATTCTGCAGCACTGGCTTGCGCATCAGCAGGTCGCATTCGTGACAGGCCACGAGTTCGTCCAGCGGTAATTGGGGCAGCGCTTCGGGATCGACAGGATTGGGCATATCGAAGGTCTGAATGGATACGTGGGCCCTATTCTAGTGTTCTGGCTCGAAGAAAGGGACACCTGGCGGGTTGAACGAAAGGCTTGCATAGGCAAAGTTGGAGGGGTGGCGGCTGAGCTGGCCTTTGGGGCCGCTTCGCGCCCCATCGCCGGCAAGCCGGCTCCCACAGGGATGGCGCTGGCTTGCAGGTCTGCGCTGTACCTGTGGGAGCTGGCTTGCCAGCGATGGGGCCACCGCCAATCCCCAGCCCAGCGCCAGAAAGACAAAACCCCTACCTGCTCGCGCAGATAGGGGTTTTGCGAAATGAATCTTGACGATGACCTACTCTCACATGGGGAAACCCCACACTACCATCGGCGATGCATCGTTTCACTGCTGAGTTCGGGATGGGATCAGGTGGTGCCAATGCTCTATGGTCGTCAAGAAATTCTGTTGCCAGAACATCCAGATGGACACTCCAGCCAATTCGGATACGTGATCTTTGTGGTTGCGAACTTTCGGCCTTGCGTCTTCACCACCGCAATCCGCTGCACGCAAATTGCTTGGGTGTTATATGGTCAAGCCTCACGGGCAATTAGTATCGGTTAGCTCAACGCCTCACAGCGCTTACACACCCGACCTATCAACGTCGTAGTCTTCGACGGCCCTTCAGGGGGTTCAAGACCCCAGTGAGATCTCATCTTGAGGCGAGTTTCCCGCTTAGATGCTTTCAGCGGTTATCTCTTCCGAACATAGCTACCCGGCAGTGCCACTGGCGTGACAACCGGAACACCAGAGGTTCGTCCACTCCGGTCCTCTCGTACTAGGAGCAGCCCCTCTCAAATCTCAAACGTCCACGGCAGATAGGGACCGAACTGTCTCACGACGTTCTAAACCCAGCTCGCGTACCACTTTAAATGGCGAACAGCCATACCCTTGGGACCGGCTTCAGCCCCAGGATGTGATGAGCCGACATCGAGGTGCCAAACACCGCCGTCGATATGAACTCTTGGGCGGTATCAGCCTGTTATCCCCGGAGTACCTTTTATCCGTTGAGCGATGGCCCTTCCATACAGAACCACCGGATCACTAAGACCTACTTTCGTACCTGCTCGACGTGTGGGTCTCGCAGTCAAGCGCGCTTTTGCCTTTATACTCTGCGACCGATTTCCGACCGGTCTGAGCGCACCTTCGTACTCCTCCGTTACTCTTTGGGAGGAGACCGCCCCAGTCAAACTACCCACCATACACTGTCCTCGATCCGGATCACGGACCTGAGTTAGAACCTCAAGGTTGCCAGGGTGGTATTTCAAGGATGGCTCCATGGGAACTGGCGTCCCCACTTCAAAGCCTCCCACCTATCCTACACAAGCAAGCTCAAAGTCCAGTGCAAAGCTATAGTAAAGGTTCACGGGGTCTTTCCGTCTAGCCGCGGATACACTGCATCTTCACAGCGATTTCAATTTCACTGAGTCTCGGGTGGAGACAGCGCCGCCATCGTTACGCCATTCGTGCAGGTCGGAACTTACCCGACAAGGAATTTCGCTACCTTAGGACCGTTATAGTTACGGCCGCCGTTTACCGGGGCTTCGATCAAGAGCTTCGCTTGCGCTAACCCCATCAATTAACCTTCCGGCACCGGGCAGGCGTCACACCCTATACGTCCACTTTCGTGTTTGCAGAGTGCTGTGTTTTTAATAAACAGTCGCAGCGGCCTGGTATCTTCGACCGACATGGGCTTACGGAGCAAGTCCTTCACCCTCGCCGGCGCACCTTCTCCCGAAGTTACGGTGCCATTTTGCCTAGTTCCTTCACCCGAGTTCTCTCAAGCGCCTTGGTATTCTCTACCCGACCACCTGTGTCGGTTTGGGGTACGGTTCCCGGTTATCTGAAGCTTAGGAGCTTTTCTTGGAAGCATGGCATCAACCACTTCGCGCTCTAAAGAGCACTCGTCATCAGCTCTCGGCCTTGAGATCCCGGATTTGCCTAAGATCTCGGCCTACCACCTTAAACTTGGACAACCAACGCCAAGCTGGCCTAGCCTTCTCCGTCCCTCCATCGCAATAACCGGAAGTACAGGAATATTAACCTGTTTTCCATCGACTACGCTTTTCAGCCTCGCCTTAGGGACCGACTAACCCTGCGTCGATTAACGTTGCGCAGGAAACCTTGGTCTTTCGGCGTGGATGTTTTTCACACCCATTGTCGTTACTCATGTCAGCATTCGCACTTCTGATACCTCCAGCAAGCTTCTCAACTCACCTTCACAGGCTTACAGAACGCTCCTCTACCGCGTCACCTAAGTGACACCCGTAGCTTCGGTGCATGGTTTGAGCCCCGTTACATCTTCCGCGCAGGCCGACTCGACTAGTGAGCTATTACGCTTTCTTTAAAGGATGGCTGCTTCTAAGCCAACCTCCTAGCTGTCTAAGCCTTCCCACATCGTTTCCCACTTAACCATGACTTTGGGACCTTAGCTGACGGTCTGGGTTGTTTCCCTTTTCACGACGGACGTTAGCACCCGCCGTGTGTCTCCCATGCTCGGCACTTGCTGGTATTCGGAGTTTGCATCGGTTTGGTAAGTCGGGATGACCCCCTAGCCGAAACAGTGCTCTACCCCCAGCAGTGATACATGAGGCGCTACCTAAATAGCTTTCGAGGAGAACCAGCTATCTCCGAGCTTGATTAGCCTTTCACTCCGATCCACAGGTCATCCGCTAACTTTTCAACGGTAGTCGGTTCGGTCCTCCAGTCAGTGTTACCTAACCTTCAACCTGCCCATGGATAGATCGCCCGGTTTCGGGTCTATACCCAGCGACTAAACGCCCTATTAAGACTCGCTTTCGCTACGCCTCCCCTATTCGGTTAAGCTCGCCACTGAATATAAGTCGCTGACCCATTATACAAAAGGTACGCAGTCACCTAACAAAGTAGGCTCCCACTGCTTGTACGCATACGGTTTCAGGTTCTATTTCACTCCCCTCTCCGGGGTTCTTTTCGCCTTTCCCTCACGGTACTGGTTCACTATCGGTCAGTCAGTAGTATTTAGCCTTGGAGGATGGTCCCCCCATGTTCAGACAAAGTTTCTCGTGCTCCGTCCTACTCGATTTCACTGACAAGAGATTTTCGTGTACGGGGCTATCACCCACTATGGCCGCACTTTCCAGAGCGTTCCACTAATCTCAAGCCAGCTTAAGGGCTGGTCCCCGTTCGCTCGCCACTACTAAGGGAATCTCGGTTGATTTCTATTCCTCAGGGTACTTAGATGTTTCAGTTCCCCTGGTTCGCCTCTTGCACCTATGGATTCAGTACAAGATACCTAGGTTATCCTAGGTGGGTTCCCCCATTCAGAGATCTCCGGATCACAGTCTGTTTGCCGACTCCCCGAAGCTTATCGCAGGCTACCACGTCTTTCATCGCCTCTGACTGCCAAGGCATCCACCGTATGCGCTTCTTCACTTGACCATATAACCCCAAGCAATCTGGTTATACTGTGAAGACGACATTCGCCGAAAATTCGCATGTCGCTCTTTCGAGCGGAACTCACAAATTTTACCTTAGCCTGATGCCACACCAGTGAAAGTGCGTCATCAGTCTTTCTATCACATATCCGAATTTTTAAAGAACGATCTGACAAAAGTCAGAAATCAACATTCATTCACGAATGCTCATTTCTAAGTTCTGCAGGTAACGGCAACATGGTGGAGCCAAGCGGGATCGAACCGCTGACCTCCTGCGTGCAAAGCAGGCGCTCTCCCAGCTGAGCTATGGCCCCGTATACAGGCTGCACCACAACAAATTGGTAGGTCTGGGCAGATTTGAACTGCCGACCTCACCCTTATCAGGGGTGCGCTCTAACCAACTGAGCTACAGACCTATCACAGGGTCGCGTCACATCGTCTTCTTCAAGGAATCAAGCAATTCGTGTGGGTGCTCATCAGCAGGCTGATGTCTTCGATTAAGGAGGTGATCCAGCCGCAGGTTCCCCTACGGCTACCTTGTTACGACTTCACCCCAGTCATGAATCACACCGTGGTAACCGTCCTCCCGAAGGTTAGACTAGCTACTTCTGGTGCAACCCACTCCCATGGTGTGACGGGCGGTGTGTACAAGGCCCGGGAACGTATTCACCGCGACATTCTGATTCGCGATTACTAGCGATTCCGACTTCACGCAGTCGAGTTGCAGACTGCGATCCGGACTACGATCGGTTTTGTGAGATTAGCTCCACCTCGCGGCTTGGCAACCCTCTGTACCGACCATTGTAGCACGTGTGTAGCCCAGGCCGTAAGGGCCATGATGACTTGACGTCATCCCCACCTTCCTCCGGTTTGTCACCGGCAGTCTCCTTAGAGTGCCCACCATGACGTGCTGGTAACTAAGGACAAGGGTTGCGCTCGTTACGGGACTTAACCCAACATCTCACGACACGAGCTGACGACAGCCATGCAGCACCTGTGTCAGAGTTCCCGAAGGCACCTCTCCATCTCTGGAAAGTTCTCTGCATGTCAAGGCCTGGTAAGGTTCTTCGCGTTGCTTCGAATTAAACCACATGCTCCACCGCTTGTGCGGGCCCCCGTCAATTCATTTGAGTTTTAACCTTGCGGCCGTACTCCCCAGGCGGTCAACTTAATGCGTTAGCTGCGCCACTAAAATCTCAAGGATTCCAACGGCTAGTTGACATCGTTTACGGCGTGGACTACCAGGGTATCTAATCCTGTTTGCTCCCCACGCTTTCGCACCTCAGTGTCAGTATCAGTCCAGGTGGTCGCCTTCGCCACTGGTGTTCCTTCCTATATCTACGCATTTCACCGCTACACAGGAAATTCCACCACCCTCTACCGTACTCTAGCTCGCCAGTTTTGGATGCAGTTCCCAGGTTGAGCCCGGGGCTTTCACATCCAACTTAACGAACCACCTACGCGCGCTTTACGCCCAGTAATTCCGATTAACGCTCGCACCCTCTGTATTACCGCGGCTGCTGGCACAGAGTTAGCCGGTGCTTATTCTGTTGGTAACGTCAAAACAGCAAGGTATTCGCTTACTGCCCTTCCTCCCAACTTAAAGTGCTTTACAATCCGAAGACCTTCTTCACACACGCGGCATGGCTGGATCAGGCTTTCGCCCATTGTCCAATATTCCCCACTGCTGCCTCCCGTAGGAGTCTGGACCGTGTCTCAGTTCCAGTGTGACTGATCATCCTCTCAGACCAGTTACGGATCGTCGCCTTGGTGAGCCATTACCCCACCAACTAGCTAATCCGACCTAGGCTCATCTGATAGCGTGAGGTCCGAAGATCCCCCACTTTCTCCCGTAGGACGTATGCGGTATTAGCGCCCCTTTCGGAACGTTGTCCCCCACTACCAGGCAGATTCCTAGGCATTACTCACCCGTCCGCCGCTGAATCCATGAGCAAGCTCACTTCATCCGCTCGACTTGCATGTGTTAGGCCTGCCGCCAGCGTTCAATCTGAGCCATGATCAAACTCTTCAGTTCAATACTGCTTGGGTTTTTAAGTAACCCTAAACTTGGCTCAGCAATCTCAAATGACTATGTGATTTCTCATATGGCCACTTGTGATGCTGATAATCTTGGCGACTATCAGTCCGTACTCACAAGCACCCACACGAATTGCTTGATTCGATTGTTAAAGAGCGTTTGGTCAAGAGCGTTTCGTCTCAACCGAGGCGCGCATTCTACGCTTTCCTCAGAGTCTGTCAAGCGTTTGTTTTGAAGTTTTTCGTTTCACTTCAACCACTTGACTCGCTGCGATCGCTCGTAGCGGGAGGCGAATCATACAGCGTTACCGCCTGCTGTCAACTGCCTTTTGCACCGCTGCCGATCGAAGGACCGAAGCCCTTCCGACACTACCTGAAGCGTTCAACTCGTTGAATCTCAAGGAGTTTTTCGTTTCGACTACGTCGGAAGTGGGGCGCATTATAAGGGGATTCGAAACCCCGTCAACCGTTATTTTCATAAATCCTTAATAAACTTCAACAATATGCCCGAGCGCATCGCCGGCAAGCCGGCTCCCCGGGCTCAGCGCAATCCAGGCAGTGCTTATGCCGCCCTACCCCGCCGCCCGAACAAGCGGGGCACACGTCGCCAGACCGCCGGAATCCGCAGCACCAACAAAAAACTCCCGATAGCGGCATACAGCACCCACTCCTTCAGGTCGGAACGCACCACCCACAGGAAATGCAGCAATCCCAACCCCAGGATCACGTAGACGAGCTTGTGCAACGTCTTCCAACGGGCGCCCAGACGCCGCTGGCTGTAGCGGTTGGAGGTGACGGCCAACGCCAGCAGCCCGAGAAAACCAAGGGCGCCGACGATGATATAGGGGCGCTTGCGCAACTCCACGCCCAACTGCCCCCAATCCAGCCCCAGGATGAACACCATGTAGGCCGTCATGTGCAACACGATATAGGCAAAGCACCACAGGCCGAGCTGCCGGCGCACGACGATCCAGCCCGACCACCCCGTCAACCGCTGCAAGGGCGTCATGGCAAGGGTGACCAAAAGAAAGATCAGCGCCCCCAGCCCCAGGCGATCCACCAGGATCTTTCCCGGGTCCGGGCCGAGCAGGTCCATCGCCGCCTCGTACAGCCACCAGGCGGGAAAGAAACACCCCACCAGGAAGATCGCCAAGCGAAACCAGGGGTAGCGCATCAGTAGTGCTTCCGCAGGTCGAGCCCGGTATACAGCGACGCCACTTCATCGGCATAGCCATTGAACATCAAGGTATCGCGCACATTGGGGCTGAACAGGCCACTGGGCAAGCGCCGCTCCCGGGCCTGGCTCCAGCGTGGATGATCGACCGTCGGGTTGACGTTGGCATAGAAGCCGTACTCATCGGGCGCCAGGCTCTCCCAGGTGGTCCGCGGCTGATCCGCTACCAGGCTGATGCGCACGATCGACTTGATGCTCTTGAACCCGTACTTCCATGGCACCACCAGGCGCAGCGGCGCACCGTTCTGGTTGGGCAGCTCCCGGCCATACATGCCCACCGCCATGATCGCCAGCGGGTTCATCGCCTCGTCCAGGCGCAAGCCTTCCACGTAGGGCCAGTCGATCAGGGCGAAGCCTGAGCGCTGCCCGGGCATGTTCTGTGGGTCCTGCAGGGTCTCGAAGCGCACATAGCGCGCCCTGGAGGTCGGCTCGACCTGCTCGAGCACCGCCGCCAACGGAAAGCCCAGCCAGGGAATGACCATCGACCACGCCTCGACACAGCGCAGCCGGTAGATGCGCTCCTCGAGCTGGTGAGGCTTGACGAAGTCTTCGAGCGCATAGCGTCCGGGCTTGCCGACCTCGCCATCGACCACCAGACTCCAGGGCTCGGTCTTCAGGCTGCCGGCATTGGCCGCCGGATCGCCCTTGTCGGGCCCGAACTCATAGAAGTTGTTGTAGTGGGTGGCATCCTTGAACGGCGTGATCGCCTCGTCCTTGACCGTCACCGCCTGCCAGCGGGTATCGCCGAGCTTGTCGATGAACCAGCCAGGTGCGGCACCTGGCGCGACATCGGCATAGCGCGACGCCTCGACCGCCTGCGCGATGCCCGGCAACGTACCAAGGGCCAACCCGGCCAGGGAACCACCGAGCAGGGTGCGCCGGGAAAGATAAAGACCTTCGGGGGTGATCTCCGACCCTTTGCAGTCGGACGATCTGGGAAGCTTGATCAGCATGACGGCTCCACAGCACAGGTGACGGATGTACCAGTAAGACTATGGAGCCGGCAGGTTATTGCATCATTAAATCGTTGTCAGGCTTTGCGACGGCGCAGCAGGTACTGCACGGGGCCGGAGATCGCATAGCCGAGGAAGATCAGCAGCAGGATACGTGGCGGGTCGCTGAATACCACGGCGAACACCAGCACCACGGCCAGGATCGCCACGAACGGCACACGGCCCTTGAGGTCCAGTTCCTTGAAGCTGTTGTACTTGATGTTGCTCACCATCAGCATGCCGGCGGCAGCCACCAGCAAGGCCACCAGGAACGACAGCTTCGAGCCCTGGATACCGTAGTCGCTGAACGCCCACACGATACCGGCGACCACGCCTGCGGCTGCCGGGCTGGCCAAGCCGATGAAGTAGCGCTTGTCGGCGGTGCCGACCTGGGTGTTGAAGCGCGCCAGGCGCAGCGCGGCCCCCGCCACATAGATGAAGGCGACCATCCAGCCGACCTTGCCCATGTCGCCCAGGGCCCAGACGAACGCCAGCAATGCGGGCGCCACGCCGAAAGCG
Source organism: Pseudomonas sp. Tun-23181 (assembly GCF_057415455.1). NCBI lineage: Bacteria > Pseudomonadati > Pseudomonadota > Gammaproteobacteria > Pseudomonadales > Pseudomonadaceae > Pseudomonas > Pseudomonas sp. Tun-23181. The sequence goes on from NZ_CM171630.1 coordinate 2,700,586, forward strand.
GCCATGTCCGACAGCGAGTCGTACTCGGCGCCGAACGCGCTCTGGGTGTTGGTCATGCGCGCCACGCGGCCGTCCAGGCTGTCGAGGACCATGGCCACGAAGATGGCGATCGCGGCGAAGGCAAAGTACTTGCTCGCCTCGCGCGGATCGCCCGCGCTGAGATAACCATGGGCGCTGATGGAGCTGACGATCGAATAGAAGCCGGCGAACAGATTGGCGGTGGTGAACAGGTTGGGCAGCAGGTAGATACCGCGGTGCCGGACCTTGCGTCCTTCGGCGTCGTGCCCTTCCTCGATGTGTTCATCGACAGGTAGCAGGCTTTCGGCGTCGGAGGGCTTGTTCGGCTCTTCGGGACGTTCGCTCATGAAAAATACCTTGCAGGATGGAAAATGTTCGACATGGGCTTGCGAAACAGGTGCTGACAGCAAGCCGTTGGTCGCTTTATACCAGAAGCGGGGCGCGTAAACGAAAAAACGCGGCCGAAGCCGCGTTTTTCATCTCGCCGGACCAGGATCAGTTCTTGGTCTTGTCGACGATCTTGTTGGCCGAGATCCAAGGCATCATGGAGCGCAGTTGCTCGCCGATGACTTCGATGCCGTGAGCGGCGTTGTTACGACGCTTGGCGGTCATCGATGGGTAGTTGGTAGCACCCTCGGAGATGAACATCTTCGCGTACTCGCCGTCCTGGATGCGCTTCAGAGCGTTGCGCATGGCCTTGCGGGATTCTTCGTTGATGACCTCTGGGCCCGTGACGTACTCACCGTACTCGGCGTTGTTGGAGATCGAGTAGTTCATGTTGGCGATGCCGCCTTCGTACATGAGGTCGACGATCAGCTTCAGCTCGTGCAGGCACTCGAAGTAGGCCATTTCTGGCGCGTAGCCCGCTTCGACCAGGGTTTCGAAACCGGCCTTGACCAGCTCGACGGTACCGCCGCACAGAACGGCCTGCTCACCGAACAGGTCGGTCTCGGTCTCGTCCTTGAAGGTGGTTTCGATGATGCCGGTACGGCCACCGCCGACGCCAGCGGCGTAGGACAGCGCGACGTTCTTGGCGTTGCCGGAAGCGTCCTGGTAGACAGCGATCAGGTCAGGGATACCGCCGCCCTTGACGAACTCGGAGCGAACGGTGTGGCCCGGGGCCTTCGGCGCGATCATGATGACGTCGAGGTCGCCACGCGGCACGACCTGGTTGTAGTGGATCGAGAAGCCGTGGGAGAAGGCCAGGGTAGCACCCTGCTTGATGTTCGGCTCGATCTCGCTCTTGTACAGGGCGCCCTGGAACTCGTCCGGGGTCAGGATCATGACCAGGTCGGCAGCGGCGACGGCGGTAGCGACGTCGGCGACTTTCAAGCCATGGGCTTCTGCCTTGGCGACGGTGGCCGAACCTTTACGCAGACCGACGGTAACGTCCACACCGGAGTCCTTCAGGTTGCACGCCTGGGCGTGGCCCTGGGAGCCGTAACCGATGATGGCGACTTTCTTGCCCTGGATGATCGAAAGGTCGCAGTCTTTGTCGTAATAAACTTTCATGAAATACCCCTGTTATATCTCGGCTCACGGAGCCATCACTGATTCTTGTCTTGCAGTATTCAGATGCTGAGCACTTTGTCGCCACGGGCGATGCCGGTGACGCCGCTGCGCACGGTTTCCAGGATCGACGCGGTGCCGATGGCCTGGATGAAGCTGTCCAGTTTGTCGCTGGTACCGCTGAGCTGCACGGTGTACACGCTGGAGGTGACATCGACGATCTGGCCACGGAAGATGTCCGTGGTGCGCTTGATCTCGGCGCGCTGGGCACCGGTGGCCTTGACCTTGACCAGCATCAGTTCGCGCTCGATGTGAGCACTTTCCGACAGATCGACCAGCTTGACCACTTCCACCAGCTTGTTCAGGTTCTTGGTGATCTGCTCGATCACTTCGTCATGACCAACGGTGGTCAGGGTCAGGCGCGACAGGGTTGGATCCTCGGTCGGCGCCACGGTCAGGCTTTCGATGTTGTAGTTGCGCTGGGAGAACAGGCCGACCACGCGAGACAAGGCACCGGGTTCGTTTTCCAGCAGCAGGGAAATGATGTGCCGCATATCAGGTACGCTCCGTCTTGCTCAGCCACATGTCACGCATCGAGCCGTCCTTGATCTGCATCGGGTAGACGTGCTCGGTCCTGTCGACCGCGATATCGATGAACACCAGGCGGTCTTTCATCGCGAAGGCCTCTTCCAGCTTCGGCTTGAGATCCTTCAGGCTGGTGATGCGGATACCCACGTGGCCATAGGCCTCGACCAGCTTGACGAAATCAGGCAGCGACTCCACGTAGGAGTGCGAGTGACGACCGTTGTAGGACATGTCCTGCCACTGGCGCACCATGCCCAGCACACCGTTGTTCAGGTTGACGATCTTCACCGGCAGGTCGTACTGCATGCAGGTGGACAGTTCCTGGATGTTCATCTGGATGCTGCCTTCACCGGTCACGCAGGCCACGTCCTGGTCGGGGAAGTTGAGCTTGATGCCCATCGCCGCCGGGAAACCGAAGCCCATGGTGCCCAGGCCACCGGAGTTGATCCAACGGTTGGGCTTGTTGAAGCGGTAGTACTGCGCCGCGAACATCTGGTGCTGGCCCACGTCGGAGGTGATGAAGGCATCGCCGTTAGTCACTTCGCAGAGGGTCTCGATCACGGTCTGCGGCTTGATCATGCTGCCGTCGCCCTTGTCGTAGGGGAACAGGCCGCGATCGCCGCGCCATTCGTCGATCTGCTTCCACCAGGCATCCAGCGCCGCCTTCTCAGGCTGCTCGCCGATTTCCTTGAGGATGGTCAGCATCTCGTTCAGCACGCTCTCGACCGGCCCGACGATCGGCACGTCGGCCTTGATCATCTTGGAGATCGACGCAGGGTCGATATCGATGTGGATGATCTTGGCATTCGGGCAGAACTTGGCCGGGCCGTTGACCACACGGTCATCGAAGCGCGCGCCGACCGCGAAGATCACGTCGGCATGGTGCATGGCCATGTTGGCGGTGTAGCTGCCATGCATGCCGAGCATGCCGAGGAACTGACGATCGGTACCCGGGAAGCCACCCAGACCCATCAGGGTGTTGGTGACCGGCAGGTTCAGCGACTTGGCGATCTCGGTGAGGGCTTCGGAGCCACCGCCGAGAACCACGCCGCCGCCGGAGTAGACCACCGGGCGCTTGGCCGCCAGGAGCATCTCGGCCGCCTTGCGGATCTGCCCGGAGTGGCCCCGAACGGCCGGGCTGTAGGAACGCAGCTTGACCTTCTTCGGATAGACGTATTCGAACTTCTCGGCCGGGTTGGTCATATCTTTTGGAATGTCGACCACGACCGGGCCGGGACGGCCGGATTGCGCCAGGTAGAAGGCTTTTTTCAGAACTTCCGGGATTTCCGAGGCATGCTTGACCATGAAGCTGTGCTTCACGATCGGCCGGGAAATACCAATCATGTCAGTTTCCTGGAAGGCATCGGTGCCCACCATGGTGCTGGGCACCTGGCCGGACAGGATGACCATCGGGATCGAATCCATGTAGGCGGTGGCAATGCCAGTGATGGCATTGGTCGCGCCTGGGCCGGAGGTCACCAGCACCACGCCGGCCTTGCCGGTGGCACGGGCGTAGCCGTCCGCCATATGGGTGGCAGCCTGCTCGTGGCGAACCAGGATGTGATTGATCTCCGGTTCCTTGAACAGGGCGTCGTAAACATGAAGGAGAGCACCACCAGGGTACCCGTAGATGTGCTTAACGCCTTCGTCACGCAAGAAGCGGACGACCATCTCAGCGCCAGATAAAAGCTCCACGTTGTTCACCTCTAAAACGCCAGAATACCGCCCACGCGGGCGGGTCTTAATAGGTTTACTGCCAAGCAGAGCATGAGCGAACGTCAGCACTGACTGAGCAAGTATTGGGATCGCCCCAGAGTGTTGCGGGGTCTTCCCACCCAGCGCGAGGTAACGCGTTGCGGGGTGTAACGAGTCGGCGCGGGTGTGCGCCTCATGATCTGCTTAGCGGGTCTGCTTCTGGCAGTCCCCCTACAGCGGAAACTGGATTCTTCTGATTCGCCGCGCGCAAGTCAAGAAAAATTATTGCCAATTTTCACCCAGGATGAATTCCTGCCACCACGAAAAAGGTAGCCAGCAGCAGAAAAATAAAGATTTCCACAAAAAAGGGCCACAATCTGCGGCCCTTGAAGGAAAAAGAGAAGAAATCAGGCGGAAGGGCTGATCAATTGGTCGAACGCTGCCAGCAGGCGCCGCAGCTCACGACTCTCTTGCGGACGATCGACGAACACCGTTTCGGCCATGACCAGGATGCCGGACGCATTGGGCAGGGGATCGCCGTGCTCGAGGATGAACTTCATGCGCGGCAGGAAGATCCATTGCAACCACTGCTCGAAGCTCATGGTATCGACCGCGAAAGGCGCCACGCTGGCCAGCGCCTGCTCGCTCGGCGGTTCGGCGCTCCACCAGCCCTGGACCTGCAGCTCGCGCTCGATCAATAGCAAATGATCGGCGATATCGAGGATGCGCTGTTCCATCACAGTTTGACCTGCGCCTTCTGCCGCGCCAGGGCGGCACCGGCGCTGTCGCCCTGCTTCTCGCGGGCCTGGGCGATGGTGTTCCACAGCTCGGCCTGCAAGTCGGGACGACCGTTGGCGTAAGTCAGGGCGCGTCGCGCCAGTTGCTCGGCCTGCGCCGCATCCCCTTGCGCCAGGCGTACCTGGGCCAGGCGGAACAGCACCTGCGGCTCGCGCGGGGCGATGCGCTGGGCGCGCTCCAGGCTCGAGGCCGCACCGTTGAAATCACCACCACCTTGCTGTTGCTGAGCGGTGGTCAGCAGCGCCAGAACCGGGCCGTCGAGCTGCTCGTCGGCCGCCAGGCCGCCACTGGAGACGTTGCCCGACGGAATGCCGGTCGGGGCGCTGGATGGACTGGGCGCGCTGTTCATCGAGGCGATGTCGAACGGCTCGTCGGCAACCGGGTTGGGGTTGGTCGTGATCGGCCCGGTGCTGATCGGTGCGGCGCCGCTGCCGGCCGGGAAAGCCTGGATCGGCGTGGAGCCCGTGCCCTGCGGGATCATCACGGTCACCCCGGAGTCCTCGGGCAGCGACTGCGCCTGGCTGGTGCCACCGCTGGTCGGATAGGTCGCGTTACGGTTGGCCGAGACGCGCTCACCGTTGGATACCGGGGAGCCCGAGTCGACCACTGGAATATTGCCGCGCGGCACGCTGGCACAGCCGTGGAGCACAGCCAGCGCCGCCAAGGCAGGAAACCACCACTTGTTCACTTCACACCTCTTCAAATGCAGCCTGTGCTCAATTCATCCAGCCCTTGACCCAGTCCATGACCGACTCGGCCGGATTCTGCTCGCCGCCACAGGCAGCCCCGGCGGGCGGTTCGCTCCCCTGAATATACGGCATCTGCACCGCCCCCGGACAGCTGCGGTTCGAACCCTGCCCGCTATACGGATCGATCCAGGCCTGCACGACATTGTCCGGCTGCGGCATGTCCAGCGGCAGCGGGTCTGCCTTGCGCATGAAGCTGGTCCAGACTTGCAAGGCACCGGTGGCGCCGGTGAAGGGGGTCTTGCCGTTGTCGTCACGGCCCAGCCAGACCACCGCCAGCAGGTCCTGGCTGAAGCCGGAGAACCAGCTGTCGCGCGAGTCGTTGCTGGTGCCGGTCTTGCCCGCCAGGGTCAGGGAGCGAGGCAGCACGTTGTAGACCGAGCGCCCAGTGCCTTCGCGCATGACCCGCTGCATGGCGTTCTGCACCAGGTAGATGGCCCCCGGATCGAAGGTCTGCTGGATCTGGAACGGATAGCGCTTGAGCGGCTCGCCCTCGGCGGTGAGCACGCTGCGGATGCCCCGTATCGGGGTGTTGAAACCACCATTGGCGATGGTCTGGTACATGGTCGCGACCTGCATCGGCGACATGCCACCGGCCCCCAGCAGCATCGATGGGAACGCCGGCCAGTCGACGTCCACGCCGAGCCGGCCAATGGTCTTGATCACATTGGGCACCCCTACTTCCAGGCCGATCTTGGCGGTGGACAGGTTGTAGGAGTTGGCCAGCCCCTGGTACAGGTAGATGGTGCCGTGGGGACGGCGGTCGTAGTTCTGCGGGCGCCACACCTGGCCGTTGGCCCCTTTCACCGAGAACGGCTCGTCCTGCACCCAGCTGGTCAGTGTGTAGCGACTCGGTTTTTCCAGAGCCGTCAGGTAGACCGCCGGCTTGACCAGCGAGCCGATCGGCCGCACCGCGTCGATGGCACGGTTGAAGCCAGCGAAACCGGACTGACGGCTGCCGATCAACGCCTGGACCTCGCCGGTTTCCGGATTGGTCACCACCATCGCCGACTCCACGGCCTCGGCGCCCTTGCGCCCGGCCAGGCGCTTGAACGTCTCGCTCATGGCCGTCTCGGCCTTCATCTGCAGGATCGGGTCGAAGCTGGTGAAGATGCGCAGGCCTTCTTCGGTCAGGTCTTCGTCGCGGTAGTCCTGGCGCAGCTGACGCTTGACCAGGTCGAGGAAGGCCGGGAACGAGCTGTCGGCCAGGCTGCCGCGCTTGGTCACGCCCAGCGGCATCTTCTTCGCCGCATCGACCACCGCCTGGCTGGCCACGCCCTGCTCGGCCAGCAGGTCGAGCACCAGGTTGCGACGGGCCAGGGCGCGCTCGGGATAGCGGCGCGGGTTGTAGTAGGACGGTCCCTTGACCATGCCCACCAACAGGGCGATCTGGTGCAGCTTGAGCTCCGACAGCGGCTGGCTGAAGAAGAACTGGCTGGCCAGGCCGAAGCCATGCACCGCGCGCTGGCCATCCTGGCCGACGAAAACCTCGTTGAGGTAGGCCTCGAGGATCTCGCGCTTGTCGTAGTGCAGTTCGAGCAACACGGCCATCATGGCTTCGGTCAGCTTACGGCTGAGGCTGCGCTCGTTGGTCAGGTAGAAGTTCTTGACCAACTGCTGGGTCAGGGTACTGCCGCCCTGGCGCATGGAACCCGACGAGGTGTTGACCCAGGCAGCCCGGACGATGGACTTGGGCGAGACACCGAAATGGCTGTAGAAGTCGCGGTCTTCCACGGCCACCAGGGTTTCCAGCAGGTACGGCGGCACCTGGTCGATCTTGATCAGGATGCGGTCTTCGAGGTTCTTCGGATAGATGCCGCCGATCATCAGCGGCTCCAGGCGAACCACATCGAGCTTGCCGCCGTTGGCCCCGGACAGGCCCGCCACGTAGTCACCGGAGAAGCGCACACGGACGAACTGCGCCGGCTCCATGCCCTCGTAGAACTGGAAGCCGCGGGTATTGAGCTCGACGGTATTGCCGTTGACCGAGGCGGCGCCAGGGCCGTTGGCGGCGTTCTCGCGACGATAGCCAAGGGCATCGAGCTCGGTGAGGAAGTCGTTGCGGCTCAGTTTCTGGCCGACGAACAGCTCCAGCGGCCGGGCATACACCTTGGCCGGGATGGTCCAGCGCTTGCCGGAGAACTTCTCCTGGACGACGGCATCGAGGTAGATCGCAAAGCCGGCGACCACGACCAGGCCGACCAGGCTGAGCTTCAGGGCCCAGCCCAGCCAGGCGCGGGAGCGGCCACCGGGGCGTTTCTTGGGGGTACGGGGATTTCGGGTACGAGTCATGGCGGCGGATTATACGCACTTTGCAAGGGCTGGTGGCCTGTGGGCCGATTCGGACAACCGCGTACGATCGCCAGTATTTCCGGCGGTATGCAGGGACGGCACCATTGACCATAATGTCGCTTTCGAATTCCCTGACTCCTGAAGGATTGCCCGTGAGCCAAGCCCTGATCAGCGCACTGCAGAACCCCGCCCTCTACCCGCATCCGGTAGACGGGTTCCAACTCATCGAGACGCATATCTCCTGGGTGCTGCTGACCGGCGAGTACGCCTACAAGATCAAGAAGCCGATGAACTTCGGCTTCCTCGACTTCACCGCCCTGGACCAGCGCCGCCACTTCTGCCACGAAGAACTGCGCCTGAACCAGCGCCTGACCGACGGTCTGTACCTGGAAGTGTTGCCGATCACCGGTAGCCCCGAGGCCCCGCAATTGGATGGCGAAGGCGAGCCGATCGAGTACGCCCTGAAGATGCGCCAGTTCCCCCAGGGCCAGATGCTCGCGACCTTGCAGGCCAACGGTGAACTGAACGCCGGCCACATCGACCAGATGGCTCGGCAGCTCGCCGAATTCCACCTGCAGGCGCCCAGGGTCCCGGTCGAACACCCGCTGGGTACGCCGGAAAGCGTCATGGCGCCGGTGGAGCAGAACTTCGAGCAGATCCGTCCGTTCCTCAACGACAAGGCCGACCTGCAGCAGCTGGACAACCTGCAGGCCTGGGCCCGCGCCAGCTTCGACCGCCTGTACGACCTGCTCGCGGCACGCAAGGCCAACGGCTTCATCCGCGAATGCCACGGCGACGTCCACCTGGGCAACGCCACCCTGATCGACGGCAAGGTAGTGATCTTCGACTGCATCGAGTTCAACGAGCCGTTCCGCCTGACCGATGTCTACGCCGATACCGCCTTCCTGGCCATGGACCTGGAAGACCGCGGCCTCAAATGCCTGGCCCGGCGTTTCATCAGCCAGTACCTGGAACTGACCGGCGACTACGAAGGCCTGGAGCTGCTCAACTTCTACAAGGCCTACCGCGCCCTGGTACGCGCCAAGGTCGCCCTGTTCAGCATGCCGGCCGGAGCCGATGGCGTGCAGCGCGCCACCACCCTGCGTACCTATCGCAACTACGCCAACCTGGCAGAGAGCTACAGCGCCATCCCCTCGCGCCTGCTGGCCATCACCCACGGTGTCTCGGCAGTGGGCAAGAGCCACGTGGCCATGCGCCTGGTCGAGTCGCTGGGGGCGATCCGCGTGCGCTCGGATGTCGAGCGCAAGCGCCTGTTCGGCGAGCAGACGCCGCAGAACAGCGGGCAGGTGCAAACCGGGATCTACGATCAGGACGCCAGCCGCGCCACCTACCAGCGCCTGCATGACCTGGCCGCGATCATCCTGCGTGCCGGTTTCCCGGTGGTGCTCGATGCCACCTACCTCAAGCATGAGCAGCGCCAGGCGGCGGCAGAGGTCGCCAGCGAGACTGGCGTGCCTTTCTTGATCCTCGACTGCCATGCCCCGGATGCGGTCATCGCCAGCTGGCTGGAACAGCGCCAGGCGGCGAACGACGACCCCTCCGACGCCACCTTGGAGGTGATCAAGGCGCAACAGGCCAGCCGCGACCCGCTGGATGCCAATGAACAGCAACACAGCAAGCGTGTGGACACTCAGGAAAGCGCCAGCATGGACCAGTTGATCGAGCAGATCCGCCAGCGCCTGCCGGGTATCTGAGGCACAACCAGGATCCTGGTGGGGCGGCGGGGATCCTGGGGCTGCTAAGCAGTCTTTTCGCGACACAAGGCCGCTCCCACAAGATGCCCCGGCAAGCCGCATCATTCGTGGTTGGCTCGGGCCCTGGGTATGCCCCATCGCCGGCAAGCCGACTCCCCCACAGCCCTCTGCATGGCTGATGATGTGGTGTGAGCACCGCTGCACCCTGCGTGTGGGCTTGCCGGCGATGGACTGCGAAGCAGTCCCGATTCCTGGCATCGCGCAGCCCTACCTCGCCCCTCGCCGATGGCAAAAGGCCGCGTATTTCCCAACCCCCGCTACACTCCTCTCTGACCTGCTCGCGATTTATCCCCACGACACTCGTTCAGCCATCGCAAGGAGGCCCGATGAACGATGAATTGCAGCATCTGAGAAATCTTGGCAAGACCTCCGCGCAATGGCTCCACGCCGTCGGCATCCACAGTGCCTCGGACCTGCGCCGGCTGGGCGCGGTCGGTGCCTACCAGGCCGTGAAGTCGCGGGGCTTCCGGGCCTCGAAGGTGCTGTTGTACTCGATCGAGGCGGCACTGCTCGACATGCACTGGAACGACCTGCCGCCCGAGCGCAAGCAGGCACTCGACCAACAACTGGATGCCAAGAGCCCTACGCAAAAAAAATCAAAATAATCGGAGCGAAGGTATTGACGACGAAATGAGAATCGTTATGATTATCACAACTGGTCGCGAGACTGGTTGGATAAACTGACAGCCCCTGGTTCGGACTTTCAGATTATCTCCTCATCAGGCTAATCACGGTTATTGACCCGGCAATTTGCCGGGTCTTTTTTTGCCTGGAAATTCCGACCCCGGCCGAGCGCGATCAGCGCCGCAACTGGGCACAGTAGTCCTGCTCCGGCAAGGCTGCGGTGTACCACACATAATCGGCCATGCCCGGCCCAACCTGCTCGCCAACCTCCGCCAGCAACAGCACCTTCGTCTCGCCTTGGGCCCCCAGGTCGGCCAGATGCAGTGGTACCCCCAGGTCCTTGCGCGCGTGGTAGCTGCCCGTGAACAGCAAGGCCGGTTGCGCAGCGGCGAGTACCCGCTCGGCGATACGCCGATCACGTTGCTGCTGGACAGCCAGCATGGCGGGTAGCTGCGTTTCAGGCAGCAGGCCACAGTGCCCGGCGCGCACCTGCTCGAGCAGCGCAGCCTTCACGACCGGCGCATTCGAGCGCTCTCCTGGCAACACCGGCGAATCGCGATAGGCCTGGCGTACTTCATCCTGCGACAGGTTGGCCGCCAGCAGCGGGACGGGGCGCCGCAACGCCTCCCGCACGATCGGCCCGTACACCTGCCAGTCCCAGCCCTCCTGCCAGGCCAAGGCCTTGGGCAGGTCCTCGGGCAGCGTCGCCTGGCCTTGCAGCGCATCGACCAGCGGCTGCTGCGAAGGCTGCAGCATCTCCAATAGCAGGCTGCCCTGGGGACGGTGGGCTTCCAGGGCACGCAGCAACCACAGTTGCAGGGCGTGATGATCGGGGTTGTCGTGCTTTTCTCCCACCAGTACCCGTGGCGCCTGGGCCAGGCGCGCCACCAGTTGCCCGGGGCTGAGCACCTCGCCACTGGCCAGGTCACGGATCTGCCCCAGTTGCGTACTGTCGCGCCCCTCGCTGCTCTGCCACGCAGGCAGGGCTGGCAAGCTGGCCTGGCAGCCCACCAGCACCAGGGCCAGCAGGATCGGCAGGCCGCACAACAAGGGATGGCGCATGGGGGAAGCCTCCTAGCGGGTGATGATCAGCGGATGACCACGCTCCGGATGCGGCTGGACCAGCACGTCGATGCCGAACACCGCTTTGAGCGCATCGGGAGTCAGGACCCGCTGCGGGGTATCCAGGGCATGGCAGCGGCCCTGCTCCAGCAACAGGATATGGTCACAGTAGCGCGCCGCCAGGTTCAGGTCATGCAGGATCACCAGCACTGCCGCGCCACGGTCGGCGAAGCTGCGCACCGCCTGCAGGGTCGTGTGCTGGTGCAGCGGGTCGAGCATCGAGGTCGGTTCGTCCAGCAGCAGCGTGGTGCCCTCCTCGCCCGGCCACAGCTGGGCCAGGACCCGAGCCAGGTGCACCCGTTGGCGCTCGCCCCCGGACAACGCCAGGTAACTGCGCTCCACCAGATGGCTGGCATCCGCCGCGCGCAGGGCCGCTTCGACGATTTCCCGGTCGCGCTGCTGGCCGCTGGCGTGGGGCAACCGGCCAAGGCCAACCACTTCCTCGACGCGAAAGGCAAAGCCAAGGTTGGAAACCTGCGGCAGCACGGCCAGGCGACGGGCCCGCTCCTGCCCTGTCCAATCCCCCAGCTCGCGCCCCAGCAAGCGTACCCGGCCCTGGCTGGGCGCCAGCTCCCCGCACAAGGCGGCCAGCAGGCTGCTCTTGCCGGCACCGTTGGGCCCGAGCACACCCAGGACCTGGCTGGGGCGCAGTTCCAACCGGATATCGTGCAGCACCTCGGTCGCGCCACGGCGCAGGTGCAGGCCTTCGACTTCAAGCATCAGTGCCGCCCTCGAACCAGCAGGAACAGGAAGAACGGCGCGCCGATGAAAGCCGTGACGATACCAATCGGCAGCTCCGCCGGCGCCAGGGCCAGGCGTGCCACCAGGTCGGCGAACAGCAGCAGCGAGCCACCCGCCAGCAACGAAGCCGGCAACAGCACCCGGTGATCGGGCCCTGCCACCAGGCGTACCAAGTGCGGCACCACCAGGCCGATGAAACCGATGAGCCCGGCAGCAGCGACGGCCGCGCCCACGCCCAGGGCGGTACAGAACACCAGTTCGCGCTTGAGCGACTCCACCTCGATCCCCAGATGGCGCGCCTCCGACTCACCCAGTAACAAGGCATTGAGTGCCTGGGCACGCCGCGGCAGCCACAGTGCCACCGCCACGGCCACCAGCAGCAAGGGCCACAGGCGTTCGTAGCTGGCGCCATTGAGGCTGCCCAGGTTCCAGAAGGTCAAGGTACGCAGGGTGGCGTCGTCGGCCAGGTAGGTGAACAGGCCGACCGCCGAGCCGCCCAGGGCGGTCAGGGCGATCCCGGCCAGCAGCATGGTGGCGACATTGGTCTGGCCGTCGCGACGGCCCAGGCGGTAGACCAGCGCCGTCACCCCGAGGCCGCCGATGAACGCACAGACCGACAACAGGTAAGGTGCGAGCACTTCCGGAATACCGCCCAGCCAGCTACCGCCGACGATCGCCACCGCCGCCCCCAGGGCCGCACCACTGGCGACCCCGACCAACCCCGGGTCGGCGAGGGGATTGCGGAACAGCCCCTGCATGGCCACCCCGCAGAGCGCCAACACCGCCCCGACCGCCAGCCCCAGCAAGGTACGCGGCAGGCGGATCTGCCCCAGGATCATCCCGGCCTGCTCCAGGCCCTCGGCGGCGATGGGCAGCCCCAACAGGTGCAAGCCGGCGCGCAAGGTGTCGAACAACGGCAGGCTTACCGGGCCCAGGGCCAGCGACAGCCAGATCGCCAGCAGGCACAGCAGGGTCAGGCAGATGAACAGCGTGCGCGGCTGGACCCGCCGCTTCATTGGGCGAGCGAGCCCTTGGCCGCCGGATAGAAGGCGCCAGCCAGCTCATGCAGGGTGGCCGGCAGGCGCGGCCCCAGGCCACCGACCAACAGGGTCGGATCGAGGGACACCAGGCGTTTGTCACGCACCGCCCGGGAAGCGGCCAGGGCCGGGTTCTCCTTGAGCAGCGCCTGCAAGGCTTGCTCGCCGCTCAGGCTGCGGTCGGAGAACACCACCACATCCGGGTCCAGGGCCGCCAAGGCCTCCACGGAAAAGTTCTTGTAGCCCTGGTGATCGGCCAGGTTGCGCGCGCCGGCCTGGCGCAGCAGCCAGTCGCCGGCCGTGCCTTGCCCGGCGATCAGCGGCTTGGCGCCGGCATGGCCGACCAGCAGCAGCACGCCCGGCGCCTGCTGGCTGGCCTGGGCCTGCTTGACCTTGGCCTGCAACGCGTCGAGCTGCTGGTGGTACCCGGCGGCGAGCTCGGCGGCCTTCTGCTCGGCCCCCAGCAGGCTGCCCAAATGCTTGAGGTTCTCGTCCACGGCCCCCAGTTCGGCCTTGCTGGAGAACAGCTCGACCCGCACACCGGCCTTGCGGATCTGCGCCAGCACCGGTGGCGGGCCCATCTCCTCGGTGCCGACCAGCACATCCGGACGCAGGCTGAGAATGCCCTCGGCAGACAACTGGCGCTGGTAGCCGATGCTGGGCAAGGCCTTGAGCGATTCGGGGTGCTGGCTGGTGGTATCGACGCCCACCAGGCGCTGCTCGCCGCCCAAGGCACTGATCCACTCGCTCAAGGCGCCACCGGCACTGACCCAGCGTTGCGGCAGCTCGGCGGCCAGGGCCTGGGTGGCGAGGACAAGGCCGGCGCACAAGGCGGCCAGGGCAGCGGGACGACGCATCATCGTATTCCTTTGCAGAAGGCAGGCCGCACGCCTTGTGGCGGACGGCGGAACTGCGCACCATAGGCAGGCGTACACAGCGCATGCGGGCAATTTGATAATTATTCGCATTGAAGCGTCAAGCCATCCCTTCGTTACACGAGCCGTACCCTGCGATGCATTTTCTCTGCACCTCCACCGACCTCGCCGAAGGCCACAGCCGCGCCTTCAGCGTAGCTGGCGAACGACTGTTCGGCGTGCGCCGCCAGGGCCGGGTCTATCTCTATCGCAACCGCTGCCCGCACCGGGGCATCGCCCTGAACTGGGATGAAAACGCCTTTCTCGACGACAGCGCCAGCCTGATCCATTGCGCCCATCATGGGGCACTGTTCCTGATCGAGAGCGGCGAATGCGTGGCCGGCCCCTGCGAAGGTGACCGGCTACAAGCCTTGGACTGCCTGGAAGACAGCCAGGGCATCTGGCTCAAGGCGTGAGCAGCACCGGCAGCGGGCGGTCGATGACGATTCGCGAGGCATCCAGGCGTGTGCCATAGGCCAGGACCTCGACACCATCCGCCACCGCGGCGCGCAGGGCCTGGGCGTAGGCGGCGTCGATCTCCTCAGCTGGGCGCACCGCTTCTATCCCGGTGAGGTTCACGCAATACAGCTGCACCGCACGGATACCCTGGCGCGCCAGGGCCGCCAACTCACGCAGGTGCTTGGCACCGCGCTGGGTCACCGCATCGGGGAAGGCGGCGACCGGGGTGTCCGGGTAGCCCAGGGTGACGCTCTTGACCTCCACATAGGCCGGGCCCTCGGCGAACTCCAGGCGAAAATCCACCCGGCTGCCCTCCTCGCCATAGGCCACTTCACGCCTGAGCGCGGTGAACCCGGCCAGTTCGGCGATCAGCCCGGCGCGCAGCGCCTCCTCGACCAGGGCATTGGCCCGGCCGGTGTTGACACAGGCCAGGCGTCCCTGGGGTGTCTCGCTGATCTCCCAGGTGCCCGGCAGCTTGCGCTTGGGGTCGTTGGAGCGGCTGAACCAGACCTGCCCGCCTTCACGCATGCAGTTGAGCATGGAGCCGGTGTTGGGGCAGTGGATGGTCAACTGTTCGCCGTTGGCCAGCTCGATGTCGGCCAGGAAGCGTTTGTAGCGACGCAGCAGGCGCGCCTGTTCGAGTTCGGGAAAGAACAGCATCAGCCTTGCCAGCTCCGCAGGCCACGGGCGATACGCTGCACCGCCTCTTCCAGGCGCGGCAGGCTCTGGGTGTAGGCGAAACGCACATGGTGGCTGGCCTGGTGGCGGCCGAAATCCAGGCCCGGGGTGAATGCCACGTGCTCGGTCTCCAGGAAATGCCGGCAGAAGGCGAAGGCATCGCCGCCGAAGGCACTGATGTCGGCGTACAGGTAGAAAGCGCCCTGGGGCTCCACGGCAATGCCGAAGCCCAGCTCGCGCAGGGCCGGCAGCAGGAAGTCGCGACGGCGGGCGAACTCGGCGCGACGCGCCTCGAGAGTCGCCAGGGTCTGCGGCTCGAAGCACGCCAGCGCGGCATGCTGGGCCATGCTCGGGGCACTGATGTAGAGGTTCTGCGCCAGCTTTTCCAGGTCGCCCACCGCAGAGGGTGGCGTCACCAGCCAGCCAAGCCGCCAGCCGGTCATGCCGAAATACTTGGAAAAACTATTCAGGACAAACGCCTGGTCATCCACTTCCAGCACGCTCGGCGCGTCCATGCCATAGGTCAGGCCATGGTAGATCTCGTCCACCACCAGGTGGCCATGGCGTTCGCGGGTGGCCTGGGACAGGCTGGCCAGGGCCTGACGGTCGAGCACCGTACCGGTGGGGTTGGCCGGCGAAGCCACCAGGGCGCCCACGGTGTCCTTGTCCCAGTGGCGCTCGACCAGGTCGGCGGTCAGTTGGTAGTTGACTTCGGGGCCCACCGGTACCAGCTGCGCACTGCCTTCTACCAGGCGCAGGAAGTGACGATTGCACGGGTAGCCAGGGTCTGCCAGCAGCCAGTGCTTGCCAGGGTCGACCAGCAGGCTGCTGGCCAGCAGCAGAGCACCGGAGCCACCCGGCGTGATGAGAATGCGTTCGGGGTCGAGGTCGACGCCATAGCGCTGACCATAGAAGCCGGCGATCGCCTCGCGCAGCGCCGGCAATCCACGGGCGGCGGTGTAACGGGTATGGCCGGCGGCCAGCGCCGCCTGGCCCGCTGCCACGATGGGCTCGGCGGTGGTGAAGTCCGGCTCGCCGATCTCCAGGTGAATGACATCATGGCCGGCCGCCTGCAACTCGTTGGCACGTGCCAGCAAGGCCATGACGTGGAAGGGTTCGATGGCGCGACTACGCGCACTGTGGGGCTGGGCCATGGGCCTTCTCTCAATTGGGTCTAAACTGTTGATTCTACCCTTGCGCAGCATCGAACGCGCGGCTAGCGCTGCTGTCAATTCCTAGGATCGGGCGGGGTAGCGCACCCCCGATCTATCTGGTAAGTTCGGCGGCTCGCAGTCGCAGGGCCGGCGGTCGCCGGAGATGGAGCAGCCTGCGCATTGGATCAGATGAGTGAGAGGCGGTCTATTCATGTCCACCGTAGAAAAGCAAAAAGCCGGTCAGACCATGTACGGTGTCGAACCCTATAAGGAAACACCGGGCGAGGAGTACATGGGTGAACCCATGCGCAAGCATTTCATCAAGCTCCTGAGCGCCTGGAAGCAAGAGCTGATGACCAGTGTGGATCGGACCGTAGACCACATGAAGGATGAAGCGGCCAACTTCCCCGACCCCGCCGACCGTGCCAGCCAGGAAGAAGAGTTCGCCCTGGAACTGCGCAACCGCGATCGCGAGCGCAAGCTGATCAAGAAGATCGACAAGACCCTGCAGTCCATCCAGGACGAAGAGTACGGCTGGTGCGAGGCCTGCGGCGTCGAAATCGGCCTGCGCCGCCTGGAGGCCCGCCCTACCGCCGACCTGTGCTTCGACTGCAAGGAGCTGGCGGAGAAGAAGGAAAAGCAGGTCGGCAAGGGTTGACCTGATTCCCGACCGAACGGGGCGCTATAGGCGCCCCGTTTCATTTGGTAGCCCTGCAAAAAACCATGAACGACTCCCGCTACATTGGGCGTTTCGCCCCCACCCCCAGTGGCTTCCTGCACTTCGGCTCGCTGGTCGCCGCCCTCGCCTCCTGGCTCGATGCCCGCGCCGCCGCAGGCCGCTGGCTGCTGCGCGTGGAAGACACCGACCCACCGCGGGAGATGCCCGGCGCCCGGGATGCCATCCTGCAAACCCTGGAGCGCTATGGCCTGGAATGGGATGGCGAGGTGGTGTACCAGAGCCTGCGCCACGAAGCCTATGCCGAGGTGGTCGAACGCCTACTGAGCATGGGCCTGGCCTACGCCTGTAGCTGTTCGCGCAAGCAGCTCGAAGCTTATGGCGGGGTGTACCCGGGGCTGTGCCGCAACGCGGGCCATGCCCGCGAAGGAGCGGCGATCCGCCTGCGGGTGCCGGAGCTGGTCTACCGCTTCACCGACCGGGTCCAGGGCGATTTCCAACAGCACCTGGGCCGCGACGTGGGCGACTTCGTCATCCAGCGCCGGGACGGGCTCTATGCCTACCAACTGGCAGTAGTGCTGGACGATGCCTGGCAGGGCGTCACCGACATCGTGCGCGGCGCCGACCTGCTGGACAACACCCCACGCCAGCTGTACCTGCAGGAACTGCTGGGATTTTCCCAGCCGCGTTACCTGCACATTCCCTTGATCGTGCAGCCGGACGGGCACAAGCTGGGCAAGTCGTATCGCTCGCCGCCACTGGCGGCCGACCAGGCCACGCCGCTGCTGTTGCGCGCCTTGCGGGCCCTGGGCCAGGTCACGGAGCCGGCGCTGGAAAGCGCCAGCCCCGCCGAAGTGCTGGCGGTGGCGCGCCAGCGCTGGCGCCCCGAGGCCATCGCACGGCAGCGCACCCTGCCAGAGGCCGAGCTGCATTGATGGCCAAGGGGCTCCAGGGATAAGTGGAGAGCGCTTGGAAAAATCCAACAAATTCAAATTGTTGCCGAGCAAGGCTGAATCCCGCTAGCATCGCCGCAGCCATTTGCGCCAATAATAAGTCCAAGCCCGCAGCGCCCAACCATCGAGGCCAGCATGTACATCTATCGTTTGGTCCTGCTTCTGGTCGTGGGGATCTACCTGTTCTCCCCGGCCATCATGGACTGGTGGATCGAACCGACCGGTGCCTGGTACCGCCCCTACCTGCTCTGGCTGATCCTGATCGTCGTCACCTTCATCCTGCAGAGCCAACGAGATGCCGATGAGCTTTAGCCTGACCCAGATGATCCTGATCAGCGCCGCCTACCTGCTGGTGCTGTTCGGCGTGGCCTGGATCAGCGAACGAGGGCTGATCCCGCGTTCGCTCATCCGCCACCCACTGACCTACACCCTGTCGCTGGGCGTCTATGCCAGTGCCTGGGCGTTCTACGGCTCGGTGGGCCTGGCCTACCAGTACGGCTATGGCTTCCTGGCCTGCTACCTGGGGGTCTCCGGGGCCTTCCTGCTGGCACCGGTGCTGCTCTACCCGATCCTCAAGATCACCCGCACCTACCAGCTCTCGTCGCTGGCCGACCTGCTGGCATTTCGTTTCCGCAGCACCTGGGCCGGTGCGCTGACCACCATCTTCATGTTGGTCGGCGTGCTGCCTCTGCTGGCGCTGCAGATCCAGGCGGTAGCCGACTCGATCAGCATCCTTACCGGTGAGCCGGTGAAGGCCCGGGTGGCCTTCGCCTTCTGTGTGCTGATCATTCTCTTCACCATCTTCTTCGGCTCGCGCCACATCGCCACGCGCGAGAAGCACGAAGGCCTGGTGTTCGCCATCGCCTTCGAATCGGTGATCAAGCTGCTGGCCTTGGGCGGCATCGGCCTGTACGCGCTGTACGGCGTGTTCGGTGGCCCGCACCAGCTGGAAGTCTGGCTGCTGCAGAACCAGACCGCGCTGGCTGCGCTGCACACACCCTTGCAGGAGGGGCCATGGCGCACCCTGCTGCTGGTGTTCTTCGCCTCGGCCATCGTCATGCCGCACATGTACCACATGGCCTTCACCGAGAACCTCAACCCCCGCTCGCTGGTCAGCGCCAGCTGGGGCCTGCCGCTGTTCCTGCTGCTGATGAGCCTGGCCGTGCCGCTGATCCTCTGGGCAGGCCTGCGCCTGGGGGCGAGCACCAACCCGGAGTACTTCACCCTCGGCCTGGGGATCGCCGCCGACAACCAGGCCCTGACCCTGCTGGCTTATGTCGGTGGGCTATCCGCTTCCAGCGGGCTGATCATCGTCACGACCCTGGCCCTCTCGGGCATGGCCCTCAACCACCTGGTGCTGCCGCTCTACCAGCCGCCGGCCGAAGGCAACATCTACCGCTGGCTGAAGTGGACCCGGCGCGCCCTGATCGTCGCCATCATCGCCGCAGGCTTCGTCTTCTACCTGACCCAGAACTACCACCAGAGCCTGGCCAACCTGGGTATCGTCGCCTTCGTCGCCACCTTGCAGTTCCTGCCCGGCGTGCTCTCGGTGCTGTACTGGCCGACCGCCAACCGGCGCGGTTTCATCGCCGGCCTGCTGGCGGGCATCTCGGTGTGGATGGTGACCATGCTGCTGCCCCTGCTGGGCAACCTGCAAGGCTTCTATATCCCGTTGCTGAACATGATCTACGTGCTGGACGACACCAGCTGGCACATGGCGGCGATCGCCTCGCTGGCGGCCAACGTCCTGCTGTTCACCCTGATCTCGCTGTTCACCAATGCCAGCAGCGAAGAAGTCAGCGCGGCCGAGGCCTGTGCGGTGGACAACGTGCGCCGCCCCCAGCGCCGCGAACTGCACGCCGCCTCGCCACAGGAGTTCGCCACCCAGCTGGCCAAGCCACTGGGCGCCAAGGCTGCGCAGAAGGAAGTCGAACAGGCCCTGCGCGACCTCTACCTGCCCTTCGACGAGCGTCGCCCCTATGCCCTGCGCCGGCTGCGCGACCGCATCGAGGCCAACCTGTCCGGCCTGATGGGCCCGAGCGTGGCCCAGGACATGGTCGAGACCTTCCTGCCGTACAAGTCCGGCAACGAGAACTACGTCACCGAAGACATTCACTTCATCGAAAGCCGCCTGGAAGACTACCACTCGCGCCTGACCGGCCTTGCCGCCGAACTCGATGCCCTGCGCCGCTACCACCGTCAGACCCTGCAGGAACTGCCCATGGGCGTCTGCTCGCTGGCCAAGGACCAGGAGATCCTGATGTGGAACAAGGCCATGGAGGAGCTGACCGGGGTCGCCGCCAAGCACGTGGTCGGCTCGCGCCTGGTCACCGTCGCGGAGCCCTGGCGCAGCCTGCTGCAGAACTTCATCAACGTGCCCGACGAACACCTGCACAAGCAGCGCCTGGCCCTGGACGGCCAGACCCGCTGGCTCAACCTGCACAAGGCCGCCATCGCCGAACCGCTGTCGCCCGGCAACAGCGGCCTGGTGCTGCTGGTCGAGGACCTCACCGAGACCCAGGCCCTGGAAGACAAGCTGGTGCACTCCGAGCGCCTGGCCAGCATCGGCCGCCTGGCCGCGGGCGTGGCCCACGAGATCGGCAACCCGATCACCGGCATCGCCTGCCTGGCGCAGAACCTGCGCGAGGAGCGCGAGGACGATGGCGAGATCACCGAGCTGTCCAGCCAGATCATCGAGCAGACCAAGCGCGTCTCGCGCATCGTCCAGTCGCTGATGAGCTTCGCCCATGCCGGCGGCAGCCACCAGAACAGCGAGGAGCCGGTGTGCCTGGCCGAGGTGGCGCAGGATGCCATTGGTCTGCTGGCGTTGAACCGGCGCAATTTCGAAGTACAGTTCTTCAACCTCTGCGACCCCGAGCACTGGGTCGAGGGCGACCCCCAGCGTCTGGCCCAGGTGCTGATCAACCTGCTCTCCAATGCCCGTGACGCCTCGCCGCCCGGCAGTGCCGTGCGGGTGCGCAGCGAAATGAACGAGCACACCGTCGACCTGATCGTCGAGGACGAGGGCAGCGGGATCCCGAAGAACATCATGGACCGCCTGTTCGAACCTTTCTTCACCACCAAGGACCCGGGCGAAGGCACCGGACTTGGGCTTGCTCTGGTCTATTCCATCGTGGAAGAGCATTATGGGCAAATCACCATCGACAGCCCGGCCGATATCGAACGGCAGCGTGGCACCCGGATCCGCGTGACCCTGCCCCGGCATGTCGTAGCGACGTCCCCTGAAATTCGAGACCGTCGAGAGAATTGAATCAATGCCGCACATTCTGATCGTCGAAGACGAAACCATCATCCGTTCGGCCCTGCGCCGCCTGCTCGAACGCAACCAGTACCAGGTCAGCGAGGCCGGCTCGGTGCAGGAAGCCCAGGAGCGCTTCAGCATTGCCACCTTCGACCTGATCGTCAGCGACCTGCGCCTGCCCGGCGCCCCCGGCACCGAGTTGATCAAGCTCGGCCAGGGCACGCCGGTGCTGATCATGACCAGCTACGCCAGCCTGCGCTCGGCGGTGGACTCGATGAAGATGGGCGCGGTGGACTACATCGCCAAGCCCTTCGACCACGACGAGATGCTCCAGGCCGTGGCGCGCATCCTGCGCGACCGGCAAAACGCCCCGGCCGCCCCCACCAGCGCCGAACCACGGGCCAACGGCAGGGCCGTCACGGCCGACAAGAGCAGCGCCGCAGCGGCCAACGGCGAGATCGGCATCATCGGCTCATGCCCGCCCATGCAAGACCTGTACGGCAAGATCCGCAAGGTCGCGCCCACCGATTCCAATGTACTGATCCAGGGTGAGTCCGGCACCGGCAAGGAACTGGTCGCCCGGGCCCTGCACAACCTGTCGCGGCGGGCCAAGGCACCGATGATCTCGGTGAACTGCGCGGCCATTCCGGAAACCCTGATCGAGTCGGAGCTGTTCGGCCACGAGAAAGGCGCCTTCACCGGCGCCAGCGCCGGCCGTGCGGGCCTGGTGGAAGCGGCCGACGGCGGCACCCTGTTCCTCGACGAGATCGGCGAACTGCCGCTGGAAGCCCAGGCGCGCCTGCTGCGTGTGCTGCAGGAAGGCGAGATCCGCCGAGTCGGCTCGGTGCAGTCGCAGAAGGTCGACGTACGCCTGATCGCCGCGACCCACCGCGACCTGAAGAACCTGGCCAAGGCCGGCCAGTTCCGTGAAGACCTTTATTACCGCCTGCACGTCATCGCCCTGAAACTGCCGGCCCTGCGTGAGCGCGGCAGCGATGTCAACGAGATCGCCAATGCCTTCCTGGCTCGCCAGAGCGCACGCATCGGGCGTGATGACCTGCACTTCTCCAGCGAGGCCGAGCAAGCGATCCGCCACTACGGCTGGCCGGGCAACGTGCGTGAACTGGAGAACGCAGTGGAACGCGCGGTGATCCTCAGCGAGAGCGCGGAAATCTCCGCCGACCTGCTGGGCATCGACATCGAGCTGAGCGACCTGGAGGACGAGGAAGCCTTCGACAGCAGCCCGTCCGCATCCAACGCCAGCGCCAACAACGCCAGCCACGAGCCGACCGAGGACCTCTCGCTGGAAGACTACTTCCAGCACTTCGTCCTCGAACACCAGGACCACATGACCGAGACCGAGCTGGCCCGCAAGCTGGGCGTCAGCCGCAAGTGCCTGTGGGAGCGGCGCCAGCGCCTGGGTATCCCGCGGCGCAAGAGCAACGCTACCAGCGACAACTGATCGCCCTTCCTCTATATAGGCAGGAGAGTGTCCTCCTGCCTCCTCCTTGGCCTCCCCCCATTCGCGGGCAAGCCCGTCATCTGTGATCGACTCGATCCAGTGGCAGATCTCATTTGGGGCCGCTTCGCGCCCCATCGCCGGCAAGCCGGCTCCCACAGGGGACTGCGGTGTCCATCAATCATGTGGCATACAGACAATTCTATGGGAACCGGCTGGCCGGCGATGGGCTGCAAGGCAGCCCCAAGACGCCCCGGAATCTGTTACCCCACCCACCCAGACGTAACATCCGCCGAGGCGTACGGTAACGAAATGTCTATATTTTTTGCCCGCCGAATCCCTCTCAATGCTGCCAAGCCCCCGTTTTCATTGGGTTTTCAAAAGTTGGCACGGCATCTGCTATATCTCTGGCACAAGAACAATAACAAGCACTGCAACCCAGAATAAGAACAAGACGAAACGGCTCACGCACAATAAAAACAAGACGGCGGAGGCGCAGCTAACTGATTCTTTTGGAGAGGAGTTGTGTTTGGGCTTGCCCCACAACCAGGCAGAGAACAACAAAAACTGCACTAAAAAGCAGCGCCTGAACTGGTTGGATCGAACGATCAACATAACATCAGCGACCAAAGCAATCCGTTTGCTCTTCACCCCCGGGTTGGGGGTCGTCCACAAGCTTCGAGATTTGTGGGCAGGGCACTCAACAAAAACAAGAAGCCCAGCAGAAGAACAACAAGAGCACGCAACGACTTCTTGGGGAGCCTCGGCTCCCCATGTCGTTTCTCCCGCCTGCAGCCCTTGGCGCACCGCCTACACCATTCCCCGAGTAAATGCTAGAATCCCCGCCCATCATGCGGCCATTCTCCTATTCTTGGCCGAACATTCCTTCAAACAGTGCATCCCATGCTGAAGAAGCTGTTCCAGTCGTTCCGTCCTCCCGTTCGTGGTCAACACCACAGGCGCACCACGCCTGAAGTGATCAACAAGAGCCAGCACTCGCTGCAGCGCAGCCAGTTCAGCCGCCACGCGGTGAGCATCGTCGAGCGCCTGCAGAGCGCCGGCTACCAGGCCTACCTGGTCGGTGGCTGCGTCCGCGACCTGCTGCTGGGCATCACGCCCAAGGACTTCGACGTCGCCACCAGCGCCACCCCCGAGCAGGTGCGCGCCGAGTTTCGCAATGCTCGCATCATCGGTCGCCGCTTCAAGCTGGTCCACGTGCATTTCGGCCGTGAGATCATCGAAGTCGCCACCTTCCGTGCCCATCACACCGAAGAAGACCAGGGCGACAGCCACCGTTCGTCGCACAATGCCAGCGGGCGTATCCTGCGCGACAACGTGTACGGCACCCTGGAAGACGATGCCCAGCGTCGCGACTTCACCATCAACGCCCTGTACTACGACCCGGTCAGCGAGCGCATCCTCGACTATGCCAACGGCGTGCACGATATCCGCAATCGCCTGCTGCGCCTGATCGGCGACCCGACCCAGCGCTACCAGGAAGACCCGGTGCGCATGCTGCGTGCCGTGCGCTTCGCCGCCAAGCTCGACTTCGGCATCGAGAAGCACACCGTGCAACCGATCCGCGAGCTGGCGCCACTGTTGCGCGAGATCCCCCCGGCGCGTCTGTTCGAGGAAAGCCTCAAGCTGTTCCTCTCCGGCCAAGGGGCGATCTCCTTCGAGATGCTGGTCGACCTGCAACTGTTCGACCCGCTGTTCCCGGCCAGCACCCACGCACTGGAAGAACGCCCGACCTACACGCACACCCTGATCAGCCAGGCGCTGAGCAACACCGACCTGCGGGTCAAGCAGGGCAAACCGGTGACTCCGGCGTTCCTGTTCGCCGCCCTGCTCTGGCCGGCCTTGCCAGGCCGCGCCCTGTACCTGCAGAGCCAGGGCGTGCCGCCGATCCCGGCGATGAACGAAGCCGCCCACGACCTGATCGCCGAGCAATGCCAGCGCATCGCCATTCCCAAACGCTTCACCCTGCCGATCCGCGAGATCTGGGACATGCAGGAGCGCCTGCCACGGCGCAGCGGCAAACGTGCCGATGCCATGCTGGACAACCCGCGCTTCCGCGCCGGCTACGACTTCCTGCTGCTGCGTGAAAGCGCCGGTGAGCAGACCGACGACCTCGGCCAGTGGTGGACCGACTACCAGGAAGCCAGCGACAGCGAGCGGCGCGACATGATCCGCGAGCTGGGCAGCCGCGACGAGGGTGCCGCCGCTGCGCCTCGCAAGCGCAAGCGCAGTGGTGCAAAGCGCAAGCGCAGCACTGACGAGACCTGGGACTGAGCATGACGACGCGCGCCTACATCGGCCTGGGCAGCAACCTGGCCGATCCTGCCGAGCAGTTGCGCAGCGCCCTTGGGGCGCTGGATAGCCTCGCCGCTAGCCGCCTGGCGGCGGCGTCCGCCTTCTATGCCAGCGACTCGCTGCTGCCCGGCCAGCCACGCTACACCAATGCCGTGGCCGCCCTGGACACCAGCCTGGAACCGCTGGCCCTGCTCGACGCCCTGCAGGCCATCGAGAACGATCAGGGCCGCGAGCGCAAGGAACGCTGGGGCCCGCGGACCCTCGACCTGGACGTGCTGCTGTACGGCGACCAGGTGATCGACGTACCCCGCCTCAAAGTCCCGCATTACCACATGCAGGCCCGCCCTTTCGTGCTCTACCCGCTGGCCGAGCTGGTACCGGCCGACTTCCGCCTCGCCGACGGCCGGGCCTTGGCGCAACTGCTGGCAGATTGCCCGTTCGTCGGCCTGGAACGCCTGTAGACCGGGCGTTCCCCCTGGCGGTAACGCCAGTAACACCCTGATCGTAACAATGCGGTAACAGGGTGATTGACTTCCCCCCCCTCGCTCACGACTATAGGCGTCCCGTGGCGCCGATGTGCCGCATATCACCTATTTAGGCTCGGACGGACCTGTGCCCCGAACATCACACGCGATGATGTGCCGCTCCGGAAGATGAATACACGCGTTGTACGCAGTCGTTTTTCACAGCGCCTGAACGAGGATTTCCTACATGCCTGAAGTAACCCTGACTACCCTGCACGGCCTCAAGGCCAAGGGTGAGAAAATCACCATGCTGACCTGCTACGACGCGACCTTCGCCAAGATCGCCAGCCAGGCCGGCGTGGAAGTCCTGCTGGTGGGGGACTCCTTGGGGATGGTCCTGCAGGGCCATGACAGCACCCTGCCCGTCACCACCGCCGAGATGGCCTACCACACCGCCAGCGTCAAGCGTGGCAATGACGGTGCGCTGATCCTCGCCGACCTGCCGTTCATGGCCCACGCCACCCCCGAGCAGGCCTTCGCCAACTGCGCCACGCTGATGCAGGCCGGCGCCCACATGATCAAGATCGAAGGCGCTGCCTGGCTGGCCGAGACCATCCGCCTGCTGGCCGAACGCGGCGTGCCGGTGTGCGCGCACATGGGCCTGACCCCACAGACGGTCAACGTGCTCGGTGGCTACAAGGTCCAGGGGCGCCAGGAAGCCCAGGCGCGGCAGATGCGTGCCGATGCCATCGCCCTGGAGCAGGCCGGTGCGGCCATGCTGCTGCTCGAATGCGTGCCCAGCGAGCTGGCCGCAGAAATCACCCAGGCGGTGGGCATCCCGGTGATCGGTATCGGCGCCGGCAGCGCGACCGATGGCCAGGTGCTGGTCATGCACGACATGCTCGGCCTGTCCCTGAGCGGCCGGGTGCCGAAGTTCGTGAAGAACTTCATGGCCGGCCAGGCGGACATCCAGGGCGCCTTCGCCGCCTATGTCGCAGCGGTCAAGGACGTCAGCTTCCCAGGCAGCGAACACGGGTTCAGCGCATGAACACAGTCAAGACCGTCCGAGAATTGCGCGCCGCCGTAGCGCGTGCCCGCGGCGAGGGCAAGCGCATCGGCTTCGTACCGACCATGGGCAACCTGCACAGCGGCCACGCCGCCCTGGTGACCAAGGCTGCCCAGCGCGCCGACTTCGTGGTCGCCAGCATCTTCGTCAACCCGCTGCAATTCGGCGCGGGCGAAGACCTCGACAAGTATCCGCGCACCCTCGCCGCCGACCAGGAGCGCCTGCTCCAGGCCGGTTGCCACCTGCTGTTCGCGCCTGGCGTCGAGGAGATGTACCCCGACGGCATGGCCGTGCAGACCCGGGTCAGCGTGCCGCAGCTCTCCGAAGGCTTGTGCGGTG
This sequence comes from Pseudomonas sp. Tun-23181, assembly GCF_057415455.1. Classification (NCBI taxonomy): domain Bacteria; kingdom Pseudomonadati; phylum Pseudomonadota; class Gammaproteobacteria; order Pseudomonadales; family Pseudomonadaceae; genus Pseudomonas; species Pseudomonas sp. Tun-23181. The sequence continues at coordinate 2,727,265 of NZ_CM171630.1, forward strand.
CCAGCCGCCCCGGGCACTTCGAGGGCGTGGCGACGGTGGTCAACAAGCTGTTCAACATGGTCCAGCCCGACCTGGCCGTGTTCGGCGAGAAGGACTTCCAGCAACTGGCGGTGATCCGCGCCATGGTGCGCGACCTGAACATGCCGATCCAGATCATCGGCGAGCCCACCGTACGTGCCGAGGACGGCCTGGCATTGTCGTCGCGCAACGGTTACCTGACCCCGGAACAGCGGGCCACGGCGCCTGCCCTGTACCGCGTGCTGAGCGAACTGGGCGAGGCCCTTCGACGCGGGCGGCGCGACTACCCGGCGCTGCTCGCCGAAGGCCAGGCACAACTGGTGGCCGCTGGCTTGCGCCCGGACTACCTGGAAGTGCGCCACGCCCTGACCCTGCGCCCGGCCATGCTGGACGATCGCGACCTGGTGATCCTGGCAGCGGCCTACCTGGGCACGACCCGCTTGATCGACAACCTGTACGTGCATCTGGACGAAAAGACCGCGTAACCCTCGCAGCCCCTCGCGACACAGGGCCGCTCCCCCAGGCAACCCAGTTCGGTGTCTGTGGGAGCGGCCTTGTGTCGCGAAAGGGGCGCACAGCGCCCCAGCTCCTCTCTCCCATTCCCCCCAAGCCGCCAATGCCTATAATGATGGCCACCCTGCAACTGGCAGCAACTGCCAGTGTCCAAGGCCAGACCACGCACCAAGGAAAACATCCGCAATGGCGTATTACCGTACCCCCCACGATGTGACGGCGCTGCCCGCCTGGCAGGCGCTCCAGCAACACCGCGACGCCATGCAGGGCTTCAGCATGCGCGAAGCCTTCGCCGCCGACGCCAAGCGCTTCGAACAATTCTCCCTGAGCAGCTGTGGCCTGTTCCTCGACTACTCGAAGAACCTGATCACCGAACAGACCCGCGACCTGCTGGTGAACCTGGCCAACGAGGTGGGCCTTGCGCACGCCATCAGGTCGATGTTCGACGGCGAGATCATCAACGCATCGGAAGGTCGCCCAGTGCTGCACACCGCCCTGCGCCGCCCGGTGGGCGACAAGCTCAGCGTGAATGGCGTCAACGTGATGCCGGAAGTGCACAAGGTGCTCAACCAGATCACCGAGCTGGTCGGCCGCATCCATGACGGCCTGTGGCGTGGCTACAGCGAAAAGCCGATCACCGATGTGGTGAACATCGGCATCGGCGGCTCGTTCCTGGGCCCCGAGCTGGTTTCCGAGGCCCTGCTGCCGTACGCCCAGCGTGGCGTGCGCTGCCACTACCTGGCGAACATCGACGGCAGCGAATTCCATGAACTGTCGGCCAACCTGCGCGCCGAGACCACCCTGTTCATCGTCTCGTCGAAATCGTTCAACACCCTGGAAACCCTGAAGAACGCCACCGCCGCGCGTACCTGGTACCTGGCCCAGGGCGGCTCGGAAGCCGAGCTGTACCGCCACTTCATCGCCGTCTCGAGCAACAAGGCCGCCGCCGTGGCCTTCGGCATCCGCGAAGAGAACATCTTCCCCATGTGGGACTGGGTAGGCGGGCGCTACTCGCTGTGGTCGGCCATCGGCCTGCCGATCGCCCTGGCCATCGGCACAGCCAACTTCAAGGAACTGCTGTCGGGTGCCTACACCATGGACCAGCACTTCCAGACCGCGCCGTTCGCCAGCAACATGCCGGTGCTGCTGGCCCTGCTGGGCGTGTGGTACGGCAATTTCTGGGGTGCCCAGAGCCACGCGATCCTGCCGTACGACCACTACCTGCGCAACATCACCAAGCACCTGCAGCAATTGGACATGGAGTCCAACGGCAAGAGCGTGCTGCAAGATGGCAGGCCCGTGAAGACCGACACCGGCCCGGTGATCTGGGGCGGTGTCGGCTGCAACGGCCAGCATGCCTACCACCAGTTGCTGCACCAGGGCACCCAACTGATCCCAGCGGACTTCATCGTCCCGGTGGTGAGCTTCAACCCGGTGGCCGACCATCACCAATGGCTGTATGCCAACTGCCTGTCCCAGAGCCAGGCCCTGATGCTGGGCAAGACCCGCGCCGAAGCCGAGGCCGAGCTGCGTGCCAAGGGGCTCAACGATGCAGACATCGAGAAGCTGGCGCCGCACAAGGTGATCCCGGGCAATCGCCCGAGCAATACCCTGGTGGTCGAACGCATCAGCCCACGCCGTCTCGGCGCGCTGGTGGCGATGTATGAGCACAAGGTGTTCGTGCAGAGCGTCATCTGGGGCATCAACGCCTTCGACCAGTGGGGTGTGGAACTGGGCAAAGAGCTGGGCAAGGGGGTCTACCAGCGCCTGGTCGGCAGCCTGGAAGACAGTGCCGAAGATGGCTCGACCCAGGGGCTGATCAACTACTTCCGCGGTCGTCACCGCGGCTGATCGTCCCTTCCCTGGGCCCCAACTGCCAGTTGGGGCCCATCAACCCAGGAACGTCTCCTATAGCTACACTGTCCAATCGAATAGCCGTTGCACCTCATCCTGCCGGCGATCGAGTCATTGCCTTGCCCGCCGGCATGTCGTGCAGTCCATCGCCCCGACAAGAGCAGGACAACCCGCCATGTTCGATATCCGCGATTATCCCCAGGCCCAGGCCGTCAGCCAGTCCGCCCAGCTCACCCCCGAAGAATACCGTCGCCTGTACCGCCAGTCGGTGGAGGATCCCGATACCTTCTGGGCCGAACAGGCCAAGCGTCTGGACTGGATCAAGCCCTGGTCGACTGTACAGCAGTGCGACCTCAGGACTGGCGCTGCGCGCTGGTTCGATGGAGGGCAGCTGAACGTCAGCCATAACTGCATCGACCGTCACCTGGCCACACGCGGCGAGCAGACCGCCCTGCTCTGGGAGGGCGACGAGCCGAACGACTCCAGGGCCATCAGCTACCGCGAGCTGCACCGCCAGGTCTGCCGCCTGGCCAACGCGCTCAAGGCGCGCGGGGTCGGCAAAGGCGACCGGGTGTGCATCTACATGCCGATGATCCCCGAAGCCGCCTATGCCATGCTCGCCTGCGCGCGCATCGGCGCCATCCATTCGGTGGTGTTCGGTGGCTTCTCGCCCGATGCCCTGCGCGATCGCATCCTCGATGCCGACTGCCGTACCGTCATCACCGCCGACGAAGGCATCCGTGGCGGCAAGCGCATCCCGCTCAAGCAGAACGTGGACAAGGCCCTGGCCAGTTGTCCCGACGTCAGCAGCGTGCTGGTGGTGCGCCGTACCGGCGCCGAGGTGGCCTGGAGCGAGGGCCGCGACCTCTGGTACCACGAGGCCACGGAAAAGGCCGGCGACGACTGCCCGCCCGAAGCCATGGCGGCCGAAGACCCGCTGTTCATCCTCTACACCTCCGGCAGCACCGGCAAACCCAAGGGCGTGCTGCACACCACCGCCGGCTACCTGCTGCAGGCCACCCTGACCTTCCAGGTGGTGTTCGACTACCGCGACGGCGAGGTGTTCTGGTGCACCGCCGACGTCGGTTGGGTCACCGGCCACAGCTACATCGTCTACGGCCCACTGGCCAACGGGGCGATCTCGCTGATGTTCGAAGGCGTGCCGAACTACCCGGACAGCTCGCGTTTCTGGCAGGTGGTGGACAAGCACCAGGTCAACATCTTCTATACCGCGCCCACCGCCTTGCGCGCTCTGATGCGCGAAGGCACAGGCCCCTTGCAGGGCACCTCGCGGCAGAGCCTGCGCCTGCTCGGCAGCGTGGGCGAACCGATCAACCCCGAAGCCTGGGAATGGTACTTCGAGGAGGTCGGGCTCAAGCGCTGCCCGATCGTCGACACCTGGTGGCAGACCGAAACCGGCGGCATCATGCTCAGCCCGCTGCCGGGCAACCGGCAGCTCAAGCCAGGCTGCGCCACCCAGCCACTGTTCGGCGTGCAACCGGTGCTGCTGGACGACAAAGGCACGCTCATCGAAGGCCCCGGCGCCGGCCTGCTGGCGATCAAGGCCAGTTGGCCGGGGCAGATCCGCAGCGTCTACGGCGACCACCAGCGCATGGTCGACACCTACTTCAAACCCATGCCCGGTTATTACTTCACCGGCGACGGCGCTCGCCGCGACGCTGATGGCGACTACTGGATCACCGGGCGCGTCGACGATGTGATCAACGTCTCCGGCCACCGTATCGGCACCGCCGAGGTGGAAAGCGCCCTGGTGCTGCACGACAGCATCGCCGAAGCCGCGGTGGTCGGTTACCCCCACGACTTGAAGGGGCAAGGCATCTACGCCTTCGTCACGCCCATGAACGGCGTCACCCCGGACGACACGCTCAAGGCCGAACTGCTGGCCCTGGTCAGCAAGGAGATCGGCAGTTTCGCCAAGCCAGAGCTGATCCAGTGGGCCCCGGCCCTGCCCAAGACCCGCTCGGGCAAGATCATGCGGCGTATACTGCGCAAGATCGCCTGCAACGAGCTGGACAACCTCGGCGATACCTCGACCCTGGCCGACCCGAGCGTCGTGCAGGGGCTGATCGACAAACGCTTGAATCAATGACGGCAGCTCCATGGCGGGCTGCCTTTTACAGCAGGTCACCATGGAAACCTTACGCCGCCGCATCGAAACCCAGGTCATGAGCCTTACTGGGCTGGCCCTCGGCCAGCTCGACCTGGAGTCGCCCAAGGGCGATCCGGGGTTGTTCGGCCCACAGAGCATCAGTTGGCAGGTGCACGGCGACTTTCCCAGCATGCTGGTCGGTGGCATCAGCGCCCTGATGCTGCAGTTGCTGCACCCCCTGGCCCTGGCCGGGGTCTGGGACCACTCCAACTTCCGCCAGGACCTGCTCGGCCGCCTGCGCCGCACCAGCCAGTTCATCTCCGGCACCACCTTCGGCTCGACCCGCGACGCCGAATGGCTGATCGACAAGGTCCGCACCATCCATCTCCAAGTGGTCGGTACCGCGCCCGATGGCCGCTCCTACGCCGCCAGCGACCCTGACCTGCTGACCTGGGTCCACGTCGCCGAGGTCAGCAGTTTCCTCGCCGCCCACCTGCGTTACCGCAACCCCAACCTCTCACTCGCCGACCAGGACAGCTACTACGACGAGATCGCCCTGATCGCCGAACGCTTGGGGGCACGCGACGTACCGCGCTCCTGTCGCCAGGTGGACGATTACCTGCGACGCATGCGCCCACAGTTGCAGTGCGATGCGCGCAGTCATGAAGTGATGAAGATCCTGCTCGAAGCGCCCGCGCCCAGCCGCCTGGCCGAACCGGTGGGCAAGCTGATGCTGCGTGCCGGCATCGACCTGCTGCCGGACTGGGCCCGTGAAATGCTCGACCTGCACCAGGGCCCCTTGCAGCGCCGCATGATCCGCCTGGGCATCGAACGTACCGCGCCAGTGCTGCGCTGGGCCATGCGCGACGGTTCGGCGCACCGTGCCAGGCGGCGCATGGGCATCGAGTGAGCTATTCTGCTCGTTTCATTGGAACCGTTTTAACGTGCCATACTCCAAGGCACCCCTGCTCCAGATAGATGACGCCATACATGCCCAAAGGATTGACACGCGCCCTCGGCGCCTTGCTGGCCATCGTAGCCTTGTACAGCCTGCTCGGCTTTTTCATTCTTCCCGGCGTCGGCCTGCGTATCGCCAACCAGCAGTTGGCCCAGTACGCCACGGTGCCGGCGCACTTGCAGCGCATCGAGCTCAACCCGTTCAGCCTCGAACTCACCCTCCACGGGCTGCAGATCGGCGAGCCCGGCAAGGAACAGGTGGGCTTCGAACGCCTGTATGCGAATCTTTCGCTCGACAGCCTGTGGACCGGAGCCCTGCACCTGGAGGCGGTCGAACTGGACAAGCCGCGCAGCGAGGTGCTGTTCGCCAAGGACGGTACCCTCAACCTGACCCAGCTGTTCAAGCTGCCGCCCAGCGAACCCGAGCCGCAGGAGCCGGCAGGCGACCCGTTTCCCCTGCGCATCGGCAGCATCAAGCTCAGCGAAGGCTACCTGCACTTCCAGGACCTGCGCCCGAGCGAGCCCATCGAGTTCCTCTACGACTCCATGAACCTGGAGCTGAAGAACCTCAGCACCCTGCCGGACGACAACGCCGACATGAGCCTGGTGGCCAACGGCCCGAACGGCGGCCGTATCGACTGGAGCGGCACCCTGAGCCTGGCGCCCATCGCCTCGGAAGGCACCCTCAAGGTCACCGAAGGCAAGATGAAGGCCTTCTGGCCCTACGTGCGCGACGCCGTGCCCCTGGTGCTGGAGGACGGCGTGGTGAGCCTCGATGCCCACTACAAACTCAACCTGGCCAAGGAAACCGAGCTGTTGCTGGACAAGACCTCGGTACGCATCGCGCCGTTCGCCATCAAGGCCCCGGACGGTCGCCCACTGGCGCGCCTGGCCACGCTGGAGGTGAGCGAGACGTCCATCGACCTGGCCAAGCAATTGGTCACCGTCGGCAAGGTGCGCAGCGAAAAACTCGAAACCTGGGCCGCGCTGGAAGCCGACGGCCAGCTCGACTGGCAGAAGCTGTTCGCCAGCCAACCGGCCAAGGCCACCCCACAGGAAAAGACCGAACCGGCCGCCGCCGAGCCCAGCCCCGAGGAAAATGCCGCGAAAGCCCCTGCCAAACCCTGGCAGGTGCTGCTCAAGGACGTGCAACTGCGCAACTACCTGGTGCACCTGGCCGACCGTAGCCAGAAGGAACCCGTGGCGCTGGACGTCGGCCCGCTCAACCTCGACGTGCAGGGTTTCGACAGCCTCAACCAGTCACCCTTCACCCTCAAGCTCGACACCGGCGTCGGCAAGCAGGGCAAGCTGCAGGCCGCGGGGCAGGTGAACCTGGACCCGGTCACCGCCAAGCTCGACGTCAGCACCCGCGACATCGACCTGCGCGTGGCCCAGGCCTACATCAGCCCGTTCATCCGCTTGGAGCTGCGCAGCGGCATGCTCGCCAGCGACCTGAAGGTCGATCTCAAGAGCACCGAGCCACTGGCCTTCAGCGTTGGCGGCAAGGCCCAGGTCAGCCAGTTGCACACCCTCGATACCCTCAAGGACCGGGACTTCGTCAAATGGCAGCGGCTGGACCTCGACGGCCTGTCCTATGTCCACGGCGATGCCCTGTCGATCGACAAGGTGAGCCTGCTGCAGCCCTATGCGCGCTTCATCATCAACGAGGATCGCACCACCAACGTCGACGACCTGCTGATCCCGCAACCGGCCAGCCCCGCGCCCGCTCCCAGCCAGGCCAATGCCAGCGCCGAGAAACCGCTGGGCATCCGCATCGGCGGGATCGACATCGACGACGGCTCGGCGAACTTCGCCGACCTGACCCTGCGGCCCCACTTCGCCACGGCGATCCAGCAGCTCAACGGCCAGATCGGCACCATCGACAACCGCAAGCCGGCACCGGCGAAGGTGGACGTCAAGGGCAAGGTCGACCGCTACGCCCCGGTGACCATCAAAGGTGCGCTCAACCCGTTCAACCCACTGGCCAGCCTGGATATCGCGACCAGCTTCAAGCGCGTCGAGCTGACCACCCTGACACCCTACTCCGGCAAGTTCGCGGGCTTTCGCATTCGCAAGGGCCGGCTCAACCTCGACCTGCACTACCTGATCACCAATGGCCAGCTCAAGGCCGAGAACAAGGTGGTGGTCGAGCAATTGCAGTTGGGGGAGAAAGTCGACAGCCCGGACGCCGTGGACTTGCCGATCCGCCTTGCGGTGGCCTTGCTCAAGGACACCGAGGGCAAGATCTCCATCGAGCTGCCGGTGTCCGGCGACCTGAACAACCCTGAGTTCAGCGTCATGCCGATCGTCTGGCAAACCTTGCGCAACCTGGTCCTACGCGCGGCTCAGGCGCCGTTCAAGTTCATCGGCGGGCTGGTCGCCGGAGGGGGAGCGGAGGACCTCGGCACCGTAGCCTTCACGGCCGGCTCCAGCGAACTGAGCGGCGACGCCCAATCGGCCTTGGACAAGCTGGCCGCCGCCCTCAAGGAGCGGCCGGAACTGCGCCTGGAGATCGAGGGAACCAGCGCCCAGAGCAGCGATGGCCCGTTGATTGCCCAGGAGCGCCTGGAGCGCGAATACCAGACCATCTGGTACAAGATCCTGCAGCGACGCGGTGACAAGGTACCGGCCAACGCCTCCCTGTTGGAAGTCGACGAGGATGACAAGCCCGCCATGCTCGAAGGCATCTACCGCACCCGCCTCAAGCAGCAGCCACCTGCCGAATGGCAGGAGCTGAGCCGCGACGAGCGCACCACCAAGTTGCGTGAAGCAGTGATCAAATCCTGGGCCGAGAACGCCGCACTGTTGCGTCAGTTGGGCCAGGCCCGAGCCGCTAGCATCAAGGACTACCTGGTGGACAAGGGCCAGCTGGAAGACGACCGGGTGTACTTCCTCGATACCACGCTCGGCCAGGCCGAGGCCGATGGCCGGGTGATCACGCCCATGCACCTGGACGCCGAGTAAGCCAGACGCGTCAATCTGGGGCGCCTCGCGCCCCAACTACCCCACATCCAACACCCTGCTCAGACCAGCCGCTGCCCGGACACCGCCGGGTGATACAGCGGCTGTACCTTGTTCCCTGCCGGGTCGAGCAGGTGGAAGCTGCGCGCCCCGTCGCCATGGTCGAAGGGACGGTCCAGCAGGGTCACGCCATGGGCCTTGAAGTACTGATACCAGGCCTCCAGCTCCTCGACGCTGTCGACGATGAAACCGTAGTGGTCCAGGGTCTGCAAACCATTGGCGGCGCCGGCACCGCGCCCCAGGGATAGGTTGTCGTTGCCACAGGTGAGGTAGACCAGGTCTTCATTGGCACGGTGCAGCACTTCCATGCCGAGCAGGTCGACGTAGAAGCGCTCGCACTCTTCCAGGTTCGGCACCAGCAGGGCCAGGTGGCGTAGGCCGTTCAGGCGGCCGGGGCGGACAGGGAGTTCGGACATGGACGCGATTCCTTTTTTGTATACAATTCAGAAACGAATTTAAAACAAAAGGAACGTCCTGTGTACAGTCTGTTCATCAAGACCCGCGTCAAGCCTGGCAGCGCCGAAGATTTTCTCAATGCCATCAAAGTCAATGCCGCTGCCTCGGTGGCCAACGAACCCGGTTGCCTGGTGTTCGATGTGTCGCAGGATCGCGAGGATCCGGATGTGATCTACCTGTACGAGATCTACCGCGACGATGCGGCGTACGAGGCGCATACCCAGACTGCGCATTTTCGCGACAGCCGGCCGTTGGTGGAGCCGTTGATCGTCGAGCAGGTATGTTTCGAGAGCGATGTGGTGGTGCGTAATCCGGTGGGGTGAGAGAGAGCCTGGGGCCGCTTCGCGCCCCAGGAATTAGGATGGCCAATTCCCTTTGGCCGACGGGACAATCCCTTATTCGGCTTTCAGACCGTCAGCCGACACGGCCTGCACGCCTTCGATCTTCTGGGCGATGGCGATCGCCTGCTCTTTCTGCGACGCGGTAATGGCCACATCGGACGACAGGGACACCACACCCTTGTTGGTTTCGACCTTGATGTCACTGCCAGGAATACCTTTCTCGGTCATCAGGTCGGCCTTGACCTTGGTGGTGATCCAGGTATCGGAGGCCGCTTCCTTGGTCTTGGTCACCTCACCGGCCGCCAGCATCATCGGGGCCTGGGCGGGCTGTTGGGCGAATGCCGCGTTAGCCATGGTCAGGGTCAGAGCGGTAGCAGTAGCGGCAGCAATGGCGAACTTCTTCATACGAGACACTCCTGTTTTTCGAAAGGTCTGCGCCGAGATTCCTGGCGTCAGGTATGAGTGATGTTGCACGGCGTGTGCCAGCTTTTCCGGTTCGCTTAACTTCTTTTAAATCAAAGGCTTACAAAAAACACTTGCCCTCTTGGTCGTGCATTTTGCAAGCCCTGGCACAATCCTGCATGCAAGATGCAAGTCCTCCCGAGCGTCAAGCCGCAAGCTTCCAGCTTCAAGCTGATCGGCGCAGAATGCCCTGACAGCGCTCGGCCCTCATGATCGCCGCCTGCCTCTTTCTTGCATCTGGCAGCTTGCAGCTAAAAAAAGACCCTGCGTCCCCAAAAGGGATCGCAGGGTCTTTTTCGTCAGCCGTGTCGCTTAGACGCCGGAAGCCTTGGCAGCCGGAACGTCCTTGATCGACAGCTTGATGCGGCCGCGGTTATCCACGTCCAGCACCAGTACTTCGACTTCCTGGCCTTCCTTCAGCACGTCGGTGACCTTCTCGACACGCTCGTTGCTGAGCATGGAGATGTGCACCAGACCGTCCTTGCCCGGCAGGATGTTGACGAAGGCACCGAAGTCGACGATGCGCTCGACCTTGCCGACGTAGATCTTGCCGATCTCGGCCTCGGCGGTGATGCCCAGGATGCGCTGGCGGGCGGCCTCGGCAGCTTCCTTGGTCTCGCCGAAGATCTTGATCGAGCCATCGTCTTCGATGTCGATCGAGGCCTTGGTCTCTTCGCAGATGGCTCGAATGGTGGCGCCACCCTTGCCGATGACGTCGCGGATCTTGTCGGTATCGATCTTCATCGACAGCATGGTCGGGGCGTTGGCCGACAGCTCGCTGCGCGACTGGGCGATCACCTGGTTCATCTGCCCGAGGATGTTCAGGCGCGCTTCCAGGGCCTGGCCCAGGGCGATTTCCATGATCTCTTCGGTGATGCCGTTGATCTTGATGTCCATCTGCAGCGCGGTGACGCCCTTGGCGGTACCGGCTACCTTGAAGTCCATGTCGCCCAGGTGGTCTTCGTCACCCAGGATGTCGGTCAGGACCGCGAACTTGTCGCCTTCCTTGACCAGGCCCATGGCGATACCGGCCACCGGCGCCTTCATCGGCACACCAGCGTCCATCAGTGCCAGGGAAGCACCGCAGACCGAGGCCATGGAGCTGGAACCGTTGGATTCGGTGATTTCCGAAACCACGCGGATGGTGTACGGGAACTCGTCGTCGCTCGGCAGCATGGCCTGGACGCCACGGCGGGCCAGGCGGCCATGACCGATCTCGCGACGGCCGGCACCACCCATGCGGCCACACTCGCCCACCGAGAACGGCGGGAAGTTGTAGTGCAGCATGAAGGCGTCTTTCTTCTCGCCTTCCAGGGTGTCCAGCAGCTGCGCATCACGGGCGGTGCCCAGGGTCGCGACGACCAGGGCCTGGGTTTCGCCACGGGTGAACAGGGCCGAACCGTGGGTCTTGGGCAGTACGCCGACTTCGATATTCAGCGGACGCACGGTGCGGTTGTCACGGCCGTCGATACGCGGCTTGCCGTTGACGATGTTCTCGCGGACGGTGCGGTATTCCAGCTCACCGAAGATCTCTTTGATCTGCGCGGCGGTCGGGCCAGCCTCTTCGTTGGACAGGCGGGCGACGGCCTGGTCGCGCAGCTCGCCGAGGCGGTTGTAGCGGTCGGCTTTGAGGGTGATGGTGTAAGCCTGGGAAATGGCCTCGCCGAACTCGGCGCGCACCAGGTTCAGCAGCTCGGTGTTGGCGGCGGCTGGCTGCCAGTCCCAGGTCGGCTTGCCGGCTTCGGCGGCCAGTTCCTTGACGGCCTGGATCACGACCTGGAATTCGTCGTGGGCGAACAGGACGGCACCCAGCATCTGGTCTTCGGTCAGCTCCTTGGCTTCCGATTCGACCATCAGCACGGCACTTTCGGTACCGGCGACGACCATGTCCAGGCTGGAGGCCTGCAGTTGCTCGTAGGTCGGGTTCAACAGGTAGCCGGTGCTTTCATGGAACGCGACGCGGGCAGCGCCGATCGGGCCTTCGAACGGAATACCGGAAATGGCCAGGGCAGCCGAGGTACCGATCATCGCAGCGATGTCCGGATCGGTCTTCTTGCTGGTGGAAACCACGGTGCAGACGACCTGCACTTCGTTCATGAACCCTTCGGGGAACAGCGGGCGGATCGGACGGTCGATCAGGCGCGAGGTCAGGGTCTCCTTCTCGGAAGGACGGCCTTCACGCTTGAAGAAGCCGCCAGGGATCTTGCCGGCAGCGTAGGTCTTTTCCTGATAGTGGACCGACAACGGGAAGAAGCCCTTGCCTGGATCGGCCTGCTTGGCACCGACCACGGTCACCAGCACGGTGACGTCGTTGTCGACGGTGACCAGCACGGCGCCGGTCGCCTGGCGGGCGATGCGGCCCGTCTCGAGAGTAACGGTCGACTGACCGAACTGGAATTTCTTGATTACCGGGTTCACGGTTTCCTACCTTTTTTCAGTGGCTCTGGGGGAACTTGCTCTTGCGAATGCTTGGGCAGAACGGGGTATCGGCCCCATTGACCGTCCAGATACAACACGAGGCTGGGAGCCTGGCCACCGGGCGGAAAATCCGCTCAGCAACACCAGGCTGCCAACCTCGCAGATACGCGTGGCGTGTCCGACGGCAACGCTGCCAGGCAGCGCTCCCGAAGCATGCGACACGCCATGCACACCACTGGCCAGGCCGCTATTAGCGACGCAGGCCCAGGCGACCGATCAGGGCGCTGTAACGAGTGGTGTCTTTGCCCTTCAGGTAGTCCAGCAGCTTACGACGCTGGTTGACCATACGGATCAGGCCACGACGGGAGTGGTGGTCTTTCTCGTTGGCCTTGAAGTGGCCTTGCAGCTTGTTGATGTTGGCGGTCAGCAGAGCAACCTGCACTTCCGGGCTACCGGTATCGCCGGCGGCTTGCTGGTATTCGGCAACGATCTTAGCTTTTTCTTCAACGCTGAGGGCCATTTGGCTTCTCCTGATCAAGGGGCCCGCGAACGGGCTCCAATAGGCCAGGGACGAATCCCCGTATTAATAGAAGAGGCGTGACCGTGCCTATTAACAGCCACCCTCGATTACGCAGGTTTCAGCCAGGGCCTCGGCCTGCGGTTCCGGTCATTCCGACCGAATCAGTCGACGCGGCGCGATGCGCCCGTCTTCGCTCACTTCACCGATACCGATGAAGCGTTCATTGTGATCCTGTACCCGGACCATGCCGAACTGCGGTGCATCCGGGGCACGTACCGCCTGCCCGTGCAGCCAGTAGAACGCGCTGTGCTCGGAGAGACGCACCAGTGGCCAGTCCTGCAGCCCGCTGTCGGACGGCATCAGGAAGCGGTCGAGCGCTTCGTTGCCACCTTCGGCATGGGCCTGCTCGAGCGTCTCGAGGGTCACGGTCTGTGCCAGCTCGAAAGGCCCGGCGTGGGTTCGACGCAGTTCAGCGACATAGGCGCCGCATCCCAGGGCTTCGCCGATATCCTCCACCAGGGTGCGGATATAGGTGCCCTTGCTGCAACCGACCGACAGGCGCACGCGGGTGCCTTCGCACTCGAGCAATTCCAAGCGGCTAATAGTAACAGAACGCGCCTCGCGCTCCACTACCTCTCCTGCACGCGCCAGTTTGTAAAGCGGCTGGCCGTCACGCTTGAGCGCCGAGTACATCGGCGGTACCTGGCTGATTTGCCCGCGAAAACGCGGCAGCACGGCCTCGATATCGGCGCGACCAACGGTCACTTCGCGGGTCTGCAGGACTTCGCCCTCGGCGTCCGCGGTGCTGGTCGTCTGCCCCAGTTGCATGACCGTTTCGTAGCCCTTGTCGGAGTCGAGCAGGTACTGGGAAAACTTGGTCGCCTCGCCGAAGCACAACGGCAGCACACCGCTGGCCAAGGGATCGAGGCTGCCGGTATGGCCGGCCTTCTCGGCGTTGAGCAGCCAACGGACCTTCTGCAGCGCCGCGTTGGAGGTAAAGCCCAGGGGCTTGTCGAGCAGGATGATGCCGCTGACATTGCGGCGGATTCGTTTGACCTGGGCCACCGGTTACTCCTCGGCGTCCGCTTTGTCGGCATCCTTGTGCAGGCGGTCTTCGGCCATCGCCCGCTCGATCAGCGCCGACAGGTGGGCGCCCCGGCTGATGCTCTCGTCGAAGTGGAAATGCAGTTGCGGCACGCTGCGCAGCTTCATCACCTTGCCCAGTTGCAGGCGCAGGAAGCTCGCGGCGCTACCGAGGGCCTTGAGCGACTGCCCGACCGCATCGGAGCCGTCCGCCCCCATGACCGTGATGAAGACCTTGGCATGGCCCAGGTCGCGGCTGACGTCGACGGCGGTGATGGTCACCAGGCCGACGCGCGGATCTTTGACTTCACGACGGATCAGTTCGGCCAGCTCGCGCTGCATCTGGTCGCCGATGCGTTGGGTACGGCTATATTCTTTTGCCATTCTTGCTACCTGTAACTAAAGCGGCAAACGCCCGGACAGGCTCATGCCTGACCGGGCGCCACCTTCAGAGGCTCCGCCGACCGCCCTGGGGCGGGGCTTTCGCCATGCCCGCGCCTCAGAGGGTACGGGCCACCTGGACTTTCTCGAAGACTTCGATCTTGTCGCCGACCTTGACGTCGTTGTAGCTCTTGACGCCAATGCCGCACTCCATGCCCGAACGAACCTCGGCAGCGTCGTCCTTGAAGCGACGCAGCGACTCCAGCTCGCCTTCGAAGATCACCACGTCCTCGCGCAGTACGCGGATCGGACGGTTGCGGTACACGGTACCCTCGATGACCATACAGCCGGCGATGGCGCCGAACTTCGGCGAACGGAACACGTCACGCACCTCGGCGATACCCAGGATGTTCTCGCGGACATCGCTGCCGAGCATGCCGGTCAGGGCCTTCTTGACGTCTTCGATGATGTCGTAGATCACGTTGTAGTAACGCATATCCAGACCTTCCTGCTCGACGATCTTGCGCGCACCGGCATCGGCACGCACGTTGAACCCGAACAGCACCGCGTTGGACGCCAGGGCCAGGTTGGCATCGCTCTCGGTGATACCACCGACGCCGCCACCGACCACGCGGACCTGCACTTCGTCGTTGCCCAGGCCGCCGAGCGAGCCCTGCAGCGCCTCGAGGGAGCCGCGCACATCGGTCTTGAGGACGATGTTGAGGGTCTTCTTCTCTTCCTGACCCATGGTCTCGAAGATGTTTTCCAGCTTGCCGGCGTGGGCACGGGCCAGCTTGACCTCGCGGTACTTGCCCTGGCGGAACAGGGCGACCTCGCGGGCCTTCTTCTCGTCGGCGACCACGGACAGCTCGTCACCGGCTTCCGGCGTGCCATCCAGGCCGAGGATCTCGACCGGGATCGACGGGCCGGCTTCCTTCACAGGTTTGCCGTTCTCGTCGAGCATGGCGCGCACGCGGCCATAGTTGGAGCCGACCAGGACCATGTCGCCCTGGCGCAGGGTACCGTCCTGGACCAGGATGGTGGCCACCGGGCCACGGCCCTTGTCCAGGCGCGATTCGACCACGACACCACGACCAGGCGCGGTCGGGGTGGCGGTGAGTTCGAGGATCTCGGCCTGCAGCAGCACGGCCTCGAGCAGGTCGTCGACACCGGTGCCCATCTTCGCCGAAACCTTGACGAACGGGGTGTCGCCACCCCACTCCTCGGAGGTCACGCCGTGAACGGCCAGCTCGTTGCGGATACGCTCGTCGTTGGCGCCCGGCTTGTCGATCTTGTTCACGGCCACCACCAGCGGAACACCGGCGGCCTTGGCGTGCTGCACGGCCTCGATGGTCTGCGGCATCACGCCGTCATCGGCCGCCACCACCAGGATGACGATGTCGGTGGCCTTGGCACCACGGGCACGCATCGCGGTGAACGCGGCGTGGCCCGGGGTGTCGAGGAAGGTGATCATGCCGCGATCGGTTTCCACGTGGTAGGCACCGATGTGCTGGGTGATGCCACCGGCCTCGCCCGCGGCGACCTTGGCGCGACGGATGTAGTCGAGCAGCGAGGTCTTGCCGTGGTCGACGTGGCCCATGACGGTCACTACCGGCGCACGCGGCTCGATCTCGCCTTCGAACTTCAGCGATTCGGCCAGGGAGTCTTCCAGGGCGGTATCGCTGATCAGAGTCACCTTGTGGCCCAGTTCCTCGGCTACCAGCTGGGCGGTTTCCTGGTCAAGCACCTGGTTGATGGTGACCGGGGTACCGAGCTTGAACATGAACTTGACGACTTCGGCGGCCTTGACCGACATCTGCTGCGCCAGCTCGGAGACGGTGATGGTCTCGCCGATGGTGACGTCGCGGATGACCGGGCCGGTCGGGTTCTGGAAGCCATGCTGGTTGCGCTTCTTCAGCTTGCCCTTGCCACGGCCGCCACGACGGAAGCCATCGCTCTCTTCGTCGGTGGTGCGCGGTGCGGCACGTGGAGTCGGCGCCTTTTCCTTCTCCTTGACCTTGACCTTGATCGAGACACGCGGCGCTTCGCCACGACGCTCGCCACCACGGCGGTCGTCGTCGCGGCCACGGCTGTCGCTGCGGCGGCTGTCGTCCTTCTTGCGCTCGGCCGCACGCGGGGCCTCGTCGACGGCAGGTGCCTCGACCGCTACCGGAGCCGGTGCAGGCTCAGAGGCAGGCGCAGGCGCCGGCGCGGCTTTGGCGACCTCGGCCGCGTCGCGGCGGGCCTGCTCCTCGGCACGCTGGCGCGCTTCGGCGTCGGCCTTCTCGCGGGCGGCGTTCTCGGCCGCGCGGCGCTCTTCCAGCTCGCGCTTCTGCTCGGCCTGGATCTCTTCCTGGCTGCGCTGCACGAAAACTTTCTTCTTGCGTACTTCTACGCTGATGCTCTTGCTACCGGCGACACGCAGGGTGCTGGTGGTCTTGCGCTGCAACGTGATCTTGCGCGGCTCTTCCACCTTGCTCTTGTGGCTACTTTTCAAATGGGTCAACAGAACCTGCTTCTCATTATCGGTCACTACCTGACCGGCGTCGGTGTGCGGCAGACCTGCCTCACGCATCTGCTGCAGCAGGCGCTCTACCGGTGCCTCGACCTCTTGGGCCAGTTCTTTCACCGTGACTTGCGTCATGCACTTCTCTCCTCAGGCCACGCCTAATTACTCGAACCAGTGGGCTCGGGCGGCCATGATCAACTTGCCGGCACGCTCTTCGTCGATGCCGTCGATGTCGAGCAGATCGTCTATAGACTGCTCGGCCAGGTCTTCGCGGTTAACCACGCCGCGCACCGCCAGTTCCGCCGCCAGGTCCTTGTCCATGCCCTCGAGGGAGAGCAGGTCTTCGGCCGGATGGGCGTCTGCCAGTTTTTCTTCGGTAGCGATGGCCTTGGTCAACAAACGGTCCTTGGCACGAGCACGCAGCTCGTTGACGATGTCCTCGTCAAAGCCATCGATGTTGAGCATTTCTTCCAACGGTACGTAGGCAATTTCTTCGAGGCTGGTGAAGCCTTCGTCGACCAGCACCTGTGCCAGCTCTTCGTCGACTTCCAGTTCCTCGATGAAATTACGCAGGATGTCACCGGTTTCTGCCTGCTGCTTGGCCTGGATGTCCTTCTCGGTCATCACGTTCAGGGTCCAGGCGGTCAGCTGGCTGGCCAGGCGAACGTTCTGACCGCCACGGCCGATGGCCTGGGCCAGGTTGTCCTCGGCCACGGCGATGTCCATCGCATGGGCGTCCTCGTCAACGATGATCGCCGCGACCTCGGCGGGCGACATGGCGTTGATGACGAACTGCGCCGGGTTTTCGTCCCACAGGACGATATCCACGCGCTCACCGCCCAGCTCGCCGGAAACGGCCTGGACGCGCGAACCGCGCATGCCGATGCAGGCGCCTTGCGGGTCGATACGCTTGTCCTTGGAGCGGACGGCGATCTTGGCGCGCGATCCCGGATCACGGGAGGCGGCCATCACCTCGATCAGGCCCTCGGCGATTTCCGGCACTTCGATGCGGAACAGTTCGATCAGCATCTGCGGCGCGGTACGCGACAGGATCAGCTGCGGGCCACGGTTCTCGGTACGGATCTCCTTGAGCAGCGCGCGCAGGCGCACGCCGACCCGGAAGGTCTCGCGTGGAATGATGTCTTCACGGGCCAGCAAGGCCTCGGCGTTGTTGCCCAGGTCGACGATGACGTTGTCGCGGGTGACCTTCTTCACGGTGCCGGAGATGATCTCGCCGACCCGCTCACGGTACGCGTCGACCACCTGGGCGCGCTCGGCCTCGCGGACCTTCTGCACGATCACCTGCTTGGCGGTCTGGGCGGCGATACGACCGAACTCGATCGACTCGATCTTCTCCTCGATCACGTCGCCGACCTTGGCGTCGGGGTGGGTTTCGTGGATCTTGCTCGGCCAAGTCTCGATCGCCGGGTCCTGGAGCGCGTCCTCGTCGACCACGGTCCAGCGACGGAAGGTCTCGTAGCTACCCGTGTGGCGGTTGATTTCCACACGCAGGTCGACTTCATCCTCAAAACGTTTCTTGGTTGCAGTGGCCAGAGCCACTTCCAGCGCTTCGAAAATGACGCCGGGTGGTACACCCTTTTCGTTGGATACCGATTCAACAACCAGCAGTACTTCTTTGCTCATCGTACGCCTCGCCTTGCGCAAGCCATTGGGCCCGGATAGTCCGCCGGGCCCGGCACGTCTCAGTCAAAACTGGGAATAATATTGGCCTTGTCGATCGAGTCGATCGGCAACAGGAACTCATGTGTGTCCACCTGGACCACCACGTCCTGGTCCTCCACGCCGCGGAGAAGGCCCTGGAAGTTACGACGACCTTCGAAGGGCGTACGCAGCTTGATCTTCACTTGTTCGCCGGCATGCTTGGCAAACTGTTCAAGGGTGAACAGCGGGCGATCCATGCCTGGAGAGGACACCTCGAGGGTATATTCGGTACTGATCGGGTCTTCCACGTCGAGAACGCCACTGGCCTGACGGCTGACCACTTCGCAGTCGTCCACCAGGACACCGCCTTCCTTGTCGATGTAGATACGCAGGACCGAATGCTTGCCCTGGGAGATGAACTCGATCCCCCAGCATTCGTAGCCAAGACCCTCGACAACCGGGGCCAACAAGGCCTGCAACTGTTCTAGCTTGCTCGACACCTGAACCCCCTCGTGCATGCTGTGCAAATAAAAAATGGGCAAAGCGCCCATCCCTGAAAACGCCGTTGGACAACGACGCGAAGAACTGTCCAGCTAGCAAAAAGCCCCTGAAAAGGGGCTCCGCTATGGCTGGTTGCGGGGGCTGGATTTGAACCAACGACCTTCGGGTTATGAGCCCGACGAGCTACCAAGCTGCTCCACCCCGCGTCAAAGCTGGGGCGAAAGTATAAGACCGAACCCTCTACAGGGTCAATCCGACCTCCACCTGCAAGAAAGCCCGCTAAAGCGGGCTCTCATGCTTCAATTGGTACCGAGAAGGGGACTCGAACCCCTACACCCTATGGGCACAACCACCTCAAGGTTGCGTGTCTACCAATTCCACCACCTCGGCAATACTACTACTTGAAACCCGTTACTTCTGCTCTTCGGCTGGAGGAGGTACATCACCAGTGTTGGTGGTTTCGCTCTTCTGCTCCTGGAGCACCGGTACATCATCATTTACTGCCGGCTTCTGCTCTTTGACTTCCAGTACTGCTGGATCTGGCAGACCTGCTTGAGTCAGCTGATGAGCTTTCTCTTTAGCGAAGTATCCTAACCCAAGAGCAGTCAAAAAGAAAGTGGCAGCAAGTATAGCAGTAACTTTACTCAAAAAGGTAGCGGAACCTTGGCTTCCGAACACAGTATTTGAAGCACCTGCGCCGAAAGATGCACCTGCTTCCGCACCTTTACCCTGTTGCAGCAATACCAGCACGACCACTGCCAGTGCAGCCAACAGATGAAAAACAACTACGACTGTTTCCAGCATTTGTTCAGTTTCCTGCGGCGCGACAAATTGCACCGAATTCGTCTGCGTTCAGGGACGCTCCACCAATGAGCCCCCCATCGATATCCGGCATGCCGAACAGTTCGGCCGCATTGGCCGCCTTCACGCTGCCGCCGTACAGAAGCTGCACTTTCGCGGCAACTTCGGCGTCCTGCGCCGCCAGCTGGGCTCGGATGGCGGCATGCACATCCTGGGCTTGCTGGGGCGAGGCCGTCAGACCCGTACCGATGGCCCAAACGGGCTCATAGGCGATTACCGCATCGGCAAAAGCCGTAACACCGAACGCATCGATGATACTGCTCAGTTGACGCCCCACGACTTCGAGCGTCTTACCGGCCTCGCGCTCCTCGAGGGTTTCCCCTACACAGAGCACGGGCTTCAAACCACTTGCCTGGGCGGCTGCAAACTTGCGGTTGAGCACGTCGTCGTTCTCGCCGACGATCTGGCGACGCTCCGAATGCCCGACCAATACCAGCCTGCAACCCGTTTCAGCCAGCTGACTCGGGGCGATTTCGCCGGTCAGCGCGCCCTGTTCGGGCTGTACAGCAGAATTCTGGGCTCCAACGGTGATTCCCTTGCCTTCCAGGCCATCAATCACCTGATTGATGAACAGGGCCGGCGGAAACACCGCGACCTCCACACCGCTCGGCAGGGCCAGATTGCTCAAGCCCCGAATAAGCTCAGCGACGCTGGCGCGGGTACCGTGCATCTTCCAGTTACCAGCTACCATGGGGCGACGCATGCTTTACCTCGTCGGTCAAAGTGGGCGCAGATCTTACCCAACCCGAACTGCGCTGGCAAGCGTCTTTCAGGCACAAACTTCGGCGACCAGCTTGGCCAGGGCTTCGGCATGGCCGCGGACCTGGTTTTCGTCGTCGCCTTCGACCATCACACGCACCAGCGGCTCGGTGCCGGACTTGCGCAGCAGGACCCGGCCACGCCCCGCCATGGCCTCGGTGACCTTGGCACTGGCCTCCTTCACCTCGGGGCTTTCCAGCGGATCGACCTTGCTGGCACCGAAGCGCACGTTGATCAGCACCTGCGGGCACTTGCGGATGGCTTGGCGCGCCTGGGCCAGGTTCTCGCCACGGCGCTTGAGCGCCATGAGCACTTGCAGGGCCGCGATGATGGCGTCGCCGGTCGTGGTGTGGTTGCAGCACACCAGGTGCCCGGAGTTCTCGCCACCGAGCTGCCAGTCGCGCTCGAGCAGCTCGGCCATGACATAGCGGTCGCCGACCTTGGCCCGGGCGAACGGGATGCCCAGCTCCTTGAGCGCCAGCTCCAGGCCCAGGTTGCTCATCAGGGTGCCCACCACCCCGCCCTGCAGCTTGCCGCGCTCCTGCAGGTCGCGGGCGATGATGAACAGCAGTTCGTCACCGTCGACGATGGCACCGGTGTGATCGACCATCAGCACCCGGTCGCCATCGCCGTCGAAGGCGATCCCCAGGTCGGCATGCCCCACCAACACGGCGGCCTGCAACGACTCGATATGGGTGGAGCCGCATTTTTCGTTGATGTTCAGGCCATCGGGCTCGGCATGCAGCACGGTGACGTCGGCGCCCAGCTCGCGGAACACGCTCGGGGCCACCTTGTAGGTCGCACCGTGGGCGCAATCGATCACCAGCTTGAGCCCTTCGAAGCTGGTACTGGTCGGCACGCTGCTCTTGCAGAACTCGATGTAGCGGCCAGCCGCGTCGTTGATGCGCGAAACCTTGCCCAGCTTGCCCGATTCCACCACGTTCATCGGCTGGTCGAGCAACTCCTCGATCATCAGCTCCACCTCATCCGGCAGCTTGGTGCCCTGCCCGGAGAAGAACTTGATGCCATTGTCGTCGTGCGGGTTGTGCGACGCACTGATGACGATGCCCGCCTCGGCGTGGAAGGTACGCGTCAGGTAGGCGATGGCCGGGGTCGGCATCGGCCCGAGCAGCAGTACGTCGGCGCCGGCCGCGGAAAGCCCGGCCTCGAGCGCGGACTCGAACATGTAGCCAGAGATCCGCGTGTCCTTGCCCACCAGCACGCGGCAGTTGCCCTGCTTGCGGAACGCCATGCCGGCGGCCCAGCCAAGCTTCAGCATGAAGTCGGGGGTGATGGGGTATTCGCCGACGCGGCCACGGATACCGTCGGTACCAAAGTATTTTCTGCTCATAGGGACTCCAATGTTCTTATTCGGCGTTCTGCACCGCGGCGATCATGCGCACCACGTCGACGGTCTCGGCCACATCGTGCACACGCAGGATGCTGGCACCCTTGGTCATGGCCAATGCCGCCAGCGCCAGGCTGCCATAGAGGCGTTCGCCGACCGGGCGATCGAGCGTCAGGCCGATCATGCTCTTGCGCGAGACACCCACCAGCAGGGGGCGACCCAGGCGGTAGAGCGCTTCCATGTGCTTGAACAGGCTCAGGTTGTGATCGAGCGTCTTGGCGAAACCGAACCCCGGGTCGAGGATGATCTTCCCGGCGTCGATGCCAGCCGCCGCGCACACGGCCATACGCTCTTCAAGATAGCGCGTCACGTCGGCGGTCACGTCGTCGTAATGCGGATTGTCCTGCATGGTGCCCGGCTCGCCACGCATGTGCATCAGGCACACCGGCAGGCCGGTATCGGCGGCGGCGTCGAGCGCACCATCGCGCTCCAGGGCTCGCACGTCGTTGATCAGGCCAGCCCCCAGCCGCGCCGACTCGCGCATGACCGCGGGCGTGGAGGTATCGACCGAGATGATCACGTCGAGCCGGCTGGCGATCGCCTCGACGATGGGCGCCACACGCTCCAGCTCTTCGGTGGGAGACACCGCCCGGGCGCCCGGACGGGTGGACTCGCCGCCGACGTCGATCAGCGTCGCGCCGGCCGCCACCATCGCCTCGGCGTGGCGCAGGGCCTCGTCGCGCTGGCTGAAGCGCCCGCCATCGGAGAAGGAATCGGGGGTGATGTTGAGGATACCCATGACATGGGTACGGGACAAATCAAGAACCCGGTTGCCGCAAGGCAACCGGGTCGGGTACTGCTGTGAGGTCATAGATGCCCTTAGTGTTGAGCCGCTGGACCGCCGATCGGCGACTCCGGACGATCGCCCTGGGAGGCCTGGTTGCCGGAGGTGCCGGCATCGTTGTCCCAGTCGCGTGGCTCGCGTGGCGTGCGGCCGGCCATGATGTCGTCGATCTGGTCGGCATCGATGGTTTCGTACTTCATCAAGGCCTCGGCCATGGCGTCCAGCTTGTCGCGGTTCTCGGTGAGGATCTGCTTGGCCGTGGCATAGCAGTGATCGATGATGCTGCGCACCTCGGAGTCGATCAGCTTGGCGGTCTCGCCCGATACGCTGGCATGCTGGCTCGCCGCGCTGCGACCGAGGAACACCTCGCCCTCCTCTTCGGCGTACATCAGCGGGCCGAGTTTCTCGGACAGGCCCCACTTGGTCACCATGTTCCGCGCGATCTGGCTGGCGCGCATGATGTCGTTGGAGGCGCCGGTGGTGACACCGTCGAAGCCCAGGGTCATCTCCTCGGCGATACGGCCGCCGTACAGCGAGCAGATCTGGCTGATCAGCGCACGCTTGGACAGGCTGTAGCGGTCTTCCTCGGGCAGGAACATGGTCACGCCCAGCGCCCGGCCACGCGGGATGATCGACACCTTGTAGACCGGATCATGCTCGGGGACGATACGGCCGACGATGGCATGGCCAGCCTCGTGATAGGCGGTGTTCTGCTTTTCTTTCTCGGACATGACCATGGTCTTGCGCTCGGCGCCCATCATGATCTTGTCCTTGGCCAGCTCGAACTCCTTCATTTCCACCAGGCGTTTGCTGGAACGGGCAGCGAACAGCGAGGCCTCGTTGACCAGGTTGGCCAGGTCGGCACCGGAGAAGCCGGGGGTACCACGGGCGATGACCGCCGGGTTGACGTTCTCGCCAACCGGGACCTTGCGCATGTGCACCTTGAGGATCTGCTCGCGACCACGGATGTCCGGCAGGCCGACCACCACCTGGCGGTCGAAACGGCCCGGACGCAACAGCGCCGGGTCGAGCACGTCGGGACGGTTGGTGGCAGCGATGACGATGATACCGTCGTTCATCTCGAAGCCGTCCATCTCCACCAGCAACTGGTTGAGGGTCTGCTCGCGCTCGTCGTGACCACCGCCCATGCCGGCGCCACGATGGCGACCGACGGCGTCGATCTCGTCGATGAAGATGATGCACGGGGCGTGTTTCTTCGCCTGCTCGAACATGTCGCGGACACGGCTGGCGCCCACACCGACGAACATCTCGACGAAGTCCGAACCGGAGATGGTGAAGAACGGCACCTTGGCCTCGCCAGCGATGGCCTTGGCCAGGAGGGTCTTACCGGTACCGGGTGGGCCGACCATCAGCACGCCCCGGGGGATACGGCCACCCAGGCGCTGGAACTTGCCCGGATCACGCAGGAACTCGACCAGCTCGCCCACTTCTTCCTTGGCCTCGTCGCAGCCCGCGACGTCGGCCAGGGTGGTCTTGACCTGGTCTTCGGAAAGCAGGCGCGCCTTGCTCTTGCCGAAGCTCATCGGGCCGCCCTTGCCGCCCGCACCGCCCTGCATCTGGCGCATGAAGAACATGAACACGGCGATGATCACCAGGATCGGGAAGCTGGCCACCAGCAACTGTGTCCAGATGCTCTGCTGCTCGGGCTGCTTGCCTTCGATCACCACGTGGTTGTCGACCAGGTCGCCGATCAGGCCGTTGTCGGTGATGGCCGGACGAACGGTCTTGAAGTTGTCGCCATCGGTGCGCTTGCCGGTGATGACGTAGCCGTCGACGGTCACACGCTCGACCTTACCGTCCTTGACCTGCTGGATGAAGTCGGAATAGTTGAGGGTCTGTGGCTCGTTAGGGCTGGAGAAGTTGTTCATCACCGTCACGAGGACAGCCGCGATGATCAACCACAGGATCAGATTCTTTGCCATGTCGTTCAATTAGCTACCCTCTGAGGCCGGCGCACGACGCTGCCGTGCCTCGCATGATATTCACCGCCCTAACTTACTACATTACCTACGCATCCGCAGGCGCCGTCTGTAACCCTTTATGAAAGCTAGACTACACGAAGTTCGGACGATCCTGACGGAACCGCCGATTGGAAATAACTATCGCCCCCCCCGCAACACGCCGCTCACCCGCCTTTGAAGCCCCGGCCCAGCAGGTACTGTTCGCGGGAACGATCGCGGGAAGACGACGGCTTGCGCATCTGCACCTTGTCGAACTTGCCGCGTACGTCCTTGAGGTACTGGTCGAAACCTTCACCCTGGAAGATCTTGATCAGGAAGTCCCCTCCCGGGCGCAGCACGCGGGTGGCCAGGTCCAGGGCCAGTTCGCAGAGGAACATGGCCCGCGGCATGTCCACGGCGGGCGTACCACTCATATTGGGGGCCATGTCGGAAATCACAAGGTCTACGTGCGAATCGCCGACCGCCGCGAGGATGCGCTCGAGCACCTCGTCCTGGGTGAAATCGCCCTGAATGAAAGTCACGTCGGGGATCGCATCCATTTCCAGGATGTCCGAGGCGATCAGTCGACCCTGGCCGCCGATCAGACGACTGGTCACCTGCGACCAGCCCCCGGGCGCCGCGCCCAGGTCGATCACGCTCATGCCCGGGCGGATCAGCTTGTCCTTCTCCTGGATCTCCAGCAGTTTGTAGCTCGCACGCGAGCGGTAGCCATCCTTCTGCGCCTGTTTGACGAAAGGATCGTTGAAATGCTCTCTCAGCCAGTTATGGCTGCTCTTGGAACGCTGCGCCACGGGGCACCTCGATGATAAGCGTCGTGATTGACTGGGCGGAGCCACGGGCCCTCGGGTAAAATGGCCGCCAATTTTACAGAATCAGACGAAAAGGGTCAGATTATGCCGCTCAATAACGAGCAGAAGAAACAGTACAAGTCCATTGGCCATGACTTGAAACCGGTGTTGATGGTCGCCGGCAACGGCCTGAGCGAAGGCGTCCTGGCCGAACTGGAACGCGCCCTGGCCGATCATGAACTGATCAAGGTCCAGGTCAAGCTGGAAGACCGCGAGGAACGCCGGGCGGTCATCGACGAGCTGTGCAAGGCCGGCCGCGCGGAGCTGGTGCAGACCATCGGCAAGATGGCGCTGATCTACCGCAGGAACCCGCAGCCGAACAAGCAGCTGTCCAACATCCACCGCTACAAGTGACGGTGGCTCCGGTCAGCGGCGCGGCTGGCGCGCCCTGACCGGGACCGGCTGGGCGACCAGCACGATGCCGGAAAAGCCCAGCACCAGGAAACAGAACATCTGCCAGCGCTCGCCCACGGATATCCCGTAGCGCAACGTGTAGTAGCTGACGCAGGCACCGAAGCCCAGCAGCAGCATCTGGCCACGGAACTGCCGCCACCAGGCCGCCAGGCCATCCACCCTCGCCAGCACCGCCAGCTGGGTCATCAAGCCGAGCAAAGCCACGCCGATCAACCAACGGTCGATCTGCGCGGCCACGTCCTGCACCAGCAGGGGCGCCAGGCCACTGACCTTGAGCGCAGGCACCAGCCCCACATGGAACACCCACAGGCCACCGACCCAGAAGACCTGGGCCAGTTGCCAGAGGATCCCTTCGAGGGATGGCGCCCGCTGGTGCCGGTCAGAGGTGCTTGACTTCGACAATCTCGTACTCGACCGTGCCGCTTGGCGTCTTGACGACGACGATGTCACCTTCTTCCTTGCCGATGATGGCGCGGGCGATCGGCGCACTGTGCGAGAGCTTGCCTTTCTTGATGTCTGCCTCGTCCTCGCCGACGATCTGGTAGCTCACCTGCTCGTCGGTTTCGGTGTTGGCCAGGTCGACGGTGGTGCCGAAGATCACCTTGCCAGAGTGAGGAATGGTGGTGACATCGATCACCACCGAGTTCTGCAGGCGACCTTCGATATCACGGATACGGGCCTCGACCATGCCTTGCTCCTCGCGGGCGGCATGGTATTCGGCGTTCTCCTTGAGATCGCCCAGCTCACGGGCCTCGCCGATCGCCTGGCTCAGGCGCGGACGCTCGGTCTTGCTCAGGAAGGTCAGTTCCTCTTCCAGGGCGCGAGCGCCCTGGACGGTCATCGGGTATTTGGTAATGCTCATGCTTTCAATCCTGCATGCAGATCCTGCAAGCGACGGACGGTCTTCTCGGGACCGAACTTGAGCGCTTCGCAGATGGCCTCACCTGCCGCAATGGTGGTCGTGCAGTAGATCTTGTGCTGCAGCGCATTGCGACGAATCGAATAAGAGTCGGCGATCGACTGACGGCCCTCGGTGGTGTTGATGATCAGCGAGACTTCGTCGTTCTTGATCATGTCGACCACATGCGGGCGACCTTCGGTCACCTTGTTCACACGGCGCACCTTCAGGCCAGCCGCCTCGATGACCTTGGCGGTGCCCGCGGTTGCGACCACTTCGAAGCCCAGGGCGATCAGGTCGCGGGCGACACCCGCCACCTGCGGCTTGTCGTCGTCGCGCACGCTGATGAAGGCGGTACCGCCGCTTGGCAGCACTTCGCTGGCGCCCATCTGGGCCTTGGCGAAGGCTTCGCCGAAGCTGTCGCCGACACCCATGACTTCACCGGTGGATTTCATCTCAGGGCCGAGGATCGGGTCAACACCCGGGAACTTGGCGAACGGGAAGACCGCTTCCTTGACGCTGTAGAAGTTCGGGATGATTTCCTGGGTGAAGCCCAGCTCTTTCAGCGATTTGCCTGCCATGACACGGGCCGCGATCATCGCCAGGGAAGTGCCGATGCACTTGGAGACGAATGGCACGGTACGCGAGGCGCGCGGGTTGACTTCGATCACGTAGATCTTGTCGCCCTGCAGGGCCAGCTGCACGTTCATCAGGCCGACCACGCCCAGTTCCAGGGCCATCTTGCGCACCTGCTCGCGGACTTCGTCCTGCACGTGGGCCGGCAGCGAGTACGGCGGCAGCGAGCACGCCGAGTCACCGGAGTGAACACCGGCCTGCTCGATGTGCTGCATGATCGCGCCGATCACCACGTCGGTGCCGTCGCAGACCGCGTCCACGTCCATCTCGATGGCGCAGTTGAGGAAGTGGTCGAGCAGGACCGGGCTGTCGTTGGACACCTGGACCGCTTCGCGCAGGTAGCGCTTGAGCTCTTCGGGCTCGTAGACGATTTCCATGGCACGGCCGCCCAGGACGTAGGACGGACGCACGACCAGCGGGTAACCGATCTCGGCAGCGGCGCGAATCGCCTCGTCTTCGCTGCGCACGGTGGCGTTCGGCGGCTGGCGCAGGTTCAAGCGCTGGACCATCTGCTGGAAGCGCTCGCGGTCTTCGGCGCGGTCGATGGCGTCCGGGCTGGTGCCAATGATCGGCACACCGGCCTCTTCCAGGGCACGGGCCAGTTTCAGCGGGGTCTGGCCGCCGTAGTGGACGATCACACCCTTGGGCTTCTCGACACGGCAGATCTCCAGGACGTCTTCCAGGGTCAGCGGTTCGAAGTACAGGCGGTCGGAGGTGTCGTAGTCGGTGGAGACGGTTTCCGGGTTGCAGTTGACCATGATGGTCTCGTAGCCGTCTTCACGCAGCGCCAGGGCCGCGTGCACGCAGCAGTAGTCGAACTCGATACCCTGGCCGATGCGGTTCGGGCCACCGCCGAGGATCATGATCTTGTCGCGGGTCGAGGGGTTGGCCTCGCACTCTTCCTCGTAGGTGGAGTACAGGTAGGCGGTGTCGGTGGCGAACTCGGCGGCGCAGGTGTCGACGCGCTTGTAGACCGGGAAGACTTCCAGCTTGTGGCGATGGCGGCGCAGGGTCTTGTCGGTGACGCCCAGCAGCTTGGCCAGGCGCTGGTCGGAGAAGCCCTTGCGCTTGAGGCGGCGCATCAGCGCAGCGTCGACGTTGGCCAGGCCCAGGGTCTTGACCTTCTCTTCTTCCTTGATCAGGTCCTCGATCTGCACCAGGAACCAGTGGTCGATCTTGGTCAGGGCGAAGATCTCGTCGCGGCTCATGCCGGCACGGAAGGCATCGGCGACGTACCAGATGCGCTCGGCGCCCGGCACGGTCAGTTCGCGCTTGAGGATGTTGGTCAGGTCCGGGTTGCCCAGCTCGACCTTCGGATCCAGGCCGCAGGCGCCGACTTCCAGGCCACGCAGGGCCTTGTGCATCGATTCCTGGAAGGTACGGCCGATGGCCATGACTTCACCCACGGACTTCATCTGGGTGGTCAGGCGGGCGTCGGCTTTCGGGAATTTCTCGAAGGCGAAGCGCGGCAGCTTGGTGACGACGTAGTCGATCGAGGGCTCGAACGACGCCGGGGTGCGACCGCCGGTGATGTCGTTCTGCAGCTCGTCCAGGGTGTAGCCGACTGCCAGCTTGGCGGCGATCTTGGCGATCGGGAAGCCGGTGGCCTTGGAAGCCAGGGCCGAGGAACGCGACACGCGCGGGTTCATCTCGATCACGACCATGCGGCCGGTGTTCGGGCAGATGCCGAACTGGACGTTGGAACCGCCGGTTTCCACGCCGATCTCACGCAGCACCGCCAGGGAGGCGTTGCGCATGATCTGGTATTCCTTGTCGGTCAGGGTCTGCGCCGGGGCGACGGTGATCGAGTCGCCGGTGTGCACGCCCATCGGGTCGAAGTTCTCGATGGAGCAGACGATGATGCAGTTGTCCTTCTTGTCGCGGACAACCTCCATCTCGTATTCCTTCCAGCCGATCAGCGATTCGTCGATCAGCAGCTCCTTGGTCGGCGACAGGTCCAGGCCGCGGGCGCAGATCTCTTCGAACTCTTCACGGTTGTAGGCGATACCGCCACCGGTGCCGCCCATGGTGAAGGACGGACGGATGATGCACGGGAAGCCCAGGCGCTCGAGCACCGCGTTGGCTTCTTCCATGCTGTGGGCGATACCGGAGCGCGGGCACTCCAGGCCGATGGCCTTCATCGCCTGGTCGAAGCGCGAACGGTCCTCGGCCTTGTCGATGGTGTCGGCGTTGGCGCCGATCATTTCCACGCCGAACTTCTCCAGCACGCCGTGGCGCTCGAGGTCCAGGGCGCAGTTCAGTGCGGTCTGGCCGCCCATGGTCGGCAGCAGCGCGTCAGGGCGCTCCTTCTCGATGATCTTGGCCACCGACTGCCACTTGATCGGCTCGATGTAGGTGGCATCGGCCATGGCCGGGTCGGTCATGATGGTGGCCGGGTTGGAGTTCACCAGGATGACGCGGAAACCTTCCTCGCGCAGGGCCTTGCACGCCTGGGCGCCGGAGTAGTCGAATTCGCAGGCCTGGCCGATCACGATCGGGCCAGCGCCGAGAATCAGGATGCTTTTGATGTCTGTACGTTTTGGCATGGGTTGTCACTCAAATCCGCGGGTCAGTCGGCAAGCCGTCTTGAACAATCTGGGTCAGGCGCTTCCGGACGCGGCGCAGGCCGGTCCGGGGCCTCGATGCAGGATGCTCAGCGGCGCTTGGCCATGGCATCGATGAAACGATCGAACAGTGGCGCGACGTCGGTCGGGCCTGGGCTCGCTTCAGGGTGGCCCTGGAAGCTGAACGCGCTCTTGTCGGTGCGCTCGATGCCCTGCAGGGTACCGTCGAACAGCGACTTGTGGATGGCGCGGACATTGCCCGGCAGGGTGGCCTCATCGACGGCGAAGCCGTGGTTCTGGCTGGTGATCATGACCACGCCGCTGTCCAGGTCCTGGACCGGGTGGTTGGCACCGTGGTGGCCGTGGCCCATCTTCATGGTCTTGGCGCCGGAGGCCAGGGCCAGCAGCTGGTGGCCGAGGCAGATGCCGAAGACCGGGATATCGGTCTCGAGGATGTCCTTGATCGCCTGGATCGCGTAGTCGCACGGCTCGGGGTCGCCAGGGCCGTTGGAGAGGAACACGCCATCGGGGTTGAGCGCCAGGACTTCGCTGGCTGGCGTCTGTGCCGGGACCACGGTCAGGCGGCAGCCGCGGGCGACCAGCATGCGCAGGATGTTCAGCTTGACGCCGTAGTCGTAGGCGACCACGTGGTACGGCAGCTCGACGGCGTCCAGGGTCGGATGGCTGTCGGTAGCCAGGTTCCACACGCTGGAACGCCACTCGTAGCGCTCCTTGGTGCTGACTTCCTTGGCCAGGTCCATGCCCTTGAGGCCTGGGAAGGCACGGGCAGCGGCGATGGCGGCTTCTTCGCTGATGTCGTCACCGGCCAGGATGCAGCCGTTCTGCGCGCCCTTCTCACGCAGGATGCGGGTCAGGCGGCGGGTGTCGATGCCGGCGATCGCCACGACATTGTTGGCCTTGAGGTACTCAGGCAGCGACTGGGTGTTGCGCCAGTTGCTGGCCAGCAGCGGCAGGTCGCGGATGACCAGGCCGGCAGACCAGACACGGTTGGACTCGGCGTCTTCGGCGGTGGTGCCGGTGTTGCCGATGTGCGGGTAAGTCAGGGTAACGATTTGCTGGGCGTAGGAAGGGTCTGTGAGGATTTCCTGGTAGCCGGTCATTGCGGTGTTGAACACCACCTCACCAACGGTCTGACCGTCGGCTCCGATGGCTTCACCGCGAAAAATGCTGCCATCGGCAAGGGCGAGTATGGCTGGCTTAGTCAAGAAGACCTCCCGTAAATCAAGCCTGAAAGGGCGATCGCAGGTTGCAAAAAAGCGGAATGACGTATGGACACGTCACCCCGCTTCTATGCTGAATTTGTCTGCGCGCTTTTAGTGGACACACTAAAGCTGTAGCTTACAGGAAATGGCGTTTTCGGTCTACCGCACATGTGCCTCTAAAACACAGGATTGCGACAGGGGATCTGCAGGTGCCATTTGGGGCCGCTTCGCGCCCCATCGCCGGCAAGCCGGCTCCCACAGAGCTCTCTGCATGGCACATGATGCGTGAACATCGCCAGCATCGCCGCCCTTGTGGGAGCCGGCTTGCCAGCGATGGGCTGCAAAGCAGCCCTAATACCATCAACGCAGCTCCAGCACATCCTGCATGTCGTACAGCCCCGGCTCGCGTCCTTCCAGCCACAACGCGGCACGCACCGCGCCCTTGGCGAAGGTCATGCGGCTGGAGGCCTTGTGGGTGATCTCCACGCGCTCGCCCTCGGCGGCGAACAGCACGGTGTGATCGCCCACCACGTCGCCAGCACGCACGGTGGCGAAACCGATGGTCTGCCGGTCGCGGGCACCGGTCTGGCCCTCACGGCCATAGACGGCCACTTCGCGCAGGTCGCGCCCCAGCGCCTGGGCCACGACCTCGCCCATGCGCAGCGCGGTGCCCGACGGCGCATCGACCTTGTGCCGGTGGTGCGCCTCGATGATCTCGATGTCCACCTCGTCGCCCAGCACCCGCGCCGCGGTATCCAGCAGCTTCAGGCACAGGTTGACGCCAACGCTGAAGTTGGCGGCGAAGACGATCGGGATTTCCTTGCCCGCCTCGACCAACTGCTCCTTCTCCTCCGGAGTGAAACCAGTGGTGCCGATGACCATGGCCTTGCCCGCCTTGCGGCAGAACGCCAGGTTCTTCAGGGTCACCGAAGGATGGGTGAAATCGATCAGCACGTCGAACTCGTCCGCCACCTTCGCCAGGTCGTCGCAGATCGGCACGCCGATCCGCCCCAGCGCCGCCAGTTCGCCGGCGTCGGCACCGACCAGGGTGCTGTCGGGACGGTCGATCGCCGCCGTCAGGCCCGCCTGGGGCGCCTGTTGCTGCACAGCCTCGACGAGGGTCTTGCCCATGCGCCCTGCCGCGCCCATTACCGCAATACGTCGCATAGCCTGTTCCTTGTCAGAGATCGCCGAAGAAGCGCTTCACGCCTTCGAACCAACCGTTGGCCTTGGGCGAATGGGAGCTGTCGCCCTGCAGCGAGTCACGCAGCTCCTCGAGCAGTTCGCGCTGGCGACGACTGAGGTTGACCGGGGTTTCCACGGCCACGCGGCACAGCAGGTCGCCAGCCGCACCACCGCGCACCGGCGCCACGCCCTTGCCGCGCAGGCGGAACTGCTTGCCGGTCTGGGTGCCTTCCGGGATCTTCAGCTTGACCCGACCATCGAGGGTCGGCACTTCCAGCTCGCCACCCAGGGCAGCGTCGGTATAGCTGATCGGCACTTCGCAGTACAGGTGCTTGCCGTCGCGCTGGAAGATCGGGTGCTCGCGCACATTGATGACCACGTACAGATCGCCGGTCGGGCCGCCGTGGGTACCCGCCTCGCCCTCGCCGGACAGGCGGATGCGGTCACCGGTATCGACACCGGCCGGCACCTTGACCGACAGGGTCTTGTATTCCTCGACCCGGCCTTCGCCATGGCAGGCGCTGCAAGGGTCGGTGATGATCTTGCCTTGACCATGGCAGCGCGGGCAGGTCTGCTGCACCGAGAAGAAGCCCTGCTGCATGCGCACCTGGCCGATGCCGCCGCAGGTCGGGCAAGTGGCCGGGGTGGAGCCCTTCTTCGCGCCGGAGCCGTCGCAAGGCTTGCAGTTGACCAGCGTCGGCACACGGATGTTGACCGTGGTGCCCCGCACCGCTTCCTCGAGGTTCAGTTCGAGGGTATAGCGCAGGTCACTGCCACGCTGGGCACCACCGCGCGAACCACCACGGCCACCGCCGAAGAAGTCGCTGAAGACGTCACCGAAGATGTCGGAGAAGTTGGCACCACCGAAGCCTGCTCCACCGCCACCCATGCTCGGGTCGACGCCGGCATGGCCGTACTGGTCGTAGGCGGCACGCTTGCTCGCGTCGGACAGCACTTCGTAGGCCTCGTTGGCCTCCTTGAATTTCTCTTCCGACGCCTTGTCGCCCGGATTGCGGTCCGGGTGGTACTTCATCGCCAGGCGGCGATAGGCCTTCTTGAGATCCCCTTCGCCGGCGCCACGCTCGACACCCAGGACCTCATAATAATCACGCTTTGCCATAGGTCATTTGCACTCTTGAGGGCGTTCGGCATACCTCTGCGCCTTATGCGCCTTGCCGTCAGCACCTGCCGCCACACACGAATGCGCCCTGACAGATGCCGTAAAATTCCCGTATTCCAGACACGCCAACGCGGGAGCAAGCCCCCGCGCGGCGACATCCTACCAGCCCAACGCCAAACAGCGCTGGGCTGGCCGACAACGTGCAGGGATTACTGCTTGTTGTCTTTCACTTCCTCGAACTCGGCGTCAACCACGTCGTCGTGCTTGGCTTCCGGTTCGGCCTGCTGGGCGTCACCCTGCGGCTGCTGAGCTTGCTGCTCGGCGTACATCTTCTGGGCAACCGGCGCGGAGACCTTGGACAGCTCCTCGACCTTGGCGTCGATGGCAGCCTTGTCGTCGCCCTTGACGGCGGCTTCCAGGGCAACCACGGCGGCTTCGATCGCGGCCTTCTCCTCGGCGGTCACCTTGTCACCGGCGTCGGCGACCATCTTGCGGGTCGAGTGGACCAGCGCGTCACCCTGGTTGCGGGCGGCGGCCAGCTCCTCGAACTTGCGGTCTTCCTCGGCGTTGGCCTCGGCGTCACGCACCATGCGCTCGATTTCCTCGTCGGACAGGCCGGAGTTGGCCTTGATCACGATCGACTGGGTCTTGCCGGTGGCCTTGTCCTTCGCGCCGACGTGCAGGATGCCGTTGGCGTCGATGTCGAAGGTCACTTCGATCTGCGGAACGCCACGCGGTGCCGGCGGAATGTCGGCCAGGTCGAACTTGCCCAGCGACTTGTTCTGCGCGGCCTGCTTACGCTCGCCCTGCAGCACGTGGATGGTCACGGCGCTCTGGTTGTCGTCGGCAGTGGAGAACACCTGCGACTTCTTGGTCGGGATGGTGGTGTTCTTCTCGATCAGCGGGGTCATCACGCCACCCATGGTCTCGATACCCAGGGTCAGCGGGCTGACGTCCAGCAGCAGCACGTCCTTCACGTCACCGGCCAGGACCGCACCCTGGATGGCGGCACCCATGGCGACCGCTTCGTCCGGGTTGACGTCCTTGCGCGCTTCCTTGCCGAAGAAGTCGGCAACGGCTTTCTGCACCAGCGGCATACGGGTCTGGCCGCCGACCAGGATCACGTCATGGATCTTGCTGGCGTCGATGCCGGCGTCCTTCAGGGCGATGCGGCAAGGCTCGATGGTACGGTTGACCAGGTCTTCGACCAACGACTCCAGCTTGGCGCGGGAGATCTTCACGTTCAGGTGCTTAGGACCGGTCGCGTCTGCGGTGATGTACGGCAGGTTGACATCGGTCGACTGAGCGGAAGACAGCTCGATCTTGGCCTTTTCAGCGGCTTCCTTCAGACGCTGCAGGGCCAGCGGATCGTTCTTCAGGTCCATGCCGGACTCTTTCTTGAACTCGTCGACGAGGTAGTCGATCAGGCGCATGTCGAAGTCTTCGCCACCCAGGAAGGTGTCGCCGTTGGTGGCCAGTACTTCGAACTGGTGCTCACCGTCGACTTCGGCGATTTCGATGACCGAAACGTCGAAGGTACCACCACCGAGGTCATAGACGATGACGGTGTGGTCGCCCTTGGCCTTGTCCATGCCGTAGGCCAGTGCAGCAGCGGTCGGCTCGTTGATGATGCGCTTGACGTCCAGGCCGGCGATGCGACCGGCATCCTTCGTGGCCTGGCGCTGGCTGTCGTTGAAGTAGGCCGGTACGGTGATGACCGCCTCGGTGACTGGCTCGCCGAGGTAGTCTTCGGCGGTTTTCTTCATTTTCTTCAGGACTTCGGCGCTGATCTGTGGCGGAGCCATTTCCTTGCCGTTGGCCTCGACCCAGGCGTCACCGTTGTTGGCCTTGACGATCTTGTACGGAACCAGCTTGATGTCTTTCTGCACGACATCTTCTTCGAAACGGCGGCCGATCAGGCGCTTCACGGCGAAGAGGGTGTTGTGCGGGTTGGTGACGGCCTGGCGCTTGGCCGACTGGCCGACCAGGATCTCGCCATCGTTGGCGTAGGCGACGATCGACGGCGTGGTGCGCGCGCCTTCGGCGTTCTCGATGACTTTGACGTTACCGTTTTCCAGGATGGAGACGCACGAGTTGGTGGTCCCCAGGTCGATACCGATGATTTTGCCCATGTTAACTCTCCCGAAACTTGAATTAGGTTGCAGCGACTACATTGGCCAACTGCGGTAATACTTGAATGCTTGACACCTAGATGGGGGTGCCCGGAAGGATTTCAAGCCTTTTCATCGATCGATGGCTGAGGAGCCGCTGGCGCCTTGCTGACCACCACCATGGCGGGGCGCAGCAAGCGGCCGTTGAGCAGGTAGCCCTTCTGGAACACTTTGAGCACGCTGTTGGGCTCAACCTCGGCGCTCTCTTCCATGGCCATGGCCTGGTGGTGCTCGGCGTTGAACGGTTCGCCGTGCGGGTCGACCGCCTCGAGGTTGTAGCGCTTGAGGGTGTCGTGGAACATCTTCAGGGTCAGCTCGATGCCTTCGCGCATCGGCTTGATGGTTTCGTCGTCGGCACTGGACAGCTCCAGGCCGCGCTCCAGGCTGTCGATCACCGGCAGCAGGTCGCCGGCGAACTTCTCCAGGGCGAACTTGTGAGCCTTCTCGACATCCTGCTCGGCACGGCGGCGGATGTTCTGCAGGTCGGCGGCGGCGCGCAGGGACTGGTCCTTGGCGGCGGCCAGCTGCTCCTCGAGCACCTGTACGCGGGCACCGAGATCCTCTGCACCAGCCTCTTCGGCGTTAAGGTTCTTCTCATCCAGCTGTTCGTCAGCCATCGGGTCTCTCCTCCGCAATTTCGGGTATGCGAGCCAGGCTCGCCTTGTCTGCCGGCTATATGGGGTCGGAAAAACCAGGTTCAAGGGGCAGGCGGGTTTTCCGCACGCGCGCGCATTCTCCGAGCGGGCATTGTCAGCCCGACAAAAAACACTGTATAAATAACCAGACATGACGCTTCGGGAGCTGCCCTCATGCTGGTGCACCTGTCCATCCACAACTACGCCATCGTCGAACACCTGGACCTCGAACTCGCCCGCGGCATGACCGTCATCACCGGCGAAACCGGCGCCGGCAAGTCGATCATGCTCGATGCCCTGGGCCTGACCCTCGGCGACCGCGCCGACAGTGGCGTGGTGCGCCCTGGCGCGAGCAAGGCGGACATCCTGGCCACCTTCGATCTCGTCGACATCCCCGAGGCGACGGCCTGGCTCGCCGAACGCGACCTGGACAGCGACGGCCCCTGCATCCTGCGCCGGGTGATCACCGCCGAAGGGCGCAGCCGCGGCTATATAAACGGCACACCCTGCCCGCTCGGCGACCTCAAGGCCCTTGGCGAACTGCTGATCGACATCCACAGCCAGCACGAGCACCAGTCACTGCTCAAGACCGACACTCACCGTCGCCTGCTGGACGAGTACGCCGGCGCCATCGACCTGTCCCGCCAGGTGCACCTGGCCGCCCAGCGCTGGCGCCAGACCCGCCAGGAACTGGAGCGCCTGTCCAACTCCGGCGACGAACAGCGCGCCCGCCACCAACTGCTCAGCTACCAGCTGGAAGAGCTGGACAACCTCGGCCTTGGCGAGAACGAGCTGGAACAGCTGGAGCAGGAGCACAAGAACCTGACCAATGCCGAGGCGCTGTTCGGCATCTGCCGCCAGGTCATCGACCAGTGCAGCGAGAGCGACTCGGGCAACGTGCTCAGCGCCCTGACCGCCAGCCTCAACCGCCTGACCGCCGTGGCCAACGCGCCCAAGGCCCTGGGCGAGGCGGTCAACCTGATAGCCAGCGCGCAGATCCAGGTCGAGGAAGCGGTCGGTGAGCTCAACCGTTTCCTCGACCATTTCGACGCCGACCCCATGCGCCTGCAGGCCCTGGAGGAGCGGCTCGACACCATCTATACCCTGGCGCGCAAGCACCGCGTGCACCCGACCGAGCTGCCGCACCTGCAACAGCGCCTGATGGAAGAGCTGGAAGGGCTGAACGCCAGCGACGAGTCGATCGAACGCCTGGGCGAGGAGCTGGCCGCCTACGCCCAGCACTACCAGGAGAAGGCTGGCGAGCTGAGCGCCTTGCGCCAGCAAGCGGCCAGGCAACTGGCCACTGCCGTCGAGCAGGAGATCCAGCGCCTGGGCATGCCCGGCGGGCGCTTCTGCATCGAACTCACGCCCAACGAAGGGGGCGAACTGTCGCCCCATGGCCTGGAACAGATCGAACTGCTGGTCAGCGCCAACCCCGGCCAGCCGCTCAAGGGCCTGGCCAGGGTGGCGTCGGGTGGCGAACTGTCACGTATCAGCCTGGCGATCCAGGTGATCACCGCGCAAACCTCACGCATCCCGACCCTGGTGTTCGACGAGGTGGACGTGGGCATCGGTGGCCCCACCGCGGAAATCGTCGGCCAGTTGCTACGACGCCTGGGCGAGCGCGGCCAGGTACTGACCGTGACCCACCTGCCGCAGGTGGCAGCCCAGGGGCATCGCCACCTGTTCGTGCACAAGGTGCGCCACAGCGACACCACCCATACCGCCGTCGCCAACCTGGGCAAACGCGAGCGGGTCGAGGAAGTGGCGCGGATGCTCGGCGGCATCGACCTGACCAAGGAATCACTGGCCCATGCGCGCAAGATGGTGGTGTCTGGCAAGGCCTGACAGTTGTCGCCCGGCGTTCCTGAATCGAAACGGGCTCGTTGAACCTGGCAAATGCCAGGGGCTACGAAGCGGCCCCAAAGACGGCTGGCACCCCAAAAGCACAAAGGCGACCCGAAGGCCGCCTTTGCTTTAGATAACGAACAAATCGTTACTTTTTCTTGCGCACATACAGGACCAGGTTATGGTCCACCAACTCGTAACCATGGTCGGTCACGATCTGTTTCTGGCGCTTCTCGATCTCGGTATCCACGAACTCGATGACTTCACCGGTATCCACGTTGACCATATGGTCGTGGTGGCCGCTATCAGCCAGCTCGAATACCGCGTGACCGCCGTCGAAGTTATGGCGAACCACCAGACCCGCCGCTTCGAACTGGGTCAGGACGCGATAGACGGTCGCCAGACCGACGTCCTCGCCAGCTTCCATCAGCGCCTTGTAGACATCCTCGGCGCTCATGTGACGCTGCTCGGTGGAGTCGAGCATCTGAAGAATCTTGACTCGAGGCAGGGTCACCTTGAGACCGGCTTTGCGCAATTCGCTATTTTCAACCATGGTCAGCTTTCTCGCCGATGCTGCTTCGCAGCTTCTCTTAATACGGGTATGATCGGGGTTTACGTTGTCCAGCCAAGATAGTGGAAGTCGCCCACCGATGCAAAACACCAAGCTCTTGCTAACCAGCCTCACCTTCGTGGGACTGCTCGCACTCGCCGGTTGCTCGTTTCCCGGGGTTTACAAAATCGAC
Source organism: Pseudomonas sp. Tun-23181 (assembly GCF_057415455.1). NCBI lineage: Bacteria > Pseudomonadati > Pseudomonadota > Gammaproteobacteria > Pseudomonadales > Pseudomonadaceae > Pseudomonas > Pseudomonas sp. Tun-23181. The sequence continues at coordinate 2,766,150 of NZ_CM171630.1, forward strand.
ATCCAGCAGGGCAATGTCGTTACGCAAGACATGATAGACCAATTACGCCCCGGAATGACCCGCCGGCAAGTAAGGTTTATCATGGGCAACCCACTGATCCAGGACACCTTCAACACCAACCGCTGGGATTACCTCTACAGCCTGCAGCCCGGCGGCGGCCAGCGCCAGCAGGAGCGCATGAGCATCTTCTTCAATGACAGCGACCAGTTGGTAAGCCTGTCTGGCGACTTCATGCCAGGCGTGAGCCGCGACCAGGAGATCCTCGGCGGCAGCGGCGACACCACCGTCAGCCCGGCCACCGAGCCGAGCCAGCCCGAAGAGAAGCCGGCCAAGCCAGGCTCGCTGGAAGAATCCATCCAACGCGAGATCGACACCATCGAGACCACTCCGGTCCCGACGCCGGCACCGCTGGAAACCTCCCCGCAGTAAGCTGTCTGCCATTGGGGCCGGGCACGGCCCCAATGGCGACGTTCAGCCCTCAGGCGCCGCGCTGCGCCTTCGCCTTGGCGGCTCGCTGCTTGCGCACTTCCTTCGGATCGACGAGCAATGGCCGATACACCTCCAGGCGATCGCCCTCCTCGACCGTGCGCTCAGCGGGATCGCTGACCACCTTGCCAAAAATCCCCACCGGGCAGGACGCCAGGTCAAGCCCCGGCACCTGTTCACCCAGGACCGACAGGCGCAATGCGTCCCTGACACGGGTCCCTGCCGGCACCTCGCAGGCCAGCAGCCACTGGCGCTCGGCCGTGGCGTAGGCGACTTCGATGTTCACGAGGGCCTCAGGCATTGAGTTGCTTGGCCCGCTGGCAGAAGGCATCGACCAGGGTATTGGCCGCCTGGTTGAACAACGGGCCGAGGGTGGCACGCACCAGGGGCCCGGCATAGTCGAAGGACAAGTCGAGGCTGATCTTGCAGGCCTTTTCGCCCAATGGCTTGAAGATCCACAGGCCATGCAGTTGGGTGAACGGCCCCTCCTCCAGGTTCATCTCGATCGATTGCCCCGGCACCAGCACATTGTTCGTGACGAACTGCTGGCTGATCCCGCCCTTGGCCACTTCCAGCTTCGCCCGCATGTGCGTATCGCTGACCTCAAGCACCGTCGAGGCCGAGCACCAGGGCAGGAATTGCGGGTAACTGGCCACATCGTTGACCAGATCGTAGAGCGCCTGGGCGGGGTACGGCAGCAGGGCGGAGCGTTGAATATGGGTAGTCATCCAGGCGTCACTTCCAAGACTGGGCGGCAGCGCTTCTCAGCGCATCGAAAACGGTTCTGTTCAACAGAACAGGGTCTGCATTGTCCGGGATTCGTCCTACAGGCTCAAGCACACCTAAACCCCGTAGCCGGCGGCGCGGCGACTCCCTATAATGCCGCCCCTATGGCTAAGCAAAAGAAACATCCGACCGGGACCATCGCGCTGAACAAGAAGGCGCGACACGATTACTTCATCGAGCACAAGTTCGAGGCCGGGCTGGTCCTGTCTGGCTGGGAAGTAAAGAGCCTGCGGGCCGGCAAGGCGCACCTGACCGACAGCTACGTGCTGCTCAAGGATGGCGAAGCCTGGCTGTTCGGCAGCCACATCACCCCGCTGACCACCGCCAGCACCCACGTCATCGCCGACCCTACCCGTACTCGCAAGTTGCTGCTGAACAAGCGCGAGCTCGAGCGCCTGGAAGCGGCCGTGGCGCAAAAGGGCTACACCTGCGTGGCCATGGCGCTGTACTGGAGCAAGCACCTGATCAAGTGCGAGATCGCGCTTGGCAAGGGCAAGAAGGAATACGACAAGCGCGACACCCAACGCGAGCGTGATTCCAACCGCGAGATCCAGCGCGCCGTGCGCAGCAAAGGCCGCGACGAGTAGGCCTGTTCTGGCCCAGGGGACGGCGACGCTCACACATCATGTGCCATGCAGAGGGCTCTGTGAGAGATTACCCAGCCTTTGGGCTGCACAGCAGCCCCAAGGCTCCAGGCACCGTCTGACTAGCCAGCCCCAAGGCCTCCCGGCAATGCCCTAGCAGCCGTTGCGCCGCTCCGCCCGCGCTACCCGCCGGGCCTCCTGCTGCGCCTCCTGCAACACTTCCTGCACATACAGGATGTGCCGGCTCGACACCTCCCGGGCATCGTCCGCCCGCCCCTCGACAATCGCCTGATACAGCTCGCGATGCTGACTGATCAGCATGTCGCGGGTCTCCGCACGCTGTTGGTACATGCCGCCGATATTGGTCACCACGTTGCGCTTGAGCAGGTCGAACAATCCGCGGATGGTGTGCAGCAACACCGCGTTATGGCTGGCCTCGGCAATGGCCAGGTGAAAACGCGCATCGGCCGCCCCTTCCTCCGCCCGACTGACCTCGTCGGCCCGTGCATAGCAGTCCTGCAAGGCGTCGAAAGCCGCCTTGAGCCGGTCGCGGTCCGGCTCGGTGGCGCGCTGGGCGGCATAGTAGGCGCAGGAAGCCTCCAGGGTGTGGCGGAACTCGAGCAGGTCGCGCTGGGCCTCGGGGCTGTGCTCGAGCAATTGCAGCAGTGGGTCGCTGAAGGTCGAGCCCAGCGTCTCGGCGACATAGTTGCCACCGCCCTGGCGGCTGACCAGCAACCCCTTGGCCACCAGCTTCTGGATCGCCTCGCGCAACGAAGGGCGGGACACGCCGAACTGCTCGGCCAGGGCGCGCTCGGCTGGCAAGCGCTGCCCCGAGGTCAAGGTGCCCTCGAGAATCATCCCTTCCAACCGATCGACGATGTCGTCGGACAGGCGCCGCTGGCGGACCTGATCAAAAACCATCACATGCTCTCCACAAACCCCGCGGATTCCGGGGGGCGCCTATTCTGGCCCATCCGCGCCGCCTCGACACCCATCAGATGACGATTTTCCAGGGCTACCAGATACCCGCTCATCGATATCCGACCAAAGTTTTCCCCAGGACAAATTGACACGGCCACAACCACGCTTTTAACCTAGCGACCAGTCATTGTAAATTGGTCTTACCAATTATCCAATGCCAGTGCTTGACCAACAACAATTAGGGGCCATCCCACTATGCAAACCTGGCAACAGCTCTATACCCCCCTGGGGAGCCTTGGCCTGTCCGCTCTGGCGGCCGTCATCCCTATCGTGTTCTTCTTCCTCGCCCTGGCCGTGTTCCGCCTCAAAGGCCATGTCGCCGGCAGCATCACCCTTGCCCTGTCGATCCTGGTGGCGATCTTCGCCTTCCAGATGCCTGTCGACATGGCGCTGGCCGCCGCCGGCTATGGCTTCCTCTACGGCTTGTGGCCCATTGCCTGGATCATCGTCGCCGCGGTGTTCCTCTACAAACTCACGGTCAAGAGCGGCCAGTTCGAGGTGATCCGCAGTTCGGTGCTGTCGATCACCGACGACCAGCGCCTGCAGGTGCTGCTGATCGGCTTCTGCTTCGGTGCCTTCCTCGAAGGCGCCGCCGGTTTCGGCGCCCCGGTGGCCATCACTGCCGCGCTGCTGGTAGGCCTGGGCTTCAACCCGCTGTACGCCGCCGGCCTGTGTCTGATCGCCAACACCGCGCCGGTAGCCTTCGGCGCACTGGGCATCCCGATCATCGTCGCCGGCCAGGTGACCGGGATCGACGCCTTCGACATCGGCGCCATGACCGGTCGCCAGCTGCCGCTACTGTCGCTGTTCGTGCCGTTCTGGCTGGTGTTCATGATGGATGGCGTGCGCGGCGTGAAGGAAACCTGGCCTGCCGCCCTGGTGGCCGGCCTGAGCTTCGCCGTCACCCAGTACTTCACCTCGAACTTCATCGGCCCCGAACTGCCGGACATCACCTCGGCCCTGGCCAGCCTGATCGCCCTGACCCTGTTCCTCAAGGTCTGGCAACCCAAGCGCTCGTTCGCCGAAGCCAAGGGCAGCGTCGGCGCCGCCGTGGTCAGCACCGGCGGCAGCCAGCCTTCGCCCTACAGCCTGGGCGAGATCTTCAAGGCCTGGTCGCCGTTCCTGATCCTCACCGTGCTGGTGACGATCTGGACCCTCAAGCCGTTCAAGGCCGCGTTCGCCCCGGGCGGCGCGATGTACGACTTCGTGTTCAACTTCGCCATCCCGCACCTGGACCAACTGGTGATGAAAGGCGCGCCGATCGCCGCCACCCCGACCGCGATCGCGGCCGTGTTCAAGTTCGACCCGATCTCCGCCACCGGTACCGCGATCTTCATCTCCGCGCTGCTGTCGATGGCCGTGCTGAAGATCAACGTCAAAACTGGTCTGACCACTTTGAAGGAAACCTTCTGGGAGCTGCGCTGGCCGATCCTGTCGATCGGCATGGTCCTGGCCTTCGCTTTCGTCACCAACTATTCGGGCATGTCCTCGACCATGGCCCTGGTCCTGGCCGGCACCGGCGCCGCGTTCCCGTTCTTCTCGCCGTTCCTCGGCTGGCTGGGCGTGTTCCTGACCGGTTCCGACACCTCGTCCAACGCCTTGTTCGGCTCGCTGCAGGCCACCACTGCTCACCAGATCGGGGTCAACGACACCCTACTGGTGGCCGCCAACACCAGCGGTGGCGTGACCGGCAAGATGATTTCGCCACAGTCCATCGCCGTGGCCTGCGCCGCCACCGGCCTGGTCGGCAAGGAATCGGACCTGTTCCGCTTCACCGTCAAGCACAGCCTGTTCTTCGCCACCATCGTCGGCCTGATCACCCTGGTCCAGGCCTACTGGCTGACCGGCATGCTGGTTCATCACTAAAGTGAAAGGGGCCGGGCGCGCCCTGTCGCGCCCGGCAGCCGCCCCTCTCCACCTTTGCAGCGAGACCCCATGATCATTTCCGCCTCCACCGACTATCGCGCCGCGGCCCAACGCAAGCTGCCCCCCTTCCTGTTCCACTACGCCGACGGTGGCGCCTACGCCGAGTACACCCTGCGCCACAACGTCGAGGACCTGGCCGGCATCGCCCTGCGCCAGCGCGTGCTGAAGAACATGTCCGAGCTGAGCCTCGAGACGCGGCTGTTCGACGAAACCCTGAGCATGCCCGTGGCCCTGGCCCCGGTCGGCCTGACCGGCATGTACGCCCGCCGTGGCGAGGTCCAAGCAGCCCGTGCGGCAGCGGCCAAGGGCATTCCCTTCACCCTGTCGACGGTATCGGTGTGCCCGATCGAGGAAGTCGCCCCGGCCATCGACCGACCCATGTGGTTCCAGCTGTACGTGCTCAAGGACCGCGGCTTCATGCGCAACGCCCTGGAGCGGGCCAAGGCCGCCGGGGTCAAGACCCTGGTGTTCACCGTCGACATGCCAGTACCCGGCGCCCGCTACCGCGATGCCCATTCCGGCATGAGCGGCCCGAACGCCCCGCTGCGCCGCGTTTGGCAGGCCATGACCCACCCGCAATGGGCGCTGGATGTCGGCCTGCTGGGCCGCCCGCACGACCTGGGCAATATCTCCAAGTACCGTGGCAACCCCACGGGCCTGGCCGACTACATCGGCTGGCTGGGCGCCAACTTCGACCCCTCCATCTCCTGGAAGGACCTGGAATGGATCCGTGAATTCTGGGACGGCCCGATGATCATCAAGGGCATCCTCGATCCGGAAGATGCCAAGGACGCGGTGAAATTCGGCGCCGACGGCATCGTCGTCTCCAACCACGGCGGCCGCCAGCTCGACGGCGTGCTGTCCAGCGCCCGGGCCCTGCCGGCGATCGCCGACGCGGTCAAGGGCGACCTGACGATCCTCGCCGACTCCGGCATCCGCAGCGGCCTGGACGTGGTGCGCATGATCGCCCTGGGCGCCGACAGCGTGCTGATCGGCCGCGCCTTCCTCTACGCCCTGGCCACCCACGGCGAGGCCGGGGTGAAGAACCTGCTCGACCTGTTCGAGAAGGAGATGCGCGTGGCCATGGTGCTGACCGGCGCCAAGTCCATCAGTGAAATCACCCGCGACTCGCTGGTCCGCGAACTGGGCGCCTGATAGCCGCGCCCCACGACACACCGCCTGATTGACCGGGACACGCGGCGCACCAGACGCCGCGGCCCCGCGAGGAGATAGCATGAGCCTGCCCGCCGCGTTCCTGCGTGATGTCGAGCGCCTGATCCCCGCCGAACGCCGTTTCGACGACCCGACCTCGACCCTGGCCTTCGGCACCGACGCCAGCTTCTACCGGCTGATCCCCAAGCTGGTGGTACGTGTCGAGTCCGAGGACGAAGTCGTCGGTCTGATCCACCTGGCCCAGCGCGAGCGCGTGCCGGTGACCTTCCGCGCCGCCGGCACCAGCCTCTCCGGCCAGGCCATCAGCGACTCGGTGCTGATCGTCCTCGGCGACAACTGGGGCGGCAAGGAAATCCGCAGCCAGGGCGAACAGATCCGCCTGCAGCCCGGGGTCATCGGTGCCCAGGCCAACGCCTGGCTCGCCCCCTACGGGCGCAAGATCGGCCCCGACCCGGCCTCGATCAATGCCTGCAAGATCGGCGGCATCGTCGCCAACAACGCCAGCGGCATGTGCTGCGGCACGGCGCAGAACACCTACCACACCCTGGCCGGCATGCGCCTGGTACTGGCCGATGGCACCCGCCTGGACAGCGAGGACCCGGCCAGCGTCGCGGCGTTCGAGCAGAGCCACGCCGACCTGCTGGAAGCCCTCGCCCGCCTCGGCCGCGAGACCCGCGCCAACACGGCGCTGGCCGAGCGGATCCGGCACAAGTACCGGCTGAAGAACACCACGGGGCTGTCGCTCAATGCACTGGTGGACTACGACCAGCCGCTGGACATCCTCCAGCACCTGCTGGTCGGCTCCGAAGGCACCCTCGGCTTCATCAGCGCGGTCACCTACGACACCGTGCCCGACCACCCGCACAAAGCCAGCGCGCTGCTGGTCTTCCCCAGCGTGGAAAGCTGCTGCCGCGCCGTCACCGTGCTCAAGCGCCAGCCGGTTTCCGCCGTGGAACTGCTCGACCGCCGCAGCCTGCGCTCGGTCCAGGACATGCCAGGCATGCCCATCTGGGTGAAAGGCCTGTCGGGCAATGCCTGCGCCTTGCTGATCGAGTCCCGCGCGGGCAGCCAGAGCCTGCTGCATGAGCAGTTGCAGCAGATCATGGCCTCCATCGCCGACTTCCCGCTGGAGCAGTGCGTCGACTTCAGCGAAGACCCGGCGGTGTACAACCAGCTGTGGAAAATCCGCAAGGACACCTTCCCCGCCGTCGGCGCCGTGCGCCAGACCGGCACCACGGTGATCATCGAAGACGTCACCTTCCCCATCGAGCAACTGGCCGAGGGCGTCAACCGCCTGCTCCAGCTGTTCGACAAGCACCGTTACGACGAGGCGATCATCTTCGGCCATGCCCTGGAGGGCAACCTGCACTTCGTCTTCACCCAAGGCTTCAACAGCGCCGAGGAAGTGGCGCGCTACCAGGCCTTCATGGACGACGTGGCGCAGTTGGTGGCGGTGGAGTTCGGCGGCTCGCTCAAGGCCGAGCACGGCACCGGCCGCAACATGGCGCCCTTCGTCGAACTGGAGTGGGGCCATGACGCCTACCAGCTGATGTGGACGCTCAAGCGCCTGCTCGACCCCAACGGCATCCTCAACCCCGACGTGGTGCTCAGCGAAGACCCAGACATCCACCTCAAGCACTTGAAGCCCCTGCCGGCCGCCGACGAGATCGTCGACAAGTGCATCGAGTGCGGCTTCTGCGAGCCGGTATGTCCCTCCAAGGGGCTGACCCTGAGTCCACGCCAGCGCATCGTCATGTGGCGTGACATCCAAGCCAAGCAACGCGCCGGCCTCGACACCCGCGAATTGCTCGAAACCTACCAGTACCAGGGCATCGACACCTGCGCCGCCACCGGCCTGTGCGCCCAGCGCTGCCCGGTCGGCATCAATACCGGCGAGTTGGTGAAGAAGCTGCGCAGCCAGGCCGCCGGGCACGACAAGGCCGCCGACTGGCTGGCCGGGCACTTCCACACCGCCCTGCGCGGTGCCCGCCTGACACTGGCTGCCGCCAACGGCGCACGCAAGCTGCTCGGCGCCCCGCGCCTGAGCCGCCTGAGCACATCCCTGAGCAAGGCCAGCAAAGGCCGCCTGCCCCAGTGGACCCCGGCCATGCCCCAGCCCCTGCGCCCGGTGGCATTCGGGCCGGCGGGCAACGACGCCCGCCCGCGCGTGGTGTACCTCGCCGCCTGCGTGTCACGGGTGATGGGCCCGGCCTACGCCGACCGCGAACAGAGCTCGCTGCTCGACAAGACCCGCGCCCTGCTGGAGAAGGCCGGCTACCAGGTGGTATTCCCCGACAACGCCGACAACCTCTGCTGTGGCCAGCCATTCGCCTCCAAGGGCTACCCGGAACAGGCCGAGCACAAGCGCCAGGAACTGATCAACGCCCTGCTCCACGCCAGCCGCGGCGGCCTCGATCCGATCTACTGCGACACCAGCCCCTGCATCCTGCGCCTGGTCCAGGACCTGGGCGACACCCGCCTGGACCTGTACGACCCGGTGCGCTTCATCCGCACCCACCTGCTCGAGCGCCTGGAGTTCACCCCTCAGGACGAACCGGTGGCCGTCCACGTGACCTGCAGCACCCAGCACCTGGGCGAGAGCCAGGCGCTGATCGACCTGGCACGGCGCTGCAGCAAGCAGGTGGTGATCCCCGAAGGCATCCATTGCTGCGGGTTCGCCGGCGACAAGGGCTTCACCACGCCAGAGCTCAATGCCCACTCCCTGCGTAGCCTGAAGGAGGCGGTGCAGTATTGCAGCGAAGGGATCTCCACCAGCCGCACGTGCGAGATCGGCTTGTCGAGCCATAGCGGGATCGACTACCACGGCCTGGTCTACCTGGTGGACCGCGTGACACGCCCACGTAGCCTCTGACCCTCGGAGCCGCTGGCAAGCCAGCCCCCAGAATCCTCTGCATGGCGCACGACCCGTGCGCCCCATTGGACCTGTGCAAGCCAGCTTGCCGGCGAATGGGCCCGAAAGCTCACCACGTCATCCACCGCCCAAACGACACCGCCCCGAGCCATCACCCCGATGGAACCCCCGCAAATCCCCCGCAGTCCACCGATCAGGCCCACCTTCCAGAGGCCTTCCAGAAGGAGACACCCATGAAAGGTACTGCGCTTTCCGCCCTCTTCGCGGCCGCGACCCTACTGGCCTCGCCGGTGTTCGCCGACGAGGACCTCTGCACCCTCAACCTGCAGAAGATCGACGACAACATGGCCACCATCGGCGCCACCTCCGAGGGCCTGGACAAAGCCATCACCGAGCACGTCGACAAAGCCAAGGCAGCCCAGGCCGCCGGCGACACCAAGGAATGCATCGCCATCACCAGCAAAGTGCTCGAGCGCATGGAGAAAACCGACAAAGGCAGCGGCCCTTCCGGGGGCAGCGGTGCCTGAGCGCCGCGCGGGCGACCGGACCAGCAGTCGACGTCGCCCGCACAAAGGCGTATACTCCACCGCACGTGTCGAAAGGCACGTCAGCTAGAGCTGATGCGTGGGGCCGATTAGGATTCGACGCCGGTAGCGAAACTCTAGGTGCATGCCGAGTTGGTAACAGAACTCGTAAATCCACTGTTGCAACTTTTATAGTTGCCAATGACGAAAACTACGAGGGCTACGCTCTCGCTGCGTAAGCAGCCGAGCCCGCTCTCCTGGTAGCTTCGGCTCCAGCAATCACCAGGGGATGCCTGTAAACCCGAAGTGATTGTCATACAGAACAGGATCGCCGCGTAGTACGTTGTGGACGAAGTGGCTAAAACTTACACAACTCGCCCAAAGCACCCTGCCCGTCGGGCGGCTGCGGGTTAACTCAGTAGACACGGCTAAGCATGTAGTACCGACAGCGGAGTACTGGCGGACGGGGGTTCAAATCCCCCCGGCTCCACCAAATAATCCCTACAAATCAGGCGCTTAGCGAATTTCGCAAGTGCCTTTTTTGTGCCTAAATGGGTTGTTTTGGCTCGGTAATGCCAGCTTTATGACAGCCTTTCTAGCCTATTCCACATTTGCAGCTATGCCCCCGCCGCATCAACCGTCGTTCCGTTTTCCGACGATTTTTTGGTTTGAAATCGCGCCACAGGGGGCTGCCAGGGGTATTAAATCTGTGTCGGCTTATACACAGAGACCCACACATGCCGACACATGCCCCCAGGAAGTACCTGATCAGTCACGCCTCGCTACAGCACTGCTTTGACAAGAGCCGCTCCGGCCTCGAAAAGCTACGCGAAACCGATCCCAACTTTCCTCGCCCCATCAAATTTGGCTCGAGCAAACAGGCTGGCGTTTACTTCGTCGTCGCTGAGGTAGAGGCCTGGCTGGAGATCAAGATCAGCGAACGTGATGGAGTCCCGAGCGAGAATCCCAATGACCTCAAATGAGCAAATACCGTCATTCTTGGCAGAGATGCCCGAGCCGGCATTTGCCTCATACCTGAACCCAGGAATTGTGCCAAAACCGCTCCCGATCGGGTTGGCCAGGGTAATGCCCTGGCGTGACGAACTACTGCCTGCCGCTCTTCAGGAGTACGTGCGGGATGTCGCTGAGCGCACCCAGTGCCCACCTGATTTTGTTGGCGTCGCGCTAGTAGTGGCTGTCAGCGCCGTAGTCGGGCGCAAATTCACTATCCACCCAAAACAACACGATGACTGGATGGTCGTTCCCAACCAGTGGGGCGTCGTCATCGGTCGTCCATCCGCCATGAAATCGCCTGCACTCAAACACGCACTACGTCCATTGCATGCCCTGGAGTCCAGGGAACGAAAACAGCACGGTCAGGCGGAAGCCGAACACAGGGCAAGCAGCGAGCTGCTCGAAATGGAGCGCAACGCAGCCAAGGTCAAGGCAAAAAAACTTCTCAGTAGCGGCGACAAGAACGCTGCTTTGGCGGAACTGAACAGACTTTCCAGCGACATGCAAGCTCCAGTCCTGCGCCGGTACATCGTCAACGACTCCACTGTCGAGAAACTCGGCGAGCTGCTCAACGAAAACCCCAACGGCCTACTGCTTGTGCGTGACGAACTGGGAGACTGGCTGGCGACGATACAGAGCGAGGACGGTTCTGTTGCGCGAGCGTTCTACCTAGAATGTTTCGATGGCAACGGCTCATTCACCTACGACCGCATTGGGCGCGGCACCATTTTCATCAAGTCATGCTGTTTATCCTTGATCGGCGGCATTCAACCGTCACGAATCGCATCGCTGGTGCGCGCCGCGATCAGCGGTGAATTGGATGACGGCCTGATTCAGCGCCTGTAACTCGTCGTTTATCCCGACGATGTCCGCGAATGGCGTCTTGTGGACCGCTGGCCGAACAAAGCCGCCACTGAGCGCGTGGGTTGGGTTGTCGAGCAGCTCGACCAAATACCCGATCAGCCTCGTTCTGCACTCAGGTTCAGCCCAGAAGCTCAGAAAATATTTAACGCCTGGTATACACGTCACATACAACAAAGCCGGAGCGACGAACTCCACCCGGCATTGCAATCCCATTATCTGAAAATGCCGCAAACAATTGCGGGATTGGCCCTACTGTTCGAACTGGTCGAAGGTGGACAAAGGGCCGTGGGCGCAGAGCCCACTACCCGCGCCATCAACTGGGCGGCCTACCTCATGAGCCATGCCCAGCGACTGTACGGCACAGCGATCAACGCCCCATTACTCGGTGCCAGGCTCATCCTGGAGCGTCAGCAGAAATTACCCGAGCCATTTACGGCACGAGAAGTGCGCCAGAAGGACTGGACGGGATTGGGCTCGCAAGATGCCGTGAATAATGCGCTGACAGTTCTGGTTGAGCACGACCTCATCATTGGCTACGAGGTGGCTGGAGAAAAAGGAGGCCGCCCTTCGACGCGCTATGTCTGGAGAAAAGCATAGCCTCGCTCCAATCGACATACTCAGATAATCGAAAAAGCGACCTACAAAACCTACGAAACCCTGTTCTGTAGGTTTTGTAGGCAGCCCGCCCCCTGGTAGGGGATAAGATCTACTAAGCCAACAGTGATATTCGGGCGAATTTCGCTAGACCGGCGACCAGCATTGCGCCTCACACCTCGGCGAAGTAATCACTATCGAGCTGCTTCACCTCGTACACCTGCTTGATGCTCACCCCCAAGTTGTTCTCCACCATCAGGCGCGCTAACTCAACGCCGTCGATCAGCACCACTTTGATATCCAGCCCCAGCGCCGCTTCGCGAGCGCCGGCGGAGAAGTCCGAGGTGGTGATAAACACGCCTTTGCGCGCCCGCTGGCGGGTCAAGGCACCGATGAACTTGTCGATCTCCGGGCGGTGTACTGTGTTGCTCCAGCGCTTGGCCTGCAGGTAGATCACGTCCAAGCCGAGCTTGTCCTCCTTGATGATGCCGTCGATACCGTCGTCGTTGGTGGCATGGGTCGCCTTGCCGGCCTCCTTACGTGAACCGCCATAGCCCATGGCAATCATCAGATCGACCACCAGTTGTTCGAAGAAACTTGGCGTAGCTGCTCGCACCATAGCCAGCAGCTCATCGGCAAGCGATTGCAGCAGTGCCTGATGTGCCTCTACAAGTTGCTCATCCGGCGTCGTTTCGGCGGCATCGAGCGCTACCATGGCAGGCGTATCGGCAGCCGGTGGCTTGGCGGTGTGGAAATCGGCAAATTCGGGGAACTGCTTCAACCAGCTCACGGTGATGCGTTGCGGACCGCTGATCAGCGCGTCCCGACCGCGTGCGGTGATCTGCACCATGCCCTTGGCCGGAATGCACAGCAGGCCAGCCTTATTCAGGTAGGTACGCGCCCAGCCCACACGGTTGTTGATCACCGTTTGATTACCCGAAGGTAATCGTTCTTTGCGCTCGTCCTCGGTCAGTTGGAACTGATCGGCAACGCGCTCGCGCAGCTCGTTCAGTGCCAGTGGCACGCCATCCTGCACAATCACCAGTACCGGGCGCATCACGCTTTGGAAATCCGGAATTGCCATCTCTTTTTCCCTGTTCGAGGCAGTCAGATATCGCGCAGGCCGCTCTCATCGAAGCCGGCAGCCGACTTCAGCATCTTCAAAATCACCAGCGCAAACGCTCGGCTCTTGGTCTCGTTATCCAGCACTTCCAGCGACAGCTTCTCGTGGTCGGTCATGGCGTCCAGCACGGTGTCCAGCACGCGCTTGGGGAACAGGCCGTGCATCACCTGTTCGACCGAGTGGTTGTTCACCTGGGCCATCACATCCTCCTGGCGGCTGATGCGCTGGGCAATGCCGGTGAGGAACTGCAGCTGGTCGTCATCGCTCACCTCGGCGCCGAAGATATCGTTCAGCGCCTCGATGATTTCAGATAGCCGCTTCTTCTCCGGGTCGTGGGGCTTGCCAGTGCCAATGCCGGTCGATGGATCAAGGCCGTAGTCACCTTGCTCCTCACTCAAGCGCAGCTGGTGCTCAGCGCGCTTAGTCAGGCGGTAGTGGGTCAGTTGCAGTTCGCCCACATCCACGTCCTCCTGATCGAGGCGATCCACGCGCAGCAGCGGGTACAGATGCTTGGCGTACACGCACAGCTGCTCTAGTTCGCGATCCTCATAGGGGATGATCTGCGAGAGGAACTCGTACAGGCGCACAAAGCTCTGCAGGTTCTTCTTGAACAGGTCGAGCTGATCCACCTGCTCGCCGGCTTCTTTCACTGCCGCTTCGGCCTTTTTCAGGCCTGCGCTGTCGCCGTTTTTCTCGGCGGTACGCTTGAAGTCCAGCGCGTGCTGGCGCGATTCCTGGGCGAGCTTGTAGCGCTTGGCAAAGCGCTCCTTGGCCGGCTTGCAGTAGTAGCTGAGCTTACTAGCAGCTGACTTGGGATCGAAGAAGGTCAGCGCAAACGCCGCCACTTCTTCCCAGTGGTAGATGCCCTCGGCATCCAGCTTTTTCTGCAAGTCATAAATGAGCTGCGGGTCGGTCACATCGGTCAGCTCGGCCTTGGCGTAGTACGGCAGGAAGGCGTCGAGAATGTCCTGGGCGTCGTTGAAGAAGTCGAGGATGAAGGTCGGTTTGCTGTCGCCAAAGGTACGGTTCAGGCGCGACAGGGTTTGCACGCAGTCCACACCTTGCAGCTTCTTGTCCACGTACATGGCGCACAGCTTGGGCTGATCGAAGCCCGTCTGGTACTTGTTGGCGGCGATCATCACGTTGAAGTCCTGGGTGTCGAAGGCTTCCGCCAGGTCGCGCCCGTTCAGGCCGGGGTTGAGCAGGCTGCTACTTTCCGTCACCTCCTCGGAAATCACCCCGTCCGGCATCACGCTGCCGGAGAAGGCCACCAGCGGATGCACATCGCCGTAGCCCATCTGCTTTACATAGGCCTGCACCGCCAACTGGTAGCGCACCGCCTCCTGCCGGCTGCTGGTGACCACCATCGCCTTGGCCTGGCCGCCCAGCAGGTGGCGGATATTGGCGCGGAAGTGTTCGACTATCACCTCCACCTTCTGGCTGATGTTGTACGGATGTAGGCGTACCCAGCGCGCCAGCTTCATGCGCGCCTTCTTCGAGTCCACTTCCTCGTCGTCGCCGTCCGGATGGGCGATCTTCCAGGCGGTGCTGTAGGTGGTGTAGTTCTGCAGCACATCGAGGATGAAGCCTTCCTCGATGGCCTGGCGCATGGAATACAGGTGGAACGCCTCAGGTTTATTCTCGGCGCTTGCCGGCAACGCGGGGTTGGCCGGGCGACCGAACAGCTCCAGGGTCTTGGCCTTGGGCGTGGCGGTAAAGGCGTAGTAGCTGATGCGCTCGTTGGGCGCGCGGGTGGCCACGGCGGCGTCCAGCAGCTCTTCGGCGCTGATCTCTTCGGCCTCCAGGGCATCGCTGCCGAGAATCTGCTTGAGCTTGCTGGCCGATGAGCCGGTCTGCGAGGAATGCGCCTCGTCGGCGATCACCGCATAGCGTCCGCTGGCCAGCTTGGGGTACTTGTCCAGGGCATCGAACAGCGCCGGGAAGGTCTGGATGGTGACGATGATGATGCGCGTCTGCTCGGCCAGCGCCTCGGCCAGTTGCTCGGATTTGCTCTGGTTGCCGATATCGCGGGTGATGCACTTGACCACGCCCTGGGCGTGCTCGAACTGGTAGATGGTGTCCTGCAGCTGCTTGTCCAGCACAGTGCGGTCGGTAATCACGATCACCGAATTGAACAGGCGCTGGCCCTCGGCATCGTAGAGCGAGGCCAGTTGATGCGCCGTCCAGGCAATCGAGTTGGACTTGCCCGAGCCGGCGCTGTGCTGGATCAGGTAACGCTGGCCCGGCCCTTCGGCGCGGGTGGTTTCGATCAGGCTGTTCACTACTTCCCACTGGTGGTAGCGCGGGAAGATCAGGGTTTCTTTGGTCACGCGCTTGCCGTCGGCATCTTCCTTCACGCTTTTCTGCAGATGCAGGAAGCGGCCCAGCACCTTGAGCCAGGCATCCGGCTGGAACAGGCGCTGCCACAGGTAGCCGGTGGCGTACTGGCTATCATCCGGCGCCGGCGGGTTGCCGGCACCGCCGTCGAGGCTGCCCAGGTTGAACGGCAGGAAGAAGGTCTCCTTGCCGGCCAGCTTGGTGGTCATCGCCACCTCATCCTGGCTCACGGCAAAGTGCACCAGTGCGCCGCGCTTGAAGGTCAGCAGCGGCTCGGGTTTGCGCGTCAGCGGGTCTTTTACCGGGCGGTCGTAGCGGTACTGGCGCTTGGCGTTTTCCACGCTCTGCTTGAACTCGCTTTTCAGCTCCAACGTGGCGACGGGGATGCCGTTGACGAACAGCACCAGATCAAGGCGCGGGTTGTACTCGCCTTCACGGTAGTGGGGGGAATACGACACCTCCGGCACCACGCGCAGGCGGTTGCATTGGTAGCGCTTGAGGGTGTCCGGGTTCATGCCGTGGTCGGGCTTGAAGCTGCACGCCTCGATCTTCACCCCCGGCAGCTTGAAGCCATGACGCAGCACATCCAGGGTGCCGTCCTGTTCCAGCTCGCGCACCAGTTTTTGCACCAGCACCGATTCCGGGTTGTTCGGGTTAGCCTTGGCGAACTTGTCCCAACGCTCCGGCCAGGCGTCCTTGAAGTAGCCGAGAAAGTCCTCGGTATACAGCGCCGTGCGCCGGTCATAACCGCTGGCCGGGCCGGTCAGCCAGCCCTGGGCGAGCATGGCGGTGATGATGTCCTGCTGGTACTGGGCTTCCTTGCTGTCCGCCATTTTATACGGCCTCTGCTACTGTTAATTCGGGGGCTTGGGTGCTGTCCGGTGGCTGCCAGCCGCGAACGTCGATTTTGCCGGTGACGGCAGCGGAGATTAGGGCTGAGCGGCGCTCAGTTAGCAGATCAATAGACCGAAGCCCTTGCTGCAGCAACGAAGAAAATTCAGCAGTGGCTCTGTCTAGAAAGTCAGCGATTTTTATTTGCTCCGCCACAGGCGGAAGAGTTACCGGAAGAAGCTTCAACAGATCCTGGCTTAAAGATGCCCTGGTGACCAAATTCATCTCTTTGTTGAAGAAAATTCGCAGCCCTTGATTTCGGAAATAATACTTCGAAAACCTTGGGTCAATGGATTCTCCAGTAGGTCTGAACCGGATAAGAAAGCCAGCAAAGACAGCATCGGGAAGCTCTTGCAGGCAGGTTGCGCTGAAGCCTATTTCGTCAATAGTTTCTGATGTCCTAGTGAAGAACACATCACCAGCTTGGACTGAGTACCGCTGTCGATCTTCGGTGGAGGACTGAACAAGCCCCGCAACCTCAACAGGCAAAACGTCGTTCTTATAAACATCCCCATAACTTACAAACGGGAAGCCTGATCCAAAAGCATCTCCGCCAATGTTGATTCCGTTTTGGCATTCGCCCAGATAACGCAATGCCTTAACATCCCAATGCGCCGGCACCTTGCCCAGCCACTCCACCCCGGAATCTTTCATCGGCACCGTCGGGTCGAGGCCTTTGGTGACGGCGTGGGAGATCACGGCCTGGCGCTTTTCCTTTAGCAGCTCGATCAGGCGCTGCTGCTCTTCGATCAGCGCGTCGATGCGGACGGTTTCGTGGTCGAGGAAGCGGGCGATTTGGACTTGTTCGAGCTTGGGCGGGATTGCTGCTGGATGGTTCAGCAAATCCGCTTGGGTCATGCTCGGTAGGGCTGTGCTGGTCGAGTAATAATGAAATGGGATAGTGAGCGAGTTGTAATAAAAAAACTTCGCGCAGGCTCCTTTGGAGATCTCGGTGTAAAACATAGTATCCACCGTCCAGAACCTGCCATTGATATACAGCGGTTTGTCAATAGTCCCCTTGCGACCAAGCAAAACCGACTCACCCTCATAAAGGTACTGAGTGGCATTCGAGAACTGCCCTCCAGAACCAATTACTGGGTACTCTCCATCTGAGCTTTCAACCTCCTTGTAGTCTCTCCCATTGCGTATCTGCGCCATATTTTTCAGGGAGCCCATGACCCAATACTCAGGGACTTCCCCCAACCACTCCACGCCGGAATCCTTGTATTCCGGATAGGTCGGAAACGTCATGCCGACAACCCCTCAATCATCTGCTTGATGCGGTCGGTGCAGGCTTTCAGGTCGCGGTCGATCTCTTCCAGCGGGCGCGGTGGCTGGAACACGTAGAAGTGGCGATTGAACGGAATCTCGAAGCCGACCACGCCGACCTCGCCGTCCTGAGCATCCGTCTTGCTTTCGTCGATCCAGGCATCCAGTACATGCGGTTTTACTTCGCGCTCGAAGTAGTCGTACACCGACTCGCCAAGCGGCACGTTCTCGTTGTCGCGCAGGCCGGCGTCGGCTTCTGGCTGACCTTTGTTCATGCAGATATCCGCCTCGGGATCACGCTCGCTCAGGGCATTGAGGATGGCCTTCAGCTCGGGCGTGCTGGGTGATACATCGTGGATGCTGAGAGTCTTTTTCAGCAGCTTGCTGAACTGTTCGCGGTTGCGGTGCAGCAGGCTGGCGTCCATGGCCTGCAGGGCGGTGATCAGCTTCTGCTGTGCCGGGGCTTCCAGCTTCTCGATGGCTTTCTCTTCCAGAACCTTGGCAATGCGCTCGGGGCTGGCCTGGAAGTTCAGACGCAGCGGGCGTTCGACGGTGATGCGCCGGTAGCCGAAGGCTTCGACGGGGAAGATCTTGCTCTGCGCGGTTTGCTCGAAGCGGCCATACAGACGCACCAGTTCCTCGATCTGCTCCTCGGTGAGGTACTGGCGCTTGCTGCCCAGTGACTTGCGCATCTTGGCGAAGTGCTGGCTGCCGTCGATCAGCTGTACCTTGCCCTGGCGCACGGCGGCCTTATGGTTGCTCAGCACCCACACATAGGTGGCGATGCCGGTGTTATAGAACATGTCGGTGGGCAGGGCGATGATGGCTTCGACCAGATCGTTTTGCAGCAGGTAGCGGCGGATTTCCGACTCGCCCGAGCCGGCTCCGCCGGTAAACAGCGGCGAGCCGTTGAGGATGATGCCGATACGCGAGCCGCCCTCACGCGGGTCACGCATTTTGCTGACCAGATGTAGGAGGAACAGCAGCGAGCCATCTGACACACGCGGCAGGCCAGGGCCGAAGCGACCGTTGAAGCCCTTCTCGCTGTGCTCGTCGGTGATCTGCTTCTGCACCTTCTTCCACTCCACGCCGAACGGAGGGTTGCTGAGCATGAAGTCGAAGCGGCTGTCGACCAGTTGGTCGTCGGACAGGGTGTTGCCCAGCTTGATGCTGGTGACGTCCTGGCCCTTGATCAGCATATCCGCCTTGCAGATGGCGTAGGACTCGGGGTTGAGCTCCTGGCCGTGCAGCGACACGGTAACCTGCTGGCTGATGGACTGGATGTACTCGTCGCCCTCGGAGAGGAAGCCGCCGGTGCCGGCAGTAGGATCGTAGATGGTGACGATGCTGTTGGGCTTGAGCTTGTCGTCCTGCCCGGTGATCACCAGCGAGGTGGTCAGGTGCACGATATCACGCGGGGTGAAGTGCTCCCCGGCGGTTTCGTTGGAGCTTTCCGCGAACTTGCGGATCAGCTCTTCGAAGATGATGCCCATGCCGAAGTTGCTGATGCGCTCGGGGCTCAGGTCGGTGGCGGCAAAGCGCTGCACCACCTGATACAGCAGGTTGGCGGCGGCGAGCTGCTGCACGAAGTCCTCGAAGTGGAAGTGCTCGAAGATCTCACGGGCGTCCTTGCTGAAGGACTGCACATAGCTCATCAGGTCGGCGGCGGTCTGGGTGTCGGACAGGGAGCCAAGGGTCAGCTTGGAGGCATTGAAGAACTGCTGCCCGGCCGCGCGCAGCAACAGACGCTCGCGTACCAGATCAGGCCGGCCTTCCTGCGCACAGGACTCACTGATCACCGCTTCCTTGGTCGGTTCCAGCACGCACTCCATGCGCCGCAGCAGAGTGAACGGCAGGATGATGCGGCCGTACTGCGACTGCTTGAAGTCACCGCGCAGCAGGTCGGCAATCGACCAGAGAAAGGCGGCCGTCTGGGAATGGTTTTCCGTGTTCACGCTACTGTTCCTTGGCGTACAGGCAAAAACCGCAAGCTTAACCTGTGGAGGGGCTGGCTGTACCGAGCCATAAGCGACTTGTGCAGCGCATAGACTGTGGGAATTGGATCTGCCGGCCGTTCCATGTCGCGCTGGAATCGCTTCATCGTCATCCGTTGCCCATTGACCGCTCTGCCTCTGCACTAAGAAAAACGCACCGTCATCTGCCGACTGTTTCTCGTCGCAGCCGGAGCCTTGCACTTACGCCCTTGATGCCAGATCGTCATCTGACGCTGATTTTGCCGCTACCACTGAGTCACCCCGCAAATAGGTCACTCCCTCATCGTATGAGCCAGCGTAGTGAGGCGACGCGCTACTACTATCTGCTAACGGCCAGGCTGCTCGCACGGCGCCTCGACAAGCCATGGATCTTCAATCTCTGAATGAGAGCTGCTGCTATCGATCCACCTCAGCTTGGGTTAGAGCGGAGCCAAGGCACGCGCGAGCGTGGTAATGTGCGCCGACCGTAAGCTCCTCTAGATTGGTTTTTGATTTTTTGACTCATGATGAAATCGTTGAACGGATATAAAACATGTTGAATTTCAACGAGATAGCGAAAATTTTTTCCAGCAGCAACATCAGTTCCGTTTCGGGGGGCGATCTGTCCCTTGTCACGAGAGTAGCTAAATGCTATCAAGACAGCTTTGATGACACCTTTACTGTTGCTAGTGTATTTGATTTTTGTTATGGCCTGCTGCGCAGGGAGTATCGTAATGAATACTATTATAAAAATTCTATTGCAAAGAAAATTCTCCTTGGAAGACATTCAATAAACAGCTCGACTATGCTCACTGAATTCCGAGTAGGCGCGAACAAAGCAGACTGCGTTATCATCAACGGCATTTCAACATGTTACGAAATAAAAACCGATTACGACAACCTAACCCGGCTAAAATCTCAAATCGATTCTTACCTGAAGATATTCGATAAAGTTAACGTAGTTGTCTCCAAGAAAAATCTAACCTCAGTACTGCATACAGTACCTGAAGAAGTAGGGGTTATTTTACTAAACAAGAGCGGAACTTTTCGAGAGATGAGACCTGCGAAACTTACAGATGCACAGATTGATGTTCGGGTTTTAATGAGA
This sequence comes from Pseudomonas sp. Tun-23181, assembly GCF_057415455.1. NCBI lineage: Bacteria > Pseudomonadati > Pseudomonadota > Gammaproteobacteria > Pseudomonadales > Pseudomonadaceae > Pseudomonas > Pseudomonas sp. Tun-23181. Next base: position 2,786,655 of record NZ_CM171630.1, read on the forward strand.
TCGCTTCGACGTGAAGAATACGTGGGGCTTACCGAATCGGTATTAGGCGCGGCACCCAATGTGGCTAATACCGAGATCTTTCGTGAGTGTGAACGCCTACTGACATCTGCCGCAAACGAGAAGATTCGTACTGAATTTAGAAAAATTATTCGTCAAACCAGAGCTCTGGACAAGGATTTCATACTGTCTTTACCTACATCCTTATTAGCAGCCGGAGTCGAATTTGGAACAAGCCGCAAGGCCCGAATTGGGCTTGTGGAAAACATGAACTCAGTTTTAAGTAAGGAAGCTTTATGTACTACCCAATCCTCAAAGGTAAACAGTTTGAACTAACAGCACTCAGGGAACTCGTTGGACACATACCCTCCAGCAATGTATGCCCTATTTTAGAACCTGTAAATTTAAACCTTGCTCCCCTAGCGACTACCATCTCCGATTTGACAGCAGCTGGCATCAGTTCGTGGGTAGTAATTAATCCTTCTCAAAGTGAATTCGCAAGTGGTTCGGCGTCAAATGTTTTTGCTTCTCTGAGAGCCCATCTTGCAAAGATTGGAAATGGCCAAGGTTCATTTGTTCCATGTATCAAAATACGTGATGCGTCTGATGCGCCTGCCATCGCACTGTTAAAAGGCTTTACCATACCTTTTGTCGCTTATATTGAAGGCATTATTACACCTGCCCTAGTTGTGGATCTAATGAGAGCTTCTGCTGTAGCACTCAATCCAGACAAGACAAATGCCTCAGTATGGGGAGCTCTTCCAAGAGCCGTCCTCTTTCATGATGGCTTTGACAAAAAAACCAGAAATTTAGATTACGGCACAGAATCGTTTTACTCAAACCTTCACAATGTGTATAGAACGTCCCCAAATGCTATTGGATTTGGGGATTATACAATTCTCAGCGAACGCCTCGTTGAAGGTGGCGGCCCAGCATTTGTCGTTACCCTGCACATGTCCTACCTTGATCCTTCACGATCAACTCAAATGTATGTGCGCCATTTCTCTTCCTACTCTGATAATGACAGCCAAAGTGACCCCGGTGGTAAATTTCGTGAAGCTCTAGATTTGCTTATTGCCCATGTGTCGACGAATCCAGGAAACTTTGTCAACACTGCAGGCCTGCAAGAATTTATAACCCTTCATGGCACTCGACACTACCCTGGACTTGGCAAGGTTAAAAAAGCATCAATCAAGCATCATATTCAGACGCTATCCACATGGTGATTAATTTCGCATGATAGACGTGCAGACATGGATGACCGACTCCACAGCGATACGAGCAACTCGGGCCGCTAGCGGTACCGGGAAAAAGGGAGCCTGAAGGACCCGAAGACCATGCGCTCGGTCGTAGCTGGGGAGGATTGACGAACAAGTCCCACATGCTGTGCGATGCGAATGAAGTTTCTCTGCGGTTTTGCTCTCCAGCGGTAAAGCAAGCGACATCAACTATGCGCAACCACTGCTAAGCGGGGCTCATGCCCCACCCTGCGCGGTCGGCCACGCAAACGCTGCAAATGGTTACTTGCGGATAAAGGCTATGACTCCGAAGCGCTGCGACAGTTACCAAATGTAGCTAGTAATTCCGCTGCGAGAGATGAAGCGCAAGCCCTGACCCGGGCTGCCCCGGTTGCCTGACAAGTCCAAGTATGCTAAGCGAAACATCATCAAGCGGATGTTCAGCAGGCTCAAGGAGAATCGCCGAATCGGAATTCGCTACGACAAGCCCGCGAGAAACTTTTCGGCGATGGAGTCACTCGCCTGCTCGCAGTGGTGTTTGCGAAAGTTAATTTCGTGCAAAACGTAGGGCATGACGCTGCTCCTAAAAACCCTGAACTCTAAGGAGTGCCAGGCCTTCACCAGCTTCAATAGAATTTCAAAGGGTTTGCATCCAGAACCTAGGCAAAATGCTCACTGCATGACATCCTTTGGCCACCACAGCGACTAAACCTCTGTGCCGTCACTTAGAACCGAGTAAGGGTAAGAAATGGAAATCGAGAAAATTTCAATATCAGGATTTCGAAACTACCTCGACGCCAAGATAAATTTCAATAAAAGTACTTTGGTGATAGGAGCCAATGACAGCGGCAAGACCAATCTCATATATGCCATACGCCTCTTACTTGATAAAAGTTTGCCAGAAAGTGATCTTGAACCTTCTGAGGCAGATTTCCACTTCGAACTCAACGGCAAGCAATCCGAGGCCATATGTATAGACTTGCATTTCAAAGACATTACTGAAGACGCCGTCCTCTCAATACTTAAAGGCAAAGTCGGCGACGATGGCAAATGTACCTTTCGATACATCGCAAAGAGAGAAGACTTAAGTTACACACTATATTGTGGCCCCACCTCAGATGACCTTGAAGAAATCGCTGGCCGATTCTACCTCAAGTATTTAAATATGAGGTACGTAAAGTCACAAAGGGACCTAGAAAAGTATATTAATACCGAGAAGCGTCAGCTTCTAAAAATCTCGCAAGAAAACCGTAGCGACAAGCAAGTAGCAGAAGATAAAGACAAATTACAAACCATTGAAAGACGGCTCAACACCATCAACAAATTCGTCCAAGAATTACATTATGTGAAGGGAGCTACTGAAGCGGTAAACACGGAGCTATCAAAGCTTTCCCATAACCTCTCATCCTACTCTGTTCACTTGGATTCAGGGGCGATAGAGACACAGCAGTTCATCGACAGCTTGAAACTGGGTGCAAGCACCGCAGGCGCCCGAATTTCACTTGGAGGTGATGGTAGAAATAACCAGATTCTCCTTTCGCTTTGGAAAGCAAAGAGCGAAAGAGAATTTGACCCAGAAAGCGAAGTCGTATTTTATTGTATCGAGGAGCCTGAAGCTCATCTTCACCCGCACCAGCAAAGGAAACTAGCCGACTATCTAATTTGCGAACTCCCGGGTCAAACTTTCATTACGACACACTCGCCTCAGATCACTGCTAGATTCTCTCCGGAATCGATTGTTCATATCAAATCAAAAAGCGGTAAAAGCTATGCAGCTAGTGGGGGATGCGCAAAATGCATCGACGAAGCCTGGGACAATCTTGGGTATCGGATGAGCATTCTTCCAGCAGAAGCGTTTTTCGCCAAAAGTGTTTTGCTTGTCGAAGGCCCTTCCGAGCAGCTTTTCTATACTGAACTGGCAAAATCAATCGACATAGATCTTGACTTTTTCAATATTTCCATCCTGAGCGTAGATGGAATCCAGTTCAAAGTTTATATCAGCATCCTAAATGCTATGGAAATACCTTGGACTATTAGAACTGATAACGATTTATCTGATACAACCAAAAAGAAAAAACCATATAAGAATCTTGCAGGAATAAATCGCTGCTTGACATTAGCCGGCTTTCAGAAAAAAAATCATGTGGATGCTGCCACGACGCACGCTGACTTGATTGCTAATGGCAGCTGGGAAGAGTGCTCAAGAAAAGTAAATAAGAAAGGTATTTTCCTTTCTAAGATTGACTTAGAACATGATTTATCTCTCGAAATGTCAGATGCGCTTTTAGAATACAGTTCCAAACCTGATATCACATCTGCTATCGCATACTTACAGGCCAAGAAAGCTATAAGAATGCGCGAATTCTTAAGCATTTACACCGATGATCTACCTTATATCGCTGGTGGAGAAATCGCACGCGCTTTGCTTCACTGCGTTCAGCAAGCGAAGGACTAAGATGATAAATTTTACAAAGAGCCAGCTAGAAGCCATTGACTATCCTGGCAATCTGGTCATCACCGCTTGTCCTGGTAGTGGAAAAACAACTGTCATTTCTGAAAAAATAAGAAATGAGGTTGACACACTGAAGCGGCATAAAGGCATTATCGCTATTACGTTCACCCGAAAGGCCAGCAAAGAGCTTGCCGCTCGTTGTAAACGCGAAGGAAAAGACATTAAGGCAAGCTTCTTCGGCACAATAGATGCTTTCTGCATTTCGGAAATCATCATCCCCTTTTCGAGGTCCGTTTTCGGCTGCATTTCCAAACAAGAGCCCAAGTTTACAGATGAACTATTAGAAGAGGAGAAGTCGCTCATTGATGAGGCCGAGCAGCAGTTGGGAGAAATGACGCCTGAGAATTTTGAAGACTATCTCCCTACGCTAAAGAACTTATACAAACTCGGGTGTTTATTTTTTCCATACATCCCTTTTTTAGCCAATCACATCATAAGCAACTCAACATCGTGCCGTCGTTATCTTCAAGCACGATACTCAACCGTATATATTGATGAGTACCAGGACTCATCCTCTGCCCAGCACCATCTATTTCTCCTCTTACTCGAGCTAAATATTCGTGGAGTTTGCGTAGGCGACACCCAACAGTCTATCTATGGATGGAGAAAAAGTAGTCCCGCTTTTTTGAAAGAGCTTATAACCCTCTCCGATTTCCACCACATTACCGTTTCCACCAATCATCGCTGCCACACTTCAATCTCAAACTACGCCAACCGACTTTTCTCTTCTGAGACTGAGATTGCCGAATGCAATGACATAAGAGTTTATCAGTGCTTAGTAGACGGTAACGAGCTAGAAACTGCCGTGAAGCTAAACTCCATAATCCCCAAAATCCAAAAAAAATTCTCAGTAAAACATAATTCAGAGATAGCGATTCTTACGCGGTACAACAAAGGACTTCAACGCCTTAGAGAAAAACTCACGCTGCCCTGCAAGATCTTCTCTGACGATACACTTACGCAAATCGAGTCAAAAACGTCTCAACTCTGGGTTGCACTTCTCGAATACAAATATGATAAAACCATACTAACTGACGACATAATTAACGCGTACAGCTCAGTCTCTGACAGCAACCGGAATCGGCTTAAACTATTACGAGAGAACATTAAAAAAATACGAACCTCTACCATAGAAGATCTAGAAGAGTGTATAGCCGATGCTTCTAACTCCTTGCTAGACACTTTACCTACAGCCTACGAACGAAGCGTACTCCGCGAAATCATCAATGATCCAGAGGCACTACACCACTACCTCCCGGCGACTCAAGATCAAGTTCAGTGCATGACACTTCACAAGTCAAAGGGCTTGGAATTCGACATCGTTATTCACCTAGACCTAGTTGACTGGGTATTCCCCAAAAGGATTCCTGGCGCAAACTTCAACGATAAGATATACCCTGATATTGAACAAGATCTAAACTTACATTTCGTTGGAGTGACGAGAGCAAAGCGTGCTTGCATTTTGGTCCATACTTCTCACCGAATAAACGCTAGCGGTGAAACCAAACGCGCTGACCCCTCGGTTTTCTTGGGCTTACCTGGTCTAGAAGACCTATTCAAAGTCGTAAAGCAGTGACGATGCTTTTTTTATTTTTCATGCCGCTGCTCCCTGGACAAGCCTCGGCCTACGGATCGTAATCCGCGCTTGTGCACGCGAGAATGTGGCCGGAATGTACTGCGCAGGAAGCTGAAACTCTTTGGGGCTCCCCACCATCTACGGAAAGGAATCCTGTGATGGCAAAGCGTTACGAACTAGCAGATGTGGCCTGGATTGTGGATGCTGATCTCTTCACCGAAAGCCATGGCCGGAGGCGAGCCGCCTGGGCGACCGCAAGTCCAAGCTAGGATCTCGCTGGTTCGTTCCTTGCTTGCGACATCTCTTTTCGTACAGCGCCTAGGAGCCTCTGACCTGCGACCTCAGGGGCAACAATCAAAAGCCGCATCCTATTGCTTGATCGATTCGGCCCCGCTTCGTTTTGGCCGCGACGCTCAAAAAGCACCGTCCATCGGAATCCAGACCACGCAGCGTTCCAACTGGTATTCCAAGCAAGTTGACCAAACATTTGTTTACCAACCAAAACAAATAGATACCGACTTATTTCAGATTACCCCGGCCCACCAAATAATCCCTACAAATCAGGAACTTAGCGAATTTCGCAAGTGCCTTTTTTGTGCCTAAATGGGTTGTTTTGGCTCGGTAATGCCAGCTTTATGACAGCCTTCCTAGCCCATTCCACATCTGCGGCTATGCCCCCATCGCATCAACCGTCATTGCGTTTTCCGACGATTTTTCGGTTTGAAATCGAGCCACAGGGGTCTGGCAGGGGTATTAAATCTGTGTCGGCTTACACAGAGACCCACACATGCCCCCCAAGAAGTACCTGATCAGTCACGCCTCGCTGCAGCACTGCTTTGACAAGAGCCGCTCTGGCCTCGAGAAGCTGCACGAAAGCGACCCCAGCTTCCCTCGCCCTATCCAATTTGGCCCGAGCAAACAGGCTGGCGTTTACTTCGTCGTTGCGGAGGTGGAAGCCTGACTGGAAAGCAAGATCAACGAGCGTGATGAAGTCACTTGGGCTCTCTCTGAGAGAGATGAGCAATGACCACACACGAGCAGATACCGTCGTTCTGGGCAGAAATGCCCGAGGCAGCACGTGCCTCATATCTGGATCCAAGCAGCGTGCCAAAGCCACTGCCGAGCGGGTTGGCCAGGGTTATGCCCTGGCGTGGAGAGCTTCTGCCTGCTGTTCTTCAAGAATACGTGCTGGATGCAGCAGGCTGTGGAGGGTCGGGGGATGGGGCTTGCCGGCATTACAGTGATGCCGACAAGCACTGCCTGATCTATGAGACCCGGCCGGATATCTGCCGGGTGCACTACGCACAGCAGTTCAGCTGGGAGGCGTTTGTAGAGGTGAATGTGGAGGTTTGCAAGCTGCTGCAACGTCAGGAGCAGGAGTGAGCTAAGCCACCAAATTCACAAAAGCACTGCGCCCCTCCCTGTGAGAACGACTGATTTCTGAGCACCGGCATTACCCTCAATTGGGTTGACATGAGCTTCCTCGATTTCGCCGCCATGCGGCGACAGCAGGAAGGTGTAGCAGGGTGAGGCCTGGGGCTGCTACGCAGCCCCAAATGGCCGACCGGCAATACCTGTTTCCAGATGCCCTTTTGCACTACATCCGATACCCGCTTACCCCATCGAACGCACGCCCACGGCCGCCCGTCCATGCCCCCGGGAGGTGACGATCCCGAGGAAGGAAATCACGATCGCCAGGCTCAGGGTGGCGCTCACCTCCGCCCGGTGCTCCTCGGTGTACATCATCACGCCCAAGGCACAGGAGATGAAGATGATCACCGCCCAGGTCAGCCAGGGGAACAGCCACATGCGGAACTTCAGTTCGGCATTCTCCCGCTCCAGGCGGGCACGCATGCGCAACTGGGAAATGGCGATGACCAGGTACACCAGCAAGGCGATGGCGCCGGAGCTGGCGAGCAGGAACTCGAACACGCCCTTGGGAGCGAAGTAGTTGAGGATGGCGATGGCCGCACCGATCAGCGTGCTGCCGAACACGGCCGCGCGCGGCACACCGACCTTGGAGGTCTTGTTGAGGAAGGCCGGGGCGTCGCCGCGCTTGGCCAGGGAATACATCATCCGCGAGGCGATGTAGATCGACGAGTTCATGCAACTGGTGACGGCGATCAGCACGACCAGGTCGACCATGAACGCGGCGTTGGGGATGTTCATGATTTCCAGGGCACGCTGATAGGAACCCACCACCGCCAGTTGCGGGTCGTTCCACGGCACCACGGAAATGATCACGAAGATCGACAGGATGTAGAAGGTGCTGATGCGCCAGATCACCGAACGGGTGGCCTTGGCGATGTTGCGCGCAGGGTCGCTGGACTCGGCGGCGGCGATGGTCACCGCCTCGGTGCCGATGAAGCTGAACATCACCGTGATGAAGGCTGCGATCACTGCAGCCGCGCCTTTGGGCGCGAAGCCCCCATGTTGCTCCATCAGGCTGCCCAGGCCACTGACCTCGCGGTCGGGCAACCAGCCCAGCAGAGCCGCGAAGCCCAGACCGATGAAGCCCAGGATCGCCGTGACCTTGAGGATCGCGAACCAGAACTCGAACTCACCGTACTTGGCCACGCTGAACAGGTTGGTGGCCGCCAGCAGCACGACCGAGAGCAAGGCGAAGATCCAGCTGTCGACCTGGGGGAACCAGGCGTTGAGCACATGCCCGGCAGCCAGCGCTTCGATGGGGATCACCAAGACCCAGAACCACCAGTACAGCCAACCGATGGTGTAGCCGGCCCAGCGGCCGATGGCCTGGTCGGCATAGGTGGAGAACGACCCGGTGTCGGGATGGGCGACGGCCATCTCGCCAAGCATGCGCATGACCAGCACCACCAGGGTCCCGGCCACGAAGTAAGAGATTATGGTGGCTGGCCCGGCCGCCGCGATGGCGTGCCCGGAGCCGACGAAAAGTCCGGCGCCGATGATGCCCGCGATGGACAGCATCGTTACATGACGTGGTTTGAACCCTTGCGCAAGGTTACTACCATCGGATCCCACGGTGTTCATTGATCTTGTTCTCTTTTTGCTGACACAAGGAAAGGACGGGCAGGCGTAAGCGAAGAAAACTCCTTTGGAAACAATGGGTAGGTACGTCGCTCACGCTCTATTGTGATCGTTCTACAGGTTTCACCGAGCGACGCGCCAGCTGGATTCGGGGGGTTCATTTAAGCCCTGAGAGCCAGGGGCAAATTATTCGAGAACGTCTTGCAGGTGTTCGATCACGACAGGCCATGTCCAGGCACGCCAGAAGTCGTGCTTGGCTTGTCTGCAAGCGCCATGCAGGCCAGCGCTCAGCCCAACAACGCCCGCAATGCCCGGCAGTCCGCCGCATGCCAGTCGGCCAGCTCCGGCCAGGGGTTGTCCGGCAGATTGACCAACACCGTATGCGCCCCCGCCGCTCGCCCGCAATCCAGGTCGAAACGGTAGTCACCGACCATCACCAGCTCGCCCGGCGCCACGCCCCAGGCCCGGGCGATCTTCAGCAGCCCATCGGGGCTGGGCTTGGGCGCGGCCTCGTCGCGGCCGAGGATGTGCTCCACCGGGAAGCAGTCGGCCAGGCCGATGGCCTCCAGGGTGACATGGGCCAACTCGCGGGCATTGCGGGTGAGGATACCCAGGCGGCAACCCCGCCCGGCCAGCTCGCGCACCAGCTCCACGGCGCCGTTGGCCGGTTTGGAGGCAATCGCCAGGTCGCGCTCGTGCTCCAGCAGCCAGGCATGCTTGGCCGCCGCCTCCTCGGCCGGCAACGCCGCCAGGTGGGTGAGGATGTCGTGCTCCTGCGGGATGCTCAGCGCCTGGCGAATGGCGGCGAAATCATGCACCGCCACGGTGAGGGTGCCGTCCATGTCGAACACCCAGTTGCGCATGCGGCGAAGGCTCATGCCCAGTCCTGGCGATGGCGGATCAAACCTTCCTGGCACGACGAGGCCACCAACTGGCCGGCGCGGTTGAAGATACTGCCACGCGCGAAACCACGGGCATTGCCGGCCCAGGGACTGTCGGTGGCGTAGAGCAGCCAGTCGTCGGCACGCAGGTTGTGGTGGAACCACAGGGCATGGTCGAGGCTGGCGATCTGCATGTCCTTGCGCCATACCGACTTGCCGTGGGGCAGCAGCGAGGTGGTCAGCAGGCCGAAGTCCGAGGCATAGGCGAGCATGTACTTGTGCAGGGCAGGCAGGTCCGGCAGGTTGCCATCGGCGCGGAACCAGGCGTACTTGATCGGATCGCCCGGCTTGGGGTCGAACGGGTCGCGCTCGGTGACCGGCCGGATCTCGATCGGCTTGGCGCACAGCACCTTGTCGCGGATACGCTCGGGCAGCTTGTCGGCCATGGCGCGGGCCAGCTCGACTTCGCTGGGCAGGTTCTCCGGGCCGACCACATCGGGCATCTGCACCTGGTGCTCGAAGCCGCCCTCGTCGTACTGGAACGAGGCGCTGCAGGTGAAGATGGTCTGGCCCTTCTGGATCGCCGTCACCCGCCGGGTGCTGAAGCTGCCGCCGTCGCGCACGCGGTCGACCGAGTAGACCACCGGCATGCTGGCGTCACCCGGACGCAGGAAATAGCCGTGCAGCGAATGCACGTGACGAGCCTCCTCGACCGTCTGGCTGGCCGCCGACAACGACTGGCCGAGCACCTGCCCACCGTACAGCTGGCGGAAGCCCAGGTCCTGGCTGCGTCCGCGGAACAGGTTCTCCTCGATGGGCTCGAGGCTCAACAGGTCGACCAGGTCGTCCAATACGTGGCTCATGGGGGGATTCTCCTAGCAAGGCATCACGGCGCTACAACGCTGTTATGGGGGCAAATGATACAGGGTTTGTCATCCGCTCCGCGCATGACCTGTCATTCAGCCATGCAGGGTCCGCTCCCAATGCGCCCGGTCGATGCGATACAGCACATGGCGCCGCAGGGGATGGCCAGCCGGCAGGCGGGGATGTTCGAAACTGCCCTCCGGGTCCTGGAGCATGCCGATGGCTTGCATGACCTTCTGCGAAGGCAGGTTGCCCTCGGTAGTGAACGACACCACTTCCTCCAGGCGCAACTGGGCGAAAGCACAACGCAGGCAGGTCCAAGCCGCCTCGCTGGCGAAGCCCAGGCCCCAGTGCCGTCGCGCCAGGCGCCAACTGATCTCCACCGCAGGGGTGAAAGGGGCGTCGAAGTCGACGTTGAGCAGGCCGGTCATGCCGATGAACGCGCCACTGTCCTTGCGTTCCAGGGCCCACAGGCCAAAGCCGTATTCGCTGAAATGACCGCGGATCCGCCCGATCAACGCGGCCGTCTCCAGGCGTGTCATCGGTGCCGGGAAGTAGCGCATCACCTGCGGGTCGGCGCACAGCGCGGCGAACTCGCGCAGGTCGTCGTCCTGCCATTGGCGCAGCACCAGCCGTGCGCTTTCCAGTTGGAGGATAGAAGTCATCGAGAAGGCTCCGTGAATCGCGGGTTCACACTCTACAGCGTAGGCTGCCAGGCCCATTGCAGGGGGCAAGCGACAGGCCGGCCTCGAACTGGCAAGATCAGCGCTGGCCCCACACCACCGAAACCACCATGCCGTTGCCGCTGATCTACCACGACGACTACAGCCCGGCCTTTCCCGCCGAGCACCGCTTTCCCATGGACAAGTTCCGCCTGTTGCGCGATCACCTGGTCGATAGCGGCCTGGCCACCGACCAGGCCCTGCTGCGACCGGACATCTGCCCCAACGACATCCTCGCCCTGGCCCACGACCGCAGCTACATCGAGCGCTACCTGAGCGGCGAGCTGTCCCGCGAGGACCAACGCCGCCTCGGCCTGCCCTGGAGCGAGGCCCTGGCCCGGCGCACGGTGCGCGCAGTGGGCGGCTCGCTGCTCAGCGCCGAGTTGGCTCTGCAGCATGGCATCGCCTGCCACTTGGCCGGCGGCACCCACCATGCCCATCACGACCACCCCGCCGGCTTCTGCATCTTCAACGACCTGGCGGTAATCAGCCGCTACATGCTGGAGGCCGGCCGGGTGCACCGGGTACTGATCTTCGATTGCGACGTGCACCAGGGCGATGGCACCGCGCGCATCCTCCACGACACCCCGGAGGCGATCACCGTGTCCCTGCACTGCGAGCAGAACTTCCCGGCACGCAAGGCCCAGAGCGACTGGGACATCCCGCTGCCGCGCGGCATGGGCGACGCGGCCTACCTGAAGGTGGTCGAGGATGCGCTGAACTACCTGCTGCCGCTGTACCAGCCAGACCTGGTGCTGTACGACGCCGGCGTCGACGTGCACAAGGACGATGCCCTGGGCTACCTGCAACTGACCGACGCCGGCCTGGCCGCCCGCGACGAACAGGTGCTGCGCCAGTGCCTGGGACGCGACATTCCCGTGGTCGGCGTGATCGGTGGCGGCTACAGCAAGGATCGCGAGGCCCTGGCCAAGCGCCACGGCATTCTCCATCACAGCGCCGCACGCGTACTGGGTTGTTCACAATGACTGTGGAACCGCCTGTGGATAACCTGCGGGAAAACCGCCCGAGCCCTTCAACTGCCTGACCCGCAAGGCGCTGATCATTTTTTGCACAGTGCCTGCGCGGGCCGTGCTGGGGTAGAATGCCGGCTCTTTTCCACAGCCTGCCGCCCACCATGTCCGACCAACGCCCCGCTTCCCCTCCCCTCGTCGCCGTCATCGGTGGCGGCCCAGCAGGCCTGATGGCCGCCGAGGCGCTGGCCGGGGCCGGCATGGCGGTCGAGGTGTTCGACGCCATGCCATCGGTGGGGCGCAAGTTCCTGCTGGCCGGTGTCGGCGGCATGAACATCACCCATTCCGAAGGCTATCCGGCCTTCGTCTCACGCTACGCCCGGAGCCATCGCGAGATCGATGCACTGTTGCGCGACTTCGACGGCGAGGCCCTGCGCCAGTGGATCCACGGGCTGGGCATCGAGACCTTCGTCGGCACTTCCGGGCGGGTCTTCCCCCGCGACATGAAGGCCGCGCCCTTGCTGCGCGCCTGGCTCAAGCGCCTGCGTGACAGCGGCGTGGTTATCCACACCCGCCACCGCTGGCTTGGCTGGAACGCCGATGGCACCTTGCGCATCACTTATCCACAAGGCGAGCTGCAGCTTCGCGCCGACGCCGTGGTACTCGCCCTGGGTGGCGGCAGCTGGGCACGCCTGGGCTCCGACGGTGCCTGGCTACCGCTGCTGGCCGAGCGGGGTGTGGATATCTCGCCACTGCAGCCAAGCAACTGCGGCTTCGAAGTGCAAAGCTGGAGCGCCCTGCTCACAGACAAGTTCGCCGGCGCCCCGCTGAAGAACATCGCCCTGGGCATGCCCGGCAGCGCGCCGCGCAAGGGCGAGTTCATCCTGACCGCGCAAGGGGTCGAAGGCAGCCTGGTGTATGCCTGGTCGGCCGCGATCCGCGAGGCCATCAACCGCGACGGCCGCGCCACGCTGCTCCTCGACCTGCTACCGGACCGCCCTGTGGACAAGATCGTCCAGGCCCTGGCCAAGCCACGTGGCTCACGTTCCATGGCCAAGCACCTGCACGGGCAGTTGGGGATCGACGGCGTCAAGGCGGCGCTGCTTCGCGAATTGACCAGCCCAGCCACCTTTGCCGATCCCCAGGCGCTGGCGCGGGCGATCAAGGCCTTGCCGATCGAGCTGGTACGGCCAAGGCCGCTGGACGAGGCGATCAGCAGCGCCGGTGGCGTACGCTTCGAGGCGCTGGATGAAGGGCTGATGATCCAGCGACTGCCTGGCGTGTTCTGTGCCGGGGAGATGCTGGATTGGGAAGCGCCGACCGGTGGCTACCTGCTGACGGCCTGCTTCGCCAGCGGATTGCGGGCAGGACGTGCGGCGGCACAGTGGCTGGCCCGGTGTAGCTAAGGACGTGCGTGGGCTTGTCCCACAAACGAGTCAGCCCTGACACCACCGGTGTATGGCACGGGCTTCGCCCGTGTTCGCGGGCAAGCCCGCTCCCACAGGGGCCGGCAGCTAAGGTCATTTGTGGGAGCGGGCTTGTGTCGCGAAAGGGCCGCAACGCGGCCCCTGCAATTTCAAGACTTGCGCTTGCGCGGCCCGCTGTTGAAGCTCGGCACCTTGCGCACCGGCTTGACCGCTGGCTCCGAGAACGCAGGCTCGGCACTGTCCATCCAGCGCCCCAGCCCTCGCTTGGCGCTGTTCTCCTTCGGCTTCTTGGGCTTTTTCGGTTTCTTCAGCACCTGGCCGCTGGCATCGGTCAGCGGTACCCGGTGATCGGGAATGAAATCCGGCTCCTCGTGACGCGGCAGGGTCTGGCGGATCAGGGTCTCGATGGCCGCCAGCAACTGCACCTCGTCGGCACACACTAGCGAGATCGCCTCGCCCTTGTTGCCCGCCCGGCCGGTACGGCCGATGCGGTGCACGTAGTCTTCGGCCACGATCGGCAGGTCGAGGTTGACCACCAGCGGCAGGTCGTCGATGTCCAGGCCACGGGCCGCGACATCAGTGGCCACCAGCACCTGGATCTCGCGGGCCTTGAAGCTGTCCAGCGCGCGCTGGCGGGTGGCCTGTGGGCGATCACCGTGGATACCGTCGGCATTGATCCCCTCGCCGAGCAGGCGCTCCACCAGTTGGTCGACGCCGTTGCGCGTCTTGGCGAACACTAGGGCCTGCTTCCAGCGCTGCTTGCGCAGCAGATGGCAGAACAGGTCGGCCTTGCGCTTCTTGTCCACCGGTACCAGCCACTGCTTCACCGTGCTGGCCGTGGCGTTGCGCGGGCTGACCTCGATGCTCAGCGGGTCGTTCAAGGCAAGGCCGGCGAGCATGCGGACCTCGTCGGAGAAGGTGGCGGAGAACAGCAGCGTCTGACGCTTGCGCGGCAGCGCGGCATACACCGCCTGCAGCTCCTCGGCGAACCCCAGGTCGAGCATGCGGTCGGCCTCGTCGAGAACCAGAGTCTGCACCTGGCCGAACTTCACCGCGTTCTGCCGGAACAGGTCGAGCAGCCGGCCAGGCGTGGCCACCAGCAGGTCGACACCACGGCGCAGGCGCATCATTTGTGGATTGAGGCTGACCCCACCGTATACCGCGTAGGTGCTCAGCGGCAGGCTCTCGGCGTATTGGCGGATATTGGCATGGACCTGCTCGGCCAACTCGCGGGTCGGCACCAGCACCAGGGCACGGATCGAATTGCTGGCGACCTTGGCGCCTTCCAGCGCCAGGCGCTGCAGCACCGGCAGGGCGAAACCGGCGGTCTTGCCGGTGCCGGTCTGGGCCGCGGCCATCAGGTCGCGGCCGGCCAGCACGGCGGGGATGGCCTGGGCCTGGACGGGAGTCGGGGTGTTGTAGTCCAGGTGCTGCAGGGTGCGCAGCAAGGGTTCGATCAGGCCGAGTTTGGCGAAATTCATGGCAATACCGTCAGGGGGTTCAGCGAAGCCGGCAGTTTACCGCAACGTCCCGCCCTACTTGCACATTTCGCCCTTCAGCGGCGCGGGCGTCTCGGGCACCTTGCGCCATTGTGGCAACCCGATCAGCACCACCGCCCCGATGATCACCGCCATCGCCACGCACTCCTCGGCGCCGATGCGCTCGCCGGCGAAGACGATCCCCAGTAGCACCGCCACCGCCGGGTTGACGTAGGCATAGCTGGTGGCCGCCGCCGGGCGTACGTGCTTGAGCAGGTACATGTAGGAGCTGAAGGCCAGGATCGAGCCGAAGAACACCAGGTAGGCCAGCGCACCCCAACCTGCGGCAGTGGGCATCTGGGTCAGGCGCTCGCCGCTGACGGCACTGCCGATCAACAGCGCAGCGCCGCCTACCAGCATCTCGGCGGCACTGGCCATGGCACCCTGGGGCAGCGGCAGGGTCTTGCTCCATACCGAACCGAAGGCCCAGGACGCCGCGGCGAACAGGATCAGCGCCGCGCCCATGGGGCTGGCTTGCAGGTTGGACCCAAGGTTGAGCAAGCCAATGCCGGCCAGGCCAAGGAAGATCCCCGCCCACTCCAGGCGCGAGTTGCGCTGGCCGAACAGCAGGCCGAACAACAAGGTGAACAGCGGCACCGTGGCCACCGCCAAGGCGGCCACGCCCGAAGCGACCCCGGCATGTTCGGCCAGGGTCACGCCACCATTGCCGCAACTGAGCAACAGGAAACCGATCGCCCCCGCCGCGCGCCATTGCGCCCAGGTCGGCGCGGGCACCCCGCGCCAGCGCAGGAAGCCGTAGAGCAGGCTGCCGGCGATGATGAAGCGCACACCTGCCATCAGCATCGGCGGCCAAGACTCGACACCGATCTTGATGAACAGGTAGGTCGAGCCCCAGACCAGGTACAAGGCCAGGAAGGCACCGATGAGCAGCAGCGGGAAGCGACGGGAGGCAGGCATGGGAAAGAACTCGAAATCCGTTTACGGGTGACTTAGTTTAGAAAGGCCCCTGCGCAAACTTAAGTTACAAAACAGGTTTAAATCAGCCGTACACTTTGCAAAGCATGGTTGTAAGACCACTTTTCCGTCGATTACAAAGTGACCACTGGAAGTGCCATGGACAAGTACGATCGCATGCTCCTCGCCGCCCTGCTGGAAAACGGCCGGGCCACCTACGCGCAACTGGCGCGCCAGGTGAATCTATCCGCCCCGGCGGTGGCCGAACGGGTGGCCAAGCTGGAGGCCAGCGGTGTGATCACCGGTTATTCGGCCAAGGTCGACCTGGAGAAGATCGGTTTGCCGATCCAGTGCGTGATCGAGCTGCGCCTGGCCAGCCACGGCAACCAGCAGGCCTACGAAGCCCTGACGCGCATTCCCCAGCTCACCGAATGCCACCGGGTCACGGGGGATCCTTGCGTGATCATGCAGGCGGCGGTCGCCTCGATGAATGAGCTGGAGGCGCTGATCAACCAGGTCTCGCAGTTGGGCTTCAGCAAGACCTCGATCATCCTCTCCAGCGCGGTGGAACGGCGCGTGCCGCTCGATCACCTGGAAAGCAATGGCAGGAAGGCCTGAGTTGCGTGGTTGACCGTTCCAGCCTATGCGCGAATGGGCGGGATCAATGCCGCAACAACAACTGCCCTTCGATCGGCACATAGCGACTGGCAGCACGGATCAGCGATAGCGCGGTGAGCCCCGGCACGCCATAGACCACGGCCTCGGTGCCATGGCGCTGGATCACCCGCTCCAGCAGCAGGTCGAAGTCGCCATCGCCAGAGGCCAGTACCACCTGGTCGACCCGGGCGGCGGCATCGATCACATCGAGGGTGATGCCCACGTCCCAGTCACCCTTGGCCGAACCGTCGCTACGCTGGATGAACGGTTTTAGACGCACCTCGAAACCAAGGTTGCGCAGGATCTGCTGGAACTGTTGCTGCTTGCTGTCGCCACGGTCGATCGCATAGGCCACCGCCTCGACGATCTGGCCCTGGCGACTGACATCGGCCCACAGCGCGGCATAGTCGAAATGGCAGCCGTGGGCCTGGCGCACGGTGTAGTAGAGGTTCTGCACATCGGCGAACAATGCGATTTTCTTCACCATGAACCCTCTGGCAGGTCAGGCCTGTGACGGCGGCCTTGCGTCGTGATGGGGGCGCACGGCCCCCTTGAAGGCCAGCAGTATGCCAGAGCCCTCAGACGAACGTGTCGTCGTCGGAGAAGAACCCGCCACCGTCGCTGCCATAGTCGCTGTCCATGAAGCCGCCCTGGTCATAGCCCGGGTCACCGTTGTCGGCGACCTGGCGCTGGGCCTCCTGGTCGTTCCAGCCGCCGCTGTCGCTGGCCGGCGCCGGTTCTTCCTTGATGACCTCGACCACTTCCTCGGGCTGCGCGTGATGGTTGAACAGGCTGCTGATGCCCTGCGCCAGCAATACGCCGCCCGCCACGCCGGCAGCAGTCTGCATGGCACCGCCGAGGAAGCTGCCGGCGCCGCTGCGGGCGGGGGCGGCATTGAAGGCCGACGCTCCCGGCCGGTTGAAGCCCGGCGCGCTCGGCTCACGCCAGCCACCACCGGAGGCCGCCGGGCGCTGCGGCTGCGGAGCCGGGCTGCGGGCCCCTGCGCCAAAGATGCTCGACAGGAAACCGCCACCGGCATTGCTGCCACGGGTAGCCTCGAGCTGGGCCTTGGCCTGCCTCAGCTCGGCCTCGAGCTGCTTGTTCCGCTCGTCCAGACGCTCGATCGCGGCCTCCTGGACCAGGATCGCCTGGGCCATGTAGTACGGCGCCGCCGGCTGCTGGCGCAGGTGCTCCTCGATGCACGCCTGCGCCTGGGCGTCACGCGGCTGGCTTGCAGCCTCGGCTTGCTTGATGCGGCCGAACAGGCCGTCGATCAGGGTTCGTTCTTCAGTGTTCATGGGCTACCTCATACGT
Organism: Pseudomonas sp. Tun-23181; assembly: GCF_057415455.1. Taxonomy (NCBI): domain Bacteria; kingdom Pseudomonadati; phylum Pseudomonadota; class Gammaproteobacteria; order Pseudomonadales; family Pseudomonadaceae; genus Pseudomonas; species Pseudomonas sp. Tun-23181. Next base: position 2,804,276 of record NZ_CM171630.1, read on the forward strand.
CAGTGGCCTGTGTGGTCGCGTCAAAGATGGGGTGCACAGCCACGCGATTCAATCATCGAGGCCGTGAAACTTTTTTCAGCAAAGGCTGTGGGCTAAAGTGACGCCCTGCTTTTTCTGCCATGCGATCCTGACCGATGAACCCGCTGAGCGTCCTGCGCGATTCCCTGTATTTTTTCCGCCGCCATCTGGCGAGCATCCTCCAGCTCTGCCTGCCGCTGGTGATGCTCGAAGCCCTGTGCACCCAACTGCTCGACCGCCAGCTGGGCGACCAGGGCTCGCCCGCCTACGGCATGCTGGTGAGCCTGCTGTTCTACCCGCTTTACAGCGCGGCCCTGATCCTCTACCTCGACACCCGCAGCAACGGCCAGGACATCGCCAAGCGCAACCTGTTCGCCCGCGCCGTGCAACTGTGGCCTGCGCTGGCGCTGCTGATCCTGATCAGCTCGCTGCTGATCATGGCGGGCCTGGCGCTGTTCATCTTCCCGGGGGTGTGGATCATGATCAACCTGGTGTTCGCCGAATACCTGCTGGTGCTGCGCGGGCTGCCGGTGGTGCAGGCCATGCGCGAGAGCGCCAGGATGACCACCGGGCACTTCATGCGCATCCTGGCCTGCGTGCTCGCCGTGCTGGCGCCGCTGTGGCTGCTCGACGGGCTGCTGCTGACAGTGTTCCCCGAGCCCCAGCCGGGCCTGCAACTGGCCCTGGACAGCCTGAGCGGCTTCCTGCAACTGTTCAGCGGTGTGGTGCTGTACCGCCTGTTCATGCTGCTGGAGAGCGAAGCCAGCGCCTGAACTGGCTCACCGACGAACGGCTCGGTTATGCTGGCGCCACCTGCACCGACAAGCCGAGCCGATGATCCGTCTACTGCGCAACGCCCTGCTGTCCCTGCTCCTGTTGCTGGCCGTGCTCTGGCTGCTTGCCGATCACCTGGGCTGGCAGCCCTCCCCCCGCGAACCCGTGGCGGTTGCCTGCCACGGCGCCAGCCCGCCGCTGCTACCTGGGCAGGCGCTCAAGGTGATGACCTGGAACGTGCAGTACCTGGCCGGCAAGCGCTACGTGTTCTGGTACGACCAGGGCCGCGGCAGCGACACCCGCCCGAGTGCCGAGGACCTGGCCTTCAACCTCGACGAAGTGAGCCGGGTGATCCGCGCCGAACAGCCTGACATCGTCCTGCTCCAGGAGCTGGACAAAGGCGCCAAGGCCACCGGTTACCAGGACCAGCTGGCCCTGTTGCGCGAGCGCCTCGCCGATCTCTACCCCTGCGCGGTCCAGGCCTACGACTGGAAGGCCGACTTCGTGCCCGACTGGCACATTGCCGGCAACGTTGGCCGCACCCTGGCCACCCTTAGCCGCTACCCGATCGCCAAGGCCGAGCGCCTGCAACTACCCTCCGCCGCCAGCAATGCCTTGAACCGCCTGCTGGAACCGCAACCGGCCCTGCTGGTCAGCTACCTGCCGGTGCAGGGTGGTGGCCGCCTGGCGGTGCTCAACACCCAGCTCTCACCCTACCGGCCCGGCAGCGACCTGCAGCAGAGCCAGGTGGCGCACCTGGCCAAGGTCCTCGACCGCCTGGAAGGCCAGGGCACGTCCTGGCTGATCGGTGGCGACTTCAATCTCCTGCCCCTGGGCCAGTACCGTCGCCTGCCACCGGCACAGCGCGGCAACTACCCCGCCGACAGCGACCTGCACCTGCTCTGGGACAAGTACCCGATGATTCCCAGCAACGCCGAGGCCAGCGGGGCCGATCGCAGCGCCTGGCTCACGCACTACCCCAACGACCCGGCCGCCAGCGGGCCCGACCGCACTCTCGACTACCTGCTGCACAGCCCCAGGTTGCAGCGGCTCCAGGCCCAGGTGCTGCAGCAGGACACCCTGCAGATCTCCGACCACCTGCCGCTCGTGGCTCGGCTGCAGCTACCGCCCCATCGCCGCGACTGAAACGACTCTCGAAGCAAACCTTCCTTGCGCCATCGATCCCCGTCGGCCGCCAGAATCGCCGACGGTGCAGCACGGTGCTGCCATCGAATGGACAAGGAGACTCCCATGACAGACGCTCATGAACCAGTGCTCGTCGCCGAGACGATCGAAGCATTTCGCGGCAAGATCTACATGCTGGTCGATAACCGACGGGTGCCGCTGCGGCTCAGCCGTAGCACCGACAAGTTCAGCTGGGGATTCGCCCCGCAGGATGATTGGCTGCAAGCAGGCGGACAGGCCGACTCCCCGGTCTTTCATTTCACCTTCCTGTCGCAAACCGAGAACCGCCATCACTTCAGCATCCGCGGCACCGGCCACCACGCGGACAAGAAACTGGGCATCAGCCTCAATGGCTACCTGGGGCTGTACAAGCATGCCGAGGTCACCGACTTCTGGAAGCTGGAAACCCTGAACTGGACCGAACAAGGCTTGCATTGCCGCTGGCGGGACCACCAGGGCCAGCAGGTCAAGGCCATCATGGATACCCCGCACCATGAGCCGGGGATCTACTACCTGCTGAATGTCCAGGAAGGTGAGGTCCACGAGTTCCTGATCGAGCGCGTGGACTGATCGGCAGCGCCGGGGTGCTTGCACCAACGCAAGCACCCCGGCGACAGGAGCTCAGGTCCCCCTGGGCTTGGCCCGTGCCGTGGCCTCAGCTACCAGCGGGTCATCCGGCCAGTAGTGCTTGGGGTATCGGCCTTTCAGGTCTTTCTTGACCTCGGCATAGGTCGATTTCCAGAAGTTCTCCAGGTCCTGGGTGACCTGCACGGGGCGCCGCGCTGGCGACAGCAAATGCAGCTTGAGCACCTGCCGCCCATTGGCGATGCGCGGTGTGTCCGCCAGGCCGAACAACTCCTGGAGCCTTACCGCCAATACGGGGGGACGCTCGCTGTAGTCGATACGAATATTCGACCCCGAGGGCACCGAGATCGTCTGGGGTGCTTGCACATCGAGTTGCTGCGGCAATGGCCAGGGCAACAGGTTGCGCAGAATCGATGCCAGGTCGAGCTGGCCAAAGTGGCTGAGCCGGGTGACCTTTCCAATGTAGGGCCCAAGCCACTCACGTAGGGACGCCAGAAGCGCCTGATCACGCAAATCCGGCCATTCACTCGCCCCCCCGCTCTCCAGATCCAGGTCACGCAGCAGTGCCACACGTGCCTGCCACTGGCGCAGCTCGGGCGTCCAGGGCAACAGCTCGAGGCCCTTGCGCCGGATATAGTCGATCAATGCCTGGACACGGGCTTCGTCATCCAGGTTGGCCAGCGGCGCGCAAGAAAGCACCAGTTCCCCGACCTTGAGCTGTCGCTCCGCCCGCAGCACGCCTTCCCGCTCGTCCCAATCCAGCGCGTCCACCTGGCTGACCTGCTCTTTCAGGACCGAGTCGAACAGCGTTTCATCCAGATCCGCCGCGAGATAGATACGCTCGTCCCGTTGCCCCTGGCGGCTCCCCAGATCAGCGATCACCAACCAGGGGTGTTTCATCAGCGCATCGCTCTCTGAGAACAACGCAGCCCGGCCATTGGCAAGGCGGTACTCCGCGCCACCGGCGCGCCGCTGTCGTGCAATGCGATCAGGGTAGGCAAGCGCTAGCAGGCAGCCCACCCATTTCGGGTTTGCAGGGTCCGGCACGCGGTCAGCCGTGGGCCCGCGCAAGAACGAACGGTATTGCCTGGCCAACTGCTTCGCTCGCTGGGCGCTCCCCTGCCCGCCACGCTGGGCGCGTTGCTCTCCAGACAAGACAGCCAACCGAGCGTGCAGGTCGGCCCCGCCGCCGCGCTGGATATCCCGCTCGCTCAGCAAGGCCGCGATATCGCATGCCAGATTCGTCAAACCCAGCTCATGACCACGCAATAGCAGGTGGGCCAGACGCGGATGAGCGGGCATCTCGGCCATCGCCTGGCCATGCCGGGTCAATTGTCCATCCGGTTGCAGGGCCCGGAGCCGGCGCAATAGATCGCATGCTTGGGCAAAGGCCGCAGCCGGGGGAGCATCGAGCCACTTGAGCTCGTCCGGCCCAACGCCCCACCGCGCGAGCTGCAGGGCCAATCCCGCCAGGTCGGCCTGTTGAATCTCCGGCGAACCAAAGCCCGCCAGTTGCTCGTGCTGGGCTTCGGACCACAAGCGATAGCAAACCCCCGGCTCGAGCCGCCCTGCCCGCCCCGCCCGCTGCGTGGCACTCGCCTTGGAAATACGCTGTGTGTCGAGCCTGGTCATGCCACTTCGTGGATCGAACCGGGGCACACGCTCAAGGCCTGCGTCGATCACCACGCGCACGCCGTCGATGGTGATGCTGGTTTCCGCGATGTTCGTGGCGAGCACCACTTTGCGTTTTCCAGCAGGGGCTGGGTCGATTGCCGCTCGCTGCTGGTCGAGATCAAGTTCACCATGCAGTGGGCAGAGCAGGATGTCTTGAGGGTCATCGAGGCTGTCTTGCAGGCCAGTGAGGACCCTACGGATCTCTGCCTGGCCGGGCAGAAAGACAAGCATGCTGCCGGTCTGCTCTTCAAGTGCATCGAGGCACGCGGCGATGACCCGGGGCTCGATGTAATCACCCGGCTGCTGTGGTTTGCTCCAGACCGTCGTGACCGGGTACATCCGGCCTTCGCTGGTCACGATGGGGGCATCGTCTAGCAGCCGGGAAAGGCGCTCCCCGTCCAGCGTTGCCGACATCAACAGGACCTTCAGCGGGACATCATCGCGAAAGAGTTCGCGCCCATTGAGCGTGAGCGCCAAGGCCAGGTCCGCGTCCAGGTTGCGAAGGTGGAATTCGTCGAAGATGACCAGGCCCACACCATCCAGCGAGGGGTCGTCTTGCAGCCTCCTTGCCAGGATCCCTTCGGTCACGACTTCGATGCGTGTCTTCGGGCCTACCTTGCTTTCAAGGCGGATACGGTAACCCACCGTCTCCCCTACCCGCTCGCCGAGTTCAGCCGCCATCCGCTCGGCTGCGGCGCGTGCAGCCAGACGCCGGGGTTCGAGCATGATGATGGTCTGCGCCTTGAGCCAAGGTTCGTCAAGGAGCGCCAGCGGAACGCGAGTGGTTTTACCGGCCCCTGGCGGCGCCTGGAGCACGACCTCGTGACGTTCCCCGAGGGCTTTCAAAAGGGCCGGCAAGGCGGCATCGATGGGCAACGAACTCATGATTACTCCTGCAACAAGGCGTGCAGTATACAAAGGTTCATTGACCATTCGACGAGACCGTTCGCCAACAGAACGAATGTCTTCGAAACTTGTGGACATTCACTCGCGGCGGCATGAGTGCGGTTGGACAAGGCACTCATATGGGCACACCGATTCAACACATGATTGCCTACACGCGCTTTAAGTCATGTAGAAAATCTGTCACGGTTGAATTATAGTCCCCACGGAGCCTCGGAAGTTCCATGTCAAGCCTCATATTCATCAGGCACTGGAGAGCCGACCGCAGCATGAGTATCTGCTGCGGAAGAGAAAGGAACCGCACATGCACAAAAAGACCGTTCGCCTCACGATCTTGATCGATCTGCCAACCAAGAAAAAACTAGAGGATCTTTCTGCGACCGTCGACCTCACCGTATCGCAGATCCTCAGGAAGCTCATAAAGAATCACCTGAACGAGCATGAGCAACCCAGCGGCTTTCCCCCCAAGGAAAGAGCCCAAGATGATTCGCTTCCGCTCAACTAGAACGGAAGTTCCATTTCAAGACTCAACAAGACTGCTCAACGTGCTTATTCATGTATAAGTGCATGCCGGTCTTTTATGTGACGAAGCTCACACTCACACTTTGCAACGCCAGACCTTGCTTGGACGCAGGAAGGCCTTAATGTTCAAAGGCGTGTTCGAATACCGAACGAGATAATGTTCACATAACAAACAACCTGTCTTCATCCGACATTGACAATGGATTTTCTTATGTCTTTGAAACAGCAACTAACAGCGTGTTACGATTTTTTAAAACGCCAGACAGCAGCGCTCATTGCCGATGCCCCGCCGGCCTGTACGCTGTTCTTCTCCCTCAGCGACAGTAGCCAGCGCGCCAAGGTGTTCCACGTCACCGCGGACAGTTTCGAGACCGCCTGGAGCCAAGCACTATCAAAGTTTCCGGCGCTGCAGGCCTCGCCCGGGCAGGGTCAGCCCTCCGGGCCGCTGTGGCTCCGGGTCGAGCGTGCAGTCAACCTCACCACGCTGACATGGGCGCAATTGCAGGAGCGCCTCAAGCGCCACAAGCGCAACTACTTCCGCTATGGTATCGCCTTCGACCAAGGACTGGAGATCGCCCTCACCGAACAGGAAATCAACGCCAACGCCATCCTGTACGGCGGCTCCAGCATTCCTTGTGCCAGCTTCAACCTGGGCAATTTTTCGGTCTACGTGAAAAAACGCTTTGCCGGTTCGCCAGCGCTGGCGGCAGCCCGATACGCACAAGCCCACCCCGAAGCCCCCGTCTACCTGTTCCAGACCCAAGGTGTTTTTTGTGCCGAAGACGGTATTGCCCATGCCCTCAACAGCAATGGGCCCGATGTCGGACGACGCAAGACGGGCATGCTGGACGCCGGCCAGGTGCGGGAAAGCATCGTGACGGCTGCAGGCTTTCTCTCGCGCCAGGTCAAGGACAGCGGACAGTTCGTCTACGGCTATTTCCCCTGCTTTGACCGTACGATCCAGAACTACAACACCCTACGTCACGCCAGCACGGCCTATTCCATGGTCGAAGCCTGGGCGCTGACCCAGGATGACACCCTCGGGGCATCGATAGGCCGTGCCCTCGATCACCTCACGCAGACGCTGATCAAACCCTACACCCTGCCCGATGGCAGCGCCGCCGCTTTCCTGGTGGACACCGGCGACGAAATCAAGCTGGGGGGCAATGCGGTCTGCCTGCTGGCCCTGGTGAAATACAGCGAAGTCACCGGCAACCGCGACTACCAGCCGTTGCTCGAAGCGCTGGCCAATGGCATTGCCTGGATGCAAGACCCGCAGACCGGCAGCTTCGACCACGTTCTGCATGCCAGGGACCTGAGTGTCAAAGAGCCCTTCCGGATCATCTACTACGACGGTGAAGCAGCATTCGGGCTGATGCGCCTCTACGGCCTGACAGGCGACAAGCGTTGGCTGCAGGTCGTCGAAAAGGCCTTCGATCATTTCATCGCCAAGGAACACTGGCGCGCGCACGACCACTGGTTGAGCTACTGCGTCAACGAGCTGACCCATTACCGGCCAGAGGAAAAATACTTCCGCTTCGGCCTGAACAACTTCATCGATTACCTGGACTTCGTGCAGCAGCGCATCACTACCTTCCCGACCCTGCTGGAACTGATGATGGCGGCACAGCAGATGCTACAACGCCTCGAGCAGTTGCCTGCACTGCGTCACCTGCTCGAGGAGGTCGACCTGCAAGCCTTCTACCGAGCCTTGCACCACCGCGCCGGGCATTTGCTGAACGGTTACTTCTGGCCGGAAATAGCGATGTTCTTTGGTAATCCGGCACGCATCGTCGGCTCGTTCTTCATTCGCCACCATGCCTTTCGCGTGCGTATCGACGATGTCGAACACTATCTCTCCGGGCTCATTGCCTATCACCGCTACCTGCTCGATGGCGCACCGCAGGTCCACTGCGCCCTGGCGCAGAAGCAGCATGGCACCGGCGGCTGGCACTGGGATGCGGCAAATGTCGTGCAAGCCACCGGCGGCACTTGGGTGGTAGCGCCTGCGGCGGATTGGCAAGCCAGCGGGCTGGCCCCGTCCATGTCGTACTTCAAACCGCAACGCATGTTGGTCAGGCATCCGGGCAAGGTGGGTGTCAATGAGACCCGTTTGGCGCGCCTGTGGGCCAAGGCCGCCCCCCACCTGCGCCCGTCGGCCTTTGTCTGCGTCGACCCCACGCCCTACCTCGACGCCGGCCTGCCGGTGCTGCAAGTCCCGGACACCGCCGATGCCATGCTGCACCTGGGGCGCTACGCCCGGCGGACCTTCAGCGGCCAGGTATTCGGGGTAACCGGCAGCGCCGGCAAAACCACCGTGGTGGCCATGCTCACCCATGCCCTGCAACAGCTCGACACGGTGGCGCAGACCGAAGGCAACGCCAACCTGCCCCACGGGATCGCCTGGAACCTGGCCTGCATGACCGACCCGGCACGCTTCTGGGTCCTGGAAATGGCTGTTGGCAGGATGCCCATCAACTCCGACCTGGTTCGCCCCCACATCGCCGTCGTCACCAGCCTGGCGCCGGCGCACCTGGAATACCACGGCACCCTGGCCAACCTCGCCCGCAAGAAAAGCGCCATCTTCAGGTCCATGGCGCCCGGTGGCCATGCGGTGCTCAACCGCGACATGCCGTACTACCAAGTGTTCGCTGACGCCGCCAAGCGAGCGCAATTGAGCGAGCTCAGCTACGGCGAGCATACCCACGCCGACCTACGGGTGATCGACTGCCACGCGACAGCGTCTCACCTGCTGGTCAATGCCAGCCTTCGAGGTACGCCATTGCGCTTCACGCTGCGTACCCGCGGCAGGCACATGGTGCTCAATGCCCTGGCGGTGCTGGCTTCGCTGATTGCCGCTGGCTTGCCCATCGAGCAGGCACAAGCTGCCCTGGAGACATTCGAGGCGGTCGACGGGCGCGGAAACACATTGACCATCCCCTGCGGGGACGGCGACTACCAGTTGATCAACGATGCCTACAACGCCAACCCGGGATCGATGGGGGCCTCGTTGAGAATGCTCGCGGAACTGCCTGGCCGGGCCAATCAGCGCGTTGCGGTCCTGGGGGACATGCTCGAGCTGGGGCCAGAGAGCCAACGCTATCACCTGGACCTGGCCGAACACCTGCTGGCGGCAGCGCCACGGCATACCCTGCTCTGTGGGCCGCTGATGCATGCGCTCTATGTACAGGTACGCGACCGCTTGAGCATCGAGTGGTTCGAGGACGTCAACGCCCTGCTGGACAAACTGCCCGAGCATGCCGAACGCTGGTTCCACAAGGGCGATTGGGTGCTGGTGAAGAGCTCTGGCGGCACCGGCCTCTCGCAATTGGTCGACTCACTCACCCACGCCCAACAACGTGTCGCGGCGCTCTGACGGCACGCCTTGAAGCTTGAAACAAGGACTCGCAGGTACAGTGGGTCCTGGTTTCAAGGCTGGGCGCACTGGGCCGCAGTCTTCAGCCCGATATCGTCGCGCAGTTGATGAAACGCCGGGCCGAAAGCCGGCGCTTCGATCAATCGGGCCTCGAGTCCCGCATCGCGCAACGCTTGGTAGAACCTTTCCTGCAAGACAAAGGGGGAAACCTGGTCCTTGCGGTTACCTATCAAGATCAAGGGGCGACCAGGCACCCGGGCAATGCCATCGATGTGCTGCAAGGGATCATAAGGATGCAACAGGCCATTGGTGTCGCGCCCATCGCGGGCGGGCAGGCCTTTGCTGCGACGAATCATCTGCGCGCGCTCGAGCAGGGCGAACGCCCCTGAGGTCATGACCGCGCATTTGACATCCTTGCGCCCCAACGTCATCAGAGCGGCCACCACCGTCGCCCCGCCGCTGTGCCCGAGCAGCACGAAACGCCCGATGGTATGACGCTGGCGCAACTGGTCGAGTGCCGCATCCAATGCCTGGAACTCGCTGGCCTGGCGGCGCTGCCCATGATTGCCACTCGAGCCATAGGTGCCCGGCCGCGCGACAATCACCACCGGTACGCCGGCACGCCGGCTCAGGGCCGCCGCCTGCTGGTCCTTGGCCCGCAGGGTATTGCCGGCAATGGCCTGGGGCGCACGGTGCATTTCGATAGTGCGATCACCGTGAAACATCACGATCACCACCGGCGCTCCCTGGAGCGGCGAAGCACTGAAGTAACGGATACAGGCCTGGCCACTGGCGAACTCGACCCACAGGGCCGAGGCTGAATCGACGCAACGGACCTGGTCTGCCGGGGTGTTCCACAGCAGCGGCGAATCCTCCACGCCCCGGGCCAACAGAGGTGCACTGAACACCAGGACCAGGCATGACAGCCAGCGCACGACGCTCGATCCGAACATGCGATCACTCCCCCACAGACAGAACATCACTCATTGATTTGGCCGAGAGCTGGAAGCTGCATCTTCTCTGTGCGGCAACCCGCCCCGAAGGCTGGGAACCGCCTAGCGCTCGCGCAGGGCTTCACGCGCCCTATTCATGGGTTTGATCAGGTAATCGAGCACGGTCTTGCGACCGGTCTTGATATCCGCTGTCGCGATCATTCCCGGCACGATAGGAAACGCCTTGCCGGCCTTGTTGTGCAGCTCGTTGTCGTGGGTACGAATGAACACGCGGTAATAGAACACCTCGGGTTTGACTTCGTCCTGGATGGTATCGGGGGAAATCGTCACCACCTTGCCATCCATGCTGCCGTAGATGGCGTAGTCGTAGGCCGTGATCTTGACCTTGGCGTCCTGGTTGGGGTGGATGAACGCGATGTCGCGAGGTGAAATGCGCGCCTCGATCAGTAACTGATCGTCCATCGGCACGATCTGCATCAGACGGCCATTGGGAGGAATGACCCCGCCGATGGTAGTGACCTCGATGTCCTTGACGATCCCGCGCACCGGCGAGCGCAATGTCAGGCGCGAAACCGAGTCGGAACGCCCCTTGAGGATCGACGACAGGGTTTGCACATCGGAGTTGGCCTTGGCCAGCTCCTCGCCGGCGCGCACCAGGTACTCGGAGCGGGACTGGGTGAGTTTGAGCTCGAGCTCGGATTTTTGCCGTTTCAGGCGCAGCACCTCGACGTTGCTCGCGGCACCGACACGGGCCAGGTTCTCGGTGATCTCCAACTCGCTGCGCACCAGCGCCAGGGAGGTCCTGACTCCCGCTTGAGACTCTTCGAGCCCCTTGCGCCGGGTCTGGTACAGGTCGCTTTCGGCCGCCATCAGCGCTGGATAGGCCTTGAGTTCCTCGGGAAATGTCAGCGCGGTGCCATTCACTTCCGCCTGCAACCGGGCAACGCTGGCCAGGGCCGCGCGGTACTTGGCCGCACTCTCGCCGAAGGTGGACTCAGTCTTGGTCGGGTCGAGCTTGGCGAGGATCTCGCCCTGTTCGACGATATCCCCTTCGGCCACGTTGAGCTCGGCAATGATGCCCCCCTCCAGCGATTGGATGACCTGCTCGCGCGAACTCGGAATGACCTTGCCGGTGCCGGTCGACACTTCGTCTATTTCAAACAGGTAGGCCCATATCCCGAACGCCAGCAGCATCAATGCCAGGTACCAGACGATACGCATCGAACGCACCACCGTCGCGTCATCGAGGCTGTCGTCGCGGGACAGGTCGTCGCCCTGGGACGCATCGAGCAGAGGCACCTGGACCTGCCCCTGGCGCCACCTCGAAGCACTCATTTCATTGGCCATCAGCGCTATCCTTCTGTGCAGTCAATTGCATGGGCAGCCGGCTCACTGCACCGGGTTCCTGGGTTTGGAAAGCCGGGCAATGGCGTTGTCCTTCGTGTCATCGATCACCACCGAACCGTTGTCGACGACGATGATGCGATCCACCAGGCTGAGCACGCTCATCCGGTGCGTAGCGATGATCAGCGTGCGCTGCGCACCCCATTGCGCCAGGCTCTGGATCAGCTTGCGCTCGCTGACATCGTCCAGTGCCGCGGTAGGCTCGTCCAACAACACGATCTGCGGCTGGCGAATGATCAGCCGCGACAGCAACAGCGACTGCCGCTGGCCACCGGAGAGGCCGAGCCCACCTTCCAGAATCATGTGGTCCATGCCCAGCGGGAGCTTGCTGATGAACTCCAGCGCCCCGGTCAGCGCCAGGGCGTCGAGAACCTCCTGGTCGCTGGCGTGGGGCGTGCCCATCACCAGGTTTTCCCGCAAGGTGCCGTGGAACAGCCGGGAGTTCTGAGTCAGCAGGCCCACGTCGCGGCGCACATCGGCCGGGTCGATGTGACCCAAGCCCACGCCATCCAGCGTCAGCGACCCTGAGCTGAGGTCGATCATGCCGGCCATCGCCTGCAGCAAGGTCGATTTGCCCGCGCCATTACGGCCAAGCACCGCGATGCGCTCGCCCGGAACGATCTTCAAGTCCTTGACCGTCAAGGCCGGTACGGGTGCATCCTCGCTGTACTTGAACACCGCCTGCTTGAACTCATAGTCGCCACGGACCACAGGCAGGTGCACACGCTTGCTGCCATCGGCCTGGTCGACCGGCATCTGCATGATCCGATGCAAACCCTGCAGGGCCACCTTGGCCTGTTGCCAACGCGTCAGCACGACGGTGATCTGCGACATCGGCGCCACCATGCGCGAAGCCAGGATCGATGCAGCGACCAGGCTACCGGTGGTCATGTCGCCCGCCATCACCATCGGCGCACCGAACACCACCACCACCGCGAATACGCCCCCCTGCACGCTGTGCGTCCAGGTCACCAGCCCGTTGGTGAGCGTGCGCAAGCGCAAGCCAGCCTCGGCAGCGGTCGCGTTGTAGTGGTTCCATTGTTGCTGGAAACGCTGCTCGGCCTGGAGCATCTTGATGTCTTCCAGGCCTTGCACAGTCTCCACCAGCATGGCGCTACGCAGCGAACTTTCACGCATCGACTGGTTGGCCAGCCTGGCCAGGCTGCGCTGCGACAACACCCCCGGGATCAACAGCAACAGCACAGAGCCAAGCGGCACGGCCACCAGCGGCCCGGCAATGAACCAGTAGATCACCAGGAACATCAGGAAGAATGGCAGGTCGGCCAAGGCGCTGGCGGTGCTCGAGGTAATCAGCTCGCGAAGCTGTTCAAGCTCGCGCAACTGCGAGATGAACGAACCGGTGGATTTCGGCCTGGCGCTATTACGCAGGCGAATGGCATGACCGAAGACCAGGTCCGACACCCGCATGTCTGCGCGTTTGCCCAGCAGGTCGGTGATCCGCACGCGTGTGATGCGCAAGATGAAGTCGAAAGACAACGCCAGCATCACCCCACCGAACAGCACGTAAAGGGTCGGCATCGACTCGGCTGGCACCACACGGTCATACACCTGCATCGAGAACAGCACCCCGGCCAACCCCAGGACGTTCGCCGCCAGCGACGCCAACATGACATGGCCATACGGGCGCAAGTCGCGCAGGATGATGTTCCTGAACCAGCTTTTCTCGTAAGGCTTGATGTAATCGTCGACCCGGGAATCCCTGACCGCTTGCGCCGGTCGCAGAATCAGGACCTTGCGCACGGCATTGACCAGGTCCGTACGGTTGATGCGGCTTTGCAGGCCCTGGTCACCGCTGTAGACGATCCCCAGTTCGTCGTCGCTGATCGTCTGCAGCACGCCGATCTGGCCATCGTCGAACTGCAGCACCAGTGGCAGGCGCCGCTGCGCCAGCAGCGCGGGGGTGAAGGCGACGATCTTCAGACTCAGCCCAGCCTGGCGCGCCATCTGGCGCAGCACCTGGTCGACACTCGCCCCTTGGCTCCACTGGCTGGCGATGCGTACATTCTGCGCCGAGCAATCCAAGCGATTGTGCCGCGCGACAGCCAATATCGCCTCCAGCCAGCCTTCGTAGTCGAGCGCGTTAGCCACCTCCAAGGTCTGCGGGTCAGTGGTGCTCGGGGTCGCAACGTTCACTGCATCGTTCATGGTCGAATCTCCACACCTTGGATCGTACTGCTGTCCAGATTGAACGCCGTGCGCAGGGCGCTGCTGTTATAGAGGCACTCGATTTCCAGGCGATGCAGGTCGGCGCGGGTGTTGGCCCGATCCATGGCAGCCTGGTGGATTTCCTGCTCGGCGTTCAGCAGGTCGAGCAGCGGCCGCGTGCCCAGCTCGAGGTATTGCTGGCGATACAAGTCGCGGGTTTCGGAAATGCTGCGCTCACGAAAATCCAGGGTCGACAGCCGCTGCTCGAGGCTGGAGGTCTGGTCGCGAGCCTCGAGCAAGCCCTGGCGCACGGCCAGGCGCGCGGCATCGTTGGCCGCCTCGGCAGCCCGCAGCGCCTGAGCGGCCGCCGATTTGCGGGCCGTGATGGCGCCGCCTTGGTACAGCGGCACCTCCACGTTGATGAAGATCCCGTAGCGCGTGCGATCACGCCCGCCGACAGTGCCATTCTCATCGTTGCTGTCCAGGTACTGGGTCAGCGAAGGATCCAACGAAACCGTCGGCAACCCCTCGGCCCGCGCCAGGGCAATTTGCGCCTGGGCATCGGCCTGCTGAGCCTGAGCGATCAACAATGATGGTGTCAGCACCTGGTCAGCATCGATGCCTTGGCAGGACTGGCGCAGAGCGGCAGGCATCGCGGTGCTGACACTGACTGGGGCCTGCGTACCGAGCAGGTTGCCCAGGGCCGTGCGCCAGCGCTTGTAGAGCGCGGTGTATTGAAGTTGCGTCGCAATGGCTGCCTCGACCCGCGAGCGAGCCTGGATCATGTCGGAGCGGGTGCTGGCGCCCATATCGCTGCGCTGCTGGGCCAACTCGGCGATGGCCGTAAGCCCCTTGACCTGCGCGCGAGAAATGTCGAGCAACGCCTGGTAGCGCTGCAGTTCGATCATGGCAAAGGCGGTATCGCGCGCCACCTGGTCAATGGCCAGCAGGACCGCAGCCTGCTGGCCATTGACCCGGGCCACTGCGCTGTCCACCGCACTGTCCACCTTGCCGAAGTCATACAGCATCTGCGAGACCGACAGGGTGAAGGTCTGGCTTTGACCATTACCGGTCAGGCCGCTGTCATAACCGCTGTTGAAACCGCCACGAATCTGCGGGTAATAACCCGCCCGGGCGATGGTGACATTGTCATGTTGCTGGTAAAGCTGACCGATCGATTCTGCAATGGCAGGATGCCAGGCAACGGCCAATTGGATGGCACGCGGCAGGTCGAGGTTGTCGGGCACCACATTCCTGGGGGCGGCCACCTGGCCGGCACCGAATGAGTCACCCGGTAAATGCTTGCCCACATCGCTTGGGCTGATGGAATTGATATGTTCGGGTTCGTAGTCACGTGTCAGTGCCACGGCCCTCTCGGTAGTCAATGGTTGTACGGCGAAGACCAACAACGCCACAAACAGGAACTCGAACCGATCCTTGGGTTTCAAGTAATGCTCCATTATCAGCTTGGGCTGAAAAAGATTGGCGCTTACTTGCCATGCAGCCCATTCGGTTTCAGGAACATGCACGGCATCACTCAACGTCAGGGTGTAACGCCCGGGCGGTGAGCAATACGCCGCCCTGGCGTTACGGTTGATGGCTAACGGAATGAGCAGAGAACGCCAGGCCTTACGGCCTGACGCTCTGCGCCTGCAACATGGTCAAACCACGTTGATACCGCTCTGTACCCAGAGTTGATGGGTTTCATCTTCCTGGCTGACGTACACCACGTACTCCTGTCCATTCTCCAGTTGAGTGGAAACCATCGACCAGTCACCGGTCAGATGGACGCTGTCTTGCTCGTCGCCCTGGATAAACAATCTATCCGTCTCGGGCGCCGTCACTGCCACCAGGTCTTCCAGACTCACGGTCAGCTCGACCGCGCTGAAGTCGTTCAGGTCGATGCTCTCGATGTCGCTGACATTACCGACCAGCAAGCTCAAGTTGATCGTCGCATCGTCACCCTCCCACAACAGCGTGTCAGGGCCTGCCGCGCCATCCACCGATACGAACCCGGTGTCATGGGCTGTCGTCTGATCAGCACCTTCGGCACTTGCGGTACCTTCGGTGCCGCCCTCGATCGTGGCGTGTGACGCCTCGTCCAGCGGCGAGGCTGCTGCGAAGCCTGGGGCTTCGGTGGCAGGATCGCCTGGATTGTCATCGTCCCAGACAAAATCAAGATCCGGCGAGTCGAGGCGTACGTACAAGGTTGCGGTGTCCTCCTGGCCACCTGGTGCGGTGATCTTGTAGCTGAAGCTGTCCACGTTGCCGAGGTCAGCCAGTGCCAGGCCTGGGGTCGGCGTGTAGACGTAATCACCGTTCGCATGCAGCGTCAGCGTGCCGTATTGACCCTGCACCACGGCTCCGGTTTGACCCGGTATGACGTAGACCCCGTCGACCAACACACTCAGCACTGCCAGCGTCGAGCCGAGGCTGTCTGCCGGCGAGTGAGCACTCTGCGCCAGGACGTTGCCCGTTGCAGCGATGGCCTCACCCGTGACGAACTCATTCGCATAGGTGGTGGTCAGCGTCTGGCTGACGGTAATCGTACCCGCCAACGATACGGCCCCCGTTGCCCCGGTCACCCGGTACGTACCGGCCTCCAGCCCGGTGAAGGTGAAGTTGGAGCTGGTCGTGGTCTGGCCCGTGGACACCCAGCTGGTTCCGTTGAACACCTCCAACGTGAGTGTGGTTGTCGGGAACAACCCAACGCCGGAGAACTGGACACTGACGGTAAGGTCGGCCGTAGTATCGGCCTCCACTACGATCTCCGCGCCAGTACCTCTCCCGGTACCGATGAGCAGCGGCGTCGAGTACTGCAATGCCGTCAGGCTTTCAGTCTCTACCAGGTTGTCGCGGTCGATCATTGCCGTTCCGATGTCATCGGTGGCAACCACCTCCACAACACCCTCCGCCGACGGATCGTCAGGGCTCCAGGTCACCGTCGAGTCGCTGCCGTCGATGCGCACGTAGAGGGTGGCCGAAGCCGTGCCGCCTGCCGCTGTCTCCAGTCGATACTCGAAGGTATCGACCTTGCCGATGTTCGCCACATCGCCATTTGGCGTGTAGCTGTAGTCGCCATTGGCAAAGATCGTCAGGTCGCCGTACAGCCCGTGCACAACGGTACCGACCGCAGGATCGTCACCGATCTCCACATCGTTGACGGCCGTGACCGTGGCATCCCCTGCCGCACCTGGGGAGTCCGGCACGCCTGCAAAGCCATCGTCGGTGATGACATTGCCGCTGACCTCACCGCCTGTTGCAGTGAAATCGACCAGGC
This sequence comes from Pseudomonas sp. Tun-23181, assembly GCF_057415455.1. Lineage (NCBI taxonomy): Bacteria > Pseudomonadati > Pseudomonadota > Gammaproteobacteria > Pseudomonadales > Pseudomonadaceae > Pseudomonas > Pseudomonas sp. Tun-23181. The sequence continues at coordinate 2,821,116 of NZ_CM171630.1, forward strand.
TGGCGTTATCGACGCTCAGTTGTGCTGTGGCGCTTGCGCCAACTGCCACCAGGGCGGGGTCCATGGAGAGCGTGAAGCGATACTCACCTGCTGCCAGGCCTTCGATTTTCGCGCTGGTGTTACCCGAACCGAACAACCCAAGCAGATCGAGCAAGCCACCGCCTACGCTTCCCTGGTCTACCGGAATCCAGCCGCCAGCTCCGTCGCTGACCTCGAGTACCGCAGTGAACCCGCTACCCAGCACGGAGGCAAGATCACCGGAGCCGAAGGACAGGTTCAAGGTGCCGGTACTTTCATCCGCTACGGTGAACTCCTGCGACAACTCAGGCACACCGAGCTGAATGCCACCTACTCCCAGCAGCGTGAACACGTTCATGCTGTCGAGCCCGGTGTTGGTCGTAACCGGGGTTACGGTCAGTTCGGCAGTTGCGACGTCGTCGAAGGCTTCCAGATCGGCATCCGCGTCGGCATCAGCATCAGCGTCGGCGTCGGCGTCGGCGTCGGCGTCGGCGTCAGCATCCGCGTCAGCATCCGCATCCGCATCCGCATCGGCGTCGGCATCGGCATCGGCATCGGCGTCGGCGTCAGCGTCGGCATCCGCATCCGCATCCGCATCGGCGTCGGCATCAGCATCAGCATCGGCGTCGGCATCCGCATCCGCATCCGCATCGGCATCGGCATCGGCATCGGCATCGGCATCGGCATCGGCGTCGGCGTCGGCGTCAGCGTCGGCATCCGCATCCGCATCCGCATCCGCATCCGCATCCGCATCGGCGTCGGCGTCGGCGTCGGCGTCGGCGTCGGCATCAGCATCAGCATCAGCATCAGCGTCGGCGTCGGCGTCGGCGTCAGCGTCGGCATCGGCGTCAGCGTCGGCGTCGGCGTCAGCATCCGCGTCGGCATCCGCGTCAGCATCAGCATCAGCATCGGCGTCAGCGTCGGCATCGGCATCGGCATCGGCATCGGCATCCGCGTCAGCATCAGCGTCGGCATCCGCATCGGCGTCGGCATCGGCGTCGGCATCCGCATCGGCGTCGGCGTCGGCGTCGGCGTCGGCGTCGGCATCAGCATCGGCGTCAGCATCCGCATCGGCATCGGCATCGGCATCGGCATCGGCGTCGGCGTCGGCGTCGGCGTCAGCATCCGCGTCGGCATCCGCGTCAGCATCAGCATCAGCATCAGCATCGGCGTCAGCGTCAGCGTCAGCGTCAGCGTCGGCGTCGGCGTCGGCGTCGGCGTCGGCGTCAGCGTCGGCATCGGCATCGGCGTCAGCGTCGGCGTCAGCATCCGCGTCGGCATCCGCGTCAGCATCAGCATCAGCATCAGCATCGGCGTCAGCGTCGGCATCGGCATCGGCATCGGCATCGGCATCGGCATCAGCATCAGCGTCAGCATCCGCGTCGGCATCCGCGTCAGCATCAGCATCAGCATCAGCATCAGCATCAGCATCAGCATCAGCATCAGCATCAGCGTCGGCATCCGCATCGGCGTCAGCATCGGCGTCGGCGTCGGCGTCGGCGTCGGCGTCGGCATCCGCATCCGCATCCGCATCGGCGTCGGCGTCGGCATCAGCATCAGCATCAGCGTCGGCGTCGGCGTCAGCGTCGGCATCGGCGTCAGCGTCGGCGTCGGCGTCGGCGTCGGCGTCAGCATCCGCGTCGGCATCCGCGTCAGCATCAGCATCAGCATCGGCGTCAGCGTCGGCATCGGCATCGGCATCGGCATCGGCATCAGCGTCAGCATCCGCGTCGGCATCCGCGTCAGCATCAGCATCAGCGTCGGCATCCGCATCGGCGTCGGCATCGGCGTCGGCATCCGCATCGGCGTCGGCGTCGGCGTCGGCATCAGCATCGGCGTCAGCATCCGCATCGGCATCGGCATCGGCATCGGCATCGGCATCGGCGTCGGCGTCGGCGTCGGCGTCGGCGTCGGCGTCGGCGTCAGCATCGGCATCGGCATCGGCATCGGCGTCAGCGTCGGCGTCGGCATCAGCATCGGCGTCAGCATCAGCATCAGCATCAGCATCAGCGTCGGCATCGGCGTCGGCATCCGCGTCGGCATCGGCATCGGCATCAGCATCGGCGTCGGCATCGGCATCGGCATCGGCATCCGCGTCGGCGTCGGCGTCGGCGTCAGCATCCGCGTCGGCATCCGCGTCAGCATCAGCGTCGGCGTCGGCATCCGCATCGGCGTCAGCATCCGCGTCGGCGTCGGCATCCGCGTCAGCATCAGCATCAGCATCAGCATCAGCATCGGCGTCAGCGTCAGCGTCGGCATCGGCATCGGCATCGGCGTCGGCGTCGGCGTCGGCATCGGCATCGGCATCGGCATCGGCATCAGCATCAGCATCAGCGTCGGCATCCGCATCGGCGTCGGCGTCGGCATCGGCGTCGGCATCGGCGTCGGCATCGGCATCGGCATCCGCGTCAGCATCAGCATCAGCATCAGCATCCGCGTCAGCATCAGCGTCGGCATCCGCATCGGCGTCGGCGTCGGCGTCGGCGTCAGCGTCGGCATCCGCATCCGCATCGGCGTCGGCGTCGGCGTCGGCGTCGGCGTCGGCGTCGGCGTCGGCGTCGGCGTCGGCGTCGGCATCAGCATCGGCGTCAGCATCCGCATCCGCATCCGCATCCGCATCGGCGTCAGCATCCGCGTCAGCGTCAGCGTCAGCGTCAGCGTCAGCATCAGCGTCGGCATCCGCATCCGCGTCGGCATCGGCATCGGCATCGGCGTCAGCATCCGCGTCAGCGTCAGCGTCAGCATCCGCATCCGCATCGGCGTCAGCATCAGCGTCGGCATCCGCGTCGGCATCGGCATCGGCATCGGCGTCGGCGTCGGCATCAGCATCGGCGTCAGCATCCGCATCGGCGTCAGCATCCGCGTCAGCATCCGCATCCGCATCCGCATCCGCATCCGCATCCGCATCAGCATCAGCATCAGCATCAGCATCAGCATCAGCATCAGCATCGGCGTCAGCATCGGCGTCGGCGTCGGCATCCGCGTCGGCGTCAGCATCCGCGTCAGCATCCGCGTCAGCATCAGCATCAGCATCAGCATCAGCATCAGCATCAGCATCAGCATCAGCATCAGCATCAGCATCAGCATCAGCATCAGCATCAGCATCAGCATCAGCATCAGCATCAGCATCAGCATCAGCATCAGCATCAGCATCAGCATCAGCATCAGCATCAGCGTCAGCGTCAGCGTCCGTGTCATCAATATCTGGTGCAGTTACTTCGACTGGGGCCGAGATATTTCCTGCAGCATCGGTCAACGTCACCGTGAGGGTTTCTTCGTTGACCTGAGGGGAATTCAGCACGACTTCGAAGGTGCCATCGGGACCTACGGTACCGGTACCGATCACCTTGCCATCGGCATCCTTGATGGTGACGGTGGTATTGGGTTCGCCCTTGCCGCTGACGGTGGTGCCATCGGCACTGACGGCTAAATCTGTCGGCGCATTGGGGGCCGTGGTGTCGTCTGCGGTGATCGTGCTGGGAGGGGACACATTGCCAGCAGCGTCAGTGAGGGTGACTTCGACTGTTTCGCCATTGGTTTGCGGGGTATTCAGGTTGACGTGGAAGTTGCCATCCGAGCCCACGATCCCTGTGGCGATGACTTGCCCATTCGCGTCCTTGACCGTCACAGTCAAACCCGGCTTGCCCCTGCCGCTCAGTACCGTTCCGGCACTATTGAAAGCAAGGTCGGTAGGCGCATCCGGTGTAGTCGAACTGGCATCACCGCCGCCGCCGCTGCCGCTACTGCTTCCGCTACCATTGAGGAAGAACATCGAGGCAAGGCCGCCAACCCCCAGCAGACTCAACCCCCAGGTCACCCAGTCCGGCGTCGCGGCAGCGGTCAGATCATCAAGGGCGCCGATCTCGCTAAAGGTAAAACCGGAGTACGGTGAAGAGTAACTTCCCAGGAGCAGGGTCCCATCGGCCTCTTCCAGTACCAACTGGTTGGCCTCGCCACTGGCCACAAAGAAATTCTGGACCGTGACCGTGCCACCGGACTTGAGCGTGATGACCAGGTTCGTGCCCGACTGTTGCATCGACTGGATGCTACTCGGGCTAATGGGCACTTTTACAATACTGGTTCCGTTCAGGGCGACGTTACCGAACGCATGTTCGGTCGCCGCCCCCGTCGCCTTGTCGACAATTACAATATTATTCATCGCACACCTGTCTTTGCTTCAGCTAGTCAATCCCATAACAAAGCAACCCGAACGCGTGCGCAGCCGCTTAAAAGGCGACTGGGCATTCGAATGAGCGAAAGTTATATAAAAAGATTCAGTCCAGAGGCTGGACCTAGCCCACACCCGAGCGCTCACTGGGCACGTGATATTTCACGCGCCCAGTGAGCGTTGAGTTTGAATTGCATAAGGGAATTGCAACGACATGCTGCATGGGGGTGAGACAATAGAACCTGCGTTCGCAGAGGGACCTGATCACCTTAGAGACTCCCTGTCTGTTACCCGTCATCGGGGTTCGCGCCCTTTCTCCAAGCGTCCCGAGCACACTTGTAAAAGGTGCAAGAGGTCAGCGTAAACCCGTCGCGATCGGACTTCTCAAGCACACTAACCCGGATTTCTCATGACCGCATAAACAAAAACGGCTGAAAGCCTTATGATTCTTGTCGCCAAACAAAGCCCCATAAGTCTTCAGCCGCGCACAAAATGCTACCAGAAAAACTCCACTTTTCACCCCTCTCTCGCCGCCTCGTCGAGGCCTCTTTCACCGGTGGTCACATCACCTCGGATGCGGGCTTGTTGCTGCTGCGCGAGGTCGACCGGCAACATGGCTTGACCCGCCGCCTGGCCAAAATCGTTCCCGATCGGCGTGATCCTGGGCGTGTCCAGCATGGACTGCAGACACTGCTCGCCCAGCGTATCTATGCACTGGCCGCCGGCTACGAGGATCTCAACGATCATGACGGCCTGCGCCATGACTACGCGCTGCAGACTGCGGTCAACCGCCTGCAACCGCTGGCCGGCAAATCCACTCTGGGGCGCCTGGAACAGCAAGCCGATCGCGAAACGGTGGTGCAAGCCCATCGCCTGCTGTGGGAGCACTTCATCGCCCAGCATGACCAGGCGCCGGCTGAGATCGTGCTCGACTTCGATGCGACCGATGTGCCGGTGCATGGAGATCAGGAAGGGCGCTTCTTCCATGGCTATTACGACCATTACTGCTTCCTGCCGCTCTATGTGTTCTGTGGTCGCCATCTGCTGGTGAGCTATTTGCGCCCGAGCAACATCGATGGCGCCCGACACAGTTGGGCCATCCTGGCACTGCTGGTCAAGTTCATTCGCCGCTTCTGGCCAGAGACCCGCATCGTGTTCCGCGGTGACGGCGGTTTTTGCCGACATCGCATGCTCGACTGGTGTGACCGCAAGCAGGTGGATTATGTGGTGGGTCTGGCCCGCAACACCCGCCTGCAGCGGATGGCGGCGCCGGCCATGCAAGCGGTCGCCGAGGCCTACCAAGAAACCGGGCAGAAGATGTCCGGCGTGTATCGCTTCCTCTATCAGGCCGGTAGTTGGCGTAGGCGCCGCCTGGTCGTGTCGCGCCTGGAACATGGCGAGCAGGGTGCCAATCCACGCTTCATCGTCGTGTCCCGCTTTGCCGAGGATGCTGCCCAGCAGTACTACGAAGACTACTGCGGCCGTGGCGACATGGAGAATCGGATCAAGGACCAACAGTTGGATCTGTTCGCCGACCGCACCTCCAGCCCACGCTGGTGGACCAACCAGTGGCGGCTGATGCTGTCGGCCTTTGCCTATGTGCTGTTCGAACGGCTACGCGATCATCTCCAGGGCACCGCATTGGCGCGCATGAGCATCCATAACCTGCGCTTGAAACTGCTCAAGATCGGTGCGGTGATCATTCGCAACAGCCGGCGCATCCGCGTGCTGATCAGCGAGGCCTATCCGCATCAGGAACTCTTTGCGGGGCTGGTTGCCCGCCTCAAGCCGACCTGAACAGGCGGGCGCCCCCGGCCCGGCTCAATGGGGGAAAGGGGGCAGTGCGCCCCATACGCGGGAATTGAATAAAAAACGATCAATTTTTAGCGGTGGAAGGCAGGTTGTTGATACGCCGAGGCTTCACCGGCCACGCCTGCCGGCCTCATGAGAAATCCGGGCTAAATAACGGGTCGCTTGCGGGGATACTAGCAATCAAAAAACCGGTGTCAAAGAAAAAGTTCAACTTGTCAATACCCGCACAAAAACAATGTAAAACCCAGTTAAACATTGATGAGCAGACAATTAGAACCTGCGATTACTGGGTGACAATTTCATTATCATAAAATAATATCCAGGTAGACCTACCCGCACACTTGCCCCCCCAGTACATGCCAACGCCATTCGTGTGTCGTTACTAAAAAAGATTTCTCAGCTGGGCTGATGTTTCCGCTCTTTGCAGGTGCACAGCCTCGCCGTGTCCGAGAGCCGCCAAGGGCAGGCAGAACGGCATCGATTGGTAATGAAATCATGATGGCCCTGGAACCATCGCCCGCGTATAACGGCGAACCGGGCCTGCCCTGCCATGGTCTTAGTAGCAGGCGCAGGCGTTTTGGCCTGCCCCTTCGTGGTTACTTTTCGGAGATTCAAATGCGCATCCATTCCCGCGTCATCGGTGGCGCACTCATCGCCACCTTGCTGATCCAGCTGACGGCCTGCGGCACCTTGTTCTACCCAGACCGTCGCGGTCAGATCGAAGGCAAGATCGACCCTGTTGTCGCCGCCATGGACGCCATCGGTATTCTTTTCTATGTCATTCCCGGCCTGATCGCCTTCGGCATCGACTTCGCCACGGGCGCCATCTACTACCCAGGGGGCCACACCGCCCAAGTCGACCCTGCCAAGCTCAAGCCCGCCATCGACGCCGACGGCCGGGTCGACAACACCAGGCTGCAGGCTATTCTCGAAAGCGAACTGGGCCAGCGCCTGCCGCTGAACGACCCGCGGCTGATCCAGCACCGCGGCAGCGTCGAGCAACTGGCCGCCTACGGCCTGGTACCGGCCGCCTGACAAGGACGACACCCGCGGCATGACCCAACCCGCCGAACATCGACACCTGCTGCGCCTGGCCACCCGTGCTTCGCTCGCGGTGGCCGGCATCCTGGTGCTGAGCAAGGCAGTGGCCTGGTGGCTGAGCGGCTCGGTCAGCCTGCTGGCGGGCCTGACCGACTCGGCGCTGGACGCCGTGGCCTCCTTCCTCAACCTGCTCGCCGTACACTATGCCTTGCGCCCGGCGGACGACGACCACCGCTTCGGCCATGGCAAGGCCGAGGCCCTGGCCGGCATGGCGCAGGCGCTGTTCGTCGGGGTCAGCGCGGTGCTGGTCGGGGTGCAGGCGGTCGAGCGCCTGCAGTCGCCGCAGCCGTTGGGCGACACAGCCACCGGCATCGGCGTGATGTTACTCTCGCTGGTCCTGACCCTGGCCCTGCTGGCCTTCCAGCGCAAGGTCATCCGCGCCACCGGTTCCACAGCGGTGCGCGCCGACTCGCTGCACTACCGCTCCGACCTGCTGCTCAACGGCAGCATCCTGCTGGCCCTGCTGCTGGCTCGCTTCGGCTGGCCGCAGCTGGATGCCGTGTTCGGCCTGGGGATTGCCTTCTACATCCTCTGGAGCGCCACCCAGATCGCCCGCGAGAGCACAGCGATCCTGATGGACAAGGAGCTGCCGGCCGACATCGGCGAGCGCATGCTCGAGCTGGCATGCGCCATCCCCGGGGTCAGGGGCGCCCACGACTTGCGCACGCGGGTGTCGGGTAGCCACTGGTTCGTCCAATTGCACCTGGAGCTGCCTGGCGAGTTGCCGCTGCATGAGGCCCATGAGCTGTGCGAGCAGGCGTCGCAAGCGATCCGCCAGCGTTATCCGAGGGCGGATGTGTTGGTGCATGCCGATCCAGTTTGATGCAATCGCGCAGCCCATGACGCCAAGCTCGCGCCCATGAAAAAAGGGAGGCCATTGGCCTCCCTCTGGGAATTGTCGTCCGTGCTCGGCACTTGTGGCGCCGGCTCACCTCACGCCGTCTTCTGGACGGTGCGTAGCCCGGGGGCCTGGCGGGTCCTGTTGGATGGCCTGGCCGCGACGGCCCTCCTGGGGCCTGTCGCCGTGGACTGAAGTCCGGGCAGTGATTCTGTGGATAAAGATACGGGAAGCACCGCAGCAGAGGATTGCGAATATTGCTCTGATAAATAGCACTTGCGCAATTTTTCACCCTGGATCGATAATCCTCAGCAATCCGAACAGAAAAGGTCCCCTCCATGAGCAAGCTCGACCGCTATGACCTGAGCATCCTCGCCGAATTGCAGCGCGATGCGCGTATCTCCAACCAGGAACTGGCCGAACGCATCGGCCTGTCCCCCTCCCCTTGCTCGCGGCGGGTCAAGCAACTGGAAGACGACGGCTACATCTCGCGCCAGGTGGCGCTGCTGGATCGCAAGAAACTCGGCCTGAGCCTCACGGCCTACGTGCTGATCGGCATGGACCGACACACTCCCGAGCGCTTCGAGGCTTTCGAGGCGGCCATCCGCAGCCTGCCCCAGGTTCTGGAGTGCAGCCTGGTCACCGGTATGGATGCCGACTACCAGCTCAAGGTGGTGGTGCCGGACATGGACCACTACCAGAAACTGCTGCTAGGCAGCCTGACCCGCATCGAGGGCGTCACCAGCGTGCGCTCGAGCTTCGTCCTCAACCAAGTCCTGGCCAGCACCGAGCTGCCCCTGACCCACCTGCGTTGACCGCCCCGGCGCCCGGTGTATGATCGGGCGCTCAGCCTGCCTGGAGAACACCGATGGATCCTGCAGTATTCGAAGAATGGATGATGATCGTCCTCGTCACCGTGTTGATCGGCTTCATGGGCTTCATCGTCTGGGACCTGGCGAAGAAGTCCAAGGCGGGCCGTTTCGGCACCCTGATCCTGTTCTTCGTCCTGGGCCTGGGCGTGCTCGCCTTCATCATCAAGAGCGTGGTGGTGGGGTTCCTGGAAGGGGTCTAGCGGCTTTGCGCCGATGCACATCAAGCGGTGCTTTGGGGCTTACCTCCGTCTCAAACCTTCGGCGAGACTTCGCGCCAGCAGCCCTGCTCCAGCCCCTCGATCGTCCAGTCGCCAATCCGCACCCGCACCAGGCGCAAGGTGGGCAACCCTACCGCCGCCGTCATGCGCCGCACCTGGCGGTTACGCCCCTCACGGATCACCAGTTCCAGCCAATGGGTCGGCACGCTCTTGCGAAACCGCACCGGCGGGTTGCGCGGCCACAAGTCAGGCTCGTCCAGGCGACGCGCCTCGGCTGGCAGGGTCGGCCCGTCATTGAGTTCGACACCGTCACGCAGGCGCTGTAGCTGCTCTTCGCTAGGCTCGCCTTCCACCTGTACCCAGTAGGTTTTCGCCAGTTTGTGCTTCGGGTCGGCGATGCGCGCCTGCAGGCGGCCGTCATTGGTCAGCAGCAACAGGCCTTCGCTGTCGCGATCCAGGCGCCCGGCCGGGTAGACACCCGGGATATCGATGTAGTCCTTGAGCGTGGCGCGCCCTTCGCCGTCGCTGAACTGGGTCAGCACGTCGAACGGCTTGTTGAACAGGATCAGGCGGGGCTCGGCCGGTGGCGCCTTGGGTTGGCGCCTTGGACCGGCAGGCCGCACCGGGGGGCGGCGTGGCTTGGAACGGGGTGGCAGGGACATGGATCCTCAGCGGAACGGCGGCTCGTCGAAGCTGCGCAGTTTACGCGAGTGCAGCGAATTGAGCTCGGTACGCAGCAGGTCGAGGGCGGCGATGCCAATCTTCAGGTGCTGGCTGACGGCGCGGTTGTAGAAGGCATTGGCCGAACCGGGCAGCTTGATCTCGCTGTGCAACGGCTTGTCCGAGACGCACAGCAAGGTGCCATACGGCACACGCAGGCGATAACCCTGGGCAGCGATGGTGCCGCTTTCCATGTCCACCGCCACGGCACGGGACAGGTTGATCAGCGGCCGCTCCTGGGCCCAGCGCAGTTCCCAGTTGCGGTCGTCGTAGGTCAGCACGGTGCCGGTGCGCAGGCGCTTCTTCAATTGCTCGCCGCGTTCGCCGGTGACCTGCGCCGCCGCCTCCTGCAGCGCCAGCTGCACTTCGGCCAGCGCCGGGATGGGGATGTTCGGCGGCACCACCCGGTCGAGGATGCCATCACGGCGCATGTAGGCGTGGGCCAGCACGTAGTCGCCGATGGTCTGCGACTGGCGCAGGCCGCCGCAGTGGCCGATCATCAGCCAGCAGTGCGGGCGCAGCACGGCCAAGTGGTCGGTGATGTTCTTGGCGTTGGACGGGCCGACCCCGATGTTGACCAGGGTAACCCCATCGCCGTCCGCGGCGATCAGGTGGTAGGCCGGCATCTGGTAGCGGTGCCAGACCACGCTGGCCACCAGGGCCTGGGTCTCGCCATCGTCCATGCCCTTCTCGATCACCACGTTGCCCGGCAGCACCATGCGCACGAAGCGCGGATCGTCGCGCAGTTGCTCCAGGCCATGGCCGATGAACTGGTCGACGTAGCGGTGGTAGTTGGTCAGCAGGATCCAGGGCTGCACATGGCGCCAGTCGCTGCCGGTGTAGTGCACCAGGCGACGCAGGGAGAAGTCTACGCGGGCGGCGTCGAACAGCGCCAGCGGCAGGGTTTCGGCGCTGCCCCAGTCGTACAGGCCATCGGCGATGTTGTCGGTGGCCGCCGACAGGTCGGTGCTGGGGAAGACCCGCGCCAGCTCCGCGGCGGTGATGCCGCTGCCGGCCAGCTCGTCGCCCTGGTCGACCACGTAGGGGTAAGGGATGTTCTGCTCGCTGACACCGACTTCGAGGGTCACGGTGTAGTCGTGCATCAGCGGCCGCAGTTGCTCCAGCAGATAGCCACGGAAGGCCGCCGGCTGGGTGATGGTGACGCTGTAGGTGCCGGCCACCTGGACCTTGGCATAGGCCCGGGTGGTGGCGGCGACCTCGCCCTGGCTGTAGTAGGTCAGGCGCAGGGCCGGGTAGCGAAACAGCGCGCGCTGGTCGTCGTCCGGCTCGGTGCGGTCCTTCAGGTAGCGCTTGAGGGCCTGGCTGAGGGCCCCGGTAGCCTGTTCATGCAAGGCCGCCAGACGGTCGACGGCCTGTTCAGGGGTATCAACGACTACAAACGCTTGGCTCACGCTGGGCTTCCTGTCTTCTGGGCATGCATGGCTCCATCTTGCCTGCGTTCGAAGGCAAATACATCCCCATGGAGCGGCGTTGCCCTCTTCGCGGGGGAGCCAGCCTGCCCGCGACGGGGCGTCTCAGAGCGGCCAGGCAGGCGTCGCCCGGGCCACCAGCGCCTCGACGTCGACACCTCGCGGCAGCGCGCCATAGACCCTGCCGCCCCCCGCCAGACGGCTACCGATGAAGGCATCGCTGACCACCGCGTTGCCCGCCTCCAGCAACAGCTTGGCCTGCAGGGCCAGGGCAATGTCCTCGGTCAGCTGGCGGGCGCGGTATTGGATATCACCGGTGTCGGCGAAGGCGCCCTTGAGGTTGCCGATATGCGCCGCCAGGCGCGGGTCGCCATGGCCGTCGCCAAGCTCGGCGAACAAGGCGTCGAGCACGCCAGGCTCCTTGGACAAGGCGCGCAGCACGTCCAGGCATTGCACGTTGCCCGAGCCTTCCCAGGTGGAGTTCACCGGCGCCTCGCGATACAACCGCGGCAGGATGCTCTCCTCGACGTAACCGGCACCGCCCAGGCATTCGGCGGCCTCGTTGATCATCCCCGGGGCACGCTTGCAGATCCAGTACTTGCCCACGGCCGTCACCAGGCGGGCGAAGTGCGCCTGCTGCGGATCGTCCAGCTGGTCCAGGGCCTGGCCCATGCGCAGGCTCAAGGCCAGCGCCGCCTCGCTTTCCAGGGCCAGGTCGGCGATCACGTTCTGCATCAGCGGCTGCTCGGCCAGCACACGGCCGCCGACCTTGCGGTGGGCGCAATGGTGCGCGGCCTGGGTCAGGGCCTGGCGCATCAGGGCGCTGGAGCCGACCATGCAGTCGAAGCGGGTCATGGCCACCATCTCGATGATGGTCGGCACGCCCCGCCCTTCCTCGCCGACCATCCAGGCCAAGGCACCGCGGAACTCCACCTCGCTGGACGCATTGGAGCAGTTGCCGAGCTTGTTCTTCAGGCGCTGGATGTAGAACTGGTTGCGGCTGTCGTCGGGGCGATGGCGTGGCAGCAGGAAGCAGCTCAGGCCCTTGTCGGTCTGGGCCAGGGTGAGGAAGGCGTCGCACATCGGCGCCGAGCAGAACCACTTGTGACCGACCAGTTCATAGGCCTGGCCGGGCCCTGGGGTGCCGACCGGATAGGCGCGGGTGGTGTTGGCACGCACATCGGTGCCGCCTTGCTTCTCGGTCATGGCCATGCCGAGGGTCACGCCGGCCTTGTGTCGGTCGCCGACATTGCGCGGGTCGTATTCGCGGGCCAGCACCTTGGGCAGCCAGTACTCGGCCAGCTCCGGTTGCAGCCGCAGGGCCGGCACCGCAGCGAAGGTCATGGTCAGCGGGCAGCCGGTGCCGGCCTCGGCCTGGCTGTGCAGGTAGGTCATCGAAGCCCGTGCCACGTGGGCGCCTGGTCGCGGCTCGGCCCAGGGCAACGACGGCAGGCCGTGCTCGACCGCCGTGCGCATCAGTTCATGGTAGGCCGGGTGGAACTCCACCAGGTCGATACGGTGGCCATAGCGGTCATGGCTGCTGAACTCAGGCTTGTGCGCATTGGCCAGGAAGCCCGCCGCCATCAAGGGGCCGCCGGCCAGGGCACCGTAAGCGTCGATCCGCGACTCGGCCCAGCCGGCCCCGAAGCGCCGTGACCACTCCTGCAGCGGCTGGTCGAGGCGGTACAGGTTGGCGCCATCGAGGGCAGGCGGCTGGTTGGTGACTTCGTGGGTTTCAGCGAACTGGTGCAGGTTCATCGTGGGCTCCTGGATCCGGTCATGCCTGGAAACCCCAGTGAAGCATCCCTGCCCGGCCAGTCAAAGTGACATAAATGACTAACTGGGGGTCATTTGCCGGCCGAGGGCGATAGGACGCTAGAAACGCTTCATCCCCGACGCAGCCCGGCTGGGCGGCAACTGTACCTGGGCCACGGCAAGGGTCAGGGTCAGGTCGAAACGGCTGCCCAGGCCGGGGGTCGACTCATGGGACAGCCGGGCGCCGATCAGTTCCCCCAGTTGCCGGCAGATCGACAGCCCGATGCCCAGCCCCCCGTAACGGCGGCTCATGGAACCATCGACCTGGAAGAAACGCTGGTAGAGGGTCGCCTGGTCCAGGTCGTCGAAGCCGATGCCGCTGTCACTGACGGTGAAGGTCAGGGCCAGGCTGTCCGGCCCCAGGCGCCGACCACGGACCTGGACCGTGACACCGCCCTGGTGGGTGAACTTCAGGCCGTTGTCCACCAGGCAGGCCAGGCAGCGCAGCAGCTTCTGCGCATCCCCGATCAGTTCGTCCGGCAGGTCGGCCGGAATATCCAGGCTCAGGTACAGCCCTTTGCCCAGGGCCCGCCCGGCGAAGCCCGCACGCAGCTCCTGAAGCTGCCGGCGCAGGCTGAACGGCGCCGCCTGGGCACGCAGGCGGCCAGCCTGCAGCTCGGTGAGGATGAGGATGTCGTCGACCATGGCCATCATGTCCTGGGCCGAACCGCTGGCCGTACGATGGTACTGAGCCTGCTCGGCACTCATCGGCAGGGTGTGCATCAGCTCCAGCGAGCCGATCACGCCATTCATCGGCGTGCGCAGCTCGTGGGTCACGGTGGCGAGGAATTCGTCCTTGAGCTGGTTGCTGCGGGCCAGCTGCTGGTTGAGCTGCTCCAGGGCACGGCCGGTGTCACGCAGGGTCTGGGCCTGCTCCTCGCGCAGGCTGTTGATACGGTCGGCCAGGGCCAGCGACAACAGCGCCACCTCCAGCGCGGAGCCGATCTGGCTGGCATACATGGTCAGGAACACATTCGGCAGGTAGCCGAGCACCATCAGGGTGTTGACCAGGCCGCCCAGCAGGAACGCGGTCCAGGCGATGATGAACCAGCGCGCCACCCGCAGACCACGCCACCATGCGTAGAGCCCGGCACTGAAGATGCTGATGGTGAACAGCAGGGCCAGCACCGTGGCCATGCGCAGGGCGATGCCGTAGCGCATGCTCACCGCCAGCAGCATGACCAGCGCGCCACCGGCCATCAGCCCCTGCAGCAGGCGATCGAAGCCGCGGCTGAGCGTGCCCATCTGCAGGAAATGCCGGGCGAACTGGCAGCCGAACAGGCCAGCGGCACCGATGAACAGCGGCGTCGCGGCATTGGCCCACCAGGGGCTGTCCGGCCAGAAGTAGGCGACGCCGGCACCATTGACCGAGACCTGGTAAAGCCCGAACGAGGCGATGTAGAGGATGTAGTAGAGGTAACTGACATCGCGCACGCTGACATAGATGAACAGGTTGTACACCAGCATCACCAGCAGCACGCCGTAGATCATGCCCAGCACGTACAGGCGGGCGGGCTGGTCCTCCAGGTAGGCCTCGGCCGACCAGAGTGCCACTGGAGCCTGGATCGATCCCTGGCTTTGCAGGCGCAGGTAGGCGGTGGTCGCCTGGCCTGGGGGCAAGGGCAGCTCGAACAGGTAGTTGTTCTGGCGGATCTGCCGGCTGGCGTAGGGCAAGGCGTCGCCGGTGCGCTGCGCCAAGTGGTAGCCACCTTGGCCGTCCGGCAGGTACAGCTCCACGTGATCCAGCGGCGGATAGGCCAGCTCGAGCAGCCACTGGCGCGGCGCGGCAGTGGGCGGCGCGACGTTGCGCAGGTCGATCTTCAACCAGAACACCGAGGTCGAATACCCGGCGTTGAGCACCTCCTCATGGTGCAGGCGGAAGCGGCTGGCGAAGGCTGGCGAGCTGACCTGGGCGATGCTGGCGCTGGCGTCGCGGTCTTCGTAGACCTGCATGGCCTTGCCCAATGGAAGGTGCCGGGTGGCATTGTCGAAATCGACCGCCCCGGCGAACACAGGCAAGCAGCCCAGAAGCACAATCAGCAAATAGCGCATACAGCCCCAGCATGGCGTGTCCGGTCGCGTCGCGGTGGCCTCCCATCCCTTTGAGACGACGAGTTCCGACAAAGCCCGTTCATCGAGTTATCCGAGCACTCTAGCATAGCTTTTCGACATGGCCAGCAGCCATCTGAAAATTTAGAAGAAGCCGTCTAAATCAATGCTTACAGAGGCACACAAAGACGAAAGCGGACCGATCGATCAGCCGACCCCACTCGCCAGGCAATCCGCCCAAACAGGTTTGGTGGTAAGCTCGCCGACCATGAATACCTACAGCTCCCGCCCCGTTGTCCTCTGTCTCTCCGGCCACGACCCCAGTGGCGGTGCCGGCCTGCAGGCAGATATCGAAGCCCTGATCGCCCAAGGCTGTCACGCCGCACCCGCGGTGACCGCCCTGACCGTCCAGGATACCGTCAATGTTTCCGACTTCCGCGTGCTCGACCGCGAGTGGGTGCTGGCCCAGGCCAATGCCGTGCTGGCCGACTCCAACGTGGCAGCGGTCAAGCTCGGCATGCTCGGCTCGACCGAGATGGTCGATACCGTCGCCGAGCTGCTGACTGCCCACCCGCACCTGCCGTTGGTCTGCGATCCGGTCCTGCGTGCCGGCGGCGGTGGCCGCCTGGGCAAGGACGAGGTCGGCTATGCCCTGCGTGAACGTCTGCTGCCGCTGGCCACCATCGCCACACCGAACCTGCCGGAGGCGCGCATCCTCGCCGAGCTGCCCGAAGGCACGGCCGACGAATGTGCGGAGAAACTTCTGCCGTTCTGCAGGCATCTGTTGATTACCGGCGGTCACGGCGAAGAAGAGGAAATCCACAATCGCCTCTATACCCGTGACGGCCGGCGCGACACCTGGACCTGCCAGCGCCTGCCGGGCAGCTACCACGGCTCGGGCTGCACCCTGGCCAGCGCCCTGGCCGGCCGCCTGGCGCTCGGCGAGCAGTTGCAAAGCGCCGTGCGCAGCGCCCTGGACTACACCTGGCGCACCCTGCGCGACGCCGAGCAGCTGGGCAAGGGCCAGTTCGTGCCGCGCCGGCTGCCCCTGGACTTCTGCTCCTGATCCCTGCATGCGAGGCTTTCAGATGAAGTTACGCGGTTTGTACGCGATCACCGACAGCCAGTTACTCGCCGGTCGCTTCCTGTCCCATGTCGAGGCCGCCCTGGAAGGCGGCGTATGCCTGTTGCAGTACCGCGACAAGAGCGACGATGCGGCGCGCCGCCTGCGCGAGGCTGAGGCGCTGCTGAAGCTCTGCGAGCGCTACGGCACCGCCCTGATCATCAATGACGACGCCGAACTGGCCGCACGCCTGGGCGTCGGCGTGCACCTGGGCCAGACCGACGGCCCGCTGACCCCAGCCCGTGCGCTGCTCGGACACCACGCGATCATCGGCTCCACCTGCCACGCCCAGCTCGAGCTGGCCGAGCAGGCCGCCGCCGAGGGCGCCAGCTACGTGGCCTTCGGCCGCTTCTTCAATTCCGTGACCAAGCCCGGCGCACCGGCCGCCAGCCTCGACCTGCTGGGCCAGGCCCGCGCCCGCGTTAAGCTGCCGATCGCCGTGATCGGCGGCATCACCCTCGACAATGCCGCCCCGCTGGTCGCCCAAGGTGCCGACCTGCTGGCGGTGATCCATGGCCTGTTCGGTGCCGACAGCGCGCAGGAAGTCACCCGCCGCGCCCGCGCCTTCAACGCCCTGTTCGCTTCCTGATTCGAGAGAAAACCCCATGTCCCGTTCCGAATCCCTGTTCGCCCAAGCCCAGAAGCACATCCCAGGCGGCGTGAACTCGCCGGTCCGCGCCTTCCGCAGCGTCGGCGGCACGCCGTTGTTCTTCAAGCACGCCGAGGGTGCCTACGTCATCGACGAAGACGACAAGCGCTACGTCGACTACGTCGGCTCCTGGGGCCCGATGATCCTCGGCCACAGCCACCCGGACGTGCTGGACTCGGTGCGCAAGCAACTGGAGCACGGCCTGTCGTACGGCGCACCGACCGCCATGGAAACCGAGATGGCCGACCTGGTCTGCTCGATCGTGCCGTCCATGGAGATGGTGCGCATGGTCAGCTCCGGCACCGAGGCGACCATGAGCGCCATCCGCCTGGCTCGCGGCTACACCGGCCGCGACGCGATCATCAAGTTCGAAGGCTGCTACCACGGCCACTCCGACAGCCTGCTGGTCAAGGCCGGCTCTGGCCTGCTGACCCAGGGCGTACCGAGCTCGGCCGGCGTGCCGGCTGACTTCGCCAAGCACACCCTGACCCTGCCGTTCAACGACATCACCGCGGTCGAGAAGACCCTCGCCGAGGTCGGCCAGACCGTCGCCTGCATCATCGTCGAGCCGGTGGCTGGCAACATGAACTGCGTACCACCGGCCCCAGGCTTCCTCGAAGGCCTGCGCGAGCAGTGCGACAAGCACGGCGTGGTGCTGATCTTCGACGAAGTGATGACTGGCTTTCGCGTATCCCTCGGCGGTGCCCAGGGCCATTACGGCATCAAGCCAGACCTGTCGACCTTCGGCAAGATCGTCGGTGGCGGCATGCCGGTCGGCTGCTTCGGTGGCAAGCGCGAAATCATGGAATGCATCGCCCCGCTCGGCCCGGTCTACCAGGCCGGCACGCTGTCGGGCAACCCGCTGGCCATGGCCGCTGGCCTGACCACCCTCAAGCTGATCAGCCGCCCGGGCTTCCACGATGAGCTGAGCGCCTTCACTAGCCGCATGCTCGACGGCCTGCAGCAACGTGCCGATGCTGCCGGTATCCCGTTCGTCACCACCCAGGCCGGCGCCATGTTCGGCCTGTACTTCAGCGGCGCCGACGACATCGTCACCTTCGACGATGTGATGGCCAGCGACGTGGAACGCTTCAAGCGCTTCTTCCACCTGATGCTCGACGGTGGCGTGTACCTGGCCCCGAGCGCGTTCGAGGCCGGCTTCACCTCCATCGCCCACGGCGAGGCCGAGCTGAAGATCACCCTGGACGCCGCCGAGCGCGCCTTCGCTGCCTTGAAATAAGGTGTATGAGCATCTGTAGGAGCGGATTGCCCGCTCCTACAGACAATGTGAACACCGTCACACTGTCGAGGTTTGCGCCACAGCGACGCACCCTGTGTAGAAAATCGAGTAAAACTTTGTAAGGTTGGCGCTGCTTATCCCATAATGTGCCACCAGAGACATTGGCCGCAGCTTTGCAGAGGTAAGTCGATCCCCATGAACCGCACCGGCCGCGCCCTGACCCTGGGCTGCCTGCTGCTTCTCCAACCCCTGCTGGCCCTGGCGGAGGGCGGCAACTCGTTGCTCATTCCAGCAACGGGGCGCTGCACCCTCAATACCCAGCCAGAGGACCTGGAGAACGCCCTGAAGGCCTGCGAGCAGACGGCGGAGACGGGGGATGCCCAGGCGCAATACGAACTGGGCGAGTTCTACTACAGCACCCAGGCGCCCCGGGACCTGAACAAGGCGCTCAACTGGTTCGAGAAAGCCTCGCTGCAAGGCCATGCCCAGGCCCAGTACCGCCTGGGCGCCATGTTCTTCCGTGGCGAAGGGGTCCCCGCCAACAATGTCCAGGCCTATATCCTGCTGAAGATGGCGGCGGTCAATGGCGACGAGGAGGCCCTGGACCTGGCCGACGAAGTCACCGAGCAGATGCCCCGCGACGAACTGGAGCACGCCACCCAGGTACTCGGCCAGATCTTCCGTCGCTACCTGCTCGAACTGCAGAACGCCGAAGGCCGCACGCCCTTCTCCCCCCTGCCCTGAGGGGCCGCCTCACTTCTCCGGCATCGGCATGGGGAACGGCATCACGTTGCCGCCGCCCTTGGCCTCGCTGATTTTCGCCGTACCCAGACGCTCCACCTCGTCGATGCGCACGATCGAATGCATCGGCACGAAGCTGCGGATCACGCCCTCGAACTGGGCCTTGAGCTTTTCCTCGCTGGGGTCGACCACCACTTGGGTGCGTTCGCCGAAGACGAACTCCTCGATCTCGAGAAAACCCCACAGGTCGCTCTGGTAGATCTGCTTGGCGTACATCTCGAACACCTGGCCCTGATTCAGGAAGATCACTTTGTAGATAGCAGGTTCGCGTTTGCTCATGATCGACGGATTGACATGGTTGGATAAAAAGGGCCGCATCATAGCAGACCGCCGACCCTAGGAAGTGCAGGGATCCACCTTTATAATGCGCGGTCCACAGCACCAGCAGCAGATGATTCGCCATGACCCGGAAGCTCTACATAGAAACCCACGGTTGCCAGATGAACGAGTACGACAGCTCGCGCATGGTCGACCTGCTGGGCGAACACCAGGCCCTTGAGGTCACCGAGCACGCCGAGGATGCCGATGTCATCCTGCTCAACACCTGCTCGATCCGCGAGCGCGCCCAGGACCGGGTGTATTCCAAGCTGGGCCGCTGGCGCGAGCTGAAGGACCGCAACCCGGAGATGGTCATCGCCGTCGGCGGTTGCGTGGCCAGCCAGGAGGGCGAGGCGATCCGCAAGCGCGCGCCCTATGTCGACGTGGTCTTCGGCCCGCAGACCCTGCACCGCTTGCCGGAAATGATCGACGCCGCGCGCAGCACCCGCCAGCCGCAGGTCGACGTGTCGTTCCCGGAGATCGAGAAGTTCGACCACCTGCCCGAGCCGCGCATCGACGGCCCGACCGCCTTCGTCTCGGTCATGGAAGGCTGCAGCAAGTACTGCACCTTCTGCGTGGTGCCCTACACCCGTGGCACCGAGGTCAGCCGGCCGTTCGACGACGTACTGGCCGAAGTCATCCACCTGGCCGAGAACGGCGTGCGCGAGATCACCCTGCTGGGACAGAACGTCAACGGCTACCGCGGCCAGACCCACGACGGCCGCCTGGCCGACCTCGCCGAGCTGATCCGCACGGTGGCGGCGGTCGATGGCATCGAGCGGATCCGCTACACCACCTCGCACCCGCTGGAATTCTCCGACAGCCTGATCCAGGCGCACGCCGAAGTGCCGCAGTTGGTCAAGCACCTGCACCTGCCGGTGCAGGCCGGCTCCGATCGGGTGCTGGCAGCCATGAAGCGCAACCACACGATCCTCGAGTACAAGTCCAAGCTGCGCAAGCTCAAGGCCGCGGTACCGGACATCTGCATCAGCTCCGACTTCATCGTCGGCTTCCCCGGCGAGACCGAAAAGGACTTCGAGCAGACCATGAAGCTGGTCGCCGAGGTCGGTTTCGACTTCTCCTACTCCTTCGTCTACAGCCCGCGCCCAGGCACACCGGCCGCCGACCTGCCGGACGACACGCCGGAAGAGGTGAAGAAGCAGCGCCTGCAGTTGCTGCAGCACCGCATCGACCAGCAGGGCTTCGAGATCAGCCGGCGCATGGTGGGCAGTGTCCAGCGCATCCTGGTCACTGACTTCTCCAAGCGCGACCCGGGGCAGTTGCAGGGGCGCACCGAGAACAACCGAATCGTCAACTTCCGCAGCGATAATCCCCTGCTGATCGGCCAACTGGTGGACGTGCGCATCGAGGAAGCCCGCCCGCACTCGCTGATCGGGGCGCTGATTCATTGATTCGCGCCTGGGGGGTTGCTTTGCAGCCCATCGCCGACAAGCCGGCTCCCACAGGGTTCTGCGCCGATCTCGAGAGCGGCTCGGTCTCAATGGTAAGCCGGCTTGCTGGCGATGGGCCACGAAGCGCCCCCGGGCCATGCCCCCAGCAACGACCCTTGATCGTTTCAGTGCTTTCGCCACTGGCATTCAAGGGTTATTCTTGAGTTCACATCCATTGCCGTCGAGCGGCTAAAAACGACCTTGAACGCACCCATACAACCCCATCGCTTCATCCTCGAACCCTTCGAGGCCCACCGTTTCGCCAACCTGTGCGGCCAGTTCGACGAGCACCTGCGCCTGATCGAACAACGCCTGGCCATCGAGATCCGCAACCGCGGCAACCAATTCGAACTGATCGGCGACCCCAAGACCACCTCTGCCGCGGAACAACTGCTGCGCCGTCTCTACCGCGAGACCAAGGGCAGCGAGCTGTCGCCGGAAACGGTCCACCTGTACCTGCAGGAATCGACCGTGGAAAACATCGACAACCCGGCCGTCAACGAAGTCAGCGTGTCGCTGCGCACGCGCAAGGGCAACATCCGCCCGCGCGGCGTCAACCAGCAACGCTACGTCAAGGAAATCCTGGCCAACGACATCAACTTCGGCATCGGCCCGGCCGGTACCGGCAAGACCTACCTGGCCGTGGCTTGCGCCGTCGATGCCCTGGAGCGCGAACAGGTACGGCGTATCCTGCTGGTGCGCCCGGCGGTCGAGGCCGGCGAGAAGCTGGGCTTCCTGCCCGGCGACCTGGCCCAGAAGATCGACCCGTACCTGCGTCCGCTCTACGACGCGCTCTACGAGATGCTCGGCTTCGAGCACGTGGCCAAGCTGATCGAGCGCCAGGTGATCGAGATCGCCCCGCTGGCCTACATGCGCGGCCGCACCCTGAACAACAGCTTCATCATCCTCGACGAGAGCCAGAACACCACGCTCGAGCAGATGAAGATGTTCCTCACCCGCATCGGCTTCGGCTCGACCGCGGTGATCACCGGCGACATCACCCAGGTCGACCTGCCGCGCGGCACCAAGTCGGGCCTGGCCCATGTGATCGAGGTGCTCAAGGACGTACCGGGCATCAGCTTCACCCACTTCCAGCCCAAGGACGTGGTCCGTCACCCGCTGGTGCAACGCATCGTCGAGGCCTACGACCGCTTCGACGCCCGCCAGGCCAAGCCCGAGGCACCCGCCAGCGATGCTTGAACTCGACCTGCAACGGGCCACGGACGCCGCTGCCCCCGATGACGCCGCTTTCCGTCGCTGGTGCGAGCTGGCGCTGCGCCAGCGCAGCGCCGACTCGGAAATGACCATCCGCCTGGTCGACGAGGCCGAGGGCCGCGAGCTGAACCACACCTACCGGCACAAGGACTACGCGACCAACGTGCTGTCGTTCCCCGCCGACGTCCCCGACGAGCTGCTCGACATTCCCCTGCTGGGTGACCTGGTCATCTGCGTACCGGTGGTCGAACGCGAGGCTGCCGAACAGGGCAAGGCCCTCGAGGCGCACTGGGCGCACCTGGTCATCCACGGTTGCCTGCACCTGCTCGGCTACGACCACATCGAGGACGACGAGGCCGAGGAAATGGAAGCGCTGGAACGAACATTGCTGGCGGAACTGGGTCACCCGGACCCGTACGCCGATGACGAAGTCACTCCTACCGATATCTGCAAGGATCACGAGTAACCGCCATGAGCGAAGACCGATCGAGCAACGGGCAGAAGTCCTGGCTGGGTAAACTGACCCAGGCTTTTGCCCATGAGCCGAAGAACCGCCAGGAGCTCCTCGAGCTGCTGCGCGAAGCCCATCAGAACAAGCTGCTCGACAGCGAGGCGCTGACCATCGTCGAAGGCGCCATCCAGGTCGCCGACCTGCAGGTGCGCGACATCATGGTGCCGCGCTCGCAAATGATCAGCATCAAGGCCAGCCAATCGCCACGCGAATTCCTGCCGGCGGTGATCGACGCCGCGCACTCGCGCTACCCGGTGATCGGCGAGAGCCACGACGATGTGCTCGGGATCCTCCTGGCCAAGGACCTGTTGCCGCTGATCCTCAAGGAGAACGGCGACAGCTTCAACATCAAGGACCTGCTCCGCCCGGCCACCTTCGTGCCCGAGTCCAAGCGCCTGAACGTGCTGCTGCGCGAGTTTCGCGCCAACCACAACCACATGGCCGTGGTCATCGACGAATACGGCGGCGTGGCGGGCCTGGTGACCATCGAGGACGTGCTGGAGCAGATCGTCGGCGACATCGAGGACGAGCACGACGTCGAGGAAGACAGCTACATCAAGCCACTGCCCAGCGGTGATTTCCTGGTCAAGGCCCTGACCCCGATCGAGAACTTCAACGAGTTCTTCGACAGCGAGTTCTCCGACGACGAGTTCGACACGGTCGGCGGCCTGGTGATGAGCGCCTTCGGCCACCTGCCCAAGCGCAACGAGACCACCGAGATCGGTTCGTACAAGTTCCGTATTCTCAACGCCGACAGCCGGCGGATACACTTGCTGCGTTTGACTCCGATCACCCGTTAAGGAACACCATGCGCTGGATCACCCGCCCCGGCTGGCCCGGTAACCTGCTGGCCATGGCGGCCGGCGCTTCCACCCTGCTGGCCCTGTCGCCGTTCGATATCTGGCCGCTGGCCCTGCTGTCCATCGTCCTGTTCTACGCCGGCCTGCGCGAGCTCAGCCCACGCCAGGCCATGTGGCGCGGCTGGTGCTTCGGCTTCGGCCTCTACGGCGCCGGCACCTGGTGGATCTACGTCAGCATGAACACCTACGGGGGCGCCTCGCCATCGCTGGCGACGCTGCTGCTGCTGGCGTTCTTCGCGGCCCTGGCCTGGTTCTTCGCGCTGCCTGCCTGGCTGTGGGCACGCTGGCTGAGGCGTAACGAAGCGCCCCTGGCCGATGCCCTGTGCTTCGCTGCCCTGTGGCTGTTGCAGGAGGCGTTCCGCGGCTGGTTCCTCACCGGTTTCCCCTGGCTCTACGCCGGCTACAGCCAGCTCGACGGCCCGCTGGCGGGCCTGGCGCCGCTCGGCGGTGTCTGGCTGATTTCCTTCGTCCTGGCGCTGAGCGCCGCACTGCTGTGCAACCTGCATCGCCTGCGGGCCCGCCCTTCGTTCCTGGCGGTGGGCGGCGTGCTGCTGGTCGCCCCATGGATCCTCGGCCTGGCACTCAAGGGCCACGCCTGGACCAAGCCTGCGGGCGAGCCGCTGACGGTCGCCGCCGTGCAGGGCAACGTCGAGCAGGACCTGAAGTGGGACCCGGCGCACATCAATGCGCAACTGGCCCTGTACCGCGACATGAGCTTCAGCTCCAAGCCGGTCGACCTGCTGGTCTGGCCAGAAACCGCGGTGCCGGTGCTCAAGGATCAGGCCCAGGGCTATATCGGCATGATGGGTGGCTTCGCCGCCAAGCGACATTCGGCGCTGATCACCGGCGTGCCGGTGCGTGAAGTGGTGGACCAGCAACGTCGCTACTACAACGGCATCACCGTGGCCGGAGAAGGCGACGGCACCTACCTCAAGCAGAAGCTGGTGCCGTTCGGCGAATACGTGCCCCTGCAGGACATGCTGCGTGGGCTGATCGAGTTCTTCGACCTGCCCATGTCGGACTTCGCCCGTGGCCCTGCGAACCAGTCGCTGTTGCATGCCAAGGGCTACCAGATCGCACCCTACATCTGCTACGAGGTGGTCTATCCCGAGTTCGCGGCAAGCCTGGCGGCCCGCAGCGACCTGCTGCTGACCATCAGCAACGACACCTGGTTCGGCAAGTCGATCGGCCCCCTGCAGCACCTGCAGATGGCCCAGATGCGTGCCTTGGAGGCCGGCCGCTGGATGATCCGCGCCACCAACAACGGCGTCACCGCACTGATCGACCCGTTCGGCAGGATCACCGCGCAGGTCCCGCAGTTCCAGCAGGCGATCCTGTACGGCGAGGTGGTGCCGATGCAGCAGCTCACCCCGTACCTGCAATGGCGCTCCTGGCCGCTGGCGATCGTCTGTGCCCTGCTGCTGGGCTGGGCATTGCTGGCCAGCCGTATCGCCAAGACCGTGTAGCAAAACCATCGCCGGCTTGCCGGCGATGGGCTGCAAGGCCGCCCCAATGCCGCTTAATCGCACGGCATGGGAAAAGCCCCACTCCCCCAGGGGCCTCCGTCAGCTCCGACCGTCTCGATAAAAGAGCCGATACCCGATCAACCCCGCCACTTCATTGAGCAACTGCCCGCTCTGCCACAGCGCCCGGCTCTCCGGCAGCCATCCGCCGAACGGCTGCCCAGTATCCCTGCCCAGGAACCCCATCGGCGCCGGCACCACCTCGAAGCCGGCTTGCTCGAAGCACCAGCGCGCTCGCTGCATGTGCCAGGCATGGGTGACCACCACGACCCGCCGGACGCCCTTGGGCAGCAGGAGCTCGGCGCTGAGCTGGGCGTTCTCCCAGGTGGTGCGGCTGGCCTCCTCCTTCCACCTCACCTGCACCGCGAAATCCTCGCGCAGGCGATCAGTCATCAACTGCGCCTCGCTCGGCGGCGTGCCGTAGTGCAACCCGCCGCTGATCAGCACCGACAGGCCCGAGGCCTTGGTCAAGGCCGCGGCATAGCGCATGCGTTCCAGGGCCAGCGCCGATGGCTGGTCCTCGCCGCCCCAGGCAGGGTCCCCGCGTTCGCGCCCGGCACCGAGCACCACGATGGCATCGGCCCTGTCCGCCAGCGTCGCCCAGTCGGCCTGCGCCAGGGGCGGTTCGGTTTCCAGCTGCCGCGCGAGCTGCTCCACCACCAGCGGCAGGCTCATCAGCCACAGGCCGCCCAGCCCGACCACGAAACCGACCGCGGCCAGGCCCGGATAGCGCTTGCGCAGCCACCAGGCGAGCAGCAGCGACAGAAACAGCAGGCCAGGCGGCAGCAGCCATTGTTTGATGAAAAAGCGAATCGGCATCGGGCACACCTCCTTGGAAGGCGTGCAGCCTAAGAGGATCGACGCCGGGCAACAAGTGCGCGCCGGCGCCGACAAGACAGAGATTGATAGAACCGGCGCACGATGGCCTGCGCCTGGAATCCTGAACGGCTAGCGATGTCGCAGCGTCCGGGATCTCGCCGTGGTGGCGGGGCGTTTCTTGTCCTTGAGCCAGACGATCTTCGCCGAGGAAGGCTCCGGTTGCTGGTAGGCACCGGCGCTGGCGAAACGGCTCTCCGGGAGGGTGTCCAGGTAGGCCTTGATCACTTCGAACTCGGCGTGGCTCAGGCCACGCAATTCCAGTTCGGCTGGCATCTCGTCGCGCAATCGTACCGACGTCCTGGCAACTTCCAGCGCCAGGCCCAGACGGTCGATCAGGCGTTCGTAAAGCTCCGGTTTGATTGCGGGTAGCTGCGACTCTCCCATCCGTTCACCTCATTGAAGATAAGAATATCTCCCCCCACAGATGAGCTTAGCGTCGCTGCGAAAAGCAGCCGAGCGCTGCGACCAGTGGACATTCGCAATCAGGGTTTCCCAGGACGCGCGGCGCTCATGTATGCTACGGCGTTCACTCTATCGACACCGGAGTGCCGGACGCAGCGAGGTTCCGCTGCCTGGAAACAAGGTCTCTTCTCTCTCAGCACAAAGTAGCCATGCACGAACAATACACGCCCCGTGATATAGAAGCCGCCGCCCAGACGTTCTGGGACGAGCAACAATCGTTCGCTGTCACCGAACAGCCAGGCAAGGATACCTACTACTGCCTGTCGATGTTCCCGTACCCGAGCGGCAAGCTACACATGGGCCACGTGCGCAACTACACCATCGGCGACGTGATCGCCCGCTACCAGCGCATGCTGGGCAAGAACGTCCTGCAGCCGATGGGTTGGGACGCCTTCGGCATGCCGGCGGAAAACGCCGCGATGAAGAACAACGTCGCCCCGGCCAAGTGGACCTACGAGAACATCGACTACATGAAGTCCCAGCTCAAGAGCCTGGGCCTGGCGATCGACTGGTCGCGCGAAGTCACCACCTGCAAGCCGGATTACTACCGCTGGGAGCAATGGCTGTTCACCCGGCTGTTCGAGAAAGGCGTCATCTACCGCAAGAACGGTACCGTCAACTGGGACCCGGTCGACCAGACCGTACTGGCCAACGAGCAGGTCATCGACGGCCGTGGCTGGCGTTCGGGCGCGCTGATCGAGAAGCGCGAGATCCCGATGTACTACTTCCGCATCACCGACTACGCCGACGAGCTGCTGGAAAGCCTCGACGAGCTGCCGGGCTGGCCGGAGCAGGTCAAGACCATGCAGCGCAACTGGATCGGCAAGTCGCGTGGCATGGAAGTGCAGTTCCCCTATGACCAGGCGAGCATCGGCCACGCCGGCGCCCTCAAGGTCTTCACCACCCGTCCGGACACCCTGATGGGCGCGACCTACGTCGCCGTCGCCGCCGAGCACCCCCTGGCCGCCCAGGCCGCCCAGGGCGATGCGGCGCTGCAGGCGTTCATCGACGAATGCAAGAGCGGCAGCGTCGCCGAGGCCGACATGGCCACCCAGGAGAAGAAGGGCATGCCCACTTCCCTGTTCGTCGAGCACCCGCTGACCGGCGAAAAACTGCCGGTGTGGGTCGCCAACTACGTGCTGATGCACTACGGCGACGGCGCCGTGATGGCCGTGCCGGCCCACGACGAGCGCGACTTCGAATTCGCCCACAAGTACCACTTGCCGATCAAGGCCGTGGTGCGTACCAGCGCCGGCGACGAGGTCGGTAGCCAATGGCAGGCCGCCTATGCCGAGCATGGCCAGTTGATCAACTCCGGCGAGTTCGATGGCTTGGACTTCCAGGGCGCCTTCGACGCCATCGAGGCTGCACTGATCCGCAAGGCGCTGGGCCAGTCGCGTACCCAGTTCCGCCTGCGCGACTGGGGCATCAGCCGCCAGCGCTACTGGGGCTGCCCGATCCCGATCATCCACTGCCCGTCCTGTGGCGACGTACCGGTGCCGGAAGACCAACTGCCGGTGGTGCTGCCCGAAGACGTGGTGCCGGACGGCGCCGGCTCGCCGCTGGCGCGCATGCCCGAGTTCTACGCATGCAGCTGCCCGAAATGTGGCGCCGCGGCCAAGCGTGAAACCGACACCATGGACACCTTCGTCGAGTCGTCCTGGTACTTCGCCCGCTACGCCTCGCCGAACTACGAGAGCGGCATGGTCGATCCGAAGGCCGCCAACCACTGGCTGCCGGTGGACCAGTACATCGGCGGCATCGAGCACGCCATCCTGCACCTGCTGTACGCGCGCTTCTTCCACAAGCTGATGCGCGACGAAGGCCTGGTCACCTCCAACGAACCGTTCAAGAACCTGCTGACCCAGGGCATGGTGGTCGCCGAGACCTACTACCGCACCGCCAGCAACGGCGGCAAGGACTGGTTCAACCCGGCCGATGTCGAGGTCGAGCGCGACGCCAAGGCCAAGGTCACCGGCGCCCGCCTGAAGACCGACGGCCTGCCGGTGGAGATCGGCGGCACCGAGAAGATGTCCAAGTCGAAGAACAACGGCGTCGACCCGCAAGCGATGATCGACGCCTATGGCGCCGACACCTGCCGCCTGTTCATGATGTTCGCCTCGCCGCCCGACATGAGCCTGGAATGGTCCGACTCCGGTGTCGAGGGCGCCAGCCGCTTCCTGCGTCGTGTCTGGCGCCTGGCCCAGGCCCATGTGGCCCAGGGCCTGCCGGGCACGCTGGATGTCGCCGCGCTGGACGACGCCCAGAAGACGATCCGCCGTGCCATCCACGCCGCGATCAAGCAGGCCAGCACCGACGTGGGCCAGTTCCACAAGTTCAACACCGCCATCGCCCAGGTGATGACCGTGATGAACGTGCTGGAGAAAGCCCCGCAGGCCACCGCTCAGGACCGTGCGCTGCTGCAGGAAGGCCTGGAGGCCGTGACCCTGCTGCTGGCCCCGATCACCCCGCACATCAGCCATGCGCTGTGGCAGCACCTGGGTCACGACCAGGCGGTGATCGACGCGCCATGGCCGACCGTCGACGAAAGCGCCCTGGTGCAGGACAGCATCACCCTGGTGGTGCAGGTCAATGGCAAGCTGCGTGGCCAGGTGGAAATGCCCGCCTCGGCCAGCCGCGAGGAGATCGAGGCGGCCGCTCGCAACAACGAGAACGTCCTGCGTTTCACCGATGGCCTGACCATCCGCAAGGTCATCGTGGTACCGGGCAAACTGGTCAACATCGTCGCCAATTGATGGCAACGCCCGCCCACGCGTGCCGTGGGCGGGCGGAACAGGCCCACGAGGGAGCTACAACATGATCAAACGCAATCTGCTGGTAATGGGCCTGGCCATCGTGCTCAGCGCCTGTGGTTTCCAGCTGCGCGGCACCGGCACCACCGAACTGGCCATCAAGGAGCTGGACGTCAGCGCCCGCAACGCCTACGGCGACACCGTGACCCAGTTGCGCCAGGTACTGCAGCGCAGCGGCGTCAACGTGCACGCCGGCGCCCCCTACCGCCTGGTGCTGACCGACGAACGGGAAACCCAGCGTGCCGCCACCTACAGCGGCGGCAGCCGTTCGGCCGAATACGAACTCACCACCGTGCTCAGCTACAGCATCCTGGGCCTGAACGACACCCAGCTGCTCAGCGACAAGCTGGAAGCCCGCAAGATCTACGTACACGACGGCGACAACATCACCGGCTCCGACCAGGAAGGCGCCCAGGCACGTGAAGAAATGCGCCGCGACCTGGTCCAGGGCATGGTGGTTCGCCTGCAAATGCTGACGCCGGCCCAACTGGACGAGCTGCAGCGTGACGCCGACGAGCGTGCCAAGGCCGAAGCCGAGGCCCTGGAGGCGGCGCGTCGCCTGCAGGACGAGACGCCGCAGCAGTCGCCCCTGGAAGTACCGGGCAACTGAGCCTGCACGAGGCACCTGCGGGTGCCTCGCCTATTCCCATGAAGCTCTCCCCCGCCCAGCTCAACAAACACCTGCAAGGCAACCTGGCCCCGGTCTACGTGGTCAGCGGCGATGACCCGCTGCTCTGCCAGGAGGCCGCCGATGCCATCCGCACGGCTGCGCGCCAGCAGGGTTTCGACGAGCGCCAGGTCTTCAGTGCCGATGCCAACTTCGACTGGGGCAGCCTGCTCCAGGCCGGAGCCAGCCTGTCGCTGTTCGCCCAGCGGCGCCTGCTGGAGCTGCGTTTGCCCTCGGGCAAGCCCGGCGACAAGGGTGCCGCCGCGCTGATGGAGTACTGCGCCAACCCCGCCGAGGACACCCTGCTGCTGGTCAGCCTGCCCAAGCTCGATGGCAGTGCGCAGAAGACCAAGTGGGGCAAGGCGCTGATCGAGGGCGAGCATTGCCAGTTCATCCAGATCTGGCCGGTGGACGCCCAGCAGCTACCCCAGTGGATCAACCAGCGCCTGGCGCAGGCCGGCTTGTCTGCCCAGCGTGACGCGGTCGATCTGATCGCCGCACGGGTCGAAGGCAACCTGCTGGCTGCCGCCCAGGAGATCGAGAAGCTCAAGCTGCTGGCCGAAGGCAACCAGATCACCGTGGAAACCGTCCAGGCCGCTGTCGCCGACAGCGCTCGCTTCGATGTCTTCGGGCTGGTCGATGCCATCCTCAACGGCGAAGCGGCCCATGCCCTGCGCATGCTCGAAGGTTTGCGCGGCGAAGGCGTCGAGCCGCCGGTCATCCTCTGGGCCCTGGCCCGCGAGTTGCGCCAACTGGCGGGCCTGGCCCAACAGTTCAGCCAGGGCGTGCCGCTGGACAAGGCGTTCAGTCAGGCCCGCCCACCGGTGTGGGACAAGCGCCGACCGCTGGTGAGCAAGGCCCTGCAACGCCTCTCGGCGCAACGTTGGGCGCAATTGCTGCAGGATGCCCAAAGGATCGATGCGCAGATCAAGGGCCAGGCCGAAGGTTCGCCGTGGACCAGCCTGGCGCGGTTGTCGCTGCTGATGGCCGGGCAGCGGCTGGCCTTGCCGCCTGAGTGAGCCATTCGCGGGCAAGCCTGCTCCCACAGGGTCGTGGGCCGCTATCCGACCATAAACACAATCAATTGGCCCCCGCCCCCACATCGCCTTAGAGTGCCCCCGAAGTCCACCCACCGGGATGCCACCATGAGCAAGAAGCCGAAGAAACACGGCCCGAACAAGGCCAAGTCCATCGTCGCCCAACCACTGTTCCGCTGCCGCCAGGAACGACCGAACAAGGGCAAGGGCAGCTACCGCCGCGAAGCCTTCCAATCGAGAGATTGGGAGGCTTCTTGCTTTTTGGCCGCATGAAGGCAGGAAATGCCCAGGCATGGTATGGTCGGCACCTGAACTGCAATTCTGGATCTGTGCATGTCCCTCCGTCTTTCCCTTCGCTGGCCCCATCGCCAGCTGATCGCGGTCTCCAGCTTCATCCTGCTTGTCGCCTGCGCGGAAAAGCCCACCGCCGCCGACGCCCTGCCGCTGGCGCCTGCCCAGCCCGCTCCCGCCGTGAGCCTGCCCGGCACCACGCCTGACCTCAGCACCGAAATCCAACCCCTGCAGACCTTCGCCCAATGGCAGGCCGGCTTCCGCCAGCAAGCCCTGCAGGCCGGTATCCGCGCCAGCACCTTCGATCGCGCCTTCCTCGGCGTCACGCCAGACATGGACGTGGTCAAGGCCGACCGCAGCCAGCCGGAATTCACCCGGCCGGTCTGGGAATACCTGGAGGGCGCACTGTCGCCACTGCGCGTGCGCAACGGCAAGCGGCTGCTCGAGCAGCACGCCGACCTGCTGTCGCGCATCGAGCAGCGCTATGGCGTGGACCGCCAGGTACTGGTTGCGGTCTGGGGCATGGAAAGCAACTTCGGCCAGTTCCAGGGCAACAAGTCGGTGATCCGCTCCCTGGCCACCCTGGCCTATGAAGGCCGCCGCCCACAGTTCGCCCAGGACCAGTTGATCGCCGCCCTGCAGATCCTGCAGAACGGCGATATCCAGCCAGAGGCCATGCGTGGCTCATGGGCCGGCGCCATGGGCCAGACCCAGTTCATCCCGACCACCTACAACACCCATGCGGTGGACTTCGACGGCGATGGTCGCCGCGACATCTGGAACAGCACCGCCGACGCCCTCGCCTCGACCGCGCACTACCTGCAAAGCTCCGGCTGGAAGCGTGGCCAGCCTTGGGGCTTCGAGGTCCAGGTACCTGCGGGCTTCGATTACTGGCTGGCCGATGGCGCCCAGCGCAAGAGTGTCAGCGAATGGCTGCAACTGGGCGTGAAACTGCCCTTGGGCACCCGCCTGCCCGCCGGCAGCGACCAGTTCTCCGCTGCCCTGCTGCTGCCCGCCGGTGCCCGAGGCCCGGCGTTCCTGGTGCTGGACAACTTCCGCGCGATCCTCAGGTACAACAATTCCTCGTCCTATGCCCTGGCGGTCAGCCTGTTGGGCGATCGCTTCTCGGGCTGGGGCTTCATCGCCGGCAACTGGCCCAAGCAAGACCTGCCCCTGAGCCGTAGCGAGCGTATCGAGTTGCAGAAGCTGCTCAATGCCAACGGGCATGAGGCTGGCAATGCCGATGGCATCATCGGCGCCAACACTCGCAAGGCCATTCGCAATGCCCAGCAGACGCTGGGCTGGCCGGCGGACGGGTATCCGACGCACAAGCTGCTGGACAGCCTGCGCCGTCGCTGATGCAGCAGGGGCCGCGCGAAGCGGCCCCAAGCGCGACAAAGCTGCGCTCAACACTCGAACAGCGCTTGCTCCAACACCAGCCTGTGCTGCGCACTGTCCAGCCTCACCCTGGCCCCCAGCGGCAGGCACAGGTTCGGGTCACAATGCCCACTGCGCCACCCGGCCAGCACGGGCACGCCCAAGGGCCCGAAGATACCCTTCAGCAGCGGTGCCATCGCCGCCACCGTGATCCCGGCGAAATCCCCCACCAGCACACCCCGCACGCCCTCCAGCTTCCCCGCCAGACGCAGTTGGGTAAGCAGGCGGTCGACCCGATACAGCGGCTCGTTGACGTCCTCGATGAACAGGATGCCACCCTGCGTGTCGACCTCCGCCAGGGTGCCGAGGGTCGCACCGAGCAACGACAGGTTGCCGCCGACCAGTCGCCCCTGGGCACGGCCCGGCACCACGCAGGTCAATGGATAGGCTGGCGGGTGCGCGATGACGTCCCCCTCCCCCAGTTGCCCACCGAGCTGCTCGAACAGAGAACTCTCGGTCGGCTCGAGCTTGGCACCCAGCAAATCGGCATTGAGCATCGCGCCATGGAAGGTGATCAACCCTGCATGCCGGTTGATCGCCGTATGCAACGCGGTGACGTCGCTATAGCCCACCAGCGGCTTGGGGTGGCGACGAACCAAGTCGAAATCGAGGCGATCCAGCAACCGCATGCTGCCGTACCCACCCCGCATGCACAGGATGGCGTCGATATCCGGCGCCCTGAACGCAGCATGCAGGTCTTGCAGGCGCTGCTCGTCGCTACCAGCCAGATAACCATCCGCTTGCAACACCCCAGGATAAATCCGGCACTGGTACCCCCGACGCTCGAACCACCGGCAAGCCTTGTCGGCATCCAGCCGCGCCGGCCCCGCCGGCGCGACGATGGCGAAACGGGCATTACCCGGCAAGGCCACAGGCAACCGTGATCCCACGGTCTCGACGCAATTCATCACACGACTCCTCATGGCTTGTCGCTTGAAGCTTGAAGCTTGCCGCTCGAAAACAAAAATGCCGATGCGGCCTCACGGCCCACATCGGCATCGGTCACTCCCGCCGCGCTCAGAGCTTGATCTTGGCTTCGTGAGCCTGCTGGTCGGCATGGTAGGAGGAACGCACCAGCGGGCCAGAAGCGACGTTCTTGAAGCCCAGGCGATAACCTTCCTCGGCGAACCAGGCGAAGGTGTCCGGGTGCACGAAGCGCTGCACCGGCAGGTGGTTGCGCGACGGCTGCAGGTACTGGCCGAGGGTCAGCATGTCGATGTCGTGCTCGCGCATGCGGTGCATCACCTCGATGACCTCGTCGTCGGTCTCGCCCAGGCCCAGCATGATGCCGGACTTGGTCGGCACGTGCGGAACCATCTGCTTGAACTTCTGCAGCAGGTCGAGCGACCAGTCGTAGTCCGACCCCGGGCGCGCGGCCTTGTACAGGCGCGGGACGGTCTCGAGGTTGTGGTTGAACACATCCGGCGGCTCCTTCGCGGTGATCTCCAGGGCCACGTCCATGCGCCCACGGTAGTCGGGCACCAGGGTTTCCAGCTGGATGCCGGGCGACAGGGCACGGATCTCGCGGATGCAGTCGGCGAAGTGCTGGGCACCACCGTCACGCAGGTCGTCGCGGTCCACCGAGGTGATCACCACGTACTTCAGGCGCAGGTCGGCGATGGCGATCGCCAGGTTCTTCGGCTCGTCGAGGTCCAGCGGCTTCGGCCGGCCATGGCCGACATCGCAGAACGGGCAGCGACGGGTGCAGATGTCACCCATGATCATGAAGGTCGCGGTGCCGCCGGAGAAGCATTCGCCCAGGTTCGGGCAGGACGCTTCCTCGCACACGCTGTGCAGCTTGTGCTTGCGCAGCAGTTGCTTGATCCGGTCGACCTCCGGGGATACCGGGATGCGCACGCGGATCCAGTCGGGCTTTTTCGGCAGTTCTTCGGTGGGGATGATCTTCACCGGAATGCGCGCCACCTTCTCGGCGCCACGCAGCTTCACGCCCGCTTCCACCTTCTTCGGCGCGGGGCGCGGGGTGACATCCTGGGTGGGTATCAGGTTCGGCACGGCTTCTTGCACAGTTGTCATATTCAGTCGATTCCGCCCGTGAGGGTCGTCTGCTCAGCGTAGTCGAGGTGCCTGACCAGCTGTCCGCGCAGCCTTGTCCTGACCTCGGAGAGTTCGATCGGGCCTGCCAGGTCGCGCAGCTGGGTCATGGCCAGCCCCGCATACCCGCAGGGGTTGATTCGGCGGAATGGCGCCAGGTCCATGTCCACGTTCAAGGCAAGGCCGTGGAAGGAACGACCATTGCGAATACGCAGGCCGAGGGAGGCGATCTTCGCCCCGTCGACATACACCCCAGGCGCGTCGGGCTTGGCCGCGGCCTGGACATCGTAGCTGGCGAGCAGGTCGACCAGGCTCCGCTCGATGCGGTTGACCAGGTCGCGCACGCCAAACCCCAGGCGACGCACATCCAGCAGCAGGTAGGCCACCAATTGCCCGGGGCCGTGGTAGGTCACCTGCCCGCCGCGGTCGGTCTGCACCACCGGGATCTCGCCGGGCACCAACAGGTGCTCGGCCTTGCCGGCCTGGCCCTGGGTGAACACTGGCGGATGCTCCACCAGCCAGACTTCGTCAGGGCTTTGCGGGGTACGCTGCTCGGTGAAGCGACGCATGGCTTCCAGCACCGGCTCGTAGGGCTGCAGGCCGAGATCGCGAAAACCGAGGCACGTCGACATCACAGCACCATGTGCACGATGCCGGTGGCACGCAGGGCGCTGTTGATATCCCGCAACTGGTCTTCGCTGGTGGCGACGATGTGCAGTTGCACGGTGGTGTACTTGCCATTGCTGCTCTGGCGCTCGGCCAGGCTCTTCATGTCGACCTGTGCGTGTTTCTTGAGGATCTCGATGACGGTGTCCCGGAAGTTGACGACGGTGTCACCGATTACCTTGATGGCATAGTCGGGGCAGGGAAATTCGATCTTTGGCGACTTGACGTCTTCTTGTTCGCTCATGGCGGAAACGGCCTCGCAAGCCGTGGCAACAACAATGCCCCCGCGATCGAGCGCAGGGGCATGCAGGTCACGTATCAGTTGAACAACCCGTAGAAGAATAGACGAATGCTATCCCACATACGGCGGAAGAAGCCACCTTCCTCCACGCCGTCGAGGGCGATGAGGTCGGCGCTGTGGACCACTTTCTCGTCCAGTTTGACTTCCACTTTGCCGATCACGTCACCTTTGGCGATAGGCGCGGTCAGCTGCGGGTTCATGGTCATGGAAGCCTGCAGGCGCTTGAGCTGGCCCTTGGGCAGGGTCAGGGTCAGGTCGTTGGCAAGGCCCGCTTTCACCTGGCCGGTGGCGCCTTTCCAGACCGGGGCCTGGGTCAGCTCGGTACCCTTCTGGTAGAAGGTCTGGGTTTCGAAGAAGCGGAAACCGTAGGTCAGCAGCTTCTGGGTCTCGGCGGCACGGGACTGCTCGCTGTTGGTGCCGAACACCACGGCGATCAGGCGCTGGCCGTCGCGCACGGCCGAGGCGACCATGCAGTAGCCGGCTTCCTCGGTGTGGCCGGTCTTCAGGCCATCGACGGTCTTGTCACGCCACAGCAGCAGGTTGCGGTTGGGCTGCTTGATGTTGTTCCAGAAGAATTCCTTCTGCGAATAGATGGCGTAGTGGGCCGGGTCTTCGTCGATGATCGCGCGGGCCAGGACCGCCATGTCGTGCGCCGAGGAGTAGTGCTCCGGGTGCGGCAGGCCGGTGGGGTTCATGAAGTGACTGTTGGTCATGCCCAGGTCGGCGGCGGTCTTGTTCATCATGTCGGCGAAGGCATCTTCGCTGCCGGCGATGTGCTCGGCCAGGGCGACGGAGGCATCGTTGCCCGACTGGATGATGATGCCATGCAGCAGGTCGCTGACGCTGACCTGGCTGCCGACCTTGATGAACATGCGCGAGCCGCCGGTACGCCAGGCGTTTTCGCTGACGGTCACCGGATCGTTCTCGCCGATCTGGCCGCGACGGATGTCCAGGGTGGCGATGTAGGCGGTCATCAGCTTGGTCAGGCTGGCCGGCGGCAGGCGCTCGTCACCGTTGTTCTCGACCAGCACGCTGCCGCTGGACGCATCCATGAGTACATAGGACTTGGCAGCCAGCTGCGGCGGCGACGGCATCATCTGCTCCGCCGCGAAGGCAGCGGGAGTGATCATCAGCAGTACAGGCAGGCAAAGTCGTTTGGCAAGGTTGGTGATGTTCATCCGTCTCTCGTAAATCGCTAATGGTCTGATGCCCCAAGGGCAAGGGTTCCCTGGCCAGCGGCAAAAACGGCCATTGTACATGGCCGCGCCCGCCGATTCATGACAAAACCGACAGCCTACTTCAGCGGCGAGCTTCAAGCTGCAAGAGAAAAGCGGATCGGTGTGGAAGCTGCTTTTTCTTGCGGCTCGACGCTTGTGGCTTGAAGCTGTGCGCCCCGGCTAGTCCGCGGTTACCAGCTTGGCCTGGCCCAGATTGGCCAGGCGCACGCTGTCCTGCATCTGCTGGACTTCGCCCTGGCTGTTGATCGGCCCCAGGCGCACCCGGTGCAGGGTCTGCTGGTTGCGCACGATGGAGCTGATGAATACCGGCGCGCTGACCATGGTGCTGAGCTTGGCACGCAGCAGCTCGGCGGCGTCCGGGTTGGCGAACGCCCCTACCTGCAGGTACATGCCACCGTTGTTGTTCGGTACGCTGCCGCCGCCGACCTGCACCGGCACCACCGCCGCGGCGTGCTGCTGCGGTGGCGGCGTCCATTGCTCGACCTTGCCGGTGCTGGCCGGGACCGCCTGGGCCTGGGCCACCTGCGGCTCCTTGAGCACCAACGGTGCCGGGCGGCCGCGCGCGGCCCACCACTGCTGCGGGTCGATGCCTTCGACACGTACCCGGGCGGTGCCGCTCTCGGCGTAGCCGAGCTTCTTGGCCGCGGCGTAGGACAGGTCGATGATGCGGTCCGAATAGAACGGGCCACGGTCGTTGACCCGCAGGATCACACTGCGCTGGTTGTCCAGGTTGGTCACCCGCACGTAGGCCGGCAGCGGCAGGGTCTTGTGCGCCGCGCTCATGCCGTAGAGATCGTAGACCTCGCCGTTGGCGGTGTTCTGGCCGTGGAACTTGGTGCCGTACCAGGAGGCGATGCCTTCGGCGCGGTAGTTGCGCGAATCCTGGATCGGGTAGTAGGTCTTGCCCAGGACGGTGTACGGGTTGGCCTTGTACGCGCCGGTGTGCACGGTCGGCGTCGCGTCGGGGATCTTCGACACGTCCACGTCCCACCAGGGCGCACCGTCCTTGTGGGCACGGTTGAT
Source organism: Pseudomonas sp. Tun-23181 (assembly GCF_057415455.1). Lineage (NCBI taxonomy): Bacteria > Pseudomonadati > Pseudomonadota > Gammaproteobacteria > Pseudomonadales > Pseudomonadaceae > Pseudomonas > Pseudomonas sp. Tun-23181. Next base: position 2,858,714 of record NZ_CM171630.1, read on the forward strand.
GTCCAGGCCCGGCTGCGAGCGGACCACATTGCCGCTCTGCTGGGTGGGCCGGCTGGAGGAGCAGCTGGCCAGGACCAGGCCGACGGCCACGCAGGTCAGCAGCTTGAGCGAATGGAAAGAAAAGAATACGCGCATCATTTGACGCCCCGTGCAAGAACCAGCTGTTCCGAGAGCTGATGCACCGCCATGGCGTACATCACGCTGCGGTTGTAGCGCGTGATCGCATAGAAGTTCTTCATGCCCATCCAATATTCCGGACCATTGTCGCCCTCGAGCCTGAAGGCCGTGACCGGCAGATCATCGCGCAGCGCATCATGACTCGACCAGCCCAGGGCTCGCAACTCCCCGACTGTCTTCACCGGCTCGATACCGCTGGTCAAGCCTTCGTCGACCCGCTCGCCGCGCACCATGGCGCGGCTGACCACCGGCTCCCCGGCCACCCAGCCATGGCGCTTGAAATAGCTGGCGACACTGCCGATGGCATCGTCCGGGTTGTTCCAGATGTTGATGTGGCCGTCGCCGTCGAAATCCACGGCGTAGCTGCGGAAACTGCTCGGCATGAACTGCGGCAGGCCCATGGCGCCAGCGTAGGAGCCCTTGAGGGTGAGCGGGTCGAGCTGCTCCTCACGCGCCAGCAACAGGTACTCGCGCAGCTCCTTGCGGAAGAAGTCGGCCCGTGGCGGATAGTCGAAGCCCAGGGTCGAGAGGGCATCGATGACCCGGAAGTTGCCGGTGTTGCGGCCGAAGAAGGTCTCCACGCCGATGATCGCCACGATCACCTGGGCCGGCACGCCATACTCCTGCTCGGCACGGGCCAGGGTCGCCTCGTGCTGGCGCCAGAAGTCCACACCACGGGCGATGCGCGCATCGCTGATGAACATCGGCCGGTATTCCTTCCACGGTTTGACCCGCTCGGCCGGCCGCGAGATCGCGTCGAGGATCGACTGCTTGCGCCGCACCTCGCGGAACAGATCCATCAACTGTTCACCGGCGAAGCCATAGTCGCGGGTCATCTCGCCGACGAACTCGGCCACCTGGGGCGAGCCTTCGTAGTCGCCGGCATTGGCCTGCTGGACAGCGCCGAACAGGCCCACCGCGCCGATCCACGGCACACAACGGGCAGCCCAGCCACGCACTGCTTGCATGAAATTCTTCACCTTATTCAAACCTGTGCGATCCACTTGCGGTGCGTGTGGATCGACATCAGAACGCCAAACGCTGACAGCAGCGTCACCAACGAAGTTCCGCCATAGCTGATGAAGGGCAGCGGCACGCCCACCACGGGCAGAAGGCCGCTGACCATACCGATATTGACGAACACGTATACAAAGAAGGTCATGGTCAGGCTGCCCGCCAGCAGCTTGCCGAACAAGGTCTGGGCCTGGGCCGTGATCACCAGGCCACGGCCGATCAGCAGCAGGTAGATCAACAGCAGCAGGCAGATGCCGATCAAGCCGAACTCCTCGCCGAGCACGGCGATGATGAAGTCGGTATGGCTCTCCGGGAGGAAGTCCAGGTGCGACTGGGTGCCCAGCAGCCAGCCCTTGCCGAACACGCCACCGGAGCCGATCGCCGCCTTGGACTGGATGATGTTCCAGCCGGTGCCCAGCGGGTCGCTCTCCGGATCGAGGAAGGTCAGCACGCGCTGCTTTTGGTAGTCGTGCATGACGAAGAACCACATGGCCACCGCCACCGGCACCGCGGCGGTGACCACGCTGATGATCCAGCGCCAGCGCAGGCCGCCCATGAACAGCACGAAGGCGCCCGAGGCGAGGATCAGCAGCGCCGTGCCCAGGTCTGGCTGGCGGACGATGAGGATGAACGGCACGCCGATCAGCACCAGGCTGATCGCCACGTGCTTGAGGTCGGGCGGCAGGGTGCGCTTGGACAGGTACCAGGCGAGGGTCGCCGGCATGATGATCTTCATGAACTCCGAGGGCTGGAAGCGGATCACCCCGGGGATATTGATCCAGCGTGTCGCCCCCATGGCGTTGTGGCCCATGACGTCCACCACGATCAACAGCAGCACCCCACCCACATAGGCCAGCGGTACCCAGCGCGCCATGAAGCGCGGCTCGAGCTGGGCGATGATGAACATCGACACCAGGCCGATACCGAACGAAGTGGCCTGCTTCATCAGCAGGTCCCAGTTCTTGCCGCTGGCCGAATAGAGGACGAACAGGCTGCCGGCCGCCAGGGTCAGCAGGATGACCAGCAGCGGGCCGTCGACGTGGATGCGCTGCAGGAAGCTGGCGCGCCGACGCATCACGTCCTCGCTGGAAAGCATGCGATCGAAATTGTTCTTCACGGGGCCGATTCCTGGGCGACGGTGGCGGGAGCGAATTCAGGCTTGAGCCGGCCGTGCTCGTCGAGCAGCCAGGCGTCCATCACCTGGCGGACCACTGGCGCGGCGACGCCGGAGCCGGATTCGCCGTTCTCGACCATCACCGCCACCACGATCTTCGGCGATTCGGCCGGGGCGAAGGCGACGAACAGAGCGTGGTCGCGGTGACGCTCCTGGAGTTTGTTGCGGTCGTATTTCTCGCCCTGCTTGATCGCCACCACCTGGGCGGTGCCGCTCTTGCCGGCGATGCGGTACTGGGCACCGAGCGCGGCTTTGCGCGCGGTGCCACGGGCGTTGTGCATCACCTGCTCCATGCCGTGGGTGACCTTGGCCCAGTCGGACTTGTCGCGCAGGACGATGTCTTCCATCGGGTTCTCGTCCACCGGTGGCTTGCCTTCGATGGTCTTGGCCAGGTGCGGGCGGTTCCACTTGCCCTTGTTGGCGATCAGCGCGGTGGCCTGGGCCAGTTGCAGGGGCGTGGCCTGCATGTAGCCCTGGCCGATGCCGAGGATCAGGGTCTCGCCGGGGAACCAGGCCTGGCGGCGGGTCGCGCGCTTCCACTCGCGGGACGGCATCAGCCCGGAGGACTCCTCGAACATGTCGAGCGACACCCGGCGACCGATACCGAACTTGTTCATGTAGGTGGACAGGCGGTCGATGCCCATCTTGTGCGCCAGGTCGTAGAAGTAGGTATCGTTGGAACGCATGATCGCCGTGTCCAGGTCGACCCAGCCATCGCCGCTACGGTTCCAGTTGCGGTACTTGTGGTCGTAGTTGGGCAACTGGTAGTAGCCCGGGTCGAACACCCGGCTGCTGGCGGTGACCACGCCGCTGTCCAGGCCGGCGATGGCCACCGCCGGTTTGATCGTCGAGCCAGGCGGATAGAGGCCACGCAACACACGGTTGAACAGCGGCCGGTCGATCGAGTCACGCAGTTCGGCATAGGCCTTGAAGCTGATGCCGGTGACGAACAGGTTGGGGTCGAAGCTCGGCTGGCTGACCATCGCCAGCACTTCGCCGGTGCGCGGATCGAGGGCCACCACGGCCCCACGACGCCCGCCCAGGGCCGCCTCGGCAGCCTCCTGCAACTTGATGTCGAGACTCAGGACGATGTCCTTGCCCGGGATCGGGTCGGTGCGCTTGAGCACCCGCAACACCCGGCCGCGGGCATTGGTCTCGACCTCCTCGTAGCCGACCTGGCCGTGCAGCTCGTCTTCGTAGAAGCGCTCGATGCCGGTCTTGCCGATATGGTGGGTGCCGCTGTAGTTGACCGGGTCGAGGGCCTTGAGCTCCTTCTCGTTGATCCGCCCGACGTAGCCGACCGAGTGGGCGAAATGCGCGCCCTGCGGGTAATGGCGCACCAGTTGCGCGGCCACGTCCACGCCCGGCAGGCGGAACTGGTTCACCGCAATACGGGCGATCTGCTCCTCGTTCAGCTCGAACAGGATCGGCACCGGCTCGAACGGCCGGCGCCCCTGCTTCATGCGTTTCTCGAACAGGGCGCGGTCGTCGGGGGTCAGTTCCAGGACCTCGACGATCGTGTCCAGCACCTGGTGCCAGTCACCGGCGCGCTCGCGGGTCATGGTCAGGCTGAAGCTGGGACGGTTGTCGGCGATGATCACCCCGTTGCGGTCGAAGATCAGCCCGCGGGTCGGCGGGATCGGCTGCACGTGCACCCGGTTGTTCTCCGACAGGGTGGAGTGGTAGTCGTACTGGATGACCTGCAGGTAGTACAGCCGCGCGATCAGCACGCACACCAGCAGCATGATCGCCACCGCACCGACCACGACGCGGTTGCGCACCAAACGGGCGTCTTTCTCGTGGTCCTTGAGACGAATCGGCTGCGACATCGGGCGGGCTTAGAGGCTCATTTGTGGTAGGGGTGCCCGGACAGCACGGTCCAGGCGCGGTAGATCTGTTCGCCGATCAGTATCCTTACCAGCGGATGCGGCAGGGTCAGCGGCGACAGCGACCAGCGTTGTTCGCTGCGCGCGCAGACTTCCGGCGCCAGGCCCTCGGGGCCGCCCACCATGAGGTTGACCGTGCGCGCATCCAGGCGCCAGCGGTCCAGCTCGCTCGCCAGTTGCTCGGTGCTCCAGGGCTTGCCATGGACCTCGAGGGTGACGATGCGCTCCCCCGGCTGCACCTTGGCCAGCATGGCCTCGCCCTCCTGGCGGATCAGACGGGCGACGTCGGCGTTCTTGCCACGGGTGTTCAGCGGGATTTCCACCAGCTCGAGCGGCAGCTCCGGGGGCAGGCGCTTGGCATACTCATGCCAACCGTCCTCGACCCAGCGGGGCATGCGCGAGCCGACCGCGATCAGGCGCAGGCGCACGGCGCGACCTCAGCCCCGGTCCTTGAGGTTTTCGGCGTAGCTGTGGGTGTTCTCCGGGCTGTGGTGCTTGCCATCGGCGGAGCGGCTCTGCTCGGCCCCCAGCCACAGGCGCTCGAGGTCGTAGAACTGGCGCGCAGCGGCAGTCATCATGTGCACGATGACGTCGTTGAGGTCCAGCAGGACCCAGTCGCTGTCGCCCTTGCCTTCCTCGCCCAGGGGCTGCACGCCCTGCTGCTTGACGATCTCGCGGACCTTCTCGGCCATCGCGTTGATCTGCCGGTTGGAAGTACCGGTGGCGATGATCATGTAGTCGGTCAGGCTGTGCTTGTCGCGCACGTCGATGACCTGGATGTCCTGGGCCTTGACTTCTTCCAGGGCCGATTTGGCCATGTTGACCAATTCTTCGCCGTTGATTTTCTGCTTGCTCATAAGAAACTCGTTCAACTCATTGAATGAGGCGCCTGGGCGCCGTCAGTGCGACGCACGGTAAAGGTCGTGCGCCTCGATATAGGCCAGTACTGCGTCCGGCACCAGGAACCGCACCGACTTGCCGCTGGCCAGCAGCTGTCGGATCTGTGTGGCCGACACCGCGAGCGGCGTCTGCCAGACGAACGAAATGTGCCCCGCCGGGCCGGACATGGCGGTGGGATCGCTCTCCGAGCGCGCCGCCAGCAGGTTGCGCAGCTCGTCAGGGGGTTCGACATCGGCATCCGGGCGTTGCAGCACCAGGATGTGACAGTGTTGCAGCAGCTCCTCCCAGCGATGCCAGCCGGGCAGGCCGCAGAACGCGTCCCAGCCCAGCACCAGGAACAGCTGGTCGTCGGCGTCCAGTTCGGCGCGGATCGACTCGAGCGTATCGATGGTGTACGACGGCTTGTCGCGGGCCAGCTCACGGGCATCCACGCTCAGCCGCCCGACGCCCTGCACCGCGCTGCGCACCATGGCCAGGCGGTCCTGTGCCTGCACCTGGGGAGTGTCGCGGTGTGGCGGCCGGGCGTTGGGCAACAGGCGCAGCTCGTCCAGTTCCATGAGCTCGGCCACCTCCAGCGCGCTGCGCAGGTGGCCGATGTGCACGGGGTCGAAGGTGCCACCGAGAATGCCGATGCGCCGGACTGCCTGGGCCTTGCTCAACTCAGCAGGACTCCTGGCCGCGCAATTGGCCGTCGCCGATCACCAGGTACTTCTCGCAGGTCAGGCCTTCCAGGCCGACCGGGCCACGGGCGTGCAGCTTGTCGGTGGAAATGCCGATTTCCGCGCCCAGGCCGTACTCGAAGCCGTCGGCGAAGCAGGTCGGCGCATTGAGCATCACCGACGCCGAGTCGACCTCGGCCATGAAGCGCCGGGCCTGGCCCTGGTGCTCGGTGATGATCGCGTCGGTGTGGTGCGAGCCGTAGTGGTTGATGTGCTCGATGGCCTGGTCCAGGCCGTCGACCACGCGGATCGACAGGATCGCCGCCAGGTACTCGGTGTGCCAGTCATCTTCGCTGGCAGGCTTGGCCTCGATGATCGCCTGGGTGCGCGGGCAACCGCGCAGCTCGACGCCCTTCGCCTGGAAGCGACGGGCCATTTCCGGGAGGAAGGCCTCGGCGACGCTGGCATCGACCAGCAGGGTCTCCATGGCGCCGCAGATGCCGTAGCGGTAGGTCTTGGCGTTGAAGGCCACGCTCCAGGCCTTGTCCAGGTCGGCATGCTGGTCGACATACACGTGGCAGATACCATCCAGGTGCTTGATCACCGGCACCCGGGCATCGCGGCTGATGCGCTCGATCAGGCCACGGCCACCGCGCGGGACGATGACGTCGACGAACTCTGGCATGCTGATCAGCGCCCCCACCGCCTCGCGGTCGGTGGTCTCGACCACCTGGACTACCGCGGCCGGCAAGCCGGCTTCGGCCAGGCCGCGCTGGATGCAGGCGGCGATGGCGCGGTTGGAGTGGATGGCCTCGGAACCGCCGCGCAGGATGGTGGCGTTGCCGGACTTCAGGCACAGGCTGGCCGCGTCGATGGTCACGTTCGGCCGCGACTCGTAGATGATCCCGATCACCCCGAGCGGTACGCGCATCTTGCCGACCTGGATGCCCGACGGGCGGTAGCTCATGTCGCGGATGGCACCGACCGGGTCTGGCAGGCCAGCCACCTGGCGCAGACCGGTGATCATGCCGTCGATGCGAGCCGGGGTCAGCGCCAGGCGGTCGAGCAGGGCGGGTTCCAGGCCATTGGCGCGGCCGGCGGCCAGGTCCAGTTCGTTGGCTGCGCCGAGCTCGGCGCGGGCGGCGTCCAGCGCCTCGGCGGCGGCCTGCAGGGCACGGTTCTTCTGCGCGGTACTGGCACGACCGATCACGCGCGAGGCAGCGCGGGCGGCGCGACCCAGGCGGGTCATGTAGTCAAGAACGGACTCAGTCATGGGCTCGGTGTCTTGGCAAAGGGGAAATCGGCTGATTATAACTGGCACGCTCGGGTACGCCCAGCGGCGGGAGGCGGATGGTAGAAAATGGCCGACGGGAACAGGCAGGAAAGATGTAACCGGCCTTATCGAAATCGCTCCTTCGCGGGCCCCCTGCAGGATTTGGCCAATGCTGGGGGCGCGAAGCGACCCCATCGGTTCAGCCGCGCGCCAGCCAATAGTTGCTATCATCCCCAGCTTCACCACCACGAACCGACAGTATGCAAGATCCAGCCCCCTGCCCGGCCCGTGCCCTGCCCGACAGCTTCTTCGACCGCGACGCCCAGACCCTGGCCAAGGCCCTGCTGGGCAAGGTCATCCGCCACCGCCACGGCGACCTCTGGCTGGCCGCGCGGATCATCGAGACCGAAGCCTACTACCTGACCGACAAGGGCAGCCACGCCTCGCTCGGCTATACGGAAAAACGCAAGGCCCTGTTCCTCGACGGTGGCCACATCTACATGTACTACGCCCGTGGCGGCGACTCGCTGAACTTCAGCGCCCAAGGCCCGGGCAACGCGGTGCTGATCAAGTCCGCCTACCCCTGGGTGGACGCCATCTCCGATGCCAACAGCCTGGCGCAGATGCAGTTGAACAACCCCGACGCCAGTGGCAACCTGCGCCCGGCCGAGCGCCTGTGCGCCGGCCAGACCCTGCTGTGCCGGGCCATGGGCCTGAAGGTGCCGAACTGGGACGCCAGGCGCTTCGACCCCGAGCACCTGTACGTCGAGGACTGCGGCATCCCGGTACCGCGCGTGGTCCAGACCACCCGCCTGGGCATCCCCCACGGCCGCGACGAACACCTGCCCTACCGCTTCGTGGATGCCGAGTTCGCCCGCTTCTGCACGCGCAACCCGCTGCGCCGGGGCCAGGTCGAAGGACGCGACTTCTTCATCCTCGAACAAGGAAGCTGACACCATGGGCCAATGGCTCGACAGCCTGACCGGCTGGCTCAGCGCCAACCCGCAGTGGCTTGGCCTGGCAATTTTCCTGATCGCCTGCGTGGAGTGCCTGGCCATCGCCGGCATCATCGTACCGGGTACCGTCCTGCTGTTCGCTGTCGCCATGCTCGCCGGCAGCGGCGGCTTCAGCCTGGGCGAAACCCTGCTGCTGGGGCTGCTCGGCGGCCTGTTGGGGGACGCCTTGTCGTATGGGCTCGGCAAGTATTTCCACCAGAACATCCGGCGCCTGCCATTGCTGCGCCATCATCCGGAGTGGATCGGCAGCGCCGAAGCCTATTTCCACCGCTATGGCATCGCCAGCCTGCTGGTGGGGCGTTTCATCGGCCCGCTGCGGCCGATGCTGCCGATGGTCGCCGGCATGTTCGACATGCCGCTGCCGCGCTTCATCGCCGTCAGCCTGGTGGCCGGCGCCGGCTGGTCGGTGGCCTACCTGCTGCCCGGCTGGGCCACCGGAGCGGCCATGCGTCTGCCCTTGCCGGAGGGGTTCTGGCTGGATGCCGGTATCATCGCCGGCACCCTGGCCGTGGTGATCGGCCTGAGCCTGGGCAGCAGCCTGCGCGACCAGCGCCATGGCACCCGGCTGATCGCCGGCCTGAGCCTGATCGCCCTGGTGGCCTTGTTCCTCGGCTGGCCCCACCTGCACGAGTTCGACCAGGGCGTGATGACCCTGGTCCAGGAGCATCGCAGCCAGGCCATCGACAGCGCCGTGGTGCTGGTCACCCGGCTGGGCGACTTCCGCACCCAGTTGTTCCTTGGCGCCCTGCTCACTGGCCTTCTGCTGCTAGCACGGCAATGGCGTCATGCCTTGCTCGCTGGCAGCGCGCTGATGGGCACGGCGATCGCCAATGGCACGCTGAAATGGCTGTTCGCCCGGGCTCGTCCAGAAGTGCTGAGCGATCCGCTGACCAGCTACAGCATGCCCAGCGGGCACAGTTCGGCATCGTTCGCGTTCTTCCTGGTGATGGCATTGCTGGCTGGTCGTGGCCAACCGCCACGCATGCGCCTGACCTGGGTGCTGCTGGGCAGCCTGCCGGCCTTGGCGATCGCCCTGTCGCGGGTCTACCTGGGTGCGCACTGGCCCACCGACATCCTGGCCGGGGGGCTGCTGGCCTGCTGCGTGTGCGCACTCAGCCTGACCCTGGTGCAGCACCGCCAGCCGCTGGGTGCCTTGCCGCCACGGGTGTGGTGGCTGGTGTTGCCGGCCTGTATCGCCCTGATGGCGTTCTTCGCCTTGTACGCCCTGCCCCAGGCACTGTTGCGCTACCAGTACTGAAGGTCAGCGTCGCTCTTTTCGCGGGCAAGCCCGCTCCCACAAGTACAGCGCCGCTTTCAAGGGCTGCGGTGAACCTGTGGGAGCGGGCTTGCCCGCGAAAGGTGCGACGCAAAACACTCAGGCGAACAATTCACCCTGGATGCGCTCGAGCAGGGTCTGGATCGCCTCCAGTCGCTGCTGCGGCGAGTCGATCGCCAGCAGGTCGAGCTTGTCCTCTTCCATGAACGGCAACAGGTAGGCCAACTGGTTGGCCAGGGATTGCCTACCCTCCACTGGCCGTGGCATGTCCAGCGCCGCCACCATGGGGTGCTCACCCAAGGCCTGGAGCAACGCCAGCAGGTCGTGGTCCTGTTCGGCCAGGGCGCTGTCCGCCAGCTCCGGCAGCCAGTGCACCTCGCCGACCACGAGCTGGTCCTTTTGCACTTCGGTGCGCTCCACCCGGAAACGCCGCACACCTTCCACGCGAATACCCAGCAGGCCGTTGTCCTGCTGCTCGAAATCGCGGATCAACGCTTCGCAACCGACCGAAGCCACCGCTGGCGGCGCCTTGCCCACCTGCTCGCCTTCGAGGATGCACACCACGCCGAAGCCGCCGCCCTGCTTCATGCAGCGGCCGATCATGTCCAGGTAGCGCGCCTCGAAGATCTGCAGGTCGAGCATGCAGCCGGGAAACAACACGGTATTGAGGGGAAACAGCGGTAGCATCATCTCGATTCCTCAAGCCACCAGGCTGACCGCCAACGGCAGGAATACCGCCGTGGCCACCCCCATCAGGCTCATCGCCAACGCGGCGAAGGCGCCGCATTCGTCACTTTCCTGCAAGGCCACCGACGTGCCCACCGCATGGGCGGTCACGCCCAGCGACATGCCGCGCGCCTCGGGGCTGAGCACACCGAAGCGAGTCAGCAGCGCCGGCCCGAAGATCGCCCCGATCACCCCGGTGATCAGCACGAACACCGCCGCCAGGGCCGCCACCCCGCCGATCTGCTCGGCCACCAGCATGGCGATCGGCGATGTCACCGACTTCGGCGCCATGGTCATCAGGATCATGTGTTCGGCACCGAACCACGCACCCAGCAACAGGCAGGCCACGGTGGCGAACAGACCTCCGACTACCAGCGTAGTAAATGTCGGCCAGAACAGTTGGCGGATCCGCCGCAGGTTGAGGTAGAGCGGCACGGCCAGGGCCACCGTGGCGGGGCCCAGGAGGATGTTGAGGATCTCGGTGCTTTTGCGATATTCGGCGTAGTCGATGCCACAGCCCAGCAACACACCGATGACCAGCAGCATCGACACCAGCACCGGCTGCAGGAAGATCCAGCGGGTCTTCTCGTAGGCGGCCAGCACCACCTGGTAGGCGCCCAGGGTGATACCGATGCCGAACAGCGGATGGTGGATGACCGCATCGAGCGCGCCCTGCCAGTCGAGCATCATGGCTGCTCCTTGCGCTTGCCATGGCGCTGCATGAGCCTTTGCATCAGCACCCCGACGAAGACCAGGGTCACCAGGCAAGAGATCACCAGGGCACCGACGATGGCCCAGAAGTCCGCGGCGATGTCCCTGGCGTAGACCATCACACCGACCGCCGGTGGCACCAGCAGCAGCGGCAGGTAGCGCAACAGGCTGGTGGACGCCTCGTTCAGTGGCTTGCCGACCTCGCCACGCAGCATCAGGAACACCAGCAACAGCAGCAGGCCGATGATCGGCCCTGGCAGGATCGGCAGCAGCAGATGATTGATCGCCGTGCCCAGCAGTTGAAACAACACCAGCCAGGTCAAACCGCGCAACAGCATAGGGATCTCCTTCGAGCGTTGCCGCCATTATAAGCACGCTAAACCACGCCTATAAGCCGATATACAGCGAAAAGCGGTCAGCTTGACTGAAACGGTTCGCCGTGCTGATCTTGCACTTTCGTACCAGATCAAGCTTTTCGAACAGCAAGACAACCTGGAGAGTCGCGATGCCCTATGTACCCGTTGCAGCGCTATCGCAGTATGTCGGCAAGGAACTGGGACGTTCCGACTGGCTGACGATCGATCAGCAGCGTATCGACCTGTTCGCCGAAGCCACTGGCGATTTCCAGTTCATCCATGTCGATCCCGAGAAGGCGGCGCAAACCCCGTTCGGCACCACCATCGCCCATGGTTTCCTGACCCTGTCGCTGATCCCCAAGCTGATGGAGGACATCCTGGTACTGCCCGAAGGCCTGAAGATGGTGGTCAACTACGGCCTGGACAGCGTGCGCTTCATCCAGCCGGTGAAGGTGGACAGCAAGGTGCGGCTCAAGGTCGAGCTGAGCGATGCCAGCGAAAAGAAACCGGGGCAATGGCTGCTCAAGGCCATCGCCACCCTGGAGATCGAGAGCGAGGAGAAACCGGCCTATATCGCCGAGTCCCTGTCGCTCTGCTTTGTCTAGTGGTGGGTCAGTCGAGCGAGGTGTTGTGATGTGAGGGCCGCGTCGCGAAAGGGGCGCGAAGCGGCCCTAATCACTCACTGCCTGTCTCCAACCACCTGTTCTGCGGCATACTCGGCAGATCTTTTGCCTGGATCCCGCCATGCGTCCACTGCTGCCCCTCGCGCTGTTACTGCTGCTCGCCGCCTGCGGCGACGGCGAACCCCTGTCGCCGCCGGATGCCCGCCTGCCCGATGGCGGCCGCTACCGCGGCGAGGTGATCGATGGCCTGTTGCAGGGCGAAGGGCGCATCGACTATCCCAATGGCAGCTGGTACGCCGGGACCTTCAAGGATGGCCAGTGGCACGGCCAGGGCGAGTGGCACGGCAGTAACGGCGAGGTCTATCGGGGCCAGTTTGCCGAGGGGCTGTTCCATGGGCTGGGCGACCTGACCACCCCCGGCAGCCATTATGCCGGCACCTTCAAGCATGGCCGGCGCGATGGCGAAGGCACCCTCCGGCAGAACGACCAGACCTATCGCGGCCAGTTCAAGGACGACCAGTACGAAGGCGCCGGCCAGCTGGAACTGGCCGACGGCAGCCGCTACCAGGGCCTGTTCGCCAAGGGCAAGCCCAACGGCGCCGGCGTGCGCAGCGACGCCAGCGGCAACCAGTTCAGCGGCCGTTTCGTCGATGGCCTGCTGCAAGGCAGCGGCACCTACGACAGCGTCGAGGGCGAGCAGTACATCGGCGAGTTCAAGGACAACCGCCTGGAAGGCCGGGGCCGCTACGAGAACGCCGACGGCGATGTGTGGATCGGCAACTTCAAGGACGGCTCGCTCGATGGCGAGGGCGAATTGCTCGGCAGCGACGGCAGCCGCTACAAGGGCCACTTCCGTGACTGGCGCTTTTCCGGCAAGGGCCACCTGCTGCTGGCCGACGGCACCCAGTACATCGGCGGTTTCGCCAACGACGCCTACCAGGGCCGTGGACGCCTGACCCTCCCGGGTGGGCGGGTCGAAAGCGGCTACTGGGTCAACGGCGTGCGCGTGCGCGACGAAAAGGGCAGGCTGCTGCCCGACCCGCTCGACCTGGCCCTGCTCAACCAGGGCCGGCTGCTGCAGGAGGCCCTGGCCAAGGTGCCGAGCTCGGTCCCGCCGATCCAGTTGTACAGCCTGGTCGTGGCCGGCGATGGGCAGCAGAGCGTGTTCCTGCGCGAGGCCGACTACGTCAGCAACATGCTCCGGGTACGCTTCGGGGCTCGCGGCCAGGTGACGCTGGTCAACCACCGCGACCACCTGAGCGACCGGCCCATGGCCACCCGCGAGAACCTCACCCGCGCCGCCCAGACCCTGGCCGAGCGCAGCGGCCCGGAAGACCTGGTGTTCATCTACCTGACCAGCCACGGCAGCCCGGATCACCAGTTGGTGCTCGACCAGCCGCGCCTGCAACTGGCCGATCTCTCCGCCGACGAACTGGCCGGCGCCCTGGCACCACTGAAGGACCGCGACAAGATAATCGTCATCTCCGCCTGCTATTCAGGGGGCTACATCGCCCCGCTCAAGGACGACCGGACCCTGATCATGACTGCGGCACGCCCCGACCGGGTGTCCTTCGGCTGCTCGGAAGAGGCCGACTTCACCTATTTCGGCGACGCCCTGTTCGCCGAGGCGCTGAACCAGACGGACGACCTGAAACAGGCGTTCGAACTGGCCCGCCGCAGCGTTGCCGAACGTGAAAGGAGGGAAGGCTTCGAAGCCTCGGAGCCGCAGCTCTGGGCGCCGCCAACGGTCCTTGCGCACTGGCAGCGATTGCGCCAGCAGCAAGCCGAGGAAGCCTTGCGCAACAAGGCACAGCCAACCGCGGGTGGGCAGGCGAAAACGCCGGGCACCCACTAAGCTGTGTGTAAAAGGGGAGAGACATCATGTACTTGACGCCTCAGCATGTCCTGCTTGCCGGAGCCACGGGCCTGACGGGTGAACACCTGCTCGACCGCCTGCTCAACGAACCCACCATCAGCCGGGTGCTGGCACCTACCCGCCGGCCACTGGCCGAGCACCCGCACCTGGAAAACCCCGTGGGCGACCCGGCCGTGTTTCTCCCACAGTTGGCCGGGCGTGTCGACATCGCCTTCTGCTGCCTGGGCACCACGCTCAAGCAAGCCGGCTCCGAGTCGGCCTTCCGCGCCGTCGACCTGGACATGGTGGTGGCCTTCAGCAAGCGCGCGCGGGAGCTGGGGGCTCGCCATCTGCTGGTGGTCAGCGCCATCGGTGCCGATCCCAAGTCGTCGATCTTCTATAACCGGGTCAAGGGCGAGATGGAAGAAGCGCTCAAGGCCCAGGATTGGCCACAACTGACCATCGTCCGGCCCTCGCTGTTGCTGGGCGAGCGCCTGGAGCCACGGCTGGGCGAACGCCTGGCCGCACCGCTGTCGCGATTGATACCGGGCAAGTACCGGGGGATCGAGGCCTGCACCCTGGCCCGAGCGCTGTGGCGCCTGGCGCTGGAGGAAGAAGACGGGGTGCGTATCGTCGAGTCGGATGAGTTGCGCAAGCTGGGCAGGAAATAAGTCAGTTACACGTATTGGGGCCGCTTTGCAGCCCATCGCCAGTAAACTGAACTCCCACAAGGTTCTGCGCCGACCTCAGGAGCGGCGCAGTCTCTGTGGGAGCAGCTTGCCGGCGATAGGGCGCGAAGCGGCCCCAAGTGACAGCTGCAACACTTGGCTGATGGGCTCAAAGCCCGCCAGTAGCCTGAAAGCCAATCCCCAACGCCGTCAGCAACGACAATGGCAACAACAAGGTGTCGAGCAACAGGCTCCCCGGCAGATCCCACCCAGGATACGCCGGTGCCTGCGCCCCGAAGCGGTCCTCGGGGCAACACCCACCCTTGAGTGCATACAGGTCCAGCCGCGTCCCGGCATACACCACCGGCGTTCCCGGCTTGTTGGCATCCAGCGTGCGCACGGTCGCGCAGCCACCGAGCAGGGCCAGCACCAGCAGCCCTGCCAGCGCCCGCCTCAATCGTCGATCCCGAGGTGGTGCTCACCCCAGCGCGGCAGCATGTCCTGGGGGATGTTCAGCAGGTTGAGGATGCGCGCCACGACGAAATCGACCAGGTCGTCGATGGTCTGCGGCTGGTGATAGAAGCCCGGCGCCGCCGGCAGGATCACCGCGCCCATCTGCGACAGCTTGAGCATGTTCTCCAGGTGAATGGTCGACAACGGCGCCTCGCGCGGAACCAGGATCAACTGCCGACGCTCTTTCAAGGTGACGTCGGCCGCCCGTTCGATCAGGTTGTTGCAGGCCCCCGTGGCGATGGCCGACAAGGTCCCGGTGGAACACGGCACCACCACCATGGCCGCCGGCGCGCCAGACCCCGAAGCCACGGGCGACATCCAGTCCTCCTTGCCATAGACACGGATCTGCCCGTCGGCGGCACCGGTGTATTCGGTCAGGAACGCCTGCATCGCCTGGGGCTTGGCCGGCAGCAATACATCAGTCTCGGTGGACATCACCAGTTGCGCAGCCTTGGAGATGAGGAAATGCACCTCACGGTCCTCGCGCACCAGGCAGTCGAGCAGGCGCAGCCCGTACTGCGCCCCCGAGGCACCGGTCATGGCCAGGGTGATGCGCTCCGGCCCACTCATGCCAGGGCCTCGGCCAGCTTGCCGTGCAGGCCGCCAAAACCGCCGTTGCTCATGATCACCACATGGGTGCCTGGGCGGGCCTGGCCCTTGATGCGCTCGATGATCGCCTCGAGGCTGTCGGCCACCACCGCCGGCACCTTGCACTGGGCGGCAGTGCTGGCCAGGTCCCAGCCCAGGTTGGGCGGGGCGTACCAGATCACCTGGTCGGCCGCCTCGACGCTTTCTGGCAGCCCTTCGCGGTGGGCACCAAGCTTCATGGAGTTGGAACGCGGCTCGATCACGGCGATCACCGGCGCTTCGCCGACACGCTTGCGCAGGCCGTCGAGGGTGGTGGCGATGGCGGTCGGATGATGGGCGAAATCGTCGTAGATGGTCACGCCCTGGACCTCGGCCACCTTCTCCATACGCCGCTTGACGCTCTTGAACGCACTCAACCCCTCGATGCCCATGGCCGGCGCCACGCCCACGTGGCGGGCGGCGGCCAGGGTGGCCAGGGCATTGGCCACGTTGTGCTGGCCGGTCAGTTCCCACTCGACCACGCCCTGGGCCTCGCCTTCGAACAGCACCTCGAAGCGCGAGCCATCGGCGCTGAGCAAGCGCGCCTGCCACTGGCCGCCCTCGCCGGTGGTCTGCACCGGGGTCCAGCAGCCCATGCCGATCACCCGTTTCAGAGCCGGTTCGGTGGTCGGGTGGATGACCAGGCCCTCGCTGGGAATCGTCCGTACCAAGTGGTGGAACTGCCGCTCGATGGACGCCAGGTCAGGGAAGATGTCCGCATGATCGAACTCAAGGTTGTTGAGGATCGCGGTGCGTGGATGGTAATGCACGAACTTCGAGCGCTTGTCGAAGAAAGCACTGTCGTATTCGTCTGCCTCGACCACGAAGAACGGTGTCTCGCCCAGGCGCGCCGACACCGAGAAGTTCTGCGGCACGCCGCCGATCAAAAAGCCCGGGCTCATGCCGGCATGCTCCAGGACCCAGGCCAGCATGCTGCTGGTGGTGGTCTTGCCATGGGTGCCGGCCACGGCCAGCACCCAGCGCCCCTGCAGCACGTGATCGGCCAGCCACTGGGGGCCGGAGACATAGGGCAGGCCCTTGTTCAGCACGTATTCCACGGCCGGGTTGCCCCGCGACATGGCGTTGCCGATCACCACCAGGTCCGGCGCCGGCTGCAGTTGGGCCGGGTCATAGCCTTGGGTCAGTTCGATGCCCTGGGCCTGCAGTTGCGTGCTCATCGGCGGATAGACGTTGGCGTCGGAGCCAGTGACCCGATGGCCCAGCTCCTTGGCCAGCACCGCCAGCGAACCCATGAAAGTGCCGCAAATACCGAGAATGTGAATGTGCATGGTCGACCTCGCAAAACATCGAGGCAGGGTAGCCCAGGGCGAGGGAAATCGCACCCGCTGTTTCGCTTACCCGGCCCTGGCGATGCCGTGCTTGCGCAGTTTCCGATACAAGGTATTGCGGCTGATGCCCAGGTGTTCGGCGACGTGGGTCATGTGCCAGCGTTTTGCCTCGAGCACGGCCAGCAGCGCGTCCCGCTCGACGTCCTCGAGGGTTACTGGGCCACCGTGGGGCTGGCCAGCCATGACAAGGGGCTCGCCCTCGTTCGCGGGCAAGCCCGCTGCCACGGGCGTGGCGCCGTGTTTCACGATCGGCGGCAGGTCGGCATGCTCGATGCGATGGTCTTCGCACAACGCCACCAGGGTGCGCAGCACATTGCGCATCTGTCGCACGTTCCCCGGCCAGGCGAAGTCCAGCAGGGCCTGGCGCGCGGCCGGCGCGATCCCGATAGGCAGCCCGTCTGCCTCCTGCGCCAGGAGAAAGTCCAGCAACTGCGCCTTGTCGCTGCGCTCGCGCAAGGCCGGGAGCGCCACCTCCAGGCCATTGAGGCGGTAATACAGGTCTTCGCGGAAACTCCCCTGCTCCACCCGCTCCAGCAGGTCGCGGTGGGTGGCACTGATGATCCGTACATCCACCGCTTGCGGCTCACCGCCGATGGGCACCACCCGGCGCTCCTCCAGCACCCGCAGCAGGCGGGTCTGCAAGGCCAGGGGCATGTCGCCGATCTCGTCCAGCAGCAGCGTGCCGCCATCGGCCTGGAGCAGCTTGCCGCGCATGCCCTCCTTGCGTGCCCCGGTGAAACTGCCGCCGCGATAGCCGAACAGCTCGCTCTCGATCAGGCTCTCGGGGATCGAGGCACAGTTGATCGCCACGAAGGCCTTGTCCCGGCGATCACTGGCCTGGTGCACCGCCTGGGCGAACGCCTCCTTGCCACAGCCGGTCTCGCCACGCAGCAGCAGCGGCACGTCTCGCTCGAAGACCCGCACGGCACGGCGGAAATCGTTCTGCAGGGCCGGGTCGAGCAAGCACAGGGCGGGCTGCGGCACAGCCTTGGCCAACGGCGCGGCAGGCGGTACCGACCACGCCGGCGTGTGCGCCTGGCCGCGCAGGCTGGCGAATACCCGCCGGCCATCGCGGGTGTGCAATGGCCAGGCCGCGCAGCCCTGGGGCGTGGCACGGCTGAACAGTTCGTCGTGGCTGCAGGCGAAGAACATGTCCACCGGCTTGCCCAGCACACCGCCACGGATGGTGCCCAGCAGGTTCAGGGCGCCCTGGTTGACCGCGCAGATCCGCCCGTCGCCGTCGAACGCCAGCAAACCCTCGCTGAACAACCCGACCGATTCGGCCTGCAGGTGAAAGCGCAACAGCCACTGGTGTTCGAAATGGCGCAGGAAATAGCAGCCTTCGATCATCTTCGCCGAGAGGTTGACCAGGGCCATGGTATGGAACTGGCTCTGGCGCGACACGTCTGGCCGCGCCGAGGAAACATCGAGCACCGCCAGCAACTCGCCGTGGGGGTCGAACACCGGGCTCGCCGAGCAGGTCAGGCCGGTGTGGCGGCCGCGAAAATGCTCGTCCTGGTGGATGGTCAGGGCCTGGCGCTCGACCAGGCAGGTGCCGATGCCATTGGTGCCCTCGCGGGCCTCGCTCCAATCGGCGCCCAGCCACAGCCCGGCACGCTCGAAGATGCGCCGCTCGGTGGGCGCGGTGACACAGTTGAGGATCACCCCGCGGGCATCGGTCAGCAGTACCGCATGGCCAGAGCCGGAAAGCTGCTGGTGCAGGCTGTTCATCTCGCTGTCGGCGATCTGCAGCACCTGGCGCAGGCGCTCGCGGCTCTCCAGCAGGCGGCCGTGTTCCAGCACCACGGGGGCCTGGGCCAAGGCTGGGTCGAGGTGATAGTCCTCCAGGCAGCGCAGCCAGGAGCGGGCGATCGATGGGTCGCTGCCCGGCCCGCTGGCCTGGCCGCGGGCGACCGTGAGCACCTGGTGGGCATGGCGGCTGAAAGAGTTGCTCTGCATTAGTTGTTGTTCTCCGCAGATAGAGCGTCCTGCCAGCATCCTCTACCTGGGAAGGCTTTGCAATGGCGCACTGACCGCTGAGTCATGCGCTGTGTCGGAAACGGTACAAAGTGTCACGGCGAGCGTACCAGGGTAGGCACAACGGTCTGTCAGTCTCATCACCAATTTCGCATAACTCATTGATTATAAGAGGGCTCTGAGCGCTGGCCCGACCTTTGCTCTACGCTTTTCAACTCCATCACAAACACAATAGCCAGGAGACACACCATGCGTTACGCACATCCCGGTACCGAAGGCGCGAAGATTTCCTTCAAGAGCCGCTACGGTAACTACATCGGTGGTGAGTTCGTTCCTCCGGTCAAGGGTGAGTACTTCACCAACACCTCGCCGGTGAACGGCCAGCCGATCGCCGAATTCCCCCGCTCCACCGCCGAGGACATCGACAAGGCGCTGGACGCCGCCCATGCCGCCGCCGACGCCTGGGGCCGCACCTCGGTGCAAGAACGCTCGAACGTCCTGCTGAGGATCGCCGACCGCATCGAGCAGAACCTGGAAGTCCTGGCCATCACCGAGACCTGGGACAACGGCAAGCCGATTCGCGAGACCCTCAACGCCGACATCCCCCTGGCGGTCGATCATTTCCGCTACTTCGCCGGCTGCATCCGCGCCCAGGAAGGCGGCGCCGCCGAGATCAACGAAAGCACCGTGGCCTATCACATCCACGAACCACTGGGCGTGGTCGGGCAGATCATCCCGTGGAACTTCCCACTGCTGATGGCCGCCTGGAAGCTGGCGCCGGCCCTGGCCGCGGGCAACTGCGTGGTGCTCAAGCCGGCCGAACAGACCCCACTGGGCATTACCGTGCTGCTCGAGCTGATCGGCGACCTGCTGCCCAAGGGCGTGCTCAACGTGGTGCAAGGCTATGGCCGCGAGGCCGGTGAAGCCCTGGCCACCAGCAAGCGCATCGCCAAGATCGCCTTCACCGGCTCCACCCCGGTCGGCTCGCACATCATGAAGTGCGCCGCCGAGAACATCATCCCGTCCACCGTGGAGCTGGGCGGCAAGTCGCCGAACATCTACTTCGAAGACATCATGCAGGCCGAGCCGAGCTTCATCGAGAAGGCCGCCGAGGGCATGGTGCTGGCCTTCTTCAACCAGGGCGAGGTGTGCACCTGCCCGTCGCGAGCGCTGGTGCAGGAGTCGATATACCCGCAGTTCATGGAAGCGGTGATGAAGAAGGTCCAGCAGATCAAGCGTGGCGACCCGCTGGACACCGAGACCATGGTAGGTGCCCAGGCGTCCCAGCAGCAGTTCGAGAAGATCCTCTCCTACCTGGAGATCGCCGAGAAGGAAGGCGCCGAGTTGCTGACCGGCGGCAAGGTGGAAAAACTCGAAGGCAGCCTGGCCACCGGCTACTACATCCAGCCGACCCTGCTCAAGGGCAACAACCGCATGCGCGTGTTCCAGGAAGAGATCTTCGGCCCGGTGGTCAGTGTCACCACCTTCAAGGATGAAGCCGAGGCCCTGGCGATCGCCAACGACACCGAGTTCGGCCTTGGCGCCGGCGTCTGGACCCGCGACATCAACCGCGCCTACCGCATGGGCCGTGGCATCAAGGCTGGTCGCGTATGGACCAACTGCTACCACCTGTACCCGGCGCATGCCGCGTTCGGGGGCTACAAGAAGTCCGGTGTCGGCCGCGAAACCCACAAGATGATGCTCGACCATTACCAGCAGACCAAGAACCTGCTGGTGAGCTACGACATCAACCCGCTGGGCTTCTTCTAACGAACAGCCTCGAGCTGCAAGCGACAAGAAAAAGCGGACCGTGCACAGGCCTGCTTTTTCTTGAAGCTTGTAGCTTGAAGCTTGCGGCTCGCAGTTCGCAGCTGAATGGCCCGCTTCCTGCACGACCAATCACCATGGGCTGGAAGTCCCTCCGGCCATCAAGAAAAACAACAGGTGAACACTATGCCAAGCGATCATTCCGCCACCGGCACGCCGGTGAGCGCTTCCGTCGATTTCGAAAAAGTCGATGCGGACTATTTCCAGCACCGCCAGCTGAAAAAAGGCGCGGCGGGCTGGATCCTGCTGGTGGGCCTGGGCGTGGCCTACGTGATTTCCGGCGACTATGCCGGCTGGAACTTCGGCCTGGCCCAGGGCGGCTGGGGCGGCATGTTCCTCGCCACCTTGCTGATGGCCACCATGTACCTGTGCATGTGCTTTTCCCTGGCCGAACTGTCGTCGATGATCCCCACCGCCGGCGGCGGCTACGGTTTCGCCCGCAGCGCCTTCGGGCCCTGGGGCGGCTTTTTGACCGGTACCGCGATCCTCATCGAGTACGCCATCGCCCCGGCCGCCATCGCCACGTTCATCGGCGCCTACTGCCAGTCGCTGTTCGGCATCGGCGGCTGGATGGTCTACCTGGCGTTCTATATCGTCTTCATCGGCATCCATATCTTCGGTGTCGGTGAAGCGCTCAAGCTGATGTTCATCATCACCGCCGTCGCCGCGATCGCCCTGGCCGTGTTCCTGGTGGGCATGGTGCCCCATTTCGATGCAGCCAACCTGTTCGACATCGCCCAGACCGACGCCGCTGGCGCCAGCGCCTTCCTGCCCTTCGGCTATGTCGGCATCTGGGCGGCGATCCCCTACGCGATCTGGTTCTTCCTCGCCGTCGAAGGCGTGCCACTGGCCGCCGAGGAAACCAAGAACCCACGGCGCGACCTGCCACGCGGCCTGATCGGCGCCATGCTGGTGCTGCTGGCCTTCGCCCTGCTGATCCTGGTGGTCGGGCCTGGCGGTGCCGGTTCCGAGGCCCTGAAAGCCTCCGGCAACCCGCTGGTCGAGGCGCTGGCCAAGGCCTACGGTGGTTCCACCTGGATGGGCGGCTTCGTCAACCTGGTCGGCCTGGCTGGCCTGATCGCTAGTTTTTTCTCGATCATCTACGCCTATTCGCGGCAGATCTTCGCCCTTTCCCGCGCAGGCTACCTGCCGCGCAAACTCTCGGAGACCAACAAGAGCAAGGCGCCAGTGCTGGCCCTCGTCATCCCGGGGATCATCGGTTTTTGCCTGTCCCTGACCGGCCAGGGCGACCTGCTGATCCTGGTGGCGGTGTTCGGTGCCACGCTGTCCTACGTGCTGATGATGGCCGCGCACATCACCCTGCGCATCCGTCGCCCCCGGATGGAGCGTCCGTACCGCACCCCAGGCGGCATCTTCACCTCGGGCCTGGCCCTGGTGCTGGCCTGCCTGGCGGTGGTCGCGGGCTTCCTGGTCGACCCTCGGGTGGTGATTGGCGCCGCGGTGATCTATGGAGTATTAATTGCCTACTTCGCCTTCTACAGCCGCCACCACCTGGTGGCCGGGACACCGGAAGAGGAATTCGCCGCGATCCAGAAAGCCGAAGAGGCCCTGCACTGATCGCCGTCTTACGCCGCGGGCCAGCCCCGCGGCGCCCTGGAGATTCTGTATGGCAAGTTTCGTACACACGGTGGGCAACCAGGTCTACCGCTTCGACAGCCTCAAGGAAGTCATGGCCAAGGCCAGCCCGGCACGCTCGGGCGACTACCTGGCCGGTGTCGCGGCCAGCAACGACGGCGAGCGGGTCGCCGCGCAGATGGCACTGGCCGACATCCCGCTCAAGCACTTCCTCAACGAGGCGCTGATCCCCTACGAAGACGATGAAGTCACCCGGCTGATCATCGACAGCCACGACGCCGAGGCCTTCGCCCCGGTCAGCCAACTGACGGTCGGTGGGCTGCGCGACTGGCTGCTGAGCGAGGCGGCCGACGAGGACAGCCTGCGCGCCCTGGCCCCAGGCCTGACGCCAGAGATGGCCGCCGCGGTGTCGAAGATCATGCGCGTCCAGGACCTGGTCCTGGTGGCGCAGAAGATCCGTGTGGTCACGCGCTTTCGCGGCACCATGGGCCTGCGTGGGCGGCTGTCGACCCGCCTGCAGCCCAACCACCCGACCGACGAGCCCGCCGGTATCGCCGCCAGCATCCTCGACGGCCTGCTGTACGGCAACGGCGATGCCATGATCGGCATCAACCCGGCCACCGACAGCATCGCCTCGATCTGCGCCCTGCTGGAGATGCTCGACGCCATCATCCAGCGCTACCAGATCCCCACCCAGGCCTGCGTACTGACCCACGTCACCACCTCGATCGAGGCGATCAACCGGGGTGTGCCGCTGGACCTGGTGTTCCAGTCCATCGCCGGCACCGAGGCCGCCAACGCGGGCTTCGGCATCAACCTCAACGTGCTCCAGGAAGGCTACGAGGCCGGGCTGTCTCTCAAGCGCGGTACCGTGGGGCAGAACCTGATGTACTTCGAGACCGGCCAGGGCAGCGCCCTGTCGGCCAACGCCCACCACGGCGTCGACCAGCAGACCTGCGAAACCCGCGCCTACGCCGTGGCCCGGCACTTCAAACCGTTCCTGGTCAACACCGTGGTCGGCTTCATCGGCCCGGAATACCTGTACAACGGCAAGCAGATCATCCGCGCGGGCCTGGAGGATCACTTCTGCGGCAAGCTGCTCGGCGTCCCCATGGGCTGCGACATCTGCTACACCAACCATGCCGAAGCCGACCAGGACGACATGGATACCCTGCTGACCCTGCTGGGCGTGGCCGGGATCAACTTCATCATGGGCATCCCCGGCTCCGACGACATCATGCTCAACTACCAGACCACCTCGTTCCACGACGCGCTCTACGCGCGCCAGACCCTGGGCCTTAAGCCTGGCCCGGAGTTCGAGGCCTGGCTGGAACGTACCGGCATCTTCACCCAGGCCGATGGCCGGATACGCTTTGGCGACAACCTGCCGCCGGCGTTCCGCCAGGCCCTGGCACAGCTTGCATAGGGAGTGACCATGGACCCACGCACAC
Source organism: Pseudomonas sp. Tun-23181 (assembly GCF_057415455.1). Classification (NCBI taxonomy): domain Bacteria; kingdom Pseudomonadati; phylum Pseudomonadota; class Gammaproteobacteria; order Pseudomonadales; family Pseudomonadaceae; genus Pseudomonas; species Pseudomonas sp. Tun-23181. The sequence goes on from NZ_CM171630.1 coordinate 2,882,368, forward strand.
CCGCCCATGACAACCCCTGGCTGGCCCTGCGCAACCTGACCCCGGCGCGCATCGCCCTGGGCCGTACCGGTATCAGCCTGCCGACTGGCGCCCAGCTGGACTTCCAGTTCGCCCATGCCCAGGCCCGCGATGCCGTGCACCTGCCCTTCGACCATGCTGGCCTGCGCAGCCAGCTCGCCGACCGGGGTCGCGACAGCCTGCTGCTGCACAGCGCCGCCAGCGACCGTCACCAGTACCTGCAGCGCCCCGACCTGGGCCGGCGCCTGAACGAAGACTCGGCCCAGCGCCTGCGCGAGCATGCCCAGGCCCACCCCGGTGGGGTCGACCTGGCGATCGTGGTCGCCGACGGCCTCTCGGCCCTGGCCGTGCATCGCCATACCCTGCCCTTCCTCGCCCGCTTCGAGGAGCAGGCCGCCGCCGACGGCTGGACCAGCGCCCCGGTGGTGCTGGTGGAACAGGGCCGCGTGGCGGTGGGCGATGAAGTCGGCGAGTTGCTCGGCGCACGCATGACGGTGATGCTGATCGGCGAACGCCCCGGCCTGAGCTCGCCCGACAGCCTGGGGCTGTATTTCACCTACGCGCCCAAGGTCGGCCTGACCGACGCCTATCGCAACTGCATTTCCAATGTACGCCTGGAGGGGCTGAGCTACGGCATGGCCGCCCACCGCCTGCTGTACCTGATGCGCGAGGCCTGCCGCCGGCAGTTGTCGGGGGTGAACCTGAAGGACGAGGCCGAGGTGCACAGCCTCGAGACTGAAAGCGCCACAGGTAAAAGCGGCAACTTCCTGCTTGGAGAAGAGTAAAAAACATGTCACGCCGGGCGGATTGCGCTTCCCGGCTGCTTTGGGCAGCATCTGAAGCGGCTGGCAATCCGCTGTTTCCCCACATGGACTCTGAGGGCCGCACATGCGCATCATCAAGGCAACCCTGGAACACCTCGACCTGCTGACCCCGTTGTTCGTGAAATATCGCGAGTTCTACGGGCAACTGCCCTACCCCGACAGCTCGCGCAGTTTCCTGGAAAAGCGCCTCAAGCGTGGTGAGTCGGTGATCTACCTGGCCCTGCCGGATGACGAAGAGGGCCGCCTGCTGGGGTTCTGCCAGCTCTACCCGAGCTTCTCGTCGCTGTCGCTCAAGCGTGTGTGGATCCTCAACGACATCTACGTGGCCGAAGACTCCCGCCGCATGCTGGTCGCCGACCACCTGATGCGCGAAGCCAAGAAGATGGCCAAGGAAACCAATGCCGTGCGCATGCGCGTGTCCACCAGCAGCGACAACGAGGTGGCGAAGAAGACCTACGAGTCGATGGGGTTTCACAAGGACACCGAGTTCGAGAACTACGTGCTGCCGATCAACCAGGATTGAGGCGGTACGGGCAGTTGGGGCCACATCGCGCCCCATCGCCGGCAAGCCGCTCCCACACGGCCCTGCAAATCGCATCATGCGTGATCGACTCGAACCCTGCGGGAGCTGGCTTGCCAGCGATGGGCTGCAAGGCAGCCCCAGTGGGCCTGACTGACATTGAACCCCGTAATCCGCCGCTACAAACTCTCCGGGCACATTCCTGGCATCGCCGTATAATGCCCTTCCTGTCATGTGTGAAAATTTACCTCCCGCCGGTAAACAAACCTACGCCCTTGGCATTGTCCGTCATCGCGCGCCCGTAGCTGCGGGTCAAGAACACAGGTGCTGTACATGGAATTCAACCCGCTGGACCTCATCCTGCATCTCGATGCCTATCTCGATCTGCTGGTCACCAACTATGGTCCCTGGATCTACGCCATCCTCTTCACGGTGATCTTCTGCGAGACCGGCCTGGTGGTGATGCCCTTCCTGCCGGGTGATTCGCTGCTGTTCATCGCTGGCGCCGTGGCCGCTGGCGGCGGCATGGACCCGGTACTGCTCTCTGGCCTGCTGATGGCGGCGGCGATCATGGGCGACAGCACCAACTACGTGATCGGCCGCACGGCTGGGGAGCGCCTGTTCCGCGACCCGAACTCGAAGATCTTCCGCCGCGACTACCTGCAGCGCACCCACGACTTCTACGCACGCCACGGCGGCAAGACCGTGACCATGGCACGCTTCCTGCCGATCCTGCGCACCTTCGCCCCCTTCGTCGCCGGCATCGCCCACATGCACTACCCACGCTTTTTGGCCTTCAGCGTGACCGGTTCGCTGCTCTGGGTCGGGGGCCTGGTGACCCTGGGCTACTTCTTCGGCAACGTACCGTTCATCAAGCAGCACCTGTCGCTGATGGTCCTGGGCATCATCTTCCTGTCGCTGGTACCGATGGTCCTGGGCCTGCTGCGCGGGCGCCTGGGCCGCACGGCCAAGGCCCACTGATCCACGCCATGTGGTCGCTTCGCGCCTGGCGCCGCCGACGCACCCTGGCCCGTTACCCGGTCGACCCGCAGCTGTGGCAAGTGGTCCATGAACGCCTGCCGCTGCTCGACGGCCTCAGCGACGAGGAAGACCGCTGGCTGCGCGAGGCCTGCGTCCTGTTCCTGCACGACAAGCACCTGACCACCCTGCCAGGCGTGGAGCTGGACGACGAGCAGCGCCTGTTCCTCGCCGCCCAGGCCCAGTTGCCGCTGCTGCACCTGGGGGACCTGGACTGGTACCAGGGCTTCCACGAGATCATCCTCTACCCCGATGACTTCAAGAGCCCCCAGCGCCACCGCGACAGCAGCGGCGTCGAGCATACCTGGGACGCCGAGCACAGCGGCGAGGCCTGGCAGCAGGGGCCGGTGATCCTGGCCTGGCCCGGGGTGCTGGCCAGCGGCGGCTGGGAGGCCTACAACCTGGTGATCCACGAGTTGGCGCACAAGCTCGACATGCTCAACGGCGACGCCAACGGCCTGCCGCCCCTGCACGGCAGCATGCGCGTGGCAGACTGGGCCACGGCCATGCAGCAGGCCTACGACGACCTCAACCGCCAGCTGGATGCCAACCCGGACGCCGAGACGGCCATCGACCCCTACGCGGCGGAAAACCCCGCGGAATTCTTCGCCGTCACCAGCGAGTACTTCTTCAGCGCGCCCGACCTGCTGCACCAGGCCTACCCCCAGGTGTACGGACAACTGTCGCTGTTCTACCGCCAGGATCCGCTCGCGCGCCTGGCCAGGCTGCAGGCCGAACACCCGGACTACCGCGAAACCCACGCCTGAGGCCCCCGCACATCCGGCCGGGCGTGGCATGCCCTGTCGGAATGTGCCTATAATCGCCGCCACTTTTTTGGTCAAACATGGGGGCACTGCCCAATGAGCTACAGCAAGATTCCGGCTGGCAAAGACCTGCCGAACGACATCTACGTCGCCATCGAGATCCCGGCCAACCACGCGCCGATCAAGTACGAGATCGACAAGGACAGCGACGCCCTGTTCGTCGACCGCTTCATGGCCACCCCGATGTTCTACCCGGCCAACTATGGCTACATCCCCAACACCCTGGCTGACGACGGCGACCCGCTGGACGTGCTGGTCGTGACCCCCTACCCGGTCGCCCCGGGTTCGGTCATCCGCGCCCGCCCGGTCGGCGTCCTGCACATGGACGACGAAAGCGGTGGCGACGCCAAGGTCCTGGCCGTTCCGCACGACAAGCTGAGCCAGCTGTACGTCGACGTCAAGGAATACACCGACCTGCCCGCCCTGCTGCTGGAGCAGATCAAGCACTTCTTCGAGAACTACAAGGATCTCGAGAAAGGCAAGTGGGTCAAGGTCAAGGGCTGGGAAGGCGCCGATGCCGCCCGCGCCGAGATCACCAAGTCGGTCGCTGCCTACAAGGGCTGACCGCCGGCTCGCAAGGCCCTGCCTCGGCAGGGCTTTTTTGTGGGCCTTGGGTTTTCGGCGTGAGCAGTAAAAACTCCTACGCAGTCCTAGGCGCACTCCTACAATCACCCCGTTTTCGTACGTAACGCCTCAACCACGGGTTCATTTCCCCGCCGGCAGCCGCTCGCTAGACTCGGCTCCATGAATACCTCCGGTGACCGTCTCAAGGCCCTGCTCCAGGAATGCGGCCTGACCCCTTCCGATTTCGCCGCCCAGCGTGGCGTCACGCCCCAGCACGTCAACAATTGGTTCAAGCGCGGGGTACCGCTGGCGCGCCTCGAAGAGATCGCCGACCTGTTCTGCGTGCAGCGCCGCTGGCTGCGCAGCGGCGAAGGCGCCAAGCACCCCAGCCCCCTCCTGCGCCAGCCACTGCGCTGCCCGGCGCCGGTCGACGCCCCACCTCTCTCGTCCCTCCGGGAAGGGCGCCAACTGCGCATCCCGCTGCATGCCCTGCGCGACGGCCGCCTCGAACCGCTGGGCAAACGCCACCTGCGCCTGCCTGCGCAGACGCTCAAGGCCCTGGGCATCGCCCGCAAGAATGTCATCGGCCTGGCCATACCCTCCGCGAGCATGGCTCCCGTCATCCCCTCGGACGCCATCCTGGCCATCGACCGCAGCCTGACCCAGGTCATCGATGGCGAAACCTATGCCCTGCTGCACAACGGCAAACTGCGGGTCCACCGCCTGAGCCTCGGCCACCACGACACCCTGTACCTGCACAATCACACGCTGGAGCGCTACACACCGTCCCAACGTCAGGCACAGGGTATGGTGATCCTCGGCTGGGTGTTCCACTGGTCGTGCTTCAGCCAGCAGCGCCCTGTCTGAAACACCTTACGCCATTTTTTGCTGGGCAACCTGCACCAGCCCTAGTATGCTACGCGGCACATTTTGCCCCGACCGGCCAAAGGCCGCGCTCCAGAGGGCCTGGCGACGCCTCACACAGCCGTCCGCCATCTTTCCAGGCCTCGATGGCCATACCGATTAAGGCGGTTGCGGCTTACCAAAAATTAGCCAAGACCGTCCCCGAGAAGCCGGCCACAAGCCGGCTTTTTAATTTTCCGAATAAATCCAACAACATCCTACAGCCTAGTATTTACGCGGCCTCCAGCATACCATCTGTCCCATAGCGTCCGATAAGCATCTACAAAATCCTCGCCCAAAGTGTGGGTCAAAGTGTGGGTCATGGGGTGTGGGTCAGGAGGAAAAACAGAATGGGAAAACTAACCAGCAAGACAGCCGAGTCCCTGGCCAAAGCGGCAATGCCAGGAAAAACTAACGACGGTGACGGGCTTTACTTCCAGGTGTCGAAAAGCGGGGCATCCAGTTGGATTTTCCGCTACAAGCTGGACGGCCGAAGCCGAGAGATGGGGCTGGGCCCTTTCCCCACCATTCCTCTTAGTGCAGCTCGTCAACTTGCCGCCGAGCAACGCAAGATACTGGCAAGCGGAGCAGATCCACTTGCCACCCGCGATGCCGAAAGAGAAGCCAAGCGCGAAGCCGAGCGGCAAACTGCGGCACGGCGCAAGACGTTCGAAGATCTCGCACGTGATCATCTGCAAGCACATGGCGGCAGTTGGTCCGAGAAATGGCGCAAAGGCTGGATGAGAAAACTGGAGCTCTATGCATTCCCCATCATAGGGGCGCTTTCGGCGGATGCGATCCAAACTGAGCACGTGGTTAACGTGCTACGCCCAATCTGGTCCACCAAGACTCGTACTGCTGACGAAGTTCGCGGCCAGATCGAGCAAGTATTAGATGCGGCGAAAGCTCTCAGCCTACGCACAGGCGCCACTCAGGCTTAGGTCAGGTCGAAACGATCCAGGTTCATCACCTTGGTCCAAGCGGCGACGAAGTCCTTCACCAGCTTCTCCTTACCGTCGGAGCTGGCGTAGACCTCGGCATAAGCACGCAGTATCGAATTGGAGCCGAACACCAGATCATTACGAGTAGCGGTGTACTTCACCTGCGCGTCCTTGCGGGTACGACCTTCGAAAACCTCGTTGCTGTCATCGGTAGCCTTCCATACGGTGCCCATGTCCAGCAGGTTGACGAAGAAGTCGTTGGACAGCACGCCGACCTTGTCGGTGAACACGCCACGCTGGCTACCGTCGTGGTTGGCGCCCAGTACGCGCAGGCCGCCGACCAGCGCGGTTAGTTCCGGCGCAGTAAGGGTCAGCATCTGCGCCTTGTCGATCAGCATCGACTCGGTCGGCACCCCAAGATTACCCTTGTTGTAGTTACGGAAGCCATCGGCTACCGGCTCCAGCACATCGAAGGATTCAACATCCGTCTGATCCTGACGCGCATCGACACGGCCCGCTGCGAACGGTACGTCCACCGTGACACCCGCAGCCTTGGCCGCCAGCTCGACACCGACATTGCCAGCCAGCACGATGACATCGGCAAGGGATGCTTTACCGGATGCCTGCTGGATTTCCACCAGTTTCGGCAGCATCTTTAGCGCCCGTTGGTTGACCGCCCAATCCTTCTGCGGAGCCAGAGCGAGGCGCGCACCATTGGCACCGCCGCGCTTGTCACCGCCGCGAAAGGTCGAGGCAGACGCCCAGGCCGCAGACACCAGATCACCCACCGACAGACCGGAGGCTGCGATCTTCGCCTTCAGATCGGCGATATCGGCAGCAGTCGGGTTGTGGGTGGCGGCAGGAAGCGGGTCTTGCCAGATCAGGTCTTCTTTCGGCACTTCCGGGCCAAGGTAACGCGCTTTCGGCCCCATGTCGCGGTGGGTCAGCTTGTACCAGGCGCGGGCAAAGGCATCAGCGAACGCCTGTGGATCTTCGTAGAAGCGCTTGGAAATCTTGCCGAACTCCGGGTCGAAACGCAGACTGAGGTCGGTGGTCAGCATGGTCGGTTTGTGAAACTTACCGGCTACATGCGCATCAGGAATAATCTCCGGCGCGTCCTTGGCCACCCACTGCTTGGCACCAGCCGGCGACTGGGTCAATTCCCATTCGAACTTGAACAGGTTTTCGAAGAAGTTGTTGCTCCACAGCGCCGGGGTTTTCGTCCAAGTTACTTCAAGGCCGCTGGAGACAGTATCCTTGCCGAAACCGCTGCCGAAGTTGCTGGTCCAGCCCAGCCCCTGGGCTTCGATTGGCGAGCCTTCCGGCTCCGGGCCTTTGTGCGACTCAGGGGCAGCGCCGTGACACTTACCAAAGGTATGGCCGCCAGCGATCAAGGCGACGATCTCTTCGTCATCCATGGCCATGCGGTAGAAGGTCGCGCGGATATCCTTGGCGGCCTCCAGATAATCTCCGCTGGCGTTGGGACCTTCTGGATTCACATAGATCAGCCCCATGTGGGTCGCGCCGAAAGGCGCCGTAAGCTCACGCTCATCGTTGACCCGCATGGGATCTACACCAAGCCAGGCAACTTCGGCGCCCCAGTTGACGTCCTGATCCGGTTCCCACACATCCTCACGGCCACCAGCGAAACCGAAGGTACGGAACCCCATGGACTCAAGCGCGACGTTGCCAGCCAGGATGTAAAGGTCAGCCCAGGAAATCGACTGACCGTACTTCTGCTTGATCGGCCACAGCAAGCGGCGCGACTTGTCGATATTGACGTTGTCCGGCCAGGAATTCAGCGGCGCGAAGCGCTGCTGTCCGCGACCGCCGCCGCCGCGACCATCCGTGGTGCGATAGGTACCAGCCGAGTGCCAGGCCATACGAATGAACTGCGGACCATAGTGGCCGAAGTCGGCGGGCCACCAATCCTGGCTGTCGGTCATCAGCTTGACCAGATCGGCCTTCAGCGCCCTGTAATCGAGCTTCTTGAATGCTTCGGCGTAGTTGAACTTCTCGCCCAGGGGATTGGATCGGTCGGAATGCTGATTGAGCAGGTCCACACGCAACTGGTTCGGCCACCAATCTTTGTTGGTCGTGCCACCACCAGCAACGTGATTGAATGGACATTTACTTGGGTTCGACATGGTGCTCCCCTTCTAGTCAACGGATCGGCTCTAATGAATTCGGCCGACAATAAGACAGGCTCTGGTCTATCCCCCTGAGTGGACAGACCCATTGGGCTGAATGTGCCCCTAAGATAGAAAAGCGCCAGAGCCTTAGACACCTCTACCTAGGGGCGCCCGGCTAACATCAAGGTGTGTGGCTCTCATACTTTGGTTTATCCGCACCAGATACTCACAGCTTTTTCGATCCAGTAAATGATGGTCAGCACCTCGAAAGGCTTGCTCAGGAATGCCAGGGCACCTGTTGCAAGCAGCTGTTGCACGTTAACAACGTTGGGTAATGCGGTAATAAAAATGATCGGCGGAACGCACACTTGGTCAATTCAGCCAGCACTAGCCCGCGAGATGGCTTCAGTTGCACTGCTAATGACGCCTTGGCGTAGCAAGCCTAAGGGACGGGTAATCGTGCATTCCGATCAGGACAGCCAATATGGCGGTGTTGACTGGAAGCGTTTCCGCACTGTGGTCTGTTCCGATCTAACTACAAACTGGGTTGGGTTAGCTTATCTAACGTCTATGCGCTCCAGCTCTTGCACACCCACACGAAACCTAAGTATGGCGCTTCGATACCCATGGACGATGGTGGAGGTCCCCGCCCGGCGAATAGGGTTTGTCTACCGGCACTCCAGCCTTCAAAACGATCAAGGCGTCAATTTGAGGGCGTGATACGGCCGGCCCCAATTCGCCGTACGAGCGGCACTCTGACGAGAGCTTTCACCATGACTGAAGAGACCAAAGGAACCACACGCCGCGCCTTGACGAGCGCTAGCGTAGCGGCTGCCACGCTGGCCATGGCTGTTCCCGTATTAGCGGGTCAGCCGGGCAACGCCCAAGTCGCCCCGACAACAGACCCTCGCAAAAATCAGGGTTCGGGCTACCTCACCCTGCGCGATGGAACACAGCTGTTCTACAAAGACTGGGGCAACGGCCAACCAATCGTTTTTCACCACGGCTGGCCACTCTCAGGGGATGACTGGGACAATCAGATGCTGTTCTTTTTAAGCAAAGGCTACCGCGTAATTGCCCATGATCGCCGCGGTCACGGACGCTCGTCCCAGACGGCGAAAGGCAACGATATGGACACCTACGCCGCCGACCTGGCGGAGTTGGCCGCACATCTGGATCTGAAAAATGCCGTGCACATTGGACATTCTACCGGCGGAGGCGAGGTTGCCCGCTACGTCGCCCGCCATGGCGCCGGTCGGGTCGCCAAAGCTGTGCTGGTCGGCGCCGTGCCACCGATCATGCTGCGCACCGACAAAAACCCCGGCGGTCTACCGCTGAAGGTGTTCGATGGCTTCCGCGAAGCGCTCGCTGCCAATCGCGCAAACTTCTACCGAGAGGTGGCGGCAGGTCCCTTCTATGGCTTTAACCGCCCGGGCGCCAACGTCTCTGAAGCGGTGATTAGCAACTGGTGGCGCCAAGGTATGAGTGGAGGGGCTAAAGCTCACTACGACTGCATCAAGGCATTCTCGGAAACCGACTTCACAGAAGATCTGAAGCAGATCGCCGTACCGACCCTCGTACTGCATGGTGAAGACGACCAGATCGTTCCCATCGAAAACTCTGCGCGTCTCTCCATCAAGCTACTTCGACATGGCACTCTCAAGACCTACCCAGGCCTGCCCCACGGCATGTGCACCACTCACGCCGAGACCATTAATGCGGACCTGCTGGCCTTCATCCAGGGCTGAAGCCTATACGCGTCAAAGGCCCAGGGCTTGATGCTCTGGGCCGTTTCTCATTCAGAGCTGCGACAGACCGCCATCGACACACAGGTCAACGCCGGTGATGAAGCTGCTATCTTCCGAAGCTAAGAACAGCACTGCATTTGCGACCTCTTCAGGGTGTCCAAGACGGCCGAGCGGGATCAGGCTCGAGACCTGCTTTTCGAACTCATCAAACTGCGTCTCTGCGATTCCCATCTTGCCGATAATCGGCGTATGTACCGGGCCGGGACTCAAGCAGTTGACCCGAATGTTCCTCCCCTTGAGCTCTGCAGCCCAGCTACGCGCGAACGAACGCACCGCAGCCTTGGTAGCGGCATACACTATGTGAGCGTCCAGTGCTTTCAGGTGTGCAATGGACGAGACCAGTACGATTGAGCCTCCATCACGCAGCAGTGGCAGCGCTTTCTGAATGGTGTAGAAAGCGCCCTTGACGTTGATATCGAACTGTTCGTCGAATTGACCTTCATCGACTTGGGCACCCAATGCCGGACGAATGATTCCAGCATTGGCGACCAGCACATCCAGACGTCCGAAGCGCTCGCCAACCTGTCGATACAGTGCGTCCAGGTCTTCAGCTCGACTGGCGTCCGCGCAAATGCCAAGGGCATTTTCACCGATGATGCTGACCGCCTCCTGTACAACTTCCGAGCGGCGCCCGGTGATGACCACCTCGGCACCTTCCAGAACGAATCGTTGCGCGGTAGCCAGTCCGATGCCGCTGTTGCCCCCCGTGACCAATGCGACCTTATCTTTCAACTTTCCCATCATTTCTCCAACGTGACTTGCGAATGAACTCGTTCGAAAAGTCGCAAATCGGGAGTGCGCAGTAGGTCCTTCTGCAGAGGCAGATAGCGCCCTATTTTTTCCGCCAGACGGCTACGGCGTTCGGCCAGTTGGACTTGGAGCGCGTCCAGAGCGGCCAACTTTTCCAGATGCTGCTGCAGGCAGGCGAGGAATCCTTCACTGTCCTCTTCCTCCTCCAAGTACTGCAACAGGCCGTGGATCTGTCGGGTACTGAAGCCACACTCAAGCAGTTCTCGAATCCAAAGCACGCGTTGCACCATGGACGTGGCGTAATCGCGATAGCCATTGTCTAGTCGCGACGACTCGATCAGCTGCCGAGATTCGTAGTGGCGAAGCGCACGTGTACTGACGCCAGCGCGTAGAGCCAGCTCTCCGATTTGCATGTCAACCTCCGATAGATGCAACTCTGACGGCTTGACGCTAGCGTCAAGGTCAAGCTCTGATGGTTATTGAATGCGGCGTCATGCACTCGTCGTAAGAAGCGCAGGCAAGGAGAACTGCATCACCGCGCCACGAGGCAGATTGCTGCTGGCCCAGAGCCGACCAGCATGGCTGTCGACGATCGAGCGGCAGATCGACAAGCCCATGCCCATGCCAGAGGCCTTGGTGGTATAGAACGGTGCGAAGAGAAGATCGTTATTGCCATCGACAAACCCCGGCCCAGTGTCGCTCACTCTCACTCGTACACCGCCCCCCTCGTACCCGGTGCTAACCACCAACTGGCGTTCTCCGATAGGGACAGCCTCCATAGCTTCGATAGCATTGACGATCAGGTTGAGCATCACCTGCTGCAACTCGACCCGATCCCCCTCCACTTCCGGCAAGTCTTCTGCAAGCTCAACCCGAACCACAGTGCGGGACTTGGCGGCCTCGCCTCGACTGAACTCGACCATCTCGAGCAAAGCCGCTCCGAGGTCTACCGGTTGTTTCTGCGGTGGTGTCTTCCGAATCAATTGGCGGATGCGTCCTAGCACCTCGGCAGCCCGGTTGGCGTCCTTGATAATGCGCCCCAGCACCTGATTAACTTCACCAAAATCCGGGGGATCTGCTCTAAGCCAGCGTAAGGCGGCATTAGCATTGGTCACGGTGGCGGCGATCGGCTGGTTTACCTCATGGGCGATGGACGCCGCCAACTGCCCCATGGTTGCCACACGGTTGGCATGAGCCAGCTCCGTCTGCACTTCGCGATAACGGCGCTCACCCTCACGTACTCGCTCCTCAGCCTGCTTGCGCTCAGTGAGATCGAGCACAAAGGCCACTCCCTCCTGTAAGTTCGCCTCAAAAGCAGCCAGACCAACAATCACCGGCACCCGGCCACCGTCCTTGCGGATGTACTCTTTTTCAAATGGGTTAGCACGCCCGGTACGTATGGCGACAGCCAGCGCTTTTTCACTCTCGCTACGACACTCTGACGGCGTCATGTCGTGCCAACGCACGCGCCCGGACATCAGCTCGTCACGCTCATAGCCGACCATCCGCAGGAACGCGTCGTTGGCCTCGATTATCTCGCCGTCTGCACTCCAGACGACGATGCCAATAATGTTTGCGTCTACCAACCGGCGGATCTTCGCTTCACGCTCGGCTACATCGCGATAAAGACGTGCGTTTTCCAGCGAGATCGCTGCCTGCGAAACCAGCAGCCGTAACACGGCGATCCGTCCCGGATTGAATACATTGGCCGAGAGGTTGTTTTCCAAGTAAAGCGCTCCGGTGAGCTTGGCTTGGTTCACCAGTGGCATACAGAGAATTGAGCGAGCACCATGCTGGTAGATATACGGATCGGCAGTGAAGGCAGGGTCAATCATGGCGTCCTCCAGGCACAAGCTCTCGCCGGTACGCAATACCTGATAGAGCACTGACTCCGCCAGCACAGTCGAACTAATCGGCTCGTTGCACAACAGCATCGCACCCTCGCCGACGGTAGCCTGTGCGGCAATTCGCAGTTCGCCCGCATCCGCCAAGACCAAAAATCCGCGCTCGGCACCAGCCTGCTCGATAGCCGTGCGCATCACCATGTCGATCAGCTTCTCTAGGACGATCTCCCCCGAGGCCGCCTGGGACACCTTAAGGACCGTAGCCAGGTCGAGGTGCTCAACCGACGTGGCGATAGTCGCGGTTGGGCCAGGCACAAGCTCTTCAGTACGTAGATAGCGGTGACGCTCCTCCAACTGTCGTACCTTACCGTCAGCGCCCCAGCGTCGGTAGCCGTAACACGCATCCTGCAGATAGACACGGGCAACTTTGTTCAGACCGCGTGTGCCGTAGAAACGTCCTGCCAGCTCGTTTGCCAGCGCCTCGATCTGGACAAAGCCATGGTCCTGAGCCTGGCGGATGGCCTCTTCGTAAAGAAGCTCAGCCTCAATCATCCGCCCCTCGACGCGGGCGATTTCGGCCCCCACCAACGCCAACCGGCAAGTGAAGGACTCCGAGCATTGCTGCGCCCATTCCTGCAATTGCACATGATGGCCGGACAGGTCCCGCAGACGGCTGAGCTGATCGTCGGAGGAGACAGAGTCGAAGGTGGCTGTCAGTGTCAGCGCCGCGTGGAAGTGATACTCGGCTTCTTCTGTAAAGGACGCTACGCCCCACAGGAGCGCCTTCGCCTGCGCCACGCAGTGCAATGCCACACTGTAGTCACCTGCCATGTAGCGCGCCTGCAGCTTGCGTATCCAGTACTTGGCTGCCGCCAGAACCAAACCAGGAGTGCGATCCAGGTGTGCTTCGAAACGCTTTTCGTCGAACAGCTCATCGTCGAAACAACCGAAAGTCGAGGTCCGTCCGCGAAGCGTTCGAATCAGTGCCAACTGCGTGCTGATAAAATCCACCACGAGACCGAAGTGAATTTTCTGCGCATAAGCAAGACCTTGCTCCGCCTCCTGGTGCACCTGAGCCAGCGACTCACCAAGAAATAGCACATCGGAAATATGGCCATTACCCGCGTAGGCAGCGTAAGCCAAATCACCGACTCGGTTGGCGGCTACGAAAGCCCGGCGCAGAAGATCCCGGCACTCTCGCACCGGCCTCATCCAGCGCACTACGAACATCGAGAAACACAGATAGGTGCGTGCCTCATGGCGACTCAGGCCACGCCTGTCGACTAACTCGCAACCCAGTCGACCAAATCGGTAGCCTGACTCGTAATCACCGAACCGGTGACCGGCAACTCTCCCCATATTTGCATAGAGCATGCAGGAGGCGTCGCCATTGCCCCGCTCCAGGCTCCAACTGACGGCCTTGCAGATAGTAATACAGGCCAGGTTGGCGTCGCTTTGCAGGGCTGGAGCAAATAGCTTACCGAGGGCATCGAGCGTCGCCAGAGAGGCGGCGTCCTCCATGAGCGGCAGATCGATCAGTTGTTCGATACTGCGCTCTCCCAACTGTTTCCAGATCTGCTGATACTCCCGACGCACTTGTTCATCGTCGGGGTGGGCTGACCAGTTAATTCCAACTGTACGAAGATAAGCCAAACAAACAGCAACTGCGCTGTCACTGCGGTCCTGCAGGAGGTATACGTCCATCTGCAGGCAGGCTACTGCCGCCTGCTCCACCGTGCTTACGGCACGCGACGTGAGGGAAGCGAGACGATCTTCGGACTGTTCAAGCTGACCGGTGAGGAATTCGCATTCGGCTCGGTTGATTTCCAAAGCAAAGCACAAATCGTGGCGACGCGCCCAGCAATCTCCGTCGAGTAGTTCCGCCCCCACTCCCAGGTAGGACAGCGCCGAGCTATAGGCGCTGGAGGCTTTGGCACGCTGCCCGGCCAACAGGTTGAACTCGGCCAACTGTTCACGCTCAGCACGGGTTTCGATTAGCCGGGCGCCACGGTTAAGCTGACCGACAATTTCAAAGATATCATCTTCACGCCGCTCCATAGGTGTCTGCTCAGCCAGCAAACGGCCGATACGTAGGTGCGTCTCGTCACGGGCAGCGTCAGCGATAAGCGAATATGCTGCCTCCTGAATACGGTCATGGACGAATGCGCACACGCCCTGTTGGCACTCCACCAGTTCCTGGCGCACCGCGGGCCAAAGTATTGAGTGCACTCGAGGAGGCGGTAGGTCAAGCATGGCCGCTAAGGTATCGATCTGCGCCCTGCTGCCCAGGCAAGCTAATTGCTGCAGAGCCAAACGGGTTTCCAGTGGCAGACGCACCAACTTACCCACCATCAAGTCGACAACGTTGTCGGTGTAACCCTTGGCGTGGATACGCTCTGCATCCCAACGCCAGCGACGGGCTGTGTGGTCGTAGGTAAGTAGCTCTTCCTCGATTAGCGATTGGAGGAACTGGATTATAAAAAATGGGTTCCCGGCCGTTTTGTCCTGCACCAGCCGGGCGAGTGACACGATACTCGGTGGGGGGCAGCGCAGGGACTCGGCGATCAGTTGCTCGATGTGCACACGGGCCAGGGGCTTAAGGCGGATCTCATCAATGCGCACACCAGCCTGTCGGATAGCTTGCAACTTGCCCGTCAGCGGATGATAGGCATCTACCTCATTATCACGGTAGGCGCCCACCAACATCAGGTGGTGCAACTCAGCGTGAGTCAGCAAGTCCTCCAGCAAATCAAGAGTCGCTGCATCCAGCCACTGCAGGTCATCGAGGAACAGTACTAACGGGTGATCTTCGCGGGCGAAAACACCAATGAAACGACGCAGTACCAGCAGGAAACGGCGCTGCGCCTGCTGCGGCTCTAGTTCTGCCACCACCGGCTGTTCACCGATAATTAAACGCAACTCGGGAATCAGGTCGGTGATAAGCCGGGCATTGGACTCTAGCGCCGCCAACAGAGCATCACGCCAGCCCTCCAGCACTTCGACATTTTTGCCCAGCAACGTGCGTACCAGTCCTTGGAACGCCTGTACTAGTGTCGAATAGGGAATGTCGCGCTTGTACTGGTCGAACTTACCGGCAGCGAATAACCCGCGTGGTTGCACCAGTGCCTTGTGCAACTCATTGACCACCGAGGACTTGCCGATCCCGGAGTATCCCGACACCAGCACCAGCTGAGGTGTGCCGTTGGCGACAACGCGCGCGAAGGCGTCAACCACCCTCGCTACCTCATATTCTCGACCATAGAGTTTCTCGGGTACCCACAAGCGATCGAATGTGCCGTACTCGTCGAGCGTGAAGGCCTTGATCCGCCCTCTTCTCTGCCAGTCATCCAAGCACCGACGTAAGTCGTACTCGACACCTACGGCGCTCTGATAGCGCTCCTCAGCGGTCTTGGCCAACAACTTGAGCACAATCTGCGAGAGCATCTGCGGTACGCTGCTGACACGCTCGTTCGGTGGTTGCGGTTTATGTGCAATGTGACAGTGCACCCACTCCATCGGGTCGCTGGCGGTAAACGGCAGGGTTCCGGTGAGCATCTGGTAGAGAACCACGCCGAAGGCATAGAGGTCGCTACGCGAGTCTATGGAGCGATTCATCCGCCCGGTCTGTTCCGGAGCCATATACGCCAGGGTGCCAGCGATGGTCTCCGGAGACTCGGGGGCCTGTCTCTGTCGCGGCAATCGTGAGGCAAGACCGAAGCCGGTTAGGCGTACCTGGCCATCAGTGCAGTTGACTTGAATATGGTTGGGTTTGAGGTCCCTGTGCACCAGACCACTCTGATGCAGATGGCGCAACGCAACAGCGATCTCGATGGCCAGACGCAGGAATGTTTGGGTTTCCAAGGGACAGAGCAGCAGGTTTGACAGCGGCTCGCCGCCGGGATCACCAAGCAACAGGCGTGTCTGCCCCTCTTCATAATGGAGCGCTTGCGGCCGCAGTGCCCAGGCACTGTCCAGTTCCTCTCGCAGACTGTACTCATGCGCTAGCCGCTCAAGAGTCGCAGGTAATGGATGTTCAGCAACAGGACATACCACCAGTACGTCGGAATCGCCACAACCAGGCTGACAACTGCGTAAGAGGACCCGCTCACCGTCGTCCCACAGAATCTTCTGTTTGATGGCCATAGATCTCGACCTCTGAAGAGGGCTGTCCCCAACTGGTGGTCAGCGAGTGCTCTGAAAAAGGCCTGGCAGGTCTCAGATCGTTCTCTGCATTGGCTTTACGCCCAGCGCCTCAGCCATGCGCACCAGATCGGCGACGGAGCGTGCAGCTAACTTCCTCATGACATGACCACGATGCACTTTTACGGTCACCTCACTGAGGTTGAGTTCGGCAGCGATCTGCTTGTTCATCAACCCGGCAATGACGAAGCGCAGCACATCGCGTTCTCGCTGGGTCAGTGAGTCAAACGCTTTACGTAGAGCAGCGCTGGACCTCTCGACCTGTAAGCGCTCACCATCGCGGGCCAGGCCGCTGGCCACAGCATCGAGCATATCCTGGTCACGGAAGGGCTTAGCGAGGAAGTCGACGGCGCCAGCCTTCATCGCTTTGACCGTCATGGCAATATCGCCATGACCTGTCATAAACACGATGGGCATACGCGCACCGCTCTTCTCCATCTGCTCCTGAAATGCGAGCCCACTTTCACCACGCAGGCGTACATCAAGGATCAGGCAACTGGGGACATCACGCCTGGCGCAGGCAAGAAATGCCTGAGTGGAGTCGAAAGTCTGCACCTGTAGACCGATGGAACGCAGTAGGCCATCGAGGGCAAGACGCATGGACTCATCATCATCGACCACATAGACCACCGGCTCTTTCAAGCTATCCGGCGGACTGGAATGGGACGACGAGTTCATCTTGCCTCCTGAAGCCGCAGCACTCGCGGTGTGCAGGCAAAAAATCTAATATATGAAAGGGGCTGCGGTAAAGCGTGAACCCG
Source organism: Pseudomonas sp. Tun-23181 (assembly GCF_057415455.1). NCBI lineage: Bacteria > Pseudomonadati > Pseudomonadota > Gammaproteobacteria > Pseudomonadales > Pseudomonadaceae > Pseudomonas > Pseudomonas sp. Tun-23181. The sequence continues at coordinate 2,899,495 of NZ_CM171630.1, forward strand.
TTGGCCAATAAGGCTAGACCTTCGATATTCCGAAAGTCACCATGAACCCGCTCATTGCGATGCTATAAGTAAGGCTAGCCTGGAGAGGTGAAGCGCCACCAGGCCAAAAAACCCTGAATATCGGCCAATCCGCCCTTTAACCACCAGGACAATGCCCCTCTTTCGATAGCTCCCTTGAACAGGCTGATCTCAAATGGCAAGCGCCTTTGCCCCCCCTTACCCACTCCCTGCGACGACACCGATAACCGTCGCCTTCGTCGCCTACCCACAAATGGGCCTGCTAGACCTCAGCGGTGCCCAGACCGTGTTCTGGGCCGCCAGCAAGGCCCTGGCCCAGCGCGACCTGCCCGGCTACCAACTGCTGACTACGAGCCTACGCGGTGGGTTGGTGAGTACCGTTGAGGGGTTGTCGGTAGATACCAGTGCCCTGGACCAACTCGATCTCTCCACCGTCGATACTCTGGTGGTTCCCGGCGCACCGGACATTTGCGAAGCCCTCGATAGCCATAGTGAGTTGGTGGCCTGGTTAAATCACGCAGCGCCCCGTGTACGGCGCGTGGCATCGGTGTGCAGCGGCGCCTTCTTGCTGGCCAAAGCAGGGTTGCTTGACGGCTGTCGCGCCGCGACCCATTGGGCCATGTGTGACACCCTGCAACAGCGCTTCCCTGCATTGGAAGTAGATGCCGATGCGATCTATATCCAGCAAGGAGCTGTATGGACTTCAGCGGGTGTAACCGCGGGCATCGACCTGGCATTGGCGTTGGTAGAAACCGATTGCGGTCGGGACATCAGCATGCAGGCTGCACGGGAACTGGTGGTTTATCTCAAACGCCCTGGTGGACAGGCGCAGTACAGCACGTTGCTGCAATTGCAAACCCAGGACAGCCCGGCGTTCGACGAGTTGCACCTTTGGCTAACGGAGAATCTAGGTGACCCGGAGCTGTCCGTGGAACGCCTAGCGGAGCAGGCGAAAATGAGCCTGCGCAACTTCTCCCGCGTGTACAAACAGCGGACCGGGCGTACACCGGCCAAGGCCATCGAACTTTTCCGCCTGGAAGCGGCGAAACGCCTGCTGGAAAACTCCTCACGCAACATAGAGCAGATCGCCCGCGTTTGCGGTTTCGCGGACGAGGAACGATTGCGCAGTACTTTCCAGCGTCACCTGTCGATCTCCCCGCGCGACTACCGCAACCGCTTTACCCGCTAAATTTGCTTTGCTCAAATCAGCATCAAGAAATATGCCGCCGTCGCTCATGAAAGAAGAATGCCGGACGCTCATGCCTGCCTTGGATTAATCGACCCGCTTTGCGGCAACCGTCGCTGACAGGTAGTTCCCGTATGCGACGTTGTGAGAGATGTGTCTTAGTCGAAAAGGTGGCTCAATATTTGGCAACCCGTGGCCAAGCTGCTGCATCATCCGGCACGACAACCCGCATTTTTTGCTCATGGGTTCATCTGTGTGATGCGCTTGAACCCAAGCCTCCCCTCGCTGCTCCAGTTCATTATCCACGAGCAACGAGCTTGCTTATGCTCGATTTCAAGACTGGGTTCCGCAGACATATAAATTGGCCCATGGACACCAACAAAACCATCAACGCCATACAACACACTATAATACCTATACCAAATGATTACTCAGCTATACCTAGGTATACTTCTATGACTTTCTCGACAGCGTATCTTTCAAATATGGCAGAAACCGCCACGAGTAAGCCACAGGATGCAAAAGACAAATACTCGCAATAAAGCAGTCATTGCAGTGGTCGACGACGACGAGTCCCTTCGCACTGCGCTGGAAAGTCTACTGCGTGCTAGTGGCTATCAGGCATACATTTACAGTGGTGCACGAGAATTTCTCGACTCAGAATATCTGGAGCTGGCCAGTTGTTTGATCTCTGACGTCCAGATGCCGGGCATGTGCGGTGTAGAGCTCCTTGAGGCGCTGCGCACCCGGGGCTTGAACACACCTGTGATATTTATCACCGCCTACCCCGGAGAAAGACCGTACATCGGTGCGGAGACCCCAGGAGTGGTTGCTTGCCTGCCCAAGCCTTTCGAAGCCGAGCAGTTATTGGACTGTATCGAGTTCGCTCTAGACCTAAATTCATAAGTCACTGCCCTCTGAAAAATAACTACCACTCTTACTCCCGCGCACTGCCCCCTATCGATACCTTTGTATAGCCATCTTTAACTAATGGGTACTGTCCTCACACTGATGTAGAAGTGCCAACTAAAGTTTTCCTTCCTAGCATGGACTTATAGCGTGCAACTGCATGCGGAACACAGCCTCCGCGCCCCTAAGTCAGCGTCACGCCGAATTTGAAGAAAAATCTTCGAGGTTATCGATCAATTTGAGTCAGGAGAATATTATGAAACGAAAACTTCTGGTTATTGGTGCAGGCTTCGGTGGACTGTGGAGCGCTTTGAGCGCCGCTCGCTTACTGGACATGCACGGCCGCAGTGATGTGGAAATTACCCTGCTGGCCCCCCAGGCCGAACTGCGCATTCGCCCGCGTTTTTACGAACCCGACGTACGCAGTATGTTCGCCCCGCTGACTGACCTGTTCGGCGCGGTAGGCATACGTTTCGTCAAAGGCACCGCCAAAAGCATCGACGAACAGTCCCGCAAGGTCACCTATCACGATGAAACCGGCTGCTCCGCCGAACTGGACTACGACCGCCTGGTACTGGCAAGCGGTAGCCAACTGGCGCGCCCACCTGTCCCTGGTCTGAAAGAGCATGCTTTTGACGTTGACCAGATCGAATCGGCGGCGCACTTGGAAAACCACCTGTTGTCACTGCGCAACCAGCCGGAAAGTCGCGCACGCAATACAGTGGTGATCGCAGGAGGTGGCTTTACTGGCATCGAGACCGCCACTGAAATGCCGGCCCGGCTACGCGCGATTCTGGGAGGCGAGCAGGACATACGCGTGGTCATTATCGACCGTGGCGAGAGTATTGGGGCGGCGATGGGCGACGGCATTCGACCGTCTATCATCGAGGCCTCCGACAGCTTAGGTATCGAATGGATCACCGGTGCCACGGTTTCCGCGGTGGACGCCCTGGGAGTTAGTCTCGCAGATGGACGCCACATCGAGAGTCACACGGTGATCTGGACTGCTGGCTTTCGCGCCAGCCCACTGACCGAGCAGTTGACTGCCCAGCGTGACGGCCAAGGGCGCCTGTACGTAGATGGAAACCTCAAGGTTCGGGGACTGCAGAACATATTTGCCGCAGGCGATGTGGCCTATGCCGCCACCGACGATATCGGCAACTTCGCCGTGATGTCCTGCCAACACGCCATCAGCCTGGGCCGCCATGCTGGCAACAATGCTGCCGCCGACCTACTGGACGTTGCTCCAACCCAATACCGCCAACCCAAGTACGTCACCTGCCTCGACCTGGGCACGTGGGGTGCCGTGTACACCGAAGGCTGGGACCGCCAACTAAAGCTTGTGAAAGCGGAAGCCAAGGAACTCAAGACGCAGATCAACACCATGTGGATCTACCCGCCAGCCGCAGAGCGGGACCTCGCCTTGGCCGCCGCCGATCCTCTGATCCCTGTGGCCTGATTGCCCACCTGCACTTCCTCGCTCTGAGGAAGTGCTACACGCCTGATGAATTCGACCTAAAAGCGATAGGAGAACAACCATGACCATGCACCTGAAAACCTTTGCCCAGCCAGGTACAGCCTCCCCCACTCAAGACCTGGTACCTTCACGCTACGCCCTGCGCGTGGGCGAGATCGACGTGCTGGTAGTCAGCGACGGTGTGCTGCCGCTACCTACTGAGACGATGTCCACCAACGCCGACCCGGCTGAGCGCGCGGCGTGGTTCAAGGAGATGCATCTGGGGCCAGACATGTTTGACTGGGCGCTGAACGTGCTGGTAGTACGTAGCGGTGATCAAATTATTTTGGTGGACGCAGGCCTAGGCAACCAGTTTCCAGGCTTTCCCCGTGCAGGTCAGTTCCCAAAGCGTCTGAAGGATGCGGGTATCGAGTTGTCGTCAATAACCGATATCGTGATCACCCATATGCACATGGACCATATCGGTGGTCTGCTCGTCGACACGGTGAGAAACGGCTTGAGCCCTGACGTGCGTATCCACGTTACTGCTACCGAAGTCGACTTCTGGAAAATCCCTGACTTCACCCTAACCGAGATGCCACAGCCTGTACCGGATGTACTGCGCCGTACTGCCAACGAGTTTATGGCCTACTACCAAAGCCGCCTGTACATCTTCGAAGACGAGTACGAAGTGGCGCCGGGCGTAGTGGCGAAACTCACTGGCGGCCACACTCCCGGCCATTGCATCGTCTACGTGAATTCTGGAGGAGAACGCCTGACCTTTGCCGGCGACGCACTATTCCCTGTAGCGTTCGATCATCCGGAATGGCACAACGGTTTTGAACACGACCCGGAAGAGTCCGTCCATGTCCGTGTACGCCTGCTGCGCGAGGCCGCAGCGAGCGGCGAAGTGTTCATCGCCACTCACCTGCCCTTCCCATCTGTAGGCCGGGTGGCGCTGGATGGTAATGCCTTCCGCTGGATCGCCGGCTTCTGGGACTATTGACATCCCACAATGCGACCACCCTCTGCCTGCATCGTCCGTTTCTTTCTAACGATTTCGGAACAGGGGGGTTGCCGTTTCGAGTGGCAACTATCGGCGGCAAAATGCTGCCCCACCGTACGAAGCGGATCCCGGTTCAGAGCAAGCCAATACACCTCTTAACACCCATTTCAGGGTGACGGTGTAACTGCCTTTAGGGAAACTCTGAAGAAGACTTCCGGTTTCTGGTGAAATACGCCGATCCCGTTGAGCGAATACCCCAATGAAGAGATGACTTTCACCGACGCCGAGTACGCCGACAAGCGCAAGCAGACCCGCAAGGAGCTGTTCCTGAGCGAGATGGATCAGGTGGTGCCATGGAAGGGTTTGATTGCCTTGATCGAACCGCACTACCCCAGGGGTGAAGGTGGTCGCCCGGCATATCCGTTGATGGCGATGCTGCGCATACATCTGATGCAGAACTGGTTCGGCTACAGCGACCCGGCGATGGAGGAAGCCCTGTATGAGACCACCATCCTGCGTCAGTTCGTCGGCTTGAGCCTGGAGCGCATTCCCGATGAAACCACCATCCTCAACTTCCGCCGTTTACTGGAGAAACACGAGTTGGCGGCTGGGATTCTGGCGGTGATTAATGGTTATTTGGGCGACCGTGGTCTGTCGCTGCCAAGGTAACCCCACGATAAGCGCCTGAACTTGCTCGCTGTCCAGTTCCACTTGAGAGCCGTGACGAATGCCCGGCCAGTGGAATTTGCCCTGGTTGAGTCGGCGTGCCGCCAGCCACACGCCAACGCAGTCATGTACCAACACTTTTATCCGGTTGGCGCGACGGTTGGCGAAGAGATAAGCGCAGTGCGGCTTCGCCGCACCGAAGACCGCGACAACACGGGCCAAGGCCGTTTCGGTGCCGGCGCGCATGTCCATCGGCTCGGTGGTAAGCCAGATGGTATCGGTGCGGATCATCGCAACAGTTCTCGAAGAAAGCTTGCGCAGGCGGCTGCGCTGTCCACTGGCCAAGTCATCTTGATGGGTGTACGCGGGTGCTGGATTTCACGGCTAATAGTGGAGGGCTGAGCATGCGTGCCAGCGCCGAGCATCTGACGCTGCAGCGGGATGAACGGAGGTTGAAGCGCTACGTTTTTTTGATTGTGCAGCCGAATCCATTTGTGGACGAGGTCGGCATTGAGGCTGTAGCCCAAAGCGATGTTTGCGATGGAGGCGCCAGGCTCGGCGCACTCCTGGATAACCTGGGCTTTGAAGGATTTGCTGTAGGTACGGCGCTGAGGGTGCATGGAAGATCCGCTTGATGGGCCAGAAATGGTGTCCACTTAAATTAGGTGGACACCAGGCCCTTCGGCGGTTGCGTCAGGAAGATGTGTTGGCTGGGCGGATACCCAGTAGCGGCTTCTCGCTCAGTTGTATCGTCAGCTCCACCAGCTTGTTGGAAGCTTGAGGGGACAGCTTGAAGTAATCAAGACGGTTGTTCATGGCGGTCACTCACAGTGGGTTGATGTTTGCTGGAACCTACTGTAGCCACGCGTGGCCTAGTCACACAGAGTCAAGAAGAGACCTTCCAACTAAGCCATGCTCAGATCCGAGAATTGTAGATCTTGATCTGCGACCTTCCAGCGTGGATGCCAACGTGCGCAGGGCTACTATTGAACGCCTTCACGTATTGCCTCTCGCCGATATTGCCCTGGCGATTTTCCGTGAACCCGGCGAAAGGCGACTCCAAAAGCAGCGTCTGACAGATAACCCAATGAGGCCGCCACGGTCGCCACACTGTCCCGGCTCGCATATAACCTAGAGGCGGCAACTTGCATGCGCCAGCGAGTCGCGTACTCAACAGGAGAATGTCCCACGCGGTGCTTGAAGAGTGCCGCGAAGCTGGATCGCGACATGCAAGCGATCTCCGCCATCTGCGCCAACTTCCAGGATTTCTCCGGGGCACCGTGAATGGCACGCATTACGTTGGCGATGGCAGGGTCGCGCAGGCCTCCCAGCCAGGCAAGGTCGGCGATATCGGCAGTGTTGATGTGATGTCGCAACGCGTGGACGAAAATCAGACGAAGCAGGCCATTACACATGGCGTTGGCGCCGGGTTGCGCTGATTGCCATTCCCTGTCCAGCTCATCCAGCAGCCAGGCGAACGACGAAGCGGCTCCCGAGGTTGCATGGATGATGATCGCAGGTGGCAGCAGCGACAGCAGCTCGCTTGCGCCAGCATTGATCAGACTCACACTGCCGCCCAATAACTCCACATCGTCACCGGCACCCAAGGTGGCGAGTGTGCTGGACTGGGCGAAGGCATCGGACGCATTGACCGCATCGCCTTCCGGATCGCTCGCCAAAATGAACGGGGTGCGGGATATCACGAAGCAGTCGCCCGTCTGCAAGTGGCGCGCCGGGCTGCCCTCGATGCGCAGCCAGCACTGTCCCCGCCGAACGACGTTGAATTTGAGTTCAATCGGACGAAAACGCAAGGCCCATTGCCCACCCGCCTGCAGGCACACGGAGCAGGCGACGCGGAGCCCGGCCAGCGCGAGGACATCGGATAAGGGATCTAAGACGGGATTTTGGATGATCAAGACAGAAACCTGGATTATCTTAACTATTTCGTCCAGGCATCTTAAAGAACAATGAGCGTCAAAGCCAAGCAACGAGGAGCCGCTCATGACAACGCCTCAAAAAACTGTTCTTTCACCTTTTTCCGCCGCCAGTACCGCGACCGAGGTCATGGCCGGAGTGAATCTCGCCGGGCATCTCGCTGTTGTCACCGGTGGGTATTCCGGCCTGGGGCTGGTCACCGCCAAAAGTCTGGCCCGCGCAGGTGCCAAGGTCATTGTCCCGGCCAGAGACCCAGATCGTGCGCGCAAGGCCCTGGCGGGCGAAGAGCGTATCTCTGTCCACGCGATGGATCTGATCGATGCCGATTCCATTCAGACGTTCACCGGTCAGGTCGTGCGGCGCGGGCAACCGCTCTCGTTGTTGATCAATTGCGCGGGCGTCATGGCCTCGCCCCTGGCACGAGATGTCGATGGGCACGAAAGTCAGTTCGCGATCAACCATCTGGGGCACTTCCGTCTGGTAAGTGGGTTGTGGCCAGCACTTGTTGCAGCTGGCACTGCCCGGGTGATCTCGTTTTCATCGCGAGGCCATCAGATTGCCGGTGTCGACTTTGATGACATCGACTTCATCCATCGTCCCTACGACAAATGGGCCGCGTACGGTCAGTCAAAAACCGCCAACGCACTGTTCGCCATAGGTCTCGACCAACGCGGTTCTGGCCAGGGCGTGCGAGCTTTCTCCCTTCACCCCGGTCAGATTCTGACTAACTTGGGACGTCACCTGAGCAGCGCCGAGATCGAGGCGTTTGACGTCTTTGATGAGAACGGCCAGCAAAGAAACGCACCGGAGATCGGCCTCAAAAACCTGGAACAGGGGGCGGCAACGGGACTGTGGTGCGCGACCAGTTCGGCATTGGAAGGCAAGGGCGGTGTCTATTGCGAAGACTGTAATGTCGCGCCGATCAACAACTCCGAGGCAGGTCGCAGGGGGGTAGCGCGATGGGCGGCCAATCCCGAGTTGGCAGAGCAGCTCTGGCGCATTTCTGAAGAGTGGACGGGAATGTCACTTTGAAGGAGAGCTAGTGCGACACGATTTTTCTGCCCTCTCAGGAACTCGCGAATAAAGCTACTAATGAGTGTCAAAAAAACTCGACATTAGTCATTTTGACAAGAATAGCTCGTTGTTAAGTTGACTCTATAAATCGCCAGCCCTTTGATTATTATGAAGTTTTAGGTTGGCATGAAATATGAGGATGCTGGGTGGGTCTTTTACTATTCAAGAGTTGAAACATGACAATTGAGTTCGACAATCGCGTGGCAGTGGTAACTGGGGCGAGTTCAGGTATCGGTCTGGTAGTCGTTCAACGATTACTCAGTCAAGGAGCGAATGTAGTGGCGATGTCCCGTAGCCTGGGCGGGCTGGCTACGCTCAAAGAGATGCATGGTGATCGCCTTCATATCGTCAGGGGCGATGTGACAGTAAGTTCGGATCTTGAGCAGCTTGCACACTGCGCCTCCAGAATCGGGCCTGTAGATTTTCTCGTGCCGAATGCAGGCGTCGCTGTACTTGAAGACAGCTTGGAGAGTAAGGGATTTGAGCGAAACTGGGCCACGAATGGTGCTGGTGCGCTTAACACGCTTTCAGCTTTGCGAGCCCAGTTGGCGAGGCCCGCGTCAGTTGTATTTGTGGGGACTTTCCTTTCCATGTTGGCCTTCCCAGGCTTGGCCGGCTACATCGCGTCGAAATCAGCACTGACGGCGCATGCACGAACGTTGGCCGTCGAACTGGCTGAGGCAGGAATTAGAGTGAACGTTGTATCACCAGGGCCAACCGCTACTCCGATCTGGGGATCATTAGGGTTGGATAATGCGACGTTGTCTTTTGTGGCAGATAAGGTCAACCAACGTTTGCTCGAAGGTAACTTTCTTGAGCCAGAAGCGGTGGCAGATGTGATTCTGTTCCTTCTGTCCGAGCGAGCACGCAGCATCTACGGCCAGGATATTGTTGTAGATGGTGGTTATACCTTGCAGTAGTGGTAAGGGACGCAGAGAGGTCGTAGTGACCTGTTTCCGTTGGATATTGTGCCCTCTCGGCCTCTCATTTTCCTTCCTCTGACGCTGCCTCGATTGGTGTGATCAACGCGGGCCCTTGATTACGAACATTCCCTACATCCTTGCTCACTTTGTACCAATGAAATTCCTCCGCTGGCAGGCAGAGTTCGACGGCGATCTTAGCCGCACGCTCGGGTGATGTCTCCCTGCTTCTCCTGTGTTTCTGTAGAGCTAAGCCTGGCGCACTGCCGGGAATTTCAGGACAGGCGAACTGCTCGCGCAGCGACCAGCAGGTACAGCCATCGCTGACGTACGGGCTTACCGGTCGCGCGGAGACTCCCCTGAAGAAAGTCGAATGCAAGCGTTCTATTGCTTCCTGTTCACCTACTCCAAGTCGACAAGGGTAATCGACAGTGACCATTCACGTACAGCGGCATATTGCCATTAGTCACCATTGGATAGTGCCATTGCCAAAACCGCGGTGAATGCAATAACCAGCCTGCGACGAAATTGATGAAGGTGATCTGGAGCATTGCGACGATCTCCAGCCCGGTCAATCACTCAACTAGGCCAGAGTTCATAGCCTGACAAGCCAGGGTCTCAGCAGTAACTACATCACCCCCGACTGCATCCAAAGCCATGCTGGCCATTTCCATAGGCTTTGGAAGCGACCTTGCACAGGTAACTGGCACGATGGAACAGGCCGGACAACGCCCCAGTGTCCCCGCGATCCACCCTGTACGCCGGGTTGTCCGGGACCTCCACCAGACCTGCCACCTGATCGACCTGCAGCCTCAAGGCACTGGCCCACGCCTCCTGCAAGCGACTGATCATGTTGGCGTTATCAGACTGCAGTTTCCCCACCGTGTAGAAGGCATTTCGATTGAGCAGAATCAGAACGTGATAATGCGGCCGGTGCCCTGTCCCCTCCTCCCTGGCCCATACGTAACGAACCTTACACCCATGAGCGTAGAGATACCGCTCACGGGCCTTCAGTCGGTTGTGCTCGATCTTGGCCTTGAACGATTCAATAAATCTGCTGATGACTTGGTTGGTGTATGCGTAATCAGGCAAGTCGATACCGATTGGCAGACGTAGATCGATTCTAAAGGCTAACAGTCTCGGATACTGGCTAAGCGCGTTTTCAACGGTGCGTTTCAATGCAGCCAAGTACTCAGTTACAAATGGCCCCTTCTTGATCATGACTGGAAGACCTTCAAACAGATCGCCAGCGTGAATGTGAAGGTTGGTGTTATCGGGATGACGCAGCATGGTAACCACTCTCTTTGCTAAGACTCATATACTCAGCAAGCGTGGTATTTATTTACGAGTTACACGGCGCCAACCTTCCCTACCCAAACATCCTGCACATCACCTAACCTGAAGAGAAAATCACTAGGGAGATAAGTGCTTGGGTAGCATGTGATGCACTGGGTCGCCCTAGGCACCAAGGGGTCTGCTAGGGAGTAGATAGCCTTCAGACAGAAAATATCATGCCAAGCATTGGATAGATATAGAATCAGCGGTACGAGTAAGCATTAGCCATTCTCACATCATGATGGATATAGATACAGACAGCCATCAGCAGAAGCAAGTATCAGCCGCCCTAACAGCACAATTGATAGTTACTTAATAAAAGCATACTACCCATACCGAGAACAAAATGACAACACATACCCACCAATACCGACCAAACCATTATTAAAAACCAGCAAATACCTCACTCATTCAACTCCGGCAAAAAACCATCATGATCCGACATCAACCAGATCATGATGGCGACTATGCTCGTCAACGCAAATTATCAGCTAGCCAGGCCTAAAGCTTTATCACGCTCAGCCACCTTAGCGAGAATCCAGTCGTGAACTTCGCTTTCTAGCCAGCCGACGCATCGATCCCCTAACGGCACCGGAATTGGAAACTGACCTTCTGCGATGTACTTATAAATCGTGGATCGGGAAAGACCAGTAAGATCCATGACCTCTTTCAGGCGGATTATCCTCATGAACGTAGCTCCTGTATTCGTCCAGAGGATTGGCAAGGCCAGTAAAATTTGACGGACGACGAACCCACCCCACACCTTGTCGGCACGCCACCCCCTCGCCATCCGTCCATTGCCTCCTACCCTCAGCACCCCTCTGGGGGATCATGTTCGTCTCAGAGGACTTGCCTTTTTCAAACGTAAATAGCCACAAACACACCTACAGACCCAGTGAAATTGTGTATCCAAGAGAATTTTGCACTACTAGAGTACGCCTAGATTGACTCGATAATCACGATAGTGTAAATCTAGCCTCTTCCTTGAGTTTGCATAGAGTGATCCTAGTATGGCGATACGTTACAACGATGAGTTAAGCCAGGTTCTCGGCGATTCCGAGTACAGCGAGCGCCATGACATATGGCTTTGGTACACACTCGTTTTCTTCGAAAAAAGTTTCAATAAAGAAGCACTCCCAGACTATGGAATGCGAGACAAGATGGCTCGATATCTCCAAGCAAACAAATGGAAGGTCGATCCACTATTGCAAAGAAGACGAGAGCAACTCACCCCCAAGAAACACCTAGAGTGGATCACGAACGAACGTCGACTAGTGGAATGGCTAACAAAAGAAATTCAAAACTCAACCAAGCACAGCCAACTTAACTTCCCCTTCAATCTTTCTGGAAGGGATCTCCCTATAGCAATACTTGACGTCTGGAAACGAGACCTTACCGAAAAGACATCTCTAATCAAAAATCTGGAGCAGCGGTGGCGTGAGCACAAAATCCACGACAAAAAATACTCATGGTTTAAAGACGACAATCAAAAATGCTCACTCGCTTACGAGTGGCTACAAAAGAACACATACCTCTCCATCTTCCGCACGCCCATCGAAACATATGAGGACCTACTGATCTTTTTCGACAACGCGAACTACACCTCCGAACAAGAAGAACTTTATATTGGGAAAATTAAAAAACTATGGAACCAAAGAAAATACAGAAGCACACTAAAGGGAAAGTCACAATATAACTTTGTCCTGTCAGACAAGACCGTCGAGACGCTAGACAAAATATCAGAACAACACGAAATCAGTCGAGCACGAGCACTAGAAATACTCGTAGAAATAGAGGCTAAAAAGGGCTTATACATCTCAGAAAAGCTGCAAAACTCCAAACTGCTTCGCAACACTTAGCCCAAACCAGACATAACGACCGAAATATACCAACGCCAAGCCTATCAATGCTAAGCAGGCAACCACTTCCAGCCAGAAACCAACAGCAAATTAGATTCAAATAATTTTCAAACCTATATCATTAATTTGAAGACCTAGCAGTAGGCCTTCTCCCACGGTTAAATCGGCCTGATATAGGAAAATTTCTCTCATGAACTGTCCCGTATGTAGTTCTGCACGCATTGCAACGAAGGATCTCGGCAAAAAGGCCGGTGGTGTCATCGGATCGATTGGTGGTGCCGCCAGTGGCGTGTCCAGCGTACTAGCGGGTGCCGAGGCTGGCGCGACTGTCGGTGCTTTTGCCGGCCCTGTCGGCATCGCCCTGGGCGGTATTACCGGAGCCATTTTCGGAGGGCTCGTAGGTGGCGCCTCCGGAGCGGTAGCTGGTGCAGCGATTGGCTCTCAAATCGATGAGAGAGTGCTGAACAATTACCAGTGCCTGGAATGCGGGCACGAGTTCAGCCTCTACGACTGACGCCCCGCGATCCCTATTCCGCTTATCCGCCCCCTTTCCACTCCCTATTTCTGCCGGTGCTGTGCAATGCGCAGCGCTTTATGCCGGCTATTGCTCAAAGGAATATCTTCCATGGCCCATCAAATCGAACAAATGGCCTATGTTGGGACTACTCCCTGGCACGGCCTGGGCAACAATCTGCCGCGTAAACAATCCATTGAAGTCTGGCAGCGCGAAGCCGGTATGAACTGGCAAATCTTGGAAAGCCCTGTGCACTTCAAGTCGGATGCCGTCGGCCACCTGGGGGCCATTCACTCCTTCCCTGAGCAAAAGGTCCTCTACCGCTCAGACACCAAGGCGCCGCTGTCGGTGGTTTCCCAGCGCTATCACACGGTACAACCTCGGGAGGTCTTGGAATTCTACCGCGACCTGACCGAGGTCTCCGGCTACGAGCTGGAAACAGCCGGCGTGCTCAAGGGCGGTCGTAAGTTCTGGGCGCTGGCGCGTACCGGACAAGGATCTGCCCTCAAGGGCAACGACCAGGTCAACGGTTACCTGCTGTTGGCCACGTCCTGCGACGGTACATTGGCCACGACGGCAACGCCGACCACTGTGCGCGTGGTGTGCAACAACACCCTCACTGTCGCTTTGGACGGTACTACACGTGCGATCAAGGTGCCGCACAACACCCGCTTTGATCCGAAGGCGGTAAAGAAGCAACTCGGCATCGCCGTCTCGCAATGGGACGACTTCATGGATCGCATGCGTGCTCTGGCCGAACGCAAAGTGCAGTGGCATGAGGCCTTGGGTTTTTTCATGAACGTGATGTGCGAAACCTCACCGACCGGCAACTTGCCAGAAAGTCTGCCGAATGAGCGCGCCTTGCGCAAAGTGCAGGAGCTGTACGAAGGACGTGGACGAGGCAGCCAATTGGACTCAGCTCGCGGCACTGCTTGGGGCCTGCTCAACGCGGTAACCGAATATGTCGACCACGAACGTCGTGCGCGTAGCAATGAGTACCGGCTGGACTCAGCCTGGTTCGGACAGGGCGCGCAGATCAAGCAACGCGCTCTGGATGCCGCCCTGCAATTGGTCGCTTGACCACTTTGCATCTGACTCCCGGCCAACCATGCCAAGGTTGACCGGGAGGTTTTGGGTAGGAGTGTTCTTCACTCTGCGCGACCTCCTCGGCAAAAACGATCTTCACAATGCTATCAATGGTTATCGATGGGCCCCAAGGCCTTGACGGCTGTACGCACGAAGGTTGATGCCAAAACGGGTGTCCGGCGCCGAGTGTAGCTGAGCAACAGCCATCGCCCCCCATCAGCAAGGGGCATGATCAGAATGCCCTGGGTGCACAGCGAAAAAACCTTACCAATCCATCTGCGACAGCCTAAATGAACATAAGCCCATCTACCAAGGCTTCCATCCCCCGGAGTACGACAAGCTAGACTGCAAAAGCACGAGCCAAAATGCCGTTCAAAACGCCCACATGGAACCCGAGGCCAGGATGTGGGTCATAGTGTGGGTCAACATAACAAATAATCATAATATCATTTTAAATCATGTAGTTATAAACACAAAAGGCCGACCACAAGCCGGCTTTTTAATTTGTCCTGTCCCGTCCTGAATAAGGTTTACACCTTTCCCCCGAGAAACTGGAGACCTCGCCTCGCTCGCCTTTGCCCATCGACACCACCACCCGCTCATCCTCGACGCGATAGACCAGGCGGTGGCCGAAAGCCTTCAGCTTGATCTTGTAGTGACCCGGTATGTCGGCCTGCACACGAGGCGTCTGCAGGCGTTCCCTGAGCCTCGTGATCCACCCGCGCACCGTATTCATGGCGCAAGAGAAGAATTCCAGCCTATAGGCCATCCAGCCATGCAAGCCCCATCTCCTACTCGATCGCTGAGTCCTGTCATTGCGCCTCAGCCTGCATGACAGGTGCGTCCAGACCGGGTTGAACCGTCACGCGAACCTGACAGATCTGTAATGCCGGGCTCAGCTTCCTGAAAGCGCAGGCTCGCTAACGTAGCCAAGACAGTGACCCGCTGCGGAACAACGGATGAGCTTGCTCGAAGCGCTCATGACGATGATCGCCTCTGGCCTGTGAAACCGAAGGCTGCGACGTCGAGCAGCCTGGATATCAGCGAATGACCTGACTGGACACGACGGCATGCACAGCAAAACCACGAGACGATCCTTCGTCAAAGGCCTGGCCGCTACTGGACTACTGGGTGGACTAGGCATGTGGCGCACGCCGGTCTGGGCCGTGACCAGCCCTGGCCAGCCCAACGTGCTGACAGGCACCGATTTCGATCTCTACATCGGTGAGCTACCGGTCAACGTCACCGGAGCCGCCCGTACCGCCATGGCGATCAACGGTTCGCTGCCCGGGCCCATTCTTCGCTGGCGAGAAGGTGACACTGTCACGCTCCGTGTTCGCAACCGCTTGAAGCAAGACACGTCCATCCATTGGCACGGCATCATCCTGCCGGCGAACATGGATGGTGTTCCAGGCCTGAGCTTCCATGGCATCGCCCCCGATGGCATGTATGAATACCAGTTCGAGGTCCGCCAGAACGGCACCTACTGGTACCACAGCCATTCGGGCCTGCAGGAACAGGCCGGGGTTTATGGTGCATTGGTCATCGATGCGAAAGCGCCTGAACCGTTCACCTATGAGCGGGATTACGTGGTCCTGCTTAGCGACTGGACCGATGAGGATCCTGCCAAGGTCCTGTCCAAGCTCAAGAAGCAGTCGGACTATTACAACTTCCACAAGCGCACGGTTGGCGACTTCATCGACGACGTAAGCGAGATGGGGTGGTCGGCCGCCATGGCGGATCGAAAAATGTGGGCAGCGATGAAGATGAGCCCAACCGATCTTGCCGACGTGAGCGGGTATACCTACACCTACCTGATGAACGGCCAGGCACCAGACAGTAACTGGACGGGCATCTTCAAGCCGGGCGAAAAGATCCGCCTGCGCTTTATCAATGCTTCAGCCATGACGTACTTCGATGTGCGAATCCCAGGCTTGAAGATGACGGTGGTGGCCGCGGATGGGCAACACGTCAATCCCGTTAGCGTCGATGAATTGCGCATCGCAGTTGCTGAAACCTACGATGTCATCGTCGAGCCGGAGGACGCGCAGGCGTACACTATTTTCGCGCAGTCCATGGATCGTACGGGTTACTCCCGAGGCACCTTGGCCGTCCGCGAAGGCCTGCAGGCGCCTGTACCAGCCGTTGACCCACGCCCGCTCATCTCCATGAACGATATGGGTATGGATCACGGCAGCATGGGTGGGGTGGATCACGGATCGATGCACGGCATGGACCACGGCCAGATGGCAGCCAGGCAGAGCCACCCGGATTCGGAGACCAACAATCCCTTGGTCGACATGCAGACGATGTCGCCGACACCTAAGTTGAGCGATCCAGGCATCGGCCTGCGCAACAACGGACGCCGTGTCCTGACCTATGCGGATCTGCGCAGCACGTTCATGGACCCTGATGGCCGTGAGCCTGGTCGCACGATCGAACTGCATCTTACGGGGCATATGGAAAAGTTCGCCTGGTCCTTTGACGGGATCAAGTTTTCCGATGCCGAGCCCCTGCGCCTCAAATATGGCGAGCGTCTTCGCATCACCTTGGTCAACGACACCATGATGACTCATCCCATCCATCTCCACGGCATGTGGAGCGACCTGGAGGACGAGCATGGAAACTTCATGGTGCGAAAACACACCCTCGACATGCCGCCTGGCTCAAAACGCAGCTATCGCGTAACGGCCGATGCGTTGGGCCGTTGGGCCTATCACTGCCACCTGCTGTTCCACATGGAAATGGGCATGTTCCGAGAAGTCCGTGTGGACGAATGAACTGGAAATCCGAGATGAGCAAACCCATGAAACGTAGCGCCGTTTTCTATTTTGCCTCCCTGGTAGGCCTTCTGGCGGCGCATGCCCCTTCCTCGTGGTCCGGTGAACATCATGAGGCAGGCAACGATGAGCAATAGGCTGGCACGCCCCTCGCTCCTGGCATTGGCGGTGTCCCTCGGCACACTGGGTGGGGCGCCCAGCTTTGCGGCTGAAGCGATGGATCATTCGGCGATGAGCATGGATCACGGCGCCATGGACCACTCGAAGATGAACCATGGCCCTGCCAATGCCCCCACGACGACCAGTCGCACGCCGATTCCCATCCTGACCGATGCGGACCGCGAAGCGGCATTTCCCCCATTGGGCGGTCATGAGATTCACGATAGCGGTATCAACAGCTTCTTCTTGCTGGATCAGCTTGAGTATCAGGATACCGACGAAGGCAGCACGCTGGCCTGGGATGCCTCGGGATGGGTCGGGGGCGATATAAACCGGCTCTGGATCCGTTCCGAAGGCGAGCGCACGAACGGCGTTACCGAAGACGCCGAATTGCAGCTTCTGTACGGCCGCGCCATTGGCCCTTGGTGGGATGTGGTTGCAGGGGTTCGCCAGGACTTCAAGCCAGCGTCTGCGCAGACATGGGCGGCCTTCGGTATTCAAGGCATGGCGCTGTACGACTTCGAAGCCCAGGCCACCGCCTTCATGGGCGAGAATGGCCAGACTGCCGCTCGGCTGGAGGGCGAATACGACATCCTGCTGACCAATCGCCTGATCCTGCAGCCCACCGCTGAGGCTAATTTCTACGGCAAGCATGACCCTGAGCGCGGCGTAGGTTCCGGCCTCGCCAACACCGAAGTCGGACTGCGTCTACGGTATGAGATCGTGCGCCAAGTCGCCCCCTACATAGGCGTCACCTGGAGCCGCGCCTACGGCAAGACGGCAGACCTGATTCGTGACGATGGCGGGGATGTGGATGAAGCGCGTTTCGTTGCCGGCATTCGGATGTGGTTTTGAAGCCGGCTTGCCGGCGATCAAGCGCGAAGCGGCCCCAAACGACCGAGTCAGAGGCCCAACACTACGGCATGAACTGGACCTATGCATGCCGTCACAAGCGTTTGAAGATGGCCCTGTGAGGCATCACGCCAAACAGAAGTTGGCTTAATAGCCTGATGTCAATTTCTGCTGAATATCAACGTGGGCGAACTATCCATGCCTCGCGCCCCTGACGGGAAACTGTCAATTGCATCTCACTCAAATACAAACATAGAGAGTGCAGAATGAAATTCAGCTTTATGGAAAACAGCCATCCGAGCCGTCGCCGCGTTCTACGCGATGCCCTGACACTGGCGGTTGCAGCCTCCCCATTGGCAAGCCTGGCCAAGGCCGTCTCCGATCCCCAAGAAGCCACCTCGAGTGCCGATGACGTGACCTTCGCTGCTGGCCCTCGCCCGCTGGTGCAATACCCGCAAAAAAGGCCGTTGACCCTGGTGACCACTCGTCCACCACACCTGGAAACGCCATTTTCGGTCTTCGACCAGGGCCCCATCACGCCAAACGATGCTTTTTTCGTGCGTTACCATTTGGCCAACTTCCCTACCCGCATCGATCCAGACAGCTACCGATTGACGATCAAGGGTTCGGTCAACACCCCGCTGTCGTTGTCTCTTGCAGAACTCAAGACACTCACCGACCCGGTGGAAGTGGTGGCTGTCAATCAGTGCTCCGGTAATAGCCGTGGCTTTTTCATGCCCCGCGTGTTCGGCGCCCAACTGGGTAATGGCTCGATGGGGAATGCCCGTTGGGTTGGGGTGCCGCTCAAAGCGGTACTGGAAAAGGCAGGCGTCAAAGCCGAAGCCAGGCAGGTGACATTCCGTGGGCTTGATAAGCCCGTGCTGTCGAGCACACCGGAGTTCATCAAGGCCCTGGACATCAGCCACGCCATGGATGGCGAGCCCATGATCGCCTGGTCGATGAACGGCACCGACCTGCCCTTTCTCAATGGCTACCCGATTCGTCTGGTGGTGCCAGGCTACTTCGGGACCTATTGGGTCAAGCACCTGAGTGAGATCGAAGTCATCGAGCAAATCGATGACGGCTTTTTCATGGCTAAAGGCTACCGTGTCCCGGACAACGATTGCTTTTGCGTCGCCCCCGGCACCACGGCAGCGAAGACCCAGCCGATTTCCAAATTGCCCGTGCGCAGCTTCATCACCAGCGTCAAGCACGGTGATGTCCTGCCACTGAAAGAACAGGTGGTGCTCAAGGGCATAGCGTTCGACAGTGGGGCTGGGGTCAACAAGGTGGAAGTTTCCATCGACGGCGGCAAGCGCTGGCTCGAAGCCCAGCTCGGGCAGGACCTGGGGCGTTTCTCATTCCGTGAGTGGACACTGGCGATCGCCTTCGCCAGCAAGGGGGCTACCCAGTTGATGGTGCGCGCCAGCAACCGCGCAGGCGAGACACAACCGCTACGTGCCGACTGGAATCCCGGGGGCTACCGTCGCCACGTCGTCGAAACCACCCACGTGACTGTCGCCTGAGGGGCTCGCATGAAACCGTTGACCACCTTGTTGTGCGCGACTCAATTCTGCTTGGCGAGCCTGGCCAGTGCAGCGCCACTGTCGATCACGCTGCCGCCTGAGACGGCTGCGCTCAAGCCCAGCACGCTGCCGGGCTACACCTTGGCCCTGCAGAAGTGCTCCACCTGCCATTCGGCCGACTACATCAACTTTCAGCCTCCGGGGATGTCCCTGGCGCAATGGACTGCAGAGGCGAGCAAGATGCAGCAGGCGTATGGCGCACCGATCAGCGATCAGGATGTGAAGATCATCGGCGCCTATCTGGCGGCGACCTATGGCAGTGCCCAGGCGAGCGATGCCGATGTGCAAGCGGCCTCCAACCTGGCAACGAGCCAAGCCTCGGCGGCCCCTGCGGCGAAAGCCGACGCCATGACGTTGCTTCAGAACAATGCCTGCCTGTCCTGCCACGCGATCGATCACCAGGTGGTAGGCCCGGCTTATCACGATGTCGCTGCCAAATATCGGAGCGACCCGCAGGCAGCGGCCAAGCTGGCGTCCAGCATTCAGAGCGGCGGCGCCGGGAAATGGGGAGCGATCCCTATGCCGCCATACGCGCAGTTGAACTCGCAGGAGCTGCAAACACTGGCGACGTACATACTGCAGCAGTAACCACTGATGCGGCCAGGACTCAGGCCGAGGTCGCAGCCAAAAGCCCCGGCACTGAGTCCCAGATCAAGCTCACGCCGGCCAGCATCATCAGGACGAACACCAGCCAACGTACCGTGCGCAGTGACAACTTCGGCGGATAACGACGGACCAGCCAACTGACCAGCAGCACCAACGGCAAGGCTTCGGCACTCAACAACAAGGTGGACACTTGCATCTGCCCTTGCGCGACGACCAGGCCAAGGCGCGCCGCCGCATTGGCGGAAAACACCGTGATCAGGGTGTTGCGGATGATCTCGTAGCCCAGAGGCTGGCGATACAGGTGATACGCGATCGGCGGCCCGCCGCTGGAGAACAAGCCGTTGAGCAGCCCGCAAAGGCCACCGGCCAGCCAGAATGATGGCTGCCGGGAGAGCTGCGCTTTCGGTTTGTTCTGCACCACCAGCATGAGGCTGGCGGCGACGATCAGTACGCCAAGCAGCAGGCGCAGCCAGATGATCAGGCCGCCGCTCAACGCATCGAGCCCCCACACGCCGAGGCTGACCCCCAACAGACTGCTGAGCAACACCGGCATCAGCACCGCGCGATCCAACTGCGGTTTCGGCCCGCCCAGGGTCCCCATGGCGTTGCCCAGGGTAAGGATACTGATCACCACCGCGACCTCACTCAGCGGCACCATGTGCAGGGACGCGATCAAGCCCATCAGGATCAGGCCGAAGGCAAAGCCGGTGAGGCTCTGGGCGACGCTTGCCAATGCCACGCACCCCAGAAAGATCAGATGCACTTGTAGGCTCATACCACCTCGGCTACGGGTTAAACCAGACGGCCGCCGCACACGCCAGGTGTCGGCAGCCGTCGGTCGATCGGGCGGGAGCGATACGACTCACCCCATGGTGCTGGCTTACCCCAGGCATTGCACCGCGATCAGAATCAATGCGGCGAGAAACACCGTCTCGCTGACCAACAGGGTCGCCGGGCGCCACCCCACCTCCAGCAGCGCCTTCAACGAGGTTTTCATGCCCAGGGCGGCGATCGCGGTAACCAGGCACCAGCGCGACACATCGCCGGCCAGCGCCTGCACCTGTGGCGGAGCTATGCCGCTGCTGTTGATGGCAACGAACAACACGAAGAAGATGATGAACAAGGGCAATGGCAGTGCCGTGCGCGGGCCTCCCTCCTTACGCTTGCGCAGCAGCAACGACAGGCTGAAGACAATCGGCACCAGCATGGCCACACGCAGCAGCTTGACCACGGTCGCGGTATCGCCGGTTTCATCCGACATGCTGTAGCCGGCACCGACCACCTGCGCCACATCGTGAATGGTCGCGCCAAGGAATACCCCTGCTTGCTGGGCATCCAGGCCGATCCATTGGGCGATCGGCGGATAGGCGATCATCGCGATGGTGCTCAACGCCGTCACACTGATCACCGTGAAAATGATGTTGCGCTCGCTGTCCTTGTCTTGCGGCAGGACCGCGGAAATGGCCAGCGCCGCAGACGCCCCGCAAATGCCCACGCTGCCGCCGCTGAGAATGCCGAAATCCCGTGACTGGCCGAGTAGCCGCGACAGGACGATGCCAAAACTGATGGTCAGGAACACCGCACCGATCACCACCGCCATCAGCGTTCCCCCCAACGAGAGAATCTGCTCGACGGTGATGCGCATGCCCAGCAGCGCCACGCCGCAGCGCAAGACGGTGCTGGAGGTGAAGCGAATGCCCGCGACCGCTCGCCCCTCCTCGGAGAGAAAGCCCAATGCCATGCCCAGCAACAAGGCCATCAACATCACCGGTGCGCCGTAATGCTCGGAAAGAAAAGACGCACTGGCGGCGACGACCATCGCGGCGATGATGCCCGGCAACAATAGATTGAGTTTCTGCTGGCGACGTATCAACCAGGAGGACGACGGCTTGGCCGTGTCGAGCGACTGGCCAGGTACGGGAGGAATGGTGTGGTGCTGTTTTATTGTCATGTTCTCAGCTCCAGCCTGTGGTTGGGGAATCACTGGACTGAGATGCTAGAGAAAGCGCCGCGCCCCCATTAGAACCACGTCAAAGCGTTCTTAGGGGCCAGACGACAGCGGTGCGCTGGCCCAGGGCACAATCACTGGCTGGTGCTAATGAGCCGGAATGTTCCCGCCTATAGTCATGCGCGCATGCCAAGCCCTTGCTGTGCATTAAGACCTGCTTTGCGGAGAACACCTATGACCCAGGATCGCCTGCGCCTCGTCCAGCTCGCAGAACAGCTGCGCCAGGCCTGGTCACGGCCGCACCCGGCATTTGCCTCGGGCATGGACGCGCGTAGCAGCGAGAATGCCCTGCTCCTGCAGTTCCACGGCAGCCTGGTCAAAGCCGCCGGCCTGGGCTGGCAGAACGCAGGGCGCACCCTGGTCGACAAGACGTACCTGCGCATTCTGAAGGACTGCTTCGGCCTGGATTTTCATGGCTTTGCCGAGGATGAACTGGCAGCCCGGCTGGACGGTTTCATTCGCCAGGCGTTGGCTCCACGCTGGGGGCAAATCATTGGAAGCGGCGGCAGCGAAGGCTTGCCGTTGGCGTCCGAGCTACTCGATGCATGCAACGGGGCGTTGTTCGCCAGCGAACGCCTGCAAGCGGCAACCCACCAGGTGTTGTTCTATCTGTGCCCGCACTTACCGTTCTTGCCCGGCTTCGGGGAACTTGCGCAAGGTGCAGAACAGCACCAGGCCCTGGTCTGCTCGCTTCCACCGCTACCGCGTCCGCAGCAGTTTGCCGGCAGTACGCAGCAACAGGTGCTGATCCGCCAACTGGTTGAAGGGAGTGATTGGTGGGGGCGGCGGGTGTTGTCCGCCAGGCAGGCTGAAATGGCTCCTGCACGCTGCGCCCCCTGAAGACAGGCCCTAATGCCAGTCAGTTAAGGCTTCTACAGACTTTACCGGGGCTGCTTTGCAGCTTTTCGCGGGCAAGGTGCGCTCCCACAAGGTTCAGGAAATGCGCGATCCCTGTGGGAGATCACCTAGCCTTTGGGCTGCGCTGTCACGCAGAGAACTGATAGTGGCTTTACGCGGCCCCTGTGGGAGCGGGCTTGCCCGCGAAGGGCCGCAAAGCGGCCCCAAATCGCTCAGTCGCTCAACTGCTGCAGGCGTTGGCGAGTCTCAGGGTTGTACTGCACGGCGGCCACGGGAATCCGGTCGCCAATGGCGCTGCGAACCAGCTCGACTTCGGCCTCGGTGAAAGCGCCGCACAGCTCGATCAATTGCACATGCCGGGTCAACAATTCCTGGGCCACGATCTGCGCTTCCCCGACGTTCGCTACGCCGCACACGGTCGCGGTGAAGGTGTCCGATTCAAGGCTACCGTTGTGGGTGAGGAACTGCATACCAGGCGCCTTGAAGATAAAGCCATAACGTTGCACAGCCATCGTGATTTTCCTTGGGGTCTCGGGATTGCTTGGTTTTTTACGCAAAGCGCCCGCGCGATTGCCGGTGATGGTCGATGACGATGGACGCCAGCGCGCAGGATGCCAGACGCGCCTGCACCGGGTCGGCACGCGAGGTGAGCATGATCGGCACCCGTGCGCCCAGCACCAGGCCAGCAGCCGTGGCGCCCATGAAATACACCATCTGCTTGAACAGGAAATTACCCGCCTCCAGGTTGGGCACCAGCAGGATATCGGCATTGCCCGCGACCTCACCGCCAATGCCCTTGATGCGCGCCGCCTCCAGCGACACCGCGTTGTCGAAGGCCAGCGGGCCTTCGATGCAGGCCTCTCCCAGGACACCGAGCACCGCCAGCTTGGTCAGCTCGGCGGCATCCTGGCTCGAGGGCATGCTGCGCGTCACTTCCTCGGTACCGGACAGCACCGCCATGCGCGGCCTCTCATAGCCCAAGGCATGCATCATCTCGATGGCATTGCGGGCGATATGGATCTTGTCGATGATCGTAGGCTGCACGTTGATCACCGCATCGGTGATCGACAAGGCCTTGTCGCTCCCCGGCAGCGTCATGTGGAACACATGACTGAGACGGCTGGCAGTACGCAGCCCCACTTCGCGCTTGAGCACCGCACGCAACAAGGTATCGGTGTGCAGGTGCCCCTTCATGATGGCCGCTGCGCTACCGTCTCCAGCCTGCATGCAAGCGACTTCGGCGCACTGTTGCTCATCACTGGCGTGCAGCACGCGCAGGTCGCGCAGGTCCCAGTCGAGTTCTTCGGCCAGGGTGCGGATCTTCATCTGATCACCGACCAGCACAGGCTCGATAAGCCCTTCGTCACACGCCCGCTTGGCACTGCTCAGGCTCAGCAGGTTGACCGGGTTGACCACCGCCGTGACCACACGTGGCAGGGCCTTGGCCCGATCGAGCAAAAACGCCGGACATTCCGGTGCAAGGGTGCTCAACATGCTTGGATTCCTGTATTCACGGTCGAAGCCGCAACGGCGCCCGAAGACGCCATCGCCGTATTCCTGATGGACTGTGCAGCGAGCTGGGCCCGCCACACAGGCATTGACGCCAGGCGCCTCAGACGTAGTCCCTGTACTTCTCGAGGAAGCGCACAGGCTTGGAAAGCGCATCGCGGCGGAACGGATCGCCCAGTTCGCGGGTGCACATGATCTCGATCACCGTGGTCTTGCCTGCCTTCTGTGCCTCGCAAGCCGCCATGAGCGCCGGGCCGACGTCCTCCAGGCGATCGACGGTGACGCCCTCGGCCCCCATCGCGCGGGCAATGCCGGCAAAACTCTGGTTCTCCAGGTCGCCTGCGACGAAGCGGCGGTTGTAGAAGTCCACCTGGTTCTTCTTCTCCGCGCCCCACTGACGGTTATGGAAGACGATCGAGGTGACCGGGATGTTTTCGCGCACGCAGGTCATGATTTCCATCATCGACATGCCCCAGGCGCCATCACCGGCATAGGAGATGGCGGTGCGGTGTGGCGCGGCGACCTTGGCACCAATGATGGTCGGCAGCGCGTAGCCGCAGTTGCCGAAGCTCATGGCAGCGAAGAACGAGCGGGGTTTCTCGAAGCGCAGGTAGCTGTTGGAGACCGAGTTGATGTTGCCGATGTCGGTGGAGACCATGGCATCGGCAGGCATGGCTTTTTCCAGTTCCCGCAGGACCTGGCGCGGGTGCAGGTAGTTGCCAGGCTCGCCGCTCTGCTCCTCGATCATCTCCAGGGAGTATTCGTCCTTCTCGTGGATCCAGGCGTCCAGCTCGGTTTCCCAGTCGGCTTTTTCCTTGGCGATTTCCTCGGCACGCGCCCCCTTGCTTGCCAGGCACTGCACCTCGAGGTTCTCCAGGCGGCCGAGCAGGTTGAGCGCCGCGGCCTTGGCATCGCCGCAGATACCGACGGTGATTTTCTTCACCAGGCCGAGCATCTTCGAGTCGCAATCGACCTGGATGACCTTCGCCTGCTTCGGCCAGTAGTCGAGGCCGTGTTGTGGCAAGGTACCGAATGGGCCCAGGCGGGTGCCCAGGGCCAGGACCACGTCGGCACGCGACAGCAGCTTCATGGCCGCCTTGGAGCCTTGGTAGCCCAGTGGGCCACACCACAGCGGGTGGCTGGCCGGGAACGAGTCGTTGTGCAGGTAGCTGTTGACCACTGGCGCGCCGAGGTATTCGGCCAGCGCTTTACAGGCCTCGACGGCGTCGCCCATGACCACGCCGCCGCCGGAGATGATCACCGGGTTCTTCGCTGCCGCCAGGATCTGGGCGGCTTCGGCCAGGCTCTGCTCACCACCGGCGCTGCGCTCGATGCGAATCGGTGCAGGAATCTCGACGTTGATATCGCCATAGAAGAAGTCACGCGGGACGTTCAACTGGGTCGGGCCGTTTTCCTGCATCGCCCGGTCGAAACAACGGCCGGTCAGCTCGGCCATCCGCGCCGGGTTAGGCACATGGGCCTGGTACTTGGTGATGGTCTCGAAGAACGGCAGTTGCTGGGCTTCCTGGAAACCACCCAGGCCCTGGCTCATCGAGCCGGTTTCCGGCGTGATCACCACCACCGGGCTGTGTGCCCAGTAGGCAGCGGCGATGGCGGTGACGAAGTTGGTGATGCCAGGGCCATTCTGCGCGATGCACACGCCATGACGGCCGCTGACCCGTGCGTAACCATCGGCCATGTGGCCGGCGCCCTGCTCGTGGACCACCGGGATAAAACGGATACCCGCCGGAGCGAAGATATCCATCGCATCCATGAAGGCCGAACCCATGATGCCAAAGATGTCGGTCACGCCATTGGCAACCAGTGTTTCAACCATTGCTTCGCTGGGGGTCATGCGTGGCATATCGATACTCCTCTCGTTACTTAAGGTATGCCGCCAACTACTCGGGCTCAGCCTTTCAGCAGCATGGGCACAGGGGGATACGCATCAGGACAGGTACAGGGAGGCGGAGCGGGGACTTGTGGTGCTTGCTCTGTGCGGCGCCTTTACGCATGCCGAACTCTCCTGTTGTTGTTTTGATGGAGTCTTGGGGCAAGTCGAGCGAGCCGTCCCTCGTTCATTTGCAAGCGAGGGCTGGCTGCCTTGGGGCTAGAGTAGGAGGGCGGGGGAAGTGGCCGATAGAACCAGTTGGGGACTACCTGTTAAGCCAGCAGGCGGCGCCGAAATGCGTGCTCGACACTGCCTGCCCGAGGGGGTGATTTTCGATGGGCGTGGTCAGCAAAGCCGCTCGATGAGCTCGGCAAGCAATTTGATTCCCGGACGGATACGCTCGGCCGGAATGGACGAGTAGCCCAGACGGAAGTAGTTGAGCGGTGGCTGCTCACCGAAGAAATGAATATCGCCGGGCTCGATCAGGATGCCGTGGTTGGCGGCCTCCTCCTGCAAGCGACGCGCATCCAGGCCATCCGGCCCCTTCACCCAGTAGCAGGAGCCGCCGAAGCTCGGCTCCCTGGAGGACTCCGGCAGGTACTCGCGCAGGGCATCGCCCATCTGCTGATGACGCTCCTCGTAGGCGCGCATCAGGCTCAGGATCAACGCATCGTGGTAACCGCGCTCGAGGAACAGCGCTACCGAACGCTGATTGTTCGCCGCAGGATGACGCACCATCAGTCGACGCAACGCCCGTGCCTCACGGATCAAGGCTTCGGGGCCGACCAGATAGCCAACTCGCAAGCCAGGAGCCAGGGTCTTTGACAGGCTGCCGACGTAAAGCACCCGGTCGTTCTTGTCCAGGCTCTTGAGCGCCGGGATCGGGTTGCCCTTGAAGTTGGTCTCGCTTTCGTAGTCGTCCTCGATGATCAGAAAATCATGCTCCTTGGCCCGCCGCAACAGTTCGTAGCGGCGCTCCAGGGGCATGGTCACGGTGCTCGGGCACTGATGGCTGGGCGTGGTGTAGATAAGGTCGCAGTCATTGAGTTTCTCGCTCAGTATCAGGCCCTGGTTGTCCACCGGCAGCGGCTGAATGCGCGAGGGGTTGAGCATGGCGATATTGCGGATATCGACGTAGCCCGGCTCTTCGATGCCCATCAGGCTGTCGGGGCGCAACAACAGACGCGCCAGCATGTACAACGCATGCTGCGCACCCACCGTGACCAGGATCTGTTCAGGCGAAGCCCAGACACCGCGACGCGGCAACAGGCGCGTCCTGATCTGCTCCATCAACAAGGGGTCGTCGTTGTCGAAACGGTCCGAAGCCCAGTCACGGATCGCCGGGATGCTCACCGCATCGCGACAGCATCCACGCCAGTTGGCGGTCGGAAACAGGGCTGGGTCGAATTGCCCGTAGATAAAGGGGTATTTGTAGCTCTGCCAATCCCGTGGTTTTCTCATGTTGCGTTGCTGCGAGGGCTGCATCACCAGCCGTTGCGACCAGTCCAACGTGGTGGCGACGGCCTCGTCCTGGTCAGCACGCGGCGCGTCGACCTTGTGTGCCAGGATATCGGGATTGACGTAGTAGCCGCTGCGCTCACGCGCGATCAGGTAGCCATCGTCGAGCAGGTGCTCGTAGGCCAGGACCACGGTATTGCGTGCGATGTTGAGCTGCTTGGCCAGCTTGCGGCTGGAAGGTAACGGGCTGTCCGGCGGTATATTGCCGTTGAGTATCACTTGGGCGATTTGCTCGCGCAGCTGCTGTTGCAGATTGGTGGATTTATCGGCAGACAAATGGAACAGCTGGAACATAGCGGCCTCGACTGAACGAACGATAAGCGCTGGTACCGCACAGCACTCGGCCAGTCGCTCAAGAATGCTCTCGCCAGCCCAGCACCAGCGCGGCGATCGTCGAGCAGACTAGCAACAACCCCTCGGCAAGACTATCCAGCGCTCGACATATTAACGTCGCAGAGACACAAAAGACCGGACCCTCGACAAAGCCAAAGGACCGGTCAACCCTGGTGAAACCTATCGATCAGATTGCAACGCGACCCAGTGCGCCATCCAGGGCGACGATGATCTCGTCCAGTTCCTTTTGCGTGGCGATCAGCGCCGGGCTGAAGCACAGCGTGTTGTTGAACTGCTCGAAGCTTCGGTTGGTGCGCCCGATCATCACCCCTTGGCGCATGCAGTCAGCGACGATGGCAATCGCCACGCTCTCCGGCACCGGCTCCTTGGTCTTGCGGTCCTTGACCAGTT
This sequence comes from Pseudomonas sp. Tun-23181, assembly GCF_057415455.1. Taxonomy (NCBI): domain Bacteria; kingdom Pseudomonadati; phylum Pseudomonadota; class Gammaproteobacteria; order Pseudomonadales; family Pseudomonadaceae; genus Pseudomonas; species Pseudomonas sp. Tun-23181. The sequence goes on from NZ_CM171630.1 coordinate 2,927,970, forward strand.
CCATGCCACAGAACAGGCCTTTGCCGCGTACATCGCCAATCACTGGGTACTTGTCCTGCAGCTCGCGCAGGCGGCCCATGAAGTACTCGCCCATGTGGGTGACGTTCTCCAGCAAGCCCTCGTCCTCGATGATGCGCATGTTCTCCAGCGCCGCCGCTGGGCCTGCGGTGCAGCCGCCGAAGGTGCTGATGTCGCGGAAGTAACCCATGCGGTCATCGGCCTCCCCCTTGAACGCTTCGAACACCTCCTCGGTGGTCACGGTGCAGGAGATCGCCGCATAACCGCTGGCCACCCCCTTGGCCATGGTGACGATGTCCGGCTTGATGCCGTAGTGCTGATAGCCGAACCACTTGCCAGTGCGGCCCAGGCCACACACCACCTCGTCGATGTGCAGGAGGATGTCGTACTTCTTGCAGATTGCCTGAATGGTCTCCCAATACCCCTCCGGCGGCGTGATCACGCCCCCGCCCGCGGTAATCGGCTCGAGCACCACCGCACCCACGGTATCCGGCCCTTCCGCGAGGATTACACGCTCCATCTCCATGGCGGCGCGCACGCCATAGTCAGGCACGTCACCGAACTGCGAGCGGTATTGGCAGCAATGCGCAAACTCGACGAACCCCGGGGTGAAGGGGCCGTACTGGTTCTTGCGCTCGAACTGGCCGGTCGAACTCAGCGCGGTGATGGTCGTGCCGTGATAGTCCCGCTCGCGGAACAGGATCTTGTGCTTCTTGCCACCGTACTTCTTGTGCGCAATCTGTCGCACTATCTTGTAGGCCTTCTCGTTGGCCTCGGAACCGGAGTTGGAGTAGTACACCCGGCTCAGGCCAGGCATCTTCTCGATCAGTTTCTGGGCGAACAAGGCCGCGGGAATGTTGCCTGCGGAGTTGGCGAAAAAGTTCACCTTCACCAGCTGGTCGCGCACCGCGTCAGCGATACTCTCGCGGCCGTAACCGACGTTGACGGTCCATACCCCGCCAGAGACCGCATCCAGGTATTCGTTGCCCTTGGCATCCCAGACCCGCATGCCCTTGCCTTCGACGATCATCAACGGATCGCTCTGCTCCAGCGGTTTGTGCTGGGACAGGTGATGCCACACGTGGGCGCGGTCGCTGGCCAACGCCTGGGCTGCATCGTACTCGTGCGCAGTTGTTTTCATGCTTACCTCTCGACTGGTGCATTTTTGTTATGGGTCACCGGGCAGGAGATGAACGCCAGGCGCCGATAGATGAAGGAGCAGTACTCGGCATCGCAATGCAGCACTCCCCGATCCACCCCTGGAGATGAAACTAAGAACAAGCAGCGCGCGCAGTTAGAACCAGTTATCGCCCATGGATGATGCCAGCCGTGCAATCGCCACACTGGACTAACGCCACAGCCGCGACTGGCTCTTCAAGCGCAGCGCCAGCGCCCTCACCCTGCGAGCACGAAGCCGTCACCGACAGGAGAACCTGAATGATTGAAGTCACGATCAACGGGGAGGCCCAGCTGTTGCCGGCAGGTATCGACCTGGCGCAATTGCTCGCCCGGCTACAGCTGCAAACGCGGCGCGTGGCCATCGAACACAACCTCGGCATCGTGCCGCGCAGCGAGTATGCCGAGCTGCGCCTGCAGCAGGGCGACCGCCTGGAAATCGTGCATGCCATCGGCGGCGGCTGATCGCCCTGCCCCTCTCACCGGAGCCCCTATGACCATCGCGAACACAACCTGCGACCCGCTCATCATTGCTGGCCAAGCCTATGACTCACGCCTGCTGGTCGGCACCGGGCACTACGCCGACCTGGCCGAGACGGGCGCTGCAGTGGAGGCCAGCCTGGCGCAGATCGTCACCTTTGCGGTGCGCCGCAGCAACCTTGGGCAGGATACCCTCCAGCCCAACCTGCTCGAGGTGATCACCCCGCAGCGCTACACCTTGCTGCCCAATACCGCAGGCTGCTACACGGCCAAGGATGCCGTGCGCACCTGCCTGCTGGCACGCGAACTGCTGGATGGCCATGACCTGGTCAAGCTCGAAGTGCTCGGGGACAGCCAGACCCTCTACCCAGACATCGGCGAAACCCTGGTTGCCGCCCAGCAACTGGTCGAGCTGGGCTTCAAGGTGATGGCCTACACCAGCGACGACCCGCTGGTGGCCCGACGCCTGGAGGCGCTTGGCTGCGTGGCGGTGATGCCCTTGGGCGCGCCGATCGGTTCCGGGCTGGGCATCCGCAACCCCTACAACATCCGCTTGATAGTGGAAAACGCCAAGGTTCCGGTGATCGTCGATGCCGGTGTCGGCACCGCCTCCGATGCGGCCATCGCCATGGAGCTGGGCTGCGACGGCGTGCTGATGAACACCGCGATTGCCCGCGCCCGCGAGCCGATCCGCATGGCCACGGCAATGCGCAAAGCGGTCGAGGCCGGTCGCCAAGCCTACCTGGCAGGGCGCATGCCGCGCCGATTGAGCGCCGATGCCTCCTCGCCGTTGGGTGGCATGTTCTTGTAGATGATGGGCCTGCAGCAGAGCCAAGACGCGGCCAGCCGTAATGGCAGGCAGTAAGGTTTCTACAGGCTTTACTGGGGCTGCTACGCAGCTCATCGCCGGCAGGACATCTCCTGGATTTAGCAGGGTCCCTGTGGCGGCGGGCTTGGCGAGGCGTCGAACCGCCGCGAACACCGGCGAAGCCGGTGCCATGCACCGCGTCGTATTCTTCGCGGGCAAGCCCGCTCCCACAGAGTATCGGCGCAGCTCACTGTCCGACAGATGGACTCAGGCCGTGGCCTTATCGGTCGGCTGCATCAGGCTGGCCATCTTGTTGCCGAACAGCCGGGCCAGCGCCTCGGGGTCGCCTGCGGCTTCGTCCAGCGCCTCGACCACGGCCTGCAGGGTCGGCCGGGTCTTGGCCAGCAATTCGTCGATGTAATACGCCGCAGTGACCTGCGTATGTTTCTCGTAGCGGCTAAAGAGCGCAAGGAGCTCCGGGTCCAGCGTGATCGTCAGGGTATCGGCGGACATCTGATTGACCTCTCAAGGTTGTTCGGCGGCAATCGCCAGGCGTTTTACCAGCCAGGCCATCCTTGGTCGCCATCGCTTCCAGGCCATAGAGCCAGTTTTCGCCCGAGCGTAGTGCCAGCCGCCACTGGCCGCATCGCCCCTCCATAACTGGCCCCTCCCCTGCCCCGGCAGCGTCCCTAGAATCAAGACTTCCCTCCGGCCCGAGACGACACTCATGACCGACCTGAACATCGAACCTGCAAGCCGTCTGGTCCCTGTCCGGGAGTTGTTCGGCATCGACTCCAGCATGCGTGTACCGGTGCTTCTCGCGCCAAACGAACTGGTGCCGGAGAGCGATGCGGCCTATCGCTTCAACCCGGAAGTCACGCTGGCGATTCTCGCCGGCTTCACCCGCAATCGCCGGGTGATGCTGCAGGGCTTGCACGGCAGCGGCAAGTCGACCCATATCGAACAAGTCGCCGCGCGGCTCAACTGGCCTTGCACGCGCGTCAACCTGGACGGCCATATCAGCCGCCTGGACCTGATCGGCAAGGACGGCATCGTGCTGCGTGAAGGGAAACAGGTCACCGAATTCCAGGAAGGCATCTTGCCCTGGGCACTGCGCCGCCCCATGGCGCTGATCTTCGACGAGTACGACGCCGGTCGTCCGGACGTCATGTTCGTGATCCAGCGCATTCTCGAACGCGACGGCAAACTCAACCTGCTCGACCAGAACCAGGTGATCCATCCGCACCCATCGTTCCGCTTGTTCGCCACCGCCAATACCGTGGGCCTGGGCAATCTGAACGGGCTTTACAACGGCACCCAGGTGCTCAACCAGGCGCAACTGGATCGCTGGAACATCGTCGCCACCCTGAACTACCTGCCCCAGGCCGAAGAAGTCGCGATCGTCGCGGCGCGGGTGCCGCACCTGGTCGCCCGACACGGCGAACGGTTGCTGGAACAGATGGTGGCGGTGGCCGACCTGACCCGGCAAGGTTTCGCCGCAGGCGACCTGTCGACCCTGATGTCGCCGCGCTGTGTCATTTCCTGGGCGGAAAACATGGAGATCTTCAGCGACCCGGCGCTGGCCTTCCGCCTGACGTTCCTCAACAAATGCGACGAAGCCGAGCGACCAATCGTCGCCGAATATTACCAACGCTGTTTCGACCAGGAGCTGGCCGAATCGGCGTTCCCTTTGCTGGCACTGGCCTGATCCCTCACAGGAAGCCCCCATGACCCCACCGCCACGCCGCGAGAAACGCCAGCAACAACTCGAGGAACTCTGCGCGGCGACACTGCGCGCACTGTCCGGTGAACGGCGCGTACGCTACCGCGGTGGCCTGCTGGAAGTACGTGAACGGCACGTCCCGGTGCGCGCACCGCACCTGCACCCTGACCCCGAACGCGACGAGAGCCACGCCTGGCGCGGGGTGGCCGACAGCCTGGCACTGCGCTTGAAACACAGCGACCAGGCGCTGGTCCACCAGGTTCTCCCAGCCCAACCTATCGAACGCCTGGTGTTCGAACTGCTCGAGCAACTGCGCGTCGAGTCGTTGGTGGGCGACAGCCATCCAGGCGTCCAGCGCAACCTGATGCGGCGCTTCGAACAGTGGAGCCAGCAGTTTCTCGACGCCGGGCACACCGAAGGGCACATCGGCCTGCTGCTTTTCACCCTGGCGCAGATGAGCTGGATCCTGCTGTGTGGCGGCCGCGCCGGGGAGCAGATGGAGATGCTCATCGAAGCGCCACGCCTGAGCCTGCTCGGCCATTTTGGCGCGGCCTTCGGGCTGCTGCGCCGCTGTCGCCACGATCAGGCAGCGTTCACCGAGCATGCCTTGCTGATTGCCGCCAAGGTGCAGGAGCTGATCGAGCACCTGGATGCCGAACCGTTCGATGACGACCAGGGCAACGTCGCTGAAGCCGACAAAAAAGCGCGTCTGGCCTTCGCCCTGCTGCTGGATGTGAATCAGGATAGCGAGGGCGATATCAGTGACGGCGGTGCTGCCCAAGGTAATCCACGAGGCGGCAACGACGCCTTCGCTTACCAGGTATTCAGCCGCGACTACGATTGCGAACACAACGCTGCCAGCCTGGTGCGGCCCGAAACGTTGCGTGACCTGCGCCAGCGCCTGGACCGTCACCTGGCGGGCCAGGGCCTGAACCTGCCGCGCCTGGCCAAGCGCCTGGGTGCCCTGTTGGCAGTGCCTCGCCGAGATGGCTGGGCCTTCGCCCAGCGCGACGGACAGATCGATGCCGGGCGCCTCAGCCGCCTGATCATCAGCCCCGAGCAACGCGAGATCTTTCGCCATGAGCGCGAACGCCCGCACAGTGATTGCCTGGTCAGCCTGCTGATCGACAACTCCGGCTCCATGCGCAACCACATCGAGCACATCGCCCTGCTGGCTGACGCCTTCAGCCGAGCCCTGGAACTGGCTGGTGCTCGCAGTGAAATACTCGGTTTCACGACCGGCCAATGGAATGGCGGGCGTCTTTTGAAGCGTTGGCGCGGCATGGGCCAACCCGCCAACCCAGGAAGGCTCAACGAACTTAGCCACCTGGTCTACAAGGATGCCGAAACGCCCTGGCGCCGCGCCCGCCCCAGCATCGCCGCGCTGCTCAAGGCCGACCTTTTCCGCGAAGGCATCGATGGCGAGGCGCTCCTCTGGGCCCGCCAGCGGCTGCTGCAGCGTGATGCACGCCGGCGCATCCTGATCGTCATCTGCGACGGTTGCCCGATGGACAGCGCCACCCAGCAGACCAACCAGCAGGACATCCTCGACCTGCACCTCAAGCAAGTAACGCGACAGATCGAGCAGGAGGGCCGCATCGAGTTGTATGCCCTCGGCGTCGGCCTGGACCTGAGCGCCTATTACCGCCAGAGCCTGGAGCTGGATTTGTCGCGCAGCCTGGACAATGCCGTATTCGACGAGATCCTGCGTCTGCTCAACGGCCGATGACCGTCAGTCAAGCGACATTGACGCTGCATTACCCCCCATCGCCGGCAAGCCAGTTCTCATTCTTTGATTCAGCGGGGACCCTGTGGGAGCGGGCTTGCCCGCGAAGAATGCAACGCGGTGTATGGCACCGGCTTCGCCGGTGTTCGCGGCGGTTCGACGCCTCGACAAGCCCGCTTGCTCCCACAGGGTATAGCGGCGCTCGCTGGGGCTCGTTCTCTGCACACCAGTGCAGAGAGCTCGGCTGAAAAGCACTTGGGGCCTGTGCGGTCAATTCGCTCGTTCGAATTGACCGCACAGGCCCCCAGGACAGCGTACTAAGCGTGTGGCAACGGTTAGCTGCTCACCGGTATGACGGTGGGCAGGCCTTTGAGACGCCGCCAGATACTGCGCGTGATGAACGCCAACACCAGAATCGCCAGGCTGACGACCCCCAGCGCCAACGGCATGCGCTGCTCGGGAATGAAGGCCATGCCGGCGACGATACCGAGCATGCCAAGAATGGCGACATAGGTCAGGTAGGGATAGCACCACATCCGCACTTTGAGCTTCTCTGGCGCCTCGCGCTCCAGCTTCGCACGCAAACGCAGCTGGGACAGGGCGATCAGCACATAGACGAAGATCGCCACGGTGCCGTAGGAGTTGACCAGGAAGGCGAAGATGGTGTCCGGCGAGACGTACGACATGATCACCGACAGGTAGCCGAATATCGTGCCGAAGAAGATCGCACGGCGCGGCACGCCGCGTGCGGACAGCTTGGCCAGGCTGCGCGGAGCATCGCCGCGCTTGGTCAGCGCGAACAGCATGCGTGAAGACGCATAGATGCCCGAGTTGAGACAGGACAGCACTGCCGTCAGCACGATGGCATTCATCACGTGCGCGACCCAGTCGAAGCCCATGGCTGCCAGGGCGCTGGAGTACGGCGTGAGCATGGCAGGGGAGTTCCACGGGACGAGGGTGACCACCAGGAGGATCGAGCCGACATAGAAGAACAGAACGCGGGTGATCACCGAGTTGGTCGCCCGCGCGACAGAGCGCACCGGATCGGAGGATTCGGCAGCAGCCACGGTGACGATCTCCGCACCGAAATAGAACCCGGTCGCAGCCACCGCCCCCGTCAGCACCGGGCCGATGCCGTTGGGCATGAAGCCGCCGTGGTCGAGCATCGAACTCAGCCCGTGCTGGGTTTCGGTCGGCCACATGCCCAGCAAGTACAGCCCGCCCAAAAGCAGGAACACCAGGATCGCGGCGACCTTGATCGAGGAAAACCAGAACTCGAACTCGCCAAAGGAAGCGACCGAGGCCAGGTTGGTGAAGGTCAGGATGATCATCAGCGTCAGGCTGATGGCCCAGGCCGGGACATCCGGCAACCAGAACTGAATGAGCGAAGCGCCGGCCACGGCCTCTACCGCGACGACGATCACCCAGAAATACCAATACATCCAGCCGGAGAGGAACCCCGCCAGCTGGCTCGTTTGTGGATGATCGGCCCATGCCATGCGCGCATATTCGTAGAACGACCCGACGGCGGGTATGGCGCAAGCCATTTCGCCGAGCATGCGCATGATCAAGATGACCAGTACACCTGTGACCAGAAAGGAAAGCAGGGCCGCAGGCCCCGCAGACTGGATGACCACACCGCTGCCGACGAACAGGCCGGCACCGATGACACCACCCAAGGCGATCATGGCCATGTGACGTTGCTTGAGTCCCGATTGCAGGCCGCCGTTGGATTGCTCCGGGCGGTTTTGTTGAGGTACGGACATGCTGCTCACCCCATTCGTTATTGTTTTAGGTTGAAAGGCAGTAGAGAAGCGGCCGGGTATCGATCTTAGATAGGGGGAACGAACCTGGCTGCCTACGCAGTGTCTTCCTGGGGTGCAGAACTTTTTAGGACCAATTCCGGCACGCGGCTGGAGCCACGTGGGGACGTCGATCGTGTTCCCGATCGCAGCAAATTGCCCAAGATCTAGTGCCCCTGGCTCCATGACTGATGCCGTGGCCTGTGGGAGATTACACAACCCTTCGGGCAGCGCTACGCAGAGAACATACGGTTGACGAAGGCCCCCTGCGACGAAATGCCAGCAACGGGCCATTGCCTCGACGATCCCGGCAGTGGGATGATTCGTAATTGCAACGAATTCTCATCAAGGCCTCGCCGTGTCTCCCAAGCTTCTCCTCGCCGAAGACGATTCCCACCTGCGCCAGGACCTGGAACGCCACTTCCACGACCGAGGCTTCGCCGTGCACGCCTGCGCAAGCGGCACCCAGGCCCTGGACGCCATGCGTCAGGGCGGGTTCGACCTGGTCCTCCTGGACATCATGCTGCCCGGCGTCGATGGCCTCAGCCTGCTGGACGACCTACGACAGCGCCAGGCGGTGCCGGTGATGCTGATGTCGGCCCTGGGCGCCGAGCAGGACCGTATCAGCGGTTTCACCCGTGGGGCCGACGACTACCTGCCCAAGCCCTTCAGCCTCGCCGAGCTGGACGCCCGGGTCGATGCCCTGCTGCGCCGCGTGGCCCTCGATCGGCGCCAGGCGCAACCTCGAGGTGAAGGCGAGCTGACCCTCGACCAGGGCGCCCAGGATGTCATGCACCAGGGCCGCAATGCCGGCCTCACCGGTTCCGAATACCGCCTGCTGGCGACCCTGCGTGCCCACCCTGGGGAAGCGCTGAGCAAGGCCTTCCTCTACCAGAGCGTCCTGCACCGCCCCTACACCCGCCTGGACCGTGGCCTGGACGTGCATGTCTGCAACCTGCGCCGCAAGCTCGCGGCAATCGGTGCGCAGCATTTGCAGATCCAGGCGGTGCGCGGTCAAGGCTACATCCTGGTCGAAACGGAAGCGTCCTGATGCGCCGTCACCCCCTGCTGTGGAAGCTGGCGCTGCTGCAGGTGTGCTTCTGCCTGCTGCTGACCTGGCTGATCTGGACCTGGGGCCTGTCGGTCGAGCGCCGTACCTACTTCCTCGACCAGGCCGACCGCCTCTACCTGGCACGCTATGCGCAGCAGGCCGAACAGGCATGGCGCAGCGGCGGCGCGGCCGGTGCGCAGGCCTTCCGCCAGCACCTGGCAAAGGCGGAGGACACCTGGGTGGCGCTGGTCGGCCCGCGCCTGGAGAGCCTCGGCACCTCACCGTTGAGCGCCGAGGAGGCGAGCCACCTGACCTTCATGCGCAAGCTCGACTGGCCCATGAGCAAACGCCTGCAGGACGAGCTGCCGTACGTCAGCATCGAGTTCCCCGAACATCCCGAGGACGGCCGCCTGGTCATCCAGTTGCCCGAGCGCCTGCTGCCCACCGGCCTGACCCCATGGACCCACGTGGTCACCCATGGCGTAGCGCCAGCCCTGCTCGCCCTGCTGCTGGGCCTGCTGCTGTATCGCCACCTGGTGGTGCCGCTCAACCGCCTGCGCGACCGTGCCGACGCACTGCGCGCCGATGATCTCGACAGCCCCGGCCTGCCGCTGCTGGAGCGTCGCGACGAGCTGGGCGAGCTGGCCCAGGCCTTCGAGCACATGGCCGGGCGACTGCGCCGGAGCCTGGAGCAACAGCGCCTGTTGCTGCGCACCCTGTCCCATGAACTGCGCACGCCCCTGGCGCGGCTGCGCATCGCCCATGACAGCGGCCTGCCACCGGAGCAGTTGCACGAACGCCTGGGCCGCGAGGTGACAGACATGCAGCGGCTGCTGGAAGACACCCTCGACCTGGCCTGGATGGACACCGAGCATCCGCAGTTGCCCACCGCGCCGGTACTGGTGCTCTCGGTCTGGGAGGCATTGTGCGAGGACAGCTGCTTCGAAAGCGGCTGGGAACGCACCCGGCTGCCCTGTTCGCTAGGCACCGAATGCCGCGTGCAGGCGCACCTGGACAGCCTGGCCCAGGCCCTGGAGAACCTGCTGCGCAACGCCATCCGCCATTCGCCGCCGCAGGGGCGGGTCAGCCTCGATGGCTGGCGCGAGGGCGAGCACTGGCACCTGCGCCTGCGCGACGAGGGCCCTGGGGTGGCACACGGCGACCTGGAACGTATCTTCGAACCCTACCAGCGCCTTCCAGGCAGCGGCGCCGGCTTCGGCCTGGGCCTGGCCATCGCCCGTCGCGCCATCGAACTGCAGGGTGGCCGGCTGTGGGCGAGCAACGCCCACCCTGGCCTGTGCCTGCACCTGGTGCTACCGGCTGCCGAGGAATGTTTAGAAAGTTAATGCGCTTTACTCTCAATTACGAGTAATTATCATCCCTGATCTCCCGCATTCAGCCCGACGTTCCGGAGATCGCAGATGTCGCCCCGCTCACTTCCCCTCGCGCCCTTCCTGCTGTTGTCCAGCGGCCTGCTGGCCAGCGCCGTGCAAGCTGCCAGCCAGCCGCAACCGATCGAACTGGAAAGCCAGACCGTGGTGGCCACCGCCCTGGAGGAGACCAAGCAGGCCCCAGGCGTGTCCATCATCACCGCCGAGGACATCAAGAAGCGCCCGCCGGCCAACGACCTGTCGCAGATCATCCGCACCATGCCGGGGGTCAACCTGACCGGCAACTCCACCAGCGGTCAACGCGGCAACAACCGGCAGATCGATATCCGCGGCATGGGCCCGGAGAACACCCTGATCCTGGTCGATGGCAAGCCGGTCAGCAGCCGCAGCTCGGTCCGCTATGGCTGGCGCGGCGAACGCGACACCCGCGGCGACACCAACTGGGTGCCGGCCGACCAGGTCGAGCGCATCGAGGTGATCCGTGGCCCAGCAGCGGCGCGCTACGGCTCCGGCGCCATGGGAGGGGTGGTCAACATCATCACCAAGCAAGCCTCCAGCCAGACCCACGGCAACGTCACGCTCTACCAGAACTTCCCCCAGCACGGCGACGAAGGCGCCACCAAGCGCATGAGCTTCGGCCTCAGCGGCCCGCTCACCGACAATCTCAGCTATCGCCTGTACGGCAATGTCGCCAGGACCGACGCCGACGACTGGGACATCAACGCCGGCCATGAATCCGCACGTACCGGCAACCAGGCCGGCACCTTGCCCGCCGGTCGCGAGGGGGTGCGTAACAAGGACCTCAACGGCCAGCTGAGCTGGCGCCTGAACCCGGAACAGACCCTGGAGTTCGAAGCAGGCTTCAGCCGCCAGGGCAACATCTATACCGGCGATACCCAGAACACCAACTCCAACGCCAACGTGAAAAGCATGCTTGGCCACGAGACCAACCGCATGTACCGCCAGACCTACTCGGTCACCCATCGCGGCGACTGGGACTTCGGCAGCTCCATGGCCTACCTGCAATACGAGAAGACCCGCAACAGCCGGATCAACGAAGGCCTGGCCGGCGGCACCGAAGGCATCTTCAGCAGCACCGACTTCTACACCTCGACCCTGCGCGGCCTCACCGCCCACGGCGAGCTCAACCTGCCGTTGCAGGCCTGGCGCGACCAGACCCTGACCCTGGGCTCCGAATGGAGCCAGCAGAAGCTCGACGACCCCAGCGCCAACACCCAGAGCACCAGCGAAGGCGGCGCGGTCGGCGGCCTGGACAGTACCGGCCGCGACACCAGCTCCCAGGCGCAGATCTTCTCGCTGTTCGCCGAGGACAACATCGAGCTGATGCCCGGCACCATGCTCACGCCGGCCCTGCGCTTCGACCATCACAGCATCGTCGGTGACAACTGGAGCCCCTCGCTGAACCTGTCCCACGCGCTGAGCGACACCCTCACCCTGAAGGCCGGCATCGCCCGCGCCTACAAGGCGCCGAACCTGTACCAGCTCAACCCCGACTACCTGCTCTACAGCCGCGGCCAGGGTTGCTATGGGCAGACCACCAGTTGCTACCTGCAAGGCAACGAAGACCTCAAGGCCGAGACCAGCGTCAACAAGGAACTGGGTATCGAGTACCAGGCCAACGGCTGGGTCGCCGGCCTGACCTACTTTCGCAACGACTACAAGAACAAGATCGACTCCGGCCTGAGCCCTGTCGGCAATGCCAGCGGCGGTAGCGGCGACTATGCCAACGCCGCCATCTACCAGTGGGAGAACATCCCCAAGGCGCTGGTGGAAGGCCTGGAAGGGACCTTGACCATTCCACTGAGCGAACAGCTGAAGTGGAGCAACAACCTCACCTACATGCTGCAGTCGAAGAACAAGGAGACCGGCGAGACGCTCTCGGTGACCCCGGCCTACACCCTCAACTCGATGCTCGACTGGCAAGCCACCGACGACCTCTCGCTGCAACTGAACGTCGCCTGGTACGGCAAGCAGAAGCCGAAGAAATACGATTATCATGGCGAGCGTGTCACGGGCTCGGCCAACGACCAGTTAGCGCCCTACGCCCTGGTCGGCGCCAGCGGCACCTACGCCATCACCCAGCACCTGAGCCTGACCGCCGGCATCGACAACCTGTTCGACAAGCGCCTGTACCGGGCGGGTAACGCCCAGGGTGTGAACGGTATCGCCGGTGCCGGCGCGGCCACCTACAACGAACCTGGTCGCACCCTCTACACCAGCCTGACCGCGTCCTTCTGAACCCACGACGAGATCGCCCGATGAGCAACATGACCCTGCCCCTGGCCTTGGCGCTGGCCCTCGCGGCCCTGTCGCCTGCTGCCATGGCGCAGCCGGAGCGCGAGCAGAAGATGGACACCAGCGTGCTGCAGCGCCAGGACCTCGCCTATCGCTTCAGCCACCTCGACCTGGATTCGCTCGACGGCAAGCGGCACTACCGGTTGTGGATCGGCAAGCCCGACCGCCCGGCACCTGCGGACGGATACCCAGTGCTGTGGATGCTCGACGGCAATGCCGCGCTGGGTGCCCTGGGCGCCATGCAGTTGGACAGGCTCGCTGCCGGCCAGGCGCCGCTGCTGGTTGCGGTGGGCTACCAGACCGAGCAGCGCATCGAACGCGCCGGGCGCACCTATGACTACACCCCGGCGTTGCCAGGGCAGGCCGACCCGCGCGACCCGTTGACCGGTTTGCCCAGTGGTGGGGTGGATGCGTTCTTCGACCTGCTGGCCCAGCGCATGCGCCCGATGGTCGCCAGCGTCGCGCCCATCGACCTGGAGCGGCAGACGCTGTGGGGGCATTCCTATGGTGGGCTGGCGGTGCTGCATGCGCTGTTCACCCGTCCCGGTGAGTTCAGTGACTATGCGGCGGCCAGCCCTTCGCTGTGGTGGCATGACGGCGCCATCGTGCGCGAGGCCGAAGGGTTGCAACAGCGCCTGGGGAATGACCGCCCGCGCCTGCTGCTGATGCGTGGTGGCGACGAGCCATCCCGGCCGCGTGGCCCGAGCAAGGGCGACGTGGAGCGCCCGGCCCGCCAGCTGAGTGCCGATTTGGCCAAGGTGCCTGGGCTGCAAGTGCGCTTCGAACGCTTCGAAGGGTTGGGGCATGGGCCGATGCTGCCGGCGTCGTTGCAATGGGTGATCGAGTCCATGTCTCGCTAATCCTGGGGCTGCTTTGCAGCCCCACCTGCCCCTCAACCTTTGACGCACACCACCTGCCGTAGGGTATGCACCACCTCCACCAGTTCCCGCTGGGCCCGCATCACGGCATCGATGTCCTTGTAGGCCATGGGGATCTCATCGATCACATCCTTGTCCTTGCGGCACTCCACATGGGCCGTGGCACGACGCTGGTCCTCGACGGAGAAGCGGCTCTTGGCCTTGGTCCGGCTCATCACCCGCCCCGCACCATGGCTGCACGAACAGAACGACTGCTCGTTACCCAACCCGCGCACGATGAAACTCCTGGCGCCCATCGACCCCGGGATGATGCCCAACTGCCCTTTCTGCGCCGACACCGCGCCCTTGCGCGTCACCAACACCTCGCGGCCAAAGTGCCGTTCGCGCTGCACATAGTTGTGGTGGCAGTTGACCGCCTCCAGGCTGGCCTGGAAAGGTCTGCCCAGCACCTTGCGGCTGGCCGCGACCACCGCCTGCATCATCAGCTCGCGGTTATGCCGGGCGAAATCCTGTGCCCACTCCACGGCCTCGACGTAATCGGCGAAGTGCCGGCTGCCCTCCTCGAAATAGGCCAGGTCCTTGTCCGGCAGGCTGCCCAGGTGCTGGCGCATGTCGGCCTGGGCCAGCTCGATGAACAGGTTGCCGATGGCATTGCCCACGCCTCGCGAGCCGCTGTGCAGCATGAACCACACGCGGTCGGCCTCATCCAGGCAGACCTCGATGAAATGGTTGCCGCCGCCCAGGGTACCCAGATGGTGGCGGTTGTTGGTCTTCTCCAGGCGTGGATACTTGTCGACGATCCCCTTGAAGCGCCCTGCCAGCTGGCTCCACACCTGGTCGGCCTGCTTCGGCACGTTGTCCCAGGCGCCCTGGTCGTGGCGGCCGAAGGTCTTGCCGTGGGGCACGGCCTGCTCGATGGCTGTGCGCAGGCCATGCAGGTTGTCCGGCAGGTCGCGGGCATGCAGCGAGGTGCGCGCGGCGATCATGCCGCAGCCGATGTCCACACCCACCGCGGCCGGGATGATCGCGCCCACGGTGGGGATCACGCTGCCGATGGTCGAGCCCTTGCCCAGGTGCACGTCCGGCATCACCGCCAGGTGCTTGTAGATGAACGGCATCCTGGCCGTGTTCATCAGTTGCCGGCGGGCGTCGTCTTCCACCGGCACGCCATCGGTCCACAACTTGACCGGCTTGCCGCCGGCGACTTCGAGAATGTCCATGGGGTTGTTTCCACAAGAGCCTGCCAGTGTCCTGCACGGGACACTCACCATGATACCGCCGAAGGTCGTAGGCCGCCGGGTTGCCAGTGGGGTGGTAGCGTGGGGTATGCTTGCCCGGTCTTCAGGGCGGGGTGAAAGTCCCCACCGGCGGTAAATCGAAAGATGAGCCCGCGAGCGCCCCGGCCATGCCGGGGGTCAGCAGACCTGGTGAGATTCCAGGGCCGACGGTCATAGTCCGGATGAAAGAAGGCGTCAGGCGGGGTGCATCCGTTGCCCCCTGCGCGCGCGTTTTGTTCGCCCCGAGACGTTCATCGATCATTCACGAGGAGCGTTTCATGTCCACCATGCCTCACCCGCAATTCCCCAACGTCACCGCTGCCATCGCCGCCTTCCAGGCCGGCCGCCCCGTGCTGCTGCTCGACGATGACGACCGCGAGGACGAAGCCGACATCATCGCCGCCGCCGAGAACCTCTCGCTGCAGACCATGGCCATGATGATCCGCGACTGCAGCGGCATCGTCTGCCTGTGCCTGGACGAAGCCACCGTCGATGCCTTGCAACTGGCGCCCATGGTGCAGAACAACCAGGCCCGCCATGGTACCGGCTTCACCGTCAGCATCGAGGCGGTCGAAGGTGTCAGCACCGGCGTTTCTGCCCAGGACCGCATCACCACCATCGAAGCGGCCCTGCGCTCGACCGCAGAGCAACGTCATATCGTCAGTCCCGGGCATGTGTTCCCGCTGCGCGCCCGCAACGGCGGCGTGCTGACACGCCGTGGCCATACCGAAGGCTCGGTGGACCTGGCACGCCTGGCCGGCCTGCGCCCGGCAGCGGTGCTCTGCGAGCTGATGAACCCCGATGGCAGCATGGCCCGCGGCGAACAGGTGACGGTGTATGCCCGCCAGTACAACTTGCCGGTACTGACCATCGAGGAACTGGCCCGCTACCGCGAGGCGATGCTGGCGCCCGAGGCGATGCCTGCCTGATCCTGTAGGCCGGCCTGCACAGGTTCTCTGCTGCTCGATTAGTTACGTTTTGTTCCACTAAGAGGCCCATTTGCCAGCGAATGGGCCCGAATACGACGAACGATACCCTGCGCCAATTTGCTCCCCCTGCCCCGCTCTGCTAGTGTCGCGCCGTTCAAAATGCCACCGAGAATGTCGCCATGGCCCGCAAAAAAGCCTCCATCGATTTCGAGCAATCCCTCGCCGACCTGCAAGCCCTGGTCGAGCGCCTGGAGAACGGCGAGCTGTCGCTGGAAGAGTCGCTGGCCGCCTTCGAGCAAGGCATCGCCCTGACCCGTGACTGCCAGGGCGCCCTGGCCCAGGCCGAGCAGAAGGTGCAGATCCTGCTCGAACGCGACGGCGAACTGGCCGCCCAGCCCTTCGACGCGGAGCCGGAAGCATGATCGCCACCTACCAGGCCAGTTGCCAGGCCCGTGTCGACGCTGCCCTGGCCCCCCTGTTCGAGGCGCCTTCGCCCGAGCTGCAGCGGCTCTACGCGGCCATGCGCTACAGCGTGATGAACGGCGGCAAACGCGTGCGCCCCCTGTTGGCCTACGCCGCCTGCGAAGCCTTCGGCGCCCCGGCCGAACAGGCCAATGGCGCAGCCTGCGCCGTCGAGCTGATCCATGCCTACTCGCTGGTCCATGACGACCTGCCGGCGATGGACGACGACGACCTGCGTCGCGGCCAGCCGACCACCCACAAGGCCTTCGACGAAGCCTGCGCCATCCTCGCCGGCGACGGCCTGCAGAGCCTGGCGTTCGATGCCCTGCTCGATCCGCGCCTGAGCCCGCAGCCCGATGCCATCCGCCTGGCCATGGTCCAGGCCCTGGCCAAGGCCGCCGGCCCCGCCGGCATGGTCGGCGGCCAGGCCATCGACCTCGGTTCGGTGGGGCTGAAACTCGACCAGCAGGCCCTGGAATACATGCACCGGCACAAGACCGGCGCCTTGATCGAGGCCAGCGTACGCCTCGGCGCCCTGGCCAGCGGCCGGGCCAGCCAGGCGCAGCTCGACGCCCTGCAGGCCTATGCCCGGGCCATCGGCCTGGCCTTCCAGGTGCAGGACGACATTCTCGACGTGGAAAGCGATACCGCCACGCTGGGCAAGCGCCAGGGCGCCGATATCGCCCGCGACAAACCCACCTACCCGGCCCTGCTCGGCCTCGAGACGGCCAAAACCTATGCGATCGAGCTGCGCGACCAGGCCCTGGGGGCCCTGGAGGGGTTCGGTGAAAATGCCGAGCCCCTGCGTGCGCTGGCCCGCTATATCGTCGAGCGCCGCCATTAAGCCCTGAGGCTGTGTACGGAGCCGCTTCGCGCCCCAGAACGACAAGGGACCACCTGACCAAGCGGCATCGGAGCAGTCCCACGCCCCCAAGGTCCGTACACCCCGTGGTTGAATGGGCAGCTTTTCCCACAATGGGGTAAACTGCCGCGTCTTCACACCTATAACGACTCGCCTGATGCCCACGACGTTTCAAGAGATCCCCCGCGAACGCCCGGTCACGCCGTTGCTGGACCGCGCCGACACGCCCGCCGGCCTGCGCCGGCTGGCCGAAGCCGACCTGGAGACCCTGGCCGACGAGCTGCGCCAGGAGCTGCTCTACACCGTTGGGCAGACCGGTGGGCATTTCGGTGCAGGCCTCGGCGTCATCGAACTGACGATCGCCCTGCACTACGTCTTCGACACACCCGAAGACCGTCTGGTATGGGACGTCGGCCACCAGGCCTACCCGCACAAGATCCTCACCGGTCGCCGCCAGCGCATGCTCAGCCTGCGCCAGAAGGACGGCATCGCCGCCTTCCCGCGGCGTAGCGAGAGCGAGTACGACACCTTCGGCGTCGGGCACTCCAGCACCTCGATCAGCGCCGCCCTGGGCATGGCCATCGCCGCCCGCCTGCAGAACGACCCGCGCAAGTCGATCGCGGTGATCGGCGACGGCGCCCTGACCGCCGGCATGGCCTTCGAGGCGCTGAACCACGCCCAGGAAGTCGATGCCGACATGCTGGTGATCCTCAACGACAACGACATGTCGATCTCGCGCAACGTCGGCGGGCTGTCCAACTACCTGGCCAAGATCCTCTCCAGCCGTACCTACGCGAGCATGCGCGAGGGCAGCAAGAAGGTCCTGTCGCGCCTGCCCGGCGCCTGGGAAATCGCCCGTCGCACCGAGGAATACGCCAAGGGCATGCTGGTACCCGGCACCCTGTTCGAGGAACTGGGCTGGAACTATATCGGCCCGATCGACGGCCACGACCTGCCGACGCTGATCGCCACCCTGCGCAACATGCGCGACCTCAAGGGGCCGCAGTTCCTGCATGTGGTGACCAAGAAGGGCAAGGGCTTCGCCCCCGCCGAAGTGGACCCGATCGGCTACCACGCCATCACCAAGCTCGAGCCCGCCGACAAACCGGCCGCGCCGAAGAAAACCAGCGGCCCGAAGTATTCCGCCGTGTTCGGCCAATGGCTGTGCGACATGGCCGCCGCCGACAACCGCTTGGTGGGCATCACCCCGGCGATGAAGGAAGGCTCGGACCTGGTGGCCTTCAGCGAACGCTACCCGCAACGCTACTTCGACGTGGCCATCGCCGAACAGCACGCGGTCACGCTCGCCGCGGGCATGGCCTGCGAAGGCGCCAAGCCGGTGGTGGCGATCTACTCGACCTTCCTCCAGCGCGCCTACGACCAGTTGATCCACGACGTGGCGGTGCAGAACCTCGACGTGCTGTTCGCCATCGACCGGGCCGGCCTGGTCGGCGAGGACGGCCCGACCCATGCCGGCAGCTTCGATCTTTCGTACCTGCGCTGCATCCCCGGCATGCTGGTGATGACCCCTAGCGACGAGAACGAGCTGCGCAAGATGCTCAGCACCGGCCACCTGTACAACGGCCCCGCTGCTGTGCGCTACCCACGCGGCACCGGCCCCAACGCGCCGATCAGCGGCGACCTGGAGCCGCTGGAAATCGGCAAGGGCGTGGTGCGCCGCCAAGGCGGCAAGGTCGCCCTGCTGGTATTCGGCGTGCAACTGGCCGATGCCATGAAAGTGGCCGAAGGCATCGACGCCACCGTGGTCGACATGCGCTTCGTCAAACCACTGGACGAGGCCCTGGTGCTCGAGCTGGCCGCCAGCCATGAGTTGCTGGTGACCATCGAGGAAAACGCCATCATGGGTGGCGCCGGTGCCGCGGTGGGCGAGTTCCTGGCCCGCGAGGCAGTGCTCAAGCCGCTGCTGCACCTGGGGCTGCCGGATATCTATGTGGAACACGCCAAGCCGGCGCAGATGCTGGCCGAATGCGGGCTGGATGCCGCGGGTATCGAAGCGTCGGTACGCGCCCGGATGGACAAGCTCGGCCTGTAAGTAAATCCAAGGGGCTGCCTTGCAGCCCTTCGCGGGCAAGCCCGCTTCCACAGGTACAGCGCAACGCTGAAATCGACACGCTCTCTGTGGGAGCGGGCTTGCCCGCGAATGCGATGGAACTGCCAATGAAGATCCCAGCCCTCACCACCGCCCTGCTCTGCCTCCCCAGCACCCTGCTGGCCGCCGAACCCGACCGCGACGACGCCCTCAAGCTGCCCGACGTGCTGATCAGCGCCAGCCGCCAGGTGGAGTCGCGCAGCGCCACCAGCGCTGCCAACACGGTGTTCACCCGTACCGACATCGACCGCCTGCAACCGTCCAGCGTCACCGACCTGCTGACCCGCGTCCCTGGCGTGCAGGTCGCGCCCACAGGCGGGCGTGGCAGCCTGCCAGGCATCTTCATCCGGGGCACCAAGTCGGCCCAGAGCCTGGTGCTGGTCGATGGCGTGCGCATCGCCAATGCCACCTCCGGCGACAGCGGCCTGCAGTTTCTCGACATCGACCAGATCGAACGGGTCGAAGTGCTGCGCGGCTCGCGCTCGGCGGTCTATGGCAGCGATGCCATTGGTGGGGTCATCCAGATCTTCACCCGTCGTGGCAATGCTGCCGGCCTGCAGCCACGCCTGCGCCTGGCGGCGGGCAGCCACCAGACCTTCCAGCGCAGCCTGGGGCTGTCCGGTGGCGATGGCCAGACCCGCTTCAACCTCGGCGCCAGCCTGGACGAAACCGCCGGCATCGACTCGACCGGCCCCTCCTTCGCCAGCGATGGTGACCATGACGCCTATCGCAACAAGTCGTTCAACCTGAGCCTGAGCCACAGCTTCGGCGAGCGCTTCGAGGCGGGGCTGAACCTGCTCGACAGCCGTGGCCGCAGCGAATACGACAACCCGTTCGGACGCTTCGACCCGACCACCTTCGAAAGCTTTGGGCAGGCGCCCTACACCGACTTCACCGTCAGCAGCCTGGGCACCTACCTCGACGCCCGGCTCACCGACGCCTGGACGTCGCGCCTGGAGCTGAGTCATGGCGAAAACCGCGACAAGAAGCGCGACAAGCTCAGCGACGAAGGCAGCGTGTTCAATACCTACCGCGACCAGGCGACCTGGCAGAACGACCTGACGCTGAACGAACAACACCACCTGCTGGTGGGCGCCGACTGGTACCAAGACCGCGTGCATGGCAGCACCGACTTCGCCGAGGACAGCCGCTGGAATCGCGCAGCCTTCCTCCAGCACCGCTTCAGCGGCGAACACTTCTCCACCGAGTTGGGCGTGCGCCGCGACCAGAACCAGCAGTTCGGCGGCCAGACCACCTGGAGCGGCAGCCTCAGCGTGCCGTTGAACGCCAACAACAATGTGTTGTTGTCGTACAGCGAAGGCTTCCGCGCACCAACCTTCAACGACCTGTACTACCCGATGTTCAGCAACCCGAACCTGGACCCAGAGCGCTCCAGGAGCTACGAGTTGCAATGGCGCAGCCGCATCGGCGCCAGCACCCGCCTGGAGACCTCGCTGTACCGCACCGACCTGCGTGACGCCATCATCTTCGGCGAAGGCTCGATCCCACGTAACGTGGCCTCGGCGCGCATCAACGGCCTGGAGATGGCCCTGAGCCAGGAGTGGGCCGGCTGGCAGTCCCGCCTGGGCCTGGCCCTGGTCGACCCGCGCGACCGCGACACCGGCCATACCCTCGCCCGTCGGGCCCGACGCACCCTGAGCCTGGACCTGGACCGCCAGTTCGAGCGGTTCGGCGTGGGGGCCAGTTGGCAGGCCGTCAGCAGCAGCTACGACGACGAAGCCAATCGCAACGCGCTCGGCGGCTACGGTCTGCTTGGCCTGCGCGGCAGCTGGAAGGCGAGCGAAGAACTGAAGCTTGAGATGAAGCTCGACAACCTGCTGGACAAAACCTACAGCCGCGCCCTGTACAGCTACGACAACGCCAGCTACGGCTACCGCGAGGAAGGCCGTACCTGGTTGCTGAGCGTCACCTGGACGCCGGCGCTCTAGCCGCCAGCAGCGCACACAGGCGCGCCGTGGCTTCGATCATCTGGCCACTGGGCCGCTCCAGCCCCTTGTCCGGCACCACCAGCAGGCGACCGTCGGCCACGGCACGCAACCGCGGCCAGGCCTTCCAACTGCCCAACTGCGCCGGGTCGCCGGCCAGGATCACCTGCGGGTCGCGCAGCAACACCGACTCCACGCTGACCTGCGGCGCCGGCTGGCGCAGGTCCTCGAATACATTGCGCGCACCGCACACGCGCAGGGCATCGCTGACGATCTGCTGGCCGCCGAGGGTGTAAAGCGGCCTGTCCCAGACCTGGTAGAAGACCTGCAATGGCTGTTCGCGGTGGTAGCGCTCACGCAGCTCCCGCAGGCGTTCGCGCAGGGAGGCCGCGTAAGCCTGGCCTTGCGCCTTGCGCCCCAGGCGCACGGCGATGGCCTCGATCTGCTCGACGAGCTGGTCGAGGTCGTGGGGTTGGCCGACGAACGTAGCGATGCCCAGGCGCTTGAGCTGGTCGCGCTGGGCCGGCGCCACACTGTCGGGCCACAGCAACAGCAGGTCGGGTTCGAGGCTGAGCAAACGCTCCATGTCGAGTTGGCCGTGGCGCCCCACCGAAGGCAAGCCAGCCAGCGCTGCCGGCCGCTCGCCGCCGTCGAGCACGCCTACCAGCAGGTCGTCGGCCTGCAGTTCGGTAACGATCTCGGTCATCGAAGGCGCCAGGCTGACCACCCGTGGGCCACTGTCGGCCAACGCAGCGAAGGACAGCAGCGACAACAGGCAGCAAAGGATGCGCATCAGCCCAACTGACGGGGAATACGGTAGAGGTAGAGCAACACCACGCTGGAGATCGCCAGGAGGACCTGCGGTACCGCCTCCAGGCCGACCAGCACCGAAAACGCCGCCACCCAGGCGGGGAAACAGGCGAACAGCATGGCCAGGCGTCGAGCCTGGGCCAGGGCGATCCAGGCCTGCGGCTCTTCGGCCGAGCCCAGGGCCTTGGAGGTGTCTATCAAGGCGCGCTTGTAGGCACCGAAGCGCGGCAGGCTGAGGAACATGCTCGCCGCACCGGCGATGAACAACGGCATGGCCAGCACGGGGATCAGCGCATCGCCCCCACCGAAGGCCCAGGCCATCACCGGCAGGGGCAATAGCCCCACCGCCAGGTATTGCCACCAGGCCAGGGCCAGGCGCCGCTTCACCTCGCCACGGGTCACGCCTGGGGCACCTCGCCCTGATGCTCGTTGCCCATCATGTGGCCGAGCTTGCCGGCCTTGGTAGCCAGGTAGTGGCGGTTGTGCGGGTTGTGCCCAGTGTGCAGCGGCACGCGCTCGGCGACATTGATGCCCATGCCGGTCAGTGCCTTGACCTTGCGCGGGTTGTTGGTCATCAGCCGCAGCGACTTCACGCCCAGGTGCTCGAGCATCGGCAGGCACATGGCGTAGTCGCGCTGGTCGGCGGCGAAGCCCAGGCGCTCGTTGGCCTCTACGGTATCGGCACCGCCGTCCTGCAGCTCATAGGCGCGGATCTTGTTCAGCAGGCCGATACCCCGGCCTTCCTGGCGCAAATACAGCAGCACGCCACGGCCTTCACGGGCGATGGCCTGCAACGCGGCCTCCAGCTGCGAGCCGCAGTCGCAACGCTGGCTGAACAGTGCATCGCCGGTCAGGCATTCGGAATGCAGGCGCCCCAGCACCGGCTCGCCGTCGCCGATGTCACCCAGGCTGAGCACGACATGCTCACGGCCAGTGGCTTCGTCGAGAAAGCCATGCATGGTGAAGATCGCGAAGGGAGTCGGGAGTTTCGAGGCGGCGACAAAGACGACGGGCACGTTGTGCTCCTGATAAGTAGGAAATTTCATGTGGGCCGATTGTATCAGCAGGCCAGCGCCCATGCGCAGGCTGAATATCGCGGCTTAAGATCGAAAAGTTCGATGCATGGAATGCGTGGGCTGTTCACTGAGGGCCAATGGAGCCGCTAGGCGTGTACGCATGACTCAGTGCGGCTGGCTGTCCGCCGTGAACGGATACGGCTGCTTCCAATGCTCGAAGATCGGCTCCAGCTCACCGCTGCGCACCAACTGCGCCATGCGCCGGTCGAACAGCTCGCGCAGGGCCTTGGCCTGTTCGCTGCGGGCAAAGGCCAGGTACAGCGGCAACTCGGCCACATGGGTACGGCGCCAACGCTCAGGCTGGGCAGCCTGGTCGAGCACATAGTCGACCTCGGTCAGGGCATCGATGTAGAAGTCCACACGGTCATGCTCGAGCATCGGCAGGATGCCTTCACGCCGCTGGATCTCGCGAAAATGCTTAACGTTGGGCAGGTAGTGCTGGAACTCGTAGCCGCGCACCCAGGCCAGCCGGTACTGGCCGATGGTCTCGAGCGTCGGCTCGGGCTTGCCGACCAGGCCCAGGGCATAGATATGGTCCATGTCGAAGTGCCAGCGCGGGTAGAGGTTGTCGGCGTTCTCCTCCTTGTAGGAGCCCACCCAGGCATCGGCCTCGCCGCGCCTGACCAACCCCACCGCCCGGCTGTAGGGCGCGCTCTGGGTCACGACCTGCACCCCGGCTGGTTCGAACACCTTGCGCAGCACGTCCCAGGCCAGCCCTGTACCATCGGCGTTGGTGTAGTCGAGCCATTCCTCGCTGACCAGGTGGATCTGCGGCGGCACGCCCTCGCCCTCGGCCGCCTGCAGCCCAGGGGCAAGCAACAGCAACATCGCCAGCAGCACAGTCCTTATGGCCATCGACCCGCTCCCTTCGTCAGGCAACCACCCACACCAGAATCTGCATACCCAGCCAGGCGAAGACGCCAGCCAGGATATCGTCGAGCATGATCCCGACGCCCCCATGCACGTGCCGGTCGACCCAGCGGATCGGCCACGGCTTGAGGATGTCGAAGAAACGGAACATCAGGAACCCCGCCAGCAGCCATTGCCAGCCTTCCGGCACCAGCCACAGGGTGATCCACATGCCGACCATCTCGTCCCAGACAATGCCTTCATGGTCGTGCACGCGCAAGTCGTTGGCGACCTTGCCGCACAGCCAGAAGCCGAACAGCATGGTGATCCCCAGCAACAGCCAGTAGCCCCAGTCCGGCAACATCTGCCACAGCGGGATGAACGGCAGCGCCACCAGCGAGCCCCAGGTCCCGGGGGCCTTGGGCAGGGTGCCGGAGCCGAAGCCGAAGGCGATGAAGTGCCAGGGGTTGCGCCAGACCGAAGGCGGAACGAACTCCGCGGGCACCTGGTTGGGGTGGTCGGTCACGGTGTCTCCCTAAAATGTTGATAGCCCCGTTGTGTCGGGGTGATGTCCCGGCCCTGCCGGTCACGCAGGGTGACGCCCTGGCCCGCGAGCACGCGGCCGATGACGTGGACGCCACTGCGCTCCTGCAGGGATGAAAGTTGTGCTTCAGGCAGCGTGAACGCCAGCACGTAGTCGTCGCCACCGGTGAGTGCCGCCTGCAGGGCGGCGTCACGCCCGAGGAAGGCTTCCAGGGCCGGCGAGAAGGGCACCTGCTCGACGCTCAGCTCCAGGGCGACGCCGGATGCCTTGGCGATATGCCCGGCATCGGCCAGCAGCCCATCGGAGATATCCAGCGCCGCGCTGGCCCGGCCGCGCAGCAGTTGGCCCAGGGCGAGCTGGGGCATGGGCGACCAATAGTGGGCGAGCAGCGGCTCGGCGATGTCGGCCGGCGCCTGGCGCTCGCCCAACACCAGCGGCAAGGCCCCCGCCGCGTTCCCCAGGCACCCGCCGACGCACAGCAGGTCTCCCGGCCGGGCGCCGCTGCGGCGCAGGGCCTGCCCTGCCGGCGTCTTGCCGAACACGGTCACGGTGATGCTCAAGGGGCCACGGGTGGTATCGCCGCCGATCAGGCTGACACCACAACGCTGGGCCATGCGGTCGAGGCCGTCGGCGTAGCGCCTGAGCCAGTCGGCCCCGACTTCGGGCAAGGTCAGGGCGAGGGTGAAGCCGATAGGGTCGGCCCCCATGGCGGCCAGGTCGCTGACCGCCACGGCCAGGGCGCGCTGGCCGAGCAACAGCGGGTCGCAGGCGGCGGGGAAATGCACGCCCTCGACCAGGGTATCGGTGGACACCGCCAACTGTTCGCCAGCGGGCAGCTCCAGCAGGGCGCAGTCGTCACCGATACCGAGCACCACGCCTTCGCCACCCCGCGCACAGGACGCGGCGGCGAAGTAATGGCGGATCAGCTCGAACTCACCCATGGTCCGTCGGCGCCGCGATCAGCGCCTGGCTGCCTTGACTTCCGCTTCGCGCAGCATCGGCGCGAGCTTGTCCAGCACACCGTTGACGAACTTGTGGCCATCGGTGGCACCGAAGACCTTGGCCAGCTCGACACCTTCGTTGATCACCACGCGATACGGTACGTCGACACGCTTGATGAACTCCCAGGTGGACAGGCGCAGCACCGCCAGCTCGACCGGGTCGAGCTCGTCCAGTGCCAGGTCCAGGCAGGGCGCCAGGGCCTTGTCGATCTCGCCCTTGATCGCCGGGACCCCATGCAGGATCTCGCGGAAATAGGCGCCATCGACATCGGAGAAATCGTTGTCGACCCGGAACTGAGCCTCGATCTCGTTCAGCGAATGCTTGGCCATGTGCCACTGGTACAGCGCCTGGGTCGCGAGCTTGCGGGCTTCGCGGCGCTTGGCGCTCTTCGAGGGCTTGCCGGCATCCGCCGCGCGTGGCTCGCGCGGGTTGAAACGATCGCTTTCGTCGCTAATCACTTGGCCTCCAACTGCGCCAGCAGGCTGACCATTTCCAGGGCGGACAGGGCCGCTTCGGCGCCTTTGTTGCCAGCCTTGGTGCCGGAGCGCTCGATGGCCTGCTCGATGGAGTCGACGGTCAGGACGCCGAAGGCCACCGGAACACCGAACTCCATGGACACCTGGGCCAGGCCCTTGGTGCACTCGCCCGCCACGTATTCGAAGTGCGGGGTACCGCCACGGATCACCGCGCCCAGGGCGACGATCGCGGAGTACTCGCCTTGTTGGGCGACTTTCTGTGCAACCAGCGGGATCTCGAAGGCGCCAGGGGCACGGATGATGGTGATGTCGCTTTCGCTGACGCCATGGCGTACCAGGGCATCAACGGCACCGCTCACCAGGCTTTCGACGACGAAGCTGTTGAAGCGGCCAACCACCAAAGCATAGCGACCTTTGGGGGCGATGAAGGTACCTTCGATGGTCTTCAGGGTCATTCCGGTGTTCTCATCTTGAAGAGCGAGGCCGCGCATACGCGGCCTGCAGGAGGGTTTGGACACGAGCGGCAGGACGACGGCTGCGCCTGTGTCACTCGGAGGGCACGTATTCTACAACTTCCAGATCGAATCCGGATATCGCGTTGAACTTCATCGGCGAGCTCATCAGGCGCATCTTGCGCACGCCCAGGTCACGCAGGATCTGCGAGCCGGCACCGACGGTGCTGTAGGTGGTCGGCGCCTTGGTCGGGGCATCGCCGGCGCTCTCGCGGATGTGCGCCAGCAGCACGTCGCCATCCAGCGGGTGGCCCAGCAGCAGCACCACGCCGCTGCCGGCCTCGGCCACGGCGCTCATCGCCGCGCGCAGGCTCCAGCGCCCCGGCTGCTTGACCATCAGCAGGTCACGCAGCGGGTCCATGTTGTGCACCCGCACCAGGGTCGGCTGTTCGGCACAGATGGTGCCCAGGGTCAGGGCCATGTGCACGTCGCCTTCCACCGAGTCGCGGTAGGTGACCAGGTTGAACTGGCCCAACTCGCTGTCCAGCGGCTGTTCGGAGACGCGCTGCACGGTGCGCTCGTGGATCATGCGGTAGTGGATCAGGTCGGCGATGGTGCCGATCTTCAGGCCGTGCTCGGCGGCGAAGGCCTCCAGTTCCGGACGACGGGCCATGGTGCCGTCGTCGTTCATCACTTCGCAGATCACCCCGCTCGGCTCGAAGCCGGCCATGCGCGCCAGGTCGCAGGCGGCCTCAGTATGGCCGGCGCGGGCCAGGGTGCCACCGGCCTGGGCCATCAGCGGGAAGATGTGGCCGGGGCTGACGATATCGTCGGCCTTGGCGTCGCGGGCCGCGGCGACCTGCACGGTGCGGGCGCGGTCGGCGGCGGAGATGCCGGTGGTCACGCCTTCGGCGGCCTCGATCGACACGGTGAACTTGGTGCCGAAGCCCGAACCGTTGCGCGGCGCCATCAGCGGCAGGCGGAGCGCCTCGCAGCGCTCGCGGGTCATCGGCATGCAGATCAGGCCACGGGCGTGCTTGGCCATGAAGTTGATGTGCTCGGCCTGGCAGCACTCGGCGGCCATGATGATGTCGCCTTCGTTCTCACGGTCTTCGTCGTCCATGAGAATGACCATTTTGCCCTGGCGGATGTCTTCCACCAGCTCTTCGATGCTGTTGAGCGCCACTCGGCACCCCCTTCTCAATCAGGATTTCAGGTAGCCGTTGGCGGCCAGGAAACTTTCGGTGATGCCGCTGCCCTTGCTCGGTTCAGCGGCCTTGTCACCCAGCAGCAGACGCTCCAGGTAACGGGCCAGCAGGTCGACCTCAAGGTTTACCCGACGACCCGGGCGGTAGTCGGCCATGATGGTTTCGGACAGGGTGTGCGGGACGATGGTCAGCTCGAACTCGGCGCCATCGACCTCATTGACCGTCAGGCTGGTGCCGTCGACGGTGATCGACCCTTTGTGGGCGATGTACTTGGCCAGCTCCTTGGGCGCGCGTACGCGGAACTGGATGGCGCGCGCGTTATCGCTGCGCGAGATGATCTCGCCGACACCGTCGACATGGCCGCTGACCAGGTGACCGCCCAGGCGGGTGGTGGGGGTCAGGGCTTTTTCCAGGTTGACCCGGCTGCCGCTCTTGAGGTCGACCATGGCGGTGCGCTTGAGCGTCTCGACGCTGACATCGGCCCAAAAGCCATCGCCGGGCAACTCCACGGCGGTCAGGCAGACACCGTTGACGGCGATGCTGTCGCCCAGCTTGACATCGCCCAGGTCGAGCTTGCCGGTCTCTACATAGAGGCGCACGTCACCGCCCTTGGGGGTCAGGCTGCGGATGGTGCCGATGGATTCGATGATGCCGGTGAACATGGTGTCCTCCTCGGGAACAGGGCTGCGCGTGGCAAGCCAGGCATTATACGCCGGGCGCCGGCAGGGGGATGGCTGTGACCAGCCAGTCATCGCCGACCGCGCGCATGCCGGTGATCTTCAGGCGCGGCGCCTCGCTCATGCTCGACAGCGGCCAGTCCAGCAGCGGCCGGGCTTCGGAGCCCAGGAAAGTGGCGGCCACGAACAACTGGAACTCATCGACCAGCCCCAGGCGGGCGAAGGCACCGGCAAGGCCGGCACCGGCCTCCAGCAGGATTTCGTTGACGCCCCGCTCGCCCAGGGCGCGCATCAGGGCCGGCAGGTCGACGCGCCCGTCGGCCCCCGGCAGGCTCAGCAGTTCATGGCCAGCCGCGGCATAACGTGGATCATCGCCGGCGGCGGTCACGACCAGGGCTGGCCCGGCCTGGAAGAACGGCGCGTCCAGCGGCAGGCGCAGGCGGCCATCGACCAGCACGCGCAGCGGCGGGCGTGACAGAGCCAGGGCGGTGGTTTCGGCATCCAGCCCCAGTTCGGCGCCGCGTACGGTCATGCGGGCATGGTCGGCCAGCACGCTCTCGGCGCTGGTCAGCACCACACTGGAGCGGGCGCGCAGCCGCTGCACGGCGGCGCGGGCGGCAGGGCCGGTGATCCACTGGCTCTCGCCGCTGGCCATGGCGGTGCGACCGTCCAGGCTCATGGCGAGCTTGGCCCGCACGAACGGCAGGCCGTGCTCCATGCGCTTGAGAAAGCCGGGGTTGAGGGCTCGCGCCTCGGCCTCGAGCACACCGCTACCGACCTCGATGCCGGCCTCGGCCAGGCGCCGCAGGCCTCGGCCGGCCACTTGCGGGTTGGGGTCCTGCATCGCCGCCACCACCCGGGCCACCCCGGCCTTGACCAGTGCCTCGGCGCATGGCGGTGTACGGCCATGGTGGCTGCAGGGCTCCAGGGTCACGTAGGCGCAGGCGCCACGGGCGCGCTCGCCGGCCTGGCGCAGGGCGTGGACCTCGGCATGCGGTTCGCCGGCCCGCACGTGCCAGCCCTCGCCGACCACTTCGCCATCACGCACGATCACGCAGCCCACGCGCGGGTTCGGGTGGGTGCTGTACAGGCCCTTGCGGGCCAGTTCCAGGGCCCGGGCCATGTAGTGGGCGTCGAGGATGGCGGTCTGGCTGGGCATGGTCACTCTTTGGCAGGCTCCCGGGCCAGGCGGTCGATCTCCTCGCGGAACTCGTCGAGGTCCTGGAAACGCCGGTAGACCGAAGCGAAACGGATGTAGGCGACTTCGTCGAGCTTGCGCAGCTCGGCCATCACCAGCTCGCCGACCACCAGCGACTTGACCTCGCGCTCGCCGGTGGCACGCAGCTTGTGCTTGATGTGCGCCAGCGCCGCTTCCAGGCGCTCGACGCTCACCGGGCGCTTCTCCAGGGCCCGCTGCATGCCGGCGCGCAGTTTCTCTTCGTCGAAGGGCTGCCGTGTGCCGTCCTGCTTGATCAGGCGTGGCAAGACCAGTTCGGCGGTCTCGAAGGTGGTGAAACGCTCGCCGCAGGCGAGGCACTCGCGGCGACGGCGCACCTGTTCGCCCTCGGCGACCAGGCGTGAGTCGATGACCTTGGTGTCGTTGGCACCGCAAAACGGACAGTGCATGGTGGCAGGCAACAAAAAAAGGGAGGGCCATGGTAGCGCATCCCACTGGCAAGACAAGCCAAAGGGTTTACCATCCAGTGAAATCTGTCCGTGAAGGATTACCCCATGCACCAACGAGCGCTCGTCGTGCTGTGCTTCGCCGGCCTGCTCGCCGCCTGCGGCAGCGACCGGCCGAAGACCGAGCAACCCCCGGTAGCCCCGCCCGCCAAGGCGGCCAAGCAAAGCGAAGACCCAGGCCCTCTGCCCGCCTACCAGCGCGAACTCAGTGGCACCTTACTGGAGATACCGGCCGGTGCCGAAGTGGAGCTGGCCCTGCTGGTCATCGACGAACGTGGCCGCCCGCAACGCCTGCTGGCCAGCAGCAACCTCACCGGTACCGGCCAGCCCATGCCCTATCGCCTGCGCTTCAATCCCGAGGCCTTTCCAGCCGGGGCCCGCGTCGAACTGCGCGGCCGCGCCAGCCGCTCCGGCCAATTGATCCTGCACTTGCCGGCGCAGCGCATCTTCCAGGCCACCACCCAGGCCACCGGCCCGCTGCGCTTCCAGAAGGCGCCATAGATGGCGCCGCTGCCCCTGCAACAGGCCCTCGGCGGCCTGATCGGCGAAGCGCGCCTGGTCGTCAGCGAGCTGCCCGGATGCGACCTGCGGCTGTGGCTGATCGATGCCCAGAACATGGATCGCGCCTTCAGCCCAGAGGAAACCCGGCGCATCCTCGAAGAGCCGCCCTACTGGAGTTTCTGCTGGGCCAGCGGCCTGGCCTTGGCGCGCTACCTGGCCGAGCGGCCGGAGTGGGTGCGCGGCAAGCGGGTACTGGACTTCGGCGCCGGCTCAGGCATCGCCGGGATCGCCGCCGCCCGGGCCGGTGCCCTGGAGGTGGTGGCCTGCGACCTCGACCCGCTGGCCCTGGATGCCTGCCGGGCCAATGCCGCGCTCAACGAAGTCGAACTCGGCTACAGCAGCGACTTCTTCGCCGAAGACGACCGTTTCGACCTGATCCTGGTGGCCGACGTGCTCTACGACCGCGCCAACCTGCCCCTGCTCGACGCTTTCCTCGGCCGTGGCCGCCAGGCGCTGGTGGCCGATTCACGGGTGCGCGACTTCAGCCATCCGCTGTATCGCCAGTTGGGCGTACTCGAGGCCCTGACCCTTCCCGACCTGGCCGAGCCGCACGAATTCCGCCGGGTCAGCCTGTACCACGCCAGCCGCGAGCCTTTATAGTGGCGCCATTCAAGGATTTGCGAGAGTCGCGATGAGCCAAGCCCCCACGCCGTATATTTTCGATGCCACCGACGCCAACTTCCAGCAACTGGTGATCGACAACTCCTTCCATAAACCCGTGCTGGTGGACTTCTGGGCCGAATGGTGCGCACCGTGCAAGGCCCTGATGCCGCTGCTGGCGAAGATCGCCGAGGGTTACCAGGGCGAACTGCTGCTGGCCAAGGTCAACTGCGACGTGGAACAGCAGATCGTCGCCCAGTTCGGCATCCGCAGCCTGCCGACCGTAGTGCTGTTCAAGGACGGCCAGCCGGTCGACGGTTTCGCCGGAGCCCAGCCGGAGTCGGCGATCCGCGCCATGCTCGAACCCCATGTGCAGATGCCTGCCGCGCCAACCGCCACGCCACTTGAGGAAGCCAAGGCGCTGTTCGCCGAAAGCCGCTTCAGCGAGGCCGAGGCCACGCTCAAGCTGCTGCTGGGCGAAGACAACAGCAACGCCGAGGCGCTGATCCTCTATGCCCGCTGCCTGGCCGAGCGGGGCGAGCTGGGCGAGGCCGAGGTGGTGCTCGACGCCGTCAAGACCGACGAGCACAAGGCTGCCCTGGCCGGCGCCAAGGCCCAGCTGACCTTCCTGCGCCAGGCCGCCAGCCTGCCAGAAGCCGCCGAGCTGAAAAGTCGCCTGGCGCAGAACCCGCAGGATGACGAAGCCACTTACCAGCTGTGCATCCAGCAACTGGCGCGCCAGCAGTACGAGGCGGCGCTGGATGGTCTGCTCAAGCTGTTCCAGCGTAACCGCGGCTACGAGAACGGCTTGCCGCAGAAGGCACTGCTGCAGGTGTTCGAACTGCTGGGCAATGAACATCCGCTGGTGAGCCTGTACCGCCGCAAGCTGTCGGCTGCAATGTTCTGACAGGCCGTTCTCAGAGCGTTCGGCATCACGGGTCTATTTGGCAGAGCTGCTGGGGAGCGGCGCTTTCTTGGGGCTGCAGAGCAGCCCCCATGCCTCTCAACCGATCCAGTGGTATACCGGCGCATCCACCCCGCTTTCCACCTTCACCTCGCTGCTGTGGCGCAACCGCACCAGCAACCGCTTGCCCGCCGCCGTGCTGCCGGCCAGCCCTTCCAGCCGCTCCAGCAACTCGGGCCCGCTGATCTGCCCCACCTGGCGCAACAGCTCACGCGCCGCCGACCACTGCCCGTCATCCGGGCGAGGCGCAGTACCGACGGCCTCGGCGGCCGCCTCGACAACAGCCGGCACCTGCACTTGACGCCCCAGTTGCGCCCACTCCGCCGGTTCCAGCTCGATAGTCAGGTCCACCGGCCAGTCGCCAATATGTCCGCGAATTCTCACGCTGCCTTCCTTATGTCCAGGGTCGATGCAGCCATGCTCCCATGAACATGAAACCTGCGCCAGGCAGGCTGGCGGGGGCCAGAAAAGTTGTTATAACATTACGAACTCAATTTCCCGCTCGCCCTGGAGTCTTCCATGCGCCGCCTGCTCCTTGCCCTGCCCTTCGCCCTGCTTCCCCTGGCCGCGGCCCACGCCCACGACGACCATGACCACGAGCATGAGCATGCCCATGGCTCCCTCGGTGCCCACGAGCACGGTGTGGCCAAGCTCAACGCCGTGCTCGACGGCAATACCCTGGAACTGGAGCTGGACAGCCCGGCGATGAACCTGGTCGGTTTCGAACATGCCGCCAACAGCGACGCGGACAAGGCCAAGGTCGCCGCCGTACGCCAGCAACTCGAACACCCCCTGGCACTGTTCGGCCTGGCCCAGGCGGCCGGGTGCAAGGAGGAGGCCCAGGAGCTGGAAAGCCCGCTGTTCGGCGATGCAGTGCATGCCGGCCATGACCCTGCACACGAACAGCAGCACAGCGATATCGAGGCCCATTACCAACTGATCTGCTCGGCCCCCGACCAGCTCACCCGGATCGACCTTGCCCCACTGTTCAAGGCCTTCCCGGCGACCCAGAAGATCAACGTGCAACTGATCGGCCCGAACGGCCAGAAAGGCCTGGAGGCCACGCCGGCCAAGGCCGTGGTCGCGTTCTGAATGAGCCAGCCGCTGATCGACCTGCAAGGCCTGGTATTCGCCTGGCCTGGCCAAGCGCCGCTCCTGGACATCCCCGCGTTCCACCTGGACGCGGGCCAGGCCGTGTTCCTCAAGGGCCCCAGCGGTAGCGGCAAGACCACCTTGCTGGGCCTACTCGGCGGGGTGAATCGCCCCGCGCAGGGCAGCATCCGCCTGCTCGGCCAGGACCTGGGCGCCTTGGGCCAGGGCGCCCGTGACCGCTTCCGGGTCGATCACACCGGCTACATCTTCCAGCAATTCAACCTGCTGCCGTTCCTTTCGGTGCGGGAGAACGTTGAGCTGCCCTGCCGCTTCTCGCGCAGCCGTGCCGAACGCGCCGCCCAGCGCCACGGCAGCATCGACCAGGCTGCCACCCTGCTGCTCGCCCACCTGGGCCTGGACGATCCGGCCCTGCTCGCCCGTCGCGCCGACAGCCTGTCGATCGGCCAACAGCAGCGGGTCGCCGCGGCCCGGGCCTTGATCGGCCAGCCGGAGCTGGTGATCGCCGACGAACCGACTTCGGCGCTCGATGCCGATACCCGCGAGGCGTTCATCCGCCTGCTGTTCGATGAATGCCGGGCAGCCGGTTCCAGCCTGCTGTTCGTCAGCCATGACCAGAGCCTGGCACCACTGTTCGACCGTCATCTGTCGCTGGCCGAGCTCAATCGCGCAGCCAAGCCCCGGGAGGCCTGATGTACCTGCTCCGCCTTGCCTTGGCCAGCCTGGCCAACCGCCGCTTCACAGCGTTTCTCACCGCGTTTGCCATCGCCCTGTCGGTATGCCTGCTGCTGGCCGTGGAGCGCGTGCGCACCGAGGCCCGCGCCAGCTTCGCCAGCACCATCAGCGGCACCGACCTGATCGTCGGCGCCCGTTCCGGCTCGGTGAACCTGCTGCTGTATTCGGTGTTCCGCATCGGCAACGCCACCAACAACATCCGCTGGGACAGCTTCGAGCACTACGCCAAGGACCCACGGGTGAAGTGGGCGATCCCCATTTCCCTGGGCGACTCTCATCGTGGCTACCGGGTGATGGGCACCACCGGCGACTATTTCAGCCACTACCAGTTCGGCCGCCGGCAGCACCTGGCGCTGAGCCAGGGCCGGCCGTTCGCCGAGGACCCGTTCGAGGTGGTGCTCGGCGCCGAAGTCGCCGAGGCGCTGCACTACAAGCTCGGCGACAAGCTGGTGCTGGCCCACGGCGTGGCGGCCATCAGCCTGGTCAAGCACGACGACAAACCCTTCACCGTGGTGGGCATCCTGCAGCGCACCGGTACACCGGTGGACCGTACCCTGCACATCAGCCTGGCCGGGATGGAGGCCATCCACATCGACTGGCACAACGGCGTGCCGGCCCGTGGCGCCGGGCGCATCAGCGCCGAACAGGCGCGCACCATGGACCTGCAGCCGGCCGCCATCACCGCCTTCATGCTGGGGCTGAACAGCAAGATCGCCACTTTCAGCCTGCAGCGGGAGATCAACGAGTTCCGCGGCGAGCCACTGCTGGCGATCCTCCCTGGCGTAGCCCTGCAGGAGCTGTGGAGCCTGATGGGCACCGCCGAGCAGGCGCTGTTCGTGGTCTCGCTGTTCGTGGTGCTGACCGGGCTGATCGGCATGCTCACGGCAATCCTCACCAGCCTCAACGAACGCCGCCGCGAAATGGCTATCCTGCGCTCGGTCGGCGCCCGCCCCTGGCATATCGCCGGGCTGCTGGTGCTGGAAGCCCTGGCCCTGGCGGTGGCCGGCATCGTCGCCGGGCTGGGCCTGCTGTACGCGGGGATCGCCCTGGCCCAGGGGTATGTCCAGGCCAACTACGGCCTGTACCTGCCACTGGCCTGGCCAAGCGCTCACGAGTGGACCCTGTTGGCTGTCATACTCGCGGCGGCACTGCTGATGGGCAGCGTGCCGGCCTGGCGCGCCTACCGGCAGTCGCTGGCCGATGGCCTGTCGATCCACCTCTGACCCTGGAGCAACTGCCTTGCTTTATCAGTACCGGCCCATCCTGCTGGGGCTCCTATTGCTCTTCGCTCCCCTCACATGGGCGCAAGAGCCGCGCACCCTCGACTGGCCCGCCCTGATTCCCGAAGGCGCGCCGGTGATCCCGCCACAGCTGGCGCCGCTGCATGACCTCTCGCAACTGAGCGACGCCTTGTCTGCCGAGTCGGCCCCCGCAGCACGCCAGCAGGCACCCGACGCCCCGGTGGTCAAGGCGCTGGATGGCCAGCAAGTGAAGCTGCCCGGCTACATCGTGCCGCTGGAAGTCAGCGAGGAAGGGCGCACCACCGAATTCCTCCTGGTGCCTTACTACGGCGCGTGCATCCACGTGCCGCCCCCACCGTCGAACCAGATCGTGCATATCTTCAGCGAGATGGGCGTGCGCATCGAAGACCTGTACCAGCCCTACTGGATCGAAGGGCGCATGCAGGTAAAGGCCAGCAGCAGCGAGCTGGCCGACGCCGGTTACCTGATGGAGGCGGAGAAAATCTACGCCTATGAGTTGCAATGAGAACTACTTCCGCTTCATGAAACGGCTTCGTTGAGCTGAATCAACAGTTTGTTTCGACCGGCTCCTTACCATTGGACTACTCGATTACTCACGTCCTTTGTCCTTTGGGAGCTTCCATGAACAAGTCCTTGCTCGGCGCCTCGCTCGTTGCCCTGGCGCTCGCAGCCCCTGTTGCCCACGCCCACCAGGCGGGCGACATCATCATCCGTGCCGGCGCCGCCACCGTTTCGCCGAACGAAGACAGCAGCGCCCTGAAGCTCGATGGCGCCAAGGTCTCGGGCACCAAGGCGACGCTGGACAGCGACACCCAGTTGGGCCTGACTTTCGCCTACATGCTCACCGACCACATCGGCCTGGAGCTGCTGGCCGCTACCCCGTTCAACCACACCGTGGCGGTCAAGGGCCTCGGCCCAGGCCTGGACGGCAAGCTGGCCGACATCAAGCACCTGCCACCGACCCTGTCGCTGCAGTACTACCCGATGGCACCGACCTCGAAGTTCCAGCCCTACGCCGGCATCGGCATCAACTACACGATGTTCTTCGACGAAGACCTCAGCAGCGCGCGCAAGCAGCAGGGCTTCAGCAACCTGAAGCTGCAGGACTCGGTCGGCCTGGCCGGCCAACTGGGCATGGACTACATGCTCACCGACAACCTGCTGGTCAACGCCTCGGTCTGGTACATCGACATCGACACCAAGGCCACCGTCGACGGCCCGAACGCCCTGGGCGTGGGCAAGACCAAGGTCGACGTGGATGTCGACCCGTGGGTCTACATGGTCGGTATCGGTTACAAGTTCTGATCCCCTCCCGGCATGGCGGCTCCGGCCGCCATGCCACACCGCCCCTCAACGATTCGCAGGTACAGCCAGTACCCCCAGGCCAGTGCGCTGATCGATGCACCTAGGCCACACACCGCCATCCAGCCCCAACGGGCATGCAACCAAGTCGCGGCTACCGCGCCCAGGCCACTGCCGATCGAATAACAGCACATGTAGGCACCGATCAGCCGGCTAGCCATTTCGCCGCGCCCCGCCAGCAGCAGGCTCTGGTTGGTGACGTGTACCGCCTGCACGGCGAAGTCCAGCATCAATACACCCAGCGCCAGGGCCAGCAGCGATTGTCCGAGCAGCGCGCTCGGCAGCCATGACAACGTCAACACCGCCAAGGCCAACCCAGTGGTGCGCTCTCCCAGGCCCCGATCGGCCATACGGCCCGCACGCGCCGCTGCCAAGGCTCCGGCGATGCCAGCCAGGCCGAACAGGCCGACCTGGGTATGGCTCAGGGCTAGCGGCGCAGCACTCAAGGGCAGCACCATGGTGCTCCACAGCACGCTGAAGGCAGCAAAGATCAGCAGCGCAAGCAGGCCCCGCTGGCGCAAGAGACGATCGTATCGGTACAGGCCGATCAGAGAACCGAGCAACGCCCGATACCCCTGCCTACGCTCTCCGGGCGGGGCGCCGGGCAGGGTTCGCCACAACAGCAAGGCCATCACCATGACCAGACCCGCCGCGCCAAGGTAGACACTCCGCCAACCGGCCAGGTCAGCCATGCCCCCAGCAACCAGGCGCGCCAACAGGATGCCCAGCACCACACCGCTGGTGACCGCGCCCACCACCTGGCCCTGGCGGGTGGGTGAGGCCAGGGTGGCGGCATGGGCCACCATCACCTGCACCACCACAGCCATCAACCCGACCACGCCCATGGCCGCCAGCAGCACGGCCCAATCCCAGGCCATGCCCACCGTCAGCAAGGCCAGCATCGATAGCAGTAGTTGGCACAGGATCAAGCGCTTGCGATCGAACAGGTCGCCCAGCGGCACGATCAACAACAGGCCAACGGCATAGCCCGCCTGGGTCGAGCCGACCACCAGACCGACGTGTGCCTGACTGATTCCCAGGCTGGCCGCCATGGCCCCCAGCAAAGGTTGGGCAAAATACACTGTGGCTACCGCCAGGGCGCAAGTGGTGGCGAGCAGCAACGTCAGCGAGCGGCTCGGTTGATCGTGAACAAGAGACTCGGGATGCGGGGGCGGCATGGCACACTCCTGTGCATTCTGGTTGCAAATTGAAACCACAAGCTAGCTTTCTAGCAAATGTGGTTTTAATCTGCAACCAGACTGATCCGAAGGGTTACCCCATGCTCGACGAGAGAAACAACCAATGCCCAGTGGCCCGAGCTCTTGAAGTGATCGGAGACCGTTGGTCGCTGATGATCCTGCGTGACGCCTTCGATGGCTTGCGGCGCTTCAGTGAGTTTCAGAAGAACCTGGGGCTGGCGAAAAACATCCTCGCCTCACGCCTGAAGCAGCTGGTGGAGAGCGGCCTGCTTGAGTTACGGCCAGCCTCGGACGGCAGTGCCTACAAGGAATACGTCATGACCGAGCAGGGGTGCGCGGTCTTCCCCATCGTCATCGGCATGCGCCAATGGGGTGAGCGGTTCCTGTTCGAGGCAGGCGAGACGCGCTCACAGTTGGTGGACAACGCCACTGGGCAGCCCATCGATACATTGGTGGTACGAGCAAAGGATGGTCGGATACTAAGCCCCGAGGATTGCCATCGGCAGGCTGTGCGCCATAGTGGATGAACGTCATGACGGCAGTCCGGCCCGGTTCGCAGATAGGCTCAATGCGGTCAGTCAAGCGGTGCGTTGATCTTGGGGCTGCGTTGCAGCCCATCGCCGGCAAGCCGGCTCCCACAGGGGCAGAGTTGGCCGTACATGATGCGGCTTGCAGGGGCAGGCTTGCTTGCGAATAAGCAGATGAGGTGCCCGTCAGGCCTTGCCCAACAAACGCGCCAGCCCCTCGACCATCGAAGTCGGCTGCGCAAACGCGAAACGCGCCAGCAGGCGCGTATTGTCGGCCCGGGAATGGCGGATATCGCCCGAGCGCGGCGGGCCGTAGCTGACCGCGGGCAGGTGGCCGACCACCTGCTCCAGGGCGGCCAGCAACTGGTTCAGCGAAGTGGCCTGGTTCAGGCCGATGTTCACCGCCCCCTCCTCGACCTGCTCCTGCTCCAGGGCCTGGACCATCACCTGTACCAGGTCACCGACATAGAGAAAGTCGCGGGTCTGCTCGCCATCGCCGAACACGGTGATCGGCAAGCCCTTGGTGGCACGTTCGCAGAAGATGCTGATCACCCCGGAATACGGCGAGGACGGGTCCTGGCGCGGTCCGAAGATATTGAAGAAGCGGAACACCACTGGCTCCAGCCCGTGCTGGCGACGGTAGAAGTCCAGGTATTGCTCGCTGGCCAGCTTGTCCACCGCATAGGGCGTCAAGGGTGCCTTGGGCGTGTCCTCGGCGATCGACTCGCCTTCGCCGTTGTTGCCGTACACCGCCGCGCTGGAAGCGAACAGCACGCGGCGTATGCCGTTTACGCGCATCGCCTCGCAGACGTTGAGGGTACCGACGAAGTTGCTCTGGTGGGTTCGCACCGGGTCTTCGACCGACGCCTGCACCGAGGCGACCGCCGCCAGGTGGACCACGGCGCAGCAGCCGGCAGCCGCACGCTTGACCAGTGCGGCATCGGCGACATCGCCTTCGATCAGCTCCAGGCCAGGGTGGTCGAGCCGCAGGTTGTCGCGCTTGCCGGTGGACAAGTCGTCCAGCACGCGCACCGCATGGCCTTTGTCCAGCAACGCATCGCATAGGTGCGAACCAATGAAGCCGGCACCGCCGGTGATCAGGATGGGGGCGTCAGCCATGTCGGTAGAACCGGTCCAGTAGGGGTGGCAAGCCGGCGCGCCAGGCACGGGGCTTGATACCGAAGGTGTGAAGGATCTTCTTGCAGGCCAGCACGGCGTTCTGTGGCTCCTCGCTGGCATCCGGGCGCGCGGCATGGGCCTGGGGCGTGGGCGCCTGCACGGCCAGCTTGTGCCATTGCGCCGCCTCGCTGAGGATAGCCTGCCCCAGCGCCAGCGGCGTGGTGGCCTCGTTGCCGGCGTAATGGTAGGTGCCCCACAAGGGCGCATCGCAATCGAGTTGCTTGAGCACCGAGAGGATCACCCGCGCGGCATCGTCCACCGGCGTCGGGTTACCGCGACGGTCGTCCGCCAGCAACAATTCCTGGGGTTGCTCGGCACGGGTGAGGAAGCGGCCCAGCACGCCATCGATGCTCTCGTCCAGCACCCAGCCGAAGCGCAGCAACACATGCTGCGGGCAGGTCGCCCGCACGCTCTGCTCGATACGCCACAGCGCCTGGCCGCGCAGCCCCAGGGGCACCGGCTCGTCCTTCTCGCTGTAGGCCGTGGCCCGCGAGCCGTCGAACACCCGGTAGCTGGAGGGCTGCACCAGGATGATCTGGTGGTGCTGGCACAGCTCCGCCAGCCGCTCCACCGCCCGCTCCTGTTGCGCCAGGCGCTGCTCGCTGACCGACTCGGCCTGGAACCAGTCGAAGTAATAGGCCAGGTTGACCACCGCATCGGGGCGCTGTTCGTCGAGCAGCAGGGTCAGGCTGGCCGGGTCCCAGCCGTTTTCCGGCGGACGCGGTGCCAGGAATCCGATGTCCTCCTCGGCCCCGAGACGAATCAGCGCTTGCCCGAGGGCATTGCCACCACCCAACAGCATCAGGCGCATACGCATAGAGTCAGCAGATCCGAACAGGTTGATAGAAGGAAAGCGAACATTTTGCGGGTTCCGATCAGGGAAGTCCAACCTTACGCGCTTGATACAACTCCCGCTGACCTTACTCATGCCTATCGATCATTGGGAATTTTCCTATATACGAGACAGGCCAGATCCTGCATCGCAAAACCAAAAAAACTTGCCTAAATACTTGCCGGCAAACCACCAGGAAAAAACCAACGCACACAACTAAGAATACTTAGATGAATATCGTGTGCACCTCAACATTTCGACTCGTGGAAAACCAAGCCCCCCCAATATATGCACCCAGTGACTTCCAAGCCTGCCCCTTTTCGGCCTCGTACGTGACTAATTCCAGCAGGCGCCCCATGGATATAGAACTTTCAACGCTACTGTTGCTGGGCGCCATCGCCCTCTTTGCAGGCTTCTTCGATGCCATTGCAGGCGGTGGTGGGCTGCTCACCCTTCCAGCGCTGTTCATTGCGGGTTTCGACCCCGTGCTGGCCATCGCCACCAATAAATTCCAGGCGTCCTCTGCTAGCGTCTCGGCCACCGTCGCCTTTGCCCGCAAGCGGATGATCGATTGGAAATCAGGGCGGCCAATGGCTGCACTGTCTTTTGCAGGTGGTGCGGCAGGCGCACTTTCGGTAACTCTGCTCGACAGAGCGATACTTGAAACCTCCGTCCCCTTGCTGTTGATTGCAGTTGCAGTCTACTTCGCCTTCACCCCGAAACTGGATGAACGTCAGCGCGTAGCCAAACTGTCGATGACTTGCTTCACCCTTACCCTTGTACCGCTGATGGGCTTCTACGATGGAATATTCGGCCCTGGCACCGGCTCATTCTTCATGGTTGCCTTCACACTCTTGCTCGGGCAGAACATCCTGCAGGCTGTTTGCAACAGCAAACTGCTCAATGCCTCATGCAACCTCGGGGCTCTCCTGGTATTCATGCTTGGCGGCGCCATCCTGTGGCCATTGGCATTGACAATGGCGGCCTGCGCCATCGTCGGCGCACAAGCAGGGGCTCGCTGCGCCCTGCATTTCGGGCCACGGCTCATCAAACCCTTGCTGATTTCAGTGTGTTGCCTCATGGCGCTGCGACTGCTGTTCAGCGATGGCAACCCGATCGGCCAATGGCTGCGACACCTCTGACCCATAACTGCCTGCAACTCACTCGATCTCGAACAACCCATTGCTGAGCGGCCCCACGCTCAGCCGCTCACGCACGTCGTCATCGATACGCGGGTCGTCCGGCTGGTACAGCCGGACCTGGCGGTAGGCATTGATGCGGTTGATTTCCTCGCCCAGGTACTCCCAGACCACACGGGTGCAGGCGGGGTTGCGCCGGTCGCCGCTGGAGACGCCGGTCTTGAGGCCGTTGAGGCGGGTGATGCGGCTCTTGAAGCTGGGGATGAGGATGGTCTGGCTCATCTCGTTGAGGGTCAGCGACTCGTAGTCGATCAGAAATACCCGGTCCTGCAGCTGGAAAGCCGCGCCCAGGTAGCGGCAGCGTATTTCGGCGTGCACGTCGGTGGCGCTGGTGCGCTCCTGCCGCTCCTGGCGCTCGAACAGGAAACGGCCGCGTTCCTCCCATAGATGCACCAGCGACACCAGGACCGAACCGGGTACCGACATGCAGTTGGAATACTCGAAGTAATAGCCGCAATAGCGCGACAGGTTGCCGGCGTGCTCGTGCAACGGCCTGAACAGCTCGCTGATCGGGTCATCGTGCTGCCCCGCCTGCGTGGACAGGTTGCGCACACCGATCAGGCGGGCGAACTGCTCCGGCGGCAGGCCCAGCTCGTAACCCTCGACGCCGAAAAAGTCGCCGATGCGCTTGAGGTTGTAGGCCGTCGGACGGCTCTGACCGCTCAGGTACTTGTTGAACTGCGCGCGGTTGATCGACAGTTGCCGGCAAACCTCCGAGATAGAGCGGTAATGGCTGCAGGCCAATTTGAGGTTGGTAGCGAAATGATCGCCCATGAAACGATGTCCAGCTGATGCGAGTGACGCCATTCTAGCATCAAGTCGCATCAACTCAGAGCAACCCGCGAAATTGTAACCATTGGTGTCATGACCAACCATGCGCGCCAACGAAAGCGGCGCGTCCTTGCGCCCGCTGTTCTTTCCACGCGAAGAATAAGAATCGAGGTCATTTCCCAATGCTCGAAGCACTCAACGATTTCCTTTCGGGGAAACTCCTCATCGTGCTGATCGTCGGACTCGGCGGTTACTTCACCCTCCGTTCGCGGTTCGTCCAGTTCCGCCACTTCGGCCACATGTTCGGCGTCTTCAAGGAGTCGCTGCGTGGCCAGGCCGGCCAGTTGAGCTCGTTCCAGGCCCTGATGCTGAGCCTCGCCGGGCGCGTTGGCGCAGGCAATATCGCCGGTGTCGGCATCGCCGTGACCCTGGGCGGCCCGGGGGCGGTGTTCTGGATGTGGGTCACCGCGCTGGTGGGCATGTCCAGCAGCTTTTTCGAATGCACCCTGGCCCAGGTCTACAAGCGCACCGACGGCGATGGCCTGTACCGTGGCGGCCCGGCCTACTACATCCTGCACGGCCTGAAGCTCAAGAGCATGGCGGTGGTGTTCTCCATCCTGCTGCTGGTGACCTACGGCTTCGCCTTCAACGGCCTGCAGTCGTACACCGTCACCCACTCACTGCAGAACGCCTTCGGCTTCGCCCCGAACCACACCGGTATCGCCCTGGCCGTGCTGCTGGCGATCGTCTTCCTCGGTGGCATCAAGCGCATCGCCGCGGTCTCGGACCTGCTGGTGCCGGTCAAGACCTTGGCCTACATCGGCGTGACCCTGTACGTGATCGGTAGCCAGATCGAGCACGTCCCGGCCATGCTGGAAACCATCTTCAAGAGCGCCTTCGGCCTCGACCCGGCCTTCGGCGGCCTGCTCGGCAGCGCCATCGTCATGGGCGTCAAGCGTGGTGTGTTCGCCAACGAAGCGGGTCTGGGCAGCGCCCCTAACGTTGCCGCCGTGGCGGCCGTGAAACACCCCGGTGCCCAGGGCGTGGTGCAGGCGTTCAGCGTGTTCCTCGATACCTTCGTGATCTGCACCTGCACCGCGCTGCTGATCCTGCTGTCGGGTTTCTATACCCCAGGCTTCGAAGGCGACGGTATCGTCCTGACCCAGAACTCCCTGGCGGCAGTGGTCGGTGACTGGGGCCGCCTGTTCGTCAGCGTTGCCCTGTCGCTGTTCGTCTTCACCTGCATCCTCTACAACTACTACTTGGGCGAGAACAGCCTGCTGTTCCTCAGCCGCAACCGCGCGGTGCTGATGGGCTACCGTGGCCTGGTGCTGGCGCTGGTCATCTGGGGTTCGGTGCAGGACCTGTCCACGGTGTTCGCCTTCGCCGACATCACCATGACCTGCCTGGCGTTCGTCAACCTGATCGCCCTGGCCCTGCTGTTCAAGATCGGCCTGCGGGTGATGCGCGACTACGACGCCCAGCGCCGTGCCGGTATCGCCCAGCCGGTATTCGACTCGGCCAAGTTCACCGACCTGGACCTGGACCGCAACGCCTGGCCTGCCAATCCACAGGCTGAAACAGCCGCTGACAACGCCGTCGGCCAAGTCCAGCCGCAGCGCTGATATCCTCCCCTGCCCAGCCGCCCCGTCCGCGGGCGGCTGCCCTTTCTCCGCTCACCGCAACGGAAGGTTCCCATGCGTGCAGTCAAGAATCTCCTCGTTCTCTATACCGGTGGCACCATCGGTATGCTGCAGTCACCCGAAGGCCTGGCACCGGCCGGCGGTTTCGAAGCGCGAATGCGCGAATACCTGGCGCAACAGGCCGATGCGCCGCGCCTTGCATGGGCCTTGCGCGAGCTCGACCCGCTGATCGATAGCGCCAACATGCAGCAGGCCAACTGGCTGGCCATGCGCGAGGCCATCGTCGAGGCGGTGGAACGCCAGGGCCATGACGGCGTGCTGGTGCTGCACGGCACCGACACCCTGGCCTACAGCGCCGCGGCCCTGTCCTTCCTGCTGCTTGGCCTGCCGGTACCGGTGCTGCTGACCGGCTCCATGCTGCCGGCAGGCGCTCCGGGCAGCGACGCCTGGAGCAACCTGTGCGGAGCCTTGCGCCTGTTCGAGAGTGGCCTGGAGGATGGCGTGCAGCTGTATTTCCACGGTCAGCTGTTGCACGGCTGCCGCACGTCGAAACTGCGTAGCGAAGCCTTCGATGCCTTTGCCGCCCTGCCCCGCCAGCGCGACGGTGAACGCGCCC
The DNA here is from genome assembly GCF_057415455.1 of Pseudomonas sp. Tun-23181. NCBI lineage: Bacteria > Pseudomonadati > Pseudomonadota > Gammaproteobacteria > Pseudomonadales > Pseudomonadaceae > Pseudomonas > Pseudomonas sp. Tun-23181. The sequence goes on from NZ_CM171630.1 coordinate 2,972,262, forward strand.
CGGCGATTCCACCGGCGCTGGACTATCGCCAGCCGCGCCAGCCGGTGAACCTTGCGGTGCTGCCAGTCGTCCCCGGTTTGCGGGCGGATCTGCTGCAGGCCGTGTTCGACAGCGGCGTGCAGGGCCTGGTGCTGGAGTGCTATGGCAGCGGCACCGGCCCATCCGACGACCAGGCCCTGCTCGATGCCCTGCACGACGCGCGCCAGGGCGGGGTGATGATCGTGGCGATCAGCCAGTGTCCGGAGGGCTCGGTGGTGTTCGATACCTATGCCGCTGGCAGCCGCCTGCGCGATGCCGGGCTGGTCAGTGGCGGCGGCATGACCCGGGAAGCGGCGCTGGGCAAGTTGTTCGCCCTGCTGGGGGCTGGGTTGGATGTGCAGGCGGCCGAGCATTGGTTTGCCCTGGACCTTTGCGGCGAGCGGGCATGACGGCGGCGTCCGTACGGACGCACTCGCGGGCGGCTGCCGTCAACCGAGTCGTCTTAATGGGGCTGCTGGGGAAGTGGCGGAAGGCAGCGGGAGTCGAACCTGCCCGGGAACGGCTGCCGTCCCCAACCGGGTTTGAAGCCCGGCCGCGCCACCGGGCGCGATTGCCTTCCTTGTATTCAGTGCCTGGCCTGCTGCTGGGCCAGGGCGCTGTCGGCGCGGATATGACGCTGGTCGGCGACCCTCCGGGTCAGGCCGATACGGTCGAAGTATTCGAGGATCTGCACGGTGCGCTTGCGACCGATGCCCAACATATCGCGAAACGCGGCGACCTGCACTATCGGCGTACTGGCCGAATGCTGCAAGAGCATATCGGCCATGCGCCGCAGGGTCGCCTCGGGATAGAACAGGTCGCGCACCACCTGGTGCACCAGGCCAAGCCGGGCCAGCTTGCGCAGCAGAAGGCGCACTTGGGCCTCCTCTACGTTCTGCGCCCCGGCCAGCGTCCTGACCCAGGGCGGCTCGAACCCACCGGCCAGTAGCTGCGACTGCACACGCTCCCAGAGCGCGGCGTCAGCCTCGCTCAACTGCACCTTGTGGCCTGGCAGGTGCAACCATGGGCCGCTGCTGTCGATGGCCCCCTCGGCCAGCAATTCGTCCAGCAGGCTGACGAAAGCCGGCCGCTCCAGGGGCAGCGCGACGAAACGGCGCAAGCGGTCGCGGTCCGGGCCCAACTGGTCCGGCTCCTGTTCATGGAACTGCGCCAGCTGCTCCAGCACCTGATGCTTCAGCGCTTGCCAATGGCCAGTGGCGAACAGCAACTGGCCCTGGCGCGTGGCGACCACCAGCACGTCCTGCGGCAGATGCCAGGTGCCGCGCAGCCGGTTGAACTGACGCTCCAGGCGCTGCGGGTCGAGCCCGGCAGGTGCGGCATCGAGCAAGGCGGGCAATGCCTGCTCCAGGTCCCGCGCAGTACGCAATACCTGCAACTGGCGCAGGCGCGCCTCGCTGCGGCGCTGCCGGCTCGGGGCGAAGGGGTCGAGCACCTGGCCGCCGCCAAGGGTTCGTTGTGCGCGCTGGTCGCGCAGCACCAGCCTGTCGCCGTGCACCGCCTGCAAAGGCGCGTTGAGCAACAACTGGGCGAACATGCGCTGGCCGGGCAGCAGTTTCTCACCTTCCAGCAGTGCCACCCGCGCCGTGACATCCTGGGTACCGAGGTGCACATGCACGGCGCCGAAATGCTCGAACGCCCGTGTCTCGCCGGGCAACAACGCCAACTCGATGTCGACGCGGGTACTGGGCGCATGCAGCCACTCGGCCACCAACCAGTCACCGCGGTGGATCTGCTCCACGGCCAGGCGCTCGGCGCTGATGTTCAAGGCCACCCGCTGCCCGGCCTCGGCCACCAGCGCCGCCTGGTTCTGCGCATGCAGGCCTCGGACCCGCACCGGTTTGCCGGCCTTGCCCAGCAATAGCGTATCGCCCGCAGTCACGCGGCCGGCCAACGCGGTACCGGTGACCACGATACCTGCGCCCGACACGGCGAAGGCCCGGTCGATGGCCAGGCGAAAACCGCCGGCCACGCTGCGCCGGGCCACGTCACCCTGGGCCTCGCGCAGGGCCTGGCGCAGCTCTTCGACACCTTCACCGGTGACGCTCGACAACGGGAACTGCGGCGCTCCGACGTAAGGCCCCGGCGCCAGCAAGTCGGCCACCTGCGCCTGTACCTCGGCCAGGCGCGCCGGCTCCACCCGGTCGCACTTGCTGATTGCCACCAAGGCCCGGGGAATCCCCAGCAACTCGATGATCGCCAGGTGCTCACGGGTCTGCGGCATGACGCCATCGTCGGCGGCCACCACCAGCAACACCAGGTCGATGCCATGGGCGCCGGCAAGCATGTTGTGGATAAAGCGCTCGTGGCCCGGCACATCGATGAAGCCCGTCAGAGGCGCATCCTCGGCCAAGGCGGCGTAGCGGTAGCCCAGGTCGATGGTCATGCCTCGGGCACGTTCCTCCTGGCGCTGGTCGCCGGCCTGGCCGGTCAGGGCCTGGAGCAGCGCGGTCTTGCCATGGTCGATATGCCCGGCGGTACCGACGATCACTGCGCCGGCCCCACCTGCAGCGCAGGCAACTGCGCCAGCCATTGGGCTTCGTCATCCAGCTGGCGCAGGTCGAGCCAGAGGGCGTCGTCGTCGATACGCCCGAGCACCGGCACCGGCAGGCTGCGCAGGGCTCGCTCGAGCACATGCAGGCTGCGCCCACGCAGCTTCTTCGACACCTGCGGGCGCAGGCACAAGGCAGCACTGGGCAGACGTGCCACGGGTTGGCTGCCGCTGCCGATCATGCCCAGGGCCGGCTCGGCGCTCACAGTCCATTGCGGCCCCAGGCAGGCAGCCAGTGCCGGCACCAGGCGCTGGGCCTGGGCCATGATCTCGGCCTGGGGACGGGTCAGCAGGCGCAGGCTGGGCAAGCGCTCGGCCAGGCGGTCGGGATTGCGGTAGAGCGCCAGCACTGCCTCCAGGGCGGCCAGGGTGATCTTGTCGACGCGCAGGGCGCGCTTGAGCGGGTTCTTCTTGATCCTGGCGATCAGCGCCTTGTGCCCGACGATGATGCCGGCCTGCGGGCCACCGAGCAGCTTGTCGCCACTGAAGGTGACGATATCGGCACCGTCGAGCAGGGCCTGGCGCACCGTCGGCTCTGCAGGCAGACCCCAGCGGGTCAGGTCGAGCAGGCTGCCGCTGCCCAGGTCCTCGAGCAAGGGCAGGCCATGCTCATGGGCGATCCTTGCCAGTTCGGCGGTAGCCACCTGGGTGGTGAAGCCCTGGATGCTGTAGTTGCTGCAGTGCACGCGCATCAGCAGGCCGGTGCGCGGGTTGATCGCGCCCTCGTAGTCGCGGGCATGGGTACGGTTGGTGGTGCCGACCTCGTGCAGGCGCACACCGGCGCGGGCCATGATGTCGGGGATGCGGAAGGCGCCGCCGATCTCGATCAGCTCGCCACGGGAAATGATGCCCTCCTTGCGCGCGCCCAGGCTGTTGAGCGCCAGCAGCACGGCGGCGGCGTTGTTATTGACCACGGTGACCGCCTCGGCGCCGGTGAGCTCGCGGATCAGGCCTTCGATCAGGTCGTCGCGGTCCCCGCGCTTGCCGCTGGCCAGGTCGAACTCCAGGTTCAGCGGATAACGGGCGGCGGCCTGCATGGCCTCGACGGCTTCCTCGGGCAGCAGTGCGCGGCCGAGGTTGGTGTGCAGGACGGTGCCGGTAAGGTTGAAGACCCTGCGCACCTGGCTGCGTTGCTGGATGGCCAGGCGCTCGCCGGCGCGGCCGAGCAAGACTTGCGGGGCCAGCTCCAATGCATCGAGCTGGCCAAGCCGGGCCGGTTCGCGCAGGTCGTCGAGCAACTGGCGCAGCGCGGCCAGCACGGCGTCACGGCCGTGGCGCTCGATCAGCGGGTGGCCGTTCGGGTGTCGCAGCAGGGTATCGATGGAGGGGAGGCGCGGGGTGTCGCTGGCGAGGCTCGAGGGCATGCGGTACTACCTTGCTCAAACGGGTCCGTTGTCTGTTCTGGCCCATACGCGGTTTGGCGCGTATGGGCCGTTCGCTGTTCCAGTGTAGTGCCTCAGCCACCTCCCGGTGCGAGCATCAGGTTCGGCGCCAGCCGATGGAAGCCCTCCTCGTCCAGGCGCATGTCCAGGGCCAGGCTGGCGAGGTCGTCGGCCAGCGGCTCCGCCGCGCTGTCGTTTTCCAGGTAGCACTGCTTGAGATAGCTGTCGCAGCCGGGGCAACACTCGGCCCTCAGCGGCGCCTTGCCGGCGGCGTGGCGATCGTCCTGCAGGTTGGTGTAGCGCAGGTCCTTGCTCGACTCGCAGTACACGCACTTGACCCGCACCACATGCCATTCGCAGGCACACAGCGAGCAAGCCAGGTAGCGCAGGCCGTTGTGCCGGCCGCGGTTGCGCACCACCCCGGCCATCGCCGGAGCGCCACAGGCCGGGCACTGGGCCAGGCTGCCCGTGGGCTTGAGCTCAGGCCCGGGCAAGCTCAGCAGCCAATGGCTCCAGGCCGCCTGCAGGGCTGCGCCGATGAACGGCACCAGGGCTGCCGGCACGGCATCGTACTGGCCGCCGAGCAAGGCGATACCCCAGCCTTTGCGCTGGCTTTCGTCGCTCTGACGCAGTTGCTCCAGTGCCTGGCCAAGCGGCCCGGTGGGTGCGTCGTCGAAACGTTCGAGCAGCGCCTGCAACCATGCCAGCCACGGCCCCTCACGCACCAGGCTGTCGGCAGCCAGGGGCGGCAGGCCGTGGCTCAGGCACAGGCGTTGACGCTCCTCGGCCACCGGCAGCTCACTCGGTGGCTGCGCCAGCAACTGCTGCTGGATCCGGCACAACCGGGCGACCAACCGTAGGTAATCGCCCAGGACATGCCCTTCGGCCAGTTGTTCCAGGCGCGCGGCGCGCACGTCGAAAAGCGTGGCAGGTGGCAGGTGGAGGAACGGCGGCGCGCTCGCCGCCGCTTCGATCTGCCCGGGTTCGAGTAATGTGCTCAAGCGGTCATCCTTCTTTGCTACCCGGGCCGTGGGGCGTCTTGTCGCCGGTCACGTCCCGGTACCACAGTTCATGGTGCTTGCGCGCCCAGGCTCGACTGACCCAGCCATGCAGCATGGCGCCGACCGAGCCCTTGATCCAGATGCCGGCGTAGATGTGCACGATGATGCTGAGGATCAGCACGAAGGCCGCCAGCGCATGCAGCAAGGTGGCCAGGCGAATGGCGCCGATATCGAAGTAGTGGCTGAAATAGGCACGCCAGATCACCACGCCACTGACCAGCAGCACCAGCATGCACAACAGCAGGGTCCAGAACAGCAGCTTCTGCCCGGCGTTGTACTTGCCGATCGGCGGCACGCCCTCCTCCTGGTTGCGCATCACCCGGTCGATGCGGCGCAGCCACTGACGGTCGTTGGCGGTGATGAAGTTGGCACGCCAGAAGCGCAGCACCAGGCCGAGGAAGAACACGAACATCGCCACGCCCAGGAATGGGTGCAGGATACGCGTCCAGGGCCCGCCGCCGAACAGGTGGCTGAGCCAGAACAAGGCCGGGTGGAACAGCGCCAGCCCCGACAGCCCGGCCAGGACGAACAGGATCGCGACGATCCAGTGGTTGGTCCGTTCGTTGGCGTTGTAGCGCAGGATCGGTTTGTTGTCGTTCATGGCCGCTGCTCCCCTTGCCCGCCGGGCTTGGTCGGATCATAGACATGGACCGACGGGTCCACCTGGTGCACGCTGTCGTCGGCGGGCAGCGGGTGTTCGTCCTCCTCGACCCGCTGCGGCCCGACCCGCACATAGTGGAAGAACCCGGCCAGCACCGCCGCGCCCATGGCCAGCAGCGCCAGTGGCTTGCTGATGCCTTTCCACAGCCCGACCAGCGGGCTGATCACCGGCTGGTCCGGCAGGCCGGCATAGATCCTGGGCGTATCGGCGTGGTGCAACACGTACATCACATGGGTGCCGCCGACGCCGTCCGGGTCGTACAGCCCGGCATTGTCGTAGCCACGGGACTTGAGATCAGTGATGCGCTCGGCGGCATGATCCTTCATGTCCTGCTTGCTGCCGAAGACGATCGCCCCGGTCGGGCAGGTCTTCACGCAGGCCGGCTCCAGGCCCACGGCCACGCGGTCGGAACACAGGCTGCACTTGTAGGCCTTGTGGTCCTTCTGCGAGATCCGCGGGATGTTGAACGGGCAGCCGGTGATGCAGTAGCCGCAACCGATGCAGTGGTCCTGGTTGAAGTCGACGATGCCGTTGACGTGCTTGATGATCGCGCCCGGGCTCGGGCAGGCCTTCAGGCAGCCAGGGTCGGCGCAGTGCATGCAGCCGTCCTTGCGGATCAGCCACTCCAGGTTGCCATCGTCGCGCTCGTGCTCGGTGAAGCGCATCAGGGTCCAGGTTTCGGCGGTGAGGTCCTGGGGGTTGTCGTAGGTGCCATGGTTGTGGCCGACCTCGTCACGCAGTTCGTTCCACTCCGAGCACGCCACCTGGCAGGCCTTGCAACCGATGCACTTGGTGGTGTCGATCAGCTTGGCCACTTCCTGCTGCTGGCGTACCGAGGGCGGTACGGTCGTGGTGGCCGAGCGGGCGATGATATCTTGCTGGGCCATCAGATTTTCTCCACGTTGACGAGGAACGACTTGGACTCCGGCGTCTGGGTGTTGCCATCACCGAGGAACGGCACCAAGGTGTTGGTCAAGTAGCCATGCCGGGTCGTCCCGGTGAAGCCCCAGTGCAGCGGGATGCCGATCTGGTGCACGGTCTGGTTGTTGACCTGCAGCGGACGGATCCGCTTGGTCACCACCGCCACCGCCTCGATATGCCCACGCTTGCAGGTGACACGCACGCGGTCGCCGGCCTTGATGCCTTTCTCGTTGGCCAGCACCTCGCCGATCTCGACGAACTGCTCGGGTTGCAAGACGGCATTGATCGGGCAGTGCTTGGTCCAGAAGTGGAAGTGCTCGGTCAGCCGGTAGGTGGTCGCCGCGTAGGGGAATTCCTGGTGATTGCCCAGGGTGTCCCACACCGAGTCGAAGATGCGGCCGGCCGGGTTGCTGGTCGCCTTCTTGTTCTGCGGGTGCAGCGGGTTGATGCCGATCGGCGTCTCGAACGGCTCGTAGTGTTCGGGGAACGGCCCCTCGGCCATCTTGTCGATGGCGAAGAAACGCGCGACCCCCTCGGGGTTCATGATGAACGGGTTCATCCCCGCTTCAGGTGGCGAGTCGACCTTGTAGTCCGGCACGTCGGTACCGGTCCAGGCCTTGCCGTTCCACCACACCAGGCGCTTCTTCTCCGGGTCCCAAGGCTTGCCTTGGGGGTCGCTGGAAGCGCGGTTGTAGAGGATCCGCCGGTTAGCCGGCCAGGCCCAGGCCCAGTTCTGCACCTGGTGCATGCCGTACGGGTCGCTGTTGTCGCGCCGGGCCATCTGGTTGCCCTGCTCGGTCCAGCAGCCGGTGAAGATCCAGCAGCCCGCCGCGGTGCTGCCGTCGTCCTTGAGCTGGGCGAAACTGGCCAACTGCTGGCCGCCCTTGATCACGGCGCCGGTGGCGTCGGCCTGGTCGGTCACCGCCCAGCCGTTCATCTCCTTGGCCAACTCCTCAGGCGAAGGCTCCTCGGGGACCTTGTACGGCCAGCTGATGTTGAGCAGCGGGTCGGGATAGGCGCCGCCCTCGGCCGTGTAGCGCGCGCGCAGGCGCAGGAACAGCTCGCTCATGATGTGCACGTCGGTACGGGCCTCGCCCGGGCCGTCGGCGCCTTTCCAGTGCCACTGCAGCCAGCGGCTGCTGTTGACCAGCGAGCCGTCCTCCTCGGCGAAGCAGGTGGTGGGCAGGCGGATCACCTCGGTCTGGATGTTGGCCGTGTCGACATCGTTGTACGGGCCTGCGTTGCGCCAGAACTCCGAGGTCTCGGTAGCCAGCGGGTCCATGATGACCAGCCACTTGAGCTTGCCCAGCGCCGCAGTGACGCGGTTCTTGTCCGGCAGCGCGGCGATCGGGTTGAAGCCTTGGCACATGTAGCCGTTGACCTTGCCCTGGCCCATCATCTCGAACATGCGCAGCACGTCGTAGGCCGGTACGTCGAGCTTGGGCAGCCAGTCGTAGCCCCAGTTGTTCTCGGCAGTGGCGTTGTCGCCATACCAGGCCTTCATCAGGCTGACGTGGAACTTGCCGTAGTTCTGCCAGTACGACAGCTGGCCCGGGCGCAACGGCTTCGATGCACGTTTGTCGATGAACGCGGCGTAGTCCTGCTCGGCATCGCCGGCCAGGGTCAGGTAGCCCGGCAGCGAGTTGGACAGCAGCCCCAGGTCGGTCAGGCCCTGGATGTTGGAGTGACCACGTAGGGCGTTGACCCCGCCACCCGGCATGCCGACGTTGCCCAACAGCAGCTGGACCATGGCCGCGCTGCGGATGATCTGCGCACCGATCGAATGCTGCGTCCAGCCCAGGGCATAGAGGATCGTCATGGTCTTGCCCGGTTGCGAGCAGGTGGCGATCTCTTCCCAGATCTTCATCATCTGGTCCTGGGGCATGCCGCAGGTCATGCTCGCCAGTTCCGGCGTGTAGCGGCTGTAGTGCTGCTTCATCAGCTGGTACACGCAACGCGGGTGCTGCAAGGTCGGATCGACCTTGGCGTAGCCATCCTCACCGAGCTCGTAGCCCCAGCCGGACTTGTCGGCATAGATGCGCTTGTCCGCGTCATAGCCGCTGAACAGCCCATCCTCGAAGCCATAGTTCTCTTTGACGATGAACGACACGTCGGTGTAGTTGCGCACGTACTCGTGCTGGATCTTGTCGTTGCTCAGCAGGTAGTTGATCAACCCGCCCATGAAGGCGATGTCGGTACCGGTACGGATCGGCGCGTAGTAGTCCGCTACCGAAGCGGTACGGGTAAACCGCGGGTCGACCACGATCAGCCGCGCCTTGTTGTGCGCCTTGGCCTCGGTCACCCACTTGAAGCCGCAAGGGTGCGCTTCTGCTGCGTTGCCACCCATCACCAGGACCAGATTCGCGTTGGCGATATCGGACCAGTGGTTGGTCATGGCACCACGGCCATACGTCGGGGCAAGACTTGCCACCGTCGGGCCGTGTCAGACACGCGCTTGGTTATCGAACCCCAGCATGCCCAGCGAACGGATGACCTTGTGGGTCAGATAGCCGGCTTCGCTGGAGGCGGCGGATGCGGCGAGAAAACCGGTGGAGAGCCAGCGGTTGACCGTTTGGCCCTGGTCGTTCTTCTCGATGAAATTGGCGTCGCGGTCCTGTTTCATCAGCTCGGCGACGCGGTCGAGCGCCTCGTCCCAGCTGACCCGGGTCCACTCCTTGCTGCCCGCCTTGCGTACCTGGGGGTACTGCAGGCGGTTGGGGCTGTGGATGAAGTCCAGCAGGCCGGCGCCCTTCGGGCACAGGGTGCCGCGGTTGACCGGGTGGTCCGCGTCGCCCTCGATGTGGATGATGTTCTGCTTGACGTTCTTGCCCGCGTCCCCCTGGCTGTACAGGATCAGGCCGCAGCCGACCGAGCAGTAGGGGCAGGTATTGCGGGTTTCTTTGGTGTGGGCCAGCTTGAAGTGACGCACCTGCTCGGCGAACGCGGGTGTCGGGGCCATGCCCAACGCCGCGAGGCTCGAGCCTCCAAGGCCGACGGCGGCGACCTTGAAGAACTGCCGACGGTTGAGGTCCATCGTGCACTCCTGATCAGGTTCTGGGCCCCGGGACGTTGCCGGTGCCTCTAGGACAATCACGGTGGCGGCAAACTGATGGCCGCCAATCGTTAAGATTAGTCAAGAATCAGGAAAGTGCGCTGACCTGGATCACGAATGCGCCTTGCCGCATTCACCGATAAGCCCTACATCCATCAAGGAAAGAGACTACATCCTTACGCATAAATCTCCTGAAAGGTTGTCCCAAACCTCCATGGACGATAAATATGAACAAAATATGCACACTGGCTGGGCTCATGATAGGCGCTTCACTGCTGGCGATGCCCGCCGTGGCCGATCCACAACCAGTCGATCGAACCCGCGCAGGACAACCTTCCCCCATTACCGCAGAACGCGCCCGCAGCATGGCCAAGGCCGCTGAGCGCGCTGCCCGCGCCGAAGGCTTCGCCATCGTCATCAGCATCGTCGACAACCATGGCAACCTCAAGCACTTCCACCGCATGGACGGTACCAGCAGTGGCAGCATCAAGGTCGCCCAGCTCAAGGCATCGACGTCTGCCCGCTTCCCTTTATCTTCCAGGTCACTCGCAGAACGCAGCGCCGCGCTGCCGGCGAGCCCATATGCATCACTGCCGGGATTCACCTTACTGGAGGGCGGGTTGCCGATCATGGACGCAAACGGCGAGCATGTTGGTGGCATCGGGATCAGCGGCGCAACACCAGAACTGGATACGCAGTTTGCCCAGGCCGCGCTCGATAGCGAGGGTTGAGACGGAGTATGGAGCCCCGTACCAGCAAGCCTTCCCTCATGAAGTCCATGCGGGGCAGCGCTGCTGGGAGGTTGTCATCATGAGAGCCGGCTTGCCGGTAATAGGGAAACTCCGAACAAGCCACTCAGCAACCGGCAATGACTGGCGTTATGGGCGCGTCAATGATCGTGGCATCGACAATCGTGCCCTAGCGCAACGACAGGCCCTTGTCTCGCTGGTAGTCGTTGATGGTCTCCAGAATTCCCGCCGCCACCTGCCTTGGGGTAATACGGCTCGATCAACGCAACCAATCTGCTCCACCGCACGACTTGCTCCATCTCGGCCAGGAAACGCTTGCGGCGGTTTTGCTTGCGCTTACCGGCGTACTCGAAATCGGAAAAGCTCATCTGACTCATGGAATGGAGGGCTTGCTGGAGGCAGTTGAACGGAGGGCTCTTTCAGTACAGGCCGGACAGTCTGTACTGACTTGATCGAAAAATCCCTAAAGACGGGGTATCGGTAACTCTTATACCGATATCGATGTTTTCAGCAATGAAGTACAGCCCTCTTCATTCGCAATGAGTTGAGAACTAACACCAGGATAACGTTCGAGAAGCTCGGAAACCAGTTGATGACATGAGCGGGGTACCACGATGCGAATAAGCCCTTGCGGGCTTTCAAGAAAGCGTTCTTTGAGTCGAAATACATTTGCCGAAGACTCAAGCAACTCTTTGCAATGCGAATAGATCTGAGCACGTTATTTTTTACATATTTTTTACATACCCAAAACGAAGAAAACCCCGCAAGTGCGGGGCTCTCCAAGGAAAACTTTACAGTTTTCGCTAAGGTGCTCTCTAGAACGGAATATCGTCATCGAAGCTGTCGAAGTCAGCGGCAGGCTGCGGAGCCGGCTGCTGCGGCGCAGGACGTTGTGGCGCCTGCTGCGGGCGCGGGGCCTGCTGGCGTGGCGCTTGGTTGTACTGCTGCTGGCCGCCCTGATTGTAGTTGCCACCACCCTGGTTGTACGGATCGCCACCCTGCTGCTGGTTCTGCGGGCGGCCGCCGAGCAGCTGCATGGTGCCCTGCATGTCGACGATGATCTCGGTGGTGTAACGCTTGATGCCGTCCTTTTCCCACTCGCGGGTCTGCAGCTTGCCCTCGATGTACACCTGCGAGCCTTTGCGCAGGTACTCACCGGCAATTTCCGCGACCTTGCCAAACATGGCCACGCGGTGCCACTCGGTGCGCTCGACCTTCTGGCCGGTCTGCTTGTCGGTCCACTGCTCGCTGGTGGCCAGGCTCAGGTTGGTCACGGCGTTACCGTTGGGCAGGTAGCGGACTTCGGGATCCTGGCCACAGGTGCCGACCAGAATGACTTTGTTAACCCCACGGGCCATAACGTTCTCCTAGGCTTCGCACGCCGAAGAGGCCGGATTCACCAGACGCTCCAGGGTCGCACGGTCCAAAATTTTCGTATCCAGTTTGATGTAGATGGCGGCTTCTTCCGCCACCACCACGGCGTCGGTCACACCCGGCACGGCCATCAGGCGTTCGGTCAGCCCGGCTGCCCGGACCGCCTCTGGCGTCAGCGACATGCGCAGGCTGGTCACGTAGGGCGGCTCGTTCATGCGCAACGCAGTGACCAGCCACACGGCACACAGGCCTGCACAACCGAGGAACACCATGCCCAGGCCACCGTGCTGGAACAACCAGCCACCGATGATTCCTCCCAGGGCAGCACCAAGGAACTGGCTGGTGGAATAGACCCCCATGGCCGTCCCCTTGCCGCCGGCGGGCGACACCTTGCTGACCAGCGAAGGCAAGGATGCCTCCAGCAGGTTGAAGGCAGTAAAGAATACCACGGTGCCAATCACCAGTCCGCGCAAGTTGTCAGCCCATTGCCAGAAGAACAGCTCGACCACCAGCAATACACTGACCGCGCCAAGCAACACGCGTTTCATCTTGCGCTTTTTTTCGCCGTAGATAATGAACGGGACCATTGCAAAAAATGAGACGAGCAAAGCGGTCAGGTAGACCCACCAGTGCTGCTCCTTGGGCAGGCCTCCGCGCTCGACGAACGCCAGGGGCAGCGCGACAAAGCTGGCCATGAGGATGGCATGGAGGACAAAAATGCCCACGTTCAGGCGCAACAGGTCCGGATGACGCAGTGTCGGGCCCAGTGCCTGGCGCGCTACCCCCGACTCCCGGTGCTGCAAGGCACCATGGGCATGGGGTACGACGAAGGCGATCAGGCCGATGCCGACCAGAGCGAGCCCGGCGGTGACGAGGAACAATCCTGACAGGCCGAAGGCACGTGTCAGCAATGGGCCGGCGACCATGGCCACGGCGAACGACAGGCCGATGCTCATGCCGATCATGGCCATGGCCTTGGTCCGGTGCTGCTCGCGGGTGAGGTCGGAAAGCAGTGCCATCACCGCCGCGGAAATGGCCCCGGCACCTTGCATAATACGCCCGGCGATCACACCCCAGATCGAGTCGGCCTGGGCTGCCAGCACACTGCCCAGGGCGAAGATCACCAGCCCCAGGTAGATCACCGGGCGGCGCCCGATGCGGTCGGAAATCACCCCGAACGGTATCTGCAGCACGGCCTGGGTCAGCCCGTAGGCACCGATGGCCAGGCCGATCAGCGCGGGCGTCGCGCCAGCCAGGTCCATGCCGTAGGTCGCCAGCACCGGCAAGACCATGAACATGCCCAGCATACGAAAGGCAAAGACCAGGGCCAGGCCGCCTGCGGCGCGGGTTTCGCTGCCACTCATGCGTTCGTTGTGAGTGTCGTGCATGGATTAACCTCGTGTGAACCGGCGGCGATTCTATCAGTCCGACGGCTTGACGGCATCTGCGCGACGCTTTGCCGCGTACTGGCCGCGCGCCTTATACTTCCTTGTTTATGCCCGCCGAGCGAGGCCTTAGTGGACAAGATCCTGATCCGTGGGGCACGTACCCACAACCTGAAGAACATCGACCTGACCCTGCCGCGTGACAAGCTGATCGTGATCACCGGCCTGTCCGGATCCGGCAAGTCGTCCCTGGCCTTCGACACCCTGTACGCCGAAGGCCAGCGCCGTTACGTCGAGTCGCTGTCGGCCTACGCCCGGCAGTTCCTGTCGATGATGGAAAAGCCCGATGTCGACACCATCGAAGGATTGTCGCCGGCCATCTCCATCGAGCAGAAGTCGACTTCGCACAACCCGCGCTCGACGGTCGGCACCATCACCGAGATCTACGACTACCTGCGCCTGCTCTATGCACGGGTCGGCACGCCGCGCTGCCCGGACCACGACATTCCGTTGGAGGCGCAAACGATCAGCCAGATGGTCGACCTGGTGCTGGAAAAGCCCGAGGGCAGCAAGTTGATGCTGCTGGCACCGGTGGTGCGCGAGCGCAAGGGCGAGCACCTGGCGGTGTTCGACGAGCTGCGTGCGCAGGGGTTCGTCCGCGCCCGGGTCAATGGCAAGCTCTACGAGCTCGACGAGTTGCCCAAGCTGGACAAGCAGAAAAAGCACAGCATCGATGTGGTGGTGGACCGTTTCAAGGTCCGCGAAGACTTGCAGCAGCGCCTGGCCGAGTCGTTCGAGACGGCGCTCAAGCTGGCGGACGGCATCGCCTTGGTAGCGCCGATGGACGACGAAGCAGGCGAAGAGATGATCTTCTCCGCGCGCTTCGCCTGCCCCGTGTGCGGCCATGCGATCAGCGAACTGGAGCCGAAGCTGTTCTCCTTCAATAACCCGGCCGGCGCCTGCCCGACCTGCGACGGCCTGGGGGTCAAGCAGTTCTTCGACACCAAACGCCTGGTCAACAATGAACTGACCCTGGCCGAGGGTGCCATCCGCGGATGGGACCGGCGCAACGTCTATTACTTCCAGATGCTCGGCTCCTTGGCCGCGCACTATGGCTTCAGCCTCGAAGAGCCCTTCGGCGAGCTGTCGGCCGAGCACCAGAAGGTCATCCTGCACGGCAGCGGCAAGCAGAGCGTCGACTTCAAGTACCTCAACGACCGTGGCGACATCGTCAAGCGCTCGCACCCGTTCGAAGGCATCGTGCCGAACCTGGAGCGACGCTATCGGGAAACCGAGTCGGCCACCGTGCGCGAGGAGCTGGCCAAGTACCTCGGCACACAGCCCTGCCCGGACTGCCGCGGCACCCGCCTGCGTCGTGAAGCGCGTCATGTGTGGGTGGGCGAGAAGACCCTGCCGGCGGTCACCAACCTGCCGATCGGCGAGGCCAGCGACTATTTCGACAGCTTGAGCCTGACCGGCCGGCGCGGCGAGATCGCGGCGAAGATCCTCAAGGAAATCTGCGAGCGCCTGCAGTTCCTGGTCAACGTCGGCCTCGACTACCTGACCCTGGACCGCAGCGCCGAGACCCTGTCCGGCGGCGAGGCCCAGCGCATCCGCCTGGCCAGCCAGATCGGCGCGGGCCTGGTGGGCGTGATGTACATCCTCGACGAACCGTCCATCGGCCTGCACCAGCGCGACAACGACCGCTTGCTGGCAACCCTCAACCACCTGCGCGACCTGGGCAACACGGTGATCGTGGTGGAGCATGACGAGGACGCCATCCGCCTGGCCGACTACGTGGTGGACATCGGCCCGGGCGCGGGTGTGCATGGTGGGCGGATCGTTGCCGAAGGCTCGCCCGAGGAAGTCATGGCGCACCCCGACTCCCTCACCGGCAAGTACCTGTCCGGGCGCAAGAAGATCATCGTCCCGGCCAAGCGCACACCACGCAACAAGAAGCTGTCGCTGAAACTCAAGGGCGCGCGTGGCAACAACCTGCAGAACGTCGACCTGGAAATCCCGATCGGCCTGCTGACCTGCGTCACCGGGGTTTCCGGCTCGGGCAAGTCGACGCTGATCAACAATACCCTGTTCCCCTTGGCAGCCACCGCGCTCAATGGCGCCACCAGCCTGGAGGCGGCACCGCACAACAGCCTGGACGGGCTGCAGCACCTCGACAAGGTGGTCGACATCGACCAGAGCCCGATCGGCCGCACGCCACGTTCCAACCCGGCGACCTACACCGGCATCTTCACCCCGATCCGCGAGCTGTTCGCCGGCGTGCCGGAGTCCCGTGCCCGCGGCTACGGCCCGGGGCGTTTCTCGTTCAACGTCAAGGGTGGCCGCTGCGAGGCCTGCCAGGGCGATGGCCTGATCAAGGTGGAGATGCACTTCCTGCCGGACATCTACGTACCGTGCGATGTGTGCAAGAGCAAGCGCTACAACCGCGAGACCCTGGAGATCAAGTACAAGGGCAAGAATATCCACGAGGTCCTGGAAATGACCATCGAGGACGCCCGCGCCTTCTTCGATGCGGTGCCGGCCCTGGCGCGCAAGCTGCAAACGCTGATGGACGTGGGGCTTTCCTACATCAAGCTGGGGCAGTCGGCCACGACGCTCTCAGGCGGCGAGGCGCAGCGGGTCAAGTTGTCGCGCGAGTTGTCCAAGCGTGACACGGGCAAGACTCTGTACATTCTCGACGAGCCGACCACCGGCCTGCACTTCGCCGATATCCAGCAGTTGCTGGACGTGCTGCACCGCCTGCGCGACCACGGCAACACCGTGGTAGTGATCGAACACAACCTGGACGTGATCAAGACCGCCGACTGGCTGGTGGACCTGGGGCCAGAAGGCGGTTCGAAAGGCGGCCAGATCATCGCCTGCGGTACGCCCGAAGAGCTGGCCAAGATGAAACAGTCCCATACAGGGCACTATCTGAAACCGCTGCTGGAGCGGGATCGGGCCTGATCCCTAGGGGCGCCTTCGCGCTCCTCTCGCGACAAGGCCGCTCCCACGAGTAACGCGCACCCCATCATGAGGGCGCGATACTCGTGGGAGCGGCCTTGGTCGGAAGGCTGCTCGGAATCCCAGCCGGGCTTACATCTGCGACTGCAGGTAGTTCTCCAGGCCGATGGACTTGATCAGGCCCTGCTGCTTTTCCAGCCAGTAGGTGTGGTCTTCCTCGGTATCGGCCAGTTGCGCGCGCAGGATGTCGCGGCTGATGTAGTCCTTGTGCAGCTCGCACAACTCGATGCCCTTGCACAGCGCAGCACGCACCTTGTACTCCAGGCGCAGGTCGGCAGCGATCATGTCCGGCACGGTGGTGCCCACGTCCAGGTCGTCCGGGCGCATGCGTGGCGTGCCCTCGAGCATCAGGATGCGGCGCATCAAGGCGTCGGCGTGTTGCGTCTCTTCTTCCATCTCGTGGTTGATGCGCTCATAGAGCTTGGTCAGGCCCCAGTCTTCGTACATCCGCGAGTGAATGAAATACTGGTCGCGTGCTGCCAGTTCGCCCGTCAGCAACGTGTTGAGGTAGTCGATTACGTCCGGGTGACCTTGCATCGCCCTGCTTCTCCTAGTGGAACCTTATTAGCACATAGTGTGAACCAGGATTGGCCGAAGGTCACTGAAAAGCGCGCAATAACATGCAAAAAAACCGGCAAACAGTAGTGATATTCATTGAAAAACCGCCCAAATGAGGGCGGTTCTTCTTATCACTTCGAGTTAGGCGAGATTCACGCCCAACGCTTTGGCGACACCCTCGCCGTAGGCCGGGTCGGCCTTGAAGAAATGCTGCAGTTGACGCTGCACCACATCCTCGCTGACGCCTGCCATCGCACCGGCGATGTTGTTGATGAGCAATGCCTTCTGTTCGGCATCCATCAGGCGGAACAACGCCCCGGCATGGCTGTAGTAGTCGTCGTCCTCGCGGTGATCGTAGCGGTCGGCCACACCTTGCAGGGCCAATGCAGGCTCCGCGTGACGAGGCGACTGCTTCGGCGCATCGCCATAGCTGTTAGGCTCGTAGTTCGGCGCGCTGCCGTAGCTGCCCAGGGCCATCGAACCGTCACGCTGGTAGCTGTGCACCGGGCAACGCGGGGCATTGACCGGCAGCTGCTGATGGTTGGTACCGATACGGTAGCGGTGGGCGTCGGCATAGGCGAACACCCGGCCTTGCAGCATGCGGTCCGGCGAGAGGCCGACCCCCGGCACCATGTTGCTTGGACCGAAGGCGGCCTGCTCGACCTCGGCGAAGTAGTTGAGCGGGTTACGATTCAGCTCCAGCACGCCAACCTCGATCAGCGGGTAGTCCTTCTGCGACCAGGTCTTGGTCACGTCGAAGGGGTTTTCCTGGCGATTGGCGGCTTCCTCTTCGCTCATTACCTGGATGCAGACGGTCCAGCGCGGGTAGTCACCACGCTCGATGGCCTCGAACAGGTCACGCTGGGCGTAATCCGGGTCGCTGCCCGCCAGGCGCGCTGCCTCGGCCGGTGCCAGGTTCTTGATGCCCTGCTGGGTCTTGAAGTGCCACTTGACCCAGGTACGCTCGCCGGTGGCGCTGATCAGGCTATAGGTGTGGCTACCGAAGCCGTGCATGTGGCGGTAGCCATCCGGGATGCCCCGGTCGGAGAAGAGGATGGTGACCTGGTGCAGCGCCTCGGGCGAATGCGACCAGAAGTCCCACATCATCTGGGCATTCTTCAGGTTGGTCTGCGGATGGCGCTTCTGCGTGTGGATGAAGTCCGGGAACTTCAGCGGGTCACGGATGAAGAACACTGGCGTATTGTTGCCGACGATGTCCCAGTTGCCTTCCTCGGTATAGAACTTGACCGCGAAACCGCGTGGATCCCGCTCGGTGTCGGCCGAGCCACGCTCGCCACCGACGGTAGAGAAACGCAGGAAAGTCTCGGTCTGCTTGCCGACCTGCTCGAACAGCTTGGCGCTGGTGTAGCGGGTGATGTCACGTGTGACGGTGAAGGTGCCGTAGGCGCCCGACCCTTTGGCGTGCACACGGCGCTCGGGGATGTTCTCACGGTTGAAGTGGGCGAGCTTCTCGATCAGATGAATGTCATCGAGCAGCAGCGGGCCGCGTCGGCCTGCCGAACGGGAATTCTGGTTGTCGGCTACAGGTGCACCGCTGGCGGTGGTGAGAATCTTGCTCATGGGCTCTCCTTATCGGTCTTGAACTGCCGGCTAATCGGCTTGGTGATAAGTATCCGCGAGCTGTATTACAAGAACTAATTCATTGATCCATTCGCTTCGATAGAAAATAACAATTCATACGCGCACAAAAAACCGGGCACGAGGCCCGGCTTCTTGCAGCAGACAGACGTCTTACTCGGCAGCTTCTACAGCACCACCGACCGGACGATCAACCAGCTCGACGTACGCCATAGGCGCGTTGTCGCCAGCGCGGAAACCGCACTTCAGGATGCGCAGGTAGCCGCCCTGACGAGTGGCGTAACGCTTGCCCAGGTCGTTGAACAGCTTGCCAACGGCAGCTTTCGAACGGGTACGGTCGAAAGCCAGACGACGGTTGGCGACGCTGTCTTCCTTGGCCAGGGTGATCAGCGGCTCGGCAACGCGGCGCAGTTCCTTGGCTTTCGGCAGGGTGGTTTTGATCAGCTCGTGCTCGATCAGCGACACTGCCATGTTCTGGAACATGGCCTTGCGGTGAGAGCTGGTACGGCTCAGGTGACGTCCACTTTTACGATGACGCATGATTCATTCCTTACCAAACACTACGTTCGGTGATTACGACGATCAGGCAGTCGCCTTGTCGTCTTTCTTAAGACTTGCAGGCGGCCAGTTGTCGAGGCGCATGCCGAGAGACAGACCACGAGAGGCCAGGACG
Source organism: Pseudomonas sp. Tun-23181 (assembly GCF_057415455.1). NCBI lineage: Bacteria > Pseudomonadati > Pseudomonadota > Gammaproteobacteria > Pseudomonadales > Pseudomonadaceae > Pseudomonas > Pseudomonas sp. Tun-23181. Next base: position 2,991,288 of record NZ_CM171630.1, read on the forward strand.
TCCTTGATTTCGGTCAGGGACTTCTTGCCCAGGTTCGGAGTTTTCAACAGTTCTACTTCGGTACGCTGAATCAGGTCGCCGATGTAGTAGATGTTCTCCGCCTTCAGGCAGTTGGCCGAACGTACGGTCAGTTCCAGATCGTCAACCGGACGCAGCAGGATCGGATCGATCTCGTCTTCCTGCTCGACTACGACAGGCTCGCTGTCACCCTTGAGGTCGACGAACGCGGCCAGCTGCTGCTGCAGGATGGTCGCGGCGCGGCGGATAGCCTCTTCAGGGTCCAGGGTGCCGTTGGTTTCCAGATCGATGACCAGCTTGTCCAGGTTGGTACGCTGTTCAACACGGGCGTTCTCGACCACGTAGGCGATACGACGCACCGGGCTGAACGAGGCGTCCAGCTGCAAGCGGCCAATGCTGCGGCTTTCGTCTTCGTCGGTCTGACGCGAGTCGGCCGGCTCGTAACCACGACCACGAGCTACGGTGAGCTTCATGTTCAGGGCGCCGTTGGACGCCAGGTTCGCGATTACGTGATCGGGGTTGACGATCTCGACATCGTGATCCAGCTGAATATCGGCAGCGGTAACCACCCCCGAACCCTTTTTCGACAAGGTCAGCGTAACTTCGTCACGACCGTGCAGCTTGATAGCCAGGCCTTTGAGGTTCAACAGGATTTCAATGACGTCTTCCTGTACACCTTCGATCGCGGAGTACTCGTGGAGTACGCCGTCGATCTCGGCCTCGACTACTGCACAGCCAGGCATGGAGGACAACAGGATGCGGCGCAGCGCGTTGCCCAGGGTATGGCCGAAACCACGCTCGAGAGGCTCGAGCGTGATCTTGGCGCGGGTTGGACTGACGACCTGCACATCGATGTGGCGGGGCGTCAGGAACTCATTTACCGAAATCTGCATGGATGCACCTATTTTCTAGCCCTTACTTGGAGTAGAGCTCGACAATCAGGTTTTCGTTGATGTCGGCGGACAGGTCGCTGCGAGCAGGAACGTTCTTGAAAACGCCCGACTTCTTGGCAGCATCCACGTCAACCCACTCAACGCGGCCACGCTGGGCGCACAGTTCAAGGGCTTGAACAATGCGCAGCTGGTTCTGCGACTTCTCGCGAACCGCGACCACGTCACCCGGACGAACTTGGTAGGATGGAATGTTTACGGTCTTGCCGTTAACGCTGATTGCCTTGTGCGAAACCAGCTGACGGGATTCGGAACGAGTCGAACCGAAGCCCATGCGGTAAACGACGTTGTCCAGACGGCATTCGAGCAGTTGCAGCAGGTTCTCACCGGTAGCGCCTTTCTTCGAGGCTGCCAGCTGGTAGTAACCGCGGAACTGACGTTCCAGAACACCGTAGATACGACGGACTTTCTGCTTCTCGCGCAGCTGGGTGCCGTAGTCGGACTGACGGCCACGGCGCTGACCGTGGATACCCGGGGCTGCTTCGATGTTGCACTTCGATTCCAGAGCGCGAACGCCGCTCTTCAGGAACAGATCGGTGCCTTCACGACGAGACAGTTTGCATTTTGGACCAATGTAACGTGCCATTTATCTGTCTCCTGATTACACGCGACGCTTCTTCGGCGGACGGCACCCGTTGTGCGGGATTGGCGTCACGTCGGTGATGCTGGCGATCTTGTAGCCGCAGCTGTTCAGAGCACGAACAGCGGACTCACGACCTGGACCTGGGCCCTTGACGTTGACGTCGAGGTTCTTCAGGCCGTATTCCAGCGCAGCTTGACCAGCGCGCTCGGCAGCGATCTGGGCTGCGAACGGGGTGGATTTGCGCGAACCACGGAAACCCGAACCACCGGAGGTCGCCCAGGACAGTGCGTTGCCCTGACGGTCGGTGATGGTCACGATGGTGTTGTTGAAAGACGCATGGATGTGGGCGATGCCATCAACCACTGTCTTTTTGACTTTCTTACGAGGACGAGCAGCAGGTTTTGCCATGTCTATATTCCTGGGCGATTACTTGCGGATCGGCTTACGCGGGCCCTTACGGGTGCGTGCGTTGGTCTTGGTGCGCTGACCGCGAACCGGCAGACCTTTACGATGACGCAGGCCGCGGTAGCAACCCAGGTCCATCAAGCGCTTGATCTTCATGTTGATGTCACGACGCAGGTCACCTTCGGTGGTGAACTTCGCGACTTCGCCACGCAGGGTTTCGATTTGCTCGTCGCTCAGATCCTTGATCTTAGCGGCTGGGTTGACCCCAGCGTCTGCACAGATCTTCTGCGCAGTGGTGCGACCGACACCATAGATGTAGGTCAGCGAGATAACAGTGTGCTTGTTATCTGGAATGTTGACGCCTGCAATACGGGCCATTCAGTGGGACTCCAATTGACAGCTACCTACGCCCCGGAAGCCAAGAAATAGGGCGCGAGATAATATCGCTGTAGAAACGAATAATCAACCCAGCAGCGCACTAGCTGCTGGGTTTGAAGCGCGAATCACACTCAGCCTTGGCGCTGCTTGTGACGCGGTTCCGCGCTGCAAATCACTCGCACGATACCTTCGCGGCGAATAATCTTGCAGTTACGGCACAGCTTTTTCACCGATGCACGAACTTTCATTACCGACTCCTCGAACCTTAGGGGCCTATCAGCGCAGCAGACCGCTGCCGCCGTAGCCTTTCAGGTTGGCTTTCTTCATCAGGGATTCGTACTGGTGCGAAACGAGGTGCGATTGTACTTGGGACATGAAGTCCATCACAACCACTACCACAATCAGCAACGAGGTCCCGCCAAGGTAGAACGGAACGTTTGCCGCCACCACCAGGAACTGGGGCAGGAGGCACACGGCCGTCATGTAAAGAGCACCGAACATGGTCAGACGGGTCAGAACGCCATCAATGTAGCGCGCCGACTGCTCACCAGGACGGATACCCGGAATAAAGGCACCGGACTTCTTCAGGTTTTCCGCTACGTCTTTCGGATTGAACATCAGCGCCGTGTAGAAGAAGCAGAAGAAAATGATCCCTGCACTAAACAGCAGAATGTTCAACGGCTGACCAGGAGCGATCGACTGCGAGATGTCCTGCAGCCAGCCCATACCTTCGGACTGACCGAACCAGGCACCCAGCGAAGCCGGAAACAGCAGAATGCTGCTGGCGAAAATGGCCGGGATGACCCCTGCCATGTTCACCTTGAGCGGCAAGTGGCTGGTCTGCGCAGCGAAGACCTTGCGGCCCTGCTGACGCTTGGCGTAATGAACGGCGATACGACGCTGACCACGCTCGATGAACACCACGAAGCCGATAATCGCTACTGCCAGCAAACCGATAGCGACCAGGGCGAAAATGTTGATATCGCCTGTGCGTGCAGACTCGAAAGACTGCCCGATTGCTCTCGGAAGACCGGCAACGATACCCGCGAAGATCAACATCGAGATACCGTTGCCCACACCGCGCTCGGTGATCTGCTCGCCCAGCCACATCATGAACATCGCGCCCGCCACGAACGTGGAGACGGCGACCACATGGAAGCCCAGGCCCGCAGAAAACGCCACGCCCTGGTTGGCCAGGCCAATGGACATGCCAATGGCCTGGACCAGCGCCAGGATAACGGTGCCGTAGCGGGTGTACTGGCTGATCTTGCGACGGCCAGCTTCACCTTCCTTCTTCAACTGCTCCAGTTGCGGGCTGACCGCGGTCATGAGCTGCATGATGATCGACGCCGAGATGTACGGCATGATCCCCAGTGCGAAAATGCTCATGCGCTCCAGCGCGCCACCGGAAAACATGTTGAACAAGCTAAGAATGGTCCCCTCATTCTGTCGAAACAGATCCGCCAGACGGTCCGGGTTGATGCCGGGCACCGGGATATGCGCACCTATCCGATAGACGATGATCGCCATGAACAGGAAGCGCAGACGAGCCCAGAGTTCCGACATCCCGCCCTTACCGAGCGAAGAGAGAGCACCTTGCTTAGCCATTTATTCCTCGAACTTGCCGCCAGCTGCTTCGATAGCCGCACGCGCACCCTTGGTGGCTGCGATACCCTTGATGGTGACTGCACGAGTGACTTCGCCCGACAGCATGATTTTCACACGCTGTACGTTCTGGCCGATCACGTTGGCATCCTTCAGGGATTGCACGGAAATCACGTCGCCTTCCACCTTGGCCAGCTCGGACAGACGCACTTCGGCGCGGTCCATGGCTTTCAGGGAAACGAAGCCGAACTTCGGCAGGCGACGGTGCAGCGGCTGTTGACCGCCTTCGAAGCCCGGAGCGATCGAACCACCGGAACGGGAGGTCTGACCCTTGTGGCCGCGGCCACCGGTCTTGCCCAAACCGCTACCGATACCACGACCCGGACGATGCTTCTCGCGACGGGAACCCGGCGCTGGACTCAGATCATTGAGTTTCATCGATTAACCCTCGACGCGCAGCATGTAGTAAGCCTTGTTGATCATCCCGCGGTTCTCGGGAGTATCCTGGACTTCTACAGTGTGACCGATGCGGCGCAGACCCAGGCCCTTAACGCACAGCTTGTGGTTGGGCAGGCGGCCGGCGGTGCTTTTGATCAGCGTTACTTTTACGGTTGCCATGATCAGATGATCTCCTCAACGCTCTTGCCGCGCTTGGCAGCAATGGACTCAGGAGATTGCATGGCTTTCAGACCCTTGAAGGTGGCATAGACCACGTTCACTGGGTTGGTCGAACCGTAGCACTTGGCCAGGACGTTCTGGACGCCAGCAACTTCCAGGACAGCACGCATTGCGCCGCCGGCGATGATACCGGTACCTTCGGAGGCAGGCTGCATGTAGACCTTCGAGGCGCCATGGGCGGCCTTGGTGGCGTACTGCAGGGTGGTGCCCTTCAGGTCGACCTGGATCATGTTGCGACGGGCAGCTTCCATGGCTTTCTGGATCGCGGCAGGTACTTCGCGCGACTTGCCACGGCCGAAGCCGACACGGCCCTTGCCATCACCTACCACGGTCAACGCGGTGAAGGTGAAGATACGGCCGCCTTTGACGGTTTTTGCAACGCGGTTAACTTGAACCAGCTTCTCGATGTAGCCTTCGTCGCGCTTTTGGTCGTTATTTGCCATAACTTAGAACTCCAGCCCGCCTTCACGAGCAGCATCGGCCAGCGCCTTGACGCGGCCGTGGTACTTGAAGCCAGAACGGTCGAAAGCAACTTGAGAGATGCCGGCGGCTTTCGCGCGCTCAGCTACCAGCTTGCCAACCTTAGTGGCCGCGTCGATGTTGCCGGTGGCGCCATCACGCAGTTCTTTGTCCAAGGTAGAGGCGCTTGCCAGAACCTTGCTGCCGTCGGCCGAAATGACCTGGGCGTAGATGTGCTGCGAGGAGCGGAACACGCACAGACGCACGACTTCGAGTTCGTGCATCTTCAGGCGTGCTTTGCGAGCGCGACGCAGTCGAGTAACTTTTTTGTCGGTCATTTGCTAGGCCCTACTTCTTCTTGGCTTCTTTACGACGGACTACTTCGTCCGCGTAACGCACACCCTTGCCTTTGTAAGGCTCTGGCGGACGGAAGTCGCGGATTTCAGCGGCCACCTGACCAACCAGCTGCTTGTCGATACCCTTGATCAGGATGTCGGTCTGGCTGGGGGTTTCAGCGGTGATGCCGGCTGGCAGTTCGTAGTCCACGGGGTGCGAGAAGCCCAGAGCCAGGTTCAGGACATTGCCCTTGGCCTGCGCCTTGTAACCAACACCGACCAGCTGGAGCTTGCGCTCGAAGCCTTGGCTTACGCCCTGGACCATGTTGTTGACCAGGGCACGGGTGGTACCGGCCATGGCGCGAGCTTGCTGGTCACCATTGCGAGCAGCGAAACGCAGTTCGCCAGACTCTTCGATAACTTCAACAGACGAGTGAACGTTCAGTTCGAGAGTGCCCTTGGCACCCTTCACCGAAAGCTGCTGGCCGGCGAATTTGATTTCGACGCCTGCTGGCAGCTTAACGGGGTTCTTAGCGACGCGAGACATGCTTATCCCCCCTTAGAACACTGTGCAGAGAACTTCGCCGCCAACACCGGCAGCACGCGCAGCACGATCAGTCATCACACCCTTGTTGGTGGAGACGATGGACACGCCCAGGCCGCCACGAACTTTCGGCAGGTCTGCAACGGACTTGTACTGGCGCAGGCCTGGACGGCTGGCGCGCTTCAGTTCCTCGATGACCGGACGGCCTTCGAAGTACTTCAGCTCGATCGACAGGGAGGGTTTGACTTCGCTGCTGACCTGGTAGCCAGCGATGTAACCTTCGTCTTTCAGAACTTTGGCTACCGCTACCTTCAGGTTCGAGGAAGGCATGCTTACGACGGACTTTTCAGCCATCTGGGCATTACGGATGCGAGTTAGCATGTCCGCTAACGGGTCCTGCATACTCATGGGCTAGATGCTCCTGATACAAGAAATATTAGCCTTGCGGCTATCACAACCACCCGAGCAGGCAGGGCAAAAAACCCGGGCTCAGGTGAGCCGGTCATTCTAGACACAAGACAGAAACGAAACAAGCCCCATATAGGGGCTTGTTTCGTTGCGAGGTCACCGGCGGTCGGAAGATTGCTCCCCTTGCGCCGGGATCACACCAACCGCGATTACCAGCTGGCCTTGACCAGACCTGGAACATCACCGCGCATTGCAGCCTGGCGCAGCATGTTACGGCCCAGGCCGAACTTACGGTAGACACCGTGCGGACGACCGGTCAGGCGGCAGCGGTTGCGCAGGCGCGAGGCGCTGGCGTCACGCGGCTGCTTCTGCAGGGCGACTACGGCGGCGAAACGCTCCTCGGGGGAGACGTCCTGGTTGACGATGATCGCTTTCAGCTCGGCACGCTTCTTGGCGTACTTGGCTACCGTGAGCTGACGCTTCAGCTCGCGGTTTTTCATGCTCTTCTTGGCCATTTTCCTACTCCAATCAGTTGCGGAACGGGAATTTGAAAGCACGCAGCAGGGCGCGGCCTTCTTCATCCGTACGAGCAGTGGTGGTCAGGGTGATGTCCAGACCGCGCAGAGCATCGATCTTGTCGTAGTCGATTTCCGGGAAGATGATCTGCTCTTTCACACCCATGCTGTAGTTGCCACGACCATCGAAGGACTTGGCATTCAGGCCGCGGAAGTCGCGGACCCGAGGCAGGGAGATCGACAGCAGACGATCCAGGAATTCGTACATACGGTCGCGGCGCAGGGTTACCTTGACGCCGATCGGCCAACCTTCACGAACCTTGAAACCCGCAATGGACTTGCGAGCGAAAGTCACGACCGGCTTCTGACCGGTGATCTTTTCCAGGTCGGCAACAGCGTTCTCGATGACTTTCTTGTCACCGATCGCTTCGCCCAGACCCATGTTCAGGGTGATCTTGGTAACGCGCGGAACTTCCATCACGTTCGCGAGCTTAAGTTCTTCCTTAAGCTTGGGAGCGATTTCGTTCCGGTAAATCTCTTTCAGTCGTGCCATTGTCTTCTACCTAGCAGTGTTCAAGCATCAACCGCTTTCTGGGTCGACTTGAAGACACGAATTTTCTTGCCGTCTTCGACTTTGAAGCCAACGCGGTCAGCCTTGTTGGTTTCACTGTTGAAGATGGCAACGTTGGAAGCGTGCAGAGGCGCTTCTTTCTCGACGATACCGCCCTGGACGCCTGCCATCGGGTTAGGCTTGGTATGACGCTTGACCAGGTTGACACCGCCAACGACCAGACGGTCGTCAGCGAGGACCTTCAGCACCTTACCGCGCTTGCCCTTGTCTTTGCCGGCGATCACGATGATCTCGTCGTCACGACGAATCTTTTGCATGTCGGATCTCCTTACAGCACTTCAGGGGCGAGCGAGACGATCTTCATGAACTTCTCGGAACGAAGCTCACGGGTCACTGGCCCGAAGATGCGAGTGCCGATCGGCTCTTGCTTGTTGTTCAGCAGAACAGCAGCGTTGCCGTCGAAACGAATGATGGAACCGTCAGCGCGGCGAACACCGTGCTTGGTGCGGACGACGACAGCGGTCATCACCTGGCCTTTCTTGACCTTGCCGCGCGGAATCGCTTCCTTCACGGTCACCTTGATGATGTCACCGATGCCGGCGTAACGGCGGTGGGAACCGCCGAGCACCTTGATGCACATGACGCGACGAGCGCCGCTGTTATCGGCCACATCGAGCATGGATTGAGTCTGAATCATAAAATATCTCCGACCCTTCGCCCTTAGACTTCAACAGCGCGTTCGAGAACTTCAACCAGTGCCCAGGACTTGGTCTTGGCCAGCGGACGGGTTTCACGGATGGAAACCTTGTCGCCGATGTGGCACTGGTTGTTTTCGTCGTGCGCGTGCAGCTTAGTCGAACGCTTAACGTATTTACCGTAGATCGGGTGCTTGACGCGACGCTCGATCAGAACGGTGATGGTCTTGTCCATTTTGTCGCTGACGACACGGCCAGTCAGCGTACGGACGGTTTTTTCAGCTTCAGCCATGATCACTTACCTGCCTGCTGGTTGAGCACAGTTTTCACGCGAGCGATGTCACGCTTAACTTGCGAGAGCAGGTGCGACTGCCCCAACTGGCCAGTTGCCTTCTGCATGCGCAGATTGAACTGGTCGCGCAGCAAGCCGAGCAGTTGCTCATTCAGTTGCTGTGCCGATTTTTCACGAAGTTCATTCGCTTTCATCACATCACCGTCCGCTTAACAAAGGAGGTGGCGAGAGGCAGCTTTGCAGCAGCCAGGGCGAAAGCCTCGCGCGCCAGCTCTTCAGAAACACCCTCGATCTCGTACAGGACTTTGCCTGGCTGGATCTGGGCAACCCAGTACTCCACGGAACCCTTACCTTTACCCATACGCACTTCGAGAGGCTTCTTGGTAACCGGCTTGTCCGGGAATACACGGATCCAGATCTTGCCGCCACGTTTTACGTGACGGGTCAGGGCACGACGTGCCGACTCGATCTGGCGGGCGGTGAGACGACCGCGGGATACAGCTTTCAGGGCGAATTCGCCGAAGCTGACCTTGCTACCGCGCAGGGCCAGACCACGGTTGTGGCCGGTCATCTGCTTGCGGAATTTTGTACGCTTTGGTTGCAACATTTGGCGTACCCCTTACTTAGCAGCTTTTTTACGAGGCGCTGGTGCTTGAGGCTTCAGCTCTTCCTGGCGACCACCAATAACTTCGCCTTTGAAGATCCAAACCTTGACACCGATCACACCGTAGGTGGTGTGGGCTTCGTAGGTGGCATAGTCGATATCGGCACGCAGGGTGTGCAGTGGCACACGACCTTCGCGATACCATTCAGTACGTGCAATCTCGGCACCGCCGAGACGACCGCTCACCTGGATCTTGATGCCCTTTGCACCAATACGCATGGCGTTCTGCACGGCGCGCTTCATGGCGCGACGGAACATTACGCGGCGCTCCAGCTGCTGGGCTACGCTCTGGGCAACCAGCATGGCGTCGAGTTCCGGCTTGCGGATCTCTTCGATGTTGATGTGCACAGGCACACCCATCTGCTTGGTCAGGTCCTGACGCAGCTTCTCAACGTCCTCACCTTTCTTGCCGATAACGATACCGGGACGAGCGGTGTGGATGGTGATGCGTGCAGTTTGAGCCGGACGATGAATATCGATACGGCTTACGGACGCGCTTTTTAGTTTGTCCTGGAGGTACTCACGCGTTTTCAGATCCTTGAGCAGGTAATCTGCGTAAGTAGCGCCGTCTGCATACCAGACGGAGGTGTGCTCCTTGACGATTCCCAGGCGAATGCCAGTGGGATGTACTTTCTGACCCATCTGATCGACTCCGTTACTTGTCCGCAACCTTGACAGTGATATGGCAAGACCGCTTGACGATGCGATCAGCGCGGCCTTTGGCACGCGGCATGATGCGCTTCAGCGAACGCCCTTCGTTGACGAAAACGGTGCTGACCTTCAGGTCATCAACGTCTGCGCCTTCGTTATGCTCGGCGTTGGCAACGGCCGACTCGAGGACTTTCTTCATGATTTCAGCGGCTTTTTTGCTGCTGAAGGCCAACAGGTTGAGCGCGTCGCCCACCTTCTTCCCGCGGATCTGGTCGGCGACCAAGCGGGCTTTCTGGGCGGAGATTCGAGCGCCCGACAACTTAGCGGCTACTTCCATTTCCTTACCCCTTAACGCTTGGCTTTCTTGTCAGCCACGTGCCCGCGATAGGTGCGGGTACCGGCGAACTCGCCCAGTTTGTGGCCGACCATGTCTTCGTTCACGAGAACGGGGACATGCTGACGACCGTTGTGTACCGCGATGGTCAGACCGACCATTTGTGGCAGGATCATGGAACGGCGCGACCAGGTTTTGACTGGCTTGCGATCGTTCTTCTCCACCGCCACTTCGATCTTCTTCAGAAGGTGAAGATCGATAAAAGGACCTTTTTTCAGAGAACGTGGCACTGTCGTATCCCTCTAGTTACTTGCGACGACGGACGATCATGTTGTCGGTACGCTTATTACCACGGGTCTTCGCACCCTTGGTTGGGAAGCCCCATGGCGATACCGGATGACGACCACCGGAGGTACGACCTTCACCACCACCGTGCGGGTGGTCAACCGGGTTCATGGCAACGCCACGAACGGTTGGGCGAACGCCGCGCCAGCGTTTGGCACCAGCTTTACCCAGCGAGCGCAGGCTGTGCTCGGAGTTCGAGACTTCGCCCAGGGTCGCACGGCACTCGGCCAGCACTTTACGCATCTCACCAGAGCGCAGACGCAGAGTCACGTAGACGCCTTCGCGAGCGATCAGCTGAGCCGAAGCACCAGCGGAACGAGCGATTTGAGCACCTTTACCCGGCTTCAGTTCGATGCCGTGAACGGTGCTACCTACTGGGATGTTGCGCAGCTGCAGGGAGTTGCCCGGCTTGATTGGAGCCAGGGCGCCTGCGATCAGCTGGTCGCCAGCGCTCACGCCCTTCGGCGCGATGATGTAGCGACGCTCGCCGTCTGCGTAGCACAGCAGGGCGATGTGAGCAGTACGGTTCGGGTCGTATTCGATACGCTCGACGGTGGCTGGGATGCCATCCTTGTCGTTGCGACGGAAGTCGACCAGACGGTAGTGCTGCTTATGACCACCACCAACGTGACGAGTGGTGATGCGGCCATTGTTGTTACGACCACCAGACTTCGATTTCTTCTCGATCAGCGGTGCGTGAGGAGCGCCTTTGTGCAGCTCCTGGTTGACCACCTTGACCACGAAACGGCGGCCAGGGGAAGTCGGTTTGCATTTAACGATTGCCATGATGCACCCCTTCCTTACTCAGCACTGCTGCTGAAATCGAGATCTTGGCCTGGCTGAAGGGAGACGATCGCCTTCTTCCAGTCATTACGCTTGCCCAGACCACGTACAGTGCGCTTGGTCTTGCCCAGAACGTTGACGGTGGTCACGTTCTCGACCTTGACGCCGAACAGGCCTTCGACAGCTTTCTTGATTTCCAGCTTGGTTGCGTCGGTAGCAACCTTGAATACGAACTGGCCTTTTTTCTCAGCCAGAACGGTAGCCTTCTCGGAAACGTGCGGGCCAAGGAGGACTTTAAATACGCGTTCCTGGTTCATCCCAGCAGCTCCTCGAATTTCTTCACGGCCGAGACAGTGATCAACACTTTCTCGTATGCGATCAGACTGACCGGGTCGGAACCCTGGACGTCACGTACGTCGACGTGCGGCAGGTTACGAGCAGCCAGGTACAGGTTCTGATCAACGGCGTCGGAAACGATCAGTACGTCGTTCAGACCCATGCCGTTCAGCTTGTTCAGCAGGTCCTTGGTCTTCGGCGCTTCGACAGCGAAGTCCTGGACAACGACCAGACGCTCGCTACGTACCAGCTCGGAGAGGATGGAGCGCAGGGCTGCGCGGTACATCTTCTTGTTGAGCTTCTGCGAGTGATCCTGGGGACGAGCTGCGAAGGTGACACCACCGCCGCGCCAGATCGGGCCACGGGTGGTACCGGCACGAGCGCGGCCGGTGCCTTTCTGACGCCACGGGCGCTTGCCGCCACCGGTCACGTCGGAACGGGTCTTCTGCTGCTTGGTGCCCTGACGGCCGCCGGCCATGTAGGCCACGACTGCTTGGTGTACCAGCGTCTCGTTGAATTCGCCACCGAAAGTCAGTTCGGAAACTTCGATCGCCTGAGCGTCATTTACATTAAGTTGCATGTCAGTTTCCCCTTAACCGCGAGCCTTGACAGCCGGACGCACGACCACGTCGCCGCCAGTAGCGCCTGGAACGGCACCCTTGATCAGCAGCAGGTTGCGCTCAGCGTCTACGCGTACCACTTCCAGGGACTGAACAGTCACGCGCTCGGCGCCCATGTGACCGGACATTTTCTTGCCCTTGAATACACGACCAGGAGTCTGGCACTGGCCGATGGAGCCTGGGACGCGGTGCGATACGGAGTTACCGTGGGTGTTGTCCTGGCCGCGGAAGTTCCAGCGCTTGATGGTACCGGCGAAGCCTTTACCCTTGGACTGACCCGTAACGTCTACCAGCTGGCCTGCAGTGAAGAGTTCAGCTTTGATCAAGTCGCCAGCCTGGAACTCGCCTTCTTCAAGACGGAACTCCCAGACACCGCGACCAGCGGCAACGTTCGCTTTGGCGAAGTGACCAGCCTGAGCGGCAGTCACGCGCGAAGCACGACGCTCGCCGACAGTGACTTGCACTGCACGGTAGCCATCGGTTTCTTCAGTTTTGAACTGGGTGACGCGATTCGGCTCGATCTCGATGACCGTGACCGGAATGGAGACACCTTCTTCGGTGAAAATGCGGGTCATGCCGCACTTACGACCGACTACACCAATAGTCATGTTGTAAACCTCATGAGTGTACGGGGCTTTCACCCGCTATGGCCGCCCATTTCAGAGCGTTACACGACCAGACCGAAGTCTTAGCCGAGGCTGATCTGTACTTCCACGCCGGCCGCGAGATCGAGCTTCATCAGCGCGTCAACGGTTTTATCCGTCGGCTGGACGATGTCCAGAACACGCTTGTGAGTACGGATCTCGTACTGGTCACGCGCGTCTTTGTTGACGTGCGGGGAGACCAGAACGGTGAACCGCTCTTTGCGGGTAGGCAGTGGAATAGGACCACGCACTTGTGCACCAGTACGTTTCGCGGTTTCCACGATTTCCTGGGTGGATTGGTCGATCAGGCGATGGTCGAATGCCTTCAACCTGATGCGGATTTGCTGATTTTGCATTGGATTTCAGACTCCAGGCTGTTCCCACCGGGCGCACTACGCCCGTTAAAAGGAGGCGTGATTCTATAGACGCCCCTATATAGTGTCAACCCAATAAAAAAAGCCCCCGCTGAGCGGGGGCTTTTTCAACCGATCGAGTGATTACTCGATGATTTTGGCTACGACGCCGGCGCCGACGGTACGACCGCCTTCACGGATGGCGAAACGCAGACCTTCTTCCATCGCGATGGTCTTGATCAGGGTGACTTCCATCTGGATGTTGTCACCTGGCATTACCATCTCGACGCCTTCCGGCAGTTCGCAGGAACCGGTCACGTCAGTGGTACGGAAGTAGAACTGAGGACGGTAGCCTTTGAAGAACGGAGTGTGACGGCCGCCTTCTTCCTTCGACAGGACGTAGACTTCTGCGGTGAACTTGGTGTGCGGCTTGACCGAACCCGGCTTGGCCAGAACCTGACCACGCTCGACTTCGTCACGCTTGGTGCCACGCAGCAGAACGCCGCAGTTCTCGCCAGCACGGCCTTCGTCCAGCAGCTTGCGGAACATTTCAACGCCGGTGCAGGTAGTCTTGGTGGTCGGACGCAGGCCGACGATCTCGACTTCTTCCTGGATGCGGACGATGCCACGCTCAACACGGCCAGTTACAACGGTACCGCGACCCGAGATCGAGAACACGTCTTCGATCGGCATCAGGAACGGCAGGTCGATGGCACGAACCGGCTCAGGAATGTAGCTGTCCAGGGTTTCGACCAGCTTCTTGACGGCGGTGGTACCCATTTCGTTGGTATCTTCGCCGTTCAGCGCCATCAGGGCCGAACCGATGATGATCGGGGTGTCGTCACCCGGGAAGTCGTAGGTGGACAGCAGGTCGCGAACTTCCATCTCGACCAGTTCCAGCAGCTCGGCGTCGTCAACCATGTCAGCCTTGTTCAGGAAGACAACGATGTACGGAACGCCAACCTGACGGGACAGCAGGATGTGCTCACGAGTCTGAGGCATCGGACCATCGGCAGCCGAGCAGACCAGGATAGCGCCGTCCATCTGGGCAGCACCGGTGATCATGTTCTTGACGTAGTCGGCGTGGCCCGGGCAGTCAACGTGCGCGTAGTGACGAATGTTGGAGTCGTACTCTACGTGAGCGGTGTTGATGGTGATACCGCGAGCTTTCTCTTCCGGAGCGGAGTCGATCTTGTCGAAGTCGACCTTGGCCGAACCGAAGACTTCGGAGCAGACGCGGGTCAGAGCTGCGGTCAGAGTGGTTTTACCGTGGTCAACGTGACCGATGGTGCCAACGTTGACGTGCGGTTTGTTACGTTCAAATTTTTCTTTAGCCACGACAGTGAACCTCTTGCCTAAAGGGCTGGATTAGCCTTGTTTTTTAACGAGCGCTTCGACGATGTTCGACGGAGCTTCGGCGTATTTGGAGAATTCCATGGAGTAGCTCGCGCGACCCTGAGACATGGAACGAACGTCGGTTGCATAACCGAACATCTCTCCGAGCGGAACTTCAGCACGGATAACCTTGCCGGAGACCGAGTCTTCCATACCCTGGATCAGACCACGACGACGGTTCAGGTCACCCATCACGTCACCCATGTAGTCTTCAGGGGTCACCACTTCCACCTTCATGATCGGCTCAAGCACCTTACCACCGCCCTTCTGGGCCAGTTGCTTGGTCGCCATGGAGGCAGCGATCTTGAACGCCATCTCGTTGGAGTCGACGTCGTGGTAGGAACCGTCAAACACGGTAGCCTTCAGACCGATCAGCGGATAGCCGGCGACAACGCCGTTCTTCATCTGCTCTTCGATACCCTTCTGGATCGCTGGGATGTATTCCTTCGGAACCACACCACCCACGACTTCGTTGGTGAAGACCAGACCTTCGGTGATGTTGCCCTTTTCGTCGGCATCAGGCTGCGAGAAGCGAACCCAGCAGTGACCGAACTGACCGCGACCACCGGACTGACGAACGAACTTGCCTTCGATCTCGACGTTGTCCTTGGTGATGGTTTCACGGTAGGAAACCTGCGGCTTGCCGATGTTGGCCTCAACGTTGAACTCGCGCTTCATGCGGTCGACGATGATGTCCAGGTGCAGCTCACCCATACCGGAGATGATGGTCTGACCGGTTTCTTCGTCAGTCTTGACGCGGAACGACGGGTCTTCCTGGGCCAGCTTGCTCAGGGCGATGCCCATCTTCTCCTGGTCAGCCTTGGTCTTCGGCTCAACGGCTACCGAGATGACCGGCTCCGGGAAGTCCATGCGCTCGAGGATGATTGGCTTGTCGGCGTCGCACAGGGTTTCACCGGTGGTGACGTCCTTCATGCCGATCAGGGCCGCGATGTCGCCAGCGCGCACTTCCTTGATCTCTTCACGCTGGTTGGCGTGCATCTGCACCATACGACCAACGCGCTCTTTCTTGCCCTTGACCGAGTTGATGACGGAGTCACCGGAGTTCAGGACGCCCGAGTAGACGCGAACGAAGGTCAGGGTACCGACGAACGGGTCGGTAGCAATCTTGAACGCCAGAGCCGAGAACGGCTCGTTGTCGTCGGCACGACGCTCGTCTTTCGGAGCGTTCTCGTCTTCGATGTGGTCCGGGTGGATACCCTGGATTGCAGGGATCTCGGTCGGAGCAGGCAGGAAGTCGATGACGGCGTCGAGAACCAGGGGAACACCCTTGTTCTTGAACGAGGAGCCGCAGACGGCAGGAACGATCTCGCTTGCCAGGGTACGGGCGCGCAGACCAGCCTTGATGTCTTCGACGGACAGGTCACCTTCTTCAAGGTACTTGTTCATCAGCTCTTCGTTGGCCTCGGCAGCGGACTCGACCATGTTGGCACGCCACTCTTCAGCCAGCTCCAGCATATCGGCAGGAATTTCTTCCTCGCGATAGGTGGTGCCCTTGTCGTCATCGTTCCAGTAGATGGCTTTCATCTTGATCAGGTCGACCTGACCCTGGAAGTTGTCCTCGGCACCGATAGCCAGCTGGATCGGGACCGGGGTGTGACCCAGGCGGTTCTTGATCTGACCGACAACGCGCAGGAAGTTGGCGCCGGCGCGGTCCATCTTGTTCACGTAGACAACACGTGGAACGCCGTACTTGTTGGCCTGACGCCATACGGTTTCGGACTGCGGCTCAACGCCGGAGGTACCGCAGAACACGACGACCGCGCCGTCGAGTACGCGCAGCGAACGCTCTACTTCGATGGTGAAGTCAACGTGGCCGGGGGTATCGATGACGTTTACGCGGTAGTTGTCGTACTGACCACGAGAACCTTTCCAGAAGGTGGTGACAGCAGCGGAGGTAATGGTGATACCGCGCTCCTGCTCCTGAACCATCCAGTCGGTGGTCGCGGCGCCGTCATGCACCTCGCCCATCTTGTGGCTCAGGCCTGTGTAGAACAGGATCCGCTCGGTAGTGGTAGTCTTGCCCGCGTCAACGTGGGCACAGATACCGATGTTACGGTAGCGGTTAATTGCTGTAGTACGAGCCATAAAGCCCTCGCAAAAAGATTGATGCCTGAATTAGAAGCGGTAGTGCGAGAAAGCCTTGTTGGCTTCGGCCATACGGTGTACGTCTTCACGCTTCTTGACTGCAGCACCTTTGCCTTCAGCGGCATCCAGCAGCTCGCCAGCCAGGCGCAGCGCCATGGACTTCTCGCCGCGCTTGCGGGCGTAATCTACCAGCCAGCGCATTGCCAGCGCGTTACGACGGGATGGGCGAACTTCGACCGGAACCTGGTAAGTGGCACCGCCGACACGGCGGGACTTTACTTCGACCAGCGGAGCGATGGCGTCGAGAGCTTTCTCGAAGATTTCCAGGGGATCGCTGTTCTTGCGTGCTTTGACGGTATCCAGGGCACCGTAAACGATGCGCTCGGCTACGGCCTTCTTGCCGCTTTCCATCACGTGGTTCATGAACTTGGCGAGGATCTGGCTTCCGTATTTCGGATCGTCCAGGATCTCACGCTTGGCTGCTACACGACGTCTTGGCATTGATAAGCCCTCAAACGGTCTTCAGGTTAGCTCGGGACTGACGGCGATGCCGCACCCGACCTTACTCTTATCGACTCAAATAGATAAAAAGGTGCAAGCGGCCTTACTTCGGACGCTTGGTACCGTACTTCGAACGGCCCTGCTTACGGTCTTTGACGCCGGAGGTATCCAGCGAACCGCGCACGGTGTGGTAACGAACACCTGGCAAGTCCTTTACACGACCGCCACGGATCAGAACAACGCTGTGCTCTTGCAGGTTGTGGCCTTCACCGCCGATGTACGAGGAAACCTCGAAACCGTTGGTCAGACGCACACGGCATACTTTACGCAGTGCCGAGTTAGGTTTTTTCGGCGTAGTGGTGTACACGCGAGTGCACACACCACGACGTTGCGGGCAGTTCTGCAGCGCAGGAACGTCGGATTTATCGACGATACGCTTACGCGGCTGACGTACCAGCTGGTTGATAGTTGCCATCTACTAGCTCCACTGATTGTCTTGCGACGCTATTGTCTTGCAAGAAAAGCCAAAAATTGGCGAGACAGAGCCTCACCAAATTTAAGGGTACAAAAGTCTAAAGAGGATCTTGCACCCAGTCAAGACGAGGCCCCGGCCCTCCCCGCCCGGTCATCGGCAACAATTCATGTCACCGATGACCACGAGGATGTGCCGGGGCCCTGCCCTGTACTCAGTTGCCGCTGGAGTTCAGCGCTTCGGTCAGTGCGGCTTCCACCTCACTGGCACTCACGCGCAGCGGCTTGTCGGCATCACGGCGACGCTTGCGCTCGCTGTGATAGGCCAGGCCGGTACCGGCCGGGATCAGACGACCCACGACCACGTTCTCCTTCAGGCCGCGCAGGTAGTCGCGCTTGCCGGTTACCGCCGCTTCGGTCAGCACGCGGGTGGTTTCCTGGAAGGACGCCGCGGAGATGAACGACTCGGTCGACAACGAGGCCTTGGTGATACCCAGCAGGACGCGACCGAACTTGGCCGGGAACTTGTCCTCGGTAGCCAGGCGCTCGTTCTCCACCAGCACCTGGGTCAGCTCGACCTGGTCGCCCTTGATGAAGCTCGAGTCGCCGGCCTCGGTGACTTCGACCTTACGCAGCATCTGACGCAGGATGGTCTCGATGTGCTTGTCGTTGATCTTCACGCCTTGCAGGCGGTAGACGTCCTGGATCTCGTTGACGATGTACTTGGCCAGCGCGCTCACACCCAGCAGGCGCAGGATGTCGTGCGGATCGCTCGGACCGTCGGAGATGACTTCGCCGCGGTTGACCTGTTCGCCTTCGAAGACGTTCAGGTGGCGCCACTTCGGAATCAGCTCCTCGTACGGATCGCTGCCATCGTTCGGGGTGATGACCAGACGACGCTTGCCCTTGGTCTCCTTGCCGAACGCGATGGTGCCGCTGACCTCCGCCAGGATCGAAGCCTCCTTCGGACGGCGCGCTTCGAACAGGTCGGCAACGCGTGGCAGACCACCGGTGATGTCGCGGGTCTTCGAGGTTTCCTGCGGGATACGCGCGATGACGTCGCCGACACCGATCTGCGCACCGTCAGCCACGCCCACCAGCGCGTTGGCCGGCAGGAAGTACTGGGCAGGCACGTCGGTGCCTGGCAGGTACAGGTCCTTGCCATTGGCGTCGACCATCTTGATCGCAGGACGGATTTCCTTGCCTGCGGCCGGACGATCCTTGACGTCCATCACCTCGATGTTGGTCAGGCCGGTCAGTTCGTCGGTCTGACGCTTGATGGTGATGCCTTCCTCCATGCCCACGAAGGTCACGGTACCTTTCAGCTCGGTGACGATCGGGTGGGTGTGCGGGTCCCACTTGGCGACGATGGCGCCAGCTTCGACCTTCTCGCCTTCCTTGACCGAAATCACCGCACCGTATGGCAGCTTGTAGCGCTCGCGCTCGCGGCCGAATTCGTCGGCAATGGCCAGCTCGCCGGAACGCGATACGGCAACCAGGTTGCCATCGGCGCGCTCGACCTGCTTGAGGTTGTGCAGACGGACCATACCGCCGTTCTTCACCTGGACGCTGTCAGCGGCCGAGGTACGGCTCGCGGCACCACCGATGTGGAAGGTACGCATGGTCAGCTGGGTACCCGGCTCACCGATCGACTGGGCGGCGATGACGCCGACAGCCTCACCGATGTTCACCTGGTGACCGCGAGCCAGGTCGCGACCGTAGCACTTGGCGCAGATGCCGTAGCGGGTTTCGCAGCTGATCGGCGAACGCACGACCACTTCGTCGATGCTGTTCAGCTCGATGAACTCGACCCACTTCTCGTCGACCAGGGTACCGGCCGGAACGATGACATCGTCGGTGCCAGGCTTGAACACGTCGCGGGCAACCACACGGCCCAGTACGCGCTCGCCCAGCGGCTCGACCACGTCGCCGCCTTCGATGTGCGGGGTCATGACCAGGCCTTGGTCGGTGCCGCAGTCGATCTCGGTCACCACCAGGTCCTGGGCCACGTCGACCAGACGACGGGTCAGGTAACCGGAGTTCGCGGTCTTCAGCGCGGTATCCGCCAGCCCCTTACGAGCACCGTGGGTCGAGATGAAGTACTGCAGAACGCTCAGGCCTTCACGGAAGTTCGCGGTGATCGGGGTCTCGATGATCGAGCCGTCCGGCTTGGCCATCAGGCCACGCATACCGGCCAGCTGACGGATCTGGGCCGCGGAACCCCGCGCACCGGAGTCCGCCATCATGTACATGGAGTTGAAGGACTCCTGCTCGACTTCCTTGCCCTCGCGGTCGATGACCTTCTCTTTCGAGAGGTTGGCCATCATCGCCTTGGACACTTCGTCGTTGGCCTTGGACCACAGGTCGATCACCTTGTTGTACTTCTCGCCCTGGGTTACCAGGCCGGAAGCGTACTGGCTCTCGATCTCCTTCACTTCCTCGGTGGCGGTACCGATGATGCGCGCCTTCTCATCCGGGATGACGAAGTCGTTCACACCGATGGACACGCCGGAAATGGTCGAGTAGGCAAAACCGGTGTACATCAGTTGGTCAGCGAAGATGACGGTTTCCTTCAGACCCACCACGCGATAGCACTGGTTGATCAGCTTGGAGATCGCCTTCTTCTTCATCGGCTGGTTGACCACGTCGAACGGCAGGCCCGCCGGGACAACCTGGAACAGCAGCGCACGGCCGACAGTGGTGTCGACGATGCGGGTGTTATGGACAACACTGCCATCACGCTCTTTCACGGTCTCGTTGATACGGACCTTGATCTTGGCGTGCAGGGCGGCCTCGCCGGCGCGGAATACGCGGTCGACTTCCTGCAGGTCGGCGAACACACGGCCTTCGCCTTTTGCATTCACGGCTTCACGGGTCATGTAGTACAGACCCAGGACCACGTCCTGGGACGGCACGATGATCGGCTCACCGTTGGCAGGCGACAGGATGTTGTTGGTCGACATCATCAGCGCACGCGCTTCGAGCTGGGCTTCCAGGGTCAGCGGCACGTGAACGGCCATCTGGTCACCGTCGAAGTCGGCGTTGTACGCGGCACAGACCAGCGGGTGCAGCTGGATCGCCTTGCCTTCGATGAGCACCGGCTCGAACGCCTGGATACCCAGACGGTGCAGGGTCGGTGCACGGTTGAGCAGGACGGGGTGTTCGCGGATCACCTCGGCGAGAACGTCCCAGACCTCCGGCAGCTCGCGCTCGACCATCTTCTTGGCGGCCTTGATGGTGGTCGCCAGGCCACGCATTTCCAGCTTGCCGAAAATGAACGGCTTGAACAGCTCCAGAGCCATCTTCTTCGGCAGGCCGCACTGATGCAGGCGCAGGGTCGGGCCTACGGTAATTACCGAACGGCCGGAGTAGTCCACACGCTTACCGAGCAGGTTCTGACGGAAACGACCCTGCTTACCTTTGATCATGTCGGCCAGGGACTTCAGCGGACGCTTGTTCGAGCCGGTGATGGCGCGACCGCGACGGCCGTTGTCCAGCAGGGCGTCGACCGCTTCCTGCAGCATGCGCTTTTCGTTGCGCACGATGATGTCCGGCGCCGACAGGTCGAGCAGGCGCTTCAGACGGTTGTTACGGTTGATCACCCGACGATACAGGTCGTTCAGGTCGGAGGTCGCGAAACGACCGCCATCCAGCGGCACCAGCGGGCGCAGGTCCGGCGGCAGCACCGGCAGGACGGTCAGGACCATCCACTCGGGCAGGTTGCCCGAACCCTGGAACGCTTCCATCAGCTTCAGGCGCTTGGACAGCTTCTTGATCTTGGTTTCCGAGTTGGTCTGCGGAATCTCTTCGCGCAGGCGGCCGATCTCGTGCTCCAGGTCGATGGCGTGCAGCAGCTCGCGGACAGCCTCGGCACCCATGCGGGCGTCGAAGTCGTCACCGAACTCTTCCAGCGCTTCGAAGTACTGCTCGTCGTTCAGCAGCTGGCCCTTCTCCAGGGTGGTCATGCCCGGATCGATCACGACGTAGCTCTCGAAGTAGAGCACGCGTTCGATGTCACGCAGGGTCATGTCCATCAGCAGGCCGATACGGGACGGCAGCGACTTCAGGAACCAGATGTGGGCAACCGGCGAGGCCAGCTCGATGTGCGCCATGCGCTCACGACGAACCTTGGCCAGGGCGACTTCGACGCCGCACTTCTCGCAGATCACGCCGCGGTGCTTGAGGCGCTTGTACTTGCCGCACAGGCACTCGTAGTCCTTGACTGGGCCAAAGATCTTGGCGCAGAACAGGCCGTCGCGCTCAGGTTTGAACGTACGGTAGTTGATGGTTTCCGGCTTCTTAACTTCACCGAACGACCACGAACGGATCATCTCAGGCGACGCCAGACCGATGCGGATAGCGTCGAACTCTTCGACTTGACCCTGGTTTTTCAGCAAATTCAGTAGGTCTTTCAAGGCCTTTCCTCCTGGCGGAGCAGGGAGCGGGCTCTAGCAGCCCCGCCCCCCTTCGCGTCACGTGTTATTCGGTTTCCAGATCGATATCGATACCGAGCGAACGGATCTCTTTGATCAACACGTTGAAGGACTCGGGCATGCCCGGCTCCATACGGTGATCGCCATCCACGATGTTCTTGTACATCTTGGTACGGCCGTTCACGTCGTCCGACTTCACTGTGAGCATTTCTTGCAGGGTGTATGCCGCGCCATATGCTTCCAGCGCCCACACTTCCATCTCCCCGAAACGCTGACCACCGAACTGCGCCTTACCACCCAGCGGTTGCTGGGTAACCAGGCTGTAGGAACCAGTGGAACGCGCGTGCATCTTGTCGTCCACCAAGTGGTTCAGCTTGAGCATGTACATGTAACCCACGGTCACAGGACGCTCGAACTTGTTGCCGGTGCGACCGTCGAACAGCTCCATCTGGCCGCTCTCAGGCATGTCGGCCAGCTTCAGCATGGCCTTGATCTCGCGCTCCTTGGCACCATCGAAGACCGGGGTAGCCATCGGCACGCCCTTCTTCAGGTTGTTCGCCAGTTCCAGGATCTCCTGGTCGCTGAACTCGTCCAGGTTTTCCTGGCGGCCACCGATCTCGTTGTAGATCTCGGTCAGGAAGCCACGCAGCTCCGCGGCCTTGCGCTGCTCTTCGAGCATGCGGTTGATCTTCTCGCCCAGGCCCTTGGCCGCGAGGCCCAGGTGGGTTTCGAGGATCTGACCGACGTTCATACGCGAAGGTACGCCCAGCGGGTTGAGGACCACGTCGACCGGAGTGCCATTGGCATCATGCGGCATGTCCTCGACCGGCATGATCACCGAGACCACACCCTTGTTACCGTGACGACCAGCCATCTTGTCACCCGGCTGGATGCGACGGCGGATAGCCAGGTAGACCTTGACGATCTTCAGGACGCCCGGTGCCAGGTCATCGCCCTGCTGCAGCTTGCGCTTCTTGTCCTCGAACTTGTCGTCCAGCAGACGACGACGGTCGACGATGTAGGCCTGGGCCTTCTCCAGCTGCTCGTTCAGGGCGTCTTCGGCCATGCGCAGCTTGAACCACTGGCCGTGCTCCAGGCCGTCCAGCACTTCGTCAGTGATCACGGTGCCCTTCTTCAGGCCCGCGCCACCGTCGACCACCTGGCCGTTCAGGGCTGCACGCAGACGCTCGAAGGTTGCGCCTTCGACGATGCGGAACTCTTCGTTGAGGTCCTTGCGGATCTCGTCCAACTGCATCTTCTCGATGGCCAGGGCGCGACTGTCACGCTCGACGCCATCGCGAGTGAAGACCTGGACGTCGATGACGGTACCCTTGGTGCCGGTCGGCACACGCAGGGAGGTGTCCTTCACGTCGCTGGCCTTCTCACCGAAGATCGCGCGCAGCAGTTTCTCTTCCGGCGTCAGCTGGGTCTCGCCTTTTGGCGTGACCTTGCCGACCAGGATGTCGCCAGCGCCGACTTCGGCACCCACGTAGACGATACCGGCTTCGTCCAGCTTGTTCAGCGCCGCTTCACCGACATTCGGGATATCCGCAGTGATTTCCTCTGGGCCGAGCTTGGTGTCGCGGGCCACACAGGTCAGTTCCTGGATGTGGATGGTGGTGAAGCGATCTTCCTGGACCACACGTTCCGACAGGCAGATGGAGTCCTCGAAGTTGAAGCCGTTCCACGCCATGAACGCGATGCGCATGTTCTGGCCCAGGGCCAGCTCACCCATGTCGGTGGACGGACCGTCGGCCATGATGTCGCCGCGCTGGACCACATCACCCTTGCTGACCAGCGGACGCTGGTTGATGCAGGTGTTCTGGTTCGAACGGGTGTACTTGGTCAGGTTGTAGATGTCGACACCCGCTTCGCCGGTCTCGACCTCGTCATCGGCAACGCGCACGACGATACGGCTGGCGTCGACCGAGTCGATCACGCCACCACGGCGGGCCACGACGCAGACACCGGAGTCACGGGCGACGTTGCGCTCCATGCCGGTACCGACCAGCGGCTTGTCAGCACGCAGAGTCGGCACGGCCTGACGCTGCATGTTCGAACCCATCAGTGCACGGTTGGCGTCGTCGTGCTCGAGGAACGGGATCAGCGAGGCAGCGACGGAAACGACCTGCTTCGGCGAAACGTCCATCAGGGTGACGTCTTCCGGCGCCTTGACGGTGAATTCGTTCAGGTGACGGACGGCAACCAGTTCGTCGATCAGTTGCTTCTGCTCGTTCATCGCGGCCGAAGCCTGGGCAATGACGTGGTCAGCCTCTTCGATCGCCGACAGGAACACGATCTCGTCGGTGACGACGCCTTCCTTCACCACGCGGTACGGGCTTTCCAGGAAGCCGTACTGGTTGGTGCGGGCATAGGCCGCCAGGGAGTTGATCAGACCGATGTTCGGACCTTCAGGCGTTTCGATCGGGCACACGCGGCCGTAGTGGGTCGGGTGTACGTCACGGACTTCGAAGCCAGCGCGCTCACGGGTCAGACCACCTGGGCCGAGCGCGGAGACGCGGCGCTTGTGGGTGATCTCGGAAAGCGGGTTGTTCTGGTCCATGAACTGGGACAGCTGGCTGGAACCGAAGAACTCTTTCACCGCCGCCGCAACCGGCTTGGCGTTGATCAGGTCCTGTGGCATCAGGCCTTCGCTTTCGGCCATCGACAGGCGTTCCTTGACCGCGCGCTCGACGCGCACCAGGCCAACACGGAACTGGTTCTCGGCCATTTCGCCGACGCAACGGACGCGACGGTTGCCCAGGTGGTCGATGTCATCGACGATACCCTTGCCGTTACGGATGTCGACCAGGGTCTTGAGCACGTCGACGATGTCTTCCCGGCTCAGCACGCCAGAACCTTCGATCTCGGTGCGACCGATACGACGGTTGAACTTCATGCGGCCAACGGCGGACAGGTCGTAACGCTCGGCGCTGAAGAACAGGTTGTTGAACAGGGTCTCGGCGGCATCCTTGGTTGGCGGCTCGCCCGGACGCATCATGCGGTAGATCTCGACCAGGGCTTCCAGTTGGTTGCTGGTGGTGTCGATCTTCAGGGTATCCGAAATGAACGGACCGCAATCGATGTCGTTGGTGTACAGGGTTTCGATGCGGACGACCTGAGCCTTGGCGATCTTGATCATCAGCTCGGTGGTCATCTCGGTGTTGCACTCGGCCAGGATCTCGCCGGTGGCCGGATGCACGATGGCCTTGGCGGTGGTGCGGCCCAGTACGTATTCCAGCGGGACGTCCAGCTCCTTGACGCCAGCTTTCTCCAACTGGTTGATGTGGCGCGCGGTGATACGGCGGCCTTGCTCGACGATGATCTTGCCGTTGCCGTCATGGATGTCCATGACCGCGACTTCGCCACGCAGACGCTGCGGCACCAGCTCCAGGCTCAACTTCTCACCGGAAACGTGGAACACGTTGGTGGTGTAGAAGGTGTTCAGGATTTCTTCGGTGCTGTAGCCCAGGGCGCGCAGCAGTACCGAGGCCGGCAGCTTGCGGCGACGGTCGATACGCACGAACACGCAGTCCTTCGGATCGAACTCGAAGTCCAGCCAGGAACCGCGGTAAGGAATGATGCGAGCGGAGTACAGCAGCTTGCCGGAGCTGTGGGTCTTGCCACGGTCGTGGTCGAAGAACACACCAGGCGAACGGTGCAGCTGGGAAACGATCACACGCTCGGTACCGTTGATAACGAAGGTACCGTTCTCAGTCATCAGGGGGATTTCACCCATGTAGACTTCTTGCTCTTTGATGTCCTTGATCGCTTTGTTCGACGACTCCTTGTCGAAGATGATCAGGCGCACCTTCACCCGCAGCGGGACGGCGAACGTCACGCCACGAAGGACACATTCCTTCACATCGAAGGCCGGCTCGCCCAGGCGATAGCCGACGTACTCCAGGGCAGCATTGCCGGAGTAGCTGATGATCGGGAATACCGATTTGAAGGCCGCGTGCAGGCCGACGTCGCGGAACTGATCCTTGGATGCTCCCGCCTGCAGGAATTCGCGGTACGAATCCAGCTGGATGGCCAGGAGGTAAGGCACATCCATGACGTCCGGCAACTTGCTAAAGTCCTTGCGGATACGTTTTTTCTCAGTGTATGAGTAAGCCATCAGCGTTCCCCAGCTTGGTCACCTGCTTGTTTGGCTTCTCCCGGCGGGAGCAGCCAGAAAATCGTGCAAACCCCATGGTTTGCGCCACCCTCGTGGGTGTTTGCAGCTCGTTATCGGGGCCGATCTGATCGGCCACCAATAACGGAAAAAGGCCGGTGGCATAAGCCACCAGCCATCAGCCGTTTGCTCAACGCTCGGGCTGGGATCGCAAAGTCGCGATTACTTCAGCTCGACGCCAGCGCCAGCTTCTTCCAGCTTCTTCTTCGCGTCTTCAGCGGCTTCTTTCGAAACGCCTTCCAGCAGAACCTGCGGAGCGCCGTCGACTTTCTCTTTGGCTTCCTTCAGGCCCAGGCCGGTGATTTCACGAACGACCTTGATCACGTTGACTTTCTTCTCGCCAGCGGAAGCCAGGACAACGTTGAACTCGGTTTGCTCTTCAGCAGCAGCAGCGCCGCCAGCGGCAGGAGCAGCAGCAACGGCAGCAGCAGCGGTAACACCGAAGGTTTCTTCCATCGCCTTGATCAGCTCGACGATTTCCATAACGGATTTCTGGCCGATCGCTTCGATGATTTGCTCGTTAGTCAGAGACATGACTATGAATTCCTGTATTGGGGTGACAGCCTACGCAGCCATCAAATTAAACATGTGATTTCGAAAGTACTCACGCCGCCTTAGGCAGCAGCAGCTTCTTTCTGGTCGCGAATAGCTGCCAGGGTACGAGCCAGCTTGCTGGTAGCGCCTTGAATAACGCTCATCAGCTGCGCGATGGCCTCGTCGCGGGTCGGCAGGGTTGCCAGTACGTCGATCTCGTTTGCTGCGAGGAACTTGCCCTCGAACGCAGCTGCCTTGATCTCGAACTTGTCCTGACCCTTGGCGAACTCCTTGAACAGACGAGCGGCAGCGCCCGGGTGTTCGTTGGAGAAAGCGATCAGGGTCGGGCCTTTGAACGCGTCGTTCAGGACCGAGTAGTCGGTGCCTTCAACAGCGCGCTTGAGCAGGGTGTTACGTACGACACGTACGTAAACGCCAGCTTCGCGGGCCTCTTTACGGAGTCCGGTCATTGCGCCTACAGTCACACCACGGGCATCGGCCACGACAGCGGACAGAGCGACTTTGGCAGCCTCGTTGACTTCAGCGACGATGGCCTTCTTGTCTTCGAGTTTAATTGCCACGGGTTTACTCCTGGTTTTTACCGTTTCATCCGACCGAGGCCGGATGTCGTTTTGGTGTCTGATTCGGTAACGAATCGGGAGCACCATCTGCGTAGGCTTGAGGTTTAAGGCTTGCGCCGCCTACGGTCTTGGACAGCCCCCGCCAGGCAGGGACCCCAATCTCTTGCTGCCGGCGCGAACCTGTCGCGCCGGCATGGTGTTACACGTTCAGCGAGCTCTGATCGATGACCAGACCTGGGCCCATGGTGGTGCTCAGGGTGACGCGCTTGACGTAGATACCTTTCGCGGAAGCCGGCTTGATACGCTTCAGGTCGGCGATCAGGGCTTCAACGTTTTCCTTCAGCTTGACAGGCTCGAAGCCGACCTTGCCGACGGAGGTGTGGATGATACCGTTCTTGTCGGTACGGTAGCGAACCTGACCGGCCTTGGCGTTTTTGACGGCGCCGGCCACGTCTGGGGTCACGGTACCGACTTTCGGGTTCGGCATCAGGCCACGAGGACCCAGAACCTGGCCCAGTTGGCCGACAACGCGCATGGCATCCGGGGAAGCGATGACGACGTCGTAGTTCAGGTCGCCGCCTTTCATTTCGGCAGCCAGGTCGTCCATACCTACACGGTCAGCACCGGCAGCCAGAGCGGCTTCGGCAGCTGGACCCTGGGTGAAGACAGCGACGCGGACGGTCTTGCCAGTGCCATGCGGCAGCACGGTGGCGCTGCGAACGACCTGGTCGGACTTACGCGGGTCAACGCCGAGGTTGACAGCGACGTCGAAGGACTCGGTGAACTTCACGGCGGACAGTTCAGCCAGCAGGGCAGCGGCCTCTTCGATGTTGTAGCTCTTGCCAGCTTCGACTTTCGAAGCAATGGCCTTTTGGCGCTTGGTCAGCTTAGCCATTACACACCCTCCACGTTCAGGCCCATGCTGCGGGCGGAGCCGGCGATGGTGCGCACGGCAGCGTCCAGGTCAGCTGCAGTCAGATCAGCCTGCTTGGTCTTGGCGATCTCTTCGAGCTGGGCACGGGTCACGGTACCGACCTTGACAGTGTTCGGGCGAGCCGAACCGCTGGTCAGGCCAGCTGCTTTCTTCAGCAGAACCGAGGCAGGGGTGCTCTTGGTTTCGAAAGTGAAGCTACGGTCACTGTATACAGTGATGATCACCGGAGTCGGCAGGCCTGGCTCTTGACCCTGGGTACGGGCGTTGAAGGCCTTGCAGAATTCCATGATGTTCACACCGTGTTGACCCAGTGCTGGACCAACGGGTGGGCTTGGGTTGGCCTGGCCGGCCTTAACTTGCAGCTTGATGTAAGCCTGAATCTTCTTAGCCATGAGCTACTCCAAAATCGGGTACGAACGCCAGATGGCTCCCCGGATGACTTGCGTTTTATCCCAGTGACGACAAAACCCCGCAGCACATGGAGCTGCGGGGTATGGGATGCGTCGTTCGCCTAGACCTTCTCGACCTGGCTGAACTCGAGCTCCACCGGAGTAGAGCGACCGAAAATGAGCACTGCCACCTGGAGCCGGCTCTTTTCGTAGTTAACTTCTTCGACACTGCCGTTGAAGTCAGCGAAGGGACCGTCAATGACGCGAACCACTTCACCCGGCTCGAACAGCGTCTTCGGCTTCGGCTTGTCGCTGCCGTCGGCTACGCGACGCAGGATGGCCTCGGCCTCTTTATCGGTGATCGGCGCAGGCTTGTCTGCGGTACCACCAATGAAACCCATGACACGAGGGGTATCCTTGACAAGGTGCCAAGTCCCTTCGTTCATTTCCATCTGGACCAATACATAGCCAGGGAAGAACTTACGCTCGCTCTTGCGCTTCTGGCCGTTACGCATTTCTACGACTTCTTCGGTCGGAACCAGAATC
Organism: Pseudomonas sp. Tun-23181; assembly: GCF_057415455.1. Classification (NCBI taxonomy): domain Bacteria; kingdom Pseudomonadati; phylum Pseudomonadota; class Gammaproteobacteria; order Pseudomonadales; family Pseudomonadaceae; genus Pseudomonas; species Pseudomonas sp. Tun-23181. Next base: position 3,020,521 of record NZ_CM171630.1, read on the forward strand.
TCGCCGAATTCATCTTCCATGCCAGCCAGCTTGACGCGCTCGATCAGGGAGCGCATGACATGCTTCTCGTAACCCGAGTAAGCATGCACAACGTACCAACGCTTAGCCACGGGACACCCTTAGCCAACAATCAAGGAGACCAACCAGCCGAGCAGGGAGTCGAGCCCCCACAGCAGCAGCGCCATGACCAACACGACAACCACGACGATCAGCGTGGTTTGAGTGGTTTCCTGGCGGGTCGGCCACACGACTTTACGGATCTCGGTACGAGCTTCCTTCGCCAGCGCAAAGAACGACTTGCCCTTTGCAGTCTGCAGGGCAACGAAGCCTGCGACAGCAGCTAGAGCGAGCAGTGCGAGAACGCGGTACAGAATCGGAGAAGCGGAGTAATATTGATTACCCACTACGCCAACAACTACCAATGCAACAACAGCCAGCCACTTGAACAGATCAAAACGCGATTCTTGGGCTTCAGTCTTGGGAGTCATCGGGGAGGATCCTGTGAGAAGAAAGCCAATCACACCGAGGTGAATGGCAGGTCAGGAGGGAATCGAACCCCCAACCTACGGTTTTGGAGACCGTCGCTCTGCCAATTGAGCTACTGACCTTTAACGCTGTATCAGGCCGGCCATTATGCCGGCCTGATCGAGAGAAATCAACTACTTATTCAATAATTTTCGCTACGACGCCGGCGCCGACGGTACGACCGCCTTCACGGATGGCGAAACGCAGACCTTCTTCCATCGCGATGGTCTTGATCAGGGTGACTTCCATCTGGATGTTGTCACCTGGCATTACCATCTCGACGCCTTCCGGCAGTTCGCAGGAACCGGTCACGTCAGTGGTACGGAAGTAGAACTGAGGACGGTAGCCTTTGAAGAACGGAGTGTGACGGCCGCCTTCTTCCTTCGACAGGACGTAGACTTCTGCGGTGAACTTGGTGTGCGGCTTGACCGAACCCGGCTTGGCCAGAACCTGACCACGCTCGACTTCGTCACGCTTGGTGCCACGCAGCAGAACGCCGCAGTTCTCGCCAGCACGGCCTTCGTCCAGCAGCTTGCGGAACATTTCAACGCCGGTGCAGGTAGTCTTGGTGGTCGGACGCAGGCCGACGATCTCGACTTCTTCCTGGATGCGGACGATGCCACGCTCAACACGGCCAGTTACAACGGTACCGCGACCCGAGATCGAGAACACGTCTTCGATCGGCATCAGGAACGGCAGGTCGATGGCACGAACCGGCTCAGGAATGTAGCTGTCCAGGGTTTCGACCAGCTTCTTGACGGCGGTGGTACCCATTTCGTTGGTATCTTCGCCGTTCAGCGCCATCAGGGCCGAACCGATGATGATCGGGGTGTCGTCACCCGGGAAGTCGTAGGTGGACAGCAGGTCGCGAACTTCCATCTCGACCAGTTCCAGCAGCTCGGCGTCGTCAACCATGTCAGCCTTGTTCAGGAAGACAACGATGTACGGAACGCCAACCTGACGGGACAGCAGGATGTGCTCACGAGTCTGAGGCATCGGACCATCGGCAGCCGAGCAGACCAGGATAGCGCCGTCCATCTGGGCAGCACCGGTGATCATGTTCTTGACGTAGTCGGCGTGGCCCGGGCAGTCAACGTGCGCGTAGTGACGAATGTTGGAGTCGTACTCTACGTGAGCGGTGTTGATGGTGATACCGCGAGCTTTCTCTTCCGGAGCGGAGTCGATCTTGTCGAAGTCGACCTTGGCCGAACCGAAGACCTCGGAGCAGACGCGGGTCAGAGCAGCAGTCAGGGTCGTCTTGCCATGGTCAACGTGACCGATGGTGCCGACGTTGACGTGCGGCTTGTTACGTTCGAACTTTTCCTTGGCCATCGAGGCAATCCTCCGCGGAAGAAATAAGCAAGTCACTATCGCCATTAAAACAAAGGCAGATATTTTCATATCTGCCTTGTCTATATGGAGCTCTTGAGCGGACTTGAACCGCTGACCTCACCCTTACCAAGGGTGTGCTCTACCAACTGAGCTACAAGAGCGAAACTCTTTCGAAAACAGCAAGCCTGGAGCGGGTAGCGGGAATCGAACCCGCATCATCAGCTTGGAAGGCTGAGGTTCTACCACTAAACTATACCCGCGGAGCTTACGACTCTCGCTAAACTGGTGGAGGGGGAAGGATTCGAACCTTCGAAGTCGTAGACGTCAGATTTACAGTCTGATCCCTTTGGCCACTCGGGAACCCCTCCTAAGTGTGGGCGGCATTTTCAACTCTTGCCGTCCTGCTGTCAAGCTTTTTCTCATTTAAAATCTTGAGGTTAGCTACGTTGACAGCAGCTTCCGGTTCCATCACCTCAGTGGTGTTCCCTGCGAAGCGGGCGCCATTCTATCAAGCTATTCGCCAGTTGCAATACCCTCGCACAAAATAATTTTATGTTTTAAGTCTTTGAAATCCTTGGAAAGACTATCGAGCACGGCTTGCTCCAGCAAACGCTCGCTTTGCGCCGCGACCTTCAACCAGCGACCGTCCGCCCCTGGCAGTTGGCCAGACACAGGAACAGTCGCAATGTCCAGACTCAACAAGCGCTGACGCAACGCATCGATCTGCTCCTGGGCCGCCAGACCACCAATCACCAGGCATTCGTCGCGACGCCTGGCCGGCGACGCCACACCGGTTTCGCGAAGCAGGCGAATTTCCTGCTGGTTACCTTTGTACAACGACAACGGAGCGACTTCCTTGACCTTCAAGGGGGCTTCCTGCTGGTGCCAGATGTAATAGACAACGTTGAGCACCACCAACAGCAGAAACAACCAGCGCATAGACACCTCAATCCAAGGGGCAGGCCATTGCCAGGCCGACGAAGACCAAGTCAGGAACCACGCGCGCCTGCGGAGCCGACTCACGCACCAGTGGCGCATCCCCCCCGGTCAGGAACACCGCGAAATCATCACCCCATAACGCATGCGCCTGCTCGATCTGCGTACGCGCAAAGCCCTGGAGCATGAGCACACAGCCGCGCTCGACCGCCTCGACGGTGGAGCGTCCAGGGGCAAGGCTGGCCAGCGCACGCTCCGCCGATGCGTCGTCATAGCGGATCCGTCGGGTGTGAGTGCGTAGCTGGCTGCGCATCAGCGGCATGCCCGGACAGATGTAGCCACCCAGGTGCAAGCCGTCGGCAGCCACGAAGTCAGCCTTTGCAGCCGTTCCCAGGTCGATGACCAGGCAGGCGCCCTTCGCGAGGTGATAGGCCCCCAGGGCGGCCAGCCAGCGGTCCATCCCCAGGCGCTCGTAGTCTTCGTAGCCATTGCGCACGCCGGCCATCTCCCTCGCTGGTTGAGCGACCTGCGACTGGACGGCGAAGTTTCGCCCGAGCAGCGCACAGAGTGCGTCGGTTTCTTCCTCGCTGCGCACACTCACCATCCGGCATCCCACCAAGCGCAGGGAAGGCAGCGCCGACACCGCGACCAGGAGAGCCTGGTCGGAATCAACGATCCCTCCACCTACGATCGTCGCATCGCAAGCATGGATCACGCGCCACTTGATGAAGCTGTTACCGCAATCGAGCTCAAGAATCATCCCGCAACCTCAAACTGAGCTCACCACCGCTGAAGCTCTTTTCCACACCCTCGACATCAAGGCGCAAGCCGCCTTGCCCATCTACACCCAGCACGACGCCGTCGACCCGGTTATTCCCGGCGATCAGAGACACCTTACGACCTTGCCACAGGTTGGCCTGCTCCCATTCTTCCTGGAAGGCTGCAAAGCCATAGCGCCGATGACGCGCCAACTCATGCTGCAACTGCTGGTTGAGCAACGCGACAAGACGATTGCGATCGACCGCCATGCCAGTCTCACGCTTCATCGACGTCCATACCTGGTCGACCTGGTCGTTGGCCTGCATATTCACATTGATACCGATGCCCAGTACCACATGGCAGACGTCTGCCGGGTCTCCCACAAGTTCCAGGAGGATGCCGGCGATCTTGCACTCTCCGACCAACAGGTCGTTTGGCCACTTCAGGCCGACACCACCCACCCCGAACGCCTGCAGGGTGCGCATTACAGCAAGGCCCACCACCAGGCTCAGGCCCTCGAGCTGGCGCATGCCGCCTTCGACTCGCAACACCAGGCTGTAGTAGAGATTCTCGGCGAAAGGGCTCACCCACTGTCGACCACGTCGTCCACGACCGGCACTTTGCCGCTCGGCCAACACCACGAAGGGGGCTGGCTGGCCCTGCGCAATGCAACGCAGCGCCTCGGCGTTGGTCGAATCGATCGTCTCATGGATGAACAGCGGCCAATGCTCGCCCTCGGAATAGTTGGCGATCAGCTGCGACTCGAGCAGGGTCAAGGGCACGGCCAATTGATAGCCGCGCCCACGCACCTTATGAATGACAAGGTTCAATTCGCTTTCCAGGTGCTGCAGCTGCTTCCAGACAGCGCTGCGACTCACCCCCAAGGCTTCCCCCAGGGCCTGCCCGGAATGAAACCGGCCATCCTTGAGGAGATTCAACAACTTCAGCATGCCAGTCTCGACCAGGAATAAGGCTGGCATGATAGCCACGGCCTGAAGGCTTGCATAGGTAAAGGGTGTTAGCAGACGACCGCCCGGGGTTTCGGGGCCGCTTCGCGCCCAATCGCCGGCAAGCCGGCTCCCACAGGGATGGCGCTGGCTTGCAGGTCTGCGCTGTACCTGTGGGAGCTGGCTTGCCAGCGATGGGGCCACCGCCAATCCCCAGCCAGACGCCAGAAAGACAAAACCCCTACCTGCTCGCGCAGATAGGGGTTTTGCGAAATGAATCTTGACGATGACCTACTCTCACATGGGGAAACCCCACACTACCATCGGCGATGCATCGTTTCACTGCTGAGTTCGGGATGGGATCAGGTGGTGCCAATGCTCTATGGTCGTCAAGAAATTCTGTTGCCAGAACATCCAGATGGACACTCCAGCCAATTCGGATATGTGATCTTTGTGGTTGCGAACTTTCGGCCTTGCGTCTTCACCACCGCAATCCGCTGCACGCAAATTGCTTGGGTGTTATATGGTCAAGCCTCACGGGCAATTAGTATCGGTTAGCTCAACGCCTCACAGCGCTTACACACCCGACCTATCAACGTCGTAGTCTTCGACGGCCCTTCAGGGGGTTCAAGACCCCAGTGAGATCTCATCTTGAGGCGAGTTTCCCGCTTAGATGCTTTCAGCGGTTATCTCTTCCGAACATAGCTACCCGGCAGTGCCACTGGCGTGACAACCGGAACACCAGAGGTTCGTCCACTCCGGTCCTCTCGTACTAGGAGCAGCCCCTCTCAAATCTCAAACGTCCACGGCAGATAGGGACCGAACTGTCTCACGACGTTCTAAACCCAGCTCGCGTACCACTTTAAATGGCGAACAGCCATACCCTTGGGACCGGCTTCAGCCCCAGGATGTGATGAGCCGACATCGAGGTGCCAAACACCGCCGTCGATATGAACTCTTGGGCGGTATCAGCCTGTTATCCCCGGAGTACCTTTTATCCGTTGAGCGATGGCCCTTCCATACAGAACCACCGGATCACTAAGACCTACTTTCGTACCTGCTCGACGTGTGGGTCTCGCAGTCAAGCGCGCTTTTGCCTTTATACTCTGCGACCGATTTCCGACCGGTCTGAGCGCACCTTCGTACTCCTCCGTTACTCTTTGGGAGGAGACCGCCCCAGTCAAACTACCCACCATACACTGTCCTCGATCCGGATCACGGACCTGAGTTAGAACCTCAAGGTTGCCAGGGTGGTATTTCAAGGATGGCTCCATGGGAACTGGCGTCCCCACTTCAAAGCCTCCCACCTATCCTACACAAGCAAGCTCAAAGTCCAGTGCAAAGCTATAGTAAAGGTTCACGGGGTCTTTCCGTCTAGCCGCGGATACACTGCATCTTCACAGCGATTTCAATTTCACTGAGTCTCGGGTGGAGACAGCGCCGCCATCGTTACGCCATTCGTGCAGGTCGGAACTTACCCGACAAGGAATTTCGCTACCTTAGGACCGTTATAGTTACGGCCGCCGTTTACCGGGGCTTCGATCAAGAGCTTCGCTTGCGCTAACCCCATCAATTAACCTTCCGGCACCGGGCAGGCGTCACACCCTATACGTCCACTTTCGTGTTTGCAGAGTGCTGTGTTTTTAATAAACAGTCGCAGCGGCCTGGTATCTTCGACCGACATGGGCTTACGGAGCAAGTCCTTCACCCTCGCCGGCGCACCTTCTCCCGAAGTTACGGTGCCATTTTGCCTAGTTCCTTCACCCGAGTTCTCTCAAGCGCCTTGGTATTCTCTACCCGACCACCTGTGTCGGTTTGGGGTACGGTTCCCGGTTATCTGAAGCTTAGGAGCTTTTCTTGGAAGCATGGCATCAACCACTTCGCGCTCTAAAGAGCACTCGTCATCAGCTCTCGGCCTTGAGATCCCGGATTTGCCTAAGATCTCGGCCTACCACCTTAAACTTGGACAACCAACGCCAAGCTGGCCTAGCCTTCTCCGTCCCTCCATCGCAATAACCGGAAGTACAGGAATATTAACCTGTTTTCCATCGACTACGCTTTTCAGCCTCGCCTTAGGGACCGACTAACCCTGCGTCGATTAACGTTGCGCAGGAAACCTTGGTCTTTCGGCGTGGATGTTTTTCACACCCATTGTCGTTACTCATGTCAGCATTCGCACTTCTGATACCTCCAGCAAGCTTCTCAACTCACCTTCACAGGCTTACAGAACGCTCCTCTACCGCGTCACCTAAGTGACACCCGTAGCTTCGGTGCATGGTTTGAGCCCCGTTACATCTTCCGCGCAGGCCGACTCGACTAGTGAGCTATTACGCTTTCTTTAAAGGATGGCTGCTTCTAAGCCAACCTCCTAGCTGTCTAAGCCTTCCCACATCGTTTCCCACTTAACCATGACTTTGGGACCTTAGCTGACGGTCTGGGTTGTTTCCCTTTTCACGACGGACGTTAGCACCCGCCGTGTGTCTCCCATGCTCGGCACTTGCTGGTATTCGGAGTTTGCATCGGTTTGGTAAGTCGGGATGACCCCCTAGCCGAAACAGTGCTCTACCCCCAGCAGTGATACATGAGGCGCTACCTAAATAGCTTTCGAGGAGAACCAGCTATCTCCGAGCTTGATTAGCCTTTCACTCCGATCCACAGGTCATCCGCTAACTTTTCAACGGTAGTCGGTTCGGTCCTCCAGTCAGTGTTACCTAACCTTCAACCTGCCCATGGATAGATCGCCCGGTTTCGGGTCTATACCCAGCGACTAAACGCCCTATTAAGACTCGCTTTCGCTACGCCTCCCCTATTCGGTTAAGCTCGCCACTGAATATAAGTCGCTGACCCATTATACAAAAGGTACGCAGTCACCTAACAAAGTAGGCTCCCACTGCTTGTACGCATACGGTTTCAGGTTCTATTTCACTCCCCTCTCCGGGGTTCTTTTCGCCTTTCCCTCACGGTACTGGTTCACTATCGGTCAGTCAGTAGTATTTAGCCTTGGAGGATGGTCCCCCCATGTTCAGACAAAGTTTCTCGTGCTCCGTCCTACTCGATTTCACTGACAAGAGATTTTCGTGTACGGGGCTATCACCCACTATGGCCGCACTTTCCAGAGCGTTCCACTAATCTCAAGCCAGCTTAAGGGCTGGTCCCCGTTCGCTCGCCACTACTAAGGGAATCTCGGTTGATTTCTATTCCTCAGGGTACTTAGATGTTTCAGTTCCCCTGGTTCGCCTCTTGCACCTATGGATTCAGTACAAGATACCTAGGTTATCCTAGGTGGGTTCCCCCATTCAGAGATCTCCGGATCACAGTCTGTTTGCCGACTCCCCGAAGCTTATCGCAGGCTACCACGTCTTTCATCGCCTCTGACTGCCAAGGCATCCACCGTATGCGCTTCTTCACTTGACCATATAACCCCAAGCAATCTGGTTATACTGTGAAGACGACATTCGCCGAAAATTCGCATGTCGCTCTTTCGAGCGGAACTCACAAATTTTACCTTAGCCTGATGCCACACCAGTGAAAGTGCGTCATCAGTCTTTCTATCACATATCCGAATTTTTAAAGAACGATCTGACAAAAGTCAGAAATCAACATTCATTCACGAATGCTCATTTCTAAGTTCTGCAGGTAACGGCAACATGGTGGAGCCAAGCGGGATCGAACCGCTGACCTCCTGCGTGCAAAGCAGGCGCTCTCCCAGCTGAGCTATGGCCCCGTATACAGGCTGCACCACAACAAATTGGTAGGTCTGGGCAGATTTGAACTGCCGACCTCACCCTTATCAGGGGTGCGCTCTAACCAACTGAGCTACAGACCTATCACAGGGTCGCGTCACATCGTCTTCTTCAAGGAATCAAGCAATTCGTGTGGGTGCTCATCAGCAGGCTGATGTCTTCGATTAAGGAGGTGATCCAGCCGCAGGTTCCCCTACGGCTACCTTGTTACGACTTCACCCCAGTCATGAATCACACCGTGGTAACCGTCCTCCCGAAGGTTAGACTAGCTACTTCTGGTGCAACCCACTCCCATGGTGTGACGGGCGGTGTGTACAAGGCCCGGGAACGTATTCACCGCGACATTCTGATTCGCGATTACTAGCGATTCCGACTTCACGCAGTCGAGTTGCAGACTGCGATCCGGACTACGATCGGTTTTGTGAGATTAGCTCCACCTCGCGGCTTGGCAACCCTCTGTACCGACCATTGTAGCACGTGTGTAGCCCAGGCCGTAAGGGCCATGATGACTTGACGTCATCCCCACCTTCCTCCGGTTTGTCACCGGCAGTCTCCTTAGAGTGCCCACCATGACGTGCTGGTAACTAAGGACAAGGGTTGCGCTCGTTACGGGACTTAACCCAACATCTCACGACACGAGCTGACGACAGCCATGCAGCACCTGTGTCAGAGTTCCCGAAGGCACCTCTCCATCTCTGGAAAGTTCTCTGCATGTCAAGGCCTGGTAAGGTTCTTCGCGTTGCTTCGAATTAAACCACATGCTCCACCGCTTGTGCGGGCCCCCGTCAATTCATTTGAGTTTTAACCTTGCGGCCGTACTCCCCAGGCGGTCAACTTAATGCGTTAGCTGCGCCACTAAAATCTCAAGGATTCCAACGGCTAGTTGACATCGTTTACGGCGTGGACTACCAGGGTATCTAATCCTGTTTGCTCCCCACGCTTTCGCACCTCAGTGTCAGTATCAGTCCAGGTGGTCGCCTTCGCCACTGGTGTTCCTTCCTATATCTACGCATTTCACCGCTACACAGGAAATTCCACCACCCTCTACCGTACTCTAGCTCGCCAGTTTTGGATGCAGTTCCCAGGTTGAGCCCGGGGCTTTCACATCCAACTTAACGAACCACCTACGCGCGCTTTACGCCCAGTAATTCCGATTAACGCTCGCACCCTCTGTATTACCGCGGCTGCTGGCACAGAGTTAGCCGGTGCTTATTCTGTTGGTAACGTCAAAACAGCAAGGTATTCGCTTACTGCCCTTCCTCCCAACTTAAAGTGCTTTACAATCCGAAGACCTTCTTCACACACGCGGCATGGCTGGATCAGGCTTTCGCCCATTGTCCAATATTCCCCACTGCTGCCTCCCGTAGGAGTCTGGACCGTGTCTCAGTTCCAGTGTGACTGATCATCCTCTCAGACCAGTTACGGATCGTCGCCTTGGTGAGCCATTACCCCACCAACTAGCTAATCCGACCTAGGCTCATCTGATAGCGTGAGGTCCGAAGATCCCCCACTTTCTCCCGTAGGACGTATGCGGTATTAGCGCCCCTTTCGGAACGTTGTCCCCCACTACCAGGCAGATTCCTAGGCATTACTCACCCGTCCGCCGCTGAATCCATGAGCAAGCTCACTTCATCCGCTCGACTTGCATGTGTTAGGCCTGCCGCCAGCGTTCAATCTGAGCCATGATCAAACTCTTCAGTTCAATACTGCTTGGGTTTTTAAGTAACCCTAAACTTGGCTCAGCAATCTCAAATGACTATGTGATTTCTCATATGGCCACTTGTGATGCTGATAATCTTGGCGACTATCAGTCCGTACTCACAAGCACCCACACGAATTGCTTGATTCGATTGTTAAAGAGCGTTTGGTCAAGAGCGTTTCGTCTCAACCGAGGCGCGCATTCTACGCTTTCCTCAGAGTCTGTCAAGCGTTTGTTTTGAAGTTTTTCGTTTCACTTCAACCACTTGACTCGCTGCGATCGCTCGTAGCGGGAGGCGAATCATACAGCGTTACCGCCTGCTGTCAACTGCCTTTTGCACCGCTGCCGATCTAGGGACCGAAGCCCTTCCGACACGACCTGAAGCGTTCAACTCGTTGAATATCAAGGAGTTTTTCGTTTCGACTACGTCGGAAGTGGGGCGCATTATAAGGGGATTCGAAACCCCGTCAACCGTTATTTTCATAAATCTTTAAATAAAGAGCACAGCACAGACAAAACGGGGAGGCCTACTGGCCTCCCCGTCTTCAGAGATAAAGCTACCCTTACTCTGCCTTCAAGGTAATGCGCGCAAAAGCCTTCTTGCCCGCCTGGCACACATGGGTCGTCCCCAGGGCAAAGACGAAGCCACGATCGACCACAGCGCCATCGACCTTCACACTCCCTGCATTAAGCAGGTCACGAGCAGCAGCCGAGTTCTTCACCAGCCCTGCCTTGTTCAGGACCGCAGCGATCGGCATGTCTTCGGCCGCCGCCACCTCGACCTGCGGCAGATCCTCAGGCAGTTCGCCATCCTTCATACGGTTGCCTGCCGCACGATGAGCGCTGGCTGCTGCCTCTTCACCATGGAAGCGGGCGACGATCTCCTCCGCCAGCTTGATCTTGATATCGCGCGGGTTGGCGCCGTTCTCGACATCGGCGCGGAACTGGTCGATCTCTTCCATCGAACGGAAGCTCAGCAGCTCGAAGTAACGCCACATCAGCGTGTCCGGGATCGACACCAGCTTGCTGTACATCACCCCAGGCGCCTCCTGGATACCCACATAGTTACCCAGCGACTTGGACATCTTCTTCACGCCGTCGAGCCCCTCGAGCAGCGGCATGGTCACGATGTTCTGCGCTTCCTGGCCATAAGCCCGCTGCAGCTCTCGTCCCATCAGCAGGTTGAACTTCTGGTCGGTGCCACCCAGCTCGACGTCGGCCTTGAGCGCGACCGAGTCATAGCCTTGCACCAGCGGGTAGAGGAACTCGTGGATCGCGATGGGCTGATTGCTGCTGTAGCGCTTGTCGAAGTCGTCGCGCTCGAGCATGCGGGCAACCGTGTACTGCGAAGCCAGGCGAATGAAGTCGGCCGGCGTCAGCTTGTCCATCCAGGTGGAATTGAACGCGACCTCGGTCTTGGCCGGGTCGAGGATCTTGAACACCTGCTGCTTGTAGGTCTCGGCATTCTCCAGGACCTGCTCGCGGGTCAGCGGTGGGCGGGTGGCGCTCTTGCCGCTCGGGTCACCGATCATGCCGGTGAAGTCACCGATCAGGAAGATGACCTGATGGCCAAGGTCCTGGAACTGGCGCAGCTTGTTGATCAGCACCGTGTGGCCCAGGTGCAAGTCTGGAGCGGTCGGATCGAAGCCCGCCTTGATACGCAGAGGCTGGCCGCGCTTGAGCTTCTCCGCCAGTTCCGACTCGACCAACACCTCTTCCGCACCGCGCTTGATAAGCGCCAGCTGCTCTTCAACCGACTTCATATGACAGACCCGCAAGGCTCAGATTCAAGGGGAGCCAACCATACAAGATCGGCCATCAAATACAAGTTTTGCAAAGGAATGTGACCCGAACGGCGTGTCGCGGCGTCTACGCGCCCTTGCGTGAAAATGGATTTGGTTATATTTTATACAGTTATTTCATCTTCATCATGTCATTCATCTTTTCCTTTTCACCTTTTTCAAAGTCACTTCACCTATGACCAACGAAACGCCTAAAGCGCCCCCGCTTTATCCGAAAAGCCATTTGTTGGCCGCCAGCGGCATCGCCGCCCTCCTCAGCCTGGCCTTGCTGGTATTCCCCTCCAGCGAGGTCGAAGCCAAGAAAACCACGCTGAGCCTGGAGCTGGAAAGCCCGGCCGAGCAGCTGCAGGACGCGTCCAAGGCAGCCCCACTGGTACAGGCCAAGGGCAGCCAGGATTCGCCCTTCGCCCAGATCGACACCGCCGAACCACCGGCCGAGCAGACCGCCGAGCAGGCCCCTGCGGTCGAGGAGAAGGACCCCGGCCACCGTGAAGTCACGGTCGCCCGTGGCGATACCCTGTCCACCCTGTTCGCCAAGGTCGGCCTGCCCGCCAACGTGGTCCATGACGTACTGGCCAGCAGCAAGCAGGCCAAGCAGTTCAGCCAGCTCAAGCATGGTCAGGTGCTGCAGTTCGAGTTCGACAAGGACGGCCAGCTGGCCAGCCTGCACAGCAAGGTCAGCAGCCTCGAGAGCATTCGCCTGACCCGCACCGCCAAGGGCTACAGCTTCGCTCGCGAAGTCAGCAAACCAGTGGTACGCACCGCCTACGCCCACGGGGTCATCAAGAGTTCCCTGTCGGCTTCCGCGCAACGCGCGGGCCTGTCCCACAGCATGACCATGGACATGGCACGCATCCTCGGCTACGACATCGACTTCGCCCAGGACATCCGCCAGGGCGACGAATTCGACGTGGTCTACGAGCAGAAGATCATGGACGGCAAGGTGATCGGCACCGGCAACATCCTGTCCGCCCGCTTCACCAACCGCGGCAAGACCTACACCGCCGTGCGCTACACCAACAAGCAGGGCAACACCAGCTACTACACCGCCGACGGCAAGAGCCTGCGCAAGGCCTTCATCCGCACCCCGGTGGACTTCGCCCGCATCAGCTCGCGCTTCTCCAATGGGCGCAAGCACCCGATCCTGAACAAGATCCGCGCCCACAAAGGCGTCGACTACGCCGCACCGCGAGGCACGCCGATCAAGGCCGCCGGCGACGGCAAGGTGCTCCTGGCGGGGCGCCGCGGCGGCTACGGCAACACCGTGATCATCGCCCATGGCAATACCTACAAGACCCTCTACGGTCACATGCAGGGCTTCGCCAAGGGCATCAGGACCGGCAGTTCGGTCAAGCAAGGCCAGGTCATCGGCTACATCGGCACCACCGGCCTGTCCACCGGGCCGCACCTGCACTATGAGTTCCAGGTCAATGGCGTGCACGTCGATCCTCTGAGCCAGAAAGTGCCCATGGCCGACCCGATCGCCAAGTCCGAGCGCCAGCGTTTCCTGCAACAGAGCCAACCCCTGATCGCCCGCATGGACCAGGAAAAGGCCACCCTGCTCGCCGCGAACAAGCGCTGAGCCCATGGCGCTCTACCTGGGGGTGATGTCCGGTACCAGCCTCGACGGCCTGGACATCGCCCTGATCGAACAGGGCGAGCAGCACCAACTGCTCGCCACCCACTACACCCCCATGCCCTCGGACCTGCGCCAGGACCTGCTGGCCCTTTGCGCCAGCGGCCCCGACGAGATCGCCCGCGCCGCACTGGCAGAAAACCGCTGGGCCAGGCTGGCAGCCGAAGGCGTGCGCCATCTCTTGCTCAGCCAGGGCCTGCAGGCCGATGCCATCCGTGCGATCGGCAGCCATGGGCAGACCATCCGTCATGAACCGATACGCGGCTTCACCGTGCAGATCGGCAACCCCGCCCTGCTGGCCGAGCTCACCGGGATCTGCGTGGTCGGCGACTTCCGCCGCCGCGACGTTGCCGCCGGTGGCCAGGGCGCGCCGCTGGTGCCTGCCTACCATGAGGCACTGTTCGCTCATCTGGGCCAGCGCGTGGCGATACTCAACGTGGGCGGTTTCAGCAACCTCAGCCTGATCGAGCATGACAAACCGGTCCGCGGCTTCGACTGCGGGCCGGGCAATGTGCTGCTCGATGCCTGGATCGAACGCAAGCGTGGCCAGGCCTATGACGCCGATGGCGCCTGGGCGGCCAGCGGCACGCCGAACCCTGGCCTGCTCGCCAGCCTGCTGGCGGACCCGTTCTTTGCCGGCACCGGCCCCAAGAGCACCGGCCGCGAAGTCTTCAACCTGCCGTGGCTGGATGCCCATCTGTCGGCACTGCCGCCTTGTCGGGACGAAGATGTCCAGGCCACCCTGCTGGAACTCACTGCACGCAGCATCGTCAACTCGCTGAACGGCGCCCAGGCGAACACCGAAGCACTGCTGGTCTGCGGTGGCGGGGCTCGCAATGGCGCGTTGATGCGCCGCCTGGCCGAGCTGCTGCCGGCCGCCAAGGTCGACAGCACCGCCGCCCATGGGGTCGATCCCGACTGGGTCGAGGCCATGGCCTTCGCCTGGCTGGCCCATTGCTGCCTCGAGCGAATCCCCGGCAACCGCCCCAGTGTCACCGGCGCCCAGGGCCTGCGCATACTCGGCGCCATCTATCCGGCCTGACCCACCCCACAAAGCAAAACGCCGCGCAATCGCGCGGCGTTTTCATGCCAACGGCAAGGCTCAGATCGAGAACGAGGAACCACAGCCGCAGGTGGTGGCGGCGTTGGGGTTCTTGATCACGAAGCGCGAACCTTCCAGGCCTTCCTGGTAGTCCACTTCGGCGCCTGCCAGGTACTGGAAGCTCATCGGATCGACCACCAGGGACACGCCTTCGCGCTCGACCACGGTGTCGTCCTCGGCCACTTCCTCATCGAAGGTGAAGCCGTACTGGAAACCGGAGCAACCACCGCCCGTCACGAACACGCGCAACTTCAGACGATCATTGCCCTCTTCGGTGACCAGGGTCTTCACCTTTTGCGCAGCCCCTTGGGTGAATTCCAAAGCGGTGGGGGTGAAGGTTTCGACGCTCATGTTGATTCTCCCGGCGCAGTGCCGCCATAAAACTCGATGACGCGCATTATCCGCTTCTCCGAGAAAATCGGTCAACAATACGTAAGCCGCAAGCTTCAAGCTGAACGCGGAACACTCACTTGCAGCTTGCGGCTGCTGTCAGGGCAGCAGACCGGCGTGCGACAGGCCCATGCGTTCGTCCAGGCCGAACAGGATGTTCAGGTTCTGCACCGCCTGGCCGGAAGCGCCCTTGACCAGGTTGTCGATCACCGACAACACCACCACCAAGTCACTGCCCTGGGGACGATGCACGGCGATGCGGCAGACATTGGCACCACGCACGCTACGGGTCTCTGGGTGGCTACCGGCCGGCATCACGTCGACGAACGGCTCGTCCGCGTAGCGCTTCTCGAACAGGGCCTGCAGGTCGACCGAGGTGTCGGCGACGGTCGCATAGAGCGTGGCGTGAATGCCACGGATCATCGGGGTCAGGTGCGGCACGAAGGTCAGGCCGACGTCCTTGCCCGCGGCTTGGCGCAGGCCCTGGCTGATTTCCGGCAGGTGGCGGTGGCCCTTGACCGCGTAGGCCTTCATGCTCTCGCCCGCCTCGCAGAACAGCGAGCCCACCGAAGCACCCCGGCCGGCGCCGCTGACACCCGACTTGCAGTCGGCGATCAGGCGTGACGGGTCAGCCAGGCCGGCTTCGAGCAGCGGCAGGAAGCCCAGCTGGGCGGCCGTCGGATAGCAGCCAGGCACGGCGATCAGACGGGCCTGGCGGATCTTCTCGCGATTGACCTCGGGCAGGCCGTATACCGCATCCTTGAGCAGCTCCGGCGCACCGTGGGGCTGGCCGTACCACTTGCCCCACTCCACGGCGTCCTGCAGGCGGAAGTCGGCGGACAGGTCGATGACCTTGGTCCCGGCCGCCAGCAGCTCGCCGGCCAAGGCGTGGGCAACACCGTGGGGCGTGGCGAAGAACACCACGTCGCAGGCGCCCAGGGCCTTGCTGTCCGGCACGCTGAAGGCCAGGCCGTCATAGTGGCCACGCAGGTTCGGGTACATGTCGGCTACCGCCACACCGGCCTCGGAGCGCGACGTGATGACCGCCACCTCGGCCTGTGGATGCTGTGCCAGCAGACGCAACAGTTCGACGCCGGTGTAACCCGTGCCGCCGACGATACCGACCTTGATCATAACGCTTGCCCCTTATCAACGAGCCGACTGGAAAACGCACGATAATAGGGGTGCGAGCCGCCTGTAACAACTCTTGGGGTGACCCTTCGGGCGCTTGGCCTCTACTATCTGACGACCGTGAAAACCTGAAGGAACTCCCTCCATGCTCTATCTATGGATCAAGGCGCTGCACATCGTCAGCGTGGTCTGCTGGTTCGCCGGACTGTTCTACCTGCCCCGGCTGTTCGTCTACCACGCGCAAAGCCAGGACAACATCAGCCAGGAGCGCTTCGTCACGATGGAGCGCAAGCTCTTTCGCGGCATCATGAACCCCGCGATGATCGCCACCTATGTCTTCGGCATCTGGATGCTCTACCTCACCCCGGGCTGGCTCAGCCAGGGCTGGCTGCATGCCAAGCTCACCCTGGTCATCCTGCTGACCGTCTACCATCACATGTGCGGCGCCCAGCGCAAGCGCTTCGCCGCCGGCAACAACACCCGCAGCCATGTGTACTACCGCTGGTTCAACGAAGTGCCGGTGCTGTTGCTGCTGGGCATCGTGACTCTCGTGGTGGTCAAACCGTTCTGAGCCCAACCATCCCCTGACAGGAGCCCCGCCATGCCCTTGCCCGCCTCGCTCGAACAACGCCTGCGCCTGCCGGTGGTCGCCGCACCGATGTTCCTGATTTCCAATCCCCGGCTGGTACTGGCCTGCTGCGGCAGTGGCGTGGTGGGCAGCTTTCCTGCCTTGAACCAGCGCGACAGTAGCGGCTTCAAGGCGTGGCTGGAAGAGATCGAGGACGGCCTCGCCAGCTTGCCGACAGCGGCACCCTACGCGGTCAACCTGATCGTCCACCCCAGCAACCCGCGCCTGCAGGCCGACCTGGCCCTGTGCGTCGAACACCGCGTGCCCATCGTCATCACCAGCCTGGGCGCCGTGAAGGAGGTGGTGGATGCGGTGCATGGCTATGGCGGCCTGGTATTCCATGACGTCACGACCCGCCGCCATGCGGAGAAAGCCGCCGAGGCCGGGGTAGACGGCCTGATCGCCGTGGCAGCAGGTGCCGGGGGGCACGCCGGGACCTGGAGCCCGCTCGCCCTGGTGGCCGAGATCCGCCAGTTCTTCGACAAGACGCTGCTGCTGGCGGGCTGCATCAACCATGGCCACCAGGTCCTCGCCGCCCAACTGCTGGGAGCCGACCTGGCGTACATGGGCACCCGTTTCATCGCCACCACCGAGAGCCAGGCCCAAGATGCCTACAAGCAGATGCTGTTGGAGGCCCGCGCTGCCGACATCATCCATACCCCTGCCGTGTCCGGCGTGCCCGCCAGCTTCCTGCGCCAGAGCCTGGAGCAGGCCGGCTACGACATGGACGCGCTGAAGGCCAGCCATGAGCAGGCCCGTCTCAAACCGCTGGATGATGAGGCGAAAGCCTGGAAAACGGTCTGGTCCGCTGGCCAGGGGGTCGGCGATATCCACGACCTGCCCAGCGCTGGCGCACTGATCGAACGCCTGCAGGGCGAATACCGCGAGGCCCTGGCACACAGCCATCGACTGCACGACCGGGCCCTGTAGCAAAAGGCAACACCTTGCCGGGCCACGCTGTACACTAGGCGCCCCGTCCGCCGCTCCAGGAGCCTTGCATGACCCGTTACGCCATGATCACCGGTGCTTCCAGCGGCCTGGGCCTGGCCCTGGCGGAAGCCCTGGCGCGGCGCGGGCGCAACCTGATCCTGGTGGCACGCCATCGCGAGACCCTCGAGCCGGTGGCCATGGAGCTGACCCAGCGTTTCGGTGTCGAGGTGCTGTTCCGCGCCTGCGACCTGAGCCAGCCTTTGCGCTTGTCCGGCTTCGTGCTCGAACTGGAAGAAGGTGAACGGCGCATCGACCTGTTGGTCAACTGCGCCGGCCAACGCGCCTACGGGCCGTTCCTGGCCCACGAATGGGCGGATGAGCAGGACCTGCTGGAGGTCAACATTCTCGCCCTGACCCGCCTGTGCCACGCCATCGGCAACCTGATGGCCGTGCAGGGCGGCGGACAGATCCTCAATGTCGCATCCCTCGCCAGCTTCGCCCCCGGCCCCTGGATGGCCAGCTATGCGGCGAGCAAGGCCTACGTGGTGAGTTTCTCCCAAGCCCTGCGCGAAGAGCTCGGGCGCACCGGGATCAAGGTGTCGGTGCTGTGCCCTGGCCCGGTGCGTTCGCCACGGCGACGCATCCCCAGACTGGAAGGCTCCAGCCGCTGCCTGAGCCCGGAAGAGGTGGCGCTGCATGCCGTGCGCGCCCTGGACAAGAACCGTGCCCTGATCGTACCCGGACGGCGCAACCGCTGGCTGGCCTTCCTGCCACGCCTGCTGCCGCACTGGCTGACGCGCAAGCTGGCCGGGATGATCCATCGTCGCTACTGCCCGCTCGGCGCCGAATAGCCACTGGGCGAGCGGCGCCGCGCTGGTTACACTCGGCCCGGACCCTCACCATGGAGCAAGTGCTGTGGAGACTCTCTTCACCAAGATCATCAACCGGGAGATCCCGGCGAAGATCATCTACGAGGACGACCAGGTTCTGGCCTTCCACGATATCGCCCCCCAGGCGCCTGTGCATTTTCTGGTCATCCCGAAAAAGCCCATCCGCACCCTCAACGACCTGACCGAAGAGGACAAGGGCCTGGCCGGCCACATCCTGTTCACTGCCCAGCGCCTGGCCAAGGAGCTAGGTTGCGAGGAAGGCTTCCGGGTGGTCATGAACTGCAACGAGCTGGGCGGCCAGACCGTCTACCACATCCACATGCATGTGCTCGGCCAACGCCAGATGCACTGGCCGCCGGGCTGATCCAGGGCAACCCCCTCCCCGCCGATTGCGGTAAACTGTCGGGCACACTCTAGCGGAGGTGCCCGATGGCTACCGAACGTCACTACTCGCCGCTCGACCGCTTGTTGCTGCAGGCCGATACCGCCATGCGCACCTTGCTGCCCTTCAGCGGCCAACCTTCTCGTCCCTCCCCGGCCATCGTGCAACCGGACGCCGAGCTGGACGAAGCCCAGACCCGCCATATCGCCGGCCTGATGCGCATCAACCATACCGGCGAGGTATGTGCCCAGGCGCTCTACCAGGGCCAGGCGTTGACCGCCAAGCTGCCGCAGGTACGCAAGGCCATGGAGCATGCCGCCGAGGAAGAGGTCGACCACCTGGCCTGGTGCGAGCAGCGCATCCGCCAGCTGGGCAGCCACCCGAGCGTGCTCAACCCGCTGTTCTACGGTATGTCGTTCGGCATCGGCGCCCTCGCCGGCCTGGTCAGCGACAAGGTCAGCCTGGGCTTCGTCGCGGCCACCGAGCACCAAGTCTGCAAGCACCTGGACGAACACCTGGAGCAGATCCCCCCGCAAGACGAGAAATCCCGCGCCATCCTCGAGCAGATGCGCGTGGACGAGGAGCAGCACGCCGAATCCGCCCTCGAGGCCGGCGGCTACCGCTTCCCCGCACCGGTGCGCCTGGGCATGAGCCTGATGGCCAAGGTGATGACCAAGAGCACCTATCGCATCTAGGGGCACGGCCATGACGGAACGTTTCGACGCCAAGGACCTGGCGCGTGCCGTGGACGCCGGCATTCTCCAGCCGGGCCAGGAGCAGGCGCTGCTGGCGTTCTTGCGCCAGCAGCCGGAAAACCGTGGCACCTTTCAATTGGCCCATGTGGCCTTCTATTTCGGCGCGCTGCTGATCATGGGCGCCATGGGCTGGCTGCTTACCGAAGCCTGGATGCGCATCGGCGACTCGGCCCTGCTGGCCATTGCACTGTTGTATATCGTCCTGCTGACAGGCTTCGCCATGGCATTGCTGCGGCGCCAGCAACCCATCGCTGCCGGGGTGCTGGCTGCGGTCGCGGTAAGCATCGTGCCACTGGCAGTGTTCGCCATCGAGCGCATGTTGGGCTGGTGGCCGCTGGACGACACCCAAGCCGACTACCACCAGTACTACACCTACGTCCAAGGTGGCTGGTTGCTGATGGAAGCGGCCACGGTGCTCGCCGGGCTGCTGATGCTGCGCCTGGTGCCCTTCCCGTTCATCGTGATGCCGATCGCCGTGGCCCTGTGGTTCATGTCCATGGACCTGAGCGAATGGTTCTTTGGCTCGCCATTCAGTTGGGAGCAGCGGCGCACGGTATCGCTATGGTTCAGCCTGGCCCTGCTGCTGGTGTTCGTCGTGGTGGATGGCCGCACCCGTAGGGACTATGCCTTCTGGGGCTACCTGGCCGGGCTGGCGGCATTCTGGGGAGGCCTGACGCTGATGAACAGCGACAGCGAGCTGGGCAAGGCCCTCTACTGCCTGGTCAACCTTGGCTTGATGGGGCTGGCGGTGCTACTGCGCCGGCCGGTGTTCATGGTGTTCGGCGCCATGGGCGTGGCGGCTTACCTCGGCTACCTCTCCTACGAGGTGTTCGCCGACTCGCTGCTGTTCCCGCTGGTGCTGACCTTGATCGGCCTTGGCGTGATCGGCCTGGGGCTGCTTTACCAGAAGCGCCGCGAGCAGCTCAGCCAGTCGCTGCGCGCCCGTCTGCCGAGTTGGTTGCAACAAGCACTGCCAGCGCTGCGCGATTGATGGGCCGGGCAAGCGGCCCTATCAAGTCGAATACCTGCCTCAGCCCAGCTCGACGATCTCGTAGCCGTGGGTAATCTCGACACCGGCGCGATCGAGCATGATCGAGGCCGAGCAGTACTTCTCCGCCGACAGCTCCACCGCACGCTTGACCTGGGCCTCCTTCAGGCCACGCCCCTTGACCACGAACTTCAAGTGGATCTTGGTGAACACCTTGGGATCCTCGTCGGCGCGCTCGGCCTCCAGGAAGGCCTCGCAGCTTTCCACGGCCTGGCGCGACTTCTTCAGGATGCTCACGACATCGAAGCTGCTGCAACCGCCCAGGCCGAGCAGGAGCATCTCCATCGGGCGCACGCCCAGGTTGCGACCGCCAGCCTCGGGCGGGCCATCCATCACCACGACGTGGCCGCTCCCCGATTCGCCGAGGAACATCGCTTCACCGGCCCACTGGATGCGTGCCTTCATGTATCTGGACTCCCTAATGTTCGGAAAAGGCCGTCAGCTTAGACCTTGTGGAGCTGTCGGAAAAGCTCAAGACGAGTCGCTTTCATACCAATACCAGAGGCAGTGTCTGATAAGCTGGCGCCAAATGACTGGCACTTTCCGCCAAACCCCTATAAAAAGCCTATGCGTCATATCGAACAGGATTTCGTGATGGTTGCCTCAGCCCTACCCGCCAAGATCAAGAACATCGACAAGCTGCTCACCCACTGCCAGCGCCGCCGCTATGCCGCCAAGAGCAATATCATCTGTGCGGGCGACCGGGCAGACACGCTGTCGTTCATCGTCAAAGGCTCGGTGACCATCCTGATCGAGGACGACGACGGTCATGAGATGATCATCGCCTACCTCAACAGCGGCGATTTTTTCGGCGAGTTGGGCCTGTTCGAACCTAGCGGCCAGGAACAGCAACGTAGTGCCTGGGTCCGCGCCAAGACCGAATGCGAAGTGGCCGAGATCGGCTACGACAAGTTCCGCGAACTGGCTCGCCAGGATCCGGAAATCCTCTATGCGCTCGGCAGCCAGATGGCCCAGCGTCTGCGCAACACCACCCGCAAGGTCGGCGACCTCGCCTTCTTCGACGTCACCGGCCGCGTGGCCCGCTGCCTGCTGGACCTGTGCAAGCAGCCCGACGCGATGACCCACCCGGACGGTATGCAGATCAAGATCACCCGCCAGGAGATCGGCCGTATCGTCGGGTGCTCACGGGAAATGGTCGGTCGTGTGCTCAAGGACCTCGAGGAACGCAGCCTGGTCCAGGTCAAGGGCAAGACCATGGTGGTCTACGGCACCCGCTAGTCCCGGGGAAGCGCCGCGATCACCTCGTCGTAAGCCTGGCTCAGGCGCTCGAACCAGGGCGCCTCGGGCACGACCTCATGCAGGGCGACATGGGCATCGGCCCGGCAGCGTTGCTCCAGCTCACAACATTCGTTGAAGCGGTTGACCGCCGCGACCATCGACTCACGCTCGTTGTCCAGCAACAGCGCGCCATGCACCAGCACCACCGGGCGTTTGCCGCCCAGCCCCTGGCGCCAGCGCTGGGCCGTGCCGACCAGTTTGCGGCCATCGAGATTGACGTTGTACCGGCCATCGCAGAAAGCGCCATCGATCTCGCCGACCGATGCCACACCGCCCCATTCGCGCAGCACATCGCACAAGGGCAGGCACAGGCGCTCGTAGGCATTCTCGATGCGCCCCTGGTCCCCTTCGCTACGCGGCGCCACATAGACCAGTGCCACGTTCACCGTGGCATGCGACTGCGGCACCGGCTCCCCGCCGGTCTCGCGCAACAACACCGGCCAGCCACTGATCGCCAGTTCCGTGCAGGCAGCCTCGAAGTTCTCCAGGCGGCTCATGCGCCGTGGCATCACCAGGGCGCGGTCGGTCGGGCGCCAGAACAGCACACCAGCTTCGCGCTCGCCACGGCAGACTGCGGCCAGCAGCTCCTGTTCGGCGTGCAGGCCCTGTTCGACGGTAAGGGCCAGAGGTTGATCGCTCATCAGTTTTCCACCTTGTCCATGCAAAGAAGCCGGCATGTGCCGGCTTCAGGGTCGCTCAGTCCAGTTGCTGGACCACGTTGTGCACGGGCCGCTCGGGGAAGAACAGACGCTGCAGCTCCAGCCCCGGCTGCTCGGCGCGCATGAACGCCTCGCCGACCAGGAAGGAATACACCTCGTTGATTTCCATCAGTTCCACGTCGGCACGGTTGAGGATGCCGCTCTCGGTGATGGCCAGACGATCGCGCGGGATGCGCGGCAGCAGGTCGAGAGTGGTTTCCAGGCTGACCTCGAAGGTGTGCAGGTTGCGGTTGTTGACGCCGACCAGCGGGGTGTCGAGGGTCTGCAGGGCACGCTCCAGTTCATCGCCGTCGTGCACCTCCACCAGCACGTCGAGCCCGACGTCCTTGGCGGTGGCAGCCAGCTCGGCCATGCGCACGTCATCCAGCGCGGCGACGATCAGCAATACGCAGTCGGCGCCCAGGGCACGGGCCTCGACGACCTGGTAAGGGTCGATCAGGAAGTCCTTGCGGATCACCGGCAGCGCACAGGCCGCGCGGGCCTGCTGCAGGTAGGCATCGCCGCCCTGGAAGTAGTCCACATCGGTCAGTACCGACAGGCAGGTCGCCCCACCCTTCTCGTAGCTGGCGGCGATCTCCGCTGGCACGAAGTGTTCGCGGATCACCCCCTTGCTCGGCGAGGCCTTCTTGATTTCGGCGATCACCGCCGGCTGCTTGCGCCCGGCCTGCTCGATCAACGCATTGGCAAAGCCACGCGGGGCATCGGCTGCCTTGGCCAGGCGCTCCAGCTCGGCCAGGCTGACCCGGGCACTGCGCTCGGCCACTTCCTCGACCTTGCGGGCGAGGATTTTCTCCAGCACCGTCGGTACGCTCATGCTTCGTTCTCCTGCTTGAATACCGCGGTGAAGGCACCCAGCTCCTGCAACTTCTCCCAGGCAAGGCCGGTGTGCAGCACGTCATGGGCCAGCTCCACCCCTGCTTTGAGGCTCATCGCGTGATCGGCGGCATACAGCGCGGCACCGGCGTTGAGCACGATCATCTCGGCAGCCTTCTGGCCGTTCTCGGTCTTGCGCCGGCCCAGGGCATCGCGGATCAGCTCCAGCGAGGCCTGCGGGCCCTCGACCGCCAGACCATGCAGGCTCTGGCTCTTCATGCCGAGGTCTTCCGGCTCGACCCAGTACTCGCTGATCTGGTCATTCTTCAGCTCGGCGACGAAGGTCGGCGCGGCCAGACTGAACTCGTCCAGGCCATCCTTCGAGTGCACCACCAACACATGCTTGCTGCCCAGACGCTGCAGCACCTGAGCCAGTGGGCGGCACAGGGCCTGGGTGAAGACCCCGACCACCTGGTGTTTCACACCGGCCGGATTCGTAAGCGGGCCGAGCATGTTGAACAGGGTGCGCAGCCCCAGCTCGCGGCGAGGCCCGGCGGCGTGCTTCATGGCGCTGTGGTGGGTCTGGGCGAACATGAAACCGATCCCCAGGCTGTCGATGCAGCGAGCGACCTGCACCGGAGTCAGGTTCAGGTAGATGCCGGCGGCCTCCAGCAGGTCGGCGCTGCCGCTCTTGCCGGACACCGCCCGGTTGCCATGCTTGGCCACGGTGCAACCGGCCGCGGCGAGAACGAAGGCCGAGGCGGTGGACACGTTGAAGATGTTGGCGCCATCACCACCGGTGCCGACGATGTCGACGACACCATCCAGGCTCTGCAGCTCGACCTTGTCGGCCAGCTCGCGCATCACCGACACGGCGCCGACGATCTCGTCGATGCTCTCGCTCTTCATGCGCATGCCCATCAGGAAGGCACCGATCTGCGCCTCCGTGCACTGGCCGGTCATGATCTGGCGCATGACGCCGCGCATTTCCTCGGTGGACAGGTCCAGATGGCCGACGATACGGCTCAACGCGCTCTTGATATCCATGTTCGTTCCTTAGCGGCGGCCGCCGGTCTGCTTGAGGAAATTGGCGAACAACTCATGCCCTTGCTCGGTGAGGATCGACTCGGGGTGGAACTGCACTCCTTCGATGTTCAGGGCCTTGTGGCGCAGGCCCATGATCTCGTCGACCGAACCATCGTCATGCGCGGTCCAGGCGGTGACCTCCAGGCAATCCGGCAGGGTTTCGCGCTTGACCACCAGGGAATGGTAGCGGGTCACGGTGAGCGGGTTGTTGAGGCCGGCGAACACGCCCAGGTCGCGGTGATGCACCGGGCTGGTCTTGCCATGCATCACCTGGCGGGCCCGCACCACGTCACCGCCGAAGGCCTGGCCGATGGACTGGTGGCCCAGGCACACGCCCAGGATCGGCAACTTGCCGGCAAAGTGCAGGATGGCTTCGATGGACACGCCCGCCTCGCTCGGCGTGCAAGGGCCCGGGGAGACGACGATGCGCTCCGGCTCGAGGGCTTCGATCTGGGCGATGGTCATTTCGTCGTTGCGAATGACCTTGACCTCGGCACCCAGCTCGCCGAGGTATTGAACGACGTTGTAGGTGAAGGAGTCGTAGTTGTCGATCATCAGTAACATCTGGAGCGAACCTCTTGAATACTGACTTTGGATTCGAACCTTCCCATGCCAGCCACGGGTGCGGACGATCCCGCAAGGGGCGGCAGGTGCAGCGAATGGAAGGCAAACGGGGACGGGCCGGGCAAGCCGGCAGGAGATAAAGTCAGGCGCGCCAACGCCAACGGGCGTGGGCCTTGATAACGCGCATCAGGAGTCTGCTGACGATCAACACGGGGTAGGTCTCGTTCATACGTCACGGCACAGTAGCCTACCGGGGCGGCAGGTGCAATATGCCCGTAAATACCGGGAAACGAATGGACTTGGAAAGCATGACCTGCGATTTGCTAAGGTCAGTCGGCTTGTCCTCATAAAAACAACGAAAAGGATATTCAGACATGCGCAAACCGCCCTTCCTGCGTTCCCTGCTCGGCCTGCTGGCCCTGGCCTGCAGCCAGGCCATGGCGGCGCCCTCGCCCTACTCGACGCTCATCGTCTTCGGTGACAGCCTCAGCGATGCCGGCCAGTTCCCCGACCTGGCCGGTGGCACCGCCGCCATGCGCTTCACCAACCGTGACACCGACGGCAACTATGCGCCCGTCTCGCCGATGCTGCTCGGCGGCCGCCTGGGCGTGGCACCGGCCGACCTCAACCCGTCCACCTCGCTGGCTGTCCGCCCCGACGGCAACAACTGGGCGGTCGGCGGCTACACCACCCAGCAGATCCTCGATTCGATCACCGATACCTCGCGGACGGTCATTCCGCCGGGCAACCCTGGGGCCGGCGCCGTACTGCGCGAGCGCCCCGGCTACCTGGCCAGCGGCCTGGGCGCCGACCCGAACGCGCTCTACTACCTGACCGGTGGTGGCAACGATTTCCTCCAGGGCCTGGTCAACAGCCCCGCCGATGCCGCAGCCGCTGGCGCGCGCCTGGCGGCCAGTGCCCAGGCGCTGCAGCAGGGCGGCGCCCGCTACATCATGGTCTGGCTACTGCCCGACCTGGGCCAGACGCCGAACTTCAGCGGTACACCGCAGCAAGGCCCGCTCTCCCAGTTGTCCGGCGTATTCAACCAGTCCTTGGTGGAACAACTGGACCGCGTCGACGCCGAGATCATCCCGCTGAACATCCCCGTCCTGCTCCAGGAGGCCCTCGCCAGCCCGGCGCAGTTCGGCCTTGCGGCCGACCAGGACCTGGTCGGCACCTGCTACAGCGGCGGCAGTTGCGTGGAGAACCCGGTTTACGGCATCAATGGCCCCACACCGGACCCGAGCCGGCTGCTGTTCAACGACTCGGTGCACCCGACCATCGCCGGCCAGCGGCTGATCGCCGACTACGCCTACTCGATCATCGCCGCTCCCTGGGAGCTGACCTTGCTTCCAGAAATGGCCCACGCCAGCCTGCGCGCCCACCAGGACGAACTGCGCAACCAGTGGCAGACACCCTGGCAAGCCGTCGGCCAATGGCAGACCATTCTCGCCACTGGCGCCCAGGACCTGGACTTCGACGACCAGCGCAGCGCCGCCAGTGGCGACGGGCGGGGCTACAACCTGACCCTCGGCGGCAGCTACCGGCTCGACGAGGCCTGGCGCATCGGCCTGGCCGCAGGCGTCTATCGGCAGAAACTGGAGGCCGGCGAACAGGACTCGGACTACAAGCTCGACAGTTACCTGGCCACGCTGTTCGCCCAGTTCCGCCAGCAGCGCTGGTGGGCGGACGCCGCCTTGACCGCGGGGCACCTGGATTACCACGACCTCGAGCGCACCTTCGCCCTGGGCGTGGGCGAGCGCAGCGAGAAAGGCGACACGGACGGCGAAACCTGGGCACTGTCGGGTCGCCTGGGTTACAACCTAGCGACAGAGGGCAGCGACTGGCAGTTGTCACCATTCGTCAGCGCCGACTATGCCCGGGTCAAGGTGGATGGCTATGACGAGAAGAGCGGGCGCTCCACTGCGCTGGGCTTCGACGATCAGGACCGTACCTCGCGACGCCTGGGAGTGGGGCTGCAGGGCAGCTATCAATTCGCCCCGGGCACCCGGCTGTTCGCCGAGGTCGCCCGCGAGCATGAGTTCGAGGATGATCGCCAGGACCTGACGATGCGCCTGACCACCCTGCCAGCCAATGATTTCACACTCACCGGCTATACCCCTCACAGCAACCTGACCCGTGCCAGCCTGGGGCTTACCCATGAACTGACGCCGGGGCTGCACGTGCGTGGCAACTACAACTGGCGCAAGAGCGATGAGCTGACCCAGCAGGGAGTGAGCCTGGCCCTGAGCCTGGACTTTTGAAGCCCCTGGGGTCGCTTTGCGTCCCCAACCGATACAAAAACGGCGCCCACCAGGGGCGCCGTTTCTTCATGCCAGCCATCAGGCCTTGGGCGTCTGCTCCGCCAGGCCCACCGCACGGAACATGGCGCGGCGCTTGTTGATGGTCTCTTCCCACTCCAGCGCCGGCACCGAGTCGGCGACGATACCGCCACCGGCCTGGACATGCAGCTCGCCATCCTTGATCACCGCAGTACGGATGGCAATGGCCGTGTCCATGTTGCCGTTCCAGGCGAAGTAGCCCACCGCCCCCCCATAGACACCGCGCTTGACCGGCTCCAGCTCGTCGATGATCTCCATCGCGCGGATCTTCGGCGCCCCCGACAGGGTGCCAGCCGGCAGGATGGCACGCAGCGCATCCATGGCAGTCAGGCCCTGGCGCAACTGCCCGGTGACGTTGGAGACGATGTGCATCACGTTGGAATAGCGCTCGATCACCATCTTCTCGGTCAGGCGTACGCTGCCCGTCGAGGACACCCGGCCCACGTCGTTGCGCCCCAGGTCGATGAGCATCAGGTGCTCGGCGATTTCCTTCTCGTCGGACAGCAGGT
This sequence comes from Pseudomonas sp. Tun-23181, assembly GCF_057415455.1. Taxonomy (NCBI): domain Bacteria; kingdom Pseudomonadati; phylum Pseudomonadota; class Gammaproteobacteria; order Pseudomonadales; family Pseudomonadaceae; genus Pseudomonas; species Pseudomonas sp. Tun-23181. The sequence continues at coordinate 3,048,488 of NZ_CM171630.1, forward strand.
CGTCCTCCAGTGCCCGGTCGGCCTCCTCGGTGACGCCACGCGGGCGGGTGCCGGCGATCGGGCGCACGGTCACCAGGTTGTCTTCGACCCGCACCAGCACCTCGGGCGAACTGCCGACCACATGGAAATCGCCGAAGTTGAAGAAGTACATGTACGGCGTCGGGTTGAAGCAGCGCAGCGCCCGGTACAGGTCGATGGGCGCGGCCTTGAAGTCGATGGACATGCGCTGGGACGGCACCACCTGCATGCAATCCCCGGCCAGGATGTACTCCTTGATGCGGGCCACCGCGTTCTCGTAGTCCTCGCGGGTGTAGCTGGAGCGGAATTCCGGCTCGGCGGCGAGCGGGCCGCTCAGATCCAGGCCGCGGCGCGGGGTGATCGGCTGGCGCAGCGTGTCCAGCAGGCCCTCGAGCCGTGCCTGCCCTTCTTCGTAGGCCTGCTCCTGGGCCGGGTCGACCAGCACGATCGCGTGCATCTTGCCCGCCAAGTTGTCGAACACCACCACGGCATCGGAGACCATCAACAGGATGTCCGGCACACCCAGCGGATCCGGGTTCGGGCAGGCGCCCAGGCGCTTTTCCACATAACGGACGCAGTCATAGCCGAAGTAGCCGACCAGGCCGCCATTGAAGCGCGGCAAACCCGGAATGTCGGCGACCTTGTAGCGATCCTTGAAGGTCTCGACGAACGCCAGCGGGTCCTCGACGTCATGGCTTTCCACTTCTTCGCCGTCCTGCAAGATGCTCACGTGGTAGCCATGTACCCGCAGCACAGTGCGCGAGGGCAAGCCGATCATCGAGTAGCGCCCCCACTTCTCGCCGCCCTGTACGGACTCGAGCAGGTAGGAGTTGGGTTGGTCGGCGAGCTTCAGGTAGATCGACAGCGGCGTGTCGAAGTCGGCCAGGGTTTCACAGGCCAGGGGAATGCGGTTGTAGCCGGCAGCGGCCAGGCGCAGGAATTCTTCGCGGGTCATGGGTAGCCTCGTGGCAAGCAGCAATGGGGTCGGGCAAGCGGACGGGCCGGCAGGCGCCGGCGGGCGGAAGTCAGGCGCGCCAGCGCCAACGGGCCAGGGCCTTGATGACTTTCATCCAGAATTTGCCGGTAACCGCCACGGTGGACTCTCTGTCTTGTGAGGCTTGAAGGTCCGCCAACGTTATCCCAGTGGCCGGGACTAAGCAACCGGGCAGCAGGGCGCGCAGGTCGTCGATGACCAGGCTGGGGGATTCCTCATCGATGGGCCGCCCATGGTTGTAGCCATAGGTCAGGCCGACGCATTGCACACCCGCCGCCCTGGCCGCCAGCACATCGCTGCGCGAATCGCCGACGAACAGCGACTCGGCGGGGGCGACGCCGGCCATCTTCATGACGAACAGCAAGGCCGCCGGGTCAGGCTTCTTCTGCGCCAGGGTGTCGCCGCCAATGATCCAGCGGAAGTAACGACCGATCTTCATCTGATCGAGCAGCGGGCCGACGAAACGCTCAGGCTTGTTGGTGATCAGCGCCATCTCCACGCCTTGCTTGCGCAGCCAGCGCAGGGTGTCGCGCACCCCGGGGTAGATCACCGTCAGGTCGTGGCTTTCGGCGTAGGCCTCCATGAACAGGGCCAGGCCCTGCTCGGCCAGTGCATCGTCGACGCCTGCGTGATCCAGGCCGCCGGCCAGGGCGCGGCGCACGAGGACCTGGGCACCATTGCCGACCCATTGGCGCACGGCCTCCAGGCCAGCGGGCGGGCGCCCCATCTGGAGCAGCATGCGATCCACGGCGGCAGCCAGGTCGGGGACCGAATCGATCAGGGTGCCATCCAGATCGAACATCACCAGCCTGGGCAGCGTCCCTGGGAACAGCTGCTCGAAGCCGCTCATGGGTGGGCCTGGGCCAGTTCGGCGCGCATGCTGGCGATGACGTCCTGGTAATCCGGCGCATTGAAGATCGCCGAGCCCGCCACGAAGGTGTCGGCACCTGCGGCCGCGATCTCGCGGATATTGCCGACGTTGACGCCGCCATCGATCTCCAGGCGGATGTCACGGCCGCTGGCATCGATCAAGGCGCGCGCCTCGCGCAGCTTGTCGAGGGTGCCAGGGATGAACTTCTGGCCACCGAAGCCTGGGTTGACGCTCATCAGCAGGACCATGTCGACCTTGTCCATCACGTACTTCAGCACGTCCAGGCCGGTGGCCGGGTTGAACACCAGGCCAGCCTTGCAGCCACCGTCGCGGATCAGTTGCAGGGAGCGGTCGATGTGCTGGGAGGCTTCCGGATGGAACGTGATGTAGGTGGCGCCGGCTTCGATGAAGTCGCCGATGATGCGGTCGACCGGGCTGACCATCAGGTGCACGTCGATCGGCGCGGTCACGCCATACTTGCGCAGGGCGCTGCAGACCATCGGGCCGATGGTCAGGTTGGGTACGTAGTGGTTGTCCATCACATCGAAGTGGACGATATCGGCGCCAGCGGCGAGCACCTTGTCGACGTCCTCGCCCAGGCGGGCGAAATCGGCGGAGAGGATGGAGGGGGCAATAGCGTAGGGCTGCATGGCGCACCTGTTGGCAGAATCACGGTGGCGCGCATTGTAACCCAGGCGAGCGAATCGGGGCTGATTGGCGTCAAGCGGTGCCGATGGCGACACAAAATCATTCGGTTGGCAGCGCTTTGTCATCTTTGGGGCTGCCTTGCAGCCCCAAATACCCCTTGAAAGGGCCGGCACAACCTGCCAATCAGGTCGGCTGCTGGGTTCGCATCTTCTCGCTCCGCCCGCGCAACCACTCCAGGGTCAGCAGCAGAACCACCGAAAAGGCGATCAGCAACGTCGCCGCCGCGGCAATGGTCGGGCTCAGGTTCTCGCGGATGCCGCTGAACATCTGTCGTGGCAACGTCGCCTGCTCGGGCCCGGCGAGGAACAGGGTCACCACCACCTCGTCGAACGACGTGGCGAAGGCGAACAACGCCCCGGAGATCACCCCGGGCGCGATCAGCGGCAAGGTCACCCGGCGGAAGGCCAGCAGCGGCGAGGCTCCCAGGCTGGCCGCCGCTCGCACCAGGTTGTAGTTGAAGCCCTGCAAGGTCGCCGACACGGTGATGATGACGAACGGCACGCCCAGTACCGCATGCACCAGGATCAGCGAGATGAAGCTGTTGCCCAGGCCCAGCGGGGCGAAGAACAGATAGCTGGCCACGCCGATGATCACCACTGGCACCACCATCGGCGAAATCACCAAGGCCATCACCAGCGACTTGCCAGGAAAGTCGCTGCGGGTCAGGCCGATGGCGGCCAGGGTGCCGAACACCATGGCCAGCACGGTGGCCGCCGGGGCGACGATGATGCTGTTCTTCAACGAACGCATCCATTCAGCGGACGAAAAGAAGTCCTCGTACCACTGCAGCGAAAAACCCTGCAGCGGGTAGACCAGGAAACTGCCGCTGTTGAACGACAACGGCACGATCACCAGCACCGGCAATACCAGGAACAGCAGGATCAGGCCGCAGAGGATTCGCAGGCTGTAGAACCAGACCCGCTCCACGGGCGACATGTAAGGGCTCAGCATGGCAAGGCTCCTCAGCTCAGGCGCAGGCGGCTGGCGCCGACCAGCCAGCTATAGATCAGGTACAGCAACACGGTGGCCAGCAGCAGCAACCCGCCCAGCGCGGTGGCCATGCCCCAGTTGATGCTGGTGTTGGTGTAGAAGGCGACGAAGTAGCTGACCATCTGGTCGTTGGGGCTGCCGAGCAGCGCCGGGGTGATGTAGTAGCCGATGGAGATGATGAACACCAGCAGGCAACCGGCGCCGACACCGGCATAGGTCTGCGGGAAGTACACCCGCCAGAAACTGGCGAACGGATGGCAACCCAGGGAGATCGCCGCGCGCATGTAGCTGGGCGAGATGCCCTTCATCACGCTGTACAGCGGCAAGATCATGAACGGCAGGAGGATATGGACCATCGAGATGTACACGCCGGTGCGGTTGAACACCAACTCCAGCGGCTCATCGATGATGCCCACCGCCATCAGCGCACTGTTGATCAGGCCGCCCGACTGCAACAGCACGATCCAGGCCGCCACCCGCACCAGGATCGAGGTCCAGAACGGCAGCAGCACCAGGATCATCAGCAGGTTGCTCTGCCGGGTCGGCAGGTTGGCCAGCAGGTAGGCCAGCGGATAGGCCAGCAGCAGGCAGATCACGGTGATCACCACGCCCATCCACAGGGTGCGGGCGAAGATGTCCAGGTAGATCGCCTGGTCGGGCGTGGCCTTGGCCAGCTCGCCCAGGTCGTCGATGCGGTGGTCCAGTGCGGCCAGCAGGTAGAACGGCGTGACCGTGCTGGTGTTGCGGCGGATCGCCTGCCAATAGGCCGGATCGCCCCAACGCTCGTCGAGCGTCTGCAAGGCATCCTTGTAGGCGCTCGGCTCAGTCTTGAACGGCAGCGCCCTGGCGGTCTTGGCCAGCAGGCTGCGGTAGCCGGCCAGTTCCATGTTCAGGCGCTTGGAAAGGTCGCCCAAGGTCTGGTTGCGACGCGATTCGGCCAGGTCCTGACTGAGCGCCTTGTACACTTCTTCGCCCGGCAGGCCCTTGCCGTCCCACTGCGACACGGCCTCGACGGTACGTGGCAGGCCGGCGACCACCTCCGGGTTGCCGACGCTCTTGTACAGCAGTGCCGCGATCGGCACCAGGAACACCAGCAACAGGAACAGCGCCAGCGGCGCGATCAACGCCTGCGCTTTCCAGCGGTTGACCCGTTCGGCATGCTTGAGACGCTGCTTGAGGCTTTTACCTGCGCCTTCGTTCAGGGGCACTGCAATGGCCATGGCGAACTCCGAAAAATCTGGGGAACGAGGAGCGCCGGGCCGTTCCCCGGCGCTCCTTCGGTGCGGCTTACTTCCTCGCCGCCCAAGCGTTGAAGCGTTGTTCCAGCTGCTCGCTGTTGTCGGCCCAGAAGGCCACGTCGATCTGCACCTGGTTGGCGATGTTCTCAGGCGTGGTCGGCATGTCCTTCTTCACCTCGTCCGAGAGCAGGCTGACCGCCTTGGCGTTGGCCGGGCCATAGGCGATGTTCTCGGAGTAGATCTTCTGCTGCTCGGGCTGCACGCTGAAGGCGATGAACTTCTTCGCTTCGTCGGTATCCTTGGCGCCCCTCGGAATGGCCCAGGCGTCGAAGTCGTAGATACCGCCGTTCCACACCACCTTGAGGTTGCTCTCCTTCTGCACCGCGGCGATGCGGCCGTTGTAGGCCGAGCTCATGACCACGTCACCCGAGGCCAGGTACTGGGGCGGCTGGGCACCGGCCTCCCACCACTGGATGCTCGGCTTGATCTCGTCGAGCTTCTTGAAGGCACGGTCCTGGCCTTCCTTGGTGGCCAGCACCTTGTACACATCCTTCGGCGCCACACCGTCGGCCATCAGGGCGAACTCCAGGGTGTACTTGGCCCCCTTGCGCAGGCCGCGCTTGCCCGGGAACTGCTTGGTGTCCCAGAAATCCGCCCAGCTGGTGGGCGCGGTCTTGAGCTTGTCGGCGTTGTAGGCCAGCACGGTGGACCAGACGAAGAAGCCCACGCCACAGGGTTGGATGGCGCCAGGCACGTAGTCGGCCTCATCGCCGAACAGGGCTGGGTCGAGCTCCTCGAACATGCCCTCGTCGCAACCACGGGCCAGCTCTGGCGACTCCACCTCCACCAGGTTCCAGGACACGCTCTTGGTGTCGACCATGGCCTTGACCTTGGCCATTTCGCCGTTGTACTCACCGGCGATGATCTTGCCCTTGCCCGCCTTCTCCCATGGCTCGTAGAACGCCTTGACCTGGGCGGCCTTGTTCGCACCGCCGAAAGACACCACGGTCAGGTCGGCGGCCAGGGCCTGGCCGGCGGCGAACAGGCCAAGGGCCAGGGCGGTCAGTTTCAACTGCTTGCGCATTATTATTCTCTCCACAGTACAGGGTTGGTGAAGCAAACCATCAGTGGGCTTCGGCAATCGGATCGAGCGCGCGGGCGTGCTCCACCTCCCAGCCAAGCGGTACCACATCGCCCACGGCCAGGGCCGGGTCGAGCTCGGCAATCGGCTGCTTCACGAAGAAGTCGGCCTTGCCGCAGACTTCCAGGCGCACCCGCACGTGGTCGCCCAGGTAGATGAACTCGGCCACCCGGCCGGAGAAACGGTTGACGCAGCGCTCGCTGTGGCCGTTGAGGCGCACCCGCTCCGGGCGGATCGACAGGGTCACCGGCTCGCCCGCCGCCCCCACGTTCACCGCCAGCGCCTCGACCCGCTCGCCGCGGGGCAGCTGCACCTGACAGCGGTCGCCATCGTGCGACAGCAAGGTGCCGTTGAGGCGGTTGTTCTCGCCGATGAAGTTGGCGACGAAGGTGTTGCGCGGCTCTTCATAGAGGGTGCGCGGGTCGGCGATCTGCTGGATCTCGCCCTGGTGGAACACCGCCACCCGGTCGGACATGGTCAGCGCCTCGCCCTGGTCGTGGGTCACATAGACCACGGTCACGCCCAGGCGCTGGTGGATGTGCTTGATCTCCATCTGCATGTGCTCGCGCAACTGCTTGTCGAGCGCGCCGAGCGGCTCGTCCATCAGCACCAGCTGCGGCTCGAACACCAGGGCGCGGGCCAGGGCCACCCGCTGCTGCTGGCCACCGGAGAGCTGGCCCGGGTAGCGCTTGGCGAAGGCATCGAGCTGGACCATGGCCAGTACCCGCTTGACCCGCTCGCTGATGTCGGTCTTGCTCAGGTTGCGCACGCTCAAGGGGAAGGCCAGGTTCTCTTCCACGGTCATGTGCGGGAACAGCGCGTAGTTCTGGAACACCATGCCGATGTCGCGTTTGTGCGGCGGCACGTTGTTGATCGAACGCCCGGCCAGCTGGATCTCGCCGGCGGTGGGGGTCTCGAAGCCGGCCAGCATCATCAGGCTGGTGGTCTTGCCCGAGCCGGACGGGCCGAGCAAGGTGAGGAACTCGCCCTTGCGGATGTCCAGGTTGAGGTCCTTGACGATCAGCGATTCGCCGTCGTAGCTCTTCTGCACACCCCGGAAAGCTACCAGCGTCTCGCCACCGGCAGCGTTCGAATTCACCTCGCTCATGCCTGCACCTTCTTCTTGGAATGACTGCGTGAGCCAAGACTAGAGAAGCGGCAAGCCCCCGGAAATCGGGGGTGCTGAGAGAATGCCATCATCCGGATGGAAGATTTGCTGTAGGGATTGCCCTACAAGCGTGACGGTTTCAGACATTCCAGCGGCCCGCCCCCATAGGGCTTGCGCCAACCGAAGGTGCTCTGCGCCGCAGCCCAGCCCCAATCGAAGGCCGGGCTTGCTCGCACAGGCCGGGAGCCCCCCGGGCTCACCCCATGTCGCAAACGGGACACTCACACCAGCTTGTGCTCCATGGCGTACTTCACCAGTTCCGCCAGTGAGTTGACCTTGAGCTTCTGCATCAGGCGCGCCTTGTGGGTGCTGATGGTCTTGCTGGAGAGCGCCAGTTGCTGGGCGATGTCGTTGACGTTGGCGCCCTGGGCCAGGCGCTCGAACACCGAGAACTCACGCTCCGAGAGCAGGGTATGCAGGGGGCGGGTCTCGGTCAGGCCGACCTCGAAGACCATGCGGTCGGCCAGCGCCGGGTCGATGTAGCGCCCACCGCCTGCCACGCGGCGGATGGCCGTCAGCAGCAGGGCAGGATCGCTGTCCTTGGTGGCGTAGCCAGCGGCGCCAGCCTTCAGGGCACGAGCGGCCATCTGCGCCTCGTCGTGCATCGACAGCACCAGGATTGCCGGCGGATTGCCCTGCGCCCGGATCCGCGCAATCGCCTCCAGGCCGTTCACCCCCGGCATGGAGATATCCAGCAACACCACCTCGCAGGGCGTATGGCGCAGGGTCTCGAGCAATTGCTCACCGTTGCCGGCCTCCCCCACCACCTGCATGTCCTTGGCCAGGCCGATCAACTGCTTGATGCCCTCGCGGACGATGGTGTGGTCTTCGGCCACCAGCACTCGAATCACGGTCGCTCTCCTAATCCAATGGTATGGCCACGCTCAGGCTGCTGCCCTCGCCCGGCTCGCTGTCCAGGGTCATGCTGCCGCCCAGCATCAGCACCCGCTCGCGTACGCCCACCAGGCCGAACGACGCCGGCCGGGACTGGTCGGTGCGAAACCCCACGCCATCATCGATGACGGTCATCCGCAGCGAGCCGTTTTCGCGCGCCAGCTCGATCTGCACGGTATGCGCCTGGGCATGGCGCATGACGTTGGTCAGCGCCTCCTGCAGGATGCGAAACAGCCCGGTGGCCTTGGCATCGCTCAATGGTGGCAGATTCTCCGGCACCTGTACCAGGCAGGGGATCTGCGTGCGTGCCTCGAAACGCCGGGCCTGCCATTCGACGGCCGAGGCAATGCCCGCATCGAGAATCGGCGGACGCAAGGCGCTCGCCACATCGCGCACCAGCTGGAACAACTGGGCGATCAGGCGTTTCATGCTGGCCAGGCGTTCGTTCAGGCCTGGGTCGAGTTCGGCGTAGGCCAGTTCGCACATGGAGACTTCGAGCTTGAGCACCGTGAGCATCTGCCCCAGTTCGTCATGCACCTCCCGGGCGATACGCGCCTTCTCTTCCTCGCGCACGCTTTCCAGGTGCGCCGACAGCTCGCGCAACTGTTCCTGCGAGCGCGCCAGCGCATGCTCGACCCGCTTGCTCTGGGTAATGTCCCAGACAATGCCATCCCACACCACTCGGCCATCGGGCAGGCGTCGGGTACTGGCCTTGATGTCGGCCCAGCGCTCCTCGCCCTGGCGCGTGAGGATGCGCCCTTGCCAGGACCAGTCCTGGTCGCTGGCCAGGGCCAAGTCCTGGACGCGATGGTAGTCGACGCGGTCCTGCGGGTGGACCAGATTGCGCAACCCCATGTCGGGGTGCTGGATGTCGGCGGGCGCGTAGCCGACCAACGCCTCGCTGCCTTCGCTGATGTAGGGGAACTCCAGGTCGCCCTCGGCGGGGTCGCGCTCCAGGCGGAACACCAGCCCCGGCACGTTGCCGGCGATCCCCTTGAGCCGCGCCTCGCTCTCGCGCAGAGCAGCCAGGGCGCGGCGGCGCTCGGTGACATCGGTGATGAACACCACCAGGTATTCGGCATCACGAAAGCGCAGGAAACTCAGCGACAGGTCCACCGGCAGCAGGTTGCCATCGGCACGCAGGCAATGGGTCTCGAACTGTTCGACGCCACCCTCGCCGGTGCGCACGCGCCTCCACAGCTCCAGCCAGCGGTCCATGTGCAAGGCCGGCTCGAAGTCGATCAGCGGCCGCTCCAGCAGCTCGCCCTCGCCACAGCCGAGCATGCGTTCGGCGGCATGGTTGGCGTAGCGGATATGGCTATCCCAGTTGACCCAGAGGATACCCACGGTGCTCTGGTCGATGGAGAACTGGCTCAGGCGCAGCGCCTCTTCGCGCATCTGCCGTTCGGCCAGGTTTTCCCGTGCCGCCAGCAGGTTGCGCTCCAGCTGACGCTGCTGGCGGCGCTGCCAGACCAGCGTGGCCATGGCACAGAGCAACAACAGACCGAACAGCAGGGCGAGGTTCTGCCAAAAACCAGTGGTCTCGCTCAGGCGCGGGTACTTGGGTTGCAGCCAGCGCTGGTGCAGCTGCTCCAACTCCTTGGCCGGCATCGCCTGCAGGCCGCGCTCCAGGACATCGGCCAGCAAGGGCCAGTCGCGCCGCGAGCCGACCCGCAGCAACTGTGGCAGGCCAATGTCGCCGACCACCGCCAGGTCACCGAACTCCCCCTCCCGGGACAGCCGGCTGAGCTGGGCTTCGTCGAGCACTGCGTAGCTTGCCTGCGCACCCAACACCAGCTGCAAGGCCTCGCGCTCATCGGGAACGCCTTGCAGGTTCAGGTTGCCATAGTTGCTTCGCAGGTAATCGGCCAGGGCACTGGGCATGCGCACCGCGACCCGGTCATTGGCACCCAGTTTCTCCAACTCGACCGCCACCGCGCCGGTGCGGGCACCGACCACCAGCTGTGGTATGCGCATGTAGGGGTCGCTGAACAGCCACAGGCGCAGGCTGGCCGGCGTTTGCATCAGCCCTGGCGCGAAATCGATCTCGCCGGCCTGCAAGGCATGCTCGAGGGCCGCCTGGTCGCTGAAGTTGCGCCAGGTGAGGTCCAGCCGGAGCGCCCTCGCCAGCCAGTTCACCAACTCGACGTTAGCGCCATACAACTGCTGCAGGCGGCGATCGAACTGGGCATAGGGCGCCTGCAGCACCACACCGACCCGCAGGCTGCGGTGGTTGTCCAGCCATTGCTGCTGGGCCGGCTCCAGCACTACCGACGGCGCAGGCTCAGGCCTGGCCAAGGCGATCAAGGGCAGCCACAAACAGCCGATAACCAACAGGCGACGCACTCGCTTCATCTATACGCTCGTCTTGGCAAGGGCGGCCATCTGCTTGGTCGTCACGGACAAATACTATTAGGCTGCCGGTATCATTCTGGCCTTGGGTTGATTCATGTTCACACTTTATCGCACGACGCTGGCCCTGTTCTGCCTGGCTTCGATCCTACCGCTCGGCGCACAGGCCGCCGAGGCCGAGCAACCACAAGCTGCCGCCAAGACAGCAACCGCCCCCGCGCCACGCCCGCCCCTGGCCGAACGCAGCGAAGAAGACGCCCAGGCGCTCGAGCGCCTGGTGCCCAAAGCCGAACAGCAGACCTTGCAGGCCGGCGGCGAGAGCTTCCTGGCCTTGTGGAAACCGGCCAACGACAGTGACCCGAAGGGGGCGGTAATCATCGTCCCGGGTGCGGGAGAAAATGCTGACTGGCCCAAGGTGGTCGGCCCGCTGCGCCACAAGTTTCCCGATGTCGGCTGGCATAGCCTGAGCGTCAGCCTTCCCGACCTGGTCGTCGACAGCCCGCAGGCACGCGCCGAGCGCACGCCGGAAGCAGAGCCGACAGACAACCAGGGCGAGACCGCGCCAGCCCAGGACACCCCGGCCGACGCCAACGCCAACGTCGCCCAAGCCACCGCTGCCGAGGCCGACAGTGCACAAGGCACTGACGCCAGTGAAGCCGGAGAGCAAGGCGACCAAGCCGATGCCGAGCGCATCTTCGCCCGCCTCGACGCAGCGCTGGCCTATGCCCAGCGGCACAACCCTCGCAGCATCGTCCTGCTCGGCCATGGCAGCGGCGCCTACTGGGCAGCGCGCTACCTGGGTGAGCGGCAACCGCCCCAGGTACAGAAGCTGGTGATGATCGCGGCGCAGACGCCAGCACGGGTGGAGCACGACCTGCAGAGCCTGGCGCCGACCCTCAAGCTGCCCACCGCCGACCTCTACTACGCCACGCGCCCCCGCGACCGCCAGGCCGCCGAGCTGCGCCTGCAGGCCAGCAAGCGGCAGAAGGACAGCCAGTACCGGCAACTGTCGCTGATCGCCATGCCGGGTAACGCGGCGGCGGAGCAAGAGCAACTGTTCCGCCGGGTTCGAGGGTGGTTGATGCCGCAGGAGTGATTGCCGTTTCGAGTCGACCAGCAGGCTCATGGCGCTTGTCCCGTCAATAAGCCGCAAGCAGGTCCTGTGTAAAGGCGCCTACTTGCGGCTTTTCAGTCGTATGGAGTGGAGCTATCTACCCGGCTCATCTTGCAGCTTGCCGCTAAAGCTTGCAGCTGCTCAAAACCCCCGCCGCTTGCGCACCAGGGCATAGGCTTGGTGCAACTCACGAGTACGCTCGGTCGCCTCACGCACCCGCGCTTCGCTCGCGCCACTACCGACCAGCTTGTCCGGGTGATGCCGGCTGAGCAGACGGCGGTAGGCCTGCTTCACCGCGTCGACATCGGTGTCGACCTCGACGCCAAGCAGGCGCAAGGCCGCCGCATAGGTCATCGCGCCACCTTCCGGTGCGCCCCTACGGGGTTCGTATTCAAGGGACAGGGCCTGCACCTGGGGTCGCGTCAGGCCCATCGCCCGCCCCCACTCCAGCAACAGCTCACGCTCGCGCAGGCCTGCCTTGCCGTCGGCCCAGACCATCCGCCAACAGGCGCGCACCGTCCCTTCCGCGGCATGGGGCTGCTGGCTGATCCGTTGCAGGTGACGCGCCAGAGAATCCTTGCCCGACTTGCCACGGTTGAAGGCGGCAATCGCCCGGAGCCGCGCAGGCTCGGCCATGTGCAGGCGCGCCATCTCTTGACGCGCCTGCTGGATATGCCCTTCGCCAACCCGGCCATCGCTCTTGGCCAAGCGCCCGAGCAACACGAACAGCAGTTCTTCGTCCCGCAGCGCCGGGCGCCCGCCCAGGCGCTCTCGCACATCCTCCCAGCCCTGCAGGCGCAGGCGACGGTCCATGGCCTGGCCTAGCAGGGCACCCAGCAGGGCACCTGGGATGCTGGCCAGGGCAAAGCCGGCGCCGGCGCCTATCACCGTGCTCGGCCACCACATGTCAGTCGCACCCGACGATCAGGCGCTCGGCCTCGGCCAGGCGCTCCAGGGTCCCGACATCGACCCAGCGGCCACGGTAGTGCTCGCCGCTCACCCGCCCCTCGCCGATGGCCTTGCGCAGCAGTGGCGCCAGCTTGAAGGCACCGGGCTGGCAGCCTTCGAACAGTGCCGGGGCGAGCACCGAGATGCCGCTGAACGTCAGGGTATCGGCGGCCTCGTCACCGTCGAGGACTCGCTCGCCTTCCAGGCGGAAGTCACCGCGCCCGTGATGCCCGGGGTTGTCCACCAGCACCAGGTGCGCGAGCCCCTCCAGCGGAGTGCGCAGGCGGGTGAAGTCGTAGTCGGTCCAGATATCGCCATTGACCAGCAGGAACGGCGCCGTGCCCAGCAACGGCAGCGCCTTGAAGATCCCGCCACCGGTCTCGAGCGGCTCGCCCTCGGGCGAATAACGGATGCTCAGGCCGAAGCGTGAACCATCGCCCAGGTGGTCCTCGATCTGCTGGCCGAGCCAGGCATGGTTGATCACCACCTCGGTGAAACCTGCCCTGGCCAGTGCGCGCAGGTGGTACTCGATCAAGGGCTGGCCAGCGACAGGCACCAGTGGCTTGGGGGTGTGCAGGGTCAGGGGGCGCATGCGCTCGCCCTTGCCCGCCGCCAGGATCATCGCCTTCATGGGCGCGCCCCGGTCTGCAGCTCAGCGATCAGTTGGCCCAACTCGGCCAGCTCGGGCCGACGACCGATGACCTCTACGATGTAGGCGAAGAAGCGTGGCACGTCGGCAAGGTAGCGGGGCTTGCCATCACGGTGGCAGATACGGGCGAAGATGCCGATCACCTTGAGGTGGCGCTGCACGCCCATCAGATCGCTGGCGCAGTGGAATGCCTCGAAGTCGTCCTGCACCGGGATACCCGCCTCGCGCGCCTTCTGCCAGTAGTCGCGCAGCCAGCCCTCGACACGGGTTTGGGGCCAACTGACGAAGGCATCCTTGAACAGGCAGGTGATGTCATAGGTCACCGGGCCGTAGACCGCGTCCTGGAAGTCCAGCACGCCTGGGTTGGGCTCGCTGCGCATCAGGTTGCGCGGCATATAGTCGCGGTGCACCAACACCTTGGGCTGGGCCAGGGCGCTGTCGATCAGCAGTTGGCTGACCCGCTCCCAGGCCGCCTGCTGGGCCTCGGAAAGCGCCAGGCCCAGGGCATGGCCGACGTACCACTGCGGGAACAGCTCCAGTTCGCGACGCAGCAAGGCAACATCGTAGCTCGGCAGCGGTGCTGTCATCGGCAGGCGCTGGAATGCCAGCAAGGCGTCGATGGCATCGGCGAACAGTGCATTGGCGTTGTCGGCGTCGATGATATCCAGGTAGGTCTGGCGGCCAAGATCCCCCAGCAGCAGGAAGCCACGCTCCAGGTCCTGGGCATGGATGATCGGCACGTGCACACCGGCGCTGGCCAGCAGGTGGTCGATATCGACGAAGGGGCGGCAGTTCTCCTGAGGTGGAGGCGCGTCCATGATCACGAAGCTATGATCGCCGCCCTGCCAGCGGAAATAGCGACGGAAACTCGCATCGCTACTGGCAGCGGTCAAGGTGCCTTCGGGCACTTCGCCCCAGGCGTTGTCATGGAAAAGAGGGTGGAGCTGCTCATCGAGCCAGGCGGTCAGTTGCTGCAGGCGTACATCGTGATCGGGCATTACAAGGGTCTCCGACGGCCCTAGCCGTCAAGCGGGTCATGCTTTATTATCCAGCATCTTTTCCAGACCATCGAGAGGCGTGCGGCCCCACACGCGGGCAGATGGCACGAAGGAAGCCCGGACTAATAAGATGGCATTGAAATCCCCCGCGTTTCGTAGAAAGTTCCCGCTGCTGGTGACTGGCGGCTTGCTGGCCCTGCAACCTCTGGCCACCCCCTATGTGGTGGCAGCCGAGCAGTTCGACTGCCAAGTGTCCGCCTCCGGTGGCTGGGACTGCAAGCCCAAGACCGCTGCCAGCAACCTGCCACCGCGTCCGGTGCACGAAGGCGCCGCCCCCAGCTCCAGCAGCGAGGGTACCGAGGCGCAGGTCGCCGAGGCCAGCGCCGAACCCAAGCCGGTCCTGGTCACCGAGAGCAAGGGCCGTGGCCTGAAGTCGCGCAGCGAAGACTATAGCCACCTGGACTGGGTCCCGCGCGAGAAGCTCACCCCTGCCCAGTTGGCCGAGACCGGCCCGTACTGCGCCGGTGCGTACATCGAGCCGGAACGCCCGGGCATGAACGACACCACGCCCAAGGACGAGTCGCCGACCTACCTGAACGCCAAGGTGTCCCGCTACCAGCAGGAACAGCAGATCGCCACGCTCGCCGGCGACGTGGTCATGCGCCAGGGCAGCATGCAGGTCGAGGCCGACGAGGCCAACCTGTACCAGGCCGAAAACCGGGGCGAGCTCAAGGGTAACGTCAAGCTGCGCGACAACGGCTCGCTGGTCGTTGGCGACCAGGCAGAAATCCAGCTGGACACCGGCGAAGCCCAGGTCGACAACGCCGAGTACGTGATGCACAAATCGCGCATCCGCGGTAATGCCCTGTACGCCAAGCGTGGCGAGAATGCCATCATTCGCCTCAAGGACGGCACCTACACCACCTGTGAGCCGAACAGCAACGCCTGGCAGCTCAAGGGCAACAACATCACCCTGAACCCGGCCACCGGCTTCGGTACCGCGACCAACGTCACCCTGCGGGTCAAGGATTTCCCGGTGTTCTATACACCGTACATCTATTTCCCGATCGACGACCGTCGCCAGTCCGGCTTCCTGCCACCGTCGTTCAGCACCAGCAGCGACACCGGCTTCATGCTGGTCACACCGTACTACTTCAACCTGGCGCCGAACTACGACGCCACGTTGTACCCACGCTACATGACCAAGCGTGGCCTGCTGATGGAAGGCGAGTTCCGCTACCTGACCAAGTCCAGCGAAGGCCAGTTCGGCGGCGCGTACCTGAACGACCAGGACGATGACCGCAAGGACCAGACCGACTACAAGGACCAGCGCTGGATGGTCAACTGGCAGCACAAGGGCGGCCTGGATTCGCGGTTGATGACCGAGGTGGACTACACCGACATCAGCGATCCGTTCTACTTCCAGGATCTGGAGTCGGATCAGATTGGTGTCGAGAGTAAGGATGTCGTCGACCAGCAGGGTGCCCTGACCTACCGTGGCGACAGTTATACCGCACGGCTGAACGTGCATGCCTACGAGATGGCGACCATTTCCCGCATCACGCCGTACGACAAACTGCCGCAGATTACCTTCAATGGCATGCTGCCTTATCATCCGGGCGGGTTCGACTTCAGCTATCAGACCGAAGCAGTTCGCTTCGATCGTGACCTGAAGGACGACTTCGTCCGCGACGAGGATGGCAACCCGGACTTTTCCGCCGGCGCAGCAGGACGGCGACTGGATGAAAACGTCTTCGGCCTAGCACGTGCCAACGGCACCCGCCTGAACGTGGCCCCGGCAATCAGCCTGCCCATGGAGGCCAGCTACGGCTTCATCAAGCCGAAGCTTAAGTACGTATACACTCACTACGACCTGGATCTGGACAGCAAAGGCAAAAGTGACATTGCAACGCTTGCAGTCAGAGACCCTGCACAACTTGACCTGCGCGGTGATTTCTCCAGTAACCAGAACCGCAGCGTTCCAGTCTTCAGCGTCGACAGTGGCCTGTATTTCGACCGCAACACTCAATGGTTCGGCAAGAACTATCGCCAAACCCTGGAGCCCCGGCTGTTCTATCTCTATGTACCGTATGAGGACCAGAAGGACATCCCGGTCTTCGACACCAGCGAGAGCTACTTCAGCTACTCCTCACTGTTCCGCGACAACCGCTTCAGTGGTTCCGACCGCATCGGCGACGAGAACAAACTGTCGCTGGGCGTGACCAGTCGTTGGATCGAGGAAAACGGTTTCGAACGTCAACGCATCAGCATCGGCCAGGCGCTTTACTTCAAGGACCGCAAGGTACAGATGCCAGGCATCGACTGGCGTACCCGCGACGACTCGCAATCGGACGTGTCACCTTACGCCCTGGAGTACCAGTACGCCTTCAACCGCGACTGGCGCTTCAACTCCGACTACAACTGGGACCCGGACAGCCGCAGCCCTCGCTCGGGCAGCGCCATGTTCCACTACCAGCCTGAGGACAATCCGAACAAGATCGTCAACCTGGGCTACCGCTACCGCAACGACCTGGTCCGCTACGACTCGCTGACCGGACGTTGGCAGGTGGGCGGCGACGATTACGGCACTCCAGGCAGCCCGAACTACATCAAGGACTACTACAAGATCGAGCAACACGACTTCTCGGTCATCTGGCCAATCGTGCCGCAGTGGAGCGTGATCGGTCGCTGGCAGCACGATTACAACCGCAACCGTACCCTGGAAGCCATGGGTGGCTTCGAGTACGACAACTGCTGCTGGAAACTGCGCTTGATCAACCGCTACTGGCTCGACTACGACGACTTCAGCCAGGCCGTTCCGCAGAATGAAAAAGGCGACCACGGCGTCTTCCTGCAAATCGTGCTCAAGGGCCTCGGTGGCGTAGTGGGCAACAAGGTCGAGTCGTTCCTCGACGAAGGCATTCAAGGTTACCGTACACGTGAAGAGCAAGCTTATTGATCGACTGCGCCCGCTGATGCTGGGCGCTGTATTGCTGAGTGGCGCGGTGCATGCCGCGGTGCAACCCCTGGACCGGGTCGTGGCTATCGTCGACAACGACGTAGTCATGCAGAGCCAGCTGGACCAGCGTATCCGTGAAGTGCAGCAGACCATCGCCAAGCGCGGCGGTGGCACGCCACCGCCCGGAGCCCTGGAGCAGCAGGTCCTGGAGCGCCTGATCGTCGAGAACCTGCAACTGCAGATCGGCGAGCGCTCGGGCATCCGCATCACCGACGAGGAACTCAACCAGGCCATCGCCACCATTGCCCAGCGCAACGGCATGACTCTGGAGCAGTTCCGCGCCGCCCTGGCCCAGGACGGCCTGTCGTTCGACGACGCCCGCGACCAGGTCAAGCGCGAGATGATCATCAGCCGCGTGCGCCAGCGCCGCGTGGCCGAGCGCATCCAGGTCTCGGAGCAGGAAGTGAAGAACTTCCTCAACTCCGACCTGGGCAAGATGCAGCTGTCCGAGGAATACCGCCTGGCCAACATCCTCATCCCCACCCCGGAAAGCGCCAATTCCAGCGCCATCCAGGCGGCTGCCCAGCAGGCTGGCGAGGTCTACCAGCAGCTCAAGCAGGGTGCCGACTTCGGCCAGATGGCCATCGCCCGCTCGGCCAGCGAGAACGCCCTGGAAGGCGGCGAGATGGGCTGGCGCAAGGCCGGCCAGTTGCCGCCAGACTTCGCCGGCCTGCTCAGCAGCATGGCCGTGGGTGACATCACCCAGCCGATCCGCATCCCCAACGGCTTCATCATCCTCAAGCTCGAGGAGAAGCGTGGCGGTGGCAACGTCCTGCGTGACGAGGTGCATGTCCGTCACATCCTGATCAAGCCCAGTGAGATCCGTAGCGAAGCGGCTACCCAACAGCTGGCCGAACGCCTGTACGAGCGCATCAGGAACGGCGAAGACTTCGCCGAGCTGGCGAAGAGCTTCTCGGAAGACCCGGGTTCGGCGCTCAACGGCGGCGACCTCAACTGGGTCGACCCCAACAGCCTGGTGCCGGAGTTCCGCGAAGTGATGACCAGCGCCCCCCAGGGCGAGGTGTCCCGTCCGTTCCGCAGCCAATACGGCTGGCATGTGCTCGAAGTACTGGGCCGCCGCGCCACCGACAGCACCGAACAGGCCCGCGAGCAGCAGGCCATGAACGTCCTGCGCAACCGCAAGTACGACGAAGAGCTGCAGACCTGGCTGCGCCAGATCCGCGACGAAGCCTACGTTGAAATCAAGCTGCCTGGCGCCGACCAGGCCGCCCAGTGAAGCCCCTGCGCTTCGCCGTCACGCCCGGCGAGCCGGCCGGCATAGGTCCCGACCTGTGCCTGCTGCTCGCCGCCGAGGCCCAGCCCCACCCCCTGATCGCCATCACCAGCCGTGACCTGCTCGCCGAGCGGGCCACTCAACTGGGGCTGGCCGTCAACCTGCTGCCCGTCTCGGTAGACGCCTGGCCCGACCAGCCGGCTCCCGCCGGCAGCCTGTACGTCTGGGATACGCCGCTGGCCGCAAAGGTGGTGCCGGGGCAACTGGACAAGGCCAACGCTGCCTTCGTCCTGGAAACCCTGACCCGGGCCGGCCAAGGCTGCCTGGACGGGCATTTCGCCGGCATGATCACCGCCCCCGTGCACAAGGGCGTGATCAACGAAAGCGGCATCGCCTTCTCCGGCCACACCGAATTCCTTGCCGACCTGACCCACACCGCCCAGGTGGTGATGATGCTCGCCACCCACGGCTTGCGCGTGGCCCTGGTGACCACCCACCTGCCCCTGCGCGAGATCGCCGACGCCATCAGCGCCGAGCGCCTGGAGCGTGTCACGCGCATCCTGCATGCCGACCTGCGCGACAAGTTCGGCATCGCCAATCCGCGCATCCTGGTCTGCGGCCTCAACCCGCATGCCGGTGAGGGCGGCCATCTGGGCCGCGAAGAAATCGACATCATCGAGCCCACACTGCAGCGCCTGCGCAACGAAGGCATGGACCTGCGCGGCCCGCTGCCGGCCGATACCCTGTTCACCCCCAAATACCTGGAGCACTGCGACGCAGTGCTGGCGATGTACCACGACCAGGGCCTGCCCGTACTCAAGTACAAAGGCTTCGGCGCCGCCGTCAACGTAACCCTGGGCCTGCCGATCATCCGCACGTCGGTCGATCACGGCACCGCCCTGGACCTGGCCGGCACCGGCAAGGTCGACACCGGCAGCCTGCGCGTCGCCCTGGAAACCGCCTACCAGATGGCCGAGAACCGACCATGAACGAGCAATACCAACACCGGGCGCGCAAGCGCTTCGGCCAGAACTTCCTGCATGACGCCGGGATCATCGACCGCATCCTGCGGGCGATCAACGCCAAGGCCGGCGAGCACCTGCTGGAGATCGGCCCAGGCCAGGGCGCCCTCACCGAGGGCCTGCTGGGCAGCGGCGCACAGCTGGACGTCGTGGAGCTGGACAAGGACTTGGTGCCGATCCTCCAGCACAAGTTCGCAGGCAACCCCAACTTCCGCCTGCACCAGGGCGACGCCCTGAAGTTCGACTTCAACCAGTTGGGCGTGCCGCCACGCAGCCTCAAGGTCGTGGGCAACCTGCCCTACAACATCTCCACGCCGCTGATCTTCCACTTGCTGGAGCATGCCGAGCTGATCCGCGACATGCATTTCATGCTGCAGAAGGAAGTGGTCGAGCGCCTGGCTGCGGGCCCCGGCGGTGGAGACTGGGGCCGCCTGTCGATCATGGTGCAGTACCACTGCCGGGTCGAGCACCTGTTCAATGTCGGCCCGGGCGCCTTCAACCCGCCGCCGAAGGTGGATTCGGCCATCGTGCGCCTGGTCCCCCACGAGACCCTGCCCCATCCTGCCAAGGACCCGCGCCTGCTCGAGCGTATCGTCCGCGAAGCCTTCAACCAGCGCCGCAAGACGCTGCGCAATACCCTCAAGGGGCTGCTCGACAGCCAGGCCATCGAAGCGGCGGGCGTCGATGGCAGCCTGCGACCGGAGCAACTCGACCTGGCCGCCTTCGTGCGCCTGGCTGACCAGCTGGCAGAGCAGCAGGGCAGCGCCTTGTAATCATGGGGCTGCGTTGCAGCCCATCGCCGGCAAGCCCCACAGGTGCCCTGCACGGCACATGACGCGTCAACACCGCTGCCACCTGTGAGAGCGGGCTTGCCTGCAAATGGGCCCCGGCAGTCACCGACCGCCCGCACAACTGGCCTACACCCCCGCCAATGGCCTAGACTGCACCCATTGCCGTATTTGCGTCCGTTCGTCCAAGGCCTTTGCATGTCCGACCCCCGCTACCAGATCGACGTCAGCGTCGTCACCCGCTATCTCACAGAACAATCCGACCCCGACAACGACCGTTTCGCCTTCGCCTACACCATCACGGTGCAGAACAACGGCTCGGTCAAGGCCCGATTGATGTCACGCCATTGGCTGATCACCAACGGCGACGGCGAGGTCGAGGAAGTACGCGGCGCCGGCGTGGTCGGCCAGCAGCCACTCATCGAGCCGGGCCAGAGCCACACCTACAGCAGCGGCGCGGTGATCACCACCCGCGTCGGCACCATGCAGGGCAGCTACCAGATGCTCGCCGAGGACGGTCAGCACTTCGATGCCCTCATCGCCCCCTTCCGCCTGGCCGTACCGGGAGCCTTGCACTGATGGCGGTGTATGCGGTCGGCGACCTGCAAGGCTGCCTGCAGCCACTGAAGTGCCTGCTCGAACGGGTACGCTTCGACCCAACGGTCGATCGTCTCTGGCTGGTCGGCGACCTGGTCAACCGTGGCCCCGAGTCGCTGGAAACCTTGCGCTTTCTCTATGGCATCCGCGATTCGCTGGTCTGCGTGCTCGGCAACCATGACCTGCACCTGCTGGCCGCCTGGCACAACGTCGAACGCCTGAAGAAAAGCGATACCCTGCGCGAAATCATCGAGGCACCGGACGCCGACCAATTGTTCGACTGGCTGCGCCGGCAGAAACTGCTGCACTACGACGAGCCCCGAGGCATCGCCATGGTTCATGCCGGCATCCCGCCCCAGTGGACCTTGGGCAAGGCGCTGGAGCTGGCCGCCGAGGTGGAGGAAGTCCTGCGCGACGACAGCCGCCTGAAACTGTACCTGGATGGCATGTACGGCAACGAGCCGAACAAGTGGAGCAAGAGCCTGACCGGCATAGAACGCCTGCGGGTCATCACCAACTACTTCACCCGCATGCGCTTCTGCACCGCCGAAGGCAAGCTCGACCTCAAGAGCAAGGAAGGCCCAGGCAGCGCGCCCAAGGGCTACAAGCCCTGGTTCGCCCACAAGGATCGCCGTTCACGCCACGTGAAGATCATCTTCGGCCATTGGGCCGCCCTCGAGGGGCGTGTCGACGTGCCCGACGTCATCGGCCTGGACACCGGCTGCGTGTGGGGCGGCGCGATGACCCTGTACAACGTCGACAGCGGCGAATTCCACCGCTGCGACTGCGCCGACGACGGCACCCCGCGCCCGCCGGCACAACCGGCTAGAATCAATGACCAGTCCTGAAGGAAACCGTCCCATGAGCGAATTCAAGCGCATCCCTCCCGAGCAGGCCCAGGCCCTGCGTGAGCAAGGTGCGGTGGTCGTCGACATCCGCGACCCGCAGTCTTTCGCCGCCGGGCACATCGCCGGCGCCACACATCTGGATAACCATTCGGTCGCCGAGTTCATTCGCAATGCCGACCTCGATGCACCGACCCTGGTGGTCTGCTACCACGGCAATTCCAGCCAGAGCGCCGCCGCCTATCTGGTCGGCCAGGGCTTCTCCGATGTCTACAGCCTCGATGGCGGCTTCGAGCTGTGGCGCAGCACCTACCCGGCCGAAACGGCCCAGGGCACTGCCGAATAATTTTTTTATTTTTCCTGCAGCCCGCGCCCCATGCGGGCTCGGGCATCAGCTGACGAACGGTCGTGGGCATCTTCTCGACCTCGTGCCCTTGACCTTGCGTATAACCAACTATCCTTAAGCCCAGGCCATCCAAAAAAGGGGAGAGCCGGTACACCGGCGTGCGGGTCATCGGTAGCGTTTCTACGGGTGTTCTGGGGGGTATACAGCAATCGGCCAGCCCGGTTGCATGCCAGCATCAGCTGACTGATCCGGCGTCGGCTCCACGTATCGAGCGAGGTGACGTCATGAGCATTTTTAGCCACTTCCAACAACGTTTCGAGTCAACCCGCCAGGAAGAACTCTCGCTGCAGGAGTACCTCGAGCTGTGCAAAGAGGATCGCAGCGCCTACGCTTCGGCGGCCGAACGGCTGTTGCTGGCCATCGGCGAACCGGAGCTGGTCGATACCTCAACGAACTCCAGGCTGTCGAGAATCTTCTCCAACAAGGTGATCCGTCGCTATCCGGCCTTTGCCGACTTCCATGGCATGGAAGAGTGCATCGACCAGATCGTGTCCTACTTCCGCCACGCCGCACAGGGCCTGGAGGAGAAGAAACAGATCCTGTACCTGCTGGGCCCGGTGGGTGGCGGTAAATCGTCCCTGGCCGAGAAGCTCAAGCAACTGATGGAAAAGGTGCCCTTCTATGCCATCAAGGGCTCGCCGGTGTTCGAATCCCCCCTGGGCCTGTTCAATGCGGCCGAAGACGGCGCCATTCTCGAGGAAGAGTTCGGCATCCCACGGCGCTACCTGAATACCATCATGTCGCCTTGGGCCACCAAGCGCCTGCAGGAGTTCGGCGGCGACATCTCCAAGTTCCGGGTGGTCAAGCTCTACCCTTCCATCCTTAACCAGATCGCCATCGCCAAGACCGAACCAGGCGACGAGAACAACCAGGACATCTCCGCGCTGGTGGGCAAGGTGGATATCCGCAAGCTCGAGGAATTCCCGCAGAACGACGCCGACGCCTACAGCTATTCGGGCGCCCTGTGCCGGGCCAACCAGGGCCTGATGGAATTCGTCGAGATGTTCAAGGCGCCGATCAAGGTCCTGCACCCGCTGCTGACCGCCACGCAAGAGGGCAACTACAACAGCACCGAAGGCCTGGGCGCGATCCCCTACTCCGGGATCCTGCTGGCCCACTCCAACGAGTCGGAGTGGCACACCTTCCGGAACAACAAGAACAACGAGGCATTCATCGACCGGATCTACATCGTCAAGGTGCCGTACTGCCTGCGCGTCAGCGACGAGGTCAAGATCTACGACAAACTGCTGGTCAACAGCTCGCTGGCCAAGGCCCACTGCGCACCGGACACCCTCAAGATGCTCGCCCAGTTCACCGTGCTGTCGCGCCTCAAGGAGCCGGAGAACTCCAACATCTACTCGAAGATGCGCGTGTACGACGGCGAGAACCTCAAGGACACCGATCCGAAGGCCAAGTCGATCCAGGAATACCGCGATGCCGCGGGCGTCGACGAAGGCATGAACGGCCTGTCGACCCGTTTCGCCTTCAAGATCCTCTCCAAGGTCTTCAACTTCGACCCCCACGAAGTGGCAGCCAACCCGGTGCACTTGCTCTACGTGCTGGAACAGCAGATCGAACAGGAGCAGTTCCCTGCCGAAGTGCGTGAGCGCTACCTGCGCTATCTCAAGGAATACCTGGCACCGCGCTACATCGAGTTCATCGGCAAGGAGATCCAGACCGCCTACCTGGAGTCCTACAGCGAATACGGCCAGAACATCTTCGACCGCTACGTGCTGTACGCCGACTTCTGGATCCAGGACCAGGAATACCGCGACCCGGAAACCGGCGAGATCCTCAACCGCATCGCCCTCAACGAGGAGCTGGAGAAGATCGAGAAACCAGCCGGCATCAGCAACCCGAAGGATTTCCGCAACGAGATCGTCAACTTCGTGCTGCGTGCCCGTGCCAACAACAATGGCAAGAACCCGAGCTGGCTGAGCTATGAGAAGCTGCGGGTGGTGATCGAGAAGAAAATGTTCTCCAACACCGAGGACCTGCTGCCGGTCATCAGCTTCAACGCCAAGGCCAGCAAGGAGGACCAACAGAAACACAACGACTTCGTCACCCGGATGGTGGAGCGTGGCTACACCGACAAACAGGTACGCCTGCTGTCGGAATGGTATCTGCGGGTCAGGAAATCGCAATAAAGCGGCAAGCTACAAGCCGCGGGCTGCAAGCTGTCCAGCGCCGAACCTGCTACAGGCGCGACAGCTTGCGGCAGCGGGGGCTGCTTTGTCTTGCAGCTTGTCGCTTGAAGCTCGCAGCTGCTTCCAGCTACCGGAGGGCCCATGAGCTACGTAATCGACCGACGCCTGAACGGCAAGAACAAGAGCACGGTCAACCGCCAGCGTTTCCTGCGGCGTTACCGTGAGCACATCAAGAAAGCCGTCGAAGAGGCCGTAAGCCGCCGTTCCATCATGGACATGGAGCATGGCGAGCAGATCAGCATCCCGGCGCGGGATATCGACGAGCCGGTGCTGCACCATGGTCGTGGCGGCAAGCAGACCATCGTCCACCCGGGCAACAAGGAATTCACCGCCGGCGAACACATCCCGCGCCCCCAGGGTGGCGGAGGTGGCGGCGGGCGTGGCAAGGCCGGCAACTCCGGCGAAGGCATGGACGACTTCGTCTTCCAGATCACCCAGGAGGAATTCCTCGAGTTCATGTTCGAGGACCTGGAGCTGCCCAACCTGGTCAAGCGCCACCTGACCGGCGCCGACACCTTCAAGACCGTGCGCGCAGGCATCGCCAACGAAGGCAACCCGTCGCGCATCAACATCGTGCGCACCCTGCGCTCGGCCCATGCCCGGCGCATCGCCCTGACCGGCAGCAGCCGCGCCCTGTTGCGCGAGGCCCAGGCCGAGCTGGCTCGCCTGAAGGTCGAGGAGCCCGACAACTTCACCGATATCCAGGCAACCGAAGCGGAAATCGAACGCCTCAAGGCGCGCATCAACCGCCTGCCCTTTCTCGACACCTTCGACCTCAAGTACAACCTGCTGGTCAAGCAGCCCAACCCCAGCTCCAAGGCGGTGATGTTCTGCCTGATGGACGTCTCCGGCTCCATGACCCAGGCCACCAAGGACATCGCCAAGCGCTTCTTCATCCTGCTCTACCTGTTCCTCAAGCGAAACTACGATCGCATCGAGGTGGTATTCATCCGCCACCACACCAGCGCCCGCGAGGTCGACGAGGAAGAATTCTTCTACTCCCGGGAGACCGGCGGCACCATCGTTTCCAGCGCGCTCAAGCTGATGCAGGAAATCATGGCCGACCGCTACCCGGCCAATGAATGGAACATCTATGCCGCCCAGGCCTCGGACGGCGATAACTGGAACGATGACTCGCCGATCTGCCGCGACATCCTCGCCAATCAGATCATGCCGCATGTGCAGTACTACACTTATGTCGAGATCACCCCTCGCGAGCATCAGGCGCTATGGTACGAATACGAGCGCATCGGCGAGGCCTATCCCGACACGTTCGCCCAGCAGCAGTTGGTATCGGCCGGCGACATCTACCCGGTCTTCCGTGAACTCTTCCAGCGCAGGTTAGCCACATGACCGCCAGAGCACAGAGACGCCAACCCATTTCCACCGGCTCGGAGTGGACGTTCGAGTTGATCCAGGCCTACGACCGGGAAATCAGCCGCCTGGCCGAGCGTTACGCCCTGGACACCTACCCCAACCAGATCGAGGTGATCACCGCCGAGCAGATGATGGACGCCTATGCCTCCGTCGGCATGCCCCTCGGTTATCACCATTGGTCCTATGGCAAGCAGTTCCTCAGCACGGAAAAGTCCTATAGCCGCGGCCAGATGGGCCTGGCGTACGAGATCGTGATCAACTCCGACCCCTGCATCGCCTACCTCATGGAAGAGAACACCATGTGCATGCAGGCGCTGGTGATCGCCCATGCCTGCTATGGCCACAACAGTTTCTTCAAGGGCAACTACCTGTTCCGCACCTGGACCGACGCCAGCTCGATCATCGATTACCTGGTCTTCGCCAAGCAGTACATCGCCCAATGCGAGGAGCGCCACGGCATCGATGCCGTCGAGGACCTGATCGACTCCTGCCATGCCCTGATGAACTACGGGGTCGACCGCTACAAGCGCCCCTACCCGATCTCGGCCGAGGAAGAGCGCCGTCGGCAGAAAGAGCGTGAGGAACACCTGCAACGGCAGATCAATGACCTGTGGCGCACCATTCCCAAGGGTGCGGAAAAGGGCGGCGAACGGGATGACGTACGCTTCCCCGCCGAACCACAGGAAAACATCCTCTACTTCATCGAAAAGCACGCCCCGCTGCTCGAACCCTGGCAACGTGAAGTGGTGCGCATCGTGCGCAAGATCGCCCAGTACTTCTACCCACAGCGCCAGACCCAGGTGATGAACGAAGGCTGGGCCACGTTCTGGCACTACACCCTGATGAACGACCTGTACGACGAAGGGCTGGTGACCGACGGGTTCATCATGGAGTTCCTGCAGTCACACACCAGCGTGGTGTTCCAGCCAGGCTTCGACAGCCCCTACTACAGCGGTATCAACCCTTATGCCCTGGGTTTTGCCATGTACACCGACATCCGTCGCATGTGCGAGAACCCCACCGAGGAAGATCGCCGCTGGTTCCCCGACATTGCTGGCAGCGATTGGCTTTCTACCCTCAAGTTCGCCATGAGCAGCTTCAAGGACGAGAGCTTCATCCTGCAATACCTGTCACCCAAGGTGATCCGCGACCTCAAGCTGTTCAGCATCCTCGACGACGACCAACGCGACGACCTGCTGGTCCCAGCGATCCACGACGAGGCCGGCTACCGGCTGATCCGCGAACAACTGGCCGCCCAGTACAACCTGGGCAACCGCGAGCCCAACGTGCAGATCTGGAGCATCGACCGTCGCGGCGACCGCTCCCTGACCCTGCGCCATCAACAGCACAACCGCAAGCCGCTGGGCGACTCCACCGAGGAAGTGCTCAAGCACCTGCATCGCCTCTGGGGCTTCGACATCCACCTGGAAACCGTTCAGGGCGACCAGGTGATGAAGACCCACCACATGCCGCCGCGTGGCGAACAAGGCGAAGCGAGCGAATACGGCCGCATGGACCTGGCCGTGGTGCATCACCTCTAGCAGGCGCACCTCCATTGCTGTCGACAGGGTATCCTGTGGGCAGTAATGGAGGTTTCTCATGCAGATCTACAAAGTCGGTGGCGCGGTGCGCGACCGCTTGCTCGGGCGCCCGGTCAGCGATATCGACTGGCTGGTGGTCGGCGCCACGGTCGAACAGATGCAGGCCCAGGGCTTTCGCCCGGTCGGTGCTGATTTCCCGGTATTCATCCATCCCAGGACCGGCGAGGAGTACGCCCTGGCGCGCACCGAACGCAAGAGCGGACGTGGCTATGGCGGATTCACCTTCCATGCCAGCCCCGAGGTGACTCTCGAAGAGGACCTGATCCGCCGCGACCTGACCATCAACGCCATGGCCGAGGACGAGCAGGGCACGCTGTGCGACCCCTACCATGGCAAGGAAGACCTGGAACGGCGCATATTACGCCACGTTTCCCCGGCGTTCGCCGAAGATCCCTTGCGCGTTCTGCGGGTGGCCCGCTTTGCCGCGCGCTATGCCTCGCTGGGTTTTCGCGTGGCCGAGGAAACCCTCGAGCTGATGCGCCAGATCAGCGCCTCGGGCGAGCTGCAGGCGCTGACCGCCGAGCGTAGCTGGAAGGAAATCGAGCGAGCGCTGATGGAAGACCAGCCACAGGTGTTCATCCAGGTATTGCGTGCGTGTGACGCCCTGGCGGAACTGATGCCCGAGGTCGATGCGCTGTTCGAACAACCAACCGGGCTCGACAGCGGCAGCCATACCCTCGCGGTCCTGCAACAGGCCGCTCGGCACCGGCAACCGCTGAATGTACGCTGGGCTTGCCTGTTGCACGCTCTGGGCCTGGCGCAGATCGAAGCGATGAATCAGCGCTTCAAGGCCCCCCGGGAATGCCAGGAACTGGCGCAGTTGGTTGGCAAGTGCCACACCTCTTTCCAACGAGCCCTTGAATTACCCGCTGGGGCGCTGTTGGAACTGCTGCACACGTTCGACGTATACCGCCGCCCGCAACGCTTCGAGGACTTCATCGCGGCCTGCGAGATGGATGCAGGTGCACGCCTGGGGCTGGAAAGCGGGGATTATCCACAGGCCGGTTACCTGCGTGGCGCCGCGGCGGTGGCCAAGGAGGTCGATGTGAAGTGCCTGGTGGAGCGAGGCCTGACCGGGCAAGCGCTGGGCGAGGCGCTCAAGGGAGAGCGACTGAAGGCGCTGGAAGCCTACAAACGACAATACGAAGCGTAGAAACCCTAGGCACTCATGCTTGCCCATGCACGGGCAAGCCCGCTGCCACAGGGCCCTGCACGCCTTGTGGGACGTGCCTCGATGCCAGCCTGCATTGGGCCGCTCAATGCCTTGACTGACCAGCACCGAGGCTCTCCCGCCTCACATCCGGGTCAGCTGCAACCCACGCCACTCGAACGACACCGGCGCCAGCACCTGCTCGATATCCGCCTCCTGCCACAGTTGCGCCATGCGCTTGCCCACGCCCGGATGCACCAGCTCCGGCGCCAGCAACGACAAGGGCCAGAGCACGAACGCATTCTTCAGGATTTCCGCCCGCGGCAGCACCAGGCCATTGAAGGTGCCCAGCAAGTCATCGAACATCAGCACATCGATGTCCAGCGGCAACCCCTTGCGCTCAGGGGCATAACGGCCATTGTCCGCCTCGATGAACTTCAGCCGGCGATCCAGCTCGAGCAGCGGCAGATCGGTCTGCCCGGTCACCACCAGGTTGAAGAAAGGCCCGCTCTTGATGCCCACCGCCTGGCTCTCGAACACCGGCGAACAACGCATGTCGCGCAGAAAGCCGGCCAGGGCGTCGAGCCCGGCGCACAGGTGCGCCTCGCGCTCGATGTTGCTGCCCAGCCCCAGGTATACCGTGCTCAGAGACATCCGCGCTCGATCTCCACGCCAACGCCGCCACGGGCCGCTGGTACGGCGCCCGGTTTGGTCAGTTTCAGACGCATCCAGGGAATGCCGAACGTCTCCATCAGCTCCGCCACCAGGCGCTCGGCAAAGGTTTCGACCAATTCGAAGCGGGCCTGCTCGGCGAACGCCTGGACACGCGCCGAAACGCTGGCGTAATCCAGCGCCAGGCGCAGATCGTCACCGGCGGCGGCCGGACGGTTGTCCCAGGCGAAACTCAGGTCCAGGCGCAGGCACTGGCGAATATCCCGCTCCCAGTCATAGGCACCGATGACGGTATCGACTTCCAGGCCTTCGATGAACACTCTGTCCAAGCACTTCTCTCCACAGCACGACAAGGGCGACTGGCGCCGTTAGAATCAGGGCATCCCCGCCCGGAATAGTTAGCATGTTTTGGTTATTGGCGCTGCTCGCCTACCTGCTTGGCTCTCTGTCCTTCGCCATCGTCCTCAGCCGCCTCAGCGGCAGCCCCGACCCGCGCTCCAGTGGCTCGGGCAACGCCGGCGCCACCAACATGCTGCGCCTGGCGGGCCGCAAGCTGGCGATCCTGACCCTCCTGGGCGACCTGTGCAAGGGCCTGTTGCCCGTGCTGCTGGCCCAACTGCTCGGGCTCGGCCTGCAGGAGCAGGCCTGGATCGGCCTCTGTGCGGTGGTCGGCCATATGTTCCCCCTGTACTTCCGCTTCCAGGGTGGCAAAGGCGTGGCGACGGCCGCCGGCATGCTCATGGGCCTGTACCTGCCGGCCGCGCTGCTGGCCATCGTCGCCTGGCTGCTGACCTTCTACCTCACCCGCACCAGCTCCCTGGCGGCGCTGATCGCCACACCGCTGACCCTGCCATTGCTGGCCTGGCGCGAGCCCGAGGCACTGCTGCCGATGGCCGCGCTCACCCTGCTGATCGTCTGGCGCCACCGCAGCAATCTACGCGACCTGTTCGCCGGGCGCGAACGACATTTCTGAATCGCCAGCCTGAACGGCATTCACCTTCATACCGCCGGTAGCTGCTCCATCGGCCAGCGTGCCTGCACGCTGATCGCCAGGTCCTGGCGCTGCCCGGCGAGCAGGCGCTGGCAGCCGGCATAGGCGATCATGGCGCCGTTGTCGGTGCAGAACCGGGGCCGGGCGTAATACACATTGCCCTTGATGCTGGACAGCATGGCCTCCAGCGAGGCCCGCAGGGCCTTGTTGGCGCTCACCCCCCCGGCGATCACCAGGCGCTTGAGCCCGGTCTGCTTGAGGGCACGCTTGCACTTGATGGTCAAAGTCTCCACCACCGCCTGCTGGAATGCCAGGGACAGGTCGCACCGGGTCTGCTCGCTGTCGTCCCCGGCATCGCGGCATTGCTGCCAGGTATTCAGGGCGAACGTCTTGAGGCCGCTGAAGCTGAACTCCAGGCCAGGCCGATCGGTCATCGGCCGGGGGAAGACGAAGCGCCCGGGTACACCGCGCTCGGCCAGGCGGGCGATTTCAGGCCCGCCGGGATAATTCAGGCCAATCAGCTTGGCGGTCTTGTCGAAGGCTTCACCCGCCGCGTCGTCCAGGCTCTCGCCAAGCAACTGGTACTGGCCGACGCCATCGACCCGCACCAACTGGGTATGGCCACCGGAGACCAGCAGGGCGACGAACGGAAACTCAGGGGGCTGTTCTTCGAGCATGGGCGCCAGCAGGTGGCCCTCCATGTGGTGCACGCCGATCGCCGGAATGTCCCAGGCGAACGCCAGTGCCTGGGCGCACGAGGCACCGACCAGCAGGGCCCCCACCAGGCCGGGGCCGGCGGTATAGGCGATCGCATCGATCTCGGTGGCGACGCAGCCGGCTTCGCCCAGCACCTGGCGGATCAGCGGCAGCATGCGCTTGACGTGGTCACGCGACGCCAGCTCCGGTACCACCCCGCCATAGATGCGGTGCAGGTCGATCTGGCTGAACAGGGCATCGGCCAGCAGGCCGCGCTCGCTGTCGTATAATGCGACGCCAGTTTCGTCGCAGGATGTTTCCAATCCCAGTACTAGCATGGGTCTGTGCCTTGTCGAGGCTGAATTCGAAGGCGCGCATGATAGTCCCCGTACCCGATGCCGACCAGCGGTTTTCGATCAGAGGCTTTGCATTCCGGCCGTCTAAGGGTTAACATCCGCAGCCCTTGAAAACCGACGTTCTCCAGCACACCCTTGTTTTGCCAGGAGCGCGTCCACCCCGGTAATGAATGAAGGTAGCCCTGGATGCCAGCCGTCAAAGTTAAAGAGAACGAACCCTTCGACGTAGCTCTGCGTCGTTTCAAGCGCTCCTGCGAAAAAGCCGGTGTACTGGCTGAAGTTCGTAGCCGCGAGTTTTACGAGAAGCCGACTGCCGAGCGCAAGCGCAAGGCCGCTGCCGCTGTCAAGCGTCACGCCAAGAAGGTCCAGCGCGAACAGCGCCGCGCCGTTCGTCTGTACTGATACAGGCGTTCTACGCAAAGCTTCTGCCCCGCCCGGCCTTGTGCCGGGCTGATGGCAGCGGTAGCTTCAAACCTTTGGCGCCAAGCCTGAGGTGCCCCTTGCAGCAGCTTGCGGGCAATCCGCCTGAACACGTCAGAGCTGGTCAATGGCCAGTCGTGCACGTCGTGACTGACGAGCCCTCCGTGGCTGACGAGCACATTTTTTCCTCGCACCCTCCAAGTAGCACCACTCGCCCCGAACCCGCGCGTAGCGATTAGACTTGCCAGTTGCCAGATGACGAGACTGCCATGGCCGGGCTGATTCCCCAGAGCTTCATCGACGACCTTCTCAACCGCACCGACATTGTCGACGTGGTGAGCTCGCGCGTCCAGCTGAAGAAGACCGGCAAGAACCTCTCTGCCTGCTGCCCGTTCCATAAGGAAAAGACCCCGTCCTTCACCGTCAGCCCCGACAAGCAGTTCTACTACTGCTTCGGCTGTGGCGCCGGTGGCAACGCGCTCGGCTTCATCATGGACCACGACAACCTGGACTTCCCCCAGGCCGTCGAAGAGCTGGCCAGGGCCGCAGGCATGGAAGTCCCGCGGGAGGAGGGCCGGCGCGGGCAGAAACCCCGCCAGCCCACCGACTCGCCGCTCTACCCGCTGCTCGAAACCGCCGCCGAGTTCTACCGCCAGGCCCTGCGCAGCCACCCGACCCGCAAGGCGGCGGTGGGCTACCTCAAGGGCCGCGGGCTGTCCGGCGAGATCGCCCGCGATTTCGGCCTGGGTTTCGCCCCGCCGGGCTGGGACAACCTGCTCAAGCACCTGGGCGCCGACACCCTGCAGCAGAAGGTCATGATCGACGCAGGCCTGCTGATCGAGAACGCCGAGACCGGCAAGCGCTACGACCGCTTCCGCGACCGGGTGATGTTCCCGATCCGCGACAGCCGTGGCCGGGTCATCGCCTTCGGCGGACGAGTCCTGGGCGACGACAAGCCCAAGTACCTGAACTCCCCGGAAACCCCGGTGTTCCACAAGGGCCAGGAGCTCTACGGCCTGTTCGAGGCGCGCAAGCACAACCGCAACCTCGACGAGATCATCGTCGTCGAGGGCTACATGGACGTCATCGCCCTGGCCCAGCAGGGCCTGCGCAATGCGGTGGCGACCCTGGGCACGGCCACCAGCGAGGAGCACCTCAAGCGCCTGTTCCGCGTAGTCCCCAGCGTGCTGTTCTGCTTCGACGGCGACCAGGCCGGCCGCAAGGCCGCCTGGCGCGCCCTGGAGTCCACGTTGGCGAGCCTGCAGGACGGCCGCCGCGCGCGCTTCCTGTTCCTGCCCGAAGGCGAAGACCCGGACAGCCTGGTCCGCGCCGAGGGCACCGACGCTTTCCTGGCGCGCATCAATCAGCACGCCCAGCCCCTGGCCGACTATTTCTTCGAGCAACTGGGCAACGAGGCCGATCCACGCTCGCTGGAAGGCAAGGCGCACATGGCGACCCTGGCCGCGCCGTTGATCGAAAAGATCCCCGGCGCCAACCTTCGTCAGCTGATGCGCAATCGCCTGAAGGAAATCACCGGACTGGACCCCCAGCAGGTGGAACAACTGGCACAGAGCGCGCCCGCGACCAGCACGCCGGACTACGACCCTGGCTACGACTACGACGCCATGGCCAGCTACACGCCCGACTATGGCGATACGCACCAGCCCGACTACGCCCCCGCCCACCAGGAGCAGCGCCCTTGGACGCAAAACAAAGGCGGCGGCAAGAAGCAATGGGACGGCAAGCCCTGGGACAAGAAAGGCGGCAAGCCCTGGCAGCGCGACGGCCAGCGCGGCGAAGCGCCACCCCGCGTGCCGGCCCCGGTGGAGCCGCCGACGCTGTCGGCCTTGCGCACCCTGCTGCACCACCCCTTGCTGGCCGGCAAGGTCGAGGACGCCAGCCACTTCGCCGACGAAGAGCATCTCTACAGCCAACTGCTGGTGGCCCTGATCGAGGCCGCACAGAAGAATCCTGGGCTAAGCTCAATGCAGTTGATCGCACGCTGGCACGGCACTGAACAAGGCCGCCTGCTGCGCGCCCTGGCGGAAAAGGAATGGTTGATCGATGCCGACAACCTTGAACAACAGTTTTTCGACACTATAACTAGCTTGTCCGCCCGCCAACGCGAGCGCAGCCTGGAACATCTGCTCAGGAAAGCACGTCAAAGTGAGTTGAGCGCCGAGGAAAAATCTCAGCTGCTCGCACTGCTGAGCCGCAATGTTCCCGCACAAACCCCGACCTCATCTGGCGCGTGAGGTCCATGCTCGGGTATAATCCTCGGCTTGTTTTTTGCCCGCCAAGACCTTCAGTGGATAGGGTGTTATGTCCGGAAAAGCGCAACAGCAGTCTCGTATCAAAGAGTTGATCACCCGCGGTCGTGAGCAGGGCTACCTGACTTACGCGGAGGTCAACGACCACCTGCCTGAGGATATTTCAGATCCTGAACAGGTGGAAGACATCATCCGCATGATCAACGACATGGGGATCAACGTATTCGAGAGTGCTCCGGATGCGGATGCCCTGCTGTTGGCGGAAGCCGACACCGACGAAGCCGCAGCCGAAGAAGCCGCCGCCGCGTTGGCGGCGGTTGAAACCGATATCGGCCGCACGACCGACCCGGTGCGCATGTACATGCGTGAGATGGGTACCGTCGAGCTGCTGACCCGCGAAGGCGAGATCGAAATCGCCAAGCGCATCGAGGAAGGCATTCGTGAAGTGATGGGCGCCATCGCCCACTTCCCGGGTACCGTCGACTACATCCTCGGCGAATACGACCGCGTCACCACCGAAGGTGGCCGCCTGTCCGACGTCCTCAGCGGCTACATCGACCCCGATGACAGCATCGCCACGCCTTCCGAGGAAACCCCTCAGCTCGGCGCCAAGGCCGCGGCCGCCAAGGAAGAGGAAGAAGAGGACGAAGAAAGCGAAGAAAACGCTGACGACAGCGAGGACGAAGGCGAAAGCGGCCCGGATCCGGAAGTCGCTCGCCAGCGTTTCGGCGCGGTGTCCGACCAGTTGGACGTCACCGTCAAGGCGCTGAAGAAGCACGGTCGCGGCAGCGATGAGGGGATCACCGCCCTGCAGGCCCTGGCCGAGCTGTTCATGCCGATCAAGCTGGTGCCCAAGCAGTTCGACGTCCTGGTCGAGCGCGTACGCAGCGCCCTGGAGCGTCTGCGCGCCCAGGAGCGGGCCATCATGCAGCTGTGCGTACGTGATGCGCGCATGCCACGTGCCGACTTCCTGCGCCTGTTCCCAAGCAACGAAACCGACCA
This sequence comes from Pseudomonas sp. Tun-23181, assembly GCF_057415455.1. Taxonomy (NCBI): domain Bacteria; kingdom Pseudomonadati; phylum Pseudomonadota; class Gammaproteobacteria; order Pseudomonadales; family Pseudomonadaceae; genus Pseudomonas; species Pseudomonas sp. Tun-23181. The sequence continues at coordinate 3,083,224 of NZ_CM171630.1, forward strand.
GACCTGGAGCGGCGACCTGTCCAAGCGCAACACCAAGTGGGCTGCCGCCCTGGGTGAGAAGAACGCTGCCATCGTCGCCTGCCAGCAGAAACTGATCGACCTCGAGAACGAGACCGGCCTGACCGTCGCCGAGATCAAGGAAATCAACCGCCGCATGTCCATTGGCGAGGCCAAGGCCCGCCGTGCCAAGAAGGAAATGGTCGAGGCGAACCTGCGTCTGGTGATTTCCATCGCCAAGAAGTACACCAACCGCGGCCTGCAGTTCCTCGACCTGATCCAGGAAGGCAACATCGGCCTGATGAAGGCGGTGGACAAGTTCGAATACCGTCGCGGCTACAAGTTCTCGACCTATGCCACCTGGTGGATTCGCCAGGCGATCACCCGCTCGATCGCCGACCAGGCGCGCACCATCCGTATTCCGGTGCACATGATCGAGACGATCAACAAGCTCAACCGTATTTCCCGGCAGATGCTGCAGGAGATGGGTCGCGAACCGACGCCGGAAGAGCTCGGCGAGCGCATGGAGATGCCAGAGGACAAGATCCGCAAGGTGCTGAAGATCGCCAAGGAACCGATCTCCATGGAGACCCCGATCGGTGACGACGAAGATTCGCACCTGGGCGACTTCATCGAGGACTCGACCATGCAGTCCCCGATCGACGTAGCCACGGTCGAAAGCCTGAAGGAAGCCACCCGCGACGTGCTCTCGGGCCTGACCGCACGCGAAGCCAAGGTGCTGCGCATGCGTTTCGGCATCGACATGAACACCGACCACACCCTCGAAGAAGTGGGCAAGCAGTTCGACGTGACCCGCGAGCGGATCCGTCAGATCGAAGCCAAGGCGCTGCGCAAGCTGCGCCACCCGACTCGCAGCGAACACCTGCGATCGTTCCTCGACGAGTGATGACGAACCCCGGCCCAGGCCGGGGTTTTTCTTTTGGGGCAATGGCATTGGGGTAGGCTCTTGCCCGCACCGGCGAGCCAGCCGATTCGCGGGCAAGCCCGCTCCCACGGGCCCCGGCAGGCCGGACAATCTCCCACCGCCCACCCAATGCCCGTCTACACTCGAATTCAGACCCCCTGAACGAGAGGCCGCTATGCCCTTTATGCCGGCCCTTCTGTTGCTGATCCTGCTCATCTGGAACACAACGGCCGGCGCCCTGACCCTGACCGACGAGGAGAAAGCCTGGCTCAGCGCCCATCCACAGCTGCGCCTGGGCATCGACGCGTCCTGGCCCCCTTTCGAGTTCCGCGACCAGGAAGGCCGCTACCAGGGATTGGCCGCCGACTACATCACCCTGATCCAGGAACGCCTGGGCGTCACGCTCAAACCCGTCGAGCCCAGCAATTGGACCCAGGTGCTGGAACAGGCCCGGCAGAACCGCATCGACCTGCTGCCAGGCATCATGTCGACGCCGGAGCGCCAGACCTACCTGGCCTTCACCCGCCCCTACCTCGATTTCCCCATCGTTATCCTCGCCCACGAAGGCGGCCCGCAACCACGCACACTGAAAGACCTGTACGGCCTCAAGATCGCCGTGGTGGAAAACTACGCCCCCCACGAACTACTGCGCAGCCACCACCCCGACCTCAACCTGGTGGCCCTGCCCAATGTCAGCTCAGCCCTCCAGGCACTGGCCATCGACGAGGTGGATGCCGTGGTCGGCGACCTCGCCTCGAGCATCTGGAGCCTGCGCCAGCTCAAGCTCGAAGGCCTCTACGTGAGCGGCGAGACGCCCTACCGCTATCAACTGGCCATGGCTGCCCCACGGGAGAACAAGCTGCTGGTCGGCATCCTCGACAAAGTCATGGCCGACATGAGCAGTGGCGAAATCAACCAGATCCAGCAACGCTGGGTCGGCAACGTCGTGGATCAACGAACCTTCTGGCAAGACATGCTGCTCTACGGCCTGCCCGCCGTCCTGCTGCTGGTGGCCATTCTCGCCGTGGTGATCCGCATCAACCGGCGCCTGAGCTCGGAAATATCCCGGCGCATCGCCCTCGAACAGGAACTGCGCAGCAGCGAGTACCACTACCGCAGCCTGGTCGAAAGCCTGTCTGCCATCGCCTGGGAAGCCGACGCCAACGACTTCACCTACAGCTACGTCTCGCCCCATGCCGAGGACCTGCTCGGCTACCCGCTCAACGAGTGGCTCAAGCCAGGCTTCTGGCGCAGCATCCTGCACCCCGAAGATGCGCTCTGGGCCCAGGCCTACTGCGACAGCGAAACCGCCGCCGGGCGTGACCACAACCTCGACTACCGGGTGATCCGCGCCGATGGCCACACCCTGTGGGTACGCAATATCGTCAGCATGATCGAGCACGGCCACCGTCCGCTGATGCGCGGCCTGATGATCGACATCAGCGAGACCAAACGCACCGAAGACGCCCTGCGCCTGTCGGAGCAGAAGTTCGCCTCGGTGTTCCAGCAATGCCCGGACATCCTGTTGATCGCCAGGCACAGCGACGGCTGCCTGCTGGAAGTCAACGAGGCCTTCGAGGAGCAGATCGGCCTGAGCGCGGCCCAGGTGATCGGCCGCACCGCCACCGAGCTGGACCTGTGGGCCGTCGCCGGTGCCGGCCCGGCCTTGCTCGAACGCCTGCACAGCGGCGGCATCCGCAACCTGGAAATGAGCTTCCGGCGCAGCAATGGCCAGCTGTTCACCGGCCTGACCTCAGCCGAGACCTTCGACCTGGACGGCATCCCGGCCCTGGTGGTCGCCGTGCGCGACATCAGCCAGCTCAAGGAAACGCAACAGCAGTTGCAGACCTCCGAGGAGAAGTTCGCCAAGGCCTTCCACGCCTCGCCCGACGGCCTGCTGCTGTCACGCCAGAGCGATGGCCTGCTCATCGAGGTTAACGAAGGCTTCTGCCGCCTGACCGGCTACGACATCAACCCAGCCATCGACCAGACTTCCCTGGACCTGGGCATCTGGGTCGACCTCAACGAGCGCAGTCGCCTGGTCGAGCAACTCAAGCGCGACGGTTTCGTGCGCGACTTCAGCTGCCACATCCGCCGCAGCGACGGGCAGATCCGCCTGTGCGAACTGTCCGCTCGGCCACTGCCGATCGCCGGGGTCGACTGCATGCTGACGATCGCCCGCGACATCACCGAACGCCACCTGATGCAGGAAAAACTGCAGCTGGCCGCCACGGTGTTCGAGAACACCGCCGAAGGCGTACTGATCACCGACCCCGACCAGCGCATCAGCGCGGTCAACCGCGCCTTCAGCGAGATCACCGGCTACAGCGAGATCGAGGCCCTCGGCCAGACCCCGCGCCTGCTCGCCTCCGGCCAGCACGACAGCGCCTTCTACGCCGCCATGTGGCACCAACTGACCGCTGAGGGCCACTGGCAAGGCGAAATCTACAACAAGCGCAAGAACGGCGAACTCTACCCCGGCTGGCTGACTATCAGCACCGTGCGCAACAGCGAGCGTGGCATCACCCACTTCGTCGCCGTGTTCGCCGACATTTCCAGCCTCAAGCACGCCCAGGCCAAGCTCGACTACCAGGCTCACCACGACCCGCTCACCGGCCTGCCCAATCGCGCGCTGTTCGAGAACCGCCTGCAAGCCGCCCTCACCTGCGCACAGATCTCCAATCGCCAGGGCGCGGTGCTGTTCCTTGACCTGGACCGCTTCAAGCACATCAACGACAGCCTCGGCCACCCGGTCGGCGACCTGCTGCTCAAAGGCATCGCCCAGCGCCTCAAGGAGCAGGTGCGCGACGTCGACACCGTGGCCCGCCTGGGCGGCGACGAATTCATCATCCTCCTGCCCGGCCTGCACAGGCCCAGCGACGCCAGCGCCATCGCCAACAAGCTGCTGGCCTGCTTCCACGCCCCATTCCAGGCCGGTGAACACGAGTTCTTCACCAGCGCCAGCATCGGCATCAGCCTTTATCCACAGGATGGCAGCGACGTTGCCAGCCTGATCCGCAACGCCGACGCCGCCATGTACCGCTCCAAGGCCAAGGGCCGCAACCGTGTCGAAGCCTACACCCGCGACCTCACCGCCCAGGCCAGCGAACGCATCGCCCTGGAGCATGAACTGCGCCGCGCCATCGAGCGCAACGAGATGAGCCTGTGCTACCAGCCCAAGTTCAGCCTCAAGACCCAGAGCCTGGTCGGCGCCGAAGCCCTGATCCGCTGGCGCCACCCGACCTTCGGCGAAGTCCCGCCGGAGCACTTCATTCACCTCGCCGAGGAGAACGGCACCATTCTCCAACTGGGCGACTGGGTACTGGAGCAGGCCTGCCGGCAGATGCACGCCTGGAAGCGCACCCATCAACCGTTCGGCCCCTTGTCGATCAACCTCGCCGGCGCCCAACTGCGCCAACCCAACCTGGCCAGGCGCATCGAGCACCTGCTCAAGGCCTACCAGCTCAAGGCGGGCGACTTGCAGTTGGAAATCACCGAGAACTTCATCATGAGCCAGGCCGAAGAGGCTCTGGCCATTCTTCACCAGCTCAAGGCCCTTGGCGTACAGCTGGCCATCGACGACTTCGGCACCGGCTATTCGTCCCTGAGCTACCTCAAGCGCCTGCCCCTGGACATCCTCAAGATCGACCAGTCCTTCATCCGCGGCCTCCCCGACGACCCCCACGACGCCGCCATCACCCGCGCCATCATCGCCCTTGGCCGCAGCATGCAGCTGACCATCATCGCCGAGGGCGTGGAGAACCAGGCACAACAACGCTTCCTCGCCGCCGAAGGCTGCGAGCAGATCCAGGGCTACATCGTCAGCCTGCCTCTACCGCCCGAGGAGTTCGCCGCTACCTGCCTGCGCATAGCACTATCGGATCTTTCAGATGGCACCGTCTCGAAACCCTCGTTATAATCCGGCCACCTCCTGGGGCCTATAGCTCAGTTGGTTAGAGCAGAGGACTCATAATCCTTTGGTCCACGGTTCGAGTCCGTGTGGGCCCACCAAATAAATCAAAGGCTTACGCCCAACAGCGTAAGTCTTTGTCTTTTCCGGTACAAAATCTTCCCCGTTTGTTCCCCCGTTTCCTCTACACCGTCTCGCCGTCAATGCGGACTATGGCGGCGGCCTCTGCTGAGTTTGAGATATACACCTCGACCCGCCTACCGCTGTTGGTGGTCAGCTCGATCGTAACGCTGGTCGGCGGCGGTCGCAGGTCGTCCCCGCATATCAAGCCAACCACCTCACCGCAGGTGGTCTCGCCACCAAGCGGGTCCCACTGGTCTCCATTCACAATCCGTGCGGTAACTCTGATATTTGGCATGCCCTTTCTCCTGTAGCAGCCACTGCGGCTGAATCCGCAGCGTAGCCGAGTTTTACGAAACCCTCGTAAAACCTGTTGGGCGCCGGTTTTGCCGGAATACCCGACATTACGGGAATTTCCCGTGTGTAGATCGGCGGAAAATTCCGCTGGTGCTGGCGAAGCACGGGGCAGTGCATCGAACCGCACTGGGCGCGGTTTGGTGCTCAGCGCCCATAACCGGCGCAACTTTGCGCCCGCTGCCTTCGTACAGAGTTCGTACGAAATGGTTGGTACGAAAACCGTCCCGACCTACTACGAAATTTTCGTAGTGGAACCCAGGCAGAACCCAGTAGGTTCTTGCGGACGCCGGGCGTACGCTTGGTGCACGCCGCGTGGCGGTTGCACGTCTTGGCTGACCGGCGCAGGGCTTGATCCGGGATACTCGCTCGAGACGAACCGCAGCGCCTTGGCGTCTCAAAACACATCGATGGGATACTCAGTGATCACCCTGACCTGGTCCTGGGTGCCCCCCGTACTCGCATCCCCTCGGTGCCACGCCAGGCGCAGGCGCACCGCAAGATCCTTCGCCGGCCCCGACTGGACCACATACCTGGCCTCGGCATCGGTTTCGAACTCGCTGTCGTCAGAGCCGTACTTGTTGAAGTAAGCCCCCGAAGACACCTTCGTGCCGTCTATGTCCTGGCCGTTGAGGTAGCGGACCATGAACGACAACCCAGGCACGCCATAGACCACCATGTCGAGGTCATAGCGCAGTTGCCACGATTTCTCGCCCGGGCCATTGAAGTCCGAGTACTGCACCGAGTTCGGCAGGAAGATCGACCCTCCGGCCCGCCCGGTATCCCCGAAGCCCACGTAGTCGAAAGGCTGGTCGCCATGGATGCTCTGGCGCGCAAGCGTCAGGGTATGGCCTGAGTACTTGTAGGCCACCTGCATGCCGACAGCTGTCGTGTTGATGGTGCCGGCCTTGGCCTGGCCACTGTCGAGGGTTCGATAGACATTGAAGTCAAAGGTCAGGCCTTGGTTCTGCCCCAGAGGTAGCGCGTAGTTGACGTTCCCGTAGTATTGGTCCCAAACATCCTTGAAACGGCTGACGTAAAGGCTGGCCACCACGCCTTCGGCAAACCTGTACTTGCCGCCGGCATAGCTGACCGAAGGTGTGGTGACCAGGGCATAGGTGGCCCAGAGCTCACCGTCGCTGTTGGTATTGACCTGATCGGTCCCCGCCGTGAAGTGCCCGGCATCGACCAGCAACGGAGCGAAATCGTTACTCGTGAGCTGGAAGCCCGTGGCGGTCTGGGGGAACAGTCGGCTGGTGCTCTGGGCGAAGACAGGGGCCGACGGGCTCATCTCGCCATAGCGAAGCACCGTTGATTTGAAGCGGGCTTTCACGGCACCGCCGGCTCGTCCGTATTCGTCGTCCGGCCGCCCATCATCGCCGACCGGCAGATTGCCGGTGCCGGTTCGGCCACTACCGCCATCGAGTTTGAGGCCCCAATAGCCGAACAGGTCGACACCGAACCCTACCGGCCCCGGCGTGAATGCCGACTGGAAGTTGGCAAGGAATGCCTGGGTCCAGTCCACCTGATCCGAACGCTGCTCGCCTCGGCTGGTGTTGTAGTAATAGTTCTTTGCCAAGACATTCAGGCGCCCCATCTTCTCCCCAACTTCCCCTGCCTGCCCCGCCGCATTGACGGAGGGTGCGAGCATGAGCGCGCCCAGCGATATATATAAACCAATAGACTGCCTGGAGCCTGCAAGCGAACGTGCAAACCTGTTAGCCAACACCATGACCACCTCTTTCACGCTTTAATTATTATTGAACGCCAGGCAGGGAATACCCGGAGCGCTTACGCCAAGAGAATTCGATACCGAGAGAACTTGCCCCCAGGCGCTGGAACAAAAACAATCACCGCCCACCAATTGTTCCAGCCGGGTTCAATTCAAGATATTGAAAGAAACTTACCTACCCAGGAATGAATAGCCGTAGCCAACGAGCTTCGCGTCATCGCCATGGCGCCCGAGGAAGGACACCCCCACCGACACCCCACCCGTGATGGTTCCAGCCGGCACCGTGATCTCCGGAAACCCGGTGGCGGATGCGATATAGGCCGCCGCATAGGTATCGTCCGACTGGCACTCGAAGCTATCGTCCTTCTGCCCATGCACCACCGAAGCCGGGCAGTTGATGGTCGCGAACATCAAGCCATCGATGCCTGAGGCTTGCATCAGGTTTTCAAGATCCCGACGCAGGCCTGGGATCCGGTTGGACAGGATCGAGATATACAGGGGCGTGTCAGCCTGCGAATGCCCAGCGAGCGCCTCCAGCGCCTCGAAACGCTTGGGGTTCATCGGATGCCCATCGCGCTTCGACTGCTCAGGCTTTGCCCGCGCCAGGAATTGCTCCAGCGTTTTCGGCTGATCGGCCGAAAGCGTCGAGAGATAGCGCTCGAACTGCGGCTTGAACTCACTATCCCCCACAGGCCCCAGTACATCTGCCCAGAGGGTTTCATAGGCTTTCGGCAAGGTGATGCTCACAACGTTCGCGCCTTTGCCTTCGAGCCGCTGCTGGGCCTGGTGGAAAACCTGGTCGACCTGTGCATTCGCGCCTTCGAAGTTGGTCACCACACCGATGGTCTTGCCATCCAGCGCGTTGGGGCGAAGCGCTTCGACGAACCCGATGCGCTCTGCTGCGATGCCCTGGGTGGCCGCATCGTTGTCGTCCCGGCCCTTGAGCACATCGAGCACGATCGCCTGGTCAGCCACGCTTCGGGTGACCACCCCGACGGTGTCGAAGGTCAAGGACAAGGGGATGACGCCGCTGCGGCCGATCAGGCCCATGGAGGGCCGCAGCCCAACGGTGCCGGTCACGCTTGCCGGACCACGGATCGACCCGCTGGTATCCGACCCCAGCGCAAAAGGGGCGAACCGGGCCGCGACCGCGGCAGCGGAGCCGCTGCTGGAGCCAGAGGCATCGCGCTTGGTGTTCAGCGGGTTGAGCGTCTGGCCGCCCAGCGAGCTGTAGCCGAACCAGCCGAAGGAGGCGGCCAGTTCGGACATGTTCGCCTTGCCCAGCAGGATCGCCCCGCTGTCCAGCAGACGCTGGACAGCGAAGGCGTTCCGGGAAGGAATCGAAGCGCGCAGCACATAGGCGCCACCGCTGGTCACCTGGTCGCGCGTGTCGAAGTTGTCCTTCGCCAAAAACGGTATCCCCGCAAGCGGGCCGCTGTGGTCCTGGGGGGTCCGGGCTCGCTCGACATCCCAGGCACGGGCCTGTTCGAGCGCCTTGCCGTTCACCGCGATCACCGCATTGATATGCCGGCCCTGGCGATTGTCTTTCTGGATGTTCGCCTGGAAATGGCGTACCAACTGTTCCGATGTCACCTCTCCCCTATCGAGCGCTTCACGAAGTTGGAGAAGATTCATTGAATCTATGTCTGCCGCCATCACGCGTGAACTTATCGTGGCGAACAGCAATACCGCGCCCACGGTTCTTGTTATGGAAACCATGACGAATCCTACTGGTGGTGCGAATAGATTAGGAGCGCCCGAACAGCGGGCACCTGTCGAATGATCAGTCAGCAGGGCCTGCGACAGCGGGTGCGAGCATATTGTTCTTCGACAAATATTCGCTGGCCACTTTCTCGATGGACTCCCTGCCGACATCGACGCGCGAGTTGAGCGTCGCCATGGTATCGCTGGTGAGGCTCGCGGATAACGTGTTGAGCAGCTCGGCGACGCCAGGATGGGCTTCCAGGAATTGGGTGCGGACGACCGGGGTCAAGGCATAACTTGGGAAGAATCCCTTGTCGTCCTCGAGGATCACGAAGCCGAACGCCGGAACGCGACCATCGGTGGACAACACCAAGGCCACATCGGCCTGCCCCTCACGCAGGGCCTGGTAGGTCAACCCGCCGTCCATGCGGATGATGTCGTCACGCTCGAACGTGAACGCATAGAGATCCTGAAGCGGTCGCAGACCATCAGGCCGCGAATAGAACTCCGCGTTGGAGGCGAACTTCAGGTGTTCGCCATCGTTGACCTTGGTGGCCAGGTCGCTGAGCGTGGCAATGCCTTTCGCCTTCGCCTCCTCCTCCCGCATGGCGAAGGCATAGGTATTGTTGGCCTCGGACGGCTGCAGCCAGGTCAGCCCCTTGGCAGCGTCCAGGCGCTTGACGCGCGCGTAGGTCTGCTGGGCATCGAGCCGCTCCTTGACCTTGTTGTAGATGATCAGCGACGTACCGGTGTATTCCCAGTAAATGTCGACCTGGCCATTCTCCTGTGCAGAACGCAGCACGGACGACCCCAGGTCGGGACGCTTGTCCACCTTGTACCCTTCGCTGCGCAGCAGTTGGGCGGTCATCTCGGCAATCAACTGTTGCTCGGTGAATTTCTTGCCCCCGACGACGACACTCGGCTGGGCAGCCTGGGCGGCCCCCAGCAGCGCCATCGTGAGCAGTGCGACAATGCCTCGTGCGAACATACAGCACCTATGTGTTTTGAGTTGTTATCAGGACTATCGCGCCGCAAGTCGCAAGCCACGGGAGACCGTCGCGTACTGGACGAAGCCGCAGGCCAGGTCCACTGCGATGGCCAGGCCCGCCGTCGCCACGGCACCCGCGATCATCATGGGGTAGTCGTTCAGGTCGATGCCGGTGAAGATCAGCTCGCCCAGGCCTCCCCCGCCGACCAGAAAGGCAAGCGGCGCGGTACCGACGTTGATCGCCAGCGCGGTGCGGATACCGGCGAAGATCACGTTGAGCGCATTCGGGATCTCGACCTTGAACAACGTCTCGCGCGGCGTCATGCCCATGGCTTCGGCGGCTTCGACCAGGTGACGCGGCACCGAGCGCAGGCCCTCGTAGGTGTTCACGGTGATCGGCAGCAGCGTCGCCACCCACAGCGCAAAGATGGCGGCAGGCCCGCCAACCCCCACGAAGCTCATGGCCAAGGCAAGCAGCGCGAGCTTCGGGATCGCCTGGCCGACGTTGAGCACCTGCATGACAGCCAGGGCATACTTCTGGTTGCCCGTGCGACTCATCCAGATGCCCACCGGCAGCGCCACGATCAACGCCAGTGCACTGCTCACCGCGACGATGTGCATGTGCTGGAAGGAGAGGTAGATGATTTCGCTCCAGTAGCCCTGGAGCCATTCCCAGAGGTTGGCCACGCCGTTCATCAGTGCACCACCGTCGTCGTGTTCTCGACCAGGCGGGCAAGGATGTCTTGCTGGTGCACGAACCCGACCAGCTTGCCGTTCTTGTCGTTGCACACAGCCCAGTCACGCCCCTGCCCCAGCAATTGCGACAGCACCTGGCGCAGATCGTCCGTGTGCTGCACGACCAGGGGCGCGAACGAGGCCGCGCCATTGCCCCCGACGATCTGCATCTGCTCCTGGGGCGGCGTCTGCCGCGCGATATCGCCGGCACGCAAGAGCCTCAGGCGTTTCATGATGCGATCGCCGCCCATGAAGTTGGCGACGAATTCGCTGGCGGGGCGGGCCAGCAGATCATCGGGCGTGCCGAACTGCTCCACCTTGCCCGCATTGAACAGCGCCACGCAGTCGGCCATCTTCACCGCTTCGTCGATGTCATGGCTGACGAACAGGACGGTCTTGCCGACCTGGCGCTGGATGCGCATGAACTCGTCCTGGATGATGTCCCGGTTGATCGGGTCGATCGCACCGAAAGGCTCGTCCATCAGCATCACGGGTGGGTCGGCGGCCAGCGCACGGGCGACACCGACACGCTGCTGCTGCCCGCCGGACAGTTCGCAAGGGAAGCGTTTGGAAAACTTCGAAGGCTCCAGCGCCACCACCTCCAGCAACTCCGCGGCACGCTTGCGGCTCTTGGCCTTGTTCCAGCCGAGCAGATCGGGCACTACGCAGATGTTGTCCTCGACAGTCATGTTGGGGAACAGGCCCACTTGCTGGATCACATAGCCGATCGATCGACGCAGGGTCACGGTATCCAGCTCTGCCGTGTCACGCCCGCCAATGAGGATTCGCCCGGAAGTCGGCGGGATCAAGCGGTTGATCATCTTCAGCGTGGTGGTCTTTCCACACCCCGAAGGACCGAGAAGCACGCAGATCTTGCCCTCTTCCACGGTAAAGGAAACATCTTCCACAGCCGTGATAGAGCCGAACTTTTTATTCAAATTATTAATCTGGATCACGTTGTAGCTTCCTTCATGCTGGGGTTATTCATCTTGATAACCCCTTTTGGGGTCAACGCACGCTGCAGGACGGACAGGGCATAATCAGCGGCCACCGCGATGATGCTGATCAAGATGGCCCCGGCCAGCAGTTGGCGCGTATCGGTCTGGGAGATGCCGCGCACGATCAGGCTGCCCAACCCGCCTGCGCCGATATAGGCGGCGATGGCCGCGATGCCGATATTGATCACGGTCGCCACACGCACCCCGGCCATGATCAAGGGCGTTGCCAACGGCAGTTCGACTTTCCAGAGCCGCTGCCAGGAAGACATGCCCATGCCCCGGGCCGCCTCGCGCAGGGCCGGGTCGACGTTGGAGATCGCCGTATGGGTATTGCGGATGATCGGAAGTTGCGAATAAAGAAAGAGCGCAATGATTGCCGGAACGACGCCGATCCCCTGGCCAATCAAGGAAAGGACGGGGATCATGAGGCCAAACAGTGCGGCGGAGGGGATCGTCATGAGCATGGCGGCAAACGACAAGACCCAACGGCTTGCACGAGGATGCTGGGAGATGAAGATACCCACCGGCACACCCGTCAAGATAGCCAGCCCGACAGCGACGAACACAATGAAGAGATGTTGCCCCAACAACTGGGCGACAAGCCCTGAATTGGAAAGAATGAAACTTAGCGTTTCCATTTTTGTTATGCCTATCTCCGCAAGGTTCTTGTGATTTCCGGGTCATCGGGAGCGGATGCCGGATTTATGACGACCTTACCCCGCTCCCTTCTCCCGGCTGAGCTTCAGGTTCGACGACCTTTATCAAAAAATCGACATGACCCATGCCGCGCATATCCCTTGCGAAAGCCACGGGCTGATACTCGGCAGACCACCGTACAAATCTTCTAAAAGCGCGTTTCGAAAGGCCGGCCATATATAAGGAAACAGCACCCGAAGCCCAGGTCGGTTAGTTACTAAGCCACCTATTTATGTCGGGCCATGCCGTGTCCCCGAGGCCGCCAAAAGCCGGGCGTGGACATATCCCATCGCGGTACATCCTGCCGGCGCCTATGCCTGGCCCATATCAAACTTTCGCCGCTCCTCACCCGGGCTGCAGCCCCACGCCTTGCGATAGGCACTGCCCAAATGAGAGGCAGAGACGAACCCGCACGAGTAGGCGATCGAGGCAATGGACTTGGTGCTTTCCCTCAGCATCCGCCGCGCCTCGGCCAAGCGCAGCTCCAGGTAGAATCGCTGGGGCGTCATGCCGAAATGCTGGTGCCACAAGCGTTCGAGCTGACGCTGGGAGAGATTGCACACCTGCGCCACTTGCTCGATGCTGATGACGTGCTCGAAGTTGTCCTCCATCTGCGCGATGGCCGCTGTGATGCGTCTATCGTGCACACCGAATCGCCATTGGATGGACATCCGCTGTTGTTCTTCCGGCCCTCGGATCCTGGCATGCAGGAACTGCTCAGCCACCGCGGCGGCAAGCTTGCCACCATAGTCGACGGAGATCTGCGCCAGCATCAGGTCGATGGCCGCCGTGCCGCCGGCACAGGTCCAGCGATTGTCATGGTTGACGTAGAGTTCGCGCGTCACTTCGATGGTGGGAAACTCTTCGGCGAACTGGTTGATCGACTCCCAGTGCAGCGTGCACTTCTTCCCTTCCAGCAAGCCCGCCCGTGCAAGGATGAACGTGCCGGTGCTGAAGGCTCCCACGGTCTTGCCCTTGGCGACGGAGCGGTGCAGGAACCTGATCATCTTCGGTGGGCGCTGATGCTCGATATCCAGGCTCGCCAGCACGAATACCCGATCGAGCTCAGGCGCCTCTTCGAGCGACTGGGTATTGATCTCCACGCCACTGCTGGAGCTGACGGTACCGCCGGCCTCCGATAACAAGCTCCATTGATAGAGCGTTTTTCCGGCGAGGCGATTGGCAGCCCGCAGCGGCTCGCTGGCGCCAGCCAGGGCCATCATGGAGAACTGGGGAAGGATGAGCAGCCCGATTCGCTTGGGGGCTTCACCTTGCACGTTGGCGGTGGATGAGCTGAGCATACCTTTCCTCGATATTTCTCAGGGGCGAGAGACACGAGTCATAGGCATACCACATTACGACATGCTGGCGGAGCAGGCGGGGCCCGCGCGCAGACTCTGCGACGACGATCGCAGCGCGACGCAAGCGGCTACCGATCTGGCGTCCCGGCCATCGGTGGCCAAGCGCGTCGGGAGGGTACAGCGAGGGGGGTGGCGAGACAAGGTCTGCGACTGGAAGGCCCGACGTGCGGGCCCGCCAGCTTGCATGCTACGACTCAGGCGTACCGACGGACCGCCTCGTCGATCTTCTCGATGATGGCCTGGAACACCGGGTGATCCGCCTGGTTCTGCTGGCCATGTTGCATGTCAGGCAGCAGGAACACACCTTCACCGGCGTCCCCCGGGTACAGGCGGAACAGACGCTCGGACTCGGCCGGCATGTGCAGGCTGTTCTTGGCACCGTGGATGATCAAGGCCGGCGGGAAGCCCGTTGCCCCTTCGATGGCCTGCTCTGGATCGAACGCCACATAGGAAGTGTACGACTTGGCGGTTACGTGGCTGCAGCCCGGCCAACGGTCGGCGCCACCGGCTTCGGTGTAGGCGCCCAGTTGTTCATCCACGTATTGCTGGGTAGCCGGATCGAGCGGGTAGTAACCCAGGCGGGTCGCCTCGGTGCCGGTATCGAACGGCGGGATGGGCGCGTCGCCATCGAGTTCGCGAATCGCGGCATCAGCGGCCTTGGCATCGGCGCGCAGCGATTGCAGGTCCTGGATGCGGGTGTAGCTCATCGGCACCCAGAACTTGATCTGCTCCTTGCCAGCCTTGGCCAGCTCGGCCACCGCGGCAAGGCTGGCCACCGAGCCCATTGCCCAGGAAGCGACCACCGGCATCTCACCGAAGGCCTCACGCGCCCAGGCCACGGCGCCCAGCACCTCGTCCTTCTGGTCTTCCAGGCTCACGTTGGTCACGGTGATGTCGCCGACCTGATGGGTGTTACGGACCTGCTTGTTGGAGAAGAATCCGGCAACATCGTAGGTCATGACACGGTAGCCACGGGCAGCCAATGCGCGGCCGAACAGCTGGCCGTACATCGAGACACCGCCGGTGAAGCCAGAGTTGAAGACGACGGGCGGGAGATCGCTTGCCTGTTCGGGCTGGAATACCGCCCCTTTCAGGCGCACGCTGTGGCCAGCGTAGTCAACGTCGAATTCAATTTCCTGCATCGAGACTTTATTGTTCATATTTCGTCCTGCCTAGCACTCTGGCTTAATCAAAGTTGAATATTTCTGCTGCTGCACCACTGAGAATCTGTCCGGCCGGTATCGCGCATTTAACCGACAGCCGCTCGGCCAGATCCTGAACAAACCCGAACGCCCCGGCGGCATCGAAACTGCGCGTAAAATCAATCCCATCGCTATCAGCACCAACATGCGGCGCATCCGTGGCTTCGAGAATCAACTTGCCTGCCCCCAGTTCCGAAATCAGGCGACTTGCAAACGGCAGCACTTTTTCAACGTCGGTAGACGTTCGATAGCCGGGGCCCTTGAACCAGACATTTCCTCTTTCCCGCGCTTCTCGCAGCAGGGAAACATAGGCTTCTTCTTCCGCGCCCCGTGAAGCATGGCAACTGCCGAGGTGGTCGATCATCACCCGCACATGCCGCGGTATCTGCCTGAGGACGCGAAGGTTGGTCTCGGCTTCCTGGGCATAGACATGGACGTGCTGGTGATCGCGCAGACGGTCGTACAATGCATTCCAGGCCGTATCGCTGTAGGCACCGTCCCGAACCGAGCCGGGTTTCGCGTCATGCAGCACGATCCTGATTCCCGCCACTTGCGGATGAGCCAGGCGGGCTTGCGTCGCATAGGCAGGATCGGCCTTGATCGTGCCGACCAGGCGTATGCCGGAATACGTGGCCGGGTCACGGGCCTGTAAATCCTTGAGTTCTTCGAACGAAGCGAAGACGTTTTCCGAGTCGGGAAGAATGCTCAGGTGAACATTATTCAAGAATCGCGGGAGCACATTGTTTTTTGAAAGCTGCGCCAAGTAGTCCGTTAACGAATGAGGCTTCGGCAGCGTATAGGGAAGTTTTCCGGCGACTTCTTCAAGGTCCGCTTCTGTATAGAAATGAACATGGCTATCGATCATTGCTCTTTCGTTGTGCATGGCCAACTTCCCGCTGTGTTGGGCCAAACGATAAACGCAAATGTCAGGCGACCACTCCCGCGAACCCGACGTGTCGTATCATTTTTTCGACATTGGGCGGAAGCTTGCTTCAGATGGGAGATGGGTTAGCCGTTGATCCGGCCGTTCTCAGGAGCATCGCAGTCCTTCCAGAAGAATGGCCATTTCTGGTGTGACGGGGAATCGCTCGCAAAACATGATCGGCAGCTCGACCATGCCATGACAGTCGCTTTAAACCGGTTTCGGCGTCAAACTGAACTTAATGAGAGATTTCCCTCCACATTGAGTGAGCACTGGATAATACCATAGGCTTATCCGGGCTAAATTTTCAGAAGCATAAAACGAACACTATCTGTAAATTTCACTAATGTAAGGAAATCCGGAGACGCTCTTACATCCGCCACTCGTGCCACTTGTGAGCCACTACACTAGAACCGCAGCCGAAAAACCGTTCGCCATAGGTTCTTGAGTGCCGAACGAACATGCTTCTCCAAGTTCCGCTCCCACCAGGCATCCTCATTTCGCACGACAGTTTCCAGGTCACTACCTGTCACACAAGCGGCATGCTGACGAAACATCATAGGGAAAGCGCAGTGCTGCTTGACCCGCTTCTTGATCATTACATCCACGGGCTGGCCGTCATAAGGTGTCTGCGCGACGACCTGGCAACCCTCTCGGGAGAGAACATAGGCATGTAGCGCCACGACACGGCCACGTGCAATAAAGGGGAACCAGGTCAACCAGATAGAGCCCATGCTGTAGCCCAAGTGCAACGCCTGAAACTTGCGGGTACGCATAAATCGGTTGATCCAACGAACCTGGACTGTCTTGAATGCGTAGGGCTTTACGTCATCCTCAAAAATGAGGATCCGCTCAAGACCTTCATCTAGGGCGCGCTGAGCGAGCTGCTGGTGCGACTCATAGCACCCGCGCTGGGGGTCCTGATTCTTCTCGACTATGTGGAAGATGACTGGATTATCGATGAGCGTAGAAACAGTATTCCTGAACAACTCGCGCCGATCATTGCGAGCCTCCAGCGAGATGCAGTACACCGCATCGACATCAAAATGAACCTTGCTCACAACGGACCCTTTCACCAATACACTCCAACGCGGCGAGCGTTTTCGCGCATCATACTGGCGAAATGCAATATCACAAAGGGACAAGCATCAACGTTCGTCGGTGGAAAAAAGCAGCCGGGCAACACCTTGGATCAAGTCCACAGCCCTCAACTTGCTAGCTAGTCATCGGGAGGGTAGCCTGACAACTCCATCGCACGGACTAACCATGTCGGACTCTCGCCCCATCGCCCTCGACGAAATCGACCGCCAGCTGGTCGCCCTGCTGCAGATCAACGCCCGCGAAAGCGTCGCCACCCTCGCTCGCCACCTGGGTATCGCCCGGACCACGGTGAACTCGCGCCTGGCGCGGCTGGAAAAGGCCAAGGTCATCACCGGTTACGGCGTACGCCTGGGCCAGCGCCTGATCGGTGGCGGCCTGCAAGCGTACGTGGGGATCAAGGTGCAGCCGCGCTCGGGCAAGGACATCGTGCGCCGCCTCAGCGCCATGGGCCAGGTCCAGCAACTGTGCGCGGTGAGCGGCGAATTCGACTATGTGGCCTGGCTGAACAGCGACTCACCGGAGCAACTGGACCAACTGCTCGACCAGATCGGCAGCCTCGATGGCGTGGAAAAGACCACCACTTCCATCATCCTCAGTAGCAAGGTGGATCGGGGGCAGCCGGGCTGAGAGCCAGCTGCCTGGATGGGCATCAAGCGCCCTGGCCGTCGAGCACACCCTCCAGCAGGGCCTTGAGCGTTTCTGCCGAGTGCTGGATCGACCAAATCATCCCGCGCCCATTCTCCGGGCATGGTGCTGGGCGCAGTCACTGGCGATTTCATCGATGCCGCGCGCAAGAAGGCTAGCGTGGACAACGCTCGTAGGATAGTTCCTGAATACAAGCAGGTCTGTAGGAAATGGCTCGTCCGCTCCGGATCCAGACTTCAACAAGTCCTTCTCCCAGCACGGCCGCCAAGCTTGGTATTGCTGCCTTTACATCGAACATGGCAACTGGCGAGCCATTCGCCGGAGGCTAGCGCCAGGCAAACGTTCCCCGAAACACCTCGAAAACCTCAAGCCCAACCTCTGTGCCTCACCCCCGGATAGGCTGCCAGAGGTCGCCCCTTGACGAGCGGCCACACCACCCCCGAACTATACGCAGGTAACGTACAGATCATGGAAGCGATCTTTATCGAATTGCCGGCTTTCGAGCGGCACCGCGCGCAACACCTCGATCACGAGGGCTTTCGCACCTTGCAGCAGACACTCCTGACATATCCCTATGTCGGCAATGTCATCCCGGGTACCGGAGGGCTGCGCAAGATGCGCTTTGCCGCTCCCCAACGCCACAAGGGCAAGCGAGGGGGTATCAGGGTGATCTACTACGGGTGGGAAGCGGGTTACCAGTTCTGGTTGTTCACGCTCTATGGAAAAGACCTGCAGGACGACCTAAGCCCTCTCCAACGGCAGGCAATCAAGCATCTGCTGGAACGCGACTACCTGACGAGGACAACCCATGCCACGCAACATTTTCACTGAACTCACCGAAGGCTTCGACGCCCTCGCCGAGGCGCGCGCCGGGAAGCTGACCCTGCGCACCCACAAAATGGCGTTTCAGGAACTGGCGCCACTGGCCGCCAACGAACTGATCGAGCTGCGCCAACGCCTGAATATGTCCCGAGCCGTATTCGCCAGCTACCTGCGCACCAATGCCCGCACCCTGGAGAACTGGGAGCAGGGCCGCTCCAAACCCAACGCCCAGGCGGTGGCGCTGATCCGCCTGGTGCAGAAGTACCCAGAAACGCTCGAGCACCTGGCCGCGTTGGGCTGAATGTCGTCATTATGCAATCAGTGAATCTCATTAAGACGATCAACACAGCATAACGACGCCACTCTGCATCTTAATTACGAACACCCCGCTCCATAAAATGGCCACCAGACATTTCCTATACTCAGGCTCCGCCCCTGCGCAGCCTCCCTGGCAAGGTCCTCACATGAACAAGAAAAACCGCCATCCCGCCGACGGCAAGAAACCCATCACCATCTTCGGCCCGGACTTCCCCTTCGCGTTCGACGATTGGCTGGAGCACCCCGCTGGCCTGGGCAGCATTCCAGCCGAGCGACATGGCGAGGAAGTGGCGATCGTCGGTGCCGGTATCGCCGGGCTGGTGGCGGCCTACGAACTGATGAAGCTGGGCCTCAAGCCAGTGGTGTACGAGGCCTCCAAACTGGGCGGGCGCCTGCGCTCCCAAGCGTTCAACGGCACCGACGGGATCATCGCCGAGCTCGGCGGCATGCGTTTCCCGGTATCGTCGACAGCCTTCTACCACTATGTCGACAAGCTCGGCCTCGAGACCCGGCCCTTCCCCAACCCGCTGACCCCAGCCTCGGGCAGCACGGTGATCGACCTGGAAGGCCAGACCTACTACGCCGAGAAACCCGCCGACCTGCCGGCGCTGTTCCATGAGGTGGCCGATGCCTGGGCCGACGCCCTGGAGAGCGGTGCCCGCTTCAGCGAGATCCAGCAGGCCATCCGCGATCGCGACGTGCCACGCCTCAAGGAACTGTGGAACACCCTGGTGCCACTGTGGGACGACCGCACCTTCTATGACTTCGTCGCCACCTCGCGCGCCTTCGCCAAGCTCAGCTTCCAGCACCGCGAGGTGTTCGGCCAGGTCGGCTTCGGCACAGGCGGCTGGGACTCGGATTTCCCCAACTCGATGCTGGAGATCTTCCGCGTGGTGATGACCAACTGCGACGATCACCAGCACCTGGTCGTCGGTGGCGTCGAGCAGGTGCCCCAGGGCATCTGGCGCCATGTGCCGGAGCGTTGCGCCCACTGGCCGACCGGCACCAGCCTCAGCTCGCTGCACGGCGGCGCGCCACGCACCGGCGTCAAGCGCATCGCCCGCGCTGCCGATGGTCGCCTGGCAGTTACCGACAACTGGGGCGACACCCGCCACTATGCCGCGGTGCTCGCCACCTGCCAGAGCTGGCTGCTGACCACCCAGATCGACTGCGAAGAATCGCTGTTCTCGCAGAAGATGTGGATGGCCTTGGACCGCACGCGCTACATGCAGTCGTCGAAGACCTTCGTCATGGTCGACCGGCCGTTCTGGAAGGACAAAGACCCGGAAACCGGCCGCGACCTGATGAGCATGACCCTCACCGATCGCCTGACCCGTGGTACCTACCTGTTCGACAATGGCGACGACAAGCCGGGGGTGATCTGCCTGTCCTACGCCTGGATGAGCGACGCCCTGAAGATGCTGCCGCACCCGGTGGAAAAGCGCGTGCAGCTGGCCCTCGACGCACTGAAGAAGATCTACCCGAAGACCGACATCGCCGGCCATATCATCGGCGACCCGATCACCGTGTCGTGGGAGGCCGATCCGCACTTCCTCGGCGCCTTCAAGGGCGCGCTGCCGGGCCACTATCGCTACAACCAGCGCATGTACGCACACTTCATGCAGGATGACATGCCGGCCGAGCAACGCGGCATCTTCATCGCCGGCGACGATGTGTCGTGGACGCCGGCCTGGGTGGAAGGCGCGGTGCAGACCTCGCTGAACGCGGTGTGGGGTATCATGAATCACTTCGGTGGCAAGACCCACCCGGACAATCCCGGGCCGGGCGACGTGTTCCATGAGATCGGGCCGATCGCCCTGGCCGACTGAAACAAGGAGGCGCCATGCGCATCGCCCTGTTCCAGGGTACGCCCAGGCCACTGGACGTACCCGGCAATCTCGAGCGCCTGCAACAGCAGGCGCAACTGGCGGCAGCCCGCGGCGCGCAACTGCTGGTCTGCCCGGAGATGTACCTGAGCGGCTACAACATCGGTGCAGAGGCAGTGCAGCGCCTCGCCGAGCCCGATGACGGCCCTTCGGCCATGAGCGTGGTGGAAATCGCCCAGGCCCACCGCATCGCCATCGTCTATGGCTATCCGGAGCGCGCCGAAGACGGCGCGGTATACAACAGCGTGCAGTTGATCGACGCCCATGGTCGCAGCTTGTGCAACTACCGCAAGACTCATCTGTTCGGCGAGCTGGACCGCGCCATGTTCAGCCCGGGCGCCGATCACTTCCCGGTGGTCGAGCTGGACGGCTGGAAGCTGGGCATGCTGATCTGCTACGACATCGAGTTCCCGGAAAACGCCCGTCGCCTGGCCCTGGCCGGCGCCGAGCTGATCCTGGTGCCGACGGCGAACATGACGCCCTACGACTTCATCTGCCAGGTCACCGTGCGCGCACGGGCACAGGAGAACCAGTGCTACCTGGTGTATGCCAACTACTGTGGTGCGGAAGGCGAGATCCAGTATTGCGGCCAGAGCAGCATCATCGGTCCGGATGGGAGCTTGCTGGCCATGGCAGGGCGCAGCGAGTGCCAGTTGCTGGCCGAGCTGGAGCATGAATGCGTGGTGCAAGGGCGGGCGGCGTTTCCCTACCTGACCGATCTGCGGCGCGAGCTGCACCAGGCTCGCCAGGACTGAGCCCCCGGGGGCTGGCTTGCCGGCGATGGGGCGCAAAGCGGCCCTAATTGCTCCCAGCCAGCCCCCACAAATGCGCTAGCATGAGCGCATGTACGCCACTCGCCACCTCACCCTCGCCAATGGCCTGCAGCTCGTCCTGCGCCACGCCCCGCACCTCAAGCGCGCCGCCGCGGCGCTGCGGGTGCATGCCGGCAGCCATGACGCCCCAGCGAAATGGCCTGGCCTGGCCCATTTCCTCGAGCACCTGTTCTTCCTGGGTACCGACCGTTTTCCCCTGGAAGACGGCCTGATGCGCTATGTGCAAAGCCTGGGCGGCCAAGTCAACGCCAGCACCCGCGAGCGCACCACCGACTTCTTCTTCGAGGTCCCGCCCACTGCGCTGCCAGGCGGCCTGGAGCGCCTATGCCAGATGCTCGCCGAGCCGGACCTGGGCATCGAACGCCAGGTCCGCGAGCGCGAAGTGATCCATGCCGAATTCATCGCCTGGTCGCGCAACCCCGAGGCCCAGCGGCACTTCGCCCTGCTCCAGTGCGTGTCCGCCCGCCATCCGCTGAGCGGTTTCCAGGCGGGCAACCGGCACAGCCTGGTGTTGCGCGATCCGGCGTTCCAGCAGGCTCTGCGGCAGTTTCACCAACAGTTCTACCAAGGCGGGCAGATGACCCTGGCCCTGTGCGGGCCACAGCCATTGGACGCGCTGCAAGCCGTGGGCCAGCGCCTCGGCGGCCTGTTCGCTGACGGCCAGCGCATCCCCCAGGCGATGCCCCCGGCCCTGCTGCAAGGCGCCCTGCGTCACCTCCCCCCAGCCGGACGAAGGTTGGACCTGCTGTTCGCCCATGAAAACCTGCCGCAAGGCGCCGAACAGGCACTGGAACTGCTGCTCGCCTACCTGGGTGACAGCCGAAAGGGTGGCTGGCTGGCACACCTGCGCCAACGTGGATGGCTACAAGGCTTCCAGGCCGAGCCACTGCACGCCTTCGCCGGGCAACTGCTCTGGAGCGTTCGCCTGCAACTGAGCGAAGAGGCATCGCAAGCCGACATTCGCACGTCGCTGCACAGCTGGCTCGGCTTCATGCGCCACGCCGATAGGGCGACCTTGAACGAGGCGTTCGCCCGCCTGCAGCACAGCCGCGAGCAAGCCGCCAGCGCCCTCGACCTGGCCCGCCGAGACAGCGCAGGCCACCCCTTCCGGGCCCTCGATGCACAAGGCCTGGAGGCCTTGCGAATACTGCTGGGCAGCCTCCCCAGCAGTGACAGTGCCCACGACCACTGGCGGCTAGCGCCACCCGATCCGTTGCTGCAAGCCGGCCTTCCCCGGCACTCCACGGCCGCGCCTCCAGCAGGCCTGGCGATCAGCGACCTCCTGCCGGACACACGCCGCTTCGCCGCGCTCTACCTGCGCTGGCAGATAACCTCCTGCTTGCGTCAACGTTTCCATCCGCTACTCGAACAGGCACTGCGCCCGCTGATGGAGCGCGCCGAACGCGCATCGATACAACTGGCCTTCGATGCCGTCGGCGAATACTGGCAACTGCGTTGCACGGGGCGTTCGGAAGCGGTGTTGCGCGCGGTCGAGGAGTCGCTCGCCCTGCTACGTGCACCCACGCTGGATAACTGGCAGTCACCGCCCACCCAGGGGCCGGCGCTGATTCCACTTCGGGCATTGCTCAAGGCACTGCCCGACGTCCTGCGAAACGGCGAAGCCCAACCCACTTCGGCCGCCCCGTTGGACCAGGCCTTGCTCGACCGGCTCTGGCAAACGGCGCGCTGGCAGGGCCTGGCCATGGGCTTCGACCAGGCCGGGCAGGCAGCCCTGGGCGTGACCCTGGACAAGCTGATGGGCCAACCCGCCCACCTGCAGCGGCCCGCGCCCTTCCACGGGCTGCACTGGCATCACGCCCAGGCCGAGGGCAGCGAGAGCGCCCTGCTGCTGTTCTGCCCGCTACCGGCTGAACAGCAAGCCGCAGGCCGGCTGCTGGCGCAACTGCTGCAGGGTCCGTACTACCAGCGCATGCGAGTGGAGTTGCAACTGGGCTATGCGGTGTTCAGCGCCTTTCGTCAGGTCGAGGGCGTCGGCGGCCTGCTCTTCGGCGTGCAATCGCCCCATGCCAGCCCCACGCAAATCCTCACCCACCTGCTGGCCCTGCTCCAGGAAGGTGTGCAACTCGACAGCGGCGTGCGCCAAGCCCTGGCTGAGCAGTTCGCGGAGTCCGCCATGGCCAACACCGACGTGGCGGAATGGGCATGGCAGACACAACTGGCCACACAAGCCAGCGACCTTTCCTACATGCAGCGGTCTATTCTGAATACAGACCAGACGCACCTGGATCTGTTAATGCAGCGCCTGCTGGCGGCCGAAGATGGCTGGCTATGCTTGGCCAATGCACCGGCGCCAGATGAGCGATGGCAATGAGCGAAGGTCGATTGTTACGGTAAGTGCAAGGGCACTTTTCGAATAATTAACCTTTCGGTACAAATTTTTCTTGTAAGATAGCGCAATCTCAGCCAATGGAACCTCCTCCGCGAGGCGGTACCCAAACAAGTGACTGACAACCCCAACCCCTATCCGGAAGGAGCAAGCCCATGTGGACCAAACCTGCATACACTGACCTGCGTATCGGCTTCGAAGTGACCATGTACTTCGCCAACCGCTAAGCCAGCCTGCGGTTCGACGCCTCGGTCCGCCGGGGCGTTTTCGTTTTTCGGATACGCATCTTCGGATAGAGAGCAGCCATGTACATCCAGATTCTCGGTTCCGCCGCTGGCGGCGGTTTTCCCCAGTGGAACTGCAACTGCGCCAACTGCAAGGGCTTTCGCGACGGCACCCTGCGCGCCACAGCGCGCACCCAGTCGTCCATCGCCCTGTCCGACGACGGCGAGCACTGGATCCTGTGCAACGCCTCGCCAGACATCCGCGCCCAACTCCAGGCCTTCGCGCCGATGCAACCGGCCCGCGCCCTGCGTGACACCGGCATCGATGCGATCGTTTTGCTCGACAGCCAGATCGACCACACCACCGGCCTGCTCAGCCTGCGCGAAGGCTGCCCGCACCAGGTCTGGTGCACCGACATGGTCCACCAGGACCTGACCACCGGCTTTCCGCTGTTCAACATGCTCAGCCACTGGAATGGCGGCCTGAAATGGAACCGCATCGAGCTGGACGGCAGCTTCGTCATCGAAGCCTGCCCAAACCTCAGGTTCACCCCCTTCCCCCTGCGCAGCGCCGCACCGCCTTATTCGCCGCATCGCTTCGACCCGCACCCGGGCGACAACCTGGGCCTGCTGGTCGAAGACCTGCGCACCGGCGGCAAGCTGTTCTATGCCCCAGGCCTCGGCCAGGTCGACGGCCAGTTGCTGGAGATGATGCACGGCGCCGACTGCCTGCTGGTCGACGGCACCCTGTGGGAGGATGATGAAATGCAACGGCGCGGTGTCGGTACCCGCACCGGCCGCGAGATGGGCCACCTGGCGCAGAACGGCCCGGGCGGCATGCTCGAGGTGCTGGAGGGCTTCCCGCGCCAGCGCAAGGTGCTTATCCACATCAACAACACCAACCCGATTCTCGATGAAGACTCGCCCGAACGGGCCGAGGTACAACGCCGGGGCGTGGAAGTCGCCTACGACGGCATGAGCATCGAGCTGTAGGAGGCCTGATGAGCGACGCAACGCCGATGTCCCCTGCCGAATTCGAGCAGGCCCTGCGCGCCAAGGGCGCCTATTACCACATCCATCACCCCTACCACGTGGCGATGTACGAAGGCCGCGCCACCCGCGAGCAGATCCAGGGCTGGGTGGCCAACCGCTTCTACTACCAGGTCAACATCCCGATGAAGGATGCCGCGATCCTGGCCAACTGTCCGGACCGCGAGGTGCGCCGCGAGTGGATCCAGCGCCTGCTCGACCATGACGGCGCCCCTGGCGAGGACGGTGGCATCGAGGCCTGGCTGCGCCTGGGCCAGGCGGTGGGCCTGGATCCGGATCAGTTGCGTTCCCAGGAACTGGTCCTGCCCGGCGTGCGCTTCGCCGTGGACGCCTATGTCAACTTCGCCCGCCGCGCCAGTTGGCAGGAGGCCGCCAGCAGCTCGCTGACCGAGCTGTTCGCCCCACAGATCCACCAGTCGCGCCTGGACAGTTGGCCGCAGCACTACCCGTGGATCGACCCGGCCGGCTACGAGTACTTCCGCACCCGCCTGGGCCAGGCCCGGCGCGATGTCGAGCATGGCCTGGCGATCACCCTGCAGCACTACACCACCCGCGCCGGCCAGGAGCGCATGCTGGAGATCCTGCAGTTCAAACTGGATATTCTCTGGAGCATGCTCGATGCCATGAGCATGGCCTACGAACTGGACCGCCCGCCCTACCACACCGTCACCGGCGAGCGGGTCTGGCACAAGGGGATCGCCCTATGAGTTTCGATCGTCAGCAAGTCCCGCAGTGGCGCCCGGGCTATCGTTTCCAGTACGAACCGGCGCAGAAGGGCCATGTCCTGCTGTACCCCGAGGGCATGATCAAGCTCAACGAAAGCGCCGCGCTGATCGGCGGCCTGATCGATGGCCAACGCGACGTGGCGGCGATCATCGCCGAGCTCGAGCGGCAGTTCCCCGGTGTCCCGGAAGTGGCCGACGACATCGAGCAGTTCATGGAGGTGGCCCGTGCCGAACACTGGATCGTCCTCGCCTGAAATGCCGGCCAAACCGGAGGTCGGCCTGCCGCTGTGGTTGCTGGCCGAGCTGACCTACCGTTGCCCGTTGCAGTGCCCGTACTGCTCCAACCCGCTGGACTTCGCCGCGCAGGGCCAGGAGCTCTCCACCGAGCAGTGGTTCCGGGTGATGGCCGAGGCCCGTGAGCTGGGCGCGGCGCAACTGGGCTTCTCCGGTGGCGAGCCGCTGGTGCGCCAGGACCTGGCCGAACTGATCGGCGAAGCCCGGCGCTTGGGCTACTACACCAACCTGATCACCTCCGGCATCGGCCTGACCGAACGAAAGATCGCGGCGTTCCGCCAGGCTGGGCTGGACCATATCCAGATCAGCTTCCAGGCCAGCGACGAACAGGTGAACAACCTGCTGGCCGGCTCGAAGAAGGCCTTCGCGCAGAAGCTGGAGATGGCCCGGGCGGTGAAAGCCCATGGCTATCCGATGGTGCTGAACTTCGTCACCCACCGGCACAACATCGACAAGATCGACCGCATCATCGAGCTGTGCATCGCCCTGGAGGCCGACTTCGTCGAACTCGCCACCTGCCAGTTCTACGGCTGGGCGCACCTCAACCGCCTGGGCCTGCTGCCGACCCGCGCCCAGCTGGAGCGGGCCGAACGCATCACCAACGCGTACCGGGAAACACTCAAGGCCGCCGGCAACCCCTGCAAGCTGATCTTCGTCACCCCGGATTACTACGAGGAACGCCCCAAGGCCTGCATGAACGGCTGGGGCAGCCTGTTCCTCACCGTCACCCCGAATGGCACGGCCCTGCCTTGCCACGGCGCGCGACAGCTGCCGGTGCAGTTCCCCAACGTGCGCGACCATGACCTGCGCCACATCTGGTACGACTCGTTCGGCTTCAACCGTTTCCGCGGCTACGACTGGATGCCCGAGCCCTGCCGCTCGTGCGACGAGAAGGAAAAGGACTTCGGCGGCTGCCGCTGCCAGGCCTTCATGCTCACCGGCGATGCCAGCAACGCCGACCCGGTGTGCGCCAAGTCCGCCGACCACGGCATCATCCTCAAGGCCCGCGAGGAAGCCGAAACCGCCCAGTTGGGCATCGAAGAGATGACCTTCCGCAATGAGCGCAACTCCCGTGTCATCGCCCGTGGCTGACTTCAGCGCTGCCCAGGCAGTGGCAGCCGGCACCGATTTCGCCGAACTCAAGGTCGGCGCCGCCGGGCTGTTCTGGAACGAGTTCCGCCCTGCCGACGGTGCCTGCCGCATCTGGCACTGGCGCAACACCCAGGCCCATTGCCTGACCCCGGACGGCTACAGCGTGCGCAGCCGCGTCTACGAGTACGGCGGTGGCAGCTTCTGCCTGGGCGGTGACGGCCTGGTGTTCGTCAACGAGGCCGACCAGCAGGTCTACACCCAGGCGCTCGACGGTTCCCCGCCACGCGCCCTGACCCAGGCCGAACATTGCCGCTATGGCGATGTGCTGTGGCAGGCGGGCCAGGTCCTGGCGGTGGAAGAACAGCATGTCGAGCGGGTCGAGCATCGTCTGGTGGCCCTCTCCGGCGAAGGCCGCGTGGTGCTGGCCGAAGGCGCCGACTTCTATGCCTCGCCCACCCTGAGCGACGACGGCCAGCGCCTGGCCTGGGTCGAGTGGGACCGACCGGAGCAACCCTGGACCCGCACCCGCCTGATGTGCCGTGAACGCGACAGCCGAGGTGATTGGGGGCCGGCCCGTTGCCTGGCAGGTGACGCGGCAGACGAAGAATCGCTGCAGCAACCCCGCTTCGACGCCGACGGACGGCTGTACTGCCTGAGCGATCGCAATGGCTTCTGGCAGCCCTGGGGGGAAGTCGACGGCCAGTGGCAGGCACTGCCTGCGGCGACCGCCGACCATGCCGCAGCCCCCTGGCAACTGGGGGCCAGCACCTGGCTGGCGCTCGGCCCCGATACCTACCTGGCCAGTTGGTTCGAGGAAGGTTTCGGGCACCTGGGCCTGCGCAGCCACGGCGGGCAGGTGCAGCACCTTGGCAGCGACTACACGCGCTTTCGCAGCCTGGCCATGGATGCCGGGCACATCTACGCCATTGCTGGCTCGCCACTGAACCCGCCAGCGGTCATCGCCATCGACCGGCATACCAGGCAGGTACAGGTACTGGCCGGTGGCGGCCTGCCCTTACCGGCCGAACGGGTCAGCCGCCCGCAGCCGATCCACTACCCCAGCGGCGGCGACACGGCCCATGGTTTCTTCTACCCGGCCATGGATGGCAGCGCAGCGCCTGCGCCGCTGGTGGTGTTCATCCATGGTGGCCCGACCTCGGCCTGCTATCCGGTATTCGACCCACGCATCCAGTATTGGACGCAACGGGGTTTCGCCGTGGCCGACCTCAACTACCGGGGCAGCAGCGGCTATGGCCGTGCCTACCGCCAGGCCCTGCACCTGCGCTGGGGCGAGATCGATGTGGAGGACGCCTGCGCCGCGGTCGCCCACCTCGCCGGGCTGGGCCTGGTCGACTCGCGCAAGGCTTTCATCCGTGGCGGCAGTGCAGGCGGCTACACCACCCTGTGCGCCCTCGCCTTCCACGACGTGTTCCGTGCCGGCGCCAGCCTGTACGGCGTTAGCGACCCCGTGGCGTTGGGCCGGGCGACGCACAAGTTCGAGGGTGACTACCTGGACTGGCTGATCGGCGACCCGCTGCGGGATGCCGAGCGCTACCGCCAGCGCACGCCGCTGCTGCATGCCGAGCGGATCAAGGCACCCGTGATCTTCTTCCAGGGCGAGCTGGATGCCGTGGTGGTGCCGGCGCAGACCCGGGCCATGCTCGAGGCGCTCAAGGCCAACGGCATCGAGGCCGAGGGGCATTTCTATGCGGGGGAGCGGCATGGTTTGCGCCAGGCACAAAACCTGGCCCATGCGCTGGAGGAAGAGTGGAAATTCTACTGCCGGGTGCTAGGCAGGTAGATTCCTGGGCTTTGTACTCTCCAGAGCCCTGTGAAAGTCAGCTTGCCGGCGATGGGCTGCAAAGCAGCCCTATGCGACAGGCCAGCTCTAGCAACCCTCAACGCTTGGCGATGATGTACACCGCGTGCACGATCCCCGGGATATAGCCCAGCAGCGTCAACAGGATGTTCAGCCAGAACGCGCCACCGAACCCGACCTGCAGGAACACCCCCAGCGGCGGAAGAATGATGGCGATGATGATGCGAATGAAGTCCATGCAGATCTCTCCTTGGAAGGTTCACAAGAGAGACTAGCGGCATGGCCCTATGGTTCCACAGCCAGGCGCCAGGCAAAAAAAAACGCCCCGGGCCAAAGACTGCAGGCCAAGGGCGATGCGCAGGAACGCGAGACGGTTCGTTGAAATTTTTGCGACCGCCAGGCCGGTCAGGCCGATACCTCGCGGCGGCTGTGCTGCTGGGCATGCAAGCGGGCGAAAGCGCGGGCCAGGCGCAGGAGCATCTCGTCGATGTTGCCCTTGCTCACCGTCAGCGCCGGTGAGAAGCGCACCACGTCCGCCTGTGGGGCATTGAGCAGCAGCCCCTCGCGCAGCGCGGCCTCGACCAGATCACGGGCCAGGTCTTCGCGCAACTGCAAGGCCCAGAGCAGCCCCTGGCCACGCACCTCGCCCTGGCCATAGCGGCCAGCCAGGCGGCAGAGACCATCGCGCAGGTGGCGGCCGCTGTCCTGCACATGCTCGAAGAAACCCGGCTCCAGCACGGTATCCAGCACTGCCAGGCCAGCGGCGCTCATCAAGGCATTGCCGTGGTGGCTGCCCTCCAGCTCGCCGGGCTCGGCGCAGCAGGCGCTGCCACGGGCCAGCAAGGCGGCCAATGGCACGCCACCGCCCAGGCCCTTGCCCAGGGTGACGATGTCGGCGCGCACACCGTAGGTCCGCTCGGCCAACAGGGCACCGCAGCGGCCAATACCGGTCTGGACTTCGTCGAGAATCAGCAGGATGCCCAGTTCACGGCACAGTTGCTCGACACCCTTGAGGTATTCGCGGGTCGCCGGGATCACCCCCGCCTCCCCCTGGATCGGTTCGAGCATGATCGCCACGGTGCGCGAGTCCACCGCCGCGTGCAGGGCAGCCAGGTCGTTGAACGGCACCTTGCTGAAGCCCGGCAGGCCAGGTTCGCAGCGGTTGCACGGCAACGGGTCGGAGGCCGACAGCGCCCCCAGGCTCCGCCCATGGCAGCCCTGGCTGGCAGTGATGATGTGATAGGCACCATTGCGATGCAGCTGGCCCCACTTGCGGGCCAGCTTGATCGCCCCTTCGCAGGCTTCGGCGCCGCTGTTGAGCAGGTACGCCTGGTCGCTGCCGGTGCTCTGGCACAGCCGCTCGACCAGCTCCAGCAGGCTCCGGCTGTGAAAACCCGCACCCGGGTTGATCAGCGCCTGGGCCTGGTTGCCCAGCGCCTTGGCCAGCACGCCTGGGCTGTGACCGAGGCTGTTGACCGCACAACCCTGGGTGAAATCCAGGTAGGCATGCCCTTCGCTGTCCCACAGCCACGAGCCCTGCCCCCGCACGAAGACCTGCTCAGCCCGTTGCGCGCTCGCCATCAGGTGCTCGCGAGCCAGTTGCGGCACCGCCGGCTCGGCCACTGGGGCACGCTTGGGCTCGGCGGCCACCGGGGGCGAGCGGCGCAGGTTGAACAGGTTCATCGGGGCTCCAGCCAATCACGGTCAGGGTGGTCAAGGCCCCGGTCGGTGTGCCGGAGGGTTTATATTCTGCCTTGCCTATCAAAAGTCTTTTTCATCCAGGGTAACAATCACTGTAATGATCGCTGTAAGCCGCTGGAATACGGGGATAGACTAGGCGTCACGGCGCGTTGCGGCCATTCCGTTTTTTCAGCTTTTTCGATAAGTATTGCTTATGGATTTTCGTCAGTTGCGTTATTTCGTCGCGGTGTACGAAGAAGGCCACGTAGGCCGTGCCGCCGAACGCCTGTCCCTGTCCCAGCCGGCGCTGTCGCAGCAGATCCGCCAGCTCGAGCACAGCCTCGACCTGAGCCTGTTCGAACGCAGCAACAAGCGGCTGCTGCCGACCCTTGCCGCCCATACCCTGTACAACCACGCCCTGCCGCTGCTCGACGGCCTGCAGCGGGCCCACGACGCCATGCGCAGCTTCAAGGGCCAGTCCCTGCGTACCCTGGCCATCGGCGTGTTGCAGACGGTACGGCCGAGCCTGGTACCGCAACTGCTGGAGCGCGTGCGCCGAGCCCAGCCGCACCTGGTGGTGCAGATCTACGAGTTGTCGGGACTGGAGATCGAGCGGCGCCTGCTCAACGGCAGCCTGGACATCGGCATCAGCTACCTGCCGCCGCGCCAACCGGGGTTGCATGGTTTGCTGCTGTACGAAGATGAGCTGCAGCTTGTCATCCCCGACACTCACCCCCTGAAGGACTTCAAGAAGGTCTCGATCCGCCAGGCAGCCGAACTGCCGATGCTGATGCTTGGTGAGGAGTTCCAGATCCGCCAGATCTGGCAGGCGCAACTGGCCAACCTCGGCCGCAGGCCGCAGGTGCAAGCGGAGATGAACAACATGGGCGGGATTCTCGACAGCCTCGCCCATACGGCGCTGGCGACCATCCTGCCTGGGCGCGCCAAAGATGCTGCCGAGGACGACCAGCCCTTGCTGTGGAAGCCTCTGAGTGAACCGCGGGTGCCGCTGAAGGTCGGCCTGGTGTTTCGCGATGCGCAGCGCCAGCAAGCCTCGGTGGAGTTGCTGCGCACGCTGCTGGAGGAAGAGACCGATGCCCGCCAGTTGGGCGTTTCGCCCCTGGACGTACTCGGTTGAACAATCTGCAGACGAAGAAAACCCCGCCTAAGCGGGGTTTTCCAGACTGTTTCCCTTGACATCCTTATCGCCCCGCCACCCTGGCAGGAAATCCTACGTTGTCCCTGTTCTGTCCATTGCGCATCCTGCGCTACGTCCATGTGAGAAAGATTAACAGTGGATCCAATCCTAGGAAAGGGGAGAAAAGTCACCACGCGATGTAGGAAAAAGCTTACAAAAAAACATCCGGTATTAGGGCTGCCTTGCAGCCCATCGCCGGCAAGCCGGCTCCCACAAAGTCGAGTCGATCACGCATATTGTGGTTTGCAGGGGACCCTGTGGGAGCCGGCTTGCCGGCGATGGGCCGCGAAGCGGCCCCGCGTTATCTCAGAACTGCTCCGCATCCAGCAGGTACAGCGTTTCGCTCCCCGCCTTCACCGAGGCCACCAGCGAATGCACACGCGGCAGCAGGCGAGCGAAGTAGAAACGCGCAGTCCCCAGCTTGCCAGCATAGAACGCCTCGTCACCTTCGCCAGCCAACGCCGCCCGGGCCATCAGCGCCCACATGTAGGCATAGGCCACGTAGCCGAAGGCGTGCAGGTATTCCACCGAGGCGGCACCGATCTCGTTGGGATTGCCCTTGGCCCGCTCCAGCACCCAGGCGGTCAGCTCATCGAGCTGGTCCAGGGAAGCCGCCAGCGGCTTGGCGAACGCTTCCAGGTCACTGCCGGCACCGGCGATGAACTGGCGGATCTCGTCGGAGAACAGGCGGTAGAACGCCCCACCGCTGCCGACCACCTTGCGGCCCATCAGGTCCAGGGCCTGGATACCGTTGGTGCCCTCGTAGATCTGGGTGATGCGCACGTCACGCACCAGTTGCTCCTGGCCCCACTCGCGGATGTAGCCGTGGCCGCCGAACACCTGCTGGCCATGCACCGCGCACTCCAGGCCCAGGTCGGTGAGAAACGCCTTGGCCACTGGCGTCAGCAGCGCCACCATCTCCTCGCTGCGCTTGCGGGTGGTGGCATCTTCGCTGTACTTGGCGCTGTCCAGTTGCATGGCCACATAGGTGGAGAACGCACGACCACCTTCGATCAGCGCCTTCATGGTCAGCAACATACGACGCACGTCTGGGTGGACGATGATCGGGTCGGCCTGCTTGTCCTTGGCCTGCGGGCCCGTGGGCGCGCGGCTCTGCAGGCGCTCGCGGGCGTACTCGACGGCGTTCTGGTAGGAGCGCTCGGCCGACGCCAGGCCCTGGATGCCAACCCCCAGGCGCTCGTAGTTCATCATGGTGAACATGGCCGCCAGGCCCTTGTTCGGCTCACCCACCAGGTAACCGGTGGCGCCGTCGAAGTTCATCACGCAGGTGGCCGAGGCCTGGATGCCCATCTTGTGTTCGATCGAACCGCAGTTGGCCGGGTTGCGCGCACCCAGGCTGCCGTCTTCGTTGACCAGGAACTTCGGCACCAGGAACAGCGAGATGCCCTTGGGCCCTGCCGGTGCGTCCGGCAGCTTGGCCAGCACCAGGTGGATGATGTTCTCGGTCAGGTCGTGTTCGCCGCCGGTGATGAAGATCTTGGTGCCGCTGACCTTGTAGCTGCCATCGGCCTGGGGCTCGGCCTTGGTGCGGATGATGCCCAGGTCGGTGCCGGCGTGGGGCTCGGTCAGGCACATGGAGCCAGCCCAGATGCCGGCGTACAGGTTGGGCAGGTACTTTTCCTTCAGCGCCTCGCTGGCATGGGCGTTGATCGACAGGCAGGCCCCGGCGGTCAGCATCGGGTACAGGCCGAAGGCCAGGCTGGAGGCGTTGACCATCTCCTCGACCTGGGCGGAAATCGCCTTGGGCATGCCCATGCCGCCGAACAGCGGGTCGCCACCCACGCCGACCCAGCCGCCTTCGGCGTAGGTCTTGTAGGCCTCGATGAAACCGGCTGGGGTACGCACGGCACCGTTGTCCCAATGGCAGCCTTCCTCGTCGCCGGCACGGCTCAGCGGAGCGATGGTCTTGCCGGTCACCTTGCCCGCCTCCTCCAGCACGGCCATGGCGGTTTCTTCGTCGACCGCCTCGGCCAGGCCAGGCAGTTGCGACCAGAGCCTGGCCACCTCGAAGACTTCATTCAGGACGAAGCGCATATCGCGCAGGGGCGCTTTATAGTCAGCCATCACAACCTCTCGCTATCAGGGGCGGGGCGATCCTGGAGGACCGCGGCACGGGGTTGGAAGGAGTGTAACCGAACAACTTTTGCGAGACATAGGGTCATCAACAGACCGTGCAGTCTCATTCAGTCACGCCATGCGCACCGCCCCACGCTTCGACTGCTGGCCGCAAACCATGACGCAGTTACGCCCCGCGCCCTTGGCGCTGTAGAGCGCCTGGTCGGCCGACTTGAGCACGGCATCCGGATTACGGTGATCGGCCTGGCGTTCGGCGACGCCGATACTGATGGTCACCGAGACCGTGCTGCCAGCAGCCGCGCCACGGCGCTGGCGCCCCGCCGAGTCATCCTGGGGCCGGTTCTGCGGGTCGCGCAACTGGATCGCATAATTGGCGATCACCTCCCGCACCGCCTCCAGGTGCGGTACGCACTCCTCGGCACTCTTGCCTGCGAACACCAGGGCGAACTCCTCGCCACCGTAGCGATAGGCCCGCCCACCACCCGTCACCCGCGCCAGCCGGCTGGCGACCAGGCGCAGCACTTGGTCGCCGACATCGTGGCCATGGGTGTCGTTGAATTTCTTGAAGTGGTCCACGTCGGTCATGGCGATCACGTAGTTGCGCCCCAGGCGTTGCATCCGCTCGTTCAGCGCACGGCGGCCCGGCAGCCCGGTCAGCTCGTCGCGAAACGCCATCTGGTAGGCCTCGTGGGCTACCGCCGCGGCGATCATCAGCATCACCTGGCTGCACATGATGTTCAGGGTGAAAGGCAGGATGAAGGTCTTGGGCAGCATCCAGAAGATGCCGACCAGGCCGATGATCTGCGCCGCATGCAGGGGCCTGGGCTGGCGCAGGTACTGCACCACCAGGAGGATGAAAATGCCCAGGAACAGCGGATAGGCCATCTGGATCAGGCTCATCCACTGACCGTGCAGCGACGGCCAGCGGATCTCCGCCAACCACGCCAGCAATGCCTCGGGGTAACGCTGCTCCAGCGCCAGCGCCACGCTGCCGACGGCGAACAGCACGGCGAAGCGGGCGAGCATGTCCTGGGCCAGATGGGTGCGCTCTTGCCAGGCGCCGAACAGGCCGAACAAGGCGGGCAGCAACAGGCAGACCAGGTGAAAGACCACTGCCGCGTCCTCACGAACCCGGCCATGGTCGCGGTAGAAGTCGGTCTGGGTATCGAGCAGGAAATAAGCGATATACACCGTGACCATCAGGAACAGTTCGCGCTGACGGCGATACACCGCGCAGTAGGCGCCACCCAGCAACAGGACCAGGGTGGGCAGGACATTGAACAGCGAAGTGAAGAAGACGTTGAGGTCTCTTACGTAAGCCGCCGCGAGCCCCGACAGCAACAGGATCAGTGAAGGCAGGAAGTGGCTCGCGCGGACAGCGGATAGACGAAACAAGAGAAATCTCCGACCCGGCAGATCGATAATGGCATTGTGCCTCCAGTTCATCGGCAGCGCACATGAATAGATGAATGCATTGAGTGTCGGCTGGAGCGCGAAGCGGCCCCAAATGACAGCCCAAGGCTCAACCGGGCGAATTCCAGACGAAAAAAACCGCCTGCCGGTGAAGGCAGGCGGTTTTTCTCTACAGCCGGTTGGCTTAGCAGGACAGACCGAAGTCTTCTTCCTTCATGGCCATCAGGTTGTCGGCACCGGACAGGATCGCCGCCACATGGGCGCGGGTGCGCGGCAGGATGCGCTGGAAGTAGAAGCGTGCAGTCTGCAGCTTGGCGGTGTAGAACGCCTCCTCGCTGGTGCCGGCGGCCAGTTTCTCGGCGGCCAGGCGGGCGATGTCAGCCCAGAAGTAGGCCAGGCAGGCGTAACCGGAGTACATCAGGTAGTCCACCGAGGCGGCACCGACTTCCTCGCGGTCCTTCATCGCCGCCATGCCGATCTTCATGGTCAGCTCGCCCCACTCCTTGTTCAGCGCAGCCAACGGCTCGACGAACACCTTGATGGCCTCGTTGCCTTCCTGGGCCTGGCAGAACTTGTGGACGATCTTGGTGAAGCCCTTGAGCGCCTCGCCCTGGGTCATCAGCACCTTGCGGCCGAGCAGGTCCAGGGCCTGGATGCCGGTGGTGCCTTCGTACAGCATGGAGATACGGCTGTCGCGCACGTTCTGCTCCATGCCCCACTCGGCGATGAAGCCATGGCCGCCGTAGATCTGCACGCCATGGTTGGCGGCCTCGAAGCCGACCTCGGTCATGAAGGCCTTGGCGATCGGGGTCATGAAGGCCAGCAGGGCGTCGGCCTTCTTACGAGCCTCTTCGTCCTGGCTGTACTTGACGATGTCCACCTGCTTGGCGGTGAAATAGACCATGGCGCGGTTGCCTTCGGCGAAGGCCTTCATGGTCAGCAGCATGCGCCGCACGTCCGGGTGCACGATGATCGGGTCGGCGGCCTTGTCCGGCGCCTTCGGGCCGGTCAGGGAACGCATCTGCAGGCGCTCGCGGGCATACTTCAGGCCACCCTGGAAGGCCACCTCGGCATGGGCCAGGCCCTGCAGCGCGGTGCCCAGGCGGGCGGTGTTCATGAAGGTGAACATGCAGTTCAGGCCCTTGTTGGCAGGGCCGATCAAGAAGCCGGTGGCGCCGTCGAAGTTCATCACGCAGGTGGCGTTGCCGTGGATGCCCATCTTGTGCTCGATGGAGCCGCAGGACACGGCGTTGCGCTCACCCACGCCACCTTCGGCGTTGGGCAGGAACTTGGGCACGATGAACAGCGAGATGCCCTTGGTGCCGGCCGGGGCATCGGGCAGGCGGGCCAGGACGATATGGACGATGTTGTCGGCCATGTCGTGCTCGCCGGCGGAGATGAAGATCTTGGTGCCGGAAACCTTGTAGGAACCATCGGCCTGGGGCTCGGCCTTGGTGCGCAGCATGCCCAGGTCGGTGCCGCAGTGTGGCTCGGTCAGGCACATGGTGCCGGTCCACTCGCCAGTCACCAGCTTGCTCAGGTAGGTGTGCTGCTGCTCGGCGGTGCCGTGGGCCGACAGGGTGTTCATGGCGCCGTGGGACAGGCCCGGGTACATGCCCCAGGACCAGTTCGCCTCGCCGACCATCTCGCTGATGGCCAGGCCCAGGGACTCCGGCAGGCCCTGGCCGCCGTGCTCGACGTCATGGGCCAGGCTCGGCCAGCCGCCTTCGACGAACTGCTTGTAGGCTTCCTTGAAGCCAGTAGGGGTCTTCACGCCCGACTCGCTCCAGGTGCAGCCTTCCTGGTCGCCGACACGGTTCAGCGGAGCCAGTACCTGCTCACAGAACTTCGCGCCTTCCTCGAGGATCGCGTCGACCATGT
Source organism: Pseudomonas sp. Tun-23181 (assembly GCF_057415455.1). Lineage (NCBI taxonomy): Bacteria > Pseudomonadati > Pseudomonadota > Gammaproteobacteria > Pseudomonadales > Pseudomonadaceae > Pseudomonas > Pseudomonas sp. Tun-23181. The sequence goes on from NZ_CM171630.1 coordinate 3,120,293, forward strand.
CGGGCGTGGCGTCCTGGCAGCCCGGCAGGCTCTGATAGTGCGCTTCAAAGCCGAGCAGCTCGTCGCGAACGAAGCGAATATCACGCAAGGGGGCTTTGTAATCAGGCATAGCGATGAACCTCTGTGATGAGTCCGGTGGGGAGACCGCTGGTACCGACCAGCTCTTGCCGGCTTTCGGTCAAACAGTTGTTTGAAACTTACGTTTAGCTCCGGGCAATGTCAAGGATGGACTATGGTGCCATTCATGCCGCGAAACATGGCATACACGCCAAGCGGCTGCACGAGCGCCTTGTGTTTCCCGCTGCGGGGAGAGCGACTTGGCAACGGCGTTGTCTGGGCGGGCGCATTCGCGGCGGTTCGGCGCCCCGACAGGGGCACGCATCCTGTGTCATGCCAAGGCTTTGGGGAGCCGGCTTGCCGGCGATGGGCGGCAGCCCAGGGAAAGGCAAGTCAGGCGTAGGTGTCGATGAACCGACCGAGCATTTCGTCCGAAGCCTTGGCGACTTTCACGCCCAGTTCGACTTCATGCTTGCCCAGCGCCAGTTGCACGGTGCTGGTGGCAAGGTCCATCTGCTGGCTGCGGTCGACCGCACGCAGGCGTTCGGCCTGGTAGTCGCTGGTCTGACTGGTGGCGGCACGCTCTACGGTGCCGTTGGCGATCTGGCTGGCGGCCGGGTCGATGCGCTGCTGGCCGGCCTGGATGGCGCCAAGGCCTGCGTAATAGGCAGAGCTACCGGTGATTTCCATGTCAGGACTCCGAGGACGCGGGATGATGAAACAGGCCTCATTAAAGCAGTTGAGGAGTAAAAAGGCCCGTTTAAATGACTAATAGCCTAGTGCCATCCAATAGGCCGGCAATATTCCTGGCCCTCCAGTGGGGTTGACACACGCTGGGGCCGCTGCGCGGCCCAATAGGGCTAATCCAGCAAATCCAGCTGCAGATGCGCCGCCACCGCGTCGGCACTGGCCACCTTCAGCCTCGGCACCCGCCCCAGGCAAGGTGCTGGCAGCCGCTCGGCCAAGCTGGCGAGGTTCTCCTCCAGCCGCGAGGTACGCGGATCGACGATGTTGGCCACCCAGCCGGCCAACTGCAGCCCATCGCGCGCAATGGCCTCGGCGCTGAGCAGGGCATGGTTGATGCACCCCAGGCGCACCCCCACCACCAGGATCACCGGCAGCTTCAAGGCGATCGCCAGGTCCGACAGGTTGGCCTGGCCCGACAACGGCACCCGCCAGCCCCCCGCGCCTTCCACCAAGGTGAAGTCGGCGCCCTGGGCCAACACCTGCTGCATGGCGGCCAGCAGCGTCGACACGTCCAGGCTCACCCCGGCCTCCCGCGCCGCCACGTGCGGGGCGATCGCCGGCTCGAAGGCGAATGGATTGACCTGCTCGTAGGGCAGCTTCACCGAACTTTCCGCGATCAGCGCCAGGGCATCGGCATTGCGCAAGCCTTTGGCGCCCAAGGTGCAGCCGGAGGCCACCGGCTTGGCGCCCAGGGTGCTCAGGCCCTGCGACCGCGCCGCGTGGAGCAATCCAGCGGCGATGGTGGTCTTGCCTACATCGGTGTCGGTGCCCGCGATGAAATAGGCCTGGCTCATCTCACGCCTCGTCTGCCATGGGTTTGCGCAACACGCCATAGACCACCTGGTAGGTGGCTGGCAGGCCTTCGGGCTGGCGGAAGCGCTCATAGGCCTGCAGCAGGCCCTGCATCCGCGCCCGCCCGGTCAGCCCGGACGGCCGGCCGGGGTTGAGGTTGTGCGCCCCCAGGGCCTTGAGTTCGTGGGTCAGGCTGCGCACGTCCGGGTAGTGCAGTACCTGAGGGCGCCGCTCCAGGCCAAGCACCCGCAACCCGCTCTCGCCACACAGCCGCTGGTAGTCCTCGAAACGCCGGAAGCGATTGACGTGGACCAGGCCATCCACGGCCTGCCAACTGGCGCGCAGCTCGTCGAGGGTACCGACGCACAAGCTGCTGAAGGCCAGCACGCCACCCGGGCGCAGCACCCGCCGCGCCTCGCCCAGCACACTGCCGAACTGGCCGCACCATTGCACCGCCAGGCTGGAGAACACCAAGTCGACGCTTTCATCGCGCAACGGCAGGCGCTCGGCGTCGCCTGCCACGTGATAGCCGGCGCCGCCCTGCTCACGGGCATGGCGCAACATGCCTTCGGCAATGTCCACCGCCACGCCGGTCGCCGTGTCGAAGCGCTCGGCCAGGGCACGGCTGAAGTGGCCCGTGCCACTGCCCAGGTCGAGCCAGTGCGACGGTGCCAGGTCGTCCGGCAACCGGTCGAGCAGGGCCAGGCCCACAGCCCGCTGCAGGGCCGCCACGCTGTCATAGCTGGCCGCCGCGCGGGAGAACGAGGCCGCCACCTGGCGCTTGTCCGGCAGCGTGCCGGGCAGGTTCGGACGGGAAAGGTCAGTCATCGCCACTCTCATGCAGGAAACTCTTGATGCCCGCCGCCAGCTCCTGTGGGTATTCCAGCAGGAAGGCGTGGGAACTGTCTTCGACCAGGCCGACTTCCACGTCCGGCAGCAGTTCGCTCAGGGCCTTGGCCACCTCCGCCGGGACCAGCGCATCGCTGCCGGCGAACAGGTGCAACTGGGGCCCGCCGTAGTGCTCCAGGGCAGTGCGTGTATCGAGGCTGGCCAAGACCTCCAGGCCAGTGGCCAGGTACAGCGGGTCGGTGTCCGGCACACCGACACCCAACTGGCGCAGCAGGGTGCGCGGCATCTGTGCGCCTTCGCTGCACAAGGTCCGAAAGCGCTTGAGGGTCACCTGGGGATGGCTGCGGCAACCGTCGAGAAAGGTACCGAAGGTGTCCACCGCCATGCCGTGGGGCCAGTCCGGCCGACAGACGAAGCTGGGGTTGCTGGCCAAGGTCAGCAGGCCGCAACAGTGGTCGCCGCGCTTGTGCGCAAGCAAGCTGGCGAGCATGCCGCCGAGCGACCAGCCGCCCAGCCAGGTGTCGTTGGGCAGCTTGCGGTCGAGGTACTCGACCCAGGCCTGGACATTGGCCTCGGCCAGCTCCGGCAGCGGCATCAGCTCGACCTGCAGGCGCGAGTCCTGGGCCCGCAGGCTTGCGGCCAGCGGTTCCAGCGAGGCAGTGCCCAGCCCCCAGCCGGGCAGGAGGATCAGTCGGTTACGCATCGGCGGACTCCAACGATGGATAGCATTCTGCCAATGCATTCAACAATAGCTGGACCTGAGCCTCACTGTGCGCCGCGCTCAGGGTCACGCGCAGACGGGCGGCACCGGCCGGCACGGTCGGCGGACGGATCGCGGTGACCAACAGCCCTCGCTCGCGCAACATCTGCGACAGGCGCAGGGCCCGTGCACTGTCGCCAACCAGGATGGGCTGGATCGGCGTCTGGCTGTCCATCAATTCGAGGCCGATCTGCTCGGCGCCCCGGCGGAACTGGCTGACCAGGGCAGCCAGGTGCTCGCGCCGCCAGGTGTCGCGGCGCAACAGCTCCAGGCTCTTGAGCGTGGCACAGGCCAGCGCCGGTGGCTGGCTGGTGGTGTAGATATACGGTCTGGCGAACTGCACCAGGGCCTCGATCAGCGCCTCGCTGCCGGCCACGAAGGCACCCGCGGTGCCGCAGGCCTTGCCGAGGGTGCCGATCAATACCGGCACGTCGTCCAGTCCCAGGCCGAAATGCTCGACGACTCCGCCACCGTTGGCGCCAAGGGTGCCCAGGCCATGGGCGTCATCGACCATCAGCCAGGCGCCACGAGCCCGGGCGACCGCGGCCAGGGCCGGCAGGTCGGCCAGGTCGCCATCCATGCTGAAGACCCCGTCGGTGACCACCAGGGTATCGCCGCTGGCCTTGTCCAGACGGCTGGCCAGGCTGGCCGGGTCATTGTGCAGGTAACGGCTGAAGCGCGCACCACTGAGCAGCCCACCGTCGAGCAGCGAGGCATGGTTGCGGCGGTCCTGCAGCACGCTGTCGCCCTGCCCCACCAGCGCGGTGATGGCGCCGAGGTTGGCCATGTAGCCTGTGGAAAACAGCAGCGCCCGTGGACGCCCGGTCAATTCGGCGAGCGCCTCTTCCAGCGCATGGTGCGGCGCGCTGTGGCCGATCACCAGGTGCGAGGCACCGCCACCGACGCCCCAGCGCTCGGCTCCGGCGCGCCAGGCGGCGATAACCTGCGGGTGGTTGGCCAGGCCCAGGTAGTCGTTACTGCAGAAGGCCAGCAGCCGCTGCCCATCGACCACCACCTCCGGCCCCTGGGGGCTTTGCAGTAGCGGCCGCTGCCGGTACAGGTCCGCGGCGCGCCGTTCGGCCAGGCGCGCCGCCAGGTCGAAGGCCATGTTCAGGCCGACGCGGCGTTGTAGAAGAGTTCACTGCTACGCTGCTCGACCAGCGCCTGCTCGATGGCCGCCTGGTGCACTTCGTCGGCGTGCTCTTCGCGCGCCTGCGGCTGGATACCGAGGCGGGCGAACAGTTGCATGTCCTTGTCGGCCTGGGGGTTGGCGGTGGTCAGCAGCTTCTCGCCGTAGAAGATCGAATTGGCGCCGGCCATGAAGGCCAGGGCCTGCATCTGCTCGTTCATCTGCTCGCGGCCGGCGGACAGGCGCACATGGGACTTGGGCATGAGGATCCGCGCCACCGCCAGCATGCGGATGAAGTCGAACGGGTCCACGTCTTCCTCGTCGGCCAACGGCGTGCCGGCGACCTTGACCAGCATGTTGATCGGCACCGACTCGGGGTGCTCGGGCAGGTTGGCCAGCTGGATCAGCAGGCCGGCACGGTCATCGAGCGACTCGCCCATGCCGAGGATGCCACCGGAGCAGATTTTCATGCCAGCATCGCGCACATAGGCCAGGGTCTGCAGGCGCTCGCCGTAGGTGCGGGTGGTGATGATGTTGCCGTAGAACTCCGGCGAGGTGTCGAGGTTGTGGTTGTAGTAGTCCAGCCCGGCCTCGGCCAGGGCCTGGGTCTGCTCGCGGTCGAGGCGGCCGAGGGTCATGCAGGTCTCCAGGCCCATGGCCTTGACCCCTTTGACCATCTCCAGCACGTAGGGCATGTCCTTGGCCGAGGGGTGCTTCCAGGCCGCGCCCATGCAGAAGCGGGTCGAACCGATGGCCTTGGCCCGGGCGGCCTCCTCCAGCACTTTCTGCACTTCCATCAGCTTCTGTTTTTCCAGCCCGGTGTTGTAGTGGCCAGACTGCGGACAATATTTGCAATCTTCCGGGCAGGCGCCGGTCTTGATCGACAGCAGGGTGGAAACCTGCACGCGGTTGGGGTCGAAGTGCGCGCGGTGCACGGTCTGCGCCTGGAACAGCAGGTCGTTGAACGGTTGCTGGAACAGCGCCTTGACCTCGGCCAGGGTCCAGTCGTGACGTGTTGTTGCAGTTGTGCTGGCGCTCATCGGCGTTTCCTTGTTTAGGCTCTGACTGGCGCCGGGACAGGCGCATCACGGATAGCCCGCATAGTCACGGAAGGCCCATGGACTGTCAACCACCACTCAAAACACTGGTTTACAAGTGTACAAATATCAACCAATACTGCTTGCTCTGCGACGAGCCCGCCGCACAGGCCTACCCCCTGTGCATGGCTTGCGAGCTGGAACTCCCCTGGCTGGACGAGCACTGCACCCGGTGCGCCCTGCCCTTGCCGATGGACGGCCTGACCTGCGGCCAATGCAGCCGCAGGCCCCCGGCGTTCGAACAGGCCGTGGCGGCCTGGCATTATGGCTTCCCGGTCGACACCCTGATCGCGCGCTTCAAGCACCACAGCCAATGGCCGCTGGGCCGGCTGATGGCCCAATTGTTGGGCCATGCCTTGCAGCACCGCTTCGCCCAGGGCCTGCCAAGGCCTGACCAGCTGTTGCCCGTCCCCCTGGGCATGCGTCGACTGCGCCAACGCGGCTTCAACCAGGCCGGCATGCTGGCCCGCTGGCTGTCCACGCAACTGGCCATCCCCAGCGATGACCAGCTGCTGCGAAGGGTGCGCGAGACACCTGCACAGCAGACCCTGGACGCCAAGGCACGCCAGCGCAACTTGCGCCAGGCCTTCACACTCGCCCCAGATGCCGCTGTGGAGGGCCAGCACCTGGCCCTGGTCGACGATGTGCTGACCACCGGCGCCACCGTCCAGGCCTTGGCGAGCCTGCTGCGCAAGGCCGGTGCGCGGCGGGTGGATGTGTACTGCCTGGCGCGCACGCCCAAGCCGGGGCAGGCATGAGCGGGTTGCCCGGCAGCACGGAACTTGACTTGCCCAGGAGCGGGAGGCACCGTCGCTGCATCGCCATCCGTTCCCGGCACTGCCCATGTCCCTACCCGCCCTGCTCACCCAGCACATCGCCCGCCGCCCACAACGCATCGCCCTGTTGCAGCACGTTGCCGAGCAAGGCTCGATCACCCGCGCCGCCAAGGCTGCCGGCATCAGCTACAAGGCCGCCTGGGATGCCATCGACGAACTCAACAACCTGGCCAGCCGCCCCCTGGTGGAGCGCAGCACCGGGGGCCGCGGCGGCGGTGGGGCGCGGCTGTCGGTCGAAGGTGAGCGGGTACTGCGCCTGTACCAGCGCCTGCAGGCCCTGCAAGCGGAAATCCTCGAGGCCGCCGAGGAGAGCAGCGACCTCGACCTGCTCGGCCGCCTGATGCTGCGCACCAGCGCGCGCAACCAGTTGCAGGGGAAGATCAGCGGCCTGCGTCGCGAGGGGCGGCATGACCGCGTCAGCCTCGACCTGGGCGCTGGCCTGGAAATCGAGGCGTTGATCACCCGGGGCAGCACCGAACGCCTGGAGCTTGGGCTGGGGACCACGGTGGTGGCCTTGCTCAAGGCCGGTTGGGTGCAGTTGCTCGGTGATGCCGACGAGGTCGAGGCTGGCAGCAATTGCCTGAAGGCCACGGTCGAGGAAGTGCTGGCGGATCAAGGCGGGCCCAGCGAGGTGCGCCTGGCGCTGGGCAATGGGCAGACCTTGTGTGCCTTCGCCGAAGTGGATTGGCTGGCACAAAGGAAGGTTGGCCAGGGTTGTGGAGTGAGGGTGCAGTTCCATCCGTCCCATGTGCTGCTTGGGGTGCCCGTGTAGCCTGGCCGTGCGCTGCGCGCCCGGTTCGCGGGCAAGCCCGCTCCCACAGGGACCGCACCACTCTCGAGATCACTGGGCTTGTCCCGCGAATGGCCTGCCTGGAATGCGCTACCATGCGCCCATGCCGTCCGCGCCCTGGAGCCTTCATGTCCCACCCCTTCGATACCCTCACCCCCGACCTGGTCCTGGATGCCGTGGAAAGCCTGGGCTTTCTCAGCGATGCCCGGGTCCTGGCGCTCAACAGCTACGAAAACCGCGTCTACCAGGTGGGCATCGAAGGGGAGCAACCGCTGGTCGCCAAGTTCTACCGCCCAGGCCGCTGGGATGATGCCGCGATCCTCGAGGAACACCGCTTCAGCAGCGAGCTGGCCGAGTGCGAAGTCCCCGTGGTCGCACCGCTGCAACACCAGGGCCGCAGCCTGTTCGAACATCGAGGCTTTCGTTTCGCCCTGTTCCCACGCCGGGGCGGCTACGCGCCAGAGCCCGGTAACCTCGACCAGCTCTACCGGCTCGGCCAGTTGCTCGGCCGTCTGCATGCCGTGGGCGCCGCACGCCCGTTCGAGCACCGCGAAAGCCTGACGGTGGACAACTTCGGCCATGCCTCGCTCGAGACCTTGCTGGCCGGCGACTTCATCCCAAAAGACCTACTGCCGGCCTTCGAGTCCGTGGCCCGCGACCTGCTGCAACGGGTCGAGGCCCTCTATGCGCGAACCCCGCACCAGGTCATCCGCCTGCATGGCGACTGCCACCCCGGCAACCTGATGTACCGCGACGAAACCTTCCACATCGTCGACCTGGACGACTGCCGCATGGGCCCGGCCGTGCAGGACCTGTGGATGATGCTCGCCGGCAGCCGCGAGGAGCGCCTGGGCCAGTTGGCCGAGCTGATCGACGGCTACAACGAGTTCCACGACTTCGACCCGCGCGAGCTGGCCCTGATCGAGCCGCTGCGTGCCCTGCGTCAGTTGCACTACAGCGCCTGGCTGGCCCGGCGCTGGGACGATCCGGCGTTTCCGCCGAGCTTCCCCTGGTTCGGCCAGCCACGCTATTGGGGCGACCAGATCCTCGCCCTGCGCGAGCAGATCGCCGCCCTGGATGAAGAACCCCTGAAATTGTTCTAGAACCCCAAGCCGGTCTGTCTACAATAGGCATGCTGTATTTAGCTACCTAAGCAAGGAATCTGCATGCACGCTGCAAACCCGCGTCGCGGGTACATCCTGGGCCTTGGCGCCTATATCATCTGGGGTTTGTTCCCCTTGTACTTCAAAGCCATCCAGAACGTCCCGGCGGTGGAAATCATCGTCCATCGGGTGCTCTGGTCGGCGCTGTTTGGCTCGCTCCTGCTGCTGGTGTGGAAGCACCCCGGCTGGTGGCGCGAACTGCGTGACAACCCACGTCGCCTGGCGGTCCTGGCCCTGAGCGGCGCCTTGATCGCCGGCAACTGGCTGACCTACGTGTGGGCCGTGAACAATGGCCGCATGCTCGAAGCCAGCCTGGGCTACTACATCAATCCGCTGGTCAACGTGCTGCTGGGCATGCTCTTGCTCGGCGAACGCCTGCGCCGCCTGCAATGGCTGGCGGTGGGGCTGGCGGCGGTAGGCGTGGCCCAGCAGGTCTGGCAGGTCGGCAGCCTGCCCTGGGTATCGCTGGTGCTGGCGCTGTCGTTTGGCTTCTATGGCCTGATCCGCAAGCAGGCGCCGGTGGCGGCCCTGCCCGGCCTGGTGGTGGAAACCTGGATGCTGGTGCCCCTGGCCGCCGGCTGGCTGCTCCTGCACCCGGCCGCGAGCAGCGCCCAGGGCGACTTCTACACCAGCAGCGAAGCCCTCTGGCTGATGGCTGCAGGCCCGGTCACCCTGGTGCCGCTGGTGTGCTTCAACGCCGCCGCCCGTCACCTGCCCTATACCACCCTGGGCTTCCTGCAATACCTGGCACCGACCCTGGTGCTGCTGCAGGCGGTGTTGCTGTTCGGCGAGCACCTGTCGTCCAGCACCTTGCTGGCCTTCATGTTCATCTGGGCGGGCCTGGCGATCTACAGCGTCGATGCCTGGTTGAGCCTGCGCAAGCGGGCTTGATCAAGAAACGATCAAAACTCTGCAGGCCACGGAATACTTGGCCTGCAGCAAGGTCTCCAAAGGTTATCCACACCCTCGTCCCCGTGCTTTGTGCACAAGCGGATGATTTCTGGACGTTTTTTGCTCAAAACCGGGGAGACCGCGCCGCTTCTGGGCTGCAGGCGAACGCCCCCAGGTTATCCACAGCGCCGTCCCCGCGAAACCGGGATAACCCATTCCCTGGCTTTCCGGCGATGGGACGCGAAGCGGCCCTGATGACAATGCACTATTCCTCCGGCCGCAGCTTCAGTTCGACCATCAGGTCATCCGCCAGGCTCTCCAGCCGCTGCTGCAGTTCATCCAGCGACAGCGTCAGGGGCAGCGCCAGCAGCGCATCGGCATGGAACAACGGCTCGCTGCTCATCGGCGCAGGCCGTACCTCGGTGGTGAAACGCTCAAGGTTGACCCCCTGCTCAGCCAGCAAGCGGGTAATATCGCGCACGATGCCCGGCCGGTCGTTGCCCACCAGCTCCATGGCGATCGGCTTCCAGGTGCAGGACGGCTCGATGCCACTTTCGGCGATCAGCACGCGGATATCATGGCTGGCCAGCCCATGCAGGGCTTCCACCAGGTCGTCATAGGATTCGGCCGGCACCGCCACCCGCAGGATCCCGGCGAACTGCCCGGCCATCCGCGACATGCGACTCTCCAGCCAGTTGCCATTATGCTCGGCGATACATTGAGCGATGCGTTCGACCTGCCCGGCCTTGTCGGGGGCGATCACTGTCAGTACGAGATGGTCCACGGGCCGCTCCTCTACGCTGTTTTCAATCGCCGGCGCCGCCGCGCGCGGCGAAATACGGGGGATCGAATCAGTATAGGCAAGGCGCGGCAACCTGCCGCAGGGCGGTTCGCACAGCTAATCGTGTACTGTTTCAAGATTTATCTGGAACAATCTACCTGTTTTTTGCGAACATAATGCCTCCCAGCGTGACCCGATGCGGCCTCTTGGTCGCACAGCGACGCTTTTAGTCTGATTTTCACCTGCCTGCTGCTTCATGTAGTATGCGCCGGCGCGGACTACAAAACGTCGTTTGGATGTCTGCCAAGGCGCCTGTGAAAATACGCAACCGCCCGCCGGCCCGTCTGGCAGGCCGCACCCAGCCGCGCTCGGGGTTATACGACGAGGGCAAGTACTGGTGCCGTGTTTAGAGAAGCGCTACAGGCTTAATACAGAAGAGCGAAATAGCTGAGCAGAGTGAGGCAAGCAATGACTGAACACGTTCAAGTCGGTGGCCTTCAGGTCGCCAAGGTCCTGTACGACTTCGTCAACGACGAAGCCATTCCAGGGACCGGCATCGTCGCCGAGCAGTTCTGGGCCGGTGCGGAAAAGATCATCAACGACCTCGCTGCAAAGAACAAAGCCCTGCTCGCCAAGCGCGACGAACTGCAAGCCAAGATCGACGCCTGGCACCAAGCGCGCAAAGGCCAGGCCCACGATGCCGCGGCCTACAAGAGCTTCCTCCAGGAAATCGGCTACCTGCTGCCCCCGGTCGACGACTTCCAGGCCACCACCCAGAACGTGGACGAAGAGATCGCCCGCATGGCCGGCCCACAGCTGGTGGTGCCGGTGATGAACGCCCGCTTCGCCCTCAACGCCGCCAACGCCCGCTGGGGTTCGCTGTATGACGCGCTGTACGGCACCGATGCCATCAGCGAAGAAGGCGGCGCCGAGAAAGGCCCGGGCTACAACAAGGTCCGTGGCGACAAGGTCATCGCCTTCGGCCGCGCCTTCCTCGACGAAGCCGCGCCCCTGGCCGCCGGCTCCCACGTCGACTCCACCGGCTACCGCATCGAAGGCGGCAAGCTGGTCGTCGCCCTCAAGGGCGGCAGCAACAGCGGCCTGCGCGACGACGCCCAACTGATCGGCTACCACGGCGACGCCGCGGCTCCGACCGCCATCCTGCTCAAGCACAACGGCCTGCACTTCGAGATCCAGGTCGATGCCAGCACGCCGGTCGGCAGCACCGATGCCGCGGGCGTCAAGGACATCCTGATGGAATCGGCGCTGACCACCATCATGGACTGCGAAGACTCGGTCGCCGCCGTCGATGCCGACGACAAGGTCCTGGTCTATCGCAACTGGCTGGGCCTGATGAAGGGCGACCTGGCCGAGAACGTGACCAAGGGTGGCAAGACCTTCACCCGTACCATGAACCCAGACCGCGAATACACCGCGCCAAACGGCGGCAGCGTCACCCTGCACGGCCGCTCGCTGCTGTTCGTGCGTAACGTTGGCCACCTGATGACCAACCCGGCGATCCTCGACGCCCAGGGCAACGAGATCCCCGAAGGCATCCAGGACGGCCTGTTCACCAGCCTGATCGCCCTGCACAACCTCAAGGGCAACACCAGCCGCAAGAACAGCCGCACCGGCAGTGTCTACATCGTCAAACCGAAGATGCACGGCCCCGAGGAAGTGGCCTTCGCCGCCGAGATCTTCAGCCGTGTCGAAGACCTGCTGGGCATGCCACGCAACACCCTGAAGGTCGGCATCATGGACGAGGAGCGCCGCACCACGGTCAACCTCAAGGCCTGTATCAAGGCCGCCGCCGAGCGCGTGGTGTTCATCAACACCGGCTTCCTCGACCGCACCGGCGACGAGATCCACACCTCCATGGAAGCCGGCGCCGTGGTGCGCAAGGGCGCCATGAAGAACGAGAAGTGGATCGGCGCCTACGAGAACAACAACGTCGACATCGGCCTGGCCACCGGCCTGCAAGGTCGCGCGCAGATCGGCAAGGGCATGTGGGCCATGCCCGACCTGATGGCCGCCATGCTCGAGCAGAAGATCGCTCACCCGCTGGCCGGAGCCAACACCGCCTGGGTACCATCGCCAACCGCCGCCACCCTGCATGCCCTGCACTACCACAAGGTCGACGTGCAGGCGCGCCAGGCGGAACTGGCCAAGCGTACCCCGGCATCGGTGGACGATATCCTGACCATCCCGCTGGCCGCCGACACCAACTGGTCGGCCGAGGAGATCCGCAACGAGCTGGACAACAATGCCCAGGGCATCCTCGGCTACGTGGTGCGCTGGATCGACCAGGGCGTGGGTTGCTCCAAGGTGCCGGACATCAACGACGTCGGCCTGATGGAAGACCGCGCCACCCTGCGGATTTCCGCCCAGTTGCTGGCCAACTGGCTGCGCCATGGCATCGTCAGCCAGGAGCAGGTCATGGAAAGCCTCAAGCGCATGGCCGCGGTGGTGGACAAGCAGAACGCCGGTGACGCCCAGTACCGCCCGATGGCGCCGAACTTCGACGACAACGTCGCGTTCCAGGCGGCAGTCGAGCTGGTGGTCGAGGGTGCCAAGCAGCCGAATGGCTATACCGAGCCGGTGCTGCACCGTCGTCGCCGCGAGTTCAAGGCGCGTAATGGGCTGTAAGCAACATCTTCGTACCGGGGGCCGCGTTGCGGCCCCACTTGGATGAATCTACTCGATCCCCAGCTCCTTCCTCACCAGTTCCAGCACCCTCCCCAAGTCCACCGGCTTGAGCAAAAAATCCACCACTCCCAGGTGCATCACGTCCACCGCCTCCTTCACATCGGTGTCGCCCGACACCACGATGATCGACAGCGCCGCCCGCTCCGATTCACGAATTCGCCGGATCAGTTCCAGGCCATCCGTGGGCGCCATGCGCAAATCGGTGATCACCAGGCCGATACGGGGGTTGCGCTTGAGTTGCCGGAGCGCCGCCGCGACACCCTCGGCGTCGACGCACTCGATCCCCTTGCTCTTCAGGTAAAGGCACAACGCCTCGCGACTGAGCGCGTTGTCGTCCACCACCAGCACCTGCTGGGCCGGTGCAGGAGGGGCAGTCACCACGGCCAACGCTTCGCGCTCGGCGTCACTCAGGATGTCTTCATGCTCGACCATGTCCATCTCGTCAAAAAAATCCCACTTACCCAGTTCAGACCGCAAAACAACGCTATGCAAGCTGCCTTTTGTCGGCTATTTGACACCCGACACATTCCGGCAGGTCGCACCGCGTCCTATAGACTTACGTCCAATGGGCACCACAGGGCTGCCGGCCGACCATGGGGCCTTAGAACAACAAGGTCTGCGTCTCCATACGCCGACACACCTATGCGGTAGTTCCATGAGCAAAAAGGACGCCTACAGCCAGGCCGGCAGAACGGCGGTGCTGCAGAACATTCAAGGTACCCTGCAGTTCCTCCAGCGTTTTCCGCCCTTCAACCAGATGGAGCACAGCCACCTGGCCTACCTGGTGGAGCAATGCCAACTGCGCTTCTACGCCAGCGGCGAAAGCATCATCAAGCCCGCCGACGGCCCGGTGGAGCACTTCTACATCGTCAAGCAGGGCCGTGTGATCGGCGAACGCCAGCACGTCACCAAGCCTGGTGTGGAGACCACCTTCGAGATCGCCAGTGGCGAATGCTTCCCCCTGGCCGCCCTGCTCGGCGAGCGGGCCACCCGCACCGAACACCTGGCCGGCGAGGACACCTTCTGCCTGCAACTGGACAAGGCCGCCTTCATCCGCGTGTTCTCCCTCTCGGAGGCCTTTCGCGACTTCGCCCTGCGCGGCGTCAGCAGCCTGCTCGACCAGGTCAACCAGCAGGTTCGCCAGCGCGCCGTGGAAACCCTGGGCAACCAGTATTCGCTGAACACGCCTTTGGGCGAACTGGCCATGCGCCACCCGGTGGTCTGCGCCCCGGACATGCCCCTGCGCGAGGCCGTGCACCTGATGCATGAACAGCAGGTCGGCAGCATCGTCATCGTCGATCCGCAGCGTTTCCCGATCGGCATCTTCACCCTGCGCGACCTGCGCCAGGTGGTGGCCGATGCCAGCGCCGAGCTGTCCGCGCCGATCGATCGCTACATGACGGCCAAGCCGTTCTACCTGAGCCCCCAGGCCAGCGCCTTCGATGCCGCCATGGCCATGACCGAGCGGCACATCGCCCACGTCTGCCTGGTGGAAAACCTGCGCCTGTGCGGCGTGATTTCCGAGCGCGACCTGTTCTCCCTGCAGCGGGTCGATCTGGTTCACCTGGCCCGCACCATCCGCCACGCACCACGCCTGGACACCCTGGTGTCGCTGCGCGGCGAGATCGGCCAACTGGTCGAGCGCATGCTGGCCCACGGCGCCTCCTCGACCCAGATCACCCAGATCATCACCCTGCTCAACGACCACACCGTGTGCCGGGTGATCGAGCTGGCCCTGGCCGAGCGCGGCGACCCTGGCGTGCCGTTCAGCTGGTTGTGCTTCGGCAGCGAAGGGCGGCGCGAGCAGACCCTGCACACCGACCAGGACAACGGCATTCTCTTCGACGCCCGCGACAGCGCCGAGGCCGACGCGATCCGCGCACGCCTGCTGCCGTTGGCCCAATACATCAACCAGTGCCTGGCCCAGTGCGGGTTCAGCCTGTGCAAGGGCAACGTCATGGCCGGCAACCCCGAGCTGTGCCTGTCTCGCAGCGAATGGGCGCGGCGCTTCGCCGGCTTCATCCGCGAGGCCAGCCCCGAGAACCTGCTCGGCTCGAGCATCTACTTCGACCTGCGGGTGGTCTGGGGCGACGAACAGGGCTGCGCGCAGTTGCGCCAGGGGATCCTCGAGCAGGTCCAGGGCAACCGCCTCTTCCAGCGCATGATGGCCGACAACGCCCTGCGCCAGCGCCCGCCCGTGGGGCGCCTGCGCGAATTCGTGCTGACCCGCCAGGGCAACGACAAGACCGCCACCCTCGACCTCAAGGTCCAGGGCCTGACGCCCTTCGTCGATGGCGCGCGGCTGCTGGCCCTGGCCAACGGCATCGAGGCTTGCAACACCCTGGAACGCCTGCGCCAGCTGGTGGCCCGGGGTATCATCGACCCGCTCGACGGCGCCGCCTACGAAGAGGCCTACCACTTCATCCAGCAGACCCGCATGCAACAGCACCAGCGCCAGACCCGCGACAACCTGCCCTACTCCAACCGGCTCGACCCGGACAGCCTCAACCATCTGGACCGGCGCATCCTGCGCGAGTCCCTGCGCCAGGCCCAGCGCCTGCAGAGCAGCCTGGCCCTGCGGTACCAGCTATGAACCTGTTCGCCTGGCTGCGCCCGCCCTCGCCCGCCCTGGACGACCACCTGCGCCAACGCCTGGCACGCCTGCCCAAGGCCCCGGCCCTGAGCGTGAAATCGCTGCGCGAACAACGCTGGGTGGTGCTCGACCTGGAAACCAGCGGCCTGAACGTCAACCGCGACCAGGTGCTGTCGATCGGCGCCGTGGCCATCGAGGACGGCGCCATCGATTTCCGCCAGCAGTTCGAACGCACCCTGCACCGCCCGGACCAGAAGACCAACCCCAGCGTGCTGATCCATGGCCTTGGGCCCAGCGCCTTGGCCGCTGGCTGCGATCCGGCCGAGGCCCTGCTCGACTTGCTGGCGTTCATCGGCGACAGCCCCGTGCTCGCCTTCCATGCCCCCTTCGACCAGCGCATGCTGGCCCGGGCCCTGAAAGACAGCCTCGGCTATCGTCTGCAGCATCCCTTCTTCGACGTGGCCGAACTGGCGCCGATGCTCAACCCTGATACAGTGCTGCGCGAGGCCAGCCTCGACGACTGGATCGCACGCTTCGGCCTGCAGGTGGAAGAACGCCACCACGCCAGCGCCGATGCCCAGGTCACCGCCGAACTGGCGCTCATCCTGTTCAGCCAGGCTCGCCGCCAGCAGCTCGACAGCCCGCTGCAACTGAACTTGCGCCTGCAGCAGTGGCGTCGGCGCAACGCCCAGCATCAGGGTGGGTGATGGCAATCCGATAAGCGTCAATTGCACCGCGCCCCTAAGCTCTGCGACAATCGCGAATAATTATCGTTAGTTAACGCATTCGTTCCGGGGGGACGCTTCTTGTCGTCTGCGCAGAGCCCACACGCCGAGCTGGTCGGTACGCTGTACCGCGATCATCGCGGCTGGCTGCTGGCCTGGCTGCAACGCAGCACCGCCTGCCGCCAGCGCGCCGAAGACCTGAGCCAGGACACCTTCGTGCGCCTGCTCGGCCGCGAGCAACTGGCCGCGCCCCGCGAACCCCGCGCCTTCCTCGTGGCAGTGGCCAAGGGGCTGCTGTTCGACCACTTCCGCCGCGCGGCCCTGGAACAGGCCTACCTGGCGGAGCTGGCACGCCTGCCGGAGGCCGAGCAACCGTCCCCGGAAGCCCAGCACCTGATCCTCGAAGACCTCAAGGCCATCGACCGCCTGCTCGGCAAGCTGTCGAGCAAGGCACGCGCGGCCTTCCTGCACAACCGCCTGGACGGCATGGGCCATGCCGAGATCGCCGAACGCCTGGGGGTTTCGGTGTCGAGGGTGCGCCAGTACATCGCCCAGGCCATGCGCCAGTGCTACGTCGCGCTCTACGGGGAGCCGACGTGAATACCACGCCGGTCTCGGCCAAGGTCCTGGATGCCGCCATTGCCTGGAAGCTGTGCCTTGACGAAGGCAACGGCAGCCCCGACGAGCGCAGCGAATTCATGCGCTGGCATGCCGCCAGCGAGGAGCATGCCCGCGCCTGGCGCCAGTTGGGCATGCTCGACCAGCGTGTCAGTGCCGCCGCCGGCCCTGCGCGCCATGCCCTGCTGCAGTCGCGCGCCGGCCTGCGGCGGCGGGTCGCCAAGCTCGGCGGTGGGCTGGCCGGCATGCTGCTGGTGGGCGTGCTGCTGGCCTGGGCCGGCGCACCGTCGCTGTCGCCGGGCTACTGGCTGGCCGACCAGCGCACCGGCACCGGCGAACTGCGCACCCTGCGCCTGGAGGACGGCACCCTGCTGAGCCTGAACACCCATACCGCGGTGGACATCGACTATGCCGGCGAACAGCGGCTGATCGTCCTGCACCAGGGGGAGATTTCCGTCGAAACCGGCCACCAGGACAGCCGCCCGTTGCTGGTGCGCACCGACGACGGCCGCCTGCGGCCGCTGGGTACACGCTTCTTGGTCAAGCGCGAGGAGCAGGGTACCCGCCTGGAGGTGCTGCAAGCCTCGGTGGCCGCACGCCCGTCGAACAGCGGCGACGAGCAGGTCCTGCGCGAGGGCCAGCAGGTACTGATGACCAGCGATGGCCTCGGCCAGGTCAACCCAGTGGCCATCGGCGCCGATGCCTGGACCCACGGCATGCTGGTGGTGGACAACGTACGCCTGGCCGACCTGGTGGCCGAGCTTGGCCGTTACCGCAAGGGGCACCTGGGCGTCGCCGCCGAAGTCGCCGACCTGCGGGTGACCGGCAGCTTCCCACTGACCGACACCGACCTGGCCCTGGCCTCGCTGCTGCCGGCACTGCCGGTGAAGATCGAGCGGCATACACCCTGGTGGGTGACAGTGGTCAAAAAATAAACACCCGCGGTATTGGGGCTGCGTTGCAGCCCCCTGGCAGCTGAAACGGCATTGTCCCTGCCCTCTTACAGCGCCCAACTCGCCACTCGCGACTTTTTTTCCACCACCCCTGTCACTTTCCCAATCTCGTTCGGCAAGGAAGCAGTTAGCACTTATCCGTCGAGGAGCCGCTGCATGTCCCGTGCCGTTGATTCATTCCTGCGCCCCAGCCTGATGGCCCTGACCATCGCCCTGGCCAGCCCATTGGCCAGCCCTGCCCTGCACGCCGCCGAACAGTCCGGCATGCACGCCTACGACCTGCCCAGCGCGCCGCTGGCCAGCACCCTGAACCAGATCGCCAGCCAGGCCGGCATCGCCCTGGCCATCGACCCGGCCCTGGTCAGCGGCCGCCAGTCAGCGCCGGTCAACGGCCAGTACGATGCCCTCGGCGCCCTGCAGGCCGCCCTGCGCGGCACCGGCCTGCAACTGCAACAGAGCAGCGTCGGCAGCTACAGCTTGGTGGCCACGCCCGAAGGCAGCCTGGCGTTGCCGGAAACCGCCATCAACGCCACCGGCGACTATGAAAGCGCCTGGGGCGCATCCAGCGGCTACGCGGCCACCCGCACTGCCGCCGGCACCAAGACCGACACACCTATCGTCGAGACGCCCCGCTCGCTGTCGGTGATCACCCGCCAGCAGTTGGACGACCGCCAGGTCCTCAACCTCAACGACGCCTTGCGCTACACCGCCGGCGTGCAGAGCAGCGGCTACGGCTCCGACTCCCGTGCCGACTGGCTGCGAGTGCGCGGCTTCGACCCGACTCAGTTTCTCGACGGCCTGCCGCTGCCCAAAGGCTCCTTCGCCAACCCCAAGGTCGAGCCGTGGAACCTCGAACGCATCACCGTGCTGCGTGGCCCGGCATCATCCGTCTACGGCCAGACGCCACCCGGCGGTATGCTCGACATGGTCAGCCGCCGCCCGCAGGCCGAACGTGCCCACCAGATCGAGGCCCAGGTCGGCAGCAACGAGCACAAGCAGATCAACTTCGACAGCACCGGCAAGATCGACGACGAAGGCCGCTTTCTCTACCGCGTCAGTGGCGTGGTGCGCGACAGCAACTCGCCCATCGACCACATCCCGGACAAGCGCTACAACATCGCCCCCAGCCTGACCTGGAACATCGATGAAGACACCAAGCTGACCTTCATCTCTCAGTACACCCGCGACGATACTGGCATCACCGGGCAGTTCCTGCCGCTGCAGGGCACCAAGCTGGGCTCGCCGGTGGGCAAGATCTCCCACCACAAGAACCTGGGCGAGCCGGACTGGGACTTCTACGACCGCACCTACTACGCCCTGGGCTATGGCTTCGAGCACCGTTTCAACGACACCTGGCAGTTCCGCCAGAACCTGCGCTACACCAAGAGCGACTTGGAATTCCAGGCAGTCAACGTTGCTACGGTCAACAACATCGACGCCGATGGCAACGTCAACCGCGAGTCCGGCATCGTCAATGAAGACATCAGCCAGTTCGCCGTGGACAACAACCTGCAGGCCAACTTCCAGACGGGCGCCGTCGATCACACCCTGCTGATGGGCCTGGACCACCAGCGCTCGAATACCAACTACCAATGGCTGTATGGCCTGGGCGTGCCACCGATCAATGTCGTGCGCCCGATCTACGGCGCCGACATGTCCAATGTCACCTACTTCGCCATGCAGGACTTCGGTCAGAAAACCTACCAGACCGGCGTCTATATCCAGGACCAGATGGCCCTGGACAACTGGCGCCTGACCCTCGGCGGGCGCGAGGACTGGGTGCACACCGGCACCGTGTTCCACAACAAGGCCGACGCCACCAACACCCAACGTGACAAGGCCTTCAGCGGTAACGTCGGCCTGAGCTACGTGTTCGACAACGGCGTGACCCCCTATGTCTCCTACACCGAGTCGTTCCAACCGGCCAGCGGCGCCAACGTCGACTCAGCCCAATCCTTCGAGCCCACCGAAGGCCGCCAGTACGAAGTGGGGGTGAAGTTCCAGCCGGTGGGCAGCGACACCCTGCTCACCGCCGCCGTCTATGACCTGCGCCAAAAGAACGTGCGGGTCACTGAAGGCAGCATCACCCGCCAGGTCGGCGAGCTGCAGGTGCGCGGCCTGGAACTGGAGGCCACCAGCCAACTGACCGAGAACTTCAAGACCGTCGCGTCCTACACCTACACCGACACCGAGATCCGCAAAGGCCTAGCCACCGAGAAAGGCAACCGCATGGCCCTGATCCCGCGCAACCAGGCCACCCTGTGGGCCGACTACACCTGGCACAGCGGCCTGCTGGACGGCTTCGGCATCGGCGGCGGCGTGCGCTACGTCGGCGATACCTACGGCAACACGGCCAACACTGAGCTTGCCCATGTCAGCTCCTACACGGTGTACGACGCCTCGGTCCACTACGACCTGGGCCGCCTGGACAACAGCATGAAAGGCCTGAGCGTAGCTGTGGAAGCGAAGAACCTGTTCAACAAGGACTATCTGTCCAACTGTGATGGCTACTGGTGCTACTACGGCGACGAGCGCAACGTGGTGGCCAGCGTCAACTACAAGTTCTGAAGGCGGGGGCGCGTTGCGCCCCTTTTCGCGACACCCCGGAGCCGTGATGAAAAGCCGAACCATCCGCCGCTGGTCCGTGATCCATACCTGGAGCAGCCTGGTCTGCACCTTGTTCCTGCTGTTACTGGCGCTGACCGGCCTGCCACTGATCTTCCACCATGAGCTGGAACACCTGCTGGGCGATGCCCCCGAACTGCGTGAAATGCCCGCAGACACCCCGCACCTGGACCTGCAACAGCTGGTCCTGAAGGCCGAGGCCCATCGCCCCGGCGAGGTGATGCAGTACTTCGGCTACGACGAGGACGACCGCAACGGCGTGGTGGCGATCATGGCGGCCACCGCCGGCACCGAGCCCAACGCCTCGCACACCTTCATGCTCGATGCCCGCACCGGCGAGGCGGTGGCCATGCCGGCCGCCAACGGTGGCTTCATGATGACCATGCTGCGCCTGCACGTGGACATGTTCGCCGGCCTGCCGGGCAAGCTGCTGCTGGCCTTCATGGGTGTGCTGTTCGTCGTGGCGATCGTCTCCGGCACCGTGCTCTACGCACCGTTCATGCGCCGTCTGGCGTTCGCCACGGTACGCCACGACAAGTCGCGGCGCTTGCGCTGGCTCGACCTGCACAACCTGATCGGCATCGTCACCCTGACCTGGGCCCTGGTGGTCGGCGTCACCGGGGTGATCAGCGCCTGTGCCGACCTGGTCATCGCCGCCTGGCGCAACGAAAGCCTGGCAGCGATGGTCGCCCCCTATCGCGATGCGCCGCCGCTCACCGCGCGCGCCCCGGCCGACCGCCTGCTGGACATCGCCGCCGAGGCCGCCCCGGGCATGCACCCGGACTTCATCGCCTTCCCCGGCACACGCTTTTCCAGCGAGCACCACTACGCCGTGTTCATGAAAGGCGCCACGCACCTGACCTCGCACCTGCTGACCCCGGTGCTGATCGATGCACAAACCCTGCAGGTCACCGCCGTGGGCGACCGCCCCTGGTACATGGACGCCATGGGCCTGTCGCAGCCACTGCACTTCGGCGACTACGGCGGGCGGCCGATGCAGATCCTCTGGGCAGTGCTCGATGTGCTGACCATCGTCGTGCTCGGCAGCGGTCTGTACCTGTGGTGGGGCAAGCAGCGCAAGGCTCGGGAGGTGCAGGCATGAGCCACAGGTCGCAGTCGAGCCGACGGATCTTCGCCTGGCCGGCGCTGATCGCCGTGCTCGGCGCCGTGGGGCTGTTCGCCGCGCTGCTGGGGGATGGTGGGTGGGACGTGCTGTCCTGGCTGGGGCTGGGGATACCGGCGGTGCTGGGGGTGCGCGGGTTGTGGCGACGGGGATGAGCCTTGGGGAGGCTCGCTGTCTTGGCGCCCATTGGGGCCGCGAAGCGGCCCCACGATCCAGCAGGAACCTCACGCCCCCAATCGCGGCAACACCTCATCCAGGCGCCGGTGCAAGGCACTGCCGCTCGGCCAGTTGCGCAGCAACCGCGCCCGGTCCCGGGCATAAGCTGGGGCGAAGCTGAGCTGCGTGGCGTGCTGGCACATGGCATCGAGGTCGATCAACGACCACTGCCCATCCAGCCAGAACAGGTTGTGCCCCTTCATGTCACCATGGCTGATGCGCTCACGGACCAACTGCTGCATCAGGTGCACCAGGGCCTGCACCTGCTCCTCGGGCGCTTCGCCGCTTTCCACATAGGGCTGGAAACACTCGATCAAGTCCGGGCCATCGGCATATTCAGTGACCAGGTAAGCCCGGCTGCGCAGGCCCATGACCCGCTGCTCCAGCACTGCCAGCGGCCGTGGCGTGGCGATGTCGAGAAACGCCAGGCGGTGCCCCTCGATCCATGAATGCCAGGCCCGGCTCGGGCGCCAGAAGCGCTTGAACCAATGGGCAGTGTTCTTGATGTTGTAGCGCTTGAGCACCAGCGCACGACCGCCCACGTCGATGCGTGCCACGCTGGCGGCCCCACCGGTCTTGAACAGGTGGCCCTGGTCGATCAGTGCATCGGCCTGGGCCAGCACCGGCAGCATGGCGTCCACCTCAGCCCGGCGGATCGCCCGCAGCCCCGACAGGCTGCGCTCGACACTGAACAACGTGCATTCGCGCCCGGCCTTCTCCAGGTAATCCTTCAGGCGCCAGCTGCGCACCTTGTCCACCTGCTTCTGCAGGGCTTCCAGCGGCAAGGCGTGCTCGGCGTTGGCCAGCAGGTAGTGCACCAGCAGCTCTTCGATGAACGGTTCCAGGCGCTTGGGCAACTGGGCGAAGAACACCCCGAGGTTCTCCAGCACCCGCTGGCGCGACAGTTGCTGGCCCGGCGTCTCGGCTTTGATGCCAGCACCGTCGATCAGGTACAGCCGGCCGTCATGGCGCAGTAGGTTGTCCACGTGCAGGTCTTCCTGCCACAACCCCTTGGCATGCATGTGCGCGACTGCGGCGAGCGCCTCGCCGAGCACCTGTTGCTGCTCGTCGGCCAGCACGGGCAGGTCCTGCACCTTGGCCCAGGCATCGGCCAGGCTCTCGGCGCCTTCGAGGAACTCGAACAGCAGCCAGCCACCCTCGCCCTCCTTGAGGCCGTCAGCCAGCAGCTGCGGGGTGGTCAGGCCTTGGGCGGCCATCAGCCGGGCGCCTTCGAGCTCACGCTGGAAATGCCGGGCGGCGCTGTTGCCGACCAGCAGCTTGGCCAGCACCGGCGTGCCACGCCAGATGCCGGCGCCGACATAGCGTTGGCCCGGCAACACGCGCAGCAGGCTGAGCAATTGCAGGTCAGCGCTGCCAGCGGCATCGGCCAGGGTCACGGTCAGGGGCAGCGTCGGGCTGCGCCCGGCGTCCTTCAGTTCAGGCAAACGCATCAGCGGGCCTCCTTTTCACGACGGCGGCGCCCTAGGCGCTGCAACCAGGTATCGACCAGCGAACTGTCGGCCGGCTGCTGCAGGTAGGCCGCCAGCAAGGTACGCACGTCCGCCTCGCTCCAGGCCCGGGCACGGCGCAGCAACGGCTCCAGGTCCTTGAGCCGGTCACGCATGCCGAACAGCAGCGGGCGGGTCTTCTCCAGGTCGATCAGCTGTGCCTGCCAGCCCTCGCGGCGCTCACGCAGGAAGATGTGCTTGGGGTAGAAGCAACCATGCAACTGCCCGGCGGCGTGCAGCGTGCGCGCCAGGGTGCCGCAGGCCTGGAGGATGCCTTGGCGTGTTGCCGGCTGCAGTTGCGGCCACTGGGCCAACAGGCTTTCCAGGTCGCTCCAGTCGTCCAGGGCGCGGGTCATGAGAATGGCGCGGTGTTGGCCGTTACCCTTGCGCTCGCCGTAGAAGACGGCCTGCAAGGCCGGGATGTTCAGTTTCCGGTAACGGCTGATGTTGCGAAATTCGCGGGCGAAGGTCGGCTCGCCGAAGGGGCGGTACAGGGTGCGCGTGAGGTAGTCGCTCTGGCGCTTGAGGTAGAACCCCTTGCCTTCCAGCTCCAGGCGAAAGACGCTGCTCCAGCCGCCACGGCCGGTATTGGGTTCGTCCACGGCATCGAGCTGCAGCGCCCACAGCGCCTCGAAGTCGCTCAGGCCATGCCGTTGCAGCAGCGCCTCGTCGGCACTGGCCAGGTAATCGGTCATTCCCTTCCCTCGAAAAATCTCACCACCTGGCGGATGCGCCGCTTGTCCCGTGCGTTGAGCCGCTCGTGCCCGCGGTATTGCAGGTAGAAGCGCAACCGCTGGGTTGCCGACAGATGGTATTTGGCGACCTTGTCCAGGCATGCCAGGTCCTTGATGACCCGGTGGCGCAACATGAAGCCACGCCAGAAATCACCGGTCGGGCAGTCGATGAAGAACACCGTGGCCTGGTCGTCGACCAGCAGGTTACGCCACTTCAGGTCGTTATGGGCGAAGTGGTGATCGTGCATGACCCGGGTATGCCGTGCCAGCTGGCGGCTGACATGGTCGACCCAGGCGCGGTCAGCCAGGCGCGGGTCGTTGCGTTCGGCCAGCGCCGAGAGGTCTTCGGTACGCGGCAGCTCGCGGGTGATCATCGCCCCGCGGCCGAAGGCCAGGCCCTTGCGCTCCAGCCCCCAGGCCACCACCTCGGCGGTCGGGATATCCCACTTGGCGAACTGCTTGAGGTTCTGCCACTCGGCCTTGATGCGCGGCCGCCCCATGTAGCGACGCAGGGCCTTGCCGGCACCGGTGTAGCGCTTGACGTAGTAGTTGACCCCTTCGCGCTGGATACGGATGACCTCGCTGAGCGGGTCATGGGTCAGGCGTTCGCCCTCGAGGGCGAACACCGCTTCGAGGCTGCCGAAGTCCGCCGCCAGGCGCTCGTAGCCTGGCGCCAGTGTCCATCCCGCCATCAGAGCGCGTCTCCATAGCGTTGCTTGCGATCGTAGAGTTTCTGCGCCTTGCGCTCGAGCCTGGCGAGCAGCACGGCTTCGTCGGCCAGGACCTGGCGCAGGGGGCGCTGGAAGTAGCCACGCAGGAAACGCAGCTTGTCGCGGCGAGTCAGGCCGATGTCCAGGGCCGAGAAGTACAGGGCCGCCAGGTCCTTGTCGCGCCAGCGGCGAGGGATGCGGGCCCTGGTCTGGGCACGGTGCAGGTCGATCACCGAGAGCTTCAGGTCCTCGGGCGTCACCGGGCGGTCGGTGTGCAGCAGGAAGTGGCAGATGTAGCAGTCGCGATGGTTGACCCCGGCACGGTGCATGGCACCGGTCATGCGCGCCACCTCGGCGATCAGCGCGTGCTTCAGGCGCACGGGTGGCGGCTGCTTGGTCCAGTCGAGGCTGAAGTCTTCCAGGCTGATGGTCGGCGCCAGTTCCTCGGTGACGATGAACGAGTGCT
Source organism: Pseudomonas sp. Tun-23181 (assembly GCF_057415455.1). Classification (NCBI taxonomy): domain Bacteria; kingdom Pseudomonadati; phylum Pseudomonadota; class Gammaproteobacteria; order Pseudomonadales; family Pseudomonadaceae; genus Pseudomonas; species Pseudomonas sp. Tun-23181. The sequence goes on from NZ_CM171630.1 coordinate 3,145,162, forward strand.
GGGTCGCCGGGTTGCTGCCCCGCTCGCCATAGGCCACGGCGGTCATGGTCGGCACGCCGACCTCGTGCAGGCGCTGGATGGCCCGCCACTCCTGGCCAGCACCGAGCACCGGCAGCTTGGCGCTGAACAGGTTCTTGAAGATCTCGCCCCAGCCGATGCCACGGTGGATCTTGACGAAGTAGCCTTCGCCCTCGACCTCGGTGCGCAAGGTACGGCGCCCCTCCAACTCACGGAACACCTGGCCTTGCAGGGCCTCCACAGCATCGAAGGGGTCGCGCCCGGCCCACAGGCGCTTGAAGGGTTCGGCCAGTATCAGCTTCATGCGGTCTCCTGACCCAGGATCACGTCGGCAGCACGCTGCGGCATGCTGTACAGGTCGGCGCTGTCGGCGAAGGCCAACCCATTGTGCGACCAGGCGGCACGGGCCTGGCCATCCTCGAGCATGCGTTGCAGGTAGGTGTCGAGTTGCTGCTGTTCGAAAGGCTCGTCCAGCACCAGGCCGCAATTGGCCTCGGCGATGTAGTGCGCATAGCCGCAGACCTGGGAGACCAGCACCGGCAGGCCGGCCACCAGGGCCTCCAGCAGCACGGTGCCGGTGTTCTCGTTGTAGGCCGGGTGGATCAGCAGGTCAGCGCCGAGCAGAAAGCGTGGGATATCGCTGCGCCCCTTGAGGAACTGCACCTGCTCGCCCAACCCCAACGTGGCGCTCTGCAACTGGAACACCTTGGGGTCGTCCTGGCCGATGACCATCAACCGGGTGCGCTTGCGCAGGGCCGACGGCAGCGCGGCCAGGGCCTTGAGGCTGCGGTCGACGCCCTTGGTCTTGAAGCCCGAACCGATCTGCACCAGCAGCAAATCGTCGTCACCCAGGCCGAACGCCTTGCGGAACTCGGCGCGTATCGCGTCGGCGTCGGCCGGCCGCCGGCGGTCCTGGGAGATGCCCGGCGGCAGCAGGTGGAAGCGCGCCTGCGGCGTGCCGTAGTGCTTGATGAACAACGGCTGCTGCACCTCGGAGATCATCAGGATCTCGGTGGCAGCCTCCTTGGCGAACACCGCACGCTCGTACTCGGCGAAATGCCGGTAGCGGCCCCAGCGCCGGTACAGGCCGCCGCGCAGGGTCTGGGCCTTGTCCTCGAAACAGCCATCGGCGGCGTAGTAGACGTCCAGGCCCGGCATCTTGTTGAAGCCGATCAGGCGATCGACCGGGCGCTTTGCCAGGTCCTCGGCCATCCAGGCGCTGAGTTTCTCGTTGCGGCGGTGGTTGAACAGCGCCTTGACCGGCGCCACCAGCACCTCGAAGCCCGGCGGAACATCGCCCTCCCAGATCAGCGTGTAGACACGGATCTGGTGGCCCCGCTTCTGGCACTCCAGGGCAATGCGCATGAAATCGCGCTGCAGCCCGCCGAAGGGGAAGTATTTGTAAAGCACGAAAGCCAGTTGCATCAACGAACATCCTCAGCCAGCAGCAACGCGCTCAAGCGGCTCGCCACATGCTCGGGATTCAGGCGAGTGAAGCACAGCGGCCACTCGCGTTTGAGATCGAACCGGCGCAGGTCCTCGGCGCTCGGCTTGTAGGTGCATTTCTTCTGCAGGCAGGGCGCGCAGGGAAAATCGCTGGCCTGGTGGACCTGGGCACGTCCGTAGGCACCGGTCAGGCCAGGGTTGGTGGGGCCGAACAGCGAAATGGTCGGCACGTCCAGCGCCGCGGCCAGGTGGCCCAGGCCGGTGTCCACCGCCACGCAGGCCTTGGCCGCCGCCAGCACGCGGGCGACGCCGGCCAGGTTCAGGCGCGGCAGCACCTGGCAGTTGTCCAGGCCCTGGGCGATGCGCTCGGCGCGATCCTTCTCGGCCTGGTTGCCCCAGGGCAGGCACACCTGCAGCTTGCGCCGGCCCAGGCGCTCGGCCAGTTCACGCCAGTAGGCCTCGGGCCAGTGCTTGGTGGCCCAGGTGGTGCCATGCAGGAACACCACGTAGGGTGCGGCGGGCGGCAGTTGCAGGCGGTCGAGGTCCAGGCCGTAGCGGCCGAGGCCTTCCGGCAGGTCGTAGGCCAGGGCCAGGGCGAACAGCTGGCGCACCCGCTCCACCGCATGCTGGCCGACGGCGACCGACAGGCGCCGGTCGTAGAAGCGGCTGGCCCAGCCTTCGCGGGCCGAATAGCGGTCCAGCCCGGCCACCGGCGCCTTGACGTAGCGGGTCAGCCAGGCCGACTTGACCAGGCCCTGGGCATCGATCACCAGGTCGTACCGCTGCGCCCGCAGGCGTTGCTTGAACGCCCGCCATTCGCCGCTCTTGAGGGTCTGCCAGATGTTCTTGCGCCAGCGGCGGATGGCCACCGGGATCACCTGATCGACGGCCGGATGCCAACTGGGGATCTCGGCGAAGCCTTCTTCCACCACCCAGTCGAAGCGGATCCCAGGGATGGCATGGGCGGCATCGGTGAGTGCCGGGAGGGTGTGGATCACATCGCCCAGCGACGACGTCTTGATGATCAGGACCCGCACTTAGTCGACCTCGGTCACGGTATCGATCAGGTTCGGCCCGCCCAGGCTGTGCAGGGCGGCGATCACTTTCTGCGGCTCCAGCAGGCGCAGGCAGTTGTAGTGGCCGAAGCGGCAGGTGCGGTCGAAGCAGGGGCTGCATTCGATCCCCAGGCGCACGATCTCCACCTGTTCGGCCAGCGGCGGGGTGAAGCCCGGCGAGGTCGAGCCATAGACCGCCACCAGCGGGCGGTTGAGCGCGGCAGCCACGTGCATCAGGCCGGAGTCGTTGGACACCACTGCAGCGGCGCACGACAACAGGTCGATGGCTTCGGCCAGGGAGGTTTCACCGGCCAGGTTGGTCGACTCTTCACGAAAACCTGGGATCAGCCGGTCGCGGATCGACTCGCCCACCGGGTGGTCGTTCTTCGAACCGAACAGCCAGACCTGCCAGCCCTGGCGGATCATCGCATCGGCCACCTCGGCGTAATGCTCGGCCGGCCAGCGCTTGGCCTCGCCGAACTCCGCGCCCGGACACAGCGCCAGCACCGGCCGGTCCAGCTCCAGGCCGAACTTGGCCAGGGCGGCATCGCGGCTCTGCGCCTCGATCTGCAGGGTCGGCCGTGGATAAGGTTGCGCCAGCTCGACGCCTGGCGCATAGGCCAGGGCCATGAAGCGCTCGATCATCAGGGGATAGCGCGCCTTGTCCAGGGTGCGCACATCGTTGAGCAGGCCATAGCGCATCTCGCCACGCCAGCCGGTGCGCTTGGGGATGCCGGCGAAGAACGGCACCAACGCCGATTTCAGCGAGTTGGGCAGGAGGATCGCCTGGTCGTACTGGCCGGCCAGCGATTTGCCGATGCGCCGGCGCGTGGCCAGCTCCAGCACGCCGTGGCCGAGCGGGAAGCTCAAGGCCTGGCGCACCTCGGGCATGCGCTCGAGGATCGGCCGGCTCCATTCGGGCGCCAGCACATCGATCACGCATTCGGGGTGCTGCTGTTTCAGGCACTGGAACAGGGTTTGCGCCATTACCATGTCGCCAACCCAGCTGGGCCCAATGATCAGTATTCTCATGCTTAGTCCAGAAACGCTCGGGGAGGCTGCAGGCTGCGGTACAGCCTGGCCTCCCCTCTTTATATTCAGGCTATGTGGCGGACAGTGTATCACCCAGGTCCATGCTGTTCCCCAATCGCCGGCACGCCGGCGATTGGGCCTCACGTCAGACCCAACTGCCCCCAGATCCGCCGCACCTCGCGGCGCTCATCGGCGAACTGCGCCGCGTCGATCACCCCAGCCTGCTTCTGCAGGGCCTGGCGGTGCGAAGCCGAACGGAACGCCTTGTACACCTCGCGCAGCAGCACCGCGTCGCCGGCAGGCACCAGGCCGGCCTGCTCCAGCTCCTCGAGGATGCGGATGTTGTCGGTCCAGCGCAGCAAGGCCGGATGGTCGTGGGACCAGGCCAAAGCGGCGTATTGCACCATAAATTCGATATCGACGATACCGCCGGCATCCTGCTTGATATCGAAGGGCTGGCCGGCGTCGAAGGCGTTGCCCGCAGTGCCTGCGGCGGTGACCTTGGTGCCGAGGTTGTCGCGCATCTTGGCGCGCATCTCGCTCACTTCGCTGCGCAGCTTGTCCAGGTCTCGGGCCTGGCCGAGCACACGGGCACGTACCGCCTCGAAGGCCGTCGCCACCTGCTTGCAGCCCACCAGCACGCGGGCCCGCACCAGCGCCTGGTGCTCCCAGGTCCAGGCCTCGTTCTGCTGGTAGCGCTCGAAGGCACCGAGGGAGCTGACCAGCAGCCCCGAGGCCCCGGACGGGCGCAGGCGCATGTCGACGTCGTAGAGCTGGCCGGAGTTGGTCTGGGTGGTCAGCATATGGATGATGCGCTGGCCCAGGCGGGTGAAGAACTGCGCACTGTCGATCGGCTTGGCGCCATCGGTCTCGGCCTGGGGGTCGCCATCGTGGATGAACACCAGGTCCAGGTCCGAGCCATGGCCCAGTTCGATGCCGCCGACCTTGCCGTAGCCGACGATGATGAAGCCCGGGTCGCACAGGCTGCCGTCGCTGCGCCTGGGCTGGCCATGACGGGCCACGGTCTGGCGCCAGGCCAGGGCCAGCACCTGGTCGAGGATCGCCTCGGCCAGCCAGGTCAGGTAGTCGCTGACCTTCATCAGCGGCAGGTTGCCGGTGATCTCCGAGGCGGCCACGCGCAGGCTGTGGGCCAGCTTGAAGTGGCGCAGGGCTTCCATCTGCTGCTCCAGGTCGTCCTCGGGGATGCGCGTCAGCCGCTCACGCAGCTCCGAAGCCAGCTCCGGCGCCAGCGGCGGGCTGAACAGGCGGCCTTCGTTGAGCAGTTCGTCGAGCAGCAGCGGGAAGCGGGCGATCTGCTCGGCGATCCACGGGCTGGCTGCGCACAGGGTCAGCAGGCGGCGCAAGGCGCCGGGATTCTCGGTCAGCAACACCAGGTAGGCGGAACGCCGTGCCACCGCCTCGACCAGCGGCAGCACCCGTTCCAGCACCAGGTCCGGGTCGTCGTGCTCGACGGCCTGGGCCAGCAGGCGCGGAATGAAGGCATCCAGCCGCTCGCGGCCGATACGTTGCATCGAGCGCAACTGCGGGCTGGCGCGCAACCCGGCCAGCCGCCGCAGGGCCTCGGCCGGCTGCTTGAAGCCGGCTTCTTCCAATTGGCGGCAGGCGGCCTCCTCGTCCTGAGCCTGCTCCCACAACGGCGACCATTCGCCACCGACCACCAGCTCGCCCTCGCCGTCCTCGTCGTCCGGGTCGGCGATCACCTGGCGGAAGTGCCAGTCGATACGCCCACGCCAATGCATGAGTTGCGCGTGGAAGCCCGACCAGTCGGCAAAGCCGAGGATATAGGCAACGCGCGCGCGGTCCGTGGCATCGTCCGGCAGCATCTGCGTCTGGCGGTCGGCGATGGCCTGGATCGCATGCTCGGTATAACGCAGGAACTCGTAGCCTTCGCGCAGCTCGGCGACCACCGCCGGCGGCAGGTAGCCCTGGCCCTCGAGGGTGGCCAGGACCTTGAGCAGCGGTCGCTGCTGCAGGCTCAGGTCGCGCCCGCCGTGGATCAGTTGGAAGGCCTGGGCGATGAACTCCACTTCACGGATGCCACCGGCGCCGAGCTTGATGTTCTCGGCCATGCCCTTGCGGCGCACCTCCTGCTGGATCAGCTGCTTCATGGTGCGCAGCGCCTCGATGGCCGAGAAGTCCAGGTAACGGCGGTAGACGAACGGGCGCAGCATGTCCTGCAACTGGGCACCTGCCACCTGGTCGCCGGCCACCACCCGCGCCTTGATCATGGCGTAGCGCTCCCAGTCGCGCCCCTGGTCTTGGTAGTACTGCTCCAGGGCATTGAACGACAGCACCAGGGCACCCGCCGAGCCGTAGGGGCGCAGGCGCATGTCGACGCGGAACACGAAACCGTCGACGGTGACCGGGTCCAGCGCCTTGATCAGCCGCTGGCCCAGGCGGGTGAAGAACTCCTGGTTGTCCAGCGAACGCTTGACCCCTTCGGTTTCACCGCCCTCGGGGAAGGCGAAGATCAGGTCGATGTCCGACGAGAGGTTCAGCTCCACCGCCCCCAGCTTGCCCATGCCCAGCACCACCATGTGCTGCGGCTGGCCACTGCGGTTGCCGATCGGTGTACCGAACTGTTGGCAATGGCGTGGGTACAGCCACTGGTAGGCCTGGTCGATGGAGGCGTCGGCCAGGTCGGAAAGATCGCGGCAGGTTTCGCCGAGCGCGGCCTGTCGGGTGATATCGCGCCAGATGATGCGCAGTTGCTGGCGGTTGCGCTCGCGGCGCAGGTTGCGCGCCAGTTCCTCCTCGCTCTGCGCGGCCTGGGCCGCGGTGGCGACGCGCGCGCTTAGCTGGCCGGGGCCGAAACGCTGCTCGAGCTCGCCGCTGGCCAGCAGCTCGAAGAGCATGGCCGGCTCGCGCAGGGCCTGGTCGAGGACGAAGTCGCTGGCGGCAGCGACCTGGTCGAACTGTTGCCGATGCACCGGGCTCCAACTGTCCAGGTCCAGCCCTTCGAGGCCGGCGACGGCCTCCAGCAGGGATTGTCGGTTGCGAGCGGCCAGTGGCTGCAGGGCGGCGGGCAGATCGGACGGCAAAGGCAGGCGCATGGTCTATCCTTGATCGGCGAGTCGGTGAGGGGTAGGTACGGTCAAGGGGAAGCCGGACCACGGTTGGACTGTCATACAAAAGTTGGAAATAGCTGAAAAAAACGAATCATTGGCAAGAAACATCAAGATTCACCTCTTCAGAACACAGTCCCAACCAACGGGAACGTTTTTCTCCACAACCCGGAAGGCGGCCAAAAGCCGTTTTTCTGTAGTTTTACTACTACCCCGGCGGTGCAAAAGCATGAAATGCCAAATCATTTGTAGTAAAACTACACGGCGCCGGATGACTGTCCGGTAAATCCAAGAATTCACGACGTCTGCCCAAAAGGCCAGTCGCAAACTCAGGCCATCGATTCTGGTGGCCTTTCCGCCCTGGAGCAAGCCATGCAAGACCTCGATCCCGTCGAAACCCAGGAATGGCTGGATGCCTTGGAGTCGGTCATCGACAAAGAAGGCGAAGACCGCGCTCACTACCTGATGACCCGCATGGGCGAGCTGGCCACCCGTAGTGGCTCCCAGCTGCCGTATGCCATCACCACGCCATACCGCAATACCATCCCTGTCACCCACGAAGCACGCATGCCCGGCGACCTGTTCATGGAACGCCGCATTCGCTCGATGGTGCGTTGGAACGCCCTGGCCATGGTCATGCGTACCAACCTGAAGGATTCGGACCTGGGCGGCCACATTTCGAGCTTCGCCTCCAGTGCCACCCTGTACGACATCGGCTTCAACTACTTCTTCCAGGCTCCGACCGAGGAGCACGGTGGCGACCTGATCTTCTTCCAGGGCCACGCCTCCCCCGGCATCTACGCCCGCGCCTTCCTCGAAGGCCGCATCAGCGAAGACCAGATGAACAACTTCCGCCAGGAAGTGGACGGCAACGGCCTGTCCTCCTACCCACACCCCTGGCTGATGCCTGACTTCTGGCAGTTCCCGACCGTTTCCATGGGCCTGGGCCCGATCCAGGCGATCTACCAGGCACGCTTCATGAAGTACCTGGAAGCCCGTGGCTTCATCCCGGCCGGCAAGCAGAAGGTCTGGTGCTTCATGGGCGACGGCGAGTGCGACGAGCCGGAATCCCTGGGTGCCATCGCCCTGGCCGGCCGCGAGAAGCTGGACAACCTGATCTTCGTCATCAACTGCAACCTGCAGCGCCTGGACGGCCCGGTGCGTGGCAACGGCAAGATCATCCAGGAACTGGAAGGCGTGTTCCGCGGCGGTGGCTGGAACGTCAACAAGGTCGTCTGGGGCCGCTTCTGGGACCCGCTGTTCGCCAAGGACACCAACGGTGCCCTGCAGCGTCGCATGGACGAAGTCATCGACGGCGAATACCAGAACTACAAGGCCAAGGACGGTGCGTACGTCCGCGAGCACTTCTTCAACACCCCAGAACTCAAGGCCATGGTCGAAGACCTGTCCGACGAAGAGATCTGGAAGCTCAACCGTGGCGGCCACGACCCGTACAAGGTCTACGCGGCGTACCACCAGGCGGTCAACCACAAGGACCAGCCGACCGTCATCCTGGCCAAGACCATCAAGGGTTACGGCACCGGTGCTGGCGAAGCCAAGAACACCGCGCACAACACCAAGAAGGTCGACGTCGACAGCCTGCGTCAGTTCCGTGACCGCTTCGACATCCCGGTCAAGGACAGCGAGCTGGAGAACCTGCCGTTCTTCCGTCCCGAAGAAGGCAGCGCCGAAGCCAAGTACCTGGCCGAGCGCCGCGCCGCCCTGGGCGGTTTCGTGCCACAGCGCCGTGCCAAGAGCTTCAGCGTCCCGACCCCGCCGCTGGAAACCCTGAAGGCGATCCTGGACGGCTCGGGCGACCGCGAGATCTCCACCACCATGGCCTTCGTGCGTATCCTGGCGCAGCTGGTCAAGGACAAGGAAATCGGCCAGCGCATCGTCCCGATCATCCCGGACGAAGCCCGTACCTTCGGTATGGAAGGCATGTTCCGCCAGCTGGGCATCTACTCGTCCGTAGGCCAGCTGTACGAGCCGGTCGACAAGGACCAGGTGATGTTCTACCGCGAGGACAAGAAGGGCCAGATCCTCGAGGAAGGCATCAACGAAGCCGGCGCCATGTCGTCGTTCATCGCCGCCGGTACCTCGTACAGCAACCACAACCAGCCGATGCTGCCGTTCTACATCTTCTACTCGATGTTCGGCTTCCAGCGTATCGGTGACCTGGCCTGGGCCGCTGGCGACAGCCGCACCCGTGGCTTCCTGATCGGCGGCACCGCCGGCCGTACCACCCTCAACGGTGAAGGCCTGCAGCACGAAGACGGCCACAGCCACCTGCTGGCGGGCACCATCCCGAACTGCCGCACCTATGATCCGACCTACGGCTACGAGCTGGCGGTGATCATCCAGGACGGCATGAAGAAGATGACCGAAGAGCAACAGGACGTCTTCTACTACATCACCGTGATGAACGAAGCCTACACCCAGCCAGCCATGCCGGCCGGCGTCGAGGAAGGCATCATCAAGGGCATGTACCTGCTCGAGGAAGACACCCGCGAAGCCGCGCACCACGTGCAACTGATGGGCTCCGGCACCATCCTGCGCGAAGTCCGCGAAGCGGCGAAGATCCTGCGCGAGGAGTTCAACGTCGGCGCCGATGTGTGGAGCGTTACCAGCTTCAACGAACTGCGTCGCGACGGCCTGGCCGTTGAGCGCGCCAACCGCCTCAAGCCTGGCCAGAAGCCGCAGCAGACCTACGTCGAGCAGTGCCTGGCCGGCCGTAAGGGCCCGGTCGTGGCCTCGACCGACTACATGAAGATCTTTGCCGAGCAGATCCGTCAGTGGGTGCCGAGCAAGGAGTACAAGGTCCTGGGTACCGACGGTTTCGGTCGCAGCGACAGCCGCAAGAAGCTGCGTCACTTCTTCGAAGTCGACCGTCACTTCGTGGTGCTGGCTGCCCTGGAAGCCTTGGCCGACCGTGGCGAGATCGAACCGAAGGTGGTGGCCGACGCCATCGTCAAGTTCGGCATCGATCCGGACAAGCGCAACCCACTGGACTGCTGAGGAGTATTTTTAAGTGAGCGAACTCATTCGCGTACCTGACATCGGCAGCGGTGAAGGTGAAATCATCGAGCTGTTCGTCAAGGTCGGCGACCGTATCGAAGCCGACCAGAGCCTGCTGACCCTGGAGTCCGATAAGGCCTCCATGGAGATCCCGGCGCCCAAGGCTGGCGTGATCAAGGAGCTCAAGGTCAAGCTGGGCGATCGCCTGAAGGAAGGCGACGAGCTGCTGGTCCTGGAAGTCGAGGGCGCCGCCGCGGCGCCCGAGGCTCCGGCCGCCCCCGCCGCCGAAGAGCAACCGGCCGCCGCACCGGCGGCTGCCGAGGCCGCACCGGCGCCTGCCGCAGCCCCGGCTGCCGCCAGCGTGCAAGACATCCACGTGCCGGACATCGGCTCGTCGGGCAAGGCCAAGATCATCGAGGTCCTGGTCAAGGCCGGCGATACCGTCGAAGCCGACCAGTCGCTGATTACCCTGGAGTCCGACAAGGCCTCCATGGAAATCCCCTCGCCCGCCGCTGGCGTGGTGAAGGAAGTGATCGCCAAGCTGGACGACGAAGTCGGCACCGGTGACCTGATCCTCAAGCTGGAAGTCGCCGGCGCAGCCCCCGCTGCCGCCCCGGCTCCGGCCGCTGCTGCCCCTGCCCCAGCCAAGGCCGAAGCGGCTCCAGCCGCTGCGCCTGCTGCACCGGCCGCCACGGCGGCCCCTGTGGCCACCGCGCCTGCCGCCGGCAGCAACGCCAAGGTCCACGCTGGCCCGGCCGTGCGCATGCTGGCCCGTGAGTTCGGCGTCGACCTGGGCGCGGTCGCCGCGACCGGCCCACACGGCCGTATCCTCAAGGAAGACGTGCAGGTCTACGTCAAAGCCATGATGCAGAAGGCCAAGGACGCTCCGGCAGGCGCCGGCGCGACCGGTGGTGCCGGCATCCCGCCGATCCCGGCCGTGGACTTCAGCAAGTTCGGTGAAGTCGAGGAAGTCGCCCTGACCCGCCTGATGCAGGTCGGTGCCGCCAACCTGCACCGCAGCTGGCTGAACGTGCCGCACGTGACCCAGTTCGACTCCGCCGACATCACCGAGCTGGAAGCCTTCCGCGTGGCGCAGAAGGCCGTGGCCGAGAAGGCCGGCGTCAAGCTGACCGTGCTGCCGCTGCTGCTCAAGGCCTGTGCCCACCTGCTCAAGGAACTGCCGGACTTCAACAGTTCCCTGGCGCCGAGCGGCAAGGCGGTGATCCGCAAGAAGTACGTGCACATCGGCTTCGCCGTGGACACCCCGGACGGCCTGCTGGTCCCGGTGATCAAGAACGTCGACCAGAAGAGCCTGCTGCAGCTGGCTGGCGAAGCTGCGGCCCTGGCCGAGAAGGCGCGCACCAAGAAACTGGCGGCCGACGACATGCAAGGCGCTTGCTTCACCATCTCCAGCCTCGGCCACATTGGCGGCACCGGCTTCACGCCGATCGTCAACGCGCCCGAGGTGGCGATCCTGGGTGTGTCCAAGGCCACCATGCAGCCGGTCTGGGACGGCAAGGCCTTCCAGCCGCGCCTGATGCTGCCGCTGTCGCTGTCCTACGATCACCGCGTGATCAACGGCGCCGCCGCCGCGCGCTTCACCAAGCGCCTGAGCGACCTGCTGGCGGACATCCGCACCCTGCTGCTGTAACGCAGCTACCTGCCTCCCCGACGGGAGGCAGGCCCCCTTTCGAGCTGCCACGCTCGTACCTCAACCCCGTCACGTTCTGGCGGGGCTTTTTTTAGCTGCAAGCTGCAAGCTACAAGCGACAAGAAAAAGCAGGCGGCGCCCTGGCGAGCCGAGCACGGCCATGACAAGCAGCGCCGATCAGCTCGAAGCTCGCAGCTTTAGATTCCCGCCGATCAGCCGACAACCTGCTCATAGCAATGGCGGCTTGCCAGCCCCTGGGACATGATGCAACCTTGCCCCAGGCACCGCCGCATAGACCGTGGCCCGCCGCGCCAACCGCCCTCTTCAAGCGAGTCTTCGATGAAAAGCCAACCCGATGTCGCCAGCCGTATGGCGGCCGAGGTCGTCACGCAGCTTCCCGTGCCTTCGCGGCTCGGCATGCTGCGTTTCGAAAGGCTCAACGAAGCCAGCTGGACGATGCTCTACCTCGACCCGGCCTGCGACCGCCAGTTCGGCCTGCCCGCCGCCGAGCTCTGCGCCCTGGTCGGCTCGCCCTATGCCAGCCTCATGGAGCCGGAGGCCCGCTACCAACTGCACGACGAGATCCAGCGGCAGCTGGCCCAACGCAGCCACTACCGGGTGCGCTACACCTTGCACGCCAGCACCGCGCCCCTGCGCTTGCTGGAGATCGGCGAAGCCTACAAGCAGCACAACCGACAACTGCTGCGCGGCTACCTCACGGTGCTCGACGAGCAACCGGACGACGGGCCGGACCTGGCGGCCAACGACCTCGAGTCGCGCAACAGTCGCCTGCAACTGGCCCTGCAACTGAACCAGCGCGCCCAGCAGGAGCAACTCGAACACCTGGAACGGGTACGCGCCCAGCAGGACCTGATCCTGCGCCTGGCACGCCAGCGCTACAGCGCCGGCAACTCGCTGCAGGAAGCCGCCGAGCTGATCACCCGCAGCGCCTGCGAGATCTACAAGGTCGATTGCGCCAGCATCTGGCACCTCGAGGACCAGCGCCTGGAACCGATCAGCGCCTGGCATCACCGCGACCAGCGACACCACAGGCCGGAGCCGATCGACGCCAGCCAGTTTCCCGACTACCTGGACGCCCTGCACGCCAGCCGCGCCATCGACGCCCACAATGCCAGCGACGACCCGCGCACCCGCGACATGGTCCAGCGCCTCTACCCCAGCGGCAACAACGCCATGCTCGATGCCAGCATCCGCGTCGACGGCCAGGTGGTGGGCGTGCTCTGCCTGGAGCAGACCGGCACACCCCGGGCCTGGCAGTCCGACGAGATCGCCTTCGCCGGCGAGTTGGCCGACCAGGTCGCCCAGGTCATCACCAACCACAACCGGCGCACGGCCACCAGCGCCCTGCACCTGTTCCAGCGCGCGGTGGAGCAAAGCGCCAGCGCCTTCCTGCTGGTCAACCGCGACGGGGTGGTGGAATACGTCAACCCAAGCTTCGCCGCCATCACCCAGTACAGCACCGAGGAAGTCCAAGGCCGCCACCTGGCCGAACTGCCAGCCCTGGAGAACCTCAGCGAACTGCTGTTCGACTCGCCATCCAGCCTGGCCATGGGCAACAGCTGGCAAGGCGAGTTCAAGAGCCGGCGCAAGAGCCTCGAGCCCTACTGGGGCCAACTGTCGATCTCCAAGGTCTATGGCGACAACCGCGAACTGACCCACTACATCGGCATCTACGAAGACATCACCCAGAGCAAGCTGGCCCAGCAGCGCATCGAACGCCTGGCCTACACCGACAACCTGACCAACCTGGGCAACCGCCCGGCGTTCATCCGCAACCTCGACGAGCGCTTCGCCCGCGACGACGAGCATCCAACCTGCCTGCTGCTGGTGGACATCGACAACTTCAAGCGGATCAACGACAGCCTCGGCCACCAGACCGGCGACAAGCTGCTGGTCAGCCTGGCCCGGCGCCTGCGCAACAGCTTGAACAACGGCGGCCAGCTGGCACGCTTCGCCAGCAACGAGTTCGCCGTGCTGCTCGACGGCACCAGCCTGGAAGATGGCCAGGGCGTGGCCCAGCAATTGCTGCGCACCCTCGACAAGCCAATGTTCGTCGACAACCAACTGATCAACGTCACCGCCTCGGTGGGCCTGGCCTGCGCACCTTTGCACGGCAGCGACCCGCAGACCCTGATGAAGAACGCCGGGCTCGCCCTGCACAAGGCCAAGGCCAACGGCAAGCACCAGGTCCAGGTCTTCACCGAAGTGCTCAACGCCGAGGCCAGCTACAAGCTGTTCGTCGAGAACAACCTGCGCCGCGCCCTGACCCAGAACGAGCTGGAGGTGTTCTACCAGCCCAAGCTGTGCCTGCGCAGCGGCCGCCTGCTCGGCCTGGAGGCGCTGCTGCGCTGGAACCACCCCGAGCGCGGCATGATCCGCCCCGACCAGTTCATCAGCGTGGCCGAGGAAACCGGCCTGATCATCCCCATCGGCAAATGGGTGGTGCGCCAGTCGTGCCGCATGAGCCAGCAGTTGCGCGAAGCCGGCATGGGCAACCTGCACGTGGCCATCAACCTCTCGCCCAAGCAGTTCTCCGACCCGGAGCTGGTGTCGTCGATCGGCAACATCCTCGAGGAAGAAGCCCTGCCGCCACACCTGCTGGAGCTGGAGCTGACCGAAGGCCTGCTGCTGGAAGCCACCGAAGACACCCACCGCCAGCTCGACGAGCTCAAGGCCCTGGGCCTGACCCTGGCCATGGACGATTTCGGCACCGGCTACTCGTCGCTGAGCTACCTGAAGAAGTTCCCGATCGACATCATCAAGATCGACCGCAGCTTCATCAACGAAATCCCCGACAACCAGGACGATATGGAGATCACCTCGGCGGTGGTGGCCATGGCCCATAACCTGAAGCTCAAGGTGGTCGCCGAAGGCATCGAGACCGCCGAGCAGTTGGCGTTCCTGCGCCGCCACCGCTGCGACGTCGGCCAGGGCTACCTGTTCGACCGGCCGATTCCCGGACGCGAACTGGTCGACAAGCTCAAGCGCTATCCACGTGGCCCTCTGGCCTGACAGCGGCGCCAACCTCGGGCACTATAGAACCCATTCGAGCCCTATCGCCGGCTTGCCGACGATGGCTCCGCCACCTATCCAACTGATAAACACAAGGAGCGGCCATGGTCCTGCGTTCGGAAATCCTGGTGAACAAAAACGTCATGCCCACTGCGGAGCAGGCCCTGCCTGGCCGCGAGACCCCGATGGCCCTGCCCGAGAAGCACTACGTGTTCAAGGACACCCCACTGCTGGGTCCGTTCTTCCAGAACGTCGATTTCGCCATCTTCGGCCTGGGCTGCTTCTGGGGCGCCGAGCGCCGCTTCTGGCAGCGCGAGGGCGTGGTCAGCACCGTGGTCGGCTACGCCGGCGGCTTCACCCCCAACCCAACCTACGAAGAAGTCTGCTCGGGCCTGACCGGCCATACCGAAGTGGTGCTGGTGGTGTTCGACAAGGACAAGGTCAGCTACCGTGAGCTGCTGGCGATGTTCTGGGAGCTGCACAACCCCACCCAAGGCATGCGCCAAGGCAACGACATCGGCACCCAGTACCGTTCGGCGATCTACTGCACCAGCCCCGAGCAGCTGGAGCAGGCCAAGGCCAGCCGCGAGGCGTTCCAGGCCGAGCTGACCAAGGCCGGTTTCGGCGAGATCACCACCGAGATCGCCGAGGCGCCGACCGTGTACTTCGCCGAGGCCTACCACCAGCAGTACCTGGCCAAGAACCCCGACGGCTACTGCGGCATCGGTGGCACTGGCGTATGCCTGCCACCCAGCCTGCAAGGCAACTGAGGGCAGCCATATGGCGACCATGACCCTGTTCCACTCGCCGCTCTCGCCGTTCGTACGCAAGGTGATGGTCGTGCTGCACGAAACCGGGCAGCTCGACCGCGTGACCTTGCAGGCGGTCAACATCAGCCCGGTGAACGGCGACGAGCAGCTCAACCAGGGCAACCCGATCGGCAAGATCCCGGCCCTGCGCCTGGAGGACGGCACCGTGCTGCATGATAGCCGGGTGATTTGCGAGTACCTCGACCTGCAGCACGTCGGCAACCCGCTGGTCCCCCGCGAGGGTTCGGCGCGCTGGCGCCGGCTGACGCTGGCGTCGCAGGCCGATGCGATCATGGATGCGGCGGTCTCGACCCGCTACGAGACCTTCCTGCGCCCCGAGGACAAGCGCTGGGACGGCTGGGTCCAGGCCCAGGCCGGCAAGATCCGCCGCAGCCTGGCCGACCTGGAACAGGCGCACCTGGCCGAGCTGGCCTCGACCTTCGATATCGCGGCTATCGGCGTGGCCTGCGCGCTGGGCTACCTGGACCTGCGCCAGCCGCAGTTCGGCTGGCGCGAGCGGCAACCGGGGCTGGCAGCTTGGTATGCCGAGGTGGCCAAGCGACCGTCGATGGTCGCTACCGTGCCGATGGCCTGACAGGCGCTGTCGCAGGCAGGCCCGATACCGGTCGGAAAGGGGCGCGAAGCGGCCCAAATGGCCAATCAGCAGTCCGGCTTGCCTGCGGTGAACTTGCGTGCCGGGTTCACCGCCGCCTTGAACTCACGCAGCGCCTTGGCGCCAATCAGCAGTGGATAGTTGAAGTTACTCCGGTCAGCCAGGTTGACCTCCACCGTGCGCTTCACCTCGCCCAGGCACAGCTCCAGCTCGACCACCGGCCGGCGCGCAGCCTCCAGCGTCTCGCCTTCGTCGTCCTCTTCGTCGGAGCGGGCCTTGATCTTGCTGATACGCGCCAGCTTGTGCTCGTAGACCTTGCCGTCGGCATCCTTGGTCGCCAGGCGAAAACGCACCCATTGCTCGCCATCACGGGTAAAGCGCTCGATATCCCTGGCCGACAACGAAGCCGTCAGGGCGCCAGTATCCATCTTGGCCTTCAATGTTTCGCCAATCTCCGGCAGGGTGATGTACTCATAGCGGCCGTAAAGAGTCGGCTCAGCCGCCATGACCGGCAGTGCAAGCAGTGACAACAGGGCAAGCAATGGTTTCACGGATTACGCTTCCTTGAGTGAGGACAGTGGTTAGACTACTCGGGCAGGATAGGTTTCCTCCAGCTACGAAGTGCAAGTAAAGGCAGATAGCACAGCCCCCACCGCCTAATGCTGTTCACTTAAGTCTGATGTGACATCGATAGGGGCTGCCTTGCAGCCCTTCGCGGGCAAGCCCGCTCTCACAGGATCGTGCATTCCTTGAGGCTTGCAGCGTACTTGTGGGAGCGGGCTTGCCCGCGAAGGGCCGCAAAGCGGCCCCAATTGCTTAAGTGAACAGCATTAGCCCCCACCGCCCCGCTTTTTCTTGCAGCTTGAAGCTTGCCGCTACATAACGAATTTGGCGTAGGACCAAGCCGTGCTTATCATTGCCACCCGCTTAATTCCCACAACAAGAGTTCCCTTATGCGTCGCCTGCTGACCGGCATCCTCACGACCCTGCTGCTGCTGCTCAACACCCTGGTGCTGATCGGCCCGCTGATGGTCTTCGCCCTGCTCAAACTGGTACTGCCGGGCCGTGGCCGCGACTACGCCTCCTGGGCAGTGATGTGGATCGCCGAAACCTGGTCGGAAATCGACAAGGCGATCTTCGCCCTGTGCATCCCCACCCAATGGGATATCCGTGGCATCGAGACACTGCGCCAGGACACCTCCTACCTGTGCGTGAGCAACCACCAGAGCTGGGTCGACATCCCCGCCTTGATCGAGAGCCTCAACCGCCGGGTGCCGTTCTTCAAGTTCTTCCTCAAGAAGGAACTGATCTGGGTGCCGCTGCTGGGCCTGGCCTGGTGGGCGCTGGACTACCCGTTCATGAAGCGCTACAGCAAGGCCTTCCTGGACAAGCACCCGGAGCTCAAGGGCAAGGACCTGGAGATCACCAAGGCTGCCTGCGAGCTGTTCAAGCGCCAGCCGGTGACCGTGGTCAACTACCTGGAAGGCACCCGCTTCACCGAAGCCAAGCGCGAAGCACAGCAATCGCCCTACCGCCACCTGCTCAAGCCCAAGGCCGGCGGCGTGGCCTTCGTGCTGGCGGCGCTGGGCGAACAGCTCGATGCCCTGCTGGACGTCACCATCGTCTACCCCGGCGACAAGGCCCCCGGGTTCTGGGACCTGCTCTGCGGCAACATCAGCCGGGTAATCATCGACATCCGCGTGCGCGAGCTGGATCCGGCGCTGTGCAATGGCGACTATGAGAACGACCCGGCGTTTCGCCAGACCGTGCAGGACTGGGTGAACCAGCTGTGGCTGGACAAGGACCAGCGGATCGAGGCATTGCGGGCGCAGATGGGCTGAGGTCTTCGTTGCCTGGCACGGCCCATTCGCGGCGGTTCGGCGCGAATGGGCCCGCAAAAAAACATCACGGATGCCCGATTAAAATCCACATTAATAATTGAGATAAACAAATCTTTGTTTGTCATCACCCTCCAACCTGGATAAAAATCGATCAACAACTACAAAACGCCCGGATCGATCGATGGCAAATCAACCTTGCAATGCTGCCGAGGCAGCACCCGCCCAACTCCGCCGTGTCCTGGGCCTGCCCGCCCTGGTGTTCTTCGGCCTGGTGTACATGGTCCCGCTGACCATCTTCACCACCTACGGCATCGTCACCGAGATCACCGGCGGCCGCACGGCCGGCGCCTACCTCGTCACCCTGCTGGCGATGCTGTTCACCGCCACGTCCTACAGCTTCATGGTCAAGCGCTTCCCCGTCGCGGGCTCGGCGTACTCCTACACCAACCTCGCCTTCGGCCCCAATGTCGGCTTTCTCGCAGGCTGGTCGTTGCTGCTCGACTACCTGTTCATCCCGATGATCAACTACCTGCTCATCGGCCTGTTCCTCAACATCGCCTTCCCGGCCATCCCGGCATGGACGATCGTCCTGGCCTCGATCGCCCTGGTGACGGTGCTCAACGTGATCGGCATCCACTCGGTGGCCAAGGCCAGCAACCTGATCGTCGGCGCGCAGATCGTGTTCATCGGGGTGTTCGTGGCGCTGTCCTGGCAGACGCTGGGCAGCGGCCAGCCCGTCGACTTCCTCGCGCCGCTGGTGGGCGATGGCAGCGCACCGGGCTTCGGTTCCCTGATGGCCGGTGCAGCGGTGCTGTGCCTGTCGTTCCTGGGCTTCGACGCGGTCTCGACCCTGGCCGAAGAGTGCCGCGACGCCCGCCGCGATGTACCGCGGGCGATCATCCTCACCACCCTGTTTGCCGGCTTGCTGTTCACCGTGCTGGCCTACATCAGCCAGCTGGTGCTGCCAGGCAGCACCTTCGCCAATACCGATGCGGCGGCCAACGAGGTGATGTTCAAGGCAGGCGGGCAGTTCCTGGCCAACTTCTTCACCGCCGCGTTCGTCGCTGGCAGCCTGGGCTCGGCACTGGCCTCTCAAGCGGCGGTGTCGCGCATCCTGTTCACCATGGGCCGCGACAAGGTGCTGCCCAAGCGCAGCTTCGGCTATCTGTCGCCACGCTTCGGTACGCCGGTGTTCGCCATCCTGCTGGTGTCGGCGTTCTCCCTGCTGGCGCTGGTGATCGACCTGGCCACCCTGGCCTCGCTGATCAGCTTCGGCGCACTGGTGGCGTTCTCGGCGGTGAACCTGGCGGTGGTGAAAACCCACCTGATGCACGATGCCAGCCAGCGCAACCTCAAGGGCCTGCTGCGCTATGGCCTGGTACCGCTGGTCGGCCTGAGCCTGACCTTGTGGCTGTGGACCAGCCTGTCGGCGCTGACCCTGGTAATCGGCCTGTGCTGGTTCGCCCTGGGGTTGGCTTACCTGGCCGTACTGACCGCCGGCTTCCGCCGCCCAGTACGCTTGGTGGACTTCTCGGAAAGCGCGTGATCCAACGCCGCACACGCGCTTACAGGGTGCGCGTGTGGGGCCTTCAGACCGAGGGTTGAGCCAACGGTGCCGGGGTCGCCCACAGGCTGCCCAGGTTCTGCAACAACGACCCGGCGATGCCCTGCTGGCCCAGGTACTGGAGGATCAGCGGGGCGAACTGGCCGATCATGCCGGTATCCATGCCCAGCGCCTTGAAGGCATTGTCCAGGTCGTTGCGGTTCTCGACATTGCCCAAGGCATTGCTCAGCGCCGGTTGGCTCTCGCTGTTCTTGCCCAGCAACTCACCCAGGCCGTTCAGCCCACCCAGGGCGTTGGCGCCAGCGAGCAGGTCCAGGCCGGGCACGGCCTTGGTCAGTTGGCCGTAGTCGGCGTCGCTCAGGTTGTTGCGCGCCAGGCCCAGCATGGCACCCGCCCCGCCCACCGCCTGTTCGGGGGTGATCTTCAGTTCGCTGCCCAGGGTATTGAGCAGGTTGGCCGACGCCTCGGGCGCCTGCACCTGGCCCTGCTGCTGGCTCTGCATCGCCGACACGGCATTGGCCGCATCGCTGAGGTTGAAGGCGAACGCCGGGCTTGCGGCCAGGGTCATCAGGGTTGCCAGGGTGAATGCTTTCATCGGGAAGGACCTCGTCGGCCGGAATGGCCGGGAAACGAGGCATTCGACTGGCGACATCGGGCTTTGTTCCAGGCCAGCTATCGAGGGCTGCTGCGCCCTTCGACCGCCAATGCCAGCGCCTCCGCCTGCCCCCAGGCAATCTGCATGGCCCGCAAGCCGTGCGCCAATAACTGCCGGGTTTCTTCATCCTCGATGCGCTCAAGGGCACGACGGCTGTCGCTGTAGGCGAACATCAAGTAGTGGCTGACGTTCATCAGCACGAACTCCATCGGAACGATACCGTCGTTGATGGCGTGGGAGAGGGATGTGCCCTTGGGCAGATCGAAGGTGTGGGGTGGGTCGGGGACGAGTTTTTTCATATCGGCACCATGTAGGCTGAGCTGCGCCCTTCCGTTTCCACACATCAGGGGTGGCAGCTGTACGCGGGGTGGAAAACCAGGCACATGGCAAACCCGGTAGGTCCGAAGACCTCCCGCGCACAGCCGCCGTAACAGGCAGTTCCATGTACCACCGGGTTTCCACACCCGATCGCTGAACGATTCAGCGACCCAGTGAGCCTAGAGAGCAAGGTTTCCCGGGGCAATCAGATAGGAGTCGACAGAATTCGTAGGGTATTTCCTAGAACCAGCAAGCACCAGCGCCAGCACGTCGGAAATTTCGGCAACAGGAGTATGAAATCTGCCATGCCTAACGTTCCAGTAGCGTTCTCCTATCATTTCTGCCAGTAGCCGACAAAATGCATCGCCATGATACTGGGTTCTGCGGTAGGGAAATTGCCTCCCCCTCGGCAGAGAACGGGAACCAGCCCATGAAAAAGAACTCTATCATCACTCTGTGCTTCTACCAGGAAGACAAACTCGCTTCCGTACGAACAGATAAGTACAGTCGTAGGATCTTCCGAGCACCTGATTTACCACTCGTAGAGCAGCAACTTACTGACAAGACAACCAACGGGCTATTAGCGACAGACCAAAAAGGTTCTGTGCTCAGAGCCAAGAGCGTCAATGATGAAGAAACGCATACCTATTCACCCTATGGCCAAACTTCAACCCTTCCCGCGCTACTGACACTGCTTGGCTTCAACGGGGAAGCTATCGAACCTTCGGTGAACAGCTATTTACTCGGAAGTGGGCACCGTATCTACAATCCCAGCCTGATGCGTTTCTACTCCCCTGACCAGCTGAGCCCTTTCGCTGCGGGCGGAATAAATTCATACATGTATTGCAATGGCGATCCCATTGGAAAAATTGACCCATCAGGACGTGTACCGATTTTCCTCAAGCCGTTGAGCAGCCTCTACAAAGGCATTAAAAAGCGATTCTTTGGCAGAATACCTAAGTCACAGAGGGCAACGTCGAGCCCGCCGCAAGCAGCCACTCCAAATAACCGGAGCACTGATAGTGAACGCACCCCAGACCCTTTCATTCAGAGTATGGCCCGTCATGAGAGAGCTGATCTTCACAGACGTGTTAGGCGCGACATAGCCGAAGCAAAAGCGTACGACCTGACAACAGTACCACCTGAAATCCTCAAAGAAAGACTTCGCCTACACGAAGTATATAAAAATCGAATTAAATTCTTGACTCTTGAATACAAGTTAGAACCTTTAGGTCTAACTACCGGCATCCCTTCGGGTCCAATGGAGCATCCAACAACAGGCTTTGACTCACTCTACAACTCAGACACTATTAGCCAGATTCGAAGCCCGAATTAAACCGACGAAACCAGTGCCATGATGCATGGATAAATGGGCTAAAGCGCTCTCCCAGCGATGGTGATACACATTGCTTGATATGGAAATCGGCTGCGGTGCAGCCCTTTCACGACACCAAGCCGAGACAGGGGCAGCGGCGCCGTCCCTGTCTCGGCCCTAGGCATCAAGCCGCACTGAACGTCTTGTGCGGATCGATCACAAACTTCTTCGGCACACCCGCATCGAACTCGCCATACCCTTCCGGCGCCTGATCCAGGCTGATCACCTGCACCCCGACCACCTCGGCGATATTGATGCGATCCCACATGATCGCCTGCATCAGCTGGCGGTTGTACTTCATCACCGGGGTTTGCCCAGTGTGGAAGCTATGCGACTTCGCCCAACCCAGGCCAAAGCGAATGCTCAGCGAGCCGATCTTGGCCGCCGCATCCACCGCGCCCGGGTCTTCGGTGACGTACAGCCCCGGAATACCGATCTTGCCGGCCACGCGGGTCACCTGCATCAGCGAGTTGAGCACGGTGGCCGGCGCCTCGTGCTTGGCACCTTCATGGCCATGGCCACGGGCCTCGAAGCCCACCGCATCGACCGCGCAGTCCACTTCCGGCTCGCCCAGCAGGTCGGCGATCTGCTCGTGCAGCGGGGTGTCCTTGGACAGGTCGACCACCTCGAACCCCTGGGCCTTGGCATGGGCCAGGCGGGCCGGATTCAGGTCGCCGACGATGACGCAGGCCGCGCCCAGCAGGCGAGCCGAGGCAGCGGCCGCCAGGCCGACCGGGCCGGCACCGGCGACGTACACGGTGCTGCCCGGGCCAACGCCCGCCGTGACGGCGCCGTGGTAGCCAGTGGGCAGGATGTCGGAGAGGCAGGTCAGGTCACGGATCTTCTCCATGGCCTTGTCGCGGTTTGGCAGCTTCAGCAGGTTGAAGTCGGCGTACGGCACCAGCACGTACTCGGCCTGGCCACCGGTCCAGTCGCCCATGTCGACATAGCCGTAGGCGCCGCCAGCGCGGGCCGGGTTGACAGTCAGGCAAACGCCGGTGTGCATTTCCTTGCAGGAGCGGCAACGGCCGCAGGCCACGTTGAATGGCACGGAGACCAGGTCGCCGATCTGCAAGTGTTCCACGTCACGGCCCTTCTCGATCACCTCACCAGTGATCTCGTGGCCGAGGACCAGGCCGACCTGGGCGGTGGTGCGGCCACGGACCATGTGCTGGTCGGAGCCGCAGATATTGGTGGAGACCACCTTGAGGATCACGCCGTGCTCGATCTTCTTGCCGCGTGGGTCCTGCATTTTGGGGTAGTCGATCTTCTGTACCTCGACCTTGCCGGCGCCGAGATACACCACTCCACGATTACCAGACATGCTCTTACCTCGCTTGATTTGTATTTATGCAGCGGTGGTGGAAAGCGCCGCCATCCTTGGGCGGCATGTGTTACTGGAATGGAGGAATTGTGGGCCTGATAGGGAGTATCGCGGTGACTGGAAGCGACAGGGGTTTGCCTGTTTACGGCAGCGCATCGCAGCATGTCATGGAGGCGCCTCTAAGCTTGGTCACAGCTCGTTGACGCTGACGCATGCAGAGCCTGGCATTCAAGGAGATGCCGTCATCTGCGCACCACAAGCGTGTGGAGTTCCTCTGCTCATCGACCGAGACTGAACCCCCGCAGCGCTTGATCGACGATGCGGACGCGCCGGATTGCAGGGCAAGCCTCCCTCGGGCCAGGTTTTGGAAAGCCACAGGCGCTTGGCGTTCTCACCGGTCTTTTGGCGATTTCGACAGGGGAGTTGAGCCCATGGGACGATGACAAGCGGCTCATCAGTGGGCATACCCATCATTTCTACCAGTTGTCGGGCAAGGTGCCAGATCGAATACTGGTGCTAACGTACATCGTGCTTTGCCGGAGGCCTGAGGAATGAGCGCTGAAGTAACCGAACTCATTTTTTATCAGAGGAACTCGCTTGCACTCATCCTCAGCCAGGTGCATCAATACTCATTTTTCAGAACGCCCGATTTTCCATTAGCGCTTCGACACCCTAACGTGACGCAAGAGACAGCGCTGCTGGCAATAGATGCCAGTACTTCCGTGTTGCAATACCTAGGGCCACACGCCACAACGACGATGGTCTATGCACCCCACGGACACTGTGCATTTTCTAGAGCCGAACCAAGATTGGCTGCTTTCAATGGCGAGTGGTTGGACCGTTGGTCAGAAACGTATTTACTGGGCAATGGACATCGGGCCTACAGCCCAAGATTGATGCGTTTCCTCTCCGCCGATACATACAGCCCTTTCGGCAAAGGGGGTGTAAATTCATATAGCTACTGCAATGGCGACCCCGTGAACAGGAATGATCCAACTGGGCACGTGGGCGTCCCCATTCGGAATCGCGGACACCGGACGCCACCCAGGCCATCGCCAAGACCTCGCAGCCAACAAAGAAAAATAAACATTCCTCAACAGCTAGCCCGGATTTCTCATGAGGCCGGCAGGCGTGGCCGGTGAAGCCTCGGCGTATCAACAACCTGCCTTCCACCGCTAAAAATTGATCGTTTTTTATTCAATTCCCGCGTATGGGGCGCACTGCCCCCTTTCCCCCATTGAGCCGGGCCGGGGGCGCCCGCCTGTTCAGGTCGGCTTGAGGCGGGCAACCAGCCCCGCAAAGAGTTCCTGATGCGGATAGGCCTCGCTGATCAGCACGCGGATGCGCCGGCTGTTGCGAATGATCACCGCACCGATCTTGAGCAGTTTCAAGCGCAGGTTATGGATGCTCATGCGCGCCAATGCGGTGCCCTGGAGATGATCGCGTAGCCGTTCGAACAGCACATAGGCAAAGGCCGACAGCATCAGCCGCCACTGGTTGGTCCACCAGCGTGGGCTGGAGGTGCGGTCGGCGAACAGATCCAACTGTTGGTCCTTGATCCGATTCTCCATGTCGCCACGGCCGCAGTAGTCTTCGTAGTACTGCTGGGCAGCATCCTCGGCAAAGCGGGACACGACGATGAAGCGTGGATTGGCACCCTGCTCGCCATGTTCCAGGCGCGACACGACCAGGCGGCGCCTACGCCAACTACCGGCCTGATAGAGGAAGCGATACACGCCGGACATCTTCTGCCCGGTTTCTTGGTAGGCCTCGGCGACCGCTTGCATGGCCGGCGCCGCCATCCGCTGCAGGCGGGTGTTGCGGGCCAGACCCACCACATAATCCACCTGCTTGCGGTCACACCAGTCGAGCATGCGATGTCGGCAAAAACCGCCGTCACCGCGGAACACGATGCGGGTCTCTGGCCAGAAGCGGCGAATGAACTTGACCAGCAGTGCCAGGATGGCCCAACTGTGTCGGGCGCCATCGATGTTGCTCGGGCGCAAATAGCTCACCAGCAGATGGCGACCACAGAACACATAGAGCGGCAGGAAGCAGTAATGGTCGTAATAGCCATGGAAGAAGCGCCCTTCCTGATCTCCATGCACCGGCACATCGGTCGCATCGAAGTCGAGCACGATCTCAGCCGGCGCCTGGTCATGCTGGGCGATGAAGTGCTCCCACAGCAGGCGATGGGCTTGCACCACCGTTTCGCGATCGGCTTGCTGTTCCAGGCGCCCCAGAGTGGATTTGCCGGCCAGCGGTTGCAGGCGGTTGACCGCAGTCTGCAGCGCGTAGTCATGGCGCAGGCCGTCATGATCGTTGAGATCCTCGTAGCCGGCGGCCAGTGCATAGATACGCTGGGCGAGCAGTGTCTGCAGTCCATGCTGGACACGCCCAGGATCACGCCGATCGGGAACGATTTTGGCCAGGCGGCGGGTCAAGCCATGTTGCCGGTCGACCTCGCGCAGCAGCAACAAGCCCGCATCCGAGGTGATGTGACCACCGGTGAAAGAGGCCTCGACGAGGCGGCGAGAGAGGGGTGAAAAGTGGAGTTTTTCTGGTAGCATTTTGTGCGCGGCTGAAGACTTATGGGGCTTTGTTTGGCGACAAGAATCATAAGGCTTTCAGCCGTTTTTGTTTATGCGGTCATGAGAAATCCGGGCTAGCCTCACATGAAGAAAACTTATTCTTCAATGTAATGGACCGCCTCCCCGGGAATGACATTCAACGCTTGGCGGTCGCCATACCAGAGCTGGAACCGCTCATTGCTCAAAGGTCCATGCGCAATCTTGGTCGGTTCATGAATTCGAAAGAATTCGAGGGGCTGGCCCCCTCACCGAAGGGACCACGCCTGGCATCCGGCCGCTGGAAGCACGTCAGCGGTTGGAAAGCCAGATAGCCGCGAGAATCGAAACAGCACCCGATCCTGTGCGCGCTTATCTGAACACGTTCAATCTGGCGGAGCGTAAGATCACGCCCCCGCCAAATCAGTCCCGGGACAATATCCGTCAGTAACACGCCGGCGCGTAGCCGAGGATATGGCGAAGCTGGTAATTGACCCCACCTCCCACTACAGCACCACGGTCCGATTGGCGTTCAGGAACACCCGCCGCTCGATGTGATAGCCCACCGCCCGCGCCAGGGTCAGGCATTCGATGTCCCGCCCCTTGGCGATCAAATCCTCGGGGTAGTGGCTGTGGTCCACGGTCTCGACGCCCTGGGCGATGATCGGCCCTTCGTCGAGGTCGTTGTTGATGTAGTGGGCGGTGGCGCCGACCATCTTCACGCCCTTGTTGTAAGCCTGGTGGTAGGGCTTGGCACCCTTGAAGCCCGGCAGCAGGGAGTGGTGGATGTTGATCGCCCAGCCATCCAGGCGCCGGCACAGCTCGGGCGAAAGCACCTGCATGTAGCGGGCGAGGATCACCAGCTCGGCGCCAGTCTCCTCGATCACCTGGAGCACCTTGCGCTCCTGGGCGGGCTTGTCCTTGGGGTCGAGGGCGAAGTGGTAATAGGGAATCTTGTGCCAGTGGGCCAGGGGCTCGAGGTCGGGGTGGTTGGAGATCACCGCGACCACGTCCATGGCCAGCTGGCCGATGCGCTGGCGGTACAGCAGGTCGTTCAGGCAATGGTCAGCCTTGGACACCATGATCACCACCTTGGGGCGGTGATTCGGCGCGGTCAGCTCGAACGTCATGCCGAACGCATCGCTGCGCTCGGCAAGGCCTGCACGGAAACCGGCCTCGTCGAAGTCGTCCGGCTGGCGGAACTCGACGCGGATGAAGAACCGCCCCGACAGCCGGTCGTCGAAGGAGTGATGCTCCGTGACGTAGCAACGCTGCTCGAAGAGGTAGCGGGTGACCACGTCGACGGTGCCGAGCATGCTCGGGCAGTCGGCGGTGAGGATCCAGGTGTCCGGTGCCCGACTCATGCGTATTCTCCTTATGCCTCGATCGCCAGGCCGTACTCGGCCGAAGCGTCCTGCAGCCACAGCCACCAGTAGTCGGCGAAGCTGCGGCGGATCACCAGCTCCCAGGTGTCTTCGGCTGTGCGGCGGATCACCAGTTGCGACTTGGCGAACACGGTGCCGACGGCCTTGCCGACCGGGAAGTTGTTCGGGTGCACATCATAGCTGGTGGACTTCATCAGCACCTCGCGCACATTGGGACCGCGCAGCTCGAGCAGGGTCTGCCCGCCGCTGACGTTGACCACCTGGACATGCTGGCCCTCGAGGGCTGCGCGCAGTTTCTGCTCGACGGCGAACTCCTGGCCGCCGGGAACGATCAGCAGCCACTCGTCCGGGCCCATCCACTGCAACGACATCTGCTCGTTGGCGACCACGGTCAGGGCCACCGGCAGCTCCAGGCCCAGGGCCTTGTGCACACCGCTGGCGAAGGCCGGGTCGTGGCCATCGCCACGAATGGTCAGGTGGCCGAGGAATTTCTTCTCGCGCAGGGTCACGCCTGCGTTCTTGCGGCCCTTGCCGACCAGGCTGGCCAGGTCGGCGTGGTGCAGTGGCGACTCGGCCCGCGCGTCGGCGCCGGGGTTTTGCTGGAAGACGTTGATAGCGCTCATTTCTTACCTGCCTTGAATTCTTGTTCGTCGAAACGATGAGCCTCTGAGGTGGATGTTCTGGCCCTATCGCTGGCACGCCAGCGCCCACAGGTACAGCATCGCCCCTCGGCCTGCATCGATCCTGTGGGAGCCGGCTTGCCGGCGATGGGGCCAGCAGGCTCACCACAGGGCTCGGAGTCAAACGTTCTGCCGCTCACCCTTCGGATCGAAGAACACCGAAGACACGATCTCCGCCTCGATCACGCTGCCGTCTGCCTGCGGCGAGTACACCCGCTCGCCCATGCGCTTGAGGCCGCCCTTGACCACGCCCATGGCGAACGAATAGCCCAGGGAGTTGGCCTTGTAGCTGGAGGTGACGTGGCCGACCATGTCCATCGGGATCGGCTGCTTCGGATCGAACACCAACTGGGCACCCTCGGGCAGCCACACGTTCGGGTCGACCGGCTTGAGGCCCACCAGTTGCTTGCGGTTCTCGCGCACGCAGTCCTCGCGGTTCATGCCGCGCAGGCCGATCCAGGAGAACGGCTTGTTGCGCCCGACGCACCAGCTCATGTTGAGGTCGTCCGGGGTCATCGAGCCGTCGGTGTCCTGGCCAACGATGATGAAGCCCTTCTCGGCCCGCAGCACGTGCATGGTCTCGGTGCCGTACGGGGTCAGGTTGTACTGTTTGCCCGCCTCGACGATCTGCTCCAGCACGCCCATGGCGTAGTTGGCTTGCACGTTGATCTCGTACGACAGCTCACCGGTGAACGAGATACGGAACACCCGCGCCGGCACGCCGCCGACCAGGCCTTCCTTCCAGCTCATGAACGGGAAGGCTTCCTTGTCCAGGTCGATGTCGGTCAGCTCGGCCAGCAGCTTGCGGCTGTTGGGGCCGGACAGGGTCATGGTCGCCCAGTGGTCGGTGACCGAGGTGAAGTACACCTTCAGTTCCGGCCATTCGGTCTGGTGGTACAGCTCCAGCCACTGCAGCACGCGAGCCGCGCCGCCGGTGGTGGTGGTCATGATGAAGTGGTTGTCGCCGACGCAGGCGGTCACGCCGTCGTCGAAGACCATGCCGTCTTCCTTGCACATCAGGCCGTAGCGGGCCTTGCCCACGTCGAGCTTGGTCCAGGCGTTGGTGTACACGCGGTTGAGGAACTCGCGGGCATCCGGGCCCTGGATGTCGATCTTGCCCAGGGTCGAGGCGTCGAGCAGGCCGACGCTGTCACGCACGGCCTTGCACTCGCGGGCCACGGCGGCGTGGATGTCCTCGCCCGGCTTGGGGAAGTACCACGGACGCTTCCACTGGCCGACGTCCTCGAACTCGGCGCCGTTTTTCACGTGCCAGGCATGCAGGGCGGTGAAGCGCACAGGCTCGAACAGGTGGCCGCAGTGCCGGCCCGCTACCGCGCCGAAGGTCACCGGCGTGTAGTTGGGGCGGAACATGGTGGTACCCATTTCCGGGATGCTGATGCCCAGCGAACGGGCGGCGATGGCCAGGCCGTTGATGTTGCCCAGCTTGCCCTGGTCGGTACCGAAGCCCAGCGCGGTGTAGCGCTTGACGTGCTCGACCGACTCGAAGCCTTCGCGGGTGGCCAGCTCGATACCGGCGGCGGTAACGTCGTTCTGCTGGTCGACGAACTGCTTGGGCGCACGGTTGGTGCCCTTGTCGTGGGGCACCTGGAACAGCGCCACGGTGGCCTCTTCCTTGCGCGCCACGGTTTTTGGCAGGGTGCCGACGGTGGCCTTGAAGCCGGCCTCGGTCGCCGCCTGGACACCACCCTCGAAACCATCGGCGATCACGTCGCCGAGTGCGTAGACGCCATTGACGCCGCCGACACACACACGTTTCTGCGGTGCATCGCCCGGCACGAAGCCGAGGATGTCTTCACGCCACACCGGGCGGCCGCCCAGGTGCGAAGCCAGGTGGACAATAGGGCTGTAGCCGCCGGAGGTGGCGATCAGGTCGCACTCGAGCACTTCGCCTGGGCTTGTGACCTTGTGCGCCTGCACGTCGATGGCGGCCACGCGGGCGCCGGTCACGTGCTTGCTGCCACGGGCCTCGATCACCGCACTGGAGGTCAGGATGCGGATACCCTTGGCACGCGCTTCCTCGACCAGCGAGCCACGTGGGTTATGGCGGGCGTCGGCGATGGCGACCACCTGCAGGCCGGCGTCGTGCCAGTCCAGGGCGGCGCGGTAGGCGTGGTCGTTGTTGGTCGACAGCACCAGCTTGCGGCCCGGGGCCACGCCATAGCGGCGCACGTAGGTGGAAACGGCGCCTGCCAGCATGTTGCCCGGCACATCGTTGTTGCCATACACCAGCGGACGCTCGTGGGCGCCGGCGGCCAGCACCACGCGCTTGGCGCGAACGCGATGCACACGGTGGCGTACCTGGCCGATCGGGGCGCGGTCGCCGAGGTGGTCGGTCAGGCGCTCGTGGATGGTCAGGAAGTTGTGGTCGTGGTAACCGTTGACCGTGGCACGCGGCAGCAGGGTCACTTCCGGCAGGCCTTCCAGCTCGGCGACCACCGCAGCCACCCATTCGGCCGCAGGCTTGCCGTCGAGGGTCTCGCGGCTGTCGAGCAGGCTGCCACCGAACTCTTCCTGTTCGTCGGCGAGGATCACGCGGGCACCGCTGCGTGCCGCGGCCAGGGCGGCAGCCAGGCCGGCAGGGCCAGCACCGACGATCAGCACGTCGCAGTGCTGGTTCATGTAGTCGTAGCTGTCCGGATCGTTCTGCAGCGGCGCACGGCCCAGGCCTGCCGCCTTGCGGATGTACTTCTCGTAGGTCATCCAGAACGACTTGGGATACATGAAGGTCTTGTAGTAGAACCCGGGCGGCATCATGCTGCCGCCGACCTTGCCGATGATGCCCATGACGTCGTTGTTGACGTTCGGCCAGCCGTTGGTGCTGGTGGCCACCAGGCCTGCGTACAGTGCCTGTTGGGTGGCACGCACGTTGGGGATCTGGGTGGCTTCGCTGGAGCCGACCTGCAGGATGGCGTTCGGCTCTTCGGTACCGGCGGCGATGATGCCGCGCGGACGCGAGTACTTGAAGCTGCGGCCGACGATGTCGACACCGTTGGCCAGCAATGCGGCGGCCAAGGTGTCACCGGCATAGCCCTGGTAGGTCTTGCCGTTGAAGGTGAAGTTCAGGACCTTGCTGCGATCGATGCGACCGCCGCTGGCGAGGCGATAGGTCTGGCTCATACTTTTTCCCCTTGGCCTTTGACGGTCGACGGTGCGTTGCTCGGCTTGCCGCTGGCGGTCACCTGCGGCTGCTCGCCGATCTTGTAGGTTTCCAGGATCTCGTAGGTCACGGTGTCACGGGTGACGTTGAAGTACTGGCGGCAACCGGCGACGTGGTCCCACAGCTCGTGGTGAATGCCGCGCGGGTTGTCACGGAAGAACATGTAGGTGCCCCACTCCTCGTCGGAGCAGGCGGCCGGGTCCAGCGGGCGGGCGATGTGTGCCTGGCCAGAGGCGTGGAACTCTTCTTCGGAGCGCAGCTCGCCGCAGTGGGGACAGAAGATTTGCAACATGACGATTGTCTCCGATTAGTGGGCGACGGCCGCAGCGCCGTGTTCGTCGATCAGCGCGCCGTTGTAGAAACGGTCGATGGAGAAAGGTGCGGCCAGCGGGTGCATCTCGCCCTTGGCCAGGCTCGCGGCGAAGACGTTGCCCGAGCCCGGGGTAGCCTTGAAGCCGCCCGTGCCCCAACCGCAGTTGAAGAACATGTTCTTGACCGGGGTCTTGGAGATGATTGGGCAGGCGTCCGGGGTGGTGTCGACGATGCCGCCCCACTGCCGGTTCATGCGTACGCGCGAGAGGTTCGGGAACATCTCGACGATCGCCTGCAGGGTGTGCTCGATGATCGGGTAGGAGCCGCGCTGGCCGTAGCCGACCCAGCCGTCGATACCGGCGCCGATGACCAGGTCGCCCTTGTCCGACTGGCTGATGTAGCCGTGGACGGCGTTGGACATGATCACGCTGTCGATGATCGGCTTGATCGGCTCGGACACCAGCGCCTGCAGCGGGTGCGATTCGAGCGGCAGGCGAAAGCCTGCCAGGCGCGCCATGTGCCCGGAGTTACCGGCGGTGACCACACCGACGCGCTTGGCGCCGATGAAGCCCTTGTTGGTTTCCACGCCGATCACCGCGCCGTTTTCCTTACGGAAACCAATGACCTCGGTCTGCTGGATCAGGTCCACGCCCAGGGCGTCGGCGGCACGGGCGAAGCCCCAGGCCACGGCGTCGTGGCGGGCCACGCCGCCACGGCGCTGCACGGTGGCGCCGAGGATCGGGTAGCGGGTGTTCTTCGAGCAATCCAGGTACGGGATCTCTGCCGCCACCTGGGCGGTGTTCAGCAGTTCACCGTCCACGCCGTTGAGGCGGTTGGCACTGACCCGGCGCTCGGAGTCACGCATGTCCTGCAGGGTGTGGCACAGGTTGTAGACCCCACGCTGGGAGAACATCACGTTGTAGTTGAGGTCCTGGGACAGGCCCTCCCACAGCTTCATGGCGTGCTCGTACAGGTGCGCCGACTCGTCCCACAGGTAGTTGGAACGCACGATGGTGGTGTTGCGGGCGGTGTTGCCGCCGCCCAGCCAGCCTTTCTCGACCACGGCCACGTTGGTGATGCCGTGCTCCTTGGCCAGGTAGTAGGCCGTGGCCAGGCCATGGCCGCCACCGCCGACGATGACCACGTCGTAGACCTTCTTAGGCGTTGGCGTGCGCCACATGCGCTGCCAGTTCTCGTGGTGGCTGAGGGAGTGCTTGAAGAGGCCGAAGCCTGAATAACGTTGCATGGTTGGTTACTCCACTCAGCGGTAGACCGGGAAGTCGGCGCACAGGGCCGCGACGTTCTTGGCGACATCGGCTTCGACGTCGGCGTCGCCCAGGTTGTCCAGCACGTCGCAGATCCAGCCGGCCAGGGCCACGCACTGGGCGACCTTGAAGCCACGGGTGGTGACGGCCGGGGTGCCGATGCGCAGGCCCGAGGTGACGAACGGCGACTGCGGGTCGTTGGGCACGGCGTTCTTGTTGACGGTGATGTGGGCGCGACCGAGGGCGGCGTCGGCGTCCTTGCCGGTCAGGCCCTGGCGGATCAGGCTGACCAGGAACAGGTGGTTGTCGGTGCCGCCGGAGACCACGTCGTAGCCGCGCTCGACGAAGACCTGGGCCATGGCCTGGGCGTTGTCGATGACCTGCTGCTGGTAGGCCTTGAATTCAGGCTCCAGGGCTTCCTTGAAGCACACGGCCTTGGCGGCGATGACGTGCATCAGCGGGCCGCCCTGGGCGCCCGGGAACACGGCAGCGTTGAGCTTCTTCTCGATCTCTTCGTTGGACTTGGCCAGGATCAGGCCGCCTCGCGGGCCACGCAGGGTCTTGTGGGTGGTGGTGGTGACCACGTCGGCGAACGGGATCGGGTTGGGGTACAGGCCAGCGGCGACCAGGCCGGCGACGTGGGCCATGTCGACGAACAGCAGCGCCCCGACCTTGTCGGCGATTTCACGGAAGCGCGGGAAGTCGAGGGTCTTGGAGTAGGCGGAGAAGCCGGCGACGATCATCTTCGGCTTGTGCTCGACGGCCAGGCGCTCGACTTCGTCGTAGTCGATCAGGCCGGTGTTGGTATCGATGCCGTACTGCACGGCGTTGTACAGCTTGCCCGAGGAGGACACCTTGGCGCCGTGGGTCAGGTGGCCGCCGTGGGCCAGGCTCATGCCCAGGATGGTGTCGCCGGCCTGCAGCAGGGCCAGGTACACCGCGGCGTTGGCCGAGGAGCCGGAGTGCGGCTGGACGTTGGCGTAGTCGGCACCGAACAGTTGCTTGGCGCGGTCGATGGCCAGTTGCTCGACCTTGTCGACGTGCTCGCAGCCACCGTAGTAGCGCTTGCCCGGGTAGCCTTCGGCGTATTTGTTGGTCAGGCCGCTGCCCTGGGCCTGCATCACGCGCTTGCTGGTGTAGTTCTCCGAGGCGATCAGCTCGATGTGATCTTCCTGGCGCTGTTCTTCGGCATTCATCGCCGCCAGCAGTGCGTCGTCGTAACCCTGGATCTGGTCTTGCTTGCTGAACATCTTGTTGTCTCCTGGCAGCGATCGTTTCTTGTCTGATGAGGGTCTTCTCACCCTTTGCGGCGATGTTATGACCGGGACGGGGGACCCAGATGCCTGCGCACGCCTTGCAATGGCGCGTTTACGACATTCGCCACCGGCCTGTGCGATGGCCCCGCCCCGTGCAATCTTCTTCGCGGGCAGGCCTGGCACCACCAGGGACCAGCTTGTATAGGCATCTTCCGAAGCGATGGTTTAGAGTGCTGGTCTGCGTCGTTCACAGGACAGGTGTCATGACAGACAACAGCCAACAATTCGCCAGCGACAACTATTCCGGCATCTGCCCCGAAGCCTGGGCCGCGATGGAAAAGGCCAACCGCGGCCACGAGCGCGCCTATGGCGACGACCAATGGACCGAGCGCGCCGCCGACCATTTCCGCCAACTGTTCGAAACCGACTGCGAGGTGTTCTTCGCCTTCAACGGCACGGCAGCCAACTCCCTGGCCCTGGCCTCCCTGTGCCAGAGCTACCACAGCGTGATCTGCTCCGAGACGGCACACGTCGAGACCGACGAATGCGGCGCGCCGGAGTTCTTCTCCAACGGCTCCAAGCTGCTCACCGCGCGCAGCGTCGAGGGCAAGCTGACCCCGGACTCGATTCGCGAGGTGGCGCTCAAGCGCCAGGACATCCACTACCCCAAGCCGCGCGTGGTGACCATCACCCAGGCCACCGAGGTGGGCACGGTCTACCGCCCCGACGAGCTCAAGGCGATCAGCAGCACCTGCAAGGCGCTGGGCCTGAACCTGCACATGGACGGTGCGCGCTTCTCCAATGCCTGCGCCTTCCTGGGCTGCTCGCCGGCGGAGCTGACCTGGAAGGCCGGCGTCGACGTGCTGTGCTTCGGCGGCACCAAGAACGGCATGGCGGTGGGCGAGGCGATCCTGTTCTTCAACCGTGCCCTGGCCGACGATTTCGACTACCGCTGCAAGCAGGCGGGGCAACTGGCGTCGAAGATGCGTTTCCTCTCCGCGCCCTGGGTCGGGCTGCTGGAGGATGGCGCCTGGTTGCGCCATGGCGTGCATGCCAATCATTGCGCGCAGTTGCTCGCCGCGCTGGTGAGTGACCTGCCGGATGTGGAGCTGATGTTCCCGGTGGAAGCCAACGGGGTGTTCCTGCAAATGCCGGAGCCGGCGCTGGAGGCCCTGCGGGCCAAGGGCTGGCGCTTCTATACCTTCATCGGCAGCGGTGGGGCGCGGTTCATGTGCTCGTGGGATACCCAGGAGGCGCGGGTGCGGGAGCTGGCGGCGGATATCCGCGCGATCTTCGGCGCCTGATCGATGGCCGGGAGGGCTTCGCTCAATGCCGGCCAGTTAAGACTTTCAGTTGTCATTTGGGGCCGCTTCGCGCCCCATCGCCGGCAAGCCGGCTCCCACACTGTCCGTGCAAAACGCATCATGTGGGGTCGCCGCGGTCCCTGTGGGAGCCGGCTTGCCGGCGATGGGCTGCAAGGCAGCCCCAAAAATGACAAAGCGCCGCTTAACTAACTGGCATCGGGGCTTCGCCCTTCGGGCCTCAGAGCCTGAACCCACCCATCTGCCGCGCCAGGTCATCGGCCAGCCCGCGCAACGCCTGGCACTGTTCCCGGCACGCTTGCACTTCGGCCGCCGGCTCCCGGGCCAGGTCGGAAATCCCCTGCACGGTACGGTTGATCTCCTCGGTCACCGCCGACTGCTCCCACATGGCCCCTGCAAACCGCATCATGTGTGGTCGCCGCGGTCCCTGTGGGAGCCGGCTTGCCGGCGATGGGCTGCAAGGCAGCCCCAAAAATGACAAAGCGCCGCTTAACTAACTGGCATCAGGGCTTCGCCCTTCGGGCCTCAGAGCCTGAACCCACCCATCTGCCGCGCCAGGTCATCGGCCAGTCCGCGCAACGCCTGGCACTGTTCCCGGCACGCTTGCACTTCGGCCGCCGTCTCCCGGGCCAGGTCGGAAATCCCCTGCACGGTACGGTTGATCTCCTCGGTCACCGCCGACTGCTCCTCGGTCGCCGTGGCCACCTGGTCGTTCATGTCGCTGATGTGCTCGACCTGATCGGTGATCGCCCCGAGCGAGGCTCCGGTACGCTGGCTGGCCTCCACGCCACTGCCGGTGGCCTGCTGCCCGGCCTGCATCGAGGCCACCGCGCTGCCGGCGCCCTGCTTGAGGCGCTGGATCATCTGCTGCACTTCATCGGTAGACACCTGGGTACGCCGCGCCAAGGTGCGCACCTCATCGGCCACCACCGCGAAACCGCGCCCCATCTCCCCGGCCCGCGCCGCCTCGATGGCAGCGTTGAGCGCCAGCAGGTTGGTTTGCTCTGAAATACTGCGGATCACCGCCAAGACCTCATCGATCGAGGCGACTTCGTCGGCCAACTGGCCAACCGCCGCTGCTGCCCGGCCGATCTCCCCGGACATACCCTCGATGTTGTCGATCGAGCGGCTCACCACCTCACGGGCCTGCAACGCCTCGTCGCGCGCCGCCTGCGAGGCATGGGCGGCATTGCCGGCGTTCTGCGCGATGTCCTGCACGGTCAGGCCCATCTCGTGCACGGCGGTGGCGACCATCTCGGTCATTGCCTGCTGGCGACCGGAGCGCTCGGCGGTGTTGTCCACCACCAAGGTCACCTGCTCCACCGAGCGGTGCAAGCGTTCGGTGGTGCGCAGCACCTCGCCGATCAAGGCCCGCTGGCTGTCGAGGAAACGGTTGAAACCACGGGCCAGGTCGCCCAGTTCATCCTGGCGCGAATCGTCCAGGCGGTGGCTGAGGTCACCCGCCCCGCTACCGATCTGCACCAGTGCCGCCGTCACCTGGCGGATCGGCCGCACCAACCCGCGCGCCAGCAGCACCACCAGCAGCAGCGAGACCAGGGCCACGGCCCCGCCGATCAGGCTGGTCAACCACACCGCTTCACGCATCTGGGCGTAGATCTGCACCTCCGGCACCTCGGCCACCAAGGTCCAGTTCAGGTCGCGCAGGGGCAGGGCCAGGGCCAGGTAGTCTTCGCCATCGCGGCTGAACCGGGCGCTGCGCAGGCCCTCGCCGCCCGCAAGGACGGCCTTGGCCGCTTCCGCGCCAAGCTGTTCGCGCAACTGGCGCTTGCCGCTGAATTCATGCTGGGGATGGACCTGGATCAGACCATCGTTGCGCACCAGGAGCACCCGGCCGTGTTCGCCGAAACTGAAGTCGCGGATCAGTTGCGACAGCTCGGTCAGGCGCAGCCCCATGCCGGCCACACCGACCAGTTGGCCGTCCTTTTCCACGCGGTAGTCGATGAACAGCGCCACTTCACCCGTGGCGCCATCGACATCGATGTTGATCAGCCGCTCGGCGCCGCTGTCGATGTAGCCGTAGAACCAGCTGTCCTTGGGGTTGTCGCGGCTCAGGGTACGGTCCAGGCCCTTCTCGCTGTAGTAGTGACCAGTGCCGGTGGCGGCGAACAGCGCGGTGAAAGCCTGGTTACGCTGCCTGGCGGCCTCGAGGTACTCGATGAAGCGGGGTAGCTCGGCCGGGTTCTCGCCAGCGGCCAGCCAGTCGCGCAGCAAGGTGTTGCCGGCGATGTCCGCCGCCGCCACCAGTGGCTGGCCGAGCATGCGCTCGATGTCGTTGCGAATCGCCTCGATGCTGGCCGGCAGGGCCGTATCGACCAGGTAACGCTCGGTCAGGCGATTCACCGCCGCGGTATACACCGCCACTACCACCAGGATGCTCGCCAGCAAGGCCGCGCCCATGCTCGCAATCAACTGCCACTGGATACTCCGCCGCCAGATCCGCATGCCCTTCCTCCCCAGGAAAATAAGCGTGGCGCAATGCGCCTGGGGAAAAGTGTATACACTTACGTATTCAATTATTCCAGTAATCCTGGACAATGCCTTGAAACCTATTGGGGGCGCTGCGCGCCCCTTTCGCGACGCAAGGCCGCTCCCACAGGGTATCGGCGCCGATCTCAAGAGCGGCGCGGTCTGGGAGCCGGCTTGCCGGCGATGGGCTGCAAAGCAGCCCCAAAAGGCTTATTGGTCGCCGATGGTTCGGGCGATGGCATCGACCGTGGCGTCGATCTGCGCCTGGGTGCGTTCGAGGGTCTGCTGGTGCTCGCGCTGCAGTTCGATCTGCCGGGAGCACAGGTTCAGGGCTGCCAGCACCAGCAGCTTGTCACCGATCAGGGTGGGGTATTGACGCTTGGTTTCGGCCAGCGAAACGTTGAGCATCCGCACGGCTTGCGCCAGGGTCTCTTCCTGGCCTTCTGGCGCCTTGATCGAATAGTCATTGCCGAGGATCGACACGACATTGATCGGCTGCGCTTGCAGTCTCATGCGTTGACGACACCTGCGCTGGCGCGCTCCACCAGGGCCTGGATACGCGCGGCGGTGGCGCCGTGCTTCTCTTCCTGCTCCATCAGCGACAGCTGCAGGCTGTCGTTCTCTTCCTTGGCCTGGGCCAGTTCCTGGCTGAGCGCGGCGTTCTGCTCGGCCAGTTGGGCGTTCTTGTGCACCAGGTCGTTGACCAGTTGCTCGAGTTGATTCAGGGAGGCTTCCAACATGGGGGTTTGTCTCAGGTTGTTGCAAAGGGCGCACACGATAAAGAAAACTGCGCACCCCCGCCATTAAATATCGGAAATGAAAGGCTTTAGCCTGGGCAGATTGACAGGTCCTGCCCCGCCTTGTTCCGACCTGAGTCAACCGCCCGTCAGGAAAAGCAGCGGCAAGCTGCAAGAAAAAAGCAGGCCCTGCGCCTAATGCCGTTCACTTAAGCAATTGGGGCCGCCTTGCGGCCCTTCGCGGGCAAGCCCGCTCCCACAGGATCGTGCATTCCTTGAGGTTTGCAGCGTACTTGTGGGAGCGGGCTTGCCCGCGAAGGGCTGCAAGGCAGCCCCAATCGATGCCACATCAGACTTAAGTGAACAGCATTAGGCCCTGCACCGGCCTGCTTTTCTCTTGCAGCTTGCAGCTTGCCGCTCAATAGTCGATCCGCACATCCCCCTTAGGCACACTGCAGCACGACAGGATGTAGCCTTCGGCTTCGTCCTCCTCGGTGATGCCGCCGTTGTGCTCCATCTCCACCTCGCCGCCGAGCTTGAGCACCTTGCAGGTACCGCAGATGCCCATGCCGCATGCCTTGGGAATCATCAACCCGACCTTCGCCGCCGCCGCATGCACCGTCTCGCCCGGCGCGACGCGGATGCTCTTCTCGCTGCCGATGAACTCCACCAGGTTGAGGTCGGCGACATCCATCTCCTCGGCCGCCTCGGCGGCCTGCTCGGCATGCTCCACCGCGTCGGCCTTGGCTTCTGGCGGGGTCGCGCCGAACGACTCCTCGTGGTAGTTGCGCATGTCGAAGCCCACGCCCTCGAGCATGCGCTTGACGGCATTCATGTAGGGCGTCGGGCCACAGCAGAAGATCTCGCGCTCCAGGTAGTCCGGGGCGATCAGTTCCATCAGCCGCTGGTTGAGGTAGCCACGGTAGCCCGCCCAAGGCTCGCCCAGGCCGTGCTTCTCGCAGATGATGTGCAGGCTGAAATTGGGGATCCGCGACGCCATCTGCTCCAGCTCGCGGTGATAGATGATGTCTTTCGGCGAACGGGCGCTATGCACGAAGACCATGTCGACGTTGCCGTTGGTGTCGTAGAACCAGCGGGCCATCGACATCACCGGGGTGATGCCGACACCGCCGGACAGGTACAGCACCTTCGGCGCCGGGAAGTCGATGGCGTTGAACAGGCCCACCGGCCCGTGCACCGCCAGTTCGAAACCTTCGTGCATGTTTTCGTGCAGCCAGTTGGAGACCTGGCCGCCCGGCACGCGCTTGACCGTGATGGAGAAGCTGTAGGGCACCGAGGGCGCACTGGAGATGGTGTAGGAGCGCATCACCTGCCGGCCATCGATCTCCAGCTCCAGAGTGACGAACTGCCCCGGCTTGAAGAAGAACATGATCGGCTGGTCGGCCATGAAGCAGAAGGTGCGCACGTCCCAGGTCTCCTGGATGACCTTGACGCAGCGCACGACGTGGCGGCCATTGGCCCAGGTCTGGGTGGTGACCGGATTGAGGAAGGTATCGGACATGTTCATCTCCAGCGGCCGACTACCGGCCTTCATGGCTCCGATAATGCGCAAGCCGGTGACGAAGTACATTCCCATCAGCGACATCGGCGTGCTTATCGCGACCAGCCCCGCGATACAAGGGCTGGCGCGTCGGAATTCGATTCGGCCATGTCGCCCATGGATATGGTTGCCCACCGCTTCGAACGCACACTCCACCGCAAATGAACCTGCTGTTCTTGCACGACAGCCTTGCGGCACAACAACAACGATTAGCCACCTTTCGCCGGCCGTACTCGGCCCTGAGGACCAAACGATGGACGTCACCGCAACCCTGAGCCTGGGCGATCCACTGGAAGCAGCACGCAAGGCCACCGCCGAGATGCTGCAGACCCGCGAGCGCACCTTCTCGCTCCCCCAGCCTTTCTACACCGACGAGCGTCTGTTCCAGATCGACATGCAGGAGATCTTCCACAAGGAGTGGCTGATCGCCGGCATGACCTGCGAGATTCCCGCCAAGGGCAATTACCTGACCCTACAGATCGGCAAGAACCCGATCATCGTGGTGCGGGGCGCCGAGGGCAAAGTGCATGCCTTCCACAACGTCTGCCGCCACCGGGGCTCGCGCCTGTGCGTCAGCGACAAGGGCAAGGTGGCCAAACTGGTCTGCCCGTACCACCAGTGGACCTACGAGCTCGACGGCCGCCTGCTGTTCGCCGGCACCGAGATGGGTGTCGACTTCGACATGTCCCAGTACGGCCTCAAGCCGGTCAACGTGAAGACTGCCGGCGGCTACATCTTCATCAGCCTGTCGGAGAACCCGCCACCCATCGACGACTTCCTCGCCACCCTCGAGCACTACATGGAGCCGTACGACATGGAGAACGCCAAGGTGGCGGTGCAGACCACCTTGATGGAAAAAGCCAACTGGAAGCTGGTGCTGGAGAACAACCGCGAGTGCTACCACTGCAACGGCTCGCACCCTGAGCTGCTCAAGACCCTGCTGGAGTGGGACGACACCAACGACCCCCGCGCCGACCAGGCGTTCAAGGACCACGTCGCCGCCTGCGCCGCTGCCTGGGAAGCCGAGAAGATCCCGTACCTGCACAAGAGCCATGGTCTGCGCAACCGCATCGTACGCATGCCGCTGCTCAAGGGCACGGTGTCGATGACCATGGACGGCAAGCAGGCCTGCCAGAAGCTGATGGGCCGCATCAAGAACCCGGACCTGGGCTCGATGCGCATCCTGCACCTGCCGCACTCGTGGAACCACTGCATGGGCGACCACATGATCGTCTTCACCGTGTGGCCGATCAGTGCCCAGGAGTCGATGGTCACCACCAAGTGGCTGGTGCACAAGGATGCGGTCGAAGGTGTCGACTACGACCCCGAGCGCATGCGCCAGGTGTGGGACGCCACCAACGACCAGGACCGTCGCCTGGCCGAGGAAAACCAGCGTGGCATCAATTCCACCGCCTACCAGCCGGGGCCGTACTCCAAGACCTATGAGTTCGGGGTGATCAACTTCATCGACTGGTACAGCCAGCAGATGCTCAACAACCTCGGCGCGGAGCCGGCACCGTACCTGAAGGAAGTGAAGACGCAGTAAGGCGCCGGATAGTGAAAGAGGGCAGTCGGGAGGCTGCTCTTTTTTTTTGCCTCGGGCATCATGGCCTCACCAGGCCGATCATTTATTGATCAGGTTCAATACAGCCCAGAGCTGCCAAGGCCTGCAGGCAAGGGCCAACATTTTATCCACAAGCTGACGCACAGTATTTGTGAAAAACCCTCCAGCTTGCCACTGCCAAGTGTCGATCACTTTTTGACCAAAACGCTGTAAGCCTTTGATTACTTGGCCTACAGCGATTACCGAACATCTTGTCCACAGACCGACCAACAGACTTTGTGAGCAAGATAAGGCAGCCTTCGCCGAGACTTGTGGATAATCCTCCAAAGGCCTTGTCGCAGGCCACCCGAAGGGTATTCCAGGGTCAATTGATCATTTATTGATCATTTTCATACAGACCAATGAATTCGCGGGCTACAGCGTATACCAAACAGATTATCCACAGAGCGACCAACAGCGATTGTGGGCAACATCCTGGAATATTCCCCGGGTCGACATCAAAAC
The DNA here is from genome assembly GCF_057415455.1 of Pseudomonas sp. Tun-23181. Taxonomy (NCBI): domain Bacteria; kingdom Pseudomonadati; phylum Pseudomonadota; class Gammaproteobacteria; order Pseudomonadales; family Pseudomonadaceae; genus Pseudomonas; species Pseudomonas sp. Tun-23181. Next base: position 3,186,818 of record NZ_CM171630.1, read on the forward strand.
GACACGGAGCGCCCCAGCCAAGGCCTGATCATATTTTGAACAAACCTCTGAAATCCAGTAACCACGCGGCCTACAGCGAAGCGCAAACATTTTATCAACAGGTTGGCGAACAGATTCGGTGTGTAAAAAAGCCCGCCCTGCATAACCTGCAGGGCGGGCTTCGGGTCGTTCGGATGGATGGCTAGCGCAACACCCCCTCCTCCACCAGCAACTTCAGGATGGCCTCGGCGCCCTCCTGTGGAGAAACGTCCTTGAGCACCTTGCCGCCCCCGCCACTGGCCTTGGCCGTGGCAGCCTTCATGCGGTCGGCACCGCTCTTGGCCTTGATCACCTTGAGCCGCTTGGGCCGTGGCCGGGCCGGTTGCAGCTCGGCGTCAGCCAGCAGCTCGTCCTCCACCACCTCGACATTGCGCGCCGCCAGCACGCCGCGCCGGGCTGGGCCGAAGGCGCTCTGGCGCGGCTTGGGCGCGGCGTTATCCACAGTCGCCAGCAAGGGCAGGCGTACCTTCAACCGGCGCCGCTGGCCACGGGGCAGCGCCTGCAATACCTGCGCAGTGCCGTTGTCGATGGATTCCACCTCCGCCAGCCCGACCACCAGTGGCCAACCCAGCTTCTCGGCCAGGAGGAACGGCAGCATGCCCGACCCTTCGCCAGTTTCCGCCTGGCTGCCGGTCAGTACCAACTGGGCGCCCGCCTCGCGCAGGTAATCACCGAGCACGCCCAGCACATCGGCGCCCGCTGGCTGCTCCAGCACGTCCAGGTGATCCAGCCCCATGCCCAGGTAGGCACGCAGGGCCTCTTCCCGGGGATCGCCGGCATGTACCACCTGCAGGTTATCCCCAGCCAGTTGCAGGCCCAGCTCCACCGCACGGGCATCCTGCTCGGCACGGCGGGTGCGGCCGGAGCTGGGGTGGGCGCCGATGGAGACCAGGCTGATGACTTTCGTACTCATGCTCGTGCCCTTATGCCGCGTCGCGCTGGCTGGCGCTGCGGTAGTTGTCCACAGCCTCGATCAGCGCCTGGAGAATCGCCGAGCTGTCGCCAATCACCGACAGGTCGGCCCGTTTGATCATGTCGCAGCCTGGGTCCATGTTCACTGCCACCACCTTGTCGCAGGCGCCGATGCCTTGCAGGTGCTGGATCGCGCCAGAGATACCCACAGCCACGTAGACCCGTGCGGTCACCCAGGTACCCGTGGCGCCGACCTGGCGGTTACGCGGCATGAAACCGTCGTCCACCGCCACCCGCGACGCCCCCTCGGTGGCGCCGAGCGCAGCGGTTGCCTTGTGGAAAAGCGCCCAGTCCTTGACCCCGTTGCCGCCGGAGACGATGAACTCGGCCTCGGCCATGGCGATGGCTGCCGGGTCCACGGCCACCGGGCCAAGGTCCTCGATGCGCGACAGGCTGCGGGCCACGCTTGTGGACAACTCCACCGGCAGTGCCTCGTGGCGGGTTTCGCTGACCGGCTCGGCGCACTCGGCGGCGGCCAGGATCAACCGCGCCAAGCCACGTTGCAGGTCTTGCTGGCCGGCCCCGGCGCGGCCGATGCACTGGCCGTCCTTGACCTGCCAGACCCGCGTCGCCGGGCGCTCGCCGAGCGCGGCGGCCAGGCGCCGACCGAGTTCGCCACCGCCGGTGCGGCTGTCGGGCAACAGCCAGTGACGTGGCGAGAACTGGTTATCCACAGCGCGCAGGCCCTGCACCAGTTGCTCCGGTGCATAACCTTCGAACGCCTCGCCCTCGATGACCAGCAGGCGATCGACACCGGCTGTGGAAAAGTTGCTCTCCTTGTGCTCGCCGAAGACGATGGCCAGCACCGCGCCGTCGCTGCCCGCCAGGCTGTGGGCAAGCCCGAGCAGGTCGCGGTCGTGGCTGCCCAGGCGGCCGCCGACCATGTCCGGCACCACGGCGATGTAGAACGCCGGCTCCACGACCTGATGCAATGGCAGTTGCACCTGGGCACCAGCACTGCGCCGCGCCCCACCGCTGGTGCCCTGCTGGGCGCCGCTGCGGTCGATGCGCTTGATGCCGTTGGGGCCGATGAAGCCAGCGGCGATCGCATGAGGGTTCTTGCGGATGAGGCCGTTGGGCCCCATCCAGCTAGTCTGCTGGGTCTGCATCGCCGCATGCAGCGGGTGCAGGCGGTTACGTGCGATCCACTCGGCACGAGGGTCGCGGCGGATGATGTCGCTCATCAGTGCACCTCCGCAGGTTCACGTTTGGCCACCTGGGGCTTGGTCGCCGGGGTGTCGTCTTCGATCAGCACGTCGGCCACCAACTCGGCCAGGTCCTTGATCTGCGGGCGGGGTTCGACCACGCCTTCGAGCATCGCCGTGCATTGCGGGCAACCCACCGCCACCAGCTCTGCCTCGGTCTCGCGGATGTCGTCCATGCGCATGTCGGGGATACGCTGCTTGCCCGGTATGTCGGTGATCGGCGCACCGCCGCCACCGCCGCAGCAGCGGGAGCGCAAGCCCGAGCGCTGCATCTCGCGGACCTCGATGCCCAAGGCCTTGAGCACCTCGCGCGGGGCTTCGTATTCGCCGTTGTAGCGGCCCAGGTAGCACGGGTCGTGGTAGGTGACGCTGCCCCCCTTGTGCTGGCCCAGGTTGAGCTTGTTGGCGGCGATCAGCTCGGCGATGTAGGTGCTGTGGTGCTGCACCTGGTACTCGCCGCCCAGGGCGCCGTATTCGTTCTTCAGCACATGGAAGCTGTGCGGGTCGCAGGTGACGATGCGCTGGAAGCGGTACTTGCTCAGCGTCTGGATGTTGCGCCGGGCCAATTGCTGGAAGGTCGCCTCATCGCCCAGACGGCGCGCCACGTCACCGCTGTCGCGCTCCTCCAGGCCGAGCACGGCGAAGTCCACGCCAGAGGCCTTGAGCACCTTGACGAAGGCGCGCAGGGTGCGCTGGTTGCGCATGTCGAAGGCACCATCGCCGACCCAGAACAGTACCTCGGTGTTCTTCACCTCGGACAGCAGCTGGAGGTTGAGGTCGGCCGCCCAGTTCATCCGCCCGCCAGGGTTGAAACCGCCGGGGTTGTCGGTGGCGATCAGGTTGTCCAGCACCTCGGCGCCCTTGTTCGGGGTCGCGCCCTTCTCCAGGGTGAGGTGGCGGCGCATGTCGACGATGGCATCGACGTGCTCGATCATCATCGGGCACTCCTCGACGCAGGCGCGGCAGGTGGTGCACGACCACAGGGTCTCGGCATCGACCAGGCCATTGACGATCGGCTGGTGCGGATGGCCGCCATGCTCGCCGATCGGCTTGCCCGGGTAGGGGCTGCCGGCGAAGGTGGCGTCGGTGCCACCGGCCAGGCCGATGACCATGTCCTGGATCAGCTTCTTCGGGTTCAGCGGCTGGCCGGCGGCGAACGCCGGGCACATGGCCTCGCACTTGCCGCACTGCACGCAGGCGTCGAAGCCCAGCAGCTGGTTCCAGGTGAAGTCCACCGGTTTTTCCACGCCCAGGGGCGCATTCGGGTCTTCCAGGTCCAGCGGTTTGAGGCCGGTGGAGCGGCCACCGCCGAAGCGCTCGGCGCGGCGGTGCCAGGCCAGGTGCAGGGCGCCGGCGAAGGCGTGCTTCATCGGCCCACCCCAGGTCATGCCGAAGAACAGCTCCGACACGCCCCACAGCACGCCCACGCCGAGCAGCGCCACCAGCAGCCAGCCGCCCGTGCCCTCGGGCAGGATGCCGGCCACCGGCAAGGTGGCGACGAAGAAGCTCGCGGCGAACACCAGCAGGCTCTTGGGCAGGCGCATCCAGGGGCCCTTGGACAGCCGCGAAGGCGGGTCCAGGCGCCGCTTGAAGACGAAGATGGCGCCACTGAACATGATCACCGTGGCCACCAGCAGGGCGTAACCGAGGATCTTGCTCTGCAGGCCGAAGCCGTGCACCAGGATCGCCAGCACCGCCGACAGGACAAAGCCGCCCGCCGTGGCCACGTGGGTCTTGGACATGTACTTGTCGCGCTCGACCACATGGTGCAGGTCCACCAGGTAGCGTCGCGGCATGGCCAGCAGGCCGCCGATCAGGTTGACCTTGGACGGCCGGCCACGCCGCCACATGCGCACCCGGCGCAGGGCGCCGAGCACCGCCAGGCCAAGGGCGGCGAACAGCAGGATGGGTAGAAGGGTGTTCAACATCGCTAGGCACCTTTGAGCTGCGAGCTGCAAGCTGCAAGCCGCAAGAAAAAGCCGAGTCGCTCTTGCTGGCTGCTTACAACGGCTGGCTCATCGCTGTTACGCAGAATCGTTTCCAAGCAACTCTCGGAGCGATGGCCGCAAGCAGAAGCGATGAGGACTGCTTCTGCTTGCCGCTTGCCGCTCGAAACTTGCAGCTAGCCTAGAAATCCTTGCACAGGCGCAAGGCGTCATAGATCGCCGCATGCACGTTACGCTGGGCCACGCAGTCGCCGATGCGGTACAGCAGGTAGCCCTCGCCCGGCTGGCTGAGGATCGGCTGCGGCTGGATGGCGAACAACGCCTCGATGTCGATCTGGCCCTTGTTGCGCGAGCCGTCCTTGAGCGCGTAGTAGAGTTCCTCGTCCGGCCGCACGCCGTTTTCCACCACCACCTGGTCGAGCACGCGCTCTTCCTTGGCGCCGGTGTACTCGTTCTCCAGCACCGCGATCACCTTGTCGCCCTCGCGGTAGACCTTTTCCAGCATCATGTCGCCGGTCATGATCACCTCTTTCGGATAGAGGCTGCGGTAGTAGGTCGGGAAGGTGGTGCCGCCCATGGCCACACCCGGCTTGATGTCGTCGGTGACGATCTCCACCTGGCAGCCCTTGTCGGCCAGAAAGTCCGCCGTGGACATGCCGGTGAACTCGCAGATGGTGTCGTACACCAGCACGTTCTTGCCCGGCGCGACCTTGCCGTCGAGGATGTCCCAGCTGCTGACCACCAGCCCTTCGGCGGCGCCCCAGTGCTCGTTCTGCTCGACGAACGGATGGCCGCCCACCGCCAGCACGACGATGTCCGGGCGCAGGTCCATGATGGTCTGCGCATCCGCCGCGGTGCCCAGGCGCAGGTCGACCTTCAGGCGGGCGAACTCCAGCTGGTACCAGCGGGTGATGCCGGCGATCTGGTCACGCTGCGGTGCCTTGGCGGCGATGGTGATCTGCCCGCCGATCTGCTCCTTCTTCTCGAACACGGTGACGTCGTGGCCGCGCTCGGCCGCCACGCGGGCCGCCTCCATGCCGGCAGGGCCGGCGCCGACCACCACCACCTTGCGCTTGGGCCCGGTGGACTTCTCGATGATGTGCGGCACGCCCATGTATTCACGGGAGGTCGCGGCGTTCTGGATGCACAGCACATCCAGGCCCTGGTACTGGCGGTCGATGCAGTAGTTGGCACCGACGCATTGCTTGATCTGGTCGACCTGGCCCATCTTGATCTTGGCGATCAGGTGCGGGTCGGCCATGTGCGCGCGGGTCATGCCGACCATGTCCACGTAGCCGCCTTCGAGGATGCGCGTGGCCTGGTTCGGGTCCTTGATGTTCTGCGCGTGCAGCACCGGGACCTTGACCACTTCCTTGATGCCGGCAGCCAGGTGCAGGAACGGCTCCGGCGGGTAGCTCATGTTGGGGATGACGTTGGCCAGGGTGTTGTGGGTGTCGCAGCCCGAGCCGACCACGCCGATGAAGTCGAGCATGCCGGTGGCGTCGTAGTACTTGGCGATCTCCTTCATGTCCTCGTGGCTCAGGCCATCGGGGTGGAATTCGTCGCCGCAGATGCGCATGCCCACGCAGAAGTCGTCACCGACCTCGGCGCGCACCGCCTTGAGCACTTCCAGGCCGAACTTCATGCGGCCTTCGAAGCTGCCGCCCCATTCGTCGGTACGCTTGTTGACCCGTGGGCTCCAGAACTGGTCGATCATGTGCTGGTGCACCGCCGACAGCTCGACGCCGTCCAGGCCGCCTTCCTTCGCCCGGCGCGCGGCCTGGGCGTAGTTGCCGATGACCCGCCAGATCTCCTCCACCTCGATGGTCTTGCAGGTGGCACGGTGCACGGGTTCGCGGATGCCCGACGGCGACATCAGGGTCGGCCAGTTGAAGCCGTCCCAGCGCGAGCGCCGGCCCATGTGGGTAATCTGGATCATGATCTTGGCGCCATGCTTGTGCATGGCGTCGGCCAGGTTCTGGAAGTGCGGGATGATCCGGTCGGTCGACAGGTTCACCGACGACCACCACTCCTGCGGGCTGTCGATGGCCACCACCGACGAACCGCCGCAGATGGCCAGGCCGATGCCGCCCTTGGCCTTCTCTTCGTAGTACTTGACGTAGCGCTCGGTGGTCATGCCGCCGTCGGTGGCGTAGACCTCGGCGTGCGCGGTGCTGAGCACGCGGTTGCGGATGGTCAGCTTGCCGATCTGGATCGGCTGGAACATTGCTTCGAATGCCATGACGCTCTCTCCGGCTTACAGCGGCTTGACGATGAACAGGCCGTCGTCGTGGCCTTCTTCCGACCCGCCGTAGACCTGTTCGGCCACGGTGCGGATGGAACTGCCACGGGCAGCCAGGATCTGGTCCATGGCACCGGCGAACCAGCCGGTGAACATGTAGTCGACCTTGCGGCCGACCTTGCCGTAGACGTAGACGAACGCCGAATGCTTGAGCTTGACGCTGGCGGTGCCCTTGTCCAGGTCGATGTCCTGGATCTCGAACAGGCCCCAGCCGCGCTGGGACAGGCGCTTCATGTAGTGCTCGAACACCGCCACGCCTTCCAGGCCATGGCATTCGGCTTCTTTTTCGCACCAGTGCCAGGCCGACTTGTAGCCGGCCTTGTAGAGGATCTCGGCGTAGGCGTCAGCGCCCAGCACTTCCTCGATGCCCATGTGGTTGTTGACGAAGAAATGCCGTGGCACGTAGAGCATCGGCAGGGCATCGGTGGTCCAGACACCGGTCTCGCTGTCGACTTCGATTGGCAATTGCGGGGCGATCTTGGCCATGGAAACTCAACTCCATAAAAATTTTTGTTGGATGCCCCGGCGTTGCTGGCCGGGGCTTTTCAGGCTTGGAGAGCGGCTTACTCGCCCCAGACGTCCTTGAGGACATTCACCCAGTTCTCACCCATGATCTTGCGCACCACCCGTTCGGAGTGGCCGCGCTTGAGCAGGGTCTCGGTGAGGTTGGGGAACTCGCCGACAGTGCGGATCCCCAGCGGGTTGATGATCTTCCCGAAATTGGTCAGGCGACGGGCGTAACCCTTGTCGTGGGTCAGGTACTCGAAGAAGTCCTGGCCGTGGCCCTGGGTGAAGTCGGTGCCGATGCCGATGGCGTCCTCACCGACGATGTTCATGGTGTACTCGATGGCCTCGGCGTAGTCGTCGATGGTCGAGTCGATGCCCTTGGCCAGGAACGGCGCGAACATGGTCACGCCGACGAAGCCGCCGTGGTCGGCGATGAACTTCAGCTCTTCGTCCGACTTGTTGCGCGGGTGCTCCTTCAGGCCCGAGGGCAGGCAATGGGAATAGCAGACCGGCTTCTTCGACTCGAGGATGACTTCCTCGCTGGTCTTGGAGCCGACGTGGGACAGGTCGCACATGATGCCGACGCGGTTCATCTCGGCGACGATCTCGCGACCGAAGCCCGACAGGCCGCCGTCGCGCTCGTAGCAGCCGGTGCCCACCAGGTTCTGGGTGTTGTAGCACATCTGCACGATGCCCACGCCCAGCTGCTTGAACACGTCGACGTAGCCGATCTGGTCTTCGAAGGCGTGGGCGTTCTGGAAGCCGAAGAGGATGCCGGTCTTGCCCAGCTCCTTGGCCTTGCGGATGTCGGCGGTGGTGCGCACCGGCATGACCAGGTCGCTGTTCTCGCGGATCAGCTTCTGGCTGGCGGCGATGTTGTCGACGGTGGCCTTGAAGCCCTCCCAGACCGATACCGTGCAGTTGGCCGCGGTCAGGCCACCCTTGCGCATGTCCTCGAACAGCTCGCGGTTCCATTTGGCGATGATCAGGCCATCGATGACGATGCTGTCGGCGTGAAGTTCGGCTGGGCTCATCAGGCTGTCCCCTTTTATTGACTTGGGCCACGCCGAACCTTGTGCCGGCGCTTTGGGGCCAGCATATGCCTGCCGCCCGAGGCGCCCCGGTGCAAAAACGACAGGGGGTTTGCCGAAAGCGTCAATGGGCGACAGGGCGCGCTCTGGCACGGCGTGTGGCGATGAGAGCGACTCTCGACAACCGTCGTTTTTGGCCATTCATGAACATTTGCGTCGGGAGCTACCGCAGCGTCGCAGGCTGAGCGAGAATCGCCTGCGATTCGTCAGCCTGTTTAAGGAGAAAACGGATGAAATCAATGGCATGGCTGGTGTTGCTGAGCGTGGCCCTGGGTGCCCAGGCCGGCGAGGAGGAAAGCACGCCCTGCGACAACGTCGAGACCGATCAGCAGGGCTATGCCTGCGCCGCCTTCAACAAGCACACCGCCGAGCGGGAGCTGAAGGCGGCCTATGACGAACTGGTCCAGCGCATCCGCGACCAGTATGCGGACGAAGTCGGCCAGGCCACGGCGCTGATCGAGCGAATGGACGCTGCCGAAAAACTCTGGGTGCAGCTGCGCGATGCCGACTGCAAAGTCGAGACCTTTGCAGGGAAGCCTGGCAGCCAGGCGTTCGAGGCGGCCTGGAACACCTGTATCGCCCAGCGTAGCGATGAGCGATCGGAGTACCTGCAGTCCATTGGCCAGCCATGATCTCGACGGCGCGCCCAACTGTCATTTGGGGCCGCTTCGCGCCCCATCGCCGGCTTGCCGCCGATCCTCCCTGGGACAGCGCTCGAAGCGTGCCCGGTAGCAACGGGTGAAATACGACGCCGACTCGAACCCACAGGCCACCCCCACCTCCAGCACGCTCATGTCGGTCTGGCGCAGCAACTGCCGCGCCTTGTCCAACCGCAGGCGCAGATAGAAGCCGCTGGGCGTGTCGTCCAGATGCAGGCGGAACAGCCGCTCCAGTTGCCGCCGGGTGACCTGCACGGCCTCGGCCAGCACCTGGGTATTGAGCGGCTGCTCGGTGTTGCGCTCCATCTCGCCGATCACCCGCACCAGCTTCTTGTTGCTGATGCCGTAGCGCGAGGCGATTTGCATGCGCTGGTGGTCCTGGCGCGGGCGGATGCGCCCGAGCACGAACTGCTCCGACACTTGCACCGCCAGTTCGCTGCCATGGCCCTGGGCGATCAGGTCGAGCATCAGGTCGATGGAGGCGGTGCCGCCGGCGCAGGTGATGCGCCGGCGGTCGATCTCGAACAGCTCCTGGGTCGCCTGCAGGCGCGGGTAGCGCTCCTTGAAAGCCTCCAGCGCCTCCCAGTGCAGGGTCGCCCGATACCCGTCGAGCAGGCCGGCCTCGGCCAGCACCACCGCGCCGGTATCGATACCGCCAAGGATCACCCCCTCATGGTCGAGACGGCGCAGCGCCTGTTGCAGCACAGGGCCGTAGCAGGCCAACGGCTCGAAGCCGGCCACCACCAGCAGCATACTGCCCCGCTCGCCCTCGCCCAGGGCGCCGTCGACGTTCACCGACATGCCATTGCTCGCCTGCACCGCGTCACCCTCCAGGCTCAGCACTCGCCAGCGGTACAGCGGCCCGCGAAAACGGTTGGCCACGCGCAAGGGCTCCAGCGCCGAAATGAAGCCCATGGCCGAGAAGCCCGGCAACAGCAGGAAGTGGATGGTTTGCGGCATCGATATGTTCCACGGCAGAAGTGGTCGCTTGTGTGCAATTGTTGGTCGTCAGGGTGCGATTTTCCACCCTGCCAGCAGCGTAGCGTGTTCACACGGCCCACAGAGGCCGATCCCATAACAATATGCACTGCCGTTGGAGAGCCACCATGCACAGCTTGATCCGCCGCAGCCTGTTGTCCCTCGCCCTGAGCAGCACCCTTGCCACGCCCCTGTTCGCCGCCGAGCCCGCCGTTTGCAAGAACGTACGCCTGGGCGTGGTCAACTGGACCGATGTCATCGCCACCAGCGCCATGGCCCAGGTCCTGCTCGATGGCCTGGGTTACCAGACCAAGCAGACCAGCGCCTCGCAGCAGATCATCTTCGCCGGGATCCGCGACAAGCGCCTGGACATGTTCCTGGGCTACTGGAACCCGATCATGACCCAGACCATCACCCCGTTCATCCAGGCCGGGCAGGTCAAGGTCCTCGACAAACCCAGCCTGGACGACGCCCGGGCCACCCTGGCGGTGCCGAAGTACCTCGCCGACAAGGGCCTGAAGAGCTTCGCCGACATCCACAAGTTCGAGAAGGAACTGGGCCGCAAGATCTACGGCATCGAGCCTGGCTCCGGGGCCAACACCCAGATCAAGGCCATGATCGCCAAGAACCAGTTCGGCCTGGGCAAGTTCCAGCTGGTCGAGTCCAGCGAGGCCGGCATGCTCGCCGCGGTCGACCGGGCCGTACGGCGCAAGCAGGCGGTGGTGTTCTTCGGTTGGGCGCCGCACCCGATGAACGTCAACATCGACATGACCTACCTCGATGGCAGCCAGGATGCCCTGGGCCCCGACGAAGGCCGTGCCACGGTGTGGACCGTCACCGCGCCGGACTATGCCGAACGTTGCCCCAACGCCCACCGCCTGCTGGCCAACCTGAGCTTCAGCGCCGAGGACGAGAGCCGCATGATGCAGCCGCTGCTCGACCACAAGGACCCGCTGGAGTCGGCCCGCCAGTGGCTCAAGGACCACCCCGAGGACAAAGCGCGCTGGCTGCAAGGCGTGACCACCTTCGATGGCAAGCCCGCGGCTGAGAACCTCAAGCTCACCGCCAACTGACCCGGCCTCATCGCCGGCAAGCCAGCTCCCCCAGGCGCTTCACGCACCAGGGCTCACCACGCCCTGTGGGAGCCGGCTTGCCGGCGATTGGGCCACCACCGACACCACAAGGAACACACCATGAACCACGACGTCATCATCACCTGTGCCCTCACCGGCGCCGGCGACACGGTCGCCAAGAGCCACCTCGTCCCTGTCACGCCCAAGCAGATCGCCGAATCCGCCGTGGAAGCCGCCAAGGCCGGCGCCACCGTGGTCCATTGCCACGTCCGCGACCCCGAGACCGGCCGTTTCAGCCGCGACGTGGCGCTGTACCGCGAAGTGATGGAGCGCATCCGCGAGGCCGACGTGGACGTGATCGTCAACCTCACCGCCGGCATGGGCGGCGATCTGGAGATCGGCCCTGGCGAAACACCCATGGCCTTCGGCCCGGGCACCGACCTGATCGGCCCACTGGAGCGCCTGGCCCACGTGGAGGCGCTGCTGCCAGAGATCTGCACCCTCGACTGCGGCACCCTCAACTTCGGCGACGGCAACGCCATCTACGTCTCCACCCCGAGCCAACTGCGTGCCGGCGCCAAGCGCATCACCGAGCTGGGCGTGAAGGCCGAGCTGGAAATCTTCGACACCGGCCACCTGTGGTTCGCCAAGCAGATGATGAAGGAAGGCCTGCTGGACGACCCGCTGTTCCAGCTGTGCCTGGGCATCCCGTGGGGCGCGCCGGCGGACACCACCACCATGAAGGCCATGGTCGACAACCTGCCCGCCGGTGTGACCTGGGCCGGCTTCGGCATCGGCCGCATGCAGATGCCCATGGCGGCCCAGGCCGTGCTGCTCGGCGGCAACGTACGGGTGGGGCTGGAAGACAACCTGTACCTGGATCGTGGCGTGCTGGCCAGCAACGGCCAGTTGGTCGAACGCGCGGCGGAAATCATCACCCGCATGGGCGGCCGTGTCCTCAGCCCGGCAGAAGGCCGGGAAAAGATGAACCTCAAGCGCCGCTAATTCAGGAGCCGTTCGACATGCCTTACATCACCGAGATCAAGACCTTCGCCGCCCTGGGTAGCGGCGTCATCGGCAGCGGCTGGGTCGCCCGCGCCCTGGCCCACGGCCTGGACGTGGTCGCCTGGGACCCGGCCCCCGGCGCCGAGCAGGCCCTGCGCAAGCGCATCGCCAATGCCTGGCCAGCCCTTGAGAAACAAGGCCTGGCGCCCGGCGCGGCGCAGGACCGGCTGACGTTCGTCAGCACCATCGAGGCGTGCGTGCGCGACGCCGACTTCATCCAGGAAAGCGCCCCGGAGCGCCTGGACCTCAAGCTCGACCTGCATGCCAGGATCAGTGCCGCGGCCAAACCCAACGCGATCATCGGTTCCAGCACCTCGGGGCTGCTGCCGAGCGAGTTCTACGAGTCGTCCACCCACCCCGAGCGCTGCGTGGTAGGCCACCCGTTCAACCCGGTGTACCTGCTGCCGCTGGTGGAGATCGTCGGCGGCCAGCGCACCGCCCCCGAGGCCATCGAAGCCGCGAAGACCATCTACACCGCGCTGGGCATGCGCCCGCTGCACGTGCGCAAGGAGGTTCCCGGCTTCATCGCCGACCGCCTGCTCGAAGCGCTGTGGCGCGAGGCCCTGCACCTGGTCAACGATGGTGTAGCCAGCACGGGCGAGATCGACGACGCGATCCGCTTCGGCGCCGGCCTGCGCTGGTCGTTCATGGGCACCTTCCTGACCTACACCCTCGCCGGTGGCGATGCCGGCATGCGTCACTTCATGTCGCAGTTCGGCCCGGCGCTCAAGCTGCCCTGGACCTACCTGCCGGCCCCGGAACTGACCGACAAGCTGATCGACGATGTGGTCGAGGGCACCGCCGAGCAGTTGGGCGAGCACAGCATCGCCGCGCTGGAGCGCTACCGTGACGACACCCTGCTGGCGGTACTGGAGGCGGTGAAGCACAGCAAGGCCCAGCACGGCATGGCCTTCGGCGATTGAGGAGCACCTGATGCCAGCACTGACCACCTACCGCACTCCAGTCCAGGAGGGCTGGGTCGACTACAACGGCCATCTGCGCGATGCCTATTACCTGCTGATCTTCAGCTACGCCACCGATGCGCTGATGGAGCGCATCGGCCTGGATGCCGACAGCCGTGGGCAGAGCGGCCATTCGCTGTTCACCCTGGAGGCGCACATCAACTACCTGCATGAGGTGAAGCTCGGCACCGAGGTGTGGGTGCAGACGCAGATCGTCGGCTTCGACAAGAAGCGCCTGCATGTGTACCACAGCCTGCACCGGGCAGGGTTCGACGAGGCGTTGGCGGCCAGCGAGCAGATGCTGCTGCATGTGGACCTGGCGGGGCCGAAGTCGGCGCCGTTTGGCGAGCGCAGCGTGGCGTTGCTGCAAGGGTTGCGGGAGGCACAACGAGACCTGCCGCCTGCCGAGTTCGTCGGGCGCGTGATGCGCTTGCCTGGTTGACCGATGCCAGTTGGGGCCGCTGTGTCGCGAAAGGCGCGCACAGCGGCCCCGAAGGTATGTACCGCAGAAAAAAATAACCCCGGAAAGCCGTGAGCATCCGGGGCCAAGAGCGAGCAACATCCACTTTGCATGAGCGAGGGTGACCAAACCCTCCGTTGCCGTGAATGACGCCAGTGTGCGGCCTCTGCGGGCCGTCGATTTAGCCGGGAACGACCTGTTCTTAGCCAAAGCAGCCATTGCGACACACTGCCCTTGCGGGCATGTCGCCGTGGACACAGAATCGGTCGTGAATCACAGCAGCACTCTCTTAGCGATAAAAGGGACAACAGCCATGATGCATGCGGATTTGATCGATCAGGACGACCTGCTGGGCCAACTGCGCGCCCTGGGCTTCGAGATGCCGGCCGGGGCCAGTGCCGAACAGGCCTGCGAGGTCGCCGTGCGCGGCCTGACCGAACCCAATGCCCGGGCCCTGCGCGGCATGGTCGAGCAGATGTACACCGGCAGCGCCACCATCCTCCCGGCCGTGCGCCAGGCCATCGACAAGCAGCTGTTGCCGGCGTTGGCGCAGTTCAACAAACGCGCCTGATTGGCTAATGCTGTTCACTTAAGTCCGATGTGACATCGATTGGGGCTGCCTTGCAGCCCTTCGCGGGGAAGCCCGCTCCCACAGGGTCGTGCATTTGCAGCGTACTTGTGGGAGCGGGCTTGCCCGCGAAGGGCCGCAAGGCGGCCCCAATGGCTTAAGTGAACAGCATTAGCCTGATTGGCGGCCCCAACAGCTCAGAGCCTCACACTGGCAAACGTCGACTCGTTGCGCGCCTGGCTCAGTGCCCCCAGCGGCCCACCATGGGGCGACAGGGCCATGGCCTGCGGGATCGGCATCATCGCCACCTGTTGCGCGGTATTGGAGCCGACACGCTCGTCACGCGGCGGAATGCCGAAGTATTCGCGGTAGCACTTGGAGAAGTGCGGCGTGGACACGAACCCACACACCGACGCCACCTCGATGATCGACATGGGCGTCTGCTTGAGCAACTGACGCGCACGGATCAGCCGCAGCTTCAGGTAGTAGCGCGACGGCGAGCAGTGCAGGTACTTCTGAAACAGGCGCTCGAGCTGGCGCCGCGACACCGAGACGTACACGGCCAGCTCGTCCAGGTCGATCGGCTCCTCCAGGTTGGCCTCCATCAGCGCAACGATCTCCTGCAGCTTCGGCTGGTTGGTGCCGAGCATGTGCTTGAGCGGTACGCGCTGATGATCCTGTTCGTTGCGGATGCGCTCGTAGACGAACATCTCGGAGATCGCCGCCGACAGTTCGCGGCCATGGTCGCGGCTGATCAGGTGCAGCATCATGTCCAGCGGCGCGGTACCGCCGGAACTGGTGAAGCGGTTGCGGTCGAGGGTGAACAGACGGGTGCTCATGTTGACCCGCGGGAAGGCCTCCTGCATGGCCGCCAGGCATTCCCAGTGCACGCTGCAGTCGAAACCGTCGAGCAGGCCTGCACAGGCCAGCGCCCAGCTGCCGGTGCACACCGCACCCAGGCGGCGCGACTGGCGGGCCTGGGCCTGCAGCCAGGTGACGTGCTCACGGGTCACCGAGCGCTGGATGCCGACGCCACCGCAGACGATCACGGTATCCATCGGCGGCGCGCTGTGCATGGCCGCATCGGGGGTGATCTGCAGGCCATCGCTGGCCCAGACCTGGCCGCCATCGACCGTCAGGGTGTGCCAGCGGTACAGCTCGCGGCCGGACAACTGGTTGGCCATACGCAGGGGCTCGACCGCGGACGCCAGGGAAATGAGGGTGAAGTTGTCCAGCAGGAGAAAGCCGATGGACTGGGGGGCTGTGCGGTTCTGGGTTGGATTCCCGGAGGTGTACGACGTCATCGCGATTTCTCCTCACACAAATGCAGGGTGTGCCTCAGGCGGGCACTGTTTCTTGTAATGGCCCCGATTCGGATGCAGGGGCTTTGCCAATCTCGACGCAAACGCCGTGCCTGAAATTGAACGGCTATCCAAAAAAACTCAAAAACGACGTCGTCATGCGACGTGTAGAGCTTTTCTGGCGAGGTGGTAGGTAAACGCAAACAGGCGCGCCAGCGCCTTTGCGTGTAACTGCTGAGCAATTCGGTAGCACTTGTGGGAAAGATGCCCAGAAGCGACATACTTGAGTGTCACCGACAACGACACCTCTGGTAGCGACAGCCGACGGCCGGTGGGTGTCGGCCGCTGCGCCAACAGGTGGCACAGCGGCCTGGAACGGGCGAAAACGGCGCATCAGCACTCGATGGCGCTGACCGCCAGGCCACCGCGCGAGGTTTCCTTGTACTTGTCGTGCATATCGGCACCGGTGTCGCGCATGGTGCGAATCACCTGGTCGAGGGAGATGAAGTGCTCGCCGTCGCCACGCAGGGCCATCTGCACCGCGTTGATCGCCTTGACCGCGGCGATGGCGTTGCGCTCGATGCACGGCACCTGGACCAGGCCGCCGACCGGGTCGCAGGTCAGCCCCAGGTTGTGTTCCAGGGCGATCTCGGCGGCGTTCTCCAACTGCGCCGGGGTCGCCCCAAGCACCTCGGCCAGGCCCGCGGCGGCCATGGCGCAGGCCGAACCGACCTCGCCCTGGCAACCGACTTCGGCGCCGGAGATCGAGGCGTTCTTCTTGCACAGGATGCCCACCGCCGCCGCGCCGAGGAAGAACTCCACCACGTTGGATTCGTCCACCGCATCGGAGAAGCGCATGTAGTAGTGCAGCACCGCCGGGATGATGCCGGCCGCGCCATTGGTGGGCGCGGTGACCATGCGCCCGCCGGCGGCGTTCTCTTCGTTGACCGCCAGGGCGAACAGGTTGACCCACTCCATGGCACTCATGGTCGAGCCGATCACGTTGGGCTTGCCCAGCTCCTGCAGGCTGCGGTGCAGCTTGGCCGCGCGCCGGCGCACATTGAGCCCGCCGGGCAGCGTACCCTCGTACTTGAGGCCGTTGTTCACGCATTCCTGCATGGCGTGCCAGAGCTTGAGCAGGCCGGCGCGGATCTCTTGCTCGCTGCGCCAGGCCTTTTCGTTCTCCATCATCAATTGCGACACGCGCATGTCGTTTTGCTTGCACAGCCGCAGCAGCTCGGCGGCACTGTTGAAATCGTAGGGCAGCACCGTCTGGTCGGCATCCAGCACGCCGCTGGCGGCCTGGGCGGCATCGACCACGAAGCCGCCGCCGACCGAGTAGTAAGTGTCACGGTGCAGCTCGCCCTGGTCGCCTTCGGCGACCAGGGTCATGGCGTTCGGGTGATAGGGCAGGTTCTCGTCGAGCAGCAGCATGTCGCGGGCCCAGACGAACGCGATGGGCAGGCGGCCATCCAGCAGCAGCGTGCTGGTTTCGCGCAGCTCGGCGATACGCGGGGCGATCACCGTGGGGTCGATGGCGTCGGGCCATTCGCCCATCAGGCCCATGATAGTGGCGTTGTCGGTGCCGTGGCCGATGCCGGTGGCCGACAGCGAGCCGTACAGCCGCACCTCGACCCGCCTTACCCGCTCCAGCTCGCCGCGCTCGCGCAGGCCCTGGACGAACAGGGCGGCGGCGCGCATGGGGCCGACGGTGTGGGAGCTGGAAGGCCCGACACCGATCTTGAACAGGTCGAACACGCTGATGGCCATTGTCGAATCACCTCTTGATGGGCTTGTCTCCCCACGCCAGGCGTGAGGTCGCACAGCTGCTAGGCTGAACGCCGTGAATGCTCGCATCATCGGGCTTTTGCCCCACCTCCCGGCGTCTGCAACCGACGCCATTTTGTCCGGCAGCGCCGCCCTGGCCCGGTCACCGACCGACGCTTCCAGGCGCTCGGATGACGCAAAAAGACGGGGGAACGGGTGGAAGACCCCATATGCGACATCGCCCTTACTGGATGCGACCCGTCCTGTACTGGTTACGACCCCACCAGTAGGCGATTGCCGAGCACTGGGGGATTATCGAAAGCGACTCGTATTGCACGGCCTCGCAACCTGCCCTCTGCAGGCCTGGTCGACCGGACCCCGAGAACGTCCGGCGCCCCGCGCGAACCCGAAGATAAAATCACAGGAGTCCATTCATGAAAGCTTCACCCTCGCTGTTGCTGGCCGCGTTGCTGTCCGCTCCGCTGCTGGCCCAGGCCGCCGAACCCGAGCAGTGCCGAACGGTAAGGTTCTCCGATGTCGGCTGGACCGACATCACCGTGACCACCGCGGTGACCAGCGTCGTGCTCGAAGCCCTGGGCTACAAGACCCACACCACGATGATCTCGGTACCGGTGACCTACAAGTCGCTGGCCGCCGGCAAGGACCTCGACGTGTTCCTCGGCAACTGGATGCCGACCATGGAGAACGACATCAAGCAGTACCGCGACGCCGGCACCGTCGAGACGCTGCGCGCCAACCTGGAGAACGCCAAGTACACCCTGGCGGTGCCCCAGGCGCTGTACGACAAAGGCCTCAAGGATTTCGCCGACATCGTCAAGTTCAAGAGCGAACTGGGCGGCAAGATCTATGGCATCGAGCCGGGCAACGACGGCAACCGCACCATCCAGAACATGATCGACCAGAACGCCTTCGGCCTGAAGGACGCCGGTTTCAAGCTGGTGCAGTCCAGCGAGGCCGGCATGCTGTCGCAGGTCGACCGGGCACAGAAGCGCGGTGATGCCGTGGTGTTCCTCGGCTGGGAACCGCACCCGATGAACAAGCGCTTCAAGATGCAGTACCTCTCCGGCGGCGACGATTTCTTCGGCCCCGAGTACGGCAAGGCGACGGTGCTGACCAATACCCGCAAGGGCTACGCGCAAGAATGCAGCAACGTTGGCCAGTTGCTGAAGAACCTGTCGTTCACCTTGGACATGGAAAGCACGCTGATGGGCAACGTCCTGGACGACAAGATGAAACCCGAGGCGGCCGCCAAGGCGTGGCTGAAGAACAACCCGCAAGTGCTCGACACCTGGCTGGCCGGGGTGACGACCGTGGACGGCGAACCGGGGCTGGAGGCGGTAAAGGCCAAGCTGACGCAGTAGCAGTAATGGATGCAATAGCAGTAGGCACTACCTCGGGGCAGGACCGTGCCCGCCCCGGACTGATTTCAATCTTTGCAGGTGGAAGCTCGCTATCATGCTTATCGAACAGAAAATACCCCTGGGACAGTACATCGCGTCGTTCGTCGAATGGCTGACCCAGAACGGCGCAGATTACTTCGACGCCATCGCCCAAGGCCTGGAGTTCATGATCCATGGCGTCACCAGTGCCCTGACCTGGTTCAACCCCTACGTTCTCATCGCCCTGTTCGCCGCCCTGGCGCACCTGATCCAGCGCAAATGGGCCCTCACCGCGTTCGTTGCCTTCTCGTTCCTGCTGATCTTCAACCTGGGCTACTGGCAGGAAACCATGGAGACCCTGGCGCAGGTGACCTTCGCCACCGTGGTCTGCGTGGCCATCGGCGTGCCGCTGGGCATCCTCGCGGCGCACAAGCCGTGGTTCTACACCGGCATGCGGCCGATCCTCGACCTGATGCAGACGGTGCCCACCTTCGTCTACCTGATCCCGACCCTGACCCTGTTCGGCCTGGGCGTGGTACCGGGGCTGATCTCCACGGTGGTGTTCGCCATCGCCGCGCCGATCCGCCTGACCTACCTGGGGATCTGCGACGTACCCCAGGAGCTGATGGACGCCGGCAAGGCCTTCGGCTGCTCCCGGCGCCAGTTGCTGACCCGCATCGAACTGCCACACGCGATGCCGAGCATCGCCGCTGGCGTCACCCAGTGCATCATGCTGTCGCTGTCGATGGTGGTGATCGCCGCCCTGGTGGGCGCGGACGGCCTGGGCAAACCCGTGGTCAACGCACTGAACACCGCCGATATCTCGCTGGGCTTCGAAGCGGGCCTGGCGATCGTACTGCTGGCGATCATGCTCGACCGTATCTGCAAGCAACCGGAGCTGCCGGCAAGGGGTGAAGCATGAGCATCATTCGTTTCGAAGACGTCGACGTCATCTTCTCCAACAAGCCTCGCGAGGCCCTCGCCCTGCTCGACCAAGGCCAGACCCGCGAGCAGATCCTCAAGAAGACCGGCCTGGTGGTCGGTGTGGAAAAGGCCAACCTGGACATCGACAAGGGCGAGATCTGCGTGCTCATGGGCCTGTCCGGCTCAGGCAAGTCGAGCCTGCTGCGTTGCATCAACGGCCTGAACACCGTCAGCCGTGGCAAGTTGTTCGTCGAGCATGAAGGCAACCATATCGACATCGCCCACTGCACCCCGGCCGAGCTGAAGATGATGCGCACCAAGCGCATCGCCATGGTGTTCCAGAAGTTCGCCCTGATGCCCTGGCTGACCGTGCGCGAGAACATCAGCTTTGGCCTGGAGATGCAGGGGCGCCCGGAAAAGGAACGGCGCAAGCTGGTGGACGAGAAGCTCGAGCTGGTGGGCCTGACCCAGTGGCGCAACAAGAAGCCCGACGAGCTCTCCGGCGGCATGCAGCAGCGCGTGGGCCTGGCCCGGGCGCTGGCCATGGATGCCGACATCCTGCTGATGGACGAACCCTTCTCGGCCCTCGACCCGCTGATCCGTCAGGGTCTGCAGGACGAGCTGCTGGAGCTGCAGCGCAAGCTGAGCAAGACCATCGTGTTCGTCAGCCACGACCTGGACGAGGCACTCAAGCTGGGCAGCCGCATCGCCATCATGAAGGACGGCCGCATCATCCAGTACAGCAAGCCCGAAGACATCGTCCTGAACCCGGCGGACGACTACGTGCGCACCTTCGTTGCCCACACCAACCCGCTCAACGTGCTGTGCGGGCGCAGCCTGATGCGCACCCTGGACAAGTGCAAGCGGATCAACGGTTCGGTGTGCCTGGACCCGGGCGTGGACTCCTGGCTCGACCTGGGCGAAGGCGGTTCGATCAAACGTGCCCGCCAGGGCCAGAATGGCCTGGACCTACAGAACTGGGCGCCAGGGCAGGATGTGGAGACGCTGGCGCGCAAGCCGACCCTGGTGAGTGCCGACATCGGCATGCGCGAAGCCCTGCAGATCCGCTACCAGACCGGTAACAAGCTGGTGCTGCAAGAGAACGACAAGGTGGTGGGGATTCTTGGCGACAGCGAGCTGTATCACGCGTTGCTGGGCAAGAATCTCGGCTGATCGTGAACCCTGGGGCTGCTTTGCAGCCCCAGGGTTCAAAGCCCCACGCGCAGAATCAGCGAACGACGATTCCCCGCGCCGCCATGTAGGCCTTGGCCTCGGGCACGGTGTACTCGCCGAAGTGGAAGATGCTTGCCGCCAGCACCGCGCTGGCATGCCCTTCCAGGATCCCGTCAGCCAGGTGCTGCAGGTTGCCCACGCCGCCCGAGGCGATCACCGGGATGCCCACGGCATCGCTGATGGCGCGGGTCACGCCCAGGTCGAAGCCGCTCTTCATGCCATCCTGATCCATGCTGGTGAGCAGGATCTCGCCCGCCCCCAGGCCTTCCATCTTCTTCGCCCAGACCACCGCATCCAGGCCGGTCGGCTTGCGCCCGCCGTGGGTGAAGATCTCCCAGCGCGGCGTCTCGTCGGGGCCGCTGACCTTCTTGGCGTCGATGGCGACGACGATGCACTGGGAGCCGAAGCGCTCGGCCGCCTCGCCGACGAACTCGGGGTTGAACACCGCGGCGGTATTGATCGAGACCTTGTCGGCACCGGCGTTGAGCAGGTTGCGGATGTCCTGCACGGTACGCACGCCACCGCCCACGGTCAGCGGGATGAACACCTGGCTGGCCATGCGCTCGACGGTATGCAGCGTGGTGTCTCGGCCATCGACGCTGGCGGTGATGTCGAGGAAGGTGATCTCGTCGGCACCCTGCTCGTCGTAGCGCCGGGCGATCTCCACCGGGTCGCCGGCATCGCGGATGTTCTCGAACTTGACGCCCTTGACCACCCGGCCGTTGTCCACGTCCAGGCAAGGGATGATGCGTTTAGCTAAAGCCATGGGGGACTCCTGGGGAGCAGCTGCAAGCTTCAAGCGGCAAGAGAAAGGCCGGACCGCGTACTGCCTTTATCTTGCCGCTTGCAGCTTGCCGCTCCTGTCAATAGTTGTCGCAGAAGGCCTGGGCCTCGGCGACGTCGAGGGTGCCTTCGTAGATGGCACGGCCGGTGATAGCGCCGATGATGCCCGGCGCCTTGGCGTCCAGCAGGGCCTTGATGTCGCCCAGGTTGTGGATGCCGCCCGAGGCGATCACCGGGATCGACGTGGCTTCGGCCAGGGCCTTGGTGAAGGGCACGTTGCAGCCCTGCATCATGCCGTCCTTGGCGATGTCGGTGTAGACGATCGCCGAGACGCCATCGGCCTCGAAACGCTTGGCCAGGTCGATGACCTGCACCGAGCTGACCTCGGCCCAGCCGTCGGTGGCGACGAAACCGTCCTTGGCGTCCAGGCCGACGATGACCTTGCCCGGGAAGGCCTTGCACGCTTCGGCGACGAACGCTGGCTGCTTGACCGCCTTGGTACCGATGATCACGTAGCTGACGCCGGCCTTGACGTAGTGCTCGATGGTTTCCAGCGAGCGGATGCCGCCGCCGATCTGGATCGGCAGCTGTGGGTAGCGCTTGGCGATGGCGGTGACCACCTCGCCATTGACCGGCTGGCCTTCGAAGGCGCCATTGAGGTCGACCAGGTGCAGGCGACGGCAGCCCCCCTCGACCCATTTGGCGGCCATGCTCACCGGGTCGTCGGAGAATACGGTGGAGTCTTCCATGCGACCTTGGCGCAAGCGTACGCAGGCACCATCCTTGAGATCGATAGCGGGGATAATCAGCATGCTCTTTCCTTCATCAATTCAAGCGGCAAGCGGCAAGCCACAAGCTGCAAGCAATGCGCGGTGGTTGTTCGATAGGCGATCAGGCTTTAGCTTGCGGCTTTCAGCTTTTTTCCAACGCCCATAGGTCGCTTTCGATGCTCTCGAACCGCTCCTTGAGGTGCAGCTGAACATCGGCAATCGCCCTGTTGTAGTAATGGGGTGCAATTTCCTTGCTGAACAGTTCGAGAACCTCGGCCACTTCGAATGAGCCCAGTTGCAGCTCGAAGCGGTCCTCCAGGAACCGCTTCAAGGTGTCGAGGGCCTCGCGCTCCTGCTCGGGGGCCAGGGTGAGGACCGGCGCCTTGGTCCGCGACCTGCTCATCTACCAGCGCCCGTCCCAGGCGATGAAGTTCTGCAGCAACTGCAGGCCATGGGTATGGCTCTTCTCCGGGTGGAACTGCACGGCGAAGCGCGGGCCATCGGCCAGCGCCGCCGCGAAGTCGACGCCGTAGTGGCCGCGGCCGACCACCTGGCCCGGCTTGCCGGCATTGATGTAGTAGCTGTGCACGAAGTAGAAACGGGCCCGGTCGGGGATATCGTGCCACAGGGGGTGGTCGATGGCCTGGCTGACCTCGTTCCAGCCCATGTGCGGCACCTTCAGGTGCTCGCCGTCTTCCTGCAGGCCTTTGCCGAAGAAGCGCACCTGGCCGGGGAACAGGCCGATGCAATCGACGCCGTCGTTCTCCTCGCTGTGCTCGAGCAGCGCCTGCATGCCGACGCAGATGCCGAGGAATGGACGGTCCTGGCTGACCTCGCGGACCAGACCATCGAAGCCCAGGCGACGGATTTCGGCCATGCAGTCACGGATCGCGCCGACGCCGGGGAACACCACCCGGTCGGCCTCGCGGATCACCGCGGCGTCGCTGGTGATCAGCACCTTGCCGGCGCCGACATGCTCCAGGGCCTTGGCCACCGAGTGCAGGTTGCCCATGCCATAGTCGATAACGGCGACTGTCTGCATTACAGGCATCCCTTGGTCGAAGGCATCTGCCCGGCCATGCGCTCGTCCAGCTCGACGGCCATGCGCAGGGCGCGGCCGAAGGCCTTGAACACCGTCTCGATCTGGTGGTGGGTGTTGTGGCCACGCAGGTTGTCGATGTGCAGGGTCACCAGGGCGTGGTTGACAAAGCCCTGGAAGAACTCCTGGAACAGGTCGACGTCGAAGCCACCGACGCTGGCACGGGTGTACGGCACATGCATCTGCAGCCCCGGGCGGCCGGAGAAGTCGATGACCACGCGCGACAGCGCTTCGTCCAGCGGCACGTAGGCATGGCCGTAGCGGCGGATGCCCTTCTTGTCGCCGATGGCCTTGGCGAAGGCCTGGCCGAGGGTGATGCCGACGTCTTCCACGGTGTGGTGGTCGTCGATATGCAGGTCGCCCTTGCACTCGATGTCCAGGTCGATCAGCCCATGCCGGGCGATCTGGTCGAGCATGTGTTCAAGGAAAGGCACACCGATATCGAATCGGGCCTTGCCACTGCCATCGAGGTTGATCGAGGCCTTTACCTGGGTTTCCAGGGTATTGCGCTCGACGGAAGCCTTACGTTCGACCATCACCAGCTCCGCAAAATCATTGGGCGAAAAGGCTGCCATTATAGGCCCAGAACGCGCCGGCTTGGAACGCGGATGACATATGGCAGCGCCAGGCCATTTTTGCGCCCGCCGCCCCGTCCAAGGAACTGCGGTAGTGGATGAGGTCAAACCTGTACTGGCCAAACCATCGGCGCCTTCTTCAACATTCGTAAGAAATGCCCTGTATCGCTTGTCTGATACGCAGGAGCCATCGCCGCGGCGCTATACTTTGCCGCTTGAATTTCAAAATCGGACTACAAGGACTCGCCCATGAAAGCGTTCGGCAAAATCCTGGGGCTGGGGCTTCTCGGGTTGCTGCTGATCATCGTGGCGCTGGGCTTCGCCCTGACCCACCTCTTCGATCCCAACGACTATAAAGACGAGATTCGCCAGCTGGCCCGCGACAAGGCCCACGTCGAGCTGACCCTCAACGGTGAAATCGGCTGGAGCCTGTTCCCGTGGCTGGGCCTGGAGCTGCATGACGCCAGCGTCGCCACGCTGAACAACCCCAAGGCGCCGTTCGCCGACCTGCAGATGCTCGGCCTGTCGGTGCGCGTACTGCCCCTGCTGCGCCGCGAAGTGCAGATGAGCGACGTGCGCGTCGAGGGCCTGAACCTGACGTTGACCCGCGACGAACAGGGCCACGGCAACTGGGAAGACATCGGCAAGCCCCTGCCCGAGCAGAGCGCCAGCAGCGGCGCCAAGCCCGCCGAGCCCACCGCCAGCGAGCCCCCGGCCAGCCAGCAAGGTGCCAACGAGCGCCAGGTCAAGTTGGACATCGACAGCCTGACCGTGAACAACGCCCGGGTGCAGTACACCGATGCCCGCAGCGGCCAGAGCTTCAGCGCCGAAAGCATCCAGCTGAGCACCGGCGCGGTGCGCGAGGGCGTGAACATCCCGCTCAAGGCCAGCGCCTTCCTGAGCGCCAGCCAACCGAACCTCAAGGCCCGCACCGAGCTGACCGGCGAACTGCGCTTCGACCGTCGGCTCAAGCGCTACAACTTCGAGGACATGCGCCTTTCCGGCGAGACCTCGGGCGAGCCGCTGGCCGGCAAGACCATGACCTTCGCCGCCCAGGGCCAGTTGCTGGTCGACCTGGCAGCCAACGTCGCCTCGTGGAACGGCCTGAAGCTGTCGGCCAACCAGCTGCGCGCCCTGGGCGAACTGAACCTGCGCGACTTGGACAAGACCCCGCAACTGAGCGGTGGCCTGTCCGTGGCCCAGTTCGACCTGCGCACCTTCCTCGACAGCATCGGCCACCCGCTGCCGGCCACCGCCGACCCGGCCGCGTTCGGCAAGCTGGAGCTGGTCAGCCGCCTGCAGGGCAACCCGAACAGCCTGGCCCTGGAAGACCTGGCGGTGAAACTGGACGACAGCACCTTCAGCGGCCGCGTGGCCGTCGAAGACGTCGCCAAGCAGGCCTTGCGCCTGCGCCTGAAAGCCGACAAGTTCGACGCCGATCGCTACTTCCCGGCCAAGAGCGAGGAGGCCAAGGGCGCCACGGCCGCCCGCCAGGCCGAGGTCAAGCAGCAGGAAGCCCGCGCGGTGACTGGCACCACCCCGCTACCCAACGCCCCGACCCAGGTGGCCTGGAGCAACGACAAGCTGCTGCCGGTGGACCGCCTGCGCGCACTCGACCTGCAGGCCGACCTGTCGTTCGGCGCCCTGACGCTGGACAAGCTGCCGATCGCCGACGCCCAGCTCAAGGCCAGCGGCCAGGGCGGCCTGGTGACCCTCCAGACCCTGCGCGGCAGCCTGTACAACGGCAGCTTCGAGGCCAAGGGCACCGTCGATGTACGCCCGGCCGTACCACAGATCGGCGTCAACACGAAGATCACTCGCGTGCCGGTGGAGCACTTCATCAAGCGCGAAAGCCCGGACCAGGCCCCGCCGGTCAAGGGCCTGCTGACCCTCTCCAGCGACCTGACCGCCACCGGCAACAGCCAGAAGGCCCTGGTCGATACCCTCAACGGCAAAGCCAGCTTCACCATCAACGATGGCGTGCTGGTCAACGCCAACCTGGAACAGCAACTGTGCCAGGCCATCGCCACCCTCAACCGCAAGACGCTCAGCGGCGAGCCGCGCGGCAAGGACACGCCCTTCCAGGAACTGCGCGGCAGCCTGGTGATACGCAACGGCGTGGCCAGCAACCCAGACCTGAAGGCGCGCATCCCCGGCCTGGCCGTCAACGGCCATGGTGACGTCGACCTGCGCGTGCTGGGCATGGACTACAACATCGGCGTGATCGTCGAAGGCGACCAGCGCGCCATGCCTGACCCGGCCTGCCAGGTCAACGAGCGCTACGTTGGCGTCGAACTGCCGCTGCGCTGTCGCGGCCCGCTGGAGCTGGGTGCCAAGGCCTGCCGCCTGGACCAGGACGGCCTGGGCAAGGTCGCCGCCAAGCTGGCCGGCAATCGCCTGAAGGAGAAACTGGATGACAAGCTCGACGAAAAGCTCGGTGACAAGGTGAGCCCGGAAGTCAAAGAGGCACTCAAGGGGCTGTTCAAACGATGAGTCCCGAGCAGTTCTCCAGCGCCGTGCTGGACTGGTACGACCAGCACGGCCGCCACGACCTGCCCTGGCAACAGGGCATCACCCCCTACCGTGTCTGGGTCTCGGAAATCATGCTGCAGCAGACCCAGGTCAGCACCGTACTCAACTATTTCGACCGTTTCATGCAGGCCCTGCCCACAGTACGGGCCCTGGCCGAGGCGCCAGAGGACGAGGTACTGCACCTGTGGACGGGCCTGGGCTACTACACCCGCGCACGCAACCTGCAGAAGGCGGCGAAGATCGTGGTCGAAAAGCACGGCGGCGAATTCCCGCGCAGCGTCGAGCAGCTCACCGAGCTGCCCGGCATCGGCCGCTCCACCGCTGGCGCCATCGCCAGCATCAGCATGGGCATTCGTGCACCGATCCTCGACGGCAACGTCAAGCGCGTGCTGGCCCGCTATACCGCCCAGGCCGGCTACCCGGGCGAGCCGAAGGTGGCCAATGCCCTGTGGGCCAATGCCGAGCGCTTCACGCCGATGACCCGGGTCAACCACTACACCCAGGCGATGATGGACCTGGGGGCGACGCTGTGCACCCGCAGCAAGCCCAGTTGCCTGATCTGCCCGCTGCAGCAAGGTTGCCAGGCGCACCTGCTCGGCCAGGAAACCCACTACCCCGAGCCCAAGCCGCGCAAGGCCCTGCCCCAGCGCCGCACGCTGATGCCGATCCTGGCCAACCAGCAAGGCGCCATCCTGCTCTACCGCCGCCCCTCCAGCGGCCTGTGGGGTGGCCTGTGGAGCCTGCCGGAGCTGGACAGCCTGGAGCAGCTCGACGACCTGGCCTACCAGCATGGCCTGCGCATGACCGCCAGCCACGCCCTGGAAGGCCTGACCCACACCTTCAGCCATTTCCAACTGGCCATCGAGCCCTGGCTGGTGCGCGTCGACCCGGCCGGCTCGCACGTGGCCGAGCCCGACTGGCTCTGGTATAACCTGGCCACCCCGCCGCGCCTGGGCCTGGCTGCCCCGGTCAAGAAACTGCTCAAACGCGCGGCCGACGAATTGATTGCAGGAGAGCCCCGATGACCCGCACCGTGATGTGCCGCAAGTACAAAGAAGAACTGCCCGGCCTTGAGCGCCCGCCCTACCCCGGCGCCAAGGGCCAGGACATCTTCGACAACATCTCAAGGCAGGCCTGGGACGAATGGCAGAAGCACCAGACCATGCTGATCAACGAAAAGCGCCTGAACATGATGAACGCCGAAGACCGCAAGTTCCTCCAGGCGGAGATGGACAAGTTCTTCTCCGGCGAAGACTACGCCAAGGCCGAAGGCTACGTTCCCCCCAGCGAATGAGCCTCGGAAACGTAAGCGACGGAATTAATTTAAAAAATTTTCAAAAAGTCGTTGACGTGATCCTGAAAAACCCTTTTAATGCGCCCCGTTGCCCAGATAGCTCAGTCGGTAGAGCAGGGGATTGAAAATCCCCGTGTCGGCGGTTCGATTCCGTCTCTGGGCACCAAATACCGAAACCCTGGATCGAAAGATCCAGGGTTTTTTTATGCCTGTCAGTCGGTGCAAGCGCCCTCTGCACGACACATGATGCGTGAGCTGGCTTGCCAGCGATGGGGCGCGAAGCGGCCCCTGGCCCGGACGATCAGCCCAGCATTGACCGACATCAAAAAGCCATCAATCAGCGAGTCCTAGCATATCGGGTGGACACTCGAATCGACCCGAAGGGACTTCCATGAGCGACGACTCCACGCCCCTGCTCTCCCCCACGCCCGCCCAGGACGCCAGCCCAGGCATCGCCTCGATCCCTCGCCGCCGCCCCTCACACCCGCGCAAGCCCGCCGCCAGGATCAAGCCCGAGACGACCATCAGCGCCATCAGCCAGCAGCCCGCCGCCCTGGAAGTGGCCACCGCCCGCCACGGCAGCAGCGAGGACAGCACCTCGGCGCGCCTGCCGGCCAACTACCCATACCGCACCCGCCTGCGCCGCCAGGACTACGAGAAGGCCAAGCACAACCTGCAGATCGAGCTGCTCAAGGTGCAGAGCTGGGTGAAGGAAACCGGCCAGCGCGTGGTCATCCTCTTCGAGGGCCGCGACGCGGCGGGCAAGGGCGGCACGATCAAGCGCTTCATGGAACACCTGAACCCGCGTGGCGCGCGGATCGTCGCCCTGGAAAAGCCCTCCGAGCAGGAAAAGGGCCAGTGGTACTTCCAGCGCTACATCCAGCACCTGCCCACGGCTGGCGAAATGGTGTTCTTCGACCGCTCCTGGTACAACCGCGCCGGCGTCGAGCGGGTGATGGACTTCTGCACGCCGCTGCAGTACCTGGAGTTCATGCGCCAAGCCCCGGAGCTGGAGCGCATGCTGTGCAACAGCGGCATCCTGCTGTTCAAGTACTGGTTCTCGGTGAACCGCGAGGAGCAACTGCGCCGCTTCATCTCCCGCCGCGACGACCCGCTCAAGCACTGGAAGCTCTCGCCCATCGACATCAAGTCGCTGGACAGGTGGGAGGACTACACCGCGGCCAAGGAGGCCATGTTCTTCCACACCGACACCGCCGACGCGCCCTGGACGGTGATCAAGTCCGACGACAAGAAGCGCGCGCGGATCAACTGCATCCGCCACTTCCTGCATTCGCTGGACTATCCGGGCAAGGACCACAGCGTGGCCCATGCACCCGACCCACTGCTAGTGGGGCGGGCTTCGCGGGGGTTCGAGGAGGATGAGCCGGCACCGCAGGCCAGTTGAACCCCCGGTCTGCTGCGCAGCCCTTTCGCGACACAAGGCCGCTCTCACAGGCTCGCCGCTGCTCTTGAGAGTAGCGCGCTCCCTGTGGGAGCTGGCTTGCCAGCGATGGGCCGCACAGCGGCCCCAATCGGCCAACGCTTGGGTTTCTTCGGCAACTACGCTTCAATACGCGCATTTTCCAGACACCCCCAAGGATCTACCCCATGGCCTCCAACACCAAGCAACAGAAACGCGCCAAGCGCGCCGCCGCCAAGGCCAAGCAGAACCGCATGGTGCGCAGCGGCCAGGCGGTCAAGGCCAGCACCGGCGAGAGCGCCAGCGTCGAGCAGGTGTTCACCAAGGCCATGGACTCGGGCAGCTACAACAGCCCGTTCGACAAGATGAAAGAAGCCCAGGAGAACGGCCTGGTGCCGATGATCTCGGTATTCCTGGTCGACCCGCTGCTGGCGCTGGTACTCAAGGGCCACAAGGAAGAGCACGCCACCGACTACATCGTCATGGTCTTCACCGCCTACCGCAAATGGCTCGACGGCACCGACGAAGACACCACCATGGCCTGGCTGGAAAGCGATGAGTTCCAAGAAGCCTATGTGGCAGCCTCCGAAGCGGTGGCCAAGCAGCAGCAACAGCAGAAGCAGTTCGGCTGAAATCCTATCGCCGGCGAGCCCCAGGAGGTCTGGGCCGATCAAGAACGATGGGGGTTGCAGAGGCCCTGCGGGAGCGGCCTTGCGTCGCGACAGGACCATAAAGCGGTCCCAATGAAAAGGCCGCGCCCTGCACAGGACGCGGCCTTTTCATTCACAGCAGCCCACCTCAGTTGTCCAAGGCCACCTGCCCGGCCGCCTGGCCTTCGGCCTTGCGCTTGCGATGCACCAGCAAGCCAGCCGCGACCACGCCAATGCTCAGCAGCGCAGTGGCGATGATCTCGGCGCGATGATCCTCACGCAAGGCCATCACCGCCAGCACGGCGACGATGAAGGCGATGGCCGCCCAGGTCAGCCCCGGGAACAGCCACATCCTGAAGGCGATCGTCTCGCCACGGGCCTCACGCTGGCTGCGCATGCGCAGCTGCGACACGGCGATCACCAAGTACACCAGCAAGGCGATGGCGCCGGAGCTGGCCAGCAGGAACTCGAACACCGCCGCCGGGGCGACGAAGTTGGCGAACACGGTCAGGAAGGCCGCGGCAGTGGACAGCAGCACCGCCCAGTGCGGGGTGCCGGCCTTGGTGGTGCGCTGGGCCAGGGCCGGGGCGTCGCCGCGCTTGCTCAGGGAGAACAGCATGCGCGAGGAGGTGTACAGCGCCGAGTTCAGGCAGCTGGTCACGGCGATCAGCACGACGATGTCGACGATCAGCTTGGCGTTGGGCACGCCGATCCGGCTCAGCACGGTCTGGTAGGAGCCGGTCTCGGCCAGGGCCGGATCGTTCCACGGCACCAGGGCCACGACCAGGAAGATCGACACCAGGTAGAACAGGCAGATACGCCAGATCACCGAGTTGGTGGCGCGGGTGATCTGCTTGCCCGGGTCCTTCGACTCCGCCGCCGCGATGGTGACGATCTCGGTCCCCATGAACGAGAACATGGTCGTCAGCATGGCCGCCAGCACGGCGCCCAGGCCATTGGGCATGAAGCCCTGGGTATCGAACAGGTGGCTGGCGCCGCTGACCTGGCTACCTGGCGCCAGGCCGAACATGGCCACGCAACCGACCACGATGAAGCCGATGATCGCCAGCACCTTGAGCAGGGCGAACCAGAATTCGAACTCGCCGTAGTTCTTCACGCTGAACAGGTTGGTGCCGGTCAGCACCAGGGTGATGACCAAGGAGAAGGCCCACAGGTCCACGGCAGGGAACCAGGCGTGCAGGATGGCCGCCGCGGCGTTGGCCTCCAGCGGGATCACCAGGACCCAGAACCACCAGTACAGCCAGCCGATGGTGAAACCGGCCCAGCGCCCGATGGCGCGGTCGGCGTAGGTGGAGAAGGAACCGGTGTCCGGCGAGGCGATGGCCATTTCGCCGAGCATGCGCATCACCAGCACCACCAGGGTACCGGCGGCAGCATAGGCGAGCAGCACGGCCGGGCCGGCCAGGGCGATGGCGTGGCCGGAGCCGACGAACAGGCCGGCGCCGATCACGCCAGCGATGGACAGCATGGTCACATGCCGTTGCTTGAGCCCCTGAGCGAGGTCATTGGAATTGTGCTTACCGCTCATAAAACTACCTTTGTAAGGAGTGGACCGTCCGAACGTGATAGCAAGCGCGCCCTGGGGTCGATCCAGGCACCGCTGCATTCGGCCCTCTCCTGCTGGCAATAAGCGAGCCACCCGGCCAGGACACTCGTCCGGAAACTCCCCAACCCCCGAGTAGCACCGCCTTGCGGGGCATTCAGCCAGCCCTTGACCGAAAGGCCATCATTGCCCCATGCCAAGCCTGGATTACTGAAATACTCACTTACAAACGCACCAAAGGTGCTCCTCGGTAACACCAGCGCACGAAAATGCTGCATGAAAAAGTACAACCCAGCAGCGCAACCTGACCAAGACATAACGCGCGGGAAAGCGCCACCCGGCCAAAAACGGCTTCCCAGGCACGTCCAAAGCTGGCACCATCGCGCCTTTTTTCATCAAGGCTCCGGTGCTGGGCGAAGGCGCCCGCGGACATCCTCGCGACAGTCCGCTGCAACGATGCGACAAACTGTCCCGCCAGCGACCCGAGCCCCTTGCGACCTGGTTGGCTGTCATTCCGCCGCTATGCTAGCTTGGCGCTCGCCAGGAAGGCCGCCAACAGCTGGGAACGCACCCGAACACATGAGGACCGCACATGGCCCAGGCCACGCCCGCGCTGGAAATCCGCAACCTGCACAAACGCTACGGCGACCAGGAAATTCTCAAGGGCATTTCGCTGACCGCCCGCGACGGTGACGTGATCTCGATCCTCGGCTCGTCCGGTTCCGGCAAGTCCACCCTGCTGCGCTGCATCAACCTGCTGGAGAACCCGCACCAGGGCGAGATCTTCGTCGCCGGCGAGGCGCTCAAGCTCAAGGCGACGAGGAACGGCGACCTGATCGCTGCCGACAATCGCCAGATCAACCGCCTGCGCAGCGAGATCGGCTTCGTCTTCCAGAACTTCAACCTCTGGCCGCACATGTCGATCCTCGACAACATCATCGAGGCGCCGCGCCGCGTCCTCGGCCAGAGCAAGGCCGAGGCCATCGAGCACGCCGAGGCGCTGCTCAACAAGGTCGGCATCTACGACAAGCGTCATGCCTACCCCGCCCAGCTTTCCGGTGGCCAGCAGCAGCGCGCCGCCATTGCCCGTACCCTGGCCATGAAGCCCAAGGTCATCCTGTTCGACGAGCCGACCTCGGCCCTCGATCCGGAAATGGTCCAGGAAGTGCTTAACGTTATCCGTGCGCTCGCCGAAGAAGGCCGTACCATGCTGCTGGTGACGCACGAGATGAACTTTGCCCGCCAGGTGTCCAGCGAAGTGGTCTTCCTGCACCAGGGCCTGGTCGAAGAGCAAGGAACGCCGCAGCAGGTCTTCGAAAACCCGAACTCGGCGCGTTGCAAGCAATTCATGTCCAGCCACCGCTAACGGAGCAACACATGCAAACCTATAAGAAATTCCTCCTGGCCGCCGCCGCCACCCTGGTCTTCTCGGCCAACGCCATGGCCGCGGAAAAACTGCGCATGGGTATCGAAGCGGCCTACCCGCCGTTCAACAACAAGGACGCCAGCGGCAACGTGGTCGGCTTCGACAAGGACATCGGCGACGCCCTGTGCGCCAAGATGAAGGTCGAGTGCTCGGTCGTCACCTCCGACTGGGACGGCATCATCCCGGCCTTGAACGCCAAGAAGTTCGACTTCCTGGTGTCCTCGCTGTCGATCACCGAGGAGCGCAAGCAGGCCGTCGACTTCACCGACCCGTACTACTCCAACAAACTGCAGTTCATCGCGCCGAAGAACGTCGACTTCAAGACCGACAAGGCCTCGCTCAAGGGCAAGGTGATCGGCACCCAGCGCGCCACCCTGGCCGGTACCTGGCTCGAGGACAACTACGGCGACGACGTCGACATCAAGCTCTACGACACCCAGGAAAACGCCTACCTGGACCTGGTTTCCGGGCGCATCGACGGCATCCTGGCCGACAAGTACGTGCAGTACGAGTGGCTCAAGAGCAAGGACGGCCAGAACTTCGAGTTCAAGGGCGAGCCTGTGGTAGACAGCGACAAGATCGGCATCGCCGTGCGCAAGGGTGACCCCCTGCGCGAGAAGCTCAATGCCGCACTGCAAGAAATCAAAGCCGACGGTACGTACAAGAAGATCAACGACAAGTACTTCCCGTTCAGCATCGAATGATACGCCCCGACCGGCACCGCCTCGCGCGGTGTCGGTCCCTTGAACGCACCTGCCCATGAATATCGACCTGCACGGATTCGGTCCGGCCCTGGCGGCCGGCACCCTGATGACCGTAAAACTGGCGCTTTGCGCCCTGCTGCTGGGGCTGGTCCTGGGCCTGCTCGGCGCCTTGGCCAAGACCTCCTCGATCAAACCGCTGCAATGGCTCGGCAGCACCTACTCGACCCTGGTGCGCGGCGTGCCCGAACTGCTCTGGGTCCTGCTGATCTACTTCGGCACCGTCAGCCTGATGAACCGCATCGGCGAAGCCCTCAACATACCGGGGCTGGAACTCAATGCCTTCGCCGCCGGCGTGATCGCCCTCGGCCTGTGCTTCGGCGCCTATGCCACGGAGGTATTCCGTGGCGCCATCCTGGCGATCCCCAAGGGCCACCGTGAGGCCGGCCTGGCCTTGGGCCTGTCCAAGGGGCGCATCCTGTCGCGGATCATCCTGCCGCAGATGTGGCGCATCGCCCTGCCTGGCCTGGGCAACCTGTTCATGATCCTGATGAAGGACACCGCACTGGTTTCGGTGATCGGCCTGGAAGAAATCATGCGTCATTCGCAGATCGCCGTGACCGTGAGCAAGGAGCCGTTCACCTTCTATATGGTCGCTGCCTGCATCTACCTGAGCCTGACCATCGTCGCCATGGTTGGCATGCACTTCATGGAAAAACGCGCCGCTCGCGGCTTCGTGAGGGCCGAGCAATGAACTGGGAAGTCATCATCAAGTGGCTGCCACGCCTGGCCCAGGGCGCGACCCTGACCCTGGAGCTGGTGGCCATCGCGGTCATCGCCGGGCTGATCCTGGCCATCCCGCTGGGCGTTGCCCGTGCCTCGCGCCACTGGTACGTGCGCGCCCTGCCCTACGGCTACATCTTCTTCTTCCGCGGCACCCCGCTGCTGGTGCAGCTGTTCCTGGTGTACTACGGCCTGGCCCAGTTCGATGCGGTGCGCAGCAGCGCCCTGTGGCCCTACCTGCGCGACCCGTTCTGGTGCACCGTGCTGACCATGACCCTGCACACCGCCGCCTACATCGCCGAGATCCTGCGCGGCGCGCTGCAGGCCATCCCCAAGGGCGAGATCGAGGCGGCGCGCGCCCTGGGCATGTCGCGGAGCAAGACACTGTTCTACATCATGCTGCCACGGGCCGCGCGCATCGGCCTGCCGGCCTACAGCAACGAAGTGATCCTGATGCTCAAGGCCAGTGCCCTGGCCAGTACCGTGACCCTGCTGGAACTGACCGGCATGGCCCGGACCATCATCGCCCGTACCTACCTGCCGGTGGAGATCTTCTTCGCGGCCGGGGTGTTCTACCTGTTGATCTCCTTCGTCCTGGTGCAGTGCTTCAAGCTGCTCGAGCGCTGGTTGCGCGTCGACGCCTGCCAAGGGCGATGAACGCTTCGCGGGCAAGCCCGCTCCCACAGGCCACGCTGCCCTTGAGATCGCTGTGGGAGCGCGCCGGACCGGTCGGAAAGGGGCGCACAGCGCCCCCGAAAGGCGCTGCCCGCTAACTGACCGCCCTCGACCCTCGCCCCCGAACACGCCGCAACACCGCCATCCATAATGCAACCATGAGCAAGATCCCCTTCCTCCATGGCGACCAGCTCGCCGAGCGCTTCCACGCACTCGACCGCTTTCTCGCCCAGCACCAGCAGCTCTGGCGCCCCCGCCCGTTCACCCAGCTACGCATGGCCTGGGAAACGGACCACCCCGAGCTCTCGACCTGGCTGCGCCAGCGCTCCCTGGAGGAAGCCGAGGCAGCCCAGCAGCACCTCGATCAGCTCCCTGCCCCCGCCCCTTATCCACAGCTCGCCCAGCAGGCCAGGCAACTGTCCACGGTCGGCGAACTGCCAGACGCCGGCCTCCCCCCGGCCGGCCATCGCCTCGATGCCAACGTCCCCGGCCGCAAATGGCAACAGATCGAAGCCTTCAGCCGCCGCCTGAGCTTTCGCGAGCACACGCACCATTGGCTGGACTGGTGCTCGGGCAAAGGCCACCTGGGTCGGCGTGTATTGCAAGCAGGGCAGCGCCTGACCTGCCTGGAACACGATGCCGAGCTGGTCGCTGCCGGCCAGGCGTTGAGCGATCGCCACCGGCTACCCGCGACCCACGTACGACAGGATGTGCTCGCCGAAGACAGCGCCCGCCACCTGGGCGGCGACAGGAGCGTGGTCGCCCTGCACGCCTGCGGAGACCTGCACGTACGCCTGCTGCAACTGGCCAGCCAGCAGGGCTGCCACCAGATGGCGGTAGCCCCCTGTTGCTACAACCGCATCCAAGGCACGCACTACCAAGCGTTATCCGCAGCTGCGCAGGCTTCGAACCTGCAGCTCTCGCTGGACGACCTGGGCCTGCCCTTGAGCGAAACCGTCACCGCCGGCACCCGGGTACGCCGCCAGCGCGATGAGTCCATGGCCCGACGCCTGGGTTTCGACCTGCTGCAACGCCAGCAGCGCCAGCGCGACGAATACCTGCCCACACCCTCGCTACCGGTCGCCTGGCTGGCGAAGCCCTTCGCCCAGTACTGCCGCGACCTGGCCGCGCTCAAGGCGCTGGAGATCACCGGCGAGCCGGACTGGGCGGCTTTGGAAGCGGCAGGCCAACGACGCCTGGCCGAAGTGCGCAACCTGGAGCTGGTGCGCAACCTGTTCCGTCGTCCGCTGGAGCTCTGGCTGGTACTGGATCGCGCCCTGTTCCTCCAGGAACAAGGCTACGCCGTGCGCCTGGGCGTGTTCTGCGACTACCACCTGACACCACGCAACCTGCTGTTGCTGGCCGAACGCGGCGGATAGCCGCACATGCTTGACAGCCTGTGGATAACTCTGTGAACAAGCTTGTGATGAAAATCACGAAATCTTGGATCCAAACGCTATTTCAGCCGCTCGGCTTATTCCACCCACCGCTCGAAAACCAAGGAAAACAGGCCTTTGCGCAAAGACCGACGGCAGTGTCGATCGGCATGCTTTTCGCGCAAGCCCGGCATGCCGCTTGTGCATAAGCGTGCCAGGCAGGCGCGCTGGATGCCGTTTTCCGGGCCCGAGCCATACCTATGGATACTCGCCATCGCCCAGCGCGTATGGCATCAATTGCATGGCCTGCGACACCCCTCCAGCGCCTCCCGACGAAGACCGACCCACGAACGAACCACCATGAACCAAGCCAAGTCCTTCGCCCTGTTCGCCCTCGCCCTGACCCTGGCCGGTTGTGCCAATGACGCCTCCAATACCCCTTCCCTGGGCTGGAGCATGCCCGGCATGCAACTCGGCGGAGATCGCGGCCTGCCCCTGCAGGTCGACACCCCGTGCCGCAAGCGCGGCTGTGACAACGACAAACTGTTCTTCAACCCTGGCAAGCCCGAGCCGGGCGTCAACACCATCCACCGTGGCTGGTAGGAAAATTCTTCTTTCTAGCCGGTAACTTAGGGTGTTGCTCGATGATCGCAAGAAGTGGTTTACAGTTGCCGATCCATCGCTATAATGACGCCCCTATGCCGGTATAGCTCAGCTGGTAGAGCAACTGACTTGTAATCAGTAGGTCCCGGGTTCGATTCCTGGTGCCGGCACCACCTCCAAAGCCCCGAACTACGGGGCTTTCGCGTTTTTAGGCCTTGGCTTTTTCGCTTTCTTGCCCCTTCCAGTGTCCACATTTTGTCCACATTGCTCCGCCAACGGATTCAGGTTAACCACGTCGGCCAAGTGTCCAGGGCTGAAATGAGCGTACCGCATGGTCATCGTCAGAGAGGAATGTCCCAGCACCCGCTGCAAGGTCAGGATGTCACC
Source organism: Pseudomonas sp. Tun-23181 (assembly GCF_057415455.1). NCBI lineage: Bacteria > Pseudomonadati > Pseudomonadota > Gammaproteobacteria > Pseudomonadales > Pseudomonadaceae > Pseudomonas > Pseudomonas sp. Tun-23181. Next base: position 3,223,908 of record NZ_CM171630.1, read on the forward strand.
GCCGTTGGCCATATAGTGGCTGGCAAACGTATGACGTAGGACATGGGTCAGCTGGCCATCTGGCAGCTCAATGCCGGCAGCCTCGATCGCCTCACCGAACTTTTTGTAGCAGTCCCCGAAAGGAAGCTCCGCTTTCACCTGGTCTTCCAGGGTCTGGGTGATAGGCACAACACGGCTCTTGGAGTTTTTGGTTCGATGGTAGGTGATCCGCCCACCGCGAACCTGTCGAGAATCCAACCCTTCGGCTTCAGACCAGCGGGCGCCCGTGGCCAGACAAACCCGGGCCACGACTCCGGCCTTGACCGAGATCCTATCCAAGGCCTGGAGCAGCACCGGGATCTCCTCCTTCTCCAAGTACGCCATTTCAGGCTCGTCGAACTTAAGACGCCGCACCTTCTCCAGCGGATTTTCGCCCGACCACTCCCCCAACCGATCCAGCTCGTTGAATACAGCGCTTAGGTAGGCCAACTCATGATTCAGTGTGTTCGCACTGACGGGCTTGGCCTTCTGCCCCTTCTTCATGCCATTGCCGGGGGTTGTCCGGCCATGCTCGCCGGCCAGGCGCTCGGCGCGGTACTTGGTGAAATGGGCTGCACTGAAATCAACGCCACGGGGATCACCCATACGCTCCGCCATCGACTTCAATGCGCGCTGCCTCTCCTCGCCCCGCTTGAGGGTTTGCCCATGCAGCTTGTACCACAGGTCGACCAGGTCACTCAGTCGTCGATCGTCGCGCTTGGGCTTCTTCTCAAACTCCCCCCGCGCACCGTCCCCCATGATCCTACGTTCGATATGCAGTGCTTCATTCTTGGACTTCATTTTCCGCCGAACACGCGGCCCATCACGCCCTTCCGGCCGGCAGTCCACAAGCCACTCACCTGTGGGTAGTTTCCTGATAGACATGGGCTAGAGCGGACTGACTTGGCCGACTTCTGGCGCTATTTGTTCGATCATCAGCCAGAGCGTGTACTTCATGAACCTCGGATGGTTCACCACCTTGGATAAGGCGGAAAAACCCATTTCGAACAGCGAAGACTCGTACTTCTTGTAGGTGCTCAGACTGAAACCCACCAGTTCGCAAAACTCTGACTGGGTCAACCCCTCCCTCAACCTCATCGCCTTCAGCTTCGCTGCTAAATCCACCGTTACCTTCCTCTTGACAAGATCCTATATAGGATCCACCATGGATCCTATATAGGGACTTTTGGCCCAAATATCCCCAAATATCCGAGCAGAGGTTAACAGAATGCAGATTGCGATCGACACGCCCTACGTGACCGTCGCCGAGTTCGTAAAGAGATCCGGCCAATCCAAAAGTGCTGTTGAGAACGAGATCAAGGCAGGCCACTACCTGATCCGTCCCAAGCAAGGAGGCTCGAAGGGCGCCGTACTCATCAACATGGTCCATATGGCCATGGAGGCCGCTGAGCAGGCCGAACGCGCTCGTCAAGTACCGAATCAGTAAGGGTCAGGGATGAACGCACGTATCACCCCGGAGCACTTCGATCGGATCTACCTCGAGGACGTGATCCCCGCCCTCGAGCACGATCCGGAGTTGAGCTTCCTGACCAAGGACGAGTCGAAGGACTACTACAACAAGGGCGTATGCCCAGGCTGTAGCAAGCGTTCGCTCTACATCAGCAAGCAGAAGCCCTACCAGCTCAAGTGCAACCGGTTGAATCAATGCGGCTTCGAAGAGAAGACCCGCGACCGTTACCGCCACCTGTTCGAGAACCTGAGCGAGCGTTTCCCGTCCACCCCGGACAACCCCAACGCTACTGCAGACGCTTACCTGCAGCGCAGCCGCGGCTTCGACATCACTCGGATCGCCGGCTGGTACAGCCAGGCCCGGAGAAAGATGGCCGACGGTTCATTTGCCGACACCGTGCGCTTTGCCCTGGGCAACGGCTACTGGGAGCGCATCATCGATGCGCGCGCCGTCGCGGCGAACGACGGTGACAAGGCCGGTATTCGTTACGGCATGACATACAAGGGGAAAGGCTGGGAGCCCGCTGGGCAGACCTACGAGAAGGACGACCTGGTCTTCATCGTGGAGGGCATCTTCCACGCCATCGCGTTGTGGCTGGCCGGGTACAAGGCGATCGCCGCCATCAGTTGCAACAACTTCCCCTGGGAGATCATCGAAGCCAACAAGGGCAAGGGCGTTCGCTGGGTAATAGCCCTCGATGACGACCAGGCCGGCCATGAGGTAATCCCGAAGTACCGCGAACGTCTGCACAAGATGTCCGAGATCCGTCTGGTAGCGCTTGCTGGCGAACGTGACTGGGACGACGTGTATCGCGATGGCCAGCTGGATGACGTGTTCATCCGTGATGCGCTGTACCAGGGGCAACTGTTCTGTGCCGGGTCGCCCATGAAAAAGGCCTACCTGCTGTACACCCGCCGACAACTGCCGTTCTTCCTGGTGGAGTTTGGGCATTGCTTGTATTCGGCCAGCGTGCGCAGCTCTGAGCTGCAGAAGGACCTGGACGATATGCCTCGCAAGGCAGGCGAGGAGCCTAGCGGGTATCTCACCGAGTTCACCAAGCACACAACCATCAGTCAGGTGGCCAACTGCGTCCCACGCTTCGAGTACCTGGAGCGCGACGCCATCAGTGGCGAGCAACGCTACTTCTTCCAGTTCGAATTCCCTAACCGCCGGCTCAACTGCAAGGAGCCCCTGCCGCCCAGTGCGATCACAGAGCCCCGAGGCTTCGCCAAGGCACTCCTCGAGCGCACCCCCGGCGGCATGTTCGAGGGCGGCGAGAAGGTCCTGGGCATGCTGAAAAAGGACTGGCTACGTGACCCCAACGTCGTTCGCACGCTGCCATTCGTGGGCTACGACGAAGCAACCGGCGCCTACTGCTACCCCGAGTTTGGCTTCTTCAAAGGAAAGGAGATCATGGTCAACGAACACGGCTTTCTCGACATCAAGGGCGAAGGCCTGAAAACCTCTGCGCGTAGCTATCCCATGCATCGTGGGGAACCCTTCGACCCGTCCTGGTTCATCGACTTCCGCAAGGTGTTTGGGCTCAACGGTCTGGCCAGCTTAGCCTGGTGGACTGGCTCCCTGTTCGCCGAGCAGATTCGAGGGAAGCAACAAGGCTGGACCTTCCTGGAGCTGACGGGCGCCGCCGGTGCGGGTAAGTCGACGCTGCTTCGTTTCCTGTGGCGCCTGGCCGGCCGCAAGAATGAGGAAGGCATTAAGCCAAGCGGATCCGGTGCATCGGCGATCGGTCTACTGCGCTCCCTGTCTGCAGTGAGCAACCTGCCAGTCGTGCTGCTGGAGTCCGACAAGGAAACCACCGACGCCATGGGGCGGACCGTGATCGTCCAGTACAACTGGGACGAGATGAAGTCGCTGTTCGACCAGAACGCCAAGCTGCGCGTCACCGGCGTGAAGACCGGCAACAGTGACACCGATGCGCTGATTTTCCGGGGTGCCATCTGTATTTCGCAGAACACCATGGTGGAAGGTTCGGACGCGATCATCACCCGGATCGTGTACCTGCACATGACCTGCGACCACCACACGCCAGAGCTGAAAGTGGTGGCCGATCGGCTCAAGGCAATGCCCGTGGAACAGTTGAGTGGCTATCTGCGAGCAGTGCTATGCCAGGAAAGCACCTGGCTCCAGCGCTACTTCGAGGTGTACCCCGACTGTGAACGACGCTTCACGGCGCTCGGTGGCGTGAGCCATGCCCGAATCATCCAGACACATGCTCAGGTGTTGGCTGCAGCCAAGGCCACCCAGGCGCTATTTCCGGCCTGGTCCGATCGGGACATGGAGGCACTGGCCAAACACCTGGAGGCGCGTGCCCTCGATCGAGAGCAAACCCGCACAGCTGAAAACAAGGTCGCTGCCCAGTTCTGGCAGGCCTACCACTACCTCAACGAACGGATCGTGACGATCGAAGACGCTGACGGCCGTCGCCAGGAGACCCAGGAGACCCTGAACCACAGCAGCGACAAAAGCCTGATCGCCATCAACATCCAGCACTTCCAGTCAGCGTGCCGCGCTGCAGGCTTGGAAGCGCAACCCACCGTACTGCTGCAGAAAGCCCTGAAACAGAGCCGCACCCACACCTTCCTGGAGACACGCAAATGTCACTCCCGCATCGAGCAGCGATCGCTGAACTGCTGGGTGTTCCGGAAAGGTGGATAGCCCGACAGCTCGGATGGATAGACGTTCGTGAGAGCCGCCTGCGGTGTGTGCTCGGAGTTTCTGAGTAGTCCCCTAAAACATCTGGAATATCTGGAAGGAATAGGAATAAGTCAATGAATACAGGTAGTTGCAGCCGGTCAGCAAGCCGCATGCCACTGGAAGGCACTGGAAGGAATCTCCTTCCACCACCTTCCACCAACCTTCCACTTCCAGGGCTTTTCCGTAAATCGGCTGTAGCCCAAGCGTGGCGCTGCCTACAGGGCAACGAGGCTATTTCGACCTTCCACCACCTTCCACCCCAGGTGGAAGGAACTGAAAAAACCTGCAGCCCAGCAAGCACGGGGCCTGCAGCAGCACCTCCCAACCGACCTTCCAGATATTCCACATGTACGGGGGGTATACGCGCCGCATTAGTTTCCGGGCACTGAGCCCACCACCTTTGTAATCAAGCACCTCGAGGAGCAACACCATGCAAGACACCACCAAACACAACCTCGCCACCGCGATGGCTGCAATCCAGGCGCATGAGCAACGTCGCCCTGCGATCGTCACCGCCGGCACTCAAGCGCTGAACCGCCTTGTTCCAATCGCCCTTCGTGACAGCGGCCAAAGCCGCGTCCTGGGCCGCTTTCTGCTGGGCCTCTACAACGGGGAGGACTTCCCCTTCGATCTGACCGACCTGCGCAGCCTCGACATGGTCCTTTTTCAGGATTGCCTGCAGGTCCTGGTCATGGACTACCGGCCCGAACTGGAGGTGCATGAACGGATCCAGAACGGCAGCGCGATCTGGCAGCAGCTGATCGAGAAGTGGGCGCCGGAGGCTTTGGAATGAACGTGGAATACACAGTGGACGGCCAGCCAGGTGCGCTGCAGATGCCCGCGACCTACCTGCTGTTCGCGAACCCCAAGGACTTGGCCGAGCTGGTGGCCAGCGACTTCTGGCGCAACCAGCCGCCACCCGAAACCTGCCAGGTGCACCTGCAGCGTGTGGATGGGATGGACCTGGGAGTGTTTGAAGTTCGAAGCGTGACGCGCCCGGTGTTCACGGCCAAACCCGTGACCCAAGGCTGATAGAGACGGTGCCAAGGAGCTGCAACTCCCTGGCACCAACCACCACTAGAAGGAGAGGCGATATGCAAGCACCCAGTCCAAGCGGCAGTGGTTCGAAGGCTACCACAACGCCGCGTCACCTGCAGGCCACCGCCATCGTTGGCGGTGCCTTGATTGGCTTCCTGGTCATGAAGACCCCGGAAGCCCGGACACAACTGGAAAGCGTGACCGACATGGCGTGTCGACTTGGCGACCTATCCGCCCACGATGCCGCCATCGTCCGCCAGCTGCTGGCGGCGCACCCACGCACCACATTCAACTGAGGAAAACAGCATGCAACAGCAATACACGACCACCTGCTCCCGTACCGCTGACAAGTTCGTCGTCCGTCTGCCCGACGGCCTGCGCGCCGACATCGCGGTGCTGGCCGACAGCAACGACCGCAGCATGAACTCGGAGATCGTCAACCGCTTGAAGCGCTCGATCGCCCAGGACCAACTGGCCGAGGAGCAAGCCAAGACGATCGCCATTCTGCTGCAGCGTATTGATGAGCTGCAGGCGCAACTGCAGCCTGAATCGGAGGCCGCGTAATGTTGATCGACGGCAACCTGGTCGCCGTGACGGACATAGAGATCGAGGAGGCGCGCCGCCAGTTGGCCCTGCCTGCTGACTTTTTCCTGATGCAGGCCTCCCAGCGCCTCTATCACGATCCTGGTGATGGCATGGTGGTGATTCCAATGCCATCCGACATGTTTGTGGTGGGCTTTGAGAATGAAGTCGGGGAAAGGAAGTTTGGCGTGGTCAGAATAAACTCACTCAAACATAAACTGAAAGGATACTAATTTAGTACCCAATGGATATACAAATGGGCGCCTAGGCGCCCATTTTTTGTTTTCATGCAATAGATATCCACAGGCCTGAAATCAGGGCCCTCAAGAAATAAATCCCACAACTCAGATGCAAAACTCAATACCCATAAAACCCTTGACTGGCCGTTTTTTGGATAACAAACTATTGGCTATGTGCCATCACGCAAAACGGAGTTCCGCCATGACACAACCAGCGCCCTGCCTCACTCAGCTGGCCGACGACATCGAAAGCCACGGCAACATGCTCGCCCTTTTGACGGACGTGCATGTTGCAGAGCTCTCGCCGAGGGGAAGAGTTGGACTTATTCAACTGTCGTCACACTTACTGCAAGACTTCGAAAAAATTGAAGTTCGGCTAAAGTCCTATCGAGCCTCAATAACGCCAAGCTGTTGAAATATTTCTTGCTGCCGCGCCCTGGGCAAAGCCCGCAGTTGATCGAAGACCAGCCGGTCCATCATCTGCGCCGAAGGGGTCAGGGTATGCGAGAATGTAAGGTGAGCAACCCAACGATGACCGCAATCGAGACACGTGCAATAGAGAGATGAGAACTCCCTGGAAATATCATTCCTAGATGAGATCCGCCCCTTCCCATTACATTCCTTGCAATAAACTCGCATATCCCCTCCCCAGGGTTCCTGATTGGGTACTATTTTGCCATAAAGTGGTGCCCAATGCCTCTAGTCAACTGCCTTCAAGGTTTCTCCACGACAGGCTCTCGCCAAGCAATGCGTCTGTCGTCCCGTAGAACTTCGTTAACTTGATTGAACAACTGGCAGATAGGTCTGATTTCATTGCTGGTATAAACACGATCAATTTTCTCGATATCACCAAAGCCTGCGCTATTTTCAGGAATAATGCCGGCCAACGCGGGATTCATACGCCAAGCCGCAATGATGTCGTTCCTGGTGATGTTCTTCACCTTCTCCAGCTCGTCCTTCGCTTGAAAGTCACCTACGGGGATGATCTTGATGGCGTTCTCATGCCCACCAGGAATGTTCACAAACATTGAGCGGAAGTTTCCCACGCCCTTGCTGGCCCCGATCTGCGCTCGCAGCTCATCTTCATCTTCCTCGGATAAGTTCGGATCGTTGGTATAGAAGATATAACCCGCGTGAGCACCGTTGCTGTAATAACGGCGACGGAACAATGTGGCCGCTTCATTCAGCAACAAGGCCTGGAGGCCGCCCAGGTAGTCAGGGATTCCATAAATGTTCTGCTCAACGTCGTAATCCTTGATATGTATTATTTCGTCTTGATCGAACTCCTCTTCATGACCATTCGCCAGTAACTGGACAAAGCCGCCGTCCACCTTCACCCGCATGTTGATGGCCGGCAGATGCTCAAGCTCCAGGGCATGCCCGGCGAAGTTAAAATGAGTGAGGAAGTACGCTTCCCCGAACACCATGTAATCCAGGCCTGCGCAGCCCATTGTGTATGCGCTACAACCCACCGATGGAATGAACTCACGCAGCAACAAGTTGCGCTTGAACTTCGGAATAGCGCCATGGTGCGCATTGGCCCGCAGCAGCTTGGCCAGGCCAGCCCGGGAAACCGGTGGTTTGTAGATTCGTCCGTCGTCGCTGGCGAACACGCCCAGGTACTCGCCGATATTGGCGGTCAGCACCTGCTCTGGCTCCCCGAACGTAAACACCCGTGTGGGCTTGTGCACGCCCTGCTTATTGGGCTTGTTGTTCCTGCGTCGTTTGGCCATGTGTTGTGCTCATCAGGTAGCGACTACGGCGCCGCTTGTTGGTGTTCAAAGGTTCGTTGTGCAGGGCGTGCATGACCGCCCAGGCGATGTCGGCGTGGCCGGTGGCGTCCGTCCTCGAGGCGCTGAAGGTGATCTGACCGCTGCCGGTAGTACCGCGCTTGATGGTCAGGAAGGCGGCAGCGATGTCGGTCCAGCCCGCGTCCCATTCGATGCGGCCGGCCTGGATGACATCCTGAGCTTTGAGCACCAGGGTCGTTTTCGTCTCTAGGCTGTAATGGATCTGCTTGGCGCGTGGATAGAAGTCGCACACCAGGTCGTACACCCCGATCCCAACACCGGTGGTATCGATCCCGATGTGCTGGACATTGAAGCGCTCGGTGAGCTTCTTGACCTGGGCGGCCTGGTAGGTGAAGGACTGTCCACGCCAGGAATACTTCTCCAGGATCCTGAACTGTCCACCAGGCTCCGCAGGTGGCGCGACAACAACACAGGTCGCATCGTCTCGGGTACGGCTCGGGTCGTAGCCCAGCCAGACTGGAGCGTTGCCGAACGGACGTTGTGCGGTAGGGTCGTAGTCCTTCCATTGACCAAGGTCGGAATAGCAGCTTTCGAGGTCCGCGAGGCTGAACACCGACTGAGTGCTGTCGATGAATTTACACATGAACAGCTGCTCGAAGCGTTCTTCGTCGTTCTCCAAACGCAGGCGATCGATGTCGAACAGATTGCAGCCGCCGGCGATGGCATCTTCCAAGGTGATGATCTTGCGCCACTGGCCATCAGGACAGAGTGTGCCCGCGTGAATTTCCGCCTCGCTGGGCCATGCACCTGCTTTCTTTCCGCGTTTACTGTTGCGGAACGTCTCACCCGTCCAGAAGGGGTACGCCTCATGGGTAACTGCACTGGGCGTGGAGAAGTAGGTTTGTCTCCACTTCGCATGAGCGGCCATACCACTGGCTACGCCCTGGATTTTGTCGAAGCGAGGGATCCAGAAGACCTCATCGACGTAGAGGTGACCGTGGTAGCTCTGCGCGGTATTCGCATTGGTGGACAGGAAGCGCAGCTCAGCCCAGGGCTTACCATCTTTGCTCAAGATGATGGGGTTCCCGGTCAGTTCGATATCGAACCACTTGCTGGCGAAGGCCACGATGTAGCTGCGGAAAACCTCTGACTGGGCGCGGCTGGCGGACAGGAAGATCTGGTTGTCACCGGTCAGCACCGCATCCATGAACGCTTCGGCAGCGAAGTAATAGGTGAGCCCGATCTGGCGGCTCTTCAGGATATTGCGGATCCGCGCCGTCAATGGATTCATCTTGGCGGCGAACAGCTCCTGCTGATAGCCGAACATGGTGGAGGTAAACTTCTCCAGGAAGTCCACCTCGGTCAGTGCACTGATGTCGTTCTTGGCCTTTTTCTCTTTGCGCTTGCCGCCACGCTCGCCTTTGTCGCCTCGATCTCGACGCTCACGGCGTTGGCCGCGCTGCTCGTCCTGGTCGGGATCCACTGCATCATTCGCCGGCGGCGCAGGCGGGCGATTCGATTGTTTCAGCAGTTGCCCGCGGAGTGCTGTCAGGCGCTCCAGCTCCTTCAGTTCGCCCTCCGTCAGCGTTTCCTGCTTTTCCATGATGAGCGTGATCCGCCGGCTGACAGCGGTCACCGGCTCCTCATCGGTCAGCATCTCGTCCCAACTGCCCTGGCGGATCCAGTAATAGATGATCCGCACGTTCGGCAGCTTCAACTGAGCCTGGATTTCCTTCACCGACGCCCGGCGCAGGTAGAGGCGTTTGGCCGCCTCTTTGACCTCAATGGAGTAATTCATGCGCCGCAGTCTATGCGGCGAAAACTCCACAAACTCGACCTAAAAGTGAGCGAAATTCCTAGATCGTGGAAATAGGAATTTCGCTCAAGCAAACCGTTTGGCCAGTGCCGATCGGCTCCCTATCTTGGCGCTCATCGACCACCACTGAGCGCTTCACCGACCATGCCCCGCTCCCTTGTCTCCTACTGGAAACGTGTTGCCACCAGCGGCTGGACTGCCGACAAGCGCGAAATCACCGTGCAGGAACTGGTCGACTGCGCCGAGACCTACAAGCCTTCGGTCTACACCGCAGTCATCTGGGATGAGCACGAGCGCGAGCCAGGCTCCCTGGGGACCGTTTATGCAGTGCGCCTGGTCACCGAGAACGACGACCCAGAACTGCAGCCTGGCCAGGTCGCCCTGGAAGCGCAGCTCAAGCCCAACGATGACCTGCTCTACCTCAATGACCGGGGCAAGCGGCTGTTCACCAGCGTGGAGATCACCCCGGACTTCGCCAACACCGGCCGTTTCTACCTGACCGGTCTGGCTGTCACCGACTCGCCAGCGAGCCTGGGTACCCAAGAGCTGTATTTCTCCAAGCGTGGCCGCAAAGGCAACCGCTACGACAAGACCTCCTACTACTGCGCCGCCGTAGAGCTGGGCTCCCTCCGCGAGGGCAGCCAGCAACCGGGCGAGTTGCGCCGCTTCTTCACCGCCCTGACCGGCCTCTGCAAGCGCTTCGCCGACACCACTACTCCCAATCCCAACTCACCCGATGAGACCAAACCAATGGATGAAGCAACAGCCAAGGCGCTCAAGGCGCTGACTGATCAACTCGTAATCATTGTGGCCGGCTTCCAGGCTGTCCTGGAACCGGCCCTGGAAGGCGTAGACACCGACGACAGTCAGGAGCAGGTCGAGGCCGTGGGCACCGCCGTCCAGGACGTGGTTGACGAGGCCGACGAGAACCGCGAGTTCAACCGCAAGGGCGGCAAAGGCAGCAAGGGCAAGGACGAGATCAAGGAGCTGAGCGCCCGCGTAGAAGAGTTGAACGAGACCGTGGCCAAGATGTTCAACACCCCGGCCGGCCGCCGTCAGGTGAAGCGTACCACTGGCCCTGCTGGTGAGAAAAAACGCGGCGGGGGCCTGCGCTAATGGGCGCCCTGTCGCAACGCGCTGCAGAGCAGTATCTACAGCTCCAGGACGACCTGGCCGAGGCGTACAACACCGACAACGCCGCCCGTACCTTTGCGGTGGAGCCTACCCATGCCCAGGAACTGAACGAGCAGATCACCGAGCGCGTGGACTTCCTGGGCCGTATCAACGTCGTGCCGGTTTCTGAGATCAAGGGCGAGAAGGTTCTGCTGGGTCTGAATGGTCCGGCCACCAGCCGCACCGACACCGACCAAAACGATCGCGAGCCGCGCCACCTCCTGGACCTCAAGAACAACTTCTACGAGCTGTTCCACACTGAGACCGATGTGGCGCTGAAGTTCGCGACGATCGACGCCTGGGCCAAGTTCCCCGAGTTCGCGCAAAAGTACCTGGCCGCCGTCCAGAAGCGTATTGCGCTGGACCGCATCATGATCGGCTGGCATGGCACCCATGTCGCTTTGCAGACCAATCTGACCAACTTCCCGATGCTCCAGGATGTGAACAAGGGCTGGCTGCAGCAAGCCCGTGAGCTGATTCCTGAGCAGGTCCTGAAGTCCGACGACCCTGCTGAGAAAATCAAGATCGGCAAGGGCGGTGACTATGAAAACCTCGACGCGGCGGTGCATGACGTAACCCAAATGATCGATCCGGTCTTCCGTGATGAAGGCGACTTGATCGCTATCGTCGGCTCGGACCTGCTCGCTCATGACAAGGGCAGGCTGTACGCCGCACAAGGCCAGACTCCGACCGAGAAAGAGCGCATCGAGGACGCTCAGGTAATCGCCACTTACGGCGGTAAGCCTTCGTTCCTGATCCCGTTCTTCCCACCCAAGGGCATCCTGGTCACTTCCTGGGACAACCTGTCCATCTACTTCCAGGACTCCAGCTGGCGTCGCCACCTGCTCGAGAATCCAAAGCGCTCCCGCGTCGAGGACTACAACGGTCGTAACGAAGGTTACGTGATCGAGCAGTTGGGCAAATTCGCCTACCTGGAATCGGACTCGGTGGAAACGGTATGAGCCTTGCCCTAGCTCACAAGCGCCGGATTCAGGCCCAGGGCACGGCAGCGGCAGCTACGGCAAGCGCCGCAGCTGCTCTGCCCTACTCCCCAGCCGAGGCGCTGAGCAGCCCCGCGAATGCTCGCAAGCACCTGGCGCTGATGGAGGCCAGCCTGGACCAGGACCTGGAGCGCCTGAGTGCGATCCAGGGCCTGGCCTCTCGCCAGGACCTCAAGCGCAACGAGTTGCTGCCCAAGTACCAGGACTACGTCCAGCGCTACGTCGAGTCCGGCCTGGTCATGCCCAACCGTGTCCTGGTCCAGGTCATGGTCTGGCTGTTCGACACCGCGCAGTTCGAGGACGCCCTGGAGCTCGCAGACATTGCCATCGCGCAAGGCCAGAAGATGCCCGAGCGCTTCAAGCGCCGCGACATCCAGACCTTTGTCGCGGACGCGATCTGCGAATGGGCCTATGAGGAATACAAGGCCCACCGTAGCCCCGAGCCGTACCTGTCCGATCTGCTGCCACGTGTCGATGGCGAATGGGACCTGCCGGAACAGATCCCGGCCAAGTACCACAAGCTGATCGGTATCCGTGCCCAGGAGGCCAAGGACTGGACCACCGCTCTGCAGCACCTGGAGCGCGCTCAGCAGCTGTATTCGAAGGTCGGTGTGGACACCCGCATCGAGAACGCCCGCAAGGCACTGCGCAAACAGCAGGCGGCACCGCGACTACCACCCGAAAACCCGTAACCGACTACCCCCCCAGCGGGGACCCGTGAAACGAGTCGGCCATTTATGGCCCGCCCCGTGGCAACGGTGTCTCCCGCCCTTTTCGAGTGATCAGCAATGAGCTTTTCAGGCAGAACTTCCACCGTGGTGGACCAGACCATCGAGAACAACGGCTTCTGGCCGGACCTCTCCCTGGCTGAATACCAGAAGGCTTACCGCCTGCCCGGTGAGTACCTGAGCGACGTGCTGATCACTCATCTCGAACTGGCCATGGCCGAGGTCAATGCGGACCTGCAGCGCCTCATGGCTGGCTGGCAAAACACGGGCATCACCGAGGTGGCCACCGCCGACCCGATGGTGCTGCCTGAGCGATCGCTGAAGGTGAAGCTGTACAAGCGCGCCGTGTACTGCCGGGCCAAGGCCACCGCCCTGACCGACTTCGCCACCGTGACCCGTCGGGAAGTGGCCGAGAACACCGGCAAGGAAGCCCCTGAACGTGCCGAAACCTACCTGGCTTTCAGCCAGCAAGCCGTACGCGCCCTGCAGGGCCGCAGCCGCATCACGGCGGTGCTGCTGTGATCCTGCTCAAGGCCCTGACCACCTACCTGCTCGATCGGCAGCTGGTTCCCCCTGAGCAGCTGGGCAGCTGGACCGAGCAGATGGACATCCAGCTCATCTGGAAGGAAGCCGAGCGCGGCCTGCACATGGCCGATCTGCGTTATCGCGCCGTGTTCGACCTGGAGCGCTTCGACGGCTCGCCGTCCCGCCTGGTCGCCCTGGTCGGCAGTTGGCTCGAAACCCACGACCCAGACCGCGAGCGGTATGACCTTCCGCAGCCGGCTTTCACCATCGAGCCCCTGGACCTGGACAACGACCTGTTCGACGTGGAGCTGGTCCTGGAGTTCGTGGAGCCCCAGTACCTGGCCGAGGATGACGCCGGCGAGATCGAGGCGTTCGGCAAGACCTGGTCGTTCATCCCGTATGACCTCTGGATCGCTGAGCAGGGCGAGGTGATCAACCGTGGCTAGCCGTCTGTTCGACCAGGACGTTCGGGGCATGCTCGGTGTGCGCGAACAGTTGGCCCTGCTGCAGCTGGAGCCACGGCTGCGCCGGCGCTTGCTCAACAACGTGTCGAAGCGCGTCCGAACGATGAGCCGCCAGCGAATCCGCAGCCAGCAGAACCTGGACGGTTCGCCCTTTGCCCCCCGCCGTAACCCCGAACCCGGGCAGAAGAAGATGGAGGCCGGCCTGGGCAAGCTGATCCAGGTCACCAGCCTGACCGCCGACGAAGCCCGCCTGGGCTGGAAGAACAACCTGACCTCCTGGGTCGCTGCCCAGCAGCACAACGGCGCTACCGAGCGCCGCACGGCCCAGCAGATGCGCCGCTGGAACAAGGTGGAGGAAGGGGCCAAGGCCACCGACAAGCAGGCCAAGCGCCTGCGTCGGCTGGGCTTCAAGGTGCGCCAGGCCGGCAAGAAGCGCCTCACACGCCCATCCGTGGCCTGGATCCTCGAGCACGTCAGCTACATGCAGGCCGGTGTCCTGATTCGCGTCCTGGACGAAGCCCGGGGCGAGTCCTCCGGCGCCGACAGCTGGGAAATCAAGCTGCCCAAGCGCCAGTTCCTCGGTGCGACCCATGCCCGGGACACCAGCCTGCTGGTGAACCAGGTGCTTCAACAAATCCTCAATTCCCCCCGCTAAGAGGCAATCCATGGCACTCGGCACAGTCGGCGTCAACAATCTCAACCTCGGCCAGGGCGCCGTGACCGAGATCGAGCGCTATTTCCTGTTCATCGGGCCGGCGACCAAGAACGTCGGCAAGCTGATCCCCCTCAACACCCAGAGCGACCTCGACCAGGAGCTCGGGACCGCTGCCTCGGACTTGAAGACCCAGGTCCTGGCCGCTCGCCAGAACGGCGGCGACAAATGGGCGTGCATGGCCGCACCGATCGCCGCCGGCGGCGACTGGACCGAGGCCCTGGACAAGGCCCAGCAGGACAATGTGTCGGTCGAAGCCGTGGTGGTCACCGTGCCGGTCACTGACAAGGCCGTTTTCGATGCCATGCACGCCAAGGCCCTGGAAATCAGTGCCCAGTACGGCCGTCGCATTTTCATCATGGCCGCGATCGACGGCATCATCGCGGGCCAGGACTGGTCGACCTACCTTTCCACTGCCAAGGCCTTGGTCGCCAATGTGGCGGCGCCGCGTGTGCTGTGCGTGCCGCAGTTGCACGGCAACAACCAGGGCGTGCTCGCCGGACGCCTGGCCCGGGCGGACGTGAGCATCGCCGACAGCCCGATGCGTGTGGCCACCGGCGCAGTGGTCGGCCTCGGCGAGGTGCCGGTGGACAAGGATGGGGTCCCTCTGCCATCGGCTGTGCTGGCCGAGCTGGACAAGGCTCGCCTGTCGGTACCGCAGACCTATCCCGACTACCCCGGCACCTTCTGGGGCGACGGCAACATGCTCGATGCCCCGGGCAGCGACTACCAGGTGGTCGAGTACCTGCGCATCGTCGACAAGGCGGCCCGCCGCGTGCGGATCCTGCTGATCCAGCGTGTGGCCGATCGGAAGCTGAACAGCTCCCCGACTTCGATGGCGGCGAACAAGACCGCGCTCATGCGGCCGCTGCGTGACATGGCCAAGTCCGTTGTCTTCGCCGGCACCCAGTTCCCGGGCGATATCGAGTCGCCGGCAGACGATGCGATCACCCTGGTCTGGACCAGCAAGACCGCCGTAGAGGCGTACCTGAAGCTGCGCCCCCTCAACTGCCCGAAAACCCTGACCGCAAACATCGCCCTGGACCTGAGCCAGGACGACGAGGAGTAACGCATGGCCAAGATCGGCGGCAAAAACTTCGACATCACCGTGGGCGACCTGCAGATCCACGTTGAAACCGTCACCCTCGACATTACCGACAACAGCGCTGTGGCCCAGACTGGCGGCGTGCCGGATGGCTACGTCGAAGGCGACGTGGCCGCGAGCGGCGAACTGGAGCTGGACAGTGCCAACTTCAACCTGCTGATCGACGCGGCCCGCGCTGCCGGTAGCTTCCGTCAGCTGGAGCCTTTCGACTCGCTGTTCTACGCCAAGACCCCGACGGACGAGCTCCGCGTCGAGGCGTTCGGCTGCAAGCCCAAGATCTCCAGCCTGCTCAACATCGATTCGAAGGGCGGCGAGAAGCACAAGCACAAGGTGCCGTTCGATGTCACCAGTCCGGACTTCATCCGCATCAACGGTGTGCCGTACCTGGCCGCCGCCGAGATCGAGGGCCTGCGCTGATGGTCTGCCCGTTCGACCGTGCCCAGGACGTGGAGCAGCGTCAGCGTGACCAGGCGATCGACGCCGCCCTGGCCAAGGCCCGGGCGCGATCGGCCGGTCCGAGCCTCACTCATTGCGAAGACTGTGACGACGAGATCCCCGAGGCGCGCCGCGAACTCGGCGGCATGACCCGTTGCGTCCCCTGCCAATCCATTTTCGAGAAAGGTGTTCAGCGATGAGCGCGAACCAGGCCGCCCAGGACACCGCTATTGCGTTGGCCAAGGCCTCGCCCGCGATCGGCGTGGCTGCTACTGGTGCAATCGGCGCCGTCGATTGGTCGGCGGTCGCCTACATGCTGACCGCCCTCTACATGGTGCTGCAGATCCTTCTGTTGGTCCCCAAGTACCGTCAAATGGTGCGCGACTGGAAGGGCAAACGATGAGCCTGCGCAACAAGATCCTGACGGGATCGATCGCCCTGGTGCTGGGCAGCAGCACCCTGATGGCATTCCTGGGCAAGTGGGAGGGCGAAGGGCAGAACGTCGTCTACGCCGACAAGCTGGCCCGGGGCCTGCCGACCGTGTGCAAGGGCATCACCCATCACACCAGTCCTTACCCGGTTGTCGTCGGTGATTACTGGTCGCCGGAGCGCTGCGCCGAGGTTGAGCAGATGGTGGTCGAGAAGGGCCAGTTGGCCCTGGCCGATTGCCTGACCAACGACAAGATCAGCCAGAACACCTTCGACGCGCTGAGCAGCCACGGCCACCACTTTGGAACGCCGTCCACCTGCGCGAGCCGCGCCCTGGTGCTCATCAACGCCGGCCGTGTCGCCGAAGGCTGCCAGGCGCTCGCCTGGGGCGCGGATGGCCGCCCCGTGTGGGCGTACGTCACCGACGCCAAGGGCAACAAGGTGTTCGTGCGCGGTCTGCACGCTCGCCAGCTGGACGAAGCGAAGTTATGCGCCTCGTGATCATCCAACTGCTCGGTGCCCTGCTGTTCGCCGGCGGGACCTGGTTCCTGTTCGACCAGGTACTGCAGCAACGCGACACCGCCCGATCGGAGCGCGACACCGCAAGGGAAGAAGCATCTGGCCTGCGCGAGGCCGCCAGGATCAGCGCCGAGCGCCTGGCAACCGCTGCAGCGAATGACGCCAAACACACTCAGGAGCTGAGGAATGCCCTCAAGACCAACCAGGATCTGCGCCTTTCTGTCGGTACTGGCGATCAGCGGCTGCTCATCCAAGCCAGCTGCCCCGTCGCCTCAGTGTCCGCCGGTACCGGCACCGCCGGCATGGTTGATGGAGCCGCCGCCGAACTCTCGCCAAACGCTCGACCGGATTATTTCACCCTCCTCGATCAACTCGCCCTCAGCGAGCGAATGATCCTGGGGCTGCAGGACCACATCGACAGCTTTTGCCCTACCCAACCCACTACACCTGGAGCAGCACAATGACCGAACGCACCGAGATCACCCTGGAAGTCGGCGACCAGGAGTTCGACTTCACCGTCGACCCGGCCCTGATGACCAAGTACATCAACAGCATGACCCAGTCCAACAAGGTCGCGCCCTCCCACAACCTGCTGATGACCGCCGTCAACCAGGAGCAGAAAGCGCGCCTCAAGCCTCTGCTGGCCAACCCGGTCGCGGCCATCCAGATCGCCGGCGCGCTGATGGAGGAGTACTCCCCGACCATTGAAGTCACCGTAAAAAAGCGCTCGGCCACGCTGAGCGCCTGACCGACGACGGCCTGGGCCAACTGCTGGCCCTTGCCGATCGCTGGCTACCTGGTGCCGATCGATCGCCCGAGACCCTGGGCACAGCCAAATGGCTGGAGGACGAGCACTGGCGGCGAATGGAGATCGCCATAGCCAACGGCATATCACGAGCTTTCAACGGTAATTGACCCATGAGCGCGAGCGCATCCAGCCGCCTGGACTTCATCCTGAGCCTGACCGACAAGGTCTCGGCGCCCTTGGCCAAGGTGACCAAGGGCTTCGACAATCTGGCCTCCCAGGGTGAGACCAACATCAAGCAGATCGGTACCGGTTTCGTCGGCGTCTGGGGCGCCCTGACCGGCATCGAGGCGTCGATGGCACCGGCGCTGGAGGTGAACCGCGCCCTGGGCGATGTCCGTTCGCTCGGCGTGGCCGAGGATGCCCTGGATGCGCTCAACGCTAAGGCCCTGGACTTTTCGGTGGCCTACGGCGAGAACGCGGAAGCCTTCGTCGCCTCGGCCTACAAGATCGAGGGCGCCATCAAGGGCCTGGCTGGCGAGCAACTGGCCACCTTTACCAACACCAGCGCCGTGCTGGCCAAGGCCACCAAGTCCGACCAGGACGTGATGGGCGAGTACGTCGGCACCCTCTACAACCTGCAGAAGCAGCAGGCCGACGCCATGGGCAAGAGCCAGTGGGTCGAGAAGCTGGGCGGCCAGACCGCCCTGGCCGTACAGCTGTTCCGCACCAGTGGCGAGCAGATGAAGGAGGGCTTCAAGGAGGCCGGGGCGATCGCTACGGCATCCGGTATCGACCTGGCCGAGCAGATGGCGGTGATCGGCAGCCTGTCCAGCACCATGGAAGGCGGCGACGCCGGCGGCCGCTACAAGGCCTTCTTCGAGAACATCGGCAACGCCTCGGACAAGCTGGGGATCAAGTTCACCGACACCAACGGCAAGGTCCTGCCGATGCTGGACATCCTGGGCAAGCTGCAGGGCAAGTTCGGCGACCTGCGCAACGCCGCTGCCAACGCCAAGCTGGTCGAGGCCTTCGGCGGCGAAGGCGCCCAGGTGATCGGCGCCCTGGCCCAGGACACCGACCGCCTGCGCAACGGCATTGACCAGCTCGGCAAGGTCCGCGGCCTCGAGCAGGCCGAGCAGATGGCCCAGGCCATGGTAGACCCGTGGCAGCAGTTCGGCGCCGCTGTTCAGGCCCTGCGCATCGCCTTTGGCCAGACCCTGATCCCGCTCCTGCAGCCGCTGATGGATCGCCTGGTCGCGATCGGCAAGGCCATGGTCCGCTGGACCCAGCTGTTCCCGAACATCACCCGCGTGATCGGCATCGCCACCTTGGCCGTCCTGGGCATCACCGCTGCGATCAGCGCGCTGACCATGCTGGTCGGGCTGAGCAAGATGGCCATGCTCGGCCTCAACGTGGTCTGGACCGTGCTGACCTGGACCGGCTGGAAGTCCATCGGCATGTTCATCGCCCACACCATCCAGGGCGGGCTGTTCATTGCCCGGATCCTGGGCATGATCGCAGCGATGGGCCTGGCCAAGGCCTCGATGCTGATCTGGCAGGGGGCGATCTGGCTCGTCAACGCCGCGCTGATGGCCAACCCTGCGACCCTGGTGGTGATCGGCGTACTGGCCCTGGTCGCAGTGATCGTGGCGGCCATCGCCTACTGGGAGCAGTGGACCGGCGTCCTGATGGATACCGCCGCGTTCCAGTTCGTCCTCGAGCAGCTGCAGGCCCTGGGTGCCTGGTTCGACAGCATGGGCGGCTGGACAGGCATGGCCAGCGCCGCGTGGGACGGCATCGTGTCGATCTTCAAGGCAGCGATCGAAGGCCTGATCTCCCTGCTGAACAAGATCCCGGGCGTCGAGATCGACGCCAGCCTGGGCAGCATGCCCAACCTGCCCAGCCTCAACGCTGATGCCAACTACAAGCCCGTGGGCAGCCTGAGCCCGACCAAGGCCGAAGCCGTGCCCGCTGGCGGGCTGATGACCAGCATCCAGAACAACCAGACCCAGAACCGGGGCAACCACATCGACACGGTGAACATCAACACCAGCAAGCCGATGAGCCCGCTCGAGCTGGAAAACATGATGGCGATGGCGGCCGGCTGATGAGTCTCTACATCGATCTCCTGATCACCAACAACGACCTGACCCTGGACCCGTCCGCCCAGCCCGAGCTGCTGGACGACCGGGCCAGCATCGCCCAGGACATCGCTCACATGATCCGCGAAAGCGGGCTGCTGGTGACGCTGATGGCCGAGCGTGACCGCTTCCGCCAGGCCGACTGCATCCAGCAGCTGGAGCTCCTGGTGGAGAACGACGAGCGCCTGGTACCGGGCACCGTGCAGATCACCGAAACCGGTAGCGGCCAGTACCTGGTCACCGCCACCACCGTTGCATTTGGAACCACCGAGGTACTGCTGTGAGTGACGTCGACTTCAAGAAAGCCCTGCAGGACGCCGGCGTCCCGACGACCGAGGCAGGCCTGCGCCAGGCCTGGGAGAAAGAGGTGGCCGCCCAGGGCAGCAAACTGAGCAACACCAGCGCCTGGTCGCCGTTCTGGCGCCTGGTGACCGCCCTGGTAACCAAGCCGGTGATGTGGCTGCTCGAGTTCATCACCGCGACCGTGCTGCCGAACTTCTTCGTCAAGACGGCCACCGGGGCCTGGCTCGACATGCTGGCCTGGGCGGTGAACGTCACCCGCAAGCCGTCGACCAAGGCCCAGGGCCAGCTGCTGTTCACCCGCAGCGCGGTCGCCGGCACGCTGGAGATCCCTGCAGGCGTGCGCGTGCAGTCGGTGGCCATCAACGGCAACGTCTACGTCCTGGTGACAACGGCAGCCACCGTGTTCCAAGACGGCGACGCCCAGGTCCTGGTCCCGGTCGAGGCCAGCGAGGCTGGCAGCGGCTTCAACCTTGCACCGGGTTACTACTCGATCCTGCCCGAGCCGATCCCGGGCATTGTCCAGGTCGTCAACGCCGACGGCTGGCTGACCGTACCCGGGGCGGACCAGGAGCACGACGACGACCTGCGCATGCGCACCCGCAACCAGTTCAGCGCGGTCAACCAGTGGCACACCGACGCCGTGTACCGGGCCATGATCGCGGCCTTCCCCGGCGTCGAGCCGGATGGCGTCTACTTCGAGCATGGCGCTCCTCGAGGACCAGGCAGCGCCAATGCCTACGTGCTGTTCGAGGCAGGGTCGCCGGCCAGCAGCTACCTGGAGACGATCAACACCTATATCCGTGACCAGGGCAACCATGGTCATGGTGACGACCTGCTGGTCATGGAGATGCCGGCAACCCTGCACACCGTGCGCGTCACCGTCTGGCCACGTGCCCAGGTCGGCGCAGAGCACCAGGATGCGCTGCTGAACGATATCGAGCTGTTCATCCGCGCCGCATTCCGTGAGAGCACGGCCAGCGACTACCAGCCGACCCTGACCTACCCCCAGTCGCGCTTTTCCTTTAGCCGCCTGGGCGAGGAGCTGCACGAGACCTTCGCCGGCATCGAGTCCCTGCAGTTCGACAACGACGACATCGTCTCGCAGCTGACTATCCCGCGCCTCGAGGCGGTCCAGGTGGTGCTCGGTGCTTAAGCTGAAACTCCCGTTCTGGCTCGAGGGCGTCGAGCTTTCCAAGCTGCGCGACGCCGCGCAGGCCTGGTGGAACCGGGTCGAGACCTGGATGAACTGGCCGCTGCTGCAGCTGGACGCTGAGACCTGCCACCTGACCGTGCTCGATCTGCTGGCCTGGCAGCGCGATATCCAGCGTTTCCAGGGCGAGCCCGAGAGCTTGTACCGGAAAAGGGTCAAGTACGCCTTCATCAACGCCGTGGACGCCGGCAGTACCGCCGGCACGGTGCGGATCTTCCAGCGCCTGGGCGTCGGCTACGTCGAGATCGAGGAGCGCTTCGACAGCGTGGACTGGGACGTGGTGCGCCTGTACCTCACCGACGGCCAGCTGAGCGCCAACCCTGTGCTGTTGCGCGTGCTGATGCAGCAGTACGGCCGCACCTGCCGCCGCTACGAGTTCGCCACGATCACGCCGGTCACCCTGGGCATGCGGATCGCCCACTTTCATGACGACCAGGAAACGCTGCACGCCGCTTGGGACGAAGGCGCGAGCCGTCTGGTCGTGATCAACGAATTGGCCGTCGTGCCTCCAGAGAACCCCCAGTAGGAGCCCCCATGGGAGCAAGCATTACCCTCGCTGGCCAGTCGCTGATTGCGCAGAAGCAAGCCGCCAAGCAGGTCCTGAACGTGGTCCGTTTCGTGTTCGCGAACGTGCCCGGGCTCGACCCGGCAGCGCCGATCGACCGCGCGGCCGGCAAGCCGCCGGCCGGCCAGGTGGTTTACACCACGTCTGTGGACCGTGCCGGCTATGTGAACCCCGACCAGGTCATTTACAGCGTGGTGGTCGACTCCAGCGTGGGCGACTGGGACTTCAACTGGATCGGCCTGGAGACCGAGGAGAACGTGCTGCTGGCCGTGGCCTACGTGCCCCTGCAGCAAAAGCGCAAGAACATCCCGCCGCTGCAGATCGGCAACAACCTGACCCGGAACTTCCTGGTGGAGTACGACGGCGCCCAGGAAATCACTGGCATCACGGTCGACGCGAGCACCTGGCAGCACGACTTCACCGTGCGCCTGGCTGGCATCGATCGGCGCGAGCGGCTGAGCAACCGCGATGTTTATGGCCGGGCGTGCTTCTGGGATAGCGGCCTGCAGCTGGAGCGCAACAGTTTCGGGCTGTACCAGCTCAAGGCCGGAATCGCCTACGTCGAAGGCGTGCGCATCGCGCTCGAGGAGCCGGTGCACGTCCAGCTGCCAGCGCTGCCGGCCCAGGCCTGGCTCGACGTGACCCTGCGCCGCCAGAGCAACGACGTGACCGCCCAGTGGGTCGTGGTCTTCGGTGCCAACAAAGTCGATTACCTAGACGGTACCGGTAACCAGCATTACCTGGTTGAGCTGGCCAGCGTGTCGGCCAGCGGCGCGATCACCGACCAGCGCACAGTGCAGCCCGTCACCACCGCCCTGGTCGACCACTTCGCCGCGAAAGTGGGTGACTACGAGCACCTGCGTGCGCGGGCCACGACCAAGGAGGACGTGGAGCTTGGCAACCTGCCGAACGCCAAGAGCGACGACCCGAATAGCGACAGCAGCGAGATCCTGGCCACCACCAAGGCGCTCAAGGCGGCACTCAAGGCCATGGAGGACACCATGGTGGGCATGATCGGGATGTTCGATCTGCCATCGCCTCCACCGGGTTGGCTGAGAGCCAACGGCGCGGCAGTGTCGCGCACGGTGTATGCGGCCTTGTTCGCCCGGTATGGCACCCGTCACGGCGCTGGCGATGGGGTCACGACGTTCAACCTGCCGGATGTTCGGGGCTTGTTCCCGCGCTTCCTGGACGATGGCCGGGGAGTCGATCCAGGCCGCGCCCTGGGCAGCGTTCAGGCCGACGAGATCCGCTCGCACATCCATACGGCCAGTTCCGGCAGTGCCGGCAACCACGTCCATGCCGCCAATAGCGACGTGCAAGGTCGCCACACCCACGCCGTAAAGGAAGGCCAAGAGGTGGGCATCAAAGACCCGACCGGGGAGCTGTTGAGCTCAGGTGATGACATGACCACCCGCGTCAACAACTACTCGACCACTACAGCAGACGGCGAGCACGCCCACAACATCACCGTGCTCGCCGCCGGCGCTCATACCCACCCGATCACCGTCAATGCCACCGGCGGCAGCGAGACGCGGCCGCGGAACATGGCCTTTCTGGCCTGCGTGAAGTACTGAGGACCCGAAATGGACACCAAGATCGTCTATCAAACCGATCACCTCGGCATCTATACCGGGCCGACCACTGCTGACCCGTCGCCACTCGAGGAGGGCGTCTGGTTGATCCCTGGCGGCTGCGTCGAGGTGGCTCCGCCGGAAATTCCGGAGCACAAGGCCGCACACTGGGACGGCCAGCGCTGGAAGTTGATTGACTCCTATCTGGGGCTGACGGCCTACAACATCCAGACTCGCGAGCCGATATCGATCGACCGCCATGGGCAGTTGCCGGCGGGATACACCCTGGAGCAGCCCGGCCCCGGCCAGATCTGGAGGGACGGCGAGTGGATCGATGACGTGCCGGCGGCCGTTGAGCAGCGCTACCAAGAGCAGGTTGTCGTTATCGACAACGCTTGTGCCCGGGAGATTACAGGGGGCTTCTGGTCGCAGGCTCTGGGCGATCGCTACTGCTACAGCAGCACCCTAGATGACCAGTTGAACCTGAGCGGCGCTGCCACCTTGGGCGTCGACCTGCCCTACGCCTGCAGCGACCTGGCCGGCGTGAAGGCCTTCCGGCCGCACACGGCCGCCCAGCTGCGCCAGGTGGCCGACGAGTTCACCCGGTTCAAGCTGCAGCTGCTGCAGAAGGCCTACGACCTGAAACAGCGCCTGCAGGCGGCGCGGGAAGCGAAGGACCTGGCTGGCCTCGAGGCGGTGACCTGGGAGGCCGACCCGGTATGACCTGGACCCCCGTCACCATGCGCTGGCCGGCCCAGTCCACCAGCTGGCTCGCCGACCTCGAGGAGGCCAAGACGCTGGCCGGCAGCGAGCTGGCCAGCACCGGCGCACGCCTGGCCGCCCTGGACGGCTTGGCCACCACCGAGCCCGGTCCGGTCGGCGCGGCCGCCGCCCAGGTGGTTGCCGTAGGGCGCAGCGCGCTGGCCGAGGCCCTGGGCGAGGCGCCGGCCTGCCTGGTCGTGACCCCGTTCCAAAGTGGGGTTGGCCAAGGGCGTGGCCTGCAGCGCTACCTGTCGGCCCCGAATCTGCTCAAGCACCTGGGGGCCAAGCTCGAGGACATCAGCGACCTGAACCGCCCCGGGGGCCAGCAGTACGCCCTGGTGGTACTGTTCGTCGGCACCCGCTACGACCACTTTGCCGCGACCTTGGGGCGATTCAACGCCGTGCTGCCCCTGCCAGACCTGCAGCGCGCACAGAACCGGGCGGGCCGGCTGTTCGAGCTGGAAACCTCCAAGTGGGAGCTGCCCAACGCCGGCACGCTGCCACGCTGGGGGCGCGTGCCCCTCGAGCGCGCCACCATCACCCGGGCGGCAAGCCAGGCCATGCAGGGCCAACTGGCCGCTCTGGAGAGCTTCGCCGACAGCTCGCCTATGGCGGACCTCAAGGCCCTGGCCATCCGCAAGGCTGAGCGCAGCCAGGTCCAGGACCAGGTCCTCGCCGACCTCAAGGCACAGTTCGACTCGGCCGCGCCTGAAACGACGATGAGCGCCCGTCTGATCGGGCCCGGGAACGTCGCAGACCTGCGCCGCGAGCTGCTGGCCGGCGACGCCCCGGGCCATGAGTGGCCGCTGTCCGCCGGCGTCATGCTGGTGGGCTCGCTCAAAGGCCTGAGCTTCGTCAGGGAGCTGGTGGGCCTATGACCTTGCTCCTGGACGGCGAGAAGATCCGCGGAAAGAACCTCAAGGTCACCGGCAACCTGCGCATTGAGAGCGAGGACATGTCGGGGCAGACCAGCAACACCGACACCGCGCACAAGGGCTTCAAGCCCAAGACCCTGACGGTCACCCTGCTGATTCGCTTCGCTGATGCGGCGGACCTGCGCACGCTCATGCGCCTGGCCGAGGCGACGGCCAGCGGTGGCCAGCTCAAGACCTATCGCATCGTGAACGATACGGCGGCGGCGTTCGGCATGCGCCAGGTGCAGTTCTCCGACGGCGTGAACGCCCGCGAGGACGACTTCCTGAAGGCCTGGCGGATCCAGTTCACCCTGACCGAGAAGCTGTCGAACCCCGAGCGCGTGGAGAAACGCCGCGCCAGCAACGCCGTGGGCACCCAGAGTGCCCCGGGGCAGGCGGTCAGTGGAGCGGGCGGTACCGACGGCGCTGGTAGCGCCGCCCAGGAGCTGACCGGCTTCGAGGCGACCCTGAAGCGGCTGGACGACTTCCTGGGGGGCAAGGCGTGAGCATGAAGCTACACAAGGTCCTTCGGATCGCCGGCGTCGAGCAGACCGTGGTCAAGGATGATGTCCGCCTGGATCTCGTCACGCCTGGCCGTGCCCAGTTCACCATCAAGGCCCCGGGGCCGGTGAGCGGCCTGGTAACCCTGGACATCGGCTACAACGACGCCCAACTGCAGCGCCACTTCATCGGCTACGTCGAGCGCAGCACCGCCGTGAACGGCGTGGAGCAGGTCCTGTACTGCCGCGAGCTCGCTGCGATCCTGGCCCACCCGCTGCCGCTGAACCTGCGCCACGCCGACCTGCGCACGGTCCTGGGCGAGATCAGTGACAAGACCGGCCTGCGCTTCCGCGTCCCGGAACAGGCCTACGCATCGACCAAGGCACCGTTCTTCTACAGCCTCGCCTCGGGCATCCAGGCCATGGACAGCCTGGCCCGGGTGTTCGCCATCCCCGACTTCATCTGGCAGCAGCAGGGTGATGGCGAGGTGTTCGTGGGCAGTTGGGCGCACAGTTTCTTCGGCTCCCGTGCGCCCCTGCAGCTGCCGGCTGAGCTGTTCAACGACTACCAGGGCAACCAGAGCGCCGTCGTCGCGGCCCTTCCTGGGCTGCGTCCTGGTGCAACCATCAACCAAGGCGAGCGGGTCACGTCCGTGGCCCTCGTCGGCACGCAAATGGCGATCAAATGGAAGACGCAATCCGGCGCTGCGTAGAGCGCCTGTTCCCCGAACTGACCGGGGGCTACCACCTGCCGCGCTTCGCTCGGGTCGTCGGCATCGCCGATGCCCCGGCGGGGGCGAGTATCTGCGACGACTTCCGGCCTCGGTTCGCGGTCGACCTGCAGGTCCTGGACGAGCATGGCGAACCCGACGAGACGCTGCCGGTGCTGGCCGGCGTTCCGGTACCGGTACCGACCGGTGGTGACGAGAAAGGCTTCTTCGGCCTGCCCGAGGAGGGCACCGCCGTGGTCGTGTCCTTCGCCCATGGCCTGCCGCACAAGCCCTTCATCCAGTGCGTGCTGCCGCATGGCCTGTCGCTGCCCAAGGTGCCGCTGGGTGAACAGGTCTGGCAGCACAGCGAGGCCTGCCAGCAGCGCGTGGAGGCAGATGGCAGCTGGCTGCGCCAGACCGACGGCCGGATCCGCGACAAGTCCACCGAGCGCCTGGTGGAAAGCCTGAGCAACACCGAGCAGTACCAGAGCGATAGCCGCACCGTGGATGACCACGCCATCGAGTCCGTCGGCGGCATCAAGACGCTCGAGGCCCTGGGCGCCCTCAAGCTGCTGTCCGGCGGCGCGGCAACCCTGGCCGCCATCGATGACCTGGGCCTGTCGACCGGCCGCGACCTGAACCAACTGGTGGGCCAGAAGCTGAACCTGGCCGTGGGCGGCCAGCTCCTCGAGCGCGTCCAGGGCGCCCGCCGCAGCATCGCGGCCACCACCTGGCTCGGTTCGGAAAGCGTGAACGTCCTGCAGGTGCTGTGCGACCTGATCGACCTGGTGGTGCTGATGAACACCGACCTGGCCAGCCACACCCACGGGCCGAGCCCCGTCCCATCCAACGCCGGCGCGTTCGCCGGACATGCCGCGAACGGCGAAACACTTTCCGGGCAGTTGAAGCCCATCACAGGAGCCTGAATTGGAACTCAAGAACTTTTTCGCCCAGGACGATGAGGGCAACCTGCTCGCAGAGGCCACCTGCTACCTGTACCAGCGAGGCACCGAGTCGCTCGCCACCGGCCTGGTATGTGCCAGCGGCCTGCCGCTGACCAACCCGTTCAGCTCGGATGTAGCCGGGCTGATTCAGTTCGCGGCCCCGAATGGGCTGTATGACCTGCGCATTTTGAAGGGCGCCCGAGACTATCGGATCCGCGTCCAGTGTAATGACGTGGAGGACACCGCAGCCGCAGCGACCTCAGCCGCTGAGCGTGCCGAGATCGCTCGTGATGCAGCCCAGCTGTCCGCTGGCATCTTCCCCAGTGTCGAAGCCGGCCTGGCCGCAACGGCGGATGGTAAACCCTTCCAGGTGCTTGCGGCCGCAGACAATGACTACCTGGTGCTCTACCTCAACCAAGGCGGCATCGCTGTGGAACAGACCCGCTACCCCTCGGCCTTGGCGGTAGAGGCTGTACGTGGTTTGGTCCAGACCACTCCCAACGACATGGTAGAGGCCTCGATCCTGGAGATCTGCGACGAGGAATCCTCCCGGCTCGCGTACCTCACCAAGCAGCGCCTGGAGACCCCAGGCTTCAACATTCGGTCGGAAGACGCTACTACGCTCATCAGCGACGATGAGGGGGCTGCAGTGCTCTATGCCGACGATCAGAGGATTCTGCTGGGCGGCCTGGAGATTCACCCGACGATGCAACCGGGCATCTTCGTGGTGGACGAAGACAATTGCGTACTGCAGGACCTGAGCGCGACAGCGACGGTCGTTAGCGACGCTCCCCCATCGCCTTTCGACGACGGACTGCTGTTCGCCCCGACCATCGCAACGATGGAGGGGGTTGACTCTTACATCTATCCGCAGTGCCTGCTCCCGAACCGGGAACAGGCCGGTGAGGTCATCGCGACCCTGGCCAGCACCACGAAGCCGATCACCGCCACCGGTAACCCGCTGCCGGTGAACGCATCGACGTTCGGTCCTGATGCTGTCCTAAACCTGCGTCAGGCAACACAGGCCGCCCATCGCCGCTTCATGCCGCTGCAGTTGCTGAACGTGCCGGTGCAGTCGCCTCCCGTGGAGTGCACCATCCTGTTCATCGGCGACAGCATCGGTAATCGCCAGGGTGGCTACCTGCTCAAGCAATACCTAGCAGACGTGGGTATCAACGCCACATTCATCGGGACACTGCGAGGATCCGCCGACCCGGCCAGCGCCGGTGCGACCACCGGAGAGCTCGGCGAATGCCGTGAGGGCTGGGAAACCGGCGACTTCACCAACGCCATCACCGACCGCGTGAGCATCATCGCGCCCGGAAACGAGGCAGCCTACCTGGCGATGACGAAGAGCCAGCAGGCTCCCATCAACCCATTCCTACGCGCCGCCACTGCAGAGGATCCTGCAGACCTGGTGCGCAACGGCCGGATCTTCGACCCGGCCTTCTACCAGTCCCGATTCGGCCTGGCTACGCCAGACGTGGTCATCTGCGCCCTGGGCACCAATGACGTACGCGACCGGTCCGAGGCGACCATCTTCGACCACGTGTACAACAACGACCTGATCATGACCAACCAAATCCGAAAGGCCTGGCCGACCGCCAGGATCGTGCGGACCATACCGGGCACAGCGCTCAACACGAAGCGCAATGATCTGTGGGGCACCCGTTACGCCAAGGCAATCCGGGCCATGCGAAAGGCCGCGGCCGATCGCGCCGACAGTAAGACCATCGTCGCCCCGCTGTGGGCAATGACCAACCCGGAAGCGGGCTACTCGTTGCCCTCTGGATCTGCAGCAGAAGACGGCTTCCTGGCCGGCGACTGGGCGGATCCAGTTCACCCTATCGGGGCAAGCCGGGTAGCCCTCTATCAAGCAATGGCGCCGTTCATCGCGGCTGCCGCCCTGAACCTTTTCTGACACACTCGCAAGGAATCATCGTATGGGCCTTAAACTCGTAGCTCACGGCACCTCCGCCCCTTGGTTCGCCAAGGTTATCCCACCGGTCACTCGCGGTCTGGAGGCCTGGTTCACCTTTGACACCGATGCTTCGCGCTTCACCTTCAACCGCGCCATCGGCAAAGCTGATGCCGAAATGGTCGGTGCTCCGGTGGCGTACCCGACCCATGGTCGCTTCAAGGGTTTGACTAACTATCTCAAGACCAAGGCGCCTGACTCCGATGAGTTGACCATTATTACTGTGGGGCGTGCTGTTGAGGAGCCAACCGATACGGCCGATGGTGTGATGTTGGTCAGCAACTACATCGGTAAAGCGGCAACGCCGGGCTATACGGGTAACTCCTACGGTGCAAGCGTGTATGCCGTCAGCTCGCGAATGGTGGCTGCCGCCACCCGTGATAATGCCGCTGGCGGGCAAACTTCATCACCTGTGACGGACACTAGTGATTTCGCGACCAACTGGGCTATTCGTGCGCTTCGGGCGAAGTCTGGTGAGTTCAACCAGAATTTGAACTTCACCAAGAATTCTGTATTCAACGGCGTTAACAATCGGGGGCGCGTCCTTGCTGACACGCTGTTCCGTATTGGTAGCGCCACCACCGGCTATGCGGGTGAGGTTGATATCTCGGCGGTGGCGATCTACTCGGTTGCGTTGACTGATGACGAGTTGGCCCAGGTGGCAGCGTTGATGCGTCGGCGCATGGCTCGCCTGGGCATCACAGTGTAAGGGACACAGCGACGACGAAAGCCGCTCTTGGAGCGGCTTTTTCACGTCTGCAGGAAACCGAGGCGACCCGAGCGGGAAAATTCGGCGCGACAAAAAAAATCGGGATGGAAAATCACTTATCCCCCTCCCGCCGACGGACTCTGCGTCGAGAAATAGTGCAAAGGTGAGGCGCGGTGCAACCCATGGGCGGGCTAGGCACGGCGCGGGCTACGGGAAGCGAGGGGGCATTGCACTCTGTGCAAAGAATTGAAGGGCTGTGCAGACAAACGCAACGTTTAGTGTCCACAAAGTGTCCACACAGAAAACAGATATCTGACCCAAATATCCATAAATATCCAATGAAATCAGCTATATATGAGATTTTACCTGAAGACATTGACAAGAATTTTGGACTTGTAATCAGTAGGTCCCGGGTTCGACTCCTGGTGCCGGCACCATTCCAGGTTCCATAGAAAGCTTTCAAAATCTCTGGAACCCCCGAAAAACCCGCCTTCTGGCGGGTTTTTTCGTTTTGGCGTTCCGTCGGATTCCGAGGGTAGCCAGCGCTAATAAGGGTACTTTTAAGGATACCTACCAATTCGACATTGGAAAGTACCCTTATGGCTCGCACAACGGCACCCCTTACCGACAACGCCTGCCGCACTGCAAAGGCTCGCGAACGTGAGTACAAGCTTTTTGACGGCGATGGCCTTTACCTGCTCGTGAAGCCCAACGGTCGCAAAGGCTGGCGGCTCAGGTACGTGAAGCCCGATGGTCGCGAGAGCCTGACCTCGCTCGGCAATTACCCGGTGGTCGGGCTGGCTGACGCTCGCCACAAGCGCTTCGAGCTCAAACAGCAGCTCGCCAACGGCATTGACCCTATCCAGTCCAAGCAGCAGGCCAAGGTGCAAGCCGTGATCAATGGCCGAACCTTCGAAAGCGTTGCGCTCGATTGGTATGCCGGGATGGTGCCGAAGTGGGCGCCGGGCCACGCCAAGACTGTGCTCAGCCGGTTGAAGACTCACGTATTCCCTTTGTTAGGTGCCAGGGCAATCGTTGAGTTGGACACCCACGACCTCATGCAGCCACTGGAGGCTGTGACGAAGCGCGGCACCATCGACGTGGCGCTCAGGATCAAGAACTACCTGCAAAGCATCATGCGCGAAGCCAAACGGCTGCGACTGATCACGGCGAACCCGGCTCACGATCTCGATGGCTCGATCAAAACGCCACGGGTTACACATCGACCCGCACTACCCTTATCGCGGTTGCCTGAGCTACAGGCGCGTATCGACGGCTACAAAGGTCGTCCGCTCACGCGCCTCACAGTGATGCTATCGCTGCACGTGTTCGTGCGCTCCAGTGAACTGCGCTTCGCCCGCTGGAACGAGTTCGACCTCAAGCGCGGCATCTGGGAAATCCCCGATACCCGCCCGGCGCTGGATGGTGTGCCGTTTTCCACAAGGGGTACAAAGATGGCCGGGGACATCCACGTTGTACCCTTATCGCCGCAGGCAGTGGCCTTGCTTGAGCAGATCCACGCGATCACCGGCAAGTTCGAGCTGGTGTTCGCGGGGGATGCCAAACCGTGGAAGCCGATGTCCGAGAACACGGTGAATGCCGCGCTCAGGACGATGGGCTACGACACCAAGGTGGATATCTGCGGTCATGGGTTCCGGGCTATGGCGTGCAGTGCGCTGGTCGAGTCCGGGCTGTGGTCAGAGATAGCGATCGAGCGGCAGATGAGCCACAAGGAACGCAACAACGTTCGGGCCGCTTATACCCACAAGGCCGAGTTCCTCGAAGAGCGCCGGATGATAATGACCTGGTGGAGCCGGTTTCTGGAGGCGAACCGCGAGGACCATGTGACGCCGCATGAGTTTGCCAAGCAGACGGGCGAGAACGTCACGCGCCTTCGCAGTGCCAAGAGGACCGAGTAACCCGCCGCACCACCACCTCAACTAGCTGTGAAGTTACCCACAGCACCGCATGAAGCTCCTCCGCGCGGGTCCTTTCAAACGGGGCTGCAAAGCCGCCCCGTTTGAAAGGACCATACCTAAGAAAAAAACTGCTGGCACAGCTTACGTCTGTGGAAAACCACTGATGTCCACTGGGGGATAGTTTTATCCACAGGCGCTAAATCCCTGAAATCGCTTTGCTTGACGAACATTGTCCACAGGCGTAGACCGGGAGTTGCAAACGCTGTCGATGACAGCACCCCAGGTGACCCGAACCTTAAAGGTCACGCCGCTCTGGCGGTGGTTCTCCCCAAGGGCGATTCGCATCCGGCAGCTCGCCCGGTCACTACCCATGTGATGGATGCTCTTACACATAAAGCGCTCGTGCGCCAGATGCTCCGTACCTCGCTGCCCTGCAGCAACCTATCCGCTTGGCCGAATACTGCGCCAACCTGTGCCCGTCTCTTTTCCTGAAAAGAGACGGGCACTTCTACCACTGGGGCAGCCCTGATCGCACATGGCTTTGCGGCATTCCCCCTCGTGACAATCGGCGTGACAAACGCCGATGTCACCAGCAACAGCGCTGTAGATGACGGTGCCGCAGACCAAGGAATGGACTGCACCTGACTGACAGTCAGGCACGCCCCGGTCATCGCATTGCTGCTTGCACATGGCTCAGGATCTTCAGGCGCTGGTCTCGTCAGCCAGTGCTGCCTCCACCCGCCCACCGGTAACGGTGTTCAGGAGGCCAGATCATGAGATGCCCTTGCTCCCGGACGTAAGGAGCCGCCAGTCCCGCGAAGAGGACATTCCCCACAGGTCGCAGGGGCCTTGATCCCTGATAACACTCAACATTCTTGGCGGGATGACGTGGGGCGAGGATCGAAGAGCGGACGATGAGGTGACCGACATGGCATTGGTGGGTAAACGCGATGGCCGTAATTTCGGCTACGGCAGGCAATTGAGCTACGCAGGTCCGCAAGCGCTGAAAGACATGTTCGGCGGCGGCCACTACGGCACGGTGAAGGCACACTGTGATCGGTGGCAGGCATTCGTGAAATGGTGCCGCTCCGAACAGGGGCCCGGTATCAATGATGCGCGGCAGATTGATCGAAAGGTGTTGGCCGACTACGCGGCGTATCTGCGCGACACGGTTAGGCGCGGTGATCTCGCCGTCAGCACCGCACAAAACCGCCTATCCAGCGTTAACAGGACCATGGCGGCGCTTCGCGGTGATCAGTGCGTGAAATTGCCCAGTCCGAGCAAGGTGCTGGATATGCAGCGCACCGGGGTTCGACATTCAGTGCCGCAGGGCCAAGACCGCGAACAGGTTAAGCAGATCGTCGATGCGCTTTGCAACCAACATCAACTACGAGCCGCTGCAATCGTTCTGTTGGCGCGAGCCACCGGCATGCGCTTGCGTGAGGCCATCTTGGCTGACCTGCCACGGTTAAGCCGTGAGGCTAACAATCTAGGTAGGATTAACATTCAGGATGGCACCAAAGGCGGCCGCGCCGGCGCCTCGGCGCCCCGTTGGATTGCGGTGGATGACCATGTTCGAAGTGCACTTGAGTTTGCACAGCAGGTGTCGTCTGCGGGCAGCCGCAACCTGATTGCGGCACACGAAAACTACCTAGATCTTCTGCAACAAGTTATCCACCCGGCGCGGGATATCCTGCATGCACACAACCTCAAAGGCTTCCATGAGCTACGAGCAGCGTACGCATGTGAGCGCTACGAGCAGATCACCCGATGCCCCGCGCCAATCAATGGCGGCAATTGTCACCAGTTAGATAGGAACCTTGATCGTGTGACCCGGAGAGAAATCAGCTACGAGCTGGGGCACGGTCGGATCGATGTGGTCGCTGCCTACATCGGGGGAATGGCATGAGCAAGCCATTCGATATGGAAACGTTCTTGGCTGGCGTGCTGACCGGCTCGCATGCGACACGGCAGCGTCATCTACGACAGGCAAAAACTATCCAAGCTGAAATATCAGAACGCTGGAATCGAGACACACCCTGGGGGTGGAAGCGAAAGCATGTGGCTTGGTTCCTCAATTATCGCCTCAGCCAGCACAGTGAGGCGACGCGGTACTACTACTTGCTGACGGTACGGCTGCTCGCATATCGTTTAGAAAAGTCATGGGCTTTCAACCTATGATCTAGGATCTAATTTTCTTGTTCACGAGCTACACCGACCGACCCAATGTGTCTTACACACTGCGGGAGACGACGCACCTACCCTCGAAATGACGATCCATCAGAGATTGTCTGGCTCGGGTAGTCTGCCTTTCAGGAAGCTGGTATAGAACGTTGAGGTCCTAATGAAGGATCTCGGTAAAAAATCCTCAGGGGGGGGAGAACGATGGAAACGTTCCACAATCCGGACCGGTTTATGTCCGATCTACGGCAAGTGCTATCTCAGGGAAGAAAGCGTATCGGGATTCTTGTCGGCGCAGGAGCTCCCCTCGCGATTCGTGTTAATGAGAAGAATGAAATAGACCCTAAAGGCAAGTCGCTAATCCCGGGTGTTGAAGCGCTGACTTCCCAAGCTACCACTGGGCTTACAGAGACGCAGACATTGGCGGTTAATTCGATAAAGGAAAGCCTAGGCAGCAATGCCAATATCGAATCTATTCTTTCCCACATTCGTTTGCTAGAACAGGCCTTGGGAAAGACTGTAGTTCAAGGACTAGACTCTAATGGCTATAAAGATCTCGGCAGAGATATTTGCAAGAATATTGCAAAAATCGTAGGGGTTTATTTACCAAAAGAACGGAATGCCTACTCTGATTTGATCGCCTGGATAACGGGAACGGTCCGCACAAACTCTGTAGAAATATTCACCACAAACTACGACTTTTTGTTTGAGGAAGCATTTGAGAGAGTTCGGAGCCCCTACTTCGACGGATTTTCAGGCGGTGGCAAACCGTTTTTCGATCCGGTTTCAGTCGCTGGTGATGACTTGCCTCCACGATGGGCAAAGCTTTGGAAAATGCATGGATCTCTAGGTTGGGCATTGGAGGATGGAGCCGTCGTCCGTGGACATGGCAGGGAAGCAGCCGAGCTAGTTTATCCAGACCACTTAAAGTATGACCTAACGCAAAAACAGCCCTACTCAGCACTTTTTGAAAGGCTTAAGCGCTTTTTACTAACCCCAGACTCCTTGTTACTTACAATAGGGTTTTCCTTTAGGGACGCTCATATATGTGCAGTTCTTGATGAAAGCTTGGCGATGAACGCCAACTCGGCAGTTTTGGCTTTCCAGTACCAAAATCTCGTAAATGAAGAACCCGCTGTTAAGTTAGCAAGCGACAGACCAAACCTTAGTGTCTACGCAGCTGACGGGGCTGTGATAGGAGGTGTACCTGGAAAATGGCGTCCAGGTGAACTACCAAAAAACTGGGGAAGTATACGCGAAAGCTTTTGGGCACCACGTTGGCCGAAAGAGCCTGATCTATTCTTGCTGGGAGACTTTTCAGCATTTGCACGTTTTTGCGCATTAGCTCAGGCTAATGACTTGGTAGTCCAGTCTCTTAAAAGAGACGAACCAGAAGCCCCAAAAGAAGAAGTTGAAAGCTCCGACTTCAGTAGTGGCAAATCAGAGGACTCTAATGGATGAGTGGCAATGATCCTACCTATCTAGGTGTCGTCAGCGCCGTATCTGGCGCTACTCTTACTGTTAAGCTCGCAGAGTCTCTAGACTCAGGATTTGCTGTCATCAGAGGTCATACATATCGGGTAGGGCAAGTAGGAAGCTTTGTCAGAATCCCTCAAGGCTACCAAGACCTATTTGGTATCGTCTCTGAGGTTGGCGCGACTGCGGCACCGGTACAGTCTATTGCATCAGGCATCGATTCAGGGAGGTGGATGACGGTCCAGTTGGCCGGTGAAACCATTGGGGGGCAGTTCGAAAGGGGCTTAAGCCAGCACCCGAACATAAATGACTCTGTACATTTGGTAACCGAAGCCGACTTGAGGAGAATATACGGATCAGTTGGCGATGACCAAGTTGTTATAGGCCACCTAGCTAGCGCTGAGAATATTGAGGTGCGGCTATCTTTGGACGCCCTAGTAACGCGTCATTCTGCCATACTTGGTTCAACAGGAGCAGGGAAATCCACAACAGTTGCAAGTCTTTTAAGGTCAATAATTCGAAAAGATCAAGTAGCGGGTTCTCCAGGTGCACGTATCCTCATGCTCGACATCCATGGGGAATACACAAAAGCACTTGAGGATGTGGCGACAGTTTTTAGTGCTACACCTAGTCAAGGCCAAGAGTCACTGTTCGTTCCTTATTGGGCCTTAGAGGCTGGAGAGCTTCTGGAGTTCGTTACCGGCGGGCTTTCCGACGCCCATGAAATTGCATTTACGGATAAAATTGCGGAGTTAAAGGAAAAGGCGATTAGGGCGCATCCCAAAGCAGGCGTCGACTCAAGAACATTGACCGTGGATAGCCCTGTACCATTCAGTCTGAAGCAGCTCTGGTACGAGTTGATCGATTTTGAAACAACTACCTACATCGGCGCGAATCGTGATGAGCCTGCTTTAGAGGAGGCTGGCGCCGCAGATACTCTGATAGCACCAAAATATCAACCTCACGCTATGGGTACCAAGGGTCCATTTACCAATACAGCGGCAAAGGGAATCCGTAGACCGCTGAATCTGCTTCGATCCCGCTTGCTAGATCGACGCTTTGACTTCTTACTTCATCCAGGAGATTGGGAGCCAGAGCTCACCGGCGCGGTAAAGAATGACCTCGACCAATTGCTGAAGGGCTGGCTTGGCCACGATAAACAAATCACGATATTAGACTTATCCGGGGTTCCAAGCACTGTCCTCACACGCCTTATCGGCTCTATTCTCCGTATTGTTTATGAAGCCCTTTTTTGGAGCCGGGAAAAATCAGAAGGCGGCGTAGAGCGCCCTCTCCTAGTAGTAATGGAGGAGGCTCATCGCTACTTGGGTCCTGACGCCGGAACAGTAGCTTCAGAAGTAGTAAAGCGTATTGCTAAAGAAGGCCGAAAATACGGTGTTGGAGCGATGGTTGTTTCTCAACGCCCAGCAGAGGTTGATGAAACAGTTCTATCGCAATGCGGCACGATTATCGCGCTCCGTCTGTCTAACCCTGTAGACCGAGCACGTGTGAAGGGGACCTTACCAGATAATTTAGCCGGTCTAATGGATTTGCTGCCAGTCTTAAGAACAGGAGAAGCAATTATCACGGGTGAAGCAGCACGCCTTCCTATTCGCTGCCGAGTTGCATTACCTCGCCAAGAACATTTACCTCGTAGCAATGATCCGAAGGTGACTCACGCTTGGGCTAGGCGGCGCTCAGCAGAGGGATATGATCGAGTGGTTGCGTCATGGCGTAGTCAGCAAACTACAGCAGTTGTCCAAAAGCTTGATATAACCCGTTCCCCAATAAAAGACGATTCTGAGGAAGGCTGAAAATGAACCGTGATGCCGTATCTTCGTCAAACATTATATCTGCCGGCTATGACCCAGGGAGTGAGACCTTAGAAATTGAGTTCAAAAGCGGAGCCGTTTACCAGTATTACAACGTGAGCGAGCACCTTTATGAACAATTCAAAGCAGCTCCTTCGAAAGGTCAATTTTTCCATACATACATTAAAGACGCGGTTCCTTTCTCAAGGGTTTGACTAGCATAATCAGGCTGCACAAAGTGCAGCCCGATTTCCCGATCAAATCAGAGACCAAGCTACATGCACCAACCCTAAACAGCTGTCTAAAATCTTTCTACCTACCAAGAACCGGCTCTACTCAGATGATCCGGCTGTGCCCCGCTTACACCTTTATAGGAATATCTCTACCTGCACCAAACCCTGAAAGATACAATTTTCAGGTTAATTCTGCCTGCTTAAATTAAGTGTCATTTTCGCTCCTTACGCAGCGCTTCCAGCTCCGCCGGAGTTAGCTTTTTCGTATTCGAATATCCCTGTAAATACCATGACAGGATAGAGGTTGACTTCCTAAAGCATTCCAGCACCTCAACCCAACTGAACTCAGGAAATTTTAAATCAGTCGCAGAAATCTCAAACTCGATAGTTCCAACCTCATCTCCAATACCAGAGATAGAATCGATCATGTGCGAGCCTGAAAAATGCACATACCCACAGAGGTTTTTGTAAACATCGGGAAGCCACGGATACTCATCTTTATGAGTCTCAACGAGAAATGCATCTGATAGCTTTTGTTTTCCATCTCTCGCCTTTATCTTGTTGATTGGCGTCCCTTTCATTACATTGAGAGCAAATTCATGCGGATCGGGTACAAGCCAGGCGGCAGAGAATCGTAGAGCCGTGTCTATATGCATCCGCAACAGCGAGCGCGCACAAACCATATTCCATGTACGGACCATTGATTCGAGTGCACTTGAAGTACTAATACTTCGTTTTATGGCGGCGAAGACCATCCAGTCTAATGGATACATAGGGCTACCAGAAGGACCCATAACATCCATGCCGAATTTAATTAACGTATTCTTGTCCCGCTCCAGCTCCTGCAGCAGAGCTTCGACATTAACACTCTGTGGAGGGAATTTATTATCCATACTTAAATTTCCACGATTGAAATTCTGGTCGACGCAGCCCAGTCCACTAAAAGAAAATCGCGATAGGCGTTACTCCCCTAGACTAGCAGTAGATCCCCGAGCGCTCAGTAACTAACCGAGCACACCGGGATACTTTTAGGGATATAATTGCGCTATAAAGCAAAAAAACCTCAATAAAAACAATATCTTGAGATGAAGTTCGACTCCTGGTGCCGCACCATACGTAGTACTCAAGAGGCTCACCGAAAGGTGGGCCTTTTTTGTTTTGGCTGCGAGATGTGACTCAGATGGCGAATTCCCCCAACCTTGCGCAAGGCGTTGTGCATTCAGCTATGGCGTTCTCAAAGGCGTTCCGGCAAACCCCTCCGCGATGGTTTGCGTTCGGCCTATTCTCCATGTTCCCCACGAACTGCTGTGAATTCGCGAGTTTGCTGCTGGCGTGGTTTCTATGCGAGGGACACGAGGGCATTACCATCGACGTGGTAACGGGTGAGTTGAAGGAAGATAGGGAGCAACGGCACATCTGGCTGAGACTCGAAGGGTACAATCTGGATATCACCGCCGACCAATTCGATGCAGCTCTTCCTCACACGCTCATCACCCAACCCGGGGGGTGGCATGAGAGATACGCAGTGATTCACGCGGCGCCATTCCAAAGGGATTTTCACGAAGACTATGGGGATGATTGCAGGCAAGACATCATCGACGACTATAGGGCCTTGGCACATAACGCACGGGCGCGATGCAGCAAAATGTAGCCCGGAACCTGAAAAGCCACGCCGCAACCGCGGTGGTTCAGCCCAAGTACGATTCGAATCCGGCAGCTCGTGCGGCTTGCGCAAACCACCCCGCCGTGCCCTCAGTCACGCCGTACAATCACGTGACATTTCTTTTGCAAATCCTTACACACCGTGCAATGCACCCTCAGCGGCTAGAACCCGCAGCGGGCCTTGACGGGAGGGAGTAAGTGATTTGCTGCCCCGATTTCACCTCCCCCTCTCATCAGCACGGTGCCAAACTACCTTGCAAAACTGCGCAGCACTGCATACCCTTGCGCACAACACACCCGCCATGCCTATGGTTGCCTCGGCAGCTATGCACAAATTGAGCGGGTTTTTTTTACCTGGCCGTTTTGCATGAAGCCCTTCCAAAAACCTGCCATCGACATTCCTGCGCAGCTGGCTCTGCTCAAACAACGGGGCTTGAGCATTCAGGATGAAGCCAAGGCGCATTGCTTTCTCGAAGCAGTCAGCTTCTTTCGCCTGACGCCCTACATGCGCCCCTTCCAGATTCCGGAAGATGCTGACCACGCTTTCAAAGCCGGCACCCGACTACGCGACCTCACCCGTTTGTACGACTTCGATCGACGCTTGCGCCTGCTCGTCATCGATGCCATCGAGCGCATCGAAGTCGCCGCACGCGCCGCAATCAGCAACCACATGGGACCGACCCACGGTGCTCACTGGTATCTCCAGCGCCAATTGTTTCAAAGCAGCTATCGACATCCGGAGCTGCTGGACAGCATTCGCAGCAAGCAGGACAAGGCACGCCAGGATCATCAGCGCGAATGTCGGCGCATCGATGCCTCTAAGGCATCCACAGGACGCAAAGAGCAGCTGAAAAACCTACGCGCCAAGGAAAGCTATGCCCGCCACTATGCGCTGACCTATGACGCGCCAGGCCTGATGCCCGCTTGGGCCGCCATGGAAGAAATCACCCTAGGGGACCTCTCGCACTTATTCAAAGGCCTGGCGCGAGACGCAGACAGGAAAGCCATTGCCCGCCGCCTGGAACTACCTGGCCCGTTGCTGCAGTCCTGGCTCCATACCCTGACCACCATCCGCAACATCTGCGCGCACCATGCGCGGCTGTGGAACCGCGAGCTGGGCATTCGACCTGAGCTGCCAAAGACAGTCACCTTTCCCTGGCCGCAGCATCTGCAAGAGCCTGGGCAACACACACGGGTGTTTACCGTGTTGTGCATGCTCAACCTGTTGATGCGCCGGGTCAGCCCACACACCAGCTGGGATAGGCGATTGCATGATTTACTGGCGGACTTTCCAGAAACCAACCTGCGAGCGATGGGCTTTCCCCCCGACTGGCAGCAAGACCCATTCTGGCAATTGTCCAACTGAAGCTCGTATCGGCTGGGCCCTACCTGGGCGGCGCTGAACGGCAACAACCTGTTCGACAAGAAGTACCACCAGACCATCGGCGCCACCGACCGCAACAACTGGTATGGCGAGCCGCGCAACTACATGCTGACCCTGCGCGGCACCTTCTGACCCATCGCCCCTGAAGCAGAACGTCGCGATCATAGGAGAGCCGCTAACGCCCCCGATCGAACGCGAACACATGGCAAGCCGGTTCTGCTGCACAGCCTGGCCGGCATCAGGGCTGTGCAGCTCGCAGAGGGTCCGACTGAGGTCGCTCGCAGGCCCAGAAGTCCACGGCGGCGACGTCCTGCTTCGGTGGTCCCAGCCAGTCCGACAACCATTGGCATCGGCCAGTGGCACACACCTGGTAATCGCCAGCCTCGGGCGTGCGTCCGGCGCGCAGGGGTTGCAAGGGTGGCAGTTGCCGATGGTAATGCCAGGCACCATCACGCAGGCGGGCATCGTCCGGGATGTCCATGCCTGCGCCATTACCGCGCACGCGCGCCTCGCCCAGGACCAAGCCTGCAGGCGTCACCTGGTAATCCTCCTCCCAGCGGATCTTCTCGATGCTGTGCTGCCAGGCCAGGGTGAAGTCGTGCAGCGGCAGGCTGACCCAGACCACCCCCGCGAGCCCAATGCACAAGCTGGTCATGCCGGCTGCTGGGTAGGCGGACGCTGTCGCCAGCAATGCCAGCCCAGCACGATCGCCCCCAGGGCGAAGCCCGCTTCGTCGCTGATAGGCAGCGCAAGGATCAACGACACACCAGCGGCAAATGCCAACAGGCGCTCCCACCAGGGCATGGGCCCTCGCAGGTGGCCGATCGAGGCACAGCCCCAGAGCGTCACCGCGAACATGGCCTTGACCAGCATGTACAGGGTGGCGCTCCAGCTGTCGCCCTGCATCATCAGCGCCGGATCGTATACCGCCATGAACGGCACGACGAACCCGGCCAGTGCGATGCGCACTGCCCAGATGCTGATCAGCAGCCCCCTTTCCTTGGCGATGGGCGCGGCGGCGAAACATGCCAGCGCCACCGGCGGGGTAAGGTCGGCGAGGATGCCGAAGTAGAACACGAACATGTGCGAGACGATCAGCGGCACCCCAAGCTCCAGCAAGGCCGGGGCGGCAATGGAGCTGGTGATGATGTAGTTGGGAATGGTCGGGATGCCCATGCCCAGCACCAGGCAGGTGAACATGGTCAGCACCAACGACAAGAACAGGTTGTCGCGCCCCAAGTCCAGAATGTAGCCGGCAAAGGTAGTGGCCAGGCCAGTCAGCGAGATGACGCCAATGATCACCCCGACCAGTGTGCAGGCGATGCCCACCGGTACCGCATGGCGCGCGCCCTCGACCAGTGCCATGACACAAGCGCGAAGCGTCGCCCGGCCGCCCTGGACGAAGCAGCACGCCAAAGCGAGTGCGGCGATCACCAGCAGGATGACGCCGATGCCCATGCGGAAGAAACCCGAGCAAAGCACACCCAGGGCGATCCAGAAGGCCACCCGCAGCCAGGTCTTGCCAGCGCGCAGGATAATCGCCGAGCCCAGGATGACGATGGCTGTCAGGGCCAGCCCGACCATTCCCGAATACAGCGGCGTGCGCCCGGAGAACAGCAAGACCACCAGGATGATGAGCGGCACCAGCAGGAACCAACGCTCACGCAACGCCCCCCAGGCGCTTGGGCACTGCTCGCGTGGCAGGCCGTGCAACTGGCTGCGCCGGGCCTCCAGATGGACCATCCAGTAGACCGAGCCGAAATACAGCAAGGCCGGGATCAGCGCCGCCTTGGCCACCTCGGCGTAAGGCACGTTGATCGTCTCGGCCATGATGAAAGCCACTGCCCCCATGACCGGCGGCATCAGCTGGCTCCCCATGCTGGCCGTCGCCTCGACGCCACCGGCAAAGGCTGGCGCGTACCCAAAGCGCTTCATCAGGGGGATGGTGAACTGACCGGTGGTGACCACATTGGCGACTCCGGAGCCGGTAATGGTGCCCATCAGCGCCGAGGAAAACACCGAGACCTTGGCCGGGCCACCGCTGCGGTGGCCGAACAGCCCCATCGCGAAATCGGTGAACAGACGGATCATCCCCGCCTGCTCGAGGAAGGCACCGAACAGGATGAACAGGTAGATGTAGGTGGCCGACACATAGGTCGGCGTACCGTAGAGCCCCTCGGTACCGAAGGCCAGTTGGTTGACCATCTGGTCCAGGCCGTAGCCCCGGTGAGCCAGCTCGCCCGGCAGGTACTGGCCGAACACGCCATAGGCCAGGAACAACGCACAGATGATCGGCAGGGCAATGCCCATGACACGTCGCGCCGCCTCGAACACCAGGCCGATCAGCACCAGCCCGATCACCAGGTCGCCTGTGGTCAGCTCGCCAGAGCGCTGGATCAGCTCACCTTCGAAATACCACTGGTAAAACGCGGTGCCCATGCCCGCGAGCCCCAGCAGCCAGGCCATGGGCTGCCAGGGCCGGCGATGGCCGGCGAGCGGGTAGCTCAGGTATACGACCAGAAGCAGGAACCCCACATGGACCGCCCGCAGTACCTGGGTGGAGATCAACGGGAAGGCCGCGGTGGCGACCTGGAAGATCGAAAACGCCAGGGCGACGGCGAAGAGAGTGGCAGGCCATCGATCGGTGCTGGCCTGCAGGCCTTGGGTGGTATCGCTCATGCGCTGCTCCCACGGTTCGACGATGGTTTCAGGGGAGCAGGTTCTTTTCCTTGTAGTAACGCTCCGCGCCAGGATGCAGGGGGATCGGCAGGTTCGTCGCGGCATTTTCCACGCGGATGTCCTTCGCCGCGGCATGGGCCGTGACTAGTCGCGGGAGGTTTTCGAAGATCAGCTTGGTCATCTGGTAGGCCTGGTCGTCGCTGATGCCTTCATGGGTGACCAGGATGTTGTTGATGGCTGCGGTAGGTACCTCGGCGTCCTGCCCATCGTAGGTCCCGGCGGGGATAGCGGCCTGCTGGTAGGCGTTGTTGCCGATCTTGGCCACCACATCGGCGGGAATGGGCACGAACACCACCGGCAAGGTGGCAGCCAGGTCGCGGATAGCTGCCTGGCCGAGCCCGGAGGACTGCAGCGTGGCGTCGAGCTGGCGGTTCTTGATCAGTTCGACGGACTCGGCATAGGGCAGGTATTCGACCTTACCCATGTCCTGGTAGCTGAGCCCTGCGGCCTTGAAGATGGCGCGGGCGTTGAGTTCGGTGCCGGACTTGGGCGCGCCCACCGAGATGCGCTTGCCCTTGAGGTCATCCAGGGATTCGATCCCCGACTCCTTGCTGGCGACGATCTGGATGTAGTTGGGGTAGGTACCGGCGATGGCCCGCAGCTTCTTCAACGGCGTCTTGAAACCCGCCTCGGCGTCGCCTTTCCAGGCATCGGCCACCGAGTCACCGAGCGCGAAAGCCAGCTCCCCCCGCCCGGCTTGCAGGAGATTGAGGTTCTCCACCGAGGCCTTGGTGGCCTGGACCGAGGTCTTGCTGCCCTCGATGCCATGGCTGTAGATCTGCGATATCCCCACACCGATGGGGTAATAGACACCGCTGGTGCCGCCCGTGAGGATGTTGATGAAGGTGGGCGCGGCCTGGGCCGTGGCGCAGACGGCAAAAACGGTGCTGGCCAATGCCAGTCGAAGGGCTCGGTTCATGGCGAAGTCTCCACTTATTGTTCTTTTTCCTGCGCCAATAAACCTAGAACGAATCGGCAGGTCCTGCCCAGCTTTTGCGATCGACACTCGCCAGCCCTACGCGAAAGGCCTCTCTAATCGGGCTGTCTTGCAGCCCGCCAGCATCTGGCCAGTTCGTACAAACCCTATCCCCCGCTGGCATTCATGAACCGCAGCACCTGCACCTCATCGCTGTCGAACCGGTGCCGGGCAGGCTTGCGCAGCACGGCCTGGCGTATCGCCTCGAGCACGGGCGCGTCATCACCAGGATGACGCCGCAGCAGCCCGCGCAGGTCCAGCGCGTGCTCATGGCCCAGGCACAGCAGCAGGCGCCCCTC
The DNA here is from genome assembly GCF_057415455.1 of Pseudomonas sp. Tun-23181. NCBI lineage: Bacteria > Pseudomonadati > Pseudomonadota > Gammaproteobacteria > Pseudomonadales > Pseudomonadaceae > Pseudomonas > Pseudomonas sp. Tun-23181. Next base: position 3,268,367 of record NZ_CM171630.1, read on the forward strand.
GGCGGTCATGCGCACGCGGTTGCAGGTGTCGCAGAAGTGCTGGCTGATCGGCGAGATGAAACCGATGCGCGTACCAGGATGCCCGCTCACCCGCACGTAACGGGCAGGGCCGCCGCTCTGCTCGGCGCTGTCGATCAGTGCATGGCGTTCGGCGATGCGCTCGCGCACCCAGGTGCTGGCGCAATAGCTTTCGTGGCGTGAGCGGCCCACGTCCCCCAGCGGCATTTCCTCGATGAAGCTGATATCCAGGCCGTGGGCGATGGCGAACTCGACCAAGGCGGGCACTTCGTCGCTATTGCGACCGTGCATCACCACGGTGTTGAGCTTGATGGCGGCAAAACCTGCCGAGCATGCCGCCTCGATGCCGCGCAGCACACAGTCGAGCTCACCGGTGCGGGTGATGGCACGGAAGCGCTTGGGGTCGAGGGTGTCGAGGCTGATGTTGAGGCGCTTGACGCCAGCCTGGGCCAACGGATGGGCCAGTTTGGCCAGTTGCGAGCCGTTGCTGGTCATCACCAGTTCGCGCAGGCCCGGCAGCGTCGCGATACGCTCGCACAGGCCGACGATGCCAGGGCGCACCAGCGGCTCGCCGCCGGTGAGGCGGATCTTGCGCACGCCCTGGCTGACGAACAGCCGCGCCACACGCTCGATTTCTTCCAGGCTCAGCACCTGCTGGCGGGGAAGGAAATGCATGTGTTCGGCCATGCAGTAGACGCAGCGCAAATCGCAGCGGTCGGTGACCGAGATGCGCAGGTAGTCGATTTTCCGGCCGTGGCCGTCGAGCAGCGGGGTGTTCATTCGGAGAGTCCTTGGGGCTGCCTGGCAGCCCATCGCCGGCAAACCCACGAAGAGGCGCGCAAAACGCTATTGAACCAACGGCGAATCCGCGCCATCGAGCAAGATGCCGCGGATATCAGCCTGGCCGACCAGGTTCTTGAGGTACTGCGCCACCGCCACCTGCCACACGCGCTGATCGAGCTCGGCACGAATCGCCTTGTGCACCACCGCGAACGGCAACGCACGGCCTTCGACACGCTGGTCGACCCACACCAGGTGCACGCCATAGCGGCTTTCCAGCGGCTGCTGCGCCAGCCCTGGCGGCAGGCGCAGCAGTTGCCGCTCGAACTCAGGCACGGTCTGCCCCAGGCTGATCTGCCCCAGCGCCCCGCCCTGCTCTTTCGACGGGCACCCCGAATGGGCCAGCGCCAGCTCGGCGAAGCGCGCGCCATCCTCGGCCAGCTGGGCGATCAGGCATTCGCCCAAGGCCCTGGCGTGGCTGCGCGCCTCGGCATCGTCCGGGGCGCAGGCCAGCAGGATATGCCGCACGGCCAGCAGCGGCGCGCTGGTGTAGCGTTCGCGGTTGTTGTCGTAGTAGTGCCGGCAAATGGCTTCGTCGGCACCCGGCAGTTGCAGCTCCTGCTCGATCAGCATCCGGGTCAGCGCCTCTTCCTCGCTTTCGCCCTGCGCGCACTGCGCCTGCAAGCCCAGTTGCGCGATGCGCTGGCGCAGCAGTTCACGCACCACCAACGCCTGGCTGGCCAGGAAGATCGCCTCCTCGCGGCTCGGCGCCGGGTGGTACTGCAGCTCGCGGGCGATCGCCGCCCCTTCGAGGGCCACGCCATTGACCGTGATACGCGGCCACTGCAGCTCGCTGGTCGCGATCAGCGTCGCGGCATCCGGCAGCTGCTCGTGGGTATTTGCAATGCCCATGTTCGGGCCTCCTTCATCCAGTGCGGGGGCTCGCGCCCCCACGGTCATCAACCTTTCTGGCGCACGATCTGGTAGCGCCGGCCCAGGTACCACACCGGCGCGCTGACGAAATGCACCAGGCGGGTAAAGGGGAACAGCACGAACAGGGTCAGGCCGAGGAACACGTGCAGCTTGTACACCAGGCCCACCTGGGCGATCGCTGCGGCCGCCCGTTGCGGTTGCAAGGTCACGGTGTACTGCGCCCAGTCGGCCAGCATCACCATCACCGAGCTGTCCAGGTGCTGGGTGGACGCGACGATGGTCAGCAGGCCGAGCGACAGCTGGGTCAGCAACACCACCAGGATCAGGATGTCGGAGACGCTCGAGCTGGCGCGTACCCGTGGGTTGAACAGGCGCCGATGCAGCAACATCACCAGGCCGATGAAGCACAGCACGCCGAAGAAACCACCCGACACCATGGCCAGCAACTGCTTCTCGGCAGTGCCGATGACATGGTGGTACACCGCTTCGGGCGTCAGCAGGCCGACGAAGTGGCCGGCGAGGATGAACAGTACGCCGACGTGGAACAGGTTGCTGGCGATGCGCATGTAGCGCCGGTCGGCCGGGGTCTGGCTGAAGATCTGGCTGGAGCCGGCCTTCCAGCTGTACTGCGACAGGTCGAAGCGCGCCCAACTGCCGACCAGGCAGATGGCCAGGGCGATGTACGGGTAGACCCCGAACACCAGCAGATCGACGTTAGACATTGCGCACCTCCCGAGCCTGGGCATCCGCCCCCTCATGCTTGAAATCCACCCAGTGCAACGGCACCGGCACCTCCTCGCGCGCCTTGCCAGGCGCACGTGGCTGGCTGGCGCAGCGCTCCTGCTGCTCGGCCTTGAGAAAGTCCACGGCCTCTTCCTCCCAGACCTTGTCCATCGCTTCCAACGAGTCGTCGCGTGGCTCGTCGGCCACGCGTTCGCGGGCAGCCTCCATGACCTGGCCCGGTTGCACCCCGGCGATCTGCAACAGGGCCCGGAAACACGCCGCGTAGCGGCTGCCCCGCTCCTCCAGGCGCGCAGTCAGCAGTGCCAGCAGGTGCGCTACATCGGCCAGGCCCTCGCGGGCGCCCAGGTCGTCGCAGGTCGCGAGGTACTCCAGGTACAGCGGGATGTAGTCCGGCAGCTCGCGCACGCCGATGGCAAAGCCGGCGGCTTCGTACTGGGCCATCAGGTCGACCATGGCCTGGCCACGGTCGCGGGACTCGCCATGCACGTGCTCGAACAGCAGCAGGGACAACGCCCGGCCCCGTTCGAACAGCGCGTCGTAGCGCTCCTGGACATCCATTGGCTCGGCGCCGGTCAGTTCGTCGAGCAGGCAGCGCAACGCCGCGCGCTGGGCGGGGCTGATCTGGCGGGCGGCGTCGATCGCCTGGGCCAGCTCGGCACGGGCCTGCCACAGCGGCGCCTCGGGGTAGTCGAGCAGCAGGGAAATCACCTTGAGAATGCGCATGTTCATTTCTCCCACAGCTGGACGGTCTTGAGCACATCGCGGCGGTTGGCCTTCTTCGCCCCGAACAGGTTGATGTCGGAGCTGCCGCCACACCCGCTGCCAAAGCTGAAGCCGCAGCCGGAACGCTCGGCGAAGGCGTCGCTCATGGCCTCCTCGCGGTGCGCCGAGGGCACGACGTAGCGGTCTTCGTAGTTGGCGATGGCCAGGTAGCGGTACATGTCCTCGCACTGGGCCTGGGTCAGGCCGACCGAGGCCAGCACGTCCAGGTCGCGCACGCCGTCCACCTGCTCGGCGCGTTTGTAGGCGCGCATCGCCAGCAGGCGCTTGAGGGCCAGGCGCACCGGCGCTTCGTCGCCGGCGGTGAGCAGGTTGGCCAGGTAGCGCACCGGGATGCGCAGGCTGTCGACATCGGGCAGCACGCCATCCAGGCTCACGCTGCCGGCAGCGGCGGCGTTCTGGATCGGCGACAGCGGCGGCACGTACCAGACCATCGGCAGGGTGCGGTACTCCGGGTGCAGCGGCAGGGCCAGTTGCCAGTCCACCGCCAGCTTGTACACCGGCGACTGCTGCGCCGCCTCGATCACCGACATCGGCACGCCATCCTTCAGGGCCTGCTCGATGACCTGCGGATCGTTAGGGTCGAGGAACATCTCCAGTTGCTTGCGGTACAGGTCCTGCTCGCCTGGGGTGCTGGCCACCTCGTGGATGCGGTCGGCGTCGTACAGCAGCACGCCGAGGTAGCGAATACGCCCGACGCAGGTTTCCGAACACACCGTGGGCATGCCCGCCTCGATGCGCGGGTAGCAGAAGATGCACTTCTCGGACTTGCCGCTCTTCCAGTTGAAATAGATCTTCTTGTACGGGCAGCCGCTGATGCACATGCGCCAGCCACGGCATTTCTCCTGGTCGATCAGGACGATGCCGTCTTCCTCGCGCTTGTAGATCGCCCCGCTGGGGCAAGACGCCGCGCAGGCGGGGTTCAGGCAGTGCTCGCACAGGCGCGGCAGGTACATCATGAAGGTGTTCTCGTACTCCCCGTAGATGTCGGCCTGGACCTGGTCGAAGTTCTTGTCCTTGCGCCGCTTGGCGAACTCGGTGCCGAGGATCTCCTCCCAGTTCGGCCCCCACTCGATCTTCTCCATGCGCTGGCCAGACACCAGCGAACGCGGCCGCGCCACCGGCTGGTGCTTGGCCTGCGGCGCGCTGTGCAGGTGCTGGTAGTCGAAGTCGAACGGCTCGTAGTAGTCGTCGATGGCCGGCAGGTCGGGGTTGGCGAAGATATTCGCCAGCACCCGGAACTTGCCGCCGATGCGCGGGTTGATCGAGCCATCGCGGTTACGCACCCAACCGCCTTTCCACTTGTCCTGGTTCTCCCATTCCTTGGGGTAGCCGATACCGGGCTTGCTCTCGACGTTGTTGAACCAGGCGTATTCCATGCCTTCGCGGCTGGTCCAGACGTTCTTGCAGGTGATCGAGCAGGTGTGGCAGCCGATGCACTTGTCCAGGTTCAGGACCATGCCGACTTGCGATCGAATCTTCATGGCTATCTCCTCAGAGGTCGTTGGGCAGTGGCTGTGGCAGGGCATCGCCGCCCAAGTCACCGACATCGGTGCCATCGAGCCAGTCGACCTTGCTCATCTTGCGCACCACGACGAACTCGTCGCGGTTGCAGCCGACCGTGCCGTAGTAGTTGAAACCGTAGGCCTGCTGGGCATAGCCACCGATCATGTGGGTGGGCTTGAGCACCACGCGGGTCACCGAGTTGTGGTGGCCGCCGCGGGTCTTGGTGCTCTCGGCACCAGGCACGTTCACGATGCGCTCCTGGGCGTGGTACATCATCGCCATGCCCTCCTTGACCCGCTGGCTGACCACCGCACGGGCAGTGAGCGCACCGTTGGCGTTGAAGCACTCGATCCAGTCGTTGTCCTCGATGCCGACCTTCTTCGCGTCGATCTCCGAGAGCCACACGATCGGCCCGCCACGGCTCAAGGTGAGCATGATCAGGTTGTCGCTGTAGGTGCTGTGGATGCCCCACTTCTGGTGCGGGGTGATCCAGTTGAGCGCGATCTCCGGGTTGCCGTTGGGCTTCTTGCCCTTCACGTAGTCCACGGTGCGGGTGTCGATCGGTGGGCGATAGCTTTGCAACTGCTCGCCGAAGGCCTGCATCCACGGGTGGTCCTGGTAGAACTGCTGGCGGCCGGTGAGGGTGCGCCAGGGGATCAGCTCGTGGACGTTGGTGTAGCCGGCGTTGTAGCTCACGTGCTCGTCCTCCAGGCCCGACCAGGTGGGGCTGGAGATGATCTTGCGCGGCTGCGCCTGGATATCGCGGAAGCGGATCGCCTCATGCGCCTTGGGCACGGCCAGGTGGCTGTGGTCGCGGCCGGTGAACGCCGACAGCGCGGCCCAGGCCTTCACCGCCACATGGCCGTTGGTTTCCGGCGCCAGGCTGAGGATCACTTCGGCGGCGTCGATGGCCGACTCGATCTTCGGCCGGCCCTGGCTCACGCCTTCGTCACGCACGGTATGGTTGAGCTCGGCGAGGAACTCCACCTCGTGCTCGGTGTTCCAGTTGATGCCCTTGCCGCCGTTGCCAAGCGTGTCGAGCAGCGGGCCGAGGGAGGTGAACTTCTTGTAGGTGGCCGGGTAGTCGCGCTCGACCACGGTCATGTTCGGGCAGTTCAGGCCCGGCACCGGCGCCACGCCTTCGGTCTTCCAGTCGCTGCCGCCGAACGGCTGGGCCAGCTCGCCGGGGGTGTCGTGCAGCAGCGGCACGGTGACCAGGTCCTGCTCGACACCCAGCTGGCCTTCGCTCATGGCCGAGAACGCCTTGGCGATGCCCTTGTAGATCTCCCAGTCCGAACGCGCTTCCCAGGCCGGGTCGATGGCGGCGGACAGCGGATGGATGAACGGGTGCATGTCCGAGGTGTTCATGTCGTCCTTCTCGTACCAGGTCGCGGTCGGCAGGACGATGTCGGAGTACATGCAGGTCGAGGACATGCGAAAGTCCAGGGTGGTGACCAGGTCGAGCTTGCCGATGGCACCTTCCTCCACCCACTCGGCTTCGCTCGGCTTGACGCCGCCGCGCTTGCCCAGGTCTTCGTTCATCACGCCGTTGCGGGTGCCGAGCAGGTACTTGAGCATGTACTCATGGCCCTTGCCGGAGCTGCCCAGCAGGTTCGAGCGCCAGATGAACAGGTTGCGCGGGAAGTTGGCCGGGTTGTCCGGCTGCTCGCAGGCAAAGCGCAGGGAGCCGTCCTGCAGCGACGTGAGCACGTAGTCCTGCGGCGTCATGCCGGCCGCGGCGGCATCGCGGGTGATCTGCAGCGGGTTGCGGTTGAGCTGCGGCGCGCTGGGCAGCCAGCCGGCACGCTCGGCGCGGATGTTGTAGTCGAGCATGTGCTCGGGGAACTGCGACTTGTCGGCCAACGGCGAGAGCACTTCGTGGATGCTCATCTTCTCGTGGCGCCACTGCGAGCTGTGGTTGTAGAAGAAGCTGGTGCCGTTCATCTGCCGGGGCGGACGGCTCCAGTCCAGGCCGAAGGCCAGCGGCAGCCAGCCGCACTGCGGGCGCAGCTTCTCCTGGCCGACATAGTGGGCCCAGCCGCCACCGGTCTGGCCGACGCAACCGCAGAGCATGAGCATGTTGATCAGCCCGCGGTAGTTCATGTCCATGTGGTACCAGTGGTTCATCGCCGCTCCGACGATGATCATGCTGCGGCCATGGGTCTTGTCGGCGTTGTCGGCGAACTCGCGGGCAACCTGGATGGCCTTTTCGCGCGACACGCCGGTGATGCGCTCCTGCCAGGCCGGGGTGCCCGGCACGCTGGCGTCGTCGTAGCTGCTGGCCACGTTGGCGCCACCCAGGCCACGGTCGATGCCGAGGTTGGCGGCCATCAGGTCGAACACCGTGGCGACCTTGGCCTGGCGGCCGTCGGCCAGGGTCAGGGTGCGCACCGGCACACGGCGCAGCTGGACCTCGTCGCCCGGGGCGGCGGCGAAGTGTTCGTGGTACTGGCCACCGAAGTAAGGGAAGGCCACTTCGGCGACATCGCCGTCGCCGATCAGGCTCAGGCGCAAGTCGGTGCTGCGCCCCTCACCGCCCTCGCGGGCCTCGATGTTCCATTTGCCCTTCTCGCCCCAGCGATAACCGATGGCGCCCTGTGGCGAGACCAGCCCGGCGCTGTTGTCGTCGATGGCAATGGTCTTCCACTCGGGGTTGTTGTCCTGGCCCAGGTTGCCAGCCAGGTCCGAGGCCCGCAGGAAACGGTCGGCGCTGTAGCCATCGTCCCGCGCCTGGAGCAGCACCAGCATGGGCAAGTCGGTGTAGCGCTTGGCGTAGCTGCGGAAGTAGTCGCTGGGCGTGTCGAGGTGGAACTCCTTGAAGATCACGTGGGCGAAGGCCTGGGCCAGCGCCGCGTCGGTACCCTGCTTGGGGTTGAGCCAAAGGTCGGTGAGCTTGGCCACCTCGGCGTAGTCCGGGGTGATGGCCACGGTCTTGGTGCCCTTGTAGCGCACCTCGGTGAAGAAGTGCGCATCCGGGGTGCGGGTTTGCGGGACGTTGGAGCCCCAGGCGATGATGTAGTTGGCGTTGTACCAGTCGGCCGACTCCGGCACGTCGGTCTGCTCGCCCCACACCTGCGGCGAGGCCGGCGGCAGGTCGCAGTACCAGTCGTAGAACGACAGGCACACGCCACCGATCAGCGACAGGTAGCGGGCACCGGCGGCGTAGCTGACCATCGACATGGCCGGGATCGGCGAGAAACCCACCACCCGGTCCGGGCCATGCTGCTTGACGGTATGCACGTTGGCCGCGGCGATGATCTCGTTGACTTCGTCCCAGCTCGAACGCACGAAGCCACCCATGCCGCGCTGGCACTTGTACGACTCGGCCTTGGCCGGATCGTCGACGATGCTGGCCCAGGCGTCCACGGGCGCCAGCGTGCGGCGCGCCTCACGCCACAGCTTGAGCAGCGGCTTGCGCACCTTGGGGTATTTCAGGCGGTTGGCGCTGTAGATGTACCAGCTGTAGCTGGCACCGCGCGGGCAGCCGCGTGGCTCGTGGTTGGGCAGGTCGCTGCGGGTACGCGGGTAGTCGGTCTGCTGGGTTTCCCAGGTGATCAGGCCGTTCTTCACGTAGATCTTCCAGGAGCACGACCCGGTGCAGTTCACCCCATGGGTGGAACGCACGATCTTGTCGTACTGCCAACGCGAACGGTAGACGTTCTCCCAGTCGCGGGACTCCTGGCGGGTCTCGCCGTGGCCATCGGCGAACTCACCCTGCTTGCGCTTGAAGAAGCGCATCTGGTCGAGTAGGTGGCTCATGTTCTGTTCCTCTCAGGCTGAGCGCGGTGGCCCGCGCTCGTGGTCAAGTCGTCGGGCTCGGTCAGCAAGGGGTCTCGGCGCCTTTGCGCGAGTACCACCACCAGGTCACCAGGATGCAGCTGACGTAGTAGGCGATGAACGCGTACAGGGCCGCTTCCGGCCCCCCAGTCAGGGCCAGGGAGCTGCCGAAGCTCTTGGGGATGAAGAAGCCGCCGAAGGCGCCGACGGCGGAGCTAAAGCCCAGCACCGCGGCCGACTCCTTGCCCGCCTCGCGCAGGACCCGCTCGCGTTCGGCCGGCTGGGCCTTGGCGCTGGCGCGTTCGTGCAGGGTGCGGAAGATCACCGGGATCATGCGGAAGGTGGAGCCGTTGCCGATGCCGGTGGTGACGAACAGCACCATGAACATGCTGAGAAAGCCGAAGAAGTGCCCCGCCTCACCTTCGCCGGGCAGGAAGGCGATGACCCCAAGCACGGCGGCGATCATCAGCACGAAGTTCCACAGGGTCACCCGCGCCCCGCCAAGCTTGTCCGAGATCCAGCCACCCAGTGGCCGCGCCAGGGCCCCGACCAAGGGGCCGAGGAAAGCGAACTGAAGCGCATTGACCTCAGGGAAGGCGGTCTTGATCAGCAGCGGGAAGGCGGCGGCAAAACCGATGAACGAGCCGAAGGTGGCCAGGTACAGCCAGCACATCAGCCAATTGTGCTTGCGCTTGAAGATCACCGCCTGCTCGGAGAACGAGGCGCTGGCGCATTTGAGGTCATTCATGCCGAACCAGGCGGCGAGGGTCACCAGGATGATCAACGGCACCCAGACCAGGCCGGCGTTCTGCAGCCACATCGCCCCGCCATCGGCCAGTTCGCTCGGCTCGCCACCGGCGGCGCCGAACAGGCCCACGCCGATGACCAGCGGCACCAGGAACTGCATCCCGGACACCCCCAAATTGCCCAACCCGGCATTCAGGCCCAGGGCCGTGCCCTGCTGCGCCTTGGGGAAGAAGAAGCTGATGTTGGACATCGACGAGGCGAAGTTGCCGCCGCCGAAGCCGCACAGCAGCGCGATGATCACGAACACGCTGTAGGGCGTGGCGGTGTCCTGCAGCGCCACGCCCATCCACACGGCCGGCAGCAGCAGCGAAGCGGTGCTCAGCGCGGTCCAGCGGCGGCCGCCGAACACCGGCACGATGAACGCATAGAACACCCGCAAGGCCGCACCGGACAGGCCCGGCAGCGCCGCCAGCCAGAACAGCTGGTCGGTGGTGAAGGCAAAGCCTGCGACGTTCATGCGCACGATCACCGTGCTCCATACCATCCACATGGCGAAGGCCAGGAACAGCGCGGCGATGGAGATCCACAGGTTGCGGCTGGCGATGGCCTTGCCGGTGGCGCCCCAGAACTGCGGGTCTTCCGGACGCCAGTCTTCGATCACTGGCCCCGGCTGGAGCGCACCGCCCACAGCGGGGTTGTTGGATGCCGACATGATCAGTCTCCTCGAGGTTTCAGGAATCGGAACGGGGGGTGCCGAGGACGGGTGTCCGACGGACTTCGCTGAGGTACATCCAGATCAGCGAGACCCAGACCACGCCGTACAGCAGCATGAAGTTGGAACTGCGCACGCCGGTCAGGTCGACCAGCGCGCCGAACAGGATCGGCAGGACGAAGCCGCCCAGGCCGCCGGCCAGGCCGACGATGCCGGACACCGCTCCCATGCGCTCCGGGAACTCGTCGGCGATGTACTTGAACACCGAGGCCTTGCCGAAGGCCCAGGCGACACCGACGACGAACATCAACAGGGTGAACACCCAGGCGTTGAGGCCGATGTGGAAGGTGCGCGGGCCGTCGACGGTGTGCAGGGTGAGGTCGGTCTGCGGGTACGACAGCAAGAACAGGCACACCCAGCTCACCCACAGCACCCACCAGGTCACGCTGTGCGCGCCCCAGCGGTCCGACATCCAGCCGCCCAGCGCACGCAGCACGCCGCCCGGCAGCGAGAAACAGGCGGCCAGCAGCGCAGCGCCCTGCAGGCTGAAGCCGTATTCGGCGACGTAGTACTGGGTCATCCACAGGGCCAGGGCAACGTAGCCGCCGAAGACGATCGAGTAGTACTGGCAGTAACGCCAGACGCGGGGGTCCTTGAGGGTGGCGAGTTGCTCGCGCAGGGACACGCTGGCCGCCACCCGGTGCGACTTGTCGTCGAAGGTGAAGCACCAGAACAGCAGCGCGGTGACCAGCAGGATCGCCGCGAATGCCTTCGGCACCATCTGCCAGCCGGCAGCGACGATGATCGCCGGGGCGAGGAACTTGGTCAGCGCCGAGCCGGCGTTGCCGGCGCCGAAGATGCCCATGGCCAGCCCCTGCCTGGACGCGTCGAACCACTTGGCGACGTAGGCGATGCCTACCGAGAACGAACCACCGGCAAGGCCGACGAACAGGCCCAGGACGAGGAACTGCCAGTACGCGGTCGCATGGCCGATCAGGTAGATCGGCAACACGCAGGCCAGCATCAGCACGAAGAACACGATGCGCCCGCCGAAGCGGTCGCCCAGCATGCCCAGCGGCAGGCGCACCAACGAGCCACTGAGCACCGGCGTGGCGGCCAGCAGGCCGAATTGGGTTTCGTTGAGGTCGAGCAGATCCTTGATAGGCACCCCCAGCACCGCGAACATCATCCACACCATGAAACAGACGGTGAACGCGGTCGTGCTCATCCCGAGCACCAGCCCCTGTTGTACCTTGCGTTGCATGAACGCTCTCCAGGGCGACTTGTCCAGCGCAGGCTAGGAGCATGCCGGCAGGCCACGATTGACCTGCATCAAGGCGGCAGGGGCCGGGGCGGGCTTACCATGGCGGCATCTACCACCAAAGTGGTAGAGCCTTACTTGGCGGTTTAATCCTTTTAAATCAAATAGTTAGTCAATATTGCAGGACGCTTCGCGACGCTACTGGACGGCCTGGGATTCTTTGGAGGTAGCGCGATGCTGAACTGGCTGAAGAGCTCGCTGCCCGCGCGGGCAGGGCTGGCCGTGGTCCTGCTGGCCACCCTCAGCCTGGCCAGCACCTTCAGTGCCGTGCTGATCGCCCGGGTCAGCGAGAACGACGCCGCGGCCATGAACACCGCCGGCTCCCTGCGCATGGCCACCTTCCGCCTCAACTGGCAACTGGCGTCCGATGCCTCGGCCGCCACCCTCGAGCAACTGCGCCAGGACATGCAGCAGCGCCTGGCGAGCCCAACGTTGGCGTACACGCTGCAAGACGGCGACGACAGCCCGGTCGGCAAGGCCTTCTCGAAGGTCCTCGGACAATGGCAAGGTCACTTGCTGCCGGCGCTGGAGGCCAATGACCGGCAATTGTTCCAGCGCGAGGCACAGGTGTTCGTCGACCATCTCGAAGACTTCGTCCTGCAACTGCAGAAACAGAGCGAGCGGCGCCAGGGCTGGCAACAGAACATCCAGGGCGCGGCGCTGCTGATCACCGTGGTCATCCTGCTGGTCGGCCTGTTCGAGCTGCACAGCGGTGTGATCGCACCGCTGCAGGAGCTGGTCCGCGCCACCGAGCGCTTTCGCGCCGGCAAGCTCGATGCGCGCATCCGCTATCGCTCGCGCGACGAACTGGGGCAGATGGCCGATAGCTTCAACGCCATGGCCGAGGCCATCGAACAGTCCCACCGCACGCTGGCTTCGCGGGTCGCGGAGAAAACCCAGGAACTGGCCCAGAGCAACGCCGCCCTCGACCTGCTCTGCCATGCCAGCCGCAGCATCGCCACCCAGCCGACCAGCGCCGAGCACCTGGACGCACTGATCGTCAGCTTCCAGCAACGCCTGCCCGGCCTGCGCCTGTCGCTGTGCCTGCGCGGCGGAGCCGAGGCCGGCCAGGGGCAACTGATCGCCCTGCATGGCGACAACGACACCCGTGAAGTGTGCGCCCCCCAGGACTGCGCCGGTTGCGAACGCCAGCGCCTGGCCAACCGCTTCAGCCTGCAGGTCAGCTCCCAGGGCACCGTGCTCGGCGACCTGCGTGCCCACTTCATCGACGGCCATGCCGCCCACCCATGGGAGCGCGAACTGATCCAGGCCCTGGCCGACCTGATCGGCACCAGCCTGTCGCTGGAAGGCCAGCGCGAGAAGGACAACCGCTTGCTGCTGCTCGACGAGCGCACCACCATCGCCCGCGAGCTGCATGACTCCCTGGCCCAGGCCCTGTCGTACATGAAGCTGCAGGTCAGCCGCCTGCAAACCCTGATCCGCCGTGGCGAGAACGCCGAGCACCTGCTGGTGGTGAGCGATGAACTGCGCGAAGGGCTGAACAATGGCTATCGCCAGTTGCGCGAGCTGCTGACCACCTTCCGCCTGCAGATCCAGGACGGTGGCCTGGAGCAGGCGCTGGAGGACACCGCCCGCGAGTTCGCCGAACGGGGCGCGATGCGCGTACACCTGCAACAGCAGCCGCTGGCCTTCAGCCTCGGCGCCAACGAACAGATCCACGTGCTGCAGATCGCCCGCGAAGCGCTGTCCAACTGCGCCCGCCACGCGCAGGCCAGCGAGGCCTGGGTGCACGTACGCCAGCTGGGCGGCGAGGTCGAGTTGCTGGTGGAGGACGATGGCATCGGCATCCAGCCCGGCTACGACGGCCGCCTGCACCATGGCCTGAACATCATGCAAGAGCGCGCCCGCAGCCTGGGCGGCCAGCTCAGCCTGGCCCCCCGTGAACCCCATGGCACCCAGGTGCGACTACGTTTCGCGCCGAGCTTTTTGCGTCAACCCGAGGTACTCGCATGAACGCTACCGCCCCTCACACCCTGCTGCTGGCCGACGACCACCCGATGATGCGTCGCGCGCTGCGCCAGTTGATCGAGCTGGAGCACGACCTGGTGGTGGTCGGCGAGGCCAACAACGGCCTGGAAGCCTGCGCCCTGGTGGAGCGGCTGCAGCCAGACCTGGTGGTGCTCGACCACAACATGCCTGAGCTCAACGGCGTCGAAGCGCTCAAGCGCCTGCGCGAGCAGGGCTATGCGGGGCGGATCCTGCTGTTCACGGTGTCCGATGCCGAACAGGATGTGAGCGATGCCATGCGCTTCGGTGCCAATGGCTACCTGCTCAAGGACATGGAGCCGGAGCTGCTGATCGACAGGTTGCACGAGGTGCTGGCGGGGGGCCTGGTGGTCAGCCCATCGCTGACCACGGTGCTGGCCCAGGCGCTGCGGGCATCCCACGGCGCCAGCTCGCAGGACCTGACGGACCGGGAGCGGCAGGTGTTGAAGATGATCGCCGGCGGGTTGAGCAACAAGATGATCGGCAACAAGCTGGGGATCACCGAAGGGACGGTGAAGGTGCATGTGAAGAACCTGCTGCACAAGCTGGGGCTGCGCTCGCGGGTGGAGGCGGCGGTCTGGGCGCTGGAGAACCTGCGCTAGGGCCTGCATTCCCGGGGCCGCTTCGCGCCCCATCGCCGGCAAGCCGGCTCCCACAGGGACCGCGGCGACCACATATGATGCGGTTTGCACGGACAATGTGGGAGCCGGCTTGCCGGCGATGGGCTGCAAAGCAGCCCCGGTACCCCGCTCACCCACGGCTCCCGCACACCTCCACGGCCTGCTCGGGCAGGCACTTGAGGTGCGGGACGAAATTGCATGGTCCGGTGCGCCAGTCCAGCTGCTTGCGCAAGATCGCGTCCCAACCGGTGCGGCAAGCGCCCGGAGAACCCGGCAGGCAACACACCAAGGTGCCGTTGCTCAGGCCCGCCAGGGCACGCGACTGGATCGTCGAGGTGCCGATCTCTTCCAGCGAGACCTGCCGGAACAACTCGCCGAAACCTTCCACGACCTTCTCCAGCAAGGGCTCGACAGCCTGGGGCGTGTTGTCGCGGGCCGTGAAGCCCGTGCCACCGGTGAGCAGCACCACCTGCACCTGCGGGTCGGCGATCCAGGCGCACAGGCGGGCGCGGATCTGCCAGGTATCGTCGGGCACCAACGCCCGCTCGTGAAGGATGTGCCCGGCCTCCTCAAGGCCATCGACCAGTGCCTGGCCCGAGCCGTCGTTGGCCAGGGTACGGGTGTCGCTGATGGTCAGCACGGCGATGCGCAGTGCCTGGAATTCGCGGGATGCAAGGTGAGCCATGCTGGCGCCCTCCTCTGGATGACAGCCCGCAGCCTGGGCCAGGCCGAAGCCTGCGCCCATCCCTCGAAGGAGGTACCACCGGGGTATGCGACTAAAAACCTTGATGTCGATCAACGCTGGCGGGTGTACCAGGCATAGTCTGGAGGCAGACGACCGCTGTCGGAGGGAAACCATGGCCAAGAAATTTCCCCACAACCCCAGCCATCCCGAGCGCATCTGCTGGGGTTGCGACCTGTACTGCCCGGCGAAGGCATTGGCCTGCGGCAACGGCGCGGACCGGACCATGCATCCGGCGGAGTTGTTCGGCGAGGACTGGTACCAGCAGGAGCAATGGGCCGAGCAGGCCAGCGAAGAGACGGTGCCCGACACAAGGGGCACACAGGCGCCATAGACGAGCCAGCCGCCTCAGCGTCGGCGCTCCTGGCGCAGCGCCACCAGCTTCGCGCGCATCTCCCGATGCCGCTTGCCGTTGAGCACCAGCAAGGCCAGCAGCGGCAACGCGGCACTGATCGCCAGCAACAAGGCGGGCACCGCGCCGCCGAACAGGCTCAGGGCCATCAGCAGGCTGATGACCAGCACGCCGACCACGACCCTGACCGCCCAACCCTGCCCACGGATCATCAGAAAGTGCCCCAGGCACAGCACCAGCACCAGGCCACCGCTGAGCAATACGCTGTACGACGCATTGTCCGGATGGTCGCGCCAGTGGCTGTCCACCCACAAGGTCACCGCCAACGCCACCGACAGCAGCGATGCGAAGAACCCCAGCAGGAACGTGGGGAAGTAGCGCGCCATGAAGGCACCGAAATCACTGCCAGCGGCCATCACTCGATTTCCTCATAAAGCCCAACGGCAATGCTCTGCACCGTGGCACTGCCCGCCAGGCCGAAGGTGGCGCCCAGGGAGTCGCGCAGCAACGTCTGGGTGGCATGGCTGATCTGGGTCGGCGTGTAGCGCTTGGCCAGGGTCCCGGCCGCCTGCTCGAGCTTGAGCTGCTTGGCGGTCAACGCCGGGTGCTTGATCGACAAGAGCTCGGTGGTCAGTGCCTTGCGCTGCTGGCGGGAAAGGGTCTTGCTCAGCTCCAGCCAACTGCGCCCGGTGGCGGCCTTGTGCACCTGCAGGTACTTGAGCGTGGTCAGGCCCGAGGCGCCAACGCCCAGCAGCGAGACACCGTCGAGCACCCTGGACGCGGCCTGGTACCACTCGTTCTCGTCCAGGGCGTCGTTGGCCGCCGGATTGGTGGTTTCACGCACCGTGCGCATCACGCCGATGCCGCACTGGATACTGCTGGCGGTGGCTGCAGCCCCGCCGATGTAGGTCAGTACCAGGCTGGTACCGCCGGAAAACGGCGCGGCGATGGTGCCGCTGAACACCACGAACCACCCCAGCACCGCACCGGCGCAGGACAAGGTGGTATTGACCGCCTCCTTGATCACCCGCGATTCGCGGGGGTTGTTCTGCAACTGCTCGGTGTACTGGGCCGGTGTCTGGTACTTGTTGATCTCGCGCAGGATCACGCGCTTGGGCTTGATGCTGCAGATCGGCTGGAATTCGCGCAGGGTGATGACGTTGTAGTTGGCGTCGATGTACACCACCCCGGCGCCAACGATGCGCGGGTCGGCATCGATGGCGGCGAACATCTGCGGCAGGTTGATGCGGCTCTGGATGCGCTGGCGCGCCATGAACTGCGAGGTGTTGCCCAATTGGTTGACCAGAAGATCTGTCACAGGTCGATTCCCTCAACTCTCGGTGCCGCGATAGGGGCGCAGCGCGCCCCTGGTTTCAGGCTCACACGTTCGGGCAAGGCACCGGTGCCCAGTCGCCCATGTCCGGGCTGTTGCACATACGGTTGACCTGGTCCTGGCCGGCCTTGGCCACCTGCTGGGCCTCGGTCTTCTTGCTGGTGGCGTTCTGCAAGGTCTTCTCGGTGGCCACGGCCTCCTTCGGCACCGCCGGCAGCTTCTTGGGCGTGGTCTTCTTCGCGGTCTCGGCCTGGGCCACCACGGTGACGTCCGAACGCTGCACGCCGACCTGCTTGAGGTCTTGCTCGTAGGCTTGGGTGTAGTTGTCCAGGTTCTCGCCGAGACGGCCGCTGACCGCCGTGATCAGGTTGTTCGACTCCTGCAGGCCAGAGACGATCTCGGCCAGGCGCTTGCGGCCCTCGGTGTCGTCGATGCGCTTGGCCTTGCGCCCGTCCATCAGGTTGGCGAACTCGCGCTGGTAGCAGCTCTGCGAAGCCTTGGCATAGGCGGTGGTGCGGTCCATGTCCGCCGCGCTCTTGTCGATGTCGGTGGCATAGGAGGCGATGCGCTGCTTGTCATCGCTGATCTGCTTCTGGCGTTCGGTGTAGTAGCCCGCCGCACCGCCGACCAGGGCACCGCCGGCCGCGCCGATGGCAGCATTGCGGCCACGGTTGTCGTTGTCCACCAGGGCGCCGGTCAGGGCACCGCCCACCGCGCCGAGCAGCGCACCGGTGGCCACCGAGCGGGTCATGTCGGAGTCGGTGGAGCGCAGGTGCTGCACCGGCTCGTAGCAGTTGGGGTAGTACTCGACCTTGGTGGTCGCACCGATCCTGGACACCGGCGAGCCGGCGCAACCGGTCAGCAGTACGCTGCTGAAACCCGCCGCCAGCAGCAGTGCGGTACGGGCCTGGGAAGCGTTGATCAGGGGCTTGCGTGTGAAAAGCATGGTCAGGTTCTCTCTTGGGTTGTACGGGGCCGACCAGCGTCATGCCGGCCGGGATTCCTTTCTCGGTCGAGTCGTTCAGGGCCTCGGGGTGGCCGAGGCGAGCAGCTCCTTGAGGATCGTCGCCGGGTCGGCCCGCCGGTTCTGGCGGTACTCCCCGACATGGCGGACGAACAGGGTCGCACGGGTCACCAGGCTCCTGCCCAGGACCGGCTTGCGGTTGAGTTCTTCCTTGACCCGCTGGAACTGCGCCTGGATCACCGCATCGGTGTAGCGCGTGCCGCTGGCCAGGTTGTCGATGTAGATCGCTACGGCGCCGTCCAGCGCGTTGCGGCCATTGGCGATGGCGGCGGCGAACATGCGGGCGCTGGTCGGGTCGCCCGAGGCCTCGGCCTGCCGCTGGCTGTTCTGCAGGTTGGTCAGGCGGATGTTGTAGTTGTTGATGGTCTCGGCCACCAGGGCGGCGGACTGGATCAGGTTGCCGGCGGCTTCCTCGCGTTGCTGGGCGATCAGCGAGACGTTGCGCTTGAGCTCCTCGTTGACCAGCCCAAGCTCGGCCTGCAGGCGTGGGTCGGCGGTGCTGGCGATGATGCCGTCCAGGCGCTTGGTCGGGTCCTGGGCATCGTCGATGGCGTCGGTCAGGCTGGCCAGGCGGCCCTCCTTCTGCCATTGCTCGAACAGCTCCTGGTAGCGTGAGCGCGGCGCCGACAGGGCACCGATGGCCACCCGAAAACCGGTGGTCTCGTTACGCTGCTCGGTGCCGTCGGCGCCGAACAGCGGGTATTCGCGGCGCATGCCGGTGAACAGCGTGCCCTCGCCTTCCAGGTAGTTGCCGCCCTTGACCACGAAGCCGCCATAGGCCCCCTGGCGCCGGCCGGCATGCACCAACTGGAACGACTCCTGGACCATCTCCGCGGCGTTGCCGATCACATCGAACAGCCCCAACGGGTTCGGCTGCCGGGTGCCGATCGGCATCAACCGCGCAGCCTGGCCGGTGCCACCGGCCACCTGGTTGAACACCGCCCAGTCGGCCAGCGGCCCTTCGCTGTCGCTGCCCTCGACCTTGCGCGGGAACAGCCGACCTTCCAGCGCCTGGCGGCTGACCACCGAACCGCCACGGGCGGCGAACTCCCACTCCACTTCGGTGGGCAGGCGCACGAAGCCGATACCGCCATCCTCGGGCTTGCTGCCACGGCCGCTGATCGGCAGCAGGTCGCGGTGATGCTTCATCAGCCAGGCGCTGTACACCGCCGCGAAGCGCTCGGCCTCGAAGCGCGACAGCTTGACCTTGGGCAAGCGCCCGGCCGCCTCGGTGACCGGTTCGCAGGCCGGCGGCGCCTCGCCGCTGGCCAGGGACTGGGCCTGGGACATGACCTGGGCATACTGCCGGGCGGTGACTTCGTACTTGCCGATGAAGTACATCATGGGCTTGAGCGGGCTGCCGGCCTCGACCTTGGGCAGGCTCGAGCCGACCTGCTCGCGCCACTGCGGCGCCAGGTCCTGCAGGCTGAACTGGCCGTTGATGAAGTCGCGGCGGTAGCCGGAGATGAACGACTGCTTGTAGCCCGCCTCGCCCTCGCTGAAGGGGTAGCCGAGGCTCACCTCACGGTCGTCCAGGCTGCCCTGGGCCAGCACATAGACGTGGCGGAACACCATCTCGCCGCCACAGGGCAAGGGCAGGCTGACGTCATCGGCCAGCGGCTTGGGGTTGTCCAGCTTGGCGCTGGCAGTGGCTTCGACCTTGTTTCCAGGCTGGGCCTCGTTCCCAGGTTGGGCCTTGGGCTTGTCATCGTCGTCGGCCTGGACGCAGGCGACCAGGCTCAGGGCGGCGATGACCAAGGCGGCGGCCTTCAGGCGACGTTCAGACATCACGGATTCCTTCGCAGGTGTCGATCCGCGCCACCCGCCAGCCGCCCAGGGCGGCCGCGGCAGCACTGGCCAGCAGGACGGCGAGCAGCGCGACGAGATAGTGCAGGGGCAACAGGTGGCTGGCGTACTCGCCGGGCACCTGCATGAAAAGCCGGTTCAGGCCGTGTTCGGCCAACAGGTACAGCACGGCGGCCAGGGCCGCGGCCAGCACGCCGCTGTAGAGTGCCTGGAGCACCACGAACAGCAGCAACGCGGCGGTGCCCAAGCCCAGCAGGCGCAGCACTGCCAGCTCGCGCTGCTTGCGCTCCACCGCCGCCACCGCGCCCGCGGCGATGGCGGCAGCCGCGCCGCTCACGGCCAGGGCGGCGATGATCCAGAACACCAGGTCGAGGTTGCGGCTCAACGACTGCACCTGGGCGATCCGCGCCGCCTGGGTCGAGACCAGCACCTTGCGCTCGGCGAAATAACGGCGCAGCGGCTCCACGTCGGCGAGCCCACGGGCATACAGGCGAAACGCCGGATAGACCCGCTGCGCGGGGTCAGCCTGGGCCTCGCCCGGCCAGCCAAGGGCCGGCACGGCACGCCCGTCGCGATAGTCTTCGGCGGCCTCCAGCAGCGCCAGGGGGGCGAACAGGGCATCGCGCTCGAATGCCGCCAGTGGCAACACCGCGAGCACCCGCAGGCGCGCCTGGCGCCATTGCACCTGGCCAGCCTGCTGGCGACCGATGCTGGCCTGCAGCTCATCGCCGGCCTTGGCGCCGAGCTTTTCCGCCGCGGTGAAATTGAGCACCACCTCCTGCAAGTCACCCGGCAGCGGCACACCGTGCAGCAACGGATCGCCAGCGGCGGTGGGCAGCATCTCCACCGTCACTCCGCGCCCACTGGCCGGCAGCAGCAGCTCGGCGGTGGCGGCGATCTGCCGGGTACGCGGGATAGCGAAGGCCACGTCCGGACGGGCGCCCAGCGCAGCGACGAAGGCGGCATCGAAGCGCCCGCCGCCCAGGGGGATGATTTCGCGCACGCCCGGGTCGCGCTGCAAGCGCTCGGTGAGGCTGCCGACCAGGCCGAACTTGAGGCCGAACAGCACCAGCAACGGCGCGATCACCGCCACCAGCGCCAACACGCTGCAGGCCGACAAGCGCCCGTCGTTGCGGTAGTCCTGCCAGGCCAGGCCGGCGATCAGCAGCGGGCGCATCAGGCTGCCCTCTCCAGGGTCGCGGTGACGCCGCCGTCGGCATCGCGCCGGCACGCCATGCGCAGCACCGACAGGCCCGCGCTGCGCGCCAGGGCCTCGTCGTGGGTGGCGACCACGCAGGTCACCCGATGTGCCTGGGCCTGCTGCAACAGCAGGTCCATGACCCGCCCGGCATTGACCGGGTCGAGGGCCGCGGTGGGCTCGTCGGCCAACAGCAGCGCCGGACCGTGCGCCAGGGCGCGGGCACAACTGACCCGCTGGCGCTGGCCCAGGGACAGCGCGGCCGGGCGCTTGTCCAGTTGGTCGTGCACGTCGAGCGCCTCGGCCAGGCGCTCGACGCTGCCGTCGTCGCTCAACCCGAGCAACTGGCGCGGCAGGCGAATATTGCCGCGCACGTCGAGAAAGCCCAGCAGCCCACCGGCCTGCAACACATAGCCCAGGTGACGGCTGCGCAGCGCGGCCAGGCGATCGAGCCGGCGCTGGCGCCAGAGCCCGGCGATGTCCTGCTCGATGCCGTCGAGCCCCAGGCTGAAGCCCTCGGCGGCATCGGGCGCCAGCACCAATGCCAGCAGGTCCAGCAAGGTGCTCTTGCCGCAGCCGCTGGGGCCGACCAGGGCCACGCGCTCGCCCGCGGCCAACCGCAGCCGGTCGATCTCCAGGCTGTAGCGCTGGGCGCCCTGCCCGCGCGTCTTGCGCACCCCCTGCAAGCGGATCATCACGGCAGGGTCGACAGCGGGACACGGTACAAGGCATCACCCGGCTCGGCATTGCCGAAGCGCACCCAGTTGGCCATGTCGTTGTGGAAGGTTTCGTACAGGCGGATCTTCGACTCCAGCTCGTCGATGAAGTCCTCCTGCTCGGCCACCGAGAGCGACAACCACAGGTCCTGGGTCATGCTCAGCGACTTGCTGCGGTACGGCAGGCCCTCCAGGTACTCGCCGAGCACACCGCTCTGGGCCAGGTTGGCGCCCTTGCGCAGCTCGCCCGGGTCGCGGCTCATGTAGGCGCTGGCGCTGGCGATCTCGTTGAAGAAGTCGCCGGGGGACGAGCGGGTCTTGCGCGCGGCATCGACGATCAGCTTGAGCGACTGCTGCAGGTCGTTGAGCTGCAGCTTGGTCAGCATCACGCACACCTGCAGGGTCGGCAGCGCCGGGTTGGTCAGGTCGCGGTCGGCGGTCCAGGCGCTGACCAGACGCGGCGCCTGGCTGGCGCCCTGGCGGCCGAGGAAGTCCATGTGCATGGCGTAGCCGATGGCCTGGGACTTGGCCGCCAGGCTCGATGCCGAGGTCAGCAGCGGCACCGGTTGTGGCTGCTTGTTGCGCACCTGGTGGACCAGCTCGGCGAAGGTCGAGCCGATCTCCCGCACCCGCTCGCCGAACACCGACACCTCGCCGCCCGGCACCGAGACGTAGAGGTCGCCGATCTGCGGGTTGCTGTCGGCGCTGAGCACACGGTACTGCTGTTCGGCCGAGGCATGGTTCTTTTGCCCGGCCGGGGTGCGCAGGTGCAGGGCGTAGATCTTGATCTGCTTGCTCAGGGCGGCCTGGCGCACCTCGGCCTCGTTCATCTGGGTGCTGCTGAACGGGTCGTTCTTGCGCAAGGCGCCCGCGTCGCTGACCAGCAGGATGATGCGCCCGCCGTAACCGGACCAGTCCAGGCCCTCGACCGCCTGCAGGATGCCGGCGAAGGCATCTTCGTTGAACGAATGGCTGGAAACCTGGGTGGCCTTGACCTGCGACGCCGCCCGCAGGAAGCGCGCCGGGTCGCGGCCCTCGTCGAGGTTCACCAGGGTCTTGCTCAGGTACTCCAGGCCGGGCGTGCGCTGGGTGCTGTTGCGAAAGCCCACCAGGCCGAAGCTGACGTTGTCCAGCTCGCCGCGTGCCGCCAGTTGCTGCTGCAGTTCGCTGACGACCTGGCGGACCCGGTCGATGTAGGGCTGCATGGAGACCGAGGTGTCCACCACCAGGACGATGGCCGTGCGAAACGCCTTGTCGTCGCCCGCCGCGACGCCTGCGGCCGTGGCCGCGCTGTCGCGGGCACTGGCTCCTGGGTCGATGGAGGCGATGTTGAGCAGTTGCACCGGCTGGCCTTCGGCATCGAAGCTTTCACGGAAGTCGAAGATCGGCATCAGGTAGAACTGCTCCTGGGGCACCGCGCTGGCGGTTGGTTCCAGGGCCATCACCTGGGGCACCTGGTCCGGCTGGCCCTGCGCCTTGAGCAGGGTATCGCGGGCCATGCCGGTATCGTCGAGCAGGCGCTGCACGTCATCGGCCTGGCGCAGGAACATCACCGGCGAACGGCCGGAGCGTTCGGTGAACTTGAGCACCAGGCTCTGCTTCCAGTCGCTGGTCTGCCCGGCGGGCAGCCAGCCGTCGCGCTGGCCATCACTGGAGGCGCCGACCTGCACCCAGGGTTTGCCGTCGACGTCCTTGCGCTGGTAGACGTAGAGCACGCTGAACGCCGGCAGGCTGTCGCCGGACTCGGCCCCAGGCTCGCTGGCCAAGCGCGCGCCGGGCTGGCTCAGCACCCGCTGGAACAGCGTCTTCTTGCCTGGCATCAGCAGCGGACGCTGGTCATCCACAGCCGCGACGGGCGTGGCGCTACCCTGCTCGGGCGCCTGCGGCGAGGGCGGTGTGGTGGCCTGTGCCAGCGGCGCGTCGGGTGCCGGCGTATCGCCGCTGCCCAGCCACCAGTAGCCGACACCTGCAAGGCCGAGCGCGGCGGCGACCGCCACGGCCAGCAACGCCATGGCGGGTTTCTTCCTGGCAGGTACGGGCGCGGGCGGTGCCTCGGCCGCCGGGCGCTTGGCCGGTTCGGCGATCGGTGGCACCTGGGGGATCTCAATGGAAACCGGCGTCAGGCCGCCCAGGTCCGATGGCGTCGGGGCCACCGGCGTGCTCACCGGCAGCGGCCGGACCTGCGTGGCTTCGCTGTCCTCGGCCGGCAGGCGGTCGAGGGCCGCGAGAAACGCGGCGGCATCGGCGAAGCGTTCGTTGGGGTCCTTGGCCAGCAGCCCGCGCAGGATGTCCTGGTAGCGGCCATGCTCGATGGGCAACTCCGGCAACGGCTCGGTGAGGTGGGCCAGGGCCGTGGACAGGGCATCGTTGCCGCTGTACGGCAGCTTGCCGACGAGGATCTCGTAGAGCACCACGCCCAGGGCATAGAGGTCGGCACGGCCGTCGATCTCCAGCCCACGGGCCTGCTCCGGGCTCATGTAGCTGGGCGTACCCACGGCGAAGCCCGCCTGGGTGAACTGGGTGCGGTCGTCCAGCGACTTGGCGATGCCGAAGTCCGACAGCACCGCGGTACCGTCGGCGCGGAACAGGATGTTGGCGGGCTTGACGTCGCGGTGCACCAGCCCCTGGGCGTGGGCATAGCCCAGCGCCTGGGCGATCTGGCGCACGTACAGCAGCCCCTGGCGAGGCTCCAGCCCAGCGGCGATGCGCTCCTTGAGCGTGCCATTGGGCAGGTACTCCATGGCCATGTAGTACAGCTCGCCGACATTGCCGATGTCATGGATGGTGGCGATGTGTGGGTGCGACAGCCGTGCCAGGGTCCGCCCTTCGCGCAGGAAGCGCTCGCAGAAGGTCGGGTCGGCGGCCAGGCTCGCCGCCATGATCTTGAGCGCCACCTTGCGCTCCAGCGAGCGCTGGGTGGCCAGGTACACGCTGGCCATGGCGCCCTGGCCAATCTCGCTGTCGATGTCGAATCCGGGAATTTGCATGTCCATGGTGGGGTTCTTCAGCCGGCCTTGACGACCACGGCGGTGATGTTGTCGGGAGCGCCACGGGTCAACCCCAGGTGCACCAGGCCGCGCACTACCTGGTAGGGGTCGGCGTGGCCGAGCACGTCGCCGATCTCGTGGTCCTCGGCGGTCTTGGTCAGGCCATCGCTGCACAACAGGTAGGTGTCGCCGGGCAGCACCTGCAGCGCGACCGCCTGCAACTCCAGCCGGTCCTCGACACCGATGGCACGGGTGACGATGTTGCCGCGCGGGTGCACACGGGCCTCGGCCTCGTTGAGCAGGCCGCTGTCCTGCAGTTCCTGGACGTAGCTGTGATCGTGGGACAGGCGCTCGATGCGGCCATCGCGCAGGCGGTACAGGCGGCTGTCGCCGGCCCACAGGCCGATGCCCTGGTCGCCGCGCACGGCCAGCACCACCACGGTGCTGCCCATCATCGCCACCCCACGGCGAACGGTTTCGTCGCGCACCGCACGGTTGACCCGGGCGAGGCTGTCACGCACCGCCTGGGCGCAATCTTCCAGGCCCTGGCACGGCGGCAGGCGGCGCAGGCTGTCGACGGTCAGGCTGCTGACGTAGTCGCCAGCGGCATGACCGCCCATGCCGTCGGCCACCGCCCACAGGCCATCGGCGGTGAGCTCCAGGCAGGCGTCTTCGTTGATCCGGCGCACCATGCCGGTATGGCTGTAACTGGCCGCGGTGTAATGCATGGCGGTCATCCGAAATCTGCCTCGCTACCCAGGAGAAACCCGGCGAAATCCTCGCTGCGCGGCAAGCCGGCACAGCGCATCAAGCCAGGAGCGATACGCTCCGAGCCCCTGCCCCACCACAGGCTCATGCCCTCGCAGGCGCACTCGGCCAGGGCCAGGGCGCGGCCTTCGGGCGTGGTCGCGTCCAGCCGTTGCAGGCCCCCCACCGTCAGCCGCGCAGGCATCGCCTGGGGCAGCGGCCGGGTGTCGCGAAAAGGCTGCAAGGCCGCCGCGAAGGCGTCGAAAGCGGCATCGGGCTCGAGCGTGGCCAGCAACGTGGCCTCGACCTCCTCGAACCACGCCTCGCCCCCGCCCACGGCCGCGGCGAGCCGTTGCCCTGGCTCCAGCACCTGCGCCACGGTCAGCGGGAAGTACCGGCCCACCCGGTCGATGCTCGGCATCAGCACGCCGACCACGGCCTGGGGCCCGCACACCCCCGGCGCCAGCGCAAAGCGCCACAGGGGGCTGACCAGGTAGGCCTGCAACCACTGCTCGCCGAGCTGGCGCTGGCTGGCCTGGATCCCAGCGGCCAGCCACTGGTCCCAAGGCTGGATGAAACTCGTCGGCAGGCCACGGCTGACGAAGTCGCCACGGCAGGCCAGCTTTCCGTAGAACCCCACGTCGTTCACAGGCGCTCCGGCAGGCTGAAACCGCTGAGCACACGGCTGCGGAACGGGTTGAAGGCACTGCTGGCACGCAGCTCGTAGGACACGCTGGCCCCTTCCACGCGCAGGCGCAGGTTGAAGCGCTCCGGCGAGCCGCCCGCCACCAGGTCGGACTGGTCGAGCAGGCGGAACCAGGCCCAAGGCCCTTCCAGGGTCATCCCGGAGCGGCCATTGGCCAATGGCGGCGAGATCGACAGGCGCACCACGCCGATGCTGTTGGGGTTGGGCCACTGCAGCGCCACCGGGCGGCTCGGGCCGTGGTCGTAGCTGACCTGCTGGCCGTCGAGGTCGAGCAAGAACTGGGTGATCGAGGCATCCATGGCTACCGGTTTGAGTTCGAAGCGCACCCCAGGGCGCAGCCCGCCGCCGCTGCGGAAGAAGGCGTCGCGGATCGCCGCGGCACGCTGGAAGGTGTGCAGCACGTTCGAGCTGATGCCAAGCTTCTGCGCCGCGCCCGGCTGCCAGCTCCACGGCGAGGTGGCGGTGTTGACGTAGGGTTGCAGGTACTTCTGGAAGTAGTTGTCCATCACCCCGCCGACGCCGAAGAACTGGCCGAAGTCTTCCAGGGTCGCGTCGCGTGGGCTGCCGGCTGACAGCGGGTAGCGGCCACTCAACGACTGGCGATAGACGCTCACCACCTCGCTGGTCCAGGCCGCGTTGAGCTGGTTGCGCACCCCGCCCATGACGATCGCGTTGGTCGAGCCGACCACCGAGCCGACCAGTTCCTGGACCACCTTCGGCTGGCGCGCCGCGCCCAGGGACACACGCTGGGAGGCAGCCTGGACCTGGTTCTTGGCCTCGCCCAGCAGGGCCTCGCCGCTGGCGCCGACCATGGCGCTGACCTGCACGTACAAGGCGTTGAGGTCGCTGAGCAGGCCGTCGAGCGCGGCGGGCTCGCCCTCGCCGCCGTCGGCCAGGGCCGCCAGTTCGGCGAAGTGCGCGGTCACCGGGTCGACCTCGCGCGTTGCCTGGCGCTCGCCGGGCACCGGCGTATCGCCGAGCAGGCCGCCGAGGCGCTGGCGTAGCTGGTCGACCCCGGCCTGCTCGACCTTGGCCTGGGCCTGGTCGAGGGTGGTCGGTTGTTGCAGGTCGGTTTCCCTGGCCACCGCCTGGAGCAGTTTCTTCAAGGGCGAAGTGGGGCCAGACAGCACGCGCAGCACGTCGGCAGCCTGGCCGACGCTGGTGATGGGCACGAAGTCCAGGTCCGCCAGCAGGGCATCCCAGTGGCGGATGTAGTCCTGGTAGAACAGCTGGCCCACGTCATCGGCCAGGCGCTTGGCATCGCCCGCCTCGCCCACTTCACGGCCAAGCACCCAGCGTTCCTCGGCCAGGGTCGTGCTGTGGGCCAGGCTGGCGGCGAGGAAGGCCTTGCGGTAACCCTCGACGGTGAACAGCCCTGGGAGCGGTTCGTCCAGCGGCTTGCCGCTCTTGCGCCGGAACACCAGCGCAGCGTCGCGCCCGGCGGCCTCGCTGATGCGAAAATCGGCGACCCCGGACGGTAGCTTCTGGCGCTTGACCCGGTCGTAGACGCGCTGGGCCACCGGCAGCTGTTGCAACTGGCGGCGCGTGTCGTCGATCAGGCGCTGGTCCAGCCGGGCATTGGGCGGGCGCCGCTCGAACAGCGCCTGCAGGTGCTGGTCGAGGGCCTGGCGCTGGTCGGGCGCCAAGTCGCGGGGCAGGTTGCGCTCCCAGTCGAGGCTGATCCAGGCCTTGATGAACTCGGCGTCGTAGTGTTCGCCGTCGGCCAGCATCAGGTAGGCCTTCAGGCCCTCGTAGAGGTAGTCGGAGGGGCCGCCGGCATACAGCTGCTCCTCGATGCGGGTGACCAGGCGCGGGGCGAAGATGGCGATCAGCAGCTTGCGGTAGACGCTGGCCGACTCGCCTTCGAGCATGTCGCCCTGGTACAGCCCCAGGCCCTCGGCCCAGGCCGGCGGGTCGTCGGCCAGGCGGCGCACGGCGTTGAGCAGCGGCAGCACCTCGATGACCTCGCGCTGGGCCGGGCTCAGTTCCTGGACGCTGCGGCCCAGGGGCTTGAGGCGGTTGTCCACCTCGGCGATGTAGGCCTGGTTGGCCCGGTAGCTCAGGGTCCACAGGGTGCCGACCACCAGTACCAGGGCCACGCTCAGGGCCAGGGCGCCACGGGCGATCCACTTGCGCCGCCGCTCGACCTTGGGGTCGCAGCCGACCAGGCCGCGCTCGGCGAACGCCACGGCGGTGAACAGCCGCTCGATGAAATAGCTGCGCCCGGTGCCGCTCTGGCGCGCCAACTGGGCACGGTCCAGGCCCATGCTCTGGGCCATGCTGCCGATCAGCCGGTCGATCGGGCTGCCTTCCTGGGTTCCGCTGGTGAAGTACACCCCGCGCAGCAGCGCGCGCTCTTCGAAGGCATTGGGCTTGAAGACGCCGTCGAGGAATACCTGCAGGTTGCCGCGCAGGGCGGCGAACTGCTGGACGAAACCGTACACCAGGTCACGTCTGGCTGGATCGCGCTCCTGTTGCAGGCGCTCGACCAGGCGTTGGTTGAGGCGCTGCTCGAGCAAGGCGAACTCGCCGCTGAACTGGGCCAGCGGGCCATCGCCTTGCTGGCCGTCGTCCAGGGGGAAGGTCATGCCCCAGACCTGAGCACGTTCTTCCTTGCCCAGGTTGTCGAAGAACTCCATGAAGCCCGGCAGCAGGTCGAGCTTGGTCAGCATCAGGTAGATCGGGAAGCGCACGCCCAACTGGGTGTACAGCTCCTGGATGCGCGTGCGGATCGCCACGGCATGGGCGGCGCGCTCGGCATCGCTGCACAACAGCAGGTCGGACAGGCTGATGGCGATGAATGCGCCATCGATCGGCCGACGCGAGCGCTGGCTCTTGAGCAGGTCGAGAAAGCCCAGCCAGGCCGCCTTGTCCACCTGGGCATGGCTGTCCTGGGTGGTGTAGCGCCCGGCGGTGTCGAGCAGCACGGCCTGATCGGTGAACCACCAGTCGCAGTTGCGCGTGCCGCCTACGCCACGGATCGCCCCGGCGCCCATCTGCGCCGCCAGGGGGAAGTGCAGGCCGGAGTTGACCAGCGCGGTGGTCTTGCCCGAGCCGGGCGGGCCGATGATCACGTACCACGGCAGCTCGTACAGGTTGCGCCGCTCGTCGCCGCCCAGGCGCGCCTTCTTCAGCAGGGCCAGGGCCTCGTCCATGCGCTGGCGCAGGGTCGCCAGCTCTTCGGCGGTGGCTACGCTGGCCGGGTCTGGAGCGGTCTCGGCGGCCAGGCTTTCCATCACCTTGGCCGCTTGGCGGCGGGCCTGGACGATGCGCCAGATGCGGTAGGCGATCCACGCCGCGAACAGCAGGACGATCAGCGCCCAGCGCGGTGCGGCCGGCACCAGCCAGTCGAGCAGCGGGCCGACGAACCAGATGATCAGGCTCAGGGCCAGCAGGCCCAGTACCGGGATCACCCAGCGAATGACAAAACTGAAAAACGCCTTCACTCGACGCCCTCCGCCAGAACGGTGATCTCTACCCGGCGATTCTTCGCCCGGCCCTGCGCGGTGTCGTTGGAGGCCAGCGGCTCGGTGTCGCTCAGGCCCTGGGCGCTGAAGCGCCCGGGTTGGCCGGTGCGCGCGGCGAGGAGCTGGCGCACCTCCTCGGCACGGGCCTGGGACAACGCCCAGTTGGATGGGAAGCGGATCGTGGCGATCGGCCGGTTGTCGCTGTGGCCGGTCACGCGCACGTTGCCCTTGACCTTGGCGATGGCCTCGGCGATGCGCAGCATCAACGGCTGGAAGTCGCCCTTGATGCTGGCGCTGGCGGAGGCGAACAACTCATCCCCCCGGATGGTCACCACCGAACGGTCCACCGCATCTTCCACCGCGACCCGCCCGGCCCGGATATCCTCGGCCAGCAGGCCGGCCAGGCGCGGGCGCTCCACCGGCTTGGGCTGCACCACCGGGCGGTCCATGGCCTGCACCGGGATCTCGCCCAGGGCGTGGATACCCCGGAACACCGGCTCGGCGTCAGCGGCCAGCTTCAGGCGCAGGCCGAACAGCACCAGCAGCAACAGCGCCAGGGCCACCGCCAGGCCGACCCAGGGCGGCACGAACTGGGCCAACCGGTCACGCGCCACGCTGACCCCACGCCAGTGCGGCGACAGCTCGCGCTCGATCTCGCCACGGGCCCCCCGAATGGCCGCCGCGGTGCGCTCGCGCAGGGCCTCG
The DNA here is from genome assembly GCF_057415455.1 of Pseudomonas sp. Tun-23181. NCBI lineage: Bacteria > Pseudomonadati > Pseudomonadota > Gammaproteobacteria > Pseudomonadales > Pseudomonadaceae > Pseudomonas > Pseudomonas sp. Tun-23181. Next base: position 3,298,095 of record NZ_CM171630.1, read on the forward strand.
AGCTGGGCGCGACCACCGTTCATGACCCGGTAGCGGCCTTCGAAGCCCAGGCTCGTGCACAGGTACAGCAGCTCCAGCAGGTTGAGCCGCTCGCGCGGGCTTTGCAGGCAGTGTTCGAGCAGTTGGAACACCTTCTCGCCACCCCAGGCCTCGTTGTGCACGGTGATCAGCAGGCTCTGCTTGCCCCAGTCGCTACCGCTGCCCCAGGGCGTGCTGAGCACCGCCTCGTCGAGCGCCGTGCACAGGGCGTAGCGCGCCAGCAGCACCTCGTTGCGCGGCACCCCGGCGGCCTCGGCACGCTCTTCGAACTGGCGCAGGTAGGCCAGCAGTTGCGCACGCAGGCTGGCCGGCGCGGGGTGAGCGATGGTGTTGCGCAGGCGGGTGAGCAGCGCCAGCAGCGGGCCAGCGGCCTGCTCCAGGGGGTTGAGGCCCTCGGCCTGGCCCGGCGCCAGTGGCTCGGCGGGCACGTTCAGCGGCGCCGCCGCGGCCGGTGCGGCAGGCTGCGGGCCGCGCCCGCCGGGGCGCGGCATGAACTGGGTACGGTCGTTGGCCTGCGGATCGTCGGGCTGCATCGCGGTTTATCCTCGAATGGCCCAGAAGGCCAGGTTCAGGCCAGGGAACTCGCCGGCGACGTAGAAGGCGAAGCCCCCGGAGTGCTGCAACTGCTTCCAGTGTTCGCTGCCACGGTCGAGCTCGAAGTAGGTCGAGCCGGCATGGAACGGGATCTGCCGTGGCGCCACCGGCAGCGGCAACAGGCCGATGCCCGGCAACTGCAGGTTGACCAGGTCGCGGATGTGCTCCACCGAGCCGATCTTGCTCTGCTGGCCGAAACGGCTGCGCAGGGTTTCGCTGGGCACGTCGGCGCGCACCACGAGGACGAAGCTGGCGCTGTCCAGCAGGCTGCGGTCGGCGAGCATGGCCACGTGGATGCCATAGGCCTTCTCGACGATCGGGATCGCCACCGCCTTGCTGTCGATCAGCATCGACAGGGCTTCGCGCAGCGCCGCCATCACCGGGGCGAAGGTCGCCGCCAGGTCGTCGTGCTGGTACACCGGGTAGCTGGCCGGGCGGCGGCCTTCGCTGCAGAACGTGGAGAACTCGCCGGCCAGGGCGAGCAGTTCGCTGTACAGCCGCTCGGGGTGCAACGGGCTGAGCTGGTTGAGGTGCTCGAACAGCGGCTGGGCGCGGTTGACCAGTTGCAGCAGCATGAAGTCGGCGATTTCCGAGGCTCCGCCGTTGGCCGAGGCCACCACCCGCCCGGCCAGCGCCTCGCCGCGCTGGTGCAGCAGGCCCAGCAGCTCGCTGCGAAAGCCCGACAGCAGGTCGTTGGCGCTCACGTCGAGCAGCGGCGGGATGTAGCTGTCGTCGAGCACTAGGGCGCGGTCGGCGCGTTTCTCGCGGATGCGCACCACGCCCAACGCGGCGTACTCGCCCAGGCCATCCTCGCTGTGCAACAGGCGCAGGGCGCGGCTGCCCAGGGCCAGCGGCGCACGGTTCTCGAACGGCGCGTTGTCGTCGCGCACTTCGCTCACCCGGCTGACATAACGCGCCCCGTCCAGGGCCTGGCCGTCGTCGACCGTGTCACGCGCGCCGGCGCGCTTGAGCGGCAGGCCGAGGTGGATCACGCCGTCGCGCAGGTCGTCGGGGATCTCCAGCGGCGGTGGCGGCAGGTCGTCGCGAGGGATGTCGAACGGCGTGCCATCGGGCAGCAGACCGCGGGCGCTGAGGATCGCCAGCTTGCCCTGGGCCAGCAGGCCCTGGTCGATCAGCAGCTCGGAGAAACCCCAGGCAGCGGCAGACAACGGCCGGCTGCGGGCATCGATGAGGTTCTCCAGGTAACGGTCGTGCTGCTGGAAGTGCTGGGTCGTGATGAACATGCCTTCCGACCAGACCACTCGATTGTTCCAGGACATGGGTTCTCCGATTGCCTAGCGCACAGGTTCAGGTTGCGGGGTGGCCACGGCGCTGCGCACGGCGCGCACATCGAGGCTGATCTGGTAGTCGCGCGGTGGCACCGGCAGCACGCTGCGCCATTGGGCCTGGTCGATTTCGCGGTAGCCGACCACCAGGCCGACCTGGCGCGTGGCCGGGTCCAATGGGCGCTCGATGCGCAGTTGCTCGCCGGGGTGCAGCAGCACTTCGTCCTGGTCGAGCAGGTCGGCGCCAAGGGTGGCCTGGGCGCGCTCGGCCAGGGCGAAGTAGTCGGCCCGGGCGAAGGTGGCGCTGTTCTTCAGTTCGTAGATGCGCACCCGCACGGGTGCCGGGCTGCCGCTGGCGCCAGGGTTGAGCCCGGCAGCGGCACTGAAATACAGGGTGACGCCTGGCGCTTGGCCGGCCGAGGGTTCGACCCCGCCCTGCCCGCCACAGCCACTGAGCAGCAGGGCAACCAGGGCGGCGATCAGTCTTCTTGCATTCATCCTCGTCCTCATGACGTATCGGTCTTCTTCCTTCCCGGCGCTTGGCTCAGGAGCGTTGCAATCGAGCGCTATGGGCCTCGTAGGCACGGCTGAACTCACGGCCGAACAGGTCCTGGAAGTCGTCTTCGGCTTCCTGGGAAATCTGCTTGTACAACGCGGTGAACTGCTGCCAGCAATGGGCCTGGCGCGAGCCGCCGAACAACTTGCCAAGGCCTGCGGGCGGTGCCAGGCGAGCCTCCAGCTGGCCCGGTTCGAAGCGCGTCAGCAGGTGCTTGATGGCCGCCTCGACCCCAGCCATCACCGCAAGCTGGTGGGCACGCAGGTCATCGAAGCTGTCACGCACCGCCTGGTCGGGGGCCATGAACGCCTGGCTGCCATGGCGCAGCAGCAACAGCAGGGCTTCGTCGGCGTTGGGGGCGAACTTCAGTGGGTTGTTCTGCACGGGGGCGATGGTGGTCTGCTGCATGCGGAACTCACCCTTGAGGCTGCTGCGCGCGCGCAGCACGTCGATCAGCCCCTCGACCATCAGCCGGTAGCTGCGGCCGATCGCCTCCATCTGCGCTGCGGCATCACCGCCATCGATGCACAAGTGCTCGACCCCCGCACCGCGCAGGAACGCCTGGAGCAGCGCTCCATCGGCCATGGGCGCCGTGGCGGTAGGCACTGGCACTGGCGCTGGCGCTGGCGCTGGCGGCTGCGGCTGCGGCTGCGATTGTGGTGGCGGCGCGAGCGGCTCGGTGGGTGTTGCCGGGGCAATCTCGACCTGGGGCGCAGGCGGCGGCGTGCTGCCGCCGAACAGGTCCCAGTCTTCAGGGATCAGGCCCGGGCTGGCAGGCGCTGCCGGGGCGGGCGCCGGGGCGAGCGGCTCCGGTGGATGGAAGGCATGCTGCTGGGCCGGCACATGGTCCGGCTGGCTGGCGGGCGGCACGCTGGAGGGGCCGAGGAAGTCGAACAGGTCCGGCAGGGTGTCATGGCTGGAGGCACCCGGCGGCACCACGACCGGCGCTGGGACGACAGGGGGAGCGGAGGCGGCCACCTGGTTGGCCATCAACGCCTCGAACCCGTGCGCACTCGGCTGGTCGGCGGCGGGGACGGAAAACCCCGAATCGATCCGCGCCTGGATTTCATAGTCACCAATGCGGATGACTTCACCGTCCATCAGCGGTTCGCTGTTGCCACGACGCAGGCGTACACCGGCATGCACCAACTCCACGCCATTGGTGCTGTTATCGGTCAGATAATAACGCCCATCTTTGAACTGGATCACACAATGAGACGAAGACACCAGTCGCTCCGGATCGGGCAATACCCAATCATTGTCCGCGCCGCGACCAATGGTGATGGCACCCGTTTCAAGCAACATTTCCGGGCATTGTCCCGGTGTTATCTTGTGATAACTGGTTATGGTCAGGCAAAGTGCCATCACGCCTCCTTGCATATATATGAAACGCGCGCACCCTCAAATGAATGGGCCGCCCAGCTCGCCCCACATCATGCGCACAACCCTTGAATCACGTGGCTTTCAGGCCTTAAATAGAATCAGGGTCGATATATTCAATCATAATGAACAGGCACATTGATGGCACCTGACAAATGGATAAACCTGCCTGACAAACGGATCACCGCCCTCTTTGCCGAGGTGTAGCTTACCTTGACAGCATTTTGGAAATAAACCATAAATGCGCAACTTTAATAGAGCCAAGATGATATCACTCCGATATCAATTTAATGCTCTTTGACAAGTTTGTGCGCTGGTTCACAAAAGTTGCCAGCGCCGATACAAGCCCATGCCACGGGCCGATATGGAGATCGATTTCTGGTGAACTCCTCGCTGCTGCTTGCCGCTGTTTCCGCAGACTTTCCCTGCGGCGACGACCTGGAATACGACCCGGACTTCCTGCAGCTGGAACGCGATGCACAGGGCCGTCCGGAGCGGGTCATGGGCGATGCCGTGCAGCCTGCCGAACCTCCCCAGTGGCGCGACATCGAACAGTCCTGCACCGCCCTGTTGCAACGCAGCAAGGACCTGCGCATCACCCACTTCCTGGTCCAGGCCAACCTGGCCCTGCATGGTCTGCCTGGCCTGGCGGCCAGCCTCGAACTGATCCGCGACCTGCTCGACGAGTACTGGCTGCACCTGCATCCGCAGCTCGACGCCGCCGACGACAACGACCCGACCGTGCGCATCAACGCCCTGGCCGGGCTCACCTGCGACACCAACCTCGCCCTGCTGCGTGACAGCATGCTGGTGCGCTCCCGCGCCTTCGGCCCGGTGACGCTGCGCGCCGCCCTGCATGCCGCAGGCCTGCAGCACTTCGCCAGCGAGCAACTGAGCGTCGAGGAACTGGCCGCCGCCCTGCGCGATGCCGACGCCGAGCAGCTGGAACAGGCCCGCCAGGCCCTGACCCTGGCTCGCGCGGCCTGCGAGGCCATCGAACGCCGGGTGAGCGACCAGGTCGGCTCGGCCAGCGGCGTCGACCTCGACGCGCTCAAGCAGCCGCTGCGCCAGGCCCAGCAGGTGCTGGCCGACTACGGCCCGGCGTCCTCGGCCGACGACACCTCGACCGACGCCGCCGAACGACTGCCGGTCGGCAGCCCAGGCGAATCGCCGCTACCCACGGCCCAGGCCACACGCCCTGCGGCCCGCCCCGGCGAAGTGAACAGCCGCGAGGACGTCGTGCAGAGCCTCGAGCGCCTGCTCCAGTACTACGCCCGCCACGAGCCCTCGAGCCCGCTGCCGGTGCTGCTGCGACGGGCCAAGAACCTGGTCAACGCCGATTTCGCGACCATCGTGCGCGACCTGATCCCCGATGGCCTGTCGCAATTCGAGAACCTGCGCGGCCCCGAAGGCGACTGACGCCGCGCGGACCGCTTATCACCGACGCCCGCAACGAACGAAGCCGCCGCACCGGCGACCAGGAGGAACAACGTGGCGAAAGACAGCTCCCAGAAATTCATCGCGCGCAACCGTGCGCCGCGGGTGCAAATCGAGTACGACGTCGAGCTGTATGGCGCCGAGAAGAAGGTCCAGTTGCCCTTCGTCATGGGCGTGCTGGCCGACCTAGCCGGCAAGCCGGCCGAGCCGCTGCCGGCGGTGGCCGAGCGCAAGTTCCTGGAGATCGACGTCGACAACTTCGACTCGCGCCTGAAGGCCATGCAGCCCCGGGTGGCGTTCAACGTACCCAACGAACTGACCGGCGACGGCAACCTGAGCCTGGACCTCACCTTCGAGAGCATGGACGACTTCAGCCCCGCCGCCGTGGCGCGCAAGGTCGATGCGCTCAACCAGTTGCTCGAGGCGCGCACCCAATTGGCCAACCTGCTGACCTACATGGACGGCAAGACTGGCGCCGAAGACATCATCCTGAAAGCCATCAAGGACCCCGCCCTGCTCCAGGCCTTGGCCAGCGCGCCGAAGCCGGCCGACAACGAGCCGAGCGCCTGAGGAGACCGCCCATGAACGATCCATTGCGCGAAACCCAAGCCCAGCCGGCGGCCACCGAGCAGACCAGCGAGTTCGCCGCCCTGCTCATGCAGGAATTCAAGCCCAAGACCGAGCGCGCCAAAGAGGCGGTCGAAAGCGCCGTGCGCACCCTCGCCGAGCAGGCCCTGGCGCAGACCAACCTGGTGTCCGATGACGCCATCGGCTCGATCGAGTCGATCATCGCGGCGATCGACGCCAAGCTCACTGCACAGGTCAACCAGATCATCCATCACCCGGACTTCCAGCAACTGGAAAGCGCCTGGCGCGGCCTGCACTACCTGGTCAACAACACCGAGAGCGACGAGCAGCTGAAGATCCGCGTGCTCAACGTGTCCAAGACCGACCTGCACAAGACCCTGAAGAAGTTCAAGGGCACCGCCTGGGACCAGAGCCCGGTGTTCAAGAAGCTCTACGAAGAGGAGTACGGCCAGTTCGGCGGCGAGCCGTACGGCTGCCTGGTCGGCGACTACTACTTCGACCAGTCGCCGCCCGACGTCGAGCTGCTCGGCGAGATGTCGAAGATCTGCGCGGCCATGCACGCGCCGTTCATCTCCGCCGCCTCGCCGACCGTGATGGGCATGGGCTCGTGGCAGGAGCTGTCCAACCCGCGCGACCTGACCAAGATCTTCACCACCCCGGAATACGCCGGCTGGCGTTCGCTGCGCGAATCGGAAGACGCGCGCTACATCGGCCTGACCATGCCGCGCTTCCTCGCCCGCCTGCCCTATGGCGCCAAGACAGACCCGGTGGAGGCCTTCGCCTTCGAGGAAGACACCGACGGCGCCGACAGCAGCAAGTACACCTGGGCCAACGCCGCCTACGCCATGGCGGTGAACATCAACCGTTCGTTCAAGCACTACGGCTGGTGCTCACGCATCCGTGGCGTGGAGTCGGGCGGCGAGGTGCAGGGCCTGCCGGCGCACACCTTCCCCACCGACGACGGTGGCGTGGACATGAAGTGCCCGACCGAGATCGCCATTTCCGACCGTCGCGAGGCGGAACTGGCCAAGAACGGTTTCATGCCGCTGCTGCACAAGAAGAACACCGACTTCGCCGCGTTCATCGGCGCCCAGTCGCTGCAGAAACCGGCCGAGTACGACGACCCGGACGCCAGCGCCAACGCCAACCTGGCCGCGCGCCTGCCATACCTGTTCGCCACCTGCCGTTTCGCCCACTACCTCAAGTGCATCGTCCGCGACAAGATCGGCTCGTTCAAGGAGAAGGACGAGATGCAGCGCTGGCTGCAGGACTGGATCCTCAACTACGTCGACGGCGACCCGGCGCACTCCACCGAGACCACCAAGGCCCAACACCCGCTGGCGGCCGCCGAAGTGGTGGTCGAGGAGGTCGAAGGTAACCCTGGGTACTACAACTCGCGCTTCTACCTGCGCCCGCACTACCAGCTCGAAGGGCTGACCGTGTCGCTGCGCCTGGTGACGAAGCTGCCTTCGGCCAAGGGTGCCTGACCGACACGGCGCTGAACCCTGTCGGGGCGGCCTTGCCCGCGAAGAGCGGCAAGGTCGCCCCGACAAAACTGCCAAACGACGAGCGTTTCCGGAGAGACCATGGCTGTAGATATTTTCATCAAGATCGGCGACATCAAGGGCGAGTCCATGGACAAGGCCCACAAGGACGAGATCGACGTGCTGAACTGGAGCTGGGGCATGTCCCAGTCCGGCAACATGCACATGGGCGGCGGCGGTGGCGCCGGCAAGGTCAATATCCAGGACCTGTCGGTGACCAAGTACGTCGACAAGTCCAGCCCCAACCTGATGGCTCACTGCTCCAGCGGCAAGCACATCGACAAGGTCAAGCTAACCGTGCGCAAGGCCGGGGGCGAGAACCAGGTCGAGTACCTGATCATCAACCTCGAAGAGGTCCTCATCAGCTCCCTGAGCACCGGTGGCTCGGGCAGCGACGACCGCCTGACCGAGAACATCACCCTGAACTTCGCCAAGGTCACCGTCGACTACCAGCCGCAGAAAGCCGATGGCAGCAAGGATGGCGGCCCGATCAAGTACGGCTGGAACGTGCGCTCCAACGTCAAGATCTGACCGAGTACGCCTGCGGCCCATGCCCGCAGGCGTTTTCCCCGACGCGTCAGCCGCACCCGGTGAAGACCATGGCCAAGCCCTCGTTTATCAATCTGTGGAATGCCTACCCGTCCGACCAGTTTCCCTGCGACGGACCGTGGGACAACCAGTGCGCCATTCGCATGAGCATCGCCCTCAATGGGGAACGCAGCGTCAAGGTCAACGCCTCCAGCTACAGCGAACCGCGCTGTGCCCATGGCCATGCCCGGGGCGCGGAGTCCTTGGCCAACTGGCTGTGGAAACACCACCTGGGCGCCCCTGTGCAACTCAGCGGCAGCGCCGAGGACCGCCAGAAGCTGAAGACCAAGCGTGGCATCATCTTCTTCAAGGATTGCTTCGCCCGCGCCGGACAGTCGTTCGAGGACCGCAGTGGCGATCATATAGATCTCTGGGACCGTGGGTTGGTGACCGGCGAGTTCGCCGACCAGGCCCACCGCTCCAAGGCCGTCTGGTTCTGGGAGCTGAAATGAAACGGTGCCATACACTGCCGATGATCGTTCTTTCGTTGGCGACCTCAATGAGTGCCTGCGCGCAAGAACGTCCCGCCGCCACCGAGCCGCTTCCCGAGGGACCGCATGTCACACTGTCCGAGCGGCGCTTGACCTTGGAAAACCATCAGGGGCGTTGCGCCCTGCGCAGCAAGACAGACCAGACACTCCTGCAACTGGAAATACCCTGGCCGTGCCAGTTCAGCCCCGACAGGCGTTCCGGGGAGCCACGCGTGGAACACTTCAACGGCGCGCAGATCATTATTGTCAGGCACATTGATTTCGATACCCCGACACCAGGCAGTTGCCGAAGCCAATACCAGGCCATCCGCTGGTTCAATAACCAGCTGGAACCCTCGGTCGTCGCCCACAGTGCCAGTTGCACGACCGGGGCTGTCGACCAGAAGAACTTCGTGGGGCTGTTCAAGTGGTAGCCGAAATCGCCGCCCGCGACCGCTTGCAGCCCTCGCTGCTGGATCGCCTGACCGACGACGATCCCGGCAACCCGCAGGAGGCGCCGGACAAGCGCGTGCTGTCCCTGCAGCAGCTCAAGGCGTCGGTGTTGCGTGACCTCACCTGGTTGCTCAACACCACCTCGCTGCTCGACAGCGCCGCGACCCTGGACACCCCGGCCGGTGCCTCGGTGATCAACTACGGCCTGCCGGCCCTGGCCGGCAACAGCGCCTCGAACATCGACGCCCTCGCCCTGGAGCGCATCATCCACCAGGCCATCGTCACCTATGAACCGCGCATCCTCGCCCACACCTTGCGCGTGCGCGCCCAGGTCGCGCCCGCCGAAATGAACGCCAACGCCTTGAGCTTCGAGATCGAGGGCGACCTCTGGGCCCAGCCGGCGGCCCTGCCGCTGCTGCTGCAGACCGACCTGGACCTGGAGTCCGGGCATGTGCGCGTGGCCCCCGCCGACCGCCGGAGACGTGCATGAACCCGCGCCTGCTCGAGCTGTACAACCAGGAGCTGCAACACATCCGCGAAAGCGCGGCGGAGTTCGCCAGGGAGTACCCGAAGATCGCCGGCCGCCTGACCCTGGCCGGCATCGATTGCGCCGACCCCTACGTCGAGCGTCTGCTCGAAGGTTTTGCCTACCTCACCGCGCGAGTCCAGCTCAAGCTCGACGCCGAGTACCCGACCTTCACCCACAACCTGCTGGAGATCGCCTACCCGCACTACCTGGCGCCGACTCCCTCGATGACCGTGGTGCAGTTGCAGACCGACCCCGACGAAGGCTCGCTCGCCGCCGGCTTCCAACTGCCCCGGGGCAGCGTGCTGCGCGCCAACCTGGGCCGCGACTCGCAGACGCCGTGCGAATTTCGCAGCACCCAGGACGTCACCCTGTGGCCGCTGCGGGTGGCGCGCGCCGAATACTTCGGCAACCCCGGCGCCGTGCTCGGCCGCCTCGCCGCCAGCGAGCCACAGGCCCGCGCCGGGCTGCGCCTGACCTTGCGCAGCGGCGCCGGGATCCCCTTCGCCAGCCTGCCGCTGAGCCACCTGCCGCTGTACCTCAACGGCGCCGACGAAACCCCGTTCCGCCTGTACGAGCAGCTGCTCGGCAGCGCCTGCGCGGTGTTCGCCCGCCAGCCGGGCGGCGAGTGGGTCGAGCGCATTCCCCTGGAGCAGGCCCTGCGCCCCCGTGGCTTCGACGACTGCGAGGCGGCGCTGCCAGTGGTGCCCCAGGCCTTCCAGGGCTATCGCCTGCTGCAGGAGTACTTCGCCCTGCCCCAGCGCTTTCTGTTCGTCGACTTCGCCGGGCTGGAGCGGGCGGTGCAGCGCTGCACCGGCGAGGAGCTGGAGCTGGTTATCCTCTTCGAGCGCTTCGACCAGAGCCTGGAAAGCAGCGTCGGCGAGGCCCAGTTCGTGCCCTTCTGCACCCCGGCGATCAACCTGTTCCCACGCCGGGTGGACCGCATCCACCTCACCGACAAGGTCAACGAGCACCATGTGATCGCCGACCGCACCCGGCCGACCGACTTCGAGATCCACTCGCTGCAACAAGTCACCGGCCACGGCACCGGGGCGGACCAAGCGTTCTTGCCGTTCTACGCCGTGCGCGACCCGTCGCGCTATGGCCGCGACCAGGCCTACTACATCGTGCGTCGCGAGCCACGGGTGCTGTCCAGCGAACAGCGGCGCAACGGTACGCGCTCGAGCTACATGGGCAGCGAGACCTTCGTCAGCCTGGTCGACGGCCAGCACGCCCCCTACCGCCACGACCTGCGCCAGTTGGGCATCAGCGCCCTGTGCAGCAACCGCGACCTGCCGCTGTTCATGAACATCGGCGACGGCCGCAGCGATTTCAACCTGGCCGACAGCGCGCCGGTGTCCGCCGTGCGCTGCCTGGCCGGCCCCAGCCGCCCCAGGGCCAGCCATGCTCACGACAACCGCGCCTGGCGCCTGATCAGCCAGCTGTCGCTGAACTACCTGTCGCTGACCGAACAAGGCCAGGGCGCCGCCGCCCTGCGCGAGCTGCTGCGCCTGTACGGCGACAGCCAGGACGGTGCCCTGCAGTTGCAGATCGACGGCCTGCGCGAGGTCAGCGCCAAGCCTTGCACCCGGCGCCTGCCGATGCCCGGGCCGATCGTCTTCGGCCGGGGCCTGGAAATCACCCTGGCGTTCGACGAGAACGCCTTCCGTGGCACCGGGGTGTTTCTCCTCGGTGCGGTGTTCGAACGCTTCCTGACCCGCTACGTGTCCATCAACAGCTTCACCGAAACCGTGCTGCGCACCAGCGAACGCGGCGAGATCATGCGATGGAAAGCCAAGCCCGGATGCCGACCGACCCTGTGAACACGCTCCAGGCCATGCAGGCCGAGCCCTGGGAGTACGACTTCTTCCAGGCCCTGCGTCGCCTCGAGGCGGAACATCCCGAGCTGCCCCGCTTCGGCCATTCCCTGCGCCTGGCCGACGAGCCGGTGCGCCTCGGCCAGCGCCTGGACTGCGCCTTCGCCCCAGCCACCCTGGCCTCGGTGACGCCCGCCGAGGACGGCGGCCCGGCGCGCCTGGAGCAGTTCTTCTTCGGCCTCGGCGGCCCCAACGGCCCGCTGCCGTTGCACTTGACCGAGTACATGCGCGAGCGCCAGCGCAACCACGCCGACCCTACCAGCAAGCGCTTCCTCGACATCTTCCACCACCGCCTGCTGAGCCTGTTCTACCGTGCCTGGGCCGAGGCCCGGCCCACCGTCAGCCACGACCGCCCGGACGACGACTACTGGGCCGCACGCCTGGCCGCCCTGAGCGGCCGTGGCCTGCCGGCCCTGCGTGGCCAGGGGCCGCTGGCGGATACCGCCAAGCTGCACTGGTCGGGCCACCTGGCGGCGCAGACCCGCTACCCGGACGGCCTGTGCAGCATCCTGTCGGGCTACTTCGGCGTACCGGTGACCCTCGAGGAATACGTCGGCCAGTGGCTGGAGTTGCCCGAGCGCAGCCGCCTGGGCGCCCGTGCCAACCGCCTGGGCGTCGACCTGTGCCTGGGGCGCTATGCCTGGGACCGCCAGCACAAGTTCCGCCTGTGCCTCGGGCCGCTGAGCCTGGCGCAGTACCACGCCCTGCTCCCCGGCGGCAGCGCCTTCGTCGAGCTGGCAGCCTGGGTCGCCGAGTACCTGGGCCACGAGCTGGACTGGGACCTCAACCTGATCCTGCGGCGGGACGAAGTACCCGCCCTGCAACTCGACGCTGGCCGACGCCTGGGTTTCGACACCTGGCTCGGCCGTCCGCCACACGATGCCAACGACCTTGCGCTGGCCCGGTACTACGCCGAGCAGCCGGTCGAACCACCTGCCACAAGGAGTCAGGACCATGGGTGAAATCAGCCGCGCCGCGCTGTTCGGCAAACTCAACAGCATCGCCTACAAGGCCATCGAGGCCGCCACGGTGTTCTGCAAGCTGCGTGGCAACCCCTATGTGGAGCTGGCGCATTGGCTGCACCAGTTGCTGCAACTGCAGGACAGCGACCTGCACCGCATCGTGCGCCAGTTCAACGTCGAGCCGGCCCGCCTGGCCCGCGACCTGACCGATGCCCTGGACCGCCTGCCGCGCGGCTCGACCTCGATCACCGACCTGTCGTCCCAGGTCGAGGAAGCGGTGGAGCGCGGCTGGGTCTACGGCAGCCTGATGTTCGGCGAAAACCAGGTGCGTACCGGCTACCTGCTGGTGGGCATCCTCAAGACAGCGAGCCTGCGCAATGCCCTGCTGAACCTCTCGGGCGAGTTCGCCAAGCTCAAGGTCGAGGCCTTGAGCGAGCGCTTCGACGAATACGTGGGCGACTCGCCGGAGAACAACCTGGGCGCCAGCGACGGCTTCAGCGCCGCCGTGCCGGGCGAGGCCAGCGGCGCCGTGGCGCCGGCGGCGATGGGCAAGCAGGAGGCGCTCAAGCGCTTTACCGTCGACCTCACAGAGCAGGCGCGCAACGGCAAGCTCGACCCGATCGTCGGCCGCGACGAGGAGATCCGCCAGTTGGTCGACATCCTCATGCGCCGTCGGCAGAACAACCCGATCCTCACCGGCGAGGCCGGGGTGGGCAAGACCGCGGTGGTCGAGGGCTTCGCCCTGCGTATCGTCGCCGGCGACGTACCACCGGCGCTCAAGGACGTCGAGCTGCGCAGCCTGGACGTCGGCCTGCTGCAGGCCGGCGCCAGCATGAAGGGCGAGTTCGAGCAGCGGCTGCGCCAGGTGATCGAAGACGTACAGGCCTCGCCCAAGCCGATCATCCTGTTCATCGACGAGGCCCATACCCTGGTCGGCGCGGGTGGCGCGGCCGGTACCGGCGATGCCGCCAACCTGCTCAAGCCGGCGCTGGCCCGGGGCAGCCTGCGCACCGTGGCGGCGACCACCTGGGCCGAGTACAAAAAGCACATCGAGAAGGACCCGGCCCTGACCCGCCGCTTCCAGGTGGTGCAGGTGGCCGAGCCGAGCGAGGACAAGGCGCTGCTGATGATGCGCGGCGTGGCCTCGACCATGGAGCAGCACCACCAGGTGCAGATCCTCGACGAGGCCCTGGAGGCGGCGGTCAAGCTGTCGCACCGCTACATCCCGGCGCGCCAGTTGCCGGACAAGTCGGTGAGCCTGCTCGACACCGCCTGCGCCCGCGTGGCCATCAGCCTGCACGCGGTACCGGCCGAGGTGGACGACAGCCGCCGACGCATCGAGGCGCTGGACGTCGAGCTGCAGATCATCGCCCGCGAACAGGCCATCGGCGTCGTCACCGACCAGCGCCAGGCCCAGGCCGAGGCATTGCTGGAGGCCGAGCACCAACGCCTGGCCGGGTTGGAGGAGCGCTGGGCGGAGGAAAAGGCCCTGGTCGACGAACTGCTGGCCACCCGCGCGCAACTGCGCGAGCAGGTGGGCGTGGTCGACCACGAGGTCGATGCCCAGGGCAGCCATGAGCTGCGCGAGAAGCTGGTCGACCTGCAACAACGCCTCACCGCCCTGCAAGGCGAGAGCCCGCTGATCCTGCCGACCGTGGACTACCAGGCGGTCGCCTCGGTGGTCGCCGACTGGACCGGCATCCCGGTCGGGCGCATGGCGCGCAACGAGATCGAGACCGTACTCAACCTCGACACGCACCTGGCCAAGCGCATCATCGGCCAGGACCATGCCCTGAAGATGATCGCCAAGCGCATCCAGACCTCCCGCGCCGGCCTCGACAACCCCAACAAGCCGATCGGCGTGTTCATGCTCGCCGGCACCTCCGGCGTGGGCAAGACCGAGACCGCCCTGGCCCTGGCCGAGGCCATGTACGGTGGCGAGCAGAACCTGATCACCATCAACATGAGCGAGTTCCAGGAGGCCCACACCGTCTCCACCCTCAAGGGCGCCCCGCCCGGCTACGTCGGCTATGGCGAGGGCGGCGTGCTCACCGAGGCGGTGCGGCGCCGGCCATACAGCGTGGTGCTGCTCGACGAGGTGGAAAAGGCCCACCCGGACGTGCACGAGATCTTTTTCCAGGTGTTCGACAAGGGTGTGATGGAAGACGGCGAAGGCCGCCAGATCGACTTTCGCAACACCTTGATCCTGCTCACCACCAACGCCGGTACCGAGCTGATCGCCGACATCTGCAAGGATCCACAGGCCCTGCCCGAGCCCGAGTCGGTGGCGACGATGCTGCGCCAGCCGCTGCTGGAGATCTTCCCGCCAGCGCTGCTCGGCCGCCTGGTGACCATCCCCTACTACCCGCTCAGCGATGCCATGCTCAAGGCCATCGCCCGCCTGCAGCTGGAGCGCATCCGCAAGCGCGTGGAGAGCACGCACAAGGTGGGCTTCGCCTATGACGACGGGGTGCTCGACCTGATCGTCTCGCGCTGCACCGAGACCGAGAGCGGCGGCCGCATGATCGACGCCATCCTGACCAACGGCCTGCTGCCGGACATGAGCCGCGAGTTCCTCACCCGCTTGCTCGAAGGCAAGCCGTTGGCCAGCGTCGCCATCAGCCGCCGCGACAACGACCTGCACTATGACTTCGGCGCTGCCGGCTGACGGCGCGCCGTACGGGACGACCCATGCTGTTCAAGCAATTCACGCGCCTGGCGCAGATCAACAGCCCCCTGGGGCCGGACGTGCTGATCCTCAGCGAGATGGGCGGCAGCGAAGAGCTCGGCCGCCTGTTCGACTACGAGCTGCAGCTGACCAGCGACGATCCGGCCATCGACCTCAACCAGCTGCTGGGCAAGCCCATGAGCCTGTCGCTGCAACTGAACCTGGGCAGTTGGCGCCACTTCCACGGCATCGTCGCGCGCTGCAGCCAGGCGGTCGACAAGGGCCAGTTCGCCAGCTACCGGGTGACCCTGCGGCCTTGGCTGTGGCTGCTGACCCGCACCAGCGACTGCCGGATCTTCCAGCACCAGAGCGCGCCGCAGATCATCAAGCAGGTGTTTCGCGACCTGGGCTTCTCCGACTTCGAGGACGCCCTGAGCCGCAGCTACCGGGAACGCGAATACTGCGTGCAGTACCGCGAGACCAGCTTCGACTTCGTCAGCCGGCTGATGGAGGAAGAAGGCATCTACTACTTCTTCCGCCATGAGCAGGACCGCCATGTGCTGGTGCTGGCCGATGCCTACGGCGCCCACCAGCAGGCCCCCGGCTACGAGTCGGTGCCCTTCTACCCGCCGGATGGCCAGCATCGCGAGCGCGACCACATCAACGACTGGTACCTGGCCCAGGAAGTCCAGCCCGGCTCGCTGGAACTCAACGACTACGACTTCCAGCGCCCCAGCGCGCGCATCGACGTGCGCTCGGCCATGCCGCGCCCGCACCAGGCCGGCGACTATCCGCTGTACGACTACCCCGGCGCCTATGCGCAGACCCAGGATGGCGAGCACTACGCCCGCACCCGCCTGGAAGCGCTGCAAAGCCTGCACGAGCGGGTCGAACTGCGCGGCAATGCCCGGGGCCTGGGCAGCGGCCACCTGTTCAACCTCACCGGCTTCACCCGCCAGGACCAGAACCGCGAGTACCTGATCGTCGCCGCCCGCTACTACGTAGCCCAGGAGCGCCTGGAAACCGGTGGCGGCAGCGCATCGGCCCAGTTCGAGAGCAACCTCAGTTGCATCGACGCCCAGCAGAGCTACCGCCCGGTGGCCAGCACCCTGCGGCCGATCGTCAAGGGCCCGCAGACCGCGGTGGTGGTCGGCCCGGCCGGCGAGGAGATCTGGACCGACCAGTACGGCCGCGTCAAGGTGCACTTCCACTGGGACCGCCACGACCAGTCCAACGAGAACAGCTCCTGCTGGATACGCGTATCCCAGGCCTGGGCCGGCAAGAACTGGGGCTCGATGCAGGTCCCACGGATCGGCCAGGAAGTGATCGTCAGCTTCCTCGAGGGCGACCCCGACCGCCCGATCATCACCGGACGGGTCTACAACGCCGAGCAGACGGTGCCCTACGACCTGCCCGCAGGCGCCACCCAGAGCGGCATGAAGAGCCGCTCCAGCAAAGGCGGCAGCCCGGCGAACTTCAACGAGATCCGTATGGAGGACAAGAAGGGTGCCGAACAGTTGTACATCCATGCCGAACGCAACATGGACACGGTGGTGGAGCAGAACGAGACGTTGTCGGTGGGTATCAGCCGTACCAAGAGTGTCGGCATGATCGAAATGGTGACCATCGGCCAGGATCGCATCCGCGCGGTGCGCCACCACGACACCCTGCTGGTAGGCGCCAGCAAGACCGACAGCATCAGCACGACCTACCTCATGGAGGCTGGCGAGAAACTGCGCCTGGTCTGTGGCGATAGCGTGCTCGAACTCAACGCCAACGGTGAAATCAACCTCACCGGTGTGCGCCTGAACATCAACGCCAAGGACCATGCCCAGATCAATACCCCCGAAGGCACGCTCGACCTGAACATCGGCGGGGCGCCAGGCACCTCCTCCGGCCAGGACGGCAGCAAGGGCAGCATCGATGGCAGGGTCCAGGCGAAATTCCCCAAGGCCGGCCAGTAACAGGACAACGAATACATGATCTACCGCGTCAACGAGTTCCACCTCGCGCTGCCTGACGCCGACGTGCGTGACAACAGCATCAACATCCTGCGATTCGAGGCATTGGGTACCTCATTGGTGATCAGCCGCAGCCTGCTGGCCGATGGCGAAACGTTGCAGAGCAATTTCGACAGCCAGCTGCAACGCTTGCAGCAACAGGTCCAGGACCTGCGCTTCCAGGCTCCGCAGAGCGTGCGCCTTGGCGCGGCGCAGGATATCGACGGTATCGAGTTGAGCAGTCAGTTCAGCAAAGGCCAAGAGAAGGTCTTCCAGTACCAGCTCGCCCTGGTCTTGCCTGGCACCCGCAAGATGTTCGCCCTCAGCTACGTGAAGGCGCAGCCCATGGGCGAGGCCGAGGCAGGCCACTGGGGCGCGATCAAGCAATCGCTCGCTTTCGACAGCCTGGCCTGACGGTACCTGCGATGTCCGACGCACTCTGGGCCGCGCGCGAAGGCGACGCACTGATGCACACCTCGATGCTGGCAGACATCGTCGGCGGCGTGCTGGAAGTGGCGGCGACCGTTGCCATCGGTGCGTTGGCCACCGCTGCCGTTGGCGCCGCGCTTGGCATCACTGCCGCCACCGGAGGCCTGGGCTGCTTCGTGCTCGGCGCGGTGGTCGGTGTCGTGGTGGGCGTGGCCATGGCCAGTACCGGCGCCGATACGGCACTCAGCCGATTCTGCGAAGGGATCGGCAATGCGCTGTTCCCGCCGTCCATCCAGGCCAACATCGCCACCGGCTCGCACGACACCCATACCAACGGCAAGCCAGCCGCACGTGCCGCTGGCGTGGTCCTGCCGCCTCCTCCTGCGGACGCCTCGCTTGCAGAGGAGGAACCCGAGGAGGAAACCTTCCTCGACATGGCCCAGGGCTTCTTCTCGCAACTGTGGCGTCCCACGGTCGCGTCACCGGCCCCCAACACTGCACCGGCCGATGACGACAAGGTCATCTGCAGCAAGCACCCGGCTATGCCGCCACAGTACATTGCCGAGGGTTCGAGTAAGGTCAGCATCAACGGCCAACCCGCCGCTCGCAGCGGCGACCGCAGTACCTGCGAGGGTGTAATCGTCGATTCCGGGCTGATTTCCAGCGATGTACGCATTGGTGGCGAACCGATCGTGGTGCGTGAAATCCGCAGCGGCAAGACTCCCGGCGTCGGTCTGGCAGTCACGGCTCTGATGATGTTGCGAGGACGCGGGGGCAAGTTCTACAGCAAGCTCGGCTGCATGCTAGTCGGTGGCGCCACCAGTTTCGTCAGCGGACAGGTGACCGGTGCGCTGACTCGTGCGATCACTGGCTCACCGAACCCCGTGCACGCTGCCACAGGTGCGAAAGTCCTGGGTGGCGAGGACGAGCAGGATTTCAGGCTCGCGGCCCTGATACCACTGGAGTGGCAACGCTTCTACAGTAGTAGGGACGAGCGGCGCGACGGCTTGTTTGGTGCCGGCTGGAGCGTGTCCTACGAAGTCTTCGTACGCATCGAGGCCGACCCAGAAGGCGGTGAGCGCCTGTTGTACACGGACGAGCAGGCACGGGTGATAGACATGGGTCACATCCCGCCCGGCGATGCTGTGTTCAGCCCCGGCGAAGGCCTGAGCGTGCGCCGGGCCTTGAATGGCGAACTGCTCATCGAGGACATCGAAGGCCTTTACCGCCTCTTCGAGCCCAGCCCCGAAAAACCCGCACACCTGCGTTTGAGCCAACTGGGAGACCGCAACGACAATCGGCTCTACCTGCACTATGACTAGCGTGGACGTCTGTCGGGCCTGCGCGACACGTTCGACCTGGTACGCATACAGCTGCACTACAGCCCACAGTGGCCCTCTCGGGTCAGTACCATCGAGCGCGTTCATGACGATGGGAGCCTGGAGACACTGGCCAGTTATCGCTACGACGAACAGGGCGACCTCTGCGAGGTGCTTGACGAGAAAGGTCGCCTACGGCGCCGCTTCGCCTATGACGACCATCGGCACATGATCGAGCACCAGACAGCGTCCGGGCTTCGGTGTTACTACGAATGGCAGGACATCGAAGGCGAACGCCGGGTTTCCCGACACTGGACCTGCGCAGGTGACGAGTATTGCTTCAACTACGACATTAGCGCTGGCCTGACCCGCATCACCGATAATTTGCAGCGTGTCAGCATTCGTCGGTGGAACGCCCAGTACCAGATCACTGAGTATATCGACGCAATGGCGCAGGCCTGGTGCTTCGAGTGGAACGATGAGCGTCAACTGCTGGCTGCCACCGACCCGCAAGGTGGGCGCTGGCAATATTTCTACGACGAGTCAGGCAATCTTTCACAAACCATCGACCCCTTGGGGCGAAGCGAATCGACACAGTGGCTCGAACACTGGGCATTGCCCCGGACCCATCTGGACCCAATGGGCAATCGCTGGCACTACCACTACGACCAACGCGGCAACTGCGTTCGGGAATGTGACCCGCAGGGTAACGTTACCCGCTATCGCTATGATGTACATGGGCAGGTCGTGGCGGTTACCAACGCCGCCGGCCAATCGACGACCCGCCGCTGGAACCGCCTGGGGTTGCTCGTCGAAGAGGTTGATTGCTCGGGCTTTCCAACCCGCTACGCCTATGACCATCGGGGCCACCTGAGCCAGGTGATCGATGCTGAGAGTCGCACTACTCGATACACCCATGATGCGCGGGGCTGGCTACTGTGCCTGGAACGTCCAGATGGCAATCGCGAGCAATACCAACGCTCGACGGAAGGATTGCTGCTCGCTCATGCCAATGCGGCCGGGCATGTCACCCGCTACGAGTACAACCGACGTGGACAGGTCAGTCGCCAAGTGGATGCCGCTGGTCGCCAGGTTGGTTTCGAGTATGACGCCCAAGGCCGGCTTGTGCGGTTGAGAAACGAGAATGGAGAAAGCTATCGATTCTCTTGGGATGCCGATGATCGCCTCGTAGAGCAACGAGACCTCGACGACACCTGCAAGCAATACACCTATGACAGCCTGGGTAATCTGGTCCGATTGGTCTTTCACCCCGAACCTGGCAGCCCCGAGGTGCCCATCGTCCATACACTCGAACGCGATGCCGCAGGCAGGCTGGTTGCCAAGATCACGTCCGATGGTCGCACCGACTATCACTACGACGCACTGGACCAGTTGACCTCAGTGGAATCCACAAGCCCTGACGGTATTCGGCAAACATTGGATTTCACTTATGACAGGCTCGGTCAATTGCTGCAGGAACGGACAGCACGGGGGAGCCTGTCATACAGCTACGACGAGCTGGGTAACCTGACTGGGATACGTCTTGGTGACGGTCGCCAGTTGAATAGATTGATGTATGGCTCCGGGCATCTGCATCAGTTGAACCTCAATGGACATGTCATTGCGGATTTCGAACGCGACCGCTTGCACCGTGAGGTCACGCGCACTCAAGGGCGGCTGCTGTGCCGCAGCGAGTACGATCCGGTGGGGCGTTTGCGCAGCCGTGGTAGCCATGCAGCCGACCAGACAATTAACCCCTTGTCGGTGGCGCGACAGCACTTCGCCTACGATGGCGGCAACAACCTGGTCGAAGTCCAGGCCCTGAAAGCCCAGGGCAACACTCTAGAGTCTTTAGGCTATGACGCGACAGGCCGAATACTCGTGCGCCACGACCCACTCGCAGGCCAGTACGAACACTTCCACTACGATGCAGCAGCCAACCTGCTCGACAGGTCTGGGAAGCCACCTATCCGTCATAACCGCCTGCTGTGCTATCAGGACAAGCACTACCGCTACGACGGTTTCGGCCGACTGGTCGAAAAGCGCAGCAACAGGCGAGGCATTCAACGGTTTCGCTACGATGCCGAACATCGGCTGATTGAGGTCCGTAACCTGTGCGCCGGGCGCGAAACTGTAGTGTCCATGCACTACGACCCCTTGGGACGACGCATCGCCAAGGAGGAGCGTACCCCGCAAGGGTTGCTTGTCGGCAGGACCGAGTTCACCTGGGACGGCTTGCGTTTGCTGGAGGAGCGTCGCAACGGACGAAGCAGCCTGTACGTTTATACCGATGCCGGTCATGAACCACTGGCACGCATCGACAGCGCAGGCGCCCATCAACAAGTGCTGCATTTCCACAATCACCTCAATGGGCTGCCACTACGACTGACGTCAGAGGATGGCGATACCAGGTGGGAAACCCGTTACGAGGTATGGGGCACCAGTATCGGAGAATGGCGTGCCCCAGGTCATGATGAGGAACAGAATCTCAGGTTCCAGGGGCAGTACCTGGATCGCGAGACGGGCCTGCACTACAACACATTCCGGTTTTATGACCCGGATATTGGACGCTTCACCCAACCAGACCCCCTCGGACTGGCTGGGGGCTGGAATCTCTATCTCTACAGTCCAAACCCGCTCGGCTGGATAGACCCGCTCGGGCTCACCGCCGGCTGTCCGAAGCTGGCACGCAGGAATCGCCATCACTCACGTTCGGCCACCTATACGAAACATACCCAGGCCAAGACGCAATCACAGGCTCAAAGCTTGTCGTCGCGTGGAGGAGCGGCTCAATACTGGGGCAAGGATTTGCCGGAAAACGCTACAGCCAAACAAGTCACAGCGTTCCGTAACCAAGTGGAGAAAGACGCGCTGCGGCACGGTACCGAAATCGACCTGGGCAACAAGGGCTCCTCCTACTACATTCACGATGCAGGGAAACCCATCGGATTCAATAACGGCAAACCGACCCAGTATGTCCGGGTAGAAGTAACCGATACACCAATGCCTGAATTCCATGGACACCCCATTTCCCAGGCTGACTATATGACCTACCTGAAGTCGCAAAAATGAACATCATTCAAGAAATCGCCTTGGCCCATCCTCTCGCAGAACTGCTGGTACCTACCGGCTGGCAGGTATCGAAGAATAATTTCATCGATGCCTCACCCGTCCTGCTCACCGGCATCACCGACGAGCATGCCCGCTTTCTCGCCGCAAAGAACTTTTTCGCCGACGACATCTTCATGGCCTCCAGCGAGCGAACATTCGACAGCGGCTTGCCTGTCACTGCCACCCTCGATGTCTGGTGCAGCCCCTTGGGTGACGAGGAGATCTCGCCCATCGAATATCAGGTTTCCATCTCGATACTCAAAGGCAAGAAACGAACGGCCCTGCTGTCCCGGACCCAATCGACGGAGGACCGTCATCACGCCCAGCGCATCATCAATGCCTGGATGAGCACATTCACCTGGCGAGTGATGTACGAGTTCGAAAACAGCGGCCTGCCTATCGAGCATTACTTTCCTGATCGGCCGATTCCGTGATTCGGCACCACACCACAAAGATAACGGCAGCGATGGACCTGGCCTTCAAACCAAGTACTTTCATCCGATGACCGACCGGCAACGACTCTACGAAAAGCACGAAACCAAGCTGGACCGCCTTTACGACGACATCGAAGAGGGCAAGCTGGAGCGAGTGCGCACATTTGCCCAGAAGTACCCAGACCTGCTGGCCCTGCCACGCTATGGCGAGGCCGGTGAAGAAGGCCTGCTGCATATGGCTGCCAGGGCTGGGCAAACCAAGATCTGCGGCCTGCTGCTCGAGCTGGGCCTGGATCCGAACCAGCCGTTCGTTGACGAAGGGCATGGCACTGCTCTCGCACAGGCCGCAAGCGAAGGGCACCTGGAGACCTGCGCATGCCTGCTCGATGCCGGTGCCTGGGTCGATGGTCTGCCACTGAGTGTCTGCCCTCCCCTGTATGCAGCCGCCCAGTCAGGCCACCGAGAGGTGGTCGCACTGCTCCTGGCGCGTGGTGCCGAGGTCAATCGCCTGCATCTGCGCTTCAACGACAGCGCGCTCGATGCCGCCCGGGCATGGGATCATCCACACACCGCCGACTTGCTGCTATCCCATGGGGCACGCAGCACCCTCGAGGTGGAAGCGGATGATGCCGAAGGTGCGGGGCAGGCCATTGTCACCTTCGTGCACAACACCGCTGGGTGGGTCTTGCCGAACGTCTTCAGCCCGCCCAGCGAGGATCCTCGCACCACACTGCATGTCAGCCTGCTGGATGGCAAAAGCGACTTCAAGCTGCTGTTCACTGTCGGCCTGTACCAGGCCGTACCGATGACCGAACTCTTCATCTGCCTACCGGGCGACTGGGCCCTGCCCCAGGCCAGACTGCCGCAGCACGGTGCCTGGAACTTCCCGGTGCAGTTGCTGGCACGCCTCGCCCGACAGACCTTGGAGCACGGGCCGCTCTGCGAGGGTATGTTGATTCAGCGCAGCGACCCGGGATATGCGGACCTGCCCTGGCCAGAGGCCGTGGATGCCATGCTGGTGGTGGACAAGCTCTGGAACGAGGAGCCTGCCGCGCAAGCCATACCGAAGGAGGAGCGTGTCACCCTGTTGATGCTGGCGCCGGTGAAGTTCACCAGCAAGGGCGCTCCCGTCGCCAAGGCCCTGGCAACGCTGGTCGAACGCAAGCGAACGGCGAGCTGGAAGACACTGGCACTGGCCATCCCTGCCTGACCCCGTTGGCGAGATGGCAGCGCCGGTCAGGTGACTCGGAAATGACAGGGTGTGCACTGTGACCCAACTGCTCGGAAACTAAAGAAGCGATTGCCATCGAATATGAGGTGGCTTACCCGGAACCCTCATGGGCCATGCCCGGTGCTGGTTCGAGGGGCAGCCGCTGGGCAGCCAGGAGCACGCCGGGTTGGCTTCGGCACAGCGCAGCGCTGCACATCGGCACAATCCACACCTCGGGTAAGAGTCTTTTACCAAAACCCCTGGTTTTCCGCGGGCGCCCTTTGCCTATCCTAGTGCGGGTCATCCTGCCTGCGATGGACCCATGAAACACACGCTTCCCACCCGCTACGCCTGCCTGGCCACCTGCCTGCTGTTCACCTTCGCCAGCCTTCCCTTTCTTGCCCAGCACGCCTGGCTCTGGCCCGTCACCCTGGTCACCGCCCTGCTCAGCCTGGTCGGCCTCAACGACCTGCGCCAACGCCATCATGCGGTACGGCGCAACTATCCGATCCTGGGCAACATCCGCTACCTGATCGAGACCATCCGCCCGGAGATCCGCCAGTACCTGATCGAGGGCGACGACGACAAGCTGCCGTTCTCCCGTTCGCAGCGTTCGCTGGTGTATGCCCGGGCCAAGAACGAGAGTGCCGAGAAAGCCTTCGGTACACTCAACGATGCCTACAAGCCGGGCTTCGAGTTCATCAGCCATTCGATGCTGCCAGCCGCGACCCCCGACCCGGCGTCGTTTCGCATCGACATCGGCGGGCCGCAGTGCCGACAGCCCTACTGCGCTTCGATCTTCAACATCTCGGCCATGAGCTTCGGCGCCCTCAGCGCCAATGCCATCGCCGCGCTGAACAAGGGCGCACGCCTGGGCCATTTCGCCCACGACACTGGCGAAGGCAGCATCAGCCCCTACCACCGTGCGCATGGCGGCGACCTGATCTGGGAGATCGGCAGCGGCTACTTCGGCTGCCGGACGGCAGATGGCCGTTTCGACCCGGTGCGCTTCGCCGAACAGGCTGGCGATGCGCAGGTGAAGATGATCGAGATCAAGCTCAGCCAAGGCGCCAAGCCCGGCCATGGCGGTATCCTGCCTGGGCACAAGGTCAGCCCGAAGATCGCCGCCACCCGTGGCGTGCGGGTCGGTGAAGACTGCATCTCGCCGGCAGCCCACAGCGCCTTCCGCACGCCGGTGGAGCTGTTGCAGTTCATCGCCCGCCTGCGCGAGCTATCGGGCGGCAAACCGGTCGGTTTCAAGTTCTGCCTGGGTCATCCGTGGGAGTTCATGGGGATCGCCAAGGCCATGCTGGCCACGGGCATCACCCCGGACTTCATCGTCGTCGACGGCAAGGAAGGCGGTACCGGCGCGGCGCCTCGCGAATTCAGCGACAACATGGGCGTGCCCATGCGCGAGGGGTTGCTGTTCGTGCACAACACCCTGGTGGGGCTGAACCTGCGGGATCGTGTGCGTATCGGGGCGGCGGGCAAGCTCGTCAGCGCCTTCGATATCGCCAGCGTGCTGGCCCTCGGCGCCGACTGGGTCAACTCGGCCCGTGGCTTCATGTTCGCCATTGGCTGCATCCAGTCCCAGAGCTGCCATACCAACAAGTGCCCGACCGGCGTGGCCACCCAGGACCCGCTGCGCCAGCGCGCGCTGGTGGTGCCGGAAAAAGCCGAGCGGGTTGCCAGCTTCCATCGCAACACGCTGCATGCCCTGGCAGAAATGCTCGCCGCCGCCGGCCTGGAACACCCTTCGGCGCTCAAGCCCAAGCACCTGGCGCGGCGCATCAGCCCCAGCGAGATCAGCCTGTTCTCCCAGTTGCACCACTTCCTCAAACCGGGCGAATTGCTCAGCGGCTCGATCGACAGCGAGTTCTATGCACGGATGTGGCGAATGGCCCGCAGCGACAGCTTCGCACCCCAGGTCAGTGACACCGAGGCGGTCGTACCGATGGCCACGGTGCGCCGGAAAGAAACAGCCCCGGCATAGGCCGGGGCTGCTGGTAACGCCGAATCAGGATCAGAAGATGCTGATTGGGTACTCGACGAATACGCGGACTTCGTTGCCGTCGTCGTTGTAGCCGTTCTGGCGGACTGCGGTGTTGGTACGCACGATGGAGCTACGCACCTTGACCGACAGGTCCTTGGCCGGGCCTTCCTGGACGACGTAGCGGATCTGGTTGAACAGTTCGCGCTCCTTGCCCTCGCCGAAACCGTGGGTGTTGATGTTGTCGCCACGCACGTAGGCGAGCTTGTAGGTCAGGCCAGGTACGCCGAAGGCGCCGAAGTCCAGACCGTAGCCGATCTGCCAGGAGCGCTCGTCCTCGGCGTTGAAGTCGGACCAGTAGGAGTTGGCCAGGTAGATGGTCGAACCACCGTCACCCACGCCGCCACGGTTCTGGTACCAGCCGTAGTTGTAGCCGGTGTCGCCGGTGCTGCGCTGGTGGGCGATGGTCACCGAGTGAGGGCCGAAGGCGTAGGTGGCTGCCAGGCTCCAGATGGTGTTGGAGTCGCCGGTCAGGCCAGCTTCACGCTCGTACTTGCTGTCGATGCTGGTCTTGTAGCCGTTGAAGTCCAGGGTCAGGGACTGGTCGTCGGCGATCGCGTGGACGTAGTTCAGGCCCAGGTAGTGCTTCTTCAGCACGTCCTCGACATCGGAGGTGTACAGGGAGCCGGTGAAGTTGTCGGTGAACTGATAGCTGCCGCCGAACACGTTGATCGACTTCAGGCCGCCACTGTCGCGACC
Source organism: Pseudomonas sp. Tun-23181 (assembly GCF_057415455.1). Taxonomy (NCBI): domain Bacteria; kingdom Pseudomonadati; phylum Pseudomonadota; class Gammaproteobacteria; order Pseudomonadales; family Pseudomonadaceae; genus Pseudomonas; species Pseudomonas sp. Tun-23181. The sequence continues at coordinate 3,324,315 of NZ_CM171630.1, forward strand.
TTCGGCGCTCTTGCGCGCTTCCTGGGTGAAGCGACCGGCGTTGAGCTCCAGGCCCTTGATCTCCTTGGAGGTGATCATGGTGCCGGTGAAGCTTTCCGGCAGCAGGCGCGCGTCGTCGTACTGCAGCACGGGCAGCGCTGGCATCTGGTCACCGTACTTGAGCACGGTGTTGGAGACACGGAACTTGATGGCGGCGCCAGCACGGGCCAGGTTGTGCGGCGAGTTGGATGGCTCGGTGTCGCTCGGCTTGAAGAAGTCGACGCCCGCGCCACCGTTGTGGCCCTTGCCACCGTCTAGCCCGGATTTCTCATGACCGCATAAACAAAAACGGCTGAAAGCCTTATGATTCTTGTCGCCAAACAAAGCCCCATAAGTCTTCAGCCGCGCACAAAATGCTACCAGAAAAACTCCACTTTTCACCCCTCTCTCGCCGCCTCGTCGAGGCCTCTTTCACCGGTGGTCACATCACCTCGGATGCGGGCTTGTTGCTGCTGCGCGAGGTCGACCGGCAACATGGCTTGACCCGCCGCCTGGCCAAAATCGTTCCCGATCGGCGTGATCCTGGGCGTGTCCAGCATGGACTGCAGACACTGCTCGCCCAGCGTATCTATGCACTGGCCGCCGGCTACGAGGATCTCAACGATCATGACGGCCTGCGCCATGACTACGCGCTGCAGACTGCGGTCAACCGCCTGCAACCGCTGGCCGGCAAATCCACTCTGGGGCGCCTGGAACAGCAAGCCGATCGCGAAACGGTGGTGCAAGCCCATCGCCTGCTGTGGGAGCACTTCATCGCCCAGCATGACCAGGCGCCGGCTGAGATCGTGCTCGACTTCGATGCGACCGATGTGCCGGTGCATGGAGATCAGGAAGGGCGCTTCTTCCATGGCTATTACGACCATTACTGCTTCCTGCCGCTCTATGTGTTCTGTGGTCGCCATCTGCTGGTGAGCTATTTGCGCCCGAGCAACATCGATGGCGCCCGACACAGTTGGGCCATCCTGGCACTGCTGGTCAAGTTCATTCGCCGCTTCTGGCCAGAGACCCGCATCGTGTTCCGCGGTGACGGCGGTTTTTGCCGACATCGCATGCTCGACTGGTGTGACCGCAAGCAGGTGGATTATGTGGTGGGTCTGGCCCGCAACACCCGCCTGCAGCGGATGGCGGCGCCGGCCATGCAAGCGGTCGCCGAGGCCTACCAAGAAACCGGGCAGAAGATGTCCGGCGTGTATCGCTTCCTCTATCAGGCCGGTAGTTGGCGTAGGCGCCGCCTGGTCGTGTCGCGCCTGGAACATGGCGAGCAGGGTGCCAATCCACGCTTCATCGTCGTGTCCCGCTTTGCCGAGGATGCTGCCCAGCAGTACTACGAAGACTACTGCGGCCGTGGCGACATGGAGAATCGGATCAAGGACCAACAGTTGGATCTGTTCGCCGACCGCACCTCCAGCCCACGCTGGTGGACCAACCAGTGGCGGCTGATGCTGTCGGCCTTTGCCTATGTGCTGTTCGAACGGCTACGCGATCATCTCCAGGGCACCGCATTGGCGCGCATGAGCATCCATAACCTGCGCTTGAAACTGCTCAAGATCGGTGCGGTGATCATTCGCAACAGCCGGCGCATCCGCGTGCTGATCAGCGAGGCCTATCCGCATCAGGAACTCTTTGCGGGGCTGGTTGCCCGCCTCAAGCCGACCTGAACAGGCGGGCGCCCCCGGCCCGGCTCAATGGGGGAAAGGGGGCAGTGCGCCCCATACGCGGGAATTGAATAAAAAACGATCAATTTTTAGCGGTGGAAGGCAGGTTGTTGATACGCCGAGGCTTCACCGGCCACGCCTGCCGGCCTCATGAGAAATCCGGGCTAGGCGGATGGCGTAGAGGCCGAAGGCATCGACGCCCACGCCCACGGTGCCCTGGGTGAAGCCCGACGAGAAGGTGCCGATGAAGCCTTGGCCCCACTCGATCTGGTCGTTGGTGCCGTGCTTCTTGTCGCGGTTGATGTAGGCGTTGCGCAGCAGGACGCTGGCGCTACTGTCTTCGATGAAGCCCTTGCTTTCGGCCTGTTCGTTGGCCTGGGCCTGAGTCGCGGCGATCATCGCCAGTGCGACCAGGCTGATCCTGGTTTTCAACATGTTGTTTTCCTTATTTCTTAATCAAAAACGCTCTGCAATATGACGCCAGGAACCAACGCCCCTTCGTAGGTTCGACGCTATGCGGATCCGAACTGAAAAGGCCCGCCAGCAGCGGGCCTCGCAGCAGCATGGCCAAGTCATGGCCAGCAGGCGTTGGCCGAATCCTAGCCGCCTGTGCTTCGGCATGTCAAAAAATCGTGAAATGCAGGTGGTTATAACCAAGATCATGCGTTTGGCAGGTGTGTTCGTGGCCATATCCCTCCAGCTTCTGGACAATTTGCCTCTTGTCGGCAACTGCCCCGGCCAGTGGGTGGAAGGAGACTCCCGGGTTACCCGCATGGCTCGGGACCCGGGGGCGCGAAGCGGCCCCAAGACGCCCGTTTGACGGGCCGGTATTCGAGTCGCCATAAGTACGAAACATCTACGACTAAAGTCGTAGAAACAAAGTGATACATATGTAAAGACAAGAGCTTACAAATACCCGAGCAAGAGCAAATAACAAGCATTATCATCCGCATCCATTTTTCACCTACCGCCCTTTCGGATGTGTCCATGCTTGTTCCCTGCCGCCTGTCACCCCTGACGCTGGGCCTGTCGCTGCTGTTCAGCGCCGGGCTGGCCAATGCCGCCACCACTACCCTGCCGGAGCTGTCGGTCACCGCCGACAGCGACCGTGAGCGCGACACCCCCAGGGTCAAGGAAGTCAGCACCGCGACCCGTACCTCCACGCCGGTGCGCTACGTACCCCAGGCCATCGACACGGTGAAGACCGACAACCTCCTGGACTACGGCAGCAATACCCTGGGCAAGGCCCTCGAAGGCATCCCCAACGTCAGCAGCGGGGCCGACACCCGCTTCGACAGCGTGCGTATCCGCGGCTTCGATGCCAGCAACGACTTCTACCTGGACGGCATCCGCGACGATAGCCAGTACGTGCGCGACCTGCACAACATCGAGCGGATCGAAGTGCTCAAGGGCCCGGCAGCGGTGCTCTACGGCCGTGGCAGCCAGGGCGGCATCGTCAACCGGGTGAGCAAGGCACCCGAGCACGGCCGCCGCTCGAGCATCGAGGCCCGTGGCGGCAGCGAAGACCTGCGCAGCCTGTATGCCGACCTCAGCGCCGACCCCAGCGACACCCTCAGCCTGCGCCTGAACATGGGCAACGAAGACAGCAACAGCTTCCGCGACGGCGTGGACGGCAACCGCCAGCTGTTCGCCCCATCCATGAGCTGGCAACTCACCCCGGAGCTGAACTGGCTGGTGCAGTACGAGTACAGCCGCTACAACCGTACCCCGGACCGTGGTATCCCTGGCGTCGACGGCCGCCCGGCGGATGTCGGGCGCGACACCACCTACGGCGATACCCAGCGCGACTTCATCGACGACAAGGCCCAGTCGCTGCGTTCGCGGCTGAACTACCAGCTCAGCGACAACTGGCAACTGCGCCACACCCTGGGCCTGTTCAAGCTCGACAGTGAGTTCGACAATACCTACCTGACCGGCTACGCCCCCAGCACCAACCTGGTCTCCCGCCAGCGCTGGCAGCAGGACCTGAACACCCGCAACCTGTTCAACAACCTGGAAGCCGAAGGCGACATCGCCACCTGGGGCCTGGAACACAAGCTGCTGGTCGGCGTTGAGATCGGCAACCAGCGCCGCGATCCGCTGCTGCGCTCCGCCGGCCCGTCGGTACCAGGGGTGGACCTGGACAACCCCGACCGCAGCCAGCAGCACAACGGGCCGATGACGGTGACCAGCGACAACCACACCGTGGTCGACAGCCGTGGCCTGTACCTGCAGGACCAGATCCGCCTGAACGATCAGTGGCAGATCCTCGCCGGCGTGCGCTTCGACCGCTTCGAGGTGGAAACCACCAACAGGCTGAACGGCCTGTCCGAGAAACAGGACAGCACCAGCACCAGCCCACGCCTGGGCGTGGTCTATTCGCCCTGGCGCGAGCATTCCTTCTATGCCTCCTGGAGCAAGACCTTCTCGCCGGTCGGTGGCGGGCTGATCGGCATCACCCCGGGCGCGACGGGCAATGCCAACCAGACCAGCCCGGAACACACCCGGCAGAAAGAGATCGGCGTCAAGAGCGACTGGCTCGACGAGCGCCTGACCACCACCCTGGCCCTCTACGAGCTGGAGCTGTACAACCGCCGCACCCGCGACCCGAACGACCCCACCATCACCCTGCTCAGCGGCCTGCAGCGCTCGCGCGGCATCGAGCTGACCGCCACCGGCAACATCGTTGGCAACTGGTACGTACGCGGCGGCATCGGTATCCAGGACGCGACCCTCGTCAAGGACAACAACGGCCAGGAAGGCAACCGCATCAACAACGTGGCCAAGCGTAACGGCAGCCTGTTCATCACCTGGAAGCCGGAGCTGGGCTGGTACGCCGAGACCGGCCTGACCCTGGTGGGCGAGCGCTATGCCGACAACCAGAACACCACGCTGATGCCAGGTTATGGACGCTGGGACGCCCTGGCCGGCTACCGCACCCATGACTGGGATGTGCGTGCGGCGCTGAGCAACATCACCGACAAGACCTACTACAGCTCGGCGACCAGTGCGGCGCAGATCCAGCCGGGCGAGCCGCGCAGCCTGGTGGTCACCGGGACCTACAGCTTCTGACCCTGTGGCAGTCCCTGCAACGAAAAACGCCACCGCGACATGCGGTGGCGTTTTTCGTTGCAGGGCTCCTGCCCGGGTCAATGCCAGTCAGCCAACAGCGCCTCGAGCTCCGCTTCGCTGATCAGGCCTTGAGGGTATCGCCCATCCAGCAGACGTCGTGGGTCGGTCGTCCTGACCGGATGGCTTCCATGCTGTTTCAACCACTGCGTCAGGATCCTGAGCGATTGGTGGTTCACTGCCGAGGGGGGCAAAACCGACTCACTTGCTGCATTCATCTCCACACGTACTCCCTGGGGCCGTGAGCGGTTAACTTACGTTGGTTTTGTTACAGAACGGCGTAGGCCTAACTGTATGAAACACAATGAAAAAACAATACAAATCCTGTGCCATGCCCCCCACCGGCCATCGCCAGGAAAAGAAAGGGGCCGCTTCACGGCCCCTGGACATCAACCGCGCTTGACCGGCGCTGGTTGCTGCTGGGTCAGGCAGTGGATGTTGCCACCGCCGAGCAGCAGTTCGCGGCCCGGGATCATCACCACTTCATGATCCGGGAAAACCTTGGCCAGGATCGCCCGGGCCTGGGCATCGGCCGGGTCGTCGAAGCTCGGCGCGATGATCCCGCCGTTGACGATCAGGAAGTTGACGTACGAACCGGCCAGGCGCACCGACGGGTTGCGCTCCTGGCTGCCGAGCACCTGGTCGACACCGGCGCACTCTTCTTCGGTGGCATACAGTGGGCCCGGGATCGGCATCTTGTGCACCACGAACTCGCGGCCCTTGGCGTCGCGGCTGTTCTTCAGCACGTCGTAGGCAGCGTGGCAGCGCGCGTAGTTGGGGTCGTTGGAATCGTCGGTCCAGGCCAGTAACACTTCGCCGGGGCTGACGTAACAGCAGAAGTTGTCGACGTGGCCGTCGGTCTCGTCGTTGTACAGGCCTTCCGGCAGCCAGACGATGGTTTCCACCGCCAGGTGTTCACGGAGGATCGCTTCGATCTGCTCGCGGTTCAGGTGTGGGTTGCGGTTGCGGTTGAGCAGGCATTCCTCGGTGGTGATCAGGGTACCTTCGCCATCCACATGGATCGAGCCACCTTCGAGCACGAAACCTTCGGTGTGGTAGCGCTGGCAGCGCTCCATCTCCAGGACCTTGGCCGCCAGCGCCTCATCGCGGTTCCAGGGCGCGTACAGGCCGCCCTCGAAGCCACCCCAGGCGTTGAAGCCCCAGTCCACCCCACGCACTTCGCCCTGGTCGTTGATGACGAAGGTCGGGCCGGTGTCGCGCACCCAGGCGTCGTCGCTGCTGATTTCCACCACGCGGATGTTGGGCAGGTCCAGTTGACGGCGGGCATTCTCGTACTGGCCGGCGGAGACGGCCACGGTGACCGGCTCGAAGCGGGCGATGGCCTTGGCCAGGGTCACGTGTGCGGCCTGCGCCGGCTTGCCGCCCAGGCGCCAGTTGTCCGGGCGCTCCGGCCAGACCATCCAGACCTGGGTTTGCGCAGCCCACTCGGCAGGCATGTGGAAGCCGTCGGCACGCGGGGTGGTGTTGAGGGTTTTCATGGGTAACCTCTGCGAAGGCCCGGCGCCGGTTGCGCCGGGTCGTTGATCGATCAGGATTCCAGCGGGCCATCCAGGTCGAAAGTATGCACCAGCACACCTTCCGCGGTCGTGGCGGGTTCCTGTTGGTGACGTGGCGAAATTTATAACCGATAAATATCGACTTTAAAAGCCAAAAAACAGACTTGACCGACATAAGGCTGCCGCCTAGAACGATAAAAATCTGGCTGAGACGTCTCAGGTGGTATTTGGGGGCCGCTTCGCGGCCCCCGGCAGCAGTTGAACGTCTGCGCCCTACCGCCGCTAGAGATCCTCCCCCAGCACCCGGTCGACGCTGTCGACGAAGTAATCCACGCTCTCCCGCGTGGTGCACATCGGCGGCTTGATCTTGAGGATGTTCAGGTAGTCGCCGGTCGGCTGCATGAAGATCCCCAGGTCGCGCAGCCGGTCGCACAGCACTTTGGTTTCCTCGCTGGCCGGTTCCAGGGTCTGGCGATCGCGCACCAGCTCCAGCCCCAGGTAGAAGCCCGAGCCATGGGCGGCGCCGGCAAGTGGATGTTTATCGACAAGCGCTTGCAACCGCGCCTTGAAATACCGCCCCACCTCGCGGGCGTTGTCCCACAGGCCCTCGTCGCGCATCACGTCCAGCACCGCCAGGCCGATGCGGCAACTGACCGGGCTGCCTCCGGCCGAGGAGAAGAAGTAGCCCTCGGCCTCCAGCGCCTCGGCGATCTCCCGCCGGGTGATCACCGCCCCCAGCGGCTGCCCGTTGCCCATGCCCTTGGCCATGGTGATGATGTCCGGCACCACACCCTGCTCCTCGAAGCCCCAGAAGTATTCGCCCAGGCGGCCGTAGCCCACCTGCACCTCGTCGGCGATGCACACCCCGCCACGCGCGCGCACCTTGGCATAGGCCTGGCGCAGGTAGCCCTGGGGCAGCGCGATGCCGCCGGCATTGCCGTACACCGGCTCGCAGATGAAGCCGGCCAACTGCCGGCCGCGCGCGTCGAGGTCGGCGAGCTTGGCCTCGACATCGCGCAGGTAGCCGGCGGCGCTGTCCGGGCCACGGTAACGGCCCCGGAAGGTATTGGGCGCTTCCACCGGGTGCACCCAGTCTGGCCGGGTCTCCAGGGCCTGGGGGTTATCGGCGATGGACGTGGAGATGGCATCGGTGGCCACCGACCAGCCGTGGTAGGCCTCCAGCACGCTGAGCAGGTCGCGCCCGCCGCTGTAGGCCCAGGCCAGGCGGATGGCCAGGTCGTTGGCTTCGGTGCCGCTGTTGACCAGGAACACCCGGTCGAAGCCCTCTGGCGCCAGCGCCAGCAGGCGCTCGGAAAACTCGGCGATGGCCGCGTAGTGAAAGCGCGAGTTGGTGTTGACCCGCGACCACTGCCGGGCCGACTCGGCCGCCATGCGCGGGTGGCCATGGCCGAGCACGGCGACGTTGTTGAGCATGTCCAGATAGGAGCGGCCCTGCATGTCGACCAGGTAGTTGCGCCAACCCCGCTCGATATGCGGTGGCTGCGCATAGTAGTGCTTCTGCGAACGGGCGAAGCTGGCCTCGCGGCGGGCCAGCAGGGCTTGCGGGTCGACCAGCGGTTCGGCGTCGCAATCGAAGCCGAGCAGGGGCCGTGGCGACGGGCACAGGGCCAGCCACGCCTGGGCCTGCGAGGGCATGGCGAAGAACGGGGGCTGCTGGCCGTCGTCGCGGCACAGTTGGACGCCCAGGAAGCCGCAGGTGGTTCCCAGCACTTGCCCTTTGGCCAGGGCCTGGCCATCCGCCGGCGCCTCTTCCAACCCCTTCAGCCACAGGCTCCAGTGCGAGGTGCGCAGGCAGCCCCGGCCATCGCCATCACGTTGCCAGGTGCCCGCTGCTGGCGCCTGCAGCACGCTGCCAGGCGGCACGTTCAGCTCCACGCCCAGGACGCAGGTGGCCGGCTCCTGGGGGCGATCGACATGGGTCTGCGACAGCCGGTACTGGCCGTGCAGGGTGCAGGCCGGGGTGGCTTGCGCAGCCAGCAGGCGCTGGTCGAAGCCGGGTTGCTCCCAGTTGCCCGCCTCGCAGTGCGGGCTGAGCACGCCCAGGTCGAGCCGTGCCACGGCCTGCCCGGCCAGGGCCGGCAGCAACGGCACGCACCCATCCAGTGCCAGTGGTGCCAGGGCGTGCCCGCCAGCCTGCAGGATCGCCGCCTCCATCAAGGCGAAGGGCAGGCTGCAGGCGGTATCGAAGATCTCCCATTCGTGGGGGATGTTGTCGCGGATGTACTGGTTGCCGGGCTCCACACGCAATTGCTCTTCGCTGCTGAGCACCAGGACTGCGGCACGCATCAGCACCAGCGGCCACAGCGCACGCAGCTCGGCTTCCTGCAAGGGGTTGATGGCCTGGTAGGCACTGACCGCCGGCAGGATGCGCAGCGGATCGCCTTCGGCGTGGTGCAGCAGGGCCGCACAGGTGACGGACAGGTCAGCGATGCGCCAGGTGCGCAACAGGTCGCCGAAGTCGATCACGCCCTGCAACTGCCATTGGCGTTCGGCGTCGCGGGCCCAGACGGTGTTGTCGTCGGTGATGTCCAGGTGCACGGCCTGGCTCGGCAGCGCCCCTGCCAGGGGCTGCAGGCGCTCGACGGCAAGACGGGTGACCTGCTCGACTTGCGCACGCCGCCTGTCGTCCTGCAAGGCTGGCAGCAGGTGCCCGATCAGCGCCTGTGCATGGCGTGGATCCCACTGCAGGGTGCGCTCCAGGCCTGGGTGATCGAAGCCTGCCAAGGCCTTGTCGACTCGAGCGCACAAGCCGCCCAGCTCGGCCATCAGGCACGGCGCCATGTGCTTGAGGCGGGTCAGTGGCTGGCCGTCGAGGTAGTCGAGCAGGCGCACCCGCAGCGGCTGGCCGTCGATGTCCAGCGTCAGCAGGTCCTGGCCGTCGCGGGCCTGGCGTACCGCCGGCACCGGCAGCCCCTGCGCGCGCAGGTAGGCCAGCGCTGCATGCTGGGCCTGCAGCTCCACCTCGGCATAGCTGCCGTGGCAGGCCTTGAGCACGAAGCGGCCCTCGGCGCTGTCCAGGCACAGGTTCAGGTCCTGCTGGCTGCCCAGGGGGTGCAAGGCCCCTTCCAGGTCGTAGTGCGCCCGCAGCAGGGCGTGGGCCTGGGCTTCGCCGAGCGAGGGGCTGGGCTGGCTGGAACGCTGGATCAGGGTGCTGAGGGGCATGGAAAAGGTACCTCGTTTTTTTGTCGCTTATATCGCCACCGCTGCTGCCGATATACAAGAGGCAGGCGATGACTATGTCGATCGGTCAAGGCCGGCAAAGGCTCGACGGCATCGCTTGTAACCCGGCCCCCGAGCCGCCAAGCTAGTGTTTCCAGGGGACCTGAACCCGCTTTTCCAGAGGCAGTTTGAGATGCGCATTCTCGTCACGGGTGGCGCCGGCTTCATCGGCTCGGCCCTGATCCGCCACTTGATCGACCACACCGAGCATGAGGTGCTGAACCTCGACAAGCTCACCTACGCCGGCAACCTCGAGTCCCTGCGCAGCATCGCCACGAATACCCGCTACGAGTTCGTCCAGGCCGACATCGCCGACCAGGCCACCGTCAGCGCCTTGCTGGCGCGCTTCGAACCCCAGGCGATCATGCACCTGGCGGCCGAGTCCCACGTGGATCGCTCCATCGACGGCCCGGCGGCGTTCATCCAGACCAACATCGTCGGCACCTATGCCCTGCTGGAGGTCACGCGCGCCTGGTGGAGCCGGCTGCCGGCCGAACAGCGCAGCGCGCTGCGCTTCCACCACATTTCCACCGACGAGGTCTATGGCGACCTGCATGGCGCCGACGACCTCTTCACCGAGTCCACGCCCTACGCGCCCAGCTCGCCCTACTCGGCCAGCAAGGCAGCCTCCGACCACCTGGTCCGTGCCTGGCATCGCACCTACGGCCTGCCGGTGCTGATCAGCAACTGCTCGAACAACTACGGCCCGTTCCACTTCCCCGAGAAGCTAATCCCGCTGATGATCCTCAATGCCCTGGCCGGTAAGCCGTTGCCGGTGTATGGCGATGGCCAGCAGGTGCGTGACTGGTTGTTCGTCGAGGACCATGCCCGCGCCCTGCTCAAGGTCGTGAGCGAAGGACAGGTCGGCGAGACCTACAACATCGGCGGCCACAACGAGCAGAAGAACATCGACGTGGTACGCGCCATCTGCGCCCTGCTCGAAGAGCTGGCGCCCCAGCGCCCAGCCGGCGTCACCCACTACGCCGACCTGATCACCTTCGTCCAGGACCGCCCCGGCCATGACCTGCGCTACGCCATCGACGCCGGCAAGATCGAGCGGGAGCTGGGCTGGGTGCCGCAAGAAACCTTCGACAGCGGCCTGCGCAAGACCGTGCAGTGGTACCTGGACAACCGCCAATGGTGCCAGCACGTCCAAGATGGCAGCTACCAGGGCGAGCGCCTGGGCAATACCGACTTCAAGGACCTGATCGCATGACCAAGGGCATCGTCCTGGCAGGCGGCTCCGGCACCCGCCTGCACCCCATCACCCTCGGCGTCTCCAAGCAGCTGCTGCCGATCTACGACAAACCGATGATCTACTACCCGATCTCGGTGCTGATGCTCGCGGGCATCCGCGACATCCTGCTGATCTCCACGCCCCAGGACCTGCCGCAGTACCGCCAGCTGTTCGGCGACGGCAGCCAGTTCGGCATCGCCCTGAGCTACGCCGAGCAGCCCTCGCCCGACGGCCTGGCCCAGTCCTTCCTGATCGGCGAGCAGTTCATCGGCAACGACCCGGTGTGCCTGATCCTCGGCGACAACATCTTCCACGGCCAGGGCTTCAGCGAGCAGTTGCTGCGCGCGGTGAACCAACCTTCCGGCGCCACGGTGTTCGGCTACTGGGTCAAGGACCCGGAGCGTTTCGGCGTGGTCGAGTTCGACGACCAGGGCCGCGCCCTGTCCATCGAGGAAAAACCCATCGCGCCCCGCTCCAGCTATGCCGTGACCGGCCTGTACTTCTACGACAACGATGTGATCGAGATCGCCAAGGGCATCCGCCCGTCAGCCCGAGGCGAACTGGAGATCACCGATGTCACCAACGCCTACCTCAAGCGTGGCGACCTGCGCGTGGAGCGGTTCGGTCGTGGCTTCGCCTGGCTCGACACCGGTACCCACGACAGCCTGCTGGAGGCCTCGCAGTACGTGCAGACCATCGAGCATCGCCAGGGCCTGAAGGTGGCCTGCCTCGAGGAAATCGCCTTCCAGAAGGGCTGGATCAGCCGCGAGCAACTGCTGGCCAAGGCCCATGAACTGAAGAAGACCGGCTATGGCCAGTACCTGGGCAAGCTGGCGGAAGAGTACCCATGAACGTCATCGCCACGCAGATCCCCGACGTGCTGATCATCGAGCCCAAGGTGTTCGGCGACAGCCGGGGGTTCTTCTTCGAAAGCTTCAATGCCCGTGCATTCGCGGCGCAGACCGGCGTCACCGTCGACTTCGTCCAGGACAATCACTCCCGCTCCCAGCACGGCGTACTGCGCGGCCTGCACTACCAGGTGCAGAACCCCCAGGGCAAGCTGGTCCGCGTGGTCCAGGGCGAGGTGCTGGACGTGGCAGTGGACATCCGCCGCAGCTCGCCGACCTTTGGCCGCTGGGTGGCGGTGCGCCTGTCGGCCGACAACCATCGCCAACTGTGGATCCCGCCGGGGTTCGCCCATGGCTTCGTGGTCCTGAGCGAATCGGCCGAGTTCCTGTACAAGACCACCGACTACTACAACCCCGCCGCCGAGCGTTGCATCCGCTGGGACGACCCGGACCTGGCCATCGACTGGGCCGTGCCAGGCCCGCCGCAGCTGTCGGCCAAGGACCAGGCCGGCGTATCGCTGGCCGAGGCGCAGCTGTTTCCATGAAGATCCTCGTGTGCGGCCGCAACGGCCAGCTCGCCCAGGCGCTGCAAGGCGCACTGGCGGGCTTGGGCGAACTGCACCTGCTCGGCCGCGAGCAACTCGATCTGGCCCACCCCGAGGCGCTGCGCGAACCGCTACGCCAGCTCGCCCCCGACCTGATCGTCAACGCCGCGGCCTATACGGCAGTGGACCAGGCCGAACAGGACGCGCAACGGGCTTTCGCCATCAACGCCGAAGGCCCACGGGTACTGGCCGAGGAAGCCGCGCGCCTGGGCGTGCCGTTGATCCACTACTCCACCGACTACGTCTTCGATGGCAGCAAGCCCAGCCCCTACACCGAACAGGACACGCCCCATCCATTGAGTGTCTATGGGTGCAGCAAGCTGGCCGGTGAGCAGGCCATCGCCGCGGTCGTGGGCGAGCACCTGATCCTGCGCACCAGTTGGGTCTACTCGCTGCACGGGCGCAACTTCCTGCTGACCATGCAGCGCCTGCTGCAGGAGCGGCCGCAATTGCGCGTGGTGGACGACCAGATCGGCGCACCGACCTGGACCGCCACCATCGCCGCCAGCACCCGCGCCCTCATCGAGCGCTGGCAGGCCGGCCAGCCCGGCGCCTGGGGCACCTACCACCTGACCGCCCAGGGCGAGACCTCCTGGTTCGGCTTCGCCCAGGCCATCGGCGAACACCTGCGCGCCCAGGGGCTACCCTGCGCCGAGCTGCTGCCGATCCCTTCCAGCGAATACCCGACCCCGGCACGCCGCCCACGCAATTCGCGCCTGGACTGCTCGCGCCTGGCCCGTGAATGGCAGGTCAGCCAGCCGCACTGGCGCCAGGCGCTGATCGACTGCCTCAAGTAGCGCATAATTGCGCCAGATCCTTCTGGCGCATCACCATGACTTCGATTTCCACGCCTCCCCGCCGCCCACGCTGGCGCAGCCTTGCCCTGCTGGCCCTGTGCCTGGCCCCGCTGCTCTGGCCACTGCACCATCTTGCCGAACGCTACTACCAGGACGAACTGGCCTCGCAGAACCGCCAGACCCTCGACCTCTACGTCGCCAACCTGCTCGGCACCCTGCACCGCTACGAGACCCTGCCGCAGATTCTCGGCGACCTGCCGGCCCTGCGCGGGGTGCTGGCCGACCCGTTCAAGACCGAGGCGGTGACCAACGCCAACCGCCTGCTCAAGAGCATCGTCGAGCAGACCGGCGCCGAGGTGATGTACCTGATGGATATCAGCGGCAATACCCTGGCCGCCTCCAACTGGGACAAGCACGACAGCTTCGTCGGTCGCAACTTCGCCTTCCGTCCCTACTTCATCGAAGCCATGGAGGGGCGCCTGGGGCGTTTCTTCGGCCAAGGCACCACCTCGGGCAAGCGGGGGTATTTCTTCGCCGCGGCCGTGCACGAGCGCGAGCGGGTGGTCGGCGTGCTGGTGGTCAAGGTCGACCTGGACCACACCGAGACCTTGTGGGGGCGTACCCCCGAACAATTGCTGCTCACCGACCAGAACGGCGTGGTCGTGCTGACCTCTCGCCCCGACTGGCGTTTCCGGGCCACCCGCGAGCTGACCGAGGCCGAGCGCGAGGCGATGATCGCCATCCAGCCCTACCCGACCCAGGCCCCGCAGCCGCTCAACCTCAACCCCTCGGCCTGGCTGGTGCAGAGCCGCGACATCCAGGAGACCGGCTGGAAGGTCAGTATCCTCGCCCCCCGCATGCTGGTGGATCGCTCGGTGCAGACGGTCATGGCCATCGGCGCTGGCACCCTGCTGGTACTGATGCTGCTGGCCGGCCTGGTGATGCAGCGGCGGCGCCACTACATCGACCGCATCGGCTTCGAGGCGCGCGGGCGCCAGGAGCTGGAAAAGCGCGTGATGGAGCGCACCGCCGACCTCGAAGGGCTGAACGCCCGCCTGAAAACGGAAGTGCTGGAACGCGAGCAGGCCCAGCAGGAGCTGGTGCGCGCCCAGGACGAGCTGGTCCAGGCCGGCAAGCTGTCGGTGCTCGGCACCATGTCGGCGAGCATCAGCCATGAGCTCAATCAACCGCTGGCGGCGATCCGCAGCTACGCCGAGAACGCCGAGATCCTCCTCGACCACGAGCGCACCGAGGACGCCCGCGGCAACCTCAAGCTGATCGGCGAACTGACCGGGCGCATGGCTTCGATCATCGCCCACCTGCGCGCTTTCGCCCGCCGCGACCAGCATGCCCCGGAGAGCGTGGCCCTGCAGCCGGCGCTGGACGACGCCCTGGCGCTGCTGGCCAAGCGCCGCCGTGCCATGGCCGTGGAGCTGGTCCGCGACCTGCCGGATGCCACGCTGTGGGTCCAGGCAGGCGAGACGCGCCTGCGCCAGGTACTCGGCAACCTGCTGGCCAACGCCCTCGACGCGCTGACCGAGAAGGCCAACCCGCGCAAGCTGTGGCTCAGTGCCGAAAAGCGCGACGGCTACGTCTACCTGTACATCCGCGACAATGGCCCTGGCTTCAGCCGCCAGGCCCTGGAACATGCCAAGGAGCCGTTCTTCACCACCAAGACCCGGACCCAGGGCCTGGGGCTGGGCCTGGCCATCTGCGAAAGCCTGATGCACGCCCTCGGCGGTGAGCTGCTGCTGGGCAACCACCCCGAAGGGGGTGCCCTGCTGACCCTGCAACTGCGCGTGGCCAAGCCCGGCGCCAACCTGCAACCTTCGGAGGACCCCTCGGCATGAGCCCCGAGACACTGATCGACAGCCGCGCCCAGGTCATCCTGGTGGACGACGACCCGCACCTGCGCCAGGCCCTGAGCCAGACCCTGGACCTGGCCGGGCTCAAGGTCGTCTCCCTGCCCGACGCCCATGGCCTGGCCGAGCGCATCGAGGCCGACTGGCCTGGCGTGGTGGTCAGCGATATCCGCATGCCGGGCATCGACGGCCTGCAACTGCTGGAGCAAGTACAGGGCCGCGACAACGAGCTGCCGGTGCTGCTGATCACCGGCCACGGCGACGTGCCCCTGGCGGTGCAGGCCATGCGCGCCGGGGCCTACGATTTCCTGGAAAAACCCTTCGCCAGCGATGCCCTGCTCGACAGCGTGCGCCGTGCCCTGGCCCTGCGCCGCCTGGTGCTGGACAACCGCAGCCTGCGCCTGGCCCTGAGCGACCGTCAGCAACTGGCCGCGCGTCTGGTCGGCCAGTCGCCGGCCATGCAACGCCTGCGCGAACAGATCGGCGCCCTGGCCGGCACCCGCGCCGATGTGCTGATCCTCGGCGAGACCGGCGCCGGCAAGGAGGTGGTGGCGCGCGCCCTGCACGACCTGTCCAGCCGCCGCGACGGCCCGTTCGTGGCGATCAACGCCGGTGCCCTGGCCGAGTCGGTGGTCGAGAGCGAGCTGTTCGGCCATGAGCCGGGGGCCTTCACCGGTGCGCAGAAACGGCGCATCGGCAAGTTCGAGTTCGCCAATGGCGGCACCCTGTTCCTCGACGAGATCGAGAGCATGAGCCTGGACGTGCAGGTCAAGCTGTTGCGCCTGCTGCAAGAGCGGGTGGTGGAACGCCTGGGCGGCAACCAGCAGATCCCTCTGGACATCCGCGTCATCGCCGCGACCAAGGAAGACCTGCGCCAGGCCGCCGACCAGGGGCGCTTCCGCGCCGACCTGTACTACCGCCTGAACGTGGCGCCGCTGCGCATCCCGCCGCTGCGCGAGCGCGGCGACGACATCCTGGTGCTGTTCCAGCACTTCGCCGACGCGGCCAGCCAGCGCCATGGCCTTTCGCCCAATAGCCTGCAACCGGCCCAGCGGGTCATGCTCCTGCGCCATGACTGGCCGGGTAACGTGCGCGAGCTGCAGAACGCTGCCGAGCGCTTCGCCCTGGGCCTGGAGCTGGCCCTCGACGGCCAGGCGCCGGCCAGCCCCAGTGCACCGGCGCCGGTGCCCGGCGGCAACCTCAGCGAACAGGTCGAGCAGTTCGAGCGTTCGTTGATCGCCGCCGAGCTGGCCCAGCCACACAGCTCCATGCGCAGCCTCGCCGAGGCCCTCGGCATCCCGCGCAAGACCCTGCACGACAAGCTGCGCAAGCACGGCCTGAGTTTCGAAGGCAGCAGCAGCGGGCACGACGACCAGGAGGACAACCGCCCATGACCACCGACAGCCAGTATCTGCAATCCGTACTGCACAGCGACATTCCCCTGACCCGGCAGATGGGCCTGGAGGTCATCGACTGGCAACAGCAATGCCTGCGCTTGCAACTACCCCTGGCCGCCAACGTCAACCACAAGAGCACCATGTTCGGCGGCAGCCTGTACTGCGCCGCGGTGCTGGTGGGCTGGGGCTGGCTGCACCTGCGCCTGCGCGAACTGGGCATCGACGATGGTCATATCGTCATCCAGGAGGGGCGGATCAACTACCCGCTACCGGTCACAGGCACCGCCGTGGCGCGCTGCGAGGCGCCGGACGACAAGACCTGGGAACGCTTCGTGGCGCTGTACCAGCGCCGCGGCCGGGCACGCCTGACCTTGGACACCGTGGTCAGCAATGCCGGCAGCGACGCGCCCGCCGTGACCTTCAGCGGGCAGTACGTGCTACATCGCTGAGGCGAGTTGCAGCAGTGCCTGGCGCCAGTCGGCGGCGCCGGGCAAGGCCAGGAAGAATGGGTTGAGCAGCGATTCGCGCGGCGGGTAGAGGAACGGTTGGCCATCCAGGCCGATCACCTCGCCGCCGGCACCTTCGAGCACGCCCTGGGCAGCGGCGGTGTCCCACTGGGAGGTCGGCGCCAGGCGCGGGTAGCAATCGGCGGCGCCTTCGGCCAACAGGCAGAACTTCAGCGAACTGCCGATATTGGCCAGCGCCAGTTCACCCACGGCGCTGCCCAGGCCGGCCAGCAGGGCTTCCTGCTGCGGGCTGGAGTGGCGCCGGCTGGCGACCACGGTGAAGCGCGCCCCGGCAGGTGGGGCGCTGCGCACCTGGATCGGCTCGGCCTGCGCCCCCGCTTCGGCGCGCCAGGCACCCAAGCGGCGACCGCCGAAATAACAGCGCCCGTTGGTCGGCATGGCGACCACGCCGAACACCACCTCGCCGGCCTCGATCAAGGCGATGTTGACGGTGAATTCCTCGCTGCCGGCGATGAACTCCTTGGTGCCGTCCAGCGGGTCCACCAGCCACCAGCGCTGCCAGGCCTGGCGCTCGGCCAGGGGGATGTCGCAGTCCTCCTCGGACAGCACCGGGATCTGCGGCGCCAGGGCTTGCAAGCCCTCGACGATGACCCGGTGGGCGGCCAGGTCGGCGGCGGTCACCGGCGAGTCGTCGGCCTTGGTGGTCACCGCGACGCCAGCACGCCAGAACGGCAAGATGGCCTTGCCGGCCAGGCCTGCCAGCCTGGCCACCTCGTGCATCAGCTGTTGGTCGTTCATACCTCGAGCAGCCCCCGCTGGGCCAGCAGGTCACGAGCCAGGTACAGCGCCGCCAGGGCACGGCCTTCGGAGAACTGCGGGTGCATGGCCAGGGCCGACAGTTCACGCAGGCTGACCTTGTCGACCCGCATCGGCTCGGGCTCGTCGCCTTCCAGGCGCTCCTCGTAGAGGTCGGTGGCCAGCACCACCTGGATCTTCTGGCTCATGTAGCCAGGCGACAGGGAGAGTTCGGTCAGGTGCTCCAACTGGCGCGCACCGAAGCCGGCTTCTTCCTTGAGTTCGCGGTTGGCCGCTGCCAGCACGTCCTCGCCCGGCTCGATCAGGCCCTTGGGCAGGGACAACTCGTATTCGTCGGTGCCGCCGCAGTATTCCTCCACCAACACTGCATGCTCGGCGTCGAGCATGGCCACCACCATCACCGCACCGTAGCCATTGCCGCGCCCGACCAGGCGCTCGTAGGTCCGCTCGGTGCCGTTGGCGAAGCGCAACTGTACGGCTTCGACCCGGAACAGGCGACTGCTGGCGACGATCTCGCGGCTGAGGACGGTGGGTTTCTGGCGCATGGGGCGGCTCCTTGGCGTGAACGGGTTACTATACCGTGGCTTGCCGACTGATCGAGAATTTCCCATGCCCGTTCTTCCCTGGTCCGCCATCGATACCGTCCTGCTGGACATGGATGGCACCCTGCTCGACCTGCATTACGACAACCGCTTCTGGCTGGAACACCTGCCCCAGCGCTACGCCGAGCTGCATGGCGTGAGCCGGGCCATGGCGGAAATGGAGCTGCAGCCGCTGTTCGAGCGCAACGCCGGCACCCTGAACTGGTACTGCCTGGATTTCTGGAGCCGCGAGCTGCGCTTGCCGATCCGTGAGCTCAAGCAGGAGATCGCCGACCTGATCGCCCTGCGCCCGGACGCCGACACCTTCCTCGCCGCCCTGCGCCGGGCCGGCAAGCGCGTGGTGCTGATCACCAATGCCCATCGCGACTCGCTGTCGCTGAAGCTGGAGCGGGTGGAACTGGCACCGTACTTCGAGCGGCTGATCAGCTCGCATGACTACGGCTACCCCAAGGAGAACGCCCAGTTCTGGGATGCGCTGCGGGCGGACATCGGCTTCGAGCCGGGGCGCAGCCTGTTCATCGACGACACCCTGGCGATCCTGCGCAGTGCGCGGCGGTTCGGGGTCGGGCATCTGCTGGCGGTGCGCCAGCCGGACAGTCGCGGCGAGCCGAGGGATACCCAGGAGTTCGCGGCGGTCGAGGATTATCGGGCGTTGCTGGTAGGCCTTTGAAAACTGCCCCAAGGCTTTCTGGAGCCGCTGCGTGCCCCATCGCCGGCAAGCCGGCTCCCACTGTTCTTGACATGACACAGACTTGTGAACGCCCCATGGCCCCTGTGGGAGCTGGCTTGCCGGCGATGGGCTGCAACGCAGCCCCAATGCCACTTGATTCAAAGTCTATGGAAGCAGGCTCGTCGGGGCACCGAACCGCCGCGAACAGGCCGGCACGGCCCCCAACGCCGTATCACTCAGGAATGCGCAACACCTGCCCCGGATAGATCTTGTCCGGATGCTTGAGCATCGGCTTGTTGGCCTCGAAGATCTTGTTGTACTGGTTGGCATCGCCGTACTCGGCCTTGGCGATGGCACTGAGGGTATCCCCCTTCTTCACCGTGACGAAACGCGCCGCCTGAGCCACCGGCCCGGTGACGGTGATCTGGTCTTCGACCGTGGCCACGCCATCGATATTGCCGGCGGCGAGGATGAGCTTCTCCTTTTCCTCCTGGCTGGCGACCTCGCCCTTGAGGATGACCTTGTCGCCCTCCACCGTGGCAGAGATATTCGGGTTGCCCAAGCCAACGCTCTCGACGTGCTTCTTGAGCTGCTCCTCGGCATTGGCGTTGCCGGGGGTCAGCAGGTCGATCAACTTCTCTCCGGCTTCCTTCACGAAACTGAACAGGCTCATGTCGCTCTCCTTGATGATGAATACTCGGAAGCAGGAGTCTAGGCCAGGATCGTCCACCCCGCTGCCCGGCGCCCCATCGACGCGCTTTATCACCACATAGACCCTAGCGACTGGACGCCACCCGCCCACCGGCTTAGGCTTGGGCGGGTAAACAAAGCCGCCGGTAACCCGCCCCGATGAACAGCAAACCTCCGGTCTGTGCGGCGTCCACATCGCTGTCGCTGCCTGCCGCCAGCAATACCTACGACTACCGACAGCTCACCGACGAGGCGCGCGACAGCACCCCGCTCGCCGAGGAAGTCGCCCTGGCCATCGCCTACAACGGCCTGAACCAGGCAGTGATGCTGGTCAGCCCCACCGACCTGGAAGACTTCGCCGTTGGCTTCAGCGTCGGCAGCGGCATCGTTGCTGGCACCGAGGAAATCTACGACGTGAAGCTCTCCGGCAGTGGCTCGGCGCTGTACGCCGACCTGGAGATCTCCAGCCGGGCCTTCTGGAACCTGAAGAACCAGCGCCGCCAGTTGGCCGGCACCAGCGGCTGCGGCCTGTGCGGGGTCGAGGCCCTGGAGCAGGCGCTGCCTGAGCTTGCCGAACTGCCTGGCGCGCCACTGCCACCTGCCCAATGGTTGGCCGGGCTGCGCGAGCGCATCGACGCCTTCCAGCCCTTGGGCCAGCACTGCGGCGCCGTGCATGCAGCGCTGTTCATGGACCGCCACGGCGAATTGCTGCTCGGCCGCGAAGACATCGGCCGGCACAACGCCCTGGACAAGCTGATCGGCGCCCTGCTGCGCCAGGGCATCGATACCCGGGGCGGCCTGGCCGTCGTCACCAGCCGCTGCAGCCTGGAGCTGATCCAGAAAGTCCTGCGCGCCGGCATCCAGACCCTGGTCAGCCTTTCAGCCCCCACCGGCCTGGCCTTGCAATGGGCCCGCCAGCACAACCTCAACCTCATCCACGTACCCAAGCACAGCGCACCACGGGTGTTCAGCCCGGCGGCGCACGCGTGACGACTGCCTGGCAGGCACAACGAAAAAAGCCCTGTCCGCAAGGGCCAGGGCTTTGTCTCAAGTAACTTAAGACAACCGAAAAACAAGAAAGTTTCATATTAAAATCAATTAGTTAGAAAATTGTGTACAACTCGTGCAACTCGTCGGATTTTCGTTGCCAGGCGCATCGGAGAGCCTCAAATTCGCCTCGTCATCCCTATGAGGCTCTCTTGATGAAGAAGTACTCCTCGATTCTGTTGTTGTCCTTCGGCCTGCTCAGCGGCGTTGCCATGGCAGGCGGCAACACCGAGGCTGGCATTGGCGGCGCACTGGGTGGGGTACTCGGCTCCGTGGTCGGCCAGTCCATCGGTGGCAGCACGGGTTCGGCCATCGGCGCGGGCCTGGGCGGTGCCGCCGGTAGTGCGGTGGGGGCCGACAAGCGCCAACGCG
Organism: Pseudomonas sp. Tun-23181; assembly: GCF_057415455.1. Lineage (NCBI taxonomy): Bacteria > Pseudomonadati > Pseudomonadota > Gammaproteobacteria > Pseudomonadales > Pseudomonadaceae > Pseudomonas > Pseudomonas sp. Tun-23181. The sequence continues at coordinate 3,345,305 of NZ_CM171630.1, forward strand.
GCGAAGCGGCCATCGGTGGCGCGCTGGGCGCTGCGGGCGGCAACGTGATCGGCCGCCAGGTCGGCGGCAATACCGGCAGCCTGATCGGCGCCGCAGCTGGCGGTGGCGCCGGCGGTGCCCTGGGTAACTACATGGGCAACAAGGCCGACGCCGACGAGCGTCACGACCGCCGTTATCGTCGTGACTACGACGGCCGTCGTCACTGGGACCGCGGCCATCACTACGGCCATCGCAAGCACAAGAACAAGCGCCACTGGCGCCATTGAGATACGCAAGGCCTGCGCCTTGCCTAAAGGCCCTGCCCTGACCGGCAGGGCCTTTTCGTATCGGCCTCAACGCTTGAGCTGCAGCCCCGCCAGGGTGGCCTGCAAGGCCTCGGGCAGCGCTACCGGCCGGCCGCTGGCACGCTCGACGAACACCTGCACCACCGTGCCCGCCGCACAGGCCTGCGGCTCGCCCGGGCGAAACAGCGCCAGGCGATACTCCACCGTGCTACCCGCCAGGCGCGTCACCCCCAAGCCCACCTCCAGTACATCCGGGAAGCCCGGCAGCGCATAGAAATCCGCCGCCGAACTGACCACGAACGCCGCCAGCTCGCCATCCCGCAGGTCCAGCTCGGCCTGCTCGATGAGAAACGCCTGGATGGCGGTTTCGAAGCAGCCGTGCACCGTGGCGCCGGCGAGGTGGCCGTTGAGATCATTGTCTTGCGCACGGGTGAGGATGGGGTGGAAGTGGGCGAAGTCGGCGTGTTGGGGAGATTCGGTCATGATTTGTCCTGGCCAGTGGCACGGAGATAAATTTTCTGAAAATCACATAGATCAATTTTGCTCCATGGAAGGGACGCTTCCCACAGAAACTCGGCAACCAGGCGGCTGGGCCATACAGGTCAGTATCAATGAACAGGACACGTCCTGACAGCCCAACGCGGCGGCAATGTGGTTTGCTGAACACATGGAGGCCAGCCTCAACGACCCGTCACTACTGAGGGATGACGAGGAAGTAGAGCGACTGTTTACTGCACGTCGCGCAGCCCTCAGAGCCAGGCGGCAGTGACACGCCTGGTATGGCGTGCAAGGACCGCTACCGCATAATGGAGCACATCGCGGCAGACAATCCCGACGCTGCCATTGCGCTGGATGAAGCTTTCAGGGAAAAAGCGAGGCGGGCGCCCATATCCCATCGCTCTACAAGCTGAGTAGATACGACGGCACACGGGAAATTGTCGTTCGGCCAAATGACGTGATGGTCTATCGAGCCCTTCAGGACCGTATCGAAATCATCCGTATGATGCATGCTAGGCAGAAGTGGCCATGAAGCATAAAGCAATAACCGTAACCCCAAACACCACAAGGCCGCTCCAGGTTCACGACTGATCTTGAGATCAACGTGGGAGCGGCCTTGTGTCGCGATGGGCCGCGAAAGCGGCCCCCCGTGGGTCTTGGCTTAGAGCTGTGGACCGGCGGCCTGGATGGCCTCGGAAACCTCGAACTTCTTGAAGTTCTCGATGAACAGCTTGGCCAGGCTCTTGGCAGCCTCGTCGTAGGCAGCCGGGTCGGCCCAGGTGTTGCGCGGGTTGAGCAGGACGGTCTCGACGCCCGGAACGGCCTTCGGCACGTCCAGGTTGATGATGTCCAGGTGCTCGGTCTCGGCACCGACCAGGGCGCCGCTCTGGATCGCAGCGATCACGGCACGGGTGGTCGGGATGCTGAAGCGCTTGCCGACGCCGTAGCCACCGCCGGTCCAGCCGGTGTTGACCAGGTAGACCTTGGAGCCGAAGCCCTTGATGCGCTTGATCAGCAGTTCGGCGTATTCGCCGGCCGGACGTGGGAAGAACGGCGCGCCGAAGCAGGTGGAGAAGGTCGACTTGATGCCGCCGCCCGAACCCATTTCGGTGGAGCCGACCAGCGCGGTGTAGCCGGACAGGAAGTGGTAGGCCGCCTGCTCGTTGTTGAGGATCGACACCGGAGGCAGAACGCCAGTCAGGTCGCAGGTCAGGAAGATGACCGCGTTCGGCTCGCCGCCCAGGTTCTTCTCGGAACGCTTCTCGACGTGCTCCAGCGGGTAGGCCGCGCGGCTGTTCTGGGTCAGGCTGCCGTCGGCGTAGTCAGCGTGCTTGGCATCGTCGAGGACGACGTTTTCCAGCACCGCACCGTGCTTGATGGCTTTCCAGATGACCGGCTCGTTCTTCTCGGACAGGTCGATGCACTTGGCGTAGCAGCCGCCTTCGATGTTGAACACGACGCCCTCGCCCCAGCCGTGCTCGTCGTCACCGATCAGGTAACGGCTCTCGTCGGCCGACAGGGTGGTCTTGCCGGTGCCGGACAAGCCGAAGAACAGGGTCACGTCGCCGGCTTCGCCGATGTTGGCGGCGCAGTGCATCGGCAGCACGTCGGCGGCCGGCAGCAGGAAGTTCTGCACCGAGAACATGGCTTTCTTCATTTCACCGGCGTAACGCATACCGGCGATCAGCACCTTCTTCTGGGCGAAGTTGATGATGACGCAGCCATCGGAGTTGGTGCCGTCGCGCTCGGGGACGCACTCGAAGTTGGCAACGTTGAGGACCTGCCACTCTTCGCGGCCGGCCGGGTTGTACTGGGCCGGGTTGATGAACAGGCAACGGCCGAACAGGTTCTGCCAGGCGGTCTGGGTGACCATCTTGACCGGCAGGTAGTGCTCGGCGGCAGCGCCTACGTGAACGTGGGAGACGAAGTGCTCCTGGGCGTTGTTGAACGCCTCGACGCGCGCCCACAGGGCATCGAACTTGTCGGCAGGGAACTTGCGGTTGATCGGGCCCCAGGCGATGGCACCGGAGGTGCTGGGCTCGTCGACGATGAAACGGTCAGCTGGCGAACGGCCGGTGCGATGACCGGTTTTCACGACCAACGCGCCGGTATCGGCCAGTTCGCCTTCACCGCGGGACAGCGCTTCTTTTACCAGCTCATCGACGCTCAGGTCGGTGTACACGGTGTTGTTGGCTTGCGTCATGAGGTACCCCATCCGGCCCGAGGCCGAGTGCTCCAAACGTTTTGTAGTGGTCTGTTGCAAACTACTACAGCGAAAAAAGTGGCCGGATTATGCCAGAAAAGCCCAAAAAAAGTAGGCCCCTCCTGTCAGAACTGCGCTTTTTCGCAGTTAGACAGGAGAATTTCCTGTAGTGAATCGTTTTAGTGCCGAGTTTCTGACGGTGCGTCCGTGCCGCCCCCGGCAAACAATTGCGCGACATCGCTGGCATCGAAGAAGTAGCGCTGGTTGCAGAACTGGCAATCGATCTCGACCTGGCCGCCACATTCCTCGACCAGTTGCCGTGCATCGTGCTCGCCCAGGCTCACCAGGGCATTGCCGGAACGCTCGCGCGAGCAGCTGCAGCGAAAGTGCAGCGGCTGGATGTCGAACAGGCGCACGGCATCCTCATGGTAGAGGCGGTGCAACAGGGTCTCGTTGTCCAGGGTCAGGGCTTCCTCGGCGCTGAGGGTGCCCGCCAGGGTGGTCACATGCTGCCAACTGGCCTCGCGGTCTTCTTCGTCGCGCTCACGGTCCACCGGCAGTTGCTGCAGCAGCAGGCCCCGGGCGCGCTGGCCGTCGGCATGCAGCCAGAAGCGCGTGTTGAGCTGCTGGGAACGGACGAAGTAGTTGGTGAAACACTCCGACAGGCTGGCCCCGTGCAGGTCGACGATGCCCTGGTAGCGCTGGCCTTGCAGCGGATCGATGGTCAGGGTCAGGGCGCCCTCGGGCATCAGTTGCTCGAGCCCGGCGTCGGCATCGATGCGCGCACTGTCGTACCGGGCCATGCCACGGATCTCGCGGTCGCTGGAGCATTCGACCATCAGCAGCGGCACCGGGCCTTCCGAGCGCGCCTGCAATACCAGCAGGCCATCGAACTTCAGCGCACCGACCAGCAGCGCGGCGGCGGCCATCAGTTCGCCGAGCAGCAGCGCCACGGGCTGCGGGTACGGATGACGGGCCAGCACCTCGGCATAGCTGCGTTCGAGCGCCACCCACTCACCGCGCACATCGCGGTCGTCGAAGATGAAACGTTGGGTGAAATCGGTATCCGGCAAATCGTGCATAGGTTCTGGCTATCTGAAAATGATGACAAAATGTGTAAACGGACTTGAAAGTCCCGTTGCAGAGCGCTCACGAGGCGCTCCATATCCCGCTGGCAATAGAGGTATCTTATGGACAATCGACCACTGTTCCAAGCAAGGTGGTCCTGGGGCCCCTTGGCAGCCTGTACCCTGCTGCCCATCGCTCTACTGTGTTTCTGGTTATGGCCCTTTGGCCAGATCCTGTGCCTGACTTTCGACGAGTGGCTGTTCCACAGCCTCAACGCGCCGTTGGCCGACAACGCCATCTGGCGCTACATCTGGACCCTCGGCAGCCTGCGCCCCTTCGATATCGTCGTCGGCCTGATCCTGCTGGCGCTGCTGATCCGTGGCGACTGGGTGTTCAAGGCCTGCCAGGTACGCGAGGCCTTTTTCGGCTTCCTGGTCACGCTAATCCTCTTAGTGGTGATTCGCGCGCTGTTTTCCAAGTGGGTGGATGCCTCCGGCTGGCAACATGACAGCCCGTCGATGGTATTCGGCGATGCCATCCACCTGAGCGACTTCTACCCCGACCTCGAGGCCAGCTGGGAACTGAAGGACCGCTCCAGCAAGAGCTTCCCGGGCGACCATGCCTCGGTGTTGCTGGTCTGGGCGCTGTTCATGAGCCTGTTCAGCCGTCGCCTGGTGCAGCACCTGCTGACCTGGAGCCTGGCCGTGCTGTTCATGCTGCCGCGCCTGGTGGCCGGTGCCCATTGGGGGCAGGACGACTATATCGGCGGGCTGCTGATGGCGGTCCTGGCGCTAGGCTGGAGCTGCCATACGCCACTGGCGGCCAAGGCCAGCGCGGCGCTGCTGCGCTGGACGGCACCGCTGTTCGCGCTGTTGGCCCGGTTGCCGTGGGTGAGGCGGCTGAGCGTGGTACGCGCGGGCTGATCGCGCTTGGCTGCCCTTTGGGGCTGCAAGGCAGCCCTGTCGGCTCAGTCGTAACTGCCCTGCAGTTGGTGGATCTGCCGCCGCTGCTTCTTGGTCGGGCGCCCGTCGGTGGTCACGCCCAGCGCCCCGGCCTTGCGCATCTGCGCCGCCTGTTCGCGACGCCGAACGCTTTCCTCGGTCTCCTCGTACAAGGCCTGCGCCTGCGGCGCGCCCCGGCGCACCACCGACAGCGCCTTGACCACCACGGTGCGCTCGTCGAACCCGGTACGCAGGACGAACTCGTCGCCCACCCGCGGCTCCTTGCCCGGCTTGCAGCGCTCGCCCCGGCAATGCACCTTGCCACTCTCGATGGCTGCCTTGGCCAGGGCCCGGGTCTTGTAGAAACGCGCCGCCCACAACCATTTGTCCAGGCGAACCTTGTCGTCTTCTTCCGACTTGTGTGCCATCCCGATACCTCGAATGCTGTCTGTCACCGAACTGTACTACCGTAACTTGCGGATGCAAAAAGTCGCCGGCGTGCTTACAGTTCACCACCTCATTCGCAGGGTGTGCTTCGTGAAGACATTTGACCATCTGACTGTGATCGGCCTGCGCGAGTGGGTCGCCCTGCCCTACCTCGGCGTCGCGGGCCTGCGCGCCAAGATCGACACCGGTGCCAGCACCTCCAGCCTGCACGCCACCGATGTGGAACCCTTCGAGCGCGATGGCCAACCCTGGGTGCGCTTCACCGCCCACCTGGGCTCGGTGGTGCAGTTGCGTCACCGCCGCTGCGAGGCGCCACTGGTCACCCGCAAGACCATCAAGAGCTCCAACGGCCAGGCCCAGGTCCGCTATGTGATCCGTACCCCTCTGGCCCTGGGCGACCGGGTCTGGGAAGTGGAGTTCACCCTGGCCTGCCGCAAGAACATGCGCTATCGCCTGCTGCTCGGCTCCAAGGCGCTGATCCATGGCCAACTGGTCGTCAACCCCGGCCTCAAGTACGTTCAGGACAAACCGGCCTTTGCGACCACCCTTTCCCCTGTCACAGGTGCTGCATGAAGATCGCTGTGCTGTCGCGCAACCCGCGTCTGTATTCCACCCGTCGTCTGGTCGAAGCCGGTACCCAGCGCGGCCATGAGATGGTGGTGATCGATACCCTGCGTGCGTACATGAACATCGCCAGCCACAAGCCGCAGATCCATTACCGCGGCAAGCCGCTGGAGGGCTTCGACGCGGTGATCCCGCGCATCGGCGCCTCGGTCACCTTCTATGGCTGCGCCGTGCTGCGCCAGTTCGAGATGATGGGCGTCTACCCGCTCAACGAGTCGGTGGCCATCGCCCGTTCGCGCGACAAGCTGCGTTCCCTGCAACTGTTGTCACGGCGCGGCATCGGCCTGCCGGTCACGGGCTTCGCCCACTCGCCGGACGACATTCCCGACCTGATCCAGATGGTCAACGGCGCCCCGCTGGTGATCAAGGTGCTCGAAGGCACCCAGGGTATCGGCGTGGTCCTGTGCGAGACCACCAAGGCCGCCGAGTCGGTGATCGAGGCATTCATGGGCCTGAAGCAGAACATCATGGTCCAGGAATACATCCGCGAGGCCGGCGGGGCCGATATCCGCTGCTTCGTGGTCGGTGACAAGGTCATCGCCTCGATGAAGCGTCAGGCCAAGCCTGGCGAGTTCCGCTCCAACCTGCACCGGGGCGGCGTCGCCAGCCTGATCAAGATCACCCCGGAAGAGCGCATGACCGCCATCCGCGCAGCCAAGGTCATGGGGCTGAGCGTGGCCGGCGTGGACATCCTGCGCTCCAACCACGGGCCGCTGGTGATGGAAGTGAACTCATCGCCAGGGCTGGAGGGGATCGAGGTGACCACCGGCAAGGACGTGGCCGGCATGATCATCGCGCACCTGGAAAAGAACGGCGGGCCGAACCAGACGCGGACCAAGGGCAAGGGCTGAAACCAACGCCGCGAAGGGAGCCCCGCGAATCAGACCGCGTTACGCGGCAGCATCAACCCCAGCGGCAGGCGTACCCGGGCCTCGACCCCGCCACCGGAGCGGTTGCGCAGCTCGACATTGCCGCCATGCTGGGCAGCGATACGCTTGACGATCGCCAGCCCCAGCCCGGTGCCCTTGCCTCCCCGGGCCCGGTCGCCACGGATGAAGGGGTTGAAGATGGTCTCCAGCTCCGATTCATCGATACCGGTGCCCCGGTCCAGCACGCTGAGCACCACGTAGGGCGCACTCTGGTCGCCAGACACATAGGCGGCCACCTCGACGCCCTTGCCACCGTGATGCAGGGCATTGCCGATCAGGTTGCCGAGCATGCGCTTGAGCGAGACCCGGCGCAGCGGAAACGGCGGGATCGGCTCCAGGCACAGGCGCACGCGCTCCTCCGGCTGGTTATACGGCGCCACCACCTCGCGCACCAGCTCGTCCAGGTCGACTTCCTCCAGCGGCTCGTCGCGCCCGTCGCGGATGAACGCGAGGAACTGGTCGAGGATGGCGTCCATGTCCTCGATGTCACGCACCATGTCGTCGGTCAGCTCGCTGTCGTTGGCCATCAGCGACAGTGACAGGCGCAGGCGGGTCAGCGGCGTGCGCAGGTCATGGGACACCCCCGCCAACATCAGCTCGCGCTCGCGCCCGGCCTGCTCGACGTCCTCGGCCATCTGGTTGAAGGCGCGGTACACCTCGGTCATTTCGCTCGGCGTATCGCTGATCGGCAAGCGCACGCTGCGCCCCTGGCCCAGCTGGCGCGCGGCGAACACCAGGCGCTTGAGCGGCTGGTTGAGCTGGCGCACGAAGATCCAGGCCGACGCCGTGGACAACAGGCCGATGGCCAGGAACCAGCCCAGCACGTTCCAGATCTTCTGCCCACGCAAGGGGTGCGGGTACAGCGGCACCTTCAGCCAGCCCGGCCCCAGGCTCGGCGCATTGACCCACAGGGCTGGCGGTGCATGGATACGCAGCCGCACCTCGGTGTCTTCGCCCAGCTCGGCCTGCATCTGACGCTGGTAGATCTCGCTGTAGGGCCAGTGCTGTTCACCCTCGGGCACACCGGCACCGGTCACCCGGATCAGGCCCGCGGCCTCGGCGATCTTGTCGCGGTTCTCCTCGTCGGCCGCCCAGTAGGCACGTAGCGTGAGGGCCACGCCATGGCTGTACTGGCGGTCGACCAGCACGTCCTCGTTCATCAGCAGGTACACCAGCGTCAGCGCCTTGGAGAACAGGACGACGATCAGCACCAGCCACAGGGTGCGGGCGAAGAAGCTTTGCGGGAACCACAGGGGCGTTTTCATCGAGGACAACTACTGCAATGCGGCACGAGCAGGGCTCGCGGGGGTTGCCGGCACGCCACAGACGAAAACAGGGCGACCCGTCCGGATCGCCCTGCCGCGTCGAGGCATGCCAGCAGGCTCATTTTCCGGCGTTTCCGTCCGGCACGAAGACATAGCCCACGCCCCAGACGGTCTGGATGTAGCGCGGCTTGGACGGGTCGGGCTCGATCATGCGGCGCAGGCGCGAGATCTGCACGTCGATGGAACGCTCCAGGGCATCCCATTCGCGGCCCCGGGCCAGGTTCATCAGTTTGTCGCGGGTCAGCGGCTCGCGGGCATGCATCACCAGGGCCTTGAGCACGGCGAACTCACCGGTGGTCAGCATGTGCACCTCGTTGCCGCGCTTGAGCTCGCGGGTGGCCAGCGAGAGCTCGTAGTCGCCGAAGGTGACGGTCTCGTCCTCGCTGCCGGGCGCACCCGGTACGCTGGGCGCCTGGCGGCGCAATACGGCCTTGACCCGCGCCATCAGCTCGTCGGGGTTGAACGGCTTGCCCAGGTAGTCGTCGGCGCCCAGCTCCAGGCCCTTGATGCGGCTGAGCTCGTCGCCCTTGGCGGTGAGCATGATGATCGGGATCTGGTTGTTCGCCGCACGCAGGCGCTTGCACGCCGCCAGGCCATCCTCGCCCGGCAGCATGAGGTCGAGCACCACCAGGTTGAAGACCTCGCGGGCCAGCAGGCGGTCCATCTGTTCGGTATTGGGCACCGCACGGGCGCGATAGCCCTTGCTGGTGAAGAAACGCTCCAGCAGGCTGCTCAGCCCCGGATCGTCGTCGACGATGAGAATCTTGTCGCCTTCAGCGGTGTTTGCGGTGCTGGTCATGAATAACTCCTTTGATGTCGCCGCGCATTATGGCGTAGCCATTGCAACGCGTGCCGTGTGCATTGTTAGCAGATTTTTCCCCTGGCGCCAGTTCCCGCCGGGCCTGCGCTGGCCCGGCGCTATCACCGCAAGCCCGGCACGATGGGTATAATGCGCCGCTTTCACCCAGCGCCGCCGGGCCCGAATGCCCCCTTGCGGCCTCCAGCATTCACAATTTGTCAGGTGGTTCTCATGGACAGCATCAACAGCCGTATCGCCGAGGAACTGGGCGTTCGCCCACAGCAGGTCGAGGCGGCCGTGGCCCTGTTGGACGAAGGCTCGACGGTGCCCTTCATCGCCCGTTACCGTAAGGAAGTGACCGGCAGCCTGGACGATACCCAACTGCGTCACCTCGAAGAGCGCCTGCGCTACCTGCGCGAGCTGGACGAGCGCCGTGCGAGCATCCTTGCCAGCATCGAGGAACAGGGCAAGCTGACCCCGGAGCTGGCCCGCGAGATCAAGCTGGCCGACACCAAGACCCGCCTCGAAGACCTCTACCTGCCCTACAAGCAAAAGCGCCGCACCAAGGGCCAGATCGCCCTGGAGGCGGGCCTCGGCGACCTGGCCGACGGGCTGTTCGGCGACCCGCAGCTGACCCCGGAAACCGAAGCGGCGCGTTTCGTCGATGCCGAAAAAGGCGTGGCCGACATCAAGGCCGCCCTGGAAGGCGCCAAGTACATCCTCATGGAGCGCTTCGCCGAAGACGCCGCGCTGCTCGACAAGCTGCGCGGTTTCCTCAAGCAGGAGGCGGTGCTCAGCGCCCGCGTGGTGGCCGGCAAGGAAGAGGAAGGCGCCAAGTTCCGCGACTACTTCGCCCATGACGAACTGCTGCGTAGCGTGCCTTCGCACCGTGCCCTGGCGATCTTCCGTGGCCGCAACGAGGGCGTGCTGAGCGCGTCGCTGAAGGTCGGCGAGGAACTGCCGGGCACCCTGCACCCGTGCGAGGTGATGATCGCCGAGCACTTCGGCCTGGCCAACCGCAACCGCCCTGCCGACAAATGGCTGGCCGAGGTGGTGCGCTGGACCTGGAAGGTCAAGCTCTACACCCACTTGGAAACCGACCTGTTCGGCGAGCTGCGCGACAACGCCGAAGGCGAGGCGATCAACGTCTTCGCCCACAACCTGCACGACCTGCTGCTGGCCGCGCCGGCCGGCCCGCGTGCCACCCTGGGCCTGGATCCGGGCCTGCGTACCGGCTGCAAGGTGGCCGTGGTCGACGGCACCGGCAAGCTGCTGGAAACCGCCACCGTCTACCCGCACGCTCCGAAGAACGACTGGGACCGCACCCTTGCCGTGCTCGCCGCCCTGTGCGCCAAGCACTCGGTGGAACTGATCGCCATCGGCAACGGCACCGCCAGCCGCGAGACCGACAAGCTGGCCGGCGAGCTGATCAAGAAGTACCCGGCCATGAAGCTGACCAAGATCATGGTCTCCGAGGCCGGCGCCTCGGTGTACTCGGCCTCGGAACTGGCCGCCCGCGAATTCCCTGGGCTGGACGTGTCCCTGCGCGGCGCCGTGTCGATCGCCCGACGCCTGCAGGACCCGCTGGCCGAACTGGTGAAGATCGACCCGAAATCCATCGGCGTCGGCCAGTACCAGCACGACGTTTCCCAAGTGAAACTGGCCCGTGGCCTGGATGCGGTGGTCGAGGACTGCGTAAACGCCGTCGGCGTGGACGTCAACACCGCCTCGGTGGCGTTGCTGACGCGCATCTCCGGCCTCAACGCCACCCTGGCCCAGAACATCGTCGCCCACCGCGACGCCAATGGCCCGTTCGCCACCCGCGCGGCGCTGAAAAAGGTCAGCCGCCTCGGCGAGAAGACCTTCGAGCAGGCCGCAGGCTTCCTGCGCGTGATGAATGGCGACAACCCGCTCGACGCCTCGGCGGTGCACCCGGAGGCCTACCCGCTGGTACAGCGCATCGCCGCCGACACCGGCCGCGACATCCGTTCGCTGATCGGCGACAGCAGCTTCCTCAAGCGCCTCGACCCGAAGACCTTCACCGACGAGACCTTCGGCCTGCCGACCGTGACCGACATCCTCCAGGAACTGGACAAGCCCGGCCGCGACCCGCGCCCCGAGTTCAAGACCGCCGCCTTCCAGGACGGTGTCGAGGACCTCAAGGACCTGGAGCCGGGCATGATCCTCGAAGGCGTGGTGACCAACGTCACCAACTTCGGAGCCTTCGTCGACATCGGCGTGCACCAGGACGGCCTGGTGCACATCTCGGCACTGTCGGAAAAGTTCGTCAAGGACCCGCGCGAAGCGGTCAAGGCCGGCGACGTGGTCAAGGTCAAGGTCATGGAAGTGGACATCCCGCGCAAGCGCATCGGCCTGTCCATGCGCATGAGCGACACCCCGGGCGAGAAGGTCGAAGGCAACCGTGGCGGTGGACGCGGCAATGCGGGCAGCCGCCAACAGCAGGCACCCCGCCAGCGTGAAACCGCGGCGCCGGTCAACAATGCCATGGCCGCCCTGTTCGCCAACGCCAAGCAGTTGAAGAAGAAGTGATGGACGTTCCTGCCGAATACGTCGAAAGCGCCTTCAGCCAGCTCCTGGGCTGCCGCCTGCAACGCCTGGACGAAGGCGTCGCCGAGGTCGCCCTGGCGCTCACGCCACAGCTGCGCAACCGCGCCCACAAGCTGCATGGCGGGGCGATCTTCAGCCTGGTGGACATCGCCATGGGCCTGGCCTGCTCGGCCAGCCATGGCTTCGACCAGCAGAGCGTGACGATCGAATGCAAGATCAACTACCTGCGCGCCGTCAGCGACGGCGAGGTACTGTGCGTCGCCCGCGTGCTGCATGCCGGGCGCCGCACCCTGGTGGTCGACGCCGACGTACGCCAGGGCGACAAACTCGTCGCCAAGGCCCAAGGAACCTTCGCGGTTCTCTAGCTCCCGACGGGGCATCTGCGGTATTTTCGGCAGTGCGCTGGCACTGCCGGATCCGCGTAAACCAGGCGACAACGCCAGTTCCTTTGTCCCTACCCTTGTAGACCGTCAATGCTACCCCCATATTGGGGCGACTGACGCGTGAAGGAATCCATCTTGAGCGAACTCCTCAACCGCCGCCTGAGCCTGCTCGGCGCCAATCTCCCCCTGCTCAAGCAGTGCCTGCACGGTATTGAGCGCGAATGCCTGCGCGTGACCGACGAAGGTCGCCTGGCCCAGACCCCGCACCCGGAGGCCCTGGGTTCGGCGCTGACCAACGAGCAGATCACCACAGACTACTCCGAGTCGTTGCTGGAGTTCATCACCCCAGCCCTGGCCGACCCGGCCCAGGTCCTCGAGAACCTCGAGGAAATCCACCGCTTCGTCTACTCCAGGCTCGGCGACGAGTACCTGTGGAGCCCGTCGATGCCCTGTGCGCTGCCGGCCGAGGATGACATCCCGATCGCCGAGTACGGCACCTCCAACATCGGCAAGCTCAAGCACGTGTACCGCAAGGGCCTGGCCCTGCGCTACGGCCGCACCATGCAGTGCATCGCCGGCATCCACTACAACTTTTCCCTGCCCGAAGCCCTGTGGCCGCTGCTGCGCCAGGCCGAAGGCAGCGATGAAAACGACCGCGACTTCCAGTCGGCGGCCTACATCGCGCTGATCCGCAATTTCCGCCGCTACAGCTGGCTGCTGATGTACCTGTTCGGCGCCTCGCCGGCGCTGGATGCCGGCTTCCTGCGCGGCCGCCCGCACCAGCTCGAGCAGTTCGACGCCGAGACCCTGTACCTGCCCTACGCCACCAGCCTGCGTATGAGCGACCTGGGCTACCAGAGCAACGCCCAGGCGGGCCTGACGCCCTGCTACAACAACCTGGCCAGCTACACCGACAGCCTGCGCAAGGCCGTGGGCACGCCCTATCCGCCCTATGTGGCGATCGGCACGCACAAGGATGGCGAGTGGGTGCAGTTGAACACCAACATCCTGCAGATCGAGAACGAGTACTACTCGAACATCCGCCCCAAGCGCGTCACCTACACCGGCGAGCGGCCTATCCAGGCCCTGATGGCCCGCGGCGTGCAGTACGTCGAGGTGCGTTGCCTGGACATCAACCCGTTCCTGCCGGTGGGCATCGACCTGTCCCAGGCACGCTTCCTCGATGCGTTCCTGCTGTTCTGTGCCCTGGATGAAAGCCCGCTGCTGGACAACGGCGAATGCGGCCAGTGCACCAGCAACTTTCTCACCGTGGTCAAGGAAGGCCGACGCCCAGGGCTGGAGCTACGCCGTGACGGCCAGCCGATCAGCCTGAAGGACTGGGCCGGCGAGCTGATCACCCGCATCGCGCCGCTGGCCGAGCTGCTCGACCGCGCCCAGGGCGGCGACGGGCATGCCAAGGCCCTGGCCGCCCAGCAGGCCAAGATCGACGACCCGGCCCTCACGCCCTCGGCCCAGGTGCTGGCACGCATGACCGAGCGCGAAGAAAGCTTCGTGCGCTTCGCCCTGCGCCAGAGCCAGGCCCACGCCGAGACGTTCCGCGAGCAGCCGCTGCCAGCCGAACGTCAGCAGGCGTTCGACACCCTCGCCCGGCAGTCCCTGGCCGAGCAGGCACGCCTGGAGCAGCAGGAGGTCGGCGACTTCGACCTGTTCGTCGGTGCCTACCAGGCCAGCATCCTGGCGATCAGCAACTGATGAGCCGCAGCACCGGCCCGCGCAAGCCACGCGCCAGCAGCCAGGCGAGGATCGACGCGATCCTCGCCGCAGCGCGTGAGCTGCTGGCCCACGAGGGTGTGGCAGGCCTGTCGATCTACAGCGTGGCCGAGCGGGCGCAGATCCCGCCGTCGTCGGTGTACCACTTCTTCGCCAGCGTCCCGGCCCTGCTGGAGGCCCTGACCGCCGATGTGCACCGGGCCTTCCGCGAAGCCCTGCGCGCGCCGATCGACACGGCCACGCTGGACACCTGGCACGACCTGTCGCGGCTGATCGAGCAGCGCATGCTGGAGATCTACAACCAGGACACCGCGGCGCGCCAATTGATTCTCGCCCAGCATGGCCTGAGCGAAGTGGTCCAGGCCGACCGCCAGCACGACATGGAGCTGGGCGAGCTGATGCACAAGCTGTTCGACCAACACTTCCAGTTGCCGGCGATGCCGAAGGATGTGGATGTGTTCGCGCTGGCCATGGAGTTGAGCGACCGGGTCTATGCCCGGTCGGTGCAATTGCATGAACAGATCACGCCGCGCATGGCCGAGGAAGGCAAGCGGGTGTTCGAGGCGTACCTGGGGCTGTACCTGCCGCCGTTCCTGGCCAAGCGCCAGCATCCATGAGCAATATGTAACACCCACGCCTTCCCTCTGATCATTGAAATTCGGGTTCCATTCCTGGCTACCCACTTCGGTGATCGCATGACACATGACTCCCACCTCTCCTTCGAGCCCGCCACCACCTCCTTCGACGTCGAGGATGTAGGCTGGAGAACCGCCGGGCGCGGCAATGCCCTTGCCACGGCCAACCAGAACCGGCTGCGGCTCGCCACTGAACTGCGCATGCTGCTCCAGCAAGCTCCCCGCCTGCGTCCGACTGTGCGCCAGGTATTGCAGACGCACATACAGGCCGACCCTGAAAGCTGCGGCCTCATGCATGGCGACAGCCAAGTCACGCTGCTGGGTTTCGCGGCCCGCCTTCTGGTCAGCCCATCATTCGCCAACGCTTTCAGCGCCTGGTCAACCTGGGGTTTTGCACAGACCTCCGAGTACCACCGCTGGAGCGGCGCAGACTGGATAACCCACCTGACCCCGTTGATCGGCACAGCCCACTTGCATGCCCAATCCAACTATTGGGAAGGGCGTATGCCTGGGCACGCCGTTTCGCGCCGGCAACAAGGCCAACGGCTACTGCACGAGCACTTCGTCCATAGCCTGGACCTTGCCTTTGCCCTCGAGCGCATAGGTGCGCAGGCATGGGACCATGGCCAGTTGGACGAAAACAGCCAGTACGCACTCGCAAGCTGGGACCATCCCGCCAACCATAGAAAAATTAGCAACCATGCCTTGCTGGTCAAGCCCAGAGCGGGCGAAACCCGCTGGCTGCTCTACAGGCCGGGTGCCAATAGCGCCATACGCGCGTTCCAGCATGAACCTGCGCTACTGGGCTGGTTGTTCGAGCATCGAAAGATAATCTGGCCAGACACTGAAACACTCCTCGCGGAGAACGCCGACCTTACCCTCATCAGCTTGCAAGACATAGGTGCCAACGGCTTCGCTCGAATGTTCGATAGCACACTGGCTGACCATCAAGGGTTGAGTATGAGACGCCTTGTTCAGGCCGGCCCCGAAGGTAGCACCGACCCTCTGGACTGGAGCGCGTTCGAGGCCTGGGAAGAAAAGCGTGCCGAGTGGATGCGAAAGGATCTGGCAAACGCTACCGAAGCTGAAATCAACCAGTTGATCCAGGCGGATGAGCATCTGGCAGCGCAAGAGGTGCATTTCGACTCGCTCGCCCCGCGCTTGCCGTTCGGCTGGCGCAGGCAACGAGTCGAGCGCCAGGAGGACCTCTTGGCCGGCTATCTGGACGGTGCGTCAACTCCCCAATCGGCCAAGCTTACCGAGCTCAGAACACTTCAATCGACGCTGGAACGCCAGCGTGTGGAACTTGCGCAGTTGTTCGACAAACTCCCGCCAACGCTCACCCCGCAGGTTTGGAGCGAGCGCCATGGCGACACCTCCCGGTTCAGTCACATCAGTCAGCATCTTGGCCAAGGGCTGCTCCTGGAGGCCCGACTGCAGCAGCGACTCGGCGAGTTGACCCAAGCCCAGTTGACCTGGACCCAATATGTCGTGGAACAGCCCGAGCCCAGTTATCTGCGCCCGGTTGAAACGAGCGCGCTGATGCTGACCCTGGGTGGTCGCAACTTTTATTTAACGGGTTACCTTACCCTCCAAGGCATACCCAGCGACCAGGAACAAACGCCAGAGACTTCGATATTGCTCTACAAGCCTGGAGAAGACGGGGGGCTCAAGGCGTTCGCCAACCCAGAGCAATTGTTCCAAGGCCTGCTCGACACACTTCAGGGAGCCTGGCCAGATGCCTTGCTCGACAGCACTTGGCCTCATGAGCCTGCCACCGTGCTGCAACTTCTCGAGACCAGCACGCCTGCGATATCACAGGTGCCCGTCGGCACACATTTTTTCGACTACTGCGTGCAAACCCTGCTCAGCGCATTGCACAGCGAGAACACGCCAGCCTCGGCGGCTCACCATGAAATATTCAGGCAGCGCCTGGGCATCAGCACGAACATGGCCAGGCTCCTGGCATTCGAGCGCCTTGCCGAAAGAAACCGCACCGCAGAGATTCACACCCAGCTAAGCCCGAAAGTCAGGCTCGATGCCTCGCAGGCAGCACGGTTGGCCAAGCAGCTCGAAGCACTGCGCCAAGCCATGTTTGCCACCCATCAGTTGATGAGCCGAGATCTGCCCGAGCGAGCCCGGTTCGCACGCGCGGCCATGCATAAGCGGGTTCGCCAGGATTTCAATCTGACTGAAGTGCCCAAGATCACGCTCAACATGGCCGACCACGTGTTCCAGGAGCGTGAACCCATACCCGGCTCTGGCCAGGGGCATGCCCAGAAGATCGTTTACCGCTTCAGTGAACAGCGCAGCGATATCACGCTGGAAACGTTCCTCTTATGGGCAGCGGATGACCATATGGCCATGCGCCTGACCAATGCGCATCTGCGGCTCACAGGCCCAGACGAAACGCCTGTACACATCGAAGGCCTTGATCTCACCTACATTGCCAACCTGGCCAAGGAGCTGGACCTGGCTGGCGCCTACGAACGCCTGATACTCCAGGCGTTCAAAGGGTTGGAAGGGGAGACTGACTGGGAGACCGCACGTCGCCAGGAACTGCTCCGTGCACCGTTCGAACACCGTCTGCGAATCATCGCCCTAGGCCAGCAAACACTCGATACACAAGGCCAAGCGCTCCTGGAGCGTTTCGCCCAGGAGCAACTTACGCTTGCCGCGGCGAGAACCGTCAAGCATCGATCGCTGGTCCTCCGGCCCGGCACGGCCCCAGACGGATCGCGCACGGATGTAGAGCTGTCTGGCGCATCCTTGTTGTACGCCGAAACAGGGCCCGTGCTGCTATTGCTACCCGATGCGCCCAACGGCAAGGTCGTCAGCCAGTACACCACCTCGCAATTGGCGATCGAGGCCCTGCAAACCATGGCGCTCGAACAAGACATGCGTACTTATCTGGCGGAACTGCCTGTGGATGGCAAGGCCTCCGACCACCTCGCCTACCTCAATGCTGCGCTGCTGGCCAAGGTGTCGGGCTTCATCGGCGTGGGCCTGGTACGCAACGAGTCCCTGCCACAGCTCCATGCCAGTCTTGAAATGGGCCGGCTCATCCGCCGTCACCGAACATCGTCGCGCAGCCAGAGCGACCTATACCTTGAAACCGAGGCCATGCTTCACGGCCAGATATATGACTACATCAAGCTCGCACTAGGCTTCGTTCCAGGCGTAGGTCTGGCCGTCGGCCTCTATGACGGATGGAGCGCCGCCAACGCAGCCGTTGCCGCCTTCATGCGCGGCGACCCACGCCAAGGCGTCGAGCACCTGAACAGCGTGTTCCTGTCACTGATCGATGCATTGTTCGATCTTTGGCCGATGGCCGCACCAACCAGCGGGGCAGCCCTGGCCCGCGCGCGGACCTTGCAGAGGCAGCGCCAGAGCGGGTTTCATGTCACCAGCCTCCCGCGCATGGAACACTCCAATCCGTTCACCGGCTATGCGATCGATGCGCCCTCCGGGCGCTGGAGCGATCATCCCCAGCCATGGGGCAGCGGGGTGCATCGGCATGTCGAGTCGGGGCAGGACTACATTGCCCACCAAGGCCAGCTCTACCCTGTCGAATGGGACGCTTCCCACCACACCTGGCGACTGAAAGGCAACGCCACCCGCTCCTACAAGCAACCTGTTCGGCTCAACGGGGAGGGTGTATGGCAAAGCCACGGCAGCGTCAGCGGGCGGATCGTCGATGCAGGTCTGGCTGGCGGCGGTGCTTACCTCAGCACCCTTTACAACCGGGGCCTTGAGACGGTGCGCGGCTACCTCAGGCCACGCCCGGCGATCCAGTCGCCGCGCGCCATCCTGACTGAAATGCATCGTACAAGGCAGCACTTCCATCGTACCTTGCCCGAGACGATGGAGAACTACAACCGAGTTCGCGGGGTGACCCGCGACGGTATCACCGGCAGCCGCGCAGATGCCGCCACCATAGATCGAGCCCTGACACGAGCCGTTGACCAGTTACTGGAGTTCGTGGATTTCAACGAGCGGAGCCTGGAGCGTTTGCAAACGCTGCGCAGACAGATCGACCGTCGGTCTTACCAGGCGATTGCCGACGAGTTCAAATATGACCTGCGCAAACAGCACAGCAAACTGATCAGCTTGCAACGGCAGCAAATGCAGAACTACTTCAGGGAATTGGCGCGTCTGGAGGGGCTGACAGACCAATTGACCGAAACCGCAGTAAAGGCCCATATGACGGCACTGAGGAATAATGCACAACAGTTGGTCCTGGTATTACAGAAGTTGGAAGCCGAATTCGTACGCTACGCCCGTGTTCGCAACCATTTGAGGGGGGCAGACCTTACGGCTTACGACCAGGACATCATGAAGCTCGAGATGCCGCTCAATCCTGCCGGTTATCAAATCGTACGTGTCTCTGCCCAGGTAGCGCTGTTGGTCAAGCCCGCGCCATTTAGCTACGAGAGCCTGCTGTTCCTGAGGCGTTTCAACCCACACGTCCGTGACCTGCGCACAAGCCTGTTCAGCCAGGGCGACCTGGACCTGGCGGTCATGAGCCGATCACAGGAGCGCCGTGCACTGCACCAGTTCAAGGAACAGTATCAAAGCTTCATCAACCAGACTCGCATCTGGGAGGACACCTACGGCGACTTCATCGATACGGCTGCAGCGGCACAGGTGCGCGACGCACTGCAAGATCTGATCGCCAAGATCGAACAAGGACTCGGCACACCGGCCACCTCAGCCCGGCCTGCCAGTAACCGCGGACAAAGCCGGCCCCGTGTATTCGAGACGGATGACCATCAAGTGTTCATCGGTCACGAGCGGGTAGTGAATGGCGAGTCAGCCATGGAGGTCAGCCATAATTTGAACGGTCAGCCCCATGCCAGGTACACCCGAACCGAACAAGGCACATGGCGAGCTACCCACCACGACAGACGAATGCCGTCAGTACCGACCAAGGCACTGGAAACCGCAGCAAAGCGGCTGCTGAAGAACGTACCCGCACAACACGCCAAGCTACAACACTACCAAGTGTTGAACATGCGGCCCTTAGACCTGCAGAGCATGGCCGAAGGTTACGCCAGCAACTTGCGAAAGGGGGCTGACGACATGGTCCGCCAGATCGGCGAGGCGCTCTCTGAAGCCCAGTCGGCACTGGTCCAGCGCCTAAGGCAAGCCGCCGATGAACTGGATGCACTAGGGCTGCGACTGCGCCTGCAACAAACCAAAGCCACACAGCAGCCAACTGTAGATCACCTGACATACCTGGTGGACCAAAAGGCGGTAAAAGTCCGTTGGTCTCGTGAACTGGTACCAGCCAGAAGCAGCAAAGGCAAGCCACTCGAATACCTTGAGGAATACCGGGTCGACGATAGCATCACCGGCGAAGCCCTCTGGTACGTTCACTTTCACTTCGAACAGCGGCCTGTGCAAGGGTTCGCCCGGCTGAAGGCCGGCCATATCAAAGTGGCAAGCGAACGGAATCTGGGAGCCGGAAGCGGTGCATGGCGGGGCCCTGTGAGCGAGGCGCAAGCGAACCTGCTGTTCGAAGGCCTGCGCCCATCAGCACGTTGAAGGGCCTCACCGCCGGCCAATAGGCTTGTGTGACGAAAGGGCTGCAACGCAGCCCTGCTCGCCAACATTACAACTTGGCGATGGACACCTCGGTCGATTTGACGAAGGCGATCACCTCGCTGCCCACCTGCAGCTCCAGCTCACGCACGGAGCGGGTGGTGATCACCGAGGTGACGATACCGGATGCAGTCTGCACGTCGATTTCCGACAGCACCGGGCCTTCGAGTATTTCCTTCACGGTGCCTTTGAATTGGTTACGCACGTTGATCGCTTTGATGGTCATGGCTTTGATTCCTTCTCTATGGCTTCTGGGGTTCAGTGCGCCCAACGCAGTTGCGTGGGCAGAGGGGCTACAGGTTCCGGCTCGGGGGGTGTGCCCGGGACGGACAGGACTCGGTTGAGGACTTCGCTCTCCAGCGCTGCCAGGCGGTGCGAGCCACGCGCCCTGGGCCTTGGCAGGTCGACGACCAGGTCCAGGCCGACGGCGCCGTCCTCGATCAGGATCACCCGGTCGGCCACAGCGACGGCTTCGTTGACGTCGTGGGTGACCAGCAGCACGGTGAAGCCGTGCTGGCGCCAGAGGCGCTCGATCAGTTGCTGCATCTCGATACGGGTCAGGGCATCCAGGGCGCCGAGCGGCTCGTCCAGCAGCAGCAGGCGCGGCTGGTGGATCAGCGCCCGGGCCAGGGCGACACGTTGTTTCTGGCCACCGGACAGCGCCGCCGGCCACTCGTTGGCGCGCTCGGCCAGGCCGACCGCCTCCAGGGCTTCCAGGGCCTGGGGGCGCCAGTTGCCGGATAACCCCAGGCCAACGTTGTCGATCACCTTCTTCCAGGGCAGCAGGCGTGCGTCCTGGAACATCAGGCGGGTGTCCTCGCGGGCCTCGGCCAAGGGCGCGGCCCCGGCCAGCAACTCACCGCCGCTGGGCTGGTCGAGCCCGGCCAGCAGGCGCAGCAAGGTGCTCTTGCCACAGCCACTGCGGCCGACGATGGCGACGAACTGGCCGGCCGGAATGTGCAGGTCGATGCCCCGCAGCACTTCGCGCTGGCCAAAGGTCTTGCGCAGGTCCTTGGCCGCCAGGGGGATACCGCGCAACAGGCGCGGCGGTTGTTCGTTGAGCACGGTCATGCGCCCTCCTTCTTCACCGCCTGGTAGGCGGGGTGCCAGCGCAGCCAGACACGCTCCAGGCCGCGGGCGGCCAGGTCGGCGAGCTTGCCGAGCACGGCGTACAGGACGATGGCCAGCACCACCACGTCGGTTTGCAGGAATTCACGGGCATTCATCGCCAGGTAGCCGATGCCGGCGTTGGCCGAGATCGTTTCGGCGACGATCAGGGTCAACCACATGAAGCCCAGGGCGAAGCGCACGCCCACCAGGATCGACGGCAGCGCGCCCGGCAGGATCACCTGGCGGAACAGGGCGAAGCCCGACAGGCCATAGCTGCGCGCCATCTCCACCAGCGCCGGGTCGACGTTGCGGATGCCGTGGTAGGTGTTGAGGTAGATGGGGAATAGCGTCCCCAGCGCCACCAGGAAGATCTTCGCCGACTCGTCGATGCCGAACCACAAGATCACCAGCGGAATCAGCGCCAGGTGCGGCACGTTGCGGATCATCTGCACCGAGCTGTCGAGCAGGCGTTCGCCCCACTTCGAGAGCCCAGTGATGAAGCCCAGCACCAGGCCGATGCTGCCGCCGATCAGGAAGCCCAGGGCCGCCCGCCAGCCGCTGATGGCCAGGTGGCTCCAGATCTCCCCGCTGCGTACCAGCTCGACGCCGGCGCCGAACACCGCGCTCGGTGCCGGCAGGATGCGGGTCGACAGCCAGCCACTGGCGACCGCCAGTTGCCACACCGCCAGCAGCGCCAGCGGCAAGGCCCAGGGCGCCAGGCGCTGCAGCCAGGTGGTGGAGGTTGTACGACTCATGGCCCGGCCCTCAGCTCTGTGCCACAGACTTGGGCAGGATGTCGTTGGCCACCATCTCGCCGAACGGGCTCACGTAGCCGCCGCTCTTGGCGATTTCCGGGCGCTGGACGTCCAGGTGCGGGAACAGCAACTCGGCGACCCGGTACGACTCCTCCAGGTGTGGATACCCCGAGAAGATGAAGGTGTCGATGCCAAGCTCGGCATATTCCTTGACCCGCGCCGCCACGGTCGGGCCATCGCCGACCAGGGCCGTGCCGGCACCGCCGCGCACCAGGCCGACACCGGCCCACAGGTTGGGGCTCACTTCCAGCTGGTCACGCTTGCCGTTGTGCAGGGCAGCCATGCGCTGCTGGCCCACGGAGTCGAAGCGCGCCAGCGAGGCCTGGGCACGGGCGATGGTATCGTCGTCCAGGTGCGAGATGAGTTTTTCGGCGGCACCCCAGGCTTCTTCGTTGGTTTCGCGCACGATCACGTGCAGGCGGATGCCAAAGCGCACCTGGCGGCCTTGCGCGGCGGCCTTCTCCCGCACCTGGGCGATCTTCTCGGCCACCGCGGCCGGTGGCTCGCCCCAGGTCAGGTACAGCTCGACCTGCTCGGCAGCCAGGTCCTGCGCGGCTTCCGACGAGCCACCGAAGTACAGCGGCGGACGCGGTTGCTGGATCGGCGGGTAGAGCAGCTTGGCGCCCTTGACCCGGATGTGCTTGCCGTCGTAGTCGACCACTTCGCCTTCGAGCACCTTGCGCCAGATGCGGGTGAACTCCACCGACGCCTCGTAGCGCTCCTGGTGGTTCAGGTGCAGGCCGTCGCCGGCCAACTCGTCCGGGTCGCCACCGGTCACCAGGTTGAACAGCGCGCGGCCATTGGACAGGCGATCGAGGGTCGCCGCCTGGCGCGCCGCCACGGTCGGCGAAATGATGCCTGGGCGCAGGGCCACCAGGAACTTCAGGCGCTGGGTCACCGGGATCAGCGATGCCGCCACCAGCCAGGAGTCCTCGCAGGAACGGCCGGTGGGGATCAGCACCCCGCCGAAGCCCAGGCGATCGGCGGCCTGGGCGATCTGCTGCAGGTAGCCGTGGTCGACGGCGCGGGCGCCCTCGTTGGTTCCCAGGTACTTGCCGTCGCCATGGGTGGGAAGGAACCAGAAAATGTTAAGGCTCATTGGAGTTGTCTCCTCGAAGGGTGCGAACCGGGGCGGTGCCCCGGTACAGGCGAATCGTCAAGGCGCGATGGCGACCTTGGCTGGCGGTGTCCAGATCACGTCCTTGATGCTCAAGGGCTTGGGAATCAGCTTCAGGGCCTGGAAGGTGTCGGCGATCTTCTGCTGGGCCACCACCACCTCTGGGGTAAGTGGCGCCGCGCCGTAGCCCTGGCGCTTGACCGATGTGAGGGTGATGTCGGCGGGCAGGCCGAGCAGCGGCGCCACCTGGTCGGTGACCTGCTGCGGGTTGGCCTGGGACCATTCGCCCACGGCACGCACCTCGTCGACCAGGGTGGCGATCACGCCCGGATGGGTGGTCGCGTACTGGCGGGTGGCCAAGTAGAACTGGTGGTTGTCGACCAGGTCCTTGCCGTCACGCAGGGTGCGCGCCTGCAGTTGCTGCTCGGCGGCGGCCTGGTACGGGTCCCAGATCACCCAGGCGTCGATGCTGCCGCGCTCGAAGGCGGCGCGGGCATCGGCCGGTGGCAGGTAGACCGGTTGGATATCGCTGTACTTCAGGCCCGCCTCTTCCAGGGCGCGCACCAGCAGGTAGTGGACGTTGGAGCCTTTGTTGAGGGCGACCTTCTTGCCCTTGAGCTGCGCCACCGACTGGATCGGCGAGCCCTTGGGCACGAGGATCGCCTCGCTGTGCGGGGCAGGCGGCTCATAGGCGACATAGAGCAGGTCGGCCCCGGCGGCCTGGGCGAACACCGGCGGCGTCTCGCCGGTGACGCCGAAGTCGATGGAGCCGACGTTCAGCCCTTCGAGCAACTGCGGGCCGCCGGGGAACTCGGTCCATTGCACCTGCACGCCCTGCTCTGCCAGGCGCTTCTCCAGCGTGCCCTTGGCCTTGAGCAGCACCAGGGTGCCGTATTTCTGGTAGCCGATGCGCAAGCTCTCGGCCTGTGCCTGGGTGATGGCGCCGAAGGACACAGCCGCCGCAAACAGGGCGACCAGACCTCGACGCAAGAAGACTGTGCGCATGGCGCTCTCCTGTGCGATGGGGTTCGGGTTGCACCTGCTTGCCCGTTGGCGGGCGAGTAAGGTGGGGAAAACAGTGAAGCGGTATTACCAGCTCAGATGCTCCAGCGGGCACTGAGCAGGCGTTCGTTGAGCACGCCAGGAGCCACGGGCTTGGGCCGTCGGGCCAGGGCGCTGTGAAACAGTTCCAGCGAATCCTGCAGGCGCTCTTCCAGGGCTTCGCTCAGCCGCGCCGGCTGGCCGTGCTCGCCGTAGGCGACCTGGCTGTCGTCGGCGAAGATGCCCTGCAGCGTCTCCTGGGCCTTGAGCGCCGACAGCACCGGCTTGAGCGCGTAATCCACCGCCAGCATGTGGGCGATGCTGCCACCGGTGGCGATCGGCAGTACCACCTTGTGCTCCAGGGCGCGCTCGGGCAGCAGGTCGAGCAGGGTTTTCAAGGCTCCGGCGAAGGAGGCCTTGTACACCGGGGTGGCGACCACCAGGCCGTCGGCCTGGGCGACCAGCGCGTTGAAGTGCCGTACCTGCGGGCTGTCGAAGCGCGCATGCAGCAGGTCCTCGGCGGCGAACTCACGCACCTGGAAGGTCACCACCTCGACACCACGGTCCTGCAGCCATTGGCGTGAACGATCGAGAAGCACGCCGGAGCGTGAACGGGTACTGGGGCTACCGCCGAGAGAAACGACCAGCATGGAAGACGCGTCCTTGAATTCTGTTACATGGCCGCGGGGTTTGTGGGCCCCGCTGGATGAGGTGACATTAACAGCTCACCATATATATCTAGAAATCATATTTTTTCATTTGTTTATTCCATTTTTTGTTTTGCCATTTGGGGCCGCAGAGCGGCCCCTGAGTCGAATCACCGTTCCCGGTTCATCCCGATCTCCATGTCATCGATCAACGCCTTGGCCATGGCGCTGAGGATCCGGGTGGCGCTGCCAGCGATCAGGTCGCCCTCCATTTCCGCTTCACAGGCCAGATGACGGATGCAGCCGAGCAATACGGAGAGTTCGCTGAAGGCCGTTTGGAATGGAATGCCGGGCTGGATGCGATACGTATCCAGGCAGGTCTGGACACCTGCCGTCTTCCAGGGGCTATCGGTCATCGCCTTGCTCCTGATATGGGCGGAGGTGGTTGTCGGCGGGAAAATCAGGAGAGTGCGGTGGATCGGGGACGATCTTCTTCATGGCAGAGACTCTTGTGCGATTTCAGGAAGTCACCACCATCGTCAATCTCACAAGACGAAGGGTGGCAGCCGTGTACGGGGTGAGATCCGGGGCACAAGAAACCCGGTCAGACCGAAGTCTGCCCGAACACGGCTGCCATAACAGGAAAGGCCGCTTGTAGCTCCGGGATCTCACCCCCGGTCGCCAAATATGACGACCCGGTGAAATTATCCCCGGGGCATTGCACCAACAATGCGGCGGTTTCCGGCAGGCACGTAGGATAGTTCGCTAATTACGATGAACTGAAGCAATTCGTTTCAGGATCGGAAATGTCCGACAAATTGGGGCAATGCATGTGGGGCCGCAGAGCGGCCCCAAGAACCATCGCTCCGATTCACCCACAAGATTGCGCCCATAAAAAAGGGCCGTCGAAACGGCCCGAAGATCCCT
Organism: Pseudomonas sp. Tun-23181; assembly: GCF_057415455.1. Classification (NCBI taxonomy): domain Bacteria; kingdom Pseudomonadati; phylum Pseudomonadota; class Gammaproteobacteria; order Pseudomonadales; family Pseudomonadaceae; genus Pseudomonas; species Pseudomonas sp. Tun-23181. The sequence continues at coordinate 3,371,001 of NZ_CM171630.1, forward strand.
GCTATGGCTAAGAGCAATGCAACGAAGGATTCTCAACGATTGGGTTGCGGAGTCAGCCGCAGATAGGGTTTCACCGCCCGGTAGCCTTTCGGGAAGCGCTGCTTGATCTCGTCCTCGTCCTTCAACGACGGCACGATCACCACCTCGTCGCCATCCTGCCAGTTGGCCGGCGTGGCGACCTTGTGGTTGTCGGTCAGTTGCAACGAGTCGATCACCCGCAGGATCTCGTTGAAGTTGCGCCCGGTGCTGGCCGGGTAGGTGATCGTCAGGCGCACCTTCTTGTTCGGGTCGATGACGAACAGCGAACGTACGGTCAGGGTGTCGCTGGCATTGGGGTGGATCAGGTCGTACAGGTCGGAAACCTTGCGGTCGGCGTCGGCGATGATCGGGAAGTTGACCACAGTGTTCTGGGTCTCGTTGATGTCATCGATCCAGCGGGTATGCGACTCGACCGGGTCCACCGACAGGGCGATGGCCTTGACGCCGCGCTGGGCGAAGTCCTCCTTGAGCTTGGCGGTCAGGCCCAGTTCGGTGGTGCACACCGGGGTGAAGTCGGCCGGGTGGGAGAACAGTACGCCCCAGCTGTCGCCCAGCCATTCGTGGAAACGGATCTTGCCGGCGCTGGAATCCTGTTCGAAGTCGGGGGCGATGTCGCCGAGTTTGAGGCTCATGGTGGGGCTCCTGTGTCTGCGTTATGGGTTCAATGTGCCTGTATCCAATGCAAAACAAAAAGAATAAATATCGATTTATTTATAACCACAAAGCATACGAAATCACGATCACAAAAAAGCCTCGCACTAGGCGAGGCTTTTGTATGCAGCTACGACTTACATGAAGCTGTAAGTGTAGTTGACGATGAAGCGGGTCTGGTCCTTGTCGACCGGAGCTTCGCCCTCGCCACGGTAGACGCCGTGACGCAGGCTGGCGCCCAGGCCCTTGAGGGTACCTTCCTGGATCACGTAGTCGATCCGCGCATCACGTTCCCACTCATGGTAGGTACCGTTGCCGGAAGCGTTACGGATGTCGGTACCACGCAGGTAAGCGACCGACGCTTTCAGGCCAGGTACGCCGACACGGGCGAAGTCATAGCTGTACTGACCGAAGGTGGTGTTGGTACCCGCACGTGCGAACTGGTTGATCATGCTATCGGTGAACAGGTAGAAGCTGGCACCGCCAGCGCCTTCCAGGTTGCCGTTGCCATCTTCGACGTTGCCTTGGTTCAGCCAGACGAAACCGCCGTCATCGCTGACTTGCTGATGGCCGACCATCAACGCATGGCCACCCAGGGTGTAGGTGAACATGGCAGACCAGGTCCTGTTGTCGACCTCGCCGGTGTTCTTGGCATAACCACCGTTGTTGTTGAAGTTGTAGCCGCCGCCGTCGCCGTTCTTACCGTCGCTGCTGCTGTCAAAGTAGCGCAGGTCGGTCTTGAACGACGAATCGTCGGAGATCTTGAAGACGTGGGTCGCACCCAGGAAGTGCTGTTTGTAGAAGTCTTCGAGGTTCGAGTAGTAGTACTGCAGGGTCAGGTCTGGAGTGACTTTCCAGTCCACGCCACCGAAGCGGAACTTGTTGCTGTCAGCCGAGGCGCCAGCGACCGACAGGCCGGTACGGTTGCTCGAAGCACGGCCCATGGCGTGGGTCAGCTGACCGGCATTGATGGTCAGGTTGTCGATTTCCTTCGAGGTGATGGTGCCACCTTCGAAGGTCTGCGGCAGCAGACGACCGTCGTTGGAGACCAGGATCGGCAGGTTCGGCGCCAGGGCGCTACCGAAGTGAGCCTCGGTCTTCGAGAAGCGCGCCTTGGCGTTACCACCGATGCGGGCCCAATTGTGGACGGCCGAACCGTCGGAATCACTTGGGAAGAACGTGTTGTTGGCATCTGGACGGCTGCCACGGCCACCATCCAGGTGAATGCCCCACAGCGCTTGAACATCAACGCCAAAACCTACGGTGCCTTCGGTAAAGCCAGACAGGTAGTCGAGCTTGAAGCCCTGGCCACTTTCTTTCTGGTCGGCACCGCCTTCGCGGTTATCGTCGTTGAAGTACATGGTGCGCGAGCTCAGGGACAGCTTGCTGTCCTCGATGAAACCGGCTGCGCTTGCTTGTTGGGCGAGAACCCCCAGTGCCACGGCCAGGGCCAGGCTGGACTTGTACATGTTTTGCTCCTCTACGTTCTAATTCTTGTGCGTCTCTGGCGGCGGGATCTTCTGCCCCGCTCACCCGGGATGGGCGATTTAGCCCGGATTTCTCATGACCGCATAAACAAAAACGGCTGAAAGCCTTATGATTCTTGTCGCCAAACAAAGCCCCATAAGTCTTCAGCCGCGCACAAAATGCTACCAGAAAAACTCCACTTTTCACCCCTCTCTCGCCGCCTCGTCGAGGCCTCTTTCACCGGTGGTCACATCACCTCGGATGCGGGCTTGTTGCTGCTGCGCGAGGTCGACCGGCAACATGGCTTGACCCGCCGCCTGGCCAAAATCGTTCCCGATCGGCGTGATCCTGGGCGTGTCCAGCATGGACTGCAGACACTGCTCGCCCAGCGTATCTATGCACTGGCCGCCGGCTACGAGGATCTCAACGATCATGACGGCCTGCGCCATGACTACGCGCTGCAGACTGCGGTCAACCGCCTGCAACCGCTGGCCGGCAAATCCACTCTGGGGCGCCTGGAACAGCAAGCCGATCGCGAAACGGTGGTGCAAGCCCATCGCCTGCTGTGGGAGCACTTCATCGCCCAGCATGACCAGGCGCCGGCTGAGATCGTGCTCGACTTCGATGCGACCGATGTGCCGGTGCATGGAGATCAGGAAGGGCGCTTCTTCCATGGCTATTACGACCATTACTGCTTCCTGCCGCTCTATGTGTTCTGTGGTCGCCATCTGCTGGTGAGCTATTTGCGCCCGAGCAACATCGATGGCGCCCGACACAGTTGGGCCATCCTGGCACTGCTGGTCAAGTTCATTCGCCGCTTCTGGCCAGAGACCCGCATCGTGTTCCGCGGTGACGGCGGTTTTTGCCGACATCGCATGCTCGACTGGTGTGACCGCAAGCAGGTGGATTATGTGGTGGGTCTGGCCCGCAACACCCGCCTGCAGCGGATGGCGGCGCCGGCCATGCAAGCGGTCGCCGAGGCCTACCAAGAAACCGGGCAGAAGATGTCCGGCGTGTATCGCTTCCTCTATCAGGCCGGTAGTTGGCGTAGGCGCCGCCTGGTCGTGTCGCGCCTGGAACATGGCGAGCAGGGTGCCAATCCACGCTTCATCGTCGTGTCCCGCTTTGCCGAGGATGCTGCCCAGCAGTACTACGAAGACTACTGCGGCCGTGGCGACATGGAGAATCGGATCAAGGACCAACAGTTGGATCTGTTCGCCGACCGCACCTCCAGCCCACGCTGGTGGACCAACCAGTGGCGGCTGATGCTGTCGGCCTTTGCCTATGTGCTGTTCGAACGGCTACGCGATCATCTCCAGGGCACCGCATTGGCGCGCATGAGCATCCATAACCTGCGCTTGAAACTGCTCAAGATCGGTGCGGTGATCATTCGCAACAGCCGGCGCATCCGCGTGCTGATCAGCGAGGCCTATCCGCATCAGGAACTCTTTGCGGGGCTGGTTGCCCGCCTCAAGCCGACCTGAACAGGCGGGCGCCCCCGGCCCGGCTCAATGGGGGAAAGGGGGCAGTGCGCCCCATACGCGGGAATTGAATAAAAAACGATCAATTTTTAGCGGTGGAAGGCAGGTTGTTGATACGCCGAGGCTTCACCGGCCACGCCTGCCGGCCTCATGAGAAATCCGGGTTAGCACCAAAGAGTGGTCGTGAAGTCAATCGTTACCAATCATTTCACGACTTTGGTCTAAGACGCCGCCTGCGCTACAGGATAATGACAATCCTATAAATCCAAAATGACTGTTTTATGAATTCCTAAGACTTTTAAGGAATAATCTAGGAACCTTTACTGCCAAAAGTTGTATCGGCACCCGGCTACCATTCCTTTAGGTTATTTGCAAACGTTTGCCTATAACCGTCATCACCCTCCAGCAAAGCCCGGAAAGCCTAGCAGGCCTCTCCCGTTTCGCCATTGCGCAAGATCACGTCCCGTCAGCCTGCCGCCCCAGGCTTAAAGCGATTGGCTCCTAAGCTAATGCTAAAAAGTTATTTATTTTTAATTTCTTAGATCATTTAGCCTCTCGCCATCCATCACCCTGATTGCCTGACGAGGAGTCCTCCCATGATCCCGCACGCTCCGCTGCGCCTGTTCGCCGCCCTGACCCTGGCCGGCGCCAGCTGGTTCGCCCAGGCAGCCGACCTGACGGTGGCCTACCAGACCACCGTCGACCCCGCCAAGGTCGCCCAGGTCGATGGCACCTATGAAAAGGCCAGCCAGGCCAGCATCGACTGGCGCAAGTTCGACAACGGCGCCGACGTGATCACCGCCGTGGCCTCCGGCGACGTGCAGATCGGCTACCTGGGCTCCAGCCCGCTGGCCGCCGCGGCCACCCGCAAGCTGCCGGTGGAAACCTTCCTGATCGCCACGCAGATCGGCGCCGGCGAAGCCCTGGTCGCCCGCGATGGCATCAAGACGCCGCAGGACCTGGTCGGCAAGAAAGTCGCCGTGCCCTTCGTCTCCACCGGCCACTACAGCCTGCTGGCCGCCCTGAAGAACTGGAACATCGACCCGGCCAAGGTGCAGATCCTCAACCTGGCGCCACCGGCGATCATCGTCGCCTGGAAACGTGGCGACATCGACGCCACCTACGTCTGGGACCCTGCCCTGGGCGTGGCCAAGGAGAACGGCAAGGTGCTGATCACCTCTGGCGAGCTGGCCGAGAAAGGCGCACCGACCTTCGACGCCTGGATCGTGCGCAAGGACTTCGCCGCCAAGCACCCGGACATCGTCAAGTCGTTCGCCAAGGTGACCCTCGACGCCTACGCCGACTACGGCAAGGACCCACAGGCCTGGCTGGCCAACCCGGACAACGTCGCCAAGCTGGCCAAGCTTTCCGGCGCCAAGCCCGCCGATATCCCGGTGCTGCTGCAGGGCAACGTCTACCCCCTGGCCGCCGACCAGGCCAGCGCGCTCGGTGCACCGACCACCCAGGCGCTGACCGACACCGCCACCTTCCTCAAGCAGCAAGGCAAGGTCGAGGCGGTACTGCCGGACTACTCGCCCTACGTCAGCGCGCAATACCTCCCCAACTGATCCGGAGCCTGCCATGGCCTTGCTCGAACTGGAGCGCATCAGCGCACAGTACCCCGGCGCCACCACCCCGGTGCTGGCCGATATCAACCTGAACCTCGGCCCCCGCCAACTGCTGGTAGCCCTGGGCCCCTCCGGCAGCGGCAAGACCTCGCTGCTCAACCTGATCGCCGGGTTCGTCGCCCCCAGCGGTGGGCGCATCACCCTCGATGGCGCGCCGGTGCAGGGCCCGGGCGCCGAGCGCGGCGTGGTGTTCCAGGACGACGCCTTGCTGCCCTGGCAGGACGTGCTGAGCAACGTCGCCTTTGGCCTGGAACTCGCTGGAGTGCCCCGCGCCGAGCGCGAGGCCAAGGCCCGCGAAATGCTCGCCCTGGTCGACCTCGCCGGCTTCGGCGAGCGGCGCATCTGGCAACTCTCCGGCGGCCAGAAACAGCGCGTGGGCCTGGCCCGAGCGCTGGCGGCCGACCCTCGGGTGCTGTTGATGGACGAACCCTTCGGCGCCCTCGACGCCTTCACCCGCGAACAGATGCAGGAGCTGTTGCTGCAAGTCTGGCAACGCACCGCCAAGCCGGTGTTCCTGATCACCCACGACATCGAGGAAGCCGTGTTCCTCGCCAGCGAACTGGTGTTGCTGGCGCCCAACCCGGGGCGCGTGGTCGAGCGCCTGCAGCTGGACTTCGGCCAGCGCTACGCCGCCGGTGAGCCGGCGCGGGCGATCAAGTCCCACCCACGCTTCATCGAGACCCGCGAGCACGTACTGGCGCGGGTGTTCTCCCAACGCGAAGCCGCCCGTCGGCAGGAGTCCGCATGAGCAGCCTGGACCTGCCGGTCGCCGCCAAGCGCAACGCCCGGCCACACCCCTCCGCCAAGGCACGCCGCGCGCTGCCGACCCGCTGGATCAGCGCCCTGACCCTGGCCACCTTGCTGCTGGCCTGGTGGCTGGTGACCGCGGCCGGCTGGATCGAGCCGCTGTTCCTGCCCTCGCCCGCCGACATCCTGGCCAAGGCCTGGACACTGCTGAGCCAGGGCTACATGGACGCCAGCCTCTGGCAACACCTGGGCGCCAGCCTCGGGCGCATCGGCCTGGCCCTGGGCGCCGCGGTGCTCAGCGCCATCCCGGTCGGCCTCGCCATCGGCCATAACCGTGTGGCCCGCGGCATCCTCGACCCGCTGATCGAGTTCTACCGGCCGATCCCTCCGCTGGCCTACCTGCCGCTGATCGTGATCTGGTGCGGCATCGGCGAGCTGTCGAAGGTGCTGCTGATCTACCTGGCGATCTTCGCCCCAATCGCCATCGCCACGGCCACCGGCGTGCGCACCGTCGATCCGGCCAGGCTGCGCGCGGCGCAGTCCCTGGGCGCCAGCAAGGCCCAGCTGATCCGCCACGTGATCCTGCCCAGCGCCCTGCCCGACATCCTCACCGGCATCCGCATCGGCCTGGGTGTCGGCTGGTCGACCCTGGTGGCCGCCGAGCTCATCGCCGCCACCAGCGGCCTGGGCTTCATGGTGCAGTCGGCGGCGCAGTTCCTGGTCACCGACGTGGTGGTGCTGGGGATCCTGCTGATCGCCCTGATCGCCTTCGCCCTGGAGATGGGCCTGCGCGCCCTGCAACGCAAGCTGGTGCCCTGGCACGGGCAGAGCCACTGATGACACTGACCACGCCGGCACCCCGGCGCCTAGGAAAGCAACCGACATGAGCCTGATCGTCACCCCCCTCAGCCCGGCGCTCGGCGCCCAGATCAGCGGCGTGGACCTCACCCGCGACATCAGCGCCGAACAGCGCGATGCCATCGAGCAGGCGTTGCTCGAACACCAGGTACTGTTCTTCCGCGACCAGCCGATCGAGCCGGTACAGCAGGCGAACTTCGCCGCGCGCTTCGGCGACCTGCACATCCACCCGATCTACCCCAACGTGCCGGACACCCCACAGGTGCTGGTCCTCGACACGGCGGTCACCGATGTACGCGACAATGCCGTGTGGCACACCGACGTCACCTTCCTGCCGACGCCGGCGCTGGGCGCGGTGCTCAGCGCCAAGCAGTTGCCAGCCTTTGGCGGAGACACCCTGTGGGCCAGCGGCATCGCCGCCTTCGAAGCGCTGTCGGCGCCATTGCAGGCGCTGCTCGACGGCCTGACCGCCACGCATGACTTCACCAAGTCGTTCCCCCTGGAGCGCTTCGGCACCACCCCCGAAGACCTGGCACGCTGGGAGGCGACCCGGCGCAACAACCCACCGTTGTCGCACCCGGTGGTGCGCACCCACCCGGTGAGCGGGCGCAAGGCGCTGTTCGTCAACGAAGGGTTCACTACACGGATCAACGAATTGAACGAGCATGAGAGCGAGGCGCTGCTCAAGCTGCTGTTCGCCCATGCCACACGGCCGGAGTTCAGCATTCGCTGGAGATGGCAGGAGCATGACGTGGCGTTCTGGGACAACCGTGTGACCCAGCATTACGCGGTGGACGACTACCGGCCGCAGCGGCGGGTGATGCACCGGGCGACCATTCTTGGGGATGTGCCGTTCTGAAGGGCCTCGTGTCGCGAAGGGGCCGCAAAGCGGCCCCAGCGATCTACCGGACCAGGTGCAGGAACTGCATGTGCCGCTCGTACTGGTCGAGGATGTCGTTGATGATCTGCTCCTTGCTGTAGCCCACCAGGTCGTAGTTCTGGCTGCCCTCGGACAGATGCACCTCGGCGCGGTAGTAACGGCGATTCCTCAACTCCTGGGTCCCCAGCCCACCGAGGGCGAACGATGGGGTGAAGTACCCGCGCATCTGCACCTGGTAGATGAACGGCTGTTCCTCGCCATGGCCGATCTTCAGGCTGACGTTGTCATGGCTCGGATCGTCCTGGGTGATCAACGCCAGCCCCTTCTGCTCGAACACCTCGGTCACCTCGGCGATGGCCGGGCGCACCACGTCATCCATGAAGCGATACACCTCGTCCCGCGATGGGAAGTGCACCGCCTGGCTCAGGCGCTGGCGCCAGCCGCCGCGACCACGGCGTGACTGGGCGAACGGTGCCAGCGAATGCATCTGCGCGATCTGCCGCTGGGACTCCAGGTAGAACGCCTTGTGCAACCCCCACATCATGCACAGCAGGATCAGCGAGAACGGCAGCGAGGTCAGCACCACCGCGGACTTGAGCGAGTCGATGCTGCCGGCGAACAGCAGCCCACTGGTGACCAATGCGGTCATCGCCCCCCAGAAGATGCGCAGCCAGTTCGGCCCGTCTTCGTCGGCGTTGCCGCCCTTGGCCGACAGGGTCGAGAGCACCACGGTGCCGGAGTCGGCCGAGGTGACGAAGAACACGAAGCTGATGAACACCGTCACCGCGATCACCGTCTTGCTCCACGGGTAGGTTTCCAGCAGCAGGTACAGGCTCATGGGCGGGTTGTCCAAGGCCGACTGGGCCAGCGCGGTCATGCCGTGTTCGAGCACCTGATTGATGGCGCTGTTGCCGAAGATCGACATCCACGCCAGGGTGAACCCCAGCGGGATCAGCAGCACGCCGAAGACGAACTCACGGATCGTGCGGCCCCGGGAAATCCGTGCGATGAACAGCCCGACGAAGGGCGCCCAGGCGATCCACCAGGCCCAGTAGAACACCGTCCAGCCGCCCAGCCAGTCTCGGTTCTCGCCGTAGGCATAGACATCGAAGCTCTTGCGCGGCAAGGCGCCAAGGTAGTCGCCCAGGTTCTGGATCAGGGTGTTGAACAGGTGCTGAGTAGGCCCGGCGAACAGCACGAACAACAGCAGAGCGCAGGCCAGGAACAAGTTGATGTCGCTCATCACCCGCACGCCCTTCTCCACCCCGGCGACCGCCACGGCGACGGCCGCGCCCATCATCAGCACGATGAGTGTCACCTGCACCCACTGGCTGTGGTCGATGCCGAACAGGTAGTCCAGGCCTGCGTTCAGGTGCAGCACGCCAAAGCCCATGTCGGCGCCCAGGCCGAACACCGTGGCGATGATGCCGAAGCCGTCCACCGCGTAGCCGATCGGCCCGTTGATGCGCTTGCCGATCAACGGGTACAGCGCCGAGCGCAGCGCCAGCGGTAGGTTGTGGCGGTAGGCGAAATAGGCCAGGGCCATGCCGACGAAGGCGAACACACCCCAACCATGCAGGCCCCAGTGCAGGAACAGCAACTGCATCGCCTGGCGCCCGGCCTCCACCGTGCCCACCTCGCCCTGGGGGGGCTGGAGCATGTGGGTCAGGGGTTCGGAGACGCAGAAGAAGAACAGGGTGATGCTGATACCGGCGGCGAACAGCATGCCGGCCCAGGACAGGTAGCTGAACTCGGGTTCGTCGTGGTCGGCACCGAGCTTGATCTTGCCGTAGCCAGACAAGGCGGTGACCACCACGAAGACCAGGTACAGGGTCATGGCCAGCATGTAGTACCAGCCGACCGTGTTGGCCGCCCAGTTCTGTGCCGCCAGCAACCACTCGCCCGCCGCCTGCGGGTTGGCGATGACCACCAGGCCGAAGATGAGGATGAAGCTTGCCGCGAAATAGAACACCGGCGGGTTCATGCGGATCTTGCCGTTGGCAAGGGATGGCGTCGGTGCAGTCATTGAACGTGCACCTCGTCGAAGGACGTAAGGTTCGGATTGAACGGGTTCAGCAAAGGGAATCCTCCTGTTGAACACCGGCAATGGACCAGCGTTTAATTTGAACAAGCGTTCAAGTTAAACATGGATCGGCGTTCAATGCGACCCGGGGTCGCGGTTCGGCCGACCATCGAACCTTTCACGGCGCGGGTAGTTGGGGCCGCTTCGCGCCCCATCGCCGGCAAGCCGGCTCCCACAGAATGGACTGCCCCCGTCATCCCAAGCGCCAGGCCTACTTCTGCCCCTCGCATTCCAGCTGCAGGTTCGCCTGGGTGATGTTGCTCTCCGGCGGAACGCTGCGGGTCAGCCAGACGTTGCCGCCGATGGTCGAGCCCTTGCCGATGGTGATCCGCCCAAGGATGGTCGCCCCGGCATAGATCACCACATCGTCCTCGACGATCGGGTGGCGCGGCTCGCCCTTGTGCAGCATGCCGGTCTCGTCGGCCGGGAAGCGCTTGGCGCCCAGGGTCACCGCCTGGTAGATGCGTACCCGTTCACCGATGATCGCGGTCTCGCCGATCACCACGCCCGTGCCATGGTCGATGAAGAAGCTCGAGCCGATCTGCGCACCGGGGTGGATGTCGATACCGGTGGCCGAGTGGGCCAGCTCCGAACTGATCCGCGCCAGCAGCGGCAAGCCGGCCTGGTACAGGTGGTGGGCCAGGCGGTGGTGGATGACCGCCAGGATGCCCGGGTAGCACAGCAAGACCTCGTCGACGCTGCGCGCCGCCGGGTCGCCCTGGTAGGCGGCCAGTACATCGGTGTCGAGCAGCACGCGCAAGCCCGGCAGGGCGGCGGCGAAGTCCTGGATCAGGCGCAGGGCATGGGCATCCACGTCGACGATCTCGGCCTTGCCGTGGCGCGCCGCGTAGCGCAGCTCCAGACGGGCCTGGGCCAGCAACGCCGTGAGGGCGGCATCCAGGGTATGGCCGACATAGAAGTCCTCGCTTTCCTCACGCAGGTCCACCGGCCCCAGACGCATGGGAAACAGCGCCCCGCACAACTGCTCGAGGATCTGCCGCATGGCCTCGCGCGAAGGCAATTCCCGCCCGCCTTGCTCGCCGCTGCTGCGGCCGTTGCGGCTACGCCATTGCTCACGGGCGCTGCGCAAGCCGCTGACGATGCCCTGCAGTTGCCAATGCCCAGTCGATGGATGTTCGCTCACGGTATTCTCCTGACCCGGCGGTTTTCTTGGTAATGGCTGCGCCGGTACGATCCACTCTACGGCAAATCCGTCCCTTGGAAAAAACAACGCTTTATTCCATCCTGCGCTAAGTCGGGCATAAGCAGCGCTGACAGACCAGGCATTCCTGACCTACCCTCAATGCTGTCGAACCCTCGATAAAGAAACAAAAGAAATAACAAAATAAGTTTTTATTATTTCAAGACCTATATAGCCCACCCCTATAGTCGCCACCCACTACTTCCACAACAAGCGCGGGGCCCACACATGTCGACATTCGCCAAACCGCTTCTCACCGCCAGCCTGGCCATCCTGCTGGGCACCGGCCTGTTCAACCAGGCCTTCGCCGGCGAGCAACTCAAGACCATCCAGGAAAAAGGCAGCATCAGCATCGGCCTGGAGGGCACCTACCCGCCGTTCAGCTTCGTCGACGAGAACGGCAAGCTGGCCGGTTTCGAGGTGGAGTTGTCCGAGCTGCTAGCCAAGGAGCTGGGGGTCAAGGCCAGGATCCAGCCGACCAAGTGGGACGGTATACTCGCGGCGTTGGAATCCAAGCGCCTGGACGTGGTGGTCAACCAGGTGACCATCTCCGAGGAGCGCAAGAAGAAATACGACTTCTCCGAGCCCTACACCATCTCCGGCATCCAGGCCCTGGTGCTGAAGAAGAAGGCCGAGCAATTGAACATCCACAAGGCCGCCGACCTGGCCGGCAAGAAGGTTGGCGTGGGCCTGGGCACCAACTACGAGCAATGGGTGAAGCAGGACGTGCCGCAGGCCGACGTGCGCACCTACGAGGACGACCCGAGCAAGTTCGCCGACCTGCGCAACGGCCGCATCGACGCCATCCTGATCGACCGCCTGGCCGCCCTGGAATACGCCCAGAAGGCCAAGGACACCCAGCTCGCCGGCGAGGCGTTCTCGCGCCTGGAATCGGGCGTGGCCCTGCGCAAGGGCGAGCCGGAGCTGCTCGAGGCGATCAACAAGGCACTGGACAAGCTCAAGGCTGACGGCACCCTGGCCAAGCTGTCCGAGAAATACTTCGGTGCCGACGTCACTCAATGATCGCCGAAAGCCTGCAACTCGTCCTCGACTCCACGCCCTTCCTGCTCAAGGGCGCTGGCTACACGGTCGTCCTCAGCGTCGGCGGCATGTTCTTCGGTCTGATCCTGGGCTTTGCCCTGGCGCTGATGCGCCTGTCGAAGATCCTGCCGCTGGACTGGCTGGCCCGGGTGTACGTGTCGTTCTTCCGCGGCACGCCGTTGCTGGTGCAACTGTTCGTGATCTACTTCGGCATGCCGCAGATCGGTATCGAGCTCGACCCGATACCGGCGTCGCTGATCGGCCTGTCGCTGAACATGGCGGCGTACATCTGCGAGATCCTGCGCGCGGCGATTTCCTCGATCGACCGTGGCCAGTGGGAGGCCGCCGCCAGTATCGGCATGACCCGCACCCAGGCCATGCGCCGGGCGATCCTGCCACAGGCCATGCGCACCGCCCTGCCGCCGCTGGGCAACAGTTTCATCTCCCTGGTCAAGGACACCGCCCTGGCGGCGACCATCCAGGTACCGGAGCTGTTCCGCCAGGCCCAACTGATCACCGCGCGGACCTTCGAGGTCTTCACCATGTACCTGGCCGTGGCCGTTATCTACTGGATACTGTGCAGCATCCTCGCGCACTTCCAGAACCGCATGGAAGCGCGGGTCAACCAGCATGACCGGGAGCACTGAAGATGATCGTCGTAGAAGGCCTGAGCAAGCAGTTCAAGGGCCACACCGTGCTCAACGGCATCGACCTGACCGTCCAGCCCGGCGAGGTGGTGGCCATCATCGGCCCCAGTGGCTCCGGCAAGACCACCTTCCTGCGCTGCCTCAACCTGCTCGAGACACCCGACGCCGGACGCATCCAGGTCGGTGACATCAGCATCGACGCCAACCGCCCGCTCGGCGGCCAGCAAGCGGCGATCCGCCGTCTGCGCCAGCAGGCCGGCTTCGTGTTCCAGAACTTCAACCTGTTCCCCCACCGCACCGCCCTGGAGAACGTCATCGAGGGGCCGGTGATCGTCAAGAAGATGCCCCGCGACAGGGCCGTGGAACTGGGCCGCACGCTGTTGGCCAAGGTCGGCCTGGGCGGCAAGGAAGACGCGTATCCGCGGCGCCTGTCCGGCGGCCAGCAGCAGCGGGTGGCCATCGCCCGGGCCCTGGCGATGGAACCGGAGGTGATCCTCTTCGACGAACCGACCTCGGCGCTCGATCCAGAGTTGGTCGGCGAGGTCCTGGCGACCATCCGCGGCCTGGCCGAGGAAAAGCGCACCATGATCATCGTCACCCACGAGATGAGCTTTGCCCGGGACGTGGCCAACCGGGTGATCTTCTTCGACAAGGGGGTGATCGTCGAGCAGGGCGAGGCCAAGGCGTTGTTCGCCCATCCGCAGCAGGAGCGTACGCGGCAGTTCCTGCGCAAGTTCCTTGGCACGGCAGCCTCGCAAGGCTAGAGCGCCTTCGAGCACCTGGGGGCGCTTTGCGCCCCTATCAATCAAGCGCCATCCTTCCCCGCCCGAGCGGCTCTTCTATCTATAGTCCAAAAAGTTAGTTCATAAAGTTTTTATAAGCGCATAGGGTATATAGACCGGACCACCGGACCAGCAAACGTCTGTCGCCGTCAGCTGAGGCGACGCTTTCAACTTTTGTGAGGTAAGGAATGGTCAGGATCACAATCACCCCAGTGCGCAACGCCAGGGCATTGAGTGCAGCCAGGGAGCGGCACTGATGTCCAGCCAGCCGAACACGCTTCCCTCCAGCGATCTCGACAGCTCGCCCCTGCTGCTGCCGGCCAAGGTGCTGCGCACCGATGCCGAGGCCCTGCAAGCCGCCCGCGAACTGGCCGAGACCGCTCGCCAGCAAGCCGCACGCCGTGACCAGCAGCGCAGGCTGCCATGGGCCGAGATCGAACAATTCACCCGCAGCGGCCTGGGCAGCATCAGCATTCCCAAGGCCCATGGCGGCCCCGAGGTTTCCTTCGCCACCATCGCCGAGGTCTTTCGCCTCATCAGCGCCGCCGATCCGGCGCTCGGGCAGATCCCGCAGAACCAGTTCGGCATGCTCCAACTGCTGCGCCTGACCGCCAGCGAGGCGCAGCAGGCCGTGCTGTTTCGTTCCGTGCTCGACGGCTGGCGCATCGGCAATGCCGGCCCCGAACGCGGCACCAAGGACACCCTGACGCTCAAGGCGCGGATCACCCGCGACGGCGCCGGCTATCGCATCAGTGGCGAGAAGTTCTACTCCACCGGCGCCCTGTTCGCCCACTGGGTAGCGGTCAAGGCCCTGGATGACGAGGGCCACCAGCGCCTGGCCTTCGTCCGCCGTGGCAGCCCGGGGCTGCGCATCGTCGACGACTGGTCCGGCTTCGGCCAGCGCACCACCGCCAGCGGCACCGTGCTGCTCGACCAGGTGCCGGTGGAGGCGGACCTGGTGATCGACACCCGCCGCCAGCGCGAAGTCCCCAACACCCAGGGTGCCGCCTCGCAACTGATCCAGGCGGCCATCGATGCCGGCATCGCCGAAGCGGCGATCGAGGATGCCATCGCCTTCGTGCGCGACAAGTCCCGGCCATGGGTCGACGCCAAGGTCGAGCGGGCCGGCGATGATCTCTACGTGATCGCCGACATCGGCCGTCTCAAGCTCGAGCTGCATGCCGCCGAGGCCCTGCTGCGCAAGGCCGCCAGGGTGCTCGACGAGGTCAACGCCGGCGCCGTGGACGAAGACGCCGCGGCACGCGCCTCGATCGCCGTGGCCGAGGCCAAGGTGCTGACCACCGAGATCGCCCTGCAAGCCAGCGAGAAGCTGTTCGAACTGGCCGGCAGCCGCGCCACCCTCGCCGAGTTCAACCTCGACCGTCACTGGCGCAACGCCCGGGTGCACACCCTGCACGACCCGGTGCGCTGGAAATACCACGCGGTCGGCGCCTGGCACCTCAACGGCACCCGCCCTGCCCGTCATTCCTGGATTTGAGTGAGCCGGGGCTGCTTCGCAGCCCTTCGCGGACAAGCCCGCACCCATAGGTTTGACGCTGTTCTCACGAACAG
Source organism: Pseudomonas sp. Tun-23181 (assembly GCF_057415455.1). Taxonomy (NCBI): domain Bacteria; kingdom Pseudomonadati; phylum Pseudomonadota; class Gammaproteobacteria; order Pseudomonadales; family Pseudomonadaceae; genus Pseudomonas; species Pseudomonas sp. Tun-23181. Next base: position 3,386,078 of record NZ_CM171630.1, read on the forward strand.
CGCGACTCATGTGGGTGTCCCTGCGAGAGCAGCGAAGCAGCGCCCCTTGGAGAACGACATGACCCAATCCCTGATCACCTCCGACGCCCAGGCCCTGGCCGTCGCCGAGGAAATCGCCCAGCAGCTGCAACGCGACAGCGCCCTGCGCGACCGCGAGCGCCGCCTGCCCCACGCCGAGCTCGACCTGTTCACCCGCTCCGGCCTGTGGGCCATCAGCGTGCCCAAGGCCTTCGGCGGCGCGGGGGTATCCAACGTCACCCTGGCCAAGGTCATCGCCCGCATCGCCCAGGCCGACGCCTCCCTCGGGCAGATTCCGCAGAACCACTTCTATGCCCTGGAAGTGCTACGGGTGAACGGCGCCCCCGAGCAGCAACGGCGCCTCTATGCCGAGGTCCTGGCCGGGCGACGCTTGGGCAACGCCCTGGCCGAGCTGGGCACCAAGACCGCCCACGACCGCACCACCCGCCTGACCCGCGATGGCGATGGCTGGCGGATCAACGGCCGCAAGTTCTACGCCACCGGCGCCCTGTACGCCCAGCGCATCCCCACCTCGGTGATCGATGAACAGGGTGTACAGCACCTGGCCTTCGTGCCTGCCGATGCTGCTGGCCTGCAGGTGATCGACGACTGGAGCGGCTTCGGCCAGCGTACCACCGGCAGCGGCTCGGTGACGTTCGACAACGTGTTCGTCGCGAACCAGGACGTGGTGCCCTTCGACAGCGCCTTCGAGCGCCCGACCCCGGTCGGCCCGCTGGCGCAGATCCTCCATGCCGCCATCGATACCGGCATCGCCCGCGCCGCCTTCGACGACGCCCTGCGCTTCGTGCGCAGCCGTAGCCGCCCCTGGGTCGATTCCGGCGTCGACAAGGCCAGCGACGACCCACTGAGTCTCAAGAGCTTCGGTTACCTGGCCATCCGCCTGCATGCCGCCGAGGCCCTGCTGGAGCGCGCCGGTGAATACCTCGACCGCGCCCGCGACGCCAGCAACGCCGACACCGTCGCCGCCGCGTCCATCGCCGTGGCCGAGGCCCGGGCGATCAGCACCGAGATTGCCCTGGCAGCTGGCAGCACCCTGTTCGAACTGGCCGGCAGCCAGGCCACCCTGGCCGAGCACAACCTCGACCGCCACTGGCGCAACGCCCGGGTCCACACCCTGCACGACCCGGTGCGCTGGAAGTACCACGCCATCGGCAACTACTACCTCAACGGCGAGAACCCGCCACGCCGGGGGACGATCTGATGGGCAAGCAGATCCTCCTCAACGCCTTCGACATGAACTGCGTCGGGCACATCAACCACGGCCTGTGGACCCACCCTCGGGACCAAGCGACCCAGTACCGGACCCTGGAATACTGGACCCGGCTGGCCCAGTTGCTCGAGCGCGGGCTGTTCGACGGGCTGTTCATCGCCGATATCGTCGGCACCTACGACGTCTACGGGCAGTCGGTGGACGTGACGCTCAAAGAGTCCATCCAGTTGCCGGTCAACGACCCGCTGCTGCTGGTCTCGGCCATGGCCGCCGTGACCCGGCACCTGGGCTTCGGCCTGACCGCCAACCTCACCTATGACGCGCCCTACCTGTTCGCTCGGCGCCTCTCCACCCTCGACCATTTGAGCAATGGCCGGGTCGGCTGGAACATCGTCACCGGCTACCTGGACAGCGCCGCCCGCGCCATGGGCCTGGCACGGCAACCCGAGCACGACCGCCGTTACGACCAGGCCGACGAATACCTGCAGGTGCTGTACAAACTGCTCGAAGGCAGCTGGGACGACGACGCCGTGGTCGCCGACCGCGCTCGGCGCGTCTATGCCCGCCCAGACAAGGTGCGCAAGGTTCGCCACCAGGGCGAGTTCTACCATGTCGAGGGCTACCACCTGTGCGAGCCCTCGCCCCAGCGTACCCCGGTGCTGTTCCAGGCCGGCAGCTCGCCACGCGGCCTGGCCTTCGCCGGCCAGCATGCCGAGTGCGTGTTCATCAGCGGCCAGGACAAGGCGACCACCCGTGCACAGGTCGACAAGGTACGTGCCGCGGCCCAGGCCAGCGGCCGCGCCCCGCAGGCGATCAAGGTCTTCATGGGCATCACGGTGATCGTCGCGCCGAGCGAACAGCAGGCCCAGGCCCTGCACGCCGAATACCTGCGCTATGCCAGCCCGGAAGCGGGCGTGGCGCACTTTGCCAGTTCCACCGGCATCGACTTCGCCGCCTACGGCCTGGACGAGCCGATCGGCTTCGCCAAGGGCAACGCCATCCAGTCCGCGACCCGCCAGTTGCAGGACAACGCCTGGACCCGCCGCCGCCTGCTGGAGCAGCACGCCCTGGGCGGGCGCTACGTGACCCTGGTCGGCTCGCCCGAACAGGTCGCCGGGCAGTTGATCGCCTGGATCGACGAGACCGGCCTGGACGGCTTCAACCTGACCCGCACCGTCACCCCGGAAAGCCATGAGGCGTTCATCGACCTGGTGGTCCCCGAGCTGCAACGCCGTGGCCGCTACAAGACCGCCTACGCACCCGGCAGCCTGCGCGAGAAGCTCTTCGCCAGCGGCCACCCGCACCTGCCCGCCGACCACCCCGGTGCCGCCTACCGCGCCACCCCCCCTGCCCCGACTGGAGCCTTGCACCATGCTTGAGAAACTGTTCCGGCCCGTCGCGGCCGCCGTGCTGTCCCTGGGCCTGGCCGCCACTGCGCTGGCCGGCGAACCGCTGAAGGTCGGCACCACCGCAGCCTTTGCCATCCCGCTCGAAGCGGCGGTAGACGAGGCCCGCAAGCAGGGCCTGGAGGTCAAGCTGATCGAGTTCAGCGACTGGATCGCGCCGAACGTGAGCCTGGCCAGCGGCGACATCGACGTGAACTACTTCCAGCACATCCCCTTCCTAGAGAACGCCAAGGCCGCCGCCGGCTTCGAGCTGGAGCCCTACGCCCCGGGCATCATCAACAACGTCGGCCTGTACTCCAAGCGCTACAAGCGCTTTGCCGATCTGCCCAACGGGGCCAGCGTGGCCATCGCCAACGACCCGATCAACAGCGGCCGCGGCCTGCAGTTGCTGGCCAAGGCTGGGTTGATCGACCTCAAGCCGGGGGTTGGCTACAAGGCCACCGAGGACGACATCGTCGCCAACCCGAAGCAGTTGAAGATCCTCCAGGTGGAAGCTGTACAACTGGTACGTGCCTACGATGACGCCGACCTGGTCCAGGGCTACCCCGCGTACATCCGCCTGGCCAACAGCTTCGACGCCACCTCGGCACTGCTGTTCGATGGCCTGGAGAACAAGGAATACGTGATCCAGTTCGTCATCCGCCCACAGAGCAAGGACGACCCGCGCCTGGCCAGGTTCGTCGACATCTACCAGCATTCGCCCGCCGTGCGCGCGGCCCTGGACAAAGCCCACGGCAGCCTCTACCAGGCCGGCTGGGAGGGTTGAGATGAGCAGCGCCAGCGCCCTCAGGGCGCCCACCGCGCAAGCCTCGCCGGCCCCTGCCCGCGAGCAGGCCCTGCGCCCAGAGGTGAACGATGCCCACGTGCGCTTCGTCGGCCTGGGCAAGACCTACCCGGGCCAGGCCCAGCCCGCCTTGCAGGGCATCGACCTGAACATCCGCCGCGGCGAGATCTTCGGCATCATCGGCCGCAGCGGCGCCGGCAAGTCATCGCTGCTACGCACCATCAACCGCCTGGAACAGCCCTCCCAGGGCCGGGTGCTGATCGACCAGGTGGACATCGCGCCGTTCGACGAGGACCACTTGGTCGCGCTGCGCCGGCGCATCGGCATGATCTTCCAGCACTTCAACCTGATGTCGGCCAAGACTGTCTGGCAGAACGTCGAGTTGCCGCTGAAGGTGGCGGGCGTGGCCAAGGCCGAGCGCCAACGCAAGGTTCGCGAACTGCTGGAGCTGGTGGGGCTTGCGCACAAGCACCACGTCTACCCGGCGCAGTTGTCGGGCGGGCAGAAGCAGCGGGTGGGCATCGCCCGGGCGCTGGTCCATGACCCTGAAATCCTGCTGTGCGACGAGGCCACCTCGGCGCTCGACCCGGAAACCACCGCCTCGATCCTCGAGCTGCTGCGCGACATCAACCAGCGCCTGGGCCTGACCATCGTGCTGATCACCCACGAGATGGCGGTGATCCGCGACATCTGCCACCGGGTGCTGGTGCTCGAACGTGGGCAGATCGTCGAGCAGGGCGACGTCTGGCAGGTGTTCGGCGCACCGCGGCACGAGGTCACCCGCAGCTTGCTCGCGCCGTTGCAAGCCAAGCTGCCCGCCGCCTTGCAGGCCAACCTGCGCACCAGCCCGGGCGCAAGCGATGCGGCGCTGGTACTCAGGCTGAGCCTGCTGGGCGCGCCGGAACTGTCCGAGCTGTTCAGTGCCCTGGGCGGGCGCGTGCGCCTGCTCCAGGGCGGCATCGAGACCATCGGCGAGCGGGCCGTGGGGCAACTGATCCTGTCGGTACAGGGTTCGCCCCATGCACTGCCGCTATTGCTGGAGCGCGCCCGTCGCTGGGCCGATGAGGTGGAGGTACTGGGCTATGTGGTTTGAGCGTCTGTTCCAGGGCTTGCTGGATACCTTGCTGATGGTCGGCGTGTCGTCGCTGATCGCCCTGCTGGTCGGGGTGCCGATGGCGGTGCTGCTGGTCACCAGCGACAAGGGTGGGATCTTCGAGGCGCCGTTGCTGAACCGTGTGTTGAGTGCGTTCGTCAACCTGTTCCGCTCGATCCCGTTCCTGATCCTGATGGTCGCCCTGATCCCCTTCACCCGCCTGGTGGTGGGTACCACCTATGGCGTGTGGGCCGCCGTGGTCCCGCTGACCATCGCCGCCACGCCCTTCTTCGCCAGGATCGCCGAGGTCAGCCTGCGCGAGGTCGACCATGGCCTGATCGAGGCGGCCCAGGCCATGGGGTGCCGGCGCTGGCACATCGTCTGGCACGTGCTGCTGCCCGAGGCACTGCCGGGGATCGTCGGCGGCTTCACCATCACCCTGGTGACCTTGATCAACTCCTCGGCCATGGCCGGTGCCATCGGCGCGGGCGGGCTGGGGGACATTGCCTATCGCTATGGGTACCAGCGCTTCGACAGCCAGGTCATGCTAACCGTGATCGCCATGCTGGTGGCGTTGGTGGCGTTGATCCAGCTGGGTGGGGATCGGTTGGCGAAGGGCTTGAACAAGCGCTGAAGCCTTCCCCTACTGGTCGGAGCGGCCCCGGACCGGCCTCAGTCCCAGCGCAACGCCTGTGCCGGTACCGGCCGCCCGAACCAGTACCCCTGCCCCAGGTGACATTGCTGTTCCAGCAGGAAGCGAGCCTGCTCGGCCTGCTCGATCCCCTCGGCGTGCACCTGCATGCCCATGCTGCGGGCCAGGGCGATGATCACCCGGACGATGGCGATGTCATCCTCGTCATGGGGCAGACCGGCGACGAAGCCCTGGTCGATCTTGAGCTTCTGCACCGGCAATCGCTTGAGCCGCAGCAACGACGAATAACCGGTACCGAAGTCGTCGATGGCCAGGCTCAGGCCCAGCTCGCGCAGCCGGTGCAACTGTTCCAGAGCCACCTCCGGATCTTCCATCACCGCGCTTTCGGTGACCTCCAGCTCCAGCAGCGCCGGGTCCATGCCGGTGTCGTGCAGCACCTCGGCCACCTGCCGGTACAGATCGCGCTGGCCGAACAGGCGGCTGGAAATGTTCACCGCGACGAACGCCAGCTGCCGCCCCTTGCCCTGCCAGCGCACCATCTGCCGGCATGCCTGGCGCAGCACCCAGGCATCGATCTCGGCGATCAACCCGGTACGCTCGGCGATGGGGATGAACTCGCCCGGCGACACCAGCCCGCGTAGCGGATGCTGCCAGCGCACCAACGCCTCGACCCCGACCATCCTGTCGCTGCACAGGTCGTGCACCGGCTGGAAGTACACACGCAGCTCTTCGTGCTCCAGGGCACGGCGCAACTCGCCGGCAGTCTCGACCCGGTGCTGAGCGTGGGCGGTCAGTTCCTCGGTGTACAGGGCGTAGCAGGCGCGGCCATTGCTCTTGGCCTTGAACAGCGCCGAATCGGCATTGCGCAGCAGTTGCTCGGCGCCGAGCGCATCGCTGGGGAACAGGCTGATACCGACACTGACGCTGATGAACAGGCGATTGTCGTCGAAGACGAACGGCTCGCGCATGCGCTCGATGATCGTCTGCGCCAGGGTCGCGGCTTGGCCGACCTGTGGGCAGTTCTCCGCCAGCACGCCGAACTCGTCGCCGCCCAGGCGCGCCAGGGTCACGCCATGGCCGAGGATGTCGCGCAGGCGCTCGCCGACCAGCTTGAGCAACTGGTCGCCGATGGTGTGGCCAAGGCCATCGTTGATGCTCTGGAAATGATCGAGGTCCAGCAGCAACAGGGCACAGCCGCGCTTGTTGGCCTGGGCGGCGGCCAGGGCCTGCTCGGCCCGGTCGTTGAACAGCAATCGGTTGGGCAGGCCGGTCAGCGGATCGTGGTGCGCCAGGTAGGCCAGCTCCCGTTCGGAGTGCTTGATCGCGCTGATGTCGCTGAACACCGCCACATAGTGGCTGACCGCGCCGCTGTCGTCGCGGATGGCGCAGATCGTCTGCCACTGCGGGTAGATCTCGCCGCTCTTGCGCCGGTTCCAGATCTCGCCGCTCCACTCGCCCTTCTGCGCCAGCGCGGCGTAGATCTGCTGGTAGAACGGCGCACCGTGGTGGCCCGACTTGAACTTGCTCGGGCGCTGGCCGATCACCTCGTCCTGCTGGTAGCCGGTGATGCGCATGAAGGCCCGGTTGACGTGCACGATCAGGCCGTCGCGGTCGGTCACCAACACGCCCTCCAGGGTGCTGTCGAACACCGCCGCGGCCATGCGCAGGCGCTCACGGTCCTCGCTGCGCAGGCGCGCACCGATGCCGATGAAATTGAGCAGGCGAGCACGCGAGACGAAGATCAGCAAGGCACTGACCAGCACCCAGACGAGCACATTGGCCTGGCGGCCCACGGCCAGCACCGTCGGGTCATCGGAAAGGCCGCGCAGCACCTGTTCGGACAGCACCAGCCAGAGAATCGAGAGCACCAGGTACAACGCCGCCATGCGCAGGGCGTCGCGAACGGAAACAGACATGTCGGGTGGGTAAGCCCATGAAAAAGGATGGGGCATTATAAAGGCGGAAACATGCCGTGACTTAATTCCCGGCATTAGAAATAGGTTGCAGATTTCATCTGCCCTGCTCGCGGGCAAGCCCGCTGCCACGGGGGCTGCACGACCTCGTGCGGGAGCGCGCGCACCCGCGACAGGGCTGGCACCCTCGCAACGGGCGACTGGCTTTATTTCCCCGCCAGGGGATAATTGCCGACGCTGTTCCCCTGTGTTTCCGAGGGCTTCTACACCTATGTGGTACAACGGTTTGCTCGACTTGTCGGCCTGGCAACTGGTCGGCGTCACCCTGCTGATGACCCATGTGACCATCGTCAGCGTCACCCTCTACCTGCATCGCTACTCGGCCCACCGCGCCCTGGAGCTCAATGCCGGGGTCAAGCACTTCTTCCGCTTCTGGCTGTGGCTGACCACCGCGCAGAACACCCGCGAGTGGACCGCGGTGCACCGCAAGCACCACGCCAAGTGCGAAACCCCCGACGACCCGCACAGCCCGCTGCACAAGGGCCTGGGCACCGTGCTGCGCAAGGGCGCCGAGCTCTACCGTGAGGAAGCGCGCAACCCCGAGACCCTGCGCATCTACGGCAAGAACTGCCCGGACGACTGGATCGAACGCAACCTCTATTCGCGCTACAGGCTCGGCGGCGTGGCGCTGATGGCACTGATCGACCTGCTGCTGTTCGGCACCATCGGCATCACCATCTGGGCAGTGCAGATGATGTGGATTCCGTTCTGGGCCGCTGGCGTGGTCAACGGCCTGGGCCATGCGCTGGGCTACCGCAACTTCGAATGCCGCGACGCGGCCACCAACCTGGTGCCCTGGGGCATCGTCATTGGCGGCGAGGAGCTGCACAACAATCACCACACCTACCCCAACTCGGCCAAGCTGTCGGTCAAGCGCTGGGAGTTCGACATCGGCTGGATGTGGATCCGCCTGCTGTGCCTGCTGCGCCTGGCCAAGGTGCAGCGTGTGGCGCCCATCGCCCACCGCGTCGAGGGCAAGGCGCACCTGGACATGGACACGGCCATGGCGATCCTCAACAACCGTTTCCAGATCATGGCCCAGTACCGCAAGCTGGTGATCGCGCCATTGGTCAAGCAGGAACTGGCCCGGGTCGATGCCTCGATGCGCCACCGCTTCCGCCGCGCCAAGCGCCTGTTGTCGCGGGAAACCAGCCTGCTGCAGGACCGCCATCACGTACGTATCGAGTCCATGCTGGCCCACAGCCAGGCGCTCAAGACCATCTATGAAAAACGCCTGGCCCTGCAGCAGATCTGGGCCCGTACCAGCGCCAACGGCCACGACATGCTCGCCGCCATGAAGGATTGGGTGCATGAGGCCGAGGCCAGTGGTATCCAGGCCCTGCGCGACTTCGCCGGCCAGCTCAAGACCTACTCCCTGCGCCCTGCCGGGGCCTGAGCACCGTTGATCGGCCCGCCCCGCGACGGGGCGGGCCACCCCGGAACTTCGTCCCCTGCCTTCCACTCAAATCCGGCACATCGCCCGCGTGGCGGGCCGGATCGTGGCCGCACGCTTTCATGCCGAGAACCGTTCCGTGCTCATGGCCAAAGACTTCACCCCGCCCCTCTGCGGCAACCCGCCGCCCGAAGCCGCCCAGACCCTGCTCGCCCTGCTGCACGCTCAGGGCGAAGTGGCTCGCCTGAGCGAACGCGAGCAGCTCTACAGCTCGCTGCTCGACAGCCTCAATGCCGTGCTCTGGGCCTTCGACTGGGAGACCCGCCAGGTGCTGTATGTCAGCCCAGCCTACGAACGTATCTTCGGGCGCCCGGCCAGCCTGGTGCTGGCCGACTACAACGAGTGGCGCGACAGCATCTACCCCGACGACCTGGACTACGCCGAGCGCAGCCTGGCCCAGGTGCTGCTCAAGGGCGCGGTGGAAGACCGCGAGTACCGCATCATCAATGCCGCGGGCCAAGTGCGCTGGCTGAGCGACAAATGCTTCATCAACCAGCAACGTGAAAACGAACAGCGGGTGATCATCGTCGGTATCGCCGAGGACATCACCGAGAAGAAGCAGCTCGAAGGCGAGTTGCAACGCCTGGCCACCACCGATGTGCTGACCCAGAGCAGCAACCGTCGGCACTTCTTCGAATGCGCCCGCCAAGCCTTCGAGGCCGCGCGCGAGGAGGGTTCGCCCCTGGCCTTCCTGTTGCTCGACATCGACGACTTCAAGCAGATCAACGACAGCTACGGCCACCAGGAAGGCGACCAGGTGCTGCAACGTATCGCTGACAGCGGCAGGGCCGTGCTGCGCCGGGGCGACCTGTTCGGGCGTATCGGTGGCGAGGAGTTCGCGGCGGTCTTCCCCGGCTGCACCGCCCAAGTCGCCAAGCACATCGCCGAACGCTTGCAACGCGAGATCCAGCGCCTGAGCTTCAGCCATGGGCAGCAGGTGTATGGCGTCACCGTGAGCCAGGGCCTGACTGGCCTGAACGACACCGACGAAACCCTCGAAGCCCTGTTCGCCCGGGCCGATGCAGCCATGTACCAGGCCAAGCGGCAGGGCAAGAACCAGATCGTGCTGGGGTGAGCCAGCCCCGAATGGCCATACTTGCCCATTTGGATCCATTATCTAGCAAGCTCAGAAATGTCTTACTCCCTTTGGTTACCTTCCAAAGGGGAATATTCTTTAATTGCCGTGAGGCATTCCTAGAGCAATCGGAAGCTGTTCCCGTTATGACACCATGAGCCGCTTAACAACTGCTCAGGGTGGAACATGGCAATTAGGTTCGAGCCAAAAGTAGGGCAGGTGCTGGAATGCAATTACGGCGAGTATCGAGATCAAGGCGATGTTGTTTCAGCATCGAGTCGGTACGACTTCCGCCTTAAACCGGAAATGGTGAAAAATCGGCTTGTCATGGTGCTCAATGGAAAAATCGATTCGAATGCCTGTATTGTCGTTCCACTCTCGACCACCAAGGATCCCGGCAAGCTGAGCCGAGGATGGCATGTGCAGTTCTCTGCCGACCTGATCGAGGATCTCCCGTATTTCAAGCAACAGGTACGTTGGGCCAAGGCTGACTTGGTCGCCCAGGTGAGCCGGGAGCGCTTGTTCAAGCCCAGGACCATCGGCCGCGGTTTTCTTGAGCAAGTCGTGGCACGCGAGGTTGTCGAGCGAGTCCAACGCGCCGTGGTGAAGGTGATGAATGCGAGCTCCCTGCTCAAAAATTGACAGGATCCAAGCTTTTCCCTATCGTGGCCCCGTAGCCCTTAGAGGCACTCAGCGCTTTATTCCCCTTAGAGGGACCTGCGAAACCCAGCCTAGGCTGGGTTTCGCCATTCAGAACCCCCTGTTTTCTCAAGATCCTGGGCTGTCACACGGGATCTACCGGTTGGCCTCCGGCTGGACGATCTCCTGTTTCTCCACCCTGCGCAACCGCCCCAGCTCCGGCAAGCCCAGCTTGAGCAACCGTGCCGTCTTGCTGTCGGCGATTTTCTCCATCCCCTGCTCCGCCGGCAGCCGCGCCAGTTGCCCGGCCAGGTTCATTGCCAGGATCTCCCGCGAATACACCCCGCCACCCAACTGGTAGATGGCGGCGATCAGCTCGCGCAGGCTCAGCGGCAGCCGCCAGCGGGTGCGCAGCGCCGAGCCGAAGGCGGCGCCGAACGCGTTCAGCGACAACTGCACCTGGTCCTCGTCCAGCTCGCCACCGGCCAGGCGCCATTCCTGCAGGCAACGCAGCACGGCCAGGTCGCCCAGGCAGTGCAGCAGTCCGGCGCAGTAGCAGCGGCCTTCATCCAGCTCGAGCATGCGCGCCAGGCTGCGGGCGTACTCGGCGGTGTGCAGGGACAGGTCCCAGTAGTGAGCGGCATGCCGGGCCAGCAACAGGTCGCTCAGGCGAGCGCTGCGCTTGAGCGCCAGGCCCAGGATCAGGTTCATGCTCTGGGTGCTGCCGAGCTTGTTCAGCGCCTGCAGCAGGGTCTGCACCGGCGCCTCGCGATGCAGTGCGGCGCTGTTGGCCGCCGCGATCAGCACGCCGGTGATCTGCGGATCGTTGCGTACCTCTTCCTCGAGCACCTTGAGGTTCAGCCCATGGGGGTTGAGGGCGCGCTTGATCGCCACCTGCACATCGGCGAACAGCGGCCCGCCATCGGCAGTGACACGGCGTTGCTCGAGGAACGCCGACAGGCGGATGCCCGGCTGCAAGGACGGCGTCGGGCAGGCAATCTGCTCGCCAACCGCCAGCAACAGGCTCTCCAACCGCTTGCGCAGGTTGGCCAGGTCGAGGGGTTTGCCCAGGTAGGCGGTGGGGTGGAACGGTAGCACCTCATGCACACTGGCGCTGTCGGTGCGCTCGCTCATCAATATGAACGGCAGGGACGGCTTGTACCCCTTGGCACGCACGTTGCGCAACAGGTCGAGGCCATCGACCCCGGCCAGCTCACGGGCGGCAATGATCAGGTCAGGCTTGCTCGACAGCGCGGCCAAGGCCTCGGAGCCGTTGGCGCAGACCTGCAGGCGGGCGTCGCAGCGCACGCTGAGCAACATGTCGCGAAGCATGTCGCGCACCCACGGATCGCCTTCGGCAATCAGGATACAAGGCGGGATGGGGTCGGCAGCGCTCATGAGTGGCTCCTGGGTAATCCTTGACACACGATCCTTCGCAGCTTCCAAGGCAAATCCATCCGCCTACGATAGCGCCCAGCCGCATCGAGGGTGCAAAAAAAACCCGCCGAAGCGGGTTTTTTTCTAACGCCTGTCACATTCAGGCCAGCTCGGCGAAGCACTCTTCGATGATCGCCAGGCCTTTGTCCAGCTGCTCGTCCGGCGCGGTGACCGGCACCAGGATACGCAGGACGTTGCCGTAGGTGCCGCAGGACAGCAGGATCAGGCCCTTGTCGCGTGCCTTGGCCACGACCTGGGCGACCGCGGCAGCGTTCGGGGTGTGGGTCCCCTTCTCGAACACTTCGACAGCGACCATCGAGCCCAGGCCACGGACATCACCGATGATCGGGTGCTTTTCCTGGATCTTGCGCAGGCCAGCGGTCAGGCGCTCGCCCACCGCCTGGCTGCGCTCGAGCAGCTTCTCTTCCTCGAACACTTCGATCACGGCCAGGGCCGCGGCGCAGGCGATCGGGGAACCGGCGTAGGTACCGCCCAGGCCACCCGGGGCGATGGCGTCCATGTACTCGGCCTTGCCGCACACACCGGCCAGCGGGAAGCCGCCAGCGATGGACTTGGCGAAGGTGGTCAGGTCAGGCGCGACGCCCATCTGCTCCATGGCGAAGAAGGTGCCGGTACGGCCAGCGCCGGTCTGCACTTCGTCGGCGATCAGCAGGATGCCGTGCTGGTCGCACAGGGCGCGCAGGCGCTGCATCAGCTCTTTCGGTGCCGGGATGAAACCACCCTCGCCCTGGACCGGCTCGAGGATGATCGCAGCGATGTCCTTAGGCTCGGCATCGTTCTTGAAGATACGCTCGATCGAAGCGATCGACTCGTCGACGCTGACGCCGTGCAGCTCGCTCGGGTACAAGGCGCGGAAGATGCCACCTGGCATCAGGCCCATGCCAGCGGAGTACGGCACGACCTTGCCGGTCAGGCCCAGGGTCATCATGGTACGGCCGTGGTAACCGCCGGTGAAGGCGATGACGCCGGCACGGCCAGTGGCGGCACGGGCGATCTTGACGGCGTTTTCAACGGCTTCGGAACCGGTGGTGACCAGCAGGGTCTTCTTGGCGAAGTCTCCTGGCACCAGGGCGTTGATCTTCTCGCACAGCTCTACGTAGGGCTCGTAGGCCAGAACCTGGAAGCAGGTGTGGCTGACCTTGGTCAGCTGCTCTTGCACGGCCGCCACCACTTTCGGGTGCAGGTGGCCGGTGTTCAGTACTGCGATGCCGCCGGCGAAGTCGATCAGTTCGCGGCCTTCAACGTCGATCACGGTCGCGTTCTTCGCGGTGTCGACGAAGATCGGGTGGATCTGGCCAACGCCACGTGGGACGGCGTTGACACGGCGTTGCATCAAGGATTCGTTGGTCTTGCTCATAGTGCCCTCATTCGCGCCGACGCTGACGGCGCTGTTATTCGGGGGTGGCTGGATCCGTGCATGAGCAGCATGCGTTGATCGACTGTCATGAACGCCCTGGCCACCAGGTACCGCGGTGTAAAAAAGACCAGCGAGACGTCGCTCTCGCGCCCCGCTGGCAGAGGTAAAAACTGTCAGCCCGTGATCAGACGCTGATGCACAGGTACTTGATCTCCAGGTAGTCCTCGATGCCGTACTTGGAACCTTCGCGACCCAGGCCCGAGGCCTTGATGCCGCCGAACGGCGCGACTTCGTTGGAGATCAGGCCGGTGTTGATGCCGACCATGCCATATTCCAGGGCCTCGGCGACACGGAACACACGGCTCATGTCACGGGCGTAGAAGTACGAGGCCAGGCCGAACTCGGTGTCGTTGGACATGGCGATGACCTCGGCCTCGTCCTTGAAGCGGAACAGCGGGGCCAGCGGGCCGAAGGTTTCTTCCTTGGCCACGGCGGCGGTCTTCGGTACGTCGACCAGGATGGTCGGCTCGAAGAAGTTGCCTTCGATCAGCTTGCCGCCGGACAGCACCTTGGCGCCTTTGCCAACGGCGTCCTCGATGTGCTCCTGGACCTTCGCCACGGCCTTGCCGTCGATCAGCGGGCCGGTGGTGGTGCCTTCTTCCAGGCCGTTGCCGATCTTCAGCTTGGCCACGGCGGCCTTGAGCTTCTCGGCGAACGCGTCATAGACGCCGTCCTGTACGTAGATGCGGTTGGCGCAGACGCAGGTCTGGCCGTTGTTGCGGTACTTGGAGACGATCGCGCCCTCGACGGCCTTGTCCAGGTCGGCGTCGTCGAACACGATGAACGGGGCGTTGCCACCCAGCTCCAGGGACACTTTCTTGATGTCCTTGGCGCACTCTTCCATCAGCTGGCGGCCGATCTCGGTCGAGCCGGTGAAGGACAGCTTGCGCACCAGCGAGTTGCCGGTCAGCTCGCCGCCGACTTCGCCCGCGCTGCCGGTGACCACGCTCAGCACACCGGCCGGGATGCCGGCACGGTTGGCCAGCTCGACCAGGGCCAGGGCGGAGTACGGGGTCTGCGAAGCAGGCTTGAGGACCATGGTGCAACCGGCGGCCAGGGCCGGGCCGGCCTTGCGGGTGATCATCGCGGCCGGGAAGTTCCACGGGGTGATCGCGGCGGTGACACCGATCGGCTGCTTGATGACGATCAGGCGCTTGTCCGGCTGGTGACCCGGGATGGTGTCGCCGTAGACGCGCTTGGCCTCCTCGGCGAACCACTCGATGAACGAGGCGGCGTAGGCGATCTCGCCCTTGGCTTCGGCCAGCGGCTTGCCCTGCTCGGTGGTCATCAGGCGGGCCAGGTCGTCCTGGTTCTCGATCATCAGCTCGAACCAGCGGCGCAGCTTGTTCGAACGCTCCTTGGCGGTCAGTGCGCGCCAGGCCGGCAGGGCCTTGTCGGCCGCTTCGATGGCGCGGCGGGTTTCGGCGGCGCCCATCTTCGGCACGGTACCGATGACTTCGCCGGTGGCCGGGTTGGTCACCTTGATGGTCTGACCGCTGTCCGCATCCAGCCATTCACCGTTGATGAAGGCTTGCTGGCGGAACAACTGAGCGTCTTTGAGCTGCATGTCGGCTTCCCTTAAAGCACCGTGCACGCACGGGGCGAATTATTGATTGTTGAAAAGGCGCCCCAAGGGGCTGCCGTCAGGAATTCTTGCACCAAGGGTGTTCAACGCCTGGGCAGTGAGCGTTTGAAATCTCAAACGAATGCTAAGCGGCTGCTGGGGTGTTGGACAATAGGCTGTTCGAAAAAAAGAACGAATGGTTGAACACCGGGCTGGAATTTCCAGATCGGCGGTGAGGCATGAGCCCCCTTCGTGGCCCCCGCAGGGCCCTGCAAACCACAATTGATGTGTGATCGGCTCGAAGCTTGTGGGAGCGGGCGTGCCCGCGAAAGGGCCAGTGAAGGTTAGACCATGGGCCAGGAGACATCGTGATGGGAGGACCGACGGCCCTCCCGGCAGGGTCAGAACGCCTTGGCGAGGTCGATCACCAGTGCCCGGTAGCCGACGCTCCCTGGCTGGCGGCTGTGCACCTTGAGCTCCACCAGCACCTCCTGGGTACCTCGGCGCACCTCATTGAGCACGGTGGTGGTCAGCTTCTGTGGCGTCAGGTAGCCCACCGACGCCGAATAGATGAACTGGGTGTCGGTATCCGGCCGATACGCCACCACCGAGGTGATCGGGCTGTACCACGCCTCGCCCCGCTCCTTGCCGTACTGCCAGATTTGCTCGACCGTTCCCTTGGTCTCGTCGATCCTGTACTCGACCGCCCGGCTGTAGTTGCCGCTCAGTTTCGTCGGGGCAAAGCCACGTCCCCAGCCATTGTCGAACACCGTCAGCGTGCCCTGCCCGGTCAACCAGGCGGTGTGTTGGGTCCAGGACCAGTCGAAGTCGTCGCTGCCGACCGGGGTCAGCACCTTGGCCTTCAGGTGCGCCGGCCAGCCCTGGGGCGAGGCGAGAATCCACTTCACCGCCTTGTCGCGGCCGATCTTCACCACGCCCTGGTGACGGGCTGAAACGATGATGCTGTCGTCATCGGCGTCGTAGTCGATGGCATTGACGTGGGCCCAGTTGCGCCCGGTGCCGACGCCCGGCGTGTCGCCGAACGGCAGCTCGCCCTCGGCCAGCTCGTTGGCCAGCCGGCTGTCCTGCTTCTGCACGCCATCCGGTAGCTGGATCGCCGCCTTGCCCAGGGTTTCCAGCAAGTCGCCGCGGTACGGGTCGAGGATCTGGTTGAGGTCCCAGAAGTCCAGCACGTCGCCGGCCTCGTTCACTTCGATGATGTGGTCACGGATCGAACGCACGCGCTTGCCGTCCGGACGGCGGTAGTCGCTGGTGCCGACCCGCAGCAGGTAGGTGCCGTGCGCGGTCTCGCGGATCTCGTGGGAGAAGTCGGCGAACTTGTCCGGCAGGCTGCGCTGCCAGATACGCCGGCCGAGCAGGTCGTACTTGGAGTAGGTCTGGCCCTGGCCCCAGATCAGCTTGCCATCGCGGGTCTGCTGGAAGCCCATGGTGCCGCCCAGGCCGTCGCGGCGGTTGGAGTCGTGGATCTGCTCGATGTCCAGGTACCAGCGCACGTCGCCATTGCTGTCGGCGATCCAATTGTTGCCGACCTGGTCCCACTCGGCAGCGCCACCCAGGCCGTTCCACTTGAAGGCGCGCCCGCCCGGGATGTCGCCGAGCAGGTGGTTGAACAGGTACAGGCGCTGCTCGAAGCCTGGCGCGACCTTGACCGGCTCCACCTCGGGCAAGGCGGCCGTCTGCCTGGCCACCACCGGCAGGCGCACGGCAGGCGCGTAGATTTCGTAGCGCTCGCGAATGCGCTCGCCATCGAGCTTGTAGGTGACCTCCACCTGGTTGACGTGATCCGGGTACAGGCCGAACACCGGGATGCCGCCGTAGGTCCACAGCGAGCGGTCGGACACCGCGTAGGCGATGTCCACGCCGCGCTCGCCACGGCCCAGCACCCGTACGTGGGCCGCGCCGAGGATGCGGCCACCGTCACGGATGATGGCGGTCAGCGGCGCCAGGCGATAGGGATTGACCACCACGTCACCGAGCAACGCCTCATCGTGGTCGGGGACCTTGGCGGTGATGCAGGCGCCTTCGGGCAGGCGTGGGGTTTGGGTCTTGGCATTCATGGCAAAGCTCCTTGTGCTCAGAAGTCGTAGCGGGCTGTGGCACCGACGGTGCGCGGCGTGCCGAGCACGCCGGCATAACCGCCGTTGGCGGAGTTCCACAGGCTGGTGAAGTAGGTCTTGTCGCCGGCGTTCTTCACCCACAGCGACAGGTCGAGGACACCGTCGCCCTGGTCCAGGCGCACGCCGGCGGAGAGGTTGACGATGGCGTAGCTGGGAATCTGCCCGTAGTCGGAGTCGTCGATGGTGCCCACCGCCCTGGAGCGGAAGGCGTAACTGGCGGTGAGGTAGGGCTCGATGCGCTCGGCCAGTTGCCAGCTGTACTGGCCATTGAAGTTGGCGATGTACTTGGAGGCGCCGACCACCTGGTGCCCGGTCAGGTCGCAGGTGGCGGTGGCGTCGGCCAGGCTCACCTCCGGCGGGCATGGGGCGTCGTCGTACTCGGTGTAGCGCACGTCGTTCCACGAGCCGTTGACGTTGAGCGTCAGGCCGCGCAGCGGCAGCGCCGTGGCCTCGAACTCCAGGCCCCGGGAACGCACGCTGCCGGCGTTGGCCAGGTACTGCACGCGGTTGACCTGGTCGTAGACGTTGGCCTGGTAGCCATGGACCTCGGCCCAGAACAGGTTGGCGTTGAGTTGCAGGCGGTTGTCCAGCAGGGTGCTCTTGATCCCCAGCTCGGCGTTGTTGACCCGCTCGGTACCGACCAGCAGCGAGTCGGTGCCCAGGCGCGGCGCGGCACCTACGGTGAGGTTGATGCCACCGGACTTCTCGCCGTGGGACAGGCTGGCGTAGCCGAGCACCTCGTCGCTGAAGCGGTAGCTCAGGCTGAGCAGGCCGGAAGGGCTGAAGCTGTACTGGTTGAGGTCGCCCGAGTCGTAGGCGCCGACCCGGCCCTGGCGCGCGGCAGCCGCCCCACCCGTCACCGCCGCACCACCGATCGGCGCGTCGCGGGTGACCCAGGCGCTCTTTTCCTCGTAGGTGCCGCGTACACCGGCGGTGAAGTCCAGGCGCTCGGACAGGTGCCAGGTGCCCTGGGCGAACAGCGCGTAGCTGTCGGTGTCGATGTGGCCGTCGCCGAGGGTCGTGACATTGGCCAGGGCACCGGCCGGGGTGAGGTTCCAGATGTCCGCCTGGGGGCCGAAGTAGGTGAAGGACTTGTTGTCCAGGTCTTGCTTGAAGTAGTAAGCGCCCAGCACATAGTCGAAGAACCCACCGGTGGGCGAGGCCAGGCGCAGCTCCTGGGAGTATTGCTTGTCGCGGACCGAGACGCCGGCATTGTGGGCGGCTGCCACGTTGAGCCCGTCGTCGTTGCGCGGGGTGAAGTCCCACCAACGGTAGGCGGTGATCGAGGTCAGGGTGAAATCGTTGGGTAGGGTCCAGTTGGCCTCCACCGAGGTGCCGCCCTGGAATACCTTGACCATCTGGTCGGCGTCGAAATTGACCTTGCGGTCCTTGCCCGACACCAGCGTGGCGCCGGCCTGGGCCGCCAGGCTCTCGTAGCGGTTGACGCCGTTGATGGTCGGCCCGGTGCTGTAGAGGCTGAGGATGCCGTTGTTGGAGTCTTCCTCGTTGTATTCGCCGATCCAGCGCAGGTTGAAGGTCTCGCTCGGCGCGAACAGCAACTGGGTACGAAAGCCCTGGCGCTTGCCGCCGTTGAGGTCGTCGCCGTTGTAGACGTTCTTCACATAACCGTCGTCCTCGGTGTGGTAGGCGCTGATGCGCCCGGCGAGGGTTTCGCTGAGCGGCCCGGAGAAGCTGCCCTGGGTCTGCCAGTAGCCGTCTTCGCCCAGGGACGACTGGATGCTGCCCTCGCGGTGGAAGGTCGGCTTGCGGGTGGTGATGTTGAGCACCCCGGCGGTGGTGTTCTTGCCGAACAGCGTACCCTGCGGGCCACGCAGCACTTCCAGTTGCTCGACGTCGAGCAGGTCGAACACCGCCATGCCCGGGCGGCCCAGGTAGACGTTGTCCAGGTAGACACCGACGCTGCCTTCCAGGCCGTCGCTGGCCGGATTGTTGCCCAGGCCGCGAATGGAAATGCTCGACTGACGGGCGTGGACGTAGGCGACATTGGTGCTCGGCACCAGTTGCTGCAGGTCCTGGACCCGGTAGATCCGCTGGGTTTCCAAGGTTTCGCTGCCGAGCACGCTGATCGGCGTGGGTACGCTCTGGGCGGTCTCCTCACGGCGGCGGGCATTGACCGTGACGGTGCCGAGCCTGGCGTCCTGCTGGGCCGCCGGGGCCACGTCGACCGGCGCTTGCTCGGCGAAGCTGCCGCCGGCCGTGGCCAGCAGCACGCCGGCGGCCAAGGGTTGCAGGGAGAACAGCGACACGCGGGCTGGCCAACGGTGAAGTCGGGACATGCAAATGCTCCTTGAGGCATGGGCCCTGGCGAGCATTTCCGTTGGCGGAACCGAATCGCGGTCAGGCAGGCTTATATTCTTTTAAGAGATATAAATATTTGTAATTCATATTTTGTGGAATAAGTAACTCCCTTTATAAGGATCGAGACCCTCATCAGCAATTGCATTCGACCGAAAGTTTCCATGTAGAAAATGCATATCGATCTCCGCCAGCTCCGCCACTTCATCGCCCTTGTCGAGCACCGCAGTTTCGTCGCGGCGGCGGCGGCGGTGAACCTGTCGCAATCGGCCTTCAGCCGCAGCATCCAGACGCTGGAACACAACGTCGGCTGCCGCCTGGTCGACCGCGCCAGCAAGGAACTGGCGCCGACCCGCCAGGGCCTGCTGGTGCTGGAACACTCGCGGCGCCTGGTGCACGGGGCGCACAACCTGGTCAACGAGATCAACCAGTTCAACGGCGCCACCACCGGGGTGGTGCGCTTCGGTTCCGGCCCGGCGCCGGCTGGGGGCCTGGTCCCTCGGGCGGTGGCGCGCTTCGTCGCCGAGTACCCGGCAGCGCGTACCTGTTTCCAGGTGGATAACTGGCAGGCGCTGAACCGCAGGCTGGTCGCCGAGGAGATCGAGTTCTTCGTCGCCGACACCCGCCAGTTCGAGGCCGACCCGGACTACCAGGTGCACAAGCTGACCCCGCAGCGCTGGCATTTCTGCTGCCGGGCCGGGCATCCCTTGACCGAGCGTGCCGAAGTGCACGCCCGCGACCTGTTCGACTACCCCCTGGCCACCACCTTCCGCCCGCCGAACATCCGCAAGGTCCTCGGCGACCTCAGCGGCCGCCAGGACTTCCTGCCCAGCGTGGAATGCGAGCATGGCTATGCGCTACTCAACGTGGTGCTGCATTCGGACACCCTGGGCATCGCCTGCAGCGCGAACCTGCGGCCTTACCAGCGGGAAGGGGGGTTGGTGGCACTGGAGCTTGCCGACCTTGCGCCGGAGCAGGAGGAAGCGTTCTACACCCGTTATGGGGTGGTGAGCCGGGTGGGGTATGGGTTGTCGGCGTTGGCACAGGGGTTGGTCAGGCAATTGATTGCCTGTGACAAAGAGGTGTAGCTGGCAGGGGCCGCTTCGCAGCGGCCCCAGGATCCATTGACCGGCTCACCCCTTGCGGAGGGTCCGGCTCAGTTGCCCATCCACCCCCACCGGCACCTCGCCCGCCAAGGTCACCCGGCGCACCACCCGTGGCTGGGTGCCATAGTCATCCACCGCATAATGCTGGGTCGCGCGGTTGTCCCAGATCGCCACGTCACCGGCCTGCCAACGCCAGCGCACGGTGTTCTCCAAGCGCGTCACGTGCCCCTGCAGCAAGGAGAACAGGTAGGCCGAATCGGCCTGCGAGTACCCCTTGATGCGCTTGACGAAGTGCCCCAGCTGCAGCACCCGCTCGCCACTGACCGGATGCACACGGACCACCGGGTGCTCGGTCTCGTACACCGTCGAGGTGAATATCTTGCGGTAGCGCTCGAGCTTCTCGGGCTCGACATCCGGCTTGGCACCGGCATAGTCGTATTCGTTGCTGTGCACCGCCCAGAGCTTGTCAGCCAGCTCGCGCAGCGGCTCAGGCAGGCTTTGATAGGCCGCGGCGGTGTTGGCCCACACCGTGTCGCCCCCCGAGGCCGGTGCCACCACGCTGCGCAGGATCGAGGCCTTGGGGTAGGCGTCGACGAAGGTCACGTCGGTGTGCCAGGAATTGGCCCGCTGGCCCTCGGCGCCATCGAGCTGCAGCAGGTAGCTGGTGCCATCGACCACCGGCACGGTGGGGTGGGCGACCGGCTCGCCGAGCAGCTTGGCGAAAGCTTCCTGGCCCTGGTCGTCCAGGTGGTCCTGGCCCCGGAAGAAGATCACCTTGTATTGCACCAGGGCGGCCTGGATGGCGTCGAGGGTGGCGGCGTCCAGGTCGGCGGACAGTTTCACGCCCCGGATCTGGGCACCGATACGGCCGGCGACCGGCTGGATGTCGAGTTCGGGGATCTGTGGCGCGGCGGCCAATGCAGCGTTGCTCATGTCGTGCTCCTCACGGTCGATGATGGGGTTGCGGGTTCAGCGGACGGCCTGCACGGCCCGGGCCTGTTGCAGGGCGGCATCGAGAAAGCGTGGCTCGATCCATTCGGACACCTGGAAGCCACGGCGGATCAGGCGTTCCTTGGCGGCAAGGTCCACGCCCTGCTGCAGCAGGCCGACGAATTCGGCATCCAGGCGGGGATCGAAGTAGTGGGCGAGGTCCTCCTGGGCCAGGTCGTCGCTCAGGATGGAGCGCGGCCAGTTGGCGGTGCTCGCCACCAGCTCGATGTAGGCGTCGCGGTTGTGCTCGTTTCGCAGCCACTGCACCGCCTGCTGCTGGGCATTGACCAGCCGCTGCACCAGGTCAGGGTGCTGGCGGATGAACTCGCCGGTGCCCAGCAACACCGACTGGGTACTGCCGGCCCCCTCCAGGTCGCGCGAGTTCACCGGCAACTCGACCAGGCCACGCTCGCGCAGCGACAGCAGGCTGGACAGGCCCCAGGTGGCGTCGATCTGCTTGGCTGCCAAGGCGGCGTTGGCCGCGTTGAAGTCGAGGTTGATGACCTTCAGCTCGCGCTCGGACAGGCCCTGGCTGGCCAGCGCGCTGGCGAACGACAGCTGGTTGGCGGTGCCACGGAACACCGCCACGCGCTTGCCCTTGAGGTCGTGCAGGCTGTGGATACCCGAGCCGGGCACCACGCCCAGGTAGCTCTTGACCCCACGTACCCCGGCGGACAGCACGCGGGTATCCAGGCCATTGGCCTTGCCGATGATCGCCGCCAGATCGCCCAAGTAAGCGAAGTCCGCCTGGCCGTTGGCCAGGGCTTCGTTGACCACCGGCCCGGCGCCCTTGAAGAAGCGCCACTCGATACGGATACCGTCCTTGGCGAATTCCTTTTCCAGCAACTGCTGGTCACGCAGCACATCCACCACGCCTCCAGCGCTGGGCTTGCTGCCGGCGCTGAGGTCAGGCACGGCGATACGGATGCTGTCCGGCCTGGCCGTATCGGCGGCCTGGGCGCTCAGGGCGAATGCACTCAGCAGTCCGAAGGCACTGAGCAAGTGGCGAAAGGGCGTGTTCATGACAAGGCTCCTTGGCAGGCTGCCACCGGCGATGGCCGGCGCTTTGCCCAGAAGCTAGGCTGTCCGGATTAGAACCGACAAAGATCAAAACTTCATTTTTTAGTAACCAAAAGACATAAATCAGGCGACATGCGCCTTCGCGACGGGCTTGCGCAACGCGCATGGAAAATATGAGGAAAACGCAACGGCACAGGGCTTCCACGTACCACCGGCCCATGCTCTTATCCCTTGAGCAGCGATCTAGTGAATTTTTAATTCCATAAACGCATAAATCAAAAACGCTTCGAGGGATGCCTGATGAGCGAAATCCTGAGCACGAGTCCATGGCGTCTGCGGGGGGCGCTTGGCGCTTTCGCCACTCCAGGCGCTCACCTCCTGCCGTGGGTGCTGCCCTTGGCCCTGGCCGCCTTGTGGGTCACGGCCAGCCGCCTGCACTGGATGAGCGAACAGATCCTGCCGGCGCCGGCGCTGGTCTGGCAGAGCGCGCAGGAATTCGGTGCGGGCGAACTGTGGAGCCACCTGTGGATCAGCCTGCAACGGCTGTTCTGGGGCCTTTTGCTGGGTATCGCCAGTGGCTTGTTGCTGGGGGCCTGGCTTGGCGCGTCGCGTCGGGCACAGGCGCTGGTGCTGCCGACGTTCGTGGCCCTCGCGCAAATCCCCACGCTGGCCTGGATTCCGCTGTTCATGCTGTTCTTCGGTATCGGCGAACTGCTCAAGCTGGTGGTGCTGGTCAAGGCGGTGATCGTGCCGGTGACGCTGCACACGCTGGTCGGGGTGCGCGATGCCCAGCCCAAGCTGCGCGAAGCCGCTGCCGTGCTGCGCCTGCCGCCGCACCTGCTGTTCCTGCGCCTGCTGCTACCGGCCGCCCTACCCGCCTTCCTCGCCGGCGTACGCCTGGCCCTGGCCACCGGCTGGACATCGCTGCTGGCCGTGGAGTTGCTGGCCTCCAGCGAAGGCATCGGCTACCTGATGGTCTGGGGGCGGCAGCTGTTCATGCTCGACCTGGTGTTGCTCTGCATCCTGCTGATCGGCCTGGTCGGCGCCTGCATGGACCGTGGTTTCTCGACACTGGAGCGCCGCCTGCTGTACTGGCCGCAACCGGCCATGGGCGAGCAACCGCGCAGCACCGCCCCACGGAGTTGGCAGGGCCTACTGCTGCCGGTGGCGCTACTGGCGCTGTGGCAGGCCGCCAACAGCCTCGGCTGGGTCGACGGCAACATCCTCACCTCGCCGCTGGAGGTCCTGCGCAGCCTGCTGGCAGGGCTGGCGGACGGCTCGCTGCCCGAGGCCCTGTACCTGAGCCTGCAGCGCAGCCTCGTCGGCCTGCTGCTGGGTGGTGGTGCAGGCTTCGCCCTGGGCTTGCTGCTGGGCCTGGCGCCGGTGGCCGAGCGCCTGCTCGGGCCAAGCCTGTCGGCGCTGCGCCAAGTAGCGCTGTTCGCCTGGGTGCCGCTGCTCACCGCCTGGTTCGGCCTGGGCGAAGGGGCCAAGGTGGTGTTCGTCGCCCTGGCGGCGTTCTTCCCCTTGTTCATCGCCACCCAGCGCGGTATCGCCAGCCTCTCGCCGCAACTGGGCGAGGCGGCCCGCGCGCTGCGCCTGGGCTTGCCGCAACGCCTGCGCCTGCTGGTGCTGCCGGGTGCGGCCCCGTCGATCTTCGCCGGCCTGCGCCTGTCGCTCATCTATGCCTGGCTGGGCACCCTCGGCGCGGAATACTTCATGCCCTCCGATGGTGGCATCGCCAGCCTCATGCTCGGCGCCCAACAGCTGTTTCGCATGGACCAGGTGATGGCCGCCATGGTCTTGATCGGCCTGGTCGGCGCCCTGCTGGGCAGCCTCGGACAACGCCTCGAATCACGCGCCACGCGCTGGAGAACCGCATGAACGCTTTCAACACCTCGGCCCTGCACGCGGCCAACCAACCCGACGTCACTCCGCCACTGGTCAGCTTCGAGCGGGTCGGCAAGGTCTTCTCGGTGGACGGCCAGCCCTTCGAAGCCATCCGCGACTTCGACCTGACGATAGACGAGGGCGAGTTCATCGCCATCGTCGGTGCCTCCGGTTGTGGCAAGTCCACCCTTCTGCGCCTGCTGGTGGGGCTGGACACCGACTACAGCGGCAGCATCCGCGTCGATGGCCAGCCCGTCAGCGGCATCGGCGGCGAACGCGGCATCGTGTTCCAGGAACATCGGCTGTTCCCCTGGCTGACCGTGGAGCAGAACATCGGCCTGGGGCTGGTCAACGAGAAGCTCACCCAGGGCGAGCGTGCCCGCAAGGTGCACGCGTTCGTCCAGTTGGTGGGCCTGGTGGGCTTCGAGTCGGCCTACCCACACCAGCTCTCCGGGGGCATGGCCCAGCGCGTGGCGATCGCCCGTGGCCTGGTGGCCAGCCCGCGCATCCTGTTGCTCGACGAGCCGTTCGGCGCCCTCGATGCCCTGACCCGACAGCAATTGCAGGACGAGCTGCTGGCGATCCGCGAACGCGCCGGCATCACCACCCTGCTGGTCACCCACGATGCCGAGGAAGCGACCTACCTGGCCGACCGTGTGGTGGTGCTGGAGCCACGTCCGGGGCGGATCAAGGCGGTGGTGGAAATCGACCTGCCGCACCCGCGCCAGCGCACCGGCGTGGCCCTGCACGGTTTACGCGAGAAGGTGCTGCACCAGATCACCGGCGGCGAGGGCTACTTGCCGGCGCCCGTGCACAGGATCGAGAGCCTGCGCCCCGAGTTGATCGCCCTGTAGCGTTCAACGCCATCGCGCAGCGGGGAAGAAGCGCTCTACCAGCCCCTCGTCGGCCACGCGCCCGGCATAGGCCTGACGGTCGAACACCTGGCCGGTGCGCAGCTCATGGACAGGCTCGCCAAAGGGCCTGTCCACTTCGCGAAGCCTGAACGTGACGAAGCGGTAGTGCTCGCCCCGCACTTCGCCGACCCCGTCGATACGGAAGCACCGCCCAGGGAGGAACAGGACCTCCGCCTCCTGCCAGTGCAGCGACATCGGCGCCACCGGTGCGCCGCTGGTTTCTTCGCTACCGACCAGTTCGTACAGCACCGTATCGTCGTCGAACCAGGCTGACGCCTGCGCAAGCGGGCTGTCGGCAACGTCCGGCGGCAACATGAACCGGCGCGGGATGAAGGGATTGCTGGTGAAGGACGTGATGTCGGTGCTGACCAACAGGTCGCCGGCCTTGATCTCACCGGCGCGGTAACGGGCCCCCAGGCTGACGCGCGGGCTGCGCCCTCCTCGCCAGAGCAGCGAAGCCTTGCTCTTGGGCAACTGCTCCAGCGAGTCGGCCAAACGCTCGACGAAATCGCGCAGCTCGTCTTGCGCGATCCCTTGCAACCGCGACCTTTCGCCCCTGAACAGGTCGTTGACCTTGGCCATGTGGCCGCTGTACTCCATGACCAGGTCGTTATGGAACTCGCCCTCCTGCCTGAACGTATAGAAGCGCACCCCATCGCGCTCGACGAAGTGGTGGCCGAAGCGGTCCGCCTGCGCCATGTGCCCTTCGAAAACGGGCAGGCCTGCCTCTTCCAGGTGTGCGGCCTGTCGGGCCAGGAGCGCACGCGACAGGCTGTCGCTCGATCGCCTGTCGGCTTGCATGTAGGTGTCCCAGAACTGCCTCACCAGCCCATCCATGTCGCCGCCCGGTGCATACAACCGCCACCGGCCGTCCCGGCCCCGACGCACCAGCAGGCTCGGCTCCAGGGCATCCAGGTCTTGCACGACCATCCAGCAGGACAGCGAGGCGTGATAGCGCACCGGCAAGGACATCGCCTGCATTTCGATCCAGGTAGCGCCATCGTCGTCGAGCATCACACCTTCGAGTGGGCCGCCCCTACCCGGTGGCTCCGTGGGCACGCGGTTGTTGTCGAGCAGCCCAAGGCGCTCTGCTACCTGCCGGGCATCCTCGACCGGCTCCCAGGCTTGCGGTGTGAGCCGCAACCAATGTGGCGGATACGGGTGGACCAGGGCCTTGAGCCCAAGGCCTGCGTCGATGATCGAGAACACCACGACCAGCGCATCACCGAACGCCTCGAGGATAGCCCGGTCGCGTGCCCCGCTGGATCGAGCACGCACCGCCATGTCGATGTCCAGCACCATGCGCGCGGTACCGGCCCCCAGCATGGCCAGGCCGATCGGCCAGGCTGCAGCCGCGAAAATGCCGAACACCTGGATGAACGCGCCCAGGTAGCCGCGCCAGAGCTGCTTGCGCAGTTCGGCATTGCCGACCAGGTTGTGCAGGACGGTGTTGAGGTCGGCCTTCGCCCACAGCTGCAGGGTGTCGAAAAGGTCCGGCAGCATCAACTCGCGGCCTTCGCCAAAGGGCCACGTCGGCGTGGTGAACGAGCCAACACGCTGGCGCAGCATCTGCAACCGGCCCCGCCGCTCGGCCACCGGCGCCCGTTGGTCCACCCTGTACAGGGCGTCTACCCAAGCCTGCCCGTCGCTCCCGGCCAGGCGCTGGGCGATCCAGGTCAGCATCGCGGCGTGGTTGGCGAATGCCCGCAAGGGCATGGCCAGGGTCGGCGCGTAGAGCACGACGCGGCCTGACTCGTGGCTCAACGTGAACAGGTGCCCTGCGCCCGGTGTGTAGTGTCGCACGCTCGTGCCGGGCCCATGCCCGGAGCGCGCCAGCCGCGCCAGCGTCAGCGGTTGCCCGGCCTCGAAGCCGAGCCAGGCCAGCAAGTGCCTGCGATCACGCCTTTCCAGCAGCCCGGCCCGCACGCCTTCGTCGATCGCGGCGATGAAACGCGCCTTGGCCAGTAGCGCGAAGTCTTCGCCCTCCTCGCCCCAGAAGCGCTCGACACGGGCACGCATCACGGAGGCGAAATCCAGCCGCCACAAATCATCCATCACCGCCTGCGGCAGCAGCGCCACTTGATCGTCAACGCCATATTCGCCCGCACCGGCCGCCCGCGTGTAGAACCCGCCGAACACGGGCAGCACGTCGGGCGCTGCCTGAAAGCCACCGGCGAAGCGGTGGATCAACAGTTCAGTGAAACGCATCGAGCAGCGCGGCGGGCCGGCATGGCGCCAGCCGGTGAACGTCGGGGCACTGACACCGCTGTCGAATACGTGCCACCAGACGTTGTCGGGGTCCAGCGCCTGGCCGGTATGCTCACGCAGATAGACGCCCGCCGCTTCATGGGCCAAGCGGTAGGGGTCGGGCCAGGCCGCAAGGTATCGACGGGCCTTGTCCATCACCGCTCGCGCATCGCCCAGGGAGGCCAGGCTGCGTGCGTAGTGTTCACTATCGATTGCCATGTGAAGATCCTTGGTCAAGAAGGATCCTCGATTAGGCGCACACGCTCTCCCTGCAAGGCGTTAACACTTTCCTACCCGCTCGGCGCGTCCTGTGCCGAGAGGGCTGCGCCCCCCAGTTCGCGCAGGTACGCCCAGGGATAGATGCCCTTGTCGTGCCCGTCGCTGAACACCAATTGGACGCCATAGCCATGTGGCGCGATGCGCTCCAGGCGCACATCGTCGCGCACCAGGGCGATCCCCCCGCGCAGCTTCGTCGCCCGGCACCACGAGCAGGGGCAGGCACCGCGCAGTCGGACATGGCTGATCACCTGCTCAGCATCGCGCCATTGCACGCTCAACTGCCTCGCACCACGCTGGTTGCGCAGGGCGCTGGGAGCGTCCATCAGGCCGCCCCTTGCAACTGCGCCAGGGCGATGCGCACAGCCTTGCGCACTTCCGGGTCGCTGTCTGCCTCGGCTGCCTGCAATGCCGGCAGGGCCTGGGCCCTGCCCAGCTCGCCCAGGGCCAGCGCCGCTTCCTTGCGCAGGTTGGCGATCCTATGGCCGAGCAAGGTGGCCAGCGCATCCAAGGCCTGGCCATGGCGCAGGCGCCCCAGCGAGCGGGCCGCCCGCAGGCGCACCTGCCAGTAGCTGTCGTCCAGCGCCGCGACCAACGCCGCCCCCGCATCGCCCACGCCCACCTTGCCCAAGGTCGTGGCGGCCTCTTCGCGTACCTGCCAGGCGTCGTCGCGCAGGGCTGCGACCAGGGCCGGCAGAACACTGGCATCACGGGCCAGCCCCAAGGCGCCGATCGCTGCACGGCGGACCTCGGTGTCCGCTTCTTCCTCCGCCAAACGGGCCAATGCCGGCAAGGCGGGCACGTGCTTGAGCCAACCGAGGATACCCACCGCCTCACGGCGCACCGAGGCGTCGGCGTCGGCGAGCGCCAGCAGCGCTGGCCCGGCGGCATCCTCCAGGCGCAGCTCGCGCAGGGCACGCAAGGCACTGGCGCGGACGAAGGCATCGGCATGGCCCACCCACGGCAGGATGAGCGGCCCGGCTTCCAGCGACTTGAGTTCGCTCAGGCTCTGGGCCGCCGCCAGGCGCACCGCTTCGTCAGCATCAGCCAGGGCGGCGCACAACGCCTGGACCACCTCGGGCTCTTCCCAGGCCTCCAGCAAGCGCGCGGCCTCGGCCCGCACCGTGGCATCGGCGTCGACCAGCACGGCGTCGGTCAACCAGGGCAGGCCGTCCGGGTCTTCCAGGTCGGCCAGGGCGATCAGGGCGATGCGCCGCACGCCTGCGTCGGCATCGGCCAGGCGTGGCAGCAGTTCGAGGATGTCGGGGTTGTCGGTGGTACGTTCGGTCATAGGGCTATCCGCAGCGGTGGGTGGTCGGCATCGGGCAGGCCCAGCGGCGTCAGACGCGGCAGTTCGCGGCCTTCTTCATGTCGCAGCAGGGCCAGGCAATGGCGCTTGAGGTGGGTGAAGGCCGGGCTGGTCAGCAAGCCAGCCTGGCGCGGACGGGCGAAGTCCAGGCGCAGGTCCTCGATGATGCGCCCGGGGCGCGGGCTCATGACCAGCAGACGGTCGGCGAGGAACAGCGCCTCGTCGATGTCATGGGTAACGAACACCACGGTGGTACGGATGCGCGCCCAGATGTCCAGGAGCAACGCCTGCATGCGCGAGCGGGTCTGGGCATCGAGGGCGCCGAAGGGCTCGTCCATCAGCAGCAGGCGCGGCCGGTTGATGAGCACCCGGGCGATCTCGGCACGCTGCTGCATGCCGCCGGAAAGCTGGTTGGGCCAGCGCCCGGCGAAGTCGGCCAGGCCCACCAGGCGCAGCATTTCACCCGCCTGGCGGTGCCGTTCGGCCTTGCCCAAACCTTGCATCTTCAGGCCGAAGGCGACGTTGTCGAGCACGCTGCGCCAGGGCAGCAGGGTATGGTGCTGGAACACCATGCCGCGCTGGGGCGAAGGCCCGTCGATGGCCTGGCCATCCACCCGCAACTGGCCGGAGCTGGGCGCCAGGTGCCCGGCCAGGGCGCCCAGCAAGGTCGATTTGCCGCAGCCGGATGGCCCGAGGATGCAGACGAACTCGCCAGGGGCAATGGCCAGGTCCAGCGCCTGTACCGCTTCGAACGCCTCGCTGCCCTGCCCCAGGCGGATGGACAGCCCACGTGCCTCGATGCGCCCGGGCTCCGGCGCCTGTCGATAGCTGCCCATCATGCGCCCCTCCGTGCCCGGCACCAAGGCGTGGCCAGCGCGCCCAGGCGCTTGACCAGTGCGCTGCTGCCCATGCCCAGCACACCGATCAGCAACATGCCGACGATGATGTCCGGGTAGTTCTGCAGGGTGTAGGACTCCCAGGTGTAGTAGCCGATGCCGAACTGCCCGGAGATCATCTCGGCGGTCACCAGGCAAAACCACGAGGTGCCCATGCCGATGGCCAACCCAGTGACGATGCTCGGCAGCGCCCCTGGCAGGACCACCTCGCGCAGTATCGCGTAGCGGCTGGCGCCCAGGCTGCGCGCCGAGGCCACCAGGCGCGGGTCGATCGCCTCGACACCATGCACGGTGTTGAGCAATACCGGAAACAGCGCCCCGGTGAAGGTGATGAACACCATCGACAGTTCCGAGGACGGGAACATCAGGATCGCCAGCGGGATCCAGGCCACCGCCGGGATCGGCCGCAGCACTTCCAGAGGCGGCAGCAAGGTGTCCTCGGCCCATTTCGAGCGGCCGATCAGCAGGCCCAACGTCACCCCCAGCACGGCGGCGACCAGGTACCCGGCGAAGACCCGCGACAGGCTGCTGCCCAGGTGTGCCAGCAAGGCACTGGAGGCCAGCAACTGCCAAGCGGCGTCGAGCACGGCCCGTGGCGTGGGCACGTAGGTGAAGGTGAACAGCCCCAGGTCCAGCTTCAGCCTGGCGGCCAGGTGCCAGAACAGCAGGCAGGCCAGCAGGGAAGCCAGGCGCAGGGGCCAGCGCTTGAGATCGCGGCTCATGAGGGTGTCTCCCGGTCAGCGCTGGGCAAGCAGCTTCTGGTTGGCGCTGACGAAGTCCAGTGCCTCGCCACCGTGCGCCTGGGCATAGCGCTGCGCCTGCTCCTTCAGCAGGAAGGCGGCCAGCTCACCCTTGGCGTTGCGTACGAACCAAGCTTGGTTGGCGAGCAACTTGATGCCGCTGTCGGCGGCCTGGGCGTAGATAGCGCGGATGTCCTTGCCCGCTTGCTCCAGCTGCGCCAGGGCGCTGAGCGCGGCTTCGGGCGAGGCATAGTGGCGGACCTTATCCTCGCCGCGCACCCAAATCTGCGCCAGGCGGCTGAAGTCGGTGATCGGCTTGCCGGTCAGCGCATCCGTGGCCTGCAACGGCAGCGGGTCGTAGTTGTGCAGGGCCTTGTCATAGTCGAGTCCGGCTTGCGCGAAGGCGGCACGGATATACCTGTCGTCGATGAACCTGTCGGTGTCCAGACCACGGTCGGTCTTCTTCAGCAACTTGAGGGTATCGATGGAGGTCGCCACGGCCTGGCGGTATTCCGGTTTCCAGGTCAGGTCGCGGGTTTGCAGGCCGAGCGGGCCGTGGAACAGGTAGTTGACCTCAGCCTCGATGCCGGTGACTTTCTCGATCAGCTCGCTGTACTTTTCCGGCTCGGCGGCGATCAGGCGGTCGGCTTCGAGGCTCGCTCGCAGGTAGGCGGTGACCACTTCGGGGTACTTCTGCGCATAGTCGGCATCCACCAGGGCACCATGCAGCGTCGGCGCGTTGGCCTGGGAACCATCGTAGATCTTGCGGGCGAAGCCACGGTTGGGGAACAGCTCGGCGAACGGTACGAAGTCGGCGTGGGCCTCGATACGGTTGCTGCGCAGGGCGGAGCCGGCGATTTCCGGCGCCTGGGCAATGATCCGCACGTCCTTCTGCGGGTCCCAGCCCTGGGCGGCGATGGCCCGCAGCAGCATGCCGTGGGCGGTGGAGGCGAAGGGCACGGAGATGGTCTTGCCCTTGAGCTCGGCCAACGACTGCACGGCGGACGCGGCCGGCACCACGATGCCGTTGCCGCTGCCCTGCACGCTGCCGGACAGCACGCTGATGAACAGGCTGCGCTTGCCGGCATCGAGGTGGGCGACACCGTTGAACGAGCCTGGGAAGTCGGCCATGGCGCCGAAGTCGAGCTTGCCGGCGACCATCTCGTTGGTCAGCGGCGCGCCGCTGGTGAAGTTCTTCCATTCGATCTGGTACTTCGCATCCTTGTACTTGCCGTCATGGGGCAGGTACTTCTCCAGCAGGCCCAGCTCGCGGATCAGCAGGCCGCCGGTGGCGCAGTTGATGGTGGTGTCCTGTGTGCCGATGGCCACACGGATGGTCTGGGCATTGGCGTTCAGGCCAACGATCGCCAGCGCGAGGCCGGCCACGGTTGCAACAAGGCGCATGGGTGTTTCCCCTCGAATCGTTTGAGTCATTGGAGTCGTCTCCGCCACCAGGCGGGGTGGTGGGAAACGAGGGGGCTTTGCAGATGGGCGTCCGGTGGTTTGGCCGGATGGCGTGAGGCTAAGGGTTCGTTTCAGCGCAGCAGGTAGGGAATGTCGACCTTCACCGCGCCAGTCGGGCAGTCTTTCTCGCAAGGCATGCAGTACCAGCATTCGTCGAAGGCCATGTAGGCCTTCTGCGTGGCCGGGTCGATGGCCAGCAGGTCCATGGGGCAGACATCGACGCAGACGGTGCAGCCCTTCTCGGCGATGCACTTGTCTTCGTCGATGGTCACCGGGGCGCTGCTGCGGAAAAAGATGTCCTGGGGACGATAGGGCATGTCACGGAGTCCTTGGAGCCTTTGGCTCTCGTTTCTGAGTTCTTCGGTGATCCAGTGGGGCTGCCTTGCAGCCCATCGCCGGCAAGCCGGCTCCCACAGGGGGCCAGTGGAGCTCACAAATCTGTGCCATGCAGCGGACTCTGTGGGAGCCGGCTTGCCGGCGATGGGGCGCGAAGCGGCCCCAAAGGGCAGTGTCTAGGCAGCGTCAGCCTTGACCCTCAATCGCTCGTACGCGGTCTGCTCCTCGGCATCCAGGGCCACCAGGTACGGCTCGACCGCTTTCTTGAAGCTGGTCATCCGCCCCTGTTCGTCCTTCTTCAGATGGCAATGGCAGAACCACTCACGGTCATTGCGCTCGGGGAAATCGACCCGGTGGTGGTACAACCCCCAGCGGCTCTCCTCGCGAAACAGCGATGCCCGGGCCGCCATCTCGGCGCAGTCACGGATCACCGTGACCTCCATGGCACGCATCAGCTCGTGCGGGTTGCTCGCTTTCATCTGCGCCAGGTCCTGCTCGATCTCGGCGAAGCGCGCCAGGCCGATTTCCATCTTCTTCGTCACCTTCGGCGGTTGCAGGTAGTCATTGACCATGCGCCGCAGTTTGTACTCGACCTGTGCCGGCGGCAGGCCATGCTCGCGATGCAGCGGGGCGAACACCCGCGCCTGCTCGCGTTCGACCTGGGCCTGGTCCACTGCGGCCAATGCACGACCGGCCACGTACTGCGCCGCGTTGACGCCGGCGAACCAGCCATAGGTGAAGGCGCCGAGCATGTAGTTGTGCGGCACGGCGGCCATGTCGCCGGCGGCGTAGAGCCCGCTGACGCTGGTCTCGGCCTTCTCGTTGACCCACACCCCCGAGGCCGAATGCCCGGAGCAGAAGCCGATCTCGGAGATGTGCATCTCGACCATTTGCTGGCGATAGTCAGTGCCACGGCCGGCGTGGAACTGGCCACGGCTGGGGCGCTCGTTGCCATGCAGGATCTGCTCGATGGTCTGGATGGTCTCCTCGGCCAAGTGGTCGAGCTTGAGGAACACCGGGCCGTTGCCGCCTTCGAGTTCCTGGTGGAACTCCCACATCATCTGCCCGCTCCAGTAGTCGCACTCGATGAAGCGCTCGCCCTTGCTGTTGGCGGTGTAGCCACCGAGGGGGCCGGTGACGTAGGCGCAGGCCGGGCCGTTGTAGTCCTTGATCAGTGGGTTGATCTGGAAGCACTCCAGGTTGGCCAGCTCGGCTCCGGCGTGGTAGGCCATGGCATAGCCATCACCGGCGTTGGTCGGGTTCTCGTAGGTGCCCATCAGGTACCCGGAGGACGGCAGGCCCAGGCGGCCGGCGGCGCCGCAGGCGAGGATCACCGCCTTGGCACGGATCACCCGGAACTCGCCGCTGCGGCAGTCGAAGCCCATGACCCCGGCAGCAGCGCCTTCGGCGTCCAGCAGCAGGCGGGTGCAGACCATGCGGTTGCTGATGTCTACCCGGGCACGCTTGAGCTGGCGGTACAGCACCTTCTTGATGTCGTGCCCTTCGGGCATGGGCAGCACGTAGGCGCCCATGTGGTGGACCTTTTTCACCGCGTAGTCGCCCGTCTCGTCCTTCTCGAACTTCACGCCCCAGCGGTCGAGCTGCGAGAGGGTCTCGAAGCTATGGGTGGCATAGGCATGCACCGTGGCCTGGTTGACGATGCCGTCGTTGGCCACGGTGATTTCCTTGGTGTACTGCTCGGCGGTGGCGTGGCCGGGAATGATGGCGTTGTTCAGGCCGTCCATGCCCATGCTGATGGCGCCACTGCGCTTGACGTTGGCCTTGTCCAGCAACAGCACGCGCAGGGTCTTGTCCTGCTCCTTGGCCTTGATGGCGGCCATGGGGCCGGCGGTGCCGCCGCCGATCACGACGATGTCGTAGTCCTGGGTGTCGATGCTCATGGCTTGGGTCCCTTCTGACGGTCGATGCGCAGGCGATACTGGAAGGCATCGCCGCGGTAGTAGAGGTGCTCGAAGTCCAGCGGCGTGCCGTCGGCGGCGTGGGTCAGGCGCTCGATGCGCATGATCGGCGAGCCCTCCTCCACCTCCAGCGCCTGGGTCAGGTCGCTGTCGGCCAGCACCGCATCGATGGCCAGGTCGGCGTGGCCCAGGGCGATGCCGCAGTCGTTCTCCAGCACCAGGAAGATGTCACGGGTGGCCAGGTCGGTCTTTTCCAGTTTTTCGCCGATGGCCTTGGGCAGCCAGGTCAGCTCGAGCGACACCGGCTCGCGGTTGATCAGGCGTACCCGGCGGATCTCGGTGACCAGGCTGCCCTCCTCCACCTGCAAGCGCGCCGCCACCAGCGCGTTGGCTGGCACATGGCGCAGGCTGCGCAGACGGTTGAGCACCTCGTAGCCCATCTGGGTCATGGACTCGGCCAGGCCTTGCAGGGTGGTGACGTTCTGGAACGCCTTGGGCTTGGCGACGAAGGTGCCCTTGCCGTGGATCTTGAAGATCAGCCCCTCCTTCTGCAGGTCGCCCAGCGCCTGGCGCACGGTGATGCGGCTGACGTCGAAGGCCTTGCCCAGCTCGTTTTCCGAAGGCATGCGGCTGTGCGGCGGGTAGGTGCCGTCGAGGATTCGCCCGCGCAGCAGTTCCTTGAGCTGGGTGTAGAGCGGTACCGGGGAGAGGGGGAGCAGTTCGGCCATGGGATCTCTTCGCTATGGACTGACTTGTTATAACAAGTTGTGACCAGAGAGTAGCGAGCATAAGAGCCCCCGGGGAAATACCGATATTGAATATGGTTATTCACAAGCACGGGCCCCAAGGCACGCCCATCGCTGCCCGAGACCCTGGAAAATCACCCTGAATCAAGGCGATGGACGTCATCGACGCAGATGGGTATCATTGCGCCCCGTTGCACTCGTAGCTCAGCTGGATAGAGTACTGCCCTCCGAAGGCAGGGGTCGTGGGTTCGAATCCCGCCGAGTGCGCCATACCTGAAAAGCCCTGGGAACCTTCCCGGGGCTTTTTCGTTTGTGCGACATCGCACGCTTGGCACTCCCGTACCGCAGGCCATTGGTGTTAGCGTGAGCGTCTTCCCGTTTCCTACAAACGGGTACCTCCCTTCCAACGCTCAGCAAAGGAATGCGCTCGCCCATGTACCTGAAAAAACTCACCGCCGCGACCCTGCTGCTGGCCAGCCTGGGCTTGTTCGCCAACCAGGCCCAGGCCAACCTCACCCCGCAGCAGTCCGCCGCGATCCTCAAGGCCTACGATAACAGCGACCCGGCGGATTTCCGCCGGTTCCTCGGCCAGCTTGCCAGCAGCGAACTGGCCAAGGCCGACAACCTGGCTGAAACCCTCAAGGCGTACCTGGCCAACAAGCCGCTGGGTGCCGAGCAACAGAACGAGATCCACCGCTTGCTCGGCCTCTACACCCGCATCAAGTACGGCAAGGCCGCGACCGAGACCCTGCGTGAGCTGGTGGCCATCCCGACCTTCCAGGTCGAGGGCGTGCCGCAGCACGAGAACCCCGAGTTCCTGAAGATCGCCGACAAGATCAAGGCGCTGGCCGAGGGTTTCGGCCTGCACTTTCGCAACATCGACAACCGGGTCTACGAGATCACCCTGGGTGACGACGCCAAGGAAGTGGTCGGCATCCACGCCCATGCCGATGTAGTACCGGTGAACCCGGACAACTGGAAGCTCGAGGACGGCACCCGCCTGGACCCGTTCAAGGTCACCCTGGTGGGCGATCGCATGTATGGCCGCGGCACCGAGGACGACAAGAACGGCATCGTCGTGGCGCTGTATGCGCTGAAGGTGGCCAAGGACGAAAAACTGCCCCTGGCCCGTCAATTCAAGCTGTTGGTGGACACCACCGAGGAAACCAGCGGCGATGCGATCCCCTACTACTTCGCCCGCAACCCCACGCCCACCTACAACCTGGCGCTGGATGGCGGCTACCCGGTGGTGATCGCCGAGAAAGGCTACGGCACCGTGATGGCCAGCTTCCGCCGGCGCCCCGCCACCGGCAAGGGGGCGGAAATCATCCACCTGACGGGCGGGCTGGCCACCAACCAGATCCCCACCACCTCGGTGGCGACCCTGCGTGGCGACAATCCCACCGCCCTGGCCGCAGACCTGCAGAAGGCCGGTGCCGACTACGTCAAGCGCAACGGCGGCGATTTCATCCTCGATGCCAAGGTAGCCGGCAAGGAAGTGGTGCTGACGGTGACCGGGGTCTCGGCCCACTCTTCGGAGCCCGAATCGGGGATCAACCCCGTGGCCCGGATGCTCGACTTCCTCAACGGCCTGGGCGACCAGGTACCGCTCAAGCACAACCACATCACCGATGCCGCGCGCTATGCGGCCGATAACTGGGGGCTGGACTACTTCGGCAAGAAGCTTGGCGTGGACTTCGAGGACAAGTTCATGGGCCCACTGACCGCTTCGCTAACCTACGTCGGGCTCGATCAGAAGGCCCTCAAGCTGGCGGTGAACCTGCGCATTCCAAAAGGCAAGGCGATTGCCACGATCAAGGATGAGCTGGCCGACAAGCTCGGGACCTGGGCCCGCGGCAGCCACACCTCGGTAGCGTTCGAGTACAGCCTCGACGAGCCGATGTACCGCAACCCCGAAGGCGAATGGGTCAAGGCCTTGCTCGCCGTGGCCAGCGAGAACCTCGGCCTGCCCCATGAGTTCGGCGCCTCCGCCGGCGCCACCTCGGTGCATGACCTGCCCAATGGCGTGCAGTTCGGCCTGGCCATGCCCAACGTGAAGTACACCGGGCACAACGACAACGAGTTCAAGACCGTGGAGCAGTTCATGCTGGACCTGCAGATCGTCAGCGAGATGGTGGCGCGGATCGGGCAGATGCCAGAGCTCTGAGCCTTCGGTACGCGCCATTTGGGCGATGGGCTGCAAGGCAGCCCAATACCGCCCAACTGCCCACGAAGCCCCCAGCCCCCGCCAATGACGTTTTTCAATCAAGTCCATGCCGTTTTCCGCATTGCCGTGCAGGACGCCGTGCAGGATGCTTTATTTACTGCCGACACATCGCTTTTCCACCCGCAGAGGCCCGTATGAAGAACGTCGAAGAAATCCTCAAGACCAAGTCTCAGCATCAGACCGTCTACACCATAGGGCCTGACGACTCGGTGCTCGACGCCCTGAAGTTGCTGGCGGAAAAGAACGTCGGTGCACTGCCGGTGGTGGAGAACGGCCAGGTGATGGGTATCGTCAGCGAACGCGACTACGCCCGCAAACTGGTGCTCAAGGGCCGCTCGTCGGCGGCGACGCCCGTGCGCGAGATCATGAGTGCGCCGGTGGTCACAGTCGAACCCAAGCAGAACCTGGAGTACTGCATGAACCTGATGACCAACCGCCACCTGCGCCACCTGCCGGTGGTGAGCAACGGCGAACTGCTCGGCCTGCTGTCGATCGGCGACCTGGTCAAGGAAACCATCGCCGAACAGGCCAACCTCATCCTGCAGCTGGAGCAGTACATCCGCGGCGAGTGATCAGTGGTAGGCGCGCTCCAGTTCGTCCAGCTGATGGTCGAAGCTGCGCAGGCGCGCCGACCAGGTGTACACCAGCACTTCCAGGTCGCGGTTGAGCACTGCGGTATTGCCCCCATCGCTGCCCCGTGGGTCGCACAGGTCGAGCTGATAGCGCTCGCGAGCCATGGCCGTGGCCACGCTGGAAAGGTCACGGGCATTGGCCAGCCAGCGGTGATGAGGATCGTGGACCTCCCGGTCCAGCTCCCGACACTGACGCTTGAGGGCATCCAGGCTCTGCTCCAGCGGCGTGCCCTTGAGCTCGCCCATGACCTCCTCGAAGGTCCTCCCCGAATGCCAGTAGCTGCCCCAGAAATAACGATCGAATACGGTCTCGACCCGGCGCAGGGCCACCTTGGTGTTCCAGATGCTCAGCAACGTTCGCCCCTGGCTCACTTCGCGCTTGTTCAGGTGCAGTTGCTGCCAGGCGATCCAGGCCAGGGCGCAGAGCGCCACCGCCGCGGTGACCGCGGCGGCGGCATACAGGAACTGCACGGCCTGGTCCATGTGGTGGACGTGCCGGATACCGTAGAAGTAACCCGCCGTCAGGGTGCCCAGGATCGTCACGGTGCACCAGAATCCTGGTGCGTAGGGATCTTTCATCGCGCTATCCCCTTTTTGTTTTTCCTGAGCATAGCAACGGCCAAATCACTCAACAGGTGCCGCTCGGCGCTTTATTTGCGGGGGCGGCGCAACGCTTCGTTGAGTTGATCGAAGGGCACCGCCCAATCGGCATCGTCTATCACGCTCTCCTTGAGAAAGGCACGCTGGGCGTCGCTCCAGAACGGCGCATCCACCAGCTTGATCTCGTTCTTCAACGGCGAGTGCGTGGTGATGAACTTGTCGATGCTCTCGGCATCGTCCGCCAGGCCCAATTGCTTGAACAGCTCGGAAAATGGATGGATCGGTGCTTCCATGATTCCTCCTCGGGCCGGGCGGGTCGTCCACGACGCCGGCCCGGCATTGGCTTGAACGTCATCAGCACAGTTCGCGCACTTCGGCGTGCGGAACCAGCTTCAGGTATTGCTCCATGCTCATGTGGATCAAGTGATCGTGATCACCTGCCTCCAGGTAGACATCGCCCTGGCGGGTAAGGCTCGGGTCGAGCAACATCTTCACGTCATAGGCATCGCCGAGCGCCGGGATGGCGCCGCGCTCGCAGTCGCCGAACAGCGTCGGCAGGCCACTCTCGCGGGTCAGTTGCCAGGCGCCGGTCATGCGCACCTTGCTCATGTCCAGGTGCCGGTTGGCCGGCAGCACGGCCATGAGGTAGTTGCCATGACGGTCGTCGAGCATCACCGACTTGGCGACCCGTTCGGCGGGTACGCCGGCAGTGCGTGCCGACTCCAGGCTCGTGGCCGAGTGTGGATGGGAAATGATGTCGTAGTCGCAGTTGGCCTGGTCCAGGCGCTGCTGCAGGGTCTTGGCCATACGCATGATGCACCTCCGGTTTAGCCCCCAACCTGAAGTTTAGGCCCTGGTCCGGCGAGCACGACTAAACTTCGGGGACAGGTCCGACGAGGTGACGACAGGTGATCGCTCGCTGCTGGTACTGCCTGCTGCTGTTACTGATGCTCGGCGCGGCCCCGGGAGGCCAGGCCGCACCAGGCGGTAGCGTGTGGGTGCTGGGCATCGACGATGCCATCGGCCCGGCCAGTGCGGACTACCTGGTACGCGGTCTGGAGCAGGCACAGGAGCAAGGCGCGCAGTTGGTGGTGATCCGCCTGGACACCCCCGGTGGGCTGGACAGCTCCATGCGCCAGATCATCAAGGCGATCATCGCCAGCCCCGTACCGGTGGCCAGCTTCGTCGCCCCCAGCGGCGCCCGGGCCGCCAGCGCCGGGACCTATATCCTGTATGCCAGTCACGTGGCAGCCATGGCGCCGGGGACCAACCTGGGCGCGGCCACGCCGGTGCAGGTCGGCGCCCCCGGCCCGCCCTCCTCGCCCGCCTCCAAGGACAAGGACGAGAAGGCCTCCGCCCCCGAGGGCCAGGACGCCCTCACACGCAAGCAGGTCAACGATGCCGCCGCCTACATCCGCGGCCTGGCGCAGTTGCGCGGACGCAACGCCGACTGGGCCGAGAAGGCCGTGCGCGAGGCGGTCAGCCTGCCGGCCAACGAGGCCCTGCGCCTCAAGGTCGTCGACTTGGTGGCCAACGACCTGCCCGACCTGCTACGCCAGCTGGACGGCAAGACCCTGGAGGTCGCCGGCCAACCCCGTCAGTTGCAGACCGCCGGCGCCCTGGTGCTCGAGCATCCGCCAGACTGGCGCACCCGCCTGCTGGCGGTGATCACCAACCCTAGCGTGGCACTGATCCTGATCATGATCGGCGTCTATGGCCTGCTGTTCGAGTTCATGAACCCCGGCTCCGGGGTTGGCGGCGTGGTCGGCGGTATCTGCCTGTTGCTGGCCTTGTACGCCCTGCAGTTGCTACCGGTCAGCTATGCCGGCGTGGCGCTGATCCTGCTCGGCTTGGCGTTCATGATCGCCGAAGCGTTCCTGCCCAGCTTCGGCGTGGTCGGCTTCGGTGGCATCGTAGCCTTCGTGGTCGGCGCGGTGATCCTGATGGATACCGAAGCGCCCGGCTTCGGTATCCCTCTGGGCTTGATCGTCAGCCTGGCAGTGCTCTCGGCGGTGCTCCTGGGCGGTGTGCTGGGCATGGCCCTCAAGGCGCGACAGCGGGCCCTGGTCAGCGGCGATGCCGGCCTGGTCGGCAGCCTGGTCACGGTGACCCAAGTGATGGCGGACAACCCGTTCTGCGGCTCGGTGCAGGCCCAGGGCGAACAATGGCAAGTTCAATGCGCGACCCCATTGCAGCCTGGGCAGCATGTGCGGGTAATCGCCCGCCATGGCGTGATGTTGGAGGTCAGTGCCACCGCGCCCGCGGCGCAAGGAGAGTGAAGATGTTCGTTCAGTTCGGTTTCGGCGCCTTGCTGGCATTGCTTGGCGTGCTGTTGGTGTCGGCACTGCGCATCCTGCGCGAGTACGAGCGTGGCGTAGTGTTCCAGCTGGGGCGCTTCTGGCAGGTCAAGGGGCCAGGGTTGATCATCCTGATCCCGGGGATCCAGCAGATGGTCCGGGTCGACTTGCGCACCGTGGTGCTCGACGTACCGCCCCAGGACGTGATCACCCGTGACAACGTCTCGGTCAAGGTCAACGCCGTGGTGTACTTTCGCGTGCTCGACCCGCAGAAGGCGATCATCCAGGTCGAGGATTTCCTCACCGCCACCAGCCAGCTGGCCCAGACCACCCTGCGCGCCGTGCTCGGCAAGCATGAGCTGGACGAGCTGCTGGCCGAGCGCGAGCAGCTCAACTCGGACGTTCGCCAGGTGCTGGACGCCCAGACCGATGCCTGGGGCATCAAGGTGGCCAACGTCGAGATCAAGCATGTCGACCTCAACGAGTCGATGGTCCGCGCCATCGCCCGCCAGGCCGAGGCCGAACGCGAGCGGCGGGCCAAGGTGATCCACGCCGAGGGTGAGTTGCAGGCGTCGGAGAAACTTATGCAGGCCGCACAGATGCTCGGCAAGGAACCGGGGGCCATGCAACTGCGCTACATGCAGACCCTGGGCTCGATCGCCGGAGACAAGAGCTCGACCATCGTCTTTCCGTTACCGGTGGACCTGCTCAAGGGATTGGTCGACAAGCAGCGCTAGCGGGGCCACTCAACTGCTGGCCTAGACCGGCGCGCGACGCAGGGTGGCCAGGAAGGTCGCCGCGCCGATGAACAGCCCGGCAAAGGTCCGGTTCAAACGCTTCTGCTGCCTGGGCGTGCGCAGCATCCGCAGCACCCGGGCCGCCAGCCCGGTGTAGCCGGCCATCACCAGCATGTCGACGCTGATCATGGTGAGGGTGATCGCCAGGTACTGGGGCAGCAGCGGGGCATGCGGATTGATGAACTGCGGCAGCACCGCGAGCATGAACACCAGCGCCTTGGGATTGCTGACATTGACCAGGAAACCGCGGAACACCAGGCTCAACGGCTTGCCGATCGGGCGCACGCCCGACGAATCGTCCATGTCCATGGGCAACGCGCGCCATTGCCGGTACGCCAGGTACACCAGGTAGGCGACACCGA
Source organism: Pseudomonas sp. Tun-23181 (assembly GCF_057415455.1). Classification (NCBI taxonomy): domain Bacteria; kingdom Pseudomonadati; phylum Pseudomonadota; class Gammaproteobacteria; order Pseudomonadales; family Pseudomonadaceae; genus Pseudomonas; species Pseudomonas sp. Tun-23181. Next base: position 3,428,060 of record NZ_CM171630.1, read on the forward strand.
ACCATTTGATGATCTGGAACGCGGTGGCCGAGGCGGCGAGGATCGCGCCGACACCGGCGGCGATGATGGCGATCTGCACGATCAGGCCCAGTTGCAGGCCCAGGGCGTTCCAGTAACCACGCCAGAAACCGTACTGCAGCCCACTGGACATCGAGGCGATGGCCCCGGCACCCAGCGACAGGCTGATCACCCAGCACGCGGCAAAGAAGGCCAACCAGGTTTCCATCGACATCGCACACCTCGTTCGAACATGTTGCAAAACGTTAAGCTACGGTGTTGGTGAAATTTTCACCAGCGATTTTTCAGCTGCCGCTCAATCGGCCTCGCCTGTCGTGTCCTGGGCCAGCACCGGCACTTCGGTACCGCGCCAACGCCGCACGGCCTTCTGGAAGAACTGGCTGTTGGGCACCTGCACCAGCGCCCCACCCGCCTCCGGCACTTCCAGCAAGGTGGTATAGAGCAGGTTGATGGCGATCACCCGCCCCTTCACACCGGGCTTGTCGAGGGTGTCGACCAGCTCGACCACATCGCCGATGCGAAACGGCCCCACGGTGAAGATCAACACCGCGCAGAGCAGGTTGGACAATACGCTCCAGATGGCGAAGAAGGCCACCGCCGCCACCGCGACGAAGCCCGACAGGGCGGTCCACAGCACCGTGGCCGAGACACCCAGGCGCTCCAACACGAACAACAGTGCGCTGCCCATGATCAACCAGCGCAGGCTGCCGCGCACCGGCACCAGCAGCTCCGGCGGCAACGGGTAGCGATCGCCCAGGCGGCTCAGGCCGCGGGCGACGATGCGTTGCAGGACGAATGCAGCCACCAGGATCAGCAGGATCTGCAGCCCCAGCCAGAACGGCTCCATCCATTGGCCCGGCAGTAGCGTGCGCAGCGCCTCCATCAGGACAGCGCCTCCAGCTCGGCCTGCATGCTTTCGAGCGTCTCCAACGCCTCCATCCAGGCCTCCTCCAGCTCGCCCTCACGCTGCTTGAGCGTGCTCTGGCGCGCCAGCAGGTCGCGCAACTCGTCCTTGCGCGCAGCCTCGTAGAGGCCCGCGTCGCCCAGGGCGGCCTCGATCCCGGCCAGTTGGGCGTGAACCTGGCCCAGTTCGGCCTCCAGCTTCTCGGCGGCACGCTTGTGCGGCGCCAGTTGCTGGCGCAGGGCTGCAGCAGCCTGGCGCTGGGCTTTCTTGTCGGTCTTGTCCGGGTTGGCTGGGGCATTGCTGGCGGGCGCACTGCGCTGACGGTAATCGATCAGCCAGCGGCTGTAGTCGTCCAGGTCGCCATCGAAGGCCTGGACCTTGCCGTCGGCCACCAGCAGGAAGTCGTTGGTGGTGCTCTTGAGCAGGTGACGGTCGTGGGACACTACCACCACCGCTCCACTGAACTCCTGCAAGGCCATGGTCAGGGCCAGGCGCATCTCCAGATCCAGGTGGTTGGTCGGTTCGTCGAGCAGCAGCAGGTTCGGCCGCTCCCAGGCGATCAGCGCCAGGGCCAGGCGCGCCTTCTCGCCACCGGAGAAGTTGACCACCGGCTCGTCGACCCGGTCGCCATGGAAGTCGAAGCCACCGAGGAAGTCGCGCAGGGTCTGCTCGCGCTCGGTCGGGGCGATGCGCTGCAGGTGCAGCAGCGGGCTGGCCTTGTCGTCGAGGGCGTCGAGCTGGTGCTGGGCGAAGTAGCCCACGGCCAGGTTCTCGCCACGTACCAGACGCCCGCCCAGCGGCTCCAGCTCACCGGCGAGGTTCTTGATCAGGGTCGACTTGCCGGCGCCGTTGGGGCCGAGCAGGCCGATGCGTGCACCCGGCGCCAGCTGCAGCTTGACCTTCTCCAGGATCACCTTGTCGCCATAACCGAGGCGGCCCTCGGACAGGTCGAGCAACGGATTGGAGATTTTCTGCGACTCGCGAAAGACGAAGTCGAACGGCGAATCCACATGGGCCGCCGACAGCTCCTCCATGCGTTCCAGCGCCTTGATCCGGCTCTGTGCCTGACGGGCCTTGGTGGCCTGGGCGCGGAAGCGGGCGATGTATTTCTCCATGTGCGCACGGCGGGCCTGCTGCTTCTCGTAGGCCTGTTGCTGCTGCGCCAGGCGCTCGGCACGGGTGCGCTCGAAAGCGGTGTAGCCGCCGCGGTAGAGGTTGAGCTTGCGTTGCTCGACGTGCAGCACATGGTCGACCACAGCATCGAGGAAGTCGCGGTCGTGGGAGATCAGCAACAGTGTGCCTGGGTAGCCCTTGAGCCAGTCTTCCAGCCAGAGGATGGCATCCAGGTCCAGGTGGTTGGTCGGCTCGTCGAGCAGCAGCAGGTCAGATGGGCACATCAGCGCCTGCGCCAGGTTCAGGCGCATGCGCCAGCCACCGGAGAAATCGCCGACACGGCGGTTCATCTGCTCGGCGGTGAACCCCAGGCCGGCCAGCAGCTTGCGCGCACGGGCGTCGGCGGTATAGCCGTCGGCGCTCTCCAGCTCGCTGTGCAGGCGCGCCAGGGCGGTGCCGTCGTGGGCCGACTCGGCGGCTGCCAGCTCGGCCTGGACCTGGCGCAGGCGCACGTCGCCGTCGAGCACATAGTCCACCGCCAGGCGATCGAGGGTGTCGACCTCCTGACGCATGTGGGCGATGCGCCAATCGCTGGGGAGCTGGCAGTCGCCGGCATCGGGCGAGAGCTCGCCGCGCAGCAGGGCGAACAGGCTGGATTTACCGGCACCGTTGGCGCCGATCAGGCCGGCCTTGTGACCGGGGTGCAGGGTCATCTCGGCGCCTTCTAGCAAGCGCTGCGGACCACGCTGTAAAGTGAGGTTCGATAGTCTGATCATGATGGTCGCGGAGTCTATCAGCTTCCCCTGCAACCACACAGGCCACTTGATCGTCGGCGCGAGGCGAACATGCATACCGATTTGTGGCGCCATGCCTTGGCGCTTTATGGGCAACCCGGCGTCGAAGCCGCCTGCCTGGAGCTGCAGGCGCTGGGCGGCGATGTCTGCCTGCTGCTGTGCGGTACCTGGCTGCAGGCCGGTAACGTCCAACCCGATGCCGAGCGCGTACACGCACTCCGGAGCCTTGCCGAACCCTGGCAGCGGCAAGTGGTCGCCCCGCTGCGCGTCCTACGCCAGCAATGGCGTGCCGATGCCCAGGACGATGCGCACCTGGCGGTGCTGCGTGAGCAGGTCAAGGGACTGGAACTGGAGGCGGAGCGCACCTTGCTGGCGCGCCTGCAGGAGCAGGCAAGGGCATGGCCCGCAGGCCCAGACGGGCCCACGGACGATTGGCTGGCCTGGCTGGCGCCGGACCAGGCCCGCGGCCACGACGCGCTGCATCGCTTGCGCGTCGCGGCCGAGGCGCTTCAGGACGCCGTGGACGGCGACTGAACCGGGTTGCTGGCCGGTGCCGGCGAGGCGCTGGCTGGCGCGGCCGAGTTGGTCACTGGCGCCGGGGCGCTGGTGGCGGGTGCGGCCGGCTTGCTTTCGACAGGTTTGCTCGCGGCAGGCTTGGCCGCTGCCTTGGCAACCGCCGAGCGGGTAGCGCCGGGCTTGGCTGCCGGCTTGGCGGCTGTGGAACGGGTTGCAGCGGGTTTGGCAGCAGGTTTCGCAGCATTGGCCCTGGCCGCAGCCGGTTTCGCCGCTGGCTTGGCCGCTACGGGCTTGGCGCTGGACGCTTTCGCCGCAGGCTTGGCCGCTGGTTTCGCAGCGCTGGCCTTGGCCGGCGCCTTGGCAGCAGGCTTGCTGGCGGCCTTGGCCGCCGGTTTGGTCGCAGCAGCCTTGGCAGGTGCGCGGGTGGCGGCGGTGCCCTTGGCCGCAGTCGCGGCAGCAGCCCTAGCCGGCGCCTTGCTGGCAGCCGGTTTGGCGGCACTCTTGGCAGCCGGTTTAACGGTGCTCTTGGCAACTGGTTTGGCTGCAGCGGCCTTGGCCGGTGTGCGGGTGGCGGTCGGCTTGGCGGCGGGTTTCGCGGTGGCGGGTTTGGCCGCAACCTTGGCAACGGGCTTGGCGGCTGCCTTGGTGGCCGCGGCACGCTGGTCGAGGGCCTTGCCGGCAGCCTCGCGTACCTTGCCAACGCCCTGGGCCAGTTTCAGGCTTTCCTGGGCATCACGCTTGAGTTGCTGGATATAAGTACGGGTCTGGGTCTGGCGCTCTTTGAGCGAGTCGAGCAACGCTTCAAGTTCGCCGGTGGCTTTCTTCGCCTTGTTCTGCGCCTTGGCTTTACCGGCCTTGGCGGCATCCTGCAACTTCAGGCGTGCGTTGTGCAGTTTCTCCTGGGCCTTGCCACGTTGTTTTTCCAACTTGGCCAGCAGTTTTTCCGCATCCGCCAGCGCTTGCGAGCAGGCATCTTCCAAATGTTCGAGCAGACTACCCGAAAGTTGCTGGAGCAGGTGCAACGGCGTACTGACTGGCTTCTTCTTGGCCGACATGGTTTACCTCCTGGCTGACGAGATTGCGGCTCATACTATGCTTCTGCTGCTAACGCCGCTAGGGCATGTTGACAGTATTGGTGCCGCCGCGTTGCATGCCTGGGCAAAGTTGTTATCTTGCAGCTCGGTGCAAGTGTAGTTGCCCAATAAGCAATTGCTGATATTTACACATTTCCCGCCAACAAGGCTGGCATACTTCCGGCTCATTGCCGCAGGAGCCAACCGTGCCTCGCTATCTTGTTCTCGGGCTGTGCCTGGCCGCCCCCTTCGCCTTCGCAGGCCCAGACACCGCCCCCGCCAACGACCACGACCTCGCCTACAGCCTGGGCGCCAGCCTCGGCGAGCGGCTGCGCGAGGAAGTACCCGGCCTGCAGCTCGATGCCCTGGTGCAAGGCCTGCGCCAGGCCTACCAGGGCCAACCGCTCAAGCTCGACGCGCCACGCATGCAGGCCATTCTCCAGCAGCATGAGGCGCAGGCCGCTGCCGCAGCCGAACAAGCCCAGGCGGAGCAGCTCCAGGTCGCGGAGCAGCGTTTTCTGGCCAACGAACGCGCCCGCGCCGGCATGCATGAGCTGGCCGGTGGCGTTCTCTACAGCGAACAGGTGCCTGGCAACGGCGCCCAACCCAAGGCGGGCGGCAAGGTGCAGGTACGTTACGTGGGGAAATTGCCCGACGGCTCGGTGTTCGACCAGAACCTGCAACCCCAGTGGTTCAGCCTGGGCTCGGTGATCGAAGGTTGGCAGGTGGCGTTGCCACACATGAAGGCAGGGGCGAAATGGCGGCTGGTGATCCCCTCGGCGCAAGCCTACGGCGCCGAAGGTGCGGGCGACCTGATCGCGCCCTACACCCCCCTGGTATTCGAGATCGAATTGCTGGCGGTGGCCGACTGAGGCCAGGCGTCAGGCCTGGACCGCCCCTTCTTCCTTGTGGGCGTTGTGCAGCACCTCGATCAGGCAATCCTCCAGCTCGAAGCGCTCGTGCAGCAGGCTGCCCAGCTCGCCGAGTTTCTTGGAGAAACGCTCGGGGTCCTTGCACTGGCCTTTTTCGCAATGGTCGTTGAAGGCCAAAGCGATCTGGGTGATGTCGTTGATCCGCGGGTTGATCTGCTCGGCCAGCTCCAGCGCGCCGTCGTCGCCGAAGGCCTTGGCCTCGCTGACCAGTTGTTCGCAGACTTCGAAGTGCCATGCCGAGACATAATCGACCAGGATCTCGCAGAAACGGCCGTTCTGCTCCTTGTCGGCAAAGGCCGGCTTGGCGTCGCGCAGGGCGCGGAAGGCGTGCACCAGTTCCTGGCGCTCCTCCAGCCAGCGGTCGATCAGCTTGTGAACCCCACCCCAGCGTTCCTGAGCGTTCTGACAACTATCGAGCATGGCTATCTCTTCCCTTCTGGGTAGATGCCGCTGCACCTCGCACCACAACACCACAGCACAAAGGTGACATCAGCAGGACGGCATCGAGCAGTTGTGTTTTCGGTATGCGTGCAGGGAGATTATTCCCGCGCGTGCTGACCATCAAGGTACGCATCGGACAAAGTTCGTACAAGCGTTTAATCTCGTTGCGGCTCACCACTGGTCGAGCGATCGTGGCGGGCTTGCCCTGGATCAAGCGTTGCCCAGGCGGCGCAAACAAAACCTCAGCAGCCAGGACAACGGCAGCGCCGACAACAGCAGGAACGCCAGCAGGCTCCACTCGGGCAGGGTCAGGTCGAGAAAGCTCCAGGTCAGCGAGTCGCAGTCCGGGCCGCCCAGCAACAGCATCTTCAAGGCCTGGCCCCAGGACTGCTCCAGGACCTGCTGGAACGGGACATGGCAGGCTTCCAGCGGCATGCTCCCCCCCTGCAACCAGACATGCCGCGCCGCCAGCAGCGCGCCACCCAGCGAACAGGCCAAGGCCAGCGCGCAGTAGGCGCGCCGGCCCGACGAGCCGGGGTGGTGGATGACCGCGCACAGACAGACCAGCGAGTAGAGCCCCAGCAGAAAGCGTTGGCTGAAGCACAAGGGGCACGGCACCAGGCCCAGAACGCTTTCGAGGTGGAAAGAGGCAGCCAGCACCGCCAGCGAGGCGAGCCAGGCAGGAAGAAAGAACGTATGCAAACGGGCCAGCAGCATGAGCGATGTAGGTCCCGGGTTGAAGATATGGCTTGGAACGGTAGAGGAAAGGCGCGCTTTGTTTCAAGGCGCTACAGTGGGGACAAGTCGCTGATTGACAAGGAAAGTTTTCAACAATCAGTAGGAAATTTCCGAAGAAGGAAAGCGCAAACCCAGCCTTTGCGGCTGGAAAATCCACAAACCCAAGCGCCCGCGCACTGGCGCGGGCGCTTGGGGGTACTCAGGCTCGCATCCCCTCGGGCAATGGCAGGGCCAGCAGGCGCTCGTCCAACAGGCCCAGGCCTTCCTGGAACAGCTGGTTGCTGCGCTCGGTTTCGCCCAGGCCGGCGAGCAGGCGGGCCAGCTCGGCGCAGGTCTCTGGGTTACGCTCCAGGCGCAGGCTGCTTTCCAGGTAGTCGCGCGCCTTGCCCCACAGACGGTTCTGCAGGCTCAGGCGGCCCAGGGTCAGCAGCAGGCTCGCATCCTCGGGGTGCTCCTTGAGCCAGCCCTCGGCAGCCTGCAGCTGGCGCGCCGGATCATCGCCCCGTACCAGGCCGTACAAGCGAGCCAGGTGGCTTTCGTACTGGCGCTTGAGCGCGGTGCGCAGCACCTGCTCGGCCTCGCCCTGGGCACCGACCTGGCGCAGTTGCTCGGCGTAGGCCAGCACCAACTGCGGCTCCTGACGCTGGGCAGCGGTAAGTTGCTGCCAGGCACGCTCCAGGCCCTGGCGGGCGGCCTGGGCATCCTCGCCACGGGTCGCCGCCAGGCACAGGTTCTGGCCCCAGGCGCGCTGTTCCAGCTCTGCCAGCTCCTTGGCCGGCAGTACCTTGCCCTTGCGCAAATCGGGCAGCAGGCGGATCAGCGCCGGCCAATCGCCCCGCTCCAGGTGCAGGCGCTGCAGCAGGCGCAGCACCTGGGCGTTGTGCGGGTGACGCTCTTGCATGGCCAGCAGGGTGTCGAGCGCCCCCTCGGCATCGCCACGGTCCATCTGCAACTGGGCATGGGTCAGGGCGATGGCGAGTTCCGCCTGTGGCTGGCGTTCGAGAGCGCGCTCGAGCAGGTTGTCGCTGTCCTCGGTACGGCCCAGCTCGTTGGCCGCACGTGCGGCGCCAAGGTAATAGAGCAGTGGTTGGCGCTCGGCTTCGGCAGCCCGGTGCAAGTGGCGCTGGGCACTTGCCCAGCGGCCCTCGGCCAGGTCCAATTGGCCTTGCTCGATGGCGATGCGAGTACGCCGGCTACGGTTGCGCCGCGACCAGGGGTTGACCACACCGCTCGAGGTCAACACCAGGCCGACCAGGTAGCGCAACAGCCAGAGCGCCCCGACGATGGCCACCAGCGCCGCCAATGCCGCCCACAGCCCCGACTGGTAACGGAACCCGCCATAGGCGATCAGCACGTAGCCACTGTGCTTGGCAACGGCGATCCCCAGCGCCGCGGCCACCACGATCGCCAGCACCGCCAGCAGGTAGACACGCTTCATGGCTTGCCCCCTTCGGCTTCGGCCGGCAGGTGGCGACGCTGGATGTAGGCCTGCACCGCAGCCAGGCTCTCGCTCAGGTCGGGCGTGACCACCGAGACCGGCTGCTCGGCCAGCGCGTTGAGGCTGTCGAGCATGGCCTTGCTCTGCGGGTTGTCGGCGTTGAAGTTGGCCAGCAGCACGCTGCGCGCATCGTCCAGGGCCTGGGTGTAGACCTTGGCCTCGCCGTTGAGCGCCGCCCACTGCGCCTGCTCGATGGTCAGGCTCAGGGCCAGGCGCAACTGGTTGAGCGATTGCCCGGCCAGCAACGGACGCACGTTCTCGTCGGCGTTGAACTCGATCTGGAAGTACTTGGAGATTTCTGCCCACCACTGGGACCAGCGGCTGGCTCCATCGCCGTCGGCGGTCAGGGCACCGAGGGCGTCGGCATTGCTGTCGAACTCGGGGGACTGGGCGCTGAGCTGCTGCACCAGCTCGCGCTGGGCCGCGAGCTTGAGGAACAGGCCGGTACGGTCAGGCTGCTGGGTGCTGTCGAGCATCGCCAGGCTGCGGGCCAGTTGCTCGCGGGCGGCGAAGGCGCCCGGGTCGCTCTGCTCGCGCAGGATCTCGTCGGCGCCTTCGACCAGGGCCTTGGCGCTGGCGATGTCCTGCAGGGCCGACAGGCGCAGGGTGGCCAGACGCAGCAGGTGCTCGGCTTCGGCCAGTCGCCATTCCTTGCGGCTCTCGCCGAGCACGGTTTCCAGGCGCTGGCTCAGGCGCTGCTGGTCGCCCTGCAACTGCGCCACCAGGCGGCGTCGGTCTTCCAGCTCGCTGGCCGCCGGCAGGCTGGCCAGTTGCGCGCTGATCTGCTGCTCTCGCTGCTGCAGCGCGCTGGTGCGTTCACTCAGGGCCTGCAGGTGCTGGCCCTGGCCCTGCTCGCTGCCTTGCAGCTGGCGGACCTGCCAGGCTCCCCAGCCCCCGACCGCGATCCCGGCCGCGCCCAGCAGCAGGGCCAGCAATGCCAAGCCATTGCCAGAGCGCTTGGCAGGTTTGGCGGCGGGGGTTTCCGGCGTCTCGGGCGCCGATGGCTGTTCGTTGTTGGACAAGACAGTTTCGCTCACGTATCCATCCTTTGCATGGGGGCGCGTCGCATTGAGCTTAGCGCCTTAGGAGGCAGGTGCAGCGCTACGCTGCACGGCTGCCAGCAAGGCCGCGGCACTGGCGCCACGGCAATCCACGATCTGTTGGGCGCCCGCCGCCCGGGCCTGTTCGGCGACCCGGGGGCTCGGCACGAACAACGGCACACGCGCCAGGCGCGGCCAGTCGGCACCCGCCAGGCGCAGCAGGTGTTCAAGACCTTGCCCACTGCTGACCACCAGGCCGTTGAGGCGTTCCGCCTCGATTCGACGCACCAGGGTCCCCTCCGGGTAATCCGGCAACTGGCGGCGATACAGTTCCAGATAATCGACACTAGCACCTTGCTCCCCAAGACGCTCGGCCAGCAGTTCGCGACCTCCCACACCCCGCACGACCAGCACGCGCGGCGTGGCGACGGCGGCGATAGCCTCGCCCAGGACCGGCAGTGCGAGCAAGGCTTCACTGTCATCGCCGTCAGCGGGGAAGTCGACCAGCAGGCCCTGGTCCTGGAGAATCCGCGCCGTGGCTGCGCCCACCGTGAACCAGCCCCGGCGAGGCGGCGGCAGGCCCGCCCCGGCCAGTTGCTCGAGCAGCAGGCGCGCGGCCGGCTTGCTGACCACGATGATCGCCTGGTAGTCGCGCAGGTTGGCCAGGCGCTGGCCTTGCCGGGCGTCCAGCACCACCGGCTCGATGGCCAGCAATGGCAGGCAACTGCTGGCAATGCCGGCGGCAGCGAGGCTCTGCGCCAGTGCCTGGCAGTCTTCCTCGGGCCGGGTCAGCAGCAGGCGCCAGGGGCTCACGGGTGTCCGGCCTCGCCATAGACATCCTTGAGAATGGCCTCGGCGCCCTGGCTGAGCAGGTCTTCGGCGACCTGCACGCCCAACGCCTCGGCGGCGCTGCGCGGAGCGCGTGCCTCGGCGCGCAGCAAGGTACCGCCGCTGGGCTGGCCGACCAGGCCGCGCAGCCACAACTGCTCGCCTTCGAGCACGGCATAGCAGGCGATCGGCACCTGGCAACCGCCGTTGAGGCGCTTGTTCAGGGCTCGCTCGGCCACCACGCGGTCGGCGGTGTCGGCATGATGCAGGGGTGCCAGCAGGGCATGGATTTCATGATCGGCACTGCGGCATTCGATGCCCACGGCCCCCTGGCCACCGGCCGGCAGGCTGTCATCGACACCGATGGTCGAGGTGATGCGTGCCTCGAAGCCGAGGCGGATCAGGCCGGCCGCAGCGAGGATGATGGCGTCGTACTCGCCGGCATCGAGCTTGGCCAGGCGGGTATTGACGTTGCCACGCAGGAAGCGGATTTCCAGGTCCGGACGGCGCGCCAGCAACTGGGCCTGGCGACGCAGGCTGGAGGTGCCGACGACACTGCCGGCCGGCAGCGCGTCGAGGCTGGCGAAGCGATTGGAAACGAAGGCGTCGCGTGGGTCCTCGCGCTCGCAGATGCAGTACAGGCCCAGGCCTTCGGGGAAGTCCATGGGCACGTCCTTCATCGAGTGCACGGCGATATCGGCCTCGTTGTCCAGCAGCGCGGTTTCCAGCTCCTTGACGAACAACCCCTTGCCACCGATCTTCGCCAGGGGCGCATCGAGCAACTTGTCGCCGCGGCTGACCATGGGCACCAGGGTCACCACGAGGCCCGGGTGGGCCTGCTCCAGGCGGGCCTTGACATATTCGGCCTGCCACAGGGCCAGGGCACTTTTACGGGTGGCAATACGGATTTCGCGAGTGGACATGAAACGCCCCGATCCAGAGAAATACCGCCGATCATAACAGCTCCGCCGGCCTTGCCAGCAGATCCAGGTCATCAGGCTACCCTGTAGGCGCGGTGTTTTATCATCCGAGGCTGCCTTGCCGACGATGGGGCGCGAAGCAGCCCCAGCTGGCAGCTGAAAGTATTGACTGAGCGGCTATCGCCTGGCCACGAACAAGGGCTAGGCCCTTGCCATACCGTGAAGCCCGTGTCAGAGCGTCTGCATCATCTTGCGCACACCCGCCACATGACGCCGGCTGACGGTCAGGGCATCGCCATCCAGGCCTTTGAGGAACAGCTGGAAATGCCCAAGCGGCGTGCGCTGCAGACGCTCGATGCGCTCCCGGGCCACCAGCGCGTTGCGGTGGATGCGCACGAAACGTTCACCGAACTCGTCCTCCAAGGCCTTCAATGGCTCGTCCAGCAACACTTCCCCGGCCTCATGGCGCAGGGTCACGTACTTGTGGTCGGCGATGAAATAGATGACCTGTGGCAAGGGGATCAGCTCGATGCCCTTGCGCGTTCGTGCGCTGATGTGGCTGCGCGGGCCGCCGCCCTCGTTGGCCGGCCGGGTCAGGGCCGCGAGCTGGGCGCGATTGGGCTTGTCGGCCTTGCGCAGGGCTTCGCGCAGGGCCTGGGGTTGGATCGGCTTGGTCACGTGGCTGAGGGTGCTGTCCTTGAAGGCCTGGCTGCCGTATTCGTCGTCGCCGGTGCAGAACACCACGGCCGGCGGCGCCTCGCGCTCGCACAGCCGGGCGGCCACCTGCAGGCCGTCCAGGCCAGGCATGCCGATGTCCAGCAGGACCACATCGGGTTTGTGGCTGTCGATCAGGGCCAGGGCCTCCTCGCCGTTGGTGGCGCTGGGCTCCAGCACGGTGTAGCCCTCAAGCTCGCCGAGCAGCCGGCTCAGGCGTTCGCGGGCTTGGGGTTCGTCATCAACGATCAGGACATTCATAATTGCGCTGGATTCCTGAGTGAGTCTCGCATCGGTATAGCGTAGACAGGTGTAGGGCGACCGACACCGCGGTCACGCTCTAGACCGACGCGATGGCCAAAGATTCACTGGCCTGGCAGTTTCGCCGCCAGCCCTTTGTCCAACTGTAGACGGTCCGTGGAACACTGCCGTTCAATCATTGAATATCCCCAGGACCCGCCCGCCTCCGCCTCGCCGGGGTTTCTCTCGACCGACGCCCCTGCGGCGCAGGCCTCAACCCTGTTATGATCGACGCCACTTTTTTCGTTCACGCCTTCAACGAGTGAATCCATGAGCACCGACAAGACCAATCAGTCCTGGGGCGGCCGCTTCAGTGAGCCCGTCGACGCCTTCGTCGCCCGCTTCACCGCCTCGGTCGATTTCGACAAGCGCCTGTACCGCCACGACATCATGGGTTCGATCGCCCACGCCACCATGCTGGCGCAGGTCGGCGTACTCACCGACGCCGAGCGCGACGCCATCATCGACGGCCTGAAGACCATCCAGGGCGAGATCGAGGCCGGCGCCTTCGACTGGCACGTCGACCTGGAAGACGTGCACATGAACATCGAGGCCCGCCTGACCGACCGCATCGGCATCACCGGCAAGAAGCTGCACACCGGCCGCAGCCGCAACGACCAGGTGGCCACCGACATCCGCCTGTGGCTGCGCGACGAGATCGACCTGATCCTGGCCGAGATCACCCGCCTGCAGCAGGGCCTGCTGGAGCAGGCCGAGCGTGAGGCCGAGACCATCATGCCCGGCTTCACCCACCTGCAGACCGCCCAGCCGGTCACCTTCGGCCACCACCTGCTGGCCTGGTTCGAGATGCTCAGCCGCGACTACGAGCGCCTGGTCGACTGCCGCAAGCGCACCAACCGCATGCCCCTGGGCAGCGCCGCGCTGGCCGGTACCACCTACCCGATCGACCGCGCGCTGACCTGCAAGCTGCTGGGCTTCGAGGCCGTGGCCGGCAACTCGCTCGACGGCGTGTCGGACCGTGACTTCGCCATCGAATTCTGCGCGGCTGCAAGCGTGGCGATGATGCACCTGTCGCGCTTCTCCGAGGAACTGGTGCTGTGGACCAGCGCCCAGTTCCAGTTCATCGACCTGCCTGATCGCTTCTGCACCGGCAGCTCGATCATGCCGCAGAAGAAGAACCCGGACGTTCCCGAGCTGGTTCGCGGCAAGAGCGGCCGCGTGTTCGGCGCCCTGACCGGCCTGCTGACCCTGATGAAAGGCCAGCCGCTGGCCTACAACAAGGACAACCAGGAAGACAAGGAACCGCTGTTCGACGCCGCCGACACCCTGCGCGACTCCCTGCGCGCCTTCGCCGACATGATCCCGGCGATCAAGCCGCGCCACGCGGTGATGCGCGAGGCGGCCCTGCGCGGCTTCTCCACCGCCACCGACCTGGCGGACTACCTGGTGCGCCGTGGCCTGCCCTTCCGCGACTGCCACGAGATCGTCGGCCACGCGGTGAAGTACGGCGTCGACACCGGCAAGGACCTGGCCGAGATGAGCCTGGACGAGCTGCGCCAGTTCAGCGACCAGATCGAGCAGGACGTGTTCGCCGTGCTCACCCTGGAAGGCTCGGTCAACGCCCGTGACCATATCGGCGGCACCGCGCCGGCGCAGGTGCGTGCAGCCGTGGCCCGGGGCAAGGCGCTGCTGGCTTCGCGCTAAGGCTTCCCCCAGTGCGAGGGCTACGCCCTCGCTCGCGGCATCCCCCTCAGCGCTTGCTGCGCATCATCTCCAGGAACGCCGGCATCGCCGCGTCCTTGTCCGCCACGATCCGCGCCATGTGCGGGTTCTCTCCCAGCTTCTCCAGCAATGCCCCTGCCTGCGGGAAGTCCGCCAGGAAATCGATGTTCAGCACCTTCTTGCCCACCAGGCAGGCCAGGTCCACCGAGAAACAGAACATCAGGTCGGCCAGCGTCAACTGCTCGCCCGCCACGTAGGGGGCGAAGCGGCCGTTGCGCTTGAGCGTGGCGAAACCGGCCAGCAGCTCGCTGCGGGCGCGTTCCTTGATCACCGGCTCCACCGCCATGCCGAAGAACGCCTCGGGGTAGCAGGTACGCGCCGGCAACTCGATGTACAGCTCGATCTCCTTGAGCAACTCGCGCACCTTGGCCTGGGCGAAGGCATCCGCCGGCAGCAGTGGCTTGCCGGCCTGGGTCTGCTCGATATAGTCGAGGATCACGCAGGTCTCGCTGATAAACCCCTGCTCGGTCTCCAGCACCGGCACCTTGCCGCGTGGGCTGATGGCCAGGGCCTGCGGGCTCTGGCCGGCGAAGAACGGCACCTCTTCGAAGGGCAAGCCTTTTTCCATCAGGGCCAGCTTGACCATGTTGTAGTAGTTGCTGACCGCGAATCCGTGAAGCTTGAGCATTGATACAGCCTCCAGGCCGTGTGGGGATGGCCCGGCTGTTATAGACCGATCGCCCCGGCCTGGCCAGCATCATGCGAGCTGTCGATGACAGGGCATCCGCAGTGCGGGCATGGCACACTGTGTGCTCCACCACAGGAGCAGCGCCATGAGCGAACCCAGCGACATCGACAACAATGACGAGGAAGCCTTCGTCGAAGCGACCCTGATTCAGGCCATCGAGAACCAGATCGAAAGCGGCGAGCCAGCAGCGGCCAAGGCCACCTTCAATAAGCTGACCCTGGTCGGCTACGAACGCGAGGACATCCTCAACCTCATGGCCCATGTGCTGGCCATCGAGATCGACGCCATGCTCGACGAGGACCGGCCGTTCAATGGCCAATGGTACGAGAACGCCCTGCGCGCCTTGCCCGAGCTGCCACCTGAAGCAGATCAAGGCGACAACGACGAAGCCTGACTACACTCCTGGATCAGGCGCCGGCAACGGTGCCGCCATCCTTGTCTGGAAGTCAGGAGTCATCCATGTCCTTCACCCCCGAACTGATCGCCGAACTGGAAGTCCTCGCCCTGTTCAACCTGGACAGCAGCCAGGAAGGCATCAAGGTCCACAGCAACGCCTCCCCCACTTTGGTCGCCGCGGCCCGGCGCCTGCACGACAAGCAACTGACCACCCAGCCCGATGGCGGCTACCTGACCAGCCTGGGGCTGGATGCCGCCGAGAACGTCCAGCAGTTGCTGACCATCCTCAAGGCCGTGCAGCCGGCTTGAGTTCGCAGCGCCCTTTGCGCGGGCAAGCTCCCACAGGTTCGCCGGCGCCCTCAAGGACGGCGTTGTTCCTGTGGGGGCCTGCCGGGGCGCCGAACTGCCGCGAAAAAGCCCCACGCCCGCGAGGAAAATGACGTCAATAACCCAGCCAACGCTTATCCGAGCGCCGCACTCAGGCTAAACTCGCCAGTGCTCCCCTGGCCTGCCTGAGTGCGCAATGAACCACCCCCACGAAATCCGCCCCGACCTGGAACAAGGCATCGACCGCAAGGAGCTGGCGAAGCTGCGTGCGCGCTTCCTGCAGCTCAACCAGGGGCGACTGGAGCGGGCCATGGAAGGGTTGTCCACACGCCAGCAGCAGGTGCTGACCCTGCTGCCGCTACTGTTCCACGTCAACCACCCGTTGCTGCCCGGCTATGTCTCGGGCAATACACCGGCCGGTGTCTCGGGGTTCGAGCCCGACGCCCAGTTGCTGGCCGAGGCCCAGCGCCTGGCCCGCTCGTTCACCCACAAGGCCCGTCATGGCAACCCACCGCGACCGATCCTTGGCCTGTTCCTGATGGGCAGCCTGGGCACCCTGGCCCAGGCCGAGCAAAGCGACATGGACCTGTGGGTCTGCCATGCCGCGAACCTGGGCGAGGCCGAACTGGCCGAGCTGCGGCGCAAGTGCCAGTTGCTCGAGGCCTGGGCCGCCAGCCAGGGCGCCGAGGCGCACTTCTTCCTCATCGAGCCCCAGGGGTTCGTCCAGGGTGAGCGCGATGGCCAGCTCGGCTCCGATGACTGCGGCACCACCCAGCATTACTTGCTACTCGACGAGTTCTACCGCACGGCGATCTGGCTGGCCGGCCGCACGCCGCTGTGGTGGCTGGTCCCGGTCTACCAGGAGCACAACTACCGGGAATACACCCAGGTGCTGCTGTCCAAGCGTTTCATCCGTGCCGAGGACGACCTCGACCTCGGCCACCTGGCGCACATCCCGCCGGGCGAATTCGTCGGTGCCGGGCTGTGGCAACTGTTCAAGGGCATCGACTCGCCCTACAAGTCGGTGCTCAAGCTGCTGCTGACCGAAGCCTATGCCAGCGAGCACCCCGAGGTACGCTGCCTGAGCCTGGACTACAAGCAGGCAGTGTTCGCCAATCGCCTGGACCTCGACGAGCTCGACCCCTACGTGATGGTCTACCGGCGCATCGAGCGCTACCTGCAACGCCGGGGCGAAACCGCACGCCTGGAGTTGGTGCGGCGCGCCCTGTACCTGAAGGTCAACAAGAAGCTCAGCGAACCCGGCCGCTCACGTGTCGGCGGTTGGCAACGCCGGTTGCTCGGGCGCCTGGCCGAGGAATGGGGCTGGAACCTGCGCCAACTGGCCATGCTCGACAGCCGCAGCCAGTGGAAGGTACGCCAGGTAGCTGCCGAGCGCCGTGAGCTGGTGGCCGAGTTGAACCACAGCTACCGCTTCCTCGGCGAGTTCGCCCGCAGCCAGAACGCCAGCAGCCGCGCCGACCAGCGCGACCTCAACGTCCTCGGCCGCCGCCTGTACGCTGCCTTCGAGCGCCGCGCTGGCAAGATCGAGGTGATCAACCCAGGCATCGCCCCGGACCTGGCCGAAGATACCCTGACCCTGGTCCAATCGCCCAACCGCAAGGAGCCCGGGACCCACCACTGGGGGCTGTACAATGGCAACCTCGGCGTGCACGAATGGGAGCACTTCAGCCCGATCAAGCGCTGCCGCGAACTGCTCGAACTGCTCACCTGGGCCCATCGCAACGGGGTGATCGACAGCAGCACACGCTTGGCCCTGCACCCCGGGGTCAGCGACCTGAGCGAATTCGAGCTGTTCAACCTGCTGGGCAGCCTGCAACAGACCATTGCGCTGCCGCTGGAAACCGTCAGCGAGATCCGCCTGCTGCAGCCGAGCGTGGCCGACGAGATCCTGCTGCTGGTCAACGTCGGCATCGACCCGCTGCGCCATCATCGCGACCTGAACATCCTGATGACCACCGAGCGCACCGACTCGCTGAGCTACGCCGGTGTGCGCGAGAACCTGGTGCTGACCCTCGACCAGGTCACCCTCAACAGCTGGAACGAAGTGCTGGTGCAGCGCTACGACGGCGAGCACGCGCTGGTGCGCTGCCTGCGCGACTTCCTCAACAGCCTCGGCCAGCGCAAGCACCGGCCACGGCTGCGGGTACGCTGTTTCTGCCACAACCGCGCCCAGGCCATCCGCCAGCGGGTCGAGGATATCTTCGATACCGCGCAGTCGCTGCTCGACCAGGCGCTGAACCATCGCTACCTGCTGCAGGTGGCGCAGTACACCCATGTGCTGGAGCTGCAGCCTGGGCAGGTCAGCCTGGCCACCCTCGCCGACCACGAGGCCGTGCTCGATTGCCTGGGCGAGGAACGCGGTGAGTACAGCCCCCTGCACCTGGACGCCAATGCCCTGCAGGATCACGACCTGCCGCTGATTCTGGGGCAAGGGCAACCGGGCTGCATCCAGGTGTTCTATCGCCTGCTCGACGGCTGGGCCGACCTCTACGTGCTGGACGAGTACAACGCCCTCTGGCAGCAGCGCCTGCCCTTGCAGGACGAAACCCACCTGCTGCTGCCCCTGCAGCGCTTCTTGCGTTCGGTAGTGATACGCCGCGACGCCCTGCTGCCGCTCGACAGCCTGCAACAGGCATCGCTGGACATCCTCTACTACCAGTTGCAGCCCTCCGGTGCCGGCAAGGCCCGCAGCCTGGAGCCGCGCCCGGCGCCGAGCGATGGCAGCGACCAGCCCTACTATGAGGTGCAAGCGATCCTGCAGGCTGGCACGGGCGACGATGTGCACGTCACGCTCTACTGCGACCAGCAGGAGTTCTCCGAACTGGAGCATGGCGACCAGCTCTACGCCGTGGTTGCCCGCCAGATCATCGGCCGGCGTCGCAGCGCCGGCAACTACCGCTGCTACATCACCGACCTGGACCTGTCCGAGCTACTGGAGGACGACCAAGGCTCGACGGTGCTCTACCTGCGCTACAAGCGCGAGCTGGAGCAGGCGCTCAACGATGGGCTGGAGCAGTTGCAGGCGGCCCTGGAGCCCTAGTGGGGCCCTGCAGGCCTTCATTGGGGCCGCTTCGCGTCCCCAGATGGCCGGCACCGCTACCGCGAAAACCGCCTACAGGTCGTAGTCGCCCGCCGCCTCCGGCTGGTATTCGACATCCAGCAGGGTGAGCTTGAGGGTCTTGCCACCAGGGGCCGGCCAGTCGATCTGGTCGCCCACCGACAGCCCCAGCAACGCACAGCCGATCGGCGCGAGAATGGAGACGTTCCCTTCAGGCCCTGCGTCCTTGGGATAGACCAGGGTCAGGTGGTAGTCCTTGCCACTGGCTTCTTCGCGGCAGTGCACGCGCGAATTCATGGTCACTACACCGGCCGGGACCTCCTCGTGACCGACAACCTGGTCGGCGCGGTCCAGCTCGTCCTGCAGGGCGAGCACACCCGGCGTACTTTCATCGAGGCTGTCGATCAGACGCTCGAGACGCTGTACGTCCAATCGGGTGAGGATGAGGGAAGGCTTGGTGCTCATGATCCAGTCAGACTCCTTTTTAACAGGCAGATAAAGCAAAACCCCGCCCAAGGGCGGGGTTTGTGAATACTTTCGGCATCACCGACGCTGGGTTCGACACTACCACAGCCGGGCAAATACTCAAGCCCGGCCGTCACTGCGCGGCGTACCGCACCCGTCGGGCCTGGGCCTCGCGGCAGATCTGCCGGCGTCGCTCGTCATCGGCCGAACGCCATTCGCGGATGTGCTCCACCGGCCGGAAACAGCCACGACAGACCTTGTGCTCATCGAGCCGGCAGACGTTCACGCACGGCGAAGGTACCGCCGGGCTGACGTTGCTGTAGAGCGGCTTCGGGGGCCGTGCCGGGTCGCTCATCTCAGATCTCGTCGAAGTCCAGCTTCTCGCCGGCCCGCTCCCAGACGATACGCTCGAGCATCTCGCCCAGCAGCTCCTCGCTCTTCTCGCAGACCCACTTGCCGCTCTGTTCGTCGTAGTCGAAGTGGAAGCCGCCGGAGCGATCGGCCAGCCACAACTGGCGCAGCGGTTCCTGGCGGCTGAAGATCAACTGGCTGCCGTTGTCGAACTTGACGGTCAGCACCCCGGCGGAATTCTCCATGTCCACATCCAGGCCGCTCTCATCGAACAGGTCTTCCAGGGCCTGTTGGGTCGCGTCGACCAGATCATGGAAACGCGCTTCGCTCAAACTCATTGCAGGAACCTCGAAATTGGCTACTTACGGCAAGCCGGGCAAGATACGGGCGACTTGGCGGGAATGCAAAGCTTCACGCCAATCAGCTGCAAGCTGCAAGCGTCGAGCGGCAAGAAAAAGCCAAGCATGCGCCAGGCCAATGCCGGTCAGTTAAGACGTTCAGTTGTCATTTGGGGCCGCTTCGCGCCCCATCGCCGGCAAGCCGGCTCCCACACTGTCCATGCAAACCGCATCATGTGTGGTCGCCGCGATCCCTGTGGGAGCCGGCTTGCCGACGGTGGGCTGCAAGGTAGCCCCAAAAATGACAAAGCGCCGCTTAACTGACTGACATTGTGCGCCAGGCTGCTTTTTCTTGCCGCTTGCCGCTCGAGGCTGGCCCGCCGGGCGGACCGGCCCTTGCATAGGCAATCCGGCGGTCGCTCGGTATACTCGGGCGCAATACTGCTTATTTCAAAGGATTTCGCCAATGAAGCGCCTGATTTCCTCCCTTGCGGCGCTGGTCGCGGTTGCTTGCCTGGTTTCGGCCTGCGGTCAGAAGGGCCCCCTGTACCTGCCTGAAGAGGGCAATGGGAAAGAGCAAAAGTCCCACCAGCACCAACACGCCCAGCCATCGCAGCCGCAGGAACAGCAGCCTGAGCTGCAGCCCGAGCAGACGCCAGCGCAGTAAGGAAATCCAATGGACGCTTTCAACTACCGCGACGGCGAACTGTTCGCGGAAGGCGTGGCCCTGTCGGCCATCGCCGAACGTTTCGGCACCCCCACCTACGTGTACTCGCGAGCCCACATCGAGGCCCAGTACCGCAGCTACGCCGATGCCCTCGAGGGCACCTCGCACCTGGTCTGCTTCGCCGTCAAGGCCAACTCCAACCTCGGCGTGCTGAACCTGCTCGCCCGCCTGGGCGCAGGCTTCGACATCGTTTCTGGCGGTGAACTGGAGCGCGTGCTGGCCGCCGGTGGCCGTGCCGATCGCGTGGTGTTCTCCGGCGTCGGCAAGACCCGCCAGGACATGCGTCGCGCCCTGGAAGTGGGCGTGCACTGCTTCAACGTCGAATCCGCCGACGAGCTCGAGCGCCTGCAGGCAGTCGCCGCCGAGATGGGCGTGCAGGCACCGGTCTCGCTGCGGGTCAACCCGGACGTCGATGCCGGTACCCACCCCTACATCTCCACCGGCCTGAAGGAAAACAAGTTCGGCATCGCCATCACCGACGCCGAGGCCCTGTACGTGCGCGCGGCGCAACTGCCGAACCTGGACGTCGTCGGCGTCGACTGCCACATCGGCTCGCAGCTGACCAGCGTCGCCCCCTTCCTCGATGCCCTCGACCGCCTGCTGGTGCTGGTCGATCGCCTCGCCGAATGCGGCATTCACCTGCGCCATCTGGACCTGGGCGGCGGTGTCGGCGTGCGCTACCGTGACGAAGAGCCGCCCCTGGTGGCCGACTACATCAAGGCGATCCGCGAGCGCGTGGGCGAGCGCGACCTGGCCCTGGTGTTCGAGCCGGGCCGCTACATCGTGGCCAACGCCGGTGTCCTGCTGACCCGGGTGGAATACCTCAAGCACACCGAGCACAAGGACTTCGCCATCATCGACGCGGCGATGAACGACCTGATCCGCCCGGCCCTGTACCAGGCCTGGATGGGGGTCGACGCCGTCACCCCGCGCGAGGGCGAAGGCCGCGCCTACGACCTGGTCGGCCCGATCTGCGAGACCGGCGATTTCCTGGCCAAGGACCGCGTGCTGAACCTCGCCGAGGGCGATCTGCTGGCCGTGCGCTCCGCAGGCGCCTATGGTTTCGTCATGAGCTCGAACTACAACACCCGTGGCCGTTGCGCCGAGGTACTGGTCGACGGCGACCAGGCCCATGAAGTACGTCGCCGGGAAACCATCGCCGAACTGTTCGCCGGCGAAAGCCTGCTGCCGGAGTGACCCCATGCTGCTGCGTTTCACCAAGATGCATGGGCTGGGCAACGACTTCATGGTCCTCGACCTGGTCAGCCAGCACGCGCACATCCAGCCCAAGCATGCCAAGCAATGGGGCGACCGCCACACCGGCGTCGGCTTCGACCAGCTGCTGATCGTCGAGGCACCGAACAACCCGGACGTGGACTTCCGCTACCGGATCTTCAACGCCGATGGCTCCGAAGTCGAACAGTGCGGCAACGGTGCGCGATGCTTCGCCCGTTTCGTGCAGGACAAGCGCCTGACCGCGAAAAAGCGCATCCGTGTGGAAACCAAGGGCGGCATCATCGAGCTGGACGTGCGCAACGATGGCCAGGTCTGTGTCGACATGGGCCCACCACGCCTCGCCCCGGCCGACATCCCGTTCGTTGCCCAGGCCCAGGCGCTGAGCTATCCGTTGGAGGTCGACGGCCAGATCTACCCGATCGCCGCGGTGTCCATGGGCAACCCCCATTGCGTGCTGCGCGTCGACGACGTGCGCACGGCCCCGGTCCATGAACTGGGCCCGAAGATCGAGCACCATCCGCGCTTCCCGCAGCGGGTCAACGCCGGATTCATCCAGGTCATCGACCGCCACCGCGCCAACCTGCGCGTCTGGGAGCGTGGTGCTGGCGAGACCCAGGCTTGCGGCACCGGTGCCTGCGCGGCCGCGGTGGCGGCCATCAGCCAGGGCTGGATGGACTCGCCGGTATCCATCGACCTGCCAGGCGGTCGCCTGAGCATCGAGTGGGCCGGCCCCGGCAAACCGGTGCTGATGACCGGCCCGGCCGTACGTGTCTTTGAGGGACAGGTTCGTCTCTAAGCGAGTGACTTCCATGACCGATCAGCCCCAGGTTCTACCCGAACAGGCCAGCGACCTCGATGACGAGGCCGTGGTCGCCTACCTGCGTGCCCGCCCGACGTTCTTCGCCGAGCACGACGAGCTGCTCATCGAGCAGCGCATCCCGCACCAGCGCGGCGACAGCGTGTCGCTGGTCGAACGCCAGCTCACGCTGCTGCGCGACCGCAACATCGAGATGCGCCATCGCCTGTCGCAGTTGATGGATGTGGCCCGGGACAACGACCGGCTGTTCGACAAGACCCGCCGGCTGATCCTCGACCTGCTGGATGCCAGCAGCCTGGAGGAAGTGGTGATGGCGGTCGAGGACAGCCTGCGCCAGGCGTTCCAGGTGCCCTTCGTCAGCCTGATCCTGTTCGGCGAGAATGCCGCCCCGGTCGGCCGCTGGGTCAGCAGCGCCGAGGCCCAGCAAGCCATTGGCGGGCTGCTGGGCAGTGGCAAGACGGTCAGTGGCAACCTGCGCGAGCACGAACTGGCCTTCCTGTTCGGCGAGGGACAGCACAAGGAGGTCGGCTCCAGCGCCGTCGCCACCCTCGAGCACCAGGGCCTGCACGGCGTGCTGGCGATCGGCAGCCGCGATCCGCAGCACTACAAGAGCTCCGTTGGCACCCTGTTCCTGAGCTATATCGCCGAGGTGCTCGGCCGCGTCCTCCCGCGCTTCACCCAGACCCTGCGATCGGTGCGCTGATGGAACGCCAGCTGGAGGCTTATTGCGCACACCTGCGCAACGAGCGCCAGGTGTCCGAACACACCCAGCTGGCCTATCGCCGCGACCTGGAAAAGGTCATCGACTTCTGCAACAGCCAGGGTATCGCTGGCTGGGAAGCGCTGCAGGTCCAGCAACTGCGCCAATTGGTGGCGCGCCAGCACCAGCATGGCCAGTCCGCCCGCAGCCTGGCACGCCTGCTCTCGGCGGTGCGCGGCCTGTACCGCTACCTCAACCGCGAGGGCCTGTGCCAGCACGACCCAGCCAACAGCCTGGCGCCACCCAAAGGGGAGCGCCGGCTGCCCAAGGCGCTGGATACCGATCGCGCCCTGCAACTGCTCGACGGTGGCGTCGACGACGACTTCATCGCCCGCCGCGACCAGGCCATCCTCGAACTGTTCTATTCGTCCGGCCTGCGCCTGTCGGAGCTGACCAACCTCGACCTGGAGCATCTGGACCTGGCAGGCGGGCTGGTGCAGGTGCTGGGCAAGGGCGGCAAGACCCGCGTGTTGCCGGTCGGCCGCAAGGCCCGCGAAGCGTTGCAGGCGTGGCTCCGGCTGCGCGGTATCAGCGCCCCACAGGATAACGCGGTGTTTCTCTCCCGCCAGGGCCGGCGCCTGGGCCCACGCGCCATCCAACTGCGGGTCAAGGCCGCCGGCGAGCGCGAGCTGGGCCAGCACCTGCATCCGCACATGCTTCGCCATTCCTTCGCCAGCCACTTGCTGGAGTCGTCCCAGGACCTGCGCGCGGTACAGGAGATGCTCGGCCATGCCGACATCAGCACCACGCAGATCTACACCCACCTGGACTTCCAGCACCTGGCCGCGGTGTACGACAGCGCCCACCCCCGGGCCAAACGCAGCAAAGGCACAGACTCATGAGCATCAAGCTGATCACCTTCGACCTGGACGACACTCTGTGGGACACCGCACCGGTGATCGCCAGCGCCGAGATCGTCCTGCGCGACTGGCTCGAAGCCAACGCGCCAAGCCTGGGCAGCGTACCGGTCGAGCACCTGTATGCCATCCGCGAACGCCTGGTGCAGGCCGAACCGGGCCTCAAGCACCGCATCAGCGCCCTGCGTCGGCGCGTGCTGTTCCATGCCCTGGAAGAGGTCGGCTACAGCGAGAAGCACGCCCAGGAGCTGGCCAACGAAGGTTTCGAAGTGTTCCTCCACGCACGACACCAGGTCGAGGTGTTCCCCGAGGTGCAGCCGGTGCTGGAGATCCTGCGCCATCACTACACCCTCGGCGTGGTCACCAACGGCAATGCCGACGTGCACCGCCTGGGGCTGGCGGACTACTTCAGGTTCGCCCTGTGCGCCGAGGACCTGGGGATCGGCAAGCCGGACCCAGCCCCGTTCCTGGAGGCCCTGCGCCGGGGTGAAGTAGAGGCGCAGGCCGCCGTGCATATCGGCGACCACCCTGGGGACGATATCGCCGGCGCCCAGCGCGCCGGGCTGCGAGCGGTGTGGTTCAACCCCCAGGGCAAGGACTGGGAAGGCGAACAGGCGCCGGATGCGCAGATCCAGCGGTTATCGCAGTTGCCCGACGTTCTGGCACGCTGGCGCTAGGGGCTCGGCACCCTGCAGAGCAAGCTCGAGGCCGGTCAGTTAAGACTTTCCAGCCGTCATTTGGGCCGACAGCGCCCACAAAAAAGCCCGCAGCGACGGCGGGCTTTCTTGCATTCAACCACTCAGATAGGGCGGCTGCCGTACTTGTTGTCCGGCTTCTTGGGCGGATCGGCGACCACGTTGGGCTCGACCTCCTGGATCTTGCCGCCACGCGCCAGGAACTCTTCCATGGCCTTGGCCAAGGCATCGCGCTCCTTCTGCTTGGCTTCCAAGCTCGGCATGTCGTCAACCGAGACAGCGGCCTTGGCCTTGCCCTTCGCAGCGGGGGCGGGGCTGTCGTCTTCGCCAGCGTCTTCGGCTACATCATCTGCCGCTGCTGCGTCGAGGCCCTCATCACCCTCGTCTTCATCGCCTACTTCGAGGTCATCGTTTTCCAGATCGTCGTCGCTCATGTTCTACCTCATGACTTGCGAAAAGCAGATTAGTTATAGACCGTGCAGCCGTAGACCGGCAGCCATCGGTGAAAATTCAACTGGCCGTGGGTTGGCCACTGCCCTGGGCGTTCACCTCCTGATGGGAGGCCGGCACCCTGCAGACCCTGCTCCTGGCAGGGCCTGACGAAATCCTTGAGCCATTGGCCGGAACAGCCCGGCGCCACCTGCTGGCTCCGTGCTATTGGCAAGCCTAGCAAAGGGTGGCGAAGTGTGCGGACAGCTCGTCAAGCACCCTTCCGGCGCGCATTCTAGCGCGCCCGGAGAAAAAGCAAAGCTCCCTGAATGCCCTGTGAGCTGTAAGTTTTCGGGCCGTGTCACGAACGTGTCGGGTAAACCGTTTGCTCTTCGCCGAACAGCGAATTCCAGGCAAAAAAATGCCCGGCGAACCGGGCAGATTTTTTACCGCGTCGCAGTTACAGGTTGTAGCCGCGTTCGTTGTGCTGAGCCAGGTCGAGGCCGACCGACTCTTCTTCTTCGTTGACCCGCAGGCCCATCACCACATCCAGCACCTTGAGGATCACGAAGGTGACGATGGCGGTGTAGACCACGGTGAAAATCACGCCCTTGGCCTGCACCCAGACCTGCGCGCCGATATCCACGACCTCGCCGAACCCGCCCAGGGCCGGGGCGGCGAAGACCCCCGTGAGGATCGCGCCGACGATACCGCCGATCCCGTGCACGCCGAAGGCGTCGAGGGAGTCGTCATAGCCGAGCTTGCGCTTGAGGCTGGTGGCGCAGAAGTAGCAGATCACGCCCGAGCAGAGGCCGATCACCAGGGCGCCCATCGGGCCGACGGTGCCGGCGGCCGGGGTGATGGCCACCAGGCCGGCGACCACGCCGGAGGCGATGCCCAGGGCGCTTGGCTTACCGTGACCGATCCATTCGGCGAACATCCAGCCCAAGGCCGCGGCAGCCGTGGCGATCTGGGTCACCAGCATGGCCATGCCGGCGGTGCCGTTGGCGGCTGCGGCGGAGCCGGCGTTGAAGCCGAACCAGCCGATCCACAGCATGGCCGCGCCCATCAGGGTGTAGCCCAGGTTGTGCGGCGCCATTGGCGTGGTGGGGTAGCCCTTGCGCTTGCCCAGCACCAGGCAGCAGACCAGGCCGGCGATACCGGCGTTGATGTGCACCACGGTGCCACCGGCGAAGTCCAACACGCCCCAGTCCCACATCAGCGCGCCGTCACCGCTCCAGACCATGTGCGCGATCGGAGCGTAGACCAGGGTGAACCACACGCCCATGAAGATCAGCATGGCGGAGAACTTCATGCGCTCGGCGAAGGCACCGACGATCAGCGCCGGGGTGATGATGGCGAAGGTCATCTGGAAGGTGATGAACACCGCCTCGGGGAACGCCGCGGTCAGGCTGTCAGGGGTCACGCCGCTGAGGAATGCCTTGGAGAAACCGCCCACGAAGGAATTGAAGTTGACCACGCCCTGTTCCATACCGGTGGTATCGAACGCCAGGCTGTAGCCGTAGACCATCCACAGGACGCTCATCAGGCCGGTGATGGCGAAGCATTGCATCATCACCGACAACACGTTCTTCGAACGCACCATGCCGCCGTAGAACAGGGCCAGGCCCGGAATGGTCATGAACAGCACCAGCGCGGTGGCGGTGAGCATCCAGGCGGTGTCACCGGCGTTGAGCGCCGGGGTGGCTTCCTCTGCCAGGGCCAGGCCAGGCATTACGAGGGACAATAGGGCTCCTAGCCCTGCGATCTTGCGCAGAGTCATGTTGTTTTCTCCTGGGGCGTTGGGTTTGGTGAGGCTTTTTCTTAGATCGCGTCGGTATCGGTTTCGCCGGTACGGATGCGGATCGCCTGCTCCAGATTGACCACGAAGATCTTGCCGTCACCGATCTTTCCGGTGTTGGCGGCCTTGGTGATGGCTTCGATCACCCGGTCAAGGTCTTTGTCGTCGATGGCGACATCGATCTTCACCTTGGGCAGGAAATCGACCACGTACTCGGCACCGCGATACAGCTCGGTGTGGCCTTTCTGCCGACCGAAGCCCTTGACTTCGGTCACGGTGATGCCCTGCACGCCGATTTCCGACAGCGACTCGCGCACGTCGTCCAGCTTGAACGGCTTGATGATGGCAGTGACTAGCTTCATGAAACTCTCTCCCGATTTGGTGGACTTGCCCCAGGAAAACAAACCCGTCTCAAGTCTAAGCGCAGCGCCTGGCTTTGTAACCCGTCGTCGACTCCCTCCTCCCCCGCCGACGCATGTCGCGGCAATGACGAAGGGCCTTTCAGCTCCACCTGCGCACTGCCTGGTCACAAGGAACTGCATCAGTGCATGGCTTGCCAAGGTCTTTGCAGAAACCTTGCCAGGTCATGGAAAGCCAGTGAAAACAATCAGTTGCGGAAAAAGCCCGGCATTGGCCAGTCGCCAGCAGAGAAAAGATGCACAACTTCGGTGCGCACACCTCGGCCGCCCTGCGCAAAAAGTGTGCAGCGCAAGGCCCGCCAGGCAGCGTGCTACACTGCCCTCCTTTTCCATGATTAGCGGAACGCCGAACATGCTCGCGCCCAAAGCCTTTCTCGATGCCCTGAGCGACCAGGCCTCGCGCCTGTTCAACGGCGACAACACGCCGCCACGGGCCGAACTGGAGAGCCAGTTCAAGATCCTGATGCAGAGTGCCTTCAGCAAGCTCGACCTGGTCAGCCGGGAAGAATTCGACAGCCAGATGGTCGTCCTGGCCCGCACCCGCGCGCGCCTGGAAGCCCTGGAACGACAAGTCGCTGAGCTGGAAGCCCGGATGGCGCCGACAATCCAGGAATAACAACCGACACACGGAGCGGCTCCCATGAAAGTCAGTGCCCGCAATGTCTTCGAAGGTACCGTCAGCAACGTCCAGCCTGGCGCGGTCAACGCCGAGGTCGAACTGACCCTGGGCGGCGGCGAGAAACTGGTGGCGGTGGTCACCATGGCCAGCCTGCACAACCTGAACATCAACGTCGGCAAGCAGGCCGTGGCCCTGGTCAAGGCGCCCTGGGTGGTGCTGATGACCGATGCCGACGGCTACAGGCTGTCGGCGCGCAACGCCCTGCAAGGCAAGGTGGTGCGGGTCGGCGACGGTGCGGTGAACGCCGAGGTGGTGCTGCAGTTGGCAGGAGGTACCGAGGTGTCTGCCATCGTCACCCGCGAAGCGGTGCAGGAGCTGGGCCTGACGCCGGGCGTGGCGGCCACGGCGTTGATCAAGGCCTCGCACATCATCCTGGGCGCCAAGCCCTGACACCTTGAGCATGGGGCTGCTTTGCAGCCCCAAATGACAGCTGAAAGCCCTGGCTGACCAGCATTGGGGCAATCCCAAGACCCAGTCCCCAGGCATCCGCAGTAAAATCCGGATGCACTCTTTCCCAGTGCCCCTCACCATCGCTCACTATTCTTCCGTGACCGCAGGAAGCGGCTTTTCCACAAGCGACCACGGAGTGTCCATGTCCCTCGCCCTCGTCCACAGCCGCGCCCAGGTCGGGGTGCTGGCGCCGGCTGTCAGCGTCGAAACCCACCTGGCCAACGGCCTGCCCACACTGACCCTGGTCGGCCTGCCCGAAACCACCGTCAAGGAAAGCAAGGACCGGGTACGCAGCGCCATCGTCAATTCCGGCCTGGACTACCCAGCCCGGCGCATCACCCAGAACCTCGCCCCCGCCGACCTGCCCAAGGACGGCGGCCGCTACGACCTGGCCATCGCTCTGGGCATCCTCGCCGCCAACGGCCAGGTGCCGGCGGCGACCTTGAGCGAGATCGAATGCCTCGGCGAACTGGCACTCTCCGGTAGCCTGCGCCCGGTGCAGGGCGTGTTGCCTGCAGCCTTGGCGGCCAGGGAGGCCGGGCGGGCGCTGGTGGTGCCACGGGAGAACGCCGAGGAGGCGAGCCTGGCGAGCGGGCTGGTGGTCTACGCGGTGGGCCATCTGCTGGAGCTGGTGGCCCATCTCAATGGGCAGGTGCCACTGCCACCCTACGCCGCCAATGGCCTGCTGCTGCACAGCCGGCCCTACCCTGACCTCAGCGAGGTGCAGGGGCAGGTGGCGGCCAAGCGCGCCCTGCTGGTGGCAGCGGCCGGTGCCCACAACCTGCTGTTCACCGGGCCTCCCGGCACCGGCAAGACCTTGCTCGCCAGCCGCCTGCCAGGGTTGTTGCCACCGCTGGACGAGCGCGAGGCGCTGGAGGTCGCGGCCATCCAGTCGGTCACTGGGCATACGCCCCTGGACAGCTGGCCACAGCGGCCCTTTCGCCATCCCCATCATTCCGCCTCCGGGCCGGCCCTGGTGGGTGGCGGCAGCCGGCCGCAGCCCGGGGAGATCACCCTGGCGCATCATGGCGTGCTGTTTCTGGACGAGCTCCCGGAGTTCGAACGACGTGTGCTGGAAGTGCTTCGCGAGCCTTTGGAGTCTGGCGAAATCGTGGTGGCGCGGGCCAAGGACAAGGTACGCTTCCCCGCGCGCTTCCAGTTGGTGGCCGCCATGAACCCCTGCCCCTGCGGCTACCTGGGCGACCCCAGCGGTCGCTGCCGCTGCAGCACCGAACAGATCCAGCGCTACCGCAACAAGCTGTCCGGCCCGCTGCTCGACCGCATCGACCTGCACCTGACCGTGGCCCGGGAAAGCACCGTGCTGACCAACCAGCCCAGTGGCGAATCCAGCGCCACGGTCGCCCGGCAGGTGGCCGAGGCCCGTGAACGGCAACAGCGTCGCCAGGGCTGTGCCAATGCCTTCCTCACGCTCAACGGGCTGCACCGCCATTGCCGCCTGGAGAGCGCCGACCAGGCCTGGCTGGAAAACGCCTGCGAGCGCCTGAACCTGTCCCTGCGCGCCGCCCACCGTCTGCTCAAGGTGGCACGTACCCTCGCCGATCTGGAACAGGCCGAGGCTATCGCCCGCCAGCATCTGGCCGAAGCCCTGCAATATCGTCCCGGCTCCTGAGCGGCCCTTGCGGGCCAATGCACCGGTTCAATCGACTCCATAGCTGAAATATATTTTGTGCACTAAATATTATTGCGCAACATAACACTCAAGCAGCAAGCAGCCGCTGCCCCCTCACCGAACTCGGAGCACGATCATGACCACCCTTCGCAAAGCAGTCGCCATCGCCACCCTCACCCTCGGCACCAGCGCAGGCGCCTTCGCCGCCGGCAGCCCTGGAGTGGAACGTACCACCCAGGGCTTCCTCGATGCCCTGGCCGCAGGTGGCGGCAAACCGCTCGAAACCCTTTCCCCACAAGCCGCGCGCAGCGTATTGAGCAACGCCCAGGCAGGCGTCAAGGTCGACCTGTCGGGCATCAGCGTCGAACGCCGGACCATCCAGGCCGACGGCCAGGCGCTGGAAATCCGCGTGGTGCGGCCAGAAGGGACGCAAGGCGACCTGCCGGTGTTCATGTTCTTCCACGGCGGTGGCTGGGTGTTGGGCGACTACCCCACCCATGAACGCCTGATCCATGACCTGGTGGTGGGCTCCGGCGCAGCGGCGGTCTACGTCGACTACACACCATCGCCCGAAGCCAAGTACCCCACGGCGATCAACCAAGCCTATGCCGCGACCCGCTGGGTTGCCGAACATGGCCGGCAGATCGGTGTCGATGGCAGCCGCCTGGCCGTGGCGG
This sequence comes from Pseudomonas sp. Tun-23181, assembly GCF_057415455.1. Classification (NCBI taxonomy): domain Bacteria; kingdom Pseudomonadati; phylum Pseudomonadota; class Gammaproteobacteria; order Pseudomonadales; family Pseudomonadaceae; genus Pseudomonas; species Pseudomonas sp. Tun-23181. The sequence goes on from NZ_CM171630.1 coordinate 3,458,453, forward strand.
GCAACAGTGTGGGCGGCAACATGGCCGCAGTCGTGGCGCTCAAGGCCAAGGAAGCCGGCACGCCGAAGCTGCGCTTCCAGGCCCTGCTGTGGCCGGTGACCGATGCCAACTTCAACAACAGCTCCTATAACCAGTTCGCCGAAGGCCATTTCCTGACTCGCAACATGATGCAGTGGTTCTGGGACAACTACACCACCGATCCGAAGCAGCGCGACGATATCCATGCGTCACCACTGCGCGCCAGCCTGGAACAGCTCGAGGGCCTGCCACCGGCCCTGGTGCAGACTGCCGAGATGGACGTACTACGTGACGAAGGCGAAGCCTACGCCCGCAAGCTCGATGCCGCCGGGGTGCCGGTGACCGCCGTGCGCTACAACGGCATGATCCATGACTTCGGCCTGCTCAATGTGCTGGGGCAGGTGCCGGGGACACGCAGTGCCATGACCCAGGCTGCCCAGGCGCTCAAAGAGCACCTCGAGTAATCGGCTGATCGCGGTGTTTCGCGGGCAAGGCGAAACACCGCACGAATTTTAATCTCTTGATTTACTTGAGGATCAAATGCGGAATCGATGATTTTTCGAAATTTCTTGACTTTTAAAAATATGCTATCCGACAAATGCCCATGAAGAGTCAAGATATTTTGCTGCTTTTTAAAATGACCCACCTTCATGCTCAGGAGGAGAACCTGTTCGGTCGCATGGAGACCGAGTCCATGTCCGAATTTTCCAATGAACTATCAGCATCCTGGCGCACCCAGCACATGATTGCGAGCAACCCAGTGTGCAGGGCACTGGTCGAAAGCGCAGCGCCAGAAGACGTAGATTTTGAATGCCCCCTCGGCACCAGAGCAGGCGCCTTCGCCACCGGCAGCACGAGGCCAGCCCGGCACGCCCCCCTCGCCACCGCTGCGGTAGACTGCGCAAATACTCCCAGCGCCCGTCCCGAGAACGCTCCATGGAAGACCTCAACTCCCTCTACTACTTCACCCAGGTAGTCGAGCACGGTGGCTTCGCGCCGGCCGGCCGGGCCCTGGACATGCCCAAGTCCAAGCTCAGCCGGCGTATCGCCGAGCTCGAGGAACGCCTCGGCGTGCGGCTGCTGCATCGCACCAGTCGGCACTGCTCGCTGACCGAGATCGGCCAGGCCTATTACCAGCGCTGCCTGGCCATGCGGGTGGAGGCCGAAGGCGCTGCGGAAATCATCGAACGCAACCGCAGCGAGCCACGAGGGCTGGTGCGCCTCAGTTGCCCCACCACCCTGCTCAACGCCTGGGTCGGGCCGATGCTGACCCGCTACATGCTCAAGTACCCCCGCGTCGAGCTGTTCATCGAAAGCACCAACCGCCGGGTCGACCTGCTGCACGAGGGCTTCGACCTGGCCCTGCGGGTGCGCTTCCCGCCGCTGGAGAATACCGACATGGTGATGAAGGTACTGGGCAACAGCACCCAGTGCCTGGTCGGCCGACCCTCGTTCCTGGAACAACTGCCGCAGGGCTTCGACCCTCAGCTGCTGGGACAACTGCCCAGCCTGCACTGGGGCGGCTCGCAGCGGGAGTACCAATGGGAGCTGTACCAGGGAGAGGACATGGCGCACAAGCAGGTGATCGTGCATACGCCACGGGTGGTCACAGACGACCTGGTCACGCTGCGCCACTTCGTCCTGGCTGGCGTGGGCATTGTCCATCTGCCACGGGTGTCGGTGCGCGAGGACCTGGCGGCCGGGAGGCTGGTGGAAATGCTGCCGGGCTGGCATCCGCGTTGCGGCATCGTCCATGCGATCTTCCCGTCGCGACGGGGCTTGCTGCCTTCTGTACGTTCGCTGCTCGATCACCTGGCGCAAGAGTTCGCCATCAGCGATATGGCGTAACGAATCACCTCCAGCGCTCCAAACGCACAATTACCTTGCATCCGTTGGCTTCGGTCCTCGGTTGATTGTGCAAACACCCTGCTCTTTACTAGCTCTGAGCCCCTCCGTACCGAGACCGCCATGCCGGCCTTCATCCAGTCCTCCCCGCTGTCGCTCGGCGCTTGCCTGCTCCTGCTCGACCTGCTGCTGTGGCAGCTGATTCCGCTCGAACGCCGGGCCTGGCGCATCGCCACGCGGCTGCTGATCTTCCTGTTGTTCAGCTGGGTGCTGCTGGCCGCCGGGATGAGCCCGCTGCAACCTCCGCCCTAGGTGGACGATGTGCCACGCAACCTGATGGCCACGGTGCTGGCGATCGCCTGGTGGTTGTTCGGTGCGCGCACGGTCACGGTGGTCTTCGGCCTGCTGCTGGTGGCGCGGGGCAGCCATGGTGGGCGGCTGCTGCAGGATGTGCTCGGGGCACTGATCTTTCTCGCGGCAGTGGTGGCCGCCGCGGCCTATGTGATGCAACTGCCGGTCAAGGGCCTGCTGGCAACCTCCGGCGTGATGGCCATCGTCATCGGCCTGGCGTTGCAGAGCACCCTGGCGGATGTGTTCTCCGGCATCGTGCTCAACACCACGCGGCCCTACCAGATCGGCGACTCGGTTTCCATCGACGGCACCGAGGGCAAGGTGGTGGATATCGACTGGCGCACTACCCGCCTGCTTACCGGCAACGGCAGCCTGGCGGTAATCCCCAACTCGGTAGCGGCCAAAGCCAGGTTGCTCAACTTCAGCCGCCCGGCCGATATGCATGGGGTGTCGATCAGCGTGGTAGTGCCGGCCAGGGTAAGGCCCAAGTGGGTATTCGATGCCTTGGAGAAGGCGCTGCAGGGCTCCAGCGCGCTGCTCGCCACGCCCCGGCCCAAGGTCACGGTAAAAGCCTCGACCCTGGAATCGGTGGAGTACGAGGCCAGCGGCTTCATTGCCGACATGGCCCGCAAGACCGAAGTACGCAACCAGCTGTTCGATCTGGCCCATCGTCACCTGGAAGCAAGCGGGGTGGTGTGGAACATCGACCTCACCGTGCCTCCCCGCAGCCGCCAGCGCGAACTGCTTGACGAGGTGCGGGTGTTCCGCTCGCTGGCCAGCGAGGAGCGCGACGCCCTGAGCCAGCGCATGACCGCCGTGGAGTACCTGGCGGACCAGGTGATTCTCGGCGTGGGCGAACAGTCCGACCACCTGCTGGTGATTGGCAGCGGAGTGGTCGCTGCATCGATCCGCGATGGCGAGCGGCTGATCGAGGCTGGGCGCATGGGGCCCGGCGAGGTGCTGGGCATCGAGGGCCTCATCGACGAGGACGACTCTTTCGTCGAGTTCCGCACCCTCACCGGTTGCCTGCTTTATCGCATCGACAAGGAGCAGGTGCGCAGTTGCCTGGCAACACGTGGCGACGTGGAGACAGCCCTGACCAAGCTGCAACGCTTTCGCCGCCAGGGCCGTGAGTCACTGCTGATGCAGAAGCCACCGGTGGTGAAGAAAGGTGGATTCCTCAGTTGGCTGCACAAGTGATGGCGTGTGGTCCGGTTTCGCCTTGGGTTACAAGACCACCCGCAAACACTGGCCCGCGTGATACAGCGAGAACCCCGTCTCGTAGAAGGTCGTACGCAGCGACGGCGCGCTCACCGGTTTCATCGGCGAGAACGGGATGGGCAGGCTGTCGGGGTCGTCCTTGAGCAGGAACTCGGCGAACGCCCGGCCGATCACCGTGCCGGTGGTATTGCCACGACCGTTGTAGCCAGTCACGGCCACCAGGCCTGGAGCCGGCTCGAACAGGCGCATCAGGTGGTCAGGGGTGAAGTCGATGCAGCCGGTCCAGTGCATCTCCCACTCGACCTTGCCCAGCTCCGGGTAGTAATGGCTCTGGATACGGTCGGCCCAACTGCGCACGAACCAGGTCGGCTTGTTGTCGACCCGCCCCAGGCTGCCGAGCAGCAGGCGGCCCTGGTCGTCGCGGCGGATGCTGCTGAGCACCGTGCGGGTGTCCCAGGAGCCTTGGCCATGGGGCAGCACCTTGTCGGCGGCGGCGCCTTGCAGCGGCTTGGAGGCCACTTGGTAGTAGTAGCCACGGAAGAAGTGCTTCTGCAGGTTGCTCCACTCGCCTTCGGTGTAGGCCCCGGTGGAGATCACCACCTTGTCGGCGCGCACCGAACCACGCGCGGTCTTCACCCGCCAGGCGTCGCCGTCGCGTTCCAGGCCCTCGACCGAGGATTGCTGGAACAACTGGCCGCCCAGGCGCACCACGGCGCCAGCCAGGCCCTGGGTGTAGCCCATGGGGTTGATGGTGCCGGCGCGGCGGTCGAGCAGCGCGGCGGAAATCTTGTCGGTACCGCAATATTCCTGGCACTGCGCACCGGTCAGCAGCTCGACATCGGCACCGCGCCGAGCCCACTGGGCGTGGCGGGCTTCGAGGTCGGCGATACCGGTGGCGTTATGCGCCATGTGCAGGGTGCCCTTGTGCTGGGCCTGGCAGTCGATGCCAAAGCGCTCGATCATGGCGAACACTTCTCCCGGCGCCTCGCCGAGCACCTTGTTCAGGCGGCTGCCCTGCTTCTGCCCGAGGGTCGCCTCAACATCGTCGGGGCGGATCCAGGTACCGGCGTTGACCAGGCCGACGTTGCGCCCGGAGCCACCGTGGCCGATCTTCCAGGCCTCCAGCAGGATCACCGACTTGCCCTGTTCGAGCAGGTGGATGGCCGCCGACAGGCCGGTGATGCCGCCACCGATCACGCAGACATCGGTCTTGTGCTCACCGGCCAGGGCCTGGGCGGCGACGGTCGGTTCGCTGACGGATTCCCACAGGCATTCTTGACGCAGTTCGGACATGGCCAGGCTCCAGCAATTTGTTCTTGTTTGGCGCCGCAGTACGGCCCATTCGCCGCACTGCCGCGAACCGGGGGCAGTGCCCCCGGCCATGCAGCATCAACCGATCAATCGAACACGATCCCCTGCGCCAGCGGCAGCTCGCGCGAGTAGTTCACGGTGTTGGTCTGGCGACGCATGTAGCCTTTCCAGGCATCCGAACCGGACTCACGACCACCGCCGGTTTCCTTCTCGCCACCGAACGCTCCGCCGATCTCGGCGCCGCTGGTGCCGATGTTGACGTTGGCAATGCCGCAGTCGCTGCCCGACGCGCTCTGGAAGCGCTCGGCTTCGCGGATGTCGGTGGTGAAGATGCACGACGACAGGCCTTGTGGCACTTCGTTGTTAAGGCGCAGGGCCTCTTCGAAGTCGTCGTAGGTCAGCACGTACAGGATCGGTGCGAAAGTTTCATGGCGCACCACGTCGCTCTGCGCAGGCATTTCGGCAATGGCAGGCGAAACGTAGTAAGCGTTCGGGTACTGGTCGACCAGTTGGCGCTCGCCGCCAAACACCTGGCCGCCTTCGTCGCGGGCCTTGGCCAGCGCGCCCTGCATGGCGTCGAACGACTGCTTGTCGATCAGCGGGCCGACCAGGTTGTCCTTGCGTGGGTCGCCGATGCGCACCTTGCCGTAGGCGGCTTTGACGCGGGCAACCACTTCATCCTTGATCGAACGGTGCACGATCAGACGGCGCAGGGTAGTGCAACGCTGACCGGCGGTGCCGACAGCGGAGAACAGGATGCCGCGCACGGCCAGGTCCAGGTCGGCACTCGGGGCCAGGATCATGGCGTTGTTGCCGCCCAGTTCGAGGATGCTGCGGCCGAAGCGGGCGGCAACACGTGGGCCCACTTCACGGCCCATGCGGGTGCTACCGGTGGCGCTGACCAGCGGCACGCGCGGGTCATCGACCATGGCTTCGCCGGCTTCACGGCCGCCGATCACCAGTTGTGCCAAGCCAACTGGGGCATCGCCGAAAGCTTTCAGGGCTTTTTCGAACAGCGCCTGGCAAGCCAGGGCGGTCAGTGGGGTCTTTTCCGAAGGTTTCCAGACCACCGAGTTACCCGCCACCAGGGCCAGGGCGGTGTTCCAGGCCCAGACTGCCACCGGGAAGTTGAAGGCGCTGATCACGCCGACCACGCCCAGCGGGTGCCACGTTTCACGCATGTGGTGGCCAGGGCGCTCGGAGGCGATGGTCAGGCCGTAGAGCTGGCGAGACAGGCCAACGGCGAAGTCGCAGATGTCGATCATTTCCTGCACTTCGCCCAGGCCTTCCTGGGTGATCTTGCCGGCTTCGATCGAGACCAGCTCGCCGAGATCGGCCTTGTGCTCTCGCAGCACGTCGCCGAACAGGCGCACCAGCTCGCCACGGCGCGGGGCCGGTACGCTGCGCCAGGCTTCGAAGGCCTGCTGCGCCTGGTCGATGCGGGCGGTGGTCTCGGCCTTGCCGAGCAGTTTCACCGAGGCGATCTGGCTGCCGTCGATCGGCGTGTGAACAGGGTAGTCGCCCTGGGTGTAAGCCTCGGCGGCAACGCCAAGGCGCTCGAGCAATCCAGCAACCATTTGTGCTTCTCCTACATCGGGTGATGGGGTGGAAAAATGATGTGGATCAGTATTAATCCGATCACACCGGTGCAACAAACGACCTTTATTCCGCATATCATTCCACCAGGTAATGATTTCAGCCGCAGAGAACGCTATGTCCAAACGCCTGGTGCCTTCCATGACCGCCCTGCAGTGCTTCGAGGCTGCTGCTCGACACCTGAGCTTCACCCGCGCCGCCGAGGAACTGCACCTGACCCAGAGTGCCGTCAGCAAGCAGGTGGCGCAGCTCGAAGAGATGCTTCGCCATCACCTGTTCCTGCGCATCCGCCGGCGCTTGCAACTGACGCCGGCGGGCTCGCTGTACCTGGCGGAGGTCAACAAGATCCTCACCCAGGTGGACATGTCCAGCCGCTACGTCCTCACCTACGGCGAGCAGACCGAAGTATTGAAGGTAGCCACTCAACCGAGTTTCGGTGTGCGCTGGCTGATTCCGCATCTCAAGGGCTTCGGCAAACGCCACCCGAACATCCACTTGGACATCCGCAACGAAATGGAACCCTTCGCCCTGCTCCAGGGCTCGGCCGACGTGGTGTTCTTCTATGGCCGGGGCACCTGGCCAGGGGCAACCTGCATGGAACTGTTCCGCGAGGAAGTGGTGCCGGTCTGCGCGCCAGAGCTGCTGCAGGGGCATGAGCTGGCGAATGCCGGTGCGCTGGCGCAGTTGGTGTTGCTGCAGAGCACCTCGCGACCGGAGGCCTGGCATGAGTGGTTCCTGGAGCAGGGGCTGCACACCGACAACAGCTACCACGGGCCACGGTTCGATACCTTCTACATGGCGCTGAGCGCGGCGCAGGCAGGCTGCGGGGTGGCCTTGGTGCCACGCTACCTGGTGGCGAAGGAGCTGGCCGAGGGCAGCCTGGTGCTTGCCTGGAACCATGCGATGAAAAGCGAGGGCGCGCACTACCTGGCGTTCGCCGAACATGCAGCGGAGGTGCCGAAGGTGCGGGCGTTGGTGAAGTGGGTGAAGGAGCAATTGCCTGCATGAGCTGGGGGAGCTGCTGGATCGATCCAAAAAGGAATGACAGCTGCACTTTTTTTCGCTTGTGAGGAGGGTGCATTCCCCGCTTTCATGTAAGGGTACTCCCCACCCTCAGGAAGCTAGCGATGCCCGCCCACGATTTCGTCAGCCCCGACAGCATCCGTGCGCAGTTCTCTGCCGCCATGTCGCTCATGTACAAACAGGAAGTGCCCCTGTATGGCACGCTGCTGGAGCTGGTGAGCGAAATCAACCAGCAGGTCATGACCCAGCAGCCTCAAGTGGCCGAGGCCCTGCGCTGGACCGGCGAGATCGAGCGCCTCGACCAGGAACGCCATGGCGCCATCCGCGTCGGCACCGCCGAGGAGCTGGCGACCATCGCCCGGCTGTTCGCGGTCATGGGCATGCAGCCGGTCGGCTACTACGACCTCAGCTCGGCCGGCGTGCCGGTGCATTCCACCGCGTTCCGCGCGGTGCACGAGCGATCGCTGCATGTCAGCCCGTTCCGCGTGTTCACCTCGCTGCTGCGCCTGGAGCTGATCGACAGCCCGCAGTTGCGCGAACTGGCCCAGGGCATCCTGGCCAAGCGCAGGATCTTCACGCCGCGCGTCCTGGAGCTGATCGCCCAGCACGAGCGCGAGGGCGGCCTGAACGCCACGGATGCCGAGGTCTTCGTCCAGGAAGCCCTGCACACCTTCCGCTGGCACCAGGAAGCGACGGTGACAGCCGAGCAGTACCAGCGACTGCACGACCAGCACCGCCTGATCGCCGACGTGGTGGCGTTCAAAGGCCCGCACATCAACCACCTGACCCCGCGCACCCTGGACATCGACGCGATCCAGCTGGGCATGCCGGCCAAGGGCATCCCGCCCAAGGCCGTGGTCGAAGGCCCACCTGGCCGCCGTCATCCGATCCTGCTGCGCCAGACCAGCTTCAAGGCCCTGCAGGAAAAGGTCGCCTTCAGCGACGCGCAAGGCAGCCATACCGCGCGTTTCGGCGAGATCGAACAACGCGGGGCGGCGTTGACGCCGAAGGGCCGCCAGCTCTACGACCGCCTGCTCGATGCCACCCGTAGCGCCCTGGGCGGTGCGCCGGCCGAGGCCAATGCCGAACGCTACAAGGCCCTGCTCGAGATGCACTTCGCCGAATTCCCGGATGACCTGGCGCAGATGCGTGAACAAGGCCTGGCCTACTTCCGCTACTTCCCGACCGAGAAGGGCCTGGCCGCACGCGACCAGGCCGGCCGCCCGACCACCCTGCAAGGGCTGATCGACGCAGGCCATGTGCACTATGAAGCGCTGGTGTACGAGGACTTCCTGCCAGTCAGCGCGGCCGGGATCTTCCAGTCCAACCTGGGCGACGATGCCCAGGCCGAATATGGCAGCAACGCCAACCGGGATGCCTTCGAGGCGGCGCTGGGGCTGAAGGTGCAGGATGAACTGGCGCTGTATGCCCAGAGCGAGCAGCGATCGCTGCAAGCCTGTGCCCAGGCGTTGAACCTGGAAGCATTGTGAGCCGATAGCGAGCATTCGCGGCGCCGAACCGCCGATGCCAGGGCTCTACGCCCTTGCTCGCGGCGGCGCCTCCAGGATCCGCACATCGGGCAGGTTCACGGCATCGGCCTCCTCCTGCAGGTACTGGCTCAATCGCCGCAACCGCTCTGCGCCAGGGCGCGTGCGCGGCCACACCAGGTAATAGTCCATGCCACTGGGCACGGCGGTCGGCCAAGGCAGGCTGAGCCGCCCTTGGGCCACGTCCTCGGCCACCATCAGCAAATCCCCCATGGAAATGCCATAGCCACGGGCCGCCGCGATCATGCCCAGCTCCAGGGTGTCGAACACCTGCCCGCCCTTGAGCGAGACCTTGTCGAGCAGGCCCATGCGCTCCAGCCAGGCGCGCCAGTCTCGCTTGTCCGGGGTCGGGTGCAGCAGCTCGATGCCCGCCAGGCGACGCTCGTCCCAGGGGCCCTCGTCGAGCAGGTCCGGGGCGCCTACCGGGATCAGCAATTCAGAGAACAGCCGCCGCACTTCCCAGTCTGCCGGGAATGCACCGTCGCTGAGCAGCACGGCACAGTCGAACGGTTCCTGGTTGAAATCCACATGGTCCACATCCATCCAGGCACTGGTCAGTTGCACCTCGTTGCCTGGTTGCAGGTGACGGTACTGGCTCAGGCGCGCCAACAGCCAGCGCATGGTCAAGGTCGAGGGGGCCTTCATGCGCAGGATGTCATCCTCGCCGCGCAGGGTATCGCAGGCCCGCTCCAGCGCAGCGAAACCGTCGCGCACGCCGGGCAGCAACATCCGCGCTGCCTCGGTCAGTTGCAGGCTACGGCCGCTACGCACGAACAAGCGGCAGGCGAAGTGCTCCTCCAGGGTGCGGATGTGCCGGCTGACCGCGCTCTGGGTGATGGACAATTCCTCGCCAGCACGGGTGAAGGAGCTCAGCCGGGCGGCGGCTTCGAATGCGCGCAACGCATAAAGCGGCGGTAGCTGTCGGGACATTTCGCACCTGCTTTTTCGGGGGCTGGCAAGCCTGCCAGGCATCATATGAACATGACTTTAACTCATGCCAACGATCGCTTTTATCCTTTTGTGCAAAGTTGACCGAAGCCTCAGAATCGTCGCCTCATTCCCCCTGCAACAAGAAGGACCACCTCCATGCACGTCGCGCCCACCACCGAACTCAAGGCTCTGCTGCGCCTGGCCGGGCCGCTGATCGCCTCGCAGTTGGCGCACATGCTGATGGTGCTGACCGATACCCTGATGATGGCCCGCATCAGCCCCCAGGCCCTGGCCGGCGGCGGCCTGGGGGCGGCCAGCTATTCGTTCGTGTCGATCTTCTGCCTGGGCGTGATCGCCGCGGTCGGCACCCTGGTCGCCATCCGCCAGGGCGCCGGCGACATCCCCGGGGCCACGCGGCTGGCGCAGAATGGCCTGTGGCTGGCCTGGGGCCTGGCGCTGGTGGCCGCGCTGGCCTTGTGGAACCTGGAGCCGGTCCTGCTGCTGTTCGGGCAGAAGCCGGAGAACGTCACCTCGGCCATGGAGTTCCTCACCCTGCTGCCCCTGGCCCTGCCCGGCTACCTGACGTTCATGGCCCTGCGTGGCTTCACCAGTGCCCTGGGCCGCTCGACGCCGGTGATGGTCATCAGCCTGGTGGGCACGGTGTTCAACTACCTGTTCAACCATGCGCTGATCGAAGGCATGTTCGGCCTGCCCAAGCTGGGGCTGATGGGCATCGGCATGGTCACCGCCCTGGTTTCGATGGGCATGGCCATTGCCCTGGCCCTGTACATCCGCTGGCACAAGGCCTACGACGCCTACCCGCTGCGCCGGGGCCTGTCGCGGCCTTCGCTGCCGGCACTGCGCGAGCTGTGGCGGCTGGGCCTGCCGATCGGCGGCACCTACATGGTCGAGGTCGGGCTGTTCGCCTTCGCCGCCCTGTGCATGGGCGTGCTCGGCAGCACGGAACTCGCCGCGCACCAGATCGCCTTGCAGATCGTCTCCACCGCGTTCATGGTGCCGACCGGGTTGTCCTATGCGGTGACCATGCGCGTGGGGCTCTACTACGGCGCTGGCAACCTGCTGGCTGCACGTAGCGCCGGGCGCGTGGGGATCGGCTTCGGGGCGACGATCATGTTCGCCTTCGCCGCGCTGTTCTGGCTGCTGCCGGATGCGCTGGTGGGACTGTTCATCGACCGCGACGACCCGGCCTTCGCAGCGATCTTCCAGCTCGCGGTGAGCCTGCTGATGGTCGCGGCCTGGTTCGAACTGTTCGACGGCATGCAGACCATCGCCATGGGCTCGATCCGTGGGCTGAAGGACGCCAAGACCACCTTCCTCATCGGGCTGGCCTGCTACTGGCTGGTGGGTGCGCCCTGCGCCTGGCTGTTCACCTTTACCCTGGGTGGCGGCGCGGTCGGTGTGTGGTGGGGGCTGGCACTGGGGTTGGCCTGTGCGGCAGTGGCGCTGACCATCGCTTTCGAGTGGCGGATGAAACGGATGCTGGGGAAGGCGGAGGTTGCTGGGGAGGCCAGCGTCGCGACCTGATCCAAAGACACCTTGTAGTCCTGGGGCTGCCTTGCAGCCCTGAACACCGCGCGATTACAGGGCCTCGGCCATCTGCCGGCGAGCGCCTGATACCAGGTACTCCATCAACTCCCCTACCGGCAACGGCCTGCTCACCAGGTACCCCTGCACCTGGTCGCAGCCGAACCCACGCAGCAACGCCATCTGTTCCTCGGTCTCGACCCCCTCGGCCACCACTTCCAGGTTGAGGTTGTGCGCCAGGTTGATCATGGCGTGCACCAGCTTGCGGTTCTCCTCGCGCTGCTCCATGCCGCCGACGAAGCTGCGATCGACCTTGAGCAAGGTGATCGGCAAGCTGTTGAGGTGAACGAACGACGAAAACCCGGTGCCGAAATCATCGAGCGAAAAGCGCACCCCCAGGCGGCCCAGGGCATCCATGGTCTGCTGCACCAGTTCGTTGCGGCGCATCACCGCGGTCTCGGTCAGCTCGAACTCCAGCCAACGGGCATCGACGCCGTGCTCGATGATCAGCCGGCTCAGGGTGGCCAGCAGCTGGCTGTCCTGGAACTGGCGGAAGCTCAGGTTCACCGCCATGTGCAACGGCGCCACGCCACGCTCGCGCAGGGCCTGCATGTCGCGCAGGGCGCGGGAGATCACCCAGTAGCCCAGCGGCACGATCAGCCCGCTCTGCTCGGCCAGGGGCACGAATTCGCTGGGCGGCAGCAGGCCACGCTCGACATGGCGCCAGCGCACCAGGGCCTCCAGGCCGACGATGCAGCCATCGGCCAGGTTCAGCCGCGGCTGGTAGTGCAGCTCCAGCTCGTCGCGGCGCAGGGCCCGGCGCAGTTCGCTCTCCAGGTCGGCCAGGCTGCGGGCGTTACGGTTGATCCGCTCGTTGAACACATGGAAGGTGCAACCCTGGCTGCCCTTGGCCTGGCGCATGGCGATGTGCGCATGCCACATCAGCGGGTCGGCCCCACCCTGGGCACGGGCATGGGCCAGCCCCAGGCTGCAGCCGAGCAACAGGCTCTCGCCGTCGATCCAGTAGGGCTCGGCCAGGGCCTCGACGATGCGCTCGGCCACCCACTCGGCACGGTTGCCGTCGCGGCGGGTATCGATCAGCAGGGCGAACTCGTCGCTGCCCAGGCGCGCCAGCTGGTCGCCAGCTTCCAACTGCTGCTTCAACCGCGCCACCACCTGCAGGATCAGGCGGTCACCGCCCTGGTGGCCGAGGGCGTCGTTGACGTGACGGAAATTGTCCAGGTCGAGGTGCCCGAGGGCTACGCCACGGCCCTCGTTCTGCGCCAGGCGCGCGCTCAGCAAGGCCTGGAAACCCTGGCGATTGGCGATACCGGTCAGCGGATCCTGTTCGGCCAGCCGCTGCAGGGTAGCCACCAGCACACCGCGCTCGCGCACGTGGCGCAGGGAGCGGCGCAAGGTATCGCCGGTCAGCTGCGTACGTACCAGCCAGTCGCTGACGCCGGCCGGCGGCGCTTCGGGCTCGTCCTCCAGCAGCAGGATGGTGGGCAGGTCGCAGCGGCCCGGCGCCGGCAGCAAGGCCGGGGTCGCCAGCACCACGGCCTGGCGGTCGTGGGCGAACAGGCTGTCGACCGCCGCCCAGTCCGGCGCGGTCAGCAACACCACACTGCCGGCCAACGGTTGCAGGCACTCGCGCAGCAGGGCAGCCCATTCCGGCTCATCGGCCAACAGCAGCAAACGCAAGGGTTCGACAGGCGTGGACAAGCGGGCTCCTTAAGGCGTGGACGGTGAATCGACGAGCGGGCGCGAGGTATCCTACCGTATAAGTGAAAATGATTTTCACTTTAATACATGCCACTGCGTGGCCTGCGCCCCGACGTATTTTGTCGTGCATCCTGCGCGAAACCGGCGCGGTCGGCAAATCCGATTCACACTGTCAGACGGTCGCGCCACAAGCGCCCCATGCCTGCTAGAATGCGCGGCTATTTTCTGGTGACCCCCGGTTTCTAGCATGTCCCGACTCAATCCCCGGCAACAGGAAGCCTGTGACTACGTCGGCGGCCCTCTATTGGTGCTCGCCGGTGCAGGCTCCGGCAAGACCAGCGTGATCACGCGCAAGATCGCCCACCTCATCCAGAACTGCGGCATCCGTGCCCAGTACATCGTGGCCATGACCTTCACCAACAAGGCGGCGCGCGAGATGAAGGAGCGGGTCGGCACCCTGCTGCGCCCCGGCGAAGGCCGTGGCCTGACGGTGTGCACCTTCCACAACCTGGGCCTGAACATCATCCGCCGGGAGCACGAGCGCCTGGGCTACAAGCCGGGCTTCTCGATCTTCGACGAGACCGACATCAAGGCCTTGCTGTCGGACATCATGCAAAAGGAATACTCCGGCGACGACGGCATCGACGAGATCAAGAACATGATCGGTGCCTGGAAGAACGACCTGATCCTCCCCGCCGAGGCCCTGGAAAAGGCACGCAACCCACGCGAGCAGACCGCCGCCATCGTCTACACCCACTACCAGCGCACGCTCAAGGCGTTCAACGCGGTGGACTTCGACGACCTGATCCTGCTGCCGGTGAAACTGTTCGAGGAACACAAGGACGTGCTCGAACGCTGGCAGAACCGTGTGCGCTACCTGCTGGTGGACGAATACCAGGACACCAACGCCAGCCAGTACCTGCTGGTGAAGATGCTGATCGGCATGCGCAACCAGTTCACCGTGGTCGGCGACGACGACCAGTCGATCTACGCCTGGCGTGGCGCCCGCCCGGAAAACCTCATGCTGCTCAAGGAGGACTACCCCTCCCTGAAGGTGGTGATGCTGGAGCAGAACTACCGCTCCACCAGCCGCATCCTGCGCTGCGCCAACGTACTGATCGCCAACAACCCGCACGCCTTCGAGAAACAGCTGTGGAGCGAGATGGGCGTGGGCGACGAGATCCGCGTGATCCGCTGCAAGAACGAGGAAGCCGAGGCCGAGCGGGTGGCCATGGAGATCCTCACCCTGCACCTGCGCACCAACCGCCCCTACAGCGACTTCGCCATCCTCTACCGGGGCAACTACCAGGCCAAGCTGATCGAACTCAAGCTGCAGCACCACCAGGTGCCCTACCGCCTCTCTGGCGGCAACAGCTTCTTCGGCCGCCAGGAGGTCAAGGACCTCATGGCCTACCTGCGCCTGCTGGTCAACCCGGACGACGACAACGCCTACCTGCGAGTGATCAACGTGCCTCGCCGAGAGATCGGCTCGACCACCCTGGAGAAACTCGGCAACTACGCCACCGAACGTGGCGTGTCGATGTACGCCGCCAGCGACGAGCTGGGCCTGGGCGAGCACCTGGATGCGCGCTACACCGAGCGCCTGCAGCGCTTCAAGCACTGGCTCGATGGGGTGCGCCAGCGGGTCGCCCTGGAAGACCCGATCGCCGCCCTGCACGAGATGATCCGCGACATCGACTACGAGAACTGGATCCGCCAGAACACCGCCAGCGACAAGGCCGCGGAGTTTCGCATCAGCAACGTCTGGTTCCTGATCGACGCGCTGAAGAACACCCTCGAGAAGGACGAAGAGGGTGACATGACCATCGAGGACGCCATCGGCAAGCTGGTGCTGCGCGACATGCTCGAGCGCCAGCAGGAAGAGGAAGAGAACGCCGAGGGCGTGCAGATGATGACCCTGCACGCCTCCAAGGGCCTGGAGTTCCCCTACGTGTTCATCATGGGCATGGAGGAGGAAATCCTCCCGCACCGCTCCAGCATCGAGGCCGACACCATCGAGGAAGAACGCCGCCTGGCCTACGTGGGCATCACCCGCGCACGCCAGACCCTGGCCTTCACCTTCGCCGCCAAGCGCAAGCAGTACGGCGAGATCATCGACTGCACGCCCAGCCGGTTCCTCGACGAACTGCCACCGGACGACCTGGCCTGGGAAGGGCTGGAAGATGCGCCGACCGAGGTTCGCGCGGCGCGAGGCAACAATGCGTTGGCCGACATCCGGGCAATGCTCAAACGCTGATCAACCATTACTCTTTAACCTTTGTCGCGGCCCCGGCCGTGGCCACCTTTGCTACATCGAGGAATACCACAGTGGAAGCACTGCAGCAGAAGATTCGCGAAGAAGGCATCGTGCTTTCCGACCAGGTTCTCAAAGTCGACGCGTTTCTCAACCATCAGATCGATCCAGCGCTGATGCAGCTGATCGGTGACGAATTCGCCCGCCTGTTCGCCGACTCCGGCGTGACCAAGATCGTCACCATCGAGGCGTCGGGCATCGCCCCGGCCGTGATGACCGGCCTGAAGCTGGGTGTGCCTGTCATCTTCGCCCGCAAGCACCAGTCGCTGACCCTGACCGAGAACCTGCTGACCGCCTCGGTGTATTCCTTCACCAAGCAGACCGAGAACACCGTGGCCATCTCGCCACGCCATCTCAACAGCAGCGACCGCGTGCTGGTGATCGACGACTTCCTGGCCAACGGCAAGGCCTCCCAGGCGCTGATCTCGATCATCAAGCAGGCCGGCGCCACTGTCGCGGGCCTGGGCATCGTCATCGAGAAGTCGTTCCAGGGCGGTCGCGCCGAGCTGGATCGCCAGGGCTATCGCGTCGAATCGCTGGCCCGGGTGAAGTCGCTGGAAGGTGGTGTGGTCACGTTCATCGATTGACCGTACGGGCCCTATTGCCGGCAAGCCCCACAGGGGAGCCGGCTTGCCGGCGATGGGCTGCGCAGCAGCCCCTTGCAGTCACCGCGTCGCCGCCAACCCTGCCAGCAACAGCCGCTGATACAGCTCCTCCTTGAGCCCCTGCGGCTCATCCAGTCCCATGCGCGCCAACTGTGCCGCATACCCCTGCGGCCCAGGTGCATCCAGCGTCGCCTTGCCCAGCTCCAGCACCTCGCTCAACCTGAACTTGCCCTTGAGCCAGTTCAGCGCCCGCAACAGCTCCTGTTCCTCAGCCGAGAAGTCGGTCCCCAGCGGATACTCCGGGAACAACCGCCGATAGCGTGCGCGTATCGCCTCCAGGCGCTCCGGCGTGTTGTCGGTAAAACGCGCATCGAGCTGGAAGTCCTTGGCCAGCTTGCCGGCCTCCTTGGCCTGCACCATCAACTCACCCTGGAAGCGTGAATCGCTGATCGCCAGCAACCGCGCGATCACCTCGCTGTCGGTCTGCCCGCGCAAATCCGCGATGCCGTACTCGGTCACCACGATGTCGCGCAGATGCCGGGGAATGGTGCAGTGACCGTAGGTCCAGAACAGGTTCGAGGTCACCTCGCCGCCCGCCTCGCGCCAGCTGCGCAGCAGCAGGATGGAGCGTCCGCCTTCCAGGGCATGGCCCTGGGCGACGAAGTTGTATTGCCCACCCACACCGCTGAGCACTCGCCCATCTTCCAGTTGGTCAGCCACCCCGGCACCGAGCAGGGTCATGCCGAACACCGTGTTGACGAAGCGCGCATCGCGGCGCTGGCGACGCTTGAGGTCTTCCTCGCCATACAGCTCGTTGATGAAGCTGATAGCGCTCATGGCGAAGCGCTCGCGTTGCCCGAGCGGCATTTCCCGCAGTTGCTGGTAGAAGGCCCGAGGGCCGAGGAAGAAACCGCCATGCACCAGCGTTCCCCGCTCATCGGCGCAGCGCCGTACCACGCCCGCTTCGACCAGCGCCAGCAGGCCGTTGACGAACATCTCGCTGCAGCCGTACAGACCCTCGGCGAAGGTCTCCAGGCCCCCTTCCCTGTCGATCAGCCCCTGCCATGGGCCCGGCTCGAACTCGGCGAGCAGCGCCCGGTAACCTGCGTTGTCGCCGTGGCGCGCCAGCAAGGCCGCGGTCAGCGCATCGCCCATGGCGCCGATGCCGACCTGCAGCGTACCGCCATCGCGCACCAGGGCACTGGCGAACAGGCCGATGCAGTGGTCCTGGGTCGTGACCGGCATGTTCGGGGTGGAAAACAGGCGGCGCCGCTCGGGCTCGTCGATCAGCAGGTCGAAGGCGTCCTCGGCAAGCTCGGCATCGCCCGGCATATAGGGCAGCTCGACATGCTCCTGGCCCAGCAACAGGATGGTTTCGCCGGCGGCACGGCGACGGGCGATCATCGGCAGCAGGTCGAGCGTGATGTCGGGATTGCACGACAGGCTCAAGCGGCCAGGGCACTCGGGCGTGGCCGCCACCAGCTGAGCGACCAGGTTCAGGCCCTTGGCGTTGATATCGCGGGCGGCGTGGCTGTAGTTGCTGCTGACATAGTCTTGCTGGGCGAGGTCGCTGTTCAGCAGGCTGCCGGGCTGCACGAAGAACTGTTCGATGCGGATGTTCGCGGGCAGGTTGTCGCCCCGCAGGTCGGCCAGGTAATCGAGCTCCTCATAGTCGGCGAACACACGCTCGACGAAAGGTTCGAGGAAGCGCTGCTGCAGGCCGTCGCCCAAGGGCGGGCGGCCCAGGCTCAGGGCGGTGTAGATCGTCAGGCGACGTTCGGGCAGCTCACGCACCCGGGCGTAAAGCGCGTTGACGAAGGCGTTGGGCTTGCCCAGGCCGAGCGGCAGGCCCAGGTGGATATGGGCGGGCAGGCAAGCCAGCACCTGGTCGACCACCGCATCGAGGGAACAGCGTTGCGCCATCGGTGCCTCCTGTGACATCCATGCATACAGGGGGTTGGACCCTTGCCTGCCTGGTTTTGCTGCATGGGCCCATGGGCAAAGCGTTGGGGCTGCTTTGCAGCCCATCGCAGGCAAGCCCGCTCCCACAAGGGCCGCGCCACTTTCGAAGTCGGCGCCGAATCCGGGGGAGCGGGCTTGCCCGCGAAAAGGGTCGCTACACGTCTTGAGTGAACAGCATCACGCCATGAAGGCAGGCCGTGGCGTGATCAGGTGCAACTCACAGACCGGACATCTTCTTGATGGCGTTCATCAGGTCCTCGTCCGAACAATCGGCGCAGGTCCCCTTCGGCGGCATGGCGTTGATGCCGGTAATGGCCTTGGCCAGGATGCCGTCGAGGCCACCCTGGTGATCCGCCCGCTCCTTCCAGGCGGCGGTGTCGCCGATCTTCGGCGCGCCGAGCAGGCCGCTGCCGTGGCAGGCGTTGCAATGCTTGGCGATGATTTCGTCCGGGGTCTTGGCTCCGCCGCCGCCAGCGGCAACGGCCACCTCCATGCCTTTGCACTCCTGGCCCTGGATACACACCTGGCCGACCGGCTCCAGGCGCTTGGCGATATCGTCATTGGTCGCTGCGTGTGCATTGATTGCCCAAAGGGCTACTACGGCTGCTGGTAGGGCCAGCATCTTCTTGATTTGGTTCACGCGTACACCCTCATGGCGGCTAATCACGCCCGCGGCCACGGGATACGCGGGCGTTGGAAAGTATAGCGGGATCCCGGAGGTGAGCGGAACAACCCTAGTGTTCGAAAGGGTATAGCCGCGACAACATGCCGCGCAGCCATTCAGAAGTTGGAAGGCGTGGCCGCGCTGATCAGCCGGGCGGGCTCGTCGAAGGGGTTGCGAAAACGGTGCGGGCGGGTGCTTTCGAAGTAGTAGCTGTCGCCGGCCTCGAGGATGAAGGTCTCGGTGCCGACCACCAGCTCCAGGCGGCCTTCGAGCAGGATGCCGGTTTCCTCGCCATCATGGGTGAGCATCTCTTCGCCGGTGTCGGCACCCGGCGGGTAGACCTCGTTGAGAAAGGCGATGGCCCGGTTGGGGTGCGACTTGCCCACCAGTTTCATGGTCACCGCACCGTCGGAGATGTCGATCAGCTCGTGGGCCTTGTAGACGATCTGCGTGGGGCTTTCCGGCGCCAGCTCGACGGAGAAGAACTCGACCATGGACATGGGAATGCCACTGAGCACCTTGCGCAGGGAGCTGATCGACGGGCTCACGCTGTTCTTCTCGATCATCGAGATAGTGCTATTGGTCACGCCCGCACGCTTGGCGAGTTCACGCTGGGACAGGCCCTTGAGCTTGCGGATGGCTTGCAGTCGTTCACCGACGTCCAAAGCTGGAGCCTCCTGAAACGGTCGAGGTGGGGGAGAAGTGTGAACGATATGATGGCAACGCCGTTCAGTATTTACAACACTTCGCCCCGCAGCCTGTCCGCTTCAGCGCCTCATTCGCCGATATAGTCCAGCGGCACGCGCTTGAGGTTGCAGAAGATCTGGTAGGGGATCATCCCCGCCAGTAGCGCCACTTCGCTGGCCAGCACTTGCTTGCCCCACAACTCCACCGGGCTGCCGACGGTCGCTTGCAGCACGTCGGTCAGGTCGACGCAGAGCATGTCCATCGAAACCCGGCCAATCAGTTGGGTGCGCTTGCCGGCGACCATCACCGGGGTGCCGGTAGGTGCCTGGCGTGGGTAACCATCGGCATAACCCATGGCGACCACACCGACGCGGGTCGGGCGTGGGCTGATGAACTTGGCGCCATAGCCGACCGGCTCGCCGGCCGGCAGCTCACGTACGGCGATGATGCGCGATTGCAGGGTCATCACGGGCTGCAGGCGTTCGGCCTGGGCCTGGGGCACCTCGAAGGGCGTTGCGCCATACAGCATGATGCCCGGGCGCACCCAGTCGCTCGGCACCTGCGGCCAACCCAGCACCGCCGGCGAGTTGCGCAGGCTGCACTCGGCGGCCAGGCCCTGGCGCGCCGCCTCGAACACCGCCACCTGCTGCGCGGTGGCGTCGGCCTGAAGCTCGTCGGCACGGGCGAAGTGGCTCATCAGCACGATGCGCGCCACCTTGCCGCTGGCCAGCAGGCGCTGGTAGGCGTCGTGGTAGTCCTTCGGGTGCAGGCCGACCCTATGCATGCCGGTGTCCAGCTTCAGCCAGATGTTCAGCGGCTTGTGCACCTGGGCCTTTTCGATGGCCTCCAGTTGCCACAACGAATGCACCACGCACCACAGGTCGTGCTCGGCGATCAGCGCCAGCTCGCTGGCCTCGAAGAAGCCTTCGAGCAGCAGCACCGGCGCCTTGATCCCGGCGGCGCGCAGCTCCAGCGCCTCCTCGATGCAGGCGACGGCGAAACCGTCGGCCTCGGCCTCCAGGGCAAGGGCGCAGCGCACCGCGCCATGGCCATAGGCATCGGCCTTGATCACGGCGAGGGCCTTGGCGCCGGACAGTTCACGGGCCAGACGGTAGTTGTGGCGAAGGGCTTGGAGGTCGATCAGGGCACGGGCAGGACGCATGGCGGCAGCCTTCTGGCAGTTCTGGTTATCGATAAGCCCCTGGCGCGACGGGTGAGGGGTAGTGCCCGCCGCACCAGGGTGAGGGAACGGTTTACGGCAGTGCGGCGATCACCGACATCTCGACGAGGATCTCTGGCTCGCACAGCTTGGCCTCGACCGTGGCGCGGGCCGGCGCGACGCCCTGGGGCAGCCACTGGTCCCACACCGCGTTCATGCCCTGGAAGTGGGCGTCGATGTCCTTCAGGTAGATGGTCACCGAGAGCAGGCGGGTCTTGTCGGTGCCGGCCTGCTCGAGGAACTGTTCGATGTTGGCCAGGGTCTCGCGGGTCTGCTGCTCGATCCCGGCATCCATGTCGTCACCCACCTGGCCCGCCAGGTAGACGGTACCGTTGTGAACGACGATCTGGCTCATGCGCTCATTGGTGAGCTGGCGCTGGATTGGCATGCTTGGCGATCTCCTGATTTTTGCCATAACGCGAAATGTCGAGGCCCTCGGCGCTGATCTGCGGCTTCTTGCGCGCGATCAGGTCGGCCAGCAGGCGGCCCGAACCACAGGCCATGGTCCACCCCAGGGTGCCGTGACCGGTGTTGAGGTACAGGTTGCGCAAGGAGGTAGCGCCGACGATCGGCGTGCCGTCCGGGGTCGCCGGGCGCAGGCCGGTCCAGAAGCTGGCCTGGCTCAGGTCGCCGCCGCGAGGATAAAGATCGTTGACGATCATCTCCAGCGTTTCGCGCCGACGCGGGTTCAGCGAAAGGTCGAAGCCGGCGATCTCGGCCATGCCCCCGACACGGATGCGGTTGTCGAAACGGGTGATGGCGACCTTGTAGGTCTCGTCGAGGATGGTCGAGGTCGGCGCCATGTCCGGATCGGTGATCGGCACGGTCAGCGAGTAGCCCTTGAGCGGGTACACCGGAGCCTTGATGCCCAGCGGCTTGAGCATCTGCGGCGAGTAGCTGCCCAGGGCCAGGACGTAGCGGTCGGCGGTTTCCAGCTTGCCGTCGATCCACACGCCATTGATACGGTCGCCGGCGCAGTCCAGGCGCTGGATGTCCTGGCCGAAGCGGAACTCGACGCCCAGCTTGATGGCCATCTCGGCGAGCTTGGTGGTGAACAGCTGGCAGTCGCCGGTCTGGTCGTTGGGCAGGCGCAGGGCGCCGGCGAGGATGTCCTTCACCCCAGCCAGGGCCGGCTCGACGCGGGCGATACCGTCACGATCGAGCAACTCGTATGGCACGCCGGATTGCTCGAGCACGGCGATGTCCTTGGCCGCCGCATCCACCTGGGCCTGGGTGCGGAACAGCTGGGTGGTGCCCAGAGTGCGGCTTTCGTAGGCGATACCGGTCTCGGCGCGCAGTTCGTCGAGGCAGTCGCGGCTGTACTCGGACAGGCGCACCATCCGCTCCTTGTTCACCGCGTAGCGGTTGGCGGTGCAGTTGCGCAGCATTTGCGCCATCCACAGGTACTGGTCGACGTTGCCGGTGAGCTTGATGGCCAGCGGGGCATGGCGCTCGAGCAGCCACTTGATGGCCTTCAGCGGCACGCCCGGCGCGGCCCAGGGCGAGGCATAGCCCGGCGAGATCTGGCCAGCGTTGGCGAAGCTGGTCTCCATGGCCACCGCCGGCTGGCGATCGACCACCACGACTTCGAAACCTTGCCGGGCCAGATAATAGGCACTGGCGGTTCCGATCACACCGCTACCAAGTACCAGAACTCGCATTGTTTATCCCTCGCACGCGGCTTGCCGCAGTCTTTTGTTGAAATGGCTTGGATGGGCGCAGTATAAGAAGGACAGGCCAGTGTATTTCACTATATAAAAGCCTATATTTGGCGAGAATTCTCGGCATAGTCGCCTTTTGTGGAGGGGCATCCCCTATGAGAACCCAGCACCAGAGCAAGCGTGAACTGGACAAGATCGACCGCAACATCCTGCGTATCCTGCAAAACGACGGGCGCATCTCGTTCACCGAACTGGGCGAGAAGGTCGGCCTTTCCACCACGCCATGCACCGAGCGTGTGCGCCGGCTGGAGCGCGAGGGGATCATCATGGGCTACAACGCCCGGCTCAATCCGCAGCACCTCAAGGGCAGCCTGCTGGTATTCGTCGAGATCAGCCTGGACTACAAGTCCGGCGATACCTTCGAGGAGTTCCGCCGTGCCGTGCTCAAGCTGCCTCATGTGCTGGAGTGCCACCTGGTATCGGGCGACTTCGACTACCTGGTGAAAGCGCGCATCTCGGAAATGGCCTCGTACCGCAAGCTGCTTGGCGACATCCTGCTCAAGCTGCCCCATGTGCGGGAGTCGAAGAGCTACATCGTCATGGAAGAGGTGAAGGAAAGCCTCTGCCTGCCGATCCCGGACTGAGCGTCAGACCAGCACCTGGCGGGTGCTGGCGATGTACTGGTGGACGAGCTGCTCGGCTTCGGGCTCGATCATCTGCGCAGGCCCGCGCCCCCGCGGGCAGGCCATGCGTGGCGTGGTGCCGAACAGGCGGCAGATCAGCGGCCGCTCCTGGTACACCGTGCATCCCTCGGGGCCCAGGTGCACGCAGTCCAGGCGCTCCAGCGCGGCCTCCTGCTCGGCGCGGGACTTGCGTGGCAGCCGGGCCATCTCTTCGGCCGAGGTGGTGACCGGGCCGCAGCAGTCGTGGCAGCCGGGCTCACAGTCGAAGGACGGGATCAGTTCGCGCAGGAAGTGGATCTTGTGGCGGTTGCAGGACATGGTCGGCGGGCGAGTCGAAGAGGTGGGTCGGATTATATCCCATTCGCGGTGGCGGGCTTTGGGGCCGCTTAACTGACGGGTATTGCTCTAGTTGCCCCACCGCGAACCCCCAGCTTATCCTCGCCCCTCCCGCTCCAACTCCAGGACCCGCCCCATGACCCACAGCGCGCAGCACGCCGCCTCCTATTACGCCGCCAGCAGCGCGCCACAGCCCGATTACCCTGCCCTGCAAGGCGAACACAGCGCTGACGTGTGCATCGTCGGCGGCGGCTACTCAGGCCTGAACACCGCCATCGAACTGGCCGAACGCGGCCTCTCGGTGATCCTCCTGGAAGCCCGCAAGATCGGCTGGGGCGCCAGCGGGCGCAACGGCGGGCAACTGATCCGTGGCGTCGGCCACGGCCTGGAGCAATTCCTGCCGATCATCGGCGAGCAAGGCGTGCGCAGCATGAAGCTGATGGGCCTGGAGGCCGTGGACATCGTCCGCGAGCGCATCGAGCGTCACGCCATCGCCTGCGACCTGACCTGGGGCTACTGCGACCTGGCCAACAAGCCTCGCGAGCTGGAAGGCTTCGCCGAGGACGCCGAAGAGCTGCGCAGCCTGGGCTATCGCCATGAACTGCGCCTGGTTCCACAGAGCGACATCCACAGCGTGGTCGGCTCCGACCGCTACGTCGGCGGGCTGGTCGACATGGGCTCGGGGCACCTGCACCCGCTCAACCTGGCCCTGGGCGAAGCGCAAGCCGCCACCCGGCTGGGGGTGAAACTGCACGAAATGTCGGAAGTGACCCGCATCGACTACGGCCCGCAGGTACAGGTCCACACCGCCAAAGGGCGGGTCCGCGCCAGCACCCTGGTACTGTGCTGCAACGCCTACCACAACGACCTCAACCGCGAACTGGGCGGCAAGGTGCTGCCCGCCGGCAGCTACGTCATCGCCACCGAGCCACTGGGCGAGGAACGCGCGCGCCAACTGTTGCCACAGAACATGGCGGTGTGCGACCAACGCGTGGCCCTGGACTACTACCGCCTGTCCGCCGACCATCGCCTGCTGTTCGGCGGCGCCTGCCACTACTCCGGGCGCGACCCGCAGGACATCGCCGCCTACATGCGTCCGAAGATGCTCAAGGTGTTCCCGCACCTGGCCGATGTGCGCATCGACTACCAGTGGGGCGGCATGATCGGCATCGGCGCCAACCGCCTGCCGCAGATCGGCCGCCTGGCCAGCCAGCCCAATGTCTACTATGCCCAGGCCTATTCCGGCCATGGCGTGAACGCCACCCACCTGGCCGGGCGCTTGCTCGGCGAAGCCATCAGCGGCCAGCAGAGCGGGCGCTTCGACCTGTTCGCCCAGGTCCCGCATATCACCTTCCCCGGCGGCAGGTTGCTGCGCTCGCCACTGCTGGCTTTGGGCATGCTGTGGCATCGCCTCAAGGAGCTGGTCTAATCCCGCCAGAAGGGTTTGCGCCCTTCCTCCCGGGCCTGCTGCCAGCTCAAGCCGATATCCCGCAACTGGCCATCATCCAGCTGCAGCAGGGCCCTGCGGGTGCGCCAGCGGTGCATCATCAACCCCCAGCGGCCCAGGCCGGCCGGGGCCGCGTGGACCTTGGGGCGTTGGCCGTCCGCCAACTCCTTGGCCAACAGTTGCAAACGTACGTCGCTCAAACCGCCCATCACTGCGTTCTCCTGATCTGATCGAGCCATGGAGAAAGCATGCGGGTTTGTACCCCCGGCAATACAGATTCAATACAGCTTTATTATTTCCATACAGAATTGGCAGAAGGCCTGCTGAATGCTGTATTTTCACCAAATCTGTACTGGTATTAGCTCGCACCACGGGCAGGAGTATGCCGTGACTCTCTACGTCAACCTGGCCGAGCTGCTCGGCGCCCGTATCGAACAAGGCCTGTACCGCCCCGGCCAGCGCCTGCCCTCGGTCCGTGCCCTGAGCCTCGAGCACGGTGTCAGCCTGAGCACCGTGCAGCAGGCCTATCGCCTGCTGGAGGACAACGGCCTGGTCTCGCCGCGCCCCAAGTCAGGCTATTTCGTCGCCGAAGACCGCAGCCTCCCTGCCCTGCCCGCCGTCAGCCGGCCAGCCCAGCGGCCCGTGGACATCTCCCAGTGGGAGCAGGTGCTGGAACTGGTGCGCAGCACCCCACGCGCCGACGTGGTCCAGCTCGGCCGCGGCATGCCCGACATCGACAGCCCGAGCCTCAAGCCTCTGTTGCGCAGCCTCGCCCAGCTCAGCCGACGCCAGGACATGCCCGGCCTGTACTACGACAACATCCACGGCAACCTGGCCCTGCGCGAACAGATCGCCCGCTTGATGCTCGACTCCGGCTGCCGCCTGGGCCCGGCCGACCTGGTGGTGACCACCGGCTGCCACGAGGCGCTGTCCACCAGCATCCGCGCGGTGTGCCAGCCCGGCGACATCGTCGCGGTCGACTCGCCGAGCTTCCATGGCGCCATGCAGACCCTCAAGGGCCTGGGCATGAAGGCCCTGGAGATCCCCACCGACCCGCTCACCGGCATCAGCCTCGAAGCCCTCGAACTGGCCCTGGAGCAGTGGCCGATCAAGCTCATCCAGATCACGCCCAGCTGCAACAACCCGCTCGGCTACATCATGCCCGAGGCACGCAAGAAGGCCCTGTTGACGCTGGCCCAGCGCTACGACGTGGCGATCCTCGAGGACGATGTCTACGGCGACCTGGCCTACACCTATCCGCGCCCACGGACCATCAAGTCGTTCGACGAAGACGGCCGCGTGCTGCTGTGCAGTTCGTTCTCCAAGACCCTGGCCCCAGGCCTGCGGGTCGGCTGGGTCGCCCCTGGGCGCTACCTGGAGCGGGTGCTGCACATGAAGTACATCAGCACCGGCAGCACCGCCAGCCAGCCACAGTTGGCCATCGCCGACTTCATCGCCGCCGGCCACTACCACCCGCACGTGCGCCGCATGCGCAGCCAGTACCAGCGTGGTCGCGACCTGATGAGCGACTGGGTGACCCGCTACTTCCCGCCCGGCACCCGTGCCAGCCGGCCCCAGGGCGGCTTCATGCTGTGGGTGGAATTGCCGGAAAGTTTCGATACGCTGCGCCTGAATCGCGCTTTACTGGAGCAAGGCGTGCAGGTCGCCGTCGGCAGCATCTTCTCGGCGTCGGGCAAGTTCCGCCATTGCCTGCGCATGAACTTCGCCGCCCGGCCGACGCCACAGATCGAGGCGGCCGTGCGCAAGGTGGGCGAAACCGCCCTTCGTCTACTGGATGCGGATGCGCACGCAGGGTAACTTTGCGCCGCCCTCCACGGTCCATATCGATAGGCCTTTGCTGTACAGGACGATCCTCCCTTGAGACTCCAGCGAGCTCTGCCTCTCTTGCTGGCGCTGCTGCTCGGCCTTGCGGGCTGTGCCAGTGTCGGCACGTCCCACGACGTCAGCCACGCCCTGCCGGCCAGCGAGTCCGCCTTCGGTCGCTCGGTGCTGCGCCAAGCGGCCCCCTACGAAGGGCGCTCGGGCTTTCGCCTGCTGCCCAACAGCAACGAAGCCTTCCGCGCCCGTGCCGAACTGATCCGCAACGCCCAGGCCAGCATCGACCTGCAGTACTACATCGTCCATGACGGCCTGAGCACCCGCGCCCTGGTTCACGAGTTGCTGCGCGCCGCAGACCGTGGCGTGCGCGTGCGCATCCTGCTCGACGACACCACCAGCGACGGTCTCGACAGCCTGATGGGCACCCTCGCCGCCCACCCGAACATCCATATCCGCGTGTTCAACCCACTGCACCTGGGGCGCAGTACCGGCGTCACCCGCGCGGTGGGCCGGCTGTTCAACCTGTCGCGCCAGCACCGGCGCATGCACAACAAGCTGTTCCTGGTGGACAACAGCATGGCCATCGTCGGCGGTCGCAACCTGGGCGACGAGTACTTCGACGCCGAACCCAACCTGAACTTCACCGACATCGACCTGCTCGGCGTCGGGCCTGTGGCCGAACAGCTCGGGCACAGCTTCGACCAGTACTGGAACAGTGCCCTGAGCCGCCCGATCGGCGACTTTCTCTGGCGCCAGCCAGACGCCAGCGACCTGCGCACCAGCCGCCAGCGCCTGGAGATTTCCCTGGCCGAGGCGCGGATCCAGCACAAGGCGCTGTATGACCGGCTGATGGCCTACCAGGCCCGGCCACGCCTGGACGTCTGGCGCAACGAGCTGATCTGGGCCCACAGCCAGGCCCTGTGGGACGCGCCGAGCAAGGTACTGGCCCAGGACGAGCCGGACCCGCAGTTGCTGATGACCCAGCAACTGGCGCCGGATCTGAAAAACGTCCGTCACGAGCTGATCCTGGTGTCGGCCTACTTCGTACCAGGCGAGTCAGGCCTGCTGTACCTGACCAACCAGGCCGATGCCGGCATCTCGGTGAAGTTGCTGACCAACTCGCTGGAGGCCACCGACGTGCCGGCGGTGCACGGTGGCTACGCGCCCTACCGCCGCGCCTTGCTCGAACATGGCGTACAGCTTTACGAACTGCGCCGCCAGCCTGGCGACCCCAGCGCCAACCGCGGCCTGAGCTTCCACGGTAGCTCCGACTCCAGCCTGCACAGCAAGGCGATCGTCTTCGACCGACGCAAGACCTTCATCGGCTCGTTCAACTTCGATCCACGTTCGGTGCTGTGGAACACCGAGGTCGGCGTGCTGGTAGACAGCCCGGAACTGGCCGAGTACACGCGGGAACTGGCGGTGCAGGGGATGGCACCGGCGCTGAGCTACCAACCCAGGCTGGTAGGCGGAAAGATCGTGTGGGTGACCGAGGACGATGGCCAGCGCCGTATGCTGACCTCCGAACCGGGTGGGATGTGGCGGCGCTTCAATGCCTGGATCAGCAAGGCAGTGGGGCTGGAGAAGATGCTCTAGCCCAAGCGTGACGTGTGTAGCCTCCCCTGGCGCGATCAGACCGAAGCCGGCTCGAAGGCATCCCGCCGCCGGGTCAGCAATACCAGCCCCGCCGCCCCTGCCGCCATCAACAACGGCAGCGCATGCCCGCTGATCCACTGGCTGCCGGCACCGGCCAGCAATGGCCCGACCAGGCAGCCAATCCCCCACAACTGCGCCACGTGGGCATTGGCCCGCACCAGCGCATCATCCCGATAACGCTCGCCGATCAACACCAGCGACAGGGTGAACAACCCCCCGGCACTGGCCCCGAACAGCACCCACAGCGGCCAGATCGCCGGCGTATGCAGCAACAACGGAATGGCCAGGCTGGACACCAGCAGCGTCAGGGCGCAACCGCTGAACAGGGTGCGTCGCGACATGCGGTCGGCCAGGGCACCGATCGGCAATTGCAGCACGGCGTCCCCCACCACCACGGTACTGACCATGAACAGCGCCAGCTCGGCGGTGAACCCCTGCTGCAGGCAGTACACCGGCAGCAAGGTCAGGATCATCGCCTCGAACGCCGCGAACAGGGCAATGGCCCAGGCGATCACCGGCAGGCGCCGGCAGAAAGCGAACAGGTCGCTGAAGGTGACGCTGCAAGCCTCGGTGGTCGGTGCCCCACCACGGCCCAGCAGCACCAGCGGCGCCAACAGCAGCAGGCCGGTGGCGGCCCAGAAACCGAAGTCGTCGTCCGAGCCGAGAAACCCCAGCACCAGCGGCCCGGCCAGCTGGCTCAGGGCATAGCTGCTGCCATACAAGGCCACCAACCGGCCACGCCATTGCTCGACCACCAATTGGTTGATCCAGCTTTCGCCGAGGATGAACACCACCGTCAAGGACATGCCGATCAGCAGGCGCAGCGCCAGCCACAGCGAGTAGCTCGGCAGCAGCGCCACCAGGCCGATGGACAGCGCACCGCCCCACAGGCACAGGCGCATGGCCGATGGCACGCCGACCCAGCCGGCCAGGCGGCTGGCCAGGCTGGCGCCGAGCAGCACACCGAGCGCCGGCATCGCCGCCATGACACCGATGGCGAACCCGCCGTAGCCCCAGCCCTCCAGGCGCAAGGACACCAGCGGCATGCTCACGCCGAGCGCCAGCCCGACACTGAGCACCGACGCCAGCACGGCAAAGTAGGTTCCCCAACGCATCACAGCCTCCCAGGCAGCATTCTTGAAGAGCAGAAACGACACAGCCGGGACGGTGTGAACCGGCCCGGCTGTCATTGGGGCTGCTGTGCAGCTCAATCACCGCAAGCGTCCCACAGGGTTCGAGGCGATCCTTGTGGGGAGCCGGCTTGCCGGCGATTGGGCCGCAAGGCGGCCCCTCTGGCTTACAGCTTGATCCAGGTCGCCTTCAGCTCGGTGTATTTCTCCAGTGCATGCAGCGACTTGTCACGGCCGTTGCCCGACTGCTTGAAGCCACCGAACGGCGCGGTCATGTCGCCGCCGTCGTACTGGTTGACCCACACGCTGCCGGCACGCACGGCGCGGGCAGTGCGGTGAGCCTTGGAGATGTCGGCGGTCCAGATGCCGGCAGCCAGGCCGTACGGGGTGTCGTTGGCGATGGCCACGGCTTCCTCGGCGCTGTCGAAGGTGATCACCGACAGCACAGGGCCGAAGATCTCTTCCTTGGCGATCTTCATGGCGTTGGTCACGCCGTCGAAGATGGTCGGCTCGACATAGGTGCCGCCGGTTTCCTCCAGGATGCGCTTGCCGCCGGCCAGCAGCTTGGCGCCGTCCTGGTGGCCAGCCTCGATGTACGACAGCACGGTGTTCATCTGCTGGGTGTCGACCAGCGCGCCGACGGTGGTCGCCGGGTCCAGTGGGTTGCCCGGTTTCCAGGCCTTGAGGGCCTCGACCACCATGGGCAGGAACTGGTCCTTGATCGAACGCTCGACCAGCAGGCGCGAGCCGGCGGTGCAGACCTCGCCCTGGTTGAAGGCGATGGCGCTGGCGGCGGCTTCGGCGGCGGCCTTGAGGTCCGGCGCGTCGGCGAAGACGATGTTCGGGCTCTTGCCGCCGGCTTCCAGCCAGACGCGTTTCATGTTCGATTCGCCGGCATACACCATCAGTTGCTTGGCGATCTTGGTGGAGCCGGTGAACACCAGGGTGTCGACGTCCATGTGCAGGGCCAGGGCCTTGCCCACGGTGTGACCATAGCCTGGCAGCACGTTCAGCACGCCGGCCGGGATGCCGGCCTCGATGGCCAGCTGGGCGATGCGGATGGCGGTCAGCGGCGACTTCTCCGACGGCTTGAGCACCACCGAGTTACCGGTGGCCAGGGCCGGGCCGAGTTTCCAGCAGGCCATCAGCAGCGGGAAGTTCCACGGCACGATGGCGCCGACCACGCCCACCGGCTCGCGGGTCACCAGGCCGAGCTGGTCGTGCGGGGTCGGGGCGACTTCGTCGTAGACCTTGTCGATGGCTTCGGCGGTCCAGTGGATGGCGTTGGCTGCACCGGGGATGTCGATGGTCGAGGAGTCACCGATCGGCTTGCCCATGTCCAGGGTTTCCAGCAGGGCCAGTTCCTCGACGTGCTGGCGCAGCAGGCCGGCGAAGCGGATCAGCACCGATTTGCGCTTGGCCGGGGCCAGGCGCGACCAGGCGCCGGACTCGAAGGTGGCGCGGGCGTTTGCCACGGCGCGGTTGGCGTCGGCCAGGTCGCAGCTGGCGACCTTGGCCAGGAAGCGTCCGTCCACCGGGCTCAGGCAGTCGAAGGTTTCACCGGATGCGGCATCGGTGTATTCGCCGTTGATGAAAGCGCGACCTTCGATCTTCAATTGTTGGGCACGCTGTTCCCAGTCCGCACGAGTCAGGGTGGTCATACGAAACTCCTCCTCTTGTTAAGGTGCAACGCCGCACTGAGGACTCACGGGCGCTGTCAGAAATTCTGGCCGGGCGACAAACGCACACTGGCAACCGATACCCTAAACCAGCCCGTGCAAACTATCAATATATTTGACACGAAAGGCCTAACCCGGATTTCTCATGAGGCCGGCAGGCGTGGCCGGTGAAGCCTCGGCGTATCAACAACCTGCCTTCCACCGCTAAAAATTGATCGTTTTTTATTCAATTCCCGCGTATGGGGCGCACTGCCCCCTTTCCCCCATTGAGCCGGGCCGGGGGCGCCCGCCTGTTCAGGTCGGCTTGAGGCGGGCAACCAGCCCCGCAAAGAGTTCCTGATGCGGATAGGCCTCGCTGATCAGCACGCGGATGCGCCGGCTGTTGCGAATGATCACCGCACCGATCTTGAGCAGTTTCAAGCGCAGGTTATGGATGCTCATGCGCGCCAATGCGGTGCCCTGGAGATGATCGCGTAGCCGTTCGAACAGCACATAGGCAAAGGCCGACAGCATCAGCCGCCACTGGTTGGTCCACCAGCGTGGGCTGGAGGTGCGGTCGGCGAACAGATCCAACTGTTGGTCCTTGATCCGATTCTCCATGTCGCCACGGCCGCAGTAGTCTTCGTAGTACTGCTGGGCAGCATCCTCGGCAAAGCGGGACACGACGATGAAGCGTGGATTGGCACCCTGCTCGCCATGTTCCAGGCGCGACACGACCAGGCGGCGCCTACGCCAACTACCGGCCTGATAGAGGAAGCGATACACGCCGGACATCTTCTGCCCGGTTTCTTGGTAGGCCTCGGCGACCGCTTGCATGGCCGGCGCCGCCATCCGCTGCAGGCGGGTGTTGCGGGCCAGACCCACCACATAATCCACCTGCTTGCGGTCACACCAGTCGAGCATGCGATGTCGGCAAAAACCGCCGTCACCGCGGAACACGATGCGGGTCTCTGGCCAGAAGCGGCGAATGAACTTGACCAGCAGTGCCAGGATGGCCCAACTGTGTCGGGCGCCATCGATGTTGCTCGGGCGCAAATAGCTCACCAGCAGATGGCGACCACAGAACACATAGAGCGGCAGGAAGCAGTAATGGTCGTAATAGCCATGGAAGAAGCGCCCTTCCTGATCTCCATGCACCGGCACATCGGTCGCATCGAAGTCGAGCACGATCTCAGCCGGCGCCTGGTCATGCTGGGCGATGAAGTGCTCCCACAGCAGGCGATGGGCTTGCACCACCGTTTCGCGATCGGCTTGCTGTTCCAGGCGCCCCAGAGTGGATTTGCCGGCCAGCGGTTGCAGGCGGTTGACCGCAGTCTGCAGCGCGTAGTCATGGCGCAGGCCGTCATGATCGTTGAGATCCTCGTAGCCGGCGGCCAGTGCATAGATACGCTGGGCGAGCAGTGTCTGCAGTCCATGCTGGACACGCCCAGGATCACGCCGATCGGGAACGATTTTGGCCAGGCGGCGGGTCAAGCCATGTTGCCGGTCGACCTCGCGCAGCAGCAACAAGCCCGCATCCGAGGTGATGTGACCACCGGTGAAAGAGGCCTCGACGAGGCGGCGAGAGAGGGGTGAAAAGTGGAGTTTTTCTGGTAGCATTTTGTGCGCGGCTGAAGACTTATGGGGCTTTGTTTGGCGACAAGAATCATAAGGCTTTCAGCCGTTTTTGTTTATGCGGTCATGAGAAATCCGGGCTAAAAGCCTACTGATGTGCATTTTATTAAACAACAAGAGGGGTTCACCATGAGCATCGACAGCATCATCGACTTCGCCCAGACCATTACCGAGGCCGAACGCTACCGCCCGGCAGCGGAGAAAATCCTCAAGGGCGAACCCGACCAGGCCGTCTACAACCACTATTCCAGCCCATGCGGGCAATTCGCCGCGGGCGTCTGGGAGGGTGAGGTGGGCCAATGGACGGTGAACTACACCGAGCACGAATACTGCGAGATCGTCCAGGGCGTCTCGGTGCTGCGTGACGAGGCAGGCAATGCCAAGACCCTGCGTACCGGTGATCGGTTCGTCATCCCGGCGGGCTTCAAGGGCACCTGGGAAGTGCTGGAGCCGTGCCGCAAGATCTATGTGATGTTCGAACAGAAGTAAGCCCGCCTTTGCCACTTGGGGCCATGGGGCTGCAAAGCGGCCCTGAGTGGCAGCCAATGGCTGACCGCCAGGCATAAAAAAACCCGCCTCCTTGTGGATGCGGGTTTTTTCAGGTCGCCGATCAATTACTTGATCTTGGCTTCCTTGTAGATCACGTGCTTACGGACGACCGGATCGTATTTCTTGATCTCGATCTTGTCCGGAGTGGTGCGCTTGTTCTTGTCGGTGGTGTAGAAGTGGCCAGTGCCAGCACTCGATACCAGACGGATCAGTTCACGCATGATGTTCTCCCTTAAACCTTGGCGCCGCTGCGGCGGATGTCGGCCAGAACGGCATCGATACCGCGCTTGTCGATGATACGCATGCCCTTGGCGGAAACGCGCAGACGCACGAAGCGCTTCTCGGACTCAACCCAGAAACGGTGGTGCTGCAGGTTCGGCAGGAAACGACGACGGGTTTTGTTGTTTGCGTGGGAAATGTTGTTCCCGGTTACCGGACCCTTACCGGTAACTTGACAGACTCTCGACATGCCTCAGCCCTCTAAAACCACATGCCCAACCCGGCATGGGTTGGCCGCTTAATCTCTCAGTCTTTGGCGCCAGGCGCCGTGATTCCGGGGGTCTTATCGACCGGATCCGCAGGTGCGACAGGCCGAGCCCCTAGAAAAGAGCGCTGCTTTATACCAGAAAGACTCGGCCACAACAATAGATGATACGTATCCTGGCTGGGCCGAGCGCGCCTGGCCAGCATAGCGACAAGCCTCGCGCACTGTCGACCGCTCGTCGCAGAGAAGACGAAAAAGAAGGTGGTCATTTATCGACGCGCACACTAGGGTAGGACGTTTCCTCACTGCACAGTCAGATGGGCCACAAGGAGTCCAGCATGCGTGTCGCCGCCCTTTCACTGTTGTTCACCTCCCTGTTCGCCGCAGGCCTCGCCCAGGCGGCGCCCCTCTCCGTCTGCACCGAGGCCAGCCCCGAAGGTTTCGACGTCGTCCAATACAACTCGTTGACCACCACCAATGCCTCGGCCGACGTGCTGATGAACCGCCTGGTGGAGTTCGATGCGAACCAGGGCAAGGTCGTGCCTAGCCTTGCGCAAAGCTGGACGGTGTCCGATGACGGCCTGGTCTATGACTTCAAGCTGCGCAACGGCGTGAAATTCCATGCCACGCCCTGGTTCAAGCCAAGCCGCGAACTGGACGCCGACGACGTGCTGTTCAGCTTCCAGCGCATGCTCTACCCCGCCCACGCCTGGCACAAGACAGCCCCGGGCGGCTACCCGCATGCCCAGTCGCTGCAACTGGGCAGCCTGATCAAGCTGATCGAGGCGCCGGAGCCGCACACCGTGCGCTTCACCCTCACCCACCCGGACGCGACCTTCCTGGCGACCCTGAGCATGGGCTTCGCCTCGATCTATTCCGCCGAGTACGCCGACAAGCTGCTCAAGGCCGGCACCCCGGAAAAGCTCAACAGCCAGCCGGTGGGTACCGGGCCGTTCATGTTCCAGCGCTTCCAGAAGGACGCCGTGGTGCGCTACCGCGCCAACCCCGACTACTTCGCCGGCAAGCCCACGGTCGACCCGCTGATCTACGCCATCACCCCAGACGCCAACGTGCGCCTGCAGAAGCTCAAGCGCGGCGAATGCCAGGTGGCGCTCTCGCCCAAGCCACTGGATGTCGCCGAAGCCGGCAAGGATGGCAACCTCGAGGTCGCGACCACCCCGGCGTTCATGACCGCCTTCGTCGCCATCAACAGCCAGCATCCGCCGCTGAACAAACCTGAAGTGCGCCAGGCGATCAACCTTGCCTTCGACAAGCCGGCCTACCTCAAGGCCGTGTTCGAGGACACCGCCACCGCCGCCAACGGCCCCTATCCGCCCAATACCTGGAGCTATGCCAAGGACCTGCCCGGCTATCCACAGGACCTGAAGAAGGCCAAGGCATTGCTGGCCAAGGCCGGCCTTGCGGACGGCTTCGCCACCACGATCTGGACCCGCCCCTCCGGCAGCCTGCTCAACCCCAACCCCAACCTGGGCGCACAGATGCTCCAGGCCGACCTGGCGAAAATCGGGATCAAGGCCGAGATCCGCGTGATCGAGTGGGGCGAACTGATCCGCCGCGCCAAGGCTGGCGAGCATGACCTGCTGTTCATGGGCTGGGCTGGCGACAACGGCGACCCGGACAACTTCCTCAGCCCGCAGTTTTCCTGCGCGGCGGTACAGTCGGGAACCAACTTCGCGCGCTTTTGCGACAGCCGCCTGGACCAGTTGATCAGCGCCGGTCGCACCACCAATGACCAGAGCGTGCGCAGCCGGCTGTACCAGCAGGCGCAAACGCTGATCCAGCAGCAGGCCCTGTGGGTACCGCTGGCGCATCCGACGGCGGCGACCTTGCTGCGCCAGGGGGTCGAGGGGTACCAGGTGAGCCCGTTCGGGCGCTTGGATTTCAGCAAGGTCTCGGTAAGCCGCTGAAGATGATGCAGGCTGTACCGGCCTATTCGCGGGCAAGCCCGCCCCCACATGGCCCTGCAAGCCACATCATGTGTGCTCGACTCAGGCCCTGTGGGAGCGGGCTTGCCCGCGAATAGGCCGGTACTGGCCCCCTGGACCATCAGGTCGCGATCCACCCATGCTCGACCATGGACAGTGGCTCACCATCGCCAACGATGATGTGGTCGAGCACCCGCACATCGATCAAGGCCAGCGCCCGCTTCAGCGAAAGCGTCATGTGCACGTCGTTCTGGCTGGGCTCACAGTGGCCGGAAGGATGGTTGTGACAGAGGATCAGCGCCGCCGCGTTATGCAACAACGCCCGGCGCACGACTTCGCGCGGGTAGATGCTTGCCCGGTCGATCGTGCCTCTGAACAGGATCTCGAAAGCCAGTGGCCTGTGTTTGGTATCAAGAAACAGGCAGCCAAACACTTCGCTGGCCTCATGACGCAACATTGACTTGAGATAACGCCGCACCGCCGACGGGCTCTCCAGGGCCGGAGCACGCTCGATGCTCTCGTCCAGGTAGCGCCGGCCAATCTCGAGCAATGCCTGCAACTGGGCGTACTTCACCGGCCCCAAGCCAGGCTCGCTGAGGATCGCCCCACGATCGGCCTCCAGGAACTGCCGCAAACCACCAAAACGCACCAGCAACCCTCGGGCGAGGTCCAGCACATTACGCCCGGCAACCCCCGACCCCAGCAGCACGGCCATCAGTTCGGCATCCGACAACACCGCAGCCCCGCGCTGCAGCAACTTCTCCCTCGGCCGCTCCTGCGCCGGCCACTCCCTGATGCTCATCCCCTCTCCTTGCGTCGTACTGCGGCACATTTGAGCCCTGTGTTAATCTATCCCGCTCCGTAGATGCGACGTTCTGCCGCAGGCAGTTGTCGTCGCCGCCCGCTTTCACTGGAAAAAGGCAAGCCTATGCAGCGGCTGTATCGCAAGCGCATCGTTCTCGGCGTGGGTGGCGGCATCGCCGCCTACAAGAGCGCCGAGCTGATTCGCCGACTCCTGGAACACGGCGCGCAAGTGCGCGTCGTCATGACCCGCGGCGGCGCCGAGTTCATCACGCCGCTGACCCTGCAGGCGCTGTCCGGCCACCCGGTGCACATGGATCTGCTCGATCCCGCCGCCGAAGCGGCCATGGGGCACATCGAACTGGCCAAGTGGGCCGACCTGGTGCTGATCGCCCCGGCCACCGCCGACCTCATGGCGCGCCTGGCCCAAGGCATGGCCGACGACCTGCTGACCACCCTGGTGCTGGCCACCGACGCCACCGTCGCCGTGGCGCCGGCCATGAACCAGGCCATGTGGCGCGACCCAGCCACCCAAGCCAACCTCGACCTGCTCAAGAGCCGCGGCATCCAGGTGTTCGGCCCGGCCTCCGGCAGCCAGGCCTGCGGCGACGTGGGCCTTGGCCGCATGCTCGAAGCCACGGACCTCGCCTGGTGCGCCGCCGAAAGCTTCAAGCGCCAGGCACTGACCGGCAAGCACGTGCTGATCACCGCCGGGCCGACCCAGGAAAACATCGACCCGGTGCGCTACATCACCAATCATAGCTCCGGCAAGATGGGCTTCGCCCTGGCCGAGGCGGCCGCCGAAGCCGGGGCTCGGGTGACCCTCGTCACCGGTCCGGTGCACCTGCCGACGCCCGATCGTGTCAACCGCATCGACGTGGTGAGCGCGCGGGACATGCTCGCCGCGTGCGAGGCCGCCATGCCCTGCGACCTGTTCATCGCCTCGGCTGCGGTCGCAGACTACCGCCCCGAGGTCGTCGCCCCGCAAAAACTCAAGAAAGATCCCACGACCGGCGACGGCATGCTGCTGCAGATGGTGCGCAATCCAGATATCCTTGCGACCATCGCTGGCCGCCCCGATCGCCCGTTCAGCGTCGGCTTCGCCGCCGAGACCGAGCACCTGCTCGACTACGCCACGCGCAAGCTCAAGGACAAGAACCTCGACCTGATCGTCGCCAATGATGTGGCCAACCCCAGCATCGGCTTCAACAGCGAGGAAAACGCCCTGACCGTGATCGACCGCCAGCAACACCAGACCCTCTTCGCGCAGACCAGCAAGGGCAAGATCGCCCGCCAGTTGGTCGCCTTCATCGCCGAACGGCTCAACCAGGTCCAATAAGCTACATGCACGCTCTCCAAGCCAAGATCCTCGACCCTCGCCTGGGCAACGAATTCCCCCTGCCGCAATACGCCACCCCTGGCTCCGCCGGCCTTGACCTGCGCGCCCTGCTCAAGGAAGACACCGTCCTCGAGCCGGGCCAGACCCTGCTGATCCCCACCGGCCTGTCGGTGTACATCGGCGACCCGGGCCTGGCCGCCATGATCCTGCCCCGCTCGGGACTGGGCCACAAGCACGGCATCGTGCTGGGCAACCTGGTCGGCCTGATCGACTCGGACTACCAGGGCGAGCTGATGGTGTCGTGCTGGAACCGTGGCAACACCCCGTTCACCATCGCCGTCGGCGAGCGCATCGCACAGCTGGTGCTGGTGCCCGTGGTGCAAGCACATTTCGATATCGTCGAATCCTTCGACGAGAGCCAGCGCGGTGCCGGCGGCTTCGGCCATTCCGGCAGCCACTGAGCCGGCTCGACGACCGTTCAGGCCATGGATGGCGAACTCTCTGGCGAAAGCATCGTCCAAGCGTTCAATTCGCGCCTGCCCAAAAGCCTTTGATTATTGGAGTTCCAGAGATGAATGACATGGCCCAGCTGGTACCCGCACTGCCCGACAGCATCTTCCGCGCTTACGACATCCGCGGCGTGGTCGGCAAGACCCTGACCGGCGAGACCGCCTATTGGATCGGCCGCGCCATCGGCGCACAGAGCCTGGCCCAGGGCGAGCCCCAGGTTTCGGTCGGCCGTGACGGCCGCCTGTCCGGCCCGATGCTGGTGGAACAGCTGATCAAGGGGCTGGCCGATGCCGGCTGCCAGGTCAGCAATGTCGGCCTGGTACCGACCCCGGCGCTGTACTATGCCGCCAACGTGCTGGCCGGCAAGTCCGGCGTGATGCTCACCGGCAGCCACAACCCGCCCGACTACAACGGTTTCAAGATCGTCATCGCCGGCGACACCCTGGCCAACGAGCAGATCCAGGCCCTGCTGACCCGCCTGAAGACCAACGACCTCAGCCGTGGCGAAGGCCGCGTGGAAAAGGTCGAGATCCTCGAGCGCTACTTCCAGCAGATCACCCGCGACGTGAAGCTGGCCAGGAAGCTGAAAGTGGTGGTGGACTGCGGCAACGGCGCCGCCGGCGTCATCGCCCCGCAGTTGATCGAAGCCCTGGGCTGCGATGTGATCCCGCTGTTCTGCGAGGTCGACGGCAACTTCCCCAACCACCATCCGGACCCGGGCAAGCCCGAGAACCTCGAAGACCTGATCGCCAAGGTCAAGGAAACCGGTGCCGACATCGGCCTGGCCTTCGACGGTGACGGCGACCGCGTCGGCGTGGTGACCAATACCGGCAGCATCGTCTACCCGGACCGCCTGCTGATGCTCTTCGCCCAGGACGTGCTGTCGCGCAATCCGGGCGCCGAGATCATTTTCGACGTCAAGTGCACCCGCCGCCTGACCCCGCTGATCGAGCAGCACGGCGGCCGCGCGCTAATGTGGAAGACCGGCCATTCGTTGATCAAGAAGAAGATGAAGCAGACCGGCTCCTTGTTGGCCGGCGAGATGAGCGGGCACATCTTCATCAAGGAGCGCTGGTACGGCTTCGACGACGGTATCTACAGCGCCGCGCGTCTGCTGGAGATCCTCAGCAAGGCCGACCAGGATGCCGAAACCCTGTTCGCCGCGTTCCCGAACGATATTTCCACGCCGGAAATCAACATTGATGTGACCGACGAGAGTAAATTCAGCATCATTGATGCGCTGCAACGCGACGCCGACTGGGGCGAAGCCAACCTGACCACCATCGACGGTGTGCGGGTCGACTACGCCCACGGCTGGGGCCTGGTCCGCGCCTCCAATACCACACCGGTGCTGGTGCTGCGCTTCGAGGCCGACAGCGACGCCGAGCTGCAACGTATCCAGGCTGTTTTCCGCTCGCAGTTGCTGCGGGTCGATCCAGCCCTGCAACTGCCGTTCTGACCGACTATCTGTTCCTTACTGGAGCCCTGCATGACCCTCGATCGCGATGCCGCTTCCCAAGTCGCCAAGGTACTGTCCGAAGCGCTGCCCTACATCCGCCGCTTTGTCGGCAAGACCCTGGTGATCAAGTACGGCGGCAACGCGATGGAGAGCGAGGAGCTCAAGACCGGCTTCGCCCGCGACATCGTGCTGATGAAGGCCGTCGGCATCAACCCGGTGGTGGTGCACGGCGGCGGCCCGCAGATCGGCGACCTGCTCAAGCGCCTGTCGATCGAGAGCCACTTCATCGATGGCATGCGCGTCACCGACTCGGCGACCATGGACGTGGTGGAGATGGTCCTGGGCGGCCAGGTCAACAAGGACATCGTCAACCTGATCAACCGTCATGGCGGCAGCGCCATCGGCCTGACCGGCAAGGACGCCGAGCTGATCCGTGCACGCAAGCTCACCGTCACCCGTCAGACACCGGACATGACCCAGCCGGAGATCATCGACATCGGCCATGTGGGCGAGGTGGTCAGCGTCAACACCGAGTTGCTGAACATGCTGGTCAAGGGCGATTTCATCCCGGTGATCGCGCCGATCGGCGTGGGCGCCAACGGTGAGTCGTACAACATCAACGCCGACCTGGTCGCCGGCAAGGTGGCCGAGGCGCTGAAGGCCGAGAAGCTGATGCTGCTGACCAACATCGCCGGCCTGATGGACAAGCAGGGCCAGGTCCTCACGGGCCTGACCACCGAGCAGGTCAACGAGCTGATCGCCGACGGCACCATCTACGGCGGCATGCTGCCGAAGATCAAGTGCGCGCTGGAAGCGGTGCAAGGTGGCGTGAACAGCTCGCACATCATCGATGGCCGCGTGCCGAACGCGGTGCTGCTGGAGATCTTCACCGACAGCGGCGTGGGTACCCTGATCACCAACCGCAAGCGGCATTGATCGCCTGCACCGGCGATAGGCCGCTGCAGACAACAGCACAAAAAGGCGACCTCGGAGGTCGCCTTTTTCATTACCTGTGTCAGGATCAGATCCCGTACTGCGCCCGATAGGCCTCCACAGCCGGCAGATGCTGCTTGAGCTGCGGATCGTCCGCCAGGAATTCCAGCACCTGGGTCAGCGAGACGATGCTCACCACCGGGATGCCGAAATCGCGCTCTACTTCCTGGATAGCCGACAGCTCGCCGTTGCCACGCTCCTCGCGGTTCAGCGCGATCAGCACGCCCGCGGCCTTGGCCTGCTGGGCATTGATGATCTGCATGACCTCGCGGATGGCGGTACCGGCAGTGATCACGTCGTCGATGATCAGCACCTCACCGGCCAGCGGCGCGCCGACCAGGCTGCCGCCTTCGCCGTGGTCCTTGGCTTCCTTGCGGTTGAAGCACCAGGGCACGTCGAGCTGGTGTTGCTCGGCCAGGGCCACCGCGGTGGCCGCCGCCAGAGGAATGCCCTTGTAGGCCGGGCCGAACAGCACGTCGAAGGGGATCTTGCTGTCGACGATGGCCGCCGCGTAGCAACGCCCCAGCTGGGCCAGGGCCGAACCGCTGTTGAACAGGCCGGCATTGAAGAAGTACGGGCTGGTACGCCCCGATTTCAGGGTGAACTCACCGAAGCGCAGAACCCCGCGATCGATGGCAAAACGAATGAAGTCGCGCTGATACGGCTGCATGAAGAGTCCCGGACACCACGGATTTAGCTAAATGGGTTGAGCTCGGGTATCATACACGCACGAGATTTTTGGGGCCATTTATGCGGATCATCAGTGTGAACGTGAATGGCATTCAGGCTGCGGCCGAGCGTGGATTGCTCAGCTGGCTGCAAGCCCAGAATGCCGACGTCATCTGCCTTCAGGATACCCGCGCCTCGGCCTTTGAACTCGACGACCCAGCTTTCCAGCTCGATGGCTATTTCCTTTACGCCTGCGACGCGGAAGTGCCTGCCCAGGGTGGCGTGGCACTGTATTCGCGGATGCAGCCCAAGGCAGTCATCACCGGCCTGGGCTTCGAGACAGCCGACCGCTACGGGCGTTACCTGCAGGCCGATTTCGACAAGGTAAGCATCGCCAGCCTGCTGCTACCTTCGGGAATGAACGGCGACGAAGACTTGAACCAGAAGTTCAAGTTGATGGACGATTTCGCCAAGTACCTGGACAAGCAGCGACGCAAGCGTCGCGAATACATCTATTGCGGCTCGCTCTACGTGGCGCAGCAGAAGCTCGACATCAAGAACTGGCGCGACAGCCAGCAGTCGCCGGGCTTCCTGCCACCGGAGCGCGCGTGGATGGATGCGATCATCGGCGACATGGGCTATGTCGATGCCCTGCGCGAAGTCAGTCGCGAAGGCGACCAGTACAGCTGGTGGCCCGACAACGAGCAGGCCGAGATGCTCAACCTGGGCTACCGGTTCGACTACCAGATCCTGACCTCGGGCCTGCGCCGCTTCGTGCGCAATGCGCGCCTGCCGCGTCAGCCACGCTTCTCCCAGCATGCGCCGCTGATCGTGGACTATGACTGGACACTGACCATCTAAAGTGTGGCCTGGTCCTTCGCGGGCTTGCCCGCGAAGAGGACAGCACAAATGAAAAAGCCGACCTCGAGGTTAATGTCAGTCAGTTAAGCAGCGCTTTGTCATTTTTGGGGCTACCTTGCAGCCCATCGCCGGCAAGCCGGCTCCCACAGAGACCGCGGCGACCACATATGATGCGGTTTGCACGGACAATGTGGGAGCCGGCTTGCCGGCGATGGGGCGCGAAGCGGCCCCAAATGACAACTGAAAGTCTTAACTGACCGGCATTGACCTCTAGGTCGGCTTTTTCATTTCTATTTCAGCGGCCGCCAGATCAGCGGATAACGATACGGCTGCCCCTCGTTGGCCTTGACCCCGGCAAGAATGATCAGGATCAGCACCGCCACCACGAGGATGGCGAACAGCACGATCCCCACCAGAACGAACATCAGCAGGAAGCAGATGACCCCGGCGATGGTCACGCTGATCTGGAAGTTCAGCGCCTCCTTGCCCTGGGCATCGATGAACGGGTCCAGCTCACGCTTCCAGATCCACAGCACCAGCGGGCCCAGCAGGTGCCCGAGGGGCACCACCAGGCCGAGCAGCGCCGCAAGGTGACAGAACATCGCCCATTGCCGGATCTCGGCATTGGGCGGGGTGATCGGCAGGTTCGGATCGCTCATGTGCCTCCCCTCCTTGGCGTGGCGGTCAGTCGGCCAGCGAGGCCTGCTGCAGTTCGAAGATCTCGTTCATGCCCTTTTGCGC
Organism: Pseudomonas sp. Tun-23181; assembly: GCF_057415455.1. Lineage (NCBI taxonomy): Bacteria > Pseudomonadati > Pseudomonadota > Gammaproteobacteria > Pseudomonadales > Pseudomonadaceae > Pseudomonas > Pseudomonas sp. Tun-23181. Next base: position 3,501,410 of record NZ_CM171630.1, read on the forward strand.
CAGGGCCAGCATGGCGTTGAAGTCTTCAGGCTGGAAGGGCGCGCCTTCAGCGGTGCCCTGCACCTCGATGAAGCCGCCCGCGCTGGTCATGACCACGTTCAGGTCGGTCTCGGCGGCGGAATCTTCCAGGTAGTCCAGGTCGAGCACCGCCTCGCCCTGGTACATGCCCACCGACACGGCGGCGATCATGTGTTTGAGCGGGTCGCCGCCCTTCAGGCCACCGCGCTTCTTGATCACGCGCAGGGCATCGACCAGGGCGACCATGGCGCCAGTGATCGAGGCGGTACGGGTGCCACCGTCGGCCTGGATCACGTCGCAGTCGACGTACAGGGTGACGTCGCCAAGCTTGCTCATGTCCAGCGCGGCGCGCAGGGAGCGGCCGATCAGGCGCTGGATCTCCAGGGTGCGGCCACCCTGCTTGCCGCGGCTGGCCTCGCGCTGGTTACGCTCGCCCGTGGAGCGCGGCAGCATGCCGTACTCGGCGGTCAGCCAACCCTGGCCCTGGCCTTTGAGGAAGCGGGGCACACCATTCTCGACGCTGACCGTGCAGACGACCTTGGTGTCGCCGAACTCGACCAGTACCGATCCCTCGGCGTGCTTGGTGTAGTTGCGGGTGATGCGGATCGAGCGGAGCTGATCGGCGGCGCGACCACTTGGACGTTTCATCTGGGATACCTGTACCGGGACATTTGAATCTGCCGAGCATTATAGAGCCCGCCGCCCCGGGAAGACATGCCTATTGTCGCGCCCCTGGCAGCCTGTCGACTTTTCCTGGTGACCGGCAAGCCCTTCTGTAGCATGGGCGGATTGGGCGGCCGCGCCGCACTGCGCTACAATCCTGCGCCTTGCAGCCGAAAGGCTTCCCCGTTCCCCATCTTTGCGAGGTACTCCCCATGGTGCATAGCATGACCGCTTTTGCTCGTGTCGAGCGCGCCGGCAGCCAAGGCACCCTGGTCTGGGAGCTGCGCTCGATCAACCACCGCTACCTGGAACCCCACCTGCGCCTGCCCGAGGCCCTGCGTGACCTGGAAGGCGCCGTGCGCGAAGGCCTGCGCCAGGGTCTGTCACGCGGCAAGGTGGAATGCACCCTGCGCTTGAACGAAGACAGCACCGGCAAGCCGTTGCAGGTCGATCGCGAGCGCGCCGCGCAACTGGTCGCCGCCGCCGAGAGCGTCGCCGCGCTGATCAAGCAGCCGGCGCCGCTCAATCCGCTGGAGGTCCTGGCCTGGCCGGGCGTGCTGGTCGCCGACGCCAGCGATCCCCAGGCCCTCAATGCCGAGGCCATGGCGCTGTTCGACGAAGCCCTCGAGCAGCTCAAGGCCGGCCGCCAGCGCGAAGGCCAGGAACTGGCCCGGCTGATCAACGAGCGCCTGGACGGCATGGCCAGCGAGGTCACCACCCTGCGCGCCCTGGTGCCGCAAATGCTGGCCGCCCAGCGGCAGAAGATCCTCGACCGCTTCAGCGACCTGCAGGCCGAGCTCGAGCCGCAGCGCCTGGAGCAGGAGATGGTCCTGCTGGCGCAGAAAAGCGATGTCGCCGAGGAACTGGATCGCCTGAACACCCATATCACCGAAGTGCGACGGGTGCTCAAGTCCGGCGGCGCCGCCGGCCGGCGCCTGGACTTCCTGATGCAGGAACTCAACCGCGAGGCCAACACCCTGGGCTCCAAGGCCTTCGACCCACGCAGCACCCAAGCGGCGGTCAACCTCAAGGTGCTGATCGAACAGATGCGTGAACAAGTACAGAACATCGAGTAAGGCCACCCCACCATGAATCACAGCAGCGGTACCCTCTACATCGTCTCGGCGCCGTCCGGCGCCGGCAAGACCAGCCTGGTCACGGCGCTGACCCAGGCCGACCCACAGATCCGCGTCTCGGTCTCCCACACCACCCGCGCCATGCGCCCGGGCGAGCAGCACGGGGTGAACTACCACTTCGTCGCCCACGAGGAGTTCAAGGTACTGATCGACAAGGGTGACTTCCTCGAGCACGCCGAGGTCTTCGGCAACTTCTACGGCACCTCGCGCAGCGCGTTGCAGCAGACCCTGGACCAGGGTTTCGACCTGATCCTCGAGATCGACTGGCAGGGCGCCCAGCAAGTGCGCGAGCTGATGCCGGAGGCCTTGTCGGTGTTCATCCTGCCGCCCAGCCAGGAGGCGCTGCGCCATCGCCTGGACAACCGTGGCCAGGACAGCGAGGCGATCATCGCCGGGCGCATGAAGGAAGCGGTCAGCGAGATGGTGCACTACGACGAGTACGACTACGTCATCATCAACGATGACTTCGACGTTGCGCTGGAGGACCTGAAGGCGGTGTTCCGCGCGAACCGCCTGCAGCTTCAGAAGCAGCAACAGCGCCACGGGGCGCTGCTCAAGCAACTGATCGGTTGACCTTCTGATCGGGGCCTCTGCGAGGCCCTTGTGTCGCGAAAAGGGGCGCAAAGCGCCCCCAAACGTTATTCCTGCAGTTGCAAGGTGGCCTGCTGGCGCAAGGTCGCGCCGAGGAAGTACGCCGGTGCACGCCAGCGTGACAGCACCATCAGGACGATACCCAGCGCCGAAATGATCGCGGCGATCACAAATACCAGCCCCAGGCCGCCCACGTGCGAGCCACTGCCGAAGTCCGGCGAGGCACTGTCGATCGCGGTGCGCACGAAGATCACCGAGAGAATGACACCCCCGAGCAGCGGGCACAGGCCACGCATGAAGAAGTGGCGCAGGCTGTCGAACAGGCTGTGGCGGAAGTACCAGACGCAGGCGAACGCCGTCAGCGAATAGTAGAAGCAGATCATCATGCCCAGGGCGGTGATGGTATCGGCCAGCACGTTCTCGCTGAGGGTGCGCATGGTCACGTAGAACAGGCCTGCCGCGACGCCGGCGCAGATGGTGGCGTAGCGTGGCGTTTGCGAGCGTGGGCAGACGCTGGCGAAGCGCTGCGGCACGGCGCCGTAGTAACCCATGGCGAGCAGGGTGCGCGCCGGCGATACGAAGGTCGATTGCAGCGAAGCCGCGGTGCTCGCCAACACGGCGATGGACATCAGGATCGCCAGCGGCCCCATGACCGGGCCGGCCAGGTGGGCGAAGACGTTCTCCTGGATACGCGGGTTGCCAAGGCCCAGGCCGACGTCGCTGATCCCGGCGAATTGCAGGGTAGCGATGGAAGTCAGCAGGTACAGGCCGAGGATCAGCAGCACGGTCCAGGTAGCGGCCTTGCCCGGTACCTCATCGCTGCCCACCGACTCCTCGCTGACCGTCAGGCACACGTCCCAACCCCAGAAGATGAAGATCGACAGGGACAGGCCCGCGGCAAAGGCGGAGAACGACTCGACGCCGAACGGGTTGAACCAGGCGAAATCGAACGCCAACGGTGGCGGCGCGGTGGTCTCGCCGAAAGCGGCGAAGGCAAAACCGATCAGCACCAGCAACTGCAGGGCGACCAACCCGTACTGCACGGTCATGGTGGTGCCCATGCCGCGACAACAGATCCACACCGCCAGGCCGATGAACACGCAACAGGTGGTGATGTTGACCAATAGGTTGTCGGCCAGCGCGGCCAGTGCAGAGTTGCCAGTGATCTGTCCGAGGAACAGGTAGAAGAAGTCGACGGCGACACCCGCCAGGTTGGACAGCACGATGGTGGTGGCGACCACCAGTCCCCAGCCGCCGATCCAGCCGATCATCGGGCCGAAGGCGCGGGCCGACCAGGTGAAGGACGTGCCGCTGTCCGGCTCGGCCGCATTCAGCTCGCGATAGCCGAGGGCGACCAGCAGCATGGGCAGGAAGCCGACGATGAACACCGCCGGAAGGTGGGCGCCGACTTCGCGCACGGTCGGGCCGAGCGCACCGGTCAGGGTATAGACCGGGGCGATGGTGGAAATGCCCAGCACTACGCTGGCCAGCAGGCCCAGGCGGCCCTTGGCCAGGCCTTTGCTGGCGCGCTGAGTGTTGCCCGCGTCGGTCGCCCCATCGGGTGGGCGGCCGGCTTCTGTGTATTCGCTCATGAGTATGTGCCGTTGCTCTTGGTATTGTTTTCACAGGCCTTGCGAACAAGGCCCGCTTTCACTCATTGAAAGCTGCAGCAGGAAGCGGGTCATCCAAGACCTTCGGTTAACGTCAGAATGCGTTCTGGCGCGAAACCTCCCGTGCAGCATGGGCAATGCAGGCCTCGCGAAACGCCTGGAACAGGCGCAGGGAGACCGGGTTTTCGGCGAAACGCCATTCCGGGTGCCATTGCACGCCGAGCACGAAGCCCGGCGCGTCGCTCATGGACACCGCTTCGATCAGGCCATCCGGGGCCCGTGCCTCGACACGCAGCCCAGGGGCCAGACGGTCGATGCCCTGGCTGTGCAGCGAGTTGACCTCGAACTGCGCCGCCAGGCCCAAGCGCTCGAACACCCCACCCGGCTCGATGCCGACGGGGTGACGAGGGCTGTATTGCACCTCCAAGGGGGCGTCCACAGGTTCGCGGTGGTCCAGGTAGCCGGGCAGCTCATGCACCCGTTGGTACAAGGTGCCACCGAGGGCCACGTTCAGTTCCTGGAAACCACGGCAGATGCAGAACACCGGCACGCCGGCAGCGATCGCCGCCTGCAGCAACGGCAGGGTCAGGCGGTCACGCGCGGGGTCGTGGCGGGTCCCTTCCACGCTGGGCGCGCCATTGTAATGATGCGGCTCGACATTAGAAGGCGAACCGGTAAAAAGAATGCCATCGAGGTGGGCCAGCAGTGCACCGGGGTCGCTGGCCACGTCACGGGCCGGAAGGATCAGCGGGATCCCGGCTAAACCGGCCGCCTCGACATACTTGTCGCCCACCGTGTGCGACGAGTTCTTCCCCACCTGCTGGCGGCAGGCGCTGACACCGATCAGAGGAACCGCATTTGCGCTCATGGGCTTACACCGTGTGCAGGTACCAGTTGTACTCGAGGTCGGAGATCGACACTTCGAACTCGGCCAGCTCGCTTTCCTTGCAGGCGACGAAGATATCGATGTAGTCCGGGCTGATGTATTGGTTGAGGATCTCGCTGTCGTCCAGCGCGCGCAGGGCGTCGCGCAGGTTGTTCGGCAGGCTCTGCTCCAGTTGCTCGTACGAGTTGCCTTCGATCGGCGCGCCCGGTTCGAGCGTGTGGGTCAGGCCGTGGTGGATGCCAGCCAGGATCGCCGCCAGCATCAGGTACGGGTTGGCGTCGGCGCCGGCCACGCGGTGCTCGATGCGCACGTTCTCGCTGCTGTCGGTCGGTACACGAACGGCCACGGTACGGTTGTCCAAGCCCCAGCTCGGCGCATTCGGCACATAGAACTGCGCACCGAAGCGGCGGTAGGAGTTGACGTTCGGGCAGAGGAAGGCCATCGAGGCCGGCATGGTCTCCAGCACGCCGGCGACGGCATGGCGCAGCGGTGCGCTCTCGAGCGGATCATCGCTGGCGAAGAGGTTCTTGCCGGTCTTCTTGTCGAGCAGCGAGATGTGCACGTGCAAGCCGTTGCCTGCCTGGCCCGGGTAGGGCTTGGCCATGAAGGTGGTATCCATCTCATGGTCGTAGGCGATGTTCTTGATCAGGCGCTTGAGCAGGATCGCGTAGTCGCACGCCTTGAGTGGGTCGGCGACGTGGTGCAGGTTGACCTCGAACTGCGCCGGGGCGCTTTCCTTGACGATGGCGTCGGCCGGGATGCCCTGCTCCTTGGCGGCTTCGAGCATGTCCTGGAGGCAGTCGGCGTATTCGTCGAGGTCGTCGATCAGGTAGACCTGGGTCGACTGCGGGCGCTTGCCGGAGATCGGCGAGCGCGGCGGCTGCGGACGGCCGTTGAGGTTGTCCTGGTCGATCAGGTAGAACTCCAGCTCGAACGCCGCGCAGATGTCCAGGCCCAGGTCATCGAACCGGCTCACCACCTGGCGCAGCACCTCGCGCGGGTCGGCGAAGAACGGTGCGCCGTCCAGTTCGTGCATGGTCATCAGCAACTGGGCGGTGGGGCGCTTCTGCCAGGGCTCGTCGGCCAGGGTGCCGGGGATCGGGTAGCAGATGCGGTCGGCATCGCCGATGTCCAGGCCGAGGCCTGTGCTCTCGACAGTGGAACCGTTGATGTCCAGGGCGAAGAGGGAGGCCGGCAGGTTGATGCCTTTCTCGTACACCTTGTGCAGGCTGGCCCGCTCGATGCGCTTGCCACGTACCACGCCGTTCATGTCGGAGATCAGCAGGTCGACGAACTGCGTATCCGGGTGAGCCTCTAGGAATTCATTCATCTCGCTGGAAGAACTGGCGCACGGGGTGACCGACGTCATGGCTGTACATCCTTTGGTTCGGGGCGGCGATGTGGAGGGATACGGCTGGCGCCTCGCGGGCGGCGATGGTTGCTGCTGTTGTTCTTTTCACTTTCCCATCGTGGGGATCGGGTGCCGACCGGGTGCATTGATTCCCGGGGGCCGTTCCACTATAAAATGGCCTCAACGCAACAGACATTGGCATTTCGGCAAGCAGAGCGTGCACCAATGCAATATCAGATCACCCATGCCGACCTCTCCCTGGTCCTGGCCCTGGAGCGCGGTCGGTCGCTGGCCAAGGCCGCCGAACTGCTCAAGGTCGACGTCTCGACCGTGTTCCGCTCGATCCGTCGCCTGGAGTCGGCGCTGGGCACCGCCCTGTTCGTCAAGAGCCGCAAGGGCTACCTGCCGACCGACACCGCCCAGGCCCTGGCCGAACAGGCCGAGCGCGCCGAGCAGGCGCTGGACGCCGCACGCATCGCCCTGACCAGCGGCGAGCAGGTGGTCAGCGGCACGGTACGCCTGACCTGCACCGAGGCCGTGCTGCACAGCCTGTTGCTACCGGCGCTGGCGACCTTCATGCCGAACTACCCGGCGCTGTCCCTGGAGCTGGGTACCTCGAACACCTTCGCCAACCTCAGCCGGCGCGATGCGGACATCGCCCTGCGCCTGACCAATACGCCGCCGGAGCACCTGGTGGGGCGTTGCCTGGGCTCGACCTCCTATGTGCTGTGCGGCCACCCGCACTTTCGCGAACGCCTGGCCGAATCGCCGGCCAGCGTGCCGTGGATCGGCCCGGACGACGCCATGCAGGACCACCCCACGGTGGTCTGGCGCAACCAGCAGTACCCGGGGTTGATCCCGCGCTACCAGTGCAGCGGCATGTCGACCATCGCCCAACTGGTCAGTACCGGCATGGGCGTGGCCGCCCTGGCCGATTACATGGTGCATGCCATGCCCGGCGTCGAGGCGCTGAGCGGCCCCCTGCCCGGCTGCGACACCCAACTGTGGCTGCTGACCCGTCCCGACTGCCGTGCCCTGCGCTCGGTGCAGACCCTGTTCGAAGAACTCACCCCACGCCTGCGCGACGCCATGCTGCGCTGATGCGTCAAGGACGGTTGTAACAGGCCGCAGGGAACCGTTATCGTCAGGCATCGGTCCAGGTTTTACCTTGCAGCCCCTCCCGGGCGTGCCCGCGAAGAGCCGGACACAAGGCCGCCGGCCCCGCACCCGACAAAACAGCGCTTCCCTATTGGCTGGTGATTTTTTAAACTATCGAGTCCGCCCGCCCATTCTGGGCTGCACGCTTACCGCATTCGCTACGAGGAAGACCATGGCCCGCGTAACCGTTGAAGATTGTCTAGAACACGTGGATAACCGCTTTGAGCTGGTCATGCTCTCGACCAAGCGCGCCCGTCAGCTGGCCACCGGCGGCAAGGAGCCGAAGGTCGCCTGGGAAAACGACAAGCCGACCGTAGTCGCCCTGCGCGAGATCGCCGAAGGCATCGTCACCCCTGAGTTCATCGCCGCCGAAGAGATCGTCACCGAGGATCCGGTCTTCGCCGCGTTCGAGGACGAGAACAACGAGGCTGTCTGATCCATGCCCGGTCGACGTCGCGCGGCACCAGGCCCTCTTCCTCGGCAGGAGGTGAACCCATGCCGGGTATAGAAGCCCTCGCCGAACGGCTGTCGACCTACCTCGGCCATGACCAGGTCAACCTGGTCCGCCGGGCCTATTTCTATGCCGAGCAGGCACACGATGGCCAGCGCCGCCGCAGCGGCGAGCCCTACGTGACCCACCCGCTGGCGGTAGCCAGCATTCTCGCCGACATGCACATGGACCATCAGAGCCTGATGGCCGCCATGCTGCACGACGTGATCGAAGACACCGGCATCGCCAAGGAAGCCCTCAGCCAGCAGTTCGGCGAAACCGTCGCCGAGCTGGTCGATGGGGTCAGCAAGCTGACCCAGATGAACTTCGAGACCAAGGCCGAGGCCCAGGCGGAGAACTTCCAGAAGATGGCCATGGCCATGGCCCGCGACATCCGCGTGATCCTGGTCAAGCTGGCCGACCGCCTGCACAACATGCGCACCCTGGAAGTACTGTCCGGCGAGAAACGCCGGCGCATCGCCAAGGAAACCCTGGAGATCTACGCCCCCATCGCCAACCGCCTGGGGATGCACAACGTGCGCGTGGAGTTCGAGGACCTGGGCTTTAAGGCCATGCACCCGATGCGCTCGTCGCTGATCCACCGGGCGGTCAAGAGCGCCCGTGGCAACCGCAAGGAGATCGTCGCCAAGATCGAGCACTCCCTGGCCAACTGCCTGGCCGCGGACGGTATCGAGGGCGAGGTCAGCGGCCGGCAGAAGCACCTCTATGGCATCTACAAGAAGATGCGTGGCAAACGCCGCGCCTTCAACGAGATCATGGACGTGTACGCCTTCCGCATCATCGTCGACAAGGTCGATACCTGCTACCGCGTGCTCGGCGCCGTGCACAACCTGTACAAGCCGCTGCCCGGGCGCTTCAAGGACTACATCGCGATCCCCAAGGCCAACGGCTACCAGTCGCTGCACACCACGCTGTTCGGCATGCACGGCGTGCCCATCGAGATCCAGATCCGCACCCGCGAGATGGAAGAGATGGCCAACAACGGCATCGCCGCGCACTGGCTGTACAAGTCCAACGAGGACGAACAGCCCAAGGGCAACCATGCCCGCGCCCGCCAGTGGGTCAAGGGCATCCTGGAGCTGCAGCAACGCGCCGGCAACTCCCTGGAATTCATCGAGAGCGTGAAGATCGACCTGTTCCCCGACGAGGTCTACGTCTTCACGCCCAAGGGACGGATCATGGAGCTGCCCAAGGGCTCCACCGCCGTCGACTTCGCCTACGCGGTCCACACCGACGTCGGCAACAGCTGTATCGCCTGCCGCATCAACCGCCGCCTGGCGCCGCTGTCGGAGCCGCTGCAAAGCGGTTCGACCGTGGAGATCGTCAGCGCCCCGGGGGCCCGGCCAAACCCGGCCTGGCTCAACTTCGTGGTGACCGGCAAGGCGCGCACGCACATCCGCCATGCGCTCAAGCAGCAACGCCGCTCCGAGTCCATCAGCCTGGGCGAGCGCCTGCTGAACAAGGTCCTGACCGGTTTCGACAGCAGCCTCGACAAGATCCCGCAGGAACGTATCCAGGCGATCCTCACCGAGTACCGCCTGGAGCTGGTCGAAGACCTGCTGGAAGACATCGGCCTGGGCAACCGCATGGCCTACGTGGTCGCCCGTCGCCTGCTGTCCGCCGAGGGCGAGCAGCTGCCGGCACCGGAGGGCCCGCTGGCCATCCGTGGCACCGAGGGCCTGGTGCTCAGCTACGCCAAGTGCTGCACGCCGATCCCCGGCGACCCGATCGTCGGCCACCTGTCGGCGGGCAAGGGCATGGTCGTGCACCTGGAGAACTGCCGCAACATCAGTGAAATCCGCCACAATCCGGAGAAATGCCTGCAACTCTCCTGGGCCAAGGACGTCACCGGCGAGTTCAATGTCGAGCTGCGCGTCGAACTGGAACACCAGCGTGGCCTGATCGCCCTGCTGGCCAGCAGCGTCAATGCCGCCGACGGCAACATCGAGAAAATCAGCATGGACGAACGCGACGGCCGTATCAGCGTGGTCCAGTTGGTGGTCAGCGTGCGCGACCGCGTGCACCTGGCCCGCGTGATCAAGAAACTGCGTACCCTGACCGGCGTGGTCCGCATCACCCGCATGCGTACGTAGTCCGTCAACAGCAAGGAGTCAACATGACCAAGACCGTCATCAACAGCGACAAGGCCCCCGCCGCCATCGGCACCTACTCCCAGGCGATCAAGGCCGGCAACACCGTGTACATGTCCGGCCAGATCCCGCTGGACCCGAAGACCATGGAACTGGTCGAAGGCTTCGAAGCCCAGACCGTCCAGGTCTTCGAGAACCTCAAGGCCGTGGCCGAGGCCGCTGGCGGTTCGTTCAAGGACATCGTCAAGCTGAACATCTTCCTCACCGACCTGAGCCACTTCGCCAAGGTCAACGAGATCATGGGCCGCTACTTCGAGCAGCCCTACCCGGCCCGCGCCGCCATCGGCGTCGCCGCGCTGCCGAAAGGCTCCCAGGTCGAGATGGACGCCATCCTGGTCATCGAGTGACGCCCCTGGTGACGGGCGTCCAGCCCGTCACCTCTGCCCCAAGGTTTCCCATCATGCGCCATGCCCTGCCCCTTGCACTGGCAGCCCTGCTCTTGGGCGGCTGTGCCAGTCACAAGCCCGAAGACTACAACGGCACCTGGATCAACCAGGCGGCCATCGATGCCGCCGCCGAAGGCGGCAGTTTGCGCCAGGCCCTGTCCGAACAAGGCCCGGTATTCGAATGGAAGATCGACGTCGCCAACCAGCAGGCCAGCTTCAGCAACGGCTTCGAGGCGGCCGACGGGCGCCTGAGCGCCAGCGACAAGGACTGGCTGGTCACCTTCAACGGTGACGAGAACGGACAGCTCAAGCTCGACGGCAGCAAGCTGCAGGCCACCGACCAGGCCGGCAAGCGGCAGACGTTCGTGCGCGCCAAGCCTGCCGCGCCCGCCAATGCCCCGCTGGGCAGCAGCTTCGAGAAGGCACTGTACAAGGCGTACCTGGGCGGCGACTGGAAGATCGTCGAAGGCCCGGGCAAAGGCGCCTTGGTACGCTTCACCGACAACGGCAACGTCACCGGCCTGCCCGGCCCGGACCGCTATGCGCTGTGCCTGGCTGGCGCCTGCGCGGCCATGGGCGGCGACAACGACAGCCTGTGGCTGGAGCGTAACCAGCGTGGTGCGCCGTGGATCTTCAAGCGCGACGACGACACCCTGGAGATCTTCCAGGCGCTCAACCGCGCCCAGCCGAACGAAATGCCGCAACTGGTACCCGGCGCCCGCCAGTGGGTGCTGGAGCGCGACTGACCCGGCCCGGGATTGCGGCGGTCGTACCGCCGCATTCGTGGGCAAGCCAATACAGGGTCCGAAGCGGCCCCAGCATCTGGCTCACCCCCGCCCTTCGAGGATCGCCGCATACCCTTCCCTGTAGCTCGGATACTGCGGCGCCCACCCCAGCGCCCGGGCCCTGGCATTGCGGCAACGCTTGCTGCCCGTGCGCCGTACCCGCTGCTCCTCGGACCATTCGGTGACGCCCATGTGCTGGCGCAACCAGGCGACCACCTCGGCCAGCGGCGCCGGATCGTCATCGACACCGATGTAGCAATCCTCCAGCGCGACCCCATCGGCGTCGGCCTGCAGCAGGAAATCCAGCAAGCTCGCCGCATCCTCGGCATGAATGCGATTGCCGTACAGCGGCGGCTCCTCGGCCACGCGATAACCCTGGCGCACCTGGCTGAGCAACCATTCACGCCCCGGCCCGTAGATACCGGTCAAGCGCACCACACTGGCAGGGATGCCACTTTCCAGCGCCAGCCGCTCCGCCTCGAGCATGACACGCCCCGAATACCCCTCGGGCGCGGTGGCGGCGGTTTCGTCGATCCATTCGCCATCCTTCTGCGCATAGACGCTGCTGCTGGAGACGAACAGCAGCCGGCGCGGCCGCTGCCCCTTCTGCACCAACCACCCGAGCACATGGCGCAAACCCTCGACATAGGCAGCCTGGTACCCCGCCTCGTCATGCTGGCTGGCCGCCACGCAATACACCAAGTAATCCGGCGTGCGCTGCGGCCAGGCATCGGGAATACGGCCATCGGCCAGGTCGGCGGGAACCGGGTGAACGCCTTGCGGCAACTCGCCCACCGAGCGCCTCAGGCCCTCGACATGCCAGCCACGAGCGAGCAACCGGCGCGCCAGGCGCCCGCCCACATCCCCGCAACCTACGATCAATGCAGAACGACCTGACATTGCTAGACTCCTCCTTCCAAAGGCTCAGGCTAACGGGATTACACGATCAACGGTTATACAAAGGTGAAAAAAAGCAACGGCATTACTTCTGCTAACAAGAATTACTTGCAATAATGGCGCCCCTATCTGTTCTCGGCCCACCTCGAGGCTGTGGAGAACGTCACTCTTTTTTCTTCATCAGGTCCGGCCAGCATGACTCGTACTCAACCTTCCGCTTCGCCAACCACGCCGCGTGCATGGCGCGCCATCGCCGCGCTGATGTTCAGCCTGGTGCTGGCCCCGGTCGCCATGGCCGAAGAGCCTGTCGCACCGGCTGCCAATGTACCGGCCGCCACCGCCCCGGCTGACTCGGTCGCACCGGCAGGCGAGGCGCAGGCACCTGTTGCGCCTGCCGCCAACGCTGACACCGCTGCCCCGGCCCCTGCGGACGCCCAGGCGCCAGCCGGCGAGAACGTCGAGGCACTGGTCGAGGACACCACCCTGGGCATGGCCCATGACCTGTCGCCCTGGGGCATGTACAAGAACGCCGACGTGGTCGTCAAAGCCGTGATGATCGGCCTGGCCATCGCCTCGATCATCACCTGGACCATCTGGATCGCCAAAGGCTTCGAGCTGATGGGCGCCAAGCGTCGCCTGCGTGGCGAGGTCGAGGTCCTGAAGAAGGTCGCCAGCCTCAAGGAAGCCAGTGAAGCCTCGACCAAGGAGGGCACCCTGGCCCACACCCTGGTCCACGAAGCCCTCGAGGAAATGCGCCTGTCGGCCAACACCCGCGAGAAGGAAGGCATCAAGGAGCGCGTCAGCTTCCGCCTGGAGCGCCTGGTCGCCGCCAGCGGTCGCAACATGAGCAGCGGCACCGGCGTGCTCGCCACCATCGGCTCGACCGCACCGTTCGTCGGCCTGTTCGGCACCGTGTGGGGCATCATGAACAGCTTCATCGGCATCGCCAAGACCCAGACCACCAACCTGGCGGTCGTCGCCCCGGGTATCGCCGAGGCCCTGCTGGCCACCGCGCTGGGCCTGGTCGCGGCGATCCCGGCCGTGGTCATCTACAACGTCTTCGCCCGCTCCATCACCGGCTACAAGGCCCAGGTCTCCGACGCCTCGGCGCAGGTCCTGCTGCTGGTCAGCCGTGACCTGGACCATCAGGGCAGCGAGCGCGCCGCCCCGCACATGGTGAAAGTGGGGTAAGCCATGGGCCTGCATCTCAACGAAGGTGGCGACGACCTCGCCGAAAACCACGAAATCAACGTCACGCCCTTCATCGACGTGATGCTGGTGCTGCTGATCATCTTCATGGTCGCAGCCCCCCTGGCCACGGTCGATATCAAGGTCGACCTGCCGGCCTCGACCGCCAAGCCGGCCCCTAGGCCGGAGAAACCGGTGTTCGTCAGCGTCAAGACCGACAAGAAGCTGTACGTCGGCGACGATGAGGTGGCCCAGCACGACCAGCTTGGCGCGGTACTCGATGCCAAGACCAAAGGCGACAAGGAAACCACCATCTTCTTCCAGGCCGACAAGGGGGTCGACTACGGCGACCTGATGGAAGTGATGAACACCATGCGCGCGGCCGGCTACCTCAAGGTCGGTCTGGTCGGTCTCGAAACGGCAGCCAAGCAATGACGAAGAAGCGGTCCAACCTGCTGGCGCGCTACGGTACCAGCCTGGCGATCGTGCTCGGCGTGCATGCCCTGGCCGTGTTGCTGACGCTGAACTGGTCGGTGCCCCAAGCCATCGAGCTGCCGCCGGCCGCCATGATGGTCGAGCTGGCACCGCTCCCCGAACCTGCGCCGCCGCCACCACCGAAAGCCGCCCCCAAGCCACCGGCGCCGGTCGAAGAGCCGCCGCTGCCAAAGCTGGTGGAGGCGCCCAAGCCCAAGATCGCCATCCCCAAGCCGCCCAAGCCGAAGGCCAAGCCACAGCCGCCCAAGCCCGAGAAGAAGCCTGAGCCGCCAAAGGAACTGCCACCGGCCAAGGAGGAGGTAGCGGATACGCCGCCGAGCAACACGCCACCGCAGAAGTCCGCGGCACCCGCGCCGAGCATCGCCTCCAACAGCAATGCCCTGCCGACCTGGCAGAGCGACCTGCTGCGTCACCTGGCGAAGTACAAGCGCTATCCGGAAGACGCTCGCCGTCGCGGCCTGCAAGGCATCAACCGGCTGCGCTTCGTGGTCGACGCCGAGGGCAAGGTGCTGTCCTACGCCCTGGCCGGAGGTTCCGGCAGTGCGTCGCTGGACCGGGCGACCCTGGAGATGATCCGTCGGGCGCAGCCTGTGCCCAAGCCGCCGCAGGAGTTGCTGAACAATGGCACGATCGAGGTGGTAGCGCCGTTCGTCTACTCGCTGGACCGACGCTGACACTTTTGTTTCTGTCACAAAACGGCAAGTCTGATAACGTGCGTCTATCGATTGCAGCCGCTATGCTGGGGCCGCAACTTCATGGACGCACGTTATGACCCTCACAGAATTACGCTACATCGTCACACTTGCCCAGGAGCAGCATTTCGGCCATGCCGCCGAGCGTTGCCACGTCAGCCAGCCGACCCTGTCGGTCGGTGTGAAGAAGCTCGAGGACGAGCTTGGCGTGCTGATCTTCGAGCGCAGCAAGAGCGCGGTGCGCCTGACCCCGGTCGGCGAGAGCATCGTCGCCCAGGCGCAGAAGGTCCTGGAGCAGGCCCAGGGGATCCGCGAACTGGCCCAGGCCGGCAAGAACCAACTGACCGCGCCACTCAAGGTCGGCGCCATCTATACCGTCGGCCCCTACCTCTTCCCACACCTGATCCCCCAGTTGCACCGGGTGGCACCGCAGATGCCGCTGTACATCGAAGAGAACTTCACCCACGTGCTGCGCGAGAAGCTGCGCAACGGCGAACTGGATGCGGTGATCATCGCCCTGCCGTTCAACGAGGCCGACGTGCTCACCCTGCCGCTGTACGACGAGCCGTTCTACGCCCTGATGCCTGCCGACCACCCGTGGACCGCCAAGGACACCATCGACACGGCCATGCTCAACGACAAGAGCCTGCTGCTGCTCGGCGAGGGCCACTGCTTCCGCGACCAGGTGCTGGAAGCCTGCCCGACGATCAACAAGGGCGGCGAAGGGTCCAAGCACACCACCGTGGAGTCCAGCTCGCTGGAAACCATCCGCCACATGGTCGCCTCCGGCCTTGGCGTGTCGATCCTGCCGCTGTCGGCGGTACACAGCCATCACTACGCCCCGGGCGTGATCGAAGTGCGTCCGCTGACCGCGCCTTCGCCGTTCCGCACCGTGGCCATCGCCTGGCGCGCCAGCTTCCCGCGGCCGAAGGCCATCGAGCTGCTTGCCGACTCGATCCGCCTGTGCTCGGTGGCCAAGCCGCCCGTGGAACAGCCGGCCTGATCCCATGACGGAGTTGTCGAAGGTCCCGGTCACGGTGCTGAAGGGGGTCGGCGAGGCCATGGCCGAGAAACTCGCCAAGGTTGGCCTGGAGAACCTGCAAGATCTGCTGTTCCACCTGCCCCTGCGCTACCAGGATCGCACCCGCGTGGTGCCGATCGGCGCCCTGCGCCCGGGCCAGGATGCCGTCATCGAAGGCGTGGTCAGCGGCGCCGACGTGGTCATGGGCAAGCGCCGCAGCCTGGTGGTGCGCCTCGGGGACGGCAGCGGCGTGCTGAGCCTGCGCTTCTACCATTTCAGCAATGCGCAGAAAGAGGGCCTCAAGCGCGGCACCCACCTGCGCTGCTACGGCGAGGCACGCCCCGGCGCCTCGGGCCTGGAGATCTACCATCCGGAATATCGCGCGCTCAATGGCAGCGAGCCGCCACCGCCGGTGGAGCAGACCCTGACGCCCATCTACCCGACCACCGAAGGGCTGACCCAGCAACGCCTGCGCCTGCTCTGCCAACAGAGCCTGGCCATGCTCGGGCCGCGCAGCCTGCCCGACTGGCTGCCGGAGGAGCTGGCGCGGGACTACAGGCTGGCCCCGCTGGACGACGCCATCCGCTATCTGCACAACCCGCCTGCGGATGCCGACCTGGAAGAACTCGCCGAAGGCCATCACTGGGCCCAGCATCGCCTGGCCTTCGAGGAGCTGCTGACCCACCAGCTTTCCCAGCAGCGCCTGCGCGAGAGCCTGCGCACCCTGCGCGCGCCGGTATTGCCGAAGGCCAGCCGGCTGCCGGCGCAGTACCTGGCCAACCTCGGCTTCACCCCAACCGGTGCCCAGCAGCGGGTCGGCAACGAGATCGCCTACGACCTGAGCCAGCCCGAACCCATGATGCGCCTGGTTCAGGGCGACGTTGGCGCCGGCAAGACCGTGGTCGCCGCCCTGGCCGCCCTGCAGGCCCTGGAAGCCGGCTACCAGGTGGCACTGATGGCGCCGACCGAGATCCTCGCCGAACAGCACTACATCACCTTCAAGCGCTGGCTGGAGCCGCTGGGTATCGAGGTCGCCTGGCTCGCCGGCAAGCTCAAGGGCAAGGCCCGCGCCAGCGCCCTGGAACAAATCGCCAGTGGCGTGCCCATGGTCGTCGGCACCCATGCGCTGTTCCAGGAAGAAGTGAAGTTCCGCCACCTGGCCCTGGCGATCATCGACGAACAGCACCGCTTCGGTGTCCAGCAGCGCCTGGCCCTGCGCCAGAAAGGCGTGGCCGGCGAGCTGTGTCCGCACCAGTTGATCATGACCGCCACGCCCATTCCGCGCACGCTGGCCATGAGCGCCTATGCCGACCTGGATACCTCGATCCTCGACGAGCTGCCACCGGGCCGTACACCGGTGAACACCGTCCTGGTGGCCGACAGCCGACGCTTCGAGGTGGTCGAGCGGGTCCGCGCCGCCTGCGCCGAAGGCCGCCAGGCCTACTGGGTATGCACCCTGATCGAGGAGTCCGAGGAGCTGACCTGCCAGGCGGCCGAAAGCACCTTCGAGGAGCTGGGCAGCGCCTTGGGCGAACTGCGCGTGGGCCTGATCCACGGGCGCATGAAGCCGGCGCAGAAGGCTGCGGTCATGGCCGAGTTCAAAGAGGGCAACCTGCAGCTGCTGGTGGCCACCACGGTGATCGAGGTCGGCGTGGATGTGCCCAATGCCAGCCTGATGATCATCGAGAACCCCGAGCGCCTGGGCCTGGCCCAGTTGCACCAATTGCGCGGCCGGGTCGGCCGGGGCAGCGCGGTCAGCCATTGCGTGCTGCTCTATCATCCGCCGTTGTCGCAGATCGGCCGCGAACGGCTGGGCATCATGCGGGAAACCAACGACGGTTTCGTCATTGCCGAGAAGGACCTCGAGCTGCGCGGCCCGGGCGAGATGCTCGGGACCCGGCAGACCGGCCTGCTGCAGTTCAAGGTCGCCGACCTGATGCGCGACGCCGACCTGCTGCCGGCAGTGCGCGATGCCGCCCAGGCCCTGCTGGCGCGCTGGCCGGACCACGTCAGCCCGCTGCTCGAACGCTGGCTGCGGCACGGCCAGCAGTATGGCCAGGTGTGACGTCCGTCTGCGAATGGATCCAGCTTCCTACATAGGCTGGTTATACTTCGCGTTTAAAGAAAAACTTGGATACAGACCATGACTGAAGTTGCTCTGGACACCGCAACCCCACACGTACCGTCTGTCATCCGGCTATTGCTCGAAAAGCTTGGCGTGGCCTACCACGAAGTGCCCGAGCACCTATCGCTGCCGGCCACCTCGCGGGTTCAGGCGATCCTCCTCGAGGACGAAGTCGGCGCCTTGATGGCGTTGTTCCCACAGAGCCAGCTGCTGGACCTCAATCGCCTGACCGAGCTGACCGGCCGTAAACTGGTGGCCGTGCCCATGGCGCGCCTCAAGCACATGCTCGACAAGCATGGCCTCAAGACCTTGCCCGGCATTCCGGCGCTGACCAGCTCCCCCTGCCTCTATGAAGAAAGCCTGCTGCACGCCGACAAACTGCTGATCCAGTCGGGCGAGAGCGGCTTGTTGCTGGAGATCGAACGCGACGCGTTCAAGCGGATGCTGAACAAGGCCAGCGTGGGCAGCTTCGGCGAAGCGGTCAAGGACATCCGCCCCAACCTCGATCGCCCAGCCGACGACCCCAAGGAAATCACCCAGGCCGTCCAGGCCTTCACCGCCCGGCGTATCCAGCAACGCCTGGAGCAGACGATCGAGATTCCACCACTGGCGGACACCGCGCAGAAGATCATCAAGCTGCGTGTCGACCCCAATGCCAGCATCGATGACATCACCGGCGTGGTGGAGACCGATCCGGCCCTGGCCGCCCAGGTGGTCAGCTGGGCAGCGTCGCCCTACTACGCCTCACCCGGCAAGATCCGCTCGGTGGAGGATGCCATCGTGCGCGTGCTGGGCTTCGACCTGGTGATCAACCTCGCCCTGGGCCTGGCCCTGGGCAAGGCCATGAGCCTGCCCAAGGATCATCCGCAGCAGGCCACGCCGTACTGGCAGCAATCGATCTACACCGCCGCGGTGATCGAAGGGCTGACCCGGGCCATGCCCCGGGCGGAGCGTCCGGAAGCCGGCCTGACCTACCTGGCCGGCCTGCTGCACAATTTTGGCTACCTGCTCCTGGCCCATGTCTTCCCGCCGCACTTCTCGCTGATCTGCCGGCACCTGGAGGTCAATCCGCACCTGAACCACACCTTCGTGGAGCAGCACCTGCTGGGCATCAGCCGCGAACAGATCGGCGCCTGGCTGATGAAGCTGTGGGACATGCCGGAGGAGCTGTCGACCGCGTTGCGCTTCCAGCACGATCCGTCCTATGACGGCGAATATGCGGCCTTCCCTAACCTGGTCTGCCTGGCGACACGCCTGTTGCGCACGCGCGGCATCGGCTCGGGGCCCGAGGCGCCGATCCCGGATGCCTTGCTGGAACGCCTGGGGTTGAGCCGGGAGAAGGCCGAGGAATCGGTCGACAAGGTGCTGGCGGCCGAGACCCTGCTGCGGGAGCTGGCTTCGCAGTTCAATGCGCCGCATTGATGCCCAGTGGGGATGTCCCTGTAGAAGCAAGCCTCGGCGTCAGCTTTTCTTCTTCGGCTTGAGGTACTTCATCAGCCCCTGGAACCAGATGACCAGGGCCGGGTTGCCCTTGATCTGGATGCTCTTGTCCTGGATGCCCTGCATGAAGGCCAGTTGCTTGTTGGCGGCCTGCAATGTGGCGAAGCCATAGGCGGCATCCTTGAAGGCAATGGCAAAGGCAGGTTGTGGGTGCTGGCCGCCCTTGCTGCTGACGCGCTCGCCGCTGACGATGAAATGCCGGGCGACCTTGCCGTCCAGGGTCTGCATCTGGAATACCAGGTCCTTGTCGCGCAATTGCTGCTGGAAGGCCGGATTGTTGCGGCTGGCCCTGGCCATCAGCAGACCCATGGCCCAGAGAAGAAAGCGGAACTTCATCAACGCGCCTCGACTTGAATGTGACTGAGCCGCGCAGTTTATCCCTTTATTGAACCTGCGATGCAAATCTGTTTTACCAGCTTTTGCCATGCCAACACGCACAACGGGCGCCCAAGGGCGCCCGTTCGAATAACGCTGGCTGGTAGGGCGTGGATCACTTGCCCTTCTTGGCAGCCTTGACGGGTTGGTTGACGCTGTCGCGCAGGTTCTTGCCAGGCTTGAAGGCGACGGTATTGCTGGCCTTGATCTTCACCGGTTGACCGGTTTGCGGGTTCTTGCCGGTGCGGGCACCGCGATGGCGTTTTTCGAAGGTGCCGAAACCGACCAGGGTGACGGTGTCCTTGTCGAGCGCACCGGTGATGCTGTCGAGAATCGCGTTAAGGACCTGGTTGGCCTTTTCCTTGGTCAGATCGGCCTTTTCGGCGATAACGGCGGCGAGTTCTGGTTTACGCATAGTGAAGCCTCTTGGACGGGATTTCTTGTTGTTATGCCGTGCTGCCCGATAGGCAGCGTTCAAGGCACCGCAGGCTCTAAACTGCGGCAGACGGGAATGAGGATGGCACGCTCACCGGAGCCGCGCCAGTACCTGGGCGGCCATTGTCGCGTCAAGAACAGGATATATCCGACAGAACGCCAGCCATTCACGCCATCAAGGGTGGCAACTGCCGATTCAGCGCCAGCTTTTCCATGACCGCCGTGCCCGTCAGCGCGTAACCCAGCAACCGGCCTTCGCGGTCATGGCAGAGCACCTTGAGGTCGGCGCCCTGCCCTTGCACCTGCCAGGTACCGTCGTGGCCGGGTGGGGGCGGTGACACCACCAGGGGGCAGGCGGGCGTCTTCACGGTGACCGGCATCGGCCCATAGGCGACCGTGGTCGGGTTGCCGGCCAAGGTCTGGGCCAGGGCACGGGCGCAGGTCATCAGCGGCATGACGTACAACAGGTTGATGCCGTTGACCTCGGCACAGTCTCCCAGGGCGAAGATGTTGGCATGGGAGGTACGCAACTGGCGATCGACCACCACGCCACGGTTGACTTCCAAGCCGGCGGCAGCGGCCAGGTCGGTGCGCGGGCGCAGGCCGATGGCCGAGACCACCAGGTCGCAGGGGATCACCCGGCCATCGGACAGATGCGCCTCCAGGCCTTCGCCCACCCGCTGCAGGCGGGTCAGCACCGGCCCCAGGTGAAAGCGCACGCCAAGGCCCTCCAGGCCCGCCTGCACGGCACCGGCGGCGGCCGGGTGCAACAGGGTCGGCATCACCTGCTCGCAGGGCGCGACCACCTCGACGGCGTAGCCGCCCAGGGTCAGGTCGTTGGCGAATTCACAGCCGATCAGGCCGGCGCCGAGGATCAACACCCGCTGCTTGCCCTGCGCGGCGCGGCGGAAACGGTCGTAGTCTTCCAGGTCATTGATCGGGAAGACCAAATCGCCGGCGTCGCCCTCGATGGGCACCTGCACGGTCTGCGCACCCCAGGCAAAGACGAGGTCGCGGTACTGCACCGCTTCCTCGCCAATCCACAGGCGTTTGTGGCCCGGGTCGATGCCACTGATGCGGGTATGGGTGCGGATCTCGGCCTTGAGTTGCTCGGCCATGGTCCCGGGTTCGGCCATGCACAGGCCATCGGCGTCCTTGTGCTTGGCAAAGCCGGTGGAGAGCATGGGCTTGGAGTAGGAACGGCCGTCGTCGGCGGTGATCAACAACAGCGGCGTTTCGCCATCAAGCTTGCGAAATTCACGGGCCAGGTTGTAGCCCGCAAGGCCGGTACCGATGATTACCACAGGGGACGTCATGCCGTGCTTCCTCTCTCGAACAGGGGGTTGCGATCAGCCGATGGCGATCATTTCGAAATCACTCTTGCCGACACCACAATCCGGGCACAGCCAGTCTTCCGGCACGTCTTCCCAGCGGGTGCCCGGGGCGAT
This sequence comes from Pseudomonas sp. Tun-23181, assembly GCF_057415455.1. Classification (NCBI taxonomy): domain Bacteria; kingdom Pseudomonadati; phylum Pseudomonadota; class Gammaproteobacteria; order Pseudomonadales; family Pseudomonadaceae; genus Pseudomonas; species Pseudomonas sp. Tun-23181. Next base: position 3,522,831 of record NZ_CM171630.1, read on the forward strand.
GCCGTCGTCCGGCCAGCCCTCGGCTTCGTCGTAGATCAGGCCACAGACAATGCATTGCCATTTTTTCATCACGGTTTTCCTCGAACTGACTCAGGCTTGGCGCGACCGCCCGGCCCTCGAAGGGGGCCTCAGCCTCGGGCTTTGTACTGGCCCTGCCAGCAGTATGCAAGCAATCCGGGCAAACATGCTAAGCTCGCCACCTCTCTGGCCTGTATCAAGCATACCGACGTGCCGTACGAAACCCCGCAAGCAGCCGCTGTCGCGTGGCTGCCGTCTTCACAGCTGGCGGCCGACGTCGCCCAGCCGACCCTCGACTGGCTCTTCGACCAGGGCTCCCTGACCCGCCGCCTGACCCGCCTGTCCAACGATCATTTCTCGGTCACCCCGTTGTTCGAGGGCTGGCAGGCCCTGCGCGACGACGAGTGCCAGGCCCTGGGCCTGGCGCCCGGCGAGGAAGGCTGGGTGCGCGAGGTCTACCTGCGTGGCCATGGCCAACCCTGGGTGTTCGCCCGCAGCGTGGCCGGGCGCAGTGCCCTGGAGCGTGGCGGCCTCGACCTGGAGACGCTGGGCAGTCGCTCGCTGGGCGAACTGCTGTTCTGCGACCAGGCCTTCGTCCGCCATCCCATCGAGGTGTGCCGTTATCCACAGGCCTGGTTGCCGCCCGAGGTGCGCCACGGCGACCTGTGGGCACGGCGCTCGCGCTTCGCCCGCGGCGGCCTGGACCTGCTGGTGGCCGAGGTGTTCCTGCCCACGCTGTGGCAAGCGGCCAAGGAGGAGATCCGCTGATGTACCTGCAACTGCTCAAGTCGCTCAACCGCCTGCACCCGCGCGCCTGGGACTTCGTCCAGCTCAGCCGCATGGATCGTCCCATCGGCATCTACCTACTGCTGTGGCCGACCCTGTCGGCGGTGTGGATCGCCGGGCAAGGCTCGCCGACCCTGGCCAACGTGTTGATCTTCGGCCTGGGCGTGGTGCTGATGCGTGCCGCGGGTTGCTGCATCAACGACTTCGCCGACCGCAAGGTCGACGGCCACGTCAAGCGCACCGCCGACCGGCCGCTGGCCAGCGGCCGGGTCAAGCCGCGCGAGGCGGTGATGCTGTTCGCGCTGCTGGTCGGGGTGAGCTTCCTGCTGGTGCTGTGCACCAACGCCCGGACGGTGTGGCTGTCGTTCGGCGCCGTGGCCCTGGCGTTCTGCTACCCGTTCATGAAGCGCTACACCTACTACCCCCAGGTGGTGCTGGGCGCCGCCTACTCCTGGGGCATTCCCATGGCCTTCACCGCGGCAGGCGGCGACCTGCCGGCCAGCGCCTGGCTGCTGTACATCGCCAACCTGCTGTGGACCGTGGGCTATGACACCTACTACGCGATGGTGGACCGCGACGACGACCTGAAGATCGGCGTGAAATCCACTGCCATCCTGTTCGGTGAAGCCGACCGGGTGATCATCCTGACCTTGCAGATGCTGTCGCTGGGTTGCCTGCTGCTGGCTGGCAGCCGCTTCGAGCTGGGGGGTTGGTTCCACCTGGGGCTGCTGGGCGCGGCGCTGTGCTTTGCCTGGGAGTTCTGGTCGACCCGCGGGCTGGATCGCGAATCGTGCTTCAAGGCATTCCTGCACAACCATTGGGCGGGGTTGTTGGTCTTCGTTGGCGTGGTGCTGGACTACGCGTTGCGCTGAGTTGGCTGGGGCTGCCTTGCAGCCCCTTCGCCCTCAAGGCTTGGCGATATGCCAGACGTCCTTCACGCCATCACCGGTCTTGTCCCCGGCTTTCTTGTCCTTGATGAAGGTGTACAGCGGCTTGCCATCATAGGCCCACTGCTTGCTCCCGTCGTCGCGGGTGATCTGGGTCCACTTGTCGGTGGCCGCTTCATCATCCGCCTTGACCAGCAGCGGCGGCCAGTTCTTGGCGCATTCGCCGTTGCACGCCGACTTGCCGCCTTCGTCCTTGTCGAAGGTGTAGAGCGTCATGCCCGCGTGGTCGACCCACATGCCATCCTTTTCCATCGCATGGTGCGCCGACGCCACCCCCGGTAGCGCCAGTGCAGCGAAAAGGGCCATCCAGCTCAGCGTATGTCGTGTCATTGGAATCACCATTGTTTCGGGGGTGGAGGGAGGTCCGAGTGCCGTTTCGACGGCCCTTTGAAGCCTAGCCCAGTCACGGAATGTCGCCAGAACCGCCAATGTCCTGTCACACAGCTGCAATAATTCCGTTATCTAATGCGGGCCAAGACATCGTTCCCGGGAGAGGTATTGAGCATGGTTGGCAGAAACATTCTGATCGTCGACGACGAGGCGCCCATTCGCGAGATGATCGCCGTTGCATTGGAAATGGCCGGCTATGACTGCCTGGAAGCGGAGAACTCGCAGCAGGCCCATGCCATCATCGTCGATCGCAAACCGGATCTGATCCTGCTCGACTGGATGCTGCCGGGCACCTCGGGCATCGAGCTGGCGCGCCGCCTCAAGCGCGACGAACTGACCGGCGACATCCCGATCATCATGCTCACTGCCAAGGGCGAAGAGGACAACAAGATCCAGGGCCTGGAAGTCGGCGCCGATGACTACATCACCAAGCCGTTCTCGCCCCGCGAGCTGGTGGCGCGCCTGAAGGCCGTGCTGCGCCGTACCGGTCCGAGCGACAGCGAGGCGCCGATCGAGGTCGGTGGCCTGCTGCTCGACCCGATCAGCCACCGCGTGACCATCGATGGCAAGCCGGCCGAGATGGGCCCGACCGAATACCGCCTGCTGCAGTTCTTCATGACCCACCAGGAACGCGCCTACACCCGTGGCCAGTTGCTCGACCAGGTCTGGGGCGGCAACGTCTACGTCGAGGAGCGCACCGTCGACGTACACATCCGCCGCCTGCGCAAGGCGTTGGGTGAAGCCTACGAGAATCTGGTACAAACCGTCCGGGGCACCGGCTATCGCTTTTCCACCAAGAGCTAGCCGCAAGCTCCAAGCCTCAAGCGGCAAGAAAGAGCAGCCAGCGTCAAGCCTGCTCGCCGCTTCAGGCTTGAAATAAAGGACTGAACAGCACCACCGATCCGCTTCTTCTTGCAGCTTGAAGCTCAAAGCTGGATCCGAAGGATTCGTCAATTGAACCAGAACTGGCACGCGACCCTGATTCGCCACATGCTGCTGTTGATCACCGTCTGCCTGGTTGGCGGGCTGGTCAGTGGCTACTACGGCTGGAGCCTGGCCATCGGCCTTGCCCTCTACCTGGGCTGGACCCTCAAGCAGCTGCTGCGCCTGCATGACTGGCTGCGCAACCACCAGCCCGACGAAGCACCGCCCGACGGCTACGGTCTGTGGGGCGAGGTGTTCGACAGCATCTACCACCTGCAACGGCGCGACCAGCGCGTACGCGGCCGCCTGCAGGCGGTGATCGACCGGGTACAGGAGTCCACCGCCGCCCTGCGCGACGCGGTGATCATGCTCGACAGCGAAGGCAACCTGGAGTGGTGGAACCGCGCCGCCGAAACCCTGCTGGGCTTCAAGACCCCACAGGACGGTGGCCAGCCGGTGACCAACCTGGTCCGCCACCCGCGCTTCAAGGAATACTTCGAGTCGCAGAACTACGTCGAACCGCTGGAGATCCCCTCGCCGATCAACGATCGCCTGCGCGTCCAGTTGCACATCACCCGCTATGGCAACAACGAGCACCTGATGCTGGTGCGCGACGTCACCCGCATCCACCAGCTCGAGCAGATGCGCAAGGACTTCGTCGCCAACGTCTCCCACGAGCTGCGCACCCCGCTGACGGTGATCACCGGCTACCTGGAAACCCTGCTGGACAACGTCGAGGAGGTCAACCCGCGCTGGAACCGTGCGTTGCAGCAGATGAGCCAGCAAGGCTCGCGCATGCAGACCCTGCTCAACGACCTGCTGCTACTGGCCAAGCTGGAGGCCACCGACTACCCGTCGGACAACCAGCCGGTGGCGGTCGACGCCCTGCTGCAGTCGATCAAGGCCGACGCCCAGGCCCTGTCCGGCCCGCGCAACCAACGCATCAGCCTGGATGCCACGCCCGGCGTGCGCCTCAAGGGCAGCGAGTCGGAACTGCGCAGCGCCTTTTCCAACCTGGTGTTCAACGCGGTCAAGTACACCCCCGACGAAGGCAACATCCGCATCCGCTGGTGGGCCGATGACCAGGGCGCGCACCTGTCCGTGCAGGACTCGGGGATCGGCATCGATGCCAAGCACCTGCCACGGCTGACCGAGCGCTTCTACCGGGTCGACTCCAGCCGCGCCTCCAACACCGGCGGCACGGGGCTGGGCCTGGCCATCGTCAAGCACGTGCTGCTGCGCCATCGTGGCCGCCTGGAGATCAGCAGCGTACCGGGGCATGGCAGTACCTTCACCTGTCACTTCGCGCCTGCACAATTGGCCAACGCCAGGGGCTGAGCCGGGGCTGCGCAGCCTCTCCCAAAGCCTGTCCCCTTTGCTTTTGCAGCCCCAGCCGCTACATTGAATCCCCTGTGCCAGCCGGAGCTGGCACTTTTTTTCTCCCTTTTCTGAAGACGGACCCCGTAAAAACTCCATCATGGACCCTTCCCCTGGTATCAGCCTCACCACCCTGTTCGCCGACTTCGGCATGATCATCTTTGCCTTGTTCCTGGTGCTGCTCAACGGCTTCTTCGTTGCCGCCGAGTTCTCCATGGTCAAGCTGCGCTCCACCCGCGTCGAATCCATCGCCGACCTGCACGGCTGGCGCGGCAGCATCCTGCGCAAGGTCCACAACCAACTGGATGCCTACCTGTCGGCCTGCCAGCTGGGCATCACCCTGGCCTCCCTGGGCCTGGGCTGGGTCGGCGAACCGGCCTTCGCCCACCTGCTCGAGCCGGTGCTGGCCGCCGTGGGCGTCGACACGCCGGAGCTGGTCAAGGCGATCTCGTTCTTCATCGCCTTCTTCGTGATCTCTTACCTGCACATCGTGGTCGGCGAGCTGGCGCCCAAGTCCTGGGCGATCCGCAAGCCCGAGCTGCTGTCGCTGTGGACCGCCGTGCCGCTGTACCTGTTCTACTGGCTGATGTACCCGGCCATCTACCTGCTCAACGCCAGCGCCAACACCATCCTGCGCATCGCCGGGCAAGGCGAGCCAGGGCCCCACCATGAGCATCACTACAGCCGCGAGGAGCTCAAGCTGATCCTGCACTCCAGCCGCGGGCACGACCCGAGCGACCAGGGCATGCGCGTGCTGGCCTCGGCCGTGGAGATGGGCGAGCTGGAAGTGGTCGACTGGGCCAACTCCCGCGAGGACATGATCAGCCTCGACGCCCGTGCGCCGCTCAAGGAAATCCTGGCGATGTTCCGGCGCCACAAGTTCAGCCGCTACCCGGTCTACGATGCCGAGCGCGAGGAGTTCATCGGCCTGCTGCACATCAAGGACCTGCTGCTGGAGCTGGCCGACCTGGACCACATTCCCGAGACCCTCGACCTGGATGACCTGTGCCGCCCGCTGGAGCGCGTGTCCCGCCACATGCCGCTGGCCCAGTTGCTGGAGCAGTTCCGCAAGGGCGGTGCGCACTTCGTGCTGGTCGAGGAAGCCGACGGCAAGGTGATCGGCTACCTGACCATGGAAGACGTGCTGGAGGTGCTGGTCGGCGACATCCAGGACGAACACCGCAAGACCGAACGCGGCATCCTCGCCTACCAGCCCGGCAAGCTGCTGGTACGAGGCGATACGCCGCTGTTCAAGGTCGAGCGCCTGCTGGGCGTGGACCTTGATCACATCGAGGCGGAAACCCTCGCCGGGCTGGTCTACGAGACCCTCAAGCGCGTGCCCGAGGAAGAGGAAGTGCTGGAGGTCGAGGGCCTGCGCATCATCATCAAGAAGATGAAAGGGCCGAAGATCGTACTGGCCAAGGTGCTCAAGCTCGATTGACCGCACGGCGGCCCAGCCCGCTCAAGGATTGCCGGCCGTGAAGTCCGGCAATCCGCCGATCGGCCGGTCGAACTGGTAGGGAATCGACTCCAGCGCCAGCCCCACATTGCGTTGCACCACGAAATGCAGGTGCGGCCCGGTGCTGTTGCCGGTGTTGCCCGACTTGGCCAGCAGCTCGCCCACGGCCACCCGCTGCCCCTCGCCCACCACCACCGAACCGCGCATCAGGTGCAGGTAGACGCCCATGGTGCCGTCGGGGTGGAGGATCCTGACGAAGTTGCCGGAGGGATGGCTGCCGCGCCCGCTCTGGTCGTTCTCGACCTTCACCACCACCCCGCCCCGCGCGGCGACGATGGGCGTGCCTTCGGGCATGGCGATATCCATGGCATGGCGGCCCTTGGGGCCGAAGTGGCTGAAGCGGCCATTGGGCCCCTGGGTCAGACGGAACGGGCCGCCGCGCCAGGGAAAGGGATAACGATAGGCCTGGGGCCGCTGGGCCGGGTCGCCCAGGGCATGGCGAAACTTCGACGCATACTTCAGGCGCACCCCCTGCCTCGTCATCAGCACGCAGAGCACCTGGGTCGAACGCGCCTGCAGCACCCGCCGCACGATTCTCGGTGCATTGCCGCCCTGGGCATTGGCCAGGCGCTCCAGGCGCAGCTCGACCTCCACCGGGGCGAACAAGGCATTGTGCGCAACGAAGCGCACGCCTGCGGCGAATGGCTCGGCGCGCAAGCGCACCTGGCTGTCGAGGCGCTCGGCCATCGGCTCACGGAACACGAAGGCCCTGGCGCCAGGGCTGGGCTGGTAGGAATAGGACACCACGCCGAAGGTGTCGGTGGTCGTGTAGAGGGTCATGCCCAGGCTCGGCGCCGAGGCCGTGAGCAAGGCACAGAACAGCAGCGGGCGAATGGGCATGATGGTGGCTTTTTGACATTTATTGTTGTGTCGAAGCCTAGCAGCCGGTTTGCAGGGAGGTATGGCAGTTGGTCGGAGAAGGTGCCAGTCGGTCAAGCGGGACGGGGCTGCTCGCCGGCAGCCCCACAAGGTTCACCGCTGCCCTCAAGCCCGACGGGGTTGTGGGAGCTGGCTTGCCAGCGATGGGGCGCGAAGCAGCCCCAAAATGGCAGCGGAAAGTCGTGACTGTTTCAATCACGCCCCTGGGGTGAAATGCTTCTGTGCAGTCCCACGGGCGATCAGGCGCGACAGGTAGTCGAGCTTCTGCGCATCCTGGTCGACGAACTTGAACGTCAGTTGCAGCCAGTCGCTCTCAGGCTTCGGCTCCAGGGCGGCAATGGCATGCAGGTAGCCATTGAGGCGAGCGACTTCGGCATTCTCGCCCTGCTCCAGGTCCAGCACCGCACCTTCGAGCACTTGTGGCAGGGCTGCACTGCGGCGCACCACCAGCAGTGCCTCCTTGAGGCTCAGGGCCTTGATCACGCAAGGCTGGATGCCACTGGACAGGCGCAGCTGGCCCTGCCCACGGCCGGCCTGGGCCGCCGCCGCACTCTTGGGCGCCGGCGCACTGATCAAGGGCTTGGCCGGGGCCGCCTTGACCGTTTCCGGACGGCCGCTGGTCAAGGCATTGAGCGAGTCGTTGGCGAATGCCGCATTGGCCCGTGCAGGCGCGCTGGCCACCAAGCCTTCGAGCTTGCCGATCTTGCTCAGGGCCTTCTTCACTTTGGTCAGCAGCTGCTCGTTGGTGAATGGCTTGCCGACGAAATCGGAAACACCGGCCTGGATGGCCTGGATCACGTTTTCCTTGTCGCCACGGCTGGTCACCATGATGAACGGCAGGGTTTTCAACTCTGGTTGCTGACGGCACCAGGTCAGCAGTTCGATGCCGGACATCTCCGGCATCTCCCAGTCGCACAGGACCAGGTCGAAACGCTCCTTGCCCAGCAGGGCCATGGCCTTGCGGCCGTTGACCGCATCCTCGACGACTACGCCGGGGAAGGCATTGCGCAGGCACTTCCTCACCAGGTCGCGAATGAACGGCGCATCGTCCACGACCAGCACATTGACTTTACTCATCCCTACTCCTCTTGAGTCCCGACTAGCATACCGCCGACTGATGGCCATTTGCCAAAACCTGAGTCACGCCGGGACTGCGCACATCGCTCGCGGGTGCCTGCTGGATGCTCGAGCACAAACGAAAACGCCCGGCCAGAGCCGGGCGTCGATACTCAGGAGCACTACTACTTATCGTCAGGCTCGGCCGGAACATTAGCGTTTTCGGCCGCGCCCTCGACTTCCGCCTTCATACGCTTGAGGCCCAGGTGACGCACGTCGGTACCCCGCACGAGGTAGATCACCAGCTCCGAGATGTTGCGCGCATGGTCGCCGATGCGCTCCAGCGAACGCAGCGCCCAGATGACGCTGAGGACCCGCGAGATCGAGCGGGGGTCTTCCATCATGTAGGTGACCAGTTCACGCAGGGCGGTCTTGTACTCGCGGTCGATGTTCTTGTCGTACTGGGCCACCGACAGGGCCAGGTCGGCATCGAAGCGGGCGAAGGCGTCCAGTGCGTCACGTACCATGTTGCGCACCTGGTCGCCGATGTGGCGCACCTCGACGTAGCCCCGTGGCGACTCGCCTTCCTCGCACAGCTGGATGGCACGGCGGGCGATCTTGGTCGACTCGTCGCCGATGCGCTCCAGGTCGATCACCGATTTGGAAATGCTGATGATCAGGCGCAGGTCGGAGGCCGCCGGCTGGCGGCGGGCGAGGATGCGTACGCACTCCTCATCGATGTTGCGCTCCATCTGGTTGATCTGCTCGTCGACCTCTCGCACCTGCTGGGCCAGGCCCGAGTCGGCCTCGATCAGCGCGGTGACCGCGTCGTTGACCTGTTTCTCGACCAGGCCGCCCATCGCCAGGAGGTGGCTGCGAACCTCCTCGAGCTCGGCGTTGAACTGCTGGGAGATGTGATGCGTCAGACTTTCTTTGTTAATCATGCTTTCGCTCCGCACGTAAGCTGCAAGCCTCAAGCTGCAAGCTTCAAGTGGTTCGTGTCGTTCCCTGGCCCTGTGCCAACCGCTTTTTCTTGCAGCTGCGCCGCAGGCGCCGTTAACCGTAGCGGCCGGTGATGTAGTCTTCGGTCTGCTTCTTCGCCGGGTTGGTGAACAGGGTGTCGGTATCGCCGAATTCGACCAGTTTGCCCATGTACATGAACGCGGTGTAGTCCGAGACACGCGCCGCCTGCTGCATGTTGTGGGTCACGATGACGATGGTGTACTTGGATTTCAGTTCGTAGATCAGCTCTTCGACCTTCAGGGTCGAGATCGGGTCCAGGGCCGAGCAGGGCTCGTCGAGCAGCAGGACTTCCGGCTCCACGGCGATGGTGCGGGCGATCACCAGACGCTGCTGCTGACCACCGGACAGGCCCAGGGCCGAGTCGTGCAGGCGGTCCTTGACCTCGTCCCACAGGGCCGCGCCCTTCAGGGCCCACTCGACGGCTTCGTCGAGGGTGCGCTTTTTGTTGATGCCCTGGATGCGCAGGCCGTAGACCACGTTTTCATAGATGGTCTTGGGAAACGGGTTGGGCTTCTGGAACACCATGCCGACCCGGCGGCGCAGCTCGGCCACGTCCTCGCCCTTGCGGTAGATGTTGTTGCCGTACAGGTTGATCGCGCCTTCCACGCGGCAGCCATCGACCAGGTCGTTCATGCGGTTGAAGGTCCGCAGCAGGGTCGACTTGCCGCAGCCGGACGGGCCGATGAAGGCAGTCACGCGCTGCTTGGGGATGTTCATCTGCACGTCGAACAGCGCCTGCTTGTCGCCATAGAACAGGGACAGGCCAGGCACCTCGATGGCCACGGTTTCCTCGGCCAGGCGCAGGCTCTGCTTGTCGCGGCCCAAGGCCGACATATCGATGCCGTGGGCGTGGGATTCTTGCTGCATGTTCTCACTCCGTTCGTAGCTGCCAGCTTCGAGCTGCAAGCTGCAAGTTAGGGCAAAGCGGCAATCTGCTAGGGGCTTGCCGCTGTGGCTTAAAGCTGAAGTCAGCTGTCGAGGGCCTTGTACTTCTCGCGCAGGTGGTTACGGATCCACACGGCGGAGAGGTTGAGGGTGGCGATCACCAGCACCAGCAACAGCGCGGTGGCGTACACCAGCGGTCGCGCGGCCTCGACGTTGGGGCTCTGGAAGCCGACGTCGTAGATGTGGAAGCCCAGGTGCATGATCTTCTGGTCCAGGTGCAGGTAGGGGTAGTTGCCATCCAGCGGCAACGACGGCGCCAGCTTCACCACGCCCACCAGCATCAACGGCGCCACTTCGCCCGCGGCACGGGCCACGGCGAGGATCATGCCGGTCATCATGGCCGGGCTTGCCATGGGCAGGACGATCTTCCACAGGGTCTCGGCCTTGGTCGCGCCGAGGGCCAAGGAACCTTCGCGCACGGTACGCGGGATACGCGCCAGGCCTTCTTCGGTCGCCACGATCACCACCGGTACGGCCAGCAGCGCCAGGGTCAGCGAGGCCCAGAGCAGGCCTGGGGTACCCAGGGTCGGCGCCGGCAGCGCCTCGGGGAAGAACAGGCGGTCGATCGAGCCGCCCAGCACATAGACGAAGAAGCCCAGGCCGAACACGCCGTAGACGATCGCCGGAACGCCCGCGAGGTTGTTCACCGCGATGCGGATCAGGCGGGTGACCGGCCCCTGCTTGGCATACTCACGCAGGTAGACCGCGGCCAGCACACCGAACGGGGTGACGATCACGGCCATGATCAGGGTCATCATCACGGTACCGAAGATGGCCGGGAAGATACCGCCCTCGGTGTTGGCCTCACGCGGGTCGTCGCTGAGGAACTCCCAGACCTTGGCGAAGTAGGTGCCCATCTTGGTCAGGCCGGACATGGCGTTCGGCTGGTAGGCGTGGACCACCTTGCTCAGGTTGATCTCCACCTCACGGCCATTGCCATCGCGGGCCACCAGGCTGTCGCGGGCGAAGGCCTGGTGCAGGCCACCCAGGCGCTCCTCGATGGCCTTGTAGCGGTTGTTCAGCTCGGCGCGATCGGCCTCGATATCAGCCTGGGCAGCGGCGTCCAGCTTGCCCTGCAGCTCCAGCTGGCGGGTCTTCAGGCGCAGGCGCTCCAGGCCATGGTTGATGGCACCGATGTCCTTCTTCTCGAGGGTCTGCAGCTCACCGGCCAACTGGTTGGCGCGCTTGAGGCGAGCCTGCAGTTCGGGCCAGGCGGCCGGGCCTTCGGCGACCACACGGCCTTCTTCCTTGACGCTGACCAGGTAGCCATAGAAGTTGCCCCATTCGCGGCGCTCCAGGGCGATCAGCTCGGCCGGCTTCTGCTGGTCGACCAGCCACTCGCCGACCAGCCAGGTGAAGTCGCTGCCGTTGAGGTCGCGGTTGCCCACCTTGACCAGTTCGCGGGTCATGAACTCCGGGCCTTCGTCCGGCACCGGCAGGCCGGCGCCCTTGAGGCGGGCACGCGGCACCTCTTCCTTCTGCACGACCTCACCGATGATCACATGGTCGGCCTGCCCCGGCACCTTGTAGGTGGCCTGGATCAGGTCGGCCGGCCAGAAGTGGCCCAGGCCGCGCACGGCGATCACTGCCAGCAGACCCACGGTCATGATCACCGCGATGGCGACCGCGCCACCGCTGATCCAGACGCCGGGGGCGCCGCTCTTGAACCAGCCCTTGAGGGAATCCTTTTTCACGGATCTCTACCTTTCTATCAAAGCGACGAGTATTTCTTGCGCAGGCGCTGGCGAATCAGCTCGGCCAAGGTGTTCATGATGAACGTGAACAGCAGCAGCACGAGGGCGGCGAGGAACAGCACACGATAGTGGCTGCCGCCGACTTCCGATTCGGGCATTTCCACCGCCACGTTGGCGGCCAGGGTACGCATGCCTTCGAACAGGTTCAGCTCCATGACCGGGGTGTTGCCGGTGGCCATGAGCACGATCATGGTCTCGCCCACCGCACGGCCCATGCCGATCATCAGCGCCGAGAAGATGCCCGGGCTGGCGGTGAGGATGACCACGCGGGTCAGGGTCTGCCACGGCGTCGCGCCCAGGGCCAGGGAGCCCAGGGTCAAGCTGCGCGGCACGCTGAACACGGCATCCTCGGCGATCGAGTAGATGTTCGGGATGACCGCGAAGCCCATGGCGATACCGACCACCAGGGCGTTGCGCTGGTCGTAGGTGATGCCCAGGTCGTGGGTGATCCACAGGCGCATGTCGCCGCCGAAGAACCAGGTCTCGAGGAACGGGCTCATGAACAGGGCGAACCAGCCGATCACCAGGATCACCGGGATCAGGATCGCCGCTTCCCAGCCGTCCGGGATACGCAGGCGGATCGACTCGGGCAGGCGGCTCCAGGCGAAGCCCGCCACCAGGATGCCCACCGGCATGATCAGCAGCAGGCTGAACACGCCTGGCAGGTGGCCTTCCAGGTAGGGCGCCAGGAACAGGCCGGCGAAGAAGCCGAGGATCACCGTCGGCATCGCTTCCATCAGCTCGATCACCGGCTTGACCTTGCGGCGCATGCCCGGGGCCATGAAGTAGGCGGTGTAGATGGCAGCGGCGATGGCCAGGGGCGCGGCGAGGATCATCGCGTAGAACGCCGCCTTGAGGGTACCGAAGGTCAGCGGCGACAGGCTCAGCTTGGGCTCGAAGTCGGTGTTGGAGGCCGTGGACTGCCAGACGTACTTCGGCTCGTCATAGTTCTCGTACCAGACCTTGCCCCACAGTGCGCTGAAGGAAACTTCCGGGTGCGGGTTGTCCAGGTTCAGGGGCAGCAACTTGCCGCCTTGCTCGATGAAAATGCGGTTGGCCCGTGGCGACAGGGCCATCACACCGGCGCCTTCGGCGGCTGGCTCGACCAGCAGGGTACGGTGCGCGGTGCTGTGGAACACGCCGAGCTTGCCGTCGGTATCCAGGGCGATGAAGCCCTTGCGGCGTTCCTCGGCATCGATCTGGGCGATCGGCGCCTTGCCCATCTGGAAGCTGCGGATCAGCTTGAAGCGCGACTCGCCATCCGGGTCACGGGCCATGAACCACTGGCTCAGGCCGCCCTTGGAGTCGCCGAAGATCAGCGAGATGCCGCCGACCAGCTGGGTGCTGGCGGTGATTTCCGCCTTGCCGTCCTCGAGCAGCTTGTAGCGGCCATTGAGGGTCTTTTCACGCAGGCTGAAGACATCGGCCTGGGCGCGGCCATTGACCACGTACAGCCACTGCTGGCGCGGGTCGATGAAGATCGCCTTGACCGGCTCGGACATCTGCGGCAGCGCGATGCGGTTCTGCTCGCTGGTGACCTCGCCGGTCATCATGTTCTCTTCGCGGGTCAGCTCGACCACCTGCAGGTGCGAGCCGGTGGAGCCGGCCAGCAGCAGGGTGTCGCCATTGACGTTGACGCTCACGTGCTCCAGCGCGCGGCCCTGGTCATCCAGGACATACGGCTCCTGGCCGTAGGGGTAGTCGATGGCTGCCTCGATGGTCTTCTTGTTGTCCGGGTAGGTGATCTTGTAGCTGTGGCTGAACACCAGCGCCTGGCCGTTGGACAGGCCCAGCACCACCAGCGGGCTGCCCGGCTGGTCGGTGCTGATCGAGGAGACCTCGGTGCCGGCCGGCAGCGCCAGGTCGACGCGCTTGACCTCGGCACCGGTCTTGGTGTCGAAGAACAACGCCTGGCCCTTGTCGGAAACACGCATGCCCACGAGGTTCTGCTCCTCGAGTGCGATCATCAGCGGCTTGCCGGCATCCTGCTGCAGCCAGGTCGGCTCCAGGGCCTTCTTGCTGGAAAGCTCGGCGCCCTGGAACAGCGGCAGCACCACGTAGGCCAGGTAGAAGAAGATCAGGGTGATGGCTGCCAATACGGCAAGCCCGCCCACCAGTACGTACCAGCGGGTCAGGCGGTCTTTCAGCGCGCGCAGGCGGCGCTTGCGTTGCAACTCGGGCGTATTGAAGTCAATCCGCACGGGGGGAGAATTTTGGGTCATTGTGGAGTTGGCCAGATCATTCATGCGCACACCCTAGCGGTCCCGTATGACAAAAACATGACAATGCAGTGACGCAAAAAAGCCCGCCGCTCAGGAGCCCTGGCTGCGGACCGAGAAATCGTGGAAGGAGCCGGCGCAAAGCACCCACTCCTTCCGCTTCACCGCTTACTGCTTGGCCGCGACGTTGGCGTTGTGCGACAGGCCCAGGTCAGCCAGGGTCTTGTCGACCACCTTGGCCGGCAGCGGGATGTAGCCATCCTTCACCACCACCTGTTGGCCAGCCTGGGACAGGACCAACTTGACGAATTCGGCTTCCAGCGGGGCCAGAGGCTTGTTCGGGGCCTTGTTGACGTAGACGTACAGGAAACGCGACAGCGGGTAGGTACCGTTCAGGGCGTTGGCTTCGTTGTCCTCGATGAACGCGCCACCTTCCTTCTTGGCCAGGGGCACGGTCTTGACACTGGCGGTCTTGTAGCCGATGCCCGAGTAGCCGATGCCGTTCAACGAGCTGCTGATCGACTGCACGACCGAAGCCGAGCCAGGTTGTTCGTTGACGTTGGGCTTGAAGTCACCTTTGCACAGGGCTTCTTCCTTGAAGTAGCCATAGGTGCCGGAAACCGAGTTACGGCCGAACAGCTGGACCGGCTTGTTGGCCAGGTCGCCGGTCACGCCCAGGTCGCCCCAGGTCTTGACGTCGCTCTTGCCGCCGCACAGGCGGGTCGTGGAGAAGATCGCATCGACCTGGGCCATGGTCAGGCCCTTGATCGGGTTGTCCTTGTGCACGAACACAGCCAGGGCATCCACGGCGACCGGGATGGCGGTCGGCTTGTAGCCGTACTTCTGCTCGAAGGCCTGCAGCTCGACGTCCTTCATCTTGCGGCTCATCGGGCCGAGGTTGGCGGTACCTTCGGTCAGGGCGGGCGGCGCAGTGGAGGAGCCGGCGGCCTGGATCTGGATGTTTACGTTCGGATATTCCTTCTTGTAGGCCTCGGCCCACAGGGTCATCAGGTTCGCCAGGGTATCGGAACCGACGCTGGAGAGGTTGCCCGATACACCCGTGGTCTTGGTGTAGGTCGGGATTGCAGGGTCGACAGCGGCAACCGCATTGGCGGTGGCTACGCCAGCGGCGGCGAATGTCAGGGCCGCCATCAAACGCTTCAGTTTCATGCCTTGCTCCTAGCAGGAATATTTGGGGTGTGAGATGGATCGGGCCCAAGTATCTGCAGGCCGCATGAACACTCTATGACTCGAATATGACAATTGGATGAAAGGCCATCACTGCTCACGCAGGATGGCCTTTACAGGATGTTGCAAGGGCGGAGATAGAGCGGCAGTCAGCGCTTCTTGGCCAGCAGGTACAGCCCCACCAACAGACCGACGGCGCACAGCCCGGCCACATAGTAGGCCGGTGCCATGGGGCTGAGCTTGAGCAGCGCGGTGACCACCATGGGCGTCAGGCCGCCGAAGATGGCGTAGGCCAGGTTGTAGGAGAACGACAGGCCACTGAAGCGCACCACCGCCGGAAACGCCTTGACCATCACGTAGGGCACGGCGCCGACGATGCCGACGCACAGGCCGGTCACGGCATACAGGGGGAACAGCAGGTCCGGGCGGCTCGGCAGGCTGTGGTAGAAGGCCCAGGACGAGGCCAGCAGCAGCAGGCTGCCCACCACGAAGACGCGCCCGGCGCCAAAGCGGTCGGCCAGGCTGCCAGCGCCGATGCAACCGAGGCTGAGCAGGACGATGGCCAGGCTGTTGGCCTTGAGCGAATCGGTGGGGCTGACGTGGTAGAGGCTCTGCAGCAGCGCCGGGGTCATCAGGATCACCACCACGATGCCGGCCGACAGCAGCCAGGTCAGCAGCATCGACAGGATGATCGCCCCGCGGTGGTCGCGCAGCACCGCACGCAGCGGCAGCTCCTCGGCCAGGGCCTTGCGCTGCTGCATCTCGGCGAACACCGGGGTCTCGTGCAGCCAGCGGCGCAGGTACACCGCGAACAGGCCGAACACGCCACCGAGCAGGAAGGGGATGCGCCAGGCGTAGTCCGCGACTTCCTCAGGGGTGTAGACGGTGTTGATCAGGGTCGCCACCAGCGAGCCGAGCAGGATGCCCGCGGTCAGGCCGGCGGTGAGGGTACCGCAGGCGTAACCGGTGTTACGCGCCGGCACGTGCTCGGAGACGAACACCCAGGCCCCCGGCACCTCGCCACCGATGGCCGCACCCTGGACGACGCGCATCATCAGCAGCAGGATCGGCGCCCACAGGCCGATTTGCGCATAGGTCGGCAGCAGGCCCATGACCAGGGTCGGCACGGCCATCATGAAGATGCTCAGGGTGAACATCTTCTTGCGCCCGAGCAGGTCGCCGAAGTGGGCCATGATGATCCCGCCCAGCGGCCGCGCCAGGTAGCCCGCGGCGAAGATACCGAAGGTCTGCATCAGGCGCAGCCATTCGGGCATCTCGGCCGGGAAGAACAACTTGCCCACCACCGTGGCGAAGAACACGAAGATGATGAAATCGTAGAACTCCAGAGCCCCGCCGAGGGCGGACAGCGAGAGGGTCTTGTAGTCACTGCGGGTCAGTGGCCGGGTAGGCTGATCGATACTGCTCGGCACGGAGGTCATGGGTTTTCTCTTGTAGGTCGTGCAGGCCGCTTGGCTCGCGGCTTCTGAGTAGGGTGGCCAGCGAAGATAACAAATTGCCGGGCCAGGCTCATAGCGGTACAAAATCCATACAGATATTCATCAATGTGCAGTCGTCGCTGGCTGTTCAGGTCTATATACTGGCCTCTCGTAGGAAAAGGTTGCGCCCCGTATGGGATGTTGTGCGAAAACGCCGGTCGGTATGCTCAGGCGGTTTCGCAGAGTCTCCCTTGGCCGCCCAGTGAAACGAAATCAGCGTAGGATATTTCCAGCTGAATCGTTTTCCCGGCGTCCGTCATTGCGCCAACCAACGAAGCGTCACGGGTCAGAGGCCCCCACCGCATGATTGAGCTCGAACAAGAAGATCCTATCCCGCAGGGCGACCTGGCCCTCCAGATCACTGCTTTGCCCCGTGAAACCAACGGTTTCGGTGACATCTTCGGCGGCTGGCTGGTCGCCCAGATGGACCTGGCCGGCACCGCCATGGCCAGCCGCGTCGCCGGCGGCCGCGTCGCCACGGTGGCGATCGACCGCATGGCCTTCCTGGTCCCGGTGGCCGTGGGCGCGCAGCTTTCCTTCTATACCCAGACCCTGGAGATCGGCCGCAGCTCGATCCAGATGATGGTCGAAGTGTGGAGCGACGATCCGCTGTCCAGCGAATGGCGCAAGGTCACCGAGGCGGTGTTCGTGTTCGTCGCCATCGACGGCAGCGGCCGTACCCGTTCCGTCCCTCGTCGCTGAGCCGGGAGCGCGGTAAACTCGGTGCAGGGCACAAGGTCCAAGGGGCTTACGTGCATCACGACGAGACAAGCGCATGGCTACCTTCCAGGTCGAAACGGAACAACACGGCGAACTCAATTGCTGGCGGATCACCAGTGACCACGCCGAACTGCTGATCGCCCAGCAGGGCGCCCAGGTCCTGAGCTACCAGCGGCTGGGCGAACCGCCCCTGCTGTGGCTGAGCGACCAGGCCATCTTCCGCCGGGGCAAGTCGGTACGCGCCGGCGCGCCGGTGTGCTGGCCATGGTTCGGCAACCTGCAGCGCAATCCCCAGGCCGTCCAGGCCATGTACCACGGCGAGCAGGCCCCGGCCCACGGCCTGGCCCGTACGCGCGACTGGCAGTTGCTGGGCATCGAGGACGCGGGCAGCGACCTGCGCATCGAGTTCGGCCTGCCCGAGGCCCAGGGTGACCTGCCCGGCTGGCCGCACGAAGTCGAACTCAAGCTGCTGGTCGAATTGGGCGGGCAACTGAAGCTGACGCTGACCAGCTACAACCTGGGCAACGATGACGTGACCCTCAGCCAGGCCCTGCACAGTTACTTCGCGGTGAGCGATGTGCACCAGGTGCAGGTCGAGGGCGTCGCGGGGCTGGACTACATCGAGACCCTGGCCGACTGGGAACAGCGCCGGCAGCAGGGGGCACTGGGCTTTACCGGCGAGACCGATCGCATCTACCTGGGCACACCGCAGCGGCTGGCGATCGTCGACCCTCACTGGAACCGGCGTATCACGCTCGACAGCAGCGGGTCGCGCTCGGCAGTGATCTGGAACCCCTGGACCGACCGCGCCCACGAGCTGGCGGACATGGCTGACGACGGCTGGCAGCGGATGCTGTGCATCGAGACGGCGAACGTGTGGGATGACGTGGTGACGCTGGCGCCAGGGGCGAGCCATGCGTTGAGCGTCACCTTCGCCAGCGAAGCGCTCTAGGCAACTGCGCAAACCCCTTTTGAAGCGGTCCATTCAGGGCCGCTTCGTGCCCCAACTGACGGCCTCAGAGATCGGCATCCTCCACGACCCTCACCATCCCCGCATCCAGGGCATAGGCTGCATCCGCCAGGTCATTGCTGACCGTCTCGACCTTCAAGGTGCCGCTGACCCACAGCGGCGTGTAGATATCATCGATCTTCAGCCCCTTGGGATAGCGCACCAGCACCAGTTGGTTAGGCGGTGGTGGCGGCACGTGGATGCAGGCGCCCGGATACGGCACCAGGAAGAACAATGTGCTGTTGCCCTTGGCATCGCTTTCCAGCGGCACCGGATACCCGCCCAGGCGGATCTGCCTGCCGTTCATGGCCGCCACGGTCTTGGTCGAGTACATCACCGCCGGCAGGCCCTTGCCCTGCTTGAGGCCACCCTTCTGGGTGAAGGTACCCATGGCCTCCGGGGAGTCGTGGTCGATCTCGGGCATCTGCTCCAGCGCCTTTTGGTCCGACTTGGGCATCAGCTCCAGCCAATCGGTCTCGGGCAGCTCGGCATGGGCCAGGGCACTGACCAGCAACAAGGGAATGAGGAAAAACGCACGCATGGAAATGCTCGGCAACTCGGATGGAATTGCCGGGCATTCTAGCCGTTAATCAGCGCTTCTTGATGAATCCGTAGATCACCAGCAGGACGACGGCGCCGACCAAGGCACCGAAGAAACCCGCAGCCTGCCCCGCCTGGTAGATACCCAGGGCTTGTCCGCCATAGGTGGCGACCAGGGAGCCGGCGATGCCGAGGAGGATGGTCATGATCCAGCCCATGCTGTCGTCCCCCGGCTTGATGAACCGGGCCAGCAGGCCGACGATGAGGCCGATGAAGATGGTTCCAATGATACCCATGGCAATCCCTCTGCAGTGAAATGGAACAAGCCATAGCCTAGACAGCGCTTTGGCTTGTTGCCATTTCAGAGGGCCTGCCGGGCGCAGAGGTTCAATCAGCCGGCGATCAGCGCTTCGACTTCGGCGATCTTGCGCTGCAGGGTGGCCATGTCCTTGCTACGCAGGGTGGCGTGGCCAACCTTGCGCCCGATCTTGAAGGCCTTGCCGTAGTGGTGCAGGTGGCAATCGTCGATGGCCAGCACCTTGTCCACGGCCGGCACCTGGCCGATGAAGTTGAGCATGGCGCTCTCGCCGACCTTGGCCGTCGGGCCCAGCGGCAGGCCGGCCACGGCGCGCAGGTGGTTCTCGAACTGACTGCACTCGGCGCCCTCGATGGTCCAGTGCCCGGAGTTGTGCACGCGCGGGGCGATCTCGTTGGCCTTAAGGCCACCGTCGACCTCGAAGAACTCGAAGGCCAGCACGCCGACGTAGTCCAGCTTCTCCAGCACGCGGCCAACGTAGTCCTCGGCCAGCGCCTGCAGGGGGTGGGCCTCGCTCGCCACCGACAGGCGCAGGATGCCGCCCTCGTGGGTGTTGTGCACCAGCGGGTAGAAACGGGTTTCGCCATCGCGGCCGCGCACGGCAACCAGGGAAACCTCGCCAGTGAAGGGCACGAAGCCTTCCAGCAGGCACGGCACGCTGCCCAGCTCGGCGAAAGTGCCCACGACATCCTCGGCGCTGCGCAGGACTTTCTGGCCCTTGCCGTCGTAGCCGAGGGTACGGGTCTTGAGCACCGCCGGCAGGCCGATGGTAGCCACCGCAGCGTCCAGGTCCGCCTGGGACTGGATGTCGGCGAAGGCTGGGGTCGGGATCCCCAGGTCGCGGAACAGGCTCTTCTCGAACAGGCGGTCACGGGCGATGCGCAGGGCCTCGGCGCTCGGATAGACCGGGACGAACTGCGACAGGAAGGCCACGGTCTCGGCCGGGACGCTCTCGAATTCGAAGGTCACCAGGTCGACTTCGTCGGCCAGTTGGCGCAGGTGGTCCTGGTCGCCGTAGTCGGCACGCAGGTGTTCGCCCAGGGGCGCGGCGCAGGCGTCCGGGGCCGGGTCGAGGAAAGCGAAGTTCATGCCCAGCGGGGTCCCCGCCAGGGCCAGCATGCGGCCCAGCTGGCCGCCACCGATTACACCGATTTTCATGTTCGTCAATCTCAGGCCTGGCGCGGGTCCGGGTTATCCAGGACGGTTTCGGTCTGCTCCTTGCGGAACTGCTTGAGCGCGGCATGGTACTGGGGGTACTTGGCGCCCAGGATGCTGGCCGACAGCAGCGCGGCGTTGATGGCGCCGGCCTTGCCGATGGCCAGGGTGGCGACCGGCACGCCCGCAGGCATCTGCACGATCGACAGCAGCGAATCGACACCCGACAGCATCGACGATTGCACCGGCACGCCCAGTACCGGCAGGTGGGTCTTGGCGGCGCACATGCCCGGTAGGTGGGCGGCGCCACCGGCACCGGCGATGATCACCTCGATGCCACGGCCTTCGGCCTCTTCGGCGTACTGGAACAGCAGATCCGGGGTACGGTGGGCGGAAACCACCTTCACCTCGTAGGGAATGCCGAGTTTCTCCAGCATATCGGCGGTGTGGCTAAGGGTGGACCAATCGGACTTGGAGCCCATGATCACGCCAACCAGTGCACTCATCGTCGAGCCTCTTCGCTTGTGCGCCCTTGGGCGCGTCAAAAAACAACAAGCCACGCGGGACGACCGGCGTGGCTTGTTTGCTGAGTCATGACCGGGTCGATCCGGTCCAGGGGCCGCGCAGTATAACGTAACGCGAGGCCATCCAGGCACCCCCGGCGACCAACTGTCGGCCTTATTTTTCGGGGCCTTGGCTGACTTTTGGGTCAACCGCGCCGATCGCCGCGCCGCCTTCGAGCTTGCGCCACAACAGCCGCACGTTGGCCTTGCGCACCAGGGCGCAGCGGTACAGACGGATTTCCAGCGGTACATGCCACTGGCTGCCACCGCAGATCGCCAGTTCGCCGCGCTCCAGTTCGCCACGCATCGACAGCCGTGGCACCCAGGCGATGCCCATGCCCTCGAGGGCCATGCTCTTGAGACTGTCGGCCATGGCGGTCTCATAGACAGTGGTATAGCGCAGGTTGCGCTGGCGCAGCAGCAGGCTCACGGAGCGGCCGAGGAAGGCCCCGGCGCTATAGGCCAGCAGCGGCACGCTGCTCTCGCCCTCGAGGTCGAACAATGGCTTGCCGTCGGCACCCACGGCGCAGACCGGCAGCATCTCGGTGGTGCCCATGTGCAGCGACGGGAAGATCTCCGAGTCCATCTGCAAGGCGGCGTCCGGGTCGTAGAAGGCCAGCATCAGGTCGCAGCCCCCTTCGCGCAATGCGTGCACCGCATCACCGACGTTGGTGGCCACCAGGCGCGTGGCGATGTTCAGCCCGTCGTTGCGCAACTGCGCCACCCAGCGCGGGAAAAAACCGGAGGCCAGGGAGTGCGCGGCAGCCACCTGGATCACCTCGCCCTGCCCGCCTTCGAGATGATGCAAATGACGGAGAACTTCGCTCAACTGGTCGACAACCGTACGCGCTGTGACGAGAAACAGCTGGCCGGCCTCGGTCAGCTCGATGGGCGTGCGGGAACGATTCACCAAGGTCAACCCCAATGCCGCCTCGAGGCTGCGGATGCGTCGGCTGAACGCCGGCTGGGTCACGAAACGCCGCTCCGCTGCCTGGGAAAAACTGCGGGTCGCAGCCAGGGCGCTGAAATCTTCCAACCACTTGCTTTCGAGGTTCATGCAGCGATCTCCGGATGTGCACCAAAATGGAACACGCTCGAATGTCAATTGGCGTCACATCAAACACTATGCCGTTTGTGCATAGGTTAGCGTGCAACAGCATTGGCCGCAAAATCCGGGCGAGCCTAGGATTGGCGGCATTCCGGCAGGTGCCGGGTTTTAATCGAGATGATATCCGTCATGTCCTCCGCTGCATCGTTCCGCGTCGAAAAAGATCTGCTTGGTACCCTTGAAGTTCCTGCCGATGCCTACTACGGCATCCAGACCCTGCGCGCTGCCAACAACTTCCACCTCTCCGGTGTTCCGCTGTCGCACTACCCGAAGCTGGTCGTGGCCCTGGCCATGGTCAAGCAGGCCGCTGCCGACGCCAACCGTGAGCTGGGTCACCTGAGCGATGCCAAGCATGCCGCCATCAGCGAGGCCTGCGCCCGCCTGATCCGCGGTGATTTCCACGACCAGTTCGTGGTGGACATGATCCAGGGCGGTGCCGGCACCTCCACCAACATGAACGCCAACGAGGTCATCGCCAACGTCGCGCTGGAGGCCATGGGCCATCAGAAGGGTGAGTACCAGTACCTGCACCCGAACAACGACGTGAACATGGCGCAGTCGACCAACGACGCCTACCCGACCGCGATCCGCCTGGGCCTGCTGCTGGGCCACGACGCCCTGCTGGCCAGCCTCGAGAGCCTGATCCAGGCCTTCGCCGCCAAGGGCCAGGAGTTCGACCACGTCCTGAAGATGGGTCGTACCCAGTTGCAGGACGCCGTGCCGATGACCCTGGGCCAGGAATTCCGTGCCTTCGCCACCACCATGACCGAAGACCTGAACCGCCTGCGCTCCCTGGCACCCGAGCTGCTGACCGAAATCAACCTCGGCGGCACCGCGATCGGCACCGGCATCAACGCCGACCCGGGCTACCAGGCCCTGGCCGTGCAGCGCCTGGCGACCATCAGCGGCCAGCCGCTGGTCCCGGCCGCCGACCTGATCGAAGCCACCTCCGACATGGGCGCCTTCGTGCTGTTCTCCGGCATGCTCAAGCGCACCGCGGTCAAGCTGTCGAAGATCTGCAACGACCTGCGCCTGCTGTCCAGCGGCCCGCGTACCGGCATCAACGAGATCAACCTGCCGGCACGCCAGCCGGGCAGCTCGATCATGCCAGGCAAGGTCAACCCGGTGATCCCGGAGGCCGTCAACCAGGTGGCCTTCGCCATCATGGGCAACGACCTGGCCCTGACCGTCGCCGCCGAAGGTGGCCAACTGCAGCTGAACGTCATGGAGCCGCTGATCGCCTACAAGATCTTCGACTCGATCCGCCTGCTCCAGCGCGCCATGGACATGCTGCGCGAGCACTGCATCGTCGGCATCACCGCCAACGAACAGCGTTGCCGTGAACTGGTCGAGCACTCGATCGGCCTGGTCACCGCCCTGAACCCGTACATCGGCTACGAGAACGCCACCCGTATCGCCCGCGTCGCCCTGGAATCCGGCCGCGGCGTGCTGGAACTGGTGCGCGAGGAAGGCCTGCTGGACGAAGCGATGCTCAACGACATCCTGCGTCCGGAAAACATGATCGCTCCACGTCTGGTTCCGCTGAAGGCGTAACCGACCGCTTGTAACGTCTCACCAGGTCGAGGGACTAGACACCTCTCAACCTTTCAAGGGCCCGAGCGCACGCTCCGGGCCCTTTTTTTATTCGCCTGTCGGTGGCTTCAGGGCGTGCAAGGCGTTGCGCCGCATCCGGCATACAACTTGCTCCATAATGTCCCCCAGCCCAACGGGACATCGCGCATGCTGCACAGCCACCTCACCACCCTCAATGCCGTTTCGCTGATCCTCAAGGTCTTCCAGGAGGAGGGCTGCGACGCCACGCAACTGCTGGCCGGCAGTGGCATCGGCCCGGCAGACCTGGGTCATCCCGACGCGCGCATCACCACCCAGCAGGAGTTCCAGGTGTGTGCCAACGCCGTGGCCCGGCGCGAGGAAATCGGCCTGGAGCTGGGTCGGCGCATGCATGTGTCGTGCTACGGCATGCTCGGTTACGCCCTGCTCTCCAGTGCCACTTTGGGTGACGCCCTGCGCCTGGCGCTGCGCTACCCGGCCCTGTTGGGGACGGCCTTCCAACTGCGCCTGGTGGACGATGGCCCACGAGTCTGGCTCAGTGCCAGCGACTATCGCGACAGCCCGGCGCTGGCTGCCTTCAATGCCGAGTTCTGCCTGGTTTCGCTGAAGGTGATCTGCGACGACCTGCTGGGCCGTCCGCTACCGCTGCTGGCCACGCGCTTCGAGCATCCCCGGCCCGGCTATCATGCGCTCTACAACGGGGCATTCCCATGCCCTCTGGGCTTCGAGGCCCGCGACAATGCCTTCGCCTTCGAGCGCCGCTGGCTGGAGATGCCCTTGCCGCTGGCCGACCCCATCACGCACAAGGCCATGAGCGAACGTTGCCGGCAACTGAACCTCGAGTTCACCGGCCGCCAGGCCTGGCTGGAGCGGATCCGCCAGTTGCTGATGCGGCAACTGGACGCCGCGCCGGGCCTGGAAGGCCTGGCCCGGCAAATGAACTGTTCGTCGCGCACCCTGCGCCGGCACTTGCAGGCCCTGGGTAGCAGCTATCAGCAACTGCTCGACGAACTGCGCTTCGAGCGCGCCAAGCAACTGCTGGCCGAGGACCAGATGCCGATCTATCGCATCGCCGAGACCTTGGGCTTCAGCGAGACAGCGAGCTTCAGGCATGCCTTCCAACGCTGGAGTGGAGTGGCCCCCAGCCATTTCCGCGGCTGAGCAGTGCCGACAAGCCCTACTGGGGCCGCTTCGCAGCCACAAATGGGCGTTTGAAGCCTTAGCTGAGTGGCGCATCCGCGAACAGGGCCTCCAACCGGACATCACCCTTTGGCCACATCGATCCCCTTTTGGCCGTTTGCGTCGTTCTCCCCCGCCTGACCGCCCGTGAAAATGGGCCCACGCCAGTAAACCCGGAGAACAACAAATGCTGACGATCTATTCCGATGATCACCGCCTGCACCACGGCCGCTGCGAGCTGATCGACGGCAAGCTGATGCCGTGCTTCGAGATGCCTTCGCGTGCCGACCACGTCCTGGAGCAAGTCAAAAAACGCAACCTCGGCCCCGTCCAGGGCCCCACCGACTTCGGCCGCGCGCCACTACTGCGGGTGCATGGCGCTAGCTACCTGGACTTCTTCGAGGGCGCCTGGGCACGCTGGGCCAAGCTGGGCCAGGAAGGCGACCTGCTGCCCTTCACCTGGCCGGCGCGCACCCTGCGCCAGGTCAAGCCGACCAGCCTGCATGGCGAGCTGGGCTACTACAGCTTCGACGCCGGCGCGCCGATCACCGCCGGTACCTGGCAGGCCGCCTACAGCGCCGCGCAGGTCGCCCTCACCGCCCAGGCGGCGATCCAGCAGGGTGCCCATTCGGCCTTCGCCCTGTGCCGTCCGCCAGGACACCACGCCGCTGCCGAAGTCATGGGCGGCTACTGCTACCTGAATAACGCCGCGATCGCGGCCCAGGCCTTCCTCGACCAGGGCCGGAGCAAGGTCGCCATCCTCGACGTCGATTACCACCATGGCAACGGCACCCAGGACATCTTCTACCGCCGGGGCGATGTGTTCTTCGCCTCGATCCATGGGGACCCACAGGCCGAGTTCCCATTCTTCCTCGGTTATGCCGACGAAACCGGCGAAGGTGACGGCGAGGGCTGCAACGTCAACTATCCCCTCCCCGCCGGCAGCGACTGGACGGCATGGAGCGCAGCCCTGGAAGACGCCTGCCAGCGTATCGAGGCCTACGGCCCGGACGTGCTGGTGATCTCCCTGGGTGTGGATACCTTCAAGGACGACCCCATCTCGCAGTTTCGCCTCGACAGCCCGGACTACCTGGAAATGGGCGAGCGCATCGCCCGCCTGGGCAAGCCGACCCTGTTCGTGATGGAAGGTGGCTACGCTGTGGAAGAAATCGGCATCAATGCCGTCAATGTGCTGGAAGGCTTCCAGCGCGCCCAGCCAGGAGCCCGGCCATGATCCGACTCAAGCGTCTGCTCGCCCCGTTCATCGCCGCCGGCCTGGTCGCCGGCGCCCTGCAGGCCCATGCCGAACAGCGCACCCTGCGGGTGTACAACTGGTTCGACTACATCACCCCGCAGACCTTGGTCGACTTCCAGAAAGACACCCAGGTCAAGCTGATCTACGACATCTTCGACACCAACGAGGCCCTGGAAGCCAAGCTGCTCACCGGCAATTCCGGCTATGACGTGGTGGTACCGTCCAACGTGTTCCTCGCCAAGCAGATCGAGGCCGGCGTGTTCCAGCCCCTGGACCGCACCCAGCTGCCGAACTGGCAACACCTGGACCCGGCGCTGATGAAGCTGATCGAGGCCAACGACCCGGGCAACAAATTCGCCGTGCCCTACATGTACGGCACCGTGCTGATCGGCTTCAACCCCGACAAGGTCAAGGCGGCGCTGGGCGACAACGCCCCGGTGGACAGCTGGGACCTGATCTTCAAGGAAGAGAACATCGCCAAGCTCAAGCAATGCGGCGTCGCCCTGCTCGACTCGCCGTCGGAGATCCTGCCCTTGGCGCTGCAGTACCTGGGCCTGCCGCCCAACAGTGAAAAGCCGGCCGACTACAAGCAGGCCGAGGCACTGATGCTCAAGATCCGCCCGTACGTGACCTACTTCCATTCCTCCAAGTACATGGCCGACATCGCCAATGGCGATATCTGCGTGGCCGTGGGCTACTCGGGCAGCTTCTCCCAGGCCGCCAACCGTGCCCGCGATGCGAAGAATGGCGTGGTGGTGGACATGCGCCTGCCCAAGGAAGGCGCGCCGATCTGGTTCGACATGCTGGCCATCCCCAAGAATGCCGCCAACCCCGAGGATGCCCATGCGTTCATCAACTACCTGCTGCAACCGGAGGTGATCGCACCGATCAGCGACTTCGTCGGTTACCCCAACCCGAACAAGGACGCCACCGACAAGGTCAGCCCAGAGATCCGCAACAACCCCAACCTGTACCCGACCGAGCAGGCCATGGCCACGTTGTATACCCTCAAGCCATTGCCAAGGGACGCCGAACGGGCGCGCACGCGGGCCTGGACACGGATCAAGTCGGGCACCTGAGTTGCGGTTCGGGGCCTGAGTCGATCACAGAGGGTGTGATTTGCAGGGGCGTCTGTTCTGTCTGTACCGGCCCTATCGCCGGCAAGCTGGCTTCCAAGTACTCCACCAGCCCCCGAGGGCAACGGGGACCCTGTGGGAGCGGGCTTGCCCGCGAATGGGGCGCCAAGCGCCCCCTTCATGTCACTGCCGCCAAGCCTTGCGCAAACGCATCAAGGCATCGGCGATCCGAGCTTCCGGCACCGCAGCAAACCCCAGCACCAGCCCTGCCCGTTTATCCACAGGTACCTCGCTGTCCTCCAACCAATAATTGCTCAGCGGCGTGATCTCCACCCCTGCCGCTTGCGCCCTGGCTACCAGCTCCTGCTCGCGCGCAAAGTTATCCACATCCACCTTCACGTGCAGCCCCGCCGCCACCGCCGGCATGCTCCCCAGCCCGGCGATATCCTCGGGCCAGCCGGCCTTCAGCACGTTGCGTCGCGCCAACGCGGCCTTGCGCATGCGTCGGATATGCCGCTGGAAGTGCCCCTGGGCCATGAACTGCGCCATCACCTGCTGGGTGCCCACCTCGGAGTGACGTACCGCCAGCGCCCGCCCCTGGCTGAACCCCTGCACCAGTTGCCTGGGCAGTACCAGGTAGCCCAGGCGCAAGGCGGGGAAGGCGATCTTGCCGAAGGTGCCGACGTACAGCACCCGGCCCTGCCGGTCCAACGCCGCCAGGGGGGCCAGGGGGGCGCCGCTGTAGCGGTACTCGCCGTCGTAGTCGTCCTCGATGATCCAACCCCCCTGGCGCCCGGCCCAGGCCAGCAGCGACAGGCGCCGGGCCAGGCTCATGGTGACACCGGTCGGGTACTGGTGGGCGGGTGTGACATAGGCCAGCCGGCAATCGGTCAGTTGGGTGAGCCGCTCGCAATCCAGGCCTTCGTCGTCCACCGGCACACCCCTGACATTGGCCCCCGCCACGGCAAAGGTGTGTCCGGCGGCCCGATACCCTGGGTTTTCCACAGCCACGCCGTCGCCCGGTTGCAGCAGCAACTGTGCACAAAGGCTGATCGCCTGCTGTGCACCACTGGTGATCACAATTTGTTCAGCACTGCAGGAGAGCCCACGTGACCGACGCAGGTAGGCAGCGATGAGCTCGCGCAACGCAGGCTCGCCCGCCGGATCGCCATAACCCAGCGATGCAGGGTCGGGATTTCGCCAGAAACCCGCTTGCAGCCTGGCCCAGACCTCGAACGGGAACAGGTCGAAAGCCGGCACGCCAACGCGAAATGCCCGCGGCGCTCCCGCTTGTGGAGGCGGCAGATGGTTATTCTTCAGACGCTGCAGAGGCTCACTGGCACCCGGAAAACTGGATGAATCCTCAGTATCAACTGACGAAAATGTGGATAAGTCTGTTGAAAAACCCAGGGATAACCCTGTGGACAGTTGTGTGGATAATTTAGGTAGCCGACTGACGTAGGTGCCATCCCCTACCCGGCTTTCTATGTAGCCCTCGGCATACAGCTGGTCATAGGCACGCACCACGCTGTTGCGCGAAAGCGCCAGCATCGCCGCCAGGTCCCGCGTTGCCGGCAGGCGCGTGCCACTGCCCAGGCGCCCATCCAGCACCCGTGCGCGCAATGCCTGGTAGAGCTGCTGGCTAAGCCCGCGACGGCGGTCGAGCACGATACCCGCCGGGTCAAAAGGCAACGCAAGGGCGCGCTCATTCATGGTATTGGACCTTTCAAAACAGCCTTTATTGGCTCTTACATAGAGCCAATAGCCTGCCTAGGATGGAGCCATTCGACAAGGAGCTGCGCCATGTACAACGCCAGACCCCACCAGGAACACGACCTCGAGCGTTTGCATGCACAGATGCTGGAAACCCGCCTCGCGGTGCTGGTCAGCCATGGCGCGCAAGGCCTGCTGGCCACCCACCTGCCAGTGCTGGTCGATACGACCGAGGGCGAGTACGGCACGGTCCATGGCCACCTGGCGCGGGCCAATCACCAATGGCAGGACCTGGCACAAGGCGGCGAGGCCCTGCTGGTGTTTCCCGGGGCAGACGCCTATGTCAGCCCGTCGTACTACCCCAGCAAGGCCGGCGACCCGAAGGTGGTACCCACCTGGAACTACCTGGCGGTGCATGCCTATGGCCCGGTCGAGGTCATCCACGACGCGCCACGCCTGCTGGACATCGTCAGCCGCCTGAGCGACCGCCACGAGCAGGGCCGCAGCGAGCCGTGGAAAGTGGCCGACGCCCCCGCCGACTACATCGACGGCATGCTCCGCGCCATCGTCGGCATCCGCCTGCCCATCGCCCGCCTGCAAGGCGCGCGCAAGCTCAGCCAGAACCGCAGCGCCACCGACATCCAGGGCGTGCGCGACGGCCTGGCCCGCAGCCCCGACTACCTGGACAAGCAACTCGCGGCGCAGATGCGCCTCCCCTGAAGGAAGAAAGCCCCATGACCCGCATCACCCTGCGCCCGGTCGGCGCTAACGACCATGCCGCCTGGCTGCCCCTGTGGCAGGCCTACCTGCGTTTCTACCAGACCAGCTTGGCCGACGAGGTCAGCAACGTTACCTGGCAGCGCATCCTCGATCCCAACGAGCCAACCCATTCGGCCCTCGCCTGGGTCGACGGCAAGGCGGTAGGCATGGTCAACTGGATCTATCATCGCTCCAACTGGAGCGTCGAGAACGCTTGCTACCTGCAGGACCTGTACGTCGATAACACACAGCGTGGCCAGGGTATCGGCCGCCAGTTGATCGAGCACGTCTATGCCACGGCCAAGGCGGCTGGCTGCGCCAAGGTGCACTGGCTGACCCACGAGACCAACGCGACCGCCATCGGCCTGTACGAACAGGTCGCCGAGCGGCCAGGCTTCATCCAATTTCGCAAGGCACTGTGAGCCGGGAGCCGAACATGAACCAGCCGCTACACTGGAAACCCGCCGCCCTCCCCAAGGCCGAACCCCTTGAAGGCCGCTTCGTTCGCCTGGAAAAGCTCGACTCAAGGCACCACGGCGACGACCTGTGGGACGTGCTGCAGGGGCCGGGCTCCGACCCTGCCCTGTGGGACTACCTGCCCTACGGCCCATTCTCCGAACGGCCGGACTTCGACCTCTGGCTGGACGGCAACGCGGCCAGCCGCGATCCGCTGTTCTACAGTGTCATCGATCGCGCCAGCGGCCAGGTGCAGGGCATCCTGAGCCTGCTGTCGATCGTCCCCGAGCACGGCCGCATCGAGATCGGCCACATCGCCTTCAGCGCCGCCATGCAGCGTACACCAAAAGGCACCGAGGCGATCTACCTGCTGGGCAAGCTCGGCTTCGGGCTGGGCAACCGCCGCCTGGAATGGAAGTGCAACAACGCCAATGCCCGCTCGAAGCGCGCGGCAGAGCGCTTGGGCTTCGTCTTCGAAGGGGTGTTCCGCAACCACATGGTGATCAAGGACCGCAACCGCGATACGGCCTGGTATGCGATTACCGATGAACAGTGGCCAGCGGTGGCAGCGGGGTTCGAGCGTTGGTTGAGCGAAGCCAATCAACGGCCCGAAGGGCAACTCGAAACGCTCGAGGCCTGCCGGAACCGGACCTGAGCAAGCTCGCCAGGGCCAGGTAAGGATCAGATGACCTGACGCTGTCGCCTGACCACCCCCCATCTGTAGGCCGAATGGGCGAAATACGGCGTTCTTGTTTCTGTCTTTCCCAGGATTCCGTGAAGAACCCAAAAAAAGGGGAGCATATCGCTCCCCACGAGGTAAACCGCTTGCAGTCGAAGGCGTCTATCAGCCCTCGATCTCGATCAGGATCTCACCCGGAGTCACCCGGTCGCCCTTGGCCACGTGGATAGCGACGACCTTGCCGGCGATGGCCGCCTGGACTTCGGTCTCCATCTTCATGGCTTCGGTGATCAGTACCGCCTGACCGGCCTTGACCATGTCGCCTTCCTTGACCAGCACGTCGACGATGTTGCCCGGCATGGTGGTGCTCACATGACCCGGATCGCTGGCCTGCTTGCGCTTGCTGCCGCCACCACCGACGAATTCGTTGAGCGGCTCGAACACCACTTCTTCCGGCATGCCATCGATGGACAGGTAGAAGTGACGCTTGCCTTCGGCCTTGACACCGACACCGGTAATGTCGACGCGGTAGGTCTCGCCGTGCACGTCGATGACGAACTCGGTCGGCACACCTTCGCCGCTGGCCGAGGCCACGGCACCGGCTTCCGGGATCGGCAGCAGGACTTCGGGCTTGAGGGTGCCGGCTTCGCGCTCCTCGAGGAACTTGCGGCCGATGTCCGGGAACATGGCATAGGTCAGCACGTCTTCTTCACAGCTGGCGAGGCTGCCGATCTCGGCGCGCAGCTTGGCCATTTCCGGCTTGAGCAGGTCGGCCGGACGCACGTCGATCACCTCTTCGCTGCCGATCGCCTGGCGCCGCAGCTTCTCGTCGACTACACCCGGGGCCTTGCCGTAGCCGCCCTGCAGGTACAGCTTCACTTCGTTGGTGATGGTCTTGTAGCGCTCGCCGGCCAGCACGTTGAAGAACGCCTGGGTGCCGACGATCTGCGAGGTCGGGGTGACCAGCGGTGGGAAGCCGAGGTCTTCGCGCACGCGCGGGATCTCCGCCAGCACTTCGTTCATGCGGTTGAGCGCGCCCTGCTCCTTGAGCTGGTTGGCCAGGTTGGAAATCATGCCGCCTGGAACCTGGTTGACCTGCACGCGGGTATCCACGGCGGTGAACTCGCTTTCGAACTGGTGGTACTTCTTGCGCACGGCGTAGAAGTACAGGCCGATCTCCTGCAGCAGCTCCAGGTCCAGGCCGGTGTCGTACTCGCTGCCCTTGAGCGCGGCGACCATCGACTCGGTGCCCGGGTGGCTGGTACCCCAGGCGAAGCTGGAGATAGCGGTGTCGATATGATCGGCGCCGTTTTCCACAGCCTTGAGCTGGCACATGGCGGCTAGGCCGGCGGTGTCGTGGGAGTGGATGAACACCGGCAGCGACTGCTCGGCCTTCAGCGCCTTGACCAGTTCGCCAGTGGCATAGGGAGTCAGCAGGCCGGCCATGTCCTTGATCGCCACCGAGTCGCAACCCATGGCTTCCATCTGCTTGGCCTGGGTCACGAAGGCTTCGATGGTGTGCACCGGGCTGGTGGTGTAAGCGATGGTGCCCTGGGCGTGCTTGCCGGCAGCCTTGACCGCCTCGATGGCCACGCGCAGGTTACGCACGTCGTTCATGGCGTCGAAGATGCGGAACACGTCGATGCCGTTGACCGCCGCCTTGGCGACGAAGGCCT
The DNA here is from genome assembly GCF_057415455.1 of Pseudomonas sp. Tun-23181. NCBI lineage: Bacteria > Pseudomonadati > Pseudomonadota > Gammaproteobacteria > Pseudomonadales > Pseudomonadaceae > Pseudomonas > Pseudomonas sp. Tun-23181. The sequence continues at coordinate 3,555,128 of NZ_CM171630.1, forward strand.
TGACCACGTCGTCGCTGTAATGGCGGTAGCCCAGCAGGTTCTGGCCGCGCAGCAGCATTTGCAGGCGAGTGTTGGGCAGGGCCGCACGCAGCTTGCGCAGGCGCTCCCACGGGTCTTCCTTGAGGAAGCGCACGCAGGCGTCGAAGGTGGCGCCCCCCCAGACTTCCAGCGACCAGTAGCCGACCTTGTCGAGCTTGTCGCAGATCGGCAGCATGTCTTCGGTGCGCATGCGGGTGGCCAGCAGGGACTGGTGGGCGTCGCGCAGGATTGTGTCGGTGACAAAGATTTTCTTGGACATTATTCGGTTCCTCACAGGCCTGCGTGTGCAGCAATGGCGGCGGCGATGGCCAGGGCCAGCTCTTCGGGTTTGCGCTTGATCGAGTAGTTGGTCAGTTCCGGGTGGCTTTCCACGAAGCTGGTGTTGAACTGGCCGCTACGGAATTCCGGATTGCGCAGGATCTCCTGGTAATACGCGGCAGTGGTCTTCACGCCTTGCACACGCATGTCGTCCAGGGCCCGCAGGCCACGGTCCATGGCTTCTTCCCAGGTCAGCGCCCAGACCACCAGTTTCAAGCACATGGAGTCGTAGAACGGCGGAATGGTGTAGCCGGTGTAGATCGCGGTATCGGTGCGTACCCCGGGGCCGCCAGGTGCGTAGTAACGGGTGATCTTGCCGAAGCTGGGCAGGAAGTTGTTCTTCGGATCCTCCGCATTGATGCGAAACTGCAGCGCGTAGCCGCGGTGCTGGATGTCTTCCTGCTTGACCGACAGGGGCAGGCCCGAGGCGATGCGGATCTGCTCGCGGACGATATCGATGCCGGTGATTTCCTCGGTGATGGTGTGCTCCACCTGCACGCGGGTGTTCATCTCCATGAAGTACACCTCGCCATCGGCGAGCAGGAACTCCACGGTGCCGGCGTTCTCGTAGTTGACCGCCTTGGCCGCGCGCACCGCCAGGTCGCCGATGTAGGCGCGCTGTTCCGGGGTCAGCTGGGGGCTCGGGGCGATCTCGATGAGCTTCTGGTTGCGACGCTGGATCGAGCAATCGCGCTCGAACAGGTGCACCACGTTGCCGAAACTGTCACCGAGGATCTGCGCCTCGATGTGCTTGGGATTGACGATGCACTTTTCCAGGAATACTTCGGCCGAACCGAAGGCCTTGGTGGCCTCGGAGATCACCCGCGGGAAGGCCTGCTCCAGCTCCTCGCGGCTGTTGCAGCGACGGATGCCGCGGCCACCACCACCGGAGGTGGCCTTGAGCATCACCGGGTAACCGATGCGGTCACCTTCGCTCAGGGCTTCATGGATGTCGGCGACGTTGCCTTCGGTGCCAGGGGTCACGGGCACCCCGGCCTGGATCATGGTGCGGCGCGCCTCGGTCTTGTCGCCCATGCGGCGAATGACGTCGGCGGCAGGACCGATGAACTTGACCCCGCGCTCGGCGCAGATTTCCGCCAGTTCGGCGTTCTCCGAAAGGAAACCGTAGCCCGGATGCAGGGCATCGCAGCCGGTTTCCACGGCAAGGTTGACCAGCTTGCGCGGGTTCAGGTAGCCGGACAGGGGCTCGGCACCGATACTGTAGGCCTCGTCGGCGCGCTTGACGTGCAAGGCATGACGGTCGGCGTCGGAAAAGATCGCGACCGAGCGAATGCCCATCTCGGCGCATGCACGCACGATCCGAACTGCGATTTCACCCCGGTTGGCGATCAGGATTTTTTTTATCACTGGAGTCTTCCCAAAGCCGATGGAACAGACGACCCGGTTCTACCGGTCGGCGCGTGACCAGACGCTACTGGCCAGTCGCGTATTCACCCTAGCGCTGTAGGTTGATAAACAAAAATCAATATTTATTAGAGGCAGCATTAGCAAAAGCTTATAGTGCAGTAACAAGGTTTTGCCGGAGCCTGGAGAGAAATGCGTAAGTCATTGATGCGTATGACATTGCGTCAATTGCAGATCTTCAACGAAGTGTGCGATTTGCGCTCGTACAGCCGAGCGGCGGAGGAAATGGCGCTGACGCAACCCGCCGTTAGTCTACAGATCCGTCAGCTCGAAGAGCTGATCGGCCAGCCGCTGTTCGAGTACGTCGGCAAGAAGCTCTACCTGACCGAAGCGGCCGAAGCCCTGCAACGGGCCAGCCGGGACATCTTCGGGCGCCTGGAGAACCTCGACATGCAGCTGTCGGACATGCAGGGTTCACTGCAGGGGCAGTTGAAGCTGGCGATCGAGTCCAGCGCCAAGTACTTCGTGCCACACCTGTTCGCCGCCTTCAAGCAACGTCACCCGGAGGTCAACCTGACCCTCACCGTGGTCAACCGGGCCCAGGCGATCCGGCGCCTGTCGGACAACCGCGACGACCTGATCATCATGTCGATGGTCCCCCAGGACATGGGCCTGGAGTTCATGCCGTTCCTGAACAACCCGATCGTCGCCGTGGCGCCGCCCGACCACCCGCTGTGCAAGCTGGAAAAGCTCCGCCTGCAGGACCTGGAGCCTCATACCCTGCTCATCCGCGAGCAAGGTTCGGGCACACGCAAGGCCTGCGAGGAATACTTCAAGGACAAGCGCGTGCACTTCACCCAGACCCTGGAAGTGGCGTCCTCCGACGCCCAGCGCGAATGCGTGATCGCCGGCCTGGGCATTGCCCTGCTGACCCGCCATGCGCTGAACATGGAACTGGCCACGGGCGTGCTCAAGGAACTGCCGGTGGAGGAGCTGCCGCTGTACCGCAGCTGGTGCCTGGTGCAGTCCAAGGCCAAGCGGCAGTCGCCGGTGGCCTTGGCGTTCCAGGCGTTCATTCGCAATGAACGTGCGAGGATCAGCGGGCTTGTGGAGCGATTTTCGGGGAAGTTGCCGCCGATACCTGCCATACCGTGATGTCTTTCAACTCAGGGTAGTCGGCGATCTCACGCAGTAATTGGCGTTGCTCGCAGTAGCTTTCGATCGCACGGCGAAACTCCATGCGACGCTGATCCTTCTCGTGCTGTTTGCGAGCCTTGGCGCTGGGGTGGTACGAGCCATCGTGGTCACGAGCCATTGCCTGTCTCCCAGATGAGGATGCGGGGAGTTTCAGACTGGCGTGATGGTTTTACGGTTTGGTGCAGATCGGGTGACAGTATCGTGAATTCTTGCCGCCAATGGCGGCTTGTTCGCAGGCCAAGAGCCTCTGGGGCCGCTTGGCTTGCCTTGGGCATCCAGGATCAGTCGTCGGTCGCCTTGATCGACTTCGGCGACAACCGCAGGCTGCGCAGGCTGCGCTTGACGCTCTTGAGGTGGTTGACCAGGCTCGGCCCACGGGCCATGGCCACGCCCATGGCCAGCACATCGATCACCACCAGGTGGGCGATCCGTGAGGTCAGCGGGGTGTAGATCTCGGTGTCCTCGTGCACGTCGATGGCCAGGTTGACGGTGGACAACTCCGCCAGCGGCGTCTGGCTCGGGCACAGGGTAATCAGGTTGGCACCGCTCTCGCGCACCAGGTTGGCAGTGATCAGCAGGTCCTTGGAGCGGCCCGACTGGGAGATGCACACCGCCACGTCGCCCGGCTTCAGGGTCACCGCCGACATCGCCTGCATGTGCGGGTCGGAATAGGCCGCGGCGCTGAGCAGCAGACGGAAGAACTTGTGCTGGGCATCGGCGGCCACCGCACCTGAGGCACCGAAACCGTAGAACTCCACGCGCTGGGCCTGGGCCATGGCGGTCACCGCCTGCTGCAGTGCCTGCGGGTCGAGGTGCTCGCGCACTTCCATCAGGGTATGCAAGGTGGTGTCGAAGATCTTCAGGCTGTAGTCGGCGACCGAGTCGTCCTCGTGAATCGCGAACTGCCCGAAACTGGCGCCAGCGGCCAGGCTCTGGGCCAACTTGAGCTTCAGGTCCTGGAAGCCCGAGCAACCGATGGCCCGGCAGAAGCGCACGATGGTCGGTTCGCTGATCCCTACGCTGTGGGCCAGGTCGGCCATGGAACTGTGCATGACGGCAGCCGGATCGAGCAGTACATGGTCGGCCACTTTCAGTTCCGATTTGCGCAGCAAGTGGCGCGATTGGGCGATATGTTGCAACAGATTCACAGGCTGGACTCGGTTATGATCGGCTGGCCGGGATGTAGCTTTCTTGTAGTTATACTACATGACCGGCGACCCGCCCAGCTAAACGAATGTGGAGAGTGGTGGTTTTGACTATTCCTTGCGACATCCTGGTCTTCGGCGGCACGGGCGACCTGGCCCTGCACAAATTGCTGCCGGCGCTCTACCATCTGTATCGCGAGGCCCGTCTGCACAACGCCGTGCGCATCATTGCCCTGGCCCGGCGCAACCTGCCACGGGACGAGTACGTCAAGCTCGCCGAACGCCACTGCCGCGCCCAGATCGCTCGCAATGATTTCGAAGAGGACGTCTGGCGGCGCTTCTGCGCCCGCCTGGACTACTTCGCCATGGACGCCTCGCAAAGCGCCGACTTCGGCCGCCTGGCCCGTTATCTCGGCGAGCCCGGCGGGCTGACGCGGGTCTACTACCTGGCCACCGCCCCCAACCTGTTCGTGCCCATCGTCAACCACCTGCGCATCGCAGGCCTGGCCGACAGCGAGGCGCGCATCGTGCTGGAAAAACCCATCGGCCACTCGCTCGGTTCGGCCACCGCCATCAATGAAGCCATAGGCGCGGTGTTCGACGAGTCCCAGGTGTTTCGCATCGACCACTACCTGGGCAAGGAGACGGTGCAGAACCTCATGGCCCTGCGCTTCGCCAATGCCCTGCTCGAGCCGGTGTGGCGCAATGGCCAGGTCGATCATGTACAGATCAGCGTCTGCGAGACCCTCGGCGTGGAGAACCGTGGTGCCTATTACGACCGTGCCGGGGCGACCCGCGACATGCTGCAGAACCACCTGCTGCAGTTGCTGTGCCTGGTGGCCATGGAGCCTCCCGCGCAGTTCGAGGCCGAGGCGGTGCGCGACGAGAAGGTGAAGATCCTCCGTGCCCTCAAGCCGATCACCGGCCAGGACGTGCAGGACAAGACCGTGCGCGGCCAGTACGGCGCCGGCAGGATCGGCGGCCAGGAAGTGCCGGCCTACTACTTCGAGAAGGACGTGGACAACGACAGCGATACCGAGACCTTCGTCGCCGTGCAGGCACAGATCGACAACTGGCGCTGGGCCGGCGTGCCGTTCTACCTGCGCACCGGCAAGCGCATGGCGCGGCGCTCGTCGCAGATCGTCATCCAGTTCAAGCCTGTGCCCCATCAGCTGTTCAGCGGTGGCCAGGTCAACCAGTTGCTGATCCAGTTGCAACCGGAGGAACGCATCAGCCTGCGCATGATGACCAAGAGCCCGGGCAAGGGCATGCGCCTGGAACCGGTGGAACTGGACCTGAACCTGGCCCAGGTGTTCGGCCAGACCCGCCGCTGGGAAGCCTACGAGCGCCTGCTGCTGGATGTGCTGGCGGGCGATTCGACCCTGTTCATGCGCCGCGACGAAGTGGAAGCCGCATGGGCCTGGATCGACCCGATCCTCAAGGGCTGGGAGGAGCACTTCCAGGCCCCGCGCCCCTACCCCGCCGGCACCAACGGGCCGGAGCAAGCCAACAGCCTGCTGGCGCACCAGGGCCGGGCCTGGCACGCATGAAGCAGCGCTTTGCCCCCTAGGCGCCGGGATTGGCCAGCAGGGCCTCGAAGCGTCGCGCGTCGACCGGCTTGCTGATCAGGTAGCCCTGCGCCTCGTCACACCCATGCTCGCGCAGGAATGCCAGCTGCTCGCGGGTTTCCACCCCCTCCGCCACCACCTTCAGCTCAAGGCTCTTGGCCATGGCGATGATCGCCCGGGTGATGGCCGCATCCTGCCGGCCTTCATGCAGGCCGCGGATGAAGGCCTGGTCGATCTTCACGTAGTCGACCGGGAAGCGCTTGAGGTAGCTCAGCGACGAATAGCCAGTGCCGAAGTCGTCGATAGCCAGCTTGACCCCCAGCTCATGCAACTGGCGGAAGGTGGCGATGATGTGCTCGACGCTGTCGAGCAACTGGCTTTCGGTCAGTTCCAGCTCCAGCAGGTGCGGCGCCAGCCCGCTCTCGTCCAGCACCTGGCGCACCAGGCTGACGATCTTGCCCTGGCGCAGTTGGTAGACCGACAGGTTCACCGAGACGCGGATCGCCAGCCCCTGGCGCTGCCACTCGCACGCCTGCCAGCAGGCCTGGCGCAGGACGAACTCACCCATCGGTGCGATCAGCCCGGTTTCCTCGGCCAGGCCGATGAACTCGCCCGGCGGCACCATGCCCCATTCGGGATGCTGCCAGCGCACCAGCGCTTCGGCCGCGTGCAGGCGGCCGCTGCGTAGGCACAGCTTGGGCTGGTAGTAGACCAGCAACTGCCGCTCGTCGAGGGCCTTGCGCAGTTGGTTTTCCAGTTGCAGGCGCTCAAGGGTGCTGGCGCGCAGGCTCTCGGTGTAGAACTGGAAATTGTCGCCGCCCAGGTGCTTGGCATGCTGCTTGGCCATGTCAGCCTGGCTCAGCAGCGCGTTGACGTCGAAGGTCGCGTCCGGCAACAGGCTGATCCCCACCGAGGCGCTGACCACCACTTCATGGCCACCCAGGCGCTGGGGAACGCGCAACTTGTCGAGCAACCGCGTAGTGACCCGCACCAGGCTGGACAGGTTGCTGTAGCCGTCGAACAGCACGACGAATTCATCACCGGAAAGACGCGCGACAGTATCGGCCTCGGGCACCGCATTGGCGATGCGCTGGGCCATCCGCTTGAGCAACGTGTCGGCCCATTCATGGCCGAGGCTCTCGTTGAGCAGCTTGAAACGGTCCAGGTCGATGTGCAGCAGCGCCAGGCTGCGACCATTGAGGCGCACCCGCTGCACCGCCTCGTGCAGGCGCAGGCGAAACAGCGCGCGGTTGGCCAGCCCGGTCAGGTCATCGTAATGGGCCAGGTAGCGCAAGCGCTCCTCGGATTCGCGTCGCGCCGACAGGTCGGTATAGAAACCGACGATGTTGCTGATATTGCCGCGCACGTCACGCACGCCATTGAGCTGCAGCCATTGCGGGTAGAGTTCGCCATTGCTGCGCGCCTCCACCAACTCGCCCTGCCAGCGCCCCTGCTGCTCCAGGGCCTGGCCGATCGCCTGGCTGTGGCGCCGGGCATCGCGGCTGCAGGGCAGGTCCAGGGCGTTGCGCTGGATCAGCTCCCCCCGACAGTAGCCGGTGATGTCGCAAAAAGCCTGATTGACCGCCAGCAGCTGGAAATCCGCATCGAGAATGGCGATGCCTTCGCTGGCCGCTTCGAACACAGTGGCGGCCAGGCGTTGCTGCTCTTCCTGCTCCTTGCGCGCCGTGATGTCGCGGCGCGTACCGAGCATGCGCAGCACCTTGCCGTCGGGGCCATGCTCCACCGCCCGGCCACGGTCCTCGATCCAGCACCAGTGGCCTTGGGTGTGGCGCACGCGGTACTCGACACAATAGTCTTCGCTGCGGCCCTTGAGGTGCTCGACCAGGGTCCGGCGCAACAGCGGCAGGTCGTCCGGATGCAGGCGTGGCTTGAGGTCGGCACGGACCGAGCGGACCTGCCGCGGGTCCAGGCCGAACAAGGCATGTAGCTGGGTGTGATGCACCTCGTCGCTCTCCAGGTTCCAGTCCCACAGCCCCAGCTCACTGGCGTCCAATGCCAGGGCCAGGCGCTGCTCGCTCGTACCCAGGGCATGGTTGGCCAGGTCCAGTTCATGGCTGCGCTGGGCTACCTGCTGCTCCAGCCCGGCCTGGGCCTGGCGCAGTTGATCTTCGGCGCACCGGCGCTGTTCCACCTCGCTGAGCAATACCTGGTTCAGGTGCTCGCCATGGCGCTGGGCCTCCTGCAACTGCTCGATCAGCGCCTGGTTCTGGAAGCGCCGCAACAGGCCGCGCTCGATCAGCCGGTTGACCTGCCAGGCCACCACCATCAGCGCCGCCAGCAGGATCAGGCCGAGCCAGCCCCACCCCCGCTGCAGACCCGCTTGGTAGTAGAACAGGAACAGGATCGGTGGCAGCAGGCAGGGCAAGGCGAAACTGAGAAAGGCCGGCAGGCTCACCGCATAGGCCACGCTGGCCGACAGCACCGCTGCCCCCAGCAAGCCGAACACCCAGGCCTGTTGCACGAAGTTCTCCACAGGCACCAGGACGATTGCCGCACAGGCCAAGGTCAGGCCGCTGAACGCCGAGCCGAGCAGGAACATGCGATGCCAGGTCGGCTTGGCCTGGCGCGCTGGCGTCGCCGCATCGAAAGCCGCCACCTGGATCACCCGCAGGGCCACCAGCGCCAGCAACCAGATCAGCCACACGCCGACCAGCAGGTAGCGCGCAGGGCTCCACAACAGCCAGGCGCACAGCAGGCCGTTGAGCAACATGAACAGGGTGGGCAACAGCGAGCCCTGGTAGAGCAGGCGGGTTCGCTCGATGGAGAGCTGGGTCGCGAATTGCCTGCGTACGTTCCTTATGGTTTGCGGCGATGCTCCGCTCGCCGTGCAATCCTGGGTCATAGGGCAGTGTTCTTGTTATGTTCTTGGCCGCAAAACGAGCAGGGAGCATACACAAGCCCCGCCCCAGGCCAAACTGCTCTGCGTCAGGATGCGCGAAAATACCGCGGCCTTCGCCCCGCGACCGCTCAAGCACGCGGCTCACTCAGCCGTGTCGATGAGTGGCCGGCCAGGCACGGCAAGATTTATCCTAGGGCCGTTTGCCCCTGCCCCCTGCGCGGCCCTAGAATGGCCGGATGCGCAACGATGACCTCTCCCTCCTGCTGAACTCCCTCAACGACGCCCAACGCCAGGCCGTAGCGGCCCCGGTGGGGCGTCAATTGGTGCTTGCCGGCGCCGGCTCGGGCAAGACCCGCGTGCTGGTGCACCGTATCGCCTGGCTGATCCAGGTCGAGCAGGCCTCGCCCCACTCGATCCTGTCGGTGACCTTCACCAACAAGGCCGCGGCGGAAATGCGCCAGCGGATCGAGCAACTGCTGGGCATCAACCCAGCCGGCATGTGGGTGGGGACCTTCCACGGCCTGGCCCACCGCCTGTTGCGGGCCCACTGGCAGGAAGCGCGGCTGGCGCAGAACTTCCAGATCCTCGACAGCGACGACCAGCAACGCCTGATCAAGCGGGTGATCCGCGAGCTCGGCCTCGACGAACAGCGCTGGCCGGCGCGCCAGGCCCAATGGTTCATCAACGGGCAGAAGGACGAAGGCCTGCGCCCGCAGCACATCCAGGCCAGCGGCGACCTGTTCCTGGCCACCATGCGCTCGATCTACGAAGCCTACGAACAGGCCTGCGAGCGTGCCGGGGTCATCGACTTTTCCGAATTGCTGCTGCGCGCCCTGGACCTGTGGCGCGACCACCCCGGCTTGCTCGAGCACTACCAGCGGCGCTTCCGCCACCTGCTGGTGGACGAGTTCCAGGACACCAACGCAGTGCAGTACGCCTGGCTGCGCCTGCTCGCCGCCGGTGGCGACAGCCTGATGGCCGTGGGTGACGACGACCAGTCGATCTATGGCTGGCGCGGCGCCAAGATCGAGAACATCCACCAGTACACCGCCGACTTCCCCGACGCCGAACTGATCCGCCTGGAGCAGAACTATCGCTCCACCGGCGGCATCCTCAAGGCTGCCAACGCGCTGATCGCCAACAACAGCGGGCGCCTGGGCAAGGAGCTGTGGACCGACATGGGCGAAGGCGAGCCGCTGAGCCTGTACGCCGCCTATAACGAGCACGACGAAGCGCGCTACGTGGTGGAAACCATCGAAAGCATCCTCAGGCAGGGCAACGCACGCAGCGAGATCGCCATTCTCTACCGCTCCAATGCCCAGTCGCGGGTGCTGGAGGAAGCCCTGCTGCGCGAGCGCATCCCCTACCGTATCTATGGTGGCCAGCGCTTCTTCGAACGCGCCGAGATCAAGAACGCCATGGCCTACCTGCGCCTGCTCGAAGGCCGTGGCAACGACGCGGCCCTGGAGCGGGTGATCAACGTGCCGCCCCGCGGCATCGGCGAGAAGACCGTCGAGGCCATCCGCGAGCACGCGCGCCACAGCCAGTTGTCGATGTGGGAGGCGATGTGCCAGTTGCTCGCCGCCAAGGCCCTCAAGGGCCGCGCCGCCAGTGCTCTGGGCGCCTTCATCGAACTGATCGAGAACCTCGCCGCCAAGGTCCTGGACATGCCGCTGCACCTGATGACCCAGACCGTCATCGAACAGTCCGGGCTGATCATCTATCACCAGGAAGAAAAGGGCGAGAAAGGCCAGGCGCGGGTAGAGAACCTCGAGGAACTTGTCAGCGCGGCGCGCAACTTCGAAACCAGTGACGACGACGCCGACCTCTCGCCCTTGTCGGCTTTCCTTGGCCACGCCTCGCTGGAAGCCGGCGATGCCCAGGCCGACGAGCACGAGGACAGCATCCAGTTGATGACCCTGCACAGTGCCAAGGGCCTGGAGTTTCCCTATGTGTTCCTGGTGGGCATGGAAGAGGGCCTGTTCCCCCACAAGATGAGCCTGGAGGAGCCCGGCCGTCTGGAAGAGGAGCGGCGCCTGGCCTACGTGGGCATCACCCGGGCCATGCGCCAGCTGATCATGACCTATGCCGAGACACGTCGGCTGTATGGCAGCGAGACCTACAACAAGGTGTCGCGCTTCGTACGGGAGATTCCGGCCGGGTTGGTCCAGGAAGTGCGCCTGTCCAACAGTGTCAGCCGCCCCTTCGGCGGTGCGCAGGCCACCTCGAGCAGCCTGTTCGCCAATGCCAGCATCCCGCAGACCGCGTTCGCCCTCGGCCAGCGCGTGCAGCATGCGGTGTTTGGCGAGGGCGTGATCCTCAACTTCGAGGGCTCCGGTGCCCAGGCGCGGGTGCAGGTGAACTTCGCCGAAGGCAGCAAGTGGCTGATGCTGGGGTACGCCAAGCTGGAAGCGATCTGACCTGTGGGGCTGCATTGCAGCCCCAGATAACAGTTGAAATGTCCTACAGCCTGATCAGCCTTGGCCTCCGGCCAATCAGGCAAAAGCTGGAAACATTATGGCACTGGCCATATGTCCTACAACCTGTGCACCATGACGCGCGTGCAATCCACAACAGGGGAAATCCCACTTATGCAACGTTTTCTTAGCATCGCTCTGGCGCTCTGCGTCGGCCTGACGCTGAGCCTGGATGCCAACGCCAAGCGCTTCGGCGGTGGCAAGAGCTCGGGCTCCGCGCCTATCCACCAGACCCGCCAGGCCACGCCAACCACGCCTGCCGCCGCGCCGACCGCGCCTGGCCGCGCTCCGGCCGCAGCCAGCGGTGCTTCGCGCTGGCTGGGCCCACTGGCCGGCCTCGCCGCCGGTGGCCTGCTGGCCTCCATGTTCATGGGCGATGGCTTCCAGGGCATGCAGATCCTCGACTTCCTGATCATGGGCCTGATCGCCTTCCTGGTGTTCCGCTTCATCGCCGCGCGGCGTCGCCAGCAGCAGCCGCAGATGGCCGGTGCCAACCACGCACCGTACCAGCGCGAAACCCACGCCCAGCCTGCCCAACCGTCGATCTTCGGTGGCGCCGCAGCCCCCGCTGCCGCAGCCGCACCGGTGATCAACGCGCCAGCCTGGTTCAACGAGCAGAGCTTCCTGGCCGCCGCACGCACCCACTTCATGTCGCTGCAGCAGCACTGGGACGCCAACGAGATGGACAAGATCTCCGAGTTCGTCACCCCGCAGATGCTCGAGTTCCTCAAGCGCGAGCGTGCCGACCTGGGTGATGGCTTCCAGTCCACCTACATCGACAACCTCGAAGTGCAGCTGGAAGGCATCGACGACCGTGCCGACCGGACCATCGCCACCCTGACCTTCCATGGTGTGTCGAAGACCTCCCGTTTCGACCAGGGCGAAGCCTTCAGCGAAAGCTGGCACATGGAGCGCGCCCAGGGCGAGAACCAGCCTTGGCTGCTCGCCGGTATCCGCCAGAACGGCTGATTCCAGGCATTGCACAACGAACCCCGGGCATGTCCCGGGGTTTTTGCTTTTGGCCCAGTGGGCTACTAGGGTATAACGCGCAGCGTCGTCATCAAGGTCAGAGGATGTGAACCGTGGAAGAAGTGATCGATCAGCTCCGTGAAGCCAATGAGCCGGTACCGGTGCCACTGGAACTGCCGGACGAAGACCTGTTGGTCGAGATCGAGGAAGAACTGCTGATCAACATGCCGTTCGGCCTGCGGGAGTTCCTGCTGACCGTCAGCGACGTGGTCTACGGCAGCCTGGAGCCAGTGACCGTCACCGACCCGCAATCCCACACCTACCTGCCCGAGGTGGCCGCCAATGCCTGGGATGCCGGCGTCCCCCGCGACCTGGTGCCGCTGTGCCAGGATGGCGACAACTACTACTGCGTCGAGGAAGATGGCACGGTGGTGCTGTGGGACGCGGAAGAAGAAGCGATCAGCGAAGACAGCTGGGAGACGGTCTGGCACTGGGCCCGGGACGTCTGGCTGGAAAGCTGACCGGCAATCGAACCTGCCTGCGCCGATGAAGGCGCAGGCAGTCGGCATGCGCTCGCTCAGTGCGAGTCGCGGTGGTTGTCCAGGGTTTCCAGCAAGGCGATCTGCATGCGGGTATGCACCCGGATGAACCAGCGCCACAACAGTGCCACCACCACCGCCGCCACGACTGCGATCACCAGCAACAGCTCATTGGTGGGCAAGATGCTCGCCGACAGGGCCGACAGCAGCAGGAAGATCACCAGCAACGACAGCAGCGGAATCACCTCGGCGATCACCCGACGCACACGCTGGGTATGTCGCCCGGCCATCTCAGGCTTCACGCCCATCTCCGCCAGCAGCATCGACAGCGCCTTGAGCTTGCGGTAGGCGGCGATCAGGAACGGCAGCGACAACAGCAGCGCGGCGCCCCAGATCAGTGCCTTCTGCTGGCTGACATCGCTGACCCATTCGCTCAACCACTCGCCGATACGCCCGGCGAAGTAGCCACCACTGAAGAAGATGGCAATCACCAGGGCCAGGTTCACGCCCACCTGCAGCAGGATGCGCCGGATCATCGCCGCGAGCATGGCCCCCTCGCCCTGGGGCTGGATGCTGCGCAGCCACTCGCCATACAACGACAGCACCCTCGCCAGTCGGCTTGGCACCACATTGCCGAGCTTTCGCGAGAGCGGGTCGGCGGCGCGGATCAGGTAGGGCGTGAGCAAAGTGGTGATGGCCGACACCGCGACGGCGACGGGGTAGAGGAAGTCGCTGGTGACCTGCAGCGACATGCCGAGGGCGGCGATGATGAAGGAAAACTCGCCGATCTGCGAAAGCCCCATCCCCACCCGCAGCGAGGTGCGGCCGTCATTGCCGGCGATGAAGGCCCCCATGCCGCAGGACAGCATCTTGCCCAGCACCACCGCCAGGGTAATCACCAGGATCGGCCAGGCGTACTGGATCAGCACGCTCAGGTCGATCATCAGGCCGATGGCAACGAAGAAGATGGCGCTGAACAGGTCGCGAACCGGCTCGATCAGGCGCTCGATCTTCAGCAACTGGCGGGATTCGGCCATGATCGCGCCGATCAGGAACGCGCCCAGGACCATGCTGTATTCGAGCTTGACCACCAGCAGGCAGAAACCGAAGCACAGGCCCAGCACGGTAATCAGCAACATCTCGTTGCTCTCGAACTTCGCCACGTACGCCAGCAGCCGTGGCACCAGCAGGATGCCGATCACCAGCGCGACGATCATGAACAACGACAGCTTGCCCACCGTGGAGAACACTTCGCCCGAGCTTACCGTGCCGCTGACCGCGATGCCCGACAACAGGGCGATGATGCCGATGCCGAGGATGTCCTCGACGATCAGTACGCCGAAGATCAGCTGGGCGAAACGCTCGTTCTTCATCTTCAAGTCGTTGAGCGCCTTGACGATGATGGTGGTCGAGGAAATGGCCAGGATCGCCCCGAGGAACAGCGAATCCATGGTATTCCAGCCGAACCAGCGGCCGATCTCGAAACCGATCCAGATCATCAGGACGATTTCCATGAACGCCGCGATGAACGCCGTGGCCCCGACCTTGAACAGCTTGCGCAGGCTGAACTCCAGGCCCAGGCAGAACATCAGGAAGATCACCCCCAGTTCGGCGAGGGTCTTGATGGTGTCTTCATCGTGGATCAGGCCGAAGGGCGGTGTGTGCGGGCCAATGATGAAACCGGCGACGATGTAGCCCAGCACCACGGGCTGCTTGAAGCGATGGAACAAAATGGTGACCACCCCGGCGACCAGCATGATCACTGCCAGATCCTGGATGAAGCTGATGGCATGCATGGCGTGGTACTCCTTTCTCGATGCCAGGGCAAACCGCTCCTCTGCCAAGGCAAACCTGAGCGAGCAGCAAATACATAATGTTTTTAACGCAGGAACGCCCATGTTGCATGGGCGTGCTCAGGTTAACATCGCGCCCTGCCGCAGAAAGCCGATGCAATATGTAGAAACAGATCGGCCATTGCGTCATTGTCGATGGCACTATCCGCGTGACGATGTCGCATCGGCCGACGTCCCGTAAAGATCGGAACCACCAAGGGGGAACAGAAGTGTCTGCAGATAACGGCCCCGTTTCAGCGCAACCTTACCGTGAGCTCACTATGGAACCTGGAAACGCCCAGTTGACGATGACTGTCCTGATGACCCCGGACATGGCCAACTTTTCCGGCAACGTACATGGCGGCACCCTGCTCAAGTACCTCGACGAAGTCGCCTACGCCTGCGCCAGCCGTTATGCCGGGAGCTATGTGGTGACCCTCTCGGTGGACCAGGTGATCTTCCGCGAACCGGTGCACGTCGGCGAGCTGGTGACCTTCCTCGCATCGGTCAACTATACCGGCAACACCTCCATGGAGGTGGGCATCAAGGTAGTGACCGAAAACATCCGCGAACGCTCCGTGCGCCACTCCAACAGCTGCTTCTTCACCATGGTCGCGGTCGATGACAACCGTCGCCCGGTGCCGGTACCGCCGCGCCAGCCCCAGACCCAGGAAGAGAAACGCCGCTTCCTGCAGGGCCAGCAGCGTCGACAGATCCGCCAGGAGCTGGAGCAGCGCTACCAGAACCTCAAGACCGACTCGATCTAGACCGGCTGGGCCTCGAAGCGCACCCGCGGATGCACGATGCGATCCTGGGCCCGCACCAGTTGCAGTTCGTAGCTGGCGCAGGCCTGGGTTTCGAGCAGCACCTCATGCACTGCCGCTGCGGTGAACTCGAAGGCGCGTACCCAGCTGTCGCCCAGCAGCACGCGGGCCAGGAACAGGCCCGAGGTCAGGTCGCCCACGCCCACCGGCTGACGCGGGAAAGCCAGCAAGGGGCGGCTCAGGTGCCAGCTTTCGTCCCGGGTCACCAGTAACATCTCGAAACTGTCCGCAGCGCGCCCCGGGTAGGCCAGGTGCTTGACCAGCACCACCTGCGGCCCGCGCTCGAGCAGGCTGCGCGCCATGGCCACGCAGTCCTCCAGCGACTCGGCCCGGCGCCCGCAGAAACTGTCCAGCTCCAGCTGATTGGGGCAGAGGATGTCGGCTACCGCAGCGGCCTGCTCGAGCAGGAACTCGCTCACCTCCACCGGCACGATGCAGCCTTTCTCCGCATGCCCCATGACCGGATCGCACAGGTACAGCGCCTTGGGATTCACCGCCTTGATCCGCTCGACACCAGCCAGGATCGCCCGGCCCTGTTCGGCGCTGCCCAGGTACCCGGAGAGCACCGCATCGCAGTGCCCTAGCTCGCCAATGCCGGCAATACCTTCCACCAATGCCGGAATCTGCGCGGGCGCGAGCACTTCGCCTGCCCACTGGCCATACTGAGTATGGTTGGAGAACTGTACGGTGTTGAGCGGCCAGACGTTGACCCCGACCCGCTGCATGGGGAACACCGCCGCGCTGTTTCCGGCGTGGCCGAAGACCACATGGGACTGGATAGCGAGTAGATGCGGCGTGCGTTTCATGGGGTATTTTTCCGAAGCAGTTCTTGGGATGCGAGGCGCAGTATGAACCCGATTGCCACCTGTACGACAGGCCAGGAACGCGGTTAAGCTGGACTGACCTGTCTGGAGCCTATGCAAATGTTGACCCTGGAGAACCTTTTCGTCCTGATGTTGGTGGCAACGGCCGGCGCCTGGCTGTGGCACAACCATGGGCTACGCGAAAAGGCGCTGGAGCGGGTCAAGCAGCATTGCGCCAACCTCGACCTGGAACTGCTCGACGACAACGTCGCGCTCAAGCGCATCGCCTTCGTGCGTGATGCCAACGGCCGCAAGCGCCTGGCGCGGATCTACGGTTTCGAATTCACCGTCACTGGCGAACAACGCCACCCTGGGACGGTGACCCAGTTCGGTGCCCACACCATGCTGATCGAACTGGCGCCCTACCCGTTCGAGATCAAGACCCCGCCAAAGGCCGACAACGTCATCGAGATGCAGCAATGGCGCCAGGAGCACAATCGCTGGCGCAACTGATCAACCCTCCAGGCGACAGTCGGCCAGCGCCGCCTGCAGGGCTTCCCGCGGTTGGGCCTGGTCGAAGATCAGTTCGATACGGGAATCCTTGCGCCACTCGCTCGGTTGCCAGGCCTGTGGGCCTGCGTCCAAGGCATTGAACGAGCGCCAGCCTTCACCGCTGTGGATAACACCCTTGGCCCGGCGCCATGGCCATGCCTCGAGAAAAGCCTGCATGCGTAGTGCATCGAAGCGCTGGCTGGGGTGCCAGCGCCAGCCGATGCTCCACCCGCCCTCGCCCTGTTGTGCCTGGCAGATCGGTTGGCGCGGATCTGTCCACAAGGCGGCAGACGACACGAAAGCGTTGTCCACAGCAAGCTTATCCACAAGCGAGCATCGAGCCTCTTCTGTGGGCAAAACCGGAAGCTGCGCCAGGGAAAATGCGCCATGCTCTGTCCACAATGCCGATAAGGCCGGCAGTTGTGCAGTTATCAACAGGCGTGACGGTTCATCCACAAGGCCAGCCTTGTTGAAAACCAGCAAGGCCGCTGCCGCCAGCGCCTCACGCTGCGTGTCCGGCAGCGCCTGGCCACGTGCCAGGGCCTGGGCATCCAGGACCATCAACAGCGGCTGCACGGCCAGCACGCCTGTCCATGGCGCTTGGCCAAGCTGTTCGAGCAGTTGCAGTGGATGGCCGAGGCCAGAGGGCTCGATGAACAGGCGGTGGGGTCGTGCCTTGCGCAGCAGCCGGCCCAGCCCCACCTGGAACGGCATGCCGTTTACGCAGCACAGGCAACCGCCAGCCACCTCGCCGATGGCGATGCCCTCCTCATCGCGGCAGAGCAAGGCCGCGTCGAGGCCGATCTGGCCGAATTCGTTGACCAGCACCGCCCAGCGTTCTCCCGCGGGGCGCTGGGCCAGCAGCTGACGGATCAGGCTGGTCTTGCCGGCACCCAATGGGCCAGCGATCACGTGGGTAGGGATGTTTTGCAACATGTGATGGTTCAATGGCGTCCCCAGGGCCGCCGCAGGCCCCATAAACCACCCACTATGCGCCCTCAAGCCAACCAGTCAAGGCTGAGCAACAGGCGCAGCTCCCCCGCTCCGGTCAGCGGCGAGCGGTGTATCAGGCCGGCACCTTCATTGCCCAGCCACTTCTCGCCCTTGAGCAAGGCGACTGCCCCCACCTGCAGGCACTGGATGTTATCCACAGGCGGTGGGGCGTGCGGTAATGCGGTGCGATCGATGCGGCCTTCCTCCAGCCATTCGCTGCCCTTGCCGGCATAGGTGGTGAGCAAGCGCAACGGCACGTGATCCACATGAAAGCGCGGGCACATCGTCCCTTCCAGCACCCGCAGGCGCAAGCCGACGCGCCGGGCGCCAAGCAGGCAGGTGTAGGCCGATACCAACCACGCCACGTCTGCGACAAAGCCTTCGTAGCCATGCAGGTCGGCTGCGCCGCTCAACAGGCCAGGCAGCACGGGCATTTCCCGCTCGTCCACATCGATCACCCGCTCGTCCGCCATGGGTTGGCCCAGGCTGAGCAACAGTGCAGCGAAGTCCTCCACCTGCGCCGCCAGCCGGCGCTGCCAAACCGCCAGG
Source organism: Pseudomonas sp. Tun-23181 (assembly GCF_057415455.1). Taxonomy (NCBI): domain Bacteria; kingdom Pseudomonadati; phylum Pseudomonadota; class Gammaproteobacteria; order Pseudomonadales; family Pseudomonadaceae; genus Pseudomonas; species Pseudomonas sp. Tun-23181. The sequence continues at coordinate 3,573,158 of NZ_CM171630.1, forward strand.
TTGACCCCATCCTGGAGAATCTCCGCCAGCACCTGGGGCGATTCGCCGAAGACCTGACGGATATCCACAGCCCTGCTTGCCAGCATCACGCGGCAGCCTCCTCATGCCAGGGGCCGAACGGGTCGGGCAGGCGCAACCAGGCCATCGGCCCCAACGCCATTTCCTCATCGGTCAACAAACAGGCATCCAGCTCTGTGGATAACCTGGCGAAATCGATGTTCTGCCCGATGAATACCAGTTCCTGGCGGCAATCCCCGACCTCTACGCTCCAGTGCTTGAGAATTGCCGCGGTGTTCTCCTCGTCCTGCGGCCAATGCTCCCGTGGCACGAAACGCCACCAGCGCCCGGCCAACCCATGGCGCATCATGCCCCCGGCCTGGGACCAGCTTCCGGCCTCCTGGAACTTGCTGGCCAACCAGAAGAACCCCTTCGAACGCAACAGCCTGCCATTGCTCCAGGGCTTGTGGATAAAGTCGAAGAAGCGTTGTGGATGCAGTGGCCGACGGGCCTGCCAGGTGCTCGCGGCGATCCCGTATTCCTCGGTTTCCGGGACGTGTTCGCCGCGCAATTCCTGTAACCAGCCGGGCGCCTGGGCGGCCTGGTCGAAATCGAACAGGCCGGTATCGAGAATGCGCTCAAGCGGCACCTGGCCCATGACCATGGGCACGATCTGCGCCCGGCCATTGAGGCTGCGCAAGATGGCCGTGAGCTCTTCGCGCTCATGCTGGCCGATCAGGTCGATCTTGCTGACCAGCAGCACATCGGCGAACTCCACCTGCTCGATCAGCAGGTCGCTGATCGATCGCTCATCCCCCTCGCCCAAGGTTTCGCCACGGCTGGCCAGGCTATCCGCCGCCTGGTAGTCACGCAGGAAATTCAGGCCATCGACTACCGTGACCATGGTGTCCAGGCGTGCCATGTCGGACAGGCTACGGCCCTGTTCGTCACGGAAGGTGAACGTCTCGGCCACCGGCAACGGCTCGGAGATGCCAGTGGACTCGATCAGCAGGTAGTCGAAACGGCCCTCCTGCGCCAAGCGCGCCACTTCCTCGAGCAGGTCCTCGCGCAGGGTGCAGCAGATACAGCCGTTGCTCATCTCCACCAGCTTCTCTTCTGCACGGTTGAGGCTGACATTGCGCTGTACCTCGCTGGCATCGATGTTGATTTCACTCATGTCGTTGACGATCACGGCAACACGCAGGTCCTCGCGATTACGCAGGACATGGTTGAGCAAGGTGCTCTTGCCGGCCCCCAGGAAGCCGGACAGCACGGTAACAGGGAGACGTTTGGTCATTGGCGGAACCCTCATCAGACGAGCGCATTCGAAACGATGCATTGCCTACTGTTATATTATAACAATACACTTTCGCCAAGCCGTGCTCGTCGAACGGTACCCGGAGATGAAAATGAAACTGCCCCGTGCCGTTGTGCTGCTGTTGCTCATCGCGCCTTCGTCAGTACTTGCCATGCCACGCACAGATCTCCCCCTGTGTACACGCAGCGCAACGCTTCTGGCTTGCCAGGATGGCCAAGGCAGCTATTACAGCGTGCGTACCGAGGGCAGCACCTTCTACCTGCGCGGCTACGACAGTGTGAGCCGTCGGCTGTGGGCACAAGCCAACAGCCGTTACGGCTCACTGACGTTCTTCACCGGCCTGGCCAGCGACGGCGAGGCGTGGGTGGGCTATAGCCGGCGTATCGGCTGGACCACCCTGAACCGCGTCTCCAGTTCCAGCGGGCAGCGCTTCAACCTGCACTGCAGCCTGATCGGCGGCTGCCGCTGAATGCCAACCTTTCTTGGAATCCGCAAATGACCAGCCTGACGCTCCCCGACATCGCCATCCAGACCAGCCAACGAACATCGCCTTTGGACTGGGTAGGCATGCAGGGCATCGCACTGCCGCTGCAGTTCGAAGGACGAACCCTGAACGCCCGGGCCGATGCCGGGGTCAACCTCGATGACGGCGTGTCACGAGGGATACACATGTCTCGGCTTTATCTGGCCCTGGAATCCCTCGAGCAGTCGGAACTCAACCCCCTGGCCGTGCGGCGGTTGTTGGCCCGCTTTCTCGCCAGCCATGAAGGGCTTGCCTCTGCCGCCTATCTGCGGCTGGCATTCGACCACATGCTGAAACGACCTGCCCTGGTGAGCCCATTGGCGGGTTGGAAAAGCTATCCGGTAACCGTGGATGCCAGGATCGAAAATGCGATGTTCCACGTGGAACTATCCGTTGTGATTCCTTATTCATCCACATGCCCTTGCTCGGCTGCACTGGCCAGGCAATTGATACAGCAGCAGTTCGTGGCGGATTTCGCCAACCGCGAAACGGATCGGCAAGCGATCCTGGAGTGGCTGGGCAGCAGCCAGGGAATCGTCGCCACACCTCACAGTCAGCGCAGCCAGGCATATGTCAGGGTGCGTTTGCAGAGCAATCTGGAGGAGCTTCCGGTCACCCAACTGATCGACAGGGCGGAAGCTGCGTTGGGCACCGCCGTGCAGACGGCGGTAAAACGCGCCGATGAGCAGGCCTTTGCCCTGGCCAATGGGCAGAACCTGATGTTTTGCGAGGATGCGGCAAGACGCCTGCACTTGGCATTACGACAGCTCGCTTGGGTCAGCGGGTTCGAATTGCGCGTGGAACATGCGGAGAGCTTGCATGCCCATGATGCTGTCGCGATTAGCCGCTGGCAGTGGTGAGGATCGAGCTCAGTTGCCATTGGAGGCTGCCTTGCAGCCCCCAATGTCGCTTGAGCCGGCTCCCAAAAGGCTGTGGATCACCCGTCGCTACGCGGCTTCACCGAGCCGCAGTCATCGCTCAGCCAAACGGCCCGGGTATTCATGCTGCCCTGCTGCTGAACACCCGAGGCATTGAACGTACCGCTGACCTGGGTAAGGAACTCACGGTCGCTGAGAAAAGTAGCCTGGCCGCTCCCCTGCGCCTTGGGGCAACTGAACTCGAATTTCCAGACATTGCCCGTGCGCTCGGTAATCCGCTGGGTACACCCGGACTGCGGATCCTGCAGCGGGATGTCGTCGGTCTTGACCTGCTCCGGGGTCAGGCAGGAACGTACACCTTTCCCCGCCAAGGTGACGCCCTGCTTGGCCAGGACGCCTTCCATCATCGCTCGCTGCTCCGGCGGCAAGTTCTTCAACTGCCCGAGCATGAACTCCATGTCGGGCAGGGGTTTGCCATCGACCTGCATGTTGCTGGTGGTCAACTCCCACAGGCCGGGTTGCAGCATCTGCGCATGGACCAGCGGACTGCTCAGGCCAAATGCCAGCGCCAACAATGGCAGACGAATCTTCATGGATGAATGCTCCTCGAAATACCGGCAACTGGCCGATTGTGCCTTAGACGTCATTTCCGCTTCCGGGTTGCAAGCTAGGCCGGGAACGTGCTCTGTTATCTGCAGTGCTCTCCGCAAGCAGGATGCGTATGGATTATCACAGCCCCTACTTCTTCGGTTACTTGCTCGGCCTGATCCACCTACTCGGTATCATCGCCGCGCTCCATGCGGTGTTCACCGTGCGTACCGCCCAGGGTGCAATCGCCTGGGCGATGTCGCTATTCTTCATTCCCTACTTCACCCTCATCCCCTACCTGATTTTCGGTGCCCGCTCCTTCTATGCCTATATCCAGGCCAGGCGCCAGGCCAACCAGGAAATGCACGTGGCCATGGCCAACCTCAATTGGCGACCCTGGGTAGAGGAAGCGCTGGCGGCTCGCGAGTCGGAAAGCTATGCAGCCCTGCGCGCCCTACCGAAACTGGGGCGCATGCCCTGCCTGGCGAACAACCAAGTGAAGCTGCTGATCGACGGCCAGGCTACTTTCGACGCCATCTTCGCCGCCATCGGCGAAGCACGCCATGCGGTGCTGGTGCAGTTCTTCATCATCCATGACGACGCCATCGGCACGGAACTGCAGCAGCTACTGCTGCGCAAAGCTGCCGAAGGGGTGCAGGTCTTCGTGCTCTATGACCGGGTCGGCAGCCACGCCTTGCCGTCCAGCTACTGCCAGGTGCTGCGCGACGGTGGCGTGCAGGTCCATGCCTTCGCGACCCGACGCGGCTGGTTCAATCGCTTCCAGGTCAACTTCCGCAATCACCGCAAGATCGTCGTGGTCGATGGCGTGCTGGGGTTCCTCGGCGGGCACAACGTGGGGGACGAATACCTGGGCGGCCATCCGCGCCTGTCGCCTTGGCGCGATACCCATGTGCAGGTCAGCGGTCCGGTTCTGGCCTGCCTGCAGGAGTCGTTCGCCGAAGACTGGTACTGGGCCACCCGCGAGCTGCCGCCCCTGATCCTGCCAGACACCTACCCCGACAACGGCGTACTTTGCCAGGTGCTCGCCAGCGGCCCGGCCGACTCCCAGGAAACCTGTGCGCTGTTCTTCCTGGAGGCCATCCACTCGGCGACCCGACGGATCTGGATCACCAGCCCGTACTTCATTCCCGACGAAGCGATATTCGCCGCTCTGCGCCTCGCCGTGCTACGCGGCGTCGACGTGCGCATCCTCATCCCGTCACGCCCAGACCATCACATCGTCTATGCCGCCTCGAGCCTGTTCGCCTTCGAAGCGGTACGTGCCGGGGTGCGCATGTTCCGCTACCAACCCGGATTCCTGCATCAGAAGGTAGTGCTGGTGGACGACGAGGTCAGTGCGATCGGCAGCGCCAACCTGGACAACCGCTCGTTCCGGTTGAATTTCGAGATTACCTTGCTGACGGTGGACCGGGACTTCGCCGACCAAGTAGAAGCGATGCTGCTCAAGGATTTTGCCGACGCCACGGAAATCAGCAGCGAAGACAGCCGCGGCACGCATCGCCTGCAACAGCTCGGGATGCGTATCGCGCGGCTGATCTCGCCGATCCTGTGAAGCGGATCAGCGGTAGAGGTCCTCACGGGTCCAGGGCAGGTCGTGGTGCCCATCCGCGTAGGGCTTAACTGCCAGGATCTGGTGCAGGTTGATCCATCCCTTGGAGAACGCATAGGCACAACCGGCCAGGTACAGGCGCCAGATACGCAAGGTCTTTTCCGGCACCAGGGCCGCGGCCTTGTGCAACTGGTTCTCCAGGTTCTCGCTCCAGTGGTTGAGGGTCTTGGCGTAGTGCAGGCGCAAGCTCTCCACATCCACCACCTCGAGCCCGGCCTCGCAGATCCGCGCGCTGATCATCGACAGGTGCGGCAGCTCGCCATGGGGGAAGACATAGCGGTCGATGAAGTCGCCCGCGCCCCGCCCTACCGGCCGGCCATCCACATGCTTGGCGGTGATGCCATGGTTCATCACCAGGCCACCTTCGCGTACGGCGCCGAACAGCTTCTGGCAGTACAGCTCCAGGTTGGCGTGGCCGACGTGTTCGAACATGCCGACACTGACCACCTTGTCGAAGCGGCCGTCCTGGGGCAGGTCGCGGTAGTCGAGGATCTGCAGGTCGACCTGGTTGGCCAGCCCCTCCTCCTTGACCCGCTGGCGTCCCAGCTTGAGCTGCTCCTTGCTCAGGGTGATGCCGAACACCTTGGCACCGTACTCACGGGCGGCGAAGCGCGCCAGCCCGCCCCAGCCACAGCCGACATCGAGCAGGTAATCACCGGCCTGCAGGCGCAACTTGCGGCACAGGTGGTCGAACTTGTTCTGCTGGGCCTCGTCGAGGGTATTGTCCGGCTCGCGGAAATAGGCACAGGAATAGGCCATGTCCTGGTCGAGCCAGAGCTGGTAGAAGGCATTGGACACGTCATAGTGATAGGAGATGGCCTCGGCGTCCGTGTCCTTGTCGTGGGCGGTGCGGACCGGTGGAGCCTGGTCTTCGTCGCTGAGCAAAGCTTCGCTGAGCTCGTCGCAGACCCGGATGGCTTCGCCGATATCGCCTTCCAGCTCCAGCTTGCCTTCGACGAAGGCGGTGCCCAGTTCGTCCATGCTCGGATGGGTCAGCTGGCTGATCAGCTGAGGTTCCTTGACCAGGATGGTGACCTGCGGGCTAGGCCCCAGGTCGAACTGGTTGCCGTCCCACAGCTTCAGGCGCAAAGGCAAGTGCAGGCTCTGCAACGCAGGTGGAAGTTGCGCAAGCATGAATGACCCTCCCTTTCATTTTCCGAGCGTCGCCATCAATTTTGGGACGCCACCGGAACAGGGTAGTTCATTCATACGAAGTTTCCGTTAATCGAGACCATAGTCTAGAACTATCTGGCCTAACCAAGTCACGGATTGTATACAATTTTTGGCGCCCGGACTAATCTTGTGCTCCTTCGCTTCCTCACTCCTGGAGTAATCCCATGAAATCCTATGATGTGGTGATCATCGGCGGCGGCCCGGGCGGCTACAACGCCGCCATCCGTGCCGGCCAACTGGGCCTGAGCGTTGCATGCGTCGAAGGCCGGTCGACCCTCGGTGGCACCTGCCTGAACGTCGGGTGCATGCCCTCCAAAGCCCTGCTGCACGCCTCGGAGCTCTACGAAGCGGCCAGTGGCGGCGAGCTCGCCCACCTGGGCATCGAGGTCACGCCGACGCTGAACCTGGTCCAGATGATGAAGCAGAAAGACGAGAGCGTGAGCGGCCTGACCAAGGGTATCGAATACCTGTTCCGCAAGAACAAGGTCGACTGGGTCAAGGGCTGGGGCCGCCTCGACGGCGTCGGCAAGGTCATCGTCAAGGCCGAGGATGGCAGCGAAACCACCCTGCAAGCCAAGGACATCGTCATCGCCACCGGCTCCGAGCCCACTCCGCTGCCGGGCGTGACCATCGACAACCAGCGCATCATCGACTCCACCGGTGCCCTGGCCCTGCCGCAGGTTCCCAAGCACTTGGTGGTCATCGGTGCCGGCGTGATCGGCCTGGAGCTGGGTTCGGTGTGGCGTCGCCTGGGCAGCGAGGTGACGGTCATCGAGTACCTCGATCGCATCTGCCCCGGCACCGACGAAGAAACCGCCAAGACCCTGCAAAAGGCCTTGGCCAAGCAAGGCATGGCCTTCAAGCTCGGCAGCAAGGTAACCCAGGCCACGGCCTCGGCCGATGGCGTCAGCCTGACCCTGGAGCCGGCCGCCGGCGGTACCGCCGAAACCCTGCAAGCCGACTATGTGCTGGTCGCCATCGGCCGCCGGCCCTATACCCAGGGCTTGAACCTGGAAAGCGTCGGCCTTGCGACCGACAAACGCGGCATGCTGGCCAACGACCACCACCGCACCTCGGTGCCCGGCATCTGGGTGATCGGCGACGTCACCTCAGGCCCGATGCTGGCGCACAAGGCCGAGGACGAGGCAGTGTCGTGCATCGAGCGCATCGCCGGCAAGGCGCACGAGGTCAACTACAACCTGATTCCCGGCGTCATCTATACCCGCCCGGAGCTGGCCAGCGTGGGCAAGACCGAAGAACAGCTCAAGGCCGAAGGCCGTGCCTACAAGGTCGGCAAGTTCCCCTTCACCGCCAACAGCCGGGCCAAGATCAACCACGAGACCGAAGGCTTCGCCAAGGTCATTGCCGACGCCAACACCGACGAAGTGCTGGGCGTACACTTGGTCGGCCCGAGCGTGAGCGAGATGATCGGCGAGTTCTGCGTGGCCATGGAGTTCTCGGCCTCGGCCGAAGACATCGCCCTCACCTGCCACCCGCACCCGACCCGTTCCGAGGCGCTGCGCCAGGCCGCGATGAATGTGGACGGCATGGCGATGCAGATCTGAAATCGAGTGGGAGGCGGGCTCACACCCGCCGTCCTTCACACTACCGCACAGCCAAGGTCGCCACCGTGCAATTGCTGGTCGCCGCTGTGCGGTTTTTCGTTTCAGGCTGTCCGTAACGTGAGCAGCAGCCACCGCCGCGCGGGGCCCCATGACATAACAACGATAAGGAGAGGTCATGAAGCTATCGATCACAGCGGCCACCTGCGCCGCACTGTTGAGCGTCGCCAGCGGAGCCTGGGCCGCCGAGCCGGCCGCCTGCCAGAATGTGCGCATGGGGTCGGTGAACTGGACCGATGTAGTGGCCAGCAGCGCAGTGGCCGAAGCCCTGCTCGACAGCCTGGGCTACAAGGTAAAGCAGACCAGCGCCTCGCAGCAGATCATCCTCGCTGGCATGGCCGAGAAACGCCTCGACCTCTTCCTCGGCTACTGGCAGCCCACCATGCAGTCGGTGGCCAAGCCCTATCTGGACAAGCAGCAGATCGACGTCATCAGCCCCGCCACCCTGGGTGACGCACAGTCTACCTATGCCGTGCCCGCCTATGTCTATGACGCGGGCCTGAAGACCTTCGCCGATATCGCCAAATTCCGCGACAAGCTGAACAACCGGATCTACTTGATCGAGCCGGGCAGCGGCATGAACCGCATCACTGCGCAGATGATCGCCGACGATAAGTTCGGCCTGAAAGGCTTCCAGGGCGTCGAGTCCAGCGAGGCCGGCATGCTCACGGCGGTGAAGCGCGCTGTCAATCAACAGAAGTGGGTGGTGTTCGCCGGCTGGAAACCACACCCGATGAACCTTCAGATCGACATGAAATACCTCTCCGGCAGCGACGATGCATTCGGCCCGAACGAAGGCTCCGCCACGGTCTCGATCATGACCGCCGCAGGCTACCAACAGCAGTGCGGCAACGTTGCCAAACTGCTGCACAACCTGCGCTTCACCAGCGAGGGCGTCAGCCAGGTGATGGAGCCCATCCTGGACCGCACCGCGCCGCTGGACGCCGCCCGAGCCTGGCTCAAGGCCCATCCCGAACAGGTTTCGGCCTGGCTCGCTGGGGTGACCACCTTCGACGGCAAGCCAGCCGATGCGGCGCTGGTCGCCGGTCAGTAATGGCCTGCTACCCGCTATCGACCGGTATGGCGGCCTTCGTCGAGCGCACGCTCGCCTTCGGTGTGGCCGATTCCTCGATCACCGCACAACGTGCCGCCTATTCGCGCATGGCTGCAGCCTTCACCCCGCCTCGCCCGGCAGGTTTGCAGACACGCGACCTGAAGCGGGCCGGGCTGGCACCGTTGCGACTGTTTCACCCGGCACGCCCGGCACCGCCCAGCGGCTGGCCTGCGGCGCTGTTTCTCCACGGCGGAGGCTGGACGCTCGGCGATCTCGACTCGCACATGTTCTTCTGCGCCGAACTGGCCGTACGGCTGGGGCTGCTGGTAGTAGCGGTGGACTACCGACTCGCGCCGGAGCATCCCTTCCCCGCCGCCTTGGACGACAGCCTCGCGGCCTGGCGCGCCCTGCGTGACGGCCTACTTGACGAACCCATCGACCGCACACGGATGGTGGTCGTCGGCGACAGCGCCGGCGGCAACCTTGCCGCCGCCCTGTGCCTGGCGCTGCGTGATGCCGATGAAGAGCAGCCACGCATCCAGGCACTGATCTACCCGGCCCTGGGTGATGAGGACACAGCTTCGCGTCGCGAGTGTGCAGATGCCCCGCTGCTGTCTATCGAGGATATGCGGGCTTGCCTGGACGCCTACCTGCCCGAGCCCATCCAGAGCCACCTGGCCTTGCCACTGCGCGCCCGCCACTTCATCGGGCTGGCGCCAGCCATGATCAGCGTCGCCGAGTTCGACCCTCTACGCGACGACGGCTTGCACTATGCCGAACGGCTACGCCGCGATGGCGTGGCGGTAGACTATTTCCCAGGCCCAGGGCTGGTCCATGGCTGCCTGCGGGCGAGGGATCTACCGGAGGTGGATCGACTGTACGAGGCACTGTTCGATTCGCTGGCAGGCAGACTGGCGTGAGCGGTTAGGGCCTGAGTACCGATACAGGTCGCTCAAGAATGACGGCGAAAGATCGTTGGAACTAAGAGACGAGCGCTACAGGAGGGAGGCCAGGTGGGCTCACCTCCTGCTGCGACAGTTTTTATGGCTCAGCGGCAGTTTTAACTCTCTAAAACCACCACCACGCCTTCCCTACCCCGTTACTCCACCGTCACCGACTTGGCCAGGTTACGCGGCTGGTCAACGTCAGTGCCCTTGAGCACCGCCACATAGTACGACAACAGCTGCAGCGGAATGGTATAGAGGATCGGTGCCAGGGCATCGACGATGTGTGGCACCTTGATCACATGGGTACCTTCGCCGTTGCTCATGCCCGACTGCTCGTCGGCGAACACCACCAGCTCACCACCCCGGGCGCGCACTTCCTGCAGGTTGGACTTGAGCTTTTCCAGCAGTTCGTTGTTCGGCGCCACGGTGACCACCGGCATGTCGCTGTCCACCAGCGCCAGCGGGCCATGCTTGAGCTCACCGGCCGGGTAGGCCTCGGCGTGGATGTAGGAGATCTCCTTGAGCTTGAGCGCGCCCTCCATCGCCACCGGGTACTGCGCACCACGGCCGAGGAACAGAGTGTGGTGCTTGTCGGCGAACAGCTCGGCGGTCTTCTCGACGATACCGTCCATCGCCAGTGCCTCGCCCAGGCGTGCCGGTAGGCGACGCAGCTCTTCCACCAACTCGGCCTCGACGCCGGCGGCCAGGCTGCCACGCACCTGGCCCAGGGCCAGGGTCAGCAGCATCAGCGACACCAGCTGGGTGGTGAAGGCCTTGGTCGAGGCCACGCCGATCTCGGGGCCTGCCAGGGTCAGCAGGGTCAGGTCGGACTCGCGCACCAGCGAGCTGATGCCGACGTTGCAGATCGCCAGACTGCCGAGAAACCCCAGCTCCTTGGCATTACGCAGGGCAGCCAGGGTGTCGGCGGTCTCGCCCGACTGGGAGATGGAGACGAACAGGGTGTCCGGTTGCACCACCACCTTGCGGTAACGGAACTCGCTGGCCACTTCCACCTGGCACGGGATGCCGGCCAAGCCTTCCAGCCAGTAACGGGCGACCATGCCAGCGTGGTAGCTGGTGCCGCAGGCGACGATCTGTACATTGCGGACCTTGGCGAACAGTTCGGCAGCCTGCGGGCCGAAGGCCTGGACCATGACATGGTCCTTGCCCAGGCGGCCTTCCAGGGTGCGCTGGACCACGGTCGGCTGCTCATGGATCTCCTTGAGCATGAAGTGGCGATAGGCGCCCTTGTCCGCCGCCTCGGCGCCTTCGTGGTACTGCACGATTTCGCGCTGGACCTTGTGGCCAGCCTGGTCCCAGACGCTCACCTGGTCACGACGGATCTCGGCGATGTCGCCTTCTTCCAGGTACATGAAACGGTCGGTGACCTGGCGCAGGGCCAACTGGTCGGACGCGAGGAAGTTCTCGCCGTGACCCAGGCCGATCACCAGCGGGCTGCCACTGCGCGCGGCGACCAGGCGGTCCGGCTGCTGCGTGCTGATCAGCGCCAGGCCATAGGCGCCGTGCAGGCGCTTGACCGCGGCCTTGAGTGCATCGGCCAGGTCCGCGACGCTCTTGAGGGTGTGGTGGATCAGGTGGACGATGACCTCGGTATCGGTTTCCGAGGCGAAGACGTAGCCCTGGCCCTTGAGCTCCTCGCGCAGGGCCTCGTGGTTCTCGATGATGCCGTTGTGCACCACCGCCACCTCGTGGCCGGAGAAGTGCGGGTGGGCATTGTTCTCGCTCGGCGCGCCATGGGTGGCCCAGCGGGTATGGGCGATGCCCAGCTGGCCGGCCAGGGGCTCGGCGGCCAGGGCGGCCTCCAGTTCGCTGACCTTGCCGATGCGGCGACGCCGCTCCAGTTGGCCCTGCGGGGTGAGAACGGCCAGGCCGGCGCTGTCGTACCCACGGTATTCCAGACGCTTGAGGCCCTCGATGAGGATGGCTGTGACATTGCGCTCGGCTACGGCACCGACGATTCCACACATGGTTATTGCTCCTGGCTGATCGCGGCGCAGATCAGGTTGATGCCGCGGGCTTGAATCTGTTCGCGTGCCTCCATCGGCAGGCGTTCGTCTGTAATCAGGGTGTTGACGCTGCTCCAGGGCAGCTCGAGGTTGGGGATCTTGCGCCCGACCTTGTCCGACTCGACCATGACGATCACTTCCCGGGCAACTTCCGCCATCACCCGGCTGAGGCCGAGCAATTCGTTGAAGGTGGTGGTGCCGCGGTTGAGGTCGATGCCATCGGCACCGATGAACAACTGGTCGAAATCGTATGAGCGTAGTACCTGCTCGGCGACCTGGCCTTGGAAGGATTCGGAATGCGGGTCCCAGGTACCGCCGGTCATCAACAGCACCGGCTCGTGCTCCAGCTCGCTGATGGCACGGGCCACGTTCAGGGAGTTGGTCATCACCACCAGGCCAGGTTGCCGGCCCAGTTCCGGGATCATCGCGGCGGTGGTGCTGCCGCTGTCGATGATGATGCGTGCATGCTCGCGGATACGCCCCACCGCCGCCTTGGCGATCGCTTGCTTGTAGCGCGATACCGGCTGCACGGTTTCGACGAGCATTTCCTGCGGAACGGTGACCGCGCCACCGTAGCGGCGCAGCAACAGGCCGTTGGCTTCGAGGGCGGCGAGGTCCTTGCGGATGGTCACTTCCGAGGTTTCGAAACGCTTGGCCAGGGCATCCACACTCACCTCGCCCTGCTCGTTGAGCAAGGCCAGGATGTTGTGACGGCGTTGAGGCGTGTTTCGTTTCGACATGACAGATTTAAGTTTCGATTCGAAAGATAATGATCGCAATCAAAACCTAAGAAAGCAGTTTCGTCAAGGCGAATGCATCAGAATGTAGGTTGTGGATAATTTTTCGACCGCGTCGGCTTCTTCGCGGGCAAGCCCGCTCCCACAAGACGCTGCACACCGCATCATTTGCGATTGGCTCGGAGCCTGTGTGGGAGCGGGCTTGCCCGCGAAGCGGTCGAAAGGCCAACAAAAAACCGACTTATTCACATAAGTCGGCTTTGCATTGAGGCGCCTGTGGATAACTGTCAGTTCTTCTTGATCTTCTCCGGCCGCTTCCAGCCTTCGATATTACGCTGTCGTGCACGGGCCACAGCCAGCTGCCCGGCCTCGACAGCCTGGGTGATGGTGGAACCCGCGGCAGTCGTGGCGCCATCCTTGATTTCCACAGGTGCCACCAGCGAGTTGTTCGAACCGATGAACACATCCTCGCCCATGACCGTCTTGAACTTGTTGGCACCGTCGTAGTTGCAGGTGATGGTGCCGGCACCGATGTTGGTGCGCGCACCGACCTCGGCATCGCCCAGGTAGGTCAGGTGGCCGGCCTTGGCGCCCTCGCCCAGGTGTGCGTTCTTCAGCTCGACGAAGTTACCCACGTGGGCCTTGGCTTCCAGCACGCTGCCCGGACGCAGGCGGGCGAACGGGCCGGCATCGCTGCCCTCGCCCAGCACGGCACCTTCGATGTGGCTGTTGGCCTTGACCACCACGCCCTTGCGCAGGGTGCTGTCCTTGATCACGCAGTTAGGGCCGATCTGCACATCGTCCTCGATCACCACCTTGCCTTCGAGGATCACGTTGATGTCGATCAGCACGTCGCGGCCGACCGTCACCTCACCGCGTACATCGAAACGTGCCGGATCGCGCAGGGTCACGCCCTGAGCCATCAGGCGTCGGCCTTCGCGCAACTGGTAATGGCGCTCGAGCTCGGAAAGCTGGCGGCGATCGTTGGCCCCCTGCACTTCCATCGGGTCATGGGGCTGCTCGGTGGCGACCACCAGCCCGTCGCCTACGGCCATGGCGATCACGTCGGTCAGGTAATACTCACCCTGGGCGTTGTCGTTGGACAACCGCCCCAGCCAGTCGGCCAGGCGTGCGGCAGGCACGGCGAGGATGCCGGTATTGCCTTCCTTGATCGCCTTCTGCGCTTCGCTGGCATCCTTGTGCTCGACGATCGCTGCCACCTGGCCCTGGCCGTCGCGCACGATGCGGCCATAGCCGGTCGGGTCGTCGAGGTTGACGGTGAGCAACCCCAGTTGCGTGTCGCTGACCTTGGCCAGCAGGCGCTGCAGGGTATCGACCTCGATCAGCGGCACATCGCCGTAGAGCACCAGCACCGTCTCGGCACTCAGCGCCGGCAGGGCCTGCGCCACGGCGTGGCCAGTACCGAGCTGCTTGTCCTGCATGACGAAGTTCAGGTCGTCGGCGGCCAGGCGCTCTCGCACCTGCTCGGCACCGTGGCCGATGACCACATGGATGCCCTTGGGCTGCAGCTGGCGTGCGCTGTGGATAACATGGCCAAGCATGGAATTGCCAGCGACGGGGTGCAGTACCTTGGGCAACGCCGAACGCATGCGAGTCCCTTGGCCTGCGGCGAGAATAACGATATCGAGAGACATTGACTGGCTACCAATCCTGGGCGGTCAGTGACATGACCGGCTTTGTGGGGTGACGAAAAAAGAAAAAGGGTAGCCGATGGCTACCCTTTTTCTCAATCTGCCTGAAGCCTGCGGTATCAGCCGCCGAACTTCTTGCGGATCTGCTGGACGGTGCGCAGCTGGGCTGCGGCCTCGGCCAGGCGTGCGGCGGCGGCACTGTAGTCGAAATCCGCGCCTTTTTCATGCAGGGCCTTCTCAGCAGCCTTGACGGCTTCCTGAGCGGAGGCTTCGTCCAGGTCGGCGGCACGTTGCACGGTATCGGCGAGTACCTTGACCATGTTCGGCTGCACTTCGAGGAAACCACCGGAGATGTAGAACACCTCGCGATCGCCACCCTGCTTGGTCAGCGTGATCGGACCTGGCTTCAGATTGGTGATCAGCGGCGCGTGGCCTGGAGCGATACCCAGATCGCCCAGGTTGCCGTGCGCAACCACCATCTCGACCAGACCGGAGAAGATCTCTCCTTCCGCGCTGACGATATCGCAATGGACTGTCATAGCCATCTGCTTGCCTCAACCTGATTAGCGCCCCTTGCGGGGCGCCGGGATTACAGTTTCTTGGCTTTCTCGATCGCTTCGTCGATGCTGCCGACCATGTAGAACGCTTGTTCTGGCAGGTGGTCGTAGTCACCTTTGAGGATGCCGCTGAAGCCAGCGATGGTGTCTTTCAGGGAAACGTACTTGCCTGGCGAGCCGGTGAAGACCTCGGCCACGAAGAACGGCTGCGACAGGAAGCGCTGGATCTTACGAGCACGGGCTACCAGTTGCTTGTCGCTCTCGGACAGTTCGTCCATACCCAGGATCGCGATGATGTCCTTCAGCTCCTTGTAGCGCTGCAGAACATACTGAACGCCACGAGCGGTCTCGTAGTGCTCGTTGCCGATCACGTTCGGGTCCAGCTGACGGGAAGTCGAGTCCAGTGGGTCGACCGCCGGGTAGATACCCAGGGAGGCGATGTCACGGGACAGTACGACGGTGGCGTCAAGGTGGGCGAAGGTGGTCGCCGGCGACGGGTCGGTCAGGTCGTCCGCAGGTACGTATACGGCCTGGATCGAGGTGATCGAGCCTTCCTTGGTGGAGGTGATGCGCTCCTGCAGAACGCCCATCTCTTCGGCCAGGGTCGGCTGGTAACCTACTGCCGAAGGCATACGGCCCAGCAGTGCGGATACTTCGGTACCGGCCAGGGTGTAACGGTAGATGTTGTCGACGAACAGCAGAACGTCGTTACCTTCGTCACGGAACTTCTCGGCCATGGTCAGGCCGGTCAGGGCAACGCGCAGACGGTTTCCTGGTGGCTCGTTCATCTGGCCGTAGACCAGGGCAACCTTGTCCAGAACGTTGGAGTCCTTCATCTCGTGGTAGAAGTCGTTACCCTCACGAGTACGCTCACCCACACCGGCGAACACGGAATAACCGCTGTGCTCGATGGCGATGTTACGGATCAGTTCCATCATGTTGACGGTCTTGCCGACGCCGGCACCACCGAACAGGCCAACCTTACCGCCCTTGGCGAACGGGCAGACCAGGTCGATTACCTTGATGCCGGTTTCCAGCAGGTCGTTGCCGCCTGCCTGGTCAGCGAAGGAAGGCGCGGCGCGGTGGATACCCCAGCGCTCTTCTTCGCCGATCGGGCCGGCTTCGTCGATCGGGTTGCCCAGGACGTCCATGATACGGCCCAGGGTCGCCTTGCCGACCGGTACGGAGATGGCGGCGCCGGTGTCGACGACATCCAGACCGCGCTTCAGACCTTCGGTCGAGCCCATCGCAATGGTACGAACCACGCCGTCGCCCAGCTGCTGCTGGACTTCCAGGGTGGTTTCCGCGCCTTGTACTTTCAGCGCGTTGTAGACACTCGGCACGACGTCGCGTGGGAATTCCACGTCGATGACGGCGCCGATGATTTGAACGATACGTCCGCTACTCATAGCTGGATCCTCTGAATATTTGAACCGTTAAACCGCGGCAGCGCCGCCGACGATTTCCGAGATCTCCTGGGTGATCGCAGCCTGACGCGCCTTGTTGTAGATCAGCTGGAGGTCGCTGATCAGGTTACCGGCGTTGTCTGTGGCGTTCTTCATGGCGATCATCCGGGCAGCCTGCTCGGCTGCGTTGTTCTCGACCACCGCCTGGTAGACCTGCGACTCCACGTAACGCACCATCAGGCCGTCCAGCAGCTCCTTGGCGTCGGGTTCGTAGAGGTAGTCCCAGTGGTGCTTGAGCTCCTGATCCGGGGTTGCCACCAACGGTACCAACTGCTCGACCGTCGGTTGTTGCGTCATGGTATTGATGAACTTGTTCGACACCACGGAGAGGCGATCGATGCGGCCGTCCAGGTAGGCGTCCAGCATGACCTTGACGGAGCCGATCAGATCGTTGATCGATGGCTCTTCGCCCAGGTGGCTGATCGCGGCTACGACGTTGCCGCCGAAGTTGCGGAAGAATGCCGCACCCTTGCTACCGATCACGCACAGGTCGATTTCGACGCCCTGCTCGCGGTTGGCGGTCATGTCCTTGACCAGGGCCTTGAACAGGTTGGTGTTCAAGCCACCGCACAGACCACGGTCACTGCTCACCACGATATAGCCGACGCGCTTGATGTCGCGCTCGACCATGAACGGGTGGCGGTATTCCGGGTTGGCGTTGGCCAGATGACCGATCACCTGGCGGATACGCTCCGCATAGGGACGGCTAGCAGCCATGCGCAGTTGTGCCTTGCGCATCTTGCTGACCGCCACTTTCTCCATGGCGCTGGTAATTTTTTGCGTGCTTTTGATGCTCGCAATCTTACTGCGAATCTCTTTTGCGCCTGCCATGTATCACCTATCAGGTTAGCAAGCGGGGGCCAGAAGCCCCCGCTGCGGCTTACCAGGTCTGGGTGGCCTTGAACTTCTCGATACCAGCCTTGATGCCAGCGTCGATTTCGTCGTTGAAGTCACCCTTCACGTTGATCTTGGCCATCAGGTCGGCGTGATCACGGTTGAAGTAGGCGATCAGCGCTTGCTCGAAGCTGCCGATCTTGGCGATTTCGACGTCGGTCAGGAAGCCACGCTCAGCGGCGTACAGCGACAGCGCCATGTCCGCGATGGACATCGGAGCGTACTGCTTCTGCTTCATCAGCTCGGTAACGCGCTGACCATGCTCCAGCTGCTTGCGGGTCGCTTCGTCCAGGTCCGATGCGAACTGGGCGAATGCAGCCAGTTCACGATACTGGGCCAGGGCGGTACGGATACCACCGGACAGCTTCTTGATGATCTTGGTCTGAGCGGCACCACCTACACGGGATACCGAAACACCGGCGTTCACTGCAGGACGGATGCCCGAGTTGAACATGGCCGATTCCAGGAAGATCTGACCGTCGGTGATGGAGATCACGTTGGTCGGAACGAACGCGGAAACGTCGCCAGCCTGGGTTTCGATGATCGGCAGGGCGGTCAGGGAACCGGTCTTGCCAGTGACTGCGCCGTTGGTGAACTTCTCGACGTATTCTTCGGAAACGCGCGAAGCACGCTCCAGCAGACGGGAGTGGAGATAGAACACGTCGCCCGGGTACGCTTCGCGTCCTGGCGGACGGCGCAGCAGCAGGGAGATCTGACGGTAGGCAACGGCCTGCTTGGACAGGTCATCGTATACGATCAGCGCGTCTTCGCCGCGGTCACGGAAGTATTCGCCCATGGTGCAGCCGGCGTACGGGGCCAGGAACTGCAGCGCGGCGGATTCCGAAGCACTGGCGGCAACCACGATGGTGTTGGCCAGGGCGCCGTTTTCTTCCAGCTTGCGCACGACGTTGGCGATGGTCGACTGCTTCTGGCCAACGGCCACGTAGACGCAGAAGATGCCGCTGTCTTTCTGGTTGATGATCGCGTCGACCGCCATGGCGGTCTTGCCGATCTGACGGTCACCGATGATCAGCTCACGCTGGCCACGGCCAACCGGGATCATGGCGTCGACCGATTTGTAGCCAGTCTGGACAGGCTGGTCTACCGATTTACGCCAGATAACGCCCGGTGCGACCTTCTCGACCGCATCGGTCTCGGTGTTGTTCAGCGGACCTTTGCCATCGATCGGATTGCCCAGCGCGTCGACGACGCGACCCAGCAGTTCCTTGCCGACCGGCACTTCCAGGATGCGACCGGTGCACTTGGCGCTCATGCCTTCGGCCAGGGTGGTGTACGCCCCCAGGACAACGGCACCGACGGAGTCCTGCTCCAGGTTCAGTGCCATGCCATAGACGCCGCCCGGGAACTCGATCATTTCGCCGTACATGGCGTCGGCCAGGCCGTGGATCCGCACGATACCGTCGGAAACGCTGACAACGGTACCTTCGTTGCGGGCTTGGGAGCCGACATCGAGCTTCTCGATGCGACCCTTGATGATTTCACTAATTTCGGAAGGATTGAGTTGCTGCATTGCTCTGCTGCCCCTTCAAACTCAAGATTTCAATGCTTCGGCCAGTTTCGCGATCTTGCCGCGAACCGAGCCATCGATTACCAGGTCGCCGGCGCGGATGACGACGCCGCCGATCAGGCTGGCATCCTCCGACGCGTGCAGGCGTACTTCCCGGCTGAGCCGTGCACTGAGAACCTTGGCGAGTTTGTCTTGCTGTTCTTGGTTCAACGCAAAAGCACTGGTGACTTCCACGTCCACGGATTTCTCTTGCTCGGCCTTGTACAGCTCGAACAATTCCGAAATCTCCGGCAACAGCAGGAGACGTTCGTTTTCCGCGGCAACATGAATGAAATTCTGTGCCTGAGCGTCGAACTTGTCACCGCACACTTCAATGAATGCGGCGGCCTTTTCTGCGCTTGTCAGTCGCGGGGCCTTGAGCAGGCGCTGCATGGTGTCGTCTTGCGACACCGCAGCAGCCAGGCCGAGCATGGCTGACCAATTGGCCAGTTGCTGATGGGCCTGGGCATGCTCAAAGGCAGCCTTAGCGTAAGGTCGGGCCAACGTGGTCAGTTCTGCCATGATCGCCCTCGCTTAAATTTCAGCGGCCAGTTTGTCAACCAGCTCCGCATGCGCGTTTTGATCGATTGTGGCGCCAAGGATCTTTTCAGCACCGCCGACAGCCAGGGCACCCACTTGGGCACGCAGGGCGTCCTTGACGCTGTTGAGTTCCTGTTCGATCTCGGCTTGAGCCTGAGCCTTCACACGGTCAGCTTCGACGCGGGCCTGATCACGGGCTTCCTCGACAAGCTGAGCAGCGCGCTTCTTGGCCTGCTCAATGATTTCGGCTGCCTGTGCCTTCGCTTCACGCAGTTGCTGACCCGCTTTTTCTTGGGCCAGCTCCAGGTCGCGAGCTGCGCGGTTGGCAGCGTCCAAGCCGTCGGCAATCTTCTTCTGGCGTTCCTGCAGGGCGTTGATGACCGGAGGCCATACGAACTTCATGCAGAACAGCACAAAAATCAAGAAAGCAACGGATTGGCCAATCAGGGTTGCATTAATGTTCACGCCAACACCTCGCTCGGTCTTTGTCCATCACACCAATCAACTCGTGGCAACGAGTGATTAGCCGGCGATCTGACCAACGAAGGGGTTTGCGAAGGTGAAGAACAGAGCGATACCAACACCGATCATGGTAACGGCGTCGAGCAGACCGGCGACGATGAACATCTTGACCTGCAGCATCGGGACCATCTCAGGCTGACGAGCAGCACCTTCCAGGAACTTGCCGCCCAGCAGGCCGAAACCAATGGCGGTGCCCAGAGCACCCAGACCGATCAGCAGAGCAACAGCGATAGCGGTAAGACCAACTACAGTTTCCATCTTTCCTCCCGACTTTTACGTCGTATTGGTTAGGTTTTTAGTTTGAAGCGGTAAAACAAATCGTTTGGTACAACTGCCCTTGCGGACTTTTTCAGCCCTCCCCCCAAACGGGCAGGGAAGGCTATCAGACACGCCAGGCGGTCTTAATGGTTATCTTCGTGAGCCATCGACAGGTAGACGATGGTGAGCATCATGAAGATGAAGGCTTGCAGGGTGATGATCAGGATGTGGAACACGGCCCACGCCCACTGCAGCACCACACCCAGGCCGCTGAGCCAGAGGATGCCGGCGCCGAACATCACGGCGATCAGGATGAACACCAGCTCGCCGGCATACATGTTGCCGAACAGACGCAGTGCCAGGGAGATCGGCTTGGCGATCAGGGTGACGAATTCCAGCAGGAAGTTCACCGGGATCAGCAGGATCTGGACGAAGATGTTCTTGCTACCGAACGGATGCAGGGTCAGCTCGCCGATGAAGCCGCCCAGGCCCTTGACCTTGATGCTGTAGAAGATGATCAGGGCGAACACGCAGAAGGCCATGGCCAGGGTCGCGTTCGGGTCGGTGGTCGATACGGCACGGAACGGGATGTGCGGATCGCCCGAGAACAGGATCGCCAGCTGCGGGATCCAGTCGACCGGTACCAGGTCGATGGCGTTCATCAGGAACACCCAGACGAAGATGGTCAGCGCCAGCGGGGCGATCACCGGGCTACGGCCGTGGAAGGAGTCCTTCACGCTGCCGTTGACGAAGTCCACCAGCACTTCGACGAAGTTCTGCAGGCCGCCAGGCTGGCCGGAAGTGGCCTTCTTGGCCGCCATGCGGAAGATGAACAGGAAGATCAGACCCAGCGCGACGGACCAACCCAGGGTGTCCAGGTGGAACGCCCAGAAGCCCATTGCCTTGGCTTCCGCAGCCGAATGGGCGAAGCCCCAGCTGCCGTCTGGTAGTTGACCGTAGGTCAGGTTCTGCAAGTGGTGCTGGATATAGCCCGAAGCGGTTTCTGCTGCCATGGTTGCCTCAAACGCCCTAAGGTCTCGAAAGTCTTTTATTCATCAGCAGGGGCGCGAACCAGCTGACCAGTAGGGTCAGCAGGAAGACGCCGAATACTGCTAGCGGCGCCAATGGCTTCACTCCTGCGAAGGTCAGTGCGAACAGCACTGCCGTCAAAATCAATTTGCCTGCCTCGCCTGCGTAGAACGACTTGACGATGGCCTGCGCTGCCCGGGCCCCGCTATAGCGAAAAGCCTTCCAGGCGAAATACACATTGGGCAGCCAGGCAATCAGACCTCCACAGAGGCCGGAATATCCACTGACCGCGCCTTGCCACTGCCACAACACCAGCGTTGCCAGCAGAAACACGATACATTGAGCCAGCAGTACCGGAAAAACCGCCCAGCGATGGAAAGGCAAGCGGTTTGGCGTGCGGATTTCCATCACAACTGCTCCTCGAAAGTCGACTGTCAAGTCAGCAACGACTTGGCATAATTTGTGCCGACAAAATGCGCGCAGAGTATAGGGGTGGATTAACCCCTATTCAACTATTGGGTAGTGATTTCCGACTGCGCGCTACAACGGGAATTGTTTCAGCGGATGTGAGCAAGGACGCCCTGCAACTCATCTAGCGAGTTGTAGCGAATTACCAACTGGCCCTTGCCCTTGTTGCCGTGACGGATCTGCACCGCCGAGCCCAGGCGCTCTGCGAGACGCTGTTCAAGGCGTGCGATATCCGGGTCAGGTTTGGCCGGTTCCACCGGGTCGGATTTTCCATTGAGCCACTGGCGCACCAGTGCCTCGGTTTGGCGCACGGTGAGGCCGCGTGCGACAACATGTCGCGCCCCCTCTTCCTGGCGATCTTCCTCAAGGCCCAGCAGTGCACGCGCATGCCCCATTTCCAGGTCGCCATGGGCCAGCATGGTCTTGATCGCTTCCGGCAGCGAGATCAGGCGCAGCAGGTTGGCCACGGTCACCCGCGACTTGCCCACGGCATCGGCCACCTGCTGCTGGGTCAGTTCGAACTCCTGCTGCAGGCGCTGCAGCGCCAGGGCCTCTTCCAGCGGGTTGAGGTCTTCGCGCTGAATGTTCTCGATCAGCGCCATGGCGATGGCGGCTTCGTCCGGCACCTCGCGGACCATGGCCGGGATGGTGTCCAGGCCGGCTTGCTGGGTGGCGCGCCAGCGACGTTCGCCGGCGATGATCTCGTAGCGGTTCTCGCCGATCGGACGGACCACGATCGGTTGCATCACGCCCTGGTTGCGAATCGAGTGCGCCAGTTCCTCCAGCGCTTCGGGGTCCATGTCGCGGCGCGGCTGATACTTGCCACGCTGGATCAGTTCGACCGGCAGGTGTTGCAGTTCCTTCTGGTCGATCTTCACCGCCTGCTCTTCGAGCACGGTGACGGAAGGACCACTGAGCAGTGCATCCAACCCACGTCCGAGACCCCGTTTCTTGATGGCCATGCGGATTCCTTAAGTTGTTTGTGCAGTGCGTGATTGACGGCGTTGACGGCGCACCAGTTCCCCAGCCAGGGCCAGATAGGCCAGCGCGCCACGCGATTGCTTGTCGTACGCCAGGGCCGGCATGCCGAAACTCGGCGCCTCGGCCAGGCGGATGTTACGCGGGATGACCGTGTCGTACAGGCGGTCGCCGAAGTGTTCCTTGAGTTGGGCCGAGACATCGTTGTTCAGGCTCAGGCGCGGATCGTACATGGTCCGCAGCAGGCCTTCGATCTTCAGCTCCGGATTCAGCCGGGCAGCGATGCGCTTGATGTTATCCACAAGGTCGCTGAGACCTTCCAGTGCGTAGTACTCGCACTGCATCGGGATGATCACGCCATCGGAGGCGACCAAAGCGTTGAGGGTGAGCATCGACAGCGAGGGCGGGCAGTCGATGAGGATGAAGTCGTAGTTGTCGCGGATCGGCGCCAGCGCGTTGCGCAGGCGGCTCTCCTTCATCTGCATCTCCAGCAGCACCACTTCCGCGGCGGTCAGGTCGCGGTTGGCCGGCAGCAACTGGAAGCCACCGTGCTCGGAGTAGTGCATGGCCTGGGCCAGGTCGCATTCCCCGATCAGCAGGTCATAGACCGAATGTTCCAGGACGTGCTTGTCCACGCCACTGCCCATGGTGGCGTTGCCCTGTGGATCGAGGTCGATCAGCAGCACACGACGCTTGGTCGCGGCCAGCGATGCGGCGAGATTGATGCAGGTGGTGGTCTTGCCCACACCACCTTTCTGGTTCGCGATTGCGAATACCTTAGCCATTGTTGCGTGTGTTCCCAGTCATGCCTTGCGGCGCAGTATCAGCAGATGGCGCTGGCCCTGGCAACCCGGAACGGTCAGGGCCTGCTCGCTTTCCACTGTGAAGTCTGCGGGCAATGCTACCAGTTCATCGGCAGGATGCAGCCCCTTCATTGCAAGCCATTGCGTCCGTGCGTCGCCCAGGTGGCGTGTCCAGTTGGTGAAATTCTCCATGCTGCTGAACGCTCGCGAGACGATCCCGCAGAACGGCTGCGCAGGCTGGAACTCCTCGACCCGGCTGTGGATAACCTGCAGGTTGTCCAGTTTCAGTTCCATCTTCACCTGGGTGAGGAAGCGGGTTTTCTTGCCGTTGCTGTCGAGCAACGTCACTTGCTTGTGCGGATGCAGGATGGCCAGCGGGATGCCGGGCATGCCGCCGCCGCTGCCGACATCCAGCCAGCTTTGCGTGTCGCTGTGGATAAACGGCATGACGCTGAGGCTGTCGAGCAGGTGGCGCGACACCATCTCGTCTGGATCACGCACCGCGGTGAGGTTATAGGCTTTGTTCCACTTGATCAGCAGGGCCAGGTAGCCCAGCAGCTGTTCGTGCTGCTGCGGGCTCAGCTCGACACCGAGCTGGCGCGCACCTGTGGACAACTCTTCTGCGTGTTGCGGGGTGACCAGGGCACTCAAGCGCTTTGCTCCAATTCGCGGCCTGCGCCGCGTTTCTTCAGGTGAATCAGCAACAGGGAAATGGCCGCCGGGGTCACGCCTGGGATGCGCGAGGCCTGGCCCAGGGTCTGCGGACGGGTCTGGCTGAGCTTGCCCTGGATCTCCTTGGACAGGCCGGCGATCGAAGCGTAGTCGATATCCACAGGCAGGCGGGTGTCCTCGCTGGCGCGCAGACGGGCGATCTCGTCCTGCTGGCGATCGATGTAGCCGGCGTACTTGGTCTTGATCTCGACCTGCTCGGCCACCTGTGGATCGATGGATTCACCACCGGTCGCCTCCACCAGGCCAGCGTAGTCCACCTCGGGGCGGGCCAGCAGGCTGAGCAGGTTGTACTCATGACTCAATGGCGTGCCGAACTTGTCCACAACCGCCTGGCCTTCGGGTGTGCCCGGGCGCACCCAGGTCGACTTCAGCCGCTGTTCCTCGCGTTCGATGCCTTCGCGCTTGGCGCAGAACGCCGCCCAGCGGGCGTCGTCGATCAGGCCCAGCTCGCGGCCTTTCTCGGTCAGGCGTAGGTCGGCATTGTCCTCGCGCAGGATCAGCCGGTATTCGGCGCGCGAGGTGAACATGCGGTACGGCTCCTGGGTACCGAGGGTGATCAGGTCGTCGACCAGCACACCGATGTAGGCCTCGTCGCGGCGTGGGCACCAACTGTCACGACCCTGGGCACGCAACGCAGCGTTGGTCCCCGCCAGCAGGCCCTGGGCACCGGCCTCTTCGTAGCCGGTGGTGCCGTTGATCTGGCCGGCGAAGAACAGGCCTCCGATGACCTTGGTCTCCAGGCTGTACTTCAGGTCGCGTGGGTCGAAGTAGTCGTACTCGATGGCGTAGCCCGGGCGAACGATGTGCGCATTCTCCATGCCACGGATCGAGCGGACGATCTCCAGCTGCACATCGAACGGCAGCGACGTGGAGATGCCGTTGGGGTACAGCTCATGGGTGGTCAGGCCTTCCGGCTCGATGAACACCTGGTGGCTTTCCTTGTCGGCGAAGCGATGGATCTTGTCTTCGATCGACGGGCAATAGCGTGGGCCAACGCCTTCGATCACGCCCGAGTACATCGGCGAACGGTCGAGGTTCGAGGCGATGATCTCGTGGGTACGGGCGTTGGTGTGGGTGATCCAGCAGCTGACCTGGCGTGGATGCATCTGGGCCTTGCCCATGAAGGACATCACCGGGATCGGCGTGTCGCCTGGCTGCTCGGTCATTACCGAGAAATCCACAGAGCGGCCATCGATACGCGGTGGTGTGCCGGTCTTCAGGCGACCGACACGCAGCGGCAGTTCACGCAGGCGGTGGGCCAGGGCGATCGCGGGCGGATCGCCGGCGCGACCACCGGAATAGTTCTGCAGGCCGATGTGGATAAGTCCACCGAGAAAGGTGCCGGTGGTCAGTACCACGGAGTCGGCGAAGAAGCGCAGACCCATCTGGGTGACCACGCCCTTGACCTGGTCCTGCTCGACGATCAGGTCATCGCACGACTGCTGGAATATCCACAGGTTCGGCTGGTTTTCCAGGACCTCGCGGACCACGGCCTTGTAGATGGCGCGGTCGGCCTGGGCACGGGTCGCACGTACGGCCGGGCCTTTGCGGTTGTTCAGGATACGGAACTGGATGCCGCTCTTGTCGGTGGCCAGCGCCATGGCGCCGCCGAGCGCATCGATTTCCTTGACCAGGTGGCTCTTGCCGATACCACCGATGGCCGGGTTGCAGCTCATGTGACCGAGGGTTTCCACGTTATGGGTCAGCAGCAGGGTTTTCACACCCATGCGTGCGGACGCAAGCGCAGCCTCGGTACCGGCATGGCCGCCGCCGATGACGATCACTTCAAAACGGGAAGGGAAATCCACCACGCACCTCGTGCCTGTTTTGCGAATAGAAAAGGTAAGCGGACAAGTATAGGGACTTCCCCCCTCCTAAAGAAACCTTTTGCGCAAATTTTGACCAGGCTGTGGATGAGTGGTGAGCAAAAGAAAACAAAGAGGAAAAATTTAAAAAAGCTTTGTTTTTATGTTTATTCTTAGCCCCCTGCCTGCCTGTGGATAAGCTTCTGTAGGCCTTTCATATCGCCGCCTTGAGGATTTTATAACCCTGTGCCTCAGTGACCCTGAGGGCTCTGGATAACGCCATTTAACCTGTGGATTAAAATGCGTGTTACCCACAGGTGGATTTGTCCTCAGCCAAAACGCCCTGTTATCAACGGCGCTGAGGGCGAGTTTTCCACAGAGCTCAGGCGAGCGAATACGCACCTGTTGATGACTTCTGGTGTCAGGGAATGGAGATAAGGTCAGGGATTGGTCGCCGTACCTGCGGGAGCGGCGTTGTGTCGCGATGGGGCGCAGGGCGCCCCAGAAGAGGACGTTACTTGCCGATGCAGAAGCTGGAGAAGATGCGCCCCAGCAGATCGTCGGAGCTGAACGCCCCGGTGATTTCCCCCAGCGCCTGCTGGGCCTGGCGCAGGTCTTCGGCCAGCAGTTCGCCGGCTCCCGCCAAGGTCAATTGCGCACGGCCATGTTCGAGATGGTCGCTTGCCTGGCGCAGTGCCTCCAGGTGACGCCGGCGAGCGCTGAAACTGCTCTCTGCGGTCTGTTCGTAACCCATGCAGGCCTTGAGGTGTTCCCGCAGCAGCTCCAGCCCCACGTCGTCGCCCTTGGCGCTGAGCGTGAGGGTGACGTGGCCGTCCTCGCTCTGCTCCATGGCCACCGCCTCGCCGCTCAGGTCTGCTTTGTTGCGGATGAGAGTGACCTTGGCCGGATCGGGTCGCAAGTCGAGGAACTCCGGCCACAGCGCAAACGGGTCGCTGGCTTCCGGTGCGGTGGAGTCCACCACCAGCAGGACGCGATCAGCCTCGCCAATGGCCTTGAGTGCACGCTCCACACCGATCTTTTCCACATGATCGTCGGTATCGCGCAGGCCGGCGGTGTCCACCACGTGCAGCGGCATGCCGTCGATGTGGATATGTTCGCGCAGGATATCCCGCGTGGTGCCGGCGATATCCGTGACGATGGCCGCCTCCCGGCCTGCCAAGCGGTTGAGCAGGCTGGATTTGCCGGCATTGGGCCGGCCGGCGATGACCACGGTCATGCCATCGCGCAGCAGGGCGCCCTGCCCGGCCTCGCGCTGCACTGTGGACAACTCGCTGCGCACCGCATCGAGCATGGACAACACATGGCCATCGGCGAGGAAGTCGATCTCTTCCTCAGGGAAGTCGATAGCCGCTTCGACGTAGATCCGCAGCGCGATCAAGGCTTCGGTGAGGTTATGCACACGCTTGGAGAATTCCCCCTGCAGCGAACGTAGGGCATTGCGCGCAGCCTGGGTCGAGCTGGCCTCGATGAGGTCGGCGATCGCTTCGGCCTGGGCCAGGTCGAGCTTGTCGTTGAGAAATGCCCGCTCGCTGAACTCGCCCGGCCGCGCCAGGCGGCAACCCAGTTGCAGGCAGCGCTGCAGCAGCATGTCCATGACCACTGGCCCGCCATGCCCCTGCAGTTCCAGGACGTCTTCGCCGGTGAACGAATTCGGCCCGGGGAAGAACAAGGCGATGCCTTCGTCCAGCACCAGGCCCTGGTCATCGCGGAACGGGCCGTAGTGGGCATGGCGTGGCGTCAGGGAGAGGCCGGTAATGGCCTGCCCCGCCTGGCTGGCCAACGGGCCGGACAGCCTGACGATGCCAACGCCTCCGCGCCCCTGGGCGGTGGCGATGGCTGCGATGGTTTCACGCACAGTGTTCATGCTCGAAAACCTCTACGAAAAATACACAGATAGCAAAAACGCCCCACGAAGGGGCGTTTTTATTCACAGGCTAGCTCAGCAGCCCGTCAAGCAGCCGCTTTCTTGGTCGCGGCTTCGATGGCGCGGGTGATGTACCACTGCTGCGCGATCGACAGGCAGTTGTTCACAACCCAGTACAGTACCAGGCCGGCCGGGAACCACAGGAAGAAGAAGGTGAAGATGATCGGCATCATTTTCATGACCTTCGCCTGCATCGGATCCGGCGGAGTCGGGTTCAGCTTCTGCTGGATGAACATGGTGGCGCCCATGATGATCGGCAGGATGAAGAACGGATCCTTGATCGACAGGTCGGTGATCCACAGCATCCATGGGGCCTGGCGCATTTCCACGCTTTCCAGCAGTACCCAGTACAGGGCCAGGAACACTGGCATCTGCACCAGGATCGGCAGGCAGCCACCCAGCGGATTGATCTTCTCTTTCTTGTACAGCTCCATCATCGCCTGGGACATCTTCTGGCGATCGTCACCGAAGCGTTCCTTGAGCTGCTGCAGCTTCGGCGCCACGGCACGCATGCGCGCCATCGAACGGTAGCTGGCGGCCGAGAGCGGGAAGAACAGGCCCTTGATGAGCATGGTCAGGACGATGATCGACCAGCCCCAGTTGCCCAGCAGGCTGTGGATATGTTGCAGCAGCCAGAAGATCGGCTGGGCGATGAACCACAGGAAGCCGTAGTCGACGGTCAGTTCCAGGCCTGGGGACAACTCCTTGAGCTTGGACTGGATCTTCGGGCCGGCATACAGCATGGCGCTGGTTTCGGCCTTGCCGCCGGCAGGCACGTTCAGCGCCGGGCCGGTGTAGCCGATGATGTAGTTGCCCTGGCTGTCCTTGCGGGTCTGGACGACGTTGTTGTCCGAGGCGTTCGGGATCCAGGCGGTCACGAAGTAGTGCTGCAGCCAGGCGACCCAGCCGCCGGACACATTTTCTTTCAAGCTGCCCTTGTCGATGTCCTTCATCGACACTTTCTTGTACGGCTCCGAAGCTGTCCACAGGGCTGCGCCCAGGTAGGTCGCGGTGCCAGTGGCAGTGCTCGACGACGGGTCGGAGCTGGCGTCACGCTTGAGCTGGGCGAACAGGTTGCCGGTCCAGGCCTGGCTGCTCTGGTTGTCGATCAGGTAGCTGACAGCCAGGTCGTATTCGCCGCGCTTGAAGGTGAAGCGCTTGATGTAGTTGACGCCGTTGTCGCTGAACTTCAGGTCGACCACCAGTTGGTCCTGGCCGTCGGCCAGCTGGTAGTGCTTCTGTTCGGTGGCGTACAGCGGGCGACCACTGGCACGGGCATCCGGGCCGTTGGCGCCGGTCAGGCCGCTTTGGGCCAGGTAGACACGCTCGCTGCCGTTGTCGAACAGCTGGAACGGAATGTCCGGATGGTCCTGGCGACGTGGGTATTTCGGCAGGGTCAGCTGGACGATGTCGCCGCCCACCGGGTCGATAGCCAGGTCCAGGACATCGGTCTTGATCCGGACCAGGTCCTTGCTGACCGCGACCGGCGCCAGTTCGGCTGGGCTGGATTCAGCGTTGGCGCTCGGCACATCGGCGCTGGCGCCATCGTTGCCGGCCGGCACGGTGTCCGGCAGCGCCGGGGCAACGTTGCTGGCAGCAGTATTCTGAGTCGGCAAGGCAGCCTGGCCGTAGTCCTGGTTCCACTTGAGGACCAGGACGTAGGACACGATTGCCAGGGCGACGATCAGGATCGTGCGTTTAATATCCATGATTACTCGGCTATCGAAGAAGTTCGGGAGGAAGGAGCTGGTGGAACGGGATCGAAACCACCGTCGTTCCACGGATGACAGCGCCCCAGGCGACGAACGGCTAGCCACCCGCCACGCAAGAGGCCATGGGTTTCGATGGCTTCATAGGCGTAACAGGAGCAACTGGGGTAGAAACGACAGTGACTGGCCATCAGTGGACTAATGGCGTAACGGTAAAACTGGATCGGAACGAGGGCCAGTTTACGCATCGTGACTGTCTACCCCTGCGGAATCGGCGTTAACCGCTGGAGAGGGCCGACTGCGTACCAGGCGCTTCCAGAGCTTGCCAAAGTGTTGGTGCAATTCTGGGTTCTCGATCTCGCCCAATCCCTTGCGCGCGACGATCACGATGTCCAGGCCAGCGAGCATCTGCTGGTTCAGGCGAAAGGAATCGCGCATCAAGCGTTTGAGGCGATTGCGTTGAACGGCGAGCTTGACGCTCTTCTTGCCGATCACCAGGCCGAGCCGTGGATGATCGAGGCCGTTCTCGCGGGCAAGGATAAGCAGGTTTTTCCCTGGAACCTTGCCGGTTGGGGAGTCGAAGACCGCTTTGAAATGCCGGGGTGTAAGCAGTCGCTTGTCCCGACTGAAGTCCTGACTCACCACCTGTGCCGAAAAATCAAATTGCCAGACGCTTACGGCCTTTGGCACGACGACGCGACAGAACAGCGCGGCCGTTCTTGGTAGCCATACGGGCACGGAAGCCGTGGGTGCGCGCGCGCTTGATGGTGCTTGGTTGGAAAGTACGTTTCATGGCGTTGTTACCTGGGTTCGTCGACAACGGGCCGGAATGGCCCCCTTTTTAAGAGATCGGCGATTCTAGAGAAAGCAAGCCAATAGGTCAATTTCCAACCAGCCTTTCCTTATGGAAGGCCTGACCTGCCCCGATGCCTCTGAAGGCTTGATCAGGCCGACACGAGACGACAACATGAAAAAACAGAAGGACATATAAAAAGCTTTTCTGAAGAACTTATAGATCTTTAGTGGATAACTTTCTGTGGATAACCTCGTTAAAGCAAGAAAACACGCGCTGTACAGAGATTCATAACCCTGTCGGTAAGAGGTGTTCTGGCTGTGCCGGGCCCGCGGAAAAGCTGTGGATCGAAAGGCTACTTATCCACAGGCAAGTTATCCACTGGTTTCAGGTCAGGGTTGTGCATAGCCCTCAAGGGAGGTTATCCACAGAGCTTATTCACACGGCGTGGGTGGCGTTTTGGTTGTGAATTGACCGATTTGCCACTCGGTGAGTCGTTGCCACATGTGGATAAGTGGTCGCCCGCCCGGTACAATGGCGGTTTGTTTTTGCCTCATCCGGCTTTCAAACTCAGGGGATATCCGTGTCAGTGGAACTTTGGCAGCAGTGCGTGGAGCTTCTGCGCGATGAACTGCCTGCCCAGCAATTCAACACCTGGATCCGTCCGCTACAGGTCGAAGCCGAAGGCGACGAGTTGCGCGTCTATGCGCCCAACCGTTTCGTTCTCGATTGGGTCAATGAAAAGTACCTGGGCCGTTTGCTCGAGCTGTTGGGTGAGCACGGCAACGGCATTGCGCCTGCCCTTTCCTTATTAATAGGCAGCCGCCGCAGCTCCGCGCCGCGTGCCGCCCCCAATGCGCCGGTCAGTGCCGCGGTTGCCGCCAGCCTGGCCCAGCAAGCCCAGGCGCAGCAGCCGGCACAGGTCGTGGTCCACAACGAGCCGATCGCCGAGCCTGCGATCGAGCCGGTACTGGTCAACGAGATCGAGGAGCCGTCTTCGCGCGACAGTTTCGATGCCATGGGCGAAACCGCCCCAGCACCGGCAGCCACGGCTCGAACCGAACAACGCACCGTACAGGTCGAAGGTGCGCTCAAGCACACCAGCTACCTGAACCGGACCTTCACCTTCGAAACCTTCGTCGAAGGTAAGTCCAACCAGTTGGCCCGTGCGGCCGCCTGGCAGGTCGCCGACAATCCCAAGCATGGCTACAACCCGCTTTTCCTGTATGGCGGCGTAGGCCTGGGTAAGACCCACCTCATGCACGCTGTGGGTAACCATCTGCTGAAGAAGAATCCGAATGCCAAGGTGGTGTACCTGCATTCCGAGCGTTTCGTCGCAGACATGGTCAAGGCGCTGCAGTTGAACGCGATCAACGAGTTCAAGCGTTTCTATCGTTCGGTCGATGCCTTGCTGATCGACGACATTCAGTTCTTCGCCCGCAAGGAACGCTCCCAGGAAGAGTTCTTCCACACCTTCAACGCCCTGCTCGAGGGCGGCCAGCAGGTGATTCTCACCAGCGACCGCTACCCGAAGGAAATCGAAGGCCTGGAAGAGCGCCTGAAGTCCCGTTTCGGCTGGGGCCTGACGGTAGCCGTCGAGCCACCGGAACTGGAAACCCGCGTGGCGATTCTCATGAAGAAGGCCGACCAGGCGAAGGTCGAGCTGCCGCATGATGCGGCGTTCTTCATTGCCCAGCGCATCCGTTCCAACGTGCGTGAACTGGAAGGTGCCCTGAAACGGGTGATCGCCCATTCGCACTTCATGGGCCGGGATATCACCATCGAGCTGATCCGTGAGTCGCTCAAGGACCTGCTGGCGTTGCAGGACAAGCTGGTCAGTGTGGATAACATCCAGCGCACCGTGGCCGAGTACTACAAGATCAAGATCGCCGATCTGTTGTCCAAGCGGCGTTCGCGATCGGTGGCCCGTCCCCGGCAGGTGGCCATGGCCCTGTCCAAGGAGCTGACCAACCACAGTCTGCCGGAGATCGGCGACATGTTCGGCGGCCGTGACCACACCACCGTGCTGCACGCCTGCCGCAAGATCAACGAATTGAAGGAATCCGACGCGGACATCCGCGAGGACTACAAGAACCTGCTGCGGACGCTGACGACCTGATGGGTGTCGGTGCAGCTTATTGAAGGCAAGGGACTAGACCATGCATTTCACCATTCAACGCGAAGCCCTGTTGAAACCCCTGCAACTGGTCGCAGGTGTCGTCGAGCGCCGCCAGACCTTGCCGGTCCTGTCCAACGTGCTGCTGGTCGTACAAGGCCAGCAACTGTCGTTGACCGGTACCGACCTGGAAGTCGAACTGGTTGGCCGCGTACAACTGGAAGAGCCGGCCGAGCCTGGCGAGATCACCGTTCCGGCGCGCAAGCTGATGGACATCTGCAAGAGCCTGCCGAACGACGTGCTGATCGATATCAAGGTCGACGAGCAGAAACTGCTGGTCAAGGCCGGTCGTAGCCGCTTCACCCTGTCGACCCTGCCGGCCAACGATTTCCCGACCGTCGAGGAAGGCCCTGGCTCGCTGACCTGCAACCTGGAGCAAAGCAAGCTGCGCCGGCTGATCGAGCGCACCAGCTTCGCCATGGCCCAGCAGGACGTGCGCTACTACCTCAACGGCATGTTGCTGGAAGTCTCCACCGACACCCTGCGTGCCGTGGCCACCGATGGTCACCGCCTGGCCCTGTGCTCCATGCAGGCGCCTATCGGCCAGGCTGACCGCCACCAGGTCATCGTGCCGCGCAAGGGTATCCTCGAGCTGGCCCGCCTGCTCACCGACCCGGAAGGCATGGTCAGCATCGTGCTGGGCCAGCACCATATCCGCGCGACCACTGGCGAATTCACCTTCACCTCGAAGCTTGTCGACGGCAAGTTCCCCGATTATGAGCGCGTACTGCCCAAGGGCGGCGACAAGCTGGTGATCGGTGATCGCCAGGCGCTGCGCGAAGCCTTCAGCCGCACCGCGATCCTGTCCAACGAGAAGTACCGCGGTATCCGCCTGCAACTGGCCGCCGGCCAATTGAAGATCCAGGCCAACAACCCGGAACAGGAAGAAGCGGAAGAAGAAATCAGCGTCGATTACAACGGTAGCTCGCTGGAGATCGGCTTCAACGTCAGCTACCTGCTGGATGTGCTGGGGGTCATGACCACGGAACAGGTTCGCCTGATCCTCTCCGACTCCAACAGCAGCGCCCTGCTCCAGGAAGCCGGTAACGACGACTCGTCCTACGTTGTCATGCCGATGCGTCTGTAACCGTAGCAGGCCAAATGTCCCTTCGACGTATCATGGTCACCGCGGTGCGCAACCTGCACCCGGTGACCCTCTCCCCCTCTCCTCGCATCAACATCCTCTACGGCGACAACGGCAGCGGCAAGACCAGCGTGCTGGAAGCCGTGCACCTGCTTGGGCTGGCGCGTTCGTTTCGCAGCACCCGCTTGAACCCGGTCATCCAGTACGAGCAGCCGACATGCACCGTATTCGGCGAGGTCCAGTTGGTAGAGGGAGGAACCAGCAGCCTGGGGATCTCTCGCGATCGCCAGGGAGAATTCACCATCCGCATCGATGGGCAGAATGCCCGCAGCACGGCCCAGTTGGCGGAAATGCTGCCCTTGCAGCTGATCAACCCAGACAGCTTCCGCCTGCTCGAAGGGGCGCCCAAGATCCGCCGGCAGTTCCTGGATTGGGGAGTGTTCCACGTGGAACCTCGATTCATGGCGGCCTGGCAACGACTGCAGAAGGCGCTGCGGCAGCGGAACTCATGGTTGCGTCATGGTACACTTGACGCTGCTTCGCAAGCCGCCTGGGACCGGGAATTGTGCCTGGCCAGCGCGGAAATAGATGAATACCGTCGCAACTATATCAAGGCCTTGAAGCCTGTCTTCGAGCGAACCCTGAGCGAACTGGTCGAACTGGAAGGGCTGACCCTTAGCTACTACCGAGGCTGGGACAAGGACCGGGAACTCAACGAAGTACTCGCCTCCTCCCTTCTTCGCGATCAGCAGATGGGTCACACCCAGGCGGGACCACAGCGAGCCGATTTGCGTCTGCGATTGAGCGCGAACAACGCCGCCGACATCCTGTCGCGAGGTCAGCAGAAACTGGTGGTTTGCGCCTTGCGAATAGCCCAGGGCCATCTCGTCAGTCAAGCTCGTCGCGGTCACTGTATTTATCTTGTCGATGACTTGCCGTCCGAACTGGATGAGCAGCATCGCCGTGCGCTGTGCCGCTTGCTCGAAGAATTAAACTGCCAGGTGTTTATCACCTGTGTAGATCACGAATTACTGAGGGAAGGCTGGCAGAAGGAAACGCCAGTTGCTTTGTTCCACGTGGAACAGGGCCGTATCACCCAGACCCACGACCATCGGGAGTGAAGGCATGAGCGAAAATCAAACGTACGACTCCTCCAGCATCAAGGTGCTGAAAGGACTGGATGCCGTGCGCAAACGTCCCGGCATGTACATTGGCGACACCGATGATGGTAGCGGCCTGCACCACATGGTATTCGAGGTGGTCGATAACTCGATCGACGAGGCCCTCGCCGGTCACTGCGACGACATCACTGTCATCATCCACCCGGACGAATCCATCAGTGTTCGCGATAACGGTCGCGGCATTCCGGTCGATGTGCATAAAGAAGAAGGCGT
The DNA here is from genome assembly GCF_057415455.1 of Pseudomonas sp. Tun-23181. Lineage (NCBI taxonomy): Bacteria > Pseudomonadati > Pseudomonadota > Gammaproteobacteria > Pseudomonadales > Pseudomonadaceae > Pseudomonas > Pseudomonas sp. Tun-23181. The sequence goes on from NZ_CM171630.1 coordinate 3,608,024, forward strand.
GTCGGCTGCCGAAGTGATCATGACCGTCTTGCACGCAGGCGGTAAATTCGATGACAACTCCTACAAGGTTTCTGGCGGCCTGCACGGCGTAGGTGTTTCCGTGGTGAACGCCCTCTCCGAGAAGCTGGTACTGACCGTACGCCGCAGCGGCAAGATCTGGGAACAAACCTACGTCCATGGTGTTCCACAGGCGCCAATGGAGGTCGTTGGTGAAAGCGAAACCACCGGCACCCACATTCATTTCAAGCCGTCGGCAGAAACCTTCAAGAACATCCACTTCAGCTGGGACATCCTGGCCAAGCGTATCCGTGAGCTGTCGTTCCTCAACTCGGGCGTCGGCATCATGCTCAAGGACGAGCGCACTGGCAAGGAAGAGTTCTTCAAGTACGAAGGTGGTCTGCGTGCATTCGTCGAATACCTGAACACCAACAAGACCCCGGTGAACTCCCAGGTCTTCCACTTCAGTGTCCAGCGTGACGACGGCGTGGGGGTCGAGGTAGCCCTGCAGTGGAACGACAGCTTCAACGAAAACCTGCTGTGCTTCACCAACAACATTCCACAGCGTGACGGTGGTACCCACTTGGTGGGCTTCCGCTCGGCGCTGACCCGCAACCTGAACAACTACATCGAACAGGAAGGCCTGGCCAAGAAGAACAAGGTCTCGACCACCGGTGACGATGCGCGTGAAGGCCTGACCGCGATCATCTCGGTCAAGGTGCCGGACCCCAAGTTCAGCTCGCAGACCAAGGACAAGCTGGTTTCCTCGGAGGTGAAGACCGCCGTGGAACAGGAGATGAACAAGTACTTCGCCGACTTCCTGTTGGAGAACCCCAACGAGGCCAAGGCCGTCGTCGGCAAAATGATCGATGCTGCCCGTGCCCGTGAAGCGGCACGCAAGGCTCGTGAAATGACCCGCCGCAAAGGCGCCTTGGATATCGCGGGCCTGCCAGGCAAGCTCGCCGACTGCCAGGAGAAGGACCCTGCCCTTTCCGAACTGTACCTGGTGGAGGGTGACTCCGCGGGTGGCTCGGCCAAGCAAGGCCGCAACCGTCGTACCCAGGCGATCCTGCCGCTCAAAGGCAAGATCCTCAACGTCGAGAAAGCGCGTTTCGACAAGATGATCTCGTCCCAGGAGGTCGGCACCCTGATCACCGCCCTGGGCTGTGGCATTGGCCGCGAAGAGTACAACATCGACAAGCTGCGTTATCACAACATCATCATCATGACCGATGCTGACGTTGACGGTTCGCACATCCGTACCTTGCTGCTGACCTTCTTCTTCCGCCAACTGCCCGAGCTGGTCGAGCGTGGCTACATCTACATCGCCCAGCCGCCGCTGTACAAGGTGAAGAAAGGCAAGCAGGAGCAGTACATCAAGGATGACGACGCCATGGAGGAATACATGACGCAGTCGGCCCTGGAAGATGCCAGCCTGCACCTGGACGAGTCGGCGCCACCGGTTTCCGGTGTGCAGCTCGAAGGCCTGGTGAATGAATTCCGTGGTGTGATGAAGACCCTCAAGCGCCTGTCGCGTCTGTACCCGCAGGAGCTGACTGAGCACTTCATCTACCTGCCGGAAGTCACCCTGGAGCAATTGGGCGACCACGCTGTCATGCAGGCCTGGCTGGGCAAGCTCCAGGAGCGCCTGAACAACAGCCAGAAGTCCGGCCTGATCTACCAGGCCAGCCTGCGCGAGGACAAGGAGCGCAACGTCTGGCTGCCGGAAGTGGAAATCACCTCTCACGGCCTGGCCAGCTACATCACCTTCAACCGCGACTTCTTCGGCAGCAACGACTACCGTTCGGTCGTGAACCTGGGCGCCAAGCTCAGTACCCTGTTGGGCGAAGGTGCCTACGTGCAGCGTGGCGAGCGTCGCAAGGCGGTCAGCGAGTTCAAGGAAGCCCTGGACTGGCTGATGAACGAAACCGCCAAGCGCCACACCATCCAGCGATACAAAGGTCTGGGTGAGATGAACCCGGATCAGCTGTGGGAAACCACCATGGACCCGAACGTCCGTCGCATGCTCAAGGTGACTATCGAAGATGCGATCGCAGCCGATCAGATCTTCAACACCTTGATGGGGGATGCGGTGGAACCACGTCGTGAGTTCATCGAAAGCAATGCGCTGTCGGTGGCTAACCTGGATTTCTGATCAGGTGTAGGTTCACAGAATAGCTGCACGGTTTCACAAATAGTTGACCGACCGGGACTGCGAACCTGGTCCCCCTCGGTCACCATCAAGCCCGCCATCGCGGGCTTTTTTTTGCCCGGAGTTCCGCCGGTACGCCCTACTCCACTCGTTGGAATTTCAGGGGGATGGGGATGCATTGAGGAAGGGATCTGATGGGCAGCCGGGAAAACTGAAAAGGTCAGCGGCGAACCTTAGGTGTTGAAGGATTGCTGCGATTCCCAAAATTTATACTCGTAGAAATTAATAGTTAATTACACATACTTGTTAGGTATCTTTTTTTATAAATTTGGTATCGAGGAAATATTGAGCAGAACTTGCCGAATTAGATTTATTGTAGATTTCGAAGTGATCTTGGAATAAGATCTATGACCAACTTTTTCAGCATCGCTCTGAAGATTTGTAATCCAATCAACTGGTTGGAGCGAGAATTTCAGATCAGATCAAAACTACTCGGGCGATCACCACGTGGCGGTTTAGAAGTAAATAGAGCAAGCCACTAGCTTGAGATTCTGGTCAGTCATGAGGGTCATGACTTATGAGCAGAAAAGGAGGCCTCAAATGTAGAAAAACGCGACCAAAACCGAGAGGTTCTGACCGCGCTTAGCGAAGCGGACTTGCGACGTAGGAAACCGCAATGTCTGCTTTTTCGAAGCCCCTGTCAATCCTCTCCCATCTTTTCGACCTTAGCGAGGTTACTCGACGGCACAGTATTGCCTGTCGAAAGGCCTACCTTCGCCTGCCCTGCGCCTTGTTTTTTGGCGCAGCGTCGGCGCTCGTTTCGAGATTTTCGGAGGTATTTCATGACAGTACGAAAGGTGGTCACGCGGCGGTCCAACCATTACCGCGGCTACTTCCCATCGCTCAAAAATAAAAAGCCGGTGCCCTGGGAGTCCCAGCTCGAAGGCGCTCTTTTTCGACTTCTTGAGCTGTCTCCTGCGGTCATCGGCTACGTCCCGCAGCCCAGTGAGGAACGTGTTCCATCGCTCCAGGGCTACTTCAAATATTACCCAGACGTACAGGTTTTCCTTGCGGACGGGCGCGAGTGGTGGTTTGAAGTGAAGCCTCACGACCGACTGAAGATTGCCAGCGTCAGGCAGCGACTGGATGCCGCTGAGCGCTACTTCAACGCCACCGGCCGTAACTTTTCAGTGATCACTGAGAAGTTAGTTGAAGGTGAGCCCCTGGCTACCAATCTTCGAAGGCTGATGTATCACCGGCGCGGTCCAGAGCTTTCGCGTCAAATGTTGGAGGAGGTAATCGCCGCCTTCAACGAAAGGCCGCCCATGACCCTTGCAGATTTGCTCTGCGTGGTTGGTGTCAGCAAAGCCTGGCGCTTGTTAGGCCTTGGGGTGGTTGGCATTGACCTTGATAAGCCAATCGAGACCGACTCCCCGGTCTTCCTGCAGGGAGGGCACCGTCATGCAAACCTTTTCCCTTAGGGTGAAATTGGTCGTCATCGTTCGTGGCGTGCTGATGGTGCTTGAGAAGAGGCTTATTGACCGGAAGCTGCTCTTTTTCGATGAGCTTGGTGAGCCAACGAAGCTATCCGAGAAGGAGTTCTATGAGGCCTACGAGAAGCGCGAGATCGAGATTTCCGCTGATCAGCCTTATCTCGGGAAGGTTCCGTATGTACGGAATATCCCTCCAGATATTTCATGCTTCCCCAAAAAACATGGGGATGAGGCATTGCGTCGACGCAAGTATCTGGACGCATTAACCAAGCGTGGTCAAAACAAGCTGCCGGGTGACGAAGACATGATCAAGTACCTTAGAAAAATCGCCAAGAAAATTGGGGATGCATGCGCACCCTCGGTTTCTACTATTCGACGTTGGGCCGCCAAATACATTGGTCAGAACGTAGTAAAGCTGATCCCTCAGCATGCAAAAAAGGGCCGGGCTCCCGCGATACAGGGCGAGCTCGAAGTTATTCTCGAAGGGGTGATTAATAGCACCTACCTGCGGGATACGATTCCTGCGGTCAGCGTGGTCGTTTCAGAATTTGAGGACCAGATTAAAGAAAGGAACAAAAGTCGTTTGCCCTCGGATCAGCTCAAGATCCCAAGCGGAATGACTGTCCGAAGGTACATCGCCAAGCTGGATCCGTATCTATCGGTCGTGCTATTGAACCTCTTTCGCGGTTTGGATTAACGGTTCGATGTTCAGGGCTATCCCCTTTCGGAGAAGGTGAAAGCGAGCCTTCGATACCGTGCTGCCTTACCTGCTCCGCATCACAGATAGCGGGGACAACAGCCGCAAAGAAATGGATGATGCCCGTTGTAAAACCGGCCCTTTGCCTCCCAGCTACGCAACTGTGGGTCGATTGGCTTGCCACATTTTGGACAAAATGTAGTGGTCAACTAATTCCAGGCACCGGATTAAGTTTTTCTTCGGTAATCACAGGCGGTAGTCCGCCACTGAACTGATCGGTGCTCCCAGCTCTACCGGGAGCACTTGGCCTCCCACGTCGCAAGCAGAAAAAGCGCCAAGGAACCCGCGAGATTCACCGCCTGGGCAATTGCACCGCACTTGACCAGTGATTTTCATTGATGCTGACCAGCCGTTTGCATTCGACGTGACCGGTCACTTGCATTCGATCTGACCAGTCGCACGCATGGCTGAGGGACAATAGCAGCATCCACGACCGGCAGCTAACGACCCATTGCGGCCATTCGCGGAGGCCAATAAACGGCCTATTGCGCCCCTTCGACCCTATCGCTCGATAGGTGATCATGGCGCACTTCGATACAGATATGGCCTAGTTCGAAGCTACTATCTTGGCCCTGTGGGGCTATTCCAAGCGTTGCTACAGTGGGCTCCATCAACCATCCACCCACTACGAGCAACTACCCATGAACAACCGCCTTGATTACTTCAAACTGTCTCCCCAAGCGTCCAACAAACTGGTGGAGCTCACCCTGCAACTGAGCAAGAAGCCGCTACTGGCCGATCTCGCCCACCTGATCATGTTGCGCGCTTCGCAGCTCAACGGCTGTTCGTTCTGCGTGGATATGCATGTGAAAGAGGCCAAGATCCATGGCGAGCGCGAGCTGCGTCTTCACCACGTGGCCGTCTGGCGTGAGTCACAGCTGTTTTCGCCAGCAGAGCGGGCGGCGCTGGAGTGGACTGAAGCCCTGACCCAACTGCCGCCTCATGGTATCTCCAACAGCCTGTATGCGAGTGCGCGTGAGCAGTTTTCCGAGCAGGAGCTGTCGGATTTGTCGTTCCTGATCGTCGCCATCAATGGCTGGAATCGCCTCAATGTGGCTTTCCAGGCGATCCCGGGCTCGTCCGATGAACTGTTCGGCCTGAACAAGGCCAACCTCAACTGAGTAACTTGCTGATCAACGCGCCAAGCTGCTCGCCTGGAGCAGTCGTGGCGCAGTTGGTAAAACTCAGGAGCAGACCTGACTGACGCTGCGATGAGGCAGCCCAGCGCGACAACGCTTGTACCGACATGCCCCTCGCCAGCACCTGCTCGGCCAGGGCGGTGTCGCTTACGTCCTCCGGCAAACGCAGTACCAGGTGCATACCGCCTGGCGAGCGTTCCACCTGCATACCCTTCGGCAAACTCCGCTCCAGTGCTTCGATGGTCAATGCCCGTCGTTCGTTGTAGAGGCGGCGCATGCGTTGGATGTGCCGAGCGAAGTGTCCCTCGGCAACGAACTCCGCCACCAAAGCCTGGGTAATTGACGGTGACCCGGCAGCAAACAAGGCCCGTCCGACGCGCTCGAACGCTGCCACCTGCGCCTGCGGCACCACCAGATAAGCCAGGCGAATACCGGGAAACAGCACCTTGCTGAAGGTGCCGGCATACAGCACGCGCCCATGGCGATCCAAGCTGGCCAGCGCTGGAAGTGGACGGCTGACGTAGCGGTACTCGCCGTCGTAATCGTCCTCGACAATCCAGCCACCGGTGCGGGCAGCCCAATCGAGTAGCAGTTGTCGGCGTGGCAGCGACAGTGCCATCGACAGCGGGCTCTGATGCCCTGGTGTCACCATGACGACCTGAGCAGCCCGAGAACCCGCGATGGCGTGTTCTACGTTCATGCCTTCGGCATCAACCGGCACCGCTTCCAGGTCCAGGCCGAACTGGCGAAGCACCTGGCGCGTAGTGGGATAGCCCGGGTCTTCCACCCAGGCGCACTCGCCTGGCTGCAACAGGGTATGTGCGACTAAAGACAGGCTATTGCGCCAACCGCTGGTGATAAACACCTGATGGGCACCGCAATCGATACCTCGGGACACCTGCAGATACGAAGCAATGGCGCTGCGCAACGCTGCCAGGCCGTGGGGTGCTGGATAGTCCAGATCTCCCAGACGCATCCCACGGAGATACCGAGCACCGAGACGCGCCCATATCTTGCGCGGAAATGCATCCAGCGCCGGTACCCCCATCTGGAACGGCAACAGCTGCGGTGGGCGCCAGAGCGAATCAGGCGCGTCTTCGATCACTTGGCTGCTGACTGGTAATACGGTGGCCGCTGACACAGGCTTCTGCAGTTCAGGATTGATTACGGTGCCTTTCTGCCCGAGCGCCAGGAGGTACCCTTCGCTGGCCATCAGCGAATAGGCCAGTTCGACGGTGCCACGTGCCACCCCCAGCTCCTTAGCCATGGCGCGCGCCGACGGCAAGCGGTCACCGGGGGACAACGTGCCAGCGGCAACGGCGGCCAGCACGCGGTCGTACAGTTGACGATACAGGGGCAAGGCGGACTGCTCTTCCAAGGGAGCAAAAGGCGGCTTGGGGGAGGTCATCATGGCCTAGTTCATATCCCATTTCTTGGCTCAATCAAGTGGGTCAATGGTAGTCCAATATAGCGCCATCACCTACTGACGAGGGCAACTCCCATGAAATTCCCTTTGCACAACTTCATACCCAGCGTGCTCGACCTGGCCGACACCGCCCTGCGTCCCTTGGACAGCACCCATGACCTGTGCAGCGCATTCCCGGTAATGCAGCAATTGCGCCCTCATCTAACGAGCGAAGCCGACTTCGTCCGCCGCATCGAGCGTATGCGCCTTGAAGGCTATCGCCTGATTGGCGCTTATGACGCAGGCGTTCTTGTAGCACTGGCTGGTTATCGCTTACAGGAAAACCTGGTCTACGGCGCATTCCTGTATGTCGATGACCTTGTAACCGCCGAGGCTCAGCGGGGTGGCCAGTGGGGGTCGCGCTTATTGCAAGCCTTGGAACGACTGGCGCGCGCCAGCGGTTGTGCACGCCTGGTGCTCGACACGGGTTTGGCCAACGCCCGCGCGCAACGTTTCTACTTCCGTGAAGGCCTATTGACGGGTGCACTGCGCTTTCAAAAACAGTTCGATACGCCATAACCCGCATGCACACCCAAGGAGGCAAACCTCATGACATCGTCCCAACAGCCACTTGCTCCCTTGCGCATTCTTCGCCTGGTCGCCAGCCCCAATGCAGAGGCTTCGGAAAGTCTGAAACTGTCCCAGCAGATCCTATTTGCCTTGGCCAGTCAGGCCGGCAGAAGGGGTATCCAGTTGACCGATTTAGACCTCAACACCTTGGCCCCAGTTGATTCGCCTTACGCCCAGGCGTTGGCCAATCAGCGCGTAGTCATAGCAAGCGGTCAGAAGGGTACGTTGAGCCGTTCCGACGAGTTGATCGACCAACTACAGGCATGCGACGTACTGCTGATTGCCACGCCGATGCACAACTATAGCGTGCCCGCCCCACTCAAGATGTGGATCGACCACGTGGTACGCGTGGGCAAAACGTTTTTGGGCACCGCCAAAGGCAAAGTCGGAAATCTGACGGATCGTCCGGTTTACGTCGCAATCGCTAGCGGGGGCTATATCAGCGGCCCACAGGCCCGTCAACCGGACTTTCTGCGCCCCTACCTGTCCGCCGTCCTTGCCACCATCGGTCTCACTCAGGTGCATTACTTCACCGTTGAGGGTACCGCCAAGGGGGGGGAGTCACTGAATACTGGAAGGGCAACAGGGTACGGTGATGTGCAGGCGTACTTTGTTAGGCATAGCCGTCGAGTGGATCAAGTCTAAAGTCCGCTTCAGGGCCGACATCTACTCCAAGCGTTAAGGTTTGCATCTCAACTGGGCCGTATGCCAACAAGCGGCCACGCTCTTCATCGCTCATACAAAGGAAAAGAAATCATGAATCGTCTCAATTGGTTTGAAGCTTCGCCTGGTGCAGCTAAGGCCCTCGGCGGCCTGCATCATTTCGTGACCACCGCGACAAATTTGCCAGCCTCGTTGATCCACCTCGTGTTTCTCAGAGTGTCTCAAATCAACGGCTGCGCTCATTGCATTGATCTTCACTCACGCGATCTGATCAAAGCAGGTATGTCAGTGGACAAGGTGCTGTTAGTGCCGGTATGGCATGAAGCGCAATATTTGTTCTCGGATCAGGAGCGCTCAGCACTGGCTTGGGCGGAAGAAGTCACCAGGGTAAGCGAGACACAGGTATCCGACGAAGCTTATGCAGCCGCATCGGCGATGTTTGCAGAAAAGGATCTTGTTGACCTGACAGCGGCGATTGCCGCAATGAATGCGTTCAACCGTATGGGCGTCAGCTTCCGACTCAAACCTGCGGCTAGGGCTTGATGACCTAGTGACTCGGCCTGGAGAGGTAATACTTCGAAGACGGCACCTCGCTCCTATCGCGTACCGTCTGCTTCAGGCCATTTGCTGACCTTTCCGAACGACCGCTATGGGTCGAAAGCGGACACTGGCGAACGGCCGCTTTCGACCCAAAGCGGACACTGATCCAAAGCTCTGGTGTCCGTGCAGGCCTCATGATTATCCCCAGTCCGTACCTTTTGAGTGAGCTTGTCATCGATGGGTCGCTCTGGCCCTGATCTATCATTCGGTATCAGGGAATAAGCACCAGGCTGTGAAGCGCAAATTCGTAGGAGTGGTCGAAGCAGGCGAGCCGCTGATCCGACAAGCGCTTAAAGCCATCTGGAATGCCCAAGCAGTGGAGGCCACAGGCTTGGCAATGCATGAAATAGAGCGCCTACAGCTATTGGCGGACTCGCTTTATCAGGCTGTCATTAACGTTCAGCTTGTGAACGCCGGTCAGCCATCTTCGATCATCTAGTAAGGTGCCCTCGTAATGATTATAAAATGCCCATACTTGCTCCCGACCATCAGCTGTACAGTGCTGTCGATGCGATGAAACGGTACCATGAGGCTCAAGCTTCGGCTCGACCCGGGAATGAAATCGAGCGGCTACGTCAAATAGCGGAGTCGCATTTACGAGCTGTAAACGAGTACCAGTTCAGAGCTATGGGTCGTCATTCTTCAGGCTCCATCAACTGAATATTCGAAAATTTTTTCTCTATGACAGAAGTTAGGAATAAAGGAAGGCTAACTCGATGAGCATACTGGGCGACAGGCAGATCACGATTCCATCCCCTTACGTCGATAGCGTTTTAGCGATGATTGAGCAGCATTTAGTCGAGCTGAGTGCCACCATTGAGGATGACAACGAAAGCAATCCGGCGCGATGTGAAATGGCCGCGTTTCGACATATGGCACAGCAGCTGGGTTACGATTTTAAAATTGTTACTAATGCGAACGGTTTCTTCTCCGTATCACGGATCGCTCTGCAGTCCAAACGCTAAATCTGGAAAAAGCGGGTATAGAATTCGGTGACTGCTACCGCTTTATGCAAAAAAAAGCTTGAATTGTTGTATTTGGCAAGCGATAGCAGTCATAAGTTGAGCTATACCGCTGCTTTGGATTTAAGCCAATCGGCTATAGTAGAAACTTTTACACTTTCTATATAGTTATAAGATACCTCTTTATTCCAAGCTACACCAGCGCCGTTGTCGTTGCCTTGCGCGAACACCAGTCGATATCTTTTCAAGACATTCGTGGGATCCTTTTTGAGGTCGTCCTGCAAGAAAGGGATCGCCCAAACATTCCTTGCAACGGAACAATCCAGCGCCTCATCTACGAGATCTGCCAGCTGACGATAGGAAACGGTATCGCCCGCAGTGTAGATCACTTTACTAGTAATTTCAGGCTCGGAAAGTACTGCTTTCGCTGTCAACTTACCAATGTCTTGAGGCGTGGTGACAGTAACGGACGTATCCCAGTCGCCAAGTGCATTAACTGTCCTGTTTTCGAGATCTACGACGCCAAAGGATGGCTCGAAGAGAAAGCTTGTGAACATACCAGTAGAAATAATCGTCCAGTCGATCCTGCTTTGTGAACGCAATAGATCACGAACATCAAGTTGCTCGTCGAAGAGTGGCTGCGCGCTACCGCGGCCGATCACGTCGTAGTCAACCCCAAACTGCCAAGGATAGTACTTTCTGATACCTGACTCGATAGCTGCCAAGGCCAGCTTTAGCTGGGTGCCTGGACCAGCAGCAAAGCCTACGCAACTAACCACTACTTCAAACTTGCCAAAAGTTTCGGCTATGGTTTCCAGGGTGTCCCCCACCACATCTCCCGCAATCACGTTAACCCCAAGAGCATCCAGTTCCGTGAGCAGTTGACTCCGTTGGCTTGAAGAACTGCTGGATGATGTCCTCAGCATTACGGAAACCTCTGCCTTTCCGATGGCCACCCCTTGTGCAGATAACTCTCTCAGAACCTCTAGCCCCAATTCACCTGCGCCGAGCACGAGTATCTTGCGCTTGTTAAAAGTAGTCGCGTTAGTCATAAAGCCACCTCGTTATAACTGAAAACCCTCAGTATGAGCAGTCGGCGACTCTTGCAGTCGCTAGCCAGTTAACGATTTTGGCTAAAAGCATTCATGATGTCTGTGCCGAAACTTGATTTCACAATTGCAAAAAATCGAATTATGGCCTACGACCACACCCCCACTTGGCTTTTAACGCTCGGCATCCAGTGAGGAGGTGTGATGGGTTAATTGCCTAGTCCTAATTTTGAGTTTTTGAACAGCTCAATGACCCAGTCTACAAACGACCTCAGCGTCGGTGAATGGTAGCTACTGTGGTGATAGATCACTGAGATCGGCACGGGCGGCGCGGTATAACCCTCAAGCACTGAAACTAGTCTGCCGGAATCCAAATGGGGCCAAACCATGTAGCTGCCCACCCGTATCAGGCCAAGGCCTTCCAGCCCGCATGTCACATAGCCGTCTGTGTCATTTACGGTTAGCTTTTCAGGAACTCGAACGAAGACTGGATCGTCGTTGATCAAATAGTGCCATTCGATGGAGCGCCCAGTCCTACTAGACAGGTAACCCACTGACTGATGCTTCTGCAAATCGTCCAAGGACCTGGGTACGCCATACGCTTCAAGGTACTGTGGAGAGGCGCACGTTACCCAGTCGAAACTGCCAATTTGCCGAGCTACCAGGCTTGCAGAGTCGAGCGGCACTCCGGTTCGGATCACGCAATCAATGCCTTCCTGCACTAGGTCTACGGTCCTGTCACTCAGGCCGATAACCAATTCGACCTCAGGAAATCGCTGCTGATACTCGCGCACTGCAGGTAGAACGAAAAGACGACCTAAAGAATTCGAGATATCCACACGCAATCTGCCTCGCGGCGTGGCGTTCCCGCCCGGAAAGGTGGATTCCGCACGATCAATGTCCGCCAGCACCTGGCGACAGTGACGGTAGTAATGCTCACCATCCGCCGTCAGGCTCAGCTGCCGTGTCGTTCGATTGAGCAAGCGGGTGGTGTTTCAAAAAGTATGCTGACATTAAATGAAGCCATTATTGATGTAAAAAAAGGTTAAGTCGAAAGCTTTAAAATGGTTTTCAATCTTTTTTGAAAAATTACAACTCCTTCTAAAACCGCGCCTAATTCGATGCCTTATTTTGCAATTATTACCTTCAATACCTACAGTAAAAAATTTACCAATACTTTGCTTGCAGTTTTTAAAAGCAGTTATGAAACTGTCCCAATGATCACTTGCAATTCGGGTGTAGTGAATACCTAATTGTTTAAGCTTTGCCTTCAATCGTTGAACTGTAGCTAAGTCTCTTTTACCCCAAACATAAGCAACAATCTCACCTGTTTCTCGATGGTAGGCGTAAATAAGCCATTGTTTATTATTTTTATTTCCCACAAAAGTCCAAAACTCATCAACTTCAAGAGACTCATAATGACTTTGTTTAGGCTGAATTTGGTAGGTCGATTCGGTTAAAGTACGTAAAACTTTACCGATACTGATTCGCTCAACTTCAGCGATATCTCGTATACCACTACCTCTGACCATCAACTGTAATATTTTTCGAGTAATGCCTGAATGACATCCTAGATAGCTCAGAGCATGGTCACCAATAAACTGACGTTTACAGTCTTTGCACTGATAGTTTTGTTTCCCATCTACTTTGATGCCATTTTTCTTTATACTGTCACTGAGGCAGGTTGGACATTTGATTTCTAGAGTTATTCGCATTTCTCTATTTTATCAAAATTCAACCTGCTTTGTTTCAGCATACTTTTTGAAACACCACCAGCAAGCGGACCCCCAGGTAATCCTCAAGATTCTTGATCATGCGGGTGGCCGATGACGGCATGATCCCCAAGGCTTCAGCTGCTCTATTGAAGCTGTTGGTCTCCACTACTCGGGCAAAAACCTGCATTGCTTGCAAACGATCCATCCCAACCCCTTCTTCTGTGCGAAGCACGACTGGCAGCTATAGCCTGCCATAGCTGGGCCCAGGCAGGTACCAGGCCAGAAAATCCTACCCAGTGCCCCGTGATTCGATACACGAGGTCACAAATGAAGTACCTCAGGGCATATTTATCAGTTTGCTCTGAATTCTTAAAGTTTCTCCATCAACTGCTCATCACCCAAATGCACACTTGATAGAGGAACTTCCCATGCCATTCATCAGCGTCCGCATCACTCGTGATGGTGTTACCCGAGAGCAAAAGGCTCAGGTAATAAAAGAAATTACTGAAACTATGGAGCGCGTGCTTCATAAAGACCCTAAGTTGACCCACATCGTGATCGAAGAAGTCGACACTGATAACTGGGGCTACTCCGGTATTACGACTACCGAATACAGGAAGCAATTGTCGGAGTCAAAGCCATGAAGCACACGGTAAAAATCGACTTCGTTTCTGATGTCGTCTGCCCCTGGTGCGCACTGGGCTCGACTGCCCTGGACCAGGCCATCGCCAACGTAGCCGACGAAATCGACGTCAAGTTGACGTTTAAACCGTTTGAGCTCAATCCCGATATGCCTGCCGAAGGTGAGGACGCCATCCAGCACATGATTCGCAAGTACGGAAGAACTGCGGAGCAGGTGGCGGCACGTAATCAGATGATTGTTGAAAGAGGACGGGAGCTCGGCTTTGAGTTCAATCTCCAAAGGCGAACTCACTTTTTCAATACCCATGATGCACATCGCCTGCTGTTCTGGGCAGCGAACGAAGGGCTCCAAAGCGAGCTTCACCGAGCGCTGATTGAGGCTTACTTCGTAAACGGGCAAAACCCTAGCAGTCACCAGACGTTGGTGGCGTTGGCTCAGAAAGTCGGTTTGAACGCCCAGCAAGCGCAGGTAGTACTTGAAAGCGGGCAATTCACCGATGAAGTCCGAGCGCTCGAAAATTTTTACTTGGACCGCGGCATCAACTCTGTACCCGCAATGGTACTGAACAATCGGCAAGTCGTCGCAGGCTCACAGTCTGTTGAGTATTACGAGCAGGTGTTAAGGCAGGCGGCACAAGCCGCTTCGTCTAACTGAAAACTTAATCCATCGTAGAGGAAATATCATGAGCAATTCTCAAAAAGTCATCATCGTAACTGGCGCATCTCAAGGCATTGGTGCAGGTGTAGTGGAAGGGTTCCGAGCCCTCGGCCACAAAGTGGTAGCGACCTCGCGCTCCATTCAACCATCGACCGATCCAGATATCCTGACTGTTGCCGGTGATATCGCGGATCCGGCCACAGCCGAACGCGTGGTGCGCGAAGCCGTGGCCCGCTTCGGGCGCATCGATACGCTCGTCAACAACGCCGGTATTTTTGTCGCCAAACCATTCACCAGCTACACCAAAGAAGACTATGCGCAGGTCGTTGCGACCAATATGAGCGGCTTCTTCTACATCTCCCAGCTCGCCATCGCGGAAATGGAAAAAAATGGTAGCGGGCATGTGGTCAGCGTCACCACCAGCCTGGTTGACCACGCAATCGACGGCGTTCCGTCGGTAATGGCATCCCTCACCAAAGGTGGCATCAACGCTGCCACCAAATCGATCGCGATTGAGTATGCCAAGCGAGGCATCCGCGCTAACGCCGTGTCGCCTGGCATCATCAAGACCCCAATGCATGGCGCCGAAACTCACGATGCCCTGGGCAAGCTGCATCCCGTCGGTCACATGGGCGAGATCAACGACATCGTTCAAGCGATTCTCTACTTGGACAGCGCTTCGTTTGTCACCGGCGAGATCCTGCACGTCGACGGCGGTCAGAGCGCAGGCCATTGATTGACAGAATGCTCATCACCGGCACATTCCGGTGATGAGCAGATTCTCTGTGAAGACTGGTTTCTTAGAAATCGAATGCGCTGCGATAGGCATAAAGGCCTGGTCCGCCGCCTGTGAACAGGAACAGTAGGTTAGCCCCCTCGACGAAATCTCCCGCAGCTATGTCATGAAGCATGCCGGCAAATGCTTTTGCAGAGTAAACCGGATCAAGCAAGATACCTTCGGCCTGAGCTAAGGATGCAATTGCCTCAAGAGCTTCAGCTGTCGGAATCCCATAACCCATCCCCCGGTGATTCCCATCTACATCGATCTGATTGGGCGCGATCTCTGAAGACCCAACCAATGCCAGCGCGTCGTTAGCGAGCTTCAAGGTTTGCTGCACCGCCTGTTCTTGCTCTCCCAACACTGAATAGGATCGAATGATCGTCGGGGAGCGTCCACGAGTGACGAAACCTGCAGCTAGACCCGCATGAGTACCCGAGCTGCCGTTAGGCAGAAGAACCTTTTCGAAGCGGATGTCGTTATCCCGTTCATACTGCATTATCTCATCACTGCATTTGGCGTAACCCAGCGCGCCAAGAGGAGACGATCCCCCCATAGGGATCAGGTAGGGTCTCTTGCCCTCTTCGATCAGCAGCTGGATTCGATTAGCTGCGAATTCGGCTGCCTTTTCCCCTTGCGGCAGTACATGGAGCTTGGCGCCATAGATCTGATCAAGCAGAACGTTGCCGTTGTTTTCGTACTCGGCATCATGCCGCGGCACTACCCTGCCGAGGACCAGTTCGCAGTCCAAGCCGAGTCTTGCAGCTGCAGCGGCAGTAAGTCGTGCGTGGTTGGATTGGAGTCCGCCAGTCGTGACGATTGTGTCGCATCCTTGTGCGATCGCTTCACCTAACAGGAGCTCAAGCTTACGAAGCTTGTTGCCACCCCCGGCGAATGCCATGTGATCGTCACGCTTGATGTACAGATTGACTCGCTTGATACCCAGTCGCAGTTCAAGCTTTTGTAACCGCTGAATCGGCGTTGCCGCCTCGATAAGCGTCACTTTATCGAAAGCGTCCAGTACATCCTTTTGAGCATCCCTCATTGGCATGTGCTCCGGTTGGTATTTCACATTGACAGTGATCCAGCCCCCAACGCGGAGGGCTGGCCTCTTTGACAGCATCGAGCGTGCATGAGCTATGGATTAAACGCTGGTATCAACAACGAGGCGTCCGCGAATCTTTCCAGCCAAAAGGTCATCTGCAACAGGGATGACTTCTGAAAGCGGTACTTCCCGTGTTAACTGCCCCAGAACCGACAGATCCAGTTCCGCGTTCAGTCGAGCCCATGCCTCGACTCGTTCGGCGTATGGACGTGTCACGCTGTTGATCCCCAAGAGGCTCACCCCCCTCAGAATGAAGGGTGCTACTGTCGCCGGGAAATCCATACCCTGTGCCAAGCCACAGGCGGCAACCCAGCCGTCGGCTTTGGTCTGAGCACATACGTTCGCAAGGGTGTGACTTCCTACCGAGTCAATCGCCGCTGTCCAGCGCTCTTTGCCCAAAGGCTTACCTGGTGTGGATAACGTGTTTCGGTCCATCACTTCCGTCGCGCCCAGCTGGATCAAGTGATCTGCCTCATCTAGCCGGCCAGTCGAGGCAATGACCTCATACCCGCGGGCGGCCAGTAGCGCGACTGCAATGCTGCCGACGCCACCATTCGCCCCGGTTACCAAAACTGGTCCAGCATCGGGCCTGAGCCCGGCGCGCTCTAGAGCGATCAGACTAAGCATGGATGTATAACCGGCGGTGCCTATCGCCATGGCGTTACGGGGTGTCATCCCCTGCGGAAGTGGAATCAGCCAATCTGCGCTCACCCGGGCCTTCTGGGATAGTCCGCCCCAATGACTTTCCCCAACACCCCAGCCGTTGAGTAAAACAGAATCGCCTTCGCGATAGCGGCTGTCTTCGCTGCGCTCCACCACCCCTACAAAATCAATCCCCGGAATCATGGGAAAGTGCCGGGCGATCGGGCTCCGGCTTGTGATGCAAAGGGCATCTTTGTAGTTCAGCGTACTGTGAGAAACCGCAACGGTGACACTGCCGGCTGGCAATTGGTCATCGGATAGCTCTCTGTAATGGGCCTGCTTAGCGCCTTCCTGGTTCTCCACAACGACTGCATTGAACATAGCGACTCCTTTTAGACCGGTTGTCTAGTAATCGACGATAAAAACTCACCGGGCAATGCCGGCGAGAAATCCCCTGACGAAGATCGACAGTGGGTCACCACTTTCGCAGAGACGTGCGCGCGTGATTGCGCCCTCCCAGCCAATCCAGAAGAAAGCCGCCAGTTGTTCACACTCCACGGACTGGGCTATCGATCGGTTGGCCTGCGCTTCCTGAAGGCATCGGCTGAGCAGTCCCTCCCAGACTCGAAAAATCTTCTCTATCTGATCGCGAAAATCATCGGGCAGCAAAGTCACTTCCTGGCCGAGATTGCCTACCAGGCAGCCGCGACGCCAGTTGTACTTTTTCATGCCGATGAGCGACTCCTGAAGCAGATCTTGAATGCGCTCCAACGGCTCTCGATGGGGGTTGAGCAGGATTCGGCGCAGGCGGCGCTCAAAAAAGTTTCCGTATTCAGCGAGGACCTCACGCCCGAAGGCATCCTTGCTGTCGAAATAGTGGTAGAAGGACCCTTTCGGAACGGAAACCCGTTTGAGTACCTGTTCAATACCGGTAGTGTTGAACCCTTGCTCGGTCAGCAACTCCACGCCACAGCGGATCAATGCACGCCGAGTATCGGGATCGCTACGCGAGATTTTTGGAGGGCGCCCGCGCCTGGGGGCTTTCATTGGAATGTCCATCCAAGGATAATTAGACCGAGCAGTCTAAATGTCAAGCAGCGTTCTCTGGTCGGCGCAACCGTCTACTGCAGTCCGACACCAAGCCTTCTACCAGCCCCTGTACGGATAAATCCTATGAAGCGGCATTTTGACGATCTGCAGTTGGGAAGTATTGAGCTGTTTTGCCTGTCCGCAGAAGCGGGCAGCTTTACTGCCGCAGCTCAGCTCGCTGGCGTTACTCCGGCCGCAGTAAGCAGGTCGATCCTTCGCCTAGAAAAAAGGCTTGGCTCTCGGCTGTTTGCAAGGACTACCCGAAGCATCCGATTGACCGATGCGGGAAAGGATTTTTTCGAGCAGTGCAGCCAGGCGCTCACGCAACTGGTGGAGGCCCAGCAGGCAGTTATGGGCGCTCAAGCAACACCTTCAGGCCGCCTTCGTATCAGCCTGCCTACGACCTATGGGCACCACCGAATCCTGCCGTTGCTGCCAAAATTTCGAGAGCTTTATCCTGAGGTAACCGTTGATATCCACCTCGGTAATCGAAATATCGACTTCGTTGCAGAAGGGTACGATCTGGCGATTCGAGTACGAGCTCAGCCTGACTCCACGATGATTGCGAGGTTGCTGGAGGATGCCAAGTTGGTTGTCGTAGCGTCTCCGGCCTACCTGGAGAAAGTCGGGACACCGCATACCTTGCAGGACCTGGACCAGCATGAATGCATTCAATTTGAGCTTCCGAGTAGCGGGCGGCGTATCTCTTGGCTGTTCCAAGAGGACGGTCGAGAGCGTGAGGTATTCACTGCTGGAAGCTATTCCTGTTCCGACGACGTGCTGGGCGGAGTGACACTTGCCAGGAACGGTGCCGGATTATTCCAAACCTACAAATTCATCGTGGAACAAGAGCTCGCTGATGGGCGACTCGTCGAAGTCTTGAAACCGTTTAGTGGGCGATCAAGGCCGTACACGTTGTTGTACCCTCAAGGTCGTCACATCCCGCAGAGGGTGCGCGCTTTTGTGGATTTCCTGGTTCAGTATCGCGAAAAGTGGGCTTCGCTCTAGCACGAAAGTTGGTCCCCCTGCCGTGTTCGAGTAGGGGCGAACGAAACACGACACAGGATCCCCACCCAGTTAGGAGAGCTTGATGGGGAGCCAAGCGGATAGGATGTCTCGATTCTTGGGTGAGTGTTGCGCCCGCCTGGGAGTTGAATGCCAGCTTACGGCATGGCTGGAAGCCTAAGCAAACCAGCAAAAGATGCGCTGTCGAGTCGTCTTTTAATCGCTCAGGGGCGAACCCCGCCCATCGTCGAGCTCGATTCACGGGGTGCAAGCGCATTGATAACTGTGGCCGCTAAAGACAGCAGAATGCCAACCGCGGCAAGGCCGATCCAGCCGGCCTCGTGCACGCCATAATTCCCCAATGCGGCGCCGATCGCTCCCCCCAGAAAAAACGACCCCATGAATATGGTATTTAGCCGACTTCTGGCCTCGGTCCTCAGAGTGAATACGCGTGCCTGGTTGGCAACCAGCCCAGCACGATTGCCCAGGTCCAGCAGCACCATGCCGAGGATCAGCCAGCCAAGATGCTGCCCGCCCGCTGCAATGCATGCGAAGCCCAGGGCGATGGTCATCGCGCCGGCTAGAACCATGATGTGTCTGCCCAGGCGATCGGTCAGCGTGCCGATATAAGGTGACGCGACGATGCCCAACAACGCGACCAGGCCAAACAGACCAATGGTAGCGGAGTCGAGTCCGTATGGAGGTTGTGCCAATAGCGCGGCAAGCGAGGCCCACAGCGCACTAAATGCAGCGAACATCAGCAGGCCGCTCGCCGCGCAGTAACGCAGCACGCTTTCCTGTTTGACCAGGCTGCCTAACGAACCTAGGAGCCGCCCGTAGCTTATCGCCTGCAGACTCGCGGTGGCGGGCAGGCGTTTGGCAACGATGAACAGCAGTAGGACATCGCTGAGCGAGGCCAGCACGAAGACGACTCTCCACCCCGCATGTGCACCGGCGAAGCCCCCGAGCATGCGGGCCAGTAACAGGCCTGCCGAGAGGCCGCTGAGCAGGCTCCCTACGATTCGACCTCGCTCAGCCGGAGTGGCCAACCCTGACAGACAGGGAATGATGAGCTGCGCAGTGATCGCCGTCACCCCGACCAGAAGGCTGCTTATGCACAGCATCATGAAAGTCGGTGATACCGCGCAAAGAAGTAAGGCAACGGCATTTCCCGCGATGGCCAGCAGCGCGAGTTGGCGTGGTTGTCGGCAATCGGCGAGTGGCACGATGAACAGCAGGCCTAGCGCATAGCCAAGCTGCGTCAGCGTGGCGACCAGGCCGGCCTGTGTCGGCGCCATGCCAAACGACGCTGCCATCTGCGGCAGAAGCGGCTGGTGGTAGTAGATGGTCGAGACCGCCAGCGCGCAGCACATGGCCATGAGTGTGGCTAAGCGGCTGGAAACCCCCATTGGCGATGCGCTAGAGGCAGACATGCGTAGCCTCTTCACTGCTGTTGCAAAGTCTGTACGAGCCCGCGGGTGTCGACGATGCTGTGCGCAAACGTCGGCCCGTTCAGTTCGTGTGCCGCGTGCATCATTTCCTTGCTGAAGGCGGCAGTCGCATCGCGGACCAGCGTGACGTGATAACCCAACTCCATGGCGAAGCGTGCGGTCGATTCGATGCAGGTGTTCGCCAGCAGGCCGACGACGATCACGTGTGTAATGCCTCGTTGCTTCAGCTGGAAATCGAGGTCGGTATTGGCGAACCCGCTTTGTCCCCAGTGTTCCTGGATGATGATGTCGCCCTCCTGTGGCACGAAGTCGGGATGCCATTCGCCGCCCCAGGAACCCTTGGCAAAGGTGTGACGTTCCTGGATCAGGCGTTGGGTGGGATTGGGGTGGTCCCAGCGGGTGTAGTCGCCGGGCTGCCAGCGCCGATGAGGCACGTAGTACACCTGAATTGCTTGTGCCCGCACGGCGGCAACGGTCCTGCGCAGGTTGTCGAGCAGTTGAACCTCGTCCGCGACGCTTCTGAGCATGGGATAAAGCTTGCCGCCATCGGACAGGAAGTCATTGTAGGGGTCGACCAGCAGCAGAGCGGTCCGCTCCGAGGCATACACAGGATGGGTCATGATGGTGCTCCAGGTGAGAGAGGCGTTCTGGGACGTTTGCTATACCGACAAATGCCACGCTGGGACAGCGCAAGCCGCATAGGCTTCATAGTAGCTATGAAAATCATAGTGTCAACAGGGATGAGGCTTTGAGCGTTAATCCATGCGACATGGTTAATCACGCTGGGTTACTATGAAAACGATAGTTTCTGCGGAGAAAGCAGCGTGATGTCGAGGCTGGACGTGACAAGCGATACGGTGTGCCCGGTGGCACGCTCCATGGATTTGGTGGGCGACAAATGGACCATTTTGGTCCTGCGTGAGCTGTACATGGGCGCGACACGCTTCGAGGAAATGCAGATCCAGACCACCGCTACGCCTCAGATGCTGACTTCGCGGCTCAAAGCGCTGGAGGCGAATGGCCTGGTCGAACGCCGGGCCTACAGCGAGAAGCCGCTGCGCTACGAATATCATCTGACCGACAAGGGCTGGGACTTCTATCCGGTGATTTACGCGCTGCGCGCCTGGGGCGAGAAGTGGTGCAAGAACCGGGATGAGGGGTTGGCCGTGCATTTCGTGCACCGCGCCTGCGGCCATGATGTGGGTGTGGCCAGCGTTTGTCCTCACTGCGGCGACGCTGTGGAACGCAAGGACTTGGAAGCGCTGATCAGCGATCGTTTCCTTCACGAACGCGAGTCTCGTCGTGATGCTTTCAAGCGGAAATAGCTGAGGGTAAGAGGCTTTCCTGTACTGACATGTTTGAATTGGAAGTGAACGCTATGAAGGGAAGCAATTAGCCGGGGTCTCGCTCAGTGCCTGAAGACTAAGCGTCTTGAGCCTGAATGGTACCGGCAGGCTCCCTCTCTTCGTTCAATAGGATGATCAAAGCTGCTGCCAGGCCGGCCAGCATGATGGAGACGTACCACAAGGTAACGTACTCACCCGTGTGATCGAATATCCACCCTCCGAAAAATGCGCCGGATGCACCGCCGATCGCATGCCCGGCAGAGAGTAGACCAAGCGATAGCCCTAAATTCCGTAGACCCAATCGGCTACCCAGTAGGCTCGCAGTGACCGGAACCGTGGAATAGTCAAAAATGCCGAACAAGACGGCGAATGCCAGCAGCAGTTCATAACTGTCACCAATAACCAGCAAAAGCCCGAAGCAGAGGGCCCTGGCCACGTATATGGTGAAAAGAAGGAGTGGTCGATTTACTCTGTCTGTAAGCCAGCCGGCCAATATCATCCCGCCGAGGTTTACCGCTGACAGCACTCCGTATGCCGTTGCGCTGGGGACAGGTGCGAAACCACACATCGCTGCGTAGGGTAGTAAGTGGGTCTCGATGACCCCACTGGTGGTGAAACCGCAAATCAAGTAGCTCCAGAAGAGTACCTGGAAGCCTTTATCCTTCAGCATACTGCTGACTTTGATTTTTCCAGCGCTGCCTGCTTCGGGGGATGACTTCCCCGCATGCCCTCTCGATGGTTTGAGTGAAAACCATACGACAGGGATCAGGATGATTGCGCTTGCCCCCAATAGCCAGAAGCTGTTTTGCCACGCTCCTGCCGAAAAAAGCATGGCAAAAATGGGCAATAGGACAAGCTGCCCACCGCTTGAGCCGGAAACACCTAGCCCGGTGGCCAACCCTCTTCGAGTTGTAAATCGCGTTGCGATAGCAGTGGCGACGACATGCTGCGCTAGTATGCCGAAACCTATCCCACCCAGCAGACTGAATCCAACCAGTAACTTCCACTCTTGAGATTCGACCGAGATCGAAGCCACCAGGAACATCCCAGCCGCTAGGAATGCCAAGCCGCATGACATGATGGATCTAGGTCCATAACGATCGACTAGGCCACCAGCAAAAGGCGCAATTACCGCCATCACGATCATGGAGCACGCCGCAGCGCTCGAAACGACAGATCTGTTCCAGCCCAGCTCGCTTTGCCAAACAGGCATCGCGATGGACATGACAGCCCTGGCCGAGAACGAAAGGGCTAAGGCGAGGAAACCTAGGCCAACTACCATCCATGCCGTCAGGGGAATGGTTCTGTCTGGGCGGTGCATGGGCGTCTCCGAATATTGCCTCATGAATGCCTATGCGAGCACTCATGAAGGCTAGGCCCAGGCGGGCTCAGTCAATATCAGGCCGAGCTTGAGCAGTCCATTGGACTACCGATGGCCGTTCCCACTGATTTTTCGCATAGGCGGCCAGCTTCGGTGGTACATCGTCACCGTTCATGACCATCCGATTCAGAAGAAGAGCCAGGTCAACATCGACGATGCTCCACTCCCCAAAGAGATTGGCCTCTGGATTTTCTATCAGCGGATCGATCGCTTCGAATAGCCGATGCGCGGCCTGTTGGGCGTTTTCGGATAGCGGATTGTTGGTTGGTCGGTAGAAGATCACAGCAGTGGAGCGCTCTTCACGAATGGGCATGAAATCACTGCGTATCCATGCCTGAAGTTGCCGAGCACGTGCTTTAGCACGGGGCGCACGAGGATATAAAGGCCCGTCGGGGTAAACGTAATCCAAGTACTCGGTAATGGCTGAAGATTCAGTCAATGCAAAACCGTCATCAATTATCATGGGCACACGGCGCGTGATCGATAGCTTGGCGTATTCAGCGCTGTGCTGCTCACCAGCGTCGATGTCGATGTTTATGATGTCAAAATCCAGACCTTTCTCCACCAAGGCGACAAATACCGACATGGAATAGGGGCTGGCGAACAAATGATCGACGTACAACTGAATCTTGGATGACATACCCGCTCCTCGTTCAATGCTCACAGTTGATTTCAGCCGCTAGCAACTTGATCAAAGCTGCTGCTGGCATTTCCCTAGCAAGCGGAGCCCCCTGCCCCGCCCATTGCACCGCGAAATCAAAATTACCTTGCGCGTTTGCTGCGGCATTCAGAGCTTTATTGGCATCGTAGGTGACGGGATATGCCGGTATAGAGGAGTGCTCCGAAGGTATATCCGTGAAGTTGCGATTGACCATGCCCCGGGCAGGTCGCCCAGAAATCACACTGGTAACCTGGGTGTGATAGGCGCGATGGCTTTTCATTGCTTCCCGGTAGGCAGCGTTTGCGGATGTCTCAGGGCAGAGGATAAAGGCTGTGCCAAGCTGTGCACCGCAGGCGCCGAGCGCCATTGCAGCTTTGATCCCTGCCCCATCCATAATTCCACCGGCCGCTATCACTGGTAATTTGCATCGCGATGTCAGCAACCGAACCAATGCCATGACACCGATCGCATCATCGTTCGCCGGCTCGAAGACCCCTCTGTGGCCCCCGGCCTCGATACCTTGGGCTATGAGCAAATGCACGCCAGCGCGCTCAGCCAATTGCGCCTCTTCCAGGTTTGTGACTGAGCACATAGTCACGATTCCGGCTGCATTGAGCGCATTGATCATCGACTGGGGAGGAAGGCCGAAATGGAAGCTGACTACACCTGGCCGCTCTTCCAGGAGCATTTGCAGCATCGGTACATCTACGACGAAGGAGGTGTAGATCTCTCTCAGCGAACTTGGCGGCACAGCGTCGTACTCAGCAAAAAGTGGAGCAAGACGGCGAATCCAGTCTTGCTCCAAATCCTCATTGCGCTCAGCAGGGCGATGACAAAAAACGTTCACGTTGAACGGTTTGTCCGTAAGCCTAAAGGTCTCGCGGATCATTTCCCGTGCATGGTCTACCGAACTGGCTCCAATGCCGATTGACCCCAGGCCGCCTGCGTTGGAAACCGCTGCGGCCAGTTTGGGCGTTGAGACCCCGACCATGGGGGCCTGGATGACGGGGATTTCGATCTCAAGAAGCGACTGCAGCGGGTTTGGCATCGCGTTTACCTCTGTTATCTCGTCAGGCCCTACCATGAGCTTGACTTACTATCTCTCATGGAGAATATTTCTTGCAATACGTTCTCTGCAAGAGATTTGAGGTGGTTGATGGATCTGGCGGTATTGGAAATATTTCGTGCGGTAGCGGAAGCGCAAAGCGTGACGCGAGCGGCCGCGGCATTGAATCGCGTGCAGTCGAACGTCACGACCAGGATCCGGCAGCTTGAGGACGAACTGGGTGTTGAGCTTTTCCTGCGTGATGGAAAACGCATGAAACTGTCCGAGCGGGGCCAGGAGTTCCTTGTCTACGCTCAGCAGATTCTTGCGCTCACAGAACAAGCGAAGCAGTCCATGCATCCCGATCGCCCGGCTGGCCTACTGCGCCTGGGGACAATGGAAAGTACTGCTGCCAGTCGCCTGCCCCAGAAACTGGCTCGCTTCCACCGCGAGCACCCAGAGGTGGAGCTAACCGTTACAACCGGACCGACAGGACGAATGCTTGATGCTGTGATTGAGCGTCGAGTGGATTGTGCGCTGGTTGCACAGCCCTCCTCCCTTAGGAATGGGCATTGGGAAGCAGAGCCGTTCCCGTCTGAAATTGAGAGTCTTCCAGTCTTCACCGAAGAACTCGTATTGGTGTTGCCCGAAGGTCATCCGGTAGTGAATGGACCCGATGATGTGTCGCTGACGACCCTAGGCGGTTTCGCCTCCAGCTGTTCTTATCGCCAAATCGCCGAGCAGTGGTTCAACAGCGGGAATGGGCAGCCTTTTCGAACTTTGAAGGTGCAGGAACTAGGGTCGTATCACGGAATACTGGCGTGTGTGACGGCCGGGTCGTGCTTTGGCATCGTGCCGCGTTCTGTACTAGAACTGATTGGCGGCACGACGAACCTGACACTGCATCCGATCATGCAGATTGATACCCAGCTGGTTTGGCGTGCTGGCTACAACACCCCGGCCTTCAGATCGTTGCGAGATCTGCTGCTGACGTGATTCATCCCGCTTGGCCTTGGCGGCGTTTTCGGAATTCCGCCACTTTATGACGGTTGCCGCACAAGGCCATGCTGCACCAGCGTCGCTTATGAGATTTGGTTCGGTCATAGAACATGAGTGAACAGTCCGGGCTCTCGCATTTCCTGACAAGACTGAAATCACCTTCTGCCAGCAGCTCTGCTGCTGAGTACGCCAACCTGGCGAGCTGGCGGCTGGCTTCATCTTTGTGATGAAAACGGTCCAGCTCTGGTTGGTGAGCATCCCATGTCAACTGCGGTACCGCATCACGCAAGAAACTGTTGAGCACCGAAGGGTCTGCGTCGCGCTCTTGGCGCCGTGCATGAACAAGCACTTCAACCGCATCCCGCAGGGTGCGGAGGTTCGATAGGAGCACTCCACCTTTCGCCGACGGTAAAGATGCCGGCCCAAAACCAGCTTGAGCCAGCCATGTAATGGCTTGCTCATCACTGCTCAAAAGGTCCGTCTTTCGTCCGTCCACCATCATCACAGTATTGAGAAGGTCAAGCGCCGGGTGGTCTGCCAGCACGTAGGGCGCCGGAAGGTTCGCTGCAGGATTTGGGGGGGTCATATGGCCTCCTTTGGGTGTACGCAGTGATTGTAACCGATAAAAATGATTTGACTAGTTACAAAAGCTGTGCAAAATGAAGCCACGTAACCGCTAAAACCAACCAAACAAGTTACAGGAGCTAGAGCAATGACCCAGTCCAAGCACACCAATGTCGCTTTCAAATTCGCCGAAGCTGATGGCGTCCGTGTCTTCTATCGAGAGGCCGGTGCTCCTGATGCTCCTGTCCTCCTTCTTTTGCACGGCTTCCCAAGCTCATCGCACCAGTTCCGGGATCTGATCCCTCTGCTGGCATCCCGTTATCGGATCATTGCTCCAGATCTGCCTGGCTTCGGTTTCACCGAAGTACCAGTCGAGCGGGAGTACGTGTACACCTTCGATGCGATCGGTAAGACGATCGGCGATTTCGTCGAGAAGCTGGGCCTCAAGCGCTACGCGATGTACTTCTTCGACTACGGTGCGCCGACTGGTTTGCGCTTGGCTCTCGCACATCCGGAGCGTGTCAGTGCGATCATTTCCCAGAACGGCAATGCTTACCTAGAAGGTTTGGGTGAGGCTTGGGCGCCGATCCGTAAGTACTGGGAAGATGGGCTGCCGGAAAGCCGCCAAGTCATCAACGATGCAATTCTGCATCTGGAGGGGACCCGCTGGCAGTATGTGGAGGGGGTAAGTGATCCTAGCCAGATTGCCCCTGAGTCTTACTACCTCGATGCCCTTCTGCTTGAGCGGCCGGGCAACAAAGAGATTCAGCTCGACTTGTTCTATGACTATCAGAACAACCTGAAGCTGTATCCTGAATTCCAGCAGTTCTTCCGAACCACGAAGGTGCCGACCCTGGCGATATGGGGCAAGGGTGATCCTTTCTTCATCCCACCAGGAGCCGAAGCCTTCAAGCGGGACAACCCGAATGCCGTCGTCGAGCTGCTGGATACCGGGCATTTCGCACTGGAGACGCACGTCCAGTACATCGCTGACCGGATCGTCGAAGTGCTGGGCGACTCGATCAACTGATTGATCCCTAAAACGCCACGAACCTTGTTCGTGGCGTTTTCATTTGTGAATAAAGCTATCGCCCATGGACATCATCAATTTTCCCTTTTTTGCCGCCGCTGTCATCGCACTCCATGCCACCCCAGGGCCCGACACAGCCTATGTTGTCGGACGCACCCTTGCCCATGGTAGGGGGGCTGGCCTCATCTCGGCGTTAGGTATCACGGCGGGTTGTCTGGTTCACACGCTTGCTAGCACTTTAGGATTCAGTGCACTGATCGCGGCGGTTCCAGCCGCATTTGATGCAGTGCGTATTCTCGGTGCCTTGTACCTCGCTTATCAGGGCGTCAGGCTGATACTCAGCAAGCCGTCGGTTTCAGCGGAGGGCGGTGGGTTACACGCTTCGCTTTCATATCGCAGGTTGTTCACACAGGCCTTCCTCACAAACGTCCTGAATCCGAAAGTGATCCTGTTCTACCTCGCATTCTTCCCTCAATTTGTCGATCCTGAGGGTGTTCATAAGTCCGCGGCCTATCTAGTGCTTGGAATTTATTTCGCAGTTACTGCAGGCGTCTGGGCGAGTGGTGTTGTGTGGTTTGCTGGTGCCTTGGGACGGAAACTGAAGACGAGCCAGGCCAAGGCACTGCTGCTTAATCGCGCTATAGGGGCCTTGTTCGTTGGGCTAGGAGCTAAGCTACTCGCCTGATCGTTGTTGCCAAGATTTCGCCGTAGTCAAACGAAGGGGCCGCAAATGCGGCCCCTTTCATTTAGCTTGGCCAGCAGGACTGGCGAATGATGCTGCAGAAGTTACCAGGCTGGAAGCCAGGCTCCTTGTCGGCGATCACATCTGCCTTGACGTTGCCGAATGTCGTATGCGGCTTGTGGCGGATGCCGTTGTAGAACGTCTGGATAATCGCTTCTTTGAACTGATCGCCACGAGGATGTGCAAGAACGACGGCGTCCCGGTCGTCAGCGCTGAGTCCTTCGTGGTGCAACCCGAGAACATCGGTCTCCACACCAGCAGTGACCAATGCAATGAGCGGGTGCATATGTTCCGGAATGCCAGGAGTGGTGTGAAGTGCAATTGCAGTCCACACGCGCTCTATGTCGCGCTCGTTGACGCCGTGACCTTCCAGAAAATCACGCGCAGCATTCGCCCCATCGACCTCGAAACGGCAGCAATCGCTGCTGTGCTGGTGGGTAAGGCCCATGTCATGGAACATGCAGCCAGCGTAGAGAAGCTCGTCGTCGTACTTCAGGCCCAGTCGCTTACCGGCGAGCGATGCGAAATAAAAGACCCGGCTCGAATGATGGAAAAGGAGGGGCGAAGCGGTGTCCCGAACCAGCTCGGTGATTTCTCGGGCCATCGAACTGTCAGGCACGTGAATGCCAGCAATAGCGTTAGTCATCTTGAGATCCTAGGAGGGTGAGTGAGGACTCCAGTCTGAGTGCCACACTAAATGTCATCAATTGACTTGTTACGTCATATTCTGCCATTGTCAGCCGGTATCGGACCTGGGCGCCCTGCCCACGCTTTTAGGAGCCGTCATGCCTCGCCCCCAAATAACTCTCGCCATCCTGGGCATGCCAGGGGTTCAGCTTCTCGACGCTTGCGGCCCGTTGGACGTCTTCGCGGAAGCCAACCGGCAAGCTGGGTATGAAGCCTATCGATTGCTTCTGCTCGCTTGTGAACCTGGACCGTTGGTGAGCTCTTCGGGGACCCGGTTAATTCCTGATGCTTGGATCGGAGAGGAGATTGATGCAATTGATACCTTGCTGATAGCCGGAACCCCTCAAGCTGCCGATCAGTACCTTCGATCAGGAATTCTGGATTGGCTCCGCCAGCGTGCTCCGTTGAGCAGGCGCTTCGGTTCGGTGTGCACTGGCGCATTTGCGCTTGCAGCTGCGGGGTTACTTGATGGCCGCCGGGTCACTACCCACTGGGCTGTGGCGCAGCCTCTCTCTGAGAGATACCCCCAAGTCACCGTGGAGGCGGATGCCATCCAGGTTCATGATGGAAACTTGAGGACAGCTGCGGGTGTAACGGCTGGGCTGGACCTTGCGCTTACGTTGGTACAGGAGGATTTGGGCGATGAGATTGCGAAGGACGTAGCAGGCCACCTGGTCATGTACTTCAAAAGAACCGGTGGGCAGATGCAGTTCAGTCGCCAAGGATCTACCTCACCCACAGGGCGCTCTGCTCTACAGGCATTGCAGCGGTATGTCGCTGCCAATCCGGCTTTGGATCATGGGGTTGCGAATCTGGCAGAGCGTATGGGCGTAAGCCCAAGGCATTTCGCCCGAATCTTTCAAAATGATGTGGGCATGACGCCGGCAGCTTGGGTGGAACAGACGAGGGTGAATGCTGCTCGCGAACGGCTGGAGGCTGGAAATGACGCGCCTAAGCAGGTAGCTGCCATGTGTGGATTTGCTAACGCAGACACGTTGCGCCGAGCTTTCGTCCGCCACATGGGTGTTACCCCTGCGGAATACCGCAAACGCTATGCGCGGCCGTGTTGAGAACAGAACACCGTTTGTTAAAGGTTCAAAGACAGGTGCCAAAGGAACATTGCCAAGCCCTTCTGCGCTGCACGCGCGACAACCGGTGTTCAGGCATCATGGCGTGTTCTGCAGCAGCCATTCTTTCGGGCTTGTACCCACCTTCCGCCGAAAAGTGCGGGCCAACGCAGACGGGCTTTCATAGCCCACTTCATCTGCAATGAGGGCAATCGGGCGGCCTTCACGCAGGCGCTTCTGGGTCAGGCTGATGCGCCAGTTCGCCAGGTAATCTGCCGGCGTGATACCCACCGTCTCGCGAAAGTGCGCAGCGAAGCTAGCCCGCGACATGCCGGAGCGATCGGCCAGCTCCGCCACGGACCAGTTGTGCTGAGGTTCGTCGTGAATGCACACGAGCGCACGGGACAGCTGAGCATGGGCCAACCCCGCCATCATCCCTGAGGCGATGGTCCGTCTGGCCATAAGGTGCCGAAGCAGCTGAATCACCATCAGTTCGAACAGCCGATTGAGGATTACATCGCGGCCGCATTCATCGCCAAAGGCCTCTGCAAACAGCCAGTCGAGAGTGCCATCGAGGCCCTGCAATTCGCGCAACGGCATGATGATGAAATCCGGCAACGCCAAGGTCAGTGGATTGTTGGCCCCCCCGTCAAAATGCAAGGTGGCGCATACCAGTTGCGCATCATCGGCTTCGCTCGCCAGCAACTGATGTGCCTGCGGGCGCACTGCCAGGATCAGGCTTGGCTCAGACAGTTCGGTAGGCAGGCCGCGCTTGTCCCTGAAGGTCAGCCGTCCTGAACGCAGCAGATGTGCGTGGCCGAAACTGTGCTCCCCGTAAACGGGCGTGGTGCCACAGAATCCACCTTGGTGAAACGTGGACGCGTGCAAGTTGAAGTGCTTGAGCAATGTCGATAGTCGGTCCATGGCGCCTTCAGGTTTAGACGATCTGTTGCATAACTTCGACGATCTGAAGCCGAAAGGAAAGCTCATCTCCTTACGATTCATATCAAGCCGATCGACAAACCGATCGAGCATCCCACAGGAGAACTACCATGACCCGTATTACTGCGCTCTCGCTGGACCAAGCCCCTGCCGGCTCGCGAACTGCCCTGGAAGGTATTCAGAAAGGGCTGGGCTTCATTCCCAATGCATTGAGGACGTTGGCGCACTCGCCGGCCGCACTCAATGGTTACCTGGGGCTCGCCCAGGCCCTAGGCAAGAGTTCACTCAGCGCCGCGGAGCGTGAAGTCGTTGCCCTCGCCACCTCGCAAATCAATGGTTGCGACTACTGCCTGGCAGCCCATAGTTTCTTTGCTACCAAGGCCGGCTTGAGTGATGAAGCCATCAGCCAAGCCCGCAAAGGCACACTCAGCGCGGTCGCCACTCTGGCGCAACAGATCACCGAACGCCGTGGCCAGTTGAGCGATGCACAGGTCGCGGCGGCACGCGAAGCTGGTCTCACCGACAGCAAGATAGTGGAAGTGATAGCACAGGTCACACTGTTGACCCTGACTAACTACCTGAACAATGTCGCCACGACCGATATCGACTTTCCGCCGTCGTCCCGCTAGGAGGGAAGCGCCATGAGACAAGTGACTATCTACACCACCCGGCACTGCCCTTACTGTGTGAGTGCCAAGCGGTTGCTATCAAGCAAAGGCGTTGCTCCTGTAGAGATTGATGTCGAGCAGTCTGCCGCAGCTCTGGCGGAGATGATGCAGCGCTCCGGGCGTAGAACCGTCCCGCAGATATTCCTAGATGATATGCATGTAGGCGGCTTTGATGACTTGGCAAGCCTGAATGACAAGGGCTCGCTCGATGCATTACTTCGCGACTGAGCGCAGGGGCGGTTTCTTGTGGAAAGTTTGATCTGTGTTCGGCAGTACCGTTACAACGTACATTTGGGTTTATAAACCGCTCTTGGTATCTTACACATCAGAGCCTCACTCTCAGACTCAGGGAGTATAGGAAATCAGGGGCAATTCACCCATCCCAAAAGAAAAGCAGCTCCCGAGAGCTGCTTTTTTTCCTACTCCCCCTTTTTGTGCTTGTGGGGTTTCAGGTCTGGATGATCCTTCTGCTTTTCAGGCGTGACTCGCTGCCTTTTGTCTGGAGTGCCATCTTCATTGGTGCGTTTAGGACCTGGTTTGATACTCATTCAAAACTTCCTTCTCGCTTGGGCTGTTGAATGCAACTATGTAAATAGTCCAGCTTCTTGCAGCTGTCAAGGTAGGGTGGTGCAGAGCGTGACGGATGAGTAGTAGTCTGCTGAATATTAGAAAGGAACCGTCATAGCTTAGTGCTTGAGCGCGGTGTTGCCGGTGCGAGCAGAGCCGGATTCATTGTTTTTTGAATGGCACATTGTAGTATGAAGAAGTACATTATTCCTGAGGCAAATACGATTATGGATAGGAAAGCTAATTCAGAATCTAAAAAACCAGAAATGCTATACTGTTTAACGGTGATAGATCCCAAGATGATTCCGGTGCAGTACATGACGCCTGTGAACTGATTTCCTAAAAAACTCAAGATGCCGCTAAAAGCATTATTCGCGTTCAATAGTACTGCTTTCAGAATTGTCCAGCCGAGAAGTGGTAGAAATGCCTTGATCATGAAGGCGAATAACGTTGATGATGCAAACAGCTTTATCGGCGTTTCTGCCCACGGCTTGATCGTGCCGTCTACTTCAACGCCGGTATACAATATGATATTCAGAACTATTGCCATGACGGTGCATATGCCGAGGCGTATCATTTCCCGCTTAAGTGGGGCCATCATTATCACTGCGTGAATCTTGCGTCCGATGAATCGATTTAGTCCTTGGGTCGACATTTCTCTTCCTATGCTCTCGTGGATGACGCTGTTGTAACGTTCTAAGAAGGTCACGCTTTTACCCGAAGAGAGGTGACGCTTCAATGGTATGAATTGCGGAGGGGGTCTCATGCCCTTGCCTTGCGCGGTAGCTTGCTGAGAAATCCTCATTTACCTGAGTGGCAAATGCGGCCACACCGTCGCCGTCAGATCTCTGGAGGACTGGCTGCTGTCAGTAACTCATCAAGTGACGGAACCTTAGCGTTAGCACTGAGGACGAGTGTCCTGGATCGGAGTATGGATACGTCATAGAAAGATTCGCACTCGACTCTTCCATTCACTTCTCTCCAGTGGGTGACTTCTGGTATCAGCTCGTTAGGCACCGGATGTAGTGCCATAGGGTTATGGAAGCCTGATTATCTCCATCAAAACCCCAGAGACGGACATCGATCTATATACCGCTGTCGAAAACAAGCTGGCTATCTTGGTTTAAATATCGTTCAAATGGCTCACAGGCCTCTCTGGGTCGAAAGCGGTCTATCGCGAGTGACTGCTAACGACCCAAAGCGGCCGCTCATGAAAGTTTGGTGTCAATTCGAAGCCTAGGCTCCGCATTCCGTTTAATCTTAGAATTACCAATATCGTTCATTTACTTAATTTTAGTTCGAGAATGTCATCTCCAGAGTCATCTCTTTCCCCTGTTGGGCTCCACCCCAGATGCCGATAGAATCCATAAGACCTAACATCCGGATCGCTGGAACAAGCCAAGAACACGCGAGGAAGCCCTTGGTTTTTGAGTTGATCCACCATCATCGCAAGCAGCGTTTTGCCGATTCCCAGGCCCTCGTACGATGGAAGAAGGGCTAGAACAACAATCTCGCCGGTATCCCGATCTCCAAAGCAGTAGCCAATCATCCGGCCATCTTCACACGCTACGAAGCCAGGGCAACTGCCGTCTCGGATGCCAGTGCTCCAAGATTCGGTGGTAATGCCTAGCGCATGCAGTTCCTCTGATGAGAATGCATTTTCTCGCGTCAACCCTCGGATTTTGATACACAGGGAGGCGTCATCCGGGTGGGCAGGCCGATAGGTTATATTAGTCATGAATTTATCACTGTATTGACGAATTTATAGTTCAATGGATATGAAATGCCTGCAATAGCTGATATCCAATTCAATCCCAACATTCGTCTAGCCGTTTCGTAATGTCAAACGACTCGATGTTTTAAAATGTAATTCCGCTCAGACACTCCCAATCTCCGCTTTGGGTCGAAAGCGGTCTTTCACGACCGACCGCTTTGACCCCAAACCCCGGCTCTTGTGAGGAATCTGAGCCTTTCATCGCATGTGATTGAACGAGCTTACCTCCTCGGGTAACGTCGTAGCGGAGGACTGCAACCGCGCATTCGTCGTGACTGGGTACCAGCAAAGGCCCCCCGGCATTTTTGGCAGCAGAGAAAGCTGGTTTCTCTGAAGTAGTGACGATAGGCCTAGCCTGTCGGATTCTGAACCCAAGGTCATTAGACTGGGAGCTAAAGGATCGCTGCGACTACTCCTCGGACATATTGAAAAGGCACCCGTGGGTGCCTTTTTTGCGCTCGTTGTTGCCGGGGCTGTCAGTACCAAGCTAGGTAGAATCGACGCTGAGGTTGCGGATGACGATCCGCCGTTTTGGATGCATCAGCTTATTTGAGAATCCGGTAGGCAATTCTCATTTTTTCTGTGAAATTTTTTCTGATGAGTCACATAAAAGATGCAGCTTTAGCTGAAAACACTGGACCGCAGTTGTCAGCTTTTTTGTGAGCCTACATCAGGTCGGCGAACGAAAAAAGGGGCTGCTTTTGCAGCCCCTTTTTTGTTCAGATCCCCAACTCTCGCAAGCGTCGATACAGGGTACGTTCACTCATACCCAGATACCGAGCCAGCTCGCTACGCGATCCTTGGAAGCTTTCCAGGGCGTGCGCCAGGTCGCTCAACTCATTGCGGCCACGACGGCGTGGCGCCACCTGCCCTGCCCCTGCACTGGGGCCAATGTCTTCCGGCAAATGCTCAGGACGAATCAGGCCGTCGTCGGCGAACAGGCGCGCCCGTTCGAGTATGTTGCGCAGCTCGCGGATATTGCCCGGGAACGGATGCAAGCTGAGCCGCTCGAGCGCCTTCGGCGTCAGCCGGGGTGGTTGCTTGCCCATGCGTTGCAACAAGCTCTCGGCCAGCAAGGGCAGGTCTTCGACCCGCTCCCGCAGGGCTGGCAGGCGAATGGGGAAACCGCTGATGCGGTAGTAAAGATCTTCGCGGAAGGTCCCGGCCGCGACCATCTCCTTCAGCGGCTTGTGCGTCGCTGACACCAGGCGAAAGTCCGAATGCACCGTGCGCAAGCTGCCAACCGGGCGAAAGCTTCCCGACTCGATCAGGCGCAGCAACTTCACCTGCATGGCCAGCGGCACTTCACCGATTTCGTCGAGGAACAGGGTGCCGCCATGGGCCGCCTCGGCCAGGCCGATCTTGCGCTGGGTCGCGCCGGTGAATGCGCCCTTCTCGTAGCCGAACAGCTCGCTCTCGAACAGCGACTCGGTAAGCCCCGTGCAATCGACCACCACCAGCGGCCCGTTGGCCCGAGGACTGCCCAGGTGCAGGGCGCGGGCGAACAGTTCCTTGCCGGTACCGGACTCGCCCTGCAGCAGCACCGGGATCTGCGCCGGCGCTGCCCGCTGCAGGCTGGCAAGGGCCGTCTTGAAGGCAGGGGCGCGCCCGACCAGGCCTTGCTGTTGGGGTTGTGCGGAGGCCAGGGTGACGCTGGTCAGGCGTTCGACGAAGGCCACCACCCTGCCCTGCTCATCGAGGATCGGTCGCAGTTCCACGTCCACGTGCTCGGGCCCACGGGGGGTGTGGTGGATGTGCAGGACGCGCTCCGGCACCTTGCTGTCCAAGGCCTTGCGCAGGGGGCAATGCTCACCGGCCTGGTCGCATGGCACGGCATAGTGGTGGGAGACACGGTGGCACTTTTCACCCAACGGTGCCTGGTCGTCCGTGCCAAACTGCCGGCGGTAGGCGGCGTTGGCGGCGAGGATGTTGTAGTCGGTGTCGAGGATGATGCTTGGGTGCACATCGTGTTCCAGGTAGGACACCAGGGCGAGGATGGCGGGATGGTCGGGATACACGGAAAGCGCGGACATGAAGGTGGCCGATGGGAAGTACCCGGCGAGGGTAGCAGGGACTGCCAAACACTGCCATTGGCTGTCAGTCGACTGCCAGAAGGGACTGCCAGAGCTGGCATGGAATGCTTGGGCTGGGTGAGCCGAATCCTCGGTGCACGCCTTTTCGCGGGCAAGCCCGCCCCTACAGGATGCCCTGTTCTAGGGGCCTGCACCTGACCCTGTGGGAGCGGGCTTGCCCGCGAAAAGGACGGCGCAGATGCCCAATTATTGCTGGCATGCATCTTGATAAACCCCGGGACACTGCCTACGCCTCTATGAAGGCACGGTGGATAAACCCTGGAGAGCGCAATGATCATCGGCAGCAACCTTCATGTGGAAGCCTTGTTCGACGAGGTGACCTCGACCATCAGTTACCTGGTGATGGACGGCGAGACGCGCCACTGCGCGCTGATCGACAGCGTGTTGGACTACGACCCCAAGTCCGGGCGCACCTGCAGCGAGTCGGCGGACAGGTTGATCGCTCGGGTCGAGGCGCTGGGGGCCAAGGTCCAGTGGATCCTGGAGACCCATGTACACGCCGATCACCTGTCGGCCGCGGCCTACCTCAAGGACAAGCTCGGCGGCCATGTGGCCATCGGTGCGCGGATCACCCAGGTGCAGAAGACCTTCGGCGCGCTGTTCAACGCCGAGCCGGGCTTTGCCCGTGATGGCAGCCAGTTCGACGTGCTGCTCGAAGACGAGGAAGTCTTCCTGATCGGTAACCTGCGTGCCCGTGCCTTGCATACGCCCGGCCATACCCCGGCCTGCATGAGCTACGTGGTCGAGGATGGCGGCGAGATCGCCGTGTTCGTCGGCGACACCCTGTTCATGCCCGACTACGGCACAGCCCGCTGCGACTTCCCGGGGGCCGATGCGCGCACCCTGTACCGCTCGATCCGGCGCCTGCTGGCGTTCCCCGACCAGACCCGCCTGTTCATGTGCCACGACTACCTGCCCGGTGGGCGTGAGCTGCGCTACGTCACCACCGTGGCCGAGCAGCGCGCCAGCAATATCCACATTCACGAAGGCGTCAGCGAGGACAGCTTCGTGACCATGCGCGAAGCCCGCGATGCCACCCTCGACATGCCTGTGCTGATCCTGCCGTCGGTGCAGGTCAACATGCGCAGCGGCCAGTTGCCCGAGCCCGAAGACAACGGCGTGCGCTATCTGAAGATCCCGCTGAATGTGCTCTGAGCACCTTGGCCCTATAACGACTATTTCAAGGAAACACCGCCATGCCTGCCTTGCAGTCCCCTGCCGATGCCTCATGCACCGACCACCACAAGGTGGTCATCGTCGGTGCCGGTGCCGCCGGTATCGCCACCGCCTCCAGCCTGGTCAGCCGTGACCCGTCCCTCGATATCGCGCTGATCGACCCGGCCGACGTTCATTACTACCAGCCTGGCTGGACCATGGTCGGTGCCGGTGTGTTCCAGGCCCCGGCCACCGCCCGTACCATGGCCTCGACCATGCCGCGGGGCGTACGCTGGATCAAGGCGAGTGTCGCAGGTTTCGACCCTCACGGACAAACGGTCCGCCTCGAAGATGGTCGCGCCGTCAGCTACGAACAGCTGGTGGTGTGCCCCGGCCTCAAGCTCGATTGGAACGCCATCGAGGGCTTGAACGAAACCCTGGGCCGCAACGGCGTCACGTCCAACTACCGATACGATCTGGCGCCTTACACCTGGCAGTTGGTGAGCAACCTCAAGCAAGGCCGAGCCCTGTTCACCCAGCCGCCGATGCCGATCAAGTGCGCGGGTGCGCCACAGAAGGCCCTGTACCTGTCTTGCGACCATTGGTTGCGCCAAGGCCACCTGGGCGCGGTCAAGGCGAGTTTCTTCAATGCCGGCACCGTGCTGTTCGGCGTGGCCGACTATGTGCCGGCCCTGATGGCCTACATCGACAGGTACGGCGTCGACCTCAACTACGCCCATCGCCTGGTGGCCGTGGACGGGCCCGGCAAGCGCGCCACGTTCGTGCGTACCCTGCCCGACGGCAGCACGCAAACCCACGTCGAGGCCTTCGACATGCTCCACGTGGTGCCGCCACAGGTGGCACCGGATTTCATCCAGCAAAGTCCGCTGGCCGATGCCGCGGGCTGGGTCGATGTCGATCCGCACAGCCTGCGCCATCGTCGGTTCGCCAATATCCACGCCCTGGGGGACGTGACCAACACCAGCAATGCCAAGACCGCCGCCGCAGCGCGCAAACAGGCACCGGTCGTGGCCAACAATGTCCTGGTCGCCCTGGGCCGTCTGCCGACCTTGGCCCAGTACGATGGCTATGGCTCCTGCCCATTGACCGTCGAGCGCGGCAAGATCGTCCTGGCCGAATTCACCTATGGCGGCAAGGTGGCGCCGAGCTTCCCTCGCTGGCTGCTCGATGGGCGCCAGCCGACCCGCCTGGCCTGGCTGCTCAAGGCGCGAGTACTGCCGCCACTGTACTGGCAGGCCATGCTCAAGGGCCGGGAGTGGCTGGCGCGGCCGCAACCCATGAAGGCCGAGGCTGTGCAGTGATCGAACATCAATTCCTCGGGGCAGGCCTGGGGGCGATCATTGGCGCGGTGCTGGCGCTGACCGGTGCCGGTGGCGGCATCCTGGCGGTGCCCTTGCTGGTGTTCGGCCTGGGCCTGAGCATGGTCGAGGCAGCGCCCATCGGCTTGCTGGCGGTGGGCCTGGCGGCGGCGGTCGGCGCCGGGTTGGGCCTGCGCCAGGGCCTGGTGCGCTACCGGGCGGCGCTGTTCATTGCCGCCATTGGCATCGTCACGGCACCGTTCGGGCTGATGCTGGCGCATCGTTTGCCCAATACGCCCCTGGCCCTGGTGTTCGCCGCAGTGCTGGTGTACGCCTGTCTGCGCATCTGGCGCAAGGCCAGGCGCCAGATGCGTGGCGATTCGCCCTGTGGCGAGCGGCAGATCATGCCCTGCGTGCTCAACCCACAGCAGGGACGGCTGCGCTGGACCCTGCCCTGCGCACGCGCCCTGGCCTTCACGGGTGTGCTCTCGGGCTTGCTGTCCGGCCTGCTCGGCGTGGGGGGCGGCTTCGTCATCATCCCAGCGTTGAACCGCTACACCAACCTGGACATGAAGAGCATCGTCGTCACCTCGCTGGCGGTGATCGCCCTGGTGTCTGCCGGTAGCGTGGCCAGTGCCAGCCTGGCAGGCGTGGTGCACTGGCGGCTGGGTGCCCCGTTCGCCGTCGGTGCGGTGCTCGGCCTGCTGCTGGCGCGGCCGCTGGCGGCGAAACTGGCCGGGCCGCGGCTGCAGCAACTGTTCGCCTTGGCAGGGATCGGTGCCGCCGTGTTGCTGGCCGGCAAGGCGCTACTCGGCTAGCAGCTCGGCCTGCTCCGCCGCGCACAGGGCCAGCAGGTAGTCCCAGACCACCCGCAGGCGCACCGACTTGTGCAGCTCGCGGCGGGTGCAGATCCAGTAGCTGCGCTGGATGGTTTCGCTAGGCAGCACCCGCACCAAGGTGGGGTCGTGCCGGGCCATGTAGTTGGGCAGCACGGCGATGCCCAGGCCTGCGCGGGCGGCATGCTGCTGGGCGATCACGCTGGTGCTGCGAAACGCTACGTTGGGGGCCCGGCAGAAACTGTTGAGAAACAGCAGCTCCTGGCTGAACAGCAGGTCGTCGACGTAGCCGATCCAGCTGTGCCGGGCCAGGTCCTCGCGGTTGCGCAGGGGCGGAGCGTGGTCGAGGTATTCCTGGCTGGCGTAAAGGGCCAGGCGGTAGTCGGTGAGCTTGCGGGTGATGAGCAAATCGGCGCTGGGCCGTTCCAGGTGGATGCTGATTTCCGCCTCGCGGTTGAGGATGCTGACGAAGCGCGGCACCGCCACCAACTCCACCTCGAGCCCCGGGTAGCGCTCGAACAGCGCGCTCATGCGTGGGGTGAAGAACATGATGCCGATGCCTTCGGTGACCCCCAGGCGGATCTTGCCCAGGGGCGTGATGGCCTGGGTGATTTCCTCCTGGGCCAGCAAGGCGACGTTCTCCATCGCCTCGGCATGCTTGAGCAAGGCCTGGCCGGACGGGGTGAGTTCATAGCCCTGGGCGTGCTGGACGAACAGGGCGGTACCCAGGCTCTTCTCGATGCTCTCGATGTGCCGGGCCACGGTGCTGTGGGTGGTGTTGAGGCGCTTGGCGGCAGTGAGCAGGCGGCCGCTGCGCTGTAACTCGAGGAAAAACCGCAGATCATTCCAGTCGAACATGCTTGTCCCTGTGCATTTCGGACGGTGCCGCTTCGTTTTGCAGGAGCGGCGCCGTGGCTGTGAGCGCTGTGCTAAAACGCACAGCGGCTGCGCGAAATCTCGTGTTTCCTCG
The DNA here is from genome assembly GCF_057415455.1 of Pseudomonas sp. Tun-23181. Taxonomy (NCBI): domain Bacteria; kingdom Pseudomonadati; phylum Pseudomonadota; class Gammaproteobacteria; order Pseudomonadales; family Pseudomonadaceae; genus Pseudomonas; species Pseudomonas sp. Tun-23181. Next base: position 3,647,802 of record NZ_CM171630.1, read on the forward strand.
GCGAAATTAATCAATAAGATGGTCCGGGACAAGAATAAAAATCAGGCGCGAGGTTGCACATGCCATCAGCCGATTCTGTCTTCGACTACGTGGTCGTAGGCGCTGGCCCTGCCGGTTGCCTGTTGGCCAACCGCTTGTCCGCCGACCCTGCCTGCCGCGTGCTGCTGCTCGAGGCCGGTGGCCGCGACACCTATCCCTGGATCCACATTCCCGTCGGTTACCTCTACTGCATCGGCAACCCGCGCACCGACTGGTGCTTCAAGACCGAGGCGCAGCCCGGCCTGGGCGGTCGCAGCCTGGGGTATCCACGGGGCAAGGTGCTGGGAGGCTGCTCGTCGATCAACGGCATGATCTACATGCGCGGCCAGGCTGCCGACTATGATCGCTGGGCCGAGCAAGGCAACGAGGGCTGGGCCTGGAAGGACGTGCTGCCGCTGTTCAAGGCCAGCGAGCACCACTTCGCCGGCGCCAGCGACAGCCACGGTGCCGAGGGTGAATGGCGGGTCGAACAGCAGCGCTACAGCTGGCCGATCCTCGATGCCTTCCGCGATGCCGCCGAACAGAGCGGCATTGCCAAGGTGCCCGACTTCAATACCGGCGACAACGCTGGCTGCGGTTACTTCCAGGTCAACCAGCGCAGCGGCGTGCGCTGGAACTCCGCCAAGGCCTTCCTGCGGCCGGTGCAACGGCGCCCCAACCTCACCGTGCTGACCGACGTGCAGGTCGACCAGGTGCTGCTGGACAACACCCGCGCCACGGCGGTCAAGGCGCGCTGGCAAGGCGCCTGGCATGAGTTCAGGGCGCGCCGCGAGATCATCCTCTGCGCGGGCGCCGTCGGTTCCCCCGGGATCCTGCAACGTTCCGGCATCGGCCCGCGCAAGCTGCTCGAAGGCCTCGGCATCGGTGTGCGCCACGAGCTGGCCGGTGTCGGCGGAAACCTGCAGGACCACCTGCAATTGCGCCTGATCTACGAGGTGCGCAATACCCGCACCCTCAACCAGATGGCTAACAGCTTGTGGGGCAAGCTGGGTATGGGCCTGCGCTACCTTTACGATCGCAGCGGCCCGTTGGCCATGGCGCCGAGCCAGCTGGGCGCGTTCGTGCGCTCCGGGCCCGAGCAGGCCACCCCCAACCTGCAATACCACGTGCAGCCGCTGTCGTTGGAGCGCTTCGGCGAACCCTTGCACCGTTTCCCGGCGTTCACCGCCTCGGTATGCAACCTGCGCCCGGCCAGCCGGGGCCGTATCGACATCCGTTCGGCAGACATGAACGCCGCGCCGCTGATCGATCCCAACTACCTGAGCGACCCGTACGACCTGCGCGTGGCCGCCGAGGCCATCCGTATCACCCGGCGCATCGTCCAGGCCCCTGCCCTGGCCGCCTTCGAGCCTCGCGAGTACCTGCCCGGCCCGGCCCTGCACACCGAAGAACAACTGCACGAAGCCGCTGGCCGGATCGGCACCACCATCTTCCACCCGGTCGGTACCTGCCGCATGGGCAATGGCCCGCTGGACGTCGTCGACAGCCAGCTGCGCGTTCATGGCGTCCCTGGCCTGCGGGTGGCCGACGCCTCGATCATGCCGCAGATCGTCTCCGGCAATACCTGTTCACCCACATTGATGATCGCCGAGAAGGCGGCGCAACTGATCCTCAAGGGGGCTGCTACCCAGATCAACTTCAACGACGCAAACGCGATACCGACGCCCTGACCCGGGTGCGTGCAACACCGGCGGCTTGCGGTCAGAGGCCGCCGACAGTGGACAACAAGAATAATCACTGTGGCCTGCGGGCCGAGGACAGCAACGATGTCGGATTACATCCAAGAGCAAGGCGCGGCGGCGACCAGCGACAGCCGACGCGAGGAACGCAAGATCATTTTCGCGTCATCCCTCGGGACGGTGTTCGAGTGGTATGACTTTTTTCTCTACGGTGCGCTGGCCGCGGTGATCAGCAAGCAGTTCTTCGCCGGCGTCAACGACACCACCGCCTTCATCTTCGCCCTCATGGCCTTCGCTGCCGGCTTCCTGGTGCGGCCCTTCGGCGCCTTGGTGTTCGGCCGCCTGGGCGACATGATCGGGCGCAAGTACACCTTCCTGGTGACCATCGTGCTGATGGGCCTGTCGACCTTCGCCGTCGGCCTGCTGCCCACCTACGCCAGCATCGGCATCGCCGCACCGATCATCCTGGTGGTGCTGCGCATGCTCCAGGGCCTGGCCCTGGGCGGTGAATACGGTGGCGCGGCGACCTACGTGGCCGAACATGCGCCGCCCGGCAAGCGCGGTTTCCATACCGGGTTCATCCAGTCCACCGCCACCCTCGGCCTGCTGCTGTCGCTGGTCGTGGTGCTGGGCAGCCGTTATATCAGCGGCGACCAGTTCGAAACCTGGGGCTGGCGGCTGCCGTTCCTGCTGTCGATCGTGCTGCTGGGGATTTCCACCTGGATCCGCATGAGCATGCACGAGTCCCCAGCCTTCGTGAAAATGAAAGCCCAGGGCAAGGTGAGCAAGTCGCCGATCCGTGAGTCGTTCACCTCCTGGCCGAACCTCAAGGTGGTGCTGACCGCGCTGTTCAGCATCAACGCCGGCCAGGCCGTGACCTTCTACACGGCACAGTTCTACGTGCTGTTCTTCATGACCCAGATGCTCAAGATGGACCCGGCCCAGGCCAACACGCTGCTGATCATCAGCGTGGTGATCGGGGCACCGTTCTTCGTGTTCTTCGGCTGGTTGTCGGACCGGGTCGGGCGCAAGCCGATCCTGATGCTTGGCCTGCTCCTGGCCACGCTGGCCTACTTCCCACTGTTCAAGGGCCTGAGCTATTACGCCAACCCGCAGATCGATGCCGCCAGCCGCCAGGCCCCCATCGTCGTCACGGCCGATCCGCAGGGCTGCACCTTCCAGTTCGACCCGGTCGGCAAGGCGCGCTTCGACAGCCCTTGCGACAAGGTCAAGACCTTCCTGGTCAAGCAGGGCCTGCCCTACAGCTCGGTGGATGCCACCGGGTCCGACGTGGTGGTGAGCATCGGCGACAAGACCATCACCGGCTTCGACGAGGCAGCCATGCGCGCGGCCATCGACCTGGCTGGCTACCCGGCCACGGCGGATCCGGAACAGGTCAACCAGGTGATGGTGGTGGTGCTGATCGTGGCCATGATCCTCATTGCCACCATGACCTACGGGCCGTTGGCGGCGGTGATGGTCGAACTGTTCCCGACCCGCATCCGCTACACCTCCATGTCACTGCCCTACCACATCGGCAATGGCTGGTTCGGGGGCTTCCTGCCGACCGTGTCGTTCGCGCTGGTGGTGTATACCGGGGATATCTTCTACGGGCTTTGGTATCCGGTGCTGATCACCGGGGTGAGCCTGGTGGTGGGGATCTTCTGCCTGAAGGAGACTCGGGATGTGGATATCGACAAGGTCTGATGGCCAATAGCGGCCGCTAAAAAAAACCGGCTGTAAAAGCCGGTTTTCTTATGCCTGCGAAAAAACTTATGCACGATTTCCAGAAAAATGACGCTCGTTGAAATAAGTAATGAATTCAACGAGTTGCATTATTTTCTACACCGCTAATCCAAAAATTGCTCACAAGTTATCCACAGATCGTCAGGCACTCTGCTGCGCCGGATTTTCCGCCACCGGCGGCAGCGAACCCATGGCCCGCTGGGCCGCTTCGTTCCAGGCCTGGGCACGCTCGTTGAGTTCGGCAATCGCCCGTGGGCCGGTACCTACCGGATACATCGGTTCGCCAATCACCACCTCGATGGTACCCGGGCGCTTGCCCCAGCCATCACGTGGCCAGAACTTGCCGGCGTTATGCGCCACTGGCAGCACCGGTAGCCCGGCGTTCACCGCCAGGGCGGTACCGCCGCGGGAGAACTTGCCGACCTGGCCATGGGGCACGCGGGTACCCTCGGGGAAGATCAGCACCCACACGCCCTGCTTGAGCAGTTCGTCGCCTTTGCTGGCGACGTGGCGCAAGGCCTCTTTCGGGTTGTTCCGGTCGATGGCGATGGGCCGCAGCATGGCCATGGCCCAGCCGAAGAACGGTACATAGAGCAGCTCGCGCTTGAGCACCTGGCTCAAGGGCTCGAAGTAGGCCGAGAGGAAGAACGTCTCCCAGGTGCTCTGGTGGTTGGAGAGGATCACGCAGGGCTCTTTCGGCACGTTCTCGGCGCCGGTGATCTTGTAGCGGATCCCCAGCACGACCCACGCCAGCCCAACGGCGAAACGGCACCAGTAGACGTTGATGAAGCGGTAGCGTTTACGGAACGGCAAGAAGGGCGCGACAAAGAAGCTCAGGGTGCACCACAGCAACGAACTGGTGCCCAGCAGCAGGTAAAAAAGAAAGACTCTGATCGCCTGCAGGATCGACATAGTGGCATGTACCGCCTTATGAAAAAGTGCGCCAGGCGGCGCACTATCGAGTAAGTTCTCTGGCGATGGCCGCCAAATCATCAAAAACCAGTGTGGCTTGGGGGACGCCTTTTTCCAGCGTCCGTTCACCCTTGCCGGTCTTCACCAGCACCGGTTGTGCACCGACGGCCAGGGCGGCCTCCAGGTCACCTTGGCTGTCGCCGACGAACCAGACGCCGGAGAGGTCGGCCTGGTAGTGCTCGGCGATCGCCCGCAGCATGCCGGGCTTGGGCTTGCGGCAATCGCAGCCATCATCCGGCCCGTGCGGGCAATGCACGATGTAGCCCACCTCGCCGCCCTGCTCGGCCACCAGCGCGCGCAGGCGCGCATGCATGGCCTCGAGGGTTTCCAGCGGGTAGTAGCCGCGGGCAATGCCGGACTGGTTGGTGGCCACGGCCACCGTCCAGCCCGCCTTGCTCAACTGCGCGATGGCCTCGATCGAGCCGGGGATGGGGATCCACTCCTCCAGCGACTTGATGTAGGCGTCGGAGTCGAAGTTGATCACTCCGTCCCGATCAAGAATCAGCAGCTTCAAGGCCTTACCCCAGCAGCGAGATGTCGGCCACGCCCAGGAACAGGCCGCGCAGGCGGCTGAGCAGGGCATAACGGTTGGCGCGCACCTTGGCGTCCTCGGCGTTGACCATCACCGCCTCGAAGAAGGCGTCGACCGGGTCGCGCAGGGCTGCCAGGCGAGCCAGGGTCTCGCTGTACTGGCGCGCCGCAGCCATGGGCTGCACGGCCTGGTCGGCCTGCTGGATCGCCGAGTACAAGGAGAACTCGTTGGCATTGTCGAAGTACTTCGGCTCGACCTGTTCGGCGATGGCGCCTTCGGCCTTGCCCAGCAGGTTCGACACGCGCTTGTTCACCGCTGCCAGGGCCTCGGCCTCCGGCAGCTTGCGGAACGCCTGCACAGCCTGCACACGTTGGTCGAAGTCGAGCGCCGAACCTGGCTTGAGGGCCCGTACCGCGAGGTAGGTGGCGACATCGATGCCTTCGTCCTCGTAACGCGCACGCAGGCGGTCGAAGACGAACTCCAGCACCTGCTCGGAAAGGCCAGCGGCCTTGACCTTGGCGCCGTACTGGGCGACGGCGAAGTCCACGGCTTCGGTCAGGTCCAGGTCCAGCTGCTTCTCGATCAGGATGCGCAGCACGCCCAGGGCGGCACGGCGCAGGGCGTACGGGTCCTTGCTGCCGGTGGGCAGCATGCCGATGCCGAAGATGCCGACCAGGGTGTCGAGCTTGTCGGCCACCGCCACGGCGGCGCCGGTCAGGGTCTGTGGCAGCTCGGCGCCGGCACCGCGCGGCATGTACTGCTCGTTCAGGGCCAGGGCGACGTCTTCCGGCTCGCCATCGTTGAGGGCGTAGTAGTAGCCGGCGATCCCCTGCATTTCAGGGAATTCGCCGACCATCTCGGTGGCCAGGTCGCACTTGGACAGCAAGCCCGCGCGGCCAGCACGCTGGGCATCGCCGCCGATGCGCGGGGCGATGAACGCGGCCAGCTTGGAAACGCGCTCGGCCTTGTCGTAGACCGTGCCCAACTGGGCCTGGAACACCACGTTCTTCAGGCGCTCGTTGAAGGTTTCCAGCGGCTGCTTCTTGTCTTGCTTGAAGAAGAACTCGGCGTCGGTCAGGCGCGGACGCACGACCTTCTCGTTGCCCAGCACGATCTGCTTCGGATCGTGGCTCTCGACGTTGGCCACGGTGATGAAGCGCGGCAGCAGCTTGCCTTCGCTGTCCAGCAGGCAGAAGTACTTCTGGTTGTCCTGCATGGTGGTGATCAGCGCTTCCTGCGGCACCTCGAGGAAACGCTCCTCGAACGAGCAGACCAGCGGCACCGGCCACTCGACCAGGGCGGTCACTTCGTCCAGCAGCGCCGGCGGCACGATAGCGCTGCCTTCCTGCTGCAGGGCCAGCTCGGCGACACGCTTGGCGATCAGTTCGCGGCGCTCGGCGAAATCGGCCAGCACGTAGGCCTTGCGCAGGTCCTCGACGTAGTTGGCCGGGGTGGTGATGACCACATTCTGCGGGTGGTGGAAGCGGTGGCCACGGGACTCGCGACCGGCCTGCTGGGCGAGGAGGGTGCAGTCGACCACCTGGTCACCGAGCAGCATCACCAGCCACTGGGTCGGGCGCACGAACTCTTCGCGGCTGGCGCCCCAGCGCATGCGCTTGGGGATCGGCAGGTCGTTGAGCGAATCCTCGACGATGGTCGGCAACAGGCTGGTGGTCGGCTTGCCCGGGATGTGCTGGGAGAAGCGCAGCTTGGCGCCGCTCTGGTCGATCTCGGCGAGGTCGACGCCGCACTTCTTGGCGAAGCCCAGGGCGGCCTGGGTCGGGTTGCCCTCGGCGTCGAAGGCGGCCTGGCGGGGCGGGCCGTCGATATTGATGCTGCGGTCAGGCTGCTGCACGTCCAGCTGACGGATCAGCACGGCCAGGCGACGCGGGGCGGCATAGACCTGCTTGCCGGTGTAGTTCAGGCCAGCGGCCTGCAGGCCTTTCTCGATACCGGCCAGGAAGGCGTCGCCCAGGCTGGCGAGGGCCTTGGGTGGCAGCTCTTCGGTGCCCAGTTCGACCAGAAAATCTTGAGCACTCATTGTGCAGCCTCCAGCTTAGCCAACACTTCGTCACGCAGTTCAGGGGTGGCCATCGGGAAGCCCAGGCGCGCACGGGCTTGCAGATAGCTTTGCGCCACGTCCCGGGCCAGGGTACGCACGCGCAGGATGTAGCGCTGACGCTCGGTCACCGAGATGGCGCGGCGGGCGTCGAGCAGGTTGAAGGTATGGGAAGCCTTCAGGACCATTTCGTAGGTCGGCAGCGGCAGTTCCAGCTTGATCAGGCGGTTGGCTTCGCTTTCGTAGAAGTCGAACAGTTCGAACAGCTTGTCGACGTTGGCGTGCTCGAAGTTGTAGGTCGACTGCTCCACCTCGTTCTGGTGGAACACATCGCCGTAGGTGACCTTGCCGAACGGGCCATCGGCCCAGACCAGATCGTACACCGAGTCGACGCCCTGGATGTACATGGCCAGGCGCTCCAGGCCATAGGTGATCTCACCGGTGACCGGGTAGCACTCGATGCCGCCGACCTGCTGGAAGTAGGTGAACTGGGTGACTTCCATGCCGTTGAGCCAGATTTCCCAACCCAGGCCCCAGGCACCGAGGGTCGGCGATTCCCAGTTGTCTTCGACGAAGCGGATGTCGTGGACCAGCGGATCCAGGCCGATCGCCTTCAGCGAGCCCAGGTACAGCTCCTGGAAGTTGGCCGGGTTCGGCTTGAGCACCACCTGGAACTGGTAGTAGTGCTGCAGGCGGTTGGGGTTCTCGCCATACCGCCCGTCGCCTGGACGACGGCTGGGCTGCACATAGGCGGCGTTCCAGGTTTCCGGGCCGACGGCGCGCAGGAAGGTGGCGGTATGGAATGTGCCGGCGCCTACTTCCATATCGTAGGGCTGAAGCACCACACAACCTTGCTCCGCCCAGTACTGCTGCAGGGCGAGGATCAGGTCTTGGAAGGTACGCACGGCTGGCGTAGGCTGGCTCACGAAATTCACCTGTATCTGGGGATGCGGATGTAAAGAGCGGGAGTATAACCTGATTCGCCTCGCCCTCTACTCATTGGAGCCTTATGCCACGCTGCTTTTGGTGTACCGACGATCCGTTGTACCAGGCCTATCACGACCAGGAGTGGGGAACGCCGCAGCGTGACCCGGCGTTGCTCTTCGAGATGCTTTTGCTCGAAGGGTTCCAGGCCGGGCTCTCCTGGATCACCGTATTGAAGAAGCGCGAGCGCTACCGGCAAGTGCTGCACGGCTTCGACCCGGTGCAGCTTGCGCAGATGAGCGACGAACGGATCGACGCACTGATGCTCGACCCCGGCATCATCCGCAACCGCCTCAAGCTCAACGCCGCCCGGCGCAATGCCCGGGCCTGGCTGGCTGTGGATAACCCTGGCGAATGGCTGTGGTCGTTCGTCGGCGGTGTGCCGAAGGTCAACCATTTCAAGGACCGTAGCGAAGTGCCGGCGGTCACCGACGAGGCCAGGGCCATGAGCAAGGCCCTGCAGAAAGCCGGTTTCACCTTTGTCGGCCCGACCATCTGCTACGCCTTCATGCAGGCCACCGGCATGGTCATGGACCACACCACCGACTGCGATCGCTACGCCGCCCTGCTGCGCTGAAAGGTTACAATGCGCGCCTTGCAGAAATAAGGAATCGGCCTGTGGAAAAATTCAAGGGCGCCCTGATGGTCGGGGTGCTGCGACTGTTCGCCAAGCTGCCCTGGAGCGCGGTACAGCGCGTCGGCGCGGGTATCGGCTGGCTCATGTGGAAGGTCCCCAACGGCTCGCGCAACGTGGTGCGCATCAACCTGGCCAAGTGCTTCCCGGAGATGGACCCGGCCGAACGCGAGAAGCTCGTCGGCCGTGCGCTGATGGACATCGGCAAGTCCTTCGTCGAGAGCGCCTGTGCCTGGATCTGGCCACCGCAGCGTTCGCTGGAGCTGGTCAAGGAGGTGCACGGCCTGGAAGTGCTGGAGCAGGCCCTGGCCTCGGGCAAGGGCGTGGTCGGCATCACCAGCCACCTGGGCAACTGGGAGGTGCTGAACCACTTCTATTGCAGCCAGTGCAAGCCGATCATCTTCTACCGCCCGCCCAAGTTGAAGGCGGTGGACGACCTGCTGCGCGAGCAGCGGGTGCAGATGGGCAACCGGGTGGCGCCTTCGACCAAGGAAGGCATCCTCAGCGTGATCAAGGAAGTGCGCCGTGGCGGCCAGGTGGGCATTCCCGCCGACCCGGAGCCGGCCGAGTCCGCCGGGGTGTTCGTGCCGTTCCTCGGCACCCAGGCCCTGACCAGCAAGTTCGTGCCGAACATGCTGGCCGGCGGCAAGGCCGTGGGGGTGTTCCTGCATGCCCTGCGCCTGCCCGATGGGTCGGGGTTCAAGGTGTTCCTGGAGGCGGCGCCGCAGGAGATGTACAGCGAGGACGTGACGGTGTCGGCGGCGGCCATGAGCAAGGTGGTCGAACGCTATGTGCGCGAGTACCCGAGCCAGTATATGTGGAGCATGAAACGCTTCAAGAAGCGCCCGGCGGGCGAGGCGCGCTGGTACTGAGTGGCACTGGGCCCGATGCCTGCCATTTGGGGCTGCTTTGCAGCCCATCGCCGGCAAGCCGGCTCCCACAGGGGCCGCGTAAAGCCACTAGCGCAGCCCAAAGGTTGGGTAATCTCCCACAGCGTCCCCTGCATGCCACATGATTTGCGCGCAGCACTGGCCACCCCTGTGGGAGCCGGCTTGCCGGCGATGGGGCGCGAAGCGGCCCCAAAGGCAACTGAACGTTCTGAAGCGGCACGGCGCCCTGCAAGGTTTTTCAGGGCTTCGGCGCTTTATCCAGCCTCTTGAGATACACCATCATCTCCCGCTCGGCCTGCTTGTCGCCATGGCCCTGCGCCGCCACGATCCCCTCCTCCCAGGCCTTGCGCGCCGCCGCCAGGTCGCCCTGCAGCTGGTACGCCTTGCCCAGCAGCTTCCATGCCGCCGAATACTTCGGATCATGCTCGACGCAACGCGCCAGGTGCACGGCCGCCTCGGCACCGTTGCCTTCGTCGAGCCAGGCCTTGCCCAGGCCGAATCGCAGCAGGGCGTTGTCCACACCCTTGGCCAGCATCTTCTCCAGTGATTCGCGCATGCTGCTTCCTCCTAGAAGAAACTCAGCCCCACGTGGAACAGCTTCTCCACGTCACGGATATGCTTCTTATCCACAACGAACAGGATCACATGGTCGCCCGCCTCGATCACCGTGTCGTCGTGGGCGATCAGCACTTCCTCGTCGCGGATGATCGCGCCGATGGTGGTGCCCGGCGGCAGGGCGATGTCCTCGATGGCCTTGCCGATCACCTTGCTCGACTTCGAGTCGCCATGGGCCACCGCTTCGATGGCCTCGGCCGCACCACGGCGCAGGGAATGCACGCTGACGATGTCGCCACGGCGCACGTGGGCCAGCAGGGTGCCGATGGTGGCCAACTGCGGGCTGATGGCGATATCGATGTCGCCGCCCTGGACCAGGTCGACATAGGCCGGGTTGTTGATCAGCGTCATCACCTTGCGTGCACCCAGGCGCTTGGCCAGCAGCGAGGACATGATGTTGGCCTCGTCGTCGTTGGTCAGGGCCAGGAACACGTCGGCGTCGGAGATGTTCTCCTCGAGCATCAGGTCCTTGTCCGAGGCGCTGCCCTGCAGGACCACGGTGCTTTCCAGGGTGTCGGAGAGGTGGCGGCAACGCGCCGGGCTCATCTCGATGATCTTCACCTGGTAGCGGCTCTCGATGGCCTCGGCCAGGCGTTCGCCGATCTGCCCGCCACCGGCGATGACCACGCGCTTGTTGGTTTCGTCGATACGGCGCAGCTCGCCCATCACCGCGCGGATGTGGCCCCTGGCGGCGATGAAGAAGACTTCGTCGTCGGCCTCGATCACCGTGTCGCCATGGGGCTTGATCGGCCGGTCGCGGCGGAAGATCGCCGCCACGCGGGTATCGATGCTCGGCATGTGGGCGCGGATCTGGCGCAGTTGCTGGCCCACCAGGGGGCCACCGTAGTAGGCCTTGACCGCCACCAGCTGGGCCTTGCCCTCGGCGAAGTCGATCACCTGCAGGGCACCGGGGTGCTCGATCAGGCGCTTGATGTAGTTGGTCACCACCTGCTCGGGGCTGATCAGCACGTCCACCGGGATGGCTTCGTTGTCGAACAGCTCGGCGCGCGTCAGGTAGGCGGATTCACGCACCCGGGCGATCTTGGTCGGCGTGTGGAACAACGTGTAGGCGACCTGGCAGGCCACCATGTTGGTCTCGTCGCTGTTGGTCACCGCCACCAGCATGTCGGCATCGTCGGCACCGGCCTGGCGCAGCACCGTGGGCAGTGAGCCACGGCCCTGCACGGTGCGGATGTCGAGGCGGTCGCCGAGGTCGCGCAGTCGGTCGCCGTCGGTGTCGACCACGGTGATGTCGTTGGCTTCGCTGGCCAGGTGTTCTGCCAGCGTACCGCCTACCTGCCCTGCGCCGAGGATGATGATCTTCATCGCGAGTCCTGGTCCTTGTGCTTGCTTATCCGCGCGAGGCGGCGATCTTGATCAGCTTGGCATAGTAGAAGCCGTCGTGGCCGCCTTCCTGGGCCAGCAACTGGCGACCATGGGATTGGCGCAGGCCAGCCTCGGTCGCCAGGTCCAGCTCGCGGGCGCCTGGGGTGCGGGCGAGGAAGGCGTCGATCACGTCGGTGTTTTCCGTCGGCAGGCTCGAGCAGGTCGCGTAGAGCAGCATGCCACCGACTTCCAGGGTCGGCCACAGGGCATCGAGCAGCTCGCCTTGCAGGGCGGCCAGGGCCGGAATGTCGTCGGCCTGGCGGGTCAGCTTGATGTCCGGGTGGCGGCGGATCACGCCGGTGGCCGAGCACGGAGCGTCCAGCAGGATGCGCTGGAACGGCTTGCCGTCCCACCAACTGGCGGTGTCGCGGGCATCGCAGGCGATCAGCCGGGCGTCGAGGCCCAGGCGCTCGAGGTTCTCGCGGACCCGCGCCAGGCGCTTCTCTTCCAGGTCGATGGCCACGACCTCGCCCAGGCCGGCCTCGGCTTCGAGCAGGTGGCAGGTCTTGCCACCCGGTGCGCAGCAGGCATCCAGCACGCGCTGCCCGGGTGCCAGCTCCAGCAGGTCGGCGGCCAGTTGCGCGGCTTCATCCTGCACGCTGACCCAGCCTTCGGCGAAACCCGGCAGGCCGCGTACGTCGCAGGCCTCGGCCAGCAGGATACCGTCGCGGCTGTACCGGCAGGGGCTGGCGGCGATACCGGCCTCGGCCAGCAGGGCCAGGTAGGCGTCGCGGCTGTGGTGGCGACGGTTGACCCGCAGGATCATCGGCGGATGGGCATTGTTGGCGGCGCAGATGGCCTCCCACTGCTCGGGCCAGAAGGCCTTGAGCGACTTCTGCAGCCAGCGTGGGTGAGCGGTGCGTACCACCGGGTCGCGCGCCATGCCCGCGAGGATGCCCTCGCCTTCGCGCTGGGCGCGGCGCAGCACGGCATTGAGCAAGCCCTTGGCCCAAGGCTTCTTCAGTTTGTCGGCGCAGCCGACGGTCTCGCCGATGGCAGCGTGGGCCGGGATGCGCGTATAGAACAGCTGATACAGGCCGACCAGCAGCAACGCCTGCACGTCGCTGTCGGTGGCCTTGAAGGGCTTTTGCAGCAACTGCGCGGCCAGCAGGTCCAGGCGTGGTTGCCAGCGGGCGGTGCCGAAGGCCAGGTCCTGGACCAGGCCCCGGTCACGGTCCTCGACCTTGTCCAACTGCGCCGGCAACGAGCTGTTCAGCGAGGCCTTGCCACTGAGCACGGCGGCCAGGGCGCGGGCGGCGGCCAGGCGTGGGTTCATTGGCCGAGTACCTTGTGGCTGGCGAACTTCTCGCGGCGGCTGTTGAACAGGTCGCTAAAGCCCAGGGCCTTGCCGCCGGGCAGTTGCAGGCGGGTCAGGCACAGCGCCTGCTCGCCGCAGGCGACCACCAGGCCATCCTTGCTGGCGCTGAGGATCTCGCCGGGGGTGCCCGTGCCTGTGGACAAGGTCGCGGCCAGGACCTTCACGCTTTCCCCGTCGAGGGTGCTGTGGCACACCGGCCACGGGTTGAAGGCACGGATCAGACGTTCCAGCTCGACAGCCGGGCGGCTCCAGTCGATGCGCGCCTCGTCCTTGTTCAGCTTGTGTGCATAGGTGGCCAGGGCATCGTCCTGCACCTCGCCTTGCAGGCTGCCATCGGCAAGGCCGGCGATGGCCTGCACCACGGCGGGTGGGCCCATCTCGGCGAGGCGGTCGTGCAGGCTGCCGCCGGTGTCCTCGGCGCCGATGGGGGTGACCACCTTGAGCAGCATCGGGCCTGTGTCCAGGCCGGCCTCCATGCGCATCACGGTGACGCCGCTCTCGGCGTCGCCCGCTTCCACGGCGCGCTGGATCGGCGCCGCGCCGCGCCAGCGCGGCAGCAAGGAGGCGTGGCTGTTGATGCAGCCCAGGCGCGGGATATCGAGCACCGCCTGGGGCAGGATCAGGCCATAGGCGACCACCACCATCAGGTCTGGGGCGAGCGCGGCGAGCTCTGCCTGGGCCTCGGCGCTGCGCAGGGTCGGCGGCTGGAACACCGGGATGTCGTGGGCCAAGGCCAGTTGCTTGACCGGGCTGGGCATGAGCTTCTGGCCACGCCCGGCCGGGCGGTCCGGCTGGGTGTAGACGGCCACCACGTCATAGGGGCTGTCGAGCAAGGCCTTGAGGTGTTCGGCGGCAAACTCTGGAGTGCCTGCGAAGACGATGCGCATGGAGTTCTCGCTTCAAAAAAGAAAAAGGCTTGCCGTGGCAAGCCTTCTGGAAGGGGTGGATCAGGCTTGCTGGCGGTGCTGCTTTTCCAGCTTCTTCTTGATCCGGTCGCGTTTGAGCTGTGACAGGTAATCGACGAACAGCTTGCCGTTGAGGTGGTCGCACTCATGCTGGATGCACACCGCCAGCAGGCCCTCGGCCTCCAGCTCGTAGGGCTTGCCATCGCGGTCCAGGGCCTTGACCCTGACACGCAGCGGGCGGTCGACGTTCTCGTAGAAGCCAGGCACCGACAGGCAACCTTCCTGGTACTGGCCCATGTCGTGGGTCAGTTCCTCGATCTCGGGGTTGATGAACACGCGCGGCTCGCTGCGGTCCTCGCTCAGGTCCATGACCACCACGCGCTTGTGCACGTTGACCTGGGTGGCGGCCAGGCCGATGCCAGGGGCTTCGTACATGGTTTCAAACATGTCATCGATCAGCTGGCGCAGGGCGTCGTCGACTTCCGTCACCGGTTTGGCGATGGTGCGCAGGCGCGGGTCCGGGAATTCGAGAATGTTCAGAATGGCCATAGGGGTCAGGCAGTCACTGTGCGTTCGGTTGAAAACTGAACACACATAATAAAGGGAAACGGGGAATTCGGCACCTGGCAAAGCTCGGCTAGGGTGTGAAAGGACGCCTCGTCCCTCATTCGATGGACAGGTTGTCAAAGTATTATCAACAAAGTTATCCACAGGTTGTGCCACGTGGATACCCCTCTGTCGATCAAGGATGATCCGCCATGACCCCACCTTTTTGCGCCGCTTGCCCACCTGCCGAACTGGAGGCGCGATTGCGCCTGCATCGTCTTCCCGAAGTGGGGGCGCGGCGCTTGCGTACCCTGATCGAAGCCTTCGGCAGCGCCTCGTCGGCACTCACGGCGCCGGCCAGCGCGTGGCGTTCGCTGGGGTTGCCCGCAGCCTGTGCCGAGGCCCGTCGCAGCGCCGAGGTGCGTGACGGCGCCAACGCCGCAATGGCCTGGCTAGAGCGGCCCGAGCGGCATTTGCTGATGTGGGACGACCCTGCCTATCCGGCCTTGCTGGCCGAAACGGACGATGCTCCACCGCTGCTTTTCGTCGCGGGCAACCCGGCTTTGCTGGAGCGGCCACAGCTGGCTATCGTTGGGAGTAGACGTGCTTCACCCCCTGCCCTGGATACCGCTGCTGCGTTTGCCCGGTGCCTGGCCCGGGCTGGTTTCACCATCACCAGCGGGCTGGCGCTGGGGGTGGATGGCGCCGCTCATCGGGCCGCGCTGGAGGCCGAAGGGCAGACGATCGCCGTGCTTGGCACGGGCCTGCAAAAACTTTATCCACAGCGCCACCGTGAGTTGGCCCAGGCGATTATCGACAGGGGCAGCGCGCTCGTTTCCGAGTATCCCCTCGATGCCGGGCCGCTCGCTGGCAACTTCCCCCGGCGCAATCGGATCATCAGCGGCTTGTCGTTGGGCGTGCTGGTGGTGGAGGCGAGCCTGGCCAGCGGCTCGCTGATCACTGCCCGGCTGGCTGCCGAGCAGGGGCGGGAGGTCTATGCGATTCCAGGTTCGATCCATCATCCCGGTGCCAAGGGCTGTCACCAACTGATCCGCGACGGCGCGCTGCTGGTGGAAAGCGTGGAACAGATCCTGGAAAGCCTGCGCGGCTGGCAGAACCTGCCTCCCGCGCCTGTGGACGAACCCGATCATCCGTTGCTCGCCCTGCTCCTGGCGGCCCCCCAGACCAGCGAAGGGCTCGCCCAGCGCAGCGGCCAGCCGCTGGCCCAGGTGCTGGCCAGCCTCACCGAGCTCGAACTGCAGGGGCGGGTCGGTAATGAAGCCGGGCGTTGGTTTGCCCGGGCCGGCTAAGTAAACTGCGCGTCAGCCTTTATGCGGAGAGACGACGATGGTGAGCAGTTGGCGTGTGCAACAAGCCGCACGTGAGATTCGGGCGGGCGCGGTGATCGCCTATCCGACGGAGGCGGTCTGGGGCCTGGGCTGCGACCCGTGGAACGAAGACGCGGTGTATCGCCTGCTGGCGCTCAAGTCGCGGCCTGTGGACAAGGGGCTGATCCTGGTGGCCGACAATATCCGCCAGTTCGATTTCCTGTTCGAGGATTTTCCACAGGACTGGATCGACCGCATGGGCAGTACCTGGCCGGGGCCGAACACCTGGCTGGTGCCGCATCAGGACCTGTTGCCCGAGTGGGTGACCGGGGAGCATGACACCGTGGCGCTGCGGGTCAGCGATCATCCGCTGGTGCGGGAGCTGTGCGCGTTGGTAGGGCCGCTGATCTCGACCTCCGCCAACCCCGGCGGGCGCCCGGCGGCCAAGAGCCGGTTGCGGGTGGAGCAGTATTTCCATGGCCAGCTGGACCTGGTGCTGGGTGGGGCGCTGGGGGGGCGCAAGCATCCGAGCGTGATTCGCAATCTGGCGACTGGGGAAGTCGTTCGACCGGGGTAACCGGTTGTTCTCGGCGGGGGCTACGCCCCCGATTCGTGGGCAAGCCCCGCCCAGAAAACCCCGCAGACTTTTCTGATTCTGGCCTGAGATAGCTATCTGACTCGCAATTCGGGAAATATCCTACGAACCCTGTCGACCGCCATCACCTTCTCAGTGGGAACTCCTGCCTCTAGGCTCCAGACCGTCGCCGAACAACTTGGCGATCGGGTGTGGTAACCCGGATATTTCAGGCGGTTCACAGCCTATGGCGGCTGTGCGCGGGAGGCTTCGTGCCTACCGGGACTAGCCTCCTGCCCGGCTTACCACCCCGCGTACAGCTGCCACCCAAACCGTGTGGTAACGGGTGAGTGTCAGCTCCAATCATCAGGAGCGCACCATGAAAAAAATCGTACCGGATCCACCCCTTCCTTCTACCACTACCCACCCCTTCGGCCGTTGCGACGCCGGTCACCCACCCCTCTTCACCGTAAACCCCGACATCTGCGCCCACGATGCTCTGGTCCACGTAGCGCTTTACCTGCGCTGTGCCTACGAAACCGGCTACAAGGCGCTTGACCACCTGGGTGAATCAGGTCGAGGCATGTACTGGTCGAGCTTGCATGCGATCGAGATGGCCGAGGGATTGGTGGAGGCCATGCTGGATGACATTGAGTCTGCGCCAACGGGGCAGCAGGGAGCCTGAAGCAAGGCAGGCAGAGCCTCATCAGGTCTAGCCCATTCGCGGGCAAGCCCGCTCCCACATGGCCCTGCAAATCACATCGTTGGTGATCGACTCAGAACCCTGTGGGAGCGGGCTTGCCCGCGAATGGGCCGCAGAGCGGCCCCTGGTTCAGGGCAGCAGGACCGTCGAACCCACCGTCCGGCGCGCCGACAATTGCGCTTGTGCCTTGGCCGCCTCGCTCAGCGGGTACCGTTGCTGGATATCCACCACCAGCTTGCCGCTGGTGATCATGCCGAACAGGTCATCGGCCATCAGTTGGGTGTTCTCGGCATTGTTGGCATAGGACGCCAGGGTCGGCCGGGTGACGTACAGCGAGCCCTTCTGCGCCAGGATGCCGAGGTTCACGCCGGTCACCGCGCCGGAGGCATTGCCGAAGCTCACCATCAACCCGCGCGGGCGCAGGCAGTCGAGCGAGGTCAGCCAGGTGTCGGCGCCCACGCCGTCGTAGACCACCGGGCACTTCTTGCCGTCGGTCAGTTCCAGCACCCGCTGCGCCACGTCCTCGCGGCTGTAGTCGATGGTTTCCCACGCCCCCAGCGCCTTGGCGCGTTCGGCCTTTTCAGCCGAGCTCACGGTGCCGATCAGCTTGGCGCCCAGGGCCTTGGCCCACTGGCAGGCCAGGGAGCCGACCCCGCCGGCGGCGGCATGGAACAGAATGATGTCGCCATGCTGCACGGCGTAGGT
The DNA here is from genome assembly GCF_057415455.1 of Pseudomonas sp. Tun-23181. Classification (NCBI taxonomy): domain Bacteria; kingdom Pseudomonadati; phylum Pseudomonadota; class Gammaproteobacteria; order Pseudomonadales; family Pseudomonadaceae; genus Pseudomonas; species Pseudomonas sp. Tun-23181. The sequence continues at coordinate 3,665,417 of NZ_CM171630.1, forward strand.
CTGCTTGAGCAGGTACTGCACGGTCAGGCCCTTGAGCATCACCGCCGCGGCCTGTTCGAAGCTGATCGCCTCTGGCAACTTGACCAGGTTGGCCTCCGGCAAGGTGTGCACCTCACTGTAGGCGCCCAGCGGCCCGCCGGCGTAGGCCACACGGTCGCCGACCTGCAGGCGGGTCACCCCCTCGCCCACCGCCTCGACCACGCCGGCCGCCTCGGTGCCCAGGCCCGAAGGCAGTGCGGGCGGTGCGTACAGCCCACTGCGAAAGTAGGTGTCGATGAAGTTCAGGCCGACCGCATGGTTACGCACGCGAACCTGCTGCGGGCCGGGTGGGGCCGGATCGAACTCGACCCACTGCAACACCTCTGGGCCGCCATGCTGGCTGAACTGGATACGCTTGGCCATCTCGCACTCCTGTTGTCGGGATTGGGACAGGCCCTCTATCGGACGCCTTTGCTTGATCGCCGTCAACTGCGGCGTGGCGGCCGCCGGTGGTATGCTAGCCGGCGAATTTCTTCTCCGCTCCTTCCAGGTGACCCGATGACCAGCCGCACCGAGGCCGTGAAAGCCTACCTGCTCGACCTGCAAGACCGCATCTGCTCTGCCCTCGAGAACGAAGACGGCGGCGCCCGCTTCGTCGAGGATGCCTGGGTGCGCGAAGCCGGTGGCGGTGGCCGCACGCGGGTGATCGGCGAGGGCAAGGTGATCGAGAAAGGTGGCGTGAACTTCTCCCACGTGTTCGGTGCCGGCCTGCCGCCGTCGGCCAGTGCCCACCGTCCGGAGCTGGCGGGCCGTGGCTTCGAGGCGCTGGGCGTGTCGCTGGTGATCCACCCGCACAACCCGCACGTGCCCACCTCCCACGCCAATGTGCGTTTCTTCATCGCCGAGAAGGAAGGCGAGGAGCCGGTCTGGTGGTTCGGCGGCGGCTTCGACCTGACCCCCTACTACGGCAATGAGGAAGACTGCATCCACTGGCACCGGGTCGCCGAGCAGGCCTGTGCGCCCTTCGGCGCCGATGTCTACCCGCGCTACAAGGCCTGGTGCGACCGCTATTTCCACCTCAAGCACCGTGGCGAGCCGCGTGGCATCGGCGGGCTGTTCTTCGATGACCTGAACGAGTGGGACTTCGACACCTGCTTCGCCTTCATCCGCGCCATCGGCGATGCCTACATCGACGCCTACCTGCCCATCGTCCAGCGCCGCAAGGCCACGCCCTACACGGCCCAGCAGCGTGAATTCCAGGAGTACCGCCGTGGGCGCTACGTGGAATTCAACCTGGTCTACGACCGTGGCACCCTGTTCGGGCTGCAGTCGGGCGGGCGTACCGAGTCGATCCTCATGTCGCTGCCGCCGCAGGTGCGCTGGGGCTACGACTGGAAGCCCGAGCCGGGCAGCGAGGAAGCGCGCCTGACCGAGTACTTCCTGCAGGACCGCGACTGGCTCAGCCAGTAAGCCGGTGGAAACTTAAGGAGCCCCCATGGACCAGTACGTCGTTTTCGGCAACCCCATCGGCCACAGCAAGTCGCCGTTGATCCACCGCCTGTTCGCCGACCAGACCGGCCAGGACCTGGAATACAGCACCCTGCTGGCACCGCTGGATGAGTTCAGCGACTGCGCGCGCGGTTTCTTCAAGCAGGGCCGTGGCGCCAACGTCACCGTGCCATTCAAGGAAGAAGCCTTCCGCCTGTGCGACAGCCTGACGCCGCGTGCCCGGCGCGCTGGTGCTGTGAACACCCTGAGCAAGCTGGACGACGGCACCCTGCAGGGCGACAACACCGACGGCGCAGGCCTGGTGCGTGACCTGACCGTCAACGCCGGGGTGGAGCTGGCTGGCAAGCGCATCCTGGTCCTGGGCGCGGGTGGGGCGGTGCGTGGGGTATTGGAGCCGATCCTGGCGCATGGGCCGCAGTCGCTGGTGATCGCCAACCGTACCGTGGAGAAAGCCGAGCAACTGGCCCGCGAGTTCGATGAGCTGGGGCCGGTGGTCGCCAGTGGCTTCGCCTGGCTGCAGGAGCCGGTGGACCTGATCATCAATGCCACCTCGGCGAGCCTGTCCGGCGAGTTGCCGCCGATCGCCGACAGCCTGGTCGAGCCAGGGCGCACGGTGTGCTACGACATGATGTACGGCAAGGAGCCGACGCCGTTCTGCCAGTGGGCCACGAAGCTGGGCGCGGCCAAGGTGCTCGATGGGCTGGGGATGCTGGCCGAGCAGGCGGCCGAGGCGTTCTTCATCTGGCGTGGGGTACGGCCGGATACCGGGCCGGTGCTGGATGAACTGAGGCGGCAGTTGGCGCGGGGGTGAGCCCTGGGGTTGTGGGGCCGCAAAGCGGCCCCCGGCACCTTCACTCCTCGAACCGGATCGGACACAGCTCCACCCCTTCCAGCTTCTGCAACTCCTCGATCACCTGCGCACGGGCCCGATGCAAGGTCAGGCTGCCGCCGTTGCGCGTCAGGCGCCTGGCTTCGCGGTGCAGCATGTCCACCCCTGAATAGTCGATGAAGTTGATCTGCCGCGCATCGATCACCACGTGCGGCCCCTGGCAACGCTGCAGGCGCACCTGCAGGTAATGCGCGGCGCCGAAGAAGATCGAGCCGCCGACCCGCAGCACATCGGCCTCCCCTTCCCGGCTCTGCTGTACCCGTGGCCGCGAGGTGCGCTTGAGGTAGAAGAACAGCGAGGCCAGCACCCCGGCATAGATCGCCGTCTGCAACTCCAGCAGCAGCGTGGCGGCGGCGGTCAGCGCCATCACCAGGAACTCCGAGCGGCTGACGCGAAATAGCGCGCGGATCGCCCGGTGATCCACCAGCCCCCAGCAGATCAGCAGGATGCTGCCGGCCATGGCCGGGATCGGCAGGTGGGCGATCAACCCGGCACCCGCCACGGCGAACAGCGCCACCCACAGCGCCGAGAACACCCCGGCCAGCGGCGAGCGGGCGCCTGCGTCGTAGCTCAGCCCCGAGCGGGTGAAGGAGCCGGACGACAGGTAACCGGAGAACAATGCGCCGACCATGTTCGACAGGCCCTGGGCGCGGATCTCCTGGTTGGCATCGATCAACTGCTCGGAGCGCGCCGACAAGGAGCGGGCGATCGACAGGCTGGTGACCAGCCCGAGCATGCCCACCGCCACGGCGCTGGGCAGCAGGCGCAGGATCAGTTCCAGGTCCAGCAGCGGCAGGGGGCTCAGCGGCGGCAGTTGGCCGACGAAGGCCGGCACGCGCGGTACATGGCCGAAGAGGCCGGGCAGCAGCCAGGCCAGCAGGCTGACGATCACCAGGCTTATCAACAGGCTGGGCCAGCGTGGGCGCCAGAGCTTGAGGGTGATCCCGATCAGTACGGTGAGCAGGCCCAGTGCCAGGGAGGGCAGGTCCACCTCGCCGGCATGGCTGGCCAGGTCCTGCACCGTCTTCAATGCCGTGGCCTGGCTTGGCAGGTCCATGCCCAGCAGGTTCGGCAGTTGGCCGAGGGCGATCACCACCGCCGCGCCGAGGGTGAAGCCGATCACCACGGAATGGGAGACGAAGTTGACCAGCGCGCCGAAGCGCAGCAGGCCGAGCAGCAGTTGGAACACGCCGCCGAGGAAGGTCAGCAGCAGTACCAGGGTGACGTAGTCGTCGCTGCCGGCGACCGCCAGCGGGCTGATGCTGGCGTAGAGGACGATGGAAATGGCCGCGGTCGGCCCGCAGATCAGGTGCCAGGACGAGCCCCACAGGCAGGCCACCAGCACCGGCACGATGGCTGCGTACAGGCCGTATTCGGCGGGCAGGCCGGCGATCAGGGCGTAGGCGATCGATTGCGGCAGGGCGAGGATGGCGCCGCTCAGACCGACCAGCAGGTCCTGGCGCAGGCTGCGGCCCGATTGGCGTGGTAGCCAGGTGAGAAAAGGCAGCAGGAGATGGAGGCGGGGCATGCGTTGTTCCTGGTATCCGGTCAGCATTCGAGATCGCAGGCGAGGGCTGTGCCCTCGATAAGGCCGCTCCCACAGGGATCGCGCATGTGGGAGCGGCCTTGTGTCGCGAAAGGGCCGCAGCACGGCCCCGACAGCTTAACAGGCGATGCTCACAACTTGGCCTTCACCGCCGCCAGGGCATCCCCGCCCTGCCTGGTGGTCACCCCGGCAAGCCAGCCCTCCAGCAACTGCGGGTGCGCCTTGACCCAGCCTTTGGCCGCCTCGTCGAAACTGACTTTCTTGTCCACGACCTGCGCCATGATGGCGTTTTCCATGTCCAGCGTGAACGTCAGGTTCCCCAGCAGTTTCGCGGCGTTCGGGCACGCCTGTGGATAACCGTTGCGTACCAGGGTGTATACGTCACCCTTGCCGCCGAACCATTTCTCCCCGCCGCTCAGGTAGTGCATCTTCAGCTTCACGTTCATCGGGTGCGGCGTCCAACCGAGGAAGGTGATGAACTGCTGCTTCTGCGTGGCCCGCTGCACCTGGGCGAGCATGGCCTGTTCGCTGGACTCCACCAGCTTCCACTGGCCGAGGTCGAATTCGTTCTTGTCGATGATCTGCTTGAGCGACAGGTTGGCGGGGGCGCCGGAGCCGATGCCATAGAGCTTCTTGTCGAAACGGTCGGCGTATTTGCGCAAGTCGGAGAAGTCCTTCACGCCGGCGTTCCACACGTAGTCCGGCACTGCCAGGGTGAACTCGGTGCCTTCGAGGTTGCGCGCCAGGCGCTGGACGTCGCCGCTGGCGATGAACTTGTCATGGAAGCCCTGTTGCGCCGGCATCCAGTTGCCGAGGAAGGCATCCACCCGGCCATCCTTGAGGCCGCCATAGATGATCGGCACGGCCAGGTTGTCGATCTTCACCTGGTAGCCCAGGCTCTCCAGCAGCAGGCGGGCGATGGCGTTGGTGGAGGCGATGTCGCTCCAGCCGGGGTCGGCCATCTTCACGGTGCTGCATTGCGTGTCACTGTCGGCGTGGGCCGTGACCGCACCCAGGCCAAGGGCCAGGGCGATCACGGCGGTGGAGAATCTATTCATGGCGGCCTCTCTACTCAATCCAGGGGTGCGGGCTGTGGATAACGTGCCTTGCGCTCGAGGTCGTCGAGATCGATGTGGTTGCGCATGTACTGTTGGCTGGCGTCCACCAACGGTTGGTGGTCCCAGCTTTTCAGCTTGCCGATGGCCAGGGCCTCGGCCACCAGGCGGCGGCGGCGCTGGCTGGCCAGCACCTGCTGGCGCAGGTGGGGAAGGTCCCAGCGTTGCCGGGCTTCATCGACAAATGCCTGCAGCAGCGCCTGGTGATCCGGGCTGCCGGTGAGGTTCTCCCGCTCGTGCGGGTCGCGGCTCAGGTCATAGAGTAGGCAAGGGTCGTCCTCGCTGTACACGAATTTGTACGGGCCGCGGCGGATCATCAACAGCGGGCCGACCGTGCCTTCGGCCATGTACTCGCCGATCACCTCGTCATGCCCGCCCTGCCCTTGCAGGTGGCTGAGCAGCGAGCGGCCGTCCAAATGCAGGCTGGTGTCGACCTGGCCGCCGGCCAGCTCCACCAGGGTCGGCAGCAGGTCGCAGGTGGACACCGCGGCGCCGACCCGCGCCGGGGCGAAGCGTTTGGGCGCGTGGACCAGCAGCGGCACCCGCGCCGACATCTCGAACCAGTGCATCTTGTACCAGAGCCCGCGCTCGCCGAGCATGTCGCCGTGGTCGCCGGAGAACACGATCAGGGTGTCGTCGGCCAGGTCGCATTCCTCCAGGGTTTGCAGCAACTTGCCGATGTTGTCGTCGATGTAGCTGCAGGCGCCGAAGTAGGCGCGGCGGGCGTCGCGGATCTTGTGTTCGGGCAGCGGCTTGTCCCACAGGTCGTAGACCTTGAGCAGGCGTTGCGAATGTGGGTCTTGCGCGTGCTGGGCGAGGGTGTCGCGGGGCATGGGGATATCCACAGCCTCGTAGAGATCCCAGTAGTGCCGGGGAATGGTGTACGGATCGTGAGGGTGGGTCATGGAGACGGTCAGGCAGAACGGCCGGCCATCGCTCTCGCGGACATGGTCGTAGAGGTATTGGCGGGCCTTGAACACCACCTCCTCGTCGAAGTCCAGCTGGTTGGTGCGCACGCACGGCCCGGCCTGCAGCACCGAGGACATGTTGTGGTACCAGCTCGGGCGTTCGTCGGGGGCGTCCCAGTTCACCGCCCAGCCGTAGTCGGCCGGGTAGATGTCGCTGGTCAGGCGTTCCTCGTAGCCGTGCAACTGGTCCGGGCCGCAGAAGTGCATCTTGCCGGACAGCGCGGTGCGGTAGCCGAGGCGGCGCAGGTAATGGGCGTAGGTGGGGATGTCGGCCGGAAAGTCGGCGGCGTTGTCGTAGGCGCCGATGCGGCTGGGCAACTGGCCGCTGACCAGGGTGAAGCGCGAGGGTGCGCACAGGGGGCTGTTGCAGTAGGCGGCGTCGAACACCACCGCTCGCTCGGCCAGCCGGACCAGGTGCGGCATCTTGATGGGGGACGGGTTGTAGATCGGCAGCATGGGCGCGGCCATCTGGTCGGCCATGATGAACAGGATGTTAGGGCGCTTCATGGTTGGCTTCCATCGTTGAAGGTTATGGGAACCGCTTGCGAACGAGGATGAAGCCGTGGGTATCAGGGGTAAAGCCCATGGTGGGCAATGGCTGGGATTAGCTGGGGTTATGTTTTAGCCAGATAATTGGGCGGTGGGTTTCGATCCTGGGGCGCGAAGCGGCCCCAGCGCACTAGGGGACGAAGTTGAGATGCTCACCCTGGTGCAAGTTCAGCTCCAGGGCATCGACCATCCCCGCCGCGATCCGCGCCAATCGCAGCAAAGGCCCGGCCAGCCCAGGCTCCAGCGTGCCCTCGGTATGGCGAAAATGTTCGATCCCCAGCCCAGGCACTTCCTCCGGCGCATTGACCAGCGTCCAGCGTAGCGTGCTGCGTTGCAGCAGGTCGACGATCTGGTCGACGCACTCACGTTGCTCGTCGCTATGCTTTGCTGGCTCGTCCAGCACATCGAAATCGCCCACCAGTAGCAGGCGGCGTATAGTCGTGCGTGACAGGCCGGCCACCAGGGCCTCGGTCATCTGCCGTTGGGCCGGCAGGTCGCCGGGCGCGAGGGCCGACACCAGGGCGATCACCGCCGAAGCGCCGGCGACGCTCTGCTCGGCCTGGTGGGCATTGCCCAGCCCGCCTATCTTGAAGTGCAGGCCGGGGCGCGGTGCCTGGCGGTTGAGGTCATCGACCACCGCGATGACTTCGTGCTGGCGCGACAGCAGCTCGACGGCCAGGGCGCTGCCCAGGCTGCTTTCGGCGCCGAACAGGGCCAGCTTGAACACTGGGGTTTCGGCATTCTTCACCGGATCGCTCCCTTTGCGGGTCGGGTGATCGTTGGACTGCGCGCCATGCGCCGGGTTCGTTGTTATTCAGGAGTTATCGTGCAGAGAATCAAGGGGTATCACGCCCACGTGTACTACGACGCCAGCACCCTGGCCCAGGCCCGGGAGCTGTGTGAGCAAGCGTCGCAACTGTTCCCTGTGACCATGGGGCGCATGCACCAGAAACCGGTCGGGCCGCACCCGGACTGGAGCTGCCAACTGGCCTTCGGGCCGGAGGTGATCGGCGTGGTGCTGCCTTGGCTGGCGCTGCATCGGCGGGGGTTGGTGGTGTTCCTGCATCCTCTGACCGGGGATGAGCTGGCGGATCACCGGGACCATGCGATCTGGATGGGGGCGGTGCGGCCGTTGGATCTGTCGATCTTCACTTGAGGGCCAGGGGCTGCTTTGCAGCCCATCGCCGGCAAGCCGGCGATGGGCCGCGAAGCTCAGGTTCGGGCCGAGCGCACGCCTTCGGCCAGTTGGGCGCACAGGCCCAATACGTCTTTCACGGCCTGGTCGGCATCGTTTGCCTGGGCGATCTTGTCGACCAGCGCCGACCCTACCACTACGCCATCGGACAACCTGGCGATGGCTGCGGCCTGCTCCGGCGTGCGGATGCCGAAGCCGACGCTGATCGGCAGGTCGGTATGGCGGCGCAGGCGGGCGATCGCCTCGTTGACGTGTTCGGTGGTCGCCGAACCTGCACCCGTCACACCTGCCACCGAGACGTAGTAGACGAAGCCGGAGCTGCGCTCCAGCACGCGCGGCAGGCGGGCGTCGTCGGTGGTCGGGGTGGTCAGGCGGATGAAGTCGATGCCCGCGACCTGGGCCGGGGTGGCCAGCTCGGCGTCGTGCTCGGGCGGCAGGTCGACGATGATCAGGCCATCGACGCCAGCGTCCTTGGCCTCTGCCACGAACTTCTCCACGCCAAAGCGGTGGATCGGGTTGTAGTAGCCCATCAGCACGATCGGCGTGGCCTGGTTGCCTGTGCGGAACTCGCGGACCATCTGCAAGGTTTTCGCCAGGGTCTGGCCGGCTTCCAGGGCGCGCAGGGTGGCGAGCTGGATGGCCACGCCGTCGGCCATCGGGTCGGTGAACGGCATGCCCAGTTCGATCACGTCGGCACCGGCTTCTGGCAGGCCCTTGAGGATCGCCAGGGAGGCGTCGTAGCCCGGGTCGCCAGCGGTGATGAAGGTGACCAGCGCGGAGCGGCCCTCGGCCTTCAGCTCGGCGAAGCGTTGTTCAAGACGGCTCATGCCTGTTTCTCCTGGGCGGCCATGTGGTTCATCACGGTTTGCATGTCCTTGTCGCCGCGGCCCGACAGGCACACGACCATCAGGTGGTCCTTGGGCAGGTTCGGTGCGCGCTTGATCGCCTCGGCCAGGGCATGGGAGCTCTCCAGGGCCGGGATGATGCCTTCCAGGCGGCAGGTGGCATGGAAGGCGTCGAGGGCTTCGTCGTCGGTGATGCTGACGTACTCGACGCGCTTCACTTCGTGCAGGTAGGCGTGCTCCGGGCCGATGCCGGGGTAGTCCAGGCCGGCGGAGATCGAGTGGGCGTCGGTGATCTGGCCGTCCTCGTCCTGCAGCAGGTAGGTGCGGTTGCCGTGCAGCACGCCCGGGACGCCACCGTTGAGGCTGGCGGCATGCTTGTCGGTATGCACGCCGTGGCCACCGGCCTCGACGCCGATGATCTGCACGCTGGCATCGTCGAGGAAGTCATGGAACAGGCCCATGGCGTTGGAGCCGCCGCCGACGCAGGCGATCAGGCTGTCGGGCAGGCGGCCTTCCTTCTCTTGCAACTGGGCACGGGTTTCCTTGCCGATGATCGACTGGAAGTCGCGGACCATCGCCGGGTACGGGTGCGGGCCGGCCACGGTGCCGATCAGGTAGAAGGTGTCCTCGACGTTGGTGACCCAGTCGCGCAGGGCCTCGTTCATGGCGTCCTTGAGGGTGCCGGTGCCAGCGGTGACCGGGACGATCTCGGCGCCCAGCAGCTTCATGCGGAACACGTTGGCCTGCTGACGCTCGATGTCGGTGGCGCCCATGTAGATCACGCAGGGCAGGCCGAAGCGCGCGGCCACGGTGGCAGTGGCCACGCCGTGCATGCCGGCGCCGGTCTCGGCGATCAGGCGCTTCTTGCCCATGCGCTTGGCCAGCAGGACCTGGCCGATGCAGTTGTTCACCTTGTGCGCGCCGGTGTGGTTGAGTTCTTCGCGCTTGAAGAAGATCTTCGCGCCGCCGCAGTGCTCGGTCAGGCGCTCGGCGAAGTACAGCGGGTTGGGGCGGCCGATGTAGTCGCGCTGGAAGTAGGCCAGCTCTTCGAGGAACTTGGGGTCGGCCTTGGCCGCTTCGTACTCGCGGGCCAGGTCCAGCACCAGCGGCATCAGGGTCTCGGCCACGTAGCGGCCGCCGAACGAGCCGAACAGGCCGTTGGCATCGGGGCCGGCGCGGTATTGGGTCTGGGTCATGGGCGCTCCAGGGCGTGATTTGTGGTTGATGGGCTTTACTCTACCCACGACATGCCCGGCTGAAAACCGATAAGATTGCGCCAACCTGTCAGGAAAACTCACACGTCATGCGCCAGGACCTTCCGCCCCTCAATGCCCTGCGAGCCTTCGAGGCGACTGCCCGGCTGAACAGCGTCAGCCTGGCGGCCGAAGCGTTGCATGTCACCCATGGGGCTGTCAGTCGGCAGATCAAGGTGCTCGAGGAGCACCTGGGCGTGGCCCTGTTCGTCAAGGATGGGCGCGGCATCAAACTCACAGATGCCGGGATTCGCCTGCGCGATGCCAGTGGCGAGGCGTTCGACCGCTTGCGCGGGGTCTGCGTGGAACTCAGCCGCGATGTCGGCGAGGCCCCCTTCGTCCTCGGTTGCTCGGGCAGCCTGCTGGCACGCTGGTTCATCCCACGGCTCGGACGGCTCCAGGCAGACCTGCCGGAACTGCGCCTGCACCTCTCGGCAGGCGAAGGCGACCTCGACCCGCGCCGTCCTGGGCTGGATGCGCTGCTGGTCTATGCCGAGCCGCCGTGGCCTGCGGACATGCACGTCCATGTACTGGCCGAGGAGCGCATCGGGCCGGTGCTGAGCCCCTTGTACAGCGGCTTCGAACGGTTGCGCCACGCACCGGCAAGGGCCTTGCTGGACGAGCCTTTGCTGCACACCACCTCGCGCCCCCAGGCGTGGCCGACATGGGCCGCCTCGCAAGGGCTGGAGCCTGCCGCGTTGACGTTCGGCCAGGCGTTCGAGCACCTGTATTACCTGTTGGAAGCTGCAGTCGCCGGGCTGGGCGTGGCCATCGCGCCACAGCCGCTGGTGGCGGACGACCTGCGCGCCGGGCGTTTGAGCGCGCCCTGGGGCTTCTCCCCCACCCGCGCGGCGCTGGCGCTGTGGGTGCCCCGGCGCGCCGCGGACGGGCGCGCCGGGCAGTTGGCGCAATGGCTGCGCAACGAGTTGGAGCGGCAAACCGCCTAGTTGCGCTTGCACATCAGCCAGGCGGCCAGCAGGCCGAGGGCGCCGATGGCGACCCCGGCGGTGGTCCAGGGATGTTCCTGGGCGTAGTCGCGGGTCGCAAGGCCGGTCTGCCGGGTGCGGGTCTTCACTTCCTCGTAGGCATCGCTGAGCAGGCTGCGCGAATGCTTGAGGGCATTCTCGGCATTGCTGCGGATGGCCTTCATGCTTTTCTGCGACTCCTCCGAGGCGTCGTGCTTGAGGTTTTCCAGGGTCTTGAGCAGGCTTTCGATCTCGGCTTCCATGCTTTCCAGGGATGTTTTGCGCAACGCATTGCGGGCCATGTCGACTCTCCTTCGCTGGGTAGGGGTGGTAAGGGTTGCGACTGCGCGGCATGGCGAAAGTGCGATCGAACTTTCGTCGTTGGCGATTGCTCGCAGGTAAACCGGGCCTGCGCTGCTAGGCTCAATCTCAGACATCCAAGGAGAGTGCTCATGTCCGATCATCACACCTACAAGAAGATCGAGCTGGTCGGTTCCTCGACCACCAGCATCGAAGAGGCGATCAACAATGCCCTGGCCGAAGCCGGCAAGAGCATCAAGCACCTGGAGTGGTTCGAGGTGATCGATACCCGCGGGCACATCCGCGACAACCAGGCCGCGCATTTCCAGGTCACGTTGAAGGTGGGCTTCCGCATCGCCAATAGCTGAAAACAGCGCCGGGATGGCGTGTCCCGGGGCGATGGGTGAAGCGTCTTCCAGGGTGCCAGTCGTGGATTGGCGCCCTTTACGCTGTGGGTCTGAACAAGGAAAAGCGATCGATGAACAGACTGCTAGGGGTGGTGTGCCTGATGGCACTGGCCGGCAGTGCGCTGGCCGTGGGCAAGCCGTGCGAAGAACTCAAGGCCGAGATCGATGCCAAGCTCCAGGCCAAGGGCGTCACCGGCTATGTGCTGGAGATCGTCGACAAGGGCGCTGGCGGTGGCAAGGTGATCGGCAGCTGCGAGGGCGGGACCAAGGAAATCATCTACCGCCGTGAGTGAGCAGGGCTGCTTTACAGCCCATCGCCGGCATGCCGGCTCCCACAGGCTTGGCGCCGATTTCAAGAGCGGCCCAGGCCGCTGTGGGAGCGGGCTTGCCCCTACCCTCACTCGGCTTTCAGCGCCTGCGCCATCAGCTCATATGACCGTACCCGGTCCGCATGCTCGAACAGGTCGCAGGTGAAGATCAGCTCATCCGCTGCGGTCTGTTCCAGCAACACCTCCACCTTGGCCCGCACTTTCTGTGGGCTGCCGATCATCGCCAGGCCCAGGAAACTGCCCACCGCGTCGCGTTCGTGGGGCAGCCACAGGCCGTCCATGCTCGGCACTGGTGGGCGCTGCATCAGGCTCTGCCCGCGAATCAGCGCGAGGATGCGTTGGTACACCGAGGTGGCCAGGTATTCGGCCTTTTCGTCGGTTTCGGCCACCACCATGGGCACGCCGAGCATCACGTAGGGCTTGTCCAGCACGGCCGAGGGCTGGAAGTGATCGCGGTAGATGCGGATCGCCTCGTGCAGGTAGCGCGGCGCGAAGTGCGAGGCGAAGGCGTAGGGCAAGCCGCGCATGCCGGCCAACTGGGCGCTGAACAGGCTGGAGCCGAGCAGCCAGATGGGCACCTCGGTGCCGTGGCCGGGCACGGCGATGACCTTCTGCTCCGGGGTGCGCGGGCCCAGGTAGCGCACCAGCTCTTCCACGTCGTCGGGGAAGTCGTCGGCGCTGCCGGAGCGCTCGCGGCGCAGGGCGCGGGCAGTCATCTGGTCGGCGCCTGGCGCACGCCCCAGGCCCAGGTCGATACGCCCCGGGTACAGGCTGGCCAGGGTGCCGAATTGTTCGGCGATCACCAGGGGTGCGTGGTTGGGCAGCATCACGCCGCCGGCCCCGAGGCGGATGGTCGAGGTGCCGTTGGCCAGGTAGCCGATCAGCACGGCGGTGGCGGAACTGGCGATGCCGTCCATGTTGTGGTGCTCGGCGACCCAGAAGCGGTGGTAGCCGAAGCGCTCGACATGGCGTGCCAGGTCCAGGGCGTTGCGTAGCGACTGCGCCGGGCCTGTATCGGCGCGCACCGGTACCAGGTCGAGGGTGGAAATCTTCAGGTCACGCAGGTGCGTCATCGGAGCCTCCGCAGCAGTGGTTGGCCAGAGGCCTTTTCGACTCTGTATGGGCATATCCGGCAGATTCAATGCCAGGTGTGGGACCGATCTGAACTTGCCGGAGGGTGTTGGCCTCTGAACCCATAGGCATACCTACCTCATGACCAGGAGGCAATCATGAAAAAGACAGCATCGGCGATCTGGCAAGGCGGTCTGAAGGACGGCAAGGGCTTGTTGTCCACCGAGAGCGGTGCGCTCAAGCAGAACCCGTATGGTTTCAACACCCGTTTCGAAGGCTCGCCCGGCACCAATCCGGAGGAACTGATCGGGGCGGCCCATGCCGGCTGCTTTTCCATGGCCCTGTCGATGATGCTGGGCGAGGCGGGGCTGACCCCGGAGCGTATCGATACCATCGCCGAGGTCAGCCTCGACAAGCAGCCAGACGGCTTCGCTATCACAGCCGTGCACCTGACCCTCAAGGCCAAGGTGCCTGGGGCCAGCGACGCGCAGTTCCAGGAGATCGCCAACAAGGCCAAGGCCGGCTGCCCGGTTTCCAAGGTGTTGAACGCGAAGATCAGCCTGGACGCCACCCTGCTCTCCTAGCGGCGCAACGGGGACGGTTTCCTGTAGTCTAACCAGCGTTGGCAGCCCGACTGCCTTTTCAGGAGCCGTTCCATGATCCGCGTTGCAACCGTCGTGCTGGCTTGCCTGCTGGGCACGACCGCATGGGCCGCGCCCAAGCCGTGCGAGGAGCTCAAGGCCGAGATCGAAGCGAAGATCCAGGCCGCCGGCGTGACGTCCTATACCCTGGAGATCGTGCCCAACAGCGAGGTCCGCGACCAGAACATGATCGTCGGCAGTTGCGATGGGGGTACCAAGAAGATCATCTACCAGAAGAACGACCGCTGACACGGGCTACTTGGGGCCGCTTCGCGCTCCATCGCCGGCAAGCCCCCACAGGGTGCCAGTGGTGCTCACACATCTGCGGTACGCAGAGTGTGCTGTGGGCGGTTACCCCAACCCTTCGGGCTGCGAGAACGACCGAAAGCACAACAGGTACCCTGTGGGAGCCGGCTTGCCGGCGATGGGCTGCAAGGCAGCCCCGTCGTCAGGGGATGCAGAACACTTCGCTGGGCTCGTTCACCACCACCTTGCGGCTGGCGTCGAACAGCAGCACCTGCGGTTGCATCACCGGGGCCCGTGCCTCCAGGCGGTAGCGCTCTCCGGCCTTGAAGCCGTCGTAGCGCACGGTCAGGTAGCAGGTGCGTTCGGTCGGGTCTGTCGTGAAGCCGCCCGCATACACTTCGTAGTCGAAGCGCACTACCAGCTCGTGCCGGCCAGGGGTGACCTGGAAATAGCGGCCATCATCGAGGCGCTTGCCGTCCAGGCGGTCTGCCATGATGGTCCTGCCGGGGGTGATGGTGTAGAGGTCGATCCAGGCTTGCTTGGGGTCGACGGGCGGCAAGGGGCTGGCGCAGGCCCCCAGTGCACTGAGGGCGATCAGCATCATGGGCTGGCGCATGGCGAGACTCCCGCTTGCGGTTTACAAGCTACAAGCATAGCGCCGCGCGCGGTCCCCAGCCATGCGCCATGTCACGTCGAGCATGCCTTTCAGGTGCGTTGGCAGCCTGCTGGCAGCCCTTGTCCCACCAGCTTCTGCTGCTGGTCGTAGAGCTTGATCCAGGGGCGAAAGCCAATGCTGCCCGCTTGCAGGCGATAGCGCTGGCCGGCGCCGAAGTCCTTGAACGTCAGGTTGAGCTGGCAATCGCGCCACAGGGGTTCGTCCACCGGGCCGATGTTGCTCGGGGTCACGGCGAACTGATAGCGCACGGTGAGCTCATGGTGGCCAGGCGGCACTTCGAAATAGCGGGTATCGGCCCAGTCACGCTCGTCCACCTGGACGGCGTGCAGCGAGGTGTCGTCATGCGGGGCCAGGTCGATCCAGGCCTGGTTCGGGTCTGGGTCCGGCAAGGTGGAACACGCGGACAGCAGCATGAGCGTGCCGACGGCAAACAATGGACGCATGGCGAAACTCCCCCCTGGCGAGATAGTCTTGGAACGCACCGGCCGTGAGCGAGACAGACTGCCCCGATGTTCAGACTTTTTCTTTTCTTGCGCTCAAGCCCTGGGGCACTCGACCGCTTTTTCCCTGTTTTGGTTCCCCTGTTGGCGGCCCTTCTGCTGAACGGTTGCGCCAGCGTCGGCTATTACGGCCAACTGGCCCAAGGGCAGTGGCAACTGTTGCGCGCCCGCCAGCCGGTCGAGCGTGTGCTGCAGGACCCGGCCACGTCCCCTCGACTGCGCCAGCGCCTGCTGCATGCCGAACAGGCCCGGGCGTTCGCCAGCGAGCAACTGAAGCTGCCCGACAACCGTAGCTATCGGGTCTACGCCGACCTGGGCCGGCCTTTCGTGGTGTGGAACCTGTTCGCCACGCCCGAGTTGTCGTTGCAGCCGGTGACCCACTGCTTCCCGATCGCCGGCTGCGTAGCCTACCGGGGCTACTACCGCCAAGGGGCTGCCCGGGGCGCGGCGGCCTTGATGCGGCAGGCGGGCATGGACGTCTATGTGGGGGGCGTGGAGGCCTATTCCACATTGGGTTGGTTCGACGACCCGATCCTGTCGTCGATGGCCAGCTGGGACGACGAGCGCCTGGCCGCGCTGATCTTCCACGAGCTGGCGCACCAGCGTTTCTATGTGAAGGACGACACGGCGTTCAACGAGTCCTTCGCCACCTTCGTCGAGCAGGAAGGATCGCGGCAATGGCGCGTGGCGCGTGGGCTTCCAGCGATTCAGAAGAGCGCCGTGCGCCAGCGGGAGCAGTTCATCCGGCTGGTGCTGGCCTGCCGTGAAAGGCTCCAGGCGATCTATGCCGGCCCCCTGGACGATGCGGGCAAGCGGGCGGCCAAGCAGGCGGAGTTCGAGCGCCTGCGCGCAGAGTACCGGGTGCTGCGGGATGGCCAGTGGGGCGGTGACCGGCGGTATGACGCCTGGATGTACGGGCCGATGAACAATGCCAAGCTGTTGCCGTTCGGGCTGTACGACCAGTGGGTGGCGGGGTTCGCGGCGTTGTTCGAGCAGGTGCGGGGGGATTGGAGCCGGTTCTATGCGCGGGTCGAGGCGCTGGGGCGGATGCCGGCCGAGGTGCGCAAGGCTGAGTTGGCCAGATTGTCGGGGGGACGGTGACCGGGGGGGCCGCTGCAAAGCAGCCCCTGGTCATGGCGTTCAGTCGCCGATGAACGCCTGGTGCATCTGCGCCAGGGTGTCGAAATGGAACGCCGGCGCTTCTGCCATCAACTCCTCCCGGCTGCCGAAGCCATACCCCACCGCCACCGCCTGCAACCCGTTGCTACGGGCTCCGATCAGGTCGTGCTTGCGATCGCCGATCATTAACGTCTGCGCCGGGTCCAGGCCTTCTTCGTCGAGCAGGTGGCGGATCAGCTCGACCTTATTGGTGCGGGTACCGTCCAACTCGCTGCCGTAGATCACCTTGAAGTGATGATCGAAGGCGAAGTGCCGGGCGATCTCGCGGGCGAACTCCCACGGCTTGGAGGTGGCGATGTACAGGGTCCGGCCCTGGCCATTGAGGGTTTCGAGCAGCGCCGGCACGCCTTCGAACACCAGGTTTTCGTACAGGCCGGTGACGCGAAAGCGCTCGCGGTAGAAGTTCACCGCCTCCCAGGCCTTGGCCTCGTCGAAGTCGTAGAACTGCATGAAGGCCTGCAGCAAGGGTGGGCCGATGAAGTGCTCGAGCCGCGCCAGGTCCGGCTCGTCGATACCCAGCTTGGCCAGGGCGTACTGGATCGAGCGGGTGATGCCCAGGCGCGGGTCGGTCAGGGTGCCGTCGAGGTCGAAAAGGATGTTCTGCTGGTGCATGCGCTGCTGTCCACTCAGGTGTTCGGGGGCAAGCCCCACAGGGATCATTCGGGGCGGTCGTAGCCTTCGGCCAGGTGTTGGTCCTTGAGCTTGACGTAGTTGGCGGCGCTGTAGGGGAAGAAGGCGCGCTCCTTGTCGGTCAGCGGCCGGGCCTGCTTCACCGGGCTGCCCACGTACAGGTAGCCGCTTTCCAGGCGCTTGCCGGGCGGCACCAGGCTGCCGGCGCCGATGATCACCTCGTCCTCGACGATGGCGCCGTCCATGATGGTGCTGCCCATGCCGACCAGGATCCGGTTGCCCAGGGTACAGCCGTGCAGCATGACCTTGTGCCCGATGGTCACCTCATCGCCGATCAGCAAGGGGAAGCCGTCCGGGTTGAACGGGCCGGCATGGGTGATGTGCAGCACGCTGCCATCCTGCACGCTGGTGCGCGCACCGATGCGGATACGGTGCATGTCGCCGCGGATCACGGTCAGCGGCCAGACCGAGCTGTCCTCGCCGATCTCCACGTCGCCCAGCACCACCGCCGAGCGGTCGACGAAAGCCCGTGGCCCAAGGTTCGGAGTGTGCTGCTGGAATGTTCGGATGGCCATGATAGCGCCTCTCTTGAATGCCGATAGGCGGGCTGCCTGCTGCGGTCGGCGTCGATTGTAATTAAGATGGGCGCGTGTTTCTCCTGCCAAGGTATCCAAACCGTGAGTGCGAACAACCCGCTTCTGCAGTCCTACGATCTGCCGCCCTTCTCGGCGATCCGTGCCGAACATGTGCAACCGGCGATCGAAGAGATCCTGGCCGACAACCGCAAAGCCATCGCCGAGATCCTCGAAAAGCAGGGCCAGCACCCTACCTGGGCCGGCCTGGTGCTGGCGATGGACGAACTCAACGACCGCCTGGGCGCGGCCTGGAGCCCGGTCAGCCACCTCAATGCGGTGTGCAACAGCAAGGCGCTGCGCGAGGCCTACGAGTCTTGCCTGCCGGCCCTGAGCGCCTACTCCACCGAGCTTGGGCAGAACCGTGCGCTGTTCGAGGCCTATGAAGCGCTGGCCAACAGCCCGCAAGCCGCAGGTTTCGATGCCGCGCAGAAGACCATCATCGAGCACGCCCTGCGTGACTTCCGTCTGTCGGGTATCGACCTGCCGGCCGACAAGCAGCAGCGCTACGCCGAAGTGCAGAGCCGCCTCAGCGAGCTGGGCAGCCGCTTTTCCAACCAGTTGCTGGACGCCACCCAGGCCTGGACCAAGCACGTCACCGACGAGGCCGTGCTCGCCGGGCTGACCGAGTCGGCCAAGGCGCAGATGGCCGCCGCCGCCCAGGCCAAGGGCCTCGACGGCTGGCTGATCACCCTGGAGTTCCCCAGCTACTACGCCGTGATGACCTACGCTGCCGACCGTGCTCTGCGTGAAGAACTCTATGCCGCGTATTGCACCCGTGCCTCCGACCAGGGCCCGAACGCCGGCCAGTTCGACAACGGCCCGGTGATGAGCGAGATCCTCGACCTGCGCCAGGAACTGGCCGAGCTGCTGGGCTACCGGAACTACGCCGAACTGAGCCTGGCGACCAAGATGGCCGAGTCCAGCGACCAGGTGCTCAGCTTCCTGCGCGACCTGGCCAAGCGCAGCAAGCCATTCGCCGCCCAGGATCTGGAGCAGCTCAAGGCCTACGCCGCCGAGCAGGGTTGCGCCGAGCTGCAGAGCTGGGACGCCGGCTACTACGGCGAGAAGCTGCGCGAGCAGCGCTACAGCGTGTCGCAGGAAGCCCTGCGCGCCTACTTCCCGATCGACAAGGTGCTCTCGGGCCTGTTCGCCATCGTCCAGCGTCTGTACGGCATCGAGATCGCCGAGCTCAAGGGCTTCGACAGCTGGCACCCGGACGTGCGCCTGTTCGAGATCAAGGAAAACGGCCAGCACGTGGGCCGCTTCTTCTTCGACCTGTACGCCCGCGCCAACAAGCGCGGCGGTGCCTGGATGGATGGCGCCCGTGACCGTCGCCGTACTGCCGCGGGCACGCTGCAGAGCCCGGTGGCCAACCTGGTGTGCAATTTCACCCCGGCCGCGCCTGGCAAGCCGGCGCTGCTGACCCACGATGAGGTCACTACGCTGTTCCACGAGTTCGGCCATGGCCTGCACCACCTGCTGACCCGCATCGAGCATGCCGGTGTTTCCGGTATCAACGGTGTGGCCTGGGATGCGGTGGAACTGCCGAGCCAGTTCATGGAGAACTGGTGCTGGGAGCCCGAAGGCCTGGCGCTGATCTCCGGCCACTACGAGACCGGCGAACCGCTGCCCCAGGATCTGCTGGACAAGATGCTGGCAGCGAAGAACTTCCAGTCGGGCATGATGATGGTGCGCCAACTGGAGTTCTCGCTGTTCGATTTCGAGCTGCACGCCAACCATGGCGACGGCCGCAGCGTGCTGCAGGTGCTGGAAGACGTGCGCGACGAGGTCTCGGTCATGCGTCCGCCGGCCTACAACCGCTTCCCCAACAGCTTCGCCCACATCTTCGCCGGCGGCTACGCGGCGGGTTACTACAGCTACAAGTGGGCCGAGGTGCTGTCGGCCGATGCCTTCTCGCGCTTCGAGGAAGAAGGCGTGCTCAATGCCGAGACCGGCCGTGCCTTCCGCGAAGCCATCCTGGCCCGTGGCGGCTCCCGCGAGCCGATGGTGCTGTTCGTCGACTTCCGTGGCCGCGAGCCTTCCATCGATGCGTTGCTGCGCCATAGTGGCCTGAGCGAGGACGCGGCGGCATGAGTGAGGTACGTGTGAACAAGACCAAGAAGCGCTTCATCGCCGGGGCGGTTTGCCCGGCCTGCAGCGAGACCGACAAGCTGATGATGTGGGACGAGGACGGCGTACCGCACCGCGAGTGCGTGGCCTGCGGGTTCTCCGACACCCTCAACGAGCAAGGCCTGTCGATTCCGAAGGAGCTCGGCACCCGGGTCAACCAGCTGGCGCCCAAGGCGCCGGCCAAGGTGCAGACGGTCCAGTTCTTTCCCAATCCGAAGCTGAAGAAGCCAGCGGAGTGACACGTCTGCAACGCCCCGGTTCGCAACATCGGGGCGTTGTTGGGTGTGTTCCGTCGGCCAGGTGGTAGATATTCAACCCTGCACCCCGGGGTCAGCCCTATAGCCTCTCGCGCTCCTTTTCATTCGATGGAGCAAGAAATGGCCCAGGATAACCCGCTGCTGCAACCCTTCGAGCTGCTCGACTACACCCGCCTGGAGGTCGAGCACCTCGAACCTGCCTTTCGCCAGATCGCCGAAGACAACCGCCGTGAACTCCAGACGATTCTTGCCTCTGCGGCCACCTCCCCTACCTGGGACAACCTGGTCATGGCTATCGAGCGCCTCGACCTGCGTATCGAGGACCGTTTCAAGATGGTTGTTCCCTGTGCCCACCGGGACGACGGCTGGGCTGCAGCGGTCAATGATTGCCATGCCCATCTGAGCGCCTACCGGGATGAGAAAGAGGCCCATGCACCGTTGCTGCTCGAGGCCTATTCCCAGGTGGCCCGTGGTGACCTGGACGCCGAGCAGAAAGCGACCTTGGCCAGCATCCTGGAGGAACTTAGGCTTGCCGGTGCGGCCCTGCCGGAGCCCGAGCGCCAGCAGCTTGTTCGGACGCAGGAGGCCATCAGGGGACTGGAGGATACCTTCCTCGATAACCTGAGCGCGTCCAGGAAAGACGGGGTGTTGTTGATCACTGACCCAGGCGAACTTGCCGGTATTCCAGAACAGACCCTCGTCACCCTGGCGGATAAAGCGAGGACGGCGATGAGCGATGACGTTCCAGACGAAACGCTGGCCGCCATCACGGAAAATGGGCGCAAGGGTTGGCTGGTCACGCTCGACGACACCACGGTGACCGCCCTGCTGCAGCATGCCGACAATCGTTCGCTTCGGGAGACTGTCTACCGCAGAGGGTCGACCTTGGCCTCGGACCAAGCCGCCAAGACCGGCTGGGATAATGCGAAGGTCCTCCAGGCGCTGGTGCGCTTGAGGCACGAAAAGGCCCAATTATTGGGCTTCGAGAATGCCATGGCGTTGAGCCTGCAGAGCAAGTCCGCCCAGACGGTGGATGAGGTGGAGGCATTTCTCGGTGCCCTGGCCGAGCAGGCCAGACCGGCGTTGAAACAGCAGGCCATCGCCTTGGTCCATCTGGCTGAAACACAAGGTATGGGGAGGTTGCAGCCTTGGGACCAGGCCTACCTTGCCAGCCGCCTGCATGAGCGCGAGGCGCAGGACCCCGAGCAGGACATGCTCGCCTACTTCCCCTTGCCAGGTGTGCTCGCGTCATTGCAGGCATGGGCGGCGCGGCTGTTCGGCATCACGCTGGAAGACCAGGGCAACGTGGCGTGGCATCCGGACGTCCAGTTGTGGAAGGTCACCCAGGCAGGTAGCACGCTGGGGTACATCTACATCGATGCCTTCGCGCGCCCGGGCAAGCCGGACTGGGCGTTTGCCTTTCCAATGAGGAGCCGGCACGAAGACCCGGAAACGGGGACCACGCTGCCGATCGTAGCGCTGTCCTGTGCTTATCCCAGGCATGAAGACGACCAGCCGACCCTGCTGGGCCACCTTGACCTGTGCAAGCTCTTCCATGAGTTCGGGCACTGCCTGCACCAGGTGCTGATGGGCAACGCCCAGCGGCGGCTGAACTCGATCGAGCACCTTGGCAGGGATGCCTCGGAGTTCGTGGGCAAGGTGCTGGAGCAATGGTGCTGGAGCCCTCAGACCCTGCAATGTCTCTCCAGGCATTTCGAGCACGGCGGGCAGGCTTCGCTGGAGAAGGTCGAGCGATGGCTGCGGGCGAAGCGCAAGCAGCAATTGTCGACCCTGGCCAAGGACCTGCGCCTGGCGCTGTTCGACATCCTGTTGCACCGGGCTGCCGATACCCCCATCGACGTACGGAAAATCGCCGGGCTGGCGAGCAGCCGGGTCATGGTATTGCCTGGCCAGGATGACGAACGATACCCGGAGGCCTTCGACTACCTGGTGACCGGTTATGACGCAAGCTACTACGGCTACCTGTGGGCCGAAGTCCATGCGTTGGATATCTTCGCGCGTTTCGAGGCGCAAGGCGTGGATGACGCCAGGCTCGGGCAGCGGTTGCGCGAGGAGATCCTGGCGCCGGGTGCCTTGCGTTCGATGAGCGCCTCGCTGGAGGCCTTCCTGGGCAGGCCGTTGTCGCACGAGGCCTACCGCGCGCGATACCTGGCGACGGCTGGCGCCTGACGGTACTGGAAACCCGACTAACTCCGAGATACTGTATATGGATACAGTATCTCGGTGTCCCATCATGAACCCAGCACCCTTGCGAGGACGCGGCACTGCCAGCAACCCGCACAACCGCTTCGCCCCGAGCCAGTCGGTGAAGGAGGACGATGGCTGGTACCAGGAAGTCCCGCCCACCCAGGGTACCGAGGTGCGGATCGAGACGGCCAAGAGCATCATCACCCGCAACACCTCGCCGGACCTGCCCTTCGACCGCTCCATCAATCCCTACCGGGGCTGCGAGCATGGCTGCATCTACTGCTACGCCCGCCCCAGCCATGCCTACTGGGACCTTTCCCCAGGCCTGGACTTCGAGACCAAGCTGATCGCCAAGACCAACGCGGCCGAATTGCTCGAGCAGCAATTGAGCAAGCCGGGCTACGTTTGCGCGCCGATCAACCTGGGTTCCAACACCGACCCCTACCAGCCCATCGAGCGCGAACGGCAGCTGACCCGGCGCCTGCTCGAAGTGCTGCTGCGTTTCCGCCATCCGGTGACCATCGTCACCAAGGGCGCATTGGTGCTGCGCGACCTGGACCTGCTGGCGGAGCTGGCGAGCCAGCGGCTGGCGCGGGTGATGATCAGCCTCACCACCCTCGATGACGAACTCAAGCGCATCCTCGAACCCCGCGCCGCGGCACCGAAGGCGCGGCTGCGGGCGATACGGGTCCTGCACGAGGCGGGCGTGCCGGTGGGGGTGCTGTGTTCGCCGATGATCCCGATGATCAACGACAGCGAGCTGGAGCACCTGCTGGAGGCGGCGAAGGCAGCGGGTGCGCAGAGTGCGGCCTACATGATGCTGCGCCTGCCGCTGGAGGTGGCGCCGTTGTTCGAGCAATGGCTGCACGACCATTACCCGCAGCGCGCCGCCCATGTGCTCAGCCTGATCCGCCAGAGCCGGGGCGGCGAGCTGTATGACAGCCGGTTCGGCACACGCATGCGTGGGGAAGGCGTTTTCGCCGAGTTGCTGGCGCAGCGGTTCGGCAAGGCCATGCGGCGGCTGGGGTTCGCAGGCCGCGAGGCGCAGGCGCTGGATTGCACGGCGTTCTGCCCGCCGAACGGGCAACTGAAGTTGTTCTGATGCCATCCCCAGCCGCACTAATGGCAGCTGTTATTTTCGCTCATGGGTATTGGCGATTGATGTTTTTTTGCTATTATCGAGCACCCGCCTGTATCAGCTAGAACGCCCGTTCTAGAGCCTCCGAATTCAGTTTCAGTTAAGTTTTCCCCGGTAGCGTAGGAAATCAGTCCACAGAGACTGTGATCAATGGCCTGTGCGCGTCATCTAAACCCTGCATAGCCAGAATCTTTAACCGGTAAGATGGAATTTGCCTACAAACCGTCAAGAGGATGAATCATGCCCGTCAAGGACCCCTCCAAGGCCGTCCCGGCTGCACCCGCCGAAAGCGCCGATGCTGCCCTGAAGCATATCGTCGACGGCTTCCTGCGGTTTCATCACGATGTCTTTCCCGAGCAGCAGGAGCTGTTCAAGAAGCTCGCCACGGCACAAACGCCGCGCGCCATGTTCATCACCTGCGCCGACTCGCGCATCGTCCCTGAGCTGATCACCCAGAGCTCGCCGGGCGATCTGTTCGTGACCCGTAACGTCGGCAACGTCGTACCGCCCTACGGGCAGATGAACGGTGGCGTGTCCACCGCCATCGAGTACGCGGTGATGGCCTTGGGCGTGCATCACATCATCGTCTGCGGCCACTCCGACTGTGGTGCCATGCGGGCGGTGCTCAACCCTCACGCGCTGGAGAAGATGCCGACGGTCAAGGCCTGGTTGCGTCATGCCGAGGTCGCGCGCACGGTGGTCGAGGACAACTGCTCCTGTGGCAGCGAGCACGAAAGCATGCAGGTGCTGACCAAGGAAAACGTCATCGCCCAGTTGCATCACCTGCGCACCCACCCTTCGGTCGCTTCTCGCCTGGCGGCTGGCCAGCTGTACATCCATGGTTGGGTCTACGACATCGAGACCAGCCAGATCGAAGCCTACGATGCCGCCAGCGACAGCTTCCTGCCGCTAGCCGCAGGCGAACCGATCCCCTGCGCTACACCGAGAGGCCGCTACTAGGCTCCACGCCTCAAGCGACCCGAACACCTCTACATGACGTCCTGATCGCCGGCCGCACCCTCGTGGTGTGGTCCGGTTATCGGCTGCCTTGAATTCCCTGGATACCTTGCCGGCCTCGCTGGCGGCGCGCCCCTGCGCGCGATTCAGGGATCCCCGTGTCCCGGCCAGAGGAATGGCCGTGCAACTGAAAGTAAGGAGCTTCATGGTGAACAAGACACAGATCAAAGCGGCCCTGCCGCGCGAATTGCTGGCCTCGGTCGTGGTCTTCCTGGTAGCCCTGCCCCTGTGCATGGGTATCGCGATCGCCTCGGGCATGCCGCCGGCCAAAGGGCTGATCACTGGCATCATCGGTGGCATCGTGGTCGGTTTCCTGGCCGGTTCGCCGCTGCAGGTCAGCGGCCCGGCCGCCGGCCTGGCGGTGCTGGTGTTCGAACTGGTGCGCCAGCATGGCATGGCCATGCTCGGGCCGATCCTCTTGCTGGCGGGGTTGCTGCAACTGCTGGCCGGGCGCTTGCGCCTGGGCTGCTGGTTCCGCGTCACCGCGCCGGCCGTGGTCTACGGCATGCTCGCCGGTATCGGCGTGCTGATCGTGCTGTCCCAGGTGCATGTGATGTTCGACACCGCGCCGCAGCCCTCTGGCGTCGAAAACCTGCTGGGCTTTCCCGCCACGCTGGCCTCGGCATTGCCCCTGGAGAGCGCCGGCAGCGGCTGGCAGGCCGGTGCGCTGGGGCTGGGGACCATCGCCCTGATGTGGGGCTGGGAGCGCTGGCGGCCCCAGCGCCTGCGTTTCTTGCCGGGTGCCCTGCTCGGCGTGGCGGCGATGACGGTCATCAGCCTGTGGCTGGCGCTGCCGGTGAAGCGGGTGCAGGTACCGGCCGACCTGTCCGAGGCCATCGACTGGTTGCGCCCGCACGACTTGCTCGCGCTGGCCGACCCGACCCTGCTGGTGGCCGCCCTGGCCCTGGCGTTCATCGCCAGCGCCGAGACCCTGCTGTCCGCCGCCGCGGTCGATCGCATGCACAGCGGCCAGCGCTCGGACTTCGACCGTGAACTGTCGGCGCAAGGTATCGGCAACATGCTCTGTGGCTTGCTGGGCGCACTGCCGATGACCGGGGTGATCGTGCGCAGCTCGGCCAACGTCCAGGCCGGGGCGCAGACACGCTGGTCGGCGATCTTCCATGGCGTGTGGCTGCTGGCCTTCGTGGTGGCCTTGAGCAGCGTCTTGCAGCAGATTCCGGTGGCGAGCCTGGCTGGCGTGCTGGTCTATACCGGCGTGAAGCTGGTGGATTTCAAAGCGTTGCGCGGCCTTGGCCGCTACGGGCGCATGCCGATGTTCACCTATGCCGCCACCGCCTTGGCGATCATCTTCACCGACCTGCTCACCGGTGTACTCCTGGGTTTCGCCCTGACGCTACTGAAGCTGGCGCTCAAGGCCGCGCGGCTGAAGATCAACCTGGTCCACCTCGACCGTCCCGGGCACATGGAACTGCGCCTGAGCGGGGCGGCGACCTTCCTCAAGGTCCCTGCCCTGACCCAGGTACTCGACAGCGTGCCGCCCGGCACCACGTTGCATGTCCCGCTGGCCAACCTGACCTACATCGACCATTCCTGCCTGGAATTGCTCGAGGATTGGGGCAAGGCCAGCCAGGCCAGCGGTTGCAGCCTGCGTATCGAGCAGCGTGGCCTCAAGCGCAGGATCGAAGGGCGCTTGCGCAGCGCTGCGGGCGCCTGACCTCAGGCGTCCACTTCCTTCATCTGCGGCGCACCCGGCCAGGTACCGGTCAGGTTGACGACCCGGGTGCCGCCGAGCCACTCGGTGGCAGGCGTGTTCCAGGTGAGCGCCTGGCGGGTGTTCTTGCCGAGGTTGATGAACTCGGCGACGAGTGTCATCCGGGTGGCTGTCAGCGGGATATCGCTGAAGCTGGCGGAGCTGCCGCCGACGATGGTCCGGGTGTCTTCGACCGGGCCATTGGGGGTTTCGTACGACAAGGTGACCCGGGTGGTGTAGGTGGTGAAGGCCGAGGCCTTGCTGTCGACCACCAGGCTCAACACACCCATCTTGCGGATCCAGTTGGGCACCAGCACCCTGCTGCCGGCGAAGGATGCGAAGCCATAGGCGACGGGCAGCGGCTCGCTGGCCACCTCGCCGCTTCTTGCCGGCAAGGTGTGCGACTCGATCGCGCTGCTGTCGCTGGTGACGATGAAGCTGGCGTTGCCCTTGCCGGAGATGCCGTCCTCGCCGAGCAACCTGTTCAGGCCGCTGGCGCTGCCGGCGAGGGAGAACCGGGCGTTGCGTTTCTTGGCGCCGGCATTGACGCCGCTCTGGGCATAGACCACCGTGGTCACCACGCCGAAGCCTTCGGAAATGCCGGCGGCGGTGGCCATGTTCACCCGCCTGGCGTGATCCAGCAGCCAGTCGTAGCTGTCGTGCAGCAGCGTGAGGTTGCTGAGGCTGCGTTCACCGCTGAGGGCGAACTCCGAGGCGATGGATTCCTCGCGGTCGAAGCTCCATTCGATGGCGGCATCCGGCTGCACCTGGGCGGCGGTGGCCGGGTCGTAGACCATTCCCGCCACGCTCGTCTTGACTTCGCGGCGCTGTACGCCGCTCGAGCTGATCTGCCACTTGCGGCCCTGCTGGCTGCTCGATACTTCTGCGCCGGGCAATTGTTCGCAGACGAGCCTGAAGTCACCCGAGGCCGGGTCGACGATGCCGACCGCGCCTGGCTGGATGTTGGGGTTCAGGGCCCAGTTGCCCCAGAGCGTCGGCCGGCTGCCGCGCAGCAGGTCGGTATAGATTCGATTCCACTGGATCGTCATTGTCATCACCTGTTCGATGGGTCGGGGCCGCCCTTGCGGCGGCCGGATGACAGTAGCGATCGGGTACGAGGGGCAGCAGCGGGACGCCTTTCCCAGCCGCCTCGGTGCGTCAGGAGGGTTGCAGGGCAAGGTCCACGTTCAGTTGCCGCGACAGGCACGGCCAGCGTTTCCAGGCTTCGCCGGTCGCGGGGCTGCACAGGGTCTCGCGGTAGGTCTCCACCGACTCCACGGCAAAGCTCTCGTCGTCGAGCAACTCGTCCACCGAGTGGTGCACCACCTCGTCCAGCTGGTTGGCGAAGGTCTCGCCGATCAACTGATGGGCGATCAGGTTGGCCACGGTGGTATCGAGGGGGATCAGCGGTTGCTGGAAATGACGGATGTACAGGTCATTGACCTCTTCGACCAGGCGATGGGCCAGGTAGGCCTCGTCCAGCAGGCAGTCGAGGCCGACATGCCCTTGCATGACGCTCGGAGGCTGGAGGAAATAGGCTTCGGCGATCTTCAGCACCGGCTTGATCTGCGACTCGATGCCGGCCTCGCGGGCCACTGCGTGCGCAGCTTCCAGCAACTCCGGGACCTGGTCGATATAGGCGCTGACGAAACGCGTCAAGGTACCCTGGGCGTCCTGCTCCGGCAGTCGGATCGACGGATGCAGGTGGGGCAGTTGCTGCTCGAGGCGTACTTTCAATTGGCCGGTCTGGCTTTCATGTTGATGGGCTTGGCTGATCTGCTCGCGTACAGCGGCGATGTTCATGACAACTCCAGGGACAAGGCGTTACAAACGGAAGACACTAAGTTAGCTTGCTTACGAGAATGCCTAAGACGCATTTGTTATAACCGGAAGACACGCCTGCATAAGCAGTTATATCAATGTGCCATCATTGTGCCCCGAGCCGTTGAGCACGGGGTTTACAGGCGATCCGGCGGAATCATGAAGTTCATTTCATGGCCTTCGTTGCGTGCCATTGGTCGGTGTCTATACTCCGGTTGAACGTGATTCGTTGATGAGGCCCGACTGCTGTCGCAGGGGCTCGGTCGTCGAAGTAGGCAGTCTTGGCCGCCGTCCCCCCTTGCCGTAGGTCCACGCCTCCGGGACAACAAGAACGATAAGGGGAACCCGCAATGATGCGACATCCACATGTCTGGATGGGCCTCCTGTTGTGGTTGGGATTCGGTCAGGCGCACGCTGCCTGGACCGTGAACATGGCTCCGGGGGCCACGGAAGTCTCCAGCGCCGTGTTCGACCTGCACATGACCATCTTCTGGATCTGTGTGGTCATCGGCATCGTGGTGTTCGGCGCGATGTTCTGGTCGATGGTCATCCACCGTCGCTCCACCGGCCAGGAGCCTGCTCACTTCCACGAGCACACCTGGGTGGAGATCCTCTGGACCATCGTCCCCTTCCTGATCCTCGTGGCCATGGCCATCCCGGCCACCAAGACACTGATCGACATCTACGACGCCAGCGACTCGGACATCGACATCCAGGTCACCGGCTATCAATGGAAATGGCACTACAAGTACCTGGGCCAGGACGTGGAGTTCTTCAGCAACATCGCCACCCCCGCCGAGCAGATCCGCAACCAGGCGCCCAAGGGCGAGCACTACCTGCTGGAAGTCGACCAGCCGCTGGTCTTGCCGGTCGGGGCCAAGGTGCGCTTTCTGGTGACTGCCGCCGATGTCATCCACTCCTGGTGGGTGCCGGCCTTCGCGGTCAAGCGCGACGCCATTCCCGGCTTCGTCAACGAAGCCTGGACGCGCATCGAGAAACCCGGCATCTACCGCGGCCAGTGCACCGAGCTGTGCGGCAAGGACCATGGCTTCATGCCGGTGGTGGTCGAGGTCAAGTCGCAGGCCGACTACGACACCTGGCTCGGCGAGCGCAAGGCCGAGGCGGCCAAGCTCAAGGAGCTGACCAGCAAGGAGTGGACCCTGGAGGAGCTGGTCGAGCGTGGCGACAAGGTCTACCACACCGCCTGCGTGGCCTGTCACCAGGCCGAGGGCCAGGGCCTGCCGCCGATGTTCCCGGCACTCAAGGGCTCGAAGATCGCCACTGGCCCCAAGGAAGACCACCTGGGCATCGTGTTCCACGGCAAGCCTGGCACTGCCATGGCCGCGTTCGGCAAGCAGCTCTCGGAAGTCGACATCGCCGCCGTGGTCACCTACGAGCGCAATGCCTGGGGCAACAACAAGGGCGATATGGTCACGCCGAAGGATGTGCTGGCGCTCAAGCAGGCAGAAGGCCAATGAGCCGGGTCGACGGGTGTTCCCGCAACAGCCACCGGATTGCAGGAGACAGGACATGAGTGCAGTGATCGACGACCACGCCCAAGGCCATGAGCATGCCCACGGCCCGGCCAAGGGCCTGATGCGCTGGGTGCTGACCACCAACCACAAGGACATCGGTACGATGTACCTGTGGTTCAGCTTCGCCATGTTCCTGCTCGGCGGCTCGTTCGCCATGGTGATCCGCGCCGAGCTGTTCCAGCCCGGCCTGCAGATCGTGGAACCTGAGTTCTTCAACCAGATGACCACCATGCATGGCCTGATCATGGTGTTCGGGGCAGTGATGCCGGCATTCGTGGGCCTGGCCAACTGGATGATCCCGCTGATGATCGGCGCGCCGGACATGGCCTTGCCACGGATGAACAACTTCAGCTTCTGGCTGCTGCCGGCGGCTTTCCTGCTGTTGGTCTCGACCTTGTTCAGCGCCGGCGGCGGGCCGAATTTCGGCTGGACCTTCTACGCTCCGCTGTCGACCACCTACGCGCCGGCCAGCGTGACCTTCTTCATCTTCGCCATCCACCTGATGGGCATCAGCTCGATCATGGGCGCGATCAACGTGATCGCCACCGTGCTCAACCTGCGTGCGCCAGGCATGACCCTGATGAAGATGCCGCTGTTCGTCTGGACCTGGCTGATCACCGCGTTCCTGCTCATCGCAGTGATGCCGGTGCTGGCCGGCGTGGTGACCATGATGCTGATGGACATCCACTTCGGCACCAGCTTCTTCAGCGCCGCCGGCGGTGGTGACCCGGTGCTGTTCCAGCATGTGTTCTGGTTCTTCGGCCACCCCGAGGTGTACATCATGATCCTGCCGGCCTTCGGCGCGGTCAGTTCGATCATCCCGGCGTTCTCGCGCAAGCCGCTGTTCGGCTACACCTCCATGGTCTATGCCACCGGGGCGATCGCCTTCCTGTCGTTCATCGTCTGGGCTCACCACATGTTCGTGGTCGGCATCCCGGTGGTGGGCGAGCTGTTCTTCATGTACGCCACCATGCTGATCGCCGTGCCTACCGGGGTGAAGGTGTTCAACTGGGTCAGCACCATGTGGCAGGGTGCGCTGACCTTCGAGGCGCCGATGCTGTTCGCCGTGGCCTTCGTCATCCTGTTCACCATCGGCGGCTTCTCCGGGCTGATGCTGGCCATCGCGCCGGCGGACTTCCAGTACCACGACACCTACTTCGTCGTCGCCCACTTCCACTATGTGCTGGTGCCCGGGGCGATCTTCGGCATCTTCGCCTCGGCCTACTACTGGCTGCCGAAGTGGACCGGGCACATGTACGACGAAACCTTGGCCAAACTGCACTTCTGGCTGTCGTTCATCGGTATGAACATGGCGTTCTTCCCCATGCACTTCGTGGGCCTGGCCGGTATGCCGCGGCGGATCCCGGACTACAACCTGCAGTTCGCCGATTTCAACATGGTCTCGTCGATTGGCGCCTTCACCTTCGGCGCCACGCAGTTCCTGTTCCTGTTCATCGTCATCAAGTGCATCCGCGGCGGCGCGCCGGCACCGGCCAAGCCCTGGGATGGCGCCGACGGGCTGGAGTGGACGGTGCCTTCGCCGGCGCCCTACCACACCTTCCAGACGCCGCCGGACGTGAAGTAGGAGGTCGAACATGGAAGGCCTGTCGCTCAAACGCCTGGTCACGCGCCTGCTGATGCTGACGGTGGTGATGTTCGCCTTCGGCTTCGCCCTGGTGCCGATCTACGACGTCATGTGCCAGGCCTTCGGCATCAACGGCAAGACCGGCGGGCAGTACCAGGGCAGCCAGGTCAGCGACCCGACGCGCACCGTGCGGGTGCAGTTCATGTCGACCAATGCCAGCGACATGGTCTGGGAGTTCCATTCCACCGCCGACCAGCTCGAGGTCAACCCCGGGGCGGTCAACCAGATGGTCTTCGTCGCCCGTAACCCGACCGATCGGCCCATGAGTGCCCAGGCCATCCCCAGCATCACCCCGGCCGAGGCCGCGGCGTACTTCCACAAGACCGAGTGCTTCTGTTTCACCCAGCAGGTGCTGCAACCCGGCGAGCGCATCGAGATGCCGGTGCGTTTCATCGTCGACCGCGACCTGCCGGCCAACGTGAAGCACCTGACACTGGCCTACACCTTGTTCGATATCACCGCTCGCCACCCGCCGGTCGCCCATGTCGCGGCCCAGGACGTCCAGGGCGCCCGTTAAGGGAAGGAGAACAACAATGGCAAGTCACGAGCACTACTACGTCCCGGCGCAGAGCAAGTGGCCGATCATCGCCACGATCGGCCTGCTCATCACGGTGTTCGGCCTGGGCACCTGGTTCAACGACCTCAAGGCCGGCCACGAGGCGTCCCATGGGCCGTGGATCTTCTTCGTCGGCGCGCTGTTCTTGGCCTACATGCTGTTCGGCTGGTTCGGCGCGGTGGTCAAGGAGAGCCGTGCGGGGTTGTACAGTGCGCAGATGGACCGCTCGTTCCGCTGGGGCATGAGCTGGTTCATCTTCTCCGAGGTGATGTTCTTCCTGGCCTTCTTCGGCGCGCTGTTCTACGTGCGGGTGCTGGCCGGGCCCTGGCTCGGCGGCGAGGGCGACAAGGGCGTCTCGCAGATGCTCTGGCCCGGCTTCGAGTTCGCCTGGCCGCTGCTCAACACACCGGACCCGAAGCTGTTCCCGCCACCCAAGGACATCATCGACCCCTGGCACCTGCCACTGATCAACACCATCCTGCTGGTCAGCTCCAGCGTGACCATCACCATCGCCCACCATGCCCTGCGCAAGGGGCATCGTGGCCCACTGAAGCTGTGGCTGGGGCTGACCATCCTGCTCGGGCTGTCGTTCCTGGCGTTGCAGGCCTACGAGTACTACGAGGCCTATGCCCACCTGGGGCTGACCTTGGGTTCGGGGATCTACGGCGCGACCTTCTTCATGCTCACGGGCTTTCACGGCGCCCACGTGACCTTGGGCTCCTTGATATTGATCGTGATGCTCGTGCGTGTGCTGCGCGGGCATTTCAACCCCGACAAGCACTTCGGCTTCGAGGCGGCCAGCTGGTACTGGCACTTCGTCGATGTGGTCTGGGTCGGGTTGTTCATCTTCGTGTATGTGCTGTAGCAGGGGGCTCCTGCACAGGATTCAGAACGGCGCGTGCGAGACGAGCTGCCCGCTGATGAAGCCCCAGGCGACCAGGCCGATGGTCAGCGCCGCGAGGGTGACGCGCACGGTCAGGGCCTTGAGCAGGCGGGTCGAGTGTTCGTCGTCCTTGACCAGGAACACCAGCCCGCTGAACAGGCTGGCGATGGTGGCCAACAGCATCAGGACAATCGCAGCCTTGAGCATGGCGATACTCCGGGGGAATGCAGTGATGGTTTCAAGTATAGCGATCGACCTTGCGAGGCCGTGGTGAAGCCGTTTCGCCCTGGCCTGGTACCGACCCTGGTGGTGCTTGCCCTGCTGCCGGGGTTGATCGCGCTCGGCAGTTGGCAACTGCGCCGAGCGGACGAAAAGCGCCAGCTGCTCGACAGTTATGCCGAGCGTCGCGTCGAGGCGCCGGTGGCGGTCGCGCAGTTGCAGCAATTGCCTGACCCGGCCTTCCAGCGCGTACACCTGCACGGCCGCTTCGATGCCGCACACAGCCTGCTGCTGGACAACCGCCTGCGCGACGGCCAGGTCGGCGTCGAGCTGCTGCAACCCTTCCACGACCAGGCCAGCGGCCTGTGGCTGCTGGTCAACCGTGGCTGGCTGCCGTGGCCCGACCGCCGGGTGCCGGTGCGCTTCGATACCCCCGAACACCCCCTGACCCTCGACGCCTCGGTCTACGTGGCGCCGGGCAGCATCTTCCAACTGCACCCCGACCCGGCCGGCAAGCAGTGGCCGCACCTGCTCACCGCCATCGACCCTGCGCAAGTGTGGCAACAGCTCGGTCGCGAAGGTTTCCCCCATGAGCTGCGCCTCGAACCGGGGCCAGCCAGCTACCGGCTGGACTGGCCGGTGGTCGCCATGGGGCCGGAAAAACACCTGGGCTACGCCGTGCAGTGGTTCGCGTTGGCCACGGCGCTGGTGCTGCTCTACCTCTATTTCGGTTGGCACAACAACAAGGAGAACAACCATGGGCGCCTTCACGAGTCCACTGGGCGTGCCTGAACGCCACAAGTCCCGCGCGCGTGGGCGCTTGCAGCTGATCCTCATCCTGCTGGTGGCGCTGGGGCCGATGATCCTCGCCACCAGCATGTACAAGTTCAAGTTCTGGGTGCCGGAGGGCCGCAGTTACCACGGCGCGATGATCGGCAGCGGCGAAACCCGCGCCGACATTGGCATCGACGCCCAGGAGGAAGGCTGGCAACTGTTGGTCAGCGCGCCGCAAGCCTGTGCCCAGGATTGCCAGCAACTGGTGTACCTGGCCCGGCAGATCCAGATCGGCCTGGGCCGCGACGCTGGCCGTGCCAGCCATGCCCTGGCCGCCGCGCAGCCGCTGGACGCTGACTACCAGGCGTTGTTGGGCCGCGAATATCCGCAGCTGCAGCGTTATCCGCTCGACCTGCAACGCTACGGCCAGAAGGTCGACGAACCCGGCCCGCAGCTGTGGATCGTCGACCCCCACGGCAACCTGGTGCTGCGCTACGACGTCAAGGCCAAGGGCAAGCATGTGCTCGACGACCTGCGCCACCTGCTCAAACTGTCCAACATCGGCT
The DNA here is from genome assembly GCF_057415455.1 of Pseudomonas sp. Tun-23181. NCBI lineage: Bacteria > Pseudomonadati > Pseudomonadota > Gammaproteobacteria > Pseudomonadales > Pseudomonadaceae > Pseudomonas > Pseudomonas sp. Tun-23181. The sequence goes on from NZ_CM171630.1 coordinate 3,699,304, forward strand.
AGGAGGCCGCCATGGCCAGACCCGGATACCGCCTCGCTGTGTTCGCCACCCTGCTGGCACTGCTGGTCGTCCTGCTCGGTGCCTATACCCGGCTGACCCACGCCGGCCTCGGCTGCCCCGACTGGCCGGGTTGCTATGGCTTCATCGGCGTGCCCAAGACCGAGGCGCAGTTGGCCCATGCCGAGCTGCACTTCCCGGAGCATCCGGTGGAGCAAGCCAAGGGCTGGGCAGAGATGGTCCATCGCTACTTCGCCGGCACCCTGGCGCTGGTGATCGCCGTACTGGCGTTCCAGGCACTGAGGCGCCATGCCCGTGACGGCCAGCCCTATCGCCTGCCGCTGCTGTTGCTGGGCGTGGTGCTGGCGCAGGCGGTGTTCGGCATGTGGACGGTGACCCTCAAGCTCTGGCCCCAGGTGGTCACTGCGCACCTGCTCGGCGGCTTCACCACCCTGAGCCTGTTGTTCCTGCTGTCCCTGCGTCTATCCCGGGCCTTCGCGCCCTTGCCCAAGCTGCCGCTGAGCCTGCGGCGGGTGGCGGCGCTGGCATTGCTGGTGGTGATCGGGCAGATCGCCTTGGGGGGGTGGGTCAGCGCCAACTATGCGGCGGTCGCTTGTATCGACCTGCCCACCTGCCACGGCCAGTGGTGGCCAGCGGCGGACTTCAGCAACGGCTTCCACCTGACCCAGCACGTCGGCCCGAACTACCTGGGCGGGCAGCTGGACAGCGATGCGCGTACCGCTATCCACATCAGCCACCGGCTCGGTGCGTTGCTGGTCATCGCCGTGTTGCTGCTGCTCAGCTGGAAGCTGCACCGCAACGCTCTTTCCGGCCTGGCCCGCCTGGTGCTGCTGGCGCTGGCCGTGCAGGTGGGCCTGGGCATCAGCAACGTGCTGTTGCACCTGCCCCTGGGCGTGGCGGTGGCGCACAACGCCGGCGGTGCCGCGTTGTTGCTGTGCATGGTGCTGGTGAACTACCGGATCCGCGTGGTCGACAAGGTCCGCATCACGCAGGGCTGGCGCCTGACACCGGTGACCGGCGTGGGGCTCTCCCAGCACATGAGGGGTGACTCGTGGCGACGCTTCTGAGCGAGCGCAGACGGCGGGCCGGTTGGCGCGACTACCTGGAACTGACCAAGCCCAAGGTGGTGGTACTGATGCTGATCACCTCGCTGGTGGGCATGTTCCTCGCTACCCGTGCCGGGGTGGCGTGGAGCGTGCTGCTGTTCGGCAACCTAGGCATCGGCCTGTGCGCGGGCGGCGCGGCGGTGGTCAACCATGTGGTGGATCGGCGCATCGATGCGCTGATGGCCCGTACCCACCGGCGCCCGCTGGCCGAAGGGCGGGTCGCGCCGCTGCCGGCGCTGGGCTTCGCCCTGGCCTTGGCGGTGCTGGGCATGGCCCTGCTGCTGGTGTTCACCAATGCCCTCACCGCTTGGCTGACGCTGGCCTCGTTGCTCGGCTACGCGGTGATCTACACGGGCTTTCTCAAGCGTGCCACCCCGCAGAACATCGTGATCGGCGGCCTGGCCGGTGCGGCGCCGCCGCTGCTGGGTTGGGTGGCGGTCAGCGGCCATGTCGGCGCCGAGCCGCTGCTGCTGGTGCTGATCATCTTCGCCTGGACCCCGCCGCACTTCTGGGCCCTGGCCATCCACCGCAAGGAGGAGTACGCCAAGGCCGACATTCCCATGCTGCCGGTGACCCATGGCGAGCGCTACACCAAGCTGCACATCCTGCTCTATACCTTGGTGTTGCTGGCGGTGAGCCTGCTGCCCTATGCCATCCACATGAGCGGCCCGTTGTACCTGGCGTGTGCCCTCGTGCTGGGGCTGCGCTTTGTCCACTGGGCCTGGGTGTTGTACCGTGGCACCAGGCCGCACGCTGCGATCGGGACCTTCAAGTACTCTATCGGGTACCTGTTCCTGCTGTTCATCGCACTGCTCTTGGACCACTACCTGTTGCTGAATCTATGACCCGAACCCAGAAAACCGTTTTCATCCTCGTCGCCGTGGTCGCCCTGATCCTCGGCCTGACCGTCAACAAGGTGCTCAACGGCCGCAGCGAGGCGAACCCGGCCGAACTGATCGACGCCGGCATCATTCTCCTGCCCCAGAGCCGCACCGTGCCGGACGTGAAGATGAGGGACCAGGAAGGCCGGCCGGTGGAGCTGGACGAGCTCAAGGGCAAGTGGTCGTTGCTGTTCTTCGGCTACACCTACTGCCCGGACATCTGCCCGACTACCCTGGCCCAGCTGCGCCAGGTGAAGAGCGAGCTGCCCAAGGAGGCACTGGAGCGGTTGCAGGTGGTGCTGGTGAGTGTCGACCCGAATCGCGATACGCCGGACCAGCTCAAGCAGTACCTGGGGTACTTCGACAAGGACTTCCTCGGATTGGCGGGCACCCTCGAGGACACCCAGGCATTGGCCAATGCCCTGAGCATTCCGTTCATTCCGGCGGATACCAGCAAGCCGGGGTATACCGTGGATCACAGTGGCAACCTGGCGATCGTCGGGCCGGATGGGCGCCAGCGGGGGTTCATCCGGGCGCCGTTCAACAACCAGAAGCTGGTGGCGCAGTTGCCGGGGTTGGTCAAGCGGGACTGAGTATCGGCTGATTTGGGGCCGCTTCGCGGCCCATCGCCGGCAAGCCCACAGGTTGGCGCAGACCTGTGGGAGCCGGCTTGCCGGCGATGGGCTGCAAAGCAGCCCTGCCGAACTGACCGGCCCAGCGAGCTCGACGCAATCAGAACGCCGGAATCACCGCGCCTTTGTACTTCTCGGTGATGAACTGCTTCACCTCGGGCGAATGCAGGGCATCGGCCAGCTTCTTCATGGCCTGCGAGTCCTTGTTGTCCGGGCGGGCGACCAGGATGTTCACGTAGGGCGAGTCGCTACCCTCGATGACCAGCGCATCCTTTTCGGGGTTGAGCTTGGCTTCCAGCGCATAGTTGGTGTTGATCAGCGCCAGGTCCACCTGGGTCAGCACGCGCGGGATGGTGGCCGCTTCCAGCTCGCGGAACTTCAGGCCCTTGTCGTTAGCGGTGATGTCCTTGACGGTGGACAGGATGTTCTTGTTGTCCTTGAGCGCGATCACGCCGGCCTTGTCGAGCAGCAGCAGGGCGCGGCCGCCGTTGGTGGCATCGTTGGGGATGACCACGGTGGCGCCGGACGGCAGTTCGTCGAGCTTCTTGATCTTGCTGGAGTAGGCGCCCAGCGGCTCCAGGTGCACGCCGGTAACGCTGACCAGTTCGGTGCCCTTGGACTTGTTGAACTCGTCCAGATACGGCTGGTGCTGGAAGAAGTTGGCGTCCAGGCGCTTCTCGGCCACCTGTACGTTCGGCTGGATGTAGTCGGTGAACTCCTTGACCTTCAGTTCCACGCCAGCTTTCTCCAGCTGCGGCTTCACGAAGTTGAGGATTTCCGCGTGAGGCACCGGGGTGGCGGCGACGGTCAGGGTTTCGGCGTTGGCCGAGAAGGCCGCGACGGCGGCCACGACAGCAAGCAGTTTCTTCATCGATCACTCCTTGTGAGGGCCGCGACGGCCCCCGAACGGGTCGGCCAGGCCGACCCCATTGGGGTTACTTACGGGAAAAGTGCACGACCAGTTTGTCGCCGACGCTCTGCAGAACTTGAACCAGGACCAGCAGGAGCACCACGGTGACCACCATCACGTCGGTCTGGAAGCGCTGGTAGCCGAAGCGGATGGCCAGGTCGCCCAGGCCGCCCGCGCCCACCACGCCGGCCATGGCGGTGTACGACACCAGGGTGATGGCGGTGACGGTGATGGCCGCGAAGATGCCCGGCCGGGCCTCTGGCAACAGCGCGTTCATGATGATCTGGCGGGTGGTGGCGCCCATCGACTGGGTCGCCTCGATGATGCCGCGGTCCACTTCGCGCAGGGCGGTTTCCACCAGGCGCGCGAAGAACGGCGTGGCACCCACCACCAGCGGCGGGATGGCGCCGGCGACGCCCAGCGAGGTGCCGGTGATCAGCACGGTGACCGGAATCATGACGATCAGCAGGATGATGAACGGCAGCGAGCGCAGGATGTTGACGATCAGCGACAGCAGCGCGTACACGCCCCGCTGCTCGAACATCTGCCGTGGGCCGCAGAGGAACAGCAGCACGCCCAATGGCAGGCCCAGCAGCACGGTGAAGAACAGCGAGCCGAACAGCATGATCATGGTGTCGATGCTGGCCAGCCAGATCTCGGCCCAGTCGACGTTGGCGAAGAAATTCAGGGCGTCCATCAACGCAGTACCTCCATATGCACATCCGCTGCCTTGAAGCGCTCGAACGCCGCGTCCATGTCGCCACCGGTGACGGCCAGGGTCAGCTGTCCATAGGGGACGTCCTTGATGCGGTCGATACGCCCGGCGAGGATGCTGTAGTCCACGCCGGTCTCGCGGGCCACGGTGCCCAGCAGCGGGGCGTACGTGGCCTCGCCCTGGAAGGTCAGGCGCAGGATGCGCCCGGGCACGTGGGCGAAGTCGTCGCGCTGCTCGTTCTCGTCGACCTGCTCGTCTTCCTGGACGAAACGTCGGGTGGTCGGGTGCTGCGGATGCAGGAACACATCGGCCACCGGGCCTTGTTCGACGATCTGCCCGGCATCCATCACCGCCACGCGGTCGCAGACCCGGCGGATCACGTCCATCTCGTGGGTGATCAGCACGATGGTCAGCTTCAGCTCGCGGTTGATCTCGGCCAGCAGTTGCAACACCGACGCGGTGGTCTGCGGGTCGAGGGCGCTGGTGGCCTCGTCGCACAGCAGGATCTTCGGCCGGGTCGACAGGGCGCGGGCGATGCCCACGCGTTGCTTCTGGCCGCCGGAGAGTTGGGCCGGGTACTTGCGGGCATGGTCCGACAGGCCGACGCGGGCCAGCAGTTCGGCGACACGCTGGTCGATCTCGGCCCGCGACAGTTCGCCGGCCAGGGTCAGCGGCAGGGCGACGTTGTCGGCCACGGTCTTGGAGGCCAGCAGGTTGAAGTGCTGGAAGATCATCCCGACCTGCTGGCGGAAGCGACGCAGCTGGTTGGCGTCGAAGGCGGTGACGTCCTCGCCGTCGACGATGATCTTGCCGCCGCTCGGGGCCTCGAGGCGGTTGATCAGGCGCAGCAAGGTGCTCTTGCCTGCGCCGGAATGCCCGATCAGGCCGAACACCTGGCCGTTGTCGATGGTCAGGCTGGTCGGATTGAGGGCGGGGATATCCCTACCGGCGACACGGTAGGTCTTGTGGACATGTTGGAACTCGATCACTGAGCGAACCTTGTGGGGCGCATGGAATAGGGTCAGCGGTTAGCCGGGGCGCGCATTTTAGCCTTTTCCCATAGTTGTTCTTAGCATTTATTTCGTCATGAACCAATCCGGCCGGCATAACGCGACAACCGGTAATCCCGATTGAACGCTCGCGAACGCCTTCCAGTCACTAGTTGAACAAGCCCGATACGGGCCCGCTCGAGACTGATAAGGAGAGCCGAACCATGCCCAGCAAGAAGAAGGACATGCCCAGGGAAAGCCAGGTCGCCGGTACCACGACCCCCGACCGGGCCAACACCAATGCCAAGGTGCAGAGCCTGGAGGCGTTTCGCAGCGACGCCACCGGCCAGGCCTTGCGCACCAACCAGGGGGTGAAGATCGCCGATAACCAGAACACCCTCAAGGCCGGTGCGCGGGGGCCCTCGCTGCTCGAAGACTTCATCATGCGCGAGAAGATCACCCACTTCGACCATGAGCGTATCCCCGAGCGTATCGTCCACGCCCGCGGCACCGGCGCCCATGGCTACTTCCAGAGCTACGGCTGCCATGCGCAACTGACCAAGGCCGGGTTCCTCCAGGACCCCGAGAAGATCACGCCGGTCTTCGTGCGTTTCTCCACCGTGCAAGGCCCGCGCGGCTCTGGCGACACCGTGCGCGACGTGCGCGGCTTTGCCGTGAAGTTCTACACCGACGAGGGCAATTTTGACCTGGTGGGCAACAACATGCCGGTGTTCTTCATCCAGGATGCGATCAAGTTCCCGGACTTCGTCCACGCGGTGAAACCCGAGCCGCACAACGAGATCCCCACCGGTGGCTCGGCCCACGATACGTTCTGGGACTTCGTCTCGCTGGTGCCGGAGTCGGCCCACATGGTCATGTGGGCCATGTCGGACCGGGCCATCCCGCGCAGCTTGCGGATGATGGAAGGCTTTGGCGTGCACACCTTCCGCCTGATCAATGCCGAGGGTGTGGCCAGCCTGGTGAAGTTCCACTGGAAACCACGCCAGGGCGTGCACTCGGTGCTGTGGGACGAAGCCCAGAAGCTGGCAGGCAAGGATACCGACTACCACCGCCGTGACCTGTGGGACGCCATCGAGACCGGCGACTACCCGGAATGGGAACTGGGGGTGCAGATCGTGTCCGAGGCGGATGAGCACCGTTTCGACTTCGACCTGCTCGACCCGACCAAGATCATTCCCGAGGAACTGGTGCCGGTGACGCCGCTGGGCAAGATGGTGCTCAATCGCAATCCGGACAACTTCTTCGCCGAAGTCGAGCAGATCGCCTTTTGCCCCGGGCATATCGTGCCGGGCATCGACTTCACCAACGACCCCCTGCTGCAGGGCCGGTTGTTCTCCTACACCGACACCCAGCTCAGCCGCCTCGGTGGCCCGAACTTCCATGAGATCCCCATCAACCGGCCGATCGTGCCCAACCACAGCAGCCAGCGCGATGCCATGCACCGCATGACCCTCGACAAGGGACGTGCCTCCTACGAGCCCAACTCCATCGATGGTGGTTGGCCCAAGGAGACACCGCCGGCTCCGGAGGATGGCGGTTTCGAGAGCTACCAGGAGCGTATCGATGCGCACAAGATCCGCCAGCGCAGCGACTCCTTCAGCGACCACTTCTCCCAGGCACGGCTGTTCTACCAGAGCATGAGCCCCAACGAACAGCAGCACATCGTCAAGGCCTACAGCTTCGAGCTGGGCAAGGTGGAGCGCGAGGCGATCTGTGTACGCGAGGTCAACGAGATCCTGGCCAATATCGACCTTGGGCTGGCGGCGGCGGTGGCGGCCAATCTGGGCCTGCCTGCACCCAAGGCCGGTACCGTGCAGGTCAAGGGCTCGAAACCGGCGCAGTCACCGGCCTTGAGCCAGATGAACCATCCCGGCAGCGTGGGCATCAAGGGGCGCAAGATTGTCCTGCTGGTGGCCGATGGCGTGGAAGGCGCCAGCGTCGACAGGCTGGTCAAGGCCTTCGAGGCCGAGAGCGCACGGATTTTGGTGCTGGGGCCGACTTCGGCGCCGGTCAAGACCGCCGAAGGCAAGCCGTTGCCGGTGGATGCGTCGATGGAGGGGATGCCGTCGGTGATGATCGATGGGCTGTGGGTGCCAGCCGGCAAGGCGGCGCTGGATGCCCTGGGCGAGAGTGGGGTGGCCAAGCATTACCTGCTCGAGGCCTACAAGCATTTGAAGCCCATGGGCTTGGCCAGGGGCGCCAAGGCCTTGCTGGACAGGCTGGGGCTCAAGGAGGACGAGGGATTGCTACTGGGGGATGATCAGAAAGTGGTGGCGGCCTTCGTCAAGGTGCTGGAGCAGCACCGGGTGTGGGCGCGGGAGGCTGGAGTCGAGGGTATTCCTGCGTAAGGTGCGCTGTGCAGCTCATCGCTGGCAAGCTCACACAGAGTCCTCGCATGGCCCATGCTTTGTGAGCACCACGGCACTCTGTGGGAGCCGGCTTGCCGGCGATGGGCCGCGAAGCGGCCCCAGGATCTCAAGGCCGATGCGGCACCAACACCACCTGCGCCGGCAGCGAGCGCTGGATCTCATGCCGTTGTTTCAGCGCGAACCCTTCGTCGAGCTTGCGCACGCGCTTTTCCAGCAGGGTCTTGAGCCAGGGCGCATCCTGGGTGCGCGGGACCTGGAACACCACCTCGCACTGGTAGTTCACCACGTCGGCAGCGATGTCATCGAGCTGCCGGCGCATGGCACGGATATCCGTGGTCTTCAGCGCCACGACGGTATTCGGCGCGGTGGGGTCGATCAGCCGTGCCTTGGGCCTGGCCTCGGCGGCCTTGAGCGCGGCCTCGGCCTTTTCCAGCTCGGCCTTGCGCGCCTGGGCCACGGCATCGCCGCCGGTCAGCGCCGGCGCCTGGGGCATCAGCGCGCGGGCGCGGGCCAGGGCCGTGGCGGCGGCATTGACGTCACCCTTCTGCAGGACGATCTGGCTGCGTTGCAGGTAGGCCTCGGCGAGCTGTCGCTGGTACTGCTCCAGGCGCACGTCGTCGGGCGACTGGGCCTGCAGGGCGGCCAGCTGGTCTTCGGCAGTGGCCAGTTCGTTGCTGGTGATGCTCTGCTGCAACTGCTGCCAGGCATCTGGCTGGGCAGGCGCGGCGGACTGTTCGGCCGGCGTGCCGGAACAGGCAGCCAGGAACAGGGAAAACGCGGCAACAAGCAGATAACGGGAGACGAACGGCTTCATTCCTGCGACTCTCTATTTGCGCAAAAAGCGAGCAAGTCTACACCCAGGTGCGCGCGCTCGAAAACACGTCTTACAGACCCTTTACAGGGGAAAAGGTTGCAGGGTGCGCCAGCGCACACCCTGTAACTCAGCGCTTTGGCAACGCCAGGCTCAGCAAGAATAGCACCGCCGCACAGACCACGATCGATGGGCCGGCCGGGGTGTCCTTGAACCAGGACAGGGCCAGGCCGCTGCAAACCGCCGCCACGCCCAGCAAACTGGCGCCCAGGGCCATTTGCTCCGGCGAGCGGGCGTGACGCTGTGCCGCGGCGGCGGGAATGATCAGCAGCGAGGTGATCAGCAGCACGCCGACGATCTTCATGGCCACGGCGATGACCACCGCGATCAGCAGCATCAGCGCCAGGCGCAGGCCCGCCACCGGCAGGCCCTCGACCATCGCCAGCTCCTCGTGCACGGTGATCGCCAGCAGCGGCCGCCACAGGGCGCCGAGCAGCAACAGCACCAGCACGCTGCCGCCGAGGATCCAGGTCAGGTCCGTGGGGCTGATGGCCAACAGGTCGCCGAACAGGTAGGCCATCAGGTCGATGCGCACGTCGCGCATGAAGCTCAGCGCCACCAGGCCCAGGGACAAGGTGCTGGGGGCGAGGATGCCGAGCAGGGTGTCGGAGGCCAGTGGCTGGCGTTGCTGCAGGGTCACCAGGAGGATCGCCAGCAGCAGGCAACCGACGGTCACCGCCAGGGCGGGGCTGATGTCCAGGGCCAGGCCCAGGGCCACGCCGAGCAACGCGGCATGGGACAGGGTATCGCCGAAATAGGCCATGCGCCGCCAGACCACGAAGGAGCCCAGGGGCCCGGCCACCACCGCCAGGGCCAGGCCTGCAAGCAGGGCGTAGAGAAGAAAGTCAGCCATGCTTGCAGTGTTCTCCGTGGACATGGGGGCCTGGGGCGATCACCGAGCCGTGCAGGTCGTGGCGGTGATCGTGATGGTGGTGGTAGATGGCCAGGCTCGGCGCGTTCTGGCCGAACAGTTCGACGAACGCCGGATCGCCGCTGACTTGCTCCGGATGGCCCGAACAGCACACGTGGCGGTTGAGGCAGACCACCTGGTCGGTGGTGCTCATCACCAGGTGCAGGTCGTGGGAAACCATCAGCACGCCGCAGCCGTGGCGGTCGCGCAGGCGGGTGATCAGGCTGTAGAGCTCGGCCTGGCCGGCCACGTCGACTCCCTGCACCGGCTCGTCGAGCACCAGCAGCTGTGGCTCGCGCAGCAGTGCCCGGGCCAGCAGCACACGCTGCATCTCGCCGCCGGAGATGGTCTGGATCGGATTGTCGATCACCTGCTCGGCACCGACCTCCTGCAGCGCGGCCAGCGCCGCGGCACGGTCCACGCCAGGCACCAGGCGCAGGAAACGCAGCACCGACAGGGGCAGGGTCGCATCCACCTGGATCTTCTGCGGCATGTAGCCGATGCGCAGCCGTGGCTTGCGCCAGACCTTGCCCCGGTGCGGCTTGAGCAGGCCGAGCACGGTGCGCACCAGGGTGGTCTTGCCGGCGCCGTTGGGGCCGATCAGGGTGACGATCTGGCCGGGGGCGACCGACAGGTCGATGCTGTCGAGCACCGCCTCGCCGGCGAAGGTGACCCCGACCTGTTCGAGGCGGATCAGCGCGTCGCTCATGGCGTGCCCCGGCAGTTGCTGCACAGGCCGACCACTTCCACGGTCTGCGACTCGACGCTGAAACCGACGCCCTTGGCGCTGGTGACGATGGCGTCGCTGATGCTGTCTTGCTCCAGTTCGATGGCCACGTGGCATTCGCGGCAGATCAGGAACTGGCCCTGGTGCGCGTGCTCGGGGTGGCTGCAGCCGATGAAGGCGTTGAGCGAGGCGATGCGGTGCACCAGGCCGTTTTCCAGGAGGAAGTCCAGGGCGCGGTACACGGTCGGCGGGGCGGCGCGGCGGCCGTCCTGCTCGCTGAGCACGGCGAGGATGTCATAGGCGCCCAGCGGCTTGTGGCTCTGCCAGACCAGTTCCAGCACACGGCGGCGCAGGGCGGTCAGGCGCAGGCCCTGGCGCGTGCACAGGGCATCGGCTTCGGCCAGGGCGCTGTGCACGCAATGGGAGTGATCGTGGGGACGGTGGGCCAGCGGCGTGATGGACATGGGCGGCGACGGTTCTGGATAGAGACGTTATTATGTTACTCGTTTCTGAGCCGTCGAGTATTCATCGTGTCCCGATTCCTTGCCCTTTTTGTCGCGTTCATCGCCTTTTCGGCCCAGGCCGACGTGCGCGTGCTGACCAGCATCAAGCCCCTGCAGCAGATCGCCGCGGCCGTCCAGGACGGTACCGGCAGCCCGGATGTGTTGCTGCCGCCGGGCGCCTCGCCGCATCACTACGCCCTGCGGCCGTCCGATGTGCGGCGGGTGGCCGAGGCCGACCTTCTGTACTGGATCGGCCCAGACATGGAAGGCTTCCTACCCCGCGTGCTGGGCAGCCGTGGCAAGCCGACCGTCGCCGTGCAGTCGCTGCCAGGCATGCAACTGCGCCATTTCGGCGAAGACAGCCATTCCCATGAGCATGAAGAAGACCACGACGATCACGACCATGACCACCGCCCGGGGAGCCTCGATGCGCACCTGTGGCTGTCGTCGGCCAACGCCCGGGTGATCGCGGCGAAGATGGCCAGTGACCTGGCCGCGGTCGACCCGGCCAATGCCGCCCGCTACCAGGCCAACCTGAAGGCCTTCGATGCACGCCTGGATGCCCTGGATGCGCGCATCAAGGCGCGCGTGGCGGGGATCGCGAGCAAGCCTTACTTCGTGTTCCACGAGGCGTTCGACTACTTCGAGGCGGCCTATGGCCTCAAGCACACCGGCGTGTTCAGCGTGGCTTCCGAAGTGCAGCCGGGTGCGCAGCATGTGGCGGCGATGCGCAAACGCCTGCAGGCGGTGGGCAAGACCTGCGTGTTCAGCGAACCGCCGCTGCGCCCGCGTTTGGCCGAGACCCTGACGGCCGGGCTGCCGGTGCGGCTGGCGGAACTGGATGCCCTGGGAGGCACCGACCCGGTGGATGCCAAGGGCTATGAGCGGTTGCTGGAGAAGCTGGGCAATGACCTGGCGGGGTGCCTGGAGCAGCTCTAGGGCCGGTGCGGGCTGTGGGGCCGCACAGCGGCCCCACAGCTTGTTCGCAGCCTGCAAGGCCATCGCGATCCCTGTGGGAGCGGGCTTGCCCGCGAAGACGGCCCCGCCGGATCAGAGGGCGAACGGCAGGCTCAGCGCCACCTGCTGACGCTGCGCCAGGCGCACCTCGAACTCGCTCGGGTCGTGGATCATCACGTCCATCCCGGCGAACGCCTGCGCGGCGATCAGGCGCGACAGCCAGAAACGCACGCAACCCACGCGCAGCATCATCGGCCACAGTTCGGCTTCGGCCGCGGTGAATGGCCGCAGCGCCGCGTAGGCGCCCAGCAACGCCTGGGCGCGGGGCAGGTCGATGCCACCGGCCTCGTCGCAGCACCAGTCGTTCACGGTAATGGCGATGTCATACAGCATCGGCCCGGAACAGGCGTTGTAGAAATCGATCACCCCCGTCAGGTGGGTCCCCTCGAACATCACGTTGTCGCGGAACAGGTCGGCATGCAGGTTGGCCCGTGGCAAGGCGAGGATCTGCGCCTTGTGCGCGGCGATCTCGTCCAACGCCGCGCGTAGCAGCTGGCCCTGCCGGGCATCCAGCCCTGGCATCAGCTCGGCGCCGGCCGCGAGCATCCAGTCCAGGCCACGGTCGGTGCGGCGTTCGATGATGCGTTCGCGGGTCGCCAGGTGGATATGCGCGAGCAATTCGCCGACCTGGGCGCAATGCTGGCTGTTCGGCGCCTTGATGTGCTTGCCCGACAGGCGTGGCTGCAGCAGCGCCGGCTTGCCGCACAGCTCGCGCAGGGCGTTGCCGTCGCGGTCGCGCAGGGCGTAGGGCACCGGCATGTCGGCATCGTGCAGCACGTCGAGCAATTCGATGAAGAACGGCAGGTCCTCGACCGGCCCCCGTTCGACCAGCGTCAGGACGAACTCCCCCTGCTCCAGGCTGATGAAGAAATTGCTGTTCTCGGTGCCGGCGGCGATGCCCTGGAAGTCGAGCAAACGGCCCAATTCGTAGGGCGCCAGAAAGGTTTCCAGCTCAGGCCGGGTCACAGGGGTGAAGACTGACATGATGAAAAGAAGCCCATGCGGGCACTTCCGCCCGGAAGTGCCTGGTTTATGTGAACGATACGCGTTATTACCTTACCACTCGAAGAGCTTCCAGGAGGGGATCAGCATGTCCGGTTGGTCGGAACGAATGAAATTGCCCTCGGAGCCATCGGCGCGTACCAGGAAATAAGGCTTGCCGTGCTTCGGCGTGACCTTGATCGCATACAGGAAACCGTTCTGCCGGTACTCCTGGATGGTGTTGTCGCCTTCCGTGCGAATGGTCACCTCGGGATCGGCCGAGGGGGCGTCGTCCGCCGCCAGGGTGACGACAGGCATGGTGGCCAGCAGACCGAGCAGCAACAGGCGAATGGGTGTACGCATGATAACCTTGTCCCTTTGTCGTCAATTGTTCCCGCTATTCTAGCGCCGGACCTGCCGAAAAGGTTGATTCTCCTCATGAGCCAAGCGCCCCTCGTCCTGGTGGACGGTTCCTCCTACCTGTACCGCGCCTTCCACGCACTGCCGCCGCTGACCACCTCCAAGGGCATGCCTACCGGCGCGGTCAAGGGCGTGCTGAACATGCTCAAGAGCCTGCGCAAGCAGTATCCGGACAGCCTGTTCGCGGTGGTCTTCGACGCCAAGGGCGGTACGTTCCGCGACGCCATGTTCGCCGAATACAAGGCCAACCGCCCAAGCATGCCGGACGACCTGCGGGTGCAGATTGAGCCCCTGCATGCCAGCGTCAAGGCCCTGGGCTACCCGCTGCTGTGCGTCGAAGGGGTCGAGGCCGACGACGTGATCGGCACCCTGGCGCGCAGCAGCGCGGCACTGGGGCGGCCGGTGATCATCTCGACCGGTGACAAGGACATGGCCCAATTGGTGGACGGGCACATCACGTTGGTCAATACCATGACCGGTAGCGTGCTGGACGTTGCTGGCGTGCACGAGAAATTTGGCGTCGGCCCCGAGCACATCATCGACTTCCTCGCCCTGATGGGGGACAAGGTCGACAACATTCCCGGCGTGCCCGGCGTCGGCGAAAAGACCGCCGTGGGCCTGCTGACCGGCATCGGTGGCGGCCTGTGCGAGCTGTACGACAACCTGGACAAGGTCCCCGCCCTGCCGATCCGCGGCGCCAAGGGCCTGCCGGCCAAGCTCGAGGAGCACCGCGACGCGGCGTTCCTGTCGTACGAGCTGGCCACCATCAAGATCGATGTGCCACTGGAGATCGAGGTCGAGGCGCTGGTCTGCGGCGAGCCGGACCGCGAAGCGCTGCTGGCGCTGTACACCGAGATGGAGTTCAAGAGCTGGATCGCCGAGGTCCAGCGCGATGCGGCCCAGGCCGGCGAAGCGATCGCCACGGCGCAGGAGCCGGTGGCCAAGGCCGAGCCCAAGTACGAGACCATCCTCGACCAGGCGCGCTTCGATCACTGGCTGCAACGGCTGCGCCAGGCGCCGCTGTTCGCCTTCGACACCGAGACCACCAGCCTGGATGCCCAGCAGGCCAGGCTGGTCGGCCTGTCGTTCGCCATCGAGCCCCATGAGGCGGCCTACGTGCCACTGACCCACGACTACGAAGGCGCCCCCGCCCAACTGGACCGCGACGAGGTGCTGCTGGCCCTCAAGCCGCTGCTGGAAGACCCGGGCAAGGCCAAGGTCGGCCAGAACGCCAAGTACGACATCAACATCCTGGCCAACTGCGCCATCGGCGGCGACCCGGCCCAGGGCATCCAGATGCGTGGCGTGGCCTACGACACCATGCTCGAATCCTACGTGCTGGACTCCACCGCCACCCGCCACGACATGGACAGCCTGGCGCTCAAGTACCTGGACCATTCCACCATCGCCTTCGAGGACATCGCCGGCAGGGGCGCCAAGCAGTTGACCTTCAACCAGATCCCGCTGGAAAAGGCTGGCCCCTACGCTGCCGAGGACGCTGATATCACCCTGCGGCTGCACCATGCCCTGCAGGCGCGCTTGGCCCAGACCCCGAGCGTGCAGCCGGTGCTGATGGACATCGAGATGCCGCTGGTGCCGGTACTGGCGAAGATCGAGCGCCAGGGCGCGCTGGTCGACGCCGAGCTGCTGGCGGTGCAGAGCGGCGAGCTGGGCGTGAAGATGGCCGAGCTGGAGCGCGAGGCCTTCGAACTGGCCGGCGAGGAATTCAATCTCGGCTCGCCCAAGCAACTGGGCGTGATCCTCTACGACAAGCTGGGCATGCCGGTGCTGAGCAAGACCGCCAAGGGCCAGGCCTCCACCGCCGAGGCGGTCCTGGCGGAACTGGCCGAGCAGGACTACCCGTTGCCCAAGGTGCTGATGCAGTACCGCTCGATGAGCAAGCTCAAGAGCACCTACACCGACCGTTTGCCGGAGCAGATCAACCCGCGTACCGGGCGCATCCACACTTCCTACCAGCAGGCCGTGGCCGCCACCGGCCGGCTGTCGTCCAGCGACCCGAACCTGCAGAACATCCCGATCCGCACCGCCGAAGGCCGGCGTATCCGCCAGGCGTTCATCGCCAGCCCCGGCTACAAGCTGCTGGCCGCCGACTATTCGCAGATCGAGCTGCGCATCATGGCCCACCTGGCCAAGGACGAGGGCCTGCTGCATGCCTTCCGCAATGACCTGGACGTGCACCGGGCGACCGCCGCGGAGGTGTTCGGCGTGCCGCTGGAGCAGGTCACCAGCGACCAGCGGCGCAGCGCCAAGGCCATCAACTTCGGCCTGATCTATGGCATGAGCGCCTTCGGCCTGGCCAAGCAAATCGGTGTCGACCGCAAGCAGTCGCAGGACTACATCGACCGTTACTTCGCCCGCTACCCAGGCGTGCTGGCCTACATGGAGCGCACTCGTGCCCAGGCCGCCGAGCAGGGTTTCGTCGAGACGCTGTTCGGCCGCCGCCTGTACCTGCCGGACATCAACGCGAAGAACCCGGCCCTGCGCAAGGGCGCCGAGCGCACCGCGATCAACGCGCCGATGCAGGGCACCGCGGCCGATATCATCAAGCGCGCCATGGTGGCGGTGGACAACTGGCTGACCGACAGCGGCCTGGATGCGCGGGTGATCCTGCAGGTGCACGACGAACTGGTGCTGGAGGTGCGCGAGGATCTGGTGGAGCAGGTCAGGGAGCAGATCCGCCCATACATGAGCAACGCCGCGCAACTGGACGTGCCGCTGCTGGTGGAAGTCGGCATCGGCTCGAATTGGGACGAAGCTCACTGAACGGTGTGACAAAGAGGCGTAGGATCTGCGGCGTAGTGTCGCGGATCCGAAGCTGGCTCAGCGTCAGTGGTTCTGAGTGTTCATGAAACTATCGCAAATAGTTTTCAGGGCGTCGGAACTAAACCGGTGAACCGGGACTCAGAGTAACTGAATGGCTGGTGAAGCCTTTCGATGCTCCTATGTTGTGTTAAGTGTTGGCAGATACCCGGACCCCGCCCTAGCGGTCCGGACTTGAACCCCGAACTTCCCCCTCCCCATACGAAGTCCGGGGTTTTTTTTGCCCGCGATTCGGCGATCCCGGGCATGTAGCAGCCCCAGCTTGAAGCTTGCCCCCAGTCATGCCGCTGGCTTGTCTTCCAGCTCCATCCAGCCGGCCAGCACGCCATAGGCCTCTTCCAGCCCCATGCGCTTGGGCGCCGAGAACAGCTGGATGGTCACTCCCTCGCCCCAGCCCTTGCGGATTTCCGACTGCACCTTGAGCAAGGTGTTCTTGGCGGCGCCGAAGGTCAGCTTGTCGGCCTTGGTCAGCAGGATGTGCATGGGCATGCCGCTGGCCGTGGACCAGTCGAGCATCATCTTGTCGAAGTCGGTCATCGGGTGACGCACGTCCATCAGCAGGATCACCCCGCGCAGGCACTCGCGGCTGCCGAGGTAGGCCTCCAGGTGATGCTGCCAGTGCTGCTTGAGCGGAATCGGCACTTTTGCATATCCGTAGCCTGGCAGGTCGACCAAACGCCGTTCATCGTCCAGACTGAAGAAATTCAACAGCTGGGTGCGTCCCGGGGTCTTGGAGGTACGCGCCAGGCTGGCATGGGTCAGGGTGTTGAGGGCGCTGGACTTGCCGGCGTTGGAACGGCCGGCGAAAGCCACCTCGTAACCCTGGTCGTCCGGGCATTGTTCGACCTTGGCGGCGCTAAGGGCGAATTTGGCTTTCTGGCAGAGGCCGAGGATGGGGTTTTTGACTTGCATGGGATATCCGATGTGGGTGCCGCCAAGACCAGGCCCGGCAAGCTGTGTCGTTTCCGTTTGGATGGCGGAAGTATATAATGCCCCAGTTTTTGTGTGCGCATTATCCCGGCGTAGGATGATGTGCATGGGGTGTCGATCAGAAGCTCGCGCATCAGAACGCAGCGCGGCCCCCAACCCTGAAAGGTCGTTGCGCATGGCGAAATGGCTGCTTGCTGTCGGTATGTTCCTGCCGTTTTTCAGCGCTCAGGCTACACAGGATCCCGAGGCGTTGTACAACCGCACGTGTGCGGCCTGTCACGCCGGGCAGTTGCCACAGGCACCCAAGAAGGGTGACCGGGCAGCCTGGGAGCCAAGGCTGGCGCGAGGTGTGGAGGTACTGGTGGCGCATGTTACCCAGGGTTTCAAGGCTATGCCGCCGCGTGGATTGTGCATGGACTGCAGTACCGAGGACTACCGGTCGGTCATCCTCTGGATGAGCGACAGTCCCGATACATAACATTTCACCCTTAGCCGTGTTGGATTAGCTGATGAACAAACTATTCGTGAGTCTGCTGTTGACCGTGGGTGTCGCAGGTGCGGCCAATGCTGCGCAACCCATCAAAGGCGATGCTGCTGCCGGCCAGGCCAAGACAGCCGTCTGTGGAGCCTGCCACAACCCCGACGGCAACAGCTTGGCGCCGAACTTCCCCAAACTGGCCGGCCAAGGCCAGCGCTATCTCGAGAAACAACTCCACGACATCAAGTCCGGCAAGCGTACCGTGCTGGAAATGACGGGCATGCTCGACCCCTTCAGCGACCAGGACCTGGCCGACATCGCGGCCTATTTCGCCAGCCAGAAGGGCAGCGTCGGGGCCGCCGACCCCAACCTGGTCGAGCGTGGCCGTGCCCTGTTCAACGGCGGCGACCTGGAAAAAGGCATGCCGGCCTGCACCGGTTGCCACTCGCCCAACGGCGCGGGTATCGCCCTGGCCGGTTTCCCGCACCTGAGCGGCCAGCACGCCCAGTACGTGTCCAAGCAACTCACCGACTTCCGTGAGGGCAACCGCACCAATGACGGCGACGCCATGACCATGCGTTCGATCGCCGCCAAGCTGAGCAACAAGGACATCGAAGCCTTGGCCAGTTACATCCAGGGCCTGCATTAATTTTCGGTTAATGCTGTCAGGCGATGATGAAAGGGCGGCGCGGGCTGCCCTTTTTTCTGTCCGTAGCCATTACACTACAGAACTCGGGCCCTTCCCGACCTGTCACAGTACGGGTCGCGTCGAGGCGACCAATGACTGCTCAGGAGTAAAGCATGCGTAAACTGATTCTCAGCGCTGCGCTGGTCGCCGCCAGCGTATTCGGAATGACCGCCGTACAGGCCGCGGAGCCTGTGGCAGGCGAGCAGTATTTCGAGCTGAGCAACCCTGTCCCGGTTTCCGTGCCAGGCAAGATCGAAGTCGTCGAGCTCTTCTGGTACGGCTGCCCGCACTGCTACCACTTCGAACCGACCATCAACCCCTGGGCTGAAAAACTGCCGGCCGACGTCAACTTCAAGCGCGTGCCAGCCATGTTCGGTGGCCCGTGGGACGCCCACGGCCAGATGTTCCTGACCCTCGAAGCCATGGGTGTGGAGCACAAGGTCCATGCCGCGGTGTTCGATGCCATCCAGAACAAGCGCATGCACCTGACCAAGCCTGAGGAAATGGCCGACTTCCTCGCCACCCAGGGTGTGGACAAGGACAAGTTCCTCGCCACCTTCAACTCTTTCGCCATCAAGGGCCAGGTCAAGCAGGCCAAGGAACTGGCGAAGAAGTACGAGATCACCGGCGTGCCGAGCATGGTGGTCAACGGCAAGTACCGCTTCGACCTGGGCACCGCCGGTGGCCCGGAAGGGGTGCTGGATGTCGCCGACCAGTTGATCGCCAAGGAGCGCGCCGCGAAGTAAGCGGCGCCCTGCATGAGCCGCTTCCGGACCACGCGAGGTATCGGCCCGCATCAGCCGCAGGTCAACGAACATCACCTGCAGGCCCCGGGCCTGCCGGAAGATGGCCGGCTGCGGCTGCTCAGCTTCAACATCCAGGTCGGCATCAGCACCGAGCGCTACCACCACTACCTGACCCGCAGCTGGCAGCACCTGTTGCCGCATACGGGGCGTGCGGGCAACTTGCAGAAGATCGGTGACCTGCTCGGCGACTTCGACCTGGTGGCCCTGCAGGAGGTCGACGGCGGCAGCCTGCGCTCGGGCTACGTCAACCAGGTCGAGCACCTGGCCCAGCTTGGTGCCTTCCCTTACTGGTACCAGCAGCTCAACCGCAACCTGGGGCGTTTCGCCCAGCACAGCAACGGCGTGCTCAGCCGGCTCAAGCCCCAGCACCTGGAAGACCATCCCCTGCCCGGCCCTGCCGGGCGCGGGGCGATCCTGGTGCGTTTCGGTGAAGGCAAGGACGCGCTGATCGTGGTGATGATGCACCTGGCGCTCGGCGCCAAGACCCGTGCCCGGCAACTGGCCTACGTGCGCGAGCTGATCGGCGGCTACCGCCACCAGGTCCTCATGGGCGACATGAACACCCATGCCAACGACTTGCTCGAGCATTCACCCCTGCGCGATTTGGGCCTGGTGGCCCCGCAGGTCGAGGCCACCTTCCCCAGTTGGCGCCCCCAACGTTGCCTGGACCACATCCTGCTCAGCCCGAGCCTGACCCTGGAGCGGGTCGAGGTGCTGGCCCAGCCCATTTCCGATCACCTTCCCGTTGCCGTCGAGATTCGTTTGCCTGAAGCCTTGGCGGTGGATACGCTGCCGGTCGTGAGCTAGAGGTCTCAAGAGTTCGGGCTTTTCGCCGAAATCTAGATGCCACCACCCGTTGCGGACCCAGGCATGACCGACGAAGCCGAGCGCTGGAAAGAAAAATACCTCAAGAGCATCGAACAGCAGGAAAAGCTCGAACGCCGCTGGGAAGCCCGTCTCGACCTGCTGCGCCGTGGCCTGGTGCGCAGTTCCCTGGCAGCCGAGGGCAGTGACAAGGCGGTCGACCAGTGCATGAAGGAAATGCGCGAAGTCATCCGTAGTGACAACCTGGACGCCGGCCTCGCCGGCTTGATCCCACGGCTGGAAAAGGCCGTGCTGGATTCTGAGCAGCGACGCGAAACCCGCATGAACCAGGTCAGTGATGCCTTGACGGCGCTGGTTGGTCAGTTGCAAGGCCTGCCATTGCCAGGCGAGGTCGCCCGCCCTTTGAAGAAACTCTCCAAGAAGCTCGAAGGGGGCGTCAGCCAGTCCCGCGAGCTGCCGCCCTTGCTGGGCGAACTCAGCGGTTTGCAGGGCCGGGCCTTGCGTGTGTTGCAAAGGCCGGAGGAGGAGCCCCGGCCAGGGTTGCTGCAGCGCTTGTTCGGTAACCACGAGACGCAGGCGCAAACCCAGCCTGTCGCGGCCATGGCCGAGACGCTGCCCGTCGCCGGCGCCATGGCGCAGCCGGGTGCCGAGCCCGTAGCCCTTCCGGGCGACATGGATGAATTGCAGCCGCTGGCCGAGGCACCAGGTCCAGACCCGATCGAGATCGAGCTACCCTCGGCGCAGGAGACGGCCCCGACCGAGTGCCCGCTCGAGGTGGAGCCGTCGCCGGACGATGACCGCGAGCCTGGCGAGCCGCTGGCCGATGGCCCAGGCGAAGCCATCGATGAAGACGGTCCCTACGCCCTGCCCGATGCCGTCGAACCGCCCTACAGCACGGTAGCCGCACACATCGAGCAGACCCTGATCGGCCTGCTCGACGACCTGAGCCTACCGGAGCGTCACAAGGCCCAGGCCCTGGCCATGCGTGAGCGGGTGTCACGCGGGCTCAACTGGTATGAGCTGATCCCGGTACTGGATGACCTGGCGGTGCTGATGCTGGCGATCACCGACAGCGGCCAGCACGAGTTCGAGGCCTACCTGCAGCAGCTCAACGAACGCCTGGAAAGCTTCCAGGGCCACCTGCAGGAGGCCAGTGCCGGGCATGCCGACAACAGTTGCGCCGCCCGCGAACTCGACAGCCAGTTGCGCGAGCAGGTCGACGGTCTGCAGAACAGCGTGCAAGGCGCCGTTGACCTGGACAGCCTCAAGCACATCTTGGAGAACCGCCTCGAGGGCCTGCTGACGACCATGGACGAACACCAGCAGGAGCGCGACCGCCGCGAGCAGGAACTGGCCGGCCGCCTGCAGGGTTTGGCCGAACGGGTGGCGCATATGGAGCAGGAGGCCCTCGGCTATCGCGATCACCTGGAGGAGCAGCGGCAGAAAGCATTGATCGACCCACTGACCGGCCTGCCCAACCGAGCCGCCTGGACGGAGCGTGTCGAGCGCGAGGTACAAGCCTGGCAGGAGCAAGGTGGCCATCTGTCGATGGCGATTCTCGACCTCGACCACTTCAAGCGTATCAACGACAGCTATGGCCACCTGGCCGGGGACAAGGTCCTGAAGATCGTCGCCGACCAGTTGCGCAAGCGCCTGCGTGGCCAGGACTTCATCGCCCGCTTTGGCGGCGAGGAATTCGTCCTGCTGCTACCGCAGACCTCGCTGGCGGACGGGGGCGAGATGGCCGAGGCCCTACGCGCGGCAGTCGAGGCTTGCCCGTTCCACTTCAAGGGCCAGCGGGTGGTGATCACCACTTCCATAGGGCTGAGCGCGTTTCGCTCCGGCGAGCGTGGCGACCAGGTGCTCAAGCGCGCCGATGCCGCGCTGTACCGTGCCAAGGAGCTGGGGCGAAATCGGGTGGAACAAGGCTGACTGGGCGAGGCGTGCATACGTTATGCTATTGCATTACTGACCCATCACCCTGGCTGTTTCCATGAAAGCGTTGTTCACTGCCCTGCTGCTGATCGTCCTGACCGGCTGCTCCACCGGCTTGCGTATCGATCGCAGCCATACGTCGGTCAACCAGGACAACCGTATCCAGTTCGTCGTCCTGCACTACACCAACGCCTCGCTGGAGCGCTCCCTGGCGCTGCTGACCCATGGCGAGGTCAGCAGCCACTACCTGATCGGCGATGGCCCGGCGAAGGTCTACCAACTGGTGGATGAGAGCCGCCGCGCCTGGCATGCCGGCGACAGCCAGTGGCAAGGCCGTACCTGGCTCAACTCCAGTTCCATCGGCATCGAGATCGTCAATCCGGGCTATACCGACACATCCACTGGCCGTGTCTGGCACCCCTACAGCGAGGCGCAGGTCCAGGCACTGATCGCCTTGCTCAAGGACATCGTCAAGCGCAACGGCATCGCGCCCCGGAACATTATCGGCCATAGCGACATCGCGCCGCTGCGCAAGCTAGACCCCGGGCCGGTGTTCCCCTGGAAGCGCCTGGCCGATGCAGGCCTCGGCGTATGGCCGGAGGCGACGGCGGTGGCACGACAGCAGGCGTACTTCAGCGTCAATCCGCCGACGGCGGGCTGGTACCAGCAGCAACTGGCACGGTTCGGCTATGCCATCGCGCAGACCGGCGAGCTGGATGTCGCCACCCGTCATGTCATCGCCGCCTTCCAGATGCGCTTCCGCCCGCAGCGTTTCGACGGCATGCCGGACGCCCAGACTGCGGCGATGCTGCAGGTGCTCAACAGCATGCGCTGAACCTTGGGGCTGCGAAGCGGCCCAGACCTTCGCGGGTCAACATAGCGCCAGCAGCACCCTCGGCCAGCCAGGCCCATGCGCCCAACGGCGAGGCCGATTGTCCATTCCGTTGCTATACCTCTTGGTAATCAACTGGATGCCCGTGATGTCAGCCCTCTTCGCCGCGTTGCGCCAATTTTTCTACCGACCCTGGATGCTGGCCGGGATGGCAGCATTGGCCAGCGCCGTGCTGTTGCTGACGGCCAGCTTCGGCGTGGCCGTGCAACAGATGAAGCAAAGCGAAAGCGCGCAGATGAACGCCCGGGGCGAGCGCTTCCTGGAGCGTCTGGAGCAGGTGTTCGGCCAATTGCGCGAAGGTGTCGACCGTCTTCAGGCACAACCCCTGCGCGGCTGCGATGCGTCGATGCTGGAGGCCTTGCAGCAGGTTGGCCTGAGTTCGCGCTTCATCTATGAGGCGGCTTATGTCGAGGGCAACATCGCCTGCTCCAACCGGGGGGGCGAACGGCTCATCGAGCCTTTGCGGGCACCCGACATCCAGGGCCCGACCTACAGCTACTGGCTCAACACCACCACCGAACCCAACGAGAACCTGGCCGCGCTGATGCTGGGCCGGGGAAGGTTCCTGGTGTCCACCTCCCGCGGCCACCTCAGCGACGTGGTCGACCTCCCCCCCGGCGGCAGCCTGCTGGTGGTCCTCGACCACGGCACCCGGGCGATCCCGGTGCTGGGCCCCGTCCAGGTCTGGCCACCGGTCGCCAACTGGCCTCCTCCTTCGCACAAGGCCCTGCTCGAGCTGAGCGATCGCCTGGTCTACCGCATGCCGACCAAATCGCCGGACTACCAGTTGGTGCTGATTGCCCCCCGCGCCAGCCTGCCGCTGAAAATGAACGGCATGCTCTGGCTGCTGTTCCCTGGCAGCCTGCTGCTGGCCTGTTGCATCGGCTGGCTGGTGCTGCAACTGGTGCTGCAGCGACGTTCGATGAGCTCGGAGCTGCAGAATGCCCTGCGCCGGGGCGAGCTGCAGGTGCTCTATCAGCCGATCTTCGAGCTCGACAGCCGGCGTTGTGTCGGTGCCGAGGCGCTGGTGCGCTGGCGTCGCCCGGACGGTACCCTGACCAGCCCCGAGCTGTTCATCCCGCTGGCCGAGAACACCGGGCAGATCCGCCAGATCACCGACTTCGTCCTGCAACGGGTACTGGAGCAACTGGGCCAGCTGTTGCGGGCCAACCGCCACCTCTATATCTCGGTGAATCTGGCGGCCTGCGATGTCATGGTGCCACGTATCGGCCGGGTGGCGGCGCGCCTGCTGGCGCACCATCGGGTGTCCCCCAGCCAGATCGCCTTCGAGGTGACCGAGCGCGGCCTGATCGACGTGGTGGTGGCGCGTGACAACCTGCAGGCGCTGCGCGCGGTGGGGCACCAGGTGCTGATCGACGACTTCGGCACCGGCTATTGCAGCCTGGCCTACTTGCAGACCCTGCCGGTGGACTGCCTGAAGATAGACAAGTCGTTCATCGACGCGCTGGGCCATGATGCCGCCAGCAGCGGTGTGGCTCCGCACATCATTCGCATGGCCCATGACCTGCATTTGCGGGTGATAGCCGAAGGCATCGAGTGCGAGGACCAGGCGATTTTGCTCAACAATGAAGGCGTCAACTACGGCCAGGGTTGGCTGTTCGCCCACCCGCTCAATGCCCGGCAGTTCGCCGAACTGGTCACGCGGGGGCGGCGCGTGGGCAAGCCCTGACATTGCCGGTGCTTGTCATCCTGGGGCGCGAAGTGGCCCCCCAAAGTCTTGAGTGATTGCCCGCGAAACGAGTCGCCCACCTCAGACCGGCAAGGCCATGTAGAACTGGGTACCCTGCCCTGGCCGGGAAAACACCCCCATGCGCCCCCCATGCAACTGAACGATCTCCTTGCACAGCGCCAGCCCCAGGCCAGCGCCACCCTTTTTGCGCCCCACCTGCACGAAGGGCTCGAAGATGCGCCCTTGCTGGCCATAGGCGATGCCCTCGCCGTTGTCCTCGACGCTGATGATCACCCGCTCGGCATGGCGCCGTGCGTGCAGGCGGATACGTCCGCCGCTGGCGGTGTGGCGAATGGCGTTGTGCAGCAGGTTGTCCAGCACCCGCTCGAGCTGGGCGATATCGGCCTGGATACGTGGCAAGGGCAGCTCCAGTTCGGTGAGCAGCTCGATCTGCTTGTGCGTGGCTTGCTCGGCAAAGCGTGCCTGGGCGCGTTCGAGCAGCTCGTCGATGGCACAGGGCGCCAGTTCCAGTTTCTGCAGGCCGCTCTGGTAGCGGGAGAAATTGAGCAGGTCGTTGATCAGCTGAGTCAGCCGCTGCATCTCCTCGCCAATGGTGTCGAGCAGGTCGTTTTCCCGGGCTTCGGGCGGGAACTTCAAGCGTTCGCGCAGCAGGCCGAAGGCCATGTGCATGCCGGTGACCGGCGTGCGCAACTCATGGGAGGCGCGCAGGACGAACTCGCTGCGCACCCGCTCGAAGGCACGCTGCTCGGTGACATCGTGCAGCACCATCACGGCGCCCAGGATCGGCCCCTGGGGATGGCTGACCGGCGTGAGGCTATAAGCCAGCAGGCGGGTTTCCTCATCGACTTCGATGCTCAGGTCATCGGGCGGGCGGTCCAGGTTGCCGCCACGCAGGACCTGGCGCACTTGCTGCTCCAGCTCCGGGCGCTGCAGCGCCTCGGCCAGGCCCGTGCCGACACGGCTGGAGTCCCAGCCAAGCTGGCGTTGGGCCACCGGATTGAGGTGCTCGAGGCAACCCTGGCGGTCGATGATCAACAACCCGTCGTCGATGCTGTCGAGCACCGCCTGCAGCCGTTGCTGGCCGGCCAGCAGTTCGTCGACATTGGTGGCCTGGTGCTTGCGCAGGGCATCGGCCATCAGGCCGAAGCGCCGGGTCAACTGGTTCAGCTCGGTGGCCTGGGTCACGGGCAGGGTGACATCGAAGTTGCCCTGGCCAACCTGGTCGGCGGCCTTGGCCAGGGCTTCGATCGGCTGGCCGAAGCGGCGGGCGATGTTGTGCGCGGTGACGAAGCCCAGCACCAGTACCGCCAGGCCCATCAGGCCGAGCATGCCGCTGATCAGCAGTGCGCGGCCGCGGGTTTGCTCCTCGCTGCGGGTGATGTGCTCCAGCGCCTGCTTGTGCGAATCGATCAGGTCGGTACGCACCTGGTTGAACGCTGCGCCCAGTGGTTGCTCGACCCCCATGCTGCGGGCCGGCGCCGGACTTTCGCGGTACGCCTGGAGAAAGGCCTGGTAGTTGCTGTTGGCCTTGCTGAAGCCGGTGCGCTCGCCACCTTGGGCCAGGCCCTCGTCGAGCAGGGTCTTGAAGCTCTCCTGCAGGGTCACCAGGCTTTGCGGATCGGTGCTTTCGTCGAGGATCAGGTTGAGCTGCTCACCCAGGTTCTGCCGCAGCTTCAGGCCGACTTCCAGGGCATGGGTGGTGTCGCGGACCAGGCGCTGCTGCACGGTGGCCATCTGCAACACGCTGACGAGCCCCAGCAGCAGGCCGAGCAGGGCGACCGTCACCAGCGCCGAGATGCTGAGGAAAAGCCGCGTGCGCAGCTTCATCGACCATTTCATAGGTTGTACTGCTTACGCTTGCGGTACAGGGTGGAGGCGTCGATGCCCAGGGTCTTGGCGGCCTGGTCGAGGGTGTCGCTGGTGGCCAGCACCGCGCCGATGTGGGCGCGCTCCAGCTCGTCCAGGCTCAGCGCGGCGCCGACCCGCGGCGCGTTGCCCGTGGGTTGTTCGGCCATGCCCAGGTGGCTGATTTCCACACGTTCCTGCGGGCAGATGATGCTGGCCCGCTCCACCACGTTGCGCAGCTCGCGGATGTTGCCCGGCCAGCGGTAGTTGAGCAGGGCTGTGCGGGCTTCGTCGCTGAACACCCGGGCGGGGCGCGAGTATTCCTTGACGAAGCGGGCGAGGAAGCGTTCGGCGAGGGTGAGGATGTCTTCGCTGCGCTCGCGCAGGGGAGGCAGGTGCAGGGTGATGACGTTCAGGCGGTACAGCAGGTCTTCGCGAAAGCGCCCGTCGCGGACCATCTCCTCGAGGTTGAGGTTGGTCGCCGCGAGAATCCGCACGTCGGCCCGGCGGGTGATGGGGTCGCCAACCCGCTCGTATTCCTTGTCCTGGATGAAACGCAGCAGCTTAGGCTGGAGTGTCAGGGGAAAATCGCCGATTTCGTCGAGAAACAGCGTGCCGCCGTCCGCCTGGTTGACCCGCCCGAGGGTGCTTTCGCTGGCCCCTGTGAAGGCGCCACGGGTATGGCCGAACAGTTCGCTTTCCATCAGCTCGGCGTTCAGCGAGGGGCAGTTGATGGTCACGCAGGCCTTGCGTGCCCGTTTGCTCCAGCCGTGGATGGCGCGGGCCAGCTCACCCTTGCCGGTCCCCGACTCGCCGAGGATGAGGATATTGGCGTCGGTGGTCGCCACCTGCCGGGCGGTTTCCAGCACCGCCATCATGGCTGGGCTGTGTGAATCCAGGCCGTCCTTGGGTTTGCGCACCTCGCCTTCCAGCGCCTCCAGGCGCGCCGACAACTGGCGGACTTCCAGCTGCTTGGCCGTGGCCAGGCGCAATTGGTCGGGGCTGCACGGCTTGACCAGGTAATCGGCGGCGCCGGCCTGGATGGCATCGACCGCAGTGTCGATCGCCGAATGGGCGGTGACGATCACTACACGCATCCAGGGAGCCTGGATACGCATCTGGGCCAGCACATCCAGGCCATTGTCCTCGCCCAGGCGCAGGTCGAGGAAACACAGGTCGAACACCTGGCGCTGCAGCAAGGCTTCCGCCTGCGCGGCACTGCTGGCCGTGGCCACGCTGTAGCCTTCGTCTTCCAGGCAATAGCGGAAGGTTCGCAGGATCGCGGATTCATCATCCACCAGCAGAATGCGGCCTTGGTTGTCCTGGGCTGATTCCATTTTCCTACGCTCCTTCGGGATTGATCTCAATTAGTGTCGGAAAAATCGGGCAAGTTGCATGGTCCATTCTGAAGGAATCCGTTGTTTGCATGCTAGCCAATGGCCTGGTCTCGGTCTGAGTCCCCCAACAGCACGAGGTTCCACGGGCTTTTAGGAATGGCACAGCGGTTGCGACTGTCTTTTGTTATGCCAAGCAAGGAGGTGTCTCATGCGCTTTTCCCCCCGAATGACCCTGTTGGCGGCCTGCCTGCTGCCGGTGTTCACCCCGGCCTTCGCCGACCCCGTCCAGGACGCGCGCCTGCAAGGCGCCCTGCAAACCGCACTGTCGCTCAACCGTGTGCTCAACCCGTTCCGTATCACGGTCGAGGTGGACGGCGCCCAGGCCCGTCTCTCCGGCGAAGTGGAGAACGCGGTCGAGAGTCAGTTGGCCGAGCGTGTGGCCCTTGCCACCCGTGGTATCGAGC
This sequence comes from Pseudomonas sp. Tun-23181, assembly GCF_057415455.1. Taxonomy (NCBI): domain Bacteria; kingdom Pseudomonadati; phylum Pseudomonadota; class Gammaproteobacteria; order Pseudomonadales; family Pseudomonadaceae; genus Pseudomonas; species Pseudomonas sp. Tun-23181. The sequence goes on from NZ_CM171630.1 coordinate 3,727,126, forward strand.
AGGTCGACAACCAGCTGCGGGTCAACCCCGAGCTGGTCGAGCGGCCCCAGGAGCTGCGGGCTTACGCCCAACGTCTGGAAGACGCCACGCTCGCGGCGATCGTGCGCGCACGCCTGCTCTGGAGCCGTATCACCGAGAAGGCGCCGATCGAGGTCGAGAGCCGTGAGGGCGTGGTGACCTTGCGGGGCAAGGTCGATAGCCCTGAGGCCAAGGAGTTGGCCGGCGTGCTGGCGCGTAGCACCGATGGCGTGCACCTGGTGAACAACCTGGTCAGCCTGGACAGCGCCGCCATGGCCAAGGCCCGGGAAAAGCCGGTGGATGCGCCCACGGGGCCGCAACCCAGTGACAGCTGGATCGTCGCCAAGATCCAGAACAGTCTACGCTTCAGCCGCAACCTCGATGGCCTGAACATCAAGGTGGCCAGCGAACAAGGGCTGGTCCGGCTGTCTGGCGAGGTGGTCAGTAGCGAACAGAAGGCCATCGCCGTGGAGGTAGCCAGGCAGATCATCGGTGTGCGAGGCGTGGACGCCGACCTGCTGAAGATCGCCACCAAAGTGGAAGGATGATCGTGCAAAACGCACGACCTTGCCGGGTCCATCGTGCAGGATACGTCCCCGGTGTTCGTGAGTTTTTTTCTATATTTTTGTTTTAAAAGGAATTTTACAGATGGCCAAGGCTGGCATGCAGGCTGCAACTTCCTGGGCAGGTTCGAATAAAAACACAGCAGGAGGAGCTGGCATGAACCGCCCATCCGTCAACCGCTCGCAGACTACCGCACTGCCCCTGCGCCAGTGCCTGTACCTCGGGCTGGCGCTGCTGCTGACCCTGGCCGCTGGCCAGTTCTACTACAGCTGGCAGACCTCCCGGCTGGCCGAGCAGGTGGCGGCGCAGACCGCGCTGCTGGCGCAGATCCAGGCGAACCGTGCCAATACCCTGGTGAGGGCGACCGAGCCGCTGCCGGCGGCAAAGGCGTCCCCTGCCACCCTGGAGCGCGTCGCACCCCAGGAGCGCTGGGTGTTCTGAGCGCCACGCCAGGCTGATTTCGAAAAGAAAGGAGAACCATCATGCTGAGTTGGGCCATCACTTTCCTGATCATCGCCATTGTCGCCGCCGTGCTGGGCTTCGGTGGTATCGCCGGCGCCGCCACTGGTATCGCGAAGATCCTCTTCATCATCTTCCTGGTCCTGTTCGTGGCTTCCTTCTTCTTCGGACGTGGCAGGGGTTGAACATGCGCAGGATGCTTTGCACAGCCCTGGCTACCGCCCTGCTAGTGGGCGGTGGCGCGGCGGCGATGGCGGCCAATGACGGCCAGGTCCGGGTCAATCAGCTGCTGGGTACGGACCCCGAGTACCGGGAAACCTGGCAGGACACCCTCGAGGGCGAAGAGCGGCTGCCCGATTGGGTGATCAACCTCACCGGCAGTTCGCAGGAGCAGATGTCGGCGGTCACCGAGGATGGCGACCGGTATCTGGTCGGGCCTTTGTGCGAATCGGAGAACAATTGCACCTACAAACGCCTGATCGTGGCGTTCAGTTGGGACAAGGACGACGCCTACGGGATGCTCGTGGAAGTCCCGGAGGGCCTGCCCTCGGACAAGTCGCCCACCCGCCATGCGCAATACCGCTGGCTGGGTGATCCGGACGACGGCATGAAGGCCATGCTGCGCGAGCAGCTCAAGCGCGACCCGAAGTGGTACTGACCGAAGCTCGCGCGTTGTAACGCTGTAGAAGCCGAACTTTTCCCGCTTTCCGGCTTCTATGATGCGCCGCCCCGAGGAGGGATGGCGCATGACCAAGGGGCCGGGCCGTTCTGGTTGTTGCAGGACCGGAGTGGCCTAGGGGTACAGGGAGTGCCTCCGCGATGGGCCGGGTCAGGTGAAGGTGACGTCGGAAGCTTCAGGCCGACCGTGTCGGATGGGCATGGGCTCGGGCCTGGCTTCCGAGGTACCTCTATATAAAGAAGGCATCCACGTTTCTCCCACCCTTTCCCTCGACAAGATCCTCTTTCGATCCGCACGCCTTCCTACGGAAAAAAGCGAAATTGCCCCGAGACACATTTTGTCTCGACCGTACATCGAAATTTTTTTCGATCCCCTACCGTCCCCGACGGGGGCGATTTTGGCCATTCGGATTGTCGAACAGGCCGTTCACACCCTCGAATGGGTGCAGCCAAATCTGCCGAAAAATGGCGCTTTGGTCTTGTTCGGAAATCCGAACGCAGAAAAGACAACCTCTTCTGATGCCCGATTTCCTCTGGAAGTATCATGCCGATTCGGCATGGGCTACTCGTTTCCGGCATTAGACTGCCCCCTTTTGCATCGCAATAGTTGCCGCCTTTTTCGCTGACCCGAGCGCCGTGTCGCTCGCTTGCGGTGTCCTTCCATGGAGCCGCCGAACGGAAGCAAAACGCTGACATATGGGCTGGAAACGGCTCTGCAACGCGCTTTTCCGGTTGGTGCCCGTGACCACTAGAACAAAGGGGAATGACATGAAGAAGGCAAAACTAAGCCTCGCCTGGCAGATCGTCATCGGTCTGGTACTCGGCGTTGCAGTCGGCGCGCTGCTTAATCATTTCAGTGCAGAAAAGGCATGGTGGATCAGCAACGTCCTCCAGCCCGCCGGCGACATCTTCATTCGCCTGATCAAGATGATCGTCGTCCCGATCGTGATTTCGTCGCTGATCGTGGGCATCGCCGGGGTAGGCGACGCGAAGAAACTGGGCAGCATCGGCCTGAAGACCATCATCTACTTCGAAGTGGTGACCACCATCGCCATCGTCGTCGGCCTGGTCCTGGCCAACCTGTTCCATCCGGGTGCCGGCATCGACATGAGCACCCTGGGCACCGTCGATATCTCCAAGTACCAGGCCACCGCGGCCGAAGTGCAGCATGAGCACGCGTTCATCGAGACCCTGCTCAACCTGATCCCGTCGAACATCTTCGCGGCGCTGATGCGTGGCGAGATGCTGCCGATCATCTTCTTCTCGGTGATGTTCGGCCTGGGCCTGTCGAGCCTGCAGGCGGAGCTGCGCGACCCGCTGGTACGTACCTTCCAGGCTGTGTCGGAGACCATGTTCAAGGTCACCCACATGATCATGAACTACGCACCGATCGGTGTGTTCGCCCTGATCGCCGCCACCGTCGCCAACTTCGGCTTCGCCTCGCTGCTGCCGCTGGCCAAGCTGGTGCTGCTGGTGTACTTCGCCATCGCCTTCTTCGCCTTCATGGTGCTGGGCTTGGTGGCGCGGATATTCGGCTTCTCGGTCATCAAGATCATGCGCATCATGAAGGACGAGTTGATCCTGGCGTACTCCACCTCCAGCTCGGAAACCGTGCTGCCGCGGGTGATCGAGAAGATGGAGAAGTACGGTGCGCCGAAGTCGATCTGCAGCTTCGTGGTACCGACTGGCTACTCCTTCAACCTCGACGGCTCGACCCTGTACCAGAGCATCGCGGCGATCTTCATCGCCCAGCTGTATGGCATCGACCTGTCCCTGGGCCAGCAATTGCTGCTGGTGCTGACCCTGATGGTCACCTCCAAGGGCATCGCCGGCGTGCCGGGCGTTTCCTTCGTGGTACTGCTGGCGACCCTGGGCAGCGTGGGCATCCCGCTGGAAGGCCTGGCCTTCATCGCCGGTGTCGACCGCATCATGGACATGGCCCGTACCGCCTTGAACGTGATCGGCAACGCCCTGGCCGCGCTGGTCATCGCGCGCTGGGAAGGCATGTACGATGCGGCCAAGGGCGAGCAGTACTACAGCTCGCTGATGCAGGCCGCGGGCAAGCGGGAAACCGTGATGGTGGGCGAGACCGCCAAGCGCTGACCCTGCTGCGTTGCACCGAAGAGCCCCGACTTGTCGGGGCTTTTTGTCGTCTGTACCGACGCATTCGCCCGGCAAGCCCGCTCAACCGACCGGCATGCGTTATCATTCGGGGCATTTTTCAGGGGGAACACACGGATGCTCAACGGCCTTTGGCTCGGCTTTTTCCTGGTGGCGGCCATTTCCGCCCTGGCCCAATGGCTGGTCGGCGGCAATGCCGGCATCTTCGCCGCGATGGTCGAGAGCATCTTCGCCATGGCCAAGCTGTCCGTGGAGGTCATGGTCCTGCTGTTCGGCACCCTCACCCTCTGGCTGGGCTTTCTCAAGATCGCCGAGCAGGCCGGAATCGTCGAATGGCTGGCCAAGGTCCTGGGCCCGCTGTTCGCCCGCTTGATGCCCGAGGTCCCGCCCGGCCATCCGGCCCTGGGCCTGATCACCATGAACTTCGCCGCCAACGGCCTGGGCCTGGACAACGCCGCCACGCCCATCGGCCTGAAGGCCATGCGCGCCCTGCAGGAGCTCAATCCGAGCAGCAGCACGGCGAGCAACGCGCAGATCCTGTTCCTGGTGCTCAACGCATCGTCGCTCACCCTGCTGCCGGTGACCATCTTCATGTACCGCGCCCAGCAGGGCGCGACCGACCCGACCTTGGTGTTCCTGCCGATCCTCCTGGCCACCAGCTGCTCGACCCTGGTCGGCCTGCTGTCGGTGGCGGTGATGCAGCGCCTGCGCCTGTGGGACCCGGTGGTACTCGCCTACCTGATCCCCGGCGCCCTGCTGCTGGGCGGCTTCATGGCTCTCCTCGGCACCCTGTCGGCGGCGGCCTTGGCCAGCCTCTCGTCGATCCTCGGCAACCTGACGCTGTTTGGCGTGATCATCCTGTTCCTGGTGATCGGTGCGCTGAAACGGGTCAAGGTCTATGAGGCCTTCATCGAAGGCGCCAAGGAAGGTTTCGACGTGGCCAAGAGCCTTTTGCCGTACCTGGTGGCCATGCTCTGCGCGGTCGGCGTGCTGCGCGCCTCCGGGGCCCTGGAGCTGGCGCTGGACGGCATCCGCCATGCGGTGGAATGGATGGGCATGGATACCCGTTTCGTCGAGGGCCTGCCGACCGCGCTGGTCAAGCCGTTCTCCGGCAGCGCGGCGCGGGCCATGCTCATCGAGACCATGCAGACCCACGGCGTCGACAGTTTCCCTGCGTTGGTGGCGGCGACCATCCAGGGTAGCACCGAAACCACCTTCTACGTGTTGGCGGTGTACTTCGGCGCGGTGGGCATCCAGCGTGTGCGCCACACCGTGGGTTGTGCCCTGCTCGCCGAGCTATCCGGGGTGATCGCGGCGATCTTCGTCTGCTACTGGTTCTTCGCCTGAGCCTGGCCGGCCTGGGCGATGGTCCAGGCCACCACTTGTCCCACCAACTGGTCGCTGGCACTGCCGAAGCCGGCGACCACCGCTGGCACCTGGCTGTCGCCCAGCGGCTGGCGCACCTCGAAGCGGCGGCTGGCCAGGATACGCTGGCTGCGGCCCTGGACCAGCCGTGCGTCATAGCGGATCAGCACCTCTACGCCCCCGGCCCGGTACTCGCTTTGGAACGCCTGCAACTCGCCGACCAGCTCGAAGTCGGCCTGCAGGTTGCTGTCGTCCGCGCTCAGGCGCTGTACCCGGCCGTCGCGCTGGAAACCGTCGAGCAGGCGGTTGCGCAGCAACAGCGGCACCGGGTCGCTCCAGCGCGCACCCTTGTAGCTGCTGATGACGTCGCCCTGGGGAATCACGGCGATGCGCGGCCCGGCCAGGGCTTCGCTGGCCAGTGGCTTGTTCAGGCGCAGCGACCAGTCCAGCGGCGCCTGGTTGCCGTTGGCCTGGCTCACCGGCAAGCGATAGATGTCCACCGGCTCGCTTTGCGGCAGGATCGAACAGGCCGTGGCCAGGCCCAGGGAGGCTGTCAGGGCGAGCAGGCGCAGCGACCGTTTCATGGCTGGAACTCCTTGTTGTTGTCGCGGCCCAGCAGGTAGCCGCCTGGGTCTGCCTCCAGGCGCCGGGAGATACCCTTCAGGGCGTTGAGGGTTTCGCGCAGCTCGCGGATCGCCGGGGCCAGCTGGTTCAGGCCCTGGGCGCCGTCGTCGAGGGCTTGGCGGTTGTCCTTGAGCAGGGCGTTGATGGTCGCGGTGCTTTCGGCCAGGGACTGCATGGCCTGCTCGGCGCTGCCGATCGCCTGCTTGCCTTCGCTGCCCAGCAAGGCGTTGGCGTCGTGCATCAGCGTTTGGGTTTCGGCCAGGGTGGCGCTGGCCTGCTTGCCGACCTCGGCCAGTTGCTCGATGGCCTGGGCGATGCCGCCCTTGTGGTTGGCGAAGGCGCTGGTGGTTTGCTCGAGGTTCGCCAGGGTGTTGCCCAGGCGGTCGATATTGGTTTCGGAGAACATCTGATTGGCGTTGTGCAGCAGCAGGTTGATGTTGGTCACCAGGTCGCTGCTGTCGTTGAGCAGCCGCGAAATGGGCGATGGCGAGGCGACGATCACCGGCAACTGGCCTCCCTTGCCCTTGAGTTCCGGGCTTTGCGGCGTGCCACCACTGAGCTGGATGAAGGCGTTGCCGGTGACGCCGGCCAGGGTCAGCTTGGCTTGGGTGTCCTGCTTGACCGGTGTATCGGCGTTCAGGCGGATGCGCGCCAGTACCCGGCGTGGGTCCTGCGGGTCGAGGCGCAAGGTGGTGACATCACCGACCTTGATGCCGTTGTACTGCACCGTGCTGCCGCGTGACAGGCCCGAGACCGCTTCGTTGAACACCACTTCGTAGTCCTTGAAGGTGTCGTCGACGCTGGACTTGGCCAGCCACAGGCCGAACAGCATGGCGCCGGCCACCACCAGGACGGTGATCAGGCCGATCAGGACGTGATGAGCTCGGGTTTCCATCTTCAGCGCTCCTGCTCCGCACGGCGGGCGGCGTCTTCGGCCGCCCGCCCGCGCGGGCCGTGAAAGTATTCGTGGATCCAGGGGTCGTCGGTCTGCTCGACCTGTGCCAGGGGGGCGGCCACCAGCACCTTTTTCTGCGACAGTACCGCGACCCGGTCGGTGATGGTGTAGAGCGTGTCCAGGTCGTGGGTGATGAGGAATACCGAAAGGCCCAGGGCGTCGCGCAGGGTCAGGATCAACTGGTCGAAGGCTGCGGCGCCGATCGGGTCGAGGCCAGCGGTGGGCTCGTCGAGGAACAGGATGTCCGGGTCCAGGGCCAGGGCCCGGGCCAGGGCGGCGCGCTTGACCATGCCGCCGGACAGCGACGATGGGTACTTGTCGGCAGCGGAAATCGGCAGGCCGGCCAGGGCCAGCTTGACCCCCGCCAGGTGTTCGGCGTCCGGGCGGGACAGCCCGGCATGCTCGATCAGTGGCAGGGCGACGTTCTCGGTCACGGTCAGCGAAGAGAACAGCGCGCCCTTCTGGAACAGCACGCCGAAGCGCCGCTCCACCCGCGAGCGCTGGGTATCGCTGGCCTGGGCCAGGTCCTGGCCGAACACCTTGACCTGCCCTTCGTTGGGCCGCCGCAGGCCGACGATGCTGCGCAGCAGCACCGACTTGCCGCTGCCCGAGCCGCCGACCACGGCGAGGATCTCACCGCGATACAGGTCCAGGTCGAGGTTTTCATGGACAACCTGGCTGCCGAAGCGGTTGCAGATGCCCCGCGCCTCGATCACTTTCTCGCGCGTGCCGTTCACCAGCCCATCTCCATGAAGAACAGCGCGGCCACCGCATCCAGCACGATGACCACGAAGATCGACTGGACCACGCTGGAGGTGGTATGCGCGCCCACCGATTCGGCGCTGCCGCTGACCTTGAAGCCTTCCAGGCAGCCGATGGCGGCGATCAGGAAGGCGAAGAACGGTGCCTTGGCCAGGCCTACCAGGAAGTGCTGCACGCCGATGTCGCTCTGCAACAGCGAGAGGAACATGGCTGGTGAGATATCCAGCGACAGGGCGCAGACCACCGCGCCGCCGATGATCCCGCAGAGCATCGCGACGAAGGTCAGCAGCGGCAGGGCGATCAGCAGGGCCAGGACCCGCGGCACCACCAGCAGCTCGATGGGGTTCAGGCCCAGGGTGCGGATGGCGTCGACCTCTTCGTTGGCCTTCATCGAGCCGATCTGCGCGGTGAAGGCGCTGGCGGTGCGGCCGGCCATGAGGATGGCGGTCAGCAGCACGCCGAATTCGCGCAGGAAGGAGAAGGCCACCAGGTCGACGGTGAAGATGCTCGCGCCGAAGTCGGCCAGTACCGTGGCGCCGAGGAAGGCCACCACCGCGCCCACCAAGAAAGTGAGCAAGGCCACGATCGGCGCGGCATCGAGGCCTGTCTGCTCGATGTGCGCAACCACCGGCGTGACCCGCCAGCGATGCGGCTGCAAGGCGCGTCGCAGCAGTGTCTCGAGGATCAGGCCGATGAAGCCGAGCAGTTGCCGGGTGTCCTGCCAGAGGGTATCGACGGCCCGGCCGATGCGCTCGAGCAGTTGCAGCAGCACTGGGCGTTCCGGCGCCTTGACCGGGATGCAGTAGTCCTGCACCGAACAGTAGACGTTCTTGAGCAGGGCGCGGCTGGCGTCGGGAAGGTCGCCGGTGCAGCGCGACAGGCGTTCGGCACCGAGCAGTTCGGCCAGCAGCGAGGCGCCGGCGGTGTCCAGGCGGCCCAGCTGGCTGAGGTCGGCGACCGTGTCGTCGCCGTATTGCGGGCGCAGGCGCTCACTCTCGCGCTTGAGGCTGGCGTAGTGGGCCAGGGTCCAGTCGCCGGCGATACGCAAGCAGGCCGGTTGGCTACTGGTGTCCAGGGTGGCGCTGGGGGTTGTCATAGGCTCCATGCATCTGACCGGGCGCGAGGCGTCGAGTCAGATCATAGCGTAATGGCGGCATTTGGGGCTGCTTCGCAGCCTATCGCCGGCAAGCCGGCTCCCAGACAGGTTCAGCGGTGCCCTCGGGCTACTGTGCAGGTGCATCGTCCACCACCCTGAAGCGCAACACGCCAATCACCTGCCCATCCTCGGTCAGCACCCTCACCTGCCACTTGCCCACCGGGTTGGGCGGGAAGTTCTGCTTGTGCGTCCAGGCCCGGTAGCCTTCCTTGCGTCCGCCGTGGATATCCAGGGCGATGCGATCCACCTCTTTACCATCGAGCTGCCACACGTGGTAGATGCGTTCGTTGAGGCCGCGCGGGGCATTGATCGCGGTATAGGCATACAGGCCGCCGCTGCGGATGCGGCTGGCAGCGACTTCCTCCAGAGAGTCGCCCGGCTGGCGGTTCTGCACTTCGGTGCTGACGGCCACCTCGGTCATCCACAAGGTGGCCGGCGGCACCCAGGAACGCAGCAACCAGCCACCGCCGCCGACTGCCAGGGTCACCAGCACCAGAGCCACGCCGCGGCGCCAGGTGTTGATCGGGAAGCTGCTGGCCAGGCTGGGGAAGGACAGCGCCATGGCGGCGACCAGGGCCAGCTTGAAGCTCTGCGCCGTGGTCAGGTGCAGGATGATCGGCAGCGCCGTGAGCAGCGCGGCGAACAGGGTCAGGGTGTGCAGGGCGAGGAACAGCCAGCGCCGGGGCGCCAGCCACTTGTAGTACAGCGGGTCGATGATCGAGATCAGCCCCGCAGCGCCGAGCAGGCCGGTGAAGACCAGTTGCCCGCTGTTCCAGGTGGTGGTGATGAAGAAGAACGGCAGGACGAAGAACAGGCTTTCCTGGTGGATCATCTGCGTCGCGTAGCGCAGCAGCGGTTGCGGGATCTCGCGCTTGAAGGCTCGGGCGAACAGGCCCGTAAGGGTGTTTTCCAGCATCAGCCAGACCCAGCTGACCAGCATGACGATGGCGATCCAGCTGGCCAGGCCGGCTTGGCGGTCGACCAGGATGAAGCTGCCGATGCCAGAGAGAAAGCCGCAGAGCGCGATGATGCCGGGGTAGCGCTTGAGCAGTTCGATCACGCGCAGGATGAAATTGGGTATCGGAGGCATGGGGCTGATAGACAGAGAGATTTAGGTGCCGGTTCTGGCTCGGTCGCAGGACGAGCCTGCTCCCACAGGCTTGCGCAAAGCCTGGCACGAATCCTGTGGGAGCGGGCACGTCGGGGCGCCGAACCGCCGTGAAAGGGCCGGATGATGGCTACAGGATACCGCTGAATCAGGGCTGGCGTGTAGCGCCGCTGGAGCGTGGCGTCGGGTGGCGGCGACGGCGCAGCAGCCCGGCGGCCAGGACCAGGCCCAGCAGCAGTGCCAGCAAGCCGTAGAGTTCGTCGTAGCCGAGCAGCGGTTTTTCGATACGCAGGTAGCCTGGGTCGTCGAGCAGCGTGCGCAGGGCTTCGTCGGCCTGCTTGAGGCTGACCTGGCGCAGCTTGCGGACCGGGTCGGCGAAGCGCCCGTCGGTGTAGTCGTTCAACGCGCCCCAGTAGTAGTCGGCCAGGGCGCTGTTACCCTGGGTGGTCCAGCTTTCGCGGGCGATGGCTGCTTCCTTGAGGCGCGCGAAGGTGTCCGGGTCCAGGCCGTTCTTGCGCAGGTGGTCGAACAACTGCTGCATGACCTTGACCGCTTCGTCGATGTCCTGCCGCTCGAGGTCGGCATTGAGGCTGAGCATGCCCCGGTCGCCAAAGCTTTCGCGTTGCACCGAGGGCCCATAGGACAGGCCATGGCGCAGGCGCAACTGGTCGTACAGGGCCCAGTCCAGGTAGCGCGAGAGCAGGTCGAGGGTCTGGTCGTGGGCGTTGTCCAGCACCGGCTCGATGAACAGCCAGTGCAGCTTGACGCTGTCGCCCAGCCAGCCGCGGGTCAGGTCGCGGCGCTGTTCGGCCTGGCGGCTGATGCTTTCCAGGCTGCGCCGCTCGCCTGGCTCCACGGCCGGCAGCTCGCCATAGGTGCGCTCCAGGTAGGCCGGCAGCAGGCGGTCGAGGCCGCCGACGACGATCAGGGTCATGTTGTTGGCGGCATACCAGTGCTCGCGCAGTGCCTGGACCTGCTCCAGGGTCATGTCGTCGAGGTTGGAGCGCTCCGGGCACTTCAGGCCCAGTTCCACGGCCAGTTGGTCGCTGGCGCGGTGGCCGATGTCCTGGCGGTCGAGCCAGCGCTGCAGGTGGCCGTAGTGGCCGCCGTCCTCGCGTTCGATGATCTTCTTCGCCGTGGCCAGGGCCTTGCCATCGATACGTGTGTCGCGGATCGCCGCCAGCAGCAGGTCGAGGACCTTGCGCTGGTTACGCGCCGGCGCCTCGACGACGAAGGTGGTGTCGGCGCTGCTGGTGTAGGCGTTCCACTCCCCGCCCAGTGCCTGCATGCGCTCTTCCAGGCCGCCCTCGCCGCTGGCGTCGATGCCGCTGAACAGCAGGTGTTCGAGCAGATGTGGCAGCTCCCGCTGGTCGCAGTCGAAATCGTCCAGGCCAACCCCCACCACCAGGCGGATCGCCACATGGTCGCGCTCGTAGCCCGACTTGAGGATCACCTGCAGGCCGTTGGGCAATAGATACCCTTCGACCCGGGAGCGATCGAGGGCGAACGTGGGCAGGCTGCACAACAGCAGGCAAACGAACATCAGGCAACGCATGGGCGAGCTCGGGTCTCCAGGTACGCGGGATCAGGACAGGCGGGCTTCGTCCGGCACGCTGTCGAGCAGAAGCCCGCCCGTGTCCGCGCCGCCCAGTACCACATAGGCACTGCTGCAGAACAAAGAGTTCAACCGCTTCATGTCGGCGATCAGCTCCAAGTGTAGCGAACTGGTCTCGATACTTTGCACCACTTTGCGTTGCAAACGGCTGACATGGGCGTGGGCCAGGCGTCGCTCCTGGGCGCGGAAGCGGCGTTTCTCGCGTAGTAGCAGGCGGGCGCTCTGCGGATCGGCGCTGAGGAACACCGACAGACCCAGGCGCAGGTTGGCCAGCAACTGCTCCTGCAGGCCAGTCAGTTCCTCCAGGCCGACCTGGGAGAACTCGCGGCGCTGGGAGGTTTTTTGCTGCTGGACCTTGCGCAGCATGCGCTCGATCAGGTCGCTGGCGAGCTTGAGGTTGATCGCCAGCTCGATGATCTCGGCCCAGCGCCGGTTGTCCTGTTCGCTGAGATCCTCCCGCGACATCTGCGCCAGGTACAGCTTGATGGCGCTGTACAGGGCTTCGGCATCCTCGACCAAGGCGCGTACCTGCTGCGGCATGGCGGTCTGGGTGCCGCGCAGGGCACCCAGCATGGCTTCGAGCAGGCTGTCGACGATGTCCCCCAGGCGCAGGGTCTCGCGCGCGGCGTTGGCCAGGGCCAGGCTCGGTGTGTCGAGGGCGGAGGCGTCCAGGTGGCGTGGCCGGATCTGGCCGTTGCCGTTCTCGCGCTCCGGCAGCAAGGCGTTGCACAGGCGCCCCATGGGCTTGACCGTGGGCAGCATGATCAGGCAGCGCAGGGTGTTGTAGAGCAAGTGGAAGCCGATCACCAGCTCCTGCGGGCTGAACCTCAGCGAGTCCATCCAATCCACCAGCGGGTGCAGCACCGGGATCACCAGCACCAGGCCGATCAGTTTGTACAGCAGGCTGCCCAGTGCCACCCGTCGGCCCGCGGCGTTCTGCATGCTGGTGGTGAGGAAGGCCAGCAGGCCGCTGCCGATGTTGGCGCCGACCACCAGGCCGATGGCCACCGGCAGGCTGATGACTTCCGCCCCGGCCAGGGTGGCGGTGAGCAGCACGGCGGCCAGGCTGGAATAGGACACCAGGGCGAACAGGGCTCCGACCAGGGCGTCGAGCATGATGTCGCCGGTCAGGGAGGCGAACAGGACCTTCACGCCCTGGGCATGGGTGATCGGCGTGGCCGCCTGGACGATCAGCTCCAGGGCCAGGATGATCAGGCCCAGGCCGATGCCCACGCGGCCGAGCTGGCCAGCGCGGGTCTGCTTGCGCGAAAGAAAGAAGATCACTCCGAGGAAGACCAGCAACGGCGACAGCCATGACAGGTCGAAGGTCAGTACCCGGGCCATCAGCGCCGTCCCGACATCGGCACCGAGCATGATCGCCAGGGCCGGGGTCATGGCCATCAGGCCCTGGCCGACGAACGACGTCACCAGCATGGCCGTGGCGTTGCTGCTCTGCACCAGCGCGGTGACCAGGATGCCGGCGATGAAGGCCAGCGGGCGCTTGCTCATGTTCTGGCTGAGCACCCGGCGCAGGTTGGAGCCATAGACCCGCAGGATGCCGGTTCGCACGATGTGCGTGCCCCAGACCAGCAGGGCCACGGCGGAGAGCAGGTTGAGCAGGGTCAGCATGTTTCGAGGCCCCCCTAATGCCTTCGCCCCAGCATGGGGCCAACGGGTGAAGCCGTGAGGCGGGTTTGCCCCGTGCTCACTCAAGCTTTAGTTGTTTTGCGGACTTGCCGCCAGCTTGGCATGGCTGAAACATATTTGAAACATTTCGTCGCGGGCCCCGGCCCACTGCTACAAGCCCTGTGGCGGGCATGAATGAAAGAAGGCCCCGGAGGGCAATGCCGGTCAGTTAAGACGTTCAGTTGTCATTTGGGGCCGCTTCGCGCCCCATCGCCGGCAAGCCGGCTCCCACACTGTCCGTGCAAACCGCATCATGTGTGGTCGCCGCGGTCCCTGTGGGAGCCGGCTTGCCGGCGATGGGCTGCAAGGTAGCCCCAAAAATGACAAAGCGCCGCTTGACTGACTGACATTAGCCCCGGAGGGCCTTCTTTCTTGCGCGTCCTGATCTTATTGACCCGGGATGTCCTTGCGCAGTTTCACCGGCTCGTGCTCCTTGCCCTCTTTGCGCGCCATGGCCGTGCGCATGCGGATGTTGATCGCCTCCACCGCCAGGGAGAACGCCATGGCGAAGTAGACGTAGCCCTTGGGCACGTGCACGTCGAAGGATTCGGCGATCAGCACGGTACCGACCACGATCAGGAACGACAGGGCGAGCATCTTCAGCGACGGGTGCTTGTCGATGAAGTCGCTGATGGTGCCGGCGCAGAGCATCATCACCAGCACCGCGACGATGATCGCGGCGATCATCACCGGCACGTGGGAGACCATGCCCACGGCGGTGATCACCGAGTCCAGGGAGAATACGATGTCGATGATGGCGATCTGGATGATGGTGTAGAAGAACTGGCCACCGGCGCCCTTGGGCGCTTCCGGGCTCTCGTCCTCGCCTTCCAGGCCGTGGTAGATCTCCTGGGAGCTCTTCCACAGCAGGAACAGGCCACCGAAGAACAGGATCAGGTCGCGCCCGGAGATGCCCTGCTCGAGCACGACGAACAGGTCGTCGGTCAGGCGCATCACCCAGGTAATCGACAGCAACAGCAGGATGCGCGTGACCATGGCCAGGGCCAGGCCGAAGATCCGGGTGCGTGGCTGCATGTGCTTGGGCATGCGGCTGACCAGGATCGAGATCATGATGATGTTGTCGATACCGAGGACGATCTCAAGTGCCGTGAGGGTGAAAAAGGCAACCCAGATTTCCGGGCTGGTCAGCCATTCCATGTGTATTCCTTCGAACGATAGAGGCGATGCGCCCGGGCTCGGGGCGCATCGCGGTTTGGGCTTGTCTTACAGACTGCTGAACAACGGGAAAATCCCCATGAGCAGTGCGGCGAGCATTATGCACAGGCACACCAGCACTGCCCACTTGAGGGTGAAGCGCTGGTGGTCGCCGAACTCGATGCCGGCCAGGGCCACCAGCAGGTAGGTGGAGGGTACCAGGGGGCTCAGCAGGTGTACCGGTTGCCCGACGATCGATGCACGGGCCATCTCCACCGGGCTGATGCCGTAGTGGCTAGCCGCTTCCGACAGGACCGGCAGGACGCCGTAGTAGAACGCATCGTTGGACATGAAGAAGGTGAACGGCATGCTGACGATCGCGGTGATCACGGCCAGGTACGGCCCGAGCGCCTCGGGAATCACCGACAGCAGGCTCTTGGACATGGCCTCGACCATGCCGGTGCCAGACAGGATGCCGGTGAAGATGCCCGCGGCGAAGATCAGGCCGGTGACCGCCAGGACGCTGCCGGCATGGGCGGCGATGCGGTCCTTCTGCTGCTGCAGGCACGGGTAGTTGACGATCATGGCGATGCTGAAGGCGATCATGAACAGCACCGGCAACGGCAGCGCGCCGGCGATCAGCGCGACCATCAGGGCGGCGGTCAGGGCGCCATTGAACCAGATCAGCTTGGGCCGACGTGCCTCGGGGAACTGCGACACGCTGATCTCGCTGTGGTCGATGTCGTCGGTGGGCAGGTGCAATTCGCCCAGGCGGGCCCGCTCACGCTTGCCGTACATGTAGGCGATGCCCAGGATCGCCAGGACACCGAACACCATGGCCGGGATCATTGGCACGAAGATGTCCGACGGGTCTACGTGCAGCGCGCTGGCCGCGCGGGCCGTGGGGCCGCCCCAGGGGGTCATGTTCATCACCCCGCCGGCCAGGATGATCAGGCCGGCCATGATCCGCGGGCTCATCCCCAGGCGGCTGTACAGTGGCAGCATGGCCGCGCAGCAGAT
The DNA here is from genome assembly GCF_057415455.1 of Pseudomonas sp. Tun-23181. Classification (NCBI taxonomy): domain Bacteria; kingdom Pseudomonadati; phylum Pseudomonadota; class Gammaproteobacteria; order Pseudomonadales; family Pseudomonadaceae; genus Pseudomonas; species Pseudomonas sp. Tun-23181. The sequence goes on from NZ_CM171630.1 coordinate 3,742,412, forward strand.
CATGTAGGTGGTGGCGCCGTCACCGTCGAGCGAGACCACCAGGGCCAGCGCCGCGGTACCGACCGAGACTTTCAGCGGGTCGCCCTTGACCAGCTTGAGGATCTTGCGCACGGCCGGGTCGAACAGGCCGGAGTCGATCATCAGGGCGAAATAGAGAATGGCGAACATCAGCATCACGCCGGTGGGCGCAAGCTTGCTGATGCCCTCGAGCATCATCGGGCCGATATGGCTGTAGAAGCCCCCGAACAGGGCGAACAGGATCGGTACCAGGATCAGGGCGATCAAGGCCGACAGGCGCTTGGTCATGATCAGGTACATGAAGGTGATGACCATGGCAAAGCCGAGGAAGGTCAGCATGGCGGTACTCCAGGCGTGGCGCGTCGAAAGGCGGGTCGATTCGGGCGGATCAGCGCGTCAGGCGCTGCGCATGGAATAGCGGATGGGGTACGGCGAGGAGGCGGTTGCAGGAAGACATCAGTATCACCATTGTTTTTGTCGATTGGGCCGGGCGCGGAATGTTCCGGGTGCCCTGGCTGACCGGTCTGTCGCCGGTAGTGGGGCTATCCTATTGGCGAAAGCTTTCAGCCAGCTTTCGCCTGGGACAAGGCGACGGGAGGTCATATCGATGCCGGAGGTACAAGAAGGCGGCTGCCATTGCGGCGCCCTGCGCTATCGCCTGGAGGGTGACCTGACGGATGTCGCCCATTGCCATTGCTCGATCTGCCGGCGGGTCAGCGGCGGGTTGGTGGTCACCTGGCTCACCCTGCCTCGCACCGGCTTCCAGTGGCTGGCGGGCACGCCCAGGTGCTATATGGCGCCGGCCAGCTGCAGCCGTTACTTCTGTGGCCAGTGCGGGGCGCACGTGGCCCTGGTGACCTCGCACAGCCCGGACAGCATCGATGTGACGGTGGCGACGCTGGATCATCCGCAGCGGGTGCGGGCCCATCGGCATATCTGGACCAGCAGCCGGTTGCCCTGGCTGCACCTGGATGAGGACTTGCCTGGGGAGACCGAGGAGCGTCTTTAGGCGGCTGATGGGATGGCGCTGCGAGTCTGGGGCCGCTTTGCAGCCCCTGACGCTCCGCAGCCCAGCCATCAGGGCAGTTGCAGCCCCCCGGCCGCCTTGTGCAATGCACGCAGGTGCTCGCCGATCTGCTGCACATTGGCCTCCACTGCGGCGATCTCCCTGGCCCGCTCAGGCTCGAGCAAGGCCCGCACTTCCTTGTCCAGATCGGTACTCAGGCGCAGCAGTTGCGCCTGGCGCTCGCTGCTGACCTGCTCCAGGTGCTTGCGCTCGTCCGGCTGGGGCAGGCCATAGCCGCTGCTGCCCAGCAGCTCCGCCGGGCGGCTGAGGAAGCCGCTGTTGGCCAACATCTGCTGCAAGGTCTCGTTGGCCTTGGCGATGCTGCCATCCTTCAGCGCCTGGGCGTTCAGGTAACGCTGCTTGACCTCGTCCTGGGCCAGCAGCAACTGGCGGCGCAGGCTGGCTTGCTCGAGCAGGAGCAAGGCGGCGCTGGTGCGCAGGTTGGCCTGCTGGAACCAGGTGCCGCGTTCGCTGGCGTCCAGGGCGAGCCAGTCCTCGACCTTCACCTGCTTGATCGGCAACTGCTGCTTCAGTACCTCGAACATGGCCTGGTAGCGATCGCGGTAGGAGTCGAAGCGGTAACCCAGGCGCAGGGCCTCGCGCGGGTCGTCGAGCACGCTGGTGTCGGCCAGCCCACGGCCCTTGAGCACCTCCAGCAGGCCGTTGGGCATGATGCTGTCCAGGTCGTTGAGGCGCGGGTTGGCAGTGCCGCTGCGCAGCAGCTTCAGCGACTCCACCGCACAGTTGTTGGACAGGAAGTAATAGTTGCCGTCATAGCTCCAGTGCATCTCGGCGGCCTGGCGCACCAGCCCTTCCACCTCCTGGCGGTTGAGCTTGAGCGGGATCGAGGCCAGGCTGCGCAGCTCGGTCTTGGTGTACTCGTCGATCACCTGGCCCAGGGGCAGGACGAACAGTCGCGACGGATAGGCGCCGGTGAGACCGTCCCAGCTGGACAGTTGCAGGTCGTTGACGAAGGCCCGGTACGACAGCACCAGGTGTTGGTCGAGGTCCAGCCGGCAATCCGGGCCGCGCGGCCGGCCCGGGGCGCAGATCACCAGGCGCAGCATGCTGTGGCCCCAGCGGCTGACCCAGTTCTGGTTGGCCTCGGCCAGCAGGTAGTCGACCTCGTAGACCCGCTCGGGGTCGATCTCGCCCAGCGGCTGGCGCGCGAAATCGTTGCCGGCATTGAGGAATGGCAAGCCCTTGGCGCAACTGGCTTGTGGCGGTGCCCAGGCGAAATGCTCGCGCAGGTACTGGTTCAACGCCGGGCGGCGGCAGGCGTAGCTCGGGTCGAGGAGAAAGTACTCCATGTTGACCGCGATGAACTCCTTCGGGCTGCTCAGTTCGTAGCTGTCGGGGCTGCGCACCAGCTGGCCGTTGTGCAGCTCGCGCTCGCCACGGCGGCCGACGTATTGCGGCCAGCCGGCCAGGTCGAGCAGGCGCGGATCGTCGCTGAGGGTGAAGCGCCGTTCGGCCTGGCCACGGCACTGCTCTGGCAGGCCGACCTTGCCCAGGCTGCCCTGCTGGCGCGTGCAGCGGGCGATCAGCTGGCGCTCGCCGGCGGGCCAGAGACGGGCGCGGTCGTAGAGGTGGGTCAGTTCGTGCAGCACGGTGGCCAGCAACTCCTGGCGCACGGTGCCATGGGGGCGCCCGGTCTGTTCGCGGGCCGCGCTGCCGTCCACCAGCCCGGGAAGCAGGCGGCGGTTCAGCTCCAGGGTGGAAACCAGCGAGGCCTGGCCGTAGGCGTCGGCAGGCATGCGCTCGCTCCAACTGACCTGGACGCGGCGGTCCAGTCGCTGCTTGAAGCGCGGCGGGAGCTTGCCCAGGGCCTCGTCGAGCAAGGCCTGGGTGGCATGCTGTTGCCGTGGGTCGAGCCCTTGGGCCTGCAGCTCAAGCTGTAGGTCGGCCAGGGCGGGCGTGCCGAGCAGCGTCAGGGCGCAGCCGAGCAGCCAGGCACGCACGCGTCTCACAGCGCCAGGATGGCTTCGGCCAGTACCTGGTCGTTGGCGTCGCGGGCTTCGGGGACGCGCTGGCGAATGGCATTGAACGCGGCCTCGAGCTGGGCACCACGGATTTCGCCGTGGCTGGCGACGAAGCTGGCCGCGTCGTCGCGGGCTTCCTGCACGACCTTGGCGTCGCGGATGGAGGTGGTGGTGTCCGAGGTGAAATCGATCGAGCGACCGAAGGCGCGCACGATGATGTTGCTGGTGGCCACCAGGGTTCGTGCCTGGGCCAGGTCGGCCAGCAACAACATGCCGAGGATGGCGGCGATCAGCGGTTTACGCATGGAGCATCTCCGAAAGATACAGGGAGTCAGGTGTAGTCATTGGACGAGAATGGCCTCGGCCAGTTCACGGTCGCCGACAGAGTGATGTGGGTAGGCACGTCGCAGCGAATCCAGCGCTGCCTGCAGGCGTGCGCCACGGATCAGGCCGTCGGTGGCGACGAAGGCCGCGGCGTCGTCGCGGGCCTGGATGACCAGCTTGCGGTCGAACGGGGCGGTGGTCACCTGGCTGGTGACGTAGCCGCTGACAACCAGGCTCTGGGTGGTGACATCCATGGCATGGGCGCTTCCCATGCCGGCGAGGGCGAACAGCAACGGCAACAGATAACGCATGGACTTTCTGTAAACGATGGACTCGGGCGGCGAAGGCTACCCCGGATGCGCCGACGAGGGCCAGCGTATCCGGGCGTTGCGGCGAAGGCTCAGAGCGCCAGGATGGCCTGGGCCAGTTGTGCGTCGCTGGCCTGCAGGGTCGGCATCTGCTGGCGGATATGGATGAAGGCGCTCTCCAGCTTCGCGCCCCGGATGCTGCCTTCGCTGCCGACGAAGCTGGCGGCGTCGTCACGGGCGGCCTGGACGATCTTGTCGTCACGCAGCGACGAAGACAGGTCGGAGGTGGCGTCGGTGGAGGCGGCGACACCGCGCACGACCGCGTCAGTGGTGACGACGAAGCTGGAGGCGTTGGCGGTGCCGGTCAGGGCCAACAGCAGGGCGGCGCCAACAAACAGGTGGTTACGGGACATGGTCATGGACTCCTGCACTAGGGGGTTCTGGTTATCGGACGCTCGTTCGGCTCGTCGCGGTACGTGTCTATTTACCAGGCTGGTAAGCCAAGCGTATCACGCGGCGATGTTTCCAGATGTTTTATGGTGAGGTTGGGTGATAACTGTTATGGAATTTTAAGATCTTATTAAAACTGTACCTGTCGCGGTGATCTTTTCGCGGGCACCACCGGAAGCCCCTTTTGGCCTGAAGCAAGCGACAAAAAACCCGCCGCGGTCTCCCGTGGCGGGTTCTTGGAATTCTTTGGTGCCGGGCAAGCCCGGCGAACCAAGGCTCAGCGCCAGAACGGCTTGCTCAGCTCTTCGTAGCGCTGCGACTCGCTGATACCGGCATCGGCCAGCAGGCGGGCGTCCAGGCGAGCCAGCTGACGGCGGCTGGAAACGCGGCGCTGCCACAGCAGCAGGGTGGACAGAGCGCGCAGAGGCAGCGAAGCGTGGGCGTTTTGAGCGTTGTTTTCGAAAACCAGACCGGAACTCAGGGTGCGTTCCATGATGTGTCATCCTTCCGCTTGTGGCGGCATTGGGTAGTGATTTAACTGATGCCAATGATCCGCTTCTGCTGTCCAGAACAGTAGATACAGTTCAACAGTATTGCGATGGTCCAGTTAACTGTTTAACCCTGCTGTTGCACTCGAATTTGGCGTAACTGTACTGGTCTGCACTTATTTGGTGCGTTTATGAGTGGATTCAGGATTTTGTCAGGCGGGAGGTCGCTAAATTATAGGTACAGTAGAACAGTTTTTTGAGGATGTGCTGTTCGAACTGTGCAGGCCTGCTTCCACAGAGTCATGGGCAGCAACTGTCGTGCTTTTGCCTGTACCGGCCCCATCGCCGGCAAGCCGGCTTCCACAGGTACTCCACCAGGGCTGAGGGCAGTGGTGAACCTATGGGAGCCGGCTTGCTGGCGATGGGCTGCAAAGCAGCCCTCTAGCTCACACTGGTTTTCAGAGGGGGCTGGTACTGGCTCAGCTGGCGAGCATGCGCCCGCTTTCTTCCAGGTTCTCGTGCCAGCTCAGGGCCTCGCGCAGGATATGCGGGGTATGGCCACCACGCTGGCAGGCGCGCTCGAAGTAGTCGTTCAATGCGGCGCGGTAGTCCGGGTGCACGCAGTTGTCGATGATCGCCCGGGCACGTTCGCGTGGTGCCAGGCCCCGCAGATCGGCCAGGCCTTGCTCGGTGACCAGGATGTCGACGTCGTGCTCGGTATGGTCGACATGGCTGACCATCGGCACCACGCTGGAAATCGCGCCGCCCTTGGCGATCGACTTGGTGACGAAGACGGCCAGGTGAGCGTTGCGGGCGAAGTCGCCGGAGCCGCCGATGCCGTTCATCATCTTGGTGCCGCAGACGTGGGTCGAGTTGACGTTGCCATAGATGTCGAACTCGAGCGCAGTGTTGATACCGATGATGCCCAGGCGACGCACCACTTCGGGGTGGTTGGAGATCTCCTGCGGGCGCAGCACCAGCTTGTCCTTGTAGCGCTCCAGGTTGCCGAACACGTCAGCGTTGCGGCGGGTCGACAGGGTGATCGAGCTGCCCGAGGCGAAGCGCAGCTTGCCGGCGTCGATCAGGTCGAAGGTCGAGTCCTGCAGCACTTCGGAGTACATGGTCAGGTCTTCGAACGGCGACTCGATCAGGCCGCACATCACCGCGTTGGCGATGCTGCCGATGCCAGCCTGCAGCGGGCCGAGCTGGTTGGTCATGCGGCCGGCGGCCACTTCGCGCTTGAAGAAGTCGATCAGGTGATCGGCGATGGCCTGGGTCTCGTGGTCCGGCGGCAGCACGGTGGACGGCGAGTCCGGCTGGTCGCTGATGACGATGGCGACGATCTTCGCCGGGTCGATAGGGATCGCGGTGCTGCCGATGCGATCGTCGACCTTGACCAGCGGGATCGGGGTGCGGGTCGGGCGGTAGGTGGGGATATAGATGTCGTGCAGGCCTTCGAGGTTGGCGTTGTGCGAGAGGTTGATCTCGACGATCACCTGCTTGGCGAAGATCGCGAAGCTGGCCGAGTTGCCCACCGAAGTGGTCGGTACGATGTGGCCTTGCTCGGTGATGGCCACCGCTTCGATGACCGCGATGTCCGGCAGCTTCAGTTGCTGGTTGCGCAGCTGCTCGACGGTTTCCGACAGGTGCTGGTCGATGAACATCACCTGGCCGTCGTTGATGGCCTTGCGCAGGGTGCTGTCCACCTGGAACGGCATGCGGCGGGCCAGGACACCAGCCTCGGTCAACTGCTTGTCCAGGTCGTTGCCCAGGCTGGCGCCAGTCATCAGGCTGATCTTCAGGGGCGACTGCTTGGCGCGCTCGGCCAATGCGTGGGGCACGGCCTTGGCTTCGCCGGCGCGGGTGAAGCCGCTCATGCCGACGGTCATGCCGTCCTGGATCAGGCCAGCGGCGTCAGCCGCACTCATTACCTTGCTGTGCAGGGAGGACAAGCGGATACGATCACGGTACATGGATTGTTATCTCGGGCTACTGAAGCTACTGGAGCGCAGTCTAGAGATTTCGTCCGGTGCCGTCCCGCGACCATGGTCGAATGCGAAGGCCGGAAATAGAGCCGTTGATCTGGAACAATAAACGGTGGCGAATCCTGGGAATGTGTCCGCCGGGGGGGCATGGGCATGTGGGTGAAGGCTGCAAAGCAACCCTCGCCCCGCCCTTCTTCTTTTATTCCACAGCCTTGACCATGTCCTCGAGGACCTTCTTGGCATCCCCGAACACCATCATGGTCTTGTCCAGGTAGAACAGTTCGTTGTCCAGGCCCGCATAGCCGCTGGCCATGGAGCGCTTGTTGACGATGATGGTCTTGGCCTTGAACGCCTCGAGGATCGGCATGCCGGCGATCGGCGACTTGGGATCGTTCTTCGCCGCCGGGTTGACCACGTCGTTGGCGCCCAGCACCAGAACCACGTCGGCCTGGCCGAACTCGGCGTTGATGTCTTCCATTTCGAACACCTGGTCGTACGGCACTTCGGCCTCGGCCAGCAGCACGTTCATGTGCCCGGGCATGCGCCCTGCCACCGGGTGGATCGCGTACTTCACGTTCACGCCGTTGTGGACCAGCTTCTCGGTCAGCTCCTTGAGCGCATGCTGGGCGCGGGCCACCGCCAGGCCGTAGCCGGGGACGATGATCACGCTGTCGGCATTGCTGAGCAGGAAGGTGGCATCGTCGGCCGAGCCGGATTTCACCGGGCGCTGTTCCTGCGAGCCTGCGCTTGCGCTCGTGTCGACGTCGGCGCCGAAGCCACCGAGGATGACGTTGAAGAACGAGCGGTTCATCGCCTTGCACATGATGTACGAGAGGATCGCACCGCTGGAGCCGACCAGGGAGCCGGCGATGATCAGCATCGAGTTGTTCAGCGAGAAGCCGATACCGGCCGCCGCCCAGCCCGAATAGCTGTTGAGCATCGACACTACCACCGGCATGTCGGCGCCACCGATCGGAATAATGATCAGCACGCCCATGATGAAGGCCAGGACCAGCATCAGGGTGAAGGCACTGTAGTGGCCGGTGAAGGTGAACAGCAGGCCCAGGGCGATGGTGGTCAGGCCCAGGATGAGGTTCAGCTTGTGCTGGCCGGCGAACTGTACTGGTGCGCCCTGGAACAGGCGGAACTTGTACTTGCCCGACAGCTTGCCGAAGGCGATCACCGAGCCGGAGAAGGTGATGGCGCCGATTGCCGCACCGAGGAACAGCTCCAGGCGGTTACCGGTGGGGATCGGGTCGCTCATGCTGGCGACGATGCCCAGCGATTGCGGCTCGAGCACCGCGGCGATGGCGATGAACACTGCCGCCAGGCCGATCATGCTGTGCATGAAGGCGACCAGCTCGGGCATCTTGGTCATTTCCACGCGCTTGGCCATGATCGAGCCGGCGGTGCCGCCAACCAGCAGGCCGACGATCACGTAGCCGATGCCGGCCGTCGCGAGCTCGGCGCCCAGCTTGTAGATGAGGCCGACCGTGGTGAGGATGGCGATGGCCATGCCGATCATGCCGAACACGTTGCCCCGGCGCGAACTGGTCGGGTGCGACAGGCCCTTGAGCGCCTGGATGAAGCAGACCGAGGCGACGAGGTAGAGAAGCGTTACCAGATTCATGCTCATACTTACTTCTGCGCCTCGTTCTTGGTTTTCTTCTTGAACATTTCCAGCATGCGCCGGGTGACCAGGAAGCCACCGAACACGTTGACCGCCGCCAGCGCCACGGCCAAGGTGCCCATCAGCTTGCCGGCCGGGGTGACCGTCAGCGCGGCAGCCAGCATGGCGCCGACGATGACGATCGCCGAGATGGCGTTGGTGACCGCCATCAGCGGGGTGTGCAGCGCCGGGGTGACGTTCCAGACCACGTGGTAGCCGACATAGATGGCCAGCACGAAGATGATCAGGTTGTAGATCCCGTGGGAGATCAGCATGTCTTCCATTGTCGTGCTCCTTAGGCGTTCTTGCGCACGACCTGGCCGTCGCGGCACATCAGGCACGCGGCGACGATGTCGTCTTCGAGGTTGATCACCAGCGCGCCGTCCTTGTCGAACAGCAGCTTCATGAAGTCCAGCAGGTTGCGTGCGTACAGCGCCGAGGCGTCGGCGGGTACCTGGGCCGGCAGGTTGGTCGGGCCGACGATGATCACGCCCTGCTCGGTTACCACTTGGTCAGGCACGGTCAGCGGGCAGTTGCCCCCTTGGGCGGCGGCCAGGTCGATGACCACGGCGCCGGGTTTCATCTGCGCCACGGTTTCGGCGCTGAGCAGGGTCGGAGCCTTGCGCCCGGGGATCAACGCCGTGGTGATGACGATGTCGGCTTGCTTGGCACGCTCGTGCACTGCCTGGGCCTGGCGTTGCATCCAGCTGGCGGGCATCGGGCGGGCGTAACCGCCGACGCCTTCGGCGCATTCGCGCTCCTCGTCGGTCTCGTAGGGCACGTCGATGAACTTGGCGCCGAGGGATTCGATCTGTTCCTTCACCGCCGGGCGCACGTCCGATGCCTCGATCACCGCGCCCAGGCGCTTGGCCGTGGCGATCGCCTGCAGCCCCGCGACACCGGCGCCGAGCACCAGTACGCGCGCAGCCTTCACGGTACCGGCGGCGGTCATCAGCATGGGCATGAAGCGCGGGTAGTGATGGGCGGCCAGCAGCACCGCCTTGTAGCCGGCGATGTTGGCCTGGGACGACAGCACGTCGAGGCTCTGGGCTCGCGAGGTGCGTGGCGCGGCCTCGAGGGCGAAGGCGGTGATGCCGTGCTCGGCCATCTTGGCGATCAGTTCGCCGTTGAACGGATTGAGCATGCCCACCAGCAGGCTGCCGCTGTTGATCTGGGCAAGTTCCTGGTCGTTGGGGGCGACCACCTTGAGCACCAGTTGCGCGCCGAAGGCATCGGCGGCGCTGCCCAGGGAGGCGCCTGCGGCCTCGTAGGCACTGTCCGGAATGCTGGCCTGAAGCCCTGCCCCCCGTTGGACGGTGACCTGATGACCCTGGCCAACCAGCTTCTTGATGGTTTCCGGGGTGGCGGCGACCCGCGTCTCGCCCGTCTGCGTCTCGAGAGGAACACCAATGTGCACGACTTTGTCTCCTGCGGTGACCTTTTTATCGTTGTGGATACCGGCAATCGCGGACGAGCCCGCAACGTTGCACTGGCCCGACCGTTGAACGCGACCCGCCTGATCCGGGGCGGGCGGAGCATTTTGCAGATGAACCTGAGGAGCTTCAACCGGTTCTGAAACGAAACGATCTTAAAACTACAAGTCACCCTGTGACCGTATGTCGCAACGATTCGGCTTCAGCCCATCAAGGACGGGCTATTGGGAGATTAATGGAAAATTTGAAAAATTTTGCAGGGATTTCGCTAATGCACTCGTGAGTGTCGCAAAAAATCCCTGGAGGCCGCATGGTTGTTAGCGCGCAGAGGGTTTTGACAGTGACCTGAACAGTTTTCGTATTTGCGACAGATACGTATATCTGTAGGTGTTTAAAATAATTGACTACAACGCTCAGGCAGAGGTTTCGCTTCGGTGTGTCGCGGTATAGCGCTGGGCCTGCTCCACTAGCCAGTCGCGGAAGGCTCGCAGCGACGCGGACTCTACCTTGCGATCGGGAATCATCAGGTAGTAGGCCTTGGCACTGGACAGCGCATGGCGGTTGGCGATCACCAGCCTGCCCTCTTCCAGTTCGCGCTGGATCAGGAACGGCGGGATCAGCGCGATCCCCATCTCATGCATGGCGGCCTGGGCCAGCATGGAGAATAGTTCATAGCGCGGGCCTGTCATGTCTCGGTCCACGCTCATACTCAGGCTGTCGAACCATTGTCGCCAGGCATAGGGGCGGGTGGTCTGCTGCAGCAGTGGCAACTCGGCGATGCGCTGGGCCTCGAGAGTGCCCTGTCCGCCCAGCAGCGCCGGGCTGCACACCGGCAGCGGGTTTTCGCCCATCAGCCGGTGGGACTGGGTGCCGGACCAGTCGGCGTCACCGAAATAGATGGCGGCATCGAACGCGGTGTCGGCGAACAGGAACGGGCGCGTGCGGTTGGTGAGGTTGACGGTGACCTCGGGATGGCGCTGCTGGAAGTCCTTCAGGCGTGGCAGCAACCATTGGGTACCGAAGGTCGGTACCACGGCCAGTTCGATCACGTTGGCGCCCTGCTGGCGCATCACCGACAAGGTGTCGCGCTCCACGGCGTCCAGTTGGGCGGCGACCTGGCGGCTATAGGACAGGCCGGCTTCGGTCAGTTTCACGCCCCGGCGCGAGCGGCGGAACAACTCGACATTGAGGAAGCTTTCCAGCCCACCGATCTGCCGACAGACGGCGCCCTGGGTCAGGGCCAGCTCCTGGGCGGCCTTGGTAAAGCTCTCGTGGCGGGCTGCCGCTTCGAAGCAGACCAGGGCGGTAGTGCTGGGGATCTTGCGGCGCATGTACGTCAACCTCACTTGTCGGGCGTCGAATAAGGCGATTTGCAGATTTTCGAAGTGAGAAAATATCACTAATCGGTGCGCAATCCTCGTTTGTCCCGACAGCCGATCAGGCCTAGGATCAAGGCACGAGAAACCTGTTCCCATATTTCGAGGAATTCGCTCATGGCCGGTAAAGCAAGCTTCAACTGGATCGACCCGCTGCTGCTCGACCAGCAGCTCACTGAAGAAGAGCGCATGGTGCGTGACAGCGCTTATCAGTTCGCCCAGGACAAGCTGGCGCCGCGCGTGATGGAAGCCTTCCGCCACGAGCAGACCGATCCGGCGATCTTCCGCGAGATGGGCGAAGTCGGCCTGCTTGGCGCGACCATTCCGGCGGAATATGGCGGCAGCGGCCTGAACTACGTGTGCTACGGCCTGATCGCCCGTGAGGTGGAGCGTATCGACTCCGGCTACCGGTCGATGATGAGCGTGCAGTCGTCGTTGGTGATGGTGCCGATCAACGAATTCGGCAGCGAGGCGCAGAAACAGAAGTACCTGCCCAAGCTGGCCACCGGCGAGTGGATCGGCTGCTTCGGCCTGACCGAGCCCAACCATGGTTCCGACCCGGGTTCGATGATCACCCGCGCGCGCAAGGTCGACGGCGGCTACCGCCTGAGCGGCAGCAAGATGTGGATCACCAACAGCCCGATCGCCGATGTCTTCGTGGTCTGGGCCAAGGACGATGCCGGCGACATCCGCGGTTTCATCCTCGAGAAAGGCTGGGAAGGCCTGAGCGCTCCGGCGATCCATGGCAAGGTCGGCCTGCGTGCTTCGATCACCGGCGAGATCGTCATGGACAGCGTGTTCGTGCCGGAAGAGAACATCTTCCCCGAGGTGCGCGGCCTGAAAGGCCCCTTCACCTGTCTCAACTCGGCCCGTTATGGCATCTCCTGGGGCGCGCTGGGCGCGGCGGAAGCCTGCTGGCACACCGCCCGCCAGTACACCCTGGACCGCAAGCAGTTCGGTCGCCCACTGGCGGCCAACCAGCTGATCCAGAAGAAGCTGGCCGACATGCAGACCGAGATCACCCTGGGCCTGCAGGGCTGCCTGCGCCTGGGCCGGATGAAGGACGAAGGCACCGCCGCGGTGGAGATCACCTCGATCATGAAGCGCAATTCCTGTGGCAAGGCGCTGGAGATCGCCCGCCTGGCCCGCGACATGCTGGGCGGCAATGGCATTTCCGACGAGTTCGGCGTGGCCCGTCACCTGGTCAACCTCGAGGTGGTCAACACCTACGAAGGGACCCACGACATCCACGCGCTGATCCTTGGCCGTGCCCAGACCGGTATCCAGGCGTTCTATTGATAGAGGAGCCAGGCCATGGGTGCGCTATCCCATCTGCGGGTGCTGGACCTTTCGCGCGTGCTGGCCGGGCCTTGGGCCGGCCAGATCCTCGCCGACCTCGGGGCCGACGTGATCAAGGTCGAGCGCCCGGGCACGGGTGACGACACCCGTTCCTGGGGGCCGCCCTTCCTCAAGGATGCCCAGGGCGAGAACACCAGCGAGGCGGCCTACTACCTGTCGGCCAACCGCAACAAGCGCTCGGTGACCATCGACTTCACCCAGCCGGAAGGCCAGCGCCTGGTGCGCGAGCTGGCGGCGAAGTCGGATATCGTCATCGAGAACTTCAAGGTCGGTGGGCTGGCCGCCTATGGGCTGGACTACCAGAGCCTGAAGGCGGTCAACCCGAAGCTGATCTATTGCTCGATCACGGGGTTCGGCCAGACCGGGCCTTATGCCAAGCGCGCCGGCTACGACTTCATGATCCAGGGCCTGGGCGGGCTGATGAGCCTGACCGGGCGCCCGGAGGGTGAGGAAGGTGCAGGGCCCATGAAGGTAGGCGTGGCGCTGACCGATATTCTGACGGGGCTATATTCGACGGTGGCGATCCTGGCTGCCCTCGCCTATCGCGACCAGACCGGCGTCGGCCAGCACGTCGACATGGCGCTGCTGGATGTGCAGGTGGCCTGCCTGGCCAACCAGGCGATGAACTACCTCACCACTGGCACGCCACCCCGGCGCCTGGGCAATGCCCACCCGAATATCGTGCCCTACCAGGACTTCCCGACGGCGGATGGCAACTTCATCCTCACCGTGGGTAACGATGGCCAGTTCCGCAAGTTCGCCGAGGTGGCCGGGCAGCCGCAGTGGGCGGACGATCCACGCTTCGCCACCAACAAGCAGCGGGTTGCCCATCGTGCCGAGCTGATTCCGCTGATCCGCCAGGCTACGGTATTCAAGACCACGGCCGAGTGGGTCAGTGAACTGGAGAAGGCTGGCGTGCCCTGTGGTCCGATCAACGACCTGGCGCAGATGTTCCAGGATCCGCAGGTGCTGGCCCGTGGTCTGGCGGTGGATATCCCTCATCCGCTGGCCGGCAGCGTGCCGCAGGTGGCCAGCCCGATTCGGCTGTCGGAGACGCCGGTGGAGTATCGCCAGGCGCCACCGCTGCTGGGCGAGCATACCGAGGCGGTGTTGGGCGATGTGTTGGGGTTGGAGGCCGGGGCGGTGCAGCGCTTGCGAGAGGCTGGGGTGCTCTGAGTGGGTGGCTATATAGAGAACGGGGAGGCCAGTAGGCCTCCCCGTTTTGTCTGTGCTGTGCTCTTTATTTAAAGATTTATGAAAATAACGGTTGACGGGGTTTCGAATCCCCTTATAATGCGCCCCACTTCCGACGTAGTCGAAACGAAAAACTCCTTGATATTCAACGAGTTGAACGCTTCAGGTCGTGTCGGAAGGGCTTCGGTCCCTAGATCGGCAGCGGTGCAAAAGGCAGTTGACAGCAGGCGGTAACGCTGTATGATTCGCCTCCCGCTACGAGCGATCGCAGCGAGTCAAGTGGTTGAAGTGAAACGAAAAACTTCAAAATAAACGCTTGACAGACTTTGAGAAAAGCGTAGAATGCGCGGCCTCGGTTGAGACGAAACGCTCTTGGCCAAACGCTCTTTAACAATCGAATCAAGCAATTCGTGTGGGTGCTTGTGAGTACGGACTGATAGTCGCCAAGATTATCAGCATCACAAGTGGCCATATGAGAAATCACATAGTCATTTGAGATTGCTGAGCCAAGTTTAGGGTTACTTAAAAACCCAAGCAGTATTGAACTGAAGAGTTTGATCATGGCTCAGATTGAACGCTGGCGGCAGGCCTAACACATGCAAGTCGAGCGGATGAAGTGAGCTTGCTCATGGATTCAGCGGCGGACGGGTGAGTAATGCCTAGGAATCTGCCTGGTAGTGGGGGACAACGTTCCGAAAGGGGCGCTAATACCGCATACGTCCTACGGGAGAAAGTGGGGGATCTTCGGACCTCACGCTATCAGATGAGCCTAGGTCGGATTAGCTAGTTGGTGGGGTAATGGCTCACCAAGGCGACGATCCGTAACTGGTCTGAGAGGATGATCAGTCACACTGGAACTGAGACACGGTCCAGACTCCTACGGGAGGCAGCAGTGGGGAATATTGGACAATGGGCGAAAGCCTGATCCAGCCATGCCGCGTGTGTGAAGAAGGTCTTCGGATTGTAAAGCACTTTAAGTTGGGAGGAAGGGCAGTAAGCGAATACCTTGCTGTTTTGACGTTACCAACAGAATAAGCACCGGCTAACTCTGTGCCAGCAGCCGCGGTAATACAGAGGGTGCGAGCGTTAATCGGAATTACTGGGCGTAAAGCGCGCGTAGGTGGTTCGTTAAGTTGGATGTGAAAGCCCCGGGCTCAACCTGGGAACTGCATCCAAAACTGGCGAGCTAGAGTACGGTAGAGGGTGGTGGAATTTCCTGTGTAGCGGTGAAATGCGTAGATATAGGAAGGAACACCAGTGGCGAAGGCGACCACCTGGACTGATACTGACACTGAGGTGCGAAAGCGTGGGGAGCAAACAGGATTAGATACCCTGGTAGTCCACGCCGTAAACGATGTCAACTAGCCGTTGGAATCCTTGAGATTTTAGTGGCGCAGCTAACGCATTAAGTTGACCGCCTGGGGAGTACGGCCGCAAGGTTAAAACTCAAATGAATTGACGGGGGCCCGCACAAGCGGTGGAGCATGTGGTTTAATTCGAAGCAACGCGAAGAACCTTACCAGGCCTTGACATGCAGAGAACTTTCCAGAGATGGAGAGGTGCCTTCGGGAACTCTGACACAGGTGCTGCATGGCTGTCGTCAGCTCGTGTCGTGAGATGTTGGGTTAAGTCCCGTAACGAGCGCAACCCTTGTCCTTAGTTACCAGCACGTCATGGTGGGCACTCTAAGGAGACTGCCGGTGACAAACCGGAGGAAGGTGGGGATGACGTCAAGTCATCATGGCCCTTACGGCCTGGGCTACACACGTGCTACAATGGTCGGTACAGAGGGTTGCCAAGCCGCGAGGTGGAGCTAATCTCACAAAACCGATCGTAGTCCGGATCGCAGTCTGCAACTCGACTGCGTGAAGTCGGAATCGCTAGTAATCGCGAATCAGAATGTCGCGGTGAATACGTTCCCGGGCCTTGTACACACCGCCCGTCACACCATGGGAGTGGGTTGCACCAGAAGTAGCTAGTCTAACCTTCGGGAGGACGGTTACCACGGTGTGATTCATGACTGGGGTGAAGTCGTAACAAGGTAGCCGTAGGGGAACCTGCGGCTGGATCACCTCCTTAATCGAAGACATCAGCCTGCTGATGAGCACCCACACGAATTGCTTGATTCCTTGAAGAAGACGATGTGACGCGACCCTGTGATAGGTCTGTAGCTCAGTTGGTTAGAGCGCACCCCTGATAAGGGTGAGGTCGGCAGTTCAAATCTGCCCAGACCTACCAATTTGTTGTGGTGCAGCCTGTATACGGGGCCATAGCTCAGCTGGGAGAGCGCCTGCTTTGCACGCAGGAGGTCAGCGGTTCGATCCCGCTTGGCTCCACCATGTTGCCGTTACCTGCAGAACTTAGAAATGAGCATTCGTGAATGAATGTTGATTTCTGACTTTTGTCAGATCGTTCTTTAAAAATTCGGATATGTGATAGAAAGACTGATGACGCACTTTCACTGGTGTGGCATCAGGCTAAGGTAAAATTTGTGAGTTCCGCTCGAAAGAGCGACATGCGAATTTTCGGCGAATGTCGTCTTCACAGTATAACCAGATTGCTTGGGGTTATATGGTCAAGTGAAGAAGCGCATACGGTGGATGCCTTGGCAGTCAGAGGCGATGAAAGACGTGGTAGCCTGCGATAAGCTTCGGGGAGTCGGCAAACAGACTGTGATCCGGAGATCTCTGAATGGGGGAACCCACCTAGGATAACCTAGGTATCTTGTACTGAATCCATAGGTGCAAGAGGCGAACCAGGGGAACTGAAACATCTAAGTACCCTGAGGAATAGAAATCAACCGAGATTCCCTTAGTAGTGGCGAGCGAACGGGGACCAGCCCTTAAGCTGGCTTGAGATTAGTGGAACGCTCTGGAAAGTGCGGCCATAGTGGGTGATAGCCCCGTACACGAAAATCTCTTGTCAGTGAAATCGAGTAGGACGGAGCACGAGAAACTTTGTCTGAACATGGGGGGACCATCCTCCAAGGCTAAATACTACTGACTGACCGATAGTGAACCAGTACCGTGAGGGAAAGGCGAAAAGAACCCCGGAGAGGGGAGTGAAATAGAACCTGAAACCGTATGCGTACAAGCAGTGGGAGCCTACTTTGTTAGGTGACTGCGTACCTTTTGTATAATGGGTCAGCGACTTATATTCAGTGGCGAGCTTAACCGAATAGGGGAGGCGTAGCGAAAGCGAGTCTTAATAGGGCGTTTAGTCGCTGGGTATAGACCCGAAACCGGGCGATCTATCCATGGGCAGGTTGAAGGTTAGGTAACACTGACTGGAGGACCGAACCGACTACCGTTGAAAAGTTAGCGGATGACCTGTGGATCGGAGTGAAAGGCTAATCAAGCTCGGAGATAGCTGGTTCTCCTCGAAAGCTATTTAGGTAGCGCCTCATGTATCACTGCTGGGGGTAGAGCACTGTTTCGGCTAGGGGGTCATCCCGACTTACCAAACCGATGCAAACTCCGAATACCAGCAAGTGCCGAGCATGGGAGACACACGGCGGGTGCTAACGTCCGTCGTGAAAAGGGAAACAACCCAGACCGTCAGCTAAGGTCCCAAAGTCATGGTTAAGTGGGAAACGATGTGGGAAGGCTTAGACAGCTAGGAGGTTGGCTTAGAAGCAGCCATCCTTTAAAGAAAGCGTAATAGCTCACTAGTCGAGTCGGCCTGCGCGGAAGATGTAACGGGGCTCAAACCATGCACCGAAGCTACGGGTGTCACTTAGGTGACGCGGTAGAGGAGCGTTCTGTAAGCCTGTGAAGGTGAGTTGAGAAGCTTGCTGGAGGTATCAGAAGTGCGAATGCTGACATGAGTAACGACAATGGGTGTGAAAAACATCCACGCCGAAAGACCAAGGTTTCCTGCGCAACGTTAATCGACGCAGGGTTAGTCGGTCCCTAAGGCGAGGCTGAAAAGCGTAGTCGATGGAAAACAGGTTAATATTCCTGTACTTCCGGTTATTGCGATGGAGGGACGGAGAAGGCTAGGCCAGCTTGGCGTTGGTTGTCCAAGTTTAAGGTGGTAGGCCGAGATCTTAGGCAAATCCGGGATCTCAAGGCCGAGAGCTGATGACGAGTGCTCTTTAGAGCGCGAAGTGGTTGATGCCATGCTTCCAAGAAAAGCTCCTAAGCTTCAGATAACCGGGAACCGTACCCCAAACCGACACAGGTGGTCGGGTAGAGAATACCAAGGCGCTTGAGAGAACTCGGGTGAAGGAACTAGGCAAAATGGCACCGTAACTTCGGGAGAAGGTGCGCCGGCGAGGGTGAAGGACTTGCTCCGTAAGCCCATGTCGGTCGAAGATACCAGGCCGCTGCGACTGTTTATTAAAAACACAGCACTCTGCAAACACGAAAGTGGACGTATAGGGTGTGACGCCTGCCCGGTGCCGGAAGGTTAATTGATGGGGTTAGCGCAAGCGAAGCTCTTGATCGAAGCCCCGGTAAACGGCGGCCGTAACTATAACGGTCCTAAGGTAGCGAAATTCCTTGTCGGGTAAGTTCCGACCTGCACGAATGGCGTAACGATGGCGGCGCTGTCTCCACCCGAGACTCAGTGAAATTGAAATCGCTGTGAAGATGCAGTGTATCCGCGGCTAGACGGAAAGACCCCGTGAACCTTTACTATAGCTTTGCACTGGACTTTGAGCTTGCTTGTGTAGGATAGGTGGGAGGCTTTGAAGTGGGGACGCCAGTTCCCATGGAGCCATCCTTGAAATACCACCCTGGCAACCTTGAGGTTCTAACTCAGGTCCGTGATCCGGATCGAGGACAGTGTATGGTGGGTAGTTTGACTGGGGCGGTCTCCTCCCAAAGAGTAACGGAGGAGTACGAAGGTGCGCTCAGACCGGTCGGAAATCGGTCGCAGAGTATAAAGGCAAAAGCGCGCTTGACTGCGAGACCCACACGTCGAGCAGGTACGAAAGTAGGTCTTAGTGATCCGGTGGTTCTGTATGGAAGGGCCATCGCTCAACGGATAAAAGGTACTCCGGGGATAACAGGCTGATACCGCCCAAGAGTTCATATCGACGGCGGTGTTTGGCACCTCGATGTCGGCTCATCACATCCTGGGGCTGAAGCCGGTCCCAAGGGTATGGCTGTTCGCCATTTAAAGTGGTACGCGAGCTGGGTTTAGAACGTCGTGAGACAGTTCGGTCCCTATCTGCCGTGGACGTTTGAGATTTGAGAGGGGCTGCTCCTAGTACGAGAGGACCGGAGTGGACGAACCTCTGGTGTTCCGGTTGTCACGCCAGTGGCACTGCCGGGTAGCTATGTTCGGAAGAGATAACCGCTGAAAGCATCTAAGCGGGAAACTCGCCTCAAGATGAGATCTCACTGGGGTCTTGAACCCCCTGAAGGGCCGTCGAAGACTACGACGTTGATAGGTCGGGTGTGTAAGCGCTGTGAGGCGTTGAGCTAACCGATACTAATTGCCCGTGAGGCTTGACCATATAACACCCAAGCAATTTGCGTGCAGCGGATTGCGGTGGTGAAGACGCAAGGCCGAAAGTTCGCAACCACAAAGATCACGTATCCGAATTGGCTGGAGTGTCCATCTGGATGTTCTGGCAACAGAATTTCTTGACGACCATAGAGCATTGGCACCACCTGATCCCATCCCGAACTCAGCAGTGAAACGATGCATCGCCGATGGTAGTGTGGGGTTTCCCCATGTGAGAGTAGGTCATCGTCAAGATTCATTTCGCAAAACCCCTATCTGCGCGAGCAGGTAGGGGTTTTGTCTTTTAGTAGAGAGACCAGAGATTCGCTGGCACGTCCTCCACGACGGTCCGGCACACAGAATTTCTTGACGACCATAGAGCGTTGGCACCACCTGATCCCATCCCGAACTCAGCAGTGAAACGACGCATCGCCGATGGTAGTGTGGGGTTTCCCCATGTGAGAGTAGGTCATCGTCAAGATTCAAATCCAAAGCCCTTGTCCGCGATGCGGACAGGGGCTTTGTCTTTTCCGGCCCTACGCCATCGTCGCCTTGCGCGCTTTCCCGATCCGGCGTGCCTGCAACTTGCGCCACCAGATATAGACCCCGGTAAACGAGAGCACCGCTATCGCCACGCCCAGGATGGCGATCAGCACCTGGCCGGTCGTTCCGATGATCCGTCCACCATGGATGGGTAGCTGCAAGCGATAGAACTGTTCGCCCAAGGTCCCCTGGCCCGCTATCTCCTGGCCCAGCAAACGCCCATCGGTGCCGTGGAAGAACAGCCAGGACTTGCCGTGGGCATCGGTGTCATGCTGGCCGAAACCGGCGCCATAGAAGTTGTACTCGAAGCTGTAGTAGAGCTCGCCGATCGGTGCGGACAACCCAAGCCTTGCCCCTTCCTCCTGGGCCCTCTGGTAGGCCTGTTGATAGGTCAGCAGGGTCACCCCCAGTTCGTCCTTGGGCATTGCTCCACGGGCCTCGTAGACGCTTGGCGCGACGGGTGAGAACAAGGATACGGCGGGCTTGAACACCTGTGCCGGCAGGTTCATCGCCACGCTGCTGATGGCGATGGGTAACAGCAGCAGCCACAGCCACAATCCGCCGGCCCTGTGGATATCCAGGTTCAGGCGATAGGCGTGCCCGCTCTTGATCTTCCAGGCGGTCGCCCATTTGCGCCAGAACGGCCGCCCGCGGGGCAGGGTGAGCAGCACGGCGATGAAGCAGTCCAGCACCCAGAGGATGGCCACCACTCCCATCAGCAGGATGCCCCAGTTGCCTGGCAGGGTCAGGCTGTAGTGCAGCTCCAGGATGAACGGCATGAAGTTCTCGCGAGAGAAGCAGCACTCGCCCCAGTAGCGCTGGCCGAGGGTCTCGCCGCTCACGGGGTCGAGATAGAACACCGTGTTCTTTTCGGCATAGGGCTGGTCAGTGCGCGGGTCGTTGCGCGGCACCATGGCCAGCAATGCGGAATGTCCGGCTTCCTGTGGATATTCCATGTACCAGACCTGCAGGCGCGGATGCTCGGCTTGCAACTTGTCCACAAGCGCGCCGGGTTGCTGCGGCGTGCCGAGCGCCGGCGCTTCATAGAAGCTGGGGTTGAGCCATTCGTCCAGCTCGTGGTGGAAAGCCAGCAGGCTGCCGGTGAGGCCAGCCAGGGCCAGGAACACAGCCGTCACCAGGCCCAGGTAGCGGTGCAACAAGACATAGCATTGACGCATCGGTCGGGACTCCAGGAAAAACGCCAGAAACGAAAAAGCCAGCACCTGGTTTCAGGCGCTGGCCTCGAGCACATGGAGGGAGTGGTCAGAACTGGTAGCTGACCGTGGCGCTGACATTGCGCTCCTCGCCCATATAGCAGTAGTTCAGGCTGGCACAGGAGGCGATGTAGCTCTCGTTGGTCAGGTTGTTGGCGTTCAGGCGCACATCCACGCCCTTGAGCCCGACCTTGCCCAGGTCGTAGCCGACCGAGGCATCGAACAGGGTGTAGGAGGGCACCTTCATGCTGTTCTCCGCATCCACCCAGCTGTAGCCGACATAGCGCACGCCGCCGCCCAGCCGCAGGCCGTCGAGCGGGCCCTGGCGAAAATCATAATCGGCCCACAAGGAGAACATCTGCTTCGGCGCCTGGGTCGGCGAGTTGCCCTTGTTGTCGAGGTTGCCCGACACCAGGCTGGGCATCGACTTGGCGTACTCGACATCGGTGAAGGTGTAGCCGCCCAGTACCCTGAGGTTGTCGGTCACCTGTACGTGGGCCTCCAGCTCCAGGCCCTGGGAGCGCACCTCGCCGACGGCGCGGTAGAACTCTTCGTCCGGTTGCTTGGACGCCAGGTTCTCTTGCTCGATGCGGAACACCGACGCCGTGAACAGGTTGTCGCTGCCCGGCGGCTGGTACTTGATGCCCGCCTCCCACTGGGTGCCCTCGGTCGGCGCCAAGGGGCGGCCGTCCTGGTCGGATACGGTGTTGGGGTTGAACGACTCGGAGTAGCTCACATACGGCGCGATGCCGTTTTCGAACAGGTAGAGCACCCCGGCGCGGGTGGTGAACTTGGAGCGATCATCGCTGACCCTGCTGTCGGTGTCGCGGTTTTCCTCGGACACCTTCACCCAGTCCTGGCGCAGGCCGAGGGAGAAGCGCCACTGGTCCAGTTCGACGAGGTCCTGCAGGTACACGCCGGTCTGCTGCAGGCGGCGCAGGTAGCGGTTTTCGCCGAGGACCTGCAAGTTGCCGTTGCCGTACTGCGGGTTGCCGGCATCCAGCGGATCGACAGTGCCATAGCGCCAGGCCACATCCGCCTTGCGCCGCTGATAGTCGGCACCGAGCAGCAGGGTGTGCTTGGCCGAGCCTGTGAAGAATTCCGCCTGGAGCATGTTGTCGACGATGAACGAATGCAGGCGCTCGTCACCGCCGGTATAGGCGCGGTTGAGGATCGTGCTGGTACTGTCTGCCCAGCCGGCCGAGTAGACCTGGTCCATCGACACGTCCGAGTCCTGGTAGCGGAAGTTCTGGCGGGCCGTGAAGACATCGTTGAAGCGATGCTCGAACTGGTAGCTGAACGACTGTTGGGTACGCTCGTAGTTGTCGATGTCCGGCTCGCCTTCGAAGAAGTGATCGGACAGGCGCAGGCCGTTACGCGGGTGCAACATGCCGTCCGCCGGGTTGCCGCCGTGATAGCCGCCATTGGGGTCGTGCTGCAGGTAGGCCTGCAAGGTCAGCGAGGTGTCCTCGCTGAAGTCGATGCTGACGGCCGGCGCGATGGCGTAGCGCTCTTCCTTGTTGTGGTCGAACTGGGTGTCGGAGGCATCCGCCAGACCCGTCAGGCGGTAGGCGATGCGCTTGTCGTCGTCCAGCGGGCCGCTGAAGTCGAAGCCCATGCCGCGCTGGCCCTGGGTACCGACCGTGGCCTGGACCTGGCGATATGGGTCGAACAGCGGTTTCTTGGTGGTCAGTGCCACCAGGCCGCCGGGCGAGCTGCGGCCGTAGAGCACGGAGGAGGGGCCCTTGAGGATGTCGATGCGCTCGAGGAAGTACGGGTCGACCTGCATGGTGCTGTAGGTGCCGTTGTCGCCCATGGACTTCAGGCCATCGACGTAGATGTTGTCCACCGAACCATCGTTGAAGCCGCGCATGGCCACGTAGTCGTAGCGGTGGGTGGCGCCGTAGGGGTTGGTCAGGACGCCCGGCGTGTAGCGCATGGCCTGTGCCACGGTCTGCGCGCCCTGGTCGTCCATCTGTTGGCGGGTCACCACCGAGACCGACTGGGATGTCTCCAGCAGCGGCATGCTGGTCTTGGTGGCGACCTGGCTGTGGGTGGCGTTGTAGCCCTCCATGCTGCCTAGCGCGTTACCCAGGGTGAAGCTGCGGATATCGGTGCTCGGCAACGATAGCGCCGCGTCTTCCGGCAAGGGATGCAGCACATAGCTGCGGCCATCCTGGCTGACAGCCTCGAGCCCTGTGCCATTGAGCAACTGGCGCAAGGCCTGGTCGGTGGAGTAATGCCCCTGCAGGCCGGGCGACTCTAGTGCGCCAGTCAGTTGCGGGGTGCTGAACAGGGTGATGCCAGCCTGGCGGGCGAACTGGTTGAGCACATCGTCGAGGTTGCCGGCAGGGATCGCATACTGCTGGCTGACCTCGGTCGGCTCCGCGGCCTGAACCAGCAGCGGCGCGCTGCCGAGGCCGAGGGCCGTGCCGAACAGCGCGGCGCGCACCGCCTTGCCAAGGCGAGCTGAATTGAGGACAGGTCGAAAATCATTCGTACTCGCGAGGGGCAGCGAGGGCAGAGCGTCAGGCATGGAGAATATCCGTCGGGTCGAAAGGGCTGGTAGGAGTCGCTTACTGTCCTAGCCGGACGCTCGAGAAAAACCCGCCAGAAAAATCTGCAAAAAAGAGCAGACTCACCCCATCCGCTCCACCCGGACCCACCAGCGGGTGCGTTGGTGGAGCCTGACCGGCAGTGTCTGTGGCAGCAACTCCAGCAGCCCGTCGGTGTCTTCCAGGCGGAACACACCAGACAGGCGCAGGTCGGCGACTGCCTCGCTGCAGCCGAGATAGCCGTGGCGATACCGGCCCACTTCGGCGAGGAAATCGGCCAGGCGCATGTCACGGGTGACGATCAGCCCTTCGGCCCAGGCGCTGGCATCCATGGCTTGCTGCTCGACCTGCTGCGCGCCCTGGGTATCCAGACGCCAAGCCTGGCCGCTGGTGATCCACTGCAACTGGCCATGGCCAGGGCGGTGGATGGCCACTTTCCCCTGGCTGACGCTGACCCGCGTGCAATCGGCGTCCTGGCGTACCACGAAGCGTCCGTCGAAACCCTCCAGCAAGGCATCGCGGGTTTCCACCAGCAGGGGACGTCCCTGGCCTTGCAAGGCATTGCAGGTGAGCATCAGCTCGCCCTGCCTGAGACGAATGAGCCGCTGCCGCTGGTCGAAGGCCAGGTCCGCGGCGCTGCGGGTATTGAGCTGCAGCAGCGAACCATCCGGCAGTTGGAAGCTGCGGCGCTCGCCCGTGCCGGTGGCGTAGTCCGAGGTCCAGGCGTGCAATGCATCGAGGTCCTTGCCCAGCCAGGCTGCGGAGCCCACTAGAGCGACCCCGCCCAGCAGCTTCAGGGCCTGGCGCCGGTGCAAGCGACGCTGGCTGGTCTCCAGGGTCCGCAGGGCCACACCGGCGGCGGGGAGGGCGCGCAGGTCAAGGTCCTGGTGCAGGCTGAGCACCCGTTGCCAGGCCAGTTCATGTTCATGGTGGGTGCTGCGCCATTGTTCGCATTGCTGCGCCAGCGCCGGGTCGTGACCGCTTTCGCGCAGCCTCAGCAGCCAGTGGATGGCCTGCTTGACGACCTGTGGCGGGGGATGTGCTGGGCCCATTGTCTCAGCAGCCGTCTTCGTAGCGCAGCAGATAGCAGTGGTACAGCGCCTCTGCCACGTAGCGTTCCACGGAGCGCAGGGAGATGCCCATCTGTTCGGCGATCGCCTTGTGGCCCAGCCCTTCGCACTGGGCCAGCAGGAAGGCGCGGCGGACCTTGGGCTTGAGACCGTCGAGCATGTGCGCGATGCGCTCGAGCAACTCCAGCATCAGTTCGCGGGTTTGCGCTGACGGTACCTGGGCTTCCGGCAGGTGGGCCAGGGCCTCGAGATAGGCGCGTTGCAGCTCTTCGCGCCGCCAGTGATCGATCACCAGGCCCCGGGCGACCGTGCGCAGGAAGGCGCGTGGGGCGCTGAGTTCCAGCTGCTCGCGTTGTAGCAGGCGCACGAAGGTGTCCTGGGCCAGGTCCGCCGCGTCGGCGGCGTTGCCCAGTGTGCTGCGCAGCCAGTTGTATAGCCAGCCGTGATGATGGCTGTAGAGCGTGTGCACGGAGTCTCTGGAGGGCATGGAGAGGCGCTGGCGTCAAAGGGTATGAATGATAATTAGTCTCATTGTTTGCGGGCTGGCATTATTTTGCAACTGTCACTGATCGATATCGAGCCTGGGGAGACCTTGCAGCCCATCGCCGGCAAGCCGGCCGCCACAGGTACTCCACCAGACCCGAGGGCAGTGGTGAACCTGGGAGCCGGCTTGCCCGTGATAAGGCCGGTACAGACGCACCCCATCTGCCTCATGTGGCCTGTAGCCAGCCGAGCCGCATTCAGCTCAGCAGCGTGCGCACATTCCCCATCGCCTCATCGGCAAAACCCTGCAGGAATGCCTGGAACCCAGGCAGCGCCTCGGCGCCGCCCTCCCAGGGTTCGGCCTGGATGGTCCAGGTGGCCCGGCTGTGCTGGCCATCGAGCGCCTCGACCTGCATCGCCGCCCACAGGTTGCCGATGTTCAAGCTGGTGTAGATCAGGCTCCAGGTCATGGTCATGGCTTGCTCGTCGCGTGAATTCAACTGTTCGATGACCACGTTGCCATCCTTGAACAGCTTCTTGCGTACCGAGCGCACGCCACTGCCGGTCATGTCGATGTGCGACAGCGCTGGGATGAACACCGGGAAACCGGCGAAGTTGCCGACGATGTTCCACACGCTGGCGGCCGGGGCGGCGATTTCCACGCTGGAAACCACCTGGCAGCCTTGCGGGTTACGGATCAGGGTATCGGGTTCGAGAACGTGCATGTCGTGTTGCTCCTGTCGTGAATGAAGGGGGTCAGATGAAGCCGATGTCGCTCAGGTAGCGGCAGCCACGACGCAGCAGCTGCGGCGTCTTGGCCGGGTAGCTGGCGCCCATGCGCCGTACCCCCGCGCGGGCGTTGTGGTGCTCGATGGCGCTGATATCGCCGATGTCTTCCTCGAAGCCATCCAGGTAGAAGCCCAGGACCTCGAACAGCGCGTTGTCGCGATCGACATGGCCGAGTTGGCGCTGCCACTGTCGGATACCCACCAGCTCGAACACATGGCCCTGCGCGCGGAATGCCGCCAGGTAGTCGCGCCAGCGCAGCGGCTCGGGGTTGTGCAGGTTGAATACCCACTGCCGAGGCTGGTGGCCGCTGGCGTGGAAGGCGATGAAGCGGGCCAGGAAGTCGACCGGCATGAGGTCGAACTCGATGTCCAGATCCGGCACCTGGCCCAGTTGCAGCGAGCCTTTGAGCATCAGCATCAGGCGATTGTGTTGGGGTTGGCAGACGCCGCTACGGCTGTCGAAGGTGATGTTGCCCGGGCGGAACAGGTTGACCCATACGCCCTGCTCACGCGCCCGTTGGAGGATCCGCTCGCCGACCCATTTGCCCAGGTTGTAGCCATTGCGGATGTAGACTGGCGGCGTCGCTGCCGGGCCTTGCTCCAGCACGCGGCCGTCACTGGACACCGCGCTGCAGGCCGAGAGGGTCGAGACGAAGTTGAAGACCTTCTTGCGCTTGCCTTCGCACAGGCGCAGGCACTCGAACAGCGGCTCGATGTTGTCGGCGGCCAGTGCCTGGTAGTCCAGCACGTGGTTGACCTGTGCGGCGTTGTGCAGCAGGGCGCCGTATTCGCGGTCCAGGTAGTCGTAGTCCTGCTGGCACAAACCCAGGCGCGGTTGGCGCAGGTCGGCCTCGAACACCCGTATGCGGCCCCGGTCCAGGGTCAGGCGATTGTCCGCCACGGCCTGGGCGAAACGTTCGGCGGCGCCCTGGCCATCGCGGCTGCGCACCAGGCAGGCCACCTCGCTGGCTCCCCAGTCGAGCAGCGCCTCGACCAGGTGCACGCCGAGGAAACTGTTGGCGCCGGTGACGATGACCTTGTGCACATCACCCAGGCACTCCACGGGTAGCACCTCCAGGCCCAGCTCGCGATTGGCGTCCTGCTCCAGGCGCACCAGGGGCGTTGCCTGGTCGCGCTCGGTACCGTCGAGCAAGGCGCCCAGGCGCTGCAGGGTCGGCTGTTCGATGAAGTGGTTGATCGCCACACCCTGGTCGAACTGCTCGCGTATCTCCAGCAGCAGGCGCGAGAGCAGGATCGAGTGGCCGCCGAGGTTGAAGAAGCTGTCGTCGATGGAAATGTCCGCCTCCGGCAGGTCCAGCAGGCCACTCCACAGGCTGCGCAGGCGTTGTTCGGTGGGCGTGCGCGGCACGACCCGATGGCTACCGGGCAGGGTGCGCGGCAATGCTTGCAGGGCGTGTCGGTCGACCTTGCCATTGGCCGTGTAGGGCATCCGCTCCAGCACCTGGTAGAACGTTGGGCACATGTAGTCGGGCAAGTGCTGCTCGGCATGGGCGCGCAGGGCCGTCTCGGCGTCTTCCCGGGCCGGTTGCGCGGCGAAGGCCAGTATCCGGCGCTGGGCGTCGATCACTACAGCGACTTGGGCGAACAGGTGACTTTCGCGCAGGCAGTGCTCGATCTCCTCCGGCTCGACCCGGAAGCCACGGATCTTCACCTGGTTGTCACGCCGGCCGCACAGTTCGATGCCGTCCACGCCCCACTTGGCGATGTCCCCGGTGCGATAGGCGCGCAGGCACTGGCCGTCGGGCAGGGCCAGCTCGACGAAGCGCTGCGCGGTCAGGGCCGGGTTGTTCAGGTAGCCCAGGCCCACACCCGGGCCACTGATGTACAGCTCGCCCGGGGTCTGCTCGGGCACTGGGCGCAGGTCCTGGTCGAGGATCAGCACCTGGGTGTTGGCGATCGCTGTGCCGAGGTTGCGATTGCTGTCGCCAGCAGCGAACAGCCGGGTGGTCGCCAGTACCGTGGTTTCGGTCGGGCCGTAGATGTTGTGCATCCGGCACTGCGCGGCCAGGCGGGCGATGACCTCGGGTTCGCAGACATCGCCGCCGGTGACCAGGTGGCGCAGGCCCAGCTGCTCGTCACGGGGCAGGATGCTCAGCAGGGCCGGTGGCAGGAAGGCATGGCTGACCTCCTGGGCATGGATCAGCCGCACCAGCTGTTGCGGGTCGCGGCGCTGGTCGTCGCTGGGGATCACCAACTGCGCTCCGCAGGCGAAGGTCGGCAGGATGTCGAGCAACGAAGCGTCGAAGCCGATGGTCGAGAACTGCAGCACGTGACTGTGGGCGTCCAGCGATACGTGCTCGGCGTACCAGGTCATGAAGTGAGCAAGGTTGCGCTGGCTGAGCAGCACGCCCTTGGGCTGGCCGGTGGTGCCGGAGGTGTAGATGGCCACGCATGGCGCATCCGCCGAGGCCTTGCGCAACTGCAATGAGGGCAAGGGATGTCCGTGCGACTCGCCCAGCGTGCGTACATCCAGGCCGGGCAGCCCCGGCTGGTCCTGGCCGTCATGCAGCAGGACGCAGGCGCCGGCATCCTCGAGGATGCGCTGGCGCCGTTCGGGCGGGGTGGCCGGGTCCAGTGGCAGGTAGATGGCCGCGCAGCCGAGTACCGCCAGCAGGCTGGCATAGAGTTCGGGCGACTTGGCCATGCACACCGCGACCACTGCAGGCTGTCCATCGGCCTCCGGCAACAGGGGCAGCAAGGCGCGCTGGATACCGACGACGCGGGCATGCAACTGGTGATAGCTGTGATACTGGCCGTCACGGTTGAGGGCAGGGTGGTTGGCGAACTGGCGCAGGCGCTGTTCCAGGCCTTCCACCAGGCCTGCCCCGGCCTGCTCCAGCAGGTCGGCGCGCTGCGTGTGGTTGAACGGGTGCCGGTAGGCCAGCGATTCCAGCCACCCCAGGTCATGTTCGCGTTCTTGCAGGCCGGGGCCGACCGTGGGCGCCTGTTGCAGGTACTGGGGATTGCGGGCGAAGCGGGTGACCTGCAGGGCCAGTAGCTCGCGCAGCGCTTGCAGGGCGTCTTCACGCAGCTGCTGGCCATTGCCGGAGGCTGGCGGCTGCAGCGGCACCCACTCGATCAGGCGCTGGGTGCTGGCACTGGCGCACCAGCACAGCAGTTCCAGTCGCGGCAGTGGTTCGGCGCAACGGGCGCCCAGGCGCAGCCTGAGCAGCGGTGTGCCGCCCAAGGGCTGCCAGATGGCGCTGTCCAGCGCCAGGGTGCCGTCTTCTACCACCAGCAGTGACCTGGCCAGGGACAGGGCGTCCGGGATTTCGACCAGGGTCGCGCCGTGGCCGTGTTCGTCGAGCATCTTGGCAAGCTGGCGCAATGCGGGGCTGGTGCCCACCAGGAGTATGTCGAGGCGTCTCATGGCGGTCTCCTCAGGGCAGGTAGTCGCGCAGCGCGGTTTGCACGCAGGCCGACTCGAGCATCGAGCTGCTGCGCAAAAAGCGCAGGATGTTGCCTAGCAAGGGGTGCTGGTGGTTGATCGGGTAGGCCAGCGCCCGGGCCTCTTCGCGCAGGGCCTGGCGTACCGCCTGGCTCACCGGCAACGCATCGATCAGGCTGAAGTCGAAGGCCTGCTGGATGTCGCTGGTCAGGTACTGGCCGAGAAACACCGGCAAGACCTGCGCGATGGCCTCGCGATCGGCCTGCGGCGCGGCCTGCCAGTAGATACGCGCCAGGCGTGCCCAGAAGCTGGAGTGACGCCCTTCGTCGAGCAGATGGTCGGCCATCAGCCCCTTGACCGAAGGCTTGACCGTGTCGTCGCGGGCGAAGGCGGCGACATCGTCGGTCAGGGTGTTCTCGGCGATGCCCACGCAGATCAATTCCATGGCATCGCGCAACACCACTGGCACCTGCGCCAGCGCCGCGGGGATGGCGCGGCTCAGCTCGATCTCCCGAGGCAGGTCGATCGGTTCGATGCCAGTCAGGGCGATGGTCTGCTGCAAGAAGTCCATGGCCACCAGGGCGTGGTAGTCCTCGTCCACCACCACGGTCATGGCGTCGTAGCGGCAGGCGAAGGGGAACGGCACGGCGAAGCGGTCCTTGGCGATGCGCCGGGCCGTGCGGTCGACGATCTCGGTTTCGAAGATCACCACGTCGTTGATGAACTTGTAGAGGCTCTGCACCAGCACGAAGTCGCGCAACTGCGGGCATTCGCGTTGGAAGGTGGCGCCGAGCACCAGGGGCTGGCGGCTCAGCGGATAGATGAGCCGTTTATCGTCTTCCACCCGCCGGCGTGGTCGGGTACGGATGGTCGCGCGTTCTTCCCAGGCCTCGGCGAAGGAGCGGTATTCGTGGGCTTTCATGGCGCGACCTCGGCGATTTCCGCCTGCAGGGCGGCACGCAGCCGGTCCCACAGGGCCATGCGGCTGTCCACGGCGGCGATGGCCGCCTCGTAGACCTCTTGCTGACGCTGCGGATCGTGCGCGACCAGTCGTGCCAGCAAGTGCTCGGCCGCCGGGCCGTGGTCCTCGGCGTCGACCTCGATGTGCCGTTGCAGGTAGTAGCGGAAGGTTGGCGCCTGGTCGCTGCCGATGCCCCAGGCGTCGAGGATCTGCTGGAACATCGTCGGGATCACGCTTTCCCGGCCATGCAGGAAGGCGGCGGCGACGCGATGGGCAGGCGCCTGCAAGGCGACCTGCAGGGTGTCGCTGACGAAACGCCGGGCCGCTTCGCTGGCACCTGCGCGCTGCAAGGCCGTGGCAGGGTCGACGCCTTGTTGCTGCAGCTCGATGAAGCGTTCGATGGCCTGGGTGCTGGCGCCGACTTCGCGCATGGCGTCCAGGTACAGCTCGAAATGGCTGTAGTGGCCTTGGCCCAGGCGGTCATCGGACTCCTCGCCCAGGACGATCTCGTTGATCAGCCTGGCAGCGGCCGGGTCGGCCGGCGGCAGCCAGGGCAGGCTGACGCAGGTCAGCTCCCGTTGCAGGCGCTTGGTCAGCGACATGAAGTCCCATACGGCGAATACATGGGTTTCCATGAAACGGCGCAAGGTATCCAGCGAGTCGATTTCGGAAAATAGCGGGTGCCTGGAAAGTTCGGCTTTCTTGTCGGAAAGTGTGCTCTTCAATGTGCTCATGGCAAATGTCCATAACGAGGTGGCATCGGGTAGATTGTTCCTGCGTGTCGAGCGTCGACGTTTATTCGGGCGAGCGAATGCCTCGATTGAAGTTTCGATGCTGAGCGATATGCAGAAGGCCTGCAGGGCATGAGCGCCTTGGTTTCAGGGTGCATGGCTGCTGGCGTTTGAAAAGTTAGAGCAAACTTAAAGTTGTGCGCAATCGTTTTTTTGATATTTTTATTTTTCCAACTTTATTGGCGAAAAGAGCGTGTCGATAAAACTTCTGGAAAGTTTTATTGGGCACGAGTGTACTCCCTCCGATAAATAAGATCGGAAAAACTTAAAAGAGTGAATGCCTCACTCGGGAGCACTGGTGAACTGGGATATGGGGTATTCGACTATCGAGGGGGCGGCTGATGCTTTTCGGCGCGTGCCCCGGTGGCAGACTCCTTCTGCAGGTGGGAGAAAGGCGAACGATCCGGCCTGCCAGATGGCGATCAGCGACCGTTGCCGGCCCTAGAGTGTGCCGAAACGGCTGGGGGTGCCATGGTCAATGGCAGAAAGGCGGGGGAGTCGTAGGAGTGGGCAAGCGCCAATGCTGGTCGCAGCCACCATTCGGGGCTGCGAAGCGGCCCAGGAGGACAACGTGCCAAGCCCCACACCGGGGGCGTTCGTCAGTTGGCCGGCTGCTTGTCGAGGTAGTTCCTGATGGTGCGCGCCGCATTGTTCAGGTGGCGCTCCAGGACCCTGATGGCTTCGTCCACCAGTTTGTCGCTGGCCGCATCCGCCAGGGCGATATGGTCGTCCTGGGTCAGCTTACCCAGCCCCATCGAGGACAGGTGGAAGCGCAGGAAGCGTTCCTCCTCGTTGAGTTCCACCTCGATCATGCGCAGCAGCTTCTGGTTCTTCGCCTTGCTGTAGAGCGCCATGTGGAACAGGCGATTGAGACGCCCGATCTCGGCATGACGGGTCTCATGTTCCAGCTGATGGATATAGCCGCGGGCGAGGGCGATGTCGCTGGCATCGAGCAGCGGGATCGACTGACGCAGGGCCTCGGACTCCAGGAGCACGCGCAGCGCATAGGTGTCGACCGCATCCTCGCCGATCAGCGGCGCGACCACCGCTCCCTTGTGCATGACCACCTGCAGCAGCGATTGCGCCTCCAGTTGACGCAGCGCCTCACGCACCGGCATGCGGCTGACGCCGAACAGCGTGGCGATCTCCTGCTGGCGCAGGGCGGTGCCTGGCGGCAGACGGCCGTCGAGAATGGCGCTGCGCAAGCGTTCCTCGATCACGCTACGCGCCAGATGCGGTGGTACCTGTTCGCTGCCCAGCACAGTACTCAGGAGTCTGGTTTTCTCGGCCACGCGGGGTCTGCCTCGATGATGTCCAAGATTGGATCCAATTAAACTAGTTATTCGCGAGAGGGGTGTCAAACTGTCACGATGACAAGCACGCCACGTGCCAGGAACGTGCAGCTATCGTGAAGGAAGTCGTTGGTCAAAGGAAGCCGTACATTCCCTTCGATGGTTGGGAAATTCATCCCACCTCGTTCGTCGAGCAGTGATTGTACGGTGCCATTGTCTTTTCGTCCCCCAGGCAGCACCATCGCTGCTTTCGATTGGTCTGAGCAGGTCTTCGCAGTGGCGATACCCCGGATGCTCACACTGGCCGCACGGCGTCTCGGCCTGGCCCTGTTGCTGGGTGGCCTGCTGCTGGGCGGCCTGCGTGCGGAATGGGACTTTTCCCAGATCAGCCGGCGTGCGCAGGGGCTCTATGGCCCCCTTGGCCCTGGCCAGGCACGCATCGATGCCTGGCAGGCGCTGTTGTCCACCCACGGGCAGGGCAGCGAGATGGCGCGCCTGCAGGCGGTCAACCGCTTCTTCAATCAGCAGCTGCGCTACGTCGAAGACATCGACCTGTGGCGCGAAGTGGACTACTGGGCCACGCCCATCCAGGCGTTGCTCAAGGGGGCCGGCGATTGCGAGGACTACGCCATCGCCAAGTATTTCAGCCTGCGGCGCATGGGCATCCCCCGCGACAAGCTGCGCATCACCTACGTCAAGGCGCTGCAGCAGAACCGGGCGCACATGGTCCTGACCTATTATTCAAGCCCACAGGCCCAGCCGCTGGTCCTCGACAGCCTGATCGACGCCATCCGGCTGGCCAGCGAGCGTACCGACCTGTTGCCGGTGTATGCCTTCAACGGCGAGGGCCTGTGGCTGACCGGTGCCTCCGGCAACCGGAAGGTCGGCGACACCAAGCGCCTGTCCCGCTGGCAGGATGTGCTGAAGAAAATGCAGGCCGAAGGGTTCCCGGCCGAACCGGTCTACTGAAGGAGCACAGATGTCATTGTTCAAACAATTGCTGCTTGCCATTTGCCTGTTCCTGGTGGTCGCCTTCAGCGGCAGCTTCGTGGTCAGCCTGGAAAGCTCGCGCAGTCAATACGTCAACCAGTTGCGCTCCCATGCCCAGGACGCGGCGACCGCGCTGGCCTTGTCGCTGACGCCGAATATCGATGACCCGGCGATGGTCGAGCTGATGGTCAGTTCCATTTTCGACAGTGGCTACTACGCGAGCATCAGGGTCATCGACCTGGGCTCCAACGCCGTGCTGGTGGAGCGCCATGCCGAGCCTGACCGTGATGGCGTGCCGGCCTGGTTCGTCCGCTTGATCGGGCTGGAGGCGGCCGCTGGCGATGCCATCGTCAGCCGTGGCTGGCAGCAGGCGGCGCGGGTCGAGGTGATCAGCCACCCGATGTTCGCCCTGGCCAAGCTCTGGCAGGGTGCGCTGGGCAGCCTCGGCTGGCTGCTGCTGTGCGGTGCGCTCAGCGCAGCCCTCGGTGCCCTGTTGCTGCGTCGCCAATTGCGGCCGCTGGACTACATGGTCGCCCAAGCCCAGGCCATCGCCCGCCGCGAGTTCCTCAGTGCGCAGCAGCTGCCGCGCACGCCGGAGCTGCGCCGGGTGGTGCTGGCGATGAACCAGATGGTCGAGAAGCTCAAGGCGCTGTTCACCGAACAGGCCGAGCGCAGCGAGAAGCTGCACGCCGAGTCCTACCAGGACAGCCTCACGGGGCTCGCCAACCGGCGCTATTTCGAGATGCAACTCAATGCCCGGGTCAGCCACCCGGAGGAGGCGCGCGCCGGTTACCTGCTGTTGCTGCGTGTCCAGGACCTTACCGGCCTCAATGCCCGCCTGGGCGGCCCGCGCACCGACCAGTTGCTGCAGGCGGTGGGTGAACAACTGCTGAGCACCTGCGCGAGCTACCCACAGACCAACGACCTGATCACCCGCAGCCGAGGTGGCGAGTTCGCCGTGCTGGCGCCGGGCATGGTCCACGATGAAGCCGTGCAACTGGCCCAGGCCCTGGAGGCCAGCCTGCAGAGCCTGCACACGACTGGCGCCAGCGACGTCGACCCGGTCGCCTGCATCGGCCTTGCGCCCTATAGCCCCGGCGATGCGCCGCATGCCCTGCTCACGCTGGCCGACGAGGCCCTGGCGCGTGCCGAAAGCCAGCCGGAGCCAGGCTGGGTCTGCCTCGAGCAGGGCATCGCGGTCCAGGCCGCCGACAGTCATCATGCCTGGCACACGCGGCTCGACCAGGCCTTGGCCAAAGGGCAGTTCGAGCTGTTCTTCCAACCCGTGGTGGACAGCCAGGCGCCTGGGCGGGTGCTGCACTACAAGGTCGTCTCGCGGCTGCACATCGAGCACGACGAGACGTTGGCCGCCGGCCGCTTCCTGCCCTGGCTGGAGCGCTTCGGCTGGATGCCACGCCTGGACCTGCTGGTGCTGGAAAAGGTGCTCGGGCACCTCCAGGGTCATGACCAAGCCTTGGCGTTGAACCTGTCGGCCGCGACCCTGGCCGACGACAAGGCGCTGCGGCGGGTCTATGAGCTGCTGGGCCAGAACGCCGCGCTGGGGCCTCGGCTGACCTTCGAGATTGGCGAAGAGCAATTGCCGGAGCAGGACTTCCTCGAACACCTGACCCGACGCCTGCGCAGCCTGGGCTTCGGCCTTGCATTGCAGCGCTTCGGTGGCCGCTTCAGCATGATCGGCAACCTCGCCCACCTGGGGCTTGCCTACCTGAAGATCGACGGCAGCTACATCCGCAACATCGACCGGGAGCAGCACAAGCGCCTGTTCATCGAGGCGATCCAGCGGGCGGCGCACAGCATCGACCTGCCGCTGATCGCCGAGCGGGTCGAAAGCGAAGGGGAGGTGCAGGTGCTGCGGGAGATGGGGGTGCAAGGTATCCAGGGGCAGTGGGTCGGCGAACCTGCGCCTTGGCGCTGACCGGGGGAAGGCCCTCTGCCTGGCAGCGCAGCCAGCGTTGTACGGACAAGCCCGCTCCTCCAGTCGTCAGATCAAGCCGCCTCCCTCATCTTCCTCGATCAGATTGTTCAGCCCACCCAGCGCCTTGCGCGCCGAGGAGCGGCTGAGCAGCTTGGCCTGGGCATCGGCGGGCAGGTCGGTGATGCTGATCACCCCCTTGGTGGTCAGTACCTCGATGAGGTCCTCGAGCACGCGGATCATGTCCAGGTCGCTCTGCTTGAGCTGCCGGAGGCTGTTTTCCACCACGTCGTCGGCGAACCACGCCTGGACCCGGGCATCGTCAGCCGGGAGGATTTCCGTGTACCCGGCATACGGGGCAGCCTCTACCCGCAGCAGCTGACCCGCGGCGTCGCGTTGCACGTAGAACATGGCGTCGATCCTCGTCTGGTTGCCCCTTCATCGTAGGCAGCATAGGCAAGGATCCCAAGACCTGTTGCGCTGGCCTAACAAATGTCATCTTGACATTATTTTTTCAGACTGCTGTAGAATTGACGTAATTCGCAAGATTCTTTCTTTTATGATGTTTTTTTGACGCTTTTCTGCGTCAAAAATCTTGCCCCCTTTGACCCTTCAGGCGAGCGACGCCTACCGCAATCGGTAGGCGTCGCTCCCGAATTTTTAGAGTCACGGTTTTGGCGAAAAATATTCTCTCTTCAGCCATACCCGGCCTTGATGCCGAGCATGGCCAGTTCCATGAGCAGGGTGTGTACTGGCTGGCGTGCGATATGGCCGAAGATGCCGCCATGGTCTGCCGTCAGGTCGTCAACGCCATGGCAGAGGACGCCAAGGCCGCCTTCATCAGCGATGCGCGAGGTATGCGTGAAGTGCTGGATGCGCTCGATCCGGATCTCGGCCCGGGCGAAATGGCGTTGTATGAGGCCGACCGGCAAGCCGCCCTGCACCTGGCCGAGGACTTGTCCCGTATAGAGGCGTCCGGGCGGCTTGTTCTTGCCTTCCTGCCTGCGGCTGTCTGGGAGGGCGGGGACATAGGCCAGTGGTGCCACGAGGTCCGAGACCGCGTGCGCGACACTGGGGCAGTCCTGCTGGTGGTCAGCGAAGGCCAGAGTGTCTGGCTGGTCGAGCAATTGAGAGCGCACAACCAGAATCTCGATGGCATGGCGCAACTGTATCGCGGCCAGGGTGGCATGCGTTACCTGCTGCATTTCTGGAGCAATGCACTGGGTGTCGTCGGTACCGAGGATGTCGAACTCACCCATGATGCCGGTGGTTTCGCACTGGCTGGCCGTCCTCATTCGCTGGGCAGGACCGGGGGCGATGAACTGCTTTGCCTGGCGCAGCGCAAGGTTCTGGAGGGCGCACCGGCCTTCTCCGAGCATTGGCAGTTGTTCGACAGTGTTTCCGAACTTGGCGTCAGGGCCGGCGTGGCAGTATCGGCGACGGTGATCTTCGCCATGGAGGGTGGGCAGCGGCTCGACATCCTGGCCCAACAACTCCATACCCTGCGCCAGTTGCGCGGCAATGCGTTGAAATTGGTGGTCCGCGAGATGGCGCCCACCTTGCGATACCAGGACGAGCAACTGTTGCTGGCATGTGGCGCCAGCCTGATCGTGCCCTTCGGTGCCAGCCTGTCGCGCTTTCTGACGCAGGTCGACAGCATTCAGGGTTATGCCTGGCGCCGACGCCTGCCCAGCGATTTCGAGGCACTGCTCACTCGGCTGAGGCCGCTACCGGTGTGTGGCCTTGTGGCGCCGCGGGTGTTCGCCGAGGCGGTACAGCAGATGTGGCAAGGCCGGCGCAATGGCGAGATCGTCCATCAGTTGCTGGTGTTGCGCCCTGCACCCGGCTTGTCGCCGTTGCAGGCCTGCTCGCGTAGCCTGTTCCGCCGCGATGGCGATATCGCGTGCATCGCCGATGGCGTGTTGTACCTGTTCCTGTTCGCCTGCCGGGCGGAGGGTGTCGAACAGGCGTTGGACTATATCTTCCAGTTGTCCTGGCGGGAGCTCTTCATCGGCCAGGAGCTGCTCGATGACCTCGGTGCCTTGGAAGCCCCTGCATTTCTCGACGAGACCGTGCCGGAATCGCCAAGCGTCGAGTCGGCCAGCATGCCGCTGTCGCAGGTACGCCCGGCGCTGAACCCCCGGCGGATATCGCTGCAGCAGTGGGAAGCTGCATGAATTTCTCGCAACTGCTGCAGGTCATGGCCATCACCGCGCTGGTCACATTGATCCTGGTGCTTTCCATCCTGCACCTGAAGACCCTGATCCAGGGTTGGCTCAAGCACCGCCTGGCGCCCCGACGCCTGAAGGCCCTGGGCGTGCGTAGGCGTGGGGAGAGCCGGCATGAATAGCCCGGCATCGATCGCCAACCCGCTGGCCCGTTGGCCGGGGCTGGGCCTCTGGAACCTGTATTTCCTGGCGAAGTTCCTCATGCTCGGTGCAGGCTTGCTGGATTTCCAGGCATTGCCCAACCTGCTCTTCGCCGCGTTCTTGCTGGTGCCGCTGCCATGGCGCTGGCTGCGCATCGGGCGACAGCTGCTGGCGGTGCCGATCGGGATCGTGCTGTTCTACCAGGACACCTGGCTCCCGCCGTTCCAGCGGCTGCTGGCACAGCCGGGTGTGTTCGACTTCACCGCAGACTACCTGCTGGAGCTGCTGGGCCGTTTCATCAACTGGAACCTGTTGGGCACCCTGCTGCTGTTGGTGGTGGCTTACTTTTACCTGCGTCACTGGTTGCGCCTGAGCACCCTGAGCCTGGCCGGGCTGTTGTGGCTGGCCGCGAGCGGGTTGTCATCGATCGCGCCGGTCGTCTCGCGGCAGGCGACGGCCGAGGTCACCACGCAACAGGCAACTGTTACGGTGGCCGACAACGCCACCCTCGATGCCAAGCTGAAAAGCTTCTTCGACAGCGAGCGCCAGCGTGCCACCCTGTTCCCGGCTGCAAGGTCCGACGAGCAGCCCTTCGACCTGTTGGTGATCAACGTCTGTTCGCTCGCCTGGGATGATCTCTCGACCGTAGGCCTGCACGACAACCCGCTGTTCGCACGCCTGGACGTGATCTTCGAGCAATTCAACTCGGCCACCTCGTACAGTGGGCCGGCGGCCATTCGCATGCTGCGCGCCAGCTGTGGCCAGGCCTCGCACGACATGCTGTACCAACCGACGCCCGAGCAGTGCCTGCTGTTCGAGAACCTCGCCAGGCTGGGCTTCGAGCGCGAGACACTGCTCAACCACAGCGGGCATTTCGATGGCTTCCTGGACGATATCGTCAACCAGCGCATGCCGCAGCCGGCGTTGACCAATGCCGACTTTCCCCGCGCGCTGGTCGGCTTCGATGGCTCGCCGATCGCCAGTGACCTGGCTGTCCTGCAGCGCTGGTGGGAGCGCCGCCTGGCTTCCGGTGAGGCGCATGTCTCGCTGTTCTATAACACCATCAGCCTGCATGACGGCAACCGGGTAGTGATGGCCGATGGGGGCACGCGTGCCGCCGACTACGGTAGCCGGGCGAACCGCCTGTTCGATGAGCTTGGCAAGTTCCTCGATGAGTTGCAGCGCAGCGGCCGGCGTGTCGTGGTGGCGATCGTGCCGGAGCATGGCGCGGCGCTGCATGGCGACCGCATGCAACTGCCCGGCATGCGCGAGATCCCTACGCCGTCGATCACCCACGTGCCGGTGGGCCTGAAGTTCATCGGCATGGACCAACCCGATCGCCGCGAGCCGCTTCGCGTTGCGGCGCCCTCCAGCTACCTGGCCCTGTCCGAGCTGGTGTCCCGGATCTACGCCAACCAGGGCGCCGGGCAAACGCTGGACGTGGCCGGCCTGCTCGAGGGCCTTCCCACCACCGAGCACGTGGCTGAGACCTCCGGTGCACAGG
This sequence comes from Pseudomonas sp. Tun-23181, assembly GCF_057415455.1. NCBI lineage: Bacteria > Pseudomonadati > Pseudomonadota > Gammaproteobacteria > Pseudomonadales > Pseudomonadaceae > Pseudomonas > Pseudomonas sp. Tun-23181. The sequence goes on from NZ_CM171630.1 coordinate 3,781,420, forward strand.
TAATGGATTTCCAGGGCAGCACCTACATGCGCCTGCAAGGGCAGCGTGACTGGCAGCCATTACCCAAGGAGAGCAATCGATGACGAGCAAAGCCGACCCGGCCAACCGTAGCGATGACATCACCCGGCTGCGTCAGCACCTAGGCCTGCCAGAGCTGCATTACCAGGACATCTCCATGATGGTTGGCGTGCGCCAGGCGCTGGAGCGTTGGCCACTGCTGGGCGAAAGCTGTACGCGGGCGCTGGGTGAACTCGGCAACCCAGCAGCGCCCGCTCCCAAGGCGACCGTGCCATGACCAGCCTTGCACTGCACGGGCTGCGTGGTGGCCTGGGTCGCAGCGCCCTGCTCGCTGCCCTGGGATATGCCCTGCGGGAACTGGGTGAGCGGGTGTTGCTGGTCGACCTGTGCCCGGACAACCTGCTGGGGCTGCACTTCAACCTGCCGCTCGCTGGCGGTGACGGCTGGGCGCGTGCCGAGTTGGATGGGCGACCGTTCGACGATCCGGTGTACGAAGTGCTCGACGGCTTGTGCGTGATGCCATTCGGCGATCTCGACGAAACGGCCCACGCCAGCCTGGCAGGCAAGATCACGCCCGGTGCCTGGCGTCCACGCCAGGCACAATTGACCCGGCACTTCGACTGGGTGCTGTTCGACCTGCCCATGGCTGGCCCGTTGAGTGCCCTCGAAACGGACGTGCGCGTGCTGGTCGCCGAGGCCGAGATGGCCAGCCACGTACTGCTGGGGCGTCGGGCGCTGGAGCGCTACGACTTGTTGCTGGTCAACCGTTTCGACCCGGCCAGCCGCTTGCAGAGCGATGTGCTGATGGTCTGGCGCAGGCTCTACCACCGCCGCCTGCCCTTGCAGGTGGTGCACCGTGACGAGGCCTTTGCCGAGGCATTCGCCTGCAAGGCGCCGGTCGGGCACTACGCGCCCCAGAGCCTGGCCACCCGTGACGTGCAGAGCCTGGCCGTGCGCTGCCTGACGAGGCGGCAGTCATGAAGCTGTCGTCTTCGAATCCCTACGGCTACTTCATCGCCCAAGGCGCAAGCTGGCCAACGGCCTTGCTGTTCACCTTGGGCACGTGGCTCGCTTTTCTCCTGTTGCGCCTGGAGTCGCCAGCCTGGCAGGCGCTGCTGGCTGACCGTCGGCGGCTGTTCCCGCAGGTGGCCGGCAAGCGGCCGACCCTGGGTGACCCGCTGCGCCTGCTGATCCAGGGTGCCTGGCTGCTCATCCGGCGTGAGCCGAGGCCACGCAGCCCAGGCCTCCTGGCGCGTGCCGGGCAGGCCCCGGGTGGCATCGCCGGTGGCTTGGCCAGACGTGTGCGTTCGTACCATGCGTGCCTGATCGAAGGATTGCAGCAAGTGCCCAGGCGCATGCGCACCAGCGCCTTGCAACGCGAGGCGGCCCAAGGCCTGCAACGCCTGAGCGTTGGCGCCCGACGGCTGTTCTATACGGTGCTCACCTTGTGCGCACTGGCGTTGGCGCTGCTGTGCGTGACCGAGCCGTTCGGCTATCTGGCGCAGTTGGTGTTCATCTTGCTGCTATGGGGTATCGCCCTGCTGGTGCGCCACATGCCTGGCCGCTTTCCGACACTGATGCTGATCGTGCTGTCGACGATCATTTCCTGCCGCTACCTGTGGTGGCGCTATACCTCGACACTGAACTGGAACGACACCACGGACCTGGTCTGTGGGCTGATCCTGCTGGTTGCCGAGACCTATTCCTGGTTCGTGCTGATCCTGGGGTATATCCAGACCTGCTGGCCCCTGGAGCGCAAGCCGGCGGCCCTGCCGGCCGAGCCTTCGCACTGGCCGACGGTGGACCTGATGATCCCCACCTACAACGAGGACCTCGCGGTGGTGCGTACCACCGTGCTCGCGGCCCTGGGCCTGGACTGGCCCAGGGAGCGCCTGCGCATCCACCTGCTCGACGACGGACGCCGGGAAGCCTTCGCCGCCTTCGCCGCCGAGGTAGGCGTCGGCTACATCACCCGGCCAGACAACAAGCACGCCAAGGCCGGCAACCTCAACCATGCCTTGGGCGTCACCGATGGCGAACTGGTTGCGATCTTCGACTGCGACCATGTGCCGGTACGCTCCTTCCTGCAGATGACGGTCGGCTGGTTTCTCAAGGACCCGCGTCTGGCGCTGGTGCAGACGCCCCACCATTTCTTCTCGCCCGACCCGTTCGAGCGCAACCTGGGGACCTTCCGCCGCCGGCCCAACGAAGGCGAGCTGTTCTACGGCCTGATACAGGACGGCAACGACATGTGGAACGCCGCCTTCTTCTGCGGCTCCTGCGCCGTGCTGCGACGCAGCGCCCTGGAGAGCATCGGCGGTTTCGCCGTGGAGACCGTGACCGAGGACGCCCATACCGCCCTGCGCCTGCATCGCCAGGGCTGGAACTCAGCCTACCTGCGTATCCCACAGGCTGCCGGGCTGGCCACCGAAAGCCTGTCGGCGCATATCGGCCAGAGGATCCGCTGGGCACGCGGCATGGTGCAGATCTTCCGCACCGACAACCCGCTGTTCGGCCGTGGCCTGAGCCTGTTCCAACGGGTCTGCTACGCCAACGCCATGCTGCATTTTCTGGCGGGCCTGCCACGGCTGGTGTTCCTCACCGCGCCACTGGCATTCCTGTTCCTGCATGCCTACATCATCTACGCACCGGCGCTGATGATCCTGCTCTACGTACTGCCGCACATGATCCATGCCAGCCTGACCAACGCCCGCATGCAGGGCAAGTACCGGCAGACCTTCTGGGGCGAGGTCTACGAGACGGTACTGGCCTGGTATATCGCCCGGCCCACCACGGTCGCCCTGCTGGCGCCGAAGAAGGGCACGTTCAACGTCACAGCCAAAGGTGGGTTGATGGAGCAGAGCCAGTTCGACTGGCGTATCGCCCGGCCGTACCTGTTGTTGGCAGTGCTCAATTTCGCGGGCCTCGGTTTCGCCGCCTGGCGCTTGTTCACAGGCCCGGTCGATGAGATCGGCACGGTCATCGTCAGTTCGCTCTGGGTGATCTACAACCTGCTGATCATCGGCGCGGCGGTGGCCGTGGCGGCCGAGGTTCGCCAGGTGCGCCGCGCACATCGGGTACGGATGCACCTGCCGGCCGCCTTGGTCCTGGACAACGGGCACGCCTACCCGTGCACCTTGGTGGACTACTCCGATAGCGGCATCGGCCTGGAGCTGGGCGATGGCCTGGCACCCATGCCTGGCGAGCGGGTGCGCCTGCTGCTCAGCCGTGGCGAGCGTGAGTTTGCCTTCGGTGCACGGGTCAGCCGCCGTGTTGGCCGGCACCTGGGCCTGACCTTCGATGCGCTGGATGTGCAACAGCGCATCGACCTGGTGCACTGCACCTTCGCCCGCGCCGATGCCTGGCTGGGCTGGCAGGAGCAGCACCAGCCCGACCGCCCGCTGCGCAGCCTGGTCGATGTCCTGAAACTGGGCGGTGTCGGCTACCTGCAGTTGCTCGAGCACGTCCCGGCCCGCCTGCTGGGGCCCCTGCAACCCCTGGTCCTGCTGGTGCGCTGGCTGGCCAGTTTCATGCCGCGTACCCCGCGCCCACTCCCTTCCACGAACCTTCTGACCCGAGACGCATCATGACCCGTTACTGCGCACATGCCTGGGGCATGGCGATGGCGCTGCTCGCCTCCGTGTTCCAGGTAACCGCCGCCGCGACCCCGGCCACCCTCGATGTGCCTGCCGAGCCGGTGGTACCCAACTGGCCTGTGTCGAGGACGTTCGAGCAGCTTGGGCACCCAGCCGATACCTTGTTGCTCGGCGTGCGCAACAACGAGCAGGTCGAGTTCGGCGTGCGCCGCGATCGGCTGGCCACCGAGGCGCTCCTGCAACTGGACTACACCCCGTCGCCAGCACTGTTGCCGACCCTGTCGCACCTGCGGGTCTACCTCAATGACGAGCTGATGGGCGTGCTGCCAGTGGAGAAGGAGCAGCTTGGCCAGCGCGTGCAGCGCCAGTTGCCCCTCGACCCCAAGCTGATCGGCGATTTCAACCGGGTGCGCCTGGAGTTCGTGGGGCACTACACCGACATCTGCGAAGACCCTGCACACAGCGGCTTGTGGCTGAACCTCAACCGCAAGAGCGAGGTCCGCCTGCGCGAACAGGCGCTGGCGATGGAAAACGACCTGGCCTTCTTCCCGCTGCCGTTCTTCGATGCTAGGGATACCGGCAAGGTCGACCTGCCGGTGATCTTCGCAGCGACCCCGACCCTCGGCGAGCAGCGTGCCGCTGCGATCCTGTCTTCGTACTTCGGCAGCCAGGCCGGCTGGCGCAAGGCGACCTTCCCGGTGCTCTTCGATCACCTGCCAGTCGCTGGCGAGCGGCCGAAACCGGCCATCGTCTTCGCCAGCAATGAACGCCGTCCCTCGTTCCTGGCCGATTACGAGCGGTTTCCACGCGTGGATGGCCCGGTGGTGCAGATGATCGACCACCCGCAAGACCCTTGGAGCAAGTTGCTGCTGGTACTGGGCCGCGACGACGCCGACCTGGTCAAGGCCGCCTCGGCGCTGGCGGTGGGCAACGAACTGTTCCGCGGTGCCCGGGTGGCGGTCGAGCAGATGAGCGAGTTGCAGCCACGCAAGCCCTACGATGCACCGAACTGGACACGCACCGACCGCCCGGTTCGCTTCGCCGAATTGCTCGACTACCCCCAGCAACTGCAGGTCAGTGGCTTGCAGCCGAGGGCGATCACGCTCGATGTGAACCTGCCGCCGGACCTGTTCGTCTGGCGTAACCAGGGTATTGCGCTGCGCACCTTGTATCGCTATACACCGCCAGCGGTCACCGACGAGTCGCGCCTGAGCATCAGCGTCAACGACCAGTACATCACCAGCATGCCGCTGGTCGGTAACGACCGCCGTGGCGGCACGCTGGAAGAGCTGCGCCTGAGTGTCCTGTCCAGCGACAGCACCGCGCTGAGCGAGCAGGCACTGGTACCTGCGCTGAAGATCGGCGACCGCAACCGCCTGCGTTTCGACTTCAGCTTCGCCAGCAAGCTCGGCAGTGCCCAGCGCGATCACTGCCAGACCTCCTTGCCGGTGGATGTGCGTGCGGCCATCGACGAGAACTCGACGATCGACCTCTCCGGCTACCACCACTACATCGCCATGCCCGACTTGCGCGCCTTCGCCCGCAGCGGCTTCCCTTTCAGCCGCATGGCCGACTTGTCCGAGACGCTGATCCTGATGCCCGCCAAGCCCACGCCGATGCAGGTGGGGACCTTGCTCGACGTGGTGGCGGGTGTGGCCGGCCATGTCGGTTATCCGGCCCTGGGCGTACGCATTGTCGATGACTGGAAGCAGGCCAGCACCGTGGATGCCGACCTGTTGGTGATCGGCACGTTGCCGCAGGCGCTGGGCCAGGAGCGCAACCTCGGCCTGCTGCTCGATGCCCAGCGTGACTGGCTGTTGCAAGGGCGTGCGTCGGGGCTCCCTGGCAGCGACCGCTTCGACACCGCATCGGTATTGCCCAGCAGCCGCGTGGACGTCAGTGCCCAGGCGCCGATCGCCGCGATCACCGGGCTCAAGTCACCGTTCCATGAGCAACGGAGCGTGGTCGCACTGTTGGCCAATACCGACGCCGACCATGCGCTGCTGCGTGATGTCCTTGGCGATGTCGGCAAGCTCGACGCCGTGGCGGGCTCGGTCACCCTGGCGCGCAGCAGTGGGGTGAGCAGCCAGTTCGTCGGCGAACATTATTTCGTCGGCCAACTGCCCTGGTGGCTGCTGCTGTGGTTCCATCTGTCCGAGCACCCGGTGCTGCTTGCACTTGTCGCTGCCGTCAGCGTGGTGCTGTTCGCCTTCTTGCTGTGGCGCGCGCTGCGTTGGGCCGCCCGGCGCCGACTGGGCGAGGCAGGCTGAACATGCGGCGGCTTGTGCTACTGCTTTTGGCGCTTGCCCTGCCCACGGTCGCCGGTGCAGCGCCAACCTGCGCATGGCCGGCCTGGGAGCGCTTCAAGACGGCGCTGGTGAGCGGGGACGGGCGGGTCATCGACCCCAGTGACGCGCGCCTGATCACCACCTCGGAAGGGCAGAGCTACGGCCTGTTCTTCGCCCTGGTGAACAATGATCGGGCGACCTTCGCGCAGTTGCTGCGCTGGACCACCAACAACCTGGCCCAGGGTGACCTGGCCCGTCATCTGCCGGCCTGGTTGTGGGGACGCGACGCCCAGGGGCAATGGCAGGTGCTCGACGCCAACAATGCCAGCGATGCCGACCTGTGGATCGCCTACAGCCTGCTCGAAGCCGGCCGACTGTGGCAGGCGCCCGGCTATACCCAGCTCGGCCAGCACCTGCTCTGGCGCATCGCCGCCCAGACACTGCGCAAGCTGCCCGGCCTGGGGGTGATGCTGCTGCCGGCCGACCATGGCTTCGAGGATGCACGGGGCTGGCGCCTGAACCTGAGCTACCTGCCCCTGCAACTGCTCGACCGATTCGCCCAGGTCGACCCGCTGTGGGGCGAGCTCGCCGGCAATACCCGCCGCCTGCTGCGCGAGGCCTCTGCGAAAGGGTTTGCGCCGGACTGGTTGCTGTGGACCGCTGCCGGCACCATCGCGCCGGACCCGCAGCACGGCAATACCGGTGCCTATGACGCCATCCGCGTCTACCTGTGGCTCGGCATGCTCGCCAAGGATGCTGCGCAACGTGTCGAACTGCAGCACCACTTCGCGCCGATGGTCGCGCTGACGGTGCGAAACGGTCAGCCACCGGAAACCGTGGATGTGCGCAGTGGCCAGGCGAGCGGTGCCGGGCCGGGAGGCTTCTCGGCCGCGCTGCTGCCCTTGCTGGCCGTGGCGCCTGACGCCGGCCCAGGCCTGAGGGCCCAACGGCTGCGTCTGCAAGAACAGGCGATCGAGCCCCGTGCCTACTACAACCAGGTGCTGGCGCTGTTCGGCCAGGGCTGGGATGAGGCGCGTTATCGCTTCGACAAAGCGGGGCGGCTGCTGCCGGCCTGGAGTGCGTCATGTACCGATTGATTGGCATCGTGTTGCTGGCAGGGCTTTCCAGCCAGGTCGCGGCGCAACCGAGCGACCGCAACGAGCAGCGTCAATGGCTGCTCGAGCAGATCCGCATGGGCGAGGCGTTGCACCGCGATGACTTGGTGCGCGATGCCTTGGGTCGCTTGCGTCTGCTTGAACCGGGCGATGCCGAGGTGTTGCTGGCGTCGTTGCGCCTGGCTCTGCGCGAGCGCGACGAGGCACAGGCCAGCCAGTTGCTGGCGCGTATCAGCCAGGTGGCGCCTGGCAGTGTGCAGGAACGCAATGCCAGGCGTCTGCTCGAGCTGCAGCAGCCTGAAGGCAACCGGCGCCTGCAGCAGGCTCGCCTGATGGCGATCACTGGCCGCAATGCGGAGGCGGCCGCTTTGTACGAGCAATTGTTCGCCGGTGATCCGCCGAGCCTGGACCTGGCGCTGGACTACTGGCGCGTGCGCAGCAACGTGCCCGGCCAGCGCCTGGAAGCGATCGACCGGCTGCAGGCGCTGGATCGCCAGTACCCAGGCAATGCCGCGTTGCGTCAGACGCTGGTGGGGCTGTTGTTCGCCGAGAACCGCGATACCGAGGCCCTGGCCGTGCTGGAGCAATTGTCCCGCGACCCAGGTGCACGCGATGCGGCTGCCCAGCGGGAGTTCGACTACCTGTCCGAGCAATCGGTGAGCCGTGACAGCGTTGCCGCCTGGCAAGCGTTCGTCCAGCGCTACCCGGCCTCACCGCTGCTGCCCAAGGCCGGTGAAGTACTGGCACAGCAGCGCCGCCTGGTCGCCGATCCCGCCTGGCAGGCGGGCCAGCATGGCCTGCGCCTGCTCGAGCAGGGACGCTACATCGAGGCCGAGGCCCAGTTGCGCCGGGCCCTGCGCCAGTATCCTGGCGATGCCAGGCTGCACGGCGCCTTGGGTTCGACGTTGATGGGGCAGCGCCGCTATGAGGACGCCAATGCTGCCTTCCGGCTGGCCGCCAGCAAGGAGCAGGACACCCACTGGATGAGCAAATGGAACGACCTGGAAGCGTCCAGTCGCTACTGGGGCCAGCTCAAGAAGGCCGACCTGGCCCTGGAGCAGGGCAATGTCCCGCTTGCCCGGTCGCTCTACCAGCAGGCGCGCAAGCAGCGCCCTGGGGATGAGTTCGCCGTGCTCGGCCTGGCCGATGTCGCCGTGGCCGAAGGCGACCAGGCCACGGCCGAACGCCTGTTCCTCCAGGCGCGGCGCCTGGCACCGGACAACGAGAGCGCCGTGCGTGGCTTGTTGCGGATCTACCAGGCGCAATCGCCGGACAAGGCCCGAGCCTACCTGGACGGGCTGCCGCCCCGGCAACAGGCAGCGTTCGCCGACCTGCGCCGTGGTCTGGAACTGGAGCGGTTGCGTGGCGAGGGTGACGCTGCCATGCAGCGGCAGGACTGGCTCGCGGCGAGCCAGGCCTTGGACCGGGCCGTCGAGCTCGCGCCCGATGAGCCGTGGCTGGTTTATTCGCTGGCCGGCAGCCTGCATCAACAGGGGCGCCTGAGCGAGGCCGATGCCGCATTCGCCAGGCTGCTGCGGCGTCACCCGGCTGCCCCGGCGGCCCGTTATGCCCATGGCCTGTTCCTGGAATCCACTGATCGCGATGCGCTGGCATTGGACAGCCTGGCTCGCGTACCGAAGGGCGCCTGGAGCGACGACATGCGCACGTTGGATCAGCGCGTGCGTCGCCGCGTGACCCTGGCCAAGGCCCGGCAGCTGCGCGACCAGGGGCGCGAAGCCGAGGCTACGGCACTGCTGGAGGCCAGCCTGGCCGGCGGCGAGGGCGACCCCGATGACCTGCTGACGTTGGCCGACTGGGCCATGACCCGCGGTGACCACAAGGCTACCCAGGCGTATTACGCGCGCGTGCTGGCGCGTCAGCCGGAGCAGCCCGAGGCGCGTCTTGGCCTGATCGAAAGCTGGATCGCCGAAGGCGACCTGCCGCGAGCTCGCCAGGCGCTTGAGCGACACCCGGTGCACTTCCCTGCTGGGCAGAATGACGCCCAGCGCCGCCTGGCCAATGCCTGGCTGGCGGTCGGCGAGCGAGACAAAGCCGCGACGCTGCTCGACCGGCTGCTGGCCGAGCAGACGCAACCTGACCCGCTGCTGCGCCGCGATGCCGCGCGCCTGGCGAGCGCGCAGGCGCCACAGCGGGCACTGGACGTGTACGCCGCGGCGATGGCCGATGCCGACCTGCTGGACCGCCACGCGGTGGCACCGCGTGACGACCGTGCCTTGACCTTCGCCAGCCGGGCGCGTGATGAGGACGACTGGCTGGCGCGCAGCCTGCGCAGCGATGTCGACGAACTGTATCGACGGCACAACCCCAGCATCACCCTGATGCACGACTATGGCTGGCGCAATGACAGCGGTACCGCCGGGATTTCCAGGCTGGCCACCCAATCCACCCTGCTGCATGCCGACGCACCTTGGCAGGACGGCAAGGCGTTCGTCCGGCTCGAGCGGATCGGCCTGGATGCCGGGCGCTTCGACCTGGATGACGATGGCCTGCATCGCGAGGCCTTCGGCACTTGTCAGGTCTCGGGCGAACAGCTCGAGTCGGGGTGTGTCGGCGGTAGGCAACGCGCCAATGGCCGGATCATGGCGCTGGGCTGGGAAGGTGAGCGCTGGGCCGCCGACCTGGGCACCACCGATGGCTTCGAGGTCGACAACTGGCTCGGCGGCGCTACGGTCAATGGTGACCTGGGGCAATACGGCTGGTCGCTGACCGCCTCGCGGCGGCCGATGAGCAACTCGCTGCTGTCCTTTGGCGGCGCCAAGGACCCGCGTACCGGCATACGCTGGGGGGGTGTCACTGCCAACGGCGCCACGCTTGGCCTGAGCTGGGATCAGGGTGGTGATGATGGCGTCTGGGCCAGCCTCGGCCATCACTGGCTGCGTGGCGAGAACGTTGCCGATAACCAGCGGACCCGGGCCATGGCGGGTTATTACTACCGCCTGGTGGAAAGGGCTGATGAGCGCATGCGCATCGGCCTTACCGTGATGCACTGGCGCCACGACAAGGACCTGGGCGACTACACCTTGGGCCAGGGTGGCTACTACAGCCCGGAGCGCTACAACTCCATCGGCGTGCCGTTCAGCTATGCCTGGCGCAACTACGATTGGTCGGTGCTGCTGGAGAGTTCGGTCAGTTGGTCCCAGGCCAGGAGCGGCAGCCAGCCGCGTTACCCGAAAGGTTCGCTGAACGCCAAGGCGCTGGATCGCTATGACATCGCCACCTCGAACATCGGCGACGTCAGCGAGGGGAGTACCAGCAATGGCCTGGGCTACCACCTCAGGGGGTTGTTCGAGCGGCGCTTGAGCGACCACTGGGCGCTTGGTGGCGGCTTCGACTGGCGATACAGCGACGACTATGCGCCAAGCCACGCCATGCTCTACGTGCGCTACCTCTTCGACCCGTGGCGCGGCAACCTTCTGCTGCCGGTGCAGCCCCTGGAGCCTTACAGCGAGTGGCGGTGAGTGTAGTGGGGCTGCGAAGCAGCCCAGAATCTGCTGCATGACACCTGTTCTGCGAACACCGCTGAGCCCGATCGGCATCTTGAAAGGCCATGAAACCCGCCATATCAATATTCTTTAAAGATATTTAAATAATATTTCTTATGCTTTTATAGTTACTCCCACTGCGTACCTGCCGACCAATCGGCGCGCCGCACGACCTGAACCCACACGGGAAATCCCCGTGCGTTTCTAATCGTTGCGCGCCCTGAAGTCGCGCACTGCGTGGGAGTGAACAATGCCAGCCGCCTCGAACGCCTTGTCGTCCATCGACAGCGCCCAGCCGCAATCCTTTGAAATCCGCCCGTTCGCCGGTGCCGTCGGCGCCGAGATCGTCGGTCTCGACCTGGCCAGGCCGGTCAACACCGAGGATTTCAGCCGAATCCATCGCGCCCACCTCGACCACCACGTCCTGGTGTTTCGCGACCAGCGCATCACTCCAGAGCAGCAGATCGCCTTCAGCCGCCGTTTCGGCGAGCTGCAGATCCATGTGCTCAAGCAGTTCCTGCTCGAAGGGCACCCTGAGATCCTCATCGTTTCTAACATCATCGAAGACGGCCGCAACATCGGCCTGGGCGATGCCGGCAAGTTCTGGCACTCGGACCTCTCCTACAAGGAGCTCCCAAGCCTTGGTTCCATGCTGCACGCCCAGGAGCTGCCCAGCGAAGGCGGCGACACCCTCTTCGCCGACATGCACAAGGCCTGGGAGGCGGTGCCCGAAGCGCTGCGCCAGGTGGTCGAGGGGCGCAGCGCGGCACACTCCTACACCGCGCGTTACGCCGAGACCCGGTTCGAGGGTAACTGGCGACCGACCCTGACCGCCGAGCAGCTCGCCCAGGTCAAGGAAGTCATCCACCCCATCGTGCGCACCCACCCGGAAAACGGCCGCAAGGCGTTGTTCGTCAGTGAAGGCTTCACCACGCGCATCGTCGGCCTGCCGGAGGACGAAAGCCGCGATGTGCTGCAGCAGCTCTACGCCCTGAGCGTGCTCGAAGCGAACATCTACCGCCATCAGTGGCAGCCCCATGACCTGGTGTTCTGGGACAACCGCTCGCTGATCCACCTGGCCACCGGCTGCCCCGCACACCTGCGGCGCAAGCTGTACCGCACCACCATCCAGGGCGATGCCCCGTTCTGACCTCATCAGGAGAGTTCCCATGCGCAAATCCATCAGCCGCCTGGCGGCGAGCATCGGCCTGGGCGCCAGCCTGGTCGTCGGCAGCCTGGCCGCCCCCAGCGTGGCCCAGGCCGAAGGCAAGATCCGCATCGCCGAGCAGTTCGGCATCGTCTACCTGCTGCTCAACGTGGTCCGCGACCAGCAGTTGATCGAGAAACACGGCAAGGAGCAGGGTATCGACATCCAGGTCGACTGGGCCCAGCTCTCCGGCGGCGCGGCGATCAACGACGCGCTGCTGTCCGGCTCGGTGGACATCGCCGGTGCCGGCGTCGGGCCGCTGCTCACGGTCTGGGACCGCACCCGCGGTCGGCAGAACGTCAAGGCCGTGGCGTCGCTCGGCAACTTCCCGTACTACCTGGTCAGCAGCAACCCCAACGTCAAGACCATCGCCGATATCAGCGACAAGGACCGTATCGCCGTGCCTGCCGTGGGCGTGTCGGTGCAGTCGCGTTTCCTCCAGTACGCCGCCGCCCAGCAGTGGGGCGACAAGGAGTACGCGCGCCTGGACAAATATACCCTGGCCGTGCCGCACCCGGACGCCACCGCGGCCCTGCTGGCCGGCGGCACCGAGCTCAACGGGCACTTCTCCAACCCGCCGTTCCAGGACCAGGTCCTGGCCAACAAGGATGTGCATGTCGTGCTGAACAGCTACGACCTGCTCGGCCCCAACTCGCCGACCCTGTTATTCGCCACCGAGAAATTCCGCAAGGACAACCCCAAGACCTACAAGGCCTTCGTCGATGCCCTGGCCGAGGCAGCGGACTTCGCTCAGAAGGACAAGGCCGCCGCGGCCGACACCTACATCCGCGTGACCCAGGCCAAGATCGACCGCGACGCGTTGATTCGCCTGATCGACAACCCTCAGTACGAGTTCACCGTCACGCCGAAGAACACCTACAAGCTGGCCGATTTCCTCTACCGGGTCGGCGCCATCAAGCACAAGCCCGAGTCGTGGAAGGACTACTTCTTCCAGGACGAACGCCCGCTGCAGGGGAGCTGATCGCCCATGACCGCCCCATTGCCAGGCCACACGGCCAGCAACCTGAGCCATGTCGCCACACCACCGCTGCTGCAGGTGGACAACCTCAGCCTGGAGTACCGCACGGCGCAGCGCGTGGTGCGGGCCACCCACCAGGTCAGCTTCGAAGTCGACCGTGCCGACCGTTTCGTCCTGCTGGGGCCTTCCGGTTGCGGCAAGTCCACCTTGCTCAAGGCCGTGGCCGGCTTCATCGAACCGCGGGAGGGCCAGGTCCTGTTGCAGGGCCAGCCGGTGCGTGGCCCCGGTCCTGACCGCATCGTGGTGTTCCAGGAGTTCGACCAGTTGCCGCCCTGGAAGACGGTGAAACAGAACGTCATGTTCCCCCTGCTGGTGTCCGGGCAGCTCAAGCGCGTCGAGGCCGAGGCGCGGGCCCTGCACTACTTGGAGAAGGTCGGCCTGGCGGCGTTCGCCGATGCCTACCCGCATACCCTGTCCGGCGGCATGAAGGCGCGGGTGGCGATCGCCCGGGCCCTGGCCACCCAGCCGAAGATCCTGCTCATGGACGAGCCGTTCGCCGCGCTCGACGCCCTGACCCGACGCAAGATGCAGGAAGAGCTGTTACTGCTCTGGGAGGAGGTGCGTTTCACCCTGCTGTTCGTCACCCATTCCATCGAGGAAGCGCTGGTGGTGGGCAACCGCATCCTGCTGCTCTCGCCCCATCCCGGGCGGGTGCGTGCCGAGGTGCACAGCCACCAGTACGACCTGGGCAGCCTCGGTGGCGTCGACTTCCAGGCCAGCGCCCGGCGCATCCACCGCCTGTTGTTCGACGAGGCCAGCGAGCCTGAACAGGCGGGCGAGCTGGGTTTCAACGATATTCGCATCGCCTACTGACAGGAGCCTCAGCCATGACGACCACACCTGCACGGCAGGAATACGAGGTGCAACTGGCGCCGCTGCCAGGGGTAGCGCTCGAGCGCGAACTGCCCATCGTCCAGCGCTTGTGGCAGCAGGGCTGGCTGCGCAAGGCAGTGATCCTGGTGCTGCTGGCCGCTCTCTGGGAGGCAGCCGCCCACTACACCGGCAACGACTTGCTGCTGCCCAGCTTCCTGCAGACCGCTACGGCACTGTGGGATGGCCTGCTCAGTGGCGAATTGCTGGCCAAGGTCGGGGTTTCGCTGGTGGTGCTGCTCAAGGGCTATGTGTTGGGCATTGTCCTGGCCTTCGGCCTGACCAGCCTGGCGGTGTCGACCCAGCTCGGCCGCGACCTGCTGGGCACCCTGACGTCGATGTTCAACCCGCTGCCGGCGATCGCGCTGTTGCCGCTGGCCTTGCTGTGGTTCGGCCTGGGCGACAACAGCCTGATCTTCGTGCTGGTGCACTCGGTGCTCTGGGCCCTGGCGCTGAACACCTATGCGGGGTTCCTGGGGGTTTCCGAGACGCTGCGCATGGCCGGGCGCAACTATGGCCTGCGCGGCCTGCGGCTGGTGCTGCACATCCTGGTGCCGGCGGCGCTGCCGTCGATCCTCTCGGGGCTGAAGATCGGCTGGGCCTTCGCCTGGCGCACGCTGATCGCCGCCGAGCTGGTGTTCGGCGCCAGCAGCGGCAAGGGCGGGCTGGGCTGGTACATCTTCCAGAACCGCAACGAGTTGTACACCGACAAGGTGTTTGCCGGGCTGGCGGTGGTGATTCTCATCGGGCTGCTGGTGGAAGGGCTGGTGTTCAATACCCTGGAGCGGTTGACCGTGAGGCGTTGGGGGATGCAGCGGTAGCTGCCAGGTGGGGCCGCTTCGCGGCCCATCGCCGGCAAGGCAGCCCCTAGTCCCGATACAACGCCGCCGCCTTGGCCAACGTCCTGGCAATCTCCTCGCGCAACTCCCGCGGCTGCTCCACCACCAAGCCATCCCCCTGGCTCAGCAACCACCAGCGCAGCGGCCAGCCATCGCTGACCGTAGCCCGCAACCGGTGCCCCTGTTCCTGCGCGGTGAGCTGCATGTCGGCGGTCAGCGGCGCCTCCCGCAGTTGGCGTGCCAGGGCGTCGCTGATCCAGGCCTGCAGCTCCAGGCCTTCACCCTGGGGCGGCTGCAGTGTGTCGCTGCGCAGATACCCCTGCAGGTCGAAATTGCCCCGCAATTCGCCCACGGTACTGGCCGACCAGTGCCAGCCGAATGGAATGCTCTTGTCATTGCGCTCCAACGGGAAGATCAGCGACAGCTCATTGAGGTCGCGCTCGACCGTGCGCTTGCTGACGTTGAAGCCTACATCGCGCAGGCGCCATACCAGTTCGGCGCTGGTGATGCCTGGAGAGCGGCTGGGCAGTTGGCGCAACAGCGCCCACTGACGGCTGAGGGTGGCTCGAGTGGTGGCGAACGGCAAAAGGTAACGTCCTTGTCTAGGCTTGCCGCAATAGCATGGCGGCAATGATAGGGGCATGGCAATTAGCCATGCCGTGCTCAGATCAAGGAAGACGCAATTGGTTGCCCTGGATCGAATCGTTCGCGACAGGTTTTGTCGTGGCGTCGCGCAGAATCTCGCCTCATCAGGGTCGCAGCCGGGGCTGTGGGTCGTTCAATGAGGATGAACATGTCTGCTGCCAGCAACATCCACCCGCTGCTTGCTCGCCTGCTGCCCGAGCGGATCGCTTCGGCGCCAGCCTGTGCCGCTCGCCAGAGGTATTTCGCCAGCATCGGCCTGCCCAGCCAACAGGCATTACCGGGCGAGCGCTTCAGCCTGGTCGATCGCCTGGATGAGGCTGTCGACCTGCAGGCGGTGTACGCCGACCTGCGTGGCCAGGCCCTGGAGGGCAGCGTGGCGGCGCTCAACGACCTCGGCTGGATCTGGCTCAACGGCAAGTATTGGCGCGCCGACCCGGTGCTGGCCGGGCACCTGCTGCGCATGGCCGCCCTGCAAGGCAGTGCCACGGCTTGGTTCAACCTGGGCCAGCAGCACTATTTCGGCAAGGGTATGGAAATCTCCTATACCCAGGCTGCCGAATGCTATCGCCAGGCGTTCGAGCGGGGTATGTCGCATGCCGCGGCGGCGCTGGGCGATCTCTACGAGGAGGAGGTCTGCGACGCGGCGCTGGGCTGGCAGGTCGACTCGCGGGCGGCTTACCAGTGGTTCCTGCGAGGAGCCCAGCACGGCGAGGCGCGCTGCCGCTTCGAGGTGGGCTATCGGCTGTTGCATGGGCTTTACGTGCAGGCTGATATGAAGGCCGCGTTGTACTGGCTCGAACTGGCCGCCGCCGCCGGGGTGATGCAGGCGGCCGAGGAGCTGGCGGTGCATTTCAGCAGCCGTGATGGTGCGCGTTATCTGGCCTGGCGTGACCAGGCGATCCAGATGGGCAGCAGCCTGGCGTTGACCATGAAGCTGGAAGACCAGATCCAGCCCTGAATAACCAGACCACCACGCAGAGGCCAGCCCCCCTTGGATGAACAACCTTTCATCCAATCTCTGCGTCACCTCCTGTTGACGACAGGGGGAGGGCAAGGCGTATATTGATAGTTAGCAAACTATGAATATCCTCGGTTCCTCACATGACGCTTGATGCACTGCACCTGAAAGTCAGCAGCGGCATGGTCGTGGCCGCTCGTCATTGGCGGCGCATCTGCCATGCGGCCTTGACCAGCTACGGTATCTCCGAGGCCTGCGCCGTGCCGTTGCTGATGATCGTGCGCCTGGGCGATGGTGTGCACCAGGTGGCGGTGGCCCAGGCCGCCGGCCTGGAGAGCCCATCGCTGGTGCGCCTGCTCGACCAGCTGTGCAAGGCCGGCCTGGTCTGCCGCAGCGAGGACCCGCTGGACCGCCGCGCCAAGGCCCTGAGCCTGACCGCCCAGGGTCGAACCCTGGCCGAGTCCATCGAAGGCGAGCTGGTACGCCTGCGCCGCGAAGTGCTGCACGGCATCGACCAGGCCGATCTGGAGGCCACCCTGCGGGTGATCCGCGCCTTCGAGGACGCTGGCCTCGGGACCTCAGGCGGGGTCGCATGAACGGTTTCTTCAGCTCGGTACCACCGGCCCGCGACTGGTTCTACGGCGTGCGTACCTTCGCCGCCTCCATGATCGCCCTGTACATCGCCCTGCTCATGCAGTTGCCTCGTCCGTACTGGGCCATGGCCACCGTGTACATCGTCTCCAGCCCCTTCGTCGGCCCGACCAGCTCCAAGGCCCTGTACCGCGCCCTGGGCACCCTGCTTGGCGCGGGTGGGGCCGTCCTGCTGGTGCCGCCCTTGGTACAGTCGCCCTTGCTGCTGTCCATCGCCATCGCCCTGTGGACCGGTACCTTGCTGTTCCTCTCGCTGAACCTGCGCACGGCCAACAACTATGTGCTGATGCTGGCCGGCTACACCCTGCCGATGATCGCCCTGGCGGTGGTCGACAACCCGCTGGCGGTGTTCGACGTGGCGTCCTCGCGCGCCCAGGAGATCTGCCTGGGCATCGTCTGCGCAGCGGTGGTCGGGGCGATCTTCTGGCCGCGTCGCCTGGCGCCGGTGGTGGTGGGCTCGACCAGCAACTGGTTCAACGAGGCGATCCGCTACAGCGACACCTACCTGGCCCGCGAGGTCGCGGCCGACAAGGTCGGCGGCCTGCGTGCCTCGATGGTCGCCACCTTCAACAGCCTGGAAATGATGATCGGCCAGCTCGGCCATGAAGGCGCCGGCCCGCATACGCTGAAGAACGCCCGCGAGTTGCGCGGGCGGATGATCCACCTGCTGCCGGTGATCGATGCCCTGGACGACGCCCTGGTCGCCCTGGAAGGCCGCGCCCCGGCCCAGTTCGCCCAGTTGCAGCCTGTGCTGGCCGAGGCTCGCGCGTGGCTTGAAGGCACCGCCGAGGATGCCTCGGTGGCGCGCTGGACCACCTTGCGCGAGCGGATCGACCGCCTGCAGCCCAGCGCCGCCGCGCTGGACCAGCGCCCCGAGCTGCTGCTGTCCAACGCCCTCTACCGCCTCACCGAGTGGATCGACCTCTGGCAGGACTGCTGCACCCTTCAGCACGCCCTGCGCAAGGACGACGCCACGCCCTGGCGCGCGGTCTATCGCCATTGGCGCCTGGGCCGCCTGACGCCGTTCTTCGACCGTGGCCTGATGCTCTATTCGGTGTTCTCCACCGTCACCGCGATCGTCGTCGCCAGCGGCCTGTGGATCCTGCTCGGCTGGAACGATGGTGGCAGCGCGGTGATCCTCGCCGCCGTGGCCTGCAGCTTCTTCGCTGCCATGGACGACCCGGCGCCGCAGATCTACCGGTTCTTCTTCTGGACGCTGATGTCGGTGATCTTCTCCAGCGTCTACCTGTTCCTGGTGCTGCCCAACCTGCACGATTTCCCGATGCTGGTGCTGGCCTTCGCCGTGCCGTTCATCTGCGTCGGTACCCTGACCGTGCAGCCGCGTTTCTACCTCGGCACCTTGCTGACCATCGTCAACACCGCCACCTTCATCAGCATCCAGGGTGCCTACGACGCGGACTTCCTGACCTTCATCAACGCCAACATGGCTGGCCCGGTAGGCCTGCTGTTCGCCTTCATCTGGACCCTGCTGCTGCGCCCGTTCGGCGTGGAGCTGGCCGCCAAGCGCCTGACCCGTTTCAGCTGGCGCGACATCGTCGAGATGACCCAACCGGCGACCCTGGCCGAGCACCGTCAGGTCGGCGTGCAGATGCTCGACCGCCTGATGCAGCACCTGCCGCGCCTGTCGCAGACCGGCCAGGACAGTGGCGTGGCCCTGCGCGACCTGCGCGTGGGCCTGAACCTGCTCGACCTGCTGGCCTACCTGCCACGGGTCGGCCAGCAGGCCCGTGAGCGCCTGCAGACGGTGGTCGAGGAAGTCGGCGCGCATTACGCCGCCTGCCTGCGTGCCAATGAGCGTCTGCACGCGCCGGCGGCGCTGCTGCGCAACATGGAGCGTGCCCGCCAGGCCCTGGCCCTGGACGCGTTCCATGATCGTGGCGATGCCCGCGTTCACCTGCTGCATGCCCTGAGCGGCCTGCGCCTGGCCCTGTTGCCTGGGGTGGAGGTGATGCTCGAACCCGCTGACCAACCGCAACTGCCCCATGGCATCGATGGAGCGCCCCTGTGATCGGTGATCTGGATATCAGCGGGGTGTTCCTGCCTACGCTGCTGGTGATGATGGTGTTCACCTACCTGTTGTTCCTGGGCGTGCACGCCGTGCTGGTGCGCCTGCATTTCTACCGCCTGGTCTGGCACCGGGCGTTGTTCAACGTTGCTCTCTACGCCGTGCTGCTCGGTGCGGTGGATCACTTTTGCCGAAACCTGATGCTGACATGAAAAAACCTTGGTTGACCCTGGGCCGTGTGGTCCTGACATTGCTGGTGGTGACGTTCGCGGCCGTGCTGGTCTGGCAGATGGTCGTGTACTACCTGTTCGCGCCCTGGACCCGCGACGGCCACATCCGCGCCGACGTGATCCAGATCGCCCCGGATGTCTCCGGGCTGATCCAGAAGGTCGAAGTGCGCGACAACCAGATGATCAAGCGCGGCGACGTGCTGTTCACCATTGACCAGGACCGCTTCACCCTGGCCCTGCGCCAGGCCCAGGCGACCCTGGCCGAGCGCCAGGAGACCCTGGCCCAGGCCTCCCGCGAGGCCCGTCGTAACCGCAAGCTGGGCAACCTGGTGGCGGCCGAGCAGTTGGAAGAGAGCCAGTCCCGCGAGGCCCGTGCCCGCTCGGCGGTGAACGAGGCGCAAGTGGCGGTCGATACCGCCCAGCTCAACCTCGACCGCTCGGTGGTGCGCAGCCCCGTGGATGGTTACCTCAACGACCGCGCCCCACGTGCCCACGAGTTCGTCACCGCTGGCCGGCCGGTGCTGTCGGTGGTCGACAGCGCGTCCTATCACGTCGACGGCTACTTCGAGGAAACCAAGCTCAGCGGCATCCACATCGGCGATGCCGTGGACATCCGCGTGATGGGCGACAACACCCGCCTGCGCGGCCATGTGCAGAGCATGGCCGCCGGTATCGAGGACCGCGACCGCACCAGCGGCGCCAACCTGCTGCCCAACGTCAACCCGGCCTTCAGCTGGGTGCGCCTGGCCCAGCGCATCCCCGTGCGCATCGCCTTCGACGAGGTGCCCGAGGACTTTCGCATGATCGCCGGGCGTACCGCCACGGTGTCGATCATCGAGGGGCAGCACCCATGAAACGTCTGATGCTGGTGGGGCTGGCGCTGTCCCTCGGTGCCTGTGCGATGGTCGGCCCGGACTACGAGCTGCCGAAAGACGCAGCCGTACAGCGCAGCGACCTCAACGGCCCGCTGCGCCAGGATGCCGACAGCGTGGTTTCGGCGCCGGTGCCGGAGGACTGGTGGCAGCTGTACCAGGACCCGCGCCTGAACGAGCTGGTGCGCCAGGCCCTGGCCGCCAACACCGAGCTGCGCGTAGCCGCGGCCAACATCGCCAAGGCCCGTGCCCAGGTCGAGGTGGCCGAGTCCCAGGGGGGCTTCAGCGGCGGTGCCAAGGTGGCTGCCCAGCGCCTGCAGGAGTCTGGCGAAGCCTTCCTGTTGCCGGAGAAGGTACCGGTGGCCAATATCGGCGAAGCCATCCTCAGTGCCTCCTACCAGTTCGACCTGTGGGGCACCTTCAAGCGCGGCACCGAGGCGGCCCAGGCCAACGCCGATGCCGTGCAGGCCGCGGCCGACACCGCGCGCATCACCCTGGTGGCCGACGTGGTCAAGGCCTACACCCAGGTGTGCTCGGCCAACGAGGAGTACCACATCGCCCGCGAGTCCCTCGACCTGCAGGAGCAGAGCGTGCAACTGACCCAGCGCCTGCGCGATGCCGGCCGTGGCGACGAAACCCAGGTCACCCGCTCGCAGACCCAGTTCAAGTCGCTGCGTGCCGAGCTGCCGCGTTTCCAGGCCGAGCGCGAGGCGGGCCTGTATACCCTGGCCGCGCTGCTGGCCAAGCCAGTCGAGCAACTGCCGGCTGGTACTGCTGATTGCGCCGAGCTGCCACATATCGCCCAGTTGATCCCGATCGGCGACGGCGCCGCGTTGCTCAAGCGCCGCCCCGACGTGCGCCAGGCCGAACGCCAGCTGGCCGCTGCCACCGCGACCATCGGCGTGGCCACCGGCGCGCTGTACCCGAATATCAGCATCGGTGCCCAGGTCGGCACCATCGGTATCCTCGAGAACCTCGGCGAACCTTCGACCAACCGCTGGGGCTTCGGCCCGTTGGTGAGCTGGACCATCCCCACCAACGGCACCCGCGCCCGCATCCGCGAAGCCGAGGCCTCCACGCAGGCCGCCCTGGCGCATTTCGATGGGGTGGTGCTCAACGCCATCCGCGAGACCCAGACCCGCCTGGCGCAGTACAGCGCACTGCTGGAGCGGCGCGATGCCCTGGCCGAGGCCGAACGCTCGGCGAAGGAGGCGGCCGACCAAACCCATCGCTATTACCAGGCCGGGCGCGAGTCGTTCCTGGCGGACTTGCAGGCGACCCGGACCTATACCGACATGCGTGCACAGTTGGCGGCGGCGAATAGCCAGGTGGCCATGGGGCAGATCGGGGTGTTCCTGGCGCTGGGTGGGGGGTGGAAGGAGGCTGCCCAGCCTTGAGGGGAATAGGGCCGTTTTGCGGCTCATCGTGGCGCTTGTGGGGGTCTATTTACAGAGTCGTTAGCTCAGTTGTTCGTTCGGCGTAGCCGTGTGACCTCTATCTGCAATGGATCAGGACTAGCGAGAGGGCGTCGTACATTTGGCCCTTGGGGGGAGGAGATGAGATTTTCGCGATTGTCCTGGCCCAGAAGTCGCGCTTGGGAGGCGGCAATACTCTTCAGGTGCTCTACCTTTCTTGCTAGTTCCTCTGCCAGAGTACGAGCTCGGGCGGCTAGTGAATTATTGGTATTGGCGTCTGCGTTGTACTTATTCCGGAGTTGGGATGTTTGAGCAGCGTTCGCAAGGCGCCGGGCCTCATTGGCAGTTGCCGCCAATGAGGCCGCTCGGTTATGGGCGTTTTTTGACAGGTCACTTGCCTGCTGAAGCGCCACTTGAGTGCTGGCCAGTCGCCTACGAACAATTCGGCGAGTTAAGGGTGGCACTGAGGGGCGAGGTCCTCGATTTAACGATATCGATGCTAACGGAACGCGGACATGGCCGCTTGGATCCTGAAAATTTATGGGGTCACCTGCACAGTAGGCGTAGTAGTTGGGTCCTCCGTCAGCAAAAGGACTTATGCCGTCCGGAGAATGGAAACGCATCAGGATGGGATTGAAGAAACGATAGCCAGTCCCCAGTGGGTAGCAACCTGTCACCGAGTCGCGCCATTCGCCATTGAACGCATACATGGAGAGAGGCCGAGCTTCTGGCACGTTATGACCATAGGGGGTATAAGCCGCAAATGCAGTGGCACTAGTGGTGTGAGCTTGGATTACCGAGTCTTGGTTGTCGGTAGTGAGTAGCATGGTTTCAGGACCGTGCCGGGCGACTAGGGATTCCGCATAGGGGGTAGTATTCACCAGCAGCGATGAACACTGCAGCTCGCTACTGAGCTTATTGCGAAGATATGTGCCTTGATAAAAAAGTTGAGAGTTCATAGAGATATGCCGGATTGAACGACGTCTGTGCTATGAACATGTCCTCACGGCTTATAAATAGCAACTGGTAAAAATGCTAGGCCTCATCGGTAGGCAGCGAAGTTTTACATGGTTGCCTGCCAGATCTGGAGCCATTGCTCCTGGCTGAGCCCTGACAAAGTGTGCGTTGGGCCTGCTGCTCAATGAAGTCGAACACTGCCGACGGAACGGAGTACCGATGCTGCTTGCGTCGACACCCGTAGGGGATTTCCGAATGTGGAATCAAAGGGTTCAGTTGCTGAGCGCTTGGGAAGTATCCTACGCATCTTGCGGAAGCTTCTGTGTTGTCGGGGAAATGCCTCACGGATAACGTCGTCGGGTCGCCTTCGGGCGATCGGGATTGAGACCCCCGGACCACTTGGAACTTCGCCGCTTGCTATGGCGGTCGTGCGCGGGCAGGCTTCGGCCTGGTCGGGTTTCCTATGTGGCCCGGGTCTCACCCCGCGTACGACTGCCACCCTCAATCAGTGAGACGACTAGGAAGGCAGTTCCTTACGGCACATAGGAACTTCACTATGAAAAAGCTCGTCCCCGATCCACCTCGTCCCAAGCTCGTTCCCCCATATTCACTTCTCCATCCACTCCGACACGACCATCCCCG
Organism: Pseudomonas sp. Tun-23181; assembly: GCF_057415455.1. Lineage (NCBI taxonomy): Bacteria > Pseudomonadati > Pseudomonadota > Gammaproteobacteria > Pseudomonadales > Pseudomonadaceae > Pseudomonas > Pseudomonas sp. Tun-23181. Next base: position 3,804,291 of record NZ_CM171630.1, read on the forward strand.
ACGCGCTAGACAGCGTGCGGAACCGAATGTGAGTCGATCACGTCAAGGAGTGATGAAATGAGCAATGATCCGAAAGCCTGCACCACCGCAGGCGTCGAAACCTTTCTGGAGCTGTTCCGGGTACAACCTGGCGTCCCCCTGGACCGGGCCCTCGATGAACTGTCGATGCTCCTGGGCTGTATTCGTCACCTGACCACCGAGGCGGAGATGGAAGGCGATTTGCTGGCCGGCAGTGCGGCGCGGGTGCTCAGCAGTATGGCCAAGGCGTTGATCAATGACGTGGAGTTGGGGATGAACCGCGCTCGGTAGCCAGTGAGAATACCGGTCGGGCGAGGCGTCCAGCCGCCATGTGGGGCCGCTTCGCGCCCCATCGCCGGCAAGCCGGCTCCCACAGGTTTCTCTGCATGACACATGATTCGTGAGCACAGCAGGAACCTGTGGCTGGCTTGCCAGCGATCAAGAGCGAAGCCCTTGTGGGAATCAAATGACACACGAGGTGCCAATTCATCCCTGTCCGAACGAAGCCGCAGCCACTAGCCTGGCCTGCAAAAAGCAGGAGCTGGGCACATGGATCGTCCCCATTCCAATCAGTTGAGACTCGGCCGATTCTCCGAACCGGGCAGGTTGTACCTGCTGACCAGCACGACGCTATACAGAGCCCCGGTACTGGGAAATCTGCAGGTGGCTCGTCTGCTTATCACTCAGCTGCGCAAGGCGCATGAAGAAGGAGACGCCCGATCCCTGGCCTGGGTGGTAATGCCTGACCATTTCCACTGGCTGGTGGAGTTGGGTGCGGTGGATCTGAAGACCCTGATGCGACGGGTGAAGTCGCGCAGTACCCAGGCAATCAATGCGCTTCAAGGGCGAAGCGGACGATTCTGGCAGCAGGGATTTCATGATCGGGCTTTGCGTCGGGAAGAGGATGTGCAGGCTGTGGCGCGCTATATCGTCATGAATCCGAAGCGGGCCGGCCTGGTTGAGAGGATTGGGGATTATCCGCACTGGGATGCCGTCTGGCTTTGATCGGTACCGTGCCCCTCTTGCGAGTGGCTCGGTATCGCAGGGGCCGCTTCGCGCCCCATCGCCGGCAAGCCGGCTCCCACAGTTTTCTCTGCATGACACATGATTTGTGAACCCCGCAGGACCCTGTGGGAGCTGGCTTGCCAGCGATTGGGCTGCAAAGCAGCCCCCAAGGCTCAGCGCAGAATTTGCGCCGGCTCATCAGGCGGCAGGTTGCCGCCGCCCGTTGGCCGCGTGGGTTGCCCAGGCAACGGGCCTCCCAGCTGCTCGGCCAGCTGCTGCGCCACATCCAGGCCTAGCTCTTTCGACGCCTCCCGTACCACCCGCGGCCGGTTCAGGGTCACCCGCGCATCCTGGCTTTTCACCAGCTTGGTGTCCTGCCCCTCACCCATGGCGGTGAACGCCGAGGTGATCTCGTAGGTGCGGGTGTCGATCAGGCTGAAGTCCACCACCACGCTCAGGCCCAGCACCGCCGAGTAGCTGTCGGTATGGTCCAGCGAGGTGATGTCGCGCTGGAAGTCGATGTCCGACAAGGTGCCGAACAGCACGTAGTCGGCCCCCTCGAAGGCACCGCCCCTGATCCGCGCGATCACGTCGTAGACGTTCTCGCTGGACGAGGCGGTGTAGGGCGTGCCCTGCACCAGCTGGAACATCCCGCTCTTGAGGATCTCGCCTTTGATATCGCCACTGAACTTGCGCAGTTCGGTCTGCTCGATATAGCTCTCCAGGCTCACATGCTCGCTGTAGCTCGCCGAGCCGCTGGCGTGGTACAGGCCGGCCTGGTGGTTGCTCTGGGCGTTGATGGTGTGGATGTACTGCTCCACACGCTCCTGGTAGGCCAGGTCGGTGACCGCGACCTTCGGGGCCGCCTGCGCGCTGAACGCACAGGCCAGGCCGATCATTGCCATCCATGCACGCATCGGTCAGCGCTCCGTGGTCTTGCGGATTTCTTTTTCGTCCATCCACTCGGCCAGGCCGCTTTCCACGTCCACCAGCTGCAGGCTGAACTTGTAGAACACGTCCTTGTAGTCGCTGCTGCGCTTGACGATGGAGCTGATCGAGCCTTCCAGGCGGTACTGGGCGGCGATCATGTTGCCGGTCTTGGCCACGGTGTTCTTCTTGTACAGGCCGCTCTGGTTCTGCAGCTTGAGCTGGTCGACCTGGCTCTGCATGTCGGTGTTGTCGCTGGCGAAGCGCGCCACGCCGGACTTCATCAGCTGGGTCTTGATCGAGGTGGTGATTTCGCGGGTATCGATGTACTCGCTGGTCTTGTTCTTCACGTCGTACACCTGCACCACCGGGCGGCCGTGCAGCACGCCGGACTGGGCCAGGGAGCGGGTCATGCTCTCGGCGATCATCTGCAGGTCGGTGGAGCCGAACTCGTTGGTCACCAACTCAACGGCCTTGCTGTCGCCGTAGCTGATGTTCTTGCCGCCAAGAACCGGCGAGGTGGTGCTGCAGCCGCTGACCAGGGCGATAGAGAGGGCGGCGAGGGTAATGCGTGCAAACATCGAAAATGCTCCTGAAAGGGGTTACCGGGTGTGGACTTCGAGGCGGAAGTCAGTCGCCTGGGGCACCGGGGCGATGGCCGGCAGGAAGCTCGCCTGCTTGCCGTACAAGGTGAGGGTTTTCCAGCTTTCCTCGTCGGCCACCGGGAACCCGTCGTTGCCCAGCCAGGCGAAGCGGTAGTACAGGGTCTGGGTACTGCGGCTGGTGTTGTTCAGCCCCACTTTGACGGTGAGGAAGCCGTTCTCGCGGGCGACGCGCATCGGGCCGATGTCGAAGTCATCCAGCTGGCCCATGGTCACCACCTTGCTGGCGGCGCTGCCCGGGGCCGGGGGCGGGGTGGCGCAGCCGGCCAGGAGGGCGGCTGCGACCAGGGCGAGGCATGTTCTGCGCATGTTCGTTCCTTGAGGTTACTTGAGGCTGGCGATGGCCTGGTCCTGGGCTTGCGGCGCGACTTCCACGGCAGGGCCGCCGGCGAAGACCTGGTTGCCGACCACGCGCAGGCTGACCACCTGGTAGGGGCGCTCGATCTTCACCTTGATCTGGCTGCCGCCGAGGCTCGACGGCAGGCTCAGACGGTGTTCGCCCTGGGCCAGGCGCACGCGGGCGACCTGGGTTTGGTTGGGCAGGGTGCGCCAGGTGCGGGTGTCGGCACCCTCGACCACGGCCGAGGCGATACCCATGGCCAGACCGGCCAGCGGGTTGACTTCGTTCATCTTCTTCTGCGCGACGCCACGGGTGATGGCACGTACGCTGGTGCGCAGGATGATGCCGGGCATGTCGTCGCGCAGGGCGCGGCGGGACATGGCGCTGGTGCTGTTGAGGGCGGTCAGCGGCTGCGCCTTGTCGTTCAGGTAGATCTCGCTGAAGTGGGCGGTGGAGGTGTCTTCCTTCATCACCGGGAACGACAGCGGGGTGATCACCAGGTTGCCATCGATCGGCAGCGGCAACGGAATGCGCACGGAGTCACGCGCCGGGGCCAGGCCGCTCTGGACCACGATCAGCACGTCGCTGTCGGTGGTCTTGGCGTCGTGCTTGTCCAGGTCCAGCAGGGCCTGCTCCAGCAACGGGGTGTTCGGGCGCAGCTCGGCGGCCTTGCGGTAGCCTGGTGCGGCCAGGCCTTTTTCGCCCAGGGCCTCGTAGACGAAACCGGAGAGGTAGTGGCTGAAGGCGCTCTGGTAGCTGTTCTTGAGGTTGACCACTTCCGGGTCGTCGAGGCTGGCGACCGGGTAGCCCTGCAGCTCCTTGAACTCGGTCTTGACCCCTTCCTTCTCGGCCTCTTCCTCGCGCTTGAGGTATTCCTTGTCGCGCAACTCGGCGATCACCGCTTCGCGCTCGTGGGTTTTCTTGATTTCGGTGCGGGCCCCTTCGAAATCGTTCTGCGCCAGCAGGTTCAAGGCCATCTGGGTGGTCAGCATGACTTTTTCGTAGTCGTAGCCTTCGTAGCGGCGCACCTTGTCGTTGACCAGGTAGCTGCCGAACTGGCTGAGGTACTTCTCGGTGTCCAGTTTTACCGACTCTTCCCAGCGGAACACCACATCGTCGGCGGCACGCCAGGCATCCTGGCTGCCTTGCAGGTCGCCCTTGGAGCGCAGCAGTTCGCCTTTTTCGAAGTAGTAGAGCAGGTCCTTGTCCTCGCCCTTGTTATTGCTTTCCAGCACGGCCAGGGCGGCATCGACGTTGCCGGCCACCAGGTGCTGGTTGGTTTGCTGCAGTTCGCTGTCGTAGCTACGGAAGGCGGCGCAGCCAGTCAGCTGCAAGGCGGCGAGCAGGGTCGCCAAGGGGAGGGCGCGTACCATCGTTGATCTTCTTTCCCTGGAACAAATGAAGGCGCTGAGCGCCGTGATTTCAAATGGCTATCAAAAAGCGGCGGGATTATAACGAAGGTTATGGCTATATGATGGCCCGTTGATCTCATTTTTTACTCGAGTGCCATCACTCAGAGAATTGTCTCAAGATTTTTCATGAAATCTGCCCGGGAGCCTTGAGCCGGGGAAAGTGGAAGTGAACAATGTTCGCTTTCGTGTTTGCGTTGAGATTGGCCATGATTTCCCGTTCCCGACTGTTCGCCTGGCTGCTCTGGCCGGTGCTGGCGCTGTGCAGCACCCTGGTGCTGGCAGAAACCCCTGCCGAGGCGACCAAGGCCTTGCACCTGCTGGGCTACATCGGCGCCGACTACCCGCCGACGGTGCGCGACGGCAAGGTGCTGGACGAGGGGGAATACCGCGAGCAGCAGGAGTTCAGCGCGGTCCTGGCCGGCCTGGTCGACGGCCTCCCGGCCCATGCCGAGCGCGAGGCATTGGTGCAGGGCGTCCAGGCGCTGCGCGAGGCCATCGACCAGCGCCAGGACGGGGCCAGCGTCGCCCGCCAGGCGCGTCAGCTGGGCGCCCGCCTGGCCGTGGCCTACGAGGTCAGCCAGGCCCCGGTGATCACGCCGGACCCGGCCCGCGGCGCGTCGCTGTATGCGCAGAACTGCGCGATCTGCCATGGCGACAGCGGTGCTGGCGACGGCCCGGCCGGTGTAGGCCTGGAGCCGCCGCCGGCCAACCTGCGCAGCACCGAGCGGCTCGACCAGCTGAGCCTGTTCGACCTCTACAACACCCTGGGGCTGGGCATCGATGGCACCGAGATGCCGTCGTTCGCCGACCAGCTCGACGAGCGCCAACGCTGGGACGTGGCGGCCTATATCGCCAGCTTCACTGCCGACCCCGAGGCGGCCAAAGGTGACCGGGCCTGGAACCTGGCCGACCTGACCCGCCAGACCCCAGCCGAGGTCGCCACCAACGAAGGTGCCGAGGCCGTGGCGGCGTTCCGCGCCCAGCGTGCCCAGCCACCGCAGGTCAAGCGCGGCCCGGCGCAACTGCTCGAGTACACCGCCAGCACCCTGGACAAGAGCCTGGCTGCCTACCGCGAGGGCGACCACGACCAGGCCTACGACCTGTCGGTGGCAGCCTACCTGGAAGGCTTCGAGCTGGTGGAGAGCTCCCTGGACAACATCGACACCCAGGCCCGCAAGGACACCGAGAAGGCGCTGATGGCCTACCGGCAGTCGCTGCAGGACGGCCTGCCGGTCGCCCAGGCCGAGCAACGCCTGGCCGAGGCCAAGGCCAAGCTCGACGAGGCGGCCAAGCGCCTGGGCAGCGATGGCTTGAGCTGGTCGCTCAGCTACATCTCCGGCCTGCTGATCCTGTTGCGCGAAGGGCTCGAGGCGATCCTGGTGCTGGCGGCGATCCTCGCCTTCCTGCGCAATACCGGGCAACAGTCGGCGGTGCGCAGCGTCAACGTCGGTTGGGGCCTGGCGCTGGTCGCCGGTTTCGCCACCTGGGCCCTGGCGGCCTACGTGATCGATGTCGGCGGCGCCCAGCGCGAGCTGCTCGAAGGCTGCACGGCGCTGTTCGCCAGCGTGATGGTGCTGTGGCTCGGCGTATGGATGCACGACCGGCGCCACGCCGCGGCCTGGCAAGACTACATCAAGAGCAGCCTGCTCAGCGGCGGTGGGCGCTTCGGCTTCGCGGTGCTGGCGTTCTTCTCGGTGTACCGCGAGTTGTTCGAGGTGATCCTGTTCTACGAAACCCTGTGGCTGCAGGCAGGGCCTGCCGGGCACCGGGCCGTGCTGGCCGGCGGCGCCACGGCGCTGGTGCTGCTGGTGGGCCTGGCCTGGGTGATCCTGCGGGGTTCGGCCAAGTTGCCGCTGGCATTGTTCTTCAGCATCAATGCGGCGCTGTTGTGCGCGCTGTCGGTGGTGTTCGCCGGGCATGGCGTCAAGGCCTTGCAGGAGGCCGGTGTGCTGGGCACGCGGCCGGTGGCGTTCTTCGAGTTCGACTGGCTGGGGATCCATGCCGATGCGTATTCGTTGGCGGCGCAGGTGGTGGCGTTGCTGGCGATCATGGTGCTCTATGGACGTAGTCGTCTGGCGCAGAAGCGGCGCGCGGCAGCCGGCTAGGAGTGGGCTTGCCCGCGAATGGGCCGGACCTGACACAATATCGGCAGTGGTCCCACCCGGGGGCCTGGCTGCATAGGAATCACAGAGATGCGTGTATGGATCGATGCCGACGCCTGCCCCAAGGCGGCCAAGGACCTGATCGTCAAGTTCGCCCTCAAGCGCAAGTTCGAGGTGGTACTGGTGGCCGGCCAGGCGCAGATCAAGCCGGCGTTCGCCTGCGTGCGGCTGATCGTGGTGCCCAGCGGCATGGATGCGGCCGACGACTATCTGGTCGAGCACGCCGTGCCGGGCGAGCTGGTGATCTGTAGCGACGTGCCCCTGGCCGATCGCCTGATCAAGAAGGGTGTGGCAGCCCTCGACCCGCGCGGGCGCGAGTTCGACGAGCGCAACATGGGCGAGCGGCTGGCGGTGCGTAATCTGTTCACCGAGCTACGGGAGCAGGGCCAGGTCGGTGGCGGGCAGGCACCCTACGGGGATCGGGAGAAACAGGCGTTCGCCAATGCCTTGGACCGGATCCTGACCCGGTTGGCCAAGGTCTAGCCTGACTGGCGCATTGAACCCAAGCCGCCCCAATATTTGCAAGGCAGGCTGCGGGGCAATGTCACTCAGTTAAGCGGCGCTTTGTCATTTTTGGGGCTACCTTGCAGCCCATCGCCGGCAAGCCGGCTCCCACAGGGGTCGCGGCGACCACACATGATGCGGTTTGCACGGACAGTGTGGGAGCCGGCTTGCCGGCGATGGGGCGCGAAGCGGCCCCAAATGACAACTGAAAGTCTTAACTGACCGGCATTGGGCTGCGGGGGCTTACTGCTCACCCTCGTGAGTCAGCTCCAGCACCCGGTCCACCAGCTTGTAGATCCCGCTGGCCGCCTCGCTGATCGACTGGGCGAGCATGTACGCCGGGGTGGTCACCAGCTTGCGCTGGGTGTCCTCGACGATGTCGTGCACATCGCATTCCTCGTGGGTGGCGCCCATCTTCACCACGGCTGCGCTGGTGTCGGCATCGGTACCGATGGTGCAGACCACGCCTGGGCCATAGATCTTCGCCGCCAGGGCCGGCGAGATGCAGATCAGGCCGACTGGCTTGCCGGCCTCGGCGAAGGCTTCGGCCAGGGCCAGCACGTCAGGGTTGACGGTGCAGTTGGCACCCTCGACGGCAAAGTTGGACAGGTTCTTCGCTGCGCCGAAGCCGCCCGGCACGATCAGCGCGTCGAAATCCTCGGCCTTGGCCTCGCGGATGTCCTTGACCTCGCCACGGGCGATGCGGGCCGACTCGACCAAAACATTGCGCGACTCGGGCATCGGCTGACCGGTCAGGTGGTCGATCACGTGCATCTGCGCGATGTTCGGCGCGAAGCACTGCACCTGCGCGCCGCGCTGGTCGAGGCGCAACAGGGTGATCACGCTTTCATGGATCTCGGCGCCGTCGTACACGCCACAGCCGGAAAGAATCACCGCAACTTTTTTCGTCATGCTCATTACTCCAGTGTCGAGGCGCTAAATGTCCTCTAGTTTGGCAGATGTCGCCATAGGGTTCTCTGTGGGCAGCGCCTAATCTTCGTGGACCACCCTGGAGATCGTTGCCCATGGACCTGATCCTGCTGGCCGTACCGTTCTTCTTCGTGCTGATCGCCGTGGAACTGCTCGCCGACCGTGTGCGCGGCCAGCGCAACTACCGCCTGGCCGACTCGATCAACAGCCTGAGCACCGGCGTGCTGTCGACCAGCACGGGGCTGCTGACCAAGGGGGTGGGGCTGGTGACCTATGCCCTGGCCTGGGAGCACCTGGCGCTGCTGCCGCTGCCGGGTACGGCCTGGTGGGTGTGGGTGCTGGCCTTCGTGCTCTACGACCTGTGCTACTACTGGCTGCATCGCTTGGGCCATGAGCGCAACGTCCTTTGGGCCGCGCATTCGGTGCACCACCAGAGCGAGGAATACAACCTCACCACGGCCCTGCGCCAGACCAGCAGCGGCTTCATCTTCTCGTGGATCTTCTACCTGCCGCTGGCGCTGCTCGGCGTGCCGCCGCTGGTCTTCGTCACCGTGGCTTCGCTGAACCTGCTGTACCAGTTCTGGGTGCACACCCGGCATGTGCCCAAGCTGGGCTGGTTCGAGTGGGTATTGATCACGCCGTCCAACCATCGCGTCCACCATGCGCAGAATCCTGTGTACTTGGATCGCAACTACGGCGGCGTGTTCATTATCTGGGATCGCCTGTTCGGCACCTTTCAGGAAGAAGACCCGCGCGAGCCGGTGGTGTTCGGCGTGACCACACCCCTGGCCAGCTGGAACCCGCTGTGGGCCAACTTGCAGTTCTATGCCCAGCTCTGGAACGACGCCCGGCGCACGCGCCGCTGGCGCGACAAACTGCGCATCTGGTTCATGCCCACCGGCTGGCGCCCGGCGGATGTGGCGGCACGTTATCCACAGGCCAAGCCCGACCTGGCGCGCTTTCGTAAATTCGAGATTCCCCTCGGGCGGGCGCAGCAGGTCTATGTGACGGCGCAGTTCGCCGCCTACGTCGCCTTGGGCAGTTACCTGATGGACGTGGACGGGCAGGTGTCGGCGGCGGCCCTGGTGCTGGGCTGGACGGTGATGGTGTTCGGCTTGTTCGCGCTCGGCGCGGCGCTGGAGAACCGGCCCTGGGCCACGCGCCTGGAGCTGCTGCGCCTGGCGTCGAATGCGCTGGCGCTGTACCTGGCCGGCGCCCTGGGGCTAGCCCGGATTTCTCATGACCGCATAAACAAAAACGGCTGAAAGCCTTATGATTCTTGTCGCCAAACAAAGCCCCATAAGTCTTCAGCCGCGCACAAAATGCTACCAGAAAAACTCCACTTTTCACCCCTCTCTCGCCGCCTCGTCGAGGCCTCTTTCACCGGTGGTCACATCACCTCGGATGCGGGCTTGTTGCTGCTGCGCGAGGTCGACCGGCAACATGGCTTGACCCGCCGCCTGGCCAAAATCGTTCCCGATCGGCGTGATCCTGGGCGTGTCCAGCATGGACTGCAGACACTGCTCGCCCAGCGTATCTATGCACTGGCCGCCGGCTACGAGGATCTCAACGATCATGACGGCCTGCGCCATGACTACGCGCTGCAGACTGCGGTCAACCGCCTGCAACCGCTGGCCGGCAAATCCACTCTGGGGCGCCTGGAACAGCAAGCCGATCGCGAAACGGTGGTGCAAGCCCATCGCCTGCTGTGGGAGCACTTCATCGCCCAGCATGACCAGGCGCCGGCTGAGATCGTGCTCGACTTCGATGCGACCGATGTGCCGGTGCATGGAGATCAGGAAGGGCGCTTCTTCCATGGCTATTACGACCATTACTGCTTCCTGCCGCTCTATGTGTTCTGTGGTCGCCATCTGCTGGTGAGCTATTTGCGCCCGAGCAACATCGATGGCGCCCGACACAGTTGGGCCATCCTGGCACTGCTGGTCAAGTTCATTCGCCGCTTCTGGCCAGAGACCCGCATCGTGTTCCGCGGTGACGGCGGTTTTTGCCGACATCGCATGCTCGACTGGTGTGACCGCAAGCAGGTGGATTATGTGGTGGGTCTGGCCCGCAACACCCGCCTGCAGCGGATGGCGGCGCCGGCCATGCAAGCGGTCGCCGAGGCCTACCAAGAAACCGGGCAGAAGATGTCCGGCGTGTATCGCTTCCTCTATCAGGCCGGTAGTTGGCGTAGGCGCCGCCTGGTCGTGTCGCGCCTGGAACATGGCGAGCAGGGTGCCAATCCACGCTTCATCGTCGTGTCCCGCTTTGCCGAGGATGCTGCCCAGCAGTACTACGAAGACTACTGCGGCCGTGGCGACATGGAGAATCGGATCAAGGACCAACAGTTGGATCTGTTCGCCGACCGCACCTCCAGCCCACGCTGGTGGACCAACCAGTGGCGGCTGATGCTGTCGGCCTTTGCCTATGTGCTGTTCGAACGGCTACGCGATCATCTCCAGGGCACCGCATTGGCGCGCATGAGCATCCATAACCTGCGCTTGAAACTGCTCAAGATCGGTGCGGTGATCATTCGCAACAGCCGGCGCATCCGCGTGCTGATCAGCGAGGCCTATCCGCATCAGGAACTCTTTGCGGGGCTGGTTGCCCGCCTCAAGCCGACCTGAACAGGCGGGCGCCCCCGGCCCGGCTCAATGGGGGAAAGGGGGCAGTGCGCCCCATACGCGGGAATTGAATAAAAAACGATCAATTTTTAGCGGTGGAAGGCAGGTTGTTGATACGCCGAGGCTTCACCGGCCACGCCTGCCGGCCTCATGAGAAATCCGGGCTAGGGACGGTCACGCTCCTGGCCTGGGCCCTGCTGCTGGGCTACAGTCTGCTCAGCCTCTGGGCCCTGGCCCTCTGCCGCCGCCTTGCGCTCCGCGCGCAGGGTGCGGAAACGCCGGCGCAGCCAGAGCAGGCCGCCCAGCACCAGCAGGCCACCGAGCACCCATAGCTCGTATTTCTTCACGTTGCCCAGCAGGCCTTCGAGGATGGCGCCGAAATGGTAGGCGGCTACGCCCAGGGCCAAGGCCCAGACCGCGGCGCCGATGCCGTTGAGCAGCAGGTAGCGTCGCGGTGAGTAGCCCGACAGGCCGATGGCCACGGGCATCACCGTGCGCAGGCCGTAGACGAAGCGAAAGCTCAGTACCCAGATGTCGGGATGGCGGCGGATATGGTCCAGCGCCCGGTCGCCCATTGCCTGCCAGCGTGGCTTGCGCGCGAGGATGGCGCGGCCGTGGCGGCGGCCCATGAAGTACCAGAGCTGGTCGCCGGCATAACTGCCGAAGAAGGCTGTCAGCACCACCAGGTTGATGTCCATGTATCCGCGGAACGCAAGGAAGCCCGCGAGAACCAGGATGGTCTCACCTTCAAAAAACGTGCCGAGAAAAAGGGCAAAGTAGCCGAAATCCTGCAGGAATTGTTGAAGCATTTTCTGGGGTGCTGGCGAAATGAACGCGCAGCCTACTCCGTCATGCGCGTTCGGGAAAGTGTCCAAATGTGTCTCGACGTGAACAATTCCTACAAGGACAATGGCTGCGGCCACGGGTCACAGGGTTGCCCCAGCCTGTCATCCAAGCGTCATAATGGCCGCTTATAACTGTCGCGCTAGCCCGCCTGCGCGGGCTCAGGAGTCTGCCGTGAGCTTTACCCCCGCCAACCGCCTGTTTCCTGCTACCCGCCTGCGTCGCAACCGCCGGGACGAATTCTCCCGTCGGCTGGTTCGCGAGAACACCCTGACCGTCGATGACCTGATCCTGCCGGTGTTCGTGCTCGATGGCCAGAACCGTCGCGAAGAGGTGCCGTCCATGCCGGGCGTCGAGCGCCTGTCCATCGACCTGCTGCTGGAGGCCGCGCAGGGCTGGGTCGAGCTGGGGATCCCGGCGCTGGCGCTGTTCCCGGTCACCCCGGTGGAGAAGAAGTCCCTCGACGGTGCCGAGGCCTGGAACCCGGACGGCATCGCCCAGCGCGCCACCCGCGCCCTGCGTGCACGCTTCCCGGAGCTGGGTGTGATCACCGACGTTGCTCTCGACCCGTTCACCACCCACGGTCAGGACGGCATCCTCGATGAAGAAGGCTACGTGCAGAACGACATCACCGTCGATGCGCTGGTACGCCAGGCACTGTCTCACGCCGAGGCCGGCGCCCAGGTGGTCGCCCCCTCGGACATGATGGACGGCCGCCTGCAGGCGATCCGCGAGGCCCTGGAACTGGCCGGCCACGTCAACGTGCGCATCATGGCCTACTCCGCCAAGTACGCCAGTGCCTACTATGGCCCGTTCCGCGACGCGGTCGGCTCGGCGCTGAACCTGGGCAAGGCCAACAAGGCTTCCTATCAGATGGACCCGGCCAACAGCGACGAGGCCCTGCACGAAGTGGCCACCGACCTGGCCGAAGGCGCCGACATGGTCATGGTCAAGCCGGGCATGCCGTACCTGGACATCGTTCACCGGGTGAAGGCCGAGTTCAAGGTGCCGACCTTCGCCTACCAGGTCAGCGGCGAATACGCCATGCACATGGCCGCGATCCAGAACGGCTGGCTCAGCGAGGCCGTGATCCTCGAGTCCCTCACTGCTTTCAAACGGGCAGGCGCCGATGGCATCCTGACCTACTTCGCCGTCCGTGCCGCTCAATTGTTGAGAGGGCAATAAGGCCCTCCAGGAACGTCAGATGAATAATGAAGTGCTAACCCCTGTCGAGATCAAGGACGCCCAGGCGATCCCCGAGGAGATGGTACAGACGCCGCCGGACCTGCCGACGGCTCCGGAGCCCGCCCCCGAGGCACCGGCGCCCGCGCCGGCTCCGGCGATCGCCATCCCGAGCCTGGACGACAGCAGCCTGTACATTCATCGCGAGCTTTCCCAGCTGCAGTTCAACATCCGCGTGCTGGAACAGGCGCTGGACGAGTCCTACCCGCTGCTCGAGCGTCTGAAGTTCCTGCTGATCTTCTCCAGCAACCTGGACGAGTTCTTCGAGATCCGCGTCGCGGGCCTGAAGAAGCAGATCACCTTCGCCCGCGAGCAGGCCGGCGCCGACGGCTTGCAGCCGCACCAGGCCCTGGCGCGGATCAGCGACCTGGTGCATAGCGAGGTGGAGCGCCAGTACGCGATCCTCAACGATGTGCTGCTGCCGGAGCTGGAGAAACACCAGATCCGCTTCATCCGCCGTCGCTACTGGACGCCCAAGCTCAAGACCTGGGTGCGCCGCTTCTTCCGTGACGAGATCGCGCCGATCATCACCCCGATCGGCCTCGACCCGACCCACCCGTTCCCGTTGCTGGTCAACAAGAGCCTGAACTTCATCGTCGAACTCGAGGGTGTCGATGCCTTCGGCCGTGATTCGGGCCTGGCCATCATCCCGGCGCCGCGCCTGTTGCCACGGGTGATCCGTGTGCCGGAGGAGGTCGGTGGCCCGGGCGATAACTACGTGTTCCTGTCGTCGATGATCCACGCCCATGCCGACGACCTGTTCCAGGGCATGAAGGTCAAGGGCTGCTATCAGTTCCGCCTGACCCGTAACGCCGACCTGGCGCTGGATTCGGAAGATGTCGAGGACTTGGCCCGAGCCCTGCGCGGCGAGCTGTTCTCGCGCCGCTATGGCGACGCCGTGCGCCTGGAGGTGGCTGACACCTGTCCGAAACACCTGTCCGACTACCTGCTCAAGCAGTTCAGCCTGAGCGAGAGCGAGCTGTACCAGGTCAACGGCCCGGTCAACCTGACCCGCCTGTTCAGCATCACTGGCCTGGACAGCCATCCGGAGCTGCAGTACACCCCGTTCACCCCGGGCATCCCCAAGCTGCTGCAGAACGCCGACAACATCTTCAGCGTGGTGAGCAAGCAGGACGTGCTGCTGATGCACCCGTTCGAGTCCTTCACCCCGGTGATCGACCTGCTGCGCCAGGCCGCCAAGGATCCGCACGTGCTCGCCGTGCGCCAGACCCTGTACCGCAGCGGCGCCAACTCGGAAATCGTCGACGCCCTGGTGGATGCGGCGCGCAACGGCAAGGAGGTCACCGCGGTGATCGAGCTGCGCGCGCGTTTCGACGAAGAGTCCAACCTGCAGATGGCCAGCCGCCTGCAAGCGGCTGGCGCGGTGGTGATCTACGGTGTGGTCGGCTTCAAGACCCACGCCAAGATGATGCTGATCCTGCGCCGCGAGCAGGGCGAGATCGTGCGCTACGCCCACCTGGGCACGGGTAACTACCACGCCGGCAACGCCCGCCTGTATACCGACTACAGCCTGCTCACCTCCGACGATGCCCTCTGCGAGGACGTCGGCAAGTTGTTCAGCCAGCTGATCGGCATGGGCAAGACCCTGCGCATGAAGAAGCTCCTGCACGCCCCCTTCACCCTGAAGAAGGGCATGCTCGACATGATCGCCCGGGAGACCCAGTTCGCCCAGGAAGGCAAGCCGGCGCACATCATCGCCAAGTTCAACTCGCTGACCGACGCCAAGGTCATCCGTGCGCTGTACAAGGCCAGTCAGGCCGGCGTGCGCATCGACCTGGTGGTGCGTGGCATGTGCTGCCTGCGGCCGGGCATCCCCGGGGTGTCGCACAACATCCAGGTGCGCTCGATCATCGGCCGCTTCCTCGAGCACACGCGGGTGTTCTACTTCCTCAATGGCGGCGAAGAACAGATCTTCCTGTCCAGCGCCGACTGGATGGAGCGCAACCTCGACAAGCGTGTCGAGACCTGCTTCCCGGTGGAGGGCAAGAAGCTGCTGCTGCGGGTCAAGAAGGAGCTGGAAAGCTACCTGACCGACAACACCCACGCCTGGATCCTGCAGCCGGACGGCCGCTACGTGCGCAGTACGCCGACCGGCAACCAGAACCCGCGCAATGCCCAGGCGACCCTGTTGGAGCGCCTGAGCAACCCGGTCCTCAACGTACGCTGAGGACGAAGCCGACCCGGTCCAGCCACTGCGCCTCGTTGGCGAAGTCGGCCTGGGTCAGCGGGTGCTGTTCCAGCCAACCGTCGGGGAAAACCACGTCCAGGCTGCCTTCGCCGGCCTGCAGCACGACCTTCGGCATCTGCTGGGTACCGCGGATGTGGTGGAAGAGGATGGCGAAGCGCAGCAGCACGCACAGGCGGATCAGCTGGATGCCTTCGTCGCCGAACTCGGCGAACCGGTCCTTGGGGATGTTGCGGCGGTGGCCGCGTACCAGCAGGGCCAACATCTGCTGGTCCTCGCGGGAGAAGCCGGACAGGTCGGAGTGCTCAATCAGGTAGGCGCCGTGCTTGTGGTAGTGGTAGTGGGCGATGTCCAGCCCCACTTCGTGGACTTTCGCCGCCCAGCTCAGCAGGTCACGCCAGTTGCCTTGCTCCAGCCCCCAGGCCTCGGCGACCTGGTCGAAGGCATGCAGGGCCTTGCGCTCGACCCGCGCCGCCTGGCCCTGGTCGACGTGATAGCGCTCCATCAGCGAATTGAGTGTGCGCTCGCGCACGTCCTCGTGGTGGTGACGGCCCAGCAGGTCGTACAGCACGCCTTCGCGCAGGGCGCCCTCGCAGTGATCCATGCGTTGCAGCTCGAGGGCGTCGAAGATCGCCTCGAGGATCGCCAGGCCCGCCGGGAAGATGGCGCGGCGGTCTGGCTTGACGCCGTCGAAGTCGATCTTGTCGGTCTCGCCGAGCTTGAACAGCTTGCGCTTGAGCCAGACCAGGCCTTCGGCATTGACCTCGCCGTTGCCCAGGCCACCGGCCTTGATGGCGGCGCCGATGGCACGAATGGTGCCGGAAGAGCCGATGGCCTCGTCCCAGGTCAGGCGGTGCAGGGCGTTCTCGATGCTCATCAGTTCCAGGCGTGCGCAGGTGTAGGCCTGGGCGTAGCGCGCCGGGGTGATCTTGCCGTCGCGGAAATAGCGCTGGGTGAAGCTGACACAGCCCATCTGCAGGCTTTCGCGCAGCAACGGCTCGAAGCGCTGGCCGATGATGAACTCGGTGCTGCCGCCGCCGATGTCGGCGACCAGGCGCTTGCCAGGGGTATCGGCCAGGGTGTGCGACACGCCCAGGTAGATCAGGCGCGCTTCCTCGCGACCGGAGATGACCTCCACCGGGTGGCCGAGGATGGCTTCGGCGCGCTGGATGAATTCGTTGCGGTTGCGCGCCTCGCGCAGGGCGTTGGTACCGACGATGCGCACGGCGCCGGCGGGCAGGCCGTTGATCAGCTGGGCGAAACGCTTGAGGCACTCGAGGCCGCGTTGCATGGCTTCTTCGCTGAGCTGGCGCTCCTCGCTGATGCCGGCGGCCAACTGAACCTTTTCCCCCAGCCGCTCGAGAATGCGGATCTCGCTGTGGTGGGCCTTGGCCACGACCATGTGGAAGCTGTTGGAGCCAAGGTCGATGGCGGCGATCAAAGACAGGTTCTTCGCGGTGGTATGCGGCATGATCTCGATGTTCTCGGTCGATAACCCGGCAATCGTGCCACGATCGTGGACGGACGCCAACGCATGGCATTGCAAGGCTTGATGCAAGGCAAGGTGTGTTGGAATGCTATGACAGCCGTGTGACAGTTTCGATTCGCGGTGTCTTGCACAACTATAGTTACACTCAATCGGCCGTGACTTCCTGTAGGGCGTAGGTGCGGCTATGATGGGCAACGTTTTTTATTGCTTACGACCTTGGAGATTTCCATGAGCGACAAAATCAAACATGTCACCGACGCCAGCTTCGAAGCCGACGTTCTGCAGGCTCAAGGCCCGGTGCTGGTCGACTACTGGGCCGAATGGTGCGGCCCATGCAAGATGATCGCTCCGGTCCTGGACGACATCGCCGCCACCTACGAGGGCAAGCTGACCGTCGCCAAGCTGAACATCGACGAGAACCAGGAAACCCCGGCCAAGCATGGCGTGCGCGGTATCCCGACCCTGATGCTGTTCAAGAACGGCAACGTCGAGGCCACCAAGGTCGGTGCCCTGTCCAAGTCGCAGCTGGCCGCGTTCCTCGACGCCCACCTGTGATGTGAAAAGGCCCCGCAACTGCGGGGCTTTTCTTTTTCCGAGCACTAGACGCCGAAAAAAGCAAGTGTTACATTCGGCCTCGCACTGTTCCTTCAGTGCCCTCTGCACGCCGTCGCCGACGCACTCCTAATTCGAATCAGTACGCGATCCTGTCGCCATCTCGCGGCGCGGCTTCATTAAGCCAGAAGCTTAATTCTCCCTTCTTACATGATTACGTCACTCCCCTTATGAACCTGACTGAACTCAAGCAAAAGCCGATTACCGATCTGCTGGAAATGGCCGAACAGATGGGCATCGAAAACATGGCCCGTTCGCGCAAGCAGGACGTGATTTTCGCCCTGTTGAAGAAACACGCGAAAAGCGGCGAAGAGATCTCGGGTGACGGCGTGCTGGAGATTCTCCAGGATGGTTTCGGTTTCCTGCGTTCGGCGGATGCATCCTATCTGGCCGGCCCTGACGACATCTACGTCTCGCCCAGCCAGATCCGTCGCTTCAACCTGCGCACCGGCGACACCATCGTCGGCAAGATCCGTCCGCCGAAGGAAGGGGAGCGCTACTTCGCCCTGCTGAAGGTCGACACCATCAACTTCGACCGCCCGGAAAACGCCAAGAACAAGATCCTGTTCGAGAACCTGACGCCGCTGTTCCCCAACGAGCGCCTGAAGATGGAAGCCGGCAACGGTTCCACCGAAGACCTCACCGGCCGCGTCATCGACCTGTGCGCCCCGATCGGCAAGGGCCAGCGCGGCCTGATCGTCGCCCCGCCGAAAGCGGGCAAGACGATCATGCTGCAGAACATCGCGGCCAACATCACCCGCAACAACCCCGAATGCCACCTGATCGTGCTGCTGATCGACGAACGTCCGGAAGAAGTGACCGAGATGCAGCGCACCGTGCGCGGCGAAGTGGTCGCCTCGACCTTCGACGAGCCGCCGACCCGCCACGTGCAGGTCGCCGAGATGGTGATCGAGAAGGCCAAGCGCCTGGTCGAGCACAAGAAGGACGTGGTCATCCTGCTCGACTCCATCACCCGTCTGGCCCGTGCCTACAACACCGTCATCCCGAGCTCCGGCAAGGTGCTGACCGGTGGTGTCGACGCCCACGCCCTGGAGAAGCCCAAGCGCTTCTTCGGTGCCGCCCGCAACATCGAGGAAGGCGGTTCGCTGACCATCATCGCCACCGCGCTGGTCGAGACCGGCTCGAAGATGGACGAGGTGATCTACGAAGAGTTCAAGGGCACCGGCAACATGGAGCTGCCGCTGGACCGCCGCATCGCCGAGAAGCGCGTGTTCCCGGCCATCAACATCAACAAGTCCGGTACCCGCCGCGAAGAGCTGCTGACCGCCGACGACGAACTGCAGCGCATGTGGATCCTGCGCAAGCTGCTGCACCCGATGGACGAAGTCGCTGCCATCGAGTTCCTGGTCGACAAGCTCAAGCAGACCAAGACCAACGACGAGTTCTTCCTGTCGATGAAGCGCAAATAAGCACCACCGCACAGTGAACTGGGGCTGCTTCGCAGCCCTTCGCGGGCAAGCCCGCTCCCACAGGGATCGCACGAACCTGGGGGAGCGGGCTTGCCTGCGAAGGGCGCGAAGCGGCCCCAAGTCATTTTTGGCCATTGGGCCCTGAACGGCGCTACACTCTGCAACCCCGACCGATACGGCCAACCACGAGGCTCATGCATGCAGTATCGCGACCTGCGCGACTTCATCCGAGGCCTGGAGCAGCGCGGTGAACTCAAGCGCATCCAGGTTCCGATCTCCCCCGTCCTGGAAATGACCGAAGTCTGCGACCGCACCCTGCGCGCCAAGGGCCCGGCGCTGTTGTTCGAAAAGCCCACGGGCTTCGACATACCCGTGTTGGGCAACCTGTTCGGCACCCCGGAGCGGGTGGCCATGGGCATGGGCGCCGAGTCGGTCGACGAACTGCGCGAGATCGGCAAGCTGCTGGCCTTCCTCAAGGAGCCCGAGCCGCCGAAAGGGCTGAAGGATGCCTGGTCGAAGCTGCCGATCTTCAAGAAGGTCGTGTCCATGGCACCGAAGGTAGTCAAGGACGCGGTGTGCCAGGAGGTGGTGGTCGAGGGCGAGGACGTCGACCTGACCCAGCTGCCAATCCAGCATTGCTGGCCGGGCGACGTGGCGCCGCTGATCACCTGGGGCCTGACCGTCACCCGTGGCCCCAACAAGGACCGCCAGAACCTGGGTATCTACCGCCAGCAACTGATTGGCCGCAACAAGGTCATCATGCGCTGGCTGAGCCACCGTGGCGGCGCCTTGGACTACCGTGAATGGTGCGAGAAGCACCCCGGCCAGCCGTTCCCCGTGGCGGTGGCGCTGGGGGCTGACCCGGCGACCATCCTCGGTGCCGTGACCCCGGTGCCGGACACCCTGTCCGAATACGCCTTCGCCGGGCTGCTGCGTGGCAACCGCACCGAGCTGGTCAAGTGCCGCGGCAGCGACCTGCAGGTGCCGGCCACTGCCGAGATCATCCTCGAAGGCGTGATCCACCCGGGCGAGACCGCACCGGAAGGCCCCTACGGCGACCACACCGGCTATTACAACGAGGTCGACACCTTCCCGGTGTTCACCGTCGAGCGCATCACCCACCGCCGCAAGCCGATCTACCACAGCACCTACACCGGGCGTCCGCCGGATGAGCCGGCGATCCTCGGCGTGGCGCTGAACGAAGTGTTCGTGCCGATCCTGCAGAAGCAGTTCCCGGAGATCGTCGACTTCTACCTGCCACCTGAGGGCTGTTCCTACCGCATGGCGGTGGTGACCATGAAGAAGCAGTACCCGGGTCACGCCAAGCGTGTGATGCTGGGCGTGTGGTCGTTCCTGCGACAGTTCATGTACACCAAGTTCGTTATCGTCACCGACGATGACATCAACGCCCGTGACTGGAATGATGTGATCTGGGCCATCACCACGCGCATGGACCCCAAGCGTGATACGGTGATGATCGACAACACGCCGATCGACTACCTGGACTTCGCGTCGCCGGTATCGGGGCTGGGGTCGAAGATGGGCCTGGACGCGACGCACAAGTGGCCGGGCGAGACTACACGCGAATGGGGCCGCGCCATCGTCAAGGACGAGGCCGTCACCCGCCGTATCGATGAGCTGTGGGATCAGTTGGGAATAGATTGATGCAGGTAACCTTGCAGCCGTCCGGAGCGGTACTGGCACTCGAACCCGGGGAAAGGATTCTGGATGCGGCACGGCGCCTGGGCTATGACTGCCCGAGCAGTTGCCGCAACGGCAACTGCCATGCCTGTGCGGCGTTGTTGGTGGAAGGGCGCGTGCGCCAGGATGGCCAGGTCCGCGATCATGGCGAGCTGTTCACCTGCATCGCCGAGCCGCTGGAAGACTGCGTGCTGCTCTGGGACGGTGTGCTGGCCCTGGGCGAGCTGCCGGTGCGCACGTTGGCCTGCACTCTGAGCGAGTGCGTGGAGGTGGGCGGCGATGTCTGGCGCGTGCGGCTGCGCACTCCAGCCGGCAAGCCACCACGCTATCACGCCGGGCAGTACCTGATGATCGAGCGTGAGGGCGCGGGCAAGGCGGCCTTCTCCCTGGCTTCGGCCCCGCACGCCGGGCGCGAGCTGGAGCTGCATGTGCTGGTGCGGGAGAACAGTGCCCGCCAGTTGATCGAGCAACTGCAGCGTGACCGCGTGGCACGTATCGAACTGCCCTTCGGTGATGCCCACCTGGCCGAGCTGCCCGATGGCCCGCTGGTGCTGATCGCCGCTGGCACCGGCATGGGCCAGATGCACAGCCTGGTCGAGCACTGCCGCGCCCAGGGTTTCAAGCACCCGGTGCACCTGTACTGGGGCGTGCGACGGCCTGAGGACTTCTACCAGATCGAGCACTGGGACGAGTGGGAGCGCCTGCCGAATCTCTTCCTGCACAAGGTGGTCAGCGACCTGTGCGGTTGGGAAGGGCGCTGCGGCTTGCTGCATGAAGCCGTCTGCGAGGACATCGGCGACCTGAACCAGGTGCATGTCTATGCCAGCGGTTCACCGACCATGGTCTACGCCACTCTCGATGCCCTGGTCGAGGCTGGCATGGATGCCCACCGCATGCGTGCCGACGTATTCGCCTACGCGCCGCGCGGTTGAAGATGAACGGCTCGCCGCAATGGCGTGCCGTGCTTAATAACCAAAGTTGCCAGCGAAGAGTATAAGCCGCTTATTGTTGCTGCGCGGGTTAATAACTTTCACGTGGCTCGAAACAATCGGCACCAATGGTCGGAAGTGTGCACTAAACTTGTGGCGAGGGCTTGAAGTGTCGATGGCGTCTGTCTTACGTTACAGACCAGTTCTCGACGCAGCTCCCATGGCGCCAGGCTCGCCCGCATCCGGGCGAGAGCCGGCATGCCGCGAAACATGGCTTTCTGAATGTCCAGGAGTTGCAGGGCAGCATTTCGATAGTTCACGTTGAATAATGGCGGCAGCGCATGTCGGCACTTGAAAGTTCACCCTGGCAGATCACCTATCCACCGTCGCTCGATTTCGGCCAGCAACTGACCCGCGAGCAATTGCTCAACTCCATGAGAATGACCATGGCGCGCCACGAAGGCGGCCCGGTGTGGTTGTTCGCCTATGGTTCGCTGATCTGGCGGCCGGAATGCAATGCGGTCGAACGCCAGCGACCCCGGGTGCATGGCTATCATCGCGGCCTGTACCTGTGGTCGCACGAACATCGCGGCACGCCGGAGTGCCCAGGGTTGGTGTTCGGACTCGACCGTGGCGGCTCGTGCAGCGGGTTCGCCTACCGCCTGGACGAGAACGGCCTGGAGGACTCGTTGCTGGCCCTGTGGCAACGGGAGATGCCCTACCCCGCGTATCGGCCTCATTGGCTCAATTGCCGGCTGGGCGATGGCAGCAAGGTCCAGGCCCTGGGCTTTGTCCTGGAGCGGCATCTGCCGTGCTATGCCGGTAATCTGCCGGATACCCTGTTCAGCCAGATCCTGGCCAGTGCCAAGGGCCGCTTCGGCAGTACCCGCGAGTATGTCGAGCAGACCTTGAACGCCTTGCGCCACCACCAGATGCCGGATCGCAACCTAGAGGCGCGGTTTCGACGCTGCCATAACCTGCGCGAGGTCTGACAGGCCGCTTTGCGGCCCGTCGCCGACAACTGAAGGCCCCAGCGCTCAGCGGGTCAATACCACCAGCTTGCCCACCGCCTGCCGTTGCCCCAGCCGCTCGATGGCCGTTCCGGCCTCGGCCAGCGGATAGGTCTGCGACACCAGTGGCTTGAGCTTGCCCTCGGCATGCCAGGCGAACAACTGGCGGAAGTTGGCAGCATTGTCCTCGGGCTGGCGCTGGGCGAAGGCCCCCCAGAACACCCCCACCACCGAAGCCCCCTTGAGCAGCGCCAGGTTCACCGGCAAATGCGGAATGGTCCCGCTGGCAAACCCCACCACCAGCAGCCGGCCGTTCCAGGCCAGGCCGCGCACGGCTTGGTCGAACAGCTCGCCACCGACCGGGTCGTAGATCACGTCCACGCCCTGGCCGCCGGTCAGGCGCTTGATCTCGTCCTTGAGGCTCGCCTGGCCATAGTCGATCAGCTCGTCGGCGCCAGCGGCCTTGGCCACGGCGAGCTTTTCGGCACTGCTGGCGGCGGCGATCACCCGCGCACCCATGGCCTTGCCGATTTCCACTGCCGCCAGGCCGACGCCACCGGAGGCGCCGAGCACCAGCAGGGTCTCGCCGGCCTTGAGCTGGCCGCGTTGTTTCAGCGCATGCATCGAAGTGCCGTAGGTCATGCCGAAGGCGGCGGCGGTGGTGAAGTCCATGCCCTCGGGAATGGGCAGCACATTGTAGAAGGGCACGGCCACCTGTTCGGCGAAGGCGCCCCAGCCGGTCAGGGCCATGACCCGGTCGCCAACCTTGAAGGCGCCGGCCTTCTCGCCCACGGCGGCGACCACTCCGGCGGCCTCGCCACCCGGCGAGAACGGCAGGGGTGGCTGGAACTGGTACTTGCCTTCGATGATCAGGGTATCGGGAAAGTTGACCCCGGCGGCGTGCACGTCGAGGAGGACTTCGTTCCTCTTCGGCTCCGGGCTCGCCACCTCTTCCAGGGCCAGGTCCCGCGCCGGGCCCAGGGTTTTGCACAATACGGCTTTCATCGGGGCTATTCCTTTGCGTGTGGTGGCCGATAAGTGTAGGAGGGGCAGGTGCCCGGTCAACGAGCATGGCCCGCCCTGATGGGCCGACATAAGCCCCGCATCGGTTCGACATTGACCTGAAGGGCAAGCATGAGCCGGGGGCCAGGGCTGCCAAGCAGCGGCTTGGGTTTGGACGATGTGCTGGGTAAGCTGGCGCCAACTGTATTGAGGAGCGAATTCGTGAAAGCGTGGATCTTGATGGTGCTGGCCTTGCTGCTGCCAGCTGCGGCCCTGGCCGAGGACGCCAAGGATGGGCAGCCCAAGGTTTCCTATATCAGCCTGAGCCCGCCCTTCGTCGGCAACTACGCCCTCGACGGCAGCCCCAGGCTGCGTGTGTACAAGGCCGATGTGGCCCTGCGCGTGTCCGGCGATGCCGCAGCGGCGGCGGTCAAGCACCACGAGCCGCTGATCCGCAACCAACTGGTGGCGTTGTTCACCCAGCAGGGCGTGGACAACATGAACAGCGTCGAGGCCAAGGAGCAGCTGCGCCAGGAAGCGCTCAGGCAGGTCCAGCAGGTCATGGAGGCCGAGGAGGGCAAGCCGATCGTCGAGGACCTGCTGTTCAACAACCTGATCGTGCAGTGATCAGGAGGTCAGGCTGCGGCGAAAGCGCGCCAGGGCCACGCTGAAGAACACCAGGCCGATCACAGCCAGGGCCAGGACATCCGGCCACACCACCGCAAACCCGGCATCGCGGAACAGGATTGCCGCGCCGAGGCTGACGAAGTGGGTCGAGGGCGAGCCCTGCATGACCCACTGTAGCCACTGCGGCATGCTATCCAGCGGTGTGCTGCCGCCGGAGAGCAGCAGCATCGGGATGATCACCGGGATCGCCAGCAGGCCGAACTGCGGGGTCGAGCGCGCCAGGGTGGCGAGGAAAATGCCCAGTGCCGTGCTGGCGAACAGGTACAGGGCGGTCACGCCCAGGAACAGGCCCATGGACCCGGCCAGCGGCACGCCCAGCGCCCCCTTGACTACCACCTCGAGCGATACCCAGGTGCACAGCACGACCACCAGGGCGTTGCTGCCGATCTTCGCCAGCATGATTTCCAGCGCTGTCAGCGGCAGCACCAGCAGGTGGTCCAGGGTGCCATGTTCGCGCTCGCGCAGCAGTGCGGTGCCGGTGAGGATGATGGCCAGGATGGTGATGTTGTTGACGATCTGGATCACCGCCAGGAACCAGCCACCTTCCAGGTTGGGATTGAACAGCGCCCGCGGGCTGATCGTCGCCGGGCTGGCTGCGGCGGTGCCGCCGGCGTAGTCGAGCAGTTCGCGCTCGAAGATCCGGCCGATGTAGCCCGCCCCCATGAACGCCTGGCTCATGGCCGTGGCATCGACGTTGATCTGCAGCTCGGGCGAGCGCCCGGCCAGCAGATCGCCCTGGAAGTTCACCGGCACGTTGATCACGAAGGTGTACTGGCCGCTGTCCATGGCCTGGTCGAGGCGGTCCAGGGCCAGTGGCACGGCGGGCTGGAACTCGGGCGGTTGCAGCGATTCGGCCAGTTTGCGCGAGACCTGGCTGCGATCCTCGTCGACCACCGCCACGCTGGCGTTGTGCACGCCGATCACCGAGCCGGCCGCCGGCATGTAGATCGCCACGCTGAAGGCGTACAGCAGAAACAGCAGCAGCACGCTGTCGTGGCGCAGGCTGGTCAGCTCCTTCAGGCCCAGGCGCAGGGTATGGTGCAGGCGGTGCATGTCAGGCTTCCTGCTTCTTCAGCATGGCCAGGCTCAGGCCGCTGAAGGCGACGAAGAAGCCCAGCAGGGCCAGGCACTGTGGCCATAGCTCGCGCAGGCCGAGGGCCTTGGTGAAGGTGCCGACGGCAATGTCGAGGAAGTAGCCGGCCGGGAACAACTGGCCCATCAGCGCCGCGGCGCCATCGAGCGACGAGCGCGGCACGATCAGCCCGGAGAACTGGATGGTCGGCAGGCTGGTGATGATCATGGTGCCGAGGATCGCTGCGATCTGCGTGCGGGTGAAGGCCGAGATCAGCAGACCCAGGCTGGTGGTCGCCAGCAGGTACAGGAAACCGCCGCAGGCCAGGGCCGGCAGGCTGCCCTTGAGCGGTACGCTGAACAGCCAGCGGTTCATCGCCACCAGCAGCGCCAGGTTGACCAGGCTCACCGCCAGGTAGGGGGCCTGCTTGCCGAGCAGGAACTCCAGGCGAGTCAGGGGCGTGGCGTAGAAGTTGGTGATCGAGCCCAGTTCCTTTTCCCGGACGATGCCCAGGGCCGTGAGCATGGCCGGGATGAACGCCAGGATCAGCGCCATGACGCCAGGGCCGATGGCGTTCACGCTGACCACGTCCTGGTTGTAGCGAAAGCGTGTCTCCAGCCTGACCGGCGCCTGCCGAGGCTGCGGTTGTGAGCTCAGCGCAGCGAGTTGCTCGAGGTTGGCCTGGTGCACCGCCTCCACGTAGTTGCGGCTGGTCTCGGCGCGAAACGGCATGCCACCGTCGAGCCAGGCTGCCACCACCGGCTGGCGGCCGGCATGCAGGTCGCGGCCGAAGCCGGGTGGGATCTCCAGGGCGAGCTTGATCTCCGAGCGCTGCAGGCGTTGGTGCAATTGGGTGGCATCGCGGATCGGCGCCTGCTCGGCGAAGTAGCGCGAGCCGCGAAACGCTTCCAGGTAGGCGCGGCTCTGCGGGCTCTGGTCCTGGTCATAGACGGCGAAGGCAAGGTTTTCCACATCCAGGGAAATGCCGTAGCCGAAGATCACCATCATGAACAGCGCACCCAGCAAGGCGAAGGCCAGGCGGACCTTGTCGCGCAGCAGTTCCTTGCCCTCGCGGCTGGCCACCGCCAGCAGCCGGCGCAGGCTGAAGCCCTGGCGCAACGGGCGTGTGGCGTCCTCGGCCTGCTCCAGGGTGGCATTGGTCGATGCCTGCTGGCCTTGTTCCTGGGCCTGCTCCAGGCAGCGGACGAAGGCGTCCTCCAGCGTCGCGCCGGCGAACTGCGCCTGCAAGGTGGCAGGCGTGTCGCAGGCCAGGACCCGGCCGGCGTGCATCAGCGAGATACGGTCGCAGCGCAGGGCTTCGTTCATGAAGTGGGTGGACAGGAAGATAGTCACGTCCTGCTCTCGCGACAGCTCGACCAGCAACCGCCAGAAGTCATCGCGGGCGGCCGGATCGACGCCGGAGGTCGGTTCGTCGAGGATCAGCACCTCGGGCCGGTGCAGCACCGCCACCGCCAGCGACAGGCGCTGGCGCAGGCCCAGGGGCAGGGCGCCGGAGGGCTGGTCGGCGATGGCCTGCAGGCCGAAGCGCTGTAGCAGTTCGGCGATGCGCGGGGTGCTGTCGGCCTTGGGCAGGTCGAACAGGCGGGCGTGCAGCTCGAGGTTTTGTCGGGCGCTCAGCTCGCCATACAGGGAAAAGGCCTGGGACATGAAGCCGACCCGCTTGCGGGTGGCCAGGTCGCGGGCGTCCACCGGCCGGCCGAGCAGGTTGGCGCTGCCTTCGCTGGCCGGCATCAGGCCGGTGAGCACCTTCATGGTGGTGGTCTTGCCGCAGCCGTTGGAGCCGAGGAAGCCGAAGATCTCGCCACGGCCGATAGCGAAGCTGACCTTGTCCACGGCGGTGAAGTCGCCGAAGCGCAGGGTCAGGCCGTGGGCTTCGATGGCGACCGGCCCATCGTCCGCCTGGCGGGGCGGAATGCTCAAGGGCTCGGCCGTCTCGCCTTTGCCGTCCTGGAAATAGGTGAAGGCATCGTCCAGCTTGCCGCTGGCGGTCACCGCGGCCAGTTCGCGGCTGGGGCCGGCGGCCAGCAGGCGACCGCCGTCGAGCATCAGGCAATGTTCGAACTGCTCGGCTTCCTCCATATAGGCCGTGGCCACCATCAGGGTCAGCTGCGGGCGCTGCGCGCGGACCTGCTCGACCAGCTCCCAGAAGCGCCGGCGGGACAGCGGGTCGACGCCGGTGGTCGGTTCGTCGAGGATCAGCAGGTCGGGCTCGTGGATCAGCGCGCAGCACAGGCCGAGCTTCTGCTTCATGCCGCCGGACAACTTGCCCGCCGGGCGATCGGCGAAGCGCTCCAGGTCGGTGGCGCGCAGCAGGTTGGCCATGCGTTGTTCGCGCTGGGCGCGGCCCAGGCCGAAGAGGGTGGCGAAAAAGCGGATGTTCTCGCGGATCGACAGCTCCGGGTACAGGTTGTTGCCCAGGCCCTGGGGCATGAAGGCGACCCGTGGATAGAGCTGGTTGCGGTGGCGACGTCGGCGGATCGGGCCGCCCAGCACCTGCAACTCGCCCTGCTGCAGGCGCTTGACCCCGGCGATCAGCCCTAGCAGCGTGGACTTGCCGGCACCGTCTGGGCCGATCAGGCCACAGCGGGTGCCGGCCGGTAGGCTGAAACCCAGGGTTTGCAAGGCGACCAGGTCGCCGTAGCGGTGGCTGATGCCCTCGGCCACCAGCGCCGGAGCACTCATTGCAGGTCGGCCGGCCAGTTCACGTCGGCCGTGCGCACGTAGCCGGCGCCCGGCATGCCTGGCTTGGCCTGGGGCACGGCGCTGGGCTCGGTCAGGCGCAGCTTGACCCGAAACACCAGCTTTTGGCGCTCGTCACGGGTTTCCACCTGCTTGGGGGTGAACTGCGCCTTGGCCGCGACGAACGCTACCTTCGCCGGCAAGGCTTGCCCCGGCAGAGCATCGAGCACGATTCGCGCCGGGTCGCCGACGGTCAGGCGACCGGTGGTGGAGGCGGGCAGGTAGAGGTTCATGTACTGGTCGCTCGGGTCGATCAGCATCAGCACGCGGCCGCCGGCGCCCAGCACTTCGCCGGGCTCGGCCAGGCGCAACTGGATGATGCCGTCGATGGGCGCGCGCAGGCTGCTGTCGTCGATTTCGCTGGTGAGCTGTGCCACCTGGGCCTCGGCGGCACCGATGGCGGCCTTGATCGCCGCCAGCTGGGCGCGGGCGGCGACGACTGCGGCGTTGGCGGTGTCGTAGCGGGCCTGCTGCTGGTCGAGTAGTTGCTGGCTGGCGAACTTGCGCTGGTAGATCTCACGGACCCGCTTGAGCTCCTGGCTGGCCAGCAACCGCTCGCTCTGGCGCAACTGCACGTTGGCCACGGCGGCGGCATGGTTCTCCCGCGCCCGCAGCACTTCGGCCTCGGCCTGGCTGCGCTGGGCCTCCAGCGTGCGGGTATCGATGCGTGCCAGCAGTTGGCCGCGGGTCACCCTGTCGCCTTCATCGACCAGCACTTCGGCCAGGCGCCCCGGGACCTTGCTGGCGATCTGCACTTCGGTGGCCTCGAGGCGGCCGTTGCCCATGCTCACGCCTTCGGGCAGGCGATCGTGCAGGGATTTCCAGTAACCCAGGCCGCCCGCCGCCAGCAACAGGGCGAGCAGGGCAGTGGCAAAGAGTTTCGGTGCGTATCGGCTCATCGAGGCTGCGTCCCTGCTGTATTGCACACCCGATAGTGACGCAGGGCCGCGCCGTGCGCCTTGATGTTGGTCAAGCCACTGACGATAGTCGCAGGTTCAGCCCAGCGCGAGGATGGCCGCCCACTGCTGTGGGGTGACCGGCATCACCGACAGGCGGCTGCCTTTTTGTACCAGCGGCAGTTCGGCCAGGGCGGCCTGTTGCTTGAGCAGGCCCAGGCCCAGAACCTGGCCGAATGTCTTCACGTGGGCCACGTCCACTGCGCTCCAGGGGTTCTTGTCGGCACTGGCCTTGGCATCGAAGTAGGGGCTCTGCGGGTCGAGCGCGGTGGGGTCGGGGTAGGCCGCGGCGATGATCCGGGCGATGCCGGCGATACCCGGTTGCGGGCAACTGGAGTGGTAGAAGAAGAACTCGTCGCCTATGCTCATGGCCCGCAGGAAATTGCGCGCCTGGTAGTTGCGCACCCCGTCCCAGCGTGCCTGCCCGAGGCGTGCCAAGGCGTCGATGGAGAGCTCGTCGGGCTCGGATTTCATCAGCCAATAGGCCATGGATGCTGCTCCTGACAAAATTTGAAATAACCTGGCCCACTAAACCGACGGTCGGTTGGCGTCAACGTTTGCGTGTCGTCGCACGTTGTCGGAAAATGCGCCGATTTTAAAGCTAGACGCTCCGGCAACACCAAGAAGGTTGCCGAGCCTGAACAGTTTGCCTTAGGGGGGCATTCATCGATGAACCAACGCAAACCGGATTTGCTCTGGATCCTGGTCTTCATCTTCGGCCTGGGTGTCGTCACCACCGGTTATGCGCAGAGTTTCTGGGAGCGCAAGATGGACGCTGCCTACCAGATGCCGGTCGATCCCGCCCAGCAGCAACGCTGACCCCCTTCGCTGGCGCCGCTCAGTTCGGCGCCAGGTACCAGCCACGGTCCGAGACCGTTCCCTTGAGCGGCACATCCCAACTGGCCTGGGCCAGCCGCTCGACCTTCTGGCATTCATGGGCCAGCCCCAGCAGCAACGGTTTCTTCCACGCCTTGCGCCGCGCCTGATAGGCCAGGCTGCGGTCGTAGAAGCCACCGCCCATGCCCAGCCGGCCGCCTACTTCGTCGAAGCCCACCAAGGGTAGCAGGATCAGGTCCAGTGACCAGATCGGTCGTTGGCGCTTGCGATCGGTCAGCGGCTCGGGGATGCGGAAGCGGTTGGGGCGCAGTTTTTCTCCACGCTCGAAACGCTGGAACACCATGCGCGTGCGCGGCCAGGCGTGCAGCACCGGAAGGTAGGTACGCTTGCCGCGCCGCTGGGCCTCGCGCAGCAACAGGCGCGGGTCGATCTCGCCGTCGTTGGGTAGGTACAGGGCGATGTGCCGGGCACGGCGGAACAGTGGATGCTGGGCCAGTTGGCGGTACAGGCCAAGGGAGGCCTGGCGCTGTTGGGCCGGGGTGAGAGCGCGGCGGGCATTACGGAGCAGGCGACGGAGTTGAGGGCGGGTGAGCGGCGCGGTGTCGGTCATGGCACAGGCGTTCCCAGAGGTGCCGGCCGCCGCTGCGGCCAGACGAATTGCCCGCCGGGAAGGCGGGCAAGGCGGAATTCAGGCTCCCCGATGGAACCGCTGTCGGTGTAGCCCTTGAACCCGAAAGTTCAAGGTGGAGATTGCAGGGGGCGTTAAGGCTTTCCGTCGAGCGGACATGCACACCTGCCCCAGCGTGCAACCCCCGTGGTTGTGCGTATCGGCTCAGGGACATAACCGACTGGCGCATCCCCCAGGGAGTGGCGCCAGTATACCAATCTCAGCCGATTTTGGTATCCGCGTCGTCGGACAGTGCCTGGTCGACCCGCTCCAGCAGGTCGCGTACCTGCTCGCGGGTGGTGCCGTTGCCGGCCACGTCCGGGCGCTCCTGGCGGTGCAGCAGTTCGTGGGTGATGTTCAGCGCCGCCATGACCGCGATGCGGTCGGCACCGATCACCTTGCCGCTGCTGCGGATCTCGCGCATCTTGCCGTCCAGGTAGCGCGCGGCGCTGACCAGGTTGTTGCGTTCCTCGGGCGGGCAGATGATCGAATATTCCTTGTCGAGGATCTGGACGGTGACGCTATTGCTTGAACTCATGAGTCTTGCTCCAGGGCCTTGAGGCGCAGGATCATCGATTCGACCTTGCGCTTCGCGATCTCGTTCTTTTCGATGAGGTGGGCGCGCTCCTCGCGCCAGGATTTTTCCTGAGCTAGTAGGAGTGCATTTTGCCGTTTTAGTTGCTCGACACGCTCGATCAGCAACTCGAATCGGCTCATCAGCGCTTGCAGGTCGTTCTCTTGCGTGGGTTGCACTCGATTCGCTCCATCGTGGACTCACCAGGCGATCATGCCTCTCCCTGGGCCGCGGCGGCCAGTGCCGATGGTCTTGGCGCGCCTGCCGGTGCTAGGATACAAGGTCTTCATTCTAGTCATTGCGCCGTCTGGCGCCTAGCTGCCCATGCCCAATACCCAATCGCCCTACACCGCCTTCGCCACGCTGCTCGCCAGCAATGGCCATCCTGTTTCCCCGGCCGAGCTGCACGGCCTGCTGATCGGCCGCAGCTGTGCCGGCGCAGGGTTCGATGCCGACGCCTGGCTGGCCGACGCCGCCGGCCTGCTGGAGAACGATGCCGAGGACGCCGTGCGCAACGCCCTGATCGGCCTGCAGGAAATGGTCAAGGCCGAGCTGACCGGCGAGGACATCACCCTGGTCCTGCTGCTGCCCGGCGACGAGGCACCGCTGGCCGAGCGCGCCGCGGCCCTGGGCCAGTGGTGCCAGGGCTTCATCACCGGCTTCGGCCTGAATGCCGGCGGCAAGGAACTCTCCGGCGAGGCCAAGGAAGTGCTGCAGGACCTGGTGGCCATCTCCCAGGTCCAGGATGCCCTCGAGGAGTCCGAGGACGGCGAGAGCGATTACATGGAAGTCATGGAGTACCTGCGCGTGGCGCCCTTGCTGCTGTATACGGAGCTGGCCAAGCCGGCCGCACCCGCGCCCAAGCCATCGCTGCACTGACACCTGGGGGTAGTCCTGCCCATGAGCCACATCCCGAAGGCCGAGTATGCCCGTCGGCGCAAGGCGCTGATGGCGCAGATGGTCCCCAACAGCATCGCCATCCTGCCGGCCGCTGCAGTCGCCATCCGCAACCGCGACGTCGAGCACGTGTACCGCCAGGACAGCGATTTCCAGTACCTCAGCGGTTTTCCCGAGCCCGAGGCGGTGATCGCCCTGATCCCGGGCCGTGAACACGGCGAGTACGTG
Organism: Pseudomonas sp. Tun-23181; assembly: GCF_057415455.1. Lineage (NCBI taxonomy): Bacteria > Pseudomonadati > Pseudomonadota > Gammaproteobacteria > Pseudomonadales > Pseudomonadaceae > Pseudomonas > Pseudomonas sp. Tun-23181. The sequence goes on from NZ_CM171630.1 coordinate 3,836,017, forward strand.
CTGTTCTGCCGCGAGCGCAACCCCGAGCGCGAGCTGTGGGACGGCCTGCGGGCCGGCCAGGAGGGCGCGGTGCGCGACTACGGCGCCGACGATGCCTTCCCGATCACCGATATCGACGAGATCCTGCCGGGCCTGATCGAGGGACGCGACCGGGTCTATACGGCCATGGGCAGCAACCCCGAGTTCGACCGCCGGCTCATGGAGTGGATCAATGTGATCCGCTCCAAGGCGCGCCTCGGTGCCCAGCCGCCGAACGAATACGTTGCCCTGGATCATCTGCTGCACGACATGCGCCTGTATAAATCGGCAGCGGAAGTGAAGGTGATGCGCACCGCTGCGGCGATTTCCGCGCAGGCCCATGTGCGGGCCATGCAGGCCTGCCGCGCGGGGCTGCACGAATACAGCCTGGAAGCCGAGCTGGACTACGTGTTCCGCAAGGGCGGGGCGAAGATGCCGGCCTATGGTTCGATCGTCGCCGCCGGGCGTAACGCCTGCATCCTGCATTACCAGCAGAACGACGCCCCGCTCAAGGACGGCGACCTGGTACTGATCGATGCCGGCTGCGAGATCGACTGCTACGCCAGCGACATCACCCGCACCTTCCCGGTCAGTGGGCGCTTCTCGCCGGAGCAGAAGGCCATCTATGAGCTGGTGCTCAAGGCCCAGGAGGCCGCGTTCGCCGAGATCGCGCCAGGCAAGCACTGGAACCACGCCCACGAGGCGACCGTGCGGGTCATCACCGAGGGCCTTGTGGCGCTGGGGTTGCTCAAGGGCGAGGTGCAGGCGCTGATCGACAGCGAGGCCTACCGCGCCTTCTACATGCACCGCGCCGGGCACTGGCTGGGCATGGATGTGCATGACGTGGGCGACTACAAAGTCGGCGGCCAGTGGCGAGTGCTCGAGCCGGGCATGGCGCTGACCGTCGAGCCGGGCATCTACATTGCCCCCGACAACCAGAACGTCGCGAAGAAATGGCGCGGCATCGGCGTAAGGATCGAGGACGACGTGGTAGTGACCAGGCAAGGCTGTGAAATTCTGACCACGGGCGTCCCCAAGACCGTCGCCGAGATCGAGGCGCTGATGGCTGACGCACGCAGGGACGTGGCATGAGCCGGGTCAACCTGGCGATCATCGGCGGTGGCCTGGTCGGTGCCAGCCTGGCCCTGGCCCTGCAGGCCGGGGCCAAGGCTCGGGGCTGGAAACTCCTGCTGATCGAACCCTTCGCCCCCGGCCACAGTTTCCAACCCAGCTACGACGCGCGCTCTTCGGCGCTGTCGTTCGGCACCCAGCAGATCTACCAGCAGCTCGGCCTGTGGCCGGTCATCAGCCAGCGTGCCGAGCCGATCAGCCAGATCCAGGTGTCCGACCGTGGCCGCTTCGGCGCTACCCGACTGGATGCCCGCGAAGAAGGCGTGCCGGCGCTTGGCTACGTGGTGGAGAACGCCTGGCTCGGCCAGTGCCTGTGGCAGGCCCTGGACACCGAGGTGGTCAGCTGGCGCTGCCCCGCCGAGGTCAAGGCCATGCAGGCCATCGCCGGCGGCTACCGCCTGCAACTGGACGACGACACTCACCTGGAGTGCGACCTTGCAGTGTTGGCCGACGGTGGTCGCTCCGGCCTGCGCGAGCAACTGGGTATCCATGTGCGCCGCATCCCCTACGACCAGAGTGCGTTGATCGCCAACATCACCCCTGGCGAGGCCCATGGTGGCCAGGCGTTCGAGCGCTTCACCGAGCAGGGCCCGATGGCCCTGCTGCCGCTGCCGGAAAACCGTTGCGCGCTGGTCTGGACACGCCAGGGGATGGACGCCCAGCGTCTGGTGGAGACCGATGAACGTAGCTTCCTGCGTGAGCTGCAGGACGCCTTCGGTTACCGCCTGGGCGCCCTGCGCCAGGTCGGCGTGCGCCACCTGTACCCGTTGGCGCTGGTCGAGGCCGAAGAGCAGGTGCGCCCTCACCTGGTGGTGTTGGGCAACGCCGCCCACAGCCTGCACCCGATCGCCGGGCAGGGCTTCAACCTGTCCCTGCGCGACGTGCAGTCCCTGGCCGATGCCCTGCTGGATGGCCCTGCGCTGCCAGGTGACCTGGCCACCCTGCAGGCCTATCACCAGCGCCAGCGCCTGGACCAGGCCCTGACCATCGGCTTCTCCGACCAGGTCACTCGCCTGTTCGGCAGCAGCCAACCGTTGCTGGCGGCCGGGCGCAACATCGGCCTGCTCGGCCTCGACCTGCTGCCGCCGGCGAAAAGCTGGTTCGCCCGTCAGGCCATGGGCCTGGGCACCCGTCCAGACCTGCGGGGCAGGGCATGAGCGATTCGCACAGGCTCGCCCGCAAGGCTCGCATGCTGCGGTGGCTGCTCAACCTCTACCCGCCCTACCTGGGTGCCGGCATCCGTGTGCAGCACATCAGCCCGGACATGCGCAGCATCAAGGTGCGCATGAACCTGACCCGTTGGAACCGCAACTACGTCGGTACCCAGTTCGGCGGCAGCCTGTACTCGATGGTCGATCCGTTCTACATGCTGCTGCTGATCGAGCGCCTGGGGCGCGAATACATCGTCTGGGACAAGGCCGCCAGCATCGATTTCATCACGCCGGGCAAGGGCCCGGTGTTCGCCGAGTTCCACGTCGACGATGCGTTGCTGGAGGAGATCCGCCAGCAGACCGCCAGCGGCAAGAAATACCTGCCCCGTTTGCAGGTCGATATCCGCGACGGCACTGGCGAGCTGGTGGCGCGGGTCGATAAAACCCTTTACGTGCGGCTCAAGCCGCAAGCGAGGCACGCCTAAGGCATGGAAATGCGCGCAGATCTGTTGATTGTCGGTGCCGGTATGGTCGGCAGCGCCCTGGCCCTGGCGTTGCGCCATAGCGGCCTGGAGATTCTCCTGCTCGACGGCAGCCCGCTGTCGGTCAGGCCCTTCGACGCCGAGGCGCCGTTCGAACCGCGGGTCAGCGCCCTGTCGGCGGCCAGCCAGCGCATCCTCGAGCGTCTGGGCGCCTGGGAAGGCATTGCCGGGCGACGCGCTTCGCCCTATACGGACATGCGGGTGTGGGACGGCAGTGGCACCGGCCAGATCCATTTCTCGGCGGGTAGCGTGCATGCTCCGGTGCTGGGCCATATCGTCGAGAATCGGGTGGTGCAGGATGGTCTGTTGGAGCGCCTGCACGACAGCGACGTCGGCCTGTTGCCCAACGCCCGCCTGGAACAGATGCGCCGCTCCGGCGACGAGTGGCTGCTGACCCTGGCCGACGGCCGGCGCCTGCGCTCGACGCTGGTGGTGGCTGCCGATGGCGCCAACTCCGCGGTGCGCCGCCTGGCCGGCTGCCAGACACGCGAATGGGATTACCTGCACCACGCCATCGTCACCAGCGTGCGCTGCAGTGAGGCGCACCGGGCCACGGCCTGGCAGCGCTTCACCGACGAGGGGCCGCTGGCGTTCCTGCCGCTGGCCCGTGATGGCGGGCAGGCGTGGTGCTCGATCGTCTGGTCGACCACTCCGGAGCAGGCCGAGCAGCTCATGGCACTGGATGACCAGGCCTTCTGCCAGGCCCTGGAACGGGCCTTCGAAGGCCGCCTGGGCCAGGTCCTGCAGGCTGACCCTCGACTGTGCGTGCCATTGCGCCAGCGGCACGCCAAGCGCTATGTCGACGAGGGCCTGGCGCTGATCGGCGATGCGGCCCATACCATCCATCCGCTGGCCGGGCAGGGCGTCAACCTGGGGTTTCTCGATGCCGCGGTGCTGGCCGAAGAACTGGAGCACGCCTGCGAGCGTGGTGAACGCCTGGCCGATGTGAAGGTGCTGAGCCGTTTCGAGCGCCGCCGCATGCCACACAACTTGGCGCTGATGGCGGCGATGGAAGGGTTCGAACGGCTGTTCCAGGCCAACCCACTGCCATTGCGCTGGTTGCGTAACAGCGGGCTGAAGCTGGTCGAGCAGATGCCAGAGGCCAAGGCGCTGTTCGTGCGCCAGGCGCTGGGGTTGTCGGGCGACTTGCCGGAGCTGGCGAAAGCCTGAGGCCATTCTCGGGCACGTCCCAATGGCCGTCAGTCAAGCGGTGCTATGTCGTCTTGGGGCTGCTTTGCAGCCCATCGCCGGCAAGCCGGCCCCCACAGGGTCCGAGTCGATCACGAATGATGCCGGCTGCACGACCATGTGGGACTGGCTTGCCGGCGAAGCGGCCCCAAATGGCGGCTCTTGTCCGCGAACAGATCCATTCTGGAGCATGGGTGTATGACAGGGGCTTTGGGATGCCGTTCAAGAGGCGGGAGCCGTGAAGTGGAACACAACATAGAAGAGCGCGCACAAGGCTAGGCCTGTATACATCAGCAGGCGCCCTGCGTGAGCGCGAAGTTTCAAGGGCTGAGGGAAAACGTCCAAGTCCTCAGCGAATGAACATCCTCAAGCGTGATATGGAAACACGGGACGGAGATAGGACTCCGTATCCATAAGCTTGAGCGTCATGCCTTGCTCAGCTTCACCAATATAAAGCTGGTCACCATCCAAGCTGATCCAGCCACGGTTAGCCACGAAGAGATCAACAATTTTCTCTTTAGCTTTGCGGGAAAGTGGCGCAGCTCATCAGCATCCAACAGCCCTTTTCGTATATGAAGGCCTGCGAACAAGAGCAGACCGCAAACACAACAAACGAGCATCCAGCGGGACCTGACACTGGATGTACCCCAAGATCGTTTTTGCTGTTCAAGCCATGGACTACTCTTAATGACTCCAAGCATGATGTGAAACTCATGAGTGCATGCGACTTGGAGTTTGATAGCGACACCAAGCAAACCTGTGGCGAGGGGGCCTATAAGGAAAACAAGCTGCACCGGGAGCGGCCAGCCGTTAAAGTCAATCATGACTGAACTCATAGATCCATTCACCGGCCAACTCGCCAAGCTCATTCCCAATCAGTCCTCCGGCCAATGAACCACCGCCGACCAGTACGATGCCGCATACCGGAGCTCCGAAGCCGCTAGTTGCAACTGAGAACACGCCACATAGGCCGGCAGTGGCCAGTACGCCAAGCTCAGCGCCGAGTGCCCCACCCCCGAGTCCTCCAGTGAAGTTACCTGCCTCGGTCAGTCGAATCCGCTTACACTCTTCCGTTTCCCCTGCACGACAGACGTCTTGCACTTTCAAATATGAAGCGGTGCCGCCCAATCCAATGGCTATATTGCCGCCGTACTTGAGGTACTTCGCGGCTCTGGAAACTTCGTCCAGATGTGTCGCATAACCCGGTATCTGCCCCGGCCCGCCCGCCTTCGACCAGTGATGGACCAGGCTCTTGGTAGAAATGCCCAACTCCCGCCGAAGCCTCTCGTAACTTCCCAGTTTCAATTGCTTATTGAGAAAAGCCGCCTTCAACTGGCCATCCAACTGCTTTAGCAAGCGCTGTCGAGCCGCGAAGAACTCGTTGCTGCGAAGGTGACCATGCTGGGCGAATTGCTGCTGGTGCAGCCGTTCGATGCTCACTAGCGTCTCCCTGACCTGAGCCAGTCCATGCGACAGCATGTCCTTGCCTACGCCCATGGACTGACTGGCACCGTTGAGCAAACCGGCGATTTCAGGCTGATGCCGCATCATGAAATCAGCTTCATCGAGCTCCAGTATTGCCAGCTTTTCCCGCGCCCGCTCTGCGGCGTCCATCAACTGGGCTTCCTCACGGGTGCAGGCATCACCCTTGTCCGGGTCGCCGATGACGAAGATCTCTCCCGCCTTGAACCCCTCCTCGAACGTGGGGTTGAGCATTTGCAGCCGAGAGATCGGCAAGGTGTTGTCATGCTCGGCCAGCTCAAGCAGCACCTGGGAAAAGGACATGCTGCGTGGCACGATGTAGAAACCGGGCTCGAGGGTGCCGGGCAGCGCGCTGGCGTAATGCCGCGAAGCGCCGTCGAGCGCAGGGTTCCAGGCTTGGGCAGGGGGCGTACTGGCTCGCGCCGTGGCCTGCTGCGAGGCCTGCGGAGACGGCGGCGGGCTGAAGAGCGGCGCCACCACACGGTTGCTCCCGCTAGGGCACCCGCAGGCCACCAATGCCCCGTCCATCACCACGGGTCGGCCATCGGAAATGAAGAAGGGGTACCCCTCGACTATTCGGCCAACCTCGCCACACAACGGACAGGGTGTCGTGGCGTCGCCCTCTCGAAGGACCATGCGTCCGCCGGAGAAATAACCCGCGCCCGTACCGATACAGGTTGCGCCCGTGGTGGTGAGGTCGCCATCGACCGCCTGCCCTTTGCCATCCAGACTCACACGCATGTGCCAGCTCCTTGTGCTTGGTCAAGCCAAGGAACCTAGCAGCTCAGGCTGGGGCTTTTTCCCTGCATGCGGCGCAATAGACGCTTCCTACAAGCAATGCAGAAATTTCCGTCATGCTGTCGCACTGAGTAAAAAGAGCTGGCCTCGACGCCTCTCCGATCTCGTTTCGCCTGTCATGGGTGGGCTGCAACATTCAGTAACCTCTATGCGGGTGAGAGGAAAAATGGGATTCACTACCATTCGTACCTCTAAACCCATCGAGGAGTGCCTTCCATGTTGCCCCGCAAGCCCCTACTGGCCGCCCTGGCCCTGACCCTGTTCGGCGGCACCGCTCAGGCGGCGGACGAAGTGGTGGTGTACTCCTCGCGCATCGACGAGCTGATCAAGCCGGTGTTCGACGCCTACACCGCCGAAACCGGCGTGAAGATCAAGTTCATCACCGACAAGGAAGCCCCGTTGATGCAGCGCATCAAGGCCGAGGGCGCGAACGGCGTCGCCGACCTGCTGCTCACCGTGGATGCCGGCAACCTCTGGCAGGCCGAGCAGATGGGTATCCTGCAGCCGATCAAGTCGGACGTCATCGACCAGAACATCCCCTCCCAATACCGTGCCTCGTCCCATGACTGGACGGGCCTGAGCCTGCGTGCGCGGACCATCGTCTACTCCACCGAGCGGGTCAAGCCCGAGGAGCTGAGCACCTACGAGGCCCTGGCCGACAAGCAGTGGGAAGGCCGCCTGTGCCTGCGTACCGCGAAGAAGGTCTACAACCAGTCGCTGACCGCCACCCTGATCGAGAACCACGGCGAGGCCAAGACCGAAGAGATCATCAAGGGCTGGGTCAACAACCTCTCCACCGACGTGTTCTCCGACGACACCGCCGTGCTCCAGGCCATCGAGGCCGGCCAGTGCGACGTGGGCATCGTCAACACCTACTACTACGGCCGCCTGCACAAGGAGAAACCCAGCCTGCCGGTCAAGCTGTTCTGGCCCAACCAGGCTGACCGTGGCGTGCACGTGAACCTGTCGGGCATCGGCCTGACCAAGCACGCACCGCATCCGGAGGCCGCGAAGAAACTGGTCGAGTGGATGACCGGCGAGCGCGCGCAGAAGCTGTTCGCTGACGTCAACCAGGAGTTCCCGGCCAATCCGAAGGTCAAGCCTTCCGATGAAGTCGCCGCCTGGGGCAGCTTCAAGGCCGACAGCATTCCGGTCGAAGTGGCTGGCAAGCGCCAGGCCGAGGCGATTCGCCTGATGGATCGGGCTGGCTGGAACTAAGCGGCAGGCCTTATCCTTTGGGGCCATTCAGGCCCTGATTCGCGGCGGTTCGGCGCCCCGACAAGCCCGCTCCCACATGGCCGGGTACATCACATTGTGTGATCGACTCGGCCCCTATTGGGCGCGGGCTTGCCGGGGCGCCGAACCGCCGCGATGCGGTCGCCACGTCACCGAGATTTCAGCTTTGTCCCACGCCCCCCAACGCCGTTGGTACCTTCCGGTCTTCCTCATCGCCGCCCTGGTACTCCTGCCCCTGAGCGTCCTTGTGCTCTCGTGGCAATCGATCGACACGCAGATCTGGTCGCACCTGCTCGACACCCAGATGACCCGGCTGCTGAACAACACCCTCACCCTGGTGCTTGGCGTGGGCATCGGCGTGACCTTGCTGGGCGTGAGCCTGGCCTGGCTCACCAGCCTCTGCGAGTTCCCTGGACGGCGCTGGCTGGACTGGGCACTCATGCTGCCCTTCGCCATCCCGGCCTATGTGCTGGCGTTCGTTTTCGTCGGCCTGCTCGACTTCGCCGGCCCCGTGCAGACGGCGCTGCGCGAGGTATTCGGGCCCATGCGGCTACCGCGGGTACGCTCCACCGGTGGCGTGATCATCGTCCTGGTGCTGGTGTTCTATCCCTATGTCTACCTGCTGGCGCGGACCGCCTTCCTGGCCCAGGGCAAGGGCCTGATGGAAGCGGCGCGGGTCCTGGGCCTGTCGCCGCTGCAGGCGTTCTGGCGGGTGGCCTTGCCGATGGCGCGTCCGGCCATCGGAGCCGGCATCGCCCTGGCGCTGATGGAGACCCTGGCGGATTTCGGCGCCGTGGCCGTGTTCAACTTCGATACCTTCACCACGGCCATCTACAAGACCTGGTACGGCTTCTTCAGCCTGTCCAGCGCTGCCCAGCTGGCCAGCCTGCTGCTACTGGCCGTGATGCTGGTGCTGTATGGCGAGCGCCGTGCCCGTGGTGCGACCCGAATCGGCAACGAGCGGCCCCGGGGCCAGGCGCTCTATCACCTGCGTGGCTTCAAGGCGTTGGCGGCCAGTGGCTGGTGCCTGCTGGTATTCGCCTGCGCCTTCGTCATCCCGCTGCTGCAACTGCTGGCGTGGTTCTGGCAGCGCGGCCGGCACGACTTCGACGAGCGTTACGTCGGGCTGGTCCTGCACACCCTGTACCTGGGCGCCATGGCGGCGCTGATCACCGTCTGCGTGGCCCTGCTGCTGGCTTTCGCCCGGCGCCAGGCGCCGACCGGTGGCGTGCGGGCCGGTGTCGGCCTGGCCAACCTGGGCTATGCCTTGCCCGGCTCGGTACTGGCGGTGTCGATCATGTTGGCCTTCAGTTACCTCGACAACCAACTGGTGGTGCCCCTCTCCAAGTGGCTCGGTGGTGCCGGCAAGCCACTGCTGCTGGGAGGCCTCTCGGCGTTGCTGCTGGCCTACCTGGTGCGTTTCATCGCCGTGGCCTACGGCCCACTGGAAAGCAGCCTCGAGCGTATCCGTCCCTCGCTGCCGGAGGCATCGCGCAGCCTTGGCGTCGGCGGGGCGAGATTGTTTTTCAAGGTGTATCTACCGCTGCTGGTGCCCGGTGCGCTGAGCGCCGCCTTGCTGGTGTTCGTCGACGTGCTCAAGGAAATGCCGGCGACCTTGCTGATGCGTCCGTTCGGTTGGGACACGCTGGCAGTCCGGGTCTTCGAGATGACCAGCGAAGGCGAGTGGGCACGGGCTTCGTTGCCAGCGCTGACCCTGGTGCTGGTCGGCCTGTTGCCGGTCATCGGCTTGATCCGCCGCTCGGCCCGGCGCCCGGGGCACCCTCGCTGAGGGTGCCAGGCTTCGCCCTTGCAGCTACAATGCGCGGCATTCGCTGCAGCGGGCCTTACAAGATCGGATGACGGACAGACGTCGCCCCCCACCGCTGCTTCGCCACGCCCGGAAGGAGAAACCCATGGGACAGCGTACGCCTCTGTATGACCTGCACCTGGCGCTTGGCGCCAAGATGGTCGATTTTGGCGGTTGGGACATGCCCCTGCACTATGGTTCGCAGGTCGAGGAGCACCACCAGGTGCGCAGCGACTGCGGCGTCTTCGATGTCTCCCACATGACGGTGATCGACGTCGATGGCGTTGCCGCCACCCCTTGGCTGCAGCACCTGCTGGCCAACGACGTAGCGCGCCTGGACGGCCCCGGCAAGGCATTGTACAGCCCGCTGCTCAACGCGCAGGGTGGCGTCATCGACGACCTGATCGCCTACCGTACCGAAAGCGGCTACCGGCTGGTGGCCAACGCCGCCACCCGCGACAAGGTCCTGGCCTGGCTGCAGGCGCAGAGCGCCGGCTTCGCGGTCGGGTTCGTGGAGCGGCCGGAGCTGGCCATCCTGGCTATCCAAGGCCCCCATGCGCGGGAAAAGGTCGCCGACCTGCTCAGTGCCGCGCGCGCCGCGCTGATCCGCGAGCTGCGCCCGTTCGAGGGCGTCGCCGAGGGCGACTGGTTCATCGCCCGCACCGGCTACACCGGCGAGGACGGCCTGGAAATCATCTTCCCCGGCCAGCAGGCGCCGGCCTTCTTCAACGACCTGGTCGGCGCCGGCATCGCGCCGAGCGGCCTGGGCGCCCGCGACACCCTGCGCCTGGAAGCCGGCATGAACCTCTACGGCCAGGACATCGACGAAAACCATACTCCGCTGACGTCCAACCTGGGCTGGAGCGTCGCCTGGGAGCCGGCCGGGCGCGACTTCATCGGCCGTACCGGGCTGCTGGCGGAAATCGAGCACGGCGTGCAGGAGAAACTGGTTGGCCTGGTGCTCGAGGAGCGCGGCGTGCTGCGTGCCCACCAGGTGGTGCGGGTGGCCGGGATTGGCGAAGGGGAGATCACCAGTGGTAGTTTCTCGCCTACGCTGAGCAAGTCCATCGCCCTGGCGCGCGTGCCCATGGCCACCGGCGATCGCGCCGAGGTGGAGATCCGCGGCAAGTGGTACCCGGTGCGGGTGGTCAAGCCGACCTTCGTGCGCCACGGCAAGATCCTGATCTGAACAATTACCGGCGGGCCGACCGCTGAGCCAATCGAGGAATACAAGACATGAGCAATATCCCCGCCGAACTGCGTTTTGCCGAAAGCCACGAGTGGGCGCGCCTGGAAAGCGATGGCAGCGTGACCGTAGGTATCAGCGACCATGCCCAGGAAGCCCTGGGTGACGTGGTCTTCGTCGAGCTGGCGGAAGTGGGCAAGGTGTTCGCCGCAGGCGACGCCGCGGGCGTCGTCGAATCGGTCAAGGCCGCGTCGGACATCTACGCGCCGGTGGGGGGCGAAGTCATCGCCGTGAACGAAGCGCTGGCGGACAGCCCCGAAGAGCTGAACAACGACCCTTACGGTGCCTGGATCTTCAAGCTCAAGCCAAGCAATCCTGCTGAACTTGACAGCCTGCTGGACGCCGCCGGTTATAAAGCCGCCATAGGCGAGTAAGTTTTCCCACGGTATTGGCGATCCCTTCCTAGACTTATAAGTCTCCATGAGACCTGGTCTAGGAAGAGAGCGTCGCCATGTCCCAGTCGCCATCCCTGAGTCAACTGCAAGAGCTCAACCCCTTCCTGCATCGTCACCTGGGGCCTGACGCCTCGGAGCAGAAGGCCATGCTCGACGCCCTCGGCGTCGCCAGCCGCAGCGAACTGATCGAGCAGACCGTCCCGCCAGGCATTCGCTTCGATCGCCCTCTCGACCTGCCGCCCGCCCTGGATGAACAGGCAGCACTGGCCAGGCTGGCCGAGTACGCCGGGCAGAACCAGGTCTGGACCAGCCTGATCGGCATGGGCTACCACGGTACCGTCACGCCGACCGTCATCCTGCGCAACGTGCTGGAGAACCCAGGCTGGTACACCGCCTATACGCCCTACCAGCCGGAGATCGCCCAAGGGCGTCTGGAGGCGCTGCTGAACTTCCAGCAAATGGTCATCGACCTCACCGGCCTGCCCCTGGCCAACGCTTCGCTGCTCGACGAGGCGACGGCCGCCGCTGAGGCCATGGCCCTGGCCCGGCGCGTGGCCAAGAGCAAGAGCAACGCATTCTTCGCCGACGAGCACTGCCATCCGCAGACGCTCTCGGTGCTGCGCACCCGCGCCGAGGGTTTCGGCTTCGAACTGATCGTCGACTCCGTGGATAACCTGGGCCAGCACTCGGTGTTCGGCGCCTTGCTGCAATACCCCGACACCCATGGCGAGGTGCGCGACTTGCGGCCTCTGATCGACCAGTTGCACGGCCAACACGCCCTGGCCTGTGTCGCCGCGGATATCCTCAGCCTGGTGGTGCTCACGCCGCCAGGCGAACAGGGTGCCGACGTGGTGCTCGGCTCGACCCAGCGCTTCGGCGTGCCCATGGGCTACGGTGGCCCTCACGCGGCCTATTTCGCCTGTCGCGACGAGTTCAAGCGGGCCATGCCAGGGCGCATCATCGGCGTGTCCCGCGATGCCCGTGGCAATACCGCCCTGCGCATGGCCCTGCAGACCCGCGAGCAGCATATCCGCCGTGAGAAGGCCAACTCGAACATCTGCACCGCCCAGGTGCTGCTGGCCAACATCGCTGGTTTCTACGCGGTCTACCACGGCCCCGAGGGGCTGCGACGGATCGCCCAGCGGGTGCACCGGCTGACCTTCATCCTCGCCGCCGGGCTGGAGGCAAAGGGCATCAAGCGGCTGAATGCGCACTTCTTCGACACGCTGACCCTCGACGTGGGCGGCACCCAGGCGGCCATCATCGAGAGCGCCGAGGCTGCGCACATCAACCTGCGCATCCTCGGCCGTGGCCACCTGGGCGTCAGCCTCGACGAGACCTGCACGGAAAAAACGGTGCTACGCCTGTTCGACATCTTCCTCGGCGTCGACCACGACCTGGACATCGCCGAGCTGGACCACAAGGCCCTGCCCGAAGGCATTCCCGCAGCTCTGGTGCGCCGCACACCTTTGCTCGAGCACCCGGTGTTCAACCTGCACCACAGCGAAACCGAGATGCTGCGTTACCTCAAGCAACTGGAGAACAAGGACCTGGCGCTGAACCAGTCGATGATCCCGCTGGGTTCCTGCACCATGAAACTCAACGCCACCAGCGAGATGATTCCCATCACCTGGCCGCAGTTCGCCCAGTTGCACCCCTTCGTGCCAGAGGCCCAGGCCCAGGGTTACAAGGCGATGATCGACGAGCTGGAACGCTGGTTATGCGCCATCACCGGTTTCGATGCCATCTGCATGCAGCCGAACTCCGGTGCCCAGGGTGAATACGCCGGGTTGATGGCGATCACCCGCTATCACCGCAGCCGCCACCAGCCCCAGCGCACCTTGTGCCTGATCCCGTCGTCGGCCCATGGCACCAACCCGGCGTCGGCGCAGATGGCGGGGATGGAGGTGGTGATCGTCGAGTGCGACGACGATGGCAACGTCGATATCGACGATCTCAAGGCCAAGGCCCATGCCGCCGGGGACAGGCTTTCCTGCCTGATGATCACGTATCCGTCGACCCACGGTGTGTACGAGGAAGGTATCCGCGAGATCTGCGAGGTGGTCCACCGGCAGGGGGGACAGGTCTACATGGACGGCGCCAACCTCAATGCCCAGGTCGGCCTGGCGCGGCCGGCGGACATCGGCGCCGACGTCTCGCACATGAACCTGCACAAGACCTTCTGCATCCCCCATGGCGGTGGTGGCCCAGGCATGGGGCCGATCGGCGTGCGCGCCCATCTCCAGCCATTCGTCGCCAGCCACCCGGTGGTACCGGTTCCGGGCCTGGACCCGAACAACAGCGCGGTCAGCGCCGCACCCTGGGGTAGCGCCAGCATCCTGCCGATCAGCTGGATGTACATTGCCATGATGGGGCCGCAACTGGTCGACGCCAGCGAGGTGGCGATCCTCTCGGCCAACTACCTGGCCAGCCAGCTGGGCGGGGCTTTCCCGGTGCTCTATCGTGGGCGCAACCAGCGCGTGGCCCACGAGTGCATCCTCGACCTGCGGCCGTTGAAGGCGCTGACCGGCATCACCGAGGAAGACGTGGCCAAGCGCCTGATGGACTACGGCTTCCATGCGCCGACCATGTCGTTCCCGGTGCCGGGTACCTTGATGGTCGAGCCGACCGAGAGCGAGTCCAAGGCCGAACTGGACCGTTTCGTCGAGGCCATGCTGGCGATCCGCGCCGAGATCGGCGAGGTGCAAGAGGGCAACTGGCCCGCCGAGGACAACCCGCTCAAGCATGCGCCGCATACCCTGGCCGACGTGCTGGCGCCGTGGGAGCGGCCATACAGCCTGGAGCAGGGCGTTGCGCCCAGCGCTCACGTGCGCCAGCACAAGTACTGGCCGGCGGTGAACCGGGTCGACAATGTGTATGGGGACAGGAACCTGTTCTGTGCGTGCGTGCCGGTGGGGGCGTATCGCTGAGGGATTGGCTTTGGGGCTGCAAAGCAGCCCCAGGATTACAACGCGCCTACAGGGTGAGCGACCTCGAAGCTCGCCCGAGGAGGTTTATTCGACGACGGCATTCTTGGCCAGGATCGCGTTGGCCAGTTCCATGTCGCTGGCTTGCACACCCGGATTGTCGGCACGCACCTGGCGGATCGCCGCCTCCAGGAACGGCCCGCGGATCGCGCCGTCGCTGGCGACGAAGCTGCCGGCGTCGTCCTGGGCGGCAACGATCAGCTTGTGGTCCTTGAACGTCAGGTAGGTCGATGCCGTGGTCGCGCCTGACGAGATGATATTGCGCCAGAAGGTGTCGGCCAGGGCAGAGCCAAAGGGTAGCGAGAGCAGGGCAGTGACTGCGATGGCGGTTTTAAGACGCATGATGGTTTCACCTCGGTTGGTGAGGGCTGTGGATGACCACTTTGAGCGTGTCGCGATGACGTAAGTTCCCTGTATACAAGGGGTTTTCCTCAGGAACAGACCCGTAGCACTTCCGCTGGGCTGGTCAGGCCGCGAGCCACTTTTTCGTCCCCGCAGCGCCGCAGATCGCGCAGCCCCTCGGCCAGGGCCAACTGGCGCAAGGCGGCGAGGTCCGTGCCGGGGCCGATGCTGGCGCGCAGGCGCTCGCCCGGCAGCAGCAGCTCGAACAGGCCGGTGCGGCCGTGATAGCCGGTGCTCCGGCAGGTCCGGCAGGAGGCTGCCCCGTGCTGGGCACTGCCCCGGCAGTCCTGGCATAGGGTGCGTACCAGGCGCTGGGCCATGACGCCGATCAGGGTGGCCTTGATCAGGTAGTCGGCTACGCCAAGCTCCTGCAGGCGGGTCACTGCGCCGCAGGCATCGTTGGTGTGCAGGGTCGAGAGCACCAGGTGCCCGGTGAGGGCGGCCTGGACTGCGACCTGGGCGGTCTCGCGGTCGCGTATCTCGCCGATCATGATGATGTCTGGGTCCTGGCGCAGCAGGGCGCGCACGCCATTGGCGAAGCCCAGGTCCAGCGCAGGCTGGACCTGCAACTGGTTGAAGGCTGGCTCCAGGCGTTCGATGGGGTCTTCGATGGTGCACAGGTTGACCTGCGGCGTGGCCAGTTGCTTGAGGCTGGCATAGAGCGTGCTGGTCTTGCCCGAACCGGTCGGGCCGGTGACCAGGATGATGCCTTGGCGCTGGCGCAGCAGGGCCTGCCAGCGTTGCAGCAGTTCGCCATCCAGGCCCAGGTTGTCGAAGTCTTCGTGCAACTGTTGCGGATCGAACAGGCGCAGCACCAGTTTCTCGCCGAAGGGCGTCGGCAGGGTGGACAGGCGCAGTTCCACTTCGCTTCCACCGGGCAGGCGGCTTTTCAGGCGGCCGTCCTGGGGGCGGCGTTTTTCGGCTACGTCCATGCGCCCCAGGTGCTTCAGGCGGCTGACCAGCGCCAGGGTGACCCCGGCGGGGAAGGCGTAGACGGTGTGCAGCAGGCCGTCGATGCGATAGCGCAGGCGGCCCTGCTCGCGGCCGGGTTCGAGGTGGATGTCGCTGGCGCGCTGCTCGATGGCGTACTGCAGGATCCAGTCGACGATGTGCACGATATGGGCATCGTCGGCGCTGGCTTCGGCCTGGCGCTTGCCAAGCTCCAGCAGTTGCTCCAGCTCCCCCAGGCCAGTGGCCTGGTATTGCGCGCCCTGTACCGAGTGGGCCAGGCGCACGAAGGTCTGGCCCAGTTGGCGGATCTGCACCGGGTTGGCCAGCACGCGACGGATCGGCTTGCCCAGGCTGCGGGCCAGGTCGATTTCCCAGTCGCGCTGGCAGGGTTGTGCGCTGGCCACGGTGACGCCGTGTTCATCGACCGCCACGGCGAGGATGCCATGGCGCTGGGCGAAGGCAGGGGAGATCAGCCCGGCGACCTGCGACAGCTCCAGTTGCAGCGGGTCGAGGCGCAGGTAGGGTTGGCCCACCTTGCCGGCCAGCCACTGGCCCAGGCTGTCCAGGTCCAGGCGCTGGCCGGGCTGCTGGCGATCGTCCAGGGCCAGGCTGGCGAGGGTTTCCAGGGGATGTTCGTCGGGGTGGCTGGCGGCCCGTTCGAGCACGCGCATGACGTCGTTGGCGTCCAGGCGTCGCTCGGCCAGCAGGGCGTCGAGCAGGCGATTAAGGTCCAGGGCATGGTGTTGGTCGGTATACATGGCGGCGTCCGTGCCAGGTGTAGGTGTCCTGGGGAAGGCTAGCCGGGGGGAAGCAGATGCGCGCTGGCAAAGGGTTTCCGGATCTTGCGGCACGGGCCTTGCGCGATGAGTTCAGCCCACCGCGAGTTCGACCATCTTCGGCATGTTCTCCAGGCTGACGTCACCCACGCACACTAGGTTGCGCAGCTTCTGCGCGATCACCTCGGCCCGGTGCCAGCTCAGGCCGTCGACGCCCACTTCGATGTCGAGCAGGTCATCCCGCTGGTTGACCTGGACGCGATGTGGCGTGAGGAACTGCAAGGCGAACAGGTTGAGCACCCGGCACAGGCTGTCTGGCTCGGCTTCGGCCTGCAGGCGGTAGTGCACGGTGCAGTGGACGGCGCTGGCGGCCCAGGTGTCGGTGCGGTGCGGGGTGTCGGGCCGTTCGAGTGCGTTCATGCCGGTCTCCATCGGTGAGGGAGAAATTCTTGCACGCCTTGGCGGGTATTTTTTCGCTATGATTCCATCAATTTGCCTATTGGGCAGATAGATCTATTCGTCATTAGGCAGATTGGAGAATCATTCATGCAAGGTGAGCTGGACGCCTACGACCGACGCATCCTGGCGCTGCTGCAAGAAGACGCCTCGCTGTCCAGCGCGCAGATTGCCGAGCGCGTGGGCCTGTCGCAATCGCCGTGCTGGCGGCGTATCCAACGGCTCAAGGAGGAAGGGGTGATCCGTGGCCAGGTGACCCTGCTCGATCGCAAGAAGGTCGGCCTGAACACGCAGATATTCGCCGAAGTGAAGCTCAACGCCCACGGGCGCTCCAACTTCACCGAGTTCACCGAGGCGATCCGGGGCTTTCCAGAGGTGCTGGAGTGCTATGTGCTGATGGGGTCGGTGGACTTCCTGCTGCGCATCGTGACCTCGGACATCGAGGCTTACGAGCGTTTCTTCTTCGAGAAACTGTCGAATGTGCCGGGGATCCAGGAGGTCAACTCGATCGTCGCGTTGTCGGAGATCAAGTCCACGACCAGCTTGCCGCTGGGGCGGTGATGCCGCCAGTTGGGACTGCAAAGCAGCCCCAATATCGCTTCGGCGGCCCCGGGTGGCTCAAGCCTTGAGCAGGTGCTTCCAGGCGCGGCTCTTGTCCACCAGACGTGCCTGCTCGACGCGGGCTTCCAGCAACTCATCCGACAGTGGCCGTTCGGCCAACTGGTGCAGCTTGTTCAGCTCACCATAGAGACGGTCCAGCTGCGGCGCCTCGACCACCTGGCGGGCATGGTGCAGCCAGGCCTGCAGGCGCTCGATACGTGGCAGTTGCTCGGCCAGGTCTTCCGGGCGCTGGGCATACAGTGGCAACTGCAGGGCGCGGGCTTCCTCGGCGAGCAGGTGCAGCAGCCAGCTGGCCAGTTGCGCCTTGCCCTGGCGCTCGCCGCGGCCGGTGCGTTCGGCGGTCCAGGCGCGAGCCAGCAGCCAGCGCGAGGTCTCCAGGGAGAACTGGCCCCAGCGGGTGTCTTCCAGCTCCTCGGCGAACTGCTCCGGGGCGGCGCGGCGCACGTCCTCGTCGTCGTTGCCGGCGTGTACCAGTGGACGCCAGTCTTCCAGCAGGGCATCGAGGCTGGTGCGCAGGGTGCGGGTGCTGGCCCGTGGCGCAGCCTGGCCCAGGCTGCCGACCAGGGCACGCAGTTCGACCAGGCAGCCGACCCAGTCCTGCAGCAGGCGCCAGTGGCCGTTGTGGCGGTATTGCTCGGCCAGGCGCTGGCTGCTGCCCAACAACTGCCAGGCGAGGGCGGCGAAGGCGTCGTCCAGCGCCATCTCGGCGTCCAGCTGGGTGCTCGGCAGGCTCAATTCGTAGCTATCGGGCTCGAGCAAGCGGTAGCCGCGCTCGGCCTTGCTGATGTCGCAAGGCATCAGCGGCAGGCTGGCGGCCAGCTCCGCCGCGAGCTCCAGCAGGGCTTCGGGGGCGCCTTCACGCAGTTCCAGCTCCAGTTCGCTGATCGCTTCCTTGCGCTTGCCGGCGATGACGAAACCCTGGTCGAGGGCGGCCTCGATCACCACCTTGGCCTTGCCGCGGCCCCAGGCGATCTCGGCGTATTCGCGGGTGAAGTCGGTGGTGAACAGCGGCTTGATGGTCTTCTTGTCCAGGTCGGCCAATTGCGCCGGCCAGCAACTGTCGTCGAGCTTCTTCAGGTCGAGCTTGACCTTGTCCAGGTACCATTCGTACTCGTTGCGCTCGGACAGGCCGGCCACGCTCTGGCCACGGCACTTGAGGGTCTGGATGATCACCTCGCCGTCGCGGCGCAGGCGCAGGGCGACGCGGGCGGCGGCGAGGTCGCGGGCCGGGGTGTCGAAGTACTGGTTGAGCAGCTCGCGGGTCTGCCAGCCGGACTTGTTGCGCTTTTTCAGCAAGGGGTGCTCGCGCAGCGCGGCGAGGGTTTCGCGGCTGGCACGGAGCTTGAGTTCGGTTTCTTTGTGCATCGCAGGCTCGAAGGAGAGGGCATCGTTGCCAGGCAGTTTACAGGAGTCGCTTGCGCACTGTGGGTTTACTGCTGGGGGCGGGCCGTCAGCTTGCCCGGGGACGGGCGTGCGTTGCTATGATGGGCAACGATTCCGAGGAGAACGTGCATGCCCTTGCCGTCGCTGAAAGACCAGTTCGCCGCCCTGATCGCCGCCCCCTCGGTCAGTTGTACCCAGCCTGCGCTGGACCAGTCCAACCGCCAGGTCATCGATCTGCTGGCCAGCTGGCTGGGCGACCTGGGGTTCGCCTGCGAAATCCGCCAGGTCACGCCGGGCAAGTTCAACCTGCTGGCCAGCCGTGGCAGCGGCCCGGGCGGCCTGGTGCTGGCCGGACACAGCGATACCGTGCCTTGCGACCCGAATTTGTGGGCCAGCGACCCGTGGACGCTGACCGAAGTCGATGGCCGTTGGATAGGCCTGGGCAGTTGCGACATGAAAGGCTTCTTCGCCCTGGTCATCGAGGCGGTCAGGCCCTTGCTGGAGCATGGCTTCAAGCGACCGCTGCTGATCCTCGCCACCTGCGACGAAGAAAGCTCCATGTCCGGCGCCCGCGCCCTGGCCGAGGCCGGGCAGCCTCTGGGGCGTGCGGCAGTGATCGGCGAGCCTACCGGCCTGCGGCCGATCCGCATGCACAAGGGGATTCTCATGGAGCGCATCGAGGTCCTTGGTCGCAGTGGCCACTCGTCGGACCCGAGCCTGGGCCGCAGCGCCCTGGAAGCCATGCATGCGCTGATGGGCGAGCTGATGGGGCTGCGCCAGCAATGGCAGCAGACCTATCGCAACCCGCAGTTCACGGTACCGACGCCGACGATGAATTTCGGTTGCATCCACGGTGGCGACAACCCCAACCGTATCTGCGGCCAGTGTGCCCTGGAGTTCGATCTGCGCCCCTTGCCGGGCATGGACGCCGAGCAGTTGCGTGCGGCGATCCGCGAGAAGCTGGTGCCGGTGGCGGAGCGTTTCGAGGTGCAGATCGACTATGCGCCGCTGTTCCCCGAGGTGCCGCCGTTCGAGCAGGCCGCCGATGCCGAGCTGGTGCAATTGGCCGAACGTCTGACCGGCCATCGCGCCGAAGCGGTGGCCTTCGGCACCGAAGCGCCTTATCTTCAGCAACTCGGTTGCCAGACCATCGTGCTCGGCCCCGGTGACATCGCCTGCGCCCACCAGCCGGGCGAATACCTGGAAATGTCACGAATCGAGCCTACCGTACGTCTATTGCGTGACCTGATCCGGCATTATTGCCTGAGCTAAACGTCCATTGACCTGATTCGTTCCTGCCTAGAGGAGAGCGCGCGTGACCGCAAGCCTGTTCCGACGATGATTTTGAACCGCGTCCGTTTCGCCGTTCTCCGTTCACTTATCCACAGGCCCCGTCATGCCCGAATACGTCAACTGGCTACGTCATGCCTCCCCGTACATCAATGCCCATCGCGACTGCACCTTCGTGGTCATGCTGCCCGGCGATGGGGTGGCGCATCCCAATTTCGGCAACATCGTCCATGACCTGGTGCTGCTGCACAGCCTCGGCGTGCGGCTGGTGCTGGTGCATGGCTCTCGTCCACAGATCGAGAGCCGCCTGGCCGCCCGCGGGTTGACCCCGCACTACCACCGCGGCATGCGCATCACCGACGCGGCGACCCTCGAATGCGTGATCGATGCGGTGGGCGCCCTGCGCATCGCCATCGAGGCGCGCCTGTCCATGGACATGGCGGCGTCGCCCATGCAGGGCTCGCGCCTGCGGGTGGCCGCCGGCAACCTGGTCACCGCCCGGCCGATCGGCGTGCTCGAAGGGGTCGACTATCACCACACCGGCGAGGTGCGGCGGATCGACCGCAAGGGCATCAACCGCCTGCTGGACGAGCGCTCCATCGTGCTGCTGTCGCCCCTGGGCTATTCGCCCACCGGCGAGATCTTCAACCTGGCCTGCGAGGACGTGGCGACCCGCGCCGCCATCGAGCTGGGAGCCGACAAGCTGCTGTTGTTCGGTGCCGAGTCGGGCCTGCTCGACGAGCACGGCAAGCTGGTGCGCGAGCTGCGTCCGCAGCAGGTCGCACCGCACCTGCTGCGCCTGGGCAGCGACTACCAGGGCGAGTTGCTGGACGCTGCGGCCGAGGCCTGCAAGGGCGGCGTGGCGCGCAGCCATATCGTCAGCTATGCCGAGGACGGTGCGCTGCTCACCGAGCTGTTCACCCGTGATGGCGGCGGCACCCTGGTGGCCCAGGAGCAGTTCGAGATCGTCCGCGAGGCGTCGATCGAGGATGTCGGCGGCCTGCTGGAGCTGATCAGCCCGCTGGAAGAGCAGGGCATCCTGGTGCGGCGTTCGCGCGAGGTGCTGGAGCGGGAGATCGAGCAGTTCAGCGTGGTCGAGCGTGACGGCATGATCATCGCCTGCGCGGCGTTGTACCCGATCGCCGATTCCGAGGCGGGGGAGTTGGCGTGCCTGGCGGTGAACCCGGAGTATCGCCATGGTGGGCGGGGGGACGAGTTGCTCGAGCGGATCGAGAGCCGGGCGCGCAAGCTTGGGCTCAAGACCTTGTTCGTGCTGACGACCCGTACCGCCCACTGGTTCCGCGAGCGTGGCTTCGCGCCCAGTGGCGTGGAGCGGCTGCCGGCGGCGCGGGCGTCGCTGTACAACTACCAGCGCAATTCGAAGATCTTCGAGAAGCCCCTGTAAGTAGCCTGTAGCGCGGTTTCTGTGTGGGAGCGGCCTTGTGTCGCGAAAGGCCGCTCCCACATCTGGGGGCGGCGTTTTCGTTTACACGGTATGCAGGTACCAGTTGTACTCGAGGTCGGAGATCGAATGCTCGAACTCCTCCAGCTCGCTCTCCTTGCACGCGACGAAGATGTCGATGTACTTCGGATCGATGTACTTGTTCAGGATCTCGCTGTCGTCCAGCGTACGCAGGGCATCGCGCAGGTTGTTCGGCAGGCTCTGCTCCAGCTGCTCGTAGGCGTTGCCTTCGATCGGAGTGCCTGGGTCGACCTTGTTGGTCAGGCCATGGTGCACGCCGGCCAGGACAGCGGCCATCATCAGGTACGGGTTGGCGTCGGCGCCGGCCACGCGGTGCTCGATGCGCACGGCGTCCGGGGTGCCGGTCGGCACGCGCAGGGCCACGGTACGGTTGTCCAGGCCCCAGCTCGGCGCATTCGGCACATAGAACTGCGCACCGAAGCGGCGGTAGGAGTTGACGTTCGGGCAGAGGAACGCCATGGACGCGGGCAGGGTCTCGAGCACACCGCCGACCGCGTGACGTAGCGCGGCGTTCTGCTCGGGATCCTCGCTGGTGAAGATGTTGTTGCCATCCTTGTCCAGCACGGAGATGTGTACATGCAGGCCGTTGCCTGCCTGGCCCGGGTAGGGCTTGGCCATGAAGGTGGTGTCCATCTCATGGTCGTAGGCGATGTTCTTGATCAGGCGCTTGAGCAGCACCGCGTAGTCACAGGCCTTGAGCGGGTCGGCGACGTGGTGCAGGTTGACCTCGAACTGCGCCGGGGCGCTTTCCTTGACGATGGCGTCGGCCGGGATGCCTTGTTCCTTGGCGCCTTCGAGGATGTCCTGGAGGCAGTCGGCGTATTCGTCGAGGTCGTCGATCAGGTAGACCTGGGTCGACTGCGGGCGCTTGCCGGAGATCGGCGAGCGCGGCGGCTGCGGACGGCCATTCACGTTCTCCTGGTCGATCAGGTAGAACTCCAGCTCGAACGCCGCGCAGATGGTCAGGCCCATGTCGGTGAACTTGCTCACCACCTGGCGCAGCACTTCGCGCGGGTCGGCGAAGAACGGCTCGCCTTCGAGCTCGTGCATGGTCATCAGCAGCTGGGCGGTGGGGCGCTTCTGCCAGGGTTCGTTGGACAGGGTGCCGGGGATCGGGTAGCAGATGCGGTCGGCATCGCCGATGTCCAGGCCAAGGCCTGTGCTCTCGACGGTGGAACCGTTGATATCCAGGGCGAAGAGGGAGGCGGGCAGGTTGATGCCTTTCTCGTAAACCTTGTGGAGGCTGGTGCGTTCGATGCGTTTGCCACGCACCACACCATTCATATCTGCAATCAGAAGGTCAACGTAGAGAACCTCGGGATGTTCCTTAAGGAACGCGTTCGCTTCGTTAAGCTGAACGGCACGCGGGGGTACCGACATGATGCAACACCTTTGTTGTTAAAAATATCAATCAAGGGGGGCTTGCAAGCCCAGTCAATCCGAAAGACCAGGTGAAGTCAAGCCAGCCCCATGATGCCCTGAAATGGCACATCGACGGCAGATTTGCTGCATATAGGGGCGTGCCATTATCCGCTATTTTGCCGTGGAAGGGCTATCTCGGGCTTAACGTGTTTTATTTTTTACAGAGGTGTTGTGTAAAAAAATGAACAAGGCTAAGCTCGGTCTCAACCCAGAACACAATAATACGAGGGTCACATGGTCCGCCTGCCGCGACCTGAAAGCGCCGCCTGCGCCGCGCAGTCAGGTATTTCCGTCACTTGCCGCAAGGGCTTCGCACGCATCGCCGATCGCGTGAGCGCTCTGGCCGCAATAATTGACGGCGGGTACAGCCCATCCTCCTTTCGTAGCAGTTTACTGCACGCTTTTTCGCTCATCTGCCCTTCGAGTTCTGCCCGGACGCACTCCACTGGCGTGTATCCACTGTCGTCCTGCGCGGGGGTTTTTGCTTTAGCAATCCACTCCATCCAGAATCAAGGCACGGGTCTGCCGCGGCCGTTCGGGTCGCACGGCAACCCCCTTGACCGACGCCAGGCGTCAGCGGCGCCCGGCTTTCGCCGGCCGGGCCACATTACCTCCTGAGGTATTTATGAGTAACAACCTCGACCAGCTCACCGATTGGTTGAAAGAGCACAAGATCACCGAAGTCGAATGCCTGATCAGCGACCTGACCGGCATCACCCGCGGCAAGATCTCGCCTACCAACAAGTTCATCGCCGAAAAAGGCATGCGCCTGCCCGAGAGTGTCCTGCTGCAGACCGTGACCGGCGACTACGTCGACGACGACATCTATTACCAACTGCTGGACCCGGCCGACATCGACATGATCTGCCGCCCCGACGAGAACGCGGTGTTC
The DNA here is from genome assembly GCF_057415455.1 of Pseudomonas sp. Tun-23181. Taxonomy (NCBI): domain Bacteria; kingdom Pseudomonadati; phylum Pseudomonadota; class Gammaproteobacteria; order Pseudomonadales; family Pseudomonadaceae; genus Pseudomonas; species Pseudomonas sp. Tun-23181. The sequence continues at coordinate 3,859,674 of NZ_CM171630.1, forward strand.
CTCGTGCCTTGGGCGATCGAGCCGACCGCCCAGGTGATCCACGACACCTACGACAAGAAGGGCAACCCGGTCGAGCTGTCGCCGCGCAACGTACTCAAGAAAGTCCTCAAGCTCTATGCCGACAAGGGCTGGCAGCCGATCGTCGCGCCGGAGATGGAGTTCTACCTGACCAAGCGCAGCGAAGACCCGGACTTCCCGCTGCAACCGCCGGTGGGCCGCTCCGGTCGTCCGGAAACCGGGCGCCAGTCGTTCTCCATCGAGGCCGCCAACGAATTCGACCCGCTGTTCGAGGACGTCTACGACTGGTGCGAGCTGCAGCAGCTGGACCTCGACACCCTGATCCATGAAGACGGCACGGCGCAGATGGAGATCAACTTCCGTCATGGCAACGCCCTGCACCTGGCCGACCAGATCCTGGTGTTCAAGCGCACCATGCGCGAGGCCGCGCTCAAGCACAACGTGGCGGCCACCTTCATGGCCAAGCCCATGACCGGCGAGCCGGGCAGCGCCATGCACCTGCACCAGAGCGTGGTCGACGTCGCCACCGGCAAGAACATCTTCGCCAACGAGGACGGCAGCATGAGCGAGCTGTTCCTCAACCACATCGGCGGCCTGCAGAAGTTCATTCCCGAGGCGCTGCCGCTGTTCGCCCCCAACGTCAACTCGTTCCGCCGCTTCCTGCCAGACACCTCGGCACCGGTGAACGTCGAATGGGGCGAAGAGAACCGCACCGTCGGCCTGCGCGTACCGGACGCCGGCCCGCAGAACCGCCGCGTGGAGAACCGCCTGCCGGGCGCCGACGCCAACCCCTACCTGGCCATCGCCGCGAGCCTGCTGTGCGGCTATATCGGCATGGTCGAAGGCATCGGTGCCAGCGCGCCGGTCCAGGGGCGGGGCTACGAGCGGCGTAACCTGCGCCTGCCGCTGACCATCGAGGATGCGCTGGAGCGCATGCAGAACTGCCGGGCCCTGGACCAGTACCTGGGCAAGAAATTCATCACCGGCTATGTCGCCACCAAGCGGGCGGAACATGAAAACTTCAAACGGGTAATCAGCTCCTGGGAGCGCGAGTTCCTGCTGTTTGCCGTCTGATCAACCCTGGGGCCGCAGGAGCGCGGCTGTCGGATAACGGAGAAGCACATGAGCGTCAACAACCCGCAAACCCGTGAATGGCAAACCCTGAGCGGTGAGCACCACCTGGCTCCCTTCAGCGACTACAAGCAGCTGAAGGAGAAGGGGCCGCGCATCATCACCAAGGCCCAGGGCGTGCATTTGTGGGACAGTGAGGGCCACAAGATCCTCGACGGTATGGCGGGCCTGTGGTGCGTGGCGGTCGGCTATGGCCGTGAAGAGCTGGTGCAGGCGGCCGAAAAGCAGATGCGCGAACTGCCGTACTACAACCTGTTCTTCCAGACCGCCCACCCGCCGGCGCTGGAGCTGGCCAAGGCGATCACCGACGTGGCGCCCAAGGGCATGACCCATGTGTTCTTCACCGGCTCCGGCTCCGAGGGCAACGACACCGTGCTGCGCATGGTGCGCCACTACTGGGCGCTCAAGGGCAAGCCGGGCAAGCAGACCATCATCGGCCGGGTCAACGGCTACCACGGCTCCACCGTGGCCGGCGCCAGCCTCGGTGGCATGAGCGGCATGCACGAGCAGGGCGGCCTGCCGATCCCTGGCATCGTGCACATCCCGCAGCCGTACTGGTTCGGCGAAGGGGGCGACATGACCCCGGACGAATTCGGGGTCTGGGCCGCCGAGCAGTTGGAGAAGAAGATCCTGGAAGTCGGCGAGGACAAGGTCGCCGCCTTCATCGCCGAGCCGATCCAGGGGGCTGGCGGTGTGATCATCCCGCCCGAGACCTACTGGCCGAAGATCAAGGAGATCCTCGCCAAGTACGACATCCTGTTCGTCGCCGACGAAGTGATCTGCGGTTTCGGCCGCACCGGCGAGTGGTTCGGCTCCGACTACTACGACCTGCAACCCGACCTGATGACCATCGCCAAGGGCCTGACCTCCGGTTACATCCCCATGGGCGGTGTGATCGTGCGTGACACCGTGGCCCAGGTGCTCAGCGAGGGCGGCGACTTCAACCACGGCTTCACCTACTCCGGTCACCCCGTGGCGGCCGCGGTGGGCCTGGAAAACCTGCGTATCCTGCGCGACGAGAAGATCGTCGAGCGTGCCCGCACGGAAACGGCACCCTATTTGCAAAAGCGTCTGCGTGAGCTGCAGGACCACCCGCTGGTGGGCGAGGTACGCGGCCTGGGCCTGCTCGGCGCGATCGAGCTGGTCAAGGACAAGGCGACCCGCAGCCGCTACGAAGGCAAGGGCGTGGGCATGATCTGCCGTAATTTCTGCTTCGAAAACGGCTTGGTCATGCGTGCGGTGGGCGACACCATGATCATCGCACCGCCTCTGGTGATCAGCCGTGAGGAGGTCGACGAGCTGGTGGAAAAGGCGCGCAAATGCCTGGACCTGACGCTCGAAGCGGTCCGGTGACCGCCTGCTACGCTAGCGAAGTGACATTAAGCGGTTACAAGGCCCTGCTTTCCTTGAAACAGCGCCTTGTAACTTGCCAGACTAGCGGCTGTTTCAGTCGCCCAGCGCTGCACCGTGGGATCTTGGCTGCTGAACAGATGGCTTGATAATAAATTCTGGAGCATTACGCATGAAGAAAATGGGCAAGACGCTGCTGGCCACGGCCCTGATGGGTGTCATGGCGACCGCTGTTCAGGCTGACGACAAGGTGCTGCACGTCTACAACTGGTCGGACTACATCGCCCCGGAAACCGTGGCCAAGTTCGAGAAGCAGAGCGGCATCAAGGTGGTCTACGACGTCTTCGACAGCAACGAGACCCTCGAAGCCAAGTTGCTGGCGGGCAAGTCCGGCTACGACGTGGTCGTGCCATCGAACAACTTCCTGGCCAAGCAGATCAAGGCCGGCGTCTACCAGGAGCTGGACCGCTCCAAGCTGCCGAACTGGAAGAACCTCGACGAAGACCTGCTCAAGGCCGTCGGTGATGCCAGCGACCCGGGCAACAAGTACGCCTTCCCCTACATGTGGGGCTCCATCGGCATCGGCTACAACCCGGAGAAGGTCAAGGCCGCGCTGGGCGTGGACAAGATCGACTCGTGGGATGCCGTGTTCAAGCCGGAGAACATCGCCAAGCTCAAGAGCTGCGGCGTGAGTTTCCTCGATGCTCCGACCGAGATGATCCCGGCGGCCCTGCACTACCTGGGCAAGCCGACCGACAGCAAGGACAAGCAGGACCTGAAGGCCGCCGAGGAGCTGTTCCTGAGCGTCCGGCCGTCGATCACCTACTTCCATTCCTCCAAGTACATTTCCGACCTGGCCAACGGCAACATCTGCGTGGCCGTCGGCTACTCGGGCGACTTGGAGCAGTCCAAGGCCCGTGCCCACGAGGCCGGCGACAAGGTCAAGCTGGAATACGTCATTCCGAAGGAAGGCGCCGGTACCTTCTATGACATGGTCGCCATCCCCAAGGACGCCACGAACGTCGAAGGCGCCTACAAGTTCATGGACTTCCTGATGCAGCCGGAAATCATGGCCGAGATCACCAATGCCGTGCGCTTCCCGAACGGTAACAAGGCGGCCACCCCGCTGGTGGACAAGGAAATCTCCGGCGACCCGAGCATCTACCCCTCGGATGACGTGAAGAAGCAGCTGTATGCGATCAGCGACCAGGATGCAGGCACCCTGCGTCTGATCACCCGCAGCTGGACGAAGATCAAGTCGGGCAAGTAAGCCCGTCGCGGGCCCTCTGGGCCGGGGCTTCCCGGCCCAGAGGCGATGTGAGGCAAATAAGTTTGCGGCATCGATGCCGCGAAGGTAAGTTGCGCGCCGGTTTTGCGTGTACGGCCGCTTCGCGCCGTCACAGGCACTGATTGAGAGGACCACCCACTTGTCTATTTCCATATTTCGCAAGGCCATGATGGCTGGAGCGGGTCTGACGCTGGCATTCGGCGTCCAAGCAGCGCCTACGGTGCACATCTACAACTGGTCCGACTACATCGGCCCGACGACCCTTGCCGACTTCCAGAAGGAAACCGGTATCGCGGCCAAGTACGATGTCTTCGACTCCAACGAAACCCTGGAAGGCAAGTTGCTGGCCGGCCGTACCGGCTACGACGTGGTGGTGCCGTCCAACCATTTCCTCGGCAAGCAGATCAAGGCGGGCGCTTTCCAGAAGCTCGACAAGAGCCTGCTGCCCAATTATTCCAACCTGGATCCGGCGCTGATGAAGCGCCTCGAGAAGAACGATCCGGGCAACCAGTACGCCGTGCCTTACCTGTGGGGCACCAACGGTATCGGCTACAACGTCGAGAAGGTCAAGGCCGCGCTGGGCACCGACACGATCGACTCCTGGGCGGTGTTGTTCGAGCCGCAGAACATGGAAAAGCTCGCCAAGTGCGGCGTGGCCTTCCTCGATTCGGCCGACGAGATGCTGCCGGCGGTCCTCCAGTACCTGGGCCTGGACCCCAACAGCACCGACCCCAAGGACTACCAGAAGGCCGAGGAGAAGCTCCTGGCCGTGCGTCCCTACGTGACCTACTTCCATTCTTCCAAGTACATCACCGACCTGGCCAACGGCGACATCTGCGTCGCCGCCGGCTTCTCCGGCGATGTATTCCAGGCCAAGGCCCGCGCCGAAGAGGCCGGCAAGGGCGTGAAGCTGGCCTACGCCATTCCCAAGGAAGGCGGCAACCTCTGGTTCGACGTGCTGGCCATCCCCAAGGATGCCAGCAACGCCAAGGAGGCCCATGCCTTCATCAACTACTTGCTGAAGCCTGAGGTTATCGCCCGGGTCAGTGACTACGTCGGTTATGCCAACCCCAACCCCAAGGCTGGCGACCTGATGGACCAGGATGTGAGGACTGACGCTGCGGTTTACCCACCGCAGGAAGTACTGGACAAGATGTTCGTCAATGCCGAGTTGCCACCCAAGGTACAACGTTTGATGACCCGCAGCTGGACCAAGGTCAAGTCGGGCAAATAACAATCCAGAGCCGCCGCGCGCCCTGCAGCGACAGGGTGTGCGGGCATAAAAATCTTGTTGGGAGTTTCATTCATGGCAGTTGCCTCCGGAGCCTATAAGAAAGCCCTCGAGGGTAGCCAGCAGCCCAAGCAGGTGCTGGTCAAGATCGATCGGGTCACGAAAAAGTTCGACGAAACGGTAGCTGTGGACGATGTGTCCCTGGAAATCAGCAAGGGCGAGATCTTCGCCCTGCTGGGTGGCTCCGGCTCCGGCAAATCGACCTTGCTGCGCATGCTGGCGGGCTTCGAGCGCCCGACCGAAGGGCGGATCTTCCTCGATGGCGTCGACATCACCGACATGCCGCCCTACGAGCGGCCGATCAACATGATGTTCCAGTCCTACGCCCTGTTCCCACACATGACCGTGGCGCAGAACATCGCCTTCGGCCTGCAACAGGACAGGATGCCCAAGGCCGAGATCGACGCCCGCGTGGCCGAGATGCTCAAGCTGGTGCACATGACCCAGTACGCCAAGCGCAAGCCGCACCAGCTCTCCGGTGGCCAGCGCCAGCGTGTGGCCCTGGCCCGTTCGCTGGCCAAGCGGCCGAAGCTGTTGCTGCTCGACGAACCCATGGGCGCGCTGGACAAGAAGCTGCGCTCGCAGATGCAACTGGAACTGGTCGAGATCATCGAGCGGGTCGGCGTGACCTGCGTGATGGTGACCCACGACCAGGAAGAGGCCATGACCATGGCCCAGCGCATCGCCATCATGCACCTGGGCTGGATCGCCCAGATCGGCTCGCCGGTGGACGTCTACGAGACCCCGACCAGCCGCCTGGTCTGCGAATTCATCGGCAACGTCAACCTGTTCGAGGGTGAAGTGGTCGACGATGCCGAGGGCCACGCGCTGATCGCCTCGCCGGAGCTCGAGCGCAACATCTATGTGGGCCATGGCGTCACGACCTCGGTCGAGGACAAGCGCATCACCTATGCCCTGCGGCCGGAGAAGCTGCTGGTCACCACCGAGCAGCCGACCTGCGAGCACAACTGGTCGCGCGGCAAGGTCCACGACATCGCCTACCTGGGCGGCCACTCGGTGTTCTACGTGGAGCTGCCCACCGGCAAGGTCGTCCAGTCGTTCGTCGCCAACGCCGAGCGCCAGGGTACCCGGCCGACCTGGGGCGACGACGTGTACGTCTGGTGGGAAGACGACAGCGGCGTGGTACTGCGCTCATGAACATCCGCAAGCTCAAGCGAGCACTCAACAAGGTCACCCCGCAGGGGCGCCACCTGGTGATCGGTGTGCCGTTCATCTGGTTGTTCCTGTTCTTCATGCTGCCGTTCTTCATCGTCCTGAAGATCAGCTTCGCCGAAGCCGACGTGGCGATCCCGCCCTACACGGAGATCTACAGCTACGTCGAGGACAAGGTGCAGCTGGTGCTGAACCTGGCCAACTACGGCTTGCTGACCGAGGACGAACTGTACATCTCGGCCTACCTGGGCTCGTTGAAGATCGCTTTCTTCAGCACCCTGCTGTGCCTGTTGATCGGCTACCCCATGGCCTACGCCATCGCCAATGCACGCAAGGAAACCCAGACCGTACTGTTGCTGCTGATCATGATGCCGACCTGGACCGCGATCCTGATCCGCGTCTATGCCTGGATGGGCATCCTCAGCAACAACGGCTTGCTCAACAGCTTCCTGCTGTGGCTCGGGGTGATCGACCAGCCGTTGCAGATCCTCAACACCAACCTGGCGGTGTACATCGGCGTGGTCTATTCGTACCTGCCGTTCATGATCCTGCCGTTGTACGCCAACCTGGTGAAGCACGACCCAAGCCTGCTCGAGGCCGCGTCGGACCTGGGTTCGAGCACCTTCAACAGCTTCTGGAAGATCACTGTGCCGCTGTCGAAGAACGGCATCATCGCCGGCTGCATGCTGGTGTTCATCCCGGTGGTGGGCGAGTTCGTCATCCCCGAGCTGCTCGGCGGCCCGGAAACCCTGATGATCGGCAAGGTGCTGTGGCAGGAGTTCTTCAACAACCGTGACTGGCCGGTGGCGTCCGCCCTGGCGGTGGTGATGCTGGTGATCCTGATCGTGCCTATCCTGCTGTTCAACCGCAGCCAGGCCAAGGAAATGGAGGGCAGGGCATGAAGCGTTTCAGTTTCTCCACATTGATGCTGGTGCTCGGCTTGCTGTTCATCTACCTGCCGATGCTGATCCTGGTGATCTACTCGTTCAACGCCTCCAAGCTGGTGACGGTCTGGGGCGGCTGGTCGGTGAAATGGTACGTCGGCCTGCTCGACAACTCCCAGCTGATGGGTTCGGTGATGCGCTCGCTGGAGATCGCCTGCTACACCGCGGTCGCCGCGGTGGCGCTGGGGACCCTGGCGGCGTTCGTGCTGACCCGGGTGACCCGCTTCAAGGGCCGCACGCTGTTCGGCGGCCTGGTCACCGCGCCGCTGGTGATGCCCGAGGTGATCACCGGTCTGTCGTTGCTGCTGCTGTTCGTGGCCATGGCCCAGATGATCGGCTGGCCCCAGGAGCGCGGCATCGTCACCATCTGGATTGCCCACACCACCTTCTGCGCGGCCTATGTGGCGGTGGTGGTGTCGGCGCGCCTGCGCGAGCTCGACCTGTCCATCGAGGAAGCGGCCATGGACCTGGGGGCCAAGCCGTGGAAGGTGTTCTTCCTGATCACCATCCCGATGATCGCCCCGTCGCTGGCGGCGGGCGGCATGATGTCGTTCGCCCTGTCGCTGGACGACCTGGTACTGGCCAGCTTCGTGTCCGGTCCGGGCTCGACCACCCTGCCGATGGAAGTGTTCTCTGCCGTGCGCCTGGGCGTGAAGCCTGAGATCAACGCGGTGGCCAGCCTGATCCTGCTGTCGGTATCGCTGATGACCTTCCTGGTCTGGTATTTCAGCCGCCGCGCCGAAGAGCGTCGCCGCCGGGCGATCCAGCAGGCGATCGAGGAGAGTGCCGCCGGCGAGTGGCGCCAGCCAGAGGGCCAGCGCCCACCGGCTGCAGCATCCGCCTGATCCACTTCCTGGGGCCGCTTCGCGGCCCCAGGATGACAACGTCCCCGCCTGACTGCCCCACCTCGCCTCGAACACACCGCCCCAGTGCTGTTTATCGAACCCTGATCTACGCTAACAGTCGCATCCCTCGAATCATTGCGCGCAAACAAGGAGCCTGCATGACGTTGACGCGTCTGCTGTTGGTCGTTTGCCTGGTGCTGCCGTACATGCTGTCGGGCTGTAGCAGGGAAGAGAGCACGCCAGCGCTGCCCAGGGTCGGTGTCCTGCGGGTCGAGCCCACCGATTTCGCAGCCCGGGTGACCTTGACCGGCGATGTCCAGGCGCGGGTCCAGACCGACCTGTCGTTTCGCGTGGGCGGCAAGATCATTTCCCGCAGTGTCGATGTGGGCGACCACGTCAAGGCCAACCAGGTGCTGGCGCGCCTGGACCCGAAGGACCTGCAGAACAACGTCGACTCGGCCAAGGCCGAGGTGTTCGCCGAGCAGGCGCGGGTCACCCAGGCCAGCGCCGCCTTCGTGCGCCAGCAGAAACTGCTGCCCAAGGGCTATACCAGCCAGAGTGAATACGACGCCGCCGAAGCCGCCCTGCGCAGCAGCCAGAGCGCTCTGAAGGCCGCCCAGGCGCAGTTGGCCAACGCTCAGGAGCAACTGGGCTATACCGCGTTGGTTTCCGAGGCGGACGGCGTGATCACCGCGCGCCAGGCCGAGGTCGGCCAGGTGGTGCAGGCGACCATGCCGATCTTCAGCCTGGCCCGCGACGGCGATCGCGACGCGGTGTTCAACGTCTACGAGTCCCTGCTGGTGGCGCCGGCGAGCGATGAGGGCGTGATCGTCAGCCTGCTGGACGATCCGCGTGTCCGTGCCGAGGGGCATGTCCGCGAGATCACCCCGACCGTTTCCGCCCAGAGCGGTACGGTGCAGGTCAAGGTGGGCCTGCGCAACGTGCCGCCGGGCATGCGCCTGGGCTCGCCGGTGACCGCCACGGCCAGTTCCCAGGGGCGGCCGAGCGTCGAGCTGCCTTGGTCGGCCCTGACCAAGGCGCTGCACGAGCCTGCGGTATGGGTGGTGGGCGAGGGCGACAAGGTGGAGCTGCGCAAGGTCCAGGTGTCGCGCTACCTGACCGGCAAGGTGGTGATCGCAGGTGGCCTCAAGAGTGGCGAGACCGTGGTGGTCCGTGGCGGCCAGTTGTTGCATCCGGGCATGCAGGTGGAAAAGGTCGACACCCAGGATGAAGGGGGCGATCCATGAAGCGCCTGCTGCCGATGTTCTGCGCTGCCTTGCTGCTGGCCGCGTGCAGCAGCGATGAGCAAAACACCGAACCGGTGCGCCCGGTGCTGTCCACGCTCGTCGAACCCCAGGTACAGGCGCAATTGGGGCGCTTCGCCGGCAGCATCCAGGCGCGCTACGAAAGCACCCTGGGTTTTCGCGTGTCCGGGCGCATCGCCCGGCGCTGGGTGGACGTGGGCACCCAGGTGAAGCCAGGCGACACCCTGGCCACCCTCGACCCGACCGACCAGCAGAACCAGTTGCGCGCCGCCGAGGGCGACCTGGCCAGGGTCCAGGCGCAGTGGATCAATGCCCAGGCCAACGCACGCCGCCAGCAGCAGTTGTACGACCGTGGCGTCGGCGCCCAGGCCCAGCTGGACATCGCCCAGACAGACCTGAAGACCACCGGTGCCTCCCTGGAGCAGGCGCGCTCGGCAGTCAGCCAGGCCCGCGACCAGCTCGACTACAGCACCCTGCGCTCCGACCACGCGGCGGTGGTGACGGCCTGGCAGGCCGAGGCCGGGCAGACGGTCAGCGCCGGCCAGGCGGTGGTCACCCTGGCGCGGCCGGACGTCAAGGAGGCCGTGATCGACCTGCCGATCCACCTGGCCGAACAGTTGCGCAAGGACCTGACCTTCACCGTCGCCTTGCAGCTCGAGCCCAGCATCCACACCACCGCGACCTTGCGCGAGCTGGAGCCCCAGGCCGACGCCACCACCCGTACCCGGCGCGCCCGCCTGACCCTGGCCAGTACCCCCGATGCCTTTCACCTGGGCACTGCGATCAGTGTCACCCTGACCTCGGCGGTTTCCCCTCGCAGCGAACTGCCGAGCACCGCGCTGCTCGAGCGCGACGGCAAGACCCAGGTGTGGGTGGTCGACCCGCAGCAAAAGACCGTGGCCACCCGTGACGTCACCCTGATCGAGCGCAGCGCCAAGCGTATCGTCCTGGCCTCCGGCGTGCAGCCGGGCGAGCGGGTGGTCACCGCCGGCGTCAACAGCCTCAAGCCTGGCCAGAAGGTCACCTTCGACGAGGACGCGCGATGAAAGGAAGCTTCAACCTGTCCGAATGGGCCCTCAGGCACCAGTCCTTCGTCTGGTACCTGATGTTCGTTGGCTTGCTGATGGGTGTGTTCTCCTACTTCAACCTGGGCCGCGAGGAAGACCCCTCGTTCACCATCAAGACCATGGTGATCCAGACCCGCTGGCCCGGTGCGACCCAGGACGAGACGCTCTACCAAGTCACCGACCGCATCGAGAAAAAGCTCGAGGAGCTGGATTCGCTCGACTACGTCAAGAGCTACACCCGCCCGGGCGAGTCCACCGTCTACGTCTACCTGCGCGACACCACCAAGGCCGAGGACATTCCGGACATCTGGTACCAGGTGCGCAAGAAGATCCAGGACATCCGTGGCGAGTTTCCCCAGGGCATCCAGGGGCCGGGCTTCAACGATGAGTTCGGCGACGTGTTCGGCTCGATCTACGCTTTCACCGCCGACGGCCTGACCCTGCGCCAACTGCGCGACTATGTGGAGCAGGTGCGTGCCGAGGTCCGCGATGTCCCCAACATCGGCAAGATCGAGCTGATCGGCACCCAGGACGAAGTGCTCTACCTGAACTTCTCGACCCGCAAGCTGGCGGCCCTGGGGATCGACCAGCGCCAGGTCATGCAGGCGCTGCAAGCGCAGAACGCGGTGACCCCGGCGGGGGTGATCGAGGCCGGGCCCGAACGCATCTCCGTGCGCACCACCGGCCAGTTCGCCTCGGAGAAAGACCTGGAAGGCGTCAACCTGCGTATCAACGACCGTTTCTTCCGCCTGGCCGACATCGCCGACATCGAGCGAGGCTATGCCGATCCACCGTCACCGATGTTCCGCTACAACGGCCAGACCGCGATCGGCCTGGCCATCGGCATGAAGGCCGGCGGCAACATCGAGGTGTTCGGCCAGTTGCTCAAGACGAAGATGGACAGCGTCATCGGCGAGCTGCCGGTAGGGATTGGCGTGCACACGGTGTCCGACCAGGCGGTGGTGGTCAAGCAGGCAGTCGGCGGCTTCACCAGTGCGCTGTTCGAGGCGGTGGTGATCGTCCTGGTGGTGAGCTTCGTCAGCCTCGGCATTCGTGCCGGCCTGGTGGTGGCCTGCTCGATCCCGCTGGTGCTGGCCATGGTCTTCGTGTTCATGGAGTACAGCGGCATCACCATGCAGCGGATTTCCCTGGGCGCGCTGATCATCGCCCTGGGCCTGTTGGTGGACGATGCGATGATCACCGTGGAGGTGATGGTCACCCGCCTGGAGATGGGTGAGAGCAAGGAGCAGGCGGCGACCTTCGCCTACACCTCCACCGCCTTTCCCATGCTCACCGGCACGCTGGTGACCGTGGCCGGCTTCGTGCCGATCGGGCTCAATGCCAGCTCAGCGGGCGAGTACACCTTCACCCTGTTCGCGGTGATCGCCGTGGCATTGCTGGTGTCCTGGGTGGTGGCGGTGTTCTTCGCCCCGGTGCTGGGCGTGCATATCCTCAGCACCCAGGTCAAACCCCACGCGGCGGAGGCGGGGCGGGTCGGCAAGGCGTTCGAGCATGGCCTGCTGTGGTGCATGCGCCATCGCTGGCTGACGGTGATCGGCACCATCGTGCTGTTCGCCCTGTCGGTGGTCAGCATGCGTTTCGTGCAGAACCAGTTCTTCCCGTCCTCGGACCGGCCGGAGATCCTGGTGGACCTCAACCTGCCGCAGAATGCCTCGATCGAGGAAACCCGCAAGGTGGTCGATCGCCTGGAGGCGACCCTGAAGGGCGACCCGGACATCGAGCGCTGGAGCACCTATATCGGCCAGGGCGCGATTCGTTTCTACCTGCCGCTGGACCAGCAGTTGCAGAACCCCTACTACGCCCAGTTGGTGATCGTCAGCAAGGGCCTGGAGTCCCGTGGCGCGCTCATGGCGCGCCTGCAGGAGCGCCTGCGCAAGGACTTCGTCGGCATCGGCACCAACGTCCAGTCGCTGGAAATGGGCCCGCCGGTGGGCCGGCCGATCCAGTACCGGGTCAGCGGCAAGGACATCGACCAGGTGCGCCGTCATGCCATCGAGTTGGCCACGCTGCTCGATGGCAACCCGCATATCGGCGAGATGATCTACGACTGGAACGAGCCGGGCAAGGTGCTGCGGGTGGAGATCGCCCAGGACAAGGCGCGCCAGTTGGGGCTGTCGTCCGAGGATGTGGCCAATGTGATGAACAGCATCGTCAGCGGCGTGCCGATCACCCAGGTCAACGACACTATCTACCTGGTCGACGTGATCGCACGCGCCGAGGACAGCGAGCGTGGCTCGCCCGACACCCTGCAGAACCTGCAGATCGTCAGCCCCAACGGCACGTCCATCCCGCTGCTGGCCTTCGCCACCGTGCGCTACGAACAGGAGCAACCATTGGTCTGGCGGCGCGACCGCAAGCCGACCATCACCATCAAGGCTTCGGTCAACGGCGACATCCAGCCCACCGACCTGGTGGCCCAGCTCAAGCCCAGCATCGACGCGTTCGCCAGCCAGTTGCCGGTCGGCTACGAGGTGGCCACCGGTGGTACGGTGGAGGAGAGCAGCAAGGCCCAGGGGCCGATCGCCAAGGTCATCCCGCTGATGCTATTCCTCATGGCGACCTTCCTGATGATCCAGCTGCACAGCGTTCAGAAGCTGTTCCTGGTGGTCAGCGTGGCGCCGCTGGGGCTGATCGGCGTGGTCCTGGCGCTGGTGCCCACGGGGACGCCGATGGGCTTCGTGGCGATCCTCGGGATCCTCGCGCTGATTGGCATCATCATCCGCAACTCGGTGATCCTGGTGACCCAGATCGACGAGTTCGAGGCGCAGGGGTACGCCCCCTGGGATGCGGTGATGGAGGCGACCAACCACCGGCGTCGGCCGATCCTGCTCACGGCAGCGGCGGCCAGCCTGGGCATGATCCCGATCGCCCGGGAGGTGTTCTGGGGGCCGATGGCCTACGCCATGATCGGCGGCATCATCAGTGCAACGCTGCTGACGCTGCTGTTCCTGCCGGCGTTGTACGTGGCCTGGTACAAGATCCGCGAGCCAGAGACGCAAGGCTGAAGACCGGCCAGGGCTGCAAAACAGCCCAGGCCTCTCACATCCAATGATGGTTGGTTATATAAAAATTCTTAAACAGTATTTTTCAGAATAAATACCGCTCTCTAAGATTGCCCTCAAGCCAGGCGCAAACCCCTTCCTCTGCCCGGCGCCCTCATTCACAGGAGAACGAGCATGAGTGCATCTGTGCGTAGCATCGACGGCCAGGACGAAGCCACCATTCTGCGTGAGATCCAGAGCGCACTGCGGGATCTGCGTTTTGGCGCGGTGGAGATCACCGTGCATAACGCCCAGGTGGTGCAGATCGAGCGCAAGGAGAAGTTCCGCCTGCAACAGCCGGGCAACAAGTCCGGCTGACACCGCATCACTTCCAACTAGAAAAAATGCCAATCGGGAGCTTCACCATGTCCATCCGCCGTTATGCCCTGGCCGCCCTGGCCAGTGCCGTTTTTGCCGGTTCCGCGATCGCCAAGGACTACGAACTGCTGAACGTGTCCTACGACCCGACCCGCGAGCTGTACCAGCAGTACAACGCCGAATTCATCAAGCACTGGCAGCAGTCCCACCCGGGTGACAAGGTGAAGATCCAGCAATCCCATGGCGGCTCCGGCAAGCAGGGCCGTGCCGTGATCGACGGCCTGCGTGCCGACGTGGTGACCCTGGCCCTGGCCGGTGACATCGACGAGATCGCCAAGCTCGGCAAGACCCTGCCGGAGGACTGGCAGAAACGCCTGCCGGACGCCAGCACGCCCTACACCTCGACCATCGTGTTCCTGGTGCGCAAGGGCAACCCCAAGGGCATCAAGGACTGGGGCGACCTGGTCAAGCCGGACGTCTCGGTCATCACCCCCAATCCCAAGACCTCCGGCGGCGCCCGCTGGAACTTCCTCGCCGCCTGGGCCTACGGCCTGAAGACCGGCGGCAGCGAAGAAAAAGCCAAGGAATACGTCCAGGAACTGTTCAAGCACGTGCCGGTACTGGACACCGGCGCCCGTGGCTCGACCATCACCTTCGTCAACAACGGCCAGGGCGATGTCCTGCTGGCCTGGGAGAACGAGGCCTTCCTGGCACTGAAGGAAGACGGTGGCAACGACAAGTTCGAGATCGTCGTGCCGTCCCTGTCGATCCTCGCCGAACCGCCGGTGGCCGTGGTCGACAAGAACGCCGAGAGAAAAGGCAACACCGAGATCGCCACCGAGTACCTCAAGCACCTGTACAGCCCCGCCGGGCAGAAGATCGCGGCAGAGAACTTCTACCGTCCGCGTGACGAGAAGGTCGCCGCCGAATATGCCAAGCAGTTCCCGAAACTCGAACTGGTGACCATCGACAAGGACTTCGGTGGCTGGAAGACTGCACAACCGAAATTCTTCAATGACGGTGGCGTGTTCGACCAGATCTACCAGGCACAGTGATATTGTTGCCCGACACGAGCTTCACCCTTCAGTAGCCTGCATGGGCCCGGGACGCGTCCCGGGCTTCGTGCGTTCAACCAGGGACCTTTATGTCACGTCGTATTTCCCCCGTCATACCCGGCTTCGGGCTGACACTGGGCTACACCTTGGTGTATCTCAGCCTGATCGTGCTGATACCACTGGCCGCCATGTTCGTGCATGCCGCGCAGCTCACCTGGGAGCAGTTCTGGAGCATCGTCAGCGCACCACGGGTGCTCGCCGCGCTCAAGCTGAGCTTCGGCACCGCCCTGGCCGCCGCCCTCATCAATGGCGTGATCGGCACCCTGCTGGCCTGGGTGCTGGTGCGCTATGACTTCCCCGGGCGCAAGATCATCGACGCGATGATCGACCTGCCGTTCGCCCTGCCCACCGCCGTCGCCGGCATCGCCCTGACTGCCTTGTACGCGCCCGCCGGCTGGGTCGGCCAGTTCGCCACCGACCTTGGCTTCAAGATCGCCTACACGCCGCTGGGCATCACCCTGGCGCTGACCTTCGTCACCCTGCCGTTCGTGGTGCGCACGGTGCAGCCGGTACTCGCCGACATCCCCCGCGAGGTCGAGGAGGCCGCCGCCTGCCTGGGGGCCAGGCCATTGCAGGTGTTCCGCCACGTGCTGGCACCGGCGCTGCTGCCGGCCTGGCTGACCGGCTTCGCCCTGGCCTTCGCCCGGGGTGTCGGCGAATACGGCTCGGTGATCTTCATCGCCGGCAACATGCCGATGAAGACCGAGATCCTGCCGCTGCTGATCATGGTCAAGCTGGACCAGTACGACTACACCGGCGCCACCGCCATCGGCGTGCTGATGCTGGTGGTTTCCTTCATCCTGCTGCTGCTGATCAACCTGCTGCAGCGGCGCATCGAAACCCCTTGAAGGAGGCCCGGTAATGTCTTCGTCATCCCTTGGCGCCGCCGCCGCGGCCAATGCCGCCCGCCGTAGCAGCGCCACTTCGCGGCGCGTACTGGTCGGTCTGGCCTGGCTGGTGTTCGCGCTGTTCTTGCTGTTGCCGCTGTTCATCGTGGTGTCCCAGGCTTTGAAGAACGGCTTTGGCACCTTCTTCGAGGCGATCTTCGAACCCGACGCCCTGGCGGCGCTCAGGCTCACCTTGCTCGCGGTGGTCATCTCGGTGCCGTTGAACCTGGTGTTCGGTGTCTGCGCCGCCTGGTGCGTGAGCAAGTACGACTTTCGCGGCAAGAGCGTGCTGGTCACCCTGATCGACCTGCCGTTCTCGGTCTCGCCGGTGATCGCCGGCCTGGTCTACGTGCTGATGTTCGGCGCCCAGGGCCTGCTCGGGCCATGGCTGCAGGACCACGACATCCAGATCGTCTTCGCCCTGCCGGGCATCGTCCTGGCGACCATCTTCGTCACCGTGCCCTTCGTCGCCCGCGAGCTGATCCCGCTGATGCAGGAGCAGGGCACCCAGGAAGAAGAAGCCGCACGCCTGCTCGGCGCCAACGGCTGGCAGATGTTCTGGCACGTGACCTTGCCGAACATCAAGTGGGGCCTGATCTACGGCGTGGTGCTGTGTACCGCTCGGGCCATGGGCGAGTTCGGCGCGGTGTCGGTGGTATCCGGGCATATCCGTGGCGTCACCAACACCTTGCCGCTGCACGTCGAGATTCTCTACAACGAGTACAACCACGTCGCGGCCTTCAGCGTGGCCAGCCTGCTGCTGATCCTGGCGCTGTTCATCCTGCTGCTCAAGCAGTGGAGCGAATCCCGTATTGACCGCCTGCGCCACGGCGCAGCGGAGGAATAATTCATGTCGATCGAAGTTCGTAACGTCAGCAAGCGCTTCAATACTTTCCAGGCCCTGGACAACATCAACCTGGACATCAACAGTGGCGAGCTGGTGGCCCTGCTTGGCCCCTCCGGTTGCGGCAAGACCACCCTGCTGCGCATCATCGCCGGCCTCGAGACCCCGGACCAGGGCAACATCGTGTTCCATGGCGAGGATGTCTCCGGCCATGACGTGCGTGACCGCAACGTCGGTTTCGTGTTCCAGCACTACGCCTTGTTCCGCCACATGAGCGTGTTCGACAACGTCGCCTTCGGCCTGCGCATGAAGCCCAAGGGTGAGCGCCCGAGCGAGCGCAAGATCGCCGAGAAGGTGCATGAGCTGCTGAACATGGTCCAGCTCGACTGGCTCGCCGACCGCTACCCCGAGCAGCTTTCCGGTGGCCAGCGCCAGCGCATCGCCCTGGCCCGCGCCCTGGCGGTGGAGCCCAAGGTACTGCTGCTCGACGAGCCGTTCGGGGCTCTCGACGCCAAGGTGCGCAAGGAGCTGCGCCGCTGGCTGGCGCGGTTGCACGAGGACATCAACCTGACCTCGGTGTTCGTGACCCACGATCAGGAAGAGGCGATGGAAGTGGCCGACCGTATCGTGGTGATGAACAAGGGCGTGATCGAGCAGATTGGCTCGCCCGGCGAGGTGTACGAGAAGCCGGCCAACGACTTCGTCTATCACTTCCTGGGCGATTCCAACCGGTTGAGCCTGAGCGACGACCATCATGTGCTGTTCCGTCCCCACGAGGTGTCGCTGTCGCGCCATGAGACCGAAGGCCACCATGCCGCCGAGGTTCGCGACATCCGCCCGCTGGGGGCGACTACCCGGGTCACCCTCAAGGTGCCGGGGCAGAGCGAGCTGATCGAAGCCGAGGTGGTCAAGGACCATGACAGCCTGACGGGGCTGGCGCGCGGAGAGACCTTGTTCTTCCGGCCGAAGGTCTGGCAGAAGGTGGTGGATATTTGATCGACCGTCAGGTTGAGAGGGCTAGGGGCTGCTTTGCAGCCCTTCGCTGGCAAGCCAGCTCCTCACCAGTTCCTCTCGCCGGCATCGATGCCTTGCATGAATATTTCGCATGCCCACGCTGCATCGCGATTCCGCTGCCCCGCTGCAGCCCTTGAATGACGCGGCTCAGCGGTAAATCATGAAAATTAATATTCAATAAAGTTCTATTTTTAAGTTTAAACATTACTTTCAGAGATAAGCCTCTGGCACCGATGATTCAGCCATGAATCAACACCCCAGGAGTGTTATCGATGGGTAATGTCCAGACGGCCGTCAGGGCCTACGACCAGCCGTGGCGCCCGGCGCCAGGCGACCTGGTCGAGCTTGGACGGGCGCTTCGTCTGCCACTGGCGCACGCGCGCCTGCAACGCACACCGGTCAGCGGCCTCAAGCGTCGCGACAAGCTGGCGCTGGGGCTGCTGGTCCTGGCCCTGCACGGTGCCGCCGCCTACTGGATCAGCCAGAAGCCGATAACGCAGCTGCCGGTGGTGCCGCCGCAGGTTCCCCCCATGACCATCGAGTTCGCCGCACCTGCGCCGCCCGTGGTCGAACCACCACCGCCCGCACCGGCCCCGGCGGTCGTCGAACCGCCACCACCGCCGGTGGTCGACGAGCTGGCGGCCAAGCCTGCAGCCAAGCCCAAACCGAAGCCTGCACCCAAGCCGGTGGCCAAGCCCCAACCCAAGCCCAAGCCGGTCGAGGCACCTCCTGCCCCGCCCGTGGCGGCCCCCGCGCCGCCGGCGCCGCCCGCACCGGCACCGGTCACGCCGCCGTCGGCCAACGCCGCCTACCTGAAGAATCCGGCGCCGGAATACCCGCAGATGGCCTTGCGTCGTGGTTGGGAGGGCACCGTGCTGCTGCGCGTCGAGGTACTGGCCAGCGGCAAGCCCGGGCAAATCCAGGTGCAAAAGAGCAGTGGTCGCCAGGCACTGGACGCCGCCGCCCTGGCTGCCGTGAAGCGCTGGAGCTTCGTGCCGGCCAAGCAGGGCGATGTGGCCCAGGCCGGCTGGGTCAGCGTGCCCATCGATTTCAAGCTTCGTTAACCCGCGTCCCTCGGCCGAACATAGGAAGACATCATCATGAGCCTGTTGGCATCCCCCCTCGAATCCGTTGAAAGCGCAGTCATCTGGCTGCTGGTCGGCTTCTCCGTCGTCACTTGGGCGTTGGCCCTGGTCAAGGTGGCGCAGTTCGTGCGCCTGAAGAACCAGGACAGGCGCTTCCATGCGCAGTTCTGGGCGGCCTCCAGCCTGGACTCGGCTGCGCCGACCAGTCATGAACTGCCAGGCCCTGCCGCCCGTGTGGCCCAGGCCGGCTACGCTGCCATCGCCGTTGGCGAGCCGGGCCAGGCCAACGACCTGAGCCACGCCATCAATCACCAGGACCGCCTCGAGCGTGCCCTGCGCCAGCAGATCGTTCGCGAGCGTCGCTCTCTGGAGACTGGCCTGGCGGTGGTTGCCAGTATCGGCAGCACCTCGCCCTTCATCGGCCTGTTCGGCACCGTGTGGGGCATCATGGAAGCGCTCAAGGGCATCAGCGCGGCAGGCTCGGCCAGCCTGGAGACCGTCGCCGGCCCGATCGGCGCAGCCTTGGTGGCCACGGGCGTGGGGATCGCCGTCGCGGTGCCGGCGGTGCTGGTCTACAACTACTTCCTCCGGCGCCTCAAGCTGACCGCTGCCGACCTCGACGACTTCGCCCACGACTTCTACAGCCTGGCCCAGAAGAGCGCCTTCCGCGTGCTGGTGCACCCGACCGCGCACAAGCCCCAGGCCGGTTTCACCCAGCCGGTGAAGGAGGCCTCCTGACATGGCGTTCTCGACCCAGGACAGCGACGAAGTCCTCAGTGAAATCAACGTCACGCCGCTGGTGGATGTCATGCTGGTGTTGCTGGTGGTGTTCATCGTCACGGCGCCACTGCTGACCAACGCTATCCCCATCAACCTGCCCAAGACCGAGGCCGTGGCGCCGGTGGAGCAGAAGGACCCGCTGGTGGTGAGCATCGACGGCGATGGCAAGTTGTTCATCAACAAGGACGAGATCCAGCCCGATCTGTTGGAAACCCACCTCAAGGCCGCCAAGGGCAAGGACGCCGAGCTGCGTGTGCAGCTGCAGGCCGATGACGGCGTGAACTACGGCGAGGTGGCGCGGGCGATGGCGGCCATCGAACGCGCCGGGATCACCAAGCTGGCGGTGATTACCGCGCGCTGATCCGCCCACCCCTCTTCAGGCAAGTGCTTCAGGGCCATATCTCTTGGCAGGGGATGGCCCTTCTTTTTTAGCTGCAAGCTTTCAGATAAAAAGTTATTAATAAATAGCTTCTTATTCCTTTACGAATATATTCGCCTCCCTATACTGGTCCCAAGCACGCAAACTTCCAGGAGGCGTCCCCATGCGCAATGAGTCGATTCGTTACCTGATTGTGCCGGGCTGGCAAGGATCGCCAGACAACCATTGGCAGAGTCACTGGCAGCGTACGTTGCCCAACAGTGCGCGCGTCGAGCAGCAGGGCTGGCTGACACCGCAGCGGCACGACTGGGTGCAGGCGTTGGAGCAGGCGATTGCCGCCGAACGCTCGCCAGTGATCCTCATCGCCCATAGCCTGGGCTGCGTCACCGTTGCCCATTGGGCTGCCCAGGCCTCCCCAGCCTTGTTGCGCCGTGTACGCGGGGCCTTGCTGGTGGCGCCGGCGGATGTCGAGCGGCCAACCTGCGCGCCGGCCCTGCGCAACTTCGCACCTATTCCGCTGCAGGCCTTGCCGTTCCCCTGCCAGGTGGTCAGTTCCGATAACGATCCGGCAGTGAGCGTACCGCGGGCGCTTTACCTGGCCCGGGCCTGGGGCGCCGAGGCGGGGCTGCTGGCCAACGCTGGGCATATCAACGTCAAGTCCGGCCACGAACGCTGGGAGCAGGGCTTCGCCTACCTCTATCGCCTGCAGGGTCGGATCGAACAGCGCGCGCTGCGTCGCGCCTGATCCGGCGATTATCCATCGAATGCCTTGACGCCCGGCCGGCAACGGCCCTGGGCGGGAGTTCGTCATGACATTTCACAACACCTTCGGCCAGCCCTTGCTGACCTTTCCTGAACTGGATAAAAGCCCCCTGAGCATCCGTGCCAAGGCGCTGGTGTTCATCGATCCGCGCTCGCAGCAACTGCGCGAGGCCCTCGAGCACCTGGCGCCGCAGCCATTGCCGGTGCTGATCCGCGGCGAGACCGGCACCGGCAAGGAGCTGCTGGCCCGCCAGGTGCATCGCGCCAGCGACCGCAGCGGGTTGTTCGTCTCGGTGAGTTGCGCGGCGATCAGCCCGACCTATGCCGACGCCGAACTGTTCGGCTACAGCGCCGGAACCCACGGCGGTACTGCCAGCAGCCGGGCTGGCTGGTTCGGCTCGGCCAATGGCGGCACCCTGTACCTGGACGAGATCGCCGACCTGCCACTGGTGATCCAGGGCAAGCTGCTGGCGGCGCTGGAAAACCGTGAAGTCACCCGGGTAGGCGCCCAGCGTCCGCAGCCGGTGGATGTACGGCTGGTCGCCGCCACCAGCATCGACCTGGCCCAGGCCGTGCGTGCCGGGCGTTTCAACGAGCGACTATACCTCTACCTGCGCGAAGGCGAACTGGAACTGCCGGCCCTGCGCGAGCGGGTGGGCGACATCCTGCCTTTGGCCGAATACTTCGTCGGCATCTACAGTGCGCGCCTGGGCCGCGCGGTGCCGTTGATCAGCGAGCCGGCCCAGCAGGCCCTGGAAGCCCATGCCTGGCCAGGCAATACCCGCGAGCTGGAAAACGTCATCCATTTCGCCCTGCTGGTGAGCGACGGCGAGCAGATCCTGCCCGAGCACCTGGACCTGCCGGACACAACGCCCTTGGCCAGCCTGGCCGGCCAACTGGCGCAACTGGGGCGCAGCCGCGAACCGGAAACCCTGGCGACCCTGCGCCAGATCCTGCTGGCATCCCTGGCCAGCCTGGAGGAACCCGCGCGCTAGAGCGGCGCGAAGTCGGTCATAAGCAAAAGCCGTAATGGCTTTTTGTTTTTGGAATAAGCAGCTAAGCAAAAGATATTGTTACGGAATAAAAATTCCCGGTATCGTCCGCTTCACGCTCCTGCAGATAGCGGTGAGCAACCGACTTCGCCATCCCCGATGGCCCCAGCTTGATACAAGGATCGCCATGAAGAAAACCCTGCTGACCACCGCCCTGGCTGCCGCCCTGTCGTTGACTGGCCTGGCCCAGGCGGCCGAGAAACTGGTGGTGGCTGCCACCCCCGTACCCCACGCCGAGATCCTCGAGCTGATCAAGCCGACCCTGGCCAAGGAAGGGGTGGACCTGCAAGTGAAGGTCTTCACCGATTACGTCCAGCCCAACGTGCAAGTCGACCAGAAGCGCCTGGACGCCAACTACTTCCAGACCTTGCCGTACCTGAAGAACTTCAACGAGGGCAAGGGCACCCACCTGGAAACCGTGATCGGCGTGCACGTCGAGCCTTTCGGTGGCTACTCGAAGAAGGTCAAGAGCCTGGACGAGCTGAAGGAAGGCGCCACCGTCGCCATCCCCAACGAAGGCAGCAACAGTGGCCGTGCCCTGCTGCTCCTGCAGAAGGCTGGCCTGATCACCCTGAAGGATCCGAAGAATGCCCTGGCCACGCCCAAGGACATCGCCGAGAACCCGAAGAAGCTGAAGTTCCGCGAGCTGGAATCGGCCATGCTGCCGCGCGTGCTGGACCAGGTCGACCTGGACATGATCAACACCAACTACGCACTCGAAGCCGGCCTGAACCCGGCCAAGGATGCCCTGGTGATCGAAGGCAGCGACTCGCCTTACGTGAACTTCCTGGTGGCCCGCCCGGACAACAAGGACAGCGACGCCATCCAGAAGCTGGCCAAGGCGCTGACCAGTCCGCAAGTGAAGGCATTCATCGAGAAGAAGTACAGCGGTGCGGTACTGCCGGCGTTCTGATCGCCACGGCATTGCCCATCAAAGAACGCCGACGCATTTGCGTCGGCGTTTTCGTTTGTGCAGTGCACAGAACAGCAGGGCTGCAACGCAGCCCCCGTTCAGCGCTGCTCCCCAAGGGCCTTGCGCAAGGCCAGCAACCACTGGAGTTGTTCGTTCGAAGCCGGTGTGCTGGGGCTGTTCATCGCTATCGTCCTGGTTGCTCTTGGATGGGCCATGCAGGCCACAGTTCGAAAACTGTTTGAGGCGGCTTTTGCAGGAAAAATCCCGAGCAAACAAAGGAAATTTGCGGTTACCCGTCGGTGCAGGCGCTCGACATGCATATGCAAGGAATTGAGCGAGGGTACCAAGCCTGGGAGCGTAGGGCCGGAGACAGGGGATGTTCCCCGGGGGCTGCAAAGCAGCCCCAGTGGATCAACCGCTAGCGATTGCGTGGCAACCAGTTCAGCAGGAAATCACTCACGACCTGCGGGTTCTCCAGGCAGGAGATATGCCCGGCGCATGGAATTTGCGCCGCCAGGCAATCGATGAGCCGCGCCATCTCGTTGGACTCATGCGCCGGCCTTGGAATGTCCTGGTCGCCGCAGAGCACGATGGTACGCTCGGCCGCTAGCTCGCCCAAGCGAGACAACAGGTCCGGGCGCCCGAAGATCACCCGGCCCAGCGGATCGAGGCTGTTGCGGATGGCTTCGGCGCTACTGGCCTTGAGCTCGGCACGGAAGCGTTCGCGGATGTGTGGAACGGTCTGCCCACCGGCATGGAAGAAGATCGGCACGATGATGTCGAGCAACTGATCGGTGAACTCACCCGCCGCGCTGGCCATGTCGAGCAGCGCGAAGTACTTCTGCCGGGTCTCCTCCGGTTCGGCACCCAGGTAGGTGTCCATCAGCACCAGTCGATCGATCCGCTCGGCATGTTCGATGGCCAATGGCGCGCCCCACATGCCGCCGACCGACAGGCCCACCAGGTGGCATCGCTGGATGTCCAACGCATCGAGGAAGGCCACGTGCTGACGGGTGAGCGCGCTCATGTCGGTGGTCGTGGCCGGTGGCGCCTCCGAGTCGCCATGGCCCCAGAGTTCAGGCACCAGGACCCGGAAGTGCTTTGACAGTTGTTCGATCTGCGGCGCCCACATGGCGGCCGACCACAGGTAGCTGTGGCCTAGCACCACGGGGAAGCCTTGGCCTTGGTCGACGTAGCTCATCCTGGCTCCGTCGATTTCTACGAATTGCTTGCGCATGGACGCTTCCTTACCGAGAGAGGGGAAGAAGGAAAAGTAGCCGTACCGCTGCGCCACGGCTACTGGTAGAAATGACAGTCATCGTCAGGCGATTCCCAGGGTAAGGCTTCACTGCCCGGACGCCGCCCCTGCCGTCGGCACCAGCCGCAAGGTGCTGTGCGCCGGGATCGGCCCCAGTCGGGCCTTGTGGTAACGCCCTTCGATGTAGGCCTCGGCCTGGTCGTCGTAGTGCCTGTCGAAGGGCACACCGCTTTGCCCGACCGGGTTGATGGTCAGTGCCTGGCCTGCGTCGGCGAAGTCGATCAGGCGGCGGGTCGAGGGGCCATAGTTGACCGGCCAGGGCGCCGGGCCGATCTTCGCCGACAGGTTGTTCGGCACCTCGTGGGTGCCCGGCGCGGCGAAGGGGCCGACGTTGAACAATAGGTGCAGTGGCTTCTTCGCCCCCAGCGGGTGATTGTGGGTGAGGGTATGCGCCTTGCCCCACTGCCAACGGGTCGGGTCCTTGCCCATGCTGTCGCGCAGGTGGGCGAGGCTGCGTTGCCAGGCCAGGCGCACGATGGCCTGGCGATCGCTTCGCTCGTTGGCGCCCCGCAGGTTCCACCAGGGCGAATCCGGGTTGGCGGCCAGCCTCGGCAGGGCGGCATCGATGGCACGGGTGCCGATCAACACCGGGAACCAGGTATCGCCCAGCTCATCGTGCAGGGCGGCGAACGCCAGCTCGTAGAGGAACTGGTTGAACAGTGTGGCGCTGGTGGAGTCCAGTGGATAGTCGCCGCGCCAGGCTGCCAGTTGCTCGACCAGCTCGCGCTCCTCGTCGTTCGCGGCGACCGTGCGCAGGGTGCCGAGCAGTGGTGCCAGGGTGCGGGGGCCATAGTCGGTGGCGGTATCCAGTTGCAGGGCCTGGCTGTTCTGCGTGTCCCATTTCACTTGCGGGTCGGCCAGGTGACGATCGAGCTGGCGGCCACGGTCGGGCAGGTTGTAGTAGCCCGGCACCGGGATCACGGCTGGCGGCTGGTAGTTGGCCGAGACGATATAGCCACTGGCTGGGTTCTCCTGCTGCGGATTGACGCTGAACGGGTAGAAACCGAGCTTGTCGGCCTGGGCGCTGCTGCCGTCGAGGATGAACGCCGGATCGACCCCATCGGGGCGGATCGGCAGTTGCGCCGCGGCCCACCAGCCGATGTCGCCCTGGGCGTTGGCCCAGACCAGGTTGAGCCCAGGTGCCTGGATCTTCGCCGCGGCCTCGCGCATCTTGTCCAGGGTGTCGGCGCGGTTGAGCTGGTGGAAGCCGTCCAGGATCGGGTTCTCGGTTTCCAGGAATGCCCACCACATGGCGATCGGCGTGGGGCCGGCCGTCTCGCCGAGCACCTCGTTGACGACAGGGCCATGGGGCGAGCGGCGCAGGGTGATGCTGACCGGCGCCTCGCCCTTTACCGCGATTCGTTGCGTGGTCTTTTCCAGCGTTCGCCATTGGCCATCGACCCTGACTTGGTCGGGGTCCTGTGGATTGACCTGTTCCGCGACCAGGTCGACGTCGTCGTTCTGGAACATGGTCAGGCTCCAGCCGAAGTCACGGTTGTGGCCCAGCAGGGCGAAGGGGTTGAGGGCCTGGAAGTAGCCATACAGCTCGAAGCCCGGCGCCGACAGCTCGGCCTCGTACCACACCGCCGGCACGGCGAAGCTGATGTGTGGGTCGCCAGCCAGCAGGGGCTTGCCGCTGCGGGTCCGGCTGCCGGCCACCGCCCAGGCGTTGCTGCCTTCGAACTGGGGCAGGGCGGCATTGCCCAGGGCTTCGTGGCTCAGGCGTGCCAGGTGCTCGAGGCTGCGCCAGTCGGCATCGGCCAGGGGCGTGGAGAGGGCGCCGTCGGGTTGCCAGCCGAGGTCGAAGATCTCCAGGTATTCAGGGCCCAAGCGGTCACGGATGTAGGTCAGTGCAGGTTCGGTGCGAAAGGCCGCGGCGAAGCTGTAGGCCAGGTAGCCGGCGATGCTCAGGGTGTCCTCTGCGGTGAAAGGGCGCGGGGCGATGCCCAAAAGATCGAACTCCACGGGCTTGGGGTGGCTGGCCTGCCAGGCGTTGACGCCCTCCAGGTAGGCCTGCAGGGCGAGCCAGGCGGGGGATTGCCGGTCCTGGCGCGCCAGCATGCGTTCGGCCTGCTCACCGATGCGCAGGCTGCGGAACAGGGTATCGGTGGGCAACAGCGTGCTGCCGAGGATCTCGGCCAGCTCGCCCCGGGCCAGGCGGCGCATGATCTCCATCTGGAACAAGCGATCCTGGGCGTGCACGTAGCCCAGGGCGCGGTACAGGTCAGGTTCGTTGCGTGCCTGGATATGCGGCACGCCGCGATCGTCGTAGCGCACGCTGACCGGCGCTTGCAGCCCCGCCAGCGCCACCTCGCCATCCCGCTGTGGCAGCTTGCCCTGCACGTACCAGTAACCGGTGCCGGCGGCCACTGCGATCACCACCGCCAGCAGGGTCAGGCTGCGCTTCATTGAAACTCCTTGTGCATTCGGGCAGAAATTGTGGTCCGATCATCGGCGCAATCGCGAACTGAGACTAGTCCTGAAAGGAGTTTGCATGGCTCTCAGCGAAAAACAGAAGATGCTCAGCGGCCAGCTCTATCACGCCAGCTGTCCTGAACTGCAGGCAGAACAGATCGCCAACAAGCATTGGATGCACCGTTACAACGCCAGCGTCGAGCTGCTCAACGACGCGCGCCATGGCCTGTTGGTCGAGCATTTCGCCCAGGTTGGCGAAGGGGCGGTGATCCGCCCGCCATTCTATTGCGACTACGGCTACAACATCAGTGTCGGTGCCAACACCTTCATGAACTTCAACTGCGTGATCCTCGACGTGCTGCCCGTGCGCATCGGTGCCGACTGCCAGATCGGCCCGGCCGTACAGATCTACACCGCCGATCACCCGCTCGACCCTGAGGTACGCCGCACAGGGTTGGAAAGCGGGCGGCCGGTCACGATCGGCGACAACGTCTGGATCGGTGGCGGGGCGATCATCCTGCCGGGTGTGACCATCGGCGACAACGCCGTGGTCGGCGCAGGGAGCGTGGTCACTCGCGATGTGCCGGCCGGAGCCGTCGTGGTGGGCAACCCCGCACGGGTGCGTCAGCCGGCCCAGGGGCAGTAGCAGCCTACCGCCAGGGTGTTGGAGGCATTGACCTGGCGGCCGTCGATGAGCGCCTTGAGGATTGGCTCGACGAAGCTGTTGCTGGCATTGCACACGGCACCCTCGCTGTAGGGGCCGAAGTAGGCCAGGCGACCCTGGTGATCCCAGATGGCCACGGCGGGGCTGGCGGGCAGGCGCTCGCTGCCGGGCAGTTGCGTCAGGGGCTGCAAGGCGCCCAGGTCGGCCGGTGGTTGGCCATGGCTGCCGGGCTTGGACAGCACGTGGAAGGTGACACCCTGGGCGGCGAAGCGTTCGACCAACTCGCCCAGGTGCTGCTGGTTGCCGACGTTGCACGGGCAGCCTGGGTCCCAGAAGTGCACCACGCGGATCGGGCCTGGGCCGGCCAGCTCGGCGGGCAGGCGCAATTGGCTGCCGTCGAACAGCGTGGCCTGGCTGTCGAAAGGGCGCAGGTAGCGGGACTGGAAGCTGTCGTAGGCCCACCAGAGGGCGGCGGCGCAGAGCAGAACGGCGAGCAGGGTCAGCAGTCGTTTGAGGGGTCGTGGAGCCATGAGTTGTCCGCAAGGGCCTGGGGCCCGGCCTGTCTTGCCCGTTGCAAAGGTGCTCCAGCTTGCCACGACGAGGCCCAGAGCTGAATATCGCAGATCAATACTCGCTCCGGATGTACCGATGCCCGCCTCATTCCACCCCGATCTGCTGCGCGCCAGCCTGTCTCCCCTCGCGCATCGCCAACCCCTGTCGGCCCAGGCCGGCGACTACCAGCGCTACTACGGCCTGGACCTGCCGGCACAGAGCTGGCTGGGCAGCTTCCGGGCCGCGGGGTTCGAGCTGGTCGGGCAAGTCTGGTTGCCTGAGGCGCCGGTGGCGACCTTGTTCCTGCTGCACGGTTACTACGATCACATGGGCCTGTACCGTCATGTGATCGAGTGGGCCTTGCAGCAAGGTTTCGCGGTAATCAGCTGCGACCTGCCAGGCCATGGGCTGTCCAGCGGCGAGCGTGCCAGCATCGCCGACTTCGGCCTCTACCAGCAGACGCTCGATGCCCTGTTCGAACAGGCACGCGACCTCGACCTGCCACGCCCCTGGCACCTGTGCGGGCAGAGTACCGGCGGCGCGATCGCGGTGGATCATCTCCTGCACCGTGGCGAACAGAGCCCGGTCGATGGCCAGGTGATCCTGCTGGCCCCCTTGGTGCGGCCACGGGCCTGGTACTGGTCGAAATTCAGCTATTGCGTGCTGCGCCACTTCGTCAATGGCATCGAGCGGCGTTTCACCGACAACAGCAGCGACCCGGCCTTCCTGCCCTTCCTCGAGGCCGACCCGCTGCAGCCCAGGCGCCTGCCGACCGCCTGGGTCGGGGCGCTGGTGGCCTGGGTCAAGCGTATCGAGGCGGCGCCGCATAGCCTGCGCCGGCCTTTGATCGTGCAAGGGGAAGCGGACGCCACGGTGGACTGGCCCTACAACCTCAAGGTACTCAAGGCCAAGTTCGCCGAACCGCAGATCCTCATGCTGCCCGAGGCACGCCACCATCTGGCCAACGAGCTGCCGGGCATCCGCCAGCGCTACTTCAGTTTCATCGACCAGCGCCTGGGCTGATCACTGCAGGTCGGCGGTGCTCTGGCCTACCGCCAGGCCTGCGCGTACCGCCGCCAGGGCCGCCTTGTAGTAGGCCTGGCCCTCCGTGGATTCGGCAAAGGTGGCGAACGCCTCCAGCTCGGTATCGGACAGATCCCGGTAGACGTACAGCAGGGTATTGTTCAGGTCTTCGCCGATCTGCTGCATCAAGCGCTGACGCTGGCCATCGAGCAGGCCCTGGGCCTGGCCTGCGCCGAACAGGCCGGGGATCATCGAGCTGAGACTGTCGGCCGCCACGCCGGCGATCGCCAGGCTGACCTCGGCACCGGCTTCGCGGGCCGGCAGGGCCTGGGCCAGGTGACCGATGATCAGCAGGCGGTCGTCGCTGGCCTGGACCTTCGGCAGCCCCTTGGCGTGCTTGGCCAGTTGGTCCTTGCGGGTGGCCAGCAGCTCGGCGGCCACCACCTTGCGGCCGAGCGGCGACTGGAAGAACGCCAGGGCGGGCGTGGGATTCGCCAGGTTGGCGCGCAGTTGCGCCTGGGCGCGACGGTCCATGGCCTGGGGCTGGAAGCGTTGGTTGCTGTTGCTGACCAGCGCCTGGTAGACCGCAGGCGGCAGGCTGTTGCGGTAGCGCTGCTGGGCGGCGTTCACGGCATCGATGAAATGGGCGCGCTGGTCGGGCCAGCCGGCGGCCTTGTACAACTGGTCGAGGGTGTCTGCCCAGACAGGCATGGTGCAGATCATCAGCAGAAGCAGGGAAAACAAGCGGCGCATTCAGGACTCCTGTCGGCAGGTCGCTATTGTCCTTGGCGTAGCGGGGCTTTGTCGAGACGCAATGGCGACCGTCGGCCAAGTGGCGCTGGAGGGCTTCGGGGCGAGTGGCTATCATGCGCGCCATGCACACTTCATCCGAACATCCCCTGCGTTGGGCCATCGTCGACGACCTGGCGTCCCGTGGCTGGAGCCGGCAGGACGCCGTCCTGCCGCCAGGCCTGCTGCGCCAGCTTGCCGCCGAGTGCCGTCAACGCGAACTGAGCCCGGCCAGCGTCGGCCGTGGCGCCGGCCAGGAGGTCCGCGAAGCGATCCGTGGCGACCGCATCCAATGGCTCGAAGCGGGCCAGTCCGAGGCCTGCGACCAGTATCTGGCGGCCATGGACGATCTGCGTCAGGCGCTGAACCAGGGCCTGTACCTGGGCCTGGAGGACTTCGAGTGCCATTTCGCCCTGTATCCGCCGGGTGCGTTCTACCGTCGGCACCTGGACCGCTTCCGCGATGACGACCGACGCACCGTTTCGGCGATCCTCTACCTCAACGAAGACTGGCAGCCCGAGGACGGTGGCCAGTTGCGCATGTTCCTCGCCGACGAGGTGGTGCACGACGTGCAGCCGCAGGCCGGGTGCCTGGTGGTGTTCCTCTCCGGCGACATCCCCCACGAAGTCCTGCCGGCCGGGCGTGAGCGCCTGTCGCTGACCGGCTGGTTCCGCCGCCGTGGCAACGATCCGTTCTGACCTGCCGAAGGTCCTGGTCAGCGCGTGCCTGCTGGGCCAGCCGGTGCGCTACGACGGGCGTGACAGTGGCCATCCGGGCCTGCTGCAACGCTGGCAGGCCGAGGGGCGCGTGGTGCCGCTCTGCCCGGAGGTGGCGGGCGGCTTGCCGACGCCGCGTCCGCCTGCGGAGATTCTGGGCGGGCAGGGCGCGCAAGTGCTGGAGGGGCAGGTACAGGTGCTGACGGTCGGTGGCGAGGATGTCAGCGAGGCCTTTCTCGCCGGTGCCCGGCAGGCCCTGGAGCTGGTGCGCCGGTATGGGATCCGGGTGGCGGTGCTCAAGTCCGGCAGTCCGTCCTGTGGCAATCGGCTGACCTACGACGGTAGCTTCAGCGGCGTGAAGGTGGCGGGTGAAGGGGTGACCACGGCGTTGTTGCGACGGGAAGGGGTGCAGGTGTTCAGCGAGCTGGAGCTGGAAGCGGCGCAGCAGGTGCTGGATGGGATAGCCCTGTAGCTGGGGCCGCTTTGCAGCCCCAGCGCTGGAACGCCGAAAGCCTACGGTTCATTCGCTGCCCGCCCCTCGAGCCACTTCTGCTCCAGCGCCGCCAGCCGTCCATCCGCCTCGATCCGCTGCAGGGCGTTGTTCACCGCGCTCTCGAAGGCCGGGTTGTCTTTCTGGAAAGGAATCACCAGGCTCTCGCGGCCATAGGGCTGGCTGAGGTCCAGTGCGCCGTCGGTTTTCTGTTCGGCGCCTGTCTGGTTGAGGGCGATGTCGTACTTGCCGTTCTCCACGCCCGGCAGCATGTCATCGGCGGTCGTTTCGATGAACTCCACGCGCACGTCCAGCTCGTTGGCCAGGGCCTGGCCAAGCTCGATCTCGAAACCGGTCAGGTGCTCGTTTTCCCTGTAGGCATAGGGCGGCGTGTCGGCCTGTACGGCAATGCGCAGCTCGCCCCGGTCATTGACCTCGTCTATCAGTTCGGCCTGGGCCAATGGGCTGATCAGTGCTGCCAGCAGTACGCCAATGGTCAAACGCATGGATGCTCCCTTTCCTGTGCGGTGGGTGAATGGCCTTCGCCGCGACGCAGGCTATGACCTCGACACCTTGGCGATGTTTAGGCCTTGCGGAAATATTTCTGGCGGCGCCGAAGGACACCTTTGGCCACAATTGGACTATGTTGAACTACCGCTGCCATTCGTTAAACCGGTAGCGGTCAATGAAGTGAATCACAGGAGAAGTGAATGAACAGCCTATTTTCGCGTGCTGCCGTTGCCGGCCTGCTGATGGGGGCGTCGGTGTTCGCCAGCGCCGCGGATGCCCTGAAGAGCCAGGAGCCGCCGGAGGGCGCCAAGGTCTTCATCGTTTCCCCCGCCGACGGTGCGACGGTCGAGAAGACCTTCACGGTCAAGTTCGGTATCGAGGGCATGGACCTCAAGCCTGCGGGTGATGCGACCCCTCATACTGGCCACCATCACCTGCTGGTGGACGTGAACGAGGCGCCTGCCGCCGACCAGCCGTTGCCCACCAGCCTGATGCCGGAGAACAACCAGCCGCTGCCGGCTGGTCCGCAAGTGCTGCACTTCGGCAAGGCGCAGACCGAAGCGACCATCACCCTGGCGCCGGGCAAGCACACCCTGCAATTGGTGCTGGGGGATCTGTACCACGTGCCGTTCAAGCCGAGCGTGGAATCGCAGAAGATCACCGTCGACGTCAAATAATGCTGATGGGGGCGCTCGGCGGTATTAGGGGCCGCTGAGCGCCCCATCGCCGGCAAGCCGGCTCCCACAAGGTGGCGCCACTCTTGAGATCGGCGCCCAACCTGTAGGAGCTGGCTTGCCAGCGATGGGCTGCAACGCAGCCCTTGGGATCAGAACAGTACGCGGGAGCGGATGGTGCCCTTGACGTGCTGGAGTTTCTCCTGGGCCAGATCGGAGTACTCGGCATCCACGTCGATGACCACGTAACCCACTTTCTCGTCGGTCTGCAGGAACTGGCCGGAGATGTTGATGCCGTTTTCGGCGAACACCTTGTTGATTTCGCTGAGCACGCCCGGGATGTTCTGGTGGATGTGCAGCAGGCGGTGCTTGCCCGGGTGCGCCGGCAGGGCCACTTCCGGGAAGTTGACCGACGATACCGAGGTACCGTTGTCGCTGTACTTGACCAGCTTCTCGGCCACTTCCAGGCCGATGTTGGCCTGGGCCTCGGCGGTGGAACCACCGATGTGCGGGGTCAGGATCACGTTGTCCAGGCCACGCAGTGGGCTTTCGAACTGCTCGTCGTTGGAGCGCGGCTCGACCGGGAACACGTCGATGGCAGCGCCGATCAGGTGCTTGTCCTTGATCGCGGCGGCCAGGTGGTCCAGCTCGACTACGGTGCCACGGGCGGCGTTGATGAGGATCGAGCCCTTCTTCATCGCGCGGATTTCCTTCTCGCCGATCATCCACTGGGTGGAGGGCAGCTCAGGCACGTGCAGCGAGACGATGTCGGCCAGGCCCAGCAGTTCGTGCAGGCTGGTCACCTGGGTGGCGTTGCCCAGCGGCAGCTTGGTCAGCGGGTCGTAGAAGTAGACCTGCATACCCAGGCTTTCGGCCAGGACCGACAGTTGGGTGCCGATCGAGCCGTAGCCGACGATGCCCAGCTTCTTGCCACGGATCTCGAAGGAGTTGGCCGCGCTCTTGATCCAGCCGCCACGGTGGCAGGAGGCGTTCTTCTCGGGGATGCCGCGCAGCAGCAGGATGGCTTCGGCCAGCACCAGCTCGGCGACGGAGCGGGTGTTGGAGTAGGGCGCGTTGAACACGGCGATGCCGCGCTCGCGGGCCGCGTTGAGGTCGACCTGGTTGGTACCGATGCAGAAGCAGCCGACCGCGACCAGTTTCTTCGCGCAGTCGAAGATCTCTTCAGTCAGTTGGGTGCGCGAGCGGATGCCGATGAAATGGGCATCGGCGATCTTTTCCTTCAGCTCGGCTTCCGGCAAGGAACCAGTGAGGTACTCGATGTTGGTGTACCCGGCAGCCTTGAGGGTATCGACCGCATTCTGGTGGACACCTTCAAGAAGAAGGAACCTGATCTTGCTCTTTTCGAGAGAAGTCTTGCTCATCTGCGTAAACCTGTATCCCGGAGAAAAAATGGCAGGGGGTGAAGCGGCGCGGCGTCGGCCTTAGCACGAACAGCGGGAGGGCTATGCTAGCATACGCGACACAATCTGAGCTTATCCCGACAGGTGAAGAGTGCTCAGGGTGACTATGAATAGTTCGAGAGTTCTACCGATGACCCAAGCCGCGGTACTTGATGAGCTGATGACCCTGGTCGACCCTGGCAAGGTCCTCACCGACCCGGCCTCGCTGGAGGCCTACGGCAAGGATTGGACCAAGCATTTTCCGCCCGCACCCAGCGCCATCGTCTTCCCCAAGACCATCGAGCAGGTGCAGGCCATCGTCCTGTGGGCCAACCGGCACAGGGTGGCGCTGGTGCCTTCGGGCGGGCGCACCGGCCTGTCGGGAGCCGCGGTCGCCGCCCATGGCGAGGTGGTGGTGGCCTTCGACTACATGAACCGGATCCTCGACTTCAACGCCTTCGACCGCACCGTGGTGTGCGAGCCGGGCGTGGTCACCCGCCAGTTGCAGCAGTTCGCCGAGGACAACGGCCTTTATTACCCAGTGGATTTCGCCTCGTCCGGTTCGAGCCAGATCGGCGGCAACATCGGCACCAATGCCGGTGGGATCAAGGTCATTCGCTATGGCATGACCCGCAACTGGGTCGCCGGCCTCAAGGTGGTGACCGGCAAGGGCGAACTGCTGGAGCTGAACAAGGACCTGATCAAGAACGCCACCGGCTACGACCTGCGCCAGCTGTTCATCGGCGCCGAGGGCACCCTGGGCTTCGTGGTCGAGGCGACCATGCGCCTGGAGCGCACCCCGCGCAACCTCACCGCCATGGTGCTGGGCACGCCGGACTTCGACTCGATCATGCCGGTATTGCATGCATTCCAGGGCCGGCTCGACCTGACCGCCTTCGAGTTCTTCTCCGACAAGGCCCTGGCCAAGGTCATGGGCCGCGGCGACGTGCCGCCGCCATTCGACACCGCCTGCCCGTTCTACGCCTTGCTGGAGTTCGAGGCCAGCACCGAGCAGGTGGCCAATGAAGCCCTCGCCACCTTCGAGCACTGCGTCGAGCAGGGCTGGGTGCTCGACGGCGTCATGAGCCAGAGCGAGACCCAGCTGAAGAACCTGTGGAAGCTGCGCGAGTACATCTCCGAGACCATCTCCCACTGGACGCCCTACAAGAACGACATTTCAGTCACCGTGTCCAAGGTGCCGGCGTTCCTGCGCGACATCGATGCTATCGTCGGCGAGCACTACCCGGACTTCGAGGTGGTCTGGTACGGCCACATCGGCGACGGCAACCTGCACCTGAACATCCTCAAGCCCGACGACATGGCCAGGGACGAGTTCTTCGCCCGCTGCGCGACGGTCAACAAATGGGTGTTCGAGATCGTCGAGCGCTACAACGGTTCGATCTCCGCCGAGCACGGCGTGGGCATGACCAAGCGCGACTACCTGGGCTATAGCCGCTCACCGGCGGAAATCGCCTGCATGAAGGCGATAAAGGCGGTATTCGACCCGAACGGCATCATGAATCCGGGTAAGATCTTCGCTCCTGAATAAAAAGCAGTGAGGAGTCGGCCATGAGTTACCAGCACCAGTACCTAGACGGCACACGCATCCACTTCCCCCTGGGCAAGGTGGTGTGCATTGGCCGCAACTATGCCGAACATGCCAAGGAGCTGGACAACCCCATTCCCAGCGAGCCGCTGCTGTTCATCAAGCCGGGTAGTTGCGTGGTGCCCCTGGACGATGGCTTCAAGATCCCGACCGACCGGGGCGCGGTGCACTACGAGGCGGAAATCGCCGTGCTGCTGGGCAAGCCGCTGTCCACGCACCCGACCGAAGAGGAAGTGCGCGATGCCATCTCCGGCTTCGCCCCGGCGCTGGACCTGACCTTGCGCGAGGTCCAGGCCAAGCTCAAGGAAAAGGGCCTGCCCTGGGAGCTGGCCAAGAGTTTCGATGGCGCCTGTGTGTTGCCGCCTTTCGTGGTCGCCGACTGCTTCGAGGACCTGGCCGACATCGGCATCCGCCTGTCGATCAACGGTGAAGTCCGCCAGGATGGCAACAGCGCGATGATGCTCAACCCTATCGTGCCGATCATCCAGCACATCGCCGCGCACTTTTCCCTGCAGCCGGGCGACGTGATTCTCACCGGTACCCCGGCCGGCGTCGGCCCACTGAATGTGGGCGATGAGCTGGTGCTGGAACTTCCGGGCGCGAGCCGGTTCGAAAGCCGCGTGCTCTGATCTTGTGGCGACGGCAGCCCTAGGGCTGCCATCGTGCGCCGTGCCCGCCTGGCGGTGTTTTGCCGTTTTTTTCACAAATGATCCGGATAATGCACGCGATAACGTCCATTCGCCGGTGTTAGGGAGAACTCGGCCAGCCTCCAGGAACTACCTTAAATGGCATTTTCTTCCAGTGCTTCCCTTCCTCCGCTGCGCAAGCGTGGCGTTCTCCTGCGTTGGCAATTCTGGCTGCTCCTGGCCGTGGTGGTGGGCTATGGCTTGTCCGTGGCCATGCACTGGGACGATCGTGGCCTGCTGTGGGTGCAGGAACGTTTCGAAAGCACGCTCGAGCGCCGCGAAAGCGTGTGGCTGCCGGACTACGTGGCGGACATCGACGCCAAGGTCCTGCCGGGGATGGAAGACGACGAGGCCTCCGACCTGGCCTTCAACCCGCATACCCGTACCCTGTTCGCGGTCATGGGCAAGAACCCCTTCCTGGTCGAGCTGAGCCTCGACGGCGATGTGCTGCGCAAGATGCCGCTGGTCGGCTGGAGCAATCCGGAAGGGGTCGCCGTCATGCAAGACGGGCAACTGGCGATCGTCGACGAGCGTGAGCACGACCTCACCCTGGTGACGGTGGATGCCCACACCACGTCGCTGAAGTACGCCGATTTCCAGCACTACGACCTGGGCGAGTCGGTGAAGAGCAACAAAGGGTTCGAAGCGGTCGCCTGGGACCCGCAGCAGCGGCGCCTGGTGATCGGCGAGGAGCGGCCGCCGAAGCTGTTCACCTGGGGTGTGGATGAGCGTGGTGCGCTCAAGGGCGAGAAACAGGTGCTGCCCAATGACGAGCTCGACCTGCGCAATCTTTCTGCCTTGAGCGTCGATCCGCGCACGGGCCACCTGCTGGTGTTGTCGGCCGATTCCAACATGCTGCTGGAGCTGGACGAGAAGGGCGAGCAAGTCAGCTTCATGACGGTGCTGGGTGGCTTCAACGGCCTTAAGGAAACTATCCCACGGGCCGAGGGCGTCGCCATGGACGACCGGGGCAACCTGTACATGGTGAGCGAACCCGATCTTTTCTATCGTTTCAGGAAGCACTGACGCCATCATCCGGTTTTCGATGCTGGCATTTAAGCTTTACTTCAGCTGTTCGTGGTTAGATTCGTGCCTCCTTTGTCGAGTCTGCCTTCATGCGCCGTCCATCACGTCTTACCCGGTTGGTTGTTTTCCTGGCCCTGGCCGTCCTGCTTCTGCTGGGCGTGGCGGCCCATGAGTTTCGCTTGTTCGAGCGCGGCTGGTTCAATCTCAAGACCTGGTGGCAGCCTGCCGAGCAGAGCATCGGTCTGGATCGCTATCGCGCGGTGATCCAGGCCCAGCCCATAGAAGGGCTGGACGACGATATCTCGGCGCTGACCTACGACCCTGATCGCAAGACCCTGTTCACCGTTACCAACCAGCGCGCGGAGCTGATCGAGCTGTCGCTGGACGGGCGCATCCTGCGCCGGGTGCCGCTGACGGGGTTTGGCGACCCGGAGGCGGTGGAGTATGTCGGACCCAACAGCTACGTGATCACCGATGAGCGCCAGCAGCGGTTGATCCGAGTGCATCTGGACGACGACACCCTGTTTCTCGACGCCAAGGATGCCGAGCAACTGACCCTCGCTATCGGTCGCAGCGGCAACAAGGGCTTCGAGGGCCTGGCCTACGATTCGGCGGGCAAGCGCCTGTTCGTGGCCAAGGAGCGCGACCCGATGATGATCTACGAGATCCATGGTTTTCCCCACGACAATGCCGGGCAGCCCTATGCCGTGCACGTGGTGCAGGACCGCAAGCGTGATTCGCGGCTGTTCGTGCGGGACCTGTCGAGCCTGCAGTTCGACGAGCGCAGCGGGCACCTGCTGGCGCTGTCGGACGAGTCTCGGCTGGTGGTGGAACTGGATGTGAAGGGCAAGCCGTTGAGCACCCTGTCGCTGAACAAGGGGTTCCAGGGCTTGGAACGCAGCGTGCCGCAGGCGGAGGGGATCGCCATGGACGATGCCGGGACCATCTACCTGGTCAGTGAACCGAACCTGTTCTACGTGTTCCGCCAGCCGGCCGATTGAGGCGGGGCCTGGGCTGGCCAATTCGCCGGCAAGCCCCTACTGGCTCGAGGGCAACGGTGAACCTGTGTGGGGCTGCTTGCCGGCGATGGGCTGCAAGGCAGCCCTAATTCAAGTGACTGGCTTACTCGGCCGTGAGGGTCTTCACGCCTTCGGCGGTGCCCAGCAGCAGCAGGTCGGCCGGCCGTGCCGCGAACAGGCCATTGGTCACCACGCCGACGATGGCGTTGATCTGGCGCTCCAGGCCTACCGGGTCGGTGATCTGCAGGTTGTGCACATCGAGGATGACGTTGCCGTTGTCGGTCACCACGCCTTCGCGGTACACAGGATCGCCCCCCAGCTTGACCAGTTGGCGCGCCACATGGCTGCGGGCCATCGGGATCACCTCGACCGGCAGCGGGAAGGCGCCCAGTACCGGGACCAGCTTGCTGGCATCGGCGATGCAGATGAAGGTCTTGGCCACCGCCGCGACGATCTTCTCGCGGGTCAGGGCCGCGCCGCCACCCTTGATCAGGTTCAGGTGCGCGTCGCTTTCGTCGGCGCCATCGACGTAGAACTCCAGCTCGCTGACGCTGTTCAGCTCGTAGACCGGGATGCCATGGCCCTTCAGGCGTTCGGCGGTGGCCTCGGAGCTGGCGACGGCGCCGTCGAAGGCGGTCTTGTGCTTGGCCAGGGCGTCGATGAAGAAGTTGGCGGTCGAACCGGTACCGACGCCGACGACGCTTTTCTCATCCAGCTTGGGCAGAATGAAGTCGACGGCGGCCTGGGCGACGGCCTGTTTGAGTTGGTCCTGGGTCATGCGGGCTCCGGGAGGGGCGGGGGCGGTTGGAAATTCGCCTAGTATAACGGCTCGTACGGCTTTGCTGTGGTCGCCCGACGCAGCGCTGGGGTAGACTCCCTGGCCTTGTCCCGCGGCCCAGTGATGCTTTCCCGATGCTCGAACAGTACGTCAAGAAGATCCTCACCTCGCGCGTCTACGACGTCGCGGTCGAAACCCCGCTGCAGAGCGCCAGCCAGCTGAGCAAGCGGCTGGGCAACCAGGTCCTGCTCAAGCGCGAGGACCTGCAGCCGGTGTTTTCCTTCAAGATCCGCGGGGCCTACAACAAGCTGGCGCAACTGAGCCCGGAGGAACTGGCCCACGGCGTGGTCACCGCATCGGCTGGCAACCATGCCCAGGGCGTGGCCCTGGCGGCGCGCGAGCTGGGTATCAAGGCGACCATCGTGATGCCCAAGACCACCCCGGAGATCAAGATCGAGGGCGTTCGCTCCCGGGGCGGCAAGGTGGTGCTGCATGGCGACTCCTTCCCCGAGGCGCTGGCCTACTCGCTGAAGCTGGTCGAGGAAAAGGGCTACGTCTATATCCATCCCTATGACGATCCACACACCATCGCCGGGCAGGGCACCGTGGCCATGGAAATCCTGCGCCAGCACCCGGGCCGATTGGACGCGATCTTCGTGCCGGTCGGCGGTGGCGGCCTGATCGCCGGTATCGCCGCCTATGTGAAGTACCTGCGCCCGGACATCAAGATCATCGGCGTCGAGCCGGACGACTCCAACTGCCTGCAGGCCGCCATGGCTGCCGGCGAGCGCGTGGTGCTGCCGCAGGTGGGGCTGTTCGCCGATGGCGTGGCGGTGGCGCAGATCGGCCAGCACACCTTCGACATCTGCAGGCACCATGTGGACGAGGTGGTGACCGTCAGTACCGACGAGATCTGCGCGGCAATCAAGGATATCTACGACGATACCCGCTCGATCACCGAACCTGCCGGCGCCTTGGGCGTGGCCGGCATCAAGCGCTACGTCGAGCTCCACGGCGTGACGGGGCAGACCCTGGTGGCCATCGACTCGGGGGCCAACGTCAACTTCGACCGCCTGCGCCACGTGGCCGAGCGCGCCGAGCTGGGCGAAAAGCGCGAAGCGATCATCGCCGTGACCATCCCCGAGCGCCCGGGCAGCTTCAAGGCCTTCTGCGAGGCCATCGGCAAGCGCCAGATCACCGAGTTCAACTACCGCTACCACGCCGACAAGGAGGCGCATATCTTCGTCGGCGTGCAGACCCACCCGGAAACCGACCCGCGGGCGGCGCTGGTGCAGCACCTGATCGATCAGGGTTTCCCCGTCACCGACCTGACCGACAACGAACTGGCCAAGCTGCACATCCGCCATATGGTCGGCGGCCACTCCGCCAGCGTCAGCGACGAAATCGTGCTGCGCTTCGAGTTCCCCGAGCGGCCGGGTGCGCTGTTCAACTTCCTCAACAAGCTGGGCGGGCGCTGGAACATCTCCATGTTCCACTACCGCAACCACGGCGCGGCCGATGGCCGTGTGGTCGCGGGCCTGCAGGTGCCGGACGACGAACGCCACCTGGTACCGGCGGCCCTGGCCAAGATCGGCTATCCATACTGGGACGAGACCGACAACCCGGCTTATACGCTGTTCCTGGGTTGAGTAGCTAAGCTTGGCGTAACGCTCAAGGACGTGAAGACATGGAATACCTGACCACGCTCAAGACCCTGCATATTCTCAGCACCGTGCTGCTGCTCCTCGGTGGCCTGGGGCTGGCCGTCTGGACCTGGCGTGCGCGCCGGCGCGGCGATGTCGAGGCCTATGGCAAGTTGCTGCGCCGGCCGTTGTTGTTCGTCTGGTTGGTGATGGGGGTGTGCCTGGTGAGCATGCCGTTCACCGGCTGGTGGCTGGTGCACCTGATCGGCTGGCCCCTGGGGCAGACCTGGGTGTTGGCGTCCAGCGTCATCTACACCCTCGGAGCCTTCAGCGCCTGGTGGTTGTTGGTGCGGCTGAACCGGCTGCGCAAGGCTGAGCCTACCGGGTTGCGCTTCACCTTGGCGCTGGCGGTGTTCAGCGGGGTGTGCTTCCTCTCCATCGCCGGGCTGATGGGCGCCAAGCCGGTCTAGATCCTTGGGGCTGCCAGGCCGCCCCAAGGCCATGCTCGATGATCCGATGCCCCAGACACATTCCGGCCACCTGTTCGGCATCCCGGGGATGCCCGTGCAACACCGACCTTCCACCTCGCCGCACATAAGCTCGGCGGGCGCGTTGCTGCGCTCGTGAGCT
The DNA here is from genome assembly GCF_057415455.1 of Pseudomonas sp. Tun-23181. Taxonomy (NCBI): domain Bacteria; kingdom Pseudomonadati; phylum Pseudomonadota; class Gammaproteobacteria; order Pseudomonadales; family Pseudomonadaceae; genus Pseudomonas; species Pseudomonas sp. Tun-23181. The sequence goes on from NZ_CM171630.1 coordinate 3,900,196, forward strand.
TTGTGGAACAATGCGTTGACATGCGTTTGCGAGGTTGCTGCCGTGATCGACCCGGATGGTTTTCGCCCCAATGTCGGGATCATTCTCACGAATGATGCCGGGCAGGTGCTATGGGCTCGGCGGATCAACCAGGATGCCTGGCAATTTCCCCAGGGTGGCATCAACCCTGACGAGACGCCGGAAGACGCCCTGTACCGCGAGCTGAACGAAGAAGTTGGCCTGGAACGCGAGGATGTGGAAATACTTGCCTGCACCCGTGGCTGGTTGCGTTATCGTTTACCCCAGCGCCTGGTGCGCACCCACAGCCAGCCGCTGTGCATCGGCCAGAAGCAGAAGTGGTTCCTGCTGCGCCTGGTGACCAACGAGCAGCGGGTGCGCATGGACCTGACCGGCAAACCGGAGTTCGACGGCTGGCGCTGGGTCAGCTATTGGTATCCGCTGGGCCAGGTGGTGACCTTCAAGCGCGAGGTGTACCGGCGCGCCCTGAAAGAGCTAGCCCCGCGCCTGCTGACGCGCGACTGAAGACGGAGTCCGACCCCGAGCCATGCTCAATACGCTGCGCAAGATCGTCCAGGAAGTGAACTCCGCCAAAGATCTCAAGACGGCGCTGGGGATCATTGTCTTGCGCGTCAAGGAAGCCATGGGCAGCCAGGTCTGCTCGGTGTACCTGCTCGACCCGGACACCAACCGTTTCGTGCTGATGGCCACCGAGGGCCTGAACAAGCGCTCCATCGGCAAGGTCAGCATGGCCCCCAACGAGGGCCTGGTCGGCCTGGTCGGGACCCGGGAAGAGCCGTTGAACCTGGAGAACGCCGCCGCCCACCCCCGTTACCGCTACTTCGCCGAGACCGGCGAGGAGCGCTTCGCCTCCTTCCTGGGTGCGCCGATCATCCACCACCGCCGTGTGGTCGGGGTGCTGGTCATCCAGCAAAAGGAGCGCCGCCAGTTCGACGAGGGCGAGGAAGCCTTCCTGGTCACCATGAGCGCCCAGCTCGCCGGCGTCATCGCCCATGCCGAGGCCACAGGCTCGATCCGTGGCCTCGGTCGCCAGGGCAAGGGCATCCAGGAGGCGCGCTTCGTCGGCGTGCCGGGCTCGCCGGGCGCGGCCGTCGGACGGGCCCTGGTCATGCTGCCGCCGGCCGACCTGGAGGTGGTCCCGGACAAGACCGTCGATGACATCGACACCGAACTCAAGCTGTTCAACAACGCCCTCGAGGGTGTGCGTGCCGACATGCGCAAGCTGTCGGCCAAGCTCGCCACCCAGTTGCGCCCGGAAGAACGGGCGCTGTTCGACGTCTACCTGATGATGCTCGACGATGCCGCCCTGGGTGGCGAGGTGATCGAGGTCATCAAGACTGGCCAGTGGGCCCAAGGCGCCCTGCGCCAGGTGGTTGGCGAGCACGTCAACCGCTTCGAGCTGATGGACGACGACTACCTGCGCGAGCGCGCCTCGGACGTCAAGGACCTGGGCCGGCGCCTGCTAGCCTATCTTCAGGAAGCCCGCTCGCTGTCGCTGGTGTACCCGGACAATACCATCCTGGTCAGCGAGGAGCTGACCCCGGCCATGCTCGGCGAGGTGCCGGAAGGCAAGCTGGTGGGCCTGGTCTCGGTGCTCGGCTCGGGCAACTCCCACGTGGCGATCCTGGCCAGGGCCATGGGTATCCCCACGGTCATGGGCGTGGTCGACCTGCCGTATTCGAAGGTCGACGGCATCGAGATGATCGTCGACGGCTACAAGGGCGAGGTGTTCACCAACCCGGGCGAGGTATTGCGCAAGCAGTACAGCGACGTGGTCGAGGAGGAGCGCCAGCTGGCCCAGGGCCTGGACGCCCTGCGCGAGTTGCCGTGCGTCACCCCGGATGGCCATCGCATGCCGCTGTGGGTCAACACCGGCCTGCTCGCTGACGTGGCCCGCGCCCAGCAGCGTGGCGCCGAGGGCGTCGGCTTGTACCGCACCGAAGTGCCGTTCATGATCAACCAGCGCTTCCCCAGCGAAAAGGAGCAGTTGGCGATCTACCGCGAGCAACTGGCGGCGTTCCACCCGTTGCCGGTGACCATGCGCACCCTCGACATCGGCGGCGACAAGGCGCTTTCGTACTTCCCGATCAAGGAAGAGAACCCGTTCCTGGGCTGGCGTGGTATCCGCGTCACCCTCGATCACCCGGAGATATTCCTGGTCCAGACCCGCGCCATGCTCAAGGCCAGCGAGGGGCTGAACAACCTGCGCATCCTGCTGCCGATGATTTCCGGCATCCACGAACTGGAAGAAGCCCTGCACCTGATCCACCGTGCCTGGGGCGAGGTGCGCGACGAGGGCACCGACGTGCCGATGCCGCCGGTCGGGGTGATGGTCGAGATCCCCGCCGCGGTCTACCAGACCCGGGAACTGGCGCGGCAGGTGGACTTCCTCTCGGTCGGTTCCAACGACCTGACCCAGTACCTGCTGGCCGTCGACCGCAACAACCCACGGGTCGCCGACCTGTACGACTACCTTCATCCGGCGGTGCTGCAGGCCCTGTTGACGGTGGTCCGCGAGGCCCACGGCGAAGGCAAGCCGGTGAGCATCTGTGGCGAGATGGCCGGCGACCCGGCGGCGGCCGTGTTGTTGATGGCGATGGGGTTCGACAGCCTGTCGATGAACGCCACCAACCTGCCCAAGGTCAAGTGGATGCTGCGCCAGATCAACATGAGCAAGGCCAAGGAGCTGCTGACCGAAGCCTTGGCCCATGACAACCCGCAGGTCATCCACAGTTCATTGCAACTGGCGCTGAAGAACCTGGGGCTGGCGCGAATGATCGGGCCTGGGGCCAACAAGACGCTGTAGGCATCGTTGGGGCTCTGTATGCTGGGGCTGCTTTGCAGCCATCGCCGGCAAGCCGGCTCCCACAGGGACGTGCAAACCGCATCATTCGTGATCGACTCGACCTTGTGGGAGTCGGCTTGCCGGCGATGGGGCGCGAAGCGGCCCCGAATGGCAGCAGAAAAGCTAACTGACCGGCACCGGCTCAGACCAGTAGCTCCACTTCCCCGAGGTGCCCGCCAAAGGGCCCGAAGCTGCGTTCGATGATCCGTCTTTTCCCCTGGTCATCGACGATCAACACGGTACTGGCCCGCGTCCCATAGTTCTGGCTGGCGATGAACACGCTCGACAACAGCTTCTCCGTGGCCAGGCCCACCCCGGTTTCCGGCAATTCCGTCTCCGCTGCAGGCTCAGCATCGGCCAGCAATGCCAGCAGCCGCTGCGGCTCGGGCGACCCGAGCAAGCCCTCCAGCCCGCTGCGTGCCTTGAGCAGCTTGGGCCACGGCGTATCCAGCCCGGCATTGGACAGCCCGTACACCCCAGGGCCCAACAAGCGCGGCGCGGCCTCGCGGGCATGCAGGTAACCCAGGCGTTCGCCATCGCCCACCAGCAGGTTGAAGCCGGAATACTGGGTGCTGCGGCTGGCCACCTGATCGAGATACGCCTCCATGCCCGAGTCGCCGCGCAGGTAGCCCGCCACCAGCTCGCCCCGTGAACGAGGCCCCGGGGGCGAACTGGGGTCACGAATGTTGGTCAGGGCGGCGAAGCGCCCGCCGGGCCCGACGCCGAGCCAGGTCCCGCCGGCCTCCAGATCGCGTCCGGCATGTACGCCCGGGGCGTCCTCCCAGGCGGCCAGGGCCTGGGTCGGCCGGGCATAGAACTCGTCACGGTTGGCCGCGACGATCAGCGGCAGGGCATGCCCTGGCCGCCAGGCGAATACGATCAGGCACATGGCATGGCCTCGTTGTTTTCCGCCACTCTACCCATTGCGCCTGCCTCTATCCATCATCTGACACAGACTTCACTAGAGCCCTGGGGTCGGCTTCCGTTACCATGCCGGATTGTTTTCCTGGGGGGCGACGAATGGAGTTCGTACTCTATCTGCTGTTGGGCGCATGCGCCGGCGTGCTGGCCGGGCTGTTCGGCGTGGGTGGCGGCATCATCATCGTGCCGGTGCTGGTGTTCAGCTTCACCTTGCAGGGCTTCGACCCCGCCGTGCTGACCCACCTGGCGGTCGGTACCTCGCTGGCGACCATCGTCTTCACCTCGATCAACGCCGTGCTGGAGCACCAGCGCAAGGGCGCGGTGCGCTGGCCGATCTTCGCCTGGATGACCCTGGGCATCCTCATCGGTGCCGGCATCGGTGCCAAGACCGCCTCGTTGATCCAGGGCCCCATGCTGCAGAAGATCATCGGCGTGTTCGCCTTGGTCATCGCCGCGCAGATGGCCCTCGACCTCAAGCCCAAGGCCAGCCGCGGTATCCCCGGCAAGCCGATGCTGGCCGCCGCCGGTGGGGTGATCGGCTGGGCCTCGGCGATCTTCGGCATCGGTGGCGGCTCGCTGACCGTGCCGTTCCTGACCTGGCGCAGCCTGCCGATGCAGCAGGCGGTGGCCACGTCCTCGGCCTGCGGCCTGCCGATCGCCCTGGCCAGTGCCCTGGGCTTCATGTGGCTCGGCTGGCACGAGGCGCACCTGCCGGCCCACAGCCTGGGCTACGTCTACCTGCCGGCGCTGGTCGGCATCGCCGTGACCAGCATGTTCTTCGCCCGCTTCGGCGCGCGCCTGGCGCACAGGCTGTCGCCGCGGCTGCTCAAGCGCCTGTTCGCCGCGCTGCTGTTCTGCGTTGGCCTGAGCTTCTTGATCTAGCTTCCTGATTCGAACCGAGAGGACCCTACATGCTGCCTTACCCGCAGATCGACCCCGTGGCCATCGCCATCGGGCCGCTGAAAATCCACTGGTACGGCTTGATGTACCTGATCGGCATCGGCGGTGCCTGGCTGCTCGCCTCGCGCCGGCTGAAGCGCTTCGACCCCACCTGGAACCGCGAGAAGCTCTCCGACCTGGTGTTCTGGTTGTCGATGGGGGTGATCGTCGGCGGGCGCCTGGGCTACGTGCTGTTCTACGACTTGCACGCCTACCTGGCCAACCCGACGCTGATCCTCGAAGTGTGGAAGGGCGGCATGTCGTTCCACGGTGGCTTCATCGGCGTGATGTTGGCGGCGCTGTGGTTCGGCAAGCGCCACAACAAGTCGTTCTTCGAGCTGATGGACTTCGTCGCCCCGCTGGTGCCGATCGGCCTGGGGGCCGGGCGCATCGGCAACTTCATCAACGCCGAGCTGTGGGGCAAGCCGACCGACGTGCCCTGGGCGATGATCTTCCCGCCGTTCAGCGACCCCGCCCAATTGCCGCGCCACCCGTCGCAGCTGTACCAGTTCGCCCTGGAAGGTGTGGCACTATTCCTGATTCTCTGGGCGTTCTCGCGCAAGCCGCGTCCCACCATGGCGGTGTCGGGCATGTTCGCCCTGTTCTACGGCATCTTCCGCTTCATCGTCGAGTTCGTCCGGGTACCGGATGCCCAGCTCGGCTACATCGCCTTCGGCTGGCTGACCATGGGCCAGTTGCTCTGCGTGCCGATGATCCTTGGTGGCATCGGCCTGATCTGGTGGGCCTATCACCGTACACCCACGGCCAAGGCCGCCGCTTGAATCCATGCGGCAGGGGCGATCCCCCTGCCGTCCTTGCTACAGGTAAGCCATGAAACAGTATCTAGATCTGGTCCGTGACGTCATCGAGAACGGCACCCTGCAGGAGAACCGCACCGGCATCCGCACCATCAGCCTGCCGGGCGCCATGCTGCGCTTCGACCTGCAGAAGGGCTTTCCGGCCATCACCACGCGCAAGCTGGCGTTCAAGTCGGCGATCGGCGAGATGGTCGGTTTCTTGCGCGGCGTGAAGAACGCCGGGCAGTTCCGTGAGCTGGGCTGCAAGGTCTGGGACCAGAATGCCAACGAGAATGCCCAGTGGCTGGCCAACCCGTTCCGCCAGGGGCATGACGACCTGGGTGAGATCTACGGCGTGCAATGGCGCCAGTGGCCGGGCTACAAGCGCATTCCGCTGAGCAATCCGGCGGCCATCGCGATGGCCGAGGGGCAGGGCTTTCGCAAGATCGCCCAGGACGAGGAAGACGGCCAGGCGTTCGTCATCCTGTACAAGGCCATCGACCAGGTGCGCCAGTGCCTGGACACCATCGCCAACGACCCGGGCAGCCGGCGCATCCTGTTCCATGGCTGGAACTGCGCCCAGCTCGACGAGATGGCCCTGCCGCCGTGCCACCTGCTGTACCAGTTCCACCCGAATGTCGAGACGAAGGAGATTTCCCTGACCCTCTACATCCGTTCCAACGACCTGGGCCTTTTATATGACGCAGCTAATAACGCACAGTACGTGCTAGCAGCGTAAAAAAATTTGCCTCTCTCCCGACTTTATCTTGACCTTGACAAGTTGCACATTCTGCATAGGATGGGCGGCCTTCAAAAGGGGGTAGTCGGTGAAGGTTGTAGTCACACAAAATCAAATGATCGACCTAGGCGGGTCGATGCTCAACGAAGACGGGCCACACGCAGCTGGCCTGGCATCCGTGACGGCGGTGGGGCTTTTTGACTCAGAAGAGAGGCTCGTTCCGCTTGTAAGTGAGTACCTCACCCAAGCTATTAAAACCGCGAATCTCTCCTTTGCTTCTGCTGAAACATATGGGCGAAATATCGGCTACTTGCTCGAAAACCTTAAAGGAACTACCACGTTCCACAATTCATCTTGGGATGAAATCCTCCTCAATGTAAGCCAGCAGGGAATCGCCAGATACTTCATTCATCTGCGCGAGGTTGAAGGTTTGTCGTCGGTAACTATCCGGAACAGAGATGGTTGTTACGCTGCCCTATTCAACGACTTCTTGTGTGTTGGCCGCAATCATCAACCCGCTCTGCGAGAAGATAATCCGTATGCAGCTGGATTCATTTCCCCGCCGCCGAAGAAGAAACTGATCGAGCCATGTTCGCTCAAAGATCTGAAGGCACTCATCTTGAGCACTGAAAGTGAAAGGGAACGGGTTCTCCTGCAGACAATCTTTGATGCGGGTATTCGTCGGAGCGAGGTTGGCAGGATTACTCTTGGTGCGGTCAACAAAGCCCTGGAATTCTCCCGCGCTAACTTCATCGGTGAAAACGATATTGAGTGGATACATCCCGATTATTGCCCACTTTTCATCGAGGGTAGCAAGGGGCGCGGGCAAGAGCTTAAAGAGCGATATGCAATTGTGAGTAAGTCTACGCTTGAACGTATCAAGCGCTATCATGCTACTCCTTTGTACCGAAAATACGCGAGACAGTATGAGTCCGCCGATGTCACTCCCTGCTTTTTCAACTCAGAGGGCTCTCCATTCAACGCAGATTCTGTCAGCAAACTGCTTGAGCGGGTATCGGAGCGAGCTATAAAAAGTAAGCGGCTAGATCGCAGTGTCTCTCCGCACAAGCTTCGCCATGGACATGGGTACGAAATCATGACCAGCCCTGACTTGGGTAAGACCTATTTGGATAATCTGGTCGCGGCTCAGTTGTCGTTGGGGCATAGCAGCAGCGCCACTACCGAAAGGCATTACCTTCAACTTCCGCAAGAAGTCTTCCGCATCTGCCATTCCTCTAATGGAAAGATAGCAACTAAGGAAAGTAGCATGGCGGCCCTCGTTGCCGAGACCGCGCTCAAAATCCGTTTGGGAGATAAAAAATGACTACTCATGAGCGCGCCATCGGAGGCATGCGGGTATACAGCTGGTTGAAGGAGCTGGAAGAGGATCCGCACGGTTACTACGAGATCGAACTTAGTGATAATGATAGCGGAATGTATGCTCCGCTCACGCTAAGTGCTTCTTATATTGCAAGCAAAGATCTTAACCCGTCACTTGAGGTATTCGAGTTGGCGGAACAGAAAATCATCTTGGATATGTGCATCAGTGGAGCAATCCATCTTGGTGAGTCTGCTGCGGGGTGCAATTGGCGCCTCAAGGTCTTGGGTTGGTACAAGAGCCTTCCAGAGGAGGATAAGCGCAAGCTTCCTATTTTCGGCAACAAGCTGAGCATTCGTCGCGGTCTTACATTGGTGCCAGGCTTAGAGGGCATTGAGTCCCAGCTGAGTCGCTACGCCAGCGTTGCCAGCGCTTATAATGAAATCAACCAAGACCTTCAGCGCCTTGGAGTAATCTCCAGCGACTACCAAACTGTCAAAGAGCGGCGCGAAAACAAAGAAGAATATGTTCCTCAGGAACCTATCCTCGTTGATTTTAAGCGCCTGCGAATGAAAGAGTTCGTGACCATAGCCGACCTTGAGGCAGCCTCAGAGGTTAAGCCATTCAATGATCTCAAGCACGCATTTGCAATTGCTTCGTTGAAAACGGCGAGCGATTCGGGCGAGCGCAACTACCTCGACGCGTTCAACCTTGTGTCGCGGTTTTTCCTTGAGCGGGGGCTCACCGGAAGCGAGCCCATAGCTGTCACCTTGGATGCCTTCATCCTTCCCCGTGTCTACAGCCATCTGGAGCAGATGATAGTTCGTGGAGAGTTGTCTCCAACCTTTGCCAATACCTTGCTCAGTGCGCTCCGAAAAACTCTCACCACCATCAAGAATCTTAAGGGCTACGCTGGGCCTGACTTTATGAACTGTCAGGGGTTCGATGCTGATCGAGTCACGGATCAGTATCGTCCGTACACCAGTTCCGAGCGTCGACGGATCGCCGCATGCGTAGATGAAGACATTTTGCGCAACAACGCGCTCGCGCAGCCATATCAGTTTTCCGGTGTTGGTGAAGATCCTATCGGCTCCAATGGCCAAGTGAAAAAGGGATTCGGTACGCTCGACAATGCCCGGTGGATTTTCGAAAACAAACTGAACTGCAATGTGGTAGGTACGAGATCGAGAACTAAGGGTGATTTATACACTGATGCGTTCTGGGGCATCGTTAGTCGTTCTGGTGTAGGCCTGCGTGAGCTCCTAGAAAGCTGGGGTACGCATTATGTTATCGACTCCCAAGTTATCGCACCGTTTGCGATTAAATTGGGACAAATAACGGGTCTTAATGCGGATTCGCTAAAATATCTGAATTTAGGCGACTTCGAGCCGCAGCATGAGCTGACTGGGCGTGCCTGCTTGAAATATTGGAAGGAGCGCTCAGGTGGCGGAAAGGTGATGCCCGTTGATCTCTTTGATGCGGATATCACTTGGCTCACCACTTCTCAGGCTGAAGCGGTAGCGAAAGTCTTCAAGGACGTGGAGGCCCTCACTGAGGGGTTCCGTGGCGCTGCGCCTGAGAAAGCGAGAAACAGCCTATTCATCTGGCAATCGAGTTCGCCCGGCGCTTTCCTTGAGGTTAAGTCGTTTACCACGGGTAAGAACGGGTTCGTAACGTCTGTCTTCAACAGCTACGCGCAACGTAAAGGCATCCTCAGCGATGAAGGCACCCCGCTGAATCTGACACCTGCGCGCCTTCGTCCGAGCTTTATCAGCGAGCTTGTAGAGCGTGGCGTACCGATTCGTGAGATTCAGCTGATCCTGGGCCACAAAAACATCAAGACCACCCAAGCCTACCTCGATCGCATGGACTTCAACACCGTCGCGCGTGCCAAGCTCGATGTAGCGCTACGGGAGCTTCACGATCGTGCGGTTGAGGCGGCAGATCTGGCTATTGCGCCCAAGCAGCACGAGACACAATTCGAAAATCTTGTCGAGGTCGTACAGATCGATGCGCCAGCGGTGATCTTCAAGACACCCTTGGCAAGTTGCAAAAACATCTTCAACCCCCCAGATTTCATCAAGAGGTTGAGCACTTATGTACCTGGGCGACCATGCTCCATGTACAACATGTGCTTGGGCTGTGAGAACGTCCTGCTCACTGCTTCCAACCTGCCTGAGCTATTTGCCATGGAGCGGGATTATCGAAAACTCGCTGAGGTCAGCCGAGTCATGGATACCCCTTATGGGCATGTAGTGCATGAGAACTTGTCGCTGCTCGAAAGTATCATTGGTGATAAATCTGATTTTACTGCTGAAGAGCTTGCCGAGGGGCGTCGATTTGCTGAGTTTGTAGATACTACTATTCTTATTGATGGCGTGGGGTTGTAATATATGGAGCAGGTCGAATTTGCAACTCTTCTGTCTTTCGCTAAATACCGTGAAGTCGTATCTGCGACCTTGCTCCAATTAAAGTCAGAGGATAATAGTGTTGCTTCGAGTGAAGCACTGAGCTTTCTGAATTATATCCAGTCATTACAGGTATCCAAGCTTTCCGCCTTTGTTTCGCCGGTCTGGGATTTTAATGCTGACTATCCGAATGCATCTCGGCATACTCGTGGCGCGAAGCATCGGTTGGACTTTACCAAATACCCGAATATCCCTGAGTTTGCGATGCTTGAGTTGCGAACTGCCTTCATGCTCGTTCTGAAAGGGATTAGTGGAATTCCTGGGCAGGGAAAATCCATACGAGTATCCAAGGCGCTTCCAAAACCTAATACAGTGATAGCTAGATTCGAAGCTGGATTGCGATTCTTAGATAAAATCTATTCGGCTGCAGTCCAAGAGTTGGGGCGGGAGCATGTTGAACGCGAATTGCTTTCAGTTTACATGCTGCCTTCCCACTTGTACGAGGAAGCTGCGAAAGACTTCGAGTATGTTTTTGATAATGCTTTAGAGGATTTCTTTAAATTAATTCGCTCTGGATATCTTGTAGAAAATGTCTTCGGTTCCAGTTTGCCGGTTGTAAATCTTTCCGTACTCAAATGGAAGATGCTTGGTAAAGCTAAGCGTCCTGAGGGAGAAGAGAATAATAAACGGCAGGTGCTTCCCAATGATGTGTTCGAATTATCCTCGTGCGCATCCTCGCTGGCTATCGTTGATTTTTTGGATGCTATGGGCGAGGAAGTTATTGATACTGCTACTCTTAATCGGCGAAACAGTAAAGGTGTTTATCTTGCGAGAGAGCAAGGTGCCTGTCGGCTGAAGTTTAATTTGTACGTCTACAAGCGGCTTGAGCAGAAAGGTTTTCCTAAGCACGAGATTTCAAGAATAATTGGTTGCGATGACTTTAGAGCAAGTCGTTATTTTAGCGTGGTAGCACCGTATGCTCTTAAGCTTTACTTGTTGGACACAGGCTCCCCAATTGATGATGATTTCAGGCGTTATTTGAATTACGTGAACTACGCTTGCTTGTATATCATTGGGCAGTATACCGGCATGCGTCCTTCGGAGTATACCGAGCTTCTGGCTAGTTCGTGCCTTATTTTCGATGGTTCGTACTGGGTTTTGAGAAGCAATGTCAGCAAGCATGAAGACAACCTTGTAGAACTTTTCGACGACTTCTGGTTGGCTATTCCGATAGTTCGAGATGCTGTGCGTGTTGCACAACTGCTTGCCAAATATAAGAATAATGATTTTATCTTCTCGAACGTCGATACGGTGCTCTTTGGTATGCTGGGTCGGCCGCTGAGTAGTGTGGGAACCAAGGCTACACTCGATAAATTTTTCGAAAGAGTTCTGACTGCTGAGCAGTTTTCAGATCTTGAATTCAATGCTTACATGATGCGGCACACGCTAGCCTATCAGCTCTATCGTGCTGATGTGGGCCTGCCTTTCATCTCTCACCAGCTGAAGCACTTTGGCGAAATCGTAGGGGTTGGCCATTCCGAGCGGGGCTTCAGTAAGACGACTCTGGGGTACGGTGAAATCGCTGAAATGCTGACGAAAAGTGGCGGTAGGGGCGTAAGCGGCAAGTCCTTCCGCCATGACGCCGAGGTGGAGAGCATTAAGCAGCGATTCGATCCTGATGGCAGTTATGCCGGTGTGAACGCTGCAGCCCACAAGGAGCGTTTGCAGAGGGTCTTCAAAGGATACATGGCATCCGGACACACCAAGGACGATATCTTCGAGGCCATGGCTGAACAGCACATCGCTGTCATCAGCGTGGGCCAGGGCTTCTGCTACGGTGGCGGGCCCATGGAGTTCGATGAATCGATCCCCTGCATCGGCGGGCTTCGCTGCAACCCGAACCGTTGCGAAAATGCTGTCGTCAGCAAGGCCAACGCCCCTGCCTGGCGAGATGTGTATTATCAAAACAAGAAGCTGCTGGAGAACCTTGAGTACGCCCATCTGCATGCCCAAAGCAAAGCTGCAATGGAAGAGGCCTACGGGGTGCTTGAGCTGCTGGGAGAAGAACTCTGATGACGGATTCCCACGCTTTCGATCAGAAAAACAAAGAAGATTTTGATCGTTATTCTGAGCTGCTCGCGCAAGCGCTTCTGGATATCGCGGCGAATGACTCACTGAAAGCAACGGCGGCGGAACTGAGCCGGCTAACGGGTATTCACCGCAATACTATCAGGCAGCGTGTATGGCCTCTGGAACGGCTGGAGACCATCAAAGAAAACCGGCGCATTGAAGTTCTTCGCCAACAGGTCACAAAAAAGAAACCAGTTGATCCTGTGGTGCTTCTGACTGAAAAGCTGGAGAACGCAAGGGTTGAGATTCTTCATTGGTTCACTAAGTGCAGGGATGCGGAGGAAGAGCATCAGAAGAGCGAAAGAAAATATATTAACATGGTAAGTTCTCGAGATACTTATCAAAACCTTCTGGCGGATGCTAACAAGCGGCTCTTGGACTCGCAGAAGGAAATTGATAGACTCAAGCAGGTTATCAGTATCCTGGAAGCTGCCCAGGCGGAGAAAATTTCATGAAAAGCTACCTGGAACTACTGACAGATGTTCTAGAAAACGGTGCGGTCAAAGATGATCGCACTGGTACCGGTACTGTGAGTGTCTTTGGTCGTCAGTTTCGCCATGACTTGTCGAAAGGCTTTCCATTACTTACAACTAAGAAGCTGCATTTCAAGAGTATTGTTAATGAGCTGATTTGGTTCCTTAATGGTGATACCAATATTAAGTGGCTCAATGAGAATGGCGTGAAGATTTGGAATGAGTGGGCCACCGAAGACGGTGATCTAGGCCCGGTCTATGGCAAACAGTGGACAGCCTGGCCTACCAAGGACGGCAAGACGATCAATCAGATCGACTATGTCGTCAATGCGCTGAAGACGAACCCTAATAGCCGACGGATCTTGTTCCATGGGTGGAATGTCGAGTTCCTCCCTGATGAGAAGGTGAGCCCGAAAGAGAACGCCAAAAACGGCAAGATGGCACTCCCTCCGTGCCACCTGCTGTACCAGTTCTATGTTGTGAACAACAAGCTGTCTTCACATTTATTCATCCGTTCGTCCGACAGCTTCCTCGGCCTGCCATACAATACGGCGTCCTTGGCGTGCTTGACCCACATGCTGGCTCAGCAGTGCGACCTGGATGTAGGTGAGATCGTGATTTCGTTGAGTGATGTCCACATCTACTCCAATCACATGGAGCAGGTGAAAACTCAAATCGCTCGTGAGCCTCGGCAGCTGCCTGAGTTGAAGCTGCTTCGCAAGCCGGCATCGATTTACGATTACAAGTTCGAAGATTTCGAACTCGTTGGCTACGACCCGCACCCTCACATCGCGGCAGCCGTCTCGGTCTGATTGACCTGGCATACGATTACCGGCCCTATGGGTCGGTTGTCGTGTTCAGCTGACTTCCCGCCGGCAGTACAACTCGGGGAGCCTACAGCGCCCCCTGGTGAGAATTTGAAGGCTCAACTGCTCAGGCCTTCCGCTCCCCCGCTGGCATGTGCCAGAACTTGTGGACGGTGGAATAAGGCATCCCCAGCTTCACTGAGGTCGCTTTCTGGCTGAGGCCTTCAGCCTTGCAGTCGAGGATTGCTTTGATCCTGTCTGGAGGAGTCGGCGGCTTGCCGGATTTGGCTGCTATCAGACTCCCATTCGAGAATTGCGCAGGCAGGCTTTCCATCACACGCATCTCACGAAGCTTACTCAGCTCTGTCCAGAGGTGCGTCATGAACTCTTCAAGTTGTTCTTGGCGCTCGTAGCAAGCGGCAGCTGCGAGGAGTGCTACCGAGTCGACGTCCAAGCGTTTACTGATGTCTTCGAGCATCTCGAAGCTGATGTTGGATTTCGCGTGCTCGATCCTGTGCAAATGCCGAGGCTCCACCGTGGATGCGAGCTGTTCTTGGGACAGGCCGCGAGCGGCACGAGTGGTGCGGAGCACGGCTGCCAGGGTGTATCGCGTTGGCATGGTAGAGCTTCCCGCAAAGGGAAGCATAAGGCCACACTGAAAATTCTACATCCACGTACTATAGGCAGTGAATGTAGAATGGTGTTATGGTGGCGCCATCCGTTCCCGCATGTGGCTTTTGTTCTCAAAGCACGATCATCCGTGGGCGCGAGATTGTCAATTTATATGAATTGTTTAAGGGCGAAGTGCTAGCTAGATGCCCGCGATTGATAGGTGGAGTGTGTTGTGCTGGTCACCCAAAGAACCGAACTACGAGGGCAGTTTTTAGCTCTGGACAGCCTGAATTTGTTTTGGGATTCAGCAAGCCTCAATCCTGATTGCTATTACTTTGTCGTTGAAGGAAGTGGCTTCGTTAATGGCTGTTTAGGCCCCTCCGTGCGTTTGGTGTCGAGCGTTGAGGTTGTAGATTCCCTCTGCAAAGGGGATGCAGTGGATTTTTTAAGCGTTAATAAAGTCCAGCTACTCGCCCCTCCAGCGATGACCAATCAATCCGAGTTCTCGATGAAGCTGCTCTCCGAAATTCGGATCAAGGAAGGTACCCAGCCGACCCCGGTGTACGAATTTGTCACGAGTGATGGCCACGTCTATTCGAGCGCGAGAGGCTGAATCATGGTCATCTCGTTGGATGAGATAACGGAGTTTCTTTACGGCGCCGGGGAGCTATTGGAGGGTTGGACAGGTACGAGAGTTGACCTAGTTCAAGCTGCGCACGAACGCTTTTCAGGTAAAGCGTTTTGCCTGGTGCAGCGCTGGATTCTGGTAGAGCTGCCTCCGGAAGAGGTTGAGACGTTACCGAATGGAATAGCGCCCATGGTGATCTTTGCCCATGACGTGATCCATGACAGCCGGAGGCGCTTTGCGCCACGCTCCTGGGTGAGATCCACGTATGCGGTTTCGTTCGAGCACCCGTGCATGTTTGAAACGAAAAGCACGGTCTACCTTCTCGTCGGAGATGGTTACAGGAAGCAGGCGAAGCTCGAGCTGGTTTTGTCGTTGCAGCCGTAGAGCATTCCAGATTTTTGAGCCCGGCCCCCTCTGGGTGGCCTTGGATGGGCGACGTAGCCTTCCGCAGCGTGGAGTACGGGGTTCCGTATGAAGGTTTTGGTTTTTTCTGATTTGCACTTGGAGTTTGCTGACTTCCAGCCACCTTCAGTAGACGCGGATCTCGTTGTACTTGCAGGCGACATTTCAGTGCGTAGCCGGGGTGTGCATTGGGCAAATGAGGTCTTCGATTGCCCGGTGATTTATGCCTGCGGCAACCACGAGCATTACGGCGGAAACGTTGACCGGACGTTGGCCAAAATGTGTGAGGCTGCTGCGCACCACGTGCATGTGCTGGACAACCAGAGCATCGTCATTGGCGGCGTCCGTTTTTTGGTCGCTACGGCTTGGACGGATTACACCGCAACCGGTGATTACAGGGCCGCGATGCGGGAGTGCGCAGAGTGGATGACTGACTTCAAACGGATCCGCGTCGGTACCGGCTACAGCAAGCTTCGCCCAGTCGACCTCATTGCCCGGAACATTGCTGCTCGTGCTTACCTGGCCTCAGAGCTCGCCAAGAGCTTTGACGGTTCGACCGTCGTGGTCACGCACCATTGCCCTATCCCTGAGGTCGCCGGGAGTGGTCATGAGGGTCACTTGGGGGCTGCTTATTTCAATGCTTGGCACGACTTGGTAGCGCAGGCCGACGTGTGGATTTTTGGTCATACGCATCACGCGGTGGACAAAGTCGTTTTTGGCTGCCGTGTGGTCTCCAATCCGAAAGGATATCCGGGTGAGCGTACGGGGTTTTCTCCGGAGTTCACCGTCGATATTTGAAAGCCGCTTAAGCGGTCAGCACCAAGTGCATTGGTATGGTTTAGACGCATTAACAGGATGTGTGAATGGCAGATCAAATCAAGGAATACTGCGGTGAAGAGCTCTCTACTTTTCAACTCAAACGGGTCATCCGGGCAATGGCTCAGAAGTACCCTATGCCCATCACGGCTTACCTGAGTGATGTGGTCATCTCGTCCGACTGCGCGCTCGGTGTTGTTTTTGGTCAGATGGTTCAAGGACATGGGTCGCACATGCGTGGCTACACGCTGAGGACGGAGCCGATCTACACCCTGTCGAAGATAGGGCGGTATTGGGTGATCTCCTCGAAATGCGGGAATTACGTGCTGACGACCTTCAGGCGCGGCACAGGCCGTGACAGCCTTCGAGCATTGATCGCAACAGCCGACGAGCCGGATTCGCGTTCAGCAAGGCAGCCAGGCGCCTTGACGGGCGCCTGAAGACGCGAATGGTTCATCAACTGACCGTCGAAAGCAGCGTCCGCAGGAAATCTTTTCGGCGCTGGATGCTGCTCAGGATTACGTAGTCCCTTTCGCCGTCTGGGCGGAGATGGCCAGCTTCGACCAGGCCGAAGATGAAGCCTTCTGCCTTGGCTCTTGCCACGCAAAGGTCTTGCTCGGTTGTGCAGCTGTGAATGTCATCAACGAGGCGTTTCCAGCACTCGCTCTGACGCCTGCCGGTGGCATCGGCGGCGAAAGCGGGCGCATGGATAAGGGACGCGTAATAGCCAGGACGCGAGGTGGTGCTCAAGGAGGGTTCTCCTAGGGAATGGGGATGGCAAGGCTATCACGCGTTTATTCATTCGCCTGTTAACAGTCCGGCCATGGAGCGCTCAGTTCAGACGTAGCAACGATCACGCAAGGAGATTGAAATGGTCAAAAGCCGCATACCGCTCTCTAGCTGTCCAATCGAGGAAACTCCAGCGATCACCATCCCAAGCAGCGTCGCAAACGCAATGGAACGTTCCTTTGGGGTCGAGATAACGGGGTACTTGTCGAGTGTGCGATATGGGGCCGGTGAGCTATCCCTCAAAGGGATCGTTTTCGGTGATCGCGAGCGTCGCTTCGAGGATGGATCGTCGATCATCACATCAATCGTCCTCGACTTCCAAGAGCTTCAGGGCTTCTTGGTTGTACGAACCTTACGCAGTGTCTATGTGGTGTGCGATTGGGCTGGCGAATGCGCTCGTGAGAATTCGGAAACCAGGCACTGAGTGTATGGCTTGAGTCCTGATGAGCGAGTTAAAGAGTGGGATAAGGAATGAAGCTCTCGCGATTAGATGAACCTAACGAAATTGTCGACGTCACTTGTGACGGCTGTGGGTGTTCTACGCGTGGGAGTGAGGGCGATTTTCAGTTTGGAACACTGCACGGAGCATGGGGTAACGGGGCGACACACCAGAGTGAGGTGTACGAGTTGCACCTCTGTGAAAGCTGCTTCTTCACTCAGCTATCAGGCATCAAGCGAGCGCGGTGGCTCGGCATGATGTTCGAAGAAAAAGCGGACGCCTTCCTGGCCGATGAAGCCTTTGGGCGGATAGAAAACTTCACGAGGGGCAGGGATTGAAGCGGGATCGATGAGGTTTTGCTCTTCGGTAGATCCTGCAGGTGGTTGATGGCCATGAGCCATTGAAAGGCGACTTCCGAAAATATTTTCAAAGACCCCCCTTGAAATTTTTTTTGCGGGACGGAGTATATTATTTGTAATCAAAAATAAGCTGCTCTCTCCCACCTTTCCCCCGTCACTCATCGAATACCCTTCAGCTGCTTCTATTGCTTTGCTTTTTCTTTGTCCATGGCTATTCGCTATTAACAGGAAGGTCGACTGGCTTTTGATGCTTTTTTTATCAAAGGCTACGATGTCTCCTGCCTTGAGCCGTCGTAGTGGTAATCGCTTATCCGGCCGCTAGGCCGGCTAGCTTTTCTATTGACCTCAAATGCAGAGCGGCTTAGATTTTTTTTGAGCAGCCCTTACCACACCTCGGTGGCCGTGACGCCGTTTCCGAGCCCGTTCGTGGTCAATTTGAAGGCACCAATGGGCGGTTTAGGTTGGCGTCGCGGCCGATAGCTCTTGGCTAGCCCAGGTATCTTCCATGAAGGATTATCAGGCCAGGTTGAATGAGGCCACCGCAGATCTTCACTACTGCGATTTGATCTTCACGAGCCAAGAATCTGCTGAGTTGAAACGGCTGGCCAAAGAGCTTCAGGCAGCCGGTCAACACCCAGGACTGGCTGGGGTCGTGAGCTGCATCCTCGAGAATACAGGAGGTGGTAGAGAGGGATGATCGACATACTCAACGCCCCTCAAGCCTGAGTAATCTTGAGCTCACGCCACCCGGAACCTTTGTCCATTGGAGTAGCAGTCATGAAAGACCTCAGCAAAATGCTTCCTCATGATCATCCGATGTACGCGGAAGCCGTCGAGGCGTTGAAGGCGTATCACCAGGCGCAGGATGGCGGTATTACTGGTGCTGAGCTTGAGCGGCTGCGTTTGCTCACTGATCACCGCTTCCAGGCGGTCACGGACTATCAGCTTCAGGCTCTGGGCGGCCCGGCAGTGACCAGTCATTGAACGATGATACTGGTTAGTCAACTGGCACTCTTAAGTATGAGTTTCGAATTAGGCCCAATTGGGCAGTACTTTTTCACTTCGATGTAGCAGTCGAATATGACAAACTATCCTCTTGTTGAAACAACCATCTAGGAAGAAGCATATGTCTCGTCTCGCCGAATTCCGACGCTTAGAGCAGCAACTCGCTCAACAGCTCGCAGAGCTGGAAGCTATGAAAGGTGATTCCGCAATCAAGGCGGAGATGGAATTTGAGGAGAAGCTGCGCGCCTTACTTGGCGAGTATGGCTACACCCTTCGGGATGTCATCAACATCCTGGATCCGCAAGCAGGCAGCCGCCGTCAAGCTCCCCAGCCTCAAGAGAAGTCCGTTCGCAAACCACGTGAAATCAAGGTATACAAAAACCCGCACAATGGTGAGCTAGTGCAGACCAAAGGCGGTAACCACGCTGTTTTGAAAGCTTGGAAAGCTGAACATGGTGCTGAGACTGTGGAGTCGTGGCGCCAGTAATCATCGCGTTTTGATGAGGTGTGGGCCCGATAGATAGCCTCATCTGGTAAATCGCCGACGAGGAAATGAACCCTTCAGCGGTAAATCAATCCCCCGTCGCGGAGAGTCGGAGACCCCGAGCTACACCATTAAAAAAACCGCCTGTTGGCGGTTTTTTTGTTTCCGTCTCGACCTGGCTTGGGCAATCCAAGAACGATCAAATGAAGGGTGTCTTCGTGCTGGTCATTAGCTGGTCTAGCTTCCTTTAGTTGTACCGGTTTCTGATCCGCCCGGGTTAGCGCCCCCTCGCGGCGTCATCCACTCCCTCTGACCGATCACGACAGGCGGTAGCTTGACACCCAAATCACGCAGGCCTAATCTACCTACCAGTAGATAGACAAGCGAGGAGGTACTACTCATGCAGTTCAAAGGTCGTAAGCTTCTGGTTGTAGGTGGTACGAGCGGCATCGGTCTTGAAACCGCACGTATGGTGGCGGAACAAGGCGGCTCAGTCGTGATCGTGGGTAACCGTGCCGAAAAGGCCGAAGCGGCCCGTAAAGAGCTGGCAGCTCTGGTAGGTGAGAATAAGGTCATTGCTTATTCGGCTGACCTCACCGACTTCGCTAGCGTGAAGGGATTGATCGAGAAACTGGCTGCCGAGCACAAGGACATTGATCTGATGGTCAACTCCGCCGGCATCTATTATCCAAAGGCCTTCGTTGAGCACTCGTTGGAGGACTACGACAACTTCCTCAACCTCAATCGCGCCATTTTCTTCCTGACCCGTCACGTAGCTGCAGAATTGGTCGCGCAGAAAAAGCATGGCTCGATCGTAAACGTAACTGCTGCTGCTGCCCGCCAGGCCGTTGAAGGTGTACCCGCATCAGCTTACTCAATGGCCAAGATCGGCCTGGACACGCTCACTCGCCACGCAGGTGCAGAGTTGGCAGAGCATGGTATCCGCGTGAATTCGGTAAGCCCTGGCATTGTGGAAACCAAGATTTTCGAACGCTTCATTCCTGGTGATCAGCTGGATGGTGCCCTGAAGGACTTCAACAATTTCCACCCGCTGGGCCGCAACGGCACTCCGCGTGATGTCGCTGAATCGATCGTCTTCCTGCTGTCGGACAAGGCGTCGTGGGTAACTGGCGCGGTGTGGGATGTTGACGGCGGGGTCATGGCCGGTCGTAAGCAAGGCAAGTAACATACTGGTAGTGGCCGGAATCGCTCTTTTCTGGTCGAGCGATTGTGGCAGGAGAATTTATGACACTGGCAACACGGGACGCATTGATTCAAACCGCTGAAGGGCTGATGCGTACCAAGGGGTATGCGGCATTCAGCTATGCAGATCTTGCCGATGCGGTAGGTATTCGAAAGGCGAGCATTCACTACCACTTCCCGACGAAGGAAGACCTTGGGATTGCGATCGTTGAAGAATATGTATCTCGGGTGGAGGCTGAGTTCGAACGTATCGAAATCAATCACCCAAGTGCACTGGACAGACTTCATGCGTTTTTCGTGTTGTTCCATGCCAGTACTGAAGGTGGGCTTCTACCACTGTGTGGTGCGCTGGCCGCTGAAATGGCTGCGTTGCCCGAGGGGCTGCAGCGACAAACGCGCAGGTTTTTCGATGTGCAGCTGTCCTGGTTGACCGGAGTCATGGAGCAAGGAATCGCCTCAGGAGAAATCACCCGAGGTAGGGGCTCCAGAGAGAAGGCTTATTTGCTGTTGAGCATCCTTGAAGGTTCCAGCTTCATTAACTGGGCCACCAACGAAGATGACCATGTGAACAAGGCAGTAATTTGGATGATCGCAGAGTACTGATCTCTGCAAGAGCACAGGGTCGAAGCGCTGTCCGTGTCGGCCCATTTTTTGGCTAATCTTACCTATCAACTAGTAGGGTGGTAATCATGTCTAGCATGCCTAATTGGGAACAAACCATCACCGACGTCAGTGCCCGCCTGAAAGAGTTCGGCGCACATTCGCCTGACACCCTGCGGGGCGTGGCAATGCTCGGTAACGCCGGCAACAAAACCAATCACCTGGACGCGAAGACTCGCGAGCTGATCGCGCTGGCGGTGGCAGTAACGACTCGCTGTGACGGCTGCATCGCGTTCCATGCAGCGGAAGCCAAGAAGCTTGGCATCACGACCGAGGAAGTCGCTGAGGCACTTGGAGTAGCAGTGAACCTGAATGCCGGCGCGGCGGTTGTTTACAGCACCCACGTGCTGGATGCCATGGATCGTAGCTGATAGCCCAGGCCGTTCTTTGTGACAGCAAAGGTGCAGAGGAAAGTTATGAAAAAGATCACGGTTGAAGTCTATTCCGACTTTGTCTGTCCCTGGTGCTGGATAGCAAAGAAGCGATTGGAGCAGGCAATCGGCGCTCTTCCGAGCGACGTAGAGGTTGAAGTTGTACCCAGGGCCTACCGCTTGGCCAAAGGCATGCAGCCCATCGCATTCGAGAAGGCACTGGTGCTGAAGACAGGTAGCCGGGCTCGTGCACAGGTCTTCATGGAAGCTATTCAGGAAGTCGCCTCTCTTGAGGGCTTGGACTACCGCTTCGATGTGATGCGTTTCGGGGACACCAGTGCGGCGCATCAGTACGTGAAAGCCATTTCGAGTCCGACGCTACAGGCGAAATATGTAGAGCGACTCTACGCAGCTGGAACTACAGAGGGGCGCGACATTTTCGATGAGCGAACACTTAGAGATCTTGCAGCTGAAGTTGGTGCTGCTGACCTCTTTGGATTCGATTCTTCGGAAGCAGCGATTCTCAGCGATGAAGCAACCGTTAAGGGCCTTGGCACCGGCATCCCATTGTTCGTTGTCAATGGCAACCGCTATCTCTCAGGGGCCCAAGAGATTGAGGTGTTCTCCAAGGTGCTGAAATCAGCTGTTGAGGATCTTTCGAACGATGGAGAGAGCGTGAGTGGAGCAAGTTGCTCGATTTCTGGTTGCGAGAGCTGACCAGGCCATCGCCTTCACCTGTTTTTTATTTCTGATTTTTTATCCACGATTTTGAGAGGAACTGAAAATGGACAAGCATCTCAACGGTATCGATGTCGCTGCTCTGCAAGCCTTTGCACAGGGCGTCGCTGAAGATCCAGCCAAGCGTCACGCACGCTTCAAAATCAACACCAAGTGGGAACATCAGACCCGCACCGTGGCGACCATTGACCGCTTCCACCTGAGCGGCACCGACTACCCACGAAACGTCCAGATCGCGGCTGATGAGCCGCTGGAGCTGCTGGGTACCAACTCTGCCCCCAACCCGCAGGAGCTACTCATCTCTGGCCTGAACGCCTGCCTCTCAGTTGGCTATGTGGTGAACGCGTCGGCCATGGGCATCACTATCCACAGTCTGGAAATCGAAACCAGTGGCGAGCTGGATCTGCGTGGCTTCCTGGGCCTGGACGAAAGCGTCAACCCAGGCTTTGACGAGATGAGCTACGTGGTGCGCATCCACACCGATGCACCTGCAGAAAAAGTGGAAGAGCTGCATCGCATCGTCACCAAGACTTCCGTGAACCTCGCCAACTTCTCGAAGGCCATCCGCATGGTGCCCAAGCTGGAAGTTATCGCTGGTCAACCAACCGCCTGATTCACGAAGTTGTTTGCAGAGGTAGATCATGAAAAAGCTGTTTACTCCTTACGACCTGGAAGGCCTCAAACTCGCCAACCGCGTTGTGATGGCCCCAATGACCCGCACCCGGACGGAAGACAATGTGCCGTCCGAGCTGACCGCTCTGTACTACGCGCAGCGGGCCTCGGCGGGCCTAATTATCACTGAAGGCCTGCCGATCTCCGACGAGGGGCGCGGTTACCTGTACACCCCCGGCATTTACACCGACGAGCAGACCCGCGCTTGGCGCGAGGTAACTGATGCCGTTCATGCTAAAGGCGGCAAGATCTTCGCCCAGCTGTGGCATGTAGGCCGGATGTCTCACGAATCGCTGCAGCCTGGCAACGCAGCGCCTGTTTCGGCAAGTGCCGAGCCTGCTGTGGGCACTACGGTTTACGCCTGGACTGCACCCGGTGTGGCTGGCCCGGTCGCACCGAGTGTCCCGCGTGCTTTAACTGTGGATGAGATCCACCGCGTGACCGAAGACTTCGTTGCCGCCGCACTGCGAGCGGTGGATGCGGGCTTCGATGGTGTGGAGCTCATGGCGGCTAACGCTTTCCTGTTCGACCAGTTCCTGAGCAGCCAAATCAACACGCGTACCGATGAGTACGGCGGCTCGATTCAAAACCGACAGCGCTTCTTGCTGGAAACGGTCGACGCGATTGCTGATGCCATTGGCAGCTTCCGTGTCGGTGTTCGTATCTCGCCGTTTGGGCGCCTGTATGACCTTCGCCCGTACCCGGAAGAGGAAGCAACCTGGAACAGTGTTGCTGCCGAATTGAACGAGCGCGAATTGGCCTTCGTCCATCTGAACTACCAGCCAACACTGGACGCGGTTCCATTCCCGGATGGTTTCTACAAGCAGTTCCGCTCGCTCTATAAGGGCACGGTCATTGGCGCAGGTGGCTTCACCGCTGAGCTGGCAGAAGCGGAGCTGCAGAACGGCAATCACGATCTGATCGCCTTCGGCACCTCCTACATCGCCAACCCCGATCTGGTGGAGCGGATGCAAAACGGCTGGCCTCTGGCCCCCAGCGATCATTCCACGTTCTACGGTGTGATCGGGGCAAAAGGCTACACGGACTACGCGCCTTACCAGGCTTGATCAGGCGTGTTGATCATCGGAATACCCAATAACTGAAGGAGTGCGGTTATGCCATTGGTAACTGTGAAAGGCATCGAAGGTGTTTTCTCTGCGGAGCAGAAGGCAGAGATCATCAGCAAGATCACCGACGCCATGGTCTCGGTTGAAGGCGAGAAAATGCGTGGTGTGACCTGGGTCATCTTCGAAGAGGTGAAGAGCGGTGACTGGGGCATCGGTGGTGAGCTCATTACCACTGACAAAGTCAGAGCTATGCAAAACGCCTGACAACCTTCCAATGCTGCATCGCAGCATCAGTGCAATGTGCCCTGGCGTTTACTCGCTCCAGGGCATTTTGCGTTTCAAGGGCTGAATTACAATCAGGCCCTCGAGAGCTTTCGTAGTGCCGGCTTCATGCCGTAGATGCCAAACAGCGAAGACTGAATTTTATTGAGCCTTGCTTGAAAACGGATCGTTTGTCACCCCCACGCCAGATCGAGACCATGACGTCACCCCAAACAATATCCAGAGGTGGTAATCGTGGAATCGGTACTCAAACTTGACCCAACCGCAGGCGGTAAGAAGCGCATTTCGATTTATCAGCCTGAACAGGAAGGGCTCATCTTCCCCGAGATCCCTGAGTTCAAGAACTTCGAAGAAGAGCGTCAGTACCGCAAGAAGCACCTGGTGGCTGCGTGCCGCGCATTCGCCGAGCACAGCCTCGATTACGGCTTTGCTGGTCACCTGACTGTCCGTGATCCAGAGTTTCCTGAGCTGTACTGGACGAACCCGATGGCCGTTCACTTCTCACAGGTCAAGATGTCCAACCTGATCCTGGCCGACCACAAGGGCAAAGTGGTTCAGGGTGACTACGCCATCAACCGTGCCGGTTTCGTGTTGCACGCTGCCGTCCACGAAGCGCACCCGGACATCGTTGCGATGTGCCACGCTCACACCATCTACGGTGGCGCATGGGCCTCCACCGGGCGTCCGCTGCTGCCGATCACCCAAGATGCTGCCGTGTTTTTTGAAGACCACGTCGTCATCACTGCAGAAGCCGGCGCCGTTGCGGTGGAGACCAAGGCTGGTAACGCCGTCTGCGATTACTTCAAAGACGTGCGCGCTGCTATTCACCAAAACCACGGCCTGCTGACCGCGAGCCGCCACAGCATCGACGAAGCCGCATTCTGGTTCATCGCTCTGGAACGCTGCTGCCAGCAGCAGTTGCTGATCGAGGCCTCTGGCATCACACCAAAACTGGTGTCGCCAGAACGTTGCCGCTACAGCCGTGAGAACGTGGGCAGCCCCTTCATTGGCTGGCTGCACTTCCAGGCGCTGTACGACAAGATCGCGGCTGAGCAGCCTGACATGTTCTCGTAACGCCCTCTGGCGCTGTCCGTCCGGGCGGCGCCTCTTCCTTACCGCACAATAACAATGACTGGAGATAGGCAGATGCCTAATGCTCTTGATGCTGCCTGCGTCCCCGATTCGCGTTCCATTCCGGACGAGTCAAAGCTGTACGCGCGCTTAACCCTTCGACTGATCCCCTTTCTCTTTCTGTGCTACGTGTTCGCTTACCTGGATCGGGTGAACGTCGGCTTTGCCAAGTTGCAGATGCTCGACGAACTCAAGTTCAGCGAGACCGTGTACGGTCTTGGGGCCGGGATCTTTTTCTTCGGTTACTTCATCTTTGAGGTGCCGAGCAACATGATGCTGCACAAGATCGGCGCTCGTCGGTGGATCGCCCGCATCATGGTCAGCTGGGGTGTACTGTCAGCCTGTATGGTGTTCGTACAAACGCCCGCCATGTTCTACATGCTGAGATTCCTGCTGGGGGTTGCTGAGGCCGGATTCTTCCCCGGTATCATCCTTTACCTGACCTACTGGTTCCCGTCTTCCCGGCGCGGGAAAATTACTGCGATGTTCCTCACTGGCATCCCCATGGCGGGTGTCCTGGGCGGGCCACTCTCGGGGTGGATCATGTCGACCACCCACGGGTGGCATGGCTATTCAGCCTGGCAGTGGCTGTTCGCCCTTGAAGCAATACCTTCGATCATCGCCGGCTTCGTCGTCCTCTTCTACCTGCGGGACAATCCGGACGATGCCAAGTGGCTCACTACAGAAGAGAAGGCCGTTTTAAAGCGTAATCTTCAGGGAGAAGACCAGTCGCACCATGGACACTCTGCTTTCAGCGCCTTCACCAATCCCAAGGTGTGGCTGCTGAGTGCAGGCTACTTCGGCGTGATGATGGGCTTGAACGGAATCACCTTCTGGCTTCCGTCGCTGATCAAAAACTCGGGAGTTCAGAATGCGGCGGAAGTCTCACTGCTAACCACTATCCCGTATGCCCTGGCGACGATTGCCATGGTCATGACCGGGCGTCATTCGGACAATGTACTAGAGCGTCGCTGGCATGCGGCGGTGCCTGCGGTGATCGGCGCCTTGGGGTTGGTGCTCGCCACCACAACAGCGCAAAACCCCATGTTGACGGTGGCATTTCTCTCGGTGGGTGCCATGGGCGTGATGACTGCTATGAGCCAGTTCTGGTGCTATCCGCCTGCATTCCTAGGCGGTGTAGCGGCGGCGGCAGGAATCGCGATGATCAACTCCATTGGCAACCTGGCGGGGTTCATCAGCCCCTACTTGATCGGCTGGGTGAAAGACACCACTGGTTCTACCAGCATCGCGCTCTACTGCATCGCGGCTGCGCTGGTGTGTGCTGCGGTGGTCTGCCTGGCGATGCCCAAATCGGTGGTGAATCGCTAGCAAACAAATGTCGATACCCGCCGAGCGATCATGGCGGATCGAGGCGGGTGCCGACCGATTGAATGAAGGCGGAGAGGCATGGGTTGGAGTTCTCCATGTTCCAGACCATCCCCAAGGTGATCTCGGGTGCGTTGGTAATTGGAATGAACAGAACCGAGTCTGGATTCGATTTCGACATGGACGTTGGAATGATCGAGACGCCGAGACCTTCACCAACCAGATTGACTATCGTCCCTTGCAGCTGGGTGTACATCCGCACGCGAGGTTCGAATCCACTGTCTCGACATAGTTTGAAGATTGTGTCGTGCAGGGCGGAGGCGGTGTCGCGAGGGCTCAAGATGAAGGGCTCATCAATGAGGTCTTGGACTGTTACCGACTTTTTGCGTGCCAGCGGATGATCTCCCGGCACCGCGATACTCAGGGACTCACGCTGCAATTCCCGATATTGATACGGTGGCTGAACCGTGGCTTTGAAGGTCAGGCCAATATCGCACTCTCCGGTCTCGACAGCTTTCATCAAGGCGCCAGGTATCAGCTCGCTCAGTTCAAGGTTCACACCGGGAGCGTTTACAGCGTAGGACTTGATCATCTTGGGTAGGCCAGACCAGGCGATCATGGACGTAAATGCGATACGCAACTCCCCCTTCTCGCCCCGAGCGACAGCTTGAGTGGAGCGAATCGCCGAGTCCATAGCCTGTATGACTAGTTGCGCGCTTCGTTGAAACTCGGAACCTGCTGCGGTGAGCTCCACCGACCGGGAGGTGCGAGCGAACAGCCGGCAGCCTAGCTGAGATTCAAGATCAGCAATCTGCCGACTCAGCGAGGGCTGCGCTACGTTTACCTGCGCTGATGCTTTGCCGTAGTGCAGGTGGTCGGCCAAGGCAAGAAAGTAGCGTAAGTGGCGATGTTCGATCATTGATGCTCCAGAGGTATCGATCTGATACTTCATAGTCATTGGACTGCATTGGTCGGCGATTTTAATCTATGCAGGCCTAACCCGGATTTCTCATGAGGCCGGCAGGCGTGGCCGGTGAAGCCTCGGCGTATCAACAACCTGCCTTCCACCGCTAAAAATTGATCGTTTTTTATTCAATTCCCGCGTATGGGGCGCACTGCCCCCTTTCCCCCATTGAGCCGGGCCGGGGGCGCCCGCCTGTTCAGGTCGGCTTGAGGCGGGCAACCAGCCCCGCAAAGAGTTCCTGATGCGGATAGGCCTCGCTGATCAGCACGCGGATGCGCCGGCTGTTGCGAATGATCACCGCACCGATCTTGAGCAGTTTCAAGCGCAGGTTATGGATGCTCATGCGCGCCAATGCGGTGCCCTGGAGATGATCGCGTAGCCGTTCGAACAGCACATAGGCAAAGGCCGACAGCATCAGCCGCCACTGGTTGGTCCACCAGCGTGGGCTGGAGGTGCGGTCGGCGAACAGATCCAACTGTTGGTCCTTGATCCGATTCTCCATGTCGCCACGGCCGCAGTAGTCTTCGTAGTACTGCTGGGCAGCATCCTCGGCAAAGCGGGACACGACGATGAAGCGTGGATTGGCACCCTGCTCGCCATGTTCCAGGCGCGACACGACCAGGCGGCGCCTACGCCAACTACCGGCCTGATAGAGGAAGCGATACACGCCGGACATCTTCTGCCCGGTTTCTTGGTAGGCCTCGGCGACCGCTTGCATGGCCGGCGCCGCCATCCGCTGCAGGCGGGTGTTGCGGGCCAGACCCACCACATAATCCACCTGCTTGCGGTCACACCAGTCGAGCATGCGATGTCGGCAAAAACCGCCGTCACCGCGGAACACGATG
The DNA here is from genome assembly GCF_057415455.1 of Pseudomonas sp. Tun-23181. NCBI lineage: Bacteria > Pseudomonadati > Pseudomonadota > Gammaproteobacteria > Pseudomonadales > Pseudomonadaceae > Pseudomonas > Pseudomonas sp. Tun-23181. The sequence goes on from NZ_CM171630.1 coordinate 3,928,383, forward strand.
CGGGTCTCTGGCCAGAAGCGGCGAATGAACTTGACCAGCAGTGCCAGGATGGCCCAACTGTGTCGGGCGCCATCGATGTTGCTCGGGCGCAAATAGCTCACCAGCAGATGGCGACCACAGAACACATAGAGCGGCAGGAAGCAGTAATGGTCGTAATAGCCATGGAAGAAGCGCCCTTCCTGATCTCCATGCACCGGCACATCGGTCGCATCGAAGTCGAGCACGATCTCAGCCGGCGCCTGGTCATGCTGGGCGATGAAGTGCTCCCACAGCAGGCGATGGGCTTGCACCACCGTTTCGCGATCGGCTTGCTGTTCCAGGCGCCCCAGAGTGGATTTGCCGGCCAGCGGTTGCAGGCGGTTGACCGCAGTCTGCAGCGCGTAGTCATGGCGCAGGCCGTCATGATCGTTGAGATCCTCGTAGCCGGCGGCCAGTGCATAGATACGCTGGGCGAGCAGTGTCTGCAGTCCATGCTGGACACGCCCAGGATCACGCCGATCGGGAACGATTTTGGCCAGGCGGCGGGTCAAGCCATGTTGCCGGTCGACCTCGCGCAGCAGCAACAAGCCCGCATCCGAGGTGATGTGACCACCGGTGAAAGAGGCCTCGACGAGGCGGCGAGAGAGGGGTGAAAAGTGGAGTTTTTCTGGTAGCATTTTGTGCGCGGCTGAAGACTTATGGGGCTTTGTTTGGCGACAAGAATCATAAGGCTTTCAGCCGTTTTTGTTTATGCGGTCATGAGAAATCCGGGCTAAAATCCCCTCCAAACGTGGAAGTCATGTACACCGTCCTTGCAATCGTTTTGCCGATCTTTGCCCTCATCCTCGCAGGCTTCATCTGCCGCAAGACCAACCGACTCGGAGACCAGGCCGCCTCCGAGATCAACAAGATGGTGGTATGGCTCTGCCTACCCGCGCTGCTGTTCAAGGTGACCGCGACCGCGTCGTGGGCTGAAATCTGGCAGCCTGGCTTCATCATTTCCTTCGGAGCCGGCACGCTGGCCATTTTTGTCGCTACTTTGATTTGGCGGTTGAGTACCGGCCACAGCCTTGCCACTTCAAGCATCGACGGCTTGAGCGCTGGCTATGCGAACACTGGCTACATCGGCATTCCGCTGTGTGCGATTGTCTTCGGCCATCCAGGTCTTCAACCGGCGCTCATTTCGACGATCATCGTTGTGTGCCTGCTCTTCGCCATTGCGGTGATCTGCATCGAAATCGGCTTGCAGGAAGAGCGGCATCTCGGCAGAGCAGTAGGGGTCGTAGTGAAGGCGCTGTCCAAAAACCCTCTGGTGATTGCGCCCATCGCTGGGGCTGTATGGGCAATGACAGGTATTCCGCTGGCTCACCCAGTCATGAGCTTCCTCGACATGCTCGCTACGGCTACCACGCCTTGTGCTCTCGTTTCGCTTGGCCTGTTCTTGGGCCAGAAAACGGTCAAGTCGACTGGAGGGAAGAGCAACCCTTGGCCGCTGGTCACCATCAAGCTCGTGGGACAGCCGCTACTGACCTGGTTCCTGGCGTTCAAAGTCTTCGCTCTGCAGTCGATGTGGGCCAATTCCGCGCTGTTGCTCAGCGCCTTGCCCACCGGTACTGGGCCCTTCATGCTGGCTGAATTCTATCGTCGGGAGGCAGGGCTTATCTCCCGCACCATCCTGATCTCCACCCTGGGTTCCCTGGCTACCCTAACCGGGCTGATGATCTGGATGAATACGGGTATTGCAGGGGCCTAGGGTTAGCCGTTGTTGCTGACAGTGGAGCGGTGAAGGGCGAGCATCAAGCTTCATGGATCTGGTTCATGATCCATTCCTTGAACCGCTCAATTTTGCGGCTCCCTTTCATCGAGCCACGGTAGCAGAGGAAATGCATCTCCCGCTGCAAGGGAGGCTGATGTCCATTCAGTACGACCAGAGAGCCTTGGCGCAACTCTGTCTCTGCCAGACGGGTGGACTCCAGGGCAATACCCAGCCCATCCGCTGCGGCGGAGAGGACGAGCGCGGCACGGTCGAACGACAAACCGCCCAAGTCTGCGCGTTCGGCAATCCCTTCATGGCGGAACCAGTCGCTCCAGCGCACTGGGCTCAGTTGGGAGTCGATAAGTGAGCCAGGCTTAAGCAGGTGCGGTTCGAGCGTCTGGGAAGCGTCGAAGAACTGCTTCGAGCTCATGGGGGCGATAGTCTCCAACCCCAGAGGTTCGGCAATCACGCCCACCCGCTGGATCGGCGCCCCGTAGGTGATCGCAATGTCGATCTCCTCGTGTCGGGTGAGCTCAGGCGGCGTGGCGCTGGAAGTGAGGCGGATATGAAGCGGATTGGGTTCACTGACGAGGCGAGCGAGGCGTGGTGAAAGCCATTTGGAAGCAAAGCTTGGCGAGCAATGAACGGCCAGGTGCAGTTGCTCGGCGCTCGGCATCCACATAGAAAGTGCAGACTCCAGGCCGTCGAGCGCGACGGTCAAGCGCTGGGCAAGCGCCCGCCCCTGGATCGTCAACTCCACCGAGCGAGGCTGACGTTTGAACAGCTCCATGCCCAGAGTGGCCTCCAGCTTTCTGACCTGGTGGCTAACTGCCGAGGCGGATAGATGGAGCTCATCGGCGGCGGCAACGAAGCTTTCCAGGCGCGCAGCAGCTTCAAATGCTTTGATTGCGGCGAAGTTAGGAATCTTTCTCATTATTATTAGGTTAGGCTAAATTTAATTCAACCTTGGGTGAAAAGCCTTCGTTTGTCAATCCATACGCCTAAAGTCAACTATGGGTCTCCAAAAACAATAAAAGATGAGGTTGGCACTATGGATCCCTTGCTGCGGATTGAACCAGCATCTAACGGAAAGCGCCGCATTTCGGTTTATCAACCTGAACAGCAGGGTCTGATCTTTCCGGAAATTCCTGACTTTAAAAGTTACGAAGAAGAGCGGCAGTATCGTAAGAAACATCTCGTTGCAGCCTGCCGTGCATTCGCGAAACACAGTCTCGATTACGGTTTCGCTGGTCACCTGACAGTACGCGACCCGGAATTCCCGGAGCTGTACTGGACGAACCCGATGGCCGTCCACTTCTCCCAGGTCAAGCTGTCCAATCTGATCCTCGCGGATCACGAGGGTAAAGTGGTACAGGGCACCTACGCGATCAACCGGGCCGGCTTCGTTCTGCACGCCGCCGTTCACGAAGCGCATCCCGACATCGTCGCCATGTGCCATGCCCATACGATCTATGGTGGGGCGTGGGCCGCAACCGGGCGACCACTCCCGCCTATCACCCAGGATGCGGCAGTTTTCTTTGAAGACCACGTCGTCATCACTGCAGAGGCCGGCGCCGTTGCAGTCGAGGCCAAGGCCGGCAAGTCGGTCAGCGAATACTTCAAGGATGTGCGTGCGGCCATTCACCAGAACCACGGCCTGCTCACCGCCAGCCGGCATAGCATCGACGAAGCCGCATTCTGGTTCATTGCGCTGGAGCGGTGCTGCCAGCAGCAACTGCTGATCGAAGCCAGCGGCATCACGCCGAAGCTGGTATCGCCTGCGCGCTGCCGTTACAGCCGTGAAAACGTGGGCAGCCCTTTCATTGGCTGGCTCCATTTCCAACCCATCTACGACCAACTCGTGGCAGAACAGCCGGACATGTTCTCCTGACCCTCTCTGCAGCAGCGCCGAACCTGGAAAGGCGCTGCTGCACGATTCGACGCCTACAACTACAAAATCATTCGGAGATTGGCATCATGTCTAATACTCTAGAGGCACCCTATGCCGTCCAGGATTCAGCAGCTGAGTCCCAATTGTATACCCGTGTGGCCTTGCGACTTATTCCGTTTCTCTTTATCTGCTATGTGTTTGCCTACCTTGATCGAGTGAATATTGGCTTCGCTAAACTTCAAATGTTAGATGAGTTGAAGTTCAGTGAAACAATTTATGGTCTGGGTGCCGGGATATTCTTTCTTGGTTATTTCATCTTTGAAGTTCCGAGCAACATCATTCTGCACCGGGTAGGTGCGAGACGCTGGATCGCCCGGATCATGATCAGCTGGGGCATCCTTTCGGCCAGCATGATCTTCGTTCAAACGCCGACGCAGTTTTACGTGTTGCGCTTCCTGCTCGGGCTAGCAGAAGCTGGCTTCTTCCCCGGCATCATTTTGTACCTGACCTACTGGTTCCCGCCTTCCCGCAGGGGCAAGATCACCGCAATGTTCATGACCGGCATACCGATGGCAGGCGTCATTGGCGGCCCTCTGTCTGGATGGATCATGGCTTCCACGCATGGTTGGATGGGCCACTCCGCCTGGCAATGGCTGTTCTTCCTGGAGGCGCTGCCATCGATCATTGCAGGTGTCGTCGTGCTGTTCTATCTGCAGGACAAGATCGACGATGCCAAGTGGCTGTCTGCGAGCGAGAAAGAAACGCTGAAGCGTAACTTGGAGAAAGAGGGTGGGACGAAGGAAGTTCACTCGGTGTTCGGCGCATTCCGCAACAAGCGAGTATGGGTACTGAGCTCAGGCTACTTCGGCTTCATGATGGGGCTGTACGGTGTCAGCTTCTGGCTGCCATCGCTGATCAAAAGCTCGGGCATCCAGGAAGCCTCCACGGTGTCGCTGCTCACCACCATCCCTTATGCGTTCGCTACCGCAGCGATGATCTTCACCGGTCGTAGCGCTGACCGCAGCAAGGAGCGTCGTTGGCATGCCGCCGTGCCGGCAGTGCTCGGTGCGACAGGACTGGTGCTCAGCACCCTGACGTCGGGCAACCCTACGGTTTCGCTTGTCTTCCTGTCGTTGGCTACCATGGGAATCATGACCGGACTTTGCCAGTTCTGGTGCCTGCCTCCCGCATTTTTGGGTGGGGCTGCGGCTGCGGCGGGTATCGCCATGATCAACTCGGTCGGTAACCTAGCAGGCTTCATCAGCCCCTACATGATTGGTTGGGTGAAAGATGTCACCTCATCCACTGACCTGGCGCTGTACTGCATCGCAGGCTCGTTGATCTTCGCGGCGTTCATCTGCCTCATCATGCCGAAGTCCATCGTCAATCGATAACTACTTGCCAAGGGCACCCGGTCGACGGGCGCCCTTCGTTTGCCGTGGTTATTTGAGCGCAGCGTTGATAGCGTTTATGAGGTTTGTACAGCCTTCGATCTCATGTGGTGCCAGATCAGATACAGAGTGGTCGCGCGACCATTTGAGGAAGGCTTTTGCCAGCTTGTATTTGGAAAAGTCCTTGCCGATTGTTCTCTGGAAAACGTCAATGATGGGTTTGTCGGAGGCTTTAGCCAAGGCACTGTCGATGTCCCAATTGAGATCGGTTTTAGCGACCGCTGCCAATGTCTCTCGCAATAAGTCCTCGATCTCTGCATGTTCGATCTTGGGTACTGTGTAGTCTGACGTTCGGAGAATTCTTTTACTGCCAAGGCGATGCACCAACGTTTCCTGACGGGCAGCCTGATCCCCCGCATTGTCCGAATCGAGCAGCGCCGCCACCTTAAGGTTATGTGAGGTTAGGATGGTTGCGAAGTATACAATCTTGCTCGCGGTATTAGCTGGCACTAGCGAAATTTTGTCGTGCAGAGCCGCTTTTCCTCCCTCCTTGAGCAGATTGGCAATCGCTTCGACGTACCAGTAATCTGTGAGCCCTTCAAGAATTAGGTTCCTTTGGCTAGCAAAAAGACTTTGAGCTAAGTCATAACCTAGCGCTTCTTGGAGCGGCAGCAAGGCTGCAGGGTCGCTGGAGGAAACAGTTGTGTGAACCTGGGTACCTACAGTTCTATCTGTCAGCTCTACCACTCTTACTAAGTCTAGTTCGTCCGGGCCAACCAGGAACGGGGAGTGAGTTGAGTATATCGTCTGGTTTTCATCGGCGAGCAACGAAATGGTTTTTCTAAATTCTCTCTGTTTCAGCGCATGAAGGCTCACCCCAGGCTCGTCCAGGAGTAGGACGGTGTTCTTGTGTTTACCCTTCGCTTCCGCAAAGAATACGATGAAGAACGAGACCAGCCATTGGAAGCCCTCGGAACGTTGGTCGAGCTCCACCTCTACTCCGATATTGTCCTCTACTACAACCTTCAGGTACTGGCCATCTGCACTCAACTTAAGTCTACTGGCCTCGGCTTTTGTGTCATCAGGATTCCACACCTTAACGATTTGCTGGGTCAGTTCTACGCTCGCGGCATTCAGTTCATACCCCCGCTGATCAAGTTTTGCCCGGTAATTTTCAAGGTCAGTAGTGGTATGGCTGGGGTCAGATGCTTTGCCGAGGTCAGAGAGCTCTTGGGCTGTGAATCCAAGTAGCTTTAGCAAGCAGACATTACCGTAGTCATAGGCTTCGTCATCTAGGTTATTGGTTTCCAACCGTTTAGCTAGGTTTCCCAGGTGGATGATCGGTTTAACGCGGAAGTAGTTGCTGTAAAGCACAAAAACTGGGCGGTTTTTGTGGAGGTGTAAGCGGAATTTGTTGATCTCTACATCATCATCCAAGGCGGTGACGATGCTTTCCCAACGGGCAACCTCTTTTTCGTTCTCCTCATCTACGTAGGGTAGCATTTCGTCAAGCCACGGCTTCAAGATCTCAGCCACAGACCATAAGTATCTGAACTGAGACACGTTATTGATCAATTTGTTGAGTGCTTCTGTTCGGGCCTTAGACGAGCCCTCTGCAATATCCCGATCCAGATGAGCAGCGAGTCGGAGCAGGTCATTCTTGATGTCTTTCAAATAGGGGGTGGCGACTCCAATTAAACTGTGCCGCCAGCTATTGTCCAAATACCTTGTGAAAGTGTAGCTGAGTGGCTGTCCTTTGATTTTTTCGGGGGCGTGATCTAGCTCGGCCTTTTCCAGTACAAAGGTCGCTTTTACTACTTCGATATCTTCGGCGCTTAGCTCGCCTCGACTGATCTGTGTGTAGTTTGCTCTTGGATAGTCGCGAAGTGGATTAAATCCTTTAACACCCTCTGGTGCGTTGATTTGCTGGATCGCTTGTAGAATTGCAGTTTTACCTGCTTCGTTTGGGCCAACCAAAATCGTTTTTAACCGTTCGATCTCAAATTCGCCGGTATCGATAATACTTCGATAATTCTGAACTCGTACCTTACTCAAACGCATGGTCAATCCCTTTGCAACTCATGGATTTAGGTTGCCATAGACGATAGCCCAGTGCCATTAAAGATGGAAGGCCAAGATCATCAGTTTTAGGGACTCATTTTGTAAATAAGCAGGCGTTGGATTCCCCATTGATGGGAGACCATTCCACAACGGATCCGGTGTGTGGGCACAGCTTATGCAGACGGAGCGATTGCTATCGAGTAAAGCAGGTAGGAATGGCTGAAGCCGACAAGGGCCGAGTATTGAGCTACCGCTCAGTAACCGAACCCCTATAGACACCTCAGTAGAAAACCTACTTTGGTGCCCGAGAGCTCGGGCACCTTTGCAGTCATGTCATTAGTAGATGGCTGAGGCGCTCAAGCAGGTTTTTTCTAGCATGGGTTGTGTGCACGTCGGTTAGTTCGCCTGCGGCTACCACATCTCCGGCAGCAATTGCTTTCGCTATCGCTTCATGCTCGTTCCAGATCGCCTCACGCTGCTCTGATGACTGCAGCACAGCCCCCATTGCGCGGCGCAAGTGTACCCAGTAGACCTGGGCGCTTTGAGCTATCAGCGGATTGCCAGAGGCTTCGTAAATTGCCGTATGAAATGCCATGTCAGCATCAATCATTGCCTTGATATCTTTGCCCTGTGAGGCTTTGCGGCCTCTTTTGATCAACGCAGGATCCATCTGGAATTTCTGCTCTGCGGCCATTTTTGCCGCGAGGTTATCCAGGGCTCCTCGAATCAGGTAGAGGTTACGAATCGAGTCCGTCGTCAACGGGGTCACCAGCAGGCCTCGCCCCGGCGCATCCTGAACAAGGCCATCCTTCTTGAGCAACCTCAGCGCCTGCAGCACAGGTGACCGGGAGATGTTCATCTGCTCGGCGATTTCTTCCTGCGTCAGGCGTGCGCCGGGTGCCAGCGAGCCGTCGCTGATGGCATCGAGCAGAGCCTTGTAAACCTCATCCACGTAGTCCGTGCGCGACTGGATACGCTTGAGCGTGCTTGTCATTGATTGACCTCGCCGAAGATCGGCTTCCCCCACTGAAAGCTGCATTGTCCACTTTCTCCCGTGTCATTCAAATTTTCCTTGACTCCCGTTCAGTGTAGGTCAAGACTGTGAACTCTGTATACAGAGTACAGAACACGAAACCCCGAACACAAAAACAAGAAGGTCTGACTGACATGAAGCTGTTCTACGATAAAGATGCTGATTTGAGCCTGCTGCAGGGGCTCTGCGTGGCGATCATCGGCTATGGCGCTCAGGGGCATGCTCACGCCCAGAACCTCCGTGACAGTGGCATTGATGTCATCGTCGGTTTGCGTCAGGGTTCGGCGTCGTCGAAGAAGGCGCTGAATGCCGGTCTCGCGGTGAGCACTGTTGCTGAGGCCGTTGCCCAGGCAGACCTGGTCATGATGCTGATTCCTGATGAGCTGATCGCGGATGTCTACCGCAGCGACGTCGAGCCGCATCTGCGCCGCAACGCCACCCTGGCCTTCGCCCACGGTTTCAACATTCACTACGGTCAGGTAAAGCCTCGCGCCGACCTTGATGTGATCATGATCGCGCCTAAAGCGCCCGGTCACACCGTGCGTTCGACTTATCAAGCAGGCCATGGTGTCCCGGCACTGATCGCCGTGGAGCAGAACACCTCCGGCCATGCAGTCGAACTGGCCCTGGCCTACGCCTCTGCCATTGGTTGCGGCAAGGCCGGCATCATCGAAACCAACTTCCGCGAGGAGACCGAGACTGACCTCTTTGGTGAGCAAGCCGTGCTCTGCGGTGGCACCGTCGAGTTGATCAAGCTCGGTTTCGAAACATTGGTGGAAGGCGGCTATTCGCCTGAGCTCGCCTACTTCGAATGCCTGCACGAACTCAAGCTGATCGTCGACCTGATCTATGAAGGCGGCATCGGCAACATGAACTACAGCATCTCCAACAACGCCGAATTCGGCGAGTACGTCAGCGGGCCGAGGATCGTGCCGGCTGAGACCAAGGACAGAATGCGTGAGCTGCTCACCAGTATTCAAAATGGCGAATACGCCAAGGACTTCATCCTGGAAAACAAGGCAGGCAATCCCACGCTCACTGCCCGGCGTAGCCTGCTGCAACGTCACCAGATCGAAGTGGTCGGTGAGCGCCTGCGCGGCATGATGCCGTGGATCCAGGCAGGCGCTCTGGTCGACAAATCCATCAACTGATACCCCAAGGAACACAAACAGTACCCGTAGCAACATTGCGTTCGAACAATATGTATACAGAGTACGAATACCGTATCCCGTATCTAACAATAAGCCTGAGGCAATGAAAATGACTGAGAAATTTGATAAGCATGATGATCAACGTGGTGCAGGCGGCAACGGCGCTGCCGTTCCCAAGAAGCTGATCGCTTACGGTGGCTACTACACCAACAACACTCCGAACCATGACCCAGAGCTGACCGAAACCGGCCCCGGCACGCCAGCTGGCGAGTACCTACGTCGCTTCTGGCACCCGGTCTGCATGTCGTTGGAGCTCACCGATACGCCTCGCTTCCTGAAGATCATGGGCGAAGAGTTGGTGGCATTTCGCGACGGTAGCGGCCAAGTAGGTGTGCTGCATGCCCACTGCTGCCACCGTGGTGCTTCGCTGGAGTACGGTGCCATTCAGGAGAAGGGCATCAAGTGCTGCTATCACGGTATGGTCTTCGATGTGGATGGTGCCTGCCTCCATGTCCCGTTCCCTGCCGGCGAGGAAAAGGAAGGCGAGAAATATGCCTGCTCTATCCGCCAGGGTGCCTATAAGGCGTTCGAGCGTCACGGGTTGGTGTTCGCCTACATGGGCCCGCCTGATGAAGAGCCACCGTTCCCAGAATGGGAGCAGAATTTCACTGTGATGGAAGGCGACGAGCTGGTTCCATACAGCAACTTCCAGCACTGCAACTGGCTGCAGGTGCAGGACAACGCGGCTGACAACTTCCACCCCACGGCCCTGCACTCTGCGAAAAACGTTGTGGGCGGTCAGTTCCAGGGCACCACTTTCGACGAAGTCGGCGCCGCCTCGATGGAAGTCGCTCCGGACATGCAGTTCATCCCGGTTCACCAGGGTCGTAGTCTGGCCTGTGCGGGCGCTCGTCGCGTGAACGACGACCGCATGTTCCTGCGTATTCAGCATCAGGTATTGCCGAACCTCAGCCTGCATGCCTACACGTCGGAAGACGGTTCGGCGAAGAAGCTGTTCAGCCGCTTCCACATCGTCCGCTGGACTGTTCCTGTGGATGACGAAAACTCCAAGATGATTGGATGGCGCGTCATGGGCCCAGGCATCGACACCCGTGGCGTCGGTGACAAGAGCATGGTCGGCTACGAGACCATCGACTTCTTGGAAGGCCAAGTGGCCATGCGTCGTCCAGAGCGCTTCGGCAAATACAAGCTCGAAGACATTCCACCGATTCCGTCCAACCACCGTGAACGTCACAACTACAAGGAAGCTCAGTACGCTCCAGGGGACTACGAGGCCATCATCAGCCAACGTCCAATTGCGGTGCACTCGCTGGAGAACCCGACCAAGTTCGACGCCGGCCTGTATGCGTTCCGCAAAATGCTGCGCGATGGCATCCGTGGCACCAACCCGCAAGCTGCGGCAGCTGGTTTCGCCCAGTGGTTGCGTGACATGGGCGGTGAGCCGAACAGCTACTGCACCGGCAACGTGTTCAACATGCCCAGAGCCGCGACTCCGGAACAAGAGGTTATCAATCGCCGCAAGCTCGCAAGGGAGGCAGTGGCCATCCTCACCGAAGCTGACAAGCTCAAGGGCAAGGAGCGTGCGGATTTCGTCACGGCACGGTTCGAGCAGTTGGAACAGAGCTTCAAAGAACAATAAGAAGAAAGCGCGGGCCCTGGGCTACCTAGGGCTCCCGTGCCTTGGTGAGAGGTGATGACGATGACATCTTTAGCAAATCCCAACCCAGCGTTGCTGGAACTGTTGATCCGTCGCGTTACCCGCGAAGCCCAGGGGATCAACTCATACGAGCTCGTTGATCCGAATGGTGGTGCGCTTCCACCATTTACAGCCGGCTCACACATCGACATCCATCTGCCCAATGGAATGGTCAGACAATATTCGCTGAGCAATTCGCCCGCCGAGCCTCATCGGTACGTGATCGGTGTACTGCGTGATGAGCGAGGGACTGGCGGCTCCATCGCGGTTCATCAGCTGCATGTCGGCGAAACCGTGAGGGTCAGTGTGCCGCGTAACAACTTCATGCTGAGCAAGGAAGCTCGCAAGTCCATCCTCTTGGCCGGTGGCATCGGCGTCACGCCCATGAAATCGATGATGCATGCACTGGAGTCGGCGAAGCAGGAGTATGAGCTCCACTACTGTTGCAAAGGCCCCGAGTTCGCTGCGTTTTCAGAGGAGATGGAAGAGCTGATCGGGGAAGGAAAGGTCGTCCTTCATTTCGATGGCGGGGATCCCTCCAAGAGCTTCGACCTACAGTCATTCCTGAAAGACGCCCCCGAAGGTTGCCACGTGTATTACTGCGGGCCTGCAGGCTTCATGAACGCGTGCAAGGAAGCCGCTGCTCATTGGCCTGCTGGCACAGTTCACTTTGAGCACTTCAAGGCACCCGTGAAAGCACCTGAGCCGGCAAGCGCGGAGCAGAGCAATGGTTCGTTCGTCGCACGCATAGCCAGCAATGGCGAAGAGATCGTCGTCCAGGCCCACGAGAATCTCGCGCAGGTGCTTCAGGATGCGGGTTACCCAGTCGAGACTTCATGCCAGTCGGGGCTGTGTGGCACCTGCAAGATTCGTTATCTGGAAGGAGAAGTCGACCATCAGGACTACATCCTCGACGACTCCGAAAAAGGTAGCTGCCTGACCGCGTGCGTTTCGCGTGCGAAGTCCAAGCTTCTCGTGCTTGACCTGTAGGCCTGGTGAAACACATGAACGTCACCAAGCTGGAAAGCTTTCTGGCGACTGTTGACCTGGGAACAGTGAGCGCCGCTGCGGCACAGCTCGGCATTGGTCAGCCGGCTGTCACCAAGCATCTGAACGCGCTGGAGGCAGAACTGGGCGTCGAGTTGTTCGTTAGTGCATCACGGCGAACGCTGCTCAGTCCTGCAGGCGCGAAAGTGTTATCCACAGCGCGAGTGATCGTCGCGGCAGTGGATTCGCTGCGAGCCGAGCTGGAAACGGCACGGAGCCATTAAAGGTTGCATATGGAACTTGGCCCCGGTGAGGTACTGCCGGGGCATTTTTTTGCCTTGCATCCATGGGTATGAACAACCCCGTTCAGCACGTTGTGCCTATTGTACGCGACACCCACCCATCCTGTTGAATCTCCAATCAACAAGCCTAGCTCGGCAGGTCTGGGTTGCCGCCTGTAGATGATTCCAGGTATGTCCGGCAGCCACAGCATGAGCGGTCTTGATGCTTTCACATATCGGTACTAATACTAAGGTACTGCCGGAAGAGGGATGATCATGCAGACGCGATTTGTTGTGGTTCCTGCTGTACCAGTGGAGAAAGAAATCTTCCCTCGTCGCACCGGCCTTCCCACCGCTCTTGGAGCAGGCTACGACCTTTACGATACCCATCAGAAAACTCGGCTCACCTGCAATTTCTCAACACGCGCCGAAGCTGATTACGAATGTTCCTGCAGAAACAATCAGCAGGCCGCGAGTGGGGCGAGCTATGCAGGGCATGGCTGAAACCATCACAGATCCCCTCAGAAAATCGCCCTGAATTTTCCTCAGCTTTCATGAGCTGACCAGGTGGCGTTGACCAGGTGCCATCAAACCGTTTAACTGTACGCATATACAGTAAAGGCGTTTTCGTCATGATCACTTTCCTTGGCTCGCTCGACCCCAGCACCACAGAGCTCCCTCTGTACTCATTTCAAGTGCCGGCAGGCTTTCCGTCTCCTGCTGCAGACCACATGGAGAAGCGGCTCTCCCTGGACGAGCTCTTCGACATCCGAGCCCCACACATCTACCTCGTCAGGGTTGAAGGCGACAGCATGATCGGTGCTGGTATCTACCCTGGAGACCTTGTGCTGGTCGACCGCTCCATACCGCCAGAGCCAGGTCATATTGTGATCGCTGCGGTGAACTGCGAACCGCTGTGCAAGCGCTTAGGTCGTGAGGGCACCCAGGTAGTGCTGCGTTCCGAGAACCCTCGTTACCCGTCCAGGTATCTCCTGGAGGGAGAGGAGCTCGAGATCTGGGGTGTGGTGACCTACAGCGTGCGTAGCCATGCCAAGCTCTGATCGCGTATTTGCCCTCATCGACTGCAACAGCTTTTATGCGAGCTGTGAACGGGTGTTCCGCCTCGACCTTCGCACCAAGCCCGTCGTAGTGCTCAGCAACAATGATGGCTGTGTGATAGCAAGAAGCGCGTGCGCGAAGCCATTTGTGAAGATGGGCGAACCGTACTTCCAGATCAAAGACAAGCTCCGTAAGCACGGCATTGTGGCGTGTTCGTCGAACTACTCGCTCTATGGCGATATGAGTGAGCGGGTCATGTCGGTTATCGAGTCCATGGTGCCCGCTGCCGAGGTCTACAGCATCGACGAAGCCTTCGCTGAGCTCACGGGCATCCCTGGAGACCTCGAGCGCCTGGGCCGGCAGATCCGAGCGGAGGTCTATCGGCGTACAGGTATCCCCGTTGGAGTCGGCATTGCCTCGACAAAAACGTTGGCGAAGCTGGCCAACTACGCTGCCAAGAAATGGCAGAACCATACCGGTGGTGTCGTCGATTTGCGCGATGACGTGAAGCGCAACTGGGTGCTCAAGAAGTGCGATGCGGGAGACGTCTGGGGTATCGGTCGTCGCCTTTCCGCCCACCTGGCGGCTATGGATATCCGCACTGCTTGGGAGCTGGCTCATGCCGACGCCTGGTCGCTCCGAAAGCAGTTCAGCGTGGTGGTGGAGAAGACCGCCAGGGAGCTGGCCGGCACTTCGTGCCTCGAGCTGGACGAGCCTGCCCCACCTAAAAAGGAGATCTGCTGCAGCCGTATGTTCGGTACCCGACTGACCGAGCTAGCTCCGATTAAAGAAGCGGTGGCCACCTATACGTCCAGGGCTGCCGAGAAGCTTCGTGCCCAGCATTCGCTCTGCAAACGGCTACGGGTGAGCATCCGCACGGGCATGTTCAATCCGGACGAGGCGAAGTATGCCAACGGCGTCCTGGTCGAGTTGCCATATCCAACGGACGATACGCGTTTGCTGACAAAGGCAGCGCAGGAGGGCGTGGAGCGAGTATTCCGTGAAGGTTTCCGCTACAGCAAGGCAGAGGTGTTGCTGCTCGACCTCAGCCACTCGAACGAAATCACGGGTGACCTGTTTGCGGCTGCTCAGCCGGTGGCGACCGAGAAGCTCATGGGTGTGCTCGATGCGGTGAACGGCAGGTGGGGCAAGGGGACGATGCGGCTGGCAAGCGTGCCAGTGGATCCCTCATGGGGCATGCGCCGGGAGATGATGAGCCAAAGCTTCACCACACGAGTTGACGAGCTATGGACTGTCTACTGCAAGTGAAAGGCTAGGACAGCGGTAGGCTTGTTGGTGAGTTTTTTCCGCTGCTGAGTGCCTGACATTTAGAGCTAACAAAGGGGAAAGCGATCTATGAAGGCATTCTCGGAATGCACTGCGTGTAACCGTCGATTTCGTCCAATCCGCCTCGCCCTTGAGAGCTCATCCGGGTTGCTGCAGTTGAGGGTGTAATTCTCTGAATGCTTTTTTAAAAAAGCATATGTTGCTTTTGAGAATGTTCCATGGGATGCTTTTCGCAATCTGAAAAGGAGTCTCCCATGAGCGACATCATTTCCTTGATCGAGAACGTTGCTAAGACCAAGAGCGACCTAGCTTCCGCATCTATTCGGATGCCCAAAGAGCTCTATTCCTTCATTGAAGGGCTGGCTGACCATCTCGATATGAGCCGTCAGGAGACTATGCTCAAGCTTCTTGAAAAAGGCGTTGAGCTAGCCAAGGTCGCGCTGAAGCTCGATGACGAAGTGGAAGCTGCAGCAGAAATTGAGTCCCTACCGGTCTCAAGCTTCCACATCCTGAACACGAACAAGCGCCATAGCGTCGAGGATCATGAGCGCATGCTAAGCGAGGGCTGTGCGGCTGCATTTTATGCGCCCTGGAAACTCAACATTGACCGCATCAACCAAGGTGACGTCGTCTTCCTGTACGAGAACGGCAAGGGCATCGTTGCTTACGGCAAGGGCACAGGCGTTACCAAAAAGCGCATGCACGATGGCCATATCGACGAATGCCATTATCAAGAGCTTGAAGGGTTTGAGCGCCTGGAAAAACCGATCTCGGCTGCGGAGATCAAGAAGACGGTTCAGAAGAACGTCGTGCTCCTCCGGACGATGTCTCCGATGCCGGAAGGTCAGCTACTGCTGGATCTGATCAAGAAACGTGGGTAAACGTGGGGGAGCCCAGAAAGCAAAAAACCGCCAAATAGGCGGTTTTCTGTGAAACGTTTTCTTCTGCAGTATATGCCCTAAGGCCGTCGCGAGGTTCCGGTACTGCTCCAGCATTCCCCGCCAGTGATGAAAATGTTATCGCCAGCGAATCACTATGTCAAACAGATTGGCTGTTCGGCTTCCGATTAGGCGATCAATTTCTCAGGAGAATCCTCTGCAGCCATGTCCTCGTAGAGCTCTTTCAACTCAACGATCCGCGCTTCCAGCTGGCCATCTCCCATGCCTTTCCCCCAATCCTGGGCGACCTCTTTGTAAAGCTCCAGCTCGCGCCGCTCCGCCTCTAGGGCGGCAATCCGAGCATGGGCAGCTTCCAGATCTGTGGCGACATTGGTGAGCTGCTGAAGCTGATCACGTGTTTCGTTCAGCTTGGTTTTGGTCTGCTGGTAGTCTGTGACGCCGATGCTATGAAGGAGTGAATTTCTCAGCAGTGCCTTTTCCGGTTCCGTCAGACGCAGCGCGTAGTGAGTGTTACGGCCTCTACGGGTCTGCCCACGAACCTGGTACACGGTGGCCGGAGGCAGGATGCGGCTGACTGATACCGATTCGATCATTTGGGAAATTGCCCAGCTGTCTTTCCCGCTGGATCCCCAGAACGTCAGCTGATCCAAGGTCGCCCGCGTAAGCTGGAAGCTCGTTTTATCCGAGCTGCCTTGAGTGCGAGATGTTAGCGGGACAACCTGGCAGACACCTCGGTTAGCACGTACAACAATGGCGAGGCGGCGCTTGTGCATCTCTCCCTTCTGGAGAGTATCGCAGTAGCGCTTGTTCGTCCGAAGCTCGCCATCCTCACGTCCAATGGTCTGGATGAAGCCATAGTCGACTTCGACCAACGTACCGAACTGGAGGACGTTGTTCAGTTTGTAGCCAGTCTTCTTCAGCGTTTGCTGAAGATACTCTTCGGGTACGGTATTGAAGATCTCGCTTAGCGTGACCGAAAACTCTGCGGGAACCACGCCTGGAGCAGTGAGCTGCGCAACCCCTTCGACGTACCAGCGGTAGTTGGCAACACCAGTGAATTTCTTGATGCAAAAGATTTTATGTTCGCCGTCTCCAGGCATCAGGGCCTCAGAGATCGACTCATAGGTTTCTTTGCCCAGGGGAGACACGTTCACTGTCCCTGTGGCGAGGTCTTTGATCTGCTCAAAGTACCGGATGACGATTGTGTCCATGCCTTTCCCTGGTGCCAGCGGTTGGTTCAAAGGGTGCCAATATGCCATAACTGGGTAGCCTCCGGCTCTACGCTGCAGCCGGCGACGGTTGCGCCGGATCAGGCTGCTCCGAGGTGCGGGCGGTTTTGGACGCAGCCTGCTCTCGATACCGTAGTGCTAGGCCTTTAATCAGGTAACGGTTCGTCCGGTCAAAGTCCAGAGAGTAGTCGGTGTTCGTATCGCCCGAGCGGAACGAAATCATGTTCATCTCCATCAGTAGATTGATGGCCAGGCTCACGGAATGGCGCTTCACGCCCGTGTACTCGGAGATCTTGTCATAGGTGATGACGGTTAAGCCGTCCCCGTTCGGATAGTCACGGTTGCGCATTACCAGCAGCAGCACATAGATCTTCAATGCCTGCAACGAAAGGCGTTTGCCGAAGGTGAAAGCTTTGAGCTTGATCAGGGTTTTCTCGGGCGGATTGCTCGCCCGATCATCTTTCGACCCCCGACCCTGGTACAGCCAGCTTTTTGGGATCTTCGCGAAGCCTTTATCTTCTGTCCAGCGCTCAACGTAGATCCGCGATCCACCGCGTGGCTGAGTTGTATCGCGGCGGATATGCCCCCCTTCCTCGAGTACCCGCAGCGAGCGTGCCACTAAGTTCCGCGAATGACCTACCAAAGCGCAGAGCTCAGGGTAGGTCGTCTTCACTATCCCGCTGGCATAGTCGGCCCGTGTGCAGATAGCGAGGTACACCTTCAGCGCCGCCAGCGAGGCATTTATCGCGACCGTGTCGACCTTGCCCTGGTCATCCACCTCGCCAAATTTCTTCAAGCCCCCGGACATCGCCCACCGATTGGGCATCTTGGCCCAGCGAGGCTTGGGTTTCTCCGATTCGCTCATTAGTGGTTCCTCATCAACGCCAGGCTCAACACCAGTGCGATGCACAGGGAGAGGTTTAGTGGGGCGGTCGTGATCGCTTTGTCGACCAGGAGGATCAATTCAGTCATGGAAATAAGCTCCGTTTCCTTCGATGAGCCGAAATTTACTCGAGCTCGGCCGGATGTATCTAGATATAGGCGGAGTTTGTCAAATCGACAGAGGCCTTGAATTTCCAGAGCTTGAAAAGGATTTTCCGAAAAATTATTAGTATTTTCCAGAGTACTTGTGAACGATCAAAATTGATGTTTTGATTTCAAGAAAAGCTATTTTGATATTCATTCTGGAGAATTGACGTGTCCGTCGCTGAATTTTCGATCCTTGAAGGGCAGCTCAATGACCATCTAGCGGCCTCCGACCGTCGAGTACGGTTTTTGGCTCAGGCAAACGGCTTCACGCTCCAAGTTGAGCATTCGGGTCTGAAGCACACCCTCTTTACCCAGCGTCGTAGCCCACGGATCTTCAAAAATCTAACTCTGGCTGCGGCCTTCCTCAAAGAACGAGGCGTCAAGAGGTTCACGGTGCTGCTGGAGGAGCGGAGTGCCGCTAAAGAAGGGGCGAAGGCTAAGGCGGGGGCTAAAACGAAGTTGAAGAGCAAGTCTGGTGAGCGGCGGAGGACTTTCAGCTTTGACGAAGAGTGATGGCTAACAAGGCCGTGCGGGCTTCGGATCATCGGTCAGACAGGCAGTTGTGGTAGCGCTCAGCGATACGCTGTATTCACACGTACCCAGCTGGCCAGACGCATCCGTGAAGGGGGCTCAATGCATCGCCATCCGCGCAGCGGCTAGCTCACCGGCGCCTCGTCCTCGAATGGCTCGAAACAAGGTGCGATCTCACAATTACAGGGCCGTTGCGTGTGTTTCGGACATGTCCGCTGCGGAGGTGGCCGCTGACATGCTGGAAAATCGGCCAATCGGGTAGGAATGAGATCGGCTGGGTATGGTACCGATAGACCTCAGGCATGTACTTCTTCAGGTACTCCTCTAGCGAGTCCTCCACCACCTCGAAGTTGTACACCCGCCAGTATGCCTCGACGAGATCTCTGTTTCGTCGAAGGTAATATCGCCCGAGCCACCCTGGGTTATCCGTCTCGTACTCGTATTTTGCTAAGGCAGCTGCGTCGCTCAGCGATGCCTTGAAGCCTTCCTTCCAAGCTAGGAGCAGCAGCAGAAGCACGCCTCCGATGGCCATGTGATCCCTGTCGTAGATGAAGGAGTAGATGGCAGCCTGCGATGCCCATCCGGATCCCAGCCAGCCCATCACAGTGATTGGAAAAAGAGCAGTGGAGCTATGAGCAGGAAAGCCGCGCAGACGATCCAGGCTCCGAGAACGTCCGACAGCTTGAGCCAAATATTCGGCATGAGTTCCCTCTGATCATCCAGTTCTGAGCCTGAAGGCCTAAACGAGCGTTACCAAGGTGATGGCTAGATGGTGGCAGCTCGATGGTAGCCTAACGGCTGATTAGCAAGGAATACGTGAACGACTTCGGGCGCTTCTCAGGTGCAGGAATGGCGGTTTGGAGGCGGGATGATAACGGGGGAGGCGACGTGTACGAGGGGGCGAAATGAGTATTTATATTCCAGAAACGAAAACCCCGGCTCAAGGCCGGGGCGGGTGTTTCGTGGTCTTTGCAAGGAGTCGTAAGCTTTCGCTCATTGGAGCTCAATGCCAACCGTTTTTCAATCCTACGAGCGGTTGACACTGATGTCAACCCCCTTTATACAGGCACCTGGCCAGTAGGAAGCCGAGCATGCCGCATACCATCCAGTATAGACCCCAGCTGATCGACCACCTCATCAGCTCTCACCGAATCGCCAGCTACAGCAAGGTATTTTCGACCAGCAATGACGCTGAGCTAGTGGGGGCCTACCTGTGGAACTCGCACGTATGTGGCGTTCTCTACCCCCTACTCAGCGCGGCGGAGGTCACGTTGCGGAACTCGATTGACACCGCCCTGACGGCTGATCTTGGGAAATTTTGGTGGAAGGCAAAGACGCTTAAGTACAAGAGCTTTACTCCCGGAGGCCAGGTGCCCGATGCGGTCGCGAAACTGACTAAAAATTTCGGGTCGGCCTTCAACACCGCCTGGTACGAGCGCAAAAACCGGCAGGTCAGTGGGCAGCCAGACCACCAAGAGGTCGTATCCAAAACGGAATTCTCCACGTGGGAATTCGTTCTGGACAACGAATATATGGGCAACAACCTTATCTGGCCGAAGAATCTTGGGCGGGTTTTCAAGGGCCAGTGGCCAACGAGTCAGGCGAGCGCCATGCTGGCCGGGTGCAAAGATCAGGTTGCGCTGGTAAGGAAGTTCCGAAATCGAGTGTTCCACCACGAACCCGCTTGGAAGCGCTTCAACGTCAATGATGAGCACCAAGCAGTGGCCCACCTGCACGAGAAAATCAGCAAAATCACTGAGCTGATCTCATGGATTTCGCCCGAAAAGATCGACCTTCTAGAGAGATCCGGGGTGATCCGAACGGCCTACCGTGCCTGCTCCGTGGCCGAAATCGAACGGTTCAAGTACCAGTCTAAGACGAGCACGGTCAACAGCATGGTCAAGCTCATCAAGGTTGCAGAGGCTGCAAGCGCTGGCAATGAGGTTATGAAAATCGCGGTGTATGGAAAGCGGAAGGCGGTCTATACCCTCCAGGCTGACTGATAGGTGTTCTGCTGGCCGCCTCCGAGTCCTGCCCGCCCTCCCGATATCAACCAGGCGAGCGGGCATCATCCTTCAGCTCTCTGTGGGGCTACGACGATTGCGCTGGCACAGGCTTAAGGTTCATCTGGGCCTCGAAAATCAGCAGGTCACTTTCTTCGTTCTTTCTCATCAGTGCGATTACATGGGAACTGACCTCAATCTCACCATTCGCATTCATGCGCACATACCGAGGGTATCGATCAAGCAACAGTTCGGATAATCCGCGACTGTAGCCTTCGCGAATCAATTTGATTTTTGATTCATCATCGGTGCCGTATTTGACTCGCTTGTAGAAGCTAGGCTCGACGGCTCCCACCCCGTTAAGGATTTCAAGGAACCTGAAGATCTTATTATCAAAAAAGTCATCTTCGTCTTTAAGCCTTACAATTGCGAGATTGACTCGTTCTACGTCGTTCTTCCGTGAAATTCTTACATAGTGAGCGCTATGGCTATTTCTGTACTTGGTGTCGCCCCAGCTTGACACGTATACATAGTCGGTGCCTTTCGTTTGGGGGAGATCTTCCCAGTACTTTAACGTGTGCCTGATAATTTGTTTTGTAGTGCGCTTTTTTAGTTTCCAATCCAGGAACATTGCGTAAAAGTCCAAGGCTGCCTGATTTTTTAGGCGCAGCATGTCGCTATTTTTTGTTCCTGCATGAAACTTTTCGATGAAACAAGTCTTGATGTCGGTTAAGAGCCGGTCTGCGGTATTGATTGGCCCATTCGCCTCGAGTGATAGGCTAATGGCTTCGTCCACTTCTTCTTCTGAAGCAAATACGTCGATTTCGCTGACGCTGTTGGCGATCATTAAACGGCCAACCTCTGTCTTTACATATTTGCATTCTTCGCCAGTGACAACGCCTGGCTGAAGATTTTCAAGTCTAGATACCGCGTCCTTGTGGCGTAGGGCGGCCTTGTCATCACTTATGTCTGATGCTTCGAGGAGAACATTGTTGACCGTGTCTTCGTCTTCCTGCGAGACGTTTACGGAATTTTCGTAGAAGGTCTTGAGATTCGCTCTCTTGTGGGTGTACTCATCAACACCCAAAAGGTAAATGCTGGACTCAAGCTTTTGCAGTGCAGAACCCGCCTTGGGGTCAAATACCTCACTGAATCTGTTTACCCGTCCAATCAAATTTTTGAACTGTGATGAGGTCAGATTTCCTTTTCCTTTGGAATAGTCAAATATAAACAGTCGTTCGATTGGTAAGTTTACACCTTCAAGCAACGTTGAGTTGCATACCAGGTATTTCATTGCCTTGGACTGGTTGAACAAATTTTCAAGATAAAGGCGGATGGTGTCTGGGATTGAACCGTGATGATACATCACACCCTTTCGTAGGCAGGCGATGAGTCGATAGCGCTTGTCGAACGTTTCTTCGAGTTCGTCGCAAGCTGTTTGAATCAGTGGGCATTCAATGTTTGGCAAGCTTTCGGCTAGCCCGGATTTCTCATGAGGCCGGCAGGCGTGGCCGGTGAAGCCTCGGCGTATCAACAACC
Organism: Pseudomonas sp. Tun-23181; assembly: GCF_057415455.1. Taxonomy (NCBI): domain Bacteria; kingdom Pseudomonadati; phylum Pseudomonadota; class Gammaproteobacteria; order Pseudomonadales; family Pseudomonadaceae; genus Pseudomonas; species Pseudomonas sp. Tun-23181. Next base: position 3,950,206 of record NZ_CM171630.1, read on the forward strand.
TGCCTTCCACCGCTAAAAATTGATCGTTTTTTATTCAATTCCCGCGTATGGGGCGCACTGCCCCCTTTCCCCCATTGAGCCGGGCCGGGGGCGCCCGCCTGTTCAGGTCGGCTTGAGGCGGGCAACCAGCCCCGCAAAGAGTTCCTGATGCGGATAGGCCTCGCTGATCAGCACGCGGATGCGCCGGCTGTTGCGAATGATCACCGCACCGATCTTGAGCAGTTTCAAGCGCAGGTTATGGATGCTCATGCGCGCCAATGCGGTGCCCTGGAGATGATCGCGTAGCCGTTCGAACAGCACATAGGCAAAGGCCGACAGCATCAGCCGCCACTGGTTGGTCCACCAGCGTGGGCTGGAGGTGCGGTCGGCGAACAGATCCAACTGTTGGTCCTTGATCCGATTCTCCATGTCGCCACGGCCGCAGTAGTCTTCGTAGTACTGCTGGGCAGCATCCTCGGCAAAGCGGGACACGACGATGAAGCGTGGATTGGCACCCTGCTCGCCATGTTCCAGGCGCGACACGACCAGGCGGCGCCTACGCCAACTACCGGCCTGATAGAGGAAGCGATACACGCCGGACATCTTCTGCCCGGTTTCTTGGTAGGCCTCGGCGACCGCTTGCATGGCCGGCGCCGCCATCCGCTGCAGGCGGGTGTTGCGGGCCAGACCCACCACATAATCCACCTGCTTGCGGTCACACCAGTCGAGCATGCGATGTCGGCAAAAACCGCCGTCACCGCGGAACACGATGCGGGTCTCTGGCCAGAAGCGGCGAATGAACTTGACCAGCAGTGCCAGGATGGCCCAACTGTGTCGGGCGCCATCGATGTTGCTCGGGCGCAAATAGCTCACCAGCAGATGGCGACCACAGAACACATAGAGCGGCAGGAAGCAGTAATGGTCGTAATAGCCATGGAAGAAGCGCCCTTCCTGATCTCCATGCACCGGCACATCGGTCGCATCGAAGTCGAGCACGATCTCAGCCGGCGCCTGGTCATGCTGGGCGATGAAGTGCTCCCACAGCAGGCGATGGGCTTGCACCACCGTTTCGCGATCGGCTTGCTGTTCCAGGCGCCCCAGAGTGGATTTGCCGGCCAGCGGTTGCAGGCGGTTGACCGCAGTCTGCAGCGCGTAGTCATGGCGCAGGCCGTCATGATCGTTGAGATCCTCGTAGCCGGCGGCCAGTGCATAGATACGCTGGGCGAGCAGTGTCTGCAGTCCATGCTGGACACGCCCAGGATCACGCCGATCGGGAACGATTTTGGCCAGGCGGCGGGTCAAGCCATGTTGCCGGTCGACCTCGCGCAGCAGCAACAAGCCCGCATCCGAGGTGATGTGACCACCGGTGAAAGAGGCCTCGACGAGGCGGCGAGAGAGGGGTGAAAAGTGGAGTTTTTCTGGTAGCATTTTGTGCGCGGCTGAAGACTTATGGGGCTTTGTTTGGCGACAAGAATCATAAGGCTTTCAGCCGTTTTTGTTTATGCGGTCATGAGAAATCCGGGCTAGCTCAAGCGCAAATTGCTCAATCCGTTTTTTGGTGTTCCCATATATAATGTTCTTGGCTAGTGATTCACTTTTTATAAGATCAAAACAATTATTGTGCTTGCGATCTAGGTCAATCCAGTGGTTAAGGAAGTGGTCATAGAGCTTAAGCTTTCCATCATTTTTTCCCGTTCTGAAGTCTCTGACAAGGAAGCGCTCGGATTTAATATACTCATCAATCCTGAATCCCTTCGGTGTCATGTCCAAGTAGCGAACACGGACATTAAGCTCGTTGCAAAGAAACGGGGTTAGAAACTTGAAGGAAGCGTCGGGGTTACGAGCACCCAAGATACATAGCATTGTGGCCAATAGTTCGTTTCGGCTATCGCCTTGGAGGAGGTTGTGTGCCTCGTCCACGAACACCATGTCGAACTTTAAATAACTATGCTCGTTAAGCATGCGATTCAGTCGTTCTTGAGTCAGCACAAAAACGCGGCTATTTCGTTCAGGAGAATACATCTCGGGATGCGTGATGACTTTGCCCATGTCGTTGATGTCAGCATAAATCAACCGCTTTTTTGTCTGAGCTAGTAAGGCTTTTGACGGTACAAGAATGAGTACACGTTTTTCAGGATTGTCTCTAACGGACTTGATGATCAGCTCTGATTTGCCGTAGGAGGTCGGAGCTACTACAACTGATGAATTTTCATACTCGGCTTGTACGAAAGTTCTCAAAATATCCTGCTGCTCTGTAAGCACCATTCCTTGGTCGCGGAAGGTATCTACATAGCTGCTCACGATATTCTGGATAAAAGAGTTACTCAGCCGTTCATCTTGTTCAAACGACTTTCCGATAGCGGCAGAAACTGGAAGAAGGCCGCTGTTCACGGCTACGTCGTAAAGAGGCTCGTATCGGCCAGTAAGGTTTCCATAAAATAGGGTGATTCGATAACCTAGACGCTTAATCTCTGCCGCGCTGTGATTAAGTAGTAATACAGCAATAGCGAGCAGCTTTACAGTTTCCCCGTCGGACATTTCGTGACCGCGCAGAAGGTTCATGTAGATGTCTTTGAAACGGGTTTTTGCTAGTTCCTTAATGGTGATCTCTTGCATTTAGCATCCTGCCTCTGTGCGGAGGAAATCTTCTAGTTTCTGAAGCGTTCCTTTCTGTAGCGATAGCACTAGAACGGTTTTGAATATCGGGTTGGCTATCAGCTTGTTTGTGAAATGTTCGACTGTCTTCTCTTCTACTTTTCGCGTCGCATCGTTGAATAGCGCAGATACCAGAACGACATTGTTGTCTGAGGCAACAGCAGTGTTCAGGTAGGCGTTGTCACCCTCTAGACCTAGAATCTCAAGAACTGATTCTTTGTAGCCTTTACTTTCACTGATTGATTTCTGGGCGGCATTGATCGCGTTGTGCCAATGGTTCGTTTCGGCCTCGGCAAGTCGACCCTTTAAGTCATCTCGAGCCTTGGCCAGCAAGGCACTAGTAGCTGCGCAAGAGGTTCTTGTGCCTGCTCCGCCCGACTTCACCTCGGTGATCCACACTTCATTCGAAGCGGATTCGTACAGGACGAGGTCAAAGCCTTTCCTGATGTGTTTTTCTTCCATGTTGAAGAACGGGGAAATGACATCGAAGCTATCAAGCTTTTTAAGAATGATCACGTGTGCCAGGAGTTCTCCAAGCATACCAATGCGCGTCTTATCATCTTTAGTCGAATAGCGATCCCAGAATGATTTGAGGGTGGCTGCATACTTGAACATGATCGAGCTGCGGCTGGCGAGATCGGCGCCATGGCAGATACGCGTTAGGTTGTCTCGTATCGTGGTCTTTAGCTCATCAGAAAAGTTTTCAACACAGCACACTGCGTACTGACCGGTTTGCTTGAAGATTACGCCATCCATAACACGATCTTTCCAAAGGGGCCGCAGCCTTTGCTTTCCCCATCGCCGGAGGCGACAGGACTCGAGGATTTGGCAGCCAAGAATCAGCTCTCCGGTGAGCTCCTGCGCTCGCGATAGAGAGGCAATTCACGGCAATAAATGCCATGGAGGCACTGTGCCATTTAGTAGGAAGTATAGCGAGAGGGAGGGGATGTGGACGTGGTTGACCCGACGAACGCTGGTTGGCCGCTAGGCCACGTAAACATTGGGCTTGAGCCGCATGTGATTGCTGCATATATGCCTTGCTATTCGTGTCGTACTGTGCGATATTTGTTTTGCACACAAGCACTTGCGGCGTGAAAGCCAGAATCTACGGTGAAATGTGCATGTATGGTGTCGGAAGAATTTTTTGGGCACGCCGTTCAACCTCACCGAGGGTGCGGCATTGCTGTCGCTGTTCGGCCGCCTGACCGGCTACACGCCGCGCTGGTTCACCTACTTCATCGGCGATGCCCATGTGTACGAGAACCACCTGGAGATGCTCAACGAGCAGCTCAAGCGCGAGCCGCTGGCGGCGCCGAAGCTGGTGATCAGCGATCGCGTGCCGGCGTTCGCCGAGACGGGCAAGTACGAACCTGAGTGGCTGGAGAAGATCGAGCCAAGCGATTTCAGCCTCGAGGGGTATGAGCACCATGCGCCGATGACGGCGCCGATGGCGGTCTGACGGATCGCATTGGGGCTGCAAGGCAGCCCACTGGCGGCAGAAAGTCTCGACTGATCGGCGTGCCCCGCGCCTACATTCGCAGGCCAGGGCTCAATGCCCGTGACTGCGCCCCACGTGCGAATGCTCCGCCTCCGGTACGGTCACCGCGCCGTTCGTCTCCAGCCGCTGCAGGATCGCGCACTCCGACCCCTGCGCATTGCAGCGTTGACGCAATTCCACCAGTTGCGCCTGCAGCGCCATCAAGCCATCGATCCGTGCCTGCACATGCTCGATATGCTCGTCGATCAGCGCATTGACGCTGCCGCACGCGCCTTCGGGGCTGTCGCGCAGGCTCAGCAGGCTGCGGATTTCGTCCAGGGTCATGTCCAGGGTGCGGCAATTGCGGATGAACGTCAGGCGCTCCACGTGGGCCTGGGTGTAGAGCCGGTAGTTCCCTTCGGTGCGAGCCGGTGCCGGCAGCAGTTGCTCGCGCTCGTAGTAACGGATGGTCTCGACGGGGCAGTCGGTGGCCTTGGCCAGTTCTCCGATCTTCATTGGCAATCTCCACGGGTGGGCTTGACCCTATAGTGGCTACAGGGTGTTCACTTGGCAACAGGCTCACCTAAGGATTGAAACCATGAACCAGCCTGTCAGCCACGAACACAAGCATGACCACGGCCAGGAAGGCCATTGCCATGACCATCCTGCGCACAGCTGCTGCGCCGCTGCGCCAGCGCCTGCCCTGGTGCAACTGAGCGAATCGGCCAGCGACAGCGCGCGGCTCAGCCGCTTTCGCATCGAGGCCATGGACTGCCCCACCGAGCAGGGCCTGATCCAGGACACGCTGGGCAAGCTGGCCGGTATCGAGCAACTGGAATTCAACCTGATCAACCGGGTGCTTGGCGTGCGCCATACCCTGGACGGTACCGCTGCGATCGAGCGTGCCATCGACAGCCTGGGCATGCATGCCGAGCCCTTGGCCGACGAGGACGATGGCACCAGCACCGCTCCCCACGCCAGCAAGACCCGGTGGTGGCCGCTGGCCCTGTCCGGCCTGGCGGCGATCATGGCCGAGGTCGTGCATTTCGGCGCATTGGCACCTGAGTGGGTCGTGGCTGCATTGGCGCTGGCGGCGATCCTTGGCTGCGGCCTGGGTACCTACAAGAAGGGCTGGATCGCCCTGAAGAACCGCAACCTCAACATCAATGCGCTGATGAGCATTGCCGTGACGGGTGCGGTGCTGATCGGCCAATGGCCGGAGGCGGCCATGGTGATGGTGCTGTTCACCGTCGCCGAACTGATCGAGGCCCGCTCCCTGGACCGGGCGCGCAATGCCATCAGCGGGCTGATGCAGCTCAGCCCGGACATGGCCACGGTGCGGCAGGCCGATGGCCAGTGGCGTGAGGTCGAGGTGCGCGCGGTGCCCATCGGCGCCCTGGTGCGGGTGCGCCCAGGCGAGCGCATCGGCCTGGACGGCGAGGTGGTCATGGGGCAGTCCAGTGTCGACCAGGCGCCGATCACTGGTGAAAGCCTGCCGGTGGAGAAGGCCCCCGGCGACAAGCTGTTCGCCGGCACCATCAACCAGGCCGGTGCCCTGGAGTACCGTGTCACTGCCGCTGCCGGGCAATCGACCTTGGCGCGGATCATCAAGGCGGTGGAACAGGCCCAGGGCGCCCGGGCGCCGACCCAGCGCTTCGTCGACCGCTTCTCGCGCATCTACACCCCGGCAGTGTTCGCCGTCGCCCTGGCCGTGGCGATCGTCCCGCCGTTGTTCATGGCCGGTGCCTGGTTCGACTGGATCTACCGCGCCCTGGTGCTGCTGGTGGTGGCCTGCCCCTGTGCATTGGTGATCTCCACCCCGGTGACCATCGTCAGCGGCCTGGCTGCCGCGGCGCGCAAAGGCATCCTCATCAAGGGCGGGGTGTACCTGGAGGGTGGGCGCAAGCTGGACTTCCTGGCCCTGGACAAGACCGGCACCCTCACCCACGGCAAGCCGGTGCAGACTGACAGCAACGTGCTCGATCCGCTGTTCGAAGGCCGCGCCCAGGCGCTGGCCGCTAGCCTCGCCGCCCGTTCCGACCATCCGGTGTCGGGGGCCATTGCCCAGTATGCGAGGGCGCAAGGCCTGGCCTTCGACGACGTCGGTGAGTTCGCCGCCCTCGCCGGGCGCGGCGTGCGCGGTGAGGTGGACGGTGAGCTGTATCACCTGGGCAACCACCGCCTGGTCGAGGAACTGGGCCTGTGCTCGCCGCAGTTGGAAGCCGAGCTGGACCAGTTGGAGCGCCAGGGCAAGAGCGTGGTCCTGCTGATTGGCCGCACGGGGCCTCTGGCGCTGTTCGCCGTGGCCGACACGGTCAAGGACAGCAGCCGCCAGGCCATCGCCGAGCTGCATGAGCTGGGTATCAGGACTGTCATGCTGACCGGCGACAATCCGCACACGGCCCAGGCCATCGCCGGCCAAGTCGGCATCGACCGCGCTGAAGGCAACCTGCTGCCGGCAGACAAGCTCACGGCCATCGAGGACCTGTACGCCGAGGGACACCGGGTCGGCATGGTGGGCGACGGTATCAACGACGCACCGGCCCTGGCCCGCGCCGAGATCGGTTTCGCCATGGCCGCCGCCGGTACCGACACGGCCATCGAGACCGCCGACGTGGCCTTGATGGACGACGACTTGCGGAAAATCCCGGCGTTCGTCAGGCTGTCGCGCCAAAGCGCGGCGATACTCACCCAGAACATCGTCCTGGCCCTGGGCATCAAGGCGATTTTCCTGGCGATCACCTTTGCCGGCATGGCCACCATGTGGATGGCGGTGTTCGCCGACATGGGCGTGAGCTTGCTGGTGGTGTTCAACGGCTTGCGCCTGTTGCGCAAGTAGCGGCTGCAAGCTTCAAGTTGACCGAGGTGACAGTGAGTTGGATGAATGTGCACGGCCCTGCTTTTACTTGCAGCTTGCCGCTTGAAGCTTGCCGCTGCGGCCCCAAACCATGCTGAGCGCCGAACTCAAGGCTTTCTATATGGTGGCCCGGCTGGGCAGTATCACCCTGGCGGCGAAGAAGCTCGGGCTCAGCCAGCCCACGGTGACCACGCAGATCCGCAACCTGGAGAACCAGTATGCGGTGGAGCTGTTCTACCGTGGCGGGCGGCGGTTGGTGCTGAGCGACGAAGGCGCGCGCCTGCTGCCGATGGTCAAGGCGCTGCTGCAGCAGGAGGCCGATATCGAGTTCGAGTTGCGCAACAGCGGCCAGGCCCAGGGCAGCTTGCGCATCGCCGCCACTGCGCCGTACTACGTCCTCGACCTGGTGAAGATCTTTCGCGAGCGCCTGCCCCAGGTCGAGGTGGCGGTGGAGATCGGCAATTCCCAGCAAGTGCTGGAAATGCTCGAGGACTACCGGGTCGACATCGCCGCCTCGTCGCAACTGGTGGAAGACACCCGGCTGGTGCGTCGGGTGCTGGGCAGCGACCCACTGGTGGTGGCGGTGCACCGCAACCATCCCCTGGCCCATCGCCAGGTGGTTGCCATCGACGCCCTGGCCGGGCATTGCCTGTTGATGCGCGAGCAGGGCTCGACCACACGCAAGCTGACCGAGCGGATGCTTTCGCAAGCCAAGGTGCAGATGGGCGCGCTGCTGGAGATCGGTAGCCGCGAGTCGATCCGCGAGGCGGTGCTGCGCAATATCGGCATCAGCATCATTGCCCGCCACGAGGTGCCGCATAACTCGGAGCTGCGGGTGCTGGAGCTGGAGGATGCGCCGGTGATGCACGAGTACCTGTATTGCCTGAAAGAGCGGCGCCAGGCGCGATTGCCGGCGGCATTCCTGGGGGTGGCGCAGGAGGTGGCGGGGTCGCAGTTCTGATCGTTCTATCGGTGGCGTCTGTCCAAGCGGCTGGCGCTGCCTTGCAGCCCATCGCCGGCAGGGCCAATCCAAAATCCATGAATATCACTATCGGCAGCTTTTGCCTCTCAGCCACATAACCTTCGTATTGCCTCCCTAGCATGGCCTCCATCTCTTCGATGAGGCCCTGTCATGAACAACGCCATCGCAACCCCGGGCGCACAAATGAAAGTGCGCGGTATCCACAAGCGTTTCGGTGCCTTCACGGCGCTGAACGATGTTTCCCTGGACATCGCCGCCGGCGAGCTGGTCTGCCTGCTCGGCCCCTCGGGCTGCGGCAAGACCACCCTGCTGCGCTGCATCGCCGGCCTGGAGCGCCAGGACCGTGGCGAGCTGTACATCGGCGAGCGCAACATCTCCGACCTGCCGCCCCAGGCCCGCGATTATGGCATCCTGTTCCAGTCCTACGCGCTGTTCCCCAACCTCACCGTCGAGGCCAACATCGCCTACGGCCTGACCGGCAGCAGCCGCGACGAGGCCCGCCAGCGCGTGGCCGAGATGCTCGAGCTGGTCGGCCTGTCGGGCAGCGAAAAGAAATACCCCGGCCAGCTCTCCGGCGGCCAGCAACAGCGTGTGGCCCTGGCCCGCGCCCTGGCGCCATCGCCGTCGCTGCTGCTGCTCGACGAGCCGATGTCGGCCCTCGATGCGCGGGTCCGTGAGCACCTGTGCACCGAGCTGCGCCAACTGCAGCGGCAGTTGGGCATCACCACCCTGATGGTCACCCACAACCAGGACGAAGCCATGCTCATGGCCGACCGCATCGCCGTGATGAACAACGGCCAGGTCGAGCAGTACGCCACGCCCCAGGAAATCTACGACCAGCCGGCCACGCCATTCGTTGCCGAGTTCGTCGGCCAGGGCAACTGGTTGCCGTTCCAGCGCAGCAGTGACAGCCATGCCCAGGTCGGTGGCATGAGCATGCGCCTGGCGTCCGGGGCGGTGCGCGCCAGCAGTGGCCGGCTGTTCTGCCGTCCGGAGGCGATCACGGTCAACCCGCCGGTGCATGAGGAAAACCTGTTCCCGGCCATGGTCCGCGAGATCACCTTCCTCGGTAACCGTTGCCGCATGAGCTTCGAGCTCAAGGCCCTGCCGGGTCATGCCCTGCTCGCCGAGCTGGCGCCGGAAGCCATGCCGCGCCTGGGTTCCCAGGATATCTGGGTGGCCCTGCCGCCGCGCAGCCTGCAGGTCTTTGCCTGAGATGGCCGCGCCAATGTCCGTATCGATCGCCCAGGCCAGGGCCGTGCCACGCAGTGGTGTCGCCCTGGGGGACCGTCTCTTCGTCGTCGGCGGCAAGAGCCTGCTGCTGGTTTTGCTCATCCTCGCCGTGCTGATGCCCTTGCTGGCGATCTTCTGGCGCGGTTTCAGTGGCGACGCCGGCCAGGGTGGCGGCCTGCTGGCTGCCCGCGAGCTGTTCGCCAGCGCGAATTTCCACTGGTTGCTAGGCAACAGCCTGAGCGTGGCCTTCAGCGTCGCGGCCATCGTCGTGCCGCTGGCCTACCTGTTCGCCTATGCCTTGCAGCGTACCCTGATCCCAGCCAAGGGCCTGTGGCGGGGCATTTCCCTGCTGCCGCTGCTGGCGCCGTCGATGCTGCCGGCGATCGCCCTGGTGTACCTGTTCGGCAACCAGGGCCTGTTGCGCGGTTTGCTCAGCGACAACATCTATGGCTTCTGGGGCATCGTCCTCGGCGAGGCCATCTACACCTTCCCGCATGCCCTGATGATCCTGCTCTCGGCACTGTCGCTGGCCGATGCCCGTCTGTTCGATGCCGCGTCGAGCATGGGCGCCGGCCCCTGGCGGGCGTTTCGCAGCATCACCTGGCCGGCCACGCGCCAGGCGGTGTTCGCTGCCTTCTGTCTGGTGTTCACCTTGACCATCACCGACTTCGGCGTGCCGGTCGTGGTGGGGGGCGACTACCAGGTTCTGGCGCTGGAAGCTTACAAGGCTGTAGTCGGCCAGCAGCAGTTCGGCCGTGGCGCGCTGATCGGCATGGTCCTGTTGGTGCCGGCACTGCTGAGCTTCGCCGTCGACGCCTGGCTGCGCCGCCGTCAGGGCGAGGCCATGAGCGGCCGCGCCCAGGTGTTCCAGCCCAAGCCGTCGCGTCGCCGCGATGCCTGCTTCCTGGCCATCGTGCTGCTGGTCTGCGCAGTGCTGCTGCTGGTCGTCGGTATGGCGGTGTACTCCTCGCTGGTCAAGTTCTGGCCCTACAACCTGTCGCTGTCGCTCAAGCACTACATGTTCGAGGACACCGCCGGCGGCGGCTGGCTGGCCTACCGCAACAGCGTGACCATGGCCCTGGGCACGGCGCTGGTCGGCAGCATCGTGATCTTCACCTGCGCCTACCTGATGGAGAAGACCCAGGGCCAGCGCTTGCTCAACCAGGCCTTGCGCCTGCTGAGCTTCATCCCCATGGCGGTACCGGGGTTGGTCCTGGGCCTGGGCTACGTGTTCTTCTTCAACCTCAGCGGCAACCCGTTGCACGTGTTCTACGGTGGCATGACCTTGCTGGTGGTATGCACCATCGCCCACTACCTGACCACCGCGCAGATGACCGCGACCACCGCCCTGCGCCAGCTCGACGGCGAGTTCGAGGCTGCCGCGCTGTCGCTCAAGGCGCCGCTGTACCGGCACTTCCTGCGGGTCACCGTGCCGATCTGCCTGCCGGCGCTGCTGGACATCGTCCGCTACCTGTTCGTCTCGGCGATGACCACGGTATCGGCGGCGATCTTCCTGTACAGCCCCGACACCATCCTCGCCGCCGTCGCCGTGCTGAACATGGACGACGCCGGCAACGTGGGCGGCGCCGCCGCCATGTCGACCCTGATCCTGTTGACCAGCGCGGCCGCCTCGCTGCTGCTGGCCGGTGCTTCCCGCGGCCTGTTGCGCCGCTCCCAGGCCTGGCGCCAGCGCGCCGCCGACCACTGACTGACTGCCAACCCTGTAAGGAACCGCACCATGTTCAAGCCCCTGGTACTTGCCGCTGCCGTATCCGCCGTGTTCAGCCTGCAGGCTTCGGCCGCCGAGACCCAACTGACCGTCTATACCGCCCTGGAAGCCGAGCAGCTCAAGAGCTACAAGCAGGCCTTCGAGAAGGCCAACCCGGACATCGAGATCAAGTGGGTGCGCGACTCCACCGGCATCATCACCGCCAAGCTGCTGGCCGAGAAGGATCGCCCGCAGGCCGACGCGGTGTGGGGCCTGGCCGCCTCCAGCCTGGCCATCCTCGACCAGAACGGCATGCTCGAAGCCTATGCGCCGAAGGACCTGGCGAAGATCGGCGAACACTACCGTGATGCGGCCAATCCGCCGGCTTGGGTCGGCATGGACGTGTGGGCCGCGACCATCTGCTTCAACACCATCGAGGCCGAGAAGCAGGGCCTGAGCAAGCCGGTGAGCTGGCAGGACCTGACCAAGCCTGAATACAAGGGCAAGATCGTCATGCCCAACCCGGCCTCGTCCGGTACTGGCTTCCTGGATGTCAGCGCCTGGTTGCAGACCTTCGGCGAGCCCCAGGGCTGGGCCTACATGGACGCTTTGCACCAGAACATCGGCCAGTACGTCCACTCCGGTTCCAAACCGTGCAAGCTGGCGGCTGCGGGTGAGTTCCCGATCGGCATCTCCTTCGAATACCCGGCCGTGCAGCTCAAGCGCCAGGGCGCACCGCTGGACATCGTCCTGCCCAAGGAGGGCCTGGGCTGGGAGATCGAGGCGACCGCGGTGATCAAGGGCACGCCCAAGGCCGAGGCCGCCAGGCGCCTGGCCGACTTCTCCGCGAGCCCCGCTGCCATGGAGTTGTACAAGGAAAACTTCGCCGTGCTCGCCGCGCCGGGTATCGCCAAGCCGCAGACCGAATTGCCGGCGGACTACGAGCAGCGCCTGATCAAGAACGACTTCAACTGGGCCTCGCAGAACCGTGACCAGATCCTGGCCGAGTGGCGCAAACGCTATGACGGCAAGTCGGAGAAGGTTGCCCAGCAGTAAGTGTCTTCAGTTGTCATCTGGGGCTGCAAAGCAGCCCCAATACCGCTTGGCTGACTGGCCTGGGGGCTTGTTTAGAGTTCTGCCACCAAGGCTTCGAGCTGCTCCTGACGTTCTGCCTGGTTGATCCGCGCCCCGGCATTGAGCGACGACCATTGCGGATGCGCCCGCGCCCGTTTCAGCGCCTCGGGCAGCTTGCCTTCGCGCCAGGTCTTCTCATCCAGCTCGCCCAGGCGCACCCTGTCCTGTGCGGCATGCCCGCGATTATCCAATGCTGCCATCAACTGCTGTTGGCGCAACGCCAGCAAACGCAGTACCGCGTCGTCCACGGTCAGCTCGCGCTGGCCCTTCAGCTTGCCCATCAACCTGGCGCCATAGTTGCGCGCGGTTTGTAGCGCACCACCGGCGATGGCGCCTGCCAGCGCCGCAGCGCCGAGGGTCAGCCCGCCCACCAGCAGATCGACCCCCGCCCCGGCAGCGGCACCGGCCGCGACCCCGCTACCCAGGCGCACGCCAAGCAGTTTCAGTGTCTCGGGGTTGAACAGGTCGTCGCCCCAGCGCCCGTCCAGCAGCGGCAGGTCGCCAGCGTTGGCGTCGTCGTGGCGGAAGGCGTACAGCTTGAGCAGCGCCTCGACGCAACGTTGCTCGCGCTGGCGCACCTCCTGGCGCAAGGCTTCGATGGCCTTGGCTTCGGCGGCTGGCTCGGCCTCGACGCTGCGTCGGCAGGCGGCGCAGTCGAGCAGCAGCTCGGCGATCAGGCGCTTGCCGCTTTGCTGGCGGGCCTGGCGCTGGGCCTGCTGGTCGTCGATCAGCCGCTGCAGGGCAGGGCGGGCGTCTTCGAGCAGCAGGGCGAGGCTTTCGTACAAGCGCCGCTCGCCATCTTCCGGCGGGGCCACGCTGTCGAACCGCACCAGTGCATGCAGGCCCAGGCGGGCCAGGGCCTCGCGCCATTGCGGCTCGCGGTGCTGGCTGCTGGCGACGAAGTTGAGCACCGGCAGCAACGGCTTGCCGCAGCCGGCCAGCACTTCCAGTTCGTCACGGTACTTGGCCAGCACCGGTTCGCGGGCGTCGATCACATAGAGCCCGGCATCGCTGGACAGCAACTGGCGCAGCACCTTGGCCTCCTGCTCGAAACGCTGGCGCGCCTCGCTGCCCTGGAGAAAGCGCTCCAGCCGGGCCGGGCCATCCAGGCGTTCGCCGGGGCGTTCCAGACGTTCCAGGTAGTCGAGCAGGGCGATGGCATCCTCCAGGCCCGGCGTATCGTACAGTTCCAGCAAGGGCTCGCCGTCCACCGACAGGCGTGCCCCTTCCACGTGGCGGGTGGTGCTGGGGCGATGAGAGACCTCGCCGAAGCCGACATCGCGGGTCAGGGTGCGTAGCAGGGAGGTCTTGCCGACGTTGGTGTGGCCGACCACGGCCAGTTTCAGCGGCTCAGTCATGGCCATGCTCCAGCCAGGTCAGCGGCGAGGTGTCGGCGTGCGGCAGGCCGAGGCGGTCCAGGGCGTCGTGCCAGTCGCCCAGGCGGGCGGCATCCAGCGCCTGGCCCGGCAATGCCTGGAGCAGCCAGATGCGGGTGGCACCGGCGTTGCGCGCCAGTTCGGCGAGCAGCGCCAGGCTGCCGCGGTCCGGCGAACGGCGGGGGTCGCAGGCGATGGCCAGGCGCGCCGGGGGGAAGCGGCTCAATTGCTCCAGCAGCTTGTGGCGCGACTCGCGGCTGTCCAGTACACCGGCATCCATCACCGCCTTCGGCAGGGCCGGAGGCCAGGGGCGCTGGTCGTCCAGCTCCAGGCCCACCAGCAACGCCCCGCCGTGCTGTGCATCCACCTGGCCGGATTCGAAATGCGGCAGGGTAGCCGGGGCGGCATCTTGCACGCCAAGCCGTTCGCTGCTGGGCATCAGGGCGTCGCGCAGTTGGCTGTAGCCGGGCAGGCTCAGGTCCAGGGCCAGGCGCGCTCGGCCCTGGCGCCAGCGCCACAGGCACATGGCCGCCAGCAACAGGCGCGGCAGCAGGCCGTAGACCAGCACCACGCCGAGCAGCCAGCTGGCCCAGGCCTGGCGCGCCAGGTCGAGTGCGGGAAGGGTATCGCCGCTGGCGCGGATCATGGCTTCGTCAGGCACGGCGAAACCGAGCAGCGAGGGCAGGGCGCCGAGGGCCTGGGTCAGGGTGATGAAGGGTTCGGCAGCGAGCAGGGTGGTCTCCCAGACGAAGCCATAGCGGCGGGCGGCCAGCAGCGCCAGGAGCATGCCCAGCGCCGCGGCCATCGCCAGCGACCACAGGCCATGCACCAGCAGGCCGAGCAGCCAGCGGTTCAGGCGCTGGCGCTGCAGCATCACCAGCAATGCCGGGGCCAGGTGCGCAGCCTTGGCGTCGCGGGCGAAGCGTTCGCTCAGCCATAGCCACAGGCGTCCGAGGCTGGCGCCGTGTTCGCCGCTCAAGGCGAAGCCGATTGCCCAGCCCAGCAGCATCAGCAGGTTCAGCCCGAGCAGGCTGCCCAGGGCCCAGAACACGTTCACCGAGCGCTGGCCGTCGCCCAGGGCGGCGAGGCCCAGGCCGGCGCCGCTGAGCACGGCCAGCACCAGCAGGGCCAGCAGCGCCAGGCGCGCGCCCTGCTTCCAGTGGTGCAGGGCGGCGGTCATGCCGTCGCGTTCGGCCAGCCACAGGGCGCGGGTTTCGATACGCGCCGCCAGTTCGCCGCCCTGCTGTCGGGCGCGGCGGTTGGCCTCCTGGTCCTCGAGGGGGCCGGCGTGCTCCTCGCGCAGGCGCACCGCTTCGGTGAGCCAGCGTTTGTCGAATGGGGTCGGTGCAGTCACAAGGTCTTCCATTGCACAAGTCAGGGCAAAGCATAACCCAGGCGACGAGTGCTATCCTCGCCCCCATGAATACATCACTTCCCCTCAGCCTGATCGCGGCCCTCGCCGAGAACCGCGTGATCGGCATCGACAACTCCATGCCCTGGCACCTGCCAGGGGATTTCAAGTACTTCAAGGCCACTACCTTGGGCAAGCCGATCATCATGGGGCGCAAGACCTGGGATTCGCTGGGCCGGCCATTGCCGGGCCGCCTGAACCTCGTGGTCAGCCGCCAGCCGGGCCTTGCGCTTGCGGGGGCCGAGGTCTTCGCTTCGCTGGAGCAGGCGCTGGTGCGTGCCGAGCAGTGGGCCCGGGAGCAGGGTGTCGACGAGCTGATGCTGATCGGTGGGGCGCAGTTGTATGGGCAGGCGCTGGAGAAAGGGCTGGTCAGCCGTATGTACCTGACCCGCGTGGAGCTGTCGCCGGAGGGGGATGCCTGGTTCCCGGAGTTCGACCAGGCGCAGTGGGCGTTGACGTCGAGTGTGCCGCAGGCGGGCGAGGGTGAGGGGCCTGCGTATCGCTTCGAGGTCTGGGACAAGGTTTGAGACTGTTGGGGCCGCGCAGCGGCCCCAGGCGCTCAGGAGTGGCTCAGCTCGGCATGCTGGTCATCGGCCAGCACCTCTTTGTCGGTCTCTTTCAGCAACTGGCTGGTCACCACGCCCGCGGTCATCGAGCCGTTGACGTTCAGCGCGGTGCGGCCCATGTCGATCAGTGGCTCGACCGAGATCAGCAACGCCACCAGTTCCACCGGCAGGCCCATGGCCGGCAGCACGATCAGCGCGGCGAAGGTCGCACCACCGCCCACGCCGGCGACGCCCGCCGAGCTCAGGGTGACGATGGCCACCAGGGTAGCGATCCACAGCGGGTCGAAGGTGTCGATGCCCACCGCCGGGGCCACCATCACCGCCAGCATGGCCGGATACAGGCCGGCGCAGCCGTTCTGGCCGATGGTCGCGCCGAACGAGGCGCTGAAGCTGGCGATGGACTGCGGCACGCCCAGGCGGCGGGTCTGCGCCTCGATGTTCAGCGGGATGCTGGCGGCGCTGGAGCGGCTGGTGAAGGCGAAAGTCAGCACCGGCCAGACCTTGCGCAGGAAGCGCAGCGGGCTGACGCCGGAGATCGTCAGGATCACCCCGTGAACCACGAACATCAGCCCCAGGCCGAGGTACGACACCACCACGAAGCTGCCCAGCTTGAGGATGTCCTCCAGGTTGGAGCTGGCCACCACCTTGGCCATCAGCGCGAGCACGCCGTAAGGGGTGAGTTTCATCACCAGGCGTACCAGGCGCATCACCCAGGCCTGCAAGGTGTCGATGGCCGCCAGGGCGCGCCCGCCCTTGTCGCTGTCGTCCTTGATCAACTGCAGCGCGGCCAGGCCCAGGAACACGGCGAAGATCACCACGCTGATGATCGAGGTCGGCTTGGCCCGCGCAAGGTCGCCGACAGGGTTGCTGGGGATGAACGACAGCAGCAGTTGTGGCACGTTGAGGTCGGCGACCTTGCCCGCGTAGTCGCTCTGGATCGCCTGCAGGCGCGCGGTTTCCTGGGCTCCGGCCACCAGCCCTTCGGCGCTCAGGCCGAACAGGTTGGTCAGGGCGATGCCGATCAGCGCGGCGATGGCGGTGGTCAGCAGCAGGATACCGATGCTCAGCACGCTGATCCGCCCGAGGGACGAGGCGTTGTGCAGGCGCGCCACGGCACTGAGGATCGAGGCGAACACCAGCGGTATGACGATCATCTGCAGCAGGCCCACGTAGCCGTTGCCGACCAGGTCGAGCCAGCCGATGGTGGCCTTGAGCACCGGGTGGCCGGCGCCATAGAACGTGTGCAGGGCCAGGCCGAACAGCACGCCCAGGCCAAGGCCCAGCAGGACTTTCTTCGCCAGGCTCCAGTCGGTACGGCGGGTTTGCGCCAGGCCCAGCAGCAAAGCCAGGAACACCAGCAGGTTGAGTGACAGCGGCAGGTTCATTGAAGCTCCAGGATAAAGCAGAAAGGGCGTCGCCTCTGGTGAGCGATTGCGAACATAAATGCTAACAGTCTGAAAACAAACGAATTTATATCCAAATGGAATTTGGATAGTCGTAAATGGAATAACACCTTGTCGTTCCTGGCAATGAACACGGCGTTTGCAGCTGCGTGGAGGTCGTTGTCAGGGGGGCGATGGCAGGGTTGTTTGGCTAGCGTTCCAAGGCCACTTTTCAGGAGATTCGCACATGATCGCTCCGAAAGTCCTCGCCGGCGGCCTGGCCTTGGCGCTCAGCTTCACTACCTGGGCCGTCGAGCTCAAGCATTGGCCGCAGGATGCCGCCAGGCAGCTCGACCAGATGATCGCGGCCAATGCCAACCAGGGCAACTACGCCGTCTTCGACATGGACAACACCAGCTATCGCTTCGACCTGGAAGAAGCCTTGCTGCCCTTCATGGAGAACAAAGGGCTGATCAGCCGCGACACGCTCGACCCCTCCCTGAAGCTGATCCCGTTCAAGGACACTGCCGAGCACAAGGAAAGCCTGTTCAGCTATTACTACCGTTTGTGCGAGATCGATGACATGGTCTGCTACCCCTGGGTGGCCCAGGTGTTCTCCGGCTTCAGCCTCAAGGCGCTGAAGGCCCAGGTCGATGAACTGATGGCGTCCGGCAAGCCCGTCCCCGCCACCTATTACGACGGTGAGCAGGTCAAGCGCATGGAGGTGCCGCCGCCCAAGGTGTTCACTGGGCAGACCGAGCTGTTCAACAAGCTGATGGAGAATGGCATCGACGTCTATGTGATCTCCGCTGCGTCGGAGGAGCTGGTACGCATGGTCGCCTCCGACCCCAGGTACGGCTACAACGTGAAGCCCGAGAACGTCATCGGCGTCAGCCTGCTGCTCAAGGACCCCGCCACCGGTCAGTTGACCACCGCGCGCAAGCAGATCAGCGAAGGCCGCTACGATCCCAAGGCCAACCAGGACCTGGAGCTGACCCCTTACCTATGGACCCCGGCCACCTGGATGGCTGGCAAGCAGGCGGCCATCCTCACCTACATCGACGAGTGGAAGAAGCCGGTGCTGGTGGGAGGCGATACGCCGACCAGCGATGGCTACATGCAGTTTCATGGTGTCGACGTGGGCAAGGGTGGCATCCACCTGTGGATAAACCGCAAGGCCAAGTACATGGCGCAGATGAACGGGATGATCGCCAAGCAGGCCGCGGCCCAGGCGAAGGAAGGAGTGCCGGTGACGGCGGACAAGAACTGGGTGATCGTGACGCCGGAGCAGATCCAGTAGGGTTGTTTCAGATGAAAACTGAGCGACAGCTACGACCGCTGGCAGAAGTGGATCCAATGGCTATGGTTGATAGCTACTGGCTACCATTTCTGCGTGAGGTCATCAGTGGCTATTCGAGATCAGCAATTCATTTATCACCTGACCAGTGTCCACAATGTGCCTTCAATCATGCAGCGAGGGCTGATCCCTAGAGCTCAGCTGAATGGAGATTTCGCGGATATCGCTGATCCTGAGATCATTGAAGGGCGGTGTAGTGAGGCTCTGGAACAGTTTGTGCCATTTCACTGGTTTGCCAGGAACCCCTTTGATGGCAGGGTGCATCAGGACAGACCAGATGAGAGCTTTGTGCTGATTGCAGTGGAAAGATCTTTAGCGCGTCGGTGCAATTGGTGGGTGATTCCACGGCATCCACTGGCGGGTGGGGCTTTCGAGTTACTCGACTACGAGAGGGGGTTCGCGGCGATAGATTGGGATATGATGGATCGCCGAGATTACCGTGACCCACTTTGCAAACACGTCTGCATGGCGGAATGTCTATCTCCTGGGCCCGTGCCCGCAGCGCAGTTTGCAAAGATCTATACCCCATCGGCAGAGATCGAGCGAACCGTGCTTCAAGCGGCGCGGCAGTCGGGGTATAGCCGCCTGTGGGTTGACTCGAATCCGAATATGTTTCCACCTCGATGATCTATACCAGCCTCAACCCCTCCAAAGCGCTCATTTGGCGAATTGTCCATCGCGACAATCTTCCTTGGCTTTTGGATAACGGTTTGCACTCGGTTTCTTCCGGGAGGCTTTCCAGCGCCTACGTCGGTATCGGTAATCCAGATCTGATCAGCAAGCGGGCGCAGCGCTATGTGCCCATCGAGCCACGAGGTACATTGGCCGACTACGTACCGTTCTATTTCACCCCGTTTTCGGTGATGATGAAGAACATCCATTCGGGCTGGAGCGTACAGCAGCGCCGGAACGAAGAGATCGTGATCTTGGTCTCAAGCCTGTACCATGCGCGATCTCTTGGCCTGCGCTTCGTCTTCACCGACGCCCATGCCTACCCGCATTGGGCAGGCTACTACAGCGAGCTGCAGCATCTGGACAAGATCGATTGGGGGATCCTGCAGCGCAGGGACTTTAAGCGCGATCCTGACGATCCAAGAAAAATGGAGCGCTACCAGGCTGAGGCCTTGATCCACAGGCATGTTCCGACAGCTGGTCTTTTGGGTATTGTCTGCTACAACGAAGCTTTGAAACGTCGTGTTGACATGGAGGTTCAGCAGCGTCAGCTGAACCTTCCCGTGCATGCTCGACCCGGGTGGTACTTCTGATGATCCGCTTTACACAAGGTAACCTGCTGGAGGCGAAGGCTGAAGCGCTGGTTAACACAGTCAACACCGTAGGGGTGATGGGAAAAGGCATTGCGTTGATGTTCAAGGAACGCTTTGCCGAGAACTATCGCCTGTACGCGGCTGCCTGCAAAGCGGACGAGGTGGTCACCGGGAAGATGTTCGTCACCGAGGTCCGAGAATTGGAAGGGCCGCGATGGATCGTGAACTTCCCAACCAAACGGCATTGGCGCTCTCCCTCACAGATCGCCTGGATCATCGAAGGCCTGCACGATCTGCGCAGATTCGTTATCGAGAACAAGGTGATTTCCATCGCCATTCCTCCCTTGGGTGCAGGTAATGGAGGATTACCTTGGGCGTCCGTACGTGAGCAGATCGAAGCGATCCTGGGGGATCTGGAGGCGGATGTCCTGGTTTTCGAACCCACGGGCAAGTATCAGAACGTCTCCAAGCGCAGCGGTGTAGAAAAGCTGACGCCGGCCCGGGCGCTGATTGCGGAGCTTGTGCGCCGCTACTGGGTTCTCGGTATGGAGTGCAGTTTGCTAGAGATCCAGAAGTTGGCCTGGTTCCTTGAGCGTTCGATAGAGCGGTTCACGCCTGAGGATAATCCTCTGGATCTGAAGTTTTCTGCCCATAAGTACGGTCCTTATGCCAACCGGCTTGAGCACCTGCTGGACAATCTGGATGGGAGCTATCTCCATTGCGGCAAGCGCATCAGCGATGCGGGGCCGATGGACGTCATCTGGTTCGACGAAGGCCGAAAGGCTTTTGTCCAGGCGTACCTGAACAGTGAGGCCAAAGCATATCTGCCAGCCCTGGAGTTCACTACCAGCCTGATTGACGGTTTCGAATCGCCTTTCGGCATGGAGCTTCTCGCCACCGTGGATTGGCTACTGCATCGAGATGGTATTGAGCCGGATGTGTCCTCGATTCGCCGAGGATTGAAAGCCTGGTCCGGGGGGGCAGGTGCTGCAGCCCGAAAAAGCAAACTGTTCGACGACGAATCCCTCAGCATCGCCTTGAATAAGCTGTCTGTATTCAGGACGAGTCCAATCCCTGTCAGTGCAGTAAATTAGTCGTTCACTCTCAAGAATAAAAACCGGCGCACAGGGCGCCGGTTTTTATTTGCCGCGAGCCTTACAGCCCTTCGAGCATCGCCTTGTTGCGCACCGCGCCCTTGTCGGCGCTGGTGGCCAGCAGGGCGTAGGCCTTCAGGGCGGTGCTGACCTTGCGTGGGCGGGCTTCGGCCGGTTTCCAGCCTTTCTTGTCCTGCTCCACACGGCGAGCGGCCAGTTCCTCGTCGCTGACCAGCAGGTTGATCGAGCGGTTGGGGATGTCGATGAGGATCTTGTCGCCATCGCGCACCAGGCCGATGGCACCGCCTGCGGCGGCTTCCGGCGAGGCGTGGCCGATCGACAGGCCCGAGGTGCCGCCGGAGAAGCGGCCATCGGTGAGCAGGGCGCAAGCCTTGCCCAGGCCCTTGGACTTCAGGTACGAGGTCGGGTAGAGCATCTCCTGCATGCCTGGGCCGCCTTTCGGGCCTTCGTAGCGGATGATGACCACGTCGCCGGCTTTCACTTCGTCGGCGAGGATGCCGCGCACGGCGCTGTCCTGGCTCTCGAAGATCTTCGCGCTGCCCTCGAACACCAGGATCGACTCGTCGACACCGGCGGTCTTCACCACGCAGCCATCCTGCGCGATGTTGCCGTACAGCACGGCCAGGCCACCCTCTTGCGAGTAGGCGTGCTCGACGCTACGGATGCAGCCTTCGGCGCGGTCCAGGTCCAGGCTCGGCCAGCGGGTCGACTGGCTGAAGGCGGTCTGGGTCGGGATACCGGCGGGGCCGGCCTTGAAGAAGGTGTGCACCGCCTCGTCATCGGTCTGGGTAATGTCCCACTTGGCGATGGCTTCCTCCATGCTGCGGCTGTGCACGGTCGGCAGGTCGGTGTGCAGCAGGCCGCCACGGGCCAGCGAACCGAGGATGCTGAAGATGCCGCCAGCGCGGTGGACGTCCTCCATGTGGTACTTCTGGATGTTCGGCGCCACCTTGCACAGCTGTGGCACTTTGCGCGACAGGCGATCGATGTCGCGCAGGTCGAAGTCCACCTCGGCTTCCTGGGCCGCAGCCAGCAGGTGCAGGATGGTGTTGGTCGAACCACCCATGGCGATGTCGAGCATCATGGCGTTCTCGAACGCCTTGAAGTTGGCGATACTGCGCGGCAGGACCGAGGTGTCGTTCTCGCCGTAGTAGCGCTTGCACAGCTCGACGATGGTGCGCCCGGCGCTGAGGAACAGTTGTTCGCGGTCGGCGTGGGTGGCCAGGGTCGAACCGTTGCCTGGCAGGGCCAGGCCAAGGGCTTCGGTCAGGCAGTTCATCGAGTTGGCGGTGAACATGCCGGAGCACGAACCACAGGTCGGGCACGCGCTGCGCTCGTACTCGGCGACCTTCTCGTCGCTGGCGGACGAGTCGGCGGCGATGACCATGGCGTCGACCAGGTCCAGGCCGTGGTTGGCCAGCTTGGTCTTGCCGGCTTCCATCGGGCCGCCGGAGACGAAGATCACCGGAATGTTCAGGCGCAGGGCGGCCATCAGCATGCCGGGGGTGATCTTGTCGCAGTTGGAGATGCACACGATGGCGTCGGCGCAGTGGGCGTTGACCATGTATTCCACGGCGTCAGCGATGATCTCGCGGCTCGGCAGCGAATAGAGCATGCCGTCGTGGCCCATGGCGATGCCGTCGTCGACCGCGATGGTGTTGAATTCCTTGGCCACGCCACCGGCGCGCTCGATCTCGCGGGCCACCAGTTGGCCCAGGTCCTTCAGGTGCACATGCCCTGGGACGAACTGGGTGAACGAGTTGGCGATGGCGATGATCGGTTTCTTGAAGTCTTCGTCCTTCATCCCGGTGGCGCGCCAGAGGGCACGGGCACCGGCCATGTTGCGGCCCTGGGTGGAAGTCTTGGAACGGTAAGCAGGCATGAAGCACTCCTGGCGGCTGAATCAGGTCACAAAAAGGGGAGTGAGCTTCTCTTGTCCTTTGCGCCGAGGCCGGTTGCCACTGGCACGGATGAGGTCGAAGACAGCGCGGGATCGCCGCGTGCTCGACCAGAGCTCATAAACCCGCCGGGGATGTCTGGCGATGAATAGGCCGATTCTACACCGCTGGCGCGGCGAGGGAATGGCGATGTGGATGGCCGGCGGCTATCTGGGACGGGGTTCGGCGA
This sequence comes from Pseudomonas sp. Tun-23181, assembly GCF_057415455.1. NCBI lineage: Bacteria > Pseudomonadati > Pseudomonadota > Gammaproteobacteria > Pseudomonadales > Pseudomonadaceae > Pseudomonas > Pseudomonas sp. Tun-23181. The sequence goes on from NZ_CM171630.1 coordinate 3,972,830, forward strand.
TGATTTCACCTGGCAGGTGCTTTGTAGGCAGCACTCCCGAATGCGGGCAGTTGGCCTTTCGGCCGTGCCGCTGGCGTGTTTCGGGATCGCTTTGCACTGCTGGATACCTGATGCGACCTGGGGCCGCGAGGCGGCCCCAGGTGACGGTCAGCTGTTGGGCAGCAGCCGGCAGGTGATGCTCTTGATGTAGCGGGTTTCGGCGATCGCCGGGTGCACCGGGTGGTCCGGCCCCTGGCCGCCGCGCTCAAGCAGTTGCAGGTTGCGGTCCAGGTGACGGGCGCTGGTCAGCAGGATGCTGTGCAGGTCGTCTTCCGGCAGGTGCATCGAGCACGAGGCACTGACCAGGATGCCGTCCTTGGTGAGCATGCGCATGGCCTGCTCGTTCAGGCGACGGTAGGCTGCCTCGCCGTTCTTCAGGTCTTTCTTGCGTTTGATGAAGGCGGGCGGGTCGGCGATGATCACATCGAAACGTTCCTCGGCGGCCTTCAGTTCGCGCAGGGCCTCGAACACGTCACCTTCGATGCAGGTCAGCTTTTCGCCGATGCCATTGAGCGTGGCATTGCGCTCCACGCCGTCGAGTGCGAAAGCGGAGGCATCGACGCAGAACACTTCGCTGGCACCGAACGCGCCGGCCTGTACGCCCCAGCCACCGATGTAGCTGAACAGGTCCAGTACACGCTTGCCCTTGACGTAGGGCGCCAGGCGCGCGCGGTTCATGCGGTGGTCGTAGAACCAGCCGGTCTTCTGGCCGTCGCGCACCGGGGCTTCGAACTTCACGCCGTTCTCTTCCAGCGGCACCCAGTCGGGCACTTCGCCGTAGACGGTTTCGACGTAACGCCCCAGGCCTTCGGCATCGCGGGCGGCGGAGTCGTTCTTGAACAGGATGCCGCTGGGCTTGAGCACCTGGACCAGGGCGGCGATCACCTCGTCCTTGTGCTGCTCCATGGTGGCCGAGGCCAGTTGTACCACGAGGATGTCGAAGAAGCGGTCGACCACCAGGCCTGGCAGCAGGTCCGAGTCGCCGTAGACCAGGCGGTAGCAAGGCTTGTCGAACAGGCGCTCGCGCAAGGACAGGGCGACGTTCAGGCGGTGCACCAGCAGCGACTTGTCCAGCGGCAGCTTGGCATCGCGCGACAGCAGGCGGGCGCAGATCAGGTTGTTGGGGCTCACCGCCACCACGCCCAGGGGTTTGCCGTTGGCGGCCTCGAGGATCGCCTGCTGGCCGGCACGCAGGCCTTGCAGCGGGGTCGCGGCGACGTCGACTTCATTGCTGTAGACCCACAGGTGGCCGGCGCGCAGGCGGCGGTCGGCATTGGCTTTGAGGCGAAGGCTGGGCAGGGACATGACGTCGCTCCGGGAAAAAGAGCGGGATTATAGCGCGTTGGACATAGGGCCGGGGCGGTTGACGATAAAGCGTGGATCGGGTTCCGGGGGGCTGGTCCGGCCTGTTTACGGCGGTTCGGCGCCCCGAACCGCCGCGAATGGGCTGCCGGTTTCACCTCGCCAGCGCCCTGACCAACTGTTCGTTGAAGGCCGGGATGTCGTCCGGCTTGCGGCTGGTGATCAGGTTACCGTCCACCACCACTTCCTCGTCGACCCAGTTGCCGCCCGCGTTGCGGATATCGTCCTGCAGGGTCTTGTAGCTGGTCATCCGGCGTCCCTGGGCCAGTCCGCTGGACACCAGCAGCCAGGCGCCGTGGCAGATGACCGCCAGGGGCTTGCTGGCCGAGTCATGGCTCTTGACCAGTTTTTGCGCGGCCGGAATCACTCGAATGGTGTCGGAATTTTGCACGCCGCCAGGTAGCACCAGGGCGTCGTACAGGTCGAGGCTGGCACTTTCGAAGGTGGCGTCGACCGGGAACGTGTCTGCCGGTTTGTCATGGTTCCAGCCACGCACGGTGCCTTCCTTGTCGCTCAGGATATCCACCACCGCACCGTGCCGCTCCAGGGTTTCGCGGGGGCCGGTGAGCTCCACCTGCTCGAAACCGTCGGTGACCAGGAAGGCCACGCGCTTGCCGTTCAGTTCTGCGCTCATGGGGTTGTGCTCCTTTTCTGGATGGGCCTGAGAAGGAGGCTGGCGGGGCTGTGGCAAAGTTCCTGGAAAAGGTGCCAGTGGTTGGTACGCCGATGGGATCCAGGGTTAGAATTCGCCGTCCTTTCCGAGTGTGTGTCCATGCCCCAGGAACTCAGCCCCGAACAGATCCAGCAAGCCTTGCAAGGCATCACCATCCCGCCGCAACCGCAGATCATGGTCGACCTGCAGTTCGAGCAATACATGCCCGACCCGGACCTGGAGACCATCGCCAAGCTGATCGCCCAGGACCCCGGCCTGTCCGGTGCCTTGCTCAAGCTGGTGAACTCGCCGCACTTCGGCCTTGCCAACAAGATCGGCTCGATCCAGCGTGCGGTGAACCTGCTGGGCAGCCGTTCGATCATCAACCTGATCAACGCCCAGTCGATCAAGGGCGAGATGAGCGACGAGACCATCGTCACCCTCAACCGCTTCTGGGACACCGCCCAGGACGTGGCCATGACTTGTCTGACCCTGGCCAAGCGCACCGGGCTCCAGGCGGTGGACGAGGCCTACACCCTGGGCCTGTTCCACGACTGCGGCGTGCCGCTGATGCTCAAGCGTTTCCCCGACTACATGCAGGTGCTGGAGGAGGCCTATGCCAATGCCGGCGAGGACCGGCGCGTGGTGGATACCGAGAACCGTGCCTTCAACACCAATCATTCGGTGGTCGGCTACTTCACTGCCAAGTCCTGGCGCCTGCCGGAGCACCTGAGCGCGGCCATCGCCAACCACCACAATGCCCTGGCGGTGTTCCGCGACGAGTCGTCGCGCAATACCCAGACCCAACTGAAGAACCTGCTGGCGGTGCTGAAGATGGCCGAGCACATCTGTGCCTCCTACCGGGTGCTGGGCAACCAGGGCGTTGACCATGAGTGGAACGTGGTCGGCCCGCTGGTGCTGGACTACATCGGCCTTTCGGAGTACGACTTCGAGAACCTCAAACAGACCATTCGCGAACTGGGTGGGCACTGATCCATGCCGGAATTGCCAGAAGTCGAGACTACGCGGCGCGGTATCGCGCCTTACCTGGAAGGCCAGCGGGTCAGCCGCGTGGTGGTCCGTGACGGGCGCCTGCGCTGGCCGATCCCGGAGGACCTGGACGTGCGCCTGTCGGGGCAGCGCATCGTCACGGTGCAGCGGCGTGCCAAGTACCTGCTGCTCAATGCCGAGGTCGGCACCCTGATCAGCCACTTGGGCATGTCGGGCAACCTGCGCCTGGTGGAGCTGGGCTTGCCTGCTGCCAGGCACGAGCATGTGGATATCGAGCTGGAGTCGGGCCTGGCCCTGCGCTACACCGACCCGCGCCGTTTCGGCGCCATGCTCTGGAGCCTCGATCCGCTCAACCACGAACTGCTGGTGCGCCTGGGGCCGGAGCCGCTGACCGACCTGTTCGACGGCGAGCGCCTGTTCCAGCTTTCCCGGGGGCGGGCCATGGCGGTCAAGCCGTTCATCATGGACAACGCCGTGGTGGTGGGGGTGGGCAACATCTACGCCACCGAAGCGCTGTTCGCCGCGGGCATCGACCCGCGCCGCGAGGCCGGCGGCATTTCCCGAGCCCGCTACCTGAAGCTGGCGATCGAGATCAAGCGGGTGCTGGCGGCGGCCATCGAACAGGGCGGCACCACGCTGCGCGATTTCGTGGGGGGCGATGGGAAACCGGGGTATTTCCAGCAGGAACTGTTCGTCTATGGCCGGGGCGGCCAGCCGTGCAAGGTCTGTGGCACCACCCTGCGTGAAGTGAAGCTGGGGCAGCGGGCGAGCGTCTACTGCCCGCGTTGCCAGCGCTGACATCCCTCTTGGGGCTGCTTTGCAGCCCATCGCCTTTGGCGTTGACCTCAAGAGCAGCGCGCCCCTTGTGGGAGCGGGCTTGCCCGCGATAGGGCCGCAAAGCGGCCCCTCTCGCAGGCTATTCGAATACCATGGCCTCGCCGACCCCACGCGGATCGCTCGCGGCCTCCAGTGTGCCGGCAGCCTTGTCCCAGTACAGCACCTGCTGGTTGCCATAGGTGCGCCCCAGGTCTTTCAGGCGGTAGCCGCGTGCCTGCAACTGCTCCTTCTGCGCCTGGCTGAAGGTCCCTGGTTCGTGTTCGAGCACATCCGGCAGGTACTGGTGATGGTAGCGGGGCATGGCCGGCCACTCGGCCACCGGGCGACCTTCGAGATAACCCAGCATCGACAGCAGCACCATGCTCGGGATGCGGCTGCCGCCCGGCGTGCCGAAGCTGGCGAACTGCTCCGGGCTTTCGATGAAGCTCGGGCTCATGCTCGACAACGGCCGCTTGCCCGCCGCCACCGCATTGGCCTGGCTGCCGGCCAGGCCATAGCTGTTGCTGCCGCCAGGGTCGGCGGCGAAGTCGTCCATCTCGTTGTTCAACACCACACCCGTGCCCGGCACGCTGAAGGCTGCGCCAAACGGCAGGTTGACCGAGAGCGTGGCCGACACGGCATTGCCCAGGGCATCGATCACCGCGAAATGCGTGGTGTGGTCGCCTTCGCGCCAGGCGCTGGCCGGTGGCAGGGTACTGCTGGGCGTGGCCTGGTGGACATCGATGCTGTCGGCCAGACCTGTCAGGTAGCCACGGGCCAACAGGCGGTCGATGGGGTTGGCGACGTAGTCCGGGTCGCCGAGCGAGCCACGGTCGCGGTACGCGCGGCGCAGCGTTTCGACCACGTAGTGGCTGCGCTGGACCGGCTCGGCCTGCTGCCACGGCAGGCGCTGGAGCATGGCCAGGCTCTGGGCCACGGCCACGCCGCCGGCCGAGGGGGGCGGGCTGCTGATCAGCTCGCGGCGCTCGGCCAGTGCGAAGCGCAGCGGTTCGCGCCAGGCGGTGTGGTAGCTGGCGAGGTCGTCGAGGGTCCAGATCCCGCCTGCCTGGCGTACACCATCGACCAGTTGACGCGCCAGGGGGCCACGGTAGAAGCCATCGCGACCGTGATCGGCCAGGCGTTGCAGGGTGTCGGCCAGCTCCGGCTGACGGATCACCGTGCCAAGGGCTGGCACCTGGCTGTCGCTCAGGAACAGCCGCGCGCTTTCCGGGTTGTCGCGCAGGGCAGACAGGCGCATGGTCGCGCGGTCGCGATAGATGCGATCGACGGCGAACCCCTGGTTCGCCAGGCGGATGGCCGGGGCCAGGCTGTCCTTGAGGGGGAGTTGGCCGTGGGCCTGCGCAAGGTCGGCCAGGGCCTGGGGCAGGCCGGGGATGGCGGCGGCCAGCGGTCCGTTGATCGACAGGTTGGGCAGGGGCTTGCCGTCTTTGAGGTACATGCCTGGCGTCGCTGCGCCAGGGGCGCGCTCGCGGGCGTCGAGAAAGGCATAGCGTGGTGTGTCGCCGGCTTCGCGGAGCAGGAAGAAACCACCGCCGCCGAGCCCGGAGCCATAGGGCTCGACCACCGCCAGCGCGGCGCTGATGGCAATGGCCGCGTCGAAGGCGTTACCACCTTGCGCGAGGATCTGCCGGGCAGCTGCGGTAGCCTCGCCATGGGGGCTGGCGATGGCGGCGCGACCGGGCCCGTCGGCCAGGGCGGCGCTGGCCAGCAGCGCCAGGAGCGTGCCGAGGCATACGCTGCGAAACGCGGCGACGAGCGGCATTAGGCCTTGCCGGTGATCCGGCGGTACTTGGCCATCAGTTCGTCGTGGGTCTCCGGGTGGGCTTCATCCAGGGGGATGCAGTCGACCGGGCAGACCTGCTGGCACTGGGGCTCGTCATAGTGGCCCACGCACTGGGTGCACAGGTTCGGGTCGATCACGTAGATCTCTTCGCCCTGGGAGATGGCGGCGTTCGGGCACTCGGGTTCGCAGACGTCGCAGTTGATGCAATCGTCGGTGATGATCAGGGACATGGGGACTCCGGCCGGGGCTCGAGGCCCGGGCATGTTTCAAACCAATGGGCACAATTGTGCCGCATTCGCGCCCGCAGTGCACGCGGGCGCGACGTTCAGGCAGGGGGCATCACTTCCTGAAGCGTTCGCTCAGGGCGTCGGCCACCACCGGATGAACGAACTTGCTGATGTCGCCACCCAGCGCGGCGATCTCCCGGACCAGGGTCGAAGAGATGAAGGAGTAACGCTCCGACGGCGTGAGGAACAGGCTCTCGACATCCGGTGCCAGTTGGCGGTTCATGTTGGCCAGCTGGAACTCGTACTCGAAGTCCGATACCGCGCGCAGGCCGCGCAGCAGCACATTGGCGCCCTGTTCCTTGGCGAACGCCGCCAGCAGGGTGGAGAAGCCGATGACTTCGACATTGGGCAGGTGCTTGGTGACCTCGCGGGCCAGCGCGACCCGTTGCTCCAGGGGGAACAGCGGATTCTTCTTCGGGCTGGCCGCCACGGCGATGATCACGTGGTCGAACAGGCGCGACGCACGTTCGACCAGATCGCCATGGCCTTTGGTAATGGGGTCGAAAGTACCCGGGTACAACACTCGGTTCATCGCGTCATCCTGGCTGGAGTGCGTTGGGGAGTCGGATGGTAGCGCAGGGACTGCGCCCGGCCAAGTCACGCGGCCGAATGATGGCACTATAGACAGTGCGGATAATCGTTGTCATGCGCCACGCGCCAGGCGGGTAGCCAGCGCCTCGCCGAGCCGGGCGCTGATGGCGTAGACCGACAGTTGCGGGTTGGCACCGATGCTGGTGGGGAACAGCGAACCGTCGTGGATCGACAGGTTCTGCAACTGGTGATGCCGACCCAGGCTGTCGCACACCGCTTGACGCGGGTCCTCGCCCAGCGCGCAGCCGCCCATGACATGGGCGCTGCCCAGGCGGGTGTGAAAGGGTTCCAGGCGCAGGCGCTCGATCAGTGCCTGGGCCTGGCGCAGGTCGTCGACGTAGCGTGCATCCCCATGTACCGGCATCACCTGGGCGGCGCTGGCGGCGAACTGGATCTGCGCCATGCTGTGGTAGGCCCGGCGCAGGCCGTCGCGCAGGTAGTCGGTGAGCGGGTAGTCGAGCACGGGCGAGCCGTCGCTGCGCAGCTCCACCTGGCCGCCCTGGCTCTGCGGGTGGAAACCGTCGCGCAGCAAGGCCAGCATCATGTGGGTATGGGGCAGCTCGGCCATGCGCTGGGCATTCTCCAGGCCATGCCCGCCCAACAGGGTACTGGCCAGGGCCGGGTGCAGCGGCGGCACCTCCAGCTTGTAGCCAATCGGGCCGTCGACACCCTCCAGCCACTGGAAATGATCGCTGTAGATGGACTGGGGCGCGCCGTAGAAAGGGTCGATCCGTTCGGCGAACCGCGCCACGCTGAAGTTGACCAGGTGCAGGAAGGTGCGCTTGCCCAGGCGCTGGTAAGGGTCTGGCGCTGCCGAGCGCAGCAGCAGGGCAGGGCTGTTGATGCCGCCGCCGGCCAGCACGTAGTGGCGAGCGCGGACCCGTACCTGGCGCCCGTTGGGATGTACGCCTTGGCTGTCCAGGGCCTGGCAGAGCAGTTCGCCAATGCGCTCGCCGTCGTGCAGGAAGCGCTCGGCCCGCGCCAGGTAGAGCAGTTCGCCGCCGTTGTCGAGGGTGGCCGGGATGCTGGTCACCAGCATCGACTGCTTGGCGTTGACCGGGCAGCCCATGCCGCAGTAGCCGAGGTTCCAGCAGTCGCGCACGTTGCGTGGGATCACCGCCCAGTGGTAGCCGAGGGCTTCGCAGCCGCGCCGCAGTACCTCGTTGTTGGCGTTCGGCGGGACGGCCCAGGGGCTGATGCCCAGGCGTCGCTCCAGGCGTTCGAACCAGGGTTGCAGGTCTTCGCTGCCCAGGCCTTTCACCCCGTGCTCCCTGGCCCAGTGGCCGAGGGTCTGTGGCGGCGTGCGGAAGCTCGAGGTCCAGTTGACTAGCGTCGTCCCCCCCACGGCTCGACCCTGGAGGATGGTGATGGCGCCGTCCTTGCTCATGCGCCCCAGCCCTTCCTGGTAGAGGCTGGCGTAGGCCTCGTTCTCCAGCAGGTGGAAGTCGCTGCTGGTCTTGAGCGGGCCTTCCTCGATCAGCAGGACCTTGAAGCCGGCGGCACTGAGTATTTCCGCAGTGGTGGCGCCACCTGCGCCGCTGCCGATCACGGCGACGTCGGCTTGCAGGGTCAGGTCTTGCTCCAGGCGCGAGGCATCATGGGTGATCCAGCCTTGTTCCAGGCCTTGGCGAAACGGGTCGGCTACGGGCATCGGGGAGGCTCTTGTGGGATCAGATGTTCGGAGGGCCGGGGTAACCACAGGCCGCCCAGGCTTCGGGGCGCTCGTACCAGGCCATGAGCAGCAGTTGCAGCAGCGAGGCGTGGCCCATGCGCAGCAGGTTCAGCGAGCTGTCCTGCCAGCGCGCGAGAAAGGCGCTGACCTGTGCGGGGCTGGCGTTCTCCCAGCGGCCCCAGACACCGGTCAAGGGCCCGCGGGTCAGCGGCAGGTTGAGCACGTCGAACAGTTGCCGGGTGAGCTTGAGCATCGCCGGCGACAGCGCCGCCAGCTTGTGGTCCAGGCTGTGCAGGACCAGCGTCGGCGACGCTTGGGTGCCGGCCAGCACCACGGGAATCAGGGCATGCAGCAGCGGCAGGTCGTCGTCGCGCAGCGTGCTGAAGCCCGGCGCGCTGGCCTGTGGCGAACAACCGACCAGGCTGGCGCCGGCCAGGAAGACGCTGGCGCCGAGGCTGAACTGGAGCAGGTCGCGGCGGTGCATGGGGGCGCCTCGCTCAGCGGATGAACAGCTTGTAGACCAGGCGTTGCAAGGCCTTGCCGTAAGGCGGGTAGATCAATCGGGCGGCGTTGAAGCGCTGCTTGGCCAGCACCGCCTTGGCCTTGCTGAAGGTCAGGAAACCCTCGTGCCCGTGGTAGTGCCCCATGCCGGATGGGCCGATGCCACCGAAGGGCAGGTCGTCCTGGGCCACATGCAGCAGGGTGTCGTTGAGGCAGACGCCGCCGGAATGGCTATGGCGCATGACATGGTCCTGCTCGGCGCGGTCGTAGCCGAAGTAATAGAGCGCCAAGGGGCGCGGACGGTCGTTGATGTAGGCCAGGGCGTCGTCGAGGCTGTCGTAGGGCACCAGCGGTAGCAAGGGGCCGAAGATCTCCTCCTGCATCACCTGCATGTCATCGTTCACATCCAGCAGCACATGGGGCGGCAGGCGCCGGCCCTGGCGAGGTTCGTCAGGGTAGAGGTCGAGCGCTTGGGCACCTTTGTCGCGGGCATCCTCCAGCAGTCGCTCCAGGCGCTGCAATTGCCGCGGGTTGACGATGGCGCTGTAGTCCGGGTTGTCGCCGATGCGTGGGTACAAGCGGCGCACGGCACGCCGGTAGGCATCGGCGAAGGCTCCCAGGCGTTGGCGTGGGACCAGTACATAGTCGGGGGCGACGCAGGTCTGGCCGGCGTTGAGGGTCTTGCCGAAGGCGATGCGCTCGGCGGCGGTGTCCAGCGGCACGCTGGCCGAGACGATGGCCGGCGACTTGCCGCCCAGCTCCAGGGTCACGGGGGTCAGGTTCTGTGCGGCGGCGAGCATCACGTGGCGGCCGACGGCAGTGGAGCCGGTGAACAGCAGGTGGTCGAACGGCAGGCGGGAGAAGGCCTGGCCGACTTGCATGTCGCCGAGCACGACACTGACCAGGTCGCCGGGGAACACTCGCTCCAGCAATGCCTTGAGCGCTTGCCCGGTGGCCGGCGTGGCTTCGCTGAGCTTGAGCATCACCCGGTTGCCGGCGGCCAGGGCGCAGGTCAACGGGCCGATGGCCAGGAACAGCGGGTAGTTCCACGGCACGATGATGCCCACCACCCCCAGCGGCTGGTACAGCACCCGGGCGCTGGCCGGCTGGAAGGCCAGGCCGACCCTGCGCCGCGAAGGTCGCATCCAGCGTTGCAGGTGACGCTCGGCATGGCGCAGGCCCTGTACCGATGGCAGCAACTCGGCCAGCAGGGTTTCGTCGGCGCTGCGGCCTGCGAAGTCCTGGTCGATGGCTTCGACCAGCTGTTGCTGCCCTGCCAGCAAGGCCTCGCGCAGGCTTTTCAGCCATTGCCGGCGTTGGGCCGCCTCGGGCATGGGGTGGCTGGCGAACGCCTGGCGCTGGGCAGCGAACGTCGCGGCCAGGTCGGGGTCGGAATACACAGGAGGCAAGGCGATCGGCGAAGTCATGGCGGCTCCACGAAAGGGGGCTGTTATGACTAGAGCCTATACTCTAATTTGCGCGCTGGCGCGAGTTTTTTGCGCCCTGGCACAGAACGGTGCATCCCTTGGCAGATACACCTTAAGATGGGCGATCATTGAAGTACGCAGACTTGGAGCTGAGCATGGCCCCGCGCATGAAGACCCGTGAGCGCATCGTGCAGAACAGCCTGGAGCTGTTCAACCAGCAGGGCGAACGCAGCGTCAGTACCAACCACATCGCCGCGCACATGGAAATCTCGCCTGGCAACCTGTACTACCACTTCCCTAACAAGCAGGCGATCATCGCCGTGCTCTTCAGCCAGTACGAAGCGCTGGTGGACAGCTTCCTGCGGCCTCCCCAGGGGCGCACCGCGACGGTCGAGGACAAGCGCTTCTACCTCAAGGCCCTGCTGGCGGCGATGTGGAACTATCGCTTCCTGCACCGCGACCTGGAGCACCTGCTCGACAGCGACCCGGAACTCGCCGCCCGTTACCGGCGTTTCTCCCAGCGTTGCCTGCAGCAGGGCCAGGCGATCTACCGGGGCTTCGTCGAGGCCGGGATCCTGGCCATGGATGCGGCGCAGATCGAATCGCTGACCATCAACGCCTGGATCGTCCTGACCTCGTGGGTTCGTTTTCTCAGCACCACGCGCGAACATTCCGCGCACCTGGGTGAAGAAGCCTTCAAGCGCGGCGTCTACCAGGTACTGGTGCTGGAACTGGGGTTCGTCACCGCCAGTTCGCGCGCTGCCGTGGATACGCTCTGCGAGGAGTTCCACGTACCGTTCAACCAGGCCCTGGAGCAGTGACTCCAGGGCCTTTCGTGCCATCGATCAGGAGATTGTCATGCCCCTTGCGCAATTGATCACCCCGCAGCAGTTGGCCGACCGCCTGGAGTCGCCGGGGTTGGTGATCCTCGACTGTCGTTTTGCCCTGGAGGATGTGGATTACGGCCAACGCAGCTATGCCGAGGGGCATATCGCGGGGGCGCACTTCGCCGACCTGGAGCGGGACCTGAGCGGGCCGGTGGTCAAGGGCCGCACCGGGCGCCACCCGCTGCCGGATCCGCGACGGCTGGTCGAGCGCCTGCGCGAATGGGGCATGGACAACGACAGCCAGGTGGTGCTGTACGACGATGGCCCCGGCGCGTTTGCCGCCCGCGCCTGGTGGCTGCTGGCCTGGCTGGGCAAGCGCGATGACGTTTTCATCCTCGATGGTGGCCTCAAGGCCTGGCATGCCGCCCATCTGCCGCTGAGCCTCGATCCACCGGTCAAGCGCGAGGGCAGTTTCACCGGTGAGCCGGACATGAAGCTGCTGATCGACGCCGAGCGTCTGGCCAAGCGCCTGGGGCAACCGGAGTTGACCCTCATCGATGCCCGCGCGCTGCCGCGTTTTCGTGGCGATGTCGAGCCGATCGACCCGGTGGCCGGGCATATTCCGGGGGCCCAGTGCTTGGCGTTCACCGACAACCTGGGGCCGGATGGCCACTTCCTGCCGGCCGCGCAGCTCAAGCAGCGTTTCGACGAGGCACTGGCAGGGCGGGCACCGGAACAGCTAGTAGCCTATTGCGGCTCGGGGGTGACCGCTTGCCACAACCTGTTCGCCCTGGCGCTGGCGGGGTACCCGCTGGGGCGGTTGTATGCCGGGTCGTGGAGCGAGTGGATCAATGATCCACAGCATGGCGTGGCGAAAGGGGACTGAGCTTTCGAGGTCTTCGTCATCTGTGAAAGCAGGTAGTTCTGGCAGGCAGTGGGGTGTCAGGGCTGTTCTAGGCGCCCTCTGCCAACCACTGCGCAATCCTCCGCTCCAGGTAATACCCCGGATTGCGCAGGCTGCCATCGACGAACCCCACATGCCCGCCTCGCTCATGTAGCTCCAGATGCGTCTGTGCCGCCAACTCGCTGGCTGCGGGCAGGCTGTGGCCGGACACGAACGGGTCGTCGGTGGAATGGATGATCAGTGTCGGCGTCCGGTTCTCGCCTAGGTAGTAGCGGCTCGACGAGCGCCGGTAGTAGTCATGGGCATCGCTGAAACCATTCAACGGTGCGGTGACCTTGCCGTCGAAATCCCAGAACGTGCGCAGGTTGCGTAACGGCCCCAGGCGCTCGAGCGCCGCCAACCCTTCGTGATGGCCGCTCTCGCGAAAGTGCCGCTGCTTCTGCTGCACATAGGCAAGCATCTCGCGCATGAAATGCGCCTGGTAGACCTTGGAAAAACCCTGGCCGATGCGATCGGCGCACTGATCCAGGCGAAACGGCACCGACACCGCCACCGCGGCCTCCAGTTGGCTGGTCGTACCGCTCTCGCCCAGGTACTTGAGCAGCACATTGCCGCCCAGCGAATAACCGACCGCATACAGCGGCGCCAGCGGGCGCTGGGCGCGCAGGTGGCGAATGGTCTCGGCCAGGTCTTCGCTGGCGCCGGAGTGGTAGCTGCGCGGCAGCAGGTTCGGCTCGCCGGAGCAACCGCGCCAGTTGACGGCGACGCTGGCCCAGCCACGGGCCTGCAGCGCCTGCTGCAGGCCTTTGACGTAGGGGGAGGCGGACGAGCCAGTCAGGCCGTGCAGCACCAGCACCAGCGGGGCGGCGGGCTGGTGTGGGCCATGCCAGTCCAGGTCGAGGAAGTCGCCATCGGCCAGCCACAGGCGCTCGCGGGTGCGCTGCAGGTCGGGGAGCTTGCGCCACAGCGGCCCCCACAGGGTCTGCAGGTGGGGGTTGGACAGGCCGGTGGCCGGACGGAAAGTGGCGTTGAGGCTAGGCATGCTGGGTGACCCCTGTTGTGCCTGCCTAGCTTGACATGAATCGTCGCCACTGTACCTGCGCTATTGGTCGCAGCCGTGCCTGCCGCTGGACGTCAGCCGCGCTGCCAGAGCGCGTAGTGCACCTGGCCGGTCTTCTTTTCCCGGTGCAGGCGCCAGTTGCCAGGCATCGGCAGGGTAGAGGGCGCAGCTTCGCTCTCGGTGTAGATCCAGGCCTGTTCACGCAGCCACTGGCCGTCTTCGAGCAGGTTGCAGGTGTTGGCCAGCAAGTCCTGATGGAAAGGCGGGTCGAGGAATACCACGTCGAACCGCTGCTTGGCCGGCCCTTGCAGGTAGCGCAGCGCGTCGGTCTGCAGGATCTGGCCGCGGGGGCAGCGCAAGACCTCCAGGTTGTGCTTGAGGTTGGCGATCGCTGCCGGGTTGCTGTCCAGGGCCACAGCGTCCTCGGCTCCACGCGACAGGGCCTCCAGGACCAGCGCCCCGCTGCCGGTGAAGGCATCCAGCACCTGGGCGCCCTCGATATACGGTGCCAGCCAGTTGAACAGGGTTTCGCGGACCCGGTCGGGGGTCGGGCGCAGGCCGTCTCCTTCGGGTACCGTCAGGCGGCGGCTGCGCCACTCGCCGGCGATGATGCGCAGGTGGCCCGGGCCCTTGCTGGGCCCTTGGCCCGGGTGGGCGGGTCTGGATGGCTTGGCCATTAGTGCTCCGGTACGCCGAGCGGTTGCTCGGCGGGTTTGTCAGTGGGCGGTGGCAGCGGTTTCTGCGGCACCTTCGGGCCGGCCGTGACGATCACCAGCTTGTCTGCCGACAGGTGCTTGTTCATGGCCGCCTTGACCTGCTCGACGGTCAGGTCCTGGGATTGCTGCATGAAGTCCTCGAGCCAGGTCAGCGGCAGGTTGTAGAAGCCTATCGCCCCCAGTTGACCGACGATACTGGCGTTGCTGGCATTGGACAGCGGGAAGCTGCCGGCCAGTTCGCGCTTGGCGTCGTCCAGCTCTTGCTGGGTCGGGCCATGTTCCAGGTAGTCGGCGAGGATATCCTGGACCAGCTTGAGGGTGCCTTCGCTCAATTCGGCGCGGGTCTGCAGGTTGATCATGAATGGCCCGCGCACCTGCATCGGGCTGAACACCGAATAGACGCCATAGGTCAGGCCACGTTTCTCGCGGACCTCGCTCATCAGGCGGGTGCCGAAGGCGCCGCCGCCAAGGATCTGGTTGCCCAAGGAGAGGGCGGCCCAGTCCGGGTTCTGGCGGTCGATGCCGAGCTCGGCCAGCATCAAGTGGGTCTGCTTGGAGGGGAAGTCGATGTGGGTCAGGCCCGCCTTGGGCTCGACAGGCTCGGCCGGCTTGGGCAGGGCCGGGCCCTTGGGCAGGGCAGTGGAAACCTGGGCGGCGATGGCCTCTGCTTCGTCGCGGCTGAGGTCGCCGACCAGGGCGATCACCGCGTTGCCGGCCGCATAGGCCTTGGCGTGGAAGGCGCGCAACTGCTCCAGGGTGATTCCGGGGATGCTCTCGGCGGTGCCGTCGCTCGGATGGGCGTAGGGATGATCGCCGTACAGCTTGGCGAACAGCGCCTTGCCGGCGATCTTGCCGGGGTTCTGCTTCTCGTACTCGAAGCCTGCCAGCAGTTGGTTCTTGATGCGCGTGAGGGCATCGTCCGGGAAGGTCGGTTTGCCCACCACCTCGGCGAACAGCTTCAGCGCCGGCTCGCGCTTGTCGGCGGCACTCAGGCTGCGCAGGGTGGCCACCGCCATGTCGCGGTAGGCGCCGTTGCCGAAGTCCGCCCCCAGGCCTTCGAAGCCTTCGGCGATGGCGGTCACGTCCTTGCCGGCCACGCCTTCGTTGAGCATGGCGTTGGTCAGGGTGGCCAGGCCTGGCGTGTCGCCGTCCTGGCTGCTGCCGGCGGCGAAGGTCACGCGCAGGTCGAACATCGGCAGCTCGCGGGCTTCGACGAACAGCACGCGGGCGCCTTCGGCGGTATTCCAGCTCTGGATGTTCAGCTGGCGCCGGCTGGGCGCCTTGCCGTCCAGCTCGGCCAGGGACTGCAGGGTGTTGGCCGGACGGGCGGCGGTGCTGTCGGCCTGCGCCACGTTGTCCGACTGGGCTGGGCGGGCCAAGGCCATGGCCAGGGCCACCACCAGCACGATGATGCCGAGGCCGAACAGGGTGTAGCGAGTTGCGCTGCGGTCACTCATGGGCGGACTCCTCGGGCAGTACATGGGCAACGCTCAGGCGTTCGCGGGTGAAGTAGGTGCGGGCGGCGTCCTGGATGTCCTGCGGGGTCACGCGCTTGAGCTCGTCGAGTTCGCTGTCGATCAGCTTCCAGGACAGGCCCACGGTTTCCAGTTGGCCGATGGTGGTGGCCTGGCTGCTGATGGAGTCACGGTCGTAGACCAGGCCGGCGATCACCTGGGCGCGCACGCGCTCGAGCTCCTCGGCGCTGGGCGGCGTGGTCTTGAGTTCGTCGAGCAATTGCCAGATGCCTTTCTCGACGTCGGCGAGGGTCTTTTGCTTCTGTACGTTCGGAGTGGCCGAGACCAGGAACAGGCTGTCGCCACGGGTGAAGGCGTTGTAGCTGGACGAGGCGCCGGCCACCAGCTCCTGGCCGCGCTCCAGGCGGGCTGGCATGCGGGCGCTGTAGCCGCCGTCGAGCAGGGCGGAGATCAGGCGCAGGGCATGGACGCTGCGTGGGTCCTTGGCGGTGGCCAGGCCTGGTACGTTGAAGCCGTAGATCAGGCTTGGCAACTGGGTGCGCACATGCAGGGTCAGCTGGCGCAGGCCGGGTTCGGCCAGCTCCAGCGGCAGCTTGGCCGGCGGCACGGCGCGCTTGGGAATGGCGCCGAAATACTTGTTGGCGAGGCCCTTGACCTCGTCGACGCTGACATCGCCGACCACCACCAGGGTGGCGTTGTTCGGCGCGTACCAGGATTCGTACCAGTGGCGCAGTTCCTCGACCTTCATGCGCTCGAGGTCGGCCATCCAGCCGATGGTCGGGGTATGGTAGCCGCTGGCCGGGTAGGCCATGGCGCGGAACAGCTCGAAGGCCTTGGCATTGGGCTGGTCGTCGGTGCGCAGGCGGCGCTCTTCCTTGATCACCTCGATCTCGCGGCTGAACTCGTCGGCCGGCAGGCGCAGGCTGGCCAGGCGGTCGGCCTCCAGCTCCAGGGCCACCGGCAGGCGGTCGCGGGCGAGGACCTGGTAGTAGGCGGTGTAGTCGTCGCTGGTGAAGGCGTTCTCTTGCGCGCCGAGGTCGCGCAGGATGCGCGAGGCCTCGCCAGGGCCGACCTTGGCGCTGCCCTTGAACATCATGTGCTCCAGGGCGTGGGACAACCCGGTCTGGCCCGGGGTCTCGTAGCTGGAGCCGACCTTGTACCAGATCTGCGAAACCACCACCGGGGCGCGATGGTCTTCGCGCACGACCACCTTCAGGCCGTTGTCGAGGATGAACTCGTGGGTGGGCTGCGGATCGGCGGCGAGGGCCGCGAGCGGCAGGCAGAGCGCGCTGAGCAACAGGCCAGCGGCGCGGCGGGCTAGAGCATTCATACGTTGGTTAACCTGTACGGCGGCCCGCTTGGCTTAGCGTCGGCGGGCCAGGAGGTGCTAGGATACTGATCCGGTTGCCTGGCGACCATGCCTGTCGCCGTTCTGGCCCACAGGCCACTTCGACAAAACGTTGCGCATGAACCAGCCGGATCCAAGAGAGTCTGTTCTGCGTTACCAAGAATTTCCGATGCGCCGTTGATGGCCCATCGCTACCCTGAGATAGCCGTCTTCCATGTTTGGTTCCAACGACGACAAAAAAGCGCCGGCCGAGGCTGGCGAGAAGAAAGGCCTGTTCAGCTGGTTTCGCAAGAAGCCGCAGCAAGCTGTCGCCGAACAGCCGCAATCCCCTGAGCCTCAGGCTGCCGAGCCGGTAGCGCCGCAGGCGCCTGTCGAGCAGCCTGCTCCGGTCGCCGAGGCGCCGGTCGTGGCTCCAGCCCCTGTCGAGTCCGCACCTGCCGCCGCGCCGCAGCCCCCTGCTGGCGCGCCGGTGCTGCCTGTCGCCGAGGATCAAGCCCTGGCGGCCCCTGTGGGAGCGGGCTTGCCCGCGAACGAGGCCACGCCGTCGCCAGCGCTGGCGGGCAGCACCTCCCAGCCTGCCAGCACCCTGACCCTGCCAGTCGCCGAGGAGCCTGTGGCCCTGGTCCCAGACCTGGAGCCCAGGACCCCCCCTGTCATTCCCGAGCGCCCGGCCCCTGAGCTGGTGCTGGCTGAGGTTCGAACCGAGCGCCCCGAACCCGTACCGGTCGCTGCGCCGGCGCCTGTCGAGCCTGTGCCCGCGCCGGACGCTGCGCCGACGCCCGTCGAGCCTGCCCCCGAGCCGGTCGCTGCTGCGCCCGCTGTCGCCGCCGAACCTTCCAAGGTCGGTTTCTTCGCCCGCCTCAAGCAGGGCCTGTCCAAGACCAGCGCCAGCATCGGCGAGGGCATGGCCAGCCTGTTCCTTGGCAAGAAGGTCATCGACGATGACCTGCTCGACGAGATCGAGACACGCCTGCTCACCGCCGATGTCGGCGTGGAGGCCACCTCGACCATCGTCCAGAACCTGACCCAGAAAGTGGCTCGCAAGCAGCTGGCCGACGCCGATGCGCTGTACAAGTCGCTGCAGGAGGAGCTGGCCGCCCTGCTGCGCCCTGTGGAACAGCCACTGACGATCCAGTCGCAGGGCAAGCCGTACGTGATCCTCGTGGTCGGTGTGAACGGCGCGGGCAAGACCACCACCATCGGCAAGCTGGCCAAGAAACTGCAGCTCGAAGGCAAGAAGGTCATGCTGGCCGCTGGCGACACCTTCCGCGCCGCGGCCGTGGAGCAACTGCAGGTGTGGGGCGAGCGTAACCAGATCCCGGTGATCGCCCAGCACACCGGTGCCGACTCGGCTTCGGTGATCTTCGACGCCGTGCAGGCCGCCAAGGCCCGTGGCATCGACGTGCTGATCGCCGATACCGCCGGTCGCCTGCACACCAAGGACAACCTGATGGAAGAGCTGAAGAAAGTGCGCCGGGTCATCGGCAAGCTCGATGCCGAGGCACCCCACGAGGTCCTGCTGGTGCTGGACGCCGGCACCGGCCAGAACGCCATCAGCCAGGCCAAGTACTTCAACCAGAGCGTCGAACTGACCGGCCTTGCCCTGACCAAGCTGGACGGCACCGCCAAGGGCGGAGTGATCTTCGCCCTGGCCAAGCAGTTCGCCCTGCCGATCCGCTTCATCGGCGTCGGCGAAGGCATCGACGACCTGCGTACCTTCGAGGCCGAGCCATTCGTCAAGGCTCTGTTCGCCGAGCGGGAGCATCCATGATCCGATTCGAACAGGTTGCCAAGCGCTACCCCAACGGCCATGTCGGCCTGCACGAACTGAGCTTCCGGGCGCGCCGGGGCGAGTTCCTGTTCGTCACCGGCCACTCCGGTGCCGGCAAGAGCACGCTGCTGCGCCTGCTGCTGGCCATGGAGCGTCCGACCAACGGCAAGCTGCTGTTGGCCGGGCAGGACCTGGGCCAGATCAGCAACGCCCAGATCCCGTTCCTGCGTCGGCAGATCGGCGTGGTGTTCCAGAACCACCAGTTGCTGTTCGACCGCACGGTGTTCAACAACGTCGCGTTGCCGCTGCAGATCCTAGGCCTGTCCAAGCCCGAGATCGCCAAACGGGTGGACTCGGCCCTGGAGCGAGTGGCCCTGGCCGACAAGGGCGAGCTGTTCCCGGCCGACCTGTCCACCGGCCAGCAACAGCGGGTCGGCATCGCCCGCGCCATCGTCCACCAGCCGGCCCTGCTGCTGGCCGACGAGCCGACCGGCAACCTCGATCCGCGCCTGGCCGCGGAGATCATGGGGGTGTTCGAGGACATCAACCGCCTGGGCACCACGGTATTGATCGCCAGCCATGACCTGGCGCTGATCGCGCGCATGCGGCACCGCATGCTGACCCTGCAGCGCGGTCGACTGATCGGCGATGGGGAGGCCGGGCAATGAGCACTACACGTACGCCGAAGGTTTCCGAGCGCGTCGCGCCCAAGGCCGCCGACCCGCAGCCGGCGAAAAAACGCGCAGGTCACGACGACGACGGCCCAGATTTCCGTACCCTGCTGCACGCCTGGCTGGAAAGCCACCGGGCCAGTCTGGCCGACAGCCTGCGGCGCCTGGGCAAGCAGCCGATCGGCAGCTTCTTCACCTGCCTGGTGATGGCGGTGGCGCTGAGCATGCCCATGGGGCTGTCGCTGCTGCTGAAGAACGTCGAGAAGCTCGGCGGTTCTTGGCAACGTGCCGCGCAGATCTCCCTGTTCCTCAAGCTCGACGCCGGTGGCAAGGAAGGCGAGGCCTTGCGCGACGAGATCAAGGGCATGCCTGGCGTGGCCGATGCCCAGTATGTCAGCCGCGAACAGGCGCTGGAGGAGTTCCAGCAGCAGTCCGGCCTGGGCGAAGCCCTGCGCGAGCTGCCGGAGAACCCGTTGCCCGGCGTGGTGGTGGTGACCCCGACCGAGGTCGACAAGCCGGCCCTGGAAGCCCTGCGTCAGCGTCTGTCGGAGCTGCCGCAGGTCGAGGTGGCGCAGTTGGACCTGGTGTGGGTGGAGCGCCTGGCGGCGATCCTCAAGCTGGGTGACCGTTTCGTCTTCGGCCTGGCCGTGCTTCTGGTTTCGGCCCTGCTGTTGGTAATTGGTAACACAATTCGCCTGCACATCGAGAACCGCCGTACCGAGATCGAAGTGATCAAGCTGGTGGGCGGGACCGACAGCTACGTGCGCCGCCCCTTCCTCTATATGGGGGCCCTGTACGGCCTGGGCGCGGGGTTGCTGGCCTGGGGGATCCTGGCGTTCTCCCTGGACTGGCTGAACGATGCGGTCATAGGGCTCTCCGGGCTGTACGGCAGCGACTTCGCCCTGGGCGGCGTGCCGGGTTCCGATGGTCTGTCGCTCTTGATCGGGGCCGTGCTGTTGGGGTATATCGGTGCATGGATCGCGGTCGCCCGCCACTTGAACGAGTTGGCACCTCGATAATGTTTTCTGGCCAGCATTGACTTTTTTCTCAGTCTGGGAACTTGTTTCTTGGTTTCCGGTCAATGTTGGCAGTGCCCAAAAGGCACGAGTTCAGTGAGTCGGAGGTTCTTGAATGACCACTTCGTTGCAACCTGCTTATGCCCTGGTTCCCGGTGCAAACCTGGAAGCCTATGTGCACACGGTCAACAGCATCCCCCTGCTGACGGCCGAGCAGGAGCGTGAACTGGCCGAGCGTCTCTACTACGAGCAGGATCTTGAGGCCGCTCGGCAAATGGTGATGGCCCACCTGCGTTTCGTCGTACACATCGCCCGTAGCTATGCAGGCTACGGCTTGGCCCAGGCCGACCTGATCCAGGAAGGCAACGTCGGCCTGAT
Source organism: Pseudomonas sp. Tun-23181 (assembly GCF_057415455.1). Classification (NCBI taxonomy): domain Bacteria; kingdom Pseudomonadati; phylum Pseudomonadota; class Gammaproteobacteria; order Pseudomonadales; family Pseudomonadaceae; genus Pseudomonas; species Pseudomonas sp. Tun-23181. The sequence goes on from NZ_CM171630.1 coordinate 3,993,158, forward strand.
GAAGGCGGTAAAGCGTTTCAACCCGGAAATGGGCGTGCGTCTGGTGTCCTTCGCGGTGCACTGGATCAAGGCCGAGATCCACGAGTTCATCCTGCGCAACTGGCGCATCGTCAAGGTGGCCACCACCAAGGCCCAGCGCAAGCTGTTCTTCAACCTGCGTAGCCAGAAGAAGCGCCTGGCCTGGCTGAACAATGACGAAGTCCATCGCGTGGCCGAAAGCCTTGGCGTCGAGCCTCGCGAAGTGCGCGAGATGGAAAGCCGCCTGAGCGGCCAGGACATGGCCTTCGACCCAGCTGCCGAAGCCGATGACGACAGTGCCTTCCAGTCGCCAGCGCATTACCTGGAAGACCACCGCTACGACCCGGCCCTGCAACTGGAGGATGCCGACTGGAGCGACAACTCCACCAGCAACCTGCACGATGCCCTGCAAGGCCTGGACGAGCGCAGCCGCGACATTCTCTATCAGCGCTGGCTGGCCGAGGAAAAAGCCACCCTGCACGAGCTGGCGGAGAAATACAGCGTGTCGGCGGAGCGTATTCGCCAGTTGGAGAAGAACGCGATGAACAAGGTCAAGGCGTTGATCGCGGTCTGATCGACGGCTGGGCTGGATCGATAGAGCCGCTTGTCTTATGGGCAGGCGGTTTTTTTATGCCTGGCGTTTCAAGGTGCCTGAACTGGCCCTATCGCTGGCAAGCCAGCTCCCACAGGGTCCGAGTCGATCACGCATGATATGGATTGCAGGGTCATGTGTGGGGCTTGCCAGCGATAGGGCCAGGCAGGGCAGGGGCAGGGTGGTGCAGGAGTATCAAGGCCTGCGCGATGCCTCCAGCTGCATCAGGTAGCTGGCCCCGCCCAACTGGCTCATTTGCCGGCGGATCCAGCCGGCCCGGCTGGCCACGTAGGCGCTGGGCCGGCTGGCGCTCCATTTGATCGGGCTGGGCAGTACGGCCGCCAACTGGCTGGCCTGCTGGCGGGAAAGGCGGTTGGCATCGATACCGAAGTGATAGCGTGCGGCCGCCTGGGCGCCGAACACGCCTGGCCCCCATTCGGCACTGTTCAGGTAGATCTCGAGGATCCGCTCCTTCGACCAGAACAGCTCGATCAGCCCGGTGAACCAGGCCTCCAGCCCCTTGCGCAGCCAACTGCGACCGGACCACAGGAACAGGTTCTTGGCCACCTGTTGGGTGAGGGTGCTGGCGCCGCGCAGGTTGCCGCCGCGTTCGTTATGGGCGAGGGCCGCCTGGATGGCCGGGATGTCGAAGCCCCAGTGGCTGGCGAACTTCTGGTCTTCGCCGGCGATGACCGCGACCTTCAGTTCGTCGGAGATCCGCGCCCAGGGCGTCCAGTCACGCTGCAGGTCGATCGGCTCGCCGGCCATCCACGACTGGACCTTGCGCTCGACCATCAGTGCCGTGCCCGGAGGCGGTACCCAGCGCAGCGCCAGGACCAGCACGATGCTGCCGGCGGCGAACCAGAGCAGGGCGCGGACGAGGCGGCGGATGAGGGATGACAGCATGGCGATGGCTTGGCCGGAACCTGTGGAGCGGGCCATTATACAGACCCCACCCGAGGAGTCGTCCCCATGCTTCGCAGCTTCCTGATGCTCGCCGCGTTCTTTGGATTCACTGGTGTCGCCCTGGGGGCTTTCGCCGCCCACGGCCTGAAGAACCGGCTCACAGCCGATTACCTGGCGATCTTCCACACCGGCGTGACCTATCAACTGGTCCACGCCCTGGCCCTGCTCGGCGTCGCCGTGCTGTCGGCGCACTTGCCCGGGCGCCTGGTGGGCTGGGCCGGCGGTCTGTTCGCCGTGGGCATCGTGCTGTTCTCCGGTAGCCTCTATGTGCTGACCACCAGCGGCCTGGGCAAGCTTGGCATCATCACCCCCATCGGTGGCCTGTGCTTTCTCGCCGGCTGGCTGTGCCTGGGGCTGGCGGCGTGGCGGTTGAGCTGACCAAGTGGTCCACAATCGCGACTAATGGCCGCTCGTGCCCTTGGGTTCGAGCGCTGATCGGGGCTAGAATGCGGGCCCCCAAAGAACAATGGTGGCCGTGCGCATGCGCATTCAATTGAACGGTGAACCTTACGAATTGCCCGATGGCGAGAGCGTCGCGGCCCTGCTGAACCGCCTGGAACTGGCCGGTCGCCGGGTAGCGGTGGAGCTCAACCTGGATATCGTGCCGCGCAGCCAGCACGACAGCACGCTGCTCAACGACGGCGACCAGGTCGAAGTGGTCCATGCCATCGGTGGCGGTTGATCCGTCGGCGATTCACCTGCAAGCCCCGTAACCTTTTCCAGAGGAACAACGATGAGCAACGTTCGTAGCGACAAGCCCTTCACCCTGGCCGGGCGCACTTTCCAGTCGCGCCTGCTGGTCGGTACCGGCAAGTACCGTGACATGGAAGAGACCCGCCTGGCCATCGAGGCCTCGGGTGCCGAGATCGTCACCGTCGCCGTGCGCCGTACCAACATCGGCCAGAATCCGGGCGAGCCGAACCTGCTCGACGTGCTGCCACCGGACCGCTACACCATCCTGCCGAACACCGCCGGCTGCTACGACGCCACCGAAGCGGTGCGTACCTGCCGCCTGGCCCGCGAGCTGCTGGATGGCCACAACCTGGTCAAGCTGGAAGTCCTGGCCGACCAGAAAACCCTGTTCCCCAACGTGATCGAAACCCTCAAGGCTGCCGAAGTGCTGGTCAAGGACGGTTTCGACGTGATGGTCTACACCAGCGACGACCCGATCATCGCCCGCCAACTGGCCGAGGCCGGCTGCATCGCAGTGATGCCGCTGGCTGGCCTGATCGGCACCGGCCTGGGGATCTGCAACCCCTACAACCTGCAGATCATCCTTGAGGAGTCCAAGGTCCCGGTACTGGTCGATGCCGGCGTGGGCACCGCCTCCGACGCCACCATCGCCATGGAGATGGGCTGCGAGGCCGTGCTGATGAACTCGGCCATCGCCCATGCCCAGCAGCCGGTGCTGATGGCCGAGGCCATGAAGCATGCCATCGTCGCTGGTCGCATGGCCTACCTGGCCGGGCGCATGCCGAAGAAACTCTATGCCAGCGCCTCGTCGCCGCTGGAAGGTCTGATCAAGTAAGAGCCCCTGATGACTGAATCGCAAGAAACGCCGATCACCACCGACGGCGAAGCGCGCCCCCACCGCCGTATCAAGAGCTTCGTGATGCGTGCCGGGCGCATGACCGAAGGCCAGCAACGCGGTCTGGAACAGGGCGGCCCCCTGTTCATCCTGCCCCTGGCCGACAGCCCGGTGGACTACGACCAGGTGTTTGGCCGTTCGGCGCCGCGCACCCTGGAGATCGGCTTCGGCATGGGCCATTCCCTGCTGGAAATGGCCGCTGCCGCGCCTGAACAGGACTTCATCGGTGTCGAGGTGCACCGTCCAGGTGTCGGCGCGCTGCTCAACGGCGTGCTGACCCAGGGCCTGAAGAACCTGCGGGTGTACGATTGCGACGCCATCGAAGTGCTCAACCGCTGCGTGGCCGACAACAGCCTCGACCGGCTGATGCTGTTCTTCCCCGACCCCTGGCACAAGGCGCGCCATCACAAGCGCCGCATCGTCCAGCCGGAATTCGCCGAGCTGGTGCGGCGCAAGCTCAAGGTCGGGGGCGTGTTCCACATGGCCACCGACTGGGAGCCCTATGCCGAGCACATGCTGGAGGTGATGAGCGCCGCGCCGGGGTATCGCAACCAGGCCGCCGACGGTACCTATGTGCCGCGCCCGCAAGAGCGCCCGATCACCAAGTTCGAACGCCGTGGCGAGCGGCTGGGGCATGGGGTGTGGGATCTGAAGTTCGAGAAGCTGGGTTGAGTGGCTTGGGCTGACGCCACACTGCCTGCGTAATGCAATAAAAAATGGCCAGCGTCAAGCCTTTCGTGCAAAACACGGGAGGCTTGAAACCATATATGGGGCAATAGGTTAGCTCTGTTTTATGCCGCTTGCAGGGGATGCGGTGTTGTGGACTGGGGGCCACATAAGAGCCTGTAGAAAGCAAGCCGAGTCGCGTTGTAGCGATGGAGATTGCCAAGAACTGGCAGGCCTGCTCGGTCACTTTAGCCCATTCCCTCGCAGCCTATCCAGAACGAAGAACGCGCAGCGTTGGGCTGCGCGTTCGAGTGATGGTCAATCTGGTTCCGGTGCACCTTCAGCTTGGGTTCGGCGGCAAGGACTTGTTGGCGTTTCCTTTCCTGAATCCCCGATCCCCCGCCATGAACGCCTCCAGCATGTGCGGGATCAGCGTCGAGGCATCGACCGCCTCGCCATACGCCTGCGCATGCAGCGCGGCGTAGCGGTCGAGATCGGCTTTCAAGCTGGCCGAGCAAGCGAAGGTCAGCTTGACGCTTTCGGTCTTGGGCAGCGGCCCCAGCCGCAGTTTCCTGGTCGAGCTCATCGCGAAGTCCCCTTGTTGAAGAACAGCGGCTGATAGGGCCGCAGCACCAGATCGCGGTTCACGATGATGCGCACTGGCAAGCCGGGACGGCTGGTCAGCGTGGGTTGGATGTTGAGGTTGCGCCGGGTCACTTCCTGGCCGACTTGGTTCACCGTGTCCTGCAGGCTGTCGCGCCCGGCGATGATGACGCGATCACCGTCCTGGCGGTTCTCGGGTGCGGCCAGTTCGGCACCGACGCCCAGCAGCGTCGTCAGCACGGCACCGGCAAAAATCCGATCCCAATGCCAGTCCACGTCGTCTTCCAGACCGGCATAGCCCGCCGGGTCGGTGCCGATCAGGTTGTCGAGCGTGAGCGAAGACGTGTCCGGCAGGATGATGCGGTTCCACACCACCTGCACGCGGCTCTGGCCGTAGCTGACCTGGCTGTTGTACTTGCCCAGGATGCGCGAACCCTGCGGGATCAGCAGGAACTTGCCTGTGGCCGTGTCGTAGATCGGCTCCGTCACCGTGGCGATCACGTCGCCCGGCAGGTCTGACTTGATGCCCGTCACCAGCGCACCTGCGATCACCGTTCCTGCCATGACTTGGTACGGCGATGCGGGCATTTGCAGGTTGCCGGAGTTACGGGTTTCCCTAGAGCCGCCTGTCAGGAACGCCTCTTTCTGGTCTTGCCGGTTCTGCACGGCAGTCGGATCAGCAGGCTGGGCCGCCGTCGAGGCTGGGCCAGCGGCCAGCGGATCGAAAGCGGCATTGGCAGCGAAGCCTGCCGCGGCAGCGACCTGCGACTGCGCCACGGGCGCAGCCTGCGGGGAACCCGTGCGGAAGAACACCGATGAAGCTGCCGCTGCTTCTTCTTCCTTGCGTAGCGCATCGTTGGGGTCGTAGCCGGGCGCGGCATAGGTGGCGGCAACTGGCTGCTGCGAATTGACGATGGCTGGCCCTAAATCGCCCGGCAGCGGTGGCCCGAGCTCCGGCACGTCGGGCGGCAGCGCTGGCAGCTTGGAATAGTCCGTCGGCAGCGCATCCAGCCCTTCCGACTTGGACACGCGATCCACGTTGTACAGCTCGGTAGACTCGCTCGCGCTGCGTTGCTGCGGTTGCAGCGACCAGATCAGTGCGCCCATCAGGCCGACCGACAGCCCGCCGGAGAGGATGGCCAGCGTGCGCCGGTTCAGGCGCGTGACCGGGCGCGGTTGGGCGCGCAGCGCCACCGCCTCGGGTGCCACCTTGTCCGCCTGCGGCGCGTCAAGGTCGGGGGTATCGTCCTGGCTCATGCTCAGTTCCTCCCAGCAATGCCATCCGTGCGCTCGATGCGCACCACGTCGCCCTTGTCGGCCCCTAGGCGCAGTTCGGCCGCACCGAACAGCCGATCCACGATGTAGTACGGCGAGCGGAAGCGGTAGTTCACCAGTTGCCCATGGCCCTGCGCGCCGATGACAAACAGCGGCGGCAGCTCGCCCTGGGCGATGCCTGCAGGAAACTGGATATAGACCTTCTCGCCATCGTCGAAGGCGCGCAGCGGCTTCCACGGTGGATTGCTGCCGCTGATTGCATAGCGAAACCGGATGTTCTCCAGCGACAAGCCTGCATCGACCGGCGCGGCAGCGTTGGCGGCTTGGGCCTGGCGCTGCAAGGCCAGCATTCGATCCTTGGGATAGTCCCAGGACACGGACGCCATCCATGCCTTGTCGGTCGAAGTCAGTTCCAGCAGGTACGTCCTGCGGCTGGTGGTGATGACCAGATTGGTCTTCAACCCGGAACGGATAGGCTTGACCAGCACATTGACGCGCAGATCGGCCCCGCTGCCGCTGGAGGTGTCGCCCACGATCCAGCGCACGGTATCGCCCGCAGCGACCGTCACCAGTTCCTCGCCGGGCTGGAGCGCGATCACGGTCACGCGGCCCACGGACGCATAGACCTGATACAGCGCGCCGTCAGTGAAGGGCCAGACCTGGATCGCATTGACGTAGCCCTCACGGGTCGGCGCAATGCGCGCCTCGGCATTGGCACGCGAAACGCGCACCTTCTCGTCGGCAGGCTCCGGTGAAGCCGGGGTCGCATCAACGTCCGGCAGCGGTTTCAACTGTCCGGGCAATGCCAACGGTTCGGGCACTGCCACCACTTCGATGGGCGTGGGCGGCTCGGGCAATGGCTGAGCCTGCACCGGCTCATCGAGCGAGATCACCGGCGGCGGCTTGCCCTGCGTGGCGCAGCCCGCAAACAGGACAGTCGATGCCAGCAGGATCACCGGCAATGCGGTTTTACGGAAACGTGCATTCATGGTTTGGCTCCTTCAGAAGAATCCAGTTCACGGCTCCACGACAAGCCATTGACGTAGATGCCCAGCGGGTTGCGGCGCAGGCGTTCTTCGGTGCGCGGGGTCTGCTGCACGATGGACACCACCGCCGTCCATCGCTCCAGCCCGGTCGCCGCGCCATTGACGTAGCGGCGCTCTGTCCAGCGCACGTTGAACGACGCCTCGCTGGCGCGAACCACACTGGTGATCTGCACCGTCACCGATTCCTTGCCGATGCGGGCAAACGGGTCATTCACCCGCGCATAGTCGTTGAGCACCGCCGCGCCACGATCGGTGGTGTAGTCGTAAGCATCGAGCCAGTTCTGGCGCACGACGATGGGGTCAATGGACAGCGAGCGCACCAGCGTCACGAAGCGCGCGATGTGGTGTGCCGTCTGCGCATCGGTGGGCCGATACGGCGTGGCCGCTTCGCCCACGGTGCGCACCTGGCCGGACTGATCGACCTCGATGACATAGGGCGTGACGATGGATTGGGCCGAGCGCCACACCAGGCCGCCGGCCATCAGCAATGCGAGCACCAGGCAGCCGAAGGCCATCAGCCGCCAGTTCTTGGCCTGCACGCGGGCCGAGCCGATGCGCTCGTCCCACACCTGGGCAGCGGCTTGATACGGAGTGGCAGGCTGCGGCGTATCGGCATAGCGCACCTGCGGTCGTTTGAATCGCATGGAGTTCTCCTTGAAAGTCAGCTATCGGAATCCCGCAGGCTCGGGCCTTGGCCCGAACCGCCGCCGTCGCCACCGCGCAGCGTGTGCGCGGCCGTAGTGGTGGCCTGGATGAGTCGTTGGCGGCGTTGCAGGTTTTTGGCCCAACCGGGCTGCTCTTGTTTTTGCGCGTTGGCTGTGTTGCCAGCGGCATCGCCTGCGGCGGCTGGCCCCGCAGTGCCACCGCCTGAGCCGCCATCGGCACCAGAGCCTTGCCAGCCTGCTTTGAATGGCGCTGCAGCCTTGGCCGCTGCTGCCTTGATGCCAGCACCAGCGCGCTGGCCAGCGGCCTGTGCGCCGCCCTTGGCAACACTGCCCAGCCCGGCCATCGCGCCCTTGGCTCCGCCGCCCGCAGCGGCGGAACCGGCCTGGAAAGCCGACTTCGCGCTGCCAGCCGCCGAGGTTGCAGCCCGCGCACCAGACCCGGCGAGCTTGGCGGCAGCCGGTGCCATGCGCGCACCGGCCATCACAGCACCGCCCACGCCGGTGGCTGCGGCACCTACGGCAACCGCCGCGCCTGCGGCACCAATCGCAGCACCAGCCATCGCGCCTGCGCCAAGCTGCGGTGCACCGGATACCAGCCCGGTGGCAATGCCCGGCCCGAAGATCCCCAACGCCAGCAGCGTGAGCGAGGCCAGCATGATGACCACCGCATGGTCGATGGACGGCTCGGCCGGATGCACTTGGAACTCGGCAAACAGGCCCGAGCCGATGCCAACGATGACGGCCAGCACCAGCACCTTGATGCCCGAGGACACCACGTTGCCCAGCACCTTTTCGGCGAGGAACGAGGTCTTGTTCCACAAGGCGAAAGGCACCAGCACGAAGCCCGCCAGCGTGGTCAGCTTGAACTCGATCAACGTGATGAAAAGCTGGATCGCCAGCACGAAGAAGCACAGGATCACCACGGCCCAGGCCAGGAACATGACCACGATGGGCGTCATGTTCACGAACACCTCGGGGAAGCCCGCCATGTCGCTGATCTGCTCAAGAATCGGCGCTGCCGCGTCGATGCCGGTCTTGGCCAGGCGGCCCGGTTGCAGAAATTCGCCCATGCTCATCGTCGAGCCGCTGGCCGTTAGGCCCAGGCCCGCGAACGAGCGGAAGACGATGCTGGCCAGCCAGTTGAAGTTGTTGATGATGTAGGCGAAGGCGCCGACGTAAAGCACCTTGCGCAGCAGTTTTGCGATCAAGTCATCGCCCTGGCCGGTGGCGTGGCTCATCGCCCAGTACAGCCCAGCGATGGTCATGTCGATGACGATCAGCGTGGCGGTCAGGAACGCGACTTCGCCCTGCAGCAGCCCAAAGCCCGAGTCGATGTAGCGCGAGAAGGTAGCGAGGAATCGGTCGATCACTGTCACGTCATTCATGGCACGTCCCCCTCGAAGGGCATGGCGTCCTGGTCACTGATGGGTGTGTCGAAGCTCGGTGGGATCGGCGGCAGATCGGCCAGCGTGTGGAACTCGTCAGGCCCGGTTTCACCGGCGAAGAAGCGCCGCCGGAAGGCTTCAGCCGCAGCCAGGCAAGCGTCTTCGCCTGCCGTAGCCCGGTCGGCTGCACACTGCGCACGCAAAACCTTGAGCCGCGCGGGATTGGCAGCCAAGGCTGCGGCCAGGTCTTCGGTCGGCTGCTGGCTGCAAGCGACCAGCAGCACGGGCAGCAGCAAGGAAACGCATCGCATGGCCGTCTCCCGTCAGTTGCCGTAGAAATCCACGCGCTGCGGCGTGTATGGCGTGCCGTCGCCTAGGAAGCGGCGCGTCACTTCCCGGCCGCGTTCGACAGCCGCTGCTTGGCGTGCCAGTTCCAGCGCGGCGGCGCGTTCCTGCGTGATCTGGAGCTGCTGCGCCTGGATCGACTGCTTGGCCTGCAAGGCCAGAAGCTGATTGGTCGCCTGCATGGCTTGCAGTGCGCCGGTGGCGGACTGACTCTGGCTGACCAGGTCGGACAGCGCGCTTTCGTCTTGCGCCAGGTTCTGCGACACCTGCGCCTGCATCCGCATCGCGGTATGCAGGCCGTTCAAGGTGTTCTTCCAGCGTTCCTGCGCGTCGCGCAGCATCTGGTCGCCGCTGACGGTCGCGGCGTACTGCTCCGGGTACAGCCGGGCGAAGGTGGCATCCATGCTCTGCACGTCGTAGGCCAGGCCGCGAGCCTCGGCGATCAGCCGCTCGGTGGTCGCCAGCGTCGAGCGCAGGCGATTGACGATGTTGAAGTCCAGATTCGTCAGATTGCGCGCCTGGTTCATCAGCATCTGCGCTTCGTTCTGAAGCTGGTTGATCTGATTATTGATCTGCTCCAGCGTGCGCACGGCGGTCAGCGTGTTCTGCACGAAGTTGGACGGGTCGAACACCGTCAGCGCGGATGCAGGCTGCACGGCCAGCAGCGATGCCGACAGCACGGCGGCGAGCGAGACGGACCGCAAACGGGGTTGGGTTTTCATGGTGAAACCTCCTGGGGTTGAGAAGCGAGGAAGGACGCTGCCGCCGGCGAGGACGGCAGCAGATCAGCGGCCCAATCGAGGCCACGATGACGCAGCCAGGCACCGGCGAAGCCCGGTGTGCCTGCGTCCAGCAGCACGCGATCCATGTCGCGTTGGTCTTGCGGAGTGGATGCCCCGGCGAAGGCCAAAGTTGCTGGCCCCAGGTCGAGGTCGAACAGGCGATTGCCCAGGCGCGATTGGTAGTAGTAGTCACGCTTGGGCTGCGCGGTCGCCACGATCTCGATCTGGCGGCTGTTGAGGCCGAAGCCCTCGTAGATCGTGCGGATCTGAGGCTCGGTCGCCTGTGGGTTAGGGAGAAAAATCCGGCTGGCGCAGCTTTCGATCACTGCCGGTGCAATACTTGAATCCTTGATGTCGGCCAGCGACTGCGTGGCGAAGATGACGCTGACGTTCTTCTTGCGCAGCGTTTTGAGCCACTGGCGGATGCGGGCAGCGAACACCGGATCATCGAGGAACAGCCAGGCTTCATCGAGGATCAACAGCGTGGGCGCGCCGTCGAAGCGTTCATCGAAGCGGGCGAACAGGTAGCCCAGCACGGCCAGCACTGCCGCCTTGCTGTGCATCAGCTCTTCCATCTCGAAGCCCTGCACGCTGCCGGAACCCAGCCGATCAGAATCGGCGTCCAGCAGCTTGCCGTGGGCACCACCCAGCACATAGGGCGCGAGCGCCTGGCGCAGTGCGTTCGATTGCAGCAGCACCGAGAGGCCCGTCAGCGTGCGCTGCTCCACCGGCGCGCCGGCGAGGCTGCCGAGTGCCGACCAGATCGCGGCCTTCTCGTCCGGGCCAATGGAGACACCTTCATGCAGCAGGCGGCCTTCCACCCATTCGGCGGCCCAGGTGCGGTAGCCCTCCTGGTCGATGCGGGCCAATGGCTGGAAAGCAATCGCCCCGTCATTGCCTAGGTCGTAATGCTCGCCGCCCAGCCCGAGGATTGTGGCACGCATGGAGCGGCCCATATCGAAGGCGAAGATGCGCGAGCCGGGATAGCGGCGAAACTGCATCGCCAGCGTAGCGAGCAAGACCGACTTGCCCATGCCGGTCGGCCCGGCGACCAGCGTGTGGCCCACGTCGCCGATGTGCGTGACCAAGCGAAAAGGCGTCGCGCCATCGGTGCGGGTGACGATCAACGGCGGGCCATCCAGATGCGCGTTCTTCTCCGGCCCGGCCCACACCGCTGACAGCGGCATCATGTGCGCCAGGTTCAGCGTCGAGACGATGGGCTGACGCACGTTGGCATAGGCATTGCCAGGGATGGACGACAGCCAGGCATCGACTGCATTGAGGGTCTCGGGGATGGTCACGAAGCCCCGGCCCTGGATGACGCGCTCCACCATGCGCAGCTTCTCGTCGGCTACGGCCGGGTCGGCATCGAGCACCGTCACAGTGACGGTGAGGTAGCCGAAAGCGACTTGATCGCTGCCCAGTTCCTGCAAGGCGGCATCGGCGTCGGCCGCCTTGTTGCTAGCATCGGTATCGACCAGCGGGCTTTCCTGCTGGAAGATCGTTTCGCGCAACAGCGCGACGACGTTCTTGCGTTTGGCAAACCACTGGCGGCGCAGGCGGCCGAGTTCTTTTTCCGCCTCAGCTTTGTCCAGGCACAAAAAGCGCGTGCTCCAGCGGTAGCCAAAGCCCAGGCGGTTGAGGTCGTCCAGAATCCCTGGCCACGTCGAAGTCGGAAAGCCTCGCACCGACACCACGCGCAGGTGCTGGTCGCCCAGCATGGGCGCCAGACCACCGACCAGGGCGCAGTCGGCCAACAGTGCGTCGATATGGAACGGCACGTCGGGCACACCGACGCGGTAGCGCCGCATGGACACCGTGGCGTGCAGGTAGCTCAGTGTCTGGCTGTCATCGAGCCAGGCGATTTCCGGCATCACGCCGTCGAGCAAGTCGAACACGCGATCCGTTTCCGCCACGAAGGCTTCCAGCCGCCCACGCCAGTCCACGCCATCGCCTGGCGGGTTCTCATAGAGCATTTTGGCGGCGCGGGCGCGGGACTCTTCTGGTGGAAGATAGGCAAGTGTGAAGTGATAGGCACTCTCAAAATGCTGGCCGGATTCCTCGAAGGCCGCGCGGCGTTCTTCATCCACCAGCCATGACAACGGCTCCGGGAATTCGGAGCGTGGATAGCCTGCTGCCGGGCGGCGCTCGGCTTCGATGAACAAGGCCCAGCCCGAACCAAGCCGGCGCAGTGCGTTGTTCAGCCGCGCTGATGTAGCTATTAGTTCGCCTTGCGTGGCGCTGTCCAGATCCGGCCCGCGAAAGCGTGCCGTGCGCTGGAACGAGCCATCCTTGTTCAGTACCACGCCCGTCGCGATCAGCCCGGCCCAAGGCAACCAGTCGGCCAAGAGCGCTGGCCGCTGGCGGTATTCGGCAAGGTTCAGCATGTCGGCTTCTCCCTATGCGTCCAGCAGCGGCTTGTGTTTGATGTGCCGGGCGAAGACCTGCATGAACTGCGGATCGACACGCGCCCCCCAAACCGCCAGCGAATGGCCGACGATCCACATCACCACGCCGGGAATCCACAGTTGCAGGCCCAGCCCGACGGCGGCGGCTAGCGTGCCGTTGGCGATCGCTACGGTGCGCGGCGCACCGCCCAGCAGGATCGGCTCGGTCAGTGAGCGATGCAGCGGCACTTCAAACCCCGGAAGATCGGTGGCCGTGCTCATACGACGGCCCCGCCGGAGAAGCTAAAGAACGACAGGAAGAAGCTCGAAGCCGCGAAGGCGATGGACAGGCCGAAGACGATCTGAATCAGCTTGCGGAAGCCACCGCTGGTATCACCGAAGGCCAGCGCCAGGCCCGTCGCAATAATGATGATGACCGCGACGATGCGAGCCACCGGCCCCTGGATCGACTCCAAAATGGATTGCAGCGGGCCTTCCCACGGCATCGAGGAACCGGCCGCCTGCGCGGTTCCGGCCAGGAACAGCAGCAGCGCTGCCAGCAGCAGCCCTTGCCGTGCGGGGCGGGCCAGGCTACGCAGTCGTGCCAGGCTGGACAGGTGGGAAAGCGGATTTACGGAAAAGCGGAAAGCAGGAACGTGCATCTGCGTCATGGCAGTTCTCCAGGTTGGTCAGGGATCGAGGAAGGCGCAGCGGCAGCGGCTGCAAGAGGAACCGGCGGAAGCTCGGAGAACGGTGCTTCCAGCGCATCCGCCAGGCGGTAGCCCTCGCCGTCGAAACCGACGACGCGAGAAATGGTTTCGACGTGGCGCTTGCGTCCACGGCCTGCGATGTGGATCACGACATTGACCGCCTCGGCGATCAGGGCGCGGGGCGGATGCACCGCCACTTCGAGGATCAGTTGTTCCAGGCGCAGCAGCGCACCCAAGGCGGAGCCGGCATGGATGGTGGCGATGCCACCGGGGTGGCCAGTGCCCCAGACCTTCACCAGATCCAGCGCTTCGCCGCCGCGCACTTCGCCGACGATCACGCGATCCGGGCGCAGCCGCATCGTGGCGCGCACCAGCTCTTGCATCGACACCACGCCTGCGCGGGTGCGCAGCGGCACATGGTCACGGGCAGCGCATTGCAGTTCGATGGTGTCTTCGAGCACCAGTACGCGGTCGCCGGTGGCGGCGATCTCGGCCAGCAAGGCATTGGCCAGCGTGGTCTTGCCGGTACTGGTGCCTCCGGCGATTAGGATGTTGTGCCGCTCGCGCACGGCGTGACGCAGAAACTCGGCCTGCCCAGCAGTCAGGATGCCTTCGGCCACATAGCGATCCAGACCGATGATGCTCACGGCACGCTTGCGCAGCGCAAAGGCCGGGCCAGGTGCAGCGGGCGGCAAGATGCCCTCGAAGCGTTCGCCCGTCTCCGGCAGCTCGGCAGTCAAGAGCGGTTGGCCGCGATGTACCTCCGCACCGACGTGGGCGGCCACCAGGCGGATGATGCGTTCGCCATCGGCCTCGGGCAGTTCGACGCCGAGCGGCGCACGGCCAGAGGACAGCCGATCCACCCACAATGTCCGGTCGGGGTTAAGCATCACCTCCACAACGTCCGGGTCTTCCAGCGCAGCAGCGATCACCGGCCCCATCGCCGTGCGCAGCATCTGGATGCGGCGATCCTGGGACGCCTCAGCGGATGAGCGTGGATCGGGCGGGGTCTGTGGAACGGCACTCATGACGCACGCTCCGCTGTGCGTTGATGGGCTTCGGCCAACGCCGCCGCGTCGTCCATGCGCATGCCGAACTCACGACCTTGGGGGTGCAGTTCTTCCACCACGTCGCGCACCAGGCTGCGGCCACGCATCAGGTGCCGACCCAACTGTTCGACGAACTGCTCGAAACGAGCCTTGCCCTGAGCGCGAGCCGCATCCTGATGGGCTTCGGGCACCGGCGTACTGACGGTCAGGTAGTAGCGGATGAACAGCGCCAGCGTTTCGATCTGGATGTTCTGGTCACGCTCCAGACGCTCGGCCTGCCGCGACAGACGATCCAGCCGCTTGGCGATGGCGGCCTCACGCTGGTCGCCAGCATCGGGCGACAGCCAGGACGCCAAGGCAGCGGCGACGATGCTGGACTTCGAGACGCCTTTCTTCGTGGCTAGCTCGTCCAGGCGCTTGGCGTGCTCGTGCTGAATGAACAGGTTCAATCGGTATTGGCTCATAGGTTGATTCCGTCGTTGGGGTCGAGAGAAGCCAGTCGCGCCGTGCGTTGCAGTGCGGGGTCGAGCTGGTCGGGAAGCACCGGGGGCATGTCGTCGTCATCGAGCAGCGACAGATCGCTGGTCGGGGCGTCCATCTCGGGGGCATAGGCGATGGCTTCCGACAGTTCGGGCTGGCGGCGTGGGCCGCCGTCGTCAGTCGAGCCCAAGGCCTCCAGGTCATCGGCGGATGCCGTGGCCGGTGCCGCAGGAACCGCGGGTATTGCCAGGCCGCTCCAATCGTCAGGTCGTGCAGGCGGTACATCGGCGTAGGGGCCAGCCGTTACTACAGGCGGGGGCAATACCCGTTGTTTGAAATTGGCGTCGGCGAAGTAGCGCAGCTTCTTCGCCTTGATCGGTGCGACGCTGGACACCATCACCACCGCTTCATCGGTCGGTAGTTGCATCACTTCGCCCGGCGTCAGCAGCGGACGTGCGGTTTCCTGGCGTGACACCATCAGGTGCCCCAGCCACGGTGCAAGCCGGTGGCCTGCGTAGTTGCGCTGGGCGCGCAACTCAGTGGCGGTGCCCAAAGTTTCTGAAATACGCTTGGCGGTTCGTTCGTCGTTGGTGGCGAAGGTCACGCGCACATGGCAGTTGTCCAGAATCGAATGGTTCTGCCCGTACGCCTTGTCGATCTGGTTGAGCGACTGCGCGATCAGAAAGCTGCGGATGCCGTAGCCCGCCATGAAGGCCAGCGCCGTCTCGAAGAAGTCCAGACGGCCAAGCGCCGGGAACTCATCGAGCATCAGCAGCAGCTTGTGCCGGCGCTCGATACCGTCACTGCCATCGAGCGATTCGGTGAGCCGCCGGCCGATCTGGTTGAGGATCAGCCGGATCAGCGGCTTGGTGCGCGAAATGTCGGAAGGCGGCACTACCAGATACAGCGATACCGGATACTCTGCTGCGATCAGGTCGCCGATGCGCCAGTCGCAGCGCGAAGTGACTTCCGCCACGGTCGGATCACGGTACAGACCAAGGAACGACATGGCGGTGGACAGCACGCCCGACCGCTCGTTGTCCGACTTGTTGAGCACTTCGCGGGCAGCGGATGCAACGACGGGATGCTGGGCACCGCCCAGGTGCTTGGTCGTCATCATCCGGTGCAAGGTCAGCTCGAACGGGCTGGCCGGATCACTGAGGAAGTTGGCGACGCCGCGCAGCGTCTTGTCTTCCCCCGCGTACAGCACATGCAGGATCGCCCCGACCAGCAGCGCGTGGCTGGTCTTTTCCCAGTGGTTGCGTTTCTCCAGCGCGCCTTCGGGATCGACCAGGATATCGGCGATGTTCTGCACGTCGCGTACCTCATGCGCGCCGCGCCTTACTTCCAGCAGCGGGTTGTAGGCCGCTGAACTGGCATCGGTCGGGTTGAACAGCAGGCAGTGGCTGAATCGACTGCGCCAGCCAGCGGTGATCTGCCAGTTCTCACCCTTTATGTCATGGATGACGGCGGATGCCGGCCAGGACAGCAGCGTCGGCACCACCAGGCCCACGCCCTTGCCGGAGCGCGTCGGCGCAAAGGTCAGGACGTGTTCCGGCCCTTCGTGCCGCAGGTAGTGGCCGTCATGCTGGCCGAGAAAGACGCCAGCAGGCTGCGTCAGCCCGGCCTTGCGAATGTCGGCGGCATCGGCCCAGCGGGCCGAGCCATAGGTCGTCACTTTGCGCGCCTGGCGCGAGCGCCACACCGACATGGCGATGGCGACCGCCACGGCCAGCAGGCCGCTGCTTGCCGCGATCATGCCGCCGGTGTCGAAGACCTGCGGCGCGTAGGCATCGAAGAAGAACCACCACTCGAAAAGCTTCCACGGGTAATAGACCGGCTTGCCGTGGAAGTCGAACCAGGGCGAGCCCAGGCGTAGTTGGTAGCCCAAGGCTGCGGCTGTCCATTGCGTGGCAACCCACACACCGGCGATCACGATGCCGAACACGGCGGCGATCTGCCCGAACAACACACCTTGAGCCTGCATACCTTGGCCTCCGATTTCTCCTGCGCTGATTCCCCGTGGAAAACGCGGCACGAAGGCGTGCCGCAGACGTCAGGATCGGTGTCGGTTCAGTGCCGGTCAAAGACCGTTATCGGCAGCAAGGTGATGCAGAAAGCATGGTTTCATGCAGGGACAAAGCCAATAAAAACGCCGCAGGCATGAGCGCGCTGCGGCGTGTTAAGAAAGAAAAACAGGATATGCGGCAAGCCGCCAACGGTCAGAACTTCGGCGGCGTTTCCGATGGCGTGTAAGGCACCTTGCCGTCGCCGAAGAAGCGCTTGTTCGTCGCTTCGGCCACCCGGTTGCACAGCACGTCGCCCATCGTCGGGCGCTCGGTCTTGCACTGGAGGCGCAGTTCCTTCAAGCGCTCGGGATCGGCGGCCAGCTCTTCGACGGTCGGCACAATAGCTTCCTGGTTCGACGGCTCGGATGGGCCGCAGGCGGTGATTGCAGCAACCAGCAAGAACGGGGCAATCAGCTTCAAAATCATGATCCGACATCCTCTCGCAGATAGGGTTTAAAACGTGGGTTTTTCCGTCCCTTCGGGAGAGTCGATTGCGTGGACGCGCTGTTTGAATCGTGTCACCGATTCGGTGAACTCGTCCTCGCGGTACAGCACATACGTAACGAGCATGGGAGTTCGCCCTGCCAGCGAACGGGCGACTACGCCGGGTTCGCGGCTACCTGTGATATGTGGCGCTCCGGCTAAACCCAAGGCAAAGCCTGCTGCCACTAGCGCCATCATTAGGTCGAAGGACGCAACACGTTCTGCAATCAGCGGTTCCAGGCCTGCTCGCTGAAGCATGCCGTCAACCTGCCGGGCATGCCCTTCGCAAATCGAAGGATCACAAAGCACTAGTGGATGACGCAGAACCTCTTCAAGCGGAATGCGCTTGTACCTGAGCAATGGATGCCGCGCAGGCACTGCCACCATTAACGCATCACGCCACGCCGCCTCGGCTACGATACCTTGGCCGACTTTGTTCCACTGCGCAAACCCAACATCGTATAGATCGTCATGTAGCCCCTTGATCTGTTGAGAAAGCGGCACCTCGAAAAGGCGCAAATCGACTTCGGGTTCCTCCTGCCGACATAGCGCGAGTAACGTCGGTAAACGTGAAGGCGTGATGCCGTCAGACAGAGCGATGCGCAGTTGCCCATGAAAGCCATTGGCCGCTGCCTTAACGCTATCGCGAGCCTGCTGTAAGGCCGTGAAGATGCGAGGAACATGCTCGAGGAAAAGCTTCCCTGCCCGTGTCAATCGAGTGCTGCGGCTAGTACGGATGAATAGCTGCTCGCCGACATCAGCTTCTAGTTCTTTAATGGTGCGCGATAACGGCGATTGCTCGATGTGTAGTTTTTCAGCGGCGCGTGCGAAGTGCAGTTCTTCTGCGACGGCCAAGAAGCAGCGTAGATGACGCAATTCCATAGGAATCTCCCTGTCCATAGGCGCGTGGCCACCGCTCACGCGCGCCTTTCAACAAACTCTCGTCATGAACCGCCAATGTGTTGAAAACTTCTAAAAGGACAGGTTGTTATCAGCGGGACAAATCGCCTTATGCAGCGCAGATCAACTAGTTCGCTTCAAACTTCCCATCCAGATGTATTGCCGGTTGACGGTGATCGGTTTGGCTCAAACCTGACAGCCAATTAGTGGCGTTGATCAAGACTTAACGCAGTAGAAGAATTGGAATGTGTGACGAACGCAGTAATTCAGCCGTCTTGCTTCCGAACAGAAGAGCGCGCAGTGGCGAGTGACTGAATGCCCCCATAATGAGCAGGTCAATTTCCTGTTCTTTCACTGCCTTTTCGACCACTGCTCCGGCATCTCCGGGCACTAGCGAAGCGGTCACTTCAGAGCTCGCTCTCGACAGAGTTTGCTTCGCCCATTCAAGCGATTTGGCTTGACCGCCAAATTGATTTCCAGACATCAAAATTCTGATGGGCAAGCCTCGCAGCAAAGGGCTGCTGGACAACATCTCCATGCCACGCCGAATTGCAGTGCCGCCATCAAAAGCGATCATGACGCGCTCAGGAGGCTTGAATTCTTCACTTACAGTAAGAATCGGAAGCTTTAAAGCGCGAATAATGTTTTCGACGTGATGGCCTAGCTCATTTTCGTGCGTTCTGGCCCCTTTGCCTCTTCGCCCCAACGCCAGCAAACGCAAGCCTTGCGCTTGCTCAATTAACGTATCTTCCAGAGAACCGTGGCGCTGTCGCACATCGACACGGGCTGCACCTGCCAAGATTGCGCGTTCGCGCAGTCGGTTCAAAAACAACCGGCCTTGCTCCCTCGCGCTCTTGGCGTGTGCTTCATCTTCTGCAGACAGATGTGCCAACAGACTCTCTTGAGCGTCGATACCGATTGCGCCGCTGTGATCGTCATCCGTTGCCCGCTCGGGATGGCTGTCGATCACGTGCAGAAGCTCCAGCGGAGCATCAATACGGCGTGCCGCCCAGGCAGCGCAGTCGGCCACATGAACCGCGTAGCGTGATTGATCGACGCAAGCAAGCACTTTATTTTCGTTTTTCATGATTTGCTCTCCTCTTAGTGGCCTGCGAGCATGTCCGCTGCGCCGTCCTTGTCGTGAATCCCGAACTTGTCCACCATCGTGGCGCTGGCCTCGTTCAGGCCAGTCACCTCCACTTCCGTACCTTCTCGCCGGAATTTGATGACTACCTTGTCCAAGGCGCTAACCGCAGTGATGTCCCAGAAATGGGCGCGGCCGACGTCAATTCGCACCTTTTCAATGGCTTCCTTGAAGTCGAATGAATTGACGAAGCGTTCGGCCGATGCAAAGAACACTTGGCCGGTAATGGTGTAAACGCGCATGCGGCCTTCGTCCTCCGTGTGCGAGGAGGCATGGAAGATCCGACCGACCTTTTGGGCGAAGAAAAATCCCGAGAGCAGCACACCAACCAGCACGCCTTTGGCCAGATCGTGGGTGCCCACTGTCATAGCGACAGTCGCGAGCATCACCACACTGGAGCTTTTAGGGTGCTCTCGCAAGTTACGGATCGAGGCCCAATTAAAGGTGCCGATGGACACCATGATCATCACAGCGACGAGTGCTGCCATTGGGATACGGGCCACCCAGTCACCGATAAAAACCACCATCAGCAGAAGAAATACGCCAGCGGCCAATGTGGAGAGACGGCCGCGGCCACCGGATTTCACATTGATGACCGACTGACCGATCATCGCGCAACCGGCCATTCCGCCAAGAAAGCCGCTCGCGATATTTGCGACGCCTTGACCTACGCATTCCCGGTTTTTGTTACTGCTCGTGTCGGTGAGGTCATCGACGATGGAAGCCGTCATCATGGATTCCAACAAACCCACTACGGCCAAAGTTGCAGATACTGGGAAGATGATCTGGAGTGTCTCCAAGCTCAACGGGACATCGGGCAGTAGGAACACCGGCAGGTTGTCGGGCAACTGCCCCATATCGCCTACTGTGCGAATGTCGAGGCCGAGTAAGATCGAGACGGCTGTCAGCACCACGATGGCGACAAGCGGCGACGGTATCGCCTTAGTAACGTAAGGGAAGAGGTAAATGATGCCCAGGCCTGCAACCGTCATGGCATAGACGTGCCAGCTTACGTTCGTCAGCTCCGGCAGTTGAGCCATGAAGATCAGAATGGCCAAGGCGTTTACGAAGCCAGTAATAACTGAGCGTGAAACAAATCTCATCAGCGTGCCCAGTTGCAGCCAGCCTGCGATGATCTGGAGTACACCGGTTAAGACGGTGGCAGCGAGCAGGTACTGCAGCCCGTGCTCTTTAACGAGGGTGACCATCAGCAATGCCATCGCGCCTGTGGCTGCCGAGATCATGCCAGGGCGACCGCCAGTGAAAGCTATCACTGTGGCTATGCAGAATGAGGCATACAGGCCGACCTTGGGATCAAGGCCTGCGATAATCGAGAAAGCGATTGCTTCAGGGATAAGGGCAAGCGCTACAACAACGCCTGCTAACAGGTCGCGTCGGACATTGGAGAACCAGTCCTGACGTAAGGATTTCATCATTGATCTATTCCGGTGCAGGCTCGGCCGCAGGCTGGAACGGGACTAGGCGCGAATGCCTCTTTCCGATCCCGGAATAGAGAACAGCCCAAGACTATGGGCTGGCAAACCACAGCCAGTCATACATACAGCCTCGTGCGAGCGAAGATTGAAATTAGGAAACGGCTCGCTGCGAGACTGATAGTTACACTGGTCGATACTCCAATAGTGTTGGCTGTGAATTTGAAAATTGCTCTTGAATTGTAACCTGTCTTTGCGCGTAGCGGCAAGTTGAGAGGCATGACGACCCCATAAAAGCCATCGTCGTGAGGTGGATCACTGGCTTAACCCGCGCTGCCGCGTGAAATGCCAAACCGCCGTATCGCCCCGGACTGTCGCAGCAAGTTGCTGTCCTAGTCGCCGCTCAATCACAGGCTTCCACGGCACCAAGTTGAACCCGATCCCGTCATCGAGCACCGCGTAGCGCCCGCTGGCAAGCATGACGGATCGGCGGTAGATACCTGCTACACGTTGCCCGTCTGTGGTCGGGCGGTGCTCCAGGCCGGTTTCGGCGGCAATGTCCTTGGCGACCTGCGCCAGTTCTCGATTGCGCAGCGTGCCCAGCAGATTCCGGGCGAGGATCACATGCTGTCCCCGCCGCTCGGCCAGCCCCTGTTCTTCAAGGAAGTCGGCGCGCTGCTGCATGGCTTGCTTGGCGTCACCGCCAAAGCCCGAGTCGCCCAGCCCCTTGCCGCCACCGATCAGTTGTTGGTCGAGCCAAGTGGCGCCAATCACGCGTGCCTGCCGCTCAATCGGCAGATGAGATTTCAGCTCTACGGCCACGCCGCCCAGCCGTTGCGAGTCGTACTGGCGGCCACGTTCGGCCAGGTCGTCCGGCACCCTCCATAAGCCATCGGCCACGCGCTCCACGATGCCGGCCCGGCGCAGGGCTTCCAGCCGGCGGACGTGGGCCGCGACGACCTCCTGCGGGTCGCGGCCGGGCTCAGCTCGGCCTTGCTCGATCGCCAGGTGATGATCGGTGCGGTAGAGGCCATCGCTCGCCAACGCGGCGATGTTCCTGTCGGCCGCCCGCACCACGGCGGAACCGCGTACCTCCACCACGGCTCCGGTGGGATAGTTCGCCAGCTCGTCGCGGGTGTTCAACGCGACGTAGTGGGCCTTGCCGTCCACGCCGTCGATGACCAGATAGCCGCGGTCGTGCAACTCGTCGGCCAGCCCCTTGGCGGCCACGCGGCCGATGACGGTGCGGCCGTCGTCGCCGGGCTCGAACACCGCCAGCTCGCGCGGCTGGCCGCTCATGGCCCGCTGCATGGTGCGGATGATGTCGCCGCGCTCGCCCAGGGCGCGCAAGGTCTTCTCGGCATCCGCATGGACGGCCCAGGTGCCGGGCTGCGTCTCGTCGGCCAGGCCCATGCGCTGCAAGCGTTGCAGGCGGCCGATCAACAGCAGGCGCTGGCGTTGCAGCTTTGGTTCATTGAAGCGTTCGATCTGCACCCGGCCATCCTCGCCGGCCTCGCGTTGCAGCGTGCAGTCGAGGCTCGTCCACCGCTCTTGTTCCACCTCGCGCTGCAAGGTCTGCTGGATCTCCAGTTCAGTGCGCGGCCCCAGCCATTCCGTCGCCAGCTCGGCGGCCCGGTGGCGGAAGCCGTGGGCGATGTAGTCGCCCGCGATGATGAGGTCTTTGCCGGTGTCGTCGCGTCCGCGCACGATCAGGTGGGTGTGCGGGTTGTCGGTGTTCCAGTGATCCACCGCCACCCAATCCAGCCGCGTGCCCAAGTCAGCTTCCATGCGGTTCACCAGATGCCGCGTGTAGGTGCGCAGGTCGTCCAGTTCGGCGCCATCCTCGGGCGAGACGATGAAGCGGAAATGGTGCCGGTCATCGGCACAGCGTTCCTTCAAGGCTTCAAGGTCGGCATCGTCGGCCTGCGCCCCGTAGGCCAGACCCGGCTCGCCATCGCGGCCCGCACCGTCGCGCTCGATGTAGCGCAGGTGCTTGGCGAGTGACTGCGGGCTGGCCCGTTGGTGATTGACCAGCAGCGTCTTGATGGTCACGCGCCGCGACATGGGCGTCAGCTTCGCCCCGGCGAAACGCGCCGCCGTGTGGCCGCGCCCCAGGCGCGAGCCGGGCCGCTGGCCTGCGCGCTGGCCGCCGGACACGGCGGAATGGCGTATCGAGGACTTGCCGCCGCTGGCCTTGCCCGCCTGCTTGAGCACCTTGGAAACGAAGCTCTGGCCCTGGCCCTTGCCCCGGTTCTTCGGGGCGCTGGGACGCACGCGGAAATCGTCGTCGCGGTGGTCGGTCATGGATGCGCTCCCCGCAAGCTACGGCGTGTCCTGTCGTGCAAAGCACGCGGACATGCCTGCGTTGGCGCGGGCCTCGCGCCCCACGCGGCACGGTGGCGAAGCCGCTCCGTGCCGCGCCACCCCCATGTGCAGACAGGCTTTGGGCGCGGCCCGGTGCCGCGTCCTTTTGTCTTGCCTTCCGCCTTTGCCCTTCGCTGTCGCTCCGGGCGTCGGCGGCCCGGCGGCGCTGTGCTGCTTGCAACCCGCCCGCCGGCGAACGCGCCAATGGCCGCAGGCCGGGCGCGTTCGAGGCAAGACGCCTGCACGTTGGACGGCTGCGCCGGATGTTGCGCGAGGCGCGGCGCGGATGCGCCCGCGCTGCACGCGCGACGACACGGCGGCAGCCACCGGAACGACATGCCCGATGGCACGATGAGATGCACGGCAACGTGCAGCGAATCGGCGGCCATCATGGGCGTGTCTCCAGCCAGACCGGATACGCGACGCCGATCACGGCGGATGCGCTGACTGGCCCGAAATAGCGGCTGTCGAACGACGCTGGATTGGTCACGCTCAACAGGAACAGCTCGCCCGATTCGAGGCGGCGGCAAAGCTGCAAGGATGGCAGCGGCCGGCCCAGCCGGTCGGCAGGCAGCGCGGCGACCGCAGGCACGCCGTCGATGCGAACCTGCCCGGCAACGATGCAAACGTGTTGCGGCGCGACCGCGCCCACACGTTTGAGCAGCGGCACGCGCGTCGGCAGGTAGCCGCGCTGCGCAGCCAGCGTGGCGGCCCTGTCGGGCAGCCGCACCAGCACGATGCTGTCCACGGACAACGGACGTGGCAGCGAGGCGGTACGCGGGTCGAACGGTTCGATGCGATACCAGCCGACCGCCACGCTGTCGGACGGGTTGTAGGTCAGACGCGGCAGTGGCGACACGAAAGCCGCCCAGGCCAGCGCAGCGAGGCCGACGGCGGCGAAGGCCGCCAGCACGATGCGAGCACGCAGGCGCGAGCGAGGATGCGGCGCGGCTTCGTGCGTGCATGTGGTGTTGGATTGGGTCGTCATGGCAGCGCCTTTCCAGCGAGCCAGGCGGCGTGCCGTTCGGCGGTGTATTCGGGCAGCGCCAGGCGGGCCGCCAGACGGTTGCCCAGCGTGCGCCAGTACGCGGGCGACACGTCGATGGCGGCGATACCCTGCGCGTCGATGTTGTCGATGCGTTCCAGCGCGGCACGCACTGCGTTTTCGCCTTCGGCGTGCAGCAGCAGGCGTGCGCCCGGCCGCACGCCAGGGATGCGCTGCATGTCGTCCAGCGGCGTGGCGGCTTGCATCACCATGAGCTGCCAGCGGATCGTGCCGTAGTCGTTTGCTTCCCAGCGCACGCGGCAGAACATTGCACGCGGCAGGAACACCGCGCAGCGCCGCCAGCGGTCGAGCCGCAACGTGCGCGCCGGTTCGCCGAAACGCAGGTAGAGCTTGAAGCGCGGTTCGATGTAGGCGAGCGATACGCGAGTCAGCGGCACGCTGCCGGCCTGGCCGGCGAGCGTCGAAAGCGAAGGCGGCGGCGCAGCAGCCGGTGCAGCCGTCGCCGCGTGAGCGGCAGGCAAGGCGGATGCATTCATGGCAGGTTCTCCGGGCGCTTGTCGGGGAACGCCCGTTCCAGCAAGCCGCGCAGCAACTCGGCCACGGTCACGCCCTGGCCGAAGGCGGCGATCTTGATGCGTGCACGTAGCGCGGGCGTCACGTCGAGCGTCAGGCGGGCCGTATAAAGGTCGCCCTTGTTGAGCGCATCGGCATCGCCCTGGCGAATCCACGCCTCGGCGTGCGGATTCGCGGGCGGACGTGCGCCGATGCCGACGCGCTTGCTGCGCGGGCTGCTCATGTCGGCCACCGCAGCAGTTCATCGGTGAGCACGGCGATCTCGCGGGCGGCGGCGCTGTCGGGCGCCGTCTCGCGGGCGAGCCGGCCAGCGGCCACGCTGTCGGCGAAGACGATGCGCTGGCGCACTTCGCTGCGCAGCGCCGGCAGCGGCTGTTCGGCCAGCGATTGCCGCGCTTCCCTGCCGATGATGGTGGTGCTGACGCGCCGGTTGATGACGAAGGCCGCGTGCAGCGCAGGCCGGAACACCTGCGCTTCGCGGATCAGCGCCACCATCTCGGCGCTGGCCCACAGGTCATACGGACTGGGCTGCACGGGAATCAGCACGCGCTCGGCCGCCAGCAGCGCGGAACGCGCCAATGCGGCGATGCGCGGCGGGCCGTCGATGATGACGTGATCGGCGCGGCGGGCCAGCTCCGGCGCTTCCTGATGCAGCGTCTCGCGGGCGAGGCCCACGGTGCTGAACAGCCGGGGCAAGCCCTGCTGGCTTCTGCGCTGCGTCCAGTCCAGTGAGGAACCCTGCGGGTCGGCATCCAGCAGGATGACGTGCAGACCGCGCATCGCCAGTTCGCCCGCGATGTGCGTGGCGAGCGTGGTCTTGCCGACGCCGCCTTTCTGATTGAGAAGCGCGAAGATCATGACGCGGCCTCCCATGCTGGAAAGCGGGGATTCACCTGCCCTGCAAAACGCTGTTCGCTGTGCCGTTTGGCGGTTGTCCACCGAAACGGTGCGCTTCTACTAAAAGTTAGAGATTTATAGTTAGGTAAGTTAGAGAGGCCGAAAACCCGCGCCATTACTGGCTTTGCGGCGTTTTCGTACTCCTGATAGCACGATAGGCGTACTCCCGATAGCACGATACCGGGTACTCCTGATAGCACGAGGCCGTCCACAGCTTTTCCCGCAGTTATCCCCGTGCCGTATGCAGCACGGGCCGGAAGGTCAGCAGTTCGGTGTTGTCGTCCGGCATGCGCTCGATGCCGAGGACGTAGCCGGGTAACGACTGCCGTGCCACCAGCACGCGCAGGTCGTAGGCGAAGTCCGAGAAGCGAGCCGCGCTGCCGGATTTGCGATGCAGATGCCGGAAGTCGAATTGCCAGCCGTGTTCCTGCCGCCCGCCGTGCTTGCGTACCAAGCGGTACAGCCAGCGTTCGATGCCGCCCTTCAAGCGGAAATAATCCGGGTCGATGGTCAGCACCAGGGCGGCGTCGAGCACGCCGGCATAGAACCAGTCCGGCAGGATCAGCTCGATGCCCAGCGGCGTGCCGCTGGCATCGGCCAGTTCGCGCCATTCGTTGATCCACGAAAAGCGATGCAAGCGCCTGCCCGTGGTTTCTCGGATGGACGTGGCCACACTGGTCGATTGCAGCCGGTCGAGCGCCGCTTTCAGGCGCAGGTAGTCGTTGAGGGATGTGCCGCGCCCGATGAAGCGCAGGATCTCGTAGGGCGTGGCGTGTATCCAGCGCGACGGGCGAATGCCCGCGTCGCGTGCCTCCACGATCTGCGAGGCCGCCCAAATCAAAACGTCGGCATCCCATATCGTGGCGATGCCGTGCTCGGCCGTGCCTTCCACGCGGATGGTGATGTTCCCGCTGCGGAAGTCGATCGGCGCGATGCGCCGCGACTTCGCCAGCGAGAAGAATGGAAAGGCCATCAAGTCCTGGCTGTCGCGTGGCGCCATGTCGCCCGGCAGCGCGCGGAACAGGTCGAGCTGTTCGCACTGCGGCAAGGCTTGCCCTGGAGGGCCGGACATGGCGAAGGCCACCCACGCGCCGACGATCAGCGGCCATCACGGTAGTCACCCGCGTGGCGTTCGGCGTATTCCGGGTCGGATGTAGCCTCGTAGCTGCGCTGGTCGGCCCAGGCATCGAGGTCGCTTACTGCGTACATGACGCGGCGACCGAACTTGCGGAACTTCGGGCCACCGCCGATCACGCGCTGCTTCTCCAGCGTGCGAGGACTGAGGCGCAGATACTCGGCGGCTTCGTCGTTGGTCAGGTAGCGTTGGGGCTGCGAGGGCGCAGCGACAGTAGCGGCGGCAGGCCGCAAGGGAGAGGGTCGCATGGGGTGTACCTCCATCAAGCCCGGCCACACCACGCGGCCGGATAGAGGCACTTTCAAGAAAGCAAGGCTTCTTGCTAAGGGACGATTTGCAGGGGGCGCGAAACGTCCCCCCTCCTAATGCGACGGGAACGGCGGAAGCTGTGCCAGGCGGCGGTAGCCGCCGCGCATCAGCGCATCGCCCCGGCGCACCAGGCGCCGCACGCGGGCACGCAAGGCGCTGTCTTTGTGCCAATCGGCCGCGACGGCATCAACGCCGAACAGCCCCTCGGCAACCTCGCGCAAAGACGCGCCCGCCAGGGTCGCGTCTAGTGCCTGCAAGGTGTGCAGTTCCAGCACTGCGGCGTGCGTGGGCCGCGAGCGGGTCGCCGCCGCAGGCGCGGCCCCGGTTGCAGTGGACAACGCATCCAGCCCAGCCGCCAGTGCGCGATAGCGTGCGCAAGGCGTAGTGCAGCCTCGGATGGCGTAGAGGTAGGCCATTCCGTCGGCCATGCTCGGCGTGAGCGCGAGCCGCACGCAGCAGCCAGGCCATTGCGTCGTCAGCACCAGGCGCTTGCCATCATGGATCAGGTGCTTGCGTCCTGGGACGTTCCAGAATTCGAAGGCATCGGCATCCGGCGGCGGGTCGTCGTCCGGGTAGAGCTGGATCACGCCATCGTGATCGGGGAACCACGCCGGATGCGCGTCGCGTGCATCCAGGGCGGGATCTTCCAGCAGGCGCAAGCCCCAACGATGCGCCGTATCTGGTCGGCGGCGACGGTGCAGCCAGTCGTGCCGGTAGTCAGGGTTTCGGCGCAGGTACTCCCAGGCCAGCGCGGGGCCGCCCTGGTGCAGAACGTAGAGATAAGCCGCTGTCGGATACCAGTGTTCGACGCTGCGATCAGTCATGACGGAACCTCCCTGTGCTTGGGGTGCGTCGCCTGGATTCCGTCGTGCGGGAGCTATCGAATCACCATCAGGTTGTCATCGAAATCGGGGTAAGCTGTAACTACTGGTGTCAAGACAGATTCGCTCCGGGGCATTGCTGAAATCGTCTGAATGCGACGGCTGCGCCGCCACGAAAATGGTGCGCGGCATGGCGCACGGTGCAGCAGCCCGCGCCAAAGATCATGACTGTTTGCGTCAGAAGCGCACCGCTTCGGTGCAAGGATGTGGATTCAGACCTGCCCGGTCTTGGGTAAGACCGAAATAGTCACGATGCGCCCGTTTGACCCGGCTGCGCTGGCTTGCATCAATCCATGATCGAGCCGTTTTCCTGCGCCAGCCGCACGTATTCCGATAGTTGCCGCACAGGTTGAAAGTAACTGTCGCGCATCACGGGCCGCTTGCATGGCCCGACGATGGCAGCCAGATCGGACAGCTTCACCGTTCCCAAGGCGGGCATCCCGATCCCGAGGTCGATCAGGCCGTAGGCCGTATCGCCATCGGTAGGATCGAGCGCGGCCAGCAACCAGGTTGCGTGCGCGTCCGGGGTGAATAGCCGCACCACGGGCATCGGGTCGATGCTCCGGCCGGCGGCGCGCGCCTCGCCAACGGCGAGCAGTTGTGCGTGCTGTTCGGCAGTGATGAGCGGTTGGGTCATGGTTGGCATTCCCACGAATCCGACGATGCAAGGAGGAGCCTTCCTGCCAAAACACGGAAGCGGCGAAATGGATGCGTGCTTTCGTGCGGAAGCACGAAGGCGTAAGCCGTCGAATCCGTACAGGCACGGAAGCGCAGAAGCGGAATTGTGCAGGCCATGAAAGACACGGATGTGGCTCCACGGGTTTGAGGAAATCCGCATATGCGGATTTCCGTAAAAGCACGAAAGCGTGCCTCTCAGTCATAAATGAACACTATAGATTGTAGCCCTATAGGGCGCAATGGACTGTCATCTTGGTTTTTATGGGGAAACCAAGTTGGTGACAGCGAAACACTCATTGGCGACGGCGATACGGACAGTCAGGAAGGCGCGGGGCTTGAGCCAGGAAGCGTTTTCGGACGTGTCTAGCCGCACCTACATGAGTTCGCTGGAGCGCGACTTGAAAAGCCCGACCCTGCACAAGCTGACCGAGCTGTGCGAGGTCATGGAGGTGCATCCGCTCACGCTGCTGACACTGGCCTATGCCGGCGACAGCACGGATAAGACCGATGAGCTGCTGGCGCGGGTACGCCAGGAGCTTGAGGCGGTGTTGAAAGAGCGCAGCACGCCGTAGCGCGCGTCGGCGTGTAAGACTGGAGTCCGCAAGCGGAGCGCGTAGCGCCACAGGCGCGAAGGCGTGAGGGATTGAAGCCGCATGGCCGTGACGGCTTGCCGGCACGGGGCGCAGCCCGAAAGCCCGGCGGTGCTAGCAGCGCCGACACGCCATCTTGGATTTGCCTCCACGGGCATTGAACCTGCTGAATATGACTGCGGCAATACCGGAACCAGAAACGATCGGGCGCGAGCTGACGGTTTCCCGCTGCCGCGTGTTCGGTGCTGCGATAAGCAGCGCTGCACCCCGCCGCAATGGGCGGGGTGCTTGGGGTAGCCGTCAGGCCGCTTGCGGCCTGCTGCGTGACCAGATCAGATCGTGCGTGCCGTCCTCGCCTTCGATCAGGCGAGCATAGACCGGAGCCGGGAATGAAGGATCGTCGAGGGTCACGGACTTGTATTCCCGCCCGGCTTCGCTGGTCTTGTTCCACGCCGCGCCGATGTCGTGGCCGGCGGCCTGGAGGCGGAAGTCGGGGGCGTTCTCGCTGCTGCCCTTGTCGTTGGGAACCAGCTTGACCTTGACGCTGAGCGTCAGGGTGCGAAGCGTGCCGGTGAAGCCGTCTTTGTCTGCGGTGAAGGTGCCGATGTTGGCCATAATGATTTCTCCTTTCGGTTGAACAAGGTTCGCGCCCATCGCGTCCTTGTTGTGATCCGGCCGGCGGGGGGGGGGCGGGCTGGCTGCACCGCTTGCGGTCGCAACGCAGTGGAGAGCCGGGAGGCGAAAAGAATTTGTCCCGCGAGGAATGCGCGCAGCGCAGGGGAAATTGTTTTCGCCGGACGGTTGCAGCCATGAAGCCCGAGGCGCAGCCGCGCCCCCGCCAGGATTCATAACAACACAAGGACGCCTTGGGCCGAACCGCACCGAAAGGAGATGTGGCCGACTCGGCATCCCCGCACGAAGGCTTCTCCGGCTCGCCCGCTGACGTGGGCCAGGTCAACCACCCGACGACAGGCGAGAACGCCCCTGCCGCACCTTGCGGCGCCGGTCTTGAGGCGTGGCGTGGAAGTTCCATAGCGATGCCGGACGGGATATCCGTGAACCGTCCTTCGTGACGTGATGGGCGAGAACCACTAGCGTTGAGGACGGCACGCAACTGCACAACCCGCCGCAGCAAGCGCCAGCGTGTTCGCCAGCGCCCCGCCCATTGCGGCGGGGCGCTGGCCGGGCCGGTTCGGCGGGACCGAGGGGCGCCAAGCCACGCGCGGCGGGGATAGCCCGCAGGGCTTTCCCCTGGAGGCAAGCGCAGCGCGCAGCGCCGCAGGCGCGAAGGCGTGAGGGATTGAAGCCGAATGGCCGTGACAGCGAAGTCGGCACGGGGCGCAGCCCGAAAGCCCGGCGGCGCATCGCGCCGACACGCCCAGGCCGTTCTTTCAGGAGCCTGGGGGCTTGTCCAATCAGGACTACCCCAGGCTGCTGCCGCCTTGAGCAGCGCCGCCAGCTCGGGCCGCTATGGCTTCAACCTGCGCAGCACCCGCGTTGCTCCTGGATCGGCGGGCATGGCACCGAGCCAAAGGAACAGAACACACAACAATCTCCCGGCTTCGGGCGCAGCAGCGTATGACAGGCCGAGCACTCGTAATAGAACTGGCAGGCATCCGTTGGCATGGTTTCCTGCTTGGCATGACCGCAGCGCGGGCAGGTCAGCACGGATTCGAGATTGACGATACTCATGGTGGCGCTACTTCTGCACAGTGGACGGGTAGCCCGCGCTTGTTGTCGCTTGGGTCAAAGTTTCTGGCTTGGTCTTGTCAGCGTCATAGGTGACGGTGGCCGTCTTCTTGTCGAAATCGACGTGAACAGCATTGACGCCAGACACCTTTTCCAGCGACTTCTTGACCGTCAACGGGCATAGCGCACAGGTCATGTTCTGCACGGACAGCGTGATGGATTTCGGGGTGGCAGCCAGCACCGCGAGCGGCAAGGCCGCCAGCAAAGCGATCAGCAGTTTGCGCATGAGCGTCTCCTTTCAGTAAAACAGCGGGGCCAGCCACGGAACGGCCAAGAGACCGACCAGCAACGCCGCGACAATCCAGAACACGAGCCGTTGGCGTGCGCGCGTGCGAGGGGCGGCACATGACGTATCCGGCGCACAGACTTGCGGCACCAGATAGAGCTGGCGGAAGGTCAGCCCGAGAAACAGCAGCGTCAGGCCGATAAAAATGGGTCGATACGGCTCCATCGCCGTGAGGCCAGCGACCCACGTGCCGCCGATCCCGAGCGTCAGCAGCACGAGCGGCCCGACACAGCACACCGACGCACCGATGGCGGCCAATACGCCCGCGATCAACGAGCCCTTCCCGGTGAGTTGTGCCATAGAGATCCCCATGAACCTGTTTGCCCAAGTGTTACTCTACATTCCGTACCTAGGTACGGAATCAAGGGAAATCTGATGACAGCCGATCTAACCATCAGCAGGCTGGCGGAAGCTGCCGGGGTGAACATCGAGACAATCCGCTACTACCAGCGGCGCGGCTTGCTGGACGAGCCACCCAAACCGCAGGGCGGTCATCGACGCTACGAACCGGGGCAGGTGAAGCGCGTACGGTTCATCAAGCGCGCGCAGGCGCTGGGCTTCACCTTGGACGAGGTGGGCGCCCTGCTGACTCTCGACGCGGCGTGCGCCTGTAGCGAGACGCGGGCGCTGGCGGTGCGCAAGCTGAGTCTGATCGAACAGAAGATGGCCGATCTCGCGGCCATGCGGCAGGCGCTGGCCAGCTTGGTGCAGCAGTGCGATGCCGGGGGTAGACATGCTTCCTGCCCGATCATCGACGTGCTGGAGTGTGATTGAGGCCCGTCTCCCAGGAATGAGGGCGGCGAAGTGCGTTGGGCTGTTGGCCTTCAACACCGGGCGCGGCCACTGCCGCGCCCGGATTTTTGAGTCCACCGGCCCCAGCAAAACGCTGGGGTCGGCGCTGGCGTCATCCCTTCGTCTCGATGAGCCACCACACGGCACGCGGCAAGACGCGGCCTGTGATGGGATGAATGTCGGTGAGGTCGGCGCAGGCCGTCCAGCCCAAGGGCGGACGGTAGCCGCGCACGTCGCCATCGCCGTGCCAGCGGCGGGCGCGTACCGTGCCGGGGGCGTAGATCGCCGCCATGCGCGGGCGGCTGATGGTGGTGCGGGTCATGGGGGTGTCTCCTTCCAGCGAAGCGCCCCGGTTGAGGCCGGGGCGCATGCCTTCGGCGCGGATCAAGCGGCCAGCGCCTCGGCGGGTTCATCCGCCATTGCCTCGGCGTCCTCCGGGGCGTCCTGCTCCGGGCCTGCCTCCTGCGGGCCTGCGGCCTTGAAGATGGCGGGCATCCAGCCGGTGCCATCGGCCAGCCGTTCGGCCTCGCTGGCAATGTCGGCCTTCTTCAACTTCGCCAGCCGGGTGACGTGCTGCGGCGCGTACTCGCCCACGGCATCCAGAATCACGGCCTTAGGAACGTGCTTGAAATAGCCTTCTGCGGTCGGCTGCCACCATGCGGCCATGTCTAGGCCCACGGCCTGCGCCAATTCCTCGCCGGGTTGCTGCACCGTGGCGCGGGGCGTCACCACGTCCACCGTGGAAGCCACGCATACGGCCAGCAGCCGCACCAGTTCGTCTTGCGGCTTCGCCAGCAGCGCGGCGAACAGTTCGGCGCTGTCCTCCGGCAAGGCTTCGCCCGCCACCTGTTGCAGTTCGCGCAGTGCCACGGCGGCGGGCGATTCCGGCCAGTCCGGGACCATGCCTTCCAGCCGGTCTTGCACTTTCAAGCTCACGCCCAGCGGCAGGTCGTGGCCGTAGTGGCTGCCCTGCAAGATGGTCTGCACCATGCCATGCACCACGGCAGCCAGCGCGGCTTGCGGGTGCCGGGCGACTTCGATTTGCAGCGCGGCGGTGCGGTGGGCGCTCAACCGCTGCGCCAGCCGGTCAGACATGGCGGCGATCTTGGGCTGTTCGTCGTCCTCGCCTTCGTCGTCGTTTCCGGCTTCGCCTTCGCCGCCGAAACCCTGCCGCAAGCGTTCCAGCGTGCGCAGCGCCTTGGCTTCGGCCTCACGCATCAGGCCGCGATGAATCACGGTTTCGCCGTTGCGGTCGATGGTGACGATAGCCCCGGCTGCGGCCTTCACGTTCGGACTGTAGTCCTGCAAGCCATCTTCAAGCGCCTGCAATTGCTCGCCCACGGCTTCGCCTTCCTCTTGCAGCGCGTCGGCCTTGTCCTCGTCCTCGGCGTCCAGCGCGGCATCCACGGCTTCGGCCAGTTCGTGCAGCTTGGCTTGCAGCTTCTCGATGCGTGCGGCTTCGCGCTTGTTCGGTTCGCGGCGCTCCTTCGGTGCGCGTTGGAAGGCGTGCAGGTCGGAATGGGTCATTCCCGGCGTGGCATCCACCCATGCCCAACCTTCGGCGCGAACATTGGCGGCAATGCCTGCCAGCCGGTCTTGCGCCAGCCGTTCCAGCAACGCGGCATCGGTCAGATACACGCCTGCGTCATCTTCGGCGAACAGGTCACGGCGGATGCCGCCGCCTGCGGCTTCGTAGCTGTCCAGCCCGACGAAGCGCACCAGCGGATGCCGGTAGGCGTCGATTTCCCGTTCGGTCAGGCGTTCGCGCAAGTGCGAGGGATGGCGCTGCCATTGCGGGGCATCGTAGAACGCGGCTTCCTGCGCGGCGTGATCGTCGGTGATGGCAAGGGCCATCAACTGGTCAAGGCTCACGGCATCGGCGCGATAGTCGGCCATCAATCGCGGTGACACGTTGGCGAGTTTCAAGCGGCGCTGCACCACCAGCGGCGTAACGCTGAAATCTGCTGCAATGTCCTCGATGGGCCGGCCTTCGGCCACCAGCGCGGCGAAGGCTTCAAACTGGTCTGCCGGGTGCATGGCCTCGCGCTGCACGTTTTCGGTGAGGCTGGCCGTGCGGGCGGTGCCATCGGCCACCAGCAGGCAAGGCACTTCCCATTCCTTGCTGATGCGATGCTTCTTTGCCAGCAGCTTCAAGGCGGCGAGGCGACGGCCACCGGCCACGACTTCGTAATGCTCGCCATCGGCGGATGCAATCACGATCAGGTTTTGCAGCAAGCCGACACGTTGGATGGATGCGGCCAGTTCGGGGATGGACATGCGCGGGGTCTTGCGCACGTTGCGGCCGGTGGGGCGCAGCACCAGCCGCGACAGCGGAACCAGAATCAGGTTCTTGGTCGGGTCGGCGGCTTCCAGCGGGATAGCTGCGGCGGTATTGACGGCGCGGGCTTCGGTTTGGGTGATGGCGTTCATGGTGATAACTCCTTGCGGTTAGGAAATGCAGCAGCGAAAGAAGCGGCAAGGGCTGCTGCCTGCCCCTGCCGCGTGGGGAATCAGGCTTTCAACTGGCGCAGGCCATCGGCCAGCAGCCACAGGGCGCGGTTCAGGCGCACATCGGAATCAATGCCCTGCACGGGGCGGGTACGTTGGCGGCGTCCGTTGGCGCTGCGGCCATGCAATCCGCCTTTGGTCAGGTTCTCCTGCGTGCGGTTGAACACGCTCCACAAGTCCGGGCGGCGGTCGTCGAACCGGCGCGGCATCAGGATTTGCGATTCGGTGATGGGTGCAGGCTTGTCGGGATCGTCGTACTTGAGCGACAGCGCAGCGCGGGCGAACACTTCGGCCTCGCCTTCGTCCAGCGTGATGCTGCGCATCAGGTCACGGGATTCCTTCACTCGCTCAAAGCCGCTCAACACCTCGAAAGCGCCTTCGATGACGTGCCCGGCCACGTCGCCTTTGTGGGGTACGCGCACATCCGCCACGGTGTCGCCGCACACAAGGCCATTGCTGCACACGAACCGGAACATCCCGGCCAGCATCTGATAGCTGCTGGTGCCGTCGTGCGAGTTCAGCAACACGATTTCATTAGCTTCCGCGCCGTTGATCTGGCTGGCGTGGCGCAGGCGAATCATGTGTTTGGTGTGCTCGCGGCGGCCTTCATCGCGCACGCGGGTCTGCGTCACCATGAAGGGTTGAAACCCCTCCTTGCGAAGCTCGGTCAGCACCGTGGCGGTGGGGATGTAGCTGTACCGCTCGGAACGGCTCTCGTGTGGGGCATCCGCGAAGATGGACGGGGCCACGCGGCGAATCTGGTCATCGGACAGCGGGTAGTCGCTGCGCAGCGACGGGGAACGGGAAGCGAAACGGGATGCGAGTTGCATGGTCTTTCTCCTGACGAAAAGGGTTTGCTGTTCAAACCGCACACCGGATTCCTAGATTCGGAGCCCAGCCTTTCGGCTGTTCGGTGCGGTTGGCACGAGGAACCCGGTTGGCCCTGTTGCCACCGTCTTTCCTGAGTTCATCGCCCGCGACGGTCAGGAGCGCGCGAACGGGTGCCGTCAAGGAGGCAAGCGCAGGGTTGGTGCGGCCCGCAGGCGAAGCCGAGGACACGGCCCTGCGCGCCTTGACGGCGCACGGGCGCGGGCTACAGTCGCGGACAAGGTGATGAAGTCAGGGGAGACGGCTGGACAAGGCAACGGCCTTCCCTGTGTGCCGAACCGCACGGCAAGCGAAGCGCGCAGGCCCGAAGCTGGAAGCCGGGCCGGAGGCGTCAGCCGAGCGGAGCGAGGGAACGATGGAAGCCCGTCAGGGGCGAAACCCCGCAGGGGGTTCGATGCGCAGCACGACAGCGCGACCGGCCATGTTTCTTGGCCGGGGACGCCCGGATTTCAAAGCTCGATGCACAAGCTCATTCGCCAAGCATCGGGAAGCAGAGCCAGTTGTGCCGGTGATTGCTGCGGTCTGGCCGATCCCGCGTAGCCGGTTCGGCGGTCTTTGAGGGGCGCCAAGCATCGCGCGGCGGGGATGGCCCGGAGGGCTTTCCCCTGGAGGCAAGCGCAGCGCCCCGTCAGGGGCGCGAAGGCATCACGCCGAGTCGTCAGGACACAGGCTGGATTCCGCAACCGGCATCCAAGGCGAAGTCGAGTTCAGGTAGTAGCGCCTGCCACGCGCATACAGCCCCGAAGGCTCGGTAGGCTGGTAGAACCCGGTGACGCGGCGCCGGAACTGCGCACCAAACTCGTTGGTGTAGATCACCGCGTCGCCGATCTTGAAGCGTAAGGGTTGTCCGTTCTCCGGCGCGAACGGCTTGAGCGCATCGTGTTGCGCCGTGATTTCGATGATGTAGTCGTGATGGCTGCTCATGGCATGGATCTCCTGCAAAGGTTGAGAAAGCACAAGGAGCGCCTTGCGGCGCTTCCAGGGCCGAGTCAGACAGCGATCCGCCCGGCCAGCCGCGCATCGCGTGCGTAGGCGCTCAACCGCTTCTCGGCTCGGAAAGACAGGTCGCGCTCGATCGGCAGGCCCAGCCCGCCGCGCACCGTCGCCAGTTCGCCCAAGCTGACCCAGCCGATTTCCGGCATCCCCAAGCCCAGGTCGCAAAGACCAAAGGCGTGGTCGTGGTCGT
Source organism: Pseudomonas sp. Tun-23181 (assembly GCF_057415455.1). Lineage (NCBI taxonomy): Bacteria > Pseudomonadati > Pseudomonadota > Gammaproteobacteria > Pseudomonadales > Pseudomonadaceae > Pseudomonas > Pseudomonas sp. Tun-23181. The sequence goes on from NZ_CM171630.1 coordinate 4,029,586, forward strand.
CGGGATCAATCTCGGTCAGCAGCCAGGTCGCGCCGCCATCCGGCGTGAACAGCTTGACCACGGGCGCCGGATCGAAGTCCGGGTTCTCCAGCGATTCGCGGCCGTTGGCCAGCAGCACGACGCGCTGCTCGTCAGTGATGAGTGCGTTGTTCATGGTGAACTCCTGAAGGGTTGCCGGGCGGAATTGCCCGACCCTTCCGGGGCACGGCGCAGCGCAAGCAGTCAGGGGTCAACGACGGCCGCCAGGACGCAAGCGCCATCGGCACGCAGCCCTTGACGGCGAGCACGCCGTGGCACGATGAAGGGAACAGCAAGACCGCCTCCCTTACACCTCCATATGCGTCGGTTTTAGGCGAGCAGAGCACCCAGGTCGGAGGCGCCAGGGGGCATAGCCGGATGGCCGTGATTCGACACGAAGCGCGGGACACAGCCCGCGAACCCGATGGCGGCACGCCGGGGCGCTACGAGGTTCTGTTTGCTGGTTTCTTGCACAATGATTCAATAAATGTTGTATTATCGAACCATGAACGAAGATCAAGCTGTTTCCGCCCTCGGTGCCCTGGCCCACACCCAACGCCTGCGCGTGTTCCGCGCCTTGGTCGTCGCAGGCCCCGAGGGGCTGACGCCCAGCGTCTTGGCCGACCAGCTCGACGTGGCCCGCAACTCTCTGTCCTTCCATCTGAAGGAGCTGGCTCACGCTGGCCTCGTCACCATCGAACAGCAAGGGCGCAACCTGATCTATCGCGCCGACTTCGCGCAGATGAATAGTCTGCTTGGCTACATGACCGAGCACTGCTGCCAGGGCGGCGTATGCGAAGTCACTGAATCTCCCTCCACCTGTGCCTCCTGCTGAAAGGAACTCTCCATGAAGCGCTTCCACGTCCACCTGCACGTCGATGACTTGAACCGCAGCATCGGCTTCTATTCCCAACTATTCGCGGCGCAGCCTGCGCGCGTCGAAGGCGACTACGCGAAGTGGATGCTCGAAGACCCGCCGGTCAACTTCGCCATCTCCACGCGCGGCAGCAAGCCGGGCATCGACCACCTGGGTATCCAGACCGACGACGCCGAGGAACTGGCCGCCCTGAAAATCCGTGCACAAGCCGCCGACATGGAGTTGCTCGACGAAGGCACGACCACCTGCTGCTACGCACGCAGCGAGAAGCATTGGGTCACCGATCCGCAGGGTATTGCCTGGGAGCACTTCCACACGTTAGGCAGCATCCCGGTCTTCCATGAAGCGGCCTCAGTCACGACACCGATCATCGCACCGGCTTGCTGCACAGCAAGCCCCCGTTCTTCCTGCTGTTGAGAAAGCACACCATGACCACAGAGGCCGCATACAACGCACTGTTCATCTGCACGGGCAATTCCGCACGCTCCATCCTCGCCGAAGGCATCCTCAACAAACTGGGCCAAGGGCGCTTTCGGGCGTACTCGGCAGGTAGCCAGCCCAAGGGCGAAGTGCATCCGCTGGCGCTCGCCACGCTGGAGCGGCTGCACATGCCAACGACTGGCTACCGCAGCAAAAGCTGGGATGAGTTCGTAGCGCCGGGGGCGCCGGTGTTCGACTTCATTTTTACCGTCTGCGACAACGCCGCCGGCGAGGCGTGCCCGTTTTGGCCGGGCAAGCCGGTATCGGCTCACTGGGGCGTGCCCGATCCGGCAGCCGTCGAAGGCAGCGAAGAACAACGACTCAAAGCGTTCAAGGATGCCGCGCTGATCTTGCGCCGCCGCATCGAGCTGTTTCTCTCGCTGCCACTGCAACGCCTGGACGCCATGTCGCTGCAACGCGAGTTGCGAAACATCGGCCAAGAGTGAAGAGCGTCATTTCATCAACAACCAATTTGAAAGGACACCCCATGCCAAACATCCAGATTTTCGACCCGGCGCTGTGTTGCAGCACCGGCGTATGTGGCGTTGAAGTGGATCAAAACTTGGTGAACTTCGCCGCCGATGTGGATTGGGCCAAGCAACACGGTGCTCAGGTCGAACGCTTCAACCTGGCACAGCAACCCCTCGCTTTCGCCGAAAACCCGACAGTGAAAGGCTTTTTACAACGCTCGGGCCAAGAGGCGCTGCCCCTGGTTCTGGTCGATGGTGAGGTGGCCTTGGCCGGTCGCTACCCCAGCCGAAGCGAATTGACCCGCTGGGCTGGCATCGAGGCGCCCGAAGCCTCGCCAGCCCAAAACGCCTGCTGCTCTGGCGGCCGCTGCTGCTGAACAAGGAGATCCCATGCACTTCCTGACCCAGCCGCCTCGCTTCCTGTTTTTCACCGGCAAAGGGGGCGTCGGCAAGACCTCCATCGCCTGCGCAACGGCCGTGCAACTGGCGACCCAGGGCAAGCGTGTGCTGCTCGTCAGTACCGACCCGGCTTCCAACGTGGGGCAGGTTTTCGGCGAACGCATCGGAAACCACATCACGACGATTGCCGCCGTGCCGAATCTATGGGCACTGGAAATCGACCCGCAGGCAGCCGCGCAAGCGTACCGTGACCGCATAGTCGGCCCAGTGCGAGGCGTGTTGCCCGATGCGGTAGTGGATGGCATCGAAGAATCCCTGTCGGGTGCCTGCACCACGGAAATCGCCGCCTTCGATGAGTTCACGGCCCTGCTGACCGATGCGGCGCTGACGCAGGATTACGCGCACATCATTTTCGACACAGCCCCTACCGGCCACACCATCCGCCTGCTGCAACTGCCGGGCGCATGGAGTGGCTTTCTGGAAGCAGGCAAAGGCGATGCGTCGTGCCTGGGGCCGCTGGCGGGCCTGGAAAAACAGCGCAGTCAGTACAAGGCTGCGGTAGAGGCGTTGGCTGATCCCTTGCGTACTCGCCTCGTGCTGGTTGCCCGTGCGCAGCGCCCCACGCTGCGCGAGGCGGCCCGCACCCATGAAGAACTGGCCGCTATCGGCCTGTCACAGCAACACCTGGTCATCAACGGCGTATTTCCTGCCAGCGAGGCCGAAACCGATACGCTTGCCGCTGCCATCTACGAAAAAGAGCAGGCTACGCTGGCCGCCATTCCGTCTGTCCTCCAGGCGTTGCCTCGGGATCAGATCGCGCTCAAGCCGTTCAACCTCGTGGGCCTCGACGCTCTGCGCCACCTGCTGGTCGATACCGACGCCACGTATGGCGCCGATGCCATCGAGCTGCCCGACCAGATCAATGCACCGGACTTGTCCGCCCTGGTCGATGAAGTCGCTGCCGATGGGCACGGTCTGGTCATGGTGATGGGCAAAGGCGGCGTGGGCAAGACCACGCTGGCCGCCGCCATTGCCGTGGAGCTGGCGGGCCGGGGCCTGCCCGTGCATCTCACTACCTCCGACCCGGCTGCACATCTGGCCGACACGCTGGAAGGTTCGCTTCCCAATCTGGCTCTCAGCCGCATTGACCCCCAGGAAGCCACGGCACGCTATCGCCAGCATGTGATGGACACCAAGGGCGTGCAGCTCGATGCCGAAGGCCGCGCCTTGCTGGAAGAAGACCTGCGCTCGCCCTGCACCGAGGAAATCGCGGTGTTCCAGGCATTCTCCCGTGCCATCCGTGAAGGGGGCAGAAAGTTCGTGGTGATGGACACCGCGCCCACGGGCCACACCTTGCTGCTGCTCGACGCCACCGGCGCATACCACCGCGACATCGCCCGGCAGATGGGTGAGACGGGCGTTCACTTCACGACGCCGATGATGCAGTTGCAAGACCCGAAGCAGACCAAGGTGCTCATTGTCACCCTGGCCGAAACCACGCCCGTGCTGGAAGCGGCCAACCTGCAAGACGACCTGCGCCGCGCGGGCATCGAGCCGTGGGCCTGGATCGTTAACAACAGCGTGGCGGCCGCACATCCGCATTCCCCGCTGCTGCGCCAGCGTGCACGCAACGAGTTGCGGGAAATCGACGCCGTGGCCACACAACATGCCCGACGCCATGCTGTCGTGCCGCTTCTGACCGAAGAGCCGGTGGGAGTGGAGCGTCTGCGGGCTTTGGCAAACAGGAAAACCTCATGAATCACGACAGCCCCCAAAGCGGGCATTCGATGCTGAACACGCCATCGCGCCTGTCCTTCCTGGATCGCTATCTCACCGTCTGGATTTTCGCCGCGATGGCGCTGGGTGTTGCATTGGGCACGTTCTTCGACGGCTTGCCCGATGCGCTCAATGCGCTCTCGATCGGCACGACCAACGTCCCGATCGCCATCGGCCTGATCCTGATGATGTACCCGCCGCTGGCCAAGGTGCGCTACGAGACGCTACACGAGGTCTTCGCCGACCGGCGCGTGCTGCTGCTGTCACTGGTGCAGAACTGGATCATCGGGCCGGTGCTGATGTTCGTGCTGGCGGTGATTTTCCTACGCGACCAGCCGGAATACATGACCGGCCTGATCCTGATTGGACTGGCACGCTGCATTGCTATGGTGCTTGTGTGGAACCAGTTGGCGCGTGGTGATAACCAGTACGTCGCGGGCCTGGTCGCCTTCAATTCGATCTTCCAGATCCTGTTCTTCTCGACCTATGCCTGGTTCTTCCTTTCGGTGCTGCCGCCTGTGTTCGGCCTGCAAGGCAGCGTCATCGACGTGGGCTTTTGGACGATCACCGAGGCGGTACTGATTTACCTGGGCATCCCGTTCCTGGCCGGCTACCTGACCCGGCGCTCGCTGATTCGACGCAAGGGCCAGGACTGGTACGAGCGTGCATTCCTGCCGCGGATCAGTCCCATCACGCTGGCGGCGCTACTGTTCACCATCGTGGCCATGTTTAGCCTCAAAGGTGCCGACGTGGTGCGCCTGCCGATGGACGCGCTAAAGATTGCCGTGCCGCTGACACTCTACTTCGTGATCCAGTTCCTCATCAGTTTCTTCATGGGCCGGCTGATCCAAGCCGACTACCCACGCACCACCGCCATCGCCTTCACTGCCGCAGGCAACAACTTCGAGTTGGCCATCGCCGTGGCTATCGCGTCGTTCGGCCTGGCTTCGCCTGTCGCCTTCACCACGGTGATCGGGCCGCTGGTGGAAGTGCCGGTGCTCATCCTGCTGGTGCATGTCGCCTTGCGGTTGGGCCGCCGGTGGCGGCTCAAGGGCGCCAGCATGTATTCCGCCAACCCCACGAATCCCTGAACCGAGGCAATGGCATGAGCCAGATCACCATCTATCACAACCCCGACTGCGGTACGTCGCGCAACGTGCTGGGCTTGATTCGCAACAGCGGCGAAGAGCCGACCATTATCGAATACTTGAAAACACCGCCCGACCGCGAGACGCTGAAAACGCTGATCGCCGCGATGGGCGTGCCAGTGCGTGCGGTGCTGCGCGAGAAAGGCACACCTTATGCGGAATTGGGCCTGGATGATTCCAAATGGAGCGACGAACATTTAATCGACTTCATGCTCCAGCACCCCATCCTCATCAACCGCCCCATCGTGGTCACGCCGTTGGGCACACTGCTGTGCAGACCTTCGGAAGCGGTGCTGGGCATCCTGCCCCAGCCGCAGCGCGGTGCATTCAGCAAGGAAGACGGCGAAGCCGTCGTGAATGCGGAAGGCCGCCGTGTCTGAATCCAGAATCGACCTACCCAATATCGACACCGCGCTGTTCCAGCAACCCGATGCCCAGCGGTTGATGGCACCCGAGCGTGCCACCCACGCGCCGCGCTTCCTGCTGCTTTACGGCTCGCTGCGCGAACGCTCGTTCAGCCGCCTGGCTGCCGAAGAAGCGGCACGCATCCTGAGCGCGCTCGGCGGTGAGACACGGATGTTCAACCCCTCGGGCCTGCCGCTGGTGGATGACGCGCCTCACGATCACCCAAAGGTCAGGGAACTGCACGAACTGGTGCAATGGGCCGAAAGCATGGTGTGGAGTTCGCCCGAGCGCCACGGTGCCATGACCGGCTTGATGAAGACCCAAATCGACTGGATTCCTCTGTCGGTCGGCGCGGTGCGCCCGACACAGGGCAAGACGTTGGCGGTGATGCAGGTGTCGGGTGGATCGCAGTCCTTCAACGCCGTTAACCAGATGCGCGTGTTGGGCCGCTGGATGCGGATGCTGACCGTCCCAAACCAGTCTTCGGTCGCCAAGGCATACCAGGAGTTCGATGAAGCGGGACGCATGAAGCCCTCGGCCTATTACGACCGCATCGTGGATGTGATGGAAGAGCTGATGAAGTTCACGCTGCTCACGCGCGACGTGGCGCCATATCTGGTAGATCGCTACAGCGAACGCAAGGAAAGCGCCGAAGCCCTGAGCCGGCGCGTCAATCAAGCAGCGATCTGAGAGCCGCCATCGCAGCAAAAAGGGGGCCGAAGCCCCCTCGGTCAAATCAGACCGCGTTCGGCGAAGGATATGGTGCTGCCACCCGCCACGATGATGTGATCCAGCGTGCGGACATCCACCAGCGCCAGCGCCTCCCTGAGCCGCTGGGTCAGTACCTTGTCGGCGCCGCTCGGTTCGGGGTTGCCGCTCGGATGGTTGTGCGAAACGATGACCGCTGCCGCATTGAGCCGCAGCGCCTCCTTGACCAGCTCGCGTGGATACACCGATGCACTGTCGATGGTGCCTCGGAAAAGCTCGCTGTATTCGATCAGGCGATGCTGCGTATCCAAGAACAGCACAGCGAAGACTTCATGCTCGAAACCAGCCAACTTGGCGCTCAGGTACTCCTTGACCGCCACCGGCGAACTGAACGACGCACCGCGCTGCATCTTGTACTCGATGGCCTGGCGTGCGGCCTCCAGAATTTGGTCGGCCGTCGCCAGCAGGTAGCGGCCCTGTGCATCGCGCACCATCAGCGAGGCATCGAACGAGGAAAAGGACAGTTGCGACATGATCGTGCTCCGGTTGCTCGGGCGGAATTGCCCGGAACCGTGGCCAGCACGGCGCAGCGCAAGCAGTCAGGGGTCGCAGACGGCCGCCAGGACGCAAGCGTGCATGGCACGCGCCGCCCTTGACGGCGAGAACGCCGTGATACGGTGAAGGGAACAGCAAGACCGCCCACACCCGCCCACTGCACACAGTCGGCTTTTGGGGCAAGCGGAGCACGCAGGCCCGAGAGGGCCGGAGGCGTCAGGGGTCAAAGCCGGATGGCCGCGATTCGGCACGAAGCGCGGGGCGCAGCCCGTGAACCCGACGGCGGCACGCCGGGACGCCCGACTGCTTGGGACAGGACTACTCGTTGTCGGTCTTGCGCTGCTCGATCTGCAACTGCGCCCGCTGCGTTGCCTGTTGCAGCCGCTCCACCAGCACGCCCCTCGGCGGCAAGGCGGTCAGATACTCGGCAACGTGGATGCCCGACTTGTCCAGCTCCAGCAATTCGATCTGCTCGCGCTTTTTGCCGGTGCAAAGGATGATTCCCAGCGGCGAGGCTTCCTCCGGCTCCCGTTCGTGCTTGTCCAGCCAGCGAAGGTATAGCTCCATCTGACCCTTGAAAGCCGCCTTGAACTCGCCGACCTTCAACTCCACTGCCACCAGCCGCCGCAGTTTGCGGTTGTAGAACAGCAAGTCAAGGTGGAAATCTTCGCCGTCAATTTGGATGCGCTTCTGCCGGGCAACGAAGCTGAAACCTGCGCCCAGCTCCAACAGGAAGGATTCCATTTCGCGGATGATCGCCGCCTCCAAGTCGCCTTCCTGCCATGTGTCCCGCAGTCCCAGGAAGTCGAGGATGTACGGGTCACGCATGACCAGGGCGGGCGACATGCGCTGCGCATCGCGCATCGTCGCCAGCTCCTGCGCGATCGTCTCGCCCGGCTTTTGGGACAGTACCGTGCGCTCGTACAGCATCGAGTCGATGCGCTCGCGCAGCGTCCGCACGCTCCAGCGTTCGGCGCTCGCCATCTGCGCGTAGTAGTCCCGCTGGAGTGGGTCTTTCAGCGGGATCAGGGCGATGAAGTGCGTCCAGCTCAATTCTCGTATCAGTGATACGAGAATCTTCTCGTCGGGGAAGGTGGCCGCGAACTGCACCATACGGCGCAGGTTCTGCTCGGCAAAGCTGCTGCCGTACTCCTTCACCAACTGCGCCGCCAGGGTAGGCAGGACTTCCTTGCCATAAGCGCCCCGGCGCCCGTCCAAGACCTGCGTGTGGATGCGCTGGCCGATGCGCCAGTAGAGCATCGTCAGCTCGCTATTCACCGTCGAGGCGGCGTGCTTACGCGCCGCCTCGATCAGTGCCCGAATGTCGCCCAGCAGCGCCGACGGCGCTACGGGCGATACCACAGATGACCGGCGCCTGGTCATGCTGTCGCCTCCGCAGGAGGCTGCTTGGCGCCGGTAATCGCCTTGCGCCGGTTCGCCACCAGTTCGGCCGCCTCGCGCACTGGATCGTCCTCGGTGTGGACATAGCGCATGAACATCACGACGGTCTTGTGCGCCGTCAGCGCCATGCCGACCTTGACCGGGATACCTGAATTGGCAATGTCGGTAGCAGAGCGATGGCGGATGCCATGCGTCCCCACGTGCGTCGCGCCCGCCGCCTTGAGCACGCGGCACCAGCCGCCGTAATATTCGCCTGTGGTCAGGTGCTGCGCCGGATGGCGTGGCGACGGCAGCACATAGGGATTGCCTTCCTGTCTCGGTGCCGTCGAAAGCAGCCGGTAGGCTTCCTCGCTCATGGGCTTGGACATGCCGCCGGTCTTGCTGTCAGGCCAGACGACGCGCCGATTCTCCAGATCGACCCATTCCCATTCGAGCGTGACGATTTCGGAGCGGCGGGCGGCGAACTCGAATTGCAGGCGAATCGCCAGAGGGATGACGTAGTTCTCAAGCCCTTCGACCTCGATCTTGTCGAGCTGCCGGAACAGCTTGCCCATGTCGTCGTCGCTGATGAGATGGGTGGACTTGCCGGCAGGGAACATCGGGACATGGCGGCAAGGATTGGTGCCGTCTGGCCGATAGCCCCACACCTCCGCCATGTTGAACATCTTGCGCAGGATGCTGAACGCCTTGTTCGCCTCGGTCTGCTTGTATGAAAGCTTCTCCATCAGCCCGGCAACGTCCGGCCGCTTCACGTCGTGAACCTTCTTGCGGCCCAGCAGCGGGATGATGCAGCGGTCGATGACGCCTTGATAGCCGACTCGGGTGCTGGGCTTGTTGCGCTTCTTGGAGTAGTCCTCCATGAACCTCTTGCACAACTCCTCAACAGTGGGTGCCTGGCGTGCCTCGGCCTTGTCCGCTGCCGGATCGCCGCCCCGGCGCACCTGGGCCAGCCATTCCTGCGCCAGCGAGCGGGCCTGTTCAACGGTCAGCTCGCCGAACAGGCCCAGGGCCGGCTTGCGTCGCTCGCCGGCGTTCGTTCGGTACTGGAGCATGAACACCTTGCGACCGACCGGCGTAATCTTGCACAGGAAGCCGGGAACAAGGGTGTCGCGCAGCTCGATGGCTTGCGCTTGGGGTTGTGCCGCATCTACTGCGGACTTGGTGAGCTTGATCTTAGCCATGATGACTCCTCGGAAAGACCCGATTCCCAGGAGCCTCGTAGGAGCCAGTAGAAGGGAAGCCGGGTCAAGTATCAGAAAGCACCGGCATATCTTGAACTCGCCTAAGTCATTGATAAACCTGCTGTATATGGCTGTGGCGTAGTCCAGCAAAGTGCGGTACTGGAGTCATCCTGAAATAAAAAAACCGCCTTTGAAAGGGCGGTTTTTTTTGCAATGACGGATTGAGAGGCCGTCAATGCGGATGCTTCACTGGAAATCAATCACAGCGTCGATGATAGAAAGCATCGAGTGGGGCGTCAATTGAGTTGACATATCCAGCAGTAGTTAATTGCCTTCAGGCAAAGCAGTTCCGCGTATTATCGCCCCTGCTCTCATGTGAGTGGATCCAATGAAAGGGCTGGGTAGGCGAAGGATTTTGCTGTCTAGCCCCTTCGACACGGCCTGAGAACCGTGCCGGTGATTTTCTTCGAAGGGCCATCAACCTGGCCACTTCACTGGAAATCAATCACATGGATTCCGAAAGCATCGACGTACCGGCTAGATGCTGGAAGATTGGCCCAGCCAACACGGAGGCCAAGGCATATGAAGCGTTTGCTTGATACGCTGAGCCGCGTGTGGAAGCTCATTCGGGTCCTGACTGTGCTCAAGACCGCGCGGGATTTCATGCGTGATCACTTCGACGATTCCCTCTAGGGGATAGTCGGCGTGGAGAGGCCGCCCTGGTATTCCAGGGCGGCTTTTAGGATCACCCCCGCCGATCGGCCACCACGCCGATCAACACCAGCACCACCAGCAGCACCGGCGCCAGGGCATAGTTGTTGAACTGGCTCAGCCCCTTCACCACCCAAGGCGTTGCATAGATCAGCGCCGCACCGCTGCCGATCATCACCAGCAGGGCCATGAATGGCACGCGCAAGGCGCCAGCCAGGCCGCCCAGGCGCTGTTCCACCCAGCCCTTGATATCGGTGCCGAACAGCACCAGCAGGCAGCCTACCAGGGCCAGGGAGATCTCCGAGAGGTTGCTGCGGCTCCAGCGAGAAACGGTCGCGAGCAGGTCAAGTACCAGGTCCATGGGTCATCCTCAGGTCAAGAAATACTGCAACAGGTCATTGAGGAACAGCTGGCCTCGCGGCGTTGCCGCCAGTCGATCCGGTTCGACCTGCAAAAGGCCCTTTCGTTCGGCCTCGCGGCGCGCCTCGGCGAGTTGCTCCAGCGGCAGGCCGGTGCGCAGGGTGAAAAGCTCGGCTTCCACGCCTTGGGTCAGGCGCAGGGCGTTCATCAGGAACTCGAAGGGCAGCTCGTCGGCTGGCAGCAGCTTCTCGCCGGCCTTGAACGGCTTGGCCGGGTTCAGGTAGTCCTTGGGCAGGCGAGTCTTCCAGGTGCGCAGGATGCGCCCATCCGGGAACGACAGCTTGCCATGGGCCCCCGCGCCGATGCCGATGAAGTCGCCGAAGCGCCAGTAGTTGAGGTTGTGCTGTGCGGCGCGGCCCGGCTGGGCATAGGCCGATACTTCGTACTGCTGGTAGCCCTGGGCGGCCATCAGGGCCTGGCCCGCCTCCTGGATATCCCAGAGGATGTCGTCTTCGGGCAGCTCCGGTGGCTGGCTCCAGAACACCGTGTTGGGCTCCAGGGTCAACTGGTACCACGACAGGTGGGTCGGCCCCAGGTCGATGGCCTGGCGCAAGTCGCCCAGGGCGTCGTCCAGCGACTGGTCGGGCAGGCCGTGCATCAGGTCCATGTTGAAGTTGTCGAAGCCCGCGGCGCGTGCCATGCCGGCGGCACGCACGGCCTCGTCACCGTTGTGGATGCGCCCGAGCTTTTCCAGTTTCGCCGGCTGGAAACTCTGCACGCCGATGGACAGCCGGTTGATCCCGGTCTGCCGGTATGCCTTGAACTTGTCCTGCTCGAACGTCCCGGGGTTGGCTTCCAGGGTGATCTCGATGTCAGGCGCGAACGGCGTGCGCTGCTCCACGCCGCGCAGCAGGCGACCCAGCGCATGTGCGCTGAACAGGCTCGGCGTGCCACCCCCGAAGAAGATCGAACGGATCGGGCGCCCCTGCACGGCGGGCAGTTCCTGGTCGAGGTCGGCGAGCAGGGCGTCGACGTAGGCTTCTTCCGGCAGGTCGGGGCCTGCCTGGTGAGAGTTGAAGTCGCAATAGGGACACTTGCGCACGCACCAGGGGATATGGATGTACAACGCCAATGGCGGGAGTTCCGGCAGTGCCAGGTGTGGCGCTGGCAGGCCGGAACCAGCCGCCCCGGGGTGGAGCAGCTGGATGGACGGCTTGTCGGTCATGCCAGGCCCAGGCGCTGACGCAGCAGGGCCATGGCGCGGGCGCGGTGGCTGAGCTGGTTCTTGTCGACGGGGGCCAGGTCGGCGCTGGAGCAATTGCGCTCCGGTACCCAGAACAACGGGTCGTAGCCGAAGCCGTGCTCGCCACTGGCTTCGAACAGGATGCGGCCATGCCACAGGCCTTCGCAGAGGATCGGCAGTGGATCCTCGGCATGGCGCACCAGGGCCAGGACACAGACGAACTGTGCCCCGCGCTGTTCGGCCGGCACGTCCTTCAGGGCCTCGAGCAGCTTGGCATTGTTCGCCGCGTCGCCCTTGCCATCGGCATAGCGCGCCGAATAGATGCCCGGCGCGCCGCCAAGGTGATCCACCGCCAGCCCCGAATCATCGGCCAGGGCCGGCAGGCCGGAGATGCGCGAGGCGTTGCGCGCCTTGAGGATGGCGTTCTCGACGAACGACAGGCCGGTCTCCTCCGGCTCCACCTGGCTGAACTCGCCGATCGAGCGCAGGTGCACGGAGGTACCGAGCATGGCCTGGAGTTCCTTGAGTTTGCCGGCGTTATGGCTGGCCAATACGAGTTGCTGGAAATTCATCATTCGCCTGGGAACACTTCCTGGTTGAAGCTGAGTTTGTGACTGACGCCGCCGGTTTCGACATTCACGTCGAAGGTCAGGGTTTCCGACTGGTCGATCTTGAACTGGGCGATGTAGTACACCGCGCCCTGGTCGGTGATCTGCTTGAACGACAGCGCGCTGCTGCGCCCCGTGAGGTCTCGCACCGTGCCGCTGACCACCGCCATGCCCGGCTTGCCGCCCTTGAGCACGGTGATGTTGAGCACGCCCTGGTTCTTGCTGCGGGTCAGGCCCGTGGCAGCGGCCACCTCGGGTTGCAGCATGCTCGAGGTGAAGGCGCTGTAGTGGACCGTCACGTCGCCGAAGACTTCCTTGCGCTCGGGCTTGGCGGCATCGGCAGCCAGGACCGGCAGCGCCAGGCACAGGCTGATCAGGAAAAGAGCTAGACGACGCATGGTGCGGTTCCTCCAGATTGATGGGGCAGCGCGAAGCCGGCCCCGCGATCGTGTGCTCAGACCGCGACCTGATGTTCCTGCAGGCCCGGGCTGCTGACCCGATAGATGCCGATCTCCCCTAGAAGATTAGGCCAAAGCCGGCCGGCCCACCCGTTGCGGTGCAGATGGTCGACCGCCAGCCGGTCGAGGACCTTGGCCTGGCGCTCGTGGCACAACTGCTCGAAGTCGGCGAAGGTGCAGAAGTGGATGTTCGGGGTGTTGTACCAGGTATACGGCATGAAGTCCGAGACCGGCATGCGGCCTTTGGTCGCCAGGTACCAGCGGCAGCGCCAGTGGCCGAAGTTGGGGAAGGTGATGATGCACTCGCGGCCCACCCGCAGCATCTCGTCGAGAATGCGGTCGGGGTACTCCACGGCTTGCAGGGCCTGGGTCATGACCACCACGTCGAAGCTGTTGCTGGCGAAGTTGCCCAGGCCCTTGTCCAGGTCCTGCTCGATCACGTTGACGCCCTTGGCCACGCAGGCGGCGATGTTGTCGGGGTCGATCTCCAGGCCATAGCCGGTGACGTGCTTGCGCTCGCGCAACGAGGCCAGCAGCTCGCCATTGCCGCAGCCAAGGTCCAGTACCCGGCTGCCGGCGGGGATCCAGTCGTGGATGATTTCCAGGTCGGCTCTCATGCTGTCCTCAGATGGCGATGCGGTTCATGTAGTTCGAGAAACCCTGCATGTAGCGAGGTGTGGGGATCAGGAAGGCATCGTGCCCGTAAGGTGCATCGATCTCCAGGTAGCAGACGTTCTTGCGCGCCGCCATCAGGGCGTCGACGATCTCCCGCGAGCGGGCCGGGGAGAAGCGCCAGTCGGTGGTGAACGACATGATGCAGTAGTCCGCCGTGACGTGGGCCAGGGTGGCGGCCAGGTCGCCGCCATGGGCTGCGGCCGGGTCGTAGTAGTCCAGGGCCTTGGTCATCAGCAGGTAGGTGTTGGCGTCGAAGCGGCCGGAGAACTCCTCGCCCTGGTAGCGCAGGTAGCTCTCGACCTGGAACTCGACGCTGTGAAAGTCGTAGTTGAGCTTGTCGCTCTTGAGCTCGCGGCCGAATTTCTCACCCATGGAGTCGTCGGACAGGTAGGTGATATGCCCGACCATGCGTGCCAGCATCAGGCCGCGCTTGGGGATCACGCCCTGGTCCTGGAACGAGCCGCCATGGAACTCCGGGTCGGTGAGGATGGCCTGGCGTGCCACTTCGTTGAAGGCGATGTTCTGCGCCGAGAGCTTGGGCGCCGAGGCGATGTCCACGCAATGGCGAACGCGGTCCGGGTAGCTGATGGTCCACTGCAGCGCCTGCATGCCGCCCAGGCTGCCACCGACCACCGCTGCCCATTGCCCGATGCCCAGGCGATCGGCCAGGCGCGCCTGGCTGTGTACCCAGTCTTCCACGGTCAGTACCGGGAAGTCGGCGCCGTAGGGTTTGCCGGTGGCCGGGTTGATGCTGCTGGGGCCAGTGCTGCCGTTGCAGCCGCCGAGGTTGTTCAGGCTGACCACGAAGAAGCGGTTGGTGTCGATCGGCTTGCCCGGGCCAATGCAGCTGTCCCACCAGCCCGGCTTGCGGTCGGTAGGCGCATGGTAGCCGGCGGCATGGTGATGGCCGGACAGCGCATGGCAGATCAGCACGGCGTTGCTGGCGGTGCTGTTGAGGGTGCCATAGGTTTCGTAGATCAGTTCGTAGGTGGCCAGGGAGCGGCCACAGGCCAGGGCCAGCGGTTCATCGAACCGGGCAATCTGCGGTGTTACCAGACCGACGGAATCTTCGGGAAGGACAGTGGACATCGACCCTGCTCACGCTTGACGGAGGCGTAAGTCTAAAGAGGGCCACCCCCAGCGGCAAGCGAAGGCTTGCCACCGGGGGCGTCGGTCGAATCAGATCATCCGCCACAGCTCCTGGGGCATGCCGGCGTAGGCTGCCAGAGGGGGCATGACGAACGACTGGATCACCTGGATGGCAATGAAGGCGAAGATCGGCGAGATGTCCATGCCGCCCAGGCTGGGGATGAGCCGGCGGAACGGCGCCAGTACCGGTTCGCTGATCTGGTAGGCCAGTTGCGCCGCCGGATTGTGGCTGTTGGGTGCGACCCAGGAGACGATCACCATGACGATCATCGCGACCCAGAAGATCTTCAGGAACAGCGAGGTGACGCCGATGATGGCCCACATCAGCAGGTGCAGCACGTCGCCGAAGGTGCCGTAGCTGACCATCAGCACGAACGCCATCAGCAGCGCCTGGATCACCACCGACAGCAGCAGGGACGAGGTGTCCAGGCCGCCGATGCTGGGAATGATGCGACGGATCGGCTTGAGCAGCGGCTGGGTGGCGCGTACCGCGAACTGGCTCAGGGGGTTGTAGAAGTCGGCCTTGACCATCTGCAGCACGAAGCGCAGCAGGACGATCACCAGGTACAGGCTGACCAGGGTTTGCACCACGAAGATCGCGGCGCCGGACAGTGCATTCATCGACAGCTCCTTATTTGCCCAATTGTTCGGCCAGCTCGGCGGAACGCTTCGCCGCGGCCTCCAGCGCCTGCTCGACGATGGCCTCGAAACCGTTGCCCTGGAACGACGTGATCGCCGCCTCGGTGGTGCCGGCCGGCGAGGTTACCCGGCGCCGCAGCTCGGCGGCGTCCACGTCGCTGGACACGGCCATGCGCGCGGCACCCAGGGCGGTCTGCAGGGTCAGTTGGGACGCGGTTTCGCGCGGCAGGCCGAGTTTTTCGCCGGCGGCGGTCATGGCCTCGATCAGCAGGAAGAAGTAGGCCGGGCCACTGCCGGATACGGCGGTGACGGCGTCCAGTTGCTGCTCCTGTTCCAGCCACAGGGCGGTGCCCACGGCGCGCAGCAGTTGCTCGGCCTGCTGGCGCTGCTCGGCCGATACCTCGCCGGTGGCGTACAGGCCGCTGACGCCCTGGCGCAGCAGCGCCGGCGTATTGGGCATGCAACGCACCACCGGGCGGGCGCCGAGCCAGGCTTGCAGGCTGGCGCAGGTGATACCGGCGGCGATGGAAACGATCAGCTGGCCCGCCTCGAGGTGCGGCTGCAGGGCCTGGCACACGGCTTTCATGACCTGCGGCTTGACCGCCAGGACGATCACGTCGGCGCCGGCGATGGCCTGGGCGTTGTCTTCGAAGGTTGCGATGCCGTGTTCGGCCTGGAGCCGTGCGCGGGTCTCGGCGCCTGGGTCGCTGGCGCGGATCTGCGCGGCGTCCAGGCCCTGGGCACGCAGACCGCCGATCAGGCTGGCGGCCATGTTGCCGGCGCCGATAAAGGCAATACGTGTCTTGCTCATGTCAGGTCCTTGAGGGAAAGAGTGAGTAAAGCATGGATTCAGGCGTGCCCGTAGTCGCGGGCACCGAACAGGGCGGTACCGATACGGACCCAGGTCGCTCCCTGGGCGATCGCGGCTTCCAGGTCGTGGCTCATGCCCATGGACAGGGTGTCGAGCTCCAGCCCGAGGCTGTCTTGCAAGTGGCGCAGGGTGGCGAAGGCGGCCTCTTGCGCGGCGCGTTCCTCGGTAGGCTCGGGGATCGCCATCAGCCCGCGCAGGCGCAGGCCGGGCAGGGTGGCGACGGCCTTGGCCAGGGCAGGCAACTCGTCCGGGGCGCAGCCGGACTTGCTGTCTTCGCCGCTGACATTCACCTGCAGGCAGATGTTCAGTGGCGCCAAGCCGGCGGGGCGCTGTTCGGACAGGCGTTGGGCGATCTTCAGGCGGTCCACGGAATGTACCCAGTCGAAATGCTCGGCGATTGCACGGGTCTTGTTCGACTGGATGGGGCCGATGAAGTGCCAGGTCAAGGGCAGGTCGCGCAAGGCTTCCTGTTTGGCCAGGGCTTCCTGGAGATAGTTCTCGCCCACGTCGACCACGCCGGCGGCATGGGCTTGGCGGATGGCGCTGGCCGGCTTGGTCTTGCTCACCGCCAGCAGCTGGATGCTGGCCGGGTCGCGTCCGGCGGCCTTGGCCGCGCTGGCGATGCGGGCGGCGAGGGCGGAAAGGTTGTCTGCTATGGTGGACATGGATCGGTGCCGACGGCTCAGTGGTCTGCGGCATTCTACCTGCTTGATGGCCTTTGGGGAGTCTCATGGACGTGACCGACCTGTTGGCCCGGGCCGTGGCTGCGGGGGCTTCCGACCTGCACCTGGCCGCGGGCGAAGTACCGATGCTGCGCCTGGATGGTGAATTACAACGCCTGGAGCTGCCACGCCTGGCGCCGCAAGCCCTCACCGAGGGCATGGCGCCCTTGCTCGAAGAGTCGCAGCGGCGCGAGTGGGCGGCTGGCGACGAACTGGACCTGGCGCTCACGCTGCCGGAGCTGGGGCGCTTTCGCCTGAACCTGTTCCGGCAGGGCAATGGGCCGGGGGCGAGCGTCCGCTTGCTGCCGGCCGGCATCCCGAGCGTCGATGCGCTGGGGCTGAATGAAGTATTTCAATCTGTTGCGCAGTTGCATGACGGGCTGGTGCTGATCGGTGGGCCGACCGGCAGTGGTAAGTCATGCACCGTGGCGGCCCTGGTCGACCAGCTCAATCGCCAGCGGGCGCTGCATATCATCACCCTGGAAGACCCCATCGAAGTCATCCACAGCGGGCAGCGCAGCCTGGTCAACCAGCGGGAGATCGGCCGACATTGCCGCAGCTTCGCCCACGGCCTGCGCAGCGCCCTGCGCCAGGACCCGGACGTGGTCGTGATCGGTGAGCTGCGTGACCTGGAGACTATCCGCCTGGCCCTGCGCGCGGCGGAAACCGGGCACCTGGTGTTGGCGACGGTGCATACCCGCTCGGCGGTGAACAGCATCGATCGGCTGGTGGAGGTGTTCGCTGCCGAGGAGAAGCCGCTGGTGAGGGCGATGCTGGCGGAGTCGCTGCGCATGGTGGTGGCGCAGGTGCTGGTCAAGCGTATTGGCGGTGGCCGGGTGGCGGCGCGGGAGGTGCTGGTGGCCACGCCGGCGGTGCGCAACCTGGTGCGCGAGGGGCGGGTGACGCAGCTGTATTCGATGATGCAGGCCGGGGCGGCGGCGGGGATGCGGACGATGGAGGCGGCGATGCAGGGGTTGAGGGACCAGGGCTTGGTTGGAGCGCTCTAGTGCCTATGCCGCGACAAGCCCGTGCAGCCTGCAAGTCACATCATTTTGGCTCGACTCTTTGGGGCGCGAAGCGGCCCCAAAGGACGCCGATGCCGGGGGCGGATCAGCGCTTGGCCAGGCTCAATACCTGGCTTTCCTGTTCCTTCGGCAGCACCCGCTTGGCGACCACGTAGTGCTTCTGCCAGTACGGCTTGTTCAGGTTGTCGATGCTTACCCGCTTGCCGCGCCGGGGCGCATGGATGAAGCGGTCGTTGCCCAGGTAGATGGCGACGTGATTGACCCGGCGGCTCTTGATGTTGAAGAAGATCAGGTCACCCGGCTTGAGGTCACTGCGGGCTACCTTGATACCATGCCCGTGGGCCATGGCATTGGAAGTGCGCGGCAGGTCGACGTCGGCCACGTCGTTGAAGGCATACTTGACCAGCCCGCTGCAATCGAAGCCCTTGCTCGGGCTGCTGCCGCCCCAGCGATAGGGCGTACCGAGGACATTCACGGCGCGGCTGAGCACGTCGCTGCTCTGCTTGGCCGACATCGCGGCGATCGGCAGGTTGCCGGGGGCCTTGGCGGCATTGCTCGGGCGGGCACGCAGGGTGCTGTGCTTGACCGGCGCGCGTTTCACCGTGCTGCTGGCATTGGTGGTATAGCCGGTGAACCCGTTGGGAAGGCGTTGCTCACGGTTGGTGGCGTGGGCGGCCAATGGCAATAAAAGGCAGAGGGTCAGCCATGTCTTGAAGAAAGGCGGCATAGTTGAAGCTCTTTTGTATTATCTAGGTATGTGTTGGCGCGCAACTTTATAACAGCTTTTTGATCAAATTCTGATCCGTTGGTCGATGCGCCGCTGCCATACGTCGGCTTCTCGCGAAAAAGTCACATTTTTCCTTAGAAAATTTTCCGCTAACCCCTGGGAGCTATGAATGAACAGTTATCAACAGGGCGTGCCGTTCCACGACACCCACAGCAAGGTCCTCGGCTATCTGCTATGGATCTTCGGCTTCACCGGCTCGCACCGCTTCTACTACGGCAAGCCGATCACCGGGACGATCTGGTTCTTCACCTTGGGCCTGCTCGGCATCGGTTGGCTGATCGACCTGTTCCTGATCCCGTCGATGGACCGTGAGGCCGACATGCGCTTCCAGTCCGGGCGGGTGGACTACAACCTGGCCTGGATCCTCCTGACCTTCCTTGGCATATTCGGTGCGCATCGCCTGTACCAGGGCAAATGGATCAGTGCCCTGATCTACCTGTTCACAGGCGGTCTGTTCCTGCTGGGCGTGCTGTACGACTTCTGGACCCTCAACAGCCAGATCTCCCAAGTCAACGCCGAACGCCGCTAGGAAAGCCGCAGGTTGCCATGGCCGTGCTCGGCTCATATGAGCGCCGCCTGCTTTTGCTTGCCGCTTGCAGTTAAAAAAGGCCTTGTAGCTGAGAGCGACAAGGCCTTGGTCTTCATTGCTGGCGGGTCTGCCTGCGCTGCAAGAGCAGGTTGCTGAAACCCGCACCTGCCAGCTGCTTCTGCGCCACGGTCAGCTGTTCGCGGTTGCTGAACGGGCCGACCAGCACGCGGTACCAGGTTTCCTCTTTCACCGTCCCCGACTCCACCTTGACCGACTGGCCGAGCAGGATGATCTGCGCACGGACCTTGTCGGCGTCGGCCTGCTTGCGGAACGAGCCGGCCTGGAGGAAGAACTGGGTGGTCGCCGCCGGCTTGATGACCGGTGGCGCCGGCGGTGGTGTCTGCCCCATCAGCGCAGCCTGGGCCCTGGCCGTGTCGATCTTCGCCGCTTCCTCAGGCGTCACCGGCTTGACCGGCTGGGCCGGTACTGGCGGCGTTTTCTCCGGCACGGCCTCGGGTGGCACGATGACCTCGGACTCCGGCAGCAGCGTGTAGAAGTCGTATTTCGGCTTGACCGGCTGCTGCGGTGCCGGCGCGGTGGCCTTGGCGCTTTCGGCGACCTTGGCTGGCTTCTGCTGTTCGGGCTTGGTGCGCTTGATGTCTTCGCTACCCGGTTCGAGCTTCATCAGAAAAACGATGAAGGCGCCGACAGTCAGGCCGACCGCCAGCCATATCCAGCCAGGGATCGGCTGCTTGGCCGGGGGCTGGTAGCGGCTGGCGCCACGCTTGGGGGCGGGTTTCTTCTTGGCAGCCAACTTACATGCGCTCCAGGGTTTCCAGGCCGAGCAGTTCCAGGCCCTGCTTGAGGGTGCGACCGGTCAGGGCCGCCAGGCGCAGGCGGCTCTGCTGTTGCTCGGCGGTTTCCGCCGTGAGGATCGGGCAGTTCTCGTAGAAGCTGGAGAACAGGCCGGCGATGTCGTACAGGTAGCTGCACAGCACGTGCGGCGTGCCCTTGTCGGCCACGCTGTTGAGCACTTCGCCGAACTGCGCCAGGCGCGCGGCCAGGTCCTGCTCATGGGCCGCCTGCAGCACGATCTTGCCGTCGACCTCGTCGAAGCCCTTGCCCAGCTTGCGGAACACGCTGGCCACGCGGGTGTAGGCATACAGCAGGTAGGGCGCGGTGTTGCCGTCGAAGTTGAGCATCAGCTCGAAGTTGAAGCTGTAGTCGCTGGTCCGGTGCTTGGACAGGTCGGCGTACTTCACCGCGCCGATGCCGACCACTTCGCCGATACGGCGCAGCTCGTCCTCGGACAGGCTCGGGTTCTTCTCCTTGACCAGCGCGTAGGCGCGCTCCTTGGCTTCGGTGAGCAGGTCGATCAGCTTCACGGTGCCGCCGTCGCGGGTCTTGAACGGCCGGCCATCGGCGCCATTCATGGTGCCGAAGCCCATGTGTTCCATCTGCATCGGGTGGCCAACGAAGCCGGCGCGGCGCGCCACCTCGAACACCTGGTTGAAGTGCAGGGCCTGGCGCTGGTCGACGAAGTACAAGGCTCGGTCGGCCTTGAGCACGTTGCTGCGGTAGCGCACCGCGGCCAGGTCGGTGGTGGCGTAGAGGTAGCCGCCATCGGCCTTCTGCACGATCACCGGCAGCGGCTCGCCCTCGGTGTTCTTGAATTCGTCGAGGAACACGCACTGGGCGCCCTGGTTCTCGACCAGCAGGCCTTTGGCCCTGAGGTCGGCGACCACGTTGGCCAGGTCATCGTTGTAGGCGCTCTCGCCCATCACGTCGGCCATGCTCAGCTTGACGTTGAGCAGGTCGTAGGTCTTCTGGCAGTGGGACAGGGAAATGTCCTTGAAGCGTGTCCACAGCGCCATGCAGTCCGGGTCGCCGGCCTGCAGCTTGACCACCAGGCCACGGGCGCGGGTAGCGAACGCCTCGGACTCGTCGAAGCGCTTCTTCGCGGCGCGATAGAAGTTCTCCAGGTCCGACAGCTCGTCGCTGGTGATCGGGTTCTCTTCCAGGTAGGCCAGCAGCATGCCGAACTGGGTGCCCCAGTCGCCCACGTGGTTCTGGCGGATCACCTGGTCGCCGAGGAACTCCAGGACGCGGGCGACGCTGTCGCCGATGATGGTCGAACGCAGGTGGCCGACGTGCATCTCCTTGGCCAGGTTGGGTGCCGACATGTCGATCACCACCTTCTCGGCGGGGCCGGCCTTGCGCACGCCCAGGTGGTCATCGGCCAGGGCTGCGTCCAGGCGGCTGGCCAGGCCGTCGATGTTCTGGAAGAAGTTGAGGAAGCCCGGGCCGGCGATCTCGACCTTGCTGATGTCGTCGCTGGTCGGCAGGGCGGCGATGATCTTGTCGGCCAAGTCGCGCGGCTTCATGCCGGCGGGCTTGGCCAGCATCATGGCGATGTTGCTGGCGAAATCGCCGTGGGTCTTGTCCCGGGCGTTTTCCACCTGGATCGCCGGCGTCAGCCCTTCAGGCAGCACACCGTCGGCGACGAGTTGGGTGAGGGCTTGCTGGATCAGCTGGCGAATGGTGTCTTTCATGGGGATCTCTTTTCGACCGCAAGCGCGGTAGGGCGCTTCGATGCGCAGGTGGAAAAACTGAACATTATCCGTTCCCGGAGCCGGGTTGCCAACCTTTCGGCTTCTTGCAGCTTGCCGCTCAATAAAGATCCACCGGGTCCACATCCAGCGACCAGCGCACCTGGCGTCCCGACGGCATCTGCTCCAATGCCAGCAACCAGGCGCTGATCAGCCGATGCAATGCTCCCCGGGCATTGGCCTGCAACAGCAACTGTGCCCGGAAGCGCCCGGCGCGGCGCTCCATGGGCGCGGGGACCGGGCCGAGCAGCTCGATGCCCTGCAGGCCCTGTTCGGCCAGCAAGCGTTCGGCGGCGCTGCAGGCCTCGTCGAGGAAACCCTCGGCCTGGCCCGGCTTGTGCGCCTCGGCGCGCAGCAGGGCGAGGTGGGCGAAGGGGGGCAGGCCGGCGGCGCGGCGCTCGCTCAGGGCCTGCTCGGCGAAGGCGAAGTAGCCTTGTTCTGTCAGTTGCACCAACAGCGGGTGTTCGGCCAGGTGGGTCTGGATGATCACTTTGCCGGGGTCTTCGGCGCGCCCGGCGCGGCCAGCCACCTGGACGATCAACTGGGCCATGCGCTCGCTGGCGCGGAAGTCGCCGGAGAACAGGCCGCCATCGGCATCGAGAATGGCGACCAGCGTCACCCGGGGGAAATGATGCCCCTTGGCGAGCATCTGGGTGCCGACCAGGATGCTCGGTTGCCCGCGCTGGATGGTGGTGAACAGGTTGTGCATGGCGTCCTTGCGCGCGGTGCTGTCGCGGTCGACGCGCAGCACCGGGTAGTCCGGGAAGAGGACCTTCAGGCGCTCCTCGGCACGCTCGGTCCCCGCACCTACCGGGCGCAAGTCCACATGGGCGCATTGCGGGCACTGCTGTGGCAGGCGCTCGTCATGGCCGCAATGATGGCAGCGCAGCACGCCGGAACGCTGGTGCACGGTCATCCGCGCATCGCAGCGCGGGCACTCGCTGAGCCAGCCGCAGTCATGGCACAGCAGGGTCGGGGCGAAGCCGCGGCGGTTGAGGAACACCAGCACCTGCTGGCCCGCCGCCAGGGTCTGGCCGATGGCCTGTTGCAGCGGGCCGCTGATGCCGCTGTCCAGCGGTCGGCTGCGCACGTCCAGGCGCAGCAGCCGTGGCGGTTGTGCGCCGCCGGCGCGTTGGGTCATGCGCAGCAGGCCATAGCGGCCGCTGTGGGCATTGTGCAGGCTCTCCAGCGAGGGCGTGGCGGAGCCGAGGAGGATGGGGATGTTCTCCTGGTGGGCGCGCACCACGGCCAGGTCGCGAGCATGGTAACGCAGGCCTTCCTGCTGTTTATAGGAGCCGTCGTGTTCTTCGTCGATGATGATCAGCCCCGGATGCTTCATCGGCGTGAACAGCGCCGAGCGCGTGCCGATGATGATGTCGGCCTCGCCATCGCGGGCCGCCAGCCAGGCATCGAGGCGCTCGCGGTCGCCCACTGCCGAGTGCAGCAGGGCGATGCGGGCGTTGAAGCGCTGCTCGAAGCGCGCCAGGGTCTGCGGCCCGAGATTGATCTCGGGGATCAGGATCAGCGCCTGCTTGCCTGCTTCGAGGGCCTCGCGGATCAATTGCAGGTAGACCTCGGTCTTGCCACTGCCCGTCACCCCGGCCAGGAGGAAGGCGTGGAAACTGCCGAAGCCCGAGCGCACGGCGTCGAACGCGGCTTGCTGTTCGTCGTTCAGCGGCAGTTCCGGCTGGGCCAGCCAATGTTCGTGGCGGGAAAGCGGCAGGTGGCGGCGTACTTCCACCTGGACCAGCTCCTT
Organism: Pseudomonas sp. Tun-23181; assembly: GCF_057415455.1. Classification (NCBI taxonomy): domain Bacteria; kingdom Pseudomonadati; phylum Pseudomonadota; class Gammaproteobacteria; order Pseudomonadales; family Pseudomonadaceae; genus Pseudomonas; species Pseudomonas sp. Tun-23181. Next base: position 4,053,146 of record NZ_CM171630.1, read on the forward strand.
GGCCAGCAGCAGGTCGAGGCTGTCCTTGTTCAGGCCGAGCTTGCCCAGCAGGCTGTGGGCCACGCCATGGGGGTGCTGGGACAGGGTCTTGAGGGCATCGCGTTGGCGTGGCGCACGGGCGATGCGCGGGTCTTCCAGGCGGGCACCGGGGGCGACATGCCAGAAGCGCTCCTGGCGCATCTGCGCCGGCTCTCCCTGGCGCAGCAGGGTCGGCAGTGCCCAGTTCAGGGTGTCGCCGAGGCTGTGCTGGTAGTACTGGGCGGTCCACAGGCACAGCTTGAACAGTGCCGGTGGCAGTGGCGAGACCGGGTCGAGCAGGGCCGTGGCCGGCTTGAGCTTATCGGCCGGCACCTCGCTCTTGTCGCAGACTTCCACCAGTACGCCGATCATTTCGCGGCGGCCGAACGGCACGCGGATGCGCATGCCTGGCGTGAGTGCCTGGCGGGCCATGCTCGCCGGCGCCCGGTAGTCGAACAGGCGACGCAGGGGCGAGGGCAGGGCAAGGCGCAGGATGACGTCGGACACGCGGAAGGTCTCTGGAGGGTATTTCGGAAATCACGCGAGACTAGCAGACGACGGTCGGTGCTCGCGACAACTTGCGTTGGCGCAATGCTCTGGTATTATTCGCCGCCTATTTCCGTGCGGTATTCAACAATTGGTGTTGGGTGGCGGCACGCAGCTCGAGGAAGTGACGATGAAACCAGAAATTCACCCGAATTACGAAGTAGTTGCGGTCACCTGCAGCTGCGGTAACAAGTTCGAGACCCGTTCGACCCTGGCCAAGCCGCTGGCGATCGACGTCTGCTCCCAGTGCCACCCGTTCTACACTGGCAAGCAGAAGGTCCTGGACACCGGTGGTCGCGTACAGAAGTTCGCCGATCGCTTCGGTATGTTCGGTACCAAGAAGTAATCATGCGCATGGCGAATCCTTCGGGTTTCGCGCTGCTGTGGAAAAAGGCGCCCCTCGTGGGCGCCTTTTTCATGGGCGCGATCTGGCATGTTCCGGCGCTGGCCTTCTGCCCACTGCCCGACAAGGTACAGCAGGTAGCGGTGCGCCAGGTGGTGGATGGCGACACCCTGCGCCTGAGCGACGGGCGCAGCGTACGCCTGATCGGCATCAATGCGCCCGAGATCGGCCGCAAGGGCCGTACCAGCGAACCCTATGCCGAGGCTGCACGGCGCCGCCTGCAGGCGCTGGTCAAGGCCAGCGACGGCCGTGTCGGGCTGCTGCCGGGTGTCGAAGCGAAAGACAAGTACGGGCGCACCCTGGCGCACATCTATGGGCGCGATGGCGACAATTTCGAGGCACGGCTGCTCAGCGAAGGGCTGGGCTACCGGGTTGCGGTCGCTCCCAACGTCAAGCTCGCCGGCTGCCAGCAGCAGGCCGAACAAGCTGCCCGCACCGTGCGGGCGGGGCTCTGGCGGCAGTCGCCGGTCATCCGCGCCAGCGACGTGCGCCAATCAGGGTTTGCCGTCATCGGCGGCAAGATCCGCGGTATCGAGCGCAATCGTGGCGGGATCTGGCTGGAGCTGGACGATGCCGTGGTGCTCCAGGTTCCCGCTCGTCTACAACGCAACTTCCCCTCAGGCTTCTTCGATAACCTCAAGGGACGCCAGGTCGAGGCGCGCGGCTGGGTCGTGGATCGCTCCCGCAAGGGCGGGTTGAAGCCGGGGCAGCGACGCTGGGTATTGCCATTGACCGATCCGAGCATGTTGGAGCGCATTTCAGGCTAAAAAATTGTAGACATTACGCTGATGAATTGTACACACTGAGGCCGTATGCCCCGCGGGTTATAGCGTAAAGTCGTAGGCTGAAGGCCTTGACAGAAGTGACCGGGCAGTCTTGTGGCCCCCCGGCTCTTTGCGTATCCTCGGCGGTCCGTCAGAACAGTAAATAGCGGAATGCCCACCATGTCAGACCTGAAAACCGCCGCTCTCGAATACCACGCTCAGCCTCGTCCGGGGAAACTGAGCGTCGAGCTCACCAAACCCACCGCAACCGCCCGCGACCTGGCCCTGGCCTACAGCCCGGGCGTCGCCGAACCGGTGCGCGAGATCGGCCGTGATCCGGAACTGGCCTACCAATACACCGGCAAGGGCAACCTGGTCGCCGTGATTTCCGATGGCACCGCCATCCTGGGCCTGGGCGACCTCGGCCCGCTGGCCTCCAAGCCGGTCATGGAAGGCAAGGGCGTTCTGTTCAAGCGTTTCGCCGGCATCGATGTGTTCGACATCGAAGTCGACTCGGAAAGCCCACAGGCCTTCATCGATACCGTCAAGCGCATCTCCATCACATTCGGCGGCATCAACCTTGAAGACATCAAGGCGCCGGAGTGCTTCGAGATCGAGCGTACCCTGATCGAGCAGTGCGACATTCCCGTGTTCCACGATGATCAGCACGGCACCGCGATCGTTACCGCGGCCGGCATGATCAACGCCCTGGAAATCGCCGGCAAGAAGCTCGAAGACGCCAAGATCGTCTGCCTGGGTGCCGGTGCTGCCGCCATCTCCTGCATGAAGCTGCTGGTGAGCATGGGCGCCAAGGTCGAGAACATCTTCATGATCGACCGCAGCGGCGTGATCCACGCTGGCCGCGACGACCTGAACCAGTACAAGGCGCAGTTCGCTCACGCCACCGACAAGCGCACCCTGGCCGATGCCCTGGAAGGTGCGGACGTGTTCGTCGGCCTGTCCGGCCCGAACCTGCTGAGCCCCGAAGGCCTGAAGTCCATGGCGCCGAACCCGATCGTGTTCGCTTGCTCGAACCCGGACCCGGAAATCAAGCCGGAGTTGGCTCACGAGACCCGCAGTGACGTGATCATGGCCACCGGTCGTTCCGACTACCCGAACCAGGTCAACAACGTGCTGGGCTTCCCGTTCATCTTCCGTGGCGCCCTGGACGTACGTGCCAAGCGCATCAACGAAGAGATGAAGATCGCTGCCGCCATCGCCCTGAAGGACCTGGCCAAGCTGCCGGTACCGAAGGAAGTCTGCGACGCCTATGGCGTGCAGGCGCTGGAGTTCGGCCGTGAGTACATCATTCCGAAGCCGATGGACCCACGCCTGATCACCGTCGTTTCCGACGCCGTGGCCAAAGCGGCCATCGAGTCCGGCGTGGCGACCCTGCCGTATCCGCAGCACTACCCGCTGCAGAGCGTGGACGAAGTCTTCAACGGCTAACGGCACGCAAAAAAGAACCGGCTCATATGAGCCGGTTTTTTTTTGCTTCGAGCTTCGAGCTGCAAGAGGTGTTGCGCAGGCTTCGATACCTTGCTCGGCATCTGGCTCAGCGCAAGACAGCTTGCAGCGTGTAGCTCAGAAGAGATCCATAGGCGCCGTCTCGTCGGCTGGCAGTGGGCTGCCGGGTACGACGCCATTGCCCAGTTCGTCCATCGAAGGCGGCGAGTCCTCGGCCTTGAACAGTTCGAAGTAGGCATTCGGTGTGCTCGGCGTAGCCGCCCGGCCGCTGATCGGGTCGACCCGCAGGCTGAGGATGCCTTCCGGCTCGGCCGGGGCATGTTCTGGCTTGTCCTTGAGCGCGGCGCCCATGAAGTTCATCCAGATCGGCAGCGCAGCGGTGCCGCCGTACTCGCGGCGACCCAAGGTTTCCGGTTGGTCGAAACCGACCCATACGGTGGTGACGTAGTCGGCGTTGTACCCGGAGAACCAGGCATCCTTGGACTCGTTGGTGGTGCCGGTCTTGCCCGCCAGGTCGCTGCGGCCCAGGGCCAGGGCGCGGCGGCCGGTGCCGCGCTTGATCACGTCCTGGAGCATGCTGGTGAGGATGTAGCTGGTGCGCCCGTCGATGATGCGCTCGGCCACCGCCGGCAGCTGGGGTGGCGGCGCCATCTGGCCAAGGGCCGACGGTGCCTCGCCGGGCAATGCCTCGGTGCTGATCGGCTGCTCCGGCGCGGCGAGGCCGGCCTGGTCCTCGTTGGCCTGCGGTACCCGTGCCGGGTTGGCGGTGAACAGGGTCTCGCCGTTGCGGCTCTCGATGCGCTCGATCAGGTACGGATTGATCTTGTAGCCGCCATTGGCGAAGGCGCTCCAGCCGGTAGCGATCTCCATCGGCGTCAGCGTCGCGGTGCCCAGGGCCAGCGATAGGTTGCGGGGCAGGTCCTGCTTGTTGAAGCCGAACTTGGCGATGTAGTCGATGGTGCGGTCCACGCCCATGGCTTGCAGCAGGCGGATCGACACCAGGTTGCGCGACTTGTACAGCGCCTCGCGCATGCGGATCGGGCCGAGGAAGGTATTGGTGTCGTTCTTCGGGCGCCAGACCTTGTCCAGGTACTCGTCGACGAACACGATCGGCGCATCGTTGACCAGGCTGGCGGCGGTGTAGCCATTGTCCAGCGCGGCGCTGTAGACGAATGGCTTGAAGCTCGAGCCTGGCTGGCGCTTGGCCTGCATCGCACGGTTGTAGTTGCTCTGCTCGAACGAGAAACCACCCACCAGGGCGCGAATGGCGCCGCTGTACGGGTCCAGGGTGACCAGCGCGCTCTGCGCACCAGGTACCTGGCTGAACTTGAGCGTGCCGTCGTCCAGGCGCTGCACGCGGATCAGGTCGCCGATCTGGGCCACGTCCGCGGGCGATTGCGGCGAGCGCCCCTGGGCATTGCTGTTGAGGAAGGGGCGGGCCCACTTCATGGTTTCCCAGGCCACGTCCTGTTCCTCGCCGTTGCGGGTCAGCACCTTCAGGCCGGCCTTGTCGACCTGGGTGACGATGGCCGGCTCCAGGCCGCCAAGCGTGCGCTGCTTGGCCAGCTCCTGCAGCCAGGCGGCGCGGGTCTTGCCCGGGAAGCGCGACTCGGGGCCCCGGTAGCCGTGGCGCTCGTCGTAGTCGGACAGGCCATCGAGTACGGCCCTGTTGGCCATCTCCTGCATGTCGCTCGGCACCGTGGTGGTGACGCGGAAACCTTCGGTGTAGGCGTCGCTGCCATAGCGCCCGACCATTTCGGCACGGGCCATCTCGGCGATGTAGGGGGCGTTCACTTCCGGTGTCGGCACGTGGTAGCTGGCGTTCAGGGGCTCGGCCAGCGCTGCCTGGTAGCTGGCTTCGTCGATCTTGCCGAGCTTGTACATTCGGCCGAGGATCCAGTCGCGTCGCTCCTTGGCACGCCCCGGGTTGGCCAGCGGGTTGAAGCGCGATGGCGCCTTGGGCAGGCCGGCGATCATGGCCATCTGGGCCAGGCTCACGTCCCGGATCGACTTGCCGTAGTACACCTGTGCGGCGGCCTCGATGCCGTAGGCGCGGTTGCCCAGGTAGATCTTGTTGACGTACAGCTCGAGGATCTCGTCCTTGGTCAGTTCGCGCTCGATCTGCAAGGCCAGGAGGATCTCGTTGGTCTTGCGCGAGAAGCTGCGCTCGCTGGTGAGGAAGAAGTTCTTCGCCACCTGCATGGTGATGGTGCTGCCGCCGGTCTGGATATGGCCGGACTTCACCAGCTGGGTCGCGGCACGCATCAGGCTGCTCGGGTCGACCCCGTAGTGATTGAGGAAATTGTCGTCCTCGGCTGACAGAAGTGCCTGGATGAACTGCGGGGGAATATCCGCGAAACGGATCGGCGAACGCCGCATTTCGCCGAACTCGGCGATCAGCTTGCCGTCGCTGCTGTACACCCTCAGGGGGATCTGCAACTGGATGCTTCTAAGGGACTCGACCGAGGGCAGGCTGGGGCTAAGATACAGAAACGCACCGCTCACACCGAGTACGAGCGCACAGATGACTGCGACGAAAGACCACCAGAAGAACTTCAGCAGGCGTATCAAGGCTTTTGGGTGTCCAGGTTGGGAGTGGATTGCACGCGGGTCCGGCGGACAGGGAAAAAACGCTGGCCATTATAAGCATTTTTAGCCTCGCCGGGGCGACCGGCCGGCCCTGGCGGCCGGATCCGACGGCGCGATATCGCTACGATTTCTCAGGAAATAGCCATGCTTGGACGCTTCGGCAGGGATGCCGGTTCACTGCTGGGGGTAGAAATTGCCTCCGACTCCGTACGAATCCTTCAATTGCACCGGCGTCGTGGGCGTCGGGTTGTGGCCGCTTGGGCCCTGGAGCCCTTCGACACGCCCTGGCGCGGTGACGCCTCCCAGGACCCGCAACCCGTGGTGGATGCATTGCGCCGGGCGCGCTTGCGCAGCGGCAGCCGACAGTGCCGGGCGGCCATCGCGTTGCCAGGCTCGGAGGTGATCTGCAAGGTCTGCCACTTGTCGGCGACCTTGTCCGCGGGGGAGATGGAGGCGCAGTTGCTCACGGATGCCGACCGCCTGTTTCCCTTTCCACTACAGGACCTGGCCCTGGATTTCCAGATCCTGGGGCCTGCGTCGGGGCAGCCTGGCCATGTGGACGTGCTGGTGGGCGCGTGCCGTCAAGGCCTGCTCGAACCGCTGGAGCAGTTGCTCGAGGATGCGGGCTTGCACGCCGAGGCGGCGGAAGTCGACAGCATCGCCCTAGGGCGCCTGTTGCCCTCGGCCAGCAGCGCGTCGACGGGGTTGCTGCGGCTCGAGGCAGACAGTGCGACCCTGCATGCCTGGCCGCAGGGCGGCTTGCCGCAACGGCTGGCGCTGCGGTTCGCGCGTTCGGACTCGTGGGAGCGAAGGCTCGAGGGCATTGGCCAACTGCTGCACCATAACCTGCCTACGATCGGGGTCGAGCACCTTTGGATTGCGGCAAGCGCTCCTGCGGATGAGGGCTGGGCCGAGGCGCTGAAGGTGCGCCTGGGCATCCCCTGCGAACCCTTGGTGCCCTGCATCGACCTGGCAGCGGGAACTGACGAGGCCGCTACCCAGGCGCTATTGCGTGACTTCTCGCCCATGGCGCTGGCGTGTGGCCTGGCATTGGGAGGGGCGCACTGATGGTACGTCTGAATCTTTTGCCCTGGCGGGAGCGGCAACGTCGCGCGGCGGTGCGGCGATTCCAGCTCGCACTGGTGGTCAGCCTGCTGCTCGCCTTCTGTGGTGTGATGCTGCTCGATCATCTGGCCCGCCAGCGCTTGCAGCAGCAGGCACTGGCCAATGCTGGTCGACAGACGGCCGTGGAAAGCCTGGAGACGCAGTTGCAGCGAATCGCAGCCCTGCAGGAGGCGCGTGACGACATACAGGCGCAGTATGCGGCCTTGGCCGAGCTGCGGGCAGGCCAGGGGCTGGTCGTGGCGATGTTCGCGGAGTTCGAGCGGGCAATGCCCGGCGGCTTGCACCTGACTGAACTGACGCTGCAGGGTGGTCGCTTGCAGGTCGTTGGCGTGGCAGCGTCTCCCGCGGTGCTGGCCCAGCTCATGCGCGACCTGGAGCGTGCGCCTGTGTTGCAGGGCCTGGAGCTGAAGCAACTGCGCCATTTACCGCAAGGCGATGAGTTCCAGTTGGTGGCGCGTCTGTTGGCGTCCTGGTCATGATCGTGGCATCGGCGCGTGGCTGGCTGGAAGCTATCGGAACGTCCCGGGTGGCCATGGGGGCGACCCTGGTTGCGGTTTCGCTGCTGGTGATCGCCTTGGGTTGGTTGGTCCGCTTGCAGGGCTCGGATCAGGCCTACCGGCTTGGCCAGGCACGGGCACACGAACTGGATGGCATGTGGCAGGAGCGGGCGCTCCAGGCTCGCGAGCTGGCATCCGCGGAGGTGGCGCTGGCCGATGCCGAACACCAGTTGCGGGAGGCCCGCTGGCGCCTTTCGGCGGGTGTCGGCATGAGCGACCTGCTCGATGAGCTGGCGAGCTCCGGGCATGCCCATGGGCTGATCTTCGAGCAGCTCGAAGTGCTGGATGAAGTCGCGCAGGCCGGCTATCGGCAGGTGCCTTTGAAGCTCCAGGTGGTAGGGAACTATGCGGCCTTGCGTGCCTGGCTGGAGGAGTGGCTGGGCCAGGTGCGCCTGCTGCGTGTATCAGGCCTGCGGCTTGCCAGGGTGGATGAGCCGTCGGGGTTGCTGCGCCTGGACCTGGACGTGAATGCCTACCATCCAGGCCAGGTATTGCCGCCGCCGGCATCGCTGGCGGACGAGCCGGCCCGCCCAGCCGTGCAGGGCGCGCAGGCAGACCTGTTCCTGCCTTGGTCATCGCGCATGGCCTCGGGCGGCCTGGCGAGGATACCGCTGGCGCAGCTGGAGATGGTCGGCAGCCTGTCGCGGGCTGGCCAGCACCAGGCCTTGCTGTGGTCAGCCGGGCGGCTTTACCGGGTGGCGCCCGGCGACCGGTTGGGGCGGGGCGACGGCGTCGTGGTACGGGTCGACCGGCAGCAGGTCGAAGTGCGCGAGCGCCTGTTCCTCGGCGGGGCGTGGCACGAGCGGTCGACCTACCTAGCATTGAGGAAGCCTGTGGGCAAAGAGGTCAGGGATGAGCGTGAAACGGCTGTCGACGTGGGCAATGGCAGTGATGCTGCCGATTCAGGTGGCATCGGCGACGATCTACCGGGGTGAACCCCTGTCGTTGAATTTCCAGGATGTGGAAGTGCGTTCGGTGCTGCAGGTGCTGGCCGACTACGCAGGCATCAACCTGGTTGCCAGCGATGCGGTACAGGGCAACATCACCCTGCGCCTCGAGGATGTGCCCTGGGACCAGGCCCTGGACCTGGTACTGCGCAGCAAGGGGCTGGCCCGGCGCGAAGAGGGCAACGTGCTGCTGGTGGCACCGGCAGCCGAACTGGCGGAGCACTCCCGGGAGGCCCGCCTTGGCCAGGCGCTGGATGCGCAACTGCAGCCCATGCGCCGGGAGTTGTTGCCCATCCATCATGCCAAGGCCTCGGAGCTGGCCGAGCTGCTGCTGGCCACGCTCGCCGACGATCGCATCCTCACCGGGCGCGGCAGCCTGAGCGTCGATGCCCGCACCAACACCTTGGTCGTTCACCAGCCCGCCGACCGCCTCGCCGAACTGCGACAGCTGGTGGCTCAACTGGACGTGCCGGTGCGCCAAGTCCTGATCGAGGCTCGCATCGTCGAAGCCAATGTCGACTACGAGAAAAGCCTGGGCGTACGCTGGGGAGCCCCGCTCAAGGGCGAGAACGCCCGCCTGGGCAGCGACCTGTTCGTCGACCTGGGCGTGGAACGGGCGACCTCGGCCATTGGCCTGGGCCTGCTACGTGGTGGCACGTTGCTGGACCTCGAACTCAGCGCCATGGAAAAGAGCGGCAACGGCGAAATCATCTCCCAGCCCAAGGTGGTGACGGCGGACAAGGAAACCGCGCGGATCCTCAAGGGCACCGAGGTGCCCTACCAGGAAACCAGCAAGAGCGGCGCCACCTCCGTTTCGTTTCGCGAGGCATCGCTGTCGCTGGAGGTGACCCCGCAGATCACCCCGGACGGCAAGGTCATCATGACCGTGCGGGTGACCAAGGACGAGCCTGACTACGTCAATGCACTGAACGACGTGCCGCCGATCCGCAAGAACGAGGTCAATGCCAAGGTCCGGGTGACCGATGGTGAAACGATCGTGATCGGCGGGGTGTACTCGACCACGCAAAACAATGTGGTCGACAAGGTGCCATTTTTGGGCGATCTGCCGTATGTTGGACGGCTGTTTCGACGCGATGCATTACAAGAGAAAAAATCCGAGCTGCTGGTCTTCCTGACTCCGCGTATCATGAGTGACCAGGCGATTGCTGTGAGTCGTTGATTCTGTGCGAAATTTGATACTTGTGGGGCCCATGGGCGCTGGTAAGAGCACCATCGGGCGCCTGTTGGCCAAAGAGCTGCGCCTGCTGTTCAAGGATTCCGACAAGGAAATCGAGCTGCGAACCGGCGCCAACATCCCGTGGATCTTCGACAAGGAAGGCGAGCCGGGCTTTCGTGACCGCGAGCAGGCGATGATCGCCGAGCTCAGTGCGCTCGACGGCGTGGTCCTGGCGACCGGCGGTGGCGCCGTGATGCGCGAGGCCAACCGCAAGGCATTGCGTGAAGGCGGCCGGGTCATCTACCTGCACGCCTCGGTGGAGCAGCAGGTGGGGCGCACCGCCCGTGACCGTAACCGGCCGCTGCTGCGTACCGCCAACCCGGAGGCGACCCTGCGTACCCTGCTGGAGACACGCGACCCGCTTTACCGGGAGATCGCCGACCTGGTGGTGGAAACCGACGAACGGCCACCGCGCATGGTGGTGCTCGACATCCTCGAGCGCCTGCAGAAGTTGCCGCCCCGGTAAGCCGGGACTATTCTCGGCGACCAACGCCGAGGCGGGTTTCAACGTGACCGCGCGGGTCGCCTGGGCGATGCCGCGCCCTAGTACATTGTGGGGATACATGCAGACACTAAAGGTCGACCTGGGCGAACGTAGCTACCCGATCTACATTGGCGAAGGCCTGCTGGACCAGCCCGAACTGCTGGCGCCGCACATTGCTGGGCGGCAGGTTGCCATCGTCTCCAACGAAACCGTCGCGCCCCTGTATCTCGAGCGCCTGAGCCGCACGCTGGGCGCCTATTCGGTGCTGCCGGTGGTGCTGCCCGACGGCGAGGCCTACAAGAACTGGGAAACCCTGCAACTGATCTTCGACGCCCTGCTCAGCGCACGGCACGACCGCCGCACCACCGTGGTGGCCTTGGGCGGCGGTGTGATCGGCGATATGGCCGGCTTCGCCGCAGCCTGCTACCAGCGCGGCGTGGATTTCATCCAGGTGCCGACCACCCTGTTGTCCCAGGTGGACTCCTCGGTCGGCGGCAAGACCGGCATCAACCACCCGCTCGGCAAGAACATGGTCGGGGCCTTCTACCAGCCCAACGCGGTCCTGATCGACACCACCAGCCTCAAGACCCTGCCCGAGCGCGAGCTGTCGGCGGGCCTGGCGGAAGTCATCAAGTATGGCCTGATCTGCGACAAGCCTTTCCTCAGCTGGCTCGAAGAGAATATGGAGGCCCTGCGCCGCCTGGAGTCCGCCGCCCTGACCGAGGCCATCCGCCGCTCCTGCGCGGCCAAGGCCGCGGTGGTCGGTGCCGACGAGCGGGAGTCGGGGGTGCGTGCGACCCTGAACCTTGGCCATACCTTCGGCCATGCCATCGAGACCCACATGGGCTACGGCGTCTGGCTGCATGGCGAGGCCGTGGCGGCAGGTACCGTCATGGCCCTGGAGATGTCCATGCGCCTGGGCTGGATCGACCAGCCGGCGCGCGATCGCGGAATTCGCCTGCTGCAGACGGCAGGCTTGCCGGTGGTGCCACCACAGGAAATGACCCCGGCGCATTTCATGGAGCACATGGCGGTCGACAAGAAGGTGCTCGACGGTCGCCTGCGCCTGGTGCTGCTGCGCCAGTTGGGGGAAGCCGTGGTCACCGACGACTATCCGAAAGAGATCCTTCAGGCCACGTTGGCGGCGGATTACCGCGCGATCGTGGCCCAGCTTTGAGGTTGTGACAGCGCGATGACCAGTTTGCATGCCGATGAGGCGTTTCTCGACCACTACCAGTTGAACCATGACCCGTTCGCACCGCGCGTGCCCGGTTTCAAGTTCTTCCCCGCCCAACGCAAGCCGGTGCTGGGCCAGTTGCATCACCTGGCGCGCTACAGCCAGCTGATGCTGGTGGTCACCGGCCCCCTGGGCAGTGGCAAGACCCTGCTGCGCCAGGCCCTGGTGGCCAGCACCAACAAACAGTCGGTGCAGAGCGTGGTGGTGTCCGCCCGTGGCGCGGGCGATGCTGCCAGCGTGCTCGGCCAGGTAGCTCAGGCGCTCGACGTGGCCCATGCCGAGGTCCAGGCGATCCTCGCCCAGGTGGTGCAACTGGCGCTGACCGGCCAGGAAGTCTATCTGCTGGTGGACGATGCGGAACAACTCGACGACTCGGCACTCCAAGCCTTGCTGGAACTGGCGGCAGGTGTCCCGGAAGGGCGTCCGCACGTGTTCCTGTTCGGCGAGCCGTCACTGATCGCTGGGTTGGAGGGGCTCGATGTCGGTGGGGAGCGTTTCCACGTCATCGAGCTTGCCCCCTACAGTGAAGAAGAGACCCGCGAATACCTGGAGCAGCGCCTGGAAGGCGCGGGCCGGGGCATCGAGGTGTTCACCCGCGAACAGATCGTCGATATCCATGAAAACTCCGACGGCTGGCCTGGCACCATCAACCAGGTTGCCCGCGATACCTTGATCGAAGCCATGATCGCCAGCCGCAGTACGGCCAAGCGACCATCCATGGGGTTCAATATGCCTAAGAAACACGTGCTCGCGCTGTCTGCTGTCGTCGTGGTCGCCGTGGCCGCCGCGGTGCTGATGCCCAAGAAGGGAGACAAGGCACCTGCCGAGGAACCTGTGGCCCAGGCCCAGTTGCCGCTGGGAGAGGGCCAGCCCGGCAATGGCGGCCCGGCGATCGAATTCTCCGGCTCCTCCCAGCCCACGCCGTTGCCGCTGGTCGGCCAGTCGCAACCGGTGATGCGCGAGCCGCTGGCCCAGGCGGCAGGCATGGGGGATGGCGAAGAAGGCGGCCCGGCCGGCAACACCGCATTGCAGCCTGGCAACCCGCCGACCGTGACCACCACCGCGCCGCCTCAGGGCGTACCGGCCGGCCCGGCGCCGACCCAGGCACTGCCGACCACCAGCGCGCCCACCCAGCCGGTCGCGGTTGCACCTGCGCAGAAGCCTGTCGCCACCCAGCCGGCCAAGCCGGTTGCGCCTGCCAAGCCGGCCCCGGCACCGACCCAGGTCGCCAGCGCCAAGCCGGCCGCCGGTGGTGTCGGTAACAGTAGCTGGTACGCTGGCCAGAAACCGGGCAACTACGTGGTACAGATCCTCGGTACCAGCTCCGAAGCGTCGGCCCAGGCCTTCGTCAAGGCCCAGGGTGGCGACTATCGCTACTTCCGCAAAACCCTGCAGGGCAAGCCACTCTACGTGGTCACCTATGGCAATTTCGCCAACCGCGATGCAGCGGTTGCGGCAATCAAGAACTTGCCAGCCAAGGTCCAGGCTGGTAAACCTTGGCCTCGAACCGTCGGCAGCGTCCAACAAGAGCTCGCCGCGGCCCGCTGATACCTGCCGGGCGGCATCACCCCGCCGCCCAGTTGCTGAGCGACTCCTGAACTTCGTCTAGCCTGCTGTGCTCTCGCGCGGCAGGCTTTTCTGTCCCGAACTGCCGGCCACAAGCCTCACTTGCAGTCAGGGCTGAAACGCTTCAGACTCGAGCCAAGCCGCTATCACGGCGCATGGTGCAAAAACATTCAAAAATGCGACATGAATTTTCAATGAAACGTCTTGAAAATTTGTGAGCTTCGCTGTCGCTGTGCAACAATGGTTTCCCATTGCCCACCGCAAAAAGCTGGCATTCGATCGGCGTGGATGGTAAGTGGTTGTACTAAAAAGAGATTTGCCTTGGTTGAGAGGCGAACCTGGTGAGAAAGTGTCTATGAAAACAGGTCTGTACCATCCCGAAGAATTCAAGGACAACTGTGGTTTCGGACTGATTGCCCATATGACGGGCGAGGCGAGCCACCATCTTCTGCAAACCGCCATGCAGGCGCTGACCTGCATGACCCACCGCGGCGGGATCAACGCCGACGGCAAGACCGGCGACGGTTGCGGCCTGCTCATGCAGAAGCCCGACCAGTTCCTGCGTGCCGTTGCCCAGGAACATTTCGCCACCGAACTGCCCGGGCAGTACGCCGTCGGCATGGTGTTCTTCAACCAGGACCCGGTGAAGGCCGAAGCGGCCCGCGCCAACATGGATCGTGAGATTCTCGCGGCCGGCCTGAAGCTGGTTGGCTGGCGCAAGGTGCCGATCGACACTCGCGTGCTCGGCCGCCTGGCCCTGGAGCGCCTGCCGCAGATCGAACAGGTGTTCATCGGTGGCGAAGGCCTGAGCGACCAGGAGTTCGCCATCAAGCTGTTCAGTGCCCGTCGTCGTTCGTCCGTGGCCAACGCCCACGACGCCGACCACTACATCTGCAGCTTCTCGCACAAGACCATCATCTACAAAGGCCTGATGATGCCGGCGGACCTCGCCGCCTTCTATCCCGACCTGGGTGACGAGCGCCTGAAGACCGCGATCTGCGTGTTCCACCAGCGCTTCTCCACCAACACCCTGCCGAAGTGGCCGCTGGCGCAGCCGTTCCGCTTCCTCGCCCACAACGGCGAGATCAACACCATCACCGGCAACCGCAACTGGGCCATGGCCCGTCGCACCAAGTTCGCCAACGACCTGATTCCCGACCTCGAGGCACTCGGCCCACTGGTCAACCGCGTCGGCTCCGACTCTTCGAGCATGGACAACATGCTCGAGCTGATGGTCACCGGCGGCATCGACCTGTTCCGGGGCGTGCGCATGCTGGTGCCGCCGGCCTGGCAGAACGTCGAGACCATGGACGCCGACCTGCGTGCGTTCTACGAATACAACTCCATGCACATGGAGCCCTGGGACGGCCCGGCCGGCATCGTCATGACCGAAGGCCGCCACGCAGTCTGCCTGCTCGACCGCAACGGCCTGCGCCCGGCACGCTGGGTCACCACCCGCAATGGCTACATCACCCTGGCCTCGGAAATCGGTGTGTGGGACTACAAGCCCGAGGACGTCCTGGCCAAGGGCCGTGTCGGCCCGGGCCAGATCTTCGCCGTGGACACCGAGACCGGCCAGATCCTCGATACCGACGCCATCGACAACCGTCTCAAGTCGCGCCACCCCTACAAGCGCTGGCTGCGCCAGCACGCCTTGCGCATCCAGGCGACCCTGAGCGACGACCAGGGCGTGGCCAGCTACGACGCCGACCAGCTCAAGCAGTACATGAAAATGTTCCAGGTCACCTTCGAAGAGCGTGACCAGGTCCTGCGTCCGCTTGGCGAGCAGGGCCAGGAAGCGGTCGGCTCCATGGGCGACGACACGCCGATGGCCGTGCTGTCCCAGCGCGTGCGTTCGCCGTACGACTTCTTCCGCCAGCAGTTCGCCCAGGTGACCAACCCACCGATCGATCCGCTGCGTGAAGCGATCGTCATGTCCCTGGAGATCTGCCTGGGCGCCGAGCGCAACATCTTCCAGGAGTCCCCCGAGCACGCCTCGCGGGTGATCCTCAGCTCGCCGGTCATCTCGCCCGCCAAGTGGCGCTCGCTGATGAACCTGGAGCGCGAAGGCTTCGAGCGCCAGCTGATCGACCTCAACTATGAAGAGAGCGTCGGCCTGGAAGCGGCCATCCGCAACATCGCCGACCAGGCCGAAGAGGCCGTGCGCGCCGGCAAGACCCAGCTGGTGCTGAGCGACCGCTACATCGCCCCGGGCAAGCTGCCGGTGCATGCCTCCCTGGCCGTCGGTGCGGTGCACCACCGCCTGACCGAGCAGGGCCTGCGCTGCGACAGCAACATCCTGGTGGAAACCGCCACCGCCCGCGACCCGCACCACTTCGCCGTGCTGCTGGGCTTCGGTGCCTCGGCTGTCTACCCGTACCTGTCCTACGAAGTGCTGGCCGACCTGATCCGCACCGGCGAGGTGCTGGGCGACCTGGACGAAGTGTTCAAGTACTACCGCAAGGGCATCTCCAAGGGCCTGTTGAAGATCCTGTCGAAGATGGGCATCTCGACCATCGCCTCCTACCGCGGCGCCCAGCTGTTCGAAGCCGTGGGCCTGGCCGAGGAAGTGGTCGACCTCAGTTTCAAGGGTGTGTCCAGCCGCATCAAGGGCGCGCGTTTCGTCGACCTGGAAAACGACCAGAAGCTGCTCGCCGCCGAAGCCTGGAGCGCGCGCAAGCCGATCCAGCAGGGTGGCCTGCTCAAGTTCGTCCACGGCGGCGAGTACCACGCCTACAATCCGGACGTGGTCAACACCCTGCAGGCCGCCGTGCAGAAGGGCGACTACGCCAAGTTCAAGGAATACACCACGCTGGTCGACCAGCGTCCGGTGTCGATGATCCGCGACCTGTTGAACGTGAAGGTGGCCGAGCAGCCACTGGCGCTGGAGCAGGTCGAGCCGCTGGAGGACATCCTCAAGCGCTTCGACTCCGCCGGTATTTCCCTCGGCGCCCTGTCGCCGGAAGCCCATGAGGCCCTGGCCGAGGCGATGAACCGCCTGGGTGCCCGCTCCAACTCCGGTGAGGGCGGCGAGGACCCGGCGCGCTACGGCACCATCAAGAGCTCGAAGATCAAGCAGGTGGCCACCGGCCGCTTCGGCGTCACCCCGGAATACCTGGTCAACGCCGAAGTGCTGCAGATCAAGGTGGCCCAGGGCGCCAAGCCTGGCGAGGGCGGTCAGCTGCCAGGCGGCAAGGTCAACGGCCTGATTGCTCGCCTGCGCTATGCGGTGCCGGGCGTGACCCTGATCTCGCCACCGCCGCACCATGACATCTACTCGATCGAAGACCTGGCCCAGCTGATCTACGACCTCAAGCAGGTCAACCCGCAGGCGCTGGTGTCGGTCAAGCTGGTGGCCGAGGCCGGCGTCGGCACCATCGCCGCTGGCGTGGCCAAGGCCTATGCCGACCTGATCACCATTTCCGGCTACGACGGCGGTACCGGCGCTTCGCCGCTGACCTCGATCAAGTACGCCGGCGCGCCCTGGGAGCTGGGCCTGGCCGAGACTCACCAGACCCTGCGCGGCAACGACCTGCGCGGCAAGGTGCGGGTACAGACCGACGGCGGCCTGAAGACCGGCCTGGACGTGATCAAGGCCGCGATCCTCGGCGCCGAAAGCTTCGGCTTCGGCACCGCGCCGATGATCGCCCTCGGCTGCAAGTACCTGCGCATCTGCCACCTGAACAACTGCGCCACCGGCGTGGCCACCCAGAACGACAAGCTGCGCAAGGATCACTACATCGGTACCGTCGACATGGTGGTGAACTTCTTCACCTTCATCGCCGAGGAGACCCGCGAGTGGCTGGCCAAGCTGGGCGTGCGCAGCCTCGGCGAGCTGATCGGCCGCACCGACCTGCTTGAAGTGCTGCCGGGCGACACCGAGCGCCAGCAGTACCTGGACCTGTCGCCGCTGTTGGGCAGCTCGCACATCCCGGCCGACAAGCCGCAGTTCTGCGAAGTCGACAAGAACCCGCCGTTCGACAAGGGCGAACTGGCCGAGAAGATGGTCGAGATGGCCCTGCCGGCGATCCGCGACCTGTCCGGTGGCGAGTTCGAGCTCGACATCTGCAACTGCGACCGCTCCATCGGCGCGCGCATCTCCGGCGAGATCGCCCGCTTGCACGGCAACCAGGGCATGGCCGGGGCGCCGATCACCTTCCGCTTCAAGGGCACCGCGGGGCAGAGCTTCGGCGTGTGGAACGCCGGTGGCCTGAACCTGCACCTGGAAGGCGACGCCAACGACTATGTCGGCAAAGGCATGACCGGCGGCAAGCTGACCATCGTGCCGCCTGCCGGCAGCCCGTTCGAAACCCAGCACAGCGCCATCGTCGGCAACACCTGCCTGTACGGTGCCACCGGCGGCAAGCTGTTCGCTGCCGGTACCGCGGGCGAGCGCTTCGCTGTGCGTAACTCCGGCGCCCACGCTGTGGTCGAGGGCACCGGCGATCACTGTTGTGAATACATGACCGGCGGCTTTGTCTGCGTCCTGGGCAAGACCGGTTACAACTTCGGTTCTGGCATGACTGGCGGCTTTGCCTACGTGCTCGACATGGACAATACCTTCGTCGACAAGCTCAACCACGAGCTGGTGGAAATCCAGCGTATCAGTGGCGAAGCGATGGAGGCCTACCGCAGCCACCTGGCGCGGGTCCTTGCCGAATACGTGGAAGAGACCGGCAGCGAGTGGGGGCGTGAGCTCTCGGAGAACCTGGACGACTACGTGCGGCGCTTCTGGCTGGTCAAGCCGAAGGCGGCCAACCTGAAGCAACTGCTGTCCAGCACCCGTGCCAACCCGCAGTAACAACAGCTGCAAGTGGCAAGCCTCACGCTGCACGCAAAAGCAGTACGAGGTTTGCCCGGCTTAAGTGATCGTCTTGCGGCTTGCAGCGTGTAGCTTGCGGCTGCTGTTAAGAGGTTTTGAAAAATGGCTGAACGTCTGAACAACGACTTCCAGTTCATCGAGGTGGGGCGCAAGGACCCGAAGAAGAAGCTGCTGCGCCAGCGCAAGAAGGAGTTCGTCGAGATCTACGAACCCTTCAAGCCGCAGCAGTCCGTGGAGCAGGCGCACCGCTGCCTGGGCTGCGGTAACCCGTACTGCGAATGGAAGTGCCCGGTGCACAACTTCATCCCCAACTGGTTGAAGCTGGTTTCCGAAGGCAACATCCTGGCCGCGGCGGAGCTGTCGCACCAGACCAACACCCTGCCGGAAGTGTGTGGCCGGGTCTGCCCGCAGGACCGCCTGTGCGAGGGTGCCTGCACCCTGAACGACGGTTTCGGCGCGGTGACCATCGGTTCGGTGGAGAAGTACATCACCGACACCGCCTTCGCCATGGGCTGGCGCCCGGACATGTCCAAGGTCAAGCCAACCGGCAAGCGTGTCGCGATCATCGGCGCGGGCCCGGCGGGCCTGGGCTGTGCCGACGTGCTGGTGCGCGCCGGGGTGACCCCGGTGGTGTTCGACCGTAACCCGGAGATCGGCGGCCTGCTGACCTTCGGCATCCCCGAGTTCAAGCTGGAGAAGACCGTGCTGGCCAACCGCCGCGAAGTCTTCGGCGGCATGGGCATCGAGTTCCGCCTGAACACCGAGGTGGGCAAGGACGTCACCATGGAGCAACTGCTCGCCGAGTACGATGCAGTGTTCATGGGCATGGGTACCTACACCTACATGAAGGGCGGTTTCCCGGGCGAGGACCTGCCGGGCGTGCACGACGCGCTGGACTTCTTGATCGCCAACGTCAACCGCAACCTGGGCTTCGAGAAGTCGCCGGAAGATTTCGTCGACATGCAGGGCAAGAAGGTGGTGGTACTCGGCGGTGGCGACACCGCGATGGACTGCAACCGCACCTCGATCCGCCAGGGCGCCAAGTCGGTCACCTGCGCCTATCGCCGTGACGAGGCCAACATGCCGGGCTCGCGCCGCGAGGTGAAGAACGCCAAGGAAGAGGGCGTGAAGTTCCTCTACAACCGCCAGCCCATCGCCATCGTCGGCGAGGACAAGGTCGAAGGCGTCAAGGTGGTCGAGACCCGCCTGGGCGAGCCGGACGCCCGTGGCCGCCGCAGCCCCGAGCCGATCCCCGGCTCCGAGGAGATCCTGCCGGCCGATGCCGTGGTCATCGCCTTCGGCTTCCGCCCGAGCCCGGCGCCGTGGTTCGAGCAGTTCGGCATCCAGACCGACAACCAGGGCCGCGTGGTGGCGCCGGAGAAGGGCAAGTTCAAGCACCAGACCAGCAACCCGAAGGTGTTCGCCGGTGGCGACATGGTGCGCGGGTCGGACCTGGTGGTGACGGCGATCTTCGAAGGGCGTACCGCCGCTGAAGGTATCCTGGACTACCTCGAAGTCTGATCGATCCTAGGGGCCGCAACGCGGCCCCTAGGATTGTTCAACCCAGATTGGCCGTGCTCCTGTATACAAAAATGCTTGATCCACGGCATCCAATAGACAAAACGCATGGTCCTGGCCGTGCCTTTTGTGCTGGCCTCTGAGAAAATGCCCGCACTTTTTTGCTGGATGCCGACATGACTGCCCTGAAGAACGATCGTTTCCTGCGTGCACTGCTCAAGCAACCCGTAGATGTCACCCCTGTCTGGATGATGCGCCAGGCCGGCCGCTACCTCCCGGAATACCGCGCCAGCCGCGCCAAGGCCGGGGACTTCATGAGCCTGTGCATGAACCCGCAGTTCGCCTGCGAGGTCACCTTGCAGCCGCTGGACCGCTACCCGCTGGATGCGGCGATCCTCTTCTCGGACATCCTCACCATCCCCGACGCCATGGGCCAGGGCCTGTACTTCGAAACCGGCGAAGGCCCGCGCTTCAAGAAGGTCATCAGTACGCCGGCCGACATCGAGGCGCTGCCGATCCCTGATCCGCAGAAGGACCTGGGCTACGTCATGGATGCGGTCAGCACCATCCGCCGCGAGCTGAATGGCCGCGTGCCGCTGATCGGCTTCTCCGGCAGCCCCTGGACCCTGGCCACCTACATGGTCGAAGGCGGTTCTTCCAAGGACTTCCGCAAGACCAAGGCGATGCTCTACGACAACCCCGAGGCCCTGCACCTGCTGCTGGACAAGCTGGCCCAGTCGGTCACCAGCTACCTCAACGGCCAGATCCAGGCCGGTGCCCAGGCCGTGCAGATCTTCGACACCTGGGGTGGCAACCTGTCGGCGGCGGCCTACCAAGCATTTTCCCTGGCCTACATGCGCAAGATCGTCAGTGGCCTGATCCGTGAGCACGAAGGCCGCAAGGTGCCGGTGATCCTGTTCACCAAGAACGGCGGCCTGTGGCTGGAAAGCATCGCCGAAGCTGGTGCCGATGCCTTGGGCCTGGACTGGACCTGCGAGATCGGCGATGCCCGTCGCCGGGTCGGCGACAAGGTCGCCCTGCAGGGCAACATGGACCCGACCGTGCTGTACGCCAGGCCCGAAGCGATCCGCAAGGAAGTGGCGCGGATCCTGGAAAGCTACGGCCACGGCAGCGGCCATGTATTCAACCTAGGCCATGGCATCACGCCAGAGGTCGATCCGGAGCACGCCGGCGTGTTCATCAACGCCGTGCACGAGTTGTCGGCGCGCTATCACGCATGACTTGGGCCGGGGCCGCACAGCGGCCCCGAGCTGTCGCATTAAGTTTCAATTCAGTGATCATCGCTAATCTGGTCCCATCGAAACCGAAACAGGACCCGATTCCCATGAAAACCCGTTACCTTGCCCTGATCCTCGCCCCGCTGCTGAGCACCACCGCCCTGGCCGCCGGTTACACCGGCCCGGGTGCCCAGCCGGTGACCACCGTTGCCGCCGCCAACGATGCTGCTGACGACACCCCGGTGGTGCTGCAGGGGTTCGTGACCAAGAAGATCAACAACGACGACAAGTACGAGTTCAAGGACAGCACCGGCACCATCACCGTTGAGATCGACGACGAAGACCTGCCGTCGACGCCGTTCGACGAGAAGACCAAGGTCAAGCTGACGGGCGAGGTGGAAAAGCATCTGATGAGCCGCGAGGTGGATGTGGATATCGTCGAGATCGTCAACTGATCGCGCAAAAGGGGCCACTTCGCGCCCCATTCATGGGCAAGTCCGCTCCCACACGGCCTTGCGAATCACATCATTTGTGATCGACGCGGGCCCTGTGGGAGCGGGCTTGCCCGCGAATGGGCTGCGAAGCAGCCCCCTTGCTCAGGCCGTCTTGGCCGGCAAGCGACTCAGGTGCAACGCCACCAGTAGCGCCACCGCCAGCAAGCTGCCGATGAACAGCCCGATCCCGTTCCACCCGGCCTGGTGCCAGAACACCCCGCCCGCCGTCCCGGCAACGCTCGACCCGGCGTAATAGCAGAACAGGTACAGCGAAGATGCCTGCCCCTTGGCCTTCAAGGCCCGGCGGCCAATCCAGCTGCTGGCCACCGAATGGGCGCCGAAGAAGCCGAAGGTGAACACCAGCATGCCGAGGATCACCATCGCCAGCGGGCTGGCCAGGGTCATCAGCAGCCCACCCGCCATCACCACGATACTGGCCCAGAAGACCTTGCGCCGGCCTAGCCGGTCGGCCAGGGCGCCCACCTGGGCGGAACTGTAGATACCCGACAGGTAGACCACCGAAAGCAGGCCGACCAGCGCCTGGTTCATGTGGTAAGGCTCGGCGAGCAGGCGATAGCCGATGTAGTTGAACAGGGTGACGAAGGCCCCCATCAGCAAGAACGCCTCGAGGAACAGCCAGGGCAGGCCGGCATCGCGCAGGTGCACGACGAAGCCATCCAGCAGGCTGCGCGGGTTCAGCGCCTGGGGGCGGAAGTTGCGTGACTCGGGCAGCACCTTCCAGAACACCAGCGCCGCCACCAGGGCCAGGCCGCCGATGGTCAGCATCGCCGTGTGCCAGCTGACGAAGTCGATCAACACGCCGGTGATCAACCGCCCGCTCATGCCGCCGATGGCATTGCCGCCGATGTACAGCCCCATGGCCAGGCCGATGTGTTGCGGGTGGATCTCTTCGCTCAGGTAGGTCATCGCCACCGCCGCCAGGCCGCTCAGGGCCAGCCCCACCAGCGCGCGGGTCGCCAGCACCCCTTCCCAGGTCGGCATCACCGCGCTGGCCAGGGTCGCCAGGGCGGCGCAGAGCAGGGCGCAGACCATCACCGGCTTGCGCCCGATACGGTCGGAGATCGGCCCGGTGACCAGCAGGCCGAAGGCCAGCGTGGCGGTGGACACCGATAGCACCAGGCTGCTCTGCGCCGCATTGATGGCGAATTCCTGCGACAACAGCGGCATCATCGGCTGCACGCAGTAGAGCAGGGCGAAGGTGGCGAAACCGCCGCTGAACAGGGCCAACACGGTCTTCATGAAGGCCGGGGTGCCTTTCTCGATCCAGGTGTCGTCCAGCGCGGGCGTGGCGGGTTCAGGTTCGGCGGGGAGCGGGGCTACGGCTGTTTTCACGATCGGGGTACCTCGGGCGCGCAGGCCGGTATTGCGATGGAAAAAGCATATAGCTGGCTAATGATTAGATCCAATATATTATTCGACCTATTTAAGACGTTTGGCGACTTGTCTGGAGCCGATCATGGAGCTGCGCCATCTACGCTATTTCATCGCCGTGGCCGAGGAGCTGCATTTCGGCCGGGCCGCCCAGCAACTGGGCATCTCGCAGCCGCCGCTGAGCCAGCAGATCCTGGCGTTGGAGCAGGAGCTGGGCGCGCGGTTGTTCGAGCGTACCAACCGTCGGGTCGAGCTGAGCGAAGCGGGGCGGCTGTTCCTCGAGGAGGCCCGCCAGGTCCTGGCCCAGGTGGAAAGGGCCGCCGACGTGGCACGGCGCGCGCAACTGGGTGAGCTGGGCGAGATGAAGATCGGCTTCACCTCCTCGGCGCCCTTCACCTCGAAGATCCCCAAGGCCATCCATGCCTTCCGCCAGCGCTTTGCGGCGGTGCACCTGAACCTCAAGGAAATGAGCAGCCGCGACGTGGCGGATGCGGTATTCGACGAGTCCATCGAGGTCGGGCTGATGCGCCCCATGCCCTTGCCAGATGGCTTGGTGGCCACCGAGCTGTTTCGCGAGCCGCTGGTGGCGGTGCTCAACGCCTCGCATCCGCTGGCTGTGAGCCGCGAGCAGGGGGTGTACATGGCCGACTTGGCGCCTGAACCGTTCGTGTTTTTCCCGCGCAGCTATGGCAGCGGGCTGCATGCGCAGTTGCTGAGCCTGGCGCGGCAGGCCGGCTTCAGCCCGCATTTCGCCCAGGAGGCGGGCGAGGCGATGACCATCATCGGCCTGGTATCGGCGGGGCTGGGGGTGTCGGTGTTGCCGGCGTCGTTCCAGCGTATGCGCATCGAAGGGGTGGTGTATCGGCTGCTGCTGGACGAGGAGGCAACGACGGCGGTGTGGCTGGTGCAGCGCAGTGGCGCGGGCTCAGCGATGGCCAAGGCCTTTGCCGAATTGCTCACCGGCACAGGCTTTCAGTAGCCAGCGTGCCGGTGATCGACGCGGGTCTGGGTCAGTCGACGCGAGCCAGGTCGCCCTTGAGGGCAACGCCAGCGATCACGGCACCGGCATGGCACTCATAGGTCGCAGGGTCCTTGCGCTCGTTCTTCTTGTAGTAGCTGGCGATATTGGTCACGGCGTTGGCATTGGCCTTGCGCGCGGCGTCCTGCAAGGTCAGCAGCGCTGACTGCAATGCCCACTCACAGGCCGCCTCGTCGCTCTTGTTGAACGCGTTGGTCTTTTTGTTGGTGACTGCATTGGGGCTGATCACCTTGACCTTTCCACGTGGCTGCACGCCGGCCAGGTAGAACTTCACCGAACCATCGAGCTTCTTCTCGGCCAGCATTTGCTGCACGACCTTCTCGAACGGCAGGTATAGCGCCGTGTCACGGGCCTGGCTGAGGCCGGGCAGGGCACAGAGCAACAGGGCGGTGGTGGCGGTCCAGGTCTTCAGACGCATGGGATCGTTCCTCGATCAGTTGTGGAGGGTTGCAGTGCCCTGCTGTTGCAGGATGTTCTGGGTGGCCAGAAGGTTCAGCTCGCGCAGGATGCTGCGGTCGAGGTTGTAGACCCAGCGGTTGTAGTTGCGGTGGATCTTGCCGTTCTTGTAGCCCAGCTCGCGGCTGTCGCGGTACGCGATGCGGAACTGGCTGGTGCTGTAGTGGATATCCACCGCGGCGAAGAAGGTGTTGCGTACGGTGATGTCGGCCTGGATCAGGTTGGGGCCGACGTTGCGTGCGGTCCAGCCTCGATCGGCGATGGCCTTGAGGATCGCCAGCTGCACCTGTGCCTGGCTGTAGCCGTGATTGGCGGCCAGTTGTTCCGCCGGGTTCATCACAGGCTTCGAGGTGCAGCCGGTCAGCGCGGTCAACGCCAGGCCCAGGGCCGCGGCGCGGATCAGTGAAGACATTCCTTGCTCTCCAGTAGGGTGGTATTTCAAGGCCAGCGGCGGAAGATCAACGAGGTGTTGACCCCGCCGAAGGCGAAGTTGTTGTTCATGACGTACTCGCGGCTCATGGCGCGGAACTCTCCTTGCAGGTAGTCCAGCTCGCCGCAGCGTGGGTCGATGTGATCGAGGTTGAGGGTGTGCACGTAGCGGTCGCTGTTCATCATCTCGATGCTGAACCACGATTCCAGCGCGCCGCAGGCCCCCAAGGTGTGGCCGAGGAAGCTCTTCTGCGAACTGATCGGCATGCGCGGGCCGAACAGGCTGCTGGTGGCCAGGGTCTCGGCGATGTCACCTTGTTCGGTAGCGGTGCCATGGCCGTTGACGTAGCCGATGGACTCGGGGGCAAGGCCTGCGTCCTCCAACGCCAGCTCCATGGCCCGGCGCATGGTGGCTTGTTCCGGACGGGTAGTGTGCTGACCGTCGGCATTGCTGCCGAAGCCGACGATTTCGGCGTGGATGCGTGCCCCGCGGGCCAAGGCGTGTTCGAGCTCTTCGAGCACCAGCATGCCGCCGCCCTCGCCGATCACCAGGCCGTCGCGGCCACTGTCATAGGGGCGGGGGCTCAGGTGCGGGGTGTCGTTCTTCAGGCTGGTGGCATACAAGGCGTCGAAGACCATGGCCTCGGTGGGGCACAGCTCCTCGGCTCCGCCCGCGAGCATCATCGGCAAGCGACCGTACTTGATCGCTTCGTAGGCATAGCCGATACCCTGGCTGCCGCTGGTGCAGGCGCTGGAGGTCGGGATCAGGCGCCCGGTCAGGCCAAAGAAGATGCTGATGTTGGCCGCAGTGGTGTGCGGCATCATGCGCACATAGGAGTTGGCGTTGAGCCCGTCGGCCACCGAGTTCAGCAGCATGTTGCCGAAGGCCTTGATTTCGTCGGTGCTGCCGGTCGAAGAACCACAGGCCACCCCCATGCGCCCGTCGCGGATGCTCGGGTCGTCGAGCAGGCCGGCATCGGCCAGGGCGCGCTCGGCGGCAGCCACCGCCAGGCGCGAGACGCGGCCCATGCTACGCAATTGCTTGCGGGTCCAGTGGCCAGGCACGTTGAAATCATCGATGGGCCCGGCCAGGCGAGTGTTGAGCTCCTCGAAGCGATCCCACTCGTCCATGCGCCGGATACCGCTGCGCTGGTTGGCGAAATGCCCGGCGATGGTTGCCCAGTCGTTGCCCAGGGCGGTAAGGCCGGCCATGCCGGTGACCACGACGCGGCGCATCAGCACAACCCCCCGTTGACCGCCAATACCTGGCGGGTGATGTAGGCCGCCTCCGGCGACATCAGGAAGTTCACCGCACTTGCTACTTCTTCTGGCGTACCCATGCGCCCGGCCGGGATCATCTTCAGCAGTTCTTCGACCGGTACGTGTTCGTCGAGCATCGCCGTGTCTATCAGCCCGGGAGCGACGCAATTGACGGTGATGCGGCGTTTGCCCAACTCTATCGCCAGGGCCTTGGCGGCGCCGATCAGGCCGGCCTTGGAGGCGCTGTAGTTGACCTGGCCGCGGTTGCCGATCAGCCCCGAGACCGAGGTGATGCAAACGATACGGCCCGGTGCTCGGCGGCGGATCATCGGCATCGTCAGCGGCTGCAGGACGTTGTAGAAACCATCCAGGTTGGTGCGCATGACCTGGTCCCAGTCCTCGTCGGTCAGCGCGGGGAAGGCGCCGTCACGGGTCAGCCCGGCGTTGCATACCACCCCGTAGTAAGCGCCGTGGGTGTCCACGTCGCTTTCCAGGATGGCCCGGCAGGCGGCGCGGTCGGCGACGTCGAACTGCAACACCCGCGCCTGTTGGCCCAGCCCCCGGACTTCGCTGGCGACGGCCTCTGCCTCGGTACGACCGCTGCGGCAGTGCAGAACCAGGTCGAAGCCTGCGCGGGCCAGGCGCAGGGCGATGGCTCGGCCGATGCCCCGGCTCGAACCGGTGACCAGGATGGTATCAGTCATGGGGTGACTCCTCTGGGCCTGCTTCAGCCAGGTAACTGGCCGCTTGCGGCGGACGATAGACATTCAGGCGGGCCGTGGCGTAGATGCCGGGGGCGCGCAGGTGGCATTCGAACACACCCATGCCGTTCTCGTCTTCCAGTGAGCGCAAGGCGTGGATGTGCAGCTCGGTGCCTGCCGGGAAGTGCTCGACGTCACATTCGTACTTGCGGGTACCGAGCAGGAAACCCAGCGCCACTGGCTGGCCTTGGCGGCGTGCACGGCAACCGGCATAGGCGGCAACGCTCTGTGCCATCAACTCGATGCCGAGCCAGGCTGGCAGGCTGCCGTCGGCACGGTTGAACAGGCCGCCGGGGCGAACGGTGGCGCGGGTGTGTATCTGCTCTTCATCGCAGTTGTCGACCTGGTCGATCAAGATCATGTCGCCGGCGTGAGGCAGCAGCTCGGCCAATGGCCAGGGGATCATGGGACGTCTCCGAGAATCAGGCTGACGTTGTTGCCGCCGAAGGCGAACGAATTGCTCATCAATCGACGTGGGCTTCGCGTGCTCAGGCACTGGCCTGCCCTGGTCAGCGACAGGGCCGGCAATTGCGGATCGGCCTGGCCATCCCAGACATGCGGCGCCAGCAGGCCCATCGGGTTGTGCTCGCTCAGGCTCAACCAACAGAATGCCGCCTCCAGTGCGCCCGCGGCGCCAAGGGTGTGGCCTGTCATGGGCTTGCTCGAGGAACACGGCAGTGCGGAACCGAACAGCTCATGCACTGCCAGGCTTTCCATGGCGTCGTTATGGGGGGTGGCGGTGCCATGCAGGTTCAGGTAGTCGATTTGCCCTGGCACGAGGCCAGCATTGTCCAAGGCTTTGCGCATGGTCTGCAAGGCACCTTTGCCGGTTGGGTCCGGCGCCGAGATGTGATGTGCATCGGAGCCGGCACCCGTGCCGAGCAGGGCGATGGACGGGCCTGCGGGGTTACGTTCGCGAGTCATCAGGAACAGCGCCGCGCCTTCACCGATGTTGATGCCGTTGCGGTTCACCGAGAACGGATTGCAGCGATGGTCGCTGAGCGCTTCCAAGGCGCTGAAGCCGTTGAGGGTCAGGCCGCAGAGGCTGTCGACACCGCCGCACAGAACCGCGTCGCAAAGGCCCAGGTCGAGCAGCCGGCGCGCACTCGACAGGGCACGCCCACTGGACGTGCAGGCTGTGGAAATCACGTAGGCCGGGCCGCTTAGTTGTAGCCAGTCGGCAAGGAAGTTCGCGGGGGCGCTGAGTTCCTGTTGGTCGTAGCGGTAGCGCTCGGGAAAGTGCTGGGTCTTGAGGTACTCGGCAATGCCATCGCTGGCCTCGGCGATGCCCGAGGTGCTGGTGCCCAGAATCACCGCAACCCGACCGGCGCCATGGCGGTCGATGGCCTGGCGGATGGCCGGCTCGATCTGCAGGGCGGCGCTGTACAGCAGTTGGTTGTTGCGGCTGTGCTGCCCTGGCAGGGGGACTGCCGGGAGCTCGCCTGTCACCGCGCCGACCGGTGGGCTGCGCTCGGCGATCCAGCCCTCTTGGGGCTGCATGCCGGAGCAATCTCCCGCGAACAGATGGGCGGCGACTTCGGCTTGGCCACGGCCTAGGGCACAGACCAGGCCCAAGGCATTGAGGTAGGCGGTCATGGCGTATTCTCGCTGGGCAGTGGGCTGATTAGATAGCGCAGGCCTTGGCCGAGGTTCAAGTCGAAGGTGTCGGCCGCCCGATAGGTGACCTGCCAACGGTCGCCCAACCAGCGCAACTCGCCCTGCTGATGTGCTTGCGGATAGAGCTGTGGCAATTGCCCGGACGGTGTCAGGGCGAACAGCACGGCAGCGAACAGTTCGCGGGCTTGCGGGTTGGGTGGCAACAGGCCGTCGGCCTGCCAGTGTTCACCTTCGAGCAGTTGGCGGGCCAGGGGGATGCCTAGCAGGTCGAGCAGCGACCAGCGCAATCGGCCGTCCTCGCGCTGGATCACCAGCAGCCAGTCCTGGCGCTGCCCGGCCTGCTCGCGCTCGACGTGCAATTGCCGCGGCAGATCCAGCTGCGGTAGCTGCGTAGGCAGCGGCGGGCGTGCGGCACAGGCGCCGAGCAGCAGGCACAGGATGATTGCCAGCAGGTACTTCACGGATGCTCCAGGGGCTTGCGTGCCACTACGTTGACCAGGGTCTCTTCTCGTTGGCCAACGGGCGGCGGCTTGCGCAGGCCGAGGCGTTCGAGCAGGCCGAAGTCTTTGGCCCGGCTCCACCACAGGTAGGGGTACGAGATGTTGTGCGAGGCGAATTCGAACCCTTGATCGCGCAGCATCCGCAGGTATTGCTCGGCGCTCTTCTGCACGTGCATGGGGTGACGGAACAACCAGCGAATCACCCAGGTGTCGATGTACGCCTCGGTAGATTCGGCGAATAGCAGGTAACCGCCGGGCTTGAGCACCCGGTAGAACTCGGCCAGGGCTTGTTCCTGTTCCACCAGGTGGTGGAAGGTCTGGTGGCAGAACAGGATGTCGATGCTGGCATCGGCGAACTGCAATCGAGCGCAGTCGCTGCCACGCAGTTCCACGTCGAGTCCCAGGCGTTCTGCCTCCGCCGCGCTGAGCTCGAGGCTGTGCGGGTCGGCATCGGTGCCGAGCAGCCGCGACGGCGCGAACACCTGCTGCAGGTGCTTGAACGATTTGCCCTGGCCACAGCCGGCGTCGAGCAGTACCGGTGCCTGCGGCGGCTCGTCGTCGAACAGGCAGCGCAGGTCGTTGATGGCCACTCGCAGCACATGATGCTGCCAGGTGTGGCTGCGCAGGAACCAGAAGCCGAAGCGGGTCTCTTCGACGTAGGTGTCGCTGAGGAACGGTTGCTGGCTCATGCCGGCGCCCTCGCGCACAGTTCGGCCAAGGTCCGCAGGCGGCGCCTGGGCTCGACGACGAACGGATTGCGCAGGTCCCAGGCATAGCCGGCGAGGATCGAACTGATCATGGCGCGGATCTCAGGTGAGCTGCCGGGGTGGTGGATCACGTCCTGGAAGCTGCCGTCATACCAGCCTTCGACATAGGCGCGGAAGGTATCGATGCCACGCTTGAGCGGTTCGGCGAAGTCCCGCTGCCAGTCCACCGCCTCGCCTTGCAGCTGGCGGTGCAGTAGGCCGGCGGCCATGCTGGCCGAACGCATGGCAATGGTCACGCCCGAGGAAAACACCGGGTCGAGGAACTCGGCGGCATTGCCCAGCAGCGCGAAGCCCTTGCCGTGCAGGGCCTTGACGTTGGCCGAGTAGCCGCCGATGGCGCGCGCCGGGGTGTCCCAGACGGCGTTGGCCAGCACCTTGGACAGGCTGGGGGCCTGGGCCACGAAGTGCTTGAGGCAGGCGTCCAGGTCGCCGGGCGCGTCGGCGAAGCGCTCGGCAGCGGCAACGACCCCTAGCGAGGTGCGGCCATCGCTGAACGGGATGGTCCAGAACCAGATGTCGCGGTGTTCGGGGTGGGTGGTGATGAGGATCTTGTCGCGGTCGAAGCCTGGGTGGTCGATGCGGTCCTCGATATGGGTGAACACGGCCTGGCGCACTGGGAAGTTCGACGGCGCCTCCAGGTCGAGCAGCCGTGGCAGCACACGGCCATAGCCGCTCGCGTCGAGCACGAAGCTGGCATGCACGGGGTACTCGCTGCCGTCGGCACGGCGTACCTGCAGGTACGGTCGTTCCCCATCCATATCGGCGCTGACGATTTCATGCTCGTAGCGGATTTCCACGCCTTGCGCTTCGGCCTGGTCGGCCAGCAGTTGGTCGAAGCGTGCCCGCTGTACCTGGAAGGTGGTCGGCCGGCCTTTGCTGAAGGTCTGGCCAAAGTCGAAGTCGGTGTACGCCTCACCCCAGGCGAAGGCAGCGCCGTTTTTCAGTTGGAAATCTGCCGCCTGGAGGGCATCGAGCATGCCGGCCTCCTCGACGAAGTCGATGCAGTGCGACAACAGGCTTTCGCCGATCGAGAAGCGCGGAAACCGCTGGCGCTCGAGGACCAGCACGTCGTGCCCCCGACGTTTGAGCAGGGTGGCGGCGATAGCACCGGATGGGCCGGCGCCAATCACCACCACGGGGTGATGTTGCAGTTCAGGGTTCGGCATGAGGCCTCCTTGCCGGTGGAGCAGTTGTCAGGCTGGCGATTGAGGGCAACCCGAGACGCGTGCCGAGCGTGCTGGCCGGCGCATGCATCGCCAGGGCCGGTGCCCATGACAGAAGGCGGGTCATGGCGACGTGTGCGCTCCATCGCGAGGGGCAGCCCAGGGGGCCAGCAGGAAGCTGAAGACCAGGCCCAGGCTTACTGCCAGGCCGAAGTTGCTCACTGCTGGCGTGCTCGACAAGGCCAGCAGGCCGAACGACAGCCAGGTGGTGAGTGCCGCCAGCAGGATACCCAGCAGACTCACGGCACCGCCGCCGATGCGCTCATGCATCAGGATCGCGTAGTCGACGCTGATCGCCGTTACCAGCAGCAGGCCGAACAGGCTGAACAGGGTCAGTGGCTGACCGAGCCAGCCGAGACTGGCCAGGCTGCACAGGGCTGCCAGGAGTGGCAGGGCAACGATGCGCAGGGCACCGCGAAGGCCGAAGGGCAGGGCCAGTAGCACCAGGATCAGGGCGCAGGACAGCAGCTTGAGTTCGGCGGCGCTGACCTGGGTGGCCGCGAATACCTGGTTCAGCTCACCCAGCCGGTCTATCAGTTGCACCCCGGCCAGTTCAGCGGTGTGCAGGCGCAGCAGGGCGGCATCGCCCAGGCCCTGCAAGCTGACGATGGCGGCCACGCCCGTACCGTCCTGGCCCAGCCACAACGGCCGCCAGGCTTCGCCCAGGGGGCCGGCGAGCACTTGGTCGATGGTCTGCACGGGTAGCTGCAACAGTTGTGCTTGCTCGGCGGCCAGGGCCGCTTCTGGCACGCCCAGGGCCACGAGCGGTTGCCAGTGCGCGCCGAGGGCTCTCAGGGCCTGGCGTGCCTGCGCTTGTTCAGCGGGGCTGGCGACGATCTGGCTGAGGCTCATGTAGCCCTTGAGCTCGCCCTGCGCCACCCATTCGTCGAGCTTGCTGGACAGCGCCTCCAAACGATCGAGCAACGCTTGCTGATCGGCGCCGCGCACCAGATAGAACTGGCTGGTCGGCTGGTAGCCTGTGATGCGCGCCACTGCCTGGGCTTCTTCGAGCAACTGGGGTGGGCTGCCGACCCATTGGCGGATATCGTTGCGGCTGTTCAGGTGCCACAGGCCGGTGGCACAGAACAGGGCTAGCAGGATCAGCAGCGCACCGCTTGGCACCCTGCGCAGCAGGCGTTCGCGCCAATCGGTGAGCGTTTCGGCGATGCGCAGTGGCCACTGCGCCGGCTGCAGCTCGACATTCCCCAGCAGGGCAGGCAGCAGGCACACCGCGCTCAGGTAGGCGCCGACCAGGCCTGCGGCGGAGAAGGCGGCGATCTGGGTCAGTGCCGGGAAGGGCGTGAAAGCCAAGGCCAGGTAGCCGATGCAACTGGTCGCCAGGCTCAGGCTCATGCCCGGCAGGGTCAGGCGTACGGCTGGCCAACTGCGCCAAGGCGTCAGGCTCCAGCTCTTGGACAAGTAGTGCAGGGGATAATCCACCGCCACGCCGATCAGGCTGGAGCCCAGCACCAGGGTCATGACGTGCATCTGGCCGAACAGCATCACGCAGACCACCGAGCCGAACAGCATGCCCACCAGGACCGGGACAAACGCCAGCAACACCCGCCAGCGCTTGAACGCCAGCAGCAACAGCAGCAGGATGCCGAGGGTGGCGCCACCACCGACCCAGGTGATCTCGCGGCTGGCCTGTCGTTGGCCAGCGGCGGCATGCAGCAGGCCGCTGGCTGCCAGGAGATGGGCGCCCTGCTGGTCGGCCTGGGTGCGGCTGCTGGCGAGCAGGTCGGCCACCTGCAAGGGCAGGTGCATGTCGAAGGCATCGGCGTAGGTACGTGCGCGCAGCAGTACCCAATGCTTGCCCTCGGCCTTGGCGATCAGGGCGCCACTGGCGGTGTCCAGCTCGACGTTGGCAGGTTTGGGCTGGCTGGCCTGGATACGCCCGGTCAGGCCCAGCCAGTCGTCTTGGCTGGACACCAGGCTGAAGCCGGCGAAGGGGTCGAACAGGTTGTGCACACGCTGCTCGACGAATGCGTCGGGATCCTTGCGCAGTTGCTGGCGATCCGTGGCCGAAAGCATGGCCAGGCGCCCTTGCAGCAGTTGTTCGCGTACGGCGGCGAGGTCGGTCTGCAGGCTCCACTGCACCTTCTCGAACAGCCCGCTGGCCTGCCATTGTCCAGCCAGACGCTCGGTCATGGCGAGCGCCTGCTGGCGGTCGGGGTGACCGACCAGCACCAGCAATTCGCGGTTCAGCGGCTCCTGCATGCGCTGTTCGGCGCGCTTGACCAGCGGGTCTTGGCTCGCGCCGGGGACCAGGGTCATCAGGTCGGCCGACAGCGGTGCCCCCCGGTGCCATTGCCAGCCGACGACGGCGAGCATGACCAGCAACAAGGCCAGGAACAGGCGGGGCAACAGGCGTTCAGTCGGCAAAATCACGGCGCTCCGGGTCGTCCAGGGTGGCCGCGCCGCTGCTTTGGGGCATGCGCAGAACGGTCCTGTCGCCTTGGGTTTCGTTCAGTTCGATGCGCTCAACGAAGCGCCCACCGGTGATGTCGATATGCTTGAAGACCTGCTTGAGCAGTAGCGAACGAGGTGTCAGGCGCAGTTGCCAGTGCTGCGCGTCGCCCGACAGGCTCAGCTTGAAGTCACGTTGCAGGCCGCTGCTGTCGCCTTGCAGCACGGCGAAGAACAGGCGGTTTTGTTCGGCGGCGGCACTGCGGCTGGGCAAGGCTTGCCAGCCCTCCGGGGTACGCCGGGCGATGCCGCTGGCGTCGATACGGTAGTCCTGGCGCAGGGGCGCTTGCAGCTGCCACAGCAGGCCATGGTCGCGGGCGAGGACGAAGCGGCCTTCGCTCAGCAGCGGTTGCGGCAGGGCACGCAGGTGTTTTTCCTGGATGAATGGCCCCTTGACCACCGCCGTGTCGCCCAGGTGTTTCTGCAGATCGTCCAAGCCGAAGGCCTGGGCCGAGGCGCTGGCGGCCAGTAGGGCGAGCGTGGCGAGCAGGTGCGCGAGGCGCTTCATGACAATACCTTCTGCACCGCGTCGAGCATGACCTGCGGTGACGCCAGTTGCATTTCCCCGCTGTCGATATGCACCGCGACCTGCACCGTACTGGCGCGGGTCATGCGCTCGCCTGTGGCGGCATCGCTGATCAGGTAGTGGATCTTCAAGCGATTTTCCCACTCCACCAGGCTGGCCCGCACCTTCAGGTGCTGGCCGAAGGTGGCGCCACGGATGTAGCGCAGCTGCAGGTCGATCACCGGCCAGGCATAGCCGCTGGCCTGCATCTGCAGGTAGTTGTGCTCGAGACGATCGAGCAGTGCGCAACGGGCTATCTCCAGGTACTTGACGTAGTGGCCGTGCCAGACGATATGCATGCTGTCGACGTCGAAGAAGGGGACGACGATCTCGCTGTCGACATGGAAGACGCCGGGGCTACGCATGCAACCTCCAGTGGCGCTCGCCGATACGTTCGAGGCACAGGCGCAGGTCGCTTTCCAGGGCTCGGTCTTCGATGACCGGGGCGAAGTCTTCCAGCAGGGCCTCATGCATGCGTGCCAGGGCCGGCGGCAATGGCCGCGCAGCGGCTTGGCGGGCACGCAGCCAGACACCTTGGTTGGCTGCCAGCAGGGTCGCGGCGGCGACTTGCTCGGTCAGTTCCAATACGCGCAGGGCGTCGCGCGCGGCAATGGTGCCCATGCTCACCTTGTCCTGGTTGTGGCATTCGGTGGAGCGGGAGAAGACGCTGGCCGGCATGGTCTGCTTGAGGGCTTCGGCCGTCCAGGCGCTGGCACCGATCTGCACGGCCTTGAAACCGTGGTTGATCATCGCCCGGTCGGCTTCGGCGCCGGAGAGGTTGCTCGGCAGGCCGTGGTTGTAGCGCACGTCTACCAGCAGCGCGAGCTGGCGGTCGAGCAGGTCGGCGACATTGGCGACCAGGGTCTTCAGGCTGTCCATGGCGAAGGCGATATGGCCGCCATAGAAGTGCCCGCCGTGCAGCACACGCTCGGCTTCGCCATCGATGATCGGATTGTCGTTGGCGCTGTTCAACTCGGTCTCGATGAAGCCTCGCAGCCAGCCCAGGCTATCGGCCAACACCCCTAGTACATGGGGAGCGCAGCGCAGCGAGTAACGGTCTTGCAAGCGGTGCAGCGGCGGCAGCGGGGCGTCGAGGGCGAGATCCTGGCGTAGCCAGGCGGCGACCTGGGCCTGGCCAGGGTGCGGTTTGGCGGCGAACAGGCGCTCGTCGAAGTGCTCGGGGTTGCCCTGCAGACCTATGACGTTGAGTGCGGTGATGCGCGTGGCCAGGTGCAGCAGGTAGTCGGCGCGGGCATAGGCCAGGCAGGCCAGGCCCGTCATCACCGCGGTGCCGTTCATCAGTGCCAGGGCTTCCTTGGGCCGCAGCACCAGCGGTTGCCAGCCCAATTCACGGTGTACGTCCGCGCTGCTACGGCGCTCGCCCTGGTAGAGCACCTCGCGTTCGCCGGACAGTGCGGCGGCGACGTACGACAGCGGGGTCAGGTCGCCGCTGGCGCCCACCGAGCCCTCTTCCGGGATCAGCGGCAGGATGTCGTGTTCGAGAAACGCCCGCAGGCGCTCCAGCAATGCCAGGCGCACGCCCGACACGCCATGACTGAGCGAGCGTAGGCGGGCGGCGAGCACCGCGCGAGTGGCGATGGGGCCGAGCAGCTTGCCCAGGCCACAGCCATGGAAGGTGTACAGGTGTCGGGGCAGCGCTTCCACGTGCTCCAGCGGTACGGCCACCACGCAAGAGTCGCCATAGCCGGTGGTCACGCCATAGATCACCCCTTCCTTGTCGAGCAAGGTGTCGAGAAAGCGTGCGCCGCGGTCGATGCGCTCGCGATAGGCAGGGTCGTCCTGCAGGCGCACCGGGGCCCGGCGCTCGGCCAGGGCCAGGACATCCTCGATCGCGAGCGGCGACTCGCCGAAGGTTACAGGCTCATGCGGATGCATCGTCATCGGTCTTCCAGAAGGGGTAGAAATTGAACCATTGCAGGGGGGCCTGGCAGCAGTAATGGCCGAGACGATCGGCGTAGCGCACGGCCCATTCGGCGATCACCTGCTCGCGTTGGCCACGCCGCCAGTGCAGGCGCTCGACGAACGGTTCGAGGACGACCCGGTAGCGGCCCTCGTGCTTGAGACAGAACAGCAAGTTGAGCGGGCAGCCCAGCAGCCCGGCCAGTAACCACGGGCCCTGCGGAAAGGCGGCCGGATGGCCGAGGAAGTCCACCTCGACCGTGCGCGTGCCGTGCAGCGGGATGCGGTCACCGGCGATGGCCAACCACTCGCCGCGTTCCAGGCGTTCGGACAACTGCAGCATCACTGCCGGATCCAGCTCGCTGACCTGGATCAGCCGCAGGTTGCTGGCCCCGGCCTCGCCCAGCAGGCGGTTGAAGCGCTCGGCATGGCGAGTGTGGACCAGTACGTTCATGGTGACCTGTTCGCCGATCTCGGCCAGGGCGCGGCACACCTCGAGGTTACCCAGGTGTGCGCCCACCAGCAGTTGGCCGCGTTCGCCATGCAGTCGCTGGCGCAGTTGGGCCGGGTCCTCGATCTCGATGTCTTCCAGGCGCAGCCTGCCGTTCCACACGTCGAGCTTGTCCAGCAGGGCCTCGGCGAATGCCATGAATTGACGGAACACCCGCCATTGGCTGGGAGCCGGTACCTGCCCGCCGCTCCACTGGTTGAGCCGCTGCTGGTATTGCCAGGCGCTGCGCCGGGCGCGACGGCCGAACAGGAAGAAATAGGCGACAACCACATGGATCAGCGGGCTGAGCATGCGGCGGCCAAGCAAGCGCACCAAGGTCGCGGTCAGCTTCATCAACCAGAAGCTGCCGCGCTCCTGCTGCTCGGCCCAGTGCTGTGGTTGCCCGCTCATGCGCGATACCTGCGCCAGAGGATCAGCGGCGCACGTAGGAGCATGCCGAAGAACAGCTTGGCATGCATCTTCGAGATCAGCGCGTTGTCGTGGAACAGGCGAAAGTGCGACAGGCCGTCCTGCGGGTAGTGGACCCGTGTCGGCAGCCAGCGCATTGGCTGGTTACGCCATGACAGGCGCACCAGGATCTCCGGGTCGAAGTCCATGCGCCGGCCGAGGTTGACGCTGTCGATCAAGGCCAGTGTCACGGGCAATGGGTAGATACGCAAACCACACATGGCGTCGGGGATGCGCAGCGACAGGCTGTTGATCCACACCCACACGTGGGTGAGGTAGCGGGCGTACAGGCGGCCCTTGGGTACGCTGGCATCGTATTGTGGATAACCGCACACCAGCGCTTGTGGATAAGCCTGCGACTGTTCCAGGAAGCGGCTGACGTCGGCCAGGTCATGCTGCCCATCGGCGTCCACCTGCAAGGCATGGCTGAAGCCCAGGCGTGCGGCTTCGCGCAGGCCGGCCATGACGGCGCCGCCCTTGCCTTGGTTGACCGGCAGGTTGACCAGGTGCACATCGTCTTGCTTGGCCAGTTGCCGCAGTACCTGGGCACAGGGCGCATGGCTGGCGTCGTCGACCAGCACGCAAGGCAGGCCGGCGCGTAGCAGGTTGTCGACCACCGACGGCACTGCTTGCTCATGGTTGTACACCGGGATCACAGCGCAGGCCCTATGCACGGGAAGCCTCCAGCAGAATGCGGCCACTGGCGCAGGCTTGTCCGGCGCAGCTGTAGGCGAAATACAGTTTGCCGCGCTCGGTATCGAAGCGCAGGGTCAGTGCCAACTCGTCGCCAGGGCGGACCAGTTGCTGGAATTTGAGCACCTCCATGCCGACGAAGCGGCCATCGATGCCGAGTAGTTCGCGGGCCTGGGCGATAGCCCAGTCGATCTGCACCACTCCCGGTAGCACCGGTGCCTGCGGGAAGTGCCCGGTGAAGCAGGCCAAATCCACGGGTACGGCAAGGCGCAGGTGCCATGTGTCACCTTCCTGGCGCTGTTCCAGGCATTCTGCGGCCATGCTGCGAGGGGCCTGCAAAAGGGCCTGGAGTTGAGCCTGTGGGAGTTTGCCCTGGGCATTGAGGGGCAACTGCCGGAGCAGGCGCCAGCGGCGTGGCAGCGCCAGGGCCTCGCAATGGGCGGCCAGGTGTTGGCGCAAGCCTTCCACCAGGGTGCGGCGACCATGGTTGCGCAGGGTATGCAGGCCGTTGGCAGAGAGCACCAGGAGCGCCCCAAGGTAGGCGCGACCTTCCTCGATCATGCCCAGGCGCGCCTCGGCAACCCAGGCGTGAGTGCACAGCGCCTGTTCGAGCATGGGCAGGGAGATGCGCTTTTCTTCCAGCTTGACGATGCGATCCAGGCGACCGAGCAGGCGAAAGCGGCCGTCGCTGGTGAACTCGACGGCGTCGGCGCTCTGCTCGACATGCCCAGCAGGCAGGTACGGTGATGCGATGCGCAAGGCGCCCTGTTCATCCTGGCTCAAGCGCATGTCGGCGAACGGTTGCCACAGGGCTTCACCTTGCCGCCAGGCGATACCGCCGGTTTCGGAGCTGCCGAGAATTTCCGTTGGCCATTGGCCCAGGCGCTGGTGCAAGCGCTCGGCGGCATCGGCAGGCAATTCGCCACCGGAGGAAAAGACCTTGCGTACCAGGCTCAGGGCCGGCCAGTCGAGGTTGTCACCCATGCGCTTGAGCAGGGCGGGGCTGGCCACCCAGGCGAACGCCGGGTGCTCGCGGCTGGCGCGCTGCAGGTCTTCGGGGAAGGGCAGTTGGCGCCTGTCGAAACCGCGCCCGGCACAGAGCGGCCATAACACGCGAAACAGCAGGCCATAGATGTGCTGGGTGGCGACGCTACCGATGATCCAGGCGTCGCCCAGGGCCCCGCCCCAGAGCTGTTCCAGGGCCGTTACCTCGTTGGCCAGTTGGCGCAGTCGCTTGTCGATGCGCTTGGGTTCGCCACTGGAGCCGGAGGTGCACAGGCTGATGCGGCACTGATCCAGGTCGAGGTCCGCCGGTGGCAATGGGGCGGCCTGCAGGGCCTCTGGGGCCAGGTCACCTGGTTGGTCGCTGAGCCAGAGATCGACGTGGGCGTTCCAGCGTTCGCGGGTGCCCGGTTGCAGGTCGGCGGGCAACAATACCTCGACCCCGGCACGCCAGGCGCCGAGCAGGGCGACAGCCAGCTGTGCGGCATCCTCCAGATGCACTGCCAGGCGCTGCACACCACGTTGGCGCAGGCCGCCGGCCAGGCAAAGGGCCTGTTGGCACAGGGCGGCATGGTCCAGGGCCGGGGCCTGGGTCACCTGGCGTGGCGCATCCAGCGGGCGCAGCAGGTGCTCAAGGTCGATCCAGTTCATGGGCGTCCTCGCACGCGTTGTCTTATCAGCCATTCGACGGCGAACAGCAGGCCCATGGCGGCATACGCGACCAGGCCATTGTAGAGGGTCCACCAGCTCAGCGGCCCCCACAGGGCGAGGGCGGTGGCGATCAGGCCATTGGCCAGGAAGAACAGGCACCAGACCTGGGTCACACGGCGCGTGTAGCGCACCGCGTGCGGGGGGAGCTGCGGGTCGCGCAGGCGCGCCAGGCGTTCGATGACCGGCAGGCCGCGCAGCAGGCTGGCGCCGAACAGGACGAGCATGAATGTGCTGATCAGCACCGGATACCAGCGCAAGAGATGCGGGCTGTCGGAAAGGCCCAGCAGGGCACAGAAGGCCAGGGCCGCCACTGCCATCCCGAGGCTGCCGGGGCGGTGTGGCGCGCTCAGGGCGCGGGCCAGCCACAAGGCACCGAGCAGCAGGCCGAACTGCCACGGGGCGAAGTGCGTCATGCCGAAATGCACTGCAAAGGGATACAGCACACCGGCCGCCAGCAAGCCGAGGCCGATCAGGCGCTTCATGCCGGAGGGTTGACCAGGCGGAACACCGCTTCGACCACATCGTTGACGGTGCGTACCGACTTGAAGTCGTCGGCGGTGATTTTCTTGCCGGTCTGGCGCTTGATGTGGTCGATCAGGTCGACGGCGTCGATGCTGTCGATCTCCAGGTCCTGGTACAGGTTGGCGTCCAGGCTGATGCGAGACGGTTCCAGTTCGAACAGTTCTACCAGGGCGTCGCGCAGGATGTTGAAGATGTCTTCGCGGGTTTGCATGGGGCGGTCTCAGGCGGCCTTACGGGCAGTGACGAACGCGGCCAGGGCGGCAACGTTGCTGAAATGGTTGCGGGTGTCCTTGGCGTCGGCATCGATCTTGATGCCATAGCGCTTCTGGATCGCCAGGCCGAGTTCCAGCGCATCCACCGAGTCCAGACCCAGGCCTTCGCCGAAGAGGGTCTGCTGGTCGTCGATGTCCTGCACGCTGATGTCCTCCAGGCCCAGGGCGTCGATGATCAGTTGCTTGAGGTCACGGTGCAGGTCTTGCTGTGGATCGCTCATCGGCGGCGAGCTCCTTGATGTAGTACTGGTGCAGGTAGTCGTTGAGTTTGCGCGATGCTTGGGGCGCGGGTCCCTGGACGGCGAAGGCCTGGGGGTCGATATCGCTGCCGACCTTGAGGGTGAAATGGACGCGGCGGCTGGGAATGCGGTACCAGGGTTCGTTCTTGGTCAGGGTGGTGGGGCTGACCTCGATGGTCACCGGGGTGATGATCTTCGCACCCCGTAGAGCGATGGCGGCGGCGCCGCGATGAAAGGTTGGCGTTTGGCCGGGTGGTGTGCGCGTGCCTTCGGGAAAGATGATCAGCGGCTGGCCGTGGCGCAGGGATTGCACGGCGGTGTCGAGCATGTCCAGGCTGCCGTCATTGCCGATGTACTGGGCTTCGCTCACCGGGCCGCGGGTGAAGGGGTTCTCGAACAGGCTGTGCTTGACCACGCAGTTGGCTTGGCGCACAAGGCCGATGAGAAACACGACATCGATCAGCGACGGGTGGTTGGCGACGATCATCTGGCCGGGACGCCCCAAACGTTCGGCGCCGTCTATCTCATAGGTCAGCACGCCCGCAGCGTGCATGAAACGGATGAAGCGCCAGAACAACCAGCCAATGGTACGACGGGCGCGCTGACGGTGGCGCGTTGCACTACCGGGCAGGCAGGCGAGCAGCGGGAACACCAGCAACCGCAGGCACAGGCCGCCCAGCCCGAACAGAAAGAAGCTCGCGGCCGTCGCCAGCAGGCGCCAGTAGTAGGCATCGCGTGGCCGTCTCACGGCTGCCGTTGCCAGTTCCATGTACGACGCTTCCATGTATGAGTGAAGGAGCCCGTGCCGTTGAGCGAGGCACGAAGCCAGTTCAGGGCATGGGGCAGTTCCGTGGCCTCGGGGGCCGGTGTCTGGCCCTGGGCCAGTCGCCAATGCGTACCAGGCGTGAGCAGCAGACCCAGGGCATAGGCGAAGGGCACGTCGTCTATCCATGGCCTGTAAGCCTCCGGCGGCAGCTCCTCGGTAACGATCAACAGCACCGCCGGGGCCCCCTCGGCCAGCAGCGCGGAGGCCTCCAGCACACCGTGCTCGAAGCCATCGCCGGCCGCGGCCAGGGCGGTCATCTCGCTGGTTTCGCCGCGCAGGATCGACCATAGGCCAATCACTGCGTTGTGCACCGACAGGCTGAACTGGGTCGGCGACAGCGGCTGGCGCTCGGCCAGCTCGCTGAGAATCGAGAATGTCCGAGGGGTTTCACCATGGCGCGAGACGAACACCAGCGGCAATGTTTCGTGCCCTTCGGCCAATGGCCAGCCAACTGCGAACGCCATGCGCGCCAGGCGGCTGAGCCGGCGGCGTTGCATGGCGGGCAAGAACGACACGTCAGGTGCCGGCCCGTCGCTGTGCGGGGCCTGGTGACCGAGCGCCCACGCCTGCCAGTCGGCAGGCGTCTGCAAGCCCGGAGCCCAGGCGCGCCATTGGCTGATATCGAAGGTGATCACGGTGCTTTCTACTTCCCGCCCTGCGGGAATTCCTTGCCGAGGGAATGACTCGGAACAACGACCTGACAGGGTTGGCGCATTCGCCGAGTGGCGCGCATTATCCCGGTGCCGGAGTCATGGATCAATGCATATGGTTTCAATCAGACATTGCCTTCAGTCGTACGTGGCATCGTCTGATGAGTTATGTGCGCTTTTTCCGATAATCGGTCTGACTGAGGTTGTCGGTCAGGGCCAGGGGCAACTTGAATGAAGAATGCTGGCCATTGCCGTTGTGCCGCCACATACTCGGGCATTCGTTGATACACGGAGGTCTTCCATGCGGCGCGTGGTGTTCAATCAGAAAGGTGGCGTGGGCAAGTCGAGCATCGCCTGCAACCTGGCGGCGGTCAGCGCCAGCGAAGGCTACCGGACCCTGCTGATCGACCTGGATGCCCAGGCCAACTCGACCCAGTACCTCACCGGGCTGACCGGCGAGGACATCCCCATGGGCATCGCCGACTTCTTCAAGCAGAGCCTGTCCAGCGGGCCGTTCGCCAAGAAGAACCGGGTCGATATCTACGAAACGCCGTTCGACAACCTGCACGTGGTCACGGCGACCCCGGAGCTGGCCGACCTGCAGCCCAAGCTCGAGGCCAAGCACAAGATCAACAAGCTGCGCAAACTGCTCGACGAGCTGGACGACGACTACGAGCGGATCTACATCGATACGCCGCCAGCCTTGAACTTCTATGCGGTTTCTGCACTGATCGCCGCCGATCGCGTGCTCATCCCCTTCGATTGCGACAGTTTCTCGCGCCAGGCGCTGTACGGCCTGCTGGCCGAGATCGAGGAACTCAAGGACGACCACAACGAAGACTTGCTGGTCGAGGGCATCGTGGTCAACCAGTTCCAGTCGCGGGCCAGCCTGCCCCAGCAGATGCTCGACGAGCTGCTGGCCGAAGGCCTGCCGGTGTTGCCGGTATACCTGGGCAGCTCGGTGAAGATGCGCGAGTCCCACCATGCCAGCCTGCCGTTGATCCACCTGGAGCCGCGGCACAAGCTGACCCAGCAGTTCGTGGAGTTGCATGACTTGCTTGAGCGGCTCGAGTGAACAGGGCGTCGCTTGCGGCAAACGTAGATATCCATTGGGATCTCCCAAAAAGGGAGAACTGCTTGGATGCGCGTCATTGCCAAAAGTACCTTGGTGAAGTTCTGGGAATTGTGGCCTGTGTGGTGAACTCTAGACCCCCTGGCCGCGCAACCACTCCAGCAGTGACTGGAGTGGAAAAGCGCCGGCCTGGCGTGCCACTTCGCGGCCGTTCTTGAACAGGATCAAGCTGGGGATCGAGCGGATGCCCAGTTGCCCGGCCAGGTTGCGGTTGGCTTCGCTGTCGAGCTTGGCCAGGCGGCAGCGGCCACCGAGCTGGCGCGCGGCCTGCTCGAATGTCGGGGCGAAGGATTTGCACGGGCCGCACCAGTCGGCCCAGACGTCCAGCAGCAGTGGCAGGTCGCCCTTGATCTGGCTGGCGTAGCTGCGCTCGGTGAGGTCGAAGGGCTTGTTCAGCAGCACATCCTGTTTGCAACGACCGCACTTGGGGTTGTCGCCCAGGCGGGCGGCGGGCAGGCGGTTGAGGCCGTTGCAGTGGGGGCAGGGGATCAGTAGCGGGTCGGACATGGGAGCTCCTTATCGGTACGAGATGGACTTTCAGCCGTCGTCTTGAGGCGCTTTGCGCCCCATCGCCGGCAAGGCCGCCCTGCTATGACGAACAACTGATCTCCAGGTGCTTGCCCCACTGCGGCGGTCGCTCGGCATAGGCGTGCATCCCGGGCTGTTCCTCGAACGGTTTGCACAATACCTGGTGCAACCGCCGCACTTCACTGTAGTCGCCCGCCTCGGCGGCCTCGATGGCCTTCTGCGCCAGGTAGTTGCGCAGCACGTACAGCGGGTTGACGGCATGCATGCGCTCGCGTCGCCCTTCGGCGTGGGCGGCCTCGCGCTGGCAGCGGGTCAGGTAGTCCTTGCCCCAGGCATCGAAGCCGGCCAGGTCGACGAAGTCGTCGCGTACCACCTTCAGGGCCTCGGCCACGGGCTGTTCGCCGAGCCGGCGGAAGAACAGGTTGTAGTCCACGCCGCCGCTCTGCATGCGCTGCAGCAGGCGCTCGACCAGCGCCATGTCATCGTCCTCGGCGGTGGTGAAGCCCAGGCGTCGGCGCATCAGGTCCAGATAATGGGCCTGGTACAGTGGCAGGAACAGCCCCAGCGCCTCTTTGAGCGGTTCTACTTCGATCACCGTGGTCAGCGCCTGGGCCAGGGCGCTGAGGTTCCAGTGGGCGATCGGTACCTGGTTGGCGTAGCTGTAGCGGCCCCGGTCGTCGGAGTGGTTGCAGATGAAGTTGGCGTCGAAGTCGTCGAGGAACGCGTAGGGGCCGAAGTCGAAGGTGATGCCGAGGATCGACATGTTGTCGGTGTTCATCACCCCATGGCAGAAGCCGTAGGCCTGCCAGCGGGCGATCAGCTCGGCATTGCGTTCGACGATGGTGCGGAACATGGCCAGGTAGGGCTGCTCGGCTTCGCGGCACTCGGGGTAGTGCTGCTCCAGGACATGGTCGATGAGCAGGCGCTGCTGCTCGGGCTGACGGGTGTAGTAGAAGTACTCGAAATGGCCGAAGCGCACGTGACTCTGGGCCAGGCGCAGGAGCATGGCGGCGCTTTCGCGGGTCTCGCGCCACACGGGCGTGCTCGAGCCGACTACGCACAGCGCCCGGCTGGTGGGGATGCCGAGGGCCTGCAGGGCCTCGGAAGCGAGGAACTCGCGGATCGACGAGCGCAGTACGGCGCGGCCGTCACCCATACGTGAATACGGGGTCTGGCCGGCGCCCTTGAGGTGCAGGTCCCAGTGCTCGCCGGCCTCGTTGACCACCTCGCCCAGCAACAGGCCTCGGCCGTCCCCCAGGCGCGGGTTGTAGGAGCCGAACTGGTGTCCGGAGTAGACCATCGCCCGAGGGTCGGCTTCTTCCCACAGCTTGTGGCCGCTGAACAGCTCGGCGAACACTGGCAGCTCGGCCTGGGCCGGGTCGAGGTCGAGCAGGGCCATGGCCGACTCGCTCGCCACCACCAGGCGTGGCTCGGCGATCGGCTCGGGCAAAACCTGGGTGGAGAAGGCATCGCCCAGGCGGGCGAAGCGGTTGTCGAACGTCAGTTGATCGAGGGCTTTCACGGGCCGGCTCCTGGAAAATCGCGAGCGAGGGCGCGGCCCTCGCGAGGATACGGGACAGGATAAAGTATTCGAGTGCACTCAGGCCGGCGCAGTGCCATCCGATTTTGGTTGTTCCACAGGGATCAACTGTTGCTTGCCGTCCCTGGGGTCCATGAGGAACACCTCGACCTGGCGCACCGAGATCTTGATGCCGTGGGCCTTGAACTCGCGGTCGATGTAGCGGTTGATCTCGTCCAGCGTCGGGTTACGGTCGCCCAGGTCGCGCACATGCATGCGCAGCTCGTGGTCCAGCGAGCTTTCGCCGAAGTTGAGGAAGTACACGATCGGCTCCGGGTCCTTGAGCACCCGCGGGTTCTCGTGGGCGCCCTTGAGCAGCAGCTCGCGCACCAGCTCCAGGTCCGAGCCGTAGTCGATGCCCAGCTTCAACGT
Source organism: Pseudomonas sp. Tun-23181 (assembly GCF_057415455.1). NCBI lineage: Bacteria > Pseudomonadati > Pseudomonadota > Gammaproteobacteria > Pseudomonadales > Pseudomonadaceae > Pseudomonas > Pseudomonas sp. Tun-23181. The sequence continues at coordinate 4,098,040 of NZ_CM171630.1, forward strand.
CACCCGGGTGACCGTGTCGGTCAGCGACCAGTTGATCAGTTGGCCGGTGATGAAGGTCTTGTTGGGGACGATGATGTCCTTGCGGTCGAAGTCGGTGATGGTGGTGGCGCGGATGCGGATCTTGCTCACCGTGCCGGACAGGTTGCCGATGGTGATGGTGTCGCCGATGCGCACCGGGCGCTCGAACAGGATCATGATGCCGGAGATGAAGTTGGCGAAAATCTCCTGCATGCCGAAGCCCAGGCCCACCGATAGCGCGGCCACCAGCCATTGCAGCTTGTCCCAACTGACCCCGAGGGTCGACAGGGTGCTGACGAAGCCGACCCCGGCGATCACGTAGGACAGCAGCGTGGTGGTGGCATAGGCGCTGCCCTGGGCCAGGTTCAGGCGCGACAGCACCAGCACTTCCAGCAGTCCAGGCAGGTTGCCGGCCAGGGCGAAGGTGATGCCGACGATCAACAGTGCGCCGAGCAGGTCGCCGAGGCTGATCGGCACCATGCTGGCGGCGGCGCCGGTGCCGCTGCTGTACTCGTACAGGGTGACGTTGTTGAGGTACGAGAAGACCGTGATCAGGTCCGACCAGACCCAGTACAGGCCGCCGATGAAGCCGCCGAGCAGGGCCAGGCGGATCAGGCGCAGGGACTGCTGGTTGACCTGCTCGATGTCCAGGGCCGGTTCCTCGGTGATCACTTCGCCATCCAGGCCTTCCTTGGCCGCCTGGCGCTTGCTCAGGGCGCGCTGGTAGGCCAGGCGTCGCGCCGCCACGGAAAGGCCACGGACGAAGGCGGCCTCGATCACCAGCCAGAACAGCAGCAGGTAGAGGGTGTAGATCAGCCGGTCCGTGAGCTTGAGGGCGGTGTAGTAGTAGCCGAAGCACACCGCCACGAACAGGGCGATCGGCAGGGCGGTGAAGGCCACCCCAACTGCCTTGCGGAACAGCGAGGTGTCACGGTGTGCCGGGCTGCTCAGCAGCAGGCGGCTGAGCAGCCAGGCCATCAGCGCATAGCAGGTGAGCACCACGCCGATGCCGAGGACATCGTCGGCCAGGGCCGAGGGCTGGTGTTCGGCCACTGCCACCACGCCGACCAGCGCCAGCACCACGGTGCCCAGGCGGCGCACCCAGCCACGGAGGAACTCGACCTGCGGCTTGTGCCAGCGGAAGTGGATCTCGGCCACGCCACCGGGGGCGAGGATGCGGTAGGCGGTGTAGAACACCAACCAGGCCTGGGCGATCTGCCAGAGTGCGGCGCCGAGGTTGGCGTTCTGCCCGCGGGCATCGATCTGCAAGGCGTAGCTGCCCAGGGTGAGGGCCAGGCTGACCGGCAGGGCCAGGAGGACGTTGATCAGGATCGCCTGGGGCGTGTGCCACTGGCTGTCGCGCTTGAAGTGGCCGATGTCCTGGTGAACCTTGCTCAGGCGCTGGTACAGGTACTTGCGACGCCACAGCAGGGCGCCGATCACCAGCAGCAGGGGCAGGAACAGCAGTGGTTGCTGGACCAGGCCATCGGTCAGTTCCTTGATGCCTGAGCCCCAAGGCAGGCTGATCACCTGCTCGGCGAGCCGTTGCGGCACGTAGCGCAGCCACTCCCAGTCCAGCGGCTTGTTGCTGGGGATCCAGAACATCTGCTCTTCCAGGGTGGTGCGCAGGTTCTGGGCGGTGCTGAGCAACTGCTTCTGGTTCAGTTGCAGGGTGATGGACTCGTTGAGCAGTGCCGAGAGCTCGCGGTTCAGGCGCTCGAGCAGGTCGCTGCGAGTGAGCGCCACTTCCAGCAGGGCCTTGCGCAGCTGGGGCGTGACGTTTTCCTGGGGCTGGTTGGCCAGCAGCCGGTCGACGTAGGTGGACGGGCTGCTCATCTGTTCGCGCTGCTGGTTGACCTCGAACTGGTACAGGCGAATGTCGGCGATCTGGTCGGCCAGGTCGCGGTCGACCGTCAGGTGTGGCAGGGCTTGTTTCTGCTTGTAGAGGATCTTCGACAGCAGCAGGCTGCCCTTGAGCACGTTGATCTGCTCGTCCAGGGCCTGGTCGGCCTGGGTCAGGGTGTCGAGCTGCTGCTTGGTCCGCAGGTTCTGCTGGGTCAGTTCGTTGAGGCGGTCGGTGCTCTTGAGCAGGTAATCGGAGAGCTTGAGGTTGGCTGAGCTCTCGTTGGCCAGCAGGGTGCTGCCACCCGCTTTCTGCGCCTCGATCGACTGCTGGGTGACGGTTTGCTGGGATTGGGCCAGGCGCTTGTCGTTGATCAGCGTCTGCAGCTCCTGGATCTCCTGCTCCAGGCGCGTGGCACGCTCGATCAGCAGGTCGTGGCGGGCATTGCCCAGGTCCTGCAGCAAGCTGTTGCCGGCCAGTTCCTGGCGGCGCAGCTGGGTCAGGGCGGTGATCGAGGCCAGCTCGGCATTGAGCTGGTTGCGCTGATCGGTGGACAGCGGCTTGCCGTTGTCCTTGCCGGACTTGAGGCTGTTGTTGATCTGCTGGGCACGGGTCTGGTTGTTGCTGATCTCGGCCTGGGCCCGCTCGGGACGGGTCTGGGAGTTGATGATCAGGCTGTTGGCCTCGGACAGCGCCTTCTGCAGCTCACCCTGCTGGGTGCTGCGCTCGTTGAGCATCTGCTCCAGCTGCGGCACGGTGAGGTTGGCGTAGCGCTGGGCCACCGGCACGCTCTTGCTGTCCTTGAGCTTGGCCAGCTCGCGCTGGCTTTCACGGGTCTGTTCCGGGGCATCGGCCAACTGCTGCTTGAGCGCGGCGAGTTTCTTTTCGCTGTCTTCCTTGCTGACGAGCAGGGCCAGGGTCTGCTCGAGCACTTGTTGCAGAGCCTTCTGCTCGGCTTCGGGCAGCTTGCGCTCGGCGATCTTGTCGAGGCTGTTCTGGATGTTGGCGGTGGTCGGGGCCTCGGCCGCCGTGGCGGCGAACGAGAGGGACAGGCACAGCCCGAGCAGGGCTGCGCGAATGTACACGCGCAGGGACATAGGCAGAATTCTTGCGAAACGGGGCAGATCGGAGTTTAGAGGAACAACCCGGGGCCGGGTCGAGTACCTTCCGGGAATTTGACGCCCACCTTGAGGATCTTGTTCCCTTCCATCAGCGCGACGGTCCACAACGTGCTGTGCCATTCGATCTGATCGCCTACTACTGGAGCGCCTCCGACCTTTTGTCGGATGAACTGCGCCAACGACATTTTCGCGTCCAGGCCGTCCAGTTTCAGGCCATAAAGTGCCGCCACCGCGCCCAGCTCGGCATCCCCTTCGAGGACGAAGTCGCCGAAGAAGCGCAGGTCCAGGCCACGCTGCGGCGGCTGGCTGAACAGTTTGCCCAGGGCTGGCAGGTCGTGCTCATGGCCGATCACGCAGAGCATGTCGTTGGCTTCCAGTACCGTGCTGCCCGAAGGGTGCAGCAGTTGCTCGCCGCGAAACAGCGCGGCGATACGGGTGCCTTCGGGCATCTTCAGTTCGCGCAGGGCGGCGCCGATGCACCACTTCTCGGCGCCCAGGCGATAGACGAACAGCTCCCACTCGCTGGTGATGTGCACTTCCAGTGCGGAACGGGAGATCGGCGCGGGGTTGGGCGGTACCGTGACCTTCAGCAGCTTGGCCATCCACGGCAGGCTGGTGCCCTGCACCAGCAGCGATACCAGGACGATGAAGAAGGCCAGGTTGAAGAACAGCTGGGCATCCGGCAGGCCGGCCATCAGCGGGAACACGGCCAGGATGATCGGCACCGCGCCGCGCAGGCCGACCCAGGAGATGAACGCCTTCTCGCGGCCGTGGAACGCCTTGAACGGCAACAGGCTGGCGACCACCGACAGCGGCCGGGCGAAGAGGATCATCCACAGCGCCAGGCCCAGGGCCGGCACGGCGATGGGCAGCAGGTCGTGGGGCGTGACCAGCAGGCCGAGCACCAGGAACATGCCGATCTGCGCGAGCCAGGCCATGCCGTCGAGCATGTGCAGGATGCCATGACGGCTGCGGATCGGCCGGTTGCCCAGCACCAGGCCGCACAAGTACACGGCGAGGAAGCCGCTGCCGTGCAGGGCGTTGGTCAGGGAGAACACCACCAGACCGCCAGCGACTACCAGGATCGGGTACAGGCCGCTGGCCAGGTTGATGCGGTTGACCAGTTGCAGCACCAGCCAGCCACCGCCCAGGCCGAGCAGGCCGCCGATGCCGAATTCGCGGACCAGATGGCCGAGCAGGCCCCAGTCCAGGCCTGTCTGGCCGCTGGCGATCATGTCGATCAGGGTGACGGTGAGGAACACCGCCATCGGGTCGTTGCTGCCCGACTCGATCTCCAGCGTGGCCATGACCCGTTCGTTCAGACCCTTGCCACCGAGCAGGGAGAACACCGCCGCAGCGTCGGTGGAGCCGACGATGGCGCCAATCAGCAAGCCCTGGATCAGGTTGAGGTCGAACAGCCAGGCCGCGACCATGCCGGTCAGCCCGGTGGTGATCAGCACGCCCACGGTGGCCAGCGACAACGCCGGCCACAGGGCCACGCGAAAACTGGCCACTCGCGTGCGCAGGCCGCCGTCGAGGAGGATCACGGCCAGGGCCAGGTTACCCACCAGGTAGGCGGTCGGGTAGTTGTTGAAGATGATGCCGCCACCATCGACGCCCGCGACCATGCCGACGGCGAGGATGATGACCAGGATAGGAATGCCCAGGCGGGACGAGAGCGAGCTGACCAGGATACTTGCGCCCACCAGCAATGCGCCGATCAGAAACAGGCTATTGATGGTGCTCGCATCCAAAGGCAGTACTCCGGGGAAAAGCGAAGGGAGGGGCGACTTGCGCGCGCACAGGCTGTGTGCCAAGCGATTCTAACCTGATGCCGCAGCGGGCTGTAAAGCGTTACCGCACGGCTATCCGAGACTTAGGGTTCAGTGGGGCTCTTTAATAACGAAGCGAAGGTCGAGCGCCATGAGTACCCACGATGAACCGACACTGGAGATGATTGCCAAGCGCTACCTGGGGCAGTTTCCTGATCTGCAAGGGCTGGCCCGCCAGGCCGCCGGCCATGTACTGAGGCGACAATTGGGCTATTGGCTCGATCCCGACAAGATCTATTGGCATGGCTTCGATACTGCAATCGGCAGCCGGCGCAGTTATACCGGTTGGCAGCACCTTGGGCGGCCGAGCAGGTCCTTGACCCTTACGGAGCTGGTGATACAGCGTTTTAGTCCACAGCAGCAGGACAATGCCGATCTGCTGGCGACCTACGGTGGCTTTTATCGCGTGGACGGCAGCCATGCGTGCTATGACGAGCGCAATGAGCTGCGCCTGGCACCGCAGGCGGTGCTCGAGATGTTCTGGGCAATGGATTTCGCCCAGGTGTACGCGCGTCGGCTGGTGCGTTTCCAGACGCAGCGTGGCGAAGACTTCTGCGTATTGGCGCGGGCGCGCTTTCTAGCCGCGGTCGCTCGGGCATCGCTCCAAGCGCAGGAGCGCAAGCAAGTGCTTGCCGCTGCCTTGGGCAAAGCGCAAACCCCCCTCACGCTCGAGGCCCTGCGGGCGCCTCGCGAGCAGGGGGCAGCTCGGGGTTTCGGTATGTTGATGGTCGATGGGATCCCGGCGCGTACCCTGCTGCACCTTGTGCTGGATACGGGCAGGCACTGCCTGTATGCGGCGGACGACCAGGGCGCGCTGATGATGTTCAAGGGGCTTCGGGGTCTTGAAGACTGGATGCGGGGACTCGTCGGTACGATGCAAGGTCGCGAGCGCTTCATGGCGTATTTTCTCGGCGAGGATGCGCACGCCCGGTCGATGCGTCCGCAGTTGGAGAAAATCTGTGAGCGGTTACACGCCTCGCCCTCCACGGTCCGTATTGAAAACCAGCAAGTGCCCGGCGATGTATTCGTGCGCCTGCGCGACCAGGCCATGGATGAACTGGCGAGCAACGCCCACGAGCGCCTGACCACCAATGCCCAGTTGCGCAAGGCCAATTGGTTGTCAGGGTTGCACACCGCGACCCTCGTCATCGCGCCCATGGCCCCGCTGGGGTGGCCTGTTGCGCTGACAGCGCTTGGCGTCGGCATGGGCAGCCTGGCTTTGCATCTGGACCAAGCGATCGCTGGCAAGACGGCGTGGCGCGCAGCCGCCTGGTGGGCTGTGTTGCTGGATGTGCTGTACATCATCCTGGATTCCCTGATGATCCGCTCAGGCGCGTTGTTCAGTGAGGCGCCGCTGCCGCGACAGGTAGCGCCAGAAATAACCACGCCCACGGATTCGTGGTGGGGCCGCTATATGCGTCCGGCGGCGGATGAACTCCTGCAACTCTCGGATCAGGCGCTGGTACGTCAACGCGGGCTGCTGGGGCAGGTGCCGTGGTGCGATGGGCAGTCGGTCGACGCGGTGGGGCGGTACCTGGATAGCTTTGGCGAGCCCTATGCGGTGTACCAGGATGGGCTTGGCTTTGGCTCACGGGCCATTCGTGAATACACCCACGCGCCGAACCGCTACAACAACCTGTGGCGTGGCCTGCCTCTGGAGGATGATCTTGCTGCGAATATCAGGCGTAGCCATGACCTTGCTGAAGCCTTGGAGTACATCGGTGCCAATGGCCAGGTACGGCTGTATCGAGCCGTATCGGCCTGTCGAGGGACCGGCATGGCGGCCTGGCATGAAGGGCGGTTGGGGGTGGGCGATGTGCTGGTCGCGACAGACTTCACCTCGTTCACCGAAAACCCTTATGTCCTCTGGGAGACATTCAACGATCCGGCGGCGCAGGTGAGTGGCAGGGGGGTATTCGACGAAACCGCTGTCGTGTATGTGCTGGAACCGGGGGAATTGGCACATGCGGTACCCGTGGCGCCTTTTTCCGATTTGCAGCACGAGGCCGAATCGCTGGTGATGCCGGGGAGGTATCTGAGGGTCGAGGAGGTGAAGGCGGTGGAGGGGGAAAACTACCGTTTCATGCAGGTACGCCTCAGGGCCTTGGACAAGCCGGCACCTGGCGCTGCTGTGCATGACCTGTACAACGGTGAGCTATTCGACCGGGAGGTATTGGCGCAGCGCCTTGGGGGTGGCGACGACTCTTTGATGCGCCGGTTCTTTGCGCTGGCTTCGTGAGTCTGACGATCCGCAGGGCTTGCGAATCAGGGCTGCCATGCCGCCCATCGCTGGCAAGCCAGCTCGACTCTTGGGTTGCTTAGAACTTTTCAAAAGCCATTGAGTCGCCCCCAGGTTCACCGCAACGTTCAGGAACGGCGGCGAACCCTGTGGGGTCGGCTTGCCGGCGATGGGCCGCGCAGCGGCCCCGCGGGGTCAGCCCTGCTTCACTTCACGCATCGGCTTGCCCTTGACCGGCGCATCACCCGCCACATAGTACTTGGCGGTGCTGCGTGGCAGTGGCTGGCGGCCACGGATCCGGTCGGCGATCTTCTCGGCGATCATGATCGTGGTGGCGTTGAGGTTGCCGGTGATGATGATCGGCATGATCGACGCATCGACCACCCGCAGGCCCTGCATGCCATGCACGCGGCCCTGGCCATCGACCACCGCCATGTCGTCGTCGCCCATCTTGCACGAGCAGGACGGGTGGAAGGCGGTTTCGGCGTGGGTGCGGATGAACTCGTCCAGTTGCTCGTCGGTCTGCACGTGCTCGCCCGGGCTGATCTCGCGGCCGCGGTACGGGTCCAGCGCCGGCTGGTTCATGATCTCGCGGGTCAGGCGGATGCCGTCGCGGAACTCCTGCCAGTCCTGCTCGGTGGCCATGTAGTTGAACAGGATGCTGGGGTGCTGGCGCGGATCCTTCGACTTGACCTGGACGCGGCCACGGCTCGGCGAGCGCATCGAGCCCATGTGCGCCTGGAAACCGTGCTCCTTCACGCCGTTGGAGCCGTTGTAGTTGATGGCCACCGGCAGGAAGTGGTACTGGATGTTCGGCCATTCGAACTCGGGACGGGTGCGGATGAACCCGCCGGCCTCGAACTGGTTGCTGGCGCCGATACCGGTGCCGTTGAACAGCCACTCGGCACCGATGGCCGGCTGGTTCCACCACAGCAGCGACGGGTACAGCGAGACCGGCTGGGTGCAGGCCCACTGCATGTACAGCTCCAGGTGGTCTTGCAGGTTCTCGCCGACGCCCGGCAGGTCATGCACCACCGGGATGTCCAGGCTTTCCAGCAGGGCGCGCGGGCCGACGCCGGAGCGCTGCAGCAGCTGCGGCGACGCGATGGCCCCGGAACTGACGATGACTTCCTTGCGTGCACGGGCTTGCACGCGCTCCTCGCTGTCGCCGACCAGGTAGGTCACGCCGATGGCACGCTTGCCGTCGAACAGCACGCGGTCGCTCAGGGCGTGGGTGACGATGGTCAGGTTGGGGCGCTTCCTGGCCTGGTCCAGGTAGCCACGGGCGGTGCTGGCGCGGCGGCCTTTCGGGGTCACGGTGCGGTCCATCGGACCGAAACCTTCCTGCTGGTAGCCGTTGAGGTCTTCGGTACGTGGGTAGCCCGCCTGTACGCCGGCCTCGACCATGGCGTGGAACAGCGGGTTGTTGCCGGCCTTGGGCGTGGTCACGCTGACCGGGCCGTCGCCGCCATGGTAATCGTTGGGGCCGATGTCACGGGTTTCGGCCTTGCGGAAGTACGGCAGGCAGTCCAGGTAGCTCCAGTCTTCCAGGCCTGGCAGCTTGGCCCAGCCGTCGAAGTCCAGGGCGTTGCCGCGGATGTAGCACATGCCGTTGATCAGCGACGAGCCACCCAGGCCTTTGCCGCGGCCGCACTCCATGCGGCGGTTGTTCATGTGTGGCTCCGGGTCGGTCTCGTAGGCCCAGTTGTAGCGGCGTCCCTGCAGCGGGAAGGCCAGGGCGGCCGGCATCTGGGTGCGGAAGTCGAGGCGGTAGTCCGGGCCGCCGGCTTCGAGCAGCAGGACGCTGACGTTGGCGTCTTCGGTCAGGCGGGTGGCCAGCACGTTACCGGCAGAGCCGGCGCCGACGATGATGTAATCGTATTCCATGGGGTTCTCCCATTTGAGCGGCAGGCTTCAAGCGACAAGTAAGGGTAGTCGTGCGAAGCGTGCGAATGGTTGAGGCCTGCAAGGGCCGGTGGCGCAACGCCGACCGGCTCTTTCTTGCAGCTTGAGGCGTGGCGCTTGGCGGTCGGTCAGAATACCGACGTGTAGTCACCCAGCTCGACCTGGACCGACTTGATACGGGTGTACTGGGCCAGCGAGCTCACGCCGTTCTCACGGCCGACACCCGACTGCTTGTAGCCGCCGACCGGCATTTCCGCCGGCGACTCGCCCCAGGCGTTGATCCAGCAGATACCGGCCTCGAGCTTGTGGATGATGCGGTGCGCGCGGCTGATGTCGTTGGTGCACACGCCGGCGGCCAGGCCGTACTCGGTGTCGTTGGCGCGGCGGATGACTTCGTCTTCGGTTTCGTAGGTCAGGATGCTCATGACCGGGCCGAAGATCTCTTCCTTGACGATGGTCATGTCGTCGCGGCAATCGGTGAACACGGTCGGCGCGACGAAGGCGCCCTTGGCGAAGTCACCCTCGGTCATGCGCTCGCCGCCGCACAGCACCCGGGCGCCTTCTTCCTTGCCCTTGGCGATGTAGCCGAGCACGCTTTCCATGTGCGGGAAGCTGACCAGCGGGCCGAAGTTGGTGTTCTCGTCTTGCGGGTTGCCGGCGCGGATGCGGGCCACGCGCTCGACGATCTTGGCTTCGAAGGCCTCTTTCAGCGCAGCCGGGACGAACACGCGGGTGCCGTTGGTGCAGACCTGGCCGGAGCTGTAGAAGTTGGCCATCATGGCGATGTCGGCGGCCTTGTCCAGGTCGGCGTCGTCGCAGATGATCAGCGGCGACTTGCCGCCCAGTTCCATGGTGACTTCCTTGAGCGAGGAGCTCGAGGCGCTGGCCATGACTTTCTTGCCGGTGGTGGTGCCGCCGGTGAAGGAGACTTTCTCGATGCGCGGGTGTTCGGTCAGCCAGGTGCCGACTTCACGGCCGCTGCCGGTCAGGACGTTGAACACGCCGTCCGGCAGGCCGGCTTCGGTGTAGATCTCGGCCAGCTTCAGGGTGGTCAGCGAGGTGACTTCCGAAGGCTTGAAGATCATCGCGTTGCCGGCGGCCAGGGCCGGGGCGGATTTCCACAGGGCGATCTGGATCGGGTAGTTCCAGGCGCCGATGCCGACGGTCACGCCCAGTGGCTCGCGGCGGGTGTAGACGAAGGAGCTTTCGCGCAGCGGGATCTGCTCGCCCTCGATGGCCGGGACCAGGCCCGCGTAGTACTCCAGCACGTCGGCGCCGGTGACGATGTCGACGTAGCGGGTCTCGGAGTAAGACTTGCCGGTGTCCAGGGTTTCCAGCATGGCCAGCTCGTCGTTGCGCTCGCGCAGGATCTCCACGGCGCGGCGCAGGATGCGCGAACGCTGCATGGCGGTCATCGCGGCCCAGACCTTCTGGCCACGTTCGGCGCTCTCGACCGCGCGCTCGACGTCAGCTTCGGTCGCGCGCTGCACATGGGCGAGGACTTCGCCGTTGGCCGGGTTGATGGCTTCGAAGGTGGCATCGCTGCCAGCGTCGACATAACCACCATCGATGTAGAGTTTTTGCGTTCCGAAACGGGCCATAGTGTCCTCGCAAGTGCAGTGTGTGGTGGGCTATCCGCGTCGTGCTCCTGCCGTTTGGGCAATCGCTTCGCGCGGGTGTTCAGAGGCCTGGTCGATCGTGTCCGGGCGCTGCTGCTTAGCCAGTTGTAGTTCCATGTATTCGTAAGCAATCCGTATCGCCTGGTCGGTGTCGAATGCGTCTCCCGACAGGGCTCCACGCAGCCACAGGCCGTCGATCAGGGCCGCCAGCCCGCGGGCTGCCGTGCGCGCTTGATCCAGCGGCATGGCGCGGCGGAACTGGCAGCACAGGTTGGAATACAAGCGGTGGTCGTTGATCCGCTGCAACCTGTGCAAGGACGGCTGGTGCATGCTGGAGGCCCAGAAGGCCAACCAGGTTTTCATCGCCGGGCCGTTCACCTGGCTCGCATCGAAGTTGCCCTCGATGATCACCTTCAGGTGGGCGCGCGGGCTGTCGTCCGTCAGTGCCTGGCGCCGTGCTGCCACGCCTTCGTTGAGCATGCTCATGATGTAGCGCATGGTCGCTGCGATCAGGCCGTTCTTGTCCCGAAAGTAGTGGCTGATGATGCCGTTCGACACCCCGGCCAAGCGGGCGATCAGCGCAATGCTGGCATCTCCCAGTCCGACCTGATCGACCGCCTGCAAGGTGGCTTCGATCAACTGCTGGCGGCGGATGGGTTGCATACCGACCTTGGGCATCTTGCTATCTCCTCAGGCCTGCGAGCAGACGACGAGCGGCTGACTCGGCGAAGGCCAGTCTATTTTGTTTTGATTGAACGTTCAATCAATAAAGAATAAGCTCTGCGACAATTTGTGCCATTGACAGTTTTTCAGGCGGTCGAGCAGGCACGGATTGACACCCCAGGAAATCGCGTAACCCCCGGAATACAAGGCGTTGACGGGCATGAGCGATGCATGTGGCAGATTCTGCCGAACGGTCGTTGGCTGTGCGGCAAGCCCTCGGAGCGGGGCTTCGGTCTGTTTTTTCGCATCGATTCGATTCGGGATCACGGTTTCCAAGGTGCTTTTATAACACCTGACGCAGTGGGGCTATTGCACCATTTGCTCGGGAAAAGACTGATTAGCCTCCACTCCCGCACTGCCCGGAGCATTCGTGCAATGAGTTCTGCCTCCCTAACCAAACCCCCCGCCGAGAGGGTCCGGGTCAACAGCGTGGTGTTCTACACCTCGGCGCTGCTGATCCTCGTGTTGACTGCCTTGCTTATCGCTGTCCCTGACACTGCCGGCCGTGTGCTCGGCGTCGCCCAGTCGTGGCTGACGCGCACGTTCGGCTGGTACTACATGCTGGTGATCTGCGGCTACCTGCTGTTCGTGATCGTTCTTGCCTTCTCCGACTTCGGCAAGCTCAAGCTTGGCGGCAAGGATGACAAGCCGGACTTCAGCTATGGCGCCTGGGCCGGCATGCTGTTTTCCTCCGGTATCGGTATCTCGCTGCTGTACTTCGGCGCCTCCGAGCCGCTGGACCACTACTTCAACCCGCCGGAAGGCACGCCCGCCAGTCTCGAGGCTGCACGCCAGGGCCTGCAACTGACCTTCCTGCACTGGGGGCTGCACGGCTGGGCGATCTACGCCCTGGTGGGCCTGGCCGTGGGTTACTTCGCCTATCGTCACAACCAGCCGCTGGCCCTGCGCTCGGCCCTGTACCCACTGGTCGGCGAGCGTTGGGTCAAGGGTGGCGCCGGCCATGCCGTGGACATCTTCGGCATGTTCGTCACCCTGTTGGGCCTGGTGACCAACCTGGGGATCGGTTCGATGCAGGTGGCATCGGGCCTGGAATACCTGTTCGGCATGGACCATAGCAAGACCAACCTGCTGGCGGTGATCCTGACCATGAGCAGCGTGGCCACCATCGCCGCGGTGTCGGGCGTGGAGAATGGCATCCGCCGCCTGTCCAACCTGAACATCCTGCTGTTCAGCGGCTTGCTGGTGTTCGTCCTGCTGGGTGGCAACACCCTGCACCTGCTCAACGGCTTCGTGCAGAACGTTGGCGACTACCTCAATGGCATCGTGCTCAAGACCTTCGACCTCTACGTGTACGAGGGCGAAGGTGGCAAGTCCGAGCGCTGGCTGGGCCTGTGGACCGTGTTCTACTGGGCCTGGTGGATCTCCTGGGGTCCGTTCGTCGGCATGTTCATCGCCCGTATCTCCAAGGGCCGCACCGTGCGCGAACTGGTCGCCGGCGTGTTGCTGATCCCGCTGGGCTTCACCCTGGCCTGGCTGTCGATCTTCGGCAACACCGCGCTGGACCTGGTGATCAACCAGGGCGCGGTGGAGCTGGGCAAGACTGCCTTGGAGCAGCCGTCGATGTCGATCTACCAGCTGCTGGAATACTTCCCGGCGGCCAAGATCGTCGTCGGTGTGGCGGTGTTCGTCGGCTTCGTGCTGTTCCTCACGCCGGCCGACTCCGGTGCGGTGATGATGGCCAACCTGTCGTGCAAGGGCGGCCAGGTGGATGAAGACGCGCCCAAGTGGCTGCGCATCTTCTGGTCGGCGGTGATCACCCTGGTGACCATCGGCCTGCTGTTCGCCGGCAACTTCGAGGCGATGCAGACCATGGTGGTGCTGGCCGGCCTGCCGTTCTCGGTGGTCCTGGTGCTGTTCATGTTCGGCCTGTACAAGGCCATGAAACAGGATGCCCAGGTCGAACAGGAGCGTGCCGAGCTGGCTGCCCGTGGTCGTCGTGGCTTCAGCGAGCGTCTGACCCAGCTCGAGCTGCAGCCGACCCAGGCCGTGGTCCAGCGCTTCATGGACAAGCAGGTCAGCCCGGCGCTGAAGGACGCTGCGGCGCAGTTGCGCACCCTGGGCTTCGAGGTCGAGACCCGTGTCGGCCAGTCCCGTGCCCTGATGGGCCTGCGGGTGATGATGGAGGAGGGCAACCCCTTCGTCTATGAGGTGAGCCTGGATGGCTACCTGGCCGCGCCGAGCGAGGCGCCGGTCGAAGGCGAACCGCAAGTACGTCAGCGCTTCTACCGCGCCGAGGTGTACCTGCACGATGGCAGCCAGGAGTACGACCTGATGGGCTTCACCCCTGACCAGATCGTGCGTGACGTGCTGGATCAGTTCGAGAGCCACCGCCAGTTGCTGGGGCGCGTGTACAGCTGATCGAGGCCGAAGTGGGCAGGGGCCCGGCGTGCGAGCGTCGGGCCCCTGTCGTTTCGGGAGCGGTAAGTCGTCAGTTGCAATATGTAGTGCCTGTGGCGAGGGGATGCGACGCATCGTTGGCGCCTCATCAACCAGCAGGCCAATCCCATGACGCACCCATCGACCCCGATATTCGATTTCAAAGCCGCTGCCGCCAGGCAGTTCGCCAGCCGCCCGACCCTGCGCCAGGTGGTGAGCAGGCAGGTCCTGGACCTGTTGCTCGAGCAGCTTCCCTGGCTGGCCTATGTCGAACCCAAGCTGGTGGACGCCGATCCGCTCATGCTCGACAGCCCCGATCCCGATACCGAGTACTGGACCACCGAACCCTTGGTGGACGTGGTGCTGCAGGCGATGCTGGAGGGCAAACCGCTGGACCTGGAGCCCATTGGCGCGCGTTCCCATAACCTTGGGCTGGCGGACACCCATCGTTTCCCCGGTTCCCACAGCGCGTTCGATACACGGCGCCTGGTGGGAACGAGCGAAGCGTTCAACGAACGCCTGCTCCAGTTGACGGAGCATTTCTGCCAGGCGCAAGTGGACTACTGGCGTGGTCAGGGGGCCTCCGGCAAGAGCCGTGATCAGTGGTTGCAGTTGCTGTTGAAGATGGCGCTGCTGCGTAACCTGCCCCTGCAAGGGTTGGACGAGCAGCAGCAAGCTGTCATTCGTGGCTTGGTCAAGGGCGGTGCGCAGCAACCCCCGGTCTTTGCCGTGCAGGCTCGTCTGACAGTGGGCGAGCAGCATTTCAACGAGATGCAGCCTGGCCTGCTGGTCATCGCTGAATGGGATGAGCGACAGGCTGTCCTGTGGTGTTCGCCATCGAGCCAGGTCAGGGCATTCGATACCCTGGATGATTTTGCCCTGGCGCTGCGCGACGAACTCGCCCTTCGCTACCATTTCGACGCCCTGCGCTGGGATCGCCAGGCACTCGAAGGCAATGTGTTCGCCCAGCAATGCACGCTGCTGCTTGCCCGTATGCTCGATAACATCGGGCGAGTACGCTACCAGGGCCTCACCGTGGCGCAGATGGAGCGCCTTTTCGCCGACCTCAGCGACCCCGCGCAGTGGTTCGTCGAGGGTTATTACATCGAGGAAAGCACCACGGTCATGCCTCCACCTGGTATCTACTGGGCGTCGGCCAACGACAGCTTCGCCTACCAAGAGGCGCTGTTGGACCTGGCGCTGGATCACGCCGATGCCGACGGGCTGGCGGCGCTGGATGGTGTCCTGGACCTGCAAAGCTACACCCGCCAGCGCCTGCGGGAGCGGATGCTGGCGGACTACCCGGTGGAGGCCAACTACTTCCCTGACGACCTGATCCTGGAGCTTGAAATCGCCCGTGGCATGCCGGGTGGCGCCGCCACAGGCAGCGGAGGCGGCGAGCCGCTGGAGCCGGCAGGCGAAAAGACCCTCACCGAGTTCGCCATCGGCAACCTCAGTTCGCTCGCAGGCGCCGTTATCAAAGGGATCAGGCATCGGGACGATCAACTGATCATGCCTTGGATGAATGCCGACTACCTCAAGTCGCTGGTGCAGGCCGTCGATATCGGGGGCAACTATCCCCGCTACGTGGCCGATGCCCTGAACGACCCGCAGACGCGTTCCGAGCGTACCAGGCGGTTTGCCCGGGAATGGCGCCAGTCCTTGGTGTTCAGCGCCCTGCAGGCGAAGCTCGATCGCAAGATCACGGAGCTGGGGCTGCAATGCATCGTCGACTTCTGCAGGGGCCATGTCGATAGCGTGTTGCCGAACATCGCGCTGATCCCGCTCGCCTTCAAGCGTCAGCCCTATTCCGCGAAGCATGACCTGGTTCGCGGCATGTATGTGCTTTTTTCGGCCGAGCCTGCCGTGGTGCTGCTGTATCGCCCCCTGTATGGCCATGATCCGCTACGGCAGTTCGCCAGCATCGAGGCGATGATGGCGGGTATCCGTGAGTCCGAGTCGCTCCAGGCCAGCATGGTGAACTGGATGGAACCCCATGTGCGGCATATCTATGACCACGGCGGGTTCACCGAACCCCATGTCACCAGCATCGGCATGGACCCTTACGACCTGCCTGAAAAGCCCGAGCCCGCTGCACTGGGTGCACGCCTGTGGCTGACCGACGTGGATGAAAAGCTGTACACGGCGAACTACGAGCTGTTGCTGGAACTCGCCAACCGGCAGGCAACCTCCACTGCGCAAAGCCGCTGGGCGATCCTCAGCCAGGGCGCCTGGCTGCTGTTCGACCTGGCCACGCTGCTGTTGCGCGGGCCCGTCGCTTCGGCAGCCTGGCTCGTGCAGGCCATCTCCAGCCTCGAGCGCGATACCGGGGCTTTCGAGCAAGGCAGCGAATTCGACCGCAGCGCTGCCACCGTCGACCTGATCGTGAACCTTGGCATGGCGTTGTTGCATGCGCGCCTGCCAAGCGAGGCCCCGGCAAGCTCGCAGCCGCTGCCCGGCGCTGCCGCTTTCGATGGGCCGCCCGCGCAAGATGGCGGCTACCAGGCAATGCGTGTCAGGCCAACCCAGGGCAAGGTCGGCATGGCCGGGCCGTTGGCGTTTGCGTTGGCGCCGAGCGAGGCGGGCCTGCAGCTCGATTTCTCCTGGCGTGGCAATCGGGGCTTCAACTGGCTGGCGCCGGAACAGCGCAAGGCATTGATGGCCATGCGTTCGAAGGTCGGTCTCGATGGTTTGCAGTCTTCGGCGGATGGGCTCTATCAGCTCGGCGAGCAGCGCTATGTGACGATGCTGGGTGAAACCTTTGCCGTGAGTGTGCTGGAGGAGGGCGTCCGGGTCGTCGATGCCACGGGCAACCTGGGGCCTTGGCTGTCGTTCGAACTAGGGGCCTGGCGCATCGACGCGCGGTTGCGCTTGAGTGGGGGAGCGCCTGGAGGACGTGTCAAGGAGCACTTCGGCAAGCTGTATGCGTCTTCCAACGACCTGACCCTCAAGGCCAATGCGGCTACGGATGTTTTCACTCGCCTGGGCAAGGAAATCGTCCAGTTGCAAGGCAAGGTCGATGGCCTAGAGAAGTTGAGGCAAGCCGAAACTGCCAGGCGAAACGCGGCTGGGGAAGACAACGCCTCCTTTGACTGGGCCGCTTCCGACCGGATGATGGCGTCCTACGATACGCGTTCCGCTGAGTTCGCTGCCGAGCTGAGGTCCAAGCGGCTGCGGGCGGTCGAGCACCTGGAGTCCGCAGTGCGGTTCGACCGCGAGCAACGCGGGATTCTGGAAAGCATGCTCGAAGCCAAGTATCGCTCCTACCTCAAGGACGGGCTCGAGGAGAGCATAGGGGAGAAGAAGGTCGAGGTCATGACCAGCCTGATCCGCAACAGTGACTTCATTCTGAGCGAGCTCAAGAGCCTGGCGGATTATCCGCGTATCAACGAGATGATGAAGCGACACGAGGGGCGTCTCATTACGGAAGTTCGCGAAGACTATCTGGAGCTTCGCAGTTATCTACAAGCCTTGACCGGATTTCAGGAGCGTATGCTCGTTGCCATGGGCGGACTGGATGAGTTGCTGACCGAGGCTCCCCGCGACCTGGAAATCAGCGTGGCCGATACCCACAGGACGGTGGCCGACCTCATCGATGAGCGAAAATACTCGACCGTCGACCTTCGCTTCCAGCAGGTCCTGGTGCTGGCGGAGCTGACCGTGCACTTGGAGCTCGCCACGGGAGGACGACGAGTGACGCGGGTCAGGGAGGGGCTTGCCGGTACTCGCCTCCAGAGTGCAGCCAACGCCCATGGCGAGTCGCTCATGGCCAACCTGGACGTGGCCGACAGGATCAGCATCCTGCAGGAGGCATGGGACGAGTACGCCGCGGCGATCATCCGCACCCTGCACATCGAGCGCACGGGTGGGGCGCTGGTCGATGTCGCGATGCTCGAGCGCTACCGGGAGCACATGCAGCTGCTCAAGGACGATGCTGGGCGTCGATTGGTAGCCGCCATCGCCGAGCAGGATGGCACGCCGCTCCCACCCCCGAAGTACTCGCCCTACAGGATTTCCAGCAAGCCCCAGCGCGTACTGCATAACAACGCCGGCCAGATCGTCATCGCCACCGAAGTGCAGGAAGACGAGCGCACGGTCTATGAAGTGCGCGCGCCATTTAGCGGGGACATCCTGCAGGTCTTCGACCTCAAGGACGGTGCCTGGGTGGAGCGCCCTGGCGAGTCGCCCGAGGCGAGCCCGTTGGGCGAAGGAGGCGGTGATGAGCAGGTGCAGGCGTTGCTCAACGACAACCAGGACGTTATCTCCATTGCCAGGGCGTATGTTGACGAAGGCGCCAACGGCGCGACACTGGACGCCTTGCTGCAACGCCAGGTGGAGCGGTTGCAACGCACGGCTGCGGAGCTGGCCGAGCAAGGGGCTAGCGCGGGCGTGACGGCTCGCCTGCATACTGCGGTACAAGACCTGGAGTCGCTCAGGATCAGCCTGTTGACCGAACTGTACACGCGCACCAAGTACCCGACCGCCGATGCCTTGCGTTTCCTCCACGACCAGCGATTGATCAAGGTGGACTATGTCAGGCGCGATACGTCGGCCATGACCAGCCCGTTCGACGAGTTCAAGATCACCCGCTTGAATGCTCCTGGTGTCGACAAGGGCCGGGTCATCTGGGCTGCGCATTTTCATCTGCTTTCGCAAGATGCGTCGCTCGAAGACTTCACCCATGGGCACCTCAAGCTCTGGTCCCATCGTCACCTGGGGCGGCGCTACGAAACCGTCAGTGGTGAGCGGGTGCATCGGGGGCGCCTGACGCGTGCCGATGTGGCGGGCATCATTCCCCTGACGTGAGCGGCCTAGCGGTTCGTGTAACGGCCTTGCCTGCCATGGGCAGGCATGGCCTGGTTGCCGCGTTCGGCGATCATCTGCTCGAGGCCGATCAATTCGATGCCCTGGCTCTTTAGCCGGGGCATTTCCTTTTCCAGCACCTCGAGGGTCTGGGGGTAGGGGTGACCGATCAGCACCGCCGAGCCCTGTTTGCGCGCCAGCTCGATGCCTTGGCGCAGTTGCCCGGCGATGGCTTCGGGGGTGCGTACATCATCCAGGAACACATCCCGCGAGACGTGCGCAAGCCCCTGCGCCTGCGCCTCGGCCGCCGCCACCGTGGCCGCGCTGGTGCGGCTGTCGACGAAGAACAGGTGGCGCCGCTGCAGCTCGCTCATCAGCCAGGTCATGGGTTCGCGCTGGGCGGTCATGCGGCTACCCATGTGGTTGTTGACCCCGGCAGCGAAGGGCACCTTGGCCAAGGCGGCGTCCAGGCGCCGGGCCAGTTCCTCGGTCGGCGCGCCGGGGTGCCAGGCGTAGGGGCCGGTGGCCGGGTCCATGGGCATGTGCAGGATGACCGTCCTGCCAGCCTTGTGAGCCTGGCGAGCGAAGTCGGTGGCATGGGGCGTGTCGGGCATGATGGCCAGCGTGACCGGGCCAGGCAGGGCGAGGGTGCGGCTGTCGCGTTCGATGCTCTGCCCCAGGTCGTCGATGATGATGCTCATGTAGGCCTTGGCCGGCGCCGCGTGAACGACGCCGGCCAGCAGGCAGGACAGGGCCAGCAACAGCAAGCGCATGGGCTGGGTCAGTCGCCCTTGGTGATGTTCAGGCCCTTGAGCAGGCTCAGGGCCTGGCTGAGCTGGAAGTCATCGTCCTGCGGGCGCTCCTTGCGCTTGCTGCTGCCGGATGGTCGGTCGGCGCCGCCGTTGCCATTGCCCAGGTGGCCCTGCAGGTCGGCTTCCTTGAAGTTGTCGGTGTCGGCCTCGGCGGTGAGCTTGGCCGGGCGCACCTCGATGTCCGGGACGATGC
This sequence comes from Pseudomonas sp. Tun-23181, assembly GCF_057415455.1. Lineage (NCBI taxonomy): Bacteria > Pseudomonadati > Pseudomonadota > Gammaproteobacteria > Pseudomonadales > Pseudomonadaceae > Pseudomonas > Pseudomonas sp. Tun-23181. The sequence goes on from NZ_CM171630.1 coordinate 4,117,545, forward strand.
CCTGGGCCTGGATCGAGCGGCCGTTGGGGGTGAAGTACAGCGCGGTGGTGAGCTTGAGCGCGCGGTCGTTGGCCAGCGGCAGCACGGTCTGCACCGAGCCCTTGCCGAAACTGTCGGTGCCCATGAGCACCGCGCGTTTCTGGTCCTGCAGGGCGCCGGCGACGATTTCCGAGGCCGAGGCGCTGCCGCCGTTGATCAGCACCACCAGCGGGACGCGCTCGCTGGCGTCGGCAGGGTTGGCGGAGAAGCGCAGCTCGGAATTGGCGATGCGGCCCTTGGTATAGACGATCAGGCCCTTGGTGAGGAAATGGTCGGCCACTTCCACCGCCGACTGCAGCACGCCGCCGGGGTTGTTGCGCAGGTCCAGGACCAGGCCGCGCAATTTCTTGCCGTTGTCCTTGCGCAGCTTGGCCAGGGCCTTGCCCACCTCGTCGCCGGTCTTGACCTGGAACTGGGTGATGCGGATGTAGCCGTAGTCGTTCTCCAGCAACTGGCTCTTGACGCTCTTGACCTGGATCACCGCGCGGGCGAGGGTCACGTCGAATGGCGTGCCGCCATCGCGCACCAGGGTCAGGGTGATCTTCTCGCCGACCTTGCCGCGCATCTTGTCGACCGCTTCGGTCATGCTCTGGCCGCGGGTCGGGGCGCCGTTGATCTTGACGATCAGGTCGCCTGCCTCGATGCCCGCGCGCGAGGCGGGGGTGTCGTCGATTGGCGACACCACCTTGACGAAGCCGTCCTCCATGCCGACCTCGATGCCCAGGCCGCCGAATTCGCCGCTGGTGCTTTCCTGCAGCTCCTGGAAGTCTTCCGGGCCGAGGTAGGCCGAGTGCGGGTCGAGGTTGCTGAGCATGCCCTTGATGGCGTTCTCCAGCAGGGTCTTGTCGTCCACCGGCTCGACGTAGGCGGCCTTGATGCGGTCCATGACCTCGGCGAAGGTGCGCAGTTCGTCCAGCGGCAGGGGTGCCTTGGCCGTCACCTCGGTGGCGGGCACCGCGGCAGGCCTGGCCGGTTCGGCGGCGATGGCCAGGGGCGCGCCGACCACCAGGGCGATGGTCAGGGCCAACTGGGTGAGGCGAGGCGAGTGCAGCATGTCGAACGAACTCCTGATCCTGTTGGCGCTCCGCGAGGAGCATCGGCGCAGCCAGGGCCTGCGCTACGCCGTAAGAGAGTGAATGTGCCTAGTGGCCTGCGTGCTCGATTCGTGCACTCGAATCAACCGCCCGGGCCACTAGCCACGGCACCATTGCGCAGGGTCGGTCGGTCGGCCCTGCTGGCGAATGGCGAAGTACAGGCCTGCGCTGTCCTGCCCACCGCTGTCGCCGACGGTGGAGATGGCCTCGCCGGCCTTGACGATGTCGCCGGCGCTCTTGAGCAGGCTCTGGTTGTGGCCGTACAGGCTCAGGTAACCATTGCCATGATCGAGAATGACCAGAAGTCCGGCGCCGCGCAACCAGTCGGCGAACACCACGCGCCCGCCGTGCACGGCACGTACCTGGGTGCCGGGCGCGGCACCGATCATCACGCCGTCCCACTTGGCCCGGGCATCGCCGCCTCGCGCATCTCCGAAGCGTGCCAGCAATCGACCATTGACCGGCCATGGAAGTTTGCCTCGCGCGGCAGAAAATGCGCCGCCGTAGCTGGCGCCAGTACTGGACACCATCGGGCCGAGGGTGGTGCGGGCCTTTTTCGGTGCCTCTTCCTCGCGGTTGGCCGAGGCTTGCTGCTGGCGGCGTCGCTCGGCTTCCTGCTGGGCCAGGAGCGCCTTCTTGCGTGCCTCCTCGGCTTCGCGGGCCTGGCGCGCCAGGGTTTCCTCGATGGTCTTGAGTACCTTGGTCAGCTCGGCCTGGTCCTGCTGGCGGGCCTGGAGCTTCTTGTCGCGCGCCTTCAGGTCGCTGTCGAGCTTGGCCAGGACCTGCCGGCGCTCACTGCGCACGGCCTCGAGCGCCTGGCGACGGCTGTCGAGGTTGCCGCGCTGGACCAGCAACTGGGCCTGCTGGCGGCTGATGTCCTGTTCGACGCCGGCCAGTTGGCGCAGGGTTTCGTTGAAGGCGCGCAATTGCTCCAGGCGCGCCTTGCTCAGGTAGTCGTAGTAGGTCAGGGTGCGGGCGAATTTCTCGGGGTTCTGCTGGTTGAGCAGCAACTTGAGGTATTCCTCGCGGCCGTTCTGGTAGGCGGAGCGGGCCTGGATGGCGATCAGTCGTTGTTGTTCAACGCGGGCGCTCTGGAGTTTTTTTTTCTCGGTATCAAGGCGCTCCAGCTCGCCCTCGGTCTTTTTTAGTTCCTGTTGCAGAGCCTCCACCTGCTTTTCGAGATTGCCGATGTCGGTCTCGGTGGCCTTGAGGTCTTTCTGCACGCCGGACTTCTCCGCCTGCAGCTTGCCCAGCATCTTCTTCAGCTCGGCGATGTCCTGGCGGGTGGCGTCCAGTTGTTGCTGGGTCTGCGCGCGCTCGTCGGCGAAGGCCGGGCTGAGCAGGCAGGACAGGGCGAGTAGGATCAGGGCGCGGAGCATGGAGTCGGGCGTACCAGGGATGGAGACTGGCCTAGTATGCCCGCCCGGGGCTGCAAAAAAAACGTTTCGCGGTATCAGCGGCAAGCTTCGAGCTGCAAGCGGCAAGAAAAAGCTCAACTGGCGGCCTGTGCTGGCAGTCAGGCGGGGCCTTGTGATCCTGGGGCTGCTTTGCAGCCCATCGCCGGCAAGCCGGCTCCCACAGGGACCGCGCCGCCCTTGAGGTTGGCGCAGAACCTGTGGGGGGCGCTCAGCCGTCGACCAGAATGGAGGTCCCGGTCATTTGCGCCGGTTTTTCCAGGCCCAGCAGCTTGAGCATGGTCGGCGCCACGTCGGCCAGCACGCCGCCTTCGCGGACCTTGAGGTTGCGCTTGCCAACATAGATGAACGGCACGGGCTCGGTGGTGTGGGCGGTGTGCGCCTGGCCGGTGCACTCGTCCTCCATCTGCTCGACGTTGCCGTGGTCGGCGGTGATCAGTGCTTCGCCGCCTACCTGCTCCAGGGCCTCGACGATGCGCCCGACGCAGTTGTCCAGGGCCTCGACCGCCTTGACCGCGGCGTCGAACACGCCGGTATGGCCGACCATGTCGCCGTTGGCGTAGTTGACCACGATCACGTCATAGCGCTGCTGCTCGATGGCCTCGACAATACGGTCGGTGACCTCCGGCGCGCTCATCTCTGGCTGCAGGTCGTAGGTGGCGACCTTCGGCGACGGGATGAGGATGCGCTCCTCGCCCTCGAACGGCTCTTCGCGCCCGCCCGAGAAGAAGAAGGTGACGTGGGCGTACTTCTCGGTCTCGGCGATGCGCAGCTGGGTCTTGCCGTGCTTGGCCAGGTATTCGCCGAGCACGTTGTCCAGGCTGGCCGGGGCGAAGGCCGCCGGGGCGGGGATCTTGGCCGAGTACTGGGTCAGGCCGATGTAGGCGGCGAGCTTGGGCAGGCGCGTGCGCGGGAACTCGTTGAAATCGGCCTCGACGAACACGCGGGACAGCTCGCGTGCGCGGTCGGCGCGGAAGTTCATGAAGACGACGGCGTCGCCATCCTCGACCTTGACCGCCTCGCCGATGCGGGTGGCCTTGACGAACTCGTCGCTCTCGTCGCGGGCATAGGCTGCCTGCAGGCCGGCCACGGCATTATCGGCGCTGTATTGGGCGACGCTGTCGACGATCAGCTCGTAGGCGGCGCTGACGCGGTCCCAGCGATTGTCGCGGTCCATGGCGTAGTAGCGGCCGATGATGCTGGCGATACGGCCCTTGCCCAGGCGGGCGAAGGTGGCGTCGAGCAGCTCGAGGGACGATTGCGCGCTGCGCGGTGGCGTGTCGCGGCCATCGAGGAAGGCGTGCAGGTAGATCTTCTCGGCGCCCCGCTGGGCGGCGAGTTCGGCCATGGCGATGATGTGGTCCTGGTGGCTGTGCACGCCGCCATCGGAGAGCAGGCCGAGGATGTGCACGGCCTTGCCGGCGGAGGCCGCCTTGTCCACCGCATTGGTGAGGACCGGATTGTGGAAGAACTCGCCGTCGCGGATGGCCTTGGTCACGCGGGTGAAGTCCTGGTACACCACGCGCCCGGCACCGAGGTTCATGTGACCGACCTCGGAGTTGCCCATCTGCCCGTCGGGCAGGCCGACATCCATGCCCGAGCCGGAGATCAGGCCGTGCGGCTGGCTGGCGCGCAGGCGATCGTAGACGGGGGTGTTGGCTGCGAAGATGGCGTTGTACTCGGGGCTTTCGCTGTGACCGAAACCATCCAGGATGATCAGGACCAGGGGTTTAGGCGTGCTCGTCATCAATCCCACTCACGGTTGTTCAAAGATGATAAAGACACGCATTTTAGGGCAAATACGCCATGTGCGGCGAATATTCCTCCTGGCGCCCGACCAGCGCCGCCACAGACCGGACATGAAAGCTGTTTCGCGGCCGGTCCGTCGGGCTTTGGCCGGCTTGGGGGGCTGTGTATACTGGCCGGCATTTTCAATCGCGTGGAACACCCCTGATGGTTGCTAACCTGATTCAATTTGCGACAAACCACTACATCCTGGTGGCGATCTTCTTTGTTCTGCTGATCCTGCTGCTGGTCAACGAAATCCGCCGTGGCGGCCAGAGCCTGAGCAGTGGCCAGCTGACCGCACTGATCAACGCCGAGAAAGGCGTGGTGATCGACATTCGTCCGAGCAAGGAGTACTCGTCCGGCCACATCGTCGGCGCGCTGAACATCCCGCAGGACAAGCTGGTCAACCGTATGGCCGAGCTGGAAAAGCACAAGGGCAAGACCCTGATCGTGGTAGACAGCATGGGCCAGCAATCCGGCTCCATCTGCCGCGAGCTGCTCAAGGCGGGCTACACCGCCGCCAAGCTCAGCGGTGGCGTTTCCAGCTGGAAAGCCGATAACCTGCCCCTGGTGAAGTGAACATGAAGCCTGTCATCGTCTATTCCAGCGACTACTGCCCCTATTGCATGCGCGCCAAGTACCTGCTCGAGAGCAAGGGCGTGGCGTTCGAGGAAATCAAGGTCGATGGCAAGCCGCAGGTGCGTGCCGAGATGAGCCAGAAGGCCGGCCGCACCTCGGTGCCGCAGATCTGGATCGGCAGTACCCATGTCGGTGGATGCGATGACCTCTATGCCCTGGAGCGGGCGGGCAAGCTCGATGCCCTGCTCGAGGCCTGACTCACACCTTTTTCAAGACCATTAGGAAAAGATCTGCCATGACCGACCAACAGAACAACGGCGCAGCCGCCGACGACAACGCCCCGCAATTCTCCATGCAGCGCATCTACGTGCGCGACCTGTCCTTCGAGGCACCGAAGAGCCCGCAGATCTTCCGCCAGCAGTGGGAGCCGAGCGTCTCGCTGGACCTGAACACCAAGCAGAAGGCCCTGGAAGGCGACTTCCACGAAGTGGTGCTGACCCTGTCGGTGACCGTCAAGAACGGTGAGGAAGTCGCCTTCATCGCCGAGGTGCAGCAGGCGGGCATCTTCCTGATCAAGAACCTCGACGCGGCCTCCATGAGCCACACCCTCGGCGCGTTCTGCCCGAACATCCTGTTCCCGTACGCCCGCGAGACCCTGGACAGCCTGGTGACCCGTGGTTCGTTCCCGGCCCTGATGCTGTCGCCGGTCAACTTCGACGCCCTGTACGCTCAAGAAATGCAGCGCATGCAGGAAGCCGGCGAGGCGCCTTCGCTGCAGTGATCTGCCGCGAGAGACGAAAACCCTGCGGGGTAATGCTGTTCACTTAAGTCTGATGCGACATCGATTGGGGCTGCCTTGCAGCCCATCGCCGGCAAGCCGGCTCCCACAGGATCGTGCATTCCTTGAGGCTTGCAGCGTACTTGTGGGAGCGGGCTTGCCCGCGAAGGGCCGCAAGGCGGCCCCAATTGCTTAAGTGAGCAGCATTACCCTGCGGGGCGCTTTTTTCATGGGGTGTGTCGGCGGAGCTGGCGGCACCTCAAGCAAACCCTTGCTGGCGCCACGCCTCGTACACTGTCACCGCCACCGTATTGGACAGGTTCAGGCTGCGGCACCCTGGCCGCATCGGCAGGCGCAGGCGCTGCTCGGCCGGCAGGCTGTCCAGCACCTCGGCCGGCAGGCCACGGCTCTCGGGGCCGAACAGGAAGGCGTCGCCCGGCTGATAGTCGACTTCATGAAACGGATGCGAGCCCTTGGTGGTGAAGGCGAACAAGCGCGGATGGCCAAGGCTTTCCAGGCATCCAGCCAGGCTCTGGTGGCGTTTGAGCGTGGCATACTCGTGGTAGTCCAGCCCTGCCCGGCGCAGGCGCTTGTCGTCCAGCTCGAAGCCCAGCGGTTCGATCAGGTGCAGGTCGCAACCGCTGTTGGCGCAGAGCCGGATGATGTTGCCGGTATTCGGCGGAATCTCTGGTTGAAAGAGGATGACATGAAACATGCACGGCTCCAGGCGTGAAGATGGCGAGCATTCTACCCTCGAACCCGACCCGCGTTCGAAGGCCTGGCCGCGCGTGCTGTTTTCCCTGGCCATCGTCGGCCTGATGGTCGGGCTGATGATCGGCCGCCTGACCGCGCCCGAGGAGCACGTGCTGGAGCGGGTGGAGGTGGTGCAGGACGGCCTGGACCTGTGGTTCGACGACGAGCCCAGGTTGCATGGGGAGAACGTGGACGGGACCCTGGCCTTGCTGTTCCAGGCCGAAGGCAAGGCCCAGCAGGGCCAGTTGCGCTTGCAGGGGAAGCCGGTGGGTTGGCGTGTGCGCAAAAGCGAGGAAGGGTTGTTGCTGACCGTGGTCGCCGCGCGCCCCCTGCACGGCGAATGGGCCGGTGCGAAGGAGGCGGGGCGCTGGCGGGTGCAGGTGAGGCTGCACGAATAAAAGAGGGGATATCCCGGCCTGCCTGTACCGAGGTCCCCAAAACTGGAGATACCTGGCTTATTGCAGATGCCGTGCCAGTTTTGCAAAGCCCGGAAATAGTGGGGTTGGAGCGGTTTTTCTGGGGGATTTTCGGGCCAGCATGCATCTGGGCGGTGCAGCGGGCACAGAATCGGTGCGCGGGGGGATTGATGGCGATCCTGGCGAAGGCGGGGCTGCAAAGCAGCCCCACAGGTGTGCCGTTGCGCTTGAGTGCGGCGCCGGACCCTGTGGGAGCGGGCCTGCCCGCGAAAGCGCCTGTGGGGTAACGCGAAACCTCAGTGTTCCTCGCCGTCGTCGTCATCCCCGCCATCGACATTCATCCCCAGCTCCTTGATCTTGCGGGTCAGGGTGTTGCGTCCCCAGCCCAGCAGCACGGCGGCATCGCGGCGGCGGCCGGCGGTGTGCTTGAGGGCGGTCTCGATCATGATGCGTTCGAAGCTGGGCACGGCGCTGTCGAGCAGGTTCGACTGGCCCCGGGCCAGGGCCAGGTCGGCCCACTGGCGCAAGGCCTGCTCCCAGTTGGTCACCGGAGCGGCGTCCTGGGGCAGGTTGAGCAATTCCGGCGGCAGGTCGCCGATCAGCACTTCGCGGCTGGAAGCCATCACGGTGATCCAGCGGCAGGTGTTCTCCAATTGCCGCACGTTGCCCGGCCAGGGCAGGTTGCGCATGAATTCCTCGGTTTCCGGCTTGAGCAGCTTGGGCTCGACCGCCAGCTCCTGCGCCGCGCGGCCAAGGAAGTGGCGGGCAAGGGCGGGAATGTCCTCGCGGCGGTCGGCCAGGCGTGGAATGTGGATGCGGATCACGTTCAGGCGGTGGAACAGGTCTTCGCGGAACTTGCCGGCCTGCACCAGCGACTCGAGGTTCTGGTGGGTGGCGGCGATGATGCGCACGTCCACCTTGACCGGCACATGGCCGCCGACCCGGTAGAATTCGCCATCGGCCAGCACCCGCAGCAGGCGGGTCTGGGTGTCGGCGGGCATGTCGCCGATCTCGTCGAGGAACAGGGTGCCGCCGTCGGCCTGCTCGAAGCGGCCGCGCCGCAGGTTGGCCGCGCCGGTGAAGGCGCCTTTCTCATGGCCGAACAGCTCGGACTCCATCAGGTCCTTCGGGATGGCCGCCATGTTCAGGGCGATGAACGGCGATGCTGCCCGCGGGCTGTGGCGGTGCAGGGCGTGGGCCACCAGTTCCTTGCCGGTGCCCGACTCGCCGTTGATCAGCACGGTGATGTTGGAATGGCTGAGCCGGCCGATGGCGCGGAACACTTCCTGCATCGCCGGCGCCTCGCCGATGATCTCCGGGGTGCGGGCCAGGGTTGGCGGCACGTCGAGGGCCTGCTGCTCCTGGGCATGCTGGTTGGCGCGCTTGACCAACGACACCGCTTCGTCCACGTCGAACGGCTTGGGCAGGTACTCGAAGGCGCCGCCCTGGTAGGAGGCCACGGCGCTGTCCAGGTCGGAATGGGCGGTCATGATGATGACCGGCAGACGCGGGTGCTGCTCGCGGATCTGGGCCAGCAGGTCAAGGCCGCTGGTGCCAGGCATGCGGATGTCGGAGATGATCACGTCCGGCTGCTGGCGGGCCAGGCGGCCCATGACGCCATCGGCGCTGTCGAAGCTCTGGGTGGTCATGCCTTCCTGTTGCAGGGCTTTTTCCAGGACCCAGCGGATGGAGCGATCATCGTCGACGATCCAGACGGTTTCACTTCGGCTCATGAGGCGGTGGCTCCTTGTTCCAGAGGCAGGAAGATCGAGAATGTGGTGTGGCCGGGGTGGCTGTCACATTCGATCAGGCCCTGGTGCTGGCTGATGATGTTCTGGGTGATGGCCAGGCCGAGCCCGGTACCGTCCGGGCGGCCACTGACCATGGGATAGAAGAGGGTGTCCTGCAGTTCGGCGGGGATGCCCGGGCCGTTGTCGGTGATCTCGACCCGCGCCACCAGCCGGTGGCGGATGTGCCCGATGGTGAACTGGCGCACCGCGCGGCTGCGCAGGGTGATGCGGCCCAGGCGCAGCTCGTTCTGCCCGCCGATCGCCTGCATCGCGTTGCGCACGATGTTGAGCACGGCCTGGATCATCTGCTCGCGGTCGATCAGCACGTCCGGCAGGCTCGGGTCGTAGTCGCGCACCAACGTGATGCTGCCTTGGCTTTCCGCCTCCACCAAGCTGCCGACCCGCTCCAGCACTTCGTGGATGTTGGTCATGGCCAGCGACGGCAGCTTGTTCGAACCGAGCATGCGGTCGACCAGGTTACGCAGGCGGTCGGCCTCCTCGATGATCACGTTGGTGTAGTCGCGCAGCCCCTCGTCGGGCAGCTCGCGCGACAGCAACTGCGCCGCGCCGCGAATGCCGCCGAGCGGGTTCTTGATCTCGTGGGCGAGGCCGCGCACCAGCATCTTGGTGGTTTCCTGCTTGCTCAGCTGGGCCTCTTCCTTGGTGATGCGCAGCAGCCGGTCGCGGGGGTGGACCTCCAGCAACAGCAGGGTCTGCCCTTGGTGCAGGATCGGCGTCACGGCATAGTCGACGGTGATGGTCTGGCCGGTCAGCGAGGTCAGCTGGGCCTCGCGCTTGGTGAACGGGTGCGCCTGTTCCACGGCTTGGCGCAGGGAGTTGAGCGCTTCGGTGGACTCGGTGAACAGCTCGCTGATGAACTGCCCGTGGCTGCGCTGGCCGCTGACGGCCAGGAGCATCTCCGCGGCCGGGTTCATGTACTCCAGGCGCAGCTCGGCATTGAGCAGGAGCGTGGCGGTGGTCAGGTTGTCCAGGAGCAGACGGTGCTGTGCATCGCTGATGGTCATAAGGCGTCGTTGACCTCTTTTGGCACATGGAGTGCCCTGGCGGTAAACAGGGGCGGGCGCGCAGGTGTCCGCTCGTTGCCAGGAAAATGCAAGAAACAAACCAAAGCTCCGAAAAGAAGCGGCATTTGCGGATAAAGCCCTGGATCTGCGCGAATTCGGGCCAGAAAGCCCTGGTTTTCCGTGGCTGCTGACCCAAATTGGGATGCATGGCGGGGCGTAGCGGTTTTCTGTGCACCAATATAGAGCATAGGGTGCGAGAGGGCTGCCTGCCGCTTTCCATCGGAGCGGGACGCGAAAACGAAAACGGCCTCCCGAGGGAGGCCGTTTCGATGAGGGCGTCGACGCGAGGCGTCGCCTACATCAGACGCTGTAGTACAGGTCGTATTCCAGCGGGTGGACGAAGGTGCGGACCTTGATCTCTTCTTCCGACTTCAGCTCGATGTAGGCATCGATGAAGTCGTCGGAGAACACGCCGCCCTTGGTCAGGAACGCACGGCCCTTGTCCAGCTCTTCCAGGGCTTCCTTCAGGCTGCCGCAGACCTGCGGGATTTCCTTGGCCTCTTCAGGCGGCAGGTCGTACAGGTTCTTGTCGGCGGCATCGCCTGGGTGGATCTTGTTCTGGATGCCGTCCAGGCCGGCCATCAGCAGCGCGGCGAAGCACAGGTACGGGTTGGCGGCCGGGTCCGGGAAGCGCGCTTCGATACGGCGGGCTTTCGGGCTCGAGACGTACGGGATGCGGATCGAGGCCGAGCGGTTGCGGGCCGAGTAGGCCAGCATGACCGGCGCTTCGAAGCCTGGCACCAGGCGCTTGTAGGAGTTGGTGGACGGGTTGGTGAAGCCGTTCAGGGCCTTGCCGTGCTTGATGATGCCGCCGATGAAGTACAGGGCGGTGTCGGACAGGCCGGCATAGCCTTCGCCGGAGAAGGTGTTCTTGCCGTCTTTGGAGATCGACATGTGGACGTGCATGCCCGAGCCGTTGTCGCCGTACAGCGGTTTCGGCATGAAGGTCGCGGTCTTGCCATAGGCGTCGGCGACGTTGTGCACGCAGTACTTCAGGGTCTGGACTTCGTCAGCCTTGGTGACCAGGGTGTTGAACTTCACACCGATCTCGTTCTGGCCGGCGGTGGCCACTTCGTGGTGGTGAACTTCGACGACCAGGCCCATTTCCTCCATGGCGTTGCACATGGCGGTACGGATCTCGTGGTCGTGGTCGCATGGCGGAACCGGGAAGTAGCCACCCTTGACGGCCGGACGGTGGCCCTTGTTGCCGCCTTCGACGTCCTGGTCGGTCATCCAGGAGCCTTGTTCGGAGTAGATCTTGAACATGGAGCCGGAGATGTCGGACTTGAATTTGACCTGGTCGAAGATGAAGAACTCAGGCTCCGGGCCGACGAACACGGTGTCGCCGATGCCGGTGGACTTCAGGAATTCCTCGGCGCGCTTGGCGATGGCGCGTGGGTCGCGGTCGTAACCTTGCATGGTGGAAGGCTCGATCACGTCGCAGACCAGGATCAGGGTCGGCTCTTCGGTGAACGGGTCGAGCACGGCGGAGGAGTCGTCCGGCATCAGGATCATGTCGGAGGCTTCGATGCCTTTCCAGCCTTCGATCGACGAGCCGTCGAACATCTTGCCGGCTTCGAAGAAGTCCTCGTCCAGCGCATCGCGAGCGGGCATGGTGACGTGGTGCTGTTTGCCTTTGGTGTCCGTGAAACGCAGATCAATCCACTTGACGTCATGATCTTTGATGAGTTGAACCGACTTCGACATGTTGTCCTCCGGATGGGTCTAGGGCGCGGTGGGCCGCTGCCCTGGAAAAAGGGTGTCGCCGGGCGCGGATAGTCGGCCAAGCTTACCTGCCTCACAAGAGAGCAAATTGCATGCCAGTGCCCAAAAATGGCGAGGCGGGGATAAAACCTGGCGGTTTCGGGCGTTTTGCGGGGTTAGGGGGCTTTAGGCTGCACCTATAAGAGGCGTTTTTCTGGCTGGATGCACCAATATGGTGCTTGCTGGATTTTGCGCTGACTGCCTTGGCCTTATTCGCGGGCAAGCCCGCTCCCGCAGAGGGGCGAGTCAAACAGTCGATGCGGTTTGCAGGGCTTGGGCCCCTGTGGGAGCCGGCTTGCCGGCGACAGGGGCGGTACAGGCACCCCGAAAATCATTCCCTATCGTCGAAATACCAAAACCTTCTGCTCAAACCTTGAGCAATTTCCGCTATAATTCGCGCCCCTCATTTTCGGCAGGCCCCGCGCGCGCTGTTATCCAATGAAACTCATCGTCAAAGTCTTCCCTGAAATCACCATCAAGAGCCGGCCGGTGCGCAAGCGTTTCATCCGCCAGCTCAGCAAGAACATCCGCCTGGTGCTCAAGGACCTGGATCCCGAGCTGGTGGTCGATGGTGTCTGGGACAATCTCGAGGTGGTCACCCGCGTCGAGGACGAGAAGGTCCAGCGCGAGATGGTCGAGCGCCTCACCTGCACCCCGGGCATCGCCCACTTCCTGCAGGTCGAGGAATACCCGCTGGGCGACTTCGACGACATCGTCGCCAAGTGCAAGGAACACTTCGGCCCGCTGCTGGCCGGCAAGCGCTTCGCCGTGCGCTGCAAGCGCGGCGGCCACCACGACTTCACCTCGATGGACGTCGACCGCTATGTCGGCAGCCAGCTGCGCCAGCAATGCGGCGCCGCGGGTATCGACCTGAAGCACCCCGAGGTGGAAGTGCGCCTGGAGATCCGCGACCAGCGCCTCTATGTGGTACACACCCGTCACCCGGGCATCGGCGGCTACCCGCTGGGCGCCCTGGAGCAGACCCTGGTGCTGATGTCCGGCGGCTTCGACTCCACCGTGGCCGCCTACCAGATGATGCGCCGCGGCCTGATGACCCATTTCTGCTTCTTCAACCTCGGTGGCCGCGCCCACGAGCTGGGGGTGATGGAAGTCGCCCACTACCTGTGGAAGAAGTTCGGCAGCAGCCAGCGCGTGCTGTTCATCAGCGTGCCGTTCGAGGAAGTGGTCGGCGAGATCCTCGGCAAGGTCGACAACAGCTACATGGGCGTGACCCTAAAGCGCATGATGCTGCGCGCCGCGGCCAAGGTCGCCGAGCGCCTGGAGATCGACGCCCTGGTCACCGGCGAGGCGATTTCCCAGGTATCGAGCCAGACCCTGCCGAACCTGGCGGTGATCGACCAGGCCACCGACAAGCTGGTGCTGCGCCCGCTGCTGGCCAGCCACAAGCAGGACATCATCGACACCGCCTACCAGATCGGCACCGCCGAGTTCGCCAAGCACATGCCCGAATATTGCGGCGTGATCTCGGTGAACCCGACCACCTGTGCCAAGCCGCACCGGGTCGCCCATGAAGAGAACCAGTTCGACATGGCGGTGCTCGAGCGCGCCCTGGAGCGCGCCCGCTTCATCTCGATCGACCACGTCATCGACGAGTTGGGCCAGGACATCGAGGTCGAGGAAGTGAGCGAGGCCCTGCCGGGCCAGATCATCCTCGACATCCGTCACCCGGACGCCCAGGAAGACGAACCCCTGGTGCTCGAAGGCATCGAAGTCCAGGCGCTGCCGTTCTATGCGCTCAACAGCCGCTTCAAGCACCTGGATGCCAACCGTCAGTACCTGCTCTATTGCGATAAAGGTGTCATGAGCCGTCTGCATGCTCATCACCTGCTCAGCGAGGGACACGCCAATGTGCGCGTTTATCGCCCCGCCTAGGAAGCACGATGGCGACCGTTCTCGCCATCGTCCTCCCGACCGGTACTGAGCGCCGAATGCCTTGAACCCGATGCCTGCGGGCAGCGGTCACCGAATACCTAGATCGAGAAACACACAGTGATTGAGAATCTGCGCAACATTGCCATCATTGCCCACGTCGACCATGGCAAGACCACCCTCGTCGACAAGCTGCTGAAGCTCTCCGGCACCCTCGACCGCAAAGAGGCGGAAAGCGAGCGCGTGATGGACTCCAACGACCAGGAAAAGGAACGCGGCATTACCATCCTGGCGAAGAACACCGCCATCAAGTGGAACGGCTACAACATCAACATCGTCGACACCCCCGGTCACGCCGACTTCGGTGGCGAGGTCGAGCGCGTGATGTCGATGGTCGACTCGGTACTGCTGGTGGTCGACGCCCAGGACGGCCCGATGCCGCAGACCCGCTTCGTGACCCAGAAGGCGTTCAAGGCCGGCCTGCGTCCGATCGTCGTGGTCAACAAGATCGACCGTCCGGGCGCCCGTCCCGACTGGGTCATCGACCAGATCTTCGACCTGTTCGACAACCTGGGCGCCACCGATGAGCAGCTGGACTTCCCGATCGTCTACGCCAGCGCCCTGAACGGCATCGCCGGCATGGACCACGAGAACATGGACGACAACATGGACGCCCTGTTCCAGGCGATCATCGACCATGTGCCGGCCCCGGTCGTCGACACCGAAGGCCCGTTCCAGATGCAGATCTCCCAGCTGGACTACAACAGCTTCCTGGGCGTGATCGGCATCGGTCGCATCACCCGCGGCAAGATCAAGACCAACACCCCGGTCGTGGCCATCAGCGACGACGGCACCAAGCGCAACGGTCGCGTGCTGAAGATCATGGGCCACTCGGGCCTGCAGCGCGTCGAAGTCGCCGAGGCCGAAGCCGGCGACATCGTCTGCGTCTCGGGCATGGACGAGCTGTTCATCTCCGACACCCTGTGCGACCCACAGAACGTCGAGGCGCTGCCGCCGCTGACCGTCGACCAGCCGACCGTGAGCATGACCTTCCAGGTCAACGACTCGCCGTTCGCCGGCAAGGAAGGCAAGTTCGTCACCAGCCGTAACATCAAGGACCGCCTGGACAAGGAGCTGCTGCACAACGTGGCGCTGCGTGTCGAGCAGGGCGACAGCCCGGAGAAGTTCAAGGTTTCCGGCCGTGGCGAGCTGCACCTGTCGGTCCTGATCGAAACCATGCGCCGTGAAGGCTTCGAGCTGGCCGTGGGCCGTCCGGAAGTGGTGATCATCGAGAAGGACGGTGAGAAGCAGGAGCCGTACGAGAACGTCACCATCGACATCGAGGAACAGCACCAGGGCCCGGTGATGGAGCAGATGGGCCTGCGCAAGGGCGACCTGACCAACATGGTGCCGGACGGCAAGGGCCGTATCCGCCTGGAGTACATCATCCCGGCCCGTGGCCTGATCGGCTTCCGTAACGCTTTCCTGACCATGACCTCGGGTACCGGCATCCTGACCAGCACCTTCGAGAAGTACGGCCCGATCAAGGCCGGTGGCGTGACCCACCGCCAGAATGGCGTGCTGGTCTCGATGGCTGGCGGTACCGCGCTGACCTACTCCCTGGAAACCCTGCAGGACCGCGGCAAGCTGTTCCTGTCGCCGGGCGACGAAGTCTACGAAGGCATGCTGGCCGGTATCCACAGCCGTGACAACGACCTGGTCATCAACCCGACCAAGGCCAAGAAGCTCGACAACATGCGTGCTTCCGGCAAGGACGACACCGTCCAGCTGACCCCGGCGGTGAAGTTCACCCTGGAGCAGGCCCTGGAGTTCATCGACGAAGACGAACTGGTCGAAGTGACGCCGAAGTCGATCCGCCTGCGCAAGAAGTTGCTGACCGAGAACGAGCGTAAGCGCGCGAGCAAGTGATGCTGCTTTGAGGCATTAAAAACCCGGCTGGCTGGCCCAATGCCGGTCAGTTAAGACGTTCAGTTGTCATTTGGGGTCGCTTCGCGCCCCATCGCCGGCAAGCCGGCTCCCACACTGTCCGTGCAAACCGCATCATGTGTGGTCGCCGCGGTCCCTGTGGGAGCCGGCTTGCCGGCGATGGGCTGCAAGGTAGCCCCAAAAATGACAAAGCGCCGCTTAACTGACTGACATTAGGCTGGCTGGCCGGGTTTTTTTATGCCTGCATTGTCGAGACGGCGGGGCATCGTTCCAATGCGGGTGGTTAAGGAGGGTATTGTCGTTTTGGGGCGCGCAGCGGCCCCAGGATTTCAAGGTCCGCTCAACCGGCAGGGATCGAGGCTTGCCCGGCCGATAAAAAAAAGGCTCAGCGCCCGCTTTGCTTCGGTTTGTATGCACAATACCCCGGTCGCGGCCCGACCTTCGGGTGGTTTCGGCAGGTGTCTGGCCGTACGTCGTAGATGGTGCACATCCGGCTCTTGCGATCCAGGTACAGGCAGTCGTCGTTGCTCATGCGCGCCAGGGTGAAGATCCCCGACTTCTGGCTGAAGCGCTCGATGATGCCTTCCTTCTGCAAGCGCTTGGCCACGTTCTTCGGCGGTTCGTCCTTCTCGAACTCATCCACCACGCCGATGCGGATCAGATCCTTGATCTTCACCTCCACGGGTAAGGTGCAACAGGTCGAATGGCAGCCCCCGCACATGTGGCTGGCATAGCGTTGCCAGGTATCCAGGCGGTCGACTTCGGCGGCGGCGATCAGGGTCGGTTTCATCGTTATGGGGGCGGATCACGGTCTTGGGGCGCGCGATCATACCGGAGCCGTTCAATTTGTGAACAACCTTTCGCCCGATTGCCCAACGGATCATGAAAACCGCGAACCGGCACTGTCGCTCCGTGTCGAAGCGTCTAGGCTGAACAATCTCCCTCCGCTTTCGTCAACTTGCCCGAGGATGCCGCATGTCCCAGGAACCCAAAGCTCGTGACGCAGAGGTGGCTGCTTTTCGCGCCGCTGTACTGGCCAAGCTGACCTATGCGGTCGGCAAGGACCCGGAGCACGCCTTCGACCACGACTGGTTCGAGGCCATCGCCCTGGCTGCCCGAGATCACATGGTCGATCACTGGATGGACCACACCCGACAGGCCTACCGGCGCAGCCAGAAGCGGGTCTACTACCTCTCCCTGGAGTTCCTCATCGGCCGCTTGCTGTACGACAGCCTGAGCAACCTGGGCCTGCTGGACATCGCCCGCGAGGCACTGGAAGGTCTGGACGTGGACCTCGAGCGCATCCGTCTGCTCGAGCCCGATGCGGCCCTGGGCAACGGCGGCCTGGGGCGCCTGGCGGCGTGCTTCATGGAAAGCATGTCCACCCTCGGGATCGCCGCCCATGGCTATGGCATCCGCTACGAGCATGGCCTGTTCCGGCAGGCGCTGGTCGACGGTTGGCAGCAGGAGCAGACCGAGCACTGGCTGGATTTCGGCAACCCCTGGGAGTTCGAGCGGGCCGAGGTGATCTACCCGATCAGCTTCGGTGGCAGCGTCGAGACGGTGTACGACACCCACGGCCAGCAGCGCCAGGTCTGGTGGCCGGGCGAGACGGTGCGGGCGGTGGCCTACGACACGCCGGTGGTCGGCTGGCGCGGGGCCAGCGTCAACACCCTGCGCCTGTGGCGCGCACGGGCCCTGGAGGAACTGCACCTGGAGCGCTTCAATGCCGGTGACCACCTGGGGGCGGTGGCCGAGGTGGCGCGGGCCGAGAGCATCTCGCGGGTGCTTTACCCGGCCGACAGCACCGAGGCCGGCCAGGAGCTGCGCCTGCGTCAGGAGTACTTCTTCGTCTCGGCCTCGCTGCAGGATCTGTTGCGCCGCCACCTGAACATGCACGACAACCTGCTCAACCTGCCGGAGGCCGCGGCCATCCAGCTCAACGACACCCACCCGTCGATCGCCGTGGCCGAGTTGATGCGCTTGCTCGTCGACCAGCACGAGATCCCCTGGGACACCGCCTGGGACCTGACCGTCGGCACCCTGGCCTACACCAACCACACCCTGCTGCCCGAGGCCCTGGAAACCTGGCCGGTGGCCCTGATGGAGCGCATGCTGCCCCGGCACATGCAGATCATCTACCTGATCAACGCCTACCATATCGACGCCCTGCGGGCCAAAGGCCTGCACGACTTCGACGTGCTGCGGGCGGTGTCGCTGATCGAGGAGGACAACGGCCGCCGGGTGCGCATGGGCAACCTGGCGTTCCTTGGCTCGCACAGCGTCAACGGCGTCTCGGCGCTGCACAGCCGGCTGATGAAGAGCACGGTGTTCGCCGAGCTGCACAAGCTCTACCCACAGCGGATCAACAACAAGACCAACGGCATCACCTTCCGTCGCTGGCTGTTCCAGGCCAATCCACAGTTGACCGCCATGTTGGTCGAAGCCTTGGGCGCGGAGGTGCTGGACGACCCGCAAGGCAAGCTCGAGGCCTTGGCGCCGTTCGCCGACAAGGCCACCTTCCGCCGCCAGTTCGCCGCCCAGCGCCTGCACAGCAAGCGTGCCCTGGCCAGCATCATCCAGGACCGCCTGGGCGTGACGGTCAACCCCGAGGCGCTGTTCGACGTGCAGGTCAAGCGCATCCACGAGTACAAGCGCCAGTTGCTCAACCTGCTGCACACCGTGGCCCTGTACCAGGCCATGCGCGCCGAGCCGGACACCGACTGGGTGCCACGGGTGAAGATCTTCGCCGGCAAGGCTGCCGCCAGCTACCACCAGGCCAAGTTGATCATCAAGCTGGCCAACGACATCGCCCGGGTGGTCAACAACGACCCGACCGTGCGGGGCCTGCTCAAGGTGGTGTTCCTGCCCAACTACAACGTCAGCCTGGCCGAGAGCATCATCCCCGCTGCTGATCTGTCCGAGCAGATCTCCACGGCCGGCTACGAGGCCTCGGGCACCAGCAACATGAAGTTCGCCCTCAATGGCGCCCTGACCATCGGCACCCTGGACGGCGCCAACGTCGAGATGTGCGAGCGGGTCGGTGCCGAGAACATGTTCATCTTCGGCCTGACCGCGCAGCAGGTGGAGGCGCGCCGGCGTGCGGGCGACTTCGGCGCGGCCACGGCGATCGCCGCCTCGAACCGCCTGGGCGATGTGCTCCAGGCGATCCGCAGCGGGGTGTTCTCGCCGGATGACCCGGCGCGTTACGCGGGCCTGCTGGATTCGCTGGTGGCTCATGACCGCTTCCTGGTGTGCGCCGACTTCGACGCCTATTGGGATGCCCAGCGGCGGGTCGAGGAGCTTTGGCACGCGCCCCAGGACTGGTGGCGCATGGCGGTGCTCAACACGGCGCGGATGGGCTGGTTCTCGTCGGACCGGACGATCCGCGAATATGCCACCGAGATCTGGAAGGCCCTGGATTGAGGAAGGGCACTCATGGGGCGAGCGGTGCTTTTGGAAGCCGCTTCGCGCCCCAGATGACAGCTGGAAGTCTAGACTGACCGGCATCGAGGCCCGCCAATGAGGCCTCACCTGACAACCGGCCCGGCACTGGCTGAACTCACTGCCCGATGTGCCGTCTGAAAGCCCAGGCGAGTCTCACTGCTCGCTAGCCCGCAACTCTCCCTGTAAACTGCGGGGGTTTTTCTACCCCTTTCCATCTTCGGAGCCATACATGTCCCGCGTTACCCTGAGTCGCTATCTGATTGAGCAGACCCGCAGCAACGATACCCCTGCCGATCTGCGCTTCCTGATCGAAGTGGTGGCGCGTGCGTGCAAGGAAATCAGCCATAACGTGTCCAAGGGCGCCCTGGGCGGCGTGCTCGGCAGCCTGGGCACCGAGAACGTGCAAGGCGAGGTGCAGAAGAAACTCGACGTGATCTCCAACGAGATCCTGCTCGAGGCCAACGAGTGGGGCGGTCACCTGGCCGGCATGGCTTCCGAGGAAATGGACAACGCCTACCAGATCCCGGGCAAGTACCCCAAGGGTGGTTACCTGCTGGTCTTCGACCCGCTGGACGGCTCGTCGAACATCGACGTCAACGTCTCGGTCGGCACCATCTTCTCGGTGCTGCGTTGCCCGAACGAGTACCTGAGCCAGAACGAAACGCTGAACGAGAAGGCCTTCCTCCAGCCAGGCGCCAAGCAGGTCGCCGCTGGCTACGCCATCTATGGCCCGCAGACCATGCTGGTGCTGACCCTGGGCAATGGCGTCAAGGGCTTCACCTTGGACCGCGAGCTGGGCAGCTTCGTCCTGACCCACGAGAACATCCGCGTGCCGGAAAGCACCGCCGAATTCGCCATCAACATGTCCAACCAGCGTCACTGGGAAGCCCCGGTGCAGCGCTACGTGGGCGAACTGCTGGCCGGCGACACCGGCCCGCTGAAAAAGAACTACAACATGCGCTGGATCGCCTCGATGGTCGCCGACGTGCACCGCATCCTGACCCGTGGCGGCCTGTTCATGTATCCACGCGATGCCCGCGAGCCGAGCAAGCCGGGCAAATTGCGCCTGATGTACGAGGCCAACCCGATGTCGTTCATCATCGAGCAGGCCGGTGGCGCGTCCACCAACGGTTACGAGCGTATCCTCGACATCCAGCCAGAGAGCCTGCACCAGCGCGTGTCGGTGATCCTCGGCTCGAAGGAAGAGGTGGAGCGCGTCACCGCCTACCACAAGGAGTAAGTCATGCTCGCACCTTGGCAGCCGTTGCTGGAATGGTGGTTCGGTTGGGGGGCCAGCCCCCAGGCCGTGGCTGACGAGAAGAGTACGCTGTGGTTCGGCAAGCACCACGACGACGAGGCGCGCGAGTACTTCGGCGAACTCGTGGAGCATGCCCTGGCCGGCGGCCTGGACGAGTGGCAGCAGAGTCCCCAGGGCTGGCTTGGCCTGCTGTTGCTGCTCGACCAGTTGCCGCGCATGATCCACCGCGACACGCCACGCGCCTTCGAGGGCGACCGGCGTGCCCAGGTGGTGGCCATGCAGGGCTTGCAGAAGGGCTGGGACTACCAGCTGCTGCCGATCCAGCGGGTGTTCGTGCTGCTGGTGCTGGAGCATGCCGAGGTGCTGGACTGGCAGAACCTGTGCGTCGAA
This sequence comes from Pseudomonas sp. Tun-23181, assembly GCF_057415455.1. Classification (NCBI taxonomy): domain Bacteria; kingdom Pseudomonadati; phylum Pseudomonadota; class Gammaproteobacteria; order Pseudomonadales; family Pseudomonadaceae; genus Pseudomonas; species Pseudomonas sp. Tun-23181. The sequence continues at coordinate 4,137,978 of NZ_CM171630.1, forward strand.
CGCTACCAGATGCTGCTGGACGAGCAGCCGGAGGCCAACCGCCGGCTGTTCGAGGGGTTCCTCGACTATGCCGAGCAGCACCAGCGGGTGATCGCTCGGTTCGGGCGCTTCCCGCATCGCAACCTGGTGCTCGGCAGGCCGAGTACCAGCGAAGAGATGGACTTTCTCCTGGAACCTGGGTCCAGGTTCTGATCCTGCTGGGGCCGCGCAAAGCGGCCCCACTGCCATCTGCCATCAACCGACCAACGGCAGGGGGTAAAAGCGGGGTGGCCAGGGAACCGAGGCGGCTTTTTGCCTTCTAAGCTGCCTGCAGGCCGTTGCGCTTGTGCCTACATCTCCAGGAGTGTCCCTTCATGTCGTTGCGTTCCCTCGCCCTGTTGTCCTTGTGCGTCGTCCTGACCGCCTGCAGCAAGATCAACCAGGAAAACTATTCCAAGCTCAAGGCCGGCATGAGCAAGGCCGAGGTCGAGCAACTGCTTGGCACGCCCACTGAATGTTCGGGGGCATTGGGCATGAGCAGTTGCACCTGGGGGGACGAGACGAGCTTCATCAGCGTGCAGTACGCGGCGGACAAGGTGCTGATGTATTCCGGGCAGGGTCTCAAATGAGGCCCCTGTACCTGCTGCTGGGGCTTTGCCTGGCCATGCTGCTGGGCGGTTGCGCCACCTCCGCCAACGACCCGCTGGCGCCCAAGACCGCCGGTACCGTCGACCTCAAGCGCTACCAGGGCAAGTGGTTCGAGCTGGCGCGCCTGCCGATGGCCTACCAGCGTGAGTGCGCCCAGTCCGAGGCGCATTACAGCCTCAAGCCCGATGGCAGCGTCGCCGTGATCAACCGCTGTCGCACCCTGGGCGACGAGTGGCTGCGCGCCGAAGGCAAGGCCAAGCCCCAGGAGCAGGGGCGCACTGACCGGCTGTGGGTGGAGTTCGACAACTGGTTCACCCGCCTGGTGCCAGGCGTGGCCAGGGGCGAGTACTGGATCCTGTACGTGGATGAGCGCTACCGCACGGCGATCGTCGGCAGCCCCGACCGCAAGTACCTGTGGATTCTGTCGCGCAACCCGAACCTGCCGGCGTGGGAGCGCGAGAGCCTGCTGTCCAGGGCGCGGCAGCAGGGGTACGACACCACGCGGCTGATCTGGCGGGAAGCGGACAAGCAGATCGTCAGCAGGCATTGAAAGCCTGTACCGCTGCCTTTCAAGGTAGTTCCATGGGCCAGTTGAGGCCGCGAAGCGGCCCCAACTGGCGACGCTGAGTTTCGACTGACGGGCTTGGCGCTTGCCCGCATCAGCCGAGCAACTGGCGCAGCACCTCGACGAACGCCCGCCCGCTTTCCTCTTCCTGCCCGTGTCGTCCCTGGCGCACCACCCATTGCCCGTTGACCATCACATCGCGCACCTGGCGATCGCTGCCGGCGAACAACCAGCGATTGACAATGGCATCGCCACTGGCCGTGGCCAGGTAAGGGTCCTGCCCATCGAGCACCAGCCAGTCGGCGCGCTTGCCGACCGCCAGCTCGCCCACCGCCTGGCCCAGCGCCTGGGCACCGCCCGCCAGCGCCGCGTCATACAGCGTGCGCCCGACCATCGGCTGGTCGCCCCGGTACAAGCGGTTGCGCCGCTGGTCACGCAGGCGCTGGCCGTACTCCAGCCAGCGCAGTTCCTCGACCACGCTCAGCGACACATGGCTGTCCGAGCCGATACCCAGGCGGCCACCCTGGGCCAGGTAGTCCACCGCCGGGAAGATACCGTCGCCCAGGTTGGCCTCGGTGGTCAGGCACAGGCCGGCCACCGCGCCGCTGCGCGCCATGGCGGTGATTTCGCCAGGGTCGGCATGGGTGGTATGGACCAGGCACCAGCGCTGGTCGACGTCCACATGCTCGTACAACCATTGCAGCGGACGACGCCCGCTCCAGGCCAGGCAGTCGTCGACCTCCTTCTGCTGTTCGGCGATATGGATGTGCACCGGGCTGGCTGGATCGCCGGCGGCCAGTACCGTCGCCAGTTGCTCCGGGGTGACTGCGCGTAGCGAGTGGAAGCACAGCCCCAGCCGCTGTGCCGGTTGCGCCGCCAGCAGCGGCGCGAGCTGCTGCTGCAGGTCCAGGTAACGCTCGGTGGAGTTGATGAAGCGACGCTGCCCCTCGCTGGGAGGCTGGCCGCCGAACCCCGAGTGGCTGTACAGCACCGGCAGCAGGGTCAGGCCGATGCCCGAGGCCGCGGCCGCCGTGCTGATGCGCCGGGACAGTTCGGCCGGATCGGCATAGGCCTGGCCTTGAGGGTCGTGGTGCACATAGTGGAATTCGGCCACCGAGGTGTAGCCGGCCTTGAGCATCTCGATATACAGCTGGCGGGCGATGACCTGCAGTTGCTCCGGGGTGATCCGGCCAACCAGGCGGTACATCAGTTCGCGCCAGGTCCAGAAACTGTCGTTGGGGTTGCCGGCCACTTCCGCAAGGCCTGCCATGGCGCGCTGGAAAGCATGGGAGTGGAGGTTGGGCATGCCCGGCAGCAGCGGGCCGGCCAGCCGCTCGGCGCCCTCGGCCGAGGCCTCGGCGTCGACCTTGGACAGGTGCCCGTCGTCGCTGACCTCGAGGCGGACATTGCGGGCCCAGCCCGTAGGCAGCAGGGCGCGTTCGGCGAAATAGGCGGACATCGGTGGATAACCCCGTTCTGATTATTTGTATATACATATACAGACGTTTGCCTGCCAGGTAAACTCCGGCAAGCTACCGCTCATTCAATCGCACAAGGAAACAAAGCCGTGCCGACACCTCCTGTCTCCGCGCTGGTTGCCCAGATGGGCGAAGGGCCGGCGCCGCTCTACGCCCGGGTCAAGCAGATGATCGTCCAGCAGATCGAGAACGGCAGTTGGCCGCCGCATCACCGGGTGCCCTCGGAAAGCGAACTGGTCAGCCAGCTGGGTTTCAGCCGCATGACCATCAACCGCGCCCTGCGCGAACTGACCGCCGAAGGCCTGCTGGTACGCATGCAGGGCGTCGGCACCTTCGTCGCCGAGCCCAAGACCCGCTCGGCGTTGTTCGAAGTCAACAACATCGCCGACGAGATCGCCGGCCGTGGCCACCAGCATAGCTGCCAGGTGATCACCCTCGCCGAGGAGGCCGCCGGCTCCGAGCGCGCCCTGGCCCTGGACATGCGTGAAGGCGGGCGGGTGTTCCATTCGCTGATCGTGCACTACGAGAACGGCGTGCCGGTGCAGATCGAGGACCGCTACGTCAACGCGCAGGTCGCCCCGGACTACCTCAAGCAGGACTTCACCCGGCAGACGCCCTACGCCTACCTGTCTCAGGTCGCGCCGCTGACCGAGGGCGAGCACGTGGTCGAAGCCATCCTCGCCGAGCCCGACGAATGCCGCCTGTTGCAGATCGAGCAGGGTGAGCCCTGCCTGCTGATCCGCCGCCGCACCTGGTCCGGCCGCCAGCCGGTGACCGCCGCGCGGCTGATCCACCCCGGTTCCCGTCATCGCCTGGAAGGACGATTCAGCAAATGAGCCCGTTGCAGCTGTTGCGCGCCCAAGACTACCCGCGCATGCCCTGGAAGAACGGTGGAGGCTTCACCGAAGAGATCACCCGCGACGCCGGCGAGGGCCTGGAGGGCTTCGGTTGGCGGTTGTCGATCGCCGATATCGAGGAGTCCGGTGGGTTCTCCACCTTTGCCGGCTACCAGCGGATCATCACCGTGCTGCAGGGCGACGGCATGCGCCTGCTGGTCGATGGCCAGGCCAGTCGGCCATTGTTGCCGTTCGATGCCTTCGCGTTCGGTGGCGAAAGCCAGGTCAGCTGCAAGCTGCTGGGCGGGCCGATCCGCGACTTCAACCTGATCTATGCGCCCCAACGCTACCGGGCACGGCTGCAATGGTTCGACGGCACCCAGCGGGCGTACAGTTCGGCGTCGACGGTGTTGTTGTTCGCGGCCAGCGGGCATGTCGAGGCGAGCGTGCCGGGGCATGGGGTACAGCAGTTGGGCTTGTACGACTGCCTGCACCTGGAAGGCAACGACGGCTTGCTGGAGCTGGATGTGCAGGGACGGTTCTGCCTGATCGAACTGATGCCACGCTGATATTTTCACCGTGAAAAGGGGCTGCTGTGCAGCCCAATCGCGGGCAAGCCCCCCACAAGTACTGCGCCGCCTGCCAGGGCTACGCGGAATCCTGTGGGAGCGGGCTTGCCCGCGATTGGGCCGCGCAGCGGCCCCTTCTTATTTTCTGCCGGGCGAGGAACGGTCGAAAATTTTTAGTTGTCCATGCTTGTACATACAAGTAAAGGTGTGTTTGTATATCCCCATCGACACACCGCCGTCGACCTGACCGCAGAGGACATTCCCGTGACTGACAACAACAAATACCGTGACGTAGAAATCCGCGCCCCGCGTGGCAACAAGCTGACCGCCAAGAGCTGGCTGACCGAAGCGCCGCTGCGCATGCTGATGAACAACCTCGACCCGCAGGTGGCCGAGAACCCGAAGGAGCTGGTGGTGTACGGCGGCATCGGCCGCGCCGCGCGCAACTGGGAGTGCTACGACAAGATCGTCGAGACCCTGACCCGCCTGGAAGACGACGAAACCCTGCTGGTGCAGTCGGGCAAGCCGGTCGGCGTGTTCAAGACCCACGCCAACGCCCCGCGCGTGCTGATCGCCAACTCCAACCTGGTGCCGCACTGGGCCAACTGGGAACACTTCAACGAACTGGATGCCAAGGGCCTGGCCATGTACGGGCAGATGACCGCCGGCAGCTGGATCTACATCGGCAGCCAGGGCATCGTCCAGGGCACCTACGAAACCTTCGTCGAGGCCGGCCGCCAGCACTATGGCGGTGACCTCAAGGGCAAGTGGGTGCTGACCGCAGGCCTGGGCGGCATGGGCGGTGCCCAGCCGCTGGCCGCGACCCTGGCCGGCGCCTGCTCGCTGAACATCGAATGCCAGCAGAGCCGCATCGACTTCCGCCTGCAGACCCGCTACGTGGACGAGCAGGCCAGCGACTTGGACGACGCCCTGGCGCGCATCGCCCGCTACACCGCCGAAGGCAAGGCCATCTCCATCGCCCTGCATGGCAACGCCGCCGAAATCCTGCCAGAGCTGGTCAAGCGCGGCGTGCGCCCGGACATGGTCACCGACCAGACCAGCGCCCACGACCCGCTCAACGGCTACCTGCCCGCCGGCTGGACCTGGGAGCAGTACCGCGACCGTGCGCAGACCGAGCCAGCCGCCGTGGTCAAGGCGGCCAAGCAGTCCATGGCCGTGCACGTGCAAGCCATGCTCGACTTCCAGAAGCAGGGCGTGCCGACCTTCGACTACGGCAACAACATCCGCCAGATGGCCAAGGAAGAAGGCGTGGCCAACGCCTTCGACTTCCCCGGCTTCGTCCCGGCCTACATCCGCCCGCTGTTCTGCCGTGGCATCGGCCCGTTCCGTTGGGCGGCCCTGTCGGGCGACCCGCAGGACATCTACAAGACCGACGCCAAGGTCAAGGAGCTGATCCCCGACGACGCTCACCTGCACCGCTGGCTGGACATGGCCCGCGAGCGCATCAGCTTCCAGGGCCTGCCGGCGCGTATCTGCTGGGTCGGCCTGGGCCTGCGTGCCAAGCTGGGCCTGGCGTTCAACGAGATGGTGCGCAGCGGCGAGCTGTCGGCACCGGTCGTCATCGGCCGCGACCACCTGGACTCCGGCTCGGTGTCCAGCCCCAACCGCGAGACCGAAGCCATGCGCGACGGCTCCGACGCGGTCTCCGACTGGCCGCTGCTCAACGCCCTGCTCAACACCGCAGGCGGCGCCACCTGGGTCTCGCTGCACCATGGCGGTGGCGTGGGCATGGGCTTCTCCCAGCATTCGGGCATGGTCATCGTCTGCGACGGTACCGACGAAGCGGCGGCGCGTATCGCGCGCGTGCTGACCAACGACCCGGGCACCGGCGTGATGCGCCACGCCGACGCCGGCTATCAGATCGCTATCGACTGCGCCAAGGAGCAGGGCCTGGACCTGCCGATGATCACGGGCTGATCGACGTTCTTTGGGTTGTCGCCGAATTACGTTGATACTGAATAACAAGAAGGGGCCTGCGGGCCCCCTGCGAATTGGAGTAGCGAAGTGACCGAACTGACCCTCAAGCCCGGCACCCTGACCCTGGCGCAACTGCGCGCCATCCATGCAGCGCCGGTGCGCCTGCAACTGGACGCCAGCGCCGGCCAGGCCATCGACGCCAGCGTCGCCTGCGTCGAGCGCATCATCGCCGAGGACCGTACCGCCTACGGCATCAACACCGGTTTCGGCCTGCTGGCCTCGACCCGCATCGCCAGCCACGACCTGGAGAACCTGCAGCGTTCCCTGGTGCTGTCCCACGCCGCCGGCATCGGTGCCCCGCTGGACGACGACCTGGTGCGGCTGATCATGGTCCTGAAGATCAACAGCCTCAGCCGTGGTTTCTCCGGCATCCGTCGCAAGGTCATCGATGCGCTGATCGCCCTGGTCAACGCCGAGGTCTATCCGCACATCCCGCTCAAGGGCTCGGTTGGCGCCTCCGGCGACCTGGCGCCGCTGGCGCACATGTCGCTGGTCCTGCTCGGCGAAGGCAAGGCCCGCTACAAGGGCCAGTGGCTGCCGGCCAGTGAGGCCCTGGCGGTCGCCGGCCTGGAGCCGCTGACCCTGGCCGCCAAGGAGGGCCTGGCCCTGCTCAATGGCACCCAGGCGTCCACCGCCTACGCCCTGCGCGGCCTGTTCCAGGCCGAAGACCTGTTCGCCGCGGCCATTGCCTGCGGTGGCCTGACCGTGGAAGCGGCGCTCGGCTCGCGCTCGCCGTTCGATGCGCGCGTCCATGAAGTGCGCGGCCAGCGCGGCCAGATCGACACCGCCGCGTGTTTCCGCGACCTGTTGGGCGACAGCAGCGAAGTGTCCCGGTCCCACGAGAACTGCGGCAAGGTGCAGGACCCGTACTCCCTGCGCTGCCAGCCCCAGGTCATGGGCGCCTGCCTGACCCAGCTGCGCCAGGCTGCCGAAGTGCTGGCGATCGAGTCCAACGCGGTGTCGGACAACCCGCTGGTATTCGCCGCCGAAGGCGACGTGATCTCCGGTGGCAACTTCCACGCCGAACCGGTGGCCATGGCTGCCGACAACATCGCCCTGGCCATCGCCGAGATCGGTGCCCTGAGCGAGCGCCGCATTTCGCTGATGATGGACAAGCACATGTCCCAGCTGCCGCCGTTCCTGGTGGAGAACGGCGGGGTCAACTCCGGCTTCATGATCGCCCAGGTCACCGCTGCCGCCCTGGCCAGCGAGAACAAGGCTCTGTCGCACCCGCACAGCGTCGACAGCCTGCCGACCTCGGCCAACCAGGAAGACCACGTGTCCATGGCCCCAGCCGCCGGCAAGCGCCTCTGGGAGATGGCCGAGAACACCCGTGGGGTGCTTGCCATCGAATGGCTGGGTGCCTGCCAGGGCCTGGACCTGCGCGAAGGCCTGAAGACCTCGACCAAGCTGGAGCAGGCGCGCCAGGCCCTGCGCCGCGAAGTGCCGCACTACGACCGCGACCGTTTCTTCGCCCCGGACATCGAAGCGGCCGCCGCGCTGCTGGCCAAGGGCTGCCTGACCGGGTTGCTGCCCGCGGGCGTATTGCCGAGCCTCTAGCTCTGCGGTGCCTCATCGCCGGCAAGCCGGCTCCCACAGGGCTGGCGCCGCTCCCAAGGTCGGCGCGATACCTGTGGGCGCCGGCTTGCCGGCGATGGGGCGCGAAGCGGCCCCTTCGCTTCAGGACCAGAACAAGAATAAGGACGCGATATGCAACAAGAAGGTCTCAAGCGCGGGCTCAATGCCCGCCACATCCGCTTCATGGCCCTGGGGTCGGCCATCGGCACCGGGCTGTTCTACGGCTCCGCCTCGGCCATCCAGATGGCCGGCCCCGCCGTGCTGCTGGCCTACCTGATCGGTGGCGCGGCCGTGTTCATGGTCATGCGCGCCCTCGGTGAGATGGCCGTGCACAACCCGGTCTCCGGCTCCTTCGGTCAGTACGCCAGCACCTACCTGGGGCCCATGGCCGGGTTCGTCCTGGGCTGGACCTACGCTTTCGAGATGATCATCGTCTGCATCGCCGACGTCACCGCCTTCGGCATCTACATGGGCTTCTGGTTTCCCGAGGTGCCCCGCTGGATCTGGGTGCTGGGCATCGTCTTCCTGATCGGCGGGCTGAACCTGTGCAACGTCAAGGTGTTCGGCGAGATGGAGTTCTGGCTGTCGCTGCTCAAGGTCGGCGCCATCGTCGCGATGATCCTCGCCGGGTTGGGCATCATGGCCTTCGGCCTCGGCCAAGTGGGTGCCGACAACGCCATCGGCCTGAGTAACCTGGTGGCCCATGGCGGCTTCATGCCCAATGGCATCGCCGGCCTGGTCGCTTCCTTCGCCGTGGTCATGTTCGCCTTCGGCGGCATCGAGATCATCGGCATCACCGCCGGTGAGGCCAAGGACCCGCAGCGGGTCATCCCCAAGGCCATCAATGCCGTGCCGCTGCGTATCCTGCTGTTCTACATCCTCACCCTGTTCGTGCTGATGTGCCTGTACCCCTGGCCGCAGATCGGCAGCCAGGGCAGCCCGTTCGTGCAGATCTTCAGCCACCTGGGGATCGGCTCGGCGGCGGCCTTGCTGAACGTCGTGGTGATCTCGGCGGCGGTGTCGGCCATCAACAGCGACATCTTCGGCGCTGGCCGCATGATGTACGGCCTGGCCCAGCAAGGCCATGCGCCACGCGGTTTCGCCCAGGTCTCCCGGCATGGCGTGCCGTGGCTGACCGTGTTGGTCATGGGCGCGGCGCTGCTGCTGGGCGTGGTGCTCAACTACCTGATCCCGGAGAACGTGTTCCTGCTGATCGCCTCGATCGCCACCTTCGCGACCGTATGGGTATGGCTCATGATCCTGGTGACCCAAGTGGCCATGCGCCGCAGCATGAGCCGCGAGCAGGTGGCGCAGTTGAAGTTCCCGGTACCGTTCTGGCCGTACGGGCCGGCCATGGCCATCGTTTTCATGTTGTTCATCTTTGGCGTGCTCGGCTACTTCCCGGACACCCAGGCGGCGCTGATCGTCGGCGTGCTCTGGGTGGTGTTCCTGGTCGCCTCCTACCTGCTCTGGTGCAAGCCGCGGGCCGGGCAGGGCGAACCGGTGCGCGAGCCGGCCGAGCTGCACCGCTAGACACGGAGACCTTTTATGAGAACCCTCTGGCAGCATTGTCATGTGGCGACCCTGGCCCAGGGCCGCTACTCGATCATCGAGGACGCGGCGATCATCACCAGCGCTGGCCTGGTCGAGTGGATCGGCCCGCGCGACGATCGCCCTGTGGTCGAGGCCGACCGCACGGTGGACTTGGGCGGTGCCTGGGTCACCCCGGGGCTGATCGACTGCCACACCCACGCGGTGTTCGGCGGCAACCGCAGCGGTGAGTTCGAGCAGCGCCTGCAGGGTGTCAGCTACGCCGAGATCGCCGCCCAGGGCGGCGGCATCGCCAGCACCGTGCGGGCCACCCGCGCGGCCAGCGAGGACGAGCTGCTGGCCAGTGCCCGCCAGCGGGTCCAGGCGTTGATGCGCGATGGCGTCACGACGATCGAGGTCAAGTCCGGCTACGGCCTGGACCTGGCCAACGAGCGCAAGATGCTGAAGGTCGCCCGGCGCCTGGGCGAGGAGCTGCCGCTGACGGTGCGCAGCACCTGTCTGGCCGCCCATGCCCTGCCGCCGGAGTATGCCGGGCGGGCCGACGACTACATCGCGCATATCTGCGACGAGATGCTCCCGGCCCTGGCCGGGGAAGGCCTGGTGGACGCGGTGGACGCCTTCTGCGAGCACCTGGCGTTCTCGCCGGAGCAGGTCGAGCGAGTGTTCATCAAGGCGCGGGAGCTGGGCCTGCCGGTCAAGCTGCACGCCGAGCAGTTGTCGTCGCTGCATGGCTCGAGCCTCGCGGCGCGCTACCAGGCGCTGTCGGCCGACCACCTGGAGTTCATGACCGAGGAGGATGCCATCGCCATGGCTGCGGCCGGCACCGTCGCCGTGCTGCTGCCCGGCGCCTTCTATTTCCTGCGCGAGACCCAGTTGCCGCCGATGGATGCCCTGCGTCGCCACGGCGTGAAGATCGCCCTGGCCAGCGACCTCAACCCCGGCACCTCGCCGGCCTTGTCGCTACGGCTGATGCTGAACATGGGCTGCACCTTGTTCCGCATGACCCCGGAGCAAGCCCTGGCCGGCGTCACCCTGCATGCCGCCATGGCACTGGGCCTGGGCGACAGCCATGGTTCGCTGGAGGTGGGCAAGGTGGCGGACTTCGTCGCCTGGCAGATAGAGCGCCCCGCCGACCTGGCCTACTGGCTCGGCGGTGACCTGCCCAAGCGCGTGGTGCGCCTGGGCCATGAGATATCCAATTGAGCGAGGCGACATGGACAAGGTACTGAGTTTTCACCAGGGCCAACTGCCGCTGCTGGTCAGCATGCCGCATGCCGGGCTCGACCTGACCCCTGCGGTGCGCGACGGCCTGGTCGAGCAGGCGCGCAGCCTGCCCGACACCGACTGGCACATCCCGCAGTTGTACGATTTCGCCCAGGAACTGGGGGCCAGCGTGGTGGCGGCGCACTATTCGCGTTTCGTCATCGACCTCAACCGCCCGGACGACGACAAGCCGCTGTACGCCGGTGCCACCACGGGCCTGTACCCGGCGACGCTGTTCGATGGCGAGCCGCTGTTCAAGGTAGGTCTCGAGCCGTCCGCCGACGAGCGCAAGGCCTACCTGGAACAGGTCTGGCGCCCCTACCATGACACCCTCCGCCGCGAGTTGGCACGCCTGCGCGAGATCCACGGCTATGCGCTGCTGTGGGACGCCCACTCGATTCGTTCGCACGTTCCCCACCTGTTCGACGGCAAGCTGCCGGACTTCAACCTCGGCACCTTCAACGGCGCCAGTTGCGACCCGGCCCTGGCCGAGCGCCTGCAAGCGGTCTGCGCCGAAGCGCCGGGCTACAGCCATGTGCTCAACGGGCGTTTCAAGGGCGGACACATCACCCGTCACTACGGCGACCCGGCCAACGACATCCACGCCGTGCAGTTGGAACTGGCGCAGAGCACCTACATGGAAGAGGTCGAGCCGTTCACCTACCGCCATGACCTGGCCCAGCCGACCCAGGTGGTGCTACGGCGGTTGCTGGAGACGGTGCTGGCCTGGGGCAGGGAGCGCTACGGGCGCTGATCTGTCGGTCCTTTTCGCGGGCTTGCCCGCGAAGGGGACGGTGAGACCGGCGCAAAACCCTGCTGATTCACCACGACACATGCTCAAAGCGCAATTCAGGTTTATGATGCCCAACGGCAGACTAAATCCTCACACGGAGTGCGCAATGCAGACCTTGTACCCGCAGATCAAACCCTACGCCCGGCACGATCTGGCCGTGGAAGCGCCGCATGTGCTGTATGTCGACGAAAGCGGTTCGCCGGAGGGTCTGCCGGTGGTGTTCATCCACGGTGGCCCGGGCGCCGGCTGCGATGCCCAGAGCCGCTGCTACTTCGATCCCAACCTGTACCGCATCATCACCTTCGACCAGCGCGGCTGCGGACGCTCCACCCCCCACGCCAGCCTGGAGAACAACACCACCTGGCACCTGGTCGAGGACCTGGAGCGTATCCGCAAGCACCTGGGGATCGACAAATGGGTGCTATTCGGCGGCTCCTGGGGCTCCACCCTCGCCCTGGCCTACGCCCAGACCCACCCCGAGCGGGTCCATGGCCTGATCCTGCGCGGCATCTTCCTGTGCCGTCCCCAGGAGATCCAGTGGTTCTACCAGGAAGGCGCCAGCCGCCTGTTCCCCGACTACTGGCAGGACTACATCGCACCGATCCCGGCGCACGAGCGCGACGACCTGGTCAAGGCCTTCCACAAGCGCCTCACCGGCAACGACCAGATCGCCCAGATGCACGCGGCCAAGGCCTGGTCGACCTGGGAAGGGCGCACTGCGACCTTGCGCCCCAACCCGCTGGTGGTCGATCGTTTCTCCGAGCCGCAGCGGGCGCTGTCGATCGCCCGTATCGAGTGCCACTACTTCATGAACAACGCGTTCCTGGAGCCAGACCAGCTGATCCGCGACATGCCGAAGATCGCCCACCTGCCGGCGGTGATCGTGCATGGCCGCTACGACGTGATCTGTCCGCTGGACAACGCCTGGGAGCTGCACCAGGCCTGGCCGAACAGCGAGCTGAAGGTGATCCGCGATGCCGGTCATGCCGCGTCCGAGCCGGGCATCACCGACGCCCTGGTACGTGCCGCCGACCAGATGGCCCGGCGCCTGCTCGACCTGCCCCTGGAAGAAGCATGAAAGGGCTGCTGCAACGCGTCCGCGGTGCGCGGGTCGAAGTGGCGGGGGAGGTGGTCGGTGCCATCGACCAGGGCCTGCTGGTGCTGGTGGCGGTCGAGCCCGAGGACACCCGCGAGCACGCCGACAAACTGCTGCACAAACTGCTCAACTACCGAGTATTCAGCGATGCCCAGGGCAAGATGAACCTGTCGCTCAAGGATATCGGCGGCGGCCTGCTGCTGGTGTCCCAGTTCACCCTGGCCGCCGACACCCGCAACGGCATGCGCCCGAGCTTTTCCACCGCCGCGCCACCGGCCCTCGGCGCCGAGCTGTTCGACTACCTGCTGGCGCAGGCCAAGGCGGCCCATGGCGATGTCGCCAGCGGTCGTTTCGGCGCTGACATGCAGGTGCATCTGGTCAATGATGGCCCTGTAACATTAATGTTGCAAATGTGAGCTTAAAGAACCCTGTGGCTACATGAATCCAGGGGGTTCATACGATAAATAGTGTGTTCAGCCTGATGCGTTGTAACGCGGCCTGCTGGATAATCGCGCGCTGCGAGAGCCCCGTTCGTGGGCTCGTTTCACCTTGACTCGAGCATTGTCTGGATCCGTTTGGGGAATCATTGCGCCCGTACGGGGTCCGAACAGTGCTCGCCAACCCGGCATTTGTCGCTGGCCGTTGGTTTCATGATCTGTTTTCGGCGAGGGTTGCTCGTGATTGTAAGTCCCTGTAATGCACCAAGAATTCCCGGCAATCGGCTGCGCAAGGCCCTGGCGGCTGGCGTGGCGCTGGTCGGCCTGATGAGCGCTGGCCAACTCTGGGCATTCAATCTTGACGATGTTGCAGCCAAGGCAAAGGATCTGGCCGGCCAGAAGTACGAAGCACCGAAGAGCAACCTGCCGGAGGTCTTCCGCGACATGAAGTTCGCGGACTACCAGAAGATCCGCTTCATCCAGGAAAAGGCCGAGTGGGCCAAGGACAAGACGCCGTTCAAGCTGTCCTTCTATCACCAGGGCATGCATTTCGACACGCCGGTGAAGATCAACGAAGTCACCGCCACCACGGTCCAGGAGATCAAGTACGACCCGAGCCGCTTCGAGTTCGGCGACGTCCCGCATGACCCGGAAACCACCAAGCACCTGGGCTATGCCGGTTTCCGCGTGCTCTACCCGATCAACAAGGCGGACAAGCAGGACGAGATCATGACCCTGCTCGGCGCCAGCTATTTCCGCGTGGTCGGCAAGGGCCACGTCTATGGCCTGTCGGCCCGTGGCCTGGCCATCGACACCGCATTGCCGTCGGGCGAGGAGTTCCCGCGCTTCACCGAGTTCTGGGTCGAGAAGCCCAAGCCCAACGACAAGCACCTGGTGATCTACGCGCTGCTCGATTCGCCGCGTTCCACCGGCGCGTACAAGCTGATCCTGCGCCCGGGCAGCGACACCATCGTCGACGTCAAGTCGCGCGTGTTCCTGCGTGAGCCTGTCAGCCGCCTGGGCGTCGCCCCGCTGACCAGCATGTTCCTGTTCGGCCCCAACCAGCCGTCGAAAGTCATGAACTACCGCCCGGCCCTGCACGACTCCGAAGGCCTGTCGATCCATGCCGGCAACGGCGAATGGCTGTGGCGCCCGCTGAACAACCCCAAGCACCTGGCCGTGAGCAGCTTCACCGTGGAGAACCCGCGTGGGTTCGGCCTGATGCAGCGCCAGCGTGACTTCAGCCACTACGAAGACCTCGACGACAACTACCAGAAGCGCCCGAGCGCCTGGATCGAGCCGCGTGGCGACTGGGGCAAGGGCACCGTCGACCTGGTCGAGATCCCCACCGCCGACGAGACCAACGACAACATCGTCGCCTTCTGGAGCCCGGAGAAGCTGCCTGAGCCGGGCAAGCCGTTCGAGTACGACTACCGCCTGCACTGGACCATCGACGAGGCCCGCTTCCAGGCACCGGACCTGGGGTCGGTCAAGCAGACCATGCGCTCTACCGGCGACGTCAAGCAGTCCAACCTGATCCGCCAACCCGATGGCAGCGTGGCCTTCCTGGTCGACTTCCAGGGCCCGGCGCTGGCGGCCCTGGCGGAGGACACCGCGCTGCGCAGCCAGGTCAGCGTCGGCGACAACGCCGAGGTGGTGGAGAACAACCTGCGCTACAACCCCGAGACCAAGGGCTGGCGCCTGACCCTGCGGCTGAAGGTCAAGGACCCGGGCAAGTCCACCGAAATGCGTGCCGCGCTGGTGCGCGACGTGCCGGTCGAGGCGCCCAAGCCAGCCAAGGCCAGCAAGCCGGACAAGGCCGTCGCCAAGCCCGTCAAGGCCGAGAAGGCCCGCGAGGCTGAACAACCTGCCGCCGATGCGGCGCCCACCAACGGGGCCCCGGCCACCACCGAGAAGGTGCTGACCGAGACCTGGAGCTATCAGTTGCCTGCCGATGAGTAACTCAAGCGCAAGGCCAGAATCGCTTGGCGAATACCTGGCCCATCTCCCCCTGAGCGACGAGCAGCGCGCGGAACTCGCCAGCTGCGCCTCGTTCAGCGAGTTGCACCAACGCCTGGCGGCCCATCCGGCCGCCAGCCCCGACGAGGCCGTGCAGGCCTCGATCGGCCCACGCCTGACCGTGGGCAGCGCCGCCGAGCTGGAGGACGCCGAGATGCTCGGCGTCGATGGCAACGGCCGGCTGTGCCTGAAGATCGCACCGCCGATCAAGCGTACCCGGGTGCTTCCCGAGCCCTGGCGCACCAATATCCTGGTGCGCCTGTGGCGTCGCCTGACCGGCCGCAGCAACGCCCCGCAGCCGCCCAAGCGCGAACTGCCGCCTGCGCGCTGGCGCCGGGTCGGCTCGCTGCGCCGCTACATCCTGTTGCTGCTGATGATCGGCCAGACCCTGGTCGCCGGCTGGTACATGAAGGGTATCCTGCCGTACCAGGGCTGGTCGTTCGTCGACCTCGACGAGATCCTCGCCCAGTCGCTGTGGGACACCGTGGTGCAGGTCTGGCCCTATGCCTTGCAGACCTCCATCCTGATCCTCTTCGGCATCCTGTTCTGCTGGGTGTCGGCGGGCTTCTGGACCGCGCTGATGGGCTTTCTCGAGCTGCTCACCGGCCGCGACAAATACCGTATCTCCGGCAGCGGTGCCGGCAGCGAGCCGATCGCGGCGGATGCGCGTACGGCCATCGTCATGCCCATCTGCAACGAAGACGTGCCACGGGTCTTCGCCGGCCTGCGCGCGACCTTCGAGTCGGTGGCCGCCACCGGTGACCTGGATCGCTTCGACTTCTTCGTGCTCAGCGACACCAACGACACCGACATCGCCGTCGCCGAGCAGCAGGCCTGGCTGGAGGTGTGCCGCGAGGCCAAGGGCTTCGGTCGCATCTTCTATCGCCGCCGCCGTCGCCGGGTCAAGCGCAAGAGCGGCAACCTGGACGACTTCTGCCGGCGCTGGGGCGGCGAGTATAAGTACATGGTCGTGCTCGACGCCGACAGCGTGATGAGCGGCGAGTGCCTGACCAGCCTGGTGCGCCTGATGGAGGCCAACCCGGATGCGGGCATCATCCAGACCGCGCCCAAGGCCTCGGGCATGGACACCCTCTATGCGCGCATCCAGCAGTTCGCCACCCGCGTCTACGGCCCGCTGTTCACCGCTGGCCTGCATTTCTGGCAGTTGGGCGAGTCGCACTACTGGGGCCACAACGCGATCATCCGCATGAAGCCGTTCATCGAGCACTGTGCCCTGGCACCCCTGCCGGGCAAGGGTGCCTTCGCCGGGGCGATCCTGTCCCACGACTTCGTCGAGGCCGCGCTGATGCGCCGTGCCGGCTGGGGCGTATGGATCGCCTACGACCTGCCGGGCAGCTACGAGGAGCTGCCGCCGAACCTGCTCGACGAACTCAAGCGCGACCGCCGCTGGTGCCATGGCAACCTGATGAACTTCCGCCTGTTCCTGGTCAAGGGCATGCACCCGGTGCACCGCGCGGTGTTCCTCACCGGGGTGATGTCGTACCTGTCGGCACCGCTGTGGTTCTTCTTCCTGGTGCTGTCGACCGCACTGCTGGCGACCAACACGCTGATGGAGCCGCAATACTTCATCGAGCCGTTCCAGCTCTACCCGCTGTGGCCGCAGTGGCACCCGAAGAAGGCTATCGCCCTGTTCTCCACCACCATCGTGTTGCTGTTCCTGCCCAAGCTGCTCAGCGTCATCCTGATCTGGGCCAAGGGCGCCACCGAGTTCGGCGGGCGCATCAAGGTCACCTTGTCGATGCTGGCCGAGATGCTGTTCTCCATGTTGCTGGCGCCGGTACGGATGATCTTCCACACCCGTTTCGTCCTGGCGGCGTTCCTCGGTTGGGCGGCGACCTGGAACTCGCCGCAGCGTGACGACGACTCCACCCCTTGGAGCGAGGCGGTACGCCGCCACGGCCCGCAGACGTTGCTGGGCATCGCCTGGGCGGCGCTGGTGGCCTGGCTCAACCCGAGCTTCCTGTGGTGGCTGGCGCCGATCGTCGGCTCCCTGGTGCTGTCGATCCCGGTCTCGGTGATTTCCAGCCGCGTGCGCTTGGGCCTTAGCGCCAAGGACGAGAAGCTGTTCCTCATCCCCGAGGAGTACGCCACGCCGCAGGAGCTGCTGGCCACCGACCAGTACACCCACGAGAACCGCTGGCACGCCCTGCACGACGGTTTCGTCCGGGCCGTGGTCGACCCACGGCAGAACGCCCTGGCCTGCGCCATGGGCACCGCCCGCCACGGCCAGGCCGCACCGATCGAGGCGCTGCGTGCCGAGCGCATCGCCAAGGCGCTGGAGGCCGGCCCCGACGGGCTGGACGGCAACACCCGCCTGGCATTGCTGAGCGACCCGGTGGCCCTCTCGCGCCTGCACGAGCGGGTCTGGGCCGAGCACAACGCGGCGTGGATCGATGTCTGGCGCAGCTCCATCGCCAACGATCCGCACTCGCCATTGCTGCCGTTGCATCCTGAGAACGAGGTGAGGCCTTCGCTGGTGGGGGCCTGATAGCCGCCGGGGCCGCTTTGCGGCCCAATCGCCGGCAAGCCGGCTCCCACAGTCCTCGTTGCTCTTTCGGCCGCTGTTCTGCGCGACAGCGCCGTCCAACGGGCTGGGTGATCCTCCACAGGTTCACCACTGCCCTTGGGCCTGGTGGAGTACCGGTGGAGGCCGGCTTGCCGGCAATTAGGGCTCCCCAATATGCGTGCCTGTATGGATTTTGGCCAACAAAGTCCCCCTCGGCTCTAGGTCCCAGGGCCACCATGCGTTAGCATCCGTCTCCGATATTCCGCTACGGCCGGTACGGCCGTACCAACAATAAAATTCGCAATTTCTTTGCTAGGGGACCTGGTGATGATGAAGAAATACCTGTCGCGACTGCTGGTGGGTGTCACCGCGCTGGTCGCGGTCTCGGCCGCCCAAGCGGGCGCCATCGACGATGCGGTCAAGCGTGGCAGCCTGCGGGTCGGCATGGACCCGACCTACATGCCGTTCCAGATGACCAACAAGCGCGGCGAGATCATCGGTTTCGAGGTCGATATCCTCAAGGCCATGGCCAAGTCCATGGGCGTCAAGCTGGAGACCGTTTCCACCGCCTATGACGGCATCATCCCGGCCCTGCTGACCAACAAGTTCGACATGATCGGCAGCGGCATGACCCTGACCCAGGAGCGCAACCTGCGCCTGAACTTCAGCGAGCCCTTCATCGTCGTCGGCCAGACCCTGCTGATCCGTAAGGAACTGGCGGGCGAGATCAAGTCGTACAAGGACCTGAACAACGAGAAGTACCGCATCACCTCCAAGCTCGGCACCACCGGCGAGATGGTGGCCAAGAAGCTGATCAGCAAGGCCAAGTACCACGGCTACGACAACGAGCAGGAAGCGGTGATGGACGTGGTCAACGGCAAGGCCGATGCCTTCGTCTACGACGCGCCGTACAACGTGGTCGCGGTGGAGAAGGCCGGTGCCGGCAAGCTGCTGTTCCTGGACGAGCCCTTCACCTACGAGCCGCTGGCGTTCGGCCTGAAGAAGGGCGACTACGACAGCCTCAACTTCATCAACAACTTCCTGCACCAGATCAAGCATGACGGGACCTACGATCGTATCCACGACAAGTGGTTCAAGAACAAGGACTGGCTGAAGGAAATGGAATAAGCAGCTTCAAGCCGCAAGCTGCAGGCGGCAAGAAGAAGCGGATCGGTGCACGGCCCGCTTTTTCTTGCCGCTTGTAGCTTGCGGCTTGCCGCTTAATGGGAAGTATCCACGTGATCAAACACAAGAAAGCCCAGTGGCCCTGGCATGCACTGACCGCCCTGGTCCTGGTGGGCTTGGCGTTCAGCCTGTACCTGGCCACTTCGATGATCTCCTACGAGTGGCGGTGGAACCGCGTACCGCAGTACTTCGTCTACAAGGCCGAGGAAGCGCAGCGTGCCGCTGGCTACGGTACCGTGCAGGACATCGTCGTTTCCGGTGACAGCGCACGTGTCACGCTGAAGGACGAAAACGGCGACGAGCAGGTGCTCGATGTGGCCAAGGACAGCTTGCAACTGAGCCGCGGCGACGATGTCTCCGAGGGTGACCAGGTTGGCGTGACCCGCCACTGGGCCGCCGGCCCGCTGGCCTGGGGGCTGTGGACCACGCTGTGGATCTCGGTGGTCTCCGGCGCCCTGGGCCTGGTGATCGGCCTGTTCGCAGGCCTGTGCCGGCTGTCGAACAACCCGACCCTGCGTGACCTGTCCACGGTGTATGTCGAACTGGTGCGCGGCACGCCGCTGCTGGTGCAGATCTTCATCTTCTACTTCTTCATCGGCACCGTGCTCAACCTGTCCCGCGAGTTCGCCGGGGTGGCGGCGCTGGCGCTGTTCACCGGCGCCTACGTGGCCGAGATCGTCCGCGCCGGCGTGCAGTCGATCGCCAAGGGCCAGAACGAGGCGGCCCGCTCGCTGGGCCTGAACGCCGGCCAGTCGATGCGCCACGTGATCCTGCCCCAGGCCTTCAAGCGCGTGCTGCCGCCGTTGGCCGGGCAGTTCATCAGCCTGGTCAAGGACACCTCGCTGGTGTCGGTGATCGCCATCACCGAGCTGACCAAGAGCGGTCGCGAGGCCATCACCACGTCGTTCTCGACCTTCGAGATCTGGTTCTGCGTGGCAGGTCTGTACCTGCTGATCAACCTGCCGCTGTCGCACCTCGCCAGCCGGCTCGAGCGGAGGCTTGCGCAAAGTGATTGAAGTCCGTGACCTGGTAAAAGTCTTCGACACCCGTGGCCAGGTGGTGCGCGCGGTGGACAACGTCACCACCTGCGTGGCCAAGGGCGAGGTGGTGGTGGTGCTCGGCCCTTCGGGTTCGGGCAAGTCGACCTTCCTGCGCTGCCTCAATGGCCTGGAGCACTTCGACGAGGGCCATGTGTCCATCGACGGCCTGCCGCTGGACGACCCGAAGACCGACATCAACGCCTATCGCCGCGAAGTCGGCATGGTGTTCCAGCATTTCAACCTGTTCCCGCACATGACCGTGCTGGAGAACCTGTGCCTGGCGCAGAAGGTGGTGCGCAAGCGCAGCAAGGCCGAGCGCGAGGCCAAGGCCAAGGCTCTGCTGGAAAAGGTGGGTATCGGCCAGAAGGCCAACGAGTATTCATCGCGCCTCTCTGGCGGCCAGCAGCAGCGAGTGGCTATCGCCCGTGCCCTGGCGATGGACCCGAAGGTCATGCTGTTCGACGAGCCCACCTCGGCGCTCGACCCGGAAATGGTCGGCGAGGTGCTGGATGTCATGAAGACCCTGGCCCAGGAAGGCATGACCATGGTCTGCGTGACCCACGAGATGGGTTTTGCCCGTGAGGTGGCCGACCGCGTGCTGTTCTTCGACCATGGCAAGCTGCTGGAGGACTCCCCACCCCAGCAATTCTTCGCCGCCCCGAAGGACCTACGCGCCCAGGCCTTCCTGCGCCAGGTCCTCTGACTACCCCGGGCTGCAAGCTACAAGCTGCAAGAACAAGCCGAACGAGGATGGAACTGCCATCACCGCTCTGCTCTTTCTTGCAGCTTGTAGCTATCAGAGCCGGAAACGCCCCACCAGCCCCTGCAGGTGAGTGCCCAGGCGGGCCAATTCGACGCTGGAGCTGGCGGTCTCTTCGCTGGCGGCCGAGGTCTGGTCGGAGATATCCCGTACGTTCATCACGCTGCGGTTGATCTCCTCGGCCACGGCGCTTTGCTGCTCCGCTGCCGTGGCGATCTGCTGGTTCATCGCCTGGATCGACGACACGGTGCGGGTGATGGTCTCCAGCGAGCCACCCGCGCGGCGGGTCAGGTCGACGCTGCTGTCGGTCAGTGCCCGGCTGTTGTCCATGACGCTGGCGACATGCTGGGTGCCGTTCTGCAGGCCGGCGATCAACTCCTCGATTTCCTCGGTCGACTGCTGGGTGCGCTGGGCCAGGCTGCGCACTTCGTCGGCGACCACGGCGAAGCCGCGGCCAGCCTCGCCGGCCCGGGCCGCCTCGATGGCGGCGTTGAGGGCCAGCAGGTTGGTCTGCTGGGCCACCGCCTTGATCACGTCGAGCACGCTGCCGATCTTGTCGCTCTCGGCCTTGAGCTGGTTCATGGCCTCGCTGGAGTTGACCACCTCGCCGGCCAGGCGCTCGATCTGGGCGATGGCCTCGGCGACCACCCGGTCGCCTTCCCGCGCCTGCTGGTCGGCCATCACCGCCGCTTCCGAGGCCTGCTCGGCGTTGCGCGCCACCTCGTGGACGGTGGCGGCCATCTGGTTCATGGCGGTGGCCACCTGGTCGGTCTCGACCTTCTGGTTGTTGACCCCGGCGCTGGTCTGCTCGGTGACTGCGGAAAGCTCCTCGGCAGCGCTGGCGATCTGCGTGACGCCGTCGCTGATGCCACCGATCAGCTCGCGCAGGCCTTGGGTCATGCGCTGCATGCTGGCCTGCAGCTGGCCCAGCTCGTCGCGGCGCGCCACCAGCAGGTCCTGGCTCAGGTCGCCGTTGGCCACGCGCTCGGCGGCTGCCAGGGTCTGGCGCAGCGGTACGATGATCTGCCGGGTGATGGCCCAGGCCGCCAACAGCCCCAGCAGTACCGCCAGGGCCGTGGCGCCGGCCAGGGTGCGCTTGGCCTGGCGGGTGCCCTGGTCGCGCACTTCGGTTTGCGAAACGGTCAGGGCCTGGCTGGTGTCCAGCAACACCGTGCCCTCCTCGGCCATGCGCTGCAGGGCCTGCTCGCTGGCCGCCTGGGCATTGCCGACCTGGACCACCGCATCGCGGTAGGCGGCCAGGGCGCTGGCGGCTTCCTGCAGGCTGCTGGCATGCTCGCCAGCCACCTTGTCGGGCAGCGTCTTGAGCACAAGCATGGCCTGGTCGATGGCCTCGAGCGCGGTCTGCTGGAATTGTGCCCGGCCACTGTAGGTGTAGCCGCGTACCTGGAAGCGCGCCTGTTGGAGCTGCGCGGCGACCTTCACGGCTTCATGGTATTGGCTGATATCGCCGGTCTGCAGCAGGCGCTGCTGGACCTTGTCGATCAGCTCGGCCGCCCGGTCGGCGCTGTCGCCCAGCACGTCGCGGCTGGCATTGCGGCGCTGGTCGGCCTGCCTGAACTCGGAGAAGGCCTGGCGATACTGGCGCACGGCCTCCCGCTGCTGCTGCAGGCGCTGCTGATCGGCGGGGTGCTCGATCTGCCCCAGCATGGCTTGCACCTGCTGCTCGAGGCGATCGAGGATCTTCTCCAGCTCTGTCGCGGACGCCGGGTCGCGGTTGCGATCGTACTGCTGCCGGGCAATGCGCAGCTCCTGGGTGCTCTCGTGGATCAGCGAGATGTTGCCCAGCTTGTCGCCACGGTCGATGACGCTGTCCAGGCCAAGCCAACCCGTCAGGGTAATGGCCAGGGTCAGCATCAGCACCAGCCCGAAGCCGAGGCCCAATTTGCGATTGACACTCATATTTCCCAGGAACTGGGCAAACCCACCATGCATGTTCGACTCCCCGGCAACTCGGCAGCAACTGTTGTTGTATTGCCTAGACCATCGGCCTGTAGCGAGGAAACTTAATGGGCGATTGGTCTGATGAGAGTGTCAGAAAATTCGCGAAAGCAGGGCGGTCACGGCGGTTTCCACACGCAGGATGCGATCACCGAGTTGCACCGGCGACAGGCCGGCCTTGCCCAGCAGATCGATTTCATAGGGGATCCAGCCGCCCTCGGGGCCGATGGCCAAGGTCACTGGCCCTTCCACGGCACGTGGGCAGGCCGGGTAGGGGCCAGGGTGGCCGACCAGGCCAAGGGTGCCGGCGGCGATGGATGGCAGGCGGTCCTCGACGAACGGCTTGAAGCGCTTCTCGACGATGACCTCGGGCAGCACCGTGTCGCGGGCCTGTTCCAGGCCGAGGATGAGGTTTTCGCGGATCGCCGCGGGGGCGAGGAAGGGCGTCTGCCAGAAGCTCTTTTCCACCTTGTAGCTGTTGACCAGGATCAGCCGTGGCACGCCCAGGGTGGCGACGGTCTGGAACAGGCGGCGCAGCATTTTCGGGCGCGGCACGGCCAGGACCAGGGTCAGGGGCAGCTTGGCGGGCGGTGGCTGGTCGCAGACGACCTGCAGCTCGGCCTCGTGGCCCTCCAGGCGCAGCACCGTAGCCTTGCCCATCGGCCCGTCGATGCGCCCGACACGCAGGGTATCGCCCACCGCGACCCGGTGGATTTCCTGCATGTGAGTGAAGCGGCGGTCGGCCAGGATCACACGGTCGGCCGCGACGAAGTCGGCTTCCTCGAGTAGCAGCAGGTTCACGGCTGGGTCGCTGGTGGTTGGTCGTTGGGGTCGTCCGATGCCGTTTCAGGCGCCCGGCTGCGCTTGCGGATCAGGCTGCCGAACAGTATCCCGATCTCGAACAGCATCCACATGGGCACGGCCAGCAGGGTCTGGGAGAAGATGTCCGGTGGGGTCAGGACCATGCCGACGACGAAACAGCCGATGATCACGTAGGGGCGGATCTTCTTCAGGTACTGCACCTCGACCACGCCGATCCATACCAGCAGCACCACCGCCACCGGGATCTCGAAGGCGACGCCGAAGGCGAAGAACAGCGTCATGACGAAGTCCAGGTAGCTGGAGATGTCCGTCATCATCGCCACGCCTTCAGGCGTGGCACTGGCGAAGAAACCGAAGATCAGTGGGAATACCAGGAAATAGGCGAAGGCCATGCCGGCGTAGAACAGGAGGATGCTCGACACCAGCAGCGGAATGGCGATGCGTTTCTCGTGGCGATACAGCCCCGGCGCGATGAAGCCCCAGATCTGCTGGAGGATGAACGGGATGGCCAGGAACAGCGAGACGATCATGGTCAGCTTGAACGGCGTCAGGAACGGCGAGGCCACGTCGGTGGCGATCATCGTCGCATTGGCCGGCAGGTGCGCGCGCAGCGGCGCCGAGACCAGGGTGTAGATCTGCTGGGCGAAGGCGAACAGCCCAGCGAAGATCAGGAACACGGCGGCAACGCAGCGCAGCAGGCGGGTGCGCAGTTCGGTCAGGTGCGAGACCAGCGGCATCGGCTGGTCGGTTTCCGGTCTATCGCTCATGGGGCTCGTGGCGGTTGGGGCGGCTCAGGGGGCGCGGTCGGGGCCGCGGGCGTGCGGGTGTCGGGAGCGGCATCCGCCACGGAGGCGGCCTGGGTGTCGCCGCTTGCCGGAGGGCTGGCCGGTTGCGCGGGCGGCGTTTGCGGGTCGAGGATGCGCCGGGCTTCCTGTTCCATCGACAGGATGTGCTCGTTGTGCAACTGGCGGCGGATCTCGTCGGCACCGATCTCACGCTCGACTTCCATCTTGATGCTGTTGAAGCTGCGCTTGAGCCGGCCGATCCACAGGCCTGCAGTGCGTGCGGCGCCAGGCAGGCGCTCGGGGCCGAGCACCAGCAGGGCGACCAGGCCGACGAGCAGCAACTCGCCGAAGCTGATGCCGAACATGAGTCAGTCTTTCCGCTGCGGTTCTTGGGCCGGCTGGGCCTGGCCTTCGATGGTGTGCGGCGGGTTCAGCGGCGCGCTGTTTTGCTGCTGCGCCTGTTGGGTGGGCTGCACGGGGGGCGGAGCCTGCTCAGCCGGCTTGTGCTCTTCTTCGTTCATGGCCTTGCGAAAGCCCTTGATCGACTCACCCAGGTCGCTGCCGAGGTTCTTCAGTTTCTTGGTGCCGAACACCAGGACCACGACGATCAGCAGGACAACCCAGTGTTTCCAGTCAAAGATACCCATTTCGTACTCCTGAAAAATGTCGGTGGACCTTCGGGGCTGCTCCCACGAGGCCCTCTGTACGACGCAGCCCCTGTAGGAGTGGCCTTGCGTCGTGAAGGGGGCGTTCAACACCCCCAGGATACCGTCAGGCAGAAGGCTGGCGCGCGGCCTTTTCATCATGCCCGGAAAGCCCGAAGCGACGTTCCAGTTCGTCGAGCACTGCCTGTGGATGCTGCCCCAGCGCACTGAGCATGACCAGGCTATGGAACCACAGGTCGGCGGTTTCATAGATGACATCGCTGCAATCCTTGCTGACGGCGGCGTCCTTGGCGGCGATGATGGTCTCGACGGACTCTTCGCCGAGCTTCTCCAGGATCTTGTTCAGCCCCTTGTGGTACAGGCTGGCCACATAGGAGCTGTCGGGCGCCGCTTGCTTGCGCTCTTCCAATACCTCGGCGAGGCGGTTGAGGGTGTCGCTCATGTCAGTGTCCTGCGCTGTAGATGGCATCCGGGTCCTTGAGGACCGGGTCGACGATTTTCCACTGGCCGTCTTCGAAGACGCGGTAGAAGCAGCTCTCACGGCCGGTATGGCAGGCGATATGGCCCAGTTGCTCGACCATCAGGATGATCACGTCGGCATCGCAGTCCAGGCGCATTTCGTGCAGTTTCTGCACATGGCCCGATTCCTCGCCCTTGCGCCACAGTTTGCCACGCGAACGCGACCAGTAGATGGCGCGTTGCTCGGCGGCGGTGAGGGCCAGGGACTCGCGGTTCATCCAGGCCATCATCAGCACGCGCCCGGTCTTGTGATCCTGGGCGATCGCCGGTACCAGGCCATCGCTGTTCCACTTGATCTCGTCCAGCCAGTCTTTCATCGTCGACTCCAAAACCAGGCCCGCTCCCGTACCGGGCCCTTTGCGCTAGTGTGCCAGCCGGCAGCGCGGCTGGCTATCGGCGTACGATCAGGTACAGGCCCGCGGCCAGCATCAGCCAGGCCGGCCAGGCGCTCGGTGCGCTGAGGCTGACGGCTCCGGCGGCGAGCGTGGCGCCGCCAGCGAGCAGGCCGGCACCGAGCAGGCGCAGCGCCCAGCGGTCGCCCTGGCGGCGCCGCTCCGGCAGTTGCGGGTCGTGCAGGTGCGGTTGCGACAGGCGCTCGAGCAAGTCGCGGGTCATGTCGGCCAGGTGCGGCAGTTGCTCCACCTGGCTCTGCAGGTTGCCGAACACCGCTTTGGGGCTCATGCGCTCGCGCATCCAGCGCTCCAGGTACGGCTTGGCGGTGCTCCACAGATCCAGGTCGGGATACAGCTGGCGGCCCAGGCCTTCGATGTTGAGCAGGGTCTTCTGCAGCAGCACCAGCTGCGGCTGGACCTCCATGTTGAAGCGCCGTGCGGTCTGGAACAGGCGCATCAGCACCTGGCCGAAGGAGATGTCCTTGAGCGGCTTCTCGAAGATCGGCTCGCACACCGTGCGGATCGCCGCCTCGAACTCGTTGACCTTGGTCTGCGCCGGCACCCAGCCTGAATCGATGTGCAACTGGGCGACGCGACGGTAGTCGCGCTTGAAGAAGGCGATCAGGTTGCGCGCCAGGTAATCCTGGTCCTCGGACGTGAGGCTGCCGACGATGCCGCAGTCGATGGCGATGTACTGCGGGCTCCAGGGCTTGACCGTGCTGACGAAGATGTTGCCCGGGTGCATGTCGGCATGGAAGAAGCTGTCGCGGAACACCTGGGTGAAGAAAATCTCCACGCCGCGCTCGGCGAGCATCTTCATGTCGGTGCGCTGGTCGGCCAGGGTCGCCAGGTCGGTGACCGGTACGCCGTAGATACGCTCCATCACCAGCACCTTGGGTCGGCACCAGTCCCAGTACACCTGGGGCACGTACATCAGCTCGGAGCCTTCGAAGTTGCGCCGCAGTTGGCTGGCGTTGGCCGCCTCACGCAGCAGGTCGAGCTCGTCGTAGATGGTCTTCTCGTAGTCGCTGACCACCTCCACCGGGTGCAGTCGGCGGGCATCGGCAGACACCCGCTCGGCGCCCTTGGCGATCAGGAACAGCCAGGCCAGGTCCTGGGCGATCACCGGCTTGAGGCCCGGGCGCACCACCTTGACCACCACTTCCTCGCCGCTCTTGAGGCGCGCGGCATGCACCTGGGCCACCGAGGCCGAGGCCAGGGGCTCGACGTCGAAGCGGCTGAACACCTCGCCGACCTTGGCGCCGAGCTGCTCCTCGATCAGGGCGACGGCGTGCTGGGGGTCGAATGGCGGTACGCGGTCCTGCAGCAGCATCAGCTCATCGGCGATGTCGGTGGGTAGCAGGTCGCGGCGGGTGGACAGCAACTGGCCGAACTTGATGAAGATCGGCCCCAGGTCCTGCAGGGCCTGGCGCAGGCGCGCGCCGCGGCTGAGCTCGGAGGGCTTGCGTGGCAGCCAGCGCCAGGGCAGCAGCAGACGCAGGCTCATCAGCCACCAGGGCAGGGGCAGGTCGAACAGCAGGTCATCGAGGCGGTAGCGGATCACGACGCGCTGGATGCGCAACAGACGGCGGACGGCGAGCAGCTTCATGCGTTATCGCTGGTATCAAGGGATCGGGCGAGACGGCGCAGGCGCGCCTCGAGGCGTTCAGTGTCGACCTTCAGCGCATCGAGCTCGCTGAAGGCCGCTTCGGCTTCGCGCTGGCCGACCAGGGTACGGGATTCCTCCGCCAGGTACTCGGAGAGGTTCTGGGAGAAGCGTGCCAGGCCCTGGCGGGTCCAGCGGGCGCGCAGGCGCAGGTGGCCGGCGAGCAGCGAGGTGGCCACCGGGCCCAGCCAGCGCGACAGCTCGTATTCCCAGTCCAGCTCCAGGTCCTGCAGCACGCCGACCAGGTCCAGCAGCACGGCGCTATCGCCATGCAACTCGACCTGCGGGCTGTGCAGCACGGCGTTCTTGTCCCTGGCCAAGGCCAGCTGGGCCAGGCGGCCGGCGGGGGCGCGCAGGCTGCAGTCGACCTCGCCTTCCCAGTGGGCGGCGAGCATCAGGCCTTCGGCGTCGGGCAGGATGAACAGCTGCAGGGCCGGTTGCTGGCAGTCGATGGCGATCACCTTGCCCTCGAGCGCAGCCAGGCGCGGCAGCGCCGTGCTGTCCATGCGCAGGACACGGTTGAGCCCGTGCTCGACGCTGGCGAGCAGGCCGGCCAGGAGCATCAGGGCTTGATCCCCCGGTGCACGGCGACGATGCCGCTGGTCATGTTGTGGTAGGTGACGCGGTCGAAGCCGGCCTCGACCATCATGGCCTTGAGGGTTTCCTGGTCGGGGTGCATGCGGATCGACTCGGCCAGGTAGCGGTAGCTGTCGGCGTCGTTGGTGATCAGCTTGCCGGCCAGCGGCATGAAGGCGAACGAGTAGGCGTCGTAGGCGCGCGACATCAGCTTGTTGGTCGGCTTGGAGAATTCCAGCACCAGCAGGCGCCCGCCCGGCTTGAGTACGCGCAGCATCGAGCGCAGGGCATCTTCCTTGTGGGTGACGTTGCGCAGGCCGAAGGCGATGGTCACGCAGTCGAAGTGGTTGTCGGGGAACGGCAGCTTCTCGGCGTCGGCCTGGACGAACTCGATGTTGCCGGCCACGCCACGGTCGAGCAGGCGGTCGCGGCCGACCTTGAGCATCGATTCGTTGATATCGGCCAGCACCACCTGGCCGGTCGGGCCGACCAGGCGCGAGAACTTGGCGGCCAGGTCACCGGTACCGCCGGCGATGTCCAGCACCCGGTTGCCGCTGCGCACGCCGGACAGTTCGATGGTGAAGCGCTTCCACAACCGGTGCATGCCACCGGAGAGGACGTCGTTCATCAGGTCGTACTTGGCGGCCACGGAGTGGAAGACCTCGGCGACTTTCTTCGCCTTCTGGCTCTCGGGCACGTCCTGGTAGCCGAAGTGGGTGGTGGGTTCGGCGGGTTCGCCTTTGCGCTGGTCGTTCATATCGCTTCACCGAAAAAAATTACGGCCATTCTAGGGGCAACGGGCGGATTTGTCTTGGCGGGGTGTGTCGTGGGGCGGGCGCGGGCATAATGCGTTCATTGTCTTCATATCCAGGACCGCCCGCATGACCCAGATCAGCGTTGAACGCAAACACTCCCTCGGCCGCGAAGCCGCCCGGGCCAAGGCCGAGGCGCTGGTGGAAAGGCTCAGCCGCGAATACGACCTCAAGGCCACCTGGAACGGCGACCGCGTCGACGTGTCGCGCAGTGGTGCCAATGGCAGCGTGCATATCGGCGAAGACAGCATCCGTGTCGAACTCAAGCTGGGCATGATGCTGTCGATGCTCGGCGGCACCATCAAGGGCGAGATCGAGCGCGCGCTGGACAAGGCCCTGGCCTGACCCGGGCGGGCTACCAGCGACCAGCCGCAAGCTGCAAGATAAAAGCAAGGCGTGCACCATCCGTTTCTTCTTGCCGCTTGTAGCTGCTCTTAGGGTGAGGATTCTAATTTTTCCCCCTACCTTGTGCTCAAGCCCTCGATCCCGGGGCCGTTTCTCCCTCCCTTTACGAGCATGAGGTGCAGCGCATGGCCAAAGTGAACCTGAAGAAAAAGGACGATGCCCCGGGCAATACCCTGGGCGAGGTGCGCGGCTACGCGCGCAGGATCTGGCTGGCGGGCCTGGGCGCCTATGCCCGCGTCGGCCAGGAAGGTTCGGAGTACTTCAAGGAGCTGGTCAAGGCCGGCGAAGGCGTCGAGAAACGCGGCAAGAAGCACATCGACCAACAGCTCGATGCGGCCAACAACCAGATCGACGAAGCGGGCGCGCAAGTGAGCCGCGTCAGAGGCCGGGTCGAGGTTCAACTGGACAAGATCGAAAAGGCTTTCGATACGCGGGTCGCCCGCGCCTTGAATCGCCTCGGCATTCCGTCTAAACATGACGTTGACGCGTTGTCCATCAAGCTCGAACAGCTGACCGAGTTGCTCGAGCGTGTCGCGCACAAACAATAAGGAGAGCAGGATGGCTGGCAAGAAGAGCACCGAGAAAGAAGGCAGTTCCTGGGTCGGCGGGATCGAGAAGTATTCCCGCAAGATCTGGCTGGCTGGCCTGGGTATCTACTCCAAGATCGACCAGGACGGCCCCAAGCTGTTCGAGTCGTTGGTCAAGGATGGCGAGAAGGCCGAGAAGCAGGCCAAGAAGAATGTCGACTCGGCCAAGGACAGCGCCAAGTCCGCGACTTCGTCGCGGGTCTCCGACGTGAAGGAGCGCGCACTGGGCAAGTGGAGCGAGCTGGAGGAGGCGTTCGACAAGCGCCTGAACAGCGCCATCTCGCGCCTGGGGGTGCCTAGCCGCAACGAGATCAAGGCCCTGCACCAGCAGGTCGACACCCTGACCAAGCAGATCGAGAAGCTGACCGGCGCTTCGGTGACCCCGGTTTCGGCCAAGAAGGCCGCTGCCGGCAAGAGCGCCGCCAAGCCTCTGGCCAAGGCAGCTAAACCTGCGACGAAGACGGCTGCGGCGAAACCGGCCAGCAAGGCGGCCAAGCCGGCGGCAAAACCTGCCGCGAAGACAGCGGCGGCCAAGCCTGCTGCCAAGGCTGCAGCCGCGAAACCGGCAGCGGCGAAGAAGCCTACGGTGAAAAAGGCACCGGCCAAGCCGGCGGCGACCAAGACTGCGGCACCGGCTGCCAGCGCGACCCCGGCCGCGACGCCGGCACCGAGCGCGGCCCCGGTCAGCAATACCCCGTCGGCACCGGTGAGCCCAGCCAACCAAGGCTGATGACCGCGTCGCCGTCTTCGCGAGCACCGGTGTATGGCAAGGGCGCGCTTCGCGCCCCATCGCCGGCAAGCCGGCTCCCACATGATCCTGCAAACCGCATCATTCGCGGTCGAGTCGGACCCTGTGGGGGGGCGGCTTGCCGACAATGGGGCGCGAAGCGACCCCAAATGACTGACCAGCACCAGGGTGCCAGCCCAGCCACCGCAGGCCCAACGGCCTACCCCTCCAGATACTTCTCCGCCAATTGCTCCGCCGCCTTCTGCGCTGGCCCTTGCAGGTGCGGTGCCACCAGCATCATCACCTGGTACACCACGATCCCCACATCCCCTTCGCGCCCCAGCACCCGCTGGTAATCCAGGGAAAACATCAAGGTCAGGGTGATCTGCTCAATCAGTTGCCCCAGCGCCTGGGTCCCGCTGGTCACCAGCCCCTGGGCCTTGAGGCTGGCCAGCAGGGCGGCGAGGGTGCGCTTGAGGGCGTTGATCAGGCTGCGCATGCCACGGGCCAGCTTCGGCAGGCGGCCGGTCAGGTTCGACAAGTCCTGGAACAGGAAACGGTACTGGGCCATGCGCTCGACGATCAGGTGCAGGAACAGCCAGTAGTCCTCGGCATCCAGGCGCACGTCCAGGGGCGGGTCGAGCAGGGGCACCAGCGCTTCCTCGAAACGCTCGAACAGCCCCAGCACCAGCGGCTCCTTGCCGTGGAAGTGGTAGTACAGGTTGCCTGGGCTGATGCCCAGTTCGTTGGCGATCTCCAGGGTCGAGACGTTGGGCTCGCCCTGCCGGTTGAACAACTGCAGGGCGCACTCGAGGATACGGTCGCGGGTTTTCATCGGTTCAGCGCGCCAGCACGTAGCTGCCTGGCGCGGGGCCCAGCACCGGGTAGGTGGCGTTGCCCAGCTCCACGCGCGGCGCCTTGAGGGGGCCGGAGCGTTGGCAGATCCACTCCAGCCACAACGGCCACCAGCTGCCGTCGCTGCGCGTGGCATCGTGGAACCAGGCCCGCGGGTCGCTGGACAGCCTGGAGTTATGCAGGTAGTAGGCCTTGGGGTTGCCGGGTGGGTTGATGATGCTCTGGATATGCCCGCTGTTGGCCAGTACGAAGCGCCGCTCGCCGCCGAGCAGCAGGGCCGAGCGGTACACCGCGTCCCACGGCGTGATGTGATCGTTGCTGCCGGCCACGGTGAAGCTGTCGACGGTGACCTGGCCGAGGTCGATCGGCGTGCCGCACACCTCCAGACCACCCGGCTGGGTCAGCGGGTTGAGCTTGAAAAAATCCAGCAACTCGCCATGCAGGGCGGCAGGCAGGCGGGTGTTGTCGGCGTTCCAGTAGAGGATGTCGAAGGCCGGCGGCGTCTTGCCGAGCAGGTAGTTGTTGACCCAGTAGTTCCAGATCAGGTCGTTGGGCCGCATCCAGGCGAAGATTCGCGCCACCTCGCCGCCGTCCAGCACACCGCGCTGGTACGAGCGACGCTTGGCCGCCTCGATGGTCTGTTCGTCGGCGAACAGGCTGGCGGGGCTGTCGAACTGACTGTCGAGCAAACTGACCAGGTAGCTGGCGCTGCGCACCCGGCGCAACTGGCGCTTGGCCTGCAGGTGGCCTAGCAGGGCGGCCATGGTCAGGCCACCGGCGCAGGCGCCCATGAGGTTGGGGTCGCGGTTGCCACTGATGCTGCGGCAGGCATTGAGCGCCTCTTCCAGCGCCTGCACGTAACTGGAGAACCCCCATTCGCGGTGGCGCGGGTCGGGGTTGCGCCAGCTGACCATGAACACCTGCAGGCCGTTCTTGAGCATGTACTGGACGAAGCTATTGTGTGGCCCGAGGTCGAAGATATAGAACTTGTTGATCTGTGGCGGTACCACCAGCAGCGGCCGGGCGTGCTGTTTCTCGCTCATCGGCTTGTACTGGATCAGCTCCAGCAGCTCGTTGCGAAACACCACCGCGCCCGGCGTGCAGGCCAGGTTGACGCCGACCTCGAAGGCGCGCTCGTCCACCTGGCGCGGCAGGCCGTCGTTGTGGCGCAGGTCGTCGAGCAGGTGGGCCAGGCCACGGACCAGGCTCTGGCCACCGGTGTTGAAGAGCTCCTTGACCGCCAGCGGGTTGAGCAGCGAGTTGCTCGGCGCCAGGGCGTCGTTGATCTGGTTGAACAAGAAGTGCGCCCGGGCACGGTCGTCATCGTCCAGCGAGCTTTCCTCGATCCACAGGCGGGTCTGCTTCTGCCAGGCCAGGTAGGCCTGCAGGCCGCGACGGTAGAAGGGGTTCTGGCTCCAGGTCGGGTCGCTGAAGCGGTTGTCGCGTGGGTGGGGCTGGTACGGAGTGTCGCCCAGCATCACTCGACCCAACTGGCCGCCCAGGGCCAGCAAATGATGGGCGGTGTGCAGCGGATTGCGCAGGCCAAGGCGGCCGACGTGGCGCAGGGTGGAGATCAGGTCGCGACCGCGCAGGCCGGCGATGGCGTTCTGTACATTGATCATCGTGGCGGGGACGGGGGGCACCCCTTTTGCCTTTTTGTCTTTCATGCCAACACTCCGTCGTCAGGCCATCATCCACAGGTTGTATCGAGCGCGCCCGGTGCGGCCTCAGCCACCGGAAGCGGGGCGGGGGTGCATGACCGCGCGCTGACGCTCTTGCTGGAGGAACTTCATGATGATCGGGGCGACGGCCTCGGCCCGGGTGATCAGGAACAGGTGGCCGTCGTCGATTATGTGTAGCTGGGCGTTGGGAATCCGCCAGGCCAACAGGCGCATGTTGATCAGGGGGATCAGCGGATCGTCGTCGCCGGCCAGCACCAGGGTGGGCTGGCGGATCTTGTGCAACCAGTGGATGCTGGTCCAGCCCAGGCCGGCGAACAACTGCCAGTAGTAGCCCATCTTGCCGCCGGAGCGCACCTTGGCGGCATGGTGCAGGGCCAGGTCGGGGTCGCGGCGAAAGCCACCGCCGTAGATCAACGGGGCGATGCGGATCACATGGGAGGGCTGTACGTAGCGCCGGGGGCTGGCCATCATCCACAGCACCTTGGGCTTGCCGGGCACCATGAAGGCGCCCGCGGCGGTGGCGGCCAGCACCAGCTTCTTGCAGCGCTCCGGGTAGTCATGGGCGAACTGCTGGGCCAGCGCGCCGCCCCAGGACACGCCGATGACATTGACCTGGCCGTAGTCCAGGTAATCGAGCATGCGCGCCGTCAGCTTGGCCAGGCCCGGGAAGCGATACGGGTGGCGGGGCGTGGACGAGCCGCCGACGCCCGGCACGTCGAAGGCGATGACCTCGATGTCCGGATCCAGCGCCTCGATGAACGGGAACACCAGCTCCAGGTTGGCACCGATGCCGTTGAAGATCAGCAAGGGCGTCAGGTGCGGTTTGCCTGGGCGGACGGCGGTGCGGATGGACTGGTTGTCCAGCTCGACGGTCCTGAAGATGTACGGTTGCGGCATGCACGGAACTCATGGGTGGGTGAAGCGCCATGACCTGCGTGCGAGCGGCCATGGCGACGTGGTTCAACGCTCGTGGACGTAGGTCCCCGGCGCCGCCTCGCCTGCGGGATAGGCGCGATTGCCCAGGCGCGTGGGCGCTTTTTTCAGATCACCGGCACGCTCGCCCAGCCAGGCCTGCCAGTGCAGCCACCAGGAGTCGGCGTGCTTGACGGCATTCTCCTGCCAGGCCACTGGGTCGTCCGGGCGGTCCTCGCCGGTCATGAAGCGTGCCTTGGGGTTGCCCGGCGGGTTGAGAATGCTCTGGATATGGCCGCTGTTGGACAGCACGAACTCGATCTTGCCACCGAACAGGTGCGCCGAGCGGTAGCACGACTGCCAAGGGGTGATGTGGTCGGCGGTGCCGGCGACGCTGTAGATGTCGCACTGGACCTGCTTGAGGTCGATCGCCGTGCCGCAAACTTCCAGGGCGCCAGGGCGGGTCAGCGGGTTGTTCTTGAACATCTCGATCAGGTCGCCGTGGAAGGCCGCCGGCAGGCGCGTGGTGTCGTTGTTCCAGAACAGGATGTCGAAGATCGGGGGTTCGTTGCCGAGCAGGTAGTTGTTGACCCAGTAGTTCCAGATCAGGTCGTTGGGGCGCATCCAGGCGAATACCTTGGCCATGTCGCTGCCTTCCAGCACGCCGGCCTGGTAGGAATGGCGCTTGGCCGCCTCGAGGGTCTGCTCGTCGACGAACAGCGCGACCTGGGTATCCACCGTGGTGTCCAGCACGCTGACCAGCAGGGTGAGGGCGTTGACCTTGTGCTCGCCCAGTGCGGCGTAATGGCCGACCAGGGCGGTGCAGGTGATGCCGCCGGAGCAGGCGCCGAGCATGTTCAGGTCCTTGCTGCCGGTGATCGCCAGTACCGCGTCCACGGCCTCCTTGAGCGCGTCGATGTAGGTCGATAGGCCCCACTCGCGCTGGGCCTTGGTCGGGTTGCGCCAGCTGATGATGAAGGTCTGCTGGTTGGAGCGCAGGCAGAAGCGTGCCAGGCTCTTCTCCGGGCTCAGGTCGAAGACATAGAACTTGTTGATCTGCGGCGGCACCACCAGCAGTGGGCGGGCGTGCACCTGCTCGGTGATGGGGCGGTACTGGATCAGCTCCAGCACGTCGTTGCGGTAGACCACCGCGCCTTCGCTGGTGCCCAGGTTCTTGCCCACCTCGAAGGCGTCCATGTTCACCTGGCTGGGCATGCCGCCGTTGTTGACCATGTCCTTGGCCAGGTTGGACAGGCCGTCCAGCAGGCTCTTGCCGCCGGTTTCGAAGAAGCGCTTGACCGCGGCTGGGTTGGCCAGGGTGTTGGTCGGTGCCATGGCCTCGGTCATCAGGTTGATGACGAACTGGCCGCGGCTGATGTCCTGGGGCGAGAGGTCGCTGTTGCCGATCCAGTCGTGCAGCTCCTTGCGCCAGGCCAGGTAGGTCTGTAGGTAGCGGCGATAGAGCGGGTTCTGGCTCCAGGCCGGGTCGTTGAAGCGACGATCGTCGCCCTCGGGGCGCAGGGCGGACTTGCCCAGCAGGACGTTCTTCAATTCCAGGCCGAAATGCGCCACGTGCTTGGCGCTGTGCAGCGGCTGGCGAACGGCTTGGCGCAACACGGTGCGTGCCGATGTCAGCAGGTCCTTGCGGCGGATGCCGATGACCGGGTTCAGGCCCAGGGTGTTTTCCGAGGCTTGCCGCTGCAACTCATCGTTGTTCTTGTTACTCATCTACGACGCTCCGTTGTCCTGAGACGAGTACCGGTTGGCTGTGGCGGGTACACAGACGATTGCCCGGTACTGCTGCTCGGGTGACCAGTGATAAGAAACAGCGGTGCTGCGGGCCGGATGCATTCGGCGATGAGCTGCGGGTTTCTCTGCGTGTGAAGACAGCCTGCTTTCGCTCGCGACCTCTACATACCGGCCAAGCCCTGCCCGTGCTCGAGACGGTGCAGGAAACTTGCCAGCTCCATTGGTTACCCGACTTTCATGTAATGCGCAAGACAGCCCTTCACTGAGCCGTCAATCAGGCATTCAAGCAGATGCGTTTAGAAAATGCGCTCTAAAGCCTGGGGGCCTTGAGCTAGAGCATTAGTTTCACCACCGACTCGGACGGGTCGCGCGACTTGCCGGCCTTGTGCAGTTCATCGAGGTACTCGGCCCACAGCTGTTCCTGGCGCAGGCACAGCTGTTCGAGGTATTCCCAGGTGAACAATCCGCTGTCATGGCCGTCGTCGAAGGTCAGTTTCAGTGCATATTGGCCAGCCGGCTCCAGGCCCGTCAGGCCGACGTTGAGCTTGCCGTATTGCAGGATCGGATTGCCGTGGCCCTGGACTTCGGCGGAGGGGGAGTGCACGCGCAGGAATTCGGCGGGCAGGTGGTAGACCTCATCGGGGCCGTAGGTGAGGGTGAGGGTCCTGGAGGCTTTGTGCAGGTTGATGGCGGTGGGCAGGCGGGCCATGGGCTTCTTCTCTTGGGGCTACAAGCTTCAAGCTTCAAGCTACAAGAGGCGATATTCAAGCCACCGCGAAAAAATCATGCGGTCGCGTAGCTGCAAGCGAAGGAGATCAGCTTGCAGCTTGCCGCTCGAGGCTTCAGAGGATGTAGCGCGACAGGTCTTCGTTCTGCGCCAGCTCACCGAGGTGGCTGTTCACGTAGGCCGCATCGATACGGATCGGCGCTTCGTCGTGGGCGCTGGCCAGGTCGCCGGCGCTGAACGACACCTCTTCGAGCAGGCGCTCGAGCAGGGTGTGCAGGCGGCGGGCACCGATGTTCTCGGTCTTCTCGTTGACCTGGTAGGCGATCTCGGCCAGGCGCTTGATGCCGTCGGCGGCGAACTCGATGTTCAGGCCTTCGGTCTTGAGCAGTTCGCGGTACTGCTCGGTCAGCGAGGCGTGCGGCTCCTGCAGGATGCGCTCGAAATCTTCCGGGGTCAGCGCCTTGAGCTCGACGCGGATCGGCAGGCGGCCTTGCAGCTCGGGCACCAGGTCGCTCGGCTTGCTCAGGTGGAAGGCGCCGGAGGCGATGAACAGGATGTGGTCGGTCTTGACCATGCCCAGCTTGGTGTTGACGGTGCAGCCCTCGATCAGCGGCAGCAGGTCGCGCTGCACGCCCTCGCGGGAGACATCGGCGCCGCCGACGTTGCCGCGCTTGGCCACCTTGTCGATCTCGTCGATGAACACGATGCCGTGCTGCTCGACCGCTTCCAGGGCCTTGGCCTTGAGCTCTTCCTCGTTGACCAGGCGGCTGGCTTCCTCGTCGCGGACCATCTTCAGCGCTTCCTTGACCTTGAGCTTGCGTGCCTTGCGGCGGCCCTTGCCCATGTTGGCGAACAGGCTCTGCAGCTGGTTGGTCATTTCTTCCATGCCGGGCGGGGCGGCGATCTCGACACCCACGGATTCGGCCACTTCGATCTCGATTTCCTTGTCGTCCAGCTGGCCTTCGCGCAGGCGCTTGCGGAACAACTGGCGGGTGTTGGAGTCGGCGCTCGACTGCGATGCCTCCTCGGTGAAGCTGCTGACCCGGGCCTGGGGCAGCAGGGCGTCGAGGATGCGGTCCTCGGCGGCGTCCTCGGCGCGGTGGCGCACGCGGATGATCTCCTGCTCGCGGAGCATCTTCAGCGCGGCGTCGGCCAGGTCACGGACGATCGACTCGACATCGCGGCCAACATAGCCAACCTCGGTGAACTTGGTCGCCTCGACCTTGATGAACGGCGCGTTGGCCAGTTTGGCCAGGCGGCGGGCGATCTCGGTCTTGCCGACGCCGGTGGGGCCGATCATCAGGATGTTCTTCGGCGTGACTTCGCTGCGCAGTTCGGCAGGCAGCTGCATGCGCCGCCAGCGGTTGCGCAGGGCGATGGCCACGGCGCGCTTGGCGTCGTCCTGGCCGATGATGTGGCGGTTGAGTTCGTGGACGATTTCGCGGGGGGTCATGGACATGATGAATATGGTCCTCGGGCGGCGTGATCAGCGTGGAAAAGTCCCGCTGCGAGCGGGACGCCAGAACAGCTGATCACTCGGCCAGGTCCTGCTCCTCGATGGTCAGGTTGTGGTTGGTGAACACGCAGATGTCGCCGGCGATGTTCAGGGCGGTCTCGGCGATTTCGCGGGCCGAGAGGTCGGTCTTGTTCAGCAGGGCGCGGGCTGCGGCCTGGGCGTAGGCGCCGCCGGAGCCCATGGCGATCAGGCCGTCTTCGGGTTCGACCACGTCGCCGTTGCCGGTGATGATCAGCGAAGCGTCCTTGTTGGCGACCGCGAGCATGGCTTCCAGGCGGCTCAGGGAACGGTCGGTGCGCCATTCCTTGGCCA
Source organism: Pseudomonas sp. Tun-23181 (assembly GCF_057415455.1). Taxonomy (NCBI): domain Bacteria; kingdom Pseudomonadati; phylum Pseudomonadota; class Gammaproteobacteria; order Pseudomonadales; family Pseudomonadaceae; genus Pseudomonas; species Pseudomonas sp. Tun-23181. The sequence goes on from NZ_CM171630.1 coordinate 4,175,968, forward strand.
GTTCGACGGCGGCGCGTATCAGGTGGCCCTGGTGTTTCTCCAATTGGCCTTCGAACCGCTCGAAGAGGGTGAAGGCGTCGGCGGTGGCACCGGCGAAGCCGGCGATGACCTGGCCGTGGTACAGGCGACGGACCTTCTTGGCGTTGCCTTTCATCACGGTGTTGCCGAGGGAAACCTGGCCGTCGCCGCCCATGACGACTTTGCCGTGGCGGCGAACTGAAACGATGGTAGTCAAGGGAGAGTCTCCACGCAGCGGGGCGAAAATGCCTGTTGCAGACTCATATGGGGGGAGGGGGGAGCAGTTTCAAGCGCCAAGCTACAAGCGGTGAGAAAAAGCGGATCGGTGGAGGCCCTGCTTTCTCTCTTGCCGCTTGTAGCTCGCAGCTTACGGTTGGCTCTCGTGGCAGAGGTGCCCATCGACCAAGGTATAACGCACCGCACCCGGCAGGCAGTGGCCGATGAACGGGCAGTTCTCGCCGCGCGAGTACCATTGCTCGCCGGCCACGGTCGAGGCCTTCGGATCGAACAGCACCAGGTCTGCCGCGGCGCCTACCTTCAGTTCACCGGCGGGCAGGCGCAGGGCTGCCGCCGGGCCGCAGGTCAAGCGGGCCAGCAGGGTCGGCAGGTCGAGCAGGCCGTCCTCGACCAGGGTCATGGCCAGCGGCAGCAGCAGCTCGACGCTGCTGATGCCCGGCTCGGTGGCGCCGAACGGCGCCAGCTTGGCGTCGCGCTCATGGGGTTGGTGGTGGCTGGAGATCGCCTGGATCACCCCGGCCTTCACCGCCTCGCGCAGGCCGTCGCGGTCAGCGGCGGTGCGCAGCGGCGGTTGCACGTGGTACAGGCTGGAGAAGTCACGCAGGGCCTCGTCGGTAAGAATCAGCTGGTACAGGGCCACGTCGGCGGTGACCGGCAGGCCCAACTGCTGGGCCTGGGCGATCAGGCGCGCGCCGCGGGCGCTGGTGATCTGCGTGAAGTGCGCGCGCACGCCGGTCTGCTCGACCAGCAGCAGGTTGCGTGCCAGGGCCACGGTTTCGGCAGTTTCCGGGATGCCCGAAAGGCCGAGGAAGCTGGCCATGGCGCCTTCGTGGGCCAGGCCGCCCTGGGCCAGGTCGCGGTCCTGGGAGTGGAACACCACGGTAAGGTCGAAGGTGGCGGCGTACTCCAGGGCACGTACCAGGGTGCGGTTGTTGGCGATGCCCTGCAGGCCGTTGCCGAAGGCCACGCAGCCCGTGTCGCGCAGCGCCACCAGTTCGGCCAGTTGCTCGCCCTCCAGGCCCTTGGTCAGGGCGCCGATCGGGTAGACCTTGCTGTTGCCGGCCTCGCGCGCACGGTCGAGGATCAGCTCGGCGACTGCCGAGGTGTCCAGCACCGGGCGGGTCAGCGGCGGGCAGCACAGGCTGGTGACGCCACCGGCGACGGCGGCGCGGGTCTCGCTGGCGATGTTGCCCTTGCGGCTGTAGCCCGGCTCGCGCAGGGCGACGTCGAGGTCGACTAGGCCAGGAGCGGCGACCAGGCCATCGGCCTGGATCGTGCGGCTGGCGCTGAAGCCGGCCGGTGCGGCGCCGATGGCCTGGAGGCGGCCGCCGTCCAGGTGCAGGTCGGTGATCTGGTCCAGGCCGCTGTTGGGGTCGATGACCCGGGCGCCAAGAATGCTGATGCTCACAGGGCGTTCTCCTGGTCGAGTTGACGTTGCGCGGCCTGGCCGCTCATGGCCATGGACAGCACGGCCATGCGCACGGCGATGCCGTAGGTGACCTGGTTGAGGATCACCGACTGGGCGCCGTCGGCCACCGCCGACTCGATCTCCACGCCGCGGTTGATCGGCCCCGGGTGCATGACGATGGCGTCGGGCTTGGCGGCGGCCAGGCGCGCGGTGGTCAGGCCGAACAGGCGGTAGAACTCGCCTTCGCTGGGCAGCAGGCCACCGGCCATGCGTTCACGCTGCAGGCGCAGCATGATCACCACGTCGACGTCCTTCAGGCCCTGGGCCAGGTCGCTGTAGACCTTCACGCCGTATTGCTCGACGCCCACCGGTAGCAGGGTCTTCGGGCCGATCACGCGGATGTCGGGGCAGCCAAGGGCCTTGAGTGCCAGCATGTTCGAGCGGGCCACCCGCGAATGCAGGATATCGCCGACGATGGCCACCGAGAGGTTCTCGAAGCTGCCCTTGTGGCGACGGATGGTCAGCATGTCGAGCATGCCCTGGGTCGGGTGCGCGTGGCGGCCATCGCCGCCGTTGATCACCGCCACGTCCGGGCACACGTGCTCGGCGATGAAGTGCGCAGCGCCGGAGTCGGAGTGGCGCACGACGAACATGTCGGCGGCCATGGCCTCCAGGTTGCGCAGGGTGTCGAACAGGGTCTCGCCCTTGCTGGTCGAGGAGGTCGACACGTTCAGGCTGATCACGTCGGCCGACAGGCGCTGGGCGGCCAGTTCGAAGGTGGTGCGGGTGCGGGTCGAGTTCTCGAAGAACACGTTGCACACGGTCTTGCCGCGCAGCAACGGGACTTTCTTCACGGCCCGGGCGCCGACTTCCAGGAAGGAGTCGGCGGTGTCGAGGATCTCGGTCAGCAGTTCGCGGGGCAAACCGTCGAGCGAGAGAAAGTGGCGCAGCTGGCCCTGGTCATTGAGCTGCAGCGGGCGCTTGGCGTCGAATGGCGTCATCGCGAGGGACTCTTAAAGGGCGGAAGCGGTGGCGAGGTCCTGGCGCTCGAGGGCGAGCGGTGCGGGTCCGGTCAATTTTACCCGTTCATTGGGCGCCAGTGACAAGGTAGCGCCGAGCACGTTGGGGCGGATCGGCAGTTCGCCGGCATCCAGGTCGAGCAAGCAGACCAAGGTCACGCTGGCCGGACGGCCGTAGTCGAACAGTTCGTTGAGGGCGGCGCGGATAGTGCGACCGCTCATCAGCACGTCGTCCACCAGCACCAGGTGCTGGCCCTCGACCTCGAAGGGCAGTTCCGACGGGCGTACCTGCGGGTGCAGGCCGTTCTGGCTGAAGTCGTCGCGGTAGAAGGACACGTCCAGGGTGCCCAGCGCGCTGCTGTCGCCCAGTGCCTGCTGCAGGGCCTGGGCCACCCACACGCCGCCGGTGCGGATGCCGATGAAGCGCGGCTCGGCGATGTTGCGACGGGCCAGGTGGGCGCGAAGGTCGACGGCCATCTGCCGGATCAGGTCGGCGGGATTGGGTAGGCTCATTGCGTGCTCCTCGGGGCGCCGGGTTGGCCCGGCTGCAAAGCGGATGGGTTAGTGCCCGGTGTTGGCCTCCAGCCAGCCTTGCAGGAGCAGGGCGGCGGCGATGGCGTCGACCGGGTTGTCGCGGTAGCTGCCGCGCTGACCACCGCGGGCCAGGCGTTCGCCCTTGGCCTCGAAGGTGGTCAGGCGCTCGTCGTGGGTGTGCACCGGCAGGTTGTAGCGGCCGTGCAGGCGGCGGGCGAATTTCTCGGCACGGGCGCTCATCTCGCTGGGCGTGCCATCCATGTTCAGCGGCAGGCCGACGACGATGGCGTCGGGTTTCCATTCGTCGATCAGTTTTTCCACCTGGGCCCAGTCCGGCACGCCGTTCTGCGCCTTCAGGGTGCACAACTCGCGGGCCTGGCCGGTGATCACCTGGCCGACGGCCACGCCGATCTGTTTGCTGCCGTAGTCGAAGCCCAGCAGCAGGCGCAGTTCGGCCATCAGGCGTGGCCCGCCTGGCTGGTCAGCAGGCTGAGGTTGATCCCCAGGCTGGCGGCGGCAGCCTCCAGGCGCAGGTCGCTGGCCAGGCCGAAGATGATTTCCGGGTCGAACGGGCAGTTGAGCCAGGCGTTGTCGGCAAGCTCGGCCTCCAGCTGGCCGGCTTCCCAGCCGGCGTAGCCCAGGGTGATCAGGCTGCGCTTGGGGCCGATGCCGTCGGCGATGGCGAACAGCACGTCCTGGGAGGTGGACAGCGACAGCCCCTGCAGCTCGACGGTGGCCTGGTAGCTGCATTCGCTGGTGTGTAGCACGAAGCCGCGGTCGGTCTGCACCGGGCCACCCTGGTAGATCGGGATCTGCAGGGTGCTGACGGGCGGCTCTTCGTCCGGGCGCAACTGCTCCAGGATGTCGGCCAGGTTCAGCTCCTGCGGGCGATTGACCACCAGGCCCATGGCGCCGTTGGCGTTGTGCTCGACGATGTAGGTCAGGGTCTGGGCAAAGTTCGGATCGGCCATGTGTGGCATGGCGATCAGGAACTGATGCTTGAGGTAGCTCGGGTTGAGGGTTTTCATGGGTGATAGTGTGGCGTCAGGTAGGCTTGGCTTCAAGCTCCACCACGTTTCGAGCTTCAAGCTAGTTGCTGGACAACCGGTCACCGCGGGCGAAGCGCCAGGTGCGGATGATTTCCAGCCGGTCGAACTCCGCCAGGTCGCCGGTGAACGGTGCGAACGGCGCTGCCAGACGGACGATACGCTGGGCCGCCTGGTCGAGCACCGGCTGGCCGGAGGACTCCAGGACCAGCACCTCGTACAGCGAACCGTCGCGGTTGATCGACACCATCATCCGCAGGTTGCCGTAGATCTGCTGGCGGCGGGCCTGCTCGGGGTAGTTGAGGTTGCCGACCCGCTCGACCTTCTTGCGCCACTCCTCCTTGTACCAGGCACCCTTGTCGCGCATCGTCGAGGCCGCGTTGAGGCGGTGGATGCGCGGGCGCTTGGCGTACAGCTGCTGCTCCTGGGACAGCTCCGCCTCGAGGCTGGCGATCTGGCTGGACAACTGCGAACTGTCGAACTCCGGCACCGCCGCCTGGGGCTTGGGCCGCGGCTTGCTTTCCTTGGGCTTGGGCTCGACCTTGTGCGGCTTGGGTGCCTGGGTGGCCACTGCGGATTTTTTCGGCGCAGGTGGCGTCTCGGGTCTGGCCGCCGGCGGCGGGGTGACCTTGTTGATCTTGCTGTCCTGGAACGGCGCGACCTCGGTGGTCTTGGGCACCGCCTTCTTCTCCAGGGTGCCACTGCCCTGCTGGTCGTCCTGGGCCTGGAAGTCAGCCTTCTGCGGCGGCTTCTCGCTCTTGAAGGTGGCCAGGGTGATGTCCATGGTGTGGCGGATTTCGGCCGGCTTGACCACGGTGAAGCCCACGCCGAGGATCAGTGCCAGGTGCACCAGCGCAGCCAGGAACAGGGTGAAGCCGAGCCGGTCCACCGGGCGAACGCGGGGTGGCAGCAGGTCGGCGGGGATGTCGGCGGGCAACGTCATCAGGTATCCACAGTCAGCTTCGAGCTAGAGCTGCAAGCTTCAAGTAGCGGCGGCCAGGCGCAGGCCCGCGTTTTCTTGCGGCTTGCAGCCCGAAGCTTGCGGCTGCGTATCATACCCCACTGCGCGCGTTTGCTTCGCGTCGGTGGTCAGTGCGCCTTGAGCTTGCGATCAATGGCGTCCATCAGTTGGGCGCCGATGCGGGTGTCGTAGGCGGCGTCGATCTCGCGGATGCAGGTCGGGCTGGTGACGTTGATCTCGGTGAGGTAGTCGCCGATCACATCCAGGCCGACGAACAGCAGGCCCTTCTCGCGCAGGGTCGGGCCGACCTGGGCGGCGATCCAGCGGTCGCGCTCGCTCAGCGGGCGGGCCTCGCCACGGCCGCCGGCGGCCAGGTTGCCACGGGTCTCGCCGCTGGCCGGGATGCGCGCCAGGCAGTAGGGCACCGGTTCGCCGTCGATCATCAGGATGCGTTTGTCACCGTCCTTGATCGCCGGCAGGAAGGCCTGGGCCATGATCTGCTGGCTGCCGTGCTGGGTCAGGGTCTCGAGGATCACCGAGAGGTTGGGGTCGCCTGGGCGGTGGCGGAATACCGAGGCGCCGCCCATGCCGTCCAGCGGCTTGAGGATCACGTCGCCATGGGTGGTGGCGAACTCACGCAGGATGTCGGCGCGGCGGCTGACCAGGGTCGGCGCCATGCACTGCGGGAAGCGCGTGGCGAACAGTTTCTCGTTGCAGTCGCGCAGGCTCTGCGGGCGGTTGACCACCAGCACGCCCTCGGCCTCGGCCTGCTCCAGCAGGTAGGTGCTGTAGACGAACTCCATGTCGAAGGGGGGGTCCTTGCGCATCAGGATCACGTCGAGCTCGGCCAGGGCGCAGTCCTGCTCCTCGCCCAGCTCGAACCAGCGTGCCGGGTCGGCGAACACGGTCAGCGGGCGCATCTGCGCACGGGCCTGGCCGGCGCCCAGGTAAAGGTCACGCTGTTCCATGTAGAACAGGGTCCAGCCGCGCTCCTGGGCCGCCAGCAGCATGGCCAGCGAGCTGTCCTTCTTGTAGGAAATGGACGCGATGGGGTCCATGACAATCCCGAGGCGAACGCTCATGGGTGAATTCCTCTTGGCGGCACCTGGGCCGCGATGGCTCTAAGACAAAAGTGGTTCAGGGTGGCGCCGCGAGCGCGGATGGTCAAGGGCCGGGCAGATGGAATGGCTATCCGGAGTGTGCTAAAAATGCCCACAGCTTCAAGCTGCAAGCCCCAAGCTGCAAGAAAAGGCCCGCCATGCCCCGATCCGCTTTTTCTTGCCGCTTGAAGCTTGGCGCTTGAGGCCTGAAGCTTGCCGCTCTCCGCGAGCATCGATGGTAGCGAAGATATGGAACAACCCCTGAAGGTGATGGTGATCGACGACTCGCGCACGATCCGCCGCACCGCCCAGATGTTGCTCGGCGAGGCGGGCTGCGAGGTGATCACCGCCAGCGATGGCTTCGATGCCCTGGCCAAGATCGTCGACCACAAGCCACAGATCATCTTCGTCGATGTCCTGATGCCACGCCTGGACGGCTACCAGACCTGCGCGGTGATCAAGCACAACAGCGCCTTCAAGGATACCCCGGTGATCCTGCTGTCCTCGCGCGATGGCCTGTTCGACAAGGCCCGCGGCCGGGTGGTCGGCTCCGACCAGTTCCTGACCAAACCATTTAGCAAGGAAGAACTGCTCGATGCGATCAGGGCTCACGTGCCCGGGTTCGCCGTGCAGGCACAACACGCACCCTGACCCCGTCCGCCATGGCGGTGTCTTCTTTCCTTTGATGGGGAAACAGCATGGCCCGAGTTCTGATTGTCGACGACTCGCCGACAGAAATGTACAAACTGACTACCTGGCTGGAAAAGCACGGGTACCAGGTGCTCAAGGCCGACAACGGCGCCGACGGCGTGGCCCTGGCCCGCCAGGAAAAGCCCGATGCGGTGCTGATGGACATCGTCATGCCCGGCATGAATGGCTTCCAGGCCACCCGCCAGTTGAGCAAGGACGCCGAGACCAGCGCCATTCCGGTGATCGTGGTCACCACCAAGGACCAGGAAACCGACCGGATCTGGGCCAAGCGCCAGGGCGCCCGCGACTTCCTGACCAAGCCGGTGGAAGAGGCCGCGCTGATCGGCAAGCTGCAAGAAGTGCTCAAGGTTTGACCACCCGCCCCCACGGCGCGTCGCTGACCGCCTTCGAGCTGTTGCTGGACATCGACCGGCGCTGCCGCCTGCTGGTGGCCGACCAGCCCCTCCAGGACACCCGGGTGCAACACTGGAGTGGCATCGGCTTTCGCATCGCCGGGCAGTGGTTCGTGGCGCCCATGGGCGAAGTCGCCGAGGTGTTGCGCGAGCCGCGCAGCAGCCGGGTGCCAGGCGTGCAGCCATGGGTCAGCGGCGTGGCCAACCTGCGTGGCCGGCTGTTGCCGGTGATGGACCTGTGTGCCTTCTTCGGCCTCGGCCCGGCGGCGCCGGGCAAGCAGCGCCGGGTGCTGGTGCTGGACCACGAGGAACTGTTCGCCGGCCTGCTGGTGGACGAGGTGCTGGGGTTGCAGCACTTTGCCCTGAGCAGCCTGGAGCTGGCGCCGCCGCAGCCGCTGCTGCATGCCGCGGCGCCCTTCGTCCAGGGGCATTTCCCCCGTGAGCGCAACTGGGCGATCTTCAGCCCGTTCGCCCTGGCCCAGGCGCCGGGCTTTCTCGATGTGGCGTTGTAGAGGACCGACCGTGAACAAGCCCGTCACCCCCGTCACCCCACCAGCCGTGACGCCGCGTGCCCGTAGCAGTGCGCAGATCACCGTGCTGTTCGTGGTGCTGATCCTGTCGATCATCCTGCTGTTCGCCAACTTCGCCTACCTCAATACCCAGTCCACCTACGACAAGCAGTACATCGGCCACGCCGGCGAGTTACGGGTGCTGTCCCAGCGTATCGCCAAGAACGCCACCGAGGCGGCGACCGGCAAGGCCCTGGCCTTCAAGCTGCTGAGCGATGCGCGCAACGACTTCGAGCGGCGTTGGAGCTACCTGCGCGAGGGCGACAAGGCCACCGGCCTGCCGCCGGCACCGACAACCGTGCGCGACGAGATGGCCGCCGTGCACCAGGACTGGGAGAACCTGCGCAAGAACACCGACACCATCCTGGCCAGCGAGCAGACCGTGCTGTCCCTGCACCAGGTGGCGGCGACCCTGGCCGAGACCGTGCCGCAGCTGCAGGTCGAGTACGAGAAGGTGGTGGAGATCCTGTTGCAGAGCGGTGCGCCCGCCAACCAGGTGGCCGTGGCCCAGCGCCAGTTGCTGCTCGCCGAGCGCATCCTCGGCTCGGTCAATACCGTGCTGGCCGGGGACGACAGTGCGGCCCAGGCCGCCGATGCCTTCGGCCGCGACGCCAGCCGCTTCGGCCAGGTGCTCGAAGGCATGCTCGGGGGCAACCCGGCGATCCAGGTGACCAAGGTCGAGGACCCGGATGCCCGCGCCCGCCTGGCGGAGATCGCCGAGCTGTTCCAGTTCGTCGCAGGCTCGGTGGACGAGATCCTCGAGACCTCGCCCGAGCTGTTTCGCGTACGCGAGGCGGCCGGCAACATCTTCAGCCTGTCGCAGACCCTGCTCGACGAGGCCTCGCACCTGGCCAATGGCTTCGAGAACCTGGCCAACGGGCGCACCCTCGACACCGTCGGCGGCTACGCCCTAGGCCTGCTAGCGCTGGCGTCGATCATCCTCATCGGCCTGGTGATGGTCCGCACCACCCGTCGCCAGTTGCGCGACACCGCCGAGAAGAACGAACGCAACCAGCAGGCGATCATGCGCCTGCTCGACGAGATCGAGGAGCTGGCCGACGGCGACCTGACCGTCACCGTCTCGGTCACCGAGGACTTCACCGGCGCCATCGCCGACTCGATCAACTACTCGGTCGACCAGTTGCGCGACCTGGTGGTGACCATCAATCACAGCGCCGAGCAGGTCGCCGCCGCGGTGCAGGACACCCAGAACACCGCGCGCCAGCTGGCCAAGGCCTCGGAGCACCAGGCCGAGCAGATCAGCGAGGCCTCGCTGGCGGTGGGCGATATGGTCGAGTCGATCGACCGGGTCTCGGCCCATGCCTACGAGTCGGCCAAGGTGGCCGAGCGTTCGGTCGCCATTGCCAACAAGGGCAACGAGGTGGTGCACAACACCATCCAGGGCATGGACAACATCCGCGAGCAGATCCAGGACACCGCCAAGCGGATCAAGCGGCTTGGCGAGTCTTCCCAGGAAATCGGCGATATCGTCAGCCTGATCGACGACATTGCCGACCAGACCAACATCCTGGCCCTTAACGCGGCGATCCAGGCCTCGCTCGCCGGCGAGGCCGGACGCGGCTTCGCCGTGGTCGCCGACGAGGTGCAGCGCCTGGCCGAGCGCTCGTCGTCGGCCACCCGGCAGATTGAGGCGCTGGTGCGGACCATCCAGGCCGACACCAACGAGGCCGTGATCTCCATGGAGCAGACCACCGCCGAGGTGGTGCGTGGGGCCCGCCTGGCCCAGGACGCCGGCGTTGCCCTGGCGGAGATCGAGGGGGTATCGCAGACCTTGGCCGAACTGATCCACAGCATCTCGGATGCCGCCCAGTTGCAGACGTCCTCGGCCGGTCAGATCTCCCACACCATGGCGGTGATCCAGCAGATCACCGCGCAGACTTCCGCCGGCTCCGGCGCCACCGCCGACAGCATCCGCCACTTGGCACGCATGGCCAGTGAAATGCGCCGCTCGGTGTCCGGTTTCACCCTGCCGGCGCCTGCCGAGCGACCTTGAGGAGCCACCGATGGTCGCTGCAGCAGTGAGCCCCGAACGTCACGACACGGTTGCCCTGGCCTGGGCCAAGGCGCCCATCCTCGATTGCCTGGGGCAGGCGCGCCAGGCGCTGGAGCGCTTTGCCAGCGAGCCGGAAGACCCGGCGGTGCTGGCCTTCTTCGTCGACAACCTGCACCAGGTGCAGGGTTGTCTGCGCATGCTCGAACTGCGCGGCGCGGCGCGCCTGGCCGAGGAACTGGAACTGCTCGGGCGGGCCATGGCCGACGGCCAGGTCAGCCCCCGTGGCGACTGCCTGGGGGCACTGTTCCGTGGCCTGGAGCAGCTTCCGCCGTACCTGGAGCGTTTGCGCAGCGCCCGTCACGACCTGCCGCTGGTGATGCTGCCGCTGCTGAACCAGCTGCGCGGCTGCCGCGGTGCCGACCCACTGTCCCAGGGCTGCCTGGTGGGCGATGCGGCGCAGCGCCTGGCGGGTGCCGCCGACCTGGCCAACCTCGACTTGTCCCTGGGCAACTGGCGCGAACAGCTGCAGGCCGGCCAGGGCCGCGATGCCCTGCGCTCGGTGGTGATGGCGCTGTGTGACGACCTGGTGCGTATCAAGGAGCGCCTGGACCAGTTCGTGCGGGGCGACCGCCAGCAGAGCGAGCAGCTCGAAGCGCTGTTGGCACCGCTGCGCCAGGTCGCCGACACCCTGGCCGTACTGGGATTCCAGCAGCCGCGGCGGGTGATCGTCGACCAGGTGCTGGCCCTGCAGGCCCTGGCCCAGGGCGAGCGGGCAGCGGACGACGCGGTATTGATGGATATGGCCGGCGCCCTGTTGTACGTGGAGGCGACCCTCAATGGCATGATCGGCCCGCTGGAGGAGGCCGGCCAGGCAGGGCTGCCCGGGGCGGACCTGGCGCAGATCCGCCAATTGGTGCTGAACGAGTCGTTGGCGGTGTTGCAGCAGGCCAAGGACCTGATCGGCGACTGCCTCGAGTCCGGTTGGCCGCGCCAGCGCCTGCAACCCTTGCCGGGCCTGTTGCAGCAAGTGCGGGGGGCGCTGGCGATGCTGATGCTGCCGGCCGCCGCCGAGGTATTCGGCGCTTGTGCCGGCTATGTGCAGGGCTGGCTGTCGCACCTGGACGAAGAACCGCCGGCGGACGAGCTGAACCACCTGGCCGAGGCCCTCAGCGCCGGTGAGTGCTACCTGCAATGGCAGGTGGCCGACCCCTTGGCCGATGGCCAGCCCTTCATCGACATGGCCTGTGTCAGCCTGGCGGCGTTGGGCGTGCCGTGCCGGCAACAGCAGGCGAGCGCCGAGGCCGAGGCGATCGACGACGAACTGCGCCAGGTGTTCCTCGAGGAAGCCGGCGAGCTGCTCCCGGAGGTCGAGCGCCACTGGCTGCGCTGGCGAGCGGACAATCGCCTGCACGATGCCCTGGTCGAGGTACGCCGTGCGCTGCACACCCTCAAGGGCAGCGGGCGGATGGTCCATGCCGAGGCTGTCGCGGAGCTGGCCTGGGGCGCCGAGCATCTGCTCAACCGCGTACTGGAGGGGCGCATCGCGCTGGGTGCCGAAGGGGTAGTGGCCTTGCAGCAGGTGTTCGTGCGCCTGCCCGACCTGCTCGCCGATTTTGCGGTCGGCCAGTTGCCGCCGCTGGAGGAGGTCGAGCAACTGGCCGGCCACCTGCACGCGCTGGCGATGAACGATGCGCCTGTGGCCAGCGAGGTCGAGGGGTTCGATCCGCAACTGCTGGAGATCTTCCGCAACGAGGCGCTGGGCCACCTCGGCCGTCTCGAAGCCTTCCTGCAGGCGGCCGACGGGCAGGGCACGCCGGTCAGCGACAGCCTGCAGCGCGCCTTGCACACGCTCAAGGGCAGCGCCGCCATGGCCGGCGTCATGCCGATCGCTGAACTGGCCACTGCCTTCGACCGCCTGGTGCGCGAATACAAGGGGCACCAGTTGCGCTTGCAGGTCGCGGAGCTCGAATGGCTGGAGGCGGCCCGCTCATTGTTCCACGTGGGCCTGGCCCAGCTGGACAGCGCGCCGCTGGTGGCCATCCCCGGTGCGGTGGAGCTGATCGAGCAGGTCGGCGAGGCGGTGGATGCGCGCCTGGCGGTCCTGCAGGACGAGCCTCTGCACACGCGCAGGGTCAAGCGCGATCCCCAGTTGATCGCCCGCTTCCTGGCCCAGGGCATGGACATCCTGCTCGATGCCGAATCGTTGCTGTCGTGCTGGCAGGAGCATCCCGGCGAGCGCCAGGAACTGGATGCCTTGCTCGACGAACTGACCACCCTTGGCCACGCTGCCCATCTGGCGGACCTGTGGCAGGTGGATGAACTCTGCGAGGCCTTGCTCGACCTGTACGGTGCGGTGGAAGAGGGTAGCCTGGCGGCCAGTGCGCGCTTCTTCGCCCAAGCTCAGCAGGCCCATGAAGCCTTGATCGACATGCTCGACGAGATTGCCGCCGGCCAGGAGGCGACCGCCCGTCCGGAGTGCCTCGCCGCCTTGCGTGGGCTGCTGGACGACGCCCTCGAGCCAGGTGCCACGGGCCTGGTGGGCCAAGATGCGGTGACACCGCTGGCCTCACCCGGGCCTGTAGCGCAAGAGACGGACAGCCCGGGTGACAACGAACTGCTGGAAGTCTTCCTCGAAGAAAGCTCGGACATCGTCGAAAGCGCTGCCGCCGCATTGGAACGCTGGCAGGCCGACCCGCGCAGCAGCGTCGAGATCGAGAACCTGCTGCGCGACCTGCACACCCTCAAGGGCGGGGCGCGGATGGTCGAGATCGCGGCCATCGGCGACCTGGCCCACGAACTGGAGTTTCTCTACGAGCTGCTGGCCGCCGGACGCCTGCCGCCCAGCCCGGCCTTGTTCGCCCTGCTGCAGAATTGCCACGATCGCCTGGCGCACATGCTCGATGCGGTTCGCCTCGGCCAGCCGCTGCATGCCGCCACGGCGTTGATCGACTACATCCGCAATTTCAGCAGCGCCGCCCTGGCCGACAGCGTGGCCGCCCAGGCCGAGGCGGCGCCTGCCGAGGCGCCTGCCGCCGCCCCCGAGCGCCCGGCGGGCGATATGGTCAAGGTCGATGCCGAGCTGCTCGATGACCTGGGCAACCTGGCCAGCGAGCATTCGGTGATCCGGGGGCGCATCGAGCAACAGATCAACGATGCCCAATTCGCCCTCAACGAGATGGAGACCACCCTGGAGCGCATGCGCGACCAGTTGCTGCGCCTGGACATCGAGACCCAGGGGCGCATGTCCAGCCGCTACCAGCCCGAGGGCGATGCCTACGACGACTTCGACCCCTTGGAAATGGACCGCCACTCCCAGTTGCAGCAGTTGTCCCGGGCCTTGTTCGAATCGGCCTCGGACTTGCTCGACCTCAAGGAAACCCTGGCCCAGCGCGCCCAGGAGACGCACAGCCTGCTGTTGCAGCAGGCACGGGTCAACAGCCAGCTGCAGGAAGGCTTGACGGCCACCTTGATGGTGCCTTTCGAGCGCCTGGTGCCGCGCTTGCAGCGGGTGGTCCGGCAGGTGGCCAGCGAGCTGGGCAAGCAGGTCGAGCTGGTGGTCGGCAATGCCGAGGGCGAACTGGACCGCAGTGTCCTCGAACGCATGGTGGCGCCCCTGGAGCATATGCTGCGCAACGCCGTCGATCACGGCCTGGAAGCCCGCGAGGTGCGCCTGGCCGCCGGCAAGCCGGAGCTTGGGACCATTCACCTCAACCTGCTTCACGAAGGCGCCGACATCGTCATCGAGATGAGCGACGACGGTGCTGGCGTGCCCCTGGAGGCGGTGCGCAACAAGGCGATCAAGCGTGGCCTGCTGTCACCCCGGGCACAGCTCAGCGACCACGAGATCCTGCAGTTCATCTTGCGCCCCGGTTTCTCCACCGCCGAGAAGATCACCCAGATCTCCGGGCGCGGCCTGGGGATGGACGTGGTGCACGAAGAGGTCAAGCAACTGGGCGGCTCGATGAGCATCGAGTCCAGCCCTGGCAAGGGCGCGCGCTTTTTGATCCGCCTGCCGTTCACCGTGTCGGTGAATCGGGCCTTGATGGTGCACCTGGGCGAGGAGCAGTACGCCATCCCGCTCAACACCATCGAAGGCATCGTGCGTGTGCCGCCCGCTGAGCTGGAGGCTTGCTACCAGTTGGACCCGCCGCGCTACACCTACGCCGGCCACGCATACGAATTGCGTTACCTCGGCGAATTGCTGCAGGGGACGGCCCAGCCCAGCCTGCTGGGGCAGAGCGTGCCGCTGCCGGTCCTGCTGCTGCATGCCCAGGCGCAGTCGTACGCGATCCAGGCCGACAGCCTGTCGCCGAGCCGCGAGATCGTGGTCAAGAGCCTGGGGCCGCAGTTCGCCGCGGTACCGGGGCTGTCGGGGGCGACCTTGCTGGGCGATGGCCGGGTGGTGCTGATCCTCGACCTGCTCGGCCAGCTACGGGGCCAGCAGCGCCGCCTGGCCCGCCTGCCGGGCGGCCAGGGTGGGCCGCGCCCGCTGTTCGGCCCGGTGCCACGGCGGCGCTTGCTGGTGATGGTGGTGGACGACTCGGTGACCGTGCGCAAGGTCACCAGCCGTCTGCTGGAGCGCCACGGCATGAGCGTGCTGACCGCCAAGGACGGTGTCGATGCCATGGCTCAGCTTGAGGCGCATCGCCCGGACGTGCTGCTGCTGGACATCGAGATGCCACGCATGGACGGCTTCGAGGTGGCCACCCGAGTGCGTCGTGACACCCGCCTGAAGGATCTGCCGATCATCATGATCACGTCCCGTACCGGCCAGAAGCACCGCGACCGGGCCATGGCCATCGGGGTCAACGAATACCTGGGCAAGCCCTACCAGGAGTCGGTCCTGCTGCAGAGCATCGCCCACTGGAGCCAGCCTCATGCTTGAACATATCGCCGGCCAGCGCAGCAGCCTGACGGGCCTGCTGCTGCCTTTGGGCGACCGCACCCTGGTGCTGCCCAACGTCGCCGTGGCCGAGCTGATCGGCCAGCGTGCCTTCGCCTGCCGCCCGGGCAACCCGGCTTGGCACCTGGGCTGGATCGACTGGCGCCAGCAGCGCTTGCCGCTGATCGGCTTCGAGGCCGCCTGTGGCGGCGAGACTGCCTGCGGGGAGCGCTCGCGCGTCGTTGTGCTCAACGCCCTGGGCGACACCGGGCTACGCTATCTGGCGCTGCTGCTGCAGGACATCCCCCGCTCATGCAAGCTCGACAGCCAGCTCAACTATGTGGACGTGCCCTTGGCCAGCCTGGAACTGGCGGCCGTGCAGGTCGGCGAGCAGGTCGCGCGGGTACCGGACCTGGCGGGTCTCGAGCGGCTAGTCCGCGAAGCCTCCCCAGCTTCAAGCCTCAAGCCGCAAGCTTCAAGCTGATCGCTGCCTGCTTTTTCTTGTAGCTTGCAGCTGCCCCTAGGAACCCGCGTCGACTGCAGAGGTCTGTGCTTGCATGTATCACGGTGAACGTTTCAACGCCTGGACGCACCTGGTCGGTGCCGTGCTGGCCTGCATCGGTGCCATCTGGCTGATCGTCGTGGCCGGGCTGCAGGGCGACCCCTGGAAGATCGTCAGTTTCTCCATCTACGGCGCCACCCTGCTGCTGCTCTACAGCATCTCCACCCTCTACCACAGCACCCGCGGGCGGGCGAAGGTGATCATGCGCAAGCTCGACCACCTGTCGATCTACCTGCTGATCGCCGGCAGCTATACGCCGTTCTGCCTGGTCAGCCTGCGCGGGCCCTGGGGCTGGAGCCTGTTCGGCGTGGTCTGGGGCCTGGCCGTGGTCGGCATGCTGCAGGAGATCAAGCCGCGCTCGGAGGCGCGGGTGCTGTCGATCATCATCTACGCGGTGATGGGCTGGATCGTCCTGGTGGCGGTCAAGCCCCTGCTGTACAGCCTGGGAGCCGCCGGCTTCGCCTGGCTGGCGGCCGGCGGGGCGTTCTATACCATCGGCATCATCTTCTTCGCCTTCGACAGCCGCTTTCGCCACTGGCATGGCATCTGGCACCTGTTCGTCATCGCCGGCAGCCTGTTGCACTTCATCGCCGTGTTCTTCTACGTGCGTTAAAAGTCGCCCCACAACTGCTGCGCCACCGACAACGCCACCACCGGCGCGGTCTCGGTGCGCAGCACACGTGGGCCGAGGCGGGCGGCGTGGAAACCGGCGGCCTTGGCCTGCTCGACCTCGGTATCGCTCAAGCCGCCTTCCGGGCCGATCAGGAAGGCCAGGCGCGCAGGTTTGGCATGGCGGGTCAAGGGCTCGGCCACCGGGTGCAGGACCAGCTTGAGGTCCGCGTCGCTCGCCTTGAGCCATTCGGCCATGGCCACCGGCGGGTGGATCACCGGCAGGGTCGAGCGGCCGCATTGCTCGCAGGCGCTGATCGCTACCTGGCGCCAATGGGCCAGTCGTTTGTCGGCGCGTTCGTCCTTCAGGCGTACCTCGCAGCGTTCGCTGACGATCGGGGTGATTTCAGTGGCGCCCAGTTCGGTGGCTTTCTGGATCGCCCAGTCCATCCGTTCGCCACGGGACAGGCCCTGGCCCAGGTGAATGCGCAGCGGCGATTCGGCCTGGCCGGGCAGGGCCTGGTCGAGGGCGACGCGCACGGTCTTCTTGCCGACTTCGAGCAACTGGCCACGGTATTCCTGGCCGCTGCCGTCGAACAGTTGCACGGCGTCACCGGGGGCCATGCGCAGCACGCGGCCAATGTAGTGGGCCTGGGCCTCGGGGAGTTCGTGCTCGCCGAGGCCCAGGGGGGCATCGATGAAGAAGCGGGACAGTCTCATGAAGGGCTCGACAGTAAAGTGGTGACGCATTCCGTGTGGGAGCGGGCTTGCCCGCGAATGCGTCCGATCAGGCAACGGGGCCGTGCTGGCTGGCGCATTCGCGGGCAAGCCCGCTCCCACAGGGGAATGCGCGATGCTTGTGGTCAACCCGGATCGCGGAAATCGGGGTGGAAGTCCTTCGGCACCGTCACGCTGACGCTGTCGCGGGTGGCGATGTCGATGCCTTCGCTGGCCACTTCGGCCAGGAAGTCGATCTGTTCCGGGGTGATCACGTACGGCGGCAGGAAATACACCACGCTGCCCAGCGGGCGCAACAGGGCACCACGGGTCAGGGCATGCTCGAAGACCTTCAGGCCACGCCGTTCCTGCCAGGGGTAGGCGACCTTGCCGGCCTTGTCCTGGACCATCTCGATGGCCAGGGCCATGCCGGTCTGGCGCACTTCGGCCACGTGCGGGTGGTCGGCCAGGTGCGCGGTGGCGCTGGCCATGCGCGCGGACAGGGCTTTGTTGGCCTCGATCACCTGGTCCTGCTCGAAGATGTCCAGGGTCGCCAGGGCCGCTGCGCAGGCCAGCGGGTTGCCGGTGTAGCTGTGCGAATGGAGGAAGGCGCGCAGGGTCGGGTAGTCGTCGTAGAAGGCCTGGTACACCTCGTCGGTGGTCAGGCAGGCGGCCAGTGGCAGGTAGCCGCCGGTCAGCGCCTTGGACAGGCACAGGAAGTCCGGGCGGATGCCGGCCTGTTCGCAGGCGAACATCGTCCCGGTGCGGCCGAAGCCCACGGCGATCTCGTCATGGATCAGGTGCACGCCATAGCGGTCGCAGGCCTCGCGCAGCAGCTTGAGGTACACCGGATGGTACATGCGCATGCCACCGGCCCCCTGGATCAGCGGCTCGACGATCACCGCGGCGATGCTGGCGTGGTGTTCGGCCAGGGTCTGCTCCATGGCGGCGAACATGTTCCGGGAATGCTCTTCCCAGCCCATGCCCTTTGGGCGCAGGTAGCAGTCGGGGCTCGGGACCTTGATGGTGTCGAGCAGCAGTGCCTTGTAGGTTTCGGTGAACAGCGGCACGTCGCCCACCGACATGGCGGCGATGGTCTCGCCGTGGTAGCTGTTGCTCAGGGTGACGAAGCGCTTCTTGTCGGGCTGGCCCTTGTTCTGCCAATAGTGGAAGCTCATCTTCAGCGCCACTTCGATGCACGACGAGCCGTTGTCGGCATAGAACACCCGCTCCAGCCCGGCCGGGGTCATGGCCACCAGGCGTTCGGACAGCTCGATCACCGGCTGGTGGCTGAAACCGGCCAGGATCACATGCTCGAGCTGGTCGACCTGGTCCTTGATGCGCTGGTTGATGCGTGGGTTGGCATGGCCGAACACGTTGACCCACCAGGAGCTGACGGCGTCCAGGTAGCGCTTGCCCTCGAAGTCTTCCAGCCACACGCCCTCGCCACGGCGGATGGGGATCAGCGGCAGGTGCTCGTGGTCTTTCATCTGGGTGCAGGGGTGCCACAGGACCTTGAGGTCGCGTTGCATCCACTCGTTGTTCAGGCCCATGGGCACTTCTCCTGGCGACGCGGCGTGTATGAACCGGTAAGCCTAAGCAAAGCCGGCGGACGGGACAACCGCAGTGCTGACTGAAACAAAAAATCCAGTGCTGCTAGGCACTTGATGGCGCTGTGCTGGCGAGGTTCGCATACCTGACGTATTCTTAACGCATCACCCCCTGGGGGCTCGTTTCCCCCCTTTTTTCGTCATCTCTGATCCGGAGTTCGCCAAAATGGCTGCTGCTTGGGTGCGCCTGTGCGCGTTGATATTGATCGGTGTGTCCAGCGGTGCCGCGCTGGCAAAGGACAAGACACCGTCGGCGATCGTGGTGGGTGGCGGCCTGGCGGGCCTGACCGCAGCCTACGAACTGCAGAACAAGGGCTGGCAGGTCACCCTGCTGGAGGCCAAGTCCGGCATGGGAGGACGCTCGGGCCTGGCCACCAGCGAATGGATCGGCAACAGCAAGGCTCAGCCGGTGCTCAATCAGTATCTGGAGCGTTTCAAGCTTGAAACACTGCCGGCGCCGGAGTTCGTGCGCACCCCCGGCTACCTGATCGACGGCGAATACTTCAGCGCCGCCGACCTGGCGACCAAGCAGCCAGTCACTGCCGAAGCGCTCAAGCGCTACGAGAAGACCCTCGACGACCTGGCCCGTTCGATCGACGATCCGCTGAACCCGGCGGCCAACAGCACGCTGTTCGCCCTCGACCAGATGAACGTCTCCACCTGGCTGGACAAGCTGCAGTTGCCGACCACTGCGCGCCAACTGATCAACCAGCAGATTCGCACCCGCTACGACGAGCCCTCGCGCCTGTCGCTGCTCTATTACGCCCAGCAGACCCGTGTCTACCGTGGCGTCAGCGACCGAGACCTGCGCGCCGCGCGCCTGCCAGGCGGCAGCCCGGTGCTGGCCCAGGCGTTCGTCAAGCAGCTCAAGACCATCAAGACCAGCTCGCCGGTGACCGCCATCGTCCAGGACAAGAACGGCATCACGGTCAAGGTCGGCGATGTCGGCTACCAGGCCGATTACCTGGTCATGGCCGTGCCGCTGCGTGCGCTGGCGAAGATCCAGATGACCCCGGGGCTGGACAGCCAGCACCTGGCGGCCCTCAAGGGGACCAACTACGGCTGGCGCGACCAGATGATGCTCAAGTT
The DNA here is from genome assembly GCF_057415455.1 of Pseudomonas sp. Tun-23181. Classification (NCBI taxonomy): domain Bacteria; kingdom Pseudomonadati; phylum Pseudomonadota; class Gammaproteobacteria; order Pseudomonadales; family Pseudomonadaceae; genus Pseudomonas; species Pseudomonas sp. Tun-23181. Next base: position 4,195,446 of record NZ_CM171630.1, read on the forward strand.
CAAGCAGCCGGTATGGGAAAGCCGTGCGCGCATGTCTGGCGAGATCTTCAGCAACGCCGGCCTGGGCATGTTGTGGATCGAGCCGGCGCTCAAGGGCGGGGCCAACGTGGTGATCAACCTGTCCGGCGACAATGCGCGCCTGTTGCAGGCGTTCGGCGACAAGCAGATGGTCGACCAGGTCCTGATTCGCCTGCACGCCTTCTACCCGCAGGCCCGTGGTGCGTTCACCGGCTATGAAGTGCGCCGCTACAGCACCCAGGCCGGCATGGGCGGCGCGTACCTGGCCTACGGGCCAGGGCAGATCAGCAAGTACTGGCGCCTGTGGGAGCGCCCGGTGCAGCGTATCGCCTTTGCCGGCGAGCACACCGATGCCCTGTACCCGGGCACCCTCGAAGGCGCCCTGCGCAGTGGCCAGCGGGCGGCCAGCCAGGTGCAGGACCTGGCGGCCGGCAAGTCGTTCGAGCCGGCCAAGGCCAAGCCGGTGGCTGCGGCGCCTGCCGTCGGCAAGGACAAGCCAGCCGGCTTCTTCTCACGCCTGTTCGGTGGCGACGACAAGCCGCAGCCCAAGGAAGCCCCCGTCAAGGCGGCGCCCGAGGCGGGCTGATTCGATGTAATGGGCGGGGCTGCTTCGCGCCCCATCGCCGGCAAGCCGGCTCCCACAGGGTGGACTGCCCCCGAAAAGTTGGACAGGTTAGCTAGCGACCTGTGTGGGAGCCGGCTTGCCGGCGATGGGGCGCGAAGCGGCCCCAAGTACGCTCCCCGCGACAACACCTCATCTCCCGTCTACCGTTAATGTTTCCTTAATAGGAAGCTCGCACACTACATATCGGATTTGTCGATAATCCGAAGCAAGTTTTTCCGCTTTTATTCGATACGTTTCGCGCTAGTCTGTGCGCAGCTTTCACGGGGAACATGCCAACATGCAACTGCGCAACTCACCTTCTCGCTATGGCCTGGTCAGCATCGTCCTGCACTGGGGCGTAGCCCTGGCGGTCTTCGGCCTGTTCGGCCTGGGCCTGTGGATGGTCGGCCTCGACTACTACAGCCCATGGCGCAAGTCGGCGCCCGACCTGCACAAGAGCATCGGCCTGATACTGCTGGCGGTGATGCTGCTGCGCGTGCTCTGGCGCTTCGTCAGCCCGCCACCACCGGCACCGGCCAACCACGGGGCATTCACCCGGCTGGCCGCCAAGCTGGGGCACCTGGCACTGTACCTTGGCCTGTTCGCGGTGATGATCGCCGGCTACCTGATCTCCACCGCCGACGGTGTCGGTATCCCGGTATTCGGCCTGTTCGAGGTGCCGGCGCTGCTCAGCGATCTGCCCGACCAGGCGGACACTGCCGGGGTCATCCACCTCTACCTGGCCTGGGGGCTGGTGATCTTCGCCATCCTGCATGGCCTGGCAGCCCTCAAGCACCATTTCATCGACCGTGACGCGACCCTGACCCGCATGCTGGGCCGCAAAGCTTGACTCTCAACCTCAATTGCAAAGGAAGGAAGTAAGGATGTTGAAAAAGACTTTTGCCGCCCTGGCGCTCGGTACCGCCCTGTTCTCCGCCGGCCAGGCCATGGCCGCCGAATACAAGATCGACAAGGAAGGCCAGCACGCGTTCGTCGACTGGAAGATCAGCCACCTGGGCTACAGCTTCATCCACGGCACGTTCCGCGACTTCGACGGTGCGTTCACCTGGGACAGCGCCAAGCCCGAGGCCAGCAAGATCAACGTGGACCTGAAGACCGCCAGCCTGTGGTCGAACCACGCCGAGCGTGACAAGCACATCGCCAGCGCCGATTTCCTGGACGTGAAGAAGTATCCAGAGGCCAAGTTCGTTTCCACCAGCGTCAAGCCGACCGGTGACAAGACCGCCGACGTGACCGGCGACCTGACCCTGCACGGCGTGACCAAGCCGGTCACCTTCAAGGCCGTGTTCAACGGTGAAGGCAAGGACCCATGGGGCGGCGAGCGTGCGGGCTTCAACGCCACCACCACGCTGAACCTGAACGACTTTGGCATCAAGGGCCCGGGCCCAACCTCCCAGACCCTGGACCTGGACATCAGCATCGAAGGCGTGAAGAAGTAACGCGCTGATCCCTTAGGGCTGCTGTGCGCAGCCCTATCGCGACACAAGGCCGCTCCCCCAGGTTTTCTGCATCAACCACTTTAGCAGTGGCGTTGCAGGATCCTGTGGGAGCGGCCTTGTGTCGTGATAGGGCCGCGTCGCGGCCCCAACGGTTTGCTGGTCAGCGATTGCGGGTCAGCAGGGCAGGGCGCTCGCCCCGCGGACGGCTCGGCAGATCATCCAGTTGCTCGGGCGTTGGGTAACGGTCGAGCTTGGACTCCTTGCGAATGATCACCGGCTGCTGCTGTTCGCGCTGTTCGCGTGGGTTGCGCACCGCTGGCTCCTGCCGGGAGAAGTCATCGCGGCCCGCGCGGTTGCGCCCGGCGTTGCCATCACGGCGCGCGCCACCGTTGTTGTTGCGGGCACGCTTTTCGCCGGAGCCCTGGCGCTGACCACCGCCATTGCGGCCCTGGCCCCCCGCGTTACGCTGGCCGTTGCCCTGGTTGGCGTTGCCGCCATTGCCACCGGGGCGACGGTTGCGGCCCTGGTTCTTGGCGTTCTGGTAGGGGCTTACGTAGTCGGCACGGTTGCCGAAGTTGTCGATATCGTCATCCAGGAATTCCTCCGGGTCACGATCGGCCGGAATCGGCGGGATGCTGGCCTGCGCCTGGCCAGCCTGTTGGCGTGGCTTCTTGTTGTCGCGTGGCTTGCGCGCTTGCTTCTGCTGCTTGTCGCCGGCCTTGGCCTTCTCGGCGGGCTTCTCGGCGGCCTGCTGCTTGGCCTTGCCTTTGTCCTTGCCCTTGTCCTTGCGCCCGCCGCTGCCTTCCTTGCCGCCTTCGCCGCGTGCCTGGTTGCGCCCGCCACGACCGCTGTTCTGCGGACGTTCACGGACTTCCGGCTTCTCGGCCTCCACCTGGCTGGGGTCGAAGCCCATCAGGTCGCCATCGGGAATCTTCTGCCGAGTGACGCGCTCGATGCTCTTGAGCAGCTTCTCTTCGTCTGGCGCCACCAGCGAGATGGCTTCGCCCGAGCGGCCGGCGCGGCCGGTGCGGCCGATGCGGTGGACATAGTCTTCCTCGACGTTGGGCAGCTCGAAGTTGACCACATGGGGTAATTGGTCGATATCCAGGCCGCGCGCGGCGATATCGGTGGCCACCAGCACGCGCACGGTGTTGGCCTTGAAGTCGGCCAGGGCCTTGGTGCGGGCGTTCTGGCTCTTGTTGCCGTGGATCGCGGCGGCGCTCAGGCCGTGCTTTTCCAGGTACTCGGCCAGGCGGTTGGCGCCATGCTTGGTGCGGGTGAACACCAGCACCTGTTCCCAGGCGCCCAGGGTGATCAGGTGCGCCAGCAGGGCGCGCTTGTGGCTGGCAGGCAGGCGGTAGACGCGCTGCTCGATACGCTCGACCGTGGTGTTCGGCGGCGTGACCTCGATGCGCTCGGGGTTGTGCAGCAGCTTGTCGGCAAGGTCGGTGATGTCCTTGGAGAAGGTGGCCGAGAACAGCAGGTTCTGGCGCTTGGCCGGCAGGCGGGCGAGGACCTTCTTGACGTCGTGGATGAAGCCCATGTCGAGCATGCGGTCGGCTTCGTCGAGGACCAGGATCTCCACGTGGGCGAGGTCGACGCTGCCTTGGCCGGCCAGGTCGAGCAGGCGGCCGGGGCAGGCCACCAGGACGTCGACGCCCTTGGCCATGGCCTGGATCTGCGGGTTCATGCCGACGCCGCCGAAGATGCAGGCGCTGACCAGGTGCAGGTCACGGGCATAGACCTTGAAGCTGTCATGCACCTGGGCGGCCAGTTCGCGGGTCGGTGTCAGCACCAATACCCGTGGCTGGCGTGGGCCGTGGCGCTGGGACTTGTCGGGGTGGCCGCCGGGGAACAGGCGCTCGAGGATCGGCAAGGCGAAGCCGCCGGTTTTGCCAGTACCTGTCTGGGCGGCGACCATCAGGTCGCGGCCTTGCAACACGGCGGGAATGGCCCGCTGTTGCACCGGAGTGGGCTGGGTATAGCCCGCAGCCTCGATAGCGCGGACAAGAGCCTCGGAGAGACCGAGGGAAGCAAAGGACATGGGCAATCCTGTTCTCGTGGGGGCTGGGCCCGATGGGATGATCTGCCTGGCGCGACGGGCATCGGAAGGATGCGATCGCGTCCGGTCCAGCAGGGCGTCACTGCGCATCCGGGAAGCGGCGGGCGGGCACTGGGGGGTGCGTTGCCGACGGTCGAGATGCCTGTTGCGAGGCCGAGCGTCCGGGCGTGAGCCGGGCGGGAAGGCCCGAGTATAACAGAGCTATCGCGGTGTGCCGCGTTCCTGCTGCTCAACGGTGTCAGGAATATCGGCGCCATCGCCGTCATAGCGTGCGTTGATCGCTGCATAGGCCGGTTCCAGCTTGAAGCGCCGCAGTTCGGCGGCGAACGCCTGGGCCAGTTGCTCGCGGCCTGGTTTGCGTGCCAGGCCCAGGTACTGCGGGTGGCGGCTGATCACCAGGGGCAGTTCCTCGACCTGCCGCTCGAGCCCCAGTTGGCGGCGTAGGTAGCGCCCGCCACGGCGGTCGGTCACCAGCAGGTCGATGCGGCCCAGGAGCAGTTTGCCGAAGTTCGCCTCGAGGGTGGGCGCCGCTTCCCGGCGAAACAGCGGGGATTCGCTGAACGCGGCACTGTAGGCGTAGCCCGGGGCAGTGCCCACGGTCAGGCCGGCGAGGTCTTCCAGGCGTTCGACGGCATGACGCCGGGCACGGGCCTGGAACAGCACGAACTCGACCTGCGACATGGGCTCGTCCGGGTAGACCAGGTAGGGCCTGCGCGAGTCGAGCTGGAAAATGTCCATCACGCCGTCGGCCTGGCCCTGCTCGACCATGGCCAGGCAGCGCTTCCACGGCAGGAACTGCCAGTCGATGTCGAAGCCCAGGCGCTTGAACACTTCGTTGCTGACTTCGTAATCGATGCCACGCGGCTGGCCATTGTCCCGGTAGATATAGGGCGCCCAGTCGTCGCTGACCAGGCGCAGCCGCTCGGCCTGGGCCAGCGGGCCCAGGCAGGCGAGCAGCAGGAGGCAGAAGAGGCGGGTGACATGGCGCATGGCGGGCAGGGTACGCCGTCCGCCGGTCGATGGCCAGAGAGCCGCTGCGCAGGGCCTGGACGCACCTTTTCGGTGCTCATCCAGGCCCCTGCCGGATTAGCGTGGCAGCTTGAGGTTGTTCCAGATCGCCAGGCTCGGCTCGGCCTGGTTCAGGGTGTAGAAGTGCAGCCCGGGTGCGCCGCCTTGCAGCAGTTGCTCGCACATGCGGGTGATCACTTCCTCGCCGAACGCCTGGATGCTGCGGGTGTCGTCCCCGTAGGCTTCCAGCTGCTTGCGGATCCAGCGCGGGATCTCGGCGCCGCAGGCATCGGAGAAGCGTGCCAGCTTGCTGTAGTTGGTGATCGGCATGATGCCGGGTACCACCGGAATGTCCACACCCAGCTTGCGCACGCGCTCGACGAAGTAGAAATAGCTGTCGGCGTTGAAGAAGTACTGGGTGATGGCGCTGTCGGCGCCGGCCTTGACCTTGCGCACGAAGTTGGCCAGGTCGTCCTCGAAGTTGCGTGCCTGGGGGTGCATCTCGGGGTAGGCGGCGACTTCCAGGTGGAAGTGGTCACCGCTTTCCTGGCGGATGAACTCGACCAGGTCGCTGGCGTAGCGCAGTTCGCCATAGGCCATGCCCATGCCCGACGGCAGGTCGCCACGCAGGGCGACGATGCGCTTGATTCCGGCTGCCTTGTACTGGGCGATCAGGGTGCGCAGTTCGTCCTTGCTGTCACCGACGCAGGACAGGTGTGGCGCGGCGGCTACCTTGGCCTCGCTTTCCAGTTGCAGCACGGTGTTGAGGGTACGGTCGCGGGTCGAGCCCCCTGCGCCATAGGTGCAGGAGAAGAAATCGGGGTTATAGGTGGCCAGCTGGCGGGCGACGCCCATCAGTTTTTCATGGCCGGCCTCGGTCTTGGTGGGGAAGAACTCGAAACTGTAGCGGCGTTCTTGTGACATCACTCGTTCCTCGAGCAGCGGGCTTGAGCTTCAAGCGGCGAGCTGCAAGTGAAAGCCAGATCGGTGGTGGCCGATCTGGCTGGGGCATCGTTCAAGGTCCATTCAGCTGCAAGAAGCATCGGCACGCGCTGATTTTTCTTGCCGCTTGCAACTGACAGCTTGCCGCTGGTTAGTAGCGGTAGGTGTCTGGCTTGAACGGGCCGTCGACGGTCACGCCGATGTATTCGGCCTGCTGCGGGGTCAATTGGGTGACCACGCCGCCGAAGCCGCGGACCATCTCCAGGGCCACTTCCTCGTCGAGCTTCTTGGGCAGCACTTCCACGGTCAGGCGCTCGGCCTTCTGCGCGGCCGGCAGCTCGGCGAACTTCTGGCCGAACAGGAAGATCTGCGCCAGCACCTGGTTGGCGAACGAGCCGTCCATGATGCGGCTCGGGTGGCCGGTGGCGTTGCCCAGGTTCACCAGGCGGCCTTCGGCCAGCAGGATCAGGTAGTCGTCGTTCTGCGGGTCGAAGGTGCCGGCGCCGGTGCGGTGGATCTTGTGCACCTGCGGCTTGACCTCTTCCCAGGCCCAGTGCTTGCGCATGAAGGCGGTGTCGATCTCGTTGTCGAAGTGACCGATGTTGCAGACCACGGCACGCTTCTTCAGGGCCTTGAGCATGTTGGCGTCGCAGACGTTGACGTTACCGGTGGTGGTGACGATCAGGTCGATGCGGCCCAGCAGGTCACGGTTGATGCCGTCCTCGGTGCCGGTGTTGATGCCGTTCTTGAACGGCGACACGACTTCGAAACCGTCCATGCACGCCTGCATGGCGCAGATCGGGTCGACTTCGGTGACCTTGACGATCATGCCTTCCTGGCGCAGGGACTGGGCCGAGCCCTTGCCCACGTCGCCGTAGCCGATCACCAGGGCCTGCTTGCCCGACAGCAGGTGGTCGGTACCGCGCTTGATGGCGTCGTTGAGGCTGTGGCGGCAGCCGTACTTGTTGTCGTTCTTGCTCTTGGTGACCGAGTCGTTGACGTTGATCGCCGGGACTTTCAGCTCGCCCTTGGCCAGCATGTCCAGCAGGCGGTGCACGCCGGTGGTGGTCTCTTCGGTGATGCCGTGGATCTTGTCCAGCATCGCCGGGTACTTCTTGTGCAGGATCTCGGTCAGGTCACCGCCGTCGTCCAGCACCATGTTGGCGTCCCATGGCTGGCCATCCTTGAGGATGGTCTGCTCGATGCACCACTCGTACTCCTGCTCGGTCTCGCCCTTCCAGGCGAACACCGGGATGCCGGCGGCGGCGATGGCGGCAGCGGCCTGGTCCTGGGTCGAGAAGATGTTGCAGGACGACCAGCGTACTTCGGCACCCAGGGCGATCAGGGTCTCGATCAGCACGGCGGTCTGGATGGTCATGTGGATGCAGCCGAGGATCTTCGCGCCCTTGAGCGGTTGCTCGGCCTGGTATTTGCGGCGCAGACCCATCAGCGCGGGCATTTCCGACTCGGCGATGATGATTTCCTTGCGGCCCCAGTCGGCCAGGGAGATATCGGCGACCTTGAAATCGGAAAAACCTGCAGGCGTGTTTACAGCGCTCATCGAGAGCCTCCATTCGTAGTGTGCGAATGGGCGCCGTTGTGCGTTGAGCGTCCGCGGGAGCGGACAACGCCCCATCCGAGCCTGACAGGTGGAACCTGCTGCAGCGCCCCTCGGACAGGTGGCGGGCATGACCCCTCTGCGGGTGGTCATGTGAAGCGGCTGGGATTATAGCTGCGGCGCAGGCCCAGGCCCAAGGTTTTCTGTCGATTAATCGCGACGATAGTCGATGTTCAATGGAGAGTGACTGGCGGGTCTGCCATCATTACCGCACGTCAGCCAAGCAGGTCAGGAGCACCGATGAATTTCCACACCCGCAAGTGGGTAAAACCCGAAGACCTCAACCCCAACGGCACCCTGTTCGGCGGCAGCCTGCTGCGCTGGATCGACGAGGAGGCGGCGATCTACGCCATCGTCCAGCTGGGCAACCAGCGGGTGGTGACCAAGTACATCTCGGAGATCAACTTCGTCAGCGCCTCGCGCCAGGGCGACATCATCGAGCTGGGCATCACCGCCACCGAGTTCGGTCGTACCTCGATCACCCTCAAGTGCGAAGTGCGCAACAAGATCACCCGCAAGAGCATCCTGACGGTGGACAAGATGGTCTTCGTCAACCTCGGCGAGGACGGCCTGCCAGCGGCGCACGGGCGCACCGAGATCAAGTACATCCAGGACCAGTTCCCCGATACCGCGGTCGAATGAGCTTCAAGCTGCAAGAGAAGGGCGTGCACACTCACGCTTTTTCTTGCAGCGTACAGCTAGTCAGGCTGGGCGCTGACCCCGCGTACAACGCGGCCGATGCTCAAACCCTGCACCAGGATCGACGACAGCACCACGATGTAGGTGATCGACAGCAGCAGGTCACGCTCGGCGCCGGCCGGTAGCGACAGCGCCAGCGCCACGGACACGCCACCGCGCAGGCCGCCCCAGGTCAGTACCCGCACGGTGCCCTTGGGCACACTGCGCCACCGGCGCAGCAGGACGATCGCCGGCGCCACGGTCAGCAGGCGCGACAGCAGTACCGCCACGGCCAGCACGGCGCCTGCGGCCAGGTGCATCCAGTTGAACGGCAGCAGCAACAGCTCCAGGCCGATCAGGGCGAACAGCAGGGCGTTGAGCATATCGTCGATCAACTCCCAGAAACCGTCCATGTAGCGGCGGGTCATGTCGTTCATCGCCAGGTTGCGCCCCAGGTTGCCAATGATCAGGCCGGCCACCACCATGGCGATCGGCGCCGACACGTGCAGCTCGTAGCACATGGCCGAGCCACCGATGACCAGCGCCAGGGTCAGCATCACCTCGACCTGGTACTGCTCGACGCTCTTGATCATGCGGTAGGTGGCGTAGCCGATCAGGCCGCCGAAGACGATGCCGCCGATGGCCTCGCGGGCGAACAGCACGGCGGTGTCGGCGAAGCTTGGCGTCTCGCCGAGCTGGACGATGCCCAGCAGTACGGTGAACACCACCACCGCGGTACCGTCGTTGAACAGCGACTCGCCGACGATGGTGGTCTTCAGTGGTTTGGAGGCGTTGGCGGTACGCAGAGCACCCAGCACGGCGATCGGGTCGGTGGGCGAGATCAGCGCACCGAACAGCAGGCAGTACATCAGCGGCACGTCCCAGCCGAACAGGGCGAAGATCCAGTGCGCCAGGAAACCGATCACCACGGTGGCGATCAGCACGCCGACGGTGGCCAGCAGGCCGATCGGCCAGCGGTAGCTGCGCAGGTCGGCCAGGTTGACGTGCAGGGCGCCGGCGAACAGCAGGAAAGCCAGCATCCAGTGCATGAGCAGATCGTTGAAGTCGATCTGGTTCATCAGCCCTTCGACGCGTTCTTCCAGGCCAGGGAAGCCGATCAGGCTCAGGCCCTGGATGATCAGGGAGAACAGCAGCGCGGTGACCATCACGCCAATGGCTGGCGGTAGGCCGATGAAGCGGTAGTTGACGTAGGTGAGGAGGGTGGTCAGGCAGATAAATGCGGCAACGAGTTCGAGCATCCCGAATCCTGTGACAGTGGCTTCCAAGTCATTACCCGAATGGCTCGGGCAGTTCTTTGATGATCTGGCGGAGCAGCCGGGACACATCTTATGACCGGTTTTGTTGGAATCGTTCAAGTCTGAGGGGTATGCGGCCTTGAGTCGTACACGGATGAGGCGGGCCGCGAGTGGCTGGCCCTGAGACCCGTGGCGCATGGCAAGGGCTGGTGCCCTTGTCCGCGGGCAAGCCCGCTCCCATAGGGATCTGCAAAACCACATGACGTGTGATCGACGCGAACTCCTGTGGGGCTTGCCGGCGAATGGGCTGCGCAGCAGCCCCCAAGGCCCCACGCGAAACGGATATAGTGTGGATCGCCCCGGCCATTGACGGCCCGAATGCTTTGCAAGGAACCCCTCTGCGTGTTGGCAACTTCTCTGGTGCTGGTCGCGGCCCTGCTGCACGCGACTTGGAATACCCTGATCAAGTTCAGTGGCGAGCGCCTGCTGGTGATCGCCAGCATGGATGCGGTGGCACTGTTGTTCGCTGTGCTGGCGATAGCATTCGTCGAGCTGCCGCCGGCCGAGGTCTGGCCCTGGCTGCTGGCCTCGGCGTTGGCCGAGCAGTTGTACCGTTTCCTGCTGATCCAGGCCTATCGGGTCGGCGACCTGGGGTTGGTCTATCCTCTGATGCGTGGCTTGTCGCCGCTGGTGGTGCTGGGGTTGACCCTGGCGTTCGCCGGCGAGTCGCTGAGCAGCCAGCAGATCATCGGTATCCTGCTGATCCCCTGCGGCATGGCCTGCCTGCTGTGGCAGGGCGGCGGTGGCGATCGCTTGCCCTGGTCGATGTTACCGGTGGTGGCGCTGATCGGCCTGTGCATCGGCTGCTACACCTGGTTCGACGGCCAGGCCGTGCGGCTGTGGGGCAAGCCCTGGGACTACCTGGTCTGGCTGACCCTGCTCAGTGCCTGGCCGTTCCCGTTGCTGGCCTGCGTGGCGCGCCGCGCACCGTTCGTGCTGTTCTGGCGTACCCAGTGGCGCCTGGGGCTGGCGGTGGGGGTATGCGTATTGCTGAGCTACGCCCTGGTGTTGTGGGCCATGCACCTGGGGTCGGTGGCCGAGGCGGCGGCGCTACGTGAGCTGAGCGTGATCCTGGTGGTGCTGATGGGCATGCGCTACCTCAAAGAACCTTTTGGCGGCCCGAGACTCCTAGCTTGCGGGCTGGTCCTGGCGGGCATGCTGGTGATGAAGCTCTGATACCGATCATTCTGAACAAGGAGTCCTGTCCATGACCGTTGCCCTGTGGTGCATTTTGATCGCGATGATCCTGCCGCCGCTGTGTGGCTTGACGGCGAAGCTGAGCAGTGGCCGTTTCGGCATGCGCGACAACCATGACCCGCGTGCCTTCCTCGATACCCTCTCAGGGTTGCCGCGCCGCGCCCATGCCGCCCAGCAGAACGGCTACGAAGCCTTTCCCGCGTTCGCCGCGGCAGTGCTGGTGGCCGATATCGTCGGCAATGCCGAGCAGGTCACCCAAGACGTGCTGGCGGTGCTCTATATCACCAGCCGGCTGCTCTACATCATCTGCTACCTGGCCGACCTGGCCGTCCTGCGCTCCCTTGTGTGGTTCGTCGGGGTGGCCCTGATCGTGACGTTCTTCATCGTTTCGATCTGAGTAGGCGTATTCGCGGGCTTGCACGTGGGGGCGCTTCGCGCCCCGAGATGGCAGTGCTTGCCTGCGAAAACGCTTGGCGCTGATTCAGGGGGCTTTAGGCACTTCGGGCAACGGCTTGCCCTTGGGCCACAACAGCCAGATCTGCCCTTGCTGCTTCATGTTGCCCGCCAGTTCGCCGGCCTCCGGGCCTGTGCCCCAGAACAGGTCGGCACGTACCTCGCCGGTGATGGCGCCGCCGGTGTCCTGGGCGCCGACCGGGCGCACCACCGGGCTGCCGTCCGGGCGGGTGGTGGAGAGCCAGAGCAGGCTGCCCAGGGGAATCACCTTGCGGTCGATGGCCACGCTATAGCCGGCGGTCAGCGGTACGTTGAGCGAGCCGCGTGGCCCTTCGTTGCTGTCCGGGCGGGTGCCGAAGAACACATAGCTGGGGTTGCTCGCCAGCAGCTCGGGCACCCGTTGCGGGTTGGCCTGGGCCCAGGCATGGATGCTGCCCATGGTCACGTCTTCTTTCTTCAACTGGCCCTGTTCTACCAGCCAGCGACCGATCGGCCGGTACGGATGGCCGTTCTGGTCGGCGTAGCCCAGGCGCAGTTGGCGCCCGTCCTCCAGTTGGACACGCCCCGAGCCTTGGATTTGCAGGAACTGCAGGTCCATCGGATCGGTCAGCCAGGCCAGCACCGGCGCCTTGACGCCATCGCGATAGATCGTTTCCGCCGTGTCGTAGGGCTTGAGCACGCGGCCTTCCAGACGCCCGCGCAGACGCTTGCCCTTGAGCTCGGGGTAGATGCTGGCCAGGTCGACCACGACCATGTCTTCCGGGATGCCATAGACCGGTACCTGGGCGCTGTCGGTGCGTTCGAGGCTGCCGGCGTAGACAGGTTCGTAGTACCCGGTGATCAGGCCATTGGCATTGTTTTCGGCCGAGCGCAGGCCGTAGACCTCGAAGTTCTGCTGCAGGAACGCGCGGACTTGGGCGGCATCTTGGGCAAGGGGCTGCGCGGCCTCGCAGGTGGTGGCCCAGACCGGATCGCGCTTGAGCTTCTCGCAACCGTTGCGCCATGCCTGGAAGCCAGCCAGCAGGTCGCTATCGCTGACGGTCGGCAGGTCTTTCCAGGTCGCGGGTGCATAGGTGGCGATGGCATGGGGTTCAGGCTTGGCGCTTTCGCCGCCGTTGCAGCCGGCCAGCAGGGCCAGGGCGGGAAGCGCCCAGGCGAAGTGGCGCAAGGCAGATTTCATGGTCGAATCCTTGAGAGGGAGAGCCTGCTTGGCTGCCCCTGTTTTTCGTAAGGGTATTGGTGTTTGTCGAGCAGGCGAGGATACTGTCGGCCCGTTCCCCGAACCAGTGAGACCATGATGTACAAATGTTTCACCATGCTGCTGGTCAGCCTGTCCCTGGTGGCCTGCGACCGTGTCGATCCTAACTCACCCTTGGGCCAGCGCAAGGCCATCTTCAAGGAGATGCTGAAAACCAGCGAGGACATGGGCGGCATGCTGCGCGGTCGGTTGCCCTTCGATGGCGGGAAGTTCGCCGCGGGGGCGGTGAAGCTCGATGGCTTGGCGCATGCGCCCTGGCAGCACTTCCCTCAGGTCAAGGATGACGGCCAGAGCAGCGCGCGGCCGCAGGTCTGGGAGCGCCAGGCACGCTTCCATGAGCTGGCGCGGCAATTGGAGGACGTGACCGGGGAGTTGGTTGGCGTGACCCGTGCGCAGCCGCTTGAGGCTGCACGGTTGAAATCGCCGATGGACAAGGTGGAGGCCGCGTGCAAGGCCTGCCATACAGAGTTTCGTAATCACTGAGTGGCGGGCTTGCCCCGCCGGCCGCTGGTTCTAATACGACAGCGCGGCCCGGCGGGGCCCGCCAGTCAGGTCACTTGTCCAGTTCGCGTTTCGCCGCTTCCAGTTCCTCCCTGGATTCGGCGAGTTTCTTCTCGCGCTTGCTGATCTTGTCGGCATCGCCCTTGGCCTGGGCTTCCCTCAGGTCGGACTCGCGCTCCTGCACTTCGCGTTCGGCCTTGCGAACCTTCTGCTCGCGTTCCGCCCGCAGCCCGGCGTCGGTGCAGTGTTCCTTGTTTTCCTTCAATGCCTTCTCCAGGCCGCGGATCTCGCCCCAGTTGTCGTGCTTTTTGGCGTACTCGAGCTGGTTCTCGATGGCGCTGCGCTTGGCCGCGCAACCGGTCAGGCCCGGATCGGGCTGCGCGGCCTGCAGCGAGGCCGATGCCAGGCCGAGCACGGTGAATAGGGCGAATGAACAAAGCGGCTTCATGACAGCCTCCTTCCGGGGCAATTGACGATGGATGGGGAAATACTGCCCCCATCCTCCTCGTCAGTGAATCCCGCTGCGATCTTTCGGCTGTTTTTTCAGAAAAGTCTTACATGGTTAGCAGGTAAGCCCCTGTCAACGCTCCAAGTCGTCCACGGCTTCCTGCAGTTCCTTCTTGGCCTCGGCGAGCTTCTCTTTGCGCTTGTTGATCTTCTCTGGGTCACCCTTCTTCATGGCCTTGTCCAGGTCCTTGGTGCGCTGGTTGACCTCATGACGGGACTCGAGCACCTTCTGCTCGCGCTCCTTGCGCAGGCTGGCGTCGGTGCAATGTTCGGTGACTTCGCTCAGGGCTTTTTCCAGGCCGGCCAATTGTTCGGCATCGCCGTGGGTACGTGCCTGGGCGATCTGCTCGGCGATGGCCTGGCGCTTGGCTGCGCAACCGGTCAGGCCTGGCTGCTCCTCGGCGGCCAGCGCGGCATGGGCGGTCAGGCCGAACAGGGCAGACAGGACGAGGGACGAAAGCAGTTTCATCGGGGACTCCATTCGGGGCAGGGCGGCAGAAAAGGAAATGCTGCCTTGATCCGCAGAAATTAGAAACCCTCGATTGCATGCCGGTGCAATTGTTTGGCCAGTATCTGTACATCCTCGTTCTGGAAAAACGCATGCAGTTGCTCGGCCCGGTGGCGGCCGATGCCCGGCTCCGCCATCCATTGCGTGGGGCTCCTGGCTGCCAGGGTCTGCCAGTCCGGCCCCAGTTCGAGATCCTTGGGGGCCGGGACGCCAAGGGCGCGCAGCCAGCGCGGGAAAGGCTGCCTACGCGCCTGGGCGAAGGCCTGCTGCAACTGCTCGGCGCGTGTCTCGGCGATCCCGGGTACGCGCAGTAGTTCATCGCGGGTCAGGGCGAGCCAGCCGTCCAGGGTGCCGACCAGGCCACTTTCGACCAATTGTGCCCAGGCCGCCGTCCCTACGCGTGGCATCGCCAGCCCTTGCTTGCCGCCGAGCCAGGCCAGCCGGGCGATGAACTGCTCCCGGCAGGCCTCGCTGTCCTGCCAGCAGCTCAGCGGGTGATAGCGGCCAGGTTCCGGCACGCTCAGCGGTGCGCGCTGAACACTGCGATGCACCACGTTTTCCAGCCTGGGGATGGTCAGCCCGGCAAGGCTGATCGCCACCTGGTCGCCCGGGCGTATGTCCAGCGCCTGCCAGCGCGCCAGCGAACCCAGGCTGACCTGGCTGATGCGCCGGTCATCCAGCAGTAGTGGCTGCAGGTGCAGCACGGGTGTGACACGCCCGGTTCGCCCGACCCTGAAATGGACCTTGCGCACCTCGGCCATGGCTCGACGGTACGGGTATTTCCAGGCGGCGATCCAGTAGGGCGCCTGGGCGCGCCAGCGTTGTGCGGGCGGGCGACTGTCCTGGCGCAGGATCACGCCATCGCTGGCAAATGGCAGCGGCGAGCGATACCAGTGCTGGCGCCAGTGGGCGGCTTGTGCCGGGCTGTCGATGGCGACGCTGAATTGCTGGCTGTCGGGGAAGCCCAGCGATGCCAGCCGTGCGAGGCGTTCGCCCTGGGAAGCCGGGCCTTCGGGCCAGTCCCAGACGAACAGGCCGATACCGGCGCCTTGCTCGGCGGTCAATTGCCTGCGCGCCATCAGCCCGGCCACGGTACCGCGCGCATTGGCGCCGCCGGCGGTTGCCTGTACGTGCTCATCGAGACGCCAGTAGAGCTCCCCTTGCAGAACCAGGTCGAGCGGCTGGGGCAATTGCCGAACGACCCCCGCCAGTTGGGGAACATGGCGACTCCAATCGTGCCCTCGCACGCCATCGCCACGGCTGAGCAGACGCACCAGCTGGCCTTGGCGATAGACCAGCGATACGGCGACCCCATCGACCTTGGGCTGGATCCAGACGCCGTGCTTGCCGCGCATCCAGCGTTCCATGGCGTGTTCATCGACCAGCTTGGCAACGCCGGTATGGGCGATCGGGTGGGCGATGGTGCCACGGGCGCTGGCCAGCGGGTTGTCGGTGTATGCCAGTGCGAAGCAACCTTGAAGCTGCAGCAGCCGCTGCCGGCTCTGGTCGTACAGCTCGTCCGGCACCAGCGAGATGCCTTGGCGATGATAGTGGTCGTCCCACCGGGCGAGGGTCTGGCGCAGTTGCGCGACCTCCTTGCGAGCGCGCTCGTCAGCCCATGCCGGGCAATCCCCGGCATGGGCCATGGATGACAGGACGAACAGGGCAACGATCAACACGAACGGCATGGCCAGCATCCTTGCGTGGCAACGGGAAATGCTTAGCCTAGGCAAGCCCCGCCCTGGCCGCCGCGCGCAGTTGTCAGCCGATATGTCACGAAAAAGCCCCTGCCGATCACTCGGCAGGGGCTTTGGTCTTGCAGCTTGCCGCTGCTTACAACCCGGCAGCGTCACGCAGGGCGTCGGCGCGGTCGGTGCGTTCCCAGGTGAAGGTGGTGAAGGTGTCGTCGCCGACGGTCTTCTGCTGCGGAATACGGCCGAAGTGGCCGTAGGCAGCGGTCTCCTGGTACATCGGGTGGAGCAGGTCGAGCATGGTGGTGATCGCATACGGACGCAGGTCGAAGCATTCACGGACCAGTTGCACGATCTTGTCGTCGGCGACCTTGCCGGTGCCGAAGGTGTTGATCGAGATGGAGGTCGGCTGGGCGACGCCGATGGCGTAGGACACCTGGATCTCGCAGCGCTCGGCCAGGCCGGCGGCGACGATGTTCTTGGCCACGTAGCGACCGGCATAGGCGGCCGAACGGTCGACCTTGGACGGGTCCTTGCCGGAGAAGGCGCCGCCACCGTGGCGAGCCATGCCGCCGTAGGAGTCGACGATGATCTTGCGGCCGGTCAGGCCGCAGTCGCCCACAGGGCCACCGATGATGAAGTTGCCGGTCGGGTTGATGTGGAACTGGGTGTCCTTGTGCAGCAGTTCGGCCGGCAGGGTGTGCTTGACGATCAGCTCCATGACCGCTTCACGCAGGTCCTTGTAGGACACTTCCGGGTTGTGCTGGGTCGACAGGACGATGGCATCGATGCCGACCACCTTGCCGTTCTCGTAGCGGCAGGTGACCTGGGACTTGGCGTCCGGGCGCAGCCACGGCAGCAGGCCAGACTTGCGCGCCTCGGCCTGGCGCTCGACCAGGCGGTGCGAGAAGCAGATCGGTGCCGGCATCAGTACGTCGGTTTCGTTGCTGGCATAGCCGAACATCAGGCCCTGGTCGCCAGCGCCCTGGTCTTCAGGCTTGGAGCGGTCGACGCCCTGGGCGATGTCCACGGACTGCTTGCCGATGATGTTCATCACCGCGCAGGTGGCGCCGTCGAAACCGACCTCGGAGCTGTTGTAGCCGATGTCGATGATGACCTTGCGCACCAGTTCCTCCAGGTCGACCCAGGCGGAGGTGGTCACTTCGCCGGCGATGATGGCGACACCGGTCTTGACCAGGGTTTCGCAGGCCACGCGGGCATACTTGTCCTGGGCAATGATTGCATCAAGGACCGCGTCCGAAATCTGGTCGGCGATCTTGTCCGGATGCCCTTCGGACACGGACTCGGAGGTGAAAAGGGAGTATTCGCTCATCTCGACGGGTTCCTAAAATTTACCGATGGTGAGTGTCGCCAGTGGCCCGCTGGAAATGGCGGACCTGGATCTGGAAACCGTTACGCAAGCCCACGTAGAGGCTGTCCCCGGGTGCCAGCCCCGCAACATTGGCCCAACGGGCCAGGTCGTCCTGCTCGAAGCCCAGCCAGAGGTCGCCGCAGGCTTCCCGCGCCCACCCCTGGTCATGGCTGCACAACTCGGTGATCAGCAGGCTGCCGCCGGCCTTCACCCGTTTGGCCAGCAGGCGCAGGGCCAGGGCCGGGTCGCTGAAGTGGTGCAGGACCATGTTCAGCACAACGCAGTCGGCTTCCACATCCGTTGCACCCAGTGCATCGGCCAACTGCAGGGTTACATTGTCCAGGCCTTCGCGCTGGCAGACCTGGCGTGCCAGCTCGAGCATGGTCGGGCTGTTGTCCAGCGCCGTGACCTGGGCGAAGCGCCGCGCCAGGTCCGGCAGGAAACCGCCGTCGCCCGGGCCGACCTCCAGTGCGCTGGCCGTCGGCGCGAAGCTGAGCTTGTCGAGCAGGGCCAGCAGGCTCTCGCGGTACTGCGGCAGGCCGGCGATCAGGTCTTGCTGGGCGCGGAACTTCTCTTCCACGCGCAGGAAGAAATCCTGGCTGGTGGCCGCCCGGCGCTGCTGTACCTGGGCGATGCGCGCCTGCACGTCCTGCGCCAGGGCCAGGCCGTCGACCTCCTCGAGCAGTGCCGCGTGCAGGCGGCCGCCCAGGCGCAGGCTATCGGGCAGGGCGCGGCGATAGAAGATCGCGTTGCCTTCGCGGCGGGTGGCCACCAGATCGGCCTGGGCGAGCACCTTGAGGTGGTGGCTCATGCCCGACTGGCCGATGCCGAAGATCTGCGCCAACTCCAGCACGCCGAACGAATCGCTGGCCAGGGCGCGCAGCACGTTCAGGCGCAAGGGGTCGCCACCGGCCTTGCACAGGGCGGCCAGTTCGTCGCTTCGCTGGTGGTCTGCCGAGGGCGCACGTAGGTTCATGAGGCGGCAGTCTAGACAGGGGATGCTGTCGTCGCAATAGCAATATCAAAAAGTTTTGATATTGCCGATGAGCTGTAAGCTTCGAGCAGCCACGCTGCGAGCGATAAAGCGGGCCGATCACCGCTCTGCCTCCCTTTGTAGCTTGAAGCTCGTCACTCGTGGCTGGATTCGTGGCTGGAAAAGTTTGCCCCCGGACCCGCCTGTGGGCGAAAATGGCCGCCTTTTTTCGTTCCACTACCTTATTCAAGCCCCAGGAGACTCAGCGATGCCCAGCCGTCGTGAACGTGCCAACGCCATTCGTGCCCTCAGCATGGATGCCGTGCAAAAGGCCAACAGCGGCCACCCAGGTGCCCCCATGGGCATGGCGGATATCGCCGAAGTGCTTTGGCGCGACTACCTGAAGCACAACCCGAGCAACCCGAAATTCGCCGACCGCGATCGCTTCGTGCTGTCCAACGGCCACGGCTCGATGCTGATCTATTCGCTGCTGCACCTGACCGGCTACGACCTGTCGATCGACGACCTCAAGGCCTTCCGCCAACTGCACAGCCGCACCCCGGGCCACCCGGAGTACGGCTACACCGCGGGCGTCGAGACCACCACCGGCCCGCTGGGCCAGGGCCTGGCCAACGCCGTGGGCTTCGCCCTGGCGGAGAAGGTGCTGGCCGCCCAGTTCAACCGTGACGGCCACACCATCGTCGACCACAACACCTACGTGTTCCTCGGTGATGGCTGCATGATGGAAGGCATTTCCCACGAAGTCGCCTCGCTGGCCGGCACCCTGGGCCTGAACAAGCTGATCGCCTTCTACGACGACAACGGCATCTCCATCGATGGCGAGGTTCACGGCTGGTTCACCGACGACACGCCGAAGCGTTTCGAGGCCTACAACTGGCAGGTGATCCGCAACGTCGACGGCCATGACGCCGACGAGATCAAGATGGCGATCGAGACCGCGCGCAAGAGCGACCGGCCGACCCTGATCTGCTGCAAGACCATCATCGGCTTCGGCTCGCCCAACAAGCAGGGCAAGGAAGACTGCCACGGCGCGCCGCTGGGCAACGACGAGATCGCCCTGGCGCGCAAGGAACTGAACTGGAACCACGGCCCGTTCGAGATCCCTGCCGAGATCTACGCCGAGTGGGACGCCAAGGCCGCCGGCGCCAAGCTCGAGGCCGACTGGAACCTGCGCTTCGACGCCTACGCCAAGGCCTACCCTGAGCTGGCCGCCGAGTTCCAACGCCGCCAGAGCGGCGAGTTGCCAGCCGATTTCGCCGAGAAGGCCCAGGCCTACATCAACGAAGTCGCCGCCAAGGGCGAGACCATCGCCAGCCGCAAGGCCAGCCAGAACACCCTGAACGCCTTCGGCCCGCTGCTGCCCGAGTTCCTCGGTGGTTCGGCCGACCTGGCCGGCTCCAACCTGACCCTGTGGAAAGGCTGCAAGGGCGTCGAGGCCGATGACGCCAGCGGCAACTACGTGTTCTACGGCGTGCGCGAGTTCGGCATGACCGCCATCATGAACGGCGTCGCCCTGCACGGCGGCCTGGTGCCGTACGGCGCGACCTTCCTGATGTTCATGGAATACGCGCGCAACGCGGTGCGCATGTCGGCGCTGATGAAACAGCGCGTGATCCACGTCTACACCCACGACTCCATCGGCCTGGGCGAGGACGGCCCGACCCACCAGCCGATCGAGCAACTGACCGCCCTGCGCAGCACGCCGAACCTGGACACCTGGCGCCCGGCCGATGCGGTCGAGTCGGCCGTGTCCTGGAAGAGCGCCCTGGAGCGCCGGGACGGCCCGTCGGCGCTGATCTTCTCGCGCCAGAACCTGCAGCACCAGGAGCGCGACGCCCAGCAGATCGCCGACATCGCCCGTGGTGGCTACGTCCTCAAGGACTGCGCCGGCGAGCCTGAGCTGATCCTGATCGCCACCGGTTCGGAAGTGGGGCTGGCGGTCCAGGCGCATGCCACGCTGACCGAGCAGGGCCGCAAGGTGCGCGTGGTATCCATGCCATGCACCAGCGTGTTCGATGCCCAGGATGCCGCCTACAAACAGTCGGTACTGCCGGTCGAGGTGGGCGCGCGCATCGCCATCGAAGCGGCCCATGCGGACTTCTGGTACAAGTACGTGGGCCTCGAAGGCCGTATCATCGGCATGACCACCTACGGCGAATCGGCTCCGGCCGGTGCGCTGTTCGAAGCGTTCGGCTTCACCCTGGAGAACATCCTGGGTACTGCCGAAGAGCTGCTGGAAGACTGATCGGTCGGTGAGGCTGTACCGGCCTTTTCGCGGGCAAGCCCGCTCCCACAGGTATCGCGTGAACCTGTGGGAGCGGGCTTGCCCGCGATGGGCCGTGCAGCGGCCCCATTGGCCTGCCCAGACAACGCACTAGTTCGTGAGCCTGTTCATGCCCCACCAGCGTCCCTACAAAGTTGCACTCAACGGATACGGCCGCATCGGCCGCTGTGTCTTGCGCGCACTGTTCGAGCGAGGGGCGGATGCCGGCTTCGAGATCGTTGCGCTGAACGATTTGGCCGATCAGGCCAGCCTCGAATACCTGACTCGCTTCGACTCCACCCACGGGCGTTTCCCCGGCGAGGTGAAGGTCGACGGCGATTGCCTGCACATCAACGGCGACTGCGTGAAGGTGCTGCGCAGCGCAAGCCCGGAAGGCATCGACTGGGCCGCCCTGGGTATCGACCTGGTGCTGGAGTGCTCCGGCGCCTACCACACCCGTGCCGATGGCCAGCGCTTCCTCGATGCCGGTGCGCCACGGGTACTGTTCTCCCAACCGATGGCCAGCGAGGCGGACGTGGATGCCACGGTGGTCTACGGCATCAACCAGGGTTGCCTGGACGGCAGCGAGCGCCTGGTGTCGAACGCCTCCTGCACCACCAACTGCGGCGTGCCGCTGCTGCGCGTGCTCGACCAGGCATTCGGTATCGAGTACGTGTCGATCACCACCATCCACTCGGCGATGAACGACCAGCCGGTGATCGATGCCTACCACCACGAAGACCTGCGCCGCACGCGCTCGGCCTTCCAGTCGGTGATCCCGGTGTCCACCGGCCTTGCGCGGGGCATCGAGCGCCTGCTTCCGGAACTTGCCGGGCGAATCCAGGCCAAAGCCGTACGCGTGCCGACCGTCAACGTGTCGTGCCTGGACATCACCCTGCAGACCGCCCGCGACACCAGCGCGGCTGAGGTCAACCGGGTGTTGCGCGAGGCGGCGCTGGACGGCCCGTTGAAAGGCTTGCTGGCCTACACCGAACTGCCGCACGCCAGCTGTGATTTCAACCATGACCCGCATTCGGCGATCGTCGATGCCAGCCAGACCCGTGTCTCAGGCCCCCGCCTGGTGAACCTGCTGGCCTGGTTCGACAACGAATGGGGGTTCGCCAACCGTATGCTCGACGTTGCCGACCATTTCCTGCACGTCGTCCACCAAACCCGCACCAAACAGCCCTGAAGGACTGCATTCATGACCGTGTTGAAGATGACCGACCTCGACCTGCAAGGTAAGCGCGTACTGATCCGCGAAGACCTCAACGTCCCCGTGAAGGACGGTGTGGTAGCCAGCGACGCGCGTATCCAGGCTGCGCTGCCGACCATCAAGCTGGCCCTGGAGAAGGGTGCGGCGGTAATGGTCTGCTCGCACCTGGGCCGTCCGACCGAGGGTGAGTTCTCCGCCGAGAACAGCCTCAAGCCGGTCGCCGACTACCTGGCCAAGGCACTGGGCCGCGACGTACCGCTGGTCGCCGACTACCTGGATGGCGTCGAGGTCAAGGCTGGCGACCTGGTGCTGTTCGAGAACGTGCGCTTCAACAAGGGCGAGAAGAAGAACGCCGACGAGTTGGCGCAGAAGTACGCCGCCCTGTGCGATGTGTTCGTCATGGACGCCTTCGGTACTGCCCACCGCGCCGAGGGCTCCACCCATGGTGTGGCCAAGTTCGCCAAGATCGCCGCGGCCGGCCCGCTGCTGGCCGCCGAACTGGACGCCCTGGGCAAGGCCCTGAAGGCCCCGGCCAAGCCGATGGCGGCGATCGTCGCCGGCTCCAAGGTGTCCACCAAGCTGGATGTGCTCAACAGCTTGAGCAGCGTCTGCGACCAGTTGATCGTCGGTGGCGGCATCGCCAACACCTTCCTCGCCGCCGCAGGCCACAAGGTCGGCAAGTCGCTGTACGAGCCTGACCTGGTCGAGACGGCCAAGGCCATCGCCGCCAAGGTCAGCGTGCCGCTGCCGGTCGACGTAGTGGTCGCCAAGGCGTTCGCCGAGAGCGCCGAGGCCACCGTCAAGGCCATCGCCGAGGTGGCCGATGACGACATGATCCTGGACATCGGCCCGCAGACCGCCGCACAGTTCGCCGAGCTGCTTAAGTCGTCGCAGACCATCCTGTGGAACGGCCCGGTCGGTGTGTTCGAGTTCGACCAGTTCGGCAACGGCACCAAGGTGCTGGCCAAGGCCATCGCCGACAGCGCCGCGTTCTCCATCGCCGGTGGCGGCGACACCCTGGCGGCCATCGACAAGTATGGCGTCGGTGCCAATATCTCCTACATTTCTACCGGTGGCGGTGCGTTCCTCGAATTCGTCGAAGGCAAGGTCCTGCCCGCCGTGGCAATCCTGGAAGAACGGGCCAAGGCCTGAGAACGAAGGCGCCTGGCAAAGGGAGCGGCCTGATGGTCAAGCAATTGCCGTGGATGATCGTGGCCCTGTCGCTGGGCGCCTGCTCCAGCAACAAGGGCCAGGATACCGAGCCGTCGCAGCCACCTGCCGGCGGCTGCTACCAGTCCCAGTGGCAGGCGGAGACGGTACCGGTGATCAACAAGCGCCTGGGCCCGGAGGGCCTGGAAAAATACGACGACGAGCACCAGCGCAAGGCGCCGGGATGCCCTTGATCGGGTACCTGGCAACCTGGCGGTTGTTTTGTGGTCTTGAAGAAGGGGCCGCTGTGCGGCCCTTCGCGGGGATATCGAATGAAAGCGCTGATGGCCTCGATGGCCCTGGCGACACTGGCAGGATGCTCGTTGCTGCAGCCGGCGCAACCCGCCCCGGCGGACAACTGGACCCGTTGGGTCTGCGACAGCCAGGCCGAAGTGCTCTGGCGCTTCGCCAACGCCACGCAGGATGCGGTCGACGTGCGCCTGGGCGGTGGCGACCAGGTCTACCGTCTAACGTCCGAGCCGGGCGCCTCCGGCGCGCTGTACAGTGACGGGGTGCTGGCTTTCCACACCAAGGGCGACGAAGGCCTGCTGTACTGGGTGGCGACCAACGATCTGATAGGGCGGGGCTGCAAGGCACCGTGACTGGCCGGGCCGCGATGATGGCCCACACTACTTGAACAGCAACCGCCCCTGCGGCAGGCTTGCACGAAACAACGACGCTTGTCGGGAGAGAGATACACAATGGCACTCATTAGCATGCGCCAGATGCTGGACCACGCCGCCGAGTTCGGCTACGGCGTTCCGGCTTTCAACGTCAACAACCTCGAGCAGATGCGCGCCATCATGGAAGCCGCCGACAAGACCGACTCCCCGGTCATCGTCCAGGCCTCGGCCGGTGCCCGCAAGTACGCCGGTGCCCCCTTCCTGCGCCACCTGATCCTGGCGGCGATCGAAGAATTCCCGCACATCCCGGTGTGCATGCACCAGGACCACGGCACCAGCCCGGACGTGTGCCAGCGCTCCATCCAGCTGGGCTTCAGCTCGGTGATGATGGACGGTTCCCTGCGCGAAGACGGCAAGACCCCGTCGGACTACGACTACAACGTCCGTGTGACCCAGCAGACCGTGGCGTTCGCCCATGCCTGCGGCGTGTCCGTGGAAGGCGAGCTGGGCTGCCTGGGCAGCCTGGAAACCGGCCAGGCCGGTGAGGAAGACGGTGTCGGCGCCGAAGGTATCCTGGATCACAGCCAGATGCTGACCGACCCGGAAGAGGCCGCCGACTTCGTCAAGAAGACCCAGGTCGACGCCCTGGCGATCGCCATCGGCACCAGCCACGGCGCCTACAAGTTCACCAAGCCGCCGACCGGCGACATCCTGGCCATCGACCGCATCAAGGAAATCCACAAGCGCATCCCCAATACCCACCTGGTGATGCACGGTTCTTCCTCGGTCCCGCAGGACTGGCTGGCGATCATCAACGAGTTCGGTGGTGACATCAAGGAAACCTACGGCGTACCGGTCGAGGAGATCGTCGAGGGCATCAAGCACGGCGTGCGCAAGGTGAACATCGACACCGACCTGCGCCTGGCCTCCACTGGCGCGATCCGTCGCTTCCTGGAGCAGAACAAGTCCGAGTTCGACCCGCGCAAGTACTTCGCCAAGACCATCGAAGCCATGCGTGACATCTGCATCGCCCGCTACGAAGCCTTCGGCACTGCCGGCAACGCCTCGAAGATCAAGCCGATCTCCCTGGAAGGCATGTTCCAGCGCTACGCCAAGGGCGAGTTGGCTGCCAAGATCAACTGATCCGGCCTTCGCAACGAAAAAAACCCGCAGTGATGCGGGTTTTTTTTGTGCGTGCATGGGGACTGCGAGGCAGCCCCAGGAACGGGCCATGACCGTTAGTCGGCTCATCGTACTTTTGTTAGCTGATAGCGATCTGATTTCATTGCTTCCTGCAAGGCCGAGTCTAGAGTAATCAATCGGATCCAATCTCAGACGGAATCCCCCTTACAAGAGACGCGGCATGGATGGAGCTCACCCCCAGACCCCGGACGGCCAATCCGTTCTGCTGGTTGTCGACGACTACCCGCAGAACCTGACCAGCATGCAAGCCCTGCTGGCGCGGCACGATCGGCGCATATTGACGGCTGGCTCGGGCAGGGAGGCATTGGATGCCCTGCTGCAGCACGATGTGGACTTGGTCTTGCTGGATGTGTGCATGCCCGGCATGGACGGTTTCGAGGTCGCCCGCCTGATGCGCGGTAGCCAGCGCACGCGCCTGATTCCGATCATCTTCCTTAGCGCCAAGCAATCCGAGGCCGCCGTGCTCGAGGGCTATGCCATCGGCGCGGTGGACTACCTGTTCAAGCCCTTCGACCCGCAGATCCTCAAGCCCAAGGTCCAGGCATTGCTGGAGCATCAGCGCAACCGGCGCTTGCTGCAGTGCCTGACCCGCGAACTGGAGTCGGCCAGGGCGTTCAACGCCTCGATCCTGGACAACGCCGCCGAGGGCATCCTGGTGGTGGACGAGGCGGGCATCATCGCCTTTGCCAACCCGGCCCTCTCACGGCTGCTGGCCGCCCCGCAGGGAAAGCTGCAAGGCGTTCCCGTGCTGGAACTGGTCCAGCTGCCAGGCGCCAGCCACTGGTGCGATTCGGACTTCCACCACGCCTACCTGGAGCGGCGGATCATGCGCCTGCACGATGCCTGCCTGCGTACCCTCGATGGCCAGTCGATCCCCGTCGCTCTTTCCTGTGCGCCGTTGCCTGCGGAGCAGCGGGCCATGGTGATCACGGTGCTGGACATGTCGGTGGTGCGTACCCTGCACCAGCAACTGGAGTACCAAGCGGTCACCGATCCGCTCACCGGCCTGCTCAACCGCCGTGGTTTCTACCAGGCTGCCGAAGGGGCACTGTTGCGCAACGAGTGCCAGGGCAAGGTTCAGGCCCTGATGTACATGGACCTGGACGGCTTCAAGCGGATCAACGACTCGCTCGGTCACGAGGCTGGCGACCAGGTGCTGCGTTGGGTCGCCGAACAGCTCGAGGATTGCCTGGGCGGCCACGCCATGCTGGCGCGCATGGGCGGCGATGAGTTCATTGCCTTGTTCGGGGACTTGCCCGACCCGGCGTTGGCCGGGCGCTTTGCCGAGCGGCTGCTCGAACGCATGGCCAGCCACCCGCAACTGGACGGGTTTGGCATGAGCCTTGGCGTCAGTATCTGCATCGCCACCTCTGCGGACTGCGGCGTCACTGTCGAAGGGTTGCTGCGTGCTGCCGATGCCGCGATGTACGCGGCCAAGCGCGACGGGCGCCAGCAGTACCGGTTCCATGACCCGCAACTCACTGGTCGGCCCCATTCGCAGTTGATGCTCGACCTCAAGCTCGACCGCCACCTGAGGGGGCGGCCGATGCCTGCCAACGAAGCAGGGGCTGCTCCGGCGCGCTGTCCATGGCGGGGGCGCTAGCCAGCTCATGGGCGAAGGGCAGTTGCGGGCCGGTTCGCGAACAGGTGATGGCGGCCGCGCGGATGGCGAAGGTGAGTATCCCGTCGATCGTTTCCCGTTCCAGGGCCGCCAGCCCCTCGGCGCTGTCCGCACCGAGGCGGGCGAGGTAGGCGAGCACCGCGGCCTGGAAGGTATCGCCCGCACCGACTGTGTCACGCACCTCCCGCGAAGTGTCGGCGGGCCGTGCCCAGGAGCCATGCGCACAATGCACGCTGGCACCGTTGCCCCCGTGGGTGATGAACACCAGCCGGCAGCGCTCGTTGAGCCAGCCACGCGCCACCTCTGCGGGAGAACGGGTCGGGTAGAGCAGGGCCAGGTCTTCCTCGCTGACCTTGATGAGGTGGGCATGGCGGGCGAAGGCTTCGACCTGGTGCCGCCAACGCTGTACATCCGGTTGCGGGTTGAGGCGTACGTTGGGGTCGAGGCTGATGAAGCGTCGGTGGCTTTCGCGTTGCACCAGCGCCAGCAGCGTTTCGGCCACCGGCGTCACCACCAGGGTGTAGGAGCCCACATGCAGGCCGCGCACCCGCTTGTCCAGCGCCGGTAGATGCTCGAGGCGAACCTGCCGGTCGGCACAACCTTCGCCGCGGAACTGGTACTGCACCGCTCCCTTTGCATCCAGGCCCACCATGGCCAGGGTAGTGGGCGCGTCGCTGGGGACCAGGAAGCGGCAGTCCACGTGCTCCTCTTCCAGCACGCGGCGCAGGCGCTCACCCAGGTAGTCACTGGACAACCCACCGAACAGCGCCGCCTCTGCGCCCAGCCGACGCAGGCCGACGGCGACGTTGAACGGCGAGCCGCCAGCGATCGCGGTGAAGCCCAGTTCGCCGCTGCGAGGGGCGTTTTCCAGGCTGAAGACATCGAACAAGGCTTCGCCACAGACCAGGTACATGAAGTGCTCTCCGACACGAAAGAGGGGAAAGGGGCCTGCGATCAGCGTCCAGGTAGATGCTCCCGGTAACGTTGGTAGGCCATTTCATAAGCGGCCTGCTGAGCGGGCCGTGGCACCGTGCGGGTGCGCTCGTCGAGGCTCACGCAGCGCTGGCACAAGGCATCCAGGCTGTCGCCATCGCCCTGCTGGCGGCCCAGGCTCCAGGCGGCCTGGATCGCCGCGCCAAGGGTAGCGGCTTCGGTCTGCCGGGGACAGACCACCGGCAGGCCGAGCAGGTCGGCGAGCACCTGGCGCCACAGCGGGCTTTTCGCCGCGCCGCCGACCAGGCGGATCTCTTCGCCTGGCAGGCCGCTGGCGCGCAGCAGGTCCAGGCCAAGGCGCAGGCTGAAGCAGGTGCCCTCCAGCACTGCCCGGCAGAGATTGGCGCGGGTCAGGTTGTTGCTGGTCATGCCGTGCAGGCTGGCGCTGGCGTCGGGCAACGCGGGCACCCGTTCGCCGTCGAAGAACGGCAGCATGAGCAAGCCTTCGGCGCCGATCGGCGCCTGCCCGGCGAGCTGGGCGAAGTGCTCCCGATCCAGTTGCAGCAGCGCCTGCACCAGGCCACAGGCGCTGGTCAGGTTCATCGTGCAGATCAGCGGCAGCCAGCCACCGCTCGAGGCACAGAACGTCGCTACCTCGCCCTGTGTGACCAGCGGATGATCGGCGTGGGCCGCCAGGGTGCCAGAGGTGCCCAGGCTGAGGGTGATCATGCCGGGGTGGATATTGCCGGTGCCGATGGCCCCGAGCATGTTGTCGCCACCACCACTGGCCACCCAGGCCTGGGGGCTGAGGCCGAGCAGCTCGGCGGCCTGCGTGCGCAGCGTGCCGATGCAGTCACCGGGCTCGACCAGTTCGGGCAGCGCTGCCAGCAAGCGCTCGCCCGGTTCGATCAGTTGCAGCACATCGGCTGCCCAGGCCCGGCGGCGCACATCGTAGTAGCCGGTGCCCGACGCATCGCCGGGTTCGCTGCAGGCGCGGCCGGTCAGCCAGTGATTGAGGTAGTCGTGGGGCAGCAGGATATGGGCGGCGCGTTCGAACAGTTCGGGGAAGCGGCGTTTGCTCCACAGCAGCTTGGACACCGTGTAGCCCGGCGCGATCACCAGCCCCAGTCGCTCCAGCGAACCCGGGGCGCCGCCGAGGGCCTCGAGCAGTTCGAGGTTTTCCGGCGTGCTCTGGGTATCGCACCACAGCTTGGCCGGACGCAGCACCTGGCCCTGGGCGTCGAGCAGCACCAGCCCGTGCTGCTGGCCGGACACCGCCAGCCCACGGATTGCCTTGCCGCTCACGCCCGCTTCACGCAAGGCACCGCCCACGGCGGTACGCAGGGCGGCCAGCCAGTCGCCGGGGTCCTGTTCCCGGCGTCCGCCAGTGCCCTGCGGTGGCTGATGCGCGGCGCTGCCCAGGCCGAGCACGTGGCCGCTGCCGGCGTCCAGCACCAAAGCCTTGGTGCCTTGGGTGCCGCAATCGATGCCGAGGAACAGTCCGTCCATGTCGTCGTGCTCCGGGTTCAGTCGCCGAGTACTCGGCGCAGGGTTTCGCTCACGCCGAATTCGCGCAAGCTGTCGTACATCCGCTCGAACGCCGCGACGAAGGCCTTGGAGGCCGGTATCAGCGTGCCGAAGATCGCTTCGTCGCCCAGCACCCTGGCGGCCAGCCCATCGCGTTGCACGGCGCGGGCCTGGCAGTCCGAGGCGCGCGGGTCGGGAATCGCATAGGTCGTGCCGTTCTCGTCCACCCCGCGCAGGTACAGCGCCCAGGCCGCCACCACCAGGGCCACGCGCTCCAGCGGCTGGCCGTCGGCGATCAGGCGATTGGCGGTGGGCACGATGAACTTGGGAAACTTCGACGAGCCGTCCGAGCACACCCGCTCCAGTTGGTCGGCGATGGCGCGGTTGGCGAAGCGCTCGGCCAGGCTGTCCTTGTAGCATTCCAGGTCGATACCAGGCACTGGCGCGAGCTGCGGGGTCACGTCCCGGTCCATGAAGGTGCGCACGTAGCGGCGCAGCAGCGGGTCGGCCAGGGTTTCGTGGACGAAGCGGTAGCCCTGCAGGAAGCCCAGGTAGGTCAGGGCCAGGTGGCTGCCGTTGAGCAGCTTGATCTTCATCTGTTCGTAGGGCGTGACATCGTCGGTGAACTGTACGCCAACCTGTTCCCAGGCCGGGCGCCCGGCGACGAACTTGTCTTCCAGCACCCACTGCACGAAGGGTTCGCAGACCACCGGCCAGGCATCCTCGATGCCATGCCGTTCGGCCAGCGCCACGCGGTGGGCGCTGCTGGTCATCGGCGTGATGCGGTCGACCATGGCGTTGGGGAAACTCACGTTGCCGTCGATCCACTGGGCCAGGTCGGGGTCGAGGTGATGGGCGAAGGCCAGCAGCGCCTTGCGTGTCACCTCGCCGTTGTGCGGGAGGTTGTCGCACGACATCACCGTGAATGCCCCCACCCCGGCTGCACGGCGGCGGCGCAGCGCTTCGCAGAGAAAGCCGAAGACACTGCGCGGTGCCTGCGGATTGGCCAGGTCGTGCTGGATCTGCGGCAGGTCGGCGCGAAACTCGCCGGTGCTGTCGTCCATGCAGTAGCCGCCCTCGGTGATGGTCAGCGAGACGATGCGGATGGCAGGCTCGGCCAGCTTGGCCAGCAGCGCCTCGGCGCCATCTTCGGCCAGCAGCATGCCGTTGATGGCGGCGATCACGCGCACGTCGGTGTCGGCCTGGTCGCCCAGCTCGAACAAGGTGTAGAGGTGGTCCTGCGCGGCCAGGGCATCACGCATGGCGCGATCCTCGCTGCGCAGGCCAACGCCGCAGATGGCCCAGTCGAGGCCCTCGCCACGGTTCATCAGGGCGTCGGTGTAGGCGGCCTGGTGGGCACGGTGGAAGCCGCCGACGCCGATGTGCACGATGCCCTGACGCAAGTGCGCCGGATCATAGGAAGGACAGGCGACCGTGGTCGCCAGCAGGCCGAGGTTGTGCTGGTTGAGTTTCATCTTGAACATCCTTGGAAGGCGGCTTCAGGCCACCTGTTGCAGGCGTT
Source organism: Pseudomonas sp. Tun-23181 (assembly GCF_057415455.1). NCBI lineage: Bacteria > Pseudomonadati > Pseudomonadota > Gammaproteobacteria > Pseudomonadales > Pseudomonadaceae > Pseudomonas > Pseudomonas sp. Tun-23181. Next base: position 4,225,750 of record NZ_CM171630.1, read on the forward strand.
TGTCGAGGGCCTGGCCGTGGCTGTCGAACAGGTGGCAGTGCCCCGGGTCGAAGTTCAGTTCCAGTTGCTCGCCGAAGGCTGGCGCGAAGTCGCCGCGCACGCGCACGGTGAGCATCTCGGCGGAGGCGGTACGCACATGGCAGTAGCTGTCGCTGCCCAGGCGTTCGCTGACATCGGCGGTGACCTGCAGCGAACCCAGGGCGCCGTGCCCGCTGCGGGTGATGTTCAGGTGTTCGGGGCGGATGCCCAGTGTCACCTGGCTGCCGGTCGGCAGCTCGCCCACGCACAAGGGCAGGGCGACGCGTGTGCCGCACTCGAGGGCGACCTCGCATTGGTTGCCTTGGTGGCGGCTCAGGTGCCCGCGCAAGAAGCCCATCTTCGGCGTGCCGAGGAAGCCTGCGACGAACAGGTTGGCCGGGTGGTGGTAGAGCTCCAGGGGCGAGCCGACCTGCTCGATGCGCCCGCCGTTGAGCACCACCACCTTGTCGGCCAGGGTCATCGCCTCGACCTGGTCGTGGGTCACGTAGATCATGGTCGCGGCCAGTTCCTGGTGCAGGCGCGCCAGCTCCAGGCGCATCTGCACCCGCAGCGCCGCGTCGAGGTTCGACAGCGGCTCGTCGAACAGGAAGATCTTCGGGTTACGCACGATCGCCCGGCCGATCGCCACTCGCTGGCGCTGGCCACCGGAGAGCTGGCGTGGCTTGCGTTCGAGCAGTGGCTGCAGCTCGAGGATGCGCGCGGCGTTGTCCACCTTGGCGGCCACGTCGCGCTTGTCCACGCCCGCCAGGTCCAGGGCGAACGACAGGTTCTTGCGCACGGTCATGTGCGGGTAGAGCGCGTAGGTCTGAAACACCATGGCCAGGTCGCGCTTGGCCGGGGCGGTGTCGGTGATGTCGAGGCCATCGAGGGTGATGCTGCCGCTGCTGACCTCCTCAAGGCCGGCGATCAGCCGCAGCAGGGTCGACTTGCCGCAGCCGGACGGGCCGACGAACACGACGAACTCGCGGTCGCGCACGTCCAGGTCGATGCCCTTGATGATGGCGTGCCCATCGAAGCCTTTTTGCAGGTTGCGGATCTTCAGGTCAGCCATGTCGAGTTACCTCCGCGTTGGCCGGGAACATTAGGGGAGAACGGGCGATTCATTTCACGGCGCCGAAGGACAGGCCGCGGACCAGTTGCTTCTGGCTGATCCAGCCGAAGATCAGGATCGGTGCGCAGGCCAGGGTGGAAACGGCCGAGAGCTTGGCCCAGAACAGGCCTTCGGGGCTTGAATAGGAGGCGACCAGCGCGGTCAGCGGGGCGGCGGCCGAGGAGGTCAGGTTGAGCGACCAGAAGGCCTCGTTCCAGCACAGGATCAGCGACAGCAGCAGGGTCGAGGCCAGGCCGCCACGGGCGATCGGCAGCAGCACGCGGATGATTTCCTGCCAGGTACCGGCGCCGTCCAGGCGTGCCGCTTCGAGGATGTCGACGGGGATGTCCTTGAAGTAGGTGTACACCATCCAGACCACGATCGGCAGGTTGATCAGGGTGTAGACGATGACCAGCGCCAGGCGCGAGTCGAGCAGGCCGAACTGCTTGGCCAGCAGGTAGATCGGCATCAGCACCCCGACCGGCGGCAGCATCTTGGTCGACAGCATCCAGAGCAGCGTGCGCTTGGTGTGGCGCGTCTCGAAGAAGGCCATGGAGTAGGCGGCGGGCACCGCGATCAGCATGCACAGCAAGGTGGCGGAGAAGGAAATCAGCACCGAGTTCCAGGCATAGGCGAAGTAGTCGCTGCGCTCGTTGATGTGCAGGTAGTTCTCCAGGGTCGGCTGGAAGAGGAACTGCGGCGGCGTGGCGAATGCGTCGAGCTCGGTCTTGAAGCTGGTCAGCAGCATCCAGAAGATCGGGAAGAAGATCACCAGGGCGATGCCCCAGCACAACAGGCCGATCGATGCATCGCGCAGGCGACGGGTTTGCTTGAGTGTCAGCATGGCGGGCTCCTCAGCTGCGCTCGGTGAGGTTCTTGCCGATCATCCGCACCAGCACGATGGCGGCGATGTTGGCGATCAGCACGGCGATCAGGCCACCGGCCGATGCCATGCCGACATCGAACTGCAGCAGTGCCTGGTTGTAGATCAGGTAGGCGAGGTTGGTGGACTCGTAGCCGGGGCCGCCGCTGGTGGTGGTGAAGATCTCGGCGAACACCGAGAGCAGGAAGATCGTCTCGATCATCACCACCACGGCGATGGGCCGCGCCAGGTGCGGCAGGGTCAGGTGCCAGAAAATGGCCAGCGGGCCGGCGCCGTCCAGGCGCGCGGCTTCCTTCTGCTCCTGATCGAGGGATTGCATGGCGGTCATCAGGATCAGGATGGCGAACGGCAGCCACTGCCAGGAGACGATCAGGATGATCGACAGCAGTGGATAATGCGCCAGCCAGTCCACCGGCTGGGCGCCGAACAGGCGCCACACGGCGGCGAGAATGCCCGACACCGGGTGGAAGATCAGGTTCTTCCACAGCAGCGCGCTGACCGTGGGCATGATGAAGAACGGCGAGATCAGCAGCACCCGCACCACGCCCCGGCCCCAGAATTCACCCGCCTCCAGCAACGCGGCGATGAGCACGCCGAACACCACGCTGATCGCCAGCACGCTCCCGACCAGCGTCAAGGTGTTCAGGGCGCCGGGCAAGAAGCCGGCGTCGGTGACGAAGAAGCTGAAGTTCTCCAGGCCGACGAATGCGTTCTCGCCAGGGTACAGCAGGTTGTAGCGGATCAACGAAAAATACAGGGTCATGCCCAGGGGGACGATCATCCACAACAGCAGCAGCGCCACCGAGGGGCTGACCAGGAACCAGCCAGGGCCGACACGGCGTTTGCCGGGGCGCGTGGCGGCGAGGGTCGGGGTATCGAGGGCCGAAGTGTTCATGGCGACTCCGTGTGCATCGAAAGAGGGCGAGCGGCCAGCCACCGCGCCGGTAGCGGCGCGGCAACGGTCAGGGGCGGGTTACTTGGGATAACCGGCGCGTTTCATCTCGCGGGCGGTGGATTGCTGGGCGGCGGCGAGCACCTGGTCGACCTTCATCTGCCCGGTCAGGGCGGCGGAGAACAGCTTGCCGACCTGCGTGCCGATGGCCTGGAACTCGGGAATGGTCACGAGCTGGATACCGACATAAGGCACCGGCTTGAGGGTGGGGTGGTTCGGGTCGACCCGTTTGAGCGACTCCAGCGTCACCTGGGCGAAGGGCGCGGCCGCCAGATAGGCATCGCTGTAGGTCGAGGCGCGGGTGCCTGGCGGCACGTTGGCCACGCCTTCCCTGTCGGCCACCAGCTTGCCGTATGCCTCGGAGGTGGCCCAGGTGCTGAAGGTCTTCGCCGCCTCCTTGGCCTTGGAACTGCTGGGAATCGCCAGCGCCCACGCATACAGCCAGGAGGCACCCTTGTCGGTCACTTCCTTCGGCGCGAAGGTGAAGCCGACCTGGTCGGCGACCTTGCTCTGGCGCTTGTCGGTGACGAACGAGCCGGCAACGCTGGCATCGACCCAGATCGCGCACTTGCCGCTGTTGAACAGCGCCAGGTTTTCGTTGAAGCCGTTGCTGGAGGCGCCGGGCGGGCCGTACTGCTTCAGGGTGTCGACGTAGAAGTTCAGGGCGTTCTTCCACTGCGCGCCGCTGAACTGCGGTTGCCACTGCTCGTCGAACCAGCGCGCGCCGAAGGCGTTGGCCACGGTGCCGACCAGGGCCATGTTCTCGCCCCAGCCGGCCTTGCCGCGCAGGCAGATGCCGTACTGGTCCTGGTCGGGGGCGTTCAGCTTGGCGGCGAACCCGGCGAGCTGGGTCCAGGTCGGCTGCTCGGGCATGTCCAGCCCGGCCTGCTGGAACAGGTCCTTGCGGTAGTAGGTGATCGAGGCTTCGGCGTAGAAGGGCAGCGCGTACAAGGTGCCTTGCACCGACAGGCCGTCGCGCACCGAGGGGAACACGTCGTCCAAGTCGTAGTCGGCGGGCAGGTTCGTCATCGGCTCCAGCCAGCCCTTGGCACCCCACAGCGCGGCTTCGTACATGCCGATGGTCAGCACGTCGAACTGCCCACCCTGGGTGGCGATATCGGTGGTCAAGCGCTGGCGCAACACGTTCTCTTCGAGCACCACCCACTTGAGCCTGATGTCTGGATGCTGCTCCTCGAACACCTTGGACAGCCGCTGCATGCGGATCATGTCGTTGTTGTTGACCGTGGCGATGGTCAGGGTTTCGGCGGCCTGGGCGAACAGCGGCAGGCTCAGGCAGGCGGCGGCCACACAGGCCTTGATCGAGTCGTTCATCTGTGAACTCCCCTCCCGGACCGGGGGCGGTGCGGGAGACATTATTGTTTTTGTGTCGCTCGCCGCCGATTACACCGCCATGCAGCGGAGCCGACAAAGCCTCGACTGCACTTTGGCTGATACTTTTTTGCACTGGGCGGCACGGGGATTCGTTCAGAGCCGGTTCTGCTCGGTCAGCCGCTGGGTCACCAGGCTGCGGTAGTCGGAAGGGGTCATGCCTTTGAGCTGCTGGAAGCGCCGGTTGAAGTTCGACAGGTTGCTAAAGCCCGACTCGAAGCACACTTCGGTCACCGGCAGGTCGCTCTTGGCCAGCAGTTCGCAGGACTTGCTGACCCGCAGGCGGTTGACGAACTCGACGAAGCCGCGCCCTGCGGCCTGCTTGAAGAAGCGCGAGAAGTAGGTGGGCGTCATTCCCAGGTGTTCGGCGACCTCGCTCTGGGTGAGGTCCTGGGCGTAGTGCTGGAAGATGTAGTCCACGGCCCGGTTGATGCGCTCGACGTGGTGTTCGTCGGCCAGCTGCGAGGAGGTGACGGTGGACAGCAGTTGGTAGTCCTCGCAGGCCGCGAGCTGTTCCATGAGGATAAAAAAGTATCCCAGGCGCGTCATGCCACGGCTGTCGGCGATGCGTTGCAGCAACTGCCGGCTTTCGGCGATCAGCGCAGGGTCGCGGAATTCGATGCCGTAGCGCGCCCTGGCCAGCAGTGGCGTGAGCTGGTTCAGCTCGGAGAACACGCTGCTGCCGTCCTCGAGCACCTCGTCGGTGAAATTGACCAGCATGTCGCGCTTGCTCACCACTTCGTCGGGGGCGACCTGGCTGATCCAGTTATGCGGCAGGTTCGGGCCTGTGAGGAACAGCGTGTCGGGGGCGAAGTTGCCGATATAGTCGCCGATGAATACCTTGCCGGAGCTGGCGACGATCAGGTGCAGCTCGTATTCCTTGTGGAAGTGCCAGCGCACCAGCGGGCTGGGAAAACCGTGCTGACGGTAGATCAGCGAGTGGCCTTCGTGGTCGTCCATCAGTTCGTAGGACGGGTCGGTGACTTTGCTGACTTTTGGCATGGCGGTGGCGTCGACCGGGGGCGAGTGAACATCCTAGCCAAAAAATGCCGGTCAGTGCGGGCTGCATATTCGCTAGAATCCCTTATCGCCCCAGCAGACACGACGCCATGACCGCCCTACGCTACCTGCAAGCCTATCCCCCGCATCTGCAGGAACAGGTACGCCAGATGATCGCCAGCGACCGCCTGGGCGACTATCTGCAGCAGCGTTATCCCGGCCGTCATGACGTGCAGAGCGACAAGGCGCTGTACGCCTATGCCCAGGACCTGCGCCAGGAGTACCTGCGCACCGCACCGGGCCTGGACAAGGTACTCTATGACAACCGCCTGGACCTGACCCACCGTGCCCTGGGCCTGAACACCGCGGTGTCGCGGGTCCAGGGTGGCAAGCTCAAGGCCAAGAAGGAAATCCGCATCGCCTCGTTGTTCAAGGAGGCGGCGCCGCAGTTCCTGCGCATGATCGTGGTGCATGAGCTGGCGCACCTGAAGGAGCGGGATCACAACAAGGCGTTCTACCAGCTCTGCCAGTACATGGAACCGGATTACCATCAACTGGAGTTCGACCTGCGCGTCTACCTGACCTACCGGGAGCTGCCGGGCATTACCTGAGGAACGAGCAGCATGGATGTAAGCAAGACCAAGAGCAGTTTCTACCGCCGCCTGTACGTGGCCTGGCTGATCGACAGCCAGACCGCCACCAGCGTGCCGGCGCTGATGGAGGCCACCGGCATGCCCAGGCGCACCGCTCAGGACACCATCGCTGCCCTGGCCGACCTGGACATCATCTGCGAGTTCGAGCAGCAGGTGGGGGCGCGCAATCATGCCGGGCACTACCGCATCCTCGACTGGGGGGCGATCGACAAGCAGTGGATCATCCAGCACCTGCGCAGCATTCGTGAGGTGCTGGGGTACCCCTGAGCAGCAGCGCCGCTTTCCACGGCTTTTCCCGGTGGATTAGCATTGGCAACCCTTCGCTCCAGGAAACCCCAGATGCCAGCACGACGGCAGGCCACCCGCTTCAGCAACTACGCCGCCATGGCCGACGGTATCGCCACCTTGCTGTTCCCCCATGCCGAGGTGGTGGTCCACGACCTCTCGACGCAGACGGTGGTGCACATCGCCAACAACCTCTCCAAGCGCAAGCTGGGGGCATTGCAATGACCGTCGACGACGCCTACCTCGATGCGCTGTACCAGGCGATCACCGAGGCGCACCGTGAAGTGCGCCCACAAGTGGCCGTGACGCCGCTCGAGCACAGCGCCCGACTTTCGGCCATGAGCGGGTGCGAGGTCTTCCTCAAGTGCGAACACCTGCAGCACACCGGCTCCTTCAAGTTTCGCGGCGCCAGCAACAAGCTGCGGCTGCTGGACGCCTCGCAGCGGCGCCTGGGCGTGATCACCGCGTCATCGGGCAACCATGGGCAGGGGCTTGCCCTGGCGGGGCGCACGCTGGGCGTGCCGGTGACGGTCTACACCACCCGCGACGCCTCACCCTACAAGCTCGAGGCCATGCGTGCGCTGGGCGCGCAGGTGGTGAGCCTGGACATGGACCCGCTGGGCGTGGAGCTGGAGGCGGGCAGGCAAGCACGGTTGCAGGGCAAACCCTTCGTCTCGCCCTACAACGACCGCGACATCATCGCTGGGCAGGGCACCATCGGCATGGAACTGTTCGAGCAGGCGCCTGACCTTGCGGCGGTCTTCGTCGCGGTCGGGGGTGGCGGCATGATCTGCGGCATTGGCGCCGCTCTGCGGCGTCTTGCTCCGTCGGTGGAAGTGATCGGCTGCTGGCCGGCCAACGCCCCGACCCTGCAGCGCTCGCTGGAGCAAGGGCGGATCATCGAGATGGAGGAGGCGCCGACGATCTCCGACGGTACCGCCGGCGGCGTCGAGCCCGACAGCATCACCTTCCCCCTCTGCCAGCAACTGCTGGACCGCACCGTGCTGGTCAGCGAACAGCAGATCAGGGCGGCCATGCGTGACGTTGCCGCCAGCGAACGCTGGATCATCGAGGGCGCGGCAGGTGTCGCCCTGGCGGGCATGCAGCATTTGGCGCAGGCCTATCGGGGCAGGAAGGTGGCGGTGGTGTTGTGTGGGCGCAACATCGTGCTGGACAAGTACCTTGAGGCGATCGCATGAAGGCCTGGTCAGGCCGGTAATGCTGTGCGCTTAAGCAATGGGGCCGCCTTGCGGCCCTTCGCGGGCAAGGCAGCCCCAATCGATGTCACATCAGACTTAAGTGAACAGCATTATGGTCAGGCCGGCGGTTTTTCCTCGTGTGCCTGAGCATCGCGGCAAGCCGGTATTTTCCCTGAAATCGGCTAAATTAGAGGCTAATTGACATTATTGTCGGCTGCCGATGGCGTCCACCGTTGTGTAATCTGCAAAACCTGTAGTCGTGAGGATCGCCTTCAAAGGCGTGGGTCTTCAACTGCGAAAGGACTTGAGCATGCGGCCACTGCTTCACGTTCTGGGTTTGCTGGGCATGCTGTTGGCGACCTGCGCCTCGGGTTACGAGAAGCTGCGCCTGGTGGCCGACAACTGGCCGCCTTTCACGGGCAGTACGATGCCCGGTGGTGGCCTGGCCACCCATATCGTCACCACGGCGCTGACCCGTGCCGGCTATGCCTGCGACGTCGAGGAGGTACCCTGGGCCAGGGCCCTGCTGGGTATCGGCGAGGGCCGCTACGATGTGCTGGTCAATGCCTGGTACAACGACTCGCGGACCCTTGTCGGCCAGTTCTCCCAGCCCTACCTGAGCAACCGCATCCGCCTGCTCAGGCAGCAGGATGCGGCCTTCAGCTACAAGCAGCTGTCCGACCTCTACCCCTACGCCATTGCCGTGGTGCGCGACTATGCCTACTCGCCTGAGTTCGACAGCGATAGCCGTCTGCGCAAGGTGCCGGTGCGCGACTTCTCGTCCGCGGTGCGCATGCTGGCGGCAGGGCGGGTCGACCTGGCGGTGGAGGACGAGTACGTGGCGCGCTACCACCTGCAGCGTGAGGCACCGGCGGTGCATGATGCGGTTGCGTTCGTCGAGCCTGCGCTGGGCGAGAACAGCCTGCATATCCTGGTCAGCCTCAAGTATCCCGGGCATGCGCAGGTCGTCGAACGCTTCGAGCGGGCCATCGCAGCGATGAAAGCTGACGGCAGTTACGCCCGGTTATTGCACGAGCATGGTTTCTGATCAGGCGTGACGGCTTCAGGCCGGCGCGCTTTCCTTGATCAGGTGTGCCGCCAGGGTCCGCAGCGGGCCGAGCTGGCGGCAGATCAGGGCCAATTGGGTCTGCACCAGGCGTTGGTGTTCATCCAGGTCTTCGGGCATCTGCTCCAGGGTCGCGGCCAGGGCTTCCTCGGCATCGCTGTGGATGGCGACCGGCAAACGCGCGGCGAGGCCATTGGCGATCTCGTCGAGGCTGTTGGCCAGGCCCTGGCCGGCACCGTCGATCAACTGCTCCTGGACGTCGGCCGGCAGTGCCGTGTCGCGGTGCGCGCCAAGCCCGGAGAGGTAGCTGAGCAGGGTGTGCGACAGCACCAGGAAGCGAAAGCCAACGTCCGCTTCCTTGCGAAAGTGCCCCGGCTCCATGAGCATGTTGGCCAGGGTGGTGGACAGTGCTGCATCGGCGTTGTGGGCATTGCGCCGGGCCAGGCGGTAGGCCAGGTCGTCACGCTTGCCATGGGCGTACTGCTGCATGATCTGGCGCAGGTAGACGCTGGCGCAGGCCAGGGTATTGGCCAGCACCTTGTTCAAGCGCCGGCCCTGCCAGTCGGGCAAGAACAGGAACACCGCGAGGATGGCGATCAGGCTGCCGACCAGGGTATCGAACAGGCGCGGCAGGAACAGGCCGTAGCCGTCGCCGATCTGGTTGAAGCAGAACAGCACCATCAGGGTGATCGCCGCGGTGGCCAGGGTGTAGCGGGTGGTGCGGTTGACGAAGAACACCACCCCGGCGACCACGGCGAACATCGACTGGATGACCGGGTTGGGGAACAGGTCGAACAGCGCCCAGCCGACGGTCAGGCCGATCGCCGTGCCGAAGATCCGCTGCACCAACTTGCGCCGTGTCGCGCCATAACTGGGCTGGCAGACGAACAGGGTGGTGAGGATGATCCAGTAGCCCTGGGTCGGGTGGATCAGGTGCACCATGCCGTAGCCGACCGACAGCGCCAGAGGCAGACGCAGGGCATGGCGGAACAGCAGCGAGGTCGGGGTCAGCTGGGTACGCAGGCGGCTCCAGACATCCTTGAGGCTGCGTGGCGAACGGTCGAGCAGGCTGCTGTCGCTGGCGTCGGCCAGGCTGTCCGGGTTGCTGGCGGCGCCGAGCAGGCGGTCGAGGGTGGCCAGGTTCGCCGCCAGTGCCCGCAGCGAGCGCAGCAGGCCACGCCAGGCCGGGTTGCTCTGGATGCGCAGGTGCTCCAGGGAGGCGTCGAGGTCCTCCAGGGCTTCGGTGAAACCGGTGTCGTAGACGAACGGCTGGCGCAGGCGGATCGACTGGGCCAACTGCTGGCAGGCCGAGCCCTGCTGGCGCAGCAGGCGCTGGCAGCGGAACATCACGTCGCTGTGGAAGAACGCCTCGGCCAGGGCGTTGTAGGGGTAGTGCGAGGCGCTGACCCGCTCATGGATATCCTGGGCCAGGAAGTACAGCTTCAGGTAACGGCTGACCTTGGCGTTCGGCTGGCTGTTGCCGACCCGGTGCAGGATGATTTCCTTGGCCGCGTTCAGGGCTGCGACGACCTTGCCGTTCTGCTGGGCCAACTCCAGGCGCCGAGCTTCCACGTCGAGGTTGCGGATCGGTTCGAACAGGTTGGCCTTGAGCTTGAGGTAGCGGCCCAGTTCGAGGAACAGCTTGGCCAGGCTCTGCTGCACCGGTTGGTTGGAGAACAGCGCCTGCCACAGCACCGAAAGCAGGCCATACCAGGCCGCGCCGGCCACCAGCAGCATCGGCTCGTGCCAGAAGTCGCTGACCTGGCCGCCGCGTTGGTCCACGCCGATCATGGTGTACACCGAGAGGATCAGTGTCGCCGAGGCGATGGTGCCATAGCGCTCGCCCAGGGCGCCGAGCATGGTCAGGGCGAAGGCCGCCAGGGCCAGGGCGCCGGCGAATATCCAGGGGTAGGGGAACAGCAGCTCGACCGACAGCGCGGCGATGGCGAAGCACACCAGGGTGACGGCCAGGGCGCTGAGGCGGCCTTGCCAGCTGTCGTCGGTCTCGGCCAGGGCGCTGGCGATGATGCCGAGGAACAGCGGGATCAGCAGGCCCATCTCGTTCTGGTACCAGCACAGGGCCAGGCTGCCGGTGAGGGCGACCGTCACCCGGATGCTGTAGCTGAACTTGTCTTGGCCCCACAGGCGACGCAATGAATGGCGGAACGAGCTCGATGACATGATGGCCTTGGCGGTGATCGATGAAGTCGCTTTCGAGGCCGTGCAGCTGGGGCCGCCCATCGCCGGCAAACCGGCGCCCACAGGTTGTGCAACACCGCGGACCTTGTGGGAGCCGGCTTGCCGGCGATGGGCTGCGAAGCAGCCCCATGCAATGCCGGCTCTGCCGCACGGACCAGCAAGAAGCGTTCCGTGCTGCTGAATGGATTCTACTCTACACGAACTGCGCCGCAGCGTTGGCCGATGCCCAGGCCCACTGGAAATTGAAACCGCCCAGGTGGCCGGTGACATCGAGCACCTCGCCGATGAAGTACAGCCCCGGGCTCTTGAGCGACTCCATGGTCTTGGAGGACACCTCGCGGGTATCCACCCCACCGAGGGTGACCTCGGCGGTGCGGTAGCCCTCGGTCCCTGCCGGAACCACTTGCCAGGCCGCCAGCTTCTCGGCGATCTGTGCCAGTTCCGCCGGGGTGTACTGCTTCATCGGCCTGGACTCGAACCACTGCTCGGCCAGCAGGTTGGCCAGCTTGCGGGTGAACACCTCGCCCAGCACGGTCTTGAGCTCGGCATTGGCGCGCTCGGCTTGCTGCTGTTGCAGCCACTGCAGGGCGTCGCGGTCCGGCAGCAGGTTGATCTGCACCGTATCGCCGGCTTCCCAGAACGACGAGACCTGCAGGATGGCCGGGCCGCTCAGGCCACGGTGGGTGAACAGCAGGTTTTCGCGGAAGCTGGCGCCATTGCAACTGGCGGTGCAGTCCAGCGAGGTGCCCGACAGTTCCGTGCACAGTGCCTTGAGCTGGGGCTCGGTGATGGTGAACGGCACCAGGCCGGCGCGGGTCGGCAGGGTGTGGTGACCGAACTGGCGGGCGACCTGGTAGCCGAAGCCGGTGGCGCCGAGGGTGGGAATCGACAGGCCGCCGGTGGCGATCACCAGGGACTGGCAGGCGAACGGGCCGGCGCTGGTGTCCAGGAGGTAGCCCTCGTCGGTCTTCTCGATCCGCTCGATGCTCGTGTGCATGCGCAGCTCGGCGCCGGCCTCGTCGCACTCGGCCAGGAGCATGTCGAGGATGTCGCTGGCCTTGTTGTCGCAGAACAGCTGGCCAAGCTTTTTCTCGTGGTAGGGCACGCGGTACTTGGCCACCAGCTCGAGAAAATCCCACTGGGTGTAGCGAGCCAGGGCCGACTTGCAGAAGTGCGGGTTCTGCGAGAGGAAGTTGGCCGGCTCGGTGTACAGGTTGGTGAAGTTGCAGCGCCCGCCGCCGGACATGAGGATCTTCTTGCCCGGTTTGTTGGCGTGGTCGAGCAGCAGCACCCGCCGGCCGCGACGGGCGGCGAGCTGGGCGCACATCAGGCCGGCGGCGCCGGCGCCGATGATGATCACGTCGGTGGTGTGCACGGTGTTACCTCTTCAAGAACCAGGGCCCCACGGCAGCCCAGGAAGAATCTCAGACGATGCGGACCTTCAGGGAGCGCCCCTTGATCTTGCCGCTGTTGAGCCGCTGCATGGCTTGCCTGGCCACGTCGCGCTCCACCGCCACGAAGGCTTGGAAATCGAAGATGGCGATCTTGCCCACCTGCTTGCCAGGGATGCCGGCGTCACCGGTCAGTGCGCCGAGAATGTCGCCCGGGCGCAGCTTGTCCTTGCGCCCCGCAGCGATGCACAGGGTGCTCATGGGGGGCAGCAGCGGCTCGCCGCCCTTGTTCTTCAGGCTGTCCAGCTGGTCCCAGCGCAGCGGGGCCTTCTGCAGCGTTTCGATGGCCTGGGCACGATGGCCTTCGGCCGGGGCCACCAGGCTGATCGCGATGCCCTTCTCGCCCGCACGGCCGGTACGGCCGACGCGGTGCACGTGGATTTCTGCATCACGGGCCAGCTCGACGTTGATCACCATGTCCAGGCCGTCGATATCCAGGCCACGGGCGGCCACGTCGGTGGCCACCAGCACCGAGCTGCTGCGGTTGGCGAACATCGTCAGGACCTGGTCGCGGTCGCGTTGCTCCAGGTCACCGTGCAGGGCCTGGGCGGCGATGCCCTTGGCCTTGAGGTGGGCGACCAGGTCTTCGCACTGCTGCTTGGTGAAGCAGAAGGCGACGCAGGACTGTGGCCGGTAGTGGCCGAGCACGCGGGTCACCGCCTCCAGGCGCTGCTGCGGGTCGATCTCGATGAAGCGCTGCTCGATCTGGTTGTCGGCGTGCAGGCTCTGGACCTTGACCTGTTGTGGCTGGCGCATGAAGTCGGCGGCCAGTTGCTCGATGCCAGCCGGGTAGGTGGCGGAGAACAGCAGGGTCTGGCGCCGTGCCGGGGTGCGGCCGATGATGCTGGCGATGGCGTCGAAGAAGCCCATGTCGAGCATGCGGTCGGCCTCGTCGAGGACCAGGGTGTTGAGCCCGTCGAGCACCAGGGTGCCTTTGTCCAGGTGCTGCTGCACGCGCCCTGGCGTGCCGACGATGATGTGCGCACCGTGTTCCAGGGAGGCGATCTGCGGGCCCAGGGACACGCCGCCGCAGAGGGTGAGGACCTTGATGTTGTCCTCGGCGCGGGCCAGCCGGCGCAGCTCCTTGGCCACCTGGTCGGCCAGCTCGCGGGTCGGGCACAGGACCAGCGCCTGGCAACCGAAGTAGCGCGGGTTGATCGGGTTGAGCAGGCCGATGCCGAAGGCGGCGGTCTTGCCGCTGCCGGTCTTGGCCTGGGCGATCAGGTCCTGGCCCTTGAGGATGACCGGCAGGCCCTGGGCCTGGATCGGGGTCATCGAGGTGTAGCCGAGGGCGTCCAGGTTGGCCAGCATGGCGGCGGACAGCGGCAAGGTGGCAAAGGCGGTGGAGTCGGTGGTCACGAGGCGGGCCTGCGGTGCGAAGCGAAAAATGCCGCACAGTCTACCAGCCTCGTGGCCATTCGCCCTACGGTTCCCTCTGCGCTTCCAGACGACGGGCACGCCTCCCGTCCGTCGGCGACAGCTGCAGGAAGATCGCCGCCGCCAGCATGGCCATCAGGCCGATGGTCAGGAAGGTCAGTTGGAAGGCGCCCAGGGTGCTTTCCACGCCCTCGGTGCTGCCAGCCGCGCTGAAACCGCCGAGCAAGGCGCCGGCACAGGCCACGCCCAGGCTCAGCGACAGCTGCGCGACCACCGACAGCAGGCTGTTGCCGCTGCTGGCGTGGGCGTCGTCCAGGTCGATCAGGGTGACGGTGTTCATGGCGGTGAACTGCATGGAGTTCACCGCGCCGAGCAGGGCCAGTTGCACCAGCAGCAGGGCGTAGGGCGTCTGTTCGTCCACCAGCCCGAGGCTGGCCAGCAGCACGCCGAGCAGCAGGGTATTGCCGGTGAGGATGATGCGATAGCCGAAGCGCTCGATCAGCGGCCGGGCGATGGACTTGGCGACCATCGCCGCGGCGGCCAGGGGGATCATGCTCATGCCGGCCTGGGCGGGCGAATAACCCAGGGCCACCTGCAGCAGCAACGGCACCAGGAAGGGCAGGGCGCCGCTGCCCAGGCGGGCGAACAGGTTGCCGAGGATGCCGATGGCGAAGGTGCGCACGCGGAACAGGCTGGGCGAGAACAGCGGCTCCGGGTCGCGCCCGGCGCGCAGCCAGTAGGCGGCCAGGCAGGCCATGCCAGCGAACAGCAGAAGCATCACCCGCAGGTGCGGCAGGTGCAGTTCGCCCAGGCCTTCCATGGCGATGGTGATCAGCACCATCGCCGCGCCGAACAGCAGGAAGCCGGGGCCGTCGAAGCGGGTGCGCTCGGCACCGCGCAGGTCGGGAATGAACTTCCACACCGCATAGCAGCCCAGGGCCCCGACCGGCAGGTTGAGCAGGAAGATCCAGTGCCAACTGAGGATTTCCACCAGCCAGCCGCCCAGGGTCGGCCCGAGCAGTGGGCCGAGCAGGCCCGGGATGGTGATGAAGCTCATGATCCGCACCAGTTCCGAGCGCGGATAGGCGCGCAGCACTACCAACCGCCCGACCGGCAGCATCAGGGCACCGCCCAGCCCCTGGACGACCCGGGCGGCGATGAGAAAGGCTAGGCTGTTGGCCATGGCGCAGAGCAATGAGCCGAAGCTGAACAGCACGATGGCGCTGAAGAAGATACGCCGGGTGCCGAAACGGTCGGCGATCCAGCCCGAGGCGGGGATCAGCAGGGCCACGGTGAGCATGTAGGCGATGATCACCCCCTGCATGCGTAGCGGGTCCTCGGCCAGGTCGCGGGCCATGGCGGGCAGCGCAGTGTTGAGGATGGTGCCGTCCAGCGACTGCATGAAGAAGGCGATGGCCACCACCCAGGGGATCCAACGGGCGGTGACGGGGTCCAGCGGGGGGCGTTCGGGCATGGGAACCTCAATGTTCAGCATTGCCTGCACCGCCCCGATCGCCGGCAAGCCCCCGCAAGGTTCGTGGCGCTGCAAAACCTGTGGGAGCCGGCTTGCCGGCGATAGGGGCGGTTCGATCAATCACAAGGTCAGGGTCAGGGCTTTGACCAGCGCCCCCGGCAAATGACTCGATCCGGTACTGCGCTGCCCATAGGTACTGGTCGACAAGATGAGCTCGCGTTCGCAGGTCAGGTCTTCCAGCTGGCTACCCAGCAGGCTGTACAGGCTGTCGTCGAAACGCATGGTGCTGACCGGGCCCTGGATCTCGCCGTTCTCCACCCAGAAGGTGGCGAAGCGGGTCAGGCCGGTCATGCGCGCGGCTGGCAGGTCCGAGTAGTTCAGGTACCAGAGGTTGCTGATGTACAGGCCGGTGCCCAGGCGTTCGAGAATCTGGTCATTGGCCAGGTTGCCTGGTGCCAGGCTGAGCGCGCAGGGCGACTCGTAGCTGTCGGCACCATTGGCGGCCAGCGCGAACTCGGCGGCACTGCGCGCGCTGACCAGTCGCTGCAGCGCCCGGCCTTGGTGGATCAGCGGTACGTCCAGGCGCGGCGAGCCTTCATCGGAAAACGCCGGGCTCAACGAGCCGCTGACCTGCTCGTCGAAGCTGACCAGCGGGCTCAGGCTCGCATCGCCGTTGTACAGGCGCTGCAAGGCGCTGTTGCCGGTGGCCAGGGCCTGTGCGCAGAAGCCGCCCCAGCACAGCATGCCGGTGATTTCGTCCATGGCGGCAGGCGCCAGGTAGGCGCGGTAGCCGCCTGGCGCGAGGGTGATGGCCGGGCGGCCGAGCAAGCCCAGTTGTTCCCGCGCTTGGCGCAGGCGCGCGGTGAACGCCTCGGGGTTCCACGCTTGGCCGGCATAGTTGGCCTTCACCGCCTGGCCATTGTCGTGGAACAGGCTCCAGTCGAAGTTGAAGCTGTTGGCCTGGTGCCAGCCGAAGGCCCCGAAGGAGCTGGCAAAGCCCCGGCAGATCGGGCCGGCGGCATAGATGCCAACCAGGTCCAGGTCGCCGGCTTCACGGTCGAGCAGCGTCAGCACCTCGTCCAGGGCGGGCAACGCTCGGTCCTGCAGGCTGTGGCTGTGCCAGGCGTTCTCGTCCAGGCTCAGGTAAGGGTCGATCGCCAGCAGCGGCAGGGTCTGGCGCAGTTGCTCGAGAGCATCGTCCAGGCGCTGGCGATCCAGCTGTGCATCGCCGCTCAAGGTGACCTGCTGTTCTGCCTGGCGCCCATCGCGGATCAGCCGCAGTTGCGCGCTGGCCTGGCTGACCTCGCCGGCCTGGCGCACCTTGGCATGGTTGAAACGCACGAATTGCGACTGTTCGGCGCTGTAGCCGAGGGTGAATTGCTCTTCGGGGCGCAGCGCATCGCGCACGGCGCTGACCAGCGCTTCGAAGCGTTGTTGGGGCGTGGCGCTCATCAGGCGTCTCCTCCGAATACGTCGATCTGGCGGAACACGCAAGCCGGCGAGGCGTGGCCGACCCGTACCACCTGGTTGGGTTCGCCCTTCCCGCAATTGGGCGTGCCCAGGACCTGGAAGGTGCTGCGGTCGCCGACCGCCGCGAGGTTGCGCCAGAACTGCGCGGAAATGCCACGGTAGTTGGGGTTCTTGACGATGTCCTTGAGTTCGCCGTGCTCGATCAACTGGCCCCACTCGCAACCGAACTGGAACTTGTTGCGCGCATCGTCGATGGACCAGGAGCGGTTGGTGCGCATGAGGATGCCATGCTCGATACCGGCGACCAGCTGCTGCAGCGACTGGTCGCCGGGCTCGATGTTGAGGTTGGCCATGCGGTCGATCGGCGCACGGTTCCAGCCGCAGGCGCGGCTGTTGGCCACGCCGTCGAGGCCAGAGCGGAACTGCGAGAGGGCGCCACCCAGCGGGCGTAGCAACAGGCCGTTGCGGATCAGGAACTGCTTGCTGGCCTGGCTGCCGTCATCGTCGTAGCTGTAGCTGGCCAACTCTTCGCCGATGGTCGGGTCGAAGGTCACGTTGAGCAGCGGCGAGCCGTACTGCAGGTGGCCGAAGTCGCTGGCCTTGACGAAGCTGGTGCCGGCGTAGTTGCGCTCGTCGCCGAGGATGCGGTCCATCTCCAGCGGGTGGCCGATGGACTCGTGGATCTGCAGCATCATCTGGTCGGGCATCAGCAGCAGGTCGCGCGGGCCACTGGGGGTGTTGGGCGCCAGCAGCAGTTGCAGCGCCTCGTCGGCGACACGGCGGCCGGCGCCGACCAGGCCGCAGCGTTCGATGATCTCGAAGCCGCCCTGCTGGCCGAAGTTGTCGCGGCCCAGGCTGCGGCACTGGCTGTCCTGGCCGTCGCTGGCGGTGACGCTCAGGCCCGGGAACAGGAAACGCTGGGCGTGCCGCAACTCGGCGCCGGCCGAGTTGAGGTAGGTCTGCTCGACCAGG
Organism: Pseudomonas sp. Tun-23181; assembly: GCF_057415455.1. Taxonomy (NCBI): domain Bacteria; kingdom Pseudomonadati; phylum Pseudomonadota; class Gammaproteobacteria; order Pseudomonadales; family Pseudomonadaceae; genus Pseudomonas; species Pseudomonas sp. Tun-23181. The sequence goes on from NZ_CM171630.1 coordinate 4,243,248, forward strand.
CTCATGCCGAGGCTGGCCTGCCAGTCCACCAGGCGGCTGTCCTTGGGCACGCTGGCCGATTCGGCGGCGAGCAGGCCGAGGCAATCGGCAAGGGTGGGAACGGGTTGGTCGAGGTTGGGTGAGAGATGATCGTGACGCGCGCAGGTCACCGGTTGCTCGCGCAGGTCGAGCAGGCTATGCGCGGCGATCTGCCGGGCCAGTGCCTCGGCGTGTTCCAAGGCGCGCTGCAGGCCCGCCTGGGACAGGTCGGCGGTGGCGGCATAGGCTTCCACGCCCTTGACCCGTACGGTGAGCATGGCGCCCTCGTCCTGGCTGAAGAACGGCGGCTCGGCGACATTGCGCCGTACCGACAGGGCCTGGTGCGATTGCTTCACGTGGCGCAGGGAAAACATCTCGGCCGTGCTGCGCAGTGCGCTGAAGCGCTGGCGCAGCAGGGCGCTGGAATCGAACATGCGGAAAAACCTCCGTGTGCGCGGTGGCTCCCCCTCAGAACCACCCCTCTTGCATGCCCTGGCAGGTGTCGTCGCGGGCCTCGAGCAATGCCAGCTCATTATGGCAGCCTGGTACCTCCCAGGTCAGGAAATAACGTGCGGCCTGCAGCTTGCCGAGGTAGAAGTCGCGGTCCGCGGCATTGCCCTGGAGCAGGCCGAGTTCGGCGTGGATCGCCTGTTCCAGCCAGCGCCAGCCGATCACGCAGTGGCCGAACGCCTTGAGGTACAGGGCGGAATTGGCCAGGGCGGTGGTGACCTTGCCCTGGGCCAGGTCGCCGAGCAGGGCCAGCGTCACGCCTTGCAGGCGGTTGACCAGGTGCTCCAGCGGCTGGCGCATGGCGTCCAGGCTTGGATGGTGGCTGGCACGCTCGGCGGTGCTGGCGATCAGGCGGATCAGTCGCTTGAGGCCGGCACCGTTGTCCTGTGCCAGTTTGCGGCCCAGCAGGTCGAGCGACTGGATACCCTCGGTGCCTTCGTGGATCGGGTTCAGGCGGTTGTCGCGGTAATACTGCTCGACGGGGTATTCGCGGGTATAGCCGTGACCACCAAGGACCTGGATGGCCAGTTCGTTGGCCTTGAGGCAAAAGGCCGAGGGCCAGGACTTGACGATCGGCGTCAGCAGGTCGAGCAGAGCCTGTGCCTGCTGGCGGGCGCTTTCGTCGCTGGCCGTCTGGGTGTCGTCGAACAGGCGCGCGGCGTACAGGCCCAGGTCGAAGGCGCCTTCCACGTAGGCCTTCTGTGCCAGCAGCATGCGTTTCACGTCACTGTGGCCAATGATCGGCACGGCAGGGCTGCGCGGGTCCTTGTTGTCCGGCAGCCGGCCCTGTGGTCGCTGGCGGGCGTACTCCAGGGAATAGAGGTAGCCAGCGTAGCCCAGCATCACCGCGCCCATGCCGACGCCGATGCGCGCCTCGTTCATCATCTGGAACATGCACGCCAGGCCCTGGTGCGGCTGGCCGACCAGGTAGCCGACGCACTGGCCGTCGTCGCCGAAGTTCAACGCCGTGGAGGTGGTGCCGCGCCAGCCCATCTTGTGGAACAACCCGGCCAGCGCCACATCGTTGCGCTGGCCACGGCTGCCATCCGGGTTGACCAGGTACTTGGGCACGATGAACAACGAAATGCCCTTCACGCCGGGAGGTGCATCCGGCAGCTTGGCCAGGACCATGTGCACGATGTTTTCCGACAATTCGTGGTCGCCACCGGAGATGAAGATCTTGTTGCCCTTGATCCGGTAGGTGCCGTCGCCGGCGGCTTCGGCACGGGTACGGATATCGGCCAGCGACGAGCCTGCGTGCGGCTCGGTCAGGGCCATGGTGCCGAAGTAGCGGCCCTCGATCATGGGCTGTAGGAACAGGCGTTTCTGCTCGTCGCTGCCGAAGCTCTCGATCAGGTTGGCCGCGCCCATGGTCAGGAACGGGTAGGCCGTGGTACCGGCGTTGGCCGCCTGGAAGTGGGCGAAGCAGGCTTGCGAAACCAGGCTGGGCAACTGCATGCCGCCGACCTCGAAGTCGCGATTGGCGTTGAGAAAACCCGCTGCGAGGAAGGCATCGACGGCAGGCTTCACCTCGGGGATCAGCTCGGCCCGGCCATCCACGTAGCGCGGCTCGTTCTCATCGGCCTTGCGATTGTGCGGGGCGAAGTACTTCTCGGCGATGGTGCGGGCGGTGGCGAGCGCCGCGTCGAAGGTCTCGCGGCTGTGCTCGGCGAAGCGCGTGCGCTGGGTCAGGGCTTCGGCGTCGAGGACTTCGTAGAGTTCGAAGGCGAGGTTGCGGGAACTGAGCAGGGTCTCGGGCATATGGGGAGGTCCTGGGGCGGGATACTGCGAGTCTAGGTGGAGGATGGGATGGAGGACAGGTTAATAGGTTTGAGTGATATGGGATTAAAAGGTAAGGATGCGCTGTCGCGTGTTTGCATAGGTTGCAAGTTGAGTTGTTAGAAAAAGGAAATTTCCCACAAGATTTTAGGATGCGCTGTTGAGACACCACTGAGCTGATTAGGGTAGATGTTGGGCTTTTGCTCAGGAGGTTGGGTGATGGAAAGGCTTTCTCATTGGGGTGAAGTTTGGAAGGAGGATTTGTGTAACGTCGAAGATCCTTTTCTGGCGGTTATAAATGTTCGCAGGGATTTACGAAGCAGGGGATATGTGCGGGAAATAGAAGGAGTGACAGGGCTTTTGAGGTCCTGCGGTCTTTATACTTCTCGAAGCCTGACCGGGGATGAAGTTGAAATGGCGCTTCGGCCAGTTGGGACGGGTGAATGGATGCTGTTGAAGAAAGAGCCATTTCTCTCCATTGATCCTGATAGGTATTGGTTTGCAAGGATGTGTAGGTCAAAGTCTGAGCGTGAGCGTCTTGTATCTGCTGGTTTTGTTGATAGTGGTCCCGGCAAGTGGAGAATAGTGGACATTAGAATAAACAAGGGGCATCGAGTGCGGCCTTTATTGCAAATTTTCTGGCGTCGCGAGGAGATGAGGGGCGAGTGTTCTTATCCTCGGGGAAGGACTACGCTAACACAACGAGAACTGTAATTCAGAAGTGGGTGGCTTTGGACAGCCAGGAGCGCGATTTTGCTCCGTCATCTGCAATTCATAGATACGGAGTGCTGCGGAAAACTATACAAGTTTATGTGGAGGCTGATGACCACTGGGATATTTCAGGGGCTTCGTGGCACTGGCGTCCGGTCATTGCAAATGAAGTTTATGAATTTAAAGGCGAGTGAGATGAAACGTGCCGATGATCAAGCTAAGGCGGTTGGTGCAATTGTTTTGGAGTTGTATGGACGCTTTTTATGTATGTTTCGTGGTGGTTGCTAGTCTCAGGCGAGGTGTAATACCATTTTTGAGTGACTTTGATGCGGCACTAACAACTATGGGGGATTGGGGAGGCGGGCTTGAGGTTTTAATATGGATGGGAGTGTTTGTGCAGCTCTCCGTTGTTGCTAGTGGGATATTGCTTTATCAAGGTCGAACGTCTGGGGTTTACTTGGCCGCTGCGCAAATGCCATTTCGTATCTTGTTCGTAGTTCCCTCTGTTTCCGTGATTCTGTTATTGCCAGGTATCAGTACCTGGCTCTGGCTGAGTCTCCTGGTTGCTTCCGAGGGGGTTAAAGGCTGGAGTCTTTGGTGGCTTTGGCGAAGCCGTAATGCCTAGCAACTGAAGTGAGAATGCTCGGGAACGCATTATCCAATGCTCTGTGCACACAAATTGTAGAGATATTTCCTACGGGGACGATCGAAAATGGATTGCTGCGCCTGAAATGATGATCGTCTTGAATGAGTGCTTTGAGTTTTTCAAGGGGATCTTTCTAATGGGTGATCTGGCTAGCCCGGATTTCTCATGACCGCATAAACAAAAACGGCTGAAAGCCTTATGATTCTTGTCGCCAAACAAAGCCCCATAAGTCTTCAGCCGCGCACAAAATGCTACCAGAAAAACTCCACTTTTCACCCCTCTCTCGCCGCCTCGTCGAGGCCTCTTTCACCGGTGGTCACATCACCTCGGATGCGGGCTTGTTGCTGCTGCGCGAGGTCGACCGGCAACATGGCTTGACCCGCCGCCTGGCCAAAATCGTTCCCGATCGGCGTGATCCTGGGCGTGTCCAGCATGGACTGCAGACACTGCTCGCCCAGCGTATCTATGCACTGGCCGCCGGCTACGAGGATCTCAACGATCATGACGGCCTGCGCCATGACTACGCGCTGCAGACTGCGGTCAACCGCCTGCAACCGCTGGCCGGCAAATCCACTCTGGGGCGCCTGGAACAGCAAGCCGATCGCGAAACGGTGGTGCAAGCCCATCGCCTGCTGTGGGAGCACTTCATCGCCCAGCATGACCAGGCGCCGGCTGAGATCGTGCTCGACTTCGATGCGACCGATGTGCCGGTGCATGGAGATCAGGAAGGGCGCTTCTTCCATGGCTATTACGACCATTACTGCTTCCTGCCGCTCTATGTGTTCTGTGGTCGCCATCTGCTGGTGAGCTATTTGCGCCCGAGCAACATCGATGGCGCCCGACACAGTTGGGCCATCCTGGCACTGCTGGTCAAGTTCATTCGCCGCTTCTGGCCAGAGACCCGCATCGTGTTCCGCGGTGACGGCGGTTTTTGCCGACATCGCATGCTCGACTGGTGTGACCGCAAGCAGGTGGATTATGTGGTGGGTCTGGCCCGCAACACCCGCCTGCAGCGGATGGCGGCGCCGGCCATGCAAGCGGTCGCCGAGGCCTACCAAGAAACCGGGCAGAAGATGTCCGGCGTGTATCGCTTCCTCTATCAGGCCGGTAGTTGGCGTAGGCGCCGCCTGGTCGTGTCGCGCCTGGAACATGGCGAGCAGGGTGCCAATCCACGCTTCATCGTCGTGTCCCGCTTTGCCGAGGATGCTGCCCAGCAGTACTACGAAGACTACTGCGGCCGTGGCGACATGGAGAATCGGATCAAGGACCAACAGTTGGATCTGTTCGCCGACCGCACCTCCAGCCCACGCTGGTGGACCAACCAGTGGCGGCTGATGCTGTCGGCCTTTGCCTATGTGCTGTTCGAACGGCTACGCGATCATCTCCAGGGCACCGCATTGGCGCGCATGAGCATCCATAACCTGCGCTTGAAACTGCTCAAGATCGGTGCGGTGATCATTCGCAACAGCCGGCGCATCCGCGTGCTGATCAGCGAGGCCTATCCGCATCAGGAACTCTTTGCGGGGCTGGTTGCCCGCCTCAAGCCGACCTGAACAGGCGGGCGCCCCCGGCCCGGCTCAATGGGGGAAAGGGGGCAGTGCGCCCCATACGCGGGAATTGAATAAAAAACGATCAATTTTTAGCGGTGGAAGGCAGGTTGTTGATACGCCGAGGCTTCACCGGCCACGCCTGCCGGCCTCATGAGAAATCCGGGCTAGTGCCGGTCTCGATGTAGATAACGTCAAGACTGATGGCGCGCCATTCTTCGTGGTGTCGCCCGTGAAGCTGGGTGTGATGACATTCTTCACATTTGGCGTCTATTGGTGGTACTGCTTCTACCAAAGCTGGAGATTGCACAAGGTGCGTACAGGGGAGCGGGTGATCCCAATCTTGCGCTCGGCTTTCGGTATTTTCTTTATTTACCCCTTGTTGAGTCGAGCGAACGATTTTATACGTGAGTCGGGAGGGAGTTATCCCTGGTCAATCCTGCGGCTAACGTTGACCTACTATGCGTTGTCAATCATGACGGCTGTTGCCGGTTTTTTTCTGGATGGTCACCTGGCTACCGTCTTGGCCGTAGAGCTTATCCTTCAAATTGCTTGGATCTCTATTATGGTGGCCATGCAGAAAGGTATAAATTTCAGCGCGGGTGATGCGTCAGGCGAGTCGAATAGCCGTTTCACACTGGCCAATTGGCTCTGGATGATTCCCGGTTGCGTAATGGAGCTGGTCAAACTGTACGCTCTCTTCATGGCTTGAAGCATGGCTACATGGCGCTCTTGATGCCAGTGTAGACGCAGTACCTACAAGCATTTGATAAAACGCAGTGCGCTTTACAAGGCCAGGCGCAATATTGAAAAGTCAGAAGCCCAGGTATGTGCGAAGGTCAAGCACCCGTTCCGGGAGATCAAGCGCCAGTTCGGTTATGTGAAGACCCGCTTTCGTGGCTTGGCCAAAAAAAGGAGAGCCTAAGCTCAATGCCGGTCAGTTAAGACTTTCAGTTGTCATTTGGGGCCGCTTCGCGCCCCATCGCCGGCAAGCCGGCTCCCACACTGTCCGTGCAAACCGCACATGTGTGTCGCCGCGGTCCCTGTGGGAGCCGGCTTGCCGGCGATGGGCTGCAAGGTAGCCCCAAAAATGACAAAGCGCCGCTTAACTGACTGACATTGAGCCTAAGCTCTCCTTCTTCCATTCAACGACCGTCAGCCAATGGTCATCAAGCTGGCGTTACCCCCCGCCGCAGCGGTGTTCACACTCACCGCCCGCTCGATCACCAAACGCTCCAGCGCAATCTGGTGATCGCCGCTGGACAGCCCATGCACGCCCACGATCGCCCCGGCACGCTTGGCCACCTGCTCGCAGACGCGGCGCAGTTGGTCGGAGTCGCCGTGGTGGATGACCGCGTCGAACGCGACTTCATCCTTGTTCCAATCCGCCACCAGCTTGACCTTCGCTTGCAGCTCCTTCGGCAGGCGGGCGCGCAGGGCCTTGCCTGGCTCGCCATCGACCCACACCGCCGAGCTACCGACGGCCAGTACGGCTGCCAGTTGGGCCAGCAGATCGGCTTCGTTGTCGGCCAGGCACAGCACGTGCTCGCGCGGCAGCACGGTGTAGGTGTTGCGCTCGCCGGTCGGGCCGGGCAGCACGCGGGTGATGCCACTCTGGGACTGCTCGGCGAACTGCTCGCACAGCTCGGCCAGGCCCGTCAGCTGGCTGCTGTCGGCCCAGGTCTTGAAGGTGTGCAGCGGCTTGATCAACTGGTCGCGCAGGGCGCCGTCGATCTTGCTGTCACCGTCGGTACGCTGGAAGTGACGGGCGATGGCGTCGGCCGGGCGGGTCGACAGCAGGCGGTACAGGTACAGCGGGCCGCCGGCTTTCGGGCCGGTGCCAGACAGGCCTTCGCCACCGAACGGCTGCACGCCGACCACCGCACCGACGATGTTGCGGTTGACGTACATGTTGCCGGCGTTGACGTTGTCCACCACCTTGGCGATGGTCTCGTCGATGCGGGTGTGCACGCCCAGGGTCAGGCCGTAGCCGGAGGCGTTGATCTGCTCGATCAACTGGTCGAGGTTACGACGGTTGTAGCGCACCACATGCAGCACCGGGCCGAAGATCTCGCGCTTGAGCTCGTCGAAGCTTTCCAGTTCGATCAGGGTCGGCATGACGAAGGTGCCGCGCTTGCATTCCTCGGCATCGGCGATGGCCACCTGGTAGACCGAGCGGCCTTTCTCGCGCATGCCCTGGATGTGTTTCTCGATGCCGGCCTTGGCCTCGGCGTCGATCACCGGGCCGATGTCCACCGGCAGGCGCTCCGGATTGCCCAGGCGGTTCTGCGCCATGGCGCCCTTGAGCATCTCGATCACGCGGTCGGCGGAGTCTTCCTGCAGGCACAGCACGCGCAGCGCCGAACAGCGCTGGCCGGCGCTGTCGAAGGCCGAGGACACCACGTCGATCACCACCTGCTCGGTCAGGGCCGAGGAGTCGACGATCATGGCGTTCTGGCCGCCGGTCTCGGCGATCAGTGGGATCGGGCGGCCCTGGGCATCCAGGCGGCCAGCGATGTTGCGTTGCAGCAGGCGCGCCACCTCGGTGGAGCCGGTGAACATCACGCCCTTGACCCGCTCGTCGCCGACCAGGCCGGCGCCGACGGTCTCGCCACGGCCTGGCAGCAGCTGCAGCACGCCTTGCGGAATGCCGGCTTCCAGCAGCAGGCGCACGGCCTGGGCGGCGACCAGCGGGGTCTGCTCGGCAGGCTTGGCCAGGACAGGGTTGCCGGCGGCCAGGGCAGCGGCTACCTGGCCGGTGAAGATCGCCAGGGGGAAGTTCCACGGGCTGATGCACACCACCGGGCCCAGCGGGCGGTGGGCGTCATTGCTGAAGTCGTTGCGTGCCTGCACCGCGTAGTAGCGCAAGAAGTCCACCGCCTCGCGTACTTCGGCGATGGCGTTGGCGAAGGTCTTGCCGGCCTCGCGGATGAGCAGGCCCATCAGCGGCTGGATCTCGGCTTCCATCAGGTCGGCGGTGCGCTCGAGGATCGCAGCACGCTCGGCCGGCGGGGTGGCCTGCCAGATCGGCGCGGCATTGAGGGCGCACTGGATGGCGTTGTCGACGTCGGCGACGGTGGCTTCCTGCACATGGCCCACCACGTCGCGGTGGTCGGCCGGGTTGAGCACCGGCGCGGCAGCCTGCTCGCTGGCGGCGCAGGCCAGCAGCGGGGTGGCTTTCCAGTCGTTGTGCGCGGTGGCCAGCATGGCGCAGGACAGCGACGCCAGGCGGTGTTCGTTGGCCATGTCGATGCCGGCCGAGTTGGCCCGCTCGCTGCCGTAGAGGTCACGCGGCAGGGGGATGCGCGGGTGCGGCAGGCCGATGGCGCCTTCCTGGGTGGCCATGCGCTCGATGCTGACGACCGGGTCGGCGACCAGTTCCTGGATGGAGATCGAGTGGTCGGCGATGCGGTTGACGAACGAGGTGTTGGCGCCGTTTTCCAGCAGGCGGCGCACCAGGTAGGCCAGCAGGGTCTCATGGGTGCCGACCGGCGCGTAGACGCGGCACGGGCGGTTCAGCTTGCCTTCGGAAACCTTGCCCACCACCTGCTCGTACAGGGGCTCGCCCATGCCGTGCAGGCACTGGAACTCGTATTGGCCCGGGTAATAGTTCTGACCGGCAATGTGGTAGATGGCCGACAGGGTGTGGGCGTTGTGCGTGGCGAACTGCGGGTAGATGGCATCCGGTACCGACAGCAGCTTGCGTGCGCAGGCGATGTAGGACACGTCGGTGTACACCTTGCGGGTGTACACCGGGTAGCCTTCCAGGCCTTCGACCTGGGCGCGCTTGATCTCGCTGTCCCAGTAGGCGCCCTTGACCAGGCGGATCATCAGGCGGTGGCGGCTGCGCTTGGCCAGGTCGATGACGTAGTCGATCACGTACGGGCAGCGCTTCTGGTAGGCCTGGATGACGAAGCCGATACCGTTCCAGCCGGCCAGCGCAGGCTCGAAGCACAGGCGCTCGAGCAGGTCCAGGGACAGCTCCAGGCGGTCGGCTTCCTCGGCATCGATGTTCAGGCCGATGTCGTACTGCTTGGCCAGCAGGGTCAGCGACAGCAGGCGTGGGTACAGCTCTTCCATCACACGCTCGTACTGGGCGCGGCTGTAGCGCGGGTGCAGGGCCGACAGCTTGATGGAGATGCCCGGGCCTTCATAGATGCCACGGCCGTGGGACGCCTTGCCGATCGAGTGGATCGCCTGCTCGTAGGAAGCCAGGTACTTCTGTGCGTCGTGCTCGGTCAGTGCGGCTTCGCCGAGCATGTCGTAGGAATAGCGGAAACCCTTGGACTCGAAGCGGCTGGCATTGGCCAGGGCCTCGGCGATGGTCTCGCCGGTGACGAACTGCTCGCCCATCAGACGCATGGCCATGTCGACGCCCTTGCGGATCATCGGTTCGCCGCTCTTGCCGATGATGCGGGTGAGCGAGGAGGTCAGGCCGGATTCGTTGTGGGTGGAAACCAGCTTGCCGGTCAGCAGCAGGCCCCAGGTGGCGGCATTGACGAACAGCGACGGGCTGTTGCCCAGGTGCGGCTGCCAGTTGCCGGTGCTGATCTTGTCGCGGATCAGGGCATCGCGGGTGCCCTTGTCGGGAATGCGCAGCAGGGCTTCGGCCAGGCACATCAGGGCCACGCCCTCCTGGGACGACAGGGAGAACTCCTGCAGCAGGCCCTGGACGATGCCGGCACGGCCGCTGGCGCTCTTCTGGTTGCGCAGCTTCTCGGCGATGCCGGAGGCCAGCTTGTTGGTGGCCTCGGCCTGGGCGGCCGACAGGCGGGCCTGCTCCAGCAGCATCGGCACCATTTCCTGTTCCGGGCGGCGGTAGGCGGCGGTGATGGCCGAGCGCAGCACCGACTGCGGCAGGATGCTCTCGGCGAACTCGAGGAAGCACTGGTGGCTGTGGTCGGGCTGGATTTCCCCGGCATCGTCGGCCGGGTGACCGGCCTGGCCGTTGAGTTCGGTCAGGGTGGCGCCACCCTCGAGCTTCTCCAGGTAGCTGAAGATCGCTTGCTTGATCAGCCAGTGCGGTGTGCGGTCGATGGACTGCGCAGCGGCTTTGAGTCGCTCACGGGTCGGGTCGTCGAGTTTGACCCCAAGGGTGGTCGTCGCCATTTCTTATTCCTCGATATTGCCACGGGTGTGGCCTAAGCTGTCGGCAAGATTAGCTGTAGGACAATTCGGGTGCAACCGGGTGCAACCCGTTTTTTTGGAGGAAAAGGTGCAACTCGTCCGGTGGTATTTCCCACATGGCGAAAAAGGTCGTTGTCGGTGCGTTTTCTTATGAAAAACGTGCCGTATGCTCCGAAAAGGAGCAAAAAAGGCACTTTTTCTGAAAAGGTGCGTCCAGGTGCAACTTGGCATTGAAAAATGGTTGCACCCTGTTCGTGTTGTTGCATAGGATGCGCCGCCTGGGTGCAACCACCTTTACCGAGGCGGTTCGCAAGAGATAAAAACAAACGCCAGGGCACAACCATGGGCAATCCACTCACGATCACCTTCGTGGTCTACATCGCGGCAATGGTGCTGATCGGCTTCGTGGCCTATCGCTCCACCAAGAACCTCTCCGACTACATCCTCGGCGGCCGTAGCCTCGGCAGCGTGGTCACCGCGCTCTCCGCCGGCGCTTCCGACATGAGCGGCTGGCTGCTGATGGGCCTGCCGGGCGCCATCTACCTGTCGGGCCTCTCGGAGGCCTGGATCGCCATCGGCCTGACCATCGGCGCCTACCTGAACTGGCTGTTCGTGGCCGGCCGCCTGCGCGTGCAGACCGAGTACAACGGCGACGCCCTGACCCTGCCGGACTACTTCACCAGCCGTTTCGAAGACAAGAGCGGCCTGCTGCGGGTGATCTCGGCCGTCGTCATCCTGGTGTTCTTCACCATCTACTGCGCTTCCGGCATCGTCGCCGGCGCCCGCCTGTTCGAAAGCACCTTCGGCATGTCGTACGAGACCGCCCTGTGGGCCGGTGCCGCGGCGACCATCGCCTACACCTTCGTCGGTGGCTTCCTGGCGGTGAGCTGGACCGACACCGTGCAGGCCTCGCTGATGATCTTCGCGCTGATCCTCACCCCGATCATCGTGCTGATCTCCACTGGCGGCTTCGACACCACGTTCCTCGCCATCGAGGCGCAGAACCCGGCCAACTTCGACATGTTCCGCGGCGCCACCTTCATCGGCATCATCTCGCTGCTGGGCTGGGGCCTGGGCTACTTCGGCCAGCCGCACATCCTGGCGCGCTTCATGGCCGCCGAGTCGGTCAAGTCGATCGCCAACGCCCGCCGCATCTCCATGACCTGGATGATTCTGTGCCTGGCCGGCACCTGCGCCGTGGGCTTCTTCGGTATCGCCTACTTCTCGGCCAACCCTGGCCTGGCCGGCCCGGTCACCGAGAACCACGAGCGTGTGTTCATCGAGCTGGCGAAGATCCTGTTCAACCCATGGATCGCCGGTGTACTGCTGTCGGCCATCCTGGCGGCGGTGATGAGTACCCTGAGCTGCCAGCTGCTGGTGTGCTCCAGTGCCCTGACCGAAGACTTCTACAAGGCCTTCCTGCGCAAGAACGCTTCCCAGGTCGAGCTGGTCTGGGTCGGCCGCCTGATGGTCCTGGCCGTGGCCCTGATCGCCATCGCCCTGGCCGCCAACCCTGAGAACCGCGTGCTGGGCCTGGTGGCCTACGCCTGGGCCGGCTTCGGCGCCGCCTTCGGTCCGGTGGTGCTGATCTCTGTGCTGTGGAAGGGCATGACCCGCAACGGCGCCCTGGCCGGTATCCTGGTCGGTGCCGTGACCGTGATCGTGTGGAAGAACTATGTCGGCCTGGGTCTGTACGAAATCATCCCGGGCTTCCTGCTGGCGACCCTCGCCATCGTCGTGGTGAGCAAGCTGGGGCGTCCTTCGGCCAGCATGGTCTCGAGCTTCGAGAAGGCCGACGAGGCCTACCATATCGGCAAGTGATGTTTCGCTGACGCCTGCCTGAAGCGGCCCGCGCCTCGCCGAGACGCGGGCCGCTGTCGTTTCGGCGGGCGCGACCTGACGGCGTCGGCGCGACAAGGTAAACTTGCCGGCTTCGCAGGAGTTGCCATGAACTATCGTCACGCCTTCCACGCCGGCAACCATGCCGACGTCTTCAAGCACATCGTGCTGACCCGCCTCATCGCCCTGATGTCGCGCAAGGAGCAGCCGTTCGCCTACCTCGATACCCATGCCGGCCTGGGGCTGTACGACCTGCAGGGCGACCAGGCGACGCGCACCGGCGAATACCTCGAAGGTATCGCCCGGCTGTGGAACCGCGACGACCTGCCGGCCATCACCACCGACTACCTGCGCATCGTCAAGCGCCTGAACGCCGACGGTGAGCTGCGCTACTACCCTGGCTCGCCAGAGCTGGCCCGGCGCTTGATGCGCCAGCAGGACCGCGCCCTGCTCAACGAGAAGCACCCCGAGGACGGGCCGCTGCTCAAGGAGAACATGAAGAAGGACCCACGGGTCGTCGTTCACCTGGGCGAGGGCTGGCACGTGCCGCGGGCCCTGCTGCCGGTGCAGGAGAAGCGCGCGATCATGCTGGTCGACCCACCATTCGAGCAGCCCGACGAGCTCAAGCGCTGCACCGTGGCGATGAAGGAGGCGATCGGGCGCATGCGCCAGACCGTCGCCGCGATCTGGTACCCGATCAAGGACCAGCGCTCGCTGACCCGCTTCTACCAGGACCTGACCAGCACCGGTGCGCCCAAGCTGCTGCGCGCAGAGCTGTACGTGCACCACCAGGACAGCCCGCAGGGGCTCAATGGCTCGGGCCTGGCCATCGCCAACCCGCCTTGGGGGCTGGAAGAGGAACTGCGCGAGTTGCTGCCTTGGCTGGCCAAGGAGCTGGCGCAGACGGCGGGTAGCTGGCGGATGGACTGGTTGATCGCGGAGTAGCCTGTAGACCTCTTTGGGGCGCGAAGCGGCCCCGGCATTGGTGCAGGCCCGCAATCGAAGGCGCAGCCCTCGCAGAGGCATCCGCACACAGCGCTTTGCGTTATAATCCCGCTCTTTAGTCGCCGTCCGCCCGCGAGCCGGCGGCGCATTTCTACCGAATGAAGAGGCTAGACCCTTGGCATTGACGATTCTTGGCCTGTCCGGCGCCCTTAGCCATGACCCTTCCGCGGCCCTGTACATCGACGGCAAGCTGGTTGCCGCCGCCGAAGAAGAGCGCTTCGTGCGTGACAAGCATGCGAAGAACCGCATGCCCTACGAGTCGGCGAAGTTCTGCCTGGAGCAGGCCGGCATCAAGCCGTCCGACGTCGACGTGGTGGCCATTCCGTTCGCCCCGATCAGCCTGTTCGGCAAGGCCCGTTGGCACTACGCCAAGCGCTACTGGTACGCCCCTGACCGCGCGCTCGATGCGATCCTGATGGGCAACCGCCGCTACAAGCGCTACCGCAAGAAGATCGTCTGGTGTCTGGAGCAACTGGGCTTCGATCCGAAAAAGATCAAGATCGAGCCGGTCGAGCACCACCTGGCCCACGCTTCCAGCGCCTATCACTGCTCGGGCTTCCAGGAAAAGACCGCGATCCTCGGCATCGACGGCAAGGGCGAGTACGCCACCACCTTCTTCGGCTACGGTGAAAACGGCCGTATCCACAAGATCAAGGAATTCTACGACCCGGACTCGCTCGGTGGCCTGTACGGCGCGATCACCGAGTTCCTCGGCTTCGAGATGCTCGACGGCGAGTTCAAGGTCATGGGCATGGCCCCGTACGGCGATGCCAGCAAGTACGACTTCTCCCGCCTGGCCAGCTTCGAGAATGGCGAACTGGTGATCAACACCGAATACGCCAACGTCATCGGCCTGCGTCGCTATAAAGAGAAGGGCAAGGGCTTCTACTTCTCGCCCAAGCTCATCGAATGGCTTGGCCCCAAGCGCGAGGGCGACATCGCCGACGAGCCGTACATCCACTATGCGGCGAGTATGCAGGCGCTGTTTGAGAAGCTGGCCCTGCAGATGATCGACCATTACCTGGGCGATATCCTCAAGCAGACCGGCAAGCTGGCCTTCGCCGGCGGTTGTGCGCTGAACGTCAAGCTGAACCAGAAGATCATCGCCCGCCCGGACGTCAAGGAGCTGTTCGTCCAGCCTGCCTCCGGTGACGCCGGTACCGCGGTCGGTGCGGCGGCCTATGTGTCCCATGCCCGTGGCGTGCCGGTCGAGAAGATGGAGCACGTCTACCTCGGTCCTTCGTATTCCAACGAAGACGTGATCGCCGCCTGCGCCCGCCACCCAAGCGCGCCGAAGTGGCGCAAGATCGACGACATGCCCCAGCGCATCGCCAAGATCATGGTCGATGGCAACCCGGTGGCCTGGTTCCAGGGCCGCATGGAGTTCGGCCCGCGTGCCCTGGGCGGCCGCTCGATCATCGGTTGCCCGAGCGTGCCGGGCGTGGCCGACCGGATCAACGAGCAGATCAAGTTCCGCGAGCGCTGGAGACCATTCTGCCCGTCGATGCTCGACACCGTCGCACCGCAGATGATCAAGGTCGACCATCCGGCACCGTTCATGACGTTCACCTTCGAAGTCGCCGAGGAGTGGAAGACCCGTGTCCCGGAAGTGGTCCACGAGGACGGCACGTCGCGCGCCCAGGTGCTCAAGCGGGAGTACAACCCGCGCTACTACGACATGATGAAGGCCCTCGAAGACCTGACCGGCAACGGCGTGTCGCTGAACACCTCGCTCAACCGTCGTGGCGAACCCATGATCTGCTCGCCGACCGATGCCTTGAACATGTTCTTCGGCTCGGACCTGCAGTACCTGATCATGGAAGACATCCTGGTGGTCAAGGATGGCGCGGCGCCTTATGACCAACCGCTCTGAACAGCGCATCCTGCAGTTCTGCCATGGCTATGACGGGCCTTTCCTCGATTGCGCCCGTCAATACGCCAGTCTGTTCCAGGGCACGGGCTACCGGGTCACCACGGTCTTTCTCACTGGCAAGGCCGACCCACGGGTAGCCGCCGGCTGCGCGTCCGACGAGGTCTTGTTCCTGGCGTTCAGTTCCAAGGCTGTACGCGGGCTGAAGCTGGGTGCCATCCAGGCGCTGCGCAAGATCGCTGCCGAGCGCAACTTCAGCTTCTGCATCGCCCACCGCTTCAAGCCCATCTACGTGACGCTGCTGGCCACCGGCCTGCCGGTGATCGGCGTGCACCATGCCTTCGGCGACTACGCACGCGGCGGGCGGCGGCTGTTCGCCAACCTCTTTCGCAAACGCCTGAGCCTGCTCGGGGTCTCGGACGCGGTGCGCGACGACATGCGTCGCTGCCTGCCCACGTGGCCCGCCGAGCGTATCCAGACCTTGTACAACCGCATCGACGTCGAGGCCCTGCAGGCAGCCCTCGTGCCGCGTGACGAGGCGCGCCGTGCGTTGGGCCTCGACCCGCAGGCCTGGATCGTCGGCAACGTCGGTCGCCTGCACCCTGACAAGGACCAGGCCACCCTGCTGCGTGGCTTCGCCGAGGCGCTGCCGGGCCTGCCGGCCAGCGCCCGCCTGGTGCTGCTGGGCCAAGGCCGCCTGGAAGACAAACTCAAGGCCCAGGCCGCGGCACTGGGGATCGCCGGGCAGGTGGACTTCCTCGGCCAGGTGGCCGATGCCCGCCGTTATTTCCAGGCGTTCGATGTGTTCGCCCTGAGCTCCGACCACGAGCCGTTCGGCATGGTCCTGCTGGAGGCCATGGTTGCTGGAGTCCCGCTGCTGGCCACGGCCTGCGGTGGTGCCCGCGAGGTGGTCGAGGGCGTGGGCGTGCTGTTCCCCTTGGGCGATGCCGGGCAGTTGGCCCAGGGCCTGCAGCACCTGGCAGGGCTGGACGAGGCACAGCGCCAGGCGTGCGCCGAGCACATGCTGCAACGCCTGCGCGAGCGCTTCAGCGACCAGGCCGTGCGCGAGGCATTCTGGCAGCTTGCGCAGGTGCGCGCGTTGGTGGTGCAGGCGTGATGCTCAATCATATCCAGGCCTTTCGCGAACGCGGCTGGCAGGCCATCGACCCAGCAGACTATGCCGCCGCCTGGCAGCGTTTCGGCGGCAGCGTGGCGACGCACCCCCTGGTGGTCGAGCAACTGGCCGACCTGGCGCAAATCCCGGTGCGCTACCTGGGCTGGCGACAGGATGGCGAGCTCAAGGCCGCCATTCCTACCTGGGGACGCCACCTGGCGCTGTCCAAGGACGTGCTCAAGCGCATGGGCAAGAAGGGGCTGTTCGACCTGGGCAATGCGGAGATCATCCTGCCGGCCGCCGCCGACGCCGGTGCGCCGCTGCGGCACGCCGGGCGCTACCTGTCCGAGCTGAACCAGGGGCGTTTCACCGGCCTCAAGGCGCAGCCCGAGCAGTTGGCCATGGCCCGCCCCCACGAAGACCTGTCGAAGAAGTTCCGCTACAACCAGCGTCGCGAGCTGCGCCTGCTGGAAGAGGCGGGCGGCCAGGTGCGACCGATCGGCGACTTCAGCGCCGCGCAGCTCGCCGCCATGTACTGCGACCTGTTCCAGCGGCGCTGGGGCTTTCCGGCCACTGGCGCTGCGCGCATGGCAGAGGTGCTGGAGCGTTTGCGCGAGCTGATGATCGGTTCGGTGCTGTTGCTCGAAGGCGCACCCATCGCCATCCAGCTGGTGTACCGGGTCGAGGCGCCGGAATGGATCAGCGTCGAGTACGTCAATGGCGGCGTCGACCCTGAAACCAAGGCCTTCAGCCCCGGCAGCGTGCTGAGCTTCCTCAATACCCAGGCCGCCTGGGAGGATGCCCGCGCCCGCAACAAGCCGCTGCGGTTCTCGTTCGGTCGTGCCGACCGCGAGTACAAGGACCGCTGGTGCAACCCTGTGCCGGTGTTCCAGGCATGAGCCGCAAGCAGGCGCTGCTCAGGCGCCACCGGCGCAACAAGCGCTTCGGCCTGCTGGCGGGCCTGGTCCTGCTGGTCGTGCTCGGGGTCGCCACGTACTGGTGGCTGCCGCTGGTACTGCTGCCGCTGATCTGGGTGGCCCACGAGGCCTGGTTCGCCGATCACCTGTTCTATTCCCCGGCCGAGGACTACGAGTACCGCTTCGGTGAGCAGACCCGCGAGGCGTCCGTGACCCTGCGCGGCGGCCTGCTCGAGGTAGATGCCGCGCTGGCCGGGGACGAGACGCTGGTCCTCGAGGTCCGGGTGAAGAGCACCTGGCTGGGCCGCCTGCTCGATCCGCAGGTCGAACTGCTTGCAGAGGGGCAGGGTGACCGGCAGACGTTCGAACGCGGGGTCGAGGGTGTGCGCTTTCTCAACCTGACCGGCCTGGCGGCCCCCCTGATGGCGGGCACCCTGCGGCTGCGGGGACGGCACTGCCGGCTGGTGGGGGCGCCACGGTTGTGGATTGCACCGGGTGTCGAGCTGCGCCAACGCCGAGTCATGGTCATCGCCCCCCATGCCGACGATGCCGAGCTGGCCGCCTACGGGTTGTACAGCCAGGCCGACGAAGCCTGGGTGGTGACCTTGACCGCCGGTGAAATCGAAGCCGAGCATTACCAGCGGATGGGCATGGCCAAGGCCGAGGCCGCACGGCTGAAAGGGCGACTGCGGGCCTGGGACAGCATCGCCGTGCCACGCTGGGCTGGCGTGCCCGAGTCGCGCTGCGTGCAACTGGGTTACTTCTGCCTGCAACTGCCGGCCATGCAGGCGGCGCCCGACCAGCCCGTGGACTCGCGTGAGGCTGACATGGCCGATATTCGCCCATTCCGCCGTTTCAATCCGTTTGCGCTGCCAGCCGATGCCGACGGTGCGCCGACCTGGAACAACCTGTTGGCCGACCTACGCGTCCTGCTGGAGCGGGCCAGGCCGCAGGTACTGGTCATGCCCCATCCGCAGCTCGACCCGCACCCCGACCACCTGTGTGCCCGGGCGGCGGTGCTCGAGGCCTTGCAGGGCTTGGCCTGGCAACCGGAAACCGTACTCTGCTACGCCAACCACCTGCATGACAACGACCGCTGGCCCATGGGCGACAGCGGCGATGGCGTGGCGTTGCCGCCGCAACTGCATGCCGACCAGGCCTGGGCCCCCTGCAGCCTGGTCCTGGACGTGCCGACCCAGCGCGACAAGGCCATGGCCTTGGGCATGATGCACGACCTGCAGCCGCCCGCACCGTTCAAGCGTCGCGTGCGCCGGGCCTTGCAGCGCTGGTTGGCAGGGCGCCGCCCATCGCCGTACGGGGAGAACGAGTTCTTCCGCAAGGCGGTGCGCCGGCACGAATTGTTCTGGCGCCGAGACTCCTGAGTGCCACCTATGATTGAGCGTCTGACGCAAAGAGCCCAAGGAAAGCCATGAAAGTCCTATTTCTGGTGCAGAAAGAACAGCGGGCAATCCTCGACCGGCTGTACGATGGCGTCGCGGCGAACTGCGATTGCGACCTGCGCTGGCTGAGCAGCGAGGACCAGCGCAACCTGCGCCGTTATTTCCGGCGCGAGGTGGATGTCTCGCGCTACGACCGCATCGTCTTCTTCCTGCGCTTCAAGCAGGAGATGCGTCAGGCCGGCTTCATCCGCACGGTGCCGAACCTGGTGATCCTCGAGCATGACGCCTACCAGAACTACATCCCTTGCAAATACACCGGCAAGTTCAGCGCGCATTACCGCAAGCTGCCCTGGGCGCGGGTGATCAGTTCCGGCTACCGTGTCAGCGAGCGCCTGCGCGAGGAGGGCTTCGACGCGGTGTTCGTGCCCAAGGGCTACGATGAGCAACTGCTCAGCGACCAGGGGCGTGAACGCGATATCGAACTGGCGTTCGTCGGCAGTACCAAGAGCGTGGCCTACAGTGGGCGCAAGGCGCTGCTGGACGAACTGGGGCGGGTGGAGAACCTGGTGGTGACCCGCACCAACTCGGGTGAGGACTACTGCAACACCCTCAACCGCATCCGCTTCTTCGTCAGTGCCGATGTCGGCATGGGCGAATACATGATCAAGAACTTCGAAGCGATGGCGTGCGGCTGTGTCTTGCTGGCGTTCGACCAGGGCGAGGAGGAGAATCGCGCCCTGGGCTTGCAGGACATGCACAGCGTGGTGCTGTACGACAGCATCCCTGTATTGCAGGAGAAGCTCCGGCTTTTACGGGCAGACCCTGCGTTGACCGAGCGAATCGCCGCGAATGGACGCGAGCTGGCGGTTTCGCGTTTCAGCTTTGCCCAGGTTGGGCGTAGCATCGTCGAACACATGACCCCTCCATTGAGGCCACACCCGCCGCTGACGGGATGGCAGCGCCTGCGCCTGAGGCTTGGGCTGTGAGTGACGAATCGCAGGTCCCGGGGGTTGGGCATCAACAATTCAAGACCGTAAGGTGGAGGGAGCCCCGTGCGCTTCTCGGAAAACAGTGACATTACCCTGGTGGTGACCAGTTGCGGGCGCTTCGACCTGCTCAAGGAAACCCTGGAGAGTTTCGACCGCTACAACACGGCGCCCATACGCGAAGTCTTCATTACCGAGGACTCCGGCGACGATGCCGTGCACGACGCGGTGCCCGCGCACTGGAAGGATCACTGCACGGTGTTCGTCAACCGGCCGAAGCTGGGCCAACTGGCCTCGATCGACCTGGCCTATGGCCGGGTCAAGACGCCCTACATCTTTCACTGCGAGGATGACTGGCGGTTCTACCGGCAGGGCTTCGTCGAGGACTCACGGGCCATCCTGGAAGCGAGCCCGGACGTGCTGCAGGTCTGGTTGCGCAGCCATGCCCATGACCTGGCGATCCACAGCCCCTACATCCACCTCGGCGATCGCCAGGTGATCGCCGGCGTACCCTGCTACCCGCTGCTCTCGGACAAGGCCGAGTGGCAAGCCTTCTCGCTCAATCCAGGCCTGCGCAGGCTGAGCGATTACCAGCGTTGTGCGCCTTTCGCTGATTATGCCGGTGAAAAAGCGCTGTCGCGGCGCTACGCTGAATTGAACCTGACCGCCATCACCCTGGAGGGTGACGCGGTGCTGCACACGGGCTTTGGTAGCCACGTGACCGTCCCCGAGGAGGTCCAGCGCAAGGCCAAGCGACGACAGCGCGACCGGGTCAGGCTGGCAGCGGTATTGGTGGCAGGGGTCTTGATTGGTACGGGAATCGGTTTTCTTGTTCACTGAATCTGCTGGCCTGGCAGATAGCCTGCCAGGTGCAAGGGAGCTATTCCGATGAACATCGTCAACGTGATGTGGTCGGGCGGAGCTCCGTATATCTCCGTGCATGAGGTCCACCGGCAAATGCTCAAGCACGCCGGTGACGATGCCCGCATCAGCAACTGGTTGCTGCTTGGCGATGGCCTGTGCTGCGGCCTCGGCACCACGCGTGAGTGGCACATGCCACAGCGCGCGCTCAAGGGACGGTACTTCTGGCGGCTGTTGCGGCCGTGGCTGCGCCTGCGTCTGCGCAAGGCATTGGAGCAGGCCGAGGCCGACGTGCTGTTGCTCGATGGCCTGGGCGTCGCCCGTCTGGTACTGCCGTTGTTGCGCCATCTGCCGAATGTACGGGCGACGGTGCTGTTCCATGGCTCGACCCGCCTGCGCCGCCGGGATATCCGTTTGCTGTGTGACGTGGGTGTCGAGCGCCTGAGCGTCGCCGCGGTGTCCCGCACGCTCGCCCGGGAGCTGGAACAGACCCTTGGGTGTCCAGTGCAGACCCTGCGTATCGCGCTCGACCCCCGGGCGTTCGCCGACGGGTTGCTCGATCAGGCGTCGGCCCGGCGCTCCCTGGCCTTGCCCGCAAACCCTGGTCGCCTGTTCGGTGCGGTGGGGCGGTTGGTCGAGAGCAAGGGGTTCGAGATGCTGATCGAAGCATTCGCCAAGGCGCGGGCGCAGCAACCGGACATCCAGTTGGCGATTCTCGGCGAGGGTGAACTGAAAGCGCACCTGGTGGCACGCAGCGAGGCGCTGGGGCTGGGGGGGAGCGTGTGGTTCTGCGGCTACCGACCGGACATGTCGCAGTTGTACCGGGCCTTCGACTGGCTGCTCGTGCCCTCACGGTCAGAGGGCCTGGGGCTCGTGCTACAGGAAGCCGTGCTGGCCGACGTGCCGGTGTTGTGCAGCGACCTGCCGGTATTTCGCGAGCAATTGGGCGAGGCGGGCTATTACCTGCCGATCGGCGACGAAGCCGCCTGGACTGCGGCGATCGAGCGCTGCGTCACGCTCGACGCCAGCGACACGGCCGGCCAGCAACGCCAGGCCCTGGCGCCGGAGCTGGCCTGGCAGGCATTTCGCCAGGGTTCGGCCAATTTGCTGCGCCGCTGAGGTTCAGCGCCCGAGCAGGGCCGCCTGGAAGTCGGCGAGGGGGAAGCGGTCGGCGAGTTTCTCCCGCTCGATATAGCTGGCCAGGTGCTGCACGTTACGCCGTACCATGCGCGCCGACAGCGGTGGGCGCAGGAAACGCATGTCCGCCACGTCGATCAGGCCCAAGCGCTGCTCGGGGGTGACGACCACGTTGCCCAGGTGCAGCGAGCGAAAGTAGATCCCTGAACGGTGCAAGCGGCGGACCAGTTCGATCAACTGGGGCAGGTACTCGTCCCAGCTGAAACCCTCTTGGCGCGACAACTGCAGCAGCGTCTCGCCCGGCAGCGGGCGGTAGAGCACGGCCGTGCGCCCAGGCATTGGCAGCTTGTACTGGCTGATCACCTCGAGCGTTGGAATGCCCAGCTGGGCCAGGCGCCTGGCGTTGTCGACGAAGCGCTGCGAGTACGGGCGTAGCAGCGCAGATGAAATCAGCCGCTTGCGACGAAAAACCTTCAGGATATTTCCATCGCCGAGCAGGTAGACTTTAGCGCCATAGCTATCTGCCTCTAGAACCTTGGCGCCGAGTGTCAGCTGATCGAAGTCGACTTGGGAGAGCCGGGAGCATTGCATGGATAGGGCCTTGTCGTCTTGCAAGCGAAAATGACCGGCCATAATGCCGAATTTGAAGCTGTAGCACCATGATGGTGTCTTGTTGATCTACCGGGGGGAATGGATGTCGTATCAGAATCGCTGGGCCCAGGCCTGGTTTGGGCTCGGCTTTGTCTGGTTTTTGGGAGGGATTGCCCTGGCGCCCAGCAACAAGCTCTACCAGCAGGGGCTCATCCTCTTTCTCTGGTTGCCGACGCTGCTGTTGGCCTGGCCTGCGCGCCGCGTGCTGGTGGAGGCCTGGCGCCGTCAGCCCGCCCTGTGGATCGGCGTCGCGTTGCTGGTTGGCTGGAGCGCCGTGAGCCTGGCCTGGTCGGCCTCCGAGCAGCCCGGGCGGGACGCCAAGAGGCTGCTGTACATCCTGCTGTTTCTCCTCGCCTTTCCTCTCCTGGCCCAGGCTGGCCTGGCGCGCTGCCAGGCCCTGCTACGCATGGGGGGCGCCCTGCTGGCAGTGGCCGCGCTGGCGTCGATCGTTCATTACTATGGCCTGCAGCCAAATCGACTGACGGCTCGCCTGGAGGGGATCGGCGAGATCTCCCACCCTATCCTGGGCGCCTATGTCATTGCCGCCGCGATCTTCTGGACGCTTTACGACGTACCCCGACAGCGTGGCCTGCAAGTCGCCTGGGCCGTGGCGCTGGCCTGTCTGGGCGCGTTCGTGGTGTTCAGCCAGAGTCGCGGGGCGGCCCTGGCGCTGGTCATGACCGTGGTCCTGGCGCCGCTGTGGTTCCGTGACCGCAAGAGCGGCCTGTATGCCATCCTGGCCCTGGTCGCCACCGTCGTTGCTTTCGGCGTGATGCACGAGCTGATCCTGCGCCGTGGGGCGTCCTTCCGTCCAGAGCTGTTCCAGTCGGCGTTGCAGATGATCGCCGAGCACCCTTGGACCGGCTTGGGGCTGGGCGAGGTCTATCGGGTCGAGGCGTTCGGCAAGTCCTTCGACCATACCCACAACATGTTCACCCACGTTGCCGTGGAGCTTGGCCTGCCAGGCCTGCTGCTATGGACAGCGGTATGGCTGTTCACCCTAGGCGAGATCGTGCGGGTCCGCCATACGGCGTTCGGCAAGGCCCTGCTGGCGTTCTGGGTGTTCGCCACCCTGGCCATGCAGTTCGACGCCGCGAGCCTGACCGACACGCCGCGTGCCGAGTGGTTCATCAGCTGGCTGCCGGTGGGGCTGGCGATGTTGTTGCCCTGGGTGCGTGCCGAGGATCGAGCCTGTGGTAAAATTTCCGGTTCAACCTGAACAGCGAGTTCGATGATGGCCGAAACACCGCGAACCGCGGAGCATGCCTCCAGCCTGAAGATCTACTTCCGGCTGCTGGGCTACGTGAAACCCTACATTGGCATCTTCCTGCTGAGCATCGTAGGTTTCGTGATCTTCGCCTCGACCCAGCCGATGCTGGCCGGGATCCTCAAGTACTTCGTCGATGGGCTGAGCAATCCGCAAGCGGTGCTGTTCCCCGACGTGCCCTACCTGCGCGACCTGCAGCTGCTGCAGGCGGTGCCGCTGCTGATCATCCTGATCGCCGCCTGGCAGGGGCTGGGCTCGTTCCTGGGCAACTATTTCCTGGCCAAGGTATCCCTGTGCCTGGTGCACGACCTGCGGGTGGAGCTGTTCAACAAGCTGCTGGTACTGCCCAACCGCTATTTCGACAACCACAACTCCGGGCACCTGATCTCGCGGATCACCTTCAACGTGACCATGGTCACCGGCGCCGCCACCGATGCGATCAAGGTGGTGATCCGCGAGGGCCTGACCGTGGTCTTCCTGTTCGCCTACCTGTTGTGGATGAACTGGAAGCTGACCCTGGTGATGGTCGCCATCCTGCCGATCATCGCCCTGATGGTGAGCACCGCCAGCAAGAAGTTCCGCAAGCAGAGCAAGAAGATCCAGGTGGCCATGGGCGACGTGACCCACGTTGCCTCCGAGACCATCCAGGGCTACCGCGTGGTGCGCAGCTTCGGTGGCGAGGCCTACGAGGAGCGGCGCTTCCAGCAGGCCAGCCAGGGCAATACCGACAAGCAGCTGCGCATGACCAAGACCGGCGCGCTGTACACGCCGTTGCTGCAACTGGTGATCTACAGCGCCATGGCGGCGCTGATGTTCCTGGTGCTGTTCCTGCGGGGCGATGCCTCTGCGGGCGACCTGGTCGCCTACATCACGGCGGCGGGCCTGTTGCCCAAGCCGATTCGCCAGTTGTCGGAAGTCAGCTCGACCATCCAGAAAGGCCTGGCCGGTGCCGAGAGCATCTTCGAGCAACTGGACGAGCAGCCGGAGGTGGATGCCGGCACCGTGGAGATGGAGCGGGTCGAAGGTCGCCTGGAGGTGCGCAACCTCAGCTTCACCTACCCAGGCACCGAGCGCGAGGTGCTGAGCGACATCAGCTTTACCGCCGAGCCTGGGCAGATGATCGCCCTGGTCGGTCGCTCCGGCAGCGGCAAGTCGACCCTGGCCGGGCTGATTCCACGCTTCTATCACCATGACAAGGGGCAGATCCTGCTCGATGGCGTGGAGATCGAGAACTACCGCCTGCGCAACCTGCGCCGCCACGTGGCCCAGGTGACCCAGCACGTGACCCTGTTCAACGACACGGTCGCCAACAACATCGCCTATGGCGACCTGGCCGGTGCGCCGCGCGAGGCCATCGAGGCCGCGGCTGCCGATGCCTACGCCAAGGAGTTCGTCGACCAGTTGCCCCAGGGCTTCGACACCCAGGTCGGCGAGAACGGCGTACTGCTGTCCGGCGGCCAGCGCCAGCGCCTGGCGATCGCCCGTGCCCTGTTGAAGAACGCGCCGTTGTTGATCCTCGACGAGGCCACCTCGGCCCTGGATACCGAGTCCGAGCGCCACATCCAGGCCGCGCTCGACCATGTGATGGAAGGCCGCACCACCCTGGTGATCGCCCATCGCCTGTCGACCATCGAGAAGGCCGACCAGATCCTGGTCATGGATCAGGGCCGGCTGGTGGAGCGCGGCACCCACGCCGAGTTGCTCCAGGCAAATGGCCATTATGCCCGCCTGCATGCCATGGGCCTGGATCAGCCGGAAAAGGCCGATATCACCTGAAGCCTACTGAATCGGGGCCTGGCCGGCCCCGATTGTCACTGGAGTTGTCGCGAGCGCAGGTGGCCATAAAGCCGTCGCTTGCCCTGTGCTAATATCCTGCCCCTGTTCATTTTTCCATTTGGGTTGCCCATGAAGTTGTCCATGCCGCGTTTCGATCAAGCCCCGGTACTGGTGGTCGGCGATGTCATGCTCGACCGCTACTGGCATGGCGGTACCTCGCGGATTTCTCCCGAAGCGCCGGTGCCGGTGGTCAAGGTCGAGCAGATCGAGGATCGCCCCGGCGGCGCGGCCAACGTCGCACTGAACATCGCCGCGCTCGGTGCGCCGGCCGCGCTGGTCGGCGTGACCGGCCAGGACGAGGCCGCCGATAGCCTGTCCAACAGCTTGCAGGCCGCGGGCGTGCGTTCGATCTTCCAGCGCATCGCCCACCAGCCGACCATCGTCAAGCTGCGGGTCATGAGCCGCCACCAGCAATTGCTGCGCATCGATTTCGAAGAACCCTTCGCCACCGACCCATTGTCGCTGGGGGAGGAAGTCGACGACCTGCTCGAGGGCGTCAAGGTGCTGGTGCTGTCGGACTACGGCAAGGGCGCGCTGAAGAACCACCAGAGCCTGATCCAGGCGGCGCGGGCCAAGGGCATCCCGGTGCTGGCCGACCCCAAGGGCAAGGACTTCTCCATCTACCGGGGCGCCAGCCTGATCACGCCGAACCTGAGCGAGTTCGAGACCATCGTCGGGCGCTGCGTCGACGAGGCCGACCTGGTCGCCAAGGGGCTGCAACTGCTGCACGATCTGGAGCTCGGCGCCTTGCTGGTGACCCGTGGCGAGCATGGCATGACCCTGCTGCGCACCGGCCATCCGGCGCTGCACTTGCCGGCACGTGCCCGCGAGGTGTTCGATGTCACCGGTGCCGGCGATACCGTGATCTCCACCCTGGCGGCGGCCATCGCCGCCGGCGAGGACCTGCCCCACGCGGTCGCCCTGGCCAACCTGGCTGCCGGCATCGTGGTCGGCAAGCTCGGTACTGCAGCTATCAGCGCCCCCGAACTGCGTCGGGCGATCCAGCGCGAGGAGGGCTCCGAGCGCGGCGTGTTGACCCTCGACCAGCTGTTGCTGGCCATCGACGATGCGCGGGCGCACAACGAGACGATCGTCTTCACCAACGGCTGCTTCGACATTCTCCATGCCGGCCACGTGACCTACCTGGAGCAGGCACGTGCCCAGGGCGACCGCCTGATCGTGGCGGTCAACGACGACGCTTCGGTCAGCCGCCTGAAGGGGCCGGGCCGGCCGATCAACAGCGTCGATCGGCGCATGGCCGTGCTCGCCGGCCTGGGTGCGGTGGACTGGGTCATCAGTTTCCCCGAGGGGACGCCCGAGAACCTGCTGCGCCAGGTCAAGCCGGATGTGCTGGTCAAGGGGGGCGACTATGGCATCGACCAAGTGGTCGGCGCCGATATCGTCAAGGCCTATGGCGGGACGGTGAAGGTGCTGGGGCTGGTGGAAAACAGCTCGACCACGGCGATCGTCGAGAAGATCCGCAAGCACTGAGAGTGCCGGGGCCGCAATGCGGCCCATCGCCGGCAAGCCGGCTCCCACAAGGGCCTGCGTAAACCGCAGATAGCGCAGCGCATGATCTCCCACAGATAGAGCGCAGGGCTTGAATCCAGCGGGAAACCTGTGGGAGCCGGCTTGCCGGCGATGGGCTGCGCAGCAGCCCCATGATCACTTGTGCAAGGTGGTCCGTGCCCGGGCCAGCAACTCCCGCGCTTTCTCACCGAAGCGCTCCAGGTGCGATGCCGGCTCCCGCTTCGGCTCCACCAACCCCTGCCGTTTCACCCAGTCCTTCCAGCGCACCCGCTCATCCTGCACCACCCAACCCTCCTGTCGGGCGAAGCTCTCGGCCAGGTACAGGCCACGGGTGCTGGCGGGCACCAGTTCGTCCTTCTTCAAGGTATAGAGCTCGGCCAGCGGCCGACCGTCCTTCAGCGGCATCAGGTACAGGTCCGGGCGCTTGCGGTTGAGCCGGGCCACCAGGTGCTCACCCTCCAGCCGCTCGTCGACATGGAACAGGCTCAGCGACTTGGCTTCCCTGGGCACCTGCAGGCGCAGGTCGTAGATCAGTTGCAGCGATGCCGTGGGCAGGTGCACGTAGGCCCGTGGCCGCTCCAGCAGCATCAGGTTGGCGCAATGCACCGGCCGTGCGGCACCGGACTCGGGTGTAAGGACGAAGGGCAGGGCCTCGCGGTAGTGCAGGGCGGTGGCGTAGGGCGCCGGCAGCCAGGTGTCGTTGAAACGCCCGCCGAGCCAGCCTTCGGGGGTTTCCAGCAGGCACTCCTCCGCCACTTCCTGGATGGCGGTGTGCAGCGGCAGGTTGAGTTCCTGGGCGGGCACGTAGCCTGAGATCAGCTTCAAGACCACATCGCCACGGTCCTGCCGGCGCTGGCGTACCAGCACCCAGTAGTCGCGGTGCTGCCAGTGCAGGGTCAGGCGCACCGAGACGCCGAGGTTGGCCAGTTCCACCACGAAACGCTCGGTGTCGGCCAACTGGATGGCCTTGCGCCGTTGCTGGACCTGGGCGAAGTTCAACGGCATGCCGATGCTCTGGTAGGTCAGGCCGTCGGGGGTGGCTTCTACATGCAGCGGCAAGGTCTTGAAGTTGCTCGGGTTCTTGCGGATCAGCATGCGCGGCACGAGGCTCCTCCTTGCGTTGGGCGCCCTGGTGGTTGGCTCAAGACTGGCCCAGGATGCGGGCGACGGTGGCCACGTTATGGGCCAGGTGCAACGGATTGATGGTGCCGACGATAGCACTGCTCACGCCAGGGTGGGAGAACAGCAGCTCGAAGCTGGCCTGCACCGGATCGACCCCAGGCGCCAGGCAAACGTGCCCGCTGGCCAGGGCCTTTTTCACCAGGATGGCCTTGCCGTGCTCGGCAGCGTAGTCCAGTACCGGGCGTTCTGCCTGCTCGTTGAGGTTGTAGGTGACCATGGCGCAGTCGCCTTGTTCCAGGGCCTTGAGGCCGCCGGCCACGGTCTTGCCGGAGAGGCCGTAGCCGAGGATCTTGCCCTCCTGCTTGAGGGCGGCGAGAGTCTGGTAGACCTCCTGCTGCTCGAGTATCGCCAGGTCGTTGCCATCGGAGTGCACCAGCACCAGGTCGATGCGATCGGTTTCCAGGCGGCGCAGGCTGCGTTCCACCGAAAGTCGGGTGTGGGCGGCGCTGAAATCGAAATGCGACTGGCCATTCTCGAACTCTTCGCCCACCTTGCTGACGATCACCCACTCATCGCGCTGGCCACGCAGCAGCGGGCCCAGGCGTTCTTCGCTGCGGCCATAGGCCGGCGCGGTGTCGATCAGGTTGATGCCCAGCTCACGGGCCTGGGCCAGCAGCAGGCGGGCTTCGTCGTCGCCGGGGATGGTGAAGCCGGTGGGGTACTTGACGCCCTGGTCGCGGCCAAGCTTGACCGTGCCCAGGCCCAGGGGCGACACGGTCAGGCCGGTGCTGCCCAACGGGCGGTGGAAGTCGTGCAGGGTCGGCAGGCTCATGGCAGCAGTTGCTCCCAGGCAGGCACGCCCAGCGCGGGGCGGGGCAGGTCGGCAAGGTTCGGTTGCGCGCTTGGGCGGATGCCATCACGCTCCAGGCTCGCCAGCACACGGTCGCAGAAGTCGGGCGCCAGGGCCAGCTTGGTTGGCCAGCCCACCAGCAGGCGTTGTTGCTCGGCCAGGAAGGCATTGTCCGGGCGCACCAGGCCGGACTGCGCCGGCTCGGCGCGGTCGACCCGCAGGGTGGCCCAGCGCACCTGGCGCTGGTCGACCCAGGGCAGCAGGTTGGCGATTTCCTTTTGCGCTGCGGCGATCTGCGCCGCCGGCTCGCGGGCCACGCCGTCGGCTTCGGCCAGGTCGCCACCGAGGTACCAGACCCACTGGCCGTCTGCGGCCGGGTGGGTGGTGATGGTGACCCGCGGCTTCGGCCCGCCGCCCAGGCAGTGGGCATAGAGCGGCTTGAGGTTCGGCCCCTTGGCCATGACCATGTGCAGGGGACGGCGCTGCATGGCCGGCTGCTCCAGGCCCAGGGCCTGGAGCAGTGCCTCGGTGCCGGCACCGGCGCTGAGCACGATGCGCTGGGCGCGGATCTCGCGATCGTCCACGCGCAGGCCGAGCAGTTCGCCGCCCTCGCGCAGCGGCTCGATGCGCTCGCCGGCCAGCAGGCTGTCACCGGCCAGCTCGGCCAGGTTGGCGAGCAGGCTGGGTACATCGATGACCAGCTCGGCCAGGCGGTAGACCTTGCCCTTGAAGGCGCGGTCTTGCAGGGCGGGGGGCAGTTGCTCGCCCTTGACTTGGTCGACCCGGCCGCGCACGGCCTTGCTGGCGAAGAAACTGGTGAGGTTGCCTGCCAGGGTGCCTGGGGACCAGAGGTAGTGGGCATCGGACAACAGGCGGGTGTTGCCCAGGTTAAGCTCGCCGCTGCCGGCCAGGGCCTCGCGCCAGCGCCGCGGCATGTCGGCGATGGCCTCCGAGGCACCGGTCAGGGCGCCGTGCAGCGCGTACTTGGTGCCACCATGGATGATGCCCTGGGACTTGATGGTCTGTTCGCCGCCAAGGCTGGCGCGCTCCACCAGCACCGTCGAATAGCCCAGGCGCCGCAGGCGGGCGTTGAGCCAGAGGCCAGCGACCCCAGCGCCGACGATCAGCACGTCAGTGGAAATGGCGGTTGGCATGCGGGCACCTCGAGGATTGGGACAGCTGGCAAGTATACAGGCTGTGAAGGCAGGCTTCCCAATGCCGGGCTCAGGGCTTGCAGTTGCCATTTGGGGCTGCAAAGCAGCCCCGGATACGGATCAGTGCCCTGCGGTCCGGGAGAATACCTGGATCACCACCACGCCGCCGACGATCATGGCCATGCCGAGCATGGCCGGGAAGTCCAGCTTCTGCCCATAGATCACCAGTGCCACCGCGCTGATCAGCACGATGCCCAGGCCCGACCAGATCGCATAGGCGATGCCTACCGGAATGCTGCGCACTACCAGGGTCAGCATCCAGAACGCCACGGCATAGCCGCAGACCATCAGCAGCAGCGGCAGCGGCGTGCTCAAGCCCTTGACCGCCTTCATGGAAGCGGTGGCGATGACTTCGGCGCAAATGGCGATGGCCAGGTAGGTGTAGGCGTTCATGGTGCAGGTCCTCCGTTGCTGGGCTGGCATTCTAGACGCTCCATGGATGCGGTAAAGTCATTACCTATCTGTTATGGAGATAGCTTGCATGGCCGAGCATTGGAACCTGGAGCAACTGCGCCTGTTCGTGCGGGTTGCCGAGCTGCGTTCGTTTTCCGCTGTCGCCCGCGAGCAGCGCAAGGCCCAGTCGGCGATCAGCAATGCCATCGCCCTGCTGGAAACCGACCTGGGCGTGGTCCTGTTCGAGCGCAGCAGCGGCCGCCAGCCGCGCCTGACCGAGCGGGGCGCCGCATTGCTGGAGGACGCCCGGGAACTGTTGCGCCAGTGCGAGCGCCTGGACGGTCGCGCGCTGGCCCTGATGCGTGGCCAGGAGGCCCAGTTACGGGTCGCCCAGGACGAGGCCATGCCGTATCAGCCGGTCATCGACAGCCTGGACGAGCTGGCCAGCCACTACCCGTTTCTCGAAGTGCAACTGGCCAGCGGGGCCCAGGGCGACGTGGCGCGCAAGCTGGTGGAGCGCCGCGCCGACCTGGGGCTGTTCTTCCATCACGAGCAGATCCCGGCCTCGCTGGAGCGGCGTGCCCTGGGCAGCGTCGAGATGATCACGGTCTGTGCCGTGGACCATCCCCTGGCCCGCCAGGGCCGGGTCTCGCGCCAGCAACTGGCGCGTCACCGGCAGTTGCTGATCACCCCGCAGCAAAGCGGCTACCCAGGCGGAGAGGCGATCAGCCCGCAGGTGTGGCGCGCGGACAGCTTCTACGCCATGGCCGAGTTGCTCATGCGCGGCCTGGGTTGGGCCTGGTTGCCGCGGCATGTGGTGCAATACCCAACCTACCAGGCGCAGATGGTCGAGCTGGACAGCGAATGGCGGCCACCGGCGCTGGTGGCCGAACTGGCCTGGCGCCGCGACCAGCCACTGGGGCCGGCGGCACAGTGGCTGGCCGAGCGCTTTGCCGTGCACCTACGGGCAATCGGCTAGGGGACCATGCGCTGTCGCACACAGAACATACGGTTGACGGAGGCTCTTGTGGGAACGGGCTTGTCGGGGCGCCGAACCGCTGCGAATAGGCCTGCCTTGACACCCTGGATTCCCTGTCCATCACCTGAACGAATGACCTGGACACAGGCCTTTTCATCCCGTTCCTAGTAAACTGCGCCGCCATGAACAGAACTCTTTATACCTTGCTGTTTCACCTGGGCCTGCCGCTGGTCGCGCTGCGCCTGTTCCTGCGTGCACGCAAGGCGCCGGCCTACGGCCAGCGGATCGCCGAGCGTTTCGCCTGCA
Organism: Pseudomonas sp. Tun-23181; assembly: GCF_057415455.1. Classification (NCBI taxonomy): domain Bacteria; kingdom Pseudomonadati; phylum Pseudomonadota; class Gammaproteobacteria; order Pseudomonadales; family Pseudomonadaceae; genus Pseudomonas; species Pseudomonas sp. Tun-23181. The sequence continues at coordinate 4,274,863 of NZ_CM171630.1, forward strand.
AGCTACCGCCCATGCGCCAAGGCGGCATCTGGGTGCATGCGGTGTCGGTGGGCGAGAGCATCGCCGCAGCGCCCATGGTCCGTGCCTTGCTCAAGGCCTATCCGGACCTGCCGATCACCCTCACCTGCATGACCCCGACCGGTTCGCAGCGGATCCGCGCGATGTTCGAAGGCGAACCGCGCATCCAGCACTGCTATTTGCCCTACGACCTGCCATGGGCGGCCGGGCGCTTCCTCGATCATGTCCGGCCACGGTTGGGCATCATCATGGAGACCGAGCTGTGGCCCAACCATATTCACCAGTGCGCCAGGCGTGGCATCCCGGTGGCCCTGGCCAACGCGCGGTTGTCGGAGCGTTCCGCCCGAGGCTACGGGCGTTTCGCCGGCCTGACCCGGCCGATGCTCGCCGAGATGAACCTGATCGCCGTGCAGACCGAGGTCGAGGCCGAACGCTTCCGCAGCCTGGGCGCTCGCCCCGCGTGCGTGCAGGTGACCGGCTCGATCAAGTTCGACCTGAAGATCGATGAGCAACTGCTGCCGCGCGCGCGCCAGTTGCGTGAGCAATGGGGCGCCGAGCAACGCCCGGTCTGGATCGCCGCCAGCACCCACGAGGGCGAGGATGCCTTGGTGCTCCAGGCCCATCGGCAATTGTTGCAGGCCCATGGCGATGCGCTGCTGATCCTGGTGCCGCGCCATCCCGAGCGGTTCGAGGCGGTGCATGCGCTGTGCCGCGAGCAGTTCGCCACGGTGCGCCGCTCCAGCGGTGCACCCGTCGACGGGCAGACCCGCGTGTTGCTCGGCGACACCATGGGCGAGCTGCTGTTCCTCTATGCCTTGGCCGACATCGCCTTCGTCGGCGGCAGCCTGGTACCCACTGGCGGGCACAACCCGCTGGAGCCGGCAGCGCTGTCACTGCCGGTGATCACCGGGCCGCACGTGTTCAACTTCCTCGAGATCAGCGCGATGCTGCGCGAGGCAGGAGCGTTGCAGGAAGTGGACGATGCCGAGGGCCTGGCCACGGCCGTGCGCCGCCTGGTCGAGTTGCCCCAGGATGCCCGGCGCATGGGTGAGGCGGGCAACCAGGTGATGCGTGCCAACCAAGGGGCATTGCAGCGCTTGCTGGATGGGTTGGCTCGCCTTTTGGGGTGACGGAGCCGCTCCTACAGGCCAAGGGTTGCGTTCACGGTCGGCGTTCGAAGTTCTTCGCCGCCGCCTCTGCCAGGTCCGGTGGCAGGAAGTCCCGGTCCGGGTTGTAGTCGGCCTTCAGGTAGCGCCCCAGGTCCTGCAGGTCTTGCGGGCTGAGGGTGCCGGCGGCCTGCTTGAGGCGCAGGTTGTCGAGGATGTAGTCGTAGCGGCTGTTGTTGTAGTCGCGTACCGAGGTGTACAGCTGGCGCTGGGCATCGAGCACGTCGACGATGTTGCGGGTGCCGACCTGGTAACCGATCTCGGTGGCTTCCAGAGCGCTCTGGTTGGAAATGATCGACTGCTTGCGCGCCTGCACCTGTTCCACATCGGTGTTCACCGCCCGATGCAGGTTACGGGTATTTTCCACCACCTGGCGGCGCAGGCTCTCACGCTGTTGCTCGGTCTGGTTCAGGCGCTGGTAGGCCTCGCGTACCTGGGAACTGGTCAGGCCACCGCTGTAGATCGGGATGTTCAGCTGCAGGCCGATGCTGGTCTGCTCCACGTCGCCGCTGTAGCGCACGCCCGGTTGGGGGGCGGGGTTGGTGAAACCCAGGTTGTCGTTGTCGCCCCGCTGGTAGCGTGCCACCGCGTCCAGGGTCGGGGCGTGACCGGCCTTGCGCTGGCGCAGGGTTTGCTCGGCGGCGCTGACGGCATGGTTGGTCGCCAGCAGGTTGAGGTTCTGGCGTGCGGCGGTCTCGACCCAGGCCTTGGCGTCATTGGGTGTCGGCACTTGCACCGGCAGGCTGTGGACCACGCCCTGGATCGACGAATACTGGCGGTTGGTCAGGGTGATCAGGGCCTCGAAGGCGTCCTGCACCTGGCGCTCGGCGATGATCCGGTTGGCCCGGGCGGTGTCGTAGCTGGCCTGGGACTGCAGCACGTCGGTCTTGTCGGAAAGCCCGACGTCGAAGCGCTCGTTGGACTGGTCCAGCTGGCGCTTGAAGGCCGCCTCCTCGGCCTTGGTCGAGGCCAGGTTGTCCTGGGCGCGCAGCACTGCGAAGTAGTTCTCGGCCGTCTGCAGGATCAGGTTCTGTTCGGTGGCCGACAGCTCCAGCGCGGCCTGTTCGTTGACCGCCTCGGCCGCTTGCAGCTGGAACCAGCGGTCGGCACGGAAGATCGGTTGCGCCAGGGTGGCGCTCCAGGCATTGCCGCTGCGGTTGGAGGTGATCGACGGTTCGTCGAGCTTGGTGCGGGTACTCATCATCTCGGCACCGGCCGACAGGTTCGGCAGCAGGCCGGCCCGGGCCTGGGGCACCACTTCGCGGCGGGCGCCGTAGTCGGCGCGGGCGGCGGCCAGGTCGGCGTTGTTGTCGACCGCTTCCTGGTAGACGCTGATCAGGTCGGTCTTCACCGTCGTGGGCACGTCCGCTGCCCAGGCCACCGTGTTGGACGCACAAGACACGGCGATCGCCAGTGAGAGTTTGCGCAGCATAGGGGCAATCCTTGTACGAAATTGAATTACTGAACTGTTGAGTATCGGGCGATGGGCCAGTGTAGTGCCGCGCGCAGCCGGCAACAATCCGCCTGTTGCGCCTTTCATCATTCCCCCTGCTGACACGCTTGGCTTTGCCGACCACTTGAGTCTAGACTGCGCATGTTCTTGTCGGGGTGCCTTGAATCAAAGGCTGAGATCGGAGAGGTCCGGGTCCCGTTGAACCTGATCAGGTTAGCGCCTGCGTAGGGAACAAGATTGCTCGCTTTCCCGGCGAGACTCTTGTGCCAGGTCCGGGATCGTCGAGCTCGCGCTCGAGGCCCCCCGTGCATCCGGCACCGCACCCGTGGAGGGTGCATCCACGCCATTCAGGTTCTCCCCCGACATTCCACCCGCTAGGAAGCTGTCTGGAGAGCCTGTGATGAGCAAACAAGAAAAAACGATCCACCTCAGCGAGTCGGCGCAAGTCGACCAGCAGTCCGTGCAACCCTTCCCCCGCTCGCGCAAGGTCTATGTCGAGGGCTCTCGTCCCGACATCCGCGTGCCCATGCGCGAGATCAGCCTGCACGATACCCCCACCGACTTCGGCGGCGAGCAGAACGCCCCGGTGCTGGTGTACGACACTTCCGGCCCCTACACCGACCCCAGCGTCATCATCGACGTGCGCAAGGGCCTGGGCGATGTGCGCTCGGCCTGGATCGAGGCCCGTGGCGACACCCTGCGCCTGGACGGCCTGAGCTCGAACTTCGGCCAGCAGCGCCTGAGCGACCCGGAGCTGACCCGACTGCGCTTCGCCCATGTGCGCAACCCACGCCGCGCCAAGGCCGGCGCCAACGTCACGCAGATGCACTATGCGCGCAAGGGCATCATCACCGACGAGATGGAATACGTCGCCATCCGCGAGAACATGAAGCTGCAGGAGGCCCGCGAAGCCGGCCTGCTGGCCCAGCAGCACGCTGGCCACAGCTTCGGCGCGGCGATCCCCAAGGAAATCACCCCTGAGTTCGTGCGCCAGGAGATCGCCCGTGGTCGCGCGATCATTCCAGCCAACATCAACCACACCGAACTCGAGCCGATGATCATCGGCCGCAACTTCCTGGTGAAGATCAACGGCAACATCGGCAACAGCGCCCTGGGCTCGTCCATCGAGGAAGAGGTGGCCAAGCTGACCTGGGGTATCCGCTGGGGTTCGGACACGGTCATGGACCTGTCCACCGGCAAGCACATCCACGAGACCCGCGAGTGGATCATCCGCAACTCGCCGGTGCCGATCGGTACCGTGCCGATCTACCAGGCCCTGGAGAAGGTCGGCGGCATCGCCGAGGACCTGACCTGGGAGCTGTTCCGCGACACCCTGATCGAACAGGCCGAGCAAGGCGTGGACTACTTCACCATCCACGCAGGCGTCTTGCTGCGCTATGTGCCGCTGACCGCCAAGCGGGTCACCGGCATCGTCAGCCGCGGTGGCTCGATCATGGCCAAGTGGTGCCTGGCCCATCACCAGGAGAACTTCCTCTACACCCACTTCGACGAAATCTGCGAGATCATGAAGGCCTACGACGTCAGCTTCTCGCTGGGCGACGGCCTGCGTCCGGGTTCGATCGCCGACGCCAACGACGCTGCCCAGTTCGGCGAGCTGGAAACCCTCGGCGAGCTGACCAAGACCGCCTGGAAGCATGACGTGCAGACCATGATCGAAGGCCCCGGCCACGTGCCGATGCAACTGATCAAGGAGAACATGGACAAGCAGCTGGAGTGTTGCGACGAGGCGCCGTTCTACACCCTCGGCCCCCTGACCACCGACATCGCCCCAGGCTACGACCACATCACCTCCGGTATCGGTGCGGCGATGATCGGCTGGTTCGGTTGCGCCATGCTCTGCTACGTGACGCCCAAGGAGCACCTGGGCCTGCCGAACAAGGACGATGTCAAGACCGGCATCATCACCTACAAGATCGCCGCGCACGCCGCCGACCTGGCCAAGGGGCACCCCGGGGCGCAGATCCGTGACAATGCCTTGTCCAAGGCGCGTTTCGAATTCCGTTGGGAAGACCAGTTCAACCTGGGCCTGGACCCGGACACCGCGCGTGCCTTCCACGATGAGACGCTGCCCAAGGAGTCGGCCAAGGTCGCCCACTTCTGCTCGATGTGCGGACCGAAGTTCTGCTCCATGAAGATCACCCAGGAAGTGCGCGAGTACGCCGCTAACCAGCGCATCGATGCGGTGGACGTGTCGGTCGAGGAGGGCATGCGCGAGCAGGCCGAGCGGTTCCGCCAGGAAGGCAGCCAGCTGTATCACAAGGTGTGATGGCAGCGACTGACTGATCGTTGAGGGCCGCCTTGCGTCCCATTCGCGCCGGAGCGCCGCGAATGGGACGCAAGGCGGCCCCTGTGATTACAGATTCAACGTGTGGACGAATTCCAATGAGCAGCCACTTCTCCCCCGACCATCCGGTCCCTTCCAACCAGCGCCTGTTCGGTGCCCGCGACCTGTTCTCGCTCTGGTTCTCCCTCGGCATCGGCCTGATGGTCCTGCAGGTCGGTGGCTTGCTCGCGCCGGGCCTGGGGCTGGCCGGGGCAATCCTGGCGATCGTCCTCGGCAGCGCTGTGGGGGTGATGCTGCTGGCGGCGGCCGGGGTGATCGGCAGCGATACCGGCCTGTCGGCCATGGCCACCCTGCGCCTGAGCCTGGGGCGCCACGGTGCCCGCCTGCCGGCGCTGCTCAATTTGCTGCAACTGGTCGGCTGGGGCTCGTTCGAGATCATCGTCATGCGCGACGCCGCCAGCCTGCTCGGCGCCCGTGCCTTCGGCGAGGGCAGCCACTGGAGCAGCCCGCTGCTCTGGACCCTGTGCTTCGGCGCCCTGGCCACCCTGTTGGCCGTCAGCGGGCCGCTGGCCTTCGTGCGCAAGGTGTTGCGCAAGTGGGGCATCTGGCTGTTGCTCGGTGCCTGCCTGTGGCTGACCTGGAACCTGTTCGCCAAAGCCGACCTGGCCGCGTTGTGGGGGCGTGGCGGGGATGGTTCGCTGTCCTTGGCGGTGGGCTTCGACATCGTCATCGCCATGCCGCTGTCCTGGCTGCCATTGATCGCCGACTATTCACGCTTCGGCCAGCGTGCCAGGCGGGTGTTCGGCGGTACGGCTCTGGGCTTTTTCATCGGCAACGCCTGGTTGATGAGCCTGGGCGTGGCCTACACCCTGGCCTTCGCCCCGAGCGGCGAAGTCAATGCGCTGTTGCTGGCGCTGGCAGGGGCCGGGTTGGGGATCCCGCTGCTGCTGATCCTGCTCGACGAGTCGGAAAACGCCTTTGCCGACATCCATTCGGCGGCGGTCTCCACCGGCTTGCTGGTACGCCTTAAGGTCGAGCACCTGGCCCTGGCCATCGGTGCGCTGTGCACCCTGGTGGCGCTGCTGGCGCCCTTGGCGCAGTACCAGAACTTCCTGCTGCTGATCGGCTCGGTGTTCGCGCCGCTGTTCGGCGTGGTGCTGGTGGATCACTTCGTGATCCGCCGCCGGCAGATGCCGGTGGCGATCGGCGGGCTGCATTGGCAGGCTCTGGTGGCCTGGGCGGTGGGGGTGGCGGCTTATCACCTGATGGCGAATGCCGCACCGGAGCTGGGGGCGACCCTGCCGGCATTGCTGCTGGCAGGGGTGTTGCACGCTGTGCTGAGCCTCAGCCGCGGCCGGGAAACAGCTCGGGCCTGAGAATGCCGTTCAGGCGCGGGTAGGGGATCTTCAATTCGATGTGGCCCATGGAGTAGGGTGCGATGGCATAGACCTCGTACTTGAGCACCACCGCGCCGTAGGTCAGGGCCACGTGCGGGGTCTGGCGGAACGGCCAGGTCTTGACGAATTCCGGGTCCTTGTCCATGCCGGTGCTGGCCAGCCAAGCCTGGTGGGATTGTTCGGCGGTCTTCCAGAAGGTCTCCTCCTGGCCCGGCAGCAGCATGTCCTGCAGGGTCAGGACCTTGTCCAGCTTGCGCGAGTAGTTGATGAAGCCACGCCCGGGCATGCCATGGGCGCCGCCGCTGTCCAGGTAGCTGGACAGCTCGATGATCACCAGCCCGTCATGCTGCTCGCGTACCTTGGCCTGCAGGTAGCTGCTGTTGCGCTTCTCGGCGCTGGCCAGGTACTGCTCCTCGTAGGCCTTGAGCGAGGTCGGCGCGTTGGCGCGCTGGTTGTCCTCGGTCAACTGCAGCAGGCGGCGTTCGACGATGCCGTCGAGCTTGGGCAGGTCCGGGAAGTGGATGGTATCGATGTTCACCAGCGGGCAGTCACGCTCGCTGCAACCGGGCTTGACGTGTTCCCAAGCGTCGCGCTTGACCTCGAGCGGTGCCCGGTAGTTGGGCTCGAACAGGCTCTGGCAGGCGCCCAGGGCCAGTGCCAGCACGGCCACGGAAGTGAGTTTGACAAGCGTCATGATGATCCTTGCAGGTCAAAGGTAGTCGGCCTTGGACCGTCGGCGGAGCCTTCGGTTCGCCACTAAGCTAACAGAGAGGCGCCAGCCTGTCCCGGCTGCCCGAACGGTCGCCGGAAAGGGATGAAACCCGGCGGCACGCAGAGTAGGATGGCGCGATGCGGCACACGAGGTCATGAGGATTTCCATGTCAGATACGTTGAATTCGCAGCCCAGGACGGTCGAGATCGTCGAGCAGGCCAACTGCTTCCAGGGTTTCTACAGGCTCGACAAGCTGCGCCTGCGCCACGAACTGTTCGCCGGGGGCATGGGGCGTGAGATCAGCCGCGAGCTGTTCGTGCGCCACGACGCGGTCTGCGTGCTGCCCTACGATCCGCAGCGCGACGAGGTGGTGCTGATCGAGCAGTTCCGGGTCGGCGCGCTGGGCAAGGTCGACAATCCCTGGCTGATCGAGATGGTGGCTGGCCTGATCGACAAGGACGAAGTGCCCGAGGAGGTCGCCCATCGCGAGGCCGAGGAAGAGGCCGGCCTGGCTTTCAGCGCGCTGTGGCCGATGACCCGTTACTTCCCTTCGCCGGGCGGCAGCGACGAGTATGTCCACCTGTTCCTCGGCCGTTGCAGCAGCGAAGGTGCCGGTGGCCTGCATGGCCTGGAGGAGGAGGGCGAGGACATCCGTGTGCGTGTCTGGGCGTTCGAGGATGCCCTGCAGGCCGTGCGGGACGGGCGGATCTGCAACGCCGCCACCATCATCGGCCTGCAATGGCTGGCGCTGAACCGTAGCGAAGTGCGAGGTATGTGGTCGTGAACCTGCTGCGTGAGCGCTATCGGGTCGACCTGGCCGGGCTGCAGGCGGCCTGCGAAGCCAACTATGCCCGCTTGATGCGCTTGCTGCCGGACATGCGTACCGCCCAGAGCTCGCGCCGCATCGGCATGACCCAGGGCGACCAGATGCTCGGCGTGCTGGTGCTCGACGTGCTGCTGGCCTGCCCCTACACCACCACCCTGCGGGTGCGCCAGGAGCACAGCCTGCCCTGGTTGCCGGTGCCGCACCTGGAGGTGCAGGTGTACCACGACGCGCGCATGGCCGAGGTGGTCAGCGCCGAGCACACCCGGCGCCTGCGCAGCATCTACCCGTATCCCAACGCCGCCATGCACCAGCCGGACGAGAAGGCCCAGCTCAACCTGTTCCTCGGTGAATGGCTGAGCCACTGCCTGGCCTGTGGCCATGAGTTGGAAACCGTGCGCTGAAATGAGCGCTTTCGCGTATTTGCTCGAACCCGCATAGCCGCCATAATCGCGCTGAATCCGTTCGAGGAGACGGCCGTTGCCGCAGCCCAATCATTGCCAAGACCCTGCACCCGTCCATGTGGTGCAATTGTCCGATGCCCACCTGTTCGCCGAGCCAGGCGGTACCCTGCTGGGCATGAATACCCGCGACAGCCTGCGCCATGTGATCGACCAGGCTCGCCGCGAGCAGCCGCGCATCGACCTGCTGTTGTGTACCGGGGATCTCTCCCAGGACGGCAGCGTCGCTTCCTATGAGGCCTTTCGCCAGTTGACCGCCGACTTCGGCGTGCCGACCCGCTGGTTGCCCGGCAACCATGACGAGGCCCGGGTCATGGCGCAGGTGGCGCGTGGTAGCGACCTGGTGCGGGCGGTGACCGATATCGGCGCCTGGCGCATCGTCATGCTCGACTCGGCAGTGCCCGACGCGACCCACGGCTGGCTGGCCGATGACCAGCTCGCCTGCCTGGACCAGGCCCTGGCCGGCGCGGGCGAGCGCCATTGCCTGGTGTGCCTGCACCATCAGCCGGTGGATATCGGCTGTGCCTGGATCGCGCCGATCGGCCTGCGCAATGCCGAGGCGTTGCTCCAGCGGCTGCAGGGGCATCCGCGGGTGCGGGCGGTGCTCTGGGGGCACATCCACCAGGAGTGGGACGAAGTGCGCGACGGGCTGCGATGGCTGGCATCGCCTTCCACCTGCATCCAGTTCGCCGCGCGCAGCGAGGAATTCAAGGTGAGCGAGGAGTTGCCGGGCTACCGCTGGTTGCGCCTGCATGCCGACGGGCGGGTGGAAACCGGTGTGGAGCGGGCACGGGACTTCGAGGTGAGGCTGGACTTCGACAGCGCAGGGTACTGACACGCCAGGCCCCTGGCCCCAGTGAAATTTGTTGCGAAAAACCCGATGCTGCGCCAAAGCCCTGCGAACAGGCTACACTGCGCGTCCCTGCGCCCGCACGGACGGGCGTACCGCAGCAGACACCGGGGGCAGCATGTCGGGTTCCATCCTCTATATCCATGGTTTCAACAGCTCGCCACTGTCGAGGAAGGCGCGTCAGCTCGAGGCGGTGATGCAGCAGTTGGGCCTGGCCGAGCGTTTGCGCGTCCCGGCGCTGCATCACCAGCCGCGCCAGGCCATCGCCCAGCTGGAAACCGCCATCGACGAACTCGGCGCGCCCTTGCTGGTCGGCAGTTCGCTGGGCGGCTACTATGCCACCCATCTGGCCGAGCGCCATGGCCTCAAGGCCCTGCTGATCAACCCGGCGGTCGCGCCGCACCGGCTGTTCGACGGCTACCTCGGTACCCAGCGCAACCTGTACACCGACGAAACCTGGGAACTGACCCTGGACCACGTGCAGGCCCTGGCCGAACTGGAAGTGCCGCCGCCGCAGGACGCCAGCCGCTACCAGGTATGGTTGCAGACAGCCGACGAAACCCTGGACTATCGCCAGGCCGAGCGTTATTACCGGGCCTGCGCCCTGCGCATCCAGGCCGGCGGCGACCACGGTTTCCAAGGCTTCGCCGAGCGCCTGCCGGCCTTGCTGGCCTTCGCCGGGATTGCCCGGGGGCAGTATGCGGCGCTCGATTTTTCTGTATTTTGATCTTTTTGCATTCACCAGACTGACGACGAGAACCCATGGCCAATCCCAGCGCTAGCGCCTATAACGCAGACGCCATCGAAGTCCTCTCCGGCCTTGACCCGGTCCGCAAGCGGCCAGGCATGTACACCGATACCAGCCGGCCCAACCACCTGGCCCAGGAAGTCATCGACAACAGCGTCGACGAAGCCCTCGCCGGCCACGCCCGCTCGGTGCAGGTGATCCTTCACGCCGACCATTCGCTGGAGGTCTGCGACGACGGCCGTGGCATGCCGGTGGACATCCACCCCGAGGAGGGCGTGTCGGGGGTCGAGCTGATCCTCACCAAGCTGCATGCCGGCGGCAAGTTCTCCAACAAGAACTACCAGTTCTCCGGCGGCCTGCACGGTGTCGGTATCTCGGTGGTCAACGCCCTGTCGAAGCAGGTGCGCGTGCGCGTCAAGCGCGACGGCAACGAGTACCAGATGACTTTCGCCGATGGCTACAAGTCCAGCGAGCTGGAGGTGGTCGGCACGGTCGGCCGGCGCAATACCGGCACCAGCGTGTTCTTTTCCCCCGATCCGAAATACTTCGACTCGCCGAAGTTCTCCGTCAGCCGTCTCAAGCATGTGCTCAAGGCCAAGGCAGTGCTCTGCCCCGGCCTGCTGGTCAGCTTCGAGGACAAGGCCAGCGGCGAGAAAGTCGAGTGGCACTACGAAGACGGCCTGCGCTCCTACCTGGTCGACTCGGTCAGCGAGTTCCTGCGCCTGCCCGACGAGCCGTTCTGCGGCAGCCTGGCCGGCAACAAGGAAGCCGTGGACTGGGCCCTGCTGTGGCTGCCCGAAGGTGGCGACAGCGTCCAGGAGAGCTATGTCAACCTGATTCCTACCGCCCAGGGCGGTACCCACGTCAATGGCCTGCGCCAGGGCCTGCTGGATGCGATGCGCGAGTTCTGCGAGTTCCGCAACCTGCTGCCGCGTGGCGTCAAGCTGGCGCCCGAGGACGTCTGGGAGCGCATCACCTTCGTGCTGTCGATGAAGATGCAGGAGCCGCAGTTCTCCGGGCAGACCAAGGAGCGCCTGTCGTCCCGCGAGGCGGCGGCGTTCGTCTCCGGTGTGGTCAAGGATGCCTTCAGCCTGTGGCTCAACGCCCACCCCGAGCTGGGCATGCAACTGGCCGAGCTTGCCATCAGCAACGCCGGTCGGCGCCTGAAGGCGAGCAAGAAGGTCGAGCGCAAGCGCATCACCCAGGGCCCGGCGCTGCCTGGCAAGCTGGCCGATTGCGCCGGCCAGGACCCGATGCGCGCCGAGCTGTTCCTGGTCGAGGGTGACTCGGCCGGCGGTTCGGCCAAGCAGGCACGGGACAAGGAATTCCAGGCGATCCTGCCGTTGCGCGGCAAGATCCTCAACACCTGGGAGGTCGATGGCGGCGAGGTCCTGGCCAGCCAGGAAGTGCACAACATCGCCGTGGCCATTGGCGTCGACCCGGGGGCCACCGACCTGTCCCAACTGCGCTACGGCAAGATCTGCATCCTCGCCGACGCCGACTCCGACGGCCTGCACATCGCCACCTTGCTGTGCGCCCTGTTCGTCCAGCATTTCCGCCCGCTGGTGGAGGCAGGCCATGTCTACGTGGCCATGCCGCCGCTGTATCGCATCGACCTGGGCAAGGAGATCTATTACGCCCTCGACGAGGCCGAGCGCGATGGCATCCTCGATCGGCTGGTGGCCGAGAAGAAGCGCGGCAAGCCGCAGGTCACCCGCTTCAAGGGGCTGGGTGAAATGAACCCGCCGCAGCTGCGTGAAACCACCATGGACCCGAACACCCGGCGCCTGGTCCAGCTGACCCTGGACGATCTGCAGGGCACCACCGAGATCATGGACATGCTGCTGGCCAAGAAGCGTGCGGGCGATCGCAAGAGCTGGCTGGAAACCAAGGGCAACCTGGCCGAGGTACTGGTTTGATCCGTCTGCTGCTCGCGGCGTGCCTGACGTTGCTCGCCATGCCGAGCCTTGCCGGCAACTGGCCGGAGCTCAAGCTTGTCGACGAGCACCCGGTCGAAGGCATGCGTGGCGCCAACCTGTCGGGCCTGGCCGAGTGCCGTGGCGCCCTGTGGGCCATCTCCGACCGGGACGACGATCGTATCTACCGCCTCGACCAGACGAACCGGGTCATGCGCGCCCAGCCATTGGTGTTCACGCCGCCACCGGCACCGGAGAGCGGACTGCCCTGGGGCCTGAAGTCGCGTAACTGGGCGGTGTCCTTCCTGCGCGGTGGCGAGCTGGACTTCGAAGGTGTCAGCTGCGACCAGGCTGGCAATTTCTACCTGGTCAGCGAAGCCCATGCGGCGGTGCTGCAGGTGCCGGCCGAGGGCGAGCCGGAGTGGTTGAAGATCGACCAGGCCATGGTCCGCCAGGCGCGCGCCAGCGGCATGCTCCTGCATTTCAATGCGCTGTTCGAGGGCCTGGCGGTCAACCCGGCGGGTGACCGCCTGTGGCTGGCTGCCGAGCGTGAGCGGCGCGGGCTGGTGGCGATCCAGCGCCAGCAGTCGGTATGGACTTGCGGGCGCAGTTGCGTGCTGCTCAGCGAAGCCGGGGTCGAGATGCAGCCACCGCAGATGCCGTCGCCCCAGGCACGGTCGCGGGATTTTTCCGACCTGGCGCTGTACCAGGGCAAGCTGTTCACCCTCGAGCGCAACGCGTTTCGCATCTGCCGGCGGGATGCCGACAGTGGCAAGGTCGAGCGCTGCTGGTCGTTCGCCGCCGATGCGCTGGTGGACTCGCGCCGCTACGACCAGCCGTTCGGCCTGGCCGAAGCCCTGGTGATCGACGCCAAGGGGGCCTGGATCGGCCTGGACAACAACGGCGGCGACCGTGCCGATGGCGAGACACGCCCGATCGTCTGGCGCTTCGCGGCGCCTGAAGGCGGCTGGAGCGCCAAGCCGTGAGCCAGCCGCCGGGCAAGCGTGCGGGCAAGCTGCTGCTGATCGTCGCCTGGGCGGCGGCGCTGTTCCTTGCCACGCGCTTTTTCGGGCAGTGGGAGGAGCGCCAGCAGAACCCCAACGCCCAGGTGCAGTCTTCGCACGGCGAAGGCTTCATCGAGGTCCGCCTGCTGAGCAATGGCCAGGGCCACTTCGTCGCTGACGGGGTGATCAACGGCCAAAGGGTGCGCTTGCTGCTCGACACCGGCGCAACCGACGTGGCGATCCCCGAGACGCTGGCCCGCGAGCTTGACCTGCAACGTGGCGCACCGGTGATGCTCAGTACCGCCAATGGTCGTACCCAGGGCTACCGGACCCGCCTGGACAGCCTGCAACTGGGCGACATCCACCTGCGCAACGTACGCGCCCTGGTGGTTCCCGGGCTGGACGGCGAGCAGGTGCTGCTGGGCATGAGCGCCCTGAAACAACTTGAATTTACCCAGCGCGGCGGTACCTTGCTGCTGCGCCAGAACCTGAAATGACGAGGCCCGCATGAGCGACTCACTGGAACTCAGTCTCGACGGCGTCGAACGCCGCTCACTGGCTGACTTCACCGAACAGGCCTACCTCAACTACTCCATGTACGTGATCATGGACCGCGCCCTGCCGCACATCGGCGACGGGCTCAAGCCGGTCCAGCGGCGCATCGTCTATGCCATGAGCGAGTTGGGCCTGGATGCCGACGCCAAGCACAAGAAGTCGGCGCGTACCGTCGGCGACGTGCTCGGCAAGTTCCATCCCCACGGCGACTCTGCCTGCTACGAGGCCATGGTGCTGATGGCCCAGCCATTCAGCTACCGCTACACCCTGGTCGACGGCCAGGGCAACTGGGGGGCTCCAGACGATCCCAAGTCGTTCGCCGCCATGCGCTACACCGAGGCGCGCCTGTCCCGCTATTCCGAGGTGCTGCTCAGCGAGCTGGGCCAGGGCACTGTCGACTGGGTCGCCAACTTCGACGGCACCCTGCAGGAGCCGGCGGTACTGCCCGCACGCCTGCCGAACATCCTGCTCAATGGCACCACCGGCATCGCCGTGGGTATGGCCACCGACGTGCCGCCACACAACCTGCGCGAAGTGGCCAGCGCCTGCGTGCGCCTGCTCGACGAGCCCAAGGCCACGGTCGAGCAGCTGTGCGAGCATATCCAGGGGCCGGACTATCCGACCGAGGCCGAGATCGTCACCCCACGTGCCGAGATCCTCAAGCTCTACGAGAGTGGCAGGGGCTCGATCCGCATGCGTGCCGTCTACCGGGTCGAGGATGGCGACATCGTCGTCACGGCGTTGCCGCACCAGGTCTCCGGCGCCAAGGTGCTGGAGCAGATCGCCGCACAGATGCAGGCCAAGAAGCTGCCGATGGTCGCCGACCTGCGTGACGAGTCGGACCATGAGCACCCCTGCCGTATCGTCATCATCCCGCGCTCGAACCGCGTGGATGCCGACGAGTTGATGCAGCACCTGTTCGCCACCACCGACCTGGAGAGCAGCTACCGGGTCAACGTCAACATCATCGGCCTGGACGGTCGCCCGCAGTTGAAGAACCTGCGCACCCTGCTGCAGGAGTGGCTGCAGTACCGCATCGGCACCGTCCGCCGCCGCCTGCAGTTCCGCCTGGACAAGGTGGAAAAGCGCCTGCACCTGCTCGAAGGCTTGCTCACCGCCTTCCTCAACCTGGACGAAGTGATCCACATCATTCGCACCGAGGACCACCCCAAGCAGGCACTGATCGCCCGCTTCGACCTCAGCGAAGTCCAGGCCGACTACATCCTCGAGACGCGCCTGCGCCAGTTGGCTCGCCTGGAAGAGATGAAGATCCGTGGCGAACAGGACGAGCTGCTCAAGGAACAGGCCAAGTTGCTTGCCCTGCTCGGCAGCGAGGCCAAGCTACGCAAGCTGGTGCGCAGCGAACTGATCAAGGATGCCGAGACCTATGGCGACGAACGGCGCTCGCCGATCGTCGAGCGGGCCGAGGCCAAGGCCCTCTCGGAAAACGAGCTGATGCCGACCGAGCCGGTCACCGTGGTGCTCTCGGAGAAGGGCTGGGTGCGCTGCGCCAAGGGCCACGACATCGATGCCGGCGGCCTGTCGTACAAGGCCGGCGACAGCTTCAAGGGCGCGGCTGCCGGGCGTTCCAACCAGTTTGCGGTGTTCATCGACTCCACCGGGCGCAGCTACTCGGTGGCGGCGCATACCCTGCCGTCGGCCCGTGGCCAGGGCGAGCCACTGACGGGGCGCCTGACGCCACCGCCGGGAGCGAGCTTCGAGTGCGTGCTATTGCCCGATGACGAAGCGCTCTATGTGGTAGCCTCCGATGCCGGCTACGGTTTCGTGGTCAAGGGCGAGGACCTGCAGGCCAAGAACAAGGCCGGCAAGAGCCTGCTCAGCCTGCCCAGCGGCGCCAAGGTCATGACCCCACGGCCGGTGGTCGACCGTGAGCAGGACTGGCTGGCGGCCGTCACCACCGAAGGGCGCCTGCTGGTGTTCAAGGTTGGCGACCTGCCGCAGTTGGGCAAGGGCAAGGGCAACAAGATCATCGGCGTGCCGGGCGATCGGGTGGCCAGTCGTGAAGAGTTCGTCACCGACCTGGCCGTGCTCGGCGAGGGCTCGACCCTTGTGTTGCAGGCTGGCAAGCGTACCCTGTCGCTCAAACCGGACGATCTGGAGCACTACAAGGGCGAGCGCGGGCGTCGCGGTAGCAAATTGCCACGTGGCTTCCAGCGGGTGGATGGCATGGCGGTAGAGCGCCCGGTGTGAACCGGCTGTCTGCCTGGAGCGGCATTTTCAGCGTCGTTCCAGGCAGAAATGCTGGAGTCGGACGCATATTTCGCGGATGATAGTGCCCTTGCGGTGCCGGCGTGGCCGTGTGCCCGTAAGAATCTACATGAGTATCACTGCGGTATGCCTGATGGCGACCGCTTGGATGGGATGAATGAAATTTCTGCGCCTTCCATTTGCGCTGTTGATCACTGGCCTGCTGGGCTTGAGCGGATGCAGCATGCATCAGCAGGTGGCCCTGTATCAGCTCGACAGCGGTGATCCTGGCCAGCCTTCGCAGAGTGCGGGCATGGCCGTGGTGCTTGGCCCGGTGTCGCTGGCCGACTACCTGCAACGCGAGACCTTCCTGCAGCGCCAGGCCGATGGCAGCCTGACGTCGGCGACCGACGGTCGCTGGGCGGGTAGCCTGTCGTCGGATATCGACCAACTGCTGGTGCGCCAGCTGGCCTGGCGCCTGGACAGCCAGCGCGTGGTCCTGGCCCCGGCCAGTGCCGGCTTCTCGCCGGACGTGCAGGTGCTGCTGTCGATCACCCGCCTGGACTCGGGCAAGAACCAGCCGGCGATCCTGGATGCCCAGTGGCGCCTGCTGGATCGTCGTGGCCAGGTGCGTGACAACCGCATCGTCCACCTGGAGCAGCCGCACGAGGGCTCCGAGGCGTCCCAGGTCCAGGCCCAGGGGCAATTGCTGCAAAAGCTGGCCGAGCAGCTCAGCACTGCGGTCAAGCCGCTGGCCAACCAGCCGGCCCTCGCCGAGGAGACACGCAAGAAGCCAGCAGCGCCCACCCAGGTCAAGAAGGCGCCCGAGAAGCCGAAGATCCCCATGGCTTCGCCTATCCGTACCGATATGGAAGTCTATCGATTCTGATTGCCCAAGCATGAAAAAGCCCGCAGCGATGCGGGCTTTTTCATGTCTGCTGGTTCTGAGGATCGGTGTCGGTTGTTGGGGCCGCTTCGCGCCCCATCGCCGGCAAGCCCCACAGGTACTCCGCTGGGCTCAAGGGCCGTGATGAACCTGCGGGAAGCCGGCTTGCCGGCGATGGGCTGCAAAGCAGCCCCAATCCACACGGTAAGGGCTGTGCCCTTGTTCTCGAGGCAAGCCCGTTCCCACAAGCCCGGCCAGCTCAGTGGGAGAGGGCGGGTATCAGGCCCGGCGCTCGTGCATCCGTGCCAGCTGGCGCTCGAGCATCGAAGGATAAGGCTCCATCAGCCGCTCGACACAGCAGGCCCCTTCGGGGCTGGCGATCGGCCGGATGCGTGCCCGCTGGCGAATCAGGGCGTCATCGCTGATCTGGCGTTCCACCAGCAGCAGGTTGCGGCTGTGCTGGGACAGCGCCAGGGCATCCTGGGCCTTCTCGGCCATCAGCAGGTCCACCTGTTCCAGGCCCTGCAGGTCATCGCCCAGGGCCAGGCCCAACTGCAGTTGCAAGGTGATGCCGCTGTCGGCCACCTCGATCTGCAAGGCATGGCCCAGGGCGCGCAGCAGCTCGCCGCAGCAGATGGCGTTGGTCAGGTAGTCCTCGCCACAGTCACGGCTGTGGAACAGCACCAGGGTGCTGCCGTCGTTGAGGGTGTGGGTCTCGCCTTCATACAGCGAGGCGGCCTGCTCCAGGCAGTCGCGGTAGCGCTCCAGCAGCTCGGTCAGGCGCGTGCGCGGCAGGCGGCGCAACTGCTCCTGGGAGCCCAGTTGCACGGCCAGCACAGCACTGTACTGTGGTTCGTCCGACTCGACGACGGCAGGCTTGGCTGCACTGTCTTCGGCATCGATCAGGCCGGCGAAGGCCTCATCGTCCTCGTCGTCCTGCAGCCGTGGCGTGGCCTTGGGGGCCTGGTCGTCGCCGAGCTCGTCGAAATCGTCCTCGTCTTCTTCCTCGGGCTCCGGTGGCGGTGGCGCCAGGCGCGCATGCAACTGCCTGGCCAGGTCGCCGATCTCGTCCTGGCGATCGATCGCCGGGGTGTAGGGATGCGGGTCGCGCAGCCACACGCGCAGTTGCAGCAGCGGGGTGGAGATGAAGCGCCCCAGGCGCAGGCTCAGGGCCAGCGCCAGGGCCAGCAGGATGGCGGCAAGGATGCCCATGCTCTGCAGGCTGATCGTCATCGGTTGCTGGAACTGGTTCATGTCCAGGCTGATGCGCAACTGCCCGGCGGTGACGTCCTGGAAGGTGATCTTGGTCTGGTACAGGCCTTCGGCCTCGCCCAGCAGGCTGTTCTTCGGCCGTTGGCCGGCCTCGGCGAGGATGCGGTTGTCCACGCTGTAGATCGCTGCATGGGCCACCAGCGGGTTCTTCACCAGGTTGCCCAGCAGCACGTTGAGGCTGAGGATGTCGTTGGACACCAGCAGCTCGGTGGCCGAGGTGGCGGTCTGGATGGTCAGGCTCTGGCCAAGGGCATCGGCCTGGTCGTGCATGGCCTGCCTGAACTGCAGGCCCATCACGCAGGCATAGATCACCAGCGCCAGGGCCACCAGGAAAATGTTGTGGCTGGCGATGCGCAGTGCCAGGGGAATGCGACGCTGGCGCAGGGCACGGAAGATCATCAGGAAGAAATTATCGGGTTTGACTGGCGTGGGCCGGTTCACAGAGCGCGGCTCTTCATGGCGGAAAAGGTGTTGCGCAGTATAGCGAGCCGTGTTTTGTCGGCAAAGTATCGGCGGTGCCCGATGATCACGGAAAATCGGTAGAATGCGCATTTTTCATCGAAGTCGGAGCCCGGTCTTGCGCGAAATCGTCCTGATCAACATCACTGGTGAAGACCGTCCAGGTCTCACCGCGGCCATCACCGGCGTCCTGGTCCAGGGCGGAGTGAACATTCTCGACATCGGCCTGGCGGTGATGCACGGCACCCTGTCCTTCGGCATCCTGGTCGACATTCCGGACAACGAGGTGGCCACCGCCCTGTTGCAGAGCGTGCAGGCCAAGGCCCACGAACTGAACCTGCAGGCGCGCTACACACCGATCTCCGAGGCCGACTACCAGCACTGGGCCGATAGCCAGGGCGAGGCACGCCATATCGTGACCCTGCTCAGCCGCAAGGTGACCCCCGAGCAACTGCAGCGGGTCAGTGCGGTCATCAGCCAGTACGGCCTGACCATCGAGCGGATCGAGCGGCTGTCTGCGCGCGTGGTGCTGGATGCCCCGCGGGAGAAGGGCAAGGCCAGCATCGAGATTTCCGTGCGTGGCGAGCCGAGCGACGCCCAGGCCCTGCGTGCGGACTTCTTCGCCCTGGCCGAGGAACTGAGCGTCGACATCGCCTTCCAGAAGGATGACCTGTTCCGCCGCAATCGCCGCCTGGCAGTGTTCGACATGGACTCGACCCTGATCGAGGCCGAGGTGATCGACGAACTGGCCAAGGCTGCGGGGGTTGGCGAGCAGGTGTCGGCGATCACCGAACGGGCCATGCGCGGCGAGCTGGATTTTCGCGCCAGCTTCAAGGAGCGCATGGCGCTGCTCAAGGGCCTGGACGTCGGCGTGCTGGATGAGATCGGTGCTTCCCTGCGCCTGACCGAAGGCGCCGAGCGCCTGTTCGCCGAGCTCAAGCGCCTGGGCTACAAGACAGCGATTCTCTCCGGTGGCTTTTCCTACTTCGCCAAGCAGGTGCAGGCGCGCCTGGGTATCGACTACGTCTTCGCCAATGAACTGGAAGTGGTCGATGGCAAGGTCACCGGCGTTGCCGTCGAGCCGATCGTCGATGCCCAGCGCAAGGCCGAGCTGCTCCAGGAACTGGCGAGCCGGGAGGGCCTGCGACTGGAGCAGACCATCGCCGTGGGCGATGGCGCCAACGACCTGCCGATGTTGTCGCTGGCCGGGCTGGGCGTGGCCTTCCGGGCCAAGCCGCTGGTGCGCCAGTCGGCCAAGCAGGCGATCTCCACCTTGGGGCTGGATGGCGTGCTGTACCTGCTGGGCTTGCGCGACCGCGACGCGCGCTGAGGTTACGGGGTAGCGAGCTGCAAGGCAGCCCCGACAGCCCATGAAAAAGGCCCTGCCTGACGCACGCCAGGCAGGGCCTTTTTGTATCAAGCGGCGATCACGCCTGCGCCGGCGCCGCCAACTGCTGCCCCATGCGCACTGCCGAGCCTGCACCCAGGCCCTCGGCCCATTTCACCTGCTCCGGCCCGAACAGCACGATGGCGGTCGAACCCAGCTTGAAGCGTCCCAGCTCGGCGCCTTTTTCCAGGTGGATCGGCGTGCGGCTGGCTTCGTCGTAGCGGAAGGTCTTGAGCTCACGCTTCGGCGGGGTGACCAGGCCAGCCCAGACCGTCTCGATCGAGGCGACGATCATCGCGCCGACCAGCACCACGGCCATCGGCCCGCGCTCGGTGTCGAACAGGCACACCACCCGCTCGTTGCGAGCGAACAGCTCCGGTACGTTCTCGGCGGTGGTCTGGTTGACCGAGAACAGCCGCCCCGGCACATAGACCATCTCGCGCAGGGTGCCGGCCAGCGGCATGTGCACGCGGTGGTAGTCCTTGGGCGACAGGTAGATGGTGGCGAACTCGCCGCCCATGAACGGTGCGGCCAGGGCCGGGTCGCCACCGAGCAGCTCCAGGGCGCTGAAGCTGTGGCCCTTGGCCTGGAAGAGGCGGCCGTGCTCGATCGGGCCGAGCTGGCTGACCGCACCGTCGGCCGGGCAGAGGATGGCGCCCGGGGTCTCGTCCAGCGGCCGCGCGCCTGGCTTGAGGGCGCGGGTGAAGAAGGCGTTGAAGTGCTCGTAGGCCGTCAGGTCTTCGACCAGCGCCTCGGACATGTTCACCTGGTAGCGCTTGGCGAACCAGGCGGTGAAGGCGTTCTTGAACCAGCGTGCGCGGCATTCGGCGATGCAGCCGGCCAGGCGCGACAGCAGATGGTGCGCCAGCAGGTACTGGCTGAGGATGAACAAGCGGGATTTCATTGGGTTTCCTTGGAATTTCAGACTTCTACAGGCGTATCCGGGTGGTTGCCCCATTCGCCCCAGGAGCCGGCGTAGGCCTTGACCCGTGGGTAGCCCAGGGCCTTGGCCACCAGGTAGGTGAAGCCGGAACGGTGGTGGGTCTGGCAGTGGGTGATCACTTCCTTGTCGGGAGTGATGCCAAGCTGCTGGAGGATGTCGGCCATGTCCTGGCGGATGCGCAGGTGGTCGTTGAGGTCCATGCCGGCGGTCCACTCGAAGTTGACCGCGCCGGGGATGTGTCCACCCTTGGCCGCCAGGACCTTCTCGCCGCGGTACTCGCCGGGGCTGCGGGCGTCCCAGATGGCCAGGTCGGTCGCGCCCAGGCGGCTTTGCAGGTATTCGCGGGTGGCCGTGGGTTCCGGGTGCAGTTGCAGGTGGACCGGGCCGCCGGCGCTGGGTGGCACCTCGGTGGAGAGCTTGTCCGCCGGCCACGCCTGGATACCGCCATTGAGGTAGTGGTAGGCCTTGTGGCCGATGACATCGAGCATCCAGATGAAGCGCCCGGCCCAGCCGCCGCCTTCGTCGTCGTAGACCACATAGACCGCGTCGTCGCGGTGGCCGAGCTCGCCGAACAGCTTCTCCAGGTCGGCGCGCGCCGGCAGCAGGCCGGGGGCTGGCGGCTGGCCCAGCTGGGTGCGCTTGGGATCGACGAAGCGGGCGCCAGGGATATGCCCGCTGCCATAGCGGTTGGCGCAGGTCAAGTCGACCAGGATCAGCTGTGGCGAAGCCAGGCGTGGCAGCAGGTCGGCCGGTTCGATCACCAGAGGCAAGCCGGAAAAGTCAGTCATCCACGGTCTCCAGGGTGGAATAGAGGGGGCGATTGTAGCGCAAGGCTCAGGCGTTGCGGTTGGCAAAGGTGGCCAGGGCGCGCTCCAGGCATTGCGCGGTCTTGCCGAACGCCTGCACGCCGATATCGGCCAGCGGTTTGCCACCCTGGTCGGCGATCACCAGCATCAGCGGCTGGCCATCGACCGCCAGCGAACGCAGCAGCAGGTGCTCGCTGCGCCAGAAGGTGCGCAGCGGCGCTGGCATCAGCGCGCAGAACTGGGCGTGGTTCTCCGGCGTCAGACGTAACTGCGCCGCCTGGCTCATCAGGCGTTGCAACAGTTTGCTCTGGGCCAGCGGCAGCACCAGGGCAGAGGCCTCCTTGGGATGGCCGGCGGCCTGTTGCACGCGCAGGCACTCGTTGGGCTTGTCGAGCATCAACAGCATGACCCGTTGCATGCCGCAGGCCAGCAGGGCGTCGCTGCCTTGGGTGGCGAGGTGAATGGCGTTGCTGAACGGGCTGGGGGTCACCAGCAGTTCGCCGCACAGCCTGCGCCAGCGCTCCAGGTCCTGGCTGGGTGGTGGCGGCGGGGCGAGCATGTCCGGGTGTGGGCGGCGCTGCTGCCATGGCCAGATCAGTGCCTCGGCGGGATGGAATAGCGCGTGCCGGGCATGCTGGCGGGCACTGGCCGCAGCCTGCTGGTGGACTTGCTGCTGCACGTCGTCCAGGGACGTCTGCAGGTACAGGGCGGTCAGCAACTGCCAGCGCAGCAGGTGTGGGTGGTCCCAGCCGACCTGGGCCGCCAGGGCCAGGCCGTTGGCCAGCAGCACGGTGTTGGCCGGCTGGTTGAACCAACGCCGCAGCCCGGGCTCGTCGTCCAGGCGCTGTTGCTGGCTGAGGCGGTCCTGGTCACGGGCGATGTTCAGCACCTGGGCCAGTCGTTCGCGTTCGTCCATCAGCAGGCGGTAGCCCTGGGTCACCCATTCGGGTAGGCGCCAGTGCTCGGCCATGGCCTGGCACAGTTGCATGATGCGCACGCCGAACAACTCGTGCTCGACCTCGGCGGCCGCCTCGTCCTTGTGGATGACCCGCAGCTCCCAGGCGTCGAGCAGCCTGGGATAGGCCAGCGCCAGGGGCCAGAGCGGGGAGAGAAACAGCAGGCTGCCCCAGTGGATCTCTTGCCACAGCCGTGCCAGGCGGCTGGCGAACAAGCCGTTGGCCTGCTGGGTGGCGTGCTGGCTGATCAGCAGGAACTGGCGCAACACCGGTGGGATCTCCTCGCCCGGCACGGCGGGCAGGCGCGCCAGCAACTCGGCGCTGCGCGCCAGGCCCAGGCGGTTGAGGGCGATCTCGAGGCTTTCGGCGGGCTCGGCCAGGCTGGCATTGGCCGGATGGTTGGCCTCGCGCATGACCGACAGCACCAGGGCCGGGCTGTCCTGCATCAGTTCGGCGATATCGCGCAGGGAGCGGCGGCTGTCGTTGATGGCCGACAACACCTGGTCATGGCTCTGCTTCGGCACCGGCAGGCGGATGCCATCGAGCAGCTTTACCCAGGCCTGGAGCGTGCGCGGAGCCTGATTTGGCACCTTGGTTTCGATTGGCATTTTGATATCAGTCCGAACTGGCTTTTCACGTTTAGTGGCTATAGTCTGGCGCAGTTCTGCCGATAAGTAGAAGAGCGTTCCAATGCGCCCGCCCCTGACCCTGACTGCAAGTGCTTTGAACCTATGGCTAAAATTATCGGCATCATCGTCGTAATCGCGAGCGTGCTCGGCGGATACGTGCTTTCCCACGGCAAGATCGCGGCACTGATCCAGCCGTTCGAAGTGCTGATCATCGGTGGTGCCGCCTTCGGTGCGTTTCTTCAGGCCAACCCTGGCCACATGACCCTGCATGTGATGAAGAAGTCGCTGAAGATGTTCGGCACCCGCTTCACCCACACTTTCTACCTGGAGGTGCTGGGCCTGATCTACGAGATCCTCAACAAGAGCCGCCGCGAAGGCATGATGGCCATCGAGGGTGACATCGAAGACCCGGCCGCCAGCCCTATCTTCGCCAAGTACCCGACGGTGCTGGGCGACGAGCGCATGACCGCGTTCGTCTGCGACTACCTGCGCATCATGTCCACCGGCAACATGGCCCCGCACGAGCTCGAGGGCCTGTTCGACATGGAACTGATGAGCCTGAAGGAAGAGCTGGACCACCCTGCGCACGCGGTGAACAGCGTTGCCGACGGCATGCCGGGCTTCGGTATCGTCGCGGCGGTCCTGGGCATCGTGGTGACCATGGCGTCCCTGGGCGATGGCGACCAGACGTCCATCGGCCTGCATGTGGGCGCGGCGCTGGTGGGTACCTTCTTCGGTATTCTCGCCGCCTATGGCTTCTTCGGCCCGCTGTCCAACGCCTTGCGCCACGACGCCAAGGAAGAACTGAACGTCTACGAGGCGATCAAGGCCTCGCTGGTGGCCTCGGCTTCCGGCATGCCGCCGTCGCTGGCCGTGGAGTTCGGCCGCAAGGTGTTGTACCCGGCGCACCGTCCGAGTTTCGCCGAACTGGAACAAGCGGTCCGCGGTCGCTAAGCCATGGAGAACAATCAACCCATCATCGTCAAGCGCGTCAAGCGCTTTGGCGACGGCCACCACGGTGGTTCCTGGAAGATCGCCTTCGCCGACTTCGCCACGGCGATGATGGCATTCTTCCTGGTGCTCTGGTTGCTGTCCACGGCCACGCCCGAGCAGAAGATCGCCATCGCCGGCTACTTCAAGGACCCGATTGGCTTTTCCGAGAGCGGTACCCCCTACATCATCGACCTGGGCGGCTCGCCGAAACTGGCGCCGGAGAAGACCATCAACCCGGAGGCGGAGTCCGAGCCTATGCCCGACACCAGCATCCAACTGGACAAGGACCGGGTCGAGAGCCTGGCCGAGCAGGTCGAGCAGGAACGCCTCCAGTTGCTGTTGCAGGAACTGCAGAACAAGGTCGAGGAAAATCCCCAGCTGCAGAAGTTCAAGGACCAGATCCTGTTCGAGATCACCCAGGATGGCCTGCGCATCCAAATCATGGACGCCGAGAACCGGCCGATGTTCGACCTGGGCAGTGCGCGCCTGCAGCCGTACTTCGAGGACATCCTGCTGGCCATGGCCGACACCATCAAGGCGGTGCCGAACAAGATCAGCATCAGCGGCCATACCGATGCCAAGCCCTATGCCGGCACTGGCGAGTTCGGCAACTGGGAGCTGTCGGCCAGCCGTGCCAACGCCGCGCGCCGGGCGCTGGTCGCCGGTGGCTATCCAGATGCGCAGGTGGCGCGGGTGGTCGGCTATGCCTCGTCGTCGCTGTTCGACCGCAAGGACCCGTTCAACCCGGTCAACCGGCGTATCGACATCATCGTCCTGACCAAGAAGGCCCAGCGCACCATCGAAGGCGAGCAGGGCACACAGCAAGCGCCGGAGACGCCCGCCGATGGCGCACCGGGTGCCTCGGCTTCGCCGGCGCCGGGCCAGGGCGATGCCGCCCAGGCGCCGATGCAGCCACGCGAGCTACGTCAGAAGCTGAATATCTTCGAGGATGGCGTGCTGAAGATGGATGACGCCCAGGAATAATTCCTGCTGTCAGTGCTGGCCCTTTCGCGGGCAAGCCCGCTCCCACACGGGGCTGCAACCCGCCTCATTCAGGATCGACTCGGCCCTTGTGGGAGCGGGCTTGCCCGCGAAAAGGCCAACGCCGATGCCCGGGCTCAGTAGCTGTCCTGCGCCAAGCTGGCAATGATCGAGCGGTAGCTGCTCATCCGCTGCGGCTTGATGCGCCCTTCCTCCAGCGCCTGGAGCAGGGCGCAGCCAGGCTCGCGGTCGTGCTTGCAGTCGCGGAAGCGGCAATGGCCGAGCAGGTCGCGGAACTCGATGAAGCCTGCCTCGACGTCGTCGCGGCTGACATGGCCCAGGCCGAACTCGCGGATGCCGGGCGAGTCGATCAGGTCGCCGCCATTGGGGAAGTGATAGAGGCGGGCAGTGGTCGTGGTGTGGGTGCCCTGGCCGGACCACTCGGAGAGATCGCCCACGCGGGTCTGCGCCTGCGGCAGCAGGCTGTTGACCAGCGATGACTTGCCCACCCCGGACTGGCCGACGAAGACGCTGATATGCCCGTCCAGCGCCTGTTGCAGGCGCTGCATGCCATCGCCCTGGTGGGCCGAAACCTCCAGCAGCGGGTAGCCCAGCTCGCGGTACACCGCCAGCAGGGCCTCGAGCGTCGAGGCATTGCCCTCGTCGATCAGGTCGGCCTTGTTCAGCAGCAGCAGGGGGCGGATGCCCGCATGCTCGGCCGCCACCAGGTAGCGATCGATCAGGTTGGCCTGGGGCTCGGGGGCCGGGGCGAAAACGATCACGATCAGATCGACGTTGGCTGCTACCGGCTTGAGCTGGCCATGGTTGTTCGGCCGGCACAGCTCGGCGCTGCGCGGCATCTGCGCGACGATCACGCCGTTGCCCTGGTTGCCGGCACGCCACACCACCCGGTCGCCGGTGACCAGCGCCGGCAGGTTGGCCCGCAGGTGGCAGCGGAACACCTGGCCTGCCGCCTCGCTGTCCTGGGCCTCGACCTCCACCTGCACGCCGAAGTGGGCGATCACCAGGCCCAGTTGCTCAGGCCCCAGGTCGCCACCTTCCAGTTCCTGCAGGGCATGCTGCTCGCGTTTGGCAGCGCGGGCGGCGCGTTCGCCCTGGATCTTTTCGATGCGCCAGTTCTGGCGGCGGTTGAGCTGGCGTTTGGCCATGGAGGTTCCGTGTCGGCGGGGCAGAAGGAAAAACGGCAGGCAGTTTAGCACGCCCGGCTGGCGTGCCATTCCGTTACCTTTCCAGCGCGAATGCATCGGCAGCGACCGCTAGGCTAATATGACGGCCTATTCGAGGAGCTCTTTCATGCAGAACCCACAGAACCTGATCTGGATCGATCTGGAAATGACCGGCCTGGATCCGGACAACGACGTCATCATCGAGATGGCCACCATCGTCACCGACAGCGAGCTGAACACCCTGGCCGAGGGCCCGGTAATCGCGATCCATCACAGCGACGAGGTGCTGGCGCGCATGGACGAGTGGAACACCCGCACCCACGGTGCCTCGGGCCTGACCCAGCGCGTGCGCGAAAGCCGCATCGGCATGGCCGAGGCCGAGGCGCAGACCCTGGCGTTCCTCGAACAATGGGTGCCCAAGGGTAAGTCGCCGATCTGCGGCAACAGCATCTGCCAGGACCGGCGTTTCCTGTATCGCCACATGCCGGCGCTCGAAGGCTACTTCCACTACCGTAACCTCGACGTCTCCACCCTCAAGGAACTGGCCGCACGCTGGGCCCCGCAGGTGCGCGACAGCTTCAAGAAGGGCGGTACCCACCTGGCGCTGGACGATATCCGCGAGTCGATCGCCGAGCTGCGTCACTACCGCGAACATTTCATCAAACTCTAAGCTTCAAGCCCCGAGCTGCAAGCTTCAAGTTGAGCAACGGCGCGCTCGAGCGCGCGTATTGCTTTTGGCTTGGCGCTTGCCGCTTGTCGCTTCTTCTGGACCTGCACCATGCTGTTGATGCTTTACCTGATTGCGATTACCGCTGAAGCCATGACCGGAGCCTTGTCGGCAGGCCGGCGAGGCATGGACTGGTTCGGCGTGGTGTTGATCGCCTGCGTCACCGCCCTGGGCGGCGGCTCGGTGCGCGACGTGCTGTTGGGGCACTATCCGCTGACCTGGGTGAAACACCCGGAGTACCTGGTGCTGACCAGTTTCGCGGCCTTGTTGACGATTTTCATTGCACCGCTCATGCGCCATCTGCGCTCGCTGTTTCTGGTGCTCGATGCCCTGGGGCTGGTGGCCTTCACCCTCATCGGCTGCATGACCGCCCTGGAGATGGGGCAGGGCCTGCTGGTGGCTTCGATCAGCGGGGTCATTACCGGGGTGTTTGGCGGCATTCTGCGGGACATCTTCTGCAACGACATCCCCTTGGTATTCCGTCGCGAACTGTATGCCAGCGTGTCCTTCGCCGCGGCCTGGTTCTACCTGGGGTGCGTGCATTTCAAGGTGCCAGCCGAACAGGCCATGCTGCTGACCTTGTTCGGCGGGTTCCTGGTGCGCCTGCTGGCGATTCGCTTCCACTGGGAAATGCCCAAGTTCCACTACAACGATCAGCCGTGAATTTCGAGCTGCAGGCGGATTGGCGTTGGTGCCGAGGGCGTGCCCGGCTTGGTTGAGCGGCGCAAGTCAGCTGGAGGCTTGGCCATGCTGCGCCAGGGCCCAGGCCACGTGCTCGCGCACCAGATCCGAGGGGTGCTCGCGCCGCGCTCGCAAGGCCTCCAGCACCGGTATGGTCGTCGGCGCATTGCCCAGCCCCACCGCCAGGTTGCGTAGCCAGCGCTCGTAGCCTGCTCGGCGCAGCGGCGAACCCTCGGTATTGCTGAGGAAGGTGCTTTCGTCCCAGAGAAACAGCTCCGCCAGCTCGGCGTTGTCCAGACCGTGGCGCGGCTTGAAGTCGTTCTCCTGGGTCGGCCGGGCGAAGCGGTTCCACGGACAGACGATCTGGCAGTCGTCGCAGCCGAACACCCGGTTGCCGATCAGCGGACGCAGTTCCACCGGGATCGCTTGCTTGAGCTCGATGGTCAGGTAGGAAATGCAGCGCCGTGCATCGAGCACGTAGGGGCCGACGAAGGCCTTGGTCGGGCAGATGTCCAGGCATGCCTGGCAGCGGCCGCAGTGCTCGCTGGCCTGGGCCTCGTCCACCGGCAGCGGCAGGTCGACGAACAGCTCGGCGAGGAAGAAGTAGCTGCCGGCCTTGCGGTTGAGCAGCAAGGTGTTCTTGCCGATCCAGCCCAGGCCGGCCTGCTGGGCGATGGCCTTCTCCAGCACCGGGGCGCTGTCGACGAAGGCGCGAAAACCGAACGGGCCGATCGCCTGTTGCACGCGCTCGGCCAGGTGCTGCACACGCTTGCGTACCAGCTTGTGGTAGTCGCGGCCCAGGGCATAGCGCGAGACATAGGCCTTCTCGGGCTGGGCGAGCTGTTGCGCCATGCGCGTGTCGCCGGGCAGGTAGTCCATGCGCAGCGACACCACGCGCAAGGTGCCGGGTACCAGTTGCTCGGGGTGGGAGCGCTTGCTGCCATGGGCGGCCATGTAGTCCATCTCGCCCTGGTAGCCGGCCGCCAGCCAGCGTTGCAGGTGCTGTTCATGCTCGCCAAGGTCCACGCCGGCGATACCGACGTGGGCGAAACCGAGTTCCCGGCCCCAATCCTTGATCGATTGGGACAGCGCGGCGAGGTCAGGGGTGTGAGCGGACATGGATGGACAAGGCAATACAGGCTCAGGTGCGTATAATTCTGCCAGACATCGGAGCCTTTGACCCCATGCCCCAGACCAAACACCCTGCCAATGCCCCACAACTGCTCAGCAGCGTGAGCATCGCCAGCCTGCCGCCACGCCGTGCGCACGCCCACAAGGGCGATTTCGGCCATGTGCTCATCGTCGGTGGCGACCTGGGTACCGGCGGCGCGGTGCTGCTCAGCGCCGAGGCCGCGCTGCGCTGCGGGGCCGGCCTGGTGAGCGTGGCCACCCGCCCGGAGCACGTCGCCGCTGGCCTGACCCGCCTGCCCGAGACCATGTGGCTGGGGACGAACTCGGCCAACCAGTTGCAGGGCCTGCTCGAACGGGCTTCGGTGCTGGTGGTCGGCCCGGGCCTGGGCCAGGCCGCCTGGGGCCGCAGCCTGCTGTCGGCGGTGGCCAATGCCCACCTGCCGCAGGTATGGGACGCCGACGCGCTGAACCTGCTGGCTCATACGCCCCTGGCGTTGCCCAGTGGCAGCATCCTCACCCCTCATCCGGGTGAGGCGGCGCGTCTGTTGGGTATTTCCACCGAGGCCGTGCAGGCCGACCGGCCGGGCGCGGCCCGCAAGCTGGCTCGCAAGCATGCCAGCGTCTGCGTGCTCAAGGGGGCCGGTACGCTGGTGGCCGACCCGGCCGGGCAACTGGTGCTGTGCGGGCGCGGCCATCCGGCGATGGCCGGTGCCGGCCTTGGCGACGTGCTCACTGGCGTGCTGGCCGCCCTGCTGGCCCAGGGGCTGGACGCCTGGTCGGCGGCCGGCCTGGGGGTGTGGCTGCACGCCTGTGCCGGCGAGCGCCTGGGGGTGAAAGGAAGAGGGCTGGCAGCCAGCGACCTGGTGCCGGTCATTCGTGAATTGTTGGAGGAGCATTCAGCGTGTCAGGCATAACCCTGTTTCTGGCCGACGAGGCGGCCACCGTCGCCTTCGGCGCTCGTCTGGCCCAGCTGACGGGCGGTCATGGCGTGATCTTTCTCGAGGGTGACCTGGGTGCCGGCAAGACCACGCTGTCGCGTGGGTTGATCCGCGGCCTGGGCCATACGGGCCCGGTCAAGAGCCCCACGTTCACCGTGGTCGAGCCCTACGAGATCGGCGAGGTGCGCGCCTTCCATTTCGACCTGTACCGCCTGGTCGACCCTGAGGAACTGGAGTTCATGGGGATCCGCGACTACTTCGAGGGCGACCCGCTGTGCCTGTTCGAATGGCCGCAAAAGGGTGCGGGCGTTTTGCCAAAGCCCGACCTGACCATTACCATAAGCCCGCAGGCGGGCGGGCGCTCGCTGATCCTGTCACCGCAGGGGGCTCGCGGTGAGTCCTGGTGCGCCGCTCTGGCCGTAGAATTCAAACAGTAAATGGGGTTAGGTATGCGCATACGCGCACTGGTCGCCGTCGTTGGGCTGCTGCTGACAGCGGTGACCGTTGACGCTCTGGCCGTCACGCAAGTCAAGAGCATGCGCCTATGGCGCGCACCGGATAACACGCGGCTGGTCTTCGACCTGTCCGGTCCCGTGCAGCACAGCGTCTTCACCCTGACCGCGCCAGACCGCCTGGTCATCGACATCAATGGGGCGACCCTGGGCGGGTCGCTGAACGTCTCCACCTCCAACACGCCGATCAGCAACGTGCGTTCGGCCCAGCGCACGCCCACCGACCTGCGCGTGGTGGTCGACCTCAAGCAGGCGGTCACTCCCAAGAGCTTCACCCTGACCCCCAACGCCCAGTACGGTAATCGTCTGGTGGTCGACCTGTACGACCGAGAAGCCGACGCCATCGCCGCCAGTGCGCCGACGCCACCGCCGGCGCGTGCGCCTGCCACCACCCCGGCGGTGCCGGTGACCCCCGCGCAGCCGGCGATCAAGTTGCCGCCGGTGTCCAGCGGCAAGCGCGATATCGTCATCGCCATCGACGCCGGCCACGGCGGCGAGGACCCGGGCGCCTCGGGCTCGCGTGGCCAGCATGAAAAAGACATCGTGCTGCAGATCGCCAAGGAACTGCAGCGCCAGATCAACACCGAGAAGGGCTACCGCGCCGAGCTGACCCGTACGGGCGACTACTTCATCCCGCTGCGCAAGCGCACCGAGATCGCCCGCAAGAAGGGCGCCGACCTGTTCATCTCGGTCCACGCCGATGCCGCGCCGTCCAAGGCCGCCTTCGGTGCTTCGGTATTCGCCCTGTCCGACCGTGGCGCCACGTCCGAGACCGCGCGCTGGCTGGCCGACACGGAGAACCGTTCCGACCTGATCGGCGGGGCTGGCAACGTCAGCCTGGACGACAAGGACCGCATGCTGGCCGGTGTGCTGCTGGACCTGTCGATGACCGCTACCCTCAGCTCCAGCCTCGATGTCGGCCAGAAGGTGCTGGGCAACATGGGCCGTATCACTCCGCTGCACAAGCGGCGTGTGGAGCAGGCTGGCTTCATGGTGCTGAAGTCGCCGGACATCCCATCGATCCTTGTGGAAACCGGGTTCATCTCCAACGCCAACGAGGCCGCCAAGCTGGCCACCCGGAGCCACCAGCAGGCCCTGGCGCGTTCGATCCATACCGGCGTGCGCCAGTACTTCCAGCAGAACCCGCCGCCGGGCACCTACATCGCCTGGCTGCGTGACAGCGGCAAGATCGCCCAGGGGCCCCGCGAGCATACGGTACGCCCGGGCGAGACCCTGGCCATGATCGCCGTGCGCTACCAGGTCAGCGTGGCCAGCCTGCGCAGCGCCAACAGCCTCAAGAGCGATGAGCTGAAGGTCGGCCAGCACCTCGATATCCCCAGCACCACCCTGGCGTCCCAGCGATGAGTGGTGGTTCTCGTATCCAGTTGCTCAGCCCTCGGCTGGCCAACCAGATCGCCGCTGGCGAGGTGGTCGAGCGCCCGGCATCGGTGGCCAAGGAACTGCTGGAAAACAGCCTGGACTCCGGCGCCCGGCGTATCGACATCGATGTCGAGCAGGGCGGGGTCAAGCTGCTGCGCGTGCGTGACGACGGTGGTGGCATCGCCCCCGACGATCTGCCTTTGGCCCTGGCCCGCCATGCCACCAGCAAGATCCGCGAGCTGGAGGACCTCGAAGGGGTGCTCAGCCTGGGGTTCCGTGGCGAAGCGCTGGCCTCGATCAGTTCGGTGGCGCGCCTGACCCTGACCTCGCGCACGGCCAGTGCCGGCGAGGCCTGGCAGGTGGAGACCGAAGGCCGTGACATGACGCCGCGGGTGCAGCCGGCCGCGCACCCGGTCGGCACCTCGGTGGAGGTGCGCGACCTGTTCTTCAATACCCCGGCCCGGCGCAAGTTCCTCAAGTCGGAGAAGACCGAGTTCGACCACCTGCAGGAAGTCATCCGGCGTCTGGCCCTGGCGCGTTTCGACGTCGGCTTCCACCTGCGGCACAACGGCAAGAGCGTCCTCAGCCTGCACGAGGCGCCCGACGAGATCGCCCGGGCCAGGCGGGTCGGTGCCATCTGCGGGCCGGGCTTCCTCGAGCAGGCGTTGCCGATCGATGTCGAGCGCAACGGCCTGCGCCTGTGGGGCTGGGTCGGTTTGCCGACCTTCTCGCGCAGCCAGGCAGACCTGCAGTACTTCTTCGTCAATGGCCGCGCGGTGCGCGACAAGCTGGTGGCCCACGCCGTGCGCCAGGCATACCGCGACGTGCTGTTCAACGGCCGGCACCCGACCTTCGTGCTGTTCCTCGAGCTGGAGCCGAACGGGGTCGACGTCAACGTGCACCCGACCAAGCACGAAGTGCGCTTTCGCGAAGGGCGCATGGTCCACGACTTCCTCTACGGCACCCTGCACCGAGCCCTGGCGGACGTGCGTCCGGAGGACCAGGTGGCCGCGCCGGCGGCGGTGAGCGAGATCGTTCGCCCCACGGGCCAGCAGGCGGGCGAGTTCGGCCCTCAGGGCGAGATGCGCCTGGCCTCGCCGGTGCTCGAGCAGCCCCAAGCCGAGCCACGCCAGGCGTTTTCCGGTGGTAGTGGGGCGGGCTATCAGTACAGCTACAGCCCGCGCCCCGCGCAGCCCGTGCCGGCCGCCGAGGCCCAGGCGGTCTACCGCGAGTTCTTCGCCCCGCTGGAGAGCGGCGTGGCCAGCCCCGTGGCGCTGCCGGAAAGCCAGGGCGACATACCGCCGCTGGGCTATGCGCTGGCCCAGCTCAAGGGCATCTATATCCTGGCCGAGAACGCCATCGGCCTGGTGCTGGTGGACATGCACGCGGCCCATGAGCGGATCATGTACGAACGGCTCAAGGTGGCCATGGCCAGCGAGGGCCTGAGCGGCCAGCCGCTGCTGGTGCCCGAGTCGCTGGCGCTCAGCCAGCGCGAGGCGGACTGTGCCGAGGAGCATGCGCAGTGGTTCCAGCGCCTGGGCTTCGAGCTCCAGCGCCTGGGCCCGGAAACCCTGGCGATTCGCCAGATCCCGGCGTTGCTCAAGCAGGCCGAGGCCAATCGCCTGGTCCAGGACGTGCTCGGCGACCTGATGGAGTACGGCACCAGCGATCGCATCCAGGCGCACCTGAACGAACTGCTCGGTACCATGGCCTGCCACGGCGCCGTGCGCGCCAATCGTCGCCTGGCCATCCCCGAGATGAACGCGCTGCTGCGCGACATGGAGAACACCGAGCGCAGCGGCCAATGCAACCATGGCCGGCCGACCTGGACCCAGCTTGGCCTGGACGACCTGGACAAACTCTTCCTGCGCGGTCGATGAGATGAGCGGCAAGCCCCCAGCGATATTCCTCATGGGCCCGACGGCGGCCGGCAAGACCGACCTGGCCATCGAGCTGACCAAGGTGCTGCCCTGCGAGCTGATCAGCGTCGACTCGGCGCTGGTCTACCGTGGCATGGACATCGGTACCGCCAAGCCATCGAAGGAAGTACTGGCCGCCCACCCGCACCGGTTGATCGATATCCTCGACCCGGCCGAGAGCTATTCGGCCGCGCAATTCTGCACCGATGCCCTGCAGGCCATGGCCGAGATCACCGCGCGGGGCAGGGTCCCGCTGCTGGTCGGCGGCACCATGCTGTACTACAAGGCCCTGGTCGACGGCCTGGCGGATATGCCGGCGGCCGATGCCGCGGTACGCGCCGAGCTGGAGGCCCAAGCCCGGGAGCTGGGCCTGGCCGAGCTGCATCGGCAATTGGCCGAGGTCGATCCGGAGTCGGCGGCGCGTATCCACCCCAACGACCCGCAGCGGCTGATCCGTGCCCTGGAAGTCTACCGGGTCAGTGGGCAGAGCATGACCGCGCATCGGCGGCGTCAATTCGCGGAAAGTCGCGAGGCAGACGCAGGCGCGGGCGGGCATTTGCCCTATACTGTCGCCAGCCTGGCCATCGCGCCTACAGATCGTCACATTTTGCATCAGCGAATTGCGTTACGATTTTCGCAGATGCTGGAACAGGGTTTCGTCGACGAGGTCCGAAAGCTGCGAGCCAGAAGTGACTTGCACGCCGGGCTGCCGTCTATACGGGCAGTGGGGTATCGGCAGGTCTGGGATCATCTGGACGGCAAGCTGACGGCCGAAGAGATGCGCGAGCGGGGTATCATTGCCACGCGCCAGCTGGCCAAGCGGCAATTCACCTGGTTGCGCGGCTGGTCCGGCGTGCATTGGCTGGATAGCCTGGCCTGCGACAATCTGTCCCGCACCTTGAAATACCTGGGGACCGTCTCCATATTGAGCTGAGTCCCTGCAAATGCCGTCTATTCTTGCGAAAGGGCGGCCGGAATTATCGAATTTTCTTGTTTTTCTACTATTGATCCTTACAGGAGTGCGGCATATGTCAAAAGGGCATTCGCTACAAGACCCTTACTTGAACACCTTGAGAAAAGAAAAGGTCCCGGTTTCGATCTACCTGGTCAACGGGATCAAGCTGCAGGGCTCGATCGAATCCTTCGACCAGTTCGTGGTGCTGCTGAAGAACACTGTCAGCCAGATGGTCTACAAGCACGCCATCTCGACCGTGGTACCTGCCCGTCCGGTTCGCCTGCCAAGCCCGTCCGATTCCGACCACGGCGACGCCGAGCCAGGCAACGCCTGATAGGAGCCTGCATTGTTCTTTGAGCGCCACGGTGGTGGTGAACGGGCCCTTCTCGTTCACTTGGAAGGTCAGAACCCTGAGGCGCGCGAAGATCCGCAGGAGTTTCGGGAACTGGCACTGTCGGCCGGAGCGGACATCGTTTCGCTGGCGACAGTGGCACGGCACCAACCTACAGCGAAATACCTGATTGGCAGCGGCAAGGTCGAGGAACTGCGCGACCTGGTCCACGCCGAGCAGGTAGACCTGGTGATTTTCAATCACACCCTCACGCCCAGCCAGGAGCGCAACCTCGAACGTGTCTTCGAGTGTCGCGTGCTCGACCGTACCGGGCTGATCCTCGACATCTTCGCCCAGCGGGCGCGTACCCATGAAGGCAAGCTGCAGGTCGAACTGGCCCAGCTCGAACACATGAGCACGCGGCTGGTGCGCGGCTGGACCCACCTGGAGCGGCAGAAGGGCGGTATCGGCCTGCGCGGCCCGGGCGAGACCCAGCTGGAAACCGACCGTCGCCTGCTGCGGGTGCGCCTGCGGCAGATCAAGGCACGTCTGGAGAAGGTGCGCAGCCAGCGCGAGCAGGCCAGGCGCGGGCGCCGGCGCGCGGACATCCCGTCGGTCTCGCTGGTGGGCTACACCAACGCCGGCAAGTCCACGCTGTTCAATGCCCTGACCGCTTCGCAGGTGTATGCCGCCGACCAGCTCTTCGCCACCCTCGACCCGACCCTGCGCCGGCTCGAGCTGGACGACCTGGGGCCGATCGTGCTGGCCGATACCGTGGGCTTCATCCGCCACCTGCCGCACAAGCTGGTCGAGGCATTTCGGGCTACGCTCGAGGAATCGAGCAACGCCGACCTGCTGCTGCACGTGATCGACGCCCATGAGCCCGAGCGCATGGAGCAGATCGAGCAGGTACTGGCGGTATTGGGCGAGATCGGTGCCGAAGGCTTGCCGATCCTCGAGGTCTATAACAAACTCGACCTGCTCGAAGATGTCGAGCCGCAGATCCAGCGCGATGCCGACGGCAAGCCGCAGCGGGTTTGGGTATCGGCACGTGATGGACGTGGCCTGGAATTGATCGGCCAGGCGATTGCCGAGTTGCTGGGGGATGATCTGTTTGTCGGAACCCTGCGCCTGGAGCAGCGATTTGCCCGCTTGCGCGCGCAATTCTTCGCTCTCGGCGCGGTGCAAGGCGAGGTGCATGATGAACACGGCAGCAGCCTGCTGAGCGTGCGACTGCCCCGGGTCGAACTCAATCGGCTGGTCAGCCGCGAGGGTATGGAGCCGCAGGTGTTCATCGAGCAACACACTTTGCAATAAATGCCCGTCGAGGTCGCCGGGCAGCCGTGACAGGCATTCTGTAGCATTGGACGGCGCGCCGTGGGCGCGTCTTTGCTTTATCAGATGGAGAGCGCTATGGCTTGGAACGAGCCGGGTGGCAACTCGAACAATCAGGATCCCTGGGGCGGCCGCCGTGGCGGTGGTGGTGGCGACAAGAAAGGTCCACCGGATCTCGACGAGGCCTTCCGCAAGCTGCAGGACAGCCTGAACGGCATGTTCGGCAGCGGCAAGAAACGCGGTGGTGGTGACAGGAACATCGGCAAGGGTGGCGGCTTCGGCTTGCTGGGCATTGGCCTGGCGGTGCTGGCTGCGATCTGGCTGTACAACGCCGTGTACGTGGTGGACGAGCAGGAGCAGGCCGTGGTGCTGCGCTTCGGCAAGTACTACGAGACGGTTGGCCCGGGCCTGAACATCTACTTCCCGCCGATCGATCGCAAGTACCTGGAGAACGTGACCCGCGAGCGGGCCTACACCAAGCAGGGGCAGATGCTCACCGAGGACGAGAACATCGTCGAGGTGCCGCTGACCGTGCAGTACAAGATCACCAACCTGCAGGACTTCGTGCTCAACGTCGACCAGCCGGAGGTCAGCCTGCAGCATGCGACCGACAGCGCCCTGCGCCACGTGGTGGGCTCCACCTCCATGGACCAGGTGCTGACCGAGGGTCGTGAGCAGATGGCCGTGGACATCCGCGAGCGCCTGCAGCGCTTCCTCGACAACTACCGCACCGGTATCACCGTCACCCAGGTCAACGTACAGAGCGCGGCAGCCCCGCGTGAGGTGCAGGAAGCCTTCGACGACGTGATCCGTGCCCGTGAGGACGAGCAGCGTGCGCGCAACCAGGCCGAGTCCTATGCCAACGGCGTGGTGCCGGAAGCCCGAGGCCAGGCCCAGCGCATCATCGAGGATGCCAACGGCTACCGCGACGAAGTGATCGCCCGCGCCAAGGGTGAGGCCGACCGCTTCACCAAGCTGGTCGCCGAGTACCGCAAGGCGCCCGACGTCACCCGTCAGCGTCTGTACCTGGAGACCATGCAGGAGGTCTACAGCAATTCGAGCAAGGTCCTGGTGGCGACCAAGGATGGGCAGAACAACCTGCTCTACCTGCCGCTGGACAAGATGGTCGAGGGCAGCCGCAGCAGCTCTGCCGCGTCGGGTGGCAGCGTACCGGCGTCGGTCAACGATGCGGCCGTGCGCGCAGCGCAGGACATGCAACAGCAACAACAGTCGCTGCGTTCTAGGGAGAGCCGCTGATGAGCAATAAATCGCTGATCGTCCTGATCGCCGCCGTGGTGCTGGCGATCGTGGCCTGGAACAGCTTCTACATCGTGGCCCAGACCGAACGTGCGGTATTGCTGCAGTTCGGCCGTGTGGTCCAGGCGGATGTCCAGCCGGGCCTGCATGTGAAGATTCCATACGTCAACCAGGTGCGCAAGTTCGACGCCCGCCTGATGACCCTGGATGCCCCGACCCAGCGCTTCCTGACCCTGGAGAAGAAAGCGGTGATGGTCGATGCCTACGCCAAGTGGCGCGTCCAGGACGCCGAGCGCTTCTATACCGCGACCTCGGGCCTCAAGCAGATCGCCGACGAGCGTCTGTCCCGTCGTCTGGAAAGCGGCCTGCGTGACCAGTTCGGTAAGCGTACCCTGCACGAGGTGGTCTCCGGTGAGCGTGACGCGCTGATGGCCGACATCACCGCTTCGCTGAACCGCATGGCCAGCAAGGAGCTGGGCATCGAGGTCATCGACGTGCGCGTCAAGGCCATCGACCTGCCGAAGGAAGTCAACCGCAGCGTGTTCGACCGGATGAGCACCGAGCGTGAACGGGAAGCCCGCGAGCACCGCGCCAAGGGTAACGAGTTGGCCGAAGGTATTCGCGCCGATGCCGACCGTCAGCGCCGGGTGCTGCTGGCCGAGGCCTATCGCGAGGCCGAGGAGACCCGTGGTGACGGCGACGCCCAGGCGGCCGCCATCTATGCCAAGGCCTACACCCAGGACGCCGAGTTCTATGCGTTCTACCGTAGCCTGCAGGCGTACCGCGAGAGCTTCGCCAGCAAGAGCGATGTACTGGTCCTGGATCCGAAGAACGAGTTCTTCCGCTTCCTGGACAAGAGCAAACCCTGATGCTCTGATTCGGGAGCGCCCCGCCTGGCAGCTAAAACACCAGTCGGGGTGCATCCTGAATGAAAAGGGGTGTATGATGAGGCAGCCGGGAAATTTCCCGGCTTTTTTGCGTCTGCAAGGTTGATTGGCAAACGGCCAGTTGACGGTTGGGTCAGGTCGCAAGGCAATTCGAGGGTATTGGGTACGGTGGTAGCGCTGGGATCGGTGCTGCCCGCTGCTGTGCGCCAATGCCTGCTTCACTGACGGCTCGCCTGCAGGCAAGCCGCCCGGACCAGAGGGGAAATGGCGTAATGGCAACGGTAGACCGCTGGCTGCTGCCAGATGGCATCGAGGAAGTACTGCCACCTGAGGCTGCGCGCATCGAGATCGCGCGCCGCCAGGTGTTGGACCTGTTCCAGAGTTGGGGTTACGAACTGGTCGT
Organism: Pseudomonas sp. Tun-23181; assembly: GCF_057415455.1. Taxonomy (NCBI): domain Bacteria; kingdom Pseudomonadati; phylum Pseudomonadota; class Gammaproteobacteria; order Pseudomonadales; family Pseudomonadaceae; genus Pseudomonas; species Pseudomonas sp. Tun-23181. The sequence goes on from NZ_CM171630.1 coordinate 4,313,434, forward strand.
CACCCCGCATATCGAGTACCTGGAATCGCTGCTCACCGGTGCCGGCCAGGACCTGGACCTGCGGACCTTCAAGGTGGTCGACCCGCAGTCCGGTCGCCTGATGGGCTTTCGTGCCGACTTCACCCCCCAGGTGGCGCGCATCGATGCCCACACCCTGCGCCGCGAAGGCCCGAGCCGCCTGTGCTATGCCGGTAGCGTCCTGCATGCCCAGCCGCGTGCCCTGTCCACCTCGCGCAGCCCGATCCAGCTGGGTGCCGAGCTGTACGGCGATGCCAGCCCCACCAGCGACGTCGAAGTGATCAGCCTGATGCTGGCCATGCTGCAACTGGCCGATGTGCCGGACGTGCACATGGACCTGGGCCACGTCGGTATCTACCGCGGCCTGGCCCGTGCCGCCGGCCTCTCCGGTGCGGTCGAGCAGCAGCTGTTCGACGCCCTGCAGCGCAAGGCCAGCGACGAAGTGCATGCATTGACCGCTGACCTGCCGGCGGACCTGGGCAACATGCTGCGCGCGCTGAGCGAACTGTGCGGCGGCCGCGAAGTGCTGGCCGAGGCCCGCGTGCGCCTGGGCCGGGCACCGGCCAGCGTGCTGGCGGCTCTGGACGATCTGCTGGCGATCGCCGATCGCCTGGCCACGCGCTACCCGGACCTGCCGCTGTACTTCGACCTGGGCGAGCTGCGCGGCTACCACTACCACACCGGCGTGGTGTTCGCCGTGTTCGTCCCGGGCGTCGGCCAGTCGATCGCCCAGGGTGGGCGCTATGACGACATCGGCGCCGACTTCGGCCGGGCGCGCCCGGCCACTGGTTTCTCCACGGATTTGAAGACCCTGGTCACACTGGGGCGAGCGGAGGTCGTGCTGCCCTCTGGCGGGATCTGGATGCCCGACAGCGGCGACACGGCCCTCTGGCAGATGGTCTGCCAGTTGCGCAACGAGGGCCAGCGTGTGGTCCAGGCCCTGCCTGGCCAGCCGCTGAGTGCTGCCTTCGAGGCGGATTGTGATCGTCAATTGATTCAGCAGGACGGGCGCTGGCAGGTACTGCCGCTGACCCATTGAGATTCTTCGCCGGCAGCAGGCCGGCAACCAAGTTTGCGTGAATGAGGACAAGTGTTATGGGTAAGAATGTCGTCGTCCTGGGCACCCAGTGGGGTGATGAGGGCAAAGGCAAGATCGTCGATCTGCTGACCGAACATGCTGCCGCCGTCGTGCGTTACCAGGGCGGCCACAACGCAGGTCACACCCTGGTGATCAATGGTGAGAAGACCGTGCTGCACCTGATCCCCTCCGGCATCCTGCGTGAAGGCGTGCAGTGCCTGATCGGCAACGGCGTGGTCGTTGCCCCGGATGCCCTGATGCGTGAAATCACCAAGCTGGAAGAGAAGGGCGTACCGGTGCGCGAGCGCCTGCGTATCAGCCCGGCTGCCCCGTTGATCCTGTCCTACCACGTGGCCCTCGACCAGGCCCGCGAGAAGGCCCGTGGCGAAGCCAAGATCGGCACCACCGGCCGTGGCATCGGCCCAGCCTACGAAGACAAGGTGGCCCGTCGTGGCCTGCGCGTGGGCGACCTGTTCCACCGCGAGCGTTTCGCCGCCAAGCTCGGCGAGCTGCTGGATTACCACAACTTCCAGCTGGTGAACTACTACAAGGAACCGGCCATCGACTTCCAGCAGACCCTGGACGAGTGCATGGCCTACGCCGAGCAGCTCAAGCCGCTGATGCTCGACGTCACCGCCGAGCTGCACAACCTGCGTCGTGCCGGCAAGGACATCATGTTCGAAGGCGCCCAGGGCTCGCTGCTGGATATCGACCACGGCACCTACCCGTATGTCACCAGCTCCAACACCACCGCCGGCGGTATCTCCACCGGCTCCGGCGTTGGCCCGATGTACCTGGACTACATCCTCGGCATCACCAAGGCTTACACCACTCGTGTGGGTTCGGGCCCGTTCCCGACCGAACTGTTCGACGAGACCGGTGCCACCCTGGCCAAGCGCGGCCATGAGTTCGGTTCCACCACCGGCCGTGCCCGTCGCTGCGGCTGGTTCGATGCCGTCATCCTGCGCCGCGCCATCGACGTCAACAGCATCTCCGGCCTGTGCCTGACCAAGCTGGACGTCCTGGACGGCCTGGAAACCATCAGCATCTGCGTGGGCTACGAGGATGAAAACGGTGCGGTCATCGACGCCCCGACCGACGCCGACAGCTACATCGGCCTGAAGCCGGTGTACGAAGAGATGCCAGGCTGGAGCGAGTCGACCGTGGGCGCCAAGACCCTGGAAGAACTGCCTGCTAACGCTCGCGCCTACATCAAGCGCATCGAAGAGCTGGTCGGCGCGCCGATCGACATCATCTCCACCGGCCCGGACCGCAACGAGACCATCGTCCTGCGTCACCCGTTCGCCTGATCCGCTGCCTCGCAAGCTGATCGAACGCCGCGTTCCCGCAAGGGGCGCGGCGTTTTTCATAGTCCCCGAAAGTCTTGCTACGCAAAAAAGCCGACCCTGACAAACACAGTCAGTGCATTTGGCGTTTATGCCTGCTGCCTGCGGCACAACCCTTGCTGTAAGAAATGTCTGTAGTTGCCATCAAAATAGTGGCGCCAGAAACACGAGGGTTACAACGTGTCTGCCATCCTTTCACTGTTACGAAGCCGCCTCCTGCGGCCTGTGTTTGTTGCGCTCGGTATCGCTCTTCTGGTGCAGGTGCTGGTTGCCGTTGCACTGACCCGGAGCACGGTCACGGCCCTGGAAGCCGACCTGGGGGAGCGTCTGGGCAACGACAGCCGCAAGCTCGCCACGGAGCTGGAGCAGGCTGGCCAGGACGTGCGTTCAGGCCTCGACAGCCTTTCCGCCAGCACCCGCCAGCGCCTGAGCGCCGGGTTGTCGTCGCGCCTGGAGAGCGAGCAGCAGCAACTGCGCGCCACCCTGGAGAAGAACCTGAAGGACTCGGCCAACGACATGGCCGAATTGCTCGCCTCGGTCGCACCCCGGGCCATCTGGGACAATGACGTGCCGATGCTCTCGGACTTCGCCCGTCGTGCCCAGCGCAATCCCAACGTACTGTTCGTCATTTACGACGACGCCCAGGGCCAGCACCTGACGCGCTACCTCAACCGGCAGAACCCGATCAACCAGGCGCTGATCGAGAAGGGCCAGGGCGAGCGGGCATTGGACAAGGTGCTGGATGCCGCGCGCAAGGATCCATCCGTCTATTACGTCGAGGCCTCGATCAACCCCAATGGTGCCGAGATCGGCAAGGTGCTGATGGGGGTGTCCACCGCCGCTGTCGAGCAGGAACTCAAGGCCCTGGACCAGCGTTTCACCGCCTTGATCGCCAGCGGCGAGCAATTGGTGGGCGACAGCCTGGTAGCGGCGGCTGCCGACAGCGGCAAGGCCTTGCGCGCACGCCTGGAGACCGCACAGAACAGCGCCACGGCCATGCAGGCCAACACCGCGCAGACCGTCCGCGATGCCGCCGCCGAACTGCGCTGGCGCATCGGCCTGGGGTTGGTGCTGGTGGGCCTGGGTGTGCTGCTGGTGGTGGCGGTGGTCCTGGGGCGGCGAGTGGTCAGCAAGCTGCGCCTGCTGATCGCGGCCCTCGATGACCTGGCCGCTGGCGATGGAGACCTGACCCGGCGCGTGCCCCTCGACAGCCGTGACGAGATCGGCGACATGGCCTCGGCGGTCAACCGTTTCGTCGACAAGCTGCAGCCCATCGTCCGTGAGGCCGGTGAGGTGGCCCAGCGCACCGGCGTGGAAATCGGTGCCATGGCCCAGCGCAATGCCGGTGCCGATGCCGCCGCCGCGTTGCAGCGTGACGAGGTCGCGGCCAGCCTGCGCGATCTGTCGAGCATGGCTGACGAGGCCCAGGCCGAGAGCCAGGCCATGCAGGCCGCGTTGCAGCAGGTGGTCGACATCCGCCAGGCCACCGATGACAACAGCCGCGCCTCGACCCAGTTGGCAGGGTTGATCGAGAACCTCGCCGGGCAGGTAGAGACCGGCTCCGAGGTGATCGAGCGGCTGGCCAGGCAGAGCGAGCAGATCGAGGTGGTGCTGACGGTGATCCACGGTATTGCCGAGCAGACCAACCTGCTGGCGCTCAATGCGGCCATCGAGGCGGCCCGGGCTGGCGAGACCGGTCGTGGTTTCGCCGTGGTGGCCGACGAGGTGCGGGCCCTGGCGAGCAAGACACAAAGCTCCACCGGGGATATCCAGGCGCATATCGCTGCGCTGCAGCAAGGGGCGAAGGAGGCTGTGGCGACCATCGGCCAGGCGGGGCGCCAGGCCAGCGAGGGCTTGCTGGTACTGCGCGAGAACGAGCGTCGCCAGCAATCGGTGCAGGCCGCGGTGGAGCAGGTGCATGCGGCCATCGGCCTGGCCACCCGGGCCGCCGAGCAGCAGGCCCATGGCGCCCAGGCGGTGCGCGGGCGGGTGGAGAATATCCATGCCCAGGCCGAACGCTCGGCCGAGGTGGTGATGCAGACGACGGCCAGCAGCAAGGTACTGGATGACCTGGCGGCACAGTTGCGGGCCAGCCTGGGGCAGTTCCGCGCCTGAGGACCGAAGGCGGGGCTGCAAAGCAGCCCCAATGTCGCTCGACCGAAAACCGCATCATCCATGATCGGTTCGGCCCCCGTGGGAACGGGCTTGTCCGCGAAGAGGCCTACGCCTTGTTCAGGTACATCCGTGTGGTCAGCAGGTACACCGGCAGTCCCGACACCACGATCAACAGCGCCGCATAGGGCGCTGCCGCGGCGAACTCGACATTGGCCGTATGCGCCCACACTTCGGTGGCCAGGGTCGTCATGCCCGTGGGGCTGAGCAGCAGGGTGGCGGTCAGCTCCTTCATGGCATCGAGGAACACCAGGGCGAAGGCGGCGGCCAGGGCCGGGAAGATGATCGGCAAGGTCACCCGGCAGAAGGCACCAAAGCTGCTGGCACCGAGGGTGCGCGCGGCTTCCTCCAGCGTCGGCGAGGCCTTGTTCAGCGCCGTGCGCACCGGCGCCTGGGCCAATGGCAGGAACAACAGGGCATAGGCCAGCAGCAACAGCGCGGTGGTCTGGTACAGCACCGGCACATAGTGCAGGGCGAAGAACACCAGGGTCAGGGCGATCACCAGGCCCGGCAGGGCATGCAGCAGGTACGGCAGGCGCTCGGCCCAGAGTGCCAGTCGCCCCTTGTAGCGCACCACCAGGAAGCTGACCGGCAGCGCCAGCAGCACGCAGAAGCCTGCGCCACCGAGGGATACCGACAGCGACGTGAGCAGCGCCTTGCCGATTTCCGCGACCGGGAAGGCGGCCGAGGAACCGACGCTCAGCCAGTAGCCGAGCATGGCCAGGGGGATGCCGCTACCCAGCACCGCCAAGCCCAGGCAGAACGCCTGCGCCAATGGCATCCAGCCCCGCAGGCGCAGCGGTTGGGCACGGCGCGCCACGCCCTGGCCAATGCGCACGTGGCGGGCCTTGCCGCGTACCCGCAGCTCCAGCCAGAGCATCGCCAGGCACAGCGCCAGCAGCACCGCCGAGAGCATGGCGGCGTTGGCGTTGCTGAATTCCAGCTCGAACTGCTGGTAGATCGCCGTGGTGAAGGTCTGCAGGCCGAGGATCGACAGGGCGCCGAACTCCACCAGCATGTGCAGGGCGATCAGCAGTGCGCCGCCGAGGATCGAGGGCCACAGCAGCGGCAGGGTGACCTTGAGGAAGACGCCCCAGCGCCCGCAGCCCAGGGTGCGCGCCGACTCCTCCAGGGAAGTGTCGAGGTTGCGCAGGGTCGCCGCCACCGGCAGGAACACCAGCGGGTACTTGGACAATGCCATGACCAGGATCGCCCCGCCCAGGCCCTCGAAGTCGGAGCTCAGCGAGACCCAGGTGAAGCTGCTGACGAACGCCGGCACGGCGAACGGTAGGCACAGCACCACACCCCACAGGCGCCGGCCGGGCAGGTCGCTGCGTTCCAGCAGCCAGGCCAGGGCCAGGCCGACCACCATGCAGGCCAGCGTGACCCCGACCATCAGCATCAGGGTGTTGCGCAGCAAGCCCCAGACGAAAGGGCGCCAGAGCAGGCGCAGGGCTTCGTGCCAGCCGGCCTGCCAGGCCTTGAGGGCGACGTACAGCAGCGGCAGCAAGCTCATCGCCACCAGGAACAGGACAGGCAGCACCACCCAGATCGAGGGGCGCTTGCGGCGTGGCACGAAACGCGCCAAGGCCGGCTGGGGCAGGGCGGCAGTCATCAGAGCAGGCCGACCTCGCGCTCGAGCTCCAGGGCTTCCTCGGCATTGCCCAGGTCGGCGGGAGTGATCTTCGGCGGGCGCAGTTCCTCGAACGGCTTCAGGCCCTGGTCGGAGACCATGCCTTTGTGCAGCGGGTATTCGGCGGTGGTCTGGGTGATCACCCGTTGGCCTTCTTCGCTGGCCATCCAGTTGAGCAGGGCCTGGGCCTCTTTCGGGTGCTTGCTGGCCTTGACCGCGGCGGCGCCGGAAATGGTCACCAGGCCGCCAGCGTCGCCGTCGGCCAGGTAATAGAGCCTGGAGTCCAGTTGCCCGCGTTCGCGCTTGAGGGCATACCAATAGTAGTTGTTCACCAGCACAGCATCGACTTCACCCTTTTCCACGGCTTTCAGCGCGACCATGTTGTTGGTGTAGGTCTTGCCGAAGGCCTTCAGGCCGGTGAGCCAGTCCTCGGCTGCGTCACGCCCGTGCAGTTTGAGGATGGCCACGGCCTGCTCCTGGAACGCGCCGCTGGTCGGCACGAAACCGACCCGGCCGTCCCATTCGGGGTTGGCGAAGTCCATGACCGATTGCGGCAGGTCCTTTTCATCGATCTTCTTGGGGTTGAAGACGACCACGCGGGTGCGGGCGGTGACGCCCATCCAGGTACCGTTGGCGGCGACGTACTCCTTGGGCAGCATGTCCAGGGTGGCATCGTCGATCTTCGCCAGCAGGCCCAGCTCGCCCAGGTTGTTCAGCGGCGGCGATTCCTCGGTATAGATGACATCGGCTGGCGAGCGATCACCTTCCTCGATGATCTGGCTGGCCAGCTGGTTGCTGCTGCCCTTGCGGATATTGATGTGGATGCCGGTCTTGGCCTCGTAGGCCTTGGCGATGGCTTCGCCGATTTCCTTGTGCTGGCCGTTGTATAGGGTCAGGGTGACCGGTTCGTCTGCCAAGGCGGCCGGAGCGCCGATCGCCAGGCCCAGGACAGCGGCGGCCAGGATGCGCATCAGCGGTTGCGGGCGGATCGTCATGCGGGTACTTCCTCGCTTACGGCTACATATTTGGAAACAATGGTAAACGAAATCGTTTCTCAAGTGGCCGTGTGAGGGAAAATTCATGAGCAGACTATCGAATGAGATGGACTGCGGGGCCACTAGGAGATCGCCCCGTGGTCTGGACGATCTTTTTCATGTGGCTGATTAAATCGCGGGCAAGAAAAAACCCACTAGCAAGCTAGTGGGTTTTTATATGGTGCCCAGGAGAAGACTCGAACTTCCACGGCCGTTAAGCCACTGATACCTGAAACCAGCGCGTCTACCAATTCCGCCACCTGGGCAAATCTTTTACGTCTACAGCGTGCAAGATGCATCACTTGCTGAGTGACAGACAAACCTGTTATCTATCGCTCGAAAATTTTGGTGCCCAGGAGAAGACTCGAACTTCCACGGCCGTTAAGCCACTGATACCTGAAACCAGCGCGTCTACCAATTCCGCCACCTGGGCACATCGTCGAGATCACATGATGCTTTACAACATCGCTTCTCTCAACTACAACGTCGGGGGTGTCCGTCGTCGTGGTGCGCACTATACGGATGCCCCGGTGGGCTGTAAAGCCCCGGATCGAAAAAATTTTCAAAAAATTCAACTTGTTGATTCCGCAGGCCTTCTACCGACCCCCGGGACTCCGACGGGGCTGTCCAAGGCTGACATTTCCGGTTTCAATACGCCTATGCCAAACTTCTTCTCTATATATACCAAGGTGAACCCCTCCTGATGGCCGATTGGCAATCCCTCGACCCCGAGGCCGCCCGTGAAGCGGAAAAATACGAGAATCCCATCCCCAGCCGTGAGCTGATCCTGCAACACCTTGCCGACCGCGGCGAACCGGCTGCGCGCGAGCAGCTGGCGGCGGAGTTCGGCCTCTACGAGGAAGACCAGATCGAAGCCCTGCGCCGTCGCCTGCGGGCGATGGAGCGCGATGGCCAGCTGATCTACACCCGGCGCGGCACCTATGCCCCGGTGGACAAGCTGGACCTGATCTGCGGCCGCATCTCCGGCCACCGCGACGGTTTTGGTTTCCTCATCCCCGATGATGGCAGCGACGACCTGTTCCTCAGCCCGGCGCAGATGCGCCTGGTGTTCGACGGCGACCGCGCCCTGGCCCGGGTTTCCGGCGTCGACCGCCGTGGCCGCCGCGAAGGTGTGCTGGTGGAGGTCATCTCCCGTGCCCACGAGAGCGTGGTCGGCCGCTACTTCGAGGAAGGCGGCATCGGCTACGTCACCCCCGACAACCCGAAGATCCAGCAGGAAGTGCTGGTCACCGCCGGGCGCAACGGTGGCGCCAAGATCGGCCAGTTCGTCGAGATCAAGATCACCCACTGGCCAACCCCGCGCTTCCAGCCCCAGGGCGACGTGGTCGAGGTAATCGGCAACTACATGGCGCCGGGCATGGAGATCGATGTCGCCCTGCGCAGCTACGACATCCCGCATGTCTGGCCCAAGGAGGTGATCAAGGAAGCGCGCAAGTTCCGCTCCGAAGTCGAAGAGAAGGACAAGGAAAAGCGCATCGACCTGCGCCACCTGCCGTTCGTCACCATCGATGGCGAGGACGCCCGCGACTTCGACGACGCCGTCTACTGCGAGCCACTGGGCAAGCTGCGCCTGTTCTCGGGCGGCTGGCGCCTGTACGTGGCGATCGCCGACGTGTCCAGCTACGTACGCCTGGGCTCGGCCCTGGACACCGAGGCGCAGCAGCGCGGCAACTCGGTGTACTTCCCCGAGCGGGTGGTGCCGATGCTGCCGGAGGAGCTGTCCAACGGCCTGTGCTCGCTGAACCCGCACGTCGATCGCCTGGCCATGGTCTGCGAGATGACCATCAACAAGGCCGGCCAGATGGTCGACTACCAGTTCTACGAGGCGGTGATCCACTCCCATGCCCGGCTGACCTACAACAAGGTCAGCAGCATGCTCGAGCACGCCCGCACCCGCGAGGGCAAGGCGCTGCGCGAGGAGTACAGCGCGGTGCTGCCAGACCTCAAGCACCTCTACGCCTTGTACAAGGCGCTGGTGGCGGCCCGTCATACCCGGGGTGCGATCGACTTCGAGACCCAGGAAACCCGCATCATCTTCGGCGAAGAGCGCAAGATCGCGGAAATCCGCCCGACCGTGCGCAACGATGCCCACAAGCTGATCGAGGAATGCATGCTGGCGGCCAACGTGGCCACCGCCGAGTTCCTGCAGAAGCACGGCGTGCCGGCCCTGTACCGGGTGCATGACGGCCCGCCGCCGGAGCGCCTGGAAAAACTGCGCGCCTTCCTTGGCGAACTGGGCCTGTCGTTGCACAAGGGCAAGGAGCCGTCGCCGAAGGACTACCAAGCGCTGCTGGCGAGCATCGCCGAGCGCCCGGACTTCCACCTGATCCAGACCGTCATGCTGCGCTCGCTCAGCCAGGCGGTGTACAGCGTCGAGAACAATGGCCACTTCGGCCTGAACTACGAGGCCTACACCCACTTCACCTCGCCGATTCGCCGCTATCCGGACCTGCTGGTGCACCGCGCCATCCGCAGCGTGATCCGCTCGCGGGTCGACACCCCGCACGTCAAGCGTGCCGGCGCCATGAGCATCCCCAAGGCGCGCATCTACCCGTACGACGAGCATGCCCTGGAGCAGATGGGCGAACAGTGCTCGATGACCGAACGGCGTGCCGACGAAGCCACCCGCGACGTGGTCAACTGGCTCAAGTGCGAGTACATGCGCGACCGCGTCGGCGAGACCTTCCCGGGCGTGATCACCGCGGTGACCGGTTTCGGCCTGTTCGTCGAGCTGACCGACATCTACGTCGAAGGCCTGGTGCATGTCAGCGCCTTGCCGGGTGACTACTACCACTTCGACCCGGTGCACCATCGCTTGTCCGGCGAGCGCAGCGGGCGCAGTTTCCGCTTGGGCGACACGATCGAGGTCAAGGTCATGCGGGTCGACCTGGACGAGCGCAAGATCGACTTCGAACTGTCGGAGAAGGCAGCCACCGCACCGGTCGGGCGCAAGTCGCGCAGCCCTTCGCCCGAGCCTGCGGCAGAGCCGGCGCCTGAGCCCAAGGCCACACCCAAGCCGCGCAGCGGCAAGCGCGAGTCCGCCGAGGCGTACTTCCCCAAGGATGCCGTGCAGCGTAACGCCGAAGTGCGCAAGAGCCGCGAAATGAAGAAGGCGCTGATGAGCGAGGCCCGCCACGGCCAGGCTGGCGCCAAGGCCGAGAAGGGCGCCAAGGCCTCCGGCAAGACCAAGCATCGCAAGGGGCCGTCGAAGTCCGGCGCGCCACGTAAAGGCAAGAACAAGTCATGAGCCAGCTGGAAAAGATCTACGGCGTGCACGCCGTACAGGCGTTGCTGCAGCATCATCCCAAGCGGGTCAAGCAGATCTGGTTGTCCGAGGGGCGTAGCGAGCCACGCATCCAGGCCTTGCTGGCGCTGGCGGCGGAGTACCGCGTGCCGGTCGGCCAGGCCGAGCGGCGCGAGCTCGATGCCTGGGTCGAAGGCGTGCACCAGGGCGTGGTCGCCGAGGTCAGCCCCAGCCAAGTCTGGGGCGAGGCCATGCTCGACGAACTGCTCGAGCGCACCGAGCAGCCGCCGCTGATCCTGGTGCTCGATGGGGTCACCGACCCGCACAACCTCGGCGCCTGCCTGCGCACGGCCGATGCCGCCGGCGCCACGGCGGTGGTGATCCCCAAGGACAAGTCGGCGACCCTCACTGGCGTGGTGCGCAAGGTCGCCTGCGGCGCCGCCGAGGTGATCCCGCTGGTGGCCGTGACCAACCTCGCCCGCACCCTGGAGAAGCTCCAGCAGCGCGGCCTGTGGGTGGTCGGCACCGCCGGCGAGGCTGAGCAGGAGCTGTACCAGCAGGACCTGACCGGGCCGCTGGTCATGGTCATGGGCGCCGAAGGCAAGGGCATGCGCCGGCTGACCCGCGAGCACTGCGACTTTTTGGTCAAGCTGCCGATGGCCGGCAGCGTCAGCAGCCTGAACGTCTCGGTGGCCACCGGGGTGTGCCTGTTCGAGGCTGTCAGGCAGCGCCGCCAGCAGCCTTGAGCTGCGGGCGCCAAGCGGCAGGAGAAAGCAGAACCGTGGTGGATCTGCTTTCAACGTGCCGCTTGCCGCTTGTAACTTGAAGCTTCCGGCGCCTTGCTTGTCCGCCCCGCCTTCTCTACAATTGCGCCCCTTGCCGTGCAGGCAGGCGCGCATGTGCCTTCTTTCCAAGGCAAGACATACAGTGTCATTCACTCCTTGTCTGACCAGATCGCTGGCAGACTACTAACCCGTAAGGAGCATTCATGCGTCATTACGAAATCATCTTCCTGGTCCACCCTGACCAGAGCGAGCAAGTCGGCGGCATGGTCGAGCGTTACACCAAGCTGATCGAAGAAGACGGCGGCAAGATCCACCGCCTGGAAGACTGGGGCCGTCGTCAGCTGGCCTACGCCATCAACAACGTTCACAAGGCTCACTACGTGATGCTGAACGTCGAGTGCACCGGCAAGGCCCTAGCCGAGCTGGAAGACAACTTCCGCTACAACGATGCCGTGATCCGTAACCTGATCATCCGTCGCGACGAAGCCATCACCGGCCCGTCCGAGATGCTGAAGGCCGAAGAGAACCGCAGCGAGCGCCGTGAGCGTCGTGAGCGTCCTGAAGCTGCTGATGGCGCCGAAGGCGACGACAGCAACGACAGCGACAACAGCGATAACGCTGACGAGTAATCCACGGACCTTTTTGAGGAGCCTATTACATGGCACGTTTCTTCCGTCGTCGTAAATTCTGCCGCTTCACTGCCGAAGACGTGAAAGAGATCGACTACAAAGATCTCAACACCCTGAAAGCTTACGTATCCGAAACCGGCAAAATCGTTCCAAGCCGTATCACCGGTACCAAAGCTCGTTATCAGCGTCAGCTGGCTACCGCTATCAAGCGCGCCCGCTTCCTGGCCCTGCTGCCCTACACCGACAGCCACGGCCGCTGAGACCGGGTCGTCGACAAGTAGCAAGGGATAAGCATGCGAGCGTTGGCTGATTTCATCATGCGCGGTCGCGTGCAGGCCTCCATCGTGGTGGCCGGTTGTGCGGCATTGCCGCTGTTGTTCTGGTTGAGTGCCGCTGCCGGGAGCCTGGTGTTCCTGCGGCGCGGTTTCAAGGACGCTTCCTCGGTGATCGTCTGGGGCATCCTGCCGGCATTGGCCTGGTGGATCTTCGGCGAGCCGCGCACCTTGATGGTGCTGCTGGGGACGCTGGGGCTGGCTGCGCTGTTGCGCGCCGGGCATTCCTGGAGCCGGGTGCTGTTGTCCAGCATCGCCTTGGGCCTGTTGTACGGTGTCATCCTGGGTTCGGTGTTCCGCGAACCGATCGAAGCTCTGGCGCGAGCGCTTGAAAAAGCCCTGCCGCAGATGCTCGGCGGTCTCTACCAGCAGTTGTCGGTGGAGGAGCAGGCACACCTCGGGAGCCTCATCGTACCGGTGCTCAACGGCCTGATCGCGGCGTTGCTGCAGGTGGTCAGTGTGCTGGCCCTGATGTTGGGGCGCTACTGGCAGGCCGCGTTGTACAACCCGGGAGGTTTCGGCCGCGAGTTTCAAGCGGTGCGGATTCCCCTGGTGCCGGCACTGGTGCTGCTGGCGTGCATGCTGTTCGGGCCGAACTTCGGTTCTGCCCTGGCATTGCTGACGCCGCTGTGCAGCGTGCCGCTCATGTTCGCGGGGATCGCCCTGCTGCATGGGCTGGTGGCCCAGAAACGCCTGGCCAGGTTCTGGCTGGTGGGGTTGTACGTGACGCTGGTGCTGTTCATGCAGCTGACCTATCCGTTGCTCGTGGTCTTGGCCATTGTCGATAGCCTGATTGATTTTCGCGGTCGCAAGTCCCCTCACCAGGGTGACGATTCCGCGAACGGTGAAGGTTAAAAGTTAAGAGGTTTTACCAAATGGAACTGATCCTGCTGGAAAAAGTCGCCAACCTGGGCAACCTGGGCGACAAAGTAAAAGTAAAAGGTGGTTACGGCCGTAACTTCCTGCTGCCTTTCGGCAAGGCCGTCGTTGCCAACGCCGCCAACCTGGCCGCGTTCGAAGAGCGCCGCGCCGAGCTGGAAAAAGCTGCTGCCGACCGTAAGGCTTCGGCTGAAAGCCGCGCTGCCCAACTGGCCGAGCTGGAAGTGACCATCACTGCCACCGCCGGTGACGAAGGCAAGCTGTTCGGTTCGATCGGCACCCACGACATCGCTGACGCCCTGACCGCCTCCGGCGTCGAAGTGGCCAAGGCTGAAGTTCGTCTGCCGAACGGCACCATCCGTAACGTCGGCGAATACGACGTTGCCGTGCACCTGCACAGCGACGTCGAAGCCACCGTACGCGTGGTTGTCGTCGCAGCCTAAGCTGCAGCGATCGGTTGGCTCCTCGTGGGCCAGCCGGTAACATCGGGCACGGTCCTGCTTCATGCAGGTCGTGCCCTTTGTCTTTTTCATCACCCAGATTTTTCGCGTGGACATGAACGAGATCAGCAACCCCGAGCAACTCGACCTGCAGACCGCCGCCCTCAAGGTGCCGCCGCATTCCATCGAGGCCGAACAGGCCGTGCTCGGTGGCCTGATGCTGGACAACAACGCCTGGGAACGGGTGCTGGACCAGGTCTCGGACGGTGATTTCTATCGGCATGACCATCGCCTGATCTTCCGCGCCATCCACAAGCTGGTGGACCAGAACCAGCCGTTCGACGTGGTGACCCTGCACGAGCAGTTGGACAAGGAAGGCCTGTCGTCCCAGGTCGGTGGCCTGGCCTACCTCGCCGAGCTGGCCAAGAACACCCCGTCGGTGGCCAACATCAAGGCCTATGCGGCGATCATCCGCGAGCGGGCCACGCTGCGCCAGTTGATCAGCATCAGCACCGACATCGCCGACAACGCCTTCAACCCGCAGGGGCGCAACGCCGAGGAAATCCTCGACGATGCCGAGCGGCAGATCTTCCAGATCGCCGAGGCGCGGCCAAAGACCGGCGGCCCGGTGGGCGTCAACGAGCTGCTGACCAAGGCCATCGACCGCATCGACACGCTGTTCAACTCCGACAGCGACATCACCGGCCTGTCCACCGGCTACACCGACCTGGACGAGAAGACCAGCGGCCTGCAGCCGGCCGACCTGATCATCGTTGCCGGTCGTCCGTCGATGGGCAAGACCACCTTCGCCATGAACCTGGTGGAGAACGCCGTGCTGCGCAGCGACAAGGCGGTGCTGGTGTTCTCCCTGGAGATGCCCGGCGAGGCGCTGATCATGCGTATGTTGTCGTCGCTGGGGCGGATCGACCAGACCAAGGTCCGCTCCGGCCAACTGGACGACGACGACTGGCCGCGGCTGACCTCGGCGGTCAACCTGCTCAACGACCGTAAGCTGTTCATCGACGATACCGCTGGCATCAGCCCCTCGGAAATGCGCGCCCGTACCCGTCGCCTGGTGCGTGAGCACGGCGATGTCGCCCTGATCATGGTCGACTACCTGCAGCTGATGCAGATCCCCGGCTCCAGCGGCGACAACCGCACCAACGAGATCTCCGAGATCTCCCGCTCGCTCAAGGCCCTGGCCAAGGAGTTCAACTGCCCGGTGATCGCCCTGTCGCAGCTCAACCGCTCCCTGGAGCAGCGGCCGAACAAGCGCCCGGTGAACTCCGACCTGCGTGAATCCGGGGCGATCGAGCAGGACGCCGACGTGATCATGTTCGTCTACCGTGACGAGGTGTATCACCCGGAGACCGAGCACAAGGGCATCGCCGAGATCATCATCGGCAAGCAGCGTAACGGCCCCATCGGCTTCATCCGCCTGGCGTTCATCGGCAAGTACACCCGCTTCGAGAACCTTGCGCCGGGCATGTACAACTTCGACGACGACGAATAACCGCGGAAGGCCCCCTGGGGAGCGCTTGCCCTGCGGCCCCACAGGGTTCTGTGTCTTTCATGAATCCGACCCCTGTCGTCGGATTTGATCAAAATTTGTGCTATATTCCGCGCCCGCGATTTCCCTGCACACCAGAACCGGTCACTGACATGCAAGCAGCCAAGCCACTCTACGACTATCCCAAGTACTGGGCCGAATGCTTCGGACCAGCGCCGTTCCTGCCCATGAGCAGGGAGGAGATGGATCAGCTCGGCTGGGATTCCTGCGACATCATCATCGTGACCGGTGATGCCTACGTCGACCATCCCTCCTTCGGCATGGCCATCATCGGCCGCCTGCTGGAAGCCCAGGGCTTTCGCGTGGGCATCATCGCCCAGCCGAACTGGCAGTCGAAGGACGACTTCATGAAGCTCGGCGAGCCGAACCTGTTCTTCGGCGTCGCGGCCGGCAACATGGACTCGATGATCAACCGCTACACCGCGGACAAGAAAATCCGCTCCGATGACGCCTACACTCCCGGTGGCATGGCCGGCAAGCGGCCCGATCGCGCCAGCCTGGTGTACAGCCAGCGTTGCAAGGAAGCCTACAAGCACGTGCCGATCGTCCTCGGTGGCATCGAGGCCTCCCTGCGCCGCATCGCCCACTACGACTACTGGCAGGACAAGGTCCGTCATTCGATCCTGGTCGATGCCAGCGCCGACATCCTGCTGTTCGGCAACGCCGAACGCGCGGTGGTCGAGGTGGCCCAGCGCCTGGCCAATGGCGAGAAGATCGAGAGCATCACCGACGTGCGCGGCACGGCGTTCATCCGTCGCGACACGCCCCAGGGCTGGTACGAGATCGATTCGACCCGCATCGATCGCCCTGGCAAGGTCGACAAGATCATCAACCCCTACGTCAACACCCAGGACATGGACGCCTGCGCCATCGAGCAGGCCAAGGGCGAGGTCGAGGACCCGAACGAGGCCAAGGTGGTGCAGATCCTCGACAGCCCGCGCATGACCCGCGACAAGACGGTGATCCGCCTGCCGTCGTTCGAGAAGGTGCGCAACGACCCAGTGCTCTACGCCCATGCCAACCGCGTGCTGCACCTGGAGACCAACCCGGGTAACGCCCGTGCCCTGGTGCAGAAGCATGGCGAGGTGGACGTCTGGTTCAATCCTCCGCCCATTCCCATGAGCACCGAGGAAATGGACTACGTGTTCGACATGCCCTATGCGCGCGTGCCGCACCCGGTGTATGGCAAGGAGCGCATCCCGGCCTACGAGATGATCCGCTTCTCGGTGAACATCATGCGGGGCTGCTTCGGTGGCTGTACCTTCTGCTCGATCACCGAGCACGAGGGGCGGATCATCCAGAACCGCTCCCACGAATCGATCATCCGCGAGATCGAGGAAATGCGCGACAAGGTGCCGGGTTTCACCGGGGTCATCTCCGACCTCGGTGGGCCGACCGCCAACATGTACCGCATCGCCTGCAAGAGCCACGACATCGAGAAGCACTGCCGCAAGCCGTCGTGCGTGTTCCCTGGCATCTGCGAGAACCTCAACACCGACCACAGTTCGCTGATCGAGTTGTACCGCAAGGCTCGTGCCTTGCCGGGGGTGAAGAAGATCCTGATCGCCTCGGGCCTGCGCTACGACCTGGCCGTGGAATCGCCGGAGTACGTCAAGGAACTGGTGACCCACCACGTCGGCGGCTACCTCAAGATCGCCCCGGAGCACACCGAACGTGGCCCGCTGGACAAGATGATGAAGCCGGGCATCGGTACCTACGACCGCTTCAAGCGCATGTTCGAGAAGTTCTCCAAAGAGGCGGGCAAGGAGCAGTACCTGATCCCGTACTTCATCGCTGCGCACCCGGGCACCACCGACGAGGACATGATGAACCTCGCCCTGTGGCTGAAGAACAACGGCTTCCGCGCCGACCAGGTGCAGGCGTTCTATCCCTCGCCGATGGCCTCGGCCACGGCCATGTACCACTCGGGCAAGAACCCGCTGCGCAAGGTCACCTACAAGAGCGAAGGGGTGGACATCGTCAAGAGCGAGGAGCAGCGCCGGTTGCACAAGGCGTTTTTGCGCTACCACGATCCGAAGAACTGGCCGCTGCTGCGCGAGGCCCTGCAGCGCATGGGCCGTGCCGACCTGATCGGGCCTGGCAAGCACCAGTTGATCCCGCTGCACCAGCCGCAGACCGACCACTACCAGAGTGCCCGGCGCAAGAATTCGACGCCGGCGGGTAGCCACAAGGTGGGCAAGGAGCAGAAGATCCTGACCCAGCACACCGGCCTGCCTCCGCGCGCCAGCGATGGCAGCAAGCCGTGGGACAAGCGTGAGAAGGCCAAGGCCGAGGCGTTCGCCCGCAACCAGCAGGCGGCCAAGGAGCGCAAGGAAGCGGCCAAGGGCGGCAAGGGCAAGAAGAAGCCGCGCCAGCCAGTCATTCCGCGCTGAAGGGGGGCATGTGGGGCTGCGAAGCAGCCCCCGGGTATCAGTCAGGCTTGCGGTCGACCCATTTTGGCAACACCGGCGCCTCGAACGCTTCCATCCCGTCCAGCAGCTCATCCGGCTGCTTGCCGAGCAACAGCATCGCCCGGTGCTGCGGTCGCACGAAGCCTTCCTCGACAATATGGTCGAGGAACCCACCAAGCTTTTCATAGAAGCCATTGACGTCCAGCAGCCCCAGCGGCTTGGCGTGATAGCCCAACTGCCCCCAGGTCCACACCTCGAACAGCTCCTCCAGCGTGCCCAGGCCACCGGGCAGGGCGATGAAGGCATCGCTGAGCTCTGCCATGCGCGCCTTGCGGGCATGCATGCCGTCGACCACCTCCAGGCGGGTCAGGCCGGTGTGGCCGATCTCGGCATTCATCAGGCTCTGCGGGATGATGCCGATGACCTCGCCACCAGCGGCCATGGCCGCGTCGGCCACGGTGCCCATCAGGCCGACCGCGCCGCCGCCGTAGACCAGGGTCAGGCCACGGCGGGCGATGGCCTGGCCGAGTGCGATGGCCGCCTCGCGATAGGCTGGGTTGGCGCCGATGCTGGCACCGCAGAAGACACAAACGGAACGTACAGGCATTGCTTATCTCCAGTTACATGCGTAAACAGGGTAAGGCGCATGCCTGCCGCTTCCAAGGCCAGTTTCACTCCGGGCGCGAGAATTCGTGGACGGCACCGCTCGCACCATGGGCGTAGGCGGCCAACAGACTGTTCATCAAGCTACCGAGGGACATGTTCATTGCTCCTTAATGAGAGGTTGTCTCATCGTCCGCTAAGAAGGCATGATGTGCACTTAGATTGGTTGTATACAATCCATTGAACAAATCAACTGGCTGACCACTTGACGCCCCTTGACGCACATCAGGAAGGGGCATGGCGGTTTCAGGCAGTCTCGCAATTGATAAAACCCTGCCAAGGAGATTCACGATGTTTGCGAAAGCTGTAGCGGTATCCCTGCTGACCCTCGCCAGCGCCTCTGTCTTCGCAGCCGAGTGTTCGGTGACTGTCGACTCGACCGACCAGATGTCTTACAACACCAAGGAATTCACCGTCGACAAGAGCTGCAAGGAGTTCACCGTCAAGCTGACCCACTCCGGCAACCTGCCGAAGAACGTCATGGGCCACAACCTGGTGATCAGCAAGACCGCCGACATGCAGGGCATTGCCACCGAAGGCATGACCCAGGGCATCGACAAGGGCTACCTGAAGGAAGACAACGCCGCGATCATCGCCCACACCGCGATGATCGGTGCGCCAGAGAAGGAAACCGAGGTGAAGTTCGACACCTCCAAGCTGGAAGCGGGCGGTGACTACAGCTTCTTCTGCACCTTCCCGGGCCATATCTCGATGATGAAGGGCAAGGTTATCGTCAAGTAAGTAAAGCCATGTAGGGCTTACTGGCCTCTTCGCGGGCAAGCACGCTCCCACAGGTTGACCACTGGTCTCGAGGACAGTGATGACCCTGTGGAGCGGGCTTGCCCGCGAAGCTTTTCAGGGGGCGAACGGCAGCTCGCGCTTGTGCTGGGTCTTGCGGTAGGTGGCGACGATGATGTCGAACGCCTCCTGGCTGACCGGCTCGCCATGCAGGAAGGCATCGATCTGCTGGTAGGTCACGCCATGGGATGCTTCGTCCGGCTTGCCCGGCGCCAGGTCTTCCAGGTCCGCCGTCGGCACCTTTTCCACCAGCGACTCCGGTGCGCCGAAGCTACGGGCGATGGCGCGCACCTGGTTTTTCACCAGGCCGCTCAGCGGCGCCAGGTCGCAGGCTCCGTCACCGAACTTGGTGAAGAAGCCCATCACCGCCTCGGCGGCATGGTCGGTGCCGATCACCAGGCCCTGGCGGGCGCCGGCGATGCTGTATTGGGCAACCATGCGCATGCGCGCCTTGACGTTGCCGACGACGAAGTCGACCAAGGTCGGCGAACCGCCTTCCAGGGCCTTCACCTCTCCCGCCAGGGCGCGCACTGCCGGTGCGATGTCGACGGTATGGACCTCGTCGGCCTTGATGACATCCAGGCAGGCCTGGGCGTCGTGCTCGTCGTGCTGCACCTGGTAGGGCAGGCGCACGGCGATGAAGCGGTAGCCGTCATCGCCGGTCTCGGCGCGCAATTCGTTGACGGCGCGCTGGGCGAGCAGGGCGGCGGTCAGCGAGTCGACTCCGCCACTGATACCCAGGACCAGGGTCTTGAGCCGGGCATTGGCCAGGCAGTCCTTGATGAAGGCCACGCGCCGGGCGACTTCGGCCTCGAGCGCCGCGGCGTCGGCGAACGGCGGCTGCACCTTGAGCGCTTGCGCAATCTCTCGCTGGACGGCTTGCATGGGTTACTCCTTGCTGGGGACTTTGAATACGTGACGCAGGTAGGCAACGAAATTCTCGTCGCGGCATTGGGTCTTGGCGGCCTCGTCGGAGATCTTCGCCACCGGCGAGCCATTGCAGTCGGTCATTTTAAGCACGATGCTCATCGGTGCCACACCGGGGATATCGCAGGTCAGGTTGGTGCCGATGCCGAAGCTGACGTTGATGCGGCCGCGCAGGGCACGGAAGATTTCCAGCGACCGGGTGAGGTTGAGGCCGTCGGAAAACACCAGTGTCTTGGTCATGGGGTCGATACCCAGTCTCTGGTAGTGGGCGATGGCCTTCTCGGCCCAGGCCACCGGCTCGCCCGAGTCGTGGCGCAGGCCATCGAACAGCTTGGCGAAGTACAGGTCGAAATCGCCCAGGAACGCATCCATGGTGATGCAGTCGGTCAGGGCGATGCCCAGTAGCCCGCGGTACTCGCGGACCCAGCAGTCCAGGGCGGCGATCTGGCTGTCGATCAGCCGCGGGCCGAGCTGCTGGTGGGCCATGATCCATTCATGAGCCATGGTGCCCAGTGGCTTGATATCCAGTTTCCATGCCAGGTCGACATTGCTGGTGCCGACGAAGCGCGCCGGGAAGTCGTCGCGCAGGACCCGCACCACCTCCTCCTGGACCCGGCTGGAGAAGCGCCGGCGTGTGCCGAAGTCGGCGACTTGCAGTTCGGCCAGCTCGTCGTCGCTGGCGTGGGCGCGCAGCCAGTCGAACTTGCGGTACAACTGGTCACGGGCCTCGGCCAGGCGCATGCGCGGATGCAGGTGGCGGTTGCGCACCTCGCTGATGATCGCCAGCAACGGCACCTCGAACAGGATCACATGCAGCCAGGGGCCGCGCAGGCGCAGGCACAGCTGGTCGTTCTCGATCCCCAGGTGCAGGTAGCGCAGGTTGAAGCGGAACAAGCCGAGAAAGCGCAGGAAGTCTGGCTTGAGGAAGCTGATGCGTTCGAGAAAGGCCAGTTGGCCGTCGTCCAGGGTCAGCTCGCCGAGCCGTTCGACCTGGGTGCGGATCTCGTCCAGGTAAGGGCGCAGGTCCTCGCCGTTGCGGCAGCGAAACTCCCATTCCACGTCGGCGTCCGGGTAGTTGTGCAGCACCGCCTGCATCATCGTCAGCTTGTAGAAGTCGGTGTCGAGCAGGTTATGCACGATGCGCTCGGCGAATGCGCTCACGCTCATGGGCAGGCTCCAGGTCGGTGGCGCTCGCTGGAACGGCGCAAGCGCGGGGTTGGCAGCCATTGTGCCAGCCTTTTGCGTGGAGCGTGCAGATGAGCCCTTTGCGCTGGCTGGGCTGGCCCATTCGCGGGCAGGCCCGTTCCCACATACCCGTTGCGCGACAGCGCAGCCCAGGTCGTTTCGCCATGCACCAGCTAGGCTCTAAACGGTGCCGCCTGTAGCAGTTGCGCACCAGTTGTGTGCAGTTCGGTGACGTCGGCTGTTACAGGTTGGTTGCACGTTAACACTTGCCAGGGTTGCAATGATGGCACTCGATGGTTGCTCCTTTCCTCCTTGCTGGGTGGCGCCTGCTGTGTGGCAGACGGTTGCACGCTCAATAAAGAAAAGGCCGTCGGTCGCCTTTTGCCTGCCTTTCCCTGGCGTTTTCCTACAAGACAAAACCAATGGCACGGCCCTTGCTCGGAGCACAGGGCTGAGAAGTTGTAGTGCCAATCAAAAAAACTCTAGGAGCACCACCTCATGTCGCAGACGTTTTACAAGAAAGGTTTCCTGGCTCTGGCCGTAGCTTCGGCACTGGGTGTTTCTGCGTATGTTCAGGCCGACGTCAAGATCGGCGTCGCAGGCCCCATGACCGGGGCCAACGCAGCGTTTGGCGAGCAATACATGAAAGGTGCCCAGGCGGCGGCCGACAAGATCAACGCCGCCGGTGGGGTCAACGGCGAGAAAATCGTCCTGGTGAGGGGGGACGATGCCTGTGAGCCGAAGCAGGCCGTGGCGGTGGCCAACCGCTTGGTCGATCAGGAGAAGGTCGTCGGGGTGATCGGCCACTTCTGTTCCTCGTCCACCATCCCGGCCTCGGAGGTCTACGATGAAGCCGGCATCATCGCCGTCACCCCCGGCTCCACCAACCCGCAGGTGACCGAGCGCGGCCTGTCGGCGATGTTCCGCATGTGCGGCCGCGACGACCAGCAGGGCATCGTCGCCGGCGACTACATCGTCGACGTGCTCAAGGGCAAGAAGGTCGTCGTGCTGCACGACAAGGACACCTACGGCCAGGGCCTTGCCGACGCGACCAAGGCCCAGCTGGAGAAACGCGGCGTCAAGCCGGTGCTGTATGAAGGCCTGACCCGTGGCGAGAAAGACTTCAGCGCCGTGGTCACCAAGATCCGCGCTGCCGGTGCCGATGTCGTCTACTTCGGTGGCCTGCACCCGGAAGCCGGCCCGCTGGTGCGCCAGCTGCGCGAGCAGGGCCTGAAGGACATTCCGTTCATGTCCGACGATGGCATCGTCACCGACGAACTGGTGGCCACTGCCGGCGGCCCACAATACACCAACGGTGTGTACATGACCTTCGGCGCCGACCCACGCCTGCTGCCAGACAGCAAGGCGGTGGTCGACGAGTTCCGCAAGGGCGGCACCGAGCCTGAGGGCTACACCCTGTATGCCTACGCTTCCCTGCAGGTGCTGGCCGCAGCCTTCAACGGCGCCAAGTCGAACAATGGCGAGGATGCCGCCAAGTGGCTCAAGGCCAACTCGGTCAAGACCGTCATGGGCGAGAAGAAATTCGATAGCAAGGGCGACCTGACCGTCTCCGACTACGTGGTCTACCAGTGGGATGCCAACGGCAAGTACCACCAACTGGAAAAACAAAAATAACAAAGGCACAAGCCCGGGCAGGTGCCCGGGCCGCTGCCCCTGCGGTACCCGTTCCTACTCGTAGATCTGCACCAGTTCTGCGCTGCGAGGGCCGCGTCATTCCAGGCCCGCCGTGGTCGGCGCTCGTGCAATCTCAATCAGGTGAGATTGCGTTATGGATGGTATTTTCCTGCAGCAACTGATCAATGGGCTGACCCTCGGGTCGGTCTATGGTCTGATCGCCATCGGCTACACAATGGTCTATGGCATCATCGGCATGATCAACTTCGCGCACGGCGAGGTGTATATGATCTCCGCGTACCTCGCGGCGATCAGCCTGGCATTGCTGGCTTATTTCGGTATCGAGTCGTTTCCGCTGCTGATGCTGGGAACCTTGTTGTTCACCATCGTCATCACCGGCGTCTATGGCTTCACCATCGAACGCATCGCCTACAAGCCCCTGCGTAACTCCACCCGCCTGGCGCCGCTGATCAGCGCCATCGGCATCTCGCTGATCTTGCAGAACTACGCGCAGATCAGCCAGGGCGCCCGCCAGCAAGGCGTGCCGACCCTGCTCGAAGGCGCCTGGCGCGTCGAGGTGGGCACAGGCTTCGTGCAACTGACCTACACCAAGATTTTCATCCTGGTCGCGGCCTTCGTCGGCATGGCCCTGCTCACCTACGTGATCAAGTACACCAAGCTCGGACGCATGTGCCGTGCCACCCAGCAGGACCGCAAGATGGCCTCGATCCTGGGGATCAACACCGACCGGGTGATCTCCTACGTGTTCGTCATCGGCGCGGTGATGGCCGCCCTGGCTGGCGTGCTGATCACCATGAACTACGGCACTTTCGACTTCTATGCCGGCTTCATCATCGGTATCAAGGCGTTCACCGCCGCGGTGCTCGGCGGTATCGGCTCGCTCCCTGGCGCCATGCTGGGCGGGATCGTCCTGGGGATTTCCGAGTCGCTGTTCTCCGGTTTGATCAACTCCGACTACAAGGATGTGTTCAGCTTCTCGCTGCTGGTGCTGATCCTGATCTTCCGTCCCCAAGGCCTGCTGGGTCGCCCGCTCGTGGCTAAGGTGTGAACATGTCCGCTGCCAATATTGCTTCTTCCGGTTTCGACATCAAACGCAGCCTGCTGGAAACCGTCGTCGCGGGCTTGCTGGCCCTGATCGTGTTCGGCCCCGTGGTCGGGGTGGTGCTCGATGGCTACAGCTTCAATGCCGAACCCACCCGTGTGGCCTGGCTGGTCGGCGGGGTGATGGTGGGGCGCTTCTTGCTCAGCCTGTTCTTCCAGAGCGGCACTGGCCGGCACATCCTGCACGGCTTCGAGAGTGGCGGTTCGGGCGTGCACGTGCGGGCGCCGGACTACAAGTCGCGACTGCGTTACATCATCCCCCTGCTGATCGTGGTCGCCATCGTCTTCCCGGTTTTCGCCAACAAGTACCTGCTGACCGTGGTCATCCTCGGCCTGATCTACGTGCTGCTGGGCTTGGGCCTGAACATCGTGGTCGGCCTGGCCGGGCTGCTCGACCTGGGCTACGTGGCCTTCTACGCCATCGGCGCCTACGGCCTGGCGCTGGGCTACCAGTACCTGGGGCTCGGCTTCTGGAGCGTGCTGCCGCTGGCGGCGATCGCGGCGGCGCTGGCGGGGTGCATCCTCGGGTTCCCGGTGTTGCGCATGCACGGCGACTACCTGGCCATCGTGACCTTGGGCTTCGGCGAGATCATCCGCCTGGTGCTGAACAACTGGCTGTCGTTCACCGGCGGCCCCAACGGCATGCCGGCGCCATCGCCGACCTTCCTGGGCCTGGAGTTCGGCCGTCGGGCCAAGGATGGCGGGGTGCCGTTCCATGAGTTCTTCGGCATCGACTACAACCCCAACCTGAAATTCCTGTTCATCTACGTCGTGCTGTTCCTGGTGGTGCTGGCGGTGCTGTACATCAAGCACCGGCTGACCCGCATGCCGGTGGGGCGCGCCTGGGAAGCCCTGCGCGAGGACGAGATCGCCTGCCGTTCCATGGGCCTGAACCATGTGCTGGTCAAGCTCTCGGCCTTCACCATCGGCGCTTCCACCGCAGGCCTGGCCGGGGTGTTCTTCGCCACGTACCAGGGCTTCGTCAACCCGTCGTCGTTCACCTTCTTCGAGTCGGCGCTGATCCTGGCCATCGTCGTACTCGGCGGCATGGGCTCGACCGTGGGCGTGGTGATCGCGGCGTTCGTGCTGACCGTGGCGCCGGAGCTGCTGCGCAGCTTCTCCGAGTACCGGGTGCTGCTGTTCGGCGTGCTGATGGTGCTGATGATGATCTGGCGACCGCGTGGGCTGATCCGCATCAGCCGCACCGGTGTGGTCCCGCGTAAAGGAGTGGCGCCATGAACGACGAAGTCATTCTCTCGGTCGACAACCTGATGATGCAGTTCGGCGGCATCAAGGCGCTCAGCGATGTCAGCCTCAAGGTCCGGCGCAACCAGATCTTTGCCCTGATCGGCCCCAACGGTGCCGGCAAGACCACGGTGTTCAACTGCTTGACCGGCTTCTACAAGGCCAGTGGCGGGCGCATCGAGCTGAATGTGCGCGGTACCCGTACCGACGTCATCCAGTTGCTCGGCGAGCGCTTCCAGGTGGCGGACTTCGTGTCGCCGGCGCGTTTCGCCAACCGCTTGTACTACAAGATGTTCGGCGGTACTCACCTGGTCAACCGCGCGGGGCTGGCACGCACCTTCCAGAACATCCGCCTGTTCAAGGAAATGTCGGTGGTGGAGAACCTGCTGGTGGCCCAGCACATGTGGGTCAACCGCAACCTGCTGGCCGGCGTGCTCAACACCAAGGCCTACCGCAAGGCCGAGAGCGATGCCCTGGACCACGCGTTCTACTGGCTGGAGGTGGTGGACCTGGTCGACTGCGCCAACCGCCTGGCCGGCGAACTCTCCTACGGCCAGCAGCGCCGCCTGGAGATCGCCAGGGCCATGTGCACGCGGCCGAAGATCATCTGCCTGGACGAGCCGGCCGCCGGCCTCAACCCCCAGGAAACCGAGGCCCTGAGCCGCATGATCCGCGTGCTGCGCGACGAGCACGACATCACCGTGGTGCTGATCGAGCACGACATGGGCATGGTCATGAGCATCTCCGACCATATCGTCGTGCTCGACCACGGCAAACTGATCGCCGAGGGCGCGCCACAGGAGATCCGCAACAACCCGACGGTGATCGCCGCCTACCTGGGTGCCGACGAAGAGGAACTGGTATGAGTGCACCCATTCTCGAACTGAAGGATCTGGACGTGTTCTACGGGCCGATCCAGGCATTGAAGAAAGTCAGCCTGCACATCAACGAAGGCGAGACGGTGAGCCTGATCGGCGCCAATGGCGCCGGCAAGTCGACCCTGCTGATGTCGATCTTCGGCCAGCCACGGGCGGCGTCCGGGCAGATCGTCTATCGCGGCACCGACATCACCCGCAAGTCGTCGCACTTCATCGCCTCCAACGGCATCGCCCAGTCGCCGGAAGGGCGCCGGGTGTTCCCCGACATGACCGTCGAGGAAAACCTGATGATGGGCACCATCCCTATCGGCGACAAGCACGCCGACGAGGACATGCAGCGCATGTACGAGCTGTTCCCGCGGCTCAAGGAGCGGCGTAACCAGCGTGCCATGACCATGTCCGGCGGCGAGCAGCAGATGCTCGCCATCGCCCGTGCGCTGATGAGCCGGCCCAAGCTGCTGCTGCTCGACGAGCCCTCGCTGGGGCTGGCGCCGATCGTGGTCAAGCAGATCTTCGCCACCTTGCGCGAACTGGCCAAGACCGGGATGACCATCTTCCTGGTGGAGCAGAACGCCAACCATGCGCTGAAGCTGTCCGACCGGGCCTACGTGATGGTCAACGGGCAGATCCGCATGACCGGGACGGGGCATGAACTGCTGGTCAACGAGGAGGTGCGTAACGCCTATCTGGGCGGGCATTGATTGCGTTCGATACGGGGGCCGCTTCGCGCCCCCGGCTGTTCATGGCCATGTGGACAACTTGTCGCACAACTCACACGAAGCACACTAGGATCGCCTCGCAAGTCATTGTTTCCACAGGCCCGAATTTTCCACGGAAAATGTGGAACCGGCTGTGGAAAACATGGTGGCATATCGCTCTAGCCCTTGATATACCTGCCCTGTAGCCTGCTGGTCATCTTTTGATCAAAGTTCCCATGTGGATGATTTCACTGCGTTTTCCGGATCATGCGCACGTATTTCCAGTGCCGTCGATTCCTGTGGATAACTCTGTGTGAAAGCCTTGGACAGACCGCTGCAGGCGGCATCCTTGAAAGCGTTGCGCCATCACTCGACCATCGTTGCCCAGCGCTCCGATGAAAAAGGGTTCCAGCGACCCGACGAGTTGCCCCCAATCCGTGGGGAAAGCCCTGTGGATAAGATGCGTATAGCACGCGTCAGCCCCTCTACCACAAGGGTTCTACCATGCTGTTCATTTATTGGGCAGTACCATCGACGACTTGCTGGCAACGCCGGTGGCGGGCATGCTTCAAGACCTGCCGAGGCAATTCACAGCACAGCGAAGGAGAACAGCATGACGTCCACCGTATTCATCACTGGCGCGACTTCCGGGTTCGGCGAGGCCGCCGCCCGCCGTTTCGCCGAAGCGGGCTGGAAGCTGGTGCTCACCGGCCGGCGCAAGGAGCGCCTGGACGCCCTGTGCGCCGAGCTGTCGGCCAAGACCGAGGTGCATGGCCTGGTGGTCGATGTGCGCGACCGCAAGGCCATGGAGCAGGCCATCGCCAACCTGCCGCCGGCCTTCGACACGCTGCGCGGCCTGGTCAACAACGCCGGCCTCGCCCTGGGCGCGGAGCCGGCGCAGAACTGCGACCTGGACGATTGGGAAACCATGGTCGACACCAACATCAAGGGCCTGATGTACACCACCCGCCTGCTGCTGCCACGGCTGATCGCCCATGGCCGTGGCGCGACCATCCTCAATGTCGGTTCGGTGGCGGGCATCTACCCCTATCCGGGCAGCCATGTGTACGGCGGCACCAAGGCCTTCGTCGGTCAGTTCTCCCTGAGCCTGCGTTGCGACCTGCGCGGCACGGGCGTACGGGTCAGCAATATCGAGCCTGGGATGTGCGAGAGCGAGTTCTCCCTGGTGCGCTTCGGCGGCGACCAGGCGCGCTACGACGCGACCTATGCCGGTATCGAGCCGATCCAGCCGCAGGATATCGCCGAGACCATCTTCTGGATCCTCAACCAGCCGGCGCATATCAACATCAACAGCCTCGAGCTGATGCCGGTGAGCCAGGATTGGGCGGGGTTCGCGATCGATCGGTCGGCCAAGGGGTGAATTCAGGGGGCGCGTCGCGAATGCGTCAGCCCAGCTGCCGCAAGCCTTCCAGGCAGGTCGCCAGGTGATAGGGCGTGGTCGACGGCATGTCATGCCGGCTGACCGCGCCGTTGCCATCGCGGCACTCGTGCCAGCCGCCTGGATGCAGGAAGCGCGTTTCCAGCGCCTGCAACTGGCGTAGCAACCTTTCCTCGCTACCCGGCCGCAGCGCCAGTGCCCGCAAATACTCGGCCTGGGCCCAGATGCGCTGGGTCGGATCGGTCACATTGCCTTGCGCATCCAGCATCGCCAGCACCGCCGAATCCGTCACGCCCTGTTGTTCGGCGTATGCGAAGGCGCGGTAAAGGGAGCCGTGCAACGGGCCGCCACGCAGCAGTGGCGAGGTATCGAGCAGGTAGAACCACTCGAATTGATGCCCAGGCTCGAACCAGTTATCCACGGCACCGCGGGGTTTCTCCAGCATCAGGCCGTGGGCCGGGTCGATGAAATGCACCTGCAGGGCTTCGCACAGCTGCAACAGCGCCTGTCGTACCTGCTCGTCCTCGCGTACTGCCAGCGTTTGCAGGAAGGCTTCGGCCAGATGCATCTGCGGGTTCTGCAAAGGGCCGCTGCCCAGTGCCGACCAGTCTTCGTCCAGGCTTGCCTCGTACAACCCATCATCCCGGGCGAAACGCTCGGCGACGATGCTCAGCGCCGCATTCAGCTTGGCCTCGACCAGTGGCTCGCGCACCTTGCCCCAGTAATGGGCGCAGGCGAAGACGATGAAGGCATGGGTGTAGAGGTCCTTGCGCCGGTCGAGGGGCCGGCCTTCGGCATCGATGCTGTAGAACCAGCCGCCGTGCTCGGCATCATGGAAATGCCGTTGCAGCGAGCGGAACAGCGCTGCGGCCCGCTCGGCCGCGCCCGGCTGCTCGATGCGACTGCTGAACAGGTACAGTTGGCGGGCGCAGGCCATGGCCCGGTAGCGCTGCACCGGCAGTGGCCGGTGCTGACCGTCGAGCGCCTCGTAGGGCAGGGCCATCTCGGCATTCCAGCCAGGGCCTTGCCACAAGGGCACGATACGCTCGGCGAAATGCTGGCGGAAACGGGCCACGTAGGGGCGTAGCTCGGGCGGGGTGGGGCGGGGGTCGGACATGGGGCGTGCTCGTCGCAATCGGGCAGTGCGTCATGGTAGCAGCTAGCGGCAAGCTGCAAGCTGCAAGCTGCAAGAAAAAGCATGCCTGCGCAGATTTTGATTTTTGCTTTTACTTGCAGATCCCCGCTGTGCTTACCCCGGGTTACCGAGGCCCTGCCAATGCCGCGCGCCGACGAATATGAAACGCAGCTGCTGGGTGATCTTTTCCTGGGGCGTAAGCGCTTGCGGGTCGTCGGGGCCTGGGCTGTCGATCAGTTCCGGCAGGGTGGCGAACACCGTCTTGACCACCAGGTCGGCCATCACCGCCAGGGCGGCGGCATCCAGGTGCTGCCAGCGGGGCATGCGGGCGAGGTCGGTGGCCAGGTCGGCGCTGATGTCCTGGCGCAAGCGGGCGATGGCCTGGCGCACCGCCTGGGAGCCGCCGTACTGCTCGCGGGCGAGGAACAGGAACTGGGCGCGGTGGGCGGCGACCACATCGAGGAAGATGCGTACCGAGGCGTCGGTGATGCCGCCCAGCTCGAATTCGTTTTGCCGCACCAGACGGATGGTTTGGCGGAAGGTCGCGTCGACCTCGGCGACCAGGGCAAGGCCCAGCGCGTCCATGTCGGGGAAGTGTCGGTAGAAACCGGTGGGCACGATGCCGGCGGCCTTGGCCACTTCGCGCAGGCTGATGCTGCCGAAGCCACGGCCGCTCTCCATGAGCTGGCAGGCGGCATCCAGCAGGGCCTGGCGTGTCTGTAGCTTCTGTTCGGCGCGCGGCAGCATGGGGCGGGCTTCTGTGGTTGTACGGCTGGGCATTCTGGATAAAAAAACGAAGCCCGGTCAATGGACCGGGCTTGGGGGAGAGCAGGCACTGCGCGGCGGGTTGTTGTTCTTGGCCATGACGATCAGCTCATGCGGCTGATTTCGATCAGGCGGTCGGAGCCCCCTTCGGCGACACGGTTGTTGCGCTCGATCAGGCGGTCGGAGCCCCCCTCGGCGACGCGGTTGTTGCGTTCGATCAGGCGGTCGGAACCCCCTTCGGCGACGCGGGCGGCACGTTCCTGCAGACGATCAGCGCCACCCTCGGCCAAGGTCTTCAGCGGTTGGGCGATTTCGGCCGAGCTGGTACGGGACTCGGCGCTCAGATGCTGTTCTTCGGCTGGCAGGGCGAAGGCATTGGCGGCCAGGATGGACAGGGTCAGGCTCAGCAGCAGGTGGCGTTTCATGATATCGGTGCTCCTCTGGGGGGCTGGAAAGTGGGTACGAAGCCAATGCTACGCTCGGTAACGCCAGAGAAAAGTTCATACGGATAATGGTGACAATCGACCGCGTTGATACAGGGTCGTGAAGGCTCTAAGGCAAGGCTGTCAGAGGATTTGAAGGCAATGTGCTAGCAGGTTTTTCAGCTGACGCCGGATCTGTTTCTCGGCCAGAAACTGAGAAAGGGGTCAGGAAAGTCGTCATTCCAGGGGGGGTGAATTAAACCCAGCGGACTTTCATCAGTCCGACATAATGTGTGCCATCGTCACGCCCGCTTTGTGCCATGTCGTCGTCAGGAGAATCACGCAATGATGCGTCCCGTCAGAATCCTCACCTGGAGCCTCGCCAGCCTGTTGACCCTGTTGGCGATACTGGTGGTGGTGATCGCCACGTTCGACTGGAACCGCATCAAGCCGCTGCTCAACGAGAAAGTCTCCGAGGCCCTGCACCGGCCGTTCGCGATCAACGGCAACCTCGCCGTGCAGTGGCGTACCGAGCCGCAGGAGGGTGGTTGGCGGGCCTGGGTGCCCTGGCCGCACTTCATCGCCGAAGACCTGACCCTGGGCAATCCAGACTGGCTGAAGACGCCGCAGATGGTCGGCCTGGAGCGCGTGGAGTTCCGCCTGTCGCCCGTGCCTCTGGCGTTCCAGCAGATCGTCATCCCGCGCATAGACCTGACCAAGCCCACCGCCAGCCTTACCCGCCTGGCCGATGGCCGGGCCAACTGGACCTTCGACTTCGGGCCCGAGGACGAAAATGCCGAGCCGTCCAAGTGGGTGCTGGACATCGGCGCCATCGGCTTCGACCAGGGCAACGTCAGCTTCGACGACCAGATCCTGAAAACCAGCATGAAGGTGCAGATCGACCCGCTGGGCAAGCCGATCCCGTTCAGCGAGATCGTCGGCAAGGCCAGCGCCGAGAAGGCCGGGGGCGCCCAGGACTATGCCTTCGGCCTCAAGGCCCAGGGCCGTTACAAAGGCCAGGCGGTGTCCGGCACCGGCAAGATCGGTGGCCTGCTGGCGCTGCAGGATGCCAGCCAGCCGTTCCCGCTGCAGGCCGACGTGCGCATCGGCAACACCCGGGCGGCCCTTGCCGGTACCCTGACCGACCCACGCAACCTCGGCGCGCTCGACCTGCGCCTGCGCCTGTCCGGCAGCAGCCTGGGCAACCTGTATCCCCTGACTGGCGTGACCTTGCCGGACACGCCGGCCTATTCCACCGACGGCCACCTCACCGCCAACCTGCAGGACCCGGACGGCGCTCGGTTCCGCTACGAAGGCTTCAACGGCAAGATCGGCGACAGCGACATCCATGGCGACCTGGCCTTCGTCGCCAGCCAGCCGCGGCCGAAGCTCGCCGGCAACCTGGTGTCCAACCAACTGCTGTTCAAGGACCTGGCCCCGTTGATCGGCGCTGACTCCAACGTCGAGCAGAAGGCCCGTGGTGGCGCCAGCAAGCAGCCGGCAGGCAAGGTCTTGCCGGTGGAGGAGTTTCGCACCGAGCGCTGGCGGGCGATGGATGCCGACGTTACCTTCAGCGGCAAGCGCATCGTGCACAGCGAGCAACTGCCGTTCAACGACCTGTCCGCCCGTGTCTTGCTCGAGGACGGCCTGTTGCGCCTGGAGCCGCTGCGCTTCGGCGTCGCCGGGGGCAACCTCAATGCCAACATCCGCCTGGACGGTCGCACGGTGCCGATGCAAGGCCGCGCCCGGCTGACCGCCCGGGGCTTCAAGCTCAAGCAACTGTTCCCCAGCTTCGCGCCCATGCAGACCAGCTTCGGCGAGCTCAACGGTGATGCCGACCTGGGTGGGCGCGGTAATTCGGTGGCGGCCCTGCTCGGCACCTCCAATGGCGACCTGCGCCTGCTCATCAACGATGGCGCCATCAGCCGGGGCCTGATGGAAATCGCCGGGCTCAACGTGGGCAACTATGTGATCGGCAAGTTGTTCGGCGACGAGGAGGTGAAGATCAACTGCGCGGCGGCCGACGTGGGCATCAAGGATGGCCTGGCGACCACGCGGTTGTTCGTCTTCGATACCGAGAACGCGATCATCCATGTCGACGGTACGGCCAACTTCGCCAGCGAGCAGTTGGACTTGAAGATCACCCCCGAATCGAAGGGCGTGCGCTTGTTCTCGCTGCGTTCGCCGTTGTACGTGCGTGGGCCGTTCGCCAAGCCCAGCGCCGGGGTGCAGGCGGTGCCGCTAGCCCTGCGAGGCGCCGGGATGGTGGCGCTGGGCGTGGCGATCGGCCCTGCGGCAGGGCTACTGGCGCTGATCGCACCGAGTGGGGACGAGCCGAACCAGTGCACGCCGTTGCTCGAACAGATGCGGGCCGGCAAGGCGCCGGCGGCGGTGAAGGGGCGCAAGTAGCTTCGGGCAGGGGGCTGGCAAACGCTGGGGCCGCACAGCGGCCCCAGTGGATCACAAGCCTTTGAGCAGGTCCGCCATGTCGTCGGCGTGCTCTTCTTCCTGGGCCAGGATGTCTTCGAAGATGCGCCGGGTGGTCGGGTCTTTCTCGCCGATGTACTGGATGATCTCGCGGTAGCTGTCGATGGCGATGCGCTCGGCCACCAGGTCCTCCAGGACCATCTCTTTCAAGGTACTGCCCGCGACGTACTGGGCGTGGGCGTTCTTGCTCAGGTTGTCCGGGTTGAAATCCGGCTCGCCACCGAGCTGGACGATGCGCTCGGCCAGCTTGTCGGCGTGCTCGGCCTCCTGGTTGGCATGCTCGAGGAACTCCTCGGCGGCGACGCTGGCCTTGATGCCGCTGGCCATGAAGTAGTGGCGCTTGTAGCGCAGGGTGCAGACCAGCTCGGTGGCCAGCGATTCATTGAGCAGGCGCAGGATCCTGTCGCGATCGGCACTGTAGCCCTCGGTCACGGCGCCTTGCTCGACATGCTGGCGGGCGCGCTCGCGCAGGGTCTGCACATCGGTCAGTTCGGTAGCGTTCATGTTCATCTCCGAAAGGATCAGGGTGGTCACGGGGTGTCAGGGAGGGCTCACGCGCCGGGTACGGCCTCGCGGTCCTCTTCTCGTTGCTGGCAGGTCTTGAAGCCCTTGGCATCGACATGGCCGGTGGCGTCGAAGCGTACGTAGTAGGGCTGCTGGTGGCCGTCGCGGTTGAGGATGTAGTCGTTGCAGGTGCCGCCATGGGGCAGGTCGCTCACCTTCGACGGGCTGCCGCCGATGGCGATGACCTTCTGCATGGTCATGCCGTTCTCGACCTGCTTGACCAGCGGCTCGTCGCGGTAGGTGACGTAGTCCACCGGGTTTTCCGGGCGGCTGCCGCAGGCGGCCAGGGTCGCGCCCGCCAGAAGGATTGCCAGGGTCTGCTTGTACATGGTCCCGCTCCTTGCTCAGGGTCTGTTCTGGTTGGAGCCGCATGGCGCGCCAGGAGTTCGATTGCGATGCCTGGCCCCGGCCCTGTAGTGTTGGCCGACTGACCAAGGAGAGGGAGAGGCCATGAACCAGGACCTGGCCACGCGCTACCCACTGGTGCTGGTACCGGGCATGCTCGGTTTCGTGCGGGTGCTGCTCTATCCGTACTGGTATGGCATCGTTCCGGCGCTGCGCCGGGGTGGAGCGCAGGTATTCCCGGTGCAGGTGTCGCCGCTGCATGCCAGCGAAGTCCGTGGCGAACAGCTGCTGGCGATCATCGAGGACATCTGCCGGCGGACCGGGGCCGAACGGGTCAACCTTATCGGCCACAGCCAGGGGGCCCTCAGCGCCCGCTACGCGGCGGCGAAGAGGCCCGACCGGGTGGCGTCGGTGACCTCGGTGGCCGGGCCCAACCAGGGCTCGGAGCTGGCCGACTACTTGGCGCACAAGGCCCCGGGCGACTCACCCCAGGGGCGGATACTCAAGGCTGTGCTGCATGGCCTTGCGGTGTTGCTGGTATGGCTGGAAACCGGCTGGCGGCGCGAGCCGCTGCCGATCGACGTGCACGCCTCGCACCAGTCCCTCACTAGCGCCGGCGTGGCCCTGTTCAACCAGGCTTATCCACAGGGCCTGCCGACCTCCTGGGGGGGCGAGGGCCCGGCCGAGGTCGATGGCGTGCGCTATTACTCGTGGTCCGGCACCCTGCAACCGGGGCGTACCGACCAGGGGCGCAACCGCTTCGACGGCAGCAACCGCTTCTGCCGGTTGTTCGCCCGCACCTTCACGCGCGAGAAGGGCCAATGCGACGGCATGGTCGGGCGCTACAGCTCGCACCTGGGCCAGGTCATCGGCGACGACTATCCGCTCGACCACCTGGACATCGTCAACCAGTCCCTCGGCGCGGTGGGCAAGGGCGCCGACCCGGTGCGGCTGTTCACCGAGCACGCTGCACGGCTCAAGGCCGCAGGCTTGTAGGGAGATGTAAAAATTCTTGTCTACACTCTGCACGACGACCGTGCAGCGGGCACGGAGACAAGGAGACCACTCCATGAAAGTGCTGCAAGTGCCGTTGTTGGTGTTGGGTGTGTTGATCAGCGCGCAGGGATTCGCCGCCACCGCCCAGCAGGAAAAGATGAAGACCTGCAATGCCGAAGCCACCGAACAGGCCCTGAAAGGGGATGAACGCAAGGCGTTCATGAGCAAGTGCCTCAAGGTCACCCAGCAGGAGAAGATGAAGACCTGCAACGCCAACGCCACTGCCAAGGCCCTCAAGGGCGATGAGCGCAAGGCGTTCATGAGCGACTGCCTGAAGAAGAAGTGAGCTGCGCCGAGTCACTATGTTTGTAGGACGAAGGCTGGCAGACTGCGGGTCTTTTCTGTTGTCTGCCGTTGAGGCTGTATGACCTTCACCCCTCGCCAGATCACCCTGGCCAGTTGGATCATCGTGCTTGCCGGCCTGCTGCTGGCGCTCCCCCTGAAGTTGCTGCCCAGCCTGCTGGCCGGCCTGCTGGTGTTCGAGCTGGTCAACATGCTCACCCCCAGGCTGCAGCCGTTGATCGCCGGCCAGCGTGCGCGCTGGTTGGCCGTGGCCCTGCTCGGCACGCTGGTGGTCAGTACCCTGACCTTGGTGTTCGCCGGTGCCTTCAGTTTCCTCCTGCACGAGGCCGAGAACCCCGGTGCTTCGCTGGACAAGTTCATGGCCCTGGTGGAGCGGGCGCGCGCCCAGTTGCCGCCGTTCATCGACGGCTACCTGCCGGCCAGCGCTGCGGAGTTCAAGGTGGCCATCGGCGACTGGCTCAAGAGCCACCTGGGCGAGCTGCAACTGGTGGGCAAGGGCATGGCGCACATGTTCGTCACCCTGCTGATCGGCATGATCCTCGGTGCCATCGTCGCCTTGCAGCGCATTCCCGACATATCCCGGCGCAAGCCCCTGGCCGCGGCGCTGTTCGAGCGCCTGAGCCTGCTGGTGCAGGCGTTTCGCAACATCGTCTTCGCCCAGATCAAGATTTCCCTGCTCAACACCTTCTTCACCGGCATCTTCCTGGCGGTGGTGTTCCCGTTGTTCGGGGTGCACCTGCCGCTGACCAAGACCTTGATCGTGCTGACTTTCCTGCTGGGCCTGTTGCCGGTGATCGGCAACCTGATGTCCAACACCCTGATCACCATCGTCGGGCTGTCCCTGTCGATCTGGGTGGCGGTGGCCGCCCTGGGCTACTTGATCGTGATCCACAAGGTCGAGTACTTCCTCAATGCGCGGATCGTCGGCGGGCAGATCAGTGCCAAGTCGTGGGAGTTGCTGTTGGCGATGCTGGTGTTCGAGGCGGCATTCGGCTTGCCGGGCGTGGTGGCGGGGCCGATCTACTATGCCTACCTCAAGAGCGAGCTCAAGCGTGCCGAGCTGGTCTGAAGTGGCGACTCCACTGGCCTAATGCTGTTCACTTAAGCCATTGGGGCCGCCTTGCGGCCCTTCGCGGGCAAGCCCGCTCCCACAAGTACGCTGCAAATGCACGATCCTGTGGGAGCGGGCTTGCCCGCGAAGGCTGCAAGGCAGCCCCAATCGATGTCACATCAGACTTAAGTGAACAGCATTACCCCACCGGCCTGCTTTTACTTGCAGCTTGTGGCTTGTAGCTAGAAGCTTCAGAGCGCGCCGTAGCGTTTGCGGGCTTCGATCGCCAGGCCGCTGCCGATGCTGCCGAAGATATTGCCTTCCACGTGGCGGGCGTTGGGTAGCATCGCCGCGACGCTGTTGCGCAAGGCCGGGATGCCGCTGGAGCCGCCGGTGAAGAACACCGTGTCCACCTGGCTTTCGCGCACGCCGGCCTTGGTCAGCAGTTCGCCGACGCTGCCACGCACACGCCCCAGCAGCCCCTCGATGGCATCCTCGAACAGCGCACGGGTCAGGTCCACACCCAGCGCCGGTTCGATGCGGCCCAGGTCGATGTGCCGGCGCTCCTGTTCGGTCAGCTCGATCTTGCTGGCCTCCACTTCCATGGCCAGCCAGTGCCCGGCACGCTGCTCGATCAGCTTGAACAGGCGATCGATACCCAGGGTGTCCTCGATGTCGTAGCGCATGCTGCCCAGGGCCAACTGGGATTTTTGCGAATACAGCGCGTTGATGGTGTGCCAGGTGGCCAGGTTCAGGTGGTAGCTGGTGGGCATCAACGCCTGGCTTTTCATCCGGCTGCCGTAACCGAACAGCGGCATCACGCCTTGCAGGCTCAACTGCTTGTCGAAGTCGGTACCGCCGATGTGCACGCCGCCAGTGGCGAGGATGTCGCTGTGGCGCTCATCGAGCAGGTGACGCTCGGGCGACAGGCGGATCAGCGAGAAGTCCGAGGTACCACCGCCGATGTCGACGATCAGCACCAGTTCCTCACGGTCGATGCCCGACTCGTAGTCGAACGCCGCGGCGATCGGCTCGTACTGGAACGAAACCTCCTTGAAGCCGACCTTGCGCGCCACCTCGGCCAGGGTGTCCTCGGCCTCCTGGTCGGCGGTCGGGTCTTCGTCGACGAAGAACACCGGGCGGCCCAGCACCACCTCGTCGAAGCTGCGGCCGGCATTGGCCTCGGCGCGTTTCTTCAGCTCGCCGATGAACATGCCCAGCAGGTCCTTGAACGGCAGGGCGGTGCCCAGCACGCTGGTGTCGTGCTTGATCAGCTTGGAGCCGAGCAGGCTCTTGAGCGAGCGCATCAGGCGTCCTTCGTAGCCCTCCAGGTATTCGTGCAGGGCCAGGCGGCCGTATACCGGACGGCGTTCCTCGATATTGAAGAAGACCACCGAGGGCAGGGTGATCTTGCCGTCTTCCAGGGCGATCAGCGATTGCACGCCGGGGCGGTGCCAGCCGACCGTGGAGTTGGAGGTGCCGAAGTCGATGCCCAAGGCACGGGCCGGGGATACGTCAGACATGGGGGGGAAGGCTTCCGGAGGCAAAACGGCCGCGCAGTTTATGCCAGTGGCCAGCAGAATCAAGACCGATCGTCTGCTCTGGAGCAACCCCAAGCAGGCCTTGAAAGGCTATGCTTGACCCTTATCTTCAGATGCAACGCACACATTCTGAACGGTGATCCCCTAGATGGACTTCAAAGACTACTACAAGATACTCGGCGTCGAGCCGACGGCGGACGAGAAGGCGATCAAGACCGCCTACCGCAAGCTCGCGCGCAAGTATCACCCCGACGTCAGCAAGGAGCGCGACGCCGAGGAGAAATTCAAGGAGGCCAACGAGGCCTACGAAGTGCTGGGCGATACACAAAAGCGCGCCGAGTACGACGAGATCCGCAAGTACGGCGGCCAGCACGGCCGGCCCTTCCAGGCACCGCCGGGCTGGGAGGCCCGTGGGGCTGAGGGTGGCTTCGAGGCAGGGGATTTCTCGGAATTCTTCAGTTCGATCTTCGGTGCCCGGGGCGGCAACCCCTTCGGCCGTGGTCAGCAACGCAGCGCGGGCAGGCGAGGG
The DNA here is from genome assembly GCF_057415455.1 of Pseudomonas sp. Tun-23181. Lineage (NCBI taxonomy): Bacteria > Pseudomonadati > Pseudomonadota > Gammaproteobacteria > Pseudomonadales > Pseudomonadaceae > Pseudomonas > Pseudomonas sp. Tun-23181. Next base: position 4,351,774 of record NZ_CM171630.1, read on the forward strand.
CAGGACGTGGAACTGGAGCTGGCGATCTTCCTCGAGGAAACCCTGAGCAAGGAGTCCAAGCAGATCAGTTTCCAGGTGCCGCAGACCAACGCCGCTGGCCAGCGTACCGGCTTCACCACCAAGACCCTCAACGTGCGTATCCCTGCCGGGGTCACCGATGGCGAGCGTATCCGCCTCAAGGGCCAGGGGGCGCCGGGCGTCGCTGGCGGGGCCAACGGCGACCTGTTCCTGACCATCCGCATGGCACCGCACCCGCTGTTCGATGTCGAAGGTCATGACCTGATCATCACCGTGCCCCTGGCGCCTTGGGAGGCTGCCCTGGGCGCCAAGGTGGAGGTGCCGACCCTCACCGGCAAGATCAACCTGACCATCCGCCCCGACAGCCAGAGCGGCCAGCGCCTGCGGGTCAAGGGCATGGGCCTGGCCAACAAGCAGGGCCAGCGTGGCGACCTCTATGCCCAGCTCAAGGTGGTCATGCCCAGCCAGTCGGATGCGGCCGCCCGCGAACTCTGGAGCAAGCTCGCCGAGAAGGCTGCGTTCAATCCGAGGACACAATGGAGTAGTTGATCATGAGCAGCACCCTGATCGTTCAACTGGACATGCGAACCCTCTGTCAGGAGGCCGACCTCACGGCCGACTGCGTGATCGAAATCGTCGAGCACGGCATCGTTGAACCTTCGGGGCGAACGCCGGAGGACTGGTTGTTCGACGACCAGGCACCCTGGCTCGCCAAGCGTGCGGCCAAGCTGCACGAGGAGCTGGAGCTGGAATGGGAAGGCGTGGCGCTGGCGCTGGAGCTGCTGGAAGAGGTGCAGCAACTGCGCAGCGAGAACAGCATGCTGCGCCAGCGGTTGGGCAGGTTCATCCAGATGTGAGCGGATTGGGGCCGCCTTGCGGCCCTCGCCTCAGCGCTTGGGTTCGGCCCCCGGGTCGAGCATCAGTTGCATGAAGGTCAGGTCCAGCCACTTGCCGAACTTCACCCCTACCTGCGGCATCTGCCCTGTCACCACGAACCCCAGCCGCTCATGCAGGCGGATCGACGCCGCGTTGCCGCTCTCGATGGCGGCGACCATCACATGCTTGCCACATGCCCGCGCCCGCTCCACCAGCGCCTGCATCAGCAGCGGCCCCAGGCCCTTGCCGCGCTGGTCATCGCGGATGTAGACCGAGTGCTCCACGGTATGCCGAAAACCCTCGAACGGCCGCCAGTCGCCGAACGAGGCGTAGCCCAGCACGCCACTGTCATCCACCGCCACCAGGATCGGGTAGCCCTGCTGCGCCCGGGCCTCGAACCAGGCCTGGCGGTTGGCCAAATCGACCGGCGTTTCGTTCCAGATCGCCGTGGTGTTGCGCACGGCGTCGTTGTAGATGTCGAGGATCCCCGGCACGTCGTCGGGCAGGGCGTCGCGGATTACGTGGTTCATGACAGCGTCTCGCAGGGTGGATCGGTGCAGATTAAATGGTTACCAGGCCGCGCACACCTTCAGCTTGCATGTTTTCGCCACGGCCACGCTGGACGATCTCACCCCGGGCCATCACCAGGTACTGGTCGGCCAGGGCCTCGGCGAAGTCGTAGAACTGCTCCACCAGCAGGATGGCCAGGTCGCCGCGATCGGCCAGCTGGCGGATCACCGCGCCGATCTCCTTGATCACCGACGGCTGGATGCCTTCGGTGGGTTCGTCGAGGATCAGCAGGCGTGGGCGGCTGGCCAGGGCACGGCCGATGGCCAGTTGCTGCTGCTGGCCGCCGGACAGGTCGCCGCCACGGCGTTGCTTCATCTGCTCCAGCACCGGGAACAGTTCGTAGATGAAGGCCGGTACCTCGCGCGCTTCGCGGGCGGGGAAGCGCGACAGGCCCATCAGCAGGTTTTCCTCGACGGTGAGCCGCGGGAAGATCTCGCGGCCCTGCGGCACATAGGCGATGCCAGCCTGGACCCGCTGCTGGGGCTTGAAGCGAGTGATGTCCTGCTGCTCCCAGTGCACGCTGCCCTCGCGTGCCGGCACCAGCCCCATCAGGCAGCGCAGCAGGGTGGTCTTGCCCACGCCGTTGCGGCCGAGCAGGCAGGTGACTTCGCCGACCTTGGCCTCGAAGGACAGGCCGCGCAGGATGTGGCTGCCGCCGTAGTACTGATGCAATTCACTGATTTGGAGCACTTCGACATTCCTCGTTACTGGCAGACCCGAGCGGCAAGCTGCAAGTAAAAGCCGCTCGGGACATCTTGCCGCTTGGCGCTTGAGGGCGCGTCAGCGCCCGAGATAAACCTCGACTACCCGTTCATCCGCCTGCACCTGCTCCAGCGAGCCTTCGGCCAGTACGCTGCCCTGGTGCAGCACCGTGACATGGTCGGCAATGCTGCCGACGAACCCCATGTCATGCTCCACCACCATCAGCGAATGCCGGCCGGCCAGGCCCTTGAACAGTTCGGCGGTGAACTCGGTCTCGGCATCGGTCATGCCCGCCACCGGTTCGTCGAGCAACAGCAACTGCGGCTCCTGCACCAGCAGCATGCCGATCTCCAGGAACTGCTTCTGCCCATGGGACAACAGGCCCGCCTGGCGCTGCGCCAGTGGCAGCAGGCGCAGGGTCGCCAGCACCTGCTCGATGCGCTGGCGCTGTTCGCCCGACAACCGCGTGACCAGGCTGGCCCATACCGACTTGTCCGTCTTGAGTGCCAGCTCCAGGTTCTCGTAGACGCTCAGGGCTTCGAATACCGTGGGCTTCTGGAACTTGCGGCCAATGCCGGCCTGGGCGATCTGGTACTCGCTCAGGTGCGTCAGGTCGAGGGTGTCGCCGAAGAACGCGCTGCCGGTGTCCGGGCGGGTCTTGCCGGTGATCACGTCCATCAGCGTGGTCTTGCCGGCGCCATTGGGGCCGATGATGCAGCGCAGCTCGCCAACGCCGATGTACAGGTTCAGCGCGTTGAGCGCCTTGAAGCCATCGAAGCTGACACTGATGTCCTCCAGGCTCAGCACCGTGCCATGGCGCGCATCGAGGCCGGCGCTGCGGCGCTGGCCGAGGCCGATGGCGTCGCGGCCGGCACCGAGCTGATCGAACACCGGTTCGAGCATGAATTCCGGATGCACCGGGGGCACGCCTTTCATGGCTGGCTCCTTTTCTTCAGCAGGCCGACCACGCCCTTGGGCAGGTACAGCGTGACCAGGATGAACAGGGCGCCGAGGAAGAACAGCCAGAACTCCGGGAAGGCCACGGTGAACCAGCTCTTCATGCCATTGACCAGGCCTGCGCCGAGCAACGGGCCGAGCAGCGTGCCACGCCCGCCCAGGGCGACCCACACGGCGGCTTCGATAGAGTTGGTCGGCGACATCTCGCTGGGGTTGATGATGCCCACCTGCGGCACGTACAGGGCTCCGGCCAGGCCGCACAACACGGCGCTGAGCACCCACACCAGCAGCTTGAAGCCGCGTGGGTCGTAGCCGCAGAACATCAGGCGGTTCTCGGCATCGCGCAGCGCGGTGAGCAGGCGGCCGAACTTGCTTTGGGTCAGGCGCCAGCACAGGTACAGACTGCCCAGCAACAGGGCCACGGTGAGCAGGAACAGCACTGCCCGGGTGCCCGGGGCGGCGATGTCGAAGCCCAGCAGGGTGCGGAAGCTGGTGAAGCCGTTGTTGCCACCGAAGCCCGTCTCGTTGCGAAAGAACAGCAGCATGGCGGCGAAGGTCAGGGCCTGGGTCATGATCGAGAAGTACACGCCCTTGATCCGCGAACGGAAGGCGAACCAGCCGAACACCAGGGCCAGCAGCCCAGGGGCGAGCACCACCAGGCACAGGGCCCAGGCAAAGTGCTGGGTGCCGGCCCAGTACCAGGGCAGCTCGCTCCACGACAGGAAGGTCATGAACCCGGGCAGGCCGTCGCCCGCCGCCTGGCGCATCAGGTACATGCCCATGGCGTAGCCGCCGAGGGCGAAGAACAGGCCGTGGCCCAGGGACAGCAACCCGGCATAGCCCCAGACCAGGTCCAGCGCCAGGGCGACGATGGCGTAGCAGAGGATCTTGCCGACCAGGGTCAGGGTGTAGGCCGAGACCTGCAGCGGGTGCGTCGCCGGTAGTAGCGACAACAGCGGCAGGGCCAGCAGCACCAGGACGACGACGGCGCCGATGGCCAGTGCCAGGCGTGGCCCGGCCTTTTGCGTGGCAGTGACAAGCAGTGGCTGGTTCATCAGTCGATTACCCGTCCCTTGAGGGCGAACAGGCCTTGCGGACGCTTCTGGATGAACAGGATGATCAGCGCAAGGATGAGGATCTTGCCGAGCACCGCACCGATCTGCGGCTCCAGCAGCTTGTTGGCGATCCCTAGGCCGAAGGCGGCCCAGAGGCTGCCGGCGAGCTGGCCGACACCGCCGAGCACCACCACCAGGAACGAGTCGATGATGTAGCCCTGGCCAAGGTCGGGGCCGACGTTGCCCACCTGGCTCAGGGCCACGCCGCCCAGCCCGGCGATGCCCGAGCCAAGGCCGAAGGCGAGCATGTCCACCCGGCCGGTGGCGACGCCGCAGCAGGCAGCCATGTTGCGGTTCTGGGTCACGGCGCGTACGTGCAGGCCCAACCGTGTGCGGTTGAGCAGCAGCCAGGTGAGCAGCACCACGGCCAGGGCGAAGCCGATGATCACCAGGCGGTTGTAGGGCAGCACCAGGTTCGGCAGCACCTGGATGCCGCCGGACAGCCAGGCCGGGTTGCCCACTTCGACGTTCTGCGCGCCGAACAGCAGGCGGATGGCCTGGATCAGGATCAGGCTGATGCCCCAGGTCGCCAGCAGGGTTTCCAACGGCCGGCCGTACAAGTGACGGATCACCGTGCGCTCCAGCGCCATGCCGACCCCGGCGCTGACGGCGAAGGCCACCGGCAGGGCGATCAACGGGTAGAACTCGATGGCCCCGGGGGCGTGGCGCTGCACCAGTACCTGAACCAGGTAGGTGGTGTAGGCGCCCAGCATGAGCATCTCGCCATGGGCCATGTTTATCACCCCCAGCAGGCCGAAGGTGATCGCCAGGCCCAGGGCCGCCAGCAGCAGGACCGAGCCCAGGGACAGGCCGCTGAAGGCCTGGCCGAGCAGCTCGCCGACCAGCAACTTGCGCTTGACCTGGGCCAGGCTGGTTTCGGCGGCGGTACGTACGGCCGGGTCGCTTTCCGCGTCCGGTTGCAGCAGGGCCTCCAGGCGCGTGCGGGCCAGCGGGTCACCGGTTTCGCCGAGCAGGCGCACGGCCGCCAGGCGTACCGCAGGCTCGCTGGCGCCCAACTGCAGGTTGGCCAGGGCCAGGCCGAGGGCGGCATGCACGGCGGCGTCCGGCTCGCTGGCCAAGCGCCGGTCGAGGAAGGCCACCTGCGCCGGCTGCGCGCTCTTTTGCAATTGACGGGCAGCGGCCAGGCGCAGGTCGCTGTCGTCGCTGAACAACTGGTGGCTGGCCAGGGCGTTGTCGATCAGCCCGCGCAGTCGGTTGTTCAGGCGCACCTTGCGGGTGTCGCCTTCGGCGATGCGGCCCTGCTTGAGCGCGCTCAGCAGCGCCAGCCGCGAGGGCTCGGGTTGCGCTGCCCAGCCCAGGAGCAGGCGGGCCTGTTCGTTGGCTTTGGCGGCGAGGAAGAATTCGCCCTCGCTGGCCTGGGTTGCCAGGGGCAGCAGGAGCAAGAGCGTGAGCAGGAGTCGGTACATGAGGGTATCCCGGATCAGCGGTGAATTCATCGCCGGCAAGCCCACCACGACGCCGCAGCGCTTGAGGGCAGTGGGCGCGGGCTTGCCGGTGACTGGGCCGCAGAGCGGCCCCTGGGCACTCAGTTGCCTTTCACTGCATAGTCAGGCCGCTTTTCGTTGCCCGGAATGAACGGGCTCCAGGGCTGCGCCCGCAACGGCTGTTCGGTTTCCCAGACCACGCTGAACTGCCCGTCGTCCTGGATTTCGCCGATCATCACTGGCTTGTGCAGGTGGTGGTTGCTCTTGTCCATGGTCAGGGTGTAACCCGACGGTGCCTGGAAGCTCTGCCCGGCCAGGGCCTCGCGGACCTTGGCGACCTCGGTGCTGCCGGCCTTCTCCACGGCCTGTGCCCACATATGGATGCCCACGTAGGTGGCCTCCATCGGGTCGTTGGTCACCGCCTTGTCGGCGCCCGGCAGGTTCTTGGCCTTGGCATAGGCCTTCCAGTCGGCGACGAAGCGTTGGTTGACCGGGTTGTCCACCGACTCGAAGTAGTTCCACGCCGCCAGGTGGCCCACCAGTGGCTTGGTGTCGATGCCACGCAGCTCCTCCTCGCCCACCGAGAACGCCACCACCGGTACCTCGGTGGCCTTCAGGCCCTGGTTGGCCAGCTCCTTGTAGAAGGGCACGTTGGAATCGCCGTTGACCGTGGAGATCACCGCCGTCTTGCCGCCGGCGGCGAATTTCTTGATGTTGGCGACGATGGTCTGGTAGTCGCTGTGGCCGAACGGCGTGTACACCTCTTCGATGTCCTTGTCGGCCACGCCCTTGCTGTGCAGGAAGGCGCGCAGGATCTTGTTGGTGGTGCGCGGGTAGACGTAGTCGGTGCCCAGCAGGAAGAAGCGCTTGGCTTCGCCGCCGTCTTCGCTCATCAGGTATTCCACCGCCGGGATGGCCTGCTGGTTCGGTGCCGCGCCGGTATAGAAGACGTTGGGCGACATCTCCTCGCCCTCGTACTGCACCGGGTAGAACAGCAGGCCGTCGAGCTCCTCGAATACCGGCAGCACCGACTTGCGCGACACCGAGGTCCAGCAGCCGAACACCACCGCGACCTTGTCCTGGGTCAGCAACTGGCGGCTCTTCTCGGCGAACAGCGGCCAGTTCGAGGCCGGGTCCACCACCACGGGCTCCAGCAGCTTGCCGTTCACCCCGCCCTTGGCGTTGATCTGCTCGATGGTCATCAGGGCCATGTCCTTGAGCGACGTCTCGGAGATCGCCATGGTCCCGGACAGCGAATGCAGGATACCGACCTTGATGGTCTCGGCGGCCTGGAGGGTCCAGCTCAGACCCATGGCGGCCAGGCTGGCGCTGAGGGTGACGGCCTTGATCAGACTGCGACGCTTCATGTGCTCTCTCCGTTGAGTTCGGTGGGGTGTGGCGACTCGGGGAGGGCGATTGCAAGGGCTGTGCCGAAGGCGCAAAGGCTTGAGGCAGGCGGGGTTGGCGACGATCTGGGGCACCGGGGCGGTCCAGCTTGGTGCCTGCCGGGCAGGTGTGCACGGCATTGGGGCCGCGAGGCGGCCCCAAATGGGCCTCAGTTGTCCTGCACACCGCCCACCGTTCTACGCAGCTGGCGTTTGCTGCGCACGAACTGGTAGGTGACCGCCAGGATCACGAACCACAGCGGCGTGACCACCAGGGCCGCACGGGTGTCGTCTTCCAGGCTCAGCAGCACCAGGATGAAGGCGAAGAACGCCAGGCACACGTAGCACATCACGCGCCCGCCAGGCATCTTGTACTTCGACGCCTCATGCAGGGCGGCGTGCTGCTTGCGGTAGGTCAGGTACGACAGCAGGATCAGCGTCCAGACGAACATGAACAACAGCGCCGAGACGGTAGTGACCAGGGTGAAGGCCTCGACCAGGTCGGGGATCACGTAGATCAGCACGGCACCGAGCAGCAGGCAGGTGCAGGAGAAGTACAGGCCGTTGGCCGGCACGGCGCGGCGCGACAGTTTCTCGAAGGCCTTGGGCGCGTCGCCCTCCTGGGCCAGGCCATAGAGCATGCGGCTGGTGGAGAACACGCCGCTGTTGGCCGAGGACGCGGCCGAGGTCAGCACCACGAAGTTGATGATGCTCGCCGCCGCCGGCAGGCCAGCCAGGACGAACAACTCCACGAACGGGCTCTTGCCCGGCACCACGTCGCGCCACGGGGTGACGGCCATGATGGCGATCAGCGCCAGCACATAGAACACGATGATGCGGACCGGGATCGAGTTGATCGCCCGTGGCAAGGTGCGCTCGGGGTTCTTCGCCTCGGCGGCGGTGGTGCCCACCAGCTCGATGCCGACGAAGGCGAACACGGCGATCTGAAAGCCCGCGAAGAAGCCCATCGGGCCATGGGGGAACATGCCGTCGTCGTTCCACAGGTTGGCCAGGCTCGCGGTGCGGCCAGCCGGCGACTCGAAGCCGCTGACGACCATGTACAGGCCGGTGGCGACCAGGCCGAGGATGGCGACGATCTTGATCATGGCGAACCAGAACTCGATCTCGCCGAACATCTTCACGGTGATCAGGTTCAGCGACAGCAGCACGCCGACGCAGGCCAGCGCCGGTACCCACTGGGGCAGGTCGGGAAACCAGAACTGCGAGTAGGCGGCGATGGCGATCACGTCGGCGATGCCGGTGATGACCCAGCAGAACCAGTAGGTCCAGCCGGTGAAATAGCCGGCCCAGGGGCCGAGCAGGTCGGAGGAGAAGTCGATGAACGACTTGTAGTTCAGGTTCGACAGCAGCAGTTCGCCCATGGCGCGCATGACGAAGAACAGCATGAAGCCGATGATCATGTAGACGAAGATGATCGACGGCCCCGCCAGGCTGATGGTCTTGCCCGAGCCCATGAACAGGCCGGTGCCGATGGCGCCACCGATGGCGATCAGCTGGATGTGGCGGTTGGTCAGGTTGCGTTGCAGGTGCTGGTCATCTGCTGGTGTGGGAGAGGTCCGTGTCATGGGCTTGTATTCCATCGAGGGTCGGTCTTGTTGTCGGGAAGCCGGGTAGGCTAACACGCGTGTTCCGGTCGGGGGACGCGGCAGATCGACTCCAGCGGGGATCGCGCAAGGGGCTGCTGCGCAGCCCAATCGCGGGCAAGCCCGCGCCCACAGGGGCGGCGCCGCTCTCGAGGGCAGCGGTTACCTGTAGGCGCGAGCTTGCCCGCAATGGGCCGCAAAGCGGTCCGGGGCTCAAGCCCTGGCAAGCACCTTGCGGCGCACCGCCAGGCTGTCGACCAACCACATCACCAGCATCGACACCCCTACCAGCGGGAAGGCGAGGCCCAGCACCAGCATCACCCCCACGGCGGTCTTCCAGCGCGGCAGGTCATGCCGCAGCGGTGGCACTCCCAGCCCACCGGTCGGCCGGCGCTTCCACCACATCACCAGGCCACTGACCGAGCCCAGCAGGATCATCAGGCACACCACCAGGATGATGAACTGGTTCAACGGCCCGAACATCCGCCCCTCATGCAGCATCACCCCGAGTTCGGTGGCACGGGCGACCGGGCCGTAGTCCTGCCAGCGCACATCGGCCAAGACCTTGCCAGTGTACTGGTCCACATGCAGGGTGGCGTCGTTGCGCGGATCGTCGGCGAACACCGCGACAGTGAACACCCCATCCGCCGTGGTCGGCAGGGTGATGCTGTAGCCGGGCTCGACCTGGCGTGCGCTGGCGATGTCCTCGACCTGCTGCAGGCTCACCTGCGGCGCGGCCGGTGCGCTGGTCATGGCGTGGTGCCTGGCATGCTCGGCATGGGCGCCGGAGACCGGCATCGGCGTGTTCTCCAGGGCCCAGGGCACGGTCTGGCGGTGGGCCTGGTTGAGCGCGCCGGCCTGCTGGTCGGAGGTGGGTACGTCGTTCCACATGGCAGCGGGAAAGCGGTTCCACAATTCGGCGTACTGCTTGCCCCACAGGCCGGTCCAGGTCATGCCGCTGAGCAGCATCAGCAACAGCAGGGCCGAGCCCCAGAAACCGCTGACTGCATGCAGGTCGCGCCACAGCACACGGCCGCGTGCCGACAGGCGGGGCCACAGCACGCCGGCGCCGTTGCGCCCACGCGGCCACCACAGGTACAGGCCAGACACCACCAGCACGATGCCCCAGCCGGCGGCCAGTTCCACCAGGCGATCGCCCAGTGTGCCGACCATCAGCTCGCCATGCAGGGTGCGGGCGATCGCCTGCAGGTTGTTCTTGCCGTCCTGTTCGCCGAGTACCTTGCCGCTGTAAGGGTCGACGAACACGTTCAGCTCGCGCCCGCCGTCGTGCACCACGAACTGCGCGCTGCGCTCGGCATTGAGCGGCGGCAGGTACTGCCCCACATGCCCTTGTGGATAAGCCTGGCGCACCTCGGCCAGCAAGGTGTCGGCGCCTTGCCGGTGATGGCCGGCCTCGACCACCATCAGGTCGCGGTACATCAGCGGGTCGAGCTGCGGCTTGAACAGGTAGACGATCCCGGTGATCGCCAGCAGGATCATGAACGGCGCGACGAACAGCCCGGCGTAGAAATGCCAGCGCCAGGCCAGGTTGTAGAAGGAGATGCGTGGTGTGCTCATGGGAACCTCCCCATATGACCAGGTTGGGGCGCGGTGCTGGCCGCGCCCGGTTCGTTGTTGTCAGAAGCTGATGTCGACCTTGGTCCAGAAGGTCCTGCCTGGCTCGTTCACCGGCCGCGGGTCCGTGGCCGGGTAGCCGAACCCGGCGTTCCCGGCCAGGTTCAGGTGCTCGGCGTAGGCCTTGTCGAACAGGTTGTCGACGCCGGCGCTGAGCTTGAGGTTGCGGCTGACCTTGTAGGCGCCGTTGAGCGAGAACACGCCGAAGCCGGCGCTCTTCTCATAGTCCTTGCCGACCACGTTGCCCTGGTTCTCGGCGATACGGTTCTGCGCCGCCACCAGCCGCCACAAGGCACCGACGCTCCAGGTATCGCGGCTGTAGGTCAGGCCCAGCCGGCTTTCCAGGGGAGGCATCTGCGGCAGCGCCTTGCCATCGCTGCTGTTCTTGCCCCAGGCGTAGGCCAGGGTGGCGTCGGCCTTCCAGCGCTCGGTCAGCTTGTAGGCCGCGCCCAGTTCGCCACCCATGATGCGGGCGTCGATGTTCTGGGCTTGGGAGCTGAGCATGCCCATCATGCCGGGACGGTAGTCGAACAGAATGTAGTCGCGGACCTGCCCGACATAACCCGAGGCCCAGGCTTCCAGGCGCTCGTCGCGGTACTGCAGGCCGAAGTCGAGCTGGGTGGTCTTTTCTGGCTTGATGCCGTCGAAGGCGTTGGCCGCGCCGTCCGGAGCCAGCTTGGGCGAGAACAGCTCCCAATAGTCAGGGAAACGCTGGGCATGGCCGAGGCCGATGTAGGTGGTCGCCGGGATCGAGGCCAGGTCGTGCTCGTAGCGCACGAAACCGCTGGGCAGGGTGTCGGCGCGGGTGTCGCCTTCGGTGGCGCTGCCTTCACGCAAGTCCCTGGCCGAGGCTCGGTCGAGGCGCACGCCAGTGACCAGGCGGTCCTCGCCGGTGGCGTACCAGGTCAGCTCGCCGAACGCACCGTAGTTGTGGAAGTCGGCGTCCTTGGTCCAAGGCTGGCCCTTGTGCGCATCCACCCCCATGCCACCGCGCGCGCGGTGTTCGTTGGTCTGTGCGTCGATGCCGCTGACCAGTTGCACGTCGGCCCAGCGCCAGGTGGCCTTGATCCGCGCGCCCAGGGTGCGACGGTCGACGTTGCTGACCATGGGCATGCCCATCATGCCGCTGCCCGACGGGGTGCGCAGGCTGTAGTTGTCCATCACGTGGTCGGCGTAGTTGTAGTAGACCTGCGCCTCGACCTTGTCGAGCACCTCGCCGAGATTGGACTTCTCGAAGCGCAGGCCCAGGCTCTCGCGCTTGAACTGCGAGCCGTCCATGCCGCGCCCGGCGTAGCGGGCCTCGCCGTCGCCCTTGCCGGCGGTCAGCTCCAGCAGGGTGTCGGCGTCTGGCGTCCAGCCGAGGGTGACATCGCCGTTCCATTTGTCCCAGCGCGACGGCACGGTGTCGCCATTGCCGTCCTCGTAGTCGTCCGAGCGCGACTGGTTGCCGACGAAGCGCGCATAGGCCTGGCTGTTGCCGGCGGCGGCGTCCAGCACCTTGTCGAAGCGGCCATTGGAGCCGGCCAGCAGGCTCGCGTCGACGCGGCTGCCCAGTTCGCCGAAGCGTTCTGGTTCGCGCTCGAAGAGAATGGTCCCGGCCGAACCGCCGGGGCCCCAGATCACGCTTTGCGGGCCTTTGATCACGGTGAGGCGGTCGTAGGTTTCCGGCGAGATGTAGGAGGTCGGGGCGTCCATGCGGTTGGGGCAGGCGCCGAGCATCACGCCGCCGTTGGTGAGGATGTTCAGGCGCGAGCCGAACATGCCGCGCAGCACTGGGTCGCCGTTGGTGCCGCCGGAGCGGATCGCCGAGAAGCCGGGGATGGTCTTGAGGTAGTCGGCGCCGTCGCTGGCCGGCACGGGCTGGCGTGGGTCCTTGGGGTTGGTGACCACGGTCAGCGGCGAACTGGGCGCGATGGCGGTGATGACTGTGGGGCTCAGTTCGGCCGGGTCGTGCTCGTGGCCTTCGTGGCCGGTTTCGGTGGCCAGGGCCAGGGGCGCGAGCAGCGAGCCGCAGAGCAAGGCGATGGTCCCACGCAGGGACAAGGCGAAAGCAGGGGTACAGCCGGACATGGAATTTTCCGTCGATCAGTCGTGAGTGGGCGCGAAGCCTCCTGGCTCCGTGCGACAAAAAAAGTGTTCAGACGCTGATCGGGAGGGGCGGCGCGCGGCTGCGCGCACCGGGGAACACGGCCTGCCGGGCATGGCCCTGGCGCGTTGGGGTGAAGAGGTGCGTGGAGGGAATGACGAGGCCGACGCTGAGCGGGCTGAGGGCTTGGGGCAGGGCTGGGCAGTTGAACAGCAGGCTGCAGTAGCCGCACTTTTCCCAAAGGGCATGCTGGTGGCCGTCGCCGTGATGCGCGTCATCGCCATGGTGATGGCCGGCGGACATGGACATGTCCATCGGCATGGGCATGCTGGCGTGGTGCTCCATCGGCATCGACTGGGAGACCAGTGGGCCGATGAAGATCATCCACATGGCGAACAGGCTCAGCCAGCCGCCACCGACGCGCCTGCGAACAGGGCGGGTGGAGCGGGTGATCCGGTTGCGCGGCAGGCTCATGGCGAGCGCCCGTCAGCGGTCAGTGCGCGTGGTCGTGCCCTGGCTGATCGGCCGGCGGCTGCTGTTGCACGGCGACCTCGACGGTGATGTCGCCGGCCTTCTCGAAGTGCAAGGTCAGCGGGAAGCGCTTGCCATCGACGAGCAGGCTGCGGTCCTTCGGTTGCATCAGCATCACGTGGTAGGCGCCGGGAGAGAAGGTCAGGTCCTTGCCGGCGGGGACGAGCACGTTGGGCACCTGTTGCATCTTCATGGCGCCGCTGGCGGCCTTGGCGTGTTCGTGCAGTTGCACGTCATCGCTCAGCGGGCTGTCGGCGCCCAGCAGGCGGTCATCGGCCTTGCCGTTGTTGTGCACGATGAAGTACGCGGCCACGTTGGGGGCGTTCGGTGGCAGCTGCAACGACCAGGGGTGGGCGATGTGCAGGTCGCCCTGGGTGTATTCATGGGCGTTGGCGAAGGCGCCGGGCAGCAGCAGGGCGGCCAGGACGAGGGCGTGCTTGAACATGGTTGAGATCTCCGGTCTGTTCGGGTTCAGGGCGACGGTGCGGTGAACTCAAGCCAGGGGAGAGGCGCGGGGATTGAGCGCGGGCCATTGCTGGCGCGGTGTGGGCTGGTAGGCGGCGAGTTGGGGGGCATGGCCCAAGAACTGCGCCGCAGGGCTGCGCAACTGCGGGGCATGGCCCGGCAGGGCCAGCAGCGGCGCGGTGCCGGAGCAGCACCAGCAGTGCTGCATGGCCGAATGATCGTCGCCTTGCTGGCCAAGGTCGATCTTGGCCAGGGCCTGTACATCGACCTTGGCCTTGCCGGCGACGCTGGAACAGAAGGCACCCCACAGCAACTGCTCGGCCGGCCCCTTGGGCGCGGCCGAGGACAGCGGCATGGCCAGCAGGTTGAACAGCACTGCCAAGCAGGCTATCCAGGCGATGTGCCGACGTGAGGTCATGGAGAGATCCGGTCAGGAATCAGGTGGTCATTGTAAGGCCGAGTATAGGAAAAAATGCCGGGGTGCGGTGAAGTGCCGCAGGCTGGGGCGGCCCTTCGGTATAAGGCCGGGGTGTTGTGCACAGCGCGGTCGATTGGGCTTACCCCCATGATGGTCAGTTCACTGCCATTTTGGGGCCGCTTCGCGCCCCATCGCCGGCAAGCCGGCTCCCACAGGGCCGGTGGTGCTCACGAATCATGTGCCTTGCAGAGGACTCTGGTGGGAGCCGGCTTGCCGGCGATGGGCTGCAAAGCAGCCCCAATGCCGCACCGGTGTCTGGCAAGGGCTTGCCCGCGAAGAACGTTGCTCGATCAGACCGCCTTGTTGCGCCCCAGCAGCCCGCGCACGGTCTCCTGCAGGTCGGCGGGCAGCACCACGACCTTGGCATTGTCGCTGCCCGCCAGGTTCTCCATGGCGCCGATGTAGCGCTCGCCCAGCAGGTACATGGCCGGCACGGTCTCGCTGCCGACCGCTTCCTTGACCAGCGAGATGGCCCGGGCCGAGGCCTCGGCCAGGTTGATCTGCGCCTCGGCGTCCAGCTTGGCCGCCTGCAGGCGCGCCTCGGCCTCGAGGATCGCGGCCTGCTTGGCGCCTTCGGCGCGGGTCACGTCGGCCTTGCGCTCACGCTCGGCCGCCGCCTGGCGCTCCATGGCGACCTGCATGTTCTCCGACGGCTTGATGTCCTGGATCTCCACGGAGCGCACGGTCACGCCCCAGTCCTCGGTCTGCTCGGACATGGCTTCGCGCAGGCGCGCCTTGATCTGCTCGCGGCTGGACAGCGCTTCGTCCAGGTCCATGGCGCCGACGATGGCTCGCAGCGAGGTCATGGTCAGGCTGGTGACGGCGAAGGAGAAGTTCTGCACGCCATAGGAGGCCTTCTGCGGGTCCACCACCTTGGCGAAGCACAGGGCGTTGGCGACGATCACCGCGTTGTCGCGGGTGATGATCTCCTGCTCCTGCACGTCGAGGATGATGTCCTTGGTCGGCAGGCGGTAGGCGACCACGTCCATGTAGGGGATGACGATGTTCAGGCCGGGCTTGAGCGTGTTGTGGTAGCGGCCCAGGCGCTCGACGATCCATTCCTCGCCCTGGGGCACGATACGTACCCCCTTGAACACGGTGACGAGGACGAACAGGGCCAGGGCGGCGACGACGATGAGGCTGGTCATGGGGTGAACTTCCTTTTAATGCGGGTTCAGGCCCGGGTGACCCGGGCGGTGTTGCCTTCGATGGCGGCCAGGCGCACGCGCTCGCCGGCGGGGATCTCGCTGTCGGCGATGCACACCCATTCCTCGTTGCCGAGCACAGGCTTCTGGAAACGCACGCGGCCTTTCTGAAACTCCGAGACGCCCAGGGTCAGCAGGCCGACCTCGCCGATCACGCTGTCGGCGGTCCAGCGTACGTCCGGCTTCTTGCGCCGGAACAGCTTGAACCACAAGGCGGTGGTGACGGAGGAGAGCAGCACCCAGAGCAACACCTGCATGTCCAGCTGCAGGCTGGGCGCGAGCAGGGCGATCAACGCCACCAGCACGGCACCGATGCCGAACCAGAGGATGAAGAACGTCGGCAGGACCAGTTCCAGCAGGATCAACGCCACGCCGAAGACGAGCCAGATCCACCATTGCATTTCCATATGGGCAAGGCCTTCCAAGAGAGGGGGAAAGAGTTTAAGGCATGGGGGCGGCAAACGGCCATCCGATGCCGCCCGCTGTGCAGGGAAGGTTTTCCGTTTTCGCTGTCAGGGGATTCGCTGGAGCGGGTCAGTTGGCTGACGCCAGTCAGGCTCCCACGCGCAAGATGGCGAGCTTCCCTGGCAATGAACGTCCGTTCTATGCCGAGGTGCACATACATCAATGGAATCTATGTTACACCCGAGCGGATACGAAGCAGCCAATGGCCTCCCGCAACAGGCGAACATCCGAGAACTCGCGATCCACGCCAGGCAGCACCGGCCGCTTCAGCACCAGTACCGGCACGCCCCGTTCCCGGGCCACCTCCAGCTTCGGTTCGGTGGCGGCGCTGCCGCTGTTCTTGCTCACCAGCACATCGATCCGCCGTCGTTCGAACAGCGCGCGCTCGTCCTCGAGGCGAAACGGTCCACGGGCGCCGATCACCTCGCAGCGTGCGTTGCCCGGGCAGGCCTCCAGAGCACGCAGGGTCCAGAACTGCCGTGGCGGGATCTCGTCCAGGTGCTGCAGGGGTTCGCGGCCGAGCGTGAACAGCGGGCGCTGGAAGGGCGCGAGGGCTTCGATCAGCTCGGCCCAGCCCGCCACCTCGCGCCAGTCGTCACCGGGTTGCGCCTGCCAGGCCGGACGGCGCAGGGCCCAGCAGGGGATGCCCACGGCTTGCGCGGCCTGCGCGGCATTGCGGCTGATCTGCGCGGCGTAGGGGTGGGTGGCGTCGAGCAACAGGTCGATGCCGCCCTGGCGCAGGTAGGTCGCCAGCCCTTCGGCGCCGCCATAGCCGCCGACCCGCACCTGGCAGGCCAGGTCCTGGGGGACGCGGCCGATGCCGGCCAGGCTGTAGACATGCTCAGGGCCCAACTGGCGAGCGATGGCCAGCGCCTCGCTGATGCCGCCCAACAGCAGGATGCGCCTGCTCATTGCACGCCCGCCTGGCCGACGATGCCGCCTTGGCGGTCGATGGCGAACACCTCGACCTGCACCTGGGCGGGCACCACGCTGCGGGCGAAGGCCAGAGCATGGGTGCACACCGCATCGCCCAGGGGCACGCCTGCCGCATGGGCCAGGGCCAGGGCCTGCTGGCTGGTGTTGGCGCCGACGATCGCCGCCTGCAGGGCCGCGTCGGCGCCGATGTGTGCCGCCCAGCCGGCCAGTTGCGGCAGGTCGATGCTCGAACTGCGGCTGTGCAGGTCCATGTGCCCGGCGGCCAGCTTGCTGATCTTGCCGAAGCCGCCGCACAGGCTCAGGCGCGCCACTGGCACCTTGCGCAGGTGCTTGAGCACCGCGCCGACGAAGTCGCCCATCTCGATCAAGGCGATTTCCGGCAGGCCGTAGACCCGGCGCATGGTGTCCTCGCTGGCATTGCCGGTGCACGCGGCGATATGCGTGTAGCCATTGGTATGGGCGACATCGATGCCCTGCTGGATCGAGGCGATGTAGGCCGAGCAGGAGAACGGCCGGACGATGCCGCTGGTGCCCAGGATCGACAGCCCACCGAGGATGCCTAGGCGCGGGTTCATGGTCTTCAGGGCGAGCTGCTCGCCGTCGCGCACGTTGACCGTCACTTCGAAGCCGCCATCGTAGGCGCAGGCATCGGCCAGTTGTTGCAGGTGCTCGCTGATCATCCGCCGTGGTACCGGGTTGATGGCGGGCTCGCCCACCGGCAGGACCAAGCCTGGGCGCGTGACGGTGCCCACCCCCTTGCCGGCGACGAAGCGGATGCCGGGCTCGGCGAGCAGGCGCACCTGGCTGTAGAGCAGGGCGCCGTGGGTCACGTCCGGGTCGTCGCCGGCGTCTTTCAAGGTGCCGGCCTCGGCGCTTTCGCCCTCGCGGCGGCAGAACTCCAGGCGCATCTGCACCTGCCTGCCCTTGGGCAGGGTGATGCGCACGGCATCGTCGCACTGGCCGGTCAGCAGCAGGCGCGCCGCGGCCAGGCTGGTGGCGGTGGCGCAGCTGCCAGTGGTCAGGCCGCTGCGCAGGGGCGCGGGCCGTTCGCGGGTTTCTTCACGCATCGGCGGGCTTCACCACCTCGAGCAGGGTGATCGGCAAGGCCTGGCGCCAGGTGTCGAAGGCACCCAGCGGCTGGGCCTGGGCCACATGGATACGGGTCAGCTCGCCGCCATGGGCCTGGCGAAAATGCGCCAGGGCCAGTTCGCTCTGCAGGGTCACGGCGTTGGCCACCAGCCGTCCGCCGGGGCGCAGCCGTTCCCAGCACAGGGGCAGCACGCCTTCACGGGTGACTCCGCCGCCGATGAAGATCGCATCGGGCCGTTCCAGGCCGACCAGGGCTTCGGGCGCCTTGCCCCGGATCAGTTGCAGGCCGGGCACGCCGAGCTCATCGCGGTTGTACTCGATGAACGCCTGGCGGCCTTCGTCGGCCTCGATGGCCAGGGCTCGGCAACTGGGGTGGGCGCGCATCCACTCGATGCCGATGGAGCCACAGCCTGCGCCCACGTCCCAGAGCAGTTCGCCTGGGGTGGGCGCCAGGCGGGCCAGGGTGATGGCGCGTACGTCGCGCTTGGTCAGTTGGCCATCGTGGCGCAAGGCGCTGTCCGGTAGGCCGGCGGTGCAAGGCAGGCGAGGTGCGTCGGGTGCGGCGAGGCATTCGAGGGCCACCAGGTTGAGGGCGGCGACGTGCGTATGCGGCCAGTCCTCGGCGGTACCGGACAGCTGACGCTCCTGTGGCCCGCCGAGGTGTTCCAGGACATGCATCCGGCTCGGCCCGAAACCGCGCTCGCGCAGCAACGCGGCGATCGCGGCCGGGCTGTCGCCGTCATTGCTCAGGACGAACAGGCGCACGCCGCTGTGGAGCTGGGCGTTGAGCGTGGCCAGGGGGCGGGCGACGATCGACAGCACCTGCACCTCCTGCAGGGGCCAGCCCAGGCGGGCGGCGGCCAGGGCGCAGGAGGACGGCATCGACAGCACCTGCATTTCCCCGGCGGGGAGCTGCCGCGCCAGGCTGGCGCCGACGCCATAGAACATCGGATCGCCGCTGGCCAGCACGCAGACCGGCTCGCCGCGCAGGGCCAGCAGCGGGGCCAGCGCGAAGGGGCTGGGCCAGTGGTTGCGTTCGCCGACCACGCAGCGCGGGAGCAGCGCCAACTGGCGCGGGCTGCCGAAGATCCGCGAGGCCGAGAGCAGGGCGCGGCGGGCCTGCTTGCCCAGGCCGCTGAAGCCGTCTTCGCCGATGCCTACTACTGTCAGCCAGGGGGTCATTGTTTGCTTGCTCATCCATCAATCGGGGGCGCGAAGCGGTCCCGGAATCATCACGCTCGACCGCCGGTTTTTCATGCCGTCGAGCAAAGCAGGCATAATACCGCGCCTTCTACACTCAAGCGCACTTTCACGATTGCCGGATGCCCCTTTGACGCAGGTCCTCGCCCCCGACGTTTCGCCCCGCCCCTCGGCCTGCCCGGGGTTGTGGCGCATCGTCACGGCCCGTGACGGCGGGATCTGTCGGATCAAGCTGCCCGGTGGCGTGCTGCTGGCCGACCAGGCCGACGCCGTGGCCGATGCCGCCGAGCGTTTCGCCGGCGGTGTGATCGAGGCGACCAACCGTGGCAACCTGCAGGTCCGTGGCATCGGCGCCGACCACCACGGCCTGCTCGACGCCTTGCTGGCCGCCGGCCTGGGCCCACGCGAGGCGGCTGGCGACGATGTGCGCAACCTGATGCTCAGCCCCCTGGCCGGCCTCGACCCCCTCATGCTGCTCGATGTTCGCCCGCTGGCGGCGCAGCTCCTGCGGATGCTGGAAACCACCCCGCGCCTGCACGAGCTGTCGGCCAAGTTCGCCGTGCAGCTCGATGGCGGCGAAGGCCTGGCGATGCTCGAACACCCCCATGACCTATGGCTGTCGGCCGTGCGGCTGGAGCAGCGTACCTGGCTGGCCTTCGGCCTGGCGGGTTGCCCGGCGCAGCAGCGGGCATTGGGCGCCGTGCCGGTGGAGCAGGGCCTGGCCCTGGTTCGCGCGGTGCTGGAGCGCTTCCTCGACCTGGCGAGGCCGGAGCAGTCGCGGATGCGCCATCTGCTCGATGCGTGCCCGGCCGACGCCTTCGTCGCGGGGCTGGGGCTGGCTATCCGGCGTGATGCGGCCGTGCTCGCTTGGCGGCGCCCGGCATCCCGGGCCAAATGGCTGGGTGTTTTGCCCCAGCGCCAGGGCCTTGCCCTGGGCGTCGCCCCGCCCTTGGGGCGACTGACCCCGGCCATGCTGCGCGGCGCTGCCCGGCTGGCGCGCGAGGCCGGCGATGGCAGCCTGCGCCTGAGCCCCTGGCAAAGCCTGCTGCTGCCCGGCTTCGACCCTGCGCGTGCCCACGAGGGCCTGGCCGAACTGGCGGCGCTGGGCCTGCTGTGCAGCGCCGGGCAACCGTTGACGCGCCTGGTCGCCTGCACCGGCAGCCGTGGCTGCGCCAAGGCCCAGGCCGATACCAAGGCCGATGCCGTCGTGCTCGCCGGCCTGCTGCACCAGGGCGGCCCGGGCAGCGTGCACCTGTCTGGCTGCCCCCGTTCCTGCGCCGTGGCCCATGTCGCCCCGGCCACCCTGCTGGCCCGTGCACCGGGCCGTTACGACCTGTATTTGCGTGATGCGCGCCTGCCAGGATTCGGTGTGCTGCGCGCGACCGACCTCACCCCAGAAGAAGCAGGCGCCCTGCTCGACCTGCCCACGGAGCACCTTGATGATTGACTACATCCGCGATGGTCAGGAGATCTATCGCAATTCCTTCCGGATCATCCGCGAGCAAGCCCGTCTCGAGCGGATTCCCGCCGACCTGGAGAAGCTCGCCGTGCGGGTGATCCATGCCTGCGGCATGGTCGAGGCCATCGATGGCCTGCAATTCTCCGAGGGCGCTGGCCGTGCCGGGCGCGAAGCCCTGGCCAAGGGCGCGCCGATCCTCTGCGACGCGCACATGGTCGCCGAAGGCATCACCCGCGCACGCCTGCCGGCCCACAACGAGGTGATCTGCACCCTGCGCGACCCGAGCGTGCCGGACCTGGCCCGCGAGCTGGGCAACACCCGTTCGGCGGTGGCCCTGGAACTGTGGCGCCCGCACCTGGAGGGCAGCGTGGTAGTGATCGGCAATGCCCCGACCGCGCTGTTCTACCTGCTGGAGATGCTCGACGCCGGCGCACCCAGGCCGGCACTGATCCTCGGCTTCCCGGTGGGCTTCGTCGGTGCGGCCGAATCCAAGGCCATGCTCGCTGCCGACAGCCGTGGCGTGCCGTTCGTGATCATGCAAGGCCGCCTGGGCGGCAGCGCCATGGCCGCCGCCGCCGTCAACGCCCTGGCCACGGAGGTGGAGTGATGCAGCCACGTGGACGTCTGCTCGGCCTGGGCGTCGGCCCCGGCGACCCGGAGTTGATCACGGTCAAGGCCCTGCGCCTGCTGCGCGAAGCGCCGGTGGTGGCCTACTTCGTGGCCAAGGGCAAGCGCGGCAATGCCTTCGGCATCATCGAGGCGCACCTGCAACCGGCGCAAACCCTGCTGGCGTTGGTCTACCCGGTGACCACCGAGGTGCTGCCGGCACCGTTGTCCTACGAGCAGGTGATCAGCGACTTCTACGACGAAGCCAGCCTGCAGGTGGCGGCGCACCTGGATGCTGGCCGCGACGTGGCGGTGATCTGCGAGGGCGACCCGTTCTTCTATGGCTCCTATATGTACCTGCACGACCGCCTTGCCCAGCGCTACCCGGCCGAGGTGGTGCCGGGCGTCTGCTCGATGCTCGGTGGCGCCTCGGTGCTGGGCGCGCCGCTGGTGTATCGCAACCAGAGCCTGTCGGTGTTGTCGGGCGTGCTGCCCCACGACGAGCTCAAGCGTCGCCTGGCCGATGCCGATGCGGCGGTGATCATGAAGCTGGGGCGCAACTTCCCCAAGGTGCGCCAGGTGCTGGGCGAGCTGGGGCTGGAGCGGCGTGCGCTGTACGTCGAGCGGGCGACCATGGCCAACCAGAAGATCGTCCCGCTGGACGAGGTGGACCCGCAGTCGTCGCCGTACTTCTCGCTGATCGTCGTGCCGGGTGAAAAATGGCAGGGATGAACATGCACAAGGCACCCGCCATCGTCGTGCTCGGCCCCGGCAGCCTGGCCACGGCGCGGCGTATCCAGCAGTGTTATCCACGGGCGTCGATCCATGGCCTGCAGGGCCGTGTCGAGGGCGTCGACGTGCAGTACCTGCGCTTCGGCGACACCCTGCGCCAGCTCTACCAGCAGGACACCCCGATCATCGCCCTGTGCGCGGCGGGCATCGTCATCCGTAGCCTGGCCCCGATGCTGGACGCAAAGGGCGCCGAGCCGCCGGTGCTGGCGGTGGCCGAGGACGGCAGCGCCGTGGTGCCGCTGCTCGGTGGCCTGGGCGGGGTCAACGCCATGGCCCGGGTGCTCGGCGAGGCGCTGGGCGTGGCAGCGGCGATCACCACCAGTGGCGAGCTACGCTTCGGCACGTGCCTGCTCGATCCGCCCGAGGGTTATGCCCTGGCGGATCTGGAGCAGGGCAAGCGTTTCGTCTGCGACCTGCTCGCGGGCGAGGCGGTACGTATCGAGGGCGATGCGCCCTGGCTCGAGCAGGCGCAGTTGCCGGCAAGCGACAGCGCCCAGCGCATCATTCATGTGGGCTGCGCCGCGCGCCCGGCCAGCCGTGACGAACTGCTGATCCATTCGCGCTGTGTCGTGGTGGCTGTCGCTGCCGGTGTCGCTGACCTGACGCAGCGCGTGCGGGCCGCGCTGCAAGCGGCGGGCATCGCCGAACCTGCGTTGGCCTGCCTGTTGGCGAGCGAAGCCGACATGGCCGAGCCTGCCTTGCACGAGGCTGCGCAAGCGCTGGGCGTTGCCCTGCGTTTCGCCCCCGCTGCGGCGAGCCCGGCGCAGATGCTCGCCGAGGCGCTGCCCCAGGCACGCCTGGAGAGCGCCGGCGCTCTGGCCTTGGCCATCGCCGCTGCGCCGGTGGCGATCGAACGGATCGGCCGCCGGCGTGGTCGCCTGGCCGTGATCGGCCTGGGCCCAGGCGCCGCCGAGCTGATGGTGCCGGCGGTCAAGGCCGAACTGGCCCGCGCCCAGGACGTGCTCGGCTACGAGACCTACGTGCGCATGGCCGGCCCGTTCCGCGACGACCAGGTGCTGCACTGCACCGACAACCGCGAGGAGATGCAGCGCGCTCGCCATGCGTTCGCGCTGGCGGCCCAGGGGCGCTCGGTGGTGGTGGTGTCATCGGGTGATCCAGGCGTGTTCGCCATGGCCGCCGCGGTGCTCGAGGCGCTGCACATGTCCACCGACCCAGCCTGGCACCGGGTCGAGCTGCAGGTCCTGCCGGGGGTATCCGCCTCCCTGGCCACGGCTGCCCAGGCTGGCGCACCGCTGGGCCACGATTTCTGCGTGATGTCGCTGTCGGACAACCTCAAGCCTTGGTCGATCATCGAGCAACGCCTGGACCTGGCGGCCCAGGCCGACCTGGTGCTGGCGTTCTACAACCCGATCTCCCGGGCCCGGCCGTGGCAGCTAGGGCAGGCGCTGGACATCGTGCGTCGGCACCGCGCTGCGCACACGCCCGTGGTGCTCGGCCGCGACATCGGCCGGCCGGGGCAATCCCTGCGGGTCGTCACCCTGGGCGAGCTGGTGCCCGAGATGGTCGACATGCGCACCCTGGTGCTGGTCGGCTCGTCCACCACGTGCGTGTTCGAGACTGCCGGGGGCGGCCAGTGGGTGTACACGCCGCGCTGGTACCCTACGGCACCAGGTAACCCTTGATCCCGGTGAAGATGATCTGCGCCGCCAGGGCGCAGACGAACAGCCCCATCAGGCGGCTGACGATCTGCAGGCCCTGGTCGCCGAGCAGGCGTTCGATGCGGTGCGAGAGGTAGAGCACCAGGCCCACGGTGAAACTGGCCAGGGCGATGCTGACGATGGCCAGCAGCTTGTCGTCCCAGTGCGGCTGGCTCACCCCCATCACCAGCAGCGCACCGATGGTGCCGGGGCCGACGGTCAGGGGGATGGTCAGCGGCACGATGGTCACGTCCTGCTGCACGTTGTCGGCCTGCACCGCCGACTTGCCCTGGGCCATGCCCAGGGCGGAGATGAACAGCACGCTGCCGGCGCCGATGCGGAAGGCGTCGGCGGTGATGCCGAACACGCCGAAGATCACCCGCCCGAACAGGTAGAGCAGCACGCTGGCGATCAGCACGGCGATGGCCACGCGCCAGGCCAGTTGCTTGCGCTCCTTGCTGGAGTGGCCGCGGGTCAGGCTGATGAAGCACGACAGCACGAAGAATGGGCTGTAGAGCACGAGCATCTTCAGGTAGACGCTGAACAACTCATGGAACATGGTCCGGATCCATGGCGGGGAGGGTGTGGGCAAGTGTATCAGCAGTCGCAGCGGCGGCGCGGCAATCGCGGGGAGCGCCCCTGAATCTCAGGATGTCTGCAACGGGTCCGAGGTGGCGGCCCGCTGGCTCGCCCAGAACTGGATCAGCTCGCGCAGTTGCGACAGCTCCACCGGCTTGGCCATGTGCCCGTCCATGCCGGCCAAGCGCGCACGCTCCTTGT
Source organism: Pseudomonas sp. Tun-23181 (assembly GCF_057415455.1). Lineage (NCBI taxonomy): Bacteria > Pseudomonadati > Pseudomonadota > Gammaproteobacteria > Pseudomonadales > Pseudomonadaceae > Pseudomonas > Pseudomonas sp. Tun-23181. Next base: position 4,375,831 of record NZ_CM171630.1, read on the forward strand.
GCTCGCTGAGAATGTGCGCGGTCAGCGCCACCACCGGGGTGCGCTGGCGCTGGTTGGCGGTTTCCCAGGCGCGCAGTTGCTGGGTGGCCGAAAAACCGTCGAGCACCGGCATCTCGCAGTCCATCAGCACCAGGTCATAGCGCCGCGCCTTCATTGCCTGCAAGGCTTCCTCGCCGTTGCTGGCGGTATCCGGCTCGAGGTTGAGCTTGCCGAGCATGCCACGGATGACCTTGGTCGAGATGCTGTTGTCCTCGGCGACCAGCACGCGGAAATCGCTGGGCAGGTCCAGCGGTGGTGGCGTGCCGGCCAGGGAGGGTGGGGCGGCTTGCTCGCGGCCTCGCTGGGCCAGCTCTTCGGCCAGGGTGGTCTTGAGGGTATAGCCGGCCACCGGCTTGGCCAGGATGCGCTTGACCCCGGCGTTGCGCGCGATGATCTTGCTTGGCGCATTGCTGATGCCGGTGAGCATCACCACCAGGATGTCGTGGTTCAGGCTCGGGTCTTCCTTGATCTTGGCCGCCAGTTGCATGCCGGTCATGCCGGGCATGTTCTGGTCCAGCAGCACGGCATCGAAGTAGTCGCGCAGGTGCGCCTTGGTGCGCAGCAGGGCCAGGGCCTCCTTGCCCGAGGGCACGGCGCTGACGTTCATGCCCCAGGCACTGCACTGCTGCACCAGGACCTTGCGGCAGGTGTCGTTGTCGTCCACCACCAGCACCCGCGCATCGCGCAGCGGGCCGTCCAGGTCGGCAGGCGGCTGCTCCAGGCGCAGCGGGTCGAGGGGCAAGGTCAGCCAGAGGGTGTTGCCCATGCTGGTGCTGCTCTTGATGCCGAACTCGCCCTGCATCAGGCCGATCAGTTGCTTGGCGATGATCAGCCCCAGGTGCCCGCCGAGCTTGCTGCTGGAGAGGAACTGGTGGCTGTGCAGCTCGGCTTGCAACAGGGCGTCGCGCTCGGCCGAGGGCATCGGTTCGCCGCTGTCCTGTACGGCGATGCGCAGGCGCGGGACATCGCCGCGCTGGTCCAGGGCCACCACCAGCAGGATCTCGCCTTGCACGGTGTTCTTCAGGGCGTTCTCCAGCAGGCTCGACAGGGCCTGGCGCAGGCGCGTCGGGTCGCCGCTGACGACCCGCGGCACCTGGGGCTGGGTGAAGCTGATCAGCTCGATGTTCTGCTGCTCGGCCTTGGCCCGGAAGATGTTGAGGCAGTCCTCGATCAGCGCGTTGAGGTCGAACTGCACATCATCGAGCTCGATCTGCCGGGACTCGAGCTTGGAAATGTCGAGAATCTCGTTGATCAGGGTCAGCAGCTCGTTGCCCGCGCTGTGGATGGTCTGCACGTAGTCGCGCTGCTTGACCGACAGCGGCGTGCCGAGCAGCAGCTCGGTCATGCCCAGCACACCGTTCATCGGCGTGCGGATCTCGTGGCTGATCTTGGCCAGGAACTCGGCCTTGGCGTTGATCTCGGCATCGCTGGCGGCCAGGGCGCGGCTGGCGCGGTAACGCTCGTCGCTGATCTTGCGCAGGCGTTCGCTGACCGCCAGGTTGAGCAGCAGGCCGCTGGCCACGGTCAGGCCCATGAGGATGCACAGCAGCCAGGGCGTCGAGGTGCGGGTGAGCCCCAGCAAGGCCGGCAGCAGCACCAGGCCGCCGAGGTTGAACACCAGCATGGCGACGGTGAACAGGCGCGCCGGCCCGTAGCCCTTGTACCAGTGGTAGGCGCTGGCCAGCAGCATGCTCACGCTGCCGAGGGCGAGCAGGGCGTAGGTCATCAGGTTGAGCGGCAGGGTGTCGACGAACAGCAGCACCAGGCCGCTGACCGCGACGACCAGCATTTCGCCATGCAGCAGGCGGTTGAGCCTGGGCGAGCTGCAGGGGCCGAAGAAACGCAGGGTGAAGTACAGCCCGGCAAGGCCCGCCAGCACCAGGGTCAGGTAGGCGGCGGGCGTCTGGGCACTGTGCCACAGCTGCCACCAGGGGCCGCTGAGGTTGAGCAGGATCAGGGCGCTGAGCAGCATCAGGCCGTGGTAGAGGGCCAGGACCAGGGTCGTGCTGGAGCGCGTGTACAGAAAACGGATCAGGTTGTGCAGGATGAGCATGGCCAGCCCGCCGAACAGCAGGCCGAACAGCAGCGGTTGGCTCTGGTCGGTGGCGGCCGAGGCCGCATCCTCCAGGCTGATGGCTGGGCGCAGCTGATGCTCCGAGACCAGGCGCACGTAGATGTCCAGCGCATGGGGGCTGTTGGGCAGGGGCAGCACATGGTCGCTGCCGCGCAGGGTGGGGCTGGCATTGCCGCCCTGGCGCCCGTGGTGCAGCTGGCGCAGCAGTTTTTCGCCATCCAGGGCGTAGAGGTCCAGGCGTGACAGGTCGGGGGCGAAGATGCGCAGCAGGCGCTCCTGCTCCCGGGGCTCGAGCCGGTAGTGCAGCCACAGGGCCTGGTCGGCAGAGGCGGCGTTGAGCTCGAACAGTTGCAGGGGGCTGAACTGGTTGCGGTAGCGGTCGGAGCGCACGTCGCTCAATTGCAGGTTGGCCTGCTCGTCGAGCAGAACGGACCAGCCACCACCTGGTTCGGCCGAGGCCGGAGGAAGGCAGAGCAGGGTCAGCAGGCTGACGAACAGGGCAATGGCAATCCGAAGCCGACGCAAGACGAAGTCCCTTCTTAGCTGATGTGCCGGATAACAACTATGCGCGGCGCGCCAAGGCGAAGGCAAGGCCCCCCGGGGGCCCTGTCGACGAGCCGGAGGCCGTGCGCCCAAGGCGGCACGGCGATCCGGTGCAGGTTACTGCTGGTGCTCACCACGCTCGCGGGCGATGGCCCGGTAGCCGATGTCGGTACGGTAGAAGCTGCCGTCCCACTGGATCTGCTCGGCCAGGCGGTAGGCCTGGCGCTGGGCAGCCTCGACGGTGTCGCCCAGGGCGGTGGCGCAGAGTACGCGCCCGCCGTTGGCCACGACCTGGCCGTCCTTCAGCGCGGTGCCAGCGTGGAATACCTTGCCGTCCAGCTGGGCGGCGGCGTCCAGGCCGCTGATCGCCGCGCCTTTCTGGTAGTCGCCCGGGTAGCCGCCGGCGGCCAGGACCACGCCCAGGCTCGGCTGCGGGTTCCACTGGGCCTCGACCTTGTCCAGGGCCTTGGCGAAGGCCGCCTCGACCAGCAGCACCAGGCTCGACTCCAGGCGCAGCATGACCGGCTGGGTCTCCGGGTCGCCGAAACGGCAGTTGAACTCGATGACCTTGGGGTTGCCCGCCTTGTCGATCATCAGGCCGGCATAGAGGAAGCCGGTGTAGACGTTGCCTTCCTCGGCCATGCCGCGCACGGTCGGCCAGATCACCTGGTCCATCACGCGCTGGTGCACGTCCGGGGTCACCACCGGGGCCGGGGAGTAGGCGCCCATGCCGCCGGTGTTCGGGCCGGTGTCGGCGTTGCCGACGCGCTTGTGGTCCTGGCTGGTGGCCATGGGCAGCACGTTGTGGCCGTCGACCATGACGATGAAGCTGGCTTCCTCGCCGTCGAGGAACTCCTCGATCACCACGCGCGAACCGGCGTCGCCGAAGGCGTTGCCGGCGAGCATGTCACGCACCGCGGCTTCGGCTTCTTCCAGGGTCATGGCGACGATCACGCCCTTGCCCGCGGCCAGGCCGTCGGCCTTGATGACGATCGGCGCTCCCTTTTCCTTCAGATAGGCCAGGGCCGGCTCGATCTCGGTGAAGTTCTGGTAGTCGGCGGTGGGGATCTTGTGGCGTGCCAGGAAGTCCTTGGTGAAGGCCTTGGAGCCTTCCAGCTGGGCCGCGCCCTTGGTTGGGCCGAAGCAGTCCAGGCCACGGCTGCGGAACAGGTCGACGACACCGGCGACCAGCGGCGCCTCGGGGCCGACGATGGTCATCTGCACGTTCTTCTCGGCGAAGTCGGCCAGTTGCTCCAGGGCGGTGACGTCGATGGCGACGTTCTCGCACTTGGCTTCGGTGGCGGTACCGGCGTTGCCCGGGGCAACGTAGACCTTCTCGACCCGAGGGTCCTGGGCGACTTTCCAGGCCAGGGCGTGCTCACGGCCGCCGCTGCCGATGATCAAAACTTTCATGTCAAAACCTCGATGACGCTGAATTCAGGGGATCTCCATGCTGGCGGGGATCTCTGTGGGAGCGGGCTTGCCCGCGAATACGATGGTGCCTTCACCGCCGCATTCGCGGGCAAGCCCGCTCCCACAAGCTCCACCACCAGCCCGGAGATCCGCGTAACAACTTAGTGGCGGAAGTGGCGCATGCCGGTGAACACCATGGCGATACCGGCTTCGTCGGCCGCGGCGATCACCTCGGCATCACGCATCGAGCCACCTGGCTGGATGACAGCGCTGATACCCACTTTAGCCGCATTGTCGATGCCGTCACGGAACGGGAAGAAGGCGTCCGAGGCCATGACCGCGCCCTGTACCTGCAGGCCGGCGTGCTCGGCCTTGATGGCGGCGATGCGGGCGGAGTTGACGCGGCTCATCTGGCCGGCGCCGACGCCGATGGTCTGGCGCTGCTTGGCGTACACGATGGCATTGGACTTGACGAACTTGGCCACTTTCCAGGCGAACACCAGGTCGTGGATTTCCTGCTCGGTCGGGGCGCGCTTGGTGACGATCTTCAGGTCATCGGCGGTGATCATGCCGATATCGCGGCTCTGCACCAGCAGGCCACCGTTGACGCGCTTGAAGTCCCAGCCGGCGGCGCGTTCGGCTGGCCATTCGCCGCACTCGAGCAGGCGTACGTTCTGCTTGGCGGCCACGACGTCACGGGCGGCCTGGGAGATCTTCGGCGCGATGATCACTTCGACGAACTGGCGCTCGACGATGGCCTTGGCGGTTTCACCGTCCAGCTCGCGGTTGAAGGCGATGATGCCGCCAAAGGCCGACTCGGTGTCGGTGGCGTAGGCCAGGTCGTAGGCCTTGCGGATGCCGCCCTCGTCCTCGGGGACCACGGCCACGCCGCACGGGTTGGCATGCTTGACGATCACGCAGGCCGGCTTGACGAAGCTCTTGACGCACTCCAGCGCGGCGTCGGTGTCGGCCACGTTGTTGAACGACAGTTCCTTGCCTTGCAACTGCAGGGCGGTGGAGACGCTGGCCTCGCCCTTGCGGGCCTCGACGTAGAACGCCGCGCTCTGGTGCGGGTTCTCGCCGTAGCGCATTTCCTGGGCCTTGACGAACTGGCTGTTGAAGGTGCGCGGGAATTCGCTGCGGCCTTCGGTGGACAGGGTGTCCTTCGACTGGTCGATGGTGCCCATGTAGTTGGCGATCATGCCGTCGTAGGCAGCGGTGTGCTCGAAGGCCTTGAGCATCAGGTCGAAGCGCTGGGCGTAGGTCAGGCCACCGGCCTTGAGGTTTTCCAGGACCTGGGCGTAGTCGCTGGCGTTGACCACGATGGCCACGTCCTTGTGGTTCTTGGCCGCCGAACGGACCATGGTCGGGCCGCCGATGTCGATGTTCTCGATGGCGGTCGGCAGGTCGCAGCCGGGCTTGGCGATGGTCGCCTCGAAGGGGTACAGGTTGACGGCGACCAGGTCGATCGGCTTGATGCCGTGCTCGTTCATAATGGCGTCGTCGATGCCGCGCCGGCCGAGGATGCCGCCGTGGATCTTCGGATGCAGGGTCTTGACCCGGCCGTCCATCATTTCGGCGAAGCCGGTGTAGTCGGCCACTTCCACCGCGTTCACGCCGTTGTCCTTGAGCAGCTTGTAGGTACCGCCGGTGGACAGGATCTCGACGCCGAGCTGTTGCAGCTCACGGGCGAACTCGAGGATCCCGGTCTTGTCGGAGACGCTGATCAGGGCGCGGCGGATCGGCAGGCGGGTAGTCTGGTCGGTCATTTCGGATTCCATAACGCGGTGGATTCAGCAAAAAAGGCGCCTCTTTAGGGGAGCCGCCTTTTCTGATTGGGATTCTGGCTTTACAACAGGTCGTACTGCTTGAGCTTCTTGCGCAGGGTGCCACGGTTGAGCCCGAGCATCTCGCTGGCCTTGGTCTGGTTGCCCTTGACGTAGTTCATCACGCTTTCGAGCAGCGGCGCCTCGACTTCCGAGAGCACCAGGTTGTAGACGTCGGTGACGGTGGCGCCTTCCAGGTGGGCGAAATAGTTGTGCAGCGCCTTCTCCACGCTGTCGCGCAGGGTCTGGCCCTCCTCGCTCGGCGTGTTGAGGTGCTGCTTGAGATTGGCGTTGTCGCTCACGGGCGTTGTTCCACTCACTAAAGTCTCGGTCATCATCGTCATGCGGCCACCCCTTGTCCGTCCTCTGTCTCAAGGCTCTGTCGACGCTCGCGGAAAAACGCGCGAACGTTGGCGCACTGCGCTTGTGTGTCTTCCAAAGCGTTGAACCGGCCGCGAAACTCCTTGCCGCCAGGTCGTGTCGCCAGGTACCAGCCAACGTGCTTGCGGGCGATACGTACACCCATCACATCGCCATAGAAGGCATGCAGCGCGGCCAGGTGCTCCAGCAGAATGCGTTCCACTTCTTCCAGCCCCGGGGCTGGCAGATGCTCGCCCGTGCGCAGGTAATGCTCGATCTCGCGGAAGATCCACGGCCGCCCCTGGGCGGCACGGCCGATCAGCAGGCCGTCGGCACCGGTGGCGTCCAGCACCGCCCGGGCCTTTTCTGGCGAGGTAATGTCGCCGTTGGCGAAAACCGGGATCGACACCGCTTGCTTGATGGCAGCGATGGTGTCGTATTCGGCTTCGCCGGTATACAGGTCGGCGCGTGTGCGGCCATGCACCGCAAGCGCCTGGATGCCGGCCTGTTCGGCGATCTTCGCCACGTTCAGGCCGTTCTTGTTCGCCCGGTCCCAGCCGGTGCGGATCTTCAGGGTCACCGGGACCTCCACGGCGCCGACGACGGCATGGAGGATCTCGCTGACCAAGGCTTCATCTCTCAATAAAGCAGAGCCTGCGGCTTTGTTGCAGACTTTTTTCGCCGGGCAGCCCATGTTGATGTCGATGATCTGGGCGCCGGCTTCGACGTTGGCCCGGGCCGCGGCCGCCAGCATCTGCGCATCGCCACCGGCGATCTGTACCGAGCGTGGCTCGGGATCACCTTCGTGGATGCGGCGCAGGCGCGACTTGCGGCTGTTCCACAGGCTCATGTCGCTGGTCACCATCTCCGACACCACCATGCCCGCCCCCAGGCGTTGGCAGAGCGTGCGCAAAGGTTGGTCCGTGACCCCGGCCATGGGCGCGAGGATCAGGTTGTTTCGCAGTGTATAAGGGCCGATGCGTACCGCCGACATAGGTGTTCCCTGTTGTGGGGCCGAATCATTGGAGTCCGAAAAAGGGTTGGCATGATACCCGCTCTCGGTGACCGGATAAAGATGGATTTGGATAAAATCTGAACAGCTCGAGGCTTATAGCGAAAGCTGCAAGCTGCGCGCTTCAAGCGGCAAGAGAGCGGGGGCCGGAGCACCGTGCGCTTTCTCGCGAGGCCTGCAGCTCGTCGCTTATGAGGGCTGCAAGAGACCGTAAGCCGAGGCTCGGTGCGCTTTTTCTTGCAGCTTGCGGCTTATTCGGGGGAGCGGAAGCTGAGGCTGTAGTTCACCGCCTTGGGGCCGGGGTCGAGGATGTCGAGGGCGATGTGGATCGGGGTCTGGCTGGGCATCTCGCCGCGCCCGGCCAACTCGCCCGAGAGGTACTCGCTGGGCTTGAAGCGACGGCTGGCGATGAGCTGGCCGTTGAGGTCGGCGAAACGCAGCTCCAACAGCGGGAACGGCTGGGCGAAGGGCGCGCGGTTGTAGATGATCGCATCGACGATCAGCGCACCCTTGAAGTCCGGGTGGCTGCGCACCACCAGGTTGCTGCTCTTGATCCGCGAGATGTCCACGCGGGTCGGCACCTGGCAGCCGAGCAGCGGGCACAGTTGCTGGAACCAGGGGCGGTACTGGTCCTGGCGGGCCATCTCGTCGAAGTGGTACCAGACGTACTGGAACGCCAGCAGGCCAGCGGCCAGCAGGGTCAGCACGCCCCACAGCAGGCGCTTGGCCCAGTTGGGGCGGGGCTTGTGCCAGTCGAGCTGCAACGGGTCGTCGACCACGTGTACCAACGGCTCCTTGCGCGTCGGGCGCTCGGGCCGGGCGGCCAGCCCCGGCTCCAGCCGTTCGTCGGGCAGGTGGCGGGCATCGTCATCGTCGTCGTGCGCCGACAGATGGAGGCCACGTTCCTCGTCGTCCAGTGCCGAAAGCCCCATTTGCGGGACTTCGTCGTCGGTCGACAAGTGTTCGCCCCGCGGGTCGGAAAGCGGGGTGAAGGTGTGGGGCTCTTCGTCGTCCAGGTCCAGGTTGCTGCCCAGGGTCGGCTCGGTGCGATCGCCCGGTGCTGGCTCCAGGTCGAGGTCTTCCTGTTCGACCAGTACGGGGGCGGGCTCGTCGACAGGGTGCAGGTCGGGCTGCTCGTCGGTCGCGGTGCCGAAGGGGGCGTCGCTGTGCGCTTCGTCGTCGGGGGCGTCGCGGCGGGCCTGCAAGGCCTCGGCGCGTGGGGCCTCCTGGCGTTCGGCTGGGGTATCGCGTTGTTCGAGGCGGGCCAGCTCCTGGTCCAGGTCGAGGTCATCCAGCGCCTGCGCCGTGAGGGTCCAGTCCTCCTGGTCCACGACCGGGCGCTGGCTGGCCGGCTCAGGTGTTGGCTCTGGCGCTGGCGCTGCAGCCGGGGCCGGAGCCGCTTGCGCGCCTGCGGCGCGGTTCTGCTCCAACAGTTGCTTGGCGGCATTGAACACCTGCAGGCAGTGGCCGCAGCGCACCACGCCACGGGCCACGCTCAACTGGTGGTGGGTGACGCGAAAGCTGGTCTGGCAATGCGGGCACTGGGTGACGAAACTGTCGGTCATGCGGCGATCCGGAGGGCTGGTGCAGGGATTTATTCTAGGCCTGCCGGGCGGCGGCGACCACTGATGCGCACCCAGCCGTCGCGCTCGACGATCGGGTCGAGCTCGAAGTCGGCGGCATAGGCGGCGGCCACTTCCTCACCTTGTTCGGCGAGGATGCCGGAGAGCGCCAGCAGGCCACCGGGGCGGACCAGGCCGGACAACTGCGGGGCTAGCGAAACCAGAGGGCCGGCGAGGATGTTGGCGACCAGCACGTCGGCCTGCAGGGCCGGCATCTGTTCGGGCAGGTACAGGGCCAGCCGCTGGTCGGCGATGTCATTGCGCCCGGCGTTGTCACGCGAGGCCTCCAGGGCTTGCACGTCGATGTCGGTGCCCACTGCCTCGCGGGCGCCCAGCAGCAGGGCGGCGATGGCCAGGATGCCCGAGCCGCAACCGAAGTCCAGCACCTGGGTGCCTTCGAGCTGCTGGCCGTCGAGCCACTCCAGGCACAGGGCGGTGGTCGGGTGGGTGCCGGTGCCGAAGGCCAGGCCCGGGTCCAGGAGCAGGTTCACCGCGTCCTTTTCCGGGGCCTCGTGCCAGCTCGGGACGATCCACAGGCGGCGGCCGAAGCGCATGGGCTGGAAGTTGTCCATCCAGCTGCGTTCCCAGTCCTGGTCCTCGATCACCTCGGCGTGGTGCTCCGGCAGCTCGGCGCCGGTCAGCAGGCGCAGGTGGGCGAACACCTGCTCAGGCTCGGCATCGGCCTCGAACAGGGCCAGCAGATGGGTGTGCGACCACAGCGGGGTGGTGTTGAGGTCCGGTTCGAAAATGGGCTGGTCCTCGGCGTCCATGAAGGTCACCGAGACGGCACCGACTTCGAGCAGGGCGTCTTCGTAGGTTTCGGCTTGTTCCGGGCTGATGGCCAGGCGTACTTGCAGCCAGGGCATGGCGGGCACCTTTGGTAAATCGACAGGGGCAGCCCAGGGCTGCGCGAAGCCTGGCAGTTTACTTGAGTGCGTGGGGTTTGTGCAGGACGGTTTGGCCGGGCGCGGGCAATGGGCCGCGCCGCGGCCGGGAGGGCAGCGCCTGGTCAGGGGTGCCGGTGCATCCCGCGCTCGATGTCGTCGATCAGTGCCTTGGCGAAGCCGCTGAGAATCCGCGCGGCGCTGCCGGCGATCAGGTCGCCTTCCATCTCCGCCTCGGTGGACAGGTGGCGGATGCAACCCAGCAGCACCGACAGCTCGCAGAGGGCATGTTCGAGAGGGACGCCGGGTTGGATACGGAACAGTTCCATGAAGGTTTCGCGGCCGGCGGTCGAGCAGGCTTTCGGGGCTGGGGCGTCGTTGAGGGGGATGGGATGGGCAAGATGGGGCGGGTCGGGGACGGTCTTCTTCATGATGGATCTCCAGTGCGTGGCAGGAGCGACCACCTGGATCTTTCTCACGGACAAAGGTGGCAGCCGTACGCGGGGTGAGAAAACCGGTGCACTGGAAACCCGGCCAGACCGAAGTCTGCCCGCGCATGGCTGCCATGAAGCGATGCCGTAGCAGTGCAGGTCGGGTTTCTCACACCCGGTCGCCAAATGTGACGACCCGGTGAAGTTATCCCCATGGTATTGCCCTAACAATGCGGCGGTTTCCGGCAGTTGCGTAGGATAGTTCGCCAGACATGGTGGGCTGAAGTGTTTGGTTCCAAGTTCGGAAATGTCTGACAAGGTTGAGATCGCTGGGGCCGCTTCGCGACCCATTCGCGGGCAAGCCCGCTCCCACACAGGCTGTGTTGCCCATTCGGTCCCTGTTCTCTGCGCGACAGCGCAGCCCGATGGGCTGGGTAATCTTCCCACAGGCACAGCGCCGCTCTCACGGGCAGCGGTGAACCTGTGGGAGCGGGCTTGCCCGCGAATGGGCCGCGCAGCGGCCCCCGGCACACTCAGTGCTTGCGCAGGAACGCCAGCACCTGCTGGTTGACCTGCTCCGCCGCTTCCATCTGCACCATGTGCCCCACCCCCGGGATCACCACGACCTCCGCCTCCAGCCCCTCGGCATGGCTGGCCGGGATGATCGCGTCCTCGCTGCCCCAGACCACCAGCACCGGCAACTGGCCCAGCACGCCGCGCAGGTCGTGGCGCTGCCGGTCGCCGTCGGCGATGGCCGCCGCCAACTGGCGCAGGGCCGTGTCGACGCCCTCCAGGCGCTTGAACTTGAGCATGTCCTCGAGCATTTGCCGGGTCACCAGCCCCGGGTCGGCGAACAGTTGGCTCATCTGCGGCTTGAGCGCGTTGCGGTTGCCGGCCTCGACGAAGCCTTGCAGGTACCGGCCGTTGATCGCCTGGCCAAGCCCCGCGCTGGCGATCAGGCCCAGGCTGGCCACCCGCTGCGGCGCCAGGCGCGCGACGTTCAGGCTCACCGCGCCGCCCATGGAGTGGCCGACCAGATGGGCGCGGGGGATGTCCAGGTGATCGAGCAGGGCCAGCACGGTTTCGCTCAGTTCATCCAGGTCGCCCCGTTGCAGGGCCTTGGCCGATTCGCCATGGCCAGGCAGGTCGAGGGCGATGACCCGGCGCTCGGCAGCCAGGGCCGGGTGGTTGAACAGCCAGTTGTCGAGGTCGCCACCGAACCCGTGCACCAGCACCAGCGGCGTGCCGCCTTCGCCCAGCTCGAACCAGCGCAGCAGGCGGCCACCGACCTCAGCCTTCTGCGGAGCCGGCCCCTGGGCCTGCTCGCCGCCGCCCTCGGCGACGAACTCGGCCTGGAAGCGTTGCACCACGGCGTCGATCTCGGACTCCTGGGCCTCGCCCTCCACCACCACGGCGAGCAGGGCGCCCACCGGCAGGGTCTCGTCGGGCCTGGCCACCTGGCGGCGCAGCACGCCGCTGAACGGGGCTTCGACGCTGCTGCTGATCTTGTCGGTCTCGACGTCCAGCACTTCGTCGCCCTTGTTGATTTCATCGCCTTCCTGCTTGAGCCAGGTGTCGACCCGGCCCTCGGTCATCGACAGGCCCCACTTGGGCATGGTCAGCGTATGGATCTGGCTCATGCGGCACTCCTCGCGGCTTCGATCACCTTGCGTACGGCGGTCTCGATCTTCGCCGCGTCGGGGATGTACAGGTCTTCCAGGGCATCGGAGAAGGGCACCGGGGTATGCGGTGCGGTGACCATCTCGATCGGCCCCTTGAGGGCGCCGAAGGCCTTCTGCGCCACCAGCGCACTGATGTCGGTGGCCATGGAGCAGCGCGGGTTGGCTTCGTCGATCACCACCAGGCGGCCGGTCTTCTCCACGCTTTCGAGGATGCTGTCTTCATCCAGCGGGCTGGTGGTGCGCAGGTCCAGCACTTCGCAGTCGATGCCCTGGCGGGCCAGGTTATTGGCCGCCTCCAGCGCCACGTGGACCATCCGCCCGTAGGTCACCAGGGTCACGTCGTCGCCATCGCGCAGGAAGTTGGCTTCGCCGAAGGGCACGCTGTAGACCTCTTCCGGGACCTCGCCTTGCATGCCGTAGAGCAGCTTGTGCTCGCAGAAGATCACCGGGTCGTTGTCGCGGATCGCCTGGATCAGCAGCCCCTTGGCGTCGTATGGCGAGGAGGGGCAGACCACCTTCAGGCCTGGGATGTGCGTCCACAGCGAGGTGAGCATCTGCGAGTGCTGGGCCGCCGCGCGCAGGCCGGCGCCGTACATGGTGCGCAGCACCAGCGGGGTCACGGCCTTGCCGCCGAACATGTAGCGGAACTTGGCTGCTTGATTGAGGATCTGGTCCAGGCAGCAACCGGCGAAGTCGACGAACATCAGTTCGCACACCGGGCGCAGGCCCTGGGTCGCGGCGCCGACGGCGGCCCCCACGTAGCCGATCTCCGACAGCGGTGCATCCAGTACCCGGCCGGGGAACTGGTGGTACAGCCCCTTGGTCACGCCCAGCACGCCGCCCCAGGCATCGTCCTCGCCTGGCGCACCGGCGCCGCCGGCCACGTCCTCGCCAATGATGAATACCGTGCTGTCACGGCGCATTTCCTGGGCCAGCGCCTCGTTGATGGCCTGCTGGTAGCTGATCTTTCTTGCCATGGTGGTTCTCCTGCTTGTTCTTGTCGGGCGGGCTCAGGGGTAGGCGACGTAGACGTCGCTGAGCAGGTCGGCGGGCTGCGGCTTGGGGTCGGACTTGGCGCGGCGCACGGCGTCGTCGATCAGGGCCTCGACACGGGCGTCGATGGCATCGAGCTGGTCGAGGGTCAGCAGGCCGGCGTGGGTGGTCTTGTGGCGAAACTGCAGCAGGCAGTCTCGGCTTTCACGCAGGTTCTTCACCTCGTCCGGGGCCCGGTAGGTCTGGGCGTCGCCTTCGAAGTGGCCGTAGTAGCGGCTGAGCTTGACCTCGATCAGCGACGGCCCTTGCCCGGCGCGGGCGCGCTCGATGGCGGCGCCAGCGGCCTCGTGCACGGCGAAGAAGTCGAAGCCGTCGATGGTCACGCCAGGCATGCCGAAGCCGGCGGCGCGGTCGGCGATGTGATCGCACGCCACCGACCAGGTCGAGGCCGTGGCCTCGGCGTAGCCGTTGTTCTCGGCGACGAAGATGCACGGCAGGTTCATGATCGAGGCCAGGTTCATCGCCTCGAACACCGCGCCTTCGTTGGAGGCTCCGTCGCCGAAGAAGGCCACCGACACATCGTCGCGGCCCTTGATCTTGGCGGCCAGGGCGGCGCCGGCCACCAAGGGGGCGCCGGCACCGACGATGCCGTTGGCACCGAGCATGCCCTTCTCCAGGTCGGCGATGTGCATGGAGCCACCCTTGCCGCCGCACACGCCGGTCTTCTTGCCGTAGATCTCGGCCATCATGCCGTACACGTCGACGCCCTTGGCGATGCAGTGGCCGTGGCCGCGGTGGGTCGAGGCAATGCAGTCGCTGTCGCGCAGGTGGGCCATGACCCCGGCGGCGGAGGCTTCCTCGCCGGCATACAGGTGGACGAAGCCGGGGATCTCGCCGGTGGCGAACTCGACGTGCAGGCGTTCTTCGAAGGTGCGGATGGTGCGCATCACTTCATAGGCATGCAGCAACTGCTCGGAACTGAGGTGAGTGGACATCTTGTTGTTCTCCAGGGTTGTCTCAACACGGGGGTGCAGCGGGGCGCCGGTGGTCGCGGGGGACGACCAGCAGGTGATGACGGGCGGCATGGGCCAGCACGGCCTCGACATCCACGGTCAGGGGGCCGTGGGGGTCGAGGGTGATGGTCGGGGTGTCGTGCTCGGCGAACTCGATCTCCCGTTCGCCGTCCAGGGCCAAGGTGCCGCTGGTCAGGGCCAGGGGGTAGGCCACGCCGGCTTCGAGCGGGCCCGAGGCGCTGATGCCGCAGCCCTGCAGCAGGCCGGGGGCCAGCGGGGCGAGCAGGGCCTGTGCGCTGTCGGCCTCGAGACGCACCCAGGCACCGTGCGGGTCGTGGCGCGACACCGGGCACCACAGCCCGCACAGGGCCGACAGGCCGATGGCATGGGGTTCGGCGAAACAGGCGAAGACTTCGGCCAGGTCTTCGCTGCGGCTGAGGGCGCGGGCACCGATGAAGCGCTGGGGCGACACGGCGACCTCCACCAGCGCCCACTCGCACAGGCCCTGTTCGGGCACGCGCACCAGCAGCCGCTTGTTGCGGCGCAGGCCGATGCCGGCGGGGATCTGGCCGCTGGCCTGCAGGCCGCCGGCCAGGCCCGCGCTGGTGGCCTCGCGCAGTTCGGGAAAGGCGTTGTTGGTGCCGGTGGACAAGGTCAGCAAGGGCACGTCGCCAGCCTCGGCAGCCACGGCCTTGTGGGTCCCGTCGCCACCGAGCACGGCGATCATCGCCACGCCGCGCTCGACCATCTGGCGGGTGGCCAGGCGGGTGTCGGCGACGGTCTGGGTCAGTGGCAGGTCGAGGACTTCCAGGGTGGGCCAGTGCTGGTCACGGGCCAGCGGGCCGAGGCTGGCCTTGAGCACGGCGGCGGCGATACCGGTCATGTCGGTGGGCAGCAGCACCCGGGCGATGCCGGTGGCGCCGAAGGCCGCGAGCAGGCGCTGGATGGCCGAGGCCTTGTCGGTACTGGAGTACAGCCCGGCATTGGCGGTCAGGCGACGCAGGTCGCGACCGGACGCTGGGTTGGCGATGATGCCGATGGTCGGGGCGGGTTGCGGCATGGCGCACCTCGTTTTCTTGTTTGCCAGGGCTTGAGCAAGCGCGGTGCCAGGTTTGCCTGGGCTGCCTGTAAGGCGCGTGGCAGAGCGATCCGGCAGGGTTGCAGGCGAAGCCTGGGCGGTGCCAGGCGAGACGCCGGGTGCCAGCCGGGCGGGGGCGCCGGCGAGACACTGAGACGCTGCGTCTCAAGCGCACCGGTGATCACGCGGCGCTTGTCGGACAATCCGTGGAGGCGCTTAATGGCCGCACAACGACAAGAACACGAGAACCGGAGGGCCCCAATGCTTGCCGCGAACTCCCGAGCCCATGTCGATTGCGTCAGCCGGGTGCTGAAGAACGCCGATCGCCTGCCCCAGGCCCCGGTGCCGACGCTGATCCTCGACTCGTGGCGCCGCTCCATGGAGTTGTACCGCCTCGACCCGGGCTCCTTGCAGGGCCCGCGCATCCTTTCCCAGACACTGCTCAACGAATGCCGCGAACGCGCCGAGCTGTTCCTGCGCATCGCCAGCGATGCGGTGGCGCGGTTGCATGAGCGGGTGCGCGGCGCCGACTATTGCGTGCTGCTCACCGACGCTCTGGGGCGCACCATCGACTATCGGGTGGAGTCGGCGATCCGCAACGACTGCCGCAAGGCCGGGCTGTACCTGGGCACCTGCTGGTCGGAGGGCGAGGAGGGTACCTGCGGGGTGGCGGCGGTGCTGACCAGCAAGGCCCCGGTCACGGTGCACAAGCGCGACCATTTTCGCGCCGCCTTCATCGGCCTGACCTGCACCGCGGCGCCGGTGTTCGACCCCCATGGCGAACTGCTCGGGGTGGTGGATGTTTCCGCCCTGCAGTCGCCCGACGACCGGCGCAGCCAGCACCTGATCCGCCAGTTGGTGGAGCAGACCGCACGGGAGATCGAGAACGCCTTCTTCATGCACAGCGCCCAGGGCCATTGGGTGATGCGCGCCCATGGCACGCCGGGCTACGTGGAGAGCCAGCCGGACTACCTGCTGGCCTGGGATGCCGACGGCCGCCTGCAGGCGATCAACAGCCTGGCCCGCCAGCGCCTGCTCGCGCAGCATGGCCGCTTGCCCGCGCATATCGGCGAGGTGTTCGACCTCGACCAACTGCGCCGCGCCAGCGATGCCTCGGCACAACGCCTGCCAGGTTGGGG
Source organism: Pseudomonas sp. Tun-23181 (assembly GCF_057415455.1). NCBI lineage: Bacteria > Pseudomonadati > Pseudomonadota > Gammaproteobacteria > Pseudomonadales > Pseudomonadaceae > Pseudomonas > Pseudomonas sp. Tun-23181. Next base: position 4,391,940 of record NZ_CM171630.1, read on the forward strand.
CGGCCTCTATGGGCGGGTCAGCGCACCGCAACGGCGTAGCCGGGCAGTGCCGCCGCGCCAGGCCCAGGATGCGCGCATCGAACAGCACCTGCGCCTGGCCACGCGGGTGAAGGATTGCAACCTGGCGGTGCTGGTACTGGGCGAGACCGGCGCCGGCAAGGAGGTCTTCGCCCGCCAGTTGCACCAGCAGAGCCAGCGCCGCGACGGGCCGTTCGTCACCCTGAACTGCGCGGCGATACCCGAGAGCCTGATCGAGAGCGAACTGTTCGGCTACGTGGCCGGTGCGTTCACCGGTGCGTCGAGCAAGGGCATGCAGGGGCTGCTGCAACAGGCCGATGGCGGCACCTTGTTCCTCGATGAAATCGGCGACATGCCGCTTAACTTGCAGACCCGCTTGCTGCGAGTGCTGGCCGAGGGCGAGGTAGCGCCGTTGGGGGCGGCGCGCCGTGAGCGGGTGGATATCCAGGTGATCTGCGCGACCCACCGCGACCTGGCGGCGATGGTGGCCGAAGGGCGCTTTCGCGAGGACTTGTATTTCCGCCTGGCCAACGCACGTTTCGAATTACCGCCGCTGCGCGAGCGGGAGGACCGACTGGGGCTGATCCACCGGTTGCTGGCGGAGGAGGCCGAGGCGTGCGGCGTCGAGGTGGTGCTGGCCGATGCGGCGCTGGAGGCGCTGTTGACCTATCGCTGGCCGGGCAACCTGCGGCAGTTGCGGCAAGTGCTGCGCTATGCCTGCGCGGTGTGCGAGGGCGGCCAGGTAGGGCTGGAGGATCTGCCCGAGGAGGTGCGTAGTGGGTACGCGCCCTCCACTGAAGCGGCAATCTCCAGCCCAGCACGCCAAGCCTTGCTCGATGCCCTGATTCGCCATCGCTGGAAGCCGGCGGAGGCGGCACGGGCCCTGGGAATCTCGCGGGCGACCCTGTATCGACGGGTCCACGAGCACCGGATCGAGATGCCCCGGATGAAAGGTTAGGGGGCCGCCTGGTTTTTCTTGTCGCTTGCCGCTAAAAAAGAACCCCGGCACCAGGCCGGGGTTCTGTCACCTCACACGCACGATCACTCCTGGTTGGCCAGTTTGTGCTCGAGGTAGTGGATGTTGACGCCACCTTTGCAGAAACCTTCATCGCGCACCAGGTCACGGTGCAGCGGGATGTTGGTCTTGATGCCGTCGACCACGATCTCGTCCAGGGCATTGCGCATGCGCGCCATGGCTTCGTCGCGGTCCTTGCCGTAGGTGATCAGCTTGCCGATCAGCGAGTCGTAGTTCGGCGGGACCGAGTAACCGCTGTACAGGTGCGAGTCGACACGCACGCCATTGCCGCCCGGAGCATGGAAGTGCTTGACGGTACCTGGGCTCGGGATGAACTTCTTCGGGTCCTCGGCGTTGATCCGGCACTCCAGCGAGTGGCCACGGATGACCACGTCTTCCTGGCGGATCGACAGCTTGTTGCCAGCGGCGATGCTGAGCATCTCCTTGACGATGTCGATACCGGTGACCATCTCCGAGACCGGGTGCTCGACCTGAACGCGGGTGTTCATCTCGATGAAGTAGAAACGACCGTTCTCGTACAGGAACTCGAAGGTACCGGCACCGCGGTAGCCGATCTCGATGCACGCCTGCACGCAGCGGGCGAACACTTCCTGGCGGGCGTCCTCGTCGATGCCCGGGGCCGGGGCTTCTTCCAGCACCTTCTGGTGACGGCGCTGCAGGGAGCAGTCACGGTCGCCCAGGTGGATGGCGTTGCCCTGGCCGTCGGAAAGCACCTGGACTTCCACGTGGCGTGGGTTGGTCAGGAACTTCTCCAGGTAGACCATCGGGTTGCCGAAGGCGGCACCGGCTTCGTTGCGAGTCAGCTTGGCCGCGGCGATCAGGTCTTCTTCCTTGTGCACCACGCGCATGCCGCGACCACCACCGCCACCGGCGGCCTTGATGATCACCGGGTAGCCTACCTCGCGGGCGATCGCCAGCGCGGTTTCCTCGTCTTCCGGCAGCGGGCCGTCGGAGCCCGGCACGGTCGGCACGCCGGCCTTGATCATCGCGTCCTTGGCCGAGACCTTGTCGCCCATCAGGCGGATGGTGTCGGCTTTCGGGCCGATGAAGGCGAAGCCGGATTTCTCCACCTGTTCGGCGAAGTCGGCGTTCTCGGCGAGGAAGCCGTAGCCTGGGTGGATGGCGGTGGCGCCCGTCACTTCGGCAGCGGCGATGATCGCCGGGATGTGCAGGTAGGATTCGCGGGACGACGCCGGGCCGATGCACACGGACTCGTCAGCCAGGCCCAGGTGCATCAGCTCGCGGTCGGCCGTGGAGTGTACGGCGACGGTCTTGATACCCAGTTCCTTGCAGGCACGCAGGATACGCAGGGCAATTTCGCCGCGGTTGGCGATCAGAACTTTTTCCAACATCGCAGGCTCTCCGCGGTTCAAACGATGGTGAACAGCGGCTGGTCGAACTCAACCGGCTGACCGTCTTCCACCAGGATGGCGTCGATGACACCGCCGACATCGGCTTCGATGTGGTTCATCATCTTCATGGCTTCGACGATGCACAGGGTATCGCCTTTCTTCACGGTCTGACCGACTTCGGCGAAGTTGGCCGAGGTCGGCGAAGGCTTGCGGTAGAAGGTGCCGACCATCGGCGAGCGAACCACGGTGCCTTTGAGGGCCGGTGCGGCGGCAGCGGCTTCGGCGACCGGCGCGGCGGCAACCGGGGCTACGGCAGCGGCCACGGGCGCGGCGACCGGCGCCGGGGCGGCGAAGAACTGCTGGCCGGCCGGGGTCTTGCTGTGACGGCTGATGCGAACGGACTCTTCGCCTTCCTTGATCTCCAGTTCGTCGATGCCAGACTCTTCCAGCAGTTCGATCAGCTTCTTGACTTTACGGATATCCATTAATCATCAACTCCCAAGGTTCGGTCGGGGACGTAATTGAAAACGTGTCGAAAACGTTTTTCCAAACCCCGGCCCGAAGGGGCCGAGGCCTTGTGTCATCAGGGCTGTGCGTTGGCAGCCAGGTATTCCAGCGCAGACTCCAGGGCCAACCGGTAGCCGGTGGCGCCCAGGCCGCAGATCACCCCTACGGCGACATCGGAGAAGTAGGAGTGATGACGGAACGGTTCGCGTTTGTGCACGTTCGAGAGGTGCACTTCGATGAATGGGATGCTCACCGCGAGCAATGCGTCACGTAATGCGACGCTGGTGTGGGTGAACGCCGCCGGATTGATCAGGATGAAGTCCACGCCTTCGTTGCGGGCGGCGTGGATGCGGTCGATCAGTTCGTACTCGGCATTGCTCTGCAGGTATTGCAGGTGGTGACCGGCGGCGCGGGCACGCTGCTCCAGGTCCTGGTTGATCTGGGCCAGGGTCACGGCGCCGTAGTGGCCCGGTTCGCGGGTACCGAGCAGGTTGAGGTTGGGGCCGTGCAGCACCAGTAGGGTCGCCATCTGCGGATTCCTTGATTTTGTAGGGCAATACGACATAGCGCGGCGACTATGCCGCAAGAGCAGAGGAGTGTCCAGTTCCCGGCAATACGCAGCACGATGTCCGAGGTTCGCGCAAAGTATGTGACCAGATGATTAAATCTGGTCACCGCTGCAATGAAAAATCCCGCCTCGCGGGAAGTTATAGACCCAGATCGCTGCGCACGCGCACCAGATGATTGGCAAATTCCGTGGCATTTATCTCGCCAATGACCCGATCAGCGGTCATTTCGCTGCCGTTCGCTGCAAAGAACAACAGGGCCGGTGGGCCGAACAGCTGGTAGCGGTCGAGCAGGGCGCGTTGCTGGGCGTTGCTCTCGGTGATATCGAAGCGCAGCAGCTTGAAGGCGCCCAGTTGCGCTTGGACCTGCGGGGCATTGAGCACTTCGTGCTCGATCACCTTGCAACTGATGCACCAGTCGGCGTACCAGTCCAGCAGCACCGGCTGGCCGGCGGCCTTGGCCTCGGCCAGGGCGGCATCCAGCGCCGCGGGCGTGCTGAGGGTCTGCCAGGCGCTGGCCGTGCTGGCGGCCGGGTTACCGGCGCTGCTCGCGGGCGTGGGGGGTGGCAGCGGGCGCAGTGGGTCGCCGCGACCGCTCAAGGCGCCGTACCAGCAGGCCAGGGCATAGACCAGCAGGGCCAGGCCGAGCAATTGCGCCAGGCGCTGGCGGGGCGTCTTGACCACGAATTCCAGGGCGCCGAGGAACAGCGCCACCCCGGCGGCCAGCAGGCCGACCAGCAGCAGTGTCACGGGGCCAGGCAGCACGCGGCTGAGCAGGCCGATGGCCAGGCCCAGCAGGAGCACGCCGATGGCGTTCTTGACCGTGTTCAACCAGGGGCCGCTCTTGGGCAGCCAGGCCGCGCCACCGGTGGCCACCAGCAGCAGGGGGGCGCCCATGCCCAGGCCGAGGGCGAACAGTTTCAATGCCCCGCCCAGGGCATCGCCGCTGGCGCTGATGTACAGCAAGGCGCCGGCCAGCGGCGCCGATACGCAGGGCGATACCAGCAGGCTGGAGAGCACGCCGAGCACCGCGGCGCCCAGCAGCGAGCCGCCCCGGGTGCGGTTGGCGAGGCTGTTCAGGCGATTGCCCAGGGCCTGGGGCAGCTTCAGCTCGAACAGGCCGAACATGGCCAGGGCGAACAGCACGAAGAACAGCGCGAAGGGCACCAGCACCCAGGCCGACTGCAGGCGTGCCTGCAGGTTGAGACTGGCGCCGAATACGCCCATCAGCGCGCCGAGCACGGCGAAGCTGGCGGCCATCGGCAGCACGTAGGCCAGCGACAGGGACAGGCCGCGCCAGCCACCGACCTGGCCGCGCAGCACCACCCCAGAGAGGATCGGCAGCATGGGCAGCACGCAGGGGGTGAAGGTCAGGCCGACACCGGCGAGGAAGAACAGCAGCAGCGACTGCCAGCTCCAGCCCTTCTCGTCGCCGAGGGGAAGCGCGCCGGGCTTGCCGCCTTCGCCGCCGATGCTCAGCCGTTCGGTTTCCGGGGGGTAGCACAGGCCCTTGTCGGCGCAGCCCTGGTAGCCCACCAGCAGGGTGAAGGCGCGCAGGTCCGAGGCGTTGCGCGGCAGTTCGATGTCGAGCACGCCGTGGTACACCTCGACGTCGCCGAAGAACTCGTCGTGCTTGGCTTCGCCGTTGGGGATCCGCGGTGCGCCGAGGACGATGTCGGTGGGTTCGGTATGGAACTGGAAGCGGTGGCGGTAGAGGTAGTAGCCGTCGGCGACGACGAAGCGCAGCTTGATGGTCTGGGCATCGGCATGCACCAGGCTGAGCTTGAAGGCTTCGTGGACGGGCAGGAAGTCGGCGTTGTTGGACGACGAGGCGGCCCCGAGGGTGGCGCTGGGGCGGTTGTCGAGCAGGCCGCTGGCGAAGGCGGGGCTGGCCAGCAGCAGGAACAGCAGGAAAAACAGGCGGCGCATGGCGGACTCGCGAGGTGGAACCTGGGCGCATGATAGCGGAGTTGCCTGGGGTTGGGGGCGAAGCTGCAAGCTGATCGGCGCCGCTTGTCATGGCTGTGCTCGGCTCAAATGGGCGCCGCCTGCTTTTTCTTGCCGCGCCTCAGAGGCGAAACGCCCGCACCGCCGTATTCAGCTCGCCACCCAGCTTGAGCAGTTGCTCCCCTTGCTCGCGTCCTTCGCCGATACGTTGCAGGTTGTCTTCGCCCAGTGCGTGGATCCGCTCGCTGTGATCGCGGATCTCGCTCACCGCGCCGCTCTGCTGTGCGGTCACGTCGGCGATGCGCACTGCGGTATCGGCAATGGTGCGAATGGCGCTGACGATCTCGTCCAGCGCACCATCGGCGGCCTGGGCCTGGCTGGCGGTGGTCTCGGCGTGTTCCAGCTGGGCGCGCATACCCTCCACCGACTCGCGGGCAGCCTGCTGCAGGCGGTCGATCAGCGCCTGGATCTCGCCTGTGGCACCTGTGGTGCGCTGGGCCAGCGAGCGCACCTCATCGGCGACCACGGCGAAACCTCGGCCCATCTCGCCGGCTCGCGCCGCCTCGATCGCGGCATTGAGGGCCAGCAGGTTGGTCTGCTCGGCGATGGCGCGGATCACCGTCAGTACACCGCCGATCGTGGCCGACTCCTCGGCCAGTTGCTCGATCATCTGCGCATTGCCCTGGACCTCATCCACCAGCGCGCGCAAGCCGGACAGGCTCTGGCCGATCACCGCCTGGCCCTGTTCCACCGCGCGGCCGGCGTCGCGGCTGGCGTCGGCGGCCGAGCTGGCATCGCCGGCGACTTGCTGGATGGTCGCCTCCAGCTCGCCCAGGGCATCGCGGATCTGCGCAGTGTCGCCGGCCTGGCGCTCGGCGCCGTGGTGCAGGGCGGTGCTCATGCCGGCCAGGGCGTGGCTGCTGCCGGCCACCTGCTCGGCGTTGTGGCGAAGGGTGCCGACCAGCTCCACCAGGTACTGGCGCAGGCGGTTGAGCGACGCCTGGATGTCGTGCAGCTCACGGTTGGTGCGGCCCAGGGCGATGGCCTCGGCGAAGTCGCCCTCGGCCCAGCGCGACAGCGCCGGGGCCAGGCCGGTCAGGGTACGGGCCAGGCGGCGCTGGAGGGTATCGACGAGCAGGGCGATCAGCAGGATCAGGCCGATCATCAGGCCCTGGATCAGGCGCACTTCGCTGGCGATCGTCGCGTGCTGGCCGCGCACCTGCGGCTCCAGGCCGGCGATGGCCTGTTGCACGGCGCCCAGGCGCTCGCCAGTGCTGGCGGCCAGGGCGGCGCGGCGCTCGATCTGCTCGCGGGTGCGCTGCAGTTCGGCAGGGTAGCGGCCCAGCAGGCTGTGCAGCTCGCGTTTGAGGCCCACCGCGACATCCTCGCGTTGATCGCTGGCTTGGGTCTCCAGGCCCATCAGGGCGGCGAAGTCGTCGGCGTTGGACTCGGCGGCGCGGGTCACGCCCAGCAAGGGCAGGCTGTCGATCACCTGGGCCTGGGCGCGGATCGCTTGCAGTTCGCGTTCGACTTCGTCGGCAAGCTCGGCGCGGCCACTGCTGACCAGCTTGTCCCGGGCCAGGGACAGGCGCCCCAGGTGCAGGCTGGCGTCGAACAGTGGCACGAGGTAGCGCTCGGCCTCGGGGTTGGCGCTGTCGCGCGCGTAAGTGGCCAATTGCTCGAAGTTGGCGCCAAGTTCACGCTCGGCCTGCAGCAGCAGGGCCTGGGGATCGCCGGCCAGCTTGCCGGCGGCGAGCAGCTCGTTGGCGGTGAACGCTTGCAGGTGGTCCAGGCTGGGGCGCAACTGGTCGGCCAGCGCTTCGGGCCAGTCGGCCAGGGCTGCCTGCAACTGCGTGTTGGCCGCCATGGCTGCGGCGTGGCGCAGGGCGTCGCCGCTGCCCAGGTAGGCCTGGATGTTGCTCGCCGCATCGTTCTGGAACTGCTGCGACAGGCCCAGGTAGCGCTCCATCAATTGGTAGGGACGCTCCAGGGCGCGTTGCGACCACCACAGGGTCGCAGCCAGGGCGATACAGACGGTCACCAGCAGCAGGGTGTTGAAATTGGTCAGCCACTTCAGGCGCATAGCCGAGAACTTCCAGCGGGGATGGAGAGGTAGGTGCCTGAAGTTATTGCGGTTTTGTGACGAGGTGATGACGGAGGCGGATAAAAGTGGCGTTTTGCCTTTATTCGCTATTGCTGTTCACGGGCACGCCCGATGGCCCGGCTATTTGGGGGCCTGGGTCATTGGTCGCTTATGCATACGCCGGTGTCTGCTTTATAGTGCTGCCACGCGGGCTTGCGGTGGCACCCTGGCCGAGGCTGGAGGTCCAAGCCCCTGAACGTCGTGACTGATTAAGGATATAGCCATGCTGGACTGGAAAAACCGCGAGGCCAAGGCCGAGCCCCGCGAGCGGGTCGATGCCCGTGGCGCTGCTACCCGTAGTTACCTTGGCGGCCTGTGGAGCCGTGCCCTGGGCACCCTGATCGGCCTGTACCTGCTGGGGTGCATCGGCCTGAGCTGGTACTGGAGCCAGGAGCCGGACCTGTTCCCGGTGCAGCAGAACGCCCAGGCCGCGGCCGAGCGCAGCAACCAGCAGATGGTGGTTGGCTATACCACCATCGAGACCCTCAAGACCGTGGCCGGCACCTTGCTGGACAAGCCGGGCGGCTATATCTCCAACGACCGCTTCCCGCCTGGGCTGTGGATGGACAATATGCCCAGCTGGGAATACGGCGTGCTGGTCCAGGTGCGCGACCTGGCCCGCGCTCTGCGCAAGGACTTCGCTCGCTCCCAGTCGCAATCCACCGAGGATGCCGACCTGGCCAAGGCCGAGCCGCGCTTCAACTTCGACAACAAGAGCTGGATCCTGCCGTCCAGCGAGTCGGAGTTCGAGGAGGGCCTCAAGTCGCTGACCCGCTACCAGTCCCGCCTGGCCGCCGGCGACCAGGGCGCGATCTTCTATACCCGCGCCGACAACCTGAACAACTGGCTGGGCGACGTGGCCACGCGCCTGGGTTCGCTGTCCCAGCGCCTGTCGGCCAGCGTTGGCCGGGTCAAGCTCAACAGCACCCTGAAGACCGAGTCGGTGGTCGCAGGCCAGGCGCCGCAGGTCGACGAAGAGCTGGTGGAAACGCCCTGGCTGCAGATCGACAACGTGTTCTACGAGGCCCGTGGCCAGGCCTGGGCGCTGTCCCACCTGCTGCGCGCCATCGAGGTGGACTTCGCCGATGTGCTGGCGAAGAAGAACGCCACCGTCAGCGTACGCCAGATCATCCGTGAGCTGGAGGCCTCCCAGGAGGCACTGTGGAGCCCGATGGTGCTCAACGGCAGCGGCTTCGGCATGTGGGCCAACCACTCGCTGGTGATGGCCAACTACATTTCCCGGGCCAACGCCGCGGTCATCGACCTGCGTCAACTGCTGTCGCAGGGCTGAGGATGGCCATCAGCCCAGCCGAGGCCGCGCATCGTGCGGCCTCGGATCGTGAATCGGTCGCCTGGGTCGACGAGGCCGACCGCCTGCTCGGCGCCCTGCCACGGGCCGAACTGCGCGAGCGTGGCCTGATCGGCCGCTGCACCTTCATCCTGCTGTTCAACAGTGCCGGCGAGCTGTGCGTGCATCGGCGCACCCTGAGCAAGGCGCTGTATCCCGGCTACTGGGACGTGGCTGCCGGGGGCATGGTGGCGGCCGGGGAGAGCTACGCGGAGTCGGCGGCGCGTGAACTGGAGGAGGAGCTGGGCATCGGTGGCGTCGAGTTGCGCTTTCATGAGCGCTTCTACTTCGATCAGCCCGACAACCGCCTGTGGTGCGCGGTGTTCTCGGCGGTTTCCGATGCGCCGCTGCGGCTGCAGCCGGAGGAGGTCAGCGAGGCGCGTTTCGTCAGCATCGCCCGGGCCGAGGCCGACAGCCTGGTCCAGCCGTACTGCCCCGACTCGCTGGCCGCCTTGCAGCGCTACAAGGCAGGGTTGCGTTAGTGTTTGGGGCACGAAGCGGCCCCAGGATTGCCAAAGCACCGCTCGACTGACTGGCCTACCCGCGAAGGGGTCGCAAAACATTCGTAAAATGGCGCATCCGGGTACTTAGCAACCGGCGGATTTATCGTTAAACTGCGCGCCCTTTTCGGGCTGCCGCAGGACCTGCGGCAGTAGCGCTGCCCCTGCCAGAGTGGGGCTTCGCGGTCGGCCCTGGCTCCAGGCGTCGACCAGTTTTTGTCCTCAGCAAGAGGAACAAAAGTGGCCAAGAAAGCTTCTTCCTTCGCCGCCCTTGGCGGTCTTGTGTACTCCACCGATGCCGGTCGGCATTGCCCGGACTGTGGCAAGCCGGTGGACGCCTGCATCTGCAAGCAACAGGTCATCCCCGCAGGGGATGGGATCGCCCGTGTGCGCCGCGAAAGCAAAGGCCGGGGCGGCAAGACCGTGACCACCATCAGCGGCGTGCCGCTGCCCCTGGACCAGCTCAAGGAGCTGGCCAGCAACCTCAAGCGCCGTTGCGGCACCGGGGGCGCGCTGAAGGATGGGGTCATCGAGATCCAGGGCGACCACGTCGAGCTGCTGCTCGCCGAGCTGGCCAAGCAGGGCTTCAAGGCGAAGAAATCCGGCGGCTGATGCCGGTTGCGCGATTTTTTGCCCTGGGCTTTCTAAACTCGTTCCCGTAGCCAGGGTCTATCCCTGGACACGGGCGAATCGTCATTTTCAGTTTCTACACTGCATCCGCCTCCTGCGCGGGGCAGTGTCTTCGACTTTATCTACAGGGGACTTGAATGTCCGTACGACGCACACGCAAAGACGATGGCAGCCAATGGACCGTGGCCGACAGCCGCAGTGTTTACGGTATCCGCCATTGGGGCGCTGGTTATTTCGCCATCAATGAAGCCGGGCGCGTCGAAGTGCGCCCCAACGGCCCGGACAGCGCGCCGATCGATCTCTATGCGCAGATCGACGAGCTGCGCCAGAGCGGTCTTTCCCTGCCGCTGCTGGTGCGCTTCCCCGACATCCTGCAGCACCGCGTGCGCCAACTGACCGGCGCCTTCGATGCCAACATCGCGCGCCTGGAATACCAGAGCAAGTACACGGCCCTGTACCCGATCAAGGTCAACCAGCAGGAAGCGGTGGTGGAGAACATCATCGCCACCCAGAACGTCTCCATCGGCCTGGAGGCCGGCTCCAAGCCCGAGCTGCTGGCGGTGCTGGCGCTGGCGCCGAAGGGCGGTACCATCGTCTGCAACGGCTACAAGGACCGCGAGTTCATCCGCCTGGCGCTGATGGGCCAGAAGCTCGGCCACAACGTGTTCATCGTCATCGAGAAGGAGTCCGAGGTCGCCCTGGTGATCGAGGAGGCTGGCGAGCTCAAGGTCAAGCCGCAGGTCGGGCTGCGCGTGCGCCTGTCGTCGCTGGCATCGAGCAAGTGGGCCGACACCGGGGGCGAGAAATCCAAGTTCGGCCTGTCGGCCGCCCAGTTGCTCTCGGTGGTGCAGCGCTTCCGTGAGGCCGGCCTCGACCAGGGCATCCGCCTGCTGCACTTCCACATGGGGTCGCAGATCGCCAACCTGGCCGACTACCAGCACGGCTTCAAGGAGGCCATCCGCTACTACGGCGAACTGCGCGGCCTGGGCCTGCCGGTGGATCATATCGATGTCGGTGGTGGCCTGGGCGTGGACTACGACGGTACTCACTCGCGCAACGCCAGCTCGATCAACTACGACATCGACGACTACGCTGCCGTCGTGGTCGGCATGCTCAAGGAGTTCTGCGACGCCCAGGGCCTGCCGCACCCGCACATCTTCTCGGAAAGCGGCCGCGCCCTGACCGCGCACCACGCCATGCTGGTGGTGCAGGTGACCGACGTGGAGAAGCACAACGACGAGGTGCCGACCATCGAGAACAAGGAAAGCCTGCCCGAGAGCGTGCGCTGGCTGGCCGACCTGCTCGGGCCGACCGACATCGAGATGGTCACCGAGACCTACTGGCGCGCCACCCACTACATGAGCGACGTGGCCGCCCAGTATGCCGATGGCAAGGTTTCGCTGGCCGAGAAGGCCCTGGCCGAGCAGTGCTACTTCGCCCTCTGCCGGCGCTTGCACAACTCGCTCAAGGCTCGCCAGCGCTCGCACCGCCAGGTGCTCGACGAGCTCAACGACAAGCTGGCCGACAAGTACATCTGCAACTTCTCGGTGTTCCAGAGCCTGCCCGACACCTGGGCCATCGGCCAGGTCCTGCCGATCCTGCCGCTGCATCGCCTGGACGAAGAGCCCCTGCGCCGCGCCGTGTTGCAGGACCTGACCTGCGACTCCGACGGCAAGATCAACCAGTACGTCGACGAGCAGAGCATCGAGACCAGCCTGCCGGTGCATGGCGTCAAGGAGGGCGAGGACTACCTGCTGGGCATCTTCCTGGTCGGTGCCTACCAGGAGATCCTCGGCGACATGCACAACCTGTTCGGCGACACCGACTCGGTGAACATCTACCAGAACGCCGATGGCAGCGTGTACCACGCCGGCATCGAGACCCACGACACCATCGAGGACATGCTGCGCTACGTGCACCTGTCGCCGGAAGAGCTGATGACCCACTACCGCGACAAGGTCGCCAGCGCCAAGATCAGCGCACGGGAGCGCACGCAGTTCCTCGATGCCCTGCGCCTGGGGCTGACCCGGTCTTCGTATTTGTCTTCGTGATCCAAGGGGGCCGCTTTGCGGCCCTTTCCGACCGGTCCGGCGTCCCGCAAGGCCGCTCCCATACGAGGAAGACGGTGGGTGTTCAGCGCACCCACTGATCCCTTTGCTGCAGTCGCCAGCCGAGCCAGCCCAGGCTCACCGCCCGCAACCCCATGAACCCCAGGAACGCCAGCCACAGCCCGTGGTTGCCGAGCCCGCGCATGCCCAGTGCCAGGGGCAGGGCGAGCAGCACGGAAAGCAACATGGCATTGCGCATTTCCCGTGCCCGGGTGGCGCCGATGAACAGGCCATCGAGCAGGTAGCTCCACACCGCGACCAGCGGCAGCACGGCGAGGTAGGGCAGGAAGGGGTAGGCGGCCGCGCGCACGCTGTCGATATCGGTCTGCAGATCGATGAACAGGTGCCCACCGAGCAGGAACAGCACGGCGAAGCCCAGGCTGGTGAGCAGCGACCAGCCGCAGGCCACCACCATCGCGCGGCGCAGGGCGTCACGGTCGCGGGCGCCGATGGCGTGGCCGCACAGCGCTTCGACGGCATGGGCCAGGCCGTCGAGGGCGTAGGCGGTGAGCATCAGGCCATTGAGCAGCAGGGCGTTGGCCGCCACCGTGGCTTCGCCCAGCCGCGCGCCCTGGACGGTGACCAGCAGGAACACCAACTGCAACGCCAGGCTGCGCAGGAAGATGTCGCGGTTGACCGACAACAACGGCCGCCAGGCCTGCCAGCGCTTCAGCGCCTGCCAGGCGATGCGCCCGGGGTAGGCGCGTAGGGCCGGGCGGGTCAGGGCCAGGCCCAGCAGGGCGGCACTCCATTCGGCGATCACCGAGGCGCGTGCCGAGCCCAGGACACCCCAGCCCAGGCCGAGGACGAACCACAGGTTGAGGACGATGTTGAGCAGGTTGGTGACCAGCAGGATCGCCAGGGGCGCACGGGCGTTCTGGGTGCCGAGGAACCAGCCGACCAAGGCATAGCTGGCCAGGGCTGCCGGCAGACCGAGCAAGCGGGTGTGGAAGAAGTCCTCGGTGGATTGCTGCAGCGCTTCGCTCGGTTGCATCGCGTGCAGCGCCAGTTGGCTGAAAGGTAGGGCCAGCAGGCCGATCAGCAGGGCGAAGGCGAGCGCGAGCAGCAGCCCCTGCACCAGCACCTGGCGCAGCGCGGCACCATCGGCGCGCCCGGCGGCCTGGGCGGCGAAGCCGGTGGAGCCCATGCGCAGGAAACCCATCAGCCCGACCATGAAGGTGAACAGGGTGGCGCCCACCGCCACCGCACCCAACTGGTGGGCATGGGGCAGGTGGCCGATCACTGTGCTGTCGACCAAGGCCACCAGCGGCACCGAGACGTTGGACAGGATCATCGGTGCGGCCAGGGCCCAGACCTTGCGGTGGGTACGGCGGTCGCGCCAATCGGTGGACAGTTGGGACATGCGGGCTCCTGGGCAAGCGTGGGCTGCCTATCCTCGACTGGCGCTTCGCGGGCAAGCTCCGCAGGGCATGAGCCGATCACACAGGATGTGATGTGCAGGGCCATGGGGAGCGGGCTTGTCCGCGAAGTGCCGAGCGCGTGATTCCATACACCGCACTGGCTAGGCAAACGCGCATTCTAGCGGCCGGGCCGCAGGTACGCCCCCTGCCGTTGCGCTATAGTTGCGCCCTTACGTACATGCTGCCGAAGAGTTTCCTTCCCATGCTCGACAAAGGATTGTTGCTGGCCTGCGTGCTGGCCCTGCTCAGTGCCTGTGATTCTTCCTCGCCGGACAAGCAGCCCGCGCCCGCCGAAAAGCCGGCCGCCACTGCCCCTGCCGAAACCGCCGCACCCAGGCAAGAAGACCCGGCCGCCCTCGCCAAGCGCTACGAAGGCCGTGAGCTGACCGTGCTGGACGTCTCGGAGGTCCAGCTCGACGGCGCCAGCAGCCTGTCGATCAGCTTCTCCGCGCCGTTGGATGCCAACCAGGACTTCGCCGCCAAGGTGCACCTGGTCGACACCGTCAAGGGCAAGGTCGACGGTGCCTGGGAGCTTGCCGAGAACCAGATGGAGCTGCGCCTGCGCCACCTGGAACCCCAGCGCAAGCTGGTGCTGACCGTCGACAAGGGCCTGCTGGCGGTCAATGGCAAGCGCCTGGAGAAGGAGTCGATCAGTCGCCTGGAAACCCGCGACCTGCAACCCACCGTGGGCTTCGCCAGCCGTGGTTCGCTGCTGCCCACGCGCCTGGCAGAAGGGCTGCCGGTGATCGCCCTGAACGTCGACAAGGTCGACGTGGAGTTCTTCCGCATCAAGCCGGACATGCTCTCCAGTTTCCTGGTCAACTGGGGCCGCAACAGCAGCCTGTACGACTACCAGTCGAAGGAGACCCTGGAGATGGCCGACCTGGTCTACAGCGGCCGCTTCGACCTCAACCCGGCACGCAACACCCGTGAAACCGTGTTGCTGCCGATCGCCGGGATCAAGCCGTTGCAGGAGCCAGGCGTGTACTTGGCGGTGATGCGCGCCTCGGGTACCTACGACTACTCGCAGCCGGCGACCCTGTTCACCCTCAGCGACATCGGCGTTTCCGCCCACCGTTACCGCGACCGCCTGGACGTGTTCGCCCAGGCCCTGGAGGGCGGCAAGGCACTGGCAGGCGTGAACCTGGAACTGCACGACGGCAAGGGCAAGCTGCTGGCCCAGGCCGAGACCGACGGTCGCGGCCATGCCCAGTTGCCGATCACGCCCAAGGCCGACACCCTGATCGCCACCCAGGGCGTGCACACCACCCTGCTGCGCTTGAACACCGCTGCCCTGGACCTGGCCGAGTTCGATATCACCGGCCCCCAGGCCAACCCGCTGCAGTTCTTCATCTTCGGCCCGCGCGACCTGTATCGTCCGGGCGAGACCGTGCTGCTCAATGGCCTGCTGCGCGACCAGGACGGCAAGCCGGTGAAGGCCCAGCCGGTGACCGTGGAGGTCCGCCGGCCCGATGAGCAGGTCAGCCGCAAGTTCGTCTGGGAGGCCGATGCCAATGGCCTGTACCAGTATCAGTTGCAACTGGCGGGCGAGGCGCCGACAGGTCGCTGGCAGTTGTTGCTCGACCTGGGCGGCGGGCGCAAGCAGGTCCATGAGTTCCTCGTCGAAGACTTCCTGCCCGAGCGCCTGGCCCTCGAGCTCAAGGGCAGCAGCACGCCGCTGAGCCCGGAGCAGACGGCCCATGTCCACGTCAATGGCCGCTACCTCTATGGCGCCCCGGCCGCCGGCAACCGCCTGAGCGGGCAGGCCTACCTGCGCCCTCTGCGCGAGGCGGTACCGGCGTTGCCGGGCTACCAGTTCGGCTCGGTCACCGAGAGCGAGCTCAACCAGGACCTGGAACTGGACGAAGTCACCCTCGACCAGGCCGGCAAGGCCCGTCTGGACATCGAGAGCCGCTGGGCCGAGGCCCGTTCGCCCCTGCAACTGACCGTCCAGGCCAGCCTGCAAGAGTCTGGCGGCCGGCCGATCACCCGCCGTCTCGAGCAGCCGATCTGGCCAGCCGAGCGCCTGCCGGGGCTGCGCGGCCTGTTCGACGGCGACGAGACCGATGGCGATGCCCCGGTGCAGTTCGAGTTCCTGGTGGCCGACCGCGAAGGCCACAAGCTGGCCGCCGATGCGCTCAAGGTGCGCTTGGTCCGCGAGCGCCGCGACTACTACTGGAACTACTCCCAGAGTGACGGCTGGAGCTACAACTACAACGAGAAGTTCCTCACCCAGAGCGAGGAGACCGTCAGCGTCAAGGCCGGGGGTACCGCCAAGCTGAGCTTCCAGGTCGAGTGGGGACCGTACCGGGTCGAGGTGGAAGATCCGCAGACCGGGCTGGTCTCCAGCGCGCGTTTCTGGGCCGGCTACCGCGCCCAGGACAACGCCGAAGGCGGTGCGGTGCGCCCAGACCAGGTCAAGCTGGCCCTGGACAAACCGGCCTATGCCGACGGCGCCACCGCCAAGGTCACCGTGACCCCGCCAGCCGCCGGCAGCGGCTACCTGATGATCGAGTCCAGTGACGGTCCGCTGTGGTGGCAGGAGATCGAGGTGCCTGCCGAGGGCAAGGCCTTCGACGTGCAACTGGACAAGAACTGGGCGCGCCATGACCTGTACATCAGCGCGCTGGTGATCCGCCCCGGCGAGCGCAAGGCCAACGCCACGCCCAAGCGCGCCGTGGGTGTGCTGCACCTGCCACTGGAGCGCACCGAGCGCAAGCTCGCCCTGACCTTGCAGGCGCCGGAGAAGATGCGGCCCAAGCAGCCACTGACGGTGAAGTTCAAGGCCGCCAATGCCGATGGCAGTACGCCCAGGCACGTGCATGTGCTGTTGTCTGCGGTGGACGTGGGCATCCTCAACATCACCGACTTCAAGACCCCCGACCCGTTCGCCAGCCTGTTCGGCCGCAAGGCCTACGGCGCCGACCAACTGGACATCTACGGCCAGTTGATCGAAGCCGGCCAGGGCCGCCTGGCGAGCCTGGCATTCGGTGGCGACGCGGCCATGGCCAAGGGCGGCAAGCGCCCCAACACCACGGTGACCATCGTCGCCCAGCAGAGCCTGCCGGTGACCCTCGATGCGCAGGGCGAGGGCCAGGCCACCGTCGAGATCCCCGACTTCAATGGCGAGTTGCGCCTGATGGCCCAGGCCTGGAGCGACGATCGCTTCGGCATGGCCGAAGGCAAGACGGTGGTTGCCGCACCGCTGATCGCCGAACTGTCGACACCGCGCTTTCTCGCCGGCGGCGACCGCACCAGCCTGGCCCTGGACCTGGCCAACCTGTCGGGGCGGGCCCAGCAGTTGAGCGTGCAGGTCAGCGCCGGGGGCCAGTTGAGCCTGGCCGGCGAGGGCTCGCAGAGCGTCAGCCTGGCCGAGGGCCAGCGCAAGACCTTGCTGATCCCGGTGCAGGCCCAGGGCGGCCTCGGCCAGGGCAAGGTGCAGGTGCGGGTCGAGGGCCTGCAATTGCCGGGCGAACCGGTCAACGCCTTCGAGCGTGAGTGGACCCTGGGCATTCGACCGGCCTACCCAGCGATGCTCAAGCACTATCGCGTCGCCTTGAAGGACCAGCCCTGGACCTTGCCGGAAGGCGACCTGGCGGCGTTCGAACCGGCCGGCCTGGAAGCCAGCCTGGCGCTTTCCAGCCGCCCGCCGCTGAACCTCGCCGAGCAGATCCGCGCCCTCGAGGCATACCCCTACGGCTGCCTGGAGCAGACCGCCAGCGGGCTGTACCCGTCGCTCTATGCCGATGCCGAGAGCCTCAAGCGCCTGGGCATCAAGGGCGAGCCGGCCGATGTGCGCAAGCGCAAGATCGAGATGGGCATCGAGCACCTGCTGGGCATGCAGCGCTACAACGGCAGCTTCGGCCTGTGGAGCTCGGACAGCGAAGAGGAATACTGGTTGACCGCCTATGTCACCGATTTCCTCCTGCGCGCCCGCGAGCAGGGCTTCGGCGTGCCGGCCGAGGCGCTGAAGAAGGCCAACGAGCGCCTGTTGCGCTACGTGCAGGAGCGCAACCTGATCGAGGTGGACTACAGCCAGAACGCCGATCACACCCGCTTTGCCGTGCAGGCCTACGCGGCCCTGGTGCTGGCGCGCAACCAGCAGGCTCCGCTGGGCGCTCTGCGCAGCCTGTTCGAACGGCGCAGCGATGCCCGCTCCGGCCTGCCCTTGGTGCAACTGGCGGTGGCGCTGGACAAGATGGGCGACAAGCCTCGTGCCCAGCAGGCGCTGCAGGCAGGCCTGGGTGCCGGCCGCAGCGAGGGCTGGATGGCCGACTATGGCAGTGCCCTGCGTGACCAGGCGCTGATCCTGGCATTGCTGCAGGAGAACGAGCTGGCCAGCGACCAGGTCGACCAGCGCCTGTTCGCGCTGTCTGACGAACTGGCGGCCAATCGCTGGCTGTCGACCCAGGAGCGCAACGCCCTGTACCTGGCCGGCCGCGGCCTGCTGGGCAAGCCGGAAGGCCAGTGGCAGGCACGCCTGGACAGCGCTGGGGAGGTTCGCGCGTTCAACAATGCCGAGTCGGGCATGAAGCTCGAAGGGGCGCTGCTGAGGTCGCCGCTGACCGTGCAGAATGAAGGCAGCGAGACGCTCTACCAGCAACTGACCCTCTCCGGCTATCCGCGTCAAGCACCGGCGGCAGGCGGCAATGGCCTGGAGATCCGCCGTGAGTACCTGGGCATGAACGGCCAGCCATTGGACCTGCGCAACCTGCGCAGTGGCGACCTGGTGCTGGTGCACCTGGCGCTGAAGGCCAGTACCCAGGTGCCGGATGCGCTGGTGGTCGACCTGCTGCCGGCGGGCCTGGAGCTGGAGAACCAGAACCTGGCGCAGAGCGCTGCCAGCCTGGACAACGCCAGCAGCACGGTGAGGCAGTGGCGCGAATCGATGCAGAACGCCAACGTGGTGCATCAGGAGTTCCGCGACGACCGCTATGTGGCGGCGCTCAAGCTCGACAGCTATGGCACCACGCACCTGTTGTACCTGGCCCGGGCGGTGACGCCAGGCACCTACCGCGTGCCGCCGCCGCAGGTGGAGTCGATGTACCGGCCGAACTTGCAGGCGGTCGGGGAAGGGCAGGGGGAGGTGATCGTTAGAGGTCGCTGACGTTCGAGCTTCGAGCCGCAAGCTGCAAGCGGTAAGAAAAAACAGCCGGCGCCGGCCAGTGCGGGCAGTGGTGACTTTCAGATTTTGGGGGCGTTGCGCGCCCCATCGCCGGCAAGCCCCACAGGGGCTTGTGGTGTTCGCGAATCATGTGCCATGCAGCGGGCCTTGTGGGAGCCGGCTTGCCGGCGATGGGCTGCAAAGCAGCCCCACTGCCGCCTAACAGGCTGGCCAGGCTGCTATTGGCCTTTCTTGCAGCTTGTGTTCCGCTACTAGTGCACCACCCAGCTCAACACCCACAGCCCGAGCAGTAACCAGATGATCCCGAGGATGATCGAGGCACGCATGAACGCGCGCACCGCCGAGTACAGCAGCATCAGGCCAATGACCAGCGCGAGGATGCTGACCAGCGAGGTGTCCATCCCCAGCGTGCGTGCCAGGCCATCGATGAAATTACCCCCGGCGTTGGCCAGCAGGTTGAACAGGCCGCTCAATCCGTCGACGATGAAGCGGATCAACGAACCCAGTGCCTGGCCCAGCCACTCGAAAAAACCTTCTACATGCATAGTCGCTTCCTGATGATCGAATCGGCGTGGGTGCCGTTCCCAAGCCTTTGGCCATTAGCTGGCCAGGTCGGTTCCCGATGCCAATGTTAGCCTGCCTGCGTACGCGCACCGCAAGGGCCCTGCGGGGCGTCGGCGTGGCCGGCCTGGTGGCCGTGGCGCTGCTGTGGCTGGCTGACCGCCTATGGCCCTTGCCCCTGCCAGGCGACGACCAGGCGCGGGTGGTGCTGGCCGAGGACGGCACACCGCTGTGGCGTTTCGCCGATGCCGAGGGCGTATGGCGCTACCCAGTCAGCCCTGACGAGGTGTCGCCGCTGTACCTGGAGGCGCTGCTGACCTATGAGGACCGCTGGTTCTACCATCATCCCGGGATCAACCCGCTGGCCCTGGTCCGGGCGGCCTGGCTCAACCTGCGCGGTGGGCGTGTGGTCTCTGGCGGCAGCACCTTGTCGATGCAGGTGGCGCGCCTGCTCGATCCGCACGACCGCACCCTGGCAGGCAAGCTGCGCCAGCTGTGGCGCACCGTGCAACTGGAGTGGCACCTGTCCAAGCGCGAGATCCTGCAGCTCTACCTCGACCGTGCCCCCTTCGGCGGCACCTTGCAGGGCGTGGCGGCGGCCAGCTGGGCGTACCTGGGCAAGTCGCCGAAGCACCTCACCCCGGCCGAGGCGGCGCTGCTTGCCGTGCTGCCCCAGGCCCCCAGCCGGCTGCGTCCCGACCGCCACCCCGAACGTGCCCAGCGCGCCCGCGACAAGGTCTTGCAGCGCCTGGCCGAGTACCAGGTGTGGCCGGCCCGGCTGATCGAGGAGGCGCGTGAGGAACCCTTGCTCCTCGCGCCGCGCCAGGAGCCAGCCCTGGCGCCCCTGCTGGCCCGTCGGCTGAACCGCCCGGGTAGCCCGCCGTTGATCCGCACCACCCTCGATGCGGCCTTGCAACGGCGTCTGGAAGACCTGCTGCTGGGCTGGCGGGCCCGGCTGCCGGAGCGCACCTCGGCGGCGTTGCTGGTGGTCGAGGCAAAGACCATGGCGGTGCGTGCCTACCTGGGCTCCCTCGACCTCAACGATGCACGCCGCTTTGGTCATGTGGACATGGTCCATGCCCTGCGCTCGCCCGGCTCGACGCTCAAGCCGTTTCTCTACGCCATGGCCCTGGACGATGGCCTGATCCATTCCGAGTCGTTGCTGCAGGATGTGCCACGGCGTTACGGCGACTATCGTCCCGGCAACTTCTCCATGGGCTTCAGCGGCCCGGTCTCGGCCAGCTCGGCCCTGGCCCTGTCGCTCAACTTGCCGGCGGTGCAGTTGCTGGAGGCCTACGGGCCGAAGCGCTTCGCTGCGCAGATGCGCATGGGCGGCATGCCGTTGATGCTGCCGCCCCTGGCCGAGCCGAACCTGTCGTTGATCCTCGGCGGGGCAGGTAGCCGGCTGGAGGACCTGGTCGGCGGTTATGCGGCACTGGCCCGCGAAGGCAAGAGCGCGCGTATCCGCCTGCAGCCCCAGGACCCACTGCTGGAGCGGCGGCTGCTGTCGCCCGGTTCGGCCTGGATCGTTCGCCGTATCCTCAGCGGCCAGGCCCGGCCGGACCGCGATCGGCATGCCGAGCTGGTGCCGCGCACGCAACTGGCCTGGAAGACCGGCACCAGCTATGGCTTTCGCGATGCCTGGTCGGTCGGTGTGGGGCCACGCTACCTGATCGGCGTGTGGATCGGGCGCCCCGACGGTACCCCGGTGCCCGGCCAGTTCGGCCTGGCCTCGGCGGCGCCGTTGATGTTGCAGGTGCATGACCTGCTGAGCAACCGCGACAGCCAGCGGGGCATCGCCGCGCCGGCGGAGCACGTACCGGCGAGCGTTGGCGTGGCGGCGATCTGCTGGCCGTTGGGCCAGCCCATGCCGCGCCAGGACCCCAACTGCCGCCGCCAGCGTTTCGCCTGGACCCTCGACGGCACCACCCCACCGACCTTGCAGGCGGCCGACCAGCCGCTGGGGTTGGGGTTGCGCGAGACGGTCTGGGTCAATGACCAAGGGCTGCGGGTCGATGCCAGTTGCAGCGGCGCCCAGGCCCGCGACGTGGCGCTGTGGCCGGCGCCACTGGAGCCCTGGCTGCCTCGTGTAGAGCGCCGTGCCGCACGCCTGCCGGCGCTGGACCCCGCCTGCCCGCCACAGGTACCGGCCAGCGCGCCGCCGTTGTCGATCGTCGGGGTGCGCCCCGGCGACAACCTGCGCCGTCCGGCCACCAGCCGCGAGCCTTTGCAACTGCACGTCTCGGCACTGGGCGGCGGCGGCCAGCGCTGGTGGTTCCTCAATGGCCGGCCCCTGGGCGAGACCCGTGGCCAGGACAGCCTGCTGGTGCGTTTCGAACAGGCCGGGCACATTGAGCTCAGTGCGCTGGATGAAAGCGGTGAGACGGCGCGGGTGGAGTTTCAGGTGAACGAGTGAAGGGAGCGGGGCGGCGATGGGCTGCGAAGCAGCCCCAGTGTCACTTGACTGACCGGTTTGTCCCGCGAGTGGGCTGGTTTGATGCCTTACAGCCTAGGACTTGCCCTACGCGATTTGTCGATCGCCTTCCGATTGCATGGGAAAGCCCACCCCTCTAGCCTTTGCGCATGCGTGCAGGCAGGGGAGCGTGTCTTGAGTTTTCGATTATTTCGTTTAGAGTCGGAGAGTAATGGCATGGCGAATGGGAGCGTGGTCATGAGCTTGTCGAAACGAGCCGACTTTCCAGAGTCTCGAGAGATTGCCGCGGCGGTTCAAGGGCAACGGGACCTTGCGGCTTTTCTCTGTACCAAGACACAGATGCAACGAATCGAAATCTACGACACCGACAACAAGGCCCATGCGGTCGAATTGCCGACCAGCGCGTTGCGGTTGTTGGTGGATATCCTCGGAGAGCTGGCGCAAGGAAACTCAGTCCGGGTGGTGCCGATACATGCCGAACTGACGACGCAGGAAGCGGCAGACTTACTGAATGTCTCGCGTCCACACCTGGTGAAGCTGCTGGAGGAGGGGAAGCTGCCTTTCCATAAGGCCGGCCGCCATCGTCGGGTACTGTTCTCGGACCTCATGACTTACAAGCAAAAAAGGGATCAAGCCAGCCGCAAGGCCTTGGATGAGCTTGCAAACCTCTCTGAAGAGCTTGGGCTGGGCTATTGATGCGGGAGTCGTCCTTCATCGCTATCTACGATGCATGTGTACTGTATCCGGCCCCTCTTAGGGATTTGCTCCTGAGGCTAGCGGGCAAGGGACTCTATAGGGCCAGATGGACATCGAGGATCGATGAGGAATGGAAACGAAATCTCCTGCGTAATCGCAAGGATCTGGCCCAGGTGCAACTCGACCGTGTTTCTCGGTTGATGGAAGCCGCCATTCCCGATGCACTCGTCACTGAATACGAGCAGCTATGCGAGTCGCTGTTGTTGCCTGACCCAGATGATGCCCACGTACTTGCTGCTGCAATCAGAAGCAATGCCGAGGTGATCGTCACGTTCAACCTGAAGGACTTTCCCGCCTCGACGCTGAAGTCCTACGGGGTGCAAGCGCAACATCCTGATGAGTTCATCATGGATCTCTGGGGGCTGGATCAGGCAACGGTGCTTGCCACTATGGCTGAAATGCGTCGCTGTCTGGTCCGCTCTCCCTACACTCCCGAAACCTTCGTTGAATGCATTCTGAAGCAGGGGCTGCCGCAGACGGCCAGCGCCCTGAATGACTACATCATGCTCATATGAGCTTCATTGCCCCACCACCTGCATCCTCGGTTTGGGAAACAGATTCTCCAGGGTCTCCAGCAACCGTGCGTGATAGATCGGCTTGCGGAACAGGTCGAGCACCTGCAGGCGCAGCAGGTCGCTGACATCTTCCAGGTCCGCATGGCCGGACATGACGATCACCGGCAGGTGCTGGCGGTCCGTGTGGTCGCGCAGGCGCTTGATCAGGCCGATGCCGCTCTCCTCGGGCATGCGCAGGTCGGTGATGACCAGGGCCACGTCCGGGTGGCGGGTGAGCTGTTGCAGGGCAGCCTTCACGGACGTCGCGGTGTGGCAGCAGAAACCTTCGTTCTCCAGCAGTTCGGCGAGTTCGAGCAGGGCCTCTTCCTCGTCGTCGACCAGGAGGATCTGTTGACGCAAGGAAGAGGTTGGCATGGTCGTCTCCAGTGGATGGGGAAAGATGCCTGCATTGGGGGCGGGCGATCATTAACCAGCATCAGGTGTTATGGCTTCCGAGATGGTTGTCATGATGCTATCCACATGCCCCGAGATATCGCCGACGAACCCCGCCAGCACTACCGCGACCATCGCCGCGATCACCGCGTACTCGATACCGGAAGCTCCGTCCTTGCGTTTCAGGAAGTTCTTGCAGTGGAAAAGGATCTGTTGCAGCAACATGGCACAACTCCTTGCGCGATCAGCGGCGGTAGGCGGGGCCATATGGGTGATGCCCCTTTGCCACCATAGGATTGCCAAGCTGCGCGAAGCTGCAAATGTAAGAAAGCATTATCTCTAAAGTATTGGTTTGAAACGGCCGCGCTAAGTTTCTGTTTTTACAGCGCGTCAATTTTTCGGCTGCGAAAAAGCCCGCCGGCTCATGGCGAATCGTCGACGCTGCGCTACCGTGCAATAGCAAAATAATTACTTTTTGCCATCATTGGGTGCCAGGCGCAGGGAGGGCGGAAATGAGCAGTCGCTTGACCATGATTCTCGCCGTCTTGTTCTTGTTCGCCGCGGTGCTGGCCGGCTACTGGGGGCTGGTTCTCAGCCGGCCGCCGGTACCGGCGGTGCAACCGGCCACCGTGGTGGCCGAAGCCCCCGTGCCACAGGTCGCCCCGGCACCGGTGAGGCCAGAGGAGCCGCCACGCTCGCCGATCGTGGTGCTGCGCCGCGACGTCGCCGCCCACACGCCATTGACCGAGGACGACCTGCTGGTGGAGCGCCTGCAGGTCGTGCCCGAGGGTGCGTTCCAGCGGCTCGAGCAGGTGCTCGGGCGCAGCAGTGCACGCCCGCTGGCGGCGGGCAGTTGGCTCGACGAAACCAGCTTCCAGGCCGGTGGGCCGCTGGCGCGGATGATCCGTCGGCATGAGCGCGCGGTGGCGGTGGCCGTGGACGAGGTGATCGGCGCCGCTGGGCAGGTACGGCCAGGCGACTATGTCGACGTGCTGCTGTTCCTGCGTGAGGAAAACAACAACCCGCAGGCCACCGCCCAGGTGGTACTGCCGGCCTTGCGCGTGCTCAGCGTCGGCGAGCAGATGGGCCTGGCCAACGATGGCCGCCCGGCGCAGACCGCCGAAGAGCAGAAGGCGCGCCGCGAGTCGTTGGGCAACGCCACGCGCACCGTGGCCCTGGCCGTGCCCGAGGCGTTGGCCAGTCGCCTGATGCTGGCGGCCCAGGCCGGAACCTTGCGCCTGGCGGTGCGCAGCGCCGACGAACACTTGCTGGCGCGCTACTGGTCCGACCCCGAGGCCACGCCCCAGGTGGCCAATGCCCACCGCGATCTCTATCGCTTCAGCCAGCTGTCCCAGGTGGCGCCAGCCAAGGCGCCGTCCACCCGCACTGCGCCGGGCATGCAGGTCATCCGGGGTGCCCAGCCCGACGCTACCCACAAGACTCCCTGACCCAGCAAGGATGCCGCCATGCGTAGTACCGCGCGGATATTCAGACAGTTGTGCCATGCCCTGCCATTGATGGCGATGCTGCCGTTGGCCGAGGCGGCCAGCCAAGGCTGCGCGGCGTTCGCCCAGTTACCCTCGGTGATCGAGATGGACCAGGGCCTGCAGCAGGAGCTGCGTTTGCCGGTGGCCATCAGCCGGGTGGCGGTCGGCGAGCCGAAGGTCGCCGACGTCCAGGCCAGTGGCGAGCGTGCCGTACTGCTGACCGCGGTGGCGCCGGGCAACACCAGCCTGATGCTGTGGACCGCCTGCGCCCCGGCACCGCACCGGGCCATGTTGTTCGTCAAGGGGCGGGCCAGCGTGGACATGGCCGAGGGCGCGCTGTTGCCGTCCCAGGACCCGCAGTTGCCCAGCCAGGTGCAGGCCGATATCCGCTTCGTCGAGGTGCAGCGGGTCAAGTACAAGGAAGCTGGGGCGCGGTTGTTCTTCAAGGGTTCGAACAATAGCCTGATCGGCTCGCCCGGTACCGTGCCCGCTACCGCTGTCACGCCTGGCGAGGTCCCCATCAACCGTCCGGCGATACCGCTGGACAACGGTGTCTTCAACATCGTCTGGGGCGGCGGTAGCAGCCGCTTCCTGGCGATGATCAACGCCCTGGAGAACAGCGGCTTCGCCTATACCCTGGCGCGCCCCAGCCTCACCGTGCTCAGCGGGTTCACCGCGAGCTTCCTGGCGGGCGGGGAAATTCCTATCCCGGTACCGAGCAGTGGCAGCGACAACGTCTCGATCGAGTACAAGGAGTTCGGAGTACGCCTGGCGCTGACCCCGACGGTGATCAGCCGCGACCGCATCACCCTCAAGGTGGCGCCGGAGGTCAGCGAGCTGGACTACAGCAACCCTGTGAACATCGCCGGCACCCTCGTCCCGGGCCTGAAGGTGCGACGCACCGACACCAGCATCTCCCTGGCCGATGGCGAGAGCTTCATCATCAGCGGCCTGGTCAGCAGCAACACCCGCTCTGCCGTGGACAAGTTCCCGGGCCTGGGCAACCTGCCGATCATCGGCGCGTTCTTTCGCCAATCGACGCTCAACCGCGAAGACACCGAGCTGCTGATGATCGTCACCCCACACCTGGTCCAGCCACTGGCGGCCAATGCACGGCTGCCACAACTGCCAGGCGAGCACTTGCGTACCTACGACCCCAGCTGGGGCCAGCTGTTCTTCCTGGAAAACGGCAACTTCGACGGCCGTAGTGGGTTATCACGATGAGCGAGAGCCTGAACCAGACCTACCTGGCCATCACCCGCAACGAGGACGACCTGCACTGGCTGCAAGGCGCCTTGGCGCCGCTGGGCCAGGTGATCGGCGCCAGCGGCGGCAGCCTCGACGAGTTGCTGGCGCTGGTCGATGTGACCTTCAGCAACCTGGTGTTCATCGGCCTGGACCGTGAGCAACTGGTCAACCAGTGCGCCTTGATCGAAGGTGTGCTGGAGGCCAAGCCGATGCTGGCGATCGTCGCCCTGGGCGATGGCATGGACAACCAGTTGGTGCTGCACGCCATGCGCGCCGGGGCACGCGATTTCGTCGCCTACGGCTCGCGGGCCAGCGAAGTGGCCGGGCTGGTGCGGCGCCTGGGCAAGCGCCTGCCGGCGGTGGCCAGCAACCCCAGCCTGGGTGGCCTGAGCGTGCTCTACGGTGCCCAGCGTGGCGCCGATGGTGCACTGCTGACCACCCACCTGGCGCGAGTGGTCCAGGAGAGCGGCCAGCAGACCCTGCTGCTCGACCTCGGCCTGCCGCGCGGTGACAGCCTGGCGCTACTGGGGCTGGAGGCGTCGTTCTTTTTCGGCGACGCCCTGCGCCACTTGCGCCGCCTCGATGCCACCCTGATCGACAGCGCCTTCACGGCCGACAAGGGCGGCCTGCGCATCCTCGCCTACGCCGAGAGCGACGTGCCGCTGGCGCAATCGAGCACCGCCGAGCTGTACATGCTGCTCAGCGCCTTGCGCCAGCACTTCCAGCACATCGTGGTCAACCTCGCCGGGCAGGCCGACAGCGAAGCCCTGCGGACCATCGTCAGCCATTGCGACAAGCTGATCCTCTATACCGACCAGAACATCCTCGACTGCCGGCGCAACCTAGAGGTGCTGGAGCAGTGGCGTGACCGTGGCATCAAGCTCGAGCATGCCGGCCTGCTGGTGGACCGCTACCTGCGCCAGGTGGCGCCGGATGCCGATGCCCTGGCCAAGCGCTACGGCCTGCCGTTGCTCAAGGTGCTGCCCTACAGCCCCGAGGTGCGCCTGAATGCCAAGAACCAGGGGGCGAGCCTGTTCGAGCTGGCGCCGCGGGAAAGCCTGACCCAGGCCTTGCGCGGCTTGGGCGAGCGCCTGGCGCGGCGCTCGGAGAACCTGGCGACACCCACCTTCACCTGGTTTCGCCGCCTGTGGAGCAGCAAATGAGTGGCGACGAACCCTTCGGCGGGCCACGCCATGCCGCGGCAGACCCGCAGGCACTCAAGCGGGCCCTGCACCGTTTCGTCATCGATGCCATCGAAGACAGCGGGCGCAACCTGCTGGAGGGCGCGCGGCCGGCCCTGACCCAGTTCGTCGTGGAGCAGGTGGGCGACTATGTGGCGCGCCTGCACCTGGCCTTGTCACGCTACGAGATGGAGCGCCTGGCCGAGGAACTGGTCGACGAGCTGACCGGCTATGGCCCGCTGGAAGTGCTGCTGCGCGATGCCAGCGTCACCGAGATCCTGGTCAACGGCCCGTACCGGGTGTTCGTCGAGTGCGCCGGGGTGCTGCAGCAGACCGACCTGCGTTTCATCGACGCCCATCATGTGGAGCGGGTGATGCAGCGCATCCTCGCCCCGCTCGGCAGGCGCCTGGACGAGTCCTCGCCCATGGTCGATGCGCGCCTGCCCGACGGCAGCCGGGTCAATGCCATCATCCCGCCGGTGGCGCTGGACGGCCCTTGCCTGTCGATCCGCAAGTTTCGCCAGGACATGCTCAAGAGCGCTGACCTGCTGGCCACCCGGGCCATCGACCAGGCCATCTTCGACTTCCTCGAGCGCGCCGTGGGGCGGCGCTGCAACATCCTGGTCAGCGGCGGTACCGGCACCGGCAAGACCACCCTGCTCAACATCCTCAGCCAGATGATCGCCCCCCAGGAGCGCCTGGTGACCATCGAGGACGTCGCCGAGCTGCAGTTGCACCACCCTCATGTGGTGCGCCTGGAAACCCGCCCGCCGAACGCCGAGGGCCACGGCGAGATCAAGGCCAGCGAGCTGATCCGCAATGCCCTGCGCATGCGCCCGGACCGTATCCTGCTCGGCGAGATCCGCGGCGCCGAGGTGCTCGATGTGCTCACGGCGATGAACACCGGGCACGACGGCTCGATGAGCACGGTGCACGCCAACACCGCCCAGGACGCCCTGCTGCGGCTGGAAACGCTGGTCGGCCTGACCGGGCGGCAGGTCGCCGAGAAGACCCTGCGGCAGATGATCTGCGCGGCGCTCGACGTGGTGATCCAACTGACCCGCCTGGCCGATGGCCGGCGCTGCGTCAGCGAGGTGCTGGAAGTGGTCGGGGTGCGGGATGACGTCTATGTCACCAATACCCTGTTCCGCCTCGACCGACGCAGCGGCGAGGGCTTCCTGCGCGAGGCGCCGAACCCGGCGGGCGCCAAGCTGCGCCATGAGGGGGTGTTGTGATGGGGCCGTTGTTGCTCGCGCTGTCGCCGCTGTGCCTGGGCATCGCCGTGCTGCTGCTGCGTCTTGGCCTGCACAAGCGGGGCGAGGAGCGCATCCTCCAGCGCCTGGGGCGGGCCTACCAGGCCGTGCGCACGGGCAATGCCAGGCGCGACTGGCTCGACCCGCTGCTGCAGCGTGCCGGGCTGGCCCATGCCGGCTTCAGCCTGCGGCCTTGGCTGCTGGCCTGGTTCGCCCTGGTGCTGGCGGCCTGGCTGGTGTCTGGTTGGGTGGCGGCGCTGGCGCTGTTGCCGGGCATGCCGCTGCTGGCCTACCTCTACCTGCACGGGCGCTACCGCCGGCGCCTGGGGAAGATCATCGAGCAGTTGCCGGGGCTGCTGGACTACAGCGTTCGCAGCCTCAAGGCTGGGCGCACGCTGAGCGACGCGGTGCTCGGTGGTATCGACGGCACCCGCGAGCCCTTGCGCTCGGCCATGGGCCGGGTGCGGCGCAACGTGCAACTGGGCGTGCCGCTGGAGGACGCGGCAGGTGAACTGGCCGAGCTGTACGAGCAGGACGAACTACGCCTGTTCGCCCTTGGCCTGCGTATCAACCAACACTATGGCGGCAACGCCAGCGAGTTGCTGGAAAACCTGATCAAGCTGATCCGCGAGCGCGAGCAGGGGGCCCGGCAACTGCGGGCCATGACCGGGGAGACACGGGTAACCGCCTGGATCCTCGGTGCCTTGCCGTTGGCCATGGTCGGCTACTTCCTGCTGGGCAACCCGGGTTACCTGCTGGCCATGTGGCGTGACGACCACGGTCAGTGGATGCTGCTGTTCGCCTTCGCCCTCCAGGCCCTGGGTTGCCTGGTGCTGTGGCGCATGATGAGGCGCTTGTGAACATGGCCTTGCTGCTGTGCGCCCTGTGCCTGTTCGTGGCGTCCGCGCTGCTGGGCCTGCAGGCGGCGCGCCAGTGGCGCGCCCGGCAATTGGTCGCACGCCGCCTGCAAGGGCAGATGGCACGGGAGGAGCGCCTGGGGGACTGGTTGCACTGGTTGGGTAGCACGGCACTGGGGCGACGTTTGCAGACACTCGACGGCGAGACCCAGGCCCTGCTCGACCGGGTCGGTTGGCGGCGCAGCCGTCAGCGGGCGTTGTTCGCCGCCGTGCAGCTGGGGCTGCCGTTGCTGGCCGTGGGGATGACGTTGCTGTTGCAGCATGGCCTGGTGGGCGAAGGCCCAGGGCACTGGCTGGTGCTGCCCTTGTGCGCCCTGGGTGTCGGCTACCTGTTGCCCAAGCGCCTGCTGGCGGTGGCGGCGCAGCGGCGTCAGCAGCGCATTGCCCTGGAGGTCAGCCTGCTGATCCCGTTGCTGCGCATCCTGTTCGAGACTGGGCTTGCGGTCGAGCAGGCCTTGCGGGTGCTGAGCCAGGAGGGCCGCGGCCTGCTGCCGGAGATCAGCGAGGAGCTGCGCCTGGTACTGCAGCGGGTGGATTCGGGCCTTGCCCTGGGGCCGGAGCTGGAAAAGAGCGCCCACCTGCTGGCGGTGGACGAATTCATCGATACCTGCGTGATCCTGCGGCAGTTGCTGGTGCAAGGCAGCGGCGGGATGAAATCGCTGCAGGCGCTCAAGGCATTGCTCGACGACCGCCGCCTGACCCGCTTGCAGGAGCGGGTGTCGAAGATGTCGGCGAAGATGTCGGCGGTGATGATGCTGTTCTTGTTCCCGGCCTTGCTCATCGTCCTGGCCGGGCCGGGCTTTACCGCGCTGGCGCGGGCCTTGGGATCCTGAAGGGAGGGGAGGCGGATGAAAGCGCTGTTGTTGTTCACCGGGTTGTTGCTGCTCGCCGGTTGCGCCGGCCAGCCACCTGATGGCCTGGCCCGGCTGCTGGGCGCTGCCCAGTGCGGCAAGCCGGACGCCAACCAGCAGTTGGCCCTGAACCTGGCGGATGAAATGCTCAACGAAGGCCGGCCCCATGCCAGCCTGGCGCACCTGCAGCAGTTGCCGGATGCGCTCGACCAGGTGCGCCTGCGCAAGGCCAAGGTCTTGCGCTTGCTCGGGCGCAGCGAGGCCGAGCCGCTGTACCGTGGCTTGCTCGGTGGTTGCCTGGCGGCCGAGGGCGAGCATGGCCTTGGCCAGCTCGCCTCGGCCCGGGGCGACGATGCCCAGGCCCTGCGTCACCTGCAGCGGGCCGTGCGCCTGGCGCCGACCGACGAGAAGGTGCGCAACGACCTGGGCGTGGTGTTGATGCACCTGGGCGATCACGAGCAGGCGCGTTTCGAGTTTCTCACCGCGATCGAACTGAAGGACGACAACACGCTGCCGGCGGTCAACCTGGTGACCCTCGCGCTGGTCCAGGACAACTGGCAGCAGGCTGCCGACCTGGTGGCCCGGTTGCGGCTCAGGCCCGAACAGTTCGCCGAGGCCCAGGCCCGGGCGACGCAGTTGAAGACGAGCGGGCGTGGCGCGACGCCGCTCGGTTGAATCCAAGGGAGGAGATGCCCATGCTCAAGTGCGTGATCCTGTTGGTCGGCCTTGCCGGCCCCCTGGCAGCGTTGGCCGAGGAGCCGGCGCAGACGGCCACCGAAGCGCTCTTGCAGGTGCAGGCGAGCAACCAGCAGGCCTCGCCGACGCCACAGGTGCAGACCGCCCGGGAGCGGGAGCAGGCCCTGCAGCGCTGGCTGGACAGCTACAAGTACCCGATCCCCGAGGTTTTCCGCTGGCAGTCGGTTGGTTCGTCGGGTGACTGAGCTGGCTCATCTGGGACTGCTTCGCGCCCCATCGCCGGCAAGCCGGCTTCTGCGTCGATCTCAAGAGCGGCGCGGGCTCTATGGGAAATCTGGGAACAGAGACCGAAAGAGCAACGGGACCCTGTGGGAGCGGGCTTGCCCGCGAAAAGGGCGCCGCCATGCTAGTAATGCTGTTCACTTAAGCCATTGGGGCCGCCTTGCGGCCCTTCGCGGGCAAGCCCGCTCCCACAGGGGCCGCGTAAAGCCACTATCAGTTCTCTGCGTGACAGCGCAGCCCAAAGGCTGGGTAATCTCCTACAAGTACGCTGCAAACCTCAAGGAATGCACGATCCTGTGGGAGCGGGCTTGCCCGCGAAGGGCTGCAAGGCAGCCCCAATCGATGTCACATCAGACTTAAGTGAACAGCATCAGCCGCCGTGCCAGGGGCTTTCAATGGGCCGTAAAGCGCTGGTGCACCGGTGACGAACGCGGCGTCAGCGCCAGGGCCAGTTGGGTACGGTTGTGCATGTGGGTCAGGCGCAGGACCTGGGACACGTAGAGCTTGACCGTGTTCTCGGTGATGCCCAGCTCGCAGGCGATCTGGTAGTTGGTCTTGCCCTTGCTCACCAGCCTGGCGACTTCCAGCTGGCGCGGCGAGAGCTTCTCGAAGTTCGGCGGCAGTTCGGCCTCGGCCTCCTCGGGATCGCCGGCACGGCGCTGCACACCCAGGCCACGGGCCTTTTCCAGGTCGTGGTAGAGATCGTCGATGGACTCGGCCAGCTCCTGCAGGCGTTGGTTCAGCTTGCCCAGCTCACGCAGGTTGCGCTGGCGCTCCAGCAGCGCCTGCTCCTGGCGGCGCACGCCCTCGAGCAGCTCGTCCAGGTCGATGGGCTTCTGGTAGTAGTCGGCGAAACCTTCGCGCAAGGCGCGGATGACATCCTGCTTTTCGGCCCGCCCGGTGAGCATGATCGCCTCGAACATGCGCCGGCGCCCGGACAGCGCTTTCAGCATGCGGACCAGCTCGATCCCATCGCGTCCGGGCAGGTGCAGGTCGCACAGCACCAGGCCAATGCCGTCATCGGCCTGGTAGCGCTCGATGGCCTGCTCCGTGGAATGGGCCGGGACGCAGCCGTAGCCCTGGTACTCGAGAAATTCACACAACTGCTCGACGATCAACGCCTGGCCGTCGACGACCAGTAGCTTCACCTCACTGATGGATTTGTTCACGATCGACTCCCTGTTCGACTCGGTCCTGCTCCTGGGCCAGAGAGACTGGCCGCTAAAGACACTAGTCGCACTTTGCGAGTATGTACACGGGCTGTACGACGAATCTGGACCGAGTAGTCATTTACGGGATCCAGACGGCCGTCAGCAGGAAGCCCGCCAGCACGAAAGGCGCGAACGGTTGCTTCTCGTCGACCTCTTCGGCCAGTTGCTGCAAGCGTTTCCTCACCTTGGGGCTGAGCAAGGCCAGCAGGCGACGCCTGGCGAGCATCCAGGCCAGCACGGTGATGCCGGCGCCGATGAAGGTGCCGAGCACGTACTGGTGGCTGGTGGCCAGGGCCAGGGCGCCCATCAGCTTGACGTCGCCGGCGCCGAAACGGCCAAGCATGTAGCCGGGCAGGGTAAGCAGCATGACGATGGCCAGCGCCCAGCCGGCATCGCTGGGATCGGCGCCGATCCAGCTGTGGCCGGTGGCGAACAGCCAGGCCAGCGCAGCTGCGGCGACACCCAGTGTCAGGGCGTTGGAAAGCTGTCGTTCACGGATATCTTGTTCGGTGCACAAGGCAAGCCACATCAGGAGAACAATGCTTTGCATTGGCAAATTGCCATCCCTATTCGTTGAACGGTTCTATGCTGTCAGTCAGGTGTCATAGTCAGGGTAGACGCGAACATGAAAGCAAGCCTGGCGGGACGGCAAAAAGGTGCGGCAGCCATCGAGTTCGTCGCCGTTTTCATGGTGTTTTTCGCGGTGTTCTATGGCTTGGTCAGCCATGCGTTGCCGATGCTGATGTTGCAGTCGTTCAACCAGGCCAGCAGCGAGGCGGTGCGTCGCTGCGTGGCGCTCGACCCGGGCGGCGAGCATTACCGAAGCGACGTCGACAGCCTGGCCCGGGAGGTGGTCGGGCAGCAACTGGCCTGGATGCCGGCGGCCCTGGGTTTCAGCGTCGTCACCGATACGAAGGTCACCTGGAGCGGCGACAACCTGCTGACCGTCTCGATCGACTACCCTCGCGAGCGCCTGGTCCGCGTACTGCCGGTGCTGGTGCTGCCCTTGATCGGTGAGGTGCCACGCCTGCCCGAACGCCTGCAGGCCGAAGCGAGCCTGCAACTGTGAGCGGCCTGTTCGATCGCTGGCGTGCGGCGCCACCGAGCGCGCACGAGGCCGAGGTGCCACTGGCGGTGGGCCTGCAACTGTGGCTCGATGCCCAGGGCGCGGTGCAGCGTCTGTCTGGCCCGTTGCGTACCCTGCTGGCCTTGCCCGCCCACGGTGGCGGGCGGGTGCATGACTACCTGGAGCGGCACAGCTGGCTGGTGCTCGAAGGCGAGCCGGCCGACTGGCAGGGGCTACCCCTGGACCTGGATTTCCACACCGTCATGGGGCATCCCCTGCACACCCGTGGTTGGCTGATGCGCCACGGTGACGGTTGGTTGCTGCAACTGTTCGATATTGGCGACCTGTTGCTCGAGCGTGCCCACGCCAATGAGCAGCAAGGCCTGCGACAACTGGCGGGAGAGGTCGGCCGCGCCGTGCGCGAATGCGGCGAGGAGCACCTGGCACAGTGCGTGGTGGAGCAGTTACAGCGTCTGGCTGAGTGCTGGCATGCCCCGGCGTTGCGCCTGGTGCTGCGCGAGCCGGCTGGCTGGCGCAGCTTCGCCAGCAACGACGCCGACTGGCCCTGGCCCGAAGACACGCGCCTGCAACCTTGGTTGACGCGGTTGCCGGCCCAGGCGTTGCTCGACAGCCGCGAGCATCCCGAACTGCTGGCGCTGTGCGGGGGTGTCTCGCTGTTCCTGCTGCCTTACTGCCAGGGGGCTGAGGCCGAGGCCTGGCTGCTGTGCGCCGGTGCCCAGGCGCTGCCGCAGACAGCGGCGGCGCAGGGGCTGCTGCAGGCTCTGGTCGAGCCGTTGCTGGGCCGTCATCGGCAGGCCCAGCTGCTGCGCCAGACCCACCACCTGGAGGCGTTGCAGCAACAGCTGGGGGCGGGGTGGTGGGCGTGGCCGCTGCACGGCCCCCTGCATCTGGATCCGTACCTCGCTGCCAGCCTGGGCCTGGTGCGTGAACCGAGCCTTGAGCAATGGCTGGCACGTGTGCACCCGGCGGATCGTGAAGCGGCGCAACTGGCACTGGAGCAGGCCCGCAGCAGCGGGGAACTGAGCCTGAGCCTGCGCGTGCCGGGCGACGATGCCCTGGCGGCGCCACGTTGGTTCCATTGGGTCGGGCGCTTGCAGGGGCGGCAGTTGCGCGGCTTCTTGCTCGATATCAGCGCACTCAAGGCGCAGGAGCTCCAGGCCGGTGCTGCGCGGGCACGGCTGGAGAACCTGATCGCCAGTTCGCCGGCGGTGATCTACATCCAGCGTTACGCCGACGGTGCGCTGTACAGCGAGTTCTTCAGTGCCAGCCTGATGCCGCTGCTCGGTTGGGCAGCGGACAGCGAGCAGGCACACCAGCCTGGCCTGGCGGTGCATCCGGACGATCGCTCGCTGTGGCTGGAGCGTACCCGCAGCTTGTTGCGCGATGGCCAGGCGCGCTGCCGCTACCGCCTGCGTGACAGCCGGGGCGGCTATCACTGGGTGCTGGACGAGGCACGCCTGCTGCGCAACGATCTCGGCCAGCCGCTGGAGGTGGTCGGCCTGTGGTTGGATGTCAGCGAGGCGACCGAGGCCGCCGAGCGGGTGCGCCAGAGCGAGGAACGCTATCGGGTGCTGGTGGAGGATTCGCCGGCGATGATCTGCCGCTACCGCCCGGACCTGGCCCTGCTGTTCGGCAACCGGCCGCTGGCCGACTGCCTGCGCTGCACGCCGGAGCAACTGCTGGGTATGAACCTCGGGCAGTGGATGTCCGATACACAGCGTGGCGAGTTCCTCCAGCGGCTCCAGGCCCTGACCCCCGAGCAGCCGGTGAGCAGTGCGCAGGTCTGCCTGCAGCTGCCTGGCCACGAGCATGCCTGGTGGGTCTGGGCCGACCGTGGCCTGTTCGACGACCAGGGCCGGTTGTTGGAGGTGCAGGCGGTGGCGCGTGACAACACCGAGGTCCGACGCAGCCAGCGCCAGCTCCTGCAAGGCGCCAAGATGGCGACCCTCGGCGAGCTGACCACCGGGTTGCTGCACGAGATCAACCAGCCCCTCAACGTCATGCGCATGGCCACGGTCAATGCCTTGAAACGGTTGGACAACGGCGCCGTCGAGCCGGCCTACCTGCAAGACAAGCTGCGCCGCATCGAAGCCCAGGTCGAACGCACGGCACGGTTGGTCGACCACATGCGGGTGTTCGGACGTCGCTCCGAGGTCGAGCGCCAGCGTTTCAGTGCCTGGGCGGCGGTGGAAGGGGCGGTGGCCCTGCTCGACGAAGGGCTGCGCGGCAAGGGGGTGACCCTGCGCATCGAGCCTCCGCAGCAGCAGCCGCTGGTGCTGGGGCACCAGGATCAGCTCGAACAGGTGTTGATCAACCTGATGGTCAATGCCCGTGACGCGCTGCTCGAACAGCGCCGGGACGCGCCGTGGATCTGCATGCGCCAGTCGTTGCAGCCCGGGGAGTTGTGCCTGTGGGTGGAAGACAACGGCGGCGGTATCGATCCCCAGTTGCAGGCACGGATCTTCGAGCCTTTCTTCACCACCAAGCCGGCCGGTGTCGGCACGGGCCTGGGGTTGTCGGTGAGCCATGGCATCGTCGAGGGCATGGGCGGCAGCCTGAGCGTGGCCAATGGCGCCGAGGGGGCGTGTTTTCGGATCAGCCTGCCGCTTCACTGCACCAGTTGAGCGCGACCGCTGGAGCAGGTCAGGTTGGCACCGACTTCGGCGTTGACCAGGTCGATGCCGAGCACCTTGAGCAGGGCATTGACCAGCGGGTCGAGCAACGGGCTCAGCAGGTTCCGGATCAGCGGCTCCAGAATGTTCTTCACGCCGTCCAGCAGCCCGGCGGTGAGCACCAGAAGCTCGCCCAGGCCGCTGTTGGCGGTGGGTTTGTAGGCTTCCAGGCGGATGCCCGCCAAGGTGTCGCCGAGGCTGCCGACGACCTGGCTGTCGGCCATCGACAGGTAGCGGGGCGGCTGCCCGATGTCGGGCGGCTCGCTGGCGTCCTTGAACAGCAGGGGCATTGCCGTGGCGCCACTGCCCAGCACCTTGCTGTCGATGCGCAGCCCGATGCCGCCCCCGGCGAAGGGCACGCGCGTGCCGCATATCGGCGGCAGGATCAGCAGGCGGCTACAGACGTTGGTCCCGATGTCGATCAACGGGAGCGCCTTGACCGTGGGGGTGCCTTGGCTGAAGAACGTCTCGGGGGGCTCGAACTTGCCGACCGCCAGCCTCACCGCAGCCTTCTCGGCAAGCACGCTCAACTGCTTGGGCGCGCAGCTGTAGCTGGCTGGTGGGCCGGGCCTGAGGCGGGCGGAGGCTTTGGCCGCTTCCAGGCCGATATCGATGTGCAGCTTGCCGTCCAGCAGCTTGATGTCGCTGACCTTGCAAGGAATGCCCAGGGCGCAGGTGAGTGAGTGCACCGTGCCCAGCAGGTTCAGGTTGAGCAGGCTGTTGAGTACGTTGGTCAGGGGCGCCGCCAGGTCGAGGACGGCGTTGGCCAGCCCGGCGATGCCTGACAGCAGCGGCAGGTCGAGAGAGACCAACGCCCGTACCTGCGCGGTGTGAACCGCGATCTCGTCGCTTCGCGGATCTCCTGCTGCGGAAACCTGCTGCGGTTCGATCACCTTCAGGCGTATGCGGCCATTGACCAGGCCCAGCACATTGAGGGGCAAGTCGATGTTGGCGGCGTTTTCGCTGGTCGCAAGCTGGACCACACCCTGCACCAGTTGCAGCAGTTGGACACTGGCATCCAGCCCGGCCTGGGTGGTGCCGTTCTGGATGTCGAGAATCCTGCCCAGCTTCAGGAGCGTGCCATTGCCGCTGCCCACGGCCACCTTGCCGAGGTTGGTGATGACCTCAGCGGCAGCACCGCTCTGCTGCAGCACCTTGACGGCCGCTTGCAGCAGTTGCGTGGCAGTGGCATCGGCGTTGAGCAACTGGTGGTAATCGCCGATGTCCAGGCCCAGGTCGATGGCCAACTGGTCGAGGTAGCGCAGCAGGTTGATATCGGCGTCGGCTAGGCCTTGCCAGCCCGCCACGTCCAGTTGCACATGGCTGCCGAGGGCGCCGAGCAGGGCGTTGAGTATCGCCGACTGACGCGAGTCGACTTTCAGCAGGGTGCTGCGGATGCTCAGCATGGCCTGGGGTGGCCGGGGCATCGAAGCCACTGCGCTGGCGCCGAGGGTCGTGGTCAATGGCAGGTCGCTGCCTTGCACCAGGGTGAAGGCACTGGCGGCAATGCTCGTGGGCACCGTGTTGCGTACCTCGACCTTGATCGCTTCGTTGCGCGAGGTGTCGGAGGTGAAGATGCGCAGGTTGCGGGCATCGGTCTGCAGGTAGCCACAGCTGGCCACGAGGGGGTTGCCGGGGGCATGGCCGTTGCGGGTGGCCGCGGCGCGGGCGAGGGTGCTGGCCTGGGGGCCGTTGCCATTGCAGCCGGCGTGCTGCCCGGCGGCTTCCAGCGCGGCCATGTCGGCGATGCGCTGTAACTTGCGCTGCTCGAGGTAGAGCCTGCCGCTGTCGACCACCAGCAGCAGGAACAGCAGGGCCAGGCCGAGGGTCAGGGCGGCCATCAGGCCGATCGCGCCGCGTTGGCGCACAGCGGAACGGGGAACCACGGGCACTCCTTTGCAGGCCATCGGCCACGCAGCGCAGCGGCGATGAAAGGAGTGTAGTCAGGGTGATGGCAAATTGCCTTGATCGAGTGGCCGTCAGCGCCTCAACGCGGTGGATAGTTGCTCATCAATTGCGCGACGGTCTTCTGGATCGCGGCATTGCGCTCCTGCGGGCTGGGCGGATAGTTGTTCATGATCTGCTCGGCACTGCCGCGCCAGACCAGCTTGCCGTCGCGCCCATCGAACAGGTCGACCTGGATGGTCGCCACCTTGTAGTCGACGCTGCGGGTTTCGTTGTACATCGGCCCGCCCCAGTAGCCTCCCCAATAGCCGCCCCAGGCTCCGCCGTAGTTGGTGGTGATCTGCTGCTGGCGCTGCTCGACGATCAGGTAGGTGCGCACCCTGACGTCTGGCCGGGCATTGGCCTGCGCCGGGCGCAGGCCGCGCTGGTCGAGCTGGTCGGCGACGGCCTGGCGGATGCGCTGTTCGGTCAGGTCGCTCTTGATCCGCGGATCGTCCGGGCGGTACTGCAATGCCGGCTCCTGCCAGGCCCAACTGCGGTACCCGGCGAAGTCGCGGCTGGCGTCGAAATCCTGGGTGACGTTGTTGCTCGCGCACGCGGCCAGCAGCAGCGTGAACGACAGCAGAACGAGGCGGCGCAACATGATGGTTCTCCGGTGCAGGTTAACTGGGAGGATAGCCGTCGAGGGCCTTGTGCACCGATTCGCGCAAGGCCTTCTCGCGGTCGCGTGGCGAGCTCCTGTCGCTGCCGCTCTCGGCGCTGGCGCTCCATACCGGCTGGCCATCGCGGGCATCGAACAGATCGATCCGCACCACCATCACTTCGACCTCGTAGGTGCGCACGATCGGCACGCTGCCGTAGGCCCCGTAGCCGTGGCGGTAGCCGCCGTAGCCGATGCCGCCATAGGGGTACGGGCCGTAGTAGGGGTCGTAGTAGTCGTAGTCGCGGACCTGGCGCAGGCGTCGCTCCAGGCGCATGTCGGCACTGACCAGCAGGTCGGCGCTGCCACCCCGGGCCGGGCGCAGGCCGTGCTGGTCGAGGGCGCTGCTGACCGCCTCGGCCAGTTGCGCCGGGTCGGCACTGGCACTGGCGCTGGGCAGTTGGCCGTTGCGCCAGCTCCAGCTGCGATAGCGCCCGTAGTCACGAGGGGCTGCCGGGTAGGCACTGGCATCGAAGGTGCTGGCCGCCTGGGGCGGGGCTGGCGGCAGGGGGCGGCCGCTGGCGACATAGGGGTTGCTGCCCTGGCAGGCAGCCAGGGCGAGGGGCAGCAGGGGCAGGCACAAGAGACGGTACCGCATGTGTTCCTCCCGGCAGGCGGGTCAGTGCGGGCGACAGACCCAGTGCAGGTAGCGGCCCAGCCCGGCGAAGCTTGGATGTCGGCGGTGGGCCAGCTCCATTTCCAGCAGGTCGAGCAATTCGGCCTTGGCCTGGAACTCCTTGGGCATGTAGTCGTGGAAAATCCGCACACCACTTTCGCTTTCGACCTGCCACATGGGTTCAAGTTGCGCCTTGAGCTCGCGGGGATCAAGGGGTTTTTGCGGGGTCAGGCTCTGCTTCTCGCCGGCCAGGCGGTTGCTGCGCAGCTTGCGGAAATGGCCCTTGAGCAGGTTGCGGTAGATCAGTGCGTCGCGGTTGTAGAACGCCAGCGACAACCAGCCGCCTGGGGCGGTCAGCTGGTGCAGCACCGGCAGGATGCTCTCGGGTTCGGCCAGCCATTCCAGCACGGCATGGCACAGGACCAGGTCGAAGGGTTCGGTCAGCTGGCCGAGCAGGTCCTGCCAGGGTGCCTGGATGAAGGTGGCCTGCTGGCCTGCCTCGGCGAAGCGTGCCCGAGCACCGTCGAGCATGGGGGCGGCGGGCTCGGCGAGGGTCACCTGGTGGCCGCGCTCGGCCAGCCACAGGGCCATGTGGCCGAGGCCGGCGCCGATATCCAGCACGCGCAGGGGGCGATCGGGCAGGGCCTCGGCCAGGTCGGCCTGGAGTACGGCCAGGCGGATGGCACCCTTGGCGCCGCCATAGATCTTCTCGGCGAAGCGGCTGGCCAGCTCATCGAAGTGACGGTCGTTCATCGGGCGAAACGCCTCTCGCTGTCGGCCAGTTTGGCGCGCACCACCTGTTCCATGTCCAGGCCCAGTTCGCTGCACAGCAGCAACAGGTACAGCACCACGTCGCCGACCTCCTGGCCGGCATGGGCGAGTTGCTCGGGGGGTAGCTGGCGTGACTCGTCCTCGCTCAGCCACTGGAAGATCTCCACCAGTTCGGCCATCTCCACGCTGGCGGCCATGGCCAGGTTCTTCGGGCTGTGGAAGCCGCGCCAGTCGTTGGTGTCGCGGATCCGGTGCAGGCGTTCGGTCAGTTCTTGCAGGTTCATCGGGGGCTCTCCTCTTGGCGCATAGCTTCGGATGAGCCTTTGTGCAAAGCAAGTGCATTGGGGCCGCTTCGCGCCCCATCGCCGGCAACCCGGCTCCCACAGGGGCCCTGCAAACCGCATCATGCGTGGTCGACTCGCACCTTGCGGGAGCTTGCCGGCGATGGGCTGCAAGGCAGCCCCAATGCCGCTTGGCTCTAGAGCGCGCGCCACCGCCCGAGCATGTGCACCCGTTCGCCATGCCCATCCAGGCGCAAGATACCTTCCGGCCCGGCCTCGCTGGCGCTGAGCACCACCTCGGACGGCAAGCGCACCGGCTTGCGGAAATCCACCTCGAAGGCATAACCGCTGGCCGGCAGGTGGCCTTGCAGCGCGGCCATCGCCATGGCCTTGCTCCACATGCCATGGGCGATGGCCTTGGGAAAACCGAACAGGCGGGCGCTGGGGGCGCTCAGGTGGATCGGGTTGTAGTCGCCGCAGACGTTGGCATAGCGCCGGCCGATGTCGCGGTCGGCATACCAACGGGTGACCTCGGGCAGGTTGCCGGGCTCGAGCTCCGTTTCCTCATCGGCTTGCCCGTCAAGCTGCAGGCCCCGCACCAGCATGCGGCTGCTCTCGCGCCAGAGCGGGCCTAGCGCATCCTCGGCTTCGGTGACCAGGTCGAAGGTGCCGCCCTTGGCATGGGGTTTCAGAGCGTCGACATACACCGCGAAACGCAGGCCATCGACCCCACCCAACGGGCGATGCACCTCGATGGCATTGTGCAAGTGAACCAGGCCGAGCAACGGGAAGGGGAAGTCACGGGCCGTCAACAACTGAAGTTGCAGGGTAAAGGCCATGACATGGGGATAGGTCGGCGGCAGTTGGCCATGGTCGGCGAAATGGCAGAGTCGTCGATAGGCCGACAGGTTGTCGGGCTGCACCCGCAGGAAACAGCGCAGGCCGGTCTCGGGTAGGCGGGTGCCGTGGATCTTGCGTTTGCCCAGCGCCCGCAGGTAGAGGCTGGCGCGCGATTCGGGGGTGTGCAGGTCATGCCATTGCCGGTTCATGTTCAGGCCCCCATCAGTGCCTGGCCGCAGACCCGCAGGACCTGGCCATTCACCGCACCGGAGCCGGGTTGGCTGAGCCAGGCCACGGCCTCGGCGACATCCTGGGGCTGCCCGCCCTGGCCCAGCGAGCTCAGGCGGCGCCCGGCCTCGCGCAGGGCCATGGGCATGGCGGCGGTCATGTGGGTCTCGATGAAGCCCGGCGCCACGGCATTGATGGTGCCGCCGCGCTCGGCCAGTTTCGGCGCCCAGGCCTGGGCGAAGCCGATCAGGCCGGCCTTGCTCGCCGCATAGTTGGCCTGGCCGCGGTTGCCGGCGATACCGCTGACCGAAGCGAGCAGGGTGATGCGCGCGTCTTCGCCGAGGGCACCGGCCTCGTGCAGCGCCTGGGTCAGCAACTGGGGCGCCTTGAGGTTGACCGCCATGACCGCGTCCCAGTATTCGGGCGTCATGTTGGCCAGGGTCTTGTCGCGGGTGATGCCGGCGTTGTGGACCACGATGTCGATGCCTTCGGGGAGGGCGTCGAGCAGTTTCGCCGGGGCATCGCTGGCACAGATGTCCAGGGCCAGGGCACGGCCGCCGAGGCGGGCGGCGAGGGCGTCGAGGTCCTGCTGCGCCGGTGGTACGTCGAGCAGGGTCACCTCGGCGCCATCGCGGGCCAGGGTTTCGGCAATGGCCGCGCCGATACCCCGCGCCGCGCCGGTTACCAGGGCGCGACGCCCGGCCAGGGGGCGGGTCCAGTCCTCGACCTGGCTGGCGCAGGCCTCCAGGCGCAGGACCTGGCCGGAGACGAACGCGCTCTTGGGCGAGAGGAAGAAGCGCAGGGCGCCTTCGAGCTGGTCCTCGGCGCCGGCACCGACATACAGCAGTTGCGCCGTGGCGCCGTTGCGCAGCTCCTTGCCCAGCGAGCGGCTGAAGCCTTCCAGGGCGCGCTGGGCTACGCTGGCCAGCGGGTCGTCGAGGCTTTCTGGCGCGCGGCCGAGGATCACCACGTGGGCACAGGGGGCGAGGCTGCGTAGCAGGGGCTGGAAGAACTCGCGCAACTGACGCAGCTCGTCGCTGTCGGACAGGTGGCTGGCATCGAACACCACCGCCTGGAGCCTGGGGCCGAGCCCGGCGACCCAGGCCGGGGCTTGCAGGCCTTCGACGTTGAAGCTGTAGAGCTCGGTGGTCAGGCGTGCGGCGATGGCCTCGAGCGTGCTCGCCAATGGCCCGCCACCCAGCACCAGTGCGCCTTCCACCGGCCGCAGGCGGCCAGCCTGCCAGCGCTGCAAGGGGGCCGGGCGAGGCAGGCCGAGGGCATCGACGAGGCGGCGGCCCAGGTTGGAGTTGGCAAAGCCGAGATAGCGATCGCTCATGTACGGTTCTCCCTGAAGGCAAGCATGCAAGTGTGGACCAAGTTTGCGGGCGGGACGTTCGAATGCGGTAAAAAGACCTAGGCTGTACGGATCGAAATTGTTTCAGGAGGAACATACGCATGCGCTCACCTCGCCGGGTCGCGATCCTGGGTGGCAACCGAATCCCCTTCGCCCGCTCCAACGGGGCCTATGCCAATGCCAGCAACCAGGCGATGCTTACCGCCGCCCTCGAAGGCCTGGTCGAGCGCTATCGCCTGCATGGCCTGCGCCTGGGCGAGGTGGCGGCGGGCACGGTGCTCAAGCATGCCCGCGACATGAACCTGACCCGCGAGTGCGTGCTCGGTTCGCGTCTGTCGCCGCAAACGCCGGCCTACGATATCCAGCAGGCCTGCGGCACGGGCCTGGAGGCGGCGCTGCTGGTGGCCAACAAGATTGCCCTGGGGCAGATAGAGTGCGGGATCGCTGGCGGCGTCGATACCACCTCCGATGTTCCGATCGGGGTCAACGAAGGCCTGCGTCGCATCCTGTTGCAGGCCAATCGCGGCAAGCACCTGGGCGAACGGCTCAAGCCTTTCCTCAAGCTGCGTCCCAGGCACTTGAAGCCCGAGTTGCCGCGCAATGTCGAGCCGCGCACCGGGCTTTCCATGGGCGAGCACTGCGAGCGCATGGCCCAGGGCTGGCAGATCGGCCGCACCGAGCAGGACGAGCTGGCCCTGCTCAGCCACCAGCACCTGGCGGCGTCCTTCGTCGAAGGCTGGCATGACGACCTGCTCACGCCCTACCTGGGCCTGACCCGCGATAACAACCTGCGTCCGGACCTGACGCTGGAGCAGTTGGCCAAGCTCAAGCCGGTGTTCGACCGCAGCGGCCTGGGCACCTTGACCCCGGGCAATTCCACGCCGCTGACCGACGGCGCCTCGCTGGTGCTGCTCGGCAGCGAGCAATGGGCCGAGGAGCGTGGCCTGCCGGTGCTGGCCTACCTGGTCGATGGCGAAACCGCCGCGGTGGATTTCGTCAAGGGCCAGGAGGGGCTGCTGATGG
The DNA here is from genome assembly GCF_057415455.1 of Pseudomonas sp. Tun-23181. Classification (NCBI taxonomy): domain Bacteria; kingdom Pseudomonadati; phylum Pseudomonadota; class Gammaproteobacteria; order Pseudomonadales; family Pseudomonadaceae; genus Pseudomonas; species Pseudomonas sp. Tun-23181. The sequence continues at coordinate 4,435,942 of NZ_CM171630.1, forward strand.
CCCCGGTGTATGCCGTGCCGCGTCTGTTGGCGCGCAATGGCCTGACCTTGCAGGACTTCGATTACTACGAGATCCACGAGGCCTTCGCCGCCCAGGTGCTGTGCACGCTTAAGGCCTGGGAGGACGAGGAGTACTGCCGCACCCGCCTGGGGTTGGAGGCGCCGCTGGGGGCGATCGATCGCAGCAGGCTCAATGTGAAGGGCAGCTCGCTGGCGGCGGGGCATCCCTTCGCGGCCACGGGCGGGCGGATTTTGGCGAACATGGCCAAGCTGTTGGCCAAGGCTGGCAAGGGCAGGGGGCTGATCTCCATCTGTGCGGCGGGGGGACAGGGGGTGACGGCGATCGTCGAGCGTTGAGTGCTTCGCAGGTTGGGCCCAGTGTCGGTGAGTCAGGACCCCGACTGACACTGGCCCCTGACGAATCTCTGTTAGGCTTGTCACTTCTGCAACACACGAACCCGTCATGTCGAGTACCGGACAGCTTCCCACCCCTCGTGCCATCCCCGCTCTGGAGCACCTGCCCAGGCCGCTCTACGCCCGCGCCGAAAGCCTGGGCGCCGGCTCCTGGACCACCCGCCACCGCCACGACTGGGTGCAGTTCTCCTATGCCATCAGTGGCGTGCTCGGCGTCTACACCAGCGATGGCAGCTATTTCGCCCCACCCCAGTGGGGGGTGTGGATCCCCGCTGGCATCGAGCATGAAGTGGTGACCTCGATGCAAGCCGAGATGCGCAGCCTCTACGTGCGCCGCGATGCCTGCCCTTGGGCCGAGGAACAGTGCCGGGTGCTGGAAGTGACCCCTCTGGTACGGGAGCTGATCAAGCAGTTCTGCCTGTACCCGCCGGAGTACCCGGAAAACGATAGCGCCGAGGCGCGGCTGGTGGCGGTGCTGCTCGACCAGTTGCGCACCCTGCCGGAGGTGGGGTTCTCCCTGCCGTTGCCGCGCCACCCAGGCCTGTTGGCGCTGTGCAACGGATTGATCGCCGAGCCGGACCGACCCCAGACCTTGCGGCAGTGGGCCCAGCAGTTGGCGTGTTCGGAGAAGACCCTGATGCGCCTGTTCCAGCGTGAGACGGGCCTGAGTTTTCGCAATTGGCGCCAGCGCATGCGGCTCTTGTCGTCCCTGGCCTTGCTGGAGGCGGGGGAGAGCGTGACCGAGGCGGCGCTGGGCTGTGGGTACGATTCCACTTCGGCGTATATCGCCGCGTTCAAGCAGCTGTTCGGGGCGACGCCTGGGGAGTTGCGCTTGTAACGAATACCGGGGCTGCGAAGCAGCCCCGGTGGACTCAGGTTCGGAAGCGTCGTACCAGCGCGTCCAGCTCGTTGGACAGCCCTGCCAGGCTTTCGGAGTCCTGCCTGGCGGCCTGGGCCAGTTCGGCCACCAACTGCGCATCGCCATGGATCTGGCTGATATGCCGGTTGATGTCCTCGGCCACCTGGTGTTGCTCTTCGGCAGCCGTGGCGATCTGGGTGTTCATGTCGCGGATGATGTCCACCGACTCGCGGATCTGCCCGAAGCTGTCGCGGGCCATGCCGATGCGGCTGACCGACTGCTGCGAAACCTCCAGGCTGGCGTGCATCTGCTCGGCGACTTCGGCGGTACGGGCGGCCAGGTTGCCCAGCAGGCCATCGATCTCGGCGGTGGAGTCGGCGGTGCGCTTGGCCAGGGCGCGAACTTCGTCGGCGACCACGGCGAAGCCACGGCCCTGCTCGCCAGCGCGGGCGGCCTCGATGGCGGCGTTGAGGGCCAGCAGGTTGGTCTGCTCGGCGATCGAACGGATGGTGCCGAGGATCGACTGGATGGCATTGCTGTCGCGCTCGAGCTGCTGGATCGACTGGGCCGACTGCTCGATCTCCTGGCTCAGGCGGTCGACGCTTTGCACCGCCGCGTCGATCTGCTGCTGGCCTTCGCGGGCCTGTTGCTGGCCGCTGTCGGCCGACTGCGCGGCCTGGCTGCAGGAGCGGGCGACCTCGTTGGCGGTGGCGACCATTTCATGGAACGCGGTGGAGACCATGTCCACGGCCTCGCGCTGGCGGCCGGCGGCTTCGGCCATGTCGCCGGAGACACGGGTCGAACTGCTGGAGGTGTGGAGGATCTGCCCGGCGGCGGTACCGATGTGCTGGATCAGGCTGCGGATGGCGCCGAGGAACTGGTTGAACCAGTTGGCCAACTGGGCGGTTTCGTCGCGCCCGCGAACCTCCAGGCTGCGGGTCAGGTCGCCTTCGCCTTGGGCGATGTCTTCCAGGCCGTTGGTGACACTGTTGATCGGCCGCACGATGAGCTTGGCGAAGGCCGTACCGACGACCGCGAACACGGCGGCCAAGGCCAAGGCGATGATGCCGATCAGCCAGGTCAGGCGGGTAGTGGTCTGCATCACTTCGTCGTGGCGGATCAGGCCGATGAAGGTCCAGCCCAGTTGCTCGTCAGGGTAGACGTTGGCCATGTAGCGCTCCCCGCCCAGCTCCACCTCGACCAGGCCTTGGCCGGCCTTGGCGAGGGCCGCGTAGCCATCGCCGAAACTGGCCAACTGCTTGAAGTTGTGGCTGGCATCTCGCGGGTCGACCATCACGTTGCCGTTCTTTTCCACGAGCATCAGGTAGCCGCTGTCGCCGAGCTTGATCTTCTTGACGATCTCGGTGAGCCCGTTCAGGGAAACGTCGATGTTGACGACGCCGCCAGGGTTGCCGAGGGCGTTGGGGACTGCCCGCACGGTGCTGATCAGGACGGCATCGTCGGCGGCCCAGTAATAGGCGCCGGTGCGCACGGTCTTGCCGGGGTTGGCCATCGCCAACTGGTACCACGGGCGTTGGCGCGGGTCGTAGTTGGAGAACTTCTGCCCGGCCGGCCAGCCGACGTAGCCGCCGTCGTTCACGCCGTACGAGACATAGGCGTAGCTGGGGTGGACCTGCGCCAGGCGGGTGAAGAACTCGAGGACTTGCTTGTCCTGCTCGCCCAGCTCGTTGCTGGGGTTGGTGGCCAGGTACTTGTTCAGGTTGTCGCCGGTGGCGGCGACCAGCGGCTGGGCGGCCAGGTAGTTCACGTTCTGGTCGATGCCCTGGAAGAAGATATGCATCGCGTTGCTGACCTGGCGGATTTCCCGACTGCTGTTGTCGAGGAAGTCCTCGCGGGCTTCGCCGCGCAGGTTGAGGACCACCAGGGTGGCCACGAGGACGATGGGCAGGCCGGCGATGACGGCGAAGGCCCAGGTCAGTTTCTGTTTGATGTTCATCCACGCTCCCGGAGTTTTTCTTGTGCGACACATGAGGCAGGTGTCCAAGAGATCGGCAGCGTCTGGTTTTTTTGTAGGGAAGTTCCCGTATTTATTGGGCGAGGTCGTGTTTGGTGACTGTGCGGTCGTGTTTGGATGGCCTGGGGATGCCAGTGGCGCTCAGGGCTGCAAAGCAGCCCCAGTACCGCTTGAATGCTTCAGCCCAGGGATTTGTCCTTGCCCCGGCAGCAACCGCTGCCATTGGCCAGGTCCTTGAGGATCGGGCAATCCGGCCGGTCATCGCCATGGCAATGGGCAACCAGCTCGCCCAAGGTATCGCGCAGCCCAACGAGTTCCTCGATACGCCGGTTCAACGCCTCGATATGCTGCATCGCCAGGGCCTTCACATCGGCACTGGCACGCTGGCGGTCCTGCCAGAGGGTCAGCAGCCTGGCCACCTCGTCCAGGGAGAACCCCAGGTCACGGGAGCGCTTGATGAAGGCCAGCGTGTGCAGGTCGTCCTGCTGGTACAGACGGTAGCCGCTGTCGCTGCGTTTGGCCGGCTTGAGCAGGCCGATGGACTCGTAGTAGCGGATCATCTTGGTGCTGAGCCCGCTGCGGCGGGCGGCTTGGCCGATGTTCATGGGGCCTCCTGTCGGGGGGCGGTGGGCTTCCAGGTCTTCAGCCACAGGGCATTGCTCACCACGCTGACGCTGGACAACGCCATGGCCGCGCCAGCCAGCACCGGGTTGAGCAGGCCGAAGGCGGCCAGGGGAATGCCGATCAGGTTGTAGATGAAAGCCCAGAACAGGTTCTGGCGGATCTTCGCGTAGGTCTTGCGGCTGATCTCCAGGGCGGCGGGCACCAGGCGCGGATCGCCACGCATCAGGGTGATCCCGGCAGCCTGCATGGCCACGTCGGTGCCACCGCCCATGGCGATGCCGATGTCGGCGGCGGCCAGTGCAGGGGCGTCGTTGATGCCGTCGCCGACCATGGCCACCACGCCATTGCGCTTGAGCGCCGCCACCGTGGCCGCTTTGTCGGCCGGCAGCACTTCGGCATGCACGTCGTCGATGCCCAAGGCATCGGCCACCACCTTGGCACTGCCACGGTTGTCGCCGGTCAGCAGGTGGCTGCTGATGCCTTGCTCGTGCAATGCATGGATAGCCTGCCCGGCGCCTGGTTTGAGGCTGTCGCCGAAGGCGAACAGGCCCAGCACCCGAGGCTGTGGCCCGCGCTCGATCAACCAGGACAGGGTGCGCCCTTCGGCTTCCCAGGCCTGGGCCTTGGCGGCCAGTTCGCCCGCTTGCAGGGCGCTCTCGTCGAGCAGGCGGCGGTTGCCCAGGGCCAGTTCGCGGCCCTCCACCCGCCCGGCGATGCCACGGCCGGTGAGGGATTGGCTGTCGGCCACCTGCGGCACGTGCAGGCCTTGCTCGGCGCAGGCATCGAGTACCGCCTTGGCCAGCGGGTGTTCGCTGCCCCGCTGCAGAGCGCCGGCCAGGCGGTGCAGTTCGCCTCGGTCGCCGTCGAGGGCCTGGCTGTGGACCACGCGGGGGCTGCCGGAGGTGAGGGTGCCGGTCTTGTCGAAGACCACGCGATTCACTGCATGGGCGCGCTCCAGCGCTTCGGCGTCCTTGATCAGGATGCCGTGGCGGGCAGCCACGCCGGTGCCGGCCATGATGGCGGCGGGAGTGGCCAGGCCGAGGGCGCATGGGCAGGCGATCACCAGCACGGCGACGGCATTGATCAGGGCGTTTTCCAGCGGCGCACCGGCCAGCCACCAGCCGGCCAGGGTGACCAGCGCGACGACCAGCACCGCCGGTACGAACACCTGGCTGACCCGGTCCACCAGCTTCTGGATCGGTGCCTTGGCTGCCTGGGCATCCTCGACCAGGCGGATGATGCGGGCCAGCACGGTCTCGGTGCCGAGGGCCAGGGTGCGTACCAGCAGACGGCCCTCGCCGTTGATGGCGCCTCCGGTGACCGGGTCGCCAGGCTGCTTGGGCACCGGCAGGCTTTCGCCGCTGATCAGGGCCTCGTCGGCGTGGCTGCTGCCTTCGAGCACCTGGCCATCGACCGGGAAACGTTCGCCGGGCCTGACCAGCACCAGGTCGCCCAGGCGCAACTGGCTGATCGCCACGTCTTCCTCGTGGCCGTCGAGCACCCGCACGGCCCGCTCCGGGCGCAGCGCCTCCAGCGCCCGGATGGCACTGGCGGTCTGGCGCTTGGCGCGGCTTTCCAGGTACTTGCCCAGCAGCACCAGGGCGATCACCACCGCCGAGGCTTCGAAGTACAGGTGTGGCTGCAGGCCGGCCGGGGCACGGGCCCATTCGTACAGGCTCAGGCCATAGCCGGCGCTGGTGCCCAGGGCGACCAGCAGGTCCATGTTGCCGGCACCGGCACGCACGGCCTTCCAGGCGGCCACGTAGAAGCGGGCGCCGAGGATGAACTGTACCGGCGTCGCCAGCAGGAACTGCGCCCAGGCCGGCAGCATCCAGTGCAGGCCGAACGGCTGGCCGAGCATCGGCAGCACCAGCGGCAGGGCCAGCAGCAGCGCGGCGGCAACCGCCAGGCGTTCGTTGCGCAGGCGGCGCAGGGCTTGTGCTTGGTCGTCATGGGTGGTGTGAGGCAGGCTGGCGCTGTAGCCGGCTTTTTCCACGGCCTGGAGCAACAGGCTGTCGTCGACGGCCGCGAGGACTTCGAGGTGGGCGCGCTCGCTGGCCAGGTTGACGCTGACCTGCTCGACGCCCGGCAACTTGCCCAGGGCGCGTTCGACGCGGCCTACGCAACTGGCGCAGGTCATGCCGCCGATCTGCAGCTCGACGGTGCGGGTCGGCACGCCGTAGCCAGCCTCCCGTACCGCATCGACGAGGGCTGGCAGGCTGCCGGCCGGGGCCTGGACCCGGGCCTGTTCGGTGGCAAGGTTGACGCTGACCTGCTCGGCGCCGGTGACCTTGCGCAAGGCGCGCTCGACGCGGCCAGCGCAGCTGGCGCAGGTCATGCCGGAGATCGGCAGGTCGAAAGTGGTGGATGCGGACATGGCTCTCCTCCTTGGACTGGCCTCCAGCATCAAGCTTGCCACGTTGGTAAGGTCAATAGCCCAGGCTGGCGCGCTTCAACTCCAGGCCCTGGTGACCCGTGGCAATGCGGTACTTGCTGATTTGTCCGGCTTGCAGGTTCAGGCGGGTGCTGCGTTGGTCCTCGATCCCTGGGGCGCAGCCGGGTGTCTGCCCTGGCAGCAGGCGCAGGCGGACGTCCACGGGCCCTGGCGGCAGGTTGAACGAGGTCGACTGTTCCTGGAACAGGCGGCCGGCCAACTGGTCGTTGAGGTAGATGCCGATCTCGCAACTGCTGGCCACTTCCAGGCGCTCCCGGGAAATGACCAATACGCTGTAGTCCGAGTTGCCTTCGGCGCTGGCCGGTGGCACCACCGCCAGTGCGCCTAGCAGCCCGACCAGGCCCAATGCTGCCCTGAACATGAAGAATCTCCTGCTTGCCGAATCGTCAAAGGCGCAGCTTGGCCGAGCCGCACGCGGATTTCCACCCCGGCCGTTTCGGGCAGAACTTGACCTTGCCATGATGGCAAGCCTGAAACTGCGGCAAACCCTGAAGGAGGTAGGACCGATGCAAGTGTTCAATGTGCAAGGCATGACCTGCGGCCACTGCGTGAAGGCGGTGACCCGCGCGGTACAGGACCTGGACGCGGCAGCCCAGGTGGAGGTGGACCTGGCGGGCAAGCAGGTACGGGTACAGAGCCAGGTGGCGGGTGAGCGGATCCTGGCGGCGATTCGCGAGCAAGGGTACCAGGCTGAAGTGGCCTGAAACCGCCTTTCGATGTTTGACAGCGTTAAGCCGGTATTTGGGGCTGCGAAGCGGCCCCAGATGGCTACAAAACTGCTCTCGATGTTCTCTGCCACCCCAGCGCGGCCCATGGGACTGGGCGATCTCTCCAGTAACTGTTACAAAGGTTTTCATACCGGTGCTGCCTGCAGCAGGTAGACTTACCCACTTGCTTAGCCTGCTATGGATTCCTGATGAACCTGCGAATTGTGCTGATCCTGGGCGCCCTCAGTGCGTTCGGGCCATTGGCGATCGACTTCTATCTGCCCGCCTTCCCGGCCATGGCGCAAGCCTTCGCCACCGACGAGAAACATGTCCAGACCACCCTGGCCGCCTATTTCCTCGGCCTGTCCCTCGGCCAACTGGCCTATGGCCCGGTGGCCGACCGCTTCGGCCGGCGCAAGCCGCTCATGTTCGGCATCACGCTCTTCACCCTGGCCTCGCTGGCCTGCGCCTATGCGCCGAACCTCGACACCCTGATCCTGGCGCGCTTCGTCCAGGCCCTGGGCGGCTGCGCCGGGATGGTCCTGTCGCGGGCGATCGTCAGCGACAAGTGCGACGCGGTGGCTTCGGCCAAGGTGTTCTCGCAACTGATGCTGGTGATGGGCCTGGCGCCGATCCTCGCGCCGATGCTGGGCGGGGTGCTGGTCAACCTCGCGGGCTGGCAATCGATCTTCCTCGCCCTGGGCCTGTTCAGCGCCGCCTGCTTGCTGGCGGTCAGCCTGGGCCTGCCGGAGAGCCTGGCGCCGGACATGCCGCGCCAGCCGCTGTCGGGGGCGTTGCGCCAGTACCTGCGGCTGCTGGGCGACCGGGTGTTCATGGGCCATGCGCTGACCGGGGGCATCGCCATCGCCGGCATGTTCGCCTACATCGCCGGTTCGCCGTTCGTGTTCATCAAGCTGTATGGCGTGCCCCCCGAGCACTACGGCTGGCTGTTCGGCACCAATGCCGCGGGTTTCATCCTCGTCGCCCAGGTCAATGCGCGCCTGCTGGCCAAGCGTGGTCCGGCCTTCCTGTTGGGGCGGGCCGTGTGGCTGTACCTGGGGGCGGGGTTGGTGCTGCTGGGCATGGCGGCATGGCGGCCGGCGCAGTTGTGGCCATTGTTGGTGCCGCTGTTCGCGTGCATCGCCAGCCTGGGCTGCATCATCCCCAATGCCTCGGCGTGCGCCATGAGTGGGCAGGGCGCACGGGCCGGCAGTGCCTCGGCGCTGATGGGGTGCGTCCAGTTCAGCGTCGCCGCGGGCGCGGCGGCGCTGGTGAGCCTGCTGCACGATGGCAGCGCGGTGCCGATGGCCTTGGTGATCAGCCTGTGCGGTGCGCTGGTGGTCAGTGTCGCGATGCTGACTCGGCGCTTGCAGGCCAGGCGTCCGGCGTGAGTGGGTGAGGCGCCTGCAGGCGGGATTCCAGCGTGGCGACGAAGGCACGCGCCTGCGCTTCACTGCGAAAACTCACCACATGTTGGTCGAGGCGTACCTGCCATGGACAGTTGGGGTTGCGGTTCGACGCACTGACGACAATCTTCATCGCGGCCTACCTCCACTGGGTGAGAGCGGATGAAGTGTAGCGCCGCCGCTTGTGTTCGCCATGACCGGCGTGGGATCTCCTGACTGACGGTCGTGGTCTCGGGCCGGTCGGCTGCCCAGTGGGGCTGCATGTGGACGCTTCGCTTTTGTTTGCCGTACTTGATGAAGCGCGTTGTCGGCATTGTTCCAGGGCATGCTTGCCCGAGCTTGCTCCCGCCAGCACCGAACGCTCGCTACCGTGGGCTGCCAGGCTTTCTTCCGGGCAACGCGGCCTCGGCGAATCTGCGTCTGCTGGTGGGTAGAGGGTCGGGATACCCTGCGGTTTTGTGCCGTGGGCTGCCAGGTCGCGTCGCCGGCGCGCGACTTATACTGGCTGCTGCGGTCAGTGCCAGCGAGAGACACTTCCCTGCCAGGGAGCGGCAAGCGATGACTGCCCTTGCAGGTGGGCCGGCATGCCGCACGGCCGTTTCGCTGCCATGGCTGGCCACTGGAACAAGACGTGACCTTGCAGGGAGTTACAGGGATATGAAAGCAGTCAGCAGTATCAGCCAGGTCGCCGGCCTGATGGCCGACCCGAAACGCAGCGCCATGTTGTGGGCGCTGATCGATGGCATTCCCCGTCCTACCGACGAGTTGGCCGACATGACTGGGCTGACCGCCTCGTCTGCCTGTGCGCACCTGTCGTTGCTGTCGTCGGCCGGCTTGCTCAAGCTCGAGGCGCGGGGGCGCAAACGCTATTTCCGCCTGGCCTCGCCGGCCGTCGGTGCGGCGGTGGAGGCTCTGGCCAGCCTGCAACTGAAGGACAACGGATCGCAGCCTGGGCAGGCGGCGCCGCTGCAAGTGCCCCTGTCGATGCGCCGGGCGCGCCGCTGCGGTGCTCACCTGGGCGGCGAGCTGGCGAGCGATCTCTACCAGCGGCTGGTCGCGGCCGGTTGGCTGGAAGGGAGCGACCTGCAACCGCGGATCAGCCTGGAAGGGCGTACGCAGCTGGCGGCCATCGGCGTCTACACCGAGGCGTTGGCCTCGCCGCAGCAGGGCGAGTGCACCATCTGCCGTTGCAGCGAATGGAGCGACCAGGGCCCGCACCTGGGGGGCAGCCTGGGGCAGGCGCTGCTCAGGCTGTTCCTGCAGTCAGGCTGGATACGCGAACAGGAGGGCTCCCGGCTGTTGCAGATTTCAGCGCTGGGCATCCAGTGCATCAACCGTATCGCCCACGTGCCAGCGTTGCAGGTCGGATAGCCGTACCCGCAACGCCGGGCAGGTCTCAGGCCAGGCGGGCATCCAGGCTGTTCTGTGCCAAGCGCCGGGCCTGGTCTTCGGTCATCCCCAGGTGGATGTGCAGGGCATGGAAGTTCTCGGTGACATAGCCGCCGAAGTAGGCCGGGTCATCGGAGTTGACCGTGACCTTGACGCCACGCTCGAGCATTTCGAGGATGTTGTGCTGGCCCATGTGCTCGAACACACAGAGCTTGGTGTTCGACAACGGGCAGACGGTCAGGGGGATCTGCTCGTCGATGATGCGTTGCATCAGGCGTTCGTCCTCGATGGCGCGCACGCCGTGGTCGATACGCTTGATCTTCAGCAGGTCGAGGGCTTCCCAGATGTACTCGGGTGGGCCTTCTTCGCCAGCGTGCGCGACGGCCTGGAAGCCTTCGGCGCGGGCGCGTTCGAAGACGCGCTGGAACTTGCTCGGCGGGTGGCCTTGCTCGGAGCTGTCCAGGCCCACGGCGATGAAGGCATCGCGAAATGGCAGCGCCTGGTCGAGGGTCTTGTGTGCCTCCTCTTCGCTCAGGTGGCGCAGGAAGCTCAGGATCAGCCCGCTGCTGATGCCCAGTTGTTCATGGCCATCCCTGAGGGCCTGGCGGATGCCGCCTAACACCACCTCGAAGGGGATGCCCCGGTCGGTGTGGGTCTGCGGATCGAAGAAGGGTTCGGTGTGCACCACGTTCTGTGCTTTGCAGCGTTGCAGGTAGGCCCAGGTCAGGTCGTAGAAGTCCTGCTCGGTGCGCAGGACATCGGCGCCTTGGTAGTAGAGGTCGAGGAACTCCTGCAGGTTGTTGAAGGCATAGGCGCTGCGCAGGGTTTCCACGTCGGCCCAGGGCAGGGCGATCTTGTTGCGTTCGGCCAGGGCGAACAGCAGCTCCGGCTCCAGCGAGCCCTCCAGGTGCATGTGCAGTTCCGCCTTGGGCAAGGCGTTGAGCCAGTCATACATGTGTGTAGTCTCGATCAGGTACGGTTGCCGTCATTCTACAGGGCTGGAGCCGATGCTGTTCAGTCGAGGCCTTGGGGCTGCCTTGCAGCCCATCGCCGGCTAGCCGGCGATGGGGGCGTACAACGGCCCGTGAAGTCAACCGGCGATCAGGCGGGCCGCTGCCTGGCGGTGATCGGCGATCAGGCCCTGTACATCCAGCCCTTCGATCTGCCCGTCGATGACGCGCCACTGGCCACCGACCATGACCCGATCGGCCTGGTCGGCGCCGCACAGCAGCAGGGCCGAGAGTGGGTCGTGGCTGCCAGAGAAGCGCAGTTCGTCGAGCTTGAACAGGGCGAGGTCGGCCTGCTTGCCCACCGCCAGTTCGCCGATGTCGTCGCGGCCCAGCAGGCGTGCCGAGCCACGGGTGGCCCAGCCCAGGGCGCGTTGCGGGGTGATCTGTTCGGCGCCATAGCGCAGGCGCTGCAGGTACAGGGCCTGGCGCGCCTCGAGGATCATGTTCGAGGCGTCGTTGGAGGCCGAGCCATCGACGCCGAGGCCAACGGGTGCGCCAGCCGCTTCCAGGTCGACGGTCGGGCAGATGCCCGAGGCCAGGCGCATGTTCGAGCTCGGGCAATGGCAGATACCGGTGCCGGCAGCGCCGAGGCGGGCGATTTCCTCGGCGTTGAAGTGGATGCCATGGGCCAGCCAGGTGCGTGGGCCGAGCCAGCCGACGCTGTCCAGGTAGTCGACGGTGCGCAGGCCGAAGCGTTGCAGGCAGAAGTCCTCTTCATCGAGGGTTTCGGCCAGGTGGGTGTGCAGGCGCACATCCAGTTCTTCGGCGAGGGCCGCGCTGGCACGCATGATTTCGGGAGTGACCGAGAATGGCGAGCAGGGTGCCAGGGCGATCTGGATGCGCGCGCCGTCACCCCGTTCGTGGTAACTGTGGATAAGTCGCTGGCTGTCGGCCAGGATCACTTCGCCCTGTTGCACCGTCTGTTGCGGCGGCAGGCCGCCATCGGCCTCGCCCAGGCTCATGGAGCCGCGGGTCAGCATGGCGCGCATGCCCAGCTTGCGCACGGCCTCGACCTGCACGTCGATGGCATTGTCCAGGCCCTGGGGGAACAGGTAGTGATGGTCGGCGGCGGTGGTGCAGCCCGACAGCAGCAGCTCCGCCAGGGCCACCTGGCTGGCCAGTGCCAGCTTGGCCGGGGTGAGGCGTGCCCAGACTGGGTAGAGGGTCTTCAACCAGGGGAACAGCGGTTGGTTGACCACCGGCGCCCAGGCGCGGGTGAGGGTCTGGTAGAAGTGGTGGTGGGTGTTGATCAGGCCGGGCAGGACCACGTGCTCGCGGGCGTCGAAGACCTGTTCGCACGGCAGGCTGGGGCTTTCGCCGAGGGCCAGGAGTTGGGTGATACGGCCGTCTTCGATGACCAGGCCGCTGCGGGCGTCGGCATCGTTGGCGGTGAAGATGGCAAGCGGGGATTTCAACCAGATACGGGTCGCAGGCATGGTGCCGGCTCCTCTGAAGGTGGGTTCAGGTTAGCCAGCTCAGTGTTGCCCTGTCTGCTGATCCAGGTCCGCCGTGTGGGCGAGGCATCGAGTCTACTGCCTCGCCACGCGGCTTTCAATTCACCAGATGAGGGCCTCGCCCTTGTAGTTGATGAAGCGCAGGCCGCCATTGCCGCTTTGTGCCTTGATCTGCTCGAGCATGCCTTGGGTGCTGGTCAGCACGTCGATCTCGGCATTCTCGCCGCCCATGTCGGTCTTGACCCAACCTGGGTGCATCGCCAGCACGCAGAGGTCGGGGCGCTGCAGTTCGACCACGAAGCTGTTGATCATCGAGTTGAGGGCCGCCTTGCTGGCCTTGTACAGGCAGATCTCGCCGCCGTCGGGGATGGTCACGCTGCCCAGGATCGAGCTCATGAAGGCCAGCACGCCGGAGCCTTCGCGGACTTGCCCGACCAGGCGCCGGGCGACGCGGATCGGCGCCACGGCATTGGTCATGAACAAGTCGCCCACCTCCTTGGGCTGGACGGTTTCCAGGTTCTGTGGCAGTGGGCCCATGACACCGGCGTTGACGAACAGCAGGTCGAACACTTCCCCTTGCAGGCGCTGGCGCAAGGCGTCCAGTTGGGCACCGTCGTTCATTTCCAGGGTCTCGATGCGCACACCGGGGAGGGTGCGCAGGTCATCGGCCTTATGCGGGTCGCGGACGGTGGCGATGACGTTCCAGCCATCCTCGTGCAGGCGTCGTACCAGGCCCAGCCCCAGCCCACGGGAGGCGCCGATGATCAGGGCAGTCTTGTTTGCGGGCATCTCGATACTCCTTGAGCAGGTTCAGGAAGGGTCTTGGAGCATACTCCAGGTATTGTCCTGTCGCCTTCATGGCATGGGACGAAGACATTCGCCGGAACCGAACAAAAAATGACCAATGCGCCCCGAGGCCGACGCCGTCGGGCTCCGGCCGGGTGGTTCACGGCTTATCCACAAGCTGCTCCACAGTATCTGTGTGCAAGCGGGAGCGCTGTCGAATGCTGGCGGCAGAGGGGGCACGGGCGCCGAAACTGGGGATAACTCATTGATTCGGGATCGCTTGCCCGGCTGTCACATGCCTGTGATCAAAATATGCTCAACACCCTGCAGGCCTTGGGGGTAAAGGCTTGCAACAGAATGCCCCAAGCTTATCCACAGGCAGGCCCACAGTAGTTGTGGGAAACGTCAGCACGCTTCAAGGTGGATCCGACCACGACTGAGGTCGGCCAGTTGTTGTTGCAGCCTCTCCAGGTGTGCTTCGCCGAGCGCCAGGTGCAGGTCCACCCCGTTGGCCGTGAATTGCTCGTCCAGCACCAGACCGTCGGCTTCCGCCAGACGCAGCTTGAGCAGCGCCAGCTCGCTGAAGCTGCAACTGCAGCGGTATTCGCTGCGCTGCACCAGTACCCGCTTGGGCGCCTGCTGCAGGCATTTGTTGGCGCCGCCGCCGTAGGCGCGGGCCAGGCCACCGGTACCGAGCTGGATGCCGCCGTACCAGCGGATCACCAGCACCACCACCTGGTCGCAGTCCTGGGCCTCGATGGCGGCGAGGATCGGCCGGCCGGCGGTGCCGCCGGGCTCGCCGTCGTCGCTGCTGCGGTACTGCGCGCCGAGCTTCCAGGCCCAGCAGTTATGGGTTGCCGCCAGGTCGCTGTGGCGTTCGATGAAGGCCATCGCCTCGGCTGCGCTGGTGATCGGGGCGGCGAGGGTGATGAAGCGGCTCTTGCGGATTTCCTCGCGGAATTCGCAGAGCTCGAGCAGGGTAGAAGGCATAGGTCCGGTTCAGGCGGGCGGAGTGATGCCGCAGCCTTTGAGAATGATGTGGATAAGGTTGTTGCTGGCGTCTTCCATGTCCTGCTTGGTCAGGCGGCTGCGGCCGGTGACCTGGCAGATCTGGGTGGCGAAGTCGGCATAGTGCTGGGTGCTGCCCCAGAGCAGGAAGATCAGGTGCACGGGGTCGACCGGGTCCATCTTGCCGGCATCGATCCAGGCCTGGAACACCGCGGCACGGCCACGGAACCATTCGCGGTAGTCGGCGCTGAAGTATTCGCTCAGGCACTGCCCGCCGCTGATCACTTCCATGGCGAAGATCCGCGAGGCTTGTGGGTTGCGCCGGGAGAACTCCATCTTGGTGCGGATGTACTGGCTCAGCGCCTGGGCTGGATCGTCCTCGACGCTCAGGGCGTTGAAGGTACTGTCCCACAGCTCGATGATGTTGCTGAGCACGGCGATGTACAGGCCCAGCTTGTTGGTGAAGTAGTAGTGCAGGTTGGCCTTTGGCAAGCCTGCCTTCAGGGCGATGGTGTTCATGCTGGTGCCCTTGAAACCGTGGCGGGCGAACTCGTCTTCGGCGGCCTGGATGATGGCCTGTTCGTTCTTCTGGCGGATGCGGCCGGCGGGCTTGCCGGAGGCGGAGGGACGATGCGCAGGGACTTCAAGGGTCATGGACGATTCCGTACGGGTCTGTGGCAACGGATGTCGGACAGATTACCTTCCTGTGCCGAAGTGACAAGCATTGGCGTCAGCGACAGGCATCAGCGTGTCGCTGCCAGGCTATCCAGGAAGCTTTCCAGCACCAGGTTCGGCCGTCGTCCCTTGCGCGTCACCCAGCTCAGGCTCAGGTCGTAGAAACGCTCGCTGGGTTTCAGGGCTCGCAGGCGGCCCTGCTGGACCCAGAACGTGGCGTAGTGGTCGGGCAGGTAGCCGATGTAGCGCCCGGTGAGGATGAGAAAGGCCATGCCCTCGCGGTCCGAGGCGCTGGCGGTGCAACGCAGGGCCTGGTAGTGCGCCTGGATGTCGGCGGGCAGGCGGAAGGTCGGGGCGATGGCCTCCTGGCTGTTGAGCCGGTCGTCGTCGATCTGCTGGTCGTCGGCATAGAACAGCGGGTGGCCGACCGCGCAGTAGAGCAGCGAGCGCTCGCTGTACAACGGTTGGTATTCCAGGCCCGAGAGCGGGCTGGTCTGGGGCACTACGCCGACATGCAGGCTGCCGTCGAGCACACCTTGCTCGACCTGGCTGGGGGCGATCATGCGGATCTGGATGCGCACGTCCGGGCCACGGTCCTTGAGCTCGGCCAGGGCATGGGTGATGCGCATGTGCGGCAGGGTCACCAGGTTGTCGGTCAGGCCGATGTTCAGCTCGCCGCGCAGGTGCTGGTGCAGGCCGTTGACCTCGGTGCGGAAGGTCTCCAGGGCGCTGAGCAGTTGCAGGGCCGAGTGGTACACCTCGCGGCCTTCCTCGGTCAGTGAGAAGCCGGCGCGCCCCCGTTGGCACAGGCGCAGGCCGAGGCGCTGCTCCAGGTCGTTCATCTGCTGGCTGATGGCCGAGCGGCCGATTCCGAGGACGTTCTCCGCAGCCGAGAACCCCCCGCACTCGACCACACTGCGGTAGATCTTCAGCAGGCGGATGTCGAAGTCGCTGACCTGGGCCAGGGGATCGGGACGTCGGCTCATAAGTTTAGTCTTCTACTAACTGAAGATTAGAAATGTTGGGTTTTTCAGACTTTATCCCCGTGACAACTTAGCTGCAACAACATCCATCGTTGCCTAATCGTCTTCCGAGGAACCGCCGATGAACATGCCCGAAACCGCTTCCGCCGGTATCGCCAGCCAGCTCAAGCTGGATGCCCACTGGATGCCCTACACCGCCAACCGTAACTTCCAGCGTGACCCCCGCATGATCGTGGCGGCCGAAGGCAGCTATTTGGTCGATGACAAGGGCCGCAAGATCTTCGACGCCCTGTCCGGCTTGTGGACCTGCGGTGCCGGGCATACCCGCAAGGAAATCTCCGAGGCCGTGGCGCGCCAGGTCAGCGTGCTGGATTACTCGCCGGCCTTCCAGTTCGGCCATCCGCTGTCGTTCCAACTGGCCGAGAAGATCGCCGATCTGACTCCGGGCGACCTCAACCATGTGTTCTTCACCAACTCCGGCTCCGAGTGCGCCGATACCGCGCTGAAGATGGTGCGCGCCTACTGGCGCCTGAAAGGCCAGGCCACCAAGACCAAGATCATCGGCCGTGCCCGTGGCTACCACGGGGTGAACATCGCCGGTACCAGCCTGGGTGGCGTCAATGGCAACCGTAAGCTGTTCGGTCAGTTGCTGGACGTCGATCACCTGCCGCACACCCTGCTGCCGGGCAATGCCTTCACCAAAGGCATGCCGGAGGAGGGCGGCATCGCCCTGGCCGACGAAATGCTCAAGCTGATCGAGCTGCATGATGCTTCGAACATCGCCGCGGTGATCGTCGAGCCCCTGGCCGGCTCGGCCGGTGTGTTGCCGCCGCCGAAGGGCTACCTCAAGCGCCTGCGCGAGATCTGCAGCCAGCACAACATCCTGCTGATCTTCGACGAAGTCATCACCGGCTTCGGCCGCATGGGGGCCATGACTGGCTCGGAAGCTTTCGGTGTGACGCCGGACCTGATGTGCATCGCCAAGCAGGTCACCAACGGCGCCATCCCCATGGGCGCGGTGATCGCCAGCAGCGAGATCTACCAGACCTTCATGAACCAGCCGACGCCGGAATACGCCGTGGAATTCCCCCATGGCTACACCTACTCGGCCCACCCTGTGGCCTGCGCCGCCGGTATCGCCGCGCTGGACCTGCTGCAGAAGGAGAACCTGGTGCAGTCGGCCGCCGAGCTGGCGCCGCACTTCGAGAAGGTGCTGCACGGCATCAAGGGCACCAAGAACGTCATCGACATCCGCAACTACGGCCTGGCTGGTGCCATCCAGATCGCTGCGCGTGACGGCGATGCCATCGTGCGTCCGTACGAGGCTGCGATGAAGCTGTGGCAGGCGGGCTTCTATGTCCGCTTCGGTGGCGACACCCTGCAGTTCGGCCCGACCTTCAATACCCAGCCGCAGGAACTGGACCGCCTGTTCGACGCGGTGGGCGAAGCCCTGAACCAGATCGACTGATCTTTTCCGACTCTGACGGCAGGCGCACACCCACGCGCCTGCATCAACCTTCTTTACTTGGAGTTCTGCATGAGCATCGTTCAGCACCTGATCAACGGCGAGCTGGTTTCCAAGGGCGAGCGCACCGCCGATGTCTTCAACCCAGCCACTGGCGAGAGCACCCGCAAGGTCGAGCTGGCCAGCCGCGCCACCATCCAGGCGGCCATCGATTCTGCCAAGGCCGCTTTCCCTGCCTGGCGCAACACCCCGCCGGCCAAACGTGCCCAGGTGATGTTCCGCTTCAAGCAACTGCTGGAGCAGAACGAGGCGCGTATCTCGCAGATGATCAGCGAGGAGCACGGCAAGACCTTGGAAGACGCCGCCGGTGAGCTCAAGCGCGGTATCGAGAACGTCGAGTTCGCCTGTGCAGCGCCAGAACTGCTCAAGGGTGAGTACAGCCGCAATGTCGGCCCGAACATCGATGCTTGGTCGGACTTCCAGCCGCTGGGTATCGTCGCCGGCATCACCCCGTTCAACTTCCCGGCCATGGTGCCGCTGTGGATGTACCCGCTGGCCATCGCCTGCGGTAACGCCTTCATCCTCAAGCCGTCCGAGCGTGACCCGAGCTCGACTCTGTTCATTGCCCAACTGCTGCACGAGGCTGGCCTGCCGAAGGGTATCCTCAACGTGGTCAATGGCGACAAGGAAGCGGTCGATGCACTGATCGAGGCGCCCGAGGTCAAGGCCCTGAGCTTCGTCGGCTCGACCCCGATCGCCGAATACATCTATGCCGAAGGCACCAAGCGCGGCAAGCGCGTGCAGGCCCTGGGCGGCGCGAAGAACCACGCCGTGCTGATGCCCGATGCCGACCTGGACAACGCGGTCAGCGCACTGATGGGCGCCGCCTACGGTTCGTGCGGTGAGCGTTGCATGGCCATCTCGGTGGCGGTGTGCGTAGGTGACCAGGTCGCTGATGCGCTGATCGCCAAGCTGGAGCCACAGATCAAGGCGCTGAAGATCGGTGCCGGCACGTCCTGCGGCCTGGACATGGGCCCGCTGGTGACCGCGGCGGCCCGTGACAAGGTGGTTGGCTACATCGACGACGGCGTGGCGGCTGGTGCCAAGCTGGTGGTCGACGGGCGTGGCTTGCGTGTGGCCGGTCATGAAGACGGCTACTTCGTGGGGGGCACCCTGTTCGACAACGTGACCCCAGAAATGCGCATCTATAAAGAAGAGATCTTTGGCCCGGTGCTGTGCGTGGTGCGTGTGAACAGCCTGGAAGATGCCATGCGCCTGATCAACGAGCACGAGTACGGCAACGGTACCTGCATCTTCACCCGTGACGGTGAGGCGGCGCGCCTGTTCTGCGACGAGATCGAAGTAGGCATGGTCGGCGTGAACGTGCCGCTGCCGGTGCCGGTGGCCTACCACAGCTTTGGTGGCTGGAAGCGCTCGCTGTTCGGCGACCTGCACGCCTATGGCCCGGATGGTGTGCGCTTCTATACCCGTCGCAAGGCGATCACCCAGCGTTGGCCGCAGCGCGCCAGCCATGAGGCGTCGCAGTTCGCGTTCCCAAGCCTGTAATGAAGCAGTGAAGCGGGGAGGCCAGTAGGCCTCCCCGTTTTGTTTGTGCTGTGCTCTTTATTTAAAGATTTATGAAAATAACGGTTGACGGGGTTTCGAATCCCCTTATAATGCGCCCCACTTCCGACGTAGTCGAAACGAAAAACTCCTTGAGATTCAACGAGTTGAACGCTTCGGGTAGTATCGGAAGAGCTTCGGTCCCTAGATCGGCAGCGGTGCAAAAGGCAGTTGACAGCAGGCGGTAACGCTGTATGATTCGCCTCCCGCTACGAGCGATCGCAGCGAGTCAAGTGGTTGAAGTGAAACGAAAAACTTCAAAATAAACGCTTGACAGACTTTGAGAAAAGCGTAGAATGCGCGGCCTCGGTTGAGACGAAACGCTCTTGGCCAAACGCTCTTTAACAATCGAATCAAGCAATTCGTGTGGGTGCTTGTGAGTACGGACTGATAGTCGCCAAGATTATCAGCATCACAAGTGGCCATATGAGAAATCACATAGTCATTTGAGATTGCTGAGCCAAGTTTAGGGTTACTTAAAAACCCAAGCAGTATTGAACTGAAGAGTTTGATCATGGCTCAGATTGAACGCTGGCGGCAGGCCTAACACATGCAAGTCGAGCGGATGAAGTGAGCTTGCTCATGGATTCAGCGGCGGACGGGTGAGTAATGCCTAGGAATCTGCCTGGTAGTGGGGGACAACGTTCCGAAAGGGGCGCTAATACCGCATACGTCCTACGGGAGAAAGTGGGGGATCTTCGGACCTCACGCTATCAGATGAGCCTAGGTCGGATTAGCTAGTTGGTGGGGTAATGGCTCACCAAGGCGACGATCCGTAACTGGTCTGAGAGGATGATCAGTCACACTGGAACTGAGACACGGTCCAGACTCCTACGGGAGGCAGCAGTGGGGAATATTGGACAATGGGCGAAAGCCTGATCCAGCCATGCCGCGTGTGTGAAGAAGGTCTTCGGATTGTAAAGCACTTTAAGTTGGGAGGAAGGGCAGTAAGCGAATACCTTGCTGTTTTGACGTTACCAACAGAATAAGCACCGGCTAACTCTGTGCCAGCAGCCGCGGTAATACAGAGGGTGCGAGCGTTAATCGGAATTACTGGGCGTAAAGCGCGCGTAGGTGGTTCGTTAAGTTGGATGTGAAAGCCCCGGGCTCAACCTGGGAACTGCATCCAAAACTGGCGAGCTAGAGTACGGTAGAGGGTGGTGGAATTTCCTGTGTAGCGGTGAAATGCGTAGATATAGGAAGGAACACCAGTGGCGAAGGCGACCACCTGGACTGATACTGACACTGAGGTGCGAAAGCGTGGGGAGCAAACAGGATTAGATACCCTGGTAGTCCACGCCGTAAACGATGTCAACTAGCCGTTGGAATCCTTGAGATTTTAGTGGCGCAGCTAACGCATTAAGTTGACCGCCTGGGGAGTACGGCCGCAAGGTTAAAACTCAAATGAATTGACGGGGGCCCGCACAAGCGGTGGAGCATGTGGTTTAATTCGAAGCAACGCGAAGAACCTTACCAGGCCTTGACATGCAGAGAACTTTCCAGAGATGGAGAGGTGCCTTCGGGAACTCTGACACAGGTGCTGCATGGCTGTCGTCAGCTCGTGTCGTGAGATGTTGGGTTAAGTCCCGTAACGAGCGCAACCCTTGTCCTTAGTTACCAGCACGTCATGGTGGGCACTCTAAGGAGACTGCCGGTGACAAACCGGAGGAAGGTGGGGATGACGTCAAGTCATCATGGCCCTTACGGCCTGGGCTACACACGTGCTACAATGGTCGGTACAGAGGGTTGCCAAGCCGCGAGGTGGAGCTAATCTCACAAAACCGATCGTAGTCCGGATCGCAGTCTGCAACTCGACTGCGTGAAGTCGGAATCGCTAGTAATCGCGAATCAGAATGTCGCGGTGAATACGTTCCCGGGCCTTGTACACACCGCCCGTCACACCATGGGAGTGGGTTGCACCAGAAGTAGCTAGTCTAACCTTCGGGAGGACGGTTACCACGGTGTGATTCATGACTGGGGTGAAGTCGTAACAAGGTAGCCGTAGGGGAACCTGCGGCTGGATCACCTCCTTAATCGAAGACATCAGCCTGCTGATGAGCACCCACACGAATTGCTTGATTCCTTGAAGAAGACGATGTGACGCGACCCTGTGATAGGTCTGTAGCTCAGTTGGTTAGAGCGCACCCCTGATAAGGGTGAGGTCGGCAGTTCAAATCTGCCCAGACCTACCAATTTGTTGTGGTGCAGCCTGTATACGGGGCCATAGCTCAGCTGGGAGAGCGCCTGCTTTGCACGCAGGAGGTCAGCGGTTCGATCCCGCTTGGCTCCACCATGTTGCCGTTACCTGCAGAACTTAGAAATGAGCATTCGTGAATGAATGTTGATTTCTGACTTTTGTCAGATCGTTCTTTAAAAATTCGGATATGTGATAGAAAGACTGATGACGCACTTTCACTGGTGTGGCATCAGGCTAAGGTAAAATTTGTGAGTTCCGCTCGAAAGAGCGACATGCGAATTTTCGGCGAATGTCGTCTTCACAGTATAACCAGATTGCTTGGGGTTATATGGTCAAGTGAAGAAGCGCATACGGTGGATGCCTTGGCAGTCAGAGGCGATGAAAGACGTGGTAGCCTGCGATAAGCTTCGGGGAGTCGGCAAACAGACTGTGATCCGGAGATCTCTGAATGGGGGAACCCACCTAGGATAACCTAGGTATCTTGTACTGAATCCATAGGTGCAAGAGGCGAACCAGGGGAACTGAAACATCTAAGTACCCTGAGGAATAGAAATCAACCGAGATTCCCTTAGTAGTGGCGAGCGAACGGGGACCAGCCCTTAAGCTGGCTTGAGATTAGTGGAACGCTCTGGAAAGTGCGGCCATAGTGGGTGATAGCCCCGTACACGAAAATCTCTTGTCAGTGAAATCGAGTAGGACGGAGCACGAGAAACTTTGTCTGAACATGGGGGGACCATCCTCCAAGGCTAAATACTACTGACTGACCGATAGTGAACCAGTACCGTGAGGGAAAGGCGAAAAGAACCCCGGAGAGGGGAGTGAAATAGAACCTGAAACCGTATGCGTACAAGCAGTGGGAGCCTACTTTGTTAGGTGACTGCGTACCTTTTGTATAATGGGTCAGCGACTTATATTCAGTGGCGAGCTTAACCGAATAGGGGAGGCGTAGCGAAAGCGAGTCTTAATAGGGCGTTTAGTCGCTGGGTATAGACCCGAAACCGGGCGATCTATCCATGGGCAGGTTGAAGGTTAGGTAACACTGACTGGAGGACCGAACCGACTACCGTTGAAAAGTTAGCGGATGACCTGTGGATCGGAGTGAAAGGCTAATCAAGCTCGGAGATAGCTGGTTCTCCTCGAAAGCTATTTAGGTAGCGCCTCATGTATCACTGCTGGGGGTAGAGCACTGTTTCGGCTAGGGGGTCATCCCGACTTACCAAACCGATGCAAACTCCGAATACCAGCAAGTGCCGAGCATGGGAGACACACGGCGGGTGCTAACGTCCGTCGTGAAAAGGGAAACAACCCAGACCGTCAGCTAAGGTCCCAAAGTCATGGTTAAGTGGGAAACGATGTGGGAAGGCTTAGACAGCTAGGAGGTTGGCTTAGAAGCAGCCATCCTTTAAAGAAAGCGTAATAGCTCACTAGTCGAGTCGGCCTGCGCGGAAGATGTAACGGGGCTCAAACCATGCACCGAAGCTACGGGTGTCATCTTTGATGACGCGGTAGAGGAGCGTTCTGTAAGCCTGTGAAGGTGAGTTGAGAAGCTTGCTGGAGGTATCAGAAGTGCGAATGCTGACATGAGTAACGACAATGGGTGTGAAAAACATCCACGCCGAAAGACCAAGGTTTCCTGCGCAACGTTAATCGACGCAGGGTTAGTCGGTCCCTAAGGCGAGGCTGAAAAGCGTAGTCGATGGAAAACAGGTTAATATTCCTGTACTTCCGGTTATTGCGATGGAGGGACGGAGAAGGCTAGGCCAGCTTGGCGTTGGTTGTCCAAGTTTAAGGTGGTAGGCCGAGATCTTAGGCAAATCCGGGATCTCAAGGCCGAGAGCTGATGACGAGTGCTCTTTAGAGCGCGAAGTGGTTGATGCCATGCTTCCAAGAAAAGCTCCTAAGCTTCAGATAACCGGGAACCGTACCCCAAACCGACACAGGTGGTCGGGTAGAGAATACCAAGGCGCTTGAGAGAACTCGGGTGAAGGAACTAGGCAAAATGGCACCGTAACTTCGGGAGAAGGTGCGCCGGCGAGGGTGAAGGACTTGCTCCGTAAGCCCATGTCGGTCGAAGATACCAGGCCGCTGCGACTGTTTATTAAAAACACAGCACTCTGCAAACACGAAAGTGGACGTATAGGGTGTGACGCCTGCCCGGTGCCGGAAGGTTAATTGATGGGGTTAGCGCAAGCGAAGCTCTTGATCGAAGCCCCGGTAAACGGCGGCCGTAACTATAACGGTCCTAAGGTAGCGAAATTCCTTGTCGGGTAAGTTCCGACCTGCACGAATGGCGTAACGATGGCGGCGCTGTCTCCACCCGAGACTCAGTGAAATTGAAATCGCTGTGAAGATGCAGTGTATCCGCGGCTAGACGGAAAGACCCCGTGAACCTTTACTATAGCTTTGCACTGGACTTTGAGCTTGCTTGTGTAGGATAGGTGGGAGGCTTTGAAGTGGGGACGCCAGTTCCCATGGAGCCATCCTTGAAATACCACCCTGGCAACCTTGAGGTTCTAACTCAGGTCCGTGATCCGGATCGAGGACAGTGTATGGTGGGTAGTTTGACTGGGGCGGTCTCCTCCCAAAGAGTAACGGAGGAGTACGAAGGTGCGCTCAGACCGGTCGGAAATCGGTCGCAGAGTATAAAGGCAAAAGCGCGCTTGACTGCGAGACCCACACGTCGAGCAGGTACGAAAGTAGGTCTTAGTGATCCGGTGGTTCTGTATGGAAGGGCCATCGCTCAACGGATAAAAGGTACTCCGGGGATAACAGGCTGATACCGCCCAAGAGTTCATATCGACGGCGGTGTTTGGCACCTCGATGTCGGCTCATCACATCCTGGGGCTGAAGCCGGTCCCAAGGGTATGGCTGTTCGCCATTTAAAGTGGTACGCGAGCTGGGTTTAGAACGTCGTGAGACAGTTCGGTCCCTATCTGCCGTGGACGTTTGAGATTTGAGAGGGGCTGCTCCTAGTACGAGAGGACCGGAGTGGACGAACCTCTGGTGTTCCGGTTGTCACGCCAGTGGCACTGCCGGGTAGCTATGTTCGGAAGAGATAACCGCTGAAAGCATCTAAGCGGGAAACTCGCCTCAAGATGAGATCTCACTGGGGTCTTGAACCCCCTGAAGGGCCGTCGAAGACTACGACGTTGATAGGTCGGGTGTGTAAGCGCTGTGAGGCGTTGAGCTAACCGATACTAATTGCCCGTGAGGCTTGACCATATAACACCCAAGCAATTTGCGTGCAGCGGATTGCGGTGGTGAAGACGCAAGGCCGAAAGTTCGCAACCACAAAGATCACATATCCGAATTGGCTGGAGTGTCCATCTGGATGTTCTGGCAACAGAATTTCTTGACGACCATAGAGCATTGGCACCACCTGATCCCATCCCGAACTCAGCAGTGAAACGATGCATCGCCGATGGTAGTGTGGGGTTTCCCCATGTGAGAGTAGGTCATCGTCAAGATTCATTTCGCAAAACCCCTATCTGCGCGAGCAGGTAGGGGTTTTGTCTTTCTGGCGTCTGGCTGGGGATTGGCGGTGGCCCCATCGCTGGCAAGCCAGCTCCCACAGGTACAGCGCAGACCTGCAAGCCAGCGCCATCCCTGTGGGAGCCGGCTTGCCGGCGATTGGGCGCGAAGAGGCCCCGAAGGCCAGCCCAAAGCCTCACGCTTCCATCCTTTCTCCCACAGAGTACGCCGTTGCTGTCTCACTGCCTGTACCCGGTAGAGAGTGATATGGTTCCCTACCAGAATCGCTCCTCCCCAGAGATCCTCGATGACCGACACCACCTCACTGCATCCCGGCTTCATGATCATCCAGGGCAACCGCCTGGACGACCTGCGCAATCTGGTAGTGAACGTGATGCGCCATTACCCCCTGGCCCCCCTGGAGAACGAGATCGCCCTGGTCCAGAGCAACGGTATCGCCCAGTGGCTCAAGCTGGCCCTGGCCGAGGATCCGCAGGACGATGAACTGGGCGGTTGTGGCATCGCCGCAGCCATCGAGGTACAACTGCCGGGCAGCTTCATGTGGCAGCTGTACCGTCGGGTCCTGGGGCGCGACGAGATTCCGGAAGTCTCGCTGCTGGACAAGGCCCCCCTTACCTGGCGTCTGATGCGCCTGCTCCCCGAATTGATCGAACGCCCGCACTTCGAGCCTTTGCGCCGCTTTCTCACCGACGACAGCGACCTGCGCAAGCGCTACCAACTGGCCGAGCGCCTGGCTGACCTGTTCGACCAGTACCAGGTCTACCGCGCCGACTGGCTCAAGGACTGGGCTGCTGGCGAGCATGTGCTCAATACCGCCCGTGGCGAGCGCAAGCCCATGGCGGCGGGGAACCGCTGGCAGGCCGAGCTATGGCGGGCACTGCTCGAAGACGTCGGCGAGGCGGGCATGGCCCAGAGCCGTGCCGGCGTGCACCAGCGTTTCATGGCGCGTATCGACAGCTTGGAGCAGGCGCCCGCGGGGCTACCGCCACGGGTGATCGTCTTCGGCATCTCATCCTTGCCGGCCCAGGCGCTCGAGGCTCTGGCCGGCCTGGCGCGCTTCAGCCAGGTAGTGCTGTGCGTGCACAACCCTTGCCGCCATCACTGGGCCGACATCGTTGCCGACAAGGACCTGCTGCGGCATCAATACAAGCGCCAGCAACGCAAGCAGGGCATGCCCCTGCAACTGGACGACGAATCCCTGCACCAGCATGCCCACCCGCTGCTGGCCGCCTGGGGCAAGCAGGGCCGTGACTACATCAACCTGCTCGACAGCTACGACGACCCGGCCAGCTATCGTGGGGTCTTCAGCGACGGTCGCATCGACCTGTTCAGCGAAGGCCAGCCGACCACCTTGCTCGAGCAGTTGCAGGACGACATCCTCGAGCTGCGTCCCCTGGCAGAGACCCGCGCCCTTTGGCCGGCGGTCGATCCCGGCCAGGACCGCTCCGTGCGCTTTCATGTGGCCCACAGCCCACAGCGCGAGGTGGAGATCCTCCATGACCAACTGCTCGCCCGCTTCAGCGCCGACCCCACGCTACGCCCGCGTGACGTCATCGTCATGCTGCCAGCGATCGACAGTTATGCACCGCATATCCGCGCCGTGTTCGGCCAGCTCGATCGCAACGACCCACGCTACATTCCCTTCACCCTGACCGACCAGGGCCAGCGCGGCCGTGATCCGCTGCTGATCGCCCTGGAGCACCTGCTCAAGCTGCCGGACAGCCGCTTCGCCGTGAGCGAAGTCCTGGACCTGCTGGACGTGCCGGCCGTGCGTGCCCGCTTCGCCATCCAGGAAAGCGACCTGCCGACCTTGCACCGCTGGATCGAAGGCGCGGGCATCCGCTGGGGCCTGGATGCCGAGCAGCGGGCCACCCTGGGCCTGCCCGAGGGCCTGGAGCAGAACAGCTGGCGGTTCGGTTTGCGACGCATGCTGCTCGGCTATGCGGTCGGTATGGGCGAAGGATGCGATGGCATCGAGCCCTATGACGAAATCGGCGGCCTCGATGCTGCGCTGATCGGTCCGCTGGTGGCGTTGCTCGATGCCCTCGACGTGGCCTGCAAGGCCCTGGCGCAGCCCGCCACGGCAGCCCAGTGGGGGGAGCGCTTGCATGCCTTGCTGCAGGTGTTCTTCCTGGCCGGAAGCGAGCACGACGAGTTTCTCCTGATGCAGTTGCAGGAGCTGCGCGATAGCTGGCTGGCGACCTGCGAGGCCGTGGGCCTGCAGGACCCGTTGCCGCTCACCGTGGTGCGCGAGGCCTGGCTGTCGGGGCTGGACCAGGGCAAGCTGTCCCAGCGGTTTCTCGCCGGCTCGGTGAACTTCTGCACCCTGATGCCCATGCGTGCCATCCCGTTCCGGGTGGTCTGCCTGCTGGGCATGAACGACGGCGACTACCCCCGCGCCCAACCGCCGCTGGACTTCGACCTGATGGCCAGCGACTATCGCCCCGGCGATCGCTCCCGCCGCGAGGACGACCGCTACCTGTTGCTCGAGGCCTTGCTCTCGGCACGTGACCAGCTCTATGTCAGCTGGGTCGGACGCAGCATTCGCGACAACAGCGAGCGCCCTGCCTCGGTATTGATCGGCCAGCTACGCGACCACCTGGCCGCAGGCTGGCGTCTGGCCGGGGCCAAGGAGGGGCTGCGCCAGGACCCGGGTGAGCAGTTGCTGCACGCCCTGACCGTGGAACATCCGCTGCAGCCGTTCAGCCAGCGTTACTTCCAGAAAGGCAGCGCGCTGTTCAGCTATGCCCATGAATGGCAGGTGCTGCACCACGCCAGGGAGGTATCCACGGCGTTCGATGAGCCCTTGTCGCCCTATACCAGCGATGAGCCCCTGAGCCTGAGCCTGTTGCAGGATTTCCTTCGTCATCCTGTACGGCATTTCTTCAGCCAGCGTCTGAACGTATTTTTCGAAGCCCTGGAGGTGCCAACTCCGGATGAAGAACCCTTCGTCCTCGATGCCTTGCAGCGCTACAGCCTCAGCGAAAACCTGCTGGGGGCCGCGCTGGCCGATCCGGACAATGCCGAGCGTACCCTGCAGGCCCAGGCCCGGCGTCTGCAGGCCTGCGGTCTGCTGCCCCTGGCCGGCTTCGGCGAAATCCTCCAGGAAGAACTGATCCAGCCCTTGCCCGACCTGCTGCAACGTCACCGTCAATTGCTGCAGCGCTGGCCGACGGTGGTGGAGGGTGCCTTGCCTGTGCACTTCGAACAGGGCGCACAGCGCCTGGAAGGCTGGCTGGGCCGGGTCTACCAGGCTCAGGACCAGAGCCTGCTGAGCATCACGACCGTGCCCAATACCCTTGGCGCCGGGCGCAACAGCCTCAAATGGCACCGGCTGATACCCGCCTGGGTGATGCACTTGACCGCCTGCGCCGCCGGTTATCCATTGCACAGTGCCCTGGTGGCCAGCGACCTGACGCTGTTGCTCGAGCCGCTGCCGCAAGGCCAGGCGGCCGAACTGCTGGGCCACTTGCTGGTAGCCCGCCAGGCGGCGATGAATGCGCCGCTGCCGGTGGCGGCCAAGACGGCATTCGCCTGGCTCGCCCAGGGCGATCCGGACAAGGCCCTGGCCGCTGCCGCCCGTGCCTACGAAGGCGATGGCCAGAACAACTTCGGCGAACGTAGCGAAAGCCTGGCCCTGGCGCGGCAGTTTCGCGACTTCGCCGCGCTGTGCGCCGAGGAGACCTTCGAAGGCTGGTGCGAAACCCTGTACCGCCCCCTGTTCACCGCCCCCTGGCAAACCTTGGGCAACCCGGAGAGCGCCGCATGACCCAGGCACGCCCCCTGGCATTGAGTTTTCCCCTGCATGGCAGCCAGTTGATCGAAGCCAGCGCCGGCACCGGCAAGACGTTCACCATCTCGGCGCTGTACCTGCGCCTGATCCTCGGCCATGGCGGTGAGCAAGGTTTCGCCCGTGAGCTGCTGCCACCGCAGATCCTCGTGGTGACCTTCACCGATGCTGCCACCAAGGAACTGCGCGAGCGCATCCGCGCCCGCCTGGCCGAAGCCGCGCGTTTTTTCCGTGGCGAACTGGCCGAGGCCGACCCACTGCTCGAGCAGTTGCGCGACGACTACCCCAGCGAGCACTGGCCGCGCTGTGCCAGCCGCCTGGAGATCGCCGTGCAGTGGATGGACGAGGCCGCGGTATCGACCATCCACGGTTGGTGCCAGCGCATGCTGCGCGAACATGCCTTCGACAGTGGCAGCCTGTTCACCCAGAGCCTGGAGACCGATCACAGCGAACTGCTCGGCCAGGTCATGCGCGACTATTGGCGGCGCTTCTGCTATGGCATGCATGGCGAAGCCCTGGCCTGGGTCCGTCGGCACTGGGGCAGCCCCGATGCGCTGCTGCCCAGGATCCGCCCGCTGTTCGGCCGGGTGCGCGAGGAACAGGGCGACGAGTCGCTGCAAGGGCTCATCGAGGCGGCGCTGCGGCAGCGCGCCGAGCAACTCTGTCAGCTCAAGGCGCCCTGGGGCCAGTGGGCCGATGAGTTGCAGCGGATCTGCCGCGAGGCCGTGGCGGCCAAGCAGGTGGACGGCCGCAAGATGCAGGCACGCTACTTCGATCCGTGGTTCGACAAGCTGCGCGCCTGGGCCGCTGACGGCCAGGAAGCGCAACTCGAGCTGGGCACCGGTTTCACTCGCCTGACCCCCGCCGGCCTGGCCGAAGTCTGGAAGAGCGGCGAACCACCAGAGCATCCCGCGCTGCATGCCATGGAAAACCTGAGCCAGCAGCTCCAGGGCCTGGCCAGCCCCGATGCGCGCCTGCTCGAGCACGCCGCCGCCTGGGTATCGGCGCGCTTCGAGGTGGAGAAACGCCGGCGTGCCGAGATGGGTTTCGACGACATGCTCCTGCGTCTGGAGCATGCCCTTGCCAGCGAAGCCGGCGAACGCCTGGCCGGGCTGATCCGCGAGCAGTTCCCAGTGGCGCTGATCGACGAATTCCAGGACACCGACCCGATCCAGTACGGCATTTTCGAGCGCATCTACCGGATCAGCGAGAACCGCCCGGAAACCGGCCTGTTCATGATCGGCGACCCCAAGCAGGCGATCTACGCCTTCCGTGGCGCCGACATCTTCACCTACCTGGCTGCCCGTCGTGCCACCGCCGACCGCTTGCACAGCCTGGACACCAACTACCGCTCCAGCCAGGCCATGGTCGCCGCGGTCAACCGTATGTTCCTCCAGGCGGAGGCGCGTGGCGAAGGCCGCGGTGCCTTCCTGTTCCGTGAGGCGCAGGGCAACCCCTTGCCCTTCGTCGAGGTCCGTGCCAAGGGCCGCAGCGAGCAGTTTCTGGTCCAGGGCCAGCCGTGCGCCGCGCTGCAATGCTGGCTGCTGGAGAGCGATGAGCCGGTCGCCAGCACGCTGTACCGCCAGCGCCTGGCGGCCAGTTGCGCCAGCCATATCGTCGGGCTGCTCAATGGTGGTCAGCAGGGGCACGCCGGTTTTGCCGATGGCACAGGTGCGCTACGTCCTTGCCTGCCCTCGGACATTGCCATCCTCGTGCGCGACGGCCGCGAGGCGCAGTTGATCCGCGCCGAACTGGCGGCGCGTGATGTACGCAGCGTGTACCTGTCCGACAAGGATTCGGTGTTCGCCGCCCAGGAAGCCCACGACCTGCTGGCCTGGCTCAAGGCGTGCGCCGAGCCGGACTCCGAACGCCAGCTCAAGGCCGCGTTGGCGAGCCTCACCCTCGACCTGCCCCTGGCCGAACTGGAGCGACTGAACCAGGACGAACGGGTCTGGGAAGCCTGGGTCATGCGTTTTCGCCTGTACCGCGATACCTGGCAGCGCCAGGGCGTGTTGCCCATGTTGCGCCGCCTGCTGCACGACTTCCAGCTACCGCGCACGCTGATGGGGCGCAGCGACGGCGAGCGAGTGCTGACCAACCTGTTGCACCTGGCCGAGCTGTTGCAGCAGGCGGCCGGCGAGCTGGACGGCGAGCAGGCGTTGATCCGTCACCTGGCCGAGCACCTGGCCAGTGCCGGGCACGCCGGCGAGGAGCAGATCCTGCGCCTGGAGAGCGACGAGCAACTGGTCAAGGTGGTGACCATCCACAAGTCCAAGGGCCTTGAGTACCCACTGGTCTACCTGCCGTTCATCTGCACCAGCAAGCCGGTGGACGGCCAGCGCCTGCCTTTGGTCTGGCACGACAGCGACGGCCAGGCCCACCTGACCCTGACCCCCGATGACGAGCAGGTCGCCCGCGCCGACGATGAGCGCCTGGCCGAGGACCTGCGCCTGCTCTACGTTGCCTTGACCCGTGCCCAGCACGCCTGCTGGCTCGGCGTCGCCGACCTCAAGCGTGGCAACCAGAAGATCTCGCAGCTGCATCGCTCGGCCCTGGGCTACCTGCTCGGCGGCGGCTTGCCGTTGCCAGCGTCGAGCCAGCTGGCCGGCTGGTTGCAGGCCGTGCAGCAGGGCTGCCCGGAGATGGCCTGTATTGCCTTGCCCGAGGCCGACGAACAGCACTACCGGGCTCCCCACGACGAGCGTGAGCTGCTGCCTGCGCGCAAGCCGCGCCGCCCCGCTGCGGAGCATTGGTGGATCGCCTCCTACAGTGCCCTGCGTGTCGGCGACCAGACCCTTGGCGCCGACAGCTCCCAGGCCCAGCAATTGCTGGATGACGAACAGGTCGACGCCCAACTGCTGCGCGAAGTGCCTGCCGAGGGCGGTGATATCCATCGCTTTCCCCGGGGGCCGAACCCGGGCACCTTCCTCCATGGCTTGCTCGAATGGGCGGGGCGCGAAGGTTTCGCCGAGGTCAGCGGCAAGCCCGAACTGATCACGCGTACCGTCGGCCAGCGCTGCAACCGCCGCGACTGGACCGGCTGGATCCCGGCCTTGGATCAATGGCTGCGGCAACTGCTGGCCCAGCCGCTACCGTTGCAACCCGAGGGGCCGAGCCTGACGTTGGCCGGGCTACGCCAGTATCAGGTCGAGATGGAGTTCTGGTTCGCCAGCCACCAGGTCGACGCCGTGCGCCTGGACCGCCTGGTGGCCCGCCAGACCCACGGCGGCGCGGCGCGGCCAGCCGCCCAGCCGACCCAGCTCAACGGCATGTTCAAGGGCTTCATCGACCTGGTCTTCGAACTGGACGGGCGCTACTACGTGACCGACTACAAGTCCAACTGGCTCGGCCCGGACACCGCGTCCTACAACGCTCTGGCCATGGAGCAGACGATCCTCGAGCATCGCTACGACCTGCAGTACGTGCTCTACCTGCTGGCCTTGCACCGCCAGTTGCGCGCCCGCCTGCCCGATTACGACTACGACCGCCATGTCGGTGGCGCCCTGTTCATCTTCCTGCGCGGTGCCGACAGCAGCGGCCATGGCCTGTATTTCACCAAGCCACCGCGCACCTTGATCGAGGCGTTGGACGCGCTGTTCCGTGGCGTCCATGAGCCCGAGCAGCCAGACCTGTTTGCCGGAGCCACACCATGAGCCGACGTCTCGACGACCTGTTGCCCACCCCATTGCAGGCCGAGCAACTGGCCGCCCTGGCGCCATTGCGCGACAGTCGCGACCTGCTGGTACTGCTCGACCGTTGGGTCGAGCGCGGTTGGCTGCGGGCCCTGGACCGGGCCTTCGTGAGCTTTCTCGAAGAGCTTGCCCCCGGCAGCGATCCCTTGCTGCTGCTGGCGGCAGCCCTGGCCAGCCATCAGTTGGGCCATGGGCATGTTTGCCTGGACCTGGAGCAGACCCTGGCCGAACCGGACTTCGCCTTGTCGCTGCCACCGGAAGGCGATGCCCTGGCAGGCCCCCTGCTGTTGCCGTCGCAGTTGCTCGCCAGCCTTGGGCTGGACACCTGGCAGCAGCGCATCGCCCACAGCCCCCTGGTGGCTGCCGGCGCCACGCCAGGGCAGGGCTCGCGCCCACTGGTGCTCAGCGGCCGGCGCCTGTACTTGCGCCGCTACTGGAGCTACGAGCGTCGTATCGACGAGGCCTTGCGCCAGCGCCTGAGCCAGGATGAAGCCGTACCGGCGGACCTGCCCGCACGCCTAGCACCATTGTTCGAAGGCTCGGCTCCGGCCGGGCAAGTGGACTGGCAGAAGCTCGCCTGCGCCCTGGCCACCCGCGCCGCGTTCAGCATCATCACCGGCGGCCCAGGCACCGGCAAGACCACCACCGTGGTGCGCCTGCTGGCATTGTTGCAGGCGCCGGCGGTGGAGCAGGGTCGGCCGCTGCGGATACGCCTGGCGGCACCGACCGGCAAGGCTGCCGCGCGCCTGACCGAGTCCATCGGCCAGCAAGTGGAACGCCTGCCGGTGGATATCGCGGTTCGCGAGCAGATCCCCACCGATGTCAGCACCGTCCACCGCCTGCTCGGCAGCCGCCCCGGCTCACGGCATTTCCGCCACCATGCTGGCAACCCGCTGCCGCTGGACGTGCTGGTGGTCGATGAAGCCTCGATGATCGACCTGGAGATGATGGCCAACCTGCTCGACGCCCTGCCGCCGCGTGCGCGGCTGGTGCTGCTGGGGGACAAGGACCAGTTGGCCTCGGTGGAAGCTGGCGCGGTATTGGGCGACTTGTGCCGCGATGCCGAGGACGGCTGCTATTCCCCCGCCACCCGCGCCTGGCTGGAGCAGGTCGGTGGCCAGTCGCTTGAGGGCAGCGGCCTGCAGGCCGGCGATGCGCAGCGCAACCCGCTGGCCCAGCAGGTGGTGATGCTGCGCCATTCTCGGCGTTTCGGCGAGGGCAGCGGTATCGGCCAGCTGGCGCGCCTGGTCAATCGCCAGCAGGTGCAGGCAGCTCGCGACTTGTTGACGATGCCACCGGCCGATGTGTTCGGCCTGGCCCTGCGTGGTGAGCATGATCGTGCTTTCGACCGCCTGCTGCTCGATGGCCTGGGCCGTGACGAAACGGGGCCGCAGGGTTATCGCAACTACCTGCGGGCCATCGGCCGTCACCGTCCGCCCCACGGCACGCCAGCCGATGATCCCCGTTGGGAGCGGTGGGCCGGCCAGGTCCTGCGCAGTTTCGAGGATTTCCAGCTGTTGTGTGCGGTGCGCAAGGGCCCCTGGGGTGTCGAAGGGCTCAATGAGCGGGTGGCACGGGTACTGGGCAACGCCGGCCTGATCGACAGCCAGCAGCCCTGGTACGAAGGCCGCCCAGTGCTGGTGACCCGCAACGACTATGGCCTGGGCCTGATGAACGGTGATATCGGTATCGCCTTGCATCTGCCGGACGAGCAGGGCGAGCCGGTACTGCGCGTGGCCTTCCCACGCAACGATGGCAGTGGCGGGGTGCGTTTCGTCCTGCCCAGCCGGCTCAACGAGGTGGAGACGGTGTTCGCCATGACGGTGCACAAGTCCCAGGGTTCGGAGTTCAGCCATACCGCCCTGGTATTGCCGGATGCGCTCAACCCGGTGCTGACCAAGGAGCTGGTCTACACCGGGATCACTCGGGCCAAGCATTGCTTCAGCCTGGTCGAGCCGCGGATGGGCGTGTTCGAGGAAGCAGTGGGGCGCCGGGTGCGGAGGATTTCCGGGTTGATGCTCGAGCAGGTCTGAGGGGCCCGACCCATCTGGAGATCGCTGGGACGCGACGTGGCCCCAGATGGTATGCCCCTCAGCATTAATCTCATGACAGCCTTATGCTATCGTTGCGGCAATATCTGAAAGGATTTTGAGAGATTTCTCACATGATCGTGGCTGTCCCGCCCTGGGGACGAGTGACGGGCCGTGTACTTTCGTTGCTGATGGGCGTCCTGCTGCTATTCGCTGGCCCCGCCCAGGCAGACACCCCCGCGACCGCCATCCAGGCGCAGCAACGAGCCAAGGCCGTGACCCAGGTAGTACTGGGCATTCTCAGCTATGCGCGTTGGCCGGTGGAACCTGTGCCCCTGCGCCTGTGCCTGGTCGGCCCCACCGAATACGCCGACGACCTGATCAAGGGCAACGTGCAGAACTCCGGCCAGCCATTGCAGGTCCGGCGCCTGCTGGCCGACGATGGGCGCATTGCCGGCGCCTGCGATGCCGTCTATATCGGCAAGCTCGACAGGGGCGAGCGTGATCGCCTGTTCCAGGCGATCAGCGGCCATCCGGTCTTGAGCATCAGCGAGGCCGACGATCCCTGTACCGTGGGTAGCCTGTTCTGCCTGCGGGTCGCTGACGCGCAGGTGGCCTTCGAGGTGAACCTCGACTCGGTGGCGCGCAGTGGCGTACGTATCCACCCCAGCGTGTTGCAGCTGTCTCGACGGCGGGCGGTGCAGCCATGAAGTCGACGACCAAGCGGGCCACTCGCCCGACCCTGCGTTCCGTACTCGGCCGCGGCCACCTGGGAGTGGCCCTGCTGGCGGTGGGCCTGGTCGGGGTCTCCCTGACCCTGCTGGGCGTGCTCGCCCTGCGTGTCTATGCCAATCACAACCTGCACCTGATCGCGCGCTCGATCAACTACACGGTGGAAGCCGCCGTGGTGTTCGATGACAGCCCCGCGGCCAACGAGGCCCTGGCCGTGATCGCCGCCACCGAGGAGGTGGCCGACGCCAAGGTCTTCGACAGGGAGGGCGAGCTCCTGGCGCACTGGCAGCGTGCCGAGGATGGGATGCTCAGTCACCTGGAAGCCAAGGTGGCCAGCGCGCTGCTGGACGAGCCGATCAACCTGCCGATCATGCATGGCCAGCAACAGGTCGGGCATATGGAGTTGGTCGGCCAGGGGCGCAACCTGCTGCGCTTCCTGCTCAGTGGCCTGGCCGGGATCCTCTTTTGCACGGTCCTCAGCGCCGTCCTTGCCATCCATCTGTCGCGTCGCTTGTTCGGCAATATCATCGGCCCGCTGCGCAGCCTGGCCAGCGTGGCTCATGCCGCCCGCCGCGAGCGCAGTTTCGACCGGCGCGTGCCCGAGGCGCAGATCGCCGAGCTCAACGAGTTGGGCAACGACTTCAACGCCCTGCTCGATGAACTGGAGGTTTGGCAGAGCCACCTGCAGAGCGAGAACGAGACCTTGGCCCATCAGGCCAGCCACGACAGCCTGACCGGCCTGCCCAACCGTGCCTTCTTCGAAGGGCGCCTGAGCCGTAGCCTGCGCAACGCGGCCCGGCAGCAGGAACACCTGGCGGTGCTGTTCCTCGACAGCGACCACTTCAAGCAGATCAACGACAGCCTTGGCCATGCCGTGGGCGACGAGGTGCTGGTCAGTGTCGCCAGCCGGGTGCGGGCGCAGTTGCGCGAGCACGACCTGGTGGCCCGCCTGGGCGGTGACGAGTTCGCCGTGCTGCTGACTCCGCTGCATTCGCGGGAGGACGCGCAGGGTATCGCGGAGAAGATCGTCGACAGCATGACGCTGCCGATCCAGCTGGAGAACGGCAGCATCACCACCTCGCTGAGTGTCGGCATCGCCTATTACCCGGACGATGGCGACGACCCCGCCAGTCTGCTCAATGCCGCCGACGCGGCGATGTACCAGGCCAAGCGCATGCGCCGTGGCCATTGGCAAGTGGCCCAGCCGGAGCGCTGAGCCGCTGATGTTAAACACAGGAGCTTAATCGTGATTCACCGTTTTCCGTCATTGCGTTTTCCTTGCTTGGCCATGTTGCTGGTGCTGCTGGCGCTGGCTGGCTGCCAGAGCGTGCCACCCAAGGGCCTGACTGCCGAGCAGATTGCCGCGCTCAAGCGCGAGGGCTTCTCGCCGACCGATGAAGGCTGGGCGTTCGACCTGTCGGGCAAGGTGCTGTTCGGCAGTGACCTGGACAGGCTCAACAGCCAGAGCCAGGCCATCGTCGAACGCATCGGCAAGACACTGGTGGCGGTGGGTATCCCGCACGTACGCATCGACGGCCATGCCGATGCGTCGGGCCGCGCCGCCTACAACCAGCAGTTGTCCGAGCGCCGGGCGCAGAGCGTGGCGCGGGTGCTGGTCGGTATCGGCATGCAGCCGCAGAATATCGAGACCCGAGGCCTTGGCAGCAGCCAGCCGGTGGCTGACAACCGCACCCGCTTGGGGCGAACCGAGAATCGCCGGGTGTCGATCGTGGTGGCGTCGGACTGAGTGGCCTGGGTCGCGAAGCGGCCCCAACAGGGTTGTAAAGCCTGAGACGGCAGCCCCAGGCTCACGTGTGGGCAAACCGCATCTCTCGGGTTTCCCCCATCAACAACGGCGCATTGGCCTCGGTCACCTCGCGAATGTAGTCCCACAGCAAGGTGATGCGCTTGAGCTTGCGCAAGTCCTCCCGGCAGTACATCCAGAACTGCCGGGTGATATCCACCTCCACCGGCAGCACGTTGATCAGCCGAGGGTCCTGGGCCGCCAGGAAGCACGGCAGGATGGCCAGCCCACGCCCCTGCAGCGCAGCCGTGTACTGGGCGATCACGCTGGTGCTGCGCAGGTGGGCATTGGCGTTGGGGATCAGGTTGGCCAGGTACAGCAGCTCGGAGCTGAAGGCCAGGTCGTCGACATAGCTGATGAACGGATGGCGCACCAGGTCGGCGACCTGGCGGATCGGCTCGTGGCTGTCCAGGTACGCCTGGGTGGCATACAGCCGCAGGCGGTAGTCGCACAGCTTGCAGCACACGTAGGGCCCATGCTCGGGACGCTCCAGGGCGATGACGATGTCCGCCTCGCGCTTGGACAGGCTGATGAAGTGCGGCAGCGGCAGGATGTCCACCGAGATGGCTGGGTAGGCGTCGACGAAGTGGCTCAACTGCGGGGTGACGAAGAAACTGCCAAAGCCCTCGGTACAGCCCATGCGAACATGCCCCGACAAGGCCACACCTGAGCCGGACACCTGTTCGCAAGCCATGTGCAGGGTGCTTTCGATCGACTCGGCATAGCCCAGCAGGCGCTGGCCCTCGGCGGTGAGGACGAAGCCGTTGGTCCGCGATTTCTCGAACAGCAGCGTGCCCAGCGCCCCCTCCAGCGAGCCGATGCGCCGCGACACCGTGGTGTAGTCCACACCCAGGCGCTTGGCTGCGCTACTGGCCTTGCGGGTGCGCGCCACTTCCAGGAAGAACTTCAGGTCGTCCCAGTTCAGCGAACTCAGGGAGGTGAGGTCTTTTTGCATGATGATCCGGTTTTTTTGTGCGTTCTTGTTGGATGTTTGCACATCTATACTCGAAACAGACCCAAGAGCGCCACCTCGCGTTTGCCCGGCGCTGGCGATCTCGTCCCGACAATAATTCCAAGGAGAGCGCAGATGAACGCACCCCACACCCCCGACCAGGCCAAGGTCGAGCAGGTCAAGCTGCTGATCGACGGCCAGTGGGTCGAGTCCAAGACCACCGAGTGGCGCGATATCGTCAACCCGGCCACCCAGCAGGTGCTGGCACGGGTGCCGTTCGCCACCGTGGAGGAAGTCGATGCCGCCGTGGCGGCTGCCCAGCGCGCCTTCGCCACCTGGCGCGAAACCCCGATCGGCGCCCGCATGCGCATCATGCTCAAGCTGCAGGCGCTGATCCGCGAGCACACCAAGCGCATCGCCCAGACCTTGAGTGCCGAGCAGGGCAAGACCCTGGCCGACGCCGAAGGCGACATCTTCCGCGGCCTGGAAGTGGTCGAGCACGCTGCGTCCATCGGCACCCTGCAGATGGGCGAGTTCGCCGAGAATGTCGCCGGCGGCGTGGACACCTACACCCTGCGTCAGCCGATCGGCGTGTGCGCTGGCATCACCCCGTTCAACTTCCCGGCGATGATTCCGCTGTGGATGTTCCCCATGGCCATCGTCTGCGGCAACACCTTCGTCCTCAAACCGTCCGAGCAGGACCCGCTGTCGACCATGCTACTGGTGGAGCTGGCGCTGGAAGCCGGCGTGCCGGCCGGTGTGCTCAACGTGGTGCATGGTGGCAAGCAGGTGGTGGACGCCATTTGCACCCACCCGGACATCAAGGCGATCTCCTTCGTTGGCTCCACCGAGGTCGGCACCCACGTCTACAACCTGGCCAGCCAGCATGGCAAGCGCGTGCAGTCGATGATGGGCGCGAAGAACCACGCCGTGGTGCTGCCCGACGCCAACCGCACCCAGACCATCAATGCCCTGGTCGGAGCTGCCTTCGGCGCGGCCGGCCAGCGCTGCATGGCCACCTCGGTGGCGGTGCTGGTGGGCAAGGCCCGCGAATGGCTGCCGGACATCAAGGCCGCGGCCAGTCAGCTCAAGGTCAACGCCGGTTGCGAGCCGGGCACCGATGTCGGCCCGCTGGTTTCCAAGCGCGCCAAGGAACGTGTGCTGGGCTTGATCGAAAGCGGCATCGAGGAAGGCGCCACGCTCGAACTCGATGGCCGCGACGTCAAGGTACCGGGCTACGAGCAGGGCAACTTCGTCGGCCCGACCCTGTTCTCCGGCGTGACCACCGACATGCAGATCTACACCCAGGAGATCTTCGGCCCGGTGCTGGTGACCCTGGAGGTCGATACCCTCGACGAGGCCATCGCCCTGGTCAACCGCAACCCGTTCGGCAACGGTACCGGCCTGTTCACCCAGAGCGGCGCGGCGGCGCGCAAGTTCCAGAGCGAGATCGACATCGGCCAGGTCGGCATCAACATCCCGATCCCGGTGCCGGTGCCGTACTTCAGCTTCACCGGGTCCCGTGGCTCCAAGCTGGGCGACCTGGGCCCGTACGGCAAGCAGGTGGTGCAGTTCTACACTCAGACCAAGACCGTCACCGCCCGCTGGTTCGACGACGACAGCCTGGGCGACGGCGTGAACACCACCATCAGCCTGCGCTAAGGAGATCGCCATGCGCATCGCATTCATCGGTTTGGGCAACATGGGCGCGCCCATGGCCCGCAACCTGATCAAGGCCGGGCACGCATTGAACCTGTTCGACCTGAACAAGGCCGTGCTCGCCGAACTCGCCGAGCTGGGCGGGCAGGTCAGCGCCTCGCCCAAGGACGCTGCCGCCAACAGTGACCTGGTGATCACCATGCTGCCGGCTGCGGCCCTTGTGCGCAGCGTCTATCTCGGTGACGACGGCGTGCTGGCCGGCGTGCGTCCCGGCACGCCGACCGTGGATTGCAGCACCATCGACCCGCAGACCGCTCGGGAGGTGTCGAAGGCCGCGGCGGCCGAGGGCGTGGACATGGGCGATGCGCCGGTGTCCGGCGGTACCGGGGGCGCCGCGGCCGGCACCCTGACCTTCATGGTCGGGGCCAGCAACGAGCTGTTCGCCACCCTCAAGCCGGTGCTGGAGCAGATGGGCCGTAACATCGTGCACTGTGGTGAGGTCGGCACGGGCCAGATCGCCAAGATCTGCAACAACCTGCTGCTGGGCATCTCGATGATCGGCGTGTCCGAGGCCATGGCCCTGGGCAATGCCCTGGGCATCGACACCCAGGTGCTGGCCGGCATCATCAACAGTTCCACGGGCCGTTGCTGGAGTTCGGACACCTACAACCCATGGCCGGGCATCATCGAGACCGCCCCGGCGTCGCGGGGCTACACCGGCGGCTTTGGTGCCGAACTGATGCTCAAGGACCTGGGCTTGGCCACCGAAGCGGCGCGTCTGGCCCACCAGCCAGTGATCCTTGGCGCCGTGGCCCAGCAGCTGTACCAGGCCATGAGCCTGCGTGGCGAGGGTGGCAAGGATTTCTCGGCGATCATCGAGAGCTATCGCAAGAAGGATTGATGCGCGAGGTGGACTTCATCGCGGGCCAGGTGGCCTTCCCCATGTAACTGCGCACCTTGGGGAAGGGCATCTGCTCCGCGATTTTTTTGCCGTCCGGGAAATGCATTCGATTGATGGACCGCTGCAAGTGGGCTGCTTTGCAGCCCATCGCGGGCAAGCCCATCCAGAGGCCCTGCAGGGCCCAAGAGCAATCAGGCGAAGACGAAGTACTTGCGTACGGTCTCGACCACTTCCCAGGTCCCCTTCATCCCTGGTTCGATGACGAACACGTCACCGGCCTTCAGGTGCTTGGGCTCCTCACCTTCCGGGGTGACGATGCAGTAGCCGTCGAGGAAGTGGCAGTACTCCCACTTCTCGTAGTTGACCTCGAACTTGCCAGGGGTGCAGATCCAGGTGCCCATGATCTTGCTGCCATCGGCCGACAGGTAGGCGTTGAGGTTGACCGTGTGCGGATCGCCGCCGATGCGCTTCCACTTGGTGGCATCGACCACGGGGGTCGGGCAGGTTTCGCGTAGGACGGTGATGAAGTCGGACATGGCAGGGCTCCAGGTGAATGGCTGAATGACGCATCACCATAGGGGCTGTGGCTGAGGGGGAGTTGCCTGGGCTCGACGCCCAAGTGCCTGGACGCGCTATCGGGGGCTCGCCAGCGCATTCACTTCCACGGTGACATGGGCCAGCTCCTCATGGACATCAAGTACCCGGCGAACGTCGTCCGCATCCAGTGGCGCGCGGGTCGCTAGGCTGAGGATGCAGGCGTACTGGTCCTTGCCGACGCGCCACACGTGCAGGTCGGTAATGGTGGCGGGCATCGGCAGTTGTGCCACCGATTCGCGGATCTCCTCGACCACCGGCGCATCCATCTCGGCGTCCAGCAACACCCGCCCAGTGTCGCGTAGCAAGCCTCGGGCCCACCATGCCACCAATACTGCACCCACCAGGCCCATCACCGGGTCGAGCCAACCCGCGCTCCAGAACTTGCCCGCCAGCAGGGCGATGATCGCCAGTACCGAGGTGGCAGCATCGGCGATCACATGCAAGTACGCTGAACGCAGGTTCAGGTCGTGGTGATGACCATGGTCGTGATGATGGTCGTGGCGGTGGTGATGGTGTGAGTGATCGTCGCGCAGCAGCCAGACGCAGATGAGGTTCACCGCAAGGCCCGAGGTTGCGATGGCGATTGCCTGGTCATAGTGGATCGGGCCCGGTGCCAGGAGTCGCTCGACCGACTGGAAAGCCATCAACCCCGCAACGCCCAGGAGTAGCAGCGCGCTGGAGTAGCCGCCGAGGATCTCGATCTTCCAGGTACCGAAGGCGAAGCGCCGATCGCCTGCATAACGCCGTGCGGCGGCATAGGCCAGCAGTGAAAGCCCCAGGGCCAGGGCGTGGGAGCTCATGTGCCAGCCGTCGGCGAGCAGGGCCATGGAGTTGAAGAACCAGCCCCCGGCGATTTCCACCACCATCATTACGGCGGTGAGCCATACCGCCAGGCGTGT
Source organism: Pseudomonas sp. Tun-23181 (assembly GCF_057415455.1). Classification (NCBI taxonomy): domain Bacteria; kingdom Pseudomonadati; phylum Pseudomonadota; class Gammaproteobacteria; order Pseudomonadales; family Pseudomonadaceae; genus Pseudomonas; species Pseudomonas sp. Tun-23181. The sequence continues at coordinate 4,477,519 of NZ_CM171630.1, forward strand.
CTTGCGTTCTGCGCCCAGGTTGCTGGTGTGGAACTGGTGACTGTGCAGCCACTTGTCCGAGGTTTGCTCCACCATGGTTTATCATGCTCCGCAAATGATCGAAAATATACTATACCCCAGTATACCTACCATGGTGCGAGACTGAATGGCACATACTGTCAATGGCAAGAAGCAATTGCTGACCCGCGTGCGCAAGATCAAAGGCCAAGCGGCGGCTCTGGAAACTGCGCTGGAGCAGGACAAGGACTGTCTAGCCATCCTGCAGCAGATCGCTGCTGTACGGGGGGCGGTGAACGGGTTGATGGCTGAGGTAATGGAAGGGCATATCCGCGAGCACTTGGTGGCGGACGGGCTGAGTGCTGAGGCGCGGCAGGAAGAGGTGGACAAAGTGGCGTCGTTGTTGCGGTCTTACCTCAAGTAATGAGGTCGAGGGCTGCTGTGCAGCCCATCGCCGGCACGCTACACAATGGGCAGTGGTGTTCACGCATCAATACCCCCAAGGGGTATCAACTACCTCACGCCCACCAATAGCGCACGAAATGGAAGAACACCGGCGCCGCGAAGCACACCGAGTCCATGCGATCGAGCATGCCGCCATGGCCCTCGATCATGTGCCCCCAATCCTTCACCCCACGGTCGCGCTTGATCGCCGACATCACCAGCCCGCCGAAGAAGCCCATCGTGTTCACCGTCAGGGCCATCAGCGCGGCCTGCCAGAAGCTGAACGGGGTGATCCAGCACAGCAGCGCACCGACCAGGGTGGCCAGGGCGACGCCGCCGGCCAGGCCTTCGACGGTCTTCGATGGCGACAGGTTGGGTGCGACCTTGTGCTTGCCGAACAGCTTGCCGCAGACGTACTGCAACACGTCGCTGATCTGCACCACGAGGATCAGCCAGGCGATCAGCAGCAGGTTGCGGCCTTCATAGCCGGGGATGTCCAGGGTCATCAGCGCCGGCACCGAGGACAGGCAGTACACCGCGATCATCAGCCCCCACTGCACCTTCGAGGCACGCTCGAGAAAGCGCGTGGTGTCGCCGCCGAAGCTCGCCAGGATCGGCAGGAAGAGGAACAGGTACACCGGGATGAAGATGCTGAACAGGCCGTACCAATCCATGGCGATCAGCAGGTACTGCACCGGTAGCGCCAGGTAGAACGCTCCCAGCAGCGCCGGGTAGTCGCTGCGCCGGGTCGGGGTGAGGGTCATGAACTCGCGCAGGGCGTAGAACGAGACGAAGTAGAACAGCAGGATCACGCCGTACTTGCCGAACACGAAGGCGAGGCCGATCACCAGCACCATCACCCACCAGGCGTTGATACGTGCGTTGAGGTTGTCGATCACCGCATGCGGCGCAGGGCCGGCACGCCACTTGAGCAGGCGGCCGATCACGCTGGCGAGCAGCAGCAGGGCGCCGATGCCGGCGAACAGGGAAAGGGTGTTGTCGTCCATTTCAGGCATCCTTCGGGGCCAGGTTCAGCAGGGCCTGGCTGGCCCGCTCGAGAAAGGCCTGCTTGCTTTCGTCGGCCTGCAGGCGGATCGGTTCGCCGAAACTCAAGGTACACAGCAGCGGCAACGGCAGGGCACGGCCCTTGGGCATCACCCGGTTGAGGTTGGCAAGCCACACCGGGACCAGTTCGATGTCGGGGTTGGCCGCTGCCAGGTGGAACAGGCCACTCTTGAACGGCAGCAGGGGCTCCTCGCCCAGGTTGCGGGTGCCCTCGGGGAAAAAGATCAACGAGTCTCCCTGGGCCAGGGCATCCAGCACCGGTTGCAGCGGGTTGTCGTGGGGGTTGCCGCCCTGGCGGTCGATGAGCACGCCGTTGAAGACCTTGCGGATGAGGAAGTCGCGGATACCGGGCTTGCTCCAGTAGTCGGCACCGGCCACTGGACGCGTGCGGCGGCGCAAGGGCTCTGGCAGCGAGGCCCAGAGCAGCACGAAGTCGCCGTGGCTACTGTGGTTGGCGAAGTACAGGCGCTGCACCGGTTGGGGTGTGCAGCCCAGCCACAGGGCGCGTGCGCCAGTGATCAGGCGCGCGGCGCAGGTGATGGCGAAGGCGGTCAGGGCGGCGAGCATGGCACGTTCTCATCCAGTGAAAGGGAGTGTCAGCAGGGTAGCGAGGGCCAGTAGGCCGTGGCCGCTTCGTACACCATCAGCCTGCCCGCTGCGCCAGGCTGACACTGAAGATGCCCCATTCGTCGATGCGCTGGGCGATCTTGCGAAAGCCTGCCGCCTCCACCAACTGGTCCATCTCTGCCTGGCTGCGGCGGCGCATCACCCAGGCCTGGCCGTCGCGGTGGCTGGTCAGGGCGCGGGCGATCATCTCCAGTTGCGGGTGCCAGGGCTGGCCGGTGTAGACCAGGTAGCCGCCAGGCTCGACGGCATCGGCCAGGCCTGCCAGGGAGTTGCCCACCAACTGATTGCTGGCGAACAGCTCGTAGAGGCCCGAGACCACCGCCAGGGTCGGACGTGGGTCGAGGGCGGCCAGGCCTTGGCGGTCGAAGGCGTCGCCTTGGACGAAGCGGGCGATCTCGTCCAGGCCTTTCTCGGCGATCAGTGCGCTGCCTTGCTGCACGTTCAGTTCGCTGTAGTCGCGCAGCAGGATCGAGTCGGGCAACTGTTCCAGGCCTTGCAGGGCCTCGAGGATGTAGCGGCCATGGCCGGCGGCGATATCGACGATATGCACCCTGCATTGCTGCGCGCGCAGGTGCTGGATGGCCAGGCGCAGCAGTTCCTCCGCATGCTGCTTGCGCTGGCGGATGCCGCGCCAGCCGATGGCATCGAGGTAGTTGCGGTCGATCCATTCGCCCAGCTTGCCCTTGCCGCAGGGCTGGTTGCGGTAGACGTAGTCGAGGGTGCTGCCGGAGTCGAAGCCGGTTTCGAAGCCCAGCTTCACGCCGTCCGAGAAGCCCTTGCCCAGGCGCAGGCCGGCACGGGTGGCACGCCAGTAGAGGTCGCGGGGCGAGTGACGCGGCAGCGGTGCGGCCAGGCACTCGGCCTCGGCGCAGCTGGCGCCGACCTTGTCGGCATCGAGCAGCGAAGGCCGCGGGGCGGGGGCGTCGAAGCAGTGTTCGACGAAGCGCTGGATACGCGCCAGGGCGTGGCCGCGATCACGTTCGCCGAGGGTGTCGTGGAAGAAGCCCGGGAGGATGTGCAGTTCCTTGCGCGTGCTGCCCAGGCGCTCGAAGAAGCGCTCCTGCGGCTTGCGTTCGACCACCAGGTCGGTGCCGGAGACCAGCAACTGAGTCGGTACCTGGATCGCCTGGGCATCGGCGAGCACCCGCTCGGCCGCCTCGTACAGGCCCAGCAGCATGGTCACCGAGATCGGTCGGCTGATCAGCGGGTCGGCCACGTACGACATGACCCGCTCCGGGTCATGGGTGAGCAGGCGCGGCTTGACGTAGCTGTTGACGAAGAAGTTGCCACGCAAGGCCTTCAGCAGTTTCAGCCCTGGGCGGGCGAAGGGCACGTAGAGCTTGACCTTGAAGGCCGGCGAGGCGAGCACCAGGCAGCGTACCCTGGGCGCATAGTCATGGGCCCAGGTGGCCACCAGCACGGCGCCGACGCTCTGCGCCAGCACCACCATGTCCTGCTCCGCGATGCCGTGCTGGGCCTGGATATGCTCGATGAAGGTCTGCACGTCGCGCACGCTGGTGGCGAAGCTCGGGCTGTCACCACGTGCGCCCGGCGACTGGCCGTGGCCGCGGGCGTCCCAGGCGAAGAAGTCGTAGCCGGGCATGTCCAGTTCGTCGGCCAGGTGGGCCATGCGCCCGCCATGCTCGTGGCCGCGGTGGAACATCACTACCGCCCGGCGCGGCTGGTGTTCGTTGCGGGTAGCGGGCCAGTGGCGGTAATGCAGCTCGACACCGTCATGGGTCGGGAAGTGCAGCGATTGCGCTTGGCGCATGGCGAAGGTCCTTGTCCGGCGAGGTCAGCGGGTTTCGGCCAGCCCTTGGCGAACCCGGTTGTAGAGGGTATAGAGCGAGAGCGCCAGGATGACCAGCAACAGGCCGTCGATCCATGCCGCATTCAATACCCCGAAGGCGACTCCGGCCCCCAGCACGCCGAAGGCAAACGCCCGGTCGCTCTTGCCCATCGGCCCGTCGTAGCGCCGCGAGGCTCCGGCCAGCGGCCCCATCACCCCGGCGTATTCGCTGATCAGCGATGCCAGCACGACCAGCACCACCAGGGTAGACGACACACCCGGCAGCAGGGCGAATGGCAGGTACAGCGCGGCATCGGCGATCAGGTCGCACAGTTCGTTGAGGTAGGCGCCCAGCTTCGACTGCAGGCCGAACTCCCGGGCGAGCATGCCATCGACCGCATTGAGCGCCATGCGCAGCAGCATCCAGATCGGAACCAGGATGAACAGCCAGGCCATGTGGCTTTGCCAGGCCAGCAGCAGGCCGAGCAGTACCGATACGAGCGCGGCGGCGACGGTGACCTGGTTGGCGGTGACGCCACGCTCGTACAAGCGCTTTACCGCAGGGCGCAGCAAGGCTTGGAAGCGGGGTTTTAGCTGGTAGATGGATGGCACGGTGAGCTCCCTGTCATGGTGCGGCTTCAAGGCGCAAACCTAGAGGATTATTTTGTGTAACGGCAAGCGCGATATTCCAACGGTGTGAAAGGATCGATCAAGCGGGAACGGAGTCAGCGGCTTTGTGTAAACGTGATTTTTGAATTGTAAACAATGCTGGTTTACAGTTTAAAAATAGAGTTTACAGGGGCTGGTATGGACAATCTGCGAAAGGAAGTCGGGGCTTATCTGGAGTCGATGCTGGGTGCCAGCGTCCAGACCAGGATTTCCCTGCTGAAACTCCCGTTTCATATCAAGGATGCGTACCAGCCAGTCGAGGTGAGATTGGGGCTCGGCTCGTTAGCGGATCTGGAACTGCTCTTGCTGGTACCGCGAGAGAGCCGCTATCCAGGCGTGATAGCCCTGAACAAGCATCTCGACCAGATCCGCAAGGCGACGGACGCGACTATCGTGCTGGCTTTCGCCTCTCTTTCCGCCCATGAGCGACGCAGCCTTATCGGTCATCGGATCAATTTCATCCAGCCACGCTATCAGATGTTCATCCCCGAGATAGCCATTGACCTGCGCGAGCGCTTTCGCCAGCGCAAACCCGTGCTGTCCGGAGCCGGCCTGTTGCCTGCGACCCAGGCGGTTCTCTTGCAATGCCTCTATGGGGGCTGGGCTAGCCATGACGTCTTCTCTTCGGTCGACATCCTTGGGGAATACACCTACAGCCGGGTCACCTTGGGCAAGGTGCTTGAGCAACTCCAGGCCCTTGGGTTGCTTGTACCGGTGGCCGATCGGGTGAACATCAATCGTTACGAATTCAAGGCTTCTGCGCCGGAAATTTTCAGCCAGGCCAGGCAGTATTTCCGTTCGCCTGTAAAGCGAAGGGTTTTCATCGATTCGACGTTGCAATTGGGTAACGGTGTGTTCCTTGCCGGGGAAGCGGCATTGGCCGAGTACACATTGCTCGCCGCACCTGGCCGGCCTGTTTATGGCATGACCCGGAAGGTTTTCTCGCGTCTGGAGGGAGAGGTTTTCAGGGTCACTGAGGATGTCGACCAGATCAGGGCAGAGGTTGAAGTCTGGTCATACGCTGGACTGCCGAACGAGGCCAATCTGGCCGACAAGGCCTCATTGCTGTTGAGTCTCGAAGAAAACCCCGATGAACGTATTCAAATGGCATTGGATGAAATCAGGGAGAGTATTCATTGGCTATCAGGGGACTAGAGCTATTCGCTGAGCATTTCAAAGGATACGGCGATCAGTACGTCATGATCGGTGGCGTGGCGGCTTGGCTGGTGATGGACGAGGCGGGCGGTGAGTTCCGAGCCACCAAGGATCTCGACATCGTGCTGATCATCGAGGCACTGGATGCCGCTTTCGTCAATCAATTCTGGCACTTCATTCGCGATGGCGGTTATCGCGTCAGGCAGCGCAGCGGAGACCGGCCGATCCTCTATCGGTTCCAGAATCCTGCGAAGGAAGCCTATCCTGCACAGATCGAGTTGTTCTCTCGCAAGCCAGAGGGGCTTGGTCACGAAGAGGGTGAAACACTGACGCCCATTCCCTCCGGCGAGGCAGTCTCCAGCTTGTCGGCAATTCTTCTCGACGACGCGTACTACGCGTTTCTGCTGGAAGCTCGCCAAGTTGGCAGTGATATCACGCATATCGGTGCGTCATGCCTCATCCCGTTCAAGGCCAAGGCATGGCTGGACCTGTCGAGGCGAAAGGACGCCGGTGAGCAGGTGGATAGCAGGAATATCCGCAAGCACAGGAACGATGTCCTTCAATTGAGTTCGTTGCTTTCCGAAGAGCCGATACCGCTGCCAGAGGTACTTCAGCAGGATATGGCGGTGTTTCTTGAGCGCATTGGAAAAGAGCAGGTCAGGCTCAAGGACCTGGGGCTTTCAGGTGAGCTGGAAACCTATGTCGAGCGATTGAAGGCAATATTCGGCGTGACGACCAGAACGGCAACGCAGCCTTGATGTGGTTAGCAACGTGCTCGCGGTTGCAGCGGGACCGGCTGAGACGAGTCTCACTCTGTCTCCAGTCGCCTTGCCAACGCCGCCGCATAGCCTGGCAATGCCTCGAAGTCCCGGGCACACAGCAACAACTGGCGATTGGCCCAGTCTTCGGTCAAGGCCGTCCAGCACAAGGGTAGTATCCCTTCCCAGCGGTGCACGGCAGCCAATGGCACCACGCCGATCCCAGCCCCTCCGGCGACCATGCGCAGCACACCATCGAACCCCTCGGCCCGCACCCGTACCTGCATGCGCCGCCCTTCGCGCAGGGCTTGTTCCTCCAGGTACAGGGCCAGGGCACTGTTGGCACCCAGGCCGACGTGGCCATGGGCGAGGCTGTCGACGAAGGTGGGTGCGTCGTGTTTGGCCAAGGGATGGCCGAGGGGCATCACCAGCACGAGCGGATCGGCGCGAAACGGCCGGGTCTGCAAATGCTCGTTGGGCGCAGCGGTGGAGATGATCCCCAGGTCGGCCATGCCTTGGCTGATCGACTGCACGATGCGCAGGCTCGGCAACTCCTGCACATCCACGCTGACCCCAGGGTGCTCGACGAGGTACGCGGCCAGCAGTTCCGGCAGGTATTCGGTCAGCGCGGCGGTATTGCACAACAAGCGCACCTGGCCCTGTTGGCCTTGGGCGTACTGGGCCAGGTCGTATTGCAGGCGCTCGACCTGTTGGCCGATCAGCCGGGCATGCTGCAACAGGGCCTGGCCGGCTGGGGTAGGCTGCACGCCACGGCGATTGCGCTCGAGCAGGGGAATGCCGAGGGACGCCTCCATGGCGCGGATACGGGCGCTGGCGGCGGGCAGCGACAGGTGGCTGCGGCGGGCGCCGGCGGTGATGTTGCCGCATTCCAGGGTGTGCTGGAACAGCGTGAGGTCGGTCAGGTCGAAATGCATCAGCCTCTGTCCTGGCAAGAGTCTGGCTGAGTATATGGCAGATTTTCCCAAGCCCCCGGGCCGGGCACCATGGGTCCATGAATACTGTCCTCGAGTTCTACCAGAACATGGGCCTGGCACTGTCGCTGCTGGTGCTCCTGACCTTCTTCCTGGCCGGCGCGGTCAAGGGCGTGATCGGCCTCGGGCTGCCGACCATCGCCATGGGCATGCTGGGCCTGGCTATGGCGCCGGCGCAGGCTGCTGCCTTGCTGATCGTGCCCTCCACCGTGACCAACCTCTGGCAACTGGCTGCCGGCGGGCACCTGCGCGTGCTGCTGCGCCGATTGGCCGGCATGTTGTCGATGATCTTCGTCGGTACCTTGCTCGGCAGCGCCTGGCTGGGCATCGACAGCGGCCCCTGGGCGGCGCATGCACTGGGTGGGGCGCTGCTGGTGTATGCCTTGTACGGGCTGGTGGGGCCGACAGTGTCGGTGGTGCCGCGGCGGGAGTGGTGGTTGGGCCCGTTGTGTGGCCTGGCGACGGGTGTCGTGACGGCGGCGACGGGCGTGTTCGTGATGCCGGCGGTGCCCTACCTGCAGAGCCTGGGGTTGTCGCGCGACGAGATGGTCCAGGCCCTGGGCCTGGCGTTCACGGTTTCCACCTTCGCCCTGGCCTTGGGCCTGGCAGGGCAGGATGCGCTGGGTGGCCAGGCACTGGGCGCATCACTGCTGGTGCTGGTACCCGCCCTGCTGGGGATGCTCGGCGGCCAGTGGCTGCGCCAGCGCATCAGTGCCCCGCTGTTCAGGCGCTGCTTCTTCATCGGCCTGGCGCTGCTGGGGGGGCAGCTGCTGGTCAACGGGTAGCGGAGGACGGGCTGAGCATTTCGATCAGCTGGATATCGAAGTCGCGCTCCAGGTAGTCCATGCGCCGTTCGAAGAACTCGCGCATATGCGGCAGGGCCGAATGCACGTCCAGGTCGGCCTTGCTGGCCCACACCTCGTAGAACACGAACAGGCTCGGGTCTTCCTTGTCGCGCAGCATGTGGTACTCGATGCAACCCGGCTCCTGGCGGCTGGGCTCGACGTAGGCACGGAACAGTCGTTCGAAGGCTTCGGCCTTTTCCGGGCGGGTCTTGGCTTTGAGGATGAAGGCGTATTGCTCGGTCATGGAGAGGGCCTTGGGAATGGGGAGGTGTCAGAGTCTAAGGCAACAATAGGGTTGTCATTCATGATTTGAGCGCAAATGTATTTTGCGTTGGGATCTCTTTTTCCTCCTCCGCTGGATACCTACTCTACCGCCATCCAACTTGACTCGATCGGCGGCTCACTGGCCTCGGATCGACACCACCTTACGAGGCCCCCATGAAAAAGATCCTCCTGCTCAACGGCGGCAAACGCTTCGCTCACTCCGACGGTCGCCTGAACGAGACCCTGCACGATGTCGCCCTGGCCCACCTGGACCGCGCCGGTTTCGACGTGAAGCAGACCTATATCGACGGCGGCTACGACATCCGGGAAGAGGTGGAAAAGTACCTCTGGGCCGATGTGGTGATCTACCAGATGCCCGGCTGGTGGATGGGCGCGCCCTGGACCGTCAAGCAGTACATCGACGAAGTCTTCACCGCCGGCCACGGCAGCCTGTACGCCAACGACGGCCGCACCCGCTCCGATGCTTCGCAGAAGTACGGCAGCGGTGGGCTGGTCCAGGGCAAGCAGTACATGATCTCGGCCACCTGGAACGCACCGCAACAGGCCTTCGATGACCCAGCCGACTTCTTCGAGGGCAAGGGGGTGGATGCGGTGTACTTCCCGTTCCACAAGGCCAACCAGTTCCTGGGCATGAGTGGGCTGCCGACCTTCCTGGCGGTGGATGTGATGAAGCGGCCGGATGTGCCGGCGACCGTGGCGGCCTATGAGGCGCACCTGGACAAGGTGTTCGGCAAGGCCCAGTGATGGGGCCTGGGGCTGCGAAGCGGCCCCCTTGCAGGAACCCCCATCACCGGCTATCAATCACGGCATGCTTCAGCACAGGTCTGATACGTGAAAACCCGATCCGAAGAGCTCCAGGTATTCGTCGCCGTGATCGACTGCGGCTCGATCTCCGCCGCCGCCGAGCAGATCGGCCAGACCCCCTCGGCGGTCAGCCGCACCCTGTCGCGGCTGGAAACCAAGCTCGGCACCACGCTGGTCAATCGCACCACCCGGCGCATGGACCTGACCGAGGAAGGTCGCTTCTTCCTCGAACGCGCGCGGCTGATCCTCGAGCAGATGGACGAGATGGAAGAACGTCTGTCGATGCACCGCCAGACCCCCTCCGGGCGCCTGCGCATCAATGCCGCCGCGCCGTTCATGCTGCATGCCATCCTGCCCTGGATCGGCGAGTTCCGCCGCCAGTACCCAGGGATCGAACTGGAACTGAACACCGACGACCTGATCATCGACTTGCTGGAGCAGAGCACCGACGTGGCCATCCGCATCGGCGAGCTGGCCGACTCCAGCCTGCACGCCCGCTCCCTGGGCTGCAGCCCGGTGCAGGTACTGGCCAGCCCCGAGTACCTGGCCCGCCATGGCACCCCACAGCGGGTGGAGGACCTCGACGAGCATTGCCTGCTCGGCTTCAGCCAGTTGGAAACCCTCAACCAGTGGCCATTGCGTCATGCCGAGGGCGATCGCTGGAGCATCCGCCCCAGCCTGGTCGCCTCCAGCGGCGAGACCTTGCGTCAGTTGGCCCTGGCTGGCGAGGGCATCGTCAGCCTGTCGCACTTCATGACCCACGAGGACATCCGCAGCGGTCGCCTGCAGGTCGTGCTAGGCGAGTTCAACACTGGCTATCGCCAACCGATTCACGCGGTGTACTACCGCAATACCCAGTTGGCCCTGCGCATCCAGTGCTTCCTCGACTTCATCCAGCAAAAGCTGGCGATGTACGCCTGCTCGCTGCCCTGACGTTCATCGACGGTGGAAATTCCCTGGGTGTTTGCGTAGTCCAGAGGCTTGGGCCTTAATGACTGTTCGACAAGAACAACACCAAGGAAAGTGCGCATGCGTATCGTCATGTTCCGGTCCCTGGCCTTCGGGGCCGCGATCCTCAGCTGTTCCTCGGCATTTGCCGTGACCCTCGAAGGCGGTGCCGTGGCCGCCCCCGATGAATATGGCGCACAGGTCGCCGCCGATATTCTGAAGAAGGGCGGCAACGCGGTGGATGCCGCAGTGGCCACGGCCTTCACCCTGGCGGTGACCTACCCCGAGGCCGGCAACATCGGTGGCGGTGGCTTCATGACCCTGTTCGTCGACGGCAAGCCGTATTTCCTCGACTACCGCGAGGTGGCTCCCAAGGCCGCCAGCCGCGACATGTACCTGGACGACAAGGGCGAGGTCATCGAGAACCTGAGCCTGGTCGGCGCCCGTGCCGCCGGCGTGCCGGGTACGGTGATGGGGCTGTGGGAGGCCCATCAGAAGTTCGGCAAGCTGCCTTGGAGCGAGCTGCTGACCCCGGCCATCGGCTATGCCAAAAACGGCTTCAAGGTCGCCGAAAAACAGTACCAGTACCGCGACGACGCCCAGGGCCTGTTCAAGGAGGCCACCAACTTCAACGACTACTTCGCCAGCATGAAGGTCGGCGAGCTGTTCAAGCAGCCGGAGCTGGCGCAGACCCTCGAGCGCATCGCCGACAAGGGCGTCAGCGAGTTCTACCAGGGCCGGACCGCCGACCTGCTGGTGGCGCAGATGCAGGCCGACAAGGGCCTGATCACCAAGGACGACCTCAAGGACTACAAGGCCGTGTGGCGCCAGCCGATGGCCCTCGATTGGCGCGGCAACGTGGTCTATACCGCACCGCCGCCCAGCTCCGGCGGTGTTGCACTGGCCCAGCTGCTGGGCATCAAGGAAGTGCGGGCGGCGGACTTCAAGGGCGTGGCGCACAACTCGGCGCGCTACATCCACCTATTGGCGGAGATCGAGAAGCGCGTGTTCGCCGACCGCGCCGACTACCTGGGCGACCCGGCCTTCACCCAGGTGCCGGTCGCCCGGTTGATCGACAAGGACTACCTGGCCAAGCGCGCTGAACAGGTCAACCCCGATGCGATCTCCGAGACCGACAAGGTGCGCCCGGGCCTGGAGTCGCACCAGACCACCCACTTCTCCATCGTCGACAAGCAGGGCAACGCGGTGAGCAACACCTATACCCTCAACCTCGACTACGGCAGCGGTGTGGTGGTCAAGGGCGCGGGCTTTTTGCTCAACGACGAGATGGACGATTTCAGCGCCAAGCCTGGCGTGGCCAATGCCTTCGGTGTAGTCGGCGGTGACGCCAATGCCATCGCGCCGGGCAAACGCATGCTGTCGTCCATGAGCCCGAGCCTGGTCACCCGTGACGGCAAGGTGACGCTGGTGATCGGCACGCCGGGTGGTTCGCGGATCTTCACCTCGATCTTCCAGGTGATGAACAACCTGTATGACTACGGCATGCCGTTGGAGAAGGCCGTGGCGGCGCAGCGCGTGCATCACCAACTGCTGCCCAAGGACACGATCTACTTCGACAGCTACGCGCCGCTGACCGGGCCGGTGGCCGAGGAGCTGAAGGCGATGGGCTATGTGCTGGAGGACCAGGGCTGGGAAATGGGCGATATCCAGGCGATCCGGGTGACGGGGGACAAGCTGGAGACGGCGTCCGATCCACGTGGGCGGGGTGTGGGGAAGGTTGTCGAATAAGCGTTGGCTGGACTTGGGATGGTGGGTTGAGTGGTCCGCCTCTTAGCTAGCCGTTCCACTCAGCGTAGGTTGGCAAGCGTTGTGAATGTCAGATCGCCGGCATGGATGACTGATGGCACATTGATTGTTTCTAGGCTATTTCTTTTATTGATAGCCACCGTGTGATGGGTTTTATGGGAGTCCTTCTGTTGGGGCTAGGACGCGCAAAACGTTGGCGTTTGGCTGCCTGAGAGAAGTGGACATCATGGATAACAATATAGAAAGCGTTTTGATATGTGATTCTTCATGGTTTCTGGGTTTAGTAGTCGTTTCGGGGGTCTTGGGAGCGATTGGTACGCAAATAGCTTTTCTGATGATGTGGTATGTGAAGGAGTTAATTGTTGCCCAGAAGAAGGGAAGGGCTGTCAGGGAAAGTGCTGGATCAGACGTGCACGGGGAAAATAACAAAGAGGGGCTGTCCGATTTTATTTTTACGGGTGTGCTAACCGGAATTGTCGAGAGATTTTTTTTCACATTGGCAATCGGGCTGCTGGGAACCTCAGGGGTTGTGCAGGCTGCTATTGCATGGGTTGCGATCAAGGGGCAAGTTCACTACAGAATTTTCACCGATGATAAAAGCGGAGATACAGATGGTAGCGGATTGTTACGCGCCTACTTAGGTATGTTCGGCTCTCTGGTTTCTATCTCCTTTGCGATTTGGGGCGGAGTCATATGGCAAGACTGCCATACGCTTTCTGGATCGACGAATTTTTGCCGGGAATTTTTCAGTAGTTTGTTCCAACTATTCTGATGGGCGGGTGTCATGCCAGTCGCATGCTCTTGGGGCCATCGGGTGCGCTGTCGCGCAGAGACATGCGGTTGACGCAGGGCCCTGTAGCGGGCTTGTCGGGGCGCCGAACCGCCGCGAATAGGCCGGCCCTGACACCCCAGGTGTATGACAAGGGCTGCGCCCTTAATTCGCGAGCAAGCTCCCACAGGAACCCTACTAAATCAATAAATTACACCAGGCTCTATGCGGGCAGGGCTTGCCGGCGATGGGCTGCGAAGCAGCCCCTGGTCCTGTCGGTCAAACGCGGAACTGGCTGACCAGCGTTTGCAGGTGCCCACCCAGCCGCGCCAGTTCGACGCTGGAGGCCGCCGTCTCGTCGCTCGCCGTGGCGGTCTGTTCCGACACATCCCGTACATTCAGGATGCTGCGGCTGATTTCCTCGGCCACGGCGCTCTGCTGTTCGGCAGCGGCAGCGATCTGCTGGTTCATCGACTGGATGTTCGACACCGTGCGGGTGATGTTCTCCAGCGACAGCCCGGCCTTGCGCGCAAGCTCCACGCTGCTGTCGGTCAGGGAGCGGCTGCCGAGCATGACGTCGGCCACCTGCTGGGTACCGTTCTGCAGGCTGGCCACCAGCTCCTCGATCTCCTCGGTGGACTGCTGGGTACGCTGGGCCAGCCCGCGTACCTCGTCGGCCACCACCGCGAAGCCACGACCGGCCTCACCGGCGCGTGCCGCCTCGATGGCGGCGTTGAGCGCCAGCAGGTTGGTCTGCTCGGCCACCGACTTGATCACGTCCATGACGCTGCCGATCTTCTGGCTTTCCTGCTGCAGCAGGCTCATGGCCTCGGTGGAGCGATGCACCTCGGCGGCCAGGCGCTCGATCTGGCTGACCGCCTCGCCCACCACGCGATCGCCGGCACGGGCTTCCTCATCGGCGCCGGTGGCGGCATGGGAGGCCTGCTCGGCATTGCGCGCCACTTCCTGGACGGTCGCGGCCATCTCGTGCATCGCCGTGGCGACCTGGTCGGTCTCGACCTTCTGGCTGTTGGCGCCGGCGCTGGTCTGCTCGGTCACCGCCGACAGTTCCTCGGCGGCACTGGCGATCTGCGTGACGCCGTCGCGAATACCGGTGATCAGCTCGCGCAGGGTCACGCCCATGCGGGCGATGCCCTGCTGCAGCACGCCCAGTTCGTCGCGACGGGTGACGCGCAGGTCCTGGGTGAGGTCGCCGCTGGCGATCTTTTCCACCACATCCAGGGTCTCGCGCAGCGGGCGGGTGATCTGTCGGGTGATGAGGAAGGCCGCCAGCACGCCCACCAGCAGTGCCAGCAGGGTAGCGATGGTCTGCAGGCTGCGCGCCTGGGCGCTTTCGTTGTCGCGGCGCTCGAGCTGGATCTTGTACAGCGCATCGCTGCGCTTGACGATATCGGCACCCTGTACGGTCATTTCCGCGCGGGCCACGCCAATCTCGGCGGTGGCGTCGCGGAACTGACGCACGGCATCGCGATAGGCCAGCATGGCACGCTCGAACTGCTGGATAGGCGCGGTCTCGCTCGGCAATTGGCGCTTGAGGCCGTCGATTTGCGCCAGTGCGGCATCGAGCTGGCGCAGGGCGGCCTGTTCGGCATCGGGGGAAAGGTCGGTGATGTAGTTGCGCACGTCCAGGCGCACCTGGGCCAACTGTTGCTCGACCTTGCTGACCACCAGGTACTGCGCCAGGCGGGCGGCATCGTCCTGCGGGCTTGCCAGCACGTCGCGGCCGATCGTCTCGATCGCATCGTGGGCCTGGCTGGCGGTCTGGTCCATGGCCTCACGGGCGGCGAGGGTGGCCTTGTAGCCTTTGCGCATCTTGTCCAGCGAGACCCGGTACTCACTGATGGTCTGGCCCTGCTCGCGCAGCAGCTTGAGGTTTTCCGGGCTCTTGAAGGTGTTGACCAGGTGTTGCTGCTGGGCGCCGAAGGTGTCGAGCTTGTCCAGCACGTTGGCGGCCGAGGTGTCGTCGCCGTTGGTCAGCATGTATTGCAGGCGCGCGACGCGCAGGTTGGTCAGGTCGCTGTTGAGCTGGGTGATGTCGCTCATCCAGTTGCTGCGGTCGATCAGGCTGCCCAGGCTGGTCCAGCCGGTCAGGGCCAGCAGGCCGGTCAGCAGCAGGACCAGGCCGAAGCCCAGCCCGAGTTTAAGGTTGACGCTGATGTTGGCAAACCAGCTGTTCATGCACGCTCTCCCGAAGTGATTTTCGCTCTCTTGATCTCCAACCGCCGGGCGTTTGTTGTTATCAGGTGGGCCCGCTGATTCGTGGAGGGGTTATCGGCAAGCAGGGCCGAAGCTGAAACGCTTTTTCGAGAACATTTGAAACGTTTGCGTGCGGGAGATCGCGGAGGGCGCTCTGCGCCCCATTCGCGGGCTTGCCGGGACGCCGGAGCGCCGCGAATGGGGGGTTAGGTGGGTTTCAGAGGTTGCGTGCGTTGAAGGTATCGCAGCGATTGACGTCGCCGCTGGAAAAACCAGCCTTGAACCAGCGCACACGCTGGGCCGAGGTGCCATGAGTGAACGAGTCCGGCACCACGCGGCCCTGGCCGCGCTGCTGCAGGCGGTCGTCGCCGATGGCATTGGCGGCGCTGAGGGCTTCCTCGACATCGCCCGGCTCCAGCCAGTTCAGGCGTTTCTGCGCCTGGTAGGCCCAGACCCCGGCCAGGCAGTCGGCCTGCAGCTCCTGGCGCACCAGCAGGCCGTTGTCGCCCTCCATGCGCTGGCCACTGCGGCGGGCAGCGTCGACCTGGGCAGAGACCCCCAGCAGGGTCTGCACATGGTGGCCGATCTCATGGGCGATCACATAGGCCTGGGCGAAGTCGCCGGCGGCGGCGAAGCGGGTTTCCATTTCGCGGAAGAACGTCATGTCCAGGTACACCCGTTGGTCGGCCGGGCAGTAGAACGGTCCGACCGCCGAGGAGGCGAAACCGCAGGCCGAGCTGACCTGGCCGCTGAACAGCACCAGCTTGGGGTCGCGGTACTGTTTGCCGGCCTGGGCGAACAGGGCTTTCCAGGTATCTTCGGTGTCGCCGAGGATCGAGGCGACGAACTCGGCCTGCTCGTCGTTGGCCGGCGGTGCCTTGCCACCCGCCCCGGCAGGGACCTGCTGCTGTTGCTGCTCCATCTGGCCGGCGATCTGGCCGAGGATCTGCAACGGATCCTGCCCGGTGATCCAGCCGATCCCCACGATCAGCAGGATCGCGCCAAGCCCCAACCCCTTGCCGCCGCCAAAACGCATGCCGCCGCCACCACCTGCGCCGCGGGCATCGACTACGTTGTCGCTGCGTCGGCCTTTTCGCCATTCCATGAAATGCTCTCCGGAGCGTGAAACATGAAGACAAAGATTAGTTCAGTGTCGCTGCGCCTGTCAGCCGGCGTGTGCATCCATAACCAAAAGGTTATGGATGGTCGGCATGTTTTCAATATTCACGCTGCCCGGCCTGTTCGAAACTGCAGGCCAGCCTGCCACGCACAGGCGACTCCATAATTCCAAGAGAGGAAAACGGCATGCCCGCCCAGGACACCCGCCGCTTCGTGATCCGTGATCGCAACTGGCACCCCAAGGCCTTCACCCCCGACTACAAGACGTCCGTGGCACGCTCCCCGCGCCAAGCCTTGGTGAGCATCCCGCAGTCGATCAGCGAAAGCACCGGCCCGGACTTTTCCCACCTCGGTTTCGGCCCCCACGACAACGATCTGCTGCTGAATTTCAACCATGGCGGCCTGCCGATCGGCGAGCGCATCATCGTGGCCGGGCGTGTGCTCGACCAGTACGGCACGCCGGTGCCCAACACCCTGGTGGAGATGTGGCAGGCCAACGCCGGTGGTCGCTACCGGCACAAGAACGATCGCTACCTGGCGCCGCTGGACCCGAATTTCGGCGGTGTTGGCCGCTGCTTGACCGACCGCGACGGCTACTACAGCTTCCGCACCATCAAGCCTGGCCCCTACCCCTGGCGCAACGGCCCCAACGATTGGCGTCCGGCGCATATCCATGTGTCGATCAGCGGCCCGTCGATCGCCACCCGGCTGATCACCCAGCTGTATTTCGAAGGTGACCCGCTGATCCCGCTGTGCCCGATCGTCAAGTCGATCGCCAACCCCGACGCGGTACAGCGGCTGATCGCCAAGCTCGACATGAGCAACGCCAACCCCATGGACTGCCTGGCCTATCGCTTCGACATCGTGCTGCGCGGCCAGCGCAAGAGCCACTTCGAGAACTGCTGAGGAGCCTGCCATGCCTATCGAACTGCTGCCGGAAACCCCTTCGCAGACCGCCGGCCCCTACGTGCATATCGGCCTCGCCCTGGCGGCGGCCGGCAACCCGACCCGCGACCAGGAGATCTGGAACCGCCTGGCCAAGCCGCACGCGCCGGGCGAGCACATCCTGTTGATCGGCCACGTGTATGACGGCAACGGCCACCTGGTGCGCGATTCGTTCCTGGAGTTCTGGCAAGCCGACGCCAGCGGCGAGTACCAGGACCACTACAACCTGGAAAACGCCTTCAACAGCTTCGGCCGCACCGCCACCACCTTCGACGCCGGCGAGTGGGCCCTGCACACGGTCAAGCCAGGGGTGGTGAAGAATGCCGCGGGCGTACCCATGGCGCCGCATATCAACATCAGCCTGTTCGCCCGTGGCATCAACATCCACCTGCATACGCGGTTGTATTTCGACGATGAGGCCGAGGCCAACGCCACGTGCCCGGTGCTCAACCTGATCGAGCAGCCGCAGCGGCGCGAGACGCTGATCGCCAGGCGCTGCGAGGTGGAGGGCCAGGCGGCGTATCGCTTCGATATCCGCATTCAGGGAGAAGGAGAGACGGTGTTCTTCGACTTCTGATGCACCGGAAAAGCATCGCCGGCAAGCTGGTTTCCACAGGCACCGCGTAGCCCTCAAGCTCAGCGCATTGCCTGTGGAAGCCTGCTTGCCGGCGATAGCGCCCGTGCGGTCAGCGCCGTACCAGCAGCACGCCGCTTTCCATGTGGTGGGTATACGGGAACTGGTCGAACAGCGCGCAGCGCTCGATGCGGTGGGTGTCGTGCAACTGGGCGATGTTCGCCGCCAGGGTCTCGGGGTTGCACGAGATGTACAGGATGCGCTCGAAGCGCCGGGCCAGTTCGCAGGTGTCCGGGTCCATGCCGGCACGCGGCGGGTCGACGAACACCGTGCCGAACGCATAGCCCTTCAGGTCGATGCCTTCGAGCCGGCGGAACGGGCGAACCTCGTTCAGGGCCTGGGTCAGCTCTTCGGCCGACAGGCGCACCAGCCGAACGTTATCCACACCGTTCTCATCCAGGTTGCTCAGCGCGGCATTGACCGAGGTCTTGCTGATCTCGGTGGCCAGCACCTGGCGCGCGCGGGTGGCCAGCGGCAGGGTGAAGTTGCCGTTGCCGCAGTACAGCTCCAGCAGGTCGTCATCACGCTCGCCCATGGCCTCGAAGGCCCAGCCCAGCATCTTCTGGTTCACCGCGCCGTTGGGCTGGGTGAAGGCGCCTTCCGGCTGGCGGTAGCTGAACACGCGGCCGGCCACCTCGAGTCTTTCCACGGCATAGTCGCGGCCGATGACCAGGCGCTTGCCCTTGGAACGGCCGATGATGCTGACGCCCAGCTCGTCGGCCAACTGTCGCGCGGCGATTTCCCAGGCTTCGTCCAGCGGGCGGTGGTAGCACAGGGTGACCATGGCATCGCCGGCCAGGGTGGTCAGGAACTCCACCTGGAACAGCCGGTTGCTCAGCGCCTCGCTGGCCTGCCAGGCGGCTTTCAGGCGCGGCATCAAGGCATTGATCCGCTGGCTGGCGATGGGGAAGTCGTCGATCAGGATCGGCGTGTGCTTCTCGCCCGGGGCGAACATCGCGTAGTGGCGCTGGCCGTCCTCGCGCCACAGGCGGAATTCGGCGCGCAGGCGATAGTGCTCGCGCGGCGAGTCGAACACGGCCGGTTCCGGCGCGTCGAACGGTGCCAGCAGCTCGCGCAGGCGGGTGACCTTGGCGTCCAGTTGCGTGGCATAGGTGGAAGGATCGAAGACAGCACTCATGCGTTGAGCCAGCCCAGCTTGATGACGAACAGGATGGACAGGATCACCAGGGCCGAGTTCAGGTCGCGGTAGCGACCGGAGATCAGCTTGACGGCGGTCCAGGCGATGAAACCGAAGGCGATGCCGTTGGCGATCGAGTAGGTCAGCGGCATGGCCAGGGCGGTGACCACCACGGGCGCGGCCTCGGTGACGTCGTCCCAGTTTATTTCCGCCAGGCCCGAGGCCATCAGCACCGCGACGAACAGCAGCGCCGGGGCGGTGGCGAAGGCCGGTACGCTGCCGGCCAGTGGGGCGAAGAACAGCGCCAGGAGGAACAGCATGGCGACCACGATGGCGGTCAGGCCCGTACGCCCGCCCGCACTCACGCCCGCGGCGGATTCGATGTAGCTGGTGGTGGTCGAGGTGCCCAGCAGGGAGCCGGCCATGGCTGCGGTACTGTCGGCGATCAGGGCTCGGCCCATCTTCGGCATGTAGCCGTCCTTGCCCATCAGCCCCGCGCGCTTGGCCACGCCGATCAGGGTGCCGGAGTTGTCGAACAGGTCGACGAACAGGAAGGCGAAGATCACGCTGACCAGGCCCACGTCGAGGGCGCCGGCGATGTCCAGCTGCAGGAAGGTCGGCGCCAGCGACGGTGGCATGGAGACGATGCCGCCGAACGGCGTCACGCCCAGCAGGATCGAGGCCAGGGTGATCGCGAGGATGCCGATCAGCACCGCGCCGCGCACCTTCAGCGATTCGAGCGCGACGATCAGGAAGAAGCCAAGGGTCGCCAGGATCGGCGCGGGTTGCTTGAGGTCACCCAGGCCCACCAGGGTCGCCGGGTTGTCGACCACGATGCCGGCGTTGTGCAGGGCGATCAGCGCCAGGAACAGGCCGATGCCCGCCGCGATGGCCGAGCGCAGCGGCAGCGGGATGCTGTTCACGATCCACTCGCGGATACGGAAGATCGACAGCAGGAAGAACAGCACCGCCGAGAGGAACACCGCACCCAGCGCGACCTGCCAGGTGTGACCCATGTGCAGGACCACGGTATAGGTGAAGAAGGCGTTCAGGCCCATGCCGGGCGCCAGGGCGATCGGGTAGTTGGCGATCAGGCCCATGGTCGCTGAGCCGATGGCCGCGGCCAGGCAGGTGGCGACGAAGATCGCACCCTTGTCCATGCCGGTCTCGCCGAGGATGCTCGGGTTGACGAACAGGATGTAGGCCATGGCCAGGAAGGTGGTGACGCCCGCGAGTATCTCGGTGCGCACGTTGGTGTTGTGTGCTCTTAGTTGAAACAGCCTTTCCAGCATGCCCGCTCCCCAAGGCGCCCCCGGCGCCGTGAATGTATCGACCCCATCAGCAAAGCACAGACCGTAGCGGATGCCGTGGATTTGCGTGGGGCTGAAAAAAGCCGCGCATCATACCAGCATGGATGGCGGGGGCCTATGGGCGCCGGGACGGGCGGGGTGGGTGGCATACCGCGGCACAGGCTCGGCACATGCCTAGCCTTCGTGCAACCGGTCGCGCTTGGCCAGGGTCGGGAACAGTTTCATCCACATCCCGGTCACCACCAGCGTGCCCACGCCGCCCAGCACCACCGCCGGCACCGTGCCGAACCAGTGCGCCGTCACCCCTGACTCGAACTCCCCGAGTTGGTTGGAGGCGCCGATGAACAAGCCGTTCACCGCACTGACCCGCCCGCGCATCTCATCCGGCGTCTCCAACTGCACGAAGGCACCGCGGATGACCATGCTGATCATGTCGGCCGCACCGAGCACCACCAGCACGGCCAGGGAGAACCAGAACGAGGTGGACAGGCCGAAGGCGATGGTCGCCACGCCGAACACGCCGACGGCGGTGAACATGATCAGGCCCACCTTGCGCTCCACCGGGAAGCGCGCCAGCCACAGCGACATCATCAGCGCCCCCACCGCCGGCGCCGAGCGCAGCAGGCCCAGGCCCCAGGCGCCGGTGAGCAGGATGTCCTTGGCGAATACCGGCAGCAGCGCCGTGGCGCCACCGAGCAGCACGGCGAACAGGTCCAGGGAAATGGCCCCGAAGATGTCCCGGCGGCTGCGGATGAAACGGATGCCGGCCAGCAGCGATTCGAGGTTGGCGCGACCGCGCTGGGGGAGCTGCTGGCGAGCGTCGAGGCTCAGGGTCAGCAGGCAGGCGATGGCGTACAGGGCGACCGTCGGCGCATACACCCAGAGGCTGCCGAAGGCATAGAGGAAGCCACCCACGGCCGGGGCGACGATGGTCGCTGACTGGGTCGCCGAGGCCGAGGCTGCCACGGCTCGCGGAAACAGCCCTGGCGGTACGACATTGGGCAGCAGGGCCTGGGTCGCCGGCATTTCGAAGGAGCGAGTGGCGCCGAGCAGGAAGGCGAGGATGAAGATCAGCTCGCGGCTGACATTGTCGGTGGCGCTGCCCACTGCCAGGGCCAGTGCGATCGAGGCCTGCAGGCTCTGGCACAGGGCGGCGACACGGCGGCGGTCGTAACGATCGGCCACGTGGCCGGTGTGCAGCATGAACAGCACCCGCGGCGCGAACTCCACCAGGCCGACCCAGCCCAGGTCCAGGACGTTGCCGGTCAACTGGTAGAGGTGCCAACCGATGGCCACGGTGAGCATCTGGAAGCCGCTGGCGGTGAACACACGGGCCAGCCAGAAGGCGAGGAAGGGGCGGTGGTGGCGCAACAGCAGCGGGGCGGAGTCGGGCATCGCAGATCTGCAACCTCGGTGGTAGAGGGGATGCAGGGTATCATCTGACTGTAACAAATAGTTACTTTTTCAGAAGGCGTGCGACTGACGAAGAACCCTGTGGGATCACCCATGCCACTCATTTGCAAGCGGGTGAGGCAACCGGTCACGCGGCAATCAACCACACGCTCCATCCGGCCATTCGCGTCTATGCTTTCCAGCAGTCGTTGACCTGGGTCAATAGTTCCAGATGCAACGATTCGGCCTGATGGCCGGACTCCCTGCGATCGAACAGAACAATTCCAGCGCGCCGCACTCGATAACCGTGGGGGCTGTGGGCGTGAAGGCCATCGGCCTGGACGCCGGATTACCTGAAGAGGAAGCACTATGTTCGGTTTAGAGGCCTTGGAGCTCGCCCGAATCCAGTTTGCGTTTACCGTATCCTTCCACATCCTGTTCCCAGCCATCACCATTGGCCTGGCGAGCTACCTGGCGGTTCTCGAAGGCCTCTGGCTGAAGACCGGCAACAACGTCTACCGTGACCTCTACCACTTCTGGTCGAAGATCTTCGCCGTCAACTTCGGCATGGGGGTGGTCTCCGGCCTGGTCATGGCCTACCAGTTCGGCACCAACTGGAGCCGTTTCTCCGATTTCGCCGGCGCCATCACCGGCCCCTTGCTGACCTACGAGGTGCTGACCGCATTCTTCCTCGAGGCGGGCTTCCTCGGCGTCATGCTGTTCGGCTGGAACCGTGTCGGCCGGGGATTGCACTTCTTCTCCACGCTGATGGTCGCCCTCGGCACCCTGGTGTCGACCTTCTGGATCCTCGCCTCCAACAGCTGGATGCAGACCCCCCAGGGCCACGAGATCATCGATGGTCGGGTGGTGCCGGTGGACTGGCTGGCGGTGATCTTCAACCCGTCCTTCCCCTTCCGCCTGATGCACATGGCCACCGCTGCGTTCGTCGCCACGGCCTTCTTCGTCGGCGCCTCGGCCGCCTGGCACCTGCTGCGCGGGCGTGACAACCCGGCCGTGCGCAAGATGCTTTCGATGGCCATGTGGATGGCCCTGATCGTTGCCCCGATCCAGGCGGTGATCGGTGACTTCCATGGCCTCAATACGCTCAAGCACCAGCCGGTGAAGATCGCGGCCATCGAAGGCCATTGGGAGAACGTGCCCGGTGAGCCGACGCCGCTGATCCTGTTCGGCATTCCCGACATGCAGGCCGAGACCACCCGCTTCAAGATCGAGATCCCGGCCCTGGGCAGCCTGATCCTGACCCACAGCCTGGACAAGCAGGTCCCGGCGATGAAGGAGTTCCCGCCCGAGGACCGGCCCAACTCGACCATCGTGTTCTGGTCGTTCCGCATCATGGTCGGCCTGGGCCTGCTGATGATCTTCGTCGGCCTGTGGAGCCTGTGGCTGCGCAAGCGCGGCACGCTGTACAGCTCGCGGCCGTTCCTTTACCTGACCCTGTGGATGGGGCCGTCGGGCCTGATCGCCATCCTTGCCGGCTGGTTCACCACCGAGGTCGGCCGCCAGCCCTGGGTGGTCTACGGCCTGATGCGGACCGCCGATGGCGTGTCCAACCACAGCTACACCCAGCTCGGCCTGACCCTGGTGATTTTCGTGGTGGTCTACTTCGCCCTGTTCGGCACGGGCCTGGGCTACATGATGCGCCTGGTGCGCAAGGGGCCGCAGACCGGCGAGGGCGACGAGCACAAACCCGGTGGACCGGGGCAGAAACGCACGCCGGCACGGCCGTTGTCCGCCGCCGATGACGACGGCATCGATGCCGACGCCGCCAGCCTGAACAAGGGGAACTGAGCCATGGGTATCGATCTTCCGTTGATCTGGGCCGTGATCATCATCTTCGGCGTCATGATGTACGTGGTGATGGACGGCTTCGACTTAGGGATCGGCATGCTCTTCCCCTTCGTCAAGGGCGAGCGTGACCGTGACGTGATGATGAACACCGTCGCCCCGGTATGGGACGGCAACGAAACCTGGCTGGTGCTGGGCGGCGCGGGACTGTTCGGTGCGTTCCCCATGGCCTATTCGGTGGTGTTGGAGGCGCTGTACCTGCCGCTGATCCTCATGCTGGTGGGGCTGATCTTCCGCGGCGTGGCGTTCGAGTTCCGCTTCAAGGCCACGGCCGCCAAGCGCCATATCTGGGACAAGGCCTTCATCTGGGGGTCGCTGGTCGCCACCTTCTTCCAGGGTGTGGCCCTGGGTGCTTTCATCGAAGGCTTCAAGGTGGTCGATCGCCACTATGCCGGTGGTTCGCTGGACTGGCTCACCCCGTTCAGCCTGTTCAGCGGGCTCGGCCTGATCGTCGCCTACACCTTGCTCGGTTGCACCTGGCTGATCATGAAGACCGAAGGCCCGCTGCAGCAGCAGATGCATGACCTGGCTCGGCCCCTGGCGCTGGTGCTACTGGTGGTGATCGGTATCGTCAGCCTGTGGACGCCGCTGGCCTATCCGCAGATCGCCGAGCGCTGGTTCAGCCTGCCCAACCTGATCTGGTTCATGCCGGTGCCGATCCTGGTGCTGGTGACCTTCTACGGGCTGCTGCGGGCGGTGGCACGCAATGCCCACTACACCCCGTTCGTGCTGACCCTGGTGCTGATCTTCCTCGGCTACAGCGGCCTGGGCATCAGCCTGTGGCCGAACATCATCCCGCCGTCGATCTCCATCTGGGATGCCGCGGCTCCGCCGCAGAGCCAGGGCTTCATGCTGGTGGGCACGTTGTTCATCCTGCCGTTCATCCTGGGGTACACCTTCTGGAGCTACTACGTGTTCCGTGGCAAGGTGACCCATGATCAGGGCTATCACTGAGGGGGCGCGGCGATGAACGTTGGAGAGAAAAAGCCACTGTGGCAGCGCCTGGGTTGGCTGGTGCTGATCTGGGCGGCCAGCGTCGCCGCCCTTGGGGTGGTGGCCTGGCTGATGAGGATGTTCATGAGTGCGGCGGGGCTCAGTACGCATTGAGTCCCTCGGGGGGCCAGAACAGGGGCTGCGAAGCAGCCCCAAATGGCAGCAGAAACGCTAACGGATCTGCATTGATAGGCCCTACTTGCGCGCCTTGAGCACCACGAACTTCGGCGTCGCCGCCACCTGCTCTACCCCACGGAACAACCGCGCCAGTTTGCTGTGATAACCCAGATGGCGGTTGCCGACGATGTACAGCGCGCCCCCGATCACCAGCGCTTCACGGGCCTGCTGGAACATGCGCCAGGCAAGGAAATCGCCGACCACCTGCTGCTGGTGGAACGGCGGGTTGCACAGCACCACGTCCAGCGACTGCTTGTCCTGCCCGGCCAGGCCATCGGCGGGGCGGATCGTTACCTCGCGTTCGCCCAGCGCCGCTAGCCAGTTCTCCCGGGCCGACTGCACGGCCATGTACGACTCATCCACCAGCGTGTAGTGCGCGTCGGGGTTGGCCAGGGCACTGGCGATCGCCAGCACGCCATTGCCGCAGCCCAGGTCGGCGACACGGGCCTGGCCAAGGTCGCGGGGCAGGTGCGGCAGGAAGGCACGGGTACCGATGTCCAGCCCTTCGCGGCAGAACACATTGGCATGGTTGACCAGCTCCAGGGCGGGGGATTCCAGGCGGTAGCGGGTGGGGTAGGGCGAACGCGCGGCGGGACGCTCGTCGACGACGCTGGCCGTGAGCAGGCGTGCCTTTTTCTGGGCCAGCGAAGCCTGCACCGGGCCGATGTACTTTTCCATCAGGTCGCCTGCGGCACGCGGCAGATGCTTGATCATGGCGCCGGCGATCACCTGGGCGCCTGGCGCCAGGTGGCCCTGCAGGCGGATCAACTGCTCTTCGAGCAGGGCGAGGGCCTTGGGCACACGCACCAGTACCCGATCGAACGGGCCCTGCCAGCGTTCGCTGGCGGGCACGAAGGGCACGCTGTCGTAGGGCTTGCCATTGCGCACCAGGTTCTTTTCCAGGGCCAGGTGGGCCAGGTGCGAATCGCCACTGCTGACCACGTCCAGGTGCCCGGCCAGGCTGGCGGCCAGGGCCCCGAAGCTGTCATTGAGCACCAGTACCCGGCAACCGGCCCCCGGTGCCTGGCCGGCCAGGTGCTCCAGCAGGTAGTGGTCCGCGGCATCGAAGGCTTGCAGGGGATCGTTGGCCTGTTCCGGCTGGCGGATCAGGTCGAGTTCGGCGAAGGGGCTGGTCAGCAGGGGCATGGCGTTGGCTCGGGTGCGAAACTGCCCATCGCAGGCCACGACGAGCTTCAGGTGCGCGATTCTACAGGGCTTTGCGCCTGGCGTCAGAGCAGGCCGCGGGTGGCGGCGATGGCGATCGCCCCGGCCTTGTTGGCGGCGTTGGTCTTGGTGATCACGCTGCGGATGTGGAAGTTCACGGTGCTGGTCGACAGCGAAAGGATGCAGGCGATGTCCGAGGCGGTCTTGCCGGCGGCGGACCACTTGAGGACCTCCAGCTCCCGGTCGCTCAGGCTGGGCTCGGGGGCGAGCCGCGCCAGGTGATACTCGCAGAGCAGGGCATGCAGGCTATTGCACAGCCAGAGCACCTGGGCGGCCTTCTCGTAGAATTCGGCGGTGTCGATCGCTCCTTGTGGCCTGGCCACGCTCAGTTGGGTTTCGTTGTGCTGCAGGTCGTGCACCGATTGTGTCCAGCCGTGACACAAACCATGGCTGCAGGCCGTTTCGCGCAGGTGGGGAACCTCGTGGTACAACTCATCGTGCCAGAGGACGGGCATCGTGGTGCGATGGCATCTGTTGACGACCGGGTCTTCGCGCAGCGCTTCGCCGCCCTGGCAGTGGGCGTTCCATTCGCCTGGATAGTTGTTGTAGCGCACCACCTGCGGAGGATGGGCGGCGATGGGCAGGTACAGCGCCAGGCCCAGGTAGGTCATGTCCAGATCTTGGACCAGGCCAAGGGCGCGATCGAACAGTCGTTGTGGCTCCCGCTCCTCGAGCAGCAATTGCAGTTGTTGGGTTTTCCACTGTGGCATGAGTCGGCTCCCTCTGGACTCTAGATGGATCCAAAATTCCGCTACCGGATGATTGTAGGAAAAGACCTAGCAATTTGTTCGGAATATTTTGTTATAGACCGTGCTCGCCGACGAGCGCCGCACGAGGCCCTACAAACCATCGGTGTTCATCCCCGGCGCTTTGGGCGACACTGGGCGTTCCTGATCGATGGAGCCCGTCATGACTGCCAGCGCCGACAAGTTCACCCGCCAGACCCTGCTCGACGTCCAGCCGTTGACCCCCAATCTGTTCACCCTGCGGGTCACCCGCGACCCTGGGTTTCGTTTCCGTTCCGGGCAGTTCGCCCGTCTGGGCGTGACCAAGGCCGATGGCAGCGTGGTATGGCGGGCTTACTCGATGGTCAGCGCCCCCCATGACGAGTTCCTCGACTTCTTCTCCATCGTCGTGCCGGGCGGCGAGTTCACCAGCGAGCTGAGCCGCCTGGGCGAGGGCGATCACTTGCTCATCGATCGCCAGGCCTTCGGCTACCTGACCCTCGACCGTTTCGTGGGTGGCCGTGACCTGTGGTTGCTGGCCACCGGCACCGGTATCGCGCCGTTCATGTCGATCCTGCAAGACTTCGAAGCCTGGGAGCGATTCGACAATATCAAGCTGGTGTATTCGGTGCGCGAGGCCAAGGAACTGGCCTACCTGGACCTGATCGCCGGCCTGGAGCAGCGTGACTACCTGGCCGAGTTCGCCGGCAAGCTGCAGTTCATCCCGGTGGTCACCCGCGAGCGGTACCCTGGGGCGTTGAATGCGCGGATCACCACGCTGATCGAGCATGGCGAACTGGAGAAGGCAGCGGGGCTGGAGCTGTCACCGGAGCATTCGCGGATCATGCTGTGCGGTAACCCGGACATGATCGACGACACCCGCAAGGTGCTGAAGGCGCGCGACCTGCAGTTGAGCCTGAGCCGGCGGCCGGGGCAGGTGGCGGTGGAGAACTACTGGTAGCTGCAAGCCACGAGCTGCAAGAAAAAGCAGCTATCACACCGATCGGCTTTTTCTTGCAGCTTGCAGCTCGTGGCTAGTCGCTCAGGGCTGACGGTTCTTGAGCAGGTCGCGGATCTCGGTCAGCAGGGTCTCCTCGGGCGTCGGCACGGGCGGGGCGCTCGGGGCCTCGGCTTCTTCGCGCTTGAGGCGATTGATCACCTTCACGCCCATGAAGATCGCGAAGGCGATGATCAGGAAGTCGATCACCGTCTGGATGAACTTGCCATAAGCCAGCACCACCGCGGGGATGTCGCCCTCGGCGGCCTTGAGGGTGATGGCCAGGTCACTGAAGTCCACCCCACCGATCAACAGGCCCAGCGGCGGCATGACCACGTCGCCCACGAAGGACGATACGATCTTGCCGAAGGCCGCGCCGATAATGATACCGACGGCCATGTCGACGACATTTCCCTTTACCGCAAAGGCCTTGAATTCACTGAGCATGCCCATGGTTTATTCCTTGTAACAAATGGATAAGGTATTCGCAGTGTAAGCCAGCTATGCGCTTCATGCGTTACGCCGATGCTAGAGACTGCGGTTAGATCGAATAGTTTTGTCGCTTCCCGGCACGTTCGAGGCACGTCCGGCTCGGCTATCATGGCGATTTTTTCCAGGAGACTGAGCCCATGGCCAAGGCCAAGCGCTTGTATGGCTGCACCGAGTGTGGCGCGACCTTCCCCAAATGGGCCGGCCAGTGCGGTGAATGCGGGGCCTGGAACACCCTGGTCGAGACCCTGATCGAGAGCGGCGGTGCCGCGGCGCCCAGCGGGCGTGCCGGCTGGGCCGGGCAACAGGCACAGATCAAGACCCTGGCCGAGGTCAGCGTCGAGGAGATCCCACGTTTCGGCACTGGCAGTACCGAGCTGGACCGGGTGCTCGGTGGTGGCCTGGTCGACGGTTCGGTGGTGCTGATCGGCGGCGACCCGGGGATCGGCAAGTCGACCATTCTGCTGCAGACCCTGTGCAACGTCGCCGCGCGCATGCCGGCGCTGTACGTCACCGGCGAGGAGTCCCAGCAGCAGGTGGCCATGCGCTCGCGGCGCCTGGGCCTGCCCCAGGACCAGCTCAAGGTGATGACCGAGACCTGCATCGAGGCGATCATCGCCACGGCGCGCCAGGAAAAGCCCCGGGTCATGGTCATCGACTCGATCCAGACCATCTTCACCGAACAGCTGCAGTCCGCGCCCGGCGGCGTGGCCCAGGTCCGCGAGAGCACCGCATTGCTGGTGCGCTATGCCAAGCAGAGCGGCACGGCGGTGTTCCTGGTCGGCCACGTGACCAAGGAGGGCTCCCTGGCCGGTCCACGGGTGCTGGAGCACATGGTCGACACCGTGCTGTACTTCGAGGGTGAGTCCGATGGCCGACTGCGTCTGCTGCGGGCGGTGAAGAATCGCTTCGGCGCGGTCAACGAGCTGGGCGTGTTCGGCATGACCGACCGGGGCCTCAAGGAGGTTTCCAACCCGTCGGCGATCTTCCTCAACCGCGCCCAGGAGGAAGTGCCCGGCAGCGTGGTCATGGCGACTTGGGAAGGTACCCGGCCGATGCTGGTGGAGGTCCAGGCGCTGGTGGACGACAGCCACCTGGCCAACCCGCGCCGGGTCACCCTGGGCCTGGACCAGAACCGCCTGGCCATGCTGCTGGCGGTGTTGCACCGGCACGGTGGTATTCCCACCCATGATCAGGACGTGTTCCTCAATGTGGTGGGGGGCGTCAAGGTGCTGGAGACGGCGTCGGACCTGGCATTGATGGCGGCAGTCATGTCCAGCCTGCGCAACCGCCCGCTGGCCGATGGCCTGCTGGTGTTCGGCGAGATCGGCCTGTCCGGTGAGGTACGCCCGGTGCCCAGTGGCCAGGAGCGCCTCAAGGAGGCCGCCAAGCACGGTTTCAAGCGCGCCATCGTGCCCAAGGGCAATGCGCCGAAGGAAGCCCCGGCCGGTTTGCAAGTGATTGCCGTGACCCGGCTGGAACAGGCCTTGGATGCACTCTTCGAGTGATCCAAGCCCCAAGGCTGGTCAGTGAAGTGGCATTGGGGCCGATAGTTTCGCGACATGAAAAAAGGGGAGCCGACGATGCGCATCGGCTCCCCTTGCGTGACCGCCGCAGGTGGCGATCAGTGCTCTGCCAGCGCCTTGCGCCTGGGCGCCTCGTCGCCCTGTTCGTCAGGTTCGAGCACCGGCACCTCGTTGCCGTCGGCATCGAACAGTTTGCCGTCCTTGAAGTAGTCGCCATCACGCAGGGCCGAGAGGTCGGAATACTGGATGGTTCGCTCGTAGCCCGCGGCGAACACCGATTGCTGGTCCGAGTTGCCCACGGTGAAGTGGTTGAAGATCAGGTTCAGCAGGATGGCCATGATCGCCGCCGAGCTGATGCCGGAGTGGAAAATGGTCTCGAACCAGTTCGGGAAGTGGTGGTAGAAGTTCGGCGCGGCAATCGGGATCATGCCGAAGCCCAGCGAGGCGGCGACGATGATCAGGTTGACGTTGTTCTTGTAGTTGACCTTCGACAGGGTGCGGATACCGCTGGCGGCCACGGTGCCGAACAACACGATGCCTGCACCGCCCAGTACCGGCGTCGGTACCGCGGCGATCACCCGGCCCATGATCGGCAGCAGGCCGAGCACCACCAGGATCACCCCGCCGGTGGCCACCACGTAGCGGCTCTTGACCCCGGTCACCGCCACCAGGCCGACGTTCTGGGCGAACGCACTCTGGGTGAAGGAGCCGAAGATCGGTGCCAGGATGCTCGAGGCCATGTCGGCGCGCAGGCCGTTGCCCAGTCGTTTGGAGTCGACCTTGGTATCGATGATCTCGCCCACGGCGAGGATGTCGGCCGAGGTCTCCACCAGGGTCACCATGATCACGATGCACATCGACAGGATCGCGGCGATGTGGAAGGTCGGCATGCCGAAGTGGAACGGGCTGGGGAAGGCGAACATCGGGCCTTCGCTGACCTTGCTGAAGTCGGTCATGCCCAGGGCCCAGGCGATCAGGGTACCTGCCACCATGGCCAGGAGGATCGACAGGCGCGAGATGGTCGCGTTGCCCAGCTTGCTCAGCAGCAGGACGATGGCGAAGGTCAGTGCCGCCAGGCCGATGTTGGCCATGCTACCGAACTCCGGCGAGGCGCTGTTGCCGCCCATCACCCAGCGCGCGGCGACCGGCATCAGGGTCAGGCCGATGGTGGTGATGACGATACCGGTGACCAGCGGCGGGAAGAACTTGGTGATGCGCGAGAACACCGGGGTGATCAGGAAGCCGATCAGCGAGGCCGCCATGACCGCGCCGAGCACGCCCTGCAGGCCACCGCCGCCTTCACTGCTGAGGATCGCCCCCATGGTGGCGACACCGGCGAAGGACACCCCTTGCACCAATGGCAACTGGCAGCCGAAGAACGGCAGGCCAAGGGTCTGCAACAGCGTGGCCAGGCCACCGGCGAACAGCGAGGCGGCGATCAGCAGGCCGATCTCCGCGGGCGCCAGACCCGCGGCCTGGCCGAGGATCAGGGGCACGGCCACGATCCCCCCGTACATGGTCAGCACATGCTGCAGACCATAGGCCAGGTTGGCGCCAAGCCCGAGGTATTCATCCTCGGGGCGCTTGGCGGGAGACGTGCTAGGGGACGTAGTCATGGAGCAGGCTCTCTGTTTATTGTTGTGTCGCTACTGTAGACAATTCCTACAAACAAATACCACAAGAATTGTATACAAGATTTTGATCGGAGCGCGGACAAGGGCGTTCGCAAGGTGCGGGCAAATGGAATGCAGAATGCGTTCCAAGCTGGCAGAGGCGATGCTAGAGGGGTGTGTACAACACAGCTGCTACCCAACAGAAAGCTGTCTGGGTAGACAGGAAACACATGGCGGGAAGAATGTTAGCTGGCTAAGAGATATCAATATTCGATGAGTTCGCGCAGCTCGCGCATCATTTCGGTGCTGTCGGCGACGTTCAGTTCCACAAGACGGTGCAAATGGGTCATCGAATCGATGTCGATATAAAGGCAGATGAAGCCGAGCCGGGTGGGTTCTTCATGACGCAATTCCACCTGCATCTGTACACGGGTCTGCGGGTCGAGATGGATGATGGCGTCGAAATCCTGGGTCAGGTCGGCATCCCACGGCTCGGGACGCTCGATCAGCAGGCCCTTGAGCGACAGGTCGAGCAGTTTCACCGGCCAGCGCCGTGTGCCCTGGCGCAGCTCGGTGGGGGCGTCGAAGTCGATGCGCTGGAAGCGGCGGCGTTCGTCGTGTTCGCTCATGGCTAGACCCTCCGGGGGTGCTTCCTGACTATAGTTGATTGTGTCTGTGCATCAGGTACCGCTGACGGGCCGCGGAGGCTCTAGATCAAAGCAAGTATGGCAATGCGCGATGACACGCCCTAGACTCGGTGGGCGGTCTTTTTCCAATCCACCAGCTGGAAGTGAACCATGAACAACAATAATAGCCTGCTACGCCACATTCCGTGGTTGGCGCTGGCGGTCATAGGCGCTTGCGCGCTGGGTGTGGTCGCCCTGCGTCGCGGCGAGGCGATCAATGCCTTGTGGATCGTAGTCGCCGCCGTGGCCATCTACCTGGTCGCCTACCGCTACTACAGCCTGTTCATCGCCACCAAGGTGATGCAGCTCGACCCGCGTCGGGCCACCCCGGCGGTCCTCAACAACGATGGCCTGGACTACGTCCCGACCAACAAGCACATCCTCTTCGGCCACCACTTCGCCGCCATCGCCGGCGCCGGCCCCCTGGTCGGTCCGGTGCTCGCCGCGCAGATGGGCTACCTGCCCGGCACGCTCTGGCTGATCGCCGGCGTGGTGCTGGCTGGCGCCGTGCAGGACTTCATGGTCCTGTTCCTGTCCACCCGCCGCAACGGCCGTTCGCTGGGCGACATGGTCCGCGAGGAAATGGGCCGGATTCCGGGCACCATCGCCCTGTTCGGCTGCTTCCTGATCATGATCATCATCCTCGCGGTGCTGGCGCTGATCGTGGTCAAGGCCCTGGCCGAGAGCCCGTGGGGCATGTTCACGGTGATGGCGACCATCCCGATCGCGATGTTCATGGGCATCTACATGCGCTACATCCGCCCGGGCCGCATCGGCGAGATCTCGATCATCGGCGTGGTCCTGCTGTTGCTGTCGATCTGGCTGGGCGGCCAGGTGGCCGCCGATCCGGTCTGGGGCAAGGCGTTCACCTTCACCGGCGTGCAGATCACCTGGATGCTGGTCGGCTACGGTTTCGTCGCCGCCGTGCTGCCGGTCTGGCTGGTGCTGGCGCCGCGTGACTACCTGTCGACCTTCCTCAAGATCGGCACCATCGTCGGCCTGGCCATCGGTATCCTGATCATCGCGCCGGAGCTGAAGATGCCGGCCCTGACCCAGTTCACCGACGGTACCGGCCCGGTCTGGAAGGGCACCCTGTTCCCGTTCCTGTTCATCACCATCGCCTGTGGCGCGGTGTCCGGCTTCCACGCGCTGATCTCCTCGGGGACCACGCCCAAGCTGCTGGACAACGAAGTCAACGCCCGCTACATCGGCTACGGCGGCATGCTGATGGAGTCGTTCGTCGCCATCATGGCCATGGTCGCCGCCTCGGTGATCGAGCCGGGCGTGTACTTCGCCATGAACAGCCCGGCCGCGGTGGTCGGTGCCGACGTCGTGTCGGTGGCGCAGACCGTCAGCAGTTGGGGCTTCACCATCACCCCCGAGCAGCTCGAGGCGACCGCCCGCGACATCGGCGAGCACACCGTCCTGGCCCGTGCCGGCGGTGCGCCGACCCTGGCCGTGGGGATCGCGCAGATCCTCCACCAGGTGCTGCCGGGCGAGAACACCATGGCCTTCTGGTACCACTTCGCGATCCTGTTCGAGGCACTGTTCATCCTCACCGCGGTGGACGCCGGTACCCGCGCCGGGCGCTT
Source organism: Pseudomonas sp. Tun-23181 (assembly GCF_057415455.1). Classification (NCBI taxonomy): domain Bacteria; kingdom Pseudomonadati; phylum Pseudomonadota; class Gammaproteobacteria; order Pseudomonadales; family Pseudomonadaceae; genus Pseudomonas; species Pseudomonas sp. Tun-23181. The sequence continues at coordinate 4,511,076 of NZ_CM171630.1, forward strand.
CATGCTGCAGGACCTGCTGGGCAGCTTCATCCCGGCGCTCAAGCGCACCGAGTCGTGGGGCGCCAACCTGATCGGCACCGCCGGCTGCGTGGCCCTGTGGGGCTACCTGCTGTACCAGGGCGTGATCGACCCGCTGGGCGGCATCAATACCCTGTGGCCGCTGTTCGGCATCTCCAACCAGATGCTGGCCGGTATCGCCCTGATGCTCGGCACCGTGGTGCTGATCAAGATGAAGCGCCAGCGCTATGTCTGGGTCACCCTGCTGCCGGCTGTGTGGCTGCTGATCTGCACCACCACCGCGGGCCTGATCAAGCTGTTCGACCCGAACCCGGCGGTGGGCTTCCTGGCCCTGGCCAACAAGTACAGCACCGCGCTGGACGCCGGCCAGGTACTGGCGCCGGCCAAGGACCTGGCGCAGATGCAGCACGTGGTGTTCAATGCCTACACCAACGCGGGCCTGACCGTGCTGTTCCTGGTGGTGGTGTTTAGCGTGCTGTTCTTCGCCATCAAGGTCGGCTTCGCCGCCCTGGGCCGCAAGGAGCGCACCGACAAGGAAACCCCGTTCCAGGCGCTGCCTGACGCGTAACGAAGAGGAATACCGCGATGTTCAACGACCTGGGGCGACTGGGTAAGTACCTGGGGCAGGCAGCCCGCCTGATGGTCGGCATGCCCGACTACGACAACTATGTCGAGCACATGCAGGCCAAGCATCCGGACAAGCCGGTGATGAGCTACGAGGCGTTCTTCAGGGAGCGCCAGGAAGCCCGTTACGGTGGCAAGTCCGGGCCCAAGTGTTGTTGACCCCGCGACATGCATGAACCTGTGGGAGCCCGGGTAACCTGGCTCCCACAGTCATTTTCGGCTTCATGGAGGCAACTGCGTGCAAACGCCCATTCCCGTTACTGTCCTGACCGGCTTTCTCGGTGCCGGCAAGACCACCTTGCTCAAGCACATGCTCAAGGCCGAGCACGGCCTGAAGATCGCTGTGATCGAGAACGAGTTCAGCGAGGCCGGCATCGACAGCCAATTGCTGGGCGACGAGCCGGTGCAGGTCATGACCCTGGCCAACGGCTGCGTATGCTGCAGCATCCACGGCGACCTGACCCGTGCCCTGTACCTGCTGCTCGAACGCCTGGACGCCGGCGAGATCGCCTTCGACCGCCTGGTGATCGAGTGCACCGGCCTTGCCGACCCGGCACCTGTGGCGCAGACCTTCTTCATCGATGAGGAGCTGCGCGAGCGCTATATCCTCGACGGCATCATCACCCTGGTCGATGCTGCCCATGCCGAGCTGCACCTGACCCAGGCCATCGCCCAGGCCCAGGTGGGCTTCGCCGACCGCCTGCTGCTGAGCAAGACCGACCTGGTCGAGCCTGACGCCGTCGAGGCCCTGCAGGAGCGCCTGGCCCGCATCAACGGTCGCGCCGCGATCCGTGTGGTCGAACACGGCCGCATCGACCTGGCCGAGTTGCTCGACGTGCGCGGGTTCAACCTCAACACCGACCTGGGTGGCAGCCTCAAGCCAGCCCTGCGCCCAGTCCTCAAGCCTGCCACGCCGGACCGTATCTCCACCCTGGTGCTGCGTAGCGAGACGCCGTTGGACATCGACCGTCTCAGTGACTTCATGAACGAGTTGCTGGAAAACCACGGCAAGCAGCTGCTGCGCTACAAGGGCGTGCTGAACATCGCCGGCGAAGAGCGTCGCCTGGTATTCCAGGGCGTGCTCAAGCTGTATGGCTTCGACTGGGATACCGAGTGGGCTGAAGGAGAGGTGCGGGAAAGCGTGATGGTGTTCATTGGCGATGAACTGCCGGAGGAGACGATCCGGGAAGGATTCGCTGCGTTGAGCTAATGGCCTCGTGGGCTTGGGTCGCCTCTGCACCAGGGCGGTTAGTCAGCCTTCGTCCGGCTCATTTTTATATTCGAGGATATTGATCCTGATCGGCAGAAACTGGTCGTGCTTGGCGAACAGGTACATGTGCTTGGAGTCATGCCGCCGCTGGCGATGCAAGCATTTGCCGGAGCTTCGTTCACGCAGCAGGCAGATGAGTGGGTTGATGGGCTTATCCGTCAGGGTGATCTCCCCCTGGGGACCTACCATCTCGAAGTAGGAAGGCGTGACATCTTCGGGCCTGTATACGGCAATGGCCCCGTTGTCGTCTCGACAGAGACACTTGCCGAAGTGATTGCCTGGCGAGTGGACGGACAAGGTGTAGCCTTTGTCCGTATGACGGAAATAGACCTTCATGGGGCGCTGGGGCACAGAGGCTGCTTGGTGACAGAGCAGGTGCGAGTCGTCCCGTTCGTTGAAGCGTCCACTGAAGACGCCGCCTCCCGTGCCGGGAAGGATGACTTTGGCAGGCTTGCCCAGCAAGGTTTCAAGCAGGTTGAGATCAGCACCCTGGCTGCTGATTTCGGCAATGAACGATAGCTGGCGGTGGGTTGGCATGACGCATCTCCTCGGGGTGATGGATGCCTACCTTAAGGTGGTCATGAGTACTGGGCGCAGCGGGAATCCGTTCATTCCTGGCCTTGCTCGGCCAGTCTCGTGAGCGAGAGCGTTCAGCCGTCAGCGATGGGGTTGTGTCCACAATCAAAAAGCCCGGTACTAGACCGGGCTTCTCACATCAGGCAATCGCCAATTTAGTTGCCGTACACCGGCAGCTTCTTGCAGATGGCCTTGACCTTCTCACGCACGGCGTCGATCACCGCTTCGTTGTTCAGGTCGGCGAGGATGTCGCAGATCCAGCCGGCCAGCTCGCGGCACTCGGCTTCCTTGAAACCACGGGTGGTGACGGCCGGGGTGCCGATGCGCAGGCCCGAGGTGACGAACGGCGAACGTGGGTCGTTCGGTACCGAGTTCTTGTTCACGGTGATGTAGGCTCGGCCCAAGGCAGCGTCTGCGTCCTTGCCGGTGATGTCCTGCTTGATCAGCGACAGCAGGAACAGGTGGTTCTGGGTGCCGCCGGAGACGACGTCGAAACCACGCTCGATGAACACGCCGGCCATGGCCTGGGCGTTCTTCACCACTTGCTGCTGGTAGGCCTTGAACTCAGGCTGCAGCGCTTCCTTGAAGCAGATCGCCTTGCCGGCGATGACGTGCTCCAGCGGACCGCCCTGGGCGCCCGGGAAGACCGCGGAGTTGAGCTTCATCTCGATCTCTTCGTTCTTGCGCGCCAGGATCAGGCCGCCACGCGGACCGCGCAGGGTCTTGTGGGTGGTGGTGGTGACCACGTCGGCGAACGGGACCGGGTTCGGGTAGATGCCAGCAGCGACCAGGCCGGCCACGTGGGCCATGTCGACGAACAGGTAGGCACCGACCTTGTCGGCGATCTCACGGAAGCGCGGGAAGTCCAGGACCTGGGAGTAGGCGGAGAAGCCGGCGACGATCATCTTCGGCTTGTGCTCCAGGGCCAGGCGCTCGACTTCGTCGTAGTCGATCAGGCCGTTGGCGTCGATGCCGTACTGCACGGCGTTGTACAGCTTGCCGGAGGAGCTGACGCTGGCGCCGTGGGTCAGGTGGCCGCCGTGGGCCAGGCTCATGCCCAGGAGGGTGTCGCCGGCCTGCAGCAGGGCCAGGTAGACGGCGGCGTTGGCCTGGGAGCCGGCGTGCGGCTGGACGTTGGCGTAGTCGGCGCCGAACAGTTGCTTGGCGCGGTCGATGGCCAGTTGCTCGATCACGTCGACGTGCTCGCAACCGCCGTAGTAGCGCTTGCCCGGGTAGCCTTCGGCGTACTTGTTGGTCAGTACCGAACCCTGGGCCTCCATGACGGCCGGGCTGGTGTAGTTTTCCGAAGCGATCAGCTCGATATGCTCTTCCTGGCGCTGAGCTTCCTGCTGCATGGCTTCGAAGAGCTCGGCGTCGTACTTGGCAATGGTCAAATCACGGCTGAACATGGCGGTCCTCAAGGATCGGGCTGAATTGGGGGGGCATTCTAACCCATTGGCCCTGGCCTGGCATATGAAGAGGCGTCATGTCGCGGACCAATGGAATTCACGACGACCAAGCGGCGAGCTGCAAGCTACAAGAGGGGTCGCTGCTGAACCTGTGGGACATCTGCCTCATCGGCGGCGCGCACGGCTTTTTCTTGCAGCTCACTGAAACACGAACAGCGTCTCGTTGCTGAATTGCGCTTCGAACTGGTGGGCCGGCATCGGCCGGCCGAACAGGTAGCCCTGTACTTCGTCGCAGTCGTGCTCGCGCAGGAACTCCAGTTGCTCATGGGTTTCCACGCCCTCGGCGATCACCGCCAGGTTCAGGCTGTGGGCCATGGCGATGATCGCCCGGGCGATCTGCGCGTCCTGCTCGCCCTCGGGCAGGCCGTCGACGAAGGTGCGGTCGATCTTCAGCACGTCGATGGGGAACTGCTTGAGGTAGTTGAGCGATGAATAACCCGTGCCGAAGTCGTCGACCGCAATGCTCAGGCCCAGCTTCTTCAGGCTGTCGAGGATCTGCATGGCCTCGTTGACCTCGCGCATCAGAATGCTTTCGGTCAGCTCCAGCTCCAGGCAGGCCGGCGGCAGGCCGGTTTCCTCCAGGATGGTGGCGATGCGGGTGCCCAACTGGCCATCGGAGAACTGCCGCGCCGAAATGTTCACCGACACCTTCGGCACCCGCACCCTGGCCTTGTGCCAGGCCTTGAGCTGGCGGCTGGCCTCGCGCAGTACCCAGTCGCCGACATCCACCACCAGGCCCAGCTCCTCGATCACCGGGATGAAGTCGCCCGGCGGTACCAGGCCGCGGCGCGGGTGGCGCCAGCGCAGCAGCGCCTCGGCACCGGTCAGGCGCTTGCCGTCGCCGCTGAACTGCGGTTGGTAGTAGAGCATGAACTCGTTCTGCTCCAAGGCATGGCGCAGGTCGCTTTCCAGCTCCAGGCGCTCCAGGGCGCTGGCGTTCATGTCGGCCTGGTAGAACTGGAAATTGTTCTTGCCGCGCTCCTTGGCGTGGTACATGGCCGTGTCGGCGTTCTTCATCAACTGGCTGAGCTCGCTGCCATCCTGCGGGCTGAGGGCGATGCCGATGCTGGCAGTGACGAAGAACTCGCGGCCCTCCAGGACGAACGGCCGTACCAGGCTGCCGAGGATGTTCTCGGCCACGTGGATGGCGCGGTTCAAGGCCATCTCGCGGCTCGCCCTGGGTTGCAGCAGCAGGGTGAACTCGTCGCCACCCATGCGTGCCACGGTATCGTCGTCGTCGACACAGGCCAACAGGCGCTGGGCCATGTCCTTGAGCATGCGGTCGCCCGCCGCGTGGCCCAGGGAGTCGTTGATCGGCTTGAAACGGTCCAGGTCGAGGAACATCAGTACCACCCACGCCTTGTACCGCTCGGCCTGCTGCAGGGCGGTATGGAGCCGGTCCTGGAACAGAGTACGGTTGGGCAGGTGGGTCAATGCGTCGTAGTACGCCAGGCGGTGGATACGCTGCTCGCTGGCCTTGCGTTCGCTGATGTCGGTGAAGAAGCACACATAGCTGGCCAGGTCGCCTTCCTCGTCGAGCACCGCTGTGATGCCGACCCACGCTGGATACGGCTCGCCGTTGCGCCGCTTGAGCCATACCTCGCCTTCCCAGCTGCCACGCTGGTGCAGTTGCTTGAGCACATAGCGCAGGTGCGCGTCCTGCTGTTCATCGACCGTGAGCATGCCCGGCAACTGGTCGAGCACCTCGCTGACCGCGTAGCCGCTGACGCGGCTGAAGGCCTCGTTGGCCTGGACGATGTAGCCGGCCGGGTCGGTGATGAGAATGGCCGAGGTCGAGTGTTCGAATACCGTCGCGGCCATGCGCAGGTCCTTCTCGGCGCGGCGCTGCTGGCTGATGTCGCGGCCGACGCCGAGCAGGCCCTCGAAGCACTCGTGCTCGTCCCACACCAGCACCAGGCGCAGTTCGATGGGGATCTTGCGGCCATCGGCGCGCAGGCAGTCGAACAGGAACATCTGGGTCGGCAGCTGGCTGCGCAGCTGGGCCAGCTGTTCGCTGTCGCCCAGGGCCTTGCTGACCCGCTCCATCAGGCTGTAGAGGCCGGTGAGCTGGGCCGGGTTGGCGATGACCGACTGCCAGCCGTGCTGGAAGAACCACTCGGCCGGGTAGCCCAGCACGGCTTGCGCGGAAGGGCTGACGTAATCGAGTTGCAACTGGCTGTTGGTCGAGAAGATCACGTCGCTGATGCTTTCGGCCAGCATGCGATAGCGCTGTTCGCTGTCGCGCAGGGACTCGCTGGCCTCGATCTGCACCGTGACGTCCTTGCCCACGCCGATGATACGGGTGACCAGGCCGTCGGCATCGCGGGTCAGCACCTGTTCGCGGATGTCGTAGCAGCGCCAGTTGCCATCGCGGTGGCGAAAGCGCAACTGGCAGTGCAAGGAGTCGCTGTGGCCGGTGTCGCGCTGTTGGCGGCGCAGCGCGTGGTAGTGCTCGCTGTCCTCCGGGTGCAGCAACAGTTCCCAGAAGCGGTCGCCCATCTGTGTCAGCTCGGTGCGGTCGTAGCCGAGGGTTTGGCCGAGGTGGCGGTTGCTGAAGATCATCCGCTGGCTCTGCACGTCCTGCACGTACAACTGGTCGGGGACGGTGCGCACCACATCGGACCAGAAACTCTCGCGCTCAAGCAGCGACAGCTCGACCTGCTTGCGGCTGGTGATATCGCTGATGCTCAGGATCACCGCCTGGTAGTCCCGGCGCTGCTGGGGCAGGCGGGCCATCAGCCACAGGTGCAGTTCGCCGCCCAGGGGCGCGGGCAGGCAGACTTCCAGTTCCAGCAGGGGGCGTTGCTCGATCAGGGCGTCGATCAGCTGCATGCCGATGCTGTCGCGACCCTCGCCGCTGCCTGCGATCAGGCGCTGCCAGGCGCCTTCGTTGCATTCGACGTTGAGCAGTTGCCGGGCGACCTGGTTGATCTCGGTGATCTTCAGTTCCTGCAGTAGCGAGCGGCGCAGGCTGCCGTCCAGGGCCAGGCTCTGCTTGAGGGCGGCGCGGTTGCGCAGGTGGTAGCGGTCGAGCTGGCCGGGCAGGCTGGAGAGGTCGAGCACGCACAACGCCACGCCGGTGCCCTCGAAGATCTCCTGGTAGCGCCGGTGATCTTCCTGCAAGGCGCGCTGGCGGCGGCGCATGTTGATCAGGGCGAGCACCGGCAGCAAGGCACAGACCAGCACCAACAGGCACTTGCCGATCAGCGCCGGCAGCAGCGTCTCTCGGGCAAGGCCGGCATCGAACAGCCCACGCAGTTGCCAGGTGCTGTTGTCGAGCAAGGCCAGCATCACGCTTTGCAGGGGCTCGTCGCTGAGCAGGGTAGGCCTGTTGCGCGCAAGCACCTCGCCGCTGCGGCTGCTTTCCAGCAGCCACAGGGGATGGCCCGCACCTTCCAGACGGTGGGTCAGCGTCTTGTAGTAGTCGTTGGACAGGCGCAACAGCCAGTAGCCGCGATCCTGTTCGGCCGGCTGGCGCAGCAGCAGGTAGACCTGGCGGCTGTCTGCGGCGTCGCTGAAGAAATATGCACGTCCCTGGCTGAGTTGCAGGAGCTCGGCGATCAGTTGACGGTCGGGGGTGTTCGCGAGACTGTCGCGCCTGACCTGCCCGGCGCTGCCCAGCCAGGCCACGTGGTGCAGGCCGGGCAGGCGCTGCTGCAGGGTCTGCAGCAGCGAGGGCAGCGCCGCCGGTGTCGGCGCTTCGATGTAGGGTTGCAGCAGGTTCACCGCCTGTTGGGCCTGAAGCGCCATGTTCAGGGTCAGGTGGTCGGCCAGTTCCGCATTCGTCGCCAGGCTCCGTTGGCGAAGGTCGGCCTGGGTGTGACGGAACTGGGCGAACAATTGCCATAGCAGCAACCCCAGCAGGACCAAGGCCAGCAGGGCCAGCGTGCCCTTGAGCGAGCCGCGCAGGGCGCTGCTCGACGCAGGCAGGGCAGGGCGCAGGGATGACGGGTGGGTAAGATCGGTCAAGCGATGGTCCTGCGATTGGGCTGGCGATGGCAGGGGTGAGACAAAGCGGCAAGCTGCAAGCCAAAAGCCAAAGCAGCCTCTACGCCAATCTGCTTTTTCTTGCAGCTTGCAGCTAGTCACCGACTAGCATGCCCCCAATTATGGCAAAGTGCCAGCGGCTGTGTCTGCTGCCAGTGGTCGCTACCGCTGATCCTCGTTCGGCAAGTCCCTGCGACCTGTGCGAGAATGCCGCCGCTTCATAGTCAACGCATCGGAGATGTACGGTTTGGTTACCCATTATTCCACCAATGGCCTCGATTCCGCCTGCGGGCGCAGCAGTCAGACCCTGGTCAGCACTGCCGTGGCCGATGACGTATCCTGCAAGTCCTGCCAGCGTTCGCTGGCCAAGCCCGACCCGGCCGCCGCCAATGTGCGCAAGAGCCCGTCGCTGGCTGAACTGCGCAAGTCCGCCAAGGCCGTTGCCGAGCCGGTCGTGGCGTCTGCCGCCAAGCCTGCGCCCAAGCCGGCCGCAGCGGCTACCGGCAAACCTGCCCGCTCCGGCGGTTTCAGCGTCAAGGCCGCCTGGGCCGCTCGCCTGGCCGGGCAATCCGAGCGCTGCCGCCTGCCACGGGGCAAGGTGAAACAGGCCCACGTCTGAGGCCTGGCGAGGGCTTCGTCCCCGACCGCAGGCTTTGCCCGCTTCCACAGTGTCCTGGTGTGGGAGCGGCGCTTCGGCGCCCCATCTGGTCAACGCCACCACTTGGCGTAGAATGGCCCACTTTGTTCAATGACACCCCGTAAACGCATCCCCCTGGCGCCCGCCAGGCGAGCGTCGATGTCTTTACCTATCTATAGAGGGCTTGGTTTTGGCTCAATACGTCTACACCATGCATCGGCTGAGCAAGGTCGTGCCGCCGAAGCGGGAAATCCTGAAGAACATCTCCCTGTCGTTCTTCCCAGGCGCGAAGATCGGTGTGCTCGGCCTCAACGGCGCGGGCAAGTCGACCCTGCTGCGGATCATGGCGGGCGTCGACAAGGAGTTCGACGGCGAAGCCCGTCCGATGCCCGATATCAACGTCGGCTACCTGCCCCAGGAGCCGCAACTGGACCCGAACAAGACCGTCCGCGAGGTGGTCGAGGAAGCGGTGAGCGTGATCAAGGACGCTCAGGCTCGCCTGGACGAGGTCTACGCCGCCTATGCAGAGCCGGATGCCGACTTCGACAAGCTGGCCGCCGAGCAGGCCAAGCTGGAAGCCATCCTGCAGGCCGCCGATGGCCACAACCTGGAGCGTCAGCTGGAAGTCGCCGCCGACGCCCTGCGCCTGCCGCCGTGGGACGCCAAGGTCGAGCACCTGTCTGGCGGTGAGAAGCGCCGTGTGGCCCTGTGCCGCCTGCTGCTGTCGGCTCCCGACATGCTGCTGCTGGACGAGCCGACCAACCACCTGGACGCCGACTCGGTGGCCTGGCTGGAGCACTTCCTGCACGACTTCCCCGGCACCGTGGTGGCGATCACCCACGACCGTTACTTCCTCGACAACGTCGCCGGCTGGATCCTCGAGCTGGACCGCGGCGCCGGCATCCCGTACGAAGGCAACTACTCGGGCTGGCTGGAAGCCAAGTCGGCGCGCCTGGAGCAGGAATCCAAGCAGCAGACCGCCCATGAGAAGGCCATGAAGGAAGAACTGGAGTGGGTGCGCAAAGGCGCCAAGGCCCGCCAGTCCAAGTCCAAGGCCCGTCTGGCGCGCTTCGAGGAGATGCAGTCGCAAGAGTTCCAGAAGCGCAGCGAGACCAACGAGATCTATATCCCGGCAGGCCCGCGCCTGGGCGACAAGGTCATCGAGTTCAAGAACGTCACCAAGGGCTATGGCGACCGTGTACTGATCGACAATCTGTCGTTCTCCATGCCCAAGGGCGCCATCGTTGGCGTGATCGGCGGCAACGGTGCCGGTAAGTCGACCCTGTTCCGCATGATCATGGGCAAGGAGCAGCCGGATTCGGGCAGCATCGAGATCGGCGAAACCGTGCAACTGGCCTGCGTCGACCAGAGCCGCGACGACCTGGACGGCGGCAAGACCGTGTTCCAGCAGATTTCCGATGGCTCCGACATGATCCGCATCGGCAGCTACGAGATCCCGTCGCGCACCTACGTCGGCCGCTTCAACTTCAAGGGCGGTGACCAGCAGAAGTTCGTCAAGGACCTCTCCGGTGGTGAGCGTGGCCGTCTGCACCTGGCCCTGACGCTGAAGGAGGGTGGCAACGTCCTGCTGCTCGACGAACCGTCCAACGATCTCGACGTCGAGACCCTGCGTTCGCTGGAAGAAGCCCTGCTGGACTTCCCGGGCGCGGCCATCGTGATCTCCCACGACCGTTGGTTCCTGGACCGCGTGGCCACGCACATCCTGGCCTACGAGGACGACTCGAACGTGGTGTTCTTCGAGGGCAACTACACCGAGTACGAAGCCGATCGCAAGAAGCGCCTGGGCGATGCTGCCGCCCAGCCGCACCGGGTACGGCACAAGAAGCTGGCGCAGTAACCCGCAACGGGTTGCACGATAGTGGGGCCTTCATGGCCCCATTTTTGTGCCGGCTCGAAACGGGGCTGGCATCTTGGCGCCGCGCCGACGCGAAGAGGGCGGAGCCGCCAGCAGGAAACGCACGTTTTGTATACATTTATATAAAACGCACCAAAAAAATTCAAAAAAACGACATTGCGCCCTATTCCAGTGCGATTGCTTCTTGGTACATTCCAGAAAAAACCAAATAAGTCCAAATCCCTCTTGGTGAGATGTCTACCATGATCGAATCCGTCGACCATTTCCTGGCCCGCCTCAAGCAGCGCGACCCGGCCCAGCCCGAGTTCCACCAGGCCGTCGAAGAAGTGCTGCGCAGCCTCTGGCCCTTCCTCGAAGCCAACCCCCATTACCTGCAGGCCGGCATCCTCGAACGCATGGTCGAGCCGGAGCGGGCGGTACTGTTCCGCGTGTCCTGGGTCGATGACCAGGGCAAGGTCCAGGTCAACCGCGGCTACCGCATCCAGATGAGCAGCGCCATCGGCCCATACAAGGGCGGCCTGCGCTTCCATCCGTCGGTCAACCTGGGCGTGCTCAAGTTCCTGGCCTTCGAGCAAGTCTTCAAGAACTCGCTGACCTCGCTGCCCATGGGCGGCGGCAAGGGCGGCTCGGACTTCGATCCGAAGGGCAAGAGCGATGCCGAGGTCATGCGCTTCTGCCAGGCCTTCATGAGCGAGCTGTATCGCCACATCGGCGCCGACCTGGACGTGCCTGCCGGTGACATCGGCGTCGGCGCCCGCGAGATCGGCTACATGTTCGGCCAGTACAAGCGCCTGGCCAACCAGTTCACGTCGGTGCTGACCGGCAAGGGCATGACCTACGGCGGCAGCCTGATCCGCCCGGAGGCCACCGGCTACGGCTGCGTGTACTTCGCCGAGGAAATGCTCAAACGCCGCGACCTGCGCATCGACGGCCGCCGCGTGGCCATCTCCGGCTCCGGCAACGTCGCGCAGTATGCGGCACGCAAGGTCATGGACCTGGGCGGCAAGGTGATCTCGCTGTCCGACTCCGAAGGCACCCTGTTCTGCGAAGCCGGCCTGACCGACGAGCAGTGGCAAGCGCTGATGGAACTCAAGAACGTCAAGCGCGGCCGCATCAGCGAGCTGGCCAGCCTGTATGGCCTGGAGTTCCGCAAGGGCCAGACCCCGTGGAGCCTGCCGTGCGACATCGCCCTGCCGTGCGCCACCCAGAACGAGCTGGACGCCGAGGATGCCCGCACCTTGCTGCGCAACGGCTGCATCTGCGTGGCGGAAGGCGCCAACATGCCGACGACCCTCGAGGCTGTGGATATCTTCCTGGAAGCCGGCATCCTCTATGCCCCGGGCAAGGCCTCCAACGCCGGTGGCGTGGCCGTTTCGGGCCTGGAGATGTCGCAGAACGCCATGCGCCTGCTGTGGACCGCTGGCGAAGTGGACAGCAAGCTGCACAACATCATGCAGTCGATCCACCACGCCTGCGTGCACTACGGCGAGGAAGCCGACGGCTCCATCAACTACGTCAAGGGCGCCAACATCGCCGGTTTCGTCAAGGTCGCCGATGCCATGCTGGCCCAGGGAGTGGTCTAGTAGCCTGCGGGCTACTCGTCCTGCGCCTCGATGGCGATGACCTCGATCAGCTGATCGCCGGCAGGTCGTCGCCACAGCACCTCGTCGCCGGGGCCGGCGCCCAGTAGCGCGCGGCCCAGGGGCGATCCCCAGTTGACCAGGCCCTGCGCGGCATCGGCCTGGTCCTCTCCCACCAGTTGAACCCTGTGTTCCTGGTCCTGTTCATCGACGAAGGTCACCCGGCTGCCGATCTGCACCTTGTCCCGCGAGGTCGCGGCGGGCACCACCTGGGCGCTCTGCACGCGCGCGCCGAAGTAGCGCAGGTCACGTTCGGCATCGGCCAGGCGCTGCTTGTCGGCGTGTTCACCCTGGGCCTGCAGCTCGCTGCGTAGCGCATTGAGCTCGGCCAGGCGCTGCTGCAATTGGGCCAGGCCCTTGGCCGTGACGTAGTTGGGCTGGTCGCTGACCCGGCGCTCCACCGGCTGGTTGGCCTGGGCGGCGGCCTGATCCTCGTTGACGAATGCTCGGCTCATGGAAGGCCTCCTTGTGCAGCAGACCATGATGGCAGGTTGCGAGTTTCAAGGGTTGTCCGATTGCGACTTCCTTGCCATCCAGCGATGGCCTGTCAGCCATGAGGCAGCCCCATCAGTAGTGATACCACTTCAACTCCAGCATCACCTCGTTCTGCGCCGTGGCCAACTGGCTGAAGGTGCGCCGGGCACTCAGCCTCAGCCCCAGGTCGCGGTTGATCTCCCACTGCTGGTTGAGGCTCAGGCTGCGCCGCACTTCGCCATTGGCGAAATAGTCGCCCTTGGCCTCCAGGGTCATGTTGCCCAGGCCATTGCGCCACAACAGCCCGCCATTGAAACCCGCCGCCGGTGCGACGAACTGGGCGAAGTCGTTGTGGTGTTCGATCCGCACCGTGCCCAGGGCAAAGCCCAGCAGGCCATCGGCCAACTGCCAGGTTCCGCCGGCACCGCCATTGACGTGGCTGACCAGCACCTCGTCGTCGTGCTTGCCCGGCACCCGCTCCAGGCCACCGGCAACCTGCCACGACCAGGGCTTGAGCAGTTCGTTGCGCGGGGTCAGGGAGCGGATGGTCGCCAGGTCCAGGCGTTGTACCTGCCAGTCGTTGCCCTCGTACTGGCGCAGCTTGAGCTGGAGGATCTCGATCTGCGCGCCGAGGGGGAAGCCGTAGGCGTTGTCGTTGAGGTCGTGGTAGGCCATGCGCAGGCCGTATTCGGCATAGGCGCGGTCGTCGCGGGTGCCCACACCCAACTGCCAGGTGCGCGACTGGTGGCCGTTCTCGGGCAGGCCCGGGCGCTCGATCTCCAGGGGCGGCGGTGGGTTGCGATTGATCGCCCGCAGCAGCTCGAAGCTGCGCCTGGCCTGGGCCGGGTCGCGTTCCCGGCCGTTGGCACGGTAACGCTCTAGGCGGTAGGCCGCGTCCTGTACCAGCGCCTGGCGCTCGCGGGGCAGGGCAGTGAACTCGGGGCTTTGCAACTGGTCGGTGTCGGCGCTGATGGCCAGCACCTGGCGTTTCTCGTCATGCTCCAGCGGCTCGGCGCGGGCCAGCAGTTCGCGTTCGCGGGACGGCCGATAGCGTACGCTGGCGACCAGGCCGGACTGCTTGACGGCCTTGACCGTGTCGGTGGGAATGGCGGTCAACGGGAACTGTGAAGTCAGGTCCAGGCCAGGGCGCGCCACCTGCAGGAGTTCCAGCAGGCGGTAGGAGCAGTTCTCGTCGAAGAAGAAATAGTCGAACTGGATCTGCTTGAGCTCCCAGACGTGCTCGACCATGCGCCCCGTCTCCTCCGGTGTCAGGTCCAGCTGGTATTCCCACAGGTCGCGGTTCTCCAGGCTGCGGTATTCGGAGAGCTTTTCCTGGTAGGGCATCAGCGCGAACAGGCCCGGATAGCCGCCCATCAAGCCTTTCCAGGCATAGAGGATGCTGTTGTCGCTGCCCTCGATGTAGGCACCGAAGTTGATCGCGTAGCTCAGCAGCGTGGTGTCGTCGCTGCGGGTATTGGCCTGGTCGATGCGCAGCAAGGTATGGCCGAACATCGACGAGGGGCTGTTCAGGTAGGCCGCCGGAAACACCAGCACAGTGCTGTGCGGGTCGATGGCGCGGTACCAGGTGGTGTATTCCTGGCAGTCCGGCTGCGGCAGGTCGTTCAGCGCGAGCTGCTCACGCAGCCAGCGGGTGCGCGCCGGAAAGACGCACTGGGCATGCTTGTCGCCCAGGCTGGCCGGGGCGTATAGCGCCTGCACCGTGGCTTGCAGTTCGCGGTCCGGGTGATGGGCGCCGTCCTCGGCGAGGAAGAAGGCGTCATCGTCCACATAGCTGCGCCAGCCGCCGAGCGTGCCGGTCTCGTAGTGGCCGAGGGCGATCCAGTAGGGGGTCGAAGCCAACTGTTGCAGGCGTGCCGGGTCGAGCTGCGGCGCGGCATGAAGCGGGGCACTGGCGATGAGCGCCAGGGAGGCGAGGCGTTTGAGCATGTCGGGCAACTACGTCTGGATGATGCCGAAGGTGGATGAGCCGTACCCGCCCCGGTATCGGGGCGGGACAGGCGGGACTCAGGCCTCGGTGGCGTACTTGGCCAGGCGCGGGTCGCTCTTGAGGACCGCGAGGGTGTTGCTGTGGACGGTTTCGGCCGTCACGTCGGCACTGCTGAAGATCTCGCTGAAGTGCTGGTGGGTGACCGTGGCGAAGTGCGCGCGGTCTTCGGGCGCCACGCCCAGGACCACGGCATAGGTGGTCAGGGCTTCGCCCTGGCCCTTGGCCATGTCTTCGGAGAGTTCGTTCATCATGCCGTTCATGGCGAACCAGGATTTGCCGCCGTAGGTCAGGGCCGCCTTGGTCGAGCAGCCGTTGGTGCCCGAGGTCATGCCGAAGGTCGCATTGCCGGACGTGCCGTTGGTGGTGGATGCCAGGAAGTGGGCCGGTGTGCCGCGCTGGCCCTCGAACAGCAGGTTGCCCCAGCCGCAGTTGGGTCCGCCAGGCGCTTCTGCCATGGCATTGATCGAAACTGCGGTGAACAGAGTACCCAGAAGAATCCGTTTCATAGCGTTGTTCTCTTTCTCAGTAGACGTACCAATGGTCAGGGTTCTGGCAAGCCGGTTGCCAGGTCGGGAAAGCAAATACGCCCACCCGCGCAGGTTGGAGTTTAGGCACGATCCAAAGGTTGCGTTGTTTATTGCGAAAAATTGCTTGCGAAATCGTTGGGGTTGGACTGCGACATAAAGTCCCGGCAAGCCTTGCAAGCAGCGCGTTGGCGGCGCCAGAATGCCTTTCATCCGCCCCGCCGAAGTAAGGAAACCCAATGCCCGATCCTGTCGCCTCGCGCCTGCGTCTTGCGCCCGAAGCCCTGACCCGGCGTTTCTCCGCCGAGCAGTTCGCTTTTTCCACCACCGACGATCTGGAGCCGTTCCGAGGGGTCCTGGGCCAGGAGCGTGCCGTCGAGGCCCTGCAGTTCGGCGTGGCCATGCCGCGCCCCGGATACAACGTGTATGTCATGGGCGAGCCCGGCACCGGGCGCTTCTCGTTCGTCAAGCGCTACCTCAAGGCCGAGGGCAAGCGCCAGCAGACCCCGGCCGACTGGGTCTACGTCAACAACTTCGACGAGACCCGCGAGCCCCGCGCCCTGGAGCTGCCGGCCGGCAGCGCCAGCGAATTCATCGCCGACATGAACGGTTTGATCGACAACCTGCTGGCCACCTTCCCGGCGGTGTTCGAGCACCCCACCTACCAGCAGAAGAAAGGGGCCATCGATCGCGCCTTCAACCAGCGCTATGACCGTGCCCTGGACGTGATCGAGCGGGCCTCGCTGGAAAAGGACGTGGCCCTGTACCGCGATGCCAGCAATGTCGCCTTCACCCCCATGAGCGACGGCAAGGCCCTGGACGAGGCCGAGTTCGCCCAGTTGCCCGAGGAAGTCCGCGAGCGCTTCCACGAAGACATCGCCGCGCTGGAGGAGCGCCTCAACGAGGAACTGGCCAGCTTGCCCCAGTGGAAACGCGAGTCGAACAACCAATTGCGCCAGCTCAACGAAGAGACCATCACCCTGTCTCTGCAGCCGCTGCTGGCGCCGTTGTCGGAGAAGTACGCGGAAAACGCGGCGGTCTGCGCCTACCTGCAATCGGTGCAACTGAACCTGCTGCGCACCGTGGTCGAGCAACTGGTCGACGACAGCAAGCCTGACGCCGTGGCGCGCAAGATGCTCGAGGAGCAGTACGCGCCGAGCCTGGTGGTCGGCCACCACGCCAACGGCGGCGCGCCGGTGGTGTTCGAGCCGCACCCGACCTACGACAACCTGTTCGGCCGTATCGAATACAGCACCGACCAGGGCGCGCTGTACACCTCCTACCGCCAGCTGCGCCCAGGCGCGTTGCACCGGGCCAATGGTGGCTTCCTGATTCTCGAGGCGGAGAAGATGCTCGGCGAGCCCTTCGTCTGGGACGCCCTCAAGCGCGCCTTGCAGTCGCGCAAGCTGAAGATGGAGTCGCCGCTGGGCGAACTGGGCCGGGTCGCCACCGTGACCCTGACGCCGCAGATGATCCCGCTCAACGTCAAGCTGGTGATCATCGGTTCGCGCCAGCTGTACTACGCCCTGCAGGACCACGACTCGGACTTCCAGGAGATGTTCCGGGTCCTGGTGGACTTCGACGAGGACATGCCCCTGGTCGAAGAGAACCTGGAGCAGTTCGCCCAGTTGCTTCGCACACGCACCAACGAAGAGGGCATGGCCCCACTGACCAGCGACGCGGTGGCGCGGCTGGCCACCTACAGCGCTCGCCTGGCGGAAAACCAGTCGCGCCTGTCGGCACGCATCGGCGACCTGTTCCAGTTGGTCAGCGAAGCCGACTTCATCCGCCAACTGGCCAGCGACGAAATGACCGATGCCGGGCACATCGAGCGGGCGCTCAAGGCCAAGGCCACGCGCACCGGGCGGGTGTCCCAGCGGGTGCTCGACGACATGCTCGCCGGGATCATCCTGATCGACACCGAAGGGGCGGCCATCGGCAAGTGCAACGGCCTGACCGTGCTCGAGGTCGGCGACTCGGCGTTCGGTATGCCGGCGCGAATCTCCGCCACGGTCTACCCGGGCGGCAGCGGGATCGTCGACATCGAGCGTGAGGTCAACCTCGGCCAGCCGATCCACTCCAAGGGGGTGATGATCCTCACCGGCTACCTGGGCAGCCGCTACGCCCAGGAGTTCCCCCTGGCGATCTCGGCGAGCATCGCCCTGGAGCAATCCTATGGTTACGTCGACGGCGACAGCGCCTCGCTCGGCGAGGTCTGCACCTTGATCTCGGCGTTGTCCCGCACGCCGCTCAAGCAGTGTTTCGCTATCACCGGCTCGATCAACCAGTTCGGCGAGGTGCAGGCAGTGGGGGGCGTCAACGAGAAGATCGAAGGCTTCTTCCGGCTGTGCGAGGCACGCGGGCTGACCGGCGAGCAGGGCGTGATCATTCCGCGCGCCAACGTCGCCACCTTGATGCTCGACGAGCGGGTGCTGCGGGCGGTCGAGGCCGGGCGTTTCCATGTCTATGCCGTCAGCCAGGCCGACGAGGCCTTGAGCCTGCTGGTGGGCGAGGAGGCCGGCGCGCCGGACGCGCAGGGCCAGTTCCCCGAGGGCAGCGTCAATGCGCGGGTGGTGGAGCGCCTGCGCGAGATCGCCGAGATGGTCAGCGAGGAAGACATCAAGGAGGCGGAGAAAGAGCGGCTGGAGGAGGCGCTGGCCCAGGCCAAGCCTGCCTGAGTCAATAAAACGGCGCTGGCGGCCATGTGCTACCGTTCAGCGCCGGTTTTCCAGCCTGGGCGCGGGTCTTCTATGCTGGTTTTTAAGGACGGTATCAGCGTTCAGGATGGAGACAGCCTGAGGTTCAGGCTGAACAAGGCTTCACAGAGGGGACGCCGCCATGCGCAACCTCAGCCTCACCCGCCAGTGCCTGGGCCTGGTGACCCGCATCGAATGCAGCATTCGTCCATTGGCCGGTGACAACGGCATGTGGACGCTGCTCTTCGCCGCCGGCATGGCCGGTGAACAACCCTCTGCGATCAAGGCCCAGGGCCCGTTCCATGGCCCGCTGGTGGCCGAGTCGGTGCTCAATGCCATCGTCGACAGCCTCACCTTGCATGGCTACCAGGTCGCCGATGATCCGCAGATCTGGTGCCTGCACCTGCAGGCGCAGTTGCGCCGGATCAATGGCGAGCGCTGTCGCAACCTGGGGGATTACCAGTTTCATCCGGAGACCTGAGCAGGCGCTGTCCGCTGCCAAGGGGGCCGCTTCATGCCCCATCGCCGGCAAGCCGGCATGCACAGATTCGTGAACGGCGCGGGCCCCTGTGGGAGCCGGCTTGCCGGCGATGGGCTGCAAGGCAGCCCCGTTACCGCTTGACCGACCGGCATCGGGGCAAGTCCGCGCAATGCAAGATGTCGGTCTTTTGCTTATACTCGCGCTCGCTTTTCTAGCCTTCTGACGAGTCCCTATCCTCCATGGAACGTATCCTCGAAAATGCGATGTATGCCTCGCGCTGGCTGCTCGCCCCGATCTATTTCGGCCTGTCCCTGGGCCTGCTGGCGCTGGCACTGAAATTCTTCCAGGAAGTCATCCACGTCCTGCCCAATGTCTTTTCCCTGAGCGAGGCCGACCTGATCCTGGTCATCCTGTCGCTGATCGACATGTCGCTGGTCGGCGGCCTGCTGGTGATGGTGATGATCTCCGGCTACGAGAACTTCGTCTCGCAGCTGGACATCGACGACAACAAGGAGAAGCTCAACTGGCTGGGCAAGATGGACTCCTCCTCGCTGAAGATGAAGGTCGCCGCCTCCATCGTGGCGATTTCCTCGATCCACCTGCTGCGGGTGTTCATGGATGCCCAGAACATCTCCACCGACTACCTGATGTGGTACGTGATCATCCACATGACTTTCGTCATCTCGGCGTTCGTCATGGGTTACCTGGACAAGGTCACCAAGCACTGACCGCTGGCCGACCCCGGCGAGCCCTCCACCGCCCGTCCGTTGCGAAACGGACGGGCGGTCGCGTTCATGGCTTGTGCTTTCCCGGCAGCTGTACGAAAAATGATCGGACATGCGTGGTTCCCGTAGCGAGGTGCGCCCATGAACCTGCATCAGCTCAACGTCGAGGCCAGGGCCGGCCATGTCGATGAACTCAACCTTATCGCCATCGAAGGTGGCGACTACCTCCTCGAGGCGCGGGTCAAGGGCCGTGCCCATCCCCTGGCCGACAACCGTGGACAGCGACTGCGGGTGCACTGCGTGGAAGATGCGCGCAACCTCCTGCAATCGCTGCCGATGCTGTCGATGAACCTGGTGCACTGGTCGGTGCAGGACGAAATGTGTGGCATGAGCGTGCAGTCGGACGACGACCTCAAGGTGCCGATTTCCCAGCGTTCGGCTTGGTAAGCTGCCTGGCGCAGCCCCAGTGTGCTAGGCTGCTCGCCCTTTTCATCAAGGGCGCGGCTTCATTGCGCCCTGCAGCGGAGCAAGCCAATGTCCGAACTCAACCTGTCCACCGACGAAACCCGCGTCAGCTACGGCATCGGCCGTCAGCTGGGCGGCCAGCTGCGTGACAACCCGCCGCCGGGCGTCAGCCTGGAGGCCATCCTGGCCGGTCTGAGCGATGCCTTCAACGGTGCCGACAGCCGTGTCAGCGAAGCCGACCTGTCGGCCAGCTTCAAGGTCATCCGTGACCTGATGCAGGCCGAGGCCGCAGCCAAGGCCGAAGCCGCTGCTGCCGCCGGCAAGGCCTTCCTGGCCGAGAATGCCAAGCGCGAAGGCATCACTACCCTGGCGTCGGGCCTGCAGTACGAAGTGCTGAACACCGGCGAGGGCGCCAAGCCGTCCCGCGAGGACAACGTGCGCACCCACTACCACGGCACCCTGATCGATGGCACCGTGTTCGACAGCTCCTACGAGCGCGGCCAGCCGGCCGAGTTCCCGGTCGGCGGCGTGATCGCGGGCTGGACCGAAGCCCTGCAACTGATGAACGCCGGTAGCAAGTGGCGCCTGTACGTGCCGAGCGAGCTGGCCTATGGCGCCCAGGGCGTTGGCAGCATCCCGCCGCACAGCGTGCTGGTGTTCGACGTCGAGCTGCTCGACGTTCTGTAATACCTCTGGGGCCGCTTCGCGGCCTTATCGTGGGCAAGCCCGCTCCCACAAGGCCCTGCAAATCGCATCATGTGCGATCGACGCGGCCCCTGTGGGAGCGGGCTTGTCCGCGAATAATGGGCTGCAAAGCCCCATCGGCCGACACACCCTCAGTTCCAATCCGTCCCTCCAGGGCGCAATGCCCGCGCATAGCAGAACAGGAACAGGTTGCGCACCAGTTCCTTGAGCACCACCGGCTCGCTTGAATTCAGCCCATTGAGGTCCAGGTCGCCCTGGTCGCGCAGTTCGTCGAGCGCGTCTTCCTCGAGCACGGCACAGACCTCGCCGGTCTCGCGGTGCAGGATACGTAGGTAGGGGTGTGGCCGGTCCAGCCAGGCGTCGATCAGATAGGTCATGGCTATTCTCCATTGGATAGCGACTCCAATGAGAATAATTCTTATTATCAGAATAGCAAGCCCCTATTGGCGGAATTCTTCCGAATGGGGCAGGGGCCCTGTTGCAGGACCTGTCAGGGCCGCCGCGCCGGCAGCCCCGAGTGGCAGTGCATCAGACCTTGCGCACGAACTCCGACTTCAGCTTCATGGCGCCGATGCCGTCGATCTTGCAGTCGATGTCGTGGTCGCCATCGCACAGGCGGATGTTCTTGACCTTGGTACCGACCTTGACCACCAGGGACGAGCCCTTGACCTTGAGGTCCTTGATCACGGTAACGGTATCGCCGTCCTGGAGGATGTTGCCTACCGAGTCCTTCTTCACCACCTCGTCGCTGACGGCTTCGGCTTCGCCGCTGGCCGACCATTCGTGGGCGCATTCGGGACAGATCAGTTGGGTGCCATCCTCATAGGTGTATTCGGAGTTGCATTTGGGGCAGGGTGGCAGAGTGCTCACGGGGGTTCCTTAAACAGACGGGCGGTTAAAGACGCATATTGTATAAGGTTTTGTCTGCCAGGTGTGTGCCGCCTGTGCAAATGCATTCGCGGGCAAGCCCGCTTCCACAGGGGCCGCATTGGCCTTGTAGAAGCGGGCTTGCCCGCGAATGGAGTTTTTCGGTGTGGTCAGTGGGTACGGGCGACCGCGAACTCGCTCAGCTCGACCAGGGCATCGCGATACTCGCTGGCCGGCAGCACTTCCAGGCAGGCGATGGCGCGGGCGACGTAGTCACGTGCCAGCTGCGCGGTGTAGTCCAGGGCGCCGGAGGTTTCGACCGCAATGCGGATCTGCTCCAGGTCTTCCAGGCCGCCCTTCTGGATCGCCTGGCGTACCAGCGCAGCCTGTTCGGGCGTGCCTTCGCGCATGGTGTAGATCAGCGGCAGGGTCGGCTTGCCCTCGGCCAGGTCGTCGCCGACGTTCTTGCCCAGGGTCTGCGAGTCGCCCTTGTAGTCCAGCAGGTCGTCGACCAGCTGGAAGGCGACCCCAAGGTGGTCGCCGAAGGTGCGCAGCGCCTCGCGCTGTTCGTCGGTGCCTTCTGCCAGCGCGGCGGCGCTGTGGGTCGAGGCCTCGAACAGCATCGCGGTCTTGCCGCGGATGACCTCCATGTATACCGCTTCGCTGGTGCTGGCATCGCGTACCCGCGACAGTTGCAGCACTTCGCCCTCGGCGATGACCCGGGTGGCCTTGGAGAGGATCTGCATGACCGGCATCGAGCCGAGCTCAACCATCATCTCGAACGAGCGCGAATAGAGGAAGTCGCCCACCAGCACGCTCGGCGCGTTGCCCCACAGGGCGTTGGCGGTGGAGCGGCCGCGGCGCATGCCGGACATGTCGACCACGTCGTCGTGCAGCAGGGTGGCGGTGTGCAGGAACTCGATGGTCGCCGCCAGCAGGCGCAGGTCGTCGCCTTCGCGGCCCAGGGCCTTGCCGCACAGCAGCACCAGCAGTGGGCGCAGGCGCTTGCCGCCGGCGGAGGTGATATAGTCGCCGATCTTCGATACCAGCGGCACGCGCGAGGTCAGCTGCTTCTTGATGATCTCGTCGACGGCGCTGAAATCGTCAGCCACCGCGCGGTAGAAGGATTGGGGTTGCATCGGCTGCTCCATTGAGGTTGCGCGGCATGCTAGGTCGCGGGTCCCGGTGTGTCAAGGCGCGCTGCCCACGGGCCGGGGGCGGGACTTGCAAGGTAATCAGCGGTTGCGTACAATCGCGCACCCTAACTTTCCTGGGCAGCACCTGCCTTACGCAATTGCACCGGGCCGTTCCAGCCCAGTGCAGCCATGCCAGCCAATACTCTTTCCTATAAAGCGCTGGGTGAGCAGGATTATCGGAGAAATACCATGTCTTACGCAGTAATCGTTACCGGCGGCAAGCAGTACAAAGTCGCTGAAGGTGAATTCCTGAAGGTCGAGAAGCTGGAAGTCGCCACCGGCGAATCCGTGACTTTCGATCGCGTTCTGCTGGTCGCCAATGGCGACGACGTCACCATCGGCGCGCCAGTCGTCGAAGGTGCCAAGGTTGTGGCTGAAGTCGTTTCGCAAGGCCGTCACGACAAGGTCCGCATCATCAAGTTCCGTCGTCGTAAGCACCACATGAAGCGTATGGGCCACCGCCAGTGGTTCACCGAGATCAAAATCACCGGTATCCAGGCTTAATCCCCTAGATCCCCTGAATTTATTTGGAGAATTGAACCATGGCTCACAAGAAGGCTGGTGGTAGTACTCGTAACGGTCGCGACTCAGAATCGAAACGCCTTGGCGTGAAGATGTATGGCGGCCAGGTCATCAAGGCCGGCAACATCATCGTCCGCCAGCGCGGCACCCAGTTCCACGCCGGCTACGGCGTTGGCATGGGCAAGGATCACACCCTGTTCGCCAAGATCGAAGGCGTGATCAAGTTCGAGAAGAAGGGCGAGTTCGGCCGTCGCTATGTAAGCGTCGTCGCGGCCTGATCGCGAAGTCGCTGGAGAAGCCCCGTCATGCGACGGGGCTTTTTCGTTTGTGGTGAGCCTCTTGCAAAGCTGTTTGTATGGGCTGCTGGCGCTGGTGTTTACGGTCGTTACGGGGCCGCCGCGCTCATTTTTGCAAGAGCCTCATGTTTTTGAGTCATTCAGCTCGTCTGCCGACGAGAGGCGGTTTCTATGAAGTTTGTTGA
The DNA here is from genome assembly GCF_057415455.1 of Pseudomonas sp. Tun-23181. Classification (NCBI taxonomy): domain Bacteria; kingdom Pseudomonadati; phylum Pseudomonadota; class Gammaproteobacteria; order Pseudomonadales; family Pseudomonadaceae; genus Pseudomonas; species Pseudomonas sp. Tun-23181. The sequence goes on from NZ_CM171630.1 coordinate 4,534,317, forward strand.
CGAAGTATCGATCCGGGTCAAGGCCGGTGACGGCGGCAATGGTTGCATGAGCTTCCGCCGCGAGAAGTTCATCGAGAACGGTGGCCCCAACGGTGGTGACGGTGGCGATGGCGGTTCGGTGTTCATGGTCGCCGACGAGAACCTCAACACCCTGGTCGATTACCGCTACACCCGCCACTTCGAGGCCCAGCGTGGCGCCAACGGCGGCAGCACCGACTGCACCGGCAAGAAGGGCGATGACCTGGTCCTGCGCGTGCCGGTCGGCACCACGGTGATCGACGCCGGTACCCAGGAGATCATCGGCGACCTGGTCACCCCCGGCCAGAAGCTGCTGGTCGCCCAGGGTGGCTGGCATGGCCTGGGCAACACCCGCTTCAAGTCCAGTACCAACCGTGCGCCGCGCCAGACCACGCCAGGCAAGCCGGGCGATCAGCGCGACCTGAAGCTCGAGCTCAAGGTCCTGGCCGACGTTGGCCTGCTGGGCCTGCCCAACGCGGGCAAGAGCACTTTCATTCGCTCGGTCTCGGCGGCCAAGCCGAAGGTCGCCGACTATCCCTTCACCACCCTGGTACCGAACCTGGGCGTGGTCAGTGTCGACCGCTGGAAGAGCTTCGTCATCGCCGACATCCCTGGCCTGATCGAAGGTGCCTCCGACGGTGCCGGCCTGGGGATCCGCTTCCTCAAGCACCTGGCGCGTACCCGCATCCTCCTGCACCTGGTCGACCTGGCGCCACTGGACGGCAGCAGCCCGGCCGATGCCGCCGAGGTGATCGTCAACGAGCTCACCCGCTTCAGCCCCTCGCTGACCGAGCGTGAACGCTGGCTGGTGCTGAACAAGTCGGACATGGTCATGGACGACGAGCGCGACGAGCGAGTCAAGGAAGTGGTCGAGCGCCTGCAGTGGGAAGGCCCGGTCTACGTGATCTCGGCCATCTCCAAGCAGGGCACCGAGCAGCTCAGCCACGACATCATGCGCTACCTCGAAGACCGCGCCGACCGCCTGGCCAACGACCCGGCCTATGCCGAGGAACTGGCCGAGCTCGACCAGCGCATCGAGGACGAGGCCCGGGCCCAGTTGCAAGCCCTGGACGACGCCCGCGCCCTGCGCCGCAGCGGCGTCAAGAGCGTGCACGACATCGGCGACGATGACGACTGGGATGATGACGAGGACGACGGGGACGGCCCGGAAATCATTTACGTGCGCGACTGACCGGTTGCAGTACACTAAACGCCGCTCTCTGGAGCGGCGTTTTGGTATCTACGGTATCTACAGATTCGACATAGGTTGGAAGAGAAGATGCGAAGCAAGGTGACAGGCGCCAAGCGCTGGGTCGTGAAGATCGGCAGCGCCCTGCTGACGGCGGATGGCAAGGGGCTGGACAGCGGCGCCATGGCCGTCTGGGTCGAGCAGATGGTCGCGCTGCGGGAGGCAGGCGTGGAGTTGGTGCTGGTTTCCTCCGGGGCCGTGGCCGCTGGCATGAGCCAGCTGGGCTGGGCCAAGCGACCGAGTGCGATGAACGAGTTGCAGGCTGCTGCCTCGCTCGGCCAGATGCGCCTGGTGCAGGCCTGGGAGTCGAGCTTCGGCCAGCATGGCAAGCACACCGCGCAGATTCTCCTGACCCATGACGACCTGTCCGACCGCAAGCGCTACCTCAACGCCCGCAGCACCCTGCGCACCCTGGTGGACCTGGGCGTGGTGCCGGTGATCAACGAGAACGACACCGTGGTCACCGACGAGATTCGCTTCGGCGACAACGACACCCTGGCGGCCCTGGTGGCCAACCTGGTAGAGGCCGACCTGCTGGTGATCCTCACCGACCGCGACGGCATGTTCGACGCCGACCCACGCAACAACCCCGACGCCCAGCTGATCTTCGAGGCCCGCGCCGACGACCCGAGCCTCGATGCCGTGGCAGGCAGCTCCGGCGGCGCGCTGGGCCGTGGCGGCATGCAGACCAAGCTGCGCGCCGCACGCCTGGCTGCGCGTTCCGGCGCCCACACCATCATCGTCGGTGGGCGTATCGAGCGTGTGCTGGACCGGCTCAAGGCCGGCGAGCGCCTGGGTACCCTGCTGTCGCCCGAGCGCGGCATGCTCGCCGCGCGCAAGCAATGGCTGGCCGGTCACCTGCAGACACGCGGCACCCTGGTGCTCGATGCCGGTGCCGTGCGGGCCCTGCGCGAGGATAACAAGAGCCTGTTGCCGGTCGGCGTGAAGACCGTGCAGGGCAGCTTCCGCCGTGGCGAGATGGTGGTCTGCGTCGGCCCGGACGGCCAGGAAGTGGCCCGTGGCCTGGCCAACTACAGTGCCCTGGAGGCACAGAAGATCATCGGCCAGCCTTCTGACGCCATCGAAGGGTTGCTCGGCTACATCGCCGAGCCGGAGCTGGTGCACCGCGACAACCTGGTTCTGGTCTGAGGAGCGCACCGTGCTGAAAAGGATGTTTGCCGTGGCCGCCCTGGCGCTGCCGATGCTGGCTGGGGCCGAGGAGATCGGCCAGGTCTCCACGGTGTTCAAGTTCGTCGGGCCCAACGACCGTATCGTGGTCGAGGCGTTCGACGATCCCAAGGTCGAGGGCGTGACCTGCTACCTGTCGCGGGCCAAGACCGGCGGCCTGAAGGGTGGCCTGGGGTTGGCCGAGGACCGTGCGGAGGCGTCGATCGCCTGCCGCCAGGTGGGGCCGATCAACTTCAAGGGTGAGCTCAAGGAGGGCGAGGAGGTGTTCAAGGAACGCACCTCGCTGGTGTTCAAGACCATGCAGGTGGTGCGCTTTCTCGACAAGAAGCGCAATACGCTGGTGTACCTGGTGTACAGCGACCGGCTGATCGAAGGCAGCCCGCAGAATGCGGTGACGGCGATTCCGATCGTGCCGTGGGCCCAGTGATACCGGGTCGAGGGCGGGGAGGCCTTCGGCCTCCATTCGCGGGCAAGCCCGCTCCCACAAGTTCGGCGTTGGCCATCTGGTAGTGGGGCCGCGAAGCGGCCCCGGTTACCCCCATCTCAGGCCAGTTCCTCGGCCTGATCCTCACGAACGATCGCCTTCACCTCATCCCGGCGGCTGATGAACTTCCAGTCCGCCTCGTCGATGTAGATACCGTTCGGCCCGCTGCCGCCTTCCAGGTCGATCGCCACCCGCGCCGACACCTGCGGCTTCACGCTCGCCAGGATCGGCACGAAGCCTAGTTGCTGGCTGGTCTCCAGCAGCGCGGCCTGGTTGCGCTCGTCGATGTCCGCCGCCTCGTCGAGGTAGTAGGGCAGGCGGATGCGGCCGGCCAGGTCGCGGTCCATCAGGTGCAGCAACAGGTACATGTTGGTCAGCGCCTTGATGGTCATGGTGGTGCCGTTGGACGCCGCGCCATCGATGTCGGCGTGGATCACCGGCTGGCTGTTGATCTTGGTGATCTCGAAGGCCAGCTCGAACAAGTCCTTCAGGCCCAGCTGGTTGTGGTTGGCCGCCACCAGCCGCGCCAGGTACTCCTTGGCCTCTTCGTTCTTGTGATCCTGCTCGGCGCTCTGGGTCAGGTCGAACACTGACAGGGTCTCGCCTTCCTCGTACTGGCCGGCGCTGTGGATGATCTGGTCGATGTGCTTGAGCGCTTCCTTGTTCGGCGCCAGGACCACGCGGAAGCTCTCTAGGTTGGACACCTGGCGCTTGTTGATCTCGCGGTTGAACAGGGCCAGCTGGTGCTCCAGGCTGTCGTAGTCGCTGCGGATGTTGCGCAGTGTCCGGGCGATGTCGGTGACTGCGGCGCGGCGTGCCTTGGCCAGGGTCAGGGCCTCTTCGGTGCGGTGCGAGTAGGCGTTGATCAGCAGTTGCAGGCGGCGCTCCATGTCGTCTTCGCTGTCGAACTTGGCCACGCCCTTGAGGCGTACCTGGGCGTACAGCGCCTCGATCTGGTTGTCCACCCGCTGCAGGGCCTGCCAACTGTCCTGGTAGTCGTTGAGCAGTGGCAGCAGGTTGTCCATGGAGTCGTCGACCGCCTCCATGAAGGGCGTGCCGAAGGGCAGGTCGGCCGGCAGCAACTGGCGACGGCGCAGGGCGTCGTCGAGGGTGCGCTGCTTGGCTTCCAGGTCGGCGATCTGCCGGCCCACCAGTTGCAGCTTGGCCGACAGCTGCTGGACGCGCTCGGTGAAGGCGTCGCTGGAGCGCTTGAGCTCGTCCTGGGCAGCTTCCAGTTGCGCCAGTTGCTCGAGCTTTTCCGGCTCTTCGGCGCTCAGGGTCTCGGTGCGGCGGAAGTCCTCCAGGGCCTTCTGCGCATCCAGCACCTGCTGGTACAGGGCCTCGGTCTGCGCCTTGCTGGCGGCACGGTCGAGGGCCACGGCCTGTTGGGTCTTGAGCTGCTTGAGCTCTTTTTCCAGGCGTTCTTTCTGGTCGCGCAGGGCGGCGCGGTCGGCCAGGGCCTGCAGGGCCGGCGGATCGATGTGCGACAGGTCGATGGCCAGGCCCGGGGCCTCGAAACGCTCGCCCTTGAAGCCGTCGAGCACGGCCTCCAGGGTTTTCACCCACAGGTCGCTGTCGTCCAGCTCGATGCCGCGCTCGCCCAGCGGCAGGCTGAACAGCGCGCCGTTGAACAGGCGCATCAGGCGGTCCACATCCTGCTGGGAGAACTCCTCGCGCAGGCGGGCGTAGCTGTTGTTGTCGGCGTGGTCGAGCTGCTGCCTGACCTGCTTGAGGCGTTTTTCCAGGTCGCGCACGCGCTCGTCCAGGTCCTCGGCGGAGAACTGCCGCGACTGGGCCAGGGCGCCGGCCAGTTCGTCATGGGCGTCCTTGGCCGCCAGCAACTGCTGCTCCAGGACCTTGACGTCGTCGACCAGGGCGAAGCGGTGCTTGAGTACCGACAGTTCGCCGAGCCAGCGCTGGATGCCGGTGATCTCGCGCTCCAGGCGCATCAGCTCCTGGGTGCCGCTGCGCTGGTCGTTCTGCAGGCTGTCCTGCTCGTTGCGGTAGTGCTCGGCCTGGATGACCAGCTCTTCCTTGCGCGCCATGGCGTAGTCCTGCCAGGTGCCCAGCAGGTTGTCGAGCAGCGGCGAGAGGCGGTGCAGCTTGCCGCGCAGGATGTCGCGCTGGGCCACGCCGCCGGCCAGTGCCTCGACCAGCGGGCCTGCGGCGACCAGGGCGTTGTAGTCCTGCTCCATGCGGCGCACGTCGCGGAAGGCTTCCTCGCAGGCGGCGATGTAGTCGACGCTGCCCGAGCGCAGGCTGTGCTCGAAGGCATCGAGGAACAGCTGCTTGAGCTTGGCTGCGGTGATCTCGCGCATGTGCAGCAGGTTGATGAACAGGGCACGGAAGGTCTTCAGGCTCTGCTCGCTGGTCGAGCGCAGCGGGATCAGGGTCAGGTCCAGCGGCACCGAGGTGTGGCCGCCGACCAGCAACCGGCGCAGTTCGTCCGGCTTGAGCTCGTAGGCCTTCAGGCCGTGGCGCTCGAGGTTGGTGAACAGTTCTTTCTGGCGCAGGCAGGTGTCGTCTTTCTGGTAGTGCGCCAGGTCCAGTTGGCCCTGGTAGGCGAAGAACTGGTGGCCGAAGCCGCCGCCCGGGCCACGACCGACCACACCGATCACGTGCGGACCGTGGGGCAGGTTCAGTTCGCAGAGGATGTAGCTGGTGTCGCTGGCGAAGTAGAAGCGGCGCGACTGCTCCAGGCTGTACTTGCCGAAGCTCATGTCGGACATGCGCGCCAGGATCGGGAACTGCAGGGCGTTGATCGAGGCGGACTTGCCCAGGTTGTTGGCGCCGTAGACCGACAGCGGGTGTTCCAGGGGGAACAGGCCCAGGCTGTAGCCGGCGGTGTTGAGCAGTGCGAAGCGGCGGATGCCGTAGCGTTCCTGGCTCATGCGTCAATCTCCTGTTGCTCTTCGCGGATGGCCCGGGCCAGGGCTTCTTCCTCGCTTTCCTCGGCCTCGAAGGGGGTCAGGTCGAGCGGGTCGTCGGTGCGGTTGAGTTCTTCCGGGCTTTCTTCCTCGACCAGTACCGGCGTCGGCAGCGGCAGGTCGCTGTGCAGGCTGGCGGCCAGGTCGCGGTCCTGCTGGACCGACAGGCAGACGTCGAGGAAGCGGTGCATCGGTGGCAGGAAACGGTAGATGCCGCCTTCCTCGTGGGCGAAGCCCAGCTGGGTCATGCGCCGCAGGATCTTCTCCTCCAGCTCGTCGACCGTCTGCACCTCGGCTTGGATGAACAGGTCGCGGTATTTTTCCAGCAGCGATGGCAGCTCGTCGCGGCCAATGCTGCCGCCATCGAGCACGGCCATCGGGTCGCGGCCCTGGTCGGCCAGGTGCTCGACCAGGATGAAGGTGAACAGCGACAGCCGCTGGGCGGTCTTGTTGACCTGGGCGGCAGCCTGTTCGGGGACGAAGTAGTAGAAACCGCGGGTGTCGCACACCAGCTCGAAGCCCAGGGCCTTGAACAGGGTGCGGTACTGGTCCTGGAAGTTCGACAGCTGGGCGTACAGCTCAGGGTCGCGGCGGCTGATATGGAAGCCCTTGAACAGCTCGCGGAAGATCGGCGCGAGCTGGGACAGTTCGGAAAGATCAAGATGCATGGGCTGGGCTCGCGTTGGATTCGGGCGTGGCCGCGGGCGTGGTTTCGCGGCTGGAGGTCAGGGCGAAGGAGCGCAGGCTGACCAGGTGTTCGCGGGTGGTGTACTCGCGCCGGTCGAGGCGCTCGCGGTTGAAGCGCTTCTCCCGCGACAGGCGTGAGAACCAGTACAGCAGCTCGTCGGTGGCGCCTTCGGGTTCCTGCTCCAGCAACCAGACCATCAGGTCCGGCAGGGGCAGGGCGTCCTCGCAGCGCTCGAGCATTTCCTTGACCGTGCGCGGTGCGCGCGGCAACGGGCCCTTCTGGGTCTTGTGCGCCTTGGGGAAGCGCGCCGGTTTCGGTTCGAAGCGGGCCAGGGCATAGACGTAGGCCTCGACCTGGCTGGCACTGCCGAGGAAGGTGCTCTGCGGCCGGGTGAACAGTGGCATGGCCGCGTGGGGCACGGCGTCGATGCCCTTGCGGCGGATCACCGACAGGGCCAGGGCGGCGCCGCGGGTCACGGCATTGTGCCGGCGCGCTTCTTCGCGCAGCGGCAGCAAGAGCTCGCGGGCATGGCGCAGGGTCAACTGGGCGCTGGTCTGCATCTCGAGGATGCGCGCGTGGGTGCGCAGCAGCATGTCGTCGTCGACCAGGTGGCCCAGGCGCGCCTGCTCGCCGAGCAGGCGCAGCAGCACGGTCTCGACCTTGCGCACGCCCTGCTCGAAGGCACCGTCGGCGTTGACCAGTTGGATCATCGGCTCGACATACTCGTCCCAGGTCGCCAGGACCTCGGCGTAGCGTTGGCGCAGGGGGATCTGGCGGTTGCTGGTCTTGGCCCGTTCGGCCACGGCGACCAGCGCCTGCTCGTCGTTGTCGAGCTTCTTGAGCACGTCGCGCACGCGCATGTCGAGCAGGCGCAACTGGCGCGCCAGGTCGTCGCTGTCGCGGTTGTCGAAGGCGTCCTGGATATGCCCGGCCAGGCGCTCCAGGTGACGCAGGTAGGCCTCGATCTCCAGGCACAGGCCCAGGCGGTGTTCGCGGCGCAGGTAAGCGAGGAAGTCGTGGATCTGGGCGTTGAGCTCGAAGCGGTTCGGGCTCTTGGCCACCGGCACCAGGATATCCAGGCGGATCCACACATCGAGCAGCTGGGTGATGTCCTGCGGGGTACTCTCCACCTGCTGGCGGGCCAGTTGCTGGCGTAGTTCGACCAGGCTCAGGGTGCCCTGGTCGAAGCGCTCGCACAGCGGCTCGATCAGGGCCCAGTGTTCGGCTAGGGCGCGCAGGACGCGCTTGGGTTCGATCATTGGCGGGTCGACTCGTTGCCAAATAAAAGGGGCGATTGTACTGCATCCCGGGGGGAGGATTTCACCCCTTGGTCTGTAATGGTGGGTATCCGTTGCCAGTGCCGGCCCTTTCGCGGACAACAAATTTCCGTCGCCCAGTTGCGGCGTTCGATGGACAACAGCGGTAGAATGGCCGACTGACTTCTCCCCCCGGATGACCGTGCCTTGCTGACCGAGCCTCGCCGCCGCGCCTACCTTTCCGCCATGCAAGTGGTGCATTGGCTGCCGCGTGCCGAACTGCCGTTCGCCGCGCCGTCACGGCCCGAGCTGCTGTTGCCGCAGGCGCCGGTCGAGGTGCTCGAGTTCGAGGTCAAGCCATCGGCGCCGGCGGCCCGCGAGGCGCCTGTCGCGCCCCAGGCCCGCCCCAGCGAGCGGCCGAAGATCGAAATTCCCCGCCCAGGCAGCGCGCCCAAGCCAGCCAGCAAGCCGGTCGAAGCCGAGGAGCAGGCGCCAGCGCCTCGTCCGACCCCGGTGCCGCCGCCGCGCTTCGCCCTGCAGCTGCTGCGCGCCGGTCACTGCCTGCTGTTGGTGGAATTGGCCACCGGCCAGTCGTTCCAGAGCCGCGACCCGTCGTACCTGCTGCTCAAGGACATGCTGCGCGCCGCCGGCCTGCCGGATGCCCCGCAGATCGTCGGCGAACCGGTGCGTTGGCCCCTGCTGGTACGCGGCAACATGGACCAGGGCCCGGAGGCGGCACGGGACTTCGTCCAGGCCTTCATCCAGGCCCGCCTGGAAGAAGCCCCGTGCACCTGCCTGTGGCTGGTCGGCCTGCCTGCGGTGCGCTTCGCCGGCCAGGCCGACGCCGAGGCCTACTACCAAGAACTCAAGGTCGAGGGCCTGGGCGATGCCTGGGCCCTGCCAGGCCTTGAACTGTTGATGGACGAGCCGCGGCGCAAGGCGGACGTCTGGCAAGCGATGCGCCGGCTGATGGCGCGCTGGAAGAGCGTTGAATGAGTGACTCGATCAGTTTCCGCCCGATGACCGAGGCGGATCTGGATGCCGTGCTTAAGATCGAATATGCCGCGTTCAGTCATCCCTGGACCCGTGGCATCTTCCAGGATGCGCTCAAGTCTTATGAAGTCTGGCTGATGTTCGAGGGGCAGCAGCAGGTCGGTCATGGCGTGATCAACGTGATCATCGACGAGGCGCACTTGCTCAACATCACCGTCAAACCGGAAAGCCAGGGCCGTGGCCTCGGCCTGCGCCTGCTCCAGCACCTGATGGCACGGGCCTACCAGCTCAATGGCCGCGAATGCTTCCTGGAGGTACGGGCCAGCAACCAGTCGGCCTATCGTCTCTACGAACGCTACGGATTCAACGAAATCGGCCGGCGCCGGGACTACTACCCGGTTGCCGGTGGGCGCGAAGACGCCCTGGTGATGGCCTGCACCCTGCTCGAAGAGTGACCTGGCGGGGGCTGGCCAAGTCACACAGGCATACCCTGATGAGGCAACGACCATGCATGACCTGCAGGAACTGATCGACAACAATGAGCGTTGGGCCGATGCGATCAAGCAGCGCGACCCGGACTTCTTCGCCAAGCTGGCCCGCCAGCAGGCGCCTGAATTCCTCTGGATCGGCTGCTCCGATGCCCGGGTGCCGGCCAACGAGATCGTCGGCATGCTGCCGGGCGACCTGTTCGTCCACCGCAACGTCGCCAACGTGGTGCTGCACACCGACCTGAACTGCCTGTCGGTGATCCAGTACGCGGTGGAGGTGCTCAAGGTCAAGCATATCCTGGTCACCGGTCACTACGGCTGCGGCGGTGTGCGTGCGGCCATGCAGGACCGCCAGCTGGGTTTGATCGACGGTTGGCTGCGCTCGATCCGCGACCTGTACTACGAGAAGCGCGCCGAGCTGGCCAAGCTGGACGGCGAGGAGGCCAAGGTCGACCGCCTGTGCGAATTGAACGTGATCCAGCAGGTGGCCAACGTGGCCCATACCAGCATCGTGCAGAACGCCTGGCATCGCGGGCAGGAACTGTCGATCCACGGGTGCATCTATGGCATCAAGGATGGTCGCTGGAAGAGCCTGGACACCACCATCAGCGGCTTCGCCCAGTTGCCGGCGCAGTATCGGTTGCGGCCGGTGGAGCAGGGCTGAGGGCCAGGCATGCGGCATTGGGGCGCGTAGCGGCCCCTCGTGAGGCCAGCCCGAAACCTCCGTGCGCGACACGCCATGCTTAACTCCTTGCCAGGGGCTGCCATAGTTGGAGCAAGGGGGAAAGGAATGAAAAGCACGAGGCTGCTGGCGTTGGCTGGGTGCTTGCTAATGGCAGGTATCGCCCAGGCCGACGAGCGCGACCTGTGGATGTTCGCCCAGTGGGCGGGGGATCACCAGACCCGCCCCTTCCGCCAGATGCTGGTGGATGCCCGGCTGTATGGCGTGGTGCCGATCCATCAACTGCTGCGCTCGGCCTCGGACTGGCGCCTGTGCCGTGCCTCGCCTTTCGCCGTGCCACCGGCTACCCACTGGCCCCAGGTGCGTTCCACCCTGATGCTGCTCAAGACCCTCGGCGACCAGGGCATCCTGCGCCAGTTCGAAGTGGTCTCGGCCTACCGCGATCCCCGCCTGAACGCCTGCGCCGGTGGTGCGGTGGGCAGCGCCCATACCCGCGCCTTCGCCGTCGACCTGCTGCTGCCGGCCTGGGCCGACCCGAACCCGTTGTGCCGCTTCTGGCAGCAACACGGCCGAGCCTGGAACATGGGCCTGGGGCGCTACCCGTCCGGGCGTATCCACCTCGATACGGCGGGCTATCGGACCTGGGGTGGAGACGGCCGCTCGGGTTCGTCGTTCTGCGCCAAGCCCAGGTGAGCGAGACAGGCCTGGCACTCGGCCATCACCCATTCGACAAAGCACTGGCGCTTGCCACCATCATCCAGTGGGCGAGGGCTGAGCAGATGATAGGCCGAACCGTCGCGCAGGAAGCCGAACGGCGCCTGTAGCTGCCCGCTGTCGAGTTCGTCGCGGACCATCAGTGCCGAGGCGATGGCCAGGCCCAGCCCGGCGCTGGCGGCCTGGACCGACAGGTAGAAATGTTCATAGTCACTGTGCGCGTCAGGGCGGGCCTGACGAGCGCTCAGGCGCAGCCAGGTGTTCCACGCGTCGGGGCGGGTGGTGCTGTGCAACAGGCGTTGCCCGTCGAGGCCATCGCCCATGCCTGGGCGGCCGACTGGGCCGATCCACTCGTCGCAGATCTTCAGGCTGTACAACTGGCGGTCCCAATGGAAGTCATCGCGCCGTAGCGCCAGGTCGACGCCGGTGCGGGTGAAGTCCAGCGGGCCACCGGCAGCCACCAGGTGCAGTTGCAAGCTTGGATGGGCGGCATGGAAACGGGGCAGCCGTGGGATCAGCCAGCGCATGGCGATGGTGGGTTCGCACGACAGTACCAGCACATTGTCGCGCGCCTGGGCCTGCAGGCGCTGCACCGTGCCGTCCAGTTGCTCGAAGATCGCCTGGGTGGTGCCGTGCAGCGCGCGGCCGGCGGGGGTGAGGAAGATCGCCCGATTGCGCCGTTCGAACAGTTCCACGCCGAGGCTTTCCTCCAGCAGCCGTACCTGGCGGCTGACTGCGCCATGGGTGACGTGCAGGCGCTCGGCGGCCCGTACGAAACTCTCGGTTTCGGCAGCGATGTCGAAGTAGTGCAAGGCGGTCAATGGGGGCCGTTTCATGGGGTTGCCGTCGAATGCGCAATATTTTTGTGTGAGAAAAACTAGCGGATCAAGCGCACTATAAATCGATTTTTCCTTGTGGATAAGCCTTCGATAATCAGTGCCTCTGTGCCTTTTCATCGTCTATCGAGGAGCTTTTGCGTGAACGAACTGATTGCCGTGGCCCTGTTCACCGTGCTGGCTGTCATCAGCCCGGAGGCTGACTTCGCCATGGTCACCCGCAGCAGTTATGCACAGGGCCGCAAGGCCGGCCTGGCGGCCGCAGTGGGCATCGCTCTGGGGGTGCAGGTGCATGTGTGCTACACGGTGCTCGGCATCGCCGTGATCGTCAGCCAGAGCCCGGCTCTGTTCATGGTCATGAAGGTGGTGGGGGCGGGGTACCTCATCTACCTGGGCTACCAGTCGCTGACCAACACCACGCGCATCAGCCTCGAGGGCGTCGAGCAAGCCCGCACGAGCGCTCGGGCGGCGTTATGCACGGGGTTCCTGACCAATGCCCTGAACCCCAAGACCCTGTTGTTCGTGGTCAGTGCCTTTACCCAGGTGGTCCAGCCGGGCAGCCCATTGGCACTGGACTTCGCCTACGGCGCATTCATGTCCTTCGCTCACTGGCTGTGGTTCAGCCTGGTGGCGGTGTTCTTTTCCAGTGTGGCGCTGCGCAGGGCGATGATCGAACGGCAGCGGGTGGTCGACCGGGTGATCGGCGTGGCCTTGATCGGGTTGGGGGTGACGGTGGTGGTTGCGGGTGTGCGTTGAGAGATTGTCCATCACGTTGGGCTGCGAAGCGGCCCTACTAAATGGAAGCCTTAATCGACCGGCATTACGCGAATGGTTTTCGCAGGGCAAAAGAAAAAGGGCTTACCTTGCGGTAAACCCTTTTCGAAGATGGTGGCTACACAGGGACTTGAACCCCGGACACCGGCATTATGAATGCCGTGCTCTAACCGACTGAGCTATGTAGCCAAGTGGCGCGCATTATTCGCTTGAATCCCGATCCTGTCAACACCCCTTTCAAAAAAAATTTACGCGCTTTCAAACGCTTAGCCAGAAAGCCCGATCTTCAGCGGACGATCAGCCAATGACCGAGCACGTCGTGCAGTTGCAGGCGCTGGTCGTTGGCCAGGCGCTCGAGGCTTTCGGCGGGGCGGTCGAGGTTGAAGTCGCCGCTGACGCGTCGATAGGCGGTCTGCTCGTCCATCAGCCAGACCCGTCGGCCCAGGTAGCCGGTCAGGCGCTCCAGGACTTCGCCCAGGGGCGTGTCCTTGGCCAGCAGATGGCCGCTGCGCCAGGCGTCGGCTGCCTTGGCGTCGATCTTCTGCACCGGGTCGATGCGTGTATCGGTGAAGGTGACCCGCTCGCCGGCCGAGACCATGCGCTGCTCGCCGCCCTGGATGACCATGGCCTTGCCCTTGAGCACCACCAGTTCGTCATGGCCGGCATGACGGGCGATCATCAGGCGCGTGCCGAACACCTGGATGCGTGCTGCGTCGACCTGCACCTCCATGGCGCGCCCGTCGAGCATCACTTCCAGGTAGACCTGGCCCTGCACCAGCTGCAACAGGCGCGTGCGGCCACGCAAGTCGACGTTCATGGCACTGGCGCTGTCCAGGTGCAGGGTGGAGCCGTCGGCCAGGCGCAGGCTGCGGCGCTCGCCGCTGGCGGTGTGCAGCTCGCTGCCCAGGCGCTGCGCCAGTGGCCAGTAGAGGTAGGCCAGGCCCGCCAGCACCAGCAGGAACAGCACCGCCAGCCACGTGCCGGCCCGACTGCGACGCGCCTTGACTTGTCGGGGGCGTGGCCGTGCCGGAGGTGGCTGCAGCCGTTGCCAGTAGGCTTCCAGCTCGGCATAGGCCCGTGCGTTGTCGGGCTCCTGGCACCAGGCGCTGAACGCCTGGTGCAGCCGTTCGTCGCCACCGGGCTGGCGCAGGCGGGAAAACCATTCCAGCGCCTCCCGTTGGGGATCGGCCTGGATCTGCAAGGCGGGCATCGGGCTCATGGGATCTGCTCGCGGAAAGGGCGGTTTCGCCCAATGTTTACAGGGGTATAGAATTGAAGATGCTAGATATATTGAGAACCATTTACAAGTGCGTGTTTGATGAGCGCCATAAAAAGCTAGCTATGTATCTACTTGTTTCCGGATAATCGGATCCCAACTCGCGCACGCACGGATACCCAGCCCATGGCCATGAGCAGTGCCCAGACCACCAGCGCCGCCCCGCAGACGGCAGCGCAAGCCAACCCACTGGTGATGCGCATCATCGCCTTCTGCGCGCTGGCGCACCTGATCAACGACCTGATCCAGGCAGTGTTGCCAGCCATCTACCCGATGCTCAAGGCCAACTACGACCTGAGTTTCGCCCAGATCGGCATGATCACCCTGACCTTCCAGATCACCGCGTCGTTGCTGCAGCCCTGGGTCGGTTTCTTCACCGATCGCCGGCCGACGCCGAACCTGCTGCCGTTGGGCACCCTGTGTACCCTGGTGGGGATCGTCATGCTGGCCTTCGTCGGTAGTTTCCCGATGATCCTGTTGGCCTCGGCGCTGGTGGGCATCGGCTCCTCGACCTTCCACCCGGAGACCTCGCGTATCGCCCGCCTGGCCTCGGGTGGGCGCTTCGGCCTGGCGCAGTCGACCTTCCAGGTCGGTGGCAACGCAGGTTCGGCCCTTGGCCCATTGCTGGCGGCCGCCATCGTCATCCCCTTCGGCCAGACTCACGTGGCCTGGTTCGGTCTGGCCGGGCTGTTCTTCTTCGCCGTGACCTTGCTGCTGCGCCGCTGGTACCAGGGCCACCTCAACCAGTTCAAGGCACGCAAGGCCGCCCCGGCGAGCCACGGCATCTCCCGCCAGCGAGTGATCCTGGCGCTGGTGGTCCTGGGGCTGCTGGTGTTTTCCAAGTACTTCTACATGGCCAGCTTCACCAGCTATTTCACCTTCTATCTGATCGAGAAGTTCGGCGTGTCGGTGGCCAGTTCCCAGTTGCACCTGTTCCTGTTCCTCGGCGCGGTGGCGGCCGGCACCTTCTTCGGTGGGCCGATCGGCGACCGCATCGGGCGCAAGGCGGTGATCTGGTTCTCGATCCTGGGCGTGGCACCGTTCACCCTGGCGCTGCCCTATGCCGACCTGTTCTGGACCACCGTGCTCAGCGTGGTGATTGGCTTCATTCTGGCCTCGGCGTTCTCTGCCATCGTGGTCTATGCCCAGGAGCTGGTACCGGGGAGCGTCGGTATGATCGCCGGGATCTTCTTCGGCCTGATGTTCGGCTTCGGCGGCATTGGCGCGGCGTTGCTGGGGTACCTGGCCGACCTGCGTGGCATCGAGTATGTCTATGGGTTGTGCTCGTTCCTGCCGCTGTTCGGGTTGCTGGCGGTGTTCCTGCCTTCTACCGGCAAGCGTTGAGCGTGGTTGGGGCTGCTTTGCAGCCCATCGCCGGCAAGCCGGCTCCCGGGCTTGCCAGACCGCGCGAAGCGGCCCCGGCAATTGACGAGCCGACTGCCCTTGGCCTAGAGTGCCGCCTCCTTTCAATCCATGTAGTCGATGCAATGCGCCGTACCCCGAGCCTTCGCCCCGTCCGCCAGCCTGTCGTCCAGGTGGTACGTCGTGCATGGCCGAGCGACACGGTGCTCAAGCGTCGGCGTAGCGTGCTGTTCGCTTTCACCTTTTCGCCACACCTTGCCTGAATTGATCCGCGTCCCTGCATGACCCGCCGCCATGGCGTGGCTGCGGGCGCCTGCGTTCGAACATCTTTTCAGTGATTTCCCGCCGACCGGTGCCCAGGGGGCCAGTGCGTCGGCGTGCAAGGAGTGGTACATGAACATGCGTTTGCTGGCGGGCCTGTTGTTCGCCGTGTCGGTGGTGGGCTTCAGCCTGGGGGCGAGCCTGCCGCTGGTGTCGTTGCGCCTGCACGAGGCCGGTGCGGGGACCCTGGAGATCGGCATTCTCTCGGCCATTCCCGCCGCGGGAATGATGCTCTCGGCGTTCATGGTCGACACCTGCTGCCGCCACCTGACCCGGCGCACCATCTACCTGCTGTGCTTCAGCCTGTGCACCCTGAGCATCGCACTGCTGGAGTGGGCGTTCTCCTCGATCTGGCTGCTGGCGCTGCTGCGCCTGGGCCTGGGGATCGGCATGGGCATCGCGATCATCCTCGGCGAGTCCTGGGTCAACGAGCTGTGCCCGGAGCACAACCGCGGCAAGATCATGGCCCTGTACGCCACCAGCTTCACTGGCTTCCAGGTGCTCGGCCCGGCGATGCTGGCGGTGCTCGGTGCCAACAGCCCCTGGGTGACCGGTGTGGTCACCGCCTGCTACGGCCTGGCGCTGCTGTGCATCCTGCTGACCGTGCCCGACGATCATGTAGAGCATGGCGACGAGGGCGAGAAGAGTTTCACCCTGGCAGGATTCTTCCGCGTGGCGCCGGCGTTGTGCGTGGCGGTGCTGTTCTTCTCGTTCTTCGATGCGGTGGTGTTGTCGCTGCTGCCGGTGTACGCCACCAGTCATGGTTTCGCGGTGGGTGTGGCGGCGCTGATGGTCACCGTGGTGTTCGCTGGCGACATGCTCTTCCAACTGCCCCTGGGTTGGCTGGCCGACCGGGTGGAGCGTACCGGGCTGCACCTGGTGTGCGGGCTGGTGGCCATGGCGATCGGCATCGGCCTGCCGTGGCTGCTGCAGATGACCTGGCTGCTGTGGCCGCTGCTGGTGTTGCTGGGGGCGGTGGCCGGGGGCATCTACACCCTGGCGCTGGTGTTGATCGGCCAGCGCTTCAAGGGCCAGGACCTGGTCACCGCCAATGCCAGCGTGGGCTTGCTGTGGGGTGTCGGCAGCCTGGTCGGGCCGTTGCTCAGTGGCGCGGCCATGGACGTGGCGCCCCACGGGCTGCCCATGGCCCTGGCGCTGATGGCGGGGTTGTTCGTGTGCTTTGCCCGGCAGTCGTATCGGCGGGCGGGGAGGCTGCGGGCGGTGGCGGAGTGAGGTGCCTTCCAATACCGCCACTGGGGCCGCTTCGCGCCCCCAGTTTTGCCCTGACTCATCATTAGAAGACCTTGCAAGCACTGGCCCTGGATGGGCCAGGCTCAGAAGCTCCCGCGCAAGGTCACCGACACATTGCGTGGATCGCCCCAGTAGTAACCGGTCGGGGTCGGTGCCACCTGGCGGTAGTACTTCTTGTCGAAGATGTTGTTGGCGTTGAGCTGCAGCGAGTAGTGCTCGTTGAAGCGGTAGTTGACCATGGCATTGTACACCGCATAGCCCGACTGGCTGGCCACGGCGTCGGGGTTGACGCCGCGCGAGCTGGCCGTGGCGCGTGAATAGATGTCGCTCTGCGCCTGCACGCCGCCACCGATGGTCCAGGCGTCGAGCTCACCCGGCAGGCGATAGCTGGTGAACAGCTTGAGCATGCGCTTGGGGTCGGTGGTGCGGATCGCGTTGCCCTGGTTGTTGGGGGCGTTCAGGTACTCGGTGGTGTTGTAGGTGTAGCCACCGGTGACGTTCCAGCCCGGCAGCACTTCGCCGGAGATCTCCAGCTCGAAGCCCTGGCTGCGGTTCTTGCCCGCCGCGATCTTGCAGTAGCCGGTGTTGCCGCCACATGGCATGCCGGAGGCGATGTCATCGATGGCGTTGCCGACCTGGTAGATACGGAAGAACGCCAGCGACGCATTCAGGCGCCCATCATAGAACTCGCCCTTGATCCCCGTCTCGTAGGCCTCGCCTTCGACTGGCTTGAGTACCGAGCCGCTGACGTCGGTCACGGTCTGCGGGTTGAAGATCTCGGTATAGCTGGCGTAGGTGCTGAAGTTTTCGTTCAGGTCGTAGATCAGCGCGGCGTAGGGCACGAGCTTGTTGTCGACGCTGAACGTGCCGTTGCCGCTGGTGTTGTTCTCCTGCTCGTAGTCGTACCAGTTGTTCCGTGCACCAATGATCGCGGTGAGCGGATCGGCCAGGGAGATGCGCCAGGTGGCGTAGGCACCTTCCTGGGTGGTACGGGTGCGCACCGGGTGGGCGGTGATGTCGATGTCCGGCTCCGGCAGGCTGGTCTTCGGGTCCCAGTCGCGGATGTCGAAGAGGCCCGAGGGCGTGAAATGGGTGGCCGAGGCATAGGAGTCGTTGCGGATGCGTTCGACCCCGAGCATCAGTTCGTGGGTTCGCCCGAACAGCTCGAACGGGCCGTTGAGGGTGGCGCTGAGGTTGTTCTGCAGGCTTTCGCCGCCATCGCCCTCGGTGACCTGGTAGTTCATCAGGTACGGGTTGTTGGTCGGGTTGTCGGCACCGCTGGCGCGGGTGAAGTAGGTCTGCTTGAAGCCGTGGTCATCGAGCTCGAAGTGGGTGCGCTGGGCCATCAGCTTGAGCTTCCAGTCGTTGTCGAAGCGGTGCTCCAGCTCGGCGAAGGTCTGCAGGTTGCTGCGGTCCCAGCGGTTCCAGTCGGCGCCTAGGTAGGTGCTGCGGCCCAGGGGCAGGGGCGAGCCGTCATAGTCGGCCGGCAGGTTGCCCCAGGCGCCGGTGGCGTCCAGCTTGGTCCATTCGAGGCCGGTGGTGAGGGTGGTGCTGTCGTTCAGGTCGAAGGCCAGCACGCCGTAGAACACTTCCTTGCGCTCCATGCGTGAGTCCTGGAAGTGATCCTTGTCGTCATGCACAGCGATCACCCGGCCACGCACGTTGCCCGTCTCGGTCAGCGGGCCGGAGAGGTCGGCGACGTAGCGCTGGGCATCCCAGGAGCCGAGGGTCACGCTGCCTTCGCCCTGGAACTCGTAGGTTGGCCGCTTGCGTACCAGGTTCACCGTGCCCGACGGGTTGCCGGCGCCGCGCAACATGCCGGTGGCCCCCCGCAGGATTTCGGCGCGGTCGATGATCGCCGAATCGCTTTGGATGAACGAGCCGCCACCGCTGCTCTGCACCACGGTGGCGCCGTCGTACTGGATGGCATCGATCGCATAGCCACGTGAGTAGTACTGCACCCGCTCGCTGTCGGTGAGGTTGACCACCACGCCTGGGGTCTGTTCGAGCAGGTTGGTCAGGTTGGTGATGTTCTGGTCGTCGATCCGCTGGCGGGTCACCACGGTCACCGACTGCGGCGTGCGGCGCAGGCTCTGGGGGGCCTTGCCGATGGTCACCGCACCGGTGGTGTAGGAGCCGCTGTGCTCGGTGGTCTCGCCCAGACGGTTGCTGGAAATGCTGGTGGCGCCCAGCTCCAGGGCGCTGCCGACATCCATTGCGGGGATCAGCAGGAAGCTCTTGTCATTTTGCTGCTGCACTTGCACGTCGCTGCCCTGGAGCAGGATCGACAAGGCCTGGGCACTGTCGTAATGCCCCCGGACGCCGCCGGTGGTCTTGCCTTGCAGGCTGTTCGCATCGAACGACAGGTTCAGGCCGCCCTGGCGGGCCATCTGGTCCAGCGCGACGGCCAGTGGGCCTGCCGGGATGTTCCAGTCGATCTGCTGGCCTTGGCTGACCGGGGCCGCCAGGGCCTGGGCCGGCAGGCAGCAGGCGCCGGCCAGGCCGAAGCCGAGCACGGCGGCGCGCACGGCATGGCGCAGCCGGTCGTTGTGGGGGGAACAGGGGTGACTCATGAAGCGCTCCTGAAGGTTGTGAAGACCACTTTTCGGGCTTTGTTCCTTCAGGCCGAACGAGAATGAGATTCCACCTCATTTATTTTCAAAATTTTTTCAGGCCGCCTCGATGCTCACCCAATAGCGTGTGCGGTAGTCGACGCGCACCGGCAGGCTACGGGCGAGCAGCAACAGGATCTGCTCGGTATCGGCCAACTGGTAGGTGCCGGACACCCTGAGGTCGGCCACTCCAGGGGCACAACGCAGCAGCCCGGGCCGGTAGCGCGAGAGCTCCGCGACGAACTCGCCCAGCGGCATCCGTTGCACGCTGAGCACTCCCTCGGTCCAGCCCCAGGGGTCGCCATGCAGGGCGGCGGCCTGGTACGTACCCGACGGCGACACTTGCAGGACCTCGCCGCTGCGCACCAGGCGCGGCGAAGCAGAGGAGGGGAACAGCGTGACTTCGCCGCGGCGCACCGCCAGCAGCAGGCCCTGGTCGTTCTCCCGGAGCAGCAACTGGCCGCCCTGGGTTCCCAGGGGGCCGACGCGGGTGTCGATGCGGAACGGCCGGTTGTCGTTGGCGTTGCTGTCCAGGCTGACCTCGCCCCTGACCAGTGTCAGCAGGCGCTGATCGGCGCTGTAGCGCAGGTCGACGGCACTGGCCGTGTTGAGCTGGATGCGGCTGCCATCGCTGCCTTGCAGGCTGCGTCGCTCGCCGGTACCGGTGCTGGAGTCGGCCAGCAGCGCTGGTAGACCCAGCGGCTCGCGCGCGGTCCAGCCGAGGCTGCCGCCTACGGCCAGCACGGCCAGTAGCTTGAGGTGGTCACGGCGGCCGATGCGTTGGCGACGGCTGCCTTCGAGGGTGCGTCGGCTCAGCTCGCTGGGCAAGCCCGCCAGCTCGTCGCTGAGGTGGCTGACCCGCTGCCAGGCCACGGCGTTCTGCGGATGGCTGGCCAGCCATTGCTGGAACTGCTGCTCTGTCTTCGCACTGGGCGTGTCGAAGCGCAGTCGCACCAGCCAGTCGATGGCCTGGTCGACCTGGGACTGGGCTGGGTGGCGATCAGGCGTCGGCATAGCGCAACCGGTAGCAGACACCCAGGGCCTTGGCCAGGTCGCGTTCAACGGTGGCCCGCGACACGCCCAGGCGCTGGGCGACCTGCACCAGGCTCAGGCCGTCGAGCTGGGCGAGCAGGAACGCCTGGCGTGCCCGTGGCTTGAGCTGGTGCAGGGCTTGGTCGAGGCGTTCGAGGGTGTCGAGGATGACCAGCCGGTGTTCCTCGCTGGGCGCTTCGCCCTCGGGCAGGCTGGCCAGGCTTTCCTGGTAGGCGCGCTCCAGGGCGCGGCGGCGGAACTGGTCGATCATCAGGCCCCGGGCGATGCTACTCAGGTAGGCGCGGGGTTCCTTCAGGGGTGAAGGCTGGCGTGCACGCAGCAAGCGCACGAAGGTGTCCTGGGCCAGGTCGGCGGCATTCTCCCGGCAGCCGACCCGTGCTCGCAGCCAGCCGCGCAACCAGGCGTGGTGGGTTTGATAGAGCAGATCGACCTCGGACGGCTTGAGCGTGTCGTTCATCTGCATCGTGTCGAAAACCCTGGTTCCGGATGGAGGTGCGTTTGCTAATAGTTCTCAATTCTATGCGGGCCATTGGTCGCAGAGCAATGGCGTGCCGGGAATTTGCCGCGCAAGATCCGGCGTT
This sequence comes from Pseudomonas sp. Tun-23181, assembly GCF_057415455.1. NCBI lineage: Bacteria > Pseudomonadati > Pseudomonadota > Gammaproteobacteria > Pseudomonadales > Pseudomonadaceae > Pseudomonas > Pseudomonas sp. Tun-23181. Next base: position 4,555,070 of record NZ_CM171630.1, read on the forward strand.
TGCCCGATGAGCGGTTGGGCTAAGCTGGTTGTTCCCCAACACCCACAGGTACCACGCCATGATCCTGGCCGATCTGTCGCCCGAGGCCTACCGCGAGGCTACGGACTTTCTTGCCTCCCTGGACCCTGACTGGGCGCGGCACATCGCCGCGATCGGTCCTTGCCAGCATGCGGCGATGCCAGGGCGCGAGCCATACGAGGCCTTGGTGCGGGCCATCGCTTACCAGCAACTGCATGCGCGGGCGGCCGAGGCGATCCTCGGGCGGCTGCTGGCGCTGTTTCCCGACGTGGCGTTCCCCAGCCCTGGGCAACTGCTGGCGACCGCGCCCGAGACGCTGCGGGCCTGCGGCTTTTCTGCCAGCAAGCTTGCGACCCTCCAAGGCATCGCCCAGGCGAGCCTGGAGGGCATCGTGCCGAGCCGCGAGGAGGCGTTGTCCCTGCATGACGATGCGTTGATCGAGCGCCTGGTGCCCCTGCGTGGCGTCGGGCGTTGGACGGTCGAGATGCTGTTGATCTATTGCCTGGAGCGCTCCGACATCCTACCGGTGGACGACTTTGGCGTGCGTGAGGGGTATCGTCGGATGAAAGGCCTGGACAAGGCGCCGACACCGGCGCAGTTGCGCTCGCTGGGTGGTGGCTGGAGCCCGTACCGGACAGTGGCGGCCTGGTACCTGTGGCGGGCCTAGTGCGGGCCAGGGGAGTGGCGGATTTCAGGCTGGGGAGTTGGGGCCGCTTCGCGCCCCATCGCCGGCAAGCCGGCTCCCACAGGGTTCGGCGGTGTTCACGCATCATGTGCCATGCAGAGGACGCTATGGAGTCGGTTCCCACATGGTCTTTGAGGATCGACTCCATCCGGTGGGAGCCGGCTTGCCGGCGATGGGCTGCACGGCAGCCCCATTGCTTTCCAGATGCAGACACCGAAGATTCACCGGCAAGAATCGGAGTGATGGCCCAAGCCAGGCCTGCCAGGCTAGTGCCATCAACCGCAAGGAGACCTCCCCATGAAGCCTGCCCCCACCTATGCCTCCGACCACGAACGCTGGCTCGCCGTGCAGGCCCGTGATACCGAGGCCGTTGGCCACTTCGTCTACGCCGTGCGCACCACCGGCGTGTACTGCCGCCCCGGCTGTAGCTCGCGCCTGGCCAAGCGCGAAAACGTCGAGTTCTTCGCCGATGCCGCCAGCGCCGAGGCTGCCGGCTACCGTGCCTGCAAGCGTTGCATGAACGCCATGGCCGACCCGAATGGACGCCGTACCGAACTGGTGACCCGCGCCTGCCGCCTGATCGAGGCCAGCGAGACGCCCCCAAGCCTCGAGCAGCTCGGCACCGCGCTCGCCGTCAGCCCCTTTCACCTGCACCGCCTGTTCAAGGCCGAGACCGGCCTGACGCCCAAGGCCTATGCCTCGGCCTTCCGCGCCCGGCGCCTGCGCCAGCGGCTCGACGCTGAAGGCAGCACGGTCACCGAGGCCATCTACGACGCTGGCTACAACTCCAACAGCCGCTTCTACGAAAACGCCGACCAGCGTCTGGGCATGCGCCCACGGCAATACCGCGCCGGTGGCGAAGGCGCGACCATCCGCTTCGCCATCGGCCAGTGCTCGCTGGGCGCGATCCTCGTGGCGCAGAGCGAGCGAGGCATCTGTGCCATCCTGCTGGGCGATGACCCTGAACAGTTGTTGCAAGACCTGCAGGACCAGTTCGCCAAGGCACGGCTGATTGGCGCGGACACCGGTTTCGAGCGCCTGGTCGCCGAAGTGGTGGGCTTCGTCGAGGCGCCCGCCCTGGGCCTGGACCTGCCGCTGGATGTGCAGGGCACGGCATTCCAGGAGCGGGTCTGGCAGGCCCTGCGCGAAGTGCCGGCCGGCAGCCGGGTCAGCTACACCGAGATCGCCGAACGCATCGGTGCGCCCAAGGCAGTGCGCGCCGTGGCCCAGGCTTGCGCGGCCAACCACATCGCCGTGGCCATCCCCTGCCACCGGGTGGTGCGCCGTGATGGCGACATCAGCGGCTATCGCTGGGGCGTGGAGCGCAAACGGCAGTTGCTGGAGCGAGAAACGGCACTCACCTGATCATCACGAGCAGCGTAGAATTCCCGCGCAACAGAGCTTATCAATAGGGGAATTCGGATGAGGCGCTTGAGCCTTGACCATTTATGCATCGGCCTGCTGGCCTTGCTCCTGTGCGTGGCGACACCGGCCTGGTCGGCGTCGGCAGCGCCTTTGGCGCCGGCGGAGCTGTCGGTGCTGGATGAAAACGCCAGCCTGGAGCAACTGGGCGACCGGCTCGACCAGATTCGCCAGGGCGTTACCAGCAATGCCAACGACGACCTGCTGTCGCAGTTGCGCCAGGCCGCCTTGCAGGTCCAGCGCCAGGCTGACGCCCTGGGCACGTTGCGGACCACCGACGTGGAGCGCCTGGACGACCAGCTCAAGGTCCTCGGCCCGGTGTTGCCGGACGAGGCCGAGAGCATCACCCGCCAGCGCAAGCAGCTGGAGGACGAGAAGAAATCCCTGCTCGCCCAGCAGACGCAGGCCACCCAGCTGACCCAGTCGGCCCGCGACCTGTCGACACAGATCGTCAACCTGCGCCGCAGCCTGTTCAACTCGCAGGTCACAAGCCGTGCCGCCAGCCCCCTGAGCCCGGCGTTCTGGTCGAGCCTGATCCGCCCTACCGACGAGGACCTGGCGCGCCTGCGCAGCCTGCGCGGCGAGGCGGCGGATGCCGTGGCCAGCGCTTTCAGTGCCGGGCAGCGCTGGCTGTTCGTCGCCAGCTTGGTGATCGCGGTGCTGGTCTGGACCTTGCTCCGGCGGATGGTCGAACGCCTGCTGGCCGACGCCACGATCCGCTGGCTACCCGAGGGCCGACTGCGCCGCAGCGCCCTGGCCGTGGGTGTCAGCCTGGCCACCCTGGCCACCATCGGCGGCGCGGTGTCCTTGGTGCGCTGGGGCCTGGAGAGCAGCGCCGAGCTGGGCGCCGACATCGCCAGCCTGACCAACCACATCCTCACCCTGGTGGTGTTCAGCGCCTTCATCTCCGGCCTTGGCCGCGCCATGCTGATGCTGCAACGCCCCACCTGGCGCTTGCCGCCGATCCCCGACGAGATCGCCCGTGCCCTGGGCTGGTTCCCACCGCTGCTGGCATTGGCCCTGATGGTGCTGCTGACCCAGGAGCGCATCAACAGCGTGATCGGCACCAGCCTGGCGCTCACCGTGGCCACCAACGGCCTGACCGCCCTGGTGGTGTCGCTGATTTTCGTCGCGGCCCTGGTGCGCTACAGCCGCACCCGGCGCCAGCATGGCCTGGCGCGCCCGCCTGGGCTGGCTGGGTTGATCCCGTTCGTGAGCCTGGTGTGGGTCGGCCTGATCCTGCTGGCGCTGCTCACCGGCTACCTGACCCTGGCCTACTTCCTCACTGCCAAGCTCCTGTGGATCAGCGTGGTAGCTACTTGCGCCTACCTGCTCATCACGTTGTTCGGCGATCTCTGCGAAAACCTGCTCTCGCCGCGCCAGCCTGGCGGCCTGGCCCTGGCTTCGGCCCTGGGCCTGCAGCAGCGCCACCAGGCCCAGGCCAGCACCATCCTGGCGGGTATCGGCCGCACTTTGTTGCTGTTCGTCGCCGCGCTGTTCGCCTTCATGCCGTCGGGCACCAGCCCCGGCGAGCTGCTGTTGAGCCTGGGGGAATGGGACGGGAGCGGTGGCAAGGTCCTCGGCAACCTGAACATCGTGCCCCAGGACATCTTCCTGGCCGTGGCCATGTTCATCGGCGGCATGTTCGGTCTTCGTGTGCTCAAGCGCTGGCTGAGCGAGCGCCTGCTGCCGGAGACCGACATGGACGCTGGCATGCGCGCCTCCCTGGTGACGCTGGTCGGCTACCTGGGCTTTTTGTTCCTGGCCATGCTGGTGATGTCGACCCTGCACATCAACCTGACGAGCCTGACCTGGGTGGTCAGTGCCCTGTCGGTGGGTATCGGTTTCGGCCTGCAGCAGATCGTGCAGAACTTCATCTCTGGCCTGATCCTGCTCACCGAGCGCCCGGTCAAGGTGGGCGACTGGGTGAGCCTGGCCGGGGTCGAGGGGGATATCCGCCGGATCAACGTGCGTGCCACCGAGATCCAGATGTCCGACCGCTCCACGGTGATCGTGCCCAACTCCCAGTTCATCTCGCAGAACGTGCGCAACGTGACCATGGGCAATGCCCTGGGCGTGGTCGGTATCACCCTGACCCTGCCGCTGGATACCGACGCCAACAAGGTGCGCGAACTGCTGCTGGCGGCTTATCACGAGCACGAGTCGATCCTCGATGCGCCCGCGACGTCGGTGTCGTTCAAGGACATCACCGCCAGCGGCATGGTGCTCAGCGTCAGTGGCTACGTGGCCAGCCCACGGCAGGTGTCGGGCACACGCAGCGACCTGCTGTTCACCGTGCTCGGGCGCTTGCGTGACGAGGGCATCGCCTTGTCGTCGCCGCAGAGCATGGTGTTGTTGCAGGAGCCTGGGCAGTCGGCGTGAAGTAGGGGGCTAATGCCAGTCAGCTCAAGGTTGTCATCCTAGTGCCCTGTCTCGGAGATAAGTTGTTCGCTTTTGGCGGCGCCTTGACCGAACACCCAAGCCACTCGCCAAAAGCGAACGTATTTCCGAGACAGGACGCGAGGGAGCCCATTCGTGGGGCAAGGCCCCACAAGGCTCGGCAAATCACATCATGTGTGATCGACTCAGACGCCATGGGAGCCGATCCTGCGAGAATACTTTCTGCGTGGCGTAGGAAAGGTCTCTTTTGTCAGCGCCCAGGCAACAGGCCCGCTTGCACCTGTTAGGTTTCGGAGCTTTTCCAGGCAAAGGAACCTGCCTATGTACCGCGTCAGTCTCGAGGGCAGAGGCCAGGCAGTAGACGGTGACATCACCACGACGGGGGCGATCTGCATCGCCAGTGGCGAGGGCTATTTCTGCGAGGGGCGCAAGGTCCTGCGGGTTGGGGATGCAACCACTGAATGCCCCCTGTGTGGCGAACCTGGAATCGTCGTGGAGGGCTATCTCGGGTGGATTTCCAATGGCCAGCCATTGGCGATGGATGGCTCGCTGGTCGCGTGTGGATGCCCCAGTGGCCGCAACAGGGTGGTGGCGCCCTTGCATGGCGAGGTACCGTCCAGCCGTTCGCTGGGCGGTGTCACGCCCACTGCCCGTTCGGCGCACGCTGCCGCCAGCACGCAGGCAGTGTCCGCCGTGCAGGCACCGGCGGGCATCACCTCATCGCCGGTCGCGCTCGAGCCCGGCTTCTACATCGTCCCCCGCAGCATGTCTGGCCCACAACTGCTGAGCCGGTTGCTGGAGCAGGACCAGACGCTGCCCATCGCCCGTATCCAACGGCTTAATCCCACCTTCGAGCAGGGCTTCAAGGCCGGCGAGATCTTCGTCATCGGCGACCCCGACAACCACCATGCCTGTACCCGCGAGGAAGCCGACCTGATGCGCGCGGCCGAGCATGCACGGGAGTCGTTGGCGATCCTCAGCGAGGAGGAGGCCAATTTCATGATGGCGCATATCGGGGAGATTGCCGGGGTGCTGAGTGGGGCGAGCACCTCGATGGGCGTGGGCAAGGACATGCTGGAAAAGGGGCTTGGGCAGGTCAAGGACACGCTCAAGGGCATCGAGGCGCTGCACCAACGGCAGTTTGCCTTGCATGGGCACCTCAGAAGCCCGGAATTCTTCGCATCGCGCCAGGCGCTGTATCAGCAGCTCAGCGCGCAATTGAGTACTGCGTTCCTGCACAAGCGGTTGAACCTGGGCACTTACGACAGGCTGCGCCGGGATCTTGGGATTTCGTCCAAGCGTGTGGTGCATCACTGGAAAAAGGCCGGTGGGCCGGGGCAGATACCGGGGTATGCGACGCATTTGGAAGAAGTGGCGAAGACGGCGCGGTATTTGAAATATGGTGGGTATGTGGCTATTGGATTGGGGGCAACTTCGTCCTACTTGAAAGTGCAGGAGGTTTGTAGGGCAGGGGAGACGGAGGAATGCAGGAGAATTCGGTTCACCGAGACTGGGAGCTTTTCTGGAGGGTTGGTGGGTGGTATGGCAGGTGCCGCGTTTGGGAAGGCTGCGATCAGCGCTGTATGTACGTTTGGGCCCTGGGGAAGAGCCATCTGCGGGATTGCATTAGTTGGTGGCGGCTCCCTCTCTGGAGGCTTAATGATGGAAAGAGTGGGCGGGGCTACAGGGGAAGTCGTTTATGAAAATCTTTATGACTGATCTGGTGGGTTGAATGCTATATGTCAAGCTGGCTGTATTGCTTGGACCGATGGTGTTGTGTGTGGGAGGCCTTTCAGTTCTCGCTCATATCGCCGGAACGCGTCATTTTGACGTGATGTGCGCCTCGCTGAGAAATAGTAAAGGTTTTCTAGAGGACGTTAGGGCTTCGAGCGCGTTGAGTCTGGAACTTCGAAGTTTGGCGGTTGCGGGCTCAAGCATGATGCTCATATGGCCAGAATGGGGAATGCGCAGAGGATTGCTTGATCCGGAGGACAATAAGCAATTCCCTTCCTATCTGAGACGTAGGGTTAAAGTCGCATTTTGGCTTTTGGCTTTAGGTCTGACATGGTCAGCGATCGTGTACGGAATTTTGGGGTGGGGTGTCTTATGACTTCGCTCGCTAATGGTAGTCTGGTTCCTTGCCTTGCAGGATGAGTTTGGACTCCGTTATGTGGAAATGCATATGGTTTTTCTCTCAGCAAAGGTGGCGAATGCTGGGTGTGAATGGGTGAGCTGATTTGTGGATTATTGGATTGATCCAGGCAGTTGGGCGTTAGGCTCTGTATGAAAACCTTTGAAACGCCGGGGTGGGTGAACTGACTTATGAGGCGCTCCTTGATTGATCCTTCCAATTGGCCAGTAGTTTTCAAGCTTGCTTTTTGCTGGCTCCGCTTCTGCTCTTGCTTTCAGGGCTGGGAGTCTTCGGGTACATTGCGAGTACACGTCATTTCGATGTGATGTGCGCGTCCTTCCAGCGAAGTAAAGGACTTCATGAAGAAATAAGAACGTGGAGTACCTTAACACTGAAGTCGAGAGTTTTTATTGTGAGTGCTATGTTAGTTGGTGCACTATGGCCGAAATTGGCACTTCGGCAGGGGTGGCTAGATCGGGAGGGTAATCGGAACTTTCCACCCTTTTTAAACGGCGTCTGAAATGGGCGTTCTATATGGAATTTCTCGGTGCGGGATGGCTGATCTTGGGGGCGCGCTGATCAAGCTTGGAAAAATATAGCTTTCGAATATGATTCACTTCGAGGTGACGCGTACAGTATCCCGAGTATGATGTTGTGCTGATACAGAGATCCATATGATTGATCTCAGTGACTGGCCCGTGGCCTTAAGGCTGGGGTATGCGACGCATTTGGAAGAAGTGGCGAAGACGGCGTGGTATTTGAAATGTGGTGGGTATGTGGCGATTGGGTTGGGGACAACTTCGTCCTATTTGAAAGTGCAGGAGGCGTGCCTGGCAGGGGGATTCGGTTCACCGAGACTGGGAGCTTTTCTGGAGGGTTGGCGGGCGGCGCCGCAGGTGGATTTTTCGGTGGTAAAGCAGTGAGCGCGATATGCGTGGTTTTCGGTATTTATGGACGTGCGGTTTGTGGTTTGGCCACTGGGGGCGGTGCTTCGTTTGTGGGGGAACGCTAGGTAACGAGATTGGAGAGACTGCAGGGGAGGTCATTTACGAATGGATGCCACATTGATCCCCAATCCGCGCAATTGGCCGGTGAGCTATCAGATGATCGTACTTTTAGTACCAGCTATCAGCTTTTTGATTGGAATGGCCATGATCGCCAGATTCGCTTGGGGGAGTGATTTCGAGAGAGCCATGGCAGCCTTACGCAGCAGCAGTTGGCTGGAGCTCCAGAAGGGTATTTGGGGTACTACTGCCTTTGGTTCTCGATGGATTTTGTTGGGCATGATCAGCGGGGTTTTGGCATGGCCTGGAAGGCATATCAGGCGAGGGGAGCTTGATGCGCATGAATTACGTTGTTTTCCCGCAGACCTCAAGCGGCGTCTGCTTGCTGGGGAGGTGATCATGCTGAGTGGGCTTGTCCTACTCTGCACCGCGGTAGGATTGTATAGATTTCATGGACACTAGCTGGCGAACCTGCGGTAGCAACCCCCCCTCGCGACCACAGCCGACAAGGGGCTTTCGCCGTGTCAGGGATCAGCCTGGACAGCGTGTTATATGTTTGCCGACTGATACGCCGATTGATCCCTGGGGCCTAGCTCAAGGCCGCGCCTTTGGTCTCGTCCGAGACATGCGGTGTCCCGGACAAGCCCCCACAGGTCCCTGCTAAATCAATGAGTTAGCGTTTGTTCTATGAGCTTGCCGGTGATGGTCCGCATATGCAGCCCCGCCATCCTCAATGCTGCTTGGCCTGCCTGATCCGCCGCAGGATCACCAGCAGCACCAGCGCCACCACCGGCGCCATCCCCAGCAGCGCTTCGCGCGCCGTCAGCCCCGCCCCCAGTACATTCAGCCCGCCATACAGCAGCTTGAACAGGCTCAGCAGGTAGTAGGTGATGGCGATGATCGACAGCCCCTCGACCGCCCGCTGGATCTTCACCTGGGCATCGGCCCGGGCATTGAGGCTGCGCAGGATCTCGGCATTCTGCTCTTCCATCTCCACCTGCACCCGCGCCTGCAGCAGGTCGCCCAGGTTGGCCACGTTCTTGGCCAGCTGCTCGAGGCGCTGTTCGGTGGCGGCGCAGTAGCGCACGGTCGGCTTGAAACGCCGCTCGATGAACACCCCCAGGCGCTGGCAGTCGCCCACGTGGGTTTCGCGCAATTCACCCAGGCGCTCGAACACCAGTTGCGCATAGGCCTGGGTGGCGCCGAAGCGGTGGCGGGTCTTCACGGTGCGGCTGACCACCTGCCGCGAGAGGTGGGCGATGGCTTCGAGCAGGGCCTTGGAGTCATGGCCGGCGACGCTGGCGCTGCGTTCGGAGAGGCTGACCAGGGTCCTGTCGAAGGCGTCCAGCTCCTGGCCGAGGGCCTTGGCGTCGGTCAGGGTCAGCGAGGCCATCATGCGGTAGGTCTCGATTTCCAGCAGGCGACGGATCATCCGGCCCTGGCGGTAGGCATTGAGCCGCCGGTTGACGAACAACAGGCGGTTGGTGCCATCGTCGGTCAGGCGAAAGTCGCTCCACACCACCGCGTCGCCACCGCCGACGCAGGAGCCGCAGGGGTCCTTGAAGCCGTAGCGGGTCAGGTCCAGGTCCTGCTCGCCGCGTACCAGCACCTGTACCGCGTTGATCACCTGTGCCGCCTGCGGCGCGATGGCCTCGGCGAGCACCTGGGGCAAGGACTGCCAGCTCGCATCATGGGTGGCGCAGGGTACGACCAGGGTCAGGGTGAAGAACTCGGCATGGCGCTCCCACTTGAACGGATGACCGTCCAGCCGGGTGATGCCTTGGACCGCCTCGCTGTCGAAGGCGCCCGGGCAGCAGCGCTGCAACAGGGCCTGGCAGGCGGCATCGTCGCCCAGCAGGGCCAGGTGATGGACATGGGCCGGCTCGTCGAAATACAGCGACGGGCGGGCGTGCAGTTCGTTGTGCAGGGTGGTGCGTTGCGGGTGCATGGGAGGTCTGGCCTGGTGTTGTGGTTGTTGGGGCTACCAGGGGTGGGACTTTCCGACGGTGGGTAAAAGTCACCTGGAACACCAGGCTTTTGTGGTGACGGTACTGTCGCTTTCGCGGGGGAATACCCGCTGAGCGTAACGTAAAAGCCCCTCGCGACAACTGTCGACAAGGGGGCGTCGTGTCAGCGATCAGCCAAGACAGCGCGTCACATGCTTCACCGACTGATACGCCGACAACCCCCAGGGCCCGAGTTCACGGCCGATGCCGCTGCCCTTGGTGCCGCCCCACGAAGTCTCGACGAACACCGCCTGCACCGAGTTGATCCACACATGGCCGACTTCCAGCGCATCGGCCACGCGCTCGGCGCGTTCGAGGTCGGCGCTGCAGACGGTGGCGACCAGGCCGAAGCGGCTGTCGTTGGCCTGGGCGATGGCCTGCGCCTCGGTGGCAAAGCGCCGGGCACACAGCACCGGGCCGAAGATTTCCTCGACCCACAGGCGGCTGTTCTCGGGCACGTCCACGTACAGCGTCGGGCTAACGAACCAGCCTTCGCGGTCCAGCACCTGGCCGCCGGCGAGGCAGCGCAGGCCTTCCTCGCGGGCGGTGGCGAAGTAGCCGGCGACCTTCAGCCATTGCGCCTGGCTGGTCAACGGCCCCATCGCCACGTCCTCGGCCTGTGGGTTGCCGACCCGCATCCGTTCCAGGGCCGCTTGCAGGCGTGGCAGCAGGGTGTCGGCGATGCCGTCCTGCACCAGCAGCCGCGAGGTGGCCGAGCACATCTGCCCAGCGTTCCAGGTGATGCCGGCGACGATCCATTCCACGGCCTGGTCCGGGTCGCAGTCGTCGAACACCACGATCGCGGACTTGCCGCCCAACTCCAAGGTCACCGGGCGGCATTGGGCTGCGGCGGCGCGCATGACCTGGCTGCCGACGCCGTTGCTGCCGGTGAACGACAGCTTGTCCAGGCCGTTGTGGTTGCTCAATGCCGCGCCGGTCTCGGCCTTGCCGTTGACGATGTTGAGCACGCCGGCGGGCAGGCCCAGCGTATCGGCGATCTGGCCGTAGGCCTGCTCGATCAGCGGGGTGATCTCCGACGGCTTGAGCACCACGGTGCAGCCGGCGGCCAGGGCCGGGGCGAGTTTCCAGGCGCTGGTCACCAAGGGGAAGTTCCACGGCACGATCAAACCGACCACGCCGACCGGCTCCAGGCGCGTGCGGGCGGTGAAGCCCGGGGCGGCGAGGGGGACGTCGCGGTTCTTTTGCGGCAGTCGTTCGGCAAGGTCGGCGTAGTAGCCGAAGGTGGCCACGGCGTCGTCCAGGTCGATCTCGGCTTCGTGGCGTGGCTTGCCGTTGTTGCGAATCTGCAGGGCGATCAGCGCTTCGCGGCGCTGGCCCAACTGCTCGGCGAAGCCACGCAGGTAGCGGGCACGCTCGCTGGCGGCGACGTTCTTCCAGGACGCCAGGGCACGGCGCGCCGCCACCACGGCCTGGTCGACCTGGGCGGTGCTCGCCGACATCAGCTCGGCGAACGGTTGGCCAAGCGATGGGTCATGCACGGTGAGGCAATCGTTGCCCTGGCCTTCGACCCAGCGGCCGTCGATGTAGTGAGGTGTGGTCATGGTCGGATTCCAGTCAGGCCATTTCGGCGGTGGTCACAGGCGTCGACGGTGCATGTTTGCAACGCACCCAGCGCGGTCCATTCGGGCCATAGACGCCGGCGGGTTCAGGGAACAGGTTGAGCAGGGCCAGGTACAGCACGCCAGCCAGGCCCAGTGTGACCGGCAGGCTCAGGTCGATGCCGCCGGCAAGCGCGCCGAGCGGGCCGACGAACTGCCCTGGCAGGTTGACGAAGCACAGGCCCACCGCCGCGCTGGGGACCCAGGCGCCCATGCCGCGCCAGTTCCAACCGTGGTGGAACCAGTAATGGCCGCCGCGTTGGCCGCGGGTGAACACCTGCAGGTCGTCGGCATGGTAGAAGCCACGGCGGGTGACCAGGCCGATGATCATGATCACCATCCAGGGGCTGGTGCAGGTGATGATCAGCACGGCGAAGGTGGACACGCTCTGCACCAGGTTGAAGGTGAAGCGGCCGATGAAAATGAAGGCGATCGCCGCCACGCCGATCAGCAGGGTGGCACCGGCGCGGCTGAGCAGGCGGGGGAACACGCTGGACATGTCCAGCCCGGTGCCGTACAGCGCCGTGGTACCGGTGGACATGCCGCCGATCACCGCGATCAGGCAAACCGGCAGGAAGAACCAGCTCGGTGAGATCGCCAGCAGGCCGCCGACATAATTGTTGGCGGCGATGTAGTCGGGGGCCTGGCTGGCCACCAAGGTGGCCGTGCACAGGCCGAACAGGAAGGGGATCAGCGTCGCGGCCTGGGCAGCGATCACCGCCAGCATGATGCGTGCCTTGGGCGTTTCGCGGGGGATGTAGCGCGACCAGTCGCCAAGGAAGGCGCCGAACGACACCGGATTGCTCATGGCCAGGATCGCCGCGCCGACGAACGCCGCCCAGAAACCGGCCTGGCCGAGGCTGACGCTGCCGGCGAAGCCCATGTCGAAAGGGCCGGCGAAGGCGACGATGCCGAGCAGGAACAGCAGGCTCGAGGCCCACACGGCGATCTTGTTCACCCAGAGCATGAAGCGGAAACCGAAGATGCACACCACCAGCACCAGTACCGCGAACAGACCGTAAGCCAGGCCCAGGGTCAGGTCGGTTTCCGGCAGCCCGGCCAGGCGCTTGGCGCCGCCCACCAGGGCATCGCCGGAGCTCCACACGGAGAGGGAGAAGAACGCCACGGCGGTGAGCAGCGACAGGAACGACCCGACGATACGCCCGTGCACGCCGAAGTGCGCACCGGACGATACTGCGTTGTTGGTGCCGTTGAGTGCGCCGAACAGGCCCATGGGGGCGAGGATCAGTGCGCCGATGCCGACGCCGAGCAGGATCGCCCAGGCCCCGGCCTGGAACGACAGGCCGAACAATACCGGGAAGCTGCCGAGCACGGCAGTGGCGAAGGTGTTGGCCCCGCCGAAGATCAGGCGGAACAGGTCCAGTGGGGAGGCGTCGCGTTGATCGTCGGGGATCTGTTCGACGCCGTTGGTCTCGATACCGGTCGAGTGGCTCATGGCAAGGCTCCAGCGCGGTTGTTGTAGGTCGGCGCCGGGGCGCGGACCCTCTTGTGGTTGCGTTGGCAGTGCGGCAAGGCCGCGGAAAACGTCAGCTAGGAGGCGACCGACAAATGCTCGTGGCAGGCCAGCCAGCGTTCGCCGTGGCGGCGCAGGACGATGGTCTCGCGCTCGGCCAGTTGGTGTTCCTGGCCAGCGATGCGGATGCGCGTGGCCACGTCGTGCATGAACACCGCCACCTCGCCTTGCAGGCTGACATGGGCATTGTCGGAGCGGCATTCGAGCACGGTGAGGCCCTCGGCCTGCCACTGCGCCCATAAGGTTTCATAGGCACGGCGCGATAGCAGCGGTTGCGGCAGGCTGTGGAAGAGGAAGGTGGCGTCTTCGCTGAAGCAGGCGAAGTAGCGGGCGGTATCGTTGCTGGCGAAGGCGGCGACGAGGTCGGCGCCAGCCTGGCGTACCTGGAGGGTCTGGTCCACGGGCGTGGCCTCACGATTATTGTGATTGTTGGTGAGGCGATTCTGGTGAGGGTTGCCGTTGGGAAAAATCGCTGGAGGCAAATAATCAGTTCAGGAATTCGTGAACCAATGCGCTCGCCTTTACCCCGACCATGCCAGTGGATAAGGTGACGGCAATCGTTGGGTAGCAGTCGTTGGCATACCCTATCTCCGTCCCGCTATTGTCAGGCATCCCACGCTTATGGAACTGCATGCATGAGTAACTACCTGCCGCCGTTGACCTTGACACCACGCATGCTGGGGCTGGTTGCACAGATCAGCGAACATGTGGGGCTGTTGGCGGCGTCTCGTGATGACGTGCTTACGCCACAACTGCGACGAGGCAACCGTATACGCACCATCCAGGCATCGCTGGCCATAGAGAACAACACGCTGAGTGTGGAGCAGGTGACGGCGTTACTGGATGGCAAGCAGGTACTGGGGCTGCCACGTGAGATCCAGGAGGTGCGGAATGCGTTCGCCGCCTATGATGCGATGTCCACGTGGCGGCCAGATCGCCAGGCCGATCTGCTGGCTGCTCATGGCTTGCTGATGAGTGGCCTGATCGAGGATGCCGGGCATTTCCGTCAGGGCGGAGTAGGCATCTATCGCGGAGCGCGCCTGCTGCATATGGCGCCACCGGCCAGTCGTGTGGCGATGCTGATACAAGACCTTCTTCATTGGCTCGGGCAAAGCGACTGGCACCCCTTGATTGCCAGCTGTGTGTTTCAGTACGAATTCGAGTTCATTCATCCGTTCGCCGACGGAAATGGACGCATGGGACGATTATGGCAGACCTTGATCCTTAGTCGTTGGCGTCCGGTGCTGGCATACCTACCGGTGGAAACAGTGATATGTGCGCAACAGGATGCTTACTACAGCGCGCTCGCGGCAGCTGATCAGGCGGCCGAGGCGACCCCGTTCGTGGAGTTCATGTTGCAAGCGTTACGCCAAGCGCTGGTCGAGGCCCATGAAAGCGATCAAGTAAGCGATCAAGTAGCGCGTCTGATCCAGCAGTTACAACCCGGTGTGGCGTTGAAGGCCAACGAGCTCATGCAACGCTTGGGGCTTTCGTATCGTCCGACGTTCAACAAGAACTACCTCAAGCCTGCCCTTGCGGCAGGCTTGATCGAAATGACCGATCCCGCATCGCCCCGTAGCCCCAGGCAGCAGTATCGACGAGTCATCACGTGATTCGGCGCCTATAAAGGGCAAACTCGTGGGGCAAGCCTCAGTGCCAGCCTCTTAAGCTGTGTGTAGCAATGCAGCCCCACGTCCCGGTCAGTTCGCTTCCCGTACCGCACTGAGAAACGCCCGGGTCCTCTCCTGCTGGGGATTCTCGTACACCTGCGCTGGCGTGCCCTGCTCGTGGATCTGGCCTTTGTAGAAGAAGCACACCCGGTCGGCGAACTCGCGGGCGAAGCCCATCTGGTGGGTGACCATGAGCATGGTCAGGTTGTGCTCGCTGCCGAGCCGGCGGATCACGTTGAGCACCTCGCCGCACAGCTCGGGGTCCAGGGCCGAGGTCACTTCGTCGAACAGCATCACCTTCGGCCGCATGGCCAGGGCCCGGGCGATCGCCACGCGTTGCTGCTGGCCGCCGGAAAGCTGCGACGGGTAGTGATCGAACTTGTTGCCCAGGCCGACCATCTCCAGCAACTCGGCAGCCCGCTCGCGGGCCTCGGCGGGCTTGATGCCGAGCACCTGCACCGGCGCCTCGATGACGTTCTGCAGGGCGCTCATGTGCGGGAACAGGTTGAAGCTCTGGAACACCATGCCGATCTTCGAGCGCACCTTGCGCACATGGCGTTCACTGGCCGTGACCAGGCCGCCGTTGCGCCCGGGCATGTGCGTCAGCGATTCGCCGTCGACTTCGATCGTGCCCTGGTCGATGCCTTCCAGGGTCATCAGCACGCGCAGGAGGGTCGACTTGCCCGAGCCGCTGGGGCCGATGATCGCCACCTTCTCTCCAGGGGCGATATCCAGGTTGAGACCATCGAGCACGGTGAAGCTGCCGTAGCGCTTGGTCACGTCGCGGAAGCTGACGATTGGCTGGGCAATGGCCGGTGCTGGCATGGCGTGGTCCCGCTGCAGGGGGCTGGTGGTGACAGTGGCGAGGTTCGAGACAGGCGCGATCATTAGCGTAACTCCAGGCGCACTTCAAGGCGCCGAACCAGATAGGCCAGAGCGACGCTCAAGGCCAGGAAGAACAGACCGACCAGGGTGATCGGCTCCAGGTAGCGGAAGCTCTCGGAACCGACGTTCTTGGCCTGCTGCATGATTTCCACCACGGTGATGGCCGACAACACCGGGGTGTCCTTGAGCATGGCGATCAGGTAGTTGCCCAGCGGCGGCAGGATCGGTCGGATCGCCTGGGGCAGGATGATCGTGCGGTAGGCTGTCCAGGGCGCGAAATTCAGCGCCACCACCGCTTCCCACTGGCTGCGCGGCACGGCATCGAGCCCGCCACGGTAGACCTCGGCGATGTAGCAGGC
This sequence comes from Pseudomonas sp. Tun-23181, assembly GCF_057415455.1. Lineage (NCBI taxonomy): Bacteria > Pseudomonadati > Pseudomonadota > Gammaproteobacteria > Pseudomonadales > Pseudomonadaceae > Pseudomonas > Pseudomonas sp. Tun-23181. The sequence continues at coordinate 4,570,803 of NZ_CM171630.1, forward strand.
ATAGTGCAGGCCGATGCCGAGGATGCCCGCCTGCATGGCAGTCATGTTCACGCCGTAGTTGGGCAGCACGTAGTACAGGAAGTACACCTGGATCAGCAGCGGCGTGCTGCGGATGAACTCGATCACCAAAGTCACCGGCCAGGCGATCCACACCTGCCGGCTGCGCCGGCCGATGGCCAGGAACAGGCCAAGGACGATGGCGATCAGAAAGCCCACCAGGGTGATGCCCAGGGTCTTGAGCGAAGCCTGCAGCAGGTCGGGCAGGATCTGCGCGACGTAGTTCCAGTCCCAGACGTTCATGACAGGCTCCCCCGCAGGCGACCACGGCCCAGGCGTCGTTCGACGGCGCGCATGGTGAAGTTGATGACCTGCGCCAGGACGAAGTACAGCAGCAGGGTGAGGCTGAAGATCTCCAGGGTCTGGAAGGTCGCCTGGTCCAGCTGGCGGGCGCGGAAGCTCAGGTCCGACAGGGTGATCAGCGACACCAGCGAGGTGTTCTTGAGCAGCTCGATCAACAAGTTGGTGCCCGGCGCGATCGCCGCCAGCAGGGCCTGGGGCAGGATGATCCGGCGAAAGCGCGTGGCCGACGACATGTTGAGGGCTGTGCAGGCTTCGTACTGGCCCTTGGCGACCGAGCTGATAGCGCCGCGCATCACTTCGGCGCCATAGGCACCGATGTGCAGCCCGAGGCCGACGATCGCCACGGTGTAGGAGCTCATTTCGAGATTGAAAGGCGGCAGTGGCAGCACGAAGAACAGCCAGAACAGCTGCACCAGCAGCGAGGTGCCGCGGAACAGCTCGATGTAGGCCACGCAGAACCAGCTCAGGGGCCGCCAGGACGAGCGCCGGCCGAGGGCGGCGAGGATCGCGGCGACGATGGCCAGCAGCGAGCCGAAGAAGGTGACCTGGATGGTGATCCAGGCGCCTTGCAGTAACAACGGTATCAATTCACCCATGGGTTCGACCTGAATAATCGGACTACGCAGGGAACGGCATGGCAAGTGCCATGCCACCTCGATTCATTGCTGGGCACAGAGCTCGGCAGCGGTCTTCTCGGTCACGTTGGAGCGGTCGAAGCCGAAGGGCTCCACGGTCTTGAGGTGCTCCTCGCTGCCTAGCCAGCGCTTGAGCTCGGCGTTGACCGCATCGCGCAGGTCCTTGTCTTCGGGACGGAAGGCCAGGGCGCCGTAACCGGTGTGGGCCGGGTCGTCGGTGAAGTCGCTGATCGCCTCGACCTTTTCGCCGCCTTTGCGGGCCAGGCCCTTCATGGTCAGTTGCGTGCCCACCGCGGCATCGGCGCGGCCGGCACGTACCGCCTGCAATTGCGCGGTGGTATCCGGCACCTGGAGGATCTGCGCGTCCTTGACCCCCGAGTCGCGGGCGTAGGCGAGGTTGACCGTACCGGCCATGATCGCCAGCTTGACATCGGGGTTGCCGGCGACGTCGGCATAGCTGTGCAGGTTCTTCGGATTGCCCTTGGCCACCAGCAGGGTGTCGGGCAGGGCGTACTGCGGGTCGGTGAAGATCACCTGCTTGCAGCGCGCTGGGGTGATGTACATGCCGGCGGCGATGACATCGAAGCGGCCTGCGCGCAGGCCAGGGATCAGCGAACCCCATTCGGTGAGCACGCCATCGACCTGCTTGATGCCCATCTTCTCGAAGATGACCTTGGCGATCTCGGGCGACTCGCCCGTGACCCGGCCATCGGTCTCGGTGAAGGCGAAGGGCGTCTCGTTGGCGTAGCCGATGCGGATGCGGCTGTTTTCCTTGATGGTGTCCAGGGTGGCGGCCTGGGCGCTGGCGGCAAGGCCAAGGGCGGCACAGGCGACCAGCAGGCGCTTGAACGGGGATGGCACGATGGGGGAAGGCTGGCTCATCAATGAATCTCCTGTTTTGTTATCAAACCGTCGCCGACGGCTCTGTGTTAGGAGGCAGTGGAGCAAAACAGCGGATGCACGGTGGCTTTTCGTTCGATCAACCGACGACGCGAGCGTTCCGGCACCGGTCGACAGGGATCTTGTTCGATGCTGCCGGGGCAGCCTGGCGTCGACCATGGCCGGAGCATACAAAAGCTCCGGCGCCGATGGCATTGCACTAGGACAATTGCCCGAAGATCCCACACGAGCGATGCTGTGTCCTGACCCCGGCCAGCGAAGCGATGCCCCATGGAAAACTGGAAGACAGCCCTCGACGCGGCTCGCATTGGCGAGTCCAAGTACAAGATCCTGGTCCAGGCGATCACCGGCGAGATCGAGCGTGGCGTGCTGCTGCACGATCAGCGCCTGCCGCCGCAGCGGCAGGTCGCCGATGCCTTGGGCATCAGCGTGCAGACCGTGACCAATGCCTACAAGGAACTGGAGCGCCAGGGCCTGGTGCGCTGCGAGATTGGCCGTGGCAGCTTCGTCAGTCGGCGCATGAGCGACCGGGTGGCGGACGACATCATCGACCTGCCCGAGCGCACCCTGGTGGATTTCTCCATCACCCGCATCCTGCACACCCAGGCGCACGAGCGGATCTGGCGCGAGACCTGTGCCGAGCTCAGCCAGGAGGACGAGCAGCCGTGGATCCACGCCTATCGCCCCATCGCCGGTTTCGAAAGCCATCGCGAGGCGGCGGTGCGCTGGTTGGCCGGGCTGGGCATGACGGTCGAGCGCGACGACGTGCTGGTCACCAATGGCGCTGCACATGCGATCTTCCTGGCCTTGGCCTCGCTGGCCGGCCCCGACGACGTGGTGCTGTGCGAAGGCCTGACCGACCATGGCGTCATCGGCAATTCGCAGGTGCTGGGGTTCACCCTCAAGGGCCTGGAGATGGATCGCGATGGCATCGACCCGGAGCATTTCGAGGATATCTGCAGCAACGAGCGGGTCACCGCGCTGGTGTGCACGCCGAACCTCAACAACCCGACCACCAGCCTGATGCCCGATGCCCGCCGCCGGGAGATCGCCGAAATCGCCCGGCGTTTTGGCGTGCACATCATCGAGGACGATGTGTACGGCCCGCTCTTGGGCGGGCGTCATGCCCGGCCGATCAGCCACTACGCCCCGGAGCTGTCGTTCTACTGCACCAGCATGACCAAGTCGGTGCTCACCGGGCTGCGGGTCGGCTACCTGGCGATGCCCAAGCGCCTGGCGCTGCGTACCGAGAGTATCCTGCGGGTCAACAGCTGGATGGCCACGCCGCTGGTGGCGGAGATCGCCACCCGCTGGATCAACGATGGCCGTGCCGTGCAGTTGGTGGAGTTGCAGCGCAAGCTGCTTGCCGGGCGGCAGGCGATGGTCCGTGAGTACCTGGGCGACTACCTGCAGGGCAACCCGGTCCAGGCATTGGCGGCCTGGTTGGACATCCCGCCGCACTGGGAGGTCGACAGCCTGGTGCGGGCCTTGCGCCGCCGGCAGATCGCGGTGACGCCGCCGGAGCCATTCCTGGTACGTGGCACGCCACGGCCGCGGGCGGTACGCCTGTGCGTGGGGACCGAGTGTTCGGATGCCAAGATGCGCCAGGCGTTGGCCGACATGCGCGAGCTGTTCGGGCAGTATCCGCAGATTCATGAGTTGTGAGCAGCAGGGGGCCGTCTAACTGGATGACACGCTTGTGCAATGCGCATTTCATGTGATCGGCTCAACCCCTGGAGCGGGCTTGCCCGCGAATGGGGCAGCACAGGCGATGCAAAATAAAAAATGTCCGGCAAATTGACCTAGTACATTCATCACGACAATTTGCCGCTCTTAGACTCCGCCCAACACCAGGCCACTTGTTGGGACGCGGTCATGTCAGAGCTCTCGCTTCACGATATCCACCTTGCCCGCCAGCGTATCCAGGGGCTCGTGCGCCGCACGCCGTTGGAACACTCCCCGAGCCTGAGCCGCATCGCCGGCGCACCGGTCTACCTGAAGCTCGAATCCCAGCAACTCACCGGCAGTTTCAAGCTGCGCGGCGCCAGCAATGCAGTCGCGGCCCTTGCCCCGGACCTGCGGGCGCGTGGCGTGGTCACCGCCTCCACCGGCAACCATGGCCGGGCACTGGCCTACGCCGCGTCGCAGTTGGGTGTGCGCGCCACCGTCTATCTCTCGCACCTGGTACCAGCCAACAAGGTCCAGGCGATCCGCGACTTGGGCGCCGAGGTGTGCATCGTCGGCCACTCCCAGGACGATGCCCAGCACGCGGCCCTGCAGCATGCCCATGAGCAGGGCGCGGCGCTGGTGCCGCCTTTCGACGATCCGGCGGTGATCGCCGGCCAGGGCACCTTGGGCCTGGAGATCATCGAGCAACTGCCCGACGTTGGCCAGGTACTCGTGCCGCTGTCCGGCGGCGGCTTGTTCGCCGGCGTGGCGCTGGCCCTGAAAAGCATCAACCCGGCCATCACCACCCATGGCATCAGCATGACCCGTGGCGCGGCAATGCACGCCAGCCTGCAGGCTGGCCGCCCGGTCGAGGTCGAGGAGTTGCCGACCCTGGCCGACTCCCTCGGCGGCGGTATCGGCCTGGACAACCGCCACACCTTCACCCTGACCCGGCGCCTGCTCGACCAAGTGCACCTGCTGGCGGAAACCTCGATCGCCAATGCCATGCGCCATGCCTACCAGCAGGAGCGCCAGGTGGTCGAGGGCGCCGGTGCGGTGGGCATCGCCGCGTTGCTCGACGGCCTGGTGCCGGCCCGTGGGCCGATCGTGGTGGTGGTCAGCGGCCGCAACGTCGATACCGCACAGCACTTGCGGGTGATGAACGGCGGCGACGCCTGAGGTCTTTTCTTTTCGTTCACTGGAGGTTTTCCGATGCCCGCCATCACCTTGCTCAGCGAAGCCGACCTGCGTGACTGCATCTGCCTCGACCGCGCCGCGGTCGATACCATCGAGCAGGCCTTCGCCCTGCTGGCCACGGCGCAGGTGGCGATGCCGCCGATCCTGCGCCTGGACGTGCCCGAGCACAACGGCGAGGTGGACGTGAAGACCGCCTACCTGCCGGGCATCGCGCGCTTCGCGATCAAGGTCAGCCCCGGCTTCTTCGACAACCCCAAGCTCGGCCTGCCCAGCCTCAACGGCATGATGATGCTGTTGTCGGCACGCACCGGCTTGCTGGATGCCCTGTTGCTCGACAACGGCTACCTCACCGCCGTGCGCACCGCCGCGGCCGGCGCGGTAGCGGCACGTTGGCTGGCCCGTGAAGACAGCCGCTGCGTGGCGCTGATCGGCAGTGGCGAGCAAGCCCGCCTGCAGTTGCAGGCGCTGCGCCTGGTGCGGCCGATCGAGCGGGTGCATCTGTGGGCGCGCGACCCGGCCAAGGCCGCGGCGCTGGGCGATGAACTCGGCCGCGATGGCGGCTTGCAGGTGCTGGTGTGCGACAGCATCGACCAGGCCATGCAGGGTGCGGACATCGCCATCACCTGCACCCCCAGCCGCGAACCGCTGCTCCAGCCTCATCACCTGCACCCCGGCCTGCACATCACCGCCATGGGCTCGGATGCCGAGCACAAGAACGAGATCGCCCCGCAGGTGGTGGCCGAGGTCGACCGCTACGTCGCCGACCGCCTCGGCCAGACCCGCGTGCTGGGCGAGCTGCACCATGCCTTGCGCGCCGGCCTGGTCCACGACGACGGCGCCTTCTGCGAACTCGGCCAGGTCATCGCCGGGCAGCAGCCGGGCCGTACCAGTGCCGGTCAGATCACCCTGTGCGACCTGACCGGCACCGGCGCCCAGGACACCGCCATCGCCAACCTGGCCTTCGAGCGTGCGCTGGCCGCTGGCAAGGGCCTGGCCTTCGCCAGCTGAAGAATCTTCCAACCCCACTCAACAGAGGGCATTGCAATGTCTCAGTCAGTGGTCAACCTGCCGTTCAGCCGGCAGGAGTACGCCCAGCGCCTGGCCCGGACCCGCGCCGCCATGCAGGCGCAGGGCCTGGAGCTGTTGCTGGTCACCGATCCGTCGAACATGGCCTGGCTGACCGGCTACGACGGCTGGTCGTTCTACGTGCACCAGTGCGTGTTGCTGGCGCTCGATGGCGAGCCGATCTGGTTCGGCCGTGGCCAGGATGCCAATGGCGCCAAGCGCACGGTGTTCATGGCCCACGACAACATCGTCGGCTACCCGGACATCTACGTGCAGTCACGTGAGCGCCATCCGATGGACTACCTGTGCCAGGAGGTGATCCTGGCCAAGGGCTGGGGCGCCTTGAACATCGGCGTGGAGATGGACAACTACTACTTCAGCGCCGCGGCCTACCAGGCCCTGTGCCGGCACCTGCCGCAGGCGACCTTCAGCGATGCCGCCGGGTTGGTCAACTGGCAGCGGGCGGTGAAGTCGCCCCAGGAAATCGAATACATGCGCATCGCCGCGCGCATCGTCGAGAAGATGCATGGGCGCATCCTCGAGCGCATCGAGCCGGGCATGCGCAAGAACGAGCTGGTGGCCGAGATCTACAGCAGCGGTATCCTCGGCGTCGACGGCCACGGCGGTGACTACCCGGCGATCGTGCCGTTGCTGCCGACCGGCGCCGACGCCAGCGCCCCGCACCTGACCTGGGACGATTCGCCGTTCGTCACCGGCGCGGGGACCTTCTTCGAGATCGCCGGCTGCTACAAGCGCTACCACTGCCCGCTGTCGCGCACGGTCTACCTGGGCAAGCCGCCGCCGCACTTCCTCGAAGGCGAGAAGGCCGTGGTCGAGGGCATCGCCGCGGGGCTCGAGGCTGCAAGGCCTGGCAACACCACGGGAGACATCGCCCGGGCGTTCTTCGGTGTGCTGGAGAAGTTCGGCATCCACAAGGACAGCCGCTGCGGCTACCCGATCGGTATCAGTTATCCGCCGGACTGGGGCGAGCGCACCATGAGCCTGCGCCCGAGCGACAGCAGCGTGTTGCAACCGGGCATGACCTTCCACTTCATGCCGGGTCTGTGGATGGACGACTGGGGTCTGGAAATCACCGAAAGCATCCTGATCACCGAGACCGGGGTCGAGACCCTGTGCAACGTGCCGCGCCAGCTGTTCGTGAAGGATTGAGCCATGAATGCATTTGCAGACAGCGCCCCACAAGCGACGAACCCGATCAGCAGCACCGTGGACTTCGAGCGCGACGGTGTGCAGCACGGCTTTCTCAAGCTGCCGTATTCGCGCGACGACTCGGCCTGGGGCGCAGTGATGATCCCAATCACCGTGGTGAAGCACGGCAGCGGGCCGACTGCCCTGTTGACCGGCGGCAACCATGGCGATGAGTACGAGGGGCCGGTGGCCCTGAGCAAGCTGGCGCAGCGGCTGCAGGCCGAGCAGGTCAGCGGGCGGGTGATCATCGTGCCCTTCATGAACACCCCGGCGTTCCAGGCCGGCCGGCGTACCTCGCCGATCGACAAGGGCAATCTCAACCGTAGCTTCCCGGGCAAGCCTGACGGCACCGTGACGGAAAAGATCGCCGACTATTTCCGCCGCACCCTGCTGCCGCTGGCCGATATCGTCCTGGATATCCATTCCGGCGGCAGGACCCTGGACTTCCTGCCGTTCGCGGCCTGCCACGTGCTGCCCGACAAGGACCAACAGGCGCGTTGCGAAGCGGGCATGCGGGCGTTCTCGGCGCCGTACAGCATGCGCATGCTCGAGCAGGACGCCCAGGCCATGTACGACACTGCGGCCGAGGCCCAGGGCAAGGTGTTCGTCACCACCGAGCTGGGCGGCGGCGGCACCTCCACGGCCAAGAGCGTGGCCTTGGCCGAGCGCGGCGTGCACAACCTGCTGGTGCATGCCGGCATCCTCGAAGGCGAGGTCCAGGCCAGCGCGTCGATCATGCTCGACATGCCCGACGGCGACTGCTTCATCGCCAGCGAACACGACGGCCTGCTGGAGATGTGCCGCGACCTTGGCGACACGGTCAGCCAGGGCGAGGTCATCGCCCGCGTCCATGACATCAAGCGCACCGGCAGCGCCCCGATCGAATACCGCGCTCGACGCGGCGGCCTGCTGGCCGCCCGGCATTTCCCCGGCCTGGTGCAATGCGGCGACACCCTGGCGGTGATCGCCGACGTGCTGTAGCGCACCAGGCTTCGGCCGCGCCATTACAAGAGGTATGGAGAACAGCTCATGTCACACCAATACCCGTTCAGAAACCTGTGCCACGTCGACGGCCAATGGCTGCACAGCAACAGTGGCAACAGCATCGCCGTGCTCGACCCGGCCAACCGCCAGGTCATCGACCATGTACCGTTGCTCGAGCATGAACAGATCGTCGCCGCGGTGGATGCCGCGCAGCGTGCCTTCGTGCCTTGGCGCCAGCAAAGCCTGGAGGCGCGGGCAGCTTTGCTGCGGCGCTGGGGCGAACTGCTCCTGGAGCACCAGGAAGCGCTGGCGCGCATCCTCAGTCGGGAGCAGGGCAAGCCACTGGCCGAAGCGCGCGGCGAAATCGCCTATGCGGCCAGCTTCATCCCCTGGTTCGCCGAGCAGGCGCGGCGCCTGTATGGCCAGACCATTCCCAGTCACATCCCTGGGGCCCAACTGGGGACCGTGAAGGAGCCGGTGGGTGTCTGCGCGTTGCTCACGCCGTGGAACTTCCCCAGCGCCATGATCACCCGCAAGGCCGCTGCCGCACTGGCCGCCGGCTGCACCGTGGTGGTCAAGCCAGCCCACGAGACACCGTTCTCGGCACTGGCCCTGGCGCAGTTGGCCGAAGAGGCGGGCTTGCCTGCCGGTGTGTTCAACGTGGTCATCGGCGAACCGCAGATGGCCATGGAGACCCTGGTGCGCGACCCGCGCGTGCGTTCGGTCAGCTTCACCGGCTCCACCCGGGTCGGCAAGCTGGTGCTGCAGGCCGCTGCCCACGACGTCAAGAAGGTCGCCCTGGAGCTGGGAGGCAACGCGCCGTTCATCGTCTGCGCCGATGCCGACCTGGAGCTGGCGGTGAAGGTCGCGGTCGCGGCCAAGTTCCAGACCTCGGGGCAGGACTGCTGCGCGGCCAACCGGATCATGGTCCAGCGCCCGTTGTACGAGGCCTTCCTGGCGCGCTTCGCCGAAGCGGTACGGGCCTTGAAGGTCGGGCCGGCGATGCTCGATGGCGAGGAAACCCACGTCGACATCGGGCCGCTGATGCACCAGGCCGCCTTCGATGCCACGGCCGAGCGGGTCGAGGACGCCATCGCCCACGGCGCCCGACGCCTGGTCGGCGGCGAAGCCCATGCCCTGGGGGGCTGGTTCTACCAACCTACCGTGTTGGCGGATGTCACGCCGCAGATGCGCATTTACCAGGAAGAGAATTTCGCGCCCATCGCCGGGGTGATGCCGTTCGACACCCTGGAGCAGGCCATCGAAATGGCCAATGACACCGAGTACGGCCTGGCCGCCTACATCTGTTCCAACCGTCTGGATGTGGTCCACCCGCTGATCCGCCGGCTGGACCATGCCATGGTCGCGGTCAACGGCGTGAAGTTCACCGGCCATCCGATCCCGTTCGGCGGCATGAAGGCCTCGGGCCTGGGGCGTGAAGGCGGCAGCGAGGGCTTCGAGCCCTTCGTCGAGACCAAATACTTTTGCTTGCACCATCAAGGTCAGTTCTAAGGAGCGTTTGCCATGAGCCAAGAATTCAGCCAGCTGTTCGAGCAGGACCGTGCCCATTTCATGCACCCCTCGACCCACGCCCACGACCATGCCAGTGGCGCGCTCAAGGGGCGGATCATCACCGGCGCCGAGGGCATCCGCCTGCGCGACCACGAAGGCCGCGAGCTGATCGATGCCTTCGCTGGCCTGTACTGCGTGAACATCGGCTACGGTCGCAGCGAAGTCGCCGACGCGATCCACAAGCAGGCCAAGGAGCTGGCCTACTACCACACCTACGTGGGGCACTCGACCGAGGCGATCATCGAGCTTTCCAGCCGCATCATCGACTGGGCGCCGGCGGGGATGAAGAAGGTCTACTACGGCCTGTCTGGCTCCGACGCCAACGAGACCCAGGTCAAGCTGGTGCGCTACTACAACAACATCCTCGGACGGCCGCAAAAGAAGAAGATCATCTCCCGCGACCGTGGCTACCATGGCTCGGGCATCATGACCGGCAGCCTCACCGGCCTGCCCAGCTTTCACCAGCACTTCGACCTGCCGGTGGAAGGGGTCAAGCACACGGTGTGCCCGCACTGGTACCGCAAGGCGCCGGCCGGCATGGACGAGCAGGCTTTCGTGCGCTATTGCGCCGATGAGCTGGAGAAGCTGATCCTCGCCGAAGGCCCGGACACCGTTGCCGCCTTCATCGGCGAGCCGCTGATGGGCACCGGCGGCATCATCGTCCCGCCCAAGGGCTACTGGGCGGCGATCCAGGCAGTGTTGGACAAGTACGATGTGCTGCTGATCGCCGACGAGGTGGTGTGCGCCTTCGGCCGCCTGGGCTCGAAGATGGGCAGCCAGCGCTACGGCATCCGCCCCGACCTGATCACCACCGCCAAGGGCCTGACCAGTGCCTACGCGCCGCTGTCGGCGGTGATCGTCGGCGAGAAGGTGTGGAACGTGATCGAGGAGGGTTCGCGCAAGGACGGGGCCATGGGCCATGGCTGGACCTATTCCGGCCACCCGATCTGCGCGGCCGCTGCCCTGGCCAACCTGGACATCCTCGAGCGTGAGGACCTGACCGGCAATGCCGAGGTGGTGGGGGCGTACCTGAACCAGCGCATGCGCGAGACCTTCGAAGGGCACCCGCTGGTCGGCGAGGTGCGTGGGGACGGCATGCTGTGTGCTGTGGAGTTCATGGCCGACCGGGAGGCGCGCACGGCGTTCGACCCGGCGCTGAAGGTCGGGCCGCAGGTGTCGGCGGCGTGCCTGGAGCGCGGCATGATCGCCCGGGCCATGCCCCACGGCGATATCCTCGGCTTCGCGCCGCCGCTGGTGTTGGGCAAGGACGATGCCGAGCGGATCGTCGCGATCACCAAGGCGGCGGTCGATGAGGTGGCCGGGAAGGTGCTTGGCTGACGGTACCTGAGGCCGCTGTTCTGGGGCCGCTTTGCGGCCCATCGCGGGCAAGCCCGCTCCCACAGGTTCGGCGTCGATCTCAAGAACGGCGCGGTCTCTGTGGGAGCGGGCTTGCCCGCGATGGGCTGCAAAGCAGCCCCACGATTAGGCACCGCTTAACTGTCCTTTATTGGAACGATTCCGCTCCTATCCTGCTGGCCCTCTACCCAGCGTTCGCGCAATGGAACGCTGAGGCCCGAATATTGGATCTACCGAGTCCCTGCCCAGGGCACTACCGTTACTTCCGTCGTGTTCAGGAGGTCGGTGGTGAAGAAGATCCATCAGCCAATCACCTCGCCAACCGACCGCACCGAGCTGCTCCGGCCGACTGACGGTCATCCCGTCTGGCTGGCGTTGCCTACTCTGATAATCCCCACGCTGGATTCGTGGGTCCGCGGTCCTACCGCATTGGCCAGGATGGCCGGTTCTCGAAACGAGGAGAGAACGATGAGCACTTTCAACCAAGCCGCCAACTTCAATGGCCAAGTTCCCCGGATCGATCCCAGCCAGGCGGCGATGTTGCTGATCGATCAGCAGAGCGGCCTGTTCCAGACGGTCGTTGATCACCACCGCCTCCGTTCCGCAGCGTCCCAACGGCCCGCTGATCCCCGAGTTCCACGAAGCCGCGCCACACGCCCAGTACGTCGCGTGTTCTCGCATTAGCAACTGTTGATCGAAAGCTACATGAAAGCGCAGGCGGTGGTGACCAACAATGAGCTGTTGGACTCCGCACTTACCTGCCCCCCCGAAAACCAAGCAAGGAGAACCCCCATGGGCTTCCAATACAAACGTCTGGACAAGAATGATGCTGCCGTTCTGCTGGTCGATCACCAGACCGGTCTGCTCTCTCTGGTACGGGACATCGAACCCGATCGGTTCAAGAACAACGTGCTGGCCCTGTCGGACCTGGCCAAGTACTTCAAGCTGCCGACCATCCTCACCACCAGCTTCGAGAGCGGCCCCAACGGCCCGTTGGTGCCCGAGCTCAAGGAGCAGTTCCCCGATGCGCCCTACATCGCCCGTCCTGGCAACATCAATGCCTGGGACAACGAGGACTTCGTCAAGGCGGTGAAGGCGACCGGCAAGAAGCAACTGATCATCGCTGGCGTGGTGACCGAGGTGTGCGTGGCCTTCCCGGCTTTGTCGGCCCTGGAGGAGGGCTTCGAGGTATTCGTCGTCACCGACGCCTCCGGCACCTTCAATGAACTGACCCGTGACTCGGCCTGGCGCCGCATGGAAGCTGCCGGGGCACAACTGATGACCTGGTTCGGCGTGGCCTGCGAGTTGCACCGCGACTGGCGCAACGACATCGAAGGGCTGGGCACGCTGTTCTCCAACCACATCCCGGACTACCGTAACCTGATGACCAGCTTCAATACCTTGAACGGGGCGAAGTGATCGCGGGCGAAGCGGTTTGCCAGAAAAGAAAAACCCCTTGGGACCGTTGTCCTCAAGGGGTTTTCAGTTCGTTAAGACTGCCGCTCAGACGTTGAAACGGAAGTGCATCACGTCGCCATCCTTGACGATGTAGTCCTTGCCTTCCAAGCGCCACTTGCCGGCTTCCTTGGCACCGCCTTCTCCCTTGTACTGGATGAAGTCGTCGTAGGCCACCACTTCGGCGCGGATGAAGCCTTTCTCGAAGTCGGTGTGGATCACGGCGGCGGCTTGCGGTGCGGTGGCGCCGACACGGACGGTCCAGGCGCGGACTTCCTTCACCCCGGCGGTGAAGTAGGTCTGCAGGTTGAGCAGGGCGTAGCCGGCGCGGATCACGCGGTTCAGGCCAGGCTCTTCCAGGCCCAGGGCTTCGAGGAACATGTCCTTCTCCTCGCCGTCGTCCAGCTCGGCGATCTCGGCTTCGATCTTGTTGCACACCGGCACCACGACCGCGCCTTCTTCCTCGGCGATGGCCTTGACCACGTCCAGGTGCGGGTTGTTCTCGAAGCCATCCTCGGCGACGTTGGCGATGTACATCACCGGCTTGCTGGTCAGCAGGTGGAAGCCGCGGATCACGGCCTTTTCCTCGTCGCTCATCTGCTTCATCAGGCTGCGCGCCGGCTTGCCTTCGGTGAAGTGGGGGATGAGCTTCTCGAGGATGGCCTTTTGCGCCAGGGCTTCCTTGTCGCCGCCCTTGGCGTTGCGGGCGACCTTCTGCAGTTGCTTCTCGCAGCTGTCGAGGTCGGCGAAGATCAGCTCCAGGTCGATGATCTCGATGTCACGCTTGGGGTCGACACTGTTGGAGACGTGGATCACGTTCTCGTCTTCGAAGCAGCGCACCACGTGGGCGATGGCGTCGGTCTCGCGGATGTTGGCGAGGAACTTGTTGCCCAGGCCTTCGCCCTTCGAGGCGCCAGCGACCAGGCCGGCGATGTCGACGAATTCCATGGTGGTGGGCAACACGCGCTCAGGCTTGACGATCTCGGCCAGGGCGTTCAGGCGCGGGTCGGGCATCGGCACGATGCCGCTGTTCGGCTCGATGGTGCAGAAGGGGAAGTTCTCCGCCGCGATACCAGACTTGGTCAGGGCGTTGAACAGGGTGGACTTGCCGACGTTGGGCAGGCCGACGATGCCGCAATTGAAACCCATGGGAATTCCCCTCTCTAGGAAATCAGGCCTTCTGGCTGTGCAGCTCGCGCATCGCCTTGGCGAAGTCGCCAGCGAGGACGTCCGGCAGCACGCCGAGGGCAAAATCGATGCTGGCGTCGAGCTTCTCCTGCTCGGCGCGCGGTGCGCGGCCCAGGACGAAGTTGGAGACCAGTTTGGCGTCGCCCGGGTGGCCGATACCCAGCCGCAGGCGATGGAAGTCGTTCTGGTTGCCGAGCTGCGCGATGATGTCGCGCAGGCCGTTGTGCCCACCATGGCCACCGCCTTTCTTGAGCTTGGCGACACCCGGGGGCAGGTCGAGTTCGTCGTGGGCCACCAGGATGGCCGCCGGTGGGATCCGGAAGAAATTGGCCAATGCCGCCACGGACTGGCCGCTGCGGTTCATGTAGGTGGTGGGGATCAACAGACGAACGTCGTGGCCCTGATGGCTGAATCTAGCCGTCAGGCCGAAATACTTGCGGTCAGCGGTCAGGGAGACGCGCTGGGCGCTGGCGAGGCGTTCAACGAAAAGAGCCCCTGCGTTATGCCGGGTCTGTTCGTATTCGGGGCCGGGGTTACCCAGGCCGACGATCAACTGGATGGCGGTCACGTCAGGAGCTCTTCCTTGGAGTTGGTGGGTTACGGCGCGGGCGCCGTAACCCGGTCAACACCGGCGCGCGAGTGATTACTCGGCAGCGCCTTCTGCAGCTTCAGGGGCAACGCGCGGTGCGTGGACGTTGGCGATGGCCTTGTCGTCACCGTGGGCCAGGGCCACGAACTCGACGCCTTTCGGAGCCTTGAGGTCCGACAGGTGGATGATGGTACCGACTTCAGCGTTGGCCAGGTCGACTTCGATGAACTCAGGCAGGTCCTTGGCTTCGCAGGAAACTTCGATCTCGTTCTCTACGTGGGAGATCTCGCCGCCTTTCTTGGTCGGGGCTTCTTCGTTGATGAAGTGAACCGGAACCTTGGCGGTCAGCTTCTGGCCAGCGACGACGCGAACGAAGTCGGCGTGCATGATGAAGCCTTTGGCCGGGTGGCGCTGCAGGGCCTTGACGATGACGTTCTGCTTGGCGCCGTCGACGTTCAGTTCGATGACGTGGCTGAAGGCCGCTTCGTTGTCGAACAGCTTGGTGATTTCCTTGGTCAGGATGGTCAGGGACTCGGCGTCCTTGTTACCACCGTAGACAACGGCAGGGATGCTGGCGGCATGACGCAGGCGGCGGCTCGCACCTTTCCCCAGGTCAGTACGCGCTTGGGCGTTCAGGATGAAATCGGTCATTTTCTTTCTCCAAATAAGCCTCCCGGATGACGCTTGCGACCAGCGTCAGGCGGGGTGGGCAAAAAAGCCCCGCCCCAACAACCTGTGTTGGGGCGGGGCGCTTTTCGTCAGCGTGCGTTCCGCTTAGCGGAACATCGCGCTGATCGATTCTTCGTTGCTGATGCGGCGTACCGCCTCAGCGACGACCGGTGCGATATCCAGTTGGCGGATACGGTCACAGGCCTGAGCAGCCGCGGACAGCGGGATGGTGTTGGTCACCACCAGCTCGTCCAGCACGGACTTCTCGATGTTCTCGATCGCACGACCGGACAGTACCGGGTGCGTGCAGTAGGCGTAGACCTTGGCAGCGCCGTGGTCTTTCAGGGCCTTGGCCGCGTTGCACAGGGTGCCGGCGGTGTCGACCATGTCGTCTACCAGGATGCAGGTGCGTCCTTCGACGTCGCCGATGATGTGCATCACTTCGGAGTGATTGGCCTTTTCACGGCGCTTGTCGATGATACCCAGGTCGACGCCCAGGGACTTGGCGACGGCACGTGCGCGCACGACACCACCGATGTCCGGGGAGACGATCATCAGGTTCTCGAAACGCTGGTCTTCGATGTCGTCGACCAGTACGGGCGAGCCGTAGATGTTGTCGACGGGGATATCGAAGAAGCCCTGGATCTGGTCAGCGTGCAGGTCGACGGTGAGCACACGGTCGATACCCACGACAGTGAGCATGTCAGCGACGACTTTGGCGCTGATGGCTACACGTGCCGAACGCGGACGGCGGTCCTGGCGGGCGTATCCGAAGTAGGGAATCACGGCGGTGATTCGGGAAGCTGAGGAGCGGCGGAAGGCGTCGGCCATCACTACCAGTTCCATCAGGTTGTCGTTGGTAGGGGCACAGGTCGGCTGGATGATGAAGACGTCCTTACCGCGGACATTTTCATTGATCTCAGCACTGATTTCGCCGTCGGAGAACTTGCCGACAGAAACATCACCCAGTGGAATATGCAGCTGACGTACGACACGCCGAGCCAGATCGGGGTTGGCATTCCCCGTGAAGACCATCATCTTGGACACGCGCAGTACCTGAAGGCTGAGGGTATACCTGGATGAGTATAAGGAAAATGGCAGGGGCGGCTGGATTCGAACCAACGCATGGCAGGATCAAAACCTGCTGCCTTACCGCTTGGCGACGCCCCTGTATCTGTTGCTGCGAGTGCCTGGCACTCGACTTCTAGATCAGACTCTGCAGCTTGCGATGCAACATCGAAACGTTGCTTCCCTTAGCCACAAACCCTGTTTGGGTCTCTGAAAGAAGGGCCAGAACTTTATCAGCTTCGGCTTTGCTTGGGAAGGCCCCAAACACGCAACTTCCAGTCCCGGTTAGCCGAGCTTCAGTGAATTTACCCAGTGAATTCAACGCATTGCGAACTTCTGGATAACTCTGCTCTACCACCGGTTGGCAGTCATTTCGACTGTTTCCCTCGGGAACGGGGCGCATCTTAAGGGGGAGGGAATCACGTGTCAACTGCGGATGTGAAAAAATTTCCGCTGTGCTGACAGACACTTGCGGCACCAGCACGACGTACCAGGGCTCCTCGGGGTCGACGGGTGTCAGCTGTTCGCCCACGCCTTGGGCGAAGGCGGCATGGCCGCGGACGAACACCGGCACATCGGCGCCGAGGGCCAGGCCCAGGGCGGCCAGGCGGTCTTCGTCCCAGCCCAGTTGCCACAGGTGGTTCAGCGCCAGGAGGGTGGTCGCGGCGTTCGAACTGCCGCCGCCGATGCCGCCGCCCATGGGCAGGACCTTGTCGAGCCAGATGTCGGCGCCGAGGTGGCAGCCGGATTGCTGTTGCAACTGGCGCGCGGCACGCACGACCAGGTTGCTGTCGTGGGGCACACCCTCGACGGCGGTGCGCAGGTGGATCCGGCCGTCCTCGCGGGGGGCGAAGCTCAGCTGGTCGGCATGGTCGAGGAACTGGAACACCGTTTCCAGCTCATGGTAGCCGTCGGCACGGCGGCCGATGATGTGTAGCCACAGGTTGAGCTTGGCGGGGGCGGGCAGGGTGAGCCTGTGCATGGTTCAGTGCCCCAGCTGGCGGGGCTGCCAGTCCTTGACCACCAGGGTGACGTCGAGGTGCTCGCCGTGCAGTTTCAGGCGTTCGGGCAGCCAGTAGCCGTTCTGCTGGGTGTAGCCCAGGTACTGCACCTGCCAGCCATCCTGGTTGAGGCTGGCCAGGCGGCTGTCGCCGTCGAGGGTCAACTGGCTCTTGCTGTCGGGGGCCGGCAGGCCGCGTACCCACCAGACCAGGTGCGAGACCGGTAGCTGCCAGCCCAGTTGCTCTTCCAGCAGGGCCTCGGGGCTGGGGGCCTCGTAGCGGCCTTGGTTGGCCACTTCCAGGACCACGCCGCCGGGGCGTCCGGTGAGGCGGGCGGCGCCACGTCCCAGCGGGCCGGCCAGGCGGATGTCGTAGTAGTCCTGGCGTTGCAGCCAGAACAGCGTGCCGCTGCCGGAGTCCCGAGGCGCGCGGATGCCGACCTTGCCGTTGATCTGCCAGCCGTCGAGGGCGGTCAGTTGTTGTTTGTGGGCTCGCCACAACTGCGGGTCGCCTTGGCCTTGCAGGGCTTCGCGGGAACCGAAGCCGGCGCAGCCGGCGAGCAGGGCGACCAGGATGAAGGTGATGCAATGACGCAGGAACATGTCTACAGGGTCTCGGATCCGGTCAGGCGCAGGAGGGTCTTGCGCAGGATGGGGCTGTCGGGCTGGGCTTCGATGGCCTTGGCCCAGACCTGGCGGGCTTCGCGGCGTTTGCCATTGACCCAGAGGACTTCGCCCAGGTGGGCGGCCACTTCATGGTCGGGGAAACGCTCCAAGGCCTGGCGCAGCAGGCGCTCGGCCTCGTCCAGGTTGCCCAGGCGGTAGTTGACCCAGCCCAGGCTGTCGAGCACGGCGGGGTCGTCGGGGGTGAGCTGGTGGGCCTTCTCGATCAGCGACTTGGCCTCGGCATAGCGGGTGGTGCGGTCGGCCAGGGTGTAGCCGAGCGCATTGAGGGCCATGGCGTTTTCCGGCTCGCGCTCGATGATGGTGCGCAGGTCCTTTTCCAGCAGTGCCAGGTCGCCGCGTTTTTCGGCCAGCATGGCGCGGGTATAGAGCAGGTTGATGTCGTCCGGATAGCGCTTGATAGCCTGCTCCAGGACGTGCTCGGCCTGGGCGTCCTTGCCGTTGTTGCCGTAGCTTTCCGCTTCGATCAGGTAGAGCTGGATGGCGTAGTCCGGCTGCGCTTCGCGGGCTTCGGCCAGCAGGCGTGAGGCTTCGCTGGCGCGGCCGTTGGCGATGAGGATGTCGGCCTGGCGCAGTTGTGCCGGCAGGTAGTCTGGGCCCGGGCCGACCAGGGCGTACTCGCGCAGGGCCGATTCGGGGGCGTTGCGTTCCTCGTGGATACGGCCCAGGTTCAGGTGCGCGGCGTCGACGTTGCTGTCGCGCTCGACCAACTCCTGCAGGTAGCCCTCGGCTTCGTCCCAGTCCTTGTTTTCCAGGCACACCAGGGCCAGGGAGTAGCGCAGTTCATCGTCCTCGGGATACTGCTGGACGAGGCTGGCGAACTCGCCCTTGGCATCGGCGATGCGGTCTTGCTCGACCAGGGTGCGGGCGTAGGTCAGGCGCAGGCGTTTGTCGTCGGGGTTGTCGCGGATCGCCCGGCGTAGCAGCGGCAGGGCCTCGGGGCCGCGGTCCAGGGCCTGCAGCAGGCGTGCGCGCAGCAGTACCGGGGCGATTTCGCCGTGTTGCGGTGGGTGGGCTTCGAGCAGGTCGAGGGCTTGCTCGGTCTTGCCGTCTTGGTTCAACAGCAGGGCCTTGCCGAACACCAGCTGGTTGTTGTCGGGGTACTTGGTCAGCAGGCGGTCGAAGCTTTGCAGCAGGCCGTCGCGGGTGTTCTGGTCGGTTTCGGCGGCCGACAGGGCGAGGAAGTCGAAATGGGTGTCGCCTTGGCCCTGGAGCACCTTTTCCATGTAGGTCATGGCGTCGTCGTAGCGTTCGGCGCGGGCCAGCTGGATGGCGGCGGCGCGTTGGGCGTCGAGGTTCTCGGGGGCGTTGCGGGCCCAGATCAGTGCGGTGTCGAGCGCGGGTTCGTCGGCGCCGAGGTATTCGGCGATGCGGAAGGCGCGTTCGGAGACGGCGGGGTCCTGGGTCTTCTCGGCCTGGTCGACGTAGTTGGCCAGGGCGATGTCGAAGCGGTTGCGCTGGCCGGCCAACTCTGCGACCAGCAGGCTGTAGAGCGTGTCCTGCTTGAACGATCCGTACACGGTGGGCTTTTCTGGCTCGTCCTTGCTGGCTTCGGCGACGGACGGCAGGCCCTCGGGCTTCTGCGGGGCCAGGCTCTGGCAGCCCTGGAGCAGGGCAAGGGCAAGCAGCAATGCGTAGGATCTGTTCATAAAGAGGCTTTGGATACAGGCGGTCGGAGCATGATGACACAAGCGCGAGGGCAAACCCACCAGCGATGGTCGTGGTTTATTGCACGGGGCGGTTTGTTCGGACAATCACATGCCCAGCTTGTTCGAGGCTTTCGAAATAAAGGACGCTCCTGCTCCTGCTCCTGCTCCTGCTCCTGCTCCTGCTCCTGCTCCTGCTTTGGCTCTTGCTCTTGCTTTTGGTGCGCGATGGTTCAGGCGCCTCCACTCGGCCTCCTGAAGTCGCGATTCGCGGCGCCTGAGCCATCGCGTATAAAAAGCAAAAGCAAAGCAAAAAGCCAAGGGCGAGGGCGGGGCGTACTTTGGCTTTTTGTCAGAGGGGGATGAGGCATGCGGTCTGGCGCTGGCCTGGCAAGGGCAATAGCCTGCGCGCATCGCGACAATAGCGAACGGTGGTTGTTCTGAATCCTGCGAAGTAGGACAATTATCGGCTTCTCGTCACAACCAGCGACCTTGCATGGCCTTTCTTGCACTTGGTATCAACCATAAGACTGCCTCGGTAGACGTACGCGAGCGCGTGGCGTTTACGCCAGAGCAGCTGGTCGATGCCCTGCAGCAGCTCTGCCGACTGACCGCCAGCCGCGAGGCGGCGATCCTGTCGACCTGCAACCGTAGCGAACTCTATATAGAGCAGGACCACCTGGCCGCCGACGCCGTGCTGCAATGGCTGGCCGAATATCACCAACTGAGCCTCGACGAGCTGCGCGCCAGCGCCTACATCCACGAAGACCACGACGCCGTGAAGCACATGATGCGCGTGGCCTCGGGCCTGGACTCGCTGGTGCTCGGCGAGCCGCAGATCCTCGGCCAGATGAAATCGGCCTACGCCGTGGCCCGCGAAGCCGGGACCATCGGCCCCTTGCTGGGCCGCCTGTTCCAGGCCACCTTCAGCGCCGCCAAGCAAGTGCGCACCGACACCGCCATCGGCGAGAACCCCGTGTCGGTGGCGTTCGCCGCAGTCAGTCTGGCCAAGCAGATCTTCAGCGACCTGGGCCGCAGCCAAGCCCTGCTGATCGGCGCCGGCGAGACCATCACCCTGGTCGCCCGCCACCTGCACGAGCAAGGCGTGCGCCGCATCGTCGTCGCCAATCGCACCCTGGAGCGGGCCAGCACCCTGGCCGAACAGTTCGGTGCCCATGCCGTGCTGCTGTCCGACATCCCCCAGGAACTGGCCAACAGCGATATCGTCATCAGCTCCACCGCCAGCCAACTGCCGATCCTCGGCAAGGGCGCGGTAGAAAGCGCCCTGAAGCAGCGCCGGCACAAGCCGATCTTCATGGTCGACATCGCCGTGCCACGGGATATCGAGCCACAGGTCGGTGAACTGGACGACGTCTACCTGTACACCGTCGACGACCTGCACGAAGTGGTCGCGGAAAACCTCAAGAGCCGCCAGGGCGCCGCCCAGGCCGCCGAAGAGCTGGTCTCGGTGGGCGCCCAGGACTTCATGGCGCGCCTGCGCGAACTGGCCGCGGTCGACGTGCTCAAGGCCTACCGCCAACAGAGCGAGCGCCTGCGCGACGAAGAACTGCAGAAGGCCCAGCGCCTGCTGGCCAACGGCGGCAACCCGGAAGATGTGCTGGCGCAACTGGCCCGGGGCCTGACCAACAAACTGTTGCACGCACCCAGCGTGCAACTGAAAAAGCTCTCGGCCGAGGGGCGCGTCGATGCGCTGGCCATGGCCCAGGAACTCTTTGCCCTCAACGAGGGCTCCACGGACAAGACCCCGCAATGAAAGCGTCGCTGCTGAAAAAACTGGAGACCCTCCAGGATCGCTTCGAGGAACTCACCGCCCTGCTGGGCGATGCCGAAGTCATTTCCGACCAGACCCGCTTTCGCGCCTATTCCCGCGAATATGCCGAAGTCGAACCGGTGATCGCTGCCTACAAGGAGTGGAGCAAGGTCCAGGACGACCTCGAAGGTGCCCAGGCGCTGCTCAAGGACAGCGACCCCGACCTGCGCGAGATGGCCGTGGAGGAAGTGCGCGAGGCCAAGGAGCAACTGGTCGGCCTGGAGTCCCAACTGCAGCGCATGCTGCTGCCCAAGGACCCCAACGACGGGCGCAACGTGTTCCTCGAGATCCGTGCCGGCACCGGCGGCGACGAGGCGGCGATTTTTTCGGGCGACCTGTTCCGCATGTATTCGCGCTACGCCGAGAAGCGCGGCTGGCGCCTGGAGATCCTCTCTGAGAACGAAGGCGAGCATGGCGGCTACAAGGAGATCATCGCCCGGGTCGAGGGCGACAGCGTCTATGGCAAGCTCAAGTTCGAGTCTGGCGCGCACCGTGTGCAACGGGTACCGGAAACCGAATCCCAGGGTCGCATCCATACCTCGGCCTGCACCGTGGCGGTGCTGCCTGAGCCGGACGAGCAAGTGGCGGTGGAGATCAACCCGGCCGACCTGCGCATCGACACCTACCGCGCCTCGGGCGCCGGTGGCCAGCACGTCAACAAGACCGACTCGGCGATCCGCATCACCCATCTGCCCACCGGCATCGTGGTCGAATGCCAGGAAGAACGCTCCCAGCACAAGAACCGTGCCCGCGCCATGGCCTGGCTGTCGGCCAAGCTCAACGACATGCAGACCAGCGCCCAGCAGAACGCCATCGCCAGCGAGCGCAAGCTGCTGGTCGGCTCGGGCGACCGCTCCGAGCGCATCCGCACCTACAACTATCCACAGGGCCGGGTCACCGATCACCGTATCAACCTGACCCTGTACTCCCTCGACGAGGTCCTGGCCGGTGGCGTCGATGCCGTGATCGAACCCTTGCTGGCCGAATACCAGGCCGATCAACTGGCCGCCCTGGGAGACTGAATGACCATCATCGCCAGCCTGCTGCGCAACGCGCAGTTGCCGGATTCCCCGACCCCGCGCCTGGACGCCGAGCTGTTGCTGGCGGCTGCCCTGGGCAAGTCGCGCAGCTACCTGCACACCTGGCCCGAGCGGATCGTCAGCAGCGAGGCGGCCGAGACTTTCGCCGGCTACCTGGAGCGCCGCCGAGCCGGTGAGCCGGTGGCCTACATCCTGGGGCAACAGGGCTTCTGGAAGCTCGACCTGGAAGTGGCGCCGCACACCCTGATCCCACGCCCGGAGACCGAGCTGCTGGTGGAGGTGGCCCTGCAATTGCTGCCCGCCACGCCGGCACGGGTGCTCGACCTGGGCACCGGCACCGGCGCCATCGCCCTGGCCCTGGCCAGCGAGCGCCCGGCCTGGCAGGTGACGGCGGTGGATCGGGTCGAGCAGGCCGTGGCCCTGGCCGAGCGCAACCGCCTGCGTCTTGGCCTGGGCAATGTCCAGGTACGCGCCAGCCACTGGTTCGACAGCCTGGCGGGTGAGCGCTTCGAGCTGATCCTGAGTAACCCGCCCTACATCGCCGCCGAGGATCCGCACCTGGCGGCCGGTGACGTGCGCTTCGAGCCGAGCAGTGCGCTGGTGGCGGGGCAGGATGGCCTGGACGACCTGCGGGCGATCATCGCCCAGGCGCCGCAGCACCTGCAGCCTGGCGGCTGGCTGCTGCTCGAACACGGTTACGACCAGGCTGCGGCGGTGCGCGAGCTGTTGGCTGGCCATGGTTTCACCCGCGTGGCCAGTCGCCTGGACCTGGCCGGTCATGAACGTATCTCCCTGGGGTGTCTGCCATGCTGAGTGATCAGGAACTGTTGCGCTACAGCCGGCAAATCCTGCTGGCCCAGGTGGATATCGACGGCCAATTGCGCCTCAAGCAGGGCAAGGCGCTGGTGGTCGGCCTCGGTGGGCTGGGCTCGCCGGTGGCACTGTACCTGGCGGCGGCGGGTGTCGGTGAACTGCACCTGGCCGATTTCGACACGGTCGACCTGACCAACCTGCAACGCCAGATCATTCATGACAGCGCCAGCGTCGGCATGAGCAAAGTGGATTCGGCGCTCCAGCGCCTGCAGGCGATCAACCCCGAGGTGAGGCTGGTCGCCCATCGCCAGGCCCTGGACGAGGATTCGCTGGCGGCTGCTGTGGCGGCGGTCGACCTGGTGTTGGATTGCTCCGACAATTTCGCCACCCGCGAGGCGGTCAATGCCGCCTGCGTCGGCGTAGGCAAGCCGCTGGTCAGCGGGGCGGCGATCCGCCTCGAGGGGCAGTTGTCGGTGTTCGACCCGCGCCGTGACGACAGCCCCTGCTACCACTGCCTGTATGGCCATGGCAGCGAAGCCGAGCTGACCTGCAGCGAAGCCGGCGTGCTCGGGCCGCTGGTGGGGCTGGTGGGCAGCCTGCAGGCGCTGGAGGCGCTCAAGCTCCTGGCCGGCTTCGGCGAGCCGCTGGTAGGACGCCTGCTGCTGATCGATGCCCTCGGCACGCGCATGCGCGAACTGCGGGTCAAGCGCGATCCGGCCTGTACCGTCTGTGGCGGCCGGCATGGCTGAACGCTCGGCGCCGGTCGGGGTGATGGACTCGGGGGTCGGCGGCCTGTCGGTGCTGGCCGAGATCCAGCGCCTGCTACCCAACGAGTCGCTGTTGTATGTCGCCGATAGCGGCCATGTGCCCTACGGCGAGAAGTCGCCCGACTACATCCGTGAGCGTTTGCGGCGCATCGCCGGGTTCTTCCACGAGCGAGGTGCCAAGGCCATGGTCCTGGCCTGCAACACCGCCACCGTGGCGGCTGTCGCCGATCTGCGCGAGTTGTACCCGGGGTGGCCATTGGTGGGCATGGAGCCTGCGGTCAAGCCGGCGGCGGCGGCGACCCGCTCCGGCGTGGTCGGCGTGCTGGCCACCACCGGCACCTTGCAAAGCGCCAAGTTCGCTGCCTTGCTCGACCGCTTCGCCAGCGACGTGCGGGTGGTCACCCAGCCCTGCCCGGGCCTGGTCGAATGCATCGAGGCGGGCGATCTCGGCAGCCCACGGTTGCGCGAGCTGCTGCGAGGCTATGTGCAGCCCTTGCTGGCCGCGGGCTGCGACACCCTGATCCTTGGCTGCACCCACTATCCTTTCCTGCGCCCGTTGCTGGCTGGCATGGTGCCGGCGGACGTGGCCATCATCGATACCGGCGCCGCCGTGGCGCGGCAGTTGCAGCGCCTGCTTGGGGCGCACGACCTGCTGGCCGAAGGGCCAGCGCGGGATACGGCGTTCTGGACCAGTGCCGATCCTGAATCTCTGAAAAAGATCCTACCTGTGCTGTGGCATAAGTCCGACAGTGTGCAAAGCTTTCCGCTATAGCTAAACGCAAGAAGCCGCGTTTCAAGCTGAACTATCGGACTACTGCCGATTTCTACCGATTTGCCTGCGATGACGGGCGAACACCAACGACAGCATCAGGAAGAAGGATGTCTCTCATGAAGAAACGGCTTGGCTTGGCGGCGCTTGCCGCTTTGACTTTGGGGCAGGGGTTGTTGGCGCAGGCCGCCGACATTTCGTTTTCGGTGGGGCAGAGCGGTGACTCCACCATGGTCTACCGGTTGGGGATGCAGTCGAACTGGGATGCCAGCTGGTGGCAGACCAGTGTAGGGCGGCTGACAGGCTATTGGGATGGGGCCTACACGTATTGGGATGGGGACGACACCGCCAGCAATCACAGCCTTTCATTCGCCCCGGTGTTCGTCTACGAGTTCGCCGGCGAGTCGGTCAAACCCTACATCGAGGCCGGTATCGGCGTCGCCGTGTTCTCCAGCATCGAGCTGGAGAGTAACCAGCTGGGCTCGGCCTTCCAGTTCGAGGACCGCATCGGCGTCGGCCTGCGTTTCGCCGGTGGGCATGAGGTCGGTATCCGTGCCATCCACTACTCCAACGCTGGTATCAAGCAACCCAACGACGGTGTCGAGAGCTACGCCTTGCACTACCGCATGCCGCTTTGACCCTGGCGGCCACCCTGGTCGAGGGTGGCCGACCGCTTCTCAATGGGGCAGGGGCCACAGGCTGTTCAGGCTCAGTGCCTCCAGCACCAGTTCCGGTTCCCGTTGTGGCAGACGCTGCAGCAGTGCCTGGGCAGCGCGGTATGGCGTCCATTGCTCGGGGATGGCCCGGGCCGGAGTTACCGGTGTCGTCAGCGACTGTGGCGCCACCATGGCCAGGTCGATGCTGAGGGCGTGTAGGGTCTGGCGTTGTTCGCGGAACCACTGTGGCAGGTTGTTGACCCCGCTTGGCGGCTGGGCGGGGTCGTGCAGTTGCAATGTGGTGCAGGGGCTGAAGATCGCCATGACCTGGGGCGCATCGCCCTTGACCAGCAAGGGCAGGGCGCCGGCCAGGCAGTGCTCGCTGGCAAGCAGGTTGCTCGTGACGATCGCTTCGAACAGTTCGTCGGACGCCTGCGCCTGCGGCAGGTAGTCGCAGCTGCCGGCGTTGACGATCAAGCCGTCCAGCGTGCCCCACTCCGCCTGCAGGCGCGCCGCGGCGAGGTGGGCCTGGGCGGCGTCATGCAGGGGGGCGGGCAGGCGTAGCAGTTGTCCTGGATGATGCGCCTCGAGGTCATCCAGCTCTTGGCACGGCTTGCCACTCGTGGCGACGTGGCAGCCCTGTTCGAGCAACCCTTGCACCAAGGCCAGGCCGAGCCCGTTGGTTGCCCCTGTTACCCAGAAACGACGCAAGTTTCTCAAGATTCAACCCTCTGATCCTGCCAGCCGGACAGGCCCTTGAAGGCTGCCAATGCCCGCTGGCGACTGCTGCTGAGATCTACGATCGGACTGTGGTAGAAACGTGTAGCAATAAAGTCGGCAGATTTCATCGGTTCATGAATGAATTTTTCATCCAAACCCTGAAGCTCCGGCAGCCATTGGCGAAGGAAGTTCCCGCCTGGGTCGAAACGTTGTGATTGAGTGATCGGATTGAACAGGCGGAAGTATGGCACCGCATCGGTTCCGCTGGAGGCGCTCCACTGCCAACCGCCATTGTTGGCGGCCAGGTCGCCATCGATCAGGTGACGCATGAAATGGCGCTCGCCGTGGCGCCAGTCGATCAGCAGGTTCTTGCTCAGGAACATGGCGACGATCATGCGCAGGCGGTTGTGCATCCAGCCGGTGTGCAGCAACTGGCGCATGGCCGCATCGATGATCGGAAAGCCCGTACGGCCTTCGGCCCAGGCCTCGAAGTCATCGGGGGCGTCGCGCCAGGGGAGGGCGTCGGTGTGGGCGCGGAAGGCCCGGTGCCGACAGACCTGTGGATAACCTACCAGGATGTGCTTGTAGAACTCTCGCCATAGCAGCTCGTCGAGCCAGGCTTGCACGCCGCTGCTGCCACTGTCGAACGTCCCGCCGTTGGCGTTCAGGGCTGCATGCAGGCATTGCCGTGGCGAGATCACCCCGGCGGTCAGGTAGGGCGAGAGTTGGCTGGTACCGGCCTTGGCCGGCAGGTCGCGCAGGTGTGGGTAGTCCTCGACGGTTTCATCGAGGAATCGGGACAGCCGGCGCCGTGCTTCGGACTCCCCGGCACCCCAGTGCGCGATCAATGCCGTTGGCGGGGTGTCGAAACCCTCGATACGCGTGGGCACGGGGTCGCTGGCGATGCCCAGCGGCGCCTGGGGCCGGGCTGGGGCGGCCAGGCTCGGCAGGTTGCGGTGCAGGTGCTCCAGGCAGGCCTTCCTGAACTGGCCGAATACCTGGAAACATTGGCCGTTGCGGGTCGTGATGCTGCCGGGGCGAAACAATGTCTGGGCCAGGTAAGCATGGCTGGCGATTCCGGCACTGGCCAGCAGGGCCCGGGTCGCCGCGTCGCGTCGCTGTTCATTGACCCCGTATTCCTCGTTCCAGTGCACGGCCCCGACAGAGTACTGGCGGCAGACGCCGAGCAGGGCTCCGGGGGCTTCGCTCCATAGGCTGGCCTGGCGGATCAGCAGCGGGATACCGAGCGCTTCCAGCGAGTGGCGCAGCTCGCGCAGGTTACGCAGCCAGAAGTCGACCTTGCACGCGGCATCGTCATGGGCCTGCCATTGACCGGGGCTGACCAGCCACACGGCGAGGGTAGGCCCGTGCGCGCAGGCGGCGCTCAGGGCGGTGTTGTCGGCGATACGCAGGTCACTGCGCAGCCAGATCAGCTGCAGGTTGGGTTTCATCCTTGGCTCGTGGGTCACTGTGAGTGCTGCAAAGACGCAGGCCTTGCATGGGGATCGTTGCGTGCGCCCAGGCGTATCCCGATACTGTCAGAAGACTTGTACTGAAATATTTTGTGTATAACGTTATAGGCCAATTAATGTAGCCAAAAAACTTACGCAAGATGATTTTCTTGTATAGGTTTGCGCGCCATCAATCAAGGTGTTCCAGCAACCGCCGTGCAGCTTCCTGGCCACTGAGCCAAGCGCCCTCGACGCGGCCAGACAGGCACCAGTCGCCGCAGGCATACAACCCCTGGTCGGCGTCAGCCAGGGCGCCCCACTCGTGGTTGCTCGCCGGGCGCGCATACAGCCAGCGGTGCGCCAGGGCGAAGTTCGGCGCAGGGACCACGCAGCCGACCAATTCGGCGAACTCTCCCCACAGCTGTTCGATGACATCTTCCTTGGGCAGGTCGAGGTGATGCTTGCTCCAGCCCGAGGTGGCGTGCAGTACCCAGGTGTCGAGCTGTTCGTCGCGCCCGGGCTTGCTGCGGTTGCGGGCCAGCCAGTCGAGCGGGTTGTCCTGCACGAAGCAGCCTTGCATGGGGGTGTCGAGGGCGGTCTGGAAGGCCAGGGCCACGGCCCAGGTCGGTTCCATCTGCACCCCGGCGGCGACGGCGGCGAGCTTGGGCGTGCTGGCCAGCAAAGGGGTGGCCTGCGGCGCGGGCACGGCGATCACCACGCGGCTGAACGGGCCATGGCTGCAGCCCTCGGTGTCCTGCAGGTGCCAGTACTGCTTGCCGCGAAAGACTTCGGCGATGCGGCAGCCGAAATTCACCGTGACGTCCTTGAGCAGCCCACGGGTGATGGCGCTCATGCGGGGCACGCCAACCCAGCGCGTCTGTTCGTCGGGCGAAGGCGTCAGCTCGCCGTCGCGGTAGTTGTACAGCTGGGGTTTCCACTGTTCGGCCCAGCCGGCGGCGACCCATTGCTGGACCTGCTCGACGAAGCGCCGGTCGCGCGCGGTGAAATACTGGGCACCCAAGTCCAGCGCACCGGCCTCGCTACGCTTGCTGGCCATGCGTCCGCCGCTGCCATGGCCCTTGTCGAACAGGTGGACGGTCTGCCCGGCCTTTTGCAGGGCCTGTGCGGCGGAAAGACCGGCGATCCCGGCTCCGATGATGGCGATAGGTACTGTCATGATGGCCTCTTCGAACCTTGCTGGAAGCAGACTACGCTGTCAGGCAAACCTGTACAATGCA
Source organism: Pseudomonas sp. Tun-23181 (assembly GCF_057415455.1). Taxonomy (NCBI): domain Bacteria; kingdom Pseudomonadati; phylum Pseudomonadota; class Gammaproteobacteria; order Pseudomonadales; family Pseudomonadaceae; genus Pseudomonas; species Pseudomonas sp. Tun-23181. The sequence continues at coordinate 4,599,333 of NZ_CM171630.1, forward strand.
CCACTTTTGTATAAGGTTATTCCGCTCGATAGGACAGGTTGGCCTATGTTTATCCGAGAGCGTTCGGTCAAAAAAGTGCCTTGTTCTTAAAAATAGACCACGGCCGCAGACTGCGAGGATACAGCCATGCATATATTGCTGACCGGCGGTACTGGCTTGATCGGCCAGCATCTCTGCCAGTTCTGGCGCGGCCAGGGCCATCGCCTGACCGTGTGGAGCCGACGTCCGGAGCAGGTGCCCAAGCTGTGTGGTACAGGTGTGCGCGGCATCGCCCAACTGGAGGAACTGGCGCCGGACGACGCCGTGGACGCGGTGATCAATCTCGCCGGCGCGCCTATCGCCGATCGGCCCTGGACCGCGGCGCGGCGAACGTTGCTCTGGGCCAGCCGTATCACCCTCACCGAGCGCCTGGTGGCCTGGTTGGAAAGCCGCGAACAACGCCCCGAGGTGCTGATCTCCGGCTCAGCCGTTGGCTGGTACGGCGACGGTGGCGAGCGTGAGCTGACCGAGGCGTCGCCGCCGGTGAAGGAGGATTTCGCCAGCCAGTTGTGCATTGCCTGGGAAGAAACCGCGCAACGTGCGCAAGCGCTCGGTATCCGCGTGGTGCTGGTGCGTACCGGGCTGGTACTGGCCAGCGATGGCGGCTTTTTGTCGCGCCTGCGCCTGCCGTTCAAGCTGGGGCTGGGCGGGCCCTTGGGTGACGGTCGGCAGTGGATGCCGTGGGTCCATATAGAAGACCAGGTCGCCCTGATTGATTTTCTCTTGCAGCACAAGGACGCCAGCGGTCCTTATAATGCCTGCGCACCAGAACCTGTGCGCAACCGCGAATTCGCCAAGCGCCTGGGGCGGGCCTTGCACCGGCCGGCCTTCCTGCCGGTGCCGGCGCCGTTGCTCAAGGCCGGCCTGGGCGAGCTGTCGACCCTGTTGCTCGGCGGCCAGCGCGCCCGCCCGGTGCGCTTGCTGGCGGCGGGCTTCACGTTCCGCTTCAACGATCTGCAATCGGCCCTGGGCAACCTGTCCAGTCGCCTCTGACATAGGACGCTGCATGACCGATCACGCCCTGCTGCTGGTCAACCTGGGTTCACCGGCCTCCACTTCTGTGGCCGACGTACGCCGTTACCTCAACCAGTTCCTCATGGACCCCTACGTGATCGACCTGCCCTGGCCTGTGCGGCGTCTGCTGGTGTCGCTGATCCTGGTCAAGCGCCCGGAGCAGTCGGCCCATGCCTATGCCTCGATCTGGTGGGACGAGGGTTCGCCCCTGGTGGTGTTGACCCGGCGCCTGCAAGCGGCCATGGCCGAGCATTGGCCCCACGGCCCGGTGGAGATCGCCATGCGCTATGGCGAGCCGGCCCTGCCCGAGGTGCTCGAGCGCTTGGCGGCCCAGGGTGTGCGCAAGGTGACCCTGGCGCCGCTCTATCCACAATTCGCCGACAGCACCGTGACCACGGTGGTGGAGCTTGCGAAAAAGACCATTGCCGAGCGCCAGCTGTCGTTGCAGATGCGCGTGCTGCAGCCGTTCTATGACCAGCCCAGCTATATCGACGCCCTGGCGACCAGCGCCAGGCCTTACCTGGAGCAGGGTTACGATCACCTGCTGCTGAGTTTCCACGGCTTGCCCGAGCGCCACCTGAAGAAGCTCGACCCGACCGGCAAGCATGACTTCCAGGCGCCCGATTGCTGCAAGGACGCCAGCGCCGAGATGCGTGCGGTGTGCTATCGCGGGCAGTGCCTGGCCACTGCCAAGGCGTTCGCGGCGAAGATGGGGATCCCCGATGGCAAGTGGTCGGTGTCGTTCCAGTCGCGCCTGGGCCGCGCCAAGTGGATCGAGCCCTATACCGAGGCGCGCCTGGACGAGTTGGGCAAGGCTGGGGTGAAGAAGTTGCTGGTGATGTGCCCGGCTTTCGTTGCCGATTGCATCGAGACGCTGGAGGAGATTGGCCTGCGTGGTAGCGAGCAGTTCGTCGAGGCGGGGGGGGAGGAGTTGGTGCTGGTGCCTTGCCTGAACGATCACCCGGAATGGGCGAGGGTGTTGGCGGGGATGTGCGAGGCTGCCTGAGTTCCAGGCTGCCGATCCTAGACTTTTACCACCGCCATTGGGGCCGCGATGCGGCCCCAGCATTGCCTGCCCTGGCGATCAGGGCAACTGATCGTCCAGCTTCTTGTGCTTCCAGCCGTCGTTGCCCGGCAGGATCAGGTTCAGGGCAATCGCCACCACGGCGCACAGGGCGATGCCTTTCAGGCCCCAGTCGTCCGGGCCGTCGCCGCTGCCGATCAGCACGCCGCCGATACCGAACACCAGGGTGACCGAAACGATCACCAGGTTGCGCGCTTCGGCCAGGTCGATCTTGTGGCGGATCATGGTGTTCATGCCCACCGCGGCGATCGAGCCGAACAGCAGGCAGAGGATACCGCCCATCACCGGTACCGGAATGCTCTGCAACAAGGCGCCGAACTTGCCGATGAACGCCAGGGCGATGGCGAAGATCGCCGCCCAGGTCATGATCTTCGGGTTGTAGTTCTTGGTCAGCATCACCGCGCCGGTCACTTCGGCATAGGTGGTGTTGGGCGGCCCGCCGAACAGGCCGGCTGCGGTGGTGGCCAGGCCATCGCCGAACAGGGTGCGGTGCAGGCCAGGCTTTTTCAGGTAGTCGCGGCCGGTCACGCTGCCTACCGCGATCACCCCGCCGATGTGCTCGATCGCCGGGGCCAGGGCCACCGGGACGATGAACAGGATCGCCTGCCAGTTGAATTCCGGGGCGGTGAACTTCGGCAGCTCCAGCCAGGGCGCGGCGGCGATCCTGGCGGTATCGACCACCCCGAAGGCGAACGACAGGGCAAAACCCACCAGCACACCAGCGATGATCGGCACCAGGCGGAAGATGCCCTTGCCGAACACGGCGACGATCAGCGTGGTCAGCAGCGCCGGCATGGAAATCAGCATGGCGGTCTGGTATGGCACCAGTACGCTGCCATCACCGGCCTTGCCCATGGCCATGTTGGCAGCGATCGGCGCCATGGCCAGGCCAATGGAGATGATCACCGGGCCGATCACCACCGGCGGCAGCATGCGGTCGATGAAGCCGGTGCCTTTGATCTTCACCATCAGGCCCATGAAGGTGTAGACGAAACCGGCCGCCATCACGCCGCCCATGGTGGCGGCTAGGCCGAACTGCCCCTTGGCGAGGATGATCGGGGTGATGAAGGCAAAGCTCGAGGCCAGGAACACCGGGACCTGGCGGCCAGTGACCAGTTGGAACAGCAGGGTGCCGAGGCCGGCGGTGAACAGCGCCACGTTGGGGTCCAGGCCGGTGATCAGCGGCATCAGCACCAGCGCGCCGAATGCCACGAAGAGCATCTGCGCGCCCGAGACGACCTGGCGCCAGAGCGGGTCGTTGAAGCCGTCCTGCATGGTCAGGCGTCCTTCTGCTTGGTGCCGAAGATCTTGTCGCCGGCATCGCCCAGGCCGGGGATGATGTAGCCATCGTCGTTCAGGCGCTGGTCGATCGATGCGGTGTAGATCCGCACGTCCGGGTGGGCCTTTTCGACGGCCTCGATGCCTTCCGGCGCAGCCACCAGGACCATGGCGCGAATGTCGCGGCAACCGGCCTTCTTCAACAGGTCGATGGTGGCGACCATGGAGCCGCCGGTGGCCAGCATCGGGTCGATGATCAGCGCCAGGCGCTGGTCGATTTCCGGGGCGAGCTTTTCCAGGTAGGTGTGGGCTTCGAGGGTTTCTTCGTTGCGTGCGACACCCACGGCGCTGACCTTGGCGCCGGGGATCAGGCTGAGCACGCCGTCGAGCATGCCGATGCCGGCGCGCAGGATGGGCACGACGGTGATCTTCTTGCCGGCGATCTTCTCGACCTGCACCTTGCCGCACCAGCCGTCGATTGCGTAGGTTTCCAGCGGCAGGTCCTGGGTAGCTTCGTAGGTCAGGAGGGCGCCGACTTCCTGGGCGAGTTCGCGGAAATTCTTGGTGCTGATGTCGGCACGGCGCATCAGGCCGAGCTTGTGGCGGATCAGCGGATGGCGGATCTCACGAGTAGGCATGGGGGAGGGCTCCGGGAGGCGGGCAAAAAAACCGCGCTAGATTAATCTATTCAGCCTTGGCTGTCGTGCAGTCATTCAGCACGTTAGTCCATAAATGCTTGATCTGTGCCGAGCGGATGCGTACCTTTGCCCGCTTTTCCGATTCCGAGCCCCTGGAGAGCGCCATGTCCGCCGATCTCGAGCATATCCGCCAAGTCATGCACGAGGCTGACTGCCTGTACAACGAAGCCGAGGTCGAGGCGGCCATCGCCAAGGTCGGCAAGCAGATCTGCCAGGATCTGCACGACAAGAACCCGGTGGTCTTCTGCGTGATGAACGGCGGGCTGATCTTCGCCGGCAAGCTGCTGACCCACCTGCAGTTCCCGCTGGAGGCCTCCTACCTGCACGCCTCGCGCTACCGCAACCAGACCAGCGGCGGCGAGCTGTTCTGGAAAGCCAAGCCGGAGATCTCGTTCATCGATCGCGACGTGCTGATCGTCGACGACATCCTCGACGAAGGCCATACCCTCAGCGCCATCATCGATTTCTGCAAGCACGCCGGCGCGCGCTCGGTGCACACCGCCGTGCTGATCGACAAGGAGCACGACCGCAAGGCCAGCCCGGACCTCAAGGCCAACTATGTGGGCCTGCCCTGCATCGATCGCTACATCTTCGGCTACGGCATGGACTACAAAGGTTACTGGCGCAACGCCAACGGCATCTTCGCGGTCAAGGGCCTGTAGGCTGCACGGGCCTGCCTCTGAGGGGTTCGAGCGGGGGGGGGGGGCGGGCCGCGATAGCCAACAGGGCATGCTAGAGTGCCTCCTCATGCCAAGGAGCCTCACATGCGTGCGATTTTCCCCCTCTTGCTGGCGGTGAGCCTGCCGCTGTCCGCTGCACCGTTGCACAGCCAGTTCCTCCCGCCTGACGACCTGTCCCTGCGCCAGGAAGCGCCGACAGCCCAGCAGCTGCTGCAGGTCACCGACTATTCGGTGGTGGCCGGCATCCAGCGCCAGTCCGACCAGCAACCGATTCCGATCACCTCCTCGCTGCTGCTACGCCTCAAAGGCAAGCCGCTGAGCAAGGGCGCGACCATCGCCCAGGTGCTGGTCAACTTCGACGGCGAAGGCGGCAAGAGCCTGAAGAAGCCGGTCTACGATCCGAAGAAGCGGACCCTGACCCTGAACTACCCCCTTGCCGATTACCGGGTGATCATGGACCTTTTGCGCAACGAGACGTTGTACGTGCAGTTCCTCAGCTACCCCAACGGCCATGTCTGGGCCGACCTGCATACCGGTACCGTACGTACGCGTTGAGGCACGTGGGCCGTGGGGGGTACACTGCCGGCCTTCGAAATGTCCGTGATGGTCCAGTTGGGAGTCGGCGATGCGTAAAGACAAGAAACAGGTGATTGGTGACGAGATCAGCGACGAGTACGTCAAGACGTTCCTGCGGTTCGAGCCGGCCGACGGGGTGACCTCGCCGTCGCTGCACAAGCTGGTCAAGGCCTACCGTGGCCTGCGTGTCGATGACTTCGAGCGGTTCGTGGGTTTCTTCGTCGAGGCCGGCCTGGACTTGGACGGCAAGGACGAGCACGGCAAGACCTTCGTCGAGCTGATCGCCGACCAGCGTAACGCTGCCGAGTACATCGCGATCATCGACAACGCCCGCGGTTGATGTAGCCAGCATTCAGCAGGGCGGCTTTGCAGCCCCGGATGTGACTGAACGCCGGACCGCCAGGCATGAAAAAACGCCCCGAGGGGCGTTTTTTCATGGGCCGGTATCAGGCGTAGTGCTGGGCCGGGCTGCTCTCGACCAGTTCCAGTACTTCGTCGTTGTAGGCGCTGATCTTGCGGTACAGGGCTGCGTCGGTGGCGAGCACCTTCTCGCGGGCTGGGAAGATTTCCTTGAGCTTGGCGGCCCAGGCGCCCTTGGCCTGCTCGGGGAAGCAGCGCTCGATCAGCTCGAGCATGATCGATACGGTCACCGAGGCGCCCGGCGAGGCACCGAGCAGGGCGGCCAGGCTGCCGTCCTGGGCCGAGACCAGCTCGGTGCCGAACTGCAGGATGCCGCCTTTCTTCGGATCCTTCTTGATGATCTGCACGCGCTGGCCGGCCACTTCCAAGCGCCAGTCCTCGGCCTTGGCCTCGGGGTAGAAGCGGCGCAAGGCTTCCAGGCGCTGCTCCATCGACTGCATCACTTCGCTGACCAGGTACTTGGTCAGGTCCATGTTGTCGCGGGCCACGGCCAGCATCGGGCCGATGTTGCCCATGCGCACCGACAGCGGCAGGTCGAGCAGCGAGCCGTGCTTGAGGAACTTGGTGGTGAAGCCGGCATACGGGCCGAACAGCAGCGACTTCTTGCCGTCCACCACGCGGGTGTCCAGGTGTGGTACCGACATGGGGGGCGCACCGACCGCAGCCTGGCTGTAGACCTTGGCCTGGTGCAGCTTGACGATCTCGGGGTTGTCGCAGCGCAGCCACTGGCCGCTGACCGGGAAGCCGCCAAAGCCCTTGCTCTCCGGGATGCCGGACATCTGCAGCAGCGGCAGGGCCGCGCCACCGGCGCCGAGGAACACGAAGCGGGCGTCGACCTCACGGCTGCCGCCGCTGTTGACGTCCTTGATGCTGACGGTCCAGCCGCTGCCGTTACGGCGCAGGCCGACGACCTTCTTGCTGTACTTGACCTGGGTCTCGGGGCTGTCGCCCAGCAGTTTGAGCAGCTTGTTGGTCAGGGCGCCGAAGTTGACGTCGGTGCCCTTGAGCACGCGGGTGGCGGCGATGTGCTGGTCGGCCGGGCGGCCCGGCATCATCAGCGGCATCCACTCGTTCATCACGGCCTTGTCTTCGGTGTATTCCATCTCGGCGAAGGCGTGGTGCTGCTTGAGCAGTTCGAAGCGCTTCTTGAGGAAGGCGACACCCTTGTCACCCTCGACATAGCTCAGGTGCGGCACCGGGTTGATGAAGCCGCGCGGCGAGCCGAAGCTGCCTTTCTTGCTCAGGTAGGCCCAGAACTGGCGGGACACCTCGAACTGGGTATTGATGTGCACGGCCTTCTTGATGTCGATGCTGCCATCGGCGGCCTGGGGCGTATAGTTCAGCTCGCACAGGCCGGCGTGGCCGGTCCCGGCGTTGTTCCAGGGGTTGGAACTTTCCGCGGCACCGGAGTCCATCGCCTCGACGACCTCCAGCTTGAGCGTCGGGTCGAGTTCCTTGAGCAGTACGGCCAGGGTGGCACTCATGATGCCCGCGCCTACCAGTACCACATCAACCGATTCGTTCTGCGCCATTAACGCGTCTCCACAATCTACAGCACCTAATTGACAGCATAGGATTCCTGGGGTCGCCAGGATCGCCATGTCCGACTCTTCGCAGTTCTTGCAACTTCCGCGGACACCGCCAACCGGTCTTGGGGTTCGCCTATTGAACGCCCGGAACTGCCGGTGCGGCAATTCGACTTATGGTCAAGGTATCCGTCGTGCGTGATGGACCGGTTTCAGATACCCATCCAGGATGAGCACTGTTGCCGTCTGTTCGGAGCTGTTCGGGACGTATCTTGCGCTTTTGCACATGCCAGACTGTTCATTTGCTCGCCACACTCTTGTGAAGTTGTGAAAAACCCGTTTTTTCACGCTCTTTTGGAGACGTGAACCTCAAAAGGGACTGCGCGATGGCAACCCACAGGTTCATGCAAAGCGGAAGGCCGGGAAACAGCAGGCACGACAGCCGATGCAAGACCTGAGTGGAAGGCTCTCTGTGGGCGAAGCGGTAAAGGTGCCGGGGTCAAGCGGCGGGTGCGGGGCCCGATCAGGAGACGTCCTTATAATCGGGGGGAGATTATAACGAGGTCGCGGGCAGAAAGGTCGTTCTTCGTGGCTTTTTATTGCGGCATTTGTCAGGCCGGCAGGGTGCGTCGCTGCCAGCGATGGCTTGCGCGGGCGCAAACCCGGGCGTTGGCCGGCAGCGACTGGCCCAGCCAGACCAGCCGGGCTTCGCTGACCTGCACCCAGCCGCTGCCGAGCGGTGGCTGGCTGCACTGCTTGAAGGCCAGGCACTTGCCCTCGGCGTCGAGGCGCGCATAGGTGTTGTGGCGTGGGCGATGGAAAAGCAGGGTCCAGAGCGAGGCCATGGCGGGCGTCCTGTCAGGTCGGGTCTGGGGCAAGGATAGGGCTGGGGTATGAAACCCTTGTGACAGCGGCGGGGTGCGCCTTTTGGCGTGCCTGCTTTTTCTTGCCGCTTATCGCTTGCCGCCCGCCGCTGGGTATACTGTGGGCCTTTGCCGCATTTTCTGGAGAAACGCGCATGTTGCAACGTCTGTTGTTCGGTTTGATCGCGGTGGCCAGCCTCAGCCTGGTCGGTTGTGCCCACAGCCCGCAACAACTCAGCCCGCAACCCAAGCTCACCGCCCAGCTCAACCCGGTCGGCCATGGCCAGCCGGTGGTGGTCAAGGTGGTCGACGGGCGTGCCTCCCAGGCCCTGGGGACCCGCGGTGGCATGTATCCGGAGACCAGCACCATCAGCGTCAATGGCAACGACATCGTACCCAAGCTGCAGGCCCAGGCCGAGGCGGCGGTGCGCCTGCTCGGCTTCACCCCGACGCCGAACGCCTACAACGCCCCGCAGTTGACCGTGACCCTGGCCGAGCTGAAGTACCAGTCGCCCAAGGACAACCTGTACGTGACCGAGGCCACCATCGGCGCCACCTTCCGCGCCGATGTGTCCAACGCCAACCGTCGCTACAGCGGCCGCTACGGCGCGACCCTGGACCAGCGCTTCGGCATGGCGCCGAATCAGGAGACCAACACCAAGCTGGTGAGCGACGTGCTCAGCGATGCCCTGACTCGCCTGTTCAAGGACCCGACCATCGGCCAGGTGCTCGGCGAATAAACCTTTCGTCCCTCGTTATGAAAAAGCCCGCTGTCCGGATGGCTGGACAGCGGGCTTTTTCATGTAGGGTGCGTCAGGCGGCTTCGGTGTAGAAATCCAGCAGGCTGATGCCGGTCTGCACGTCGATTTCCGGGAGGTCCTGGTGGGCGTGGCCGCCGAGGGCGCAGTAGACCAGCCACTGGCGATCCTGGACATTGATGGCGAAGCCGTCGATCAGTGCCTGCTGTTCTTCGCTCTGGGCGACGAGGTAGAGGCGGTCCTGGTTTTCGGCGTGCAGCATGACAAGCTCCGGTGAGGGGAAAAGGCCGACAGGGTGGCTTGCCTGGATGACGAGCGTGTTACAGACAAAATTTAGTGACAGTTGGTCGCAAAAAACGGGCGCGCTAGTCGGGCTTGGGTAGAATGCCGGCTTTCGCTGTCGTTATTCCGAGGTTGCGTGATGTCCTTGCAAATGCTCTGGGGGTTCCTGGCCGCCCATCCGACCAAGCTGATCAACCTGCTGGCGCTGTTGATGACCTGCCCTGGCGGATTGCTGCTGCACAGTGCCCGTCGCCGCGAGATCGTGAGCCGTGAGAGCCTGGCCGCCGACGAAGGCGTGGTCGATGCCTTCGACCAGCGCGTGCCACGCTACTACTACATCCTCGGCTTTTCCTGCCTGGCCATGGCGTTGCTGTTGTCCTGGTTCAGCACCTGGGTCTGAGGGCGCGAGTAGGCGCTCCCTGGGCAAACGTAACGCCTTTGATTTAGCGGGAAACCTGCGGGGGCGGGGGCCGGTTAAGAATCTCACCCGCCATTTGGGGCCGTTTCAAGCCCCATCGCCGGCAAGCCGGCTCCCACAGGGGCCCTGCAAGCCGCATCATGTGGGGTCCACTTGCATGCTGTGGGAGCACCGTGTCAAGCCACAGGGCTCTGCAACCTGACCTGGTACTGGTTGCGCACCGGCGTCGCATACTGCTGGATCAGGTAGGGCCGGTGCTCCACCGGGCAGGCATCCAGGCGGCGCTGCCATTCTTCCTTGGCCCGGGCCAGCTCCTCGGCGGGGAACAGCTTCTGCGCCGTCGGCACCTGCAGTGCAGGGTCCGCTGCATCCCACATCCCATAGGCCAGGTAGTGCACCGGGAACAACCGGTAGCCGCCGAGGATCTGCCGGTCGATTTCCTGGGCCAGTTGCTTGGTGTCCTCGTAATACTCGGTCACCGGCGGCGCGAAGTTGATGTGCACCCGCCCCTTGTAGCCGGTGATGCCCAGGGCGATGCTGTTGTCGTCCTCGCCAGGCGCCTTGGTGTAGCCGCCGGTGGTGGCGCGGATGTACAGCTCGCGGGCCTTGGCCAGGTCGCACGGGTCGTATTCGTAGCTGATCGACACCGGGATCAGGTTCAGGCCCTGGATCACCGCGCCGAACGGCTCGTCCTTGCGGCTCATGTGGAACATCTTGAGGATCGCCGAATCGGTACGGTCGTCGCCGTCCTTGGCCCGGCCTTCGGCCTGGGCGATCCAGATCGACACGCAGTCGTTGCGGATCGAGTGATTGATGTAGGCCGACAGCAATTGGTAGGCCGCCAGCTTTTCCCGGCGACCGCTCAGCGAGCGGTGGACGATGAAGCTCTTGTTCAGCCGCATCATGTCGCTGACGAAGGGCTTTTGCAGCAGGTTGTCGCCGATGGCGATGCGTGGCGTCGGCAGGCCGGCGTGATACACCGCGTAGTTGACGAAGGCCGGGTCCATCACGATGTCGCGATGGTTGGCCAGGAACAGGTAGGCCTCGCCCGACTTGAGCTGCTCGACGCCCGAGTAGGTGACGCCGTCGGTGGCGCGTTCGATGGTCTGGTCGACGTAGTACTCGACTTTGTCCTGCAGGGTCGAAACGCATTCGACGCCCGCGAATTCCTTGCGCAGGCGGCGGGCGATCAGCGGTTTGAGCAGCCAGCCGAAGGCGCCCGCCATGCGCGGGAAGCGGAAGTGGGTGAGGATATCGAGGAATGCCGGGTCGCTGAGCAGGCGTGCCAGAACGGCAGGGACCTCAGCGTCGTCGTACGGTCGGATGGCATCGAATTCGCCCATCATGCTCTCTTGTTGGAAACGGCTAGGGTAGTAAGGTAGGGACGGGTCCGAAAAAACGGCTCGGACACACACAGGCCCTGTAAACAGACCGGCAATTATACGCACAAGTCACCGCGGAGGCCGCGATGCTGGAAACCGACTTCTATCGTTGCCCGTATTGCGGCGAATCGGTGGAGACCACCGTCGACCTTTCCGGCGGGGACCAGGTCTATACCGAGGACTGCCAGGTCTGTTGCCAGCCCATCGTGTTCATTCTGCAGGTGCATGGTGACGAATGGATGCTCGAGGTCAGACGCGAGGACGATGCCTGATGCGACGGATCTACGAACCGGAAAGCCTGATGGAGGCCGAACTGCTGCTGGGCATGCTCGTCAGCGAGGGGGTCGATGCGCACCTGGTGGGCCGCGACCTGGTCGGTGCTGCCGGCGAGTTGCCGATGCACGGGTTGCTGGGCCTGGCGGTGGCGGACGAGCAGGCCGGCTACGCACGGCAGCTGATCGATGCGTACAATGCCGCCCAGCCACTTGCCGGCGACGAACCGGAGAGTTTCCCCGGAATCCTGATTTGCTAGGTTTTTATCGCCATGTGTGGACGCTACGCCTTGTTTCGCTGGTCTGCGGCCTTTGCCGCCTTGCCGGGGTATCCCACCGACCAGCGGGCGCAATGGAACATCGCCCCGGGCGGCTCGGTGCTGATCCAGCGCCTGGTCGACGGCCAGTTGCAACTGGCGCGGGCGCGCTGGGGGCTGACCCCGGCCTGGCTCACCGACCTTTCCCGCACGCCTGCCCAGGCCCGCGCCGAGACCCTCGTCGAGCAGCCGATGTTCCGTGAGGCGTTTCGCCGGCGCCGCTGCCTGATGCCGGCCAATGGTTTCTACGAATGGCGTGGCAACGTGCGCAAACGGCCGTACTGGTTGACGCCGGGGGAGGGTTCGTCACTGTTCTTCGCTGCGCTGTGGGAGGCCTACCCGGTGCAGGAGCAGGTGTGGCTGAGCTGCGCGGTGGTGACCCAGGCGGCGATGAACCAGCGTCGGCCGTTGATCCTGGATGAAGCGGGGCAGGCGGCCTGGCTCGACCCCGACACGCCATTGCCGCGCCTGCACGAGCTGCTGGCCAGCCCGCCGGCCGCCCTGCGCGAGCGGGCGCTGGCGCCTTTCGTCAATGATCCGAAGCTCGATGCGCCGGAGTGCCTGACCCCGGCCTGATGCCGTCGTGAGAACGCATGGGGCTGGCGAGAAATCTTCCCTGCGGCTCTGGCGGGGGCTGGCGTCTCGGCCTAGGATACGCCGCATGTACAGAGGGAGTGTTTCCATGCGTAGATCGTTTGTTGTCAGCATGCTGGGCGCCAGCATCCTGCTGGCGGGCTGCCAGGCGGTGAACACCACCAGCGGTGGTGCGGTGGGTGTTGAGCGCAAGCAGTACATGTTCAGCATGCTCTCGACCGATGAGGTCAACCAGATGTATGCCCAGTCGTACCAGCAGACCCTCAGCGAGGCGTCGAGCAAGGGCGTGCTGGACGAGACCAGTGCCAAGGCCAAGCGCGTCCAGGCCATCGCCGACCGCCTGATCGCCCAGGCACCGAAATTCCGCCCGGATGCCGCGCAGTGGAAGTGGGAGGTCAACCTGATCCAGAGCGACGAGCTCAATGCCAACTGTGGCCCCGGTGGCAAAATCATCTTCTATACCGGCCTGATCGATAAGCTCCAGCTCACCGATGCCGAGATCGCTGCGGTCATGGGCCACGAGATCGCCCACGCCCTGCGCGAGCATGGCCGTGAGGCGATGTCCAAGGCCTATGGCGTGGAAATGGCCCGCCAGGGTGCCGGTGCATTGTTCGGCCTGGGCCAGGACAGCATGGCCCTGGCCGACACCGTGGTGAACTACGCCATGACCTTGCCCAACAGCCGCGCGAACGAGAACGAAGCCGACCTGATCGGCCTGGAGCTGGCGGCCCGCGCCGGCTATGACCCGAATGCCGCGATCACCCTGTGGGACAAGATGAGCAAGGCTTCGGAGGGCGCGCCGCCCGAGTTCATGAGCACCCACCCGGCGTCCAGCAGCCGCATTGCCGCACTGCAGGCGGCCATTCCCAAGGTGATGCCGCTGTACCAGGCCGCCCGGAAATAAGCTGCAAGCGGTCAGCCAATCCAGCCACTGGCCCGCATCGCCGAATATACCGCCACTGCGGCGAGGACGAAGAACGCTGTGGCGGCCAGGCGGCGGATCAGGGTCAGTGGCAGTTTCTCGGCGGCGAAGTTGCCCGCCAGCACCACCGGCACGTTGGCGATCAGCATGCCCACGGTGGTGCCGATGATGACCATGATCAGATGAGGGTACTGGGCCGCCAGCATGACCGTGGCGACCTGGGTCTTGTCGCCGATCTCGGCCAGGAAGAAGGCGATCAGCGTGGTGACGAACGGCCCGAAGCGACGCGCGGCGCTATTCTCGTCATCGTCCATCTTGTCTGGAACCAGGGTCCACAGCGCGGTGGCGGCAAAACTGGCGGCGAGTATCCAGTGCAGCACGGTCTCGCTGAAGAAGCCGCTGACCCAGGCGCCCACGGCACCTGCGGCGGCATGGTTGGCCAGGGTGGCGGCGACGATGCCGGCAATGATCGGCCAAGGCTTGCGAAAGCGGGCGGCGAGAATGAGCGCGAGCAACTGCGTCTTGTCACCGATCTCGGCGAGGGCGACGATCGCGGTGGGGACGAGCAGGGATTCCAACATCAGGGTTCCTACGGGGGCGGGCCGACACGGCTATGACACGTACAGCCTCCCCGCCCCGGGTAAGGTGTGCGTGTCATAGGTCTTGTCAAACCCCTTGAGCCGTCTGTGCGGCGATCGGGTCGCACGCGCCATGGCCTGTGGGCCAAGTGTGTTGACGCGTGCCGGGCGAGCGGGGGCTCGCGGGAGACTACTCCCCTAGGACGGTGCGGATTCTGCCTAGGAGAATCCTTTTCGGCAAGCCTTGTTTTTATCCACGTGTTGCCTGGTAGATGCGAAAACCGTCTGCCTCGGCGCGTACCCGGCAATTGCCCAGGGCCCCTTCGATGAGCGGCTGGTAGCGCAGGAAGCTGTTGGCTACCAGGCGCATTTCGCCGCCTTTTTCCAGGTGTTCGCTGGATTTTCTCAGGAGATCTTCCGATGCCTGGTAATCGGTATGGACACCGGTATGGAAGGGCGGATTGCTCAGGATCAGGGCCAGCCCCTTGGGCGCGGCATCGATGCCGTCACCACTGATCACTTCGCCCTCCAGACCGTTGGCCGCCAAGGTCAGGCGGCTGCTGGCCACGGCGAAGGCATCCACGTCGAGCAGGGTCACGTGGCTCTGCGGGTAGCGGCGTTTGACCGTGGCGCCCAGCACGCCGGCGCCGCAGCCGAAGTCCAGTACATGGCCGACCGGCAGCGCGTCCAGGTGCTGGAGCAGCAGGGCAGTGCCACGATCCAGCCGGCCATGGCTGAACACGCCGGGCAGGCTGACTACCTGCAACGGGCCGTCCTCCAGGGCCAGTTCGAAACGTTCGGCCAGGCTCTCCAGCGGCAGGGCCTGTGGCACCTCTTCCACGGTCACCTGCCAGAGCTGGCAGTGCCGGGCGCTGTCGAGCTTGCGGGGCTTGCCGAAGGCTCGCAATTGCTTGGCCGCGCCTTCGATGCCGCCGCGTTTCTCGCCCACCACGTACAGCTCGCGCCCCGCCAAGCGAGCCGCCAGGGCGTTGAGCAGGTAGGCCGTCAGTTCGCGGGACTTGGGCAGGAACAGCACGGCGGCCTCGAAGGGCACGTCCGGCACCGTCACCCCATAATGGCTGCGGCCGGCGAAACGGCCATCGAGCAAGGCCTGGTCTCCGGCATGCCAGGCCCAGCCGTTGGCCTGCGGCAACTGGCCGAGCAGGTCGTCGGCGGGCAGCCCGGCGAGCAGCAGCGGGCCCTGGAACAGTTCGGCCTGGCGAAGCAACACTTCACTGCGCGGGTCCATGGACGACGTCTCCTGAAAAAATGGCGCAGTGTACCAGAGCCTCCTGGGCGTCAGCCGACCACTCGCCGTGGTTGGCCGGCGAAGAAGGCCTGGGCGTTCTCGCTCAGCTGGCCGACGATGCGCTGGCGTGACTCCACCGCGCCCCAGGCGCTGTGCGGGGTCACGATCAGGCGTGGTACGTCCGGTTCGAGCAACGGGTTGCCATTGGTTGGCGGCTCGACGCTCAGCACATCGGTGGCAGCGCCGCCCAGGTGACCGCTGCGCAGGGCATCGGCCAGCGCCTGCTCGTCGATCAGGCCGCCACGGGCGGTGTTGACCACCAGGGCGCCGGGCTTGAGCAGGGCCAGTTCGCGGACGCCGATCATATGCCGGGTGTGTTCGTTGAGTGGACAGTGCAGGGTCAGGGCGTCGACCTGGGGAAGCAGCTCGTCCAGGGGCAGGCGCTCTGCGCGGGCCGGGCGCCCGGGGATCTGCCCGCTGAGCACGCGCATGCCGAAGGCCTCGGCCAGCCGCGCCACGGCACCGCCCAGTTCGCCGTGCCCGAGCAGGCCAAGGGTCTTGCCTTGCAGCTCGACGATGGGGAAGTCCAGCAGGCAGAACTGGCTGGCCGTCGCCCAGCGTCCCTCGGCCACGGCCTGGTTGTAGTCGCACAGGCGGGTCGCCAGGGCCAGCAGCAGGGCCAGGGTGTGCTGTGCCACCGATGGCGTGCCGTAGCCCTGGCAGTTGCACACCGTGATGCCTTGGGCGCGTGCGGCCTGCAGGTCGACATTGTTGGTGCCGGTGGCCGCGATCAGGATCAGTTTCAGCTGCGGGTTGGCCGCCAGGGCAGAGGCGTCGAGCATCACCTTGTTGCTGATCACCGCCGTGGCGCCTTGCAGGCGTTCGGCGACCTGCTCCGATGTGGTCGCGGCGTGCAATTGCAGGCTGTCGAACTGTTGTGCCAGGGGCGAGAGGTCGAGGTCGCCGAGGTCCAGGGATTGATGGTCGAGAAAGACGGCGTGGCGCGGGCTGGGCATCCGGGGGCTCCGAGGGCTGGGGTCATGGGGCGATGCTGATGCCCCAACCTGAAGCCGGGCTCTCGAAGTGTCAAGTCGGCCACTCATACCTTGGGCGGCGCAAATCATTCCTTCGGCTGATTTGACCGACGCGTCACCGATCTAGAGTAACCCCCTGACTTGTCCGGCCCGCATTGCAGAAAAGGGATCCCCATGTTGCAGACGCGTATCATCGAGCCCGCCGAGGGCGCCTACACCTTCCCGTTGCTGATCAAGCGCCTGCTGATGTCTGGCAGCCGCTACGAGAAGACTCGCGAGATCGTCTACCGCGACCAGTTGCGCCTGACCTACCCACAACTGGTCGAGCGGGTCGCCCGCCTGGCCAACGTGCTGACCGAGGCCGGGGTCAAGGCCGGTGACACGGTGGCTGTGATGGACTGGGACAGCCACCGCTACCTGGAGTGCATGTTCGCCATCCCGATGATCGGTGCGGTGGTGCACACCATCAATGTGCGCCTGTCGCCGGAGCAGATCCTCTACACCATGAACCACGCTGAAGACCGTCTCGTGCTGGTCAACAGCGATTTCGTCGGCCTCTACCAGGCCATCGCCGGGCAGTTGACCACGGTGGAAAAGACCCTGCTGCTGACCGATGGCCAGGACAAGACCGCCGACCTGCCTGACCTGGTCGGCGAATACGAGCAACTGCTCGCCGCCGCCAGCCCACACCATGACTTCCCCGACTTCGACGAGAACTCGGTGGCCACCACCTTCTACACCACGGGCACCACCGGCAACCCCAAGGGCGTGTTCTTCACCCATCGCCAACTGGTGCTGCACACCCTGGCCGAGGCCTCGGTGACCGGCAGCATCGACAGCGTGCGCCTGCTTGGCAGCAACGATGTGTACATGCCCATCACGCCGATGTTCCATGTGCATGCCTGGGGCATTCCCTATGCCGCGACCATGCTCGGCATGAAGCAGGTCTACCCGGGGCGCTACGAGCCGGACATGCTGGTCAAGCTGTGGCGCGAGGAGAAGGTGACCTTCTCCCACTGCGTACCGACCATCCTGCAGATGCTGCTCAACTGCCCATCGGCCCAGGGCCAGGACTTCGCCGGCTGGAAGATCATCATCGGCGGCAGTGCGCTCAACCGTGCGTTGTACGAAGCGGCCCTGGCCCGTGGCATCCAACTGACTGCGGCGTACGGCATGTCCGAGACCTGCCCGCTGATTTCCTGCGCGCACCTGAACGACGAACTGCAGGCCGGTAGCGAGGACGAGCGCATCTCCTACCGGATCAAGGCCGGTGTGCCGGTGCCGCTGGTGGAAGCGGCGATCGTCGACGAACAGGGCAACTTCCTCCCCGCCGATGGCGAGACCCAGGGCGAACTGGTACTGCGCGCGCCCTGGCTGTCGATGGGCTACTTCAAGGAGCCGCAGAAAAGCGAGGAGCTGTGGCAGGGTGGCTGGCTGCATACCGGTGACGTCGCCACCCTCGACGGCATGGGCTACATCGATATCCGCGATCGCATCAAGGATGTGATCAAGACCGGTGGCGAGTGGATCTCGTCCCTCGACCTGGAAGACCTGATCAGCCGTCATCCGGCCGTGCGTGAAGTGGCGGTGGTCGGGGTCGCCGACCCGCAATGGGGCGAGCGGCCATTCGCCTTGCTGGTGGTGCGCGAGGGGCAGAGCATCGACGCGCGCAGCCTCAAGGATCATCTCAAGCCTTTCGTCGAGCAAGGTCACATCAACAAGTGGGCGATTCCCAGCCAGATCGCCGTTGTTACTGAAATTCCCAAGACCAGTGTCGGCAAGCTCGACAAGAAGCGTATCCGCGTGGATATCAGCCAGTGGCAGGCCAGTAACAGCGCCTTCCTGTCGACCCTGTAACACCTGCGCGGGGCGCGACCGTCCAGGCGCGTCCCGCATTCCAGAGCGGCTGCGGCCTTGTCAAACGGCAAATATGCGCCATGCTTCTTTCCTGTCGGCAGGCAGGCGCCTGCGGGGTGGGCGCTGGCAGGGTGCGCAAATCACACTTTAGAGGGATCAAGCGCCTGTGCCTGCTGGCTATAGTCGGGGTCAGGGGATTTTCAGGAATGGGGAGGGCGAGGCGCACAAGCCGCTTCGCCGCGGGCGCAAGCCTGCTGCACCGGTCTCGGGGCCGTTTCTGAAAAGGACTCACTGCCATAACAAAAAAAGTACATGGAGTAGCGTCGATGACATCTGCAAACCAGTTCTGGCGCCGGGCGAAGCTGCCCTTGGCCGTCAGCCTCGCTTCCACGCTCGCAAGTCCCGCATTCGGTGTCAGCTTCAACATCGGGGAAATCGAAGGCCAGTTCGATTCGTCGCTCTCCGTCGGGGCCAGTTGGTCGACAGCCAAGCCGAACAAGAACCTCATCGGGGTCAACAACGGTGGCCGGGGCCTTTCGCAGACTTCCGACGACGGCCACCTGAACTTCAAGCGCGGTGAAACCTTCTCGAAGATCTTCAAGGGTATCCACGACCTCGAACTCAAGTACGGCGACACCGGGGTGTTCGTCCGCGGCAAGTACTGGTACGACTTCGAGCTCAAGGACGAAAATCGCCCGTTCAAGGACATCAGCGACTCCAACCGCAAGGAAGGCGCCAAGTCTTCCGGTGCCGAGCTGCTCGATGCCTTCATCTACCACAACTACAGCCTCGGCGACCTGCCGGGCACGGTGCGCCTGGGCAAGCAGGTGGTCAGCTGGGGGGAGAGTACCTTCATCGGCAGCGGCATCAACGCCGTCAACCCGATCGACGTCTCGGCGTTCCGCCGGCCCGGTGCCGAGATCAAGGAAGGCCTGATCCCGGTCAACATGTTCTACCTGTCCCAGAGCGTCTCCGACAACCTGTCGTTCGAGGGCTTCTACCAACTGGAATGGGACCAGACCGTCGTCGATAACTGCGGCACCTTCTTCTCCCAGCCGGATGTGATCGCCGATGGTTGCGACAACAACCTGGCGGTACTGGCCACCCAGTCCACGCTGGCCGGCAGGCTCGGCCCGCTGGCCGCTCCGGTGGGGGCCACGCTGGCGGGGCAGGGCGTGAACTGGGGCTCGCCCGACGAAGGGGTGATCGTGCGCCGTGGGCCCGACCGCGATGCACGGGACAGCGGCCAGTTCGGCGTGGCCCTGCGCTACATGTACGAGCCGTTGAACACCGAGTTCGGCGGTTACTTCATGAACTACCACAGCCGTGCGCCGATCTTCAGTGGCCGCGGCGCCGATGCCCAGTACTACGACCCGAACAGGCTGGGCGCCGCCTTGATCGGTGCGGGCGTGCCTGCTGGTGCGCTGGGTGCGCTACTGCCTTCGCTGATGCCGCTGGTGGTCGCGGGCAATTCCAGCTACTACGTGGAATACCCGGAAGATATCCGCCTCTACGGTCTGAGCTTCTCCACCACGCTGCCCAGCGGCACGGCGTGGAGCGGTGAAATCAGCTATCGCCCGAACGCACCGGTGCAGTTGAACACGACCGATATCCTCTATTCGGGCCTGACGCCGCTCGACCCTGACGCTTCGGTGTTGCAGGGTAGGCCGGGCACGGACCAGCCGGGCTATCGCCGTAAGGAAATCACCCAGCTGCAAACCACCTTCACGCACTTCTTCGACCAGGTGATGGGCGCCGAGCGCCTGACCATGGTGGGTGAAATCGGCTGGACCCACGTCGGTGGCCTGGAAAGCACGTCCAAGGCTCGCTACGGGCGTGATCCGGTCTACGGCCCAGGGCCGCTGCCCAATGGCCGTTGCCAGTCGTTGAACGCCAGCACCGTGGGCACCGGGCCGCAGAACAACGTGTCGCGCTACTGCGAGAACGACGGCTACACCACCAGCGATTCCTGGGGTTACCGCGTTCGGGCCATCTGGGACTACAACAACGTCTTCGCCGGCGTGAACCTGCGCCCGAGCGTGGCCTGGTCCCATGACGTCGATGGCTACTCGCCGGGCCCGGGCGGCAACTTCGAGGAAGGGCGCAAGGCGATCAGCCTGGGCCTGGATGCCGAGTACCAGCAGACCTACACGGCCAGCCTGTCATACACCAACTTCTTCGATGGCAAGTACACCACCGTGGATGATCGCGATTTCATCGCCCTCAGCTTCGGCGTGAACTTCTAAGAACACTGATCCAGGACGACACAGAATGAACAAGACCAGAAGTCTGCTGCAAGCCGGTGTGCTGGGCCTGTCCCTGCTGGCGACCAGCGTCATGGCTGCGGTTTCCGCCGACGAGGCGGCCAAGTTGGGCACCACCCTGACCCCGATGGGGGCGGAGAAGGCGGGCAATGCCGATGGTTCCATCGGCCCGTGGGAGCCGTTGTCCAAGACCGCGGGCAGCGCCGATGCCAAGGGGTTCCTGTCTGACCCATACGCCAGCGACAAGCCGCTGTTCACCATCACCGCGCAGAACGTCGACCAGTACAAGGACAAGCTGTCCCCAGGCCAGGTGGCGATGTTCAAGCGCTATCCGCAGACCTACAAGATCCCGGTGTACAAGACCCATCGCGGCTCGACGGTGCCCGATGAAGTCTTCGCCGCCATCAAGGAGAACGCCACCAAGACCACCCTGGTCGAGGGCGGCAACGGCCTGAACAACTTCCGTACCGCCATCCCGTTCCCGATTCCCAAGAGCGGCATCGAGGTGATCTGGAACCACATCACCCGCTACCGGGGCGGCAGCGTGACCCGCCTGGTGACCCAGGCCACGCCGCAGCAGAATGGCTCCTATAGCCTGGTGTACTTCCAGGACCAGTTCGTCTTCCGCGACCGGATGAAGGACTACGACCCGAACAACCCAGGCAACGTGCTGTTCTACTTCAAGCAGAAGGTGACGGCGCCGGCGCGCCTGGCCGGGACCGTGCTGCTCGTCCACGAGACCCTGGACCAGGTCAAGGAGCCTCGCAAGGCGTGGATCTACAACGCCGGCCAGCGCCGCGTGCGCCAGGCGCCGCAGGTGTCCTACGACGGGCCAGGTACCGCCGCCGACGGCCTGCGGACGTCCGACAACCTGGACATGTACAACGGCGCACCGGACCGCTACGACTGGAAGCTGGAAGGCAAGAAGGAGATGTACATCGCCTCCAACAGCTACAAGCTCGACGATCCGAAGCTCAAGTATGCCGACATCCTCAAACCGGGCCACATCAACCAGGACCTGTCTCGCTACGAGCTGCGCCGTGTGTGGCATGTGGTCGCCACCCTCAAGCCGGGGCAGCGGCACATCTATGCCAAGCGTGACTTCTACATCGACGAGGACACCTGGCAGGCCGCGGTGATCGACCAGTACGACGGGCGCGGGCAGCTGTGGCGCGTGTCCGAGGCCCATGCGCAGGACTACTACAACGTGCAGGTGCCGTGGTACACCCTGGAAGCCATCTACGACCTGCAATCGGGGCGCTACCTGGCGCTGGGCATGAAGAACGAAGAGAAGCGTGCCTACGACTTCGGCTTCAGTGCCAGCAAGAGCGACTTCCAGCCAGCTGCGCTGCGCCAGGAGGGGGTGCGTTGAGGCGGGTGTGATGAACCTTGTGTGATCTCCCGAAAACGCCCCGGCTTGCCGGTAATGCTGTTCACTTAAGCCATTGGGGCCGCCTTGCGGCCCTTCGCGGGCAAGCCCGCTCCCACAAGTACGCTGCAAACCTCAAGGAATGCACGATCCTGTGGGAGCGGGCTCGCCCGCGAAGGGCTGCAAGGCAGCCCCAATCGATGTCACATCAGACTTAAGTGAACAGCATTACGGCTTGCCGGGGCGTTTTCGTCATGTGCCTTGGTCGGCTATGGGACGCGAAGCAGTTCCTATCCCAAAGAACTGTAAGCACTGTTTCTTTTTGTCGTAGTCTTTTTCAGCGCAAACCCACCCCATCATCTTCAAATGCGCTGCGTTACCCGCTAGTCTCGCAACCATCCATACCGCCGAAATTCTTCCAATCAGAACGAGCCGGCCATGACAGATCTGTCCCGTACGCATGGATTCGCCAGTCAGGCCATGGGCCTGCTGGACGGGCGTTTCTTCCGGCCGCCCCTGCCTGATGGCCATGTGCCCAGGGCGCGGTTGTGCCAACGGCTCCAGTCCGGCCTGAGTGGCCGTCTGCTGCTGGTCAACGCCCCGGCGGGTTTCGGTAAGAGTTCGCTGGCCATCGAGTTCTGCCAGGCGTTGCCTGGCCACTGGCGCAGCCTCTGGCTCGGCCTGAGCCAACGCGATGCCGACCCCGGCCGTTTCCTCGAGCGCCTGCTCGAAGGCCTGCAGCAGTTCTGTCCGGCCCTGGGTGGCCAGGCCATGGGCTTGCTGAAGATGCGCCAACGCCACCAGCCGTTCGCCTTCGAGGAGTGGCTCGATGGCCTGCTCGACGAGCTCGCCCTCTACCTGCAAGCCGATACCCCCCTCTTGCTGGTGCTGGATGACTATCACCTGGCCCAGGGGCCGGTCCTCGACCGCTGCCTGCAGTTCTTCCTCAATCACCTGCCAGGCGGGCTGGTCCTGCTGGTCACCAGCCGCCAGCGGCCGGACTGGCACCTGGCGCGGTTGCGCCTGTCGCGTCAACTGGTGGAGCTGAACGAACAGGACCTGCGCCTGACCCCCGAGGAGGCCCTGGCCGTGATCGGCCGCCAGCCCACCGGCCTGCGTGGGCAAGCGCTGGACAACCTGATCCAGCGCAGCGACGGCTGGGTCGCCGGGCTGCGTTTCTGGCAACTGGCGGCCAGCGAGTCCGGCGACGACAATGCCTTGCCCCAGGCCCTGCACGGCGGTGAAGGGCTGATCCGTGACTACCTGCTCGAGGAAGTCATCGAGATCCTGCCCACGGATGTGCAGGCCTTTCTCTACGACACGGCCTGCCAGGAGCGCTTCTGCGCCGAGCTGTGCGACGCCCTGCGCGAGCGCCAGGACAGCGCCAGCATCCTGCGTTACCTGCAGGCCCACCAAGTGTTCCTGGTGCCGCTGGACGAGCATGGCCACTGGTTCCGCTACCATCACCTGTTCTCCGACCTGCTGCGCAGCCGGCAGGCCAGCGAACCCCTGGCGGCCTTGCACCTGCGCGCCTGCCGCTGGTTCCAGGTGCAGGGGCTGCTCGACGAGGCGGTGGAGCAGGCATTGCGCGCCGGCCACCTGGATGTGGCGGCCGATCTGGTGCAGAGCCTGTCGGAGGAGCAACTGCTGGCCGAGCAGAATGTCGGCATGCTGCTGCGCTGGAAGATGGACCTGCCCGACAGCCTGCTGATCAGCACCCCTCGATTGATCGTCCTGTACAGCTGGGCACTGGGGTTGGCCTGCCAACTGGACGCGGCCGAGGAGCTGGCGGCCTACCTCAGCCGCTTCCTGCCAGCCCCGTCGGCCACTGCACAGAAATCCATGCTCGCCCAGTGGCTGGCTCTGAGCGGGGTCATCGCCCGTGGCCGTGGCGATCGCCAGCGGACCCTGGCCTATTGCGGCGAGGCGCTGCAGAGCCTGCCATACAAGCGCTATGGGCAACGCCTGGTGTGCCTGTCGACGCTGTCCAACCTGGCGATCGCCGATGCCGACTTCTGGCGGGCGCGGGGCTGGAACCGCGAGGCCCTGGAGCTCGCCCAGCGGGTCGGCAACCCGCTGTTCGAAGCCCTGGCCCACTATGACCGGGCGCGGGTCCTGCATGCCCGGGGCGAGGTATTGCGTGCCCTGGACGAGGTACGCCAAGGGCTGCAACGCTTGCAGGGGCTGTCGGCGCAGCGCCTGTATGCGGTACGCGCCAGGCTCACCCTGTACGAGGGCTACCTGCTGGTGGCGCGGCTGCAACCGGCCCAGGGCCGCGCACGGCTACGCGCCGGGCTCAGCGAGGCACGTGCCTGTCGCGACATCAGCGTGTTGATCGGCCATTGCGTGATCGCCTCGCTCGATGGGCGTGAAGGCCGTTTCGCCGAAGCCTTCGCCGAGCTGGCCGAGGCCGAGCGGTTGATGCATATCTGGGACGTGCCGCCGATCTTCTACCTGGCCATGATCACCCTGGTGAAATGCGAGCTGTGGCTGGCCCAGGGGCGTACGGATCTTGCCGAGTCCTGGCTGTTGCGCCTGGGCCAGACCTACGGCGGCGAGCAGCCTGCGGCCGCACCGGAGTTCCACCCCCTGCTGCCGTTGCACATCGAGTTGCAGCAGGCCCTGCTGGAGCGTGTCCTGGGGCGTCCGGACGCGGCCGCCGAACGCCTGCAGGCGCTGGTCGAGCGTGGCCTGGCCAGTGGCGGGATGATGCTGGCGGTCAGTGCCTTGTGCCAGTGGACCGCCCTGTCGCTGGGCGAGGGGCGCGAGCAAGAAGCCGCCAGCGTGCTGCCCAGGGCACTGGAGGCGGCCCAGGGCGGCGCGTTGCAGCCGTTCCAGCGCTTGATCGAAGACCATCCCCACTGGTTGCGCGAACAACTGGCCGCGCGCCCGGCCTGCCTGGTCCAGGCTGAGCTGCTGGCGCGCCTGCCGCGGCCCCAGGCCAGCGACGCGGCCGAGGCCCTGAGCGGCCGGGAGCTGGCCGTGCTGGAACTGATTGCCCAAGGATGCTCGAACCAGCAGATCAGCGAGCGCCTGTTCATTTCCTTGCACACCGTCAAGACCCACGCCAGCCACATCAACAGCAAGCTCGGTGTAGAGCGGCGAACCCAAGCGGTGGCCAAGGCCAAGTCCCTGGGCCTGTTGGCCTAGCTCCCGGAGCGTGGGGGCGGTAAAATAGTGGCATTAAGCCATTGCTGCTGGCGCCGTCTATTCCGGGCTCATCTTTCCCCACCCGCTGCCGATACGCTGTTCGGCGGTACGCATCGCCACGCGCCATTTTCCACCCACTCCACTACAGGTCGTGTTGATGCTGCAGTACGGGCAAAAAAGCTTTCTGATCGTCGACGACTTCACCGACTTCCGTACGTCGACCCGTTCGATGCTCCGTGAGCTGGGCGTGCGTGATGTGGACACCGCCGACAGTGGAGAGCAGGCCCTGCGCATGTGTGCGCAGAAGCGCTACGACTTC
The DNA here is from genome assembly GCF_057415455.1 of Pseudomonas sp. Tun-23181. Taxonomy (NCBI): domain Bacteria; kingdom Pseudomonadati; phylum Pseudomonadota; class Gammaproteobacteria; order Pseudomonadales; family Pseudomonadaceae; genus Pseudomonas; species Pseudomonas sp. Tun-23181. The sequence goes on from NZ_CM171630.1 coordinate 4,624,276, forward strand.
ATCCTCCAGGACTTTCACCTGGGCGATGGCAAGAAGAATGGCCAGCAGGTGCTCGAGGACCTGATCCTCGACAAGCTGGTCAGCCATGAGTGCGTGTTCATCATGGTCACTGCCGAGAGCAGCCAGTCCATCGTCCTCAGCGCCATCGAACATGAACCCGATGCCTACCTGACCAAGCCGTTCAACCGCGTCGGCCTGGCCCAGCGCCTGGAGAAGCTGGTGCAACGCAAGGCCTTGCTCAAGCCCATCCTGCAGGCCCTGGACCGTGAGCGTCCGGCCGAGGTGCTGGCGGCCTGTGCCGAGCTGTGCCGGAAGGACCCGCGCTTCGCCCCGTTGTGCCTGCGCTACCGGGCTGACGCCTTGCGCAACCTCAATCGTTTCGACGAGCTGGAGAAGTTCCTCAAGGCCATTCTCGCCAGCCGGCCCCAGCCCTGGGCGTATTCGGCGCTGGGCAGCCTGCTGCACAAGCGTGGCCAGCATGCTCAGGCCCAGGGTGTGTACGAACAGGCGCTCAAGGCATTCCCGATCATGCCGGGGCTGTACGATGGCATGGCCGAAGTGCTGGTGGCCCAGGGCGAGACCCGGCGAGCCCAGCACATGCTCGAAGAGGCGGTACGCCTTTCGCCCCTGGCGGTGCGCCGCCAGGCGGCGCTGGGCAAGCTGGCGCTGGACAACCAGGACTTCGAGAGCGCCTCGAAGGCCTATCGCCACGCGGTGAACCAGGGCCAGAGCTCACGCTACAAGAACCCGGAAAGCAACCTGGGCCTGGTCCAGGCATTGATGAGCAAGAACATCGGCAATGGCCTGGATGCGCGAACCCGCGTCGAGATCAACACGGTGCTCAGCGAGGTGGCCAAGGAGCATGTCGAAGACCAGGGGTTGCAGGTCCGTGCGCGCTTGATGAAGGCCGCCAGCCTGCAGCAGGCTGGCGACCCGGAGACGGCCGCCAAGCTTACCGACCAGGCCATGCAGCGGCTGGAGAAGATGGACCAGTTCTTCTCCGTCGAGGCGGCGCTCACCGTGGCCAAGCAGTTGCAGGCGCTCGGCCAGCCGTCGGCGGGCACCACGATCCTCAAGGGCTGCGTGGAAACCTATGGCGACGATCCCAAGGTCATGCAGAGTGTCGCCAAGCTTACCAGCGACCCGGTGGTGCTCGGTGCCGTCACCGAGGCGGTCGACCTCAACCGCCAGGGCGTGCGCAGCTACCAGGCCGGTCAGCTCACCGAGGCCCTGGAGATGTTCCGCCGGGCATTGTCGTTGCAACCGAAGAACATCAGCATCGCTCTCAACACCACCCAGGCGCTGTTGCGCATTGCTGGCCAGAGCCCATCGCCTGCGATCATGCAGGAGTGCCGCGACTGCCTGCAGAGTGTCGCTGGGATTCCCGCTAGCGACAGCCGCTACGAGCGCTACCGCAAACTGCATATCCGGGTCTTCGGCGCATGAACCACAACGACCAGGGGCTGGATTTCTCCACGGTGATCGCCTCCACCGTGCACGACATGAAAAACTCGCTCTCGGCCCTGATCCAGGCCCACGACCAGTGGCTGGCGCGCCTGCCCGAGGCCCTGCGGGGGGGCAGCGAACAGGGGGTGATGGAGCACGAGTTCCGCCATTTGAACGGCATGCTGGTGCAACTGCTGGGCCTGTACAAGCTGGGGATCAACCAGTTGCCCATCTGCCCGGACTACCACGAGTTGGACGACTTCATCGAAGCCCAGCTCGCTGTCCACCAGGAGGTGCTCGAGCACCGCGATATCCTTGCCACCTGGCGTGTCGACAGCGATAACCCGCTGGGCTTCTTCGACCGTGAGCTGGTCGCCTCGGCGGTGTCCAACGTACTCACCAATGCCATCCGCTACGCCAGCCATGCCCTGTTGATCAGCATCGAGGAAGAGGGGGAGCAACTGGTGATCAGCATCAACGATGACGGCGCAGGGTATCCCGCGCGCATGCTCGAGCCTGAGCAGGAGCATGCCCTGGGTATCGACTCGCGCACAGGCAGCACCGGCCTGGGGCTGCACTTCGCCGCACGCATCGCCGCGCTGCATGAGCGCGACGGCGTGCGGGGGCGGATCGAGATCGCCAACGGCGGGCCGCTTGGCGGTGGGTTGTTCAGGCTGTACCTGCCATAGCGTCCCGACGCGATAGCCTTCAGCCCATGCCCAGCGCGTTGGGCAGCACCAGCGAGATCCACGGCACATAGGTGACCAGGATCAGGAACAGCAGGAGCAGGAGCAGCCAGGGCGCCGCTGCGCGTACCGTCGCCGTCAGGGGCATGCCCGTCACCGCTGAGGTGACGAACAGGTTCAGCCCAACCGGTGGGGTAACCAGGCCGATCTCCAGGTTGACCACCATGATGATGCCCAGGTGGATCGGGTCGATGCCCAGTTGCATGGCGATCGGGAACAGGATCGGCGCCAGGATCAGGATGATCGCCGAGGGTTCCATGAAGGCCCCCGCCACCAATAGCACCAGGTTCACCACCAGCAGGAAGGTCACCGGCGTCAGGCCTGCATCGAGAACCCAGGCGGTGATCTGCTGGGGGAGCTGCTCGGTGGTCAGGACATGGGCGAAGAGCATGGCGTTGGCGATGATGAACATCAGCATGATGCTCAGCTTGGCGGACTCGAGCAGCACCTTCGGGGCTTCTCGCACGCTCATGTCACGGTAGACGAACAGGGCGATGAACGCCGAGTAGACCGCGGCCACCGCTGCCGCCTCGGTAGGGGTGAACATGCCGGTATAGATGCCGCCGAGGATGATCACCATCAGCAGCAACCCCCAGATCGCCTTGCGCGCCGTACTCAGCCATTCCCGCAGGGTAGCGCGCGGCAGGGCGGGGAGGTTTTTCTTCACGGCGATGATGTAGATGGCGATCATCAGGATCAGGCCGAGCATCAGGCCAGGCACCACCCCTGCCATGAACAGCTTTCCGACCGACGTCTCCGTGGCGGCGGCGTACACCACCATCACGATCGAGGGCGGGATCAGGATGCCGAGCGTACCGGCGTTACAGATGATCCCTGCACCGAAGGCTTGTGGATAACCGGAGCGGACCATACCCGCGATGGCGATCGAACCGACCGCCGCCACGGTGGCGGGGCTCGAGCCGGAGAGCGCGGCGAACAGCACACAGGCCAGCACCGCGGCGATCGCCAGGCCGCCCCGTACATGGCCCACGCACGCGTTGGCGAAATCGATCAGGCGCCTGGCCACGCCACCGGTGGTCATGAAGGCACCCGCCAACAGGAAGAACGGGATTGCCAGCAGGGTATAGTGCTCCGAAGTCTCGAACAGCTTGATCGCCAGCGAGCGCACCGAGTCCTGGCTGTACAGCATGATGGTCAGCGAGCCCGCCAGGCCAAGCGAGATGGCGATGGGTACGCCAATGAACATGAGGGCGAACAGCGCGACGAACAGAAAGAGGATGGTCATGGCTTGTCGTCCTCGTGCTCGGTCAGCTTCACTGCCTCCGCTGCCTCGTCCGCCAGGCCCAGGCCGGTCTGGCGACCCTTGAAGATTCGCACCAGGATCTCAGCGAAACGGATGAACATCAGGGCGAACCCCACTGGCACGATCAGGCCGATGTGCCATTGCATGACACCGAAATGCCCCAGGTCCTCGGCGCCGATGCTGGCCTTGAGCAGGGTCTGGATCCACTCCAGGCTGGCGATGCTCAGCAAGGCGGCATAGGCCAGGCAGCACGTGCAGGCCAGCAGGCCGAGGTAGCGCTGGAGGGGTTTGCTGGCCAGCTTCACCAGTGCATCGACACCGATGTGGCCGGCGGTGCGCACGCCATAGGACAGCCCGAAGAAGATCAGCCAGGCGAACAGTGCCTTGGTCAGCGCATTGCTCCATGTCATGGCCTGGGCGGCATCCATGACATGGTCGCCTGCGGCATTGAACAGGTCGGCGCCGGCGCTCCAGTGCTCGGCAAGGCTGTAGAACACGGTGTAGAGGTTGTTGAGGATGACATAGACGAATGTCACCAAGGTCATGGCGGCCAGGAGAAAGACAATGAAGCCTTCCTCGAAATGCTCCCAGATACGTCTCAAGGCATTCATGGGGGGACTCTCCGGTGCGTGACGATGGCTGGCGGCCGGGTTCGGCACTGCCAGCCAACGGGTTCATTGCGCCTGATTGGCCGCTTGGGCCGCTTCGATCAGGTCGGCACCGATATCACCTTCGAATTTCTTCCAGACCGGCCTCATCGCCTGGCGCCACTCCTCGCGTTGCTCCGGCGTCAGGGTGATGATCTCGGTCGTCTTGGCGTCCAGGATGCGCTGCTTGTCGCCCTGGTTGAGCGCTTCGGCCTCTTTGTTCACCTGCGCGGTGACTTCGCTGATGATCTTCTCGAGCTCTGGTTTCACATCCGGCGGTAATCCATTCCAGAACTGCGTATTGGTGATCAGCATGTAGTCCAGTACGCCGTGGTTGGACTCGGTGATGTACTTCTGCACTTCGTGCATTTTCTGGCTGTAGATATTCGAGTACGGATTCTCCGCGCCATTGACCACGCCTGTCTGCAAGCCTTGGTAGACCTCGGCGAAGCTCATCTTGCGCGGGTTGGCGCGCACGGCCTTGAACTGTTCCTCGAGCACTGCGGAAGCCTGGACGCGGAATTTCAGGCCACGGGCATCCTTGGGTTCGTGCAGCGGCTTGTTGGCCGACAGTTGCTTCATGCCGTTATGCCAGTAGGCCAGGCCGGTGATGCCCTTCGACTCCATCGACTTGAGCAGGCCCTGGCCGGCAGGGCTCATCTGGAAGCGGTCGACGGCATTGATGTCGTCGAACAGGAAGGGCAGGTCGAAGAGCTGGACCTGCTTGGTGTACTGCTCGAACTTGGCCAGGGAGGGCGCGATGATCTGCACGTCGCCCAGCAGCAGTGCCTCCATCTCCTTGCCGTCGCCAAACAGCGAGGAGTTCGGGTAGACGTCGACCTTGACCTTGCCTGGCAGGCGTTCTTCTACCAACTTCTTGAACGCCAAGGCGCCTTGGCCCTTGGGGGTGGACTCGGCGACGACATGGGAAAACTTGATGGTGATCGGGTCGGCTGCCTGCGCCAGCGTGGCGCAGCAGAGCGTCAGGGCGCAGCACACAGCCTTGAGTGTGGGAGTGAACATCCAGGTACGTCCTCTTATTGTTGTAGTGGCGAGTTGACCATAAGAGTCTAGGCGTCATTTCCAGGGGTGTTTTGCCTGCGATCAACGATAGCGCCATTGCAGGCTGGCCAACCGAGGCGATCAAGGGTATTAACAGGGGTTGGTTCAACCCCACTGCGTGACTGACGAAGCTGACCATGCCTGCCAATGACACCCCACTGATCCGCGAAACCTTCCCCGTCGGTCCCCTGCAATGCAATTGCACCCTGATCGGCGACCCGCTCAGCAAGAAAGCCATCGTCGTCGACCCGGGCGGTGACCCGGAACAGATCCTCGCGCGCCTGCAGGCCCATGGCCTGACCCTGGTGAGCATCATCCACACCCATGCCCACTTCGATCACTTCCTCGCCTCGGGCAGGCTCAAGGAGCTGACCGGCGCGACCTTGCACCTGCACAAGGACGACCAGCCGCTGTGGGACAACCTGCAGATGCAGTGCCAGATGTTCGGCGTGCCCTATACCCCGGTGCCGCCGCCGGACCGCTGGCTGGACGATGACGAGGAGTTGGCCTGCGGCTGCGGCGTGGCCCTGCATACGCCTGGGCACACGCCGGGTTCGATGAGTTTCTGGTTCGCCGACGCCAAGTTGCTGATCGCCGGCGACACCCTGTTCCGCCGGGGCGTTGGCCGTACCGATTTGTGGGGTGGTGACCAGCGGGCTATCGTTCGCTCCATCAAGGAGCGGCTGTACCGCCTGGATGAAGAGGCGATCGTGGTGACCGGCCATGGCCCGGATACCCGCCTCGGCGAGGAAATGCGCGAAAATCCATTCGTACGGGCCTGAGGATCAGGGAATTTTTCCGTTAGACCATGATCCAAGGCTGGCACAGGTCCGCCCGCGATCCGCTGCACTTTCGAATTTCTGTAGGAGCTTGTCCATGTTCACCATGCGTCGTCTGATTATCGTCGCTACCGCTGCTGCCCTGATGACGGGTTGCGCCAACCAGAACCCCTACGACAACCAGGGGCAGGCGCAGGGTTCCACTGGGATGAGCAAGACCGCCAAGTACGGCGGCCTGGGCGCGCTGGCCGGCGCCATCGCCGGTGCCGCCATCGACCACAACAACCGTGGCAAGGGTGCCCTGATCGGTGCTGCCGCCGTGGGCGCCGCCGCTGCCGGCTACGGCTACTACGCCGACCGCCAGGAAGCGGCCCTGCGCGAGAGCATGGCCAACACCGGCGTCGAGGTGCAGCGCCAGGGTGATCAGATCAAGCTGATCATGCCGGGCAACATCACCTTCGCCACCGACTCGGCGAACATCGCCCCGAGCTTCTATGCACCGTTGAACAACCTGGCCAGCTCGTTCAAGCAGTTCAACCAGAACACCATCGAAGTGGTCGGTTTCACCGACAGCACCGGTAGCCGCCAGCACAACATGGACCTGTCCCAGCGCCGCGCGCAGGCGGTGAGCACCTACCTGACGTCCCAGGGCGTCGACCCGTCGCGCGTCTCGGTGCGCGGCATGGGCCCTGACCAGCCGATCGCCAGCAACGCCGATGCCAACGGCCGGGCGCAGAACCGCCGGGTCGAGGTCAACCTCAAGCCGATCCCGGGCCAGCAGTACGACCAGCAAGGGCAGGTTCAGCAGTATCCGTAAGGCGTCGATAGCAAAAGGGGGCCCTGCACTAATGCTGTTCACTTAAGCCATTGGGGCCGCCTTGCGGCCCTTCGCGGGCAAGCCCGCTCCCACAAGTACGCTGCAAACCTCAAGGAATGCACGATCCTGTGGGAGCGGGCTTGCCCGCGAAGGGCTGCAAGGCAGCCCCAATCGATGTCACATCAGACTCAAGTGAACAGCATTAGCGCGTAGCGGCCCCTTTTTTCACCGCACCGTGCTGGCCTGTATCGCGGTCAGGGCGATGGTATGCACGATATCGTCCACCTGCGCCCCGCGCGGCAGGTCGTTCACCGGCTTGCGCAGCCCCTGCAGCATCGGCCCGAGGCTGACGCAGTCGGCGCTGCGCTGGACCGCCTTGTGGGTGGTGTTGCCGGTGTTCAGGTCGGGGAACACGAACACCGTCGCACGCCCGGCCACCTGGCTTGCCGGGGCCAACTGGCGGGCGATCTGCGGGTTGGCCGCGGCGTCGTACTGCAGCGGGCCGTCGATCAGCAGGTCGTGCTCGGCCTGTTGGGCCAGGCGGGTCGCCTCGCGGACCTTCTCCACTTCCTCGTCGCTGGCCGCCGAATCGCTGGAATAGCTGAGCATCGCCACCCGCGGGGCGATGCCGAAGGCGGCGGCCGACTCGGCGCTCTGCCGGGCGATCTCGGCCAGCTCCGCGGCGCTGGGGTGCGGGTTCATCACGCAGTCTCCATACACCAGCACCTGCTCGGGGAACAGCATGAAGAACACTGACGACACCAGGCTGCAGCCCGGTGCGGTCTTGATCAGTTGCAGGGCCGGGCGAATGGTATTGGCGGTGGAATGCACCAGGCCCGAGACGAGGCCATCGACTTCATCCAGGGCCAGCATCATGGTGCCGATCACCACCGGGTCCTCGAGCTGCTGCTCGGCCATGGGGGCGTTGAGGTTCTTGCTCTTGCGCAGGTCGACCATGGGCTCGACGTAGCGTCCACGGATCAGCTCGGGGTCGAGCACCTCCAGGTCGGCCGGCAGGGTGATGCCCTGGGCACGGGCCACCGCCTCGACGTCCTCGGGCTTGGCCAGCAGCACGCAGCGGGCGATGCCGCGGGCCTGGCAGATCGCCGCGGCCTGCACCAGCAGCGGCTCGGCGCCTTCGGGCAGGACGATGCGCTTGTTGGCCTGTTGCGCACGCTGGATCAATTGATAACGGAACACCGCCGGTGACAGGCGCAGTTCGCGTGGCGTGCCGCAGCGCTGGTGCAGCCAGGCGGCATCGAGATGGCTGGCGACGAAGTCGGTGATGAACTCGGCACGCTCGCGGTCGTCCACCGGGATCTCGCGGTTGAGTGAATTGAGCTGGTTGGCGGTGTCATAGGAGCCGGTGCTCACCGAGAGGATCGGCAGGCCGGCCTGCAGGGCGCCTCGGCACAGCTCGAGGATGCGCGGGTCAGGCTTGCTGTCGCTGGTCAACAGCAGGCCGGCCAGGGGCACGCCGTTGATCGCCGCCAGGCTCACGGCAAGGATGATGTCGTCGCGATCGCCCGGGGTCACCACCAGGGTGCCGGCCTTGAGCAGCGGCACGGTGTTGGCCACGGTCCGGGCGCAGATGATGATGGTGTTCATGCGCCGCTGCTCGTAGTCACCGGCATTGAGCACCTGGGCACCGAGCAGTTCGGCCACGTCACGGGTACGCGGGGCGTTCAGGTCGGCCTGGTAGGGGATGCAGCCGAGCAGGCGGAAGTCGTCGCCGCGCAGCAGCGGCGAGTGCTCGCGCAGGCGGGTGGCGAAGTCGGCCATGCTCTCGTCGGTGCGGACCTTGTTGAGGATCACCCCCAGCACCTTCGGGTCGCGCGGGCCACCAAACAGCTGGGCCTGCAGCTCGACACGCCCGGACAGCTCGCTGAGCACCTCGTTTTCCGGGGCCGAGACCAGGATCACCTCGGCGTCCAGGCTCTTGGCCAAGTGCAGGTTGACCCGTGCCGCGTAGCTGGCGTGGCGAGTCGGGACCATGCCCTCGACCACCACCACGTCGTTGCCGACGCAGGCTTGCTGGTACAGCCGGATGATTTCCTCGAGCAACTCGTCCAGCTGGCCGTCGCCGAGCATGCGCTCGACGTAGGCCAGGCTCAGCGGCGTGGGCGGCTTGAGGCCGTGGGTGCGGGCCACCAGCTCGGTGGAGCGCTCCGGGCCGGTGTCGCCGGGGTGAGGTTGAGCGATCGGCTTGAAGAAGCCGACCTTCAGGCCCCCGCGTTCAAGGGTGCGTACCAGGCCCAGGCTGATGGAAGTCAGGCCGACGCCAAAATCGGTCGGCGCGATGAAAAATGTCTGCATGCGTGCTTCTCGGAATAAGCGGTGCAAGGAATCAACGGCCAAGGGTATCGCTATCGGCCCCCTGAGCGCACCAGCCGCAGGCGAACGCCTGGCCGATGCGCCGCTCGCGTTCGCGTCGATCGAGCACCCACGGGCGTGCCTGCCACGGTGGCTGGTGGCGCAGGTGCTGGGTATGGCCGCAGGACAGATCGACCACCCAGTGGCCGTCCTCGTCCTGGTGGAACCCGATGATCCGACTGATGGGGCGCTGCTCGTCCGTCGCGCGTTCGCATTCAGGCGGTGCCTTGGTTACACTTGTTCGCTCTACATTCTTTTGCAAAAGGTCTTGCCCCATGCTGATCGCCGCCAACAAGGCTGTCTCCATCGACTATACCCTGACCAACGACGCCGGGGAGGTCATCGACAGCTCCGCCGGCGGTGCGCCGCTGGTGTACCTGCACGGTGCCGCCAACATCATCCCGGGCCTGGAGAAAGCCCTGGAAGGCAAGCAGGCTGGCGATGAGCTGAACGTCACCGTCGAGCCCGAGCAAGCCTACGGCGAGTACCTGGCCGAACTGGTCAGCACCCTGAACCGCAGCCTGTTCGAAGGCGTCGACCAACTGGAAGTGGGCATGCAGTTCCACGCCTCGGCGCCGGACGGCCAGATGCAGATCGTCACCATCCGCGACATCGACGGCGACGACATCACCGTTGACGGCAACCACCCGCTGGCCGGCCAGCGCCTGAACTTCAAGGTCAAGGTGGTCGATGTGCGTGATGCCAGCGACGAAGAGATCGCCCACCGCCACATCCACGGCGAAGGTGGCCATCACCACTGATCTTTCTGCGCTAAGCTCAGGAAGTCGCCAGGCGCTCGGGCAAGCCGGACTCCCCTCGACGAGGGTGAACGGTTTGGCCGCGCGCCTTTTTAGTGGGCGGGATTCGCCCCTGCGGCAACCAGGAACCTGAGAGGGGAGTTCATCATGAGTGCATTTCACGACCTGACACTGCAGGCGCTCAACGGCGGGGAACTGCCCCTGGCTCCGTTCAAGGACCAGGTGGTGCTGGTGGTCAATGTCGCCTCCAGGTGTGGCCTGACCCCACAGTACAAGGCCCTGGAGAACCTGTACCAGAAATTCAAGGACAGGGGGTTCAACGTTCTTGGCCTGCCGTGCAACCAGTTTGCCGGCCAGGAGCCGGGCAGCGAGAAGGAGATCCAGGAATTCTGCAGCCTGAACTACGGCGTGAGCTTCCCCCTGGGCGCCAAGCTGGAGGTCAACGGCCCGCAGCGTCACTCGCTGTACCGCCTGCTGGCGGGCGAGGGGGCGGAGTTTCCTGGCGACATCACCTGGAACTTCGAGAAGTTTCTGGTCGGCAAGGATGGCCGCGTCCTGGCCCGCTTCGCACCGCGCACCGCACCAGACGATCCGAGCGTGGTGCAGGCGATCGAGAAGGCGCTGGGTTGATTCCCACAGGGACCGGGGCGATCACACATGATGTGGCTTGCAGGCGCCTTGGGCTTGCACCGGGCCATTGAGGTTGGGGCTGCTTGCAGCCCCAGGTTCCCAGCCCATACCTGCCAATCACCCGAATCAATGATGCTGGGCCTGCCACTCCCCTCGCCCTAAGCTCAGGCGCATTTCTTCATCCCTGGGAGCGCCGCATGTCCACCCACCCCCTGTTCCAGCCCTTCACCCTCGGCACCCTCGAATTGTCGACCCGTGTGGTCATGGCCCCGATGACCCGCACCTTCTGCCCCGGCGGCGTGCCCCACGAGGGCGTGGTGGAGTACTACCGACGCCGCGCCGCGGCCGGTGTCGGGCTGATCATCAGCGAAGGCACCACGGTCGCGCACAAGGCCGCCAACGGCTATGCCAACGTCCCGCGCTTTCATGGCGAAGACGCCCTGGCCGGCTGGAAGAAGGTCGTCGACGCGGTGCATGCCGAGGGTGGGCGCATCGTCCCGCAGCTCTGGCACGTCGGCAGCGTACGCCGCCTGGGCACCGAGCCGGACGGCAACGTGCCGGGCTACGGGCCGAGCGGCAAGGTCAAGGATGGCAAGGTCCTGGTCCAGCAGATGAGCCATGAGGATATCCGCGAGGTGATCGCCGCCTTCGCCCAGGCCGCCCGCGATGCCCAGGCCATCGGCATGGACGGCGTGGAGATCCACGGCGCCCATGGCTACCTGATCGACCAGTTCTTCTGGGCGGCGAGCAACCAGCGCAGTGACGAATACGGTGGCGACCTGGCGGGTCGTTCGCGTTTCGCCATCGAGCTGATCCAGGCCGTGCGTGCGGCAGTGGGCCCGGATTTCCCGATCATCTTCCGCTTCTCCCAGTGGAAACAGCAGGACTACAGTGCCCGCCTGGTCGAGACGCCCGAGGCGCTGGGGGCGTTCCTCGCGCCCCTGGCCGAGGCCGGGGTGGATATCTTCCACTGCTCCACCCGACGCTTCTGGGAGCCCGAATTCCCAGGGGCGGCGCTGAACCTGGCCGGCTGGACCCGCCAACTCACCGGCAAGCCCACGATCACGGTCGGCAGCGTCGGCCTGGAGGGCGAGTTCCTGCAGTTCATGGTGGACACCGACAAGGTGGCCAAGCCCGCCAGCCTGGAGGGGTTGCTGCGTCGGTTGCAGGACCAGGAGTTCGACCTGGTGGCCGTGGGCCGCGCGTTGCTGGTCGACCCGCAGTGGGCGCAGAAGGTCCGCGACGGCCGTGAGCAGGAGGTGCTGCCGTTCAGCCGCGAGGCGCTGTCGAGCCTGGCTTGATCGCCAGAGGCGTGGCCGTGGCCTGGCGCTCCGGGGTGCTCGCCTGCCGACAGGCGCTGTACAGGTGCCCCTCGAACTGTTCGACGATCGCCGCCCAGCCCTGACGGCTGGCATGCTGGCGGGCATTGAGGCGGACCCGGCGCAAGGTTTCGCTTTCTTCCAGCAGCCAGCACGCGGCATCGATGAACGCCGCTTGGTCGCCGGGCATGGCCAGGGCCCCGCTGTGGCCGTGGCGGATATGCTGGGCGGCCGCGGCCTCGTCGTAGGCGACGACGGCCAGGCCCGAGGCCAGCGCTTCGAGGACCACGTTGCCGAAGGTCTCGGTCAGGCTGGGGAACAGAAACAGGTCGCCGCTGGCGTAGTGTTCGGCCAACACTTCGCCGCGTTGCGCACCGCAGAAGACGGCATCGGGCAACTGCTGCTCGAGCAGCTCGCGCTGCGGCCCGTCACCCACGATGACCAGGCGCATGCGCCGTTGTGGATAAGCCTTGCACAAGGCCTCCAGGCAAGGGCGCAACAGGTTGAGATTCTTTTCCGCGGCCAGGCGGCCGACATGCAGCACGGCAATGTCGTCCGGGCCCAGGCCCCAGCTATCACGCAGTGCCTGGCTGCGTTTGGCCGGATTGAACAGGCAGGCATCGACGCCACGGGCCATCAGGGCCAGGCGCTCGAAACCGCGCCGCTCCAGCTCCAGCCGCTGGCTGGCGCTGGGCACCAGGGTGGTCGCGGTACGCCGGTGGAACCAGCGCAGGTAATGGGTGAGCAGGCGGGTCAACAGACCCAGGCCGTATTGCCCGGAATACTGCGGGAAGTTGGTATGGAAGCCACTGACCACCGCGATGCCCAGGCGCCGTGCGGCGCGCAGGGCGCTGAGGCCCAGCGGCCCCTCCGTGGCGATGTACAGGACGTCTGGCCGCTGCCGGCGCCAGCGTCGCAGCAGGGTATGCATGGAGATCTCGCCCCATTGCAGGCCCGGGTAACCGGGCAGTGCCCAGCCTCGGCAGAGCAGCAGGTCGTCGTCGCCGTGGGCGGCAGCGTCGCTCGCCTGGCGTGGGCGCACCAGTGCCACCTGATGCCCGCGCTGGCGCAAGCCCTCGCTCAACCGGCCAAGGGTGTTGGCCACGCCGTTGATCTCGGGTGGGAAGGTCTCGCTGACGAGGGTGATGCGCAGGGCCGGTGTATTCATGGCGAAAAGTGTCCGCCTACAGGGTTGCGGCCCTGTGACGGTCTTGTGATGGACAGGTTACAGGGGCCTGCAAAGCCACATCATCTGTGATCGACTCGGCGCCCTGTGGGAACCGGCTTGGCGGCGATCGGCTGCACAGCAGCCCAGGATTTCAACGACGCTCACGCACCCAGAACAGCGTGGCCCCGGCCACCGCCGCCGGCATCATCAGCACGTTCACCAGCGGGATCATCAGCGCCAGGTAGGTGATCCCGCCAAACCCCAGCGACTGCCAGCGTTTTTCGCGCAGCCAGGCGAGCATGTCCTGCCAGCTCATCTTGTTGTTGTCCGCCGGGTAGTCGATGTACTGGATAGCCATCATCCAGATACCGAAAATCAGCCACAGGGGCGCCGCGATCACGTTGACCACCGGAATCAGCGACAGGATGAACAGGCCGATGGCCCGTGGCAGGAAATAGCCGAGCTTGCGCATCTCGCGGCCGAAGGTGCGCGGCACCATGGCCGCCAGTTCGCCCCAGCTGAAGGCCGGGAAGTTGTCTTCGCCGCGCACCACCACCTCGACCTTCTCGGCGAGGAAGCCGTTGAAGGGGGCGGCGATCACGTTCGCCACCAGGGTGAAGGTGAAGAACACCATCAGGATCACCAGGACGACGAACAGCGGCCAGAGGATGTAGCTGAGAAAGCCCAGCCAGTCCGGCAGGCTCGGCATCAGTGCGTCGACCCACAGGCTGAACTGGTGCGCGGCGAAGTAGATCAGGCCGCCGAACAGCAGCAGGTTGACCGCCAGGGGCAGCAGGACGAACAGCCGCAGGTTCGGGCTCATGACCAGTTTCAGCCCTTCGCGCAGGTACTGGGGGCCAGAGAGGACGGGGGCTTGCATCGAGACGCTCCGGATAAAGGGAAAACGCGCTGACCTTACCGAGTTTGCCGCGCCGACGAAAGGTGTCAGGGCATGGGGAAACGGGCTGTAACAAAGCACAGCGGTCGGTTTCCATCGGTTTTGTCTGTAGATAGAGGTTGTCTATAAGGTGGATTGTCGAAGGATATTTCCTTAATCTCTGCCACCTCGCTAAAGTGCGCTCAACTTTAGGTTTCCGGGCCTGCGCGTAGTAGCCTTCCCCAAGTGCTGCGCGGGCCCCTTTTAATTCCAGCTGGTGCCACCGGCACATCGATGCCGGCCTCGTGCGTCCCGCTCCACAGGAGTTCGACATGTCTGAAGTACGTCATTCGCGCGTCATCATCCTCGGTTCCGGCCCTGCCGGTTACAGCGCTGCGGTCTATGCGGCCCGTGCCAACCTCAAGCCGTTGCTGATCACCGGCATGCAGGCCGGCGGCCAGTTGACCACCACCACCGAAGTCGACAACTGGCCGGGCGACCCCCATGGCCTGACCGGCCCGGCCCTGATGCAGCGCATGCAGGAACACGCCGAGCGTTTCGAGACCGAGATCGTCTTCGACCACATCAACGCCGTTGACCTGGCCAGCAAGCCGTTCACCCTGCAGGGCGACAGCGGCACCTACACCTGCGATGCACTGATCGTCGCCACCGGTGCCAGCGCTCGCTACCTGGGCCTGCCTTCGGAAGAAGCGTTCATGGGCAAGGGCGTTTCGGCCTGCGCTACCTGCGACGGTTTCTTCTATCGCAACAAGCCGGTGGCCGTGGTCGGTGGTGGCAACACTGCCGTGGAAGAGGCCCTGTACCTGGCCAACATCGCCAGCAAGGTGACCCTGGTGCACCGTCGCGATACCTTCCGCGCCGAGAAGATCCTGGTCGACAAGCTGCACGCCCGCGTGGCCGAAGGCAAGATCGAGCTCAAGCTCAACGCCACCCTGGACGAAGTGCTGGGTGATGACATGGGCGTGACCGGTGCGCGCCTGAAGAACAACGACGGCAGCAGCGACGAGATCAAGGTCGACGGCGTGTTCATCGCCATTGGCCATACCCCGAACACCTCGCTGTTCGAAGGTCAGCTGACCCTCAAGGACGGCTACCTGGTGGTCAACGGCGGCCGTGAGGGCAATGCCACCGCCACCAACGTCGAGGGTGTGTTCGCCGCGGGCGACGTGGCCGACCACGTCTATCGCCAGGCGATCACCTCCGCTGGCGCCGGCTGCATGGCCGCGTTGGACGTCGAGCGTTACCTGGACGGTCTGGCGAACGCTTCGTTCTGAGTGCCAGCCCCTTCAAGGGGGCTGGAGCCAGGCACCTGATAGGGCTGTTTTGCAGCCCTATCACGACACAAGGCCACTCCTGCGGATACCGCGCCGCTCTGCAATCGAGCGCCGTATCCGTGGGAGCGGCCTTGTGTCGTGATGAAGGCGCGCAGGTCAGCTCACAGGCTCAGGCGCATGGACAGGTCCACCGCCTTCACATCCTTGGTCATCGCGCCAATGGAGATGTAGTCCACCCCCGTCTCGGCAATCACCCGCAGGGTGCTCTCGTTCACACCGCCACTGGCCTCCAGCTTGGCCTTGCCAGCGGTGATGCGCACGGCTTCGCGCATTTCGTCGAGGGTCAGCTCGTCGAGCATGACGATATCGGCCCCGCCCGCCAGTGCCTGGCGCAGCTCGTCCAGGCTCTCGACTTCGATCTCCACCGGCTTGCCCGGGGCGATGCGGTGCGCCGCAGTGATCGCCTCGGCGATGCCGCCGCTGGCGGCAATATGGTTTTCCTTGATCAGGAAGGCGTCGTACAGCCCGATGCGGTGATTGTGGCAGCCGCCGCAAGTGACCGCGTACTTCTGCGCCAGGCGCAGGCCGGGCAGGGTCTTGCGGGTGTCGAGCAGGCGCACCTGGGTGCCTTCCACCAGGTCGGCGAGCAGGCGAGCGCGGGTCGCCACACCCGAGAGCATCTGCAGGAAGTTCAGCGCCGTGCGCTCGCCGCTGAGCAGCGAGCGAGCCGGGCCTTCGAGGTGGAACAGCGCCTGGTTGGCGCTGGCCCGCTCGCCATCGGCCACCTGCCAGTGCACTGCCACCCGAGGGTCGAGCTGGCGGAACACCGCATCGACCCAGGCGGTACCGGCGATCATGCAGTCCTCGCGGGTGATGATGGTCGCCTTGGCCAGGCGCTCGGCCGGGATCAGCTGGGCGGTGATGTCGCCGCTGCCGATGTCTTCCAGCAGTGCGCGGCGCACGTTGGCTTCGATTTCGGCGGTCAGGTCGGCGAGGCGTAGGTTCGGCATGGTCGGCTCCACAAGCTAGGTGCCGGCGATTATAGGGCAGGGGGGGCTGCTGTACAGCAGCCTGGGCCGTGACCTTTGGTCAGGATGAATGAGCGTTTGCCGGAATTCATGGTCAGTGTGGGGCGTGCGAACTGCGCGCTGGAAGCTGTCGGATTTTTTTCTGATAATGGCGCCTTGTATTTGGCGTCATGGCTTTGACGGTTACCTGTCCCATTGAACAGAATCATCCAGCAAGGAGTCCGGGATGCATGAAGACGGCAAGGTGGTGCCCTTGGCGGCCGCCATCGACCGGGCGGCGCATACGCCCTTGCCTTGCCTTCCGGTGCTGCTCCTGCAGGTGCGCGACCAGGCGGCGTTGCAACTGCGCCGGGGGCTGCAGGTGCTGTTCGACAACGCCGACGACACCCTCTTCGAAATGGCCGACAAGGCCGGCGAGCGCTTCGAGCAGAACCTGTACTTCGAAGCCATGCGCGACGTAAGGCTCAAGCGCAAGAGCATCGAGCGGGGTTTTCTCGACAGTTTCTACGACACCTTCTCGCGCCTTGGCCAGGCGGATGCCCGGCAGTGCCTGACGGCGGCCGACGCGTCGCAGGGCAGGGTACAATTGGAGCGCGCCGCGGTCGTCGAAGCGATGGTCGCCCGGGTGCTGTCCCGTGAGGGGGTTGCGCTCGAGCAGTTGGGGCTGCGTTTCCAGGCACTGCTCGGCCAGGCGTTGGAGGCGCGCTGCAACCCCCTGGGGCCGGACAGCCTGTGCGGCTATTTCCTGGCGGCCGGGCGAAACCTGGGAGTAGGCCCGCGGGTCAAGCTGATCTTGCTCAGGCTGTTCGAGCGCTATGTCCTGCGCGATGTCGACCTGCTCTACGAACAGGCCAACCAACTGCTTGCCGCCGCCGACGTGCTGCCTGCACTCAAGCCGCCACCGCGCCGCCGTGCCGATGACCACCGCCCGGCGCCCCGCCGTGGGCTGGCTAGCCTACCCAGCGCTGAAGAGGTGGAATTGGACAACGCGGGCCAGGCCTTTTTCGATTCGCTGCAGGACCTGCTGGCGCCCACCCGCGGGCGTGTCGCCCCGCGCCTGCAGCGCGTTGCCACGGCGCAACCGATCAGCACCGCCGACCTGCTACGCCTGCTCTCGCACCTGCAGCACTACGTGCCGGCGACTACCGAGGACGATGACTTCGACCTCGGCCAGCAGTTGGAGCAGTTGCTCCTGCGTGTCAGCGTGCGCAGCGGTACCCGTCGCTGCATCGCCACTGCGGACGAAGATACGATCAACCTGGTGGGCCTGCTGTTCGACTTCATCCAGGCCGACGCCAACCTGCCGCCGAGCGTGCGCGCCCTGCTCGCGCGGCTGCATATCCCCCTGCTCAAGGTGGCCCTGCTCGACAAAGGGCTGTTCAGCCGTGCCAGCCATCCGGCCCGGCGGCTGCTCAACGAGATCGCGATGCTCGCGATCGGCGGGGAGGACAATGGCGAAGGCCTGCGCGACAGCCTGCACCTGCGCGTGGAGCGTATCGTCCAGCGCCTGCTCAACGACTTTGTCGACGATCTGGCGTTGTTCGCCGAGCTGCTCGAGGACTTCCTCGCCTTCAGCCATGAGGAACGGCGCCGCAACGAGTTGCTCGAACAACGTACCCGCGATGCCGAGGAGGGCCGTGCCCGCACGCTGCTGGCGCGCCAGCAGGTGCAGCAGGCGCTCAACCAGCGCCTGCACGGCAAGTACTTGCCGCAGGTGGTGGTGCAGATGCTGGTGCAGGGCTGGAGCCAGGTCCTGTTGCTGGCCTGGCTCAAGCAGGGCGAGGCGTCCGCGGCCTGGCGCGCAGGGCTGGCGACCATGGATGCGTTGCTGGCGAGCATTGCCCCGCACCGGGAGGCCCAGGCGCGCGAGCGGCTGTTGCAGCAGGTGCCCGGCCTGCTCAAGGCGTTGCGTGATGGGTTGGCCGGTGTGGTGCTGGACTCGGCGGCGACCCGCGAATTCTTCCTGCAACTGGAGCAGTTGCACCTACGGGCCCTGGCCGGGCCAGACGTGTCGCCAGCGGGGGAGGGGCTGTCTGTGCCGCAGGTGCTGGTGGCCGAGGAAATCGTCCTGGCCATCGCCGAAGAGTCGGCTTGCGGCCCCTTGTTGCAGCCGGACGAGCAAGGGCCCGAGTGGCGGCAGGTGCAGCGCCTGCGCATCGGTACCTGGGTCGAGGTGCTCGACGAGCAGCCGCCGCTACGTTGCAAACTGGTGGCGCGGATCGATAGCAGCGAGCGTTTCGTCTTCGCCAACCGTACCGGCATGAAGGTGCGCGAGTGGAATCGTGCTGGCCTGGCCTTGGCCCTACGCCGGGGGGAGGTACGGGTGCTGGACGATGGGCTGTTGTTCGAGCGTGCCCTGGAGGCGGTGCTCGACAGGCTGCGTTGCCAGCAGGCGTTGTGAGAGGGGCCGCTGCGCGCCCCATCGCCGGCAAGCCCACACAGGGGCCCTGCAAACCGCATCGGGGCCCCTGTGGGAGCGGGCTTGCCCGCGAATGGGCTGCAAAGCGGCCCCCGAACGATCATTTACATGCAACCACGCCAGCCTCCGGGCATACTGGCAGCCCATCCCTGGCGACTTTCAGGATCTGCTCCATGCAATTGGACCGTGCGACAGGCTGGTTTTCCGGCGTCACCCACTGCCCTTCGCCAAACTTCAACGCCCGCCCCGAAGGCGAAGCCATTTCCCTGCTGGTCATCCACAACATCAGCCTGCCGCCGGCCTGCTTCGGCACCGGCAAGGTCCAGCAGTTCTTCCAGAACCGCCTCGATCCGGCCGAGCATCCCTATTTCGAAGGCATCCGCCACCTGACGGTGTCGGCGCACCTGTTCGTCGAACGTGACGGCGCGGTGACCCAGTTCGTGTCGCTGCTGGACCGGGCCTGGCATGCGGGCGTTTCATGCTTCGACGGGCGAGAAGGGTGCAACGACTTTTCCATCGGCATCGAGCTGGAAGGCACCGACGAGCTGCCCTATACCGATGCCCAGTACGCCGCCCTGGAGCAGTTGACCCGGGAGATCCGCCGTGCCTGGCCGGTCATCGGCCTGGGCCGCATCTGCGGCCATAGCGATATCGCCCCGCAGCGCAAGACCGATCCGGGCCCGGCTTTCGACTGGCGCCGCTACCGTGCAGCGCTGCAAGACAACGAGGACAAGGCATGAGTTTTCTGGTGTTGGTGCTGATTCTCTGGGTCGAGAAGTTCTCCGCCCTGCGTCAGCGTTTGCAGCGCGATGGTTTCTTTCTCGGCGAACTGGTGCGCCTGGAGCGCAGCGGCAAGGTGCACCCCTGGTGGACCCTGGCCATCCTGGTCCTGGCACCGGTGGCGCTCCTGGTGTTGCTGCTGCATGTCCTGGAACCGGTGGCCTATGGCCTGCTGGCGTTGCCGGTGCACCTGCTGGTGCTGATCTACAGCCTCGGCCGTGGTGACGCCAAGGCGGCCCTTGGGCCGTTCCGCGATGCCTGGCGACGCGGCGACGAACAGGCCGCGCTGCATGTGGCCGAGCGTGACCTGGGCCTGGGCGCCGACGATCCCCAGTGCTTGATGACGCGGGTCCAGGGCTACCTGCTGTGGCAGGCGTACCAGAGCTTCTTCGCCGTGATCTTCTGGTATTTCCTGCTGGGGCCCGGTGCGGCCCTGGCCTATCGCCTGCTGGCCCTCACGGCCGGCAACAGCCGCCAGCCGGCGCTCAAGGAGCGGGCCGAGCAACTGCGCCATGCCATGGACTGGCTGCCGGTGCGGGTATTGGCGCTGAGTTTCGCCCTGGTCGGCAACTTCGTCGCGGTGATGCGCCTGATGCTGCACGAACTGCTCAATTGGCACATCAGCGCCGGCCACCTGGTGGCCCGGGTAGGGCGGGTGGCGGACGACATCCCCGACGAGGAAGACAGCCAGCGTGGCCTGGGGCGGCTCGACAGCCTCTGGGAACTGCTGCTGCGTTGCGCGGTGCTGTGGTACGCCTGCTTTGCGTTGTGGACGGTGCTGGTCTGAGCGGCGTGCCAGGCCGCTTAACCTTAAGTTACAAACCTTGGGTTCGATCTGCGTTATACAAGGTGGCAGGCCCTTGATGGCTTAGTGCTACCCCGTATAACAACAAGAATCCAAGGAGGTGACCCGTGAAGCATCTGCTCCATCCGGCCATCGCACTGATGAACCGGCTGAGCTTCGGCCTGAAGTTCAGCCTGATCAGCGCCCTGTTCTTCCTGCCCATGCTGGTCACCAGCTTCTACCTGGTCCGCGACGCCTACGACCAGTTCCATGTCACCCGCACAGAACTTCAGGGGCTCGCGCCCCTAGCCAGCGTCCTGACCCTGCGTGGTGACCTGGAGGCCCTGGGCAACCTCTTGCAGATCAATGCGGTGCTCGGCCAGTCGGGCCAGGCCGGCGATGTGGAGGGGCGCATAGCCGCACTCCAGGACAAAGTCGCCGCCGAGCTACAGGACTTGTCGGTGAGCGACCCGCAGCTCGAGGCCAGGCGCGGGGAGCTGGAGGCGCTCTTCGCCCGTGCGCGCAACGAGTCCTCCCTGCAGAACAAGGCGGCCTGGTTCGACAAGCTATTGGTCCAGGCCCAGGTCCTGGCCAAGCAGGTGGCCAGCCAGTCTGGCCTGAGCCAGGACAGCCAGGCCTCGGTGCGCCAGTTGAGCGAGCTGCTCGGTAGCGCCACCGCCCAGGTCACCCAGACCCTGGGC
Source organism: Pseudomonas sp. Tun-23181 (assembly GCF_057415455.1). Classification (NCBI taxonomy): domain Bacteria; kingdom Pseudomonadati; phylum Pseudomonadota; class Gammaproteobacteria; order Pseudomonadales; family Pseudomonadaceae; genus Pseudomonas; species Pseudomonas sp. Tun-23181. The sequence goes on from NZ_CM171630.1 coordinate 4,645,169, forward strand.
GAGGGCCGGGCGATAGGGGCCATGGCCTTGGGCCGTGGCTTCATCGACTCCTCCGGCAGTGCCCGCTTCGAAGACCTGCTGCAACGCCTGGAGCGCCTTGCGGCCGATTACGCCGTGCGCCTGGAGGATGCCCTGGCCAGCGACGAGCGGGTCAGGGCCGAGCTGGCCGGGCAGGCACAAGCCAGCCAGGCCTCGGTGAAGCAGGCCGCCACGATGTTCGAGGATCAGGTGGTGGTCGCCGAGACCCTGGATGCGCCCTGGCTGGGCTTCTACCAGCAGGCCAGCGAGCTGATGGGCCAGACCTACCGCCTCAATGACGCCATCCTTGCCCACTTGCAGGTGCAACTGCAGGACCGCCTGGGCGAGCATCGCCTGCGCATGGGCGCCCTGGTCGCCGCGTTGGCCACGGTGCTGGCCCTGATCACCTACCTCTATGGCGGCTTCTACGTGTCCATCCGCCAAACCCTCGGCCGCCTGGGCACGGCCATGGACAAGCTCGCCGCCGGCGACATGACCGTGAGCCTCCAGGCCAACAGCCGCGACGAGTTGGGTGAGCTGGGCCAGGGGTTCAACGAGACCGTGCGGCGTATCCGCGAGCTGATCGGCCAGGTCGGTCGGACCGTGTCGCTGGTCGAGGAGCAGGCTGGCCAGGTGCTGGTGGTCTCCGAGCGCAGCAACCAGGCGGTCAGCGGCCAGCGCGAGCAGATCGAACAGGTCGCCACGGCGATGAACCAGATGAGCGCCACGGCCCTGGAAGTCGCCCGCAGCGCGGCACTGGCCGCCGAAGGCGCGCAACAGGTCAATCGCGAGAGCGCCACAGGCCGTGGGCTGGTGGCCAGCCAGCAGGACAGCATCGCCCGCCTGGCCGGGGAGATCGACCAGACGGTGGTCGCGGTCAATCAACTGGCCAGCGACAGCCAGGCCATCGGGCGGGTGCTGGAGGTGATCCGCAGCATCGCCGAGCAGACCAACCTGCTGGCGCTCAACGCTGCCATCGAGGCGGCCCGGGCGGGCGAGCAGGGCAGGGGCTTTGCGGTGGTCGCCGACGAGGTACGCACCCTGGCCCGGCGCACCCAGGACTCCACCGAGGAGATCGCCCAGATGATCCAGCGCCTGCAGGCAGGTGTCGGCGCGGCGGTCGAGGCGATGGGCAGCAGCCACCAGATGGCGGCGGGCACGGTCGATGAAGCGCGTCAGGTGCAGCAGGCGTTGGGCAACATCCTCGGTGCGGTGGGCGGTATCGTCGAGCAGAACCAGCAGATCGCCGCGGCTGTCGAGCAGCAGACCGCGGTGGCCCACGATATCGACCGGAACATCGTGGCGATCAACCGCGCCGCCCAGGACACCACCGCCGGTGCTTGCCAGACCGAAGAAGCCAGCCGTGCATTGTCGGAGCAGGTGTTGGAGCTCAAGCGCCTGATCGGGGCGTTTCGCGTCTAGTTGTCTTGTCTGTACCGGCCCAATCACCGGCTTGTCGGCGATTGGGCTGCAAAGCAGCCCAGGATTACAGAGTCCCGCTTAACTGAAAGACCAACCAAACAGCTCACAGGCATTGCGGCTGCTGGCTTCAGCCAGCCGTTCGGCTTCGATGCCGATCACGTCGGCCAGCGCCCCGGCAATCTCCGGCAGGTGCTCCGGGCTGTTGCGCATGCCGGGAAACATCGCCGGCGCCATGTCTGGTGCATCGGTCTCCAGCACGATGCTCTCGAGCGGCAACCGGGGCAGCGTCCTGCGCAGGCGCAGGGCCTGGGGCCAGGTGGCGGCCCCGCCAAGCCCGAGCCTGAAGCCCAGCTTGATGTACTCGCGGGCCTCCTCGTAGCTGCCGGCGAAGGCATGGATGATGCCGGCGCGTGCAGGCTTGTAGCGCTTGAGGGTGGCGATCACCTGGGCGTGGCTGCGGCGTACGTGCAGCAGGGCCGGCAGCTCGAAGTCGCAGGCCAGTTGTAGTTGGGCCTCGAACAGCGCCTGCTGGCGCGCCGTGTCCAGCTCTGGCAGGTAGTAGTCCAGGCCGAACTCGCCCACCGCGCACAGGCGCGGGTCGCCGCGCAGGCGTTCGAGCCAGTCGCGCAACTGCGCCAGGTGTTCGGGGCGATGCTGCTCCAGGTACACCGGGTGTAAGCCGAGTGCCGCATGCAGGTTACCGTGCGCGCAGGCCAGGTCCCACACCCGCTGCCAGTTGGCCTGGTACACCCCCAGCACCACCAGGCGCTCTACCCCGCGTGCCGCCGCGTTGGCCAGCAGGCGCTCGCGGTCGGCGTCGAAGTCGGGGAAGTCCAGGTGGGTGTGGGTGTCGATCAGGCGCATGCTCAGCCTGCCGTGATGCGTTGCTTGAAGGTGCGGGCCACGGCATGCACGCCCGGCTCGTAGCGTTTGTGCTCGATCGCCGCCAGGGCCAGCTCCAGGGCGGTGGCGGCGATCAGGCCGTGTTGCTGGGCCATGGCGTTGACCGGCAGTGGCAGGAAATCGAGCAACTGGTTGTCGCCGAAGGTACCCAACTGTAATTGGCGCGAATCGACCGGGCGTGTCTGCAGCGTGTCGAACACCCCTTGCAGCAGCACATAGGAGGTGGTCACCAGAGCATCCGGCAGACCGCCCAGCTCTTCGATCAGTTGCTGCATCAGGCGCTGCCCGCACTCACGGCTGAAAGCCTCGCCCTGGTAGCGCCGCACGTCGCCGTCGAACGCCTGCAAGGCCTCGTCGAAGCCGCCGGCACGGGCCTGGCTGACCGACAGTTCCGGGCGCGCGCCGATCAGCGCGATGCTGCGTGGGCGGGTGGCCAGCAGGCTCTGGGCCAACTGACGGCTGGCATCGCGGTCGTCGCTGATCACCGAGCAAAAGTGCGCCGGGTCCAGGCGACGGTCGATGGCGATCACCGGCAGACCCTTGTCCTGCAGTTCGCGGTAGCTGTCGTCCTCTGGCGGCAAGCAGCTGGCGACGAACAGCGCATCGCAGCGGCGGGCGCGGAACAACTGCTGCAACTGGTGCTCGCTGTCAGGCTGGTCGTCGCTGCTGGCGATCAGCAACTGGTAGCCACGGGCGCGGGCACCCTGTTCCAGTTGCTTGGCGATACGGGCGTAGCTGGGGTTCTCCAGATCCGGGAGAATGAAGCCCAGGGTACGGGTGTGCCGGCTGCGCAGGCCGGCGGCCTGGGGGTTGGGCGTGAAGCCATGGGCCTCGACCACCGCGCGCACGCGCTCGACGGTGCTGTTGCTGATGCGCTGCTGTTCGGCCTTGCCATTGATGACGTAGCTGGCGGTGGTCACGGACACACCGGCCAGACGGGCGATATCGCTGAGTTTCACCGAATTTTCCTTGTTATTACCAGGGCTGGCTGCGAAGCCTGGCTGGGTAGTTTCCCCGAAGGCCAGGCCCGGGCGCAGACGACCATTGTCGCAATTGTCCGACAGAATGGGGCTTTTTCGTCAGGAGATTATCGAGTAACGTGGCCACCTGGTCAGGTTAAACGTTTCAGCAGGCGTATTCACTGCCGTCGTCAGCGCCTGCCATCGTGGGGTTGCCCGCGATGATCGTTTGCGTGGATTGCACAACAATACCTCAGTCCCCGAATGGGGCTGCAAAAGGAGAAGGTCATGCTGGAGCTCGCCAAGGAGCAGATAGCCATGGGCCAGGTAGCTGCCGACAAGGCCGAGGCATTGCGCCTGCTGGCCGAGCGGCTGGTTGCCGATGGCCTGGTCGCCGAAGGTTACCTGGAAGGGCTATGCGCCCGCGAGGCCCAAGGCTCCACGTTTCTTGGCCAGGGCATCGCCATCCCCCATGGAACGCCACAGACCCGTGACCAGGTGTTCGCCACCGGCGTGCGCCTGTTGCAGTTTCCCGAGGGGGTCGATTGGGGCGACGGCCAGATCGTCTACCTGGCCATCGGCATCGCTGCCCGCTCCGACGAGCACCTGCGCCTGCTGCAACTGCTGACCCGTGCCCTGGGTGAAACCGACCTGGCCGAGGCCTTGCGCCGGGCGAGCTCCGCCGAGGCGCTACTCAAGCTGTTGCAGGGCGCGCCCCAGGAGCTGGCGTTGGATGCGCAACTGGTGGGCCTGAACCTGCCCGCCGAGGACTTCGACGAGCTGGCCTGGCGCGGCTCGCGCCTGCTGCAACGCGCCGGCTGCGTCGATGCGGGCTTTGCCAGCCAGTTGCAACAGGCCGAACCCTTGCCGCTGGGCGAGGGTTTGTGGTGGTTGCACAGCGAGCGGCAGGTGCGTCGGCCGGGCCTGTCGTTCGTCACCCCGCAGCAACCGTTGCGCTACCGCGACCAGCCGCTCAACGGCCTGTTCTGCCTGGCCAGCCTCGGTGCCGCCCACCAGGCCCTGCTCGAACGCTTGTGCGAAGTCCTGATCGAAGGCCGTGGGCAGATGCTCTACCAGGCCACCAGCAGCCGTGCCGTGCTCGAAGTGCTAGGGGGCGAGGCGCCGGCCGACTGGCCGAGCGTGCGGATCGTGCTGGCCAACCCCCACGGCCTGCATGCCCGACCGGCCAAGGTGCTGGCGCAGCTGGCCAAGGGCTTCGACGGCGAGATCCGTGTGCGCCTGCTGGATAGTGCGCAGCCGGCGGTGTCGGTCAAGAGCCTGAGCAAGCTGCTTGGCCTCGGCGCTCGGCGTGGCCAGGTGCTGGAGCTGATCGCCGAGCCGAGCGTCGCCGAGGATGCCTTGCCGGTGTTGCAGGCGGCCATCGAAGAGGGGCTGGGCGAGGCGGTGGACCCCCTGCCGGAGGTCGCCCAGCCGGTCGCCGCCCCGGTCGAGGTGTTGCAGGTGCCGCCGGCTGGCAGCCAGGTCCTGGGTGTCGGCGCTGCGCCGGGCATCGCCAGTGGCCCGGCCCATGTACATGTCGAGCGAGAGATCGACTACCCCCTGCGTGGCGAATCCACGCCCCAGGAACGCCTGAAGCTGCGTCGTGCCCTGGAGGCGGTGAACGCGCAATTACAGGCCCTGGTGCAACGCAGCGACAAAGCGATCGGCGAAATCTTCGTTACCCACCAGGAAATGCTCGCCGACCCGGCCCTGGGCGACGAGGTCGAGCTGCGCCTGGCCCAGGGCGAGAGCGCCGCGGCGGCCTGGATGGCGGTGATCGAGGCGGCGGCGCGTCAGCAGGAGGCATTGCACGATGCCTTGCTCGCCGAGCGCGCTGCCGACCTGCGCGACATTGGCCGCCGGGTCCTGGCGCAACTGTGCGGTGTGCAGGACGTGCCCGAGCCCGAACAACCCTATGTGCTGGTGATGGCCGAGGTTGGCCCGTCCGATGTGGCCCGCCTCGACCCGGCGCGGGTGGCCGGTATCGTGACCGCCCATGGCGGTGCCACCGCCCACAGCGCCATCGTCGCCCGTGCCCTGGGTATTCCGGCGGTGGTCGGCGCGGGGGAGGCGATCCTGCTGCTCGAGCCTGGCACGCCGTTGCTGCTCGATGGGCAGCGCGGTCGGCTCGTCGTCGCGCCGGCGGCGGATGAGTTGCAACGAGCCCTGGCCGAGCGCGATCTGCGCGAGCAGCGCCTGCAGGCCGCCTGGGCCAATCGCCACGAACCGGCGGTGACCCGCGACGGCCATGCTGTCGAGGTGTTCGCCAACATCGGTGAAAGCCGTGGCATCGACCGGGTGGTGGAGCAGGGCGCCGAAGGCATTGGCCTGCTGCGTACCGAACTGATTTTCATGGCCCATCCCCAGGCGCCGGACGTGGCCACCCAGGAGGCCGAATACCGCCGCGTGCTCGACGGCTTGGACGGGCGTCCGTTGGTGGTGCGCACCCTCGACGTGGGCGGCGACAAGCCCTTGCCCTACTGGCCGATCGCCCCGGAGGAAAACCCCTTCCTCGGCGTGCGTGGTGTGCGCCTGACCTTGCAGCGCCCACAGGTGATGGAGGATCAGTTGCGGGCCTTGCTGCGGGCAGCGGGTGAGCGGCCCTTGCGCATCATGTTCCCGATGGTCGGGCAGGTTCACGAATGGCGTGAGGCCAAGGCCATGGTCGAGCGCTTGCGCCAGGAACTGCCGGTCGCCGACCTGCAACTGGGCATCATGGTCGAAGTGCCCTCGGCTGCCTTGCTGGCGCCGCAGTTGGCGCGCGAGGTGGATTTCTTCAGCATCGGCACCAACGACCTGACCCAGTACACCCTGGCCATCGACCGCGGCCATCCGAGCCTTTCGGCCCAGGCCGATGGCTTGCACCCGGCGGTGCTGCGGCTGATCGACATGACCGTGCGCGCCGCCCATGCCGAGGGCAAGTGGGTCGGTGTCTGCGGCGAACTGGCCGCCGACCCGCAGGCGGTCGCCGTGCTGCTCGGGCTGGACGTGGACGAGCTCAGCGTCGCCGCTCGCAGCGTCGCCGAAGTCAAGGCACTGGTGCGCCAGGCCGATCACCAGACGGCCCGCGCCCTGGCGCACGAGGCTTTGCAACAAGACAGCGCCGCGGCGGTCCGGGCGCTGGTGGAGCGTTATTGAAATGGCCAAGATCCTCACCCTGACCCTCAACCCGGCGCTGGACATCACCGTCAGCCTGGATGCCCTGCGCCCAGGGCACGTCAACCGTAGCCAGGCCCAGCACAGCCATGCCGCCGGCAAGGGCCTGAACGTCGCCCAGGTACTGGCCGACCTGGGGCACAGCGTCACCGTCGGCGGCTTCCTCGGGCGTGACAACCTGCAGCCGTTCGATGCACTGATCGCCCGGCGCGGTTTTACCGACTGCTTCGTCCGCGTAGCGGGCGAGACCCGCAGCAACATCAAGCTGGTGGAGGCCGATGGCCGGGTCACCGATATCAATGGCCAGGGGCCGGACGTCGGCGAGGTCGCCCGGACTGCGTTGTTGCGCCGCCTGGAGAAGATCGCGCCGGGGCATGACGCGGTGGTGGTGGCCGGCAGCCTGCCTCGCGGCATCGATCCGCAGTGGTTCGGCCAGTTGCTGCTGCAATTGCAGGCCCAGGGCCTGAAGGTCGCCCTGGACAGCAGCGGCGAGGCCTTGCGTGTTGGCCTGCGGACGGCGCCGTGGCTGGTCAAGCCGAACACCGAGGAGCTGGGCGAGGTGCTTGGTGTTGCCGTGCACAGCCCGGCCGAGCAGCGTGCCGCCGCCGAGCGCCTGCTGGCGACCGGCGTGCAGCATGTGGTGGTGTCCCAGGGCGAGCAGGGCGTGAGCTGGTTCGCCAAGGGCCTGGCCTTGCATGGGCGACCGCCGCAGGTGCAGGTGGCGAGTACCGTGGGTGCCGGTGACTCGCTGGTGGCTGGCATGGTCCATGGCCTACTGCTGGGCGAGGCGCCTGCGCAGACCCTGCGCCGCGCCACTGCCATCGCTGCCCAGGCGGTGACCCAGGTCGGCTTCGGCCTCTGTGATCGCGAGCAACTGGCCCACCTGGAGGCCGCCGTGCAACTGACAGAACGACAAGAGGGTTGCCGATGAACATCGCCATCGTCACCGCCTGCCCCAACGGCCAGGTGTCCAGCGTGCTGAGCGCACGCCTGCTGGCGGCCGCCGCGCAGCGACGGGGCTGGAGCACCAGCGTCGAGGTGCAGGCCGACGAACAGCCCGAACGCCGCCTGACGAGCGCGCAGATCGCCGAGGCCGACTGGGTGCTGGTGGTCAGCACCGGCCCGGTGGACCTGGCTCGTTTCGTCGGCAAGCGCCTGTACCAGAGCACCCCGGCCCAGGCCCTGGCCGACCGGGAAGGTTTTCTCGACGAGGCCGCCGCCAAGGCCCAGGTGCAGGAAGCCGTGGGCGCCGTCGAAGCGCCGCTGCCCAGCGCGCAGCCGAGGATCGTCGCGGTCACCGCCTGCCCGACGGGCGTGGCCCACACTTTCATGGCCGCCGAGGCCCTGCAACAGGCGGCCCAAGAGCTGGGCTACCTGCTCACCGTGGAAACCCAGGGTTCGGTCGGGGCGCGCAATCCGCTGCCGGCCGAGGCCATCGCGGCCGCCGACGTGGTGCTGCTGGCCGCCGACATCGAGGTGCCCACCGCGCGTTTCGCCGGCAAGCGCATCTACCGCTGCGGCACCGGCGTCGCGCTCAAGCAGGCGCGCGGCATCCTCGACAAGGCGTTGGCCGAAGGCAAGGTGGAGAACGCCGGTGACGCCACCGGCGAGGCGCCCAAGGCGTCTGAAAAGAGCGGTGTCTACAAGCACCTGCTCACCGGCGTGTCGTTCATGTTGCCGATGGTGGTGGCGGGTGGCCTGCTGATCGCCCTGTCGTTCGTCTTCGGCATCGAGGCCTACAAGGAGCCCGGTACCTTGCCAGCGGCGCTGATGCAGATCGGCGGCGAGGCCGCGTTCAAGCTGATGGTGCCGTTGCTGGCCGGTTATATCGCCTGGTCCATCGCCGACAGACCGGGGCTGGCGCCTGGCATGATCGGTGGCCTGTTGGCCAGCACCCTGGGCGCAGGGTTCATCGGTGGCATCATCGCCGGCTTTCTCGCCGGCTACAGCGCCAAGGCCATCAGCCGCTGGGCGCGCCTGCCGAGCAGCCTCGATGCGCTCAAGCCGATCCTGATCATTCCGCTGCTGGCCAGCCTGTTCACCGGCCTGGTGATGATCTATGTGGTCGGCCAGCCGGTGGCGGCGATGCTCGAGGGGTTGACGCAGTTTCTCGACAGCATGGGCACCACCAACGCCATTCTCCTGGGGCTGCTGCTCGGCGGGATGATGTGCGTCGACCTGGGCGGGCCGATCAACAAGGCGGCCTATGCCTTCTCGGTGGGGCTGCTGGCTTCGTCCAGCTATGCGCCGATGGCGGCCACCATGGCCGCTGGCATGGTGCCGCCGATCGGCCTGGGCATCGCCAGCTTCCTGGCCCGGCGCAAGTTCGCCCTGGGCGAGCGCGAGGCGGGCAAGGCGGCGTTGGTGCTGGGTTTGTGCTTCATTTCCGAAGGGGCGATCCCCTTCGCCGCCAAGGACCCGTTGCGGGTGATCCCGGCGAGCATCGCCGGTGGCGCGCTGACCGGGGCGCTGTCGATGTACTTCGGCTGCAAGCTGATGGCGCCCCATGGCGGGCTGTTCGTGCTGCTGATCCCCAATGCGATCAACCATGCGCTGCTGTACCTGCTGGCGATCCTGGCGGGCAGCTTGTTGACGGCGGTGGTGTATGCGCTGATCAAGAAGGGCGAGCGGGTGGAGTTGGCGGTGGCGTCCTAGCGGGGGGATGAGCCGCAAGCTGCAAGTTGCAAGAGGCGCTGGGGCTGGCTTCTTATGGTTTGCGGCTTGTGGCTTGCAACTGGGATCGCAATGGCGTCAGCAACTCGCCCAATCCGTTGTGATCGATTTCGTACATCAAGGCCAGCAAGCTGCCCAACTCACCGGATGGGAAGCCCTTGCGGGCGAACCAGGCCAGGTAGTCGCCTGGCAGGTCGGCGATCAGGCGGCCCTGGTACTTGCCGAAGGGCATGGTGCGGGTGAGCAGTCGTTGCAGGGATTCGGGCTTCATGGGCGGGCCTGGCGGGTGAAAGGCTCCGACCATACTGCAATCTGCACGAAGCCCCAAGCGGCGATCATGCAGAACGCCTCGTTCGGTCTTTCCTTGCCTTTGGCTATCTGATTGATTTTGGATGGTTTTTTCATGGGGTTTGGCTTGGCACGAAGGCTGCTCCAACCTTGGTGACTATCACCTGCCAAGGAGTTTGTGCCATGAGCAATCCGAACAAAGACGTGATCGACGTGCTCAACGACCTGATCGAATACAGCAAGGACGGCGAGAAGGGGTTCAAGGAGTCGGCCGATGATGTCAAGAATGCCGAGCTGAAGGCCTTTTTCGTCCAGCGGGCCGGGGAGTGCGCCAATGCCGCCGCCGAGCTGCAGGGCGAGGTGCGTCGCCTGGGTGGCGATCCGGAAACCTCCACCAGCCTCAGCGGCGACCTGCACCGGGGTTGGGTCAACTTCAAGTCGATGCTGACCGGCAAGAGCGAGGAGGCGGTGCTCAACGAGGTCGAGCGTGGCGAGGACTTCGCCCTGAAGGCCTACAAGGACGCCCGTGAGAAGCTGGTCAAGCTCGGCCGTACCGCCAGCGACGAGACCTATGCCCTGGTGGAGAGGCAGTTGCAGGGCGTGCAACGCAACCATGACCAGGTCAAGGCTCTGCGTGATGCTGCGCGTGCACGCTCCTAAGGCCAGTCCAGCGGTGAATCGATGGGGCTGCTACGCAGCCTTTGCCAGGCCCAACGGTGTACGAAAGGCCTAGGTCTACTCCAGTGGGCCCTCCACCCGGTTGCGGCCATTGGCCTTGGCCCGGTAGAGGGCTTCGTCCGCCGTGCCCAGCAGGCCTGCCAGGTCTTGCTGGGTACCGGGGGTATAGAGGCCGATGCCGATGCTGACGGTCACTGGCCGGGCATCACTGTCGAAGGACGGCATTTGCTGGACGCTGGCGCGGATGCGTTCGGCCAGCAGGCGGGCGCCGGACAGTTCGGTTTCCGGTAGCACCACTTGGAATTCCTCGCCGCCGTAGCGTGCCGCCAGGTCCGCGGGACGGCGGATGCAGCGCTCTATGGTTCGGGCCACCTCGCGCAAGGCATGGTCGCCGCCGGCGTGGCCATGGCGCTGGTTGTACGCCTTGAAATGATCCACATCCACCATGAGGATCGCCAGCGGCTGGCGATTGCGCTGGGCGCGTGCCCATTCCTGGCGCAGCACCTGGTCCAGTTGCCGGCGGTTGGCCAGGCCCGTGAGGCTGTCGGTGGCGGCCAGGGCCGCGAGGCCTTGCTCGGCGTCGTGGCGGCGGCGCAATTCGCGGGCCAGCAGCAGGGTCAGCCAGAGGATGCCGATGCACAGGATGCCGGTCGCCACGCTGACCAGGGCTGCCGTGCGCCGCCACGACTGGAAGACCTCGTCGGTGGAATGCGCCACCAGGACGATGAGCGGCAGGTCGCCCACCCGGGCGAAGGTGTACATGCGCTGGGCGCCGGAAGCCCCGGAAGGGGCCGTGAAGCTGCCGCTGTGTTCGCTGAGGATGCGCTGGAAGTTCGCACGTGCGCTGAAATCGCTGCCGATCAGCGGGGCCTGCGGGCGGCTGGGTTGGCGCGCCAATAGCTGGCCATCGGTATTGAGCAGGTTGATGCTGCTGTCGGTGCCGATGTCCAGGCGCTCGAACAACTGGCTGAAATAGGACAACCGCAGCACCCCCATGGCCAACCCGGCGAATTCGCCATCGGTCCTGGAGATACGCCGGCTGAAGCTGATGCACCAGTCGAGGTTGCCCCAGCGGGCCTGGAAGGGCGGGCTGATGAACAGGCCCAGGCCTGGGTTGTCGCGATGGGCCTGGAAGGCTACGGAGTCGGCGAGGCTGGCCTGGCGTGGCACCACGTTGAGCGAATCACCGCGCACCTCGCCCTTGGCGTCGAGCCAGAGGATGTTCCCGCGCACCGGCGCGGCGAAGGTCTGGTTGAACAGGATCTGTTGGCGTAGCTGCGAGCGTACCTGCAGCAGGTCGGGGTGCTGTACCGCCCAGATCAGCCTGCGCAGGGACTGGTCGTAGAGTTCGACGTTGCGCAGGATATCGCTCTCGATGAGTTGGACGATGTTGCTCGAGGAGCGCTTGGCCGATTGCTCGACGCTGTCCCGCTCGCGGGCCAGCAGATAGCTGACGATGGCGACGATGGCGAGCACGGCCAGGCAGCTGCCCAGGTTGAGGATCAGCTCGGGCTGCGATCTGGACAGGGAGGAACGCGGTGATCGAGTAGGCAACGTCATGCTCGCTACTGCATAAGCCCCTCTGTCCGTGAGGGTAGGGCTATTACGCGGCGGCCTCATTCTAGGCAAGCGGCAATGGCCGGACAAGAGCTAGCGCGGCTGTCCGACGGAATGAGCGGGTTGACGTGGTGTGGGGCTGCGAAACAGCCCCAAAAGCCGCTGAGCGTCAGCCGGTCAGAACACGTTCAGTGGGTAGTCGACGATCACCCGGTACTCGTCCATGTCACGGTCCACCGAGGAATAGCCCTGGCTGCCACGGTGGCTGGCATAGCGCAGTAGCACCGAAAGGTCCTTGAGGCTGCCTTCCTGGAACACGTACTGCACGTCCAGGTCACGTTCCCAATGCATGGCGTTCTTGCCGTCGGGATTGTAGTAGTCGTAATGGCGGTTGCCCGGGGCGGGCTTGGTCAGGTCCAACTCACCGCGCGAATACGACAGCGACGAACTCAGGCCCGGGATACCCAGGCCGGCGAAGTCATAGTCGTACTGCAGCTTCCACGAACGCTCGTTGGGGCCGTTGAAGTCCGAGTACATGCGCGAGTTGTCCAGGTACACGCTATCGCCCAGGTTGATGTAGTCGAACGGCGTGTCGCCATTGACCCGCTGGTAGGCGGCGGTGACGCTGTGGTACCCGGCATTGACGGTGAAGTGCACGCTGTAGGTGTTGTTGTCGATGTCGCCGAGCAGCGCCTGGCCGGTGTCCTGGGTGTGGTAGAAGTGCAGGCCCGGATTGAAGCTGACCAGGTCGTTGACCACGTAGGTGTAGTCGAAGTCGAAGTAGTACTGGTTCCAGATGTCCTTCAGCTCGGCGGCATACAGGTTGCTGGTGATGCTCTCGCTGCCGCTCCAGGACGCACCGGCCCAGGTCAGGTGCTGGCTCTTGGTGCCATCGTCGAGCGTGCCGTAGTAGGTGTCGATACGGCGGTGGCCGCTCTGGTTGTACGGCTTGGTGAAGCTGACCTGGCCACCTTCGAGCAGCAGGCCGTCGATGCTGGTGTTGGTCAGGCTCACGCCACGGAAGGTCTGCGGCAGCATGCGCGTCTCGCCACCGGCGATCACCGGGTTGGTGAGGAACAGGTCACCGGCCTTGAGTTCGGTGTCGAAGGCCTTGAACTTGACGGCGGCGCCGGCGGTGGAGAACGAGTGCGGCGCGGCGCCCAGCTCACCGTCGTCCTCGATGTGCTCCGGCAGGAGGCTGGTGCCGGCATGCCCGCCGCCACCATCGAGCTTCAGGCCGAGCATGGCGTGGGCATCGAGGCCAAAGCCGATCACGCCCGGGGTATAGCCGGACTCGAAGCGGGCGACGAAGCCCTGCCCCCATTCACGGTTGTCGTTGTGGCCGCGGTCCAGCTGGTTGCGGTGGAAGTAGGCGTTGCGAAAATGCAGGTTCAGGGACGCGCCTTCGATGAAGCCCTCAGCCTTGTCTTCATCGGCCTGTGCGGCAAGCGGCATCGTTGCGGCCAATGCAACGAACAACGGGGTGAAACGAAACGCGGAAGACACCGGTACGAGCTCCTTTGGTCTGGCGGTGGGGCAGTTTTTATTGTCGGGTTTACAACTTTCTTATGAAGTACGTAACAGCCTGGCTGAGAGTTTCGAGCACATAAAAAAAGCCGCTGATCGGCAGCGGCTTTGAAAGGCTAACATATCGACACGGGCAATGCCCATGGAGTAGCCAAGGGAAAAAGGAGAGCGTTCGAAGTGCCGATCAGCTATCGGCATTATCGTCGGTAACGGCCTTGGATGCGGTCTGTTGTGCGTCTTTCACGCTGTCGGCCTTCTGCGCGGCATAGGCTTCGCGGGCTTGTTGGTGAACAGCGGAAAGTGCGGCGTTACGGGCAACGAAGGCCGGCGATTCTTCGGCCATGGCCAGGGGCGACAACAACAGGGAAGACAGGACGAAAACGCTGGCAACACCCATACTGTTGGACATTTGGAACAACCTTCTTGCGGGGCAAGTGCTAATTGAGACAGGCGTAAGTTAGCCCCGTCGACGCCCTGGAAACAGAGCGAAGTTGGATAAGCACCGTTGCGTAAAAGGTAATGATCGAGTGGCCAACGTTCAGGCTTTTGTCGCAAACCCGCGCAGTTGAGCGCTCGGCAGGCGGATACCGAAGGTGTTGGCCCCCCCTTTGCTGTGCACGAAGACCTCGCCACCATGCATCAGGGCGATGGCCTTGACGATCGCCAGGCCCAGGCCATGGTTGCCGCCGCCACTGTTGCTGCGGGCGGCATCGACCCGGTAGAAGCGCTCGAACAGCAGCGGCAGGTGTTCCTCGGCGATGGCTGGGCCCGGGTTGCTCACGGCGATGCTGACCTGCTCGTTGCCGGCCTCGATGCGTACATCGATCACCTGGTGGGGCGCAGTGTGCTGCACGGCGTTGTTCAGCAGGTTGATCAGCGCCCGGCGCAGGTGGGCCTTCTCGATCGGTGCCTGGGCATCGCCGCTGACTGTGACGCTGACGTGGGCGTCTTCGAGGATGTAGTCCAGGTAATCGAGGGTCGTGGCCACTTCCTCGGCCAGCGAGGCCTGGGTCAGGGCGGTGACCTTGCTGCCCTGGTCGGCGCTGGCCAGGAACAGCATGTCGTTGATGATGCTGCGCAGGCGTTCGAGCTCCTCGAGGTTCGATTGCAGCACCTCGAAATAATGCTCGGCGCTGCGCCCGCGGGTCAGGGCTACCTGGGTCTGGCCGATCAGGTTGGTCAGCGGCGAGCGCAGCTCATGGGCGACGTCGGCGTTGAACGCCTCCAGCCGCGAGTACGCCAGGCTGACCCGGTCCAGCGCGGCGTTGAAGGCGTCGGCGAACTGCGCCAGCTCCGGGGCCAGGTCCTGGGTCCGCAGGCGTCCGTCCAGGTGCGGCGGGGCCAGCGCCTGGGCCTCGGTCGACAGGGCCTGCAGTGGCTTGAGGCCGATGCGCGCGACCCAGTAGCTGAGCAGCGAGGCCAGCAGCACGCCGAGCGCGGCGAGGCCGACGATGGCCACCAGCAGGCTGTGCTGGGCCTGCCAGAAGGTCTCGGTGTCGATACCGATGAGAAAGCGCAGCGGCGGGCGTTCGCCAAGGGCTGGCAGTTCGCTGACCAGCACCTTGTATGGATACGGATGCTCGGCCAGGCGCAAATCGCGCATGCCCTGCGGGCCTGCGGCGAAGCGACGGATCGCCTCGTCCGGTTGGCCGTACTCGTAGGCCGGGTCGCCGCTGACCACCCAGAAGCGGATACGCCGGTCTTCCTCGCCGAGCAGGTTGAGCTTGTTATGGATCTTGGCCCAGTGTTCCGGTGTGCCGTAGCGGTTGAGGGTGGACTCCAGCACGCTGAAGCGCGCGTCCAGTTCGGCTGCCGGCAGCAGGTCGAGGCTGCGGTCGACTTGGCGGTACAGGGCGCTGCCGATCAGCACGAACACCCCCAGGGCGACCAGGGTGAACAGCGCCGACAGGCGCAGGGCGATGGAGTTACCCCGCACGGTTTTCCAGGACATAGCCCATGCCTCGGATGGTGTGCAGCAGCTTGTTGTCGAAGGGCCCGTCGAGCTTGGCGCGCAGGCGCTTGATGGCCACCTCGACGACATTGGCGTCACTGTCGAAGTTGATGTCCCAGACCAGCTCGGCGATGGCGGTCTTGGACAGGATCTGGCCCTGCCGGCGAGCCAGCACGCTGAGCAGGGAGAACTCCTTGGCGGTCAGCTCCAGGCGCTGGCCGGCGCGGCTGGCCTTGCGGCTGAGCAGGTCGATCCACAGGTCGCCGACCTGGATCTGCAGCGGCTCGTGGCTGGTGCTGCGACGGGTCAGGGCCTGCAGCCGGGCGACCAGTTCGAGGAAGGAGAACGGCTTGCCCAAATAGTCGTCGGCGCCTTCGCGCAGGCCATGGATACGGTCCTCGACCCGCTCGCGGGCGGTGAGCATGATCACCGGCGTCTGCTTGCGCGCACGCAGGGCACGCAGCACCCCGTAGCCATCCAGCCCGGGGAGCATGACATCGAGCACGATCACCGCGTAGTCGCCTTCCAGGGCCAGGTGCAGGCCGTCGATGCCGTCACGGGCCAGGTCGACGGTGAAGCCCTGTTCGCTCAGGCCGCGATGCAGGTAGTCGGCGGTTTTCTCTTCGTCTTCGATGATCAGCACACGCATGGTCTTGTCTCAACTGGCACTGGGCGCAACGGCCTTGGCGGCCTGGCGGCGGTGGAACAGACGCTCCAGGGCCAAGTATATGACCGGGGTGGTGAACAGCGTCAGGGCCTGGCTGACCAGCAGCCCGCCCACCACGGCGATCCCCAGGGGCTGGCGCAGCTCGGCGCCGGCGCCGAAGCCGAACATCAGCGGCAGCGCGCCGAGCAGGGCTGCCAGGGTGGTCATGATGATCGGCCGGAAGCGCGTCAGGCACGCCTGGTGGATCGCCTGCTCCGGTGTCAGCCCCTGGCGGCGCTGGGCATCCAGGGCGAAGTCGATGAGCAGGATGCCGTTCTTCTTGACGATGCCGATCAGCAGCACCACGCCGATCAGCCCCATGATGCTGAAGTCCTGGCCCATGGCCCAGAGCAGGATCAGTGCGCCGAGGCCCGCCGAGGGCAGGGTGGAAATGATGGTCAGCGGATGGACGAAGCTCTCGTAGAGCACGCCGAGGATGATGTACACCGCCACCAGCGCGGCCAGAATCAACCATGGCTGGCTCGACAGTGAGCTCTGGAACGCCTGTGCCGCGCCCTGGAAGTTGCCGACGATCGAGTCGGGCATGCCCAGTTCGCGCTGGGTGCGCTCGAGGATCTTCACCGCGTCGCCCAGGGCCACGCCCGGTGCCAGGTTGAACGACAGGTTGGCCGCCGGGAACAGGCCGTCGTGGCTGATCGACAACGGCCCGGTGCTCGGCGCGGCGACATGCGCCACCGCCGACAGCGGCACCATCTCGCCGGTCAATGGCGAGCGCAGGTAGAAGTAATTCAGGCTCTCGGCCTTGCCACGCTGGCGGGCGTCGAGTTCGAGGATCACCTTGTACTGGTTGGTCTCGGTCTGGAATTCGCTGATCTGCCGCTGGCCGAAGGCATCGTACAGCGCCTGGTCGACGTCGGCGGTGGTCAGGCCGAAGCGTGCCGCGGCCTGGCGGTCGATGTCGATACGGGTGACGCTGGCGCCCAACTGCAGGTCGTTGGACAGATCGCGCAGCGCCGGGATCTCGCGCAGGCGGTCGGTCAGGCGCTGGGTCCAGAGGTTCAGGGCGACGCCGTCGTTGCTCTTGAGCACGTACTGGTACTGGGTACGCGAAGGCCCGGAGCTGAGGTTGATGTCCTGGCCAGCGCGCATGTACAGGACGATCCCCGGCACCTGGGCAAGCTTGGGGCGTAGCCGGTCGATCAGCTCGCTGGCCGAGACGTCGCGTTCGCCGCGTGGCTTGAGGGCGATCCAGAAGCGGCCGTTGGCGATGGTCTGGTTGCTGCCGGTCACGCCGACGGCGTGGGAGAAGGCGCGTACTGCAGGGTCTGCCTCGATGATCTTCGCCAGGGCTTGGTGCTTCTCGATCATCGAGGGGTACGACACGTCCGCCGCCGCCTCGGTGGTGCCGAGGATGAAACCGGTGTCTTGCAGCGGGAAGAAGCCCTTGGGGATGGCCACGTAGCCGGCCACTGCCAGCGCCAGGGTCAGGCCGAACACACCGAGGGTCAGGCGCTGGTGGGCCAGGGCATGGTCCAGGCCTTTCTCGTACCAGCGCACCAGGCGCTGGCCGAGGCCGCCATGCTGGTGTGCCGGCGGGCGGCGCATGAACAGGGCGCAGAGGGTCGGTGCCAGGGTCAGTGACACCACCACCGAGATCAGGATGGTGGCGGTGGCGGTCAGGGCGAATTCCTTGAACAGCCGGCCGACCACTCCGCCCATGAACAGCAGCGGGATGAACGCGGCGATCAGCGAGAAGCTGATCGACACCACGGTGAAGCCGATCTCGCCGGCGCCCTTGAGCGCCGCGGTACGGCTGTCGTCGCCGGCCTCCAGGTGGCGGTGGATGTTCTCCACCACGACGATGGCATCGTCCACCACGAAGCCCACGGCGATGACGATGGCCACCAGGGTGAGGTTGTTCAGGCTGAAGCCGAACACGTACATCAGGGCGCAACTGGCGATCAGCGACACGCCGAGCACGCTGGAGACCACCAGGGTGGCCGACCATTGGCGCAGGAACAGCGCCATCACCCCGATCACCAGGGCCACGGCGATCATCAGGGTCAGCTCTACCTCGTGCAGCGAGGCGCGGATGGTCTGGGTGCGGTCGTTGAGCACCGACACCTCGACCGAGGCCGGGAGCATTTCCTGCAGCTTGGGCAGGGCGGCCATCACCCGGTCGACGGTATCGACGATGTTCGCCCCCGGCTGGCGGAAGATCACCAGGTTCAGCCCCGGGCGCTCGCCGGACCAGGCCCTGACGTAGGCGTTCTCGGCGCCCTGGATCACCTTGGCCACGTCGCGCAGGTGCACCGGTGCGCCGTCGCGGTAGGAGACGATCAACTGGGCGTAGTCCTCGGCGTGGAACAACTGGTCGTTGGCGGCGAGGGTCGAGACGCTGTGTTCGCCGTACAGGGCGCCCTTGGCCAGGTTCAGGCTGGTCTGCTGGATCGCCTGGCGCAGGTCGGCCAGGGTCAGGCCGATGGCGGCGAGTTTTTCTGGCTGGGCCTGGACGCGGATAGCCGGGCGCAGCTGGCCGGTGATGTTGATCAGGCCGACGCCGTCGATCTGGCTCAGTTGGCGGGCGAGCAGGGTCTCGGCGTAGTCGCTCAGTTCGTTGCCAGGCATCTGCGCGGAACTGACGGTGAGCACCAGCACCGGGCTGTCGGCCGGGTTGACCTTGCGCCAGGTGGGCGGGTTGGGCAGGTCCCGGGGCAGCCGTGCGGTGGCGGTGTTGATCGCCGCCTGGACTTCCTGGGCGGCGGTGTCGATGCTCTTGTCCAGGCTGAACTGCAGGATCAGCGTGGTCGAGCCCAGGGCGCTGCTGCTGGTCATCTGGGTCATGCCGGGAATGGCGCTGAACTGCACCTCCAGCGGCGTGGCCACCGAGGAGGCCATGGTCTCGGGGCTGGCGCCGGGCAACTGGGCGGTGACCTGGATGGTCGGGAAGTCGGCCTCCGGCAGGGGCGCCACGGGCAGGCGCGGGAAGGCGATGACACCGAGCAGGACCAAGGCGAAGGTCAGCAACAGGGTCGCCACCGGGTGGTCGATGCACCAGGCCGACAGGCCATTGCGGGTGTTCATGGCTGGCTCCGGCGGTCGGCCATTTCCGCTGGGGCGGGCGCTTCGGGAGTGACCTCGACCTGGGCGCCGGGCTTGAGCCGCGACTGCCCGTCGAGCACCAGGCGGTCACCCGGCTCGACACCGGCGACGATGTTCAGGGTGCTGTCCTGGTACAGCACCTTGACCGGCACGCTGGTCACCTTGTCACCGTCCAGGCGGTAGACGAAATGGCCGTCGATGCCGCGCTGCACCACGGGCGGTGGAACCACCAGGGCACTTTGCTCCACCGCGGTGCGCAGCTTGACGGTCACCAGTTGGCCGGGCCACAGATGGCCGTCCTTGTTGTCGAACTCGGCCTTGACCCGCACGGTGCCGGTGTTGGCCGATACCTGGTTGTCGATCAGGGCCAGGTGACCTTCGCCGAGCAGGCGGCTCTCGCCGTCGGCATCCAGGTAGGCTTGCACCAGCGCCGGGGTCGGTGCGTTCAGCAGGCTCTGCAAGGTCGGCAGCATCTGCTGGGGCAGGGCGAACTCCACGGCGATCGGGTCGATCTGGGTGACGCTGAACAGGCTGCGGGTATCGCTGGTGCGCACCAGGTTGCCCGGGTCGACATTGCGGATGCCGACCCGGCCGGTCACCGGCGAACGGACCTGCGTGTACGACAGCTGCACCTCGGCGTTGGCGATGGCGGCTTGGTTGCCCTTGACCGTGGCCTGCAACTGGTTGACCAGCGCCTGCTGCTGGTCGAGGGTCTGCTTGGACACGCCGTCGTCGCTGCTGAGCAGGCGGTAGCGCTTGAGGTCCACACCGGCGACCTGCAGTTGTGCCTGGCTCTGGCCCAGTTGGGCGCGGGCCTGGTCGAGGCTGGCGCGGATCGCCCGGTCGTCGAGGGTGGCGAGCAGGTCGCCCTGCTTGACCCATTGCCCTTCCTTGACCAGCACCCGGGTCAGTACGCCTTCGACCTGCGGGCGTACCTCGACGCTGTGCAGCGACAGCACCGAGCCGATGGCGCTGGTGTAGCGTGGTACGTCCTGCCGGGCGACGCTGACCACCCGCACCGGAATGGCGTTCTGCGCGCGCACGCTGGGCGCCTCCTGGCGTTGGCTCAGCCACCCGCCCAGGGCCGCCAGGATGAGAAGTGCCAGGGCGGCGAGGACGAGGGATCGGGATGGAGGTCGCATCGGGTCGGGCACCGTAGCCGAAGGATGGGGAAGCGGTTCTGTCCTGATCAAGCTTATAGCGCCTGGATCGGGTCGGCAGCGTGACGCCAGGCTGACAGGGCTGTCAGTTTCGGCTCATTGATGGCCAATTGCCAAGATGCTGCCGTGGATCAATGTTTCATCGGGATTTGTGCCTAAAGTCGTATGCCCTGCCGATTTTCCCAACAAGAACGAGTGCCTCCGATGAAGTGCAATATGCCTGTTACCGGTCGCCAAGTGGATTACCCCGGCGATGCCAACATCCTGTCCACCACCGACCTGGACAGCCTGATCACCTATGCCAACGACGATTTCGTGCGTATCAGCGGTTTCACCCGCGACGAATTGCTGGGCAATGCGCACCATATCGTGCGGCACCCAGACATGCCGAGCCAGGCGTTCGAACAGATGTGGCAGGCACTCAAAGGAGGGCGCTCGTGGATGGGGCTGGTGAAGAATCGCTGCAAGAACGGCGATCATTATTGGGTCAGCGCCTTCGTCTCGCCGATCAGCAGTGGCGGCAAGACCATCGAGTACCAGTCGGTGCGCACCCGGCCCAGCGTCGAGCAGGTGGCCGCGGCCGAGCGCTGCTACGCGCGCTTGCGCGAGGGGCGCAGGCACTGGTGCGAGCGCTTGCCGGTGTTGGGCCTGGGCATGCGCCTGTCGTTCGGGGTGGCGGCGATCGTGGCGCTGGTGCTTGGGGCGGGGCAGTGGTGGCAGGGGGCACCCTGGTTGCCGACGCTGTTGGAGGTCGTGCTGGCTGCGGGCCTTAGCAGCGCGTTGATCCTGATGTTGCTGCGCCCGTTCGAACGCCTGCGCAGGCAGGCCCTGGCGATCGCCGACAATCCGCTGAGCCAGCAGTTGTATACCGGGCGGCGCGACGGCGTTGGCCAGATCGAGTTCGCCATGCGCATGCTCAAGGCCCAGCTGGGCGCGGTGGTGGGGCGCATCGGCGATACCTCGGCGCGCCTGGCCGGGCATTCCGGTGCCTTGGTGGATGCTTTGCAGGCCAGCCATGCCAACAGCCTGGAACAACAGGACGAAGCCGACCAGGTGGCCACCGCGATCCACCAGATGAGCGCCAGCGTGGCCCAGGTGGCCAGCAGCGCGCAGCTGGCCTCCATGGCCGCCGACCAGGCCGAGGGCGAGACCCAGTCCGGTCACCAGCTGGTCGACCGCAATCGCTGCGCCATACAGGACCTGGCCGGCTCGCTGGTGGAGGCCAGCGAGGTGGTGCGGCAACTGGAAAACCACAGCAGCGAAATTTCGGGGGTACTCGATGTGATCCGTGGCATTGCCGAGCAGACCAATCTGCTGGCGCTCAATGCTGCGATCGAGGCGGCCCGGGCTGGCGACCAGGGGCGAGGCTTCGCCGTGGTCGCCGACGAGGTGCGCGGCCTGGCCCAGCGCACGGCGCAGTCGACCCACCAGATCCAGCGCATGATCGCCACCTTGCAGGAGGGCGCCCGCGCCGCGGTGCAGGTGATGCAGCAGAGCAGCGCCCATGCCGGGCACAGTGTCGAGCAGGCGCAACTGGCCAGTGGTGCGCTGGACAGCATCAGTGCACGGGTCAACCAGATCAACGAGATGAGCCTGCAGATCGCGGCGGCGGTGGAGCAGCAGAGCCGGGTCAGCGAGAGCATCAACCGCAACATCGTCATCATCCGCCAGGCCAGCGAGGCGACCGTCGACGTTGGCCAGCGCAGCCACAGCAGCGCCAGCGACGTGGCTGACCTGGCCCAGGACCTGCGGCGTCTGGCGGATGAGTTCTGGCGGCGTTGTCAGTGAGTGTTTCGTTGTGGGCCATGCTCTGCATCTGGGTCTGCAAAGCAGCCCCAGGATGACAAGCGCCGCTTGGGGTCGTGTCGGTCCCGCATGATAAGGATTGCAGGGGCCATGTTGGAGCGTGCTTGCCCGCGAAAAGACCAGCACCGACTACTGAGTAGGCGAGCCCGCCTCAAAACCCGATGAAGGCGTAGTACAGCGGCGCTTCGCCAATGGTGCGCAGACCACGGCCGTGCAGTTGTTCGACCAGGGCCGGGTCCTGCACATGCAAGGCCCAGGTGGCGCCCTGGTCGCTTGGCTCCTGTTCCAGCGCCGAGGCAAACGCCCCCGTGTCCGGCAGCCAGGCCGTGAACCCATTGCCCTTGAGTGCGCTGGTGGTCATGCCCAGGGCCTGGCAGATGACAACCTTGGCGGCGATGTCGTCACGGTCGGCCTGGCGCGAGGCTTCGATCAACGCCATCAGTTGTGGGTCGACCGGCAGGTTGCCATGGATCAGCGCGGGGCCTTGTTCCCACGCCTCGGGCGGGCAGTCCTTGTTTTCCGGGCGCAAGGGCAGGTGCGGGTTGATCTCCGCCGGGTAGATGCGGCACACCAATGGGCGCGTCTCGTAGATGGTGCACAGGTCGTTGGCGTCCAGGTTGCGGCAGCGCCCTGGGTTGAAGGCTGCGAAGGTCACCGAGACGCGCATCTCGGTAGTGCCGCAGGCGACCGGGTAGGAGCGGCGCAGCACGTGTTCGCGCTGCTCGCTGGGCATGCCGGGGCCGTCGGTAACGAAAGCCTCGATCAGCACCACCACCTGGCCACCGGCTGCCGCCCATTGGCGGGACTCGGCCAGGGTCAGCGGTACATGGTGGCCGGTGCAGCACTTGCCACAGCCGGTACAGGCGAAACGGATGTGCTGGTCCACTAGTAGGCGCCCGGATTCCACTCGCTGACGACGGCCTGCTTGCGCTGGCGGTCGTACAGGCACAGCTCGGTGCCCGTGCGTTGTTGCATGTGCTTCTGTGGGTAGACGCCTTCGATCAGCAGGGCGCTGTAGCCGACCTGGTCGTCGAACTCGACGGGCTTGCCACGGGCGTGGGCATCCTTGAACTGGCTGGCGGCCAGGCAGCTCTTGAGCATCTGCTGGCGCTGCTCGTTCCAGGCCTGGCTGCTGGAGGCCAGGGCGGCGGTGCTGAACAGGGTGCAGGCAAGCAGGAGGTAACTGGGAAATTTCATACACGGTACCGGCAAAGAACAACCGAGAAGCGCGAATTATGCCCGAGTCCTCCCCTGCATCAAGCCAGGGAGTTTGTCGCTGGATATATCAGTGTTCGGCGAACACCACCGCCCTTGCCGCCAGCACCAGGCAATCGGTCAGCTCCGGCGAGGAGAACTTGGTGAGGATGGCGTTGGCCCCGGCCAACCTGGCCTTTTCGGCGCTCATGGTGCTGTCCAGCGAGGTGTGCAGCAGGACGTACAGGTGCTGGAAATCCGGTGTCTCGCGCAGGGTGCGGGTGAAGGCGTAGCCGTCCATCTCGGACATCTCGATGTCGGAGACGACGATATTGATCTCCCGCTCGGTGCCTTGCAGTTCCAGCAGAACGTTGATGGCGTCCTTGGCGCTGCGTGCGGTATGGCACTCGATGCCCAGGTTGCGCAGGGTATGCACCGACTGCTGTAGGGCCACTTGGCTGTCGTCGACCACCAGGATGTTGGCTGCCGCCAGCAGGCTGGCGTCCTCCTCGCTCAGTTCGCCGGGGTGTGGCTCGGCTTCGGGTGGCGCGATGGCGTGGATGACCTTTTCGATGTCCAGCACCTGCACCAGGGTGTTGTCGACCCGGGTCACGCCGGTGATGAACGAGCGGTTGCCCGAGCCATAGGGCGGCGGCTTGATGTCCGTGCTCAGGCAATGGACGATGCGGCTCACGGCCTGGACATGCAGGCCCTGGCGCGAGCGGCTGATCTCGGTGACGATCAGGCAGCCGCCGTCGGGGTCGGCCAGGGGGCGTTCGCCGATGGCGCGAGACAGGTCGATCACCGACAGCGAGTTGCCACGCAGGGTGGCCACGCCCTTCACGTGGGGGTGCGACTCGGGCAGCTTGGTCAGCGGCGGGCAGGGGATGATCTCGCTGACCTTGAGCAGGTTGATTGCCATCAGCTTGCCGCTGCGCAGGGTGAACAGCAGCAGGGACAACGAGTCCGCGCGGGCATTTTGCGTGGCCATGGGCAACCTTCGGGTTTGTCAGGAATAGAGGTGGATGCCGGGTTATCGGCATGCCGGCACCAGGCTTTAGCTCGCCGGGGCCGCTGTGCGGCCCCGAATGGCTTCAGCGCAACCCCAGGCGCTTGGCCAATCGGCTGAGGTTGGCGCGGTCCAGCCCCAGCTCGCGGGCGGCGGAGGCCCAATTGTCCTGGTGGCGCTCCAGGCACGCTTCGATCAACCGGCGCTGGTAGTCATCCACCGCCTCGCGCAGGCCGCCCTCGGGCAGGCTGCCTATCGGCATGGGCGCGGGGGCAGGTTCGCTGCTGGCAGGCAGGACACTGCGCAGGTCCAGGTCGCCGGCCTCCAGCGTGAGGATACGCGGGCGCTCTGAGTGCTGACCGAGGGCCTTGAGCGCCGAGCGGCCGATCAGGTGCTCCAGTTCGCGCACGTTGCCTGGCCAGTCGTAGGCCAGCAGTGCGGCCTGGGCCTCGCTGCTCAGGCGCAGGCTGTTCAGGCCCAGGCGCGAACGGTTCTGTTCGAGGAAATAGCCGGCGATCAGCAGCACATCGCGGCCGCGCTCGCGCAGCGGCGGGACATGCAAGGGATACACGCTCAGGCGATGGTAGAAGTCAGCGCGGTAGCGGCCGTTGCGCACTTCCTCGGCCAGGTCGCGGTTGGTCGCGGCGATCAGGCGTACGTCCACTCGGTGTTCGCGGTCCGAACCCAGGCGCTGCAACTGGCCGCTCTGCAGCACGCGCAACAGCTTGGCCTGCACGGTCAGGGGCAGTTCGCCCACCTCGTCGAGGAACAGGGTACCGCCGTTGGCCAGCTCGAACTTGCCACGGCGCTCGCCATGGGCGCCGGTGAAGGCGCCGCGAACATGGCCGAACAACTCGCTCTCGACCAAGGTATCGGGCAGGGCGGCACAGTTGAGGCTGATCAGCGGCTTGTCGGCACGGGCGCTGGCCTGGTGCAGGGCCTGGGCCACCAGCTCCTTGCCGACCCCGGTCTCTCCGGTGATCAGCACGGTCAGGTCGCTGCCACCGACCAGGCGGATTTCCTCCAGCAGGCGCTTGTGCGCCTTGCTCTGGCCAATCAACTCCTTGGCCTGGCTGCTGGCCTGGCGGTAGACCTCGGCACGCTGGTGCTCGTCCTCGGCGCGCAGGGCCAGGTCCTCGATGCGCTCGGCCACCGTGACGGTGGCCGCGGCCAGGCTGGCGAAGGCCTGCAGGGCATCCAGCTCGAGGCTCTGGAATTGCCCGGGGGTGAGGGCATCGAGGGTGACCAGGCCCCAGGGACGTTCATCGACCATCAGCGGGCAGCCCATGCAGTCATGCACTTCGAGGTCGGCGTGAGGGGCATTGACCAGGCCGTCATAGGGATCGGGCAGGTCGCTGTCGCTGGCGAAACGGGTCGGCTCGGTGCGGCTGAGCAGGATCTGGAAGCGCGGGTGCTCGCTGACCCGGAAGCGTCGGCCGAGGGTGTCGGCCGACAACCCATCGACCGCCAGCGGCACCAGCCATTCGCCATCCAGGCGCAGCAGCGCGGCGGCGTCGCACGGCAGTAGCCCGCGCATGGCCTGCAGCAAGCGGCGGTAGCGCTCCTGGTCGGGCAGGTCGCGGGACAGGTCGCTGACCAGGGGCAGCAGGGTGGTGAGCAGAGGCTTTGCGGTCATAAGGACTCCTGTTGGTCTATATGACTATACAGGGAATGCGGTCGTTTTGACTCTCTACCTGTCAAAGCCCCGAATTCATTGGCCCGCAGAGTTGGCACGATTGCTGATATAGCCAGGGCAGTCAAATTGAAGCCACAGGCTCAGGAGTCGTTGCAAATGCTCACTGCCGAACAACGTGCAATCATCAAGGCCACCGTCCCGCTGCTCGAAAGCGGTGGCGAGGCGCTGACCACCCACTTCTACAAGATGATGCTCAGCGAGTACCCCGAGGTGCGTCCGCTGTTCAACCAGGCCCACCAGGCCAGCGGCGACCAGCCGCGTGCCCTGGCCAACGGCGTGCTCATGTATGCCCGCCACATCGACCAGTTGGAGCAGCTCGGCGGCTTGGTGGGGCAGATCATCAACAAGCACGTCGCCCTGCAGATTCTCCCCGAGCACTACCCGATCGTCGGCAGCTGCCTGCTGCGCGCCATCGAGGAAGTGCTGGGCAAGGACATCGCCACCCCGCAGGTCATCGACGCCTGGGCCGCGGCCTATGGCCAGCTGGCCGATATCCTCATCGGCGCCGAGGAGAATCTCTATAAACAGAAGGAAGAGGCCGAGGGTGGCTGGCGCGGTACCCGCGAATTCCGCCTGGTGCGCCGCGAGCAGGAGAGCAGCGAGATCGTTTCGTTCTACTTCGCCCCGGTGGATGGCAAGCCGGTACTCAAGGCCGAACCGGGCCAGTACATCGGCCTGCAGTTGTTCATCGATGGCGTCGAGCAGCGCCGCAACTATTCCCTCTCGGCCCTGTGCGATGGCGAGCAATACCGCATCAGCGTCAAGCGCGAGGCTGGCGGCAAGGTGTCCAACTACCTGCATGACCAACTCATGGTCGGCCAGACCCTGCAGCTGTTCCCGCCATCGGGTGACTTCACCCTGGCCGCCAGCGACAAGCCGCTGGTGCTGATCAGCGGTGGCGTGGGCATCACCCCGACCCTGGCGATGCTC
This sequence comes from Pseudomonas sp. Tun-23181, assembly GCF_057415455.1. Taxonomy (NCBI): domain Bacteria; kingdom Pseudomonadati; phylum Pseudomonadota; class Gammaproteobacteria; order Pseudomonadales; family Pseudomonadaceae; genus Pseudomonas; species Pseudomonas sp. Tun-23181. Next base: position 4,671,865 of record NZ_CM171630.1, read on the forward strand.
CAGGCGGCGCTGCAGACCCAGCGTCCGGTGCATTTCATCCATTGCGCGCGCAACGGCGCGGTGCATGCCTTCCGTGACTGGATCGATGGCCTGGCCGCGCGCCACCCGCAGCTCAAGCGCTTCTACTGCTACGCCGAGGACGATGGCAAGGGCGACGTCGACGCGGTGGGGCTGCTGAGCCAGGACCTGCTGGGCGAGTGGCTGCCGCGCGAGCGCGACGTGGATGCCTACTTCCTCGGCCCGAAAGGCTTCATGGCGGCGGTCAAGCGCCAGCTCAAGGGCCTGGGCGTACCGGAACAGCAGAGCCGCTACGAGTTCTTCGGGCCGGCGGCGGCGCTGGAGTGATGAGCCAGTAGCGGGGCAAAGCCAGTCGGTCGAGTGGCATTGGGGCTGCTTTGCAGCCCATCGCCGGCAAGCCGGTTCCCACAGGAGGTCTGTGGTGCTCCACATATCGTGTGTCATGCACAAGACCCTGTGGGAGCCGGCTTGCCGGCGATGGGCCGCGAAGCGGCTCCACTAACGTCTGACCGACCGGCTCGTCGTGTCATCCCAATCGCTGGCAAGCCAGCTCTCGTGCACTGTGCTCCCGGACGTGGGTAATCGAGACGAAGCGTACGTGACATTGCCGTACGGGGGCTGGCTTGCCAGCGATTGGGCCTACCCTTTCTATCTATATAAGGAGAGATGAATCGGGCTGCGCCAATTTTCATCTTTAATCCTCCTTTAATCACTGTATCCTTCACTCCCGGGTGTCGAGGGGCTTGCGCCTGTCCGGCATCCGGGTTGCCGCATTTTGGCGGTCGACGTTGAACCGACGTCGTTGCGCCTGGTCTGAAGTCGTCTCCGGATAGCCCCGCGCAGTGCTATCACGCCGTTTCCTCGACGCACGTGTAGACTGCAGCCCTGGCAGGCGTGCAGGCGCTGCCACTATCCATCGAAGGAACCGGTCATGAACGAACAAACATTGCGCCTGAATCGCGAACGGCGCTTCCTGGTGCTGCTGGGGGTGATCTGCCTCTCCCTGATCGGTGGCGCGCTCTACATGCAAGTGGTCCTCGGCGAGGCGCCTTGCCCGTTGTGTATCCTGCAACGCTATGCGCTGCTGCTGATCGCCGTGTTCGCCTTCATCGCCGCCGCCATGCCTGGACGGCGCAGCCTGACCTTCTTCGAAGGCCTGGTGGTGCTCAGTGCGATCGGCGGAATCGTTGCGGCCGGCAACCATGTGTATATACTCGCCAACCCGGCAGTCAGTTGCGGCATCGATACCCTGCAGCCGATCGTCGACGACCTGCCCCTGGCGCGGGTCTGGCCGCTGGCGTTCCAGGTCGATGGTTTCTGCACCACGCCCTACCCGCCGATCCTGGGGCTGTCCCTGGCCCAATGGGCTCTGCTGGCCTTCATCCTCACTGCCATCCTGGTGCCGCTGGGCATCTACCGGAACCGGCGTCGGGCTTAGACAAAAGTCCCGCTTCGAGGCGGGTCTTTTGCAGGGCGAGACAACAACCGAAACTCGCCTCCTGGTTGATCCAGATCAATAAAGAAGCCTTGCGCGATGCGGGTTTCAGGGCTATCAACCCGGGTGCGACAAACTGTCGCGAAGTTGATTTTTTGATCCGTATTGTTACGTATCCTGTAAAAGACTGTTGCTCAATAAGTCATAGTCAAGGGGGGGCGACCTATCTACAATCGCCCCCAATTTCCGTTCGGCACTGCTTGCGAGTCGCAGGATTGAAGGAAGCCGAGGCTCCTTTTGCTGACTTCGACAAGTTTCGCCCAACGGCGATACCGGGCGGACCTCCCTCCGCGTTTTCCCGCACCAAATGGACTTGGTCTGAAGTACAGGCCGTTAGCCTACGAAACCATAAGCACCGTAAACACGCTCGACGCCAGGTCCTGCAGTCGGACCACAGGCATGAGCGAATTCGAGCCCGAAATGCTGACGCTTGGCAGGACGAAGTGTTGGCGACCAAAACACAAATTGCATTGAAGCAAGCTGATCTAGAGGTCGTGAGATGAGTAAAAAGCGTTACCCCAGACTGTTTGGCATTTTGCCCTTTTTAGGCATGCTTTTACTCAGTGGGTGCAACTGGACCCTTCTCGATCCGAAGGGCCAGGTGGGCATTGAGCAGAAGAACCTGATCCTGATCGCCTTCGGCCTGATGATGCTGGTCGTCGTGCCCGTCATCGTCATGACCCTGGTCTTCGCCTGGAAGTACCGTGCTTCCAACAAGTCCGCCACCTACACTCCCGACTGGTCGCACTCGACCAAGATCGAAGCCGCGGTGTGGATCATCCCGATCCTGATCATCATCGCCCTGGGTATCGTCACCTACAAGACCACCCACTCCCTCGACCCCTATCGTCCGCTGGACTCCGACGTGAAGCCGGTGCAGATCGACGTGGTCGCACTGGACTGGAAATGGCTGTTCATCTATCCGGAGCAGGGCATCGCCACGGTCAACAAGATCGTCTTCCCGGCCAACACCCCGGTCAACTTCCGCGTCACGTCCGACGCCGTGATGAACTCCTTCTTCATCCCAGGCCTGGGCGGCCAGATCTACGCCATGGCCGGCATGACCACCAAGCTGCACCTGATCGCCAACGAGAACGGCGAGTTCGACGGTATTTCCGCAAACTACAGCGGCGCCGGCTTCACCGGCATGAAGTTCAAGGCCATTGCGACTTCCGAGGCCGATTTCCAGGCCTGGATCGACGAAGTCAAGCAATCGCCGAAGAAGCTGGATAAGGCTGAATACGAAGCCTTGGCCAAACCTAGCGAAAACAACCCAGTCACGCTGTACAGCGAGGCATCGGCTGACCAGTTCCAGATCATCGTCGACAAGTACGAGGGTATGAACCGCGGTCGCCCGAGCCACGAAGAAGCAGGCAGCAAGGATCTGGCCACTACCAATGGTGTGGAGTCGAGTATGCAACCAGCTGCCGGGGCAGAGGAGTAAGAGATGTTCGGTAAACTAAGTCTGGAGGCGATACCCTATCACGAGCCGATAGTCATGGTGACGCTTGCCATGATCGCGCTCGGTGGTATCGCTTTGATCGGTGCTATCACCTATTACCGCAAGTGGACCTACTTGTGGACCGAGTGGCTGACCACGGTCGACCACAAGAAGATCGGGGTGATGTACATCATCGTCGCGATGGTCATGCTGTTGCGTGGCTTCGCCGACGCCATCATGATGCGTACCCAGCTGGCCGCGGCCACTGGCGGCGCCGAAGGCTACCTGCCGCCTGAACACTATGACCAGATCTTCACCGCCCACGGTGTGATCATGATCATCTTCATGGCGATGCCGTTCTTCACTGGCCTGATGAACCTGGCCGTGCCCCTGCAGATCGGTGCGCGTGACGTCGCCTTCCCGTTCCTGAACTCCCTGAGCTTCTACCTGCTGCTGGCAGGCGTGCTGCTGGTCAACATCTCGCTGGGCGTTGGTGAATTCGCCAAGACCGGCTGGGTGGCCTATCCGCCGCTTGCGGGTATCCAGTACAGCCCTGGCGTGGGCGTGGACTACTACATCTGGGCGCTACAGCTATCCGGATTGGGTACGACGCTTACCGGCGTGAACTTCCTCGTCACCGTGATGAAGATGCGCGCGCCTGGCATGAAACTGATGGACATGCCGATCTTCACCTGGACCTGCACCTGGGCCAACGTCCTGATCGTCGCTTCCTTCCCGATCCTGACCGCTGCCCTGGCCCTGCTGACCGTTGACCGTTATCTGGACTTCCACATCTTCACCAACGAGCTTGGTGGGAACCCGATGATGTACGTCAACCTGTTCTGGGCGTGGGGTCACCCTGAGGTCTACATCCTGATCCTGCCGGCCTTCGGTGTGTTCTCGGAAGTCACCTCGACCTTCGCTGGCAAGCGTCTGTTCGGCCACCACTCGATGATCTACGCATCGGGCGCGATCGCCGTCCTGGGCTTCGCCGTATGGCTGCACCACTTCTTCACCATGGGTGCCGGCGCCAGCGTCAACACCTTCTTCGGCCTGGCGACGATGCTGATCTCCATTCCGACCGGTGTGAAGCTGTTCAACTGGCTGTTCACCATCTACCAGGGCCGTCTGCGCTTCACCGCGCCGATCATGTGGACCCTGGGCTTCATGGTCACCTTCTCCATCGGTGGCATGACCGGCGTCCTGCTGGCTGTTCCAGGTGCTGACTTCGTCCTGCACAACAGCCTGTTCGTGATCGCCCACTTCCACAACGTGATCATCGGTGGTGCGGTATTCGGCTACATCGCCGGTTTCGCCTACTGGTTCCCGAAAGCCTTCGGTTTCACCCTGAACGAGAAGTGGGGCAAGGCTGCCTTCTGGTTCTGGATCTCCGGCTTCTACGTAGCGTTCATGCCGCTGTACGCCCTGGGCTTCATGGGCATGACCCGTCGTCTGAACCACTCGGACAACCCGGCTTGGGAACCGTACCTGTACGTTGCCGTCGTCGGCGCCGTGCTGATCCTGTTCGGTATCGCCTGCCAGCTGATCCAGCTGTACGTGTCGGTCCGCGACCGCAACCAGAACCTGGACGTGACCGGCGACCCATGGGGTGGCCGTACCCTGGAATGGTCGACTTCGTCGCCACCTCCGTTCTACAACTTCGCCCACATGCCTGAGAAGGTTGGCCTGGACGCCTGGCACGAAGCCAAGGAAGCCGGTGTCGCCTACAAGGTGCCGGGCAAGTACGAGCCGATCCACATGCCGAGCAACACCTCCACCGGTCTGTTCATGGGTCTGTTCCTGACCGTGTTCGGCTTCGCCTTCATCTGGCACATCTGGTGGCTGGTTGGCGCGAGCCTGGTTGCGACCATCGCTGTCTTCGTTCGCCACGCTGCGCGTGACGACCAGGGCTACATGGTTCCGGCCGAAGAAGTGGCGCGTATCGAAGGCGAGCGCATGAAGGCGCTGGCCCAGGCCGGTGCACTGCCTGCCGGCGGCGCACGTGTCGAATCGTTTGAGCGGGTGTAATCAATGTCCAGTCAAGTAATCCACGGCGCTGCTCATGGTCACGACCATGGGCACGACGATCACCACCACGACTCGGGCCAGATGACCGTCCTCGGTTTCTGGCTGTACCTGATGACCGACTGCATCCTGTTTGCGTCGCTCTTCGCCACCTACGCGGTGCTGTCCGGCAGTTTTGCCGGCGGCCCGTCGGGTCATGACATCTTCCAGCTCGATTTCGTAGCTGTTGAAACCGCACTGCTGCTGCTGTCGTCGATCACCTTCGGCTTCGCCATGCTGCAGATGTTCAAGGGCAACAAGGGCGGCGTGCTGGGCTGGTTGGCCATCACCTTCCTGTTCGGTGCCGGCTTCATCGCGATGGAAGTCTATGAGTTCCATCACCTGATCTCCGAAGGCTACGGTCCGAACCGCAGTGGCTTCCTGTCGGGCTTCTTCGCCCTGGTCGGTACCCACGGTCTGCACGTGACCTCGGGCCTGATCTGGATGGCTGTGCTGATGTATCAGATCCAGACCAAGGGCATCACCCCGACCGCCAAGACCCGCATGAGCTGCCTGAGCCTGTTCTGGCACTTCCTGGACGTGGTCTGGATCTGCGTCTTCACCGTCGTCTACCTGCTGGGGGTTCTGTAATGGCCAATGCACACGACACTCATCACGAAGGTAACCACGGCAGCGTGAAGTCCTACATGATCGGCTTCGTGCTGTCGATCATCCTGACTGCGATCCCGTTCGGCCTGGTGATGTACCCGAGCCTGCCGAAGAACCTGACCGTCCTGATCGTGGTGGCCCTGGCCGTCATTCAGGTGGTGGTGCACCTGGTGTACTTCCTGCACATGGACCGCTCGAAAGAGCAACGTTCCAATGTGTCGACGTTCCTGTTCACCACCTTGGTAATCGCTCTGCTGGTCGGCCTGTCGCTGTGGATCATGTTCAGCATCCACATCGAAATGATGGCCAAGTGAGGTAAGACTGCATGTCCGTTAAGCACTTTATCCAAATCACCAAACCGGGGATCATTTTCGGTAACGTGCTTTCCGTGGCAGGCGGTTTCTTCCTTGCCGCGAAGGGCCATGTGGACTTCGCCCTGTTCCTGGCGGTGGTCGTCGGTACTTCCCTGGTCGTCGCGTCCGGTTGCGTGTTCAACAACTGCATCGACCGCGACATCGACCAGAAGATGGAACGTACCAAGAACCGTGTCATGGTCCAGGGCGGCATGCCGCTGACCATTGCGCTGGCCTACGCCACCCTGCTCGGGGTGGCGGGCTTCAGCCTGCTGTATGTCCAGGCCAACCCCCTGGCGGCGTTCTGCGCGCTGGTCGGCTTCATCGTCTACGTGGGCTTCTACAGCCTGTGGCTCAAGCGTAAATCGGTGCACGGCACCCTGGTTGGCAGCCTGTCCGGTGCCATGCCTCCGGTGATCGGCTACTGCGCCGTGAGCAACAGCTTCGACCTGGCCGCAGTGACCCTGCTGGTGATGTTCAGCCTGTGGCAGATGCCGCACAGCTTCGCGATCGCCATCTTCCGCTTCAAGGACTACAGCGCTGCCAACATTCCGGTCCTGCCGGTGGCGCGCGGTATCCTCGCGGCGAAGAAGCAGATCGTGCTGTACGTGCTGGCTTTCGTGCTCGCTACCCTGATGCTGACCCTTGGCGGTTATGCTGGCCTCGGCTACCTGGCCGTGGCGGCCGCCATGGGCCTGTACTGGCTGTACATGGCCTGGGGTGGCTACAAGGCCGAGGACGACAGCAAATGGGCGCGCAAGGTGTTTGGCTTCTCCATCCTCACCGTCACTGCCCTGAGCGTGATGATGTCGGTGGACAGCCAGACGGCAGCCGATGTGCTGATGACCTACGCGCGCTGACAGTCGCCTGCTACGTGAAAACCCCGGCCTTGTGCCGGGGTTTTTCATTTTGTGCTGCTTGTGCCGGCCCCTTTCGCGGGCAAGTTCGAACACCGCAGATCTAATGGATTCAATAAATTCGTCTGAAAAACTCTAGGCGGACAAGAAAAATCCCTTTACAGAAATTCTCTTTCGGGATTATCTTCCGAATCGGCCACCGCAGTGGCCAACGTCGCTCGGACGGTTCCGGGCGCTTACGTCTTCGAGGAAAGCATGGCCGACCAAGGTTCGCCGCGCCGTTTCGCGCGCATCGATCGTCTCCCCCCCTACGTCTTCAATATCACCGCCGAGCTCAAGATGGCTGCCCGCCGCCGTGGCGAGGACATCATCGACCTGAGCATGGGCAACCCCGACGGTGCCACGCCGCCTCATATCGTCGAGAAGCTGGTGCAGGTCGCCCAGCGTGACGACACCCACGGCTATTCCACGTCCCGCGGCATCCCACGCCTGCGCCGGGCCATCTCGCGCTGGTACCAGGAGCGCTACCAGGTGCAGATCGACCCGGAAAGCGAAGCCATCGTCACCATCGGCTCGAAGGAGGGCCTGGCCCACCTGATGCTGGGCACCCTCGATCACGGCGACACGGTGCTGGTGCCCAACCCCAGCTACCCGATCCACATCTACGGCGCGGTGATCGCCGGTGCCCAGGTGCGTTCGGTGCCGTTGGTGCCGGGCGTGGACTTCTTCAATGAGCTGGAGCGGGCGATCCGCGAGTCGATCCCCAAGCCGAAGATGATGATCCTGGGCTTCCCGTCCAACCCCACCGCGCAGTGCGTCGAGCTCGACTTCTTCGAGCGTGTGGTGGCCCTGGCCAAGCAGTACGACGTGCTGGTGGTCCATGACCTGGCCTATGCCGACATCGTCTACGACGGCTGGAAGGCCCCCTCGATCATGCAGGTGCCGGGCGCCAAGGACATCGCGGTGGAATTCTTCACCCTGTCCAAGAGCTACAACATGGCCGGCTGGCGCATCGGTTTCATGGTCGGCAACCCGGAGCTGGTCAGCGCCCTGGCGCGGATCAAGAGCTACCACGACTATGGCACCTTCACCCCCTTGCAGGTAGCAGCCATCGCTGCGCTGGAAGGCGACCAGCAGTGCGTGCGCGATATCGCCGAGCAGTACCGCCAGCGCCGCAACCTGCTGGTCAAGGGCCTGCACGAGCTGGGCTGGATGGTCGAGAACCCCAAGGCGTCGATGTACGTCTGGGCGAAGATCCCGCAAGCCTACGCGCACATGGGCTCGCTGGAGTTCTCCAAGAAGCTGCTGGCCGAGGCCAAGGTCTGCGTCTCGCCGGGTATCGGTTTCGGTGACTATGGCGACGATCATGTGCGTTTTGCCCTGATCGAGAACCAGGACCGCATTCGCCAGGCGATCCGTGGAATTCGCCAGATGTTCCGGGCCGACGGCTTGGCTCGCAAGTAAGCGGCAAGCTCGTAGCTTCAAGCCGCAAGCAGGCCCGTGTGAAGGTGGCCTCTTGTGGCTTCTTAGTTCATGTGGGGTAGGGGGCCGACGCGACTCGTCTTGCAGCTGATAAACGGCGAGATTTTTTTGCAATCCCCCTCTTCTCAACCCCCCATCCTTGGATTAAAAATGGCGCGCGGGCAGCGCCCCGATAACAACAACCTTCCCTCCGTGTCATCATGTCCGAATACAACCCTTGCCTTGACTGCGGCGCTTGCTGCGGGTACTTCCGTGTGTCCTTCTTCTGGGGCGAATGCCAATCCGCGGGCGGTCTGGTGCCCGATGACCTGGTGGTGCAGATCAACCCGACCCGGGTCGCCATGATCGGCACCGATGCCAAGCCCTGCCGTTGCATCGGCCTGGATGGGGAGATCGGCAAGCAGGTCGCCTGTACGCTCTATGCCAACCGTTCGACCCCTTGCCGTGAATTCGAGGCGTCCTGGGCCCATGGCGTGCACAACCCCAGTTGCGATGCCGCCCGGGCCCACTATGGGCTGGCGCCGTTGACTCCGCCGGAAGCCAACGAGCCGCATTGGCCGGATGATGACGGGGCGGCGGTGGCCTGAGCTGTCTGCTGCGCATTGGGGCTGCTGTGCAGCCCATCGCCGGCAAGCCGGCTCCCACAGGAGGTCTGTGGTGCTCCACATATCGTGTGTCATGCAGAAGACCCTGTGGGAGCCGGCTTGCCGGCGATAGGGCGCGAAGCTGCCCCAAATGGCAAACAGGCCGACTCCACTACTGCCTTGTCTCCCCGCTGACGCTAGACTGTCATCTTCTTCGCAATGGACAGGAGTCCCGGCGTGACCCCACCCCGCAGTTTCCCCAGCGACCTGTGCCTCGATAGCCCACGGCTGCAGCTGCGCCCCATGCGTCATGGCGACGCTCCTCGATGGCTGGCGATCATGGCCGATCCAGAGGTCATGCGTTACTGGCACCACGCGCCCTGGCACGACTTGGCCGAGGCCGAGAGCGCCCTGGCTGCCGATCGCGAGGCCTATGCCAGCGGCCAGATGCTCAAGCTGGGCATGTACCGCCGCGACAACGGCGAGCTGATCGGCATGGTCCAGTTGTTCAACATCGACGAAGCGTCTCGCCGCGGCGAGATCGGCTACTGCCTGGCCAGCGCCGTGCAAGGCCGTGGCTACATGGACGAGGCGCTGACCTGCTTCATCGACTACCTGGCCCATACCCTGCACATGCGCCGCCTGGAAGCGGAGATCGACCCGCGCAACACCGGCTCGGCACGTACCCTGGAGCGCCAGGGCTTCGTCCTCGAGGGCACCTTGCGGGCGCGCTGGTGCGTGGCAGGCGAGTTCACCGACTCGGGCATCTACGGCTTGCTGCTGGAGCCGCCTGTCGCATGAGGCCTGGGTGCTGTATGGTCAGGGGCCTGCCCAGAGCCGATGGAGCACGCGGTTGCCTGCCTACTACCTGACCTTCAGCCTCCTGCTGTACCTGCTCGCCTTGTGTTTCGATGGCGTCCTGACGGGGGCCGGGCGGCACATGCCAGCGTTGCAGATGCTGCTGTATGGCCCATGGGGCGTGCCCTTCGGCTTGTACCAGTGGTTCGCCAACCCTTTGCTGGCGGTGGCGATCCTGGCGCACCGGCGCTTTCGTCGGCTGGCGCTGCTACTCGGGCTGGGGGCCTTGTACCTGGCCGCGAGCAGCTTCGGCATCGAGCGCCTGCCAGACAACCAGAGCTATGCCTTCCAGGACGTCACTGGCTTCGGTGCCGGTTTCTACCTGTGGCTGCTGGCCATCCTGCTGTTTTGCGTGGGCCAGGCCTGGTGGTGCTGGAAGGCGCACAGTGCCAATGACATGCCTGACTGGCACTGGCTCGATGTGGCGCTGATCGCCGCGCTTGGCGTGACGCTGTATGCCGGGACCCAGATGCCTTCGCTGCAGTTCGATGTGGACAAGGTGCTGATGCCGCCGGAGCAGCCGCAGTCGTTTTGAGAAGTGGTCGTGTGGTGTCAGCAAGAGGCGTTCGAGGCGCTCCGGCAAGCCCGTTGGCTTGGCGAAGGCTGGGGCCGCTTCGCAGCCCTTTCGCGACACAAGGCCGCTCCAGGAGCCTGCAGATCGCATCATTGGTGATCGAAGCGGCCTTGTCGGGGCGCCGAGGCGCCGCGAATGGGCTGCAAAGCAGCCCTAGGGGGCTACGCGAGGTTCGCGCCGAGCCCTGGCCTTGAGGTATTCCCGCACTTCCACGCCATCCCCGGCGAACTCGATACGGCTGGCCTTGGCTTCGCGCTGGTAGGCATACATCGGGTCGTAGTACTCGTTGAGCAACCCTTCGATCCAACCCCGGTGCAGGCTCACATCGCCGCTGCGCAGTTGCTCGTCCAGCGCTTGCCCCAACAGGGCCGACAGGCGCTGGAAGCGCTCGCCGCCCAGGCGCTTGTGGATATTGGCCATGCTCTGCAGCATCCGCTCGGCGAACAGCCGGCGACCGTTCTCTTCGCCATGCAGGGCGACGAACTCGGCGCAGAGGTTGATCACGTAATCGCGCAGGATGCGCTCCACGCGATTAGCGAAGCTGTCTTCCAGCCACACCAGCGGGTACTGTTGCATGCCCTGGTACAGCTCCAGCGGCACCGAGCAGCTACCGACGATACGCCCTTCGTCTTCGAGCACGAACTGTTGCATGCCCTTGGCGCGCTTCTTCAGCACGTCGATGGCCAGGCGGTTTTCGAAATCGATCTGCGCCGGTTGTGCGGTGGCGCGCTTGCCGAAACTGGAACCACGGTGGTTGGCGTGGCCTTCCAGGTCGAGCACGTTGTCCAGCTGGTGCAGCACGTCGGTCTTGCCGGTGCCGGTGAGGCCGCCCACCAGCACGAAATCGCACTGCTCGACCGCCTGCTGGGTGGTCTCCAGCAGGAAGGTCCGCATGGCCTTGTAGCCGCCCTTGACCTTGGGGTACTGGATACCGGCTTCATCCTTCAGCCAGCCCTGGACGATCTGCGAGCGCAGGCCGCCGCGCAAGCAGTACAGGTAGCCGTGCGGATGGGCCTGGGCGAACGCGGCCCAGGCTTCCAGGCGCTGCTGCTTGGTGGCGCCGTTGACCAACTGGTGGCCCAGGGCGATGGCGGCGGCCTGGCCGTGCTGCTTGTAGCAGGTGCCGACCTTCTGCCGTTCCTGGTCGTTCATCAGCGGCAGGTTGACGGCGCCGGGGAAGGCGCCTTTGGCGAATTCGACCGGTGCACGCATGTCCATCATCGGCACATCGTCGAGGAACAACTGGCGGTAATCGGTGCAGTCGTGGCGCATCAGAACACCTCGACCGCGTGGCTCTGTCGCTCGACCAGCTCGCCGATCGGCGACAGCGACAGGCCCAGTTCGGCGGCCACGGCGAGGAACTCGGCTTCGCCTTCGGGGCTCACGGCCACCAGCAGGCCACCGCTGGTCTGCGGGTCGCACAGCAGGTGTTTCTGGTCGTCGTTCAGGGCGCCGATCCGGTGGCCGTAGCTGTCGAAGTTGCGCAGGGTGCCGCCGGGGATGCAGCCCTCGGCCAGGTAGTGCGCGACGCTGGGCAGGCGCGGCACGGCATCGAACTGCAGCCGCGCGGTCAGGCCGCTGCCATCGGCCACTTCGACCAGATGCCCGAGCAAGCCAAAACCGGTCACGTCGGTCATGGCCTTGACCCCATCGAGCTTGCCGAAGCGGCTGCCAGGGGTATTGAGGGTGCACATCCAGTCGCGGGCCAGCCCTTGGTCCTGCTCACGCAGCTTGGACTTCTTCTCGGCCGTGGTGAGGATGCCGATGCCCAGCGGCTTGGTCAGGTACAGGCGGCAGCCCTGGGTGGCGGTATCGTTGCGCTTGAGGTCGCGTTTGCCGACCACGCCGGTGACGGCCAGGCCGAAGATCGGTTCGGGCGCATCGATGGAGTGGCCGCCAGCCAAGGGGATACCCGCTGCGGCGCACACGGCGCGGCCGCCGCGGATCACTTCGCGGGCCACTTCCGGCGGCAGCAGGTTGACCGGCCAGCCGAGGATGGCGATGGCCATCAGCGGGTCGCCGCCCATGGCGTAGATGTCGCTGATGGCGTTGGTGGCGGCGATACGGCCGAAATCGTACGGGTCGTCGACGATGGGCATGAAGAAGTCGGTGGTCGAGACCACGCCGCGCTCGTCGTCCAGCGCATACACTGCGGCGTCGTCGCGCGAAGCGTTGCCCACCCAGAGCTTCGGGTCCAGGGCTTGGGCACCGCTCTCGGCGAGGATCACATCCAGCACCTTCGGAGAGATCTTGCAGCCACAGCCGGCGCCGTGGCTGTACTGGGTCAGGCGAATCGGCTCGCTCATACGCACCTCTGATTTTCGTGATGCGCGATTGTAGCAAAGCTGGCCTTTGCGCCAGCGCCTCTTATAATCCCCTCCATCCAGCGGCAAGCTTCAAGCAGCCAGTGCACCGATTTGCTCTTTCTTGCAGCTCGTAGTTTCTTTGGCAGCTCGCCGCTGATCTTCCCCGCTATTGAACCGGAGAACCCCCATGCTCAAACGTCCCCTGGCGCTTGCCGCCGGCCTCGCGCTGTCCTGCTGTGCCGTCATCGCCCAGGCTGCTGAAACCTTGCGGGTGAGCGCCATCCCCGACGAGGCGCCGACCGAACTGCTGCGCAAGTTCAAGCCGTTGGGCGAGTACCTGGAGAAGCAACTGGGCATGGACGTGAAGTTCGTGCCGGTGGCGGACTACCCCGCGGTGGTCGAGTCGCTGGCGAGCGACAAGCTGGACCTGGCCTGGCTGGGCGGCTTCACCTTCGTCCAGGTGCACCTGAAGGACCCGGCCGCGACGCCGTTGGTGCAGCGTGAGCAGGATGCCCAGTTCACCAGCAAGTTCATCACCGCCAACCCGGACGTGCACAGCCTGGCCGACCTCAAGGGCAAGACCTTCGCCTTCGGTTCGATCTCGTCGACCTCCGGCAGCCTGATGCCACGTTACTTCATGCTCAAGAACGACAACATCAAGCCCGAGGGCTATTTCAGCCGCATCGCCTACTCCGGCGCCCATGACGCCACTGCTGCCTGGGTCCAGGCCGGCAAGGTCGACGCCGGCGTGCTCAACGCCAGCGTGTGGGACAAGCTGGTCGCCTCGGGCAAGGTCGATACCAGCAAGGTGAAGGTGTTCGCCACCACGCCGACCTACTACGACTACAACTGGACCGTGCGCGGCAAGATGGACCCGGCCCTGAAAGAGAAGATCAAGCAGGCCTTCCTCGCCCTCGACCCGGCCAACCCGGAGCACAAGGCGATCCTCGACCTGCAGGCCGCCAGCCGCTTCATCGAGACCAAGCCTGAGAACTACGTGGGCACCGAGCAAGCCGCACGCGAGGCCGGCCTGCTCAAGTGACTATCCATCTGCACGGCGCAGGCCTGCGCCATGGCCAGGTCCGCGCCCTCGAAGCGGTGGACCTGCGCATCGACAAGGGCGAGCGGGTGGCGATCATCGGCCCGTCCGGGGCCGGCAAGTCCAGCCTGCTGCACCTGATCGCCACCGCCGTACGGCCCAGCGCGGGGCATCTGGAACTGCTCGACGAGCAGCCCTGGGCACTGTCGTCCGGGGCCCGCCAGCGCTTGCGCGCGCGGGTTGGCCTGGTGCACCAGGCACCGCCGCTACCGCCGCGCCAGCGGGTGGTCACCGCCGTGCTGGCCGGGCGCCTGGGGCAGTGGGGAACGTTGCGCGGCTTGCTCAACCTGATCTATCCCAGCGATGTGCCGGGTGCGCGCCAGGCGCTTGCCGAGCTGGGCCTGGCCGACAAACTGTTCGTCCAGTGCGGGCAGTTGTCCGGTGGCCAGTTGCAACGGGTGGGCATCGCCCGGGCGCTGTACCAGCGCCCCGACGTGCTGTTGGCCGACGAGCCGGTCTCGGCCATGGACCCGGTGCTGGCCGAGCACAGCCTGGCGCTGCTCAACCGCCATGCCCGTGAGCACGGCGTGACCCTGGTGGCCAGCCTGCATGCGGTGGAACTGGCGCTGGCGCATTTCCCCCGGGTGGTCGGCATCCGCGATGGCCAGGTGGTTTTCGACTGCCCGGCCGAGGCCGTTACCGAGAGCCTGCTGGATGCGCTCTACGCCAACGAGCAACTCAGCTCACCGCCTGTGCCGGGGCCGACCTTGACGGTGCAGATCCCGCGATGCTGAAGGCCGATGCCCGCGACCCGGCGGCCTTGCCCCGTCTGTTGCTGACCTTGCTGGCCCTGGCCGTGTTGTGGCCAGGGGTGCAATTGAGCGAACTGAACCCCGGCGTGCTGCTGCAGGAGGAGAACCGGCAGCAGATGGGCAGCTTCGTCGCGGCCTTCTGGCCGCCTGCCCATGACCGCGACTTTCTCGCATTGCTGTTCGAGGCCACCTTGCAGACCCTGGCCGTGGCGACCGCCGGCATGGCCCTGGCGCTGCTGCTGGCGGTGCCGACGAGTCTGCTGGCCAGCCGTGCGCTGTCGCTGGGCGCGGCATCCCGGGGCGGGCGTGCCGGGCCCTGGTCGCGCATCCTGCGCCTGCCGGTGCGGGGCCTTCTGGTGTTCCTGCGCAGCGTGCCGGAGATCGTCTGGGCGCTGTTGTTCGTGCGTGCCGTGGGGCTGGGGCCGACCGCTGGCGTGCTGGCCATCGCCATCACCTACAGCGGCATGCTCGGCAAGGTCTATGCGGAGATCTTCGAGTCGGTCGACCAGCGCCCGGTCCATGCCCTGTTGCAGGCTGGCAGCGGCCGGCTGGCGGCCTTCTTCTACGGTATCCTGCCCAATGCGGCCGCGGAGGTGGTGTCGTACACCGTCTACCGTTGGGAGTGCGCGGTGCGGGCCTCGGTGGTGATGGGGTTCGTCGGTGCGGGCGGACTGGGGCAGCAGATCGACCTGTCCATGCGTATGTTCGCCGGGGCCGAAGTGGCGAGCATGCTGCTGGCGTTCCTGGTGCTGGTGATGCTCGCCGACCTGCTCAGCCGCATCCTGCGTGGGAGGTTGGCGTGAGCCGTTTGCTCAACCTGTCGGTGATCGTCTGCATCCTGGCAGCGGTGGTGGCCTCGTTCGGCTACCTGGAGCTGGACCTCGCCTCGGTGATCGGCCACGGTGGGTTGGCGCAGATGGGCGAATATGCCACGCGCTTCCTCAGCCCGGACTTGTCCACCGACCATTTGCGGGCAGTGGGTTGGGGGGCCTTGGAGACCCTGGCCATGTCCGGCCTGGGCACCTTGCTGGCGATGGCCCTGGGGTTGCTGCTGGCGCTGCCTGCCGCAGGGCGATTCGGTTGGCCCTTGCAATCGCTGGCGCGCCTGCTGCTCAACGCCCTGCGTGCCATTCCCGAGCTGGTCTGGGCGGCCCTGACCGTCCTGGCCGCGGGCCTTGGGCCGAATGCCGGCACCCTGGCGCTGGCCTTGCACACCACCGGTGTGCTTGGCCGACTGTTCGCCGAGGCGCTGGAAAATGCACCCGCTGAGCCTGCTGCAGCCATCCGCCTGCAGGGCGGTAGCCAGGCCGTGGCGTTCTGTTTCGGCACCTTGCCCAACCTCTGGCCGCAGTTGTTCGCCTACAGCCTGTACCGCTGGGAGAACAACATCCGCATGGCCAGCGTGCTCGGCTTCGTGGGCGCGGGTGGGTTGGGGCAGATGCTCTATACCACCTTGAGCCTGTTCCAGGAGGCGCAGGCCAGTACGGTGATCATCGCCATGCTGGTGCTGGTGTTGCTGGTGGATGCGTTCAGCGACCTGCTGCGTCAGCGCTATGTGCGTGCTTGAGGTGGGGGGAGGGTGTAGCAAGAGGTTTATCGGGGTCGCAGAGCACTTGCCTCATCTGCACCAACGCCACCCTGCCACCCTCCGGCGCCTGCCGTTCCTCGATGCCAAACGGCACGAAGCCCAGCTGTGGATAAAGCAGCAACCCGGCGGTGTTGTGGTTGAAGCACGACACCCACACCTCCCGCGCCGCGAACTGTTCCCGTGCCTTGTCGATCATGCATTGCACCAGGTAGCGCGCTACGCCACGTCCACGCGCCTTCGGCGCCACCACCACATTACCCAAGGCGCACACGCCACCGTGCTCGGCCTTGTAGAAGTTGGCGAAGCCCAGCACCTCGTCATCGGCCTCGACCACCGTCGAGCCGCTGCGCTGGGCGATGGCTTCGCTCAGTTGGGCCGGGGTCAGGGGGTAGCTGGCCTTGGGGAACATGTAGAACAGCTCGTCCGGGCCCTGGGGAAAGCGGCAGATGGCAGCGATGTCGGCGGGCTGGGCAGGGCGGTGGTTCAGGCGCATGGCAGGCTGGAAGTAGTGGATTCCGAGATGACATTATCCATGCCCATGCAATTCGTCCAGGTTATTTGAAGTCGGCTTCTGGCTGATGGCACAATGCCGCAGTCGCCGTACCCCAGGGCCTTTCCCCGCCCTGTCGCCTGTCCGGTGCCCTCCAGGACAGCAGTCGAATCGGTGATCCTCTATGAGCGAGCGAACGGGTAAGGGCCTCTCTTTTGCCAAGCGCATGTACGTGCCGCGTGCCATCGGCACGGGGCTGGGCTTCTTCTGTGTGATGATCGGCATCTGGCCGCTGCAGCCGGCCTGGTGGACATGGGCGTTGCTGGTGGCCCATGGCTTCGTCTGGCCGCACCTGGCTTTCCAGATCGCCCGGCTGTCGTCGCAACCTTTTCGCTGCGAGCAGCGCAACCTGGTGTTCGACGGCTTCGCCGGCGGCTGCTGGGCTGGGGTCATGGGCCTGAATCCGCTGCCGAGCGTGATCATCCTGTCGATGATCGCCATGGACAAGATCGCCGCTGGCGGCTGGCACATGCTGTTCAAGACCCTCCTGGCCCAGTTGCTGGGCATCGGCCTGGGCCTGTGGCTGTACGCGCCGCCGCTGTTCCCCGAGACCAGCCAGGCGCAGATGCTCGCCTGCCTGCCGATCCTGCTGGTCTACCCCATGGCCATCGGCATGATCTGCTACCGGGTCACCGTACTGCTTGGCGAGCACAAGCGTGCCCTGGCACGCCTGAGCCAGACCGACAGCCTGACCGGGCTGATCAACCACGGTGCCTGGAAAGACCTGTTGCTGCGTGAATTCGAGCACTGCCGCGCCAACCACCTGCCCAACACCTTGGCTCTGATCGATATCGACCACTTCAAGCAGATCAACGATGGCCATGGGCATCTGGTCGGGGACAATATCCTGCGCATCGTGAGTGCCTTCTTTTCCAGTTACCTGCGCAAGAGCGACCCCGTGGCCCGTTATGGCGGGGACGAGTTCTGCGTCATGCTCCCCGGCACCACACCGGCACAGGCCAGGGAAATCCTCGAGCGTCTGCGCCAGGCCGTCGAGGAATACCGCGACCCAGCCTTGGCGCATTTGCGCTTGAGCCTGAGTATCGGCATCGCGCCGTTCGGGCTGCACCTGACCAATGCCGAGGCCTGGCTGCATGAGGCGGACACGGCGCTCTACCAGGCCAAGAGCGAAGGTCGCAATCGCACCGTGGTAGCGGGGACCAGTTGGGTTAACTGGTCCGGGAACAGCAGCACGGGCTTCCAACCGCAGCATTGAGACGACGCAGTTCCATGCCTTGGGGCCTCTGGCTCCCAAGGCCGGTGAGGACACGTTCACCGAGCTCATCGAAACCAAGGGCCCCTGTACCTCAGTAGGCGTAGCGCAACGTCGTCATGAAGTTGCGCGGCGCGCCATACAGCCCGGCGGCGGTGGTGGTGTAGTACTCCTTGTCGAACAGGTTGTTGACGTTGAGCGTGGTCGACAGCGACGGGGTGATCTGATAGCGCGCCATCAGGTTGGCCAGGGCATAGCTGCTCTGGGTGGTGGCGTAGCTCAGGTCGTAGCCGGTCTCGCTCTGCCAGTTCACCCCGCCGCCGACGGTCAGCTTGTCCAGCGCACCGGGCAGGCGGTAGGTGGTGAACAGCTTGACGCTGTTGCGCGGGATCTCGGTGACGATGCGATGGTCGTCATCGTTGAAGCTGACGCTGTAGGAGTAGCCGCCGGTGATCTGCCAGCCATCGGCGAGTTCACCATTGACCTCCAGCTCCACGCCTTCGCTGGTGGTGCCGCTCTCGGCCTTGTAGGCCTGGTAGCCATTGGGTTGCAGGCGGTCACCGTCGGCCACCGCGAGGTTGTCTTGCTCGACCCGGAACAGCGCCAGGCTGGCATTGAGCCGGCCTTCGTAGAAGCCTGCCTTCAAGCCCAGTTCGTAGCCCGTGCCCTCCAGGGGATCGAGGGGGGTGCCATTGACGTCGCGGATGTTCGACGACTGTGGGTTGAAGATCTGCGTGTAGCTGGCATAGGCGGTCCAGGTGTCGTCCAGGTCATAGACGAAGCCCGCATAGGGGATGACGATGCCGGTCTCGGTGCGCTCGCTCTTGCTGCTCGAACCGGCATGGAGACGGCTCTTGCTCTCGCGGTTCCAGTCCACCACCCGTGCGCCGACGATGAGGCTGGCGGCATCGCTCAGGTGCCAGCGCGACGTCAGGTAGGCGCCGTACTGGGTCTCGGTCAGGTCGTTTTCGCCGATCTTGTTGAAGACCGGTTTGGGCGCATGGCCGTCCCAGGTATAGATGTTGTCGATGGTGCCCTGGTAGCCGGACCCTGGGCGCTGCCAGCCGCCATAGTTGGCGGTGCCGCGCTCCTCGATGCGTGACAGGGTGACGCCGGTGATCAGTTCGTGTTCACGGCCGAACAAAGGGAGGGTGCCGGTCATGTAGGCGTCGAGGTTGTCCTGCTCGGGCGTGGCCTTCCAGCGGGTCGGCATGATGTAGGCCCCGGCACCGGTGGCCTTGTCGATTTCGCCGCTCATGTAGGTGACCACGCTGTCGTAGTCATTGCGGGCGTGGCTGTATTCCAGCTTGCCGCTCCAGCCGTTGGCGAAGTGCTGCTCGACCGAGGCGAAAAGTGTGCTCTGCTTGCGGTCGTAGTAGGTCCAGTCGGGCGAGGGGTTGAACGAGCGGCGGATGTCGGTCAGGTCGCCGTCGGTGGTGAACAGCGGAAAGCCCGTGCGCATCGGCGCGTTGGCGTGGGTGACCTGGTGGCTGAAGCCCAGTGTCAGCAGGGTCGAGTCGCTCAGGTCGAGTTCGGTGATGCCATAGAGGGTCGACAGCTCCTGGTTGAAGCGGTCGATCCAGGCATGCTGGTCCTTCTGGTCGGCGACGAAGCGGCCACGCACGTTGCCGCTGTCGTTCAGCGCGCCGCCCACATCCACGCTCAGGCCGTAGCGGTCCCAGCTACCGGCTTCGGCCGACAGCAGGACCTGTGGATCCACGGTGGGGCGCTTGCGAATCAGGTTGATGGTCGCCGACGGGTTGCCCAGCCCGCTGATCAGGCCGGTGGCACCGCGCACCACTTCGACTCGGTCGTACATGGCGGTGTTCTGGGTGTAGTTGTCCATGCGCGACGAGGTGGGTACGCCGTCGATCTCGAAGTTGTTGATCGGGAAGCCGCGCGACAGGTAGGTGGTGCTGTCGCCGCCAATGCTTTCGCGTACCACGGTGATGCCGGTGGTGGCGTCGAGGGCGTCGGTGAGGTTGTCGAGCTTCTGGTCTTCCAGGCGCTGGCGGGTCAGCACGGTGACCGATTGTGGGGTTTCCTTGAGCGACAGGTTCAGGCGGGTCGAGCTGCTCGACGACTCGGTGGTGTAGGAGCCCGAGCCCTCGGTGGTCGAGCCCGGCGCCTTGCCGGAGATGCTCAGGGCGGTCAGCTCCAGGGCGGTTTCTCCCGGTGCCGAAACCGGCATCAGCACGTAGCCGCCATTGCTCTGGCGCCGCGCCTGCAGGCCACTGCCGGCCAGCAGATGGGCCAGGCCATCCTCCACCGAGTAGTGGCCACGCAGGCCGGGCGAGGTCAGGCCTTGGGTCTGCTCGCTGGCGAACGACAGGTTCACCCCCGCATGGCTGGCGAACTGGCTCAGGGCGGAACCCAGTGGGCCCGGCTCGATCTCGAAATGACGGGCCTGGTTCTGCTCGGCAGCGTAGGCCGTGGGGATCAAGGGCGTGGCGATCAGGCCAAACAAGGCCAGGTGGATGGCATGGGCCAGGGCAAGACGGGGCATCGTGTTTTCCTAGGGTTGGCGTGGCAAAGGTGCGGCAGTTGTCGCCGCTTCAGTGCTTGGCCGAATGAGAATGAAAATCGGCAACCCTTTGCAGGAAATTTTTCATGCGGCCTCGATGCGCACCCAGTAGCGGGTCAGGTAACGCACCCGGATCGGCAGTGATGTGGCCAGGTTTTCCAGGATGCGATCGCTATCGTCCAGGCGGAAGGCGCCGGAGACGCGCAGGTCGGCGACGGCGTCGCTGCAGGCCAGCAAGCCCGGGCGGTAGCGGCCGAGCTCGACGACCAGGTCGCGCAGGCGCCAGTCCACCACCATCAGCATGCCGCGCACCCAGGCATCGCTATCGTCGGGCAGGGGGCTCGGCACATCCAGGCGATGATCGTCGAACCAGGCCTGTTGGCCGGCTTCCAGTCGCAGCAGGCGGCTGGGGGACTGTGCCGGACGCAGTTCGACCGCATGCGCCGTGACCTGGACCAGGCAGCGCTGGCCTTCGCTGCGTACGCTGAAGCGCGTGCCCAGGGCGCGGATGCTGCCCTGTGGGGTATGCACGATGAAGGGCCGCTGCGCCGTATCGGCTGCCGTCTGGATGAGGACTTCGCCGTGGTGCAGGCGTACCTCGCGCAGGGTCGCGCCATAGAGAACGTCCAGGGCACTGTTGGTGTTGATCTCCAACCGCCCGCCATCGGCCAGGTGCACATGGCGCCGCTCGCCTTTGCGGGTACGATACTGCGCCAGCCGCGACGACAACGGTTCGATCACCTGCAGGCCCCAGCCCGTGGCGCCAGCGGCCAGCAACAGCCCCAGCACCTTGGCCACCGCCCGGCGCCTTGTGCGGACACCGGCCAGGGCCGGCAGGGCGATCTCGCCGGGGAGTGTGTCGAGCTGGCGTTGCAATTTTTCTAATCGTGCCCAGGCCCTGGCGTGGCGCTCGTCCTGCTCCAGCCACGCTTGCCAGCCAGCATGATCGGCCTGGCCTGGCGGCGCGGCATTGAGCTGCACGTACCAGGTGGCCGCGGCCTCCAGCACCTTGCGCTCCAGCATCGCTCAGTCTTCCACCAGCAGCAGGCACTGGGTCATGGCGCGGATCATGTGCTTCTTCACCGTGGTCACCGACACGTTCAGGCGCTGCGCCGTGGCCACGTAGCTCAGGCCTTCCAGTTGCACCGCCAGGAATACCGTACGGGTGCGATCGCCCAGGCCGTCGAGCATGGCATCCACGGCGGTGAGGGTTTCGAGGATCAGCAGGCGCGTTTCCGGGGAGATGTCCAGCGGCTCCGGGCGCAGGGCCAGGGCGTCGAGGTAGGCCTGTTCCACGGCACGGCGGCGGAAGCGATCGATCATCAAGGCGCGGGCGATGGAGCTGAGGTAGGTGCGCGGTTCGCGGATGGCCTCGACGTTGCGAGCGGCCAGCACGCGCATGAAAGTGTCCTGCGCCAGGTCGGCGGCATCGCTGGAGTTGCCCAGGCGTGCGCGGAGCCAGGTGTTCAGCCAGCCGTTGTGGGTCTGGTAGAGCTGGTGCAGGGTGGCGGAGGGCATGATCGGCTCTTCATGAGAATGATT
Organism: Pseudomonas sp. Tun-23181; assembly: GCF_057415455.1. Taxonomy (NCBI): domain Bacteria; kingdom Pseudomonadati; phylum Pseudomonadota; class Gammaproteobacteria; order Pseudomonadales; family Pseudomonadaceae; genus Pseudomonas; species Pseudomonas sp. Tun-23181. The sequence goes on from NZ_CM171630.1 coordinate 4,693,774, forward strand.
CTCTGTAATGTTGGCTTATGTGTTTGTTCAGAACAAGGGGCTTTTTCGTTGTTCCGCTTGTGCCTCGTCAACGGGGCACTGCAATCGCTGCATTGGGCGTATGCGGAGGCTGCATGGATGTGCGAAACGAGATCGTTGATCGCGTTGGAAGGCGGTGTAGGGGCGTTGTGCGCCCCAATCGCGACACAAGGCCGCTCCTACAGGCAGAGCGCTGAAGTGGGAAATAATGCCTTGTCTATCGGAATCACCTGCGGCGTGCTGGAACGGTCGGATTGGCATCCAGAATTCCAGGCATAAAAAAACCGACCATAAGGTCGGTTCTTTCGGATCTTGGTGCCCCGAGGGAGACTCGAACTCCCACTCCTTTCGAAAACGGATTTTGAATCCGCCGCGTCTACCAATTCCGCCATCAGGGCTTGTGGCGCCGCAGTATAGAGAGGCGTCGAGGGTCGGTCAATCGGGTTTCATGGTCAATTTTCGCGCGTTGGGCTAAACTTTCCGGCCCTGTCGAACCGAACACCATCATGCGCGTCGCCGATTTTTCCTTCGAACTCCCCGATTCCCTGATCGCCCGCCACCCCCTGGCCGAGCGCCATGGCAGCCGTCTGCTGGTCCTCGACGGGCCGAGCGGGGCGCTTTCGCACCGGCGCTTCACCGACCTGCTCGAATACCTGCGCCCGGGCGACCTGATGGTGTTCAACAATACCCGGGTGATCCCGGCGCGGCTGTTCGGCCAGAAGGCCTCCGGTGGCAAGCTGGAGGTGCTGGTCGAGCGCGTGCTGGACAACCACCGCGTGCTCGCCCACGTACGCGCCAGCAAGGCGCCCAAGCCGGGTACGCAAATCCTCATCGACGGCGGCGGCGAGGCCGAGATGGTCGCGCGACACGAGACGCTGTTCGAGCTGCGGTTCAGCGAGGACGTGCTGCCGCTGCTGGAACGGGTAGGGCACATGCCGCTGCCGCCTTATATCGACCGGCCCGACGAAGGCGCCGACCGCGAGCGCTACCAGACCGTCTACGCCGAACGTGCCGGCGCGGTGGCAGCGCCCACGGCGGGGCTGCACTTCGACGAGTCGCTGCTGGAGAAGATCGCCGACAAGGGCGTGGCATGCGCCTTCGTCACCCTGCACGTGGGAGCCGGGACCTTCCAGCCGGTGCGCGTCGACAAGATCGAGGACCACCACATGCACAAGGAGTGGCTGGAAGTCAGCCAGGCGGTGGTGGACGCCGTCGAGGCCTGCCGTGCCCGTGGCGGTCGGGTGATCGCGGTGGGGACCACCAGCGTGCGCTCGCTGGAGAGCGCGGCGCGTGATGGCCAGCTGAAAGCCTTCAGTGGCGACACCGACATCTTCATCTACCCGGGCCGGCCGTTCCATGTGGTCGATGCCCTGGTCACCAATTTCCACCTGCCGGAGTCCACGCTGCTGATGCTGGTCTCGGCCTTCGCCGGCTACCCCGAGACCATGGCTGCCTACGCGGCGGCGGTCGAGCAGGAGTACCGCTTCTTCAGTTACGGTGATGCCATGTTCATCACCCGCAATCCGGCGCCACGCGGCCCCGAGGATCAAGCATGAGTCGCACCTGTCGAATGTCCTTCGAACTGCTGGCCACCGACGGCAAGGCCCGTCGCGGCCGCCTGACCTTCCCCCGTGGCACGGTGGAAACCCCGGCGTTCATGCCGGTGGGCACCTATGGCACGGTCAAGGGCATGCTGCCACGCGATATCGAAGCCATCGGCGCCGAGATCATCCTTGGCAATACCTTCCACCTGTGGCTGCGCCCGGGTACCGAGGTGATCAAGAAGCACGGCAGCCTGCACGACTTCATGCAATGGAAAGGCCCGATCCTCACCGACTCCGGCGGCTTCCAGGTGTTCAGCCTGGGCGCCATGCGCAAGATCAAGGAAGAGGGCGTGACCTTCGCCTCGCCGGTGGACGGTTCCAAGGTGTTCATGGGGCCGGAGGAATCCATGCAGGTCCAGCGCGACTTGGGCTCGGACATCGTGATGATCTTCGACGAGTGCACGCCGTACCCGGCCGAGCACGACGTGGCGCAAGCCTCCATGGAGCTGTCGCTGCGCTGGGCCCAGCGCTCGAAGAACGCCCATGCCGACAATACCGCGGCGCTGTTCGGCATCGTCCAGGGCGGCATGTACCAGGACCTGCGCATGCGTTCGCTGGAGGCCCTGGAAAACATCGGTTTCGACGGCCTGGCGATCGGCGGCCTGTCGGTGGGGGAGCCCAAGCACGAAATGATCAAGGTGCTGGACTACCTGCCGGCGCAGATGCCCGCTGACAAACCTCGTTACCTTATGGGGGTAGGCAAACCCGAGGATCTTGTGGAGGGTGTGCGCCGCGGCGTCGACATGTTCGATTGCGTGATGCCCACGCGCAACGCGCGCAACGGCCATCTGTTCGTCGATACCGGGGTGATCAAGATCCGCAACGCGTTCCATCGCCATGATGATTCGCCACTGGATCCAACCTGCGACTGCTACACCTGCAAGAACTTCTCTCGCGCTTATCTGCATCACTTGGACAAGTGCGGCGAAATGCTGAGCAGCATGCTGAATACGATCCACAACTTGCGCCATTACCAGCGTTTGATGGCCGGTTTACGCGAGGCTATTCAACAAGGTAAATTGGCCGCCTTTGTCGACGCCTTCTATGCCAAGCGCGGGCTGCCTGTGCCGCCCTTGGACTGACTGTCCGCACTTAACAAAACCTTAGTCACTGGAGTGCCCAATGAGCTTTCTGATTCCCGCCGCCTACGCGGACGCTGCTGCCCCTGCCGCCGGCCCCGCCGGTACCGGCTTCGAATGGATCTTCCTGGTCGGTTTCCTGGTCATCTTCTACCTGATGATCTGGCGTCCGCAGGCCAAGCGTGCCAAAGAGCAGAAGAACCTGCTGAGCAACTTGCAAAAAGGTGACGAAGTCGTCACCAACGGCGGTATCGCTGGCAAGATCGTCAAGGTTTCCGATGATTTCGTGGTCCTGGAAGTTTCCGACAACGTCGAGCTGAAGTTCCAGAAGGGCGCCGTGGCGGCGACCCTGCCAAAAGGTACGCTCAAGGCTATCTGAGTCATCGTTTTTCTTTTCCAGTCGGGGCGCGCAACGCGCCCCGCGTCTTGAACGGGCGGCGTGATGCTGAACAAATACCCTCTGTGGAAATACCTGCTGATCCTGGTGGTACTGGCGATCGGCTTTATTTATTCCGCTCCCAACCTCTACCCGGATGACCCGGCGGTGCAGATCAGCGGTGCCAGCTCGGCCCTGCAGGTCTCCCAGGCCGACCTGGACCGCGCCACCACGGCCCTGACCGATGCCGGCATCACCGTCAAGGGCAGCAGCCTGGGCGAGAAGGGCAGCGCGCTGGTGCGCCTGGTCAACCAGGAAGATCAGCTGCCGGCCAAGGATGTGGTGCGCAAGGCGATGGGCGATGATTACGTCGTGGCCCTGAACCTGGCCCAGACCACCCCGCAATGGCTGCGCAACCTGGGCGCCAGCCCGATGAAGCTGGGCCTGGACCTGTCCGGTGGTGTGCACTTCCTGCTGGAAGTGGACATGGACAAGGCCATGAACGCCCGTCTGAAGGTCTATGAAGGCGAAGTGAAGACCCTGCTGCGCAAAGAGCGCATCCGCTATCGCAGCCTGCCCCAGCAGGACGGCGGCATCATGCTGGGCTTCGCCGACGATGCCACCCGCGAGCAGGCCCGTAGCCTGATCCGCAAGAATTTCAATGATTTCGACCTGACCACCACCGAGCGCAACGAGCTCGCCGTGCTGCGTCTGGCGCTGACCCAGGCGAAAGTCGCCGAGATCCGCGAATACTCGATCAAGCAGAACCTGACCACCGTGCGCAACCGGGTCAACGAGCTGGGCGTGGCCGAGCCGCTGGTCCAGCGCCAGGGTGCCAACCGTATCGTGGTCGAGCTGCCAGGCGTGCAGGACACCGCCGAGGCCAAGCGTATCCTCGGCAAGACCGCCAACCTGGAGTTCCGCTTCGGTGCCGAGCCGGGCGCTTCCAAGGCCACCACCGAGGTGTTCGAGTTCCGTGAAGGCGGGCGCTCCGCCGCGGTCGAGCGTGGCTTGATCATCACCGGTGACCAGGTCACCGATGCCCAGGCCAGCTTCGACGAGCAGGGCCGCCCGCAGGTCAACATCCGCCTCGACGGCCACGGCGGCGAGCTGATGAGCCGCGCCACCCGCACCAATGTCGGTCGCAGCATGGCGGTGATCTTCATCGAGCAGAAACCGGTGACGCGCTATGTCAAGCAGACGGTCGATGGCGTCGAGAAGGAAGTGCCGGTACAGAGCTTCCAGGAAGAGAAGAAGATCATCAGCCTGGCCACTATCCAGTCGCCGCTGGGCAGCCAGTTCCGCATCACCGGCCTGAACGGCCAGGGCGAGTCGTCCGAGCTGGCCCTGCTGCTGCGCGCCGGTGGCCTGGCCGCGCCGATGTACTTCGCCGAGGAGCGCACCATCGGCCCGAGCCTGGGCGCCGACAACATCGTCAAGGGCATCGATGCCTCCCTGTGGGGCATGCTGTTCGTCTCGCTGTTCATCATGGCCATCTACCGTGGCTTCGGCGTGATCGCTACCATCGCCCTGGCGGGCAACATGGTCCTGCTGCTGGCGCTGATGTCGCTGTTGGGTGCGACGCTGACCCTGCCGGGTATCGCCGGTATCGTGCTGACCATGGGTATGGCGGTGGACGCCAACGTGCTGATCTTCTCGCGGATCCGCGAGGAAATCAGGGCTGGCATGTCGGTGCAGCGCGCCATCCACGAAGGCTTCAACCGTGCCTACACCGCGATCATCGACGCCAACCTGACCAGCCTGCTGGTCGGTGGCATCCTGTTCGCCATGGGTACCGGCCCGGTCAAGGGCTTCGCGGTCACCATGTCCCTCGGGATTTTCACCTCGATGTTCACCGCCGTCATGGTGACCCGCGCCATGGTCAACCTGACCTGCGGCGGGCGTGACATCAAGAAGCTGTGGGTTTGAGGGAGCTGCGATGAAAACCATCAATTTCATGGGCGTGCGCAATGTCGCGTTCGCCATTACCCTGCTCCTCACCGTGCTGGCCTTGTTCAGTTGGTGGCAGAAGGGCCTGAACTTCGGTCTGGACTTCACCGGCGGTACGCTCATCGAGCTGACCTACGAGCGTCCGGCGGACCTTACGACGGTACGTGCCGAGCTGGCCCAGGCGGGCTTCGGGGAGGCCGTGGTGCAGAGCTTCGGTGCCACCACCGACCTGCTGGTACGTATGCCGGGCGATGATCCGCAGTTGGGCAACCGTGTCGCGGCGGCCTTGCAGAAGGTTGGCGGCGACAACCAGGCGACGGTCAAGCGCGTCGAGTTCGTCGGCCCGCAAGTGGGCGAGGAACTGCGTGACCAGGGCGGCCTGGGCATGCTCCTGGCCCTGGGCGGCATCCTGGTCTACCTGGCCTTCCGCTTCCAGTGGAAGTTCGCCGTCGGTGCCATCGTCTCGCTGGTCCACGACGTGGTGGTGACGCTGGGTATCCTGTCGTTCTTCCAGATCACCTTCGACCTGACGGTGTTGGCTGCGGTGCTGGCGATCATCGGTTACTCGCTCAACGACACCATCGTCGTATTCGACCGCGTGCGCGAGAACTTCCGGGTCATGCGCAAGGCCTCGCTGATCGAGAACATCAACGTCTCGACCACCCAGACCCTGCTGCGGACCATCGCCACCTCGGTGTCGACCTTGCTGGCCCTGGCCGCGCTGCTGTTCTTCGGCGGCGACAACCTGTTCGGCTTCTCCCTGGCGCTGTTCATCGGTGTCCTGGCGGGTACCTACTCGTCGATCTACATCGCCAACGTGGTATTGATCTGGCTGAACCTGAGCAGCGAAGACCTGATCCCGACGGTCAAGGCCGAGGGGGTGGACGACCGTCCGTAAGGCGTTGTCCTACACCGTTTGGCGTAAAGAAGGGCGCGAGTGTTGAACTCGCGCCTTTTTTTTCGCTCCAAGGCTGGGAGAAGGCGGGCAAGATCCCGCGGGTACGATCAGGAGGTTCGCGTGAACAAATCAATGCTGGTGGGTGCGGTACTGGGTGCTGTCGGTGTGACCGCCGGAGGTGCTGTGGCGACCTACAGCTTGGTGAACAAGGGGCCTGAGTACGCCCAGGTCATGGACGTGCAGCCGATCAAGCAACAGGTGAAGACGCCACGTGAGGTGTGCAAGGACGTTACCGTGACGCGCCAGGCGCCGGTCAAGGACCAGCACCAGATCGCCGGCACCGTGGTCGGTGCCCTGGCGGGTGGCCTGCTGGGTAACCAGATCGGTGGTGGCACGGGCAAGAAGATCGCCACCGTGGCCGGTGCGGTCGGTGGTGGCTATGCGGGCAACAAGGTGCAGGAGCACATGCAGAACAGTGACACCTATACCACCACCCAGACCCGCTGCAACACGGTTAACGACATCAGTGAGAAGGTGGTTGGCTATAACGTGAAGTACTCCATTGGCGACAAGGTCGGCCAGGTGAAGATGAACCACGAGCCGGGCTCGACCATCCCGCTGGACAAGAACGGTAACCTGGTCCTGAGTGACAACCAGGTCGGCCAATAACTCCCCTTGTGGGAGATGCCCTTTAGCAAGGGCTACACCCTTGTTCGCGGGCACGCTCGCTCCCACGCTGTTGTGAATTGCAGCCACAAAAAAAGCACCCCGCGCGGTCCGCGGGGTGCTTTTTTTTGTGGCTGCAATCCGCGCTTAGCGCTTCATGTGCTCGGGCAGGTGCGGTTGGATGGCGGTCAGCACCGCCTTGAAGCACTTGATGTTGCCCGCGACGATATGGCCCTTGTCGAGGAAGTCGTGGCCACCGTTGAAGTCGCTCACCAGGCCACCCGCTTCCTGGATCAGCAGTACGCCCGCAGCCATGTCCCACTCGGACAGGCCCGACTCCCAGAAGGCGTCGAAACGGCCGGCGGCGACGTAGGCCAGGTCCAGGCTGGCAGCGCCGGCGCGGCGGATGCCGGCGGTCTGGCCGGTGAGGGCGCGGAACATGCCCAGGTAGTTGTCCAGGTCGGCGATCTGGTTGTCACGGAACGGGAAACCGGTACCCAGCAGGGCGCCTTCCAGGCTGCTGCGCGAGCTGACGCGCAGGCGGCGGCCGTTGAGCTGGGCGCCGCGACCGCGGCTGGCGGTGAATTCTTCCTGGCGTACCGGGTCGACGATCACGGCGTGCTCGAGGCGGCCGCGGTACTTGCAGGCGATGCTGACCGCGAAGTGAGGAACGCCACGCAGGAAGTTGGTGGTGCCGTCCAGCGGATCGATGATCCACAGGTAGTCCTTGCCGTCTTCGCCGGAGCCGGCGTGCAGGCCGGTTTCCTCTCCCTGGATGGAGTGGTTCGGGTAGGCCTTGCGCAGGGCGTTGACGATGCTCTGCTCGGCGGCGCGATCGACCTCGGAGACGTAGTCCTTGGCCTCTTTCTCGTCGACCTTGATGCTATCCAGGCGTTCGATGGAGCGGAAAATCAGTTCACTGGCGCTGCGAGCGGCGCGCAGCGCGATATTCAGCATAGGCTGCATGGGCGTTTCACCTGGGATGTTAAAGAAGAAAGCCGCACATTCTATCAGAAAACTGTTCCGGCAGAAGGGTGACATTTGCTTTCATGGCGTTACGCCTGTCGGTTCTGTAAGATCGATTCCCCTTTTCCTTGTATCTGTGAGCTCGATACCTTGCTGCAAAATATTCGTGTTGTTCTGGTCAATACCAGCCACCCCGGCAATATCGGCGGCGCTGCTCGTGCCATGAAAAACATGGGCTTGTCGCGCCTGGTACTGGTCCAGCCACAGGATTTCCCCGCCGTGGACGCCACTGCGCGTGCCTCCGGTGCCGACGATGTGCTGGATAACGCCCAGGTGGTGGGCAGCCTCGAGCAGGCGCTGGTCGGCTGCAGCCTGGTGCTTGGCACCAGCGCCCGCGACCGCAGTATCCCGTGGCCGCTGCTCGACCCCCGCGAGTGCGGGATCAAGGTCGTGGAGCAGGCCGGCGCCGGCGAGGAAGTCGCCCTGGTGTTCGGTCGCGAGCACGCCGGCCTGACCAACGAAGAACTGCAGCGATGTCACTTTCACGTGCACATTCCCTCGAACCCCGACTTCAGCTCGTTGAACCTTGCCGCTGCCGTCCAGGTGCTCGCCTACGAGGTGCGCATGGCCTGGCTGGTGGCCCAAGGGGCGCCGTCGAAGGTCGAGAAATTCGAAGCCAACTCGCTGCGCAGCGGCGAGCTGGCGACCATGGACGAGATGGAGCTGTTCTACGAACACCTGGAGAAAACCCTGGTGGACATCGGCTTCCTTGACCCCGAGAAGCCCAAGCACCTGATGCCGCGCCTGCGCCGGCTCTATGGGCGCAGCGCGGTCAATCGTTCGGAAATGAGCATTTTGCGCGGCATCCTCACCGAGACCCAGAAGGTCGCCAGGGGCGAGCCGCATAAGCGCAAGGACTAAAAAGATGTTCGAACGTCTGCGTGAAGATATCCAGAGCGTATTCCATCGTGACCCGGCGGCGCGCAACGCCTTCGAGGTACTGACCTGCTACCCGGGCATGCACGCCATCTGGCTGCATCGTCTGGGCCATGCCCTGTGGGTGCGTGACTTCAAGTGGCTGGCGCGCCTGGTGTCGAACTTCGGCCGCTGGCTGACCGGTATCGAGATCCATCCGGGCGCCACCATCGGCCGGCGCTTCTTCATCGACCACGGCATGGGCATCGTCATCGGCGAGACCGCCGAGATCGGCGACGACGTCACCCTGTACCAGGGCGTGACCCTGGGCGGCACCAGCTGGAACAAGGGCAAGCGCCACCCGACCCTGGAGAACGGCGTGGTGGTCGGTGCCGGGGCCAAGGTGCTCGGCCCGTTCACCGTCGGCGCGGGGGCCAAGATCGGTTCCAACGCGGTGGTGACCAAGGCGGTGCCGGCCGGTGCCACCGCGGTCGGCATCCCCGGGCGGATCATCGTCAAGGCCGAGGACGACGAGGTCGAGGCCAAGCGCAAGGCCATGGCCGACAAGATCGGCTTCGATGCCTATGGTGTCAGTGGCGACATGCCCGACCCGGTGGCTCGCGCCATCGGCCAGATGCTCGATCACCTGCACGCGGTCGACGAGCGCCTGGAGGGCGTGTGCGGGGCATTGACCAAGCTGGGCAGCGACTATTGCGGCAAGGAGCTGCCGGCGTTGCCCGAGGAAGACTTCACCGAGGTCAAGCCGGCCGCGCAGAGCGACACTCAGCCGCATTGATTACGGCGCAGCGACGATGGGGCGTGTGCTCACGCCCCTTGTCTGCTACAATCGCGCCCGCCTCCCCGATGTAAGCCCGACTAAAGCAGTAGGTCTAATAGTTGACTTAAATGCTCGGGAATCGCATACTCGCTCACATCTTGTAACTCCCGTGGTATCCACTAGCCATGCGACTGACTACCAAAGGCCGATATGCCGTGACCGCCATGCTTGACCTGGCGTTGCATGCGCAGCATGGGCCGGTGTCTTTGGCCGACATTTCCGAGCGCCAGGGCATTTCCCTCTCTTATCTGGAACAGCTGTTCGCCAAGCTGCGCCGCAGCAGCCTGGTTTCCAGCGTGCGCGGTCCGGGCGGCGGCTACCAGCTGTCGCGGGACATGGAAACCATCCAGGTGGCCCAGGTCATCGATGCGGTCAACGAATCGGTCGATGCCACCCGTTGCCAGGGGCTGGGGGATTGCCACGCCGGTGACACCTGCCTGACACACCACTTGTGGTGCGACCTCAGCCAGCAGATCCATGAATTCCTCAGCGGCATCAGCCTGGCTGACCTCGTCATGCGCCGTGAGGTGCAGGAAGTCGCCCAGCGCCAGGACCTGCGCCGTGTCGCGGGCCGCAACGCCCAGTTGGACAAGATTGAGACGTCCGCCGTCGACTGAACGTAGCGACGAGCGACGCCACCGCCTGATAGGAGATACTCAATGAAGTTGCCGATCTACCTCGATTACTCCGCGACCACCCCGGTCGATCCCCGCGTCGCCCAGAAGATGGCCGACTGCCTGCTGGTCGACGGGAACTTCGGTAACCCGGCCTCGCGCTCCCACGTCTTCGGCTGGAAGGCCGAGGAAGCGGTCGAGAACGCTCGCCGCCAGGTCGCCGACCTGGTTAATGCCGACCCGCGGGAAATCGTCTGGACCAGCGGCGCGACCGAGTCCGACAACCTGGCCATCAAGGGTGTCGCGCACTTCTATCACACCAAGGGCAAGCACATCGTCACCTCCAAGATCGAGCACAAGGCGGTCCTGGACACCGCTCGCCAGCTCGAGCGCGAAGGCTTCGAGGTCACCTATCTCGAGCCTGGCGAAGACGGCATCATCACCCCGGCCATGGTCGAGGCGGCGCTGCGCGACGACACCATCCTGGTCTCGGTCATGCACGTCAACAACGAGATCGGCACCATCAACGACATCGCCGCCATCGGTGAGCTGACCCGCTCCCGCGGCGTGCTGTTCCACGTCGATGCCGCCCAGTCGACCGGCAAGGTCGAGATCGACCTGCAAAAGCTCAAGGTCGACCTGATGTCCTTCTCGGCGCACAAGACCTACGGCCCGAAAGGTATCGGCGCGCTGTACGTCAGCCGCAAGCCGCGCGTGCGCCTGGAAGCCACCATGCACGGTGGCGGCCATGAGCGCGGCATGCGCTCCGGCACCCTGGCCACCCACCAGATCGTCGGCATGGGCGAGGCCTTCGCCATCGCCAAGCAGGAAATGGCCAGCGAGAACGCCCGTATCAAGGCGCTGAGCGACCGCTTCTTCGAACAGGTCCAGAGCCTGGAAGAGCTGTACGTCAATGGCAGCCGCACCGCCCGCGTGCCGCACAACCTGAACCTGAGCTTCAACTACGTGGAAGGCGAATCGCTGCTGATGGCCCTCAAGGACATCGCGGTATCGTCCGGCTCGGCCTGCACCTCCGCTTCGCTCGAGCCTTCCTACGTGCTGCGCGCCCTGGGCCGCAACGACGAGCTGGCGCACAGCTCGATCCGCTTCACCTTCGGCCGCTTCACCACCGAAGAAGAAGTCGACTACGCCGCGCAGAAGGTCTGCGAGGCCGTGAACAAACTGCGTGAGCTGTCGCCGCTGTGGGACATGTACAAAGACGGCGTTGACATCTCCAAGATCGAGTGGGCCGCCCACTAAGCAGTCGCCGGCAAGAGCGGCTCCCTGATGAGGAAGGAATTGCACCATGGCATACAGTGAAAAGGTCATCGACCACTACGAAAACCCGCGCAACGTCGGCAAGCTGAACGCCGAGGACCCGGATGTCGGTACCGGCATGGTCGGCGCGCCGGCCTGTGGCGACGTCATGCGCCTGCAGATCAAGGTCAACGAACAGGGCATCATCGAAGACGCCAAGTTCAAGACCTACGGCTGCGGCTCGGCCATCGCCTCCAGCTCCCTGGCCACCGAGTGGATGAAGGGCAAGACCCTGGACGAAGCCGAGACCATCAAGAATACCCAGCTGGCCGAGGAACTGGCGCTGCCGCCGGTGAAGATCCACTGCTCCGTGCTCGCCGAGGACGCCATCAAGGCGGCCGTGCGCGATTACAAGCAGAAGAAAGGCTTGCTCTAAGTCGCCTGTGGCAAGGTAACTGACGTTGAGGAAAGAGTTCCGATGGCTATCAGCATGACAGAAGCCGCCGCCAACCACGTGCGGCGTTCCCTCGAAGGGCGCGGCAAGGGTGAGGGCATCCGCCTGGGCGTGCGCACCACCGGCTGCTCGGGCCTGGCCTACGTGCTGGAGTTCGTCGACGAGCTGGCTGCCGAGGACCAGGTGTACGAGAGCCATGGCGTCAAGGTGATCATCGATCCCAAGAGCCTGGTCTACCTGGACGGCACCGAGCTGGACTTCGTCAAGGAAGGGTTGAACGAAGGCTTCAAGTTCAACAATCCCAACGTGCGCGGTGAGTGTGGCTGCGGCGAAAGCTTCAATGTCTGAGGGTTGACGTGGGTACTCCTTGCCATTTCGCCCTGTTCGACCTCAAGCCCAGCTTTCGCCTGGACCTCGACAAGCTGGCCGTTCGCTATCGCGAGTTGGCCCGCGAGGTCCATCCGGACCGCTTCGCCGACGCCTCCGAGCGTGAGCAGCGCGTAGCCCTGGAAAAGTCAGCCGCCCTCAACGAGGCTTACCAGACCTTGCGCAGCGCGCCGCGGCGTGCCCGTTACCTGTTGGCCATCAGTGGCCACGAAGTGCCCCAGGAAGTCACCGTGCACGACCCGGACTTCCTGCTGCAGCAGATGCAGTGGCGCGAAGAGCTCGAAGAGCTGCAGGACGAGGCCGACCTGGACGGCGTCGCGGTGTTCAAGAAGCGCCTGAAGGTCGCCCAGGACACGCTGAACGAGGAATTCGCCGCCTGCTGGGACGATGCTGCCGAGCGCGACAGGGCCGAGCGCCTGATGCGCCGCATGCAGTTCCTCGACAAGCTCGCCCAAGAAGTGCGCCAACTGGAAGAGCGCCTCGACGATTAATCCCGGCGTCGCCCGTGATGACGCCTAAGGTACTCAGATAAGCATGGCCCTACTGCAGATCGCCGAACCCGGTCAGAGCCCCCAGCCGCACCAGCGTCGTCTGGCGGTGGGGATCGACCTGGGCACCACCAACTCCCTGGTCGCCGCGGTGCGCAGCGGCCGTAGCGAACCCCTGCCCGATGCACAGGGCAAGGTCATCCTGCCTTCCGCGGTGCGCTACCTCGATGGCCGCAGCGAAGTCGGCCAGGCCGCCCGCGATGCCGCCTCCAGCGACCCGTTGAACACCATCCTGTCGGTCAAGCGCCTGATGGGGCGTGGCCTGGCCGACGTCAAGCAACTGGGCGAGCAACTGCCTTACCGCTTCGTCGGTGGCGAGTCGCACATGCCGTTCATCGACACCGTCCAGGGCCCGAAGAGCCCGGTGGAAGTGTCCGCCGACATCCTCAAGGTGCTGCGTCAGCGGGCCGAGCAGACCCTCGGCGGCGAACTGGTGGGGGCGGTGATCACCGTTCCGGCCTACTTCGACGACGCCCAGCGCCAGGCTACCAAGGATGCCGCGAAGCTTGCCGGCCTCAACGTCCTGCGCTTGCTCAACGAGCCGACCGCGGCGGCGGTGGCCTATGGCCTGGACCAGGATGCCGAGGGCGTCGTGGCGATCTTCGACCTGGGCGGCGGTACCTTCGATATCTCCATCCTGCGCCTGAGCGCAGGTGTCTTCGAAGTCCTGGCCACGGGCGGCGACACCGCCTTGGGCGGTGACGACTTCGACCACGCCATCGCCGGCTGGATCATCGAGCAGGCTGGGCTGTCCGCCGACCTCGACCCGGCGGCCCAGCGCCAGCTGCTGCAGGCCGCTTGCGCGGCCAAGGAAGCCTTGACCGATGCCGATGCGGTCCGTGTCAGCCACGGCGCCTGGCAGGGCGAACTGACCCGCGCCGCGTTCGAGGCCATGATCGAGCCGCTGATCGCCCGCAGCCTCAAGGCCTGCCGCCGCGCCGTGCGCGACAGTGGCGTCGAGCTGGAGGATGTCGGGGCGGTGGTCATGGTGGGTGGTTCCACCCGCGTGCCGCGTGTGCGTGAGGCGGTTGGCGCGCTGTTCGGGCGTACCCCGCTGACTTCCATCGACCCGGACCAGGTGGTGGCCATCGGTGCCGCGATCCAGGCCGATACCCTGGCCGGCAACCGCCGCGAGGGCGGCGAGCTGCTGTTGCTGGACGTCATCCCGTTGTCCCTGGGCCTCGAGACCATGGGCGGGCTGATGGAGAAGGTGATCCCGCGCAACACCACCATCCCGGTGGCGCGGGCCCAGGAGTTCACCACCTACAAGGATGGCCAGTCGGCCATGATGATCCACGTCCTGCAGGGTGAGCGTGAGCTGGTCAGCGACTGCCGCTCCCTGGCGCGCTTCGAGCTGCGCGGCATCCCGGCCATGGTCGCGGGCGCGGCGAAGATCCGCGTGACCTTCCAGGTCGATGCCGATGGCCTGCTCAGCGTTTCGGCCCGGGAGACCGGCTCGGGCGTGGAGTCGAGCATCCAGGTCAAGCCGTCCTACGGCCTGACCGATGGCGAGATCGCACGCATGCTCAAGGATTCCTTCGAGCACGCAGGCTCCGACAAGCAGGCGCGCCAGCTGCGCGAGCACCAGGTCGACGGCGAGCGACTGCTCGAGGCGGTGCAGGGCGCTCTGGACGCCGACGGCGACCGCCTGCTCAGTGCCGAGGAGCGCGTAGCCATCGAGCACCAGATGCAAGAATTGCGTGATTTGCTCAGCGGCACCGATGGCGCGGCCATCGAGCAGCAGACCAAGCGTCTGTCGCAGGTGACCGATGCATTTGCCGCCCGTCGCCTTGATTCGACGGTCAAAGCCGCACTGGCCGGGCGCAACCTGAATGAGATCGAGGAGTAACCGATGCCCCAGGTGATTTTCCTGCCGCACGAGAAGTTCTGCCCGGATGGGCTGGTGGTGGAGGTGGAGCCAGGGACCAACATCCTGGAACTGGCCCACGAGCATCACATCGAGATGGAAAGCGCCTGTGGTGGCGTCTGTGCCTGTACCACCTGCCATTGCATCGTCCGCGAGGGTTTCGACTCGCTGGAGGAAGCCGACGAGCTGGAAGAGGACATGCTGGACAAGGCCTGGGGCCTGGAGGCCCAGTCGCGCCTGGCCTGCCAGGTCATCGTCGGCGAAGAGGACCTGACGATCGAGATTCCCAAGTACTCGCTCAACCACGCCGCCGAAGCGCCGCACTGAGGTCTACGCATGAGCCTGAAATGGATTGATGTACTTGAGATCGCCATCCAGCTTGCGCAAAGCAAGCCAGACGTCGATCCTCGTTATGTGAATTTCGTCGATCTGCATCGCTGGGTGCTGGAGCTGCCAGACTTCAGCGATGATCCGCAACGTGGCGGCGAGAAAGTGCTCGAAGCCATCCAGGCGGCCTGGATCGAAGAAGCCGACTGAGCGTGTCCGCAGGTTAGGCAATCCCTTGGAACCCGCGTATAATTCGCGGGTTTAATTTTTCGCAACACTCATATTTCTGGAGTTATCCATGGCTGTCCAACGTACCTTCTCCATCATCAAGCCCGACGCCGTCGCCAAGAACGTCATCGGCGAGATCACCACTCGCTTCGAGAAAGCCGGCCTGCGCGTCGTCGCTTCGAAGATGAAGCAGCTGTCCAAGGCCGAAGCCGAAGGCTTCTACGCCGAGCACAAAGAGCGCGGCTTCTTCGCTGACCTGGTTGCCTTCATGACTTCCGGCCCGGTCATCGTCCAGGTCCTGGAAGGCGAGAACGCCGTCCTGGCCAACCGCGAGCTGATGGGCGCCACCAACCCGAAAGAAGCCGCTCCAGGCACCATCCGCGCCGACTTCGCCGTTTCCATCGACGAGAACGCCGTCCACGGTTCCGACTCGGAAGCTTCGGCTGCCCGCGAAATCGCGTACTTCTTCTCCGCTACCGAGCTGTGCGACCGCATTCGCTAAGCGAAGCAGGTCTTGGGTGATTCCATGAGTGACATGACTGGCAAGATCAACCTGTTGGGCCTGACCCTCCAGGAAATGGAAAAATTCTTCGAGTCGATCGGGGAGAAGCGTTTTCGTGCCGGTCAGGTCATGAAATGGATTCACCACTTCGGCGTCGACGATTTCGCCGCCATGACCAATGTCGGCAAGGCCTTGCGCGAAAAGCTCGAGGCCGTTGCCGAGATTCGCGCGCCGGAAGTGGTCAGTGAAGACATTTCCGCCGACGGTACGCGCAAGTGGGTGGTCCGCGTTGCCTCCGGCAGCTGCGTCGAAACCGTCTACATCCCCACCGACGACCGCGGCACGCTCTGCGTCTCGTCCCAGGCCGGCTGTGCCCTGGACTGCAGTTTCTGCTCCACCGGCAAGCAAGGCTTCAACAGCAACCTCACCGCCGCCGAAGTCATCGGCCAGGTGTGGCTTGCGAACAAATCCTTCGGTACCGTCCCGGCCAAGATCGACCGCGCCATCACCAACGTGGTCATGATGGGCATGGGCGAACCGCTGCTGAATTTCGATAATGTCATCGCCGCCATGAAGATCATGATGGATGATCTGGGCTATGGCATTTCCAAGCGCCGCGTCACGCTGTCCACCTCGGGCGTGGTGCCGATGATCGACGAACTGGCCAAGCACATCGACGTTTCCCTGGCGCTGTCGCTGCACGCGCCGAACGACGAGTTGCGCAACCAGTTGGTGCCGATCAACAAGAAATACCCGTTGAAGGTGCTGCTGGACTCCTGCATGCGCTACATGTCCACGCTGGGCGGCAAGCGGGTGCTCACCGTCGAGTACACCCTGCTCAAGGACGTCAACGACCAGCCGCAGCACGCCGCCGAGCTGATCGAGCTGCTGCGCGACGTGCCGTGCAAGATCAACCTGATCCCGTTCAACCCGTTCCCCCATTCGGGCTACGAACGGCCGAGCAACAATGCCATCCGTCGCTTCCAGGACCTGCTGCACCACGGTGGCTTCAACGTCACCACCCGCACCACCCGGGGCGACGACATCGATGCCGCCTGCGGCCAGCTGGTCGGCCAGGTCATGGACCGTACCCGCCGCAGCGAGCGCTACATCGCCGTGCGCCAGCTGAACGCCGACGCAGAGCCGCAAGGCAACGCCGTGCGCCACTGACGAGGCCGCCCATGACCCTGCGCGCCGCGCTGTCGATCCTGTCGCTTTCGCTGCTGGCCGGCTGCGTGTCCGGCCGCGGTGACCCCTTGGCCAGCCGCCAGGGGCGGGTGGAAGCAGGGCAGGCCTACGTGCAATTGGGCCTGGGTTATTTGCAACAAGGTTTGACCGAACAGGCCAAGGTGCCACTGGGCCGAGCCCTGGCGCTCAACGGCAACGACGCCGACGCCCATGCCGCCTTGGGCCTGGTGTTCCAGGCCGAGGGTGAGCCGGCACTGGCCGAGGCGCATTGGCGCAAGGCCCTGGCGATACGCCCGGGCGACACGCGGATTCGCAACAACTACGGCAGTTTCCTTTATGCTCAGGGGCAATTTCGCCAGGCCGAGCAGATGTTTCGCCAAGCCGCCACCGATACCCTGTATCCTGAGCGGTCACGGGTGTACGAGAACCTTGGCCTGACGGCCCTGGCGCTCGATCGCCGCGACCAGGCGCACGAATACCTGGGCAAGGCCCTGCAGCTCAATCCGCACCAGCCTCGGGCATTGCTGGAAATGGCTGAGTTGTCCTACGAAAACAGGCATTATGTGCCGTCCCGGGACTACTACGATCGTTTCAGCCAACTGAGCGACCAGAACGCCCGCAGCCTGCTGCTGGGCAGCCGTATCGCCCGGGCTTTCGCTGAGCACAGCAGCGTGGCCGAGCTGGGCCAGCAACTACAACGACTTTATCCCGGTACGCCGGAATATCAGCAATACCTGTCGGAGCAACGATGAAAGCCGCGCACCCCGAAGTAGCAGCAGCGACTCGCCAGAATCCCGGTGAGGTCTTGCGCCAGGCCCGCGAGCGCCGGGAATGGTCGCAAGCCGAGGTGGCCCGCAAGCTCAACCTCACGGTAAGTTCGCTGAACAACCTGGAAACCGGCGCCTTCGACAAGCTGCCGGGGCATACCTTCGCCCGTGGTTACATCCGCGCCTATGCCAAGCTGCTGGACATGGACCAGGCGCCGTTGGTCGAGGCATTCGACCAGTTCACCGGCACCCATGCCAAGGGCAGCGAAGTGCACGCGCTAGGGCGCATCGAGGAGCCGGTGCGCCTGTCGCACAATATCCTGCGCGGCATCAGCCTGCTGTTGCTGGTGGCCGTGGTCGGCGGCGGCTTCTTCTGGTGGCAGGACCAGAACAGCCAGCGCGGCAAGGACCTGGCCAGGATCGCCCTGGAGCACGTCGAAGTCGAGAGCGCCGATGGCACCACCCAGATCCACCCGCTGGACGAGCCGGAAGACCAGGCCGTGAGCGCTGGCCAGCAGCCCGAGGCCGCACCGCTGCCGCTCGACCAGGCCATCACCGGGCAGGAGGCCGCCCCCGCGACCGAGACGGCGACCAGCGGCGAAACCCCGGCAGCCGACGACGCGAGCGCGCCTGCGACCGCCCCGACGCCTGCACCGGCTGCCAGCGAGGCGCCTGCCGCCCCGGCGGCGCCTAGCCTGCCTGCGGCTCCTGCCGCTCCGGTAGCTCCCGTGGCCAGCGCCCCGGCCGCCGTAGAGCCGGCCGCGGTTCCTGCCGGCAACGGCACGCTGCAAATCCAATTCACCGCCGATTGCTGGACCCAGGTCACCGACGGCAACGGCAAGGTGCTGTTCAGCGCCATCAAGCGCAAGGGCGACAGCCTGGACCTGACCGGCAAACCGCCGTTCGCGGTGCGCCTGGGCTTCGCCCGCGGCGCCCAGGTCAGCTACAACGGCCAGGCCGTCGACGTTGCCTCGTTCACCACTGGCGAGACCGCTCGCCTGAAGTTGGGACAGTAAGTCATGCACGGCGAATCTCCGATCAAACGTCGCGAATCCCGGAAGATCTGGGTCGGCAATGTACCGGTGGGGGGCGATGCCCCCATCGCGGTGCAGAGCATGACCAACACCGACACCAACGACGTCGCTGCCACCGTTGCGCAGATCCAGCGCCTGGTCGATGCCGGCGTCGACATCGTCCGTGTCTCGGTACCGGACATGGACGCCGCCGAGGCCTTCGGCAAGATCAAGCAGCAGGTCAGCGTACCGCTGGTCGCCGACATCCACTTCGACTACCGCATCGCCCTGCGCGTGGCCGAACTGGGCGTCGACTGCCTGCGCATCAACCCGGGCAACATCGGTCGCGAAGACCGTGTGCGTGCGGTGGTCGATGCCGCCCGTGACCGCGGCATCCCGATCCGCATCGGCGTCAATGCCGGCTCCCTGGAAAAGGACCTGCAGAAGAAATACGGCGAGCCGACCCCGGCCGCACTGGTCGAGTCGGCATTGCGTCATGTCGAGCACCTGGACCGCCTGGATTTCCAGGACTTCAAGGTCAGCGTCAAGGCCTCCGACGTGTTCATGGCCGTCGAGGCCTACCGCCAGCTCGCCCGGCAGATCGTCCAACCCCTGCACCTGGGCATCACCGAAGCCGGCGGCCTGCGTTCGGGGACGGTGAAATCCGCCGTCGGCCTCGGTATGCTGCTGGCCGAAGGCATCGGCGATACCATCCGCATTTCTCTGGCCGCCGATCCGGTCGAGGAAGTGAAGGTCGGCTACGACATCCTCAAGTCGCTGCACCTGCGTTCCCGTGGCATCAACTTCATCGCCTGCCCGAGCTGCTCGCGGCAGAACTTCGATGTGGTCAAGACCATGAACGAACTGGAAGGGCGCCTGGAGGACCTGCTGGTACCGATGGACGTGGCCGTGATCGGCTGCGTGGTCAACGGCCCGGGCGAAGCCAAGGAGTCCCACGTGGGGCTCACCGGCGGCACGCCGAACCTGGTCTACATCGATGGCAAGCCGTCGCAGAAGCTGACCAACGAGAACCTGGTCGACGAGCTGGAAAAGCTCATTCGCCAGAAAGCGGCCGAGAAGGTCGAGGCCGACGCGGCGCTGATCGCCCGTGGCTGACACACAGATTCGTAAGGATTTTCCGTGAGCAAATCGCTGCAAGCCATCCGTGGCATGAACGACATCCTGCCCGACCAGTCGCCCCTGTGGCGCTACTTCGAGGGCACCGTGGCCGGCCTGCTGGACACCTATGGCTACAGCCAGATCCGCACGCCGATCGTCGAGTTCACCGAGCTGTTCAAGCGCTCGATCGGTGAAGTCACCGATATCGTCGAAAAAGAGATGTACACCTTCGAGGATCGCAATGGCGATTCGCTCACCCTGCGTCCCGAAGGCACCGCCGCCTGCGTGCGTGCCGTGCTCGAGCACGGCATCACCGGCAACGGCCAGGTGCAGAAGCTCTGGTACGTGGGCCAGATGTTCCGCCACGAACGCCCGCAAAAAGGCCGCTACCGTCAGTTCCACCAGATCGGCGTGGAAGTGTTCAACCTGGACGGTCCGGATGTCGACGCCGAGCTGATCATGCTGACCTGGCGCCTGTGGGGGCTGCTGGGCATCCAGGACGCGGTCAAGCTCGAGCTCAACAGCCTGGGCACCAGCGAAGCCCGCGCGCGCTACCGCGACGCCCTGGTCGAGTTCCTTTCCGCGCGCATCGAACAACTGGACGAAGACAGCCAGCGTCGCCTGAAAAGCAACCCGCTGCGCATCCTCGACAGCAAGGACCAGGGCACCCAAGCGGTGCTGGCCGACGCGCCGAAGCTGGAAGACTACCTGGACGAGGACTCCCGCGTGCACTTCGAGGGCCTCAAGGCACGTCTGGACGCCGCTGGCATTCCGTTCGTCATCAACACCAAGCTGGTCCGTGGCCTGGACTACTACAGCAAGACCGTGTTCGAGTGGGTCACCGACAAGCTCGGTGCCCAGGGCACCGTCTGTGCCGGTGGCCGCTACGACGGCCTGGTCGAGCAGATGGGCGGTAGGCCGACCCCGGGCGTGGGCTTCGCCATGGGCATCGAGCGCCTGATCCTGTTGCTGGAGACCCTGGGCAAGGTGCCCGAGTCCATCAGCCGCCAGATCGACGTCTACCTGTGTGCCTTCGGCGAACAGGCGGAACTGGCCGGCCTGCGCCTCTGCGAAAACCTGCGCGATCGCCTGCCGGGCCTGCGCCTGGCGGTCAACGCCGGTGGTGGCAGCTTCAAGAGCCAGTTCAAGAAAGCCGACAAGAGCGGGGCGCTGTTCGCCCTGATCCTGGGCGACGACGAACTGGCGCAACGGGTCATTGGCGTCAAGCCCCTGCGTGGCCAGGGCGAACAACAGAACATTGCCTGGGATGCTCTGGCCGAGCACCTGGAAGCCGCGCTCGCCCAGGCGTGATGCGGTTCAACAGCCGAATTGCTGAAAAGGAGTATTGGGGTGTCGAGTATCGATGATGATGGCCTGGCCGCGGCCAAGGACTGGTGGAATCGCAACGGCAAGCCGCTGCTGACCGGTGCCCTGCTGGCCGCCGCGGTGGTGATGGGTTGGCAGGCCTGGCAGAAGTACCAGAGCAACCAGTCGCAAGGCGCCTCGGTGCTGTACCAGGCCCTGCTGGAGACCGCCCTGACGCCGAGCGGTGAGCCGGATGCGACCAAGGTCGCCGAGCTGGCCGGCAAGCTCAAGAGCGAGTTCGGCGGCACCGCGTACGCCCAGTACGGCAGCCTGTTCGTGGCCAAGGTCGCGGTCGAGAGCGGCAAGCTCGACGATGCCGCTGCCGAGCTCAAGGGCGTGATGGACAAACCGGCCGATGCGACCCTGGGCGAGATCTCGCGCCAGCGCCTGGCCCGCGTGCTCGCCGCGCAGGACAAGGCCGAAGAGGCCCTCAAGCTGCTCGACGGCGATGCCGACAAGGCCTTCCTGGCCAGCCGCGAAGAACTCAAGGGCGACCTGCTGGTCCAGCTCGGCCGTGCCGACGATGCCCACAGCGCATACGAGAAAGCCAAGGCCGCGCTGTCCGACGACGCCGCGGTCGGTGGCCTGCAACTGAAGCTGGATGACCTGGCCAGAGGGGACGCCTGACGTGATCGGTTGGAAACAAGCAGCAGTGCTCGCCCTGGCCGTCCTGGCCGCGGGTTGCAGCAGCAACAGCAAGAAGGAACTGCCCCCGGCCGAGCTGACCAAGTTCACCGAGGAAGTGGTGCTCAAGAAGCAGTGGAGCCGTTCGATCGGCGACGGCCAGGGCGAGACCTACAACACCCTGGTGCCGGCCATCGAGAACGACCGTATCTATGCCTCCGACGTCAACGGCCTGGTCTTCGCCCTGGATCGCCTCAACGGCGACGTGGTGTGGAAGAAGGACCTGGAGCTGCCGGTGTCCGGCGCCGTCGGCGTGGGCTATGGCCTGGTCATGCTCGGCACCCTCAAGGGCGAGGTCATCGCCCTGGATGCCAGCACCGGCGAGGAGCGCTGGCGTTCGCGGGTGACCAGCGAAGTGCTGGCGCCGCCTGCCACCAACGGTGACGTGGTGGTGGTGCAGACCCAGGACGACCGCCTGATCGGCCTCGACGCCGCCACCGGTGACCGTCGCTGGATCTACGAAAGCAGCCCGGCCGTGCTGACCCTGCGCGGTACCGGTGCGCCGATCGTGACCAACCGCCTGGCCGTGGCTGGCCTGTCCACCGGCAAGGTGATCGCCGTGGATACCCAGAACGGCGTGCCGGTGTGGGAGAGCCGCGTGGCCATCCCGCAGGGCCGTTCCGAGCTGGATCGGGTGGTCGATATCGACGGTGGCCTGCTGCTCTCTGGCGGCATGCTGTATGTCAGCACCTACCAGGGCCGGGTCGCCGGCCTCGACCTGGAAAGCGGCCGCGTGCTGTGGCAGCGCGATGCCTCCAGCTACGTGGGTGTCGCCCAGGGCTTCGGCAACGTCTACGTCAGCGAGGCCTCGGGCACCGTCGAGAGCATCGACGAGCGCTCCTCCAGCGCCCTGTGGAGCAACGATTCCATGGCCCGCCGCCAGTTGTCGGCACCGGAAGTGTTCTCCAGCTACGTGGCGGTGGGTGACTTCGAGGGCTACCTGCACCTGCTCAGCCAGGTCGATGGCCGCTTCGTCGGTCGCGAGCGGATCGACAGCGATGGCCTGCGCGCCCGACCCCTGGTGGTCGGCGACACCATCTATGTCTTCGGCAACAGCGGCAAGCTCGAGGCGCTGACCATCCGCTGAGGCTATGCTTGAGTCCGTCATGGGGCTCAGGCAATGGCGCATGACGCGCCGCACGAACTCCGGCCGCTGCCTTGCAGCGGCCTTTGCATTTTCAAGAATTCAAGAGTGGAGAGCCGCATGGTTCCCGTAATCGCCCTGGTGGGACGGCCGAACGTCGGCAAGTCCACCCTGTTCAACCGCCTGACCAAGACCCGCGATGCCATCGTCGGCGACCTGTCGGGCCTGACCCGTGACCGCCAGTACGGCGAGGCGACCTGGCAAGGCCGCTCCTACATCCTGATCGATACCGGTGGCATCACCGGCGACGAAGTGGGCATGGACGAGAAGATGGCCGAGCAGTCGCTGATGGCCATCGAGGAAGCCGACTACGTGCTGTTCCTGGTCGATGCCCGTGCCGGCATGACCGCTGCCGACCAGATGATCGCCGAACACCTGCGCAAGCGGAACAAGGAAGCCATCCTGGTCGCCAACAAGATCGACAACATCGACGCGGACGTCGCCCGCGCCGAGTTTTCGCCCTTGGGCATGGGCAACGCCATCCCGGTGGCCGGCTCCCAGGGCCGTGGCGTCAACGCGCTGATGGAAGCGGTGCTGGGGCATATCCCGCGCGACAAGGCCGAGGAAGCCCTCGACGAAGAAGTCGCCGAAGGCGAAGAAGCCGCGCGCATCCCTGGCCCGAGCGAAAAGGACGGTATCAAGATCGCCATCATCGGCCGCCCGAACGTCGGCAAGTCGACCCTGGTCAACCGCATGCTCGGCGAAGAGCGTGTGGTGGTCTACGACCAGCCTGGCACCACCCGCGACAGTATCTACATCCCGTTCGAGCGCGATGAAGAGAAGTACACCCTGATCGACACCGCCGGGGTGCGCAAGCGCGGCAAGATCCACGAGGAAGTCGAGAAGTTCTCCGTGGTCAAGACGCTGCAGGCGATCAAGGACGCCAACGTGGTGATCTTCGTCATGGATGCCCGCGAAGGGGTGGTCGACCACGACCTGAACCTGCTGGGCTTCGCCCTGGAGGCGGGGCGTGCCATCGTCATCGCGCTGAACAAGTGGGACGGCATGGAGCCAGGCGAGCGCGACTACGTGAAGACCGAGCTGGAGCGCCGGCTGTTCTTCGTCGACTTCGCCGATATCCACTTCATTTCCGCGCTGCACGGCACCGGTGTGGGCCACCTGTACAAGTCGGTGCAGGCCGCGTTCAAGTCGGCGGTGACCCGCTGGCCGACCAGCCGCCTGACCCAGATCCTCGAGGACGCCATCAGCGAGCACCAGCCGCCGATGGTCAACGGTCGGCGCATCAAGCTGCGCTATGCCCACCTCGGGGGGGCCAACCCACCGCTGATCGTGATCCATGGCAACCAGACCGACAAGATCCCGCGTTCCTACTCGCGTTACCTGGAGAACACCTACCGCCGGGTGCTCAAGCTGGTCGGTACGCCGATCCGCATCGAATACAAGGGCAGCGAAAACCCGTACGAGGGCAAGAAGAACACCCTCACCGATCGCCAGGTCAACAAGAAGCGCCGCCTGATGTCGCACCACAAGAAGGCCGAGAAGAAGCGCAAGGACAAGCGCAAGTAAGCTTCGGGCTGCAAGCTGCAGCTTGTAGCTTGCAGCTTTTTCCTGACCGCTCGATCCGCTATGCTCGGGCTCTACCCCGTGCCGTATGCAACGTGCAGGAAAGAGGGCCCCATGATCCGCAGCAAATTGCCGAACGTCGGCACGACCATCTTCACCACCATGTCGCAGTTGGCCGTGCAGACCGGTGCGCTCAACCTGTCCCAGGGATTTCCCGACTTCAATGGCCCACAGGCATTGCTCGATGCGGTTGGCCGGCACGTGGCCGCCGGCCATAACCAGTACGCGCCCATGACCGGCCTGCCGGCCTTGCGCCAGCAGGTGGCGGCGAAGGTCGCACGGCACTATGGCGTGAACGTCGATGCCGACCATGAAGTGACCATCACCCCCGGTGCCACTGAGGCGATCTTCTGCGCCATCCAGGCGGTGATCCAGGCCGGCGACGAGGTGATCGTCTTCGATCCGGCCTATGACAGCTACGAACCTTCCGTGGAGCTGGCCGGCGGTCGCTGCGTGCATGTGCAGCTTCGCGATGGCGATTTTCGTATCGACTGGCAGGCGTTCAGCGATGCCCTGACCCCGCGTACGCGCATGGTCATCCTCAACTCGCCACACAACCCCAGCGGTGCGTTGATCGGTCGCGACGACCTGGACCAGTTGGCAAGGCTGATCGAAGGACGCGACATCTACCTGGTCAGCGACGAAGTGTACGAGCACCTGATCTACGATGGCGTGCGCCACGCCAGTGTGCTGGCCCACGAGCAGCTGTATGCGCGGGCTTTCGTGGTCAGCTCGTTCGGCAAGACCTACCACGTCACCGGCTGGAAGACCGGCTACGTGGTCGCGCCGCCGGCCTTGAGCGCCGAACTGCGCAAGGTCCACCAGTACGTCAACTTCTGTGGCGTGACCCCGTTGCAATGCGCCCTGGCCGACTACATGGCCGAGCATCCGGAGCACCTGGACGAATTGCCGGGCTTCTACCAGGCCAAGCGCGACCTGTTCTGCGACCTGCTGCAGGCTTCGCGTTTCACCTTCACCCGCACGCCGGGCACCTATTTCCAACTGGTGGACTACTCGCAGATCCGCCCGGACCTCAACGATGTCGACATGTCCCTGTGGCTGACCCGCGAGCACGGTGTGGCGACGATCCCGGTCTCGGTGTTCTACCAGCAACCTGTCCCCGAGCAACGCCTGGTGCGCCTGTGCTTTGCCAAACGTGAGGAGACGCTGCGTCAGGCGGCGGAAAGACTATGCGCGATCTGAGCCAACTGCCCAACCTGAAAGTCGCCCTGGTGCAGACCACCCTGGCCTGGCAGGACCGCCAGGCCAACTACGAGCATTTCGAGGAACTGCTGGAGCAGGCCGGCGACGTAGACCTGGTGATCCTGCCGGAGATGTTCACCACCGGTTTCTCCATGGACTCCGAGCGCCTGGCCGAGCCTGAGAACGGCCCGACCTACAAGTGGCTCAAGGCCCAGGCGAAGAAGCACGATGCGGTGATCACCGGCAGCGTGATCGTCCAGGCCGCCGATGGCAGCCATCGCAACCGCCTGCTCTGGGCGCGGCCGGATGGCGAGATCCTGCATTACGACAAGCGCCACCTGTTCCGCATGGCTGGCGAACACAAGCACTACACGCCGGGCGAGCGCCAGGTGCAGTTCGAGATCAAGGGCTGGCGCGTTCGCCCGCTGATCTGCTACGACCTGCGTTTCCCGGTCTGGAGCCGTGACGCCCAGGACACCGACCTGCTGCTGTATACCGCCAACTGGCCGGCCGCGCGCCGCCAGCACTGGAACCGCCTGTTGCCGGCGCGGGGCATCGAGAACCTGTGCTACGTGGCGGCGGTGAACCGAGTGGGCACCGATGGCAAGGGCTTTGCCTATTCGGGCGACAGCCAGGTGCTGGATTTCCAGGGCGAGAGCCTGCTCAGCGCCGGGGAGGCTGACGGGGTGTTCACTGCGGTGTTGAGCGCGGCGGACCTGGCGGCGTACCGCTCGCGCTTCCCGGCCAACCTGGATGCCGACAGCTTCGAGTTGCATTGAGCGTCGGGCCAGCGTGGTCATTCAACGCCTATCTTGGGGCTGCGAAGCGGCCCCAGGACGACCAAAGCACCACCGATTGACCGATCAATACACATCCCGCCGGTAGCGCCCATCCTCGATCAGGCGCTGCAGCACCTCGGCACCAAGAATACCCTCGAGCGCCGCATCCACCCCTGCGGCCATGCCCTGCAGGCTGCCGCAGACATACACGCAAGCACCGTCATTGACCCAGCGGCGCAGTTCATCGGCGTGTTGCACCAGCACATCCTGCACGTACACCTTCTGCGCCTGGTCCCGCGAGAATGCCAGGTCCAGGCGTGCGAGGTCGCCGCTGGCCAGCCAGCCCTGCAACTCGTCGCCACAGAGAAAATCATGGGCGCGGTTGCGTTCGCCGAACAGCAGCCAGTTGTCCCGCTCGCCCGCCGCGATGCGCGCCTTGAGCAGGCTGCGCAAGCCGGCCAGGCCGGTGCCGTTGCCGATGAGCACCAGTGGCGCCGGCGCCTGGGGCAGATGGAAACCGCTGTTGCGGCGCAGGCGCAGGCTGACGCTGCCGTGCAGCGGCAGGTATTCGGTCAACCAGCCCGAGCCCAGGCCGAGATGACCGTCGGCATGGCGCTCCTGGCGCACGATCAGTTCCAGGACGCCATCGCTGGCGATGGAGGCGATGGAATATTCGCGGCTGCCGATGGGCACCAGCGCATCGACCAGTGCCTGGGCATGCAGCCCCACCAGGTGCCCGTGGCTGGCTGGCAACTGGCGGCTGGCCAAGGCCTGGCCGAGCCGTTCGCCGAGGCCGTCGACCTCCACCGGTGTGTTGGCATCCAGGCCCAGCCCAGCGAGCCAGGCGGCGACGCGTGCCTGCCCGTTGCGGGGCAGGATTTCCACCAGGTCGCCGGCCATCCAGCTCGCCGGTTCATCGGGCTGCAGGCCGAGCAGGTAGACTGGCGCGCCCTGGCTGCCCGGGTTGAGCAACTCGCGTCGGGCCAGGGTCCAGGTGCCGAAGCTCGGCGCCTGCCAGGCTGTCACCGGCTGGGTACCGGTCAACTGCGCCAGCGCCTGGTGCCACTGTTGCAAGGCCGCCTGGTCGGCGTTATCCACCTCCACCGGGCTGAAGGCGCTGGTGGCGCCGCGTTCGCCCAGCCAGGCCTGGAGCCGGCGGGCGAAGCCGCAGAAGTGCGGGTACTGGCGATCGCCCAGGGCCAGCAGGGCATAGCTGAGATTGTCCAGGGCCCACGGCTGGCCCAGCACCTTGCGTTCGAAGGCGCGGGCGCTGTCGGGCGCCTCGCCGTCACCGAAGGTACTGACCACGAACAGCGCACGCCGGGCCTGGCGCAGGTCGGTTTCGCCCAACTCGGCCAGCGGGCGCACGTGCACCGGCAGGCCGGCGGCCTGCAACTGGCCGGCGCTCTGCCAGGCCAGTTGCTCGGCGAAGCCGCTCTGGCTGGCGAAGCCGATCAGCCAACTGTCGCCGCCTGCCGAGGCGGGTGAGACGTTGCCACGGGCAGCGCGGACCTGGCGTTTCTTGCGCCGCCGGTCGAGGTACAGCAGCCAGCCGGTGACGAAGAACAGCGGCATGCTCAGGCTGGCGATGGTCACGATGATGCGCCCCGGCAGGCCGAAGTAGCTGCCCACGTGCAGGGCGTAGACGCTTTGCAGTAGCTGGGCCTTGAAGGACTTGTCGGTATAGCGTTCGTGGCGCTTCACCTGGCCGCTGGCCGGGTCCAGGGTGATGCTGTTGAAGGCGCGCTCGTGGGCGGCGTCGTCGAGCAGGTAGAACAGCGTGGCGGGCTGCCCGCCTGCCGGGGGCAGGCGCAGGTTGTAGGTGAGCAGGCCTGGGCCGGCCGCGGCCTTGAGGTTGTTCCAGATGGCGTCGTAGTCGACCACCAGTGGCGCTGCGTTCTTGTCCGCGTTCTGCGGGCCATGGCGGCCACGCCCTTCGCCGCGCTTGTGCTGCTGGCCGGCGGCAGGTGCGTCGGCCAGTAGCTTGTTCAACCCCTCGCGATACCACTCGTAGGACCAGAACAGGCCGGTGAGGGCGAACAGCAGGTAGAACAGCAGGCACCAAGTACCGGCCACGGCGTGCAGGTCCCAGTTGAAGGCGCGGCCTTGCTTGGCCCAGTCGAAGGTCAACCAGGCTCGCCAGCTCAACGCCTGGCGTGGCCAGCGCAAGTACAGGCCGGACAGGCAGAAGAACACCAGCATCAGCGTGCAGGCGCCGGTGATCTGCCGGCCGGTATCGCCCATGGCCAGGAAACGGTGCAGTTGCAGCATCAGGCCGAAGAAGTCCTGGCCGGCGACATCGCCCTTGAGTTCGCCGGTGTACGGGTCGGCGTAGCGCAGCTGGCCACGACGCTCGCCAGGTGGTGGGGTGAAGAAGATCCGCGCAGCGTTGCCTTCGCGGGTATCGACCCACAGCATCGAAACCTTGTCGCCCTGGGCGGCTTCGACCCGGCGTACCAGCTCGGCGGGCGGCAATACCCCCTCCTGGCGGACTTCGACCTTGAGGACGTCCGGGTTGAACAGGCGCAGCAGTTCTTCCTGGAACGACCAGATGGCACCGGTGATACCCATCAAGGCCAGCACCAGCCCAGCGGTGATGCCAAAGAACCAGTGCAATTGAAACAGCGACTTCTTCACCACATCGTTCACCTTGTCTTGCCGCCTGGCGGGGCACGGCGTGCATTATGCCTTGGTACGCGAAAGCCCCGCGCATCGGAATGGGCGGGGCTTTCGAGCAGCGTCGTCAGAAGTGGACGCTGGTGGTCAGCAGGGCAGTGCGCCCGGCCGCCTGGTTGGCGAAGTGAGTGGAATACGCCTTGTCGTAGTAGACCTCGTTGGTGAGGTTCTGCACGTTCAGTTGCAGGTCGATGTTCTTGGTCAGTTTGTATGCCGCCATGGCGTCGTAGCGCACATAGCTGTCGACCATGGTGGTGTTGGCCACGCTGCCATACACGTCATCCACGTAGAAGGCGCCACCACCGACGGTCAGCTTCGGCGTGATCGCATAGGTGGTCCACAGGCTTGCACTGTTGTTCGGCGTGTTCGGCAGCTGGTTGCCGTCGTTAGCCTTGCCCAGCGGGCCACCATCGATCTGGCGAGCCTGCAGGTAGGTGTAGCCGGCGAACACCTGCCACTTGTCGGTGAGCTTGCCGCTGGCCGACAGCTCGATACCTTGCACGCGGGTTTCGCCGACGTTCTCGTAGCTGGCGGTGTCGACCTGGACGCGAGCGTTCTCCTTCTCGGTGCGGAAGATCGCAGCCGCCAGCGACAGGCGCTCGTCCAGCAGATCCCACTTGGTACCGATCTCGTAGTTGGTGGTTTCTTCCGGTTCCAGGTCGCTGCTCAGGATGTTGCCGCCACGGTCGGTGGTGCCTGGCAGCGGGTTGCCTTCTGTACCCTCGCCGAGCATGGCGCCTGGTGGCGTCGCGGACGTGGCATAGGAGATATAGACGCTGCCGTTCTCGGCCGGTTTCCACACCAGGCCCAACTGCCCGGTGAAGAACTCGCTCTTGTCGCGGCCTTTGGTCGGGACGCCGTCCTTGTTCACGACCGTTGCACCGGAGGCGTCGTAGGTACGGAACTTGGTGTCGAAATGGTCGTAACGCAGGCCCATGTTCAGCAGCCACTGGGGCGTTAGTTCCAGGGTGTCGAAGGCATAGATCGCACGCGTCTTGCTGTTGGTCTTGGTGCCCGCGTAGTTGCGCGAGACGGTGCCGTCCCAGGCGTCGTCCGGGTTCGGATCGCTCAGCGAGGTACAGCTACCGCCGTTGCCAGGGCCGGTGCAGGTGAGCTTGCCGTTCGGCGTTACCGTATAGCCCTGGCGATCGGACTCTTCCTTGGTGAACTCGACACCGGTGGAGAAGCTGTTCTTGAAACCGCCCACGAAGAACTCGCCGAACAGGTCGGTCTGGTTGGTGGTGGTGGCGGTGTTGCCCACGCGGGTGTTGGCGCGGCGCCATACACCGTTGTTGTTCACGTTGCCGGCGCTGTCGTCAGGCTGGGTCAGGACATAGTCCTGCATGCTGTTGCCGTGGCGCAGGGTGTTCTTGATGGTCAGCGAGTCGCTCAGGTCGTGCTCGATGGCGATGGTCGCGATGTCGGTGCGGGTCTTGCGGAAGTCGCGGTCGGTCAGGCCGTAGAAGTTGTCGCTGTCACCGCCATCGACCGGCTTGTCTGGATGGGCCGAGGTACGGGCACCGCTGCCGGCACGTGGAATGCTGTAGGGGATGCCCGAATCGGGCAGGTCATCGCTTTCCATGTGGTAGTAGTCGAGGTTCACCCGCGTCGGGGTGCCGAGGCCGAAGGCCAGGGAGGGGGCGATACCCCAGCGGTCGTAGTTGACCTTGTCGCGGCCGGCGACCTTGCTGTCGTGGGTCATCAGGTTGAGGCGCCCGGCCACGGTGTCGCTGAACTGGTAGTTGCCGTCGAGGGTGTAGCGCTGGGTCTGGTCGCTGCCCCAGGTGTAGGCGGCATCGAACGTGTTACCCAGGTGCGCGCGTTTGCTCACCAGGTTGATGGTGCCGCCAGCCGCGCCACGGCCGCCGATGGCCGAGTTCGGGCCCTTGGCCACTTCGACCGATTCGACGGCGAAGATTTCGCGGGTCTGGGCACCGGTGTCGCGCACGCCATCGAGGTAGGTGTCGCCCTGGGCATCGAAGCCGCGGATGAAAGGCCGGTCGCCTTGAGGGTTGCCACCTTCGCCAGCACCGAAGGTGATACCCGGTACGGTGCGCAGGGCGTCCTGCAGGGTGAGGGCGTTGGTGTCCTTGATCACCTGCTGCGGGATCACGGTGATCGAGCGCGGAGTATCCACCAGCGGCGCGGTGTATTTCTGCGACGAAGCCTTGTCGACCTTGTACTCGGTAGAAGCCTGTTCGGCCTTGCCGGTAACGCTGGTGGTGTCGAGGGTGATGGCACTGTTGGCAGCCGGATCGGCGGCATAGGCAGAGGTGGCGCCGATCGCCATGCCGATGGCGGAGACGAGCAGGCGTGGTGAACTCACAGCAGATGGTACGTGACGCATGTGTGGACCTTCCCCAAGGTGTGAAGGCCGCGGATCATAATGTAAGCAATTGTGACTAACAATTGAGAAGAGTTACCATTCGCTAGAAATTTACAATCTTTACAAATTCCCTTTACGGTTTTCCCCTGCTGAAACGTCTTGGGCGGCGAATGGGGCTTGTGAAGCGTAAAAGGGAATCAATATCATTGGCGCCCTATCTCCCTACCAGGTGCCGCCAGCATGCTGCTCCACATTCCCGGCCTGTTCGAGGTCGATGAACTCTCCCGCATCCGCGAAGCCCTGGAGCAGGCCGACTGGGCCGATGGCAAGGTCACCGCGGGTTATCAGTCAGCCAAGGCCAAGCACAACCTGCAGTTGCCCGAAGGGCACCCCCTGGGCAAGGAGATCGGCAGCGCCTTGATCGAGCGGCTGTGGCGCAACCCGCGTTTCATGTCGGCGGCGCTGCCGCACAAGGTCTTTGCGCCGCTGGTCAACTGCTACCGCGAAGGCGGCAATTTCGATTTCCATATCGACAATGCCTTGCGCCAGCCCAAGGGCAGCCCGGAGCGGGTGCGCACCGACCTGTCCTCGACGCTGTTCCTCAGCGACCCGCAGAGCTACGACGGCGGCGAGCTGGTGATCCAGGACACCTACGGTGTGCAGCAGGTCAAGCTGGCGGCGGGCGACATGGTGCTGTACCCCGGCACCAGCCTGCACAAGGTCAACCCGGTCACCCGCGGTGTGCGCTACGCGGCGTTCTTCTGGACCCAGAGCCTGGTGCGCGAGGACAGCCAGCGCGCGTTGTTGTTCGAGATGGACAATGCCATCCAGCAATTGACCGCCGATGTGCCGGATCACCCGGCGCTGCTGCAACTGACCGGCACCTACCACAACCTGCTGCGCCGCTGGGCCGAGGTCTGAGCCATGTCGTACCAGCTACGTCGTGAGCACGTGGTGGATGTCGCCGGGCTGCAGGCCATGCTCGAGGACAGCCCCGGCAAGGCCGCCCAGGCGATTCTCGCCGCGGCCGGGCAGGGCATCGTCGAGGCGCAGTTGCTGCTCGGGCAGATCCTGCTCGACGGGCGGGGCATCGAGCGCGATCCGCAGGTGGCCCGGCAATGGTTCGCCATTGCCGCCGAAAACGGCAGTCCCATGGCGCACAACATGCTCGGGCGTTGCCTGGAGCATGGCTGGGGCGGCGAGGTGGATCTGCCAGGGGCGGCGCGGCATTTCCAGCAGGCTGCGCGCGCAGGATTGGACTGGGGCCTGTACAACCTGGGCAACCTGCTGGCCACCGGGCGTGGCGTGCAAGCGAACCAGGCGCAGGCGCTCGCCTGCTACGAAAAGGCCGCGTACCTGGGGCATGCCAAGTCGATGAACCTGTACGGCCGTTACCTGGAGCAAGGCATCGCCACCCCGGCAAGCCCGGCACGTGCGCTGCGCTGGTACCGGCGCTCGGCCGAGGCGGGGGATTTTCGTGGCATGTTCAGCCTGGCGATGGTGTTGGTCGAGCGGGGGCAGATGGCCGAGGCCAGGCCTTGGCTGGAACGGGCACGGGAGGCGGGTAACCTGAACTTCCTGCGCAGCGCGCTGGCGACCTTGCTGGGTGGTGGGCCATTGTTGGCGGAGTATGCGGCGGCGTATGCCGGGGAGATCGAGCAGCGCGGCCTCTGAGGCATTGGAGGTCGCATCGGGGCTGCTTTGCAGCCCATCGCCGGCAAGCCCACGGAGTCCTCTGCATGGCTCATGATGAGTGAGCAGCGCTGCCCCTGGGAGCCGGCTTGCCGGCGATGGGCCGCGAAGCGGCCCCATGTTTCTTACAGGTAGTACGCCTTCAGCGGCGGGAAGCCGTTGAACTCCACCGCGCTGTAGCTGGTGGTATAGGCGCCGGTCGACAGCCAGTACAGGCGGTCGCCGATGGCCAGGTTCAGCGGCAGGCCGTACTTGTAGTGCTCGTACATGATGTCAGCGCTGTCGCAAGTAGGGCCGGCGATCACCACTTCTTCCATCTCCCCCTTCTTCTCTGTCCAGATCGGGAACTTGATGGCTTCGTCCATGGTTTCGATCAGGCCGGAGAACTTGCCCACGTCGGTGTACACCCAACGCTCGACCGCCGTACGCGACTTGCGCGCCACCAGCACCACTTCGCTGACCAGGATGCCAGCGTTGGCGATCAGCGAGCGGCCTGGCTCGAGGATGATCTCCGGCAGTTCGTCGCCGAAGTCTTCCTTGAGGAAGCGGATGATTTCCTCGGCATAGGTTTCCAGGCTGTTGGTGCGGGTAATGTAGTTGGCCGGGAAACCACCGCCCATGTTGATCATCTTCAGCTCGATGCCGTCTTCTTCCTTCAGGCGCTCGAAGATCACCTTGACCTTGGCGATGGCGGCATCCCACACGCTGATGTCGCGCTGCTGGGAGCCGACGTGGAAAGACACGCCATAAGGCACCAGGCTCAGGTCGCGGGCGAGGATCAGCAGGTCCATGGCCATGTCGGTCTGGCAGCCGAACTTGCGCGACAGCGGCCAGTCGGCGGTGGTGGAGCCTTCGGTGAGGATGCGCACGTAGACCTTCGAGCCCGGCGCGGCCTTGGCGATGTTGCGCAGGTCGGCTTCGGAGTCGGTGGCGTACAGGCGCACGCCCTTCTCGTAGAAGTAGCGGATGTCCCTGGACTTCTTGATGGTGTTGCCGTAGCTGATGCGGTCGGCGCTGACACCCTGGTTCATCACCTTGTCCAGCTCGTAGATCGAGGCGATGTCGAAGTTCGAGCCTTTGTCCTTGAGCAGGTCGATGATCTCGACCGCCGGGTTGGCCTTGACCGCGTAGTAGACCTTGGCGAACTCGAACCCGGCGCGCAGGTCGTCATAGGCCTGGCTGATCATCTGGGTGTCGATGAGTACGAACGGGGTTTCCTGCTTGTCGGCGAACGCCTTCATCTTCTGGAAGGTGTCGCGCGCGAAATAGTCTTCGACCTGGATCGACATGCTCAAGGGCTCCATGGGCAAACTGAAAAGGTAAGTGGCTGCAAACTGAACGTCCTCCGTATCCCCACTTTGGTTCGCCTACTTCCCAAGGCATGTCGCCGAAAGCAAAAAGGTCAACCGTGCCCGTGATACGGAGCGGCGGGTGACCTTGCTGTCTCGTCGTCAGTACTTGAGCCGGATGGATCGTTTCCAGCATGGACGTTCGGCGCGCACTTTAGGCGGTGAAGAAAGCAAGATCAACAGCCAATCCCGACGCGATCGTCGTGGATCGACGAGCAGTGCCTTGAATAACCGACTCATGTGACCCTCGGATGTTCCCCCCAGGATCACAAGCGTAAAAAATTGTGGAATGGAACCCGTTGGCCACTTCGCAGGTAGACCCGTGCCCACAAGGTCAGCGCTGTTTTCGGGGGTGTGCGGGTTGGCCTGCAATAGCGACCAGGTGTTCATATTTATGGCCACATGTTCCTGGCACGCCTGTGCATGAATCCCGTCATAAATTTTTTGTTACTGACGCCCTGGCGAGGCTTGGTCGGGCCATGGCATCGTCGATTTGCCGTCGTTGATGAGAAGCATTACTATTCGCGACCTCATCTGCCTCCCTGACGACCCCGACCGTGTCCGGACACAAAGGCTTTCTCGACCATTACCATGAGCTGATCGGCACCTGGACGCGCAAGCTGCGCAGCCGCCAGCAAGCCGAGGACCTCACCCACGACGCCTTCGTGCGGGTTCTGGAAAACCCGCGCGAACAGGTCGAGCAGCCCCGCGCCTACTTGCACCAGACCGCCCGCAACATCGCCGTGGATGGCTTTCGCCGCGAAGACCGGCGCCAGTCCCTGGAGCAGGAGGCGTTCGCGCCGGTCGGCGCGGGCAGCGGCGATCCGGAGGCCTATGTGCATGCCCTGGAGCTGGCCGACAGTGTCGAGCGGGCGTTGGCGCAACTGCCGGTCAATTGCCGGCGGGTCTTCATCTGGCAGAAGCTCGAAGGGCTGAGCCAGGCGGAGATCGCCGAGCGCATGGGTTTGACCAAGAACATGGTCGAAAAGTATATGATCCGCACGCTCCGACATCTGCGTGAGCACCTGGATGTGTCGAGATGAGTCAGGAGAGCCTTTTCATGAAACAGCACGGTGCCGATGCCGTCCGCGACCAGGCGGCCGAATGGTTCGCCCGCGTCCAGGATGCCCCCCAGGATGCCGAACTGCAGGCGCAATTGCGCCAGTGGCTCGCTGCGCATCCCCGGCACCGCGAGGAATATGAACAACTGGGCCGGCTGTGGCAGGCCGCCGACCTCATTCCTCGCCAGCACCTGGAGGCCCTGTGCCAACCCGAGCCCGTGCAGCGGCTGCCGCTGCCGCGTCGTCGCCTGTTGCGTCAGGCCCTGGCCGCTGGGGTCGCGCTGGCCGCGCTGGGGCTGGGGTGGAGCGGCTGGCAGTACCAGCGCCTGAACCATCACGCAGATCTGCAGACTGCCCTGGGTGAGCGTCGCCAGGTCGAGTTGCCCGATGGCTCGCACCTGGAACTCAATGGCGGTACCCACTTGCAGGTCGCGTTCAGCTCCGGCCGACGTCAAGTTTTGCTGACCGCTGGCGAGGCGATGTTCAGCGTGGCCCATGACGTCGACCGACCGTTCGTGGTCGACACCGCGCAAGGCAGCGTCACCGTGACCGGCACGCGCTTCGACGTGCGCCTGGACCCCGAGCGGACCCGCGTGGCAGTGGAGCAGGGCTCGGTGCGGGTCCGTGGGGCGGGCGACTCGCTGGCGCAGCTCAAGGCCGGCCAGGGTTCGCACATCGACCGACAGGGCAAGGTGGCCGCGCCCTATGCGGTCGACGCCGCTGCGCTGACCGCCTGGCGCCAGGGCAAGCTGGTATTCGACAACGCCACCCTCGAGGAGGTGGTCGCCGAGGTTTCCCGCTATCGTGCCCAGCCCTTGCGTGTCGCACCAGGCAAGGCGGCTGGCCTGCGCCTGTCCAGCACCTTCAGCGTCGACGATACCGACGCCTTGCTGCGAGCCCTGCCGAGCATCCTGCCCGTGGCGATCAAGACCTACGGCGATGGCTCCAGCGAAATTATCGCGAAGTAGATTCAGGTTTTTTTTCGCTCGTTCGTCTTCCCCGCCAACTGCAACTGCCAAGCATTCCCACTTGCATGCGGTTGGCGTTCATCCCGACTTTCAGGACCCTTCGACGACGTGAACAACAACAAACCTCTTCTTCGCCTGCGCACCCTGGCACTGGCCGTGGCGGTCAGTGCCGCCGCAACCCATGCCTATGCCGAGCAGGCGCCGGTCGCCTTGCAGATCCAGGCCCAGTCATTGGCCTCGGCCTTGGCCCAGCTCGGCCAGCAGACCAACCTGCAGCTGTTCTTCAGCCCGGAGCTCGTGGCTGGCAAGCAGGCCCCTGCGGTATCCGGCAACCTGGCGCCCGAGCAGGCCTTGCAGCAACTGCTGCAAGGCAGCGGGCTGACTTATGAGATGTCCCAGGACACCGTGGTGATCAAGCCCTCCCAGGGCGCGGGCGGCGCGACCCCCGGCAGCCTCGAGCTGGCGCCCACCGATGTGAAGGTGGTCGGCGACTGGCTGGGCGACGCCGAGCAGCGCGTCGTGCACAACCATCCCGGCGCGCGTACCGTGGTGCGCCGCGAGGCCATGGTGGAGAAGGGCGCGATGAACGTGCGCGACGTCCTGCGTGGCATTCCGGGCGTGCAGGTGCAGGACTCCAACGGCACCGGCGGCAGCGACCTGTCGCTCAACGTCGGCGTGCGCGGCCTGACCTCCCGCCTGTCGCCACGCTCGACCGTGCTGATCGACGGCATCCCGGCAGCCTTCGCCCCCTATGGCCAGCCGCAGCTGTCGATGGCGCCGATCTCCTCGGGCAACCTCGACAGCATCGACGTGGTGCGTGGCGCGGGTTCGGTGCGCTATGGCCCGCAGAACGTCGGTGGGGTGATCAACTTCGTCACCCGGGCGATCCCCGAGAAGGCCACTGGCGAGCTGGCCACTACCCTCGAAACCTCCCGCCACGGCGGTTGGAAGCACACCGAATCGGCATTCGTCGGCGGTACCGCCGACAATGGCCTGGGTGTCGCGCTGCTGTACACCGGGGTCAACGGCCATGGCTATCGCAGCAGCAACAACGACAACGATATCGACGACGTCATCCTCAAGACCCACTGGGCGCCCACCGAGCGCGACGAGTTCTGGCTCAACTTCCACTACTACGACGGCCGCGCCGACATGCCTGGCGGCCTGACCCAGGCCCAGTTCGACCATGACCCGTACCAGTCGGTACGCGACTACGACTACTTCAGCGGCCGGCGCAAGGACGTGTCGTTCAAGTGGCAGCGGCAGATCGACGACGCGACCCAGTTCGAGGTGCTGACCTACTACACCGACAGCTTCCGTGGCAGCGCCATCGCCGCTCGCGACATGAAGACCCTGTCGTCGTACCCGCGCAACTACCACACCTTCGCCATCGAGCCACGCCTGTCGCGGATCTTCTTCGTCGGCCCGACCACCCAGGAAGTCAGCGTCGGCTATCGCTACCTGAAGGAGGCCATGCGCGAGCAATCCACCCGTCTGGCGCTGATCGACAACGTACCGACGCCAACCCCGACCTCCGACGGCCATGTCTTCCAGGACCGCAGTGGCGGCACCGAGGCCAGCGCCTACTACATCGATGACAAGATCGACGTGGGCAACTGGACCATCACCCCGGGGATTCGCTTCGAGCACATCAATACCGACTGGCGCGACCGTCCGGTGCTGGATGCCAACTACAGACCGGTGCCGGAAAAGAACCGCAGCATCACCAGCAACGAGCCGCTGCCGGCCTTGAGCGTGATGTACCACCTGTCGGATGCCTGGAAGCTGTTCGCCAACTACGAGACGTCGTTCGGCAGCCTGCAGTACTTCCAGCTCGGCCAGGGCGGTGTCGGCGACAGTACCGCCAACGGCCTGGAGCCGGAGAAGGCCAAGACTTACGAGATCGGCACACGCTATGACGATGGCCATTTCGCCGGTGAACTGACGGCCTTTTACATCGACTTCGACGATGAGCTGCAATACATCAGCAACGATGTGGGCTGGACCAACCTG
Source organism: Pseudomonas sp. Tun-23181 (assembly GCF_057415455.1). Taxonomy (NCBI): domain Bacteria; kingdom Pseudomonadati; phylum Pseudomonadota; class Gammaproteobacteria; order Pseudomonadales; family Pseudomonadaceae; genus Pseudomonas; species Pseudomonas sp. Tun-23181. Next base: position 4,732,199 of record NZ_CM171630.1, read on the forward strand.
GGCGCCACCAAGCACCAGGGCATCGAAGCGTCGATGCGCTATGACCTGTCGGGCCTCGACCCGCGGCTGCAGGGCTTGTCGGCCAATGCCGGGTTCACCTACACCCGCGCTACCTACGAGGGCGAGATCCCTGGCTTCAAGGGCCGCGACCTGCCGTTCTACTCCCGCCAGGTGGTCACCGCCGGCCTGCGCTACCAGGTCGACCGCTGGACCTGGAACCTGGATGCCTACGCTCAATCCAAGCAGCGCGCCCCCGGTACCGGGATGAACGCCGACGGCAGCTTCAACGGCAACTACATCACCGAGCCCAGTGCCGACGGCCAGTATGGCGATATTCCAGGCTACGTGACCTGGCATGCCCGTGGTGGCTACGACTTCGGGCCGCAGCTGTCGAACCTGAAGTTGGCGGCGGGGGTGAAGAACATCTTCGACAAGCAGTACTACACCCGCTCGAGCGACAACAACGCGGGGTTGTATGTGGGTGAACCGCGGACCTTCTATGTGCAGGCCAGCGTCGGGTTCTGATGCCGAGGAGGGCCGCGTTGCGGCCCATCGCGGGCAAGCCCGCTCCCACAGGGGGGGCGCTGGGTGGAGTACCTGGGAGCCGGCTTGCCGGCGATTGGGGCGCGCAGCGACCCCAAGTTGACCGGCCGATATCCGGTACGCCTCGGTCAGGCGCCGACTGCCTCCGCCGGCGAGACGATGCTGGTCTTGCCCCCGCGCGAACGCCCCGAGCTCAGGTACGCCGCGATGGACTCCTGGGTCACCTCGCCAAGGAACACCTGCTCGGCATCCAGCACCGGCAACCAGGCACGGTTGTACTCGTACATCCGCGATAGCAGGATGCGCAGGTGCTCGTCATGGGATGCAGTGGCGTTGAACGGGCGCAGGAAGTCGCCGCAGGTTCCCTGTTGACGGTGCATGTCGCGACGGCGCACGTAGCCGAGCGCCTTGTTCGCCGCGTCGGTGACCACCACGTAGCGACGGTCGTGCTCGTCGAGCAGTTCCAGGGCATCGTTCACCGGCGTTTGCGGGCTGACCGAGGGTGCGTTGTCCGCCGCGTCCTCGGCACGCACCAGCAACAGGCGCTTGAGGGTGCTGTCCTGGCCGACGAAGTCGCTGACGAAATCGTCTACCGGGTGGGCCAGCAGGGTATCCGGGTGGTCGAGCTGGAGCAGCTTGCCGGCACGGAAGATGGCGATCTTGTCGCCCAGCTTGATGGCCTCGTCGATGTCGTGGCTGACCATGATCACGGTCTTGTTCAGCGCCCGCTGCATCTCGAAGAATTCGTTCTGGATCATCTCCCGGTTGATCGGGTCGACCGCGCCGAACGGCTCGTCCATCAACAGCACCGGTGCTTCGGCGGCCAGGGCGCGGATCACGCCGATGCGCTGCTGCTGGCCACCGGACAGCTCGCGTGGGTAGCGCTGTAGGTAATGCTTGGGTTCGAGCTTGATCATGTTCATCAGCTCGCGGGCGCGCTCGTGGCACTTGTGCTTGTCCCAGCCGAGCAGGCGCGGGACCACGGTGATGTTCTCCTCGATGGTCATGTTGGGGAACAGGCCGATCTGCTGGATCACGTAGCCGATATGGCGGCGCAGGGTCACCTCGTCCAGGGCGCTGGTGTCTTCGCCATTGATGAACACCTGGCCGGAGGTCGGGGTGATCAGGCGGTTGATCATCTTCAGGGTGGTGCTCTTGCCGCAGCCCGAAGGGCCGAGGAAGACGCAGATCTCGCCTTCGTTGACGGTGAGGCTTACCGAGTCGACGGCTTTGACGTCCTTGCCGTTGACGTTGAAGGTCTTGCTGAGGTTCTTCAGTTCGATCATGGGCGCAGTCCTTCCGGAGTCAGGGCACGTTGCAGGGTTTGCAGAATCAGGTCGGCGATGATCGCCAGGAGGCTGACCAGCACGGCGCCGACCAGCAGCATGGACATGTCGCTGCGGCTGATGGAGGTGAGGATGAGCACACCCAGGCCGCCGGCACCGATGGTCGCGGCGATGGTCATGACGCCGATGTTCATGACCACGGCGGTGCGCACGCCGGCGAGGATCACCGGCACGGCGATGGGCAGCTCGACCATGCGCAGGCGCTGGCCGAAGGTCATGCCGATACCGCGCGCGGCCTCACGGATGCCGGGTTCGACATTGGTCAGGGCGAGGTAGGTGTTGCGCAGGATCGGCAGCAGGGAATACAGGAACACCGCAGTGATCGCCGGCAGCGGCCCCAGGCCCTGGCCGAACTTGGAATAGAACGGCAGCAGCAGGCCGAACAGGGCGATCGACGGTATGGTCAGCAGGACCGTGGCCGCAGCCTGCACGGGGCCGGCGACGGCGGGGAAACGGGTCATCAGGATGCCCAGCGGCACACCGAAGAGAATCGCCAGGCCCACGGCGATACCGACCAGGGCGATGTGCTGCCAGGTCAGTTGCACGACCTGGGCCCAGTCCAGGTGGACGAAGGTGTCGAGCAGGTTCATGGCTGTACCTCGCTGAAGGGATGCTGGCGCAGGAACTCGGCGGCCACGGTGGTCGGGCTCTGGTGCTCGACATCGACCTTGGCGTTGAGCTGGCGCATGGTCTCGTCGTCGAGCGTTTCGGCCAGGGGCTTGAGCAGCGCGGCCAGCTGTGGATTGGCGTCGAGGACCTGTTTGCGCACCACGGGGGCGGCGGTGTAGTCGGGGAAGTAGTGCTTGTCGTCTTCCAGCAGCTTGAGGTCGAAGGCGCTCAGGCGACCGTCGGTGGTGTACACCAGGCCGGCGAATACCTGGTCGTTGCGCAGGGCGGTATAGACCAGGCCCGCGTCCATCTGGCGGATGTTGGCGCGGCCGACCTGCAGGTCGTACATCGCCTTCAGGCCTTCCAGGCCGTCGGGGCGGTTGGCGAACTCGGTGTCCAGGGCCACCAGGTGCTTGCGTGCCTTTTCATCGCGCAGCACCTGGTTGAGCTGGCTGATGGTCGCGACCTGCGGGTAGGCCTCGGCGACCTTGCGCGGCAGGGCCAGGGCGTAGGTGTTGCTGAACCTCGAGGGCGTCAGCCAGACCAGGCCCTTCTGCGCATCCAGCGCCTTGACCCTGGCATAGGTGGCCTCGGCGCTGGGCATGCGCTCGTCGATGTGGTTGTAGGACACCAGCGAGACACCGGTGTACTCCCACATCAGGTCGAGCTGGCCGGTCTCCTGAGCCTGGCGGGCGAGGTTGCTGCCAAGGCCTGCGGTGACGCGCACGTCGAAGCCATTGGCACGCAGGTACTGTGCGGTGATCTCGGCGAGTACGGTCTGTTCGGTGAAGACCCGGGCGCCGATCCGCACCAGTGGTTTCTGCGCTGCTTGGGCAAATCCTGCGAACAGCAGGGCCGCGCCCAGCAGCAAGGCGATTCTTTTCTTCATGCAGTCCCTCTTCTTGTCAGGCCAGGCCACGTTCCAGCCAGCGCTTGCTGGAGAAGCTCACCAAGGCGTCGAGCAGCAGCGCCAGCAGCGCCGTGCAGGCCGCGCCCAGCAGCAGTTGTGGCTGGTTGTTCAGGGCGATGCCGGGGAAGATCAGGCTGCCCAGGCTGTTGGCACCGATCAAAAACGCCAGTGGCGCTGTACCCACGTTCAACGCCAGGGCCACGCGCACCCCGCCGACGATGATCGGCACGGCGTTGGGCAGTTCCACCTGCCAGAGCTGCTGGCGCGGGGTCATGCCGATGCCGGTGGCGGCTTCCTTGAGCGAGGCGGGCACGTTCTTCAGGCCTTCGTAGGTATTGCGCACGATGGGCAGCAGGGAGGCGAGGAACAGGGCGAAGATCGCCGGGCCTGCGCCGATGCCCAGGACACTCAGGGCGATGGCCAGAACGGCCAGGGGAGGGATGGTATTGCCAACGTTGAACAACTGCATGAAGCGCTCGGCCTTGTCGACCCGGTGCGGTCGACTCAAGGCAATGCCGGCGGGGATGCCCACGGCCAACGCCGCCGCCATCGAAGCCAGCACCAGGACCAGGTGCGCTTGCAGGTAGAAACCAAGATCGTCGCGGTAGCGCGCGATCGTGTCGATGCCGATCCAGTGGACCAGCAGGGCCAGGATGACGAGCACGGCGGCCCATCCCAACAGCCCTTTTCCGTAGCGTGCAGCCACAGGCGGACTCCTTTGTGTAGTCGGCGAGCACACCCCGTGGCGGCCGGCCATTCCTGGCGGCGGGCAGTGTGGTCGCGAGTAGCAGCGTGGTGCCCAGCAGAGCTGTGCGGTCACGCCATGAGCCGAACCCCGTCGGGCCCGAAATGCAGGTGTTTCCAGCCCTGAACCGAGGCGGGTTGCAGGGGAGTGGACGTCTCCGTGGGGGTAAAGGTTCCCATCTGAAGCGGCATTTGGCCAGCGTTAATCACTGGCGAGTAGGAAATTTCACGCGAAAAAACAGCGTGGATATTACTTGTGGACGTTGAATCACCTGCTTTTCGAGCACATCCCTATCTCTCCATGGTCATTCGAAAATTTTCCGAGTAATCCCTTGAAGGAATATTCTCTTGGAGGTATTTTTTTGTGGTCTATAGGGATGTGTCTGGAGTTCATGACCGAGTTCGAAAGGTTGGCAGAGGCGGTTCAGGATGAACTGCTGGCTCAGCTTCACCTGCTCGAACGCTGGGGCCCTGCGTTGGGACGCTCTCGCGTAGATACGCTCAAAGGCTCAAGGCATTCGAATATGAAAGAGTTGCGCTTCAATGCTGATGGTGGTGTATGGCGAGTGGCGTTCGCCTTCGATCGTTCTCGTTGTGCGCTTCTGTTGGTGGCTGGCGATAAGGCGGGCATCAATGAACGCAGGTTCTACAGGCACCTGATCGACCGTGCCGATGAGCGGTTCGATCGGCACCTGTCCAGAGGTTGAAAGCATGTACAAGACACTTGATGACGTAATGAACGGCCTTTCACCTGAGCGCAGGGCGAGGGTGGAGGAGCGCGGTCGCGAATTGGTCCGTGAAGAAATGACGCTTCGAGCGCTGCGTAAACAGCTCCAGATCACCCAGGAGGATCTGGCTGAACGTCTCGACATCCGTCAAGGCAATGTTTCGAAAGTCGAGAATCGCAGCGACATGCTGATATCTACTCTGCGTGGCTATGTGGAGGCCATGGGCGGCAGGCTGGAGCTGGTGGCCTACATGCCCGGTCGAGCACCCGTCACGATCGAAGGGTTCGCAGAGGATCCGATTTCTCGCAGCTAGGGTGTCGAGGCCAAGGGGCGTCCGGTCTGGCGGCAGCTATTTTGGCCTGACGCCCGACTTCAGGTATGATACTGCCCCTTTTTGATCCCCAGTCAGGCGATTTCCCATGACCAACCAGGCCGCCGAAGTCGCGAAACGCCGCACTTTCGCAATCATTTCCCACCCCGACGCCGGTAAGACCACCATCACCGAGAAGCTCCTGCTGATGGGCAAGGCCATTGCCGTCGCCGGTACCGTGAAGTCGCGCAAGTCCGACCGCCACGCCACTTCCGACTGGATGGAAATGGAGAAGCAGCGCGGTATCTCCATCACCACCTCGGTGATGCAGTTCCCCTACCGCGAACACATGATCAACCTGCTCGACACCCCCGGCCACGAGGACTTCTCGGAAGACACCTACCGCACCCTGACGGCGGTGGACTCGGCGCTGATGGTGCTCGACGGCGGTAAGGGCGTCGAGCCGCGGACCATCGCCCTGATGGATGTCTGCCGCCTGCGCGACACGCCGATCGTCAGCTTCATCAACAAGCTCGACCGCGACATCCGCGACCCGATCGAGCTGCTCGACGAGATCGAGGCGGTGCTGAAGATCAAGGCTGCGCCGATCACCTGGCCGATCGGCTGCTACAAGGACTTCAAGGGCGTCTACCACCTGACCGGCGACTACATCGTGGTCTATACCCCCGGCCATGGTCATGAGCGCACCGAAGCGAAGATCATCGAGAAGCTGGACTCCGACGAAGCCCGCGCGCACCTGGGCGACCAGTACGATGCGTTCGTCGAGCAGCTCGAGCTGGTGCAAGGTGCCTGCCATGCGTTCGACCAGGACGAGTTCATCAATGGCCAGCTGACCCCGGTGTTCTTCGGCACTGCGCTTGGCAATTTCGGTGTCGACCACGTGCTCAATGCCGTGGTCGACTGGGCGCCACGCCCGCTGGGCCGCGTTGCCCACGAGCGTACCGTCGAGCCGACCGAGGAGAAGTTCAGCGGCTTCGTGTTCAAGATCCAGGCGAACATGGACCCCAAGCACCGCGACCGCATCGCCTTCATGCGCATCTGCTCGGGCAAGTACGAGAAGGGCATGAAGATGCGCCACGTGCGCCTGGGCAAGGACCTGCGCATCGGCGATGCGCTGACCTTCTTCTCATCCGAGCGCGAGCAACTGGAAGAGGCCTATGCCGGTGACATCATCGGCCTGCACAACCACGGCACCATCCAGATCGGCGACACCTTCAGCGAAGGCGAGGTGCTGGGCTTCACGGGTATCCCGCACTTCGCACCGGAGCTGTTCCGCCGCGTGCGCCTGAAGGACCCGCTCAAGTCCAAGCAACTGCGCCAGGGCCTGCAACAGTTGGCCGAGGAAGGCGCGACCCAGGTGTTCTTCCCCGAGCGCAGCAACGACATCATCCTCGGTGCGGTCGGTGTGCTGCAGTTCGACGTGGTCGCCAGCCGCCTGAAGGAAGAGTACAAGGTCGAGTGCGCCTATGAGCCGATCACTGTCTGGTCGGCGCGCTGGATCAGCTGCGACGACAAGAAGAAGCTCGAGGACTTCAAGAACAAGGCCATGGAGAACCTGGCCATCGACGGTGGCGGTCACCTGACCTACCTGGCACCGACCCGGGTCAACCTGTCGCTGATGGAAGAGCGCTGGCCGGATGTGAAGTTCCGCGCGACGCGCGAGCACCACTGATTCAGCCTCAAGCTGCAAGCTGTTCACTTAAGTCTGATGTGACATCGATTGGGGCTGCCTTGCAGCCCTTCGCGGGCGAGCCCGCTCCCACAGGATCGTGCATTCCTTGAGGTTTGCAGCGTACTTGTGGGAGCGGGCTTGCCCGCGAAGGGCCGCAAGGCGGCCCCAATGGCTTAAGTGAACGGTATTAGACCGCAGGCACGCCTGTTTTCCCTTGCAGCTCGAAGCTTGTCATTGGCCGGAGCTCGTCAGTGCCCCGCCTTGATGCTGGTCCAGAGGCGCGTCCTGATGCGGTCGATTTTCGCCGGCATGGCCTGCAGTGCATACAGCTTGCCCATCACTTCCTCGCTCGGGTAAATCATGCTGTTGCTCTTCATTGCTGAATCCACCAGCCCATCGGCCTTGAGGTTGCCGTTGGCGTACTGCACATGGTTACTGATATTGGCCATCACCTCGGGTTGCAGTAGGTAGTTCATGTAGGCATATCCTGCCTTCTCGTCTGGCGCATCGGCCGGCATGGCGACCATGTCGAACCACATCGGCGCGCCTTCCTTCGGGATCGAATAGCCCACCTTCACGCCGTTCTTCGCTTCTTGCGCACGGTTCTTCGCCTGTAGCACATCGCCCGAAAAACCCACCACCACGCACACATCGCCATTGGCCAGATCGCCTGTGTACTTGGAGGAGTGGAAGTAGCTGATGTACGGTCGCGCCTTCATCAGCAGCTCCTTGGCCTTGTCGTAGTCCTTCGGGTCCTGGCTGTGGTGCGGCAAGCCCAGGTAGTGCAGGGCGATTGGCAGCAGCTCTGGGCCATTGTCCAGCACTGCCACGCCACAGCTTTTGAGTTTGGAAATGTACTCAGGCTTGAAGATCAAGTCCCAGGAGTCCACCGGGGCGTCGTCTCCGAGCACGGCCTTGACCTTGTCGATGTTGTAACCGATGCCGGTACTGCCCCACAGGTAGGGGAAACCGTACTGGTTGCCGGGGTCGTTGACCTCCAGCGCCTTGAGCAGCACCGGGTTTAGGTTGTGCCAGTTGGGCAACTGCGATTTGTCCAGCTTCTTCAGGGCCTTGCCCTGGATCTGCCGGGCCATGAAATGGTTGGAGGGGAATACCACGTCGTAGCCGGAGTTGCCGGTCATCAGCTTGCCATCGAGGGTTTCGTTACTGTCGAAGACGTCGTAGGTCGGCACGATGCCAGTGGTTTGCTGGAAATGTTTCAGTGTGTCCGGGGCGATGTAGCTGGACCAGTTGTAGATCTTCACCGACTCAGTGGCATTGGCCACGCAGGCGACCAACATCAGGGGAGCGAAAATAATCGTGCGCATGTCCGGTTTACCTTGCTTTGTCTGTTGTTATCGAAGGGCGGCAGGCGATTGGCGGTTCAGAAAATCAGGACGTAGGTCTTGCGCACCGTTTCCTGGATGTCCCAGGTGCCGGTGCTGTTGGCCGGTAGCATCAGGGCATCTCCGGCTTCTATGTGCAGGGGCTCGCCACCATCGGGGGTGAAGGTGCAGCGGCCTTTGATGAAGTGGCAGAACTCCTGTTGCACGATCTGCCGGCGCCAGCGCCCTGGGGTGCACGCCCAGATGCCCGTCTCGACGCCATCGCTACGCTCGACGCAGGTGACAGACGTCACGGCCACGGGCTCGCCGATGGGTGCCGCGACGGGGTTGGAGCTGCCTAGCTCCGTGCTGTCGGTGTGTTTGAAGTGGGTAATGCTCATGACCGGTGGATCCTGTGTGAGGGGAAGGGGAGTCAGTGCATGAAGCTTTCCATGAAGTCCGCAAGCGAGCTGGCCAGGCGCCGCCTCCAGGGCGCATTGGCGGGGTTGGCGAGGGTCCGGTCCTCGTGGACGAAACTCTGGATGATCGCGTTGTAGCCCAGCCAGCGGCATGGCTCGGGCGGCCAGGTGGCCAGGCTCGACAATGGGCGGTTGTCGAGCACCCATGGTTGTGCGGTCAGTTCGTTGTGCTGGTCGAGGATCAGCGCGGCCAGCGTGCGGCCGCCGAGATTGGTGGCGCCAACCCCCTCGCCGCCATAGCCGCCTGAAAGGGCAACGCCGCGTTGGCGATCACAGAGCATGTGCGGACGGAAGCGTCGGGCCATGCCCAGGTTGCCGCCCCAGGAGTGGGTGATGCGTACATGTTTGAGCTGCGGGAACAACTCGCTGAACAGGTAGCGGCGTAGTTCTATTTCTGCCGGGTTCAGGTTGAAGTTGTCGCGCAGCCGGCCGCCGAAACGGTAGCCACCGCGCGCGCCGAATACCAGGCGGTTGTCGGCGGTGCGCTGGCCGTAGGTGACCTGGCGGCTGTTCTCGCTGAAGGCTTGCCCTTGGGACAGGCCGATCTGTGCCCAGGTCGACTCGGGCAGTGGTTCGGTGGCCACAAGCAGGCTTTGCACCGGCAGTTGATGTTTACCCAGCGGTGGCAGGCTGGCCGCGTAACCCTCCACGGCGGGCACCATCCACTGGCAACGAATGCGTGACAGGGGAGTACGCACTTGACCGGGCTGCCAGTCGATGGCTGGAGTGTTTTCGTAGATCGGCACACCGAGGCTTTCCACGGCTCGGGCCAGGCCGCGCGCCAGCTTGGCCGGCTGGATGGTCGCGGTGTGCGGGCTGAAGATCGCGCCGTAGGCATTGCTCACCCGCAGTTGTGCATCCAGTTGATCGGGACGCAGCCAGCGATAATCGTGTTCGTTCATGCCTAGGCGATAGAGGCCGTCGAGGTAGGCGCGCAGGCTGCGTTCCTGTTCCGGATAGCGAGCGGCGCAATAGAGCACGCCACCCTTGCGGTAGTCGCAGTCGATGGCCTCGCGTTGCAGCACGGCGTGGACTTCGTCGGGAATGCCGTGCAGCAGGTCGATGCTGGCGCGGCGCTGTTGCGGCGACAGGGTGGCGAGCAGGCGATCTTCGCCAAGCAGGTTGCCCATCAGCCAGCCGCCATTGCGTCCCGAGGCGCCGAAGCCGGCGATCTTGGCTTCGATCACGGCGATGTTCAACTGCGGTGCCTGACGCTTGAGGTAGTAGGCGGTCCACAGGCCGGTGTAGCCGGCGCCGATGATGCACACATCCAGGTCGAGGTCCTGTTGCAATGCCGGGCGGGCGCTGAGTGGCTCGTCGAGCTGGTCCATCCAGAGGCTGATCGTGCGCCAGGGTTGCATCAGGTTCGGCTCCACATCGATGAAGGTCTGTGGGCGATCCTAGTGTCATGCGGTGGGGGCTGTCTTACGTGCGTGCACGCAGGGAAATCTGCTTCAGGTAGGCCTTGGGCGAGAGCCCGGTATGTTCGCGAAAGCACTTGTAGAAGGCCGATAAGGAATTGAAGCCCGCATTGAAAGCCAGGTCTTCGATCGAGGCCTTGAGGCTGTCATCGTCGAGGCTGGCCATCAGGTGTTGCAGACGTGCCTGGTTGACGTAGCGGTAGAAGCTCTGCCCCAGCACCTGGTTGAGCAGGTAGGAGATCTGGTTACGGCTGTAGCCACTGGCGTCGGCGACCTGTTGCAGGTCCAGCTCCGGGTCGAGGTAGGGGCGTTGACGCTGGAAATAGTATTCCAGGTCCTGGGCCATGCTGCTCAACTGGCGTGGTGACAGGCCCAGGCGGCTAGTGGCGGGCCGTGGGCCCGAACGGGGGGTGCTGTCGTTCGAACGGCGCACCAGGGTGGCGTATTCATTGACCCGCCAGATCAGCCCGTCCTTGACGGTGATCGCCTCGCTCGACTGGAAGGCCACCAAGCCCTCACCGCCTTGGACCGTCACTTGATACTGGATGAACGCGGTACAGCCGTCGACGCGGATGCGGTCGCTATGGACGATGTCCTCGTCGGCTTCATGAGGCAGGCAGCCGCGCACGTAGTCGCGCAGCTCATCGAAGCCGAGCACGCGGTTCTGGAAAAAGTCGTGGTACTGGATGTCGGCATGGTACAGCGCCATTACCCCGTCCAGGTCGCGGTGCTTCCAGCACAGGTGGTAGCGCAGTACCGTTTCGGCGGTGAGCGCGGTCTGCTCGGGGCCGTCGGGGAGGGTGCTCGTCGTCATGGACGGGGATAGTGCCTTGACCTGGCCATGGGTGACAAGATCAGGGGGGTGACCATTCGCAGGCTGCCCCAATGCCCGTCAAGGCTTTGCAACTGCCATTTGGGCCACTCCCACAGCACTGGATACCGGCGTGGGAGCGGCCTGGCTTGGACGGCTATGCCGCTCTAGAGAAACTGCTCGGCATAGTGGCAGGCCACCTGCCGCGTGCCCACCTGCCTCAGCGCCGGTATCTCCTTGGCGCAGCGCTCCGTGGCATGCGGGCAGCGCTTGTGGAAGGCACAGCCGTCCGGTGGGTTCAGCGGGTTGGGCAGTTCACCGGCGATGCGGATCTTCGGTTTCAGCGGGTCCGGGTGGATCGCCGGCGTCGCCGACAGCAGCGCCTGGGTATAGGGGTGCAGGGGCTTGTCGTAGATGTCCTGCTTCGGCCCCATCTCCGCTGGCCGGCCCAGGTACATCACCAGCACCTGGTCGGCCACGTGGCGCACCACCGCGAGGTTGTGGGAGATGAACACGTAGGCGGTGTTGAACTCCTTCTGCAGGTCCATGAACAGGTTCAGGACCTGCGCCTGGATCGATACGTCCAGCGCCGAGGTCGGCTCGTCGGCCACCAGCACCTTCGGTTGCAGCATCATCGCCCGGGCCAGGGCGATGCGCTGGCGCTGGCCGCCCGAGAACATGTGCGGGTAGCGCTGGTAATGCTCGGGGCGCAGGCCGACCTGCTGCATCATCGCTTGCACTTTCTCGCGGCGCTCGGCCTTGCTCAGCGAGGTGTTGATCAGCAGCGGTTCGGCCAGCTGATCGCCGATCTTCTGCCGGGGGTTGAGCGAGGCGTAGGGGCTCTGGAAGACCATCTGTACATCGCGGCGCAGTTGCTTGCGCTCGGCCTTGCTGGCCCCCTTGACTTCGGTGCCGGCGATTTGCAGCGAGCCGGCGGTCGGCTCCTCGATCAGGGTCAGGGCGCGGGCCAGCGTGGACTTGCCGCAGCCGGACTCACCGACCACGGCCAGGGTCCTGCCGGCCTCCAGCTCGAACGACACGCCATTGAGCGCGCGCACCAGGGCATGGCCCTTGAACAGGCCACGGGAGACTTCGTAGTGACGGGTCAGTTCACGGGCGGATAGGACGACGGTCATCACGCCACCTCCTGGTTCAGCGGGTAGAAGCAACGCACCAGGCTGTGGGCCTGGGGATCGAGGGGCGGACGCTGCCGGCGGCAGTTGTCCTGGACATATGGGCAACGTGGTGACAGCAGGCAACCCTGGGGCCGGTCATAGCGGCCGGGGACGATGCCGGGCAGGGTGGCCAGGCGTTCGGCACCGACGCTGTGCTCGGGGATGGCCGCCAGCAAGGCCTCGCTATAGGGATGGGCAGGGAGGTCGAACAGCTCTGGCACCTGGCCCACTTCCACGGCTTGCCCGGCGTACATCACGCAGACCCGCTTGGCGGTCTCGGCGACCACGGCCAGGTCGTGGGTGATCAGGATGAGCGCCATGTTGCGCTCCTTCTGCAGGTTCACCAGCAGCTCCATGATCTGCGCCTGGATGGTCACGTCCAGGGCGGTGGTCGGCTCGTCGGCGATCAGCAGCTTGGGTTCGCCGGCAATGGCCATGGCGATCGCCACGCGTTGGCTCATGCCGCCGGATAGCTGGTGTGGGTAGGCATCCAGGCGGCTTTCGGCGGCCGGGATCTCGACCTTCTTGAGCAGCTCCAGAGCCCTCTGGCGCGCGGCCTTGCCCTTCAGGCCCAGGTGTTGGCGTAGCACCTCCTCGATTTGGTAGCCCACGGTGTAGCTGGGGTTGAGCGCGGTCATCGGGTCCTGGAAGACCATGGCGATGTCCTTGCCCACCACCTTGCGCCGCTGGCGGCCGCTGAGGCGCAGCATGTCGGTGCCATCGAAGTTCAGGGCATCGGCGGTGATGCGCCCGGGGGCGTCGATCAGGCCCATCAGGGCCATCATGGTCACCGACTTGCCGGAGCCGGACTCGCCGACGATGGCGAGGATCTCGCCGGCCTCCACCGCAAGGTCGAGGCCGTCCACCACGGGCACGGCATTGGCGTCGCCGAAGCGCACGTTCAGGTTGTCGATCTGCAACAGTGACATGGCGTTCTCCTCAGACGGCGTTCTTGAGTTTCGGGTCCAGCGCATCACGCAGCCCGTCGCCCATCAGGTTGATCGCCAGCACGCTGAGCAGGATGGTCAGGCCGGGCAGGCTCACCACCCACCAGGCGCGTTCGATGTAGTCACGGGCCGAGGCCAGCATGGTGCCCCACTCCGGGGTCGGTGGCTGGACGCCGAGGCCGAGAAAGCCCAAGGCAGCAGCGTCGAGGATCGCCGAGGAGAAGCTCAGGGTGGCCTGGACGATCAGCGGTGCCATGCAGTTGGGCAGCACGGTGACGAACATCAGCCGCGGTAGGCCGGCACCGGCCAGGCGCGCGGCGGTGACGTAGTCGCGGTTCAGCTCGCCCATCACGGCGGCACGGGTCAGGCGCACGTAGGACGGCAGCGAGACGATGGCGATGGCGATCACCGTGTTGATCAGGCCGGGGCCGAGGATGGCGACGATGGCCACGGCCAGCAGCAGCGAGGGCAGGGCCAGCATCACGTCCATCAGGCGCATGATCGAGGGGCCGAGGATGTGCGGGAAGAAACCGGCCAGCAGGCCCAGCAGGATCCCCGGCACCAGCGACATCACCACCGACGACAGGCCGATCAGCAGCGACAGCCGGGCGCCCTGGATCAGTCGCGAGAGCAGGTCGCGGCCGAGCTCGTCGGTGCCGAGGATGAACTGCCAGGTGCCGCCTTCCAGCCATACCGGCGGGGTCAGCAGGAAGTCGCGGTATTGCTCGCTCGGATCGTGCGGGGCGACCCAGGGCGCGAACAGCGCGCAGAACACGATCAGGCACATGAAGGCCAGGCCGGCCACCGCACCTTTGTTGCGTGAGAAGGCCTGCCAGAACTCCTTGTACGGCGAGGGGTAGAGCAGGCTCTGGTCCACCGGGCTGGCCGGCGTGACGGATTTCGCAATCGGGCTAGTCATGACGAGGGCCTCAGCGCTGATGACGGATGCGTGGGTTGGCCAGGCCGTAGAGGATGTCCACGACGAAGTTGACCAGGATCACCAGGCAGGCGATCAACAGGATGCCGTTCTGGACCACGGGGTAGTCACGGGCACCGATGGCTTCGATCAGCCACTTGCCGATGCCCGGCCAGGAGAAGATGGTTTCGGTGAGCACGGCGCCGGCCAGCAAGGTGCCGACCTGCAGGCCGAACACGGTCAATACCGGGATCAGCGCGTTGCGCAGGCCGTGCACGAACACCACGCGGGCGGGCGACAGGCCTTTGGCCCGGGCGGTACGGATGTAGTCTTCGCGCAGCACCTCGAGCATGGAGGAGCGGGTCATGCGGGCGATCACCGCCAGCGGGATGGTGCCCAGCACGATGGCCGGCAGGATCAGGTGCATCACCGCGTCCTTGAAGGCGCCTTCTTCGTCGCTGAGCAAGGTATCGATGAGCATGAAGCCGGTCTTCGGCTCGATGTCGTAGAGCAGGTCGATGCGTCCGGACACCGGGGTCCAGCCCAGGCTCACGGAGAAGAACATGATCAGGATCAGGCCCCACCAGAAGATCGGCATGGAGTAGCCAGCCAGGGAGATGCCCATGACCCCGTGGTCGAACAGCGAGCCTCGCTTGAGCGCGGCGATCACCCCGGCCAGCAGGCCGACGATGCCGGCGAACAGCAAGGCGGCGAAGGCCAGCTCCAGGGTGGCCGGGAACAACGTGAGGAATTCGTTCCACACGCTTTCGCGGGTGCGCAGCGACTCGCCCAGGTCGCCCTGGGCCAGTTTGCCGATGTAGTCCAGGTACTGGACCGGCAGGGGCTTGTTCAGGCCCAGGCGCTCCATGGCCTGGGCGTGCATCTCGGGGTCGACCCTGCGCTCGCCCATCATCACTTCCACCGGGTCGCCGGGGATCAGGCGTATGAGCGCGAAGGTCAGCAAGGTGATGCCGAAGAAGGTCGGAATCAACAGGCCTAGGCGCCGGGCAATAAAACTCAACATCGTCGGGTGTACCTCTCCAGGCGGTAGTACGGTCAGCCCGTCAGGGCAATGCCGCCGGTTCCCCGTGGGCTGCCGGCGGTCGTTGTTGTTCTACTTCACCTTGGTGGTGGCGAAGTTGTTGTTGGTCAGAGGGTTGACCACATAACCCTCCACGTTCTCGCGCATGGCCGTGAACATCTTCGGATGGGCCATGCTGATCCAGGGTTGGTCGTCATCGTACACCGCCAACGCCTCGGCATAGAGCCTTGCGCGCTCGTCGTTGTCGATGACCTCGCGGGCGCGGGTGATCAGTTCCTGGAACTTGGGGTTGCACCAGCGGGCATAGTTCTCGCCGTTGCGGGCCGCCTCGCAACTGAGCAGCGGGCCGAGGAAGTTGTCCGGGTCGCCGTTGTCGCTGGCCCAGCCGGTGGAGACCATGTCGGCCTCGCCCTTCTTGGCGCGGCGTAGCATCTCGGCCCATTCCATCATGCGGATATCCAGCTTGATGCCGATCTCGGCCAGGTCCGACTGGAGCATTTCGGCCGACAGGCGTGGATTGGGGTTGGTCGGACCGCCGCCGTTGCGGGTGAACAGGGTCAGTACCGTGCCCTCTGGCACGCCAGCCTCCTTGAGCAAGGCGCGGGCCTTGTCCAGGTCGCGGGGTGGGTTCCGGTTCTCGTCGTTGAAGCCGATCATGCTCGGTGGGTAGGGGTTGACGGCGACCAGCGCGTTGCCCTGGCCGAACAGTTGGTCGACGTGGGGCGTGCGGTCGAAGGCCATGTTGATCGCCTTGCGTACGCGCACGTCGTTCAGGTACTTGCGCTCGGTGTTCATCGCGATGTAGCCGGTGACCAGGGCCTCGGTCTCGGCGACCTTCAGTTTGGGATCGGTCTTGATCGAGGGCACGTCGTCAGGCTTGGGGGAGAGCGCGACCTGGCATTCGTTGGCCCGCAGCTTCTGCAGGCGCACGTTGTTGTCCGGGGTGATGGCGAAGATCAGGGCGTCGGCCGGTGGCTTGCCGCGGAAGTAGTCGGGGTTGGGCTTGTAGCGGACCTGGGCGTCCTTGTTGTAGCGCTGGAAGACGAACGGGCCGGTGCCGATCGGCTTGCTGTTGAGGTCGCGGGTCTTGCCCGTGTTGAGCAACTGGTCGCCGTACTCGGCGGAGTAGATCGAGGTGAAGGCCATGGCCAGGTCACGCAGGAAGGGCGCCTCCGGACGGGTCAGGGTGATCACCACGGTGTGGTCATCGGTCTTGTCCACCGACTTGAGCAGTTCCTTGAAGGCCATGCTCTCGAAATAGGGGTAGCCGACGCTGGTCTTGTCGTGCCACGGGTGGTTCGGGTCGAGCTGGCGGCGCAGGCTCCACAGCACGTCGTCGGCGTTGAATTCACGGGTCGGCTTGAAGTAGTCGGTGGTGTGGAACTTCACCCCTTCGCGCAGGTGGAAGGTGTAGGTGAGTCCGTCGGGGCTGATCTCCCAGCTTTTCGCCAGCGCCGGCTGGATATCGGTAGTGCCGGGCTTGAAGTCGACCAGGCGATTGAAGATGGCCTCGGCCGAGGCGTCGGCGGTGACGGCGGTGGTGTACTGCACGATGTCGAAGCCTTCCGGGCTGGCTTCGGTGCACACCACCAGCGGCTTGGCCGCGAGGTGGGGCGCGGCGCCGAGGATTACTGCCACCAGGGCGGCACGTAGCGGTAGCGATGTCATGGAACCTCCCTGCAGTTTGTTCCAGCGTAGCTGCCACGGCCCGCACAAGGCAGGCCGTGGCGATACGGGTCAGAGAATGTTGAACGGAATGGTCGTGACGATGCGCAGTTCGTCCAGGCTGCCGTCGGCCTGGGCCTTGCTGGCGCGGTGTGCGGTATAAGTGGCGCGGATGCTGGTGTCTTTCAGCGGCCCGCTCTGCACCGCGTAACTGGTGCCGATGCCCCACTCGTAGTGAGTCTCCCCGTCCATGCCGTTGACATCATAGGCCGTGCCTCGGTAGTGGGTGCCGTCGATACCCCAGCCGCGAGCGTTGTACACATTGAACTTGAGCCCCGGTACGCCATAGGGCGCCATGTTCAGCACGTAGCTGATCTGCAGGGATTTCTCGTTGGGGCCGTTGAAGTCCGACAGCAGCGAGTTGGCCAGGTAGATGCCGTTGGTCTCGTGCAGGTAGTCGAAGTACTCGTTGCCGTTGACCTGCTGCCAGGAGAAGGTCAGCGAGTGGGCCTGGTGGGTCAGGCCGAGCGACAGGCTGTAGGTGTCGTTGTCGATCTCGCCCATCTTCTTGCTGCCGGCATCCACGGTCTTGTAGTAGTTCAGGCCAGTGGTCAGGCTCAGCACCGCACTGTCGCCCAGCACATGGTTGGCACCGAAGTAGTACTGGTTCCAGAAGTCGTCGACCTTGGTGGCGTAGAGGCTGGTGGTCAGGCTCTTGAACGGCTGGTAGTTGACCCCTGCGGTGCTGGCCCGGTCGGTCTCCACGCCGGTGGCGCTGTATTCGCTGCGGAACTTGCTCAGGCTCTGCTCGGTACGTGGCGAGACACGGTCGAAGGTGCCCAGGTCGAACGACAGGTTGTCGAATTCGGCGCTGTGCAGGAACGCGCCCTGGAAGCTCGACGGCAGGGCACGGTTGCCGATATAGGCGATCATCGGCGTATCGACCGACTGGCGTCCCACGGTGAGGGTGGTGTTGGAGATGCGCGCCTTGATGTTGCCCAGGCCCAGCTTGCTCCACTGGCTGACCACGTCGCCGTCGCTGTCGGTGAGGGTCCGGTTGTTGGGCCCGGCCACTGCCGCGCGGCCTTGCTCCAGGGCGATGGCGTTGTAGCCGGCGGCTTCCACGGCAAAGCCGATCGTGCCCTGGGTGAAGCCGGAGCTGTAGTTGAGGATGGTGCCCTGCACCCAGTTGTCGCGGCTGTGGGTGGCGTGGCGGCTGCCGTCGCTCTTGTAGTACTTGAACAGCGGCGCGCGGGTGGCGCGCTCGCGGGCATACCAGTTGCGTGTGCTGCCGGTCAGGCTCTGGCCGGCGAGGAAACCGCTGGCCTCGTCCTGCTCGCTGCCTGACTTGAGGCTGATCGGGATGAAGTCCTGGCTGGCGGGTTCGGCCTGGGCGGTGGCGCAGAACGCGCCGATGGACAGGGCCAGTGCGGTGAGTGTGGTTCGTCTCAAGATGAAAGCTCCCTTTCTTTTTTTTTAGTTATCACCCGGGCCTCGTGAGCCGGATGTCGTTGCGGTGACGCGGTGTTGCACAGGTTTGCCGCGGGATCGCCGGGCAAATTCGGGAAGACTCAGGAGGTATGTGGCGCGGCTGCTTTCAGTGCCGCCCAGCCCTGGCCTCTTCGCGGGCAAGCCCGCTCCCACAAGCACTGCGTGGGAGTGCGGGGCAGGGATGTTCAATCAACGCTCACGCCCGAGAAGTCGTTGCGTCCGAAAGGGCTGACCTTGAAGTCGACGACCTTGGCGCTGATCGGCTGGTTGACCGTGGAGTGGGCCACCGGCGTGATCGGCACCTGTTGCTTGAGGCGCTGCTGGGCTTGTTGGTAGAGGGCGGTGCGCTGCTCGCGGTCGGTCACCTGCTTGGCCTGCTTGACCAGGGTGTCGTACTCCTGGTCGCACCATTGGGAGTAGTTGTTGCTGCCGATGGCGTCACAGCTGTACAGGGTACCCAGCCAGTTGTCCGGGTCGCCGTTGTCGCCGGTCCAGCCGATCAGGGCGATGTCGTGTTCGCCGTTCTTCATGCGCTTGAGGTATTCGCCCCACTCGTAGCTGACGATGCGCACCTTCAGGCCGACCTTGCCCCAGTCGGCCTGGAGCATTTCGGCCATCAGCTTGGCATTGGGGTTGTAGGGGCGCTGCACCGGCATGGCCCACAGGGTGACCTCGGTGCCTTCCTCGACCCCGGCGGCCTTGAGCAGGGCACGGGCCTTGTCCGGGTCGAAGCCGGCGTCCTCGATGCTGTCGTCGTAGGACCACTGGGTCGGCGGCATGGCATTGACCGCCAGTTGCCCAGCTTCTTGGTAGACCGCCTGGACGATCGCCTGCTTGTTCACCGCCATGTCCATGGCCTGGCGTACTTCCAGGCGATCGAAAGGCGGGTGCTGGGTGTTGTAGGCGATGTAGCCGAGGTTGAAGCCTGGCTTCTGCAGGATCTGCAGCGAGCTGTCGGCCTTCAGGGTCGGCAGGTCGGCCGGGCGCGGATGGAGGGTGACCTGGCACTCGTTGCGGCGCAGCTTCTGGATGCGTACCGACGGGTCGATGTTGATGGAGAACACCAGGTTGTCGATCTTCACCTCTTGCGCTGCCCAGTAGTCCTTGTTGCCCTTGTAGCGGATCTGCGAATCCTTCTGGTAGCGCTGGAACACGAAGGGGCCGGTGCCGATGGGTTTCTGGTTGATGTCGCTGGGCCGACCCTGGGCCAGCAGGTAGTCGGCGTATTCAGCGGAGAGGATCGAGGCGAAGCTCATGGCC
This sequence comes from Pseudomonas sp. Tun-23181, assembly GCF_057415455.1. Classification (NCBI taxonomy): domain Bacteria; kingdom Pseudomonadati; phylum Pseudomonadota; class Gammaproteobacteria; order Pseudomonadales; family Pseudomonadaceae; genus Pseudomonas; species Pseudomonas sp. Tun-23181. The sequence continues at coordinate 4,751,614 of NZ_CM171630.1, forward strand.
AGGTTCTGGATGAATGCGGCATCGACGGTATTGAGGGTAAAGGTCACGCTCAGCGGGCCGCTCTTCTCGATGTGGGCGATGTTCTTGTCCAGGCCCATGCTGACGAAGTAGGGGAACTCGGTGGGGTAGGCCTTGCGGAACGGGTGCTGCCTGTCGAGCATGCGCTGGAAGGTGAACAGCACATCGTCGGCGTTGAAGTCGCGGCTTGGCGTGAAGTCCTTGTTGCCGTGGAACTTCACCCCTTCGCGCAACTGGAAGGTGTAGCGCAGGCCATCCTCGGACACCTGCCAGGCGGTGGCCAGGGCCGGCTGCACGGCGGTGCCGCCACGCTCGAACTCGACCAGGCGGTTGTAGATGGGCTCGGCGGCGTCGTTGTCGGTGGCACTGGTGTACTGGGCCGTGTCGAAACCGGCCGGGCTGCCTTCGGAGCAGAACACCAGGTTCTTGGCGAGCAGGGTCGGGGCCTGGGGTAGCAGGCCGAGGCCGAGCAGGGTGGCGAGCAGTGTGGCGTGGCGCATGGCGAATCCTTGTCCATTGGTTTTCGCCGGCCCAGGTAGCAGGCGCGGCAACAGGAGCCCGACCCGCTGCGGATGGCAGCGGGAGGACGTTTGGTCTGTAGTGCGTGGGTGGCGCGAGGGGCCGCCGGCCGGTCAGGCCAGCGGCGCAGGGGCTTGCCCTATTTCTCCACGCTCACGCCGTAGAAGGAGTTCAGGCCGAAGGGGCTGATCTTGAAGTCCTTCACCTTGGCGCTCATCGGCTGGTACACGGTGGAGTGGGCGATGGGGGTCAAGGGCACCTGTTCCTTGAGGATGTGCTGGGCCTTCTGGTACAGCTCGGTGCGCTTGGCCTGGTCGGAGGTCGCCTTGGCTTGCTTGATCAGGTCGTCGTAGGGCTTGTAGCACCACTTGGAGAAGTTGTTGCCTTCCAGGGCATCGCAGCCGAACAGCACGCCCAGCCAGTTGTCTGGGTCGCCGTTGTCGCCGCTCCAGCCGATCAGCATGGCGCCGTTCTCGCCGCCCTTGGAGCGCTTGATGTACTCGCCCCACTCGTAGCTGACGATCTTGGCCTTGATGCCGACCTTGGCCCAGTCGGACTGCAGCATCTCGGCCATCAGCTTGGCATTGGGGTTGTAGGGGCGCTGCACCGGCATGGCCCACAGGGTGATCTCGGTACCGTCCTTGACCCCGGCCTCCTTGAGCAGGGCCTTGGCCTTCTCCGGGTCGTAGGGGGCGTCCTTGATGCTGGTGTCGTAGGACCACTGGGTCGGTGGCATGGCGTTGACGGCCAGCTGGCCGGCGCCCTGGTACACCGAGTCGATGATCTGCTGCTTGTTCACCGCCATGTCCAGGGCCTGGCGCACCTTGAGCTGGGCCATGGGGTTGGGCTCGTTGCTGCCCTTGATCTTGTCCATCACGTTGTAGGCGATGTAGCCGAGGTTGAAGCCGGCCTGTTCAGGCATCTGCAGCTTCGGGTCTTTTTTCAGCGGCTCGATGTCGGCCGGGCGAGGGAACAGCGTGACCTGGCATTCGTTCTTCTTCAGCTTCTGCATGCGCACCGAGGCATCGGTGCTGATGGCGAAGATCAGGTTGTCGATCTTGACGTCCTCGGGTTGCCAGTAGTCTTTGTTGCCCTTGTAGCGGATCTGCGCGTCCTTCTGGTACTTGCTGAACACGAACGGGCCAGTGCCGATCGGCTTCTGGTTGATGTCGGCGGCCTTGCCCTGCTTGAGCAACTGGTCGGCGTATTCGGCGGACTGGATCGAGGCGAAGCTCATGGCCAGGTTCTGGATGAAGGCAGCATCGACGTCGTTGAGGACGAAGCGCACGGTGTGCTCGTCGAGCTTCTCGATACGGGCGATGTTCTTGTCCATGCCCATGTCGGTGAAGTAGGGGAACTCGGTGGGGTAGGCCTTGCGGAAGGGATGGTCCTTGTCGAGCATGCGGTTGAAGGTGAACAGCACGTCATCGGCGTTGAAGGGACGGGTCGGCTTGAAGTAGTCGGTGGTGTGAAACTTGACGCCTTCACGTAGGTGGAAGGTGTAGGCCTTGCCATCCTCGGAAACCTCCCAGCGGGTGGCCAGGCCGGGAATGACCGCGGTGCCCCCGCGTTCGAACTGGGTCAGGCGGTTGAAGATGGTTTCGGCCGAGGCATCGAAGTCGGTTCCGGTGGTGTATTGGCCTGGGTCGAAACCGGCCGGGCTGCCTTCGGAACAGAACACCAGGTTGGTCGCGGCGAGGGCGGTGGGTGTGCCGGCTAGCAAGCCTGCGCCGACCAGGAACGGAATGACTGCGTGTTTGAGCATGGTGGCCTCATTGTTGTCATTTTTCGATTGAGGCGGCCTCGTGAGCCGACCTGGGGATACTTATGCAGGGGGTATTCCCAATGCAACAGGGAGGAGGATAGTTGGCGTCAAAAGTGTGGTACGGACGTACATGGATGTCGCATTCGTGTAACTTTTTACGAAGTTGAACGTTTGCGTGGCGTGGAAGGGTGAGATTTTCAAGATATTTCGCACTAAATGGGGCAAGCGGATGCACCGGTTTAGAGCGTAGGAAACGGCTGAACTGGGTATAGGTTTTCGGCTACAAGGGGGAGGGAGAGAGGGGCGGTTGGGGCTGGCCGGCCAGGCTTAGGGCCGCTTCGCGCCCCATCGCGGGCAAGCCCGCTCCCACATGATCCTGCAAACCGCATCATTGGCGGTCGATTCGGACCCTGTGGGAGCGGGCTTGCCCGCGATGGGGCGCGAAGCGGCCCCAAGACAGCTTGCCTGACCGCATTGGGCTTCGCTCCCGAAGCGGCCCTCGGCTATCAGGGCATCTGCACTTCGATCAAGCCATCGGCGTTCATGCTGACTTCGCTGGTGCCGGCCTCGATGTCCGGTGCTGGTGCCGACTCGTCGGCGATCATGGCCTTGGCGGCCATCGGTGCGCTGCGCAGGTACGGGCGCGGGTAGCCGCTGCTGTTGAGGTTCAGGCTGACGACCTTGTAGCCCGTGCCGCCGAGCGCCTCGGTAGCCAATTGAGCGCGGGCCTTGAAGGCGTTGACGGCATCCTTGAGCAGCGCGTCTTCGCTGGCCTTGCGGGTGGCCGGGGCGATGGAGAAGTCCATGCCGCCCATCTTCAGGTCCTGCAGCAGTTCACCGGTGAGCTTGGACAGGGCCGGGAAGTCGGCGCTCTCCAGGCGCAGTTCGGCGCGCTCGCGCCAGCCGGTGATCTTCTGGCCCTTGCTGTCGTAGACCGGGTAGCTGTTGCGGCTGCCCTGGCTGATCTTCACCTCCTTGACCTGGCGAGCCTGTTGCACGGCCTTGTTCATGGTCTCGGTGATCTGCTTGGCGAGCTTGCCGGGGTCGCTGTTCTGGGCTTCGCTGTACAGGGTCACGACCATCAGGTCGCGCGCCACTTCCTTGCTGACTTCGGCACGCAGCGACACTTGGTTGTAGCGCGGTGCCTCGGCCGCCAGCGTGGGCAGGCTGGCGAGCAGGCCACAGGACAGGATCAGGGCTGTGCCGCGACGAGGGATTTGCATGTAGGGCTCCTTGGCAATGAAATGCATGGTCCATCAGACCGGAAACAGTGTAGTGGGTTCATGGGGCGACTCCGAGCTTCAATCTCCGAGCGCCGCGCTTCAAGCTGCAAGCTGGATCCGAGTGTGGCGCTTTGCCGCATCGCTGCAGCGGGGCGCCTGGCTTCGGTATACTCCAGCCGTTTTCCCTGGAGCACTCATCAGGAGAGCTCATGCTCGCCGTCGCACACCCGCTGTCCGCCACCCGCCAGAACCTCTGGCGCCTGACCTTCATTCGCATCCTGGTCCTGGCCGCCCAGGCCGGCTCCGTAGGCGTGGCCTACTGGACCGAACTGCTGCCGCTGCCCTGGTTCTCCCTGGCGGTGACCCTGGCCCTGTCGTCCCTGCTGTGCGCCTTCACCGCCCTGCGCCTGCGCCTGTCGCTGCCGGTCACCGAGTTCGAATACGCCTTCCAGCTGGCCTGCGACCTGCTGATCCACAGCGCCTTGCTGTATTACTCGGGTGGCTCGACCAACCCCTTCGTCTCCTATTACCTGGTGCCCCTGGCGATCGCCGCGGTGACCCTGCCGTGGATCTACTCGCTGGTGCTTTCCGGCATCGCCCTGGCGGCCTACAGCCTGCTGCTGGTGCAGTTCTACCCGCTCGAGACCCTGCCGCTGGCGCGGGACAAGATGCAGGTCTACGGCATGTGGTTGAGCATCGCCCTGGCGGCGGGGGTGATCACCTTCTTCGCCGCGCGCATGGCCGAGGAGCTGCGCCGGCAGGAGCAGTTGCGCGCCGAGCGCCGCGAAGAGAGCCTGCGTGACGAGCAACTGCTGGCCGTGGCCACCCAGGCTGCCGGGGCGGCCCACGAACTGGGCACGCCGCTGGCGACCATGAGCGTGCTGCTCAACGAGATGCGCCAGGACCATACCGACCCGCAGTTGCAGGAAGACCTCATGGTGCTCCAGGACCAGGTCAAATTGTGCAAGGAGACCTTGCAGCAACTGGTGCGTGCCGCCGAGGCCAACCGGCGCATGAGCGTGGTGGAGCAGGAGGTGACCGTCTGGCTCGACGAGGCGCTCAACCGTTGGCACCTGATGCGTCCGGAGGCCAGCTACCGTTTCCAGCGCCTGCGCGACGGCGAGGTGCCGCGCCTGACCCCGCCCCCAGACCTGACCCAGGCCCTGCTGAACCTGTTGAACAACGCTGCCGACGCCTGCCCGGACGACCTGGAGGTACGCCTGGACTGGGACGACCAGGACATCCTCATCAGCATCCGCGACCATGGGCCGGGCGTGCCCGTGGCCATCGCCGAGGCGATCGGCAAACCCTTCTTTACCACCAAGGGCAAAGGCTTCGGCCTGGGCCTGTTCCTGAGCAAGGCCAGCGTGACGCGTGCTGGCGGCTCGGTGAAACTCTATAGTCATGAACAGGGCGGCACCCTTACCGAGCTGCGCCTGCCCCATGGCAAGCGAGGAGATGAACGATGAGCGAAGAAAACCAGGTCGAGGGCGAAGAGCTGCCACACCTGCTGCTGGTGGACGACGACGCCACCTTCACCCGGGTCATGGCCCGTGCCATGAGCCGTCGCGGTTTCCGCGTGAGCACTGCGTCCTGCGCCGAAGAGGGGCTGGTGCTGGCCAAGCAGGATGTGCCGGACTACGCGACCCTGGACCTCAAGATGGAAGGCGATTCGGGGTTGGTGCTGTTGCCCAAGCTGCTGGAGCTGGATCCGGAGATGCGGGTGCTGATCCTCACCGGCTACTCGAGCATCGCCACGGCGGTCGAGGCCATCAAGCGCGGAGCCTGCAACTACCTGTGCAAACCGGCTGACGCGGACGATGTGGTGGCGGCGTTGCTGTCCGAGCATGCGGACCTGGATTCGCTGGTGCCGGAGAACCCGATGTCGGTGGATCGGCTGCAGTGGGAACATATCCAGCGGGTGTTGGCCGAGCACGATGGCAATATCTCCGCGACCGCGCGGGCGCTGGGGATGCATCGGCGTACGCTGCAGCGCAAGTTGCAGAAGCGGCCGGTACGGCGCTGAAGCCGAGGGTTCGATTCGCGGAGCGTCGGCTGGCTGTTGGGGCTGCAAGGCAGCCCCGATGTGCGCCCCGCCTGGCTCACCCTGTACCCAGCAGCAAAACCTGAAGAAGTCACAGCAAGATCCCCGCAAAACCTGACAGGTCGCGTATCATTAGCCCCCTAACGGCAACCCCTCAGGACCTGCAATGCTCGCCCTCTTCATCCAGACGCTGAACATCACGGCCCCGGTGTTCGCCATGCTGTTCATGGGCGTGCTTCTCAAGCGTATCCGGCTGATCGACGACAATTTCAACAAGGTCGCCTCGACCTTGGTCTTCAACGTCTGCATGCCGGCCCTGCTGTTCCTCGGCATCTACCACGCCGACCTGGCCGCCGCGGTCAAGCCTGGGGTCCTCCTGTATTTCGTCGCCGCGACCCTGCTCAGCTTCGCCATTGCCTGGGGCCTGGCGATCTGGCGCTGCCCGCCGGCCGATCGCGGCATCTATACCCAGGGTGCGTTCCGCGGCAACAACGGGGTGATCGGCCTGGCCCTGGCGGCGAGCCTGTATGGCGACTACGGCATCTCCCTGGGCGCGGTGCTCGCCGGCCTGGTGATCCTCATGTACAACTCGCTGTCGGTGGTGGTCCTGGCGGTCTACAGCCCGGACCTGAAGTCCGACCCCTGGAGCCTGTGCAAGAACATCTTCAGCAACCCGTTGATCCTCAGCGTACTGGTGGCCACGCCCATGGCCTACGGCCAGGTGCCACTGCCCAATTGGTTGCTGACATCCGCCGACTACCTGGCCCAGATGACCCTGCCCCTGGCGCTGATCTGCATCGGTGGCACCCTGTCGCTGGCGGCCTTGCGCGACAGTGGCAAGCTGGCCATCGACGTCAGCCTGGTGAAGATGGTCTGGCTGCCGCTGTTGGGTACCCTGGGCGCCTGGCTCTGCGGTTTCCGTGGCGCCGAACTGGGCATCCTGTTCCTCTACATCGGCAGCCCGACGGCAGCGGCGAGCTACGTCATGGCGCGGGCGGCCAACGGCAATCACCAGTTGGCGGCCTCGATCATCGTGATCACCACGCTTTTGGCGGCAATCACTACCAATATCGGCATTTTTATCTTGCAGTGGGGCGGATGGATCTAGATCCTCGACTGCCGACAACACCAACAACACTGCCTCCTGACCTGAGGACACTTCATGCAAGACCAGCGTACGCCCGAGCAGTTGCAGCGCGGGCTGAAGAATCGCCATATCCAGCTCATCGCACTGGGTGGCGCCATCGGCACCGGGCTGTTCCTGGGTATCGCCCAGACCATCCAGCTGGCCGGCCCGTCCGTCCTGCTGGGCTACGCCGTGGCCGGCCTGATGGCCTTCCTGATCATGCGCCAGTTGGGCGAGATGGTGGTCGAGGAGCCGGTCGCCGGTAGTTTCAGCCACTTCGCCCACCAATACTGGAGCGAGTTCGCAGGCTTCGTCTCGGGCTGGAACTACTGGGTGGTGTACGTGCTGGTGGGCATGGCCGAGCTGACCGCGGTCGGCATCTACGTGCAGTACTGGTGGCCGGGCTTCCCCACCTGGGCCACGGCGGCGATCTTCTTCGTGGTGATCAACGCGATCAACCTGACCCAGGTGAAGGTGTATGGCGAGCTGGAGTTCTGGTTCGCCCTGGTCAAGGTGGTGGCCATCGTCAGCATGATCGTCTTCGGTGCCTGGCTGCTGGGCAGTGGCCAGGGCGGGCCGGACGCCAGCGTGGCCAACCTGTGGCAGTACGGTGGCTTCTTCCCGAATGGCGTCACCGGCTTGATCATGGCCCTGGCGGTGATCATGTTCTCCTTCGGTGGGCTGGAGCTGGTGGGGATCACCGCTGCCGAAGCGGACAACCCGCGTGTGAGCATCCCGAAGGCTACCAACCAGGTGGTCTACCGCATCCTGATCTTCTACATCGGCGCCCTGGCGGTGCTGCTGTCGCTGTATCCGTGGCAGAAGGTGGTGCAGGGCGGCAGCCCGTTCGTGATGATCTTCCATGAACTGGACAGCGACCTGGTGGCCACCGTGCTCAATGTCGTGGTGCTTACTGCGGCCTTGTCGGTCTACAACAGCTGCGTGTACTGCAACAGCCGCATGCTGTTCGGCCTGGCGACCCAGGGCGATGCGCCGCGCCAGTTGCTCAAGGTCAACCGCCGTGGCGTGCCGCTGGCGGCGCTGGGCGTCTCTGCCGTGGCCACCGGCCTGTGCGTGGTGATCAACTACCTGATGCCGGGCGAAGCCTTCGGCCTGCTGATGGCCCTGGCGGTGTCGGCGTTGGTGATCAACTGGGCGAGCATCAGCATCACCCACCTGAAGTTCCGCAGGGCCAAGCTGGCGGGGGGCATCGTGCCGTTCTACCGCAGCTGGGGGCATCCGCTCACCAACTACTTGTGCCTGGCGTTCATCGCGCTGATCCTGGTGGTGATGTACCTGACGCCGCCGATCCGCATCTCGGTGATGTTGATTCCGCTGTGGATCGCGGTGCTGTGGGTGGCGTTTCGTCTGAAGAAGCAGCGCCAGCTCGTCAGGGGCTGATCTGTTCTTTCACGGTGGAGCATTCGCGGGCTTGCCCGCGAATGGCGCGCCGCGAAAATCAGGCTGGGTAGCTGTCGATCACTTCCTGTGCCGCGCGGAACGCGTCGATCGCCGCCGGCACCCCCGCATAGACCGCGCAGTGCAGCAGCGCCTCGCGGATTTCCTCCACCGTGCAGCCGTTGTTCAGTGCGCCACGCACATGACCCTTGAGCTCTTGCGGGCACTTCAAGGCCGTCAGCGTGGCCAGGGTGATCAGGCTGCGGGTCTTCAGCGCCAGTCCTTCGCGGGCCCAGACGCTACCCCAGGCGTGCTCGTTGACGAAGTCCTGCAGGGGTTGGGTGAAGTCGGTGGCATTGCCCAGGGCACGGTCGACGAAGGCGTCGCCCATTACCTGGCGGCGGATCTGCTCGCCGGATTTGCGTGTGTCAGCCATGTTGTTTTCCTTAGTGTTGGCGGCGCCAGGCGCGCAGGGTCGTGTACAGCAAGAGCACCCCGAGCACCGGCATCACGTAGAACAGCATCAGTTTTTCCAGGCGACCGGCCAGCGGCATGCCAGTGGTGAAGGCCACCACGTGCAGACCATAGGCCAGGTACAGGCAGAGGAATACCAGGCCTTCGGCGCGGGTGACTCGATAGCCGGAGTAGAACACCGGCAGGCTCAGCGCGGCCACCCCGAGCATCACCGGCAGGTCGAAGTCCAGGGCGTTGGGCGAGATCGACAGCGGTTCGGGGGTAACCAGCGCGGTCAGCCCCAGCACTGCCAGCAGGTTGAACAGGTTGCTGCCGATCACCGTACCCACCGCGATCTCCCGCTCCCCGCGCAGGGCGGCCACCAGGGCGGCAGCCAGCTCTGGCAGGGAGGTGCACACGGCGACCACGGTCAGGCCAATGATCCGCTCGGACAATCCCAGGTCCGTGGCCACCTCCACCGAGGCCTCCAGCAGCAGGTGGCCGGCCAGGCTCAGGAGAACCAGGCCGAGCAGGACCTGCAGCGTCGCAGCGCTCCAGAAGCGCCCTGCGCTGGTGTGTACCGCCTCGGGCGCCGGGTAGGTACGGGCGTAGTGGCGCGACTGATGCCAGAGCATCCCCAGGTAGCCCAGCAGGCCAAGCAGCAGCAACAGGCCTTCCAACCGGCCGAACTGGCCGTTGGCCGCCAGCAGGTAGACCAGGCCGCTGGCGACGATCATCAATGGAATGTCCAGGCGCACCAGTTGCCTGGACACACGCAACGGGATGATCAGCGCAGCCAGGCCCAGGATCACCAGGACATTGAAGATGTTGCTGCCGATCACGCTGCCCACGGCGACATCCGGTGCACCCTGGTAGGCCGCCTGCAGGCTCACGGTGAGCTGCGGCGCGGTACTGCCGAACGCCACCAGGCTCAGGCCGATGATCAGCGGTCGTACATGCAGGCGCAGGGCCAGGCGCACGGCGGCGCGCACCAGCAGCTCGGCGCCGATCACCAGCAACACGAGGCCCAGGCCCAGTTGCAGGAGGCTGAAGGTGGGGAGGGTGGCCAGGTCGAAAATGGTCGAGACTCCTGTCGGCTCAGTTGCTCAGACCTTGTACCCGGACGCGCGCCGTTCCGCTACGGAGCATGCCGATTTTTTCTGCCGCGGCGCGCGACAGGTCGATCAGCCGGCCGCGAGTGTGCGGACCGCGGTCGTTGATGCGCACCACCACGCTGCGCTGGTTGGCAAGGTTGGTGACCCGCACCCGGCTGCCGAAGGGCAGGCTGCGGTGGGCGGCGGTCAGGCCGTGCTGGTTGAAGGGTTCGCCGCTGGCGGTGCGCTTGCCGTGGTGGCGTGAGCCGTACCAGGAGGCCGTGCCGGACTGGTCGTAGCCGCGGGGGTCGATGTCGTGGCTGGCGCAGCCGGCCAGCAGGAAGAGGAGCGCCAGGGCGCTGAGGGCGTGTCTTGTCAAGTCGAAGGCTCCGAGACTGCATCCTTTGCGGCCCATCGCGGAGCGAGCCCGCTCCCACTGGTTCCCGAAAGGCCCAGGGGGCGGGGAACCTGTGGGAGCGGGCTCGTCCCGTGAACGAGGGCGGGGCCCTCGTCGGGCTACAGGGGTAAAACGATTACCCTTCGAGCTTGGCCTTGAGCAATTGGTTCACTTGCCCCGGGTTGGCCTTGCCCTTGGAGGCCTTCATCGCCTGGCCGACGAAGAAGCCGAACATCTTGCCGCGCTTGGCCTCGTCGGCGGCGCGGTACTGTTCGACCTGCTCGGCGTTGGCGGCGAGCACTTCGTCGAGCATCTTGTCGATCGCGCCGGTATCGGTGACCTGCTTGAGGCCGCGGCTCTCGATGATGCTGTCGGCGTCGCCTTCACCGGCGGCCATGGCCTCGAACACGGTCTTGGCGATCTTGCCGCTGATGGTGTTGTCGCGGATGCGCAGCAGCATGCCGCCGAGCTGCTCGGCGCTGACCGGCGCCTGGTCGATCTCCACGCCCAGCTTGTTGAGCAGGCTGCCCAGCTCGACCATCACCCAGTTGGCGGCCAGCTTGGCGTCGCCGCCGATGCTGGCGACCTTCTCGAAGTAGTCGGCCTGCTCGCGGCTGGCCGCCAGCACGTTGGCATCGTAGGCCGACAGGCCGTACTGGCTCTGGAAGCGCTCGACCTTCTGTTGCGGCAGCTCCGGCAGGCCAGCGCGGACGGTTTCCAGGAAGCTGTCCTCGATGACCACCGGCAGCAGGTCCGGGTCGGGGAAGTAACGGTAGTCGTTGGCTTCCTCCTTGCTGCGCATGGAGCGGGTCTGGTCCTTGTTCGGGTCGTACAGGCGGGTTTCCTGCACCACCGTGCCGCCGTCCTCGATCAGGTCGATCTGGCGCTGGATCTCGTAGTTGATCGCTTTCTCGATGAAGCGGAACGAGTTGACGTTCTTGATCTCGCAGCGGGTACCGAACTCGGCCTGGCCCTTGGGGCGTACCGAGACGTTGCAGTCGCAGCGCAGCGAGCCCTCGGCCATGTTGCCGTCGCAGATCCCGAGGTAGCGCACCAGGGCGTGGATCGCCTTGACGTAGGCCACGGCCTCCTTGGCGCTGCGCATGTCCGGCTCGGACACGATCTCCAGCAGCGGGGTGCCGGCGCGGTTCAGGTCGATGCCGGTGGAGCCGCTGAAGTCTTCATGCAGGCTCTTGCCGGCGTCTTCCTCCAGGTGCGCGCGGGTGATGCCGACGCGCTTGATGGTGCCGTCCTCCAGGGCGATGTCCAGGTAGCCCTTGCCGACGATCGGCAGGTCCATCTGGCTGATCTGATAGCCCTTGGGCAAGTCGGGGTAGAAGTAGTTCTTGCGCGCGAACACGTTGCGCTTGCCGATCTGGGCATTGATCGCCAGGCCGAACATGCAGGCCATGCGCACGGCTTCCTGGTTGAGCACCGGCAGCACGCCGGGCATCCCCAGGTCGACCAGGCTGGCCTGGGTGTTCGGCTCGGAGCCGAAGGTGGTGGCGCTGCCGGAGAAGATCTTCGACTGGGTGGCGAGCTGGGTATGAATCTCCAGCCCGATCACAACTTCCCATTGCATGTGTGAATTCCTCAGAAGCCGTTGGGGGCGCGGGTGTGCCAGTCGGTGACTTGCTGGTAGCGGTGCGCGACGTTGAGCAGGCGGCCTTCCTGGAAGTACGGGGCCAGCAACTGCACGCCCACCGGCAGGCCATCGACGAAGCCGGCGGGCATCGACAGGCCCGGCAGGCCCGCCAGGTTGGCGGTGATGGTGTAGACGTCCTCGAGGTAGGCGGCGACCGGATCGCTGCTCTTGGCGCCGAGCTTCCAGGCTGGGTTCGGCGTGGTCGGGCCAAGGATCAGGTCGACCTCTTCGAAGGCGGCCATGAAGTCGTTCTTGATCAGGCGGCGGATCTGCTGCGCCTTGAGGTAGTAGGCGTCATAGTAGCCAGCCGACAGGGCATAGGTGCCGACCATGATGCGCCGCTGCACCTCGGCGCCGAAGCCTTCGCCACGCGAGCGCTTGTACAGGTCGGTGAGGTCCTTGGGCGCCTCGCAGCGATAGCCGAAGCGTACGCCGTCGAAGCGTGACAGGTTGGAGGAAGCCTCTGCCGGGGCGATCACGTAGTAGGCCGGGATGGCGTGCTGCATGTTCGGCAGGCTGATTTCCTTCACCACCGCGCCGAGCTTTTCCAGCTCCTTGACGCTGGCCTGGACCAGGTCGGCGATGCGCGAGTCGAGGCCGGCGCCGAAGTATTCCTTCGGCAGGCCGATGCGCAGGCCTTCCAGCGAGCCGTTCAGCGCGGCGCTGTAGTCCGGTACCGGCTCGTCGATGCTGGTGGAGTCCTTGGCATCGAAGCCGGCCATGCCTTGCAGCAGCAGGGCGCAGTCCTCGGCGGTGCGCGCCATCGGGCCGCCCTGGTCGAGGCTCGAGGCGTAGGCGATCATGCCCCAGCGCGAGACGCGGCCGTAGGTCGGTTTGAGGCCGGTGAGGTTGGTCAGGGCCGCCGGCTGGCGGATCGAGCCGCCGGTATCGGTGCCGGTGGCGGCCGGCAACAGGCGCGCGGCCACGGCGGCAGCCGAGCCGCCCGACGAGCCGCCAGGAACGTGCTCGAGGTTCCACGGGTTCTTCACCGCGCCGTAATGGCTGGACTCGTTGGCCGAGCCCATCGCGAACTCGTCCATGTTGGTCTTGCCCAGGGTGACCATGCCGGCTTCGGCCAGCTTGGCGACCACGGTGGCGTCATAGGGCGCCTTGAAGTTGTCGAGCATCTTCGAGGCGCAGCTGGTGCGGATGCCTTGGGTGCAGAACAGGTCCTTGTGGGCGATCGGCGCACCGAGCAGGGCGCCGCCCTCGCCGGCGGCGCGGCGGGCGTCGGCGGCACGGGCCTGTTGCAGGGCCAGCTCCTCGGTGACGCTGATGAAGCTGTTGATCTGCGGGTCGAGTTGCTGGATGCGCGCCAGCAGGGCGGCGGTCAGCTCTTCGGAGGAAAACGACTTGTCGGCGAGTCCGCGGGCGATCTCGGCCAGGGTCAATTGATGCATGGCAGGCTCTATCCCTTACTCGATGACTTTCGGAACCAGGTACAGACCGTTCTCGGTCGCCGGGGCGATGGCCTGGTAGGCATCGCGCTGGTTGCTTTCGGTGACCTGGTCGGGGCGCAGGCGCTGGCTGGCCTCCAGGGGGTGGGCCAGGGGTTCGATACCGCTGGTGTCGACAGCTTGCATCTGGTCGACCAGCCCGAGAATACTGTTCAAGGCATCGGTAATGCGTGGCAGTTCGCCTTCATTCAGGCCCAGGCGGGCCAGATGGGCGATCTTTTCCACGTCGCAGCGTTGAAGCGCCATGGGGATCTCCAGGAGAAACGGAACGGATGGGGTCCGCGATGAGGAACATGCCGGCATTCTGGCGGTCATACGGCCGCGATCATCTGCTGGCGTGCTCGGAAAAACTGCCAATTTAACATATTGGCTCCTTGCCCAAAATCCCTGCCATTGTTAGAGTTTGCCGCACTTTTTTACCCACGCTTTGCCTAGGGTCACTTTCCCATGTTCAAGAAACTGCGTGGCATGTTTTCCAGCGATCTGTCCATCGACCTGGGGACTGCCAACACCCTTATTTACGTGCGTGAGCGCGGTATCGTCCTGAATGAGCCCTCGGTCGTTGCCATCCGTACCCACGGCAACCAGAAAAGCGTCGTCGCAGTCGGTACCGAGGCCAAGCGCATGCTGGGTCGCACGCCCGGCAACATTGCCGCCATTCGTCCGATGAAGGATGGCGTGATCGCCGATTTCAGCGTTTGTGAAAAAATGTTGCAGTACTTCATCAACAAGGTCCACGAGAACAGCTTCCTGCAGCCCAGCCCACGCGTGCTGATCTGCGTACCGTGCAAGTCGACCCAGGTCGAGCGCCGCGCCATTCGCGAGTCGGCCCTGGGTGCCGGTGCCCGTGAAGTGTTCCTGATCGAAGAGCCGATGGCCGCCGCCATCGGTGCCGGCCTGCCCGTTGAAGAGGCCCGCGGCTCGATGGTCGTCGACATCGGTGGCGGTACCACCGAGATCGCCCTGATTTCCCTGAACGGCGTCGTCTACGCCGAGTCCGTGCGGGTCGGCGGCGATCGTTTCGACGAAGCCATCGTCACCTACGTGCGCCGCAACTACGGCAGCCTGATCGGCGAGTCCACCGCCGAGCGCATCAAGCAGGAAATCGGCACCGCCTACCCGGGCGGCGAAGTCCGCGAAGTCGACGTGCGTGGCCGCAACCTGGCCGAAGGCGTGCCGCGTGCCTTCACCCTCAACTCCAACGAAGTGCTCGAGGCCTTGCAGGAGTCGCTGGCGACCATCGTCCAGGCGGTCAAGAGCGCCCTGGAGCAGTCGCCGCCCGAGCTGGCCTCGGACATCGCCGAGCGCGGCCTGGTGCTGACCGGTGGTGGCGCCCTGTTGCGCGACCTGGACAAGCTGCTGGCCCAGGAAACCGGCCTGCCGGTGATCGTCGCCGAAGACCCGCTGACCTGCGTCGCCCGTGGCGGTGGCCGTGCGCTGGAAATGATGGACAAGCACGCCATGGACCTGCTCTCCAGCGAGTGAGCCCAGGCGCTGTCCGTCACCTGGCAGTGTCAACGCCCGGTTTACAGGTAGCACCCGCAGTGCTACCTGTATGTGCTGGGCTGGCGTCCGTCCGGGCGTCGTTTCCGTCAACCCGCAAGCAGGCCGGTGCATTGCCCCATGTCCAATGACCTCCTGAAACGTCGTCCACGAGGAACGGCCCATTAAACCGCTTTTCTCCAAGGGCCCTTCGCTGGGCGTTCGTCTGCTCGTGCTGGTGGTGCTGTCGGTCGCGCTGATGGTGGTCGACTCGCGCTTTGCCGTGCTCAAACCGGTGCGCAGCCAGATGGGGCTGGTGCTGATGGAGTCCTATTGGGTCACCGACCTGCCGCAACGCCTGTTTCAGGGCGTGGCCAGCCAGTTCGGCAGCCGCACCGAACTGATCGCCGAGAACGAGAAACTCAAGACCGAGGCCCTGCTGCTGCAGGGGCGCCTGCAGAAGCTGGCGGCCCTGACCGAGCAGAACGTGCGCCTGCGCGAGCTGCTCAACTCCTCGGCGCTGGTCAACGAGAAGGTGGAGGTGGCCGAGCTGATCGGTGTCGACCCCAACCCCTTCACCCATCGCATCCTGATCAACAAGGGCGAGCGCGACGGCGTGTTCCTCGGCCAGCCGGTACTCGACGCCCGTGGCCTGATGGGCCAGGTGGTCGAGCTGATGCCCTACACTTCGCGGGTGCTGCTGCTGACCGATACCACCCATAGCATCCCGGTGCAGGTCAACCGCAACGGTTTGCGCGCCATCGCCAGCGGCACCGGCAACCCGGAGCGCCTGGAGCTGCGTCATGTGGCCGACACCGCCGATATCAAGGAAGGCGACCTGCTGGTCAGCTCCGGCATGGGCCAGCGCTTCCCGGCCGGCTACCCGGTGGCCACGGTCAACGAGGTGATCCACGACTCCGGCCAGCCGTTCGCCATCGTCCGCGCCATTCCCACCGCAGCGCTCAACCGTAGCCGCTACATGCTGCTGGTATTCAGCGACCGGCGTTCGCCGGAACAGCGTGCCACGGAGGCGGCGATCGCCCAGGAAGAGGCTGACCGCAAGGATGCGGCAGGCAACGGCCAGGCCACGGGCGACGGTGGGCAGGGCACGCCTGCCCCGTCCGCCACCACGCCGGGCGCCGTACCCGCCGCGCCGGCAACCCCCGCCCCCGCCGCCCCAGGCGCGGCCCCTGTCAGCCCGGCAGCGGCCCCCGCGGCGCCGAATACCCCCGGGAGAGAATGATGGCAGGTTCGCGCAGCAAGAACGGCTGGGCCATCTGGCTGACCTTCGTGATCGGCCTGTTGCTCAGCGTGTCGCCCATGCCCCAGTTCATGGAAGTGTTCCGGCCCATGTGGCTGGCCTTGCTGGTGTCCTTCTGGGCCCTGGCGGTGCCGCACAAGGTCGGCATGACCACGGCCTTCGTCCTGGGCCTGGCCGAGGACGTCCTGTATGGCACCTTGCTGGGTCAGAACGCCCTGATCCTGACCCTGATCACCTTCCTGGTGCTGTCGCTGCAACAGCGCCTGCGTATGTTCCCCATGTGGCAGCAGAGCCTGGTGATCCTGGTGATCTTCGGTATCGCCCAACTGATCCAGCTGTGGCTCAGCGCCCTGACCGGCAATCGCTTGCCGACCCTGGCGCTGGTCTGGTCGGCGGTGATCAGCGCGTTGCTCTGGCCATGGATCAGCTTCGCCCTGCGCGATCTGCGCCGCCGCCTGCACATCAACTGACGGCCATCATCGCCGCTGACAGGGAGATGTCGACATGATTCCGCTGTATCTGGCCTCTGGCTCGCCGCGCCGTCGTGAACTGCTGACCCAGATCGGCGTGCCGTTCACCACCGTCAGTGCACCCATCGACGAGACCCCGCGGCCTGGCGAAGGCGCGGCCGAGTACGTCGAGCGCCTGGCCCGGGCCAAGGCCGCAGCCGGGCTGGCCCAGGTAAGCGGGCCAGGGGTGGTGCTGGGCGCCGACACCGCCGTGGTGCTCGATGGTCGCATCCTTGGCAAGCCGCAAGATCGCGAACACGCCTTGGCCATGCTGGCCGAGCTTTCCAATCGTGAACACCAGGTACTCACCGCCGTCGCCCTGAGCGATGACCAGCGTTGCCTGAGCGCCTGTGTGGCGAGCAACGTGCGCATGCGTGCCATCGGTGCGCAGGAGGCCGAGCGCTACTGGGCCACTGGCGAGCCGCTGGACAAGGCCGGTGGCTACGCCATCCAGGGGCTGGGGGCGGTCTTCGTCACGAGCCTCGTCGGCAGCTATTCGGCGGTGGTCGGTCTGCCCTTGAGCGAGACGGCCGACCTGCTGGCGCAATTCGCCATCGCCTGCTGGCAGCAACATGAGGATTCAGCACCGCGCTAGCCAGCTATCCGCCAGCGATCCATCATTACCTGAGACCTTTGACGAGAGCCTGCCATGAGTGAAGAGATCCTGATCAACATCACCCCGATGGAGTCACGCGTGGCAGTGGTGGAAAACGGCGTGCTGCAGGAGGTGCATGTCGAACGCACCCAGCGCCGCGGCATCGTCGGCAACATCTACAAGGGCAAGGTGGTGCGGGTGCTGCCGGGCATGCAGGCGGCCTTCGTCGACATCGGCCTGGAGCGCGCCGCCTTCATCCACGCATCGGAGATCTCCCAGCGCGAAGGTTCGGCGGTGGAGACCATCACCGCGCTGGTCCACGAGGGCCAGGCCCTGGTGGTGCAGGTGACCAAGGACCCGATCGGCACCAAGGGCGCACGCCTGACCACCCAGCTATCGATCCCGTCGCGCTACCTGGTGTACATGCCGCGCAGCAGTCATGTCGGTATCTCCCTGAAGATCGAGGACGAAGCCGAGCGCGATCGCCTCAAACAGGTGGTCAGCGACTGCATGGAGCAGGAGGATATCCGCGATGCCGGCGGCTTCATCCTGCGCACTGCCGCCGAGGGCGCCCGCGCCGAAGAGATTCTCCAGGATATCCGCTACCTGCGCCGCCTGTGGGAGCAGATCGGCAGCCAGATCAAGACCTGCGGTGCGCCGTTGGTGATCTACGAGGACCTGGGCCTGGCCTTGCGTACCCTGCGCGACCTGGTCAACCCGAAGATCGAGAAGATCCGCATCGACTCCCGGGAAACCTTCCAGAAAACCACGCAATTCGTCGGCGAGCTGATGCCTGAGATCGCCGACCGCCTGGAACACTACCCGGGCGAGCGGCCCATCTTCGACCTCTATGGCGTCGAGGACGAGATCCAGCGTGCCCTGGAACGCAAGGTGCCGCTCAAGTCCGGCGGCTACCTGGTGGTCGACCCGGCCGAGGCGATGACCACCATCGACGTCAACACCGGCGCCTTCGTCGGCCACCGCAACCTCGAGGAAACCATCTTCAAGACCAACCTCGAGGCGGCCACCGCCATCGCCCGGCAACTGCGCCTGCGCAATATCGGCGGGATCATCATCATCGACTTCATCGACATGGAGGACGAAGAGCACCAGCGCCAGGTCCTGCGGACCCTGGAGAAGCAGCTCGAGCGCGACCATGCCAAGACCAACATCATCGGCATCACCGAGTTGGGCCTGGTACAGATGACCCGCAAGCGCACCCGCGAGAGCCTCGAGCAGGTGCTCTGCGAGCCCTGCATCGCCTGCCAGGGGCGTGGCAAGCTGAAGACACCCGAGACCGTGTGCTACGAGATCTTCCGCGAGATCCTCCGTGAGGCCCGGGCCTACCAGGCCGAGGGTTACCGGGTGCTGGCCAACCAGAAGGTGGTCGATCGCCTGCTCGACGAGGAATCTGGCAACGTCGCGGAGCTCGAGGCTTTCATTGGCCGAACCATCCGTTTCCAGGTGGAGTCCATGTATTCCCAGGAACAGTACGATGTGGTGTTGCTCTGACGCGTTATGAACACCCACGGCGCTCGGACGCACTGGCAAAGCCACGGCACCGAGCCATAGTTAAGGCACGACTTGGAGGGCCATGGCCATGGGACGTCTGACCCGCGTTCTGATCGCCTTGACCCGTTGGGGGCTGGGGCTCTGCGCCCTGTTCGCGGTGCTGGTGGCGCTGTATGTCAGCCTCGGCCGGCAATTGACCCCCCTGGTGGCCGAGTACCGTGCCGACGCCGAGATCAAGGCCGAGCAGGCCCTGGGCCTGCCGGTACATATCGGTGCCCTGGAAGGTCGTTGGAGCGGCCTGGCGCCAGTGTTGCAGGTACGTGACCTGCAACTGGGCGAGGACGCCGCGGCCTTGCGCCTGGACGACGTCAAGGTGGTGCCGGACCTGTGGGCCAGCCTCAAGGCGCGCGAGCTGCGCCTGGCGAACGTCCAGCTCGGCGGCCTGCAACTGATCCTGCGCGAGGACGAACAGGGCGCCTGGGTGCTCGAAGGCCTGCCACGCAAGGATGACACCCCGACGGATCCGGCGCAGGTCCTGCGCAGCCTGGGGCAACTGGGCCGCATCGATGTGTTCGACAGCCAGGTCACCCTCCACCCTTGGCAACGCGACCCCTTGACCCTCACCTACGTCAGTGCGGGCTTGCGCGCCGGCGCCTCGCGCCAGGTGCTGGACCTGCGGGCCACTCTGCCCGATGGCCAGCCCCTGGCCGCCAGCCTGCGTGGTCGTGCCGTACCCGGCAACTGGCGCGACAGTCGGCTCGAGGCCTACCTGAGCCTGCCGCAAAGCGACTGGGCCCGCTGGTTGCCGCCGCGCCTGCTGGGGCCGTGGCAGGCCACGACGCTGCGCGCCGGTGGCGAGTTCTGGATCGATTGGAACAAAGGACAACTGCAGCGCGCGGTGGCCCGCCTCAATGCACCGCAGTTGCAGGGCGCCCACGTCGGGCGTAAGGCCGTCACCCTCGACAACCTTGCCCTGAACGCCTGGCTTCGGCGGGGCAAGGACGGCTTCGACGTCACCGTGGACTCGCTCGCGGCCAGCATCGGCGAGACCCGCTGGGAAACCCACCTGCAACTGCAACAACGGTCAGGCACTGATCCGAGCCAGGAAAACTGGCAGGTCCAGGCCGATCGCCTCGACCTGACGCCGCTGACACCGCTGGTCGACGCCCTGGCACCGTTGCCGGACAACGTCATGACCGTGGTCGATGCCCTCAAGGTGACCGGTGCCCTGCGCAACGTGCGCCTGGACATCCGCCCCAAGGCCGAGGGCGACCAGCGTCTGAGCTTCGCCGCCAACCTGGAGAAGGTCGGTTTCGACGCCTATCACGGGGCGCCGGCGGCCGGCAACGTGAACGGCAGCATCAGCGGCGACCTCGGACACGGCGAGCTGCGCTTGGATAGCGACGCCTTCATGCTGCACCTGTACCCGATCTTCGCCAAACCCTGGCACTACCAGAAGGCCAACGCCCGGCTCACCTGGCAACTGGACAAGGACGGCTTCACCCTGGTTGCGCCGTATATCAAGGTGCTGGGGGAGGAGGGCAAGATTGCCGCCGACTTCCTCATCCGCCTACTGTTCGAGGAAGGGCGCGAGGACTACATGGACCTGCGCGTGGGCCTGACCGAAGGCGACGGGCGCTACACCGCCAAGTACCTGCCCGAGGTGCTCAGCCCGGCGGTCGACGAGTGGCTGCGCAGCGCTATCGTCAAGGGCACCGTCGACGAAGGCTACTTCCAGTACCAGGGTTCGCTGAACCATGGTGCGCCGCCGCAGGCGCGCAGCATCAGCCTGTTCTTCAAGGTGCGCGATGCGTCACTGGACTTCCAGCCTGGCTGGCCGCAGGTGCAGCAGGTCGATGGCGATGTCTACATCGAGGACAGCGGCGTGCGCATCAAGGCCAAGCGTGGCTTGCTGCTCGACACCCAGGTCAGCGACGTCAGCGTCGACATCCCCCATGTCGAAGGCGACCAGCACAGCCACCTGTACCTGGAGGGCGACTTCGATGGCCATCTGGGCGATGGCCTGAAGATCCTCCAGCAAGCGCCGATCGGTACCGGCGAGATCTTCGCCGGTTGGGAAGGCGAGGGGCCGCTCAAGGGCAAGGTCAAGCTCGACATTCCCCTGGCCCATGGCCTGCATCCCAAGGTGCGGGTGGACTTCGCCACCGCCAATGCCCGCCTCAAGGTGGCGCCGCCGACCCTGGAACTGAGCCGTCTGAAGGGCGACTTCAGCTTCGACCTGGACAAGGGCCTGAGTGGCAAGGGCATCAGCCTGCAGGCATTCGGCAAGCCGGTCACCGCGCAGATCGTCGCCGAAGGCCGGCCCGGTCAGATGCAGACCCGTATCGATGCCAGCGGCCAGGTGGCGCTCAAGACGTTGACCGACTGGTTGCAGTTCGGGCAGCCGCTGCCGGCCTCGGGTGACCTGCCATACCGCTTGCAACTGAGCCTTGGCGCCCGCGACAACCGGTTGACGGTCAACTCCACGCTCAAGGGCCTGGCCATCGACCTGCCGGCACCGTTCGGCAAGGCTGCGGCGGACACCCGTGACAGCCGCTTCAGCATGACCCTGCAGGGCGAGGAGCGACGCTTCGACGCCGGTTATGCCGACCTGGCCCGTCTGGCCTATGCCGCGCCGGCCGACAAGCTGGCCCAGGGCCGTGGCGAACTGTTGCTCGGCAGCGGCAATGCGCTGCTGCCCCCCGGCCAGGGCCTGCGCGTGCGTGGCCGGCTCGAAAGCCTGGACGTGGCGCCCTGGCAGCAGCAACTGGAGCGCTTCGCCGGCCAGGCGCCGGGTGACAATGCCCGACAGAACCTGCTGGGTGTCGACCTGAGCATCGGTCAACTGAAGGCCTTCGGCCTGGACCTGAACCAGGCTGTGGTTCGCCTGGCCCGGGGCAGCGCGGCCTGGGACCTGCGGCTGGACAGCCGGGAGGTCATCGGCAATGCCCGCATCCCGGATGCCAAGGCCGCGCCCATGAGCGTGCGCCTGCAGACCCTGCGCCTGCCCGCGGCCAACCCGGCCCAGGTCCAGGCCGAGGATGCGCCTGACCCATTGGCTTCCTTCGATCCGCGCAAGGCGCCGTCCCTCGACCTGACCATCGACAAGTTGTTCCGCGGCGACGACCTGTACGGCCGCGCAGCGGTGAAGCTGCGGCCGACCGCGCGTGGCGTTTCGCTGAACGATATCGACCTCGACCTCAAGGGCCTGCGCATCGGCGGTAGCGGTGGCTGGGAGGGCGAGCCGGGGCGTAGCGCCAGCTGGTACAAGGGGCGCCTGGAGGGCAAGAACCTTGCCGAGGTGCTCAAGGGCTGGGGCTTTGCCCCGACCGTCACCAGCCGTGACTTCCGCCTCGACGTGGATGGCCGCTGGCCGGGCTCGCCAGCCTGGGTCGGTCTCCAGCGCTTCTCCGGCAGCCTCGACGCGGCCCTGCGTAGTGGCCAGTTCATAGAGGTGGAGGGCAGTGCCCAGGCCCTGCGGGTGTTCGGCCTGCTCAATTTCAACTCCATCGGCCGCCGCCTGCGCCTGGACTTCTCCGACCTGTTCGACAAGGGCCTGGCCTACGATCGGCTCAAGGGCCTGCTGGTGGCCAGCAATGGGGTCTACGTGACCCGTGAGCCGATCACCATCACCGGGCCATCGAGCAATTTCGAACTCGACGGCACCCTGGACATGGTCCGCGACCGGGTCGATGCCAACCTGCAGGTGACCCTGCCGGTGACCAATAACCTGCCCCTGGCCGCACTGATCGTCGGGGCGCCGGCAGTCGGTGGCGCGCTGTTTCTGGTCGACCGCCTGATCGGCGATCGCGTGGCCCGCTTCGCCAGCGTGCACTACCGCATCGAGGGCCCATGGAAAGAGCCTAGAATCACATTTGTGAAACCTTTCGAGAAACGTCAATGAAGTCAGCGGTCATCCAGATGGTCAGCCAGGACGATGTGCTGGCCAACCTGCAACGTGCCACGGCCCTGCTGGAGCAGGCTGCCTTCGGCGGCGCTAGGTTGGCAGTGCTGCCGGAGAACTTCGTCGCCATGGGCCGGCGCGATGCGGCCGCGATAGGCCGGGCCGAGGCCATGGGCGAGGGGCCGATCCTGCCATGGTTGAAACGCACGGCTCGCGACCTCAGGTTATGGATTGTCGCCGGTACCCTGCCGTTACCGCCGGTCGGCCAGCCCGATGCCAAGGCCCACGCCTGCTCGCTGCTGGTCGACGAGCATGGCGAGCTGGCGGCGCGCTACGACAAGCTGCACCTGTTCGACGTGGATGTCGCGGACAGCCGTGGCCGTTACCGGGAGTCCGACGACTATGCCCATGGCGGCCAGGTGGTCGTCGCCGACACCCCGGTGGGGCGTCTGGGCCTCTCGGTGTGCTACGACCTGCGTTTCCCCGAGCTGTACAGCGCCCTGCGCGCTGCCGGGGCAGAGCTGATCAGTGCGCCCTCGGCCTTCACCGCGGTGACCGGCGCGGCCCACTGGGAGGTGCTGATCCGCGCCCGGGCCATCGAAACTCAGTGCTACCTGCTGGCCGCGGCCCAGGGCGGCACCCATCCAGGGCCGCGGGAAACCCACGGCCATGCGGCGATCATCGACCCTTGGGGGCGGATCGTCGCCGAACAGGCGCGCGGCGAAGGCGTTTTGCTGGCCGAGCGCGATATCGATGAACAGGCGTCCATACGGGCGCGAATGCCGGTCGCCTTGCACCGGCGCTTTTTCTCGCAGGACGCCTTGCGGCCTGCGCACACCTCGGAGTGACTATGAGCCAGATGTTATCCACCGTCAGCGAGCAGCTCCTGGCCCCGGGCGGACTGACCCTGGACAGCCTGCAGGCTGTGCTGGGCGAGTTGGCCGGCCCCGGTATCGACGCCGCCGACCTGTATTTCCAGGGCCAGATCTCGGAAACCTGGGCCCTGGAGGACGGCATCGTCAAGGAAGGCAGTTTCAACCTCGACCAGGGCGTGGGCGTGCGGGCCCAATCTGGCGAGAAGACCGGCTTCGCCTACAGCAACGCGATCAACCTCGAGGCCCTGACCTCGGCGGCTCGTGCTGCCCGCTCGATTTCCCGTGCCGGCCAGGAGGGCCGTGTGCAGGCGTTTCGCAGCCAGGAGGTGACGCCCCTGTATGCCGCGGACAACCCCTTGGACGTGCTGAGCAGGTCGGAAAAGGTCGAGCTGCTCAAGCGTGTCGATGCTGCCACCCGGGCCCTGGACCCAAGGATCCAGCAGGTCACCGTGAGCATGGCCGGGGTCTGGGAACGCATCCTGGTGGCTGCCGCTGATGGCAGCCTGGCCGCCGACGTACGTCCGCTGGTGCGCTTCAACGTCAGCGTGATCGTCGAGCAGAACGGTCGGCGCGAGCGAGGTGGCCAGGGCGGCGGTGGGCGTACCGACTACCGCTATTTCACCGAGGAGCGGGTCATGGGCTATGCCCGAGAGGCGCTGCGCCAGGCGCTGGTCAACCTCGAGGCCAAGCCGGCACCGGCGGGTACCTTGCCGGTGGTGCTCGGTCCGGGCTGGTCCGGCGTACTGTTGCACGAGGCGGTGGGGCATGGCCTGGAAGGCGACTTCAACCGCAAGGGCAGCTCGGCCTACAGCGGGCGCATCGGTGAAAAGGTAGCGTCGACGCTGTGCACCATCGTCGACGATGGCACCTTGGAAGGCCGCCGTGGTTCGCTGAGCGTCGATGACGAAGGGACGCCGACGGAATGCACCACGCTGATCGAGAACGGCATCCTCAAGGGCTACATGCAGGACAAGCTCAATGCCCGGCTGATGGGCATGGCCGTCACCGGCAACGGGCGCCGCGAGTCCTACGCGCACCTGCCGATGCCGCGCATGACCAACACCTACATGCGGGCCGGCGACAGCGATCCGCAGGAGATCATCGCCTCGGTGAAGAAAGGCCTGTATTGCGCCAACCTCGGCGGTGGGCAGGTGGATATCACCAGCGGCAAGTTCGTGTTCTCCACCAGCGAGGCCTACCTGATCGAGGACGGCAAGATCACCGCGCCAGTCAAGGGCGCGACCCTGATCGGTAACGGCCCGGAGGCCATGAGCCGAGTGTCGATGGTCGGCAACGACCTGGCCTTGGACAGTGGTGTGGGAACCTGTGGCAAGGATGGGCAATCGGTGCCGGTCGGCGTTGGCCAACCGACCCTGAAACTCGATGCCATCACGGTGGGTGGTACGGGAGCGTGAAAAAGTCGGGGCCGCCATGCAGTCCTTTCGCGACACGCAGCCGTTCCCGCGAGGGGCTGCGTGACAGCCCCGAGACGGGCCTCAGCGCAGGCCGCGCTGGGTTTCGTCGAGGTCGCGGATGTACTTGAAGACCTTGCGCGCGGCGGCAGGCGGCTTGTTCCGCGCCTTCTCGTGCTGGGCATGGCGGATCAGCGAGCGCAGGTGCTGGCGATCGGCCTCGGGGTACTCGTTGATGAAGCGCTCGAGGTCTTCATCGGTGCCATCGACCAGTCGGTCGCGCCAGCGCTCGAGGTTGTGGAAACGTTCGTTGTACTGGCGGCTCGAGCTGTCGATCTGCTCGAGCACGGCATGAATGGCGTCGAGGTCCTGGTCGCGCATCAGCTTGCCGACGAACGACATGTGGCGTTTGCGGGCGCCATGCGCGGTGTGCTTGACGGACTCGGCCAGCGCCTTGCGCAGCCCATCGGTCAAGGGCAGGCGCGCCAGGGTGTCGGCCTTGAGCGTGGTGAGACGCTCGCCGAGCTCGACCAGCGCGTGCAGTTCGCGCTTGATCTGGGTTTTGCTTTTTTCGCCGTCGAAGGCGTCGTCGTAAGAATCAACCATGGTGGCAGTCCGCTGGAAAACGCCGCCATGATAACCAGTCGGGGGCCGCTTGTCCGGTCCGGTCGTAGAATGACCCAAGCCGTACGCAGAATTTTGAGTGGAGAGAACCATGAGTGCAGTCCAGAGCGTAGGCCCCAAGGACCTGCCGGCGTTGCAGGAACAGGTCGAAGCGATCATCGCCGAAGCGCGCCGCCAGGGTGCCAGCGCCTGCGAGGTGGCGGTGTCGCTGGAGCAGGGCCTGTCCACCACGGTACGTCAGCGTGAAGTCGAAACGGTCGAGTTCAATCGCGACCAGGGCTTTGGCATCACCCTGTATGTCGGCCAGCGCAAAGGTTCGGCCAGTACCTCGGCGAGCGGCCCGGAGGCGATCCGCGAGACCGTGGCCGCCGCCCTGGCCATCGCCCAGCATACGTCCGAGGATAATTGCGCGGGGCTGGCCGACGCGGCGCTGATGGCCCGGGATATCCCCGACCTCGACCTTTACCACGACTGGGACATCAGCCCCGAGCAGGCCATCGAGAAGGCGCTGGCCTGCGAGGCGGCGGCTTTCGAGGCCGACCCACGCATCCGCAACGCCGACGGTACCACCCTCAATACCCACCAGGGTTGTCGGGTGTATGGCAACAGCCATGGCTTCATCGGCGGCTATGCCTCCACCCGCCATAGCCTCAGTTGCGTGATGATCGCCGAGGGCGAGGGGCAAATGCAGCGTGACTATTGGTACGACGTCAATCGCCAGGGCCACTTGCTGGCCGACCCGCGCAGCATCGGCCAGCGTGCCGCCCAGCGTGCCGCCAGCCGCCTTGGCGCGCGTCCGGTGCCGACCTGCGAGGTGCCGGTGCTGTTTTCCGCCGAGCTGGCGGGCGGCCTGTTCGGCAGCTTCCTGTCGGCCATTTCCGGCGGCAACCTGTACCGCAAGTCGTCGTTCCTCGACGGTGCCATCGGCCAGCGCCTGTTCCCGACCTGGCTGACCATCGACGAGCGTCCGCACCTGCCGCGGGCCCTGGGCAGCGCCGCGTTCGATGGTGACGGCCTGGCGACCTATGCCAAGCCGTTCGTCGACAAAGGTGAGTTGGTGTCCTACCTCCTCGGGACCTATTCGGGCCGCAAGCTGGGCCTGCCGAGCACGGCCAATGCCGGCGGTGTGCACAACCTGTTCGTCAGCCATGGTGTGGAGGACCAGGCGGCGTTGATCCGGCGCATGGGCCGAGGCCTGCTGGTGACCGAACTGATGGGCCATGGGCTGAACATGGTGACGGGTGACTACTCGCGCGGCGCGGCGGGCTTCTGGGTGGAAGATGGCGAGATCCGCTTCCCGGTCCAGGAAGTGACGATCGCCGGTAACATGAAGGACATGTTCCAGCAAATCGTCGCCATTGGCAGTGATATCGAAACCCGCAGCAACATCCACAGCGGCTCGGTGCTGATCGAGCGGATGACCGTGGCGGGTAGCTGAACCTCAAGCCGTGTGATGTCAATTGGGGCTGCCTAGCAGCCCCTTCATTGGGCACATTCGAATAAGCATCATCACGTCGTCGCGCCGATTTTTCACGGCGCGCGAGGCGTTGGTTTTCGCCTTGCTCTTGAAGTGATTCTATTTATCACTTAATAATGAATATCATTATCCAGTAACCCGGCGATGATGTTCATGAAACCCGTCCTCCACGAACTGCCCTACCTGGAAAACTGGCGCTGGCTCAGCCGGCGCATCCGCTGTGCCCTCGAACCCGACGAGCCCCGGCTGATCGATCACTACCTGGCCGAAGGCCGCTACCTGGTGTGCTGTACCGAAACCTCGCCCTGGACGGTGGCCCTGACCTCGTTCCGCCTGCTCCTGGATACCGCCTGCGACCGCATGCTGCCCTGGCACTGGCGTTGCCTGTGCCTGGACCAGGCCTGGCGTCCGTTGCTCGACCTGCGCAACCTCGACCGTCGCGAACAGAACCAACGCTGGCAGCCCTACGCCTTGCAACTGGCCAATTGCGTGCTGCTGCCTTCGATTTCTCCCGATGAACTGATGCAAGGACTTGATGATGAGTGATACCCGTATCGAGCGTGACAGCATGGGCGAACTGCAGGTGCCGGCCCAGGCGCTGTACGGTGCCCAGACCCAGCGCGCGGTCGACAACTTCCCGATCAGCGGCCAGCGCATGCCGGCCCAGTTCATCCGCGCGCTGCTGCTGGCCAAGGCCGCGGCGGCCAAGGCCAACGTCGAGCTGGAGCAATTGAGCGCCGAGCAGGGCGCAGCCATCGTCGAGGCGGTGGAGCAACTGCTGGCCGAGGATTTCATCCGGCACTTCCCGGTGGATGTGTACCAGACCGGCTCGGGCACCAGCTCGAACATGAACGCCAACGAGGTGATCGCCACCCTGGCCAGCCGCGTGCTGGGCGACAAGGTCAATGCCAACGACCACGTCAATTGCGGTCAGAGCAGCAACGACATCATCCCCACCACCATCCACGTGAGCGCCGCGCTGGCCCTGCACGAGCAACTGCTACCGGCGTTGCGTCACCTGGTCCAGGTGATCGAAGCCAAGGCTGACCAGGTGCATGCCTACGTCAAGACCGGCCGCACCCACCTGATGGACGCCATGCCGGTGCGCATGAGCCAGGTCCTCGGTGGCTGGGCTGCCCAAGTCAAGGCTGCCCAGGCGCATATCGAGGCGACTTTGCCGAGCCTGCAATCGCTGGCCCAGGGCGGTACCGCAGTGGGCACCGGGATCAATGCCCATCCGCAGTTCGCCGCGGGCTTCGCCCGCCAGCTCAGCGCGCTGACCCAGGTCGAGTTCACCCCCGGTGACAACCTGTTCGCCCTGATCGGCTCCCAGGATACCGCCGTGGCCCTGTCCGGCCAGCTCAAGACCACCGCCGTGGCCTTGATGAAGATCGCCAACGACCTGCGTTGGATGAACTCCGGCCCCCTGGCCGGCCTCGGCGAAATCGAGCTGCAGGCCCTGCAGCCGGGCTCCTCGATCATGCCGGGCAAGGTCAACCCGGTGATCCCGGAGGCCACTGCCATGGTCGCCGCCCAGGTGATCGGCAACGACGCGACCATCGCCGTGGCCGGGCAGTCGGGCAACTTCGAGCTCAACGTGATGTTGCCGGTCATCGCTCGCAACCTGCTCGAGAGCATCGAGCTGATGGCCAACGCCAGCCGCCTGCTCTCCGACAAGGCCATCGCCAGCTTCAAGATCAACGAGACCAAGCTCAAGGAGGCGCTGTCGCGCAACCCGATCCTGGTCACCGCGCTGAACCCGATCATCGGCTACCTGAAGGCCGCCGAGATCGCCAAGACTGCCTACAAGCAGGGGCGCCCGATCATCGACGTGGCGCTGGAGCACACTGACCTGTCGCGCGACCAGTTGGAGGCGCTGCTGGACCCTGAAAAACTCACCGCCGGCGGTATTTGATCCAGCACCGCCCAGGAGACACGTCATGCAGCACTGGAAACACACCACGGAAACCGCCAACCGCCTGTTCGAACAGGGCGAGCTGGTCGATGCCCGGGAACACTACCTGCAGGCCTTGGCGCTGGCCCAGGTGCTGTTCGAGCGCTGGCATGACGTGGACGAAGCGGTGGCTGCGTTCGTCATCGCCCACCACAACCTGGCCGACCTGCACTTGCGCCTGAACCAGCCTCATGAGAGCGCCGACTACCTGTGCGCCGCCCACCAGCGCTTGCTTCAGGCCAGCCAGGACCCGCGCCTGCCCCAGGCCCTGCGCGAGGCGGCGTTGCGCCACAGCGGCCGGACCTACACCGAGTTGCTGGGGTTCATCGCCGAATACGGCCAGTACCCGCGTACCGAGCGCCTGCTCGATCGCCATGCGCCAGGGGCGAGCGAGCTGGCCGCCCAGCGCGAACCGATTCATCGTTCACACGCCTACGGAATCCATTGACATGCCCCATACCTTGCCTGCGTTGCCTTATGCCTACGATGCGCTGGAGCCGCATATCGATACCCAGACCATGGAGATCCACCACACCAAGCACCACCAGACCTACATCAACAACCTCAACGCCGCCATCGAAGGCACCGAATGGGCCGAATGGCCGGTCGAGAAGCTGGTGGGCGCGGTCAAGCAACTGCCCGAGCAACTGCAAGGCGCGGTGGTCAACCAGGGCGGCGGCCATGCCAACCACACCTTGTTCTGGACTGTGATGTCGCCCAAGGGCGGTGGCCAGCCCCAGGGCCAGGTGGCCAAGGCCATCGACGAGCAACTGGGTGGCTTCGAGGCCTTCAAGGAGGCTTTCACCAAGGCTGCGCTGACCCGCTTCGGCAGCGGCTGGGCCTGGCTCAGCGTGACCCCGGCCAAGACCCTGGTGGTGGAGAGCAGCGGTAACCAGGACAGCCCCTTGATGCACGGCAACACGCCGATCCTCGGCCTGGACGTCTGGGAGCATGCCTATTACCTGAAGTACCAGAACCGTCGTCCGGAATACATCGGTGCGTTCTACAACGTCATCGATTGGACTGAAGTCGAACGCCGCTACCTTGAAGCCCTGAAGTGAGTCGAACCGGTATGCGCTCGGAGGTGATGTCTGTCAGCAGTGTGCGCCTGTTTCGGCTGGCGCTGGGCACCTTGCTGTTGTTGGTCGGCACTGCGTTGCTGGTGGCGCGCGGCATCGCCTGGCTGGACCTCGAGCCGCGCATGCTGCGCGCCCTCGAGGGCGGAGCGCTGTGTGCCTTGGGCACGGCGCTGGGCGCGGTGCCGGTACTGGTCATCCGCAACATGCCGGTGGCCCTGGCCGACACCCTGCTGGGCTTCGGCGCTGGGGTGATGCTGGCGGCCACGGCGTTTTCCCTGATCATCCCCGGGCTGGATGCGGCCCAGGCCATTGGCTTCAGCCCTTGGGGCGCCGGTGGGCTGATCAGCTTCGGCCTGTTGTTCGGTGCCCTGTGCCTGTTCCTGGTCGACCTCAAGGTGTCGGGCGCCTCGCCGGAGGCTTTGGTCGGTGGCGAGAACAAGCCGGTGATCGCCGCACGGATCTGGCTGTTCGTCATTGCCATCATCGCGCACAACATCCCGGAAGGCATGGCCATCGGTGTGTCGGCTGGCGGCGGCATGGCCGATGCCGACAGCCTGGCCATGGGTATCGCCCTGCAGGACGTACCCGAGGGCTTGGTGATCGCCCTGGTGCTGGCGGGGGCGGGGATGCCACGTTTCAAGGCGTTCCTGATCGGGGCCGCTTCCGGGTTGGTCGAGCCGCTGGCGGCGGTGGTGTGCGCCTGGCTGGTGAACATCGCCGAGCTACTGCTGCCACTGGGCCTGGCCTGCGCGGCGGGGGCCATGCTGTTGGTGGTGACCCAGGAGATCATCCCTGAGTCTCGCAGCAACGGCCATCATCGCTTGGCCAGCCTGGGGCTGTGCGTCGGCTTCTGCCTGATGATGGTGATGGATACGGCGATGTCGTGAGCATGGCGAAGGTGGGGAGTACCTTTTATTGCTTATGCCGTTGGCTCAGGCATAGATCACTTCCACGCGTCCTTCACGACGTGTGCGCGGGGCGGCCTTGATGACAATTTGTATATCCCGCCCCAGGCGCGCCAGGCACTCGATCATCTTCGTTTCGCTGATGCCGCGGAATAGACGGCGCGATAGGTGTTGTTGCCATGATCTTCCACGACTTCGAGCCTGAGAAGCCTTTCAAGGCCTTCGTTTGCGGATGCCTGCCTCCCTCCTGCGCCAAGTGCGGGGCAAAACCGAAGACATCTTGGACATCGGCGGGGCGTTTCTGAATATCTTTCCTACTGCTGCCGACCCAATACAAAGGCTTGATTTGCTTGTGTGGTTCCATGGGATCGCCTTCAATCCATACCGATATAGGTAAGGCAATCGAACAGAACCTGCTCCTGACAATTGGCAGGAGATGTTGCGCAAAGGTTCGAGGGAATCCCGGGGGCTATTCGCCTTCGTCGAAGCGATTGTTGATCAGTGCCACCAATGCATCCATGGCCGCGTCATCCTGCTCGCCCTCGGTGTGCAGGTGGACCTGGGTACCCTTGCCAGCGGCGAGCATCATCACCGCCATGATGCTCTTGCCATCCACCAGCTTGTCCGGTGCGCGGCCCACCCTGATCTGGCAGGGGAAGCGCCCGGCCACGCCGACGAACTTGGCGGCCGCCCGGGCATGCAGACCCAGCTTGTTGATGATGGTGATTTCGCGGGCGGGCATCGTGGTGCGGGTCCTGTGGGCTAGAGGTCGCGGTGGCGGACCTGGACGTTTTTCAGGGATTGCTGCAACTGCTGGCCCAGCCGTTCGGTCAGGTACACCGAGCGGTGGTGACCACCGGTGCAGCCGATGGCGATGGTGACATAGGCGCGGTTGCTGGCGGCGAAGCGTGGCAGCCACTTGAGCAGGTAGCTGGAGATGTCCTGGAACATCTCCTCGACATCCGGCTGGGCGTCGAGGTAGTCGATCACTGGCTGCTCCAGGCCGGAGTGCTCACGCAGTTCCGGCTTCCAGTAGGGATTGGGCAGGCAGCGCACATCGAACACCAGGTCGGCATCCACAGGCATGCCGCGCTTGAAGCCGAAGGACTCGACCAGGAAGGCGGTACCGGGCTCAGGCTGGTTGAGCAGGCGCAGCTTGATCGAGTCGCGCAACTGGTAGAGGTTGAGGCTGGTGGTGTCGATCTTCAGGTCCGCCAGGTCGGCGATCGGGCCGAGCAGTTCGCTCTCGACGCGGATCGCCTCGGCCAGGGAGCGATCGGCGTTGGTCAGCGGGTGGCGCCGGCGGGTCTCGGAGAAGCGCTTGAGCAGGGTCTCCTCGTCCGCATCCAGGTACAGCACGTCGCACTGGATATGCCGGGCACGCGCCTCCTCGAGCAATTCGGGGAATCGCGACAGATGGCTGGGCAGGTTGCGTGCATCGATGGAGACGGCGACCTTCGGTTGCAGCATCTCGGTATTGACCAGCGCATTTTCCGCCAATTGCGGCAACAACCCGGCAGGCAGGTTGTCGATGCAGTAGTAGCCGTTGTCTTCCAGCACGTCGAGGGCGGTACTCTTGCCGGAGCCGGACCGGCCGCTGACGATGATCAGGCGCATGTTCAGTGCTCGTTCTGTGCGTCCAGGACTACCTGGTACAGGGCCTCGCTGCTGTCGGCGGCACGCAGGCGATCGCGGACCTCCTTGCGATCGAGCATGCTGGCGATCTGGCGCAGCAGTTCAAGGTGGGCATCGGTGGCGGCTTCCGGTACCAGCAGGACGAACAGCAGGTCCACGGGAGCGCCGTCGATGGCGTCGTAGTCGATGGGGGCATCCAGGTGCAGCAGGGCGCTGACCGGTGCGGTGCAGCCTTCGAGCCGGCAGTGGGGAATGGCGATGCCATTGCCGAAACCGGTGGAGCCCAGCTTCTCGCGGGCGACCAGTTTCTCGAATACGTCTTCCATTTCCAGTTCGGTCACGTCCCTGGCGATCAGGGTGGCGATTTCCTGGAGCACACGCTTCTTGCTGCCGCCCGGCACGTTCACGAGGGAACGGCCGGGGGTCAGGATGGTTTCAAGTCGGATCATGGATGAGGGGGATCAGCGGGCGGCTGCACCTTGCAGCAGGCTTTGCTGTTTTTCCTTGTGTTTTTTCAGTTGGCGGTCGAGCTTGTCAGCCAGGGCGTCGATCGCTGCATACATGTCTTTGTCTTCGGCGTTTGCAACCACTTCGCCGCCGGGAATCTGCAGGGTCGCCTCGACCTTCTGCTGCAACTTCTCGACTGTCAGGATGACCTGCACGTTGGTGATCTTGTCGAAGTGGCCCTCCACGCGAGCGAGCTTCTCGAGTACGTACTCACGCAGCGGCTGGGTGACTTCTACATGGTGTCCACTGATGTTGACTTGCATACAGCTTCTCCTTTGTTGCCCGTGCATAAAGGGCAGGTATTGCACCTGCCACTGAAACGCTATGGCACAGCCAGGGGCTACATCAGTCGCTTGCGTTCGCTCGACGGTGCGATGCCGAGGGACTCACGATACTTGGCGACGGTGCGACGGGCTACCTGGATGCCTTGTGCCTCCAGTAAACCAGCGATCTTGCTGTCACTCAATGGCTTTTTCTGATTTTCCGCCGCAACCAGTTTCTTGATGATCGCACGGATCGCCGTGGACGAGCATTCGCCGCCTTCGGCGGTGCTCACATGGCTCGAGAAAAAGTATTTCAGTTCGTAGATGCCACGGGGCGTGTGCATGTATTTCTGCGTCGTGACCCGGGAAATGGTCGATTCGTGCATGCCCACCGCCTCGGCGATGTCGTGCAGGACCAGCGGCTTCATCGCCTCGTCGCCATGGTCGAGGAAGCCACGCTGGTGCTCGACGATCTGGGTGGCGACCTTCATCAGCGTCTCGTTGCGGCTCTGCAGGCTCTTGATGAACCAGCGCGCCTCCTGCAACTGGTTGCGCATGAAGGTGTTGTCGGCGCTGGTGTCGGCGCGGCGGACGAACCCGGCATACTGTGGATTGACCCGCAGGCGCGGGATCGCTTCCTGGTTCAGTTCCACCAGCCAGCGGTCGTTGTCCTTGCGCACGATGACATCGGGGACCACGTACTCCGGCTCGCTCGACTCGATCTGCGAGCCCGGGCGCGGATTGAGGCTCTGCACCAGCTCGATGACCTGGCGCAGTTCGTCTTCCTTGAGCTTCATGCGGCGCATCAGCTGGCTGTAGTCGCGGCTGCCGAGCAGGTCGATGAAGTCGGTGACCAGGCGCTGGGCTTCGGCCATCCACGGCGTGCTGGCTGGCAGTTGGCGCAGTTGCAGCAGCAGGCATTCGCCCAGGTTGCGTGCGCCGATGCCGGCGGGCTCGAATTGCTGGATACGGTGCAGCACCGCCTCGACTTCATCCAGCTCGATATCCAGCTCTGGCTCGAAGCCGGCGCAGATTTCCTCGAGGCTGTCTTCCAGGTAGCCCTGGCCGTTGATGCTGTCGATGAGGGTGACGGCGATCAGGCGGTCGGTGTCGGACATCGGCGCCAGGTTCAGTTGCCACAGCAGGTGGCTTTGCAGGCTCTCGCCGATCGACGTGCGGGTGGTGAAGTCCCACTCGTCGTCATCGCTGCTGGGCAGGCTGCTGGCGCTGGTCTGGTAGATGTCCTCCCAGGCCGTGTCCACCGGCAGCTCGTTGGGGATGCGCTCGTTCCATTCGCCATCCTCCAGGTTGTCGGCACTGGCCGTGCTTTCCTGGAAACTGCTGTCCTGGGGTTCGCTGGCCGGTTTGCTCTCGGCGTTGTCGGCCATCGGGTCGCTGTTGTCGAAGTCGTCGCCGTCTTCCTGACGTTCGAGCATCGGGTTGGACTCCAGCGCTTCCTGGATTTCCTGCTGAAGGTCCAGGGTGGAGAGCTGAAGCAGACGGATAGCCTGTTGCAACTGCGGGGTCATCGTCAGTTGCTGGCCCATTTTTAGGACGAGCGATGGTTTCATGGCAGGGGCTAAATACCTTGTTCGCCGGCGCACATGCGCCATCCACTACAGAGAGGGCGCCGGGGCGCCAACTTCAAGCAAGTTTTATGCCTTAAATTGTAGCGTTTGCCTAGAGCACTGTATCACTTAAGCCCTTCTCGGGCGCCTGTGCCAGTGCTCCGGGCAGACTCCTAGCGTTAGAGCCGGAACTCGTGGCCCAGGTAAACCTCCTTGACCAGGTCGTTGGCCAGGATGGTCTCGGCGTCGCCTTCGGCGATCAGCTGGCCATCATTGACGATGTAGGCGGTTTCGCAGATATCAAGGGTTTCGCGCACGTTGTGGTCGGTGATCAGCACGCCGATGCCCTTGGCCTTGAGGTGGTGGATGATCTGCTTGATATCGCCTACGGAAATCGGGTCGACACCGGCGAAGGGTTCGTCCAGCAGGATGAACTTCGGCGCGGTGGCCAACGCACGGGCGATCTCGACACGGCGGCGTTCGCCACCGGAGAGGCTCATGCCGAGGTTGTCGCGGATGTGGCTGATGTGGAACTCCTGCAGCAGGCTTTCCAGTTCCTTGCGTCGGCCGTCACGGTCCAGATCCTTGCGGGTCTCGAGGATGGCCATGATGTTGTCGGCCACCGACAGTTTGCGAAAGATCGAGGCTTCCTGCGGCAGGTAGCCGATACCGGCACGGGCGCGGCCGTGCATGGGCTGGTGGCTGACGTCGAGGCTGTCGATCAGCACGCGGCCCTGGTCGGCCTGGACCAGCCCGACGATCATGTAGAAGCAGGTGGTCTTGCCGGCGCCATTGGGACCGAGCAGGCCGACGATCTGGCCGCTGTCGATCGACAGGCTGACGTCGCGGACGACCTGGCGGCCCTTGTAGCTCTTGGCCAGGTGCTGGGCTTTGAGGGTTGCCATCTGATTTACTCGGCCTTCTTCTTCGGCTGGATCACCATGTCGATGCGCTGACGCGGCGAGGTCACGTTGCCACCGCGACCGGCGGTAGCCACCTGGGTCTTGGTGTTGTAGACGATCTTCTCGCCCTCGGTGGTGTTGCCTTCGTTCTCGACCTTGGCGCGGTCGGTGAGGATCACCATGTCCTTCAGCGCCTGGTACTGGATGGTCACGGCCCAGCCCTTCATCTTGTCGGGCTTGGCGGCGCTCTGCTGCTGCTCGAAGTAGGCCAGGTTGCCCACCGAGGTGACCACGTCGATATCGCCGGAGGCGGCGCGGGTGATGGTCACGGTATTGCCTTTGATCATCATCGAGCCCTGGGTGATGATCACGTCGCCGGTGTAGGTGGCAACGCCCTGCTTGTCATCCAGGTGGGCGTTGTCGGCCTGGATGCGGATGGGCTGGTCACGGTCGTTCGGCAGGGCCAAGGCGCTCGCGCTTCCCAGTGCCGCGCCCAGGCTGAGCAGAAGGGGGAGGGTTTTAACGAGCCTCATACTGTCCTCTTACGTTGGACAGCAGGTCCATCCTGCCGTCTTTCAGATACGCTTTCATTCCTTTGCCCGTGGTCGTGCCACCGGCGCCGTCGATTCTAACGGCTTGCTCGGTCTGCGCATATTGCTTCTGCGGGAACACGGTCATGCGGGTAGTGGTGATGATGGTATCGCGTTGTTTCGCGTCGGTACGGGCAACGCGGACCTTGTCGATCAGCTCGACCTCGCTACCGTCCGGGTTGACCTCGGCGCGTTCACTCTGTACGTGCCAGGGATACGGGGTGCCCCGATACAGGTGCAGGTCGGGCTTGGTCACCAGGGTCACTTCGCTGGCCTTCAGGTGCTCGACCTTGTCGGCGGTCATTTCGTACTGCAGCTTGCCGTCGGGCAGGAACTGCACGCTGTGGGCGTTGATCGCGTAGTAGTCGATGGCGCTCTGGTCGACCTGGGCCACTGGCCTGTCGAGGAAGCTCTCGGGGCTGATGTTCCAGTAGCCGACCGCCACCAGCAGGGCGGCGATCGCACCGAACAGCGCGATGTTTCGGGCTTTCTTGCTGAGCATGTACGGCCTTACAGGTAGTTGGCGTTGGCAGCGTCCAGGGTTCCCTGGGCCTGCATGATCAGTTCGCAGAACTCGCGGGCGGCGCCTTCGCCGCCACGTGCCTGGGTCACGCCATGGGCGTGCTGGCGCACGAACGGCGCGGCATTGGCTACTGCCATGCCCAGGCCGACCCGGCGGATCACCGGCAGGTCGGGCAGGTCGTCGCCCAAGTAGGCAACCTGTTCATAGCTTAGGCCCAGTTCCGCCAGCAGGCCGTCGAGTACCACCAGTTTGTCCTCGCGGCCTTGGAACAGGTGCGGGATACCCAGGTTCCTGGCCCGGCGTTCGACCACCGGGGTCTTGCGCCCGCTGATGATCGCCGTGGTCACGCCCGAGGCCATCAGCATCTTGATGCCATGGCCGTCGAGGGTATTGAAGGTCTTGAATTCGCTGCCGTCCTCGAGGAAGTACAGGCGGCCATCGGTAAGCACGCCATCGACGTCGAACACCGCCAGCTTGATCGCCTTGCCGCGTTGCATCAGGTCCTGGTTCATCGCGTCGCTCCCCATCACATCACCCCCGCGCGCAGCAAGTCATGCATGTTCAGGGCGCCGACCGGGCGGTCGTCCTGGTCGACCACCACGAGTGCGTTGATCTTGTGGTCTTCCATGATCTTCAGGGCTTCGGCGGCCAGCATCTCGGCGCGGGCAGTCTTGCCGTGGACGGTCATCACCTGGTCGATCGGGGTCTTGTGCACGTCGATGTTGCGATCCAGGCTGCGGCGCAGGTCGCCGTCGGTGAAGATACCGGCCAGCTTGCCGTCGTTTTCCAGGACGACGGTCATGCCTAAACCTTTACGAGACATTTCAAGGAGTGCGTCCTTGAGCAGGGTGCCGCGCTTCACTTGGGGCAGTTCGTCGTCCGCATGCATGACGTTTTCCACTTTCAGCAACAGGCGGCGGCCAAGTGCGCCGCCCGGGTGCGAGAAAGCGAAGTCCTCGGCGGTGAAGCCGCGCGCCTCGAGCAGGGCGATGGCCAGGGCGTCGCCCAGGGCCAGGGCTGCGGTGGTGGACGAGGTGGGCGCCAGGTTCAATGGGCAGGCCTCCTGGGCGACGCGGGCATCGAGGTTGACCTCGGCGGCCTGGGCCAGGGGCGAATCCGGGTTGCCGGTGAGGCTGATCATCTGGATGCCCAGGCGCTTGATCAGCGGCAGCAGGGTGACGATCTCGGCGGTGCTGCCTGAGTTGGACAGGGCCAGGATGACGTCGTCGCGGGTGATCATGCCCATGTCGCCGTGGCTGGCTTCGGCCGGGTGCACGAAGAAGGCCGGGGTGCCGGTGCTGGCGAGGGTTGCGGCGATCTTGTTGCCGATGTGGCCCGATTTGCCCATGCCGAGCACGATGACCCGGCCCTTGCTGGCCAAGATCAACTCGCAGGCCTTGACGAAATTATCGTCGATGCGGGCCAGCAGGGCCTCCACGGCCTCGACTTCCAGGCGCAGGGTGCGCTGGGCGGATTGGATCAGCTCGCTGGATTGGCTCATGTCGAAAAACGATGCCTGATGAAAAGGCGCCGATTATAGCCGCAATGTGTGAAAGGCTCATCCTTCGATTGCCGGACGGAGGTCGCGCGAGCCTGTCGCTGGCCTGAACGACTCGGGCGATGGCCTTGGGGCGGGCCTGCCGCGATGCTATAGTTCGCCGCTATTCGGCCCGCCAAGGGGCGCGTGTGCCTTCACGATGAAGGTGGGCGTCCATGGAGACGAGGCTGCATCGCAAGGAGTCTAGATGAGTGTGGATAGCGCCTACGCGGTCGAGTTGAAGGGCGTCACCTTCAAGCGCGGTTCGCGCAGCATTTTCAGCAATGTCGACATCCGCATCCCCCGCGGCAAGGTCA
The DNA here is from genome assembly GCF_057415455.1 of Pseudomonas sp. Tun-23181. Classification (NCBI taxonomy): domain Bacteria; kingdom Pseudomonadati; phylum Pseudomonadota; class Gammaproteobacteria; order Pseudomonadales; family Pseudomonadaceae; genus Pseudomonas; species Pseudomonas sp. Tun-23181. The sequence goes on from NZ_CM171630.1 coordinate 4,790,184, forward strand.
CCGGCATCATGGGGCCTTCCGGGTGCGGCAAGACGACCCTGCTGCGCCTGATGGGCGCGCAGTTGCGCCCGTCCAGCGGCGAGGTGTGGGTCGCTGGGCAGAACTTGCCGACCCTGTCCCGGGGCGACCTGTTCGACGCGCGCAAGCAGATGGGCGTGCTGTTCCAGAGCGGCGCGCTGTTTACCGATCTCGACGTGTTCGAGAACGTCGCCTTCCCGTTGCGGGTGCACACCCAGTTGTCGGACGAGATGATCCGCGACATCGTCCTGATGAAGCTGCAGGCCGTGGGCCTGCGCGGGGCCATCGACCTGATGCCGGACGAGCTGTCCGGCGGCATGAAGCGCCGGGTCGCGCTGGCCCGGGCGATCGCCCTCGACCCGCAGATCCTTATGTACGACGAGCCGTTCGTCGGCCAGGACCCGATCGCCATGGGCGTGCTGGTGCGCCTGATCCGCCTGCTCAACGATGCCCTGGGCATCACCAGCATCGTGGTTTCCCACGACCTGGCCGAGACTGCCAGCATCGCCGACTACATCTATGTGGTCGGTGACGGCCAGGTGCTGGGGCAGGGTACGCCTGACGAACTGATGGGCTCGGACAACCCGCGTATCCGCCAGTTCATGAAGGGCGATCCGGACGGTCCGGTGCCATTCCACTTTCCCGCGCCTGATTACCGCGCCGATCTGCTGGGGGCGCATTGATGCGCAGACGATCCTTACTCGAACGTATCCGTCTTCTCGGTCGCTCGGCCATCGACGTGCTGGCCGTGCTGGGGCGTTCCTGCCTGTTCCTGTTCCATGCGCTGGTCGGGCGCGGCGGCATCGGCGGCAGCTTCCAGCTGCTGGTCAAGCAGCTGTATTCGGTTGGCGTGCTGTCGCTGGCGATCATCGTGGTCTCTGGCCTGTTCATCGGCATGGTGCTGGCCCTGCAGGGCTACAGCATCCTGACCAAGTACGGTTCCGAGCAGGCGGTGGGGCAGATGGTCGCCCTGACCCTGCTGCGCGAACTCGGCCCGGTGGTCACCGCCTTGCTGTTCGCCGGGCGCGCGGGCTCGGCACTGACCGCCGAGATCGGCAACATGAAATCCACCGAGCAACTGTCGAGCCTGGAGATGATCGGGGTCGACCCGCTCAAGTACATCGTTGCCCCGCGCCTGTGGGCAGGCTTCATCTCGCTGCCGATGCTGGCGCTGATCTTCAGCGTGGTCGGCATCTGGGGCGGGTCCTGGGTGGCAGTGGACTGGCTGGGCGTGTACGAAGGCTCGTTCTGGGCCAACATGCAGAACAGCGTTTCCTTTACCGACGACGTGCTCAATGGGCTGATCAAGAGCCTGGTGTTCGCCTTCGTCGTCACCTGGATCGCCGTGTTCCAGGGGTATGACTGCGAGCCCACCTCAGAAGGGATCAGCCGTGCCACCACCAAGACCGTGGTCTACGCCTCGTTGGCGGTCCTGGGTCTGGACTTTATTCTGACCGCCTTGATGTTTGGAGATTTCTGATGCAAAACCGCACCCTGGAAATCGGTGTCGGCCTGTTCCTTCTGGCCGGGATCCTGGCGTTGCTGCTGCTGGCCCTGCGTGTCAGCGGGCTGTCCGCCAGCCCGAGCAGCGACACGTACAAAGTTTATGCGTACTTCGACAATATCGCCGGTTTGACTGTCAGAGCAAAGGTGACCATGGCCGGCGTGACCATCGGCAAGGTCACGGCCATCGATCTGGACCGTGATTCCTACACCGGTCGGGTGACCCTGCAGCTGGACAAGCACGTCGACAACCTGCCGACCGACTCCACTGCCTCGATCCTGACCGCCGGGTTGCTCGGCGAGAAATACATCGGCATCAGCGTGGGCGGCGAGGACGAGGTGCTCAAGGACGGTAGCACCATCCACGACACCCAGTCGGCCCTGGTGCTGGAAGATCTGATTGGCAAGTTCCTGCTCAACTCCGTTGGCAAGGAACCGAAAGAAGCCCAACCAGCTAATTGAGGAGTTTTCATGATTTCGATCCTGCGACGTGGCCTGCTGGTCCTGCTGGCGGCCTTCCCCCTGATGGCCCTGGCGGCGCCGGGGCAATCCGCCCGTGATGTGATCCAGGGCACCACCAACGAACTGCTGGCCGACCTCAAGGCCAACAAGGAACAGTACAAGACCAGTCCGCAAGCGTTCTACGATGCGCTCAACCGCGTGCTCGGCCCGGTGGTCGACGCCGATGGCATTTCCAAGAGCATCATGACCGTCAAGTACTCGCGCAAGGCGACGCCTGCGCAGATGCAGCGCTTCCAGGAGAACTTCAAGCGCAGCCTGATGCAGTTCTATGGCAATGCCCTGCTGGAGTACAACAACCAGGGCATCACCGTCGACCCGGCCAAGGGCGAGGAAGGCGATCGCACCAGCGTCGGCATGAAGGTCACCGGCAACAACGGCGCGGTCTACCCGGTCCAGTACACCATGGTCAAGCTGGGCGGCGAGTGGAAGGTGCGCAACGTCATCGTCAACGGCATCAACATCGGCAAACTGTTCCGCGACCAGTTCGCCGACGCCATGCAGCGCAACGGCAACGACCTGGACAAGACCATCGACGGCTGGGCCGGCGAGGTGGCCAAGGCCAAGGAAACCGCCGACAAGTCGCCAGACAAGGAAGTGCAATGAGCGAAGCCGGCGTGAGCATGGCCGAGCCGGGCGTCCTGCGCCTGGCCGGCGTGCTGGACTACCGCAGCGGCCCGACCCTGCGCAAGGAAGGCAAGGCGTTGATCGCCGCCTGTCGCGAGCCGCGCCTGGTGCTGGATTGCTCGGCGGTGGTGAAGTCCTCCAGTGTGGGCCTTTCCCTGCTGCTGGCGTTCATGCGTGACGCCCAGGCGGCGGGCAAGGGTTGGGAAGTGCGCGAGATGCCCGACGCCATGCGGGAAATCGCCGAGGTGTATGACCTCGATGAAGTGCTGGCGGGCTGATGGCTCGCCTTCAATGGATGGCCCCTCGGTCAGCACGCCCGTCCATGGGCTTCGCAGGCGAGGGGCTTTTTTGTATGATGGCCGACCCGCGCGCACAGGGCGCCGATTGAGGTTGAGCATGCAGGCCGTAGAAGTTAAGAACTTCCTTGAAGAGAAATTGCCGGGAACCCGGGTCGAAGTTGAGGGCGAAGGCTGCAACTTCCAGTTGAACGTGATCAGCGACGAGTTGGCCGGCCAGAGCCCGGTCAAGCGCCAGCAGGCGATCTATGCTCACCTGAACCCGTGGATCGCCGATGGCAGCATCCATGCGGTAACCATGAAATTTTTCAGCAGCGCAGCCTGGGCTGAGCGCACCTGAGCCAACTTGGCGGCGAGACTCCAATGGACAAACTGATTATCACTGGCGGCGCCCGCCTCGACGGCGAGATCCGCATTTCCGGGGCGAAGAACGCCGCCCTGCCGATCCTCTCGGCCACCTTGTTGGCCGACGGTCCGGTCACCGTGGGCAACCTGCCGCACCTGCACGACATCACCACCATGATCGAGCTGTTCGGCCGCATGGGCATCGAGCCTGTGATCGACGAGAAGCTGGCGGTGGAGATCGACCCGCGCACCATCAAGACCCTGGTCGCCCCCTACGAGCTGGTCAAGACCATGCGTGCCTCGATCCTCGTGCTCGGCCCGATGGTCGCCCGCTTCGGCAAGGCCGAAGTGGCCCTGCCGGGCGGCTGCGCCATCGGTTCGCGTCCGGTCGACCTGCACATTCGCGGCCTGGAGGCCATGGGCGCGAAGATCGAGGTCGAGGGCGGCTACATCAAGGCCCAGGCACCTGAGGGCGGCCTGCGTGGCGCGCACTTCTTCTTCGATACCGTCAGCGTGACCGGTACCGAGAACATCATGATGGCCGCGGCGCTCGCCAAGGGCCGCAGCGTGCTGCAGAACGCCGCCCGTGAGCCGGAGGTGGTCGACCTGGCCAACTTCCTGATCGCCATGGGCGCCAAGATCCAAGGCGCCGGCACCGACACCATCACCATCGATGGCGTCGAGCGCCTGCACTCGGCCAACTACCGCGTGATGCCCGACCGGATCGAGACCGGCACCTACCTGGTCGCCGCCGCCGTGACCGGTGGCCGCGTCAAGCTCAAGGACACCGATCCGACCATCCTCGAGGCGGTGCTGGAGAAGCTCAAGGAAGCCGGCGCCGAGATCACCACTGGCGAAGACTGGATCGAGCTGGACATGCACGGCAAGCGGCCCAAGGCCGTCAACCTGCGCACCGCCCCGTATCCGGCGTTCCCGACCGACATGCAGGCGCAGTTCATCTCGCTCAACGCCATCGCCGAAGGCACGGGCGCGGTGATCGAGACCATCTTCGAGAACCGCTTCATGCACGTCTACGAGATGCACCGCATGGGCGCGCAGATCCAGGTCGAAGGCAACACCGCCATCGTCACCGGGGTCAAGGCGCTCAAGGGCGCACCGGTCATGGCCACCGACCTGCGGGCCTCGGCCAGCCTGGTGCTGTCGGCCCTGGTGGCTGAAGGCGACACCCTGATCGATCGCATCTACCACATCGACCGTGGTTACGAGTGCATCGAGGAAAAACTGCAGATGCTGGGCGCGAAGATCCGTCGCGTACCGGGCTAGTCTGTGATTGGCGCAGGGACGCGCCAGCCGAATCGTATGCGGTCGGGCGCGTGCCCGGCCGGCAGTAGACGCTTAAGGACCGACGCTCCAATGTTGACCATCGCGCTATCCAAGGGCCGCATCCTCGACGACACCCTGCCGCTGCTGGCAGAGGCCGGCATCGTGCCGACCGAGAATCCGGACAAGAGCCGCAAGCTGATCATCCCCACGACCCAGGAAGACGTGCGCCTGTTGATCGTGCGTGCCACCGACGTGCCGACCTATGTCGAGCATGGCGCCGCCGACCTGGGTGTGGCCGGCAAGGACGTGCTCATGGAGTACGGTGGCCAGGGCCTGTACGAGCCCCTGGACCTGCAGATCGCCCGTTGCAAGCTGATGACCGCCGGTGCGGTGGGAGCACCGGAGCCCAAGGGCCGCCTGCGCGTGGCCACCAAGTTCGTCAATGTCGCCAAGCGCTATTACGCCGAGCAGGGCCGCCAGGTCGACATCATCAAGCTCTACGGCTCCATGGAACTGGCGCCGTTGATCGGCCTGGCCGACAAGATCATCGACGTGGTCGACACCGGCAACACCTTGCGCGCCAATGGCCTGGAGCCCCAGGAACTGATCGCCACCATCAGCTCGCGCCTGGTGGTCAACAAGGCCTCCATGAAGATGCAGCACGCGCGCATCCAGAGCCTGATCGATACCCTGCGCCAGGCTGTCGAATCGCGACACCGCGGCTGACCTCTGCGCGCGACCTTCGCTGTCGCGCCCATCTATCCGCGTCATAGCCAATTTTCTCGGGTGCCCGCGCGGATGGACTGGTAGCCTAGGGCGCCTGAGCATTCGCTAATCATCGAGGCCCTCGCCATGACCGTGTCCACTGCAATTGCCCGTCTCAACGCTGCTGATCCGGATTTCGCCCGACATCTGGATCATCTGCTGAGCTGGGAAAGTGTGTCCGATGACGCGGTCAACCAGCGCGTGCTCGACATCATCAAGGCCGTGCGCGAGCGTGGCGACGAAGCCCTGGTGGCGTTCACCCAGCGTTTCGACGGCGTCGACGCCAAAAGCATCGATGACCTGATCCTGGGCCGCGAGCGCCTGGAACTGGCCCTGACCCGCATCACCCCGGCCCAGCGCGAAGCCCTGGAGAAGGCCGCCAGCCGTGTGCGCATGTACCACGAGCGGCAGAAGCAGGACTCCTGGCAGTACACCGAAGCCGACGGCACCGTACTCGGCCAGAAGGTCACCCCGCTGGACCGCGCCGGCCTGTACGTGCCCGGCGGCAAGGCGTCGTACCCCTCGTCGGTGCTGATGAACGCCATCCCGGCCAAGGTCGCCGGGGTGTCCGAGGTGGTGATGGTGGTGCCGACCCCGCGCGGCGAGGTCAATGAACTGGTGCTGGCCGCCGCCTGCATCGCCGGTGTCGACCGGGTGTTCACCGTCGGTGGTGCCCAGGCCGTCGCGGCCCTGGCCTACGGCACCGAAAGCGTGCCCCAGGTGGACAAGATCGTCGGCCCGGGCAACATCTACGTGGCCACCGCCAAGCGCCACGTGTTCGGTCAGGTCGGCATCGACATGATCGCCGGTCCGTCGGAAATCCTCGTGGTGTGCGACGGCCAGACCGATCCGGACTGGATCGCCATGGACCTGTTCTCCCAGGCCGAGCACGACGAAGATGCCCAGGCCATCCTGGTCAGCCCGGATGTCGCCTTCCTCGATCGCGTCGCCGCCAGCATTGACAAGCTGCTGCCGACCATGGAGCGTGCCGAGATCATCGAGAAGTCGATCAATGGCCGTGGTGCGCTGATCCAGGTGCGCGACATGCAGCAGGCCATGGACGTGGCCAACCGCATCGCGCCCGAGCACCTGGAGCTGTCGGTGGCCGATCCGCAGGCCTGGCTGCCGCACATCCGCCACGCCGGCGCGATCTTCATGGGCCGCCACACCAGCGAAGCGCTGGGTGACTACTGCGCAGGCCCCAACCACGTCTTGCCGACTTCCGGCACCGCGCGCTTTTCTTCGCCGCTGGGGGTATACGACTTCCAGAAGCGTTCGTCGATCATCTTCTGCTCCGAGCAGGGCGCGTCCGAGCTGGGCCACACCGCTTCGGTCCTGGCCCGTGGCGAATCGCTGACCGCCCACGCCCGCAGCGCCGAATACCGCATCCTCACCGAGAACGAGGGGAACTGAACATGAGCCGATTCTGGAGCCCCTTCGTCAAGGATCTGGTGCCCTACGTGCCGGGCGAGCAGCCGAAGCTGACCCGCCTGGTCAAGCTCAATACCAACGAGAACCCCTATGGCCCGTCGCCCAAGGCGCTGGAGGCCATGCGCGACGAGTTGAACGATAACCTGCGCCTGTACCCGGACCCGAACGGCGACCGCCTCAAGCAGGCGGTCGCCGACTACTATGGCGTCACGCCACAGCAGGTGTTCGTCGGCAATGGTTCGGACGAAGTGCTGGCGCACATCTTCCACGGCCTGTTCCAACACGATGCGCCGCTGCTGTTCCCGGACATCAGCTACAGCTTCTACCCGGTCTACTGTGGCCTGTACGGCATTCCGTTCGAGCAGGTGGCGCTGGATGAGCAGTTCCAGATCCGGATCGAGGACTACCGCAAGCCCAACGCCGGGATCATCTTCCCCAACCCCAACGCCCCCACCGGCTGTCTGCTGCCGCTGGAGGCGATCGAGCGCTTGCTCGAAGCCAACCGCGACTCGGTGGTGGTGGTGGACGAGGCCTACATCGACTTTGGCGGCCAGACCGCCATCAGCCTGGTGGACCGCTACGACAACCTGCTGGTGACCCAGACCCTGTCCAAGTCGCGCTCCCTGGCGGGGCTGCGGGTTGGCCTGGCCGTCGGTCACCCGGCGTTGATCGAGGCGCTGGAGCGGATCAAGAACAGCTTCAACTCCTACCCGCTGGACCGCATGGCGATCGTCGGCGCGGCGGCGGCGTTCGAGGACCGGGCGTACTTCGAACAGACCTGCCGCCAGGTGATCGACAGCCGCGAGGCGCTGGTCGAGCAACTGGTTGCGCGAGGTTTCCAAGTGCTGCCGTCGGCGGCCAACTTCATCTTCGCCCGCCATCCGCAGCAGGATGCCGCTGGGCTGGCGGCACGCTTGCGTGAGCAGGGGGTGATCGTGCGGCACTTCAAGCAGGCGCGTATCGCCCAGTTCCTGCGGATCACCATCGGTACGCCGGAGCAGAACCAGGCGCTGCTCGATGCGCTGAACTGACTCGGCCGTAGCGGCCTCTTCGCGGTCAAGCCCGCTCTTATGGGGAGTGGTGCTGATCGCAAGGCTATTGGGGCTGCTTTGCAGCCCATCGCCGGCAAGCCGGCTCCCACAGGGTCAGTACTGTTCGCACATCATGTGTCATACAGCCAACTCTGTGGGAGCCGGCTTGCCGGCGATGGGGCGCGAAGCGGCCCCTATATCGTTTAGCTGCTGTGAGAAACCAACCTTGTCCCCGCGGCACTCCAGCGTTATCGTTCACCTCTTCGAAAAAATCATCCGATGACTGGATGTCCCCATGACTCTGTTAATCAAACGCTCCCTGGTCGAGCAAGCCGTAGACCAACTGCGCAACCGCATCACCAGCGGCACCTGGGCCATCGGCCAGCGCCTGCCGACCGAGCCCGAACTGGCCCTGGAGCTGGGCATCAGCCGCAACACCGTGCGTGAGGCCATGCGGGTGCTGGCCTTCAGTGGCCTGGTGGAAATCCGCCAGGGCGACGGCAGCTACCTGCGTACCGCCCAGGACCCGCTCCAGGCGGTCCAGGCCATGTCCCGCTGCACCCCCGAGCAGGCCCGCGAAACCCGCCACATCCTCGAAGCCGAGGCGATCGGGCTGGCCGCCCTGCGTCGCACCGAGGACGACCTGGCCCGCCTGCGCGAGGCGCTTGCCGATAGCGCGGCGCATTTCCATGGTGATGTCGAGGCCTACGTCACCTGTGACCTGGTCTTCCACCAGCGCCTGGTGGACGCCGCCCACAACCCCGCCCTGAGCGAGCTGTACCGCTATTTCTCCGGCGTGGTGGCGGCGGCGCTGCAGCTCAACATGAGCACTGCCCCCCGTTGCCAGAAGGTTTTCGACCTGCATGGGCAGATTCTCGACGCCATCGAGCAGCGCGACGCGGAGCGGGCCAAGCGCCTGAGCCGCACCCTCATCGAATCCTGAAAGCGAGACTCCCATGGCTGAACAATTGACCCGCCACACCGCCCCCCGCGAGGCGGAGCTCGATGAACTGCTCATCGATGCCGAAGCCGACGACGAGCAGGTCCAGCAGCAACCGGTGCTCCTGCAGCGGCCCTGGTTGTTGCTGCTGGGCCTGGTACTGGTGGCGCTGAACCTGCGTCCGGCGCTGTCGAGCATGGCGCCGGTGCTGGGCCAGGTCAGCGAGGGGCTGGGGCTGAATGCTTCCCAGGCCGGCTTGCTGACCACCTTGCCGGTGCTCTGCCTGGGGCTGTTCGCGCCATTGGCGCCGGTCCTGGCGCGACGTTTCGGCAGCGAGCGGGTGATCCTCGGCATTCTCCTGACCCTGGCCCTGGGCATCCTGGTGCGCAGTGCCCTGGGGACGGCTGGGGTGTTCATCGGCAGCCTGATGGCGGGGGCCAGCATCGGCATCATCGGCGTCTTGCTGCCAGGCATCGTCAAGCGCGACTTCCCACAGCATGCGGGGACCCTCACTGGCGTCTACACCATGGCCCTGTGCCTCGGTGCCGCGATGGCCGCCGGCGCGACCGTACCGCTGGCCCAGCGCTTCGACGACAGCTGGGCGATGGGCCTGGGTTTCTGGCTGGTGCCGGCATTGCTGGCGATGCTCGTGTGGTTGCCCCAGGCGCGCCAGGGGCATGGCCTGCACAAGGTGGCCTACCGGGTGCGCGGTCTGTGGCGCGACCCGCTGGCCTGGCAGGTGACGTTGTACATGGGCCTGCAATCTTCGCTGGCCTACATCGTCTTCGGCTGGCTGCCATCGATCCTCATTGGCCGCGGCCTGAGCCCGACCGAGGCAGGCCTGGTGCTGTCCGGCTCGGTGATCGTGCAACTGGTCAGTTCGCTCAGTGCGCCCTGGCTGGCGACCCGTGGCAAGGACCAGCGCCTGGCCATCGTGATCGTCATGCTGGTCACCCTGGCCGGGTTGTTCGGCTGCCTGTATGCGCCGCTTTCCGGCCTGTGGGGCTGGGCGGTCCTGCTGGGCCTGGGGCAGGGCGGTACCTTCGCCCTGGCCCTGACCCTGATCGTGTTGCGTTCCAAGGATGCTCATGTGGCCGCCAACCTCTCGAGCATGGCCCAGGGCGTGGGCTACACCCTGGCCTCCATGGGGCCTTTCGCCGTGGGGCTGGTGCATGACCTGACCGGTGGCTGGGCTGCGGTGGGCTGGATCTTCGCGGTGCTGGGCGTGGGCGCCATCGTGTTCGGCCTTGGTGCCGGGCGGGCGCTGCATGTGCAGGTGGAGAGCGAACGGGTTTGAGGCCTGCACAAATGGCGCGAATGGCCATGGCGACATCGCCCGCGGCGGATTATCGTTCAGGTTTCGCCCTGCAGGACGGAGCAGCCCCATGAGCGACGCCAACCACGCCCTGATCTGCCGCTTCTACCAGGCTTTCCAGCGCCTGGACGCCGAGGCCATGGTGGCCTGCTACAGCGATGACATCGTCTTCACCGACCCGGTCTTCGGCACCTTGCGCGGCAGTGACGTCGGCGATATGTGGCGGTTGCTCACAACCCGCGCCAGGGATTTCTCCCTGACCTTCGACCACGTCCATGCCAACCAGGACAGCGGCTGCGCGCACTGGGTGGCGACCTACCTGTTCAGCCAGACCGGGCGCACCGTGGTCAACGACATCCAGGCGCGTTTCGTGATCCGCAATGGGCTGATTCGTCAGCACGATGACAGCTTCGACCTGTGGGCTTGGTCGCGTCAGGCCCTGGGCCTGCCCGGGCTTCTGCTGGGGTGGTCGCCTATGTTGCAGAACAAGATACGCCAGCAGGCATTCAAGGGGCTGCGGGCGTTCCAGCAAGGGCGTTGAGCGGTTAAGCTGGCGGCCTTTCCCAGCTGTCCTGAATCGAGCCGTGAGCGAGACATCCCTTCCCAAACCCTGGTACGTATACCTGGTCCGCGCCGCCAACGGATCCTTGTACTGCGGTATCAGCGACGATCCGCAGCGACGTTTCCTCCAGCATCAGAAAGGGCAGGGGGCACGTTACTTCAAGACCAGCCCGGCCCAGGCGCTGGTCTATGTCGAGCAGTGGCCGGACAAGGCCGAGGCGCTGCGCCAGGAGCGTTTGGTCAAGAAGCTGCGCAAGTCGGCCAAGGAAGCGTTGGTGGCGGCCTATGGTGGCGTGACCCACGGCTCCTAGGGCGCTTGTGCGACCCATTCGCTCAAGAACGGCGCAGTCCCGGCGATGGGCTGCGAGGCAGCCCAGCGGTTTCACTCCTTGCGGCGCTTGAGCTGGTCGACCAGTTGGGTCGGCAGACCCTTGATGATCAGGGTGCCGGCTTCTTCGTCATACTCCACCTTGTCACCGAGCAGGTGCGCCTCGAAGCTGATCGACAGGCCTTCGGCGCGCCCGGTGAAGCGGCGGAACTGGTTGAGGGTGCGCTTGTCGGCCGGGATCTCCGGCGACAGGCCGTAGTCCTTGTTGCGGATATGGTCGTAGAAGGCCTTGGGGCGGTCCTCGTCGATCAGGCTGGACAGCTCCTCCAGGGTCACCGGCTCGCCCAGCTTGGTCTGGGTGGTGGCATATTCGACCAGGGTCTGGGTCTTCTCGCGGGCGGCCTCCTCGGGCAGGTCCTCGCTCTCGACGAAGTCGCTGAAGGCCTTGAGCAGGGTACGGGTCTCGCCGGGGCCATCGACCCCTTCCTGGCAGCCGATGAAGTCGCGGAAATAGTCCGAGACCTTCTTGCCGTTCTTGCCCTTGATGAACGAGATGTACTGCTTCGAGTTCTGGTTGTTCTTCCACTCCGACAGGTTGATCCGCGCCGCCAGGTGCAGTTGGCCCAGGTCGAGGTGGCGCGACGGGGTGACATCCAGCTCGGCGTTCACCGCCACGCCCTCGCTGTGGTGCAGCAGGGCGATCGCCAGGTAGTCGGTCATGCCTTGCTGGTACTGGGCGAACAGCACATGGCCACCGACGGACAGGTTGGATTCTTCCATCAGCTTTTGCAGGTGCTCGACGGCGACACGGCTGAAGGCGGTGAAGTCCTTCTCCTCGTCCAGGTACTGCTTGAGCCAGCCGCTGAACGGGTAGGCCCCGGATTCGCCGTGGAAGAAGCCCCAGGCTTTGCCCTGCTTGGCGTTGTAGCTGTCGTTGAGGTCAGCCAGCAGGTTCTCGATGGCGTCCGATGCAGTCAGTTCGCTGTCCCGCGCATGGAGCACGGCGGGGCTGCCATCGGGCTTCTTGTCGATCAGGTGAACGATGCAATGACGGATTGGCATGGGATTCTCGAATGGTGTGGGGCGGTGCGAGGCCGCGCTGCAAAGTCGGCCAGTTTACCCCAGGGGCGGGGGCGATGCAGTGGCCGGATGTTGGCGTAAATGCCTGTTGTTGTTTTTTTGTTCAATTTTTTGCGTTTTACGACAAAACCCCCGAAAAACCTGCATAAAATCGAAGCCGGTAGCGGATATTTATCCATTCCTGTGGTAGTTTTGCGCGGTCTTGCGCCCCTTGGGTGGCGCATTGCTGGCAGATCGCTCGCGTCGTGTCGAACCAAACGCCGATTTTCGTATCTACATACGCGATTGGCGCGGCCCGCCGGACCTTTTCAGGGCTGGCCCGATAACCGATGTAGCACGCTGCATAACCACTGAATTTGATAGGGAAGGAACACCACCATGGCATTGACCAAAGACCAACTGATTGCCGACATCGCCGAATCGATCAGCGCCCCGAAGGCCACCGCCAAGAACGCGCTGGAGCAACTGGGCCAGATCGTTGCCGACCAACTGGAAAACGGCGCTGAGATCACTCTCCCAGGTATCGGCAAGCTGAAAGTCGCCGAGCGTCCTGCCCGTACTGGCCGCAACCCTTCGACTGGTGCCGCCATCGAAATCGCTGCCAAGAAAGTCGTCAAGTTCGTACCAGCCAAGGTCCTGACCGACGCCGTCAACAAGTAATTGTCGATGCCGTACTGAAACCGCGCCCGGCTTGCCCGGGCGCGGTTTTTCATACCTGCGGTTTGCTTTCACGGCGAGCGTGCCAGGCCTGGCGCGCGCTGTCGTCCAGGAAGCTCCAGGCGACCATGCGGCTCTGCTTCTGGCCCTGGCCCATCGCGACGATACGCTGTGCCTTAACCCCCGCCTTCTTCAGTGCTGCCTCGATGCCAGGCAGGTTGCTGGCCTTGGACACCAGGCTGGTGAACCACAGCACCTGCTCCCCGTACTGCGCGCTTTCGCCCACCAATTGGGTGACGAAGCGGATCTCGCCGCCCTCGCACCACAGCTCGTTGTTCTGTCCGCCGAAATTCAGCACGGGCAGCTTGCGCCTGGGGTCGAGCTTGCCAAGGTTCTTCCATTTGCGCTGGCTGCCGCGGGTGGCCTCCTCGCGGGAGGCGTGGAAGGGCGGGTTGCACAGGGTCAGGTCGAAACGCTCGTCGCCCTGCAGCAGGCCGGTGAGGATGTGGTTGCGGTTGGCTTGCTGGCGCAGGGTGATGGCCTTGCCCAGGCCGTTGGCCAGGACGATCGTCCTGGCCGAGGCCAGGGCCACCGGGTCGATGTCCGAGCCTAGGAAGCGCCAGCGGTAGTCGCTGTGGCCGAGCAGGGGGTAGATGCAGTTGGCGCCGACACCGATGTCCAGGGCGCGTACCTGGGCACCACGGGGGATCTCACCGCCGCTGTCCTCGGCCAGCAGGTCGGCCAGCACGTGGATGTAGTCGGCTCGGCCCGGGATTGGCGGGCACAGGTAGTCGGCCGGGATGTCCCAGTGCTGGATACCGTACTGGGCCTTGAGCAGGGCGCGGTTGAACACACGCACCGCCTGCGGGTTGGCGAAGTCGATGCTCGGCTTGCCGTAGGGGTTGGTGATGGTGAAGTTGGCCAGTTGCGGGTGCGCCTTGATCAGGCTGGGGAAGTCGTAGCGGCCCTGATGGCGGTTGCGCGGGTGCAGGGTGGGTTTTACGGTCATGGTCGGGTCCGGTGTCGCAGGCCAGGGGCTGCTGTGCAGCCCTTTCGCGACACAAGGCCGCGCCTACAGGAGAGTGGCGCCTTGAAGTCGGGCGCCGTCCTGTGGGCGCGGCCTTGTGTCGCGAAAGGGCCGCGCAGCGGCCCTGACGGTCTCTAGTGATTAGAGCGCCGCAATCCGCGCATGCTGCTCGGTGAAGTTGGCCAGGGCCTGCTCGGCCTCGGCCAGCTTGGCGCGCTCTTTCTCGATCACCGCAGGCGGTGCCTTGTCGACGAAAGCGGCGTTGGACAGCTTGCCGCCCACGCGCTGGACCTCGCCTTGCAGGCGCTGGATTTCCTTGTTCAGGCGCGCCAGCTCGGCATCCTTGTCGATCAGGCCGGCCATCGGTACCAGTACCTGCAGGTCACCCACCAGCGCGGTGGCCGACAGCGGCGCTTCGTCCTGTTCGCCGAGCACGGTGAAGGATTCGACCTTGGCCAGCTTCTTGAGCAGCGCCTCGTTCTCCTGCAGGCGGCGCTGGTCGTCGGCGTTGGCGCTCTTGAGGAACAGCGGCAGCGGCTTGCCCGGGCCGATGTTCATCTCGGCGCGGATGTTGCGCAGGCCCACCATCAGCTCCTTGAGCCACTCGATGTCACCTTCGGCGGCGCTGTCGATACGGCTCTCGTTGGCCACCGGCCACGGCTGCAGCATGAGGGTCTTGCCCTGGATGCCGGCCAGCGGCGCGATGCGCTGCCAGATTTCCTCGGTGATGAACGGCATGAACGGATGCGCCAGGCGCAGGGCCACTTCCAGCACGCGCACCAGGGTGCGACGGGTACCGCGGGCACGCTCGATGGGGGCGTTCTCGTCCCACAGTACCGGCTTGGACAGCTCCAGGTACCAGTCGCAGTACTGGTTCCAGATGAACTCGTACAGGGCCTGGCTGGCCAGGTCGAAGCGGAACTGCTCGAGCTGGCGGGTTACTTCGGCCTCGGTGCGCTGCAGCTGCGAGATGATCCAGCGGTCTGCCAGCGACAGCTCGTAGGCTTCGCCGTTCTGGCCGCAGTCCTCGCCCTTGTCCAGCACGTAGCGGGCGGCGTTCCAGATCTTGTTGCAGAAGTTGCGGTAGCCCTCGACGCGGCCCATGTCGAACTTGATGTCGCGGCCGGTGGAGGCCAGCGAGCAGAAGGTGAAGCGCAGGGCGTCGGTGCCGTAGCTGGCGATGCCTTCGGGGAACTCGGCCTTGGTCTGCTTGGCGATCTTCTCGGCGAGCTTGGGCTGCATCATGCCGCTGGTGCGTTTTTCCAGCAGGGCGTCGAGGGTGATGCCGTCGACGATGTCCAGCGGGTCGAGGACATTGCCCTTGGACTTGGACATCTTCTGGCCCTGGCCGTCGCGCACCAGGCCGTGGACGTAGACGGTCTTGAACGGTACCTGCGGCGTGCCGTCCTCGTTCTTCACCAGGTGCATGGTCAGCATGATCATGCGCGCGACCCAGAAGAAGATGATGTCGAAGCCGGTGACCAGCACATCTGTGGGGTGGAAGGTCTTGAGGAACTCGGTCTGCTCCGGCCAGCCCAGGGTGGAGAAGGTCCACAGGCCCGAGCTGAACCAGGTGTCGAGGACGTCGTCGTCCTGGCGCAGCACCACGTCGGCGCCCAGGCCATGCTTGGCGCGCACTTCAGCTTCGTCGCGGCCGACGTAGACCTTGCCGGACTCGTCGTACCAGGCCGGGATGCGGTGGCCCCACCACAGCTGACGGCTGATGCACCAGTCCTGGATATCGCGCATCCAGGAGAAGTACATGTTCTCGTACTGCTTGGGCACGAACTGGATACGGCCGTCCTCCACCGCCGCGATGGCAGGCTCGGCCAGCGGCTTGGTGGAAACGTACCACTGGTCGGTCAGCCAGGGCTCGATGACGGTGCCGGAGCGGTCGCCCTTCGGCACCTTCAGGGCATGGTCGTCGATGCTGACCAGCAGGCCTTGGGCATCCAGGTCGGCTACGATCTGCTTGCGCGCGACGAAACGGTCGAGGCCGGCGTACTGCGCGGGCAGGGAGGTGTCGACGCTGTCGTTGAGGCTGCCATCGAGGTTGAAGGCCTGGGCACTGGCCAGGACCAGGGCATTCTTGTCGAATATGTTCAGCAGCGGCAGGTCGTGGCGTTTGCCGACTTCGTAGTCGTTGAAGTCGTGGGCCGGGGTGATCTTCACGCAACCGGTGCCGAATTCGGGGTCGCAGTAGTCGTCGGCGATGATCGGGATGCGTCGGCCGACCAGCGGCAGCACGACGAACTTGCCGATCAGTGCCTGGTAGCGCTCGTCGTTCGGGTTGACGGCGACGGCGGCGTCACCGAGCAGGGTCTCCGGACGGGTGGTGGCGACGACCAGGTGGTCCTTGCCTTCGGCGGTCGTGGCGCCATCGGCCAGCGGGTAGCGCAGGTTCCACAGGTGGCCCTTCTCGTCGTGGTTTTCCACTTCGAGGTCGGAGATGGCGGTGTGCAGCTTGGTGTCCCAGTTGACCAGGCGCTTGCCGCGGTAGATCAGGCCGTCTTCGTACAGGCGGACGAAGGCTTCCTTGACTGCCTCGGACAGGCCGTCGTCCATGGTGAAGCGCTCGCGGCTCCAATCCACCGACGAGCCCAGGCGGCGGATCTGCCGGCTGATGTTGCCGCCGGATTGTTCCTTCCATTCCCAGACCTTCTCCAGGAACTTCTCGCGGCCCAGGTCATGACGGTTCTGGCCCTTGGCCTCGAGCTGGCGCTCCACCAGCATCTGGGTGGCGATGCCGGCGTGGTCGGTGCCTGGCTGCCACAGGGTGTTGCGGCCCTGCATGCGGCGGAAGCGGATCAGGGCGTCCATGATCGCGTTGTTGAAGCCGTGGCCCATGTGCAGGCTGCCGGTTACGTTCGGCGGTGGGATCATGATGGTGTAGGACTCGCCTGCACCTTGTGGGGCGAAATAGTTCTCCGACTCCCAGGTGGTGTACCAGGAAGTTTCGATGGCGTGCGGCTGGTAGGTCTTATCCATGCGCGGCGGGACCCTATGGCATTAATTCGGGAAAGCCGGGAAGTATAACGGAGCTGCAAGCTTCAAGCGACAAGCTGCGAGGCGGGGAGCTGTAGTGGGCGCGTAGCGGCCCCGGGAGGGCTTACTCGGAGCGCTTGATCAGCCGCTCCATGCGCGCATCGAGGCGACGCTTGATCTCGTTCTCGATGTGCGGAGTGAAGTCGTTGATCACGTCCTGCATGATCAACTGCGCGGCGGCTCGCAGTTCGGCTTCCAGGTGCAGCAGGGTGTCCTGGCGGCGGGTCTGCGGATCGTCCTCGGCGGTTGCGGCCGGCTCCGGTTCGGCGGCAGGTGGTGCATTGCCGGCCGGTTCGTCGAGCAGCAGGGGGATCTGTTCGACCGTCTCGGTCAGCAGCGGCGGTTGCAGGTCGGCATCGCCCAGCAACTGGCGGATCGACTCCAGGTCGTCGAGCAGGTGGGCGGAATCGGGCAGGGGGGAAGGCTTGTCCATCATCGTCAAAGTCGCTGTAAGCGGTGGTCTTGCAGAGCATAGCCCTGTTCGCGGTAGAAACGGAATCGCTCGCGAGCGGCCTGGCGAACGGTCGGCTCCTCGACGACGATCTCGGCGACCCGCTCGAACTGGCCGACGAAGGCCGGCACGTCGCCGCCCAGGTTGATCAGCAGGCCACGGTGCGCGCCGGCATCCGTACCGAGGCCCAGTGCGACCACGGCATCGGCATGGGCCTCGGCCAGGTCGTGGGGCACGAAGGCCTCGCCCTTGAAGCGCCACAGGCGTTCGTCCAGCTCGCTGCGCTGTGCGTCGTCCTGGCAATGCAGGTAGACCCGGTGGCCAAGGCGCCAGGCCTTTTCACACAGCTTGCAGGCGAAGTCCAGGCGTGCCGACAACGAGTCGGTGGGCAGGATGTAGAAATCGACTTTGCTCATGGTTCGCTCTGCCGGGCGGCGCCGCGCGGGCGCCGCCCGGCCTGGGGGCATCAGGCGTTGGCGCGGTCCAGCAGGTACTGGGTCAGCAGCGGTACCGGGCGGCCCGAGGCGCCCTTGTCCTTGCCACCGCTGATCCAGGCGGTGCCGGCGATGTCCAGGTGGGCCCAGTGGTAGGCCTTGGCGAAGCGCGACAGGAAGCAGCCGGCAGTGATGGTGCCGGCCTTCGGGCCGCCGATGTTGGCGATGTCGGCGAACGGGCTGTCCAACTGCTCCTGGTATTCGTCGAACAGTGGCAGTTGCCAGGCGCGGTCATCGGCCCGCTTGCCGGCGTCGAGCAACTGGCCGACCAGTGCGTCGTCGTTGCCCATCAGGCCGGAGGTGTGGCTGCCCAGGGCGACGATGCAGGCGCCGGTCAGGGTGGCGATGTCGATCACCGCCTGCGGCTTGAAGCGCTCGGCGTAGGTCAGGGTGTCGCACAGCACCAGGCGGCCTTCGGCGTCGGTGTTGAGGATCTCCACGGTCTGGCCGCTCATGGTGGTGACGATGTCGCCGGGACGGGTGGCGCCGCCGCTGGGCATGTTCTCGGCACAGGCCAGCAGGCACACCAGGTTGATCGGCAACTGCAGTTCCAGCACCGCGCGCAGGGTGCCGAACACGCTGGCGGCGCCACACATGTCGAACTTCATCTCGTCCATGCCGGCACCCGGCTTGAGGCTGATGCCGCCGGTGTCGAAGGTGATGCCCTTGCCCACCAGCACGAACGGCTTCTCGCTCTTCTTGCCGCCCTGGTAGTTGAGCACGATCAGCCGTGGCGGCTGGTCGCTGCCCTGGCCCACGGCATAGAAGGCGCCCATGCCCAGGTCCTTGATCTTCTTCTCGTCGAGCACTTCGACCTTGAGATTCTTGTGGCCCTTGCCCAGGTCCCTGGCCTGTTCGGCGAGGAAGCTCGGGTGGCACAGGTTCGGCGGCAGGTTGCCCAGGTCACGGGTGAAGGCCATGCCGGTGGCGATGGCGGTGGCGTGCTTCACGGCGCGCTCGACCTCGGCCTGGCCGGCCTTGGCGGCCAACAGGGTGATCTTCTTCAGGGTGCGTGGCTCGGCCTTCTGGCTCTTGAAGCGGTCGAACACGTACTCGCCGTCGAGCAGGGTCTCGGCCAGCAGGCGGTACTTGCCGTAGTGGGCATCGCGGCCGTCGACGGCGACATCCTCCAGGGCCAGCACGGCGTCGCCGCCGCCCAGGTTCTTCAGCACCCCGGCAACGCTGCTGGCCAGCTTGCGCCAGCTGCGGTCATTCAGGGCCTCCTTGCCGCTGCCGACCAGCAGCACGCGCTCGGCCTTCAGGCCTGGCAGGCTGTGCAGCAGCAGGGTCTGGCCGGGCTTGCCGGCCAGGTCGCCGCGCTTGAGCACGGCGGCGATGGCGCCGCCGCTGGCCTGGTCGACGGCCTTGGCCACGTCGCCGAGCTTGCGGCCCTCACCGACGGGCAGCACCAGGGTGGCGGTTTTCAAGGATGCTGCGGCTACGCTTTTTACAACCAGTTCCATGTCAGGGTCCCCGAATGATCTGTCAGTTGGCGCTGTCTTTGGCGAGCGCTCGAAGCAGGCCTGGCCGCATGTTCGCGTGCCAGTGGAAAAGCTGCCAGTTTGAGCCTGCGGCAACCCTTGTGACAACCCCGACCTGCGCCGTCATGCGCGGCCAAGTGACAGGCGCGGTCAATCACAGGATAATGCGCGCACTTCACATGCTGCTTCGCCGTCGGCGAACTGGCACGGGCCTTGGCTGTCCTAGGCCATTGTTTGGCTCTCCGCCCCTGACAACCCAGGAGTGTCTGGTTTGATCGTCTTTCGTTATCTGTCCCGCGAGGTCCTGCTGACCTTGAGCGCCGTCAGCGCCGTGCTGCTGGTGATCATCATGAGCGGGCGCTTCATCAAGTACCTGGCCCAGGCGGCCCAGGGCGTGCTCGATCCGGGCGTGCTGTTCCTGATCATGGGCTTCCGTCTGCCGGGCTTCCTGCAACTGATCCTGCCGCTGGGGCTGTTCCTCGGTATCCTCCTGGCCTACGGCCGGCTGTACCTGGAAAGCGAGATGACCGTGCTTTCGGCCACCGGCATGAGCCAGCAGCGCCTGCTCGCCCTGACCATGGCGCCGGCCGCGCTGGTCGCCTTGCTGGTGGCCTGGCTGAGCCTGGGCCTGGCGCCCCAGGGCGTGGCCCAGGTGCAGCAGATCATCAACCAGCAGGATGCCCTGACCGAGTTCGATACCCTGGTGCCCGGGCGCTTCCAGACCTTGCGCGACGGCTCACGGGTGACCTACACCGAGGAGCTGACGGACGACCGCGTCAACCTGGCCGGGGTGTTCATCTCCGAGAAACGCTTCAACCAGGACAAGACCAAGGACCGCGCGCCCTCCGTGCTGGTTGCCGAGAAGGGCCACCAGGAAGTGCAGGCCGACGGCAATCGCTACCTGATCCTGGAGAACGGCTACCGCTACGACGGCAACCCCGGCCAGGCCGACTACCGGGCGATCAAGTACGACACCTACGGCGTGCTGCTACCCAAGCCCGAGGTCAGCGAGGAAGTGACCGAGCGCGAAGCCATCCCGACCTGGCAACTGTTCGGGCACCAGGGCCTGCGCGAGCAGGCCGAGCTGCAGTGGCGGCTCTCCCTGCCGTTGCTGGTCTTCATCGTGACCCTGCTGGCGGTGCCGCTGGCCAAGGTCAATCCGCGCCAGGGCCGCTTCCTCAAGCTGCTGCCGGCGATCCTCCTGTACATGGCCTACCTGACGATGCTGATTTCCGTACGCGGCGCCCTGGAGAAGGGCAAGCTGCCGATCGCCCTGGGCATGTGGTGGGTACACGGCCTGTTCCTGCTGATCGGCCTGGGCCTGATGTACTGGGAGCCGCTGCGCCTCAAGCGCGCCGCCCGTCGTGCGGAGGTGGCCCATGGTTAAGCTGGATCGCTACATCGGCCAGAGCGTGCTGCTGGCCATCCTGGCGGTGCTGGGCATCATCCTCGGCCTGGCCTCGCTGTTCGCCTTCATCGACGAGATGGGCGACCTGAGCGATACCTATACGGTGCTGGATGCCGGCAACTTCGTGTTGCTCACCGCCCCGCGCCGGCTCTACGAGATGCTGCCAATGGCGGCGCTGATCGGTTGCCTGATCGGCCTGGGCAGCCTGGCCAGCAGCAGCGAGCTGACCATCATGCGCGCCGCCGGGGTGTCCATCGGGCGTATCGTCTGGGCGGTGATGAAGCCGATGCTGGTGCTGATGCTGGTCGGCCTGCTGATCGGCGAGTACGTGGCCCCGGTCACCGAGAACAAGGCCCAGGCCGACCGCTCACTGGCCCAGGGCGGCGGTGAGGCGCAGAGTTCCAAGCGCGGCATGTGGCACCGCCAGGGCGACGAGTTCGTGCACATCAACGCGGTGCAGCCCAATGGCCTGCTGCTGGGCGTGACCCGCTACCGCTTCGACGACGAGCGACGGATCGTCACCTCGAGCTTCGCCCGTCGGGCGCAGTACCAGGAAGACCACTGGATCCTCAGCGATGTCAGCACCACCTTCTTCCACGGCGACCGCACCGAGGTGGTGAAGGCGCCGCAGGAGCGCTGGGACGTCTCGGTGACGCCGCAGTTGCTCAATACCGTGATCCTGGCACCGGAGTCCCTGTCGATCACTGGCCTGTGGGACTACATCCACTACCTGTCCGAGCAGGGCCTGAACAACGCCCGCTACTGGCTGGCCTTCTGGACCAAGGTGCTGCAGCCGGTGGTCACGGCGGCGCTGGTGCTGATGGCGATTTCCTTCATCTTCGGCCCACTGCGCTCGGTCACCCTCGGCCAGCGGGTGTTCACCGGTGTGCTGGTGGGCTTCGTGTTCCGCATCGGCCAGGACTTGCTTGGGCCTTCGAGCCAGGTGTTCGGCTTCCCGCCGCTGCTGGCGGTGGTGATCCCGGCCGGGATCTGCGCGCTGGCCGGTGTGTGGTTGTTGCGCCGGGCGGGGTGATGGCCTGGGCTGCACAGAAAAGTCGACCCTAGCGTCGATGCCGGTCAGTCAAGCCTGGGGCTGCTTCGCAGCCCCAGATGCCATTCAAGCGGCTGGCACCGGGGACGTATCGGTAAGCTCATTTCTTCTGCTTGGGAATCCGCACCAGTTGCGTCTCGGAGTAGATGTCATGCCAGCTGCGCTTGCGCTTGTCGATCAACGACCAGAAGAACCCCAGTCCCAGGCACAGCCATGAGGCGATGGCCACGAGAAAGCGCAGCAGCGCCTGCCACAGGCTGATGGCGCTGCCGTCGGCGTTCTGCACCCGTACTCCCCACACCTGCATGCCCAGGGTCTGCCCGCCGTGGGTCCAGAACTTGGCGAAGAAACCGAACAGGGCGAACAGCAGGAGGGTCGACAGCAGCGGGTCACCGTCCAGGGCGCCAGCCTCGGTCAGCTCACGCATGCGTGCCTCGCCGATGATCGCCATCTGTACCATCTTGTAGAGGCCGGCAGTGACGATCAGCAGGGCGGTGCACAGCAAGAAGTCATAGAACATCGCGGCCAGGCGACGGCCCAGGCCGACCGGCGGGAAATCACCCTGGGGTTTGAGCAGAGGCTTGGACATGCAGGACGGCTCCGAGTGGCGAAGCCCACATTCTACGGACAAAAAAAAGCCCCTGCACTTGGCAGGGGCTTTTTCTGAAAAAGTCTGGGATCAGCCTTCAGCGCGGACCTTGTCGGCCTGCATGCCTTTCTGGCCCTGAACAGCTTCGAAGGAGACCTTCTGGCCTTCTTTCAGGCTCTTGAAGCCGTTACCTTCGATGGCGCGAAAGTGCACGAACAGATCCGGACCGCTTTCGGGGGTGATGAAGCCGTAACCTTTCTCGTCATTGAACCACTTGACGGTACCGTTCTGACGCTCAGCCATTGTCTTGTTTCCTATGAAGCTTAGTTTTTGATGACAGTTTTTTTCATATCCAAACGATATGAAAAAGTACCGGGCTGGGTTGCAGGAAAGTAAGAGACGTCGAACGGGTTGTAGCAGATTGCAGCTACTGGCCCAGGTCACGAACTGTTGCGACCCATGCAAACACAGTGCAGTGACTCTACGCTAACTCCGTCGACAAAAACAAGCCCTCCGGACCGCTGGAATTCAGGCTTTTTCCGATAACCGACAAAATTGTCGGAAACGGCATGGTGCCTGGCCTGGCGCCATGTTCAAAAGTTATTAGGCAGGTTCGAAAACGAATATGCCGAACCTGCCGTGGGAACAATCAACCGCGATAGTAACGTTGCGCGACAAAAGGCATTTTGCTGACTTTCAAGGCCACCTGCTTGCCCCGTACAACAGCAAACAAGGCGGTATCGAGCGCGGCATGTTCGCTATCGACATAACCCATGGCGACCGGTGCACCGAGCGTCGGACCGAAACCACCGCTGCACACCTTGCCGACCGGCTTGCCGTTCTGGTCGACGATCTCGGCACCTTCGCGTACCGGCGTGCGCTCCTGGGGCAGCAGGCCGACACGCTTGCGGGCGACACCTTGCTGCTGCTGGGCGAACACAGCTTGCGCGCCCGGGAAGCCGCCAGCGCGAGCGCCGTCGGCACGGCGCACCTTGGAGATGGCCCATAGCAGGCTGGCCTCCACTGGCGTGGTACGGGTGTCCATGTCGTGGCCGTACAGGCACAGGCCAGCTTCCAGGCGCAGCGAGTCACGTGCGCCCAGGCCGATCGGCTGTACTTCGGGTTCGGCCAGCAGGCGACGGGCGAGGGCTTCGGCGGCGCCGGCCGGCACCGAGATCTCGTAACCGTCTTCACCGGTGTAGCCCGAGCGGCTGACGTAGCAGTCTTCGCCCAGCAGGGTGACCGGGCGGAACTGCATGAAGGTCATGCCGGCCACCTCCGGTGCCAGGCGCTCGAGCACCTGGGCAGCCGCCGGGCCTTGCAGGGCGAGCAGCGCACGTTCTTCGAACAGCGGCTGGATGTCGCAACGCGAGCCGATGTGCTGGCGCAGGTGGGCCAGGTCCTGGTCCTTGCAGGCGGCGTTGACCACCAGGAACAGCTCGTCGTCGCCCAGGTTGGCGACCATCAGGTCGTCGAGGATCCCACCCTGTTCGTTGGTGAACATGGCATAGCGCTGCATGCCCAGCGGCAGGTCGACGATGTCCACCGGCACCAGGGTTTCCAGGGCCTGGGCGGCCTCGGCGCCACGCAGGCGGATCTGCCCCATGTGCGAGACGTCGAACAGGCCGGCCTGCTCGCGGGTGTGCAGGTGCTCCTTGAGCACGCCCAGCGGGTACTGCACCGGCATGTCGTAGCCGGCGAACGGCACCATGCGCGCGCCCAGTTCCAGGTGCAGGGCGTGCAGCGGGGTCTTGTGCAGTGTTTCGGACATCGGGGGCTCCTCAGGTAGTGTTCGGGTCAGCATTCGATGATGTTGACGGCCAGACCGCCACGGGCGGTCTCCTTGTACTTGCTTTTCATGTCGGCGCCGGTCTGGCGCATGGTGCGGATGACCTTGTCGAGCGACACGTAGTGCTGCCCGTCGCCGCGCAAGGCCATGCGCACCGCGTTGATGGCCTTGACCGAGCCCATGGCGTTGCGCTCGATGCAAGGCACCTGGACCAGCCCGCCGATGGGGTCGCAGGTCAGGCCCAGGTTGTGTTCCATACCGATCTCGGCGGCGTTCTCGACTTGCTGCGGGGTACCGCCCATGACTTCGCACAGGGCTCCGGCGGCCATGGAGCAGGCTACGCCGACCTCGCCCTGGCAGCCGACCTCGGCACCGGAGATCGAGGCGTTTTCCTTGTAGAGGATGCCGATGGCCGCGGCGGTGAGCAGAAAGCGCACCACCCCGTCCTCGCTGGCACCGGGGACGAAGCGCATGTAGTAGTGCAGGACTGCCGGGACGATGCCGGCCGCGCCGTTGGTCGGGGCGGTGACCACCCGTCCGCCGTAGGCGTTCTCCTCGTTCACCGCCAGGGCATAGAGGTTGACCCAGTCGAGCACCGACAGGGCATCGCGCAGGCTGGCTTCCGGATGGCGGCTCAACTGGCGGTACAGGGTCGGTGCACGGCGCCTGACCTTCAGCCCGCCAGGTAGGATGCCTTCATGACGGCAGCCGGCCTCGACGCAGTCCTGCATGACCTGCCAGATACGCAGCAGGCCGGCACGGGTCTCGGCCTCTGGCCGCCAGGCGGCTTCGTTGGCCAGCATCACCTGGCTGAACGACAGCTGCTGCGCGGTGCAGTGGGCGAGCAACTCCTTGGCGGTCTTGAACGGATAGGCCAGCACGGTGGTGTCTTCGACGATGCGATCCTGCCCTGCGGCCTCTTCGTCGACCACGAAACCGCCGCCTACCGAGTAGTATTCGCGGCTGCGGATCTGCAACCCGGCGGCGTCGAAGGCGCGGAAGATCATGCCGTTGGGGTGGTAGTCCAGCGGCTTGCGGATCATCGCCAGGTGCTGCTTTTCGACGAAGGCGATCTCGTGCTCGCCGAGCAGCCGCAGGCGGCCGCTGTCGCGGATCGCTTGCAGGCGGGCAGGGATGGACTCGGTGTCGATGCTGTCCGGGTGCTCGCCCTCCAGGCCCAGCAGCACGGCCTTGTCGCTGCCGTGGCCCTTGCCGGTGGCGCCTAGGGAGCCGTACAGCTCGGCCTTGACGCTGGCGGTGCGGGCCAGCAGGCCTTCGCGGCGCAGCCCTTCGGCGAAACGCGCAGCAGCGTGCATCGGGCCGACGGTATGGGAGCTGGAGGGGCCGATGCCGATCTTGAACAGGTCGAAGACGCTCAATGACATGGTGACCTCCTACCAGGGTCGTCGGGATGACGGTGAACCTGTGGCGGCGGGCTTGCCCGCGAATGCGATGGTGGCTTCACCGACGCTTTCGCGGGCAAGCCCGCTGCCACAGGGTGGATGGCGAGCCTGGGGCTATCAGGCGTCCTGGTAGCTCTCGATCGACGGGCACGCGCAGACCAGGTTGCGGTCGCCGTACACGTTGTCGACCCGGCCGACGGGCGGCCAGTACTTGCCTTCCACCAGGCTCGGCAGTGGGTACACCGCCTGCTCGCGGCTGTAGCCGTGCGCCCATTCGCCGACCAGCTCCGCCGCCGTGTGCGGGGCGTTCTTCAGCGGGTTGTCGTCCTTGTCCAGGCTGCCGTTCTCCACGGCGCGGATTTCCTCGCGGATCTGGATCATCGCGTCGCAGAAACGGTCCAGTTCTTCCTTGGACTCGCTTTCGGTCGGTTCGATCATCAGCGTACCGGCTACCGGGAAGGACATGGTCGGGGCGTGGAAGCCGAAGTCGATCAGGCGCTTGGCCACGTCGTCGACGCTGATGCCGCTGGTGTCCTTGAGCGGGCGCAGGTCGAGGATGCACTCGTGGGCGACCAGGCCGTTGCCACCGGTGTACAAAACAGGATAGTGCTCTTCCAGGCGACGGGCGATGTAGTTGGCGTTGAGGATGGCCATCTGCGAAGCGCGCTTGAGGCCGGCGCCGCCCATCATGCGGATGTACATCCAGGTGATCGGCAGGATGCTGGCGCTGCCGAACGGTGCGGCACAGACCGCGCCCTCGGGGTTGGCCAGGGTCGCGTGGCCCGGCAGGAAGGGGGCCAGGTGCGACTTGACGCCGATCGGGCCGACGCCCGGGCCGCCACCGCCGTGGGGGATGCAGAAGGTCTTGTGCAGGTTCAGGTGCGACACGTCGCCGCCGAACTTGCCCGGTGCGCACAGGCCGACCATGGCGTTCATGTTGGCACCGTCGATGTACACCTGGCCGCCGTTGTCGTGGATGATCGCGCAGATCTCGCCGATCGCTTCCTCGAACACGCCGTGGGTCGACGGGTAGGTGATCATCAGCGCGGCGAGTTGCTCGCGGTGCTCGATGGCCTTGGCGCGCAGGTCGTCGACATCGACGTTGCCACGGGCGTCGCAGGCGGTGACCACCACGCGCATGCCGGCCATGTGCGCGGTCGCCGGGTTGGTGCCGTGGGCCGAGGAGGGGATCAGGCAGATGTTGCGATGGCCCTCGCCGCGGCTGCGGTGGTAGGCGCGGATCGCCAGCAGGCCGGCGTATTCGCCCTGGGAGCCGGCATTGGGCTGCAGCGACACGGCGTCATAGCCGGTGGCGGCGCAGAGCATGTCCTCCAGTTCGCGGGTCATCTGCAGGTAGCCCTGGCTCTGCTCGGCCGGGGCGAAGGGGTGCAGGTTGCCGAACTCGGCCCAGGTCACCGGGATCATCTCGCTGGCGGCGTTGAGCTTCATGGTGCACGAGCCCAGCGGGATCATGCTGCGGTCCAGGGCCAGGTCCTTGTCGGCCAGGCGGCGCAGGTAGCGCATCAGCTCGGTTTCGCTGTGGTAGCGGTTGAACACCGGGTGCGCGAGGATCGCCGACTGGCGCAGCAGGGCGGCCGGCAGGCGCGAGGCCGCGGTGGCGGCCAGGGCGGCGAAGTCCGGCAGGGCCTGGTCGCCGGCGAACAGTTGCCAGAGGGCCTCGACGTCGGCCTGGGTGCAGGTCTCGTCCAGGGACAGGCCCAGGTGCGTGGCGTCGACCTGGCGCAGGTTGACGCGCTGGGCGCGGGCTTTGTCGTGCAGGCTGGCGGTGGCATCGCCGGTGGCCAGGGTCAGGGTGTCGAAGCAGGCGCCGGTCACCACGTTGACGCCCAGTTGGCCGAGGCCGGCGGCGAGGATCGCGGTCAGGGCATGGGTGCGTTCGGCGATGCGCTTGAGGCCGGCCGGGCCGTGGTACACGGCGAACATGCTGGCGATGTTGGCCAGCAGCACCTGGGCGGTGCAAATGTTGCTGGTGGCTTTCTCGCGGCGGATGTGCTGTTCGCGGGTCTGCATGGCCAGGCGCAGGGCGGTCTTGCCGAAACGGTCGATCGACACGCCGACCAGGCGGCCCGGCATGTCGCGCTTGAAGGCGTCACGGGTGGCGAAGTAGGCCGCGTGCGGGCCGCCGAAGCCCAGCGGTACGCCGAAACGTTGGGCGCTGCCGATGGCCACGTCCGCATCGAACTCGCCGGGCGGGGTGAGCAGGGTCAGCGCCAGCAGGTCGGCGGCCACCGCTACCAGGGCGTTGGCGGCGTGGAAGCGTTGCACCAGCTCACGGTAGTCGAACACGTCGCCGTTGCTGGCCGGGTATTGCAGCAGGGCGCCGAAGAACGCGCTGACGTCGGTCAGTTCGCGCTCGTCGCCGACCACCACCTCGATGCCCAGGGGCTCGGCACGGGTGCGCAGCACGTCGAGGGTCTGCCGGTGGCAGTGGACGGAGGCGAAGAAGGCATGGCTGGCCTTGTTCTTCGACAGGCGCTTGCAGAAGGTCATGGCCTCGGCGGCGGCCGTGGCTTCGTCGAGCAAGGATGCGTTGGCGATCGGCAGGCCGGTCAGGTCGCTGACCAGGGTCTGGAAGTTCAGCAGCGCTTCCAGGCGGCCTTGGGAGATTTCCGGCTGGTAGGGGGTGTAGGCGGTGTACCAGGCCGGGTTTTCCAGCAGGTTGCGCAGGATCGGCGCCGGGGTATGGCAGTTGTAGTAGCCCTGGCCGATATAGCTCTTGAACAGCTGGTTCTGGCTGGCGATGGCCTTGAGGTCGGCGAGGGCATCGGCCTCGCTCTGGCCGTCGCTGGCGCCCAGCACGCTAGTGCCCTTGATGCTCTCGGGGATGACAGCGGCGGTCATGGCCTCCAGGGAATCGAAGCCCAGGGTGGCGAGCATGGCTTGCTCGTCGGCGCTGCGTGGGCCGATGTGACGGGCGATGAATTCGTTGGCGGTGCCGAGGTCGATGGTCATGGCGGCTTCTCCTCAGGCGTCGTCGTTGGCGTTGAGCAGGCGGTCGTAGGCGGCCTGGTCGAGCAGGCTGGCCACGGCGCTGGCGTCGGCGGGGACGAAGCGGAAGAACCAGCCTTCGCCCAGCGGGTCTTCGTTGACCAGCTCGGGGCTGGCGTCGAGCTGGTCGTTGACCGCGATCACTTCACCGGTCAGGGGCATGTAGACGCCGCTGGCGGCCTTCACCGATTCGACGGTGGAGGCTTCGGCACCTTTTTCGTAGTGCTGCAGTTCTGGCAGTTGCACGTAGACCACATCGCCCAGGGCGTTCTGGGCGTAGGCGGTGATGCCCACGGTGACGCTGCCGTCGGCCTCGACGCGCAGCCATTCGTGATCTTCGGTGAAACGCAACTCGCTCATGGAAATTCCTCGCAGGGGGCGTTGGGTGCGGTAGGTCCGCACTCTTGGTTGGAATTCCCTTAGCAATAATGCGGCCAGATGAGTCAATCGCTTATAAATCAATGGGTTGAGGGGATATTGGGAAAGTCCATGTTCCGCAGTCTGTAATGAAATCGCTACAGATGTTGGGCGATTGAAAAGCTGTGCTGGATCAAACCCTTGCGTAGCTGCATCTGCAAAGGCGTGTATCGATTTCATTACGATGTAATGAAATCGATACGAAGATGTTCCGTACCGTCATCAGCCCTTCGCCGGAATCCCGTACTTACGCAGGCGCTGGGCGATGGCGGTGTGCGAGGTCTGCAACCGGTTGGCCAACTGGCGAGTCGAAGGATGGCTCACGTACAGGCGCTGCAGCAGGTCGCGCTCGAAGGCCTGGACGGCTTGCTCCAGGCTGGCCACGTCACCATCCTGGCCACGCGCCACCGAGGTACCGGCGATGTCCAGGTCGCCGATGTCCACCAGGCTGCCATCGCAGATGGCGGCGGCGCGGAAGATCACGTTCTGCAATTGACGTACGTTACCGGGCCAGGGGTTGGCCAGCAGCGCCGGGTGGGTGGCCGGTGCCAGGTGGCAGGGTGGGCGCTGGATCTGGGTGCAGGCCTGCTGCATGAAGACATGCGCCAGCAGGAGGATGTCCTGGCCACGTTCGCGCAGGGGCGGGACTTGCAGGTTAAGGACGTTGAGGCGATAGAACAGGTCTTCGCGGAACGTGCCTTCGGCGACCATGCGCTCCAGGTCGCGGTGGGTGGCGCTGATGATGCGCACGTCGACCTTGACCTCGCGGTCGCCACCGACCCGACGGAAGCTGCCGTCGTTGAGAAAACGCAGCAGCTTGGCCTGCAGGTAGGGCGACATCTCGCCGATCTCGTCGAGGAACACCGTGCCCTGGTTGGCCAGTTCCATCAAGCCTGGCTTACCACCCCGTTGCGCGCCGGTGAAGGCGCCCGGGGCGTAGCCGAACAGTTCGCTCTCGGCCAGGTTCTCCGGCAGTGCGGCGCAGTTCAGCGCGAGGAACGGCGCGGCATGGCGGCTGCTGGTGGCATGGCAGGCGCGGGCCACCAGCTCCTTGCCGGTACCGGTCTCGCCATGTACCAGCAGCGGTGCATCCAGGGCTGCCACGCGCAGGGCACGGGCCTTGAGGGTGCGGATCGCCGGGGAGTCGCCGAGCAGGGCATCGAAGCCTTCGGCGTGATCGTGGTGCAGGGCCGACAGGCGTTCGCCCATGCGGTGCGGCGGATAGAGGGTGAGCAGGCCGCCGGCGTTGGTGATCGGCGTGGCGTCGAGCAGCAGGCTCTGGCCGTTGAGCTGCATCTCGCGCATGGGCAGGTGGAAGTTGTTGTCCAGCAGGGCCTGGAGCAGCCCCGGGTCGCCAAACAGCTCGCCCACCGAGCGGCCGGCCGACTCGCGCCCGCACAGGGCGATCAGCGCCGGGTTGGCCAGCAACACCTTGCCGGCGCTGTCTACCGCCAGCACCGGGTCGCTCATGGCGGCGAGCAGGGCATCGAGCTGCAGGTGGCGACGCTGGCCGGGAAGGATGTCGACCACTTCCACCGACTGCACGCCCTGGACCTCGAACAGCGCATCGTGCAGTTCCTCGAGCACGGCGGGGCTCAAGGTCGGGGCGTCGATGTAGACGTTCGGCGGGACCATCTCCACGGCGTCGAGGTTGAGGTTGCGGGCACCGAGCAGGGCCAGGACTTCCTGGGTGATGCCGACGCGGTCGATGAAGCTGACGTGGATGCGCATTGGGGGAGCGGTAGCCGGGGATGGAGGCGGATAGCTTCAAGCTTCATGCTTCAAGCTGCAAGAGAAAAGCGAATCGCGCAGGTTCGGCAGTCTCTTGCAGCTTGCAGCTCCTATCCCAGGTGCTCGGGCTTGATGGGGTCTCCGGATTTCACGTCCAGTTGCGCCCGTACGTCCTCGAACATCAGGTCGTAGTACTTGTGTGACGAGCCGAGGCTACTGGCGTTTTTCGGGATGCCGTACTTTTCCGCCACCCGGGTGACATGGCGGGCGAAGTCGAAGGCCTGGTCCTTGGCCAGGAAGAACGTCTCGTCCATGTCCTTGCCCTGGATATTGCCGTGCATGCGGAACTGCATGCCCTTGCCTTCCTTGGGATCCTGCGCGACCTCGTAATCGATGCACAGGTTGTAGCTATGGTCATCCTTGGTCAGCGCATGGCGCTCGATATGCAGGTGACCGGGTTGGAACTGGGCCATGGCGCAATCCTCCGGAAAGTTGAAAACGGCGGGCGCCCCACGCCCGCCTACTGCACTCAACGGTAGCTGATGCCCGGCTTGGCGGTGGAGACGCGGGTGCCGGCGGTGCCCTTGACGATGTCCTGGATGTCCGACAGCGAACCGATCACCGCCACCTTGCCGGTGTGGCGCGCGAAGTCGCAGGCGGCCTGGACCTTCGGTCCCATGGAACCGGCGGCGAAGCCGAGCTTTTCCAGCTCGTCGGGGTGGGCTTCGGCGATGGCTTTCTGGGTGGGCTTGTTGTAGTCAATGTACGCCGCGTTCACGTCGGTGGCGATCACCAGAAGGTCGGCCTTGAGCTGCTCGGCCAGCAGTGCCGAGCACAGGTCCTTGTCGATCACCGCCTCGATGCCCTGGAGGAGGCGTTCGCCCTTGGCCGGGTCGTACATGGTGGGGATGCCGCCGCCGCCGGCGCAGATCACCACGGTGCCTTTCTCCAGCAGCCAGGTGATCGGCTTGATCTCGAAGATGCGCTTGGGCCTGGGGCTGGCCACGACGCGGCGGTACTTGTCGCCGTCGGGCTTGACCACCCAGCCTTTCTCCTCGGCCAGGCGCTGGGCTTCTTCCTTGCCATAGACCGGGCCGATGAACTTGGTCGGGTCCTGGAAGGCCGGGTCGTTGGCATCCACTTCCACCTGGGTGAGCAGGGTGGCGAACGGCACTTCGAACGGCAGCAGGTTGCCCAGCTCCTGTTCGATCATGTAGCCGATCATGCCTTCGGTTTCGGCACCGAGCACATCCAGCGGGTAAGCCTCGTCGGGTTTGTAGGCCTGGCCCTGGAGCGACAGCAGGCCGACCTGGGGACCGTTGCCGTGGGCGATGACCAGTTCGTTGCCGGCATGGATCTTGGCGATCTGCTCGGTGGCGATGCGGATATTGGCGCGCTGGTTGTCGGCGGTCATCGGTTCGCCGCGGCGCAACAGGGCGTTGCCGCCCAAAGCAACAACGATACGCATGGGGAATGTCCTTTAAACGGAAATGTGCTGATCGATGCTGAGCCTGTGGGAGGGAGCAGGCCCGCCTCCCACAGGGATCGCGCGTGGCGTTACAGGTCGGCCAGCGTCGATACCAGGATCGCCTTGATCGTGTGCATGCGGTTCTCCGCCTGCTCGAAGGCGATGCACGCCGGCGACTCGAACACGTCGTCGGTCACTTCGATGCCGTTGGCCAGGTTCGGGTACTGCTCGGCGATCTGCTTGCCGACCTTGGTCTCGGAGTTGTGGAAGGCCGGCAGGCAATGCATGAACTTGGTCCGCGGGTTGCCGGTGGACTTCATCAGTTCCTTGTTCACCTGGTAGGGCAGCAGCAGCTTGATGCGCTCGCCCCAGGCCTCGACCGGCTCGCCCATGGACACCCAGACGTCGGTGTGGACGAAGTCCACGCCCTGGACCGCGGCTTTCGGGTCTTCGGTGAGGGTGATGCGCGCACCGCTCTCTTCGGCGTATTGCTTGCAACGCTCGACCAGATCGTCATGCGGCCACAGCGCCTTGGGCGCGGCGATGCGCACGTCCATGCCGAGCTTGGCGCCGATCAGCAGCAGCGAGTTGCCCATGTTGTTGCGGGCATCGCCCAGGTAGGCGTAGCTGATGTCGTGCAGCGGCTTGTCGCTGTGCTCGCGCATGGTCAGCACGTCGGCGATCATCTGGGTCGGGTGGTATTCATCGGTCAGGCCGTTGAACACCGGCACGCCGGCGTACTTGGCCAGCTCCTCGACGATCTCTTGCTTGAAGCCCCGGTACTCGATGGCGTCGTACATGCGCCCGAGCACGCGGGCGGTGTCCTTCATGCTTTCCTTGTGGCCGATCTGCGAAGAATTGGGGTCGATGTAGGTGACGTTGGCGCCTTGGTCATAGGCGGCGACCTCGAAGGCGCAACGGGTGCGGGTGGAGGTCTTCTCGAAGATCAGGGCGATGTTGTTGCCTTTGAGGTGCTGCTGCTCGGTGCCGGTGTACTTGGCGCGCTTGAGGTCGCGGGAGAGGTCCAGCAGGTACTTCAACTCGCGGGTGGAGTGGTGCTCCAGGCTGAGCAGGTTGCGGTTGTGGATGTTGAACGCCATGACGGTTCTCCTTGGATTCGGGGTGTGTCCGGCTGCCGCCGCGTGGGGGCAGCCGGCAAGCGATGGTCGTTAGTAGTCGATCGGGTCGCGCACGATCGGGCAGGTCATGCAGTGGCCGCCGCCCCGGCCGCGGCCCAGCTCGCCGGCGCTGATGGTGATGACCTCGATACCGGCCTTGCGCAGCAGGGTGTTGGTATAGGTGTTGCGGTCGTAGCCGATGACCACGCCGGGCTCCACCGCCACCACGTTGTTGCCGTCATCCCACTGCTCGCGTTCGGCGGCGAAGCTGTTGCCGCCGGTCTCGACCACCCGCAGCTTGGCCAGGCCCAGTTGTTCGGCGACCACCTCGATGAACGTCTTGTTCTCGCGGCGCACGTCCATGCCATAGGGCCTGCTTTCGTCCGGCTGGATGATGAACGGCACGATCTCCCGGACCACTTCCGGGAAGACCGTGACCAGGTCGCGGTCGCAGAAGCTGAACACGGTGTCCAGGTGCATGGCGGCGCGGGACTTCGGCAGGCCGGCGACGATCACCTTCTGCGCCGCGCCCTTGGCGAACAGGTTCTGTGCCAGTTGGCCGATGGCCTGGCGCGAGGTGCGCTCGCCCATGCCGATCAGCACGATGCCCTTGCCGATCGGCATGACGTCGCCGCCTTCGAGGGTGGCCTGGCCGTGGTCCTTGTCCGGGTCTCCATACCAGACCTGGAAGTCGGCCTTGGTGAACTCGGGGTGGAACTTGTAGATGGCGGTGGTCAGCAGGGTTTCCTGACGACGCGCTGGCCAGTACATCGGGTTGAGCGTCACGCCGCCGTAGATCCAGCAGGTGGTGTCGCGGGTGAACTGGGTGTTGGGCAGCGGCGGCAGGATGAAGCTGGAGTGGCCCAGGTAGTCGTTGTACATCTTGATCACGCTGGCGCCTTCGCTCTCCGGCAGGTCCTGGCCGGCCACGCCGCCGATCAGGAACTCGGCCAGGTGGCGCGGCTCCAGGCCTTCCAGCCAGCTGCGCACTTCGTTGGTCAGGCCGACGCCGACGGTGTCAGCGGTGATCTTGCGGTCGAGGATCCACTTGAGCGCTTCCTTGTTCTGCACGATCTCGGTGAGCAGGTTGTGCATCTCCAGCACCTCGACGCCGCGCTCGCGCATCTTGGTGACGAAGTCGAAGTGGTCGCGCTTGGCCTGGTCGACCCAGATCACATCATCGAACAGCAGTTCGTCGCAGTTGCTCGGGGTCAGGCGCTTGTGCGCCAGGCCCGGGGCGCAGACCATCACCTTGCGCAGCTTGCCGGCTTCGGAGTGGACGCCGTATTGCACTTTTTCCGTGGACATGATTCATACCTCCAAGAATGCGAAGACGTGGTTCAAAGGGTCAGGAAGCCGTCGTAGAGGCCATAGGCCGCCACCAGGGCGCCGACCACGACGGCCGCGAAGATCAGTTTTTCCACCGGGGTGAAGATGGGTTGGCCCACCTCGCGCTTGGCCTTGGCGAACAGGATCGCGCCAGGGGCGTAGAGCAGGGCCGAGAGCAGCAGGTACTTCACGCCGCCGGCGTACAGCAGCCAGATGGCGTACAACAGGGCGATGCCGCCGATGATCAGGTCCTTGCGCCGTTCGGCCAGGGCCTGCTCGTAGGTTTCGCTGCGTACCGCCAGCAGGAAGGCGTAGGCCGCCGACCAGAGGTAGGGCACCAGGATCATCGAGGTGGCGAGGTAGATCAGCGACAGGTAGGTGCTGCTGGAGAACAGGGTGATGACCAGGAAGATCTGCACCATGGCGTTGGTCAGCCACAGGGCATTGGCCGGCACATGGTTGGCGTTCTCGCGGCGCAGGAACTCCGGCATGGTGTGGTCCTTGGCCGCGGCGAACATGATCTCGGCGCACAGCAGTACCCACGACAGCAGGGCACCGAGCAGCGAGATTATCAGGCCGACGCTGATCAGCACCGCGCCCCAGTGGCCGACCACGTGCTCGAGCACGGCGGCCATCGACGGGTTCTGCAGCTTGGCCAGTTCCGGTTGGGTCATCACGCCCAGCGACAGCACGTTGACCAGCACCAGGAACAACAGCACGGTGATGAAGCCGATGACCGTGGCCTTGCCCACGTCGGAGCGTTTTTCCGCCCGCGAGGAGAAGATGCTCGCACCCTCGATGCCGATGAACACCCACACGGTGACCAGCATCATGTTGCGTACCTGGTTCATCACGCTGCCCAGGTCAGGTGAGCCCTCACCCCAGATGTCGGCGGTGAACACGTCGAGCTTGAAGGCGAACAGGCAGATCAAGGCGAACAGCGCCAGCGGCACGACCTTGGCCACGGTGGTGATCAGGTTGATGAACGCCGCTTCCTTGATGCCGCGCAGCACCAGGAAATGCACGGCCCAGAGCAGGATCGACGCACCGATGACGGCGGCCAGGGTGTTGCCTTCGCCGAAGATCGGGAAGAAGTAGCCCAGGGTGCTGAACAGCAGCACGAAGTAGCCGACGTTGCCCAGCCAGGCGCTGATCCAGTAGCCCCAGGCCGAGGAGAAACCCATGTAGTCGCCGAAGCCGGCCTTGGCGTAGGCGTACACACCACCGTCCAGGTCAGGCTTGCGGTTGGCCAGGGTCTGGAACACGAAGGCCAGGGTCAGCATGCCGACGGCGGTGATGGCCCAGCCGATCAGCACGGCACCGACACCGGCGCTGGCCGCCATGTTTTGCGGCAACGAGAAGATCCCGCCGCCAATCATCGAACCGACGACAAGTGCAACAAGTGCACCCAGTTTTAGTTTTCCGGGAGAATCAGACATTTAACAACTCCGTGCCAGGAGAAAGTTGACGACAGAATAAATCCGACGCCTTCGTCATTCGCTGATGCAGATCAGTTCATGACGTTGTGAAGTAGGAAAATTCCTTCACGCGCCTCCTGGAGAGTGCCGACAGCGTGGCTGCAGGCCTTGTGCGCTGGCACCTCCATGTCCATCTGGAGCAATCGCTCCACCGGCCTGCGAATGTTGAAGCTAGCCGCTTTTGGGTAATAAGCAAATTTTCCGGGTAAACACATTGTGTACCGGTGCAGTGTGATTCACGTCACGGAAATAACGGGCGTGAAGTTGCAGGTGGCATAGAAATACTGGTTATGAATCTTCTGCCTCTGATCGCCTGGTCTAATATAAATTGGCTGCAGCTTTTATATGAACGCAAGGGTTGTTTCATGCGTATGACAGAACGCAGGGGGGAGGCCCCATGAGCGAACCGGGACAAAAGCTGCGCCTGGGGGCGTTGATCGCGCTGGTGGTCGGTTCGATGGTGGGCGGCGGGATCTTCTCGTTGCCGCAGAACATGGCGGCGCGGGCCGACGTGGGCGCTGTGCTGATCGGCTGGGGCATCACTGCCGTCGGCATGCTGGCGCTGGCCTTCGTGTTCCAGACCCTGGCCAACCGCAAGCCTGAGCTGGACTCCGGGGTGTACGCCTACGCCAAGGCCGGCTTCGGCGACTACATGGGTTTCTCCTCGGCCTGGGGCTACTGGATCAGCGCCTGGCTGGGCAATGTCGGCTACTTCGTGCTGTTGTTCAGCACCCTGGGCTTCTACTTCCCGGTATTCGGCGAGGGCAACACGCCGGTGGCCATCGGCTGCGCCTCGTTGTTGCTGTGGGCCGTGCACTTCCTGGTGCTGCGCGGCATCAAGGAAGCGGCGTTCATCAACCAGGTGACCACCGTGGCCAAGCTCGTGCCGCTGCTGATGTTCATCGTCATCGCCGCCTTCGCCTTTCGTGCCGACATCTTCACCCGCGACATCTGGGGCCTGGGCAATCCCAAGTTCGGCAGCGTGCTGGAGCAGGTGCGCAACATGATGCTGGTGACGGTGTTCGTGTTCATCGGCATCGAAGGCGCCAGTGTCTATTCCGGCCGGGCCTTGCACCGCTGCGACGTGGGCAAGGCCACGGTGATCGGTTTTCTCGGCGTGCTGGCGCTGCTGGTGCTGGTCAACGTGCTATCGCTGGGGGTGATGACCCAGCCGGAGCTGGCGCAGTTGCAGAACCCGTCGCTGGCCGCCGTGCTCGAGCACATCGTCGGGCCCTGGGGAGGCTTGCTGATCAGTATCGGCCTGGCGGTGTCGCTGCTCGGCGCCCTGCTGTCCTGGGCGTTGCTGTGCGCCGAGATCCTCTACGCCACGGCCAGGGACAAGACCATGCCGCGCTTCCTGGCCCGCGAGAACGCCAACCATGTGCCGGCCAACGCCCTGTGGCTGACCAACTGCATGATCCAGGGGTTCCTGCTGATCACGCTGTTCTCCGCAGGCACCTACACCAGCCTGATCTACCTGGCCTCGTCGATGATCCTGGTGCCGTACTTCTGGTCGGCGGCCTACGCCGTGTTGCTCACGTTGCGAGGCGAGGGCTACGCGGGGCAGGAGCGAATGCGCCGCAAGGACCTGGTGGTGGCGCTGGTGGCGCTGGTCTATGCCATCTGGCTGTTGTATGCCGGAGGGCTCAAGTACCTGCTGCTGTCGGCGCTGCTCTATGCGCCGGGGGTGGTGCTGTTCGCCCGGGCCAAGCGCGAGCAGGGGCAAGCCCTGTTCACCCAGTGGGAGAGGCTGATCTTCGCGGCGGTGCTGGTGGGGGCGGGGTTGGCGGCCTATGCGCTGTATTCGGGATTGCTGGGCTTGTGAGCGTCAGGCCGGGCCGGTGCCGGGGCAGGGCGGGGTAGGCCGCTCCGGGCGCGACCAGATCCACAGGTTGCCCAGGGCCATGCCGGCCAGGGCCAGGAACACCGGCCAGCGATGCTCGAGGAAAACCAGCATCAGCGTGGCGCACAGCAGCATGCTGACGGTGGCGCTGACCTTGGCGCGGCGCTGGATGACCTTGCCGTTGCGCCAGTTGTACAGGATCGGCCCGAACAGCCGGTGGTTCTCCAGCCAGGCGCTCAGGCGCGGTGAGCTGCGGGTGGCGGCCCAGGCGGCAAGGAGAATGAACTCGGTGGTCGGCAGGCCGGGCACGACGATGGCGACCAGGCCTATCCCCAGGCTGACATAGGCCAGGATCGCGTACAGCAGGCGGGACAGCTTCGAGCGGGCAGGCTGGGTCATGGTCTCACTGCAAGGGGCGGTCCGGCCACCAGGGGGGGCCGGGTAAGGCGTGTCAGGCCAGTGCGGCATCCGCGGCGTAGGCATGCTTGAGCAGTTCGGTGAAGCGCTCGAAGGCAGCGACCGCGCCACGTTCGGCGGCGGCCTCCTCCTCGGCCGACAGCTCCAGGCTGTCGAGGATGCGGGTGAACTGCTTCCAGCCCTCGGCACGGCCACCGGCCGGTTCGCCCAGGTGGCGGGCACCGAAGCTGTCCGACAGACCCAGGGCCACGGCACGCTTGATCAGGAACGCGGCGCCTAGTTTGGAGCCTTCGGAGACGAAGATCCAGCCCATCGCCTCGCCCAGGCTCGGGTTGTGCAGGGCGCCCAAGACCGGTGCGGGGACTTCGGTGTCCAGGTCGGCCAGGTCCAGGCGGGCCTGTTCGGCGCGGCAGCGCTCGGCCAGGTCGGGGACGATGGCGATCAGTTGTGGGTCGTTGTACAGGGCCTGCAGTTCGGACTGGAACAGGTACTGGGCGACCACGAAGCGTGCGAAGTTTTCGCGATTGTCGAACGGCGCATGGGACTTGACCAGGGCATCGAGCTCGCTGTGCGGCGCATGGGTGATCTGGTTCAGGCGCTGCGAGCGCAGGCTTGGGCGTTCAGAGGCAAGGGTGCTGGTCATGGAGGCGGGTCCTTGGGAATAGGCTGTCTAGTACAAGACGAACCAGGTGAGACGGAACAGTAAAAAAATCTCATCTAGAGGTGAAATTATCGTCAGGGGGCCGCTTCGCGGCCTGCTCCAACAGGGGCCGAGTCGATCACAAATAATGGGCGCTGAAGGGCCATGTGGGAGCGGCCTTGCCGGGGCGCCGTACTGGTTGGAAAGGGGCGCGAAGCGCCCCCTGACTGCAGTCAGATATCCCACACCAGGTTGATGGCGAAGTTGCGGCCCGGCATGGTCAGGCGGTCGAGGTTGGCCGGTTGGGTCACCGCTGCCTCGCCCAGGGCGTCGTAGTCGCGCACCGAGTCCCACTGCCAGTACTTCTTGTCGGTGAGGTTGTACAGGCCTGCATTGACGGTGATGTCGTCGGTCACCTTGTAGAAACCGGTCAGGTCCAGCACGCCGTAGCCCGGGGTGCGGAACTGCGAGCTGGTGCCGTCGGGGGCGAAGAAGGTGGTGTCGTCGACGCGGGTCTTGCGCTTGACCAGGGTCCAGCTGAGCAGGCCGCCGTAGTTCTGCTGCTCGTAGCCCAGGCCGATCACTGCCGTGAGCGGGTTGATGCTGTTGAGCGGCTGGCCGTTGTCGTCGTTGCGGCCATGGGCGTAGGCCAGCGAGCCCTGGGTGTACAGGCCCTGGGTTACGCCGAAGTGGTCCAGGTTCAGGCGGCCCTTGAACTCGGCCCCCTTGATGGTGGCGTGCTTGATGTTGTTGGCCTGGAAGGTCGAGCCCAGATTGGCCGACTGCACGGCGTCTTCGTTGATGAAGTCGCGGTACTTGTTGTAGAACACCGCCACGTCGAAGTTGCCTGCCTCGAAGTTGCCGCGCAGGCCGGTCTCGTAGCTCTTGCTCTTTTCCGGCTCGAGGTCGGGGTTCGGCTCCACGCGATAGCCCAGGCTTGGGTTGTCGAAGCGCCCGTACATGGCCTTGGCGGTCGGCGTACGGAAACCCTCGGCGTACTGGCCGTACCAGGTGTAGTTGTCGTTGAAGGCATAGGTCACGCCGAACTTGGGCGAGACGCGGTGCCATTTCTTGTCCGAGTCGTCGATCCGCTCGGGGGCCTCGCCGCTGCCTTGCACGCCGCGCAGGAACTCGGTGGTCATGTGCGGCTCCATGCGGGTGTAGTCGTAGCGCGCGCCTGGCAGGAAGGTCCAGTTGTTCCAGCGGATCTCATCCTGGGCGAACAGGCTGTAGGTGTCGACGGTCGGGTCCGGGAAATCGCTGACCAGTGCCTGGCCGTCCCGGCTGCTGTCCTGGCCGATGAACGCGCAGCTGCCGCCCACGTTCAGGCAGGTGCCGGTGCCGCTGCGCGAACCGGTGACCTTCTCGTGCTTGAGCGTGGTGCCGTAGGTCAGCAGGTGATCGGTCGGGCCGATGCTGAAGGATTTGTCCAACTGGGCATCGAAGACCCACTGGCGATCCTTGTAGGTGGTCTGGCGATCCCTGAATACCTCGCGCCCCGAGGCCGCGTAGATTTCATCGGTACGCTGGTCGGTCTTGGCGATCTGGTAGTTCAGGCTCCACTTCGCATGGTCGGCGACCAGGCTGTCGAGGCCGAATTCATGATTGATCCCGAAGCGCTCGCGGGTCACGGTGTCGTTGCCCTGGCGCGTGCGATAGGAATTCATGGCGCCAAAACCGGGAATGAAGGGGCCGCCCACCGCGCTGAGGATGTTCTGGTCGCGATCGTCCTTGTAGCGCTCGTAGGTAAAGCCCAGGCGCGCATCGTCGGCGTAGTTCCAGCCCAGCTTGGCCAGCACGTTGGTGGTGCGCACGTCCTCGGGGTTGGCCTGCGTGCGATCCAGGCCGGTGCCGCCATGGCTGCCGTAGGATTCGGTCTCGTGGCCATTGCGCTGGCTCAGGTGCAGCAGGCCGTCGAAGTCGCCCTGGCGGCCGGCCACGGTGGCGGAGGTCAGCCAGCTTTCGTCCGCCGAGCTGTAGCCGGTCTTCAGGCGCGCACCGACGTCCTTGCCGGGTTTGAGGATGTCGTCCGGGTCGAGGGTGAAGTAGCTCACCGCGCCGCCGATGGCATTGCTGCCGTACAGCACCGAGGCCGGGCCGCGAAGAATCTCGACGCGCTTGACGATCTCCGGGTCGACATAGTTGCGTTGGGTCTGGGCGTAGGGGCCGTAGAAGAAGCTGTCTGGAATGGACACGCCGTCGACCTGGGTCAGGATGCGTTCGCCGTCGATGCCGCGGATGTTGTAGCCATTGAGGCCGCTGCGCTGGCCCGTGCCGGCGACCGACACGCCAGGCTCGTAGCGGACCAGTTGCTGGATGTTGTTGACGTTCTGCCGGTCCAGTTGTTCGCGGGTCTGCACGCTGACGGTGCTGGGCACCTGGCTGACGTCCTGGGCACTGCGGGTGGCGCTGACGGTGAGCTGCTGCAGGGCGATGGCGTTGCCTGCCACCTGGCGTTCGAGCACCACGTTGCCGTTGCCGATCTTGCGATAGCCCAGGCCGGTGCCCTGGAGCAGGCGCTTGAGCGCGGCCTCCGGCGCCAGCGAGCCTTGCACCCCCGGCGAGGACACTCCCTCGGCCAACTCGGCATTGAAGCCGACCTGCCAACCAGTGACCTGGCTGAAGGCGTTGATCGCCGAGACCAACGGCTGCTGGGCGATGGCGAAGCGGTAGTCGCCCATGCGCGGGCCGCTGGCCTGGGTGGGCTCTGCGGCCAGCGCCGGCAGGCTGCAGGCGCCGCTGGCGAGCAAGGCCAGGGTCAGCAGCGACAGCTGCCCCATGCGGCGGGAGGAGGTGGACGGACGAGTTGGACCTGTGGACATCGAAGGCGCTCCCTGACGCGCGAACTGTTATAGGTGATGGCTGTTCTTGTTTCAAAACAAGAATCAGTTGCATTGGCTATAACGAGACGGGCAGGGCGGCGCGATCGCGTAAAAAAAGTTCGTCGGTCAGTTGATGATCACCAGCGCGGGGTACTCGTGCAGTTGCGCCGAGGTGATCTGGGCCAGGGCGCGCAAGGTTTCCAGGGGTTGGTCGAGGCGGTAGTTGCCGGTCACCGCGACCTGCTCCAGCTGCGTGTTGCGGTTGATGATCCAGCCGGGGTAGTAGCGGCGCAGCTCGTCGAGGACCTGGCTCAGCGGGCAGTTCTCGAACACCAGGCGGCCGTCGATCCAGGCCAGTTCCTTGCTCATGTCCGGGCGCTGGCGCTGGCTGAAGCCCTGGGGGCCGACGCTGATGCTGTCGCCGGCGCTCAGGCGGATGCGCTGGTCGCTGGCGGCCTGTAGGTCGACGTCGCCGCGTTGCACCCGCACCTGGGCCTGGCCATCGAGGTAGCGCACGGCGAAGTCGGTGTCGTGCACCTGCGCAC
The DNA here is from genome assembly GCF_057415455.1 of Pseudomonas sp. Tun-23181. Classification (NCBI taxonomy): domain Bacteria; kingdom Pseudomonadati; phylum Pseudomonadota; class Gammaproteobacteria; order Pseudomonadales; family Pseudomonadaceae; genus Pseudomonas; species Pseudomonas sp. Tun-23181. The sequence continues at coordinate 4,832,439 of NZ_CM171630.1, forward strand.
GCAGTGGTCCGGCCTGGACTTCCAGGGGCGCCTGGATGCCGCCGGGCACCTGGAAATACGCCTCGCCCTGGAGCAGACGGGCGACCTGGCGGCCCTCGCGCAGGTCGCTGGCGAAGGCCGAGTTGGTGTTGAGCAGCACCTGCGCGCCATCGTCCAGTTGCAGGCGCTGGCGCTCGCCGACCACAGTCAGGTGATCGGCTTGCAGGCGTACCGGCAGGTTGCCGAAGGTGAACAGCCCGACCAGCAACACGGCGGCGGTGGCCAGAGGTTTCCAGTGGGCACGCAGGCGCCCGCCAAGGGAGCGGCGGCGGTTGTGGTGCAGGTGGCTGGCGGCCTGGCGCAGGGGCGCGCCGTTCCACAGGGCTTCGGCCTCGACATAGGCCTCGGCGTTTTCCGGGGCGGCGCTCAACCAGGCTTCGAAGGCACGGGTATCGTCCTCGCTGGCGCATTGCAGGCGCACGAGCCAGTCCAGTGCCTCGTCCATGGCACGGGCACGGGCGTCAGGCCCGGCGGGTGACGGGCGAGGGACGGGGCTGTCGGTCACGGAGGTTCCTTGCGGTAGGTTTTTTTTTGAATGATCAGGGCTGCGGCGAGGCATGGCAAGGGCTTTGCCTCGGTCGGCCGGCGAGCGGTCGGCTCACTTGAGCCGGTCGGCCACGCCCATGCAGATGGCCATGATCAGTTTCAGTTCCTTCTGCACCGTGCTGGCCGAGACCTTCAACTGTTCGGCGATTTCCAGGTAGCTGGCGCCATGCAGGCGGCTGAGGATGAAGATCCGCTGCTGGCGCGCAGTGAGCTGGCCAAGGCTGACACTCAGGTGCCTGAGCAATTGTTCGGCATGGGCGGCGTCCTCGCTGCTGCCGGCCTGGGCGGCGACATTGTGCAGCACCTGCTCGGGGACATCGTCGACCAGGGTCCGTGCCTGCACCCGGCGTGCCCGCAAGTGGTCGAGGGCAAGGTTGCGCGCAGTCTGGAAGACGAACGGCTCGAGGTGCTCGATGGGGCGTTCGCCCAAGGCACGGGTGACCCGTAGGTAGGTTTCCTGCAGCAAGTCCTCGGCCGTGCTGGGGTTGCCGACCATGCGCTGCAACGTACGCAGCAGGGTGAGGCGCTGGGTTAGGAAGACTGTGTTGAACCGGGACTGACTCACGGGGAAACCTGGGCCGATAGAAGGTGAATGATAATGCTTATCATCATTGGCCGAGGTCAAGCCTGGAAGTGTCACGATTAGGTAAAGATCGGCAGCCGTCGCTTTCCCAATGCCGGTGAGTCAAGGCCTCAACGGCCATTTGGGGCCGCTTCGCGCCCCATCGCCGGCAAGCCGGCTCCCACAGGGGTACGAGTCGTACCCTGGATGATGCGGTTTGCAGGGGCTCTGTGGGAGCCGGCTTGCCGGCGATGGCTGCAAAGCAGCCCTGCCCATACCCCGTCAGCTATCAGCGGGCGTTGCACAGCGCCAGGCAGTTGTCCAGCATGCGGTTGGAGAAGCCCCATTCGTTGTCGTACCAGGCCAATACCTTGAGCATCCGACCGTTGGCCCGGGTATGGTTGGCATCGAAGATCGACGACAGCGGGTTGTGGTTGAAATCGCACGACACCAGCGGCAGGGCGTTGTAGCCCAGCACCCGGGAATGCCGGCTGGCCTCGAGGAACAAGCTGTTGACTTCCTCGGCGCTGGCCTCGCGCTTGAGGTTGACGGTCAGGTCCACCAGCGACACGTTGATCACCGGTACCCTGACCGCCATGCCAGTGAGCTTGCCGGCCAGTTCCGGCAGCACCAGGCCCACGGCCTCGGCGGCGCCGGTCTTGCTCGGGATCATCGACTGGGTCGCCGAACGTGCACGGTACGGATCGCCGTGATAGACATCGGTGAGCACCTGGTCGTTGGTGTAGGCATGGATGGTGGTCATCAGGCCCTGCTCGATGCCGAACTCGCGGTGCAGCACCTGGGCGATCGGCGCCAGGCAGTTGGTGGTGCAGGAAGCATTGGAAATGACCTGGTGCGAGGCGCGCAGGATATCGTGGTTGACCCCATACACCACCGTGGCATCGGCGCCCTTGGCCGGTGCCGAGACGATCACCTTGCCGGCTCCGGCGGCCAGGTGGGCGGCGGCCTTGGCGCGCTCGGTGAACAGCCCGGTGCATTCGAACACCACGTCCACCGCCTCGGCTTTCCACGGCAGCTCCGCCGGGTTGCGGATGGCACTGACGGCGATACGGTCGCCATTGACCGTCAGGCTCTCGTGATCGGCCTGGACATCGGCCTCGAAGATCCCATGCACGCTGTCGTACTTGAGCAGGTGGGCGTTCATGGCGCTGTCACCCAGGTCGTTGATGGCGACGACCTGCAGGTCCTGGCGGTAGCCTTGGGTATAGAGTGCGCGCAGGACGTTGCGTCCGATGCGGCCGAATCCATTGATGGCGATGCGAAGGGTCATGGCACTACCTCTGGCGGTCCGGGTGAAGCCTGTGGCAAAAAGAGCAGCTTCACTGAAACGGTTTTGTTGTTGGAATTACAAGATTATTCACTGACAGATAGAAAACAAGCCTTTTTGATGGCAGTATTTTGTTTAAACCTACAACGAGTGGTTGGGCCAGCCTTCCCTCGATTGCCTCAGGCACCTTTTCCTTGAGCCTAGGTCGCAATCGTTTGAAGGGGAAATGCCCTGTGAGACCACCCCCACTGTTAGCCTGGAGTCCAGTACATGCATCCGCGCATCCTTGAGGTCACCGAACGGTTGGTCGAACGCAGCCGTCCCACCCGTGAACGCTACCTGGAGCTGATTCGCGGCGCTGCCAGCGACGGACCGATGCGCGCCGGCCTGCAGTGCGCCAACTTCGCCCACGGCGTGGCCGGCTGCGGCACCCAGGACAAGCAGGCCCTGCGGATGATGAACGCCGCCAACGTGGCCATCGTCTCGGCCTACAACGACATGCTCTCGGCCCACCAGCCGTACCTGCACTTCCCCGAACTGATCAAGCAGGCCCTGCGCGAGATCGGTTCGGTCGGCCAGTTCGCCGGTGGCGTGCCGGCCATGTGCGATGGCGTGACCCAGGGCGAGCCGGGCATGGAGCTGGCCATCGCCAGCCGCGAAGTGATCGCCATGTCCACCGCCGTCGCCCTGTCGCACAACATGTTCGACGCCGCGCTGATGCTGGGCATCTGCGACAAGATCGTCCCCGGCCTGATGATGGGGGCGCTGCGCTTCGGTCACCTGCCGACCATCTTCGTCCCTGGCGGGCCGATGCCTTCGGGGATCTCCAACAAGCAGAAGGCCGACGTGCGCCAGCGCTACGCCGAGGGCAAGGCCAGCCGCGAGGAACTGCTCGAGTCGGAGATGAAGTCCTACCACAGCCCCGGCACCTGCACCTTCTACGGCACCGCCAACACCAACCAGCTGGTCATGGAAGTGATGGGCCTGCACCTGCCGGGCGCCTCGTTCGTCAACCCTTACACGCCGCTGCGCGATGCCCTGACCGCCGAGGCGGCGCAGCAGGTCACGCGCATGACCAAGGCCAGCGGCAGCTTCATGCCCCTGGGCGAGATCGTCGACGAGAAGGCGTTGGTCAACGCCATCGTCGCCCTGCATGCCACCGGTGGTTCGACCAACCACACCCTGCACATCCCGGCGATCGCCCAGGCCGCCGGCATCCAGCTGACCTGGCAGGACATGGCGGACCTCTCCGAGGTGGTGCCGACCCTGTCCCACGTCTATCCCAACGGCAAGGCCGACATCAACCACTTCCAGGCCGCCGGCGGCATGGCCTTCCTGATCCGCGAACTGCTCGACGCCGGGCTCCTGCACGAGGACGTCAACACCGTGGCCGGCCATGGCCTGCGCCGCTATACCCAGGAGCCGTTTCTCGAGGACGGCAAGCTGGTCTGGCGCGAAGGGCCGGCGCAAAGCCTCGACGAGAACATCCTGCGGCCGGTGGCCCGGCCGTTCTCGGCCGAAGGTGGCCTGAGGGTGATGGCGGGCAACCTGGGTCGTGGGGTCATGAAGGTTTCCGCCGTGGCGCCCGAGCATCAGGTGGTGCAGGCGCCGGCGCGGGTGTTCCACGACCAGCAGTCCCTGGCCGATGCCTTCAAGGCCGGGGAGCTGGAGCGCGACTTCGTCGCCGTGGTGCGTTTCCAGGGGCCACGCTGCAACGGCATGCCCGAGCTGCACAAGCTGACGCCGTTCCTCGGCGTGCTGCAGGACCGTGGCTACAAGGTGGCGCTGGTCACCGACGGGCGTATGTCTGGCGCCTCGGGCAAGATCCCGGCGGCCATCCATGTCTGCCCGGAAGCCTATGACGGCGGCCCGCTGGCACGGGTGCGCGATGGTGATATCGTGCGGGTCGACGGTGTCGAAGGCACGCTGCAGGTCATGGTACCGGCCGAGGAAATGGCCGCCCGCGAGTTGCCCGAGCCACCCCGGGGCAACGACCTGGGCTGTGGCCGCGAGCTGTTCGGCTTCATGCGCATGGCGTTCAGCCCGGCCGAGCAGGGCGCCAGCGCCTTCACCTCGGCCCTGGAGAACCTCAAATGAAGGCCTTGCTGGTCGGTGACATCGGCGGCACCAATGCCCGTTTCGCCCTGTGGCGCGATAACCGGCTGCATGCCGTGCAGGTGCTGGCGACTGCCGACTACACTCGCCCCGAACAGGCCATCGAGGCCTACCTTGCCGAGCAGGGCATCGGCCGTGGCGCTCTGGCGGCGGTGTGCCTGGCGGTGGCCGGGCCGGTGGATGGCGACGAGTTCCGCTTCACCAACAACCACTGGCGCTTGAGCCGCCGTGCCTTCTGCCAGGCGCTGCAGGTCGAGCGCTTGCTGTTGCTCAACGATTTTTCCGCCATGGCCCTGGGCATGACCCGCCTGCAGGACGGCGAATACCGCCAGGTCTGCCCGGGCGAGGCGGACCCTGCGCGTCCGGCGCTGGTCATCGGCCCTGGTACCGGCCTGGGCGTGGGCACCCTGTTGCGCCTGGATGAACAGCGCTGGCTGGCGCTGCCGGGGGAGGGCGGGCACGTCGACCTGCCGGTGGGCAATACCCGCGAGGCGGCGATCCACCAGCAGATCCACCGGCAGATCGGCCATGTCAGCGCCGAGACCGTGCTCAGTGGTGGCGGCCTGGTGCGCCTGTACCAGGCCATCTGCGCCCTGGACGGCGATACGCCACGGCACAAGACCCCGGCGCAGATCACCGATGCCGCCCTGGGCGGCGAGCCACGGGCGATGGCGGTGATCGAGCAGTTCTGCCGCTTTCTTGGCCGGGTGGCGGGCAACAATGTGCTCACCCTCGGGGCGCGGGGCGGGGTCTATATCGTCGGCGGCGTGATCCCGCGCTTTGCCGAGCTGTTCCTGCACAGCGGGTTCGCTGCAAGCTTTGCCGACAAGGGCTGCATGAGCGGGTATTTCGAAGGGCTGCCGGTATGGCTGGTGACGGCGGAGTTCTCCGGGTTGCTCGGTGCCGGGGTGGCGTTGCAGCAGGCATTGCAGGACTGATTCAAGCGGGCTGCACAGCAGCCCCGACAACAGCGGGCATGAAGACCCGCGCCAACCAGAGGATGGGACGTTGTGAGCACTGCCGGAAAATCGATCCTGATGGTCGACGACGACCAGGAGATCCGTGAACTGCTGCAAACCTACCTGAGCCGGGCCGGCTTCCAGGTCCACGCCGCGGCCGATGGCCAGGGCTTTCGCCAGGCACTGGACAGCCAGCCTTGCGACCTGGTGATCCTCGACGTGATGCTGCCCGACGAGGACGGCTTCAGCCTGTGCCGCTGGGTGCGCCAGCACCCGCGCCAGGCACGGGTGCCGATCATCATGCTGACCGCCAGTTCCGACGAGACCGACCGGGTCATCGGCCTGGAGCTGGGGGCCGACGACTACCTCGGCAAACCCTTCAGCCCCCGCGAGCTGCAGGCGCGGATCAAGGCCCTGTTGCGTCGTACCGAATTCGCCCAGGCCGCGCCGGCCGGTGCCGTGCTGGCCTTCGACGACTGGCGCCTGGACACCATCAGCCATCGCCTGTTCCACCGTGATGGCGAGGAGGTGATCCTCTCCGGCGCCGACTTCGCCCTGCTCAAGCTGTTCCTCGACCATCCGCAGCAGATCCTCGACCGCGACACCATCGGCAATGCCACCCGCGGCCGCGAGCCGATGCCCCTGGATCGCATCGTCGACATGGCGGTCAGCCGCCTGCGCCAGCGGCTGCGCGACACCGACAAGCCACCACGCCTGATCCGCACCGTGCGCGGCAGCGGCTACCTGCTGGCGGCCCATGTCTGCGCGGCCTGCTGAACGGCGCTGGCGCCTGCTGCCGCGCTCGCTGCTCGGGCGCATGCTGCTGCTGACCCTGCTGGTGGTCCTGCTGGCGCAAGGGCTGTCGAGCCTGATCTGGGTGTCGCAGCTGCGTGCCAGCCAGTTGCAGGGCCTGCAGGCCAGCGCCCGCAGCCTGGCCCATTCCATGAGCGCGAGTGTCAGTTACTTCCGCTCGTTGCCGGTGGCCTACCGGCCGATGATCCTCGACCAGTTGCGCAGCATGGGCGGGACGCGCTTCTTCGTCTCGCTCAACGAAAAGCCCCTGGACATGCCGCTGCTGCCGGTCACGCCGCGCAAGCAGGCGGTGATCGAGGTCTTCCAGGAGGTATTGCACGAGCGCCTCGGCCAGCAGGTGGAGATCAGCGTGGCGTTCGTCAGCCCCCAGGAGCTGCGCATCTTCAACAGCGGCCTGAGGCTCGACGAGTTGCCGCGCTCCTGGGCGCACTACTCGCTGACCCTGGAGCCGCTCAACCCGCCGGTGCTGGTGACGCAGATCCGCCTGGACGAGGGCGAGTGGCTGTACATCGCCTCGTTGCTGCCGGAGCCCTACACGGGCCTGGAGGCCGAGCGGCTGCCACGCCAGCAGATCGGCTTCATCGCCCTGACCACGGCCTTGCTGCTGCTGTTCATCGGCCTGCTGGTGCATTGGCAGAGCCGCCCGCTCAAGCGCCTGGCGCGGGCGGCGCGGGAGATGTCGCTGGGGGCGGACGTGGCGCCGGTGACCGAAGGCGGTGGCAGCGAGGTGGCCGACGTGGGGCGCGCTTTCAACAGCATGCGTGAGCGCATCAGTCGCTACCTGACCGAGCGCAGCCAGTTGTTCAGCGCCATCTCCCACGACCTGCGCACGCCGATCACGCGCCTGCGCCTGCGGGTCGAGCTGCTCGACGACGAGCGGATGCAGGCCAAGTTCAGCCGCGACCTCGACGAGCTGGAGCTGCTGGTCAAGGGCGCGCTGCAGTGCGTGAAGGACACCGACATCCACGAGAACATCGAGCCGATCGACCTCAACCAGGTCCTGGAGATCCTCGCCGAGCCCTACCTGGGCGATGGCCGCATCACCGTCGAGGGCCGCGCACTGGCGCCTTATCCGGGCAAGCCGCTGGCCTTGCGCCGTTGCATCGGCAACCTGATCGACAACGCCATCAAGTACGGCGAGCGGGCGCACCTGCGCATCCTCGACAGCGCCACCGGGTTCGTCCTGCAAGTGGACGACCAGGGGCCCGGGGTGCCTGAGCAGCGCCTGGAGCAGGTGTTCGAGCCGCATTTTCGCCTGGCCGGGCAGCAGCAGGGCTACGGTCTGGGGTTGGGGATCGCGCGCAACATCGCCCACAGCCACGGTGGCGAGGTGAGCCTGCTGAACCTGCGCCAGGGTGGCCTGCGGGTCACCTTGAGCTTGCCGCGCACGGCCGACTGAGCGGCGAATGTCACGGTTCGGTGACATTCGCGCATCCCTTCGTTACCTGGCGGCGCCGGTGTGCTGGTTAGACTTCGGGGCAAGCGCAAGCCTCAGCTTGCACCTGCATAACAACAAGAAAGGTTTTCACGATGAATGCGATCACCCGTCTCGCCGCTGTCGTTTCCCTCGCTTCGCTCATGCCCCTTTCTGCCATCGCTGCCAACAACGGCACCGTCGAAGTCCTGCACTGGTGGACCTCGGGCGGTGAAGCCGCGGCGGTCAAGACCCTCAAGGAGCAGATCGAGCAGGACGGCTTCACCTGGAAGGACAATGCCGTGGCCGGTGGCGGTGGTGCCGCGGCCATGACCGTGCTCAAGAGCCGCGCCGTGGCGGGCAACCCGCCGGCCGCCGCGCAGATCAAGGGGCCGGACATCCAGGAATGGGGCGCCCTGGGCCTGCTCACCGAGCTGGACGAGGTGGCCGAGGCCAACCAGTGGGATCAACTGCTGCCGGCCAAGCTGACCCACATCTGGAAATACGACGACCACTACGTCGCGGTGCCGGTGAACATCCACCGGGTGAACTGGCTGTGGGTCAACCCGCAGGTGTTCGACAAGGCCGGCGCCAAGGTGCCGACCACCCTGGACGAGCTGTTCGCCGCCGCCGACAAGCTCAAGGCCGCCGGCTTCCAGCCCCTGGCCCATGGCGGTCAGCCATGGCAGGACAGCACCGTGTTCGAGAGCCTGGTGCTGAGCATCCTCGGCCCCGAGGGTTACCACAAGGCGTTCGTCGAGCTGGACCCGCAGACCCTCACCGGCGACAAGATGGTCGAGACCTTCAAGGTCCTGCAGCGCCTGGGTAGCTACATGGACCCCAACCGCGCCGGCCGCGACTGGAACATCGCCGCCGCCGAGGTCATCAACGGCAAGGCCGGCATGCAGATCATGGGCGACTGGGCCAAGAGCGAATGGACCGCAGCCCACAAGGTCGCCGGCAAGGACTACCAGTGCGTGCCGTTCCCAGGCACCCAGGGCAGTTTCACCTACAACATCGACTCCCTGGCGATGTTCAAGCTCAAGGACGACAACGACATCAAGGCCCAGGCCGACCTGGCCAAGGTCGCCCTGGAACCGGCCTTCCAGACCGCCTTCAACCAGGCCAAGGGCTCGCTGCCGGTGCGCCAGGGCATGGACATGAGCCCGTTCGACGCCTGCACCCAGCAGTCGCAGAAGGACTTCCAGGAGGCCGGAAAAGGCGAAGGCCTGCAGCCGAGCATGGCGCACAACATGGCCTCGTCGCTGGCGGTGCAGGGGGCCATCTTCGACGTGGTCACCAACTTCCTCAACGACCCCAAGGCCGATCCGGCCAAGGCGGCCCGGCAACTGGGTGCAGCGATCAAGGCGGCCCAGTAAGGCGGGGTGTCAGTTCGGGCCTATCCGCGCCGAACCGCCGCGAATAGGCCAGAACTGACACCGCACTCCATAAATCCATGCACCCCAGCAGGATTTCCTCATGAACACAGTAACCGCAACCCTGCGGGCCTCCCCCCTGGACGCCCTGCAGCGCTGGCTCCCGAAACTGGTGCTGGCCCCCAGTATGCTGATCGTCCTGGTGGGCTTCTATGGCTACATCCTCTGGACCTTCGTGCTGTCCTTCACCCACTCCAGCTTCATGCCCAGCTACAAGTGGGCCGGGCTGACCCAGTACCTGAAGCTGCTGGACAACGACCGTTGGTGGGTCGCCAGCAAGAACCTGCTGGTCTTCGGTGGCCTGTTCATCGCCATCAGCCTGGCTGTCGGCGTGCTGCTGGCGGTATTGCTGGACCAGCGCATCCGCCGCGAAGGCGTCATCCGCACCGTCTACCTCTACCCCATGGCCCTGTCGATGATCGTCACCGGCACCGCCTGGAAGTGGCTGCTCAACCCCGGCCTGGGCCTGGACAAGCTCCTGCGCGACTGGGGCTGGGAGGGGTTTCGCTTCGACTGGCTGGTAGACCCGGACCGGGTCGTCTACTGCCTGGTGATCGCTGCCGTGTGGCAGGCCTCGGGCTTCGTCATGGCGCTGTTCCTGGCCGGATTGCGTGGGGTCGACTCGTCGATCGTGCGTGCCGCCCAGGTCGATGGCGCGAGCCTGCCGAGGATCTACCTGCGCATCGTCCTGCCGAGCCTGCGCCCGGTGTTCTTCAGCGCCCTGATGATCCTCGCCCACATCGCCATCAAGAGCTTCGACCTGGTCGCCGCCATGACCGCTGGCGGGCCGGGTTACGCCTCCGACCTGCCGGCGATGTTCATGTACAACTTCACCTTCAGCCGCGGGCAGATGGGCATGGGCTCGGCCAGTGCGATCCTCATGCTCGGCGCCATCCTGGCGATCCTGGTGCCCTACCTGTATTCGGAACTGAGGAACAAGCGCCATGACTAGCCCGCGTTGGTTCTCCCCCAGCCGCCTGGCCATCCATGCCACCCTGCTGGCCGCCTGCGCCCTGTACTTGGTGCCGCTGGTGGTGATGCTGCTGACCAGCTTCAAGTCGCCCGACGACATCCGCACCGGCAACCTGCTGAGCTGGCCGGAAGTGGTCACCGGTATCGGCTGGATCAAGGCCTGGGACACGGTAGGCGGCTACTTCTGGAACTCGGTGAAGATCACCGTGCCGGCGGTGCTCATCTCGACCCTGGTGGGCGCGCTCAACGGCTACGTGCTGTCGATGTGGCGTTTCCGTGGCTCGCAGCTGTTCTTCGGGCTGCTGCTGTTCGGCTGCTTCCTGCCATTCCAGACCGTGCTGCTGCCGGCTTCGTTCACCCTCGGCAAGCTGGGCCTGGCCAGTACCACCACCGGCCTGGTGCTGGTGCACATCGTCTACGGGCTGGCCTTCACCACGCTGTTCTTTCGCAACTACTACTGCAGCGTGCCCGAGGCCCTGGTGCGGGCGGCGCGTCTGGACGGGGCGGGGTTCTTCACCATTTTCGGGCGGATCCTGCTGCCCATGTCGGTGCCGATCATCATGGTCTGCCTGATCTGGCAGTTCACCCAGATCTGGAACGACTTCCTCTTCGGCGTGGTGTTCGCCAGCGGCGACGCCCAGCCCATCACCGTGGCCCTGAACAACCTGGTCAACACCAGCACCGGGGTCAAGGAATACAACGTCGACATGGCGGCGGCGATGATCGCGGGGCTTCCGACCCTGCTGGTCTACGTCCTCGCTGGCAAATACTTCCTGCGCGGCCTCACCGCCGGCGCGGTCAAGGGGTGACACATGGCACGGCTCGAACTTCGCAACGTCAACAAACGCTACGGCAGCGGCCTGCCGGATACCCTCAAGGCGATCGACCTGGCCATCGAGTCCGGCGAGTTCCTGATCCTGGTCGGCCCCTCCGGCTGCGGTAAGTCGACCCTGATGAACTGCATCGCCGGCCTTGAAGACATCAGCGGCGGCGAGATCCTCGTCGACGGTGCCGACATCAGCGGCATGAGCCCCAAGGACCGGGACATCGCCATGGTGTTCCAGTCCTACGCGCTGTACCCGACCATGAGCGTGCGCGACAACATCGCCTTCGGCCTGAAGATCCGCAAGATGTCCCAGGCGGCCATCGACGAGGAGGTGGCGCGGGTCGCCAGGCTCCTGCAGATCGAGCACCTGCTCGGGCGCAAGCCCGGCCAGCTCTCCGGCGGCCAGCAGCAGCGGGTGGCCATGGGCCGGGCCCTGGCGCGACGGCCGAAGATCTACCTGTTCGACGAGCCGCTGTCGAACCTCGACGCCAAGCTGCGGGTGGAGATGCGCACCGAGATCAAGCTGATGCACCAGCGCCTGAAGACCACCACGGTATACGTCACCCACGACCAGATCGAAGCCATGACCCTGGGCGACAAGGTGGCGGTGATGAAGGACGGGGTCATCCAGCAGTTCGGCACGCCGCGGCAGATCTACAACGATCCGGCCAACCTGTTCGTGGCCAGCTTCATCGGCTCGCCGCCGATGAACTTCATTCCCGTGCGCCTGACGAAACAGGAGGGGCGCCTGCTGGCCCTGCTCGACAGCGGCCAGGCCCGCTGCGAGCTGTCGCTCGGCGTGCTGGACGATGCGCTGGACGGGCGCGAGATCATCCTCGGCGTGCGCCCGGAACAGATCACCCTGGGGGCGGAGGAGGGCAACGGCCTGCCGGGTATCCGGGCCGAAGTGCAGGTCATCGAACCCACCGGGCCGGACCTGCTGGTGTTCGTCACCCTCAACCAGACCAAGGTCTGCTGCCGCCTGGCGCCGGATGTGGCGTGCCGTGTCGGCGACAGCCTGAACCTGCAGTTCGATCCGGGGCGGGTGCTGCTGTTCGACGCGGTCAGCGGCGAACGCCTGGACCTGGCCACGCCGGCCCCAGTGGTCAAGGACAACGTGGCTCGTTTCAAAGGGCGCTGAGTCGTCTAAACCATCAATAACAAGAAATGAGGAACAAGGGATGGATCATTGCAAACGCATCGGGACGCTGGGGGCGCTGGCCATGCTGGCCATCGTCGGCAGCAGTGGCGCACAGGCCGCCGAGGCCTTCTCGACGGAGTCGAAATGGATGACCGGTGACTGGGGCGGAGCCCGCACCGAACTGCTGGAGAAAGGCTACGATTTCACCCTCGACTACGTCGGCGAGGTAGCCGGCAACCTGCACGGTGGCTACAACGACGACAAGACCGCGCGCTACAGCGACCAATTCGCCCTCGGCGCGCACCTGGACCTGGAGAAGATCCTTGGCTGGCATGACGCCGAGTTCAAGCTGGCGATCACCGAGCGCAGTGGCCGCAACCTGTCCAACGACCGCATCAGCGACCCGCGTGCCGGCCAGTTCAGCTCGGTCCAGGAGGTCTGGGGGCGTGGCCAGACCTGGCGCCTGACCCAGATGTGGATCAAGCAGAAGTACTTCGACGGCGCCCTGGACGTGAAATTCGGCCGCTTCGGCGAGGGCGAGGACTTCAACAGCTTCCCCTGCGACTTCCAGAACCTGGCGTTCTGCGGCTCCCAGGTGGGCAACTGGGTCGGCGACATCTGGTACAACTGGCCGGTCAGCCAGTGGGCCCTGCGGGTCAAGTACAACATCAACCCGGAATTCTTCGTCCAGGTCGGCGCCTTCGAGCAGAACCCCTCGAACCTGGAGACCGGCAACGGCTTCAAGCTCAGCGGCAGCGGCACCAAGGGGGCGATCCTGCCGGTGGAGATGGTCTGGTCGCCGAAGGTCAATGGCCTGCCGGGCGAGTACCGGCTGGGCTACTACTACAGCACCGCCAAGGCCGACGATGTCTACGAAGACGTCAATGGCCAGCCCCAAGGCATCACCGGCAACGACTTCAAGTCCCACTCCAGCAAGCATGGCTGGTGGGTGGTGGCGCAGCAGCAGGTCACCGCCCATGGCGGCGACGTCAATCGTGGCCTGAGCCTGTTCGCCAATTTCACCGTGCACGACAAGGCCACCAACGTCATCGACAACTACCAGCAGCTCGGCCTGGTCTACAAGGGGCCCTTCGATGCCCGGCCCAAGGATGACATCGGCTTCGGCATCGCCCGTATCCACGTCAACGACGACGTGAAGAAGCGCGCCGGGCAGCTCAATGCCGCCAGCGGCATCGACGACTACGACAACCCAGGCTTCGTGCCGCTGCAGCGCACCGAGTACAACGCCGAGCTGTACTACGGCTTCCACGTCACCAACTGGCTGACCGTGCGCCCCAACCTGCAATACATCAAGAGCCCGGGCGGGGTGGACGAGGTGGACAACGCGCTGGTCGCGGGCCTGAAGATTCAGTCGTCATTCTGAGAAAAATTGTTGTAAATTTACGCCATCCATTCTTGGCAACCCTGTTCCCACTGGCCCGCAGTGGCAACAGGGCCCAGGTCGAGACAGCGCTATCTCAACAACAAGAGCCTTGCAACCATGCCCGAACATCCGCTCCATCGCTTCTTCACCTCGCAGCGGCCCAGGCCGACCTTCGAGTGGGAGCGTTACCAGCAGCGCGATGTGCTGATCATCGATCATCCCCGTTGCCAGGCGGTGTTCAGCCGCCAGGGCGCGCAGCTGCTGCATTTCCAGCCGGCCGGCGAACGGCCTTGGCTGTGGTGCGCCGAACAGTGGCCGCAGGTCGGTGCGATCCGTGGTGGCGTGCCGGTGTGCTGGCCCTGGTATGGCCGCCACCCCAGCGAGGACCTGTGGCCGGCCCACGGCTGGGCGCGGTTGCTCGACTGGAAGCTGATGGACAGCCGCGAGGACGAGGAAGGCGTGACCCTCAGGTGGCGCCTGCAGCTGTGCGACTGGCAGGTCGACCTGCATGCGCGGCTGGACAGCCGCATGGAGCTGCGCCTGAGCACCGAGCACCAGGACAGCGAGCCCTGCCAGTTGAGCCATGCGCTGCTGGCTTACTGGCGTATCAGCGACGTCTCGGAGATAGCGCTGTCTGGGCTGGAGGATATCGAGGGCTACGACCGCCTGAACCGCCAGGCCTGCCGCGAGGACGGCGCCCTGAAGCTCAAGGGTGGTTGCCAGAAGGTCTATCCGGGCACACCCCGGGTGCAATTGCAGGACCCGGCCTGGGAGCGGGCGTTGTGCATCGATACTGGCGACAGCGACGACACCGTGGTCTGGCACCCGGGCAAGCGTCCGCTGATGGGCGTGAGCGGGCGCGAGTGCCAGCGTTTCGTCTGCGTCGAGGCGGCCAGCGGCAGTGACGAGGGCCTGAGCCTGGCGCCGGGGCAGCGTGCCCACCTGCGCCTGCAGGCGCATCGGCTCAGTTGAGCTCGTCGTCCTCGATGGGATAGCGGCTGGCGTTGAGGCTTTCCTTGATCTTGCGCAGGTGGGGCTGGAAGTCCACGCCACGGCGCAGGGTCATGCCGGTGGCCAGCACGTCGAGCACGGTGAGCTGGATAATCCGCGAGGTCATCGGCATGTAGATGTCGGTGTCCTCCGGCAGCGGGATGTGCAGGCTCAGGCTGCAGGCCTTGGCCAGCGGCGAGCCGGCGGCGGTCAGGCCGAGCACCGAGGCGCCGTTTTCCCGGGCCAGGCGCGCCACCTCCACCAGTTCGCGGGTGCGCCCGGTGTAGGAGATGATGACGAACAGGTCACCGGTGTGCGCCACCGAGGCCAGCATGCGCTGCATCAGCACGTCGGCGTGGGCCGACACGGCCAGGTTGAAGCGGAAGAACTTGTGCTGGGCGTCGAGGGCCACCGGGGCCGAGGCGCCGAGGCCGAAGAAGTGGATCTGCCGGGCCTGGATCATCATGTCCACGGCGCGGCTGACCTGCTGCGGGTCGAGCTGCTGGCAGGCACTGTCGAGCGAGGCGATGGCGCTGCCGAAGATCTTCTGGGTGTAGGCGGCCGGATCGTCGTCGGCCTCCACGGCGCGGCTGACGTAGGCGGCGCCGCTGGCCAGGCTCTGCGCCAGTTGCAGCTTCAGCTCAGGGTAGCCGCTGACGCCGAACGAGCGGCAGAAACGGTTGACGGTCGGCTCGCTGACCTTGGCCGCCTGGGCCAGGGCGGCGATGCTGAAGCGGGTGGCTTGTTGCGGGTTGAGCAGGATGACCTCGGCGACTTTGCGTTCGGCCTTGTTCAGCTCGTCGAGGCGTCCCTGGATCTGTTCCAGGAGGTTTCGCACGCGGTCCATGGTATGTCCTTGGGTCGGGAAGACGGCCGGCTGGTGGAACAGCAGGCTTTTTGCACGGTGTCTATCGTACTGGCGGTAAGGTTGCCGCACCACTTGTCTGTAACATTTGTCGGTAATGTTGTAGTTTTTACTACATTACCCCTTGAAAATCGTGTTTGAACACGATATTCCTAGGTCAACTTTAGGAAAGAACCAACATCATGGCTGCGATCAGTGTAGAACCTTGCACCTTTGCCCTGTTTGGCGCCCTCGGCGACCTGGCACTGCGCAAGCTGTTCCCCGCGCTCTACCAGCTCGACCGTGCCGGCCTGCTGCACGCCGATTCCCGCCTGCTGGCGCTGGCCCGCGAGGCAGGCGACGGCGAGCAGCACCTGGCGACCATCGAGGCGCACCTGCGCCGCTTCGTGCCCGAGGCGGACATCGAGGCGGCGACCCTGGGGCGATTCCTCGGCCGCCTGAGCTACCTGCGCCTGGACTTCCTCCAGCCCGAGGGCTACCAGGCCCTGGCCGAGCAGGTTGCCGGCGAGCTGCCGTTGATCGCCTACTTCGCCACGCCGGCGGCAGTCTATGGGGCGATCTGCGAGAACCTCGACAAGGCCGGCCTGGCCGATCGTGCCCGGGTGGTGCTGGAGAAGCCCATCGGCCACGACCTGGAGTCGTCGCGCCGGGTCAACGACGCCGTGGCGCGCTTCTTCCCGGAGAGCCGCGTCTATCGCATCGACCACTACCTGGGCAAGGAGACGGTGCAGAACCTGATCGCCCTGCGTTTCGCCAACAGCCTGTTCGAAACCCAGTGGAACCAGAACTCCATCTCCCACGTGGAGATCACCGTGGCCGAGAAGGTCGGTATCGAGGGGCGCTGGGGCTACTTCGACAAGGCTGGCCAGCTGCGCGACATGATCCAGAACCACCTGTTGCAGCTGCTCTGCCTGATCGCCATGGACCCGCCCAGCGACCTGTCGGCCGACAGCATCCGCGACGAGAAGGTCAAGGTGCTCAAGGCCCTGGCGCCGATCACCGGCGAGGCCCTGAGCACCTGCGTGGTGCGGGGCCAGTACATCGCCGGCTACAGCGATGGCAAGCCGGTGCCAGGCTACCTGGAAGAGGACAACGCCAACGCCGCCAGCGATACCGAGACCTTCGTCGCCCTGCGTGCCGATATCCGCAACTGGCGCTGGTCGGGCGTGCCGTTCTACCTGCGCACCGGCAAGCGCATGCCGCAGAAACTGTCGCAGATCGTCATCCATTTCAAGGAAACGCCGCACTACATCTTCGCCCCGGAACAGCGTTTGCAGATCGGTAACAAACTGATCATCCGCCTGCAACCGGACGAAGGCATTTCCTTGCGGGTGATGACCAAGGAGCAGGGCCTGGACAAAGGCATGCAACTGCGCAGCGGGCCGCTGCAGCTGAATTTCTCCGATACCTGGCGCAGCGCGCGGATTCCCGATGCCTACGAGCGCTTGCTGCTGGAAGTGATGCGCGGCAACCAGAACCTGTTCGTGCGCAAGGACGAGATCGAATATGCCTGGAAATGGTGCGACCAGCTGATCGCCGGCTGGAAGAACGCCGGCGACGCCCCCAAGCCCTACGCGGCTGGATCCTGGGGGCCGATGAGCTCGATCGCTCTGATTACACGCGATGGGAGGGCGTGGTATGGCGATATCTGAACTGCAATTGCCTGCGCAGGTGAAGGCGCACTCACTGGCGGACTCCGCCACGCTGGCCGAGACCCTGGCCGGTGATGTGGCCGAGTGCCTGCGCCAGGCCATCGCTGCCAAGGGCCAGGCCTGCCTGGTGCTGTCTGGCGGGCGCAGCCCGGTGCCGTTTCTCGAGCGCCTGGCCGGCGAGCCGCTGGATTGGGCCAAGGTCACCGTGAGCCTGGCCGACGAGCGCTGGGTGCCGGTGGCGCATGCCGACAGCAACGCCGGGCTGCTGGCGCGTCACTTGTTCACGGGCGAGGCGGCCAAGGCACGCTTCGTCGGTTTGTACCACTGCGCTGACAACCTTGAGGCCGCCGCTGCCCTGGCCGACCAGGCCCTGGCCGAGCTGCCGCCGATCGATGTGCTGGTGCTGGGCATGGGCGACGACGGCCACACGGCGTCGCTGTTCCCGGCCAGCCCCAACCTGGCCGAAGGCCTGGACCCTGCCGGCACGCGCCGCTGCCTGCCGATGCTGGCGCCGAGCGTGCCGCGCCAGCGCCTGAGCATGAGCCGCGCACTGCTGGCCAGCGCCGGCTTCATCGCCCTGTCCGTGCAAGGCCCGGGCAAACTCGCTACCCTGCGCGCCGCCCTGGCGGGCGCCGACCCAACCGAAATGCCGATTCGCGCCTTTCTTCACGACCCCCTGGACATCTACTGGTGCCCATGAGCCAAGGATCCACTCTCATGACCACGCTTGAACGCCCACAGCCTCTGCTCTCGATGGCCGAGAAAGCCGCCCGGATCGACGCGATCTGTGGCCAGGCGCGCATCCTGCCGGTGATCACCATCGCCCGTGAGGAAGACATCCTGCCCCTGGCCGACGCCCTGGCCGCCGGTGGCATCCGCACCCTGGAGGTGACGTTGCGTTCCGAGCACGGCCTTAAGGCCATCCGCGTGCTGCGCGAGCAGCGGCCGGAGCTGTGCATCGGTGCCGGTACCGTGCTGGACCGCGGCATGTTCGCCGCCGTCGAGGCCGCTGGCGCGCAGTTCGTGGTGACTCCCGGGGTCACCCAGGACATCCTCGAAGCAGGCGTGGACAGCGACATCCCGCTGCTGCCGGGCATCAGCACGCCGTCGGAAATCATGATGGGCTACGCCCTCGGCTACCGGCGCTTCAAGTTGTTCCCCGCCGAGATCAGTGGTGGGGTGGCGGCGATCAAAGCCTACGCCGGCCCGTTCGGCGACATTCGTTTCTGCCCGACTGGCGGCGTCAACCCGGCCAATGTGCGCAACTACATGGCCCTGCCCAACGTCATGTGCGTGGGGGGGACCTGGATGCTCGACAGCAGCTGGATCAAGAACGGCGACTGGGCGCGGATCGAGGCCTGCAGTGCCGAGGCCATGGCCCTGCTGGACTGACATCGTATTTGTTGTGTGCTGCACGGCTTATGGGGCGCTTGGTCGGCGCCCCTTTTTTTGCCTGGCAGAAGGCATCGTGGGGTAGGCCCGGTGCCAGCGCCATTGGGGCCGCTCGGCGTCCCTTGCGCACCGCTACAACGCATGCCGCGCCTTGCCCCGATACACCCGCAGCACATCCGCCATCACCGCCAGGGCGATCTCCGCTGGCGACTTGCTGCCAAGGTCCAGCCCGATGGGCATGTGCAGGCGTTCGATCTGTGCGTCGGTCAGCCCGCCAATGCGCCGCAGGCGTTCGGCGCGGCGGGCCGAGGTGGTGGTCGAGCCCATGGCGCCGATGTAGAAGGCCGGGGTGTTGACCGCCTCCATCAACGCCAGGTCGTCGATCTTCGGGTCGTGGGTCAGCGCCACCACGGCCGTCGCGGCATGGCAGCCGTGCGCTGCGATGTACATCGAAGGCAGGATGCGGTGCATCTGCACGCCGTCGAGCTGCATGTGCGCCATTTCTTCCCGGGGATCGCATGCGATCACCTCGCAGCCGAGCGTACGGGCGATGTCGGCGCAGGCTTCGGCCACCGGCGACAGGCCGGCCAGCACCAGGCGCAGGGCCGGGCCGATGTCGATATGCACCGCATCATCGAGCAGGCGTACGCGGGCATTGCCCTGGCCGCCGTGGGTATCGATGCGCAAGGCGCCATCTGCCAGGCTCACCTGGCGTGATAGCCGACGCTGGCCGAGCAGCGCGCTACGCAGGGCCTCGAGGTGCTCCAGCCAGTCGCTATCCGGCGCTCGGTGCTCCACCAGCACCACCAAGACGCCGCCGCAGGGCAGGCGCAGGCGCCGGCTCTGTTCCTGGCCATCGCCGTAGCGCACCACCTGCGCCTGTCGGGCGAATGCGCCCCGTGCGAGGCTCTCCAGGAACTCTTCTTCCACACAGCCGCCGGACAACGACCCGACGTACCCGGCCACGCCCCGGCTGACCAGCATCGCGCCTGGCGAGCGGGGTGCCGAGCCATAGGTGGAGAGCACCGTGCACAGCCACACCGGCTGGCCCGATCGGGCCCATTGCAGCGCCTGGTCTATGACCTGCAAGTCGAGATGCCGCATGTTCCGCTACCTCGTTCCAAAGGGTGTGCATCGCGCCAGAAAAGTCGCGCAGAGGCGCGAGCCCTGTGGCAGTGTTGGTACTATCCGGGCCATCTGGCACTGCCCCACAGGGACCAACATGCAGAATCGCAAAACCGGCGTTCGTGCCCAGCAGGCCGACCGTACCAAGGACAGCATCCTCAAGGCGGCGGTGCGGGTGTTCAGCAAGCACGGCTTCAGCGGCGGGCGCATCGAGCAAATCTCCAAGCTGGCCAAGTCCAACGACCGGATGATCTATTACTACTTCGGTAACAAGGAGAAGCTGTTCATCAGCGTGCTGGAACATATCTATGCCAGCTTCAACAAGGCCGAGGGCAAGCTGCGGCTCGACCTCGCCGACCCCGAGGCCGCGCTGCGCCAGTTGGTGGCGTTCATCTGGGACTACTACCTGCGTCACCCGGAGTTCGTCACCATCCTTGCCACCGAGAACCTGCACCAGGGCCAGCACGCCCGCAAATCCCTGAACCTGCAGGCGCTGTCGGGCGAGGCGGTCGGCGTGTTGCGGCCGATCATCGAAGCCGGGCAGGCCAAGGGCCTGTTTCGTGACGACATCGACATCAAGCACGCCTACCTGATGATCGCCTCGCTCTGCTACTTCTATAACTCCAATTGCTACACCTTGAGCTCGTTCCTTGCCGAGGACCTCACCGACAAGCGCGCCAAGGACGACTGGCTGCACTTCATCAGCGACCTGGCCCTGCGCGGTCTGCGCCGCTGAGGCTCAGTGGCTGCCGGGGTTGGCGCGTACCTGTGCGCTCCTGGCCTGCAACCCTTCCCAGGCCGGTTTGTCGGCGGCGAAGCGTTGGCGCAGGTAGGCTGCCAGGTCTGCCACTTGCCGATCCGACAGGCTGTCCCTGAAGCCCGGCATGTAGCCCAGGTCGCGGGTCGCCGGGGTCGGGATGCCGTGCAGCACCACGCGCAGCAGGTTGTCCGGCAGGTCGCTGTGGACGTTGCTGTTGACCGCCATCGACGGGCTGACGCCGAACAGCTTCGGTCCCAGGCCATCGCTGTGGCAGGCCTGGCAGGCGCCCTTGAACACCCGTTCGCCATTGCTCAGCGACACCTGTGTGTCCGCCTGGGGCGGTGCCTTGGCCGCTACCGCTCGTGGCTCGCCGTCGAGGGAGGCCAGGTAATGG
Source organism: Pseudomonas sp. Tun-23181 (assembly GCF_057415455.1). Taxonomy (NCBI): domain Bacteria; kingdom Pseudomonadati; phylum Pseudomonadota; class Gammaproteobacteria; order Pseudomonadales; family Pseudomonadaceae; genus Pseudomonas; species Pseudomonas sp. Tun-23181. The sequence continues at coordinate 4,853,112 of NZ_CM171630.1, forward strand.
GCGATGGCGCGTACGTCGCTTTCCGGCAGGGTGGCCAGTTCGCTGACCACAGGGCCCATGGGGCCGGCGGCGACGCCGTGCTTGTCAGAGAAACCGGTACGCAGGTAGTCGAACAGCTCGCGTTCGCTCCAGGGTATCGACGACGTGCCCAAGGCATTGAGGGCCGGTGCTTCCCAGCCGTCGACCTTGCCGCCGGCCAGATAGCTGCTGCCGGCCTTTTCGGCGCCCATCAGGTTGCGCGGCGAGTGGCAGGCGGTGCAGTGGCCCAGGCCGTCGACCAGGTAGGCACCACGGTTCCACTGTGCACTGCGCTGCGGGTCGGGCTGGTACTCGCCGCGCTTGAGAAACAGCGCGTTCCAGCCAGCCATCAGCGGGCGTTGGTTGAATGGGAAGCGCATCTGGTTGGCGGGCGCTTCCTGGCGTACCGGGGCCTGGGACATCAGGTAGGCATACAGTGCTTGCATGTCGCCGTCGGTGATGTTGCGAAACGAGGTATAGGGGAAGGCCGGATACAGGTGCCGGCCATCGCGGCTGATGCCTTCGCGCATGGCTCGCTCGAAGGCCGCGAACGACCAGCGGCCGATACCGGTTTCCGGGTCAGGGGTGATGTTGGTGCTGTACAACGTGCCGAAGGGTGTTTCCATCGCCAGCCCGCCGGCATTGACCTTGCCGCCGCTCACCGTGTGGCAGACCGCGCAATCGCCCGCGGCAGCCACCTGGCGCCCCCGTTCGAGCATCGACGCCGACCAGCTGCCGGCTGCAGGCGGCGTCACCGGGGCGATCTCGGCGCGCCAGGGCAGGGCGGTGGCGGCCATGCCCAGGGCGGCGCCGAACAGGCCGGCGAGCGAGCCGAACCACCACTTCGAGCGCTTGGTCTTCACCTCGCCGGGCGCTGGCGTGTCGTTGCCGGGACCATCGCCGCCCAGCGCCGCACGTACCCGTTCGGCGGTGATCGGCAGCTCACGGAAGCGGATGCCGGTGGCATCGAAGATGGCATTGGCGATAGCCGCGGCGCTTGGCACCGAGGCCGATTCGCCGCTGCCCATGGGGGGCTCGTGCTGGCGCGGCAGCATCATCACGTCGATGTCCGGAACCTCGGGGAAGGTGAGGATCGGGTAGCCACCCCATTCCTTGCTCGCCACTTTCGAGTCTTCGAAACTCAACTGCTCCTTGAGCACCCGGCTGGTGGACTGGATCACATTGCCGTGGATCTGGTGCCGCACCCCTTCCGGGTTGACCATCATGCCGGCGTCATGGCCGATCACCACGCGGGTCACCGCCACTTCGCCAGTGCGCCGGTCCACCGCGACATCGGCGACCCAGGCCGCCCAGGCCGCACCGAAACCGGGGAACTTGCTGTGGATGTAGCGCGCATAGGCAAAGCCCCGACCGCGCAGCACGTCACCCTCGGCCGGGGTCTGCATGGGGGCGTCGTGGGGTTGCCAGCCGGCGCGCTCGGCAGTGGCCTTGACCAGGTCGATGGCCCGTGGGTCGGACAGGTGCTTGAGGCGGTACTCGACCGGGTCGACGCCCGCGGCGAAGGCCAGCTCGTCGATGTACGACTCGTGGGCGAAGCTGTTGGGCAAGGCCGATACGCCGCGCATCCACGAGGCCCGCACCAGCGGGGTCATGTCGTTGATGGTGACGCGCATGTGTTCGTAGTCGTAGGGCGGGATCGAGGTGCGGTCGCCCATCTCGAACAGCGCCGGCACCGGCTCCACGGCTCCTGTCAGCAGCAGGGCGAGGGTGGGGGCGCCATTGGACGGGTAGCTGGTCTGGAAGTCGTAGGCGGCCACGCTGCCGTCGGCGTTGAGCCCGCCATCGATCTCCATCAGTTGCGCCGTGCCCTTGGGTTCCCACACATGCTCCTGCTCGCGGGTCAGTTGCACCCGCACCGGCCGGCCTACTGCGCGTGACAACAGCAGCGCATCGGCGCAGACATCGTCGGCGCAGTTGCGCCCGTAGCATCCGGCCGCTTCCATGCGGATGATCTCGATGCGTTCTTCCGGGCATTCCACCAGCCATGCCAGGTCGGCGCGCAGCAGGTGCGGGTTCTGGGTACCGGACCAGACGCGGATCTGCCCTTCGGTGTAGTCGGCCAGCGCGCAGGACGGGCCGATCGAGCCGTGCAACTGGTACGGCCACAGGTAGCTCCGGCTCAGGCGCTGGCTGGCGTTGGCGATGCCGGCGTCGACATCGCCCTTGTCCAGCACGGTGCGCTGGACCCTAGGGTTGTCGCGGATCGCCTGGGCCACGTCGGACAGGTCGGGAAGCTTGCCGGTCCAGGGTTTCCAGCTGACCTTCAGTTCGTGCGCGGCACGCATTGCCTGTTCTTCGCGCTGGGCGACCACGCCGACGAAATCGCGGATCACCACCACCGCGACCACGCCGGGGATATGGGCGATCGACGATTCGTCCACCGCCAGCAGGCTGTTGCCGACGAATTCGCCGCTGTCGTAGCCGGCGTAGGGCGGGCGTACCACGCGGCCATGAAGCATGTCGGGCAGGCGCATGTCGTGGACGTAGGTCAGCTCGCCGGTGGCCTTGCCGGGGATGTCCACGCGCGCGGCACTACGGCCGACCAGGCGGTAGTCCTCGATGCGCTTGAGCGGCGCGTCGCCGCAGATGCGCAGTCGATGGTGCTCGCCGCGCACCAGCTCGGCGAACGCCAGTGCACGGCCGTCGCCAGCGATCACCACGCCGTCCTCGATGCGCAGTTGCTCAACATCGGCAGCCAGCTGCTGCGCTGCTCGTCGCAGGAGGAAGCGCCGTGCCTCCGCCGCCGCGTTGCGCAGCGGCACGGCGGAAATCTGGAGGGTGGCGCTGGCGATGGTGGCGCCCTGGTTCGGTGCCCGCTCGGTATCGCCGAGCACCATGTGCACCTGGTCCATGCGCAGATCCAGTTCTTCGGCGACGATCTGCGCCAGCGAGGTGCGGATGCCGGTGCCCAGGTCCACGTGGCCGTTGAAGGCGTAGACCGTTCCATCGTCACTGACGGCAAGGAACAGCGCCAGCTCCTTGTCCTTGACCTCCGGCGTCACGCCTTTGGCCACCGGGCCCGAGGGCGGGACGATCTCGTCGACGATGAGCAGTACGCCGGTCTTGGCCAGCAACTGGTCGCGGGTGGGAACCTGCTGTGAGTGATTCATGCTTGTCTCCGGGCTCAGGCCTGGCGGCCGGCTGCGCGACGCACGGCGCGCAGGATTTCGACGTGGGTGCCGCAGCGGCAGAGGTTGCCGGACAGTTCGTTGCGGATCTGTTCGTCGTTGGGGTTGGGGATGCGGTCGAGCAGGGCCTTGGCGGTCATGATCATGCCGTTCATGCAGTAGCCGCATTGCGCTGCCTGCTCGTCGATGAACGCCTGCTGCACCGGGTGCGGCGCGGCCTTGCTGCCGAGCCCTTCGAGGGTGGTGATCTCGCGGCCTTCGGCACCGGACAGCGGGATCACGCAGGCGCGTGCCGCGACACCGTCGATGATCACCGTGCAGGCGCCGCATTCGCCCAGGCCGCAGCCGTATTTCGGGCCGTTCAGGCACAGGTCGTTGCGCAGGACCAGGAGCAGTGGCGTGTCGGGCGTCGCGCTGACCTCGACTGTCTGGCCGTTGACTCGCAGGGAGATGTCTTTTTGCATGGTTCGCTCATCTCTGGAGGTTGCTTGCCGTTCATGGGCGAGTACCGGGGCGCTACCAAAGGACTCAACGGGTGCGTTTTTTCGGTAAGTACTCACTACATTAAATGAGTAGGCAAGAAGCAGGCCAGGGATGATTGCGGCTATGTCAGTCAGTCAAGTCGTGCGTTGCCATCATGGGGCGCGAAGCGGCCCCGAATGGCATGAACGCTTGTGAAGAAAACTGCCCCAGGACGGATCAGCCAGCCGACTCGTCGCTGTCGATCATCTTGCGCAGCAGGAACAGGATCGCCACCTGCTCCGCCGCGTTCAGGCTGCCCATGCTCAGTTCGCTGATCCGGCGGGCGCAGGGAATCATGGCGTCGAGCAGGGTGTTGCCCGCCTCGGTGAGTTCGACGATGACCTTGCGCCGGTCGCCTGGGTCTGGCGACAGCTGGATCAGGCCACGGCTCTTGAGGCGCTCGACGATGCCACGAATGGTCGCCTGGTCCACCGCGGTGGCCTTGATCAGCTCGGCCTGGGAGCTGGGGCCGTTGTCGCGCAGGGCGCACAGGGTGACGAACTGGATCGAGGTGAGCTGCGGGTCGCAGGCCTGCTGCTGGAAGATCGCCGTGTGCCGCTGATAGGCCTTGCGCAGCAGGTGGCCGATCTGTTCGGTGACATCGTAGGGCGTGGCGTCGATCTGTGGGGCGGCGGGAGCTGGGCTGGGTTTTCTGGGCATGTGATGGCTTGGCTTGTGTGGAGGGGGCTGGCCGGCCCCCGGTAGCGGAGCGTCCGGCCAGTATAACCAAGCCGCGGGTCAGGGCTAGCGGGCTTTGGAGGCCTCGGGGGCGACCACGTCGCCGGCCAGCACCACGGCCTGGTCGTCGAGGTAGATGTCGCAGTTGCGCAGCGGGATATCCATGTGGCACGGCGTCTTGCGCTTGCCGCCGACCTCGGTGTTGGGGCCGGTGGAGAACAGGAAGTTGCCATAGAAGGCGCGGGCGTCCATGCACATGCCGTCGTTGCGGTCGTGCAGGCCCATGGCGGTCCACTGGGCGCGGGGTTGCAGGCCCCAGCCGATATGGGAGATGCCGTACACCTCGGGGTCGTCGAAGTATTTCATGTAGTCGCGCAGGTACTCGGCCTCGAAGCCACCGTGGATGCCGGTGATGAAACCCTTCTCGATCTCTAGGGTGATGCGTTCGCGGCAGTAGGTCTTGAACGGCAGCAGGATGTCGCCCACGTCCAGCACCAGGGTGCCCTCCGCGCTGTCCTCGTTCGGCCAGGTGAACAGGAAGCCGCTGGGCCAGTGGTCCCAGCGCCCGGGTTCGTCGGCGTAGCCGTATTCGGTGACGGCCGGGTACTGGCCCAGCGGGGCATGGAAATCGCTGCCGGCCTTGGAGCGCACGTGCAGGGCGCGCGCCTGCTTGAGCATGGCCTCGGCGGCCTGCACGCGACGCTTGTCCTCTTCGTTCGGCAGCATCCGCGCCAGCACTTCCGGCGGCTCCACGGCCAGCAGGATGCGCGTGCCGGTCTTGAGGATCTGCTCCTGCTCGGGGGAGTGCAGCAGCATCATGGTGTCGACGATCAGGTCGGCGGCTTCCAGGGCGCGCTGGGCGGCGAGGTTGCCGGTGAGCGCCGTGTCGCCGCAGTAGGCGGTCATGTCGTTGCCCATGGCCCTGGGGTGGTTGAACGACGGCAGCTCCACCGCATAGACCTTGGCCTTCAGGCGCTGCGCCGCTTCCATCGCCGCGTTCACCGTGCGTGGGTCGGAATAGTGACTCTTGAGCACGGCCACGCTCTGGGTTTCGTCCACGCGGGACAGCTTGAGCACGTGCTCGAACATCTGGGTCAGTTCTGCGTTGCTAACCGGCATCGGGTTTCTCCTGGTCAGGCGTGAAGGGGGAGGCCGTTGCACCATGGTGGTGCCGCGTGCTTCGTCGTGGTGCTTAAAAATAGTGTGTACACCCTATTTGCAATAGAAAAGCGCATCCCCGAACAAAGCGCAAGCACTGTATCGGTTCGTTACGAAAGCACACATTTATCAATGAATACGGTAACAGTAGGCCGTTCGTCGACTTCAATCGGTTGTTTGAAAATATCCTGGCGCAGCATCTTCACTTTGAAAAAATACAGCGTATACACTGTAAATCGCCAGGCGGGACCTCCCGCTTGCGATCCATCAGAACAAGAGGAGACATGCCCATGCGGGGTAGACAGAAAATCGCGATCGTCGGTGCAGGGCTGGGTGGTGCGGCCGCCGCGACGTTGTTGCAGCAGGCAGGCTTCGACGTCGAGGTCTATGAGCAGGCACCGGAGTTCACCCGGCTGGGCGCCGGTATCCACATCGGCCCGAACGTGATGAAGATCTTCCGCCGCATGGGGCTGGAGCAGAAGCTGGAGCTGATGAGCTCCCACCCGGACTTCTGGTTCAGCCGCGACGGCCTGAGCGGCGACTACCTGTCGCGCATTCCCCTTGGCGAGTTCGCCCGTCGCGAGTACGGCGCCTCGTACATCACCATTCACCGTGGCGACCTGCATGCCTTGCAAATCGCCGCCATCAAGCCGGGCACCGTGCATTTCGGCAAGCGCCTGGAAAGCATCGTCGATGATGGCGACCAGGTGCACCTGGCCTTCGCCGACGGCACCAGCACCGTGGCTGACATCGTCATCGGTGCCGACGGCATCCACTCGAAGATCCGCGAAGCGCTGCTGGGCGCTGAAGCACCGATCTACAGCGGTTGGGTCGCCCACCGGGCGCTGATCCGCGGCGAGCGACTGGCGCGCTATTCGGACGTGTTCGAAGACTGCGTGAAGTGGTGGACCGAGGACCGTCACATGATGGTCTACTACACCACCGGCAAGCGGGACGAGTACTACTTCGTCACCGGCGTGCCGCACGAGGCCTGGGACTTCCAGGGCCCGTTCGTCGACAGCAGCCAGGAAGAGATGCTGGCGGCCTTCGAGGGTTACCACCCGACGGTGCAGAACCTGATCCGCTCCACCGAGTCGATCACCAAGTGGCCGCTGCGCAACCGCAACCCGCTGCCGCTGTGGAGCCGTGGCCGCCTGGTGCTGCTGGGCGACGCCTGTCACCCGATGAAGCCGCACATGGCCCAGGGCGCCTGCATGGCCATCGAGGATGCCGCCATGCTGACCCGCTGCCTGGAGGAAACCGGGCTGTCCGACCACCACACCGCCTTCGCCCTGTACGAGGCCAACCGCAAGGAGCGCGCCTCGCGAGTGCAGGCCGTGTCCAACGCCAACACCTTCCTGCGTACCCAGGAAGATCCGGCGTGGGTCTATGGCTATGACCTCTACGGCCAGCAGCTCAAGAGCGGGGAGGCGGCATGAGCACCTTCGTCGAGGGTGGCAACGTCAGTGCCAACGGCATCCGCCAGCACTACCTGCGCTACGGTGGCAAGGGCCCGGCGCTGATCCTGGTGCCGGGGATCACCAGCCCGGCGATCACCTGGGGCTTCGTGGCCGAGCGCCTGGGCCAGCACTTCGACGCCTACGTGCTCGACGTACGCGGCCGTGGCCTGTCCTCCAGCGGTCCGGGCCTGGACTATGGCACCGATGCCTGCGCCGCGGACATCCCGGCGTTCGCCGAGGCCCTGGGCCTTGAGCGCTATGACCTGCTCGGCCACTCGATGGGGGCGCGTTTCGCCATCCGTGCCGCCGCCGCGGGCGCACCGGGCCTGCAGCGCCTGGTGCTGGTGGACCCGCCGGTCTCCGGGCCGGGGCGCCGCGTGTATCCGAGCAAGCTGCCGTGGTACGTGGACTCGATCCGCCAGGCCAGCATCGGCATGACCGGCGACGACATGCGCGCGTTCTGCCCGACCTGGAGCGACGAGCAACTGCAACTGCGCGCCGAGTGGCTGCACACCTGCCATGAGCCGGCGATCGTGCGCGCCTTCGAGGACTTCCACGAGGTGGATATCCACCAGTACCTGCCCGCCGTGAGCCAGCCGGCACTGTTGATGGTGGCCGGGCGCGGCGGCGTGATCCAGCCCCAGGACATCGCCGAGATCCGCGAGCTCAAGCCGGATATCCAGGTGGTTCACGTCGACAACGCCGGGCACATGATTCCCTGGGATGACCTTGAAGGTTTCTTCGCCGCGTTCGGCGATTTCCTCGGCCAACCTCTCGTCTGAAGGAGCACGCAACATGACCAAGCTGTACCGCATCGGCCAGATCGTGCCGAGCTCGAACACCACCATGGAAACCGAGATCCCGGCGATGCTCATGGCGCGCCAGGCCATCCGTCCCGAGCGTTTCACCTTCCACTCCAGCCGCATGCGCATGAAACAGGTGAAGAAGGAAGAGCTGGCGGCGATGGACGCCGAGTCCGACCGTTGCGCGGTCGAGCTGTCCGACGCCAAGGTCGACGTGCTGGGCTACGCCTGCCTGGTGGCGATCATGGCCATGGGGCTGGGCTACCATCGCCAGTCGGAAAAGCGCCTGCAAAAGGCCACCGCCGACAATGAGGCGCAGGCCCCGGTGATCACCAGCGCCGGTGCCCTGGTCGAAGCCTTGCACGTGATGAAGGCCAAACGCATCGCCATCGTCGCGCCCTACATGAAGCCGCTCACCGAACTGGTGGTGAACTACATCCGTGAAGAAGGCTTCGAGGTGCAGGACTGGCGCGCGCTGGAAATCCCCGACAACCTCGCCGTGGCCCGCCACGACCCGGCCAACCTGCCCGGTATCGTCGCCGACATGGACCTGGAAGGCGTCGATGTGGTGGTGCTGTCGGCCTGCGTGCAGATGCAGTCGCTGTCGGCGGTGGCCAAGGTCGAGGCGCAGACCGGCAAGCCGGTGGTCACTGCGGCCATCGCCACCACCTACGCCATGCTCAAGGCCCTGGACCTGGAGCCAGTGGTGCCGGGTGCCGGTGCCTTGCTGTCGGGCGCCTACTGAGTCGGGAGGCGGAAATGAGCGACGTGCAGAGTGCAAGCGACAACTACCAGGGCGTGTGGGGCCAGCGCATCGGCTTCGGCCGCAAGCCTGCCTTGCTGCTGATCGACTTCATGCAGGGCTACACCACACCAGGTGCGCCGCTCTACGCCCCGGGCGTGGTGTCGGCGGTGGAGCAGGCCGCTGGCCTGCTGGAACTGGCCCGTGGCTGCGGTACCCTGGTGGTGCATACCAACATCCGCTACCAGCCTGGGCATTTCGCCGATGGGGGTATCTGGGTGCGCAAGGCGCCGGTGATGAAGGACATGGTCGAGGGCAACCCGCTGGCGGCGTTCTGCGCCCCGGTGGCGCCACGGCCAGGGGAGCCGGTGATCAGCAAGCAGTACGCCAGTGCCTTCTTCGGTACCAGCCTGGCCTCGCTGCTGCATGCACAAGGGGTCGACACCGTGGTGCTGGCCGGCTGCTCCACCAGCGGCTGCATCCGTGCCAGCGCGGTGGACGCCGTGCAGCATGGGTTCCGTACCATCGTGGTTCGTGAATGCGTGGGCGATCGCCATCCCGCTCCCCACGAGGCCAACCTGTTCGACATCGACAGCAAGTACGGCGATGTCGTCAGTCGGCAGGAAGCCATGGAACAACTGGCGCGCCTGGCCGGCTGACTCGACCGGCGCACCCATAACAATCGAGGAACGGCGCGGGAAGCCCGTTCCCTGGCCGCCTGCTGTCTGGGCGACCTCCCCGCAGGAGCGCTCGGGGATCTTGTGACGCTGCCCTGGAAAGTCGCTTGTAGTTCGCGGCGCTCCCGGAGCGTCGAAAACTGCTGGCCTATACAACAACCACAAGTCGCCGCCAGGAGACAGAAAATGCCCATTGCGAATGCAACCACGGTCCATAGCGAAGCCGACCATGGCACACAAGCGCTTTATCGAAAGATCACATGGAGGCTCATCCCCTTCCTGTGCTTCTGCTATCTCGCCGCTTATCTCGACCGCATCAACGTCGGCTTCGCCAAGCTGCAGATGCTCGAAGACCTGCAGTTCAGCACCGCGGCCTATGGCCTGGGCGCCGGGCTGTTCTTCGTTGGCTACATCATCTTCGAAGTGCCCAGCAACCTGATCCTCGAGCGTGTCGGTGCGAAGATCTGGATCGCCCGTATCATGATCACCTGGGGCCTGCTCTCGGCCTGCACCATGTTCGTCACCAGCACCACCCAGTTCTATATCCTGCGTTTCCTGCTGGGGGCCGCCGAGGCGGGCTTCCTGCCGGGCGTGCTGTACTACCTGACCATGTGGTACCCGACCTACCGGCGTGGGCGCATCATCGCCCTGTTCATGATCGGGCTGCCGCTGTCGAGCGTGATCGGCGGGCCTATCTCCGGCTGGATCATGGGCCATTTCGACCAGGTGCACGGTTTGCACGGCTGGCAATGGCTGTTCTTGCTGGAGGCGATCCCGAGTGTGCTGCTCGGTATCCTGACCTTCTGGGCGCTGCCCAACAACTTCCAGCAGGCCAAGTGGCTGTCGGAGGACGACAAGGCGCAACTGGCCAGCGATCTCGCCGCCGATGACGCGGAAGGGAAGGGCAGCAAGCACAGTTTCCGCGATGGCTTTTTCAACCTGAAGGTGTGGATGCTCGGTGGCATCGACTTTTCCATCCTGCTCAGCGCCTATGCCATGGGCTTCTGGATGCCGACCTTCATCCGCGACGCGGGCGTCAGCGACACCTTCCACATCGGCCTGCTGACCGCCATCCCCAGCCTTGCCGCCTTGCTCGGCATGCTGATGATCGGTGCGAGCTCCGACCGTCATCGCGAACGCCGCTGGCACATCATCGTGCCCTTCGTCATCGGTGCGTTCGCCATGGCCGGCAGTACCCTGTTCAGCTACAACCTGGTGGTGACCGTGGTGCTGTTCTCCATCGCCTCGGCTGCGATCATCGGCGCGGTACCGGTGTTCTTCAGCCTGCCGGCGACGTTCCTCAAGGGTACCGCCGCGGCCACCGGCTTCGCCCTGGCCTGCTCGCTGGCCAACATCGCGGGCCTGGTGAGCAACTCGCTGATGGGCCTGGTGACCGACCTTACCGGCACCTCCCATGCCGCGCTGTGGGTGTTCGCAGGCTGCCTGATCCTCAGCTGCTTCCTGGTGATCGCCTTGCCGGCCAAGCTGGTCAACCGCTAGGCGGCCGACCGGCTTTCGTAACGGCAGTGCAGGCGGGCCCTGGGTCCGCTTGCCGATCCCCCTTGTCGCACTCCGCCCGTGGTTGGCCCCAGGCCACCGCGACGGATCGCCATTGCCCGAAATCCAGGAGTCGTTCCATGCATGCCCGAATGTCACAGCGTCTCAACCCGGCCGTTCGCCTGACTGGCGGTTGCCTGGCCGCCGCCCTGTGCGGTGAGTCGGTCGCCGAGCAAGCCGGTTTCATCGAAGGTGCCCAGGCCACCCTGCAAGCCCGCAACTATTACTTCAGCCGCGATTATTCCGATATCCAGGGGGCGAACAGGCAATCGAAGACCGAGGAATGGGCACAGGGCTTCATCCTCAATGCCAGCTCCGGCTATACCCAGGGTACGGTCGGCGTCGGTGTCGATGTCATCGGCCTGCTCGGCATCAAGCTCGACAGCAGCCCTGACCGGGCCAGGTCGGGATTGTTGCCCACGCACGCCGACGGTGAGTCGGCGGACGAGTACGGCCGCCTGGGTGCGGCGATCAAGTTCAAGGCCTCCAAGACCGAACTGAAGATCGGCGAGCTAATGCCGAACCTGCCGGTGCTGGTGTTCAGCGACTTGCGCCTGTTGCCACCGACCTACCAGGGCGCGATGCTCGAATCCCGCGAGTTCCCGGGGCTGACCCTGAGCGCGGGCCAGTTCCGCTCCACCCGCCTGCGCGACTCGTCCAACGACCAGAAGATGTATGCCCTGGTCAACGACCCGATCAACCCGCAGCGCCTGGCCCGTTTCACCAGCGACCGCTTCAACTACGTCGGCGCCGACTATGCCTTCAACGACAACCGCACCAGTGTCGGGGTGTGGCAGGCGCAACTCGAGGACATCTACCAGCAGCGTTTCTACAGCTTCAAGCATGCCGAGCCGGTGGGGGATTGGGTGCTGGGGGTCAACGCAGGTTACTTCGATGCCCGCGAGGACGGCCGGCAGATCGCCGGCGAGTACGACAACCATGCGTTGTTCGGTTTGTTCTCCGCCAAGCACGGCGGGCATACCTTCTACCTGGGCTACCAGCAGATCGGTGGCGACGACGGCTTCATCCAGGTCGGCGCCAACACCAACCCGCTGGGCAACACGCTGCCCACCTACGAGTTCGCCGCCCCGGGCGAGCGCTCGTGGCAGGTCCGGCATGACTACAACTTCGTGGTGCTGGGGATTCCTGGGCTGACGTCGACCTTGCGCTATGTGAAGGGCAAGGACGTGGAGACGGGGTTGGGCTTCGAGGGGCGTGACTGGGAGCGCGATCTGGACCTGGCCTATGTGGTGCAGAGTGGGCCGTTGGAGGGCGTTGGCGTACGTATCCGCAACGTGGTGGCGCGATCGAACTACCGCACGGATATCGATGAGAACCGGTTGATCCTGAGCTATACGATCAAGTTGTTCTGAGGGAGATGACCCAGCCCTCCGGGCAGCGCTGCCGCACGCAGAACATTCGGTTGACGGAATGTCCACAGGGTTTGCCCAAATCAACGAATTACGTTTCGCTCTAACTGTCGAGCACAAGAAAGCCCCTGTCTTTCGACAGGGGCTTTGCATGTTGCGGTGTGACTTATGCCGCCTTCGCTGCTTGCTGGCTCAGCGAGCGGTTCAGCGCGCTGAACAGGGCCTTGAAGCTGGCGGTGGTGATGTTTTCGTCGATGCCCACGCCATGCACCGGACGGCCACCGGCCACGCGCAGCTCGATGTAGGCCGCGGCCTTGGCATTGGTACCGGCACCGATGGCGTGCTCGTTGTAGTCCATGATCTCCACACCGATCGGCAAGCCGGCGACCAGGGCTTCCAGGGCGCCGTTGCCCTTGCCGCGCCAGTGCAGGGTGGTCTCGCCTTCACCGGCGACTTCCACTTCCACCGCGCTGTGGCCGTTTTCTTCCTGCAGGCGATGGCTGACCAGCGCGTACGGGGTGTTGGCCTGGAGGTATTCCTTGTGCAGCAGGCTGTAGATCTGCTGGGCGGTCATTTCCAGGCCCAGGCGGTCGGTTTCGCCTTGCACCACCTGGCTGAACTCGATCTGCATGCGGCGCGGCAGGCTGATGCCGTACTCCTGCTCGAGCAGGTAGGTGATGCCGCCCTTGCCGGACTGGCTGTTGACGCGGATCACCGCCTCGTAGCTGCGGCCGATGTCGGCCGGGTCGATCGGCAGGTAAGGCACTTCCCACAGTTCGCCGTCCTTCTGCTGGGCGAAGCCTTTGCGGATGGCGTCCTGGTGCGAGCCGGAGAAGGCGGTGTGGACCAGGTCGCCGACGTACGGGTGACGCGGGTGCACCGGCAGCTGGTTGCACTCCTCGACCACCTTGCGCACGCCGTCGATGTCGGAGAAGTCCAGTTGCGGGTCGATGCCCTGGGTGTAGAGGTTCAGGGCCAGGGTGACCAGGTCGACGTTGCCGGTGCGCTCGCCGTTGCCGAACAGGCAGCCTTCGGCGCGGTCGGCGCCGGCCATCAGGCCCAGCTCGGTGGCGGCGATGCCGGTGCCACGGTCATTGTGGGTGTGCAGGCTGATGATCACGCTGTCGCGACGGCTGATGTTGCGGCAGAACCACTCGATCTGGTCGGCGTAGACGTTCGGCGTCGCCACTTCGACGGTGGCCGGCAGGTTGAGGATGATCTTGTGCTCGGGGGTCGGGTTCCACACCTCGATCACCGCGTCGCAGACTTCCTTGGCGAACTCCAGTTCGGTGGCGCTGAAGGTCTCCGGCGAGTACTGGAACGTCCACTGGGTTTCCGGCTGCTGGGCGGCGTACTTGACGAACAGTTTGGCCGCGTTCACCGCGATGTCCTTCACGCCTTGCTTGTCCTGGTTGAAGACGATGCGGCGGAACGACGGCGAGGTGGCGTTGTACAGGTGGACGATGGCCTTCTTGGCCCCGCGCAGGGACTCGAAGGTCCGGGCGATCAGGTCTTCACGGGCCTGGGTCAACACCTGGATGGTGGTGTCGTCCGGGATGTGGCCGTCCTCGATCAGGGTGCGCACGAAGTCGAAGTCGGTTTGCGAGGCGGACGGGAAGGACGCTTCGATTTCCTTGACGCCTACCTGCACCAGGGTCTTCCAGAAACGCAGCTTCTTCTCCGAGTCCATTGGCTCGATCAGCGACTGGTTGCCATCACGCAGGTCGGAGCTGCACCAGATCGGCGCCTGGGTGATGGTCTTCGACGGCCAGGTGCGGTCGGGCAGGTCGATGGTCGGGAACGCGCGGTATTTCTTCGAAGGGTCTTTGAGCATGGTCATGGAAGCAATCCTTTAGTGTGCGGCCGTGATCGGGCCTGCCGGACGTAACGAGATGAAAAGGCGAGGCGACGCGATTCACCCTGGTAGTCGTGCACTGACCAGGCAGAGGCTGCGGTGTTGGCGGAGCAGAATGAGGGTCGTGGACGTTTTCATGTCTTCAACCCTAACCAGTGGGGTGAAGGATGGCAAGCCTTCGAGAAAAATTGATAGAAATGCTCAAAAAAAGTAGGTTTTCGATATTTTATCGCTTGCTGGGTGCAAAAAGACCGTGTTGGTTGCGCGGTCTTTTCAAGGGGCGCAAGCGGCCCAATGTCGCCGATCTCAGGGCTGGAACGCCCCGATGAAGATCGCCGGGTCCACCCGTGCATCGTTCAGGCTGATATTCCAGTGCATGTGCGGCCCGGTCGCCCGACCGGTGGCGCCCACACGGCCGACCACTTCGCCACGGCGCAGCGCCTGGCCGGGTTTCACGTCGATCCTGGACATATGGCAGAACATACTGATGAAGCCCTGGCCATGGTCGACGAACACCGTGCGGCCATTGAAGAAGTAGTCGCCCACCAGGATCACCTTGCCGTTGGCCGGGGTCTTGATCGGCGTGCCGGCGGGCACGGCGAAGTCCAGCCCGGCGTGCGGGTTGCGTTCCTCGCCATTGAAGAAGCGGCGTACGCCGAAGCGGCTCGACAGCGGGCCGTTGACCGGCTTGTCGAGGATCAGGTTGCTCGGCAGGTTGGGGCTGAAGCTGCGGTAGGCCTTGAGCTGTTCGGCCAGTTCGCGGTCGATGCGCTTGAGGTCCTCGGGGTTGGGGTTGACCTGGCGCTTGTTCTTCAAGGTGATGCGCTGCTCGGGGTACTTCTTGCCGACGACGGTGAAGGGCAGGGTGCGACCGCCCTGGGTGAGCACGGCGGTGCCGGGCTGCTGGGTCAGGGGGATGCCGACGATGGCCAGCCAGGTGTCCTGCTCCTTGACCACCAGCACCGGCTTGCCGTCGAAGCGTGCGCTCGGCGCGCTGACTGCCGGGCCGAGGTCGACCACCGCGACGCCGCCAGGGACCGGCTTGTTCAACTGGCGGGTGATGTAGCTGGCCTGGGCACTGGTGCCGAGCAGCAGGAGGGTCAGGGCGAGCAGGGGCGCGAACAAGCGGGGCATGTGTCAGTCCAGTAGCGAAAGGGTGACCGGGGTCTGGTGATTGTCCTCGACCCGCACCTTGAGTTCGCCTTCGTTCAGGCGTGCGGTCAGGCGTTGGCCGTTGTGGGTCTGGGCGGCGCTGCGAATGGCCTGGCCGCGCTCGTCGAGCAGGATGCTGTAGCCGCGCGCCAGGGTCGCCAGCGGGCTGACCACCTGCAGGGTCTGCAACTGGGCCTGGAAGCGCTGGCGACGGTCCTTGAGCACCTCGCGCATGGCTCGCGGCAAGCGCTCGGCAAGGCTGTCCAGGCGTTGGCCGAGCAGCTTCAGCGTGCGCCCCGGGTGCTGGGCGGACAGGCGTGTGTCGAGCCGCGCCAGGCGTTCGTGGCGCTGGTTCATGCCGAGCATGAAGGCGCGGCGCAGGCGCATGTCCAGGTCGTCCAGGCGCTGGGCCTGCTGGCGCAGGCGCTCGCCTGGGTGACGCAGGCGCCGGGCCAGGCTTTCCAGGCGCAGGTGGTCGTGGGCCAGGCGGTTACGCATGCGCAGCAGCAGGCGCCGTTGCAGGCTCTCGAGACGTTGCTGCAGGCCGCTGCTGTCGGGGGCGAGCAACTCGGCGGCGGCGGATGGGGTCGGGGCCCGGACGTCGGCGACGAAGTCGCTGATCGACACGTCGGTCTCATGCCCCACGGCGCTGACGATGGGCGTCACGCAAGCCGCCACGGCGCGGGCCACGGCTTCCTCGTTGAAGCACCAGAGGTCTTCCAGCGAGCCGCCACCACGGGCCAGGATCAGTGCGTCGAAGCCACGGCTGTCGGCGAGCTGCAAGGCGCGGACGATCTGGCCGATGGCCTCGCGGCCCTGCACCGCGGTGGGGATCAGGTTCAATTCGACCTGGGGCGCGCGGCGGCGAAAGACGCTGATGATGTCGCGGATCACTGCGCCAGTAGGCGAGGTGACGATGCCGATGCGCTGCGGGTGGGCCGGCAAGGGGCGCTTGCGTTCGGCGCTGAACAGGCCTTCGGCGCCGAGCTTCTCCTTCAGTGCCTCGAAGGCCAGGCGCAAGGCGCCATCGCCGGCCGGCTCCACGCTGTCGAGGATCAACTGGTAGTCGCCACGCCCCTCGAACAGCGAGACCTTGCCGCGCACCCGCACCGCCAGGCCGTCGCGCAGGGCCTGGCGCACGCGGGCGGCATTCTGCCGGAACAGCGCGCAGCGCACCTGGGCGCCGCTGTCCTTGAGGGTGAAGTAGACATGGCCGGAGGCCGGGCGGGCGAGGTTGGAAATCTCGCCTTCCACCCAGACGCTGCGGAACACGTCCTCGAGCAGCACGCGAGCGCGGCCGTTGAGCTGGCTGACGGTGAGAACCTCGCGGTCCAGGCCGAGTCGTTCGAAAGGGTCTTTGATCATGGCAGGCATCATAAAGGACGCGGCGGGGTTGTGCATCGGTTGCTGGCAGGTCCGCGTGCCAGTCATCTGCTGTCATTCGGGGCCGCTTCGCGCCCCATCGTCGGCAAGCCGGTTCCCACAATGTCCTGGACATGGCACCTGAATGTGTGAGCACCACTGCTCCCCGTGGGGGCGGGCTTGCCCGCCAATGGGCCCTCCAGCCGTGCAGCGCTGCCGAGATAGAGCAGAACGAACAGACAGCCTGGCCAGCACGGCACGTCGATGGCTAACCTTGCGCTGTCTTCCCAGGAATCGCCTCGATGCTCGCCCAACTGCCTTTCACCGGCCTCGACTGGCTGCCGATCCTGCTCGGCGTGGCCGTGGCCTATGTCGTCTTCGGTATCGCCGGCTTCGGCACCGCGCTGGTCGCAGGCCCAGTGCTGATCCACTTCATGCCGCTGTCACGGGTCATTCCGTTGCTGGTGCTGCTGGACTTCGTCGCCGCGTTCGGCAACCTGCTGCCATCCCGTCGGGATGTGGTGCGCGGCGAGTTGCTGCGCCTGCTGCCGTGCATGGCCCTGGGCTGCGCGCTGGGCGTGGTGTTCCTGCTGCGGCTCAAGTCCGACCTGCTGCTCTTGCTGATGGGGCTGTTCGTCACCGCCTACGCGCTCTACGGCCTGGCGGTGAAGGTGCGGCCGGCGAACCTGTCCGGTTTCTGGGCCGTGCCGATGGGCACGGTGGGCGGGTTGTTCGGTGCCTTGTTCGGCAGCGGCGGTTTTCTCTATGCCATCTACCTCAGTGGCCGGCTGGACTCGAAAGAGCAGGCACGGGCGACCCAGAGCGCACTGATCAGTTGCAGCACGGTCGTGCGCCTGTCGCTGTTCCTGATCGCCGGGGTGTATGCCGACACGGGCCTGCTGTTGCTCGCCGGTTGCCTGTTGCCGGTCATGTTCGCCGGGCTGTGGATTGGGCGGCGGCTGACCATGAGGCTGTCGCGCGAGGCCTTCGTCCGGTTGGTCACCTGGCTGGTGCTGGCCAGCGGCGTGGCGCTGATCGGTCGCTATCTGGGCACGTGAGCAGGCGGTAGAATTGCGCCATTACCGCAGTCCGCAGGCCCGTTTCGTTCATGAACACCCAGAGCATCATCGTCCCCAAACTGTCCACCGTGCCGGTGCACGAAGCCCGCGCCCGGGCGATCCTGCGCTGGCTGGTGCGCGAGAAGATCGTCGAGGAGCACCTGAGCACCTGCGGGCGCACCGGCAACCGCATGGGCCATGCCCTGGCCGAGGGCGCGCGCAAGGTGGCGCTGCACCCGCAGATGCTGCCCTTCGGCGAGCCGGTCAACGGCCTGGAGGTGGTGCTCAAGCGCTGTATCTATACCCCTACCGAGGGCTTTCTCGAGGAAGCCGGCTGCCCCGAATGTCGGCGTGAGGTGGGCGAACCGCTGTTCGAGAGCCTGGAGGAGTGGATGCCCGGGGTGAGCGACAACTTCACCTGCCCGCTGTGCGGCTTCGAGGACGACATCAACGGCTTCCTCTACTTGCAGCCGTGCGCCTTCTCCAACCTGGGGTTCATCTTCAACAACTGGGGCGAGGCCGGCTTCACCCAGGCCTTCCTCGATACCTTCGCCGACTGGTTGGACCAGCCGGTGGCGGTGGTGCAGGTGAAGCTGGGCGACAAGCGCTGAGCCACGCGCTGCGAGCGGCTCGGTCCCGATGCTCGCAGCTGACAAGAGGCCCTTATTTTGCATTGAGCGCGGCAGCGTGGATGAGTATAATGGCGCGCTTCCATTTTTCCCGCCCGGGAGCCCCCGCGATGCTGCGTATCAGCCAAGAAGCCCTGACCTTCGACGATATCCTCCTTGTACCTGGCTATTCCGAGGTACTGCCCAATGAAGTCAGTCTCAAGACCCGTTTGACCCGTGGCATCGAGCTGAACATTCCCCTGGTCTCCGCCGCCATGGATACCGTGACCGAAGCGCGCCTGGCCATCGCCATGGCCCAGGAAGGCGGCATCGGCATCATCCACAAGAACATGACCATCGAGCAGCAGGCCGCCGAGGTCCGCAAGGTCAAGAAGTTCGAGGCCGGCGTGGTCAAGGACCCGATCACCATCGACGCCGACGCCACCGTGCGCGACCTGTTCGAGCTGACCCGCCTGAACAACATCTCCGGCGTGCCGGTGCTGGAGAACGGCGACCTGGTCGGTATCGTCACCTCCCGTGACGTGCGCTTCGAAAGCCGCCTGGAAGCCAAGGTGCGCGAGGTGATGACCCCGAAAGAGCGCCTGGTCACCGTGCGCGAGGGCGCCGACAAGAACGAAGTCCGCGAGCTGCTGCACAAGCACCGCCTGGAAAAAGTCCTGATCGTCGACGACAAGTTCAACCTCAAGGGCATGATGACCGTCAAGGACATCGAGAAGGCCAAGGCCTACCCGCTGGCCAGCAAGGACGACCAGGGCCGCCTGCGCGTCGGCGCCGCCGTCGGTACCGGCAAGGACACCGGCGAGCGCGTTGCCGCCCTGGTCGCCGCGGGCGTCGACGTGGTGGTGGTCGACACCGCCCACGGTCACTCCAAG
Organism: Pseudomonas sp. Tun-23181; assembly: GCF_057415455.1. NCBI lineage: Bacteria > Pseudomonadati > Pseudomonadota > Gammaproteobacteria > Pseudomonadales > Pseudomonadaceae > Pseudomonas > Pseudomonas sp. Tun-23181. The sequence continues at coordinate 4,872,174 of NZ_CM171630.1, forward strand.
GGCGTGATCGACCGCGTGCGCTGGGTCAAGGAAACCTACCCGCAGGTGCAGGTGATCGGCGGCAACATCGCCACCGGCGCCGCTGCCAAGGCCCTGGCCGAAGCCGGTGCCGACGCGGTCAAGGTCGGTATCGGCCCGGGCTCGATCTGCACCACCCGTATCGTCGCCGGTGTCGGCGTGCCGCAGATCAGCGCCATTGCCAACGTCGCCGCCGCCCTGGAAGGGACTGGCGTCCCGCTGATCGCCGACGGTGGCATCCGCTTCTCCGGCGACCTGTCCAAGGCCATCGTCGCCGGCGCCTCCTGCGTCATGATGGGTTCGATGTTCGCCGGTACCGAAGAGGCCCCGGGCGAGGTCGAGCTGTTCCAGGGCCGTTCCTACAAGGCCTACCGCGGCATGGGCTCGCTGGGCGCCATGGCGCAGGCCCAGGGCTCCTCGGACCGCTACTTCCAGGACTCCTCGGCCGGTGCCGAGAAGCTGGTGCCGGAAGGTATCGAAGGCCGTGTGCCCTACAAAGGCGCCCTGGCAGCGATCATCCACCAGCTGATGGGCGGCCTGCGTTCCTCCATGGGCTACACCGGCAGCGCGACCATCGACGAGATGCGCACCAAGCCGGAGTTCGTGCGCATCACCGGTGCCGGCATGGCCGAGTCCCACGTGCATGACGTGCAGATCACCAAGGAAGCGCCGAACTATCGCGTCGGTTGATATCCCAGTCACCGTTACGCGCTCCAAGCTACAAGCGGTAGTTGCGCTGCAGCCGCTACCGCGTTTTCCCCCGATCAACTTGCAGCTTGCGGCTAGACGCTCGCAGCTGTATCAGAGATTGAGTCATGGCCCTCGACATTCACGCTCACCGTATCCTGATCCTCGATTTCGGTTCCCAGTACACCCAGCTGATCGCCCGCCGTGTGCGCGAGATCGGGGTCTACTGCGAACTGCATCCGTTCGACATGGACGATGAAGCGATCCGCGCATTCAACCCACGCGGCATCATCCTCGCCGGCGGCCCCGAGTCGGTCCACGAAGCCGACAGCCCACGCGCACCGCAGGCGGTGTTCGACCTGGGCGTCCCGCTGCTGGGCATCTGCTACGGCATGCAGACCATGGCCGAACAGATGGGTGGCAAGGTCGAAGGTTCCGACCTGCGCGAGTTCGGTTATGCCCGCGTCGACGTGGTCGGCAAGAGCCGCCTGCTCGATGGCATCGAAGACCATGTCGACGATGACGGCGTGTTCGGCCTGGACGTGTGGATGAGCCACGGTGACAAGGTCACCCAGATGCCGGAAGACTTCCACATCCTGGCCAGCACCCCGAGCTGCCCGATCGCCGGCATGTTCGACGATGCCCGTGGCTACTACGGCGTGCAGTTCCACCCGGAAGTGACCCACACCAAGCAAGGCGGGCGCATCCTGTCGCGTTTCGTCCAGGACATCTGCGGCTGCGAAGCCCTGTGGACCCCGTCGAACATCGTCGAGGACGCTATCGCCCAGGTCCGCGAGCAGGTCGGTTCGGCCAACGTGCTGCTGGGCCTGTCCGGCGGCGTCGACTCCTCCGTGGTCGCCGCGCTGCTGCACCGCGCCATCGGTGACCAGCTGACCTGCGTGTTCGTCGACAACGGCCTGCTGCGCCTGCACGAAGGTGACCAGGTGATGGCCATGTTCAAGGAGAACATGGGCGTCAAGGTGATCCGTGCCGACGCCGAGGCCCAGTTCCTGGCCAACCTGGCGGGCGAGAGCGACCCGGAGAAGAAGCGCAAGATCATCGGCCGCACCTTCATCGACGTGTTCGATGCCGAGGCCAGCAAGCTGGAGAACATCCAGTTCCTCGCCCAGGGCACCATCTACCCCGACGTGATCGAGTCGGCCGGCGCCAAGAGCGGCAAGGCCCACGTGATCAAGTCGCACCACAACGTCGGTGGCCTGCCGGAGGAGATGAACCTCAAGCTGGTCGAGCCGCTGCGCGAGCTGTTCAAGGACGAAGTGCGCAAGATCGGCCTGGAGCTGGGCCTGCCGTACGACATGGTCTACCGCCACCCGTTCCCGGGCCCGGGCCTGGGCGTGCGTATCCTCGGTGAAGTGAAGAAGGAATACGCCGACCTGCTGCGTCGCGCCGACCACATCTTCATCGAAGAACTGCGCAAGGCCGACTGGTACCACAAGACCAGCCAGGCGTTCGTGGTGTTCCAGCCGGTGAAGTCGGTCGGTGTGGTCGGTGATGGCCGCCGCTACGCCTGGGTCGTCGCCCTGCGCGCCGTCGAGACCGTGGACTTCATGACCGCTCGCTGGGCGCACCTGCCCTATGAGCTGCTGGAGACCGTCAGCGGCCGTATCATCAACGAAATCGAAGGCATTTCCCGCGTCACCTACGATGTGTCGAGCAAGCCGCCTGCCACCATCGAGTGGGAATGATCCCGCGTCCGGCATAGACCGGATCAAACGGTAAAAAAACACCCCGGAAGCCCGCGTAACTGCGGGCTTTCGGCGTTTTTGAGGTGGGGTATCACACCCTTGGCTTCAACTCCGCACCCGCTCCGCCGCGCCACCAAGCAGACCCTCAACCCCGACACCCCAGTGCCCACCAACATCCATCACGACAGCGGCTCATCAAACATGGCCCAAGCCCATAGAGCCGCCAAGGGTGGACAGCGCAGCCGTCCACAGCACGCTCAGCGTGAATCCGGTGCTTGCCACTGCATCAAGCTGCCCTCCAAGCTCGCCAGTCAGGCGAATGCACCTGTCGCTACCACGCACTGCAACCACAGGGTGGGCAGCATCCTTAGCGCTGCCTCGGAATGCACATGCTTCTGCCACAGCGTCGCCACCGCCGGCATGCCCGGCAGCGGCAGGCCATAGGCCCATGGCGGCGCGTTCCTCACGCCAACGCGTCGTGTGCACCAGCACGACGCCCAGCAGGCTGATGAACAAGTGGAAAATAAATCAGTCCCCTTTTTGCCTCGATCGGTCAGGAGCGGTCGCCGACAGGCCAAAAAAATGCCGGACAACCTCCTCTGTACCTTAAGTCGACGGCTCGGTGCGTCTTGCCTCCTCGTGTGCTACCTTGCGAGTAGAAATTGATCAAGCCGTTTGGGGTACCCAAGCCATGAACCACAAGCTGAACACCTATGGCGTATCCATAGTAGAAAGGCCTAAAATTAAAGCCACCAAGAAGCTGGATTTGGGCGGCGACTTGGGGAAGCAGATCGTTTATTCAGAAACCAAGCTCGCTCTCAGAACTCACAGGAAAACCTTTCAGAAGCTGGCTGACATGTAATGGAATTGATCTTCTTTCCATTTGAACGTGTCATTGAGATAAATACTCAAATCTTGACTACCGAGCCCGGCATGAAGGGGGCGGTGAGCATTCCGATCTTGCAGGGCGCGCTGGCCCGAATCGACAATGCGGTCGCCTATGATGGCCTCGACGATGTGTTTGAAATTGCCGCTAAATACACAGCCAGTATCGCGCGAGGCCACGCACTCCCTGATGCTAACAAGCGCACCGGGCTTGCAGTCGGCTTGGAGTACCTTTCGCTCAATGATTATGAAATAACCTTAGACAATGATCTGCTAGCGGATGCCGTTAGGGATTTGGTTACTGGCGATATCAACGAGCATGATTTCGCCGATATTCTCTACTCCTCTTTCATAGCTTCTCAAAATCAGGCGTAGTGCTAGGAAGTCCTTTCAGATTCACTGTCTTGATTCGTTGTAGTCACGATGGGCAATAGCCGCTTATATGGTTTTTTTATTCTATTGATAATGAAGTGGAATCGGCGTTGACCGGTCCCCACTGGTGAGAAACATCCAAGAAGCCCGCATGATTGCGGGCTTTTGGGTTTCAGGGCGTACGATTCGCTGGAGTGCCATGGCGGCACTCTGACGCGAGTTGTCGCCATGGCGCTCAGGGGCAGGGCCGTCGTACCTACATCCAGGGGCGAAGGAGAGGAACTTGCAGGAGCAGGTCGTTCTTGACGAATAACGGCTCCCCCTCCACCTCCTCCCAGAAGCCGGGATCGTTGCCAATGCCGCCTGCCTGGTCGATCTCGACGTCTTCGACCCGCAAGCCGATAACCCCCTCCAGCTCGCTCAGGCCGGGAGTGCCCATGAAGGTATTGGCATGGGAGTTGCCCGCGAGGGTGATCCATTTTCCGGTCCCGCGTCGCGTCTGGTCGGCCTCGATGACCACATGGGCGAAGTAGTTCATCATTTCCTGGCGAATGGTCGAAGAGGGCTGCACGTCCCAGGCTTGGACGTACGAGGCAAGGCAGTCGATGGCTTGTACGCGTACGTTCTGCCGGTGGGCCTCGTACAGCACGTTCTTCATGGTGTGGGGCGTCGATTCGGCGAGGGTGGCTTGGGCGTCGAAATCCTCCACATAGGCCTTGAGTTCGGCCGACAACATCCCGGTTCGGTTGAACAGGTCGAGATCGACCTGGTGGAAATCGGTCGTGAAGTGCTCCATGTAGAGTACATCCACCCCCTGTTTCTTGAGTTGCCGCATGTTCTTGATCAAGAACTGCTTGGCGCCGCGTTGGGTATGTGACTCGCCGATCACCAGACCGTCGCTTTCCTGGTAAAGCGTGCGGATGATCTCCTTGTTTGTGGCTGTACTGGGTAGCTCGGGAATCGTTGGGCGGGTAGGGGCGTGAAACGAAGAAAAGAAGCCCTGTGCGTCAGCGGCCAAGCGGTCGCGCAGTTGCCTATAGACCGAATAGGGATGGCCGCTGTCGGGGTCTTCCAGGGCGAGCCTCAGGCCGCCTCTGGTCGCAGGCGCCAAGGCCGGACGCTCGATTTCCGCTACGTCGTAGGGGGTGGGGGCCAGGGGTGGCAGGGCAGGCCTTGGCCGTAACCGGCCCCATGCCTTGAGCAGGAACCTCGGTATTCCGCCGCCCTTGAGCCCTATGCTGTCGATAGGTTGCCAGCGGCCTTCGGTATCCGGGGCAATGGGGATGCTGCCTGAGAACGCGTAGGGGTTTTCTGGATCGATGATGACCCAGGTATCCAGTTCTCCGACGAAACGTACCTGGTAGACGAGGTCGCCAACCATCGCGTACTGCTTGCCGTCCTGTACCAGGATGCCCTTGAACGGTGCGTTTGCCGGGGCATTGCGCAGGATATCGTTGCTTTCTAGCGTCTGCATCCGCTGTGCGAGATCGCTCGGCCTGAAATCTTCCGGAACCCAGGCCTGGATCTCGTCCGGGGTGGCGGGATCGAGTTCTTCGCCCGGGGGCTGGTTTTCCTCGGGGAGCGTGACCTGTTCGCCGGCTTCCTCGATGGGGGCCAGCTCGCCCGTGGCGTTCACACCGGCGGCAACCAGGAAAGTGGCGTTGAACAAGGTATTGATGCCGGCGAGTATGGCCCCCGTGACGCCCGCCTGACGCTCGGCGGTGGTGTGGCCGTTGATCGCCTGGTCGATATCCAGGCCTGTCTCGGCCAGGCCTGCGCCGACGGCGGCCAGCGCCACTGGCCAGTCCAGGGCGGCCATGGGGCCGAAGACCTTGGAGAAGGCCCCTAGGTAACCGATCCACAGCTGTTTGCGCAGGTCTGCGTTGGAGCGCAAGGCGAAGTGAGCATCTTCGAGCATGCGCTGGCGAGCGGCATCGCGCAGGTGGCTGAAAGCATCCACGTGCAGCGTCGTGTCCCGCGTGTTCAGGCCATCGGGATGTGCGGCGTCCCACTGGCACCTCATGACATCCAGCAGGTGACCGAGCCCCACGTTGGGGGCATTCTCCTTTTGGCTCGCCAGCGGGAAGTGGCCCATGAAGCGGACCTTGCCTTGCGTTTCCCGGGTATTGGCCAGGACCCACGCATGAAGCTCCCGGTCACTGGCGAACAGTTGCAGCGCCTCGTCTTCACCTGGCAGGTAGAGCAACTGGCAGCCATCACTCATCACCACCCTGAGGATATCGCTGGCGACGTGTCCGCCTATGTCGAAGGTGCACAGGCGTACCTCTGTCGAGGGCACGACCTGCTGGCGCAACTCCTGTAGGGAGGCAGGCCAGGTCCGCACGCCCGTCAAGGCCTCGGTGATCTGGCGTGCTCTCTTGGCCAGGCTACTGTGGGCGTCATGTGCGCAGGCTTCCAGGACCTTGCTCAGGAACATGGATTTGGCCAGGGTTCGGTAGTCATCGGCATGCTGTGCCCAGAAGGCATCGAGGCGTTGATGGAAGGCACTGCTGAAATCGATCTTCCAGAACGCCTCGAGTACGGCCTTGGGGGCCAGGGGGACTTCGTTGCGTTCATCGTAGGCTTGGGCCCCTGGGCCTGAGGTGTAGAAACCTGTGTAGTTGCCGAGCAGGTCGGCATTGTCCTGCTCGGCCGCGTCGAAGCGATGCATCACCAGCTGTGGCAGGGTCAGCGATTGGTAGGGCTTTTCATGATGCTGCCAGCCATTGAATGTGCGGGGGCTGCTGGAGGCGGTATGGAAGCGATGGAAGTACACCCGGTCGGGATCCAGTGCCGTGAAACCATGTTGGGTCAGGAGCGCTTTGGCGATATCCCGGGCCATCTGGCGCAGGTCGGGGCAAGAGGTGCTTACCTGGGTCGCCATCAGGTTCAGGGTTTGGTGATCCTGCTTCTGCCGTTCGGTAAAGATCATGAGCGTACTCGCGGTGGTTCAAGGGGCGCACAAGATGGTTGGAACGGTCGTGGTGGGGGTGGTACTTAATGCTGGATGCGACATCGCGTCCGGCCCGAGGTACAAGTCTTCACTTAATCTTTCTCAACTGCAGGTGTATCGTATTCGCCCTTCCTTGCCAGCTCTGCTGGCAGATTGATCGCGAAAAACGAGGTACCTGCACCGATGTCCTTCACCCGTCGACAAATGCTCAAGGGCCTGACCGGCCTGGTGGTGGTTGGCCTGGGCGCCGGGGGCGCCGCCCGCTACTGGCTGGGCAAGGTGGAGGACGAGAACGCCGGGCACGACTACGAATTGATCGCCGCACCCCTGGACGTCGAGTTGGTGCCCGGCTTCAAGACCGAGGCCTGGGCCTTCGGCCCATCGGCCCCGGGCACCGAGCTGCGGGTACGCCAGGGCACTTGGCTGCGGGTACGCTTCATCAATCACCTGCCGGTCGAGACGACCATTCACTGGCATGGCATCCGCCTGCCGCTGGAAATGGACGGCGTGCCCTACGTGTCGCAATTGCCGGTCAAGCCGGGCGAGTTCTTCGACTACAAGTTCCGCGTCCCGGACGCTGGCAGCTATTGGTACCACCCCCACGTCAGCAGCTCCGAGGAACTGGGCCGCGGCCTGGTCGGCCCGCTGATCGTCGAGGAGCGCGAGCCCACGGGGTTTCGTCATGAACGCACCCTGAGCCTGAAGACCTGGCACGTGGACGAGCAGGGCGCCTGGATGCCGTTCAGCGTTGCCCGCGAGGCGGCGCGCAACGGCACCGCCGGGCGCCTGATCACCATCAACGGCCAGGCCGGGGCGGTCACCGAGCTGCCGGCCGGCCAGGTGGTGCGGGTGCGCCTGCTCAACCTGGACAACACCTGGACCTACCGCATCAACCTCAAGGGCAACTGCGAGGCGATGATCTATGCCCTGGATGGCAACCCCGTCACGCCACGGCCCCTGGGCAAGGACTACTGGCTCGGCCCGGGCATGCGCATCTGCCTGGCCATCCGCATTCCCCAGGCCGGCGAGCAGATCTCCCTGCGCGATGGTTTCGTGCGCCTGGGCACCCTGCGCTCGGTGGTCAGCGACGAAGCTCCCGGCGACTGGCCCAAGCCCCTGCCGCCCAATCCGGTCGCTGAGCCGGACCTGGCGAACGCCGAGAAGCTCAACTTCAACTTCGAGTGGGCCGGCAAGGTGTCGGTCGGCACCGAGGACGGCAAGCCTCCAAGCTTGTGGCAGATCAACGGCCAGGCTTGGGACATCACCGACAAGACCTGTGCCGATCGACCGATCGCTACCCTGCAGAAGGGCAAGAGCTATATCTTCGAACTGAAGAACATGACCCAGTACCAGCACCCTATCCATCTGCACGGCATGAGTTTCAAGGTGATCGCCTCCAATCGCCACAAGATCGTCGAGCCCTGGTTCACCGACACCTACCTGCTGGGCAAGAACGAGCGTGCCCAGGTGGCACTGGTGGCGGATAACCCAGGGACCTGGATGTTCCACTGCCACGTCATCGACCACATGGAAACCGGCCTGATGGCCGCGATCGCGGTGGTCTGATGCGCCCGCAGATCATCGATCGCAGCCGCGACCAGGAATTCATGCGTCTGGCCCTGGCCTTGGCCGCCGAAGGGGCGGCCATGGGCGAAGTGCCGGTGGGCGCGGTGCTGGTGCAGCACGGGCAAGTCATCGGGCAGGGCTTCAATCGGCCGATCGCCGACAGCGACCCCAGCGCCCATGCCGAGATGGTCGCCATTCGCGCGGCGGCCAGGGCGGCGAGCAACTACCGCCTGCCCGGCAGCACCCTGTACGTGACCCTGGAGCCGTGTAGCATGTGCGCCGGCCTGATCGTGCACTCACGGGTGGCGCGGGTGGTGTATGGGGCACTGGAGCCGAAGGCGGGGGTCGTGCAGAGCCAGGGGCAGTTCTTCACCCAGGGGTTTCTCAACCATCGGGTGATCTATGAAGGCGGGGTGCTGGCCGAGGAGTGCGGGCAGATACTGAGCGAGTTCTTCAAGGCACGCAGGACGAAGGCCTGAGCCGGCCTGGGGCTGCTTTGCAGCCCATCGCCGGCAAGCCACGCATGGCCCTGCAAACCGCATCATTCGTGATCGACTCGAACCCCGTGGGAGCTGGCTTGCCAGCGATGGGACCACCACCGGTCGCACGGCATCACATCGGCGGCGACTGTTCAGCCGGCTTGTCCTTGTTGACCCCCGGAACATGCAGGCTGCCCTCGGCCACCTGGCCTTCGAGTTGCGGCTGGGTCACCCAGGTGAGGATGTCGTAGTAACGGCGGATGTTGGCCACGAAGTGCACCGGCTCCCCACCGCGGGCATAGCCGTAGCGGGTCTTGCTGTACCAATGCTTCTGCGACAGGCGCGGCAGCATCTTCTTCACGTCCAGCCACTTGTTCGGGTTCAGCCCCTCGCGCCTGGCCAGGGTGCGCGCGTCTTCCAGGTGGCCGCTGCCGACGTTGTAGGCGGCCAGGGCGAACCAGGTGCGGTCCGGCTCCTTGATGCTGTCGTCGAGCTGGGCCTTGACGACCATGAAGTACTTGGCGCCGCCCTGGATGCTCTGCTTCGGGTCCAGGCGGTTGGACACGCCCATGGCCTGGGCGGTGCGCTGGGTGAGCATCATCAGGCCGCGCACGCCGGTCTTGGAGGTGACCTCCGGCTGCCACAGGGACTCCTGGTAGCCGATCGCCGCCAGCAGGCGCCAGTCGACCTGCTCGACCTTGGCACTGGCCTTGAAGTACTTCTCGTACTTGGGCAGGCGCTGCTGCAGGTGTTGGGCGAACGTGTAGGCACCGACGTAGCCGAGCACATCGACATGGCCGTAGTAGCGCTCCTTCAGGCGTTGCAGCGTGCCGTTCTTCTGGGCCTTGTCGAGAAAGGCGTTGATCTCGTTGAGCAGGCTGTTGTCTTCGCCGGCGGCCACTGCCCAGCGCTGATCGCGGGTGTCGCCCAGGTCGAAGGCCACGCGCACGTTGGGGAAGTACACCTGGTTCATGGCCAGTTCGTTGGAGTCCACCAGGGTCAGGTCGATCTGGCCCTCGTCGACCATGCGCAGCAGGTCGACCACTTCCACTGCGTCGGATTCTTCGTATTCCAACGTGGGATTCTGCTTTTTCAGTTCGGCCAGTTGCTCGGCATGGCTGCTGCCCTTGAGCACCAGGATCTTCTTGCCGATCAGGCCTTTCACGCTGGTGGGCCGGGAGCGGCCGTTGCGGTAGATGACCTGTGGGGTCACCTCGAGGTAAGGGTGGGAAAATTTCGCCTGGGTGCTGCGTCGCTCGCTGCTGACCAAGCCGGCGGCGGCCAGCACCGGGCCGGAGGGCTTGCCCAGTTGGTCGAACAGCTCGTCGAGGTTGTCGGCGGTCTCGATCTCCAGTTCCACGCCGAGATCGTCGGCGAACCGCTTGACCAGCTCGTACTCGAAGCCGGTCTCGCCATTGCGGTCCTGGAAGTAGGTAGCCGGGCTGTTGCGGGTGATCACGCGCAGCACACCGTCCTCCTTGACGCGCTCGAGGGTGCTGGGTTTTTCAACACAGGCACCGAGCATCAGGAAGAGTCCGGTTGCGAAGAGCCATCTGGCGCAGCGCTGGCGCAAAGCAGTGTGGGCGAACATAGCTTGCAGTATACGCAAAGGACCGGTCGCGCCATATCTCGACAACGGGCCATAGGTTTGCTAGCGGCAAGCTTCAAGCTACTTATCTCCCAGCGGCGAGCTGCAGGGGAAAGCAGGCCGTGCACTGCCTAATGCTGTTCACTTTAATCAATTGGGGCCGCCTTGCGGCCCTTCGCGGGCAAGCCCGCTCCCACAAGTACGCTGCAAATGCACGATCCTGTGGGAGCGGGCTTGCCCGCGAAGGGCTGCAAGGCAGCCCCAATCGATGTCACATCAGGCTTAAGTGAACAGCATTAGCCGTGCACTGCCCCACTTTTTCTTGCGGCTTGTAGCTTGCCGCTTGAAGCTGCTTTTCGTGCCGCTTTCCTGACCCCGAAGTCCGGTTCCGCCGCCCGGCAGCATTGCCCTCTGGCGGGTGCCGAAAGCCGCGGATTTAGGCTAGAATGCACGGCCTCTAAGCACACCCCTTCCTGAGGCTGTCCCGACGATGTTGATCCTGCGCGGCGCTCCTGCCCTTTCTGCCTTTCGCCACGGTAAGCTACTCGAGCAACTGAGCCAGAAAGTCCCCGCTGTTACCGGCCTGTATGCCGAATTCGCCCACTTCGCCGACGTCAGCGGCGAGCTGACCGCCGACCAGCAGCAGGTGCTGGGCCGTCTGCTCAAGTACGGTCCGAGCGTACCGGTGCAGGAGCCCAGTGGCCGCCTGTTCCTGGTGGTGCCGCGCCTGGGCACCATCTCGCCCTGGGCCAGCAAGGCCAGCGACATCGCCCACAACTGCGGCCTGCAGGCCATCCAGCGCCTGGAGCGCGGCATCGCCTACTACGTCGCCGGCGAGCTGTCCGAGGCCGACGCCGGGCTCATCGCCGCCGAGCTGCACGACCGCATGACCCAGCGCGTGCTGGGCAAGCTCGAAGAAGCCGCCGACCTGTTCAGCCACGCCCAGCCTCGGCCGATGACCTCCGTGGACATCCTCGGTGGCGGCCGTGCCGCGCTGGCCCAGGCCAACATCGACCTGGGCCTGGCCCTGGCCGAAGACGAGATCGACTACCTGGTCAACGCCTTCCAGGGCCTGGCGCGCAACCCGAACGACATCGAGCTGATGATGTTCGCCCAGGCCAACTCCGAACACTGCCGCCACAAGATCTTCAACGCCAGTTGGGACATCGACGGCGAGGCTCAGGAAAAGAGCCTGTTCGGCATGATCAAGAACACCTACCAGATGCACAGCGAAGGTGTGCTGTCGGCGTACAAGGACAACGCCTCGGTGATCGTCGGCCACGTCGCCGGGCGCTTCTTCCCGAACCCTGAGACCCGTCAGTACGGCGCGGTGCAGGAGCCGGTGCACATCCTGATGAAGGTCGAGACCCACAACCACCCGACCGCCATCGCCCCGTTCTCCGGCGCCTCCACCGGCTCCGGCGGCGAGATCCGCGACGAAGGCGCCACCGGCCGTGGCGCCAAGCCCAAGGCCGGGCTGACCGGCTTCACCGTGTCCAACCTGCGCATCCCCGGCTTCGAGCAGCCCTGGGAGCAGGACTACGGCAAGCCGGGCCGCATCGTCGACGCCCTCGACATCATGGTCGAAGGCCCCCTGGGCGGTGCCGCGTTCAACAACGAATTCGGTCGTCCGGCGCTGACCGGCTACTTCCGTACCTTCGAGCAGGCCATCGACACCCCGCGTGGTGAAGAGGTCCGTGGCTACCACAAGCCGATCATGCTCGCCGGTGGCATGGGCAACATCCGCGAGGAGCACGTGCAGAAGGGCGAGATCACCGTCGGTGCCAAGCTGATCGTGCTCGGCGGCCCGGCCATGCTGATCGGCCTGGGCGGCGGCGCGGCGTCCTCGGTCGATACCGGTGCCAGCTCCGCCGACCTGGACTTCGCCTCGGTGCAGCGCGAGAACCCGGAAATGGAACGCCGCTGCCAGGAGGTCATCGACCGTTGCTGGCAACTGGGCGAGCAGAACCCGATCGCCTTCATCCACGACGTCGGCGCGGGCGGTATTTCCAACGCCTTCCCCGAGCTGGTCAACGACGGTGGCCGCGGTGGCCGCTTCGAGCTGCGCAACGTGCCCAACGACGAGCCGGGCATGGCGCCGCACGAGATCTGGAGCAACGAGTCCCAGGAGCGCTACGTGCTGGCGGTCAGCGCCGCCGACTTCGAGCGCTTCAAGGCCATCTGCGAGCGCGAGCGCTGCCCGTTCGCCGTGGTCGGCGAGGCCACCGAGGAACTGCACCTGACCGTCACCGACAGCCACTTCGGCAACACCCCGGTGGACATGCCGCTGGACGTGCTGCTGGGCAAGCCGCCGCGCATGCACCGTTCGGTCACCCGCGAGGCGGAGCTGGGCGATGACTTCGACCCGAGCGCGCTGGACCTGGACAACGCCGTCGAGCGCGTCCTGCATCATCCGGCGGTGGCCAGCAAGAGCTTCCTGATCACCATCGGCGACCGTACCATCACCGGCCTGGTGGCCCGCGACCAGATGGTCGGCCCCTGGCAGGTACCGGTGGCCGACTGCGCCGTCACCGCCACCAGCTTCGACGTCTATACCGGCGAAGCCATGGCCATGGGCGAGCGCACCCCGCTGGCCCTGCTCGATGCCCCGGCGTCGGGCCGCATGGCCATCGGCGAGGTGCTGACCAACCTGGCCGGTGCCCGCATCGAACAACTCTCCGACATCAAGCTGTCGGCCAACTGGATGTCCGCCGCCGGCCACCCCGGCGAGGATGCCCGCCTGTACGACACCGTCAAGGCCGTGGGCATGGAGCTGTGCCCGGCCCTGGGCCTGACCATCCCGGTCGGCAAGGACTCCATGTCGATGAAGACCCGCTGGAGCGAGGACGGTGTCGAGAAGAGCGTCACCGCGCCGATGTCGCTGATCGTCAGCGGCTTCGCCCCGGTGGTCGACATCCGCGACACCCTGACCCCGCAACTGCGTATGGACAAGGGCGAGACCGACCTGATCCTGATCGACCTGGGCCGTGGCAAGAACCGCATGGGTGGCTCGATCCTCGCCCAGGTGCATGGCAAGCTCGGCCAGCAGGCCCCGGACGTCGACGACGCCGAAGACCTCAAGGCCTTCTTCGCGGTGATCCAGGGCCTGAACGCTGACGGCCACCTGCTGGCCTACCATGACCGCTCCGACGGCGGCCTGCTGGTCAGCGTGCTGGAAATGGCCTTCGCTGGTCATTGCGGCCTCGACCTGCACCTGGACCCGCTGACCGACGAGCGTGGCGAAGTCCCGGCGATCCTCTTCAACGAGGAACTCGGTGCGGTCATCCAGGTGCGCCAGGATGCCACCCCCGAGGTGCTGGCCCAGTTCAGCGCCGCCGGCCTGGAAGACTGCGTCGCGGTCATCGGCAAGCCGGTCAACAACGGCGAGGTGTCCATCAGCCTGGGCGGCGAGGTGCTGTTCGACGACCAGCGCCGTCTGCTGCAGCGCCAGTGGGCCGAGACCAGTTACCAGATCCAGCGCCTGCGCGACAACGCCGAGTGCGCCGACCAGGAATTCGACGTGCTGCTGGAAGAAGAGAATCCCGGCCTGTCGGTCAAGCTGGGCTTCGACGTCAACGACGACATCGCCGCGCCGTACATCAAGAAGGGCGTGCGCCCGCAAGTGGCGATCCTGCGCGAGCAGGGCGTCAACGGCCAGGTCGAGATGGCCGCAGCCTTCGACCGCGCCGGCTTCGCCGCCATCGACGTGCACATGAGCGATATCCTCGCCGGCCGGGTCGACTTCGCCGACTTCAAGGGCCTGGTGGCCTGCGGTGGTTTCTCCTACGGCGACGTGCTGGGGGCCGGCGAGGGCTGGGCCAAGTCGGCGCTGTTCAACCGCCGTGCCCGCGATGCCTTCCAGGCGTTCTTCGAGCGCAACGACAGCTTCGCCCTGGGCGTGTGCAACGGTTGCCAGATGATGTCCAACCTGCACGAGCTGATTCCGGGCACCGAGTACTGGCCGCACTTCGTGCGCAACCGCTCGGAACAGTTCGAGGCGCGCGTGGCCATGGTCGAGGTGCAGAAGTCCAATTCGATCTTCCTGCAGGGCATGGCCGGTTCGCGCATGCCGATCGCCATCGCCCACGGCGAGGGCCATGCCGAGTTCGCCAGCGAGGAAGCGCTGCTGGAAGCCGACCTGTCCGGTTGCGTGGCCCTGCGCTACGTCGACAACCACGGCAAGGTCACCGAAGCCTACCCGGCCAACCCCAACGGCTCGCCGCGTGGTATCACCGGCCTCACCAGCCGTGACGGTCGCGTGACCATCATGATGCCGCACCCTGAGCGGGTGTTCCGCGCCGTGCAGAACTCCTGGCGTCCGGACGAGTGGCAGGAAGATGGCGCCTGGATGCGCATGTTCCGCAATGCGCGGGTCTGGGTGAACTGACGGTGTACAAGCTCGCCTTCTTCGTGCCGCCGAGCCATGTGGACGTGGTCAAGGCCGCTGTGTTCGCCGCCGGTGGCGGGCGCATCGGCGACTACGACCACTGTGCCTGGCAGACCCTGGGCCAGGGCCAGTTCCGGCCTCTGGACGGCAGCCAGCCGTACCTGGGGCAGGCAGGGCAGGTCGAGCAGGTGGACGAGTGGAAGGTGGAGCTGGTGGTGGCTGACGACCTGGTTGCCCAGGTCGTCGCTGCGCTCAAGGCGAGCCATCCGTACGAGACGCCGGCCTATGAGCTCTGGCGGCTCGCCGAGTTCTAGACCGCGCTGGAGCCATTCGCGGGGCAAGCCCGCGAATGTTTGTTAGCTAGGTGGCATGGGGGCGCGAAGCGGCCCCAGAAACCTGAAAGGACAGCCCATCAGGCCGTCCCGATCTCCCCACCATCGTCACGCTGGATCACCACGGTCGAAGCCCGTGGACGCACCGTCGTGCCCGCCGGGGTGGCATCGGTGGCAATGTCGCTGTACGGCCAGTTGCCCGGGTGCTGGATGTTGATGAACAACGTCTTGTTGTCCGGCGTGAAGGCGATGCCAGTCACCTCGCAGCCGTTCGGGCCGACGAAGAAGCGGCGCAGGTCGACCTGGTTGCGGGCGTTGACCGGGATCTGCCTGCCATCGGTATCCATCAGGTCGGACGGAATCACTGCCAGCAACTGGTCGTTGGTGTAGTCAGCCACGCTCGGCTCGCTGTTGTCGGTCTCGAACCACAACACGCCGCGGCTATCGAAACACATGCCGTCGGGGCTGGCGAACTGGTTCAGTTCGGTCAGGCCCGAGCGGTTGATCTCGGCGGCACCGGAGGCGTTGGCGCCGAACACGAAGATATCCCAGGTGAAACCCCGCTGATCGTCGCTGTCGCGCCAGCGGATGATATGGCCGTGACGGCTCGGGCCGCGTGGGTTGGCGGCGTTTACCGTTGCCGGGGTGCGCGCGCTGTTGTTGGTCAGGGTCAGGTAGACGTCACCGTTGAGCGGGTTGACCGCCGTCCATTCCGGCCGGTCCATGGGCGTTGCGCCCACGGCATCCGCCGCACCCCGGGTGTTGAGGAGGATACTCGGCAGGTCGCCGAACCGGGCGCCAAGGGTGCTGCCGTCGGTGGTGGCGGTCTCGACGTCGAGGGGCAGCCAACTGCCACGGCCGTCGGCATCGAAGCGGGCCACGTAGAGCGTGCCTTGGTCCAGGTACTTGTCGCCGGTGGCCAGGCGGTCGGCCGGGTTGGCGTCGGCCGGGTCCCACAGGGCGTCGGAGACGAACTTGTACAGGTACTCGTTGTTGGAGTCGTCGCCGCTGTACCAGACCAGCGGCTTGCCGGCCACCGCCAGGCCCGGGCAGCAGCCCTCGTGGCGAAAGCGCCCCAGGGCGGTACGTTTCACCGCCAGGGTGGTGCTGTCGTACGGGTCGATCTCGACGATGTAGCCGTAGGTGCTGGCTTCGTTGCGATAGTCGTCGGTGGCGCTGGCGCCGGTCGGGGTGACGTCGAAGCGGGCGAATTCGCCGTCGACCTCGCTGCTGTCGCCAGCAGCGCTTTCCCATTGGTACAGGCCGCTGGAGGTCGCCACGCCGATCCGCGACTGGTCGGCGGGGAGGGCGCCCTTGTTGACGAAGATGCCCGGCCAGTTCTCCTCGCAGGTCAGGTAGGTACCCCACGGGGTATGGCCGTTGCCGCAATTGTTGTTGGTCCCGCGGCATTGGCTGCCGTCGGGCGAGAAGCGGGTCTTGACGTGGTCGGTGCCGCGCAGCGGGCCTGAGATGTTCATCCGCGAGGCGGTGGTGAAGCGGCGGTTGAGCGGGTCGTTCTCGACCACCTGCCAGCGGCCGTCGACCTTGCTCAGGCGCACCACGCCGACGCCGTGGGCATTGATTTCCTTGCGCACTTCTTCGGCTGGGCGCTTGCCGTTGGCGTCGGTGGTCGGGCCGTTCGGGTGCAGGGCGGCGGGATCGATGTACTCGAAGTTGATCGCCAGCAGGCCGTCGTCGGCGCTGCCAGCGATGGGGAAGAAGTGCATGCCGTCGTGGTGCATGCCCATGGCGTTGGCCTGGTCGAGGGCGGTGTTGCTGCCGTCGGCCTTCCATGGGCTGGCTTTGCTGTTCAGCGGCGTGCCCCAGGGGGCCAGCACATAGGCGCTGTAGCCGGCAGCGACGACGCAGGCATCGGTGCGCGAGCCGGCGATGGACTCGAAGCCCAGCTTCAGTTTCGAGGGCTGCGGCTTGGCCGGGCGGGGCGCATCTTGGCGGGCGGCGGCAATGCCGTCGAGGCAGCCGGCCAGGCCGGTTCCCGCGATCATGGCGATCGCCGCGCCAAGGCTGCCGCGCATCACGCTGCGACGGCTCAGGTAGGCGTCCATGACGCTGGCCATCGGTGGGTTGTCGCTCAGGTTCCGGTCAAGGTTGTCGCCGGTTTCTCGACTCATCGGGTGTCCTTTTGTTGTGAGTAAGAAAGACGCGACTTTAGTGCGTCAATATGATGATTTTTTGGCAGAAATGTTAACGGAGGCTTCGGCGCGGGGCGGTCCTCGATGTCGGTCCATCGAGTGGCGTGGGGCTGCCTTGCAGCCCCACGCCCCCAAATCATGGAGATCGACTCAACGCTCGACCTTGCCCTGAACACTCGAGGACCACTGCTCACGGCGGTCATGCCCGCTGGTACGCAACAGCCCCAGGTCCAGGGCATTCTCGCCGTCGGCCGCCCCCTTGTCCTTGACCACTTCGGCCACGGCGGTGCCCAGGTCGACCGGTGAGTTGGACGCATCGACCGACACATCCCGTCGATAATCGCGACCGGTCAGGGTCTCTCGGCTGACGGAGGCCGCTGCCAGGTCGACAGTGCCACCGGCCGATTGCAACCGGGCGCCGACCAGGTGTGCGTCGCCGCCCACCTTGAGGTCGATGCCCTCGCTGCCCCTGAGGGACGCCTGGTGGGCCACGGTGTCACGCTGCTCATGCGACAGGTCGAGCTTGAAGGTCGGCGACAGGCCAGGCTCGGCCTTGCTCAGCGTCGGGCCGACTTTCTCGCTGACCTTGCCCCCCGCCGGCCCTGCCACGGCGCTGGCCGCATTGACGTAGCCCTGGGGGTTTTTCTCCTTGCTCAGGCGCGCATCGACCTTGAGGCTCAGGTTATCGACGCGGTCCTTGCGGCTGGCCACCCGCAAATCGCCGCCGATATTGCCCTGGATCTGCCCGGCCTCCAGGCTGGCGCCTTCGATGCGCGTGTCGCCCCGGCTGTGCAGGCTGATCCGCTCTGCCCGCCACGTGTTGCCGTTCCAGGTCTGGTTGTCGCGTTTGTCCAGGTCAACCTGTACGCGGCCATGCAGCCCGCGCACGTCCTTGTCCGGCGTCTCGCCCTTGGAGGTGTTGAACCCGGCCCCGGCGGTGATCGCCAGGTTGTTGCGGTACTCCTGGTTGCCGGAGGCCTCGATCCGTATGCCGCCGTTGGCCGCGTTCAGGGCGATCTGCGCGGCGGAGGCCTGCAGGCCTTGCAGGTGCAGGGCAATGTCCTCCCGCGCGCGGCTGTTCATTTGCAGGGCGCCTGCGCTATTGAAATGGGCATCGACGGCCTGGCGGCCACGTTCGTCCAGCTTGCCATGCTCGAAGTGGCCGCCAATACCGCCACCCTTGCTGCTGCCGGTCTTGGCGGACAGTTCCAGGCCGCCGCCCAGCTTGCTGCCACTGGCCTGGTGGGTGTCGCTGGCGGCCTTGACCTGCAGCACGCCCCCACTGTCGAGACGGATGTCGTCGACCTTGCGTTCGCGGCTGCCGATGCGCGTGCCTTCGAGCAGCATGTCGCCGCCACTGCTCAGGACGACATCGCCCTTGGCGTCGATCTGCGCGACCCTGGCCTTGCTGTCCTGGCTCTGGCGCTGCGCGTGGTCGAGGTAGCCACGGGCGTCCAGGCCGGTGCTGGTGGGCCGGTTGCCGCCCTTGGCCCAGGCATTGCCATCGAGTTGCCGCGATTGTTCGCTGCTGCGATCGTTGGCCTGGGTCAGGCTCAGCCGTCCGGCGCTATTGATCGATACATCGCCGTTGCCGCCATCGATGGTGGTGCCTTCGTAGCGGCCATCGCTGCCGAGCTGTATCTGGACGCCGGTATGCCCCTGGAGGCTGACGGGACGCGCGGTGCTGGCGCTGGCCTGCTTGTCCAGCGAGCCGCCCTTGCCGGCTGCGCGCACGTTGATGTCCTGGCCGGTGCTGGTGTCGACGCGCAGTTCGCCACCGTAGGCCAGGCGCTGCACGCTGCTTTGCTCGACATCCTCGGCCGCCCTGGCGTGATGGCGGTCGGCGTCGATCTTGAGCTGGCCGCCCTTGGCGCGCCAGGCCGTGCCCTGGTCATCGAGGGTGTTGGCCTTGACGGCGACCGTGGCGCCCGACAGTTCGCTGACCTGGGCGTGACCCCGGCGCTGGTTCTCCAGGCGCTTGAGGTGGTCGACGGTCATCTGCGCGCCCACGCTGGGCGGTGCCATGGCGTCTTCGGGGGACGCCTGCTGGAAGCGGGCGGCTTCCTGGCCTTGTACCAGGCGTTCGATCGGGCGGGTCAGGTCGCGGTATTCCACGTCGGCGCCGAGGCTGCCACGCCATTGCTCGGTATTGTGTTCGCGCTCCTGGATGTCCTGCACGGCGCGGTTGTCGATGTGCTCGGCTTCCACCAGCAGTTGCTTGCCTGCATCGACTTTCGCGGCTTCGGTGACAAGGTTCGTGGCGTTGATCTTCACATCGCCGCTGGCCTGCAGCTCGCTGCGTTGCACCTGGCTGTCACGTTCTCGCTGGGTGTCTTGCACATGCTCGCCGGTGAAGGCGCTACCGAGCCTGTCGATGCCACCGGTGACAGTCAGGCCTGCGCCGCTGGTGCGGGTGTCGGTCTGGGTGTTGCGCTCGTTGCGAGTGGCCCCGAGGGTGACCTGCTTGCCCTGCAGGCTCAGGTCGCCTGCGCTGGCCGTGACCTTGGAGCCGTTGACCTGCAGGTGCTCGCCGCTGTTCAACGCCACGCTGGCGCCCTTGAGTTCACTGGCGACCTGGGTGGTTTCGCTTTCGCGGGTGGTGGTCGTGGCGACCTGGTAGCCGGCAGTGGCTTCGAACTGCCGCGAATCGGGCTTGCCGTCCTGGGCTTCCTGGGTCTGCCGGGCGTTGGCGGTGAAGCCTCGTTGCTGGCTGACGGTCTCGGCATCCAGGCGCGATTGTGCGCTGTCGATCGACAGGTCGCCCTTGGCCTCGAGCTGCAGATGCCCGCCAGCTTCGAGCTTGGCGCCGCGAAGCTTCATTTGCGCGGCGCTGGCCAGGCGCAGGTTGCTCTTGGCGGTCACGTCGCTGACCAGCACCTGTTCCTCGCGCACGGTGCGGTCGCGCTTGCTGCCGATCAGCCCGAACAGCTTGCTGTCGCTCTGCTGCTCCTTGGAGGTGGAACTGCCCTGGTCGGCCTCGATCGCCAGCAGGCCCTTCTCGCTGTAGAGCACGGCATCGCCCTGGCTGGTCACGCTGCTGCCCTTGATGACGACCTGGTCGGCGCTGACATGCAGGTCGCCCACCGCTGCAACGACGCTGCCGGCGACGGCCTGGCCCTGGCGGTCGTTGCCGTTGCGGTCGCCGAAGAAGGTGCCGGACACCAGGTCGCCACGGTAATCGCGTTGCTTGCCGTTTTCCTGCAGGGCGGCAGTCGTCACCTCCACCTGCCGCGCCGAGAGTTCCATCTCGCCCCGGCTTTCCAGGCGGCTGCCCCGTACCCTGAGCGTATCGCCGGCCTTCACCGTCACGCGCTCTCCACCCAGGGCGCTGGCCTTGGCGGTCTCCTTGTAGTCGTCGGTATCGCGGTCGCCGCGCCACAGGTGCTTGCGATGGCGTACCTGTTCCTGCTCCCGCCGGCTGTCGATACCGGCCTCGATGTCGAGCTTGCCGCCACTGGCCACGTCAAGGTCGCCACCGGCTTGCACGGTGGCCGCCACCAGGCGCATGTCGCTGCCGGATTGCAGTGTGAGGTCGTCGCCGGCCTGCAGGTGTGTGCCGTGCCGCGTGCGTGTGGTGACGGTGCGTTCGCGGTCGTAGGTCTCGGTGGTGATGAACCAGGCTTTCTTGTTCCATTTTTCATTGTCGCGTTCGATGTTCTCCCGGGTACTGGCATCGAGCGTCAGCTTCTTGCCGGCCTTCACCTCGATCCGTTGCGCCTTGCCGTCGACGGCCAGCAGGCGCAGGTCATCCGCTGCGCTGAGGGACAATGCGCCGTGCTCGCTGTGCAAGCGTGCGCCCTGGGTGGCGCTGGCGTCGATCTGCAGATCACCGGCCGAACGGATGCTGATACCGTCGCGTGCCGCCACCTCTATCGGCCCCATGCGCACGCCGGCGCCTTCGGCGGTGCTCAGCACCCGGATACGCCCGGCACGCATCGCGCCGAACAGCTTGGCATCGATGCTCGACGGGGTGCCGGGCAGGTGCCGCAAAACGTGCCCGCTGGCGGCGTCGATGCGGTTGCGGCCAACGGTCAGGTCGAGGTCCGTCTTGGCGCTGAGCAGGCCCTGGCTGTCGATGCGCGGCGCGATCAGCCCCAGGGCGCCTTCGGCGTTGCTCTGGCCGCCACCGAGCACCTGCAGCGAGCCGCTTGCCTGCAGGGTGTCGAGGTACTTGAGCTGCTGCTCCTGGACGACTGGCGTGCCGACCAGGAAGCCGGCGCGGGTGGTGTTGATGAAGCTACCGCCGTTGAGGGTGATGCCGTTGGGGTTGGCCAGGATGTAGTCGGCCGGGCGGCCGAAGATTTCCTGTGGGCCTTCGATCAGCGAGGCATTGCGGCTGATCACCTCGTTGAGGATGGTCGAGGCGGCCTGGCCCTGGAACTGCGGGTTGGCGGCCAGGGCCCCGGCCAGTTGCGACTGGCCCGCTTGCAGGGCGTTGTTCAAGACCACGCCGGGCTTGCCGACGTTGTAGTCGAGGAACTGGTTGTGCGACAGGCCGTGGGTGTTGGGGGCGACGATGTCGATCACCGGTACGCCGTGGCCATTGTTGATGATGGGCGTGCCGCCTGGGCCGGGGGCGGGTTGCAGGCCTCCCTGGGCCAGGGCCGTGGAGGAGGTGAGCAGCGCAAGGGAGATGGCCCAGCGCAAGGTATTGGGCCGTGGTGCCGGTTGCTTGGGATCTTTCTTCACGTCTTCGTTCTCTTTGTTGTGGGTGAATCAGATGTTCAGGGTCCAGTCCAGTACCCAGAATCCTGGCTCCAGGCGTCGGCGGGGGAGGTCGCTGGCGTAGAGCGCATGCTGGTAGTCCAGGCGCAGCCGCGAGCCCGGCATGCTGAGCTCCACGCCCACGGCGGCACCTGCCAGGCGTTGGGAGGGCTGGCCATGGAAGAGGCGGGCCCAGCCCAGGTCCAGGCCGACGACCGGGCGGACCTCCAGGCCGTAGGGCAGCGACAGGGGCAGGGGCTGGCTGAGGGTGTTGCGCCAGACGCCAGTGCTGGCACCGGCGACGGTGTATTGGCGAAAGCCGCGCACGGCAGAGTCGTCGCTGAGCAACTGCTGTTCGACAGCGAACAGGACATCGCGGCTGTATTGCAGGTTGAGTTCGCTTTGCCAGCGCCAGGGCCGTTGTGCCGGACCTTGGCGCAGGTGCAGCAGGCTGGCGCGGTACTTGAGAAATTGCGGCGCTGGGGCGAGCGTCCCTTGGGCTTTGCGGTCGGCGCCGAACCCGTCCAGCCCCTGGGCGATGCCCAGGTAGGCGTTCCACAGGCCGCCATCGAGCCAGAGTAGGTTGATGCCTGTCTCCAGGGTGGTGAGGGTAGGGCTCTGCACGCCCGCGACCACGCCTGTTATGCGGTTGACCAGGCGCTTGTGGTCCAGGCGGGCGCTGGCGCTTAGCATGCCCTGCGGGTTGCGCCAGAGCACGCGCTCGGCGCTCATGCCCAGGAAGCGGCTGTTGCCGCTGCTGACCTGGCGCCCGTGGGGGATGGGCGAGCGATAGGCGATCTCGCTGGCGTTCAGGGCGAAGGTCCAGGGGCCGTAGGGAAGGCTGTAGTAGAGACTGGCGCCTCGGCTTTCGCCGGGGGCACCGAAGAGCGTCGAGACCAGCGACAGGCGCAGGTCGTCGTTGAGGTTCAGCGGGCTGTCCAGGCCGAGGCTCAGGTTCAGGCGATGACGGCCGGTCAGCTCGCTGCCGCGGTTGTCGAGGCGCCCGTCCAGGTGCCAGCGCGAGCTGACCTGGCGCGCTCCGAGCAGCACCTGGGTGCCCCCTTGCAGCTCGCCTGGCGACAGGTCGGCGACGACGTCATAGGCGCGCAGCCGATTGAGCTGGTCGAGCCCTTGTTCCAGGTCCGGCAGGTACAAGGGATGGCCGAGCAGGTCGGGGAAGGCGCCCTGCAGGGACAGCGGCAGGTCGGCGCCAGCCAGTTCGATCGACTCGACGAAGCCTTCGACGATGACGATCTCCAGCGGCTCGCCCGGTTCGGGTTGCCGGGCCAGGTAGGGACGGCTGGTCGGATAGCCGGCCTGCACGTAACGCTCGGTGATGGCCTTCAGCAGCCGGTTGATGTCAGCCACGCCCATGCAGGGACGCAGCAGTGGCCGCAGGGTTCGCTCCAGCGCTGGGGTGGAGAGCGACTGGTTGCCAGCCAGGCGTACGCCTGGGGTAGGCCAGCAGTGGGTGTCCGGCTCATGGGGGGAGGAGGAAGGCGTCGGCGTGGCACTGGGGCGCTCGCGTTGCTGCCAGCGCTGCAGCCGCTGCTGGTGCTCCAGTTGCTGGAGCGTGCGCTGTTGTTCGCGCAGTTGCTGGCTGGCCGGGTCGTCGGCCAGGGCCTGGGGCATGGCCAGGAGACCGGACAACAGGCCAGCCAGCAGCCACCTGGCGGTGTGGAAGCGGAGCGAGGCGGTCGGCATGGAAGAAATCTGCAAAGTGCGTACGGTTCAGTACTCGTTTGCGAGGATTCTAAGAATGCGACTGGTCGTCTGGATGCGAGCCCGTGCCCACCTGCGTGTCAGGCAGATGCGGAATTAGTGTCGGGAAATTCTGAGGAAATATCCTGGATCGTACGCTTTCAGGGACGGATCTCGATCAGGGTGCCGTCCTTGACCATGCTCCAGACTTCGCGCATGTCGTCATTGCGCATGGCGATGCAGCCTTCGGTCCAGTCCAGGGTATGGAAGTACCACTCCGGGTATTCCTCGTCGATCGGCGTGCCGTGGATCATGATCATGCTGCCCGGGTTGACGCCTTCGCGGCGGGCACGGGCGGCATCCCTGATGTTCGGGTAGGAGATGTGCATGGCCAGGTTGAAGCGGTCGCTGACCTTGCGCCAGTCGAGCCAGTAGAGGCCTTCGGGAGTCTTCTTGTCGCCCTCGCGCTCCTTGGCCCCCTTGGGTTGCTTGCCCAGGGAGATGCGGTAGGTCTTGAGCGGCTCGCCGCGGCTGATCAATTGCAGGCGGCGTTCGGACTTGAGCACCAGCACCTTGTCGATCAATGGCTGGGTGGGAACCTGGGCCGGGGAGTGGGACGGTGGCTGCGTAGCGGGCAGGGGCTTGCGGATGATGGTTTCGGTGAAGGCCGCCTGGGACACCGATACAACGCAGAGGCAGAAGAGGGCGAACAACCAGCGCATGAAACCTTATCCCTGAAAGCTAGGTGGTGGACGACGAGACGTTCATCGGTGGCAGGTATTCATGGCCTATGGGGTAGTGCTGCCCGATGCGGTCACGATAATAGCATTCTAGTGTGCGAGCGACGGTGCGGAAAGCCAGCGCGTCCCAGGGAATCTCGTGTTCCTCGAACAGCCGCACTTCCAGGCTCTCGATGCCCACGGCGAAGTCCAGGTCGGCCAGCTCGGCGCGGAAGAACACATGCACCTGGTTGATGTGCGGCAGGTCGAACAGCTGGTACAGGCTCATCTGCCCGACTCGGGCGCAGGCCTCCTCCACGGTTTCGCGACGAGCGGCCTGGTCGAGGGTCTCGCCATTCTCCATGAAGCCGGCAGGCAGGGTCCAGAAACCACGGCGCGGCTCGATCGCGCGACGGCACAGCAGCACCTGGCTGCCCCAGGTGGGCAGCACGCCGGCGACGATGTTGGGGTTCTGGTAATGGATGGTCCGGCAGTGTTCGCAGACGTACCGCGGGCGGCTGTCGCCCTCGGGGATCCGCTGGATGACCGGGTGGCCGCACGCGCTGCAGAATTTCATGCTTTTATTCCTTTGAGGTCGGGATATCTTGGCGCGCCTGGCGGCTCGCCCGCAAGCCGCCATCTGGCGGGGCTTGGGTGCTTCGCGGCTTTGGTGCATCATGCAAGACAGGCCTTGGAATCGAGAGTGTGTAATGCTGGACGAGCTTCTTCGCCGAATGAGCAACCATACCCCCGCGTCATTGGAGACGGACCACCGTTTCCCCGAGGCGGCGGTACTCCTGCCCATCACCCGCAGCGAAGAGCCCGAACTGGTGCTGACCCTGCGCGCCAAGGGGCTGTCCACCCATGGCGGCGAAGTGGCCTTCCCTGGCGGGCGGCGCGACCCGGAAGACCCGGACCTGGTGTTCACCGCGCTGCGCGAAGCCGAGGAGGAAATCGGCCTGCCGCCTGGCCTGGTGGAAGTGATCGGCCCGCTCAGCCCGCTGGTGTCGTTGCATGGCCTGAAGGTGACGCCATTCGTCGGCCTGATCCCGGACTACGTCGAGTACCGCGCCAACGACGCGGAGATCGCCGCGGTGTTCAGTGTGCCGCTGGAGTTCTTCCGCCAGGACCCGCGCGACCATACCCATCGCATCGACTACCAGGGGCGCAGCTGGTACGTGCCCAGCTACCGCTATGGCGACTACAAGATCTGGGGATTGTCGGCGATCATGATCGTCGAGCTGGTCAACCTGCTGTACGACGCCGGTATCAGCCTGCACCAGCCCCCCGAACGCTTCATCCAGAACTGAGTGGGGCCCACCCCGCCACCCCGGCAAACCTTGAGGAGCCAACCATGAAATATCGCCTGGGCGACCTGCGGGTCGAGACCCACCCCACCAGTTGGGCCGCCCCCACTGCCACGCTGATCGGCAAGGTACGCCTGCAGGCCCACGCCAGTGTCTGGTTCGGCGCGGTGCTGCGCGGCGACAACGAGCTGATCGACATCGGCGAGGGCAGCAATGTCCAGGACGGCACGGTGATGCACACTGACATGGGCTCGCCGCTGACCATCGGCAAGGGCGTGACCATTGGCCACAATGCCATGCTCCATGGTTGCAGCGTCGACGACTACAGCCTCATCGGTATCAACGCGGTGATCCTCAACGGTGCACGCATCGGCAAGCACTGCATCATCGGCGCCAATGCGCTGATTCCCGAGGGCAAGGAAATCCCCGATGGCTCGCTGGTGATGGGCTCGCCAGGCAAGGTGGTACGCGAGCTGACCGACGCGCAGAAACGCATGCTCGAGGCCAGCGCGGCCCACTACGTGCACAATGCCGAGCGCTACGCCCGTGACCTGGCGCCCCAGGAGGACTGACATGAGCGATGCCGAACGCCCCGTCGCCTCGCCTTGCGTGAGCGTCTGCGCCCTGGACGAGCAGGACATCTGCGTCGGCTGCCAGCGGACGGTGGCGGAGATCACCCGTTGGGGGCGCATGGACAACCAGGAGCGGCGCCAGGTGCTGAAGCTGTGTCATGAGCGGGCGGTGGCCGCGGGGTTGATCATCGGGATGTGAACGGTGGGGCATCTGCGTACACGTTGGGCTTGGTAAGTGCTGGGGCGCGAGGCGGCCCCAACAGCTGCGGTTGACTCAAAAATCAAGTAATCTGTGCCGCTTGCCCAACGTGTGATCCCATGTTCTATCTCATCGCCTACATCAGCAGCGTAGTGCTGATCAACTACGCCTTTTCCAGTGCCCCGCACCTGGACGTGATCTGGTCCGCCTGGGGCGGGCTGGTGTTCATCCTGCGCGACATGGTGCAGACCCGCCATGGCCATGGTGCGCTGCTGGCCATGCTGGTGGCGCTGGTGCTGTCCTATGTCACCTCCGAGCCGGCCATCGCCCTGGCCAGCGCCACGGCGTTCTTCGTCTCCGAACTGATCGACTGGCTGGTGTTCAGCATCACCCGCCGGCCGCTGCGCGACCGCCTGTGGCTGAGCTCGGCGCTGAGCATCCCGGTGGATACCTTCATCTTCTTCGGCATGATCGGCGCCCTGACCCCAACGGTGGTCGGCACCGCCCTGGGGTCGAAGTTCGCCGGAGTCACCGTGGTGTGGCTGGCCATGGCCTGGCGGGCACGGCGTGCGGCTGTCGTTGGCTGATTGCAAGGGGCAGCCCCGCGTTCACCGGCCAGTGTAGAATAGCGGTCCTTTTTCAGCGGGCGGCAGCCAGCATGGCGCGGCCCCGACGCCTTCGAGGACCTGAAATGACCCGTATCGGAACCCCATTGTCGCCCACCGCGACCCGTGTACTGCTGTGTGGCTGCGGCGAGCTGGGCAAGGAAGTGGTGATCGAGCTGCAGCGCTTGGGTGTCGAGGTGATCGCCGTGGACCGCTACGCCAACGCCCCGGCCATGCAGGTCGCGCACCGCAGCCATGTCATCGACATGCTCGATGGCGCCGCCCTGCGCGCGGTGATCGAAGCCGAGAAGCCGCACTACATCGTCCCAGAGATCGAGGCTATCGCCACCGCCACGTTGGTCGAGCTGGAGAACGAGGGCTTCAACGTGGTGCCCACCGCCCGCGCCACCCAACTGACCATGAACCGCGAAGGCATCCGCCGCCTGGCCGCCGAGGAACTGGACTTGCCGACCTCGCCGTATCACTTCGCCGATACCTTCGAGGAGTACGCCAGGGCGGTCACCGACCTGGGCTACCCCTGCGTGGTCAAGCCGGTGATGAGTTCGTCGGGCAAGGGCCAGAGCCTGCTGCGCGGCGAAGCCGACCTGCAAAAGGCCTGGGACTATGCCCAGGAAGGTGGCCGCGCCGGCCGGGGCCGGGTGATCATCGAAGGGTTCATCGATTTCGACTATGAGATCACCCTGCTGACCGTGCGCCACGTGGGCGGCACCACGTTCCTCGAGCCGGTCGGCCATCGCCAGGAGAAGGGCGACTACCAGGAATCCTGGCAGCCCCAGGCGATGAACCCGAAGGCCTTGGCGGAATCGCAACGGGTGGCCAAGGCGGTCACCGATGCCCTGGGTGGGCGTGGCCTGTTCGGTGTGGAGCTGTTCGTCAAGGGCGACCAGGTGTGGTTCAGCGAAGTTTCGCCGCGCCCGCACGACACGGGCCTGGTGACCCTGATCTCCCAGGATCTTTCGCAGTTCGCCCTGCATGCCCGTGCCATCCTCGGCCTGCCGATCCCGGTGGTGCGCCAGTTCGGGCCGTCGGCCTCGGCGGCGATCCTGCCGCAGGGTCAGTCCCAGCAGACCACCTTCGCCAACCTCGGCGCCGCCTTGAGCGAACCGGACACTGCCATCCGCCTGTTCGGCAAGCCGCAGATCGACGGCCAGCGCCGCATGGGCGTCTGCCTGGCGCGAGACGAGTCGATCGAAGCCGCTCGTGCCAAGGCGACCCGCGCCTCCCAGGCAGTCAAGGTCGAGTTCTAAGCTTAAAGCGGCAAGAAAAAGCAGGTCGTGCACGATCCCGCTTTTACTTGCCGCTTGAAGCTTGCAGCTGGAAATTCAAAGCTCGCTGTTGCGTGTCTCTTTCAGGCAAAGCACGGCAATCAGGCTGATCACCGCCGCCACCGACACATAGCCCCCCACCCAGCTCAATCCCCCCATGCTCACCAGTTGCTGGGCGAAGAACGGTGCCGCCGAGGCACCGACGATGCCGCCCAGGTTGTAGGCTGCCGAGGCGCCGGTGTAGCGTACGTGGGTCGGGAACAGCTCTGGCAGCAATGCCCCCATCGGCGCGAAGGTCACACCCATCAGGAACAGCTCGATGGCCAGGAACAGCGCCACGCCAGTGGTCGAGCCCGAGGTCAGCAGTGGCTCCATGGTAAAGCCCGAGGCCACGGCCAGTAGGCCGCCGACGATCAGCACCGGCTTGCGCCCGTAGCGGTCGCTCAGCCAGGCCGACAGCGGGGTGGCCAGGGCCATGAAGACCACCGCGAAGCACAGCATGCCCAGGAAGCTCTCGCGGCTGTAGCCCAGGGTCGATACGCCATAGCTGAGGGAGAATACCGTGGAGATGTAGAACAGCGCGTAGCACACCACCATCGCCGCGGCACCCAGCAGGGTCGGCAGCCAGTATTTGGCGAACAGGTCGACCACCGGCATCTTCACCCGTTCATGGCGCGCCACGGCCTTGGCGAACACCGGGCTTTCCTCGAGCTTCAGGCGCACGTACAAGCCAACGATCACCAGCGCGGCACTGAGCAGGAAGGGGATGCGCCAGCCCCACTCGCGGAACTGCTCGTCGCTGAGCACCAGGGCCAGGGTCAGGAACAGGCCGTTGGCGGCCAGGAAGCCAATCGACGGGCCCAGTTGCGGGAACATGCCGAACCAGGCGCGCTTGCCCTGCGGGGCGTTCTCGGTGGCCAGCAGCGCCGCGCCGCCCCATTCGCCGCCCAGCCCCAGGCCCTGGCCGAAGCGCAGCAGGCAGAGGATGATCGGGGCCCAGATGCCGATGCTGTCGTAGCCCGGCAGCACCCCGATCAGGGTGGTGGAGACACCCATCAGCAACAGCGAGGCGACCAGGGTCGACTTGCGTCCGATGCGGTCGCCGAAGTGGCCGAACAGGGCCGAGCCCAGCGGCCGGGCGAGGAAGGCGATACCGAAGGTGAGGAAGGCCGCGAGCATCTGCGCGGTACCAGACCCGGACGGGAAGAACACCGGGCCGATCACCAGGGCGGCGGCGGTGGCGTAGACGTAGAAATCGTAGAACTCGATGGCGGTGCCGATGAAACTCGCCGTGGCGACCCGCGCAGGCGAGTTGACGGGCGTCGCCGGGGTCGAATCGGCATAGGTGCTGCTGGTTGTCATTGCATAGGTCCCTGACAGTCGGATGCATCCTGGGCATGGCCGCGCGCTGCCCAGGCAGGCATGGGCACACGGACGCCGGAGCGTTTGTTGTGGTTCGCCCGCTGACGAGGGCCCCAGGGGATAGGATCGGGAGCGGGCGCTGTTCGGGGTGGTGAAGCAGGACCGCGGGGCGTGTCAGTGGAGCGGACTGGCCGTGTGACGCCGGGTGCGGGTAGCGGGCGGGACGGCAGGGCTGGGTAAGCGTGACCCGAGTATAGCTATCGGGTCACGGTCCATACCAGTACCTTGCTGGCGCAATTGTCCTCTGTTTCGAGGATTTCCAGGCGATAGCGGCCGATCTTCAGGCACACGGCGCTTTCCGGAATGCTTTCCAGGGCCTCGGTGACCAGGCCGTTGAGTGTCTTCGGCCCGCCGTCGCAGGGCAGGTGCCAGCCCAGGCTGCGATTGAGCTCGCGCAGCGAAGCGGTGCCCTCGATCACGTAGCGGCCGTCGGGCTGGGGGTGGATGTGGGGGTTGTCGAGCGACTGCTCGTCCTCGAATTCGCCGACGATCTCCTCGAGGATGTCCTCCAGGGTGACGATGCCCAGCACTTCGCCGTATTCGTCGACCACCACGCCCAGGCGGCGCTGTTGCTTGTGGAAGTTCAGCAGTTGCAGTTGCAGCGGCGTGCTCTCGGGCACGAAGTAGGGCTCGTAGCAGGCGGCCCGCAGCGCTTGCAGGGTCAGCTCGGCCCTGGGCAGCAGATGGCTGATCAGCTTGGTGTTGAGGATGGCTTCGACCTGGTTGATGTCGCTGTGGTAGACCGGCAGGCGGGTATGGCGGCTGACGATCAGTTGCTCGACGATGCGCTCCATCGGCTCGTCCAGGTTGATGCCGTCCACTTCGTTGCGCGGTACCAGGATGTCGTTGACGGTGATCTTGTCCAGCGCCTGCAGCCCTTCCGGCAGGCCAGGGCGGGGTGGTTCGAGTGGTTCGTCCTCGTCGAAGCGATCGTCTTCCTGTGGGTGCAGGGCCACGGCAGTGGGTTGTGCGCGGAACGGCCGCAGGATCAGCCGGGCGCAGCCGTCCAGCAGGCAAGCCAGCGGCTGCAGGGTAGCCAGGGGCCATTTCAGCAGGCTGGCGCCGAGGCTGACGAACGCCTGCGGATTGCGCCGGGCCATGCGCCGCGGCAGGTACTCGGCCAGCACCAGCAGGGTCAGGGCGGCGGCGAGGCCGGCGAGCCAGAAACCGTGTTCGCCGTCGTAGCGCTGGCCCAGCAGGCAGGCCAGGCCCAGCACCAGCAGCTTGCCCAGGCTGGCGCAGAGCACCAGGGCCTGGGCGGGCAGGGGGGGGGCGCTGGTTTCAGCGGGCCGCTGCTGGCCGTTCAGTTGCTGGCGTGCCGCGTCGACGGCACTGAACAGTGCCGACCAGAGCAGTGCCAGGGTCAGGGTGCCGAGCAAGGGCGCGTACGGCAGGGTGTCCATGGGCGGCCGTCAGACGTGCAGGATGAATTCGCGGACCAGCTTGCTGCCGAAATAGGCCAGCATCAGCAGGCAGAAACCGGCAAGCGTCCAGCGGATCGCCTTGTGCCCGCGCCAGCCGAGGCGGGTGCGGCCCCACAGCAGCACGCTGAACACCACCCAGGCGACGCAGGCGAGGGAGGTCTTGTGCACCAGGTGCTGGGCGAACAGGTTGTCGAGGAACAGCCAACCGGAGATCAACGACAGCGAGAGCAGGCACCAGCCGGCCCAGAGGAAGCCGAACAGCAGGCTTTCCATGGTTTGCAAGGGCGGGAAGTTGCGGATCAGCCCGGATGGGTGCTTGTGCTTGAGCTGGTGGTCCTGGAGCAGCAGCAGCAGGGCCTGGAACACCGCGATGGTGAACAGGCCATAGGCGAGGATCGACAACAGGATATGCGCCAGGATGCCGGGTTTCTCGTTGATCAGCGGCACGGTGCCCGCGGGGGCGAACTGGGCCAGCAGGGCGGTGATGGCCCCCAGCGGGAACAGCAGCACCAGCAGGTTCTCGACCGGGATGCGCAGGCAGGCCACGAGGGTCAGGGCGATCACGGCCGCGGCGATCAGGCTGGCGGCGCTGAAGAAGTCGAGGCTCAGGCCCAGCGGGGTGATCAGCTGGAAGAACAGGGCGCCGCTCTGGGCGACCACGGCGAGTGCGCCGAGCAGGCCGAGCAACCGTTTGTCGGCGCGACTGCCCTGGGCCAGGCGGCTGCCCTGGTAGAGGGCGGCGACGATGTACAGCCCGGCGGCGAGCAGGTTGGGGATGAGGCTGGGTGACGAGAGCATAAGTCCAGGTAGGCAAGCCCTAAAGGAACGAAGTGTGGCATAGAACGCGGCAGCCTAGGAAGACCGGGGGCGGCTTCGAGCCACAGCCACAAGCCACAAGTTGCAAGCTTGACAGATGAAGGCCCTCCCATCCGCGCAGAGGGCAGAGGGCAGAAGGAGTGGGGGAGGGGGCATTGCACCAATGCCGGCCAGTCCAGTGGTCTTGGGGCTGCTTTGCAGCCCATCGCCGGCAAGCCGGCTCCCACAAGGTGGCGGTGTTCATCAATCTTGTGGCATGCAGAGAACTCTGTGGGCTTGCCGGCGATGGGGTGCGAAGCGGCCCATTGAATAATGTTCTGTTCCTAAAAAAGCAGAACGCTGCACGATCTGCTTTTTCTTGCAGCTTGCCCCCGCCGCGATGGGAGGCACGGCACGAGGTGTGCGCCACCGCCGCTCTCCGTTATAATGCCCGGCTTGCTGTGCCCCACGCGTGCGCATATCCGCCAGGGCGCCTGAACAACCTCGGCTTCACTGGGCCTGAAAGGATCACCATGTTCGAAAACCTGACCGACCGCCTGTCACAGACGCTGCGCCATGTCACCGGCAAGGCCAAGCTGACCGAAGACAACATCAAGGACACGTTGCGCGAAGTGCGCATGGCCCTGCTCGAGGCCGACGTCGCCCTGCCGGTGGTCAAGGATTTCGTCAACAGCGTCAAGGAACGTGCGGTCGGCACCGAGGTGTCGCGCAGCCTGACCCCGGGCCAGGCATTCGTGAAGATCGTCCAGGCCGAGCTGGAAGGCCTGATGGGCGCGGCCAACGAAGACCTGGCGCTCAATGCCGCACCGCCCGCCGTGGTACTGATGGCCGGCCTGCAGGGCGCGGGCAAGACCACCACCGCCGGCAAGCTGGCGCGCTTCCTGAAGGAGCGCAAGAAAAAGAGCGTGATGGTGGTTTCGGCCGACGTCTACCGCCCAGCGGCGATCAAGCAGCTCGAAACCCTCGCCAACGACATCGGCGTGACCTTCTTCCCGTCCGACATCAGCCAGAAGCCGGTGGCCATCGCCGAGGCGGCGATCCGCGAGGCCAAGCTCAAGTTCATCGACGTGGTCATCGTCGATACCGCCGGTCGCCTGCACATCGACGCCGAGATGATGGACGAGATCAAGGCCCTGCACGCCGCGGTCAAGCCGATCGAGACCCTGTTCGTGGTCGACGCCATGACCGGCCAGGATGCCGCCAACACCGCCAAGGCCTTCGGCGACGCCCTGCCGCTGACCGGCGTGGTGCTGACCAAGGTCGACGGCGATGCCCGTGGCGGTGCCGCGCTGTCGGTGCGCGCCATCACCGGCAAGCCGATCAAGTTCATCGGCATGGGCGAGAAGAGCGAGGCCCTGGAGCCGTTCCACCCCGACCGTATCGCCTCGCGCATCCTCGGCATGGGCGACGTGCTCAGCCTGATCGAGCAGGCCGAGCAGACCATCGACAAGGCCAAGGCCGACAAGCTGGCCAAGAAGCTCAAGAAAGGCAAGGGCTTCGACCTCGAGGACTTCCGCGACCAGTTGCAACAGATGAAGAACATGGGTGGCCTGGGTGGCCTGATGGACAAGCTGCCGAGCATCGGCGGGGTCAACCTGTCGCAGATGGGCAACGCCCAGGGCGCGGCCGAGAAGCAGTTCAAGCAGATGGAGGCGATCATCAACTCCATGACCCCGGCCGAGCGCCGCGACCCAGAGATGATCAGCGGCTCGCGCAAGCGCCGCATCGCCCTCGGCTCCGGCACCCAGGTGCAGGACGTCGGCCGGCTGATCAAGCAGCACAAGCAGATGCAGAAGATGATGAAGAAATTCTCCGCCAAGGGCGGCATGGCCAAGATGATGCGTGGCCTGGGCGGGATGCTGCCGGGTGGCGGCATGCCGAAGCTGTAACCGATTTCGAGGTGGCCGCCTTGTCGTGAGGCGGTCGTCCGGAGCCCCGCCTCGGCGGGAATAGCGCCGCAAACAGCGGCTTAACCGGCAGATCTGGACGGTGAGGCGTAGCCTTGCCGAAAAAGGCATTTGCAAATGTCCGTGTATTCCCCGAGAATATGCGGCCTTTTGGGCACCCTGTGCCCATTGGGCATTCAGATTTGCAGCACCGACTATAGGAACGATGTTCACATGGTAACCATCCGTCTTGCCCGTGGCGGCTCCAAGAAGCGCCCTTTCTATCACCTGACCGTGACCAACAGCCGTAACGCCCGTGACGGCCGTTTCGTCGAGCGTATCGGTTTCTTCAACCCGATCGCCTCCGGCGCCGAAGTTCGCCTGTCGGTCAACCAGGAACGTGCCCAGTACTGGCTGAGCCAGGGCGCGCAGCCGTCTGAGCGTGTTGCTCAGCTGCTGAAGGACGCTGCCAAGGCTGCCGCCTGAGCAGTATGAACGCGACGCCAGACAAGGCTGACGACCTCATCGTTGTCGGCAAGATCTTTTCGGTTCACGGCGTTCGCGGCGAGGTGAAGGTGTTTTCCTTTACCGATCCGATTGACAACCTGTTGGATTATCCCCGCTGGACGCTTCGGCACGAAGGCGTGGTAAAGCAGGTCGAGCTGGTCAAGGGCCGCCTTTCCCAGAAGGGGTTGGTGGTGAAGCTCAAGGGCCTCGACGATCGTGACGAAGCACGGCTTCTGAGCGGTTACGAGATCTGCGTACCGCAGAGCCTTTTGCCCAACCTGACCGACGGCGAGTACTACTGGTACCAGCTGGTGGGTCTGAAGGTCGTCAACCAGGACGAACAGCTGTTCGGCAAGGTTGATCACTTGTTGGAGACCGGCGCGAACGATGTATTGGTGGTCCGGCCCTGCGCAGGCAGCCTGGACGATCGCGAGCGCTTGCTGCCCTATACGGCGCAGTGCGTGCTGGCCATCGACCTGGAAGCAGGCGTGATGCGGGTCGAATGGGACGTGGATTTCTGACCGATGGGTAACCTTCGCGTAGAAGTCGTCACGCTGTTCCCCGAGATGTTCTCGGCCATCACGGAGTACGGCATTACCAGCCGCGCGGTGAAACAGGGGTTGCTGCAAGTGACCTGCTGGAATCCGCGGGACTACACCACGGATCGCCACCACACGGTGGATGATCGGCCTTTTGGCGGTGGTCCGGGCATGGTGATGAAGATCAAGCCTCTGGAAGACGCCCTGGCCAGTGCCAGGCAGGCGACCGGGGCTGCGGCGAAGGTGATCTACCTCTCGCCACAAGGCCGCAAGCTGACCCAGCAGGCGGTCAAAGGGCTGGCGCAACAGGAATCGTTGATCCTGATCGCCGGTCGTTATGAAGGCATCGACGAGCGTTTTATCGAGGCTCATGTCGATGAAGAGTGGTCGATTGGCGACTATGTGCTTTCCGGTGGCGAGCTGCCGGCCATGGTGCTGATCGATGCGGTTACGCGGCTGCTGCCCGGAGCTTTAGGGCATGTGGACTCGGCGGAGGAAGACTCCTTCACCGACGGTCTGCTCGATTGCCCGCACTACACCCGACCGGAGGTGTATGCGGATCTGCGCGTTCCCGACGTGTTGCTCAGTGGCAACCATGCACACATCCGGCGTTGGCGGTTGAAGCAGTCCCTTGGTCGGACCTTCGAACGGCGCGCCGATCTTCTGGAAAGTCGCTCGCTTTCTGGAGAAGAGAAGAAGCTGCTCGAGGAATACCTCCGCGAGCGGGACGATAGTTAACGTATCGATGGTGGATCGAGTTATCCGCCTTAGGAGCACAGCATGACCAACAAGATCATCCAGCAGCTCGAAGCCGAGCAGATGAACAAGGAAATCCCGGCCTTCGCCCCGGGCGACACCGTTGTCGTCCAGGTGAAAGTGAAGGAAGGTGAGCGTTCCCGTCTGCAGGCGTTCGAAGGTGTCGTCATCGCCAAGCGCAACCGCGGTCTGAACAGCGCCTTCACCGTGCGCAAGATCTCCAGCGGCGTTGGCGTCGAGCGTACCTTCCAGACCTACAGCCCGCAAATCGACAGCCTGTCCGTGAAACGTCGTGGTGACGTGCGTAAGGCCAAGCTGTACTACCTGCGCGACCTGTCCGGCAAAGCCGCTCGCATCAAGGAAAAACTGTCCTGAGTGCAGTTTGACCGGTGGCCGAGGCCGCCTTGCGAGAGAAAAAGCAGCCTTCGGGCTGCTTTTTTGCGTTTTGTCGAATGATGTACCGGGGCCGCCCCGGCCCCTTGCGATGTGAGTAAGCGATGACCATCACCCGAGACCAGGAAATCCAACGCCGCACCGAACTGTCGGTGACCCGCGTGACCAAGGCTGTCTTCCCCAGCACCACCAATCACCACAACACCCTGTTCGGCGGCACCGCCCTGGCCTGGATGGACGAAGTGTCGTTCATCGCCGCGACCCGTTTCTGTCGCCTGCCGTTGGTGACCGTGTCCACCGACCGCATCGACTTCAAGCACCCGATCCCGGCGGGCTCGATCGTCGAGCTGGTGGGGACCGTGATCAAGGTCGGTACCACCAGCCTGCAGGTGCAGGTGGATGTGTTCGTCGAGAACATGTACCTCGATGGCCGCGAGCGGGCCATTCATGGTGTGTTCAGCTTCGTCGCCATCGACGAGGACAAGCGCCCGGTGCCGGTGTTGCCGCAGGCCTGAGGACGCTCCGGCGCCTGCGCCGGCCTGTTCGCGGGCAAGCCCGCTCTTGCAGGGGGCGAGTCGATCGCAAGTGATGCGGTTTGCAGGGCCATGTGGGCGCGGGCTTGCCCGCGAAAGTGCCAGACCTGACAACCTGTCACCTGCTGTGAAACACTAGGCCCCTCTCAACGCCCAGCAGCCCCGCATGTCCGCTCTCGACCACCCCCTGATCGACCAGTTCCTCGACGCCCTCTGGCTGGAAAAAGGCCTGTCCGACAATACCCGCGCCTCTTACCGCAGCGACCTGGCCCTGTTCAACGGCTGGTTGCAGGAGCACAGCGTGGCCCTGCCGGCGGCAGGCCGCGAGCTGATTCTCGATCACCTCGCCTGGCGCTTCGAGCAAGGCTACAAGCCACGCTCCACGGCGCGTTTTCTCTCTGGCCTGCGCGGCTTCTTCCGCTACCTGCTGCGGGAAAGGCTGATCGACGTCGACCCGACCCTGCAGGTCGAGATGCCGCAGTTGGGCCGCCCCTTGCCCAAGTCCCTGTCCGAAGCCGACGTCGAGGCCCTGCTGCAGGCGCCGGACCTAGGCGAGGCCATCGGCCAGCGCGACCGGGCCATGCTCGAAGTGCTCTATGCCTGCGGTCTGCGGGTGACCGAACTGGTCAGCCTGACCCTGGACCAGGTCAACCTGCGCCAGGGCGTGCTGCGGGTCATGGGCAAGGGCAGCAAGGAGCGCCTGGTGCCGATGGGGGAGGAGGCGGTGCTCTGGCTGGAGCGTTACCAGCGCGATGGGCGTGCCGAGCTGCTCAATGGCCGCCCCAGCGACGTGCTGTTCCCCAGCCAGCGCGGCGAGCAGATGACCCGCCAGACCTTCTGGCACCGTATCAAGCACCATGCCCGGGTCGCTGGCATCGACAAGCCACTGTCGCCGCATACCCTGCGCCATGCCTTCGCCACCCACCTGCTCAATCACGGTGCCGACCTGCGGGTGGTGCAGATGCTGCTGGGCCATAGCGACCTGTCGACCACACAGATCTATACCCACGTGGCCAAGGCGCGCCTGCAGCAACTGCATGCCCAGCACCATCCGCGTGGATGAATGGTTTTCATGTTCCGCCGACCGGTGCCTGCGAACCCCTCCAGTAGCGGCCTGTTGTGGTAGGCTTGGACGGTTTGCACCAAGGGCTGCCCGCTCGCCGCGATTTCCCCCGCGCCCGACGCCCCGCCGGCCCCGTCCGCCTTCAGGAGTTCCCATGCGCGTGACCCAGATTTTCGCCGCCGCCGCCCTGGCGCTGGCCAGTACCTTTGCCGTTGCCGCGACCAGCGACGCCAGTGCCGGCGCCGAGCAGGCGATCCGCAAGACCCTGCAGACCCTCGAGCTGGAAGTGCCGGTCGAGAGCGTCGCCAGCAGCCCGGTCAGCGGTCTCTACGAAGTCAAGCTACAGGGCGGCCGCGTGCTGTACGCCAGTGCCGATGGGCAGTTCGTCATGCAGGGCTACCTGTTCCAGATCCAGGACGGCAAGCCGATCAACCTCACCGAGAAGACCGAGCGCCAAGGCATCGCCAAGCTCATCAACGGCATTCCAGCCGCCGAGATGGTGGTTTATCCTGCCAAGGGCCAGACCAAGTCGCACATCACCGTCTTCACCGATACCACCTGCCCGTATTGCCACAAGCTGCACGCCGAGGTGCCTGAGCTCAACCGCCGCGGTATCGAGGTGCGCTACGTCGCCTTCCCGCGTCAGGGGCTCGGCTCGCCGGGCGACGAGCAACTGCAGGCGGTCTGGTGCTCCAGCGACCGTCGCGCGGCGCTGGACAAGATGATCGAGGGCAAGGAAATCAAGGCCGCCAAGTGCGCCAACCCGGTCGGCAGGCAGTTCCAGCTGGGCCAGTCGATCGGTGTCAACGGCACGCCGGCGATCGTCCTGCAGAGCGGCCAGGTGATTCCGGGCTACCAGCCGGCGCCGCAGGTGGCCAAGCTGGCCCTGGCCAGCGAAGGCAGCGCAGCCAAGTAATTCAATCAGTACGCCGTCACCATGGGGAGACGGCATGTTTCACGGTCGGCGCAGAGGCCGGCCGTTCAATGGGGAGTTCACAGTGAAACCGGTCAAAGTAGGCATCTGTGGGTTGGGGACCGTCGGTGGCGGAACCTTCAATGTACTTCAGCGCAACGCCGAGGAGATCGCCCGCCGTGCCGGGCGCGGTATTGAAGTGGCACAGATCGCCATGCGCTCGCAGAACCCGAACTGCCAGATTACCGGTACCCCCATTACCGCTGATGTGTTCGAGGTCGCGAGCAACCCGGAGATCGACATCGTCATCGAGCTGATCGGCGGCTACACCGTCGCCCGTGACCTGGTGCTCAAGGCCATCGAAAACGGCAAGCACGTGGTCACCGCCAACAAGGCCCTGATCGCCGTGCACGGCAACGAGATCTTCGCCAAGGCCCGCGAGAAGGGCGTCATCGTCGCCTTCGAAGCCGCGGTGGCCGGTGGCATCCCGGTGATCAAGGCGATCCGCGAGGGCCTGTCGGCCAACCGCATCAACTGGTTGGCCGGCATCATCAACGGTACCGGCAACTTCATCCTCACCGAGATGCGCGACAAAGGCCGTGCCTTCCCTGACGTGCTCGCCGAGGCCCAGGCCCTGGGGTACGCCGAGGCTGACCCGACCTTCGACGTCGAGGGCATCGACGCGGCGCACAAGCTGACCATCCTGGCCTCCATCGCCTTCGGCATCCCGCTGCAGTTCGACAAGGCCTACACCGAGGGCATCACCCAGCTGACCACGGCCGACGTCAACTACGCCGAGGCCCTGGGCTACCGCATCAAGCACCTGGGCGTGGCCCGTCGCACCGACGACGGCTTCGAGTTGCGCGTGCACCCGACGCTGATCCCCAGCGACCGTCTGATCGCCAACGTCAACGGTGTGATGAACGCGGTGATGGTCAACGGCGACGCCGCCGGCTCGACCCTGTACTACGGTGCCGGCGCCGGCATGGAGCCGACCGCTTCCTCGGTGGTCGCCGACCTGGTCGACGTGGTCCGCGCCATGACCTCCGACCCGGAGAACCGCGTGCCGCACCTGGCCTTCCAGCCCGATTCACTGTCGGCCCACCCGATCCTGCCGATCGAAGCCTGCGAAAGCGCCTACTACCTGCGCATCCAGGCCAAGGATCATCCGGGCGTGCTGGCCCAGGTGGCGAGCATCCTCTCGGAGCGCGGCATCAACATCGAGTCGATCATGCAGAAGGAAGCCGAGGAGCAGGACGGCCTGGTACCGATGATCCTGCTGACCCATCGCGTGGTCGAGCAGCGTATCGACGACGCCATCGTCGCCCTGGAAGCCCTGCAGGACGTGGTCGGCAAGGTCGTGCGTATTCGCGTCGAACAGCTCAATTAAGCGGCAAGCTTCAAGCAGCGAGCTGCAAGATAAAGGCAGTTCGGCGTTGAGGCTTGGAACAGATGACACATGCGGCAAGGGTGAGGCGCGAGTTACAGGAACGATGCCGATCGGCTTTTTCTTGTAGCGTGCCGCTCGAAGCTTGCCGCTCGAACCAAAGGTTTGCACCCATGCGCTATATCAGTACCCGCGGCCAGGCACCGGCCCTGAACTTCGAAGATGTCCTGCTGGCTGGCCTGGCCAGCGACGGCGGCCTGTACGTGCCGGAAAACCTGCCGCGTTTCACCCAGGAAGAGATCGCCTCCTGGGCCGGCCTGCCGTACCACGAGCTGGCCTTCCGGGTGATGCGCCCGTTCGTCGAAGGCAGCATCGCCGACGCCGACTTCAAGAAGATCCTCGAGGAAACCTACGGCGAGTTCGCCCACGCCGCCGTGGCGCCGCTGCGCCAGCTGGACAGCAACGAGTGGGTCATGGAGCTGTTCCACGGCCCGACCCTGGCGTTCAAGGACTTCGCCCTGCAACTGCTCGGCCGCCTGCTCGACCATGTGCTGGCCAAGCGTGGCGAGCGCGTGGTGATCATCGGTGCCACCAGCGGCGACACCGGTTCGGCCGCCATCGAAGGCTGCCGCCGCTGCGACAACGTCGACATCTTCATCCTGCACCCGCACCAGCGCGTCTCGGAAGTGCAGCGCCGGCAGATGACCACGATCTTCGGCGACAACATCCACAACATCGCCATCGAAGGCAACTTCGACGACTGCCAGGAAA
Source organism: Pseudomonas sp. Tun-23181 (assembly GCF_057415455.1). Taxonomy (NCBI): domain Bacteria; kingdom Pseudomonadati; phylum Pseudomonadota; class Gammaproteobacteria; order Pseudomonadales; family Pseudomonadaceae; genus Pseudomonas; species Pseudomonas sp. Tun-23181. Next base: position 4,912,803 of record NZ_CM171630.1, read on the forward strand.
TGGTCAAGGCCAGCTTCGCCGACCAGTCGTTCCTCAAGGGCACCCGCCTGGTGGCGGTGAACTCGATCAACTGGGCGCGGATCATGGCCCAGATCGTCTACTACTTCCACGCCGCGCTGCAACTGGGTGGCCCGGCGCGCTCGGTGGCCTTCTCGGTGCCGACCGGCAACTTCGGCGACATCTTCGCCGGCTACCTGGCCCGCAACATGGGCCTGCCGATCAGCCAACTGGTAGTGGCGACCAACCGCAACGACATCCTGCACCGCTTCATGAGCGGCAACCAGTACGTCAAGGACACCCTGCACCCGACCCTGTCGCCCTCGATGGACATCATGGTCTCGTCCAACTTCGAGCGCCTGTTGTTCGACCTGCATGGCCGCAGTGGCGCCGCCATCGCCGAGCTGATGGAACGCTTCAAGCAGGGCGGTGGTTTCAGCGTCGAGCAGGACCGCTGGACCGAAGCGCGCAAGCTGTTCGATTCCCTGGCGGTGACCGACGAGCAGACCTGCCAGACCATTGCCGAAGTGTTCGCCAGTACCGGTGAAGTGCTCGACCCGCATACCGCGATCGGCGTCAAGGCCGCCCGCGAGTGCCGCCGCAGCCTGGATACGCCGATGGTGGTGCTGGGCACCGCGCACCCGGTCAAGTTCCCCGAAGCGGTGGAGAAGGCCGGCGTCGGCAAGGCCCTGGAGCTGCCGGCCCACCTGAGCGACCTGTTCGAGCGCGAGGAGCGTTGCACGGTCCTGGCCAACGACTTGAAAGCGGTGCAGGCGTTCGTCAGCCAGCACGGGAATCGTGGCAAGCCGCTGTAAGACGAGTGATTGATTGGGGCCGCTTCGCGGCCCCAATGTCTATCCACCCATTATCCGCAGACCGTTCCCACTGCGGTTTCAGACTTTTCCTATATGAGTCGTCAGGTGACTTCCCTAGAGTAACCGCCCCTATCCACCAGGGCGCGCGAAGCCCCAGGAGCGGCCCATGCACCGGCTCAACGTGCTCATCCACCAGGCACGTCCTTCCCATCGGATCCTCTTGCACCAGGCCTGCAATGCCCTGGGCATCTTCAATGTGCGCCTCACCCAGGGCCTGCCCGATACCCAGGCAAGCTTGGCCCAGGGAGACGCCACCGACCTGCTGATCCTCGACCATGCCATGCCCGAGGCCAGCGGCCTGGCCCTGCTCCGGCATGTGCTGCAGACACGGCGCCCACGCGCGCTGCTGTTCGTCGGCCAGCCGTCACCGGGCAAGGCGGACCTGGCCCAGCAAGCCCGACAACAGGGCCTGTGGGTCATCGCTGAACTGCGCTGGCCGTTGTCGACGGCCGCCCTGCACGATGCCGTGCGGCGCTTGCGACCCATTCCTGGAGCATGCGGCGCAAGGGATACTCAAACGGTCATCTGCCTTGCGCATGCTCATTGATACGGGGGCGGCTAGACGAACTTCCTCCGCTCCCCAAGGTCAGTTCCGATAGGTTCCAAGAACAGCGAGTACGCCGGATGGAAAGAATCTGCAAACTGCTCAATGATGCCCTGACCCCGTACCAAGCCCAACTCGGCGAAACAGACGCCAGCGGCAAGCGCCAGCTGACAGTGATCGACAACCAGGGGGCGGTGATCCTCAGGCGTGCGGTAAGCCCGCGCCAATTGCAGGAGCAACAACTGCTGGTCGACCTGGTGGATGGCCTGCACCGTGACCTGCAGATCGTCGAAGGCCGCCTGCAGCCCTGTGTGATCGCGGCCTTGCAGCACCAGCAGTCATTGCCGGGAACCTTCGCCTGAGCGCTTTATCTGACACAGTGAGGGCAGGCTGACGGCACTCTGCTCCGGTGCTGTGGGCTGTCCCGGGAGTCCTTCAGGGCTTTCGCTCGACCCCGGACGCTCTCCCCGGCATCCGGGGTTTCTTTTTGTCCGTCCGGCCACGAAGGCTGTCAGCGGGGCGCGTCCTGCTGGTCTTTGAAGAAGCGCCGGCTCTGTTCCAGATAGTCCTCGCGCAGGTCCGGGTCCAGCCACTGGGCATACTGCTCGGGCAATGGGGCGTGGCGCAAGGTGGCCAACAACGGGTCGATATGGCCGATGGCCTCGCGTCCGAGCGGCGTGTCGGAGCAGCCCACGTGGAAGAACTGGTAACGGTCCACCCCCTGGATCGGATGGAACACGTATTCGTCCAGCGATCCGCCTTGCTGCTGGATCATGTAGCGCGCCTCCGGCCAGTAGCCGAGCACCAGTTGCAGGCGCCCCAGGCGCTGCATCTGCAGCAGGTTGGCGGTGGCGTCGTTGCCGTAGTGGCGGCTGAAGGCGCTGTCGGGCAATTGCCGCAGGATATCGTCGACCTGTGCGCTGTAGCTGCGCTCGGCGACGATGCCGAGCTTGAGCCGGGTCTGCGCCAGCAGGCGCTGGAGGTCGATCTTGCCGCGCTCCAGGAAGGGCGCCAGCAGGGCCTGGTCCTGGCGGCGCACTACCAGCCCGCTGCTCAGCACGCCGAGAAAGGGCGTGGAAAATTGCACGAACCTGGCCCGCTCCGGCGTCCATAGCAGGGTCGGGTCGCAGGTGAGGTTGGGTCTCTGGAGCATCTGGAGGCCACGGGCACGGTTGACCCGGACGATGCTGTGGTCGTACTCGGGCATCTGCGCGATCAGTTCCGGTAGCATGCGGTCGATCACGCCCTGGCCTTTCTCCGAGCCTTCGAAGATGGTGAACGGTGGCAGGTCGCGCACCAGCCACAGCAGGCGCTCCTTGGCCTCGGTCATGGCCGGCAGCAACCCGCACAGCAGGATCAGGAGGCCAAGCAGGCGTCCGCCGGGCATGTGCATGGCGTGTTGCGCGCGATCAGATCGCGCCGGCTTCGCGCAGCCGGGCGATGGCCGTGGCATCGTAGCCCAGGGTGCCGAGCACGGATTCGTTGTGTTCGCCCAGGCCCGGCCCCACCCATTCGCTGGAGCCTGGGGTGTCGGAGAGCTTGGGCACGATGCCTGGCATCCTGAACGGCTTGCCGTCCGGCAGGCGGGCCTGGAGGAACATCTCGCGGGCCAGGAACTGCGGGTCGCTGAACATGTCCTCGGCCGAATAGATACGGCTGGCGGGCACCTGGGCATCGTTGAGCACTTGCATTACCTGGGCCAGTGGCAGGCCGTTGGCCCAGCGGTCGATCACCCCGTAGAGCTCGTCGCGGCGCAGGTCGCGGCCATCGTTGGTGGCCAGGCCAGGGTCGTTGGCCAGGTCGTCGCGGCCGATGGCCTGCATGAAGCGCTTGAAGATGGCATCGCCGTTGGCGCCGATCTGCACGTGCCGGCCATCGGCGGTGGTGTGGATGGAGGAGGGGGTGATCCCCGGCATGATGTTGCCGGTGCGCTCGCGAATGAAGCCGAACACGTCGAACTCCGGGACCATGCTTTCCATCATGGCGAAGATGGCTTCGTAGAGCGCGACGTCCACCACCTGCCCCTGGCCGCCGTTGACTTCGCGATGGCGCAAGGCCATCAATGCGCCGATCACGCCCCACAGGGCGGCGATCGAGTCGCCGATGGAAATCCCGGTACGCACCGGCGGGCGGTCCTCGAAGCCGGTGATGTAGCGCAGGCCGCCCATGGATTCGCCGACCGCGCCGAAACCGGGCTGGTCCTTCATCGGGCCGGTCTGGCCGAAGCCTGACAGGCGCACCATGACCAGGCGCGGGTTGAGGGCGTGCAGCACGTCCCAGCCAAGGCCAAGCTTTTCCAGCACGCCGGGGCGGAAGTTCTCGATCAGGATGTCGGCCTCGGCCAGCAGGCGCTTGAGGATCTCGCGGCCTTCGGGGTGCTTGAGGTTGAGGGTCAGCGATTGCTTGTTGCGCGCCTGGACGAACCACCACAGCGAGGTGCCCTCGTACAGCTTGCGCCACTTGCGCAGCGGGTCGCCGCCATCGGGCGACTCGACCTTGATCACCTCGGCGCCGAATTCGGCGCAGATGCGGGAAGCGAAGGGGCCGGCGATGAGGGTGCCGAGCTCGATGACTTTCAGGCCGGCGAGGGGTTTGCTGGGCGTGGGCATGGGGCGTCCGTGGCGATGGGTTTGGCCCTTGGTTGTATCACAGGTGGTGCATGGCAGGTACTGCCAGGGTGGGGCTGCCTTGCTGGCGATGGGGCGCGAAGCGGCCCTGAATGGACGCCGAATGTCTTGCCAGGCCCAGCATTGGGACAAGCCCGCGAAGAAGGCCGTCAGCGCCCCGCGACTGTCCACGATCGGTTAGACTGTGCAACTTTTCTTTGCAAGAAGCCCGTCGCCATGGCCCAGCCGTCCACCACCTACAAATTCGAACTGAACCTGACCGATCTCGACCGCGGCGTGTACGAAAACGTCAGGCAGACCATCGCCCGTCACCCCTCGGAGACCGAGGAACGCCTGGCCGTACGGCTGCTGGCCTACGCGCTCTGGTACAACGAGAACCTGGCGTTTGGCCGTGGCCTGTCGGATGTGGATGAAGCAGCCCTGTGGGAAAAGAGCCTGGATGACCGTGTCCTGCACTGGATCGAGGTCGGCCAGCCGGATGCCGAGCGCCTGACCTGGTGCTCGCGTCGCACCGAGCGCACCAGCCTGCTGGCCTACGGCAGCCTGCGGGTGTGGCAGAACAAGGTGGTGGATGCGGTCAAGGGCCTGAAGAACCTCAGCATCGCCGCCGTGCCCCAGGAGGTGCTGGAGACCCTGGCCACGGACATGCCCCGCTCGATCAAGTGGGACGTGATGATCAGCGAAGGCACGGTATACGTCACCGACGACCGCGGCCAGCACGAAGTGCAGCTGGAGTGGCTGCTCGGTGAGCGTGGCTGACCTGTTCCCTACCTGACTGCCGAAGATCCCATGCGTATCGAACCTCGCCCCCTGCCGCCGAGCCTGCCGTTCCTGGGCAACCTGCCTCCCTTGTTGACCCGCCTGTATGCTGCCCGTGGCGTGCAGTCCGAAGCCGAGCTGGACAAGCGCCTGGCACGCCTGCTGCCCTTCCAGCAGCTCAAGGGCATCGACGCTGCGGTGCAGTTGCTGGTCGAAGCCCTCGACCAGCGCCAGCGTATCCTCATCGTCGGTGACTTCGATGCCGATGGCGCCACCGCCAGTACGGTCGGCGTGCTCGGCCTGCGCCTGCTGGGCGCGGCCCAGGTCGACTACCTGGTGCCCAACCGCTTCGAGTACGGCTATGGCCTGACCCCGGAGATCGTCCAGGTGGCTTTGCAGCGCGAGCCGCAGTTGCTGATCACCGTCGACAACGGCATCTCCAGTGTGGAGGGGGTGGCCGCAGCCAAGGCCGCCGGGCTCAAGGTGCTGGTCACCGACCACCACCTGCCCGGCGAGCAGTTGCCGCAGGCCGACGCCATCGTCAACCCGAACCAGCCGGGGTGCGATTTCCCGAGCAAGGCCCTGGCCGGGGTCGGGGTGATCTTCTACGTGCTCATGGCGCTGCGCGCGCGCCTGCGCGATCTGGGGCGCTACGACAACCAGCCGCAGCCGAACATCGGCGAGCTGCTCGACCTGGTGGCGCTGGGCAGCGTGGCCGACGTGGTGCCGCTGGATGCCAACAACCGCATCCTGGTCCACCAGGGCCTGGAGCGTATCCGCGCCGGCCGTGCCCGGCCCGGGATCAAGGCGATCCTCGAGGTGGCGCGGCGTGACCATCGGCGCATCACCTCCACCGACCTGGGCTTCATCCTCGGCCCGCGACTGAACGCCGCCGGGCGCCTGGACGACATGAGCCTGGGTATCGAATGCCTGCTCAGCGATGACCCGGCCCAGGCCCTGGACATGGCACGCGAGCTGGATGCCTTGAACCAGGACCGCAAGTCCATCGAACAGGGCATGCAGCGCGAGGCGTTGGCCCAGCTCAAGGACCTGCCGGTAGAGTCCATGCCCTATGGCCTGTGCCTGTTCGATGCGGACTGGCACCAGGGGGTGATCGGCATCCTCGCCTCGCGCCTGAAGGAGCGCTACCACCGCCCGACCATCGCTTTCGCCGATGCCGGGGAGGGCATGCTCAAGGGCTCGGCGCGCTCGGTGCCGGGTTTTCACATCCGCGATGCGCTGGATGCGGTGGCGGCGCGCCATCCGCAGTTGATCAGCAAGTTTGGCGGGCATGCCATGGCCGCCGGCCTGTCGCTGCCAGCAGACAACTTCCCGGCTTTCGCCCAGGCCTTCGACGAGGAGGTTCGCCGCCAGCTGCGCGAGGAGGACCTGACCGGGCGCTTGCTGTCCGACGGTACCCTGGCGGTGGAGGAGTTCCACCTGGACCTGGCGCGTGCCCTGCGTCATGCCGGGCCCTGGGGGCAGCACTTTCCCGAGCCGCTGTTCCACGGCGTGTTCCAGTTGGTCGAGCAGCGGGTGGTGGGCGAGCGGCACTTGAAGGTAGTGCTCAAGAGCGAGTGTGGCTCGGTGCGGCTGGACGGCATTGCCTTCGGCATCGACCGCGAGGTGTGGCCGAACCCGACCGTGCGCTGGGTCGAGTTGGCCTACAAGCTGGATGTGAACGAGTTCCGTGGCAATGAAAGCGTACAGCTGATGATTGCCCACATGGAGCCGCGCTGACGGCAACTCCTGTGGGAACGGCGGTTCTGCGAAAGTGCTCTATGCGCGACCGGTACGATTCGATGTCGAGCCACGAGCCACGAGCCAAAGCGATGGCGTGCGATGCGGCCGGGCGGGCGGCGCTCGATCCCAACATCCCACGGAACCACTCCCCCACCCAATCTGGTCTAGTCTGAAGATTGACCGGACCCGGGCCAGGGACGTGCAATTGAGTGTCCGGGCCGGATCACCATTGGAGTCCTTGGGAGGTGCCCTCATGAGCCTGCTGCTCGAGCCTTACACCCTGCGTCAGCTGACCCTGCCCAACCGCATCGCCGTTTCCCCCATGTGCCAGTATTCCGCCGTCGACGGCCTGGCCAACGACTGGCACCTGGTGCACCTAGGCAGCCGTGCCGTTGGTGGCGCAGGCCTGGTGTTCACCGAGGCCACTGCCGTGACCGCGCAGGGGCGCATCAGTGCCGAGGACCTGGGCCTGTGGAACGATGCACAGATCCCGCCGTTGCAGCGCATCACCCGCTTCATCACCGCTCAGGGCGCCGTGCCGGGCATCCAGCTGGCCCATGCCGGGCGCAAGGCCAGCACCTACCGGCCTTGGCTGGGCAAGCATGGCAGCGTCAGCGTGGAGGAGGGCGGCTGGCAGCCGGTCGGCCCGTCGAGGATCGCCTTCGATCCGGAACACACCGTACCCCATGAACTGACCGAGGATGAGATCGGCGGTATCGTCCAGGCATTCGCCGATGCTGCCCGCCGCGCCTTGAGCGCAGGCTTCAAGGTGGCCGAAGTGCATGCCGCCCATGGTTACCTGCTGCACCAGTTCCTCTCGCCGCTGAGCAACCAGCGCCGAGACCGCTATGGCAGTTGCTTCGAGAACCGCATCCGCCTGACCCTGGAGGTGACCGAGGCGGTGCGCAAGGTCTGGCCACAGGAGTTGCCGTTGTTCGTGCGGGTATCGGCCACCGATTGGGTCGAGGATGGCTGGAATCCGGACGAAACCGTCGAACTGGCCCGGCGCCTGCGGGCGATCGGGGTGGACCTGATCGACGTTTCCTCCGGCGGCACCTCGGTCAATGCCGAGATCCCTACCGGCCCTGGCTACCAGACCCGTTTTGCCGAGCGGGTACGCAAGGAGTCGGAGATCGCTACCGGCACTGTCGGCATGATCACCGAACCGGCCCAGGCCGAGCATATTCTGCGCACCGGGCAGGCCGACATCATCTTCCTGGCCCGCGAGCTGCTGCGTGACCCGTACTGGCCGTTGCACGCCGACGATGACCTGGGCGGCAACAAGGCGACGTGGCCGGCGCAATACCAGCGGGCCACCAGCCGGGCGAACCCGATCCACGAGTCAGACCTGCGGGAATAGTATCGGCGCCTTTGTGGGCAAGCCCCAATGCCGGGTGACACTGGGGCTGCTTGGCAGCCCCAGGCTCAATGCCTGATCATCACATGCCGCACGCAGGTGTAGTCCTCCAGCCCATACATGGACATGTCCTTGCCATACCCCGAGTGTTTCTGCCCGCCATGGGGCATTTCGCTGACCAGCATGAAGTGGGTATTGACCCAGGTGCAGCCGTACTGCAGGCGTGCCGCCAGGCGGTGGGCGCGGCCGGTGTCGCGGGTCCATACCGATGAGGCCAGGCCATAGTCCGAGTCGTTGGCCCACTCCAGGGCCTGGGCTTCATCGTTGAAGCGCGTCACCGAGACCACCGGGCCGAACACTTCGTGGCGGACGATCTCGTCATCCTGCAGCGCATCGGCCAGCACCGTCGGCTCGAAGTAGAACCCCTCGCCCGGCAGGGCTTTGCCGCCGGTCACCAGGCGGATGTGGGGTTGGGCGATGGCCCGCTGCACCAGGCCGGCGACCTTGTCGCGGTGCTGGGCGCTGATCAACGGCCCCAGCTCGGTCTCGGGATCGTCCTGCAGGCCAGGCCTGAGGCTGGCCACCGCCTCGCCCAGGCGTTCGACGAAACGCTCGTAGATACCGTCCTGCACATACAGGCGGCAGGCGGCGGTGCAGTCCTGGCCGGCATTGTAGAAACCGAAGGTGCGGATACCCTCGATGGCGGCGTCCAGGTCGGCGTCGTCGAACACCAGCACCGGCGCCTTGCCGCCGAGCTCCATGTGCAGGCGCTTCACGCTGCTGGCCGTGGCGCCGATGATGTGCGCGCCGGTGGGGATCGAGCCGGTCAGCGAGACCATGCGTACCTTGGGATGGGTGACCAGCGGTGTGCCCACGGTCGGGCCGCGACCGAACAGGATGTTGAGCACGCCTGGCGGCAGGATGTCCTTGGCCAATTCTGCCAGGCGCAGGGCGGTCAGGGGCGTCAGCTCCGAAGGCTTGAGCACCACGGTGTTGCCTGCCGCCAGGGCAGGGGCGACCTTCCAGGCGAGCATCATCAACGGGTAGTTCCACGGCGCGATGGAGGCGACCACCCCCAGCGGGTCGCGACGGATCATCGAGGTGTGCCCCGGCAGGTACTCGCCAGCCGCCGAGCCGCCCAGGCAACGGGCTGCGCCGGCGAAGTAGCGGAATACGTCGACGATGGCCGGTAACTCGTCGCCGAGCACCGCGGCGAAAGGCTTGCCGCAGTTCTGCGACTCCAGCCGGGCCAGTTCCTCGGCATGCCGTTCGAGGGTATCGGCCAGCGCCAGCAAGGCCAGGGAGCGGTCCTTGGGGCTGGTCTGCGACCAGTTGTCGAACGCCTGGTCGGCGGCACGCACGGCGGCGTCGACCTGGGCTTCGGTCGCTTCGCCGATCTGCGCCAGGGCGCTGCCCAGGGCCGGGTTCAGCACGGTCCAGGTGGGGCCTTCGCCGGCCACCAGGCGACCGTTGATCAGCATTTGGGTATGCATGCGTCCATCCTCCGTAGGGGGTTTGCGCGCGACGACCACCCACGTGGGCGCGGCACGACCGTGATCCACCAGACTAGAAGCTGGTGCCGCCGGCGACAAATGACACATCGAGCAACATTCGGATGCAAATGCGTTAAGCGAGGATTCAGCCTCCGGGCCTACTCTGGGGTTTTCCTTTCCCCAGGAGGTAACGCCAGATGAACACCCGTGGCCTGCTCGACCAACTGCTCAAGTCCGGACAGACGCTGTTGCAGAACCAGCAAGGCAAGGGCGGGGCGGGCAAGGTGCCTGGCCTTGGCGACCTGCTCGGCGGCCAGGCGGGCAAGGGCGGTGGCCTTGGCGACCTGCTCGGCGGCCAGGCGGGCAAGGGCGGTGGCCTTGGCAGCCTGCTCTCGGGCGCCGGCGGCGGTGCCCTGGCAGCCGGTGCCATGGGCTTGCTGCTGGGCAACAAGAAGGCGCGCAAGTACGGCGGCAAGGTGCTGACCTACGGAGGCCTGGCCGCCCTCGGCGTGCTGGCCTACAAGGCCTACGGCAACTGGCAGGCGCGCCAGGGCGAAGGCCAGCCCCAGGAACCCCGGACCCTCGATCGCCTGCCGCCGGCCCAGGCCGAGCAGCATAGCCAGGCGGTCCTGCGTGCCCTGGTGGCGGCCGCCAAGTCCGATGGCCACATCGACGAGCGCGAACGTGCCTTGATCGAGGGCGAATTCGTCAGGCTCGACGACGATCGCGAGCTGCAGCACTGGCTGCACGCCGAGCTGAACAAGCCGCTGGACCCGGCCGAGGTGGCCAGTGCCGCGCAGACGCCGGAGATGGCTGCCGAGATGTACCTGGCCAGCGTGATGATGGTCGACCAGGAGAACTTCATGGAGCGTGCCTACCTGGACGAACTGGCACGCCAGCTGCGCCTGGAGCCGACCCTGCGCCAGGAGCTGGAGGAGCAGGTCAGGCTTGCCGCCGGGCAGTGATGCTGTGATAGAGGGCATTGCCTAATGCCAGTCGGTTAAGCGGCATTGGGGGCGCTTCGCGCCCCATCGCCGGCAAGCCGGCCACAGGGGCACTGGTGCTCACGCATGGGGTGCCATGTAGAGAACCGTGTGGTGGGCTTGCCGGCGATGGGCTGCAAGGCAGCCCCAAGCCCAGCCCGATCAGGCCTTGAGCGCCTTCTTCGGGTAGATGTCATACCGGCTCGATTTCCCCTCCAGGCTATGGCTAGGCTTGGGCCCCTCGATAATGGGGGCCTTGCGCGGCCGCTTGACCACCACCCGGTGCGAAGCCAACGCCAGCGCTGCCTCGAGCAACGCCGGCGCATCCAGGTCATCGCCGACCAGCGGCCGAAACACGCGCATTTCCTTCTTCACCAGGGCGCTCTTGTCCCGATGCGGGAACATCGGGTCGAGGTAGATGACCTGGGGTGGCTCGCCCTCCCAGCCACGCATGCGCTCGATGGCGTTGCCCGTGAGCAGGCGCATGCGCCCGACGATCGCCGCCACGTCCTCGTCGTCCCGGGCCCGTGCCAGGCCATCCTCGAGCAACGCGGCGATCAGCGGCTGGCGTTCGATCAGGGTCATCTGGCAACCGAGGCTGGCCAGGACGAACGCATCCTTGCCCAGCCCCGCCGTGGCATCCAGCACCTGCGGCCGTATGCCCTGGGCGATGCCCACGGCCTTGGCGATCATTTGCCCGTTGCCACCGCCATAGAGGCGCCGGTGGGCTGCCTGGCCCTCGACGAAGTCCACCCGCACCGGCCCCGGCGCCTGCGGCCCCAGTTGCTGGATCTGCAGGCCATTGGCACCGACCTGCACGGCGAAACCCGCCGTATCGTCCGCAAGCGGCAGGCCCAGGCGCTCGGCCCATGCCACGGCCTGCGCCTGGAATTCAGCCGACAACGCCTCGACCCTGATACCTGTGCCTTGCTCTTGCTCTACCATCCGTACCCGCATCCGAAAAAATTAATGAAACCCCGGCCACGGCCGATATACGCAGTACTCGCTATTCTGCCAGAGCACAACGCGCGCGACTGCCATGTCAGAAACCCTTCCCATCGGCTTGACCTACCTGTCGCCCGTCGGCAACTACGGTCGGCAGAACACCCAGGCACTCGGGGGCGTCAGCCACCTGTGGCAGGATTTTTTCGCCCGCGCCCTGGCCGAGCAGCAAGGGCAGGAGGCAGACCCCGCCCGCCAGGCCCTGGAGCAGTACGACGAGCGAAGCGGTGAGCCGATCGGTGGCGTGCAGGCCCTGGCGCAGATCCGCCTCCAGCGCGCATGCGACGTGCAGGACAGGGAGGTCAAGCCGCCCGAGCCGCTGTTCCTGCCCAAGGCCGAATTCGAACCGCAACTGCTGGAAAAGGCCCCCGAGCCCTTCAGCACCGCCGAGCTGATCGAGCAGCAGCGTCAGCTCGACCTGAACAACAGCTGGCTGCGCCCGGTAGTCATGAGCCAGGGCCATCCCCTCCCAGAGCCTGGGCCGGCGCCGTCGCCACGCCCGCTGTTCCTGCCCATCGCCGAATTCGAGATGGAACTGCTGGACAAGGCCCCGGAACCCTACGACGAAACCACCCTGGCCCAGCAGCAGAACGACCTGGCGTTCGACACCCACTGGGCGCGCCCGGTGGTGCTGAACAACGTCCGCCTGCACGCCTGAGTTCAGCGGCAGACCTGCCAGAACCCCATGTCCAGGTGAAAATGGTTATGGTGCGCGGCGTTGTAGTCGGGCCCCAGCACCGTGTTGAAGCTGTCGCAGGCAGCGTCCCGCACCTGGCGTAGAAACGCTGCCTTCTGCCCGTCCCCCTGCCAGTCGCGCGCCAGCACGATGCGCTGGCCATCGCCCAGGCGAAAGCCGCTGATGTCCAGCGCATCGGCCGTGGCATGCTGGCTCAGGCGCCCCTGCTTGCGGTGATAGACGTTGCGGCAGGCGAAGCTGCCCAGGTGATCCACCTGCACCACGGGTTGGCCGAACACCCGCTGCGCCGCAGGTTGCAAGCCATGGGTCTCGAACAGCGCATAAGCCACCGCCAACGGGCAGGAGGCCAGGAAACTACTGCTCAGCCGCGCCTGGCCGCCTTCGATGCGCAAGACATTTTGCAACGGACAGGAGGCCGTCGCCGGGCTGTCCGCCTGTGGGCGATAGCGCAGGGCAGAGGTCGCCAGCACCTGGCGGCACAAGCCGGGATCGTCGCGCAGGCGCGATAGCTTGTAGGGCGTCAGCAGGTTCGGCGGCTGGCGCACGTCCAGCGCTGCCCAGGGGTTCCATGACGCAGGCGGCCGCCAGCCGAGGTACCAGGCCAGGCCCGCTACCAACAGCAGGCCGCCCAGCAGTACTGGCGCTGCGCGCATGCGGCCTCAGCGGCGGAACAGGTCGTTGAGCTGGGCGAACGGCAGCGCCTGCTCGCCATAACCGAAGGTGCCCTGGTCGCGAATCTCCATTGCCGCCTGCCGCAATGCCCCCAATGCCGCCCGGGCCAGCGACGAACCGACGCTGATGCGCCGCACGCCCAGGTCCTGCAACTGGTTCACGCCCAGCGGCACCCCGGGCATGCCCATCAGTACGTTCACCGGCTTTGGCGCCACCGCCTGGACCACCGCCCGGATCTCGTCGACGCTGCGCAGCCCCGGGGCATACAGCACGTCTGCGCCTGCCTCGGCATAGGCCTGCAGGCGCCGGATGGTGTCGTCCAGGTCCAGGCGCCCATGCAGCAGGTTCTCGGCACGGGCACAGAGGGTGAAGGGGAAGGGGAGCTCGCGCGCGGCCTGCACTGCGGCGCGTACCCGCTCGACCGCCAGGGCGAAGTCGTAGATCGGCGTATCGCTGCGCCCCGTGGCATCTTCGATCGAGCCGCCCACCAGGCCGGCCTCGGCAGCACGGGCGATGGCCAGGGCGCAGTCCTGCGGCAGGTCGCCGAAGCCATTTTCCAGGTCGGCGGCCACTGGCAGCGCAGTGGCGTCGACGATCGCCCTGGCGTTCTCCAGGGTTTCGTCCAGGGTCAGGGCGCCTTCCGCATCCGGTCGCCCCAGGCTGAACGCCAGGCCCGCGCTGGTGGTGGCGAGTGCTTCGAAGCCCAGGCTGGCCAGCAGCCGCGCAGAGCCTGCGTCCCATGGGTTGGGAATGACGAAGGTGCCTTCACGTTCGTGCAGTGCCTTGAAGGCTTCGGCTCGCAGGGTTTGCACATCCATGGTCATAACCTCCGGCAGATGAAGGAGTCGTCAGAGTAGCCCCAGTTGTTCGACCTCTGGAGCGCGCGGCAATTCCGGCAGCGGGGCAAGGCCAGGCAGGCGCGCCATCAGGCGCTGGTGAAAACGCTGGGCGAGGGCGGCGGCCAGGCGGTTGTCGGCGGTGTGCAGGAACACGTAGGGGCTGCGCCCTTCCTCGATCCAGGCAGCGACTTTTTCCACCCAGGGGGTAAGGAAGCTTTCGTTGGCCTCCAGCTCCGGATGGCCGATGAAGCGCACTTGGGGAGACTGGCTGAACGCCGCAGGGCGCGGCGGTACCCGTGGTTTCTTGGCTTGCGCATGCAACACGCCCGCCTCGCGCGAGGTGCAGCTGAACAGCGCACGCGGATCCAGGCAAATGCGCTCCACACCCCGTTCGTGCAGCAGGCGATTGAGCTGGCGCTCCTCCTCGCCACGGGCGAAGAAGGCGTCATGGCGCACTTCGACGGCCAGCGGCTTGCCGATCCGGTCGAGAAAGTGGCTCAGTTCGGCGAGGCGCGATGGGCCGAACAGCGCCGGCAACTGCAGCCAGTAGGGTGAAACGCGCTCGCCCAGCGGTGCCAGCAGGCGGGTGAAGTCGATCGCCGACTCCAGCTGTTCGCCCAGGTCCCCCGCATGGCTGACATCACCCGGAAACTTGGCGGTGAAGCGAAAGTGTGCCGGCATGACCTGGGCCCAGCGTTGCACCGTGGCAGGGGCAGGGCGGGCATAGAAGGTGGTGTTGCCTTCGACGGCATTGAAGACCTGGCTGTACAGGCCGAGGTATTCGGTGGGACGGGCATCGGCGGGGTAGAGGTAGTCGCGCCAGGCGTTTTCGCTCCAGGAGGGACAACCGAGGAAATAAGGCAGAGGCGATGGATTCATGCCTCAAATGTACAGGTCCAGCCCCTCTACTTCCATCTCCCAGTCGGTGAAGCCGGCCGTGGCCAGGTAACTGGCCAGGGCGGTGGCGGTGCGCCGGTCACGGGCACGCGGGAAGATCATGTCCTGCTGGCGCGCCGGCAGGCCGCCCGGGCGGCGATTGACGCGGTTCGGCTGGGAGGCTTCGGCTTCGTCGAGCAGTTCGGCGTCCTCGATCGACTCGTCGCGCACAGGGGCCTGGCGCGGCGGGCGCCGGATCGGATAGGACTGCGAGGAGAAGCCGTCGATACGCATGAATGGGCACTCAGGGTCAGTGATGGCAATTTAGCAGCATCAGAGATCCGTCGCTAATGCCCGATTGATAACTGGACCACAGTTCGCGCAAAAGGTTTTATCGTCATCGGCGATAGCCGACGAACAGCGCTCAACGCGCCTTGGGCGTGGCTACATTATCGCGCAGGTAGACCGGCTGCGCCTGCTCGGCGCTGATCGCCTCGCCACGGGCCCAGGCAAAACCGGCCAGGCCGAGGATGTCCAGGGCATTGGGCAGCCGGCTGGCGTCGCTGGCATTCACCGCGGCGCCCAGCCGTTCGGCGTAGCCCCAGCCGCTCCCGGCGCCGAACCACTGGCCGCTGGCGCCTTGCGGCAACGCCGCCCGCTCCGGCGCCAGCACCGCCTCCTGGCCGACCAGGCGCATCTCGCCGTCGCAGGCCTGGTAGCAGCCCCAATACACCTCGTCCATGCGCGCATCGATGGCCGCGGCCACCTGCTGTGCGCCTCGCTCGCGCAGGGCGCCCTGGGCCAGCGCGGCCAGGTTGGACACCGGCAACACTGGACGCTCGAGGGCGAACGCCAGGCCCTGGACCACGCCGATGGCGATGCGCACGCCGGTGAACGCGCCTGGGCCACGGCCGAAGGCGATGGCGTCCAGGGCGTTGAGAGCCACGCCGGACTCGGCCAGCAACTGCTTGATCATCGGCAGCAGCTTCTGCGCATGCAGCCGTGGGATCACCTCGTAGTGGCTGGTCACCTTGCCGTCATGCAGCAGGGCGACGGAACAGGCTTCGGTGGCGGTATCCAGGGCCAGCAAGGTGGTCATCGAACGGTATTCCAGGCGAGAGGTGAAAGAGCGGCAGTATAAACGACAACGGCCCGCAAGCGGGCCGTCGTGAAGTTGCGAGGCGAATCAGCTCAGGGCTGCCAGCACCTTGTCGGTGATGGCTTCGACCGAGCCGACGCCTTCGATGTGGCTGTACTTCGGCTTGCCGCCGTTGGCGGCCGACAGCTTCTGGTAGAAGTCCACCAGCGGCTTGGTCTGGCTGTGGTAGACCGACAGGCGATGACGTACGGTCTCTTCCTTGTCGTCGTCGCGCTGGATCAGGTCTTCGCCAGTGACGTCGTCCTTGCCTTCCACTTTGGGCGGGTTGTACTGGATGTGGTAGGTACGGCCCGAGGCCAGGTGCACGCGACGGCCGGCCATGCGCCCGACGATCTCTTCGTCGTCGACGGCGATTTCGACCACGGCGTCGATCTCGACACCGGCGGCGACCATGGCTTCAGCCTGCGGAATGGTGCGTGGGAAACCGTCGAACAAGAAGCCCTTGGCGCAGTCGGGCTGGGCGATGCGTTCCTTGACCAGGCTGATGATCAGCTCGTCGGAGACCAGTTGGCCGGCATCCATGACTTTCTTGAGCTCCAGGCCCAGCGGGGTGCCGGCCTTGACGGCGGCACGCAGCATGTCACCGGTGGAGATCTGTG
The DNA here is from genome assembly GCF_057415455.1 of Pseudomonas sp. Tun-23181. Classification (NCBI taxonomy): domain Bacteria; kingdom Pseudomonadati; phylum Pseudomonadota; class Gammaproteobacteria; order Pseudomonadales; family Pseudomonadaceae; genus Pseudomonas; species Pseudomonas sp. Tun-23181. The sequence goes on from NZ_CM171630.1 coordinate 4,929,025, forward strand.
GAATACCGAACTTCTCGGTGATGAACTTTGCCTGAGTACCTTTACCGGCCCCGGGAGCTCCCAGCAGAATTACGCGCATCTTGTGCTCCTCATATTTTTCTATGTGAATCAACGGATTCGGCGCTCAGGGCCAACTCCGAAAAATCGGGTGAGACCGAAAATCGGTCAAAAGGCTGCTCAAGATACACAGCGCCCGGCAAGCAGACAAGCGCCGCCAGGTGGCAGGAAATCGCCACTTGCCCCCTGGGGGCGAGCGGGTTGCGCCCGGCGCAACCGGCTTCGCCTCCCTCGCTCGAAGGGCCTATGCCCCCCGGGCGCGACCCTGCTTGCGACACTTCAACCGGTGTTGCGCAGGCCAGCGGCGATCCCCGCCACGGTGACCAGCAAGGCTTGCTCCAACGGGCTGTCCAGAGCGGCTTCGCGGCTGCGCGAACGCGCCAGCAACTCGGCCTGGAGCAGGTGCAGCGGGTCCAGGTAGGTGTTGCGCAGGCTGATGAACTTCAGGGTCTCGGGGCTGTGCGCCAGTAGCACCGGCTGCCCGGTCAGCCCCAGCACGACCTGGCACGACTGCGACAATAGGTCGCGTAGATGCACCCCCAACGGACGCAGCTGCGGTTGCACCAGACGTTCGTCGTAGGCCTTGGCGATCTCGGCGTCGGCCTTGGCCAGGACCATCTCCAGCATGTCGATGCGCGTACGGAAGAACGGCCACTGTTCGCGCATCTGCTCCAGCAGCGTGCCCTGGCCACGTGCCAGCGCGTTGTTCAAGGCGGTCTCCCAGCCCAGCCAGGCCGGTAGCATCAGGCGCGTCTGGGTCCAGCCGAAGATCCAGGGGATGGCGCGCAGGCTCTCGATACCACCGGCGCGGCGCTTGGCCGGGCGGCTGCCCAGGGGCAGGCGGCCCAATTCCTGTTCTGGCGTGGACTGACGGAAATACTCGACGAAGTCCGGGTTCTCGCGCACCACGCCACGGTAGGCCTTGACGCCATCGGCGGCGAGTTGGTCCATCAGTTCGCGCCAGGCGGGTTGCGGTGGAGGAGGCGGCAACAGGGTGGCCTCGAGCACCGCGGCCAGGTACAGGTTGAGGTTCTGCTCGGCGATGCCCGGCAGGCCGAACTTGAAGCGGATCATCTCGCCCTGCTCGGTGGTGCGGAAACGCCCGGCCACCGAGCCCGGCGGCTGCGACAGGATCGCGGCGTGGGCCGGGCCGCCGCCACGGCCGACGGTGCCGCCACGGCCATGGAACAGCAGCAGTTCGACCTGGTGCTCGCGGCAGATGCGCACCAGCTCCTCCTGCGCCCGGTATTGGGCCCAGGCCGCTGCCGTGGTGCCGGCATCCTTGGCCGAGTCGGAGTAGCCGATCATCACCTCCTGCGGGCCACGCAGGCTGGCCCGGTAGCCCGGCAGGCCGAGCAGGCGCGCCATCACCGGGCCGGCGTTGTCCAGGTCGGCGAGGGTCTCGAACAGCGGTACCACGCGCATCGGCCGGGTCAGGCCGGCTTCCTTGAGCAGTAGCTGCACCGCCAGCACGTCCGAGGCCGAACCCGCCATGGAAATCACGTAGGAGCCCAGCGACGCCGCCGGTGCGGCGGCGATCTCGCGACAGGTGGCGAGCACCTCGGCGGTTTCGGCCTGGGGCTGGAAGTGCGCCGGCAGCAGGGGACGGCGGTTCTTCAGTTCGGCCTGGAGGAACTCGATGCGCTGCTCCTCGTCCCACTCGGCGTAGCGCCCCAGCCCCAGGTAGTCGGTGATCTCGGACAGCGCGTCACGGTGGCGGGCAGCGTCCTGGCGCACGTCCAGGCGCACCAGGAACAGGCCGAAGGTCACCGCCCGGCGCAGGCTGTCGAGCAACGGGCCATCGGCGATCACGCCCATGCCGCAGGCGTGCAGCGACTGGTAGCACAGCTCGAGCGGGGCGATCAGCTCGCGGTTGTCCACCAGCACCTCGGTGGTGACCGGCTGGCTGGCGCCCAGCGAAGCCTGGGCCCAGGCGCGGGTAGCCCGCAGGCGTTCGCGCAGTCGCTTGAGCAGGGTGCGGTAGGGCTCGGCGCTGTCGCCCACTTGTGCACGCAGGGCCTCGCTGGCCTGCTGCATGGACAATTCCGCGGCCAGGTAGTCGATGTCGCGCAGGAACAGGTCGGCCGCCATCCAGCGGGCCAGCAGCAGGACCTCGCGGGTCACCGCAGCAGTCACGTTGGGGTTACCGTCGCGGTCGCCGCCCATCCACGAGGCGAAGCGGACTGGCGCGGCCTCCAGCGGCAGGTGCAGGCCGGTGGCCTCGAACAGGGCCTTGTCGACCTTGCGCAGGTGGTTGGGAATGGCCTGCCAGAGCGAATGCTCGATCACCGCGAAGCCCCACTTGGCCTCGTCCACCGGGGTCGGCCGGCTGCGCCGGATCTCTTCGGTGTGCCAGGCCTCGGCGATCAGCCGGCGCAGGCGCTCACGCACCTGGCCGCGCTCGGCGGGCGTCAGGTCGCGATGATCCTGGGCCGCCAGTTGGCCGGCGATGGCGTCGTATTTCTGGATGAGGGTCCGGCGTGCCACCTCGGTGGGGTGGGCGGTGAGCACCAGCTGGATGTCCAGCTTGCCCAGTTGCCTGGCCAGGGCCTCGTCGCCGTGCCCGGCCTGCTTCAGGCGCGCCAGCAGCTCAGGTAGCACGCGTGCCTCGAAGGGCTCGGGGCGCCCAGCGTCGCGGCGCCGGATCAACTGGTACTGCTCGGCGATATTGGCCAGATTGAGGAACTGGTTGAAGGCCCGCGCCACCGGCAGCAGGTCGTCGTCGGCAAGGTCGGCGAGGGTCGAACTCAACTGTTCGGCCCCGCCTTGGCGGTCGGCCTTGGCACTGTGGCGGATGTCCTCGATCTTCTGCAGGAAGGCATCGCCATGCTGCTGGCGAATGGTTTCGCCGAGCAGCTCTCCCAACAGGTGGACATCCTCTCGCAAGCGTGCATCGATATCGGTCATCGGCCCTCTCTCCGGCGCGGTCGGCCCGCGCATCGCCCAGGAACTCTTGCCCAAGAGTGCCTACAGCGGGGCCGGCCTGGCAAGCCGGGCGATGGGGACAAGCGGCAAGCTGCAAGTAAAAGCGGCCCGTGCATGATTCGCTTGCCGCTCGAAGCTTGCGCTCAGCGACTAAAGTGAATGCAGGGCATCCCAGGCGATGCCTCATTTCAGGTTGCGTGCAGAGGTCATCATGAAAATCCGCGAACTCGTCCAGCGCTGGGAACAAGATGCCACGGGCCGGCTGAGCCCCACCGGGCACGTCCTGCATCTGGACCTGGAATCCGAGGCGCGCCTGGCCGCGCTGACCGAGATGTACCCCAAGCGCAGCACCGAGGAGCTGCTCGGCGAACTGGTCGCCGCGGCGCTCGAGGAATTGGAGGCCAGCTTCCCCTACGTCAAGGGCCAACAGGTGATCGCCACGGATGAAGAAGGCGACCCGTTGTACGAAGACATCGGCCCCACGCCACGCTTCCTGGCCCTGTCCCGGCGTCACCTGCAAGCCGCGCTGGGCAAGGCGGGCGAAGACAACCAGGGCTGAGTTCCAGCGGCGCGCCAGGCGCCCTGGATACCGCCGCGCGGCCTGGAAGTTCCCGGAAAAACACTGACTTGTCAGTCAGAAAAAGTCACCCGTTTTGGGTGATTTTTTCTGAACTATTCGAAAAACGCCTCAGTCACAGCCAATAGCCATCACGCTAAAACCCTGCACACCTGGCGTTGTGCACAGTTCGGCTGAGTGCTCGCGGATGACAGGGAAAGAGCGATGGAGTGCTACGGACATCGTCGTTATCAGGAGTGATCCAATGGAGCTGACCACCATGAAGACCCGCACGTTGAAACCTTCACCCACTCACCTGCGCGGGCTCAGGCTGGCTGCGCTGGCGCTGGGTAGCAGCCTGCTGCTGGCCGGCTGCGCGGGCAACCCGCCCACCGAGCAGTATGCCGTCACCCAGTCCGCGGTGAATTCCGCCGTCAGTGCCGGTGGCACCGAGTTCGCAGCGGTGGAAATGAAGGCGGCCCAGGACAAGTTCAAGCAGGCCGAGATCGCCATGCACGACAAGAAGTACGACGAAGCCAGGCGCCTGGCCGAACAGGCCGAGTGGGACGCCCGCGTCGCCGAACGCAAGGCGCAGGCCGCCAAGGCCGAGAAGGCCCTGCAGGATGCCCGCCAGGGTGTCCAGGACTTGCGTGAGGAAGGCCTGCGCAGCGCTGAATGAGCGTTGTCCCGCCACCTTGAGCCTTCGCTAACGATCAAAGGATGAACACTATGCGCAACTACGTCATGATTCCCGCCCTGCTGGCCCTGAGCGTAGGCCTGGCTGCCTGCTCCCATGACCCGAACCCGAACCTTGAGTCGGCCCGCACCAACTTCTCCGCGCTGCAGAGCGATCCGCAGGCCAGCAAGCTGGCGGCCCTCGAGACCAAGGACGCCCAGGACTGGCTGAACAAGGCCGACAAGGCCTACCTGGACCGCGAGGACGAGAAGAAGGTCGACCAACTGGCCTACCTGACCAACCAGCGCGTCGAAGTGGCCAAGCAGACCATCGCCCTGCGTTCGGCCGAGAACGAACTGAAGAATGCCTCTGCCCATCGCGCCCAGGCCCGCCTGGACGCCCGCGACGCGCAGATCCGCAAGCTGCAGGAGAGCCTCAACGCCAAGCAGACCGATCGCGGGACCTTGGTGACCTTCGGCGACGTGCTGTTCGACTTCAACAAGTCCGAACTCAAGAGCAGCGCCTTCCCCAACATCACCAAGCTCGCCCAGTTCCTCCAGGAAAACCCTGAGCGCAAGGTGATCGTCGAGGGTTACACCGACAGCGTCGGCTCGGCCAGCTACAACCAGGGCCTGTCCGAGCGCCGTGCCAACAGTGTGCGCATGGCGCTGGTACGCGCCGGGGTCGATCCGGCACGCATCGTCGCCCAGGGTTATGGCAAGGAATACCCGGTGGCCGATAACACCACCAACTCCGGCCGTGCCCAGAACCGTCGGGTGGAGGTGACCATCTCCAACGACAACCAACCGGTGCAGCCGCGTTCGGTGAGCCACGTGCGCTGAAGCTTGTAGCGCCTCGAAAGCGTGGGGCCGCGTTGCGGCCCTTTCGCGACACAAGGCCGCACCCACTGCATGACACATGCTTCGTGGGCATTGCCGGGGGCCTGTGGGGGCGAAGCGGCCTGGGATACCTCGATCACTGCACCTGCTGCGGCGTCTCCTGCCCCATGCAGCGGATCGCCCGCTTGCGGTTGTCCACCAGCACGCCGGTCAGGCCCTTCTGTTGGGTGTCGAACAGCACCAGCACGCCGTCGATGCACTGGGCGACCTGGGGAGCGGGGGCGAGGGAGACCTTGTAGTCCTCGCCGGGGATGGTCTTGAGCATGGTGTAGTCCTGCAGCAACAGGGCATCCTCGGGCTTGGCGAAATGCACGTAGCCGTAGTACCAGAGGGTCCCGACCGTCACGATGATGCTGCCGACGGCGGTCAGGATCAGCGGGATGGCGTTGCGTTCTTCACTCATTGCGCGTTCTTCTCGTCAGGGTAGTTGGGGACTTCGGCCAAGCGCCGAAGGCCGTTGAAATGGCTCGGATCGTCAAGAAAACGCAGCATCACCTGGCGCCACGTCGGGTCGGCGAAGGTCTGTACGTGGCCACCTCGGGTCAGTTGCAACACCCGTGGCGGGGGGGCGTGCTGGTACAGGCGGATGGCGTTGTCCATGGGCACCAGGTTGTCGTCGATGCTGTGGAAGAACAGCTTGGGCGGGCTGTCCAGGCGCTCGATCGAGCGGATCGCACTGTCACCGTCCGGAACCAGCCAGGACAACGGCACCTGCAACGGCCAGGTCAGCCAGGACGCCCCCAGGGCGAAGCGCCCCACCTCGCGGTAGCTGGCCGGCACACCGTCGAACACCAGCGCACTGAAACGCTGGCGTTGTTCGGGGTGGGCAGCCAGGTAATGGATGGCCATGGCCCCGCCCAGGCTCTGGCCCAGCAGCACCAGCGGCTTGCCCTCGACCTCGGGCGCCTTGTCGAGCCAGTCCAGGGCTGCGGCGATGTCCTGGTAGACATCCGGCAGGCGCGCCTTGCCCTGGGACAGGCCATAGCCGCGGTAATCGATCATCAGCACCTGGTAGCCCTGTTCCGGCAACCAGTAGCTGCCACCCAGGTGCCAGGCCAGGTTGCCGCCATTGCCGTGCAGGTGCAGCACCGTGCCCTTCACCTCGACCCCCGCCTTGGCCGGTAGCCACCAGCCGTGCAGGCGCACGCCGTCGGCGGTGACCAGCGACACCTCGCGAAAGGCCAGGCGCGCCTTCTCGGGGGTGAACGGCTGGCCCGGTTCCGGGTAGAACAGCAGGCTGCTGCAGCCGCCCACGCCGAGCAACAGCAGCCCCAGGCACAGGCCGCGGCAGGCGTCAGAGAATGTTCGCGTAGTCGGCTTCAATACGGTCCAGGCTCAGGTGGTTGAGGAAGTTGGAGAAGCACATCCAGGCCGACAGCGCATTGAGGTCGCGGAACTGCTCCGGCAGGTACTTGGGCGGCTCCACCAGGCCTTCCTCGACCAGCTGGCGCAGGGTACGCATGTCTTCCAGGGTGGTCTTGCCGCAGAACAACAGGGGGATCTGCTCCAGCTTGCCCTTCTTCACGGCCAACTGAATGTAGTTGTAAACCATGATGAAGCCCTTGAGGTAGGACAAGTCCTTGGTGAACGGCAGGCCATCGGGCACCGAGCCACGGAACACCCGGCTCGCGTTGCTGTAGCTCTGCGCCATCTCGAAGCCCTGGCCACGGAAGAACTCGTAGACCTGCAGGAAGTCCGCGCCTTCCTCGACCATGTGGATGGCCCGGGTGCGGTTGGTCAGCTTGCGCAGGCGGCTGGGGTAGGAGGCGAAGGCGATCACCTCCATGAGGATGGCCAGGCCCTCCTGGGTCACGGTCGAGGAGGGCGGCCCCTTGGCCAGGAAGGTGCAGATCGGCTGGTTGAGGCCGTTGAGGGTGGTGCCCACGTGCACCAACCCCTCGTGCACCTCCAGGGCGCGCACGTCGCGATTGTTGAACAGGGCGTCGGCGCGCACCTTGATGTAGTCGGCACCGGCCGCGGCATCGGCGACGATGCCGTCGGACTCGAACACGCGGATGGTCTCTTCGGCCTCGCCGAACACCTTGTTCAGCCGTCGCTGGAGGATCTCCACGGCTTCCTTGGCGGTCAGGTTCTTCGGCTCGTCCTTGAGGTCGCCGCGGCCGTCGATGTTGTTGAGGTAGTCCGAGAGCATCAGGCCCAGGTCGGCGAGCGTCGGGTCGCCGGCATGGAAGGCATCGGAGGCCGCGCCATACAGCTCCTGGGAGATCAGGCCGAAGTCTTCGGTGCCGCGCGCCTCGAGCATGCGCACCACCATGCGGTACTCCTTGCACATCCGCCGCATGATCTGGCCGACCGGATTGAACTGGCCGAGCTGGCGGGTGATGTCACGCTCGATGCTCTGGAATTCCGACTTCACCGCGGCGGAGTCGAACGACAGGGGCCGCCCCTGGTAGTAGGCACGGTCCACCGCAGGCGGCTCCTTGCCCTTGGCCTTGAGGAAGCCCTGGCGGATGTTGTCGTCCCACTTCACCGCATCGAGTACGCGGATGGGGGTCTGCGCCGCGACGATGCGATCGGACAGCGTGCGTATGGTCTGCTGGTACTCGTCCACCCCGGGACTCCTTGCTCGGATCGCTTATCTGCCCACGCGCTGGAAACGCGCCACTTCGACGAACAGGTCGGAATTGGCCGGATCGTCCAGGTAGGCCAGGACCCGCTCCGCCGGGCTGTCGATCAGCACGCCCGGGCCGTTGTCCTCCAGCCCCTCGGTGCTGCGCCCGCTCAGTTCCTTCTGCCCCACCGCCTCCTGGACCTGGTCGACATCGAGGTTGTAGACCACCAGTTCCTTGCCGTCGATCACTTCGAAACCGCCGATCAGGAAGTTGCCACCCAGGCGCTTGGGCACGCCTGCCGACAGGTACCAGCGGTTGCCATGGCGGGAGACGGTGAAGACGTATTCCTCGGGGGCCTTGCCCTTGGCCGTGGCCACTGCCCGGTAGGCATCGGCGCCGCTGCGGCTGATGGCCAGTGTCAGGGGCTCGCCCCAGGCGTCCTTGCTGCTCCATTTGCCGAGCAGTTCCCTGGGCGCGGCCTGGTTGCTGGGCAAGGGTTCGTGGAAGGTCACCAGACAGCCGCCCAGCAGCAGGAATGACAAGGTCAACAACACCACACGCCAGGCTTTCATCGGGTTCTCCTTGAAAAGGTCGGGGCCAGCCCGGGCCGCTCGCAGCTCAGGCCGATGCCAGCACCAGATGCAGGTACCGGGTAAGGATAGCGAGCATCTGCCCATCGGCTTGAGAATTCGCGTCCTTGAGCAGGCACTGATATTCCATCTGCTCGATTATCGCCGTCAACATCTGGGCATCCTGCTCGGGATGGCGCGACCCGACGACCTGGAGCATCTGCCGCGCACCCTGCAGGAGGATCTGCTCGTGGGCACACACCAGCTCGGCCAGGCGCGGGCACAGCAGCGCCTCCTGGCGGAAGGCCTGCTCGGCCATGAGGAAGTCGCGGCGGCTGTGGAACTGGCGGCTGACGTAGTCGGCGGTCATGCGTGCCACCTCGTCGGCCAAGCGTGCACGCGACTGCGGGCTGCCGTCGCCCTGGGCGAGCAACTGGCGCAATACCACCTCGGTATTGGCCCACAGCTTGGCCATGTACGCGGCGCTGCGCTCGACGTACTGGGCGAAGGTATCGGTGAGCAGGTCCTCGATGTCCTTGAAGTAGTAGGTGGTGGCCGATAGTGGCACTCCCGCCTCGGCGGCCACCGCCCGGTGGCGCACGCCACGCACGCCATCGCGCACGACGATGCGCATGGCGGCGTCGAGAATCTGCTGGCGGCGCTGTTCGCTGCCCTGGCGGGCGGTCTTGCGCCCTTGGTACTGCACGCTTTCGGCGACGGCGGTGGCCACGCCTGCCGCGCCTTGTTGGGCCATTGCGGGTGTCACGTCGGGTACCTCTGAATGTGGAAGCGGTGGGATGCAAGCTGCAAGCGGCAAGCTACAAGAAAAAGCCTGTGCACAGAGCCGGGGCTGCCTTGCAGCCCATCGCTGGCAAGCCAGCTCCCACAAGGACCGCGCTGCTCTTGAGGTCTGCGCCGAACCATGTGGGGGCCTGCCGGCGATAGGGCAGCGAAGTGGCCCCAAATGACAGCTGGAAATCTTAACTGACCGGCGCGGTGCATGCCGAATGGCGCTTTCCTGTGGCGTGCAGCTTGTCGCTTGTCGCCCAAAGAAAAGCCGCCTCGAAAGGCGGCTTGTTCAGGATGCTCAGGCCTGTGGACGCATGTGCGGGAACAGGATCACATCGCGGATCGACGGCGAGTTGGTCAGCAGCATCACCAGGCGGTCGATGCCGATGCCTTCGCCGGCGGTCGGCGGCATGCCGTACTCCAGGGCGCGGACGAAGTCGGCGTCGTAGTGCATGGCTTCGTCGTCGCCGGCGTCCTTCTCGGCCACCTGGGCCATGAAGCGCTCGGCCTGGTCCTCGGCGTCATTGAGCTCGGAGTAGGCATTGGCGATCTCGCGGCCACCGATGAACAGCTCGAAACGGTCGGTGACGCTCGGATTCTGGTCGTTGCGACGGGCCAGCGGCGAGACTTCGAACGGATACTCGGTGATGAAGGTCGGCTGCTCCAGCTTGCTCTCCACCAACTCCTCGAAAATCATCACCTGCAGCTTGCCCAGGCCCTCGTGGCCCAGCACCTTGGCGCCGGCTCGCTTGGCGATTTCACGGGCCTTGTCGACGTCCTGCAGGTCGGCCTCGGTGATGTCCGGGTTGTACTTGAGGATGGCCTCGAGCACGGTCAGGCGGGCGAATGGCTCGCCGAAATGGAACACCTTGTCGCCGTACGGCACGTCGGTGCTGCCCAGGACCAGCTGCGCCAGCTCGCGGAACAGCTCCTCGGTGAGGTCCATGTTGTCCTTGTAGTCGGCATAGGCCTGGTAGAACTCGAGCATGGTGAACTCGGGGTTGTGCCGGGTCGAGACGCCTTCGTTGCGGAAGTTGCGGTTGATCTCGAACACCTTCTCGAAGCCGCCGACCACCAGGCGCTTGAGGTACAGCTCCGGCGCGATGCGCAGGAACATGGCCATGTCCAGGGCGTTGTGATGGGTCTCGAACGGCTTGGCCGCGGCGCCGCCGGGGATGGTCTGCAGCATCGGCGTCTCGACTTCGAGGAAGTCACGCTTGGCCAGGAAGTTGCGGATGTGCGAGATCACCTGGGAACGCACGCGGAAGGTCTTGCGGGTGTCCTCGTTGACCATCAGGTCGACGTAGCGCTGGCGGTAGCGCTGCTCGGTGTCGGTCAGGCCGTGGTGCTTGTCTGGCAGTGGGCGCAGCGACTTGGTCAGCAGGCGCACGTCGGTCATCTCGACGTACAGGTCACCCTTGCCGGAACGGGCCAGGGTGCCTTCGGCGCTGATGATGTCGCCCAGGTCCCAGGTCTTGACCGCGGCCAGGGTTTCTTCCGGCAGGGTCTTGCGGTTGACGTAGACCTGGATGCGCCCGGTCATGTCCTGGATGACCATGAACGAGCCACGGTTGAGCATGATGCGGCCGGCGACCTTGACCGGGATCGCTGCAGCTTCCAGCTCTTCCTTGGTCTTGTCGACGTACTGCTTCTGCAGGTCGTCGCAATAGCTGTCGCGGCGGAAGTCGTTGGGGAAGGCCTGGCCCTTGGCGCGCTCGGCGGCAAGTTTTTCCTTGCGCAGGGCGATCAGGGCGTTTTCTTCCTGTTGCAGGTCTTGCGGTGCGGTGTTGAGGTCGCTCATGTCGTCAATCTTTCCATCACGGGTTCGTTGCCCCTGCCAGGCAGGGATCGCGGCGCTTCGGTGGCCTGGGCAGGCCCGCTCGGGGAACGGGCCGTAGCTTGCATCGCGGTATCGGTGTGCGGTTCAAAGCCCCTGCTTGAGGCTCGCTTCCAGGTATTGGTCGAGGTCGCCATCCAGGACCTTCTGGCAGTCGCTGCGCTCGACGCCGGTACGCAGGTCCTTGATACGCGAGTCATCGAGTACGTAGGAGCGGATCTGGTGGCCCCAGCCGATATCCGACTTGCTGTCTTCCAGCGCCTGCGAGGCGGCGTTGCGCTTTTGCATCTCCATCTCGTACAACTTGGCCCGCAGCATCTTCATGGCGGTGTCCTTGTTGGCGTGCTGGGAGCGTTCGTTCTGGCAACTGACCACGGTGTTGGTCGGCACGTGGGTGATACGCACTGCCGAATCGGTGGTGTTTACGTGCTGGCCACCGGCACCGGAGGAGCGGTAGGTATCGATGCGCAGGTCAGCCGGGTTGATCTCGATCTCGACCTTGTCGTCGATCTCGGGCGACACGAACACCGCCGAGAACGAGGTATGGCGACGGGCACCGGAGTCGAACGGGCTCTTGCGCACCAGGCGGTGCACGCCGATCTCGGTACGCAGCCAGCCGAACGCGTATTCGCCCTTGATGTGCACGGTGGCGCCCTTGATACCGGCGACTTCACCCTCGGACAGTTCCATGATGGTGGCGTCGAAACCGCGCTTGTCGGCCCAGCGCAGGTACATGCGCAGCAGGATGTTGGCCCAGTCCTGCGCCTCGGTACCACCGGAGCCGGCCTGGATGTCCAGGTAGGCGTTGTTCATGTCCATCTCGCCGCTGAACATGCGACGGAACTCAAGCTGTGCCAGGCGTTCTTCCAGGCCCTCCAGCTCGGTCACGACGTCGCCTACGGCGCCTTCGTCATTTTCCTCGACGGCCATGTCGAGCAGGTCCTTGCAGTCGGCCAGGCCGCCGGACAGTTTGTCCAGGGTCTCGACGACCTGCGCCAGCATGGCGCGCTCGCGGCCCAGCCCCTGGGCATATTCGGGCTTGCTCCAGACGGCAGGGTCTTCCAGTTCGCGGTTGACTTCGATCAGGCGGTCAGCTTTTTGATCGTAGTCAAAGATACCCCCGAATGGACTGGGAACGCTCGGTAAGGTCCTTGATGGTGTTCAGGATCGGTTGGATTTCCATGGGTGCGCGGCTCTCGTGCGAATTCGGTGAAAAGCCCGCGAGTATAACCGAGTATGAGGGGTGCCTCCCACCCCCACTTGTCCCGTGCCGCCGCTGCTGCGGGCTACTGGATTCGATAGGCCCGCATGAACAACCCGACCACTTCCCGCACATGCGCCTCGGCCTCATCTCCTTGCAGGGGCGGCGCGCAGCCCAGCAGCAGGCGATAGTCCGGCGCCCCCTTGACCAGGCAGAAGAAATGCTCGGCCGCGCGCCACGGGTTGTCGATGCGCAACAGCCCCCGCTCGCCGACGCAGCGCAGCAATGCCTCCATTTCACCCAGCACCCGCTTGGGCCCGGCTTCCCAGAAGTACTGGCCGAACCCTGGGTCCTGGCTGCCCAGGGCAATGATCAGCCGGCTCAGCTTGACCGACTCGTCGCTGCTGATCAGCGCGTGGAACCCCCGGGCGATGTTCAACAACACCTGCTCCAGCGGCACGCCTTCGGGCAGTTCGAAGATCAGGTCGGGCAACTGGGTCTGGCAGGTCGCCATGACCGCCGAACCGAACAGGGTCTGCTTGTCGGTGAAGTGGCTGTAGACGGTGAGCTTCGAAACACCTGCCGCCGCAGCGACCGCATCCATGCTGGTGTTGGCATAGCCAAGGCTGAGGAACAGCGTCTTGGCCGCTTCGAGGATGGCCTCGCGCTTGGCCAGGTCCTTGGGCCGGCCGGGGCCGATGGGTGCGTCGTTGGGCATTGGAATCCGTATCTGGTTGGAGGAGCGACCATCTTACCGGGTCGTGGGTCATACCGCTGCTCTGGATGTCGCGACGTCGTTGCGTTTTCGCCGCTGTGCCTGCTTCCACACCCCGCTTCCCTGACTTAATATACTCGCCAGTATAAATATTCGATGCGTTCCTTGCGAAAGGTCATTCACCATGTTGCGTCATGCCTTGCCCATCGCTCTGTCCGCCGCCGTGGCCCTGCTGCTGGCCGCCTGTGGCCAGGAAACCGCGGCACCGGCCGCCCCACGTCCGGCGCTGGTGGTCCAGCCCCAGCCAACCGGTGCCTCTGCCGACAGCTACCCGGGCGAGGTACGGGCGCGGTTCGAGCCGGAGCTGGCCTTCCGCATCGGCGGCAAGGTCAGCAAGCGCCTGGTGGAGGAGGGGCAGCGGGTCAAGGCCGACCAGCCGCTGGCCGAGCTCGACCCACAGGACGTGCGCCTGCAACTGGAGGCCAACCGCGCCCAACTGGCTGCCGCCGAGGCCAACCTGGCGCTGGTGCGTACCGAGCGTGACCGCTACCGGAAGCTGCTCGAGCGGCAGATGGTCAGCCGTTCCCAGTTCGACAATGCCGAGAACCTCTACCGCGCGGGGCTGGCGCGCCTGAAGCAGGCCCGTGCGGAGTTCGAAGTCGCCGGCAACCAGACCGAATACGCCGTGCTGCGCGCCCCCCAGGCAGGCGTCATCGCCAAGCGCCAGGTCGAGGTCGGCCAGGTGGTGGCGGCCGGGCAGACCGTGTTCACCCTGGCCGCCGACGGTGAGCGTGAGGTGGCCATCGGCCTGCCGGAGCAGCAGTTCGCCCGTTTTGCCGTGGGGCAGACGGTCAGCGTGGAGCTGTGGTCGCACCCCAACCAGCGCTACGAAGGGCGCATCCGCGAGCTGTCGCCGGCGGCCGACCCACGCTCGCGGACCTTCGCCGCGCGCATCGCCTTCACCTCGGCCAAGGCGCCGGCCGAACTGGGCCAGAGCGCCCGGGTATTCATCGCCCATGCCGAACGCTCGCCGTTGTCGGTGCCGCTCTCGGCCGTCACCGCCGAGCAGGGCCAGGCCTATGTCTGGCGGGTGAACAAAGACAGTCGGCTGGAGCGCGCGGTGGTTCGCCTCGGCCCCTACGGTGCCGATAGCGTGCCAGTGCTGGAGGGCCTGGCGGCGGACGACTGGGTGGTCGCCGCCGGTGGTCATGTGCTGCGCGAAGGCCAGCAGGTGCGGCCTGTGGACCGTAGCAACCGTGAAGTGAACCTGGCGGCCAAGGAGTAAGTCCCGATGGGTTTCAACCTTTCCGCCTGGGCGCTGCGCAACCGCCAGATCGTGCTGTTCCTGATGATCCTGCTGGCGGCGGTCGGTGCCATGTCCTACACCAAGCTGGGGCAAAGCGAGGATCCCCCCTTCACCTTCAAGGCCATGGTCATCCGCACCCTGTGGCCAGGGGCCACCGCCGAGGAGGTCTCGCGCCAGGTCACCGAGCGCATCGAGAAGAAGCTCATGGAAACCGGCGAATACGAGCGGATCGTCTCGTTCTCCCGGCCTGGCGAGTCCCAGGTGACCTTCATGGCCCGCGATTCCCTGCACTCCGATGCCATCCCCGAGCTCTGGTACCAGATCCGCAAGAAGGTCGCGGACATCCGCCACACCTTGCCGCCGGAGATCCAGGGGCCGTTCTTCAACGACGAGTTCGGCACCACCTTCGGCAATATCTACGCGCTGACCGGCAACGGTTTCGACTATGCCGTGCTCAAGGACTACGCCGATCGCATCCAGATCCAACTGCAGCGGGTCAAGGACGTGGGCAAGGTCGAGCTGGTCGGCTTGCAGGACGAGAAGATCTGGATCGAACTGTCGAACATCAAGCTGGCCACCCTCGGCGTGCCCCTGCAGGCGGTGCAGCAGGCGCTGCAGGAGCAGAACGCGGTCAGCACCGCAGGGTTCTTCGAGACCGCCAGCGAGCGCCTGCAGCTGCGGGTCAGCGGGCGTTTCGACAGTGTCGAGCAGATCCGCCAGTTCCCCATCCGTGTCGGCGACCGCACCTTGCGCATCGGCGATGTCGCCGAGGTGCACCGGGGGTTCAACGACCCTCCCGCGCCGCGCATGCGCTTCATGGGCGAGGATGCCATCGGCCTGGCGGTGTCGATGAAGGACGGCGGCGACATCCTGGTGTTGGGCAAGGCCCTGGAGGCGGAGTTCGCCCGCCTGGCGCGCAACCTGCCGGCGGGCATGGAACTGCGCAAGGTGTCGGACCAGCCCGCGGCGGTCAAGGCCGGGGTCGGCGAGTTCGTCCAGGTGTTGGTCGAGGCCCTGGCCATCGTCCTGCTGGTGAGTTTCTTCTCCCTGGGGCTGCGCACGGGCCTGGTGGTGGCGCTGGCGATCCCGCTGGTGCTGGCCATGACCTTCGCGGCCATGCACTACTTCGGCATCGGCCTGCACAAGATCTCCCTCGGCGCCCTGGTACTGGCGCTGGGCCTGTTGGTGGACGATGCGATCATCGCCGTGGAGATGATGGCGATCAAGATGGAGCAGGGCTTCGACCGGCTCAAGGCGGCCAGCTACGCCTGGACGAGCACGGCCTTCCCGATGCTCACCGGCACCCTGATCACCGCGGCGGGTTTCCTGCCGATCGCCACGGCGGCGTCGAGCACCGGCGAGTACACCCGGTCGATCTTCCAGGTGGTGACCATCGCCTTGCTCACTTCCTGGGTCGCCGCGGTGGTGTTCGTGCCCTACCTGGGCGAGCGGCTGTTGCCCGACCTGGCCAAGCGCCACGCAGCGCGCCAGGGCAGTGGCGCGCATGCGCCGGACCCGTACGCCACGCCGTTCTACCAGCGTGTGCGACGTGTGGTGGAATGGTGCGTGCGCCGGCGCAAGACGGTGATCGTGCTGACCATCGCCGCGTTCGTCGGCAGCATCCTGCTGTTCCGTTTCGTGCCGCAGCAGTTCTTCCCGGCCTCGGGGCGCCCCGAGCTGATGATCGACCTCAAGCTGGCCGAGGGCGCCTCCCTGAGCAACACCGCCGAGCAGGTCAAGCGCCTGGAAGCGCTGCTGCGCCAGCAGCAGGGCATCGACAACTACGTGGCCTATGTCGGCACCGGCTCGCCGCGCTTCTACCTGCCGCTGGACCAGCAGTTGCCAGCCGCCAGCTTCGCCCAGTTCGTGGTGCTGGCCAGGAGCCTGGAGGATCGCGAGACGCTGCGCAGTTGGTTGATCGCCACGCTCGACGAGCAGTTCCCCGACCTGCGCTCACGGGTCACGCGCCTGGAGAACGGCCCGCCGGTGGGTTATCCGGTGCAGTTCCGGGTCACCGGCGAGCATATCGAGAAGGTCCGTGCCCTGGCCCGCGAGGTGGCGGCCAAGGTTCGCGAGAACCCGCACCTGGTGAACGTCCACCTGGACTGGGAGGAGCCGAGCAAGGCGGTGTTCCTCGAGATCGACCAGGACCGGGCGCGGGCCTTGGGCGTGAGCACCGCGCACCTGTCGAGTTTCCTGCAGAGCTCGCTGACCGGCACCACGGTCAGCCAGTACCGCGAAGACAACGAACTGATCGAGATTCTCCTGCGCGGCACCCCGCAGGAGCGCAGCGAGCTGGGCAACCTGGGCAGCCTGGCCGTGCCCACCGACAACGGCCAGAGCGTGGCGCTGTCGCAGGTGGCGACCCTGGCGTACGGTTTCGAGGAAGGCATCATCTGGCACCGCAATCGCCTGCCGACGGTCACCGTGCGCGCCGATATCTACGGCAAGGAACAGCCGGCGACGCTGGTGCAGCAGATCCTGCCGACCCTGCAGCAGGTGCGCGACGCATTGCCGGATGGCTACCTGCTGGAGGTCGGTGGCACGGTGGAGGATGCCGAGCGCGGGCAGAAATCGGTGAACGCTGGCATGCCGCTGTTCATCGTGGTGGTGTTGAGCCTGCTGATGATCCAGCTGCGCAGTTTCTCGCGCACGGTGATGGTGTTCCTCACCGCGCCGCTGGGGCTGATCGGCGTGACCCTGTTCCTGTTGGTGTTCCGCCAGCCGTTCGGCTTCGTCGCCATGCTCGGCACCATCGCCCTGGCGGGGATGATCATGCGCAACTCGGTCATCCTGGTGGACCAGATCGAACAGGACATCGCCAGCGGCCTGGAGCGTTGGCAGGCGATCATCGAGGCCACGGTACGGCGTTTCCGGCCCATCGTGCTGACTGCCCTGGCGGCGGTGCTGGCGATGATCCCGCTGTCGCGCAGCGTGTTCTACGGGCCGATGGCGGTGGCGATCATGGGGGGGCTGATCGTGGCCACGGTGCTGACCCTGTTGTTCCTGCCGGCGCTATATGCGGCGTGGTTCAGGGTGCGGAAGGGGTAGCTGCAAGCTGCAAGTAAGAGCGGATCGCGGCGCGGTCTCGCTCTTGCTTGCAGCCGCGGCTGCGTCAGAGTGCTCCGAAGACCTTCTTGGCCAGGCTGGTCGCCGCCTCGGCCGGGTTCTGGCGAATGCTCTGCTCCTGCTTGGCGATCATCTCGAACAGGCCGTCCAAGGCCTTCTCGGTCACGTAGTTCTCGATGTTGGCGCTCTTGGCGTCGACCACGCCGAGGGCCACCGCTTGCCCGGCGAAGTTGTTGTATTGCTGGGCCAGGCCGACCTTGTCGGTGGCCTGCTTGACGATCGGCAGGAACTTGGCGCGAATCTCTTCGCGGCTGCTCTTGTTCAGGTACTGGGTGGCGGCGTCTTCACCGCCGCTGAGGATGCCCTTGGCATCGGTCACGGTCATCTTCTTCACCGCGTCGACGAGGATCGTCTGGGCCTGTGGCACGGCGGCCTCGGCGGCCTTGTTCATGCTGTCTTCCAGGGCCTGGACCTGCTCGCCCTTGCCGAACATCTTCATGGCCTTGGCAGCCTTGCCGAGGTTGCCCGGCAGCTCGATGCGCACGTCCGGGTTGTCGTTGAAGCCACCCGGCGTGCTCAGTTGCTTGACGGCGATCTGGGTGCCTTGGGTGAGGGCGTCCTTCAGGCCACCGGTGGCGTCCTTCTGGGTCAGGTCGCCGAGCGACAGGGCCAGGGCGCTGGCCGACAGCAGCAGGCCGGCGCACAGGGTGGTGAGGCGCAGGGAGGAGCGAATCATGGGGATTTCCTTATGGTTGAACATGAACAGGGGTCAGCGCACCGGATCGACCTTGATCCGCACCGGCTGCGGGTCGCTGCCGTCGAGCTTGACGCCATGGTGCTCGGTATTGATGAACAGCAGCTTGCCGTCCAGCTCGATGCGTGCGCTGACCGCGTAGCGGTGGCCGGGCTTGACCTGGGCCGGGTCGTAGGTGAGGTGGAACGGCAGCGGGACATTGCCCTTGACCGGGCCGGCCTGGCTGGCCAGGGTCACCGCCGGGGCGTCCATCAGCGACACGTCCTGCAGGCTCACGCTCAAGGTCGCGCTCGGCGGCAGGGCCATGCGTTGCAGGTAGAAGACTTCGCCCTCCAGGCTGGCCTGGTTCGACGGGGTATGGCTGGAACAGGCTGCGAGCAGGGATGCGCAACACAGCATGAAGAGTTTTTTCATGGAATCTCCGGTGTCCTTGGGGCCGGCTTTTGGCCAACCCAAGGACTTTAACGGATTTTCGCCCGGGGCGAAGCCTCAGCTGGCCACGGCTTCCAGGGTTTCCTCGCGGTGCAGCGCCACCTGGCGGATCGACAGGCGCAGTTCCGCCGACAGCACGCGCTTGGCCACGCCTTCGGCGAGTTCGCCGAGCTTGTCGTGGTAACCCAGCTTGCTGTTGCCGTCCGGGCGCAGCACGCCCTGTTGGACGAGGGTCTGGATGAAGTGGCGGAACAGGGTCTTGTCGAAGAACTCGGGGGCATTCAGGCCATGCAGGATCGACAGGCGTTGGGCCATCATCACGCTCAGGTCTTCCAGCTCCTCGGCGGTCAGGCTGTGCTGGCCGCTGTTGAGCAACAGCGACGTGGCCATGTAGAAGCGCTGCAAGGTCTGGGTGATGGCACGGGCCAGCAGGGTCAGTAGGACGAACTGCCGGGAGCTGGGCGCCGGGCGCAGGTAGACGCCGTTCTCGAAGCGCAGCAGGCCTTGGCCGACCAGCGCCTCGAGCCATTGATCGATGACCTCGTCGAGCTGTTCCGGTGCCCAGCGCAGGAACAGTTCCGCCTGCAGGTAGGGATACAACGCCCGGACGTACTGGCCGACCAGTTCGCGGCTCATCCGCGAGCTGCTCTGGAAAAAGCTCGCCAGCAGGGCCGGCAGGGCGAAGATGTGCAGGACGTTGTTGCGGTAGTAGGTCATCAGCACCGCGTTGGCTTCGTCCAGGTAGAGGATGCGGCCCAGGGCATCGGTCTGTTCGGCCAGCAGGTCCATGCGCCGCACGTGCTCGATCAACGCCTTGCCGTCGCCTTCGGGCAGGGTGGTGTGGGGCGAGTAGGGCACCTGGCGCAGCAAGGCCAGGTACAGGTCCAGGACCCGGGTCAAAGCCCGCTCGTCCAGGGCCAGGCGGCTGGTGGAGAGCAGCGCCAGGGCCACCAGGTTGACCGGGTTGATCGCCGCCGCCTCGTTCAGGTGCCGGGCCACGGTCTCGCCCAGGCGCGTGGTGGTCTCGTTGAGCCAGGCCGGACGGAACTGCGGGGCCAGCACCTGCTCACGCCAGCCGGGTTGCTGCTGGTCGAGAAAGCCCGCCAGGCGGATCGGCTCGCCGAAGTTGACGTAGACCTGGCCGAAGCGCTGCTTCAGCGCACCGATGACCTTGAAGATGTCGAAGATCGACTCTTTCTTCTTGCTCGCACCGCGCAGTTCTCCCAGGTAGGTGCGGCCCTCCAGCACTCGCTCGTAGCCGATGTACACCGGTACGAAGACGATCGGTGTACGTGACGAGCGCAGGAAGCTGCGCAGGGTGATCGCCAGCATGCCGGTGCGTGGCTGCAGCATGCGCCCGGTGCGCGAGCGCCCGCCCTCGACGAAGTACTCCACCGGGAAGCCCTTGGTGAACAGGGTATGCAGGTATTCGTTGAACACCGCCGTGTACAGTGGGTTGCCCTTGAAGGTGCGGCGCATGAAGAAGGCCCCGCCACGGCGCAGCAGGCCGCCGATCACCGGCATGTTGAGGTTGATGCCGGCGGCGATGTGCGGTGGCGTCAGGCCGTTGCGAAACAGCAGGTAGGACAGCAGCAGGTAGTCGATGTGGCTGCGGTGGCAGGGCACGTAGATCACCTCATGGCCCGGCGCGATGCCCTGTACCTGCTCGATGTGGTTGACCTTGATGCCGTCGTAGATCTTGTTCCAGAACCAGCTGAGCACCACTTCGAGGAAGCGGATCGCGGTGTAGGTGTAGTCGGAGGCGATCTCGTTGCCATAGCGCAGCGCCTGGGCTTCGGCCTTGGCGTAGGGGATCTGCGCCCGTTCGGCCTCGTCGGCGATGGCCTGGCGTACCAGTGGGTCGTGCACCAGGCCCTTGACCAGGTTGCGCCGGTGGGAGATGTCCGGGCCGATCACCGCGGTCTTGAGGTTGCGAAAGTGTACCCGCAGCAGGCGCTGGGCCATGCGCACGGTGCGCTCATGGCCCTTGTTGTGCTGCACTAGTTCGCGCAGGTGGATCGGTGCGGAGAACTGCACTCGGGTCTTGCGCCCCAGGATCAGCACGGTCAGCAGGCGGCGCAGGCGCCCGGTCACCGCCCAGCTGTCGGCGAACAGCAGCTTCCACGGGCTCGACTCGCTGGCCGGCGACTGGCCCCAGAACACGCTGACCGGGATGACCTGCGCGTCTTCCTCGGCGTGCTGGCTCACCGCGGCGACCAGGCGTTCGAGAGTCGGTGGCGCACCGCGTTTGTCGTGGCGGCCCAGCCAGTCAGGGTCGGGCGTCAGGTAGAAGAAGCCTGCCGGCTCCTGCAGCGAGCCCACGGCGACGGGCAGGACCGGGCGTGGCAGCCCCGCCTTGGTGCATTCGCGGTCCAGCACGGCCAGGTCAGTGAGCGACGGCGAGGGCAGGGCGTAGAACACCGGGCGACCACGGTCGAGCTGCAGGGTCAGGGAGGACTGGTTGATGGTCTCGGAGCGCACCCACAGGTACAACAGGCGACGCAAGGCGCCGAAGATCAGGCGGCGCAGGGGGGAACGGGTCATGGGGTGTGTGCCCTGGATGAGATTTTTCGGGTGATATTCCAGCCAGTTAGTCTGCCGTATCCGCGCAAGTTCGGCAAAATCCGCCAATTAGCGCCCCAGTCATGAAATTTTTTTGTTCCCTGTCATATACTCGGTCCGCAGCTTGCAGGATATTTCGGCAAGCTGCGTCGGCATGGGGCGATGACCCTGTGCCTGCACGGCGATCTTCAAAATAAAAATCCGGAGTAGTTCAGATGTCGTCTCGTGAGACTGGGAATGTGAAGTGGTTCAACGATGCCAAAGGCTATGGCTTCATTCAGCGCGAAGGTGGTGCGGATGTGTTCGTCCACTATCGGGCGATCCGCGGTGAGGGGCATCGGACCCTGGTCGAAGGACAGCGGGTGGAATACGCCCTGGTGCAGGGCCAGAAAGGCCTGCAAGCCGAGGACGTAGTCGGCCTCTGAGGCGCGCTCCGGGCTGCAAGCCACAAGCTTCAAACTGCAAGTTGACCGTGTGACTTGCAGCTTGATGCGATCTGTCTTGCAGCTTGAGCTTGCAGCTTCAACCCGTGCGCCAGGTGATTTCCTGTTCACCGTCGGCGCTGATGCGGATCCAGCGATCGGCATCTTCTTCCCCATCTTCCTCGACCCAACTGCCCGGCGCGCAGCGCACTTCGACGCCCAGTGCGGCATAGGCGGCGCGCGCGCAGGCGATGTCGTCGTCCCATGGGGTCTGGTCGCTTTCCAGGAACAGGCTGTTCCATTTCCCTACAGCCTTGGGTACCCAGGTGACTGGAATGTTACCGGCCGTGCACTTCCAGGTCTGGCCTTTCTGCTGCCACTCGCTGCAAGGGCCCAGTGCCTGGCCGAGCCACGCGGCGATCTGCTTGTGGTCGACGTCGGTGTCCTTCAGGTAGATCTCGATATCGGGTTGGCGCATAAAGGGCTCCGGGTGTGCTCAGTCTTGGCGCACGAAATAGTCATAGCGCATGGATACGGTGACCTCGAACGGCTCGGGTTGGTCGATCACCCGCGCCCGTTTCTGGGCACTGGCTCGCCAGCCGTGCGGGGTCATGGCCAACAGGTCGGCACGGGCCTTGGGCGCCGCCAGGGCCAGCGTGAACTCCAGCACCTCGCCATGGGCGTGGGCCATGCCCTCGGGCACCAGGGCCAGGTGCTTGTCGTCGGCGTAGGGCCGCACTTCATCGTAGAGCACCTGGCGCAGTTCCATCAGGTGACCGCTGGTCGGGCCGACCCGCAGCAGGCCGCCGCCGGGGCTGAGCAGACGCTTGGCTTCCTGCCAGTCCAACGGGCTGAACACGCTGGCGATGAAGTCGCAGCTGGCATCGACCAGGGGGACCCGGGCCATGCTCGCCACCAGCCAGGTCACCGCCGGGGCGCGGCGACAGGCGCGCTTGACCGCCTCCCGGGAGATGTCCAGGGCATAGCCGTCGCTGCCGGGCAGGGCCTGGGCGATCTGCGCTGTGTAGTAGCCTTCGCCGCAGCCGATGTCCAGCCAACTGCCGGGCTGGCGCTCGGCGGCCAGTTCGGCCAGGCGGCGTGCCACCGGTGCGTAGTGGCCGGCGTCGAGAAAGTCCCGGCGCGCCTCGACCATGGCCTGGTTGTCGCCTGGGTCGCGGCTGTTCTTGTGCTGTACCGGCAGCAGGTTCAGGTAGCCCTGGCGGGCCCGGTCGAAGCGGTGCCCGGCCGGACACAGCACACCGTTGTCGAGCCGGGTCAGGGCGGCCTGGCAGAGAGGGCAGGCGAGCATCAGGCGAGCAACCGTACCAGGGTCTGGTAGTAGATCTCGGTCAGCAGCTCGAGGTCGCTGGCCAGGATGCGCTCGTTGACCTGGTGGATGGTGGCGTTGACCGGGCCGAGCTCCACCACCTGGGTACCCAGGGTGGCGATGAAGCGGCCATCGGAGGTGCCGCCGCTGGTGGACGGCTGGGTCTGGCGACCGGTGACCGCCGTGATGCTCGACGACACCGCATCGAGCAGTTCACCCGGCTCGGTGAGGAACGGCAGGCCCGACAGCGCCCAGTCGATCGACCAGTCGAGCTGGTGCTTGTCGAGGATCGCCGCGACCCGTTGCTGCAGGCCTTCGACCGTCGACTCGGTGGAGAAACGGAAGTTGAACAGCGCGGTCAGTTCGCCCGGCACCACGTTGGTCGCACCGGTTCCCGAATTGAGGTTGGAGATCTGGAAGCTGGTCGGCGGGAAGAAGGCGTTGCCCTCGTCCCAGTGCTCGGCGGCCAATTCCGCCAGGGCCGGCGCGGCCAGGTGGATCGGGTTGCGCGCCAGGTGCGGGTAGGCCACGTGGCCCTGCTTGCCGCGTACGGTCAGCTTGGCGCCGAGCGAGCCGCGGCGGCCGTTCTTGACCACGTCGCCGAGCAGGCTGGTGCTCGACGGTTCGCCGACGATGCACCAGTCCAGGCGCTCGTTGCGCGCGGCCAGGCGCTCGACCACGGCCTTGGTGCCGTGGTGGGCCGGGCCTTCCTCGTCGCTGGTGATCAGGAAGGCGACCTTGCCACGGTGGTTGGGGTAGTCGCGCACGAAGCGCTCGCTGGCCACCACCATGGACGCCAGGCTGCCCTTCATGTCGGCGGCGCCACGGCCGCAGAGCATGCCTTCGGCGTCGATCAAGGCGTCGAACGGCTCATGCTGCCAGGCCTGCACGGGGCCGGTGGGAACCACGTCGGTGTGGCCGGCGAAGCACAGCACCGGACCGTCCTGGGTGCCATGGGTGGCCCAGAAGTTGTCGACCTCCTCGATACGCATCGGCTCGAGCTGGAAGCCGACGGCCTCCAGGCGCTGCATCATCTGGGCCTGGCAGTCGGCGTCGACGGGGGTGACCGAGGGGCGACGGATCAGGTCGCAGGCCAGTTGAAGGGTGGGCGAGAGCTCGGCTGGGGCCGTCATGAAGGACTCCGGGGGCAAGGCAGGGCGGGAAACAGGGGCGTTATCTTATATCAAACGGTGCCGGCGGGCACGGGACATTGGGCTGCAGCCCATCGCCGGCAAGCCGGCGATGGGGCGCGAAGCGGCCCCGGTATCAGGCCGCCTTGGCCTCGGCTGCCTTGGTCGCCGGCCTGGGCAGCGACGACAGCAAGGCCATCACCAGCGCCGCCAGGTACGGCAGCGACTGCACCAGCAGCATCGTCACCCAGAAGCGCATGTCCGTGCCGGGCAAGCCCTGGACCAGATAGATGCCCAGCGCCGCCCCCCACAGCAGGAGCATGATGAACAGTTCCTCGCGGGCCTCGGCGATCGCCACCAGCAGGCCGTGGCTGTCGGCATGCTTCGGCGTGCGGAAGAACGGCATGCTGCTGGTGAAAAAGCCATACAGCACCGCCTTGGCGATGGTGTGCGACAGCGCCAGCCCCGCCAGGGCGGCGGCGAAGGCGTCCTTGAGGTCGACGCCCACGGCGCGGCGGTAGAGGAAGATGATCTTGCCGACCTTGAAGAAGAACAGTGCCAGCGGCGGGATGGCGAAGATCATCAGCGGTGGGTCGACCCGGTGCGGGACGATGATCATCGCCGCCGACCAGAGCAGGGCACCGACGGTGAAGAAGATGTTCATGCCATCGGCGATCCATGGCAGCCAGCCGGCCAGGAAGTGATAGCGCTGGCCACGGGTCAGCTCGCTGCCCTCGCCGCGCAGCAGCGCCCCGGCGTGGTGCTTGATGATCTGGATGGCGCCGTAGGCCCAGCGCAAGCGCTGTTTCTTGAAGTCGATGAAGGTATCGGGCATCAGGCCCTTGCCGTAGCTGTGGTGGGCGTAGGCGGCCGAATAGCCCCGCTCGAAGACCCGCAGGCCCAGCTCGGCGTCCTCGCAGATGCACCACTGGGCCCAGCCCAGTTCTTCCAGGACCGAGCGGCGGGTCATGGTCATGGTGCCATGCTGGATGATCGCGTCACGGTCGTTGCGGGTGACCATGCCGATATGGAAGAACCCCTTGTACTCGCTGTAGCACAGCTTCTTGAAGGTGCTTTCGTGCTGGTCGCGGTAGTCCTGGGGCGATTGCACCACGGCGATCTTCGGGTCGGCGAAGTGCGGCACCATGTGCTTGAGCCAGTTGCGGTCGACGCAGTAGTCCGAGTCGATCACCGCGATCACTTCGGCGTCCTTGGCGGTATGCGGGATCAGGTAGTTCAGCGCGCCCCCCTTGAAACCGGCCAGGGGCGCCACGTGGAAGAACCTGAAGCGTTCGCCGAGCCGCTCGCAATACGCCTTGAGCGGCTCCCACACGGCCGGGTCCCGGGTGTTGTTGTCGATCACCAGCACTTCGTAGTCGGGGTAGTCGAGGGCGGCGAGGGCGTCGAGGGTCTGCTTCACCATCTCTGGTGGTTCGTTGTAGCAGGGCACGTGGATCGAGACCTTGGGCCGGTAGGCGGTATCGGCCTGCACCGGCAGGAACTCCCGGCGGCGTTTCCTGATCCACACCGCCTCGGCCAGTTCATGGGCTTCGGTGAGCAGGACGATGAACACGCCGATGGCGCCCAGGGCCAGCAGGCATCCGACGGTCAGGCTGAACCAGGTGCTGTACTGCTGGCTGTAGTCGTAGGCGATCCACACCAGGGCCGAGCCGCAGAGGAAGGTGATGAAGGTGAGGAAGGTGCGGCCACGCTGGCGCAGGGCCGAGCCGTCGATCAGCAGCACCGCCAGGGCGATCATCGCCAGCACCACCGAGGCCACGGCCAGGGCGCGCCACTGCGGGATCGCCACCACTGGGCCTTCGAAGTTGAATTTCTGCTGGCGTTCGGCGTTGAACACGCCCCAGTAAGCGCCCACCGAGCCTTCGTCGCTGGCTTTCCAGGGCTGGTCGTAGGCTTCGATGACGAAATAGTTGTAGCCCCGACGATTGAGCGTGCTGAGCAGGGTGCGCAGGTAGATCGCCTGGTCGGCCTGGGTGGCATCGGCGCCGCCGCGCATGCGGCCATTGCTCGGCCAGCCGACTTCCGACAGCAGCAGCGGCTTGCGTGGGAACTGTTGCTTGAGCTCGCGGGTGCGTTCGAGGACGAACTGCACGGCGTCCTGCATCGGCACGAACTCCCAGTAGGGCAGGATGTGCGCGGCGATCAGGTCGACGTGCCGGGCCAGTTGCGGGTTCGCCTTCCAGATGTGCCATTGCTCGCTGGTGGTCACCGGTACCTTGACGGCGGCGCGTACCCGGTCCAGGTACTGGATCAGCGCCTCGGGGGTGATCTCTTCGCGGAACAGCGCCTCGTTGCCCACCACGACCCGTACCACGCTGCGTGAGGTGTTGGCCAGCTCGATGGCCTTGGCGATCTCGCGCTCGTTGCGCTCCAGGTCCGGGCTGATCCACACGCCCAGGGTAATCCGCAGGCCAAGCTCCTCGGCCAGGCGCGGGATCTGTGCCTGGCTACCTTCGACGGTGTAGATGCGGATGCTGTCGGTCAACCCGCTCAACTGCTCCAGGTCCTGGCGGATCTGCGCCTCGCTCGGAAACTGCCCCTTCTGCGGGCTTTGCCCGAGGCGGAACGGTGAGTAGGAGAAGCCGGAGATCTGCTCGGGCCAGGCGGGGGCCGAGACAGGGCGGTTGACCAATGCCCAGAAGCCGGTGAACAGCGCGGCGATGGCCAGCACCACCACCAGGTTGAGACCGAATTTGCGTGATGACATACGTGTATTCGAGGTTCCGAGGAGAGGAGCGGGGCGTGGGTCCTTCGCTTGCCAGGTGCCGGTAGTGGGATGGATGGTCGGCTGAAGATGAGGTCTGGGCCCGCTCGGTTGTCGTCCAGGTCCGATTATTGGGTGGGACATTAAAACAGGATTGGCGGATTCTTTACCAATTCGGGGCGCTCGGCTGCGTCAGGTGGTGGCCCTTGTGTCGCGAAAGGGGCGCGCAGCGGCTCCACTGGCATATAATGCGCGCCGTTTTTCGCGGGGTATGAAGATGAGCACAGAAGATCCACGCTTCGCTGGCGTCGCCCGGTTGTACGGCGACCAGGGGTTGCAGCGCCTGCAGCAGGCCCATGTGGCCGTCGTCGGCATCGGCGGCGTCGGCTCCTGGGCGGCAGAGGCCCTGGCGCGCAGCGGTGTGGGCGAGATCACCCTGTTCGACCTCGACGACGTCTGCGTCAGCAACACCAACCGTCAGGCTCATGCCCTGGATGGCCAGGTGGGCCGGCCCAAGGTCGAGGTCATGGCCGAGCGCCTGCGGGCGATCAATCCGGCCTGCCGCGTGCATGCGGTGGCCGACTTCGTCACCCGCGACACCATGGTCGAGTACATCACCGAGCAGATGGACTGCGTCATCGACTGCATCGACAGCGTGATGGCCAAGGCCGCGCTGATCGCCTGGTGCCGGCGCCGCAAGATCACCATCGTCACCACCGGTGGCGCTGGCGGGCAGATCGACCCGACCCAGGTACAGATCGGCGACCTGAACAAGACCTTCAATGACCCGCTGGCCTCGCGGGTGCGTTCCACCTTGCGCCGCGACTACAACTTCTCGCGCAATGTCAGCCGCAACTACGGTGTGCCTTGCGTGTTCTCCAGCGAGCAACTGCGCTACCCCAAGGGCGATGGCAGCGTGTGTTTGCAGAAGAGCTTCGTCGGCGAGGGCGTGCGCCTGGACTGTGCCGGGGGCTTCGGTGCGGTGATGATGGTCACCGCGACCTTCGGCATGGTCGCGGCGAGCAAGGCGGTGGAAAAACTGGTGGGCGGCGCCCGGCGGCCGTCGGAGCGGGTGAAGGCGGTACCAGCGGCCGAGTGAGGGGGCGACCGTCAGGTTCCTGTGAGGGTCAGCTCTCAAGCTTTTCAGCTGTCCTTGGGGCTGCTTGACTTGTCTGGCATTGCGGCCCGCCCGCGAATGGATTCACCACCGACTCAATGGCCGGATGCCAATTCCGCCATGCGCTGCAGCACCGCATGCAGGCCATTGCTGCGCGAGGGCGAGAGCTGTCGCTCCAGCCCCAATGAAGCGAACCAGCCGCCCAGGTCGACCTGCGCCAACTGCGCGCTGTCCAGCCCTTGCACCCGTACCAGCAGCAAGGCCAGCAGGCCTCGCAACAGGCGGGCATCGCTGCTGGCCTTGAAACGCCACTGGCCGTCCTGCTGCTCGGCCACCAGCCAGACCAGGCTCTCGCAGCCATGCACACGGTTGGCCTCGGTCTTTTCCGAATCCTCCAGCGGCGCCAGGCAATCGCCCCACTGCATCAACAGGCGCGCGCGCTGTTCCCAGCCACGGGCCTGCGCGAAGCTTTCCAGCGCTTGGCTGGCCGCTTCCGGCAGGCTCATCGCAGCAGCTCCAGGCCCTGGTCGAGAGCCTCGAAGAAGCGCTGCAGGTCGTCGCTGTCGTTGTACAGGGCCAGCGACACGCGGATCGCCCCTTCCAGCCCCAGCCCCTTGAGCAGCGGCATGGCGCAATGGTGCCCGGCGCGCACGGCGATGCCCTGCTCGGTCAGCACGTGGGCGATGTCGGCGTTGTGCACGCCCTCGACGACGAAGCTGGCCAGGGCCGCCTGGGGCGTGCCGAGCAGGCGGACACCCTCGCGGTCGGCGAGCCCGCGCAGCAGCTGCTGGTGCAGGCTGGCTTCATGGTTGGCCACGGCCTGGGCGTCGAGGCTGGCGAGATAATCGAGGGTCGCCCCCAGGCCGATGACCCCGGCGATCGGCGGGGTGCCGGCCTCGAAGCCCAGCGGCGCGGGGCGGAAGCTCGCGCTGTGGT
Source organism: Pseudomonas sp. Tun-23181 (assembly GCF_057415455.1). Lineage (NCBI taxonomy): Bacteria > Pseudomonadati > Pseudomonadota > Gammaproteobacteria > Pseudomonadales > Pseudomonadaceae > Pseudomonas > Pseudomonas sp. Tun-23181. The sequence goes on from NZ_CM171630.1 coordinate 4,957,602, forward strand.
AGTCGGCCAGTTGCACCATTTCGCCCCCGAACTGCCAATGGCGTAGCTTCTCCAGCGCCTGTCGCTGGCCATACAGCACACCGACGCCCTCGGGGCCGTACAGCTTGTGGCTGGAGAACACATAGAAGTCGCAGCCCAGCTGTTGCACGTCATGGCGGCCATGGACCACGCCCTGGGCGCCATCGACCACGGTCAGGGCGCCCTGGGCCCGCGCGTGGGCCAGCAGCGCTGGCAGGGGCTGCCAGGTACCGAGCACGTTCGACAACTGGCTGACTGCCAGCACGCGGGTACGTGGGCCGATCAGTTGCAGGGCATGGTCCAGGTCGATACGCCCGTGCTCGTCCAGCGGCAGCACCACCAGGCGCAGGTTGCGCCGCCGGGCCAGCTGTTGCCAAGGCAGCAGGTTGGCATGGTGTTCCAGGGCGCTGACGGCGATCTCGTCGCCGGCCTCCAGGTGCGCTTCCAGGCCATAGGCCAGCAGGTTCAGTGCCGAGGTGGCGCCATGGGTGAAGATGACCTGCCGTGCATCGGCGGCATTGAGCCAGGCAGCGACCTTGTCGCGGCTGCTTTCGAAGGCCTGGGTGGCCAGTGCGCCAGGCAGGTGCTGGGCACGGTGCACGTTGGCTGCACCATGGCCGTAGTAGTGACTCAGGGCGTCGAGCAACGCCTGGGGTTTCTGGGTGGTGGCGGCGCTGTCCAGGTAGGTCTGGTGCTGCCGTTGCAGGGCGGCGATGGCGGGAAAGTCGGCACGCCAGGGGGAGGGCTGGAACATGGTGTTGAGACCTGGAAATAAAAACGGGCCTGGCACAGGGCCAGACCCGATCTTATCACTTCGAACCGCGGAAGGTTCTCAGTTATGGGCGTGCAGCGCCTCGTTCAGCTCGATGGCCGACTTGTGGGTCTTGCACTCCACGGCGCCGGAAACCGAGTTGCGGCGGAACAGCAGGTCGGCCTGGCCGGCCAGTTCGCGTGCCTTGACCACTTTGACCAACTGGTTCTGCTCGTCGAGCAGTTGCACCTTGGTGCCGGCAGTGATGTACAGGCCGGCTTCCACGGTGTTGCGGTCGCCCAGCGGGATGCCGATACCGGCGTTGGCGCCGATCAGGCAGCCTTCGCCGACGGTGATGACGATGTTGCCTCCGCCGGACAGGGTGCCCATGGTCGAGCAGCCGCCACCCAGGTCGGAACCCTTGCCGACGAACACGCCGGCCGACACGCGCCCTTCGATCATGCCCGGGCCTTCGGTGCCGGCGTTAAAGTTGACGAAGCCCTCGTGCATGATGGTGGTGCCTTCGCCGATGTAGGCGCCCAGGCGTACACGGGCGGTGTCGGCGATGCGCACGCCGGCCGGGACCACGTAGTCGGTCATCTTGGGGAACTTGTCCACCGAGAACACTTCCAGCAGCTCGCCCTTCAGGCGCGCTTCCAGCTGCTGCTCGGCCAGTTCCGCCAGGTCGATGGCGCCCTGGTTGGTCCAGGCGACGTTCGGCAGCAGCGGGAAGATGCCGGCCAGGCTCACGCCGTGGGGCTTGACCAGGCGGTGGGACAGCAGGTGAAGTTTCAGGTAGGCCTCGGGAGTGGAGGCCAGGGCGCCGTCCTCGGCCAGCAGGGTGGCGACCAGCGGCTTGTGGCTTTCGGCCAGGCGGGTCAGCAGCGCGCCCTGGGCGGCATCGATGCCTTTGACCGCTTCGGCCAGCTGGGCAGCCTGGGCGGTGCTGAAGGTGATGGCCTGGTTGCCGCCTTCATAGCCAAGGATCGGCGCCACGGCGGCGACCAGCTCGGCGCTCGGGGCGAGCAGGGGCTGGGCGTAGAAGACTTCCAGCCAGGCGCCCTGGCGGTTCTGGGTGCCGACACCGAAGGCCAGGCTGAACAGGGTAGTGGACATGCAGTTACCTCATGCGAATAAGGGGTTGAAGCGAAGGCGGGCTCAGGCCAGCGCCGCGGCGTACAGGTCGGGCTTGAAGCCGACCAGGGTGCGCTCGCCGAGGTCGAGCACCGGGCGCTTGATCATCGACGGTTGGGCGAGCATCAGTTCGACGGCCTTGGCTTGGTCGAGATCGGCCTTGCTGGCGTCGTCGAGCTTGCGGAAGGTGGTGCCGGCGCGGTTGAGGACCACTTCCCAGCCGTGCTCGTCGCACCAGCGGTTGAGGCTGTCGCGGTCGATGCCCTGGGTCTTGTAGTCATGGAATTGGTAGCCGATGGCTTTTTCGTCAAGCCAGGTACGGGCCTTTTTCATGGTGTCGCAGGCCTTGATGCCGTAGAGAGTGTAAGCCATTGAATTCATCGGGGATCGTTGGCTTCCCCAATCCTCCCCCTGTTCTCCCGAAAATAAGTCGCCGGATTATGCGACATCGTTCCCCTCAGCGCCACGGCTGGCGCAGCCAGGTCAGGCGACCAGGGGGTGCACGGTTCGCAGGATTTGCACGCCATGCTCCTGCTCGACCTTGCGCAGGTCATAGGCCATTTGCAAGTCGAGCCAGAATTGCGCAGTGGTGTTCAGGCAAATGGATAGCCGTAGCGCCATGTCGGCCGAAATGCCGCCGCGCTGAAAACCATCTCCCGCTGGAACTCTTCGCGCAGGATTTCGCCAGGATGTATTGGACGCATGCCGTTCTTGAGCATGATGCACCTCAGTGGTAATCGACAATTTCAACGTCTTCCGGCCCTCACGGCCCATAGACAGCCCAGGTGCCATTGAGCGTTGATCGGGCGCCGCCAGCGTGCCAGTGGACGAGCTTTGGCCAGGCGGGTCAATCAGGTGCGGGTAGTATTGTGTTACATATTCTTCAGCCAGCTGCGACTTTCGTGCAGCGTTCCTTCTTCCCGGGACATCGCTAACATATTGTTTCAATGGCGATGATTCGCCCCGCTGTCGCTTTGTTCGGATCACACAGGAAGCTTTGCCGATGCAGTCAGCCTATACCGTCCTTATCTTGCTGACGCTGGTAAGCGTGTCGAAACTGGTCGGGCGGATGATCCCGTTGCCCCTGCCGCTGGTGCAGATCGCCGCCGGCGCCTTGCTGGCCTGGCCGACCCTGGGCCTGCATGTGACCCTGAACCCGGAGCTGTTCCTCTTCCTGTTCCTGCCGCCGCTGCTGTTCGCCGATGGCTGGCGCATGCCCAAGCGCGAGTTGTGGCGCCTGCGCGGGCCGGTGGTGGCGCTGGCGGTGGGGTTGGTGCTGTTCACCGTGGTCGGCGCAGGCTACTTCATCCATTGGTTGCTGCCGAGCATCCCCCTGGCGGTGGCCTTCGCCCTGGCGGCGGTACTGTCGCCCACCGATGCCGTGGCGGTCTCGGCCATTACCCAGGACCGTTTGCCCACGCCCTTGATGCACATGCTCCAGGGCGAAGCGCTGATGAACGATGCCTCGGGCCTGGTGACCTTCAAGTTCGCCCTGGCAGCGGCGATCACCGGGGTGTTCTCCCTCGCCGAAGCGAGCCTGACCTTCGTCCTGGTGGCGCTCGGCGGCCTGGCTGTCGGTGTCGCCCTGAGCTGGCTGGTCGGTCGCCTGCGGGCCTGGATGATCGCCCGTGGCTGGGACGACCCGGCGACCCATGTGGTGTTCATGCTGCTGCTGCCGTTCGCCGCCTACGTGGTGGCCGAGCGCCTGGGCGTGTCCGGCATCCTGTCTGCGGTGGCTGCCGGCATGATGCAGAGCTGGCTCGACCTGTTGCCGCGGCAGACCAGTACGCGCTTGCTCAACCGCAGTGTCTGGTCGTTGCTGGAGTTCGCCTTCAACGGCCTGATCTTCCTGCTGCTGGGCCTGCAACTGCCAGACATCATCAAGGCGGTGGTCAGCCACGAGACTTCGTTATGGCCGACGCTGGCCTGGCGTTGCCTGGACGTGGTGGCGATCTTCGTGGCGCTGGTGCTGCTGCGCTTCGTCTGGGTGCAGAGCATCTGGCGTGCGATCGGTGTCATCCGGCGTTGGCGTGGCAAGCCGGACCTGGTGCTGTTGCCGACCACACGCTCCTGCCTGCTGCTGACTCTCGGCGGTGTACGGGGCGCGGTGACCCTGGCCGGTGTGATGTCGGTGCCGTTGCTGATCGGTGCCGGCAAGGCGTTCCCCGAGCGTGACCTGCTGATCTTCATCGCGGCCGGGGTGATCCTGATGTCGCTGGTCAGTGCCTGCATCGCCTTGCCGCTGTTGTTGCGCGGCGTGACCAAGAGCCCGGACGAGCGCTTGCGCCAGGAAGTCCAGGACGCCTGGCGACGTACGGCGGAGGCGGCCATCCACGCCCTGGAGGCCGAGGAGGTCATCGATGCCAATGCCCCCCAGGATGCGGCCCAGGCGACCTTGGCCACCGAACTCAAGGCGCGCCTGATGGCCGAGTATCGCGATGAGCTGGCCAGCTACAACGACAGCGCCGAGGCGCGGGCCCTGGCCGAGCAGATGGATCAACTGGAGCGCCGCCTGCGCATACGCGCGTTGCGGGCCCAGCGCCTGGAGCTCTACAACCTGCACCGCCAGCATCTGGTCGGGGACGAGGTGGTGCGCCAGGTGCTCGGGGAGTTGGACATGAGCGAGGCGAACCTGGGGCAGGTCAGGTAGATCGCCGGGGGCTGCAAAGCGGCCCCCGAGGCATCAGCGCTCGCTCAGGAAGTCACGAATCCGCTCGGCTGCCTCGATGCACTCGGCCAGTGGCGCGACCAGTGCCATCCGCACGCGCCCGGCCCCCGGGTTGACCCCATCCACCTCGCGCGACAAGTAAGAGCCCGGCACCACCGTCACATGCTCGGCCTCGAACAGGTCGCGGGCGAAGTCGGCGTCGCTGCCCGGCACCTTGGCCCACAGGTAGAAGCTGCCATCCGGGCGCTGCACGTCCATGACCGGCTGGAGGATGTCCAGCACGGCGTCGAACTTGGCCCGGTACTGGTCGCGGTTCTCGCGCACGTGGGCTTCGTCCTGCCAGGCGGCGATGCTGGCCAGCTGGGTCTGCACCGGCATGGCGCAGCCATGGTAGGTGCGGTACAGCAGGAACGGCTTGATGATCTCGGCGTCACCGGCCACGAAGCCCGAGCGCAGCCCTGGCAGGTTGGAGCGCTTGGACAGGCTGTGGAACACCACGCAGCGCTTGAAGTCGCTGCGGCCAAGCGCCGCGCAAGCGCTCAGCAGGCCGGGCGGCGGTGCGTCCTCGTCGAAGTACAGCTCGCTGTAGCATTCGTCGGCGGCGATCACGAAGTCGTGCTCGTCAGCCAGGGCGATCAGTTTCTTGAGCGTGTCCATCGGCACCAGAGCGCCGGTGGGGTTGCCCGGGGAGCACAGGAAGAGGATCTGGCAGCGCTGCCAGACCTCGGCCGGCACGGCGTCGAAGTCCGGGTTGAAGCCGTTGTCCGCCAGGCATGGCAGGTAGTGCGGGGTGGCGCCGGCCAGCAGGGCCGCGCCTTCATAGATTTGATAGAACGGGTTGGGGCTGACCACCAGGCCGTCATCGGCACGGTTGACCACGGCCTGGGTGAAGGCGAACAGTGCCTCGCGGGTGCCGTTGACCGGCAGGATATGGCGCTCGGCGTCGAGCCAGCCGGCCGGCACGCCGAAGCGCCGCTCGCACCACTGGCCGATGGCCTGGCGCAGGGCGGGCAGGCCGATGGTGCTCGGGTAGACCGCCAGTTGCTTGAGGTTGTCGGCCATGGCCTGGGCCACGAAGGCGGGCGATTCGTGCTTCGGTTCACCGATCGAGAGGGCGATGGCGCGTTTGTCCGCAGCCGGCTTCACGCTGCCCAGCAGGGCGCGGAGTTTCTCGAACGGGTAGGGCTGAAGCTGGGTCAAGGCATGGTTCATCGGCGCAAGGTCTCGTCAATCGTTAGAAAGTCACGCGGGTGGTGCTGGGTTCGCTGGCCGGGCTGGGTTGCAACTGCTGGATGATGGCCTCCTGCAGGCGGCTGCACAGTTGCGGGTCGGACAGCGGCTGGTTGTCGGCGTCGGTGATGAAGAACACGTCTTCCACGCGCTCGCCGAGGGTGGCGATCTTGGCGTTTTGCAGCGACAGGTCGAACTCCAGGAAGATCTTGCCCAGCCGCGCCAGCAGGCCCGGGCGGTCGGGGGCGGTGATCTCGAGGATGGTCACCGGCCGCTGGGCATCGTTGAGGATGGTCACCTGGGGCGCGAAGGTGAAGTGCTTGAGCTGGCGCGGCACCCGGCGCTGGATGATGGTCGGGTAGTTCTCGGGGTTGCGCAGGGCCTCGGTCAGGCCTTCGCGGATCTCCTTGACCCGCTGCGGGTTGTCGCCGATGGCGCCGCCGTCGTTGTCCAGCACGATGTAGGTGTCGAGGGTGAACTGGCTGCTGGAGGTGATGATCCGCGCGTCGTGGATGTTCAGGTTGAGCTGGTCCATGGCGGCCACCGTCACGGCGAAGAAGTCGTGCTGGTCGGGGGCATAGATGAAGATCTGCGTGCCGCCCTCGAACTCGCGCTGGGTGGTTTCCTTGATCAGCACCAGCGGGCCGCCGTCGGCCGGTTGCTGGAGGATCGCATCGCTGTGCCAGGCCACGTCGGCGGCGGTGTGGCGCAGGAAGTAGTCATCGCCCAGTTGCGCCCACAACTGTTCCACGTCGTCCGGGTCGGTGCCCTCGCGGACCAGGATGTCCAGCGCCGCGTTCTGCGTCTGGCGGATCTGCTCCTCGCGGTCCAGCGGGTTTTCCAGGCCCCGGCGCAAGGCGCGCTTGGTCTCGGTGTAGAGCTGGCGCAGCAGGCTCGCGCGCCAGGAGTTCCACAGGCTGGGGTTGGTGGCGTTGATGTCGGCCACGGTCAGGACGTAGAGGTAGTCCAGGCGCGTCTCGTCACCCACCAGCAGGGCGAAGTCGTTGATCACCTGCGGGTCGGAGAGGTCCTTGCGCTGGGCGGTGGTGGACATCACCAGGTGCTGCTGCACCAGCCAGACGATCAGCCGGGTATCCCAGGCCGGCAACTGGTGGCGCTCGCAGAAGGCCTGGGCATCCACCGCGCCGAGCTCGGAGTGGTCGCCCTGGCGGCCCTTGCCGATATCGTGGTACAGGCCGGCCAGGTAGATCAGCTCGGGCTTGGGCAGGCGGCCCATGAGCTTGCTGGCCAGCGGAAACTTCTCCGAGACCGGCGTGTACTGCAGCTTGCGCAGGTGCTTGATCAGGTTGAGGGTGTGGGCGTCGACCGTGTAGATGTGGAACAGGTCGTGCTGCATCTGCCCGACGATCAGGCCGAACTCCGGCAAATAGCGGCCGAGGATGCCGTAGCGGTTCATCCGGCGCAGGTTGCGGTGGATGCCGATCTCACATTTGAACAGCTCGATGAACAGGCTGGTATTGCGGATATCGTGGCGGAACCTGTCGTCGATCAGGTGCCGATGTTCGCGCAACAGGCGCACGGTGTCGGCGCGCACGCCCTTGATCTCCGGGTGCTGGGCCATCAGCACGAAGATCTCCAGCATGGCGAATGGGGTGCGCTTGAAGACGTTCGGGTGAGCCGCTTCTATATAGCCGTCGTGGAGTCGGAAGCGCGCATTCAGTGGCTGGGTGGTGCCGCTGTCGTCGTCGGCGAGGATGACTTCCTCGAAGTGCTGGATGATCAGGTCGCACAGCTGGCTGATGCTCATCACCACCCGGTAGTACTGCTGCATGAACTGCTCGATGGCGCGCTTGGGGTTTTCGTCGCTGTAGCCCAGCAGCGCGGCGATGCTGCGCTGGTGGTCGAACAGCAAGCGGTCCTCGGCACGCCCGGCGAGCATGTGCAGGGCATAGCGCACGCGCCAGAGGAAGGCCTGCGAAGAGGCCAGCAACTCGTTCTCGCTTTCCAGCAGGAAGCCCTCGCCGGCCAGGGCATGCAGGTTCAGGGTGCCGTACTGGCGACGGGCCACCCACAGCACCGTCTGGATGTCGCGCAGGCCGCCCGGGGAGCCCTTGACGTTGGGCTCGAGGTTGTACTCGGTATCGTTGTACTTGTGGTGGCGGGCCTTGAGTTCGGCGCGCTTGGCCAGGAAGAACTCCTTGCTCGGCCACATGTGCTCGGTGCTGGTCACTTCCAGCATGCGCTGGCGCAGCGATTCGGGGCCGGCGATGGTACGGCTTTCCATCAGGTTGGTGATCACCGTCAGGTCGGCGCGGGCCTGTTCGGCGCACTCCTGGACGGTGCGCACGCTCTGGCCCACTTCCAGGCCGATGTCCCAGAGCAGGGTGAGGAAGCGCTCGATGGCCTCGCGGTACTGCTCATGCTCGGCGGCGTCCAGCAGGATCAGCAGGTCGATGTCCGACCAGGGGTGCAGCTCGCCACGGCCGTAGCCGCCGACGGCGACCAGGGCGATACCGGCCTGGTCGCACCAGTCGAACTGGTTCCAGGCCTGTTGCAGGATGTTGTCGACGAACCAGGCGCGGTCCTCGATCAGCCGGCGGATCTCGCCGCCTTCGCGAAAACGCCTGTCGAGCACCGCGCCGGCCTGGCGGATGGCTTTCTTGAAGGCGGCGATAGGGCTCGCCTTGAGCGCCAGTTCCGCCTGGAACTGGCCACGGTCGAACAGCTCCGGATCCACCTGGGTCATCGGGTCGCGTTCCTGTCGTTGGTCTGCCCGGGGCTGGCTCAGGCCGAAATGCGTGGAAGGGTGTCGTCCTTGCGCAGGGTGAAGATCTCGTAGCCGCTGGCGGTCACCAGGATGGTGTGTTCCCACTGGGCCGAGAGCTTGCGGTCCTTGGTGATGGCGGTCCAGCCGTCGCCCAGGACCTTGGTGTCGGCCTTGCCCTGGTTGATCATCGGCTCGATGGTGAAGGTCATGCCTTCCTTGAGTTCCATGCCGGTGCCGGCCTTGCCGTAGTGCAGGACCTGCGGCTCCTCGTGGAACACCTTGCCGATGCCATGGCCGCAGAACTCGCGGACCACCGAGAAGCCGTTCTTCTCGGCGTGCTTCTGGATCACCTCGCCGATGTCGCCCAGGCGGCAGCCCGGCTTGACCAGTTCGATGGCCTTGTACATGCACTCCTGGGTGACCTTGCACAGGCGCTCGGCCCACTCCGGCACCTCGCCGACGTAGAACATGCGGCTGGTGTCGCCGTGGTAGCCGTCCTTGATCACGGTGACGTCGATGTTGATGATGTCGCCTTTCTTCAGCGGCTTCTCATTGGGGATGCCGTGGCAGACCACATGGTTGATCGAGGTGCAGATCGACTTGGGGAAGCCCTTGTAGTTCAGCGGCGCCGGAATGGCCTGCTGGACGTTGACGATGTAGTCGTGGCACAGGCGGTCCAGTTCCTCGGTGGTGACACCGGGCTTGACGTGTTCCTCGATCATCTCGAGGACTTCGGCGGCCAGGCGGCCGGCGATGCGCATCTTCTCGATGTCTTCTGCGGTCTTGATGGTGACGGTCATTACAGGCTCTCTACGGCGCCGGGAAGGGCGCGAACGAACGGGAAAGGCCGGATTCTACCAGAGCGAGGCGCCCATCTGTCGGGATAAACCGGCAAATCCGGTGTCTACCGAGAGCATTCTGGCGCGATTGCCGGCATGCTGCAAAAGCCGCTGACGGACGAAGCACCATCCGGGTTCCGTTCGCCCGCGGTCTGTGGTATAAAATGCGCCGCTTTCGGGGGAGGTCCCCCGCAAGCCCAAACCCACACACGTGTCGACACGATGACCTGGGTGCCCCGAACTCGCTGGGTTCGCGGGTTGGTCATTGGGATACGTGGAGGCCCAACCCGACTTATCAAGGAACTATCATGTCCCAAGTCAACATGCGCGATATGCTGAAGGCCGGTGTGCACTTCGGCCACCAGACCCGTTACTGGAACCCGAAAATGGGCAAGTTCATTTTCGGCGCTCGTAACAAGATCCACATCATCAACCTGGAAAAAACCCTGCCGATGTTCAACGACGCCCTGTCGTTCGTCGAGCGCCTGGCCCAGGGCAAGAACAAGATCCTGTTCGTCGGCACCAAGCGTTCCGCCGGCAAGATCGTCGCCGAGCAGGCTGCTCGTTGCGGTTCGCCATACGTTGACCACCGCTGGTTGGGCGGCATGCTGACCAACTACAAGACCATCCGCGCTTCGATCAAGCGTCTGCGCGACCTGGAAACCCAGGCCGAAGACGGCACCTTCGCCAAGCTGACCAAGAAAGAAGCCCTGATGCGTACCCGCGACCTGGAAAAACTGGATCGCAGCCTGGGCGGCATCAAGGACATGGGCGGCCTGCCGGACGCACTGTTCGTGATCGACGTCGAGCACGAGCGCATTGCCATCACCGAAGCCAACAAGCTGGGTATCCCGGTCATCGGCGTTGTCGATACCAACAGCAGCCCGGAAGGCGTTGACTACGTCATCCCAGGCAACGACGACGCCATCCGCGCCATCGAGCTGTACATGACTTCGATGGCCGACGCGGTCATCCGCGGCCGCAACAACGTTGCCGGCGGCACCGAAGTTTACGCTGAAGAAGCGGCTGCACCAGCTGCCGAGTGATTGACGCCTAGCGTCTGACTTGGCACGCGAAAAGGGGGCTTGGCCCCCTTTTTGCCACCTTGAAATCCTGCTGTCAGAAAGAGCGCCGCATCATCGTGCTTCGCTGGCATGAAGGCAGTGATTCGCAGAATTGAACGCCCGCCGCGCGCGGGTGGAATGGTTGAAAACCTATCCAACGAGGATTTTGAAATGGCAGAAATTACTGCAGCGCTGGTCAAGGAACTGCGTGAGCGTACCGGCCAGGGCATGATGGAGTGCAAGAAAGCACTGGTTGCTGCCGGCGGTGACATCGAGAAGGCCATCGACGACATGCGCGCCTCCGGCGCCATCAAGGCCGCCAAGAAGGCCGGCAACATCGCTGCCGAAGGTTCGATCGCCGTTCGCGCCGAAGGCGGCCGTGGCCTGATCATCGAAGTCAACTCGCAGACCGACTTCCTGGCCCTGCAGGACGACTTCAAAGGCTTCGTCAAGGACAGCCTGAACGAAGCGTTCGAGCAGAACCTGACCGACGCCGCTCCGCTGATCGCCTCGCGTGAATCGGCGCGTGAAGCCCTGGTCGCCAAGTGCGGCGAGAACGTCAACATCCGTCGCCTGACCGCTGTCCAGGGTGACGTGATCGGTTCCTACCTGCACGGCCACCGCATCGGTGTCCTGGTCGTCCTGAAAGGCGGCGACGAAGAACTGGCCAAGAAGATCGCCATGCACGTGGCGGCCTCGAAGCCGGAAGTCGTGCGTCCGGAAGACGTTTCCGAAGAGCTGGTTGCCAAGGAAAAGGAAATCTTCCTGCAACTGAATGCCGACAAGATCGCCGGCAAGCCGGAAAACATCGTCGAGAACATGATCAAGGGCCGTATCACCAAGTTCCTGGCCGAAGCCAGCCTGGTCGAGCAAGCCTTCGTCATGGATCCGGAAGTCAAGGTCGGCGAGCTGGCCAAGAAAGCCGGTGCCGAGATCGTTTCCTTCGTTCGCTACGAAGTCGGTGAAGGCATCGAGAAGAAAGAAGACAACTTCGCCGAAGAAGTTGCTGCTCAAGTGGCTGCTGCCCAGAAGCAATAAGACGGATTTTCATCTGTCGCCCCGAAGAGGCTGCCCGCTCACGCGCGCAGCCTCTTTGTCAAACCGGACGGGGGTTTATCCCGCTCCTGTCCGCTGGCGCCGAAGCGGCGCCACGCTACAGTTAGCAGGCTGCACACAGCCCGCACGGAATTTTCTCAAAGAACGCCGCAGGAGAGACTCGAATGGCCCAGCAGGTGAGTGGTCGCCAACCTCGCTATAAACGCATTTTGCTCAAACTTAGCGGCGAGGCCCTGATGGGGTCGGAAGAGTTCGGGATCGACCCGAAAGTCCTGGATCGCATGGCCCTGGAAGTTGGCCAACTGGTCGGCATCGGTGTCCAGGTCGGCCTGGTGATCGGTGGTGGCAACCTGTTCCGCGGCGCCGCCCTCAGCGCGGCTGGCATGGACCGCGTCACCGGCGACCACATGGGGATGCTGGCCACGGTGATGAACGCGCTGGCCATGCGTGACGCCCTCGAGCGTTCGAACATCCCGGCCATCGTCATGTCGGCCATTTCCATGGTTGGCGTCACCGATCATTACGATCGTCGCAAAGCTATTCGTCACCTCAACTCCGGGGATGTGGTAATTTTCTCCGCCGGTACCGGCAACCCGTTCTTCACCACCGACTCCGCTGCCTGCCTGCGCGCTATCGAGATCGATGCCGATGTCGTGCTGAAGGCGACCAAGGTCGATGGTGTCTACACTGCCGATCCATTCAAGGACCCGCATGCCGAGAAGTTCGATCACCTGACCTACGACGAGGTCCTGGATCGCAAGCTCGGCGTCATGGACCTGACCGCAATCTGCCTGTGCCGCGACCACAAGATGCCATTGCGGGTATTCAACATGAACAAGCCTGGCGCCCTGCTGAACATCGTAGTGGGTGGCGCTGAAGGAACTTTGATCGAGGAAGGCGAAGCATGATCAACGACATCAAGAAAGACGCCCAGGAGCGCATGGGCAAGTCCATCGAGGCCCTTGGCCGCAACCTGGCGTCCATCCGCACCGGTCGCGCGCACCCGAGCATCCTGGACAGCGTCAAGGTCCCGGCCTGGGGTAGCGAGATGCCGCTGAACCAGGTGGCCGCGATCACCGTCGAGGACGCCCGCACCCTGAAGATCGTCGCCCACGACAAGAACCTCAGCGCTGCCATCGAGAAGGCCATCCTGACCTCCGACCTGGGCCTGAACCCGTCCAGTGCCGGCACCACCATCCGCGTGCCGATGCCCGCCCTGACCGAGGAAACCCGCAAGGGCTACACCAAGCAGGCCCGTGCCGTTGCCGAGGAAGCCAAGGTCGCCGTGCGCAACGTGCGTCGTGACGCCCTGGCCGACCTGAAGAAGCTGTCCAAGGACAAGGCGATCAGCGAGGACGAAGAGCGTCGTGCCGCCGACGAGCTGCAGAAACTGACCGACAAGTATGTCGGCGAGGTCGACAAGGCCCTCGAAGCCAAGGAAAAGGACCTGATGGCCGTCTGAGGCCGGGACTTTTTCATGGAAAAGACCAAGCCAGCGGCATCGCCTTCGGTGCCGCGTCACGTCGCGATCATCATGGACGGTAACAACCGCTGGGCGAAGAAGCGCCTGCTGCCCGGCGTCGCCGGGCACAAGGCTGGCGTGGACGCCGTGCGCGCGGTGATCGAAGTCTGCGCCGAGGCGGGGGTCGAGGTGCTGACCCTGTTCGCCTTCTCCAGCGAGAACTGGCAGCGCCCGGCCGAGGAGGTCGGTGCCCTGATGGAGCTGTTCTTCTCGGCCTTGCGCCGCGAGGCCAAGCGCCTCAACGAGAACCGCATCAGCCTGCGCATCATCGGTGACCGCACGCGCTTCCACCCTGAGCTGCAGGCCGCCATGCGCGAGGCCGAGGCCCTGACCGCCGGCAACGATCGCTTCATCCTGCAGATCGCCGCCAACTACGGTGGCCAGTGGGACATCGCCCAGGCCGCCCAACGCCTGGCGCGGGAAGTCCAGGCTGGCCACCTGCGTCCGGACGACATCACCCCGGGGCTGCTGCAAACCTGCCTGGCCACCGGCGACCTGCCGTTGCCCGACCTGTGCATCCGTACCGGGGGCGAGCATCGCATCAGCAACTTCCTGCTGTGGCAGTTGGCCTATGCCGAGCTGTACTTCTCCGACCTGTACTGGCCGGACTTCAAACACGAGGCCATGCGCAACGCCCTGGCCGATTTCGCTTCGCGCCAGCGCCGCTTCGGTAAGACCAGCGAGCAGGTCGAGGCTGGAGCTCGTGCTTAATGCTTAAACAACGCATCATTACTGCGCTGATCTTGCTGCCGATCGCGCTGGGTGGATTCTTCCTGCTACACGGCGGGGATTTCGCCTTGTTCATCGGCTTCGTGGTGACCGTCGGCGCCTGGGAGTGGGCGCGCCTGGCGGGGCTCGTGGCCCAGCCGTTGCGCCTGGCCTATGCCGCGGTGGTCGCCGGGGCGCTGATGCTGCTTTACCTGATGCCGGACCTTGCGCCCTGGGTGCTTGGCGCCTCGGTGATCTGGTGGGGGCTGGCCACCTGGCTGGTGCTCACCTACCCACGCAGTAGCGAGCTGTGGGCCAGCGCTGCCTGTCGCCTGCTGATCGGCCTGCTGGTGCTACTGCCGGCCTGGCAGGGCCTGGTGCTGCTCAAGCACTGGCCGCTGGGCAACGGGCTGATCCTGGCGGTCATGGTGCTGGTCTGGGCCGCCGATATCGGCGCCTACTTCTCGGGGCGCGCGTTCGGCAAGCGCAAGCTGGCGCCACAGGTCAGCCCTGGCAAGAGCTGGGAAGGGGTCTATGGCGGCCTGGCGGTCAGCCTGCTGATCGCCCTGGGCGTGGGCTTGGCCCGCGACTGGGGTATCGGTCAGTTGCTGCTGGGCCTGCTGGGCGCCGTGGTCGTGGTGATGTCCTCGGTGATCGGTGACCTGACCGAGAGCATGTTCAAACGCCGCGAAGGCATCAAGGACAGCAGCAATCTGCTGCCCGGCCATGGCGGCGTGCTCGACCGCATCGACAGCCTGACCGCGGCGATCCCGATGTTCGCCGTGCTGCTCTGGGCGGCCGAGTGGGGTGTGATGTGAGTCGCGCGCAACGCATTACCGTGCTGGGGGCGACCGGCTCCATCGGCCTGAGCACCCTGGATGTCATCGCCCGTCATCCTGAGCGCTACCAGGTGTTCGCCCTGAGTGGCTATTCCCGTCTCGACCAGTTGCTGGCGCTGTGCGAGCGGCACCGCCCGGCCTATGCCGTGGTGCCGAGCGCCGAGGCCGCCACGCGCCTGCGCGAGGGGTTGGCCGCGGCCGGCTGCGCCACCGAGGTGCTGGAAGGGGAGGCGGGGTTGTGCCAGGTGGCCCGCGCGGCCGAAGTGGACGCGGTGATGGCGGCCATCGTCGGTGCCGCGGGCCTGCGCCCGACCCTGGCGGCCGTCGAGGCGGGCAAGAAGGTGCTGCTGGCCAACAAGGAAGCCCTGGTGATGTCCGGTGCGCTGTTCATGGGGGCGGTGCGGCGCAGTGGTGCCGTGCTGCTGCCGATCGACAGCGAGCACAACGCGATCTTCCAGTGCCTGCCAGGCGACTACGCCCGTGGCTTGGCCCCGGTGGGTGTGCGGCGCATCCTGCTGACCGCCTCGGGCGGGCCGTTCCGCGAGACGCCGGCAGCCGCCCTGGCGAACGTCACGCCGGAGCAGGCCTGCGCTCACCCCAACTGGTCCATGGGGCGGAAGATCTCGGTCGACTCGGCGAGCATGATGAACAAGGGCCTGGAGCTGATCGAGGCCTGCTGGCTGTTCGATGCCGCGCCGGACAAGGTGGAAGTGGTGGTGCACCCGCAGAGTGTGATCCACTCCCTGGTGGACTACGTGGATGGTTCGGTGCTCGCCCAGCTGGGCAACCCGGACATGCGCACGCCGATCGCCAATGCCCTGGCCTGGCCCGAGCGGATCGATTCCGGGGTCGCGCCGCTGGACCTGTTCGCCATCGCCCGCCTGGATTTCCAGGCGCCCGACGAACAGCGCTTCCCCTGCCTGCGCCTGGCGCGCCAGGCTGCCGAGGCCGGCAACAGCGCCCCGGCGGTACTCAATGCGGCCAACGAAGTGGCGGTGGAGGCATTTCTCCAGCGGCGTATCCGCTTCCCGGAGATCGCGGGTATGATCGAACAGGTGCTCGACCAGGAGTCCGTGGTGCCGTTGCCGTCGCTGGGCGCGGTGTTCGCCGCCGACCAGCGCGCCCGGGAGCTTTCCCGGGAATGGCTGAGGCGCCACGGTCGCTGATGGTGAGATTTGTACGAAAAGTCGCCGCTCCGGCACTTTTCGTACAAGGTCCAGGGCTGGGCTGAACGTCATTTGGAGATAGATATGACAGCGCTCTACATGATTATCGGCACCCTGATTGCCTTGGGTGTATTGGTCACTTTCCATGAATTCGGCCACTTCTGGGTGGCCAGGCGTTGTGGCGTCAAGGTGCTGCGCTTCTCCGTGGGCTTCGGCACGCCACTGCTGCGCTGGCACGACCGTCATGGCACCGAGTTCGTGGTCGCGGCGATTCCCCTGGGTGGCTACGTCAAGATGCTCGACGAGCGCGAGGGCGACGTGCCGCCGGCATTGGCGGAGCAGTCCTTCAACCGCAAGCCGGTGCGCCAGCGCATCGCTATCGTCGCGGCCGGCCCCATCGCCAACTTCCTCCTGGCCATCCTGTTCTTCTGGCTCCTGGCCATGCTCGGCACCCAGCAGGTCCGTCCGGTGATCGGCGCGGTCGAGTCGGGCAGCCTGGCGGCATCCGCCGGCCTGGCCGCCGGTCAGGAAGTCGTCTCCGTCGACGGCAAGCCGACCAATGGCTGGTCGGCGGTCAACCTGCAGCTGGTTCGTCGCCTGGGCGAGAGCGGGACCCTGCGGGTCGGTGTGCGTGACGAGGGCGGCTCGGTCGAGCGCCAGCACGATATCCGCCTGGACCAATGGCTCAAGGGCGTCGACGAACCCGACCCGATCCGCTCCCTCGGCTTGCGCCCCTGGCGCCCGGCGGTGACGCCGGTGCTGGCGCAGATCGATCCCAAGGGGCCGGCTGCCGCCGCCGGGCTCAAGAGTGGCGACAAATTGTTGGCCCTGGACGGGGTCGCGCTGAGCGACTGGCAGCAGGTGGTCGACGGCGTGCGTGCCCGCCCAGAGGCCAAGGTGCTGCTGCGCGTGGAGCGTGACGGGGCGCAGCTGGAGGTCCCGGTCACCCTGGCCCGGCAGGGCGAGGGTGGCTACCTGGGGGCAGGTGTCAAGGGCGTCGAATGGCCCGCCAGCATGCTTCGCGAAGTCAGCTATGGCCCCCTGGAAGCGGTGGGCGAGGGCCTGTCGCGAACCTGGAGCATGAGCGTCCTGACCCTCGAATCGCTGAAGAAAATGCTGTTCGGGGAGCTCTCGGTAAAAAACTTGAGCGGACCGATAACCATTGCTAAAGTGGCGGGCGCTTCAGCCCAGTCGGGCGTGGGGGATTTCCTGAATTTCCTGGCCTACCTGAGCATAAGCCTGGGGGTTCTTAACCTGCTGCCCATCCCAGTACTGGATGGGGGGCATTTGCTGTTCTACCTGATCGAGTGGGCGCGCGGTCGTCCGCTCTCGGATCGGGTGCAAGGTTGGGGGGTCCAGATCGGTATCAGTTTAGTCATTGGGGTGATGTTGCTCGCCCTGATCAACGATCTGGGTCGACTATAAAAAGCTTCGCTCAATTGCGAACCTGCCGCCCCACTCGCGGCGGGTTGTTTATTGCCAGTTGGAATAAAAGGACTTCATGAAACGTCTGCTGCTAACTGCGGTCCTCTCCGCACTGATGATCGCTGAAGTTCACGCCGAGTCCTTCACCATCTCCGATATTCGTGTCAATGGTCTGCAGCGGGTTTCCGCAGGCAGCGTGTTCGGGGCCCTGCCACTGAACGTGGGCGACCAGGTCGACGATCGGCGTCTGGTGGAATCCACCCGCTCGCTGTTCAAGACCGGCTTCTTCCAGGACATCCAGCTGAGCCGCGACGGCAATGTCCTGATCATCAACGTGGTCGAACGTCCGTCGGTCTCGAGCATCGAGATCGAGGGCAACAAGGCCATCAGCACCGAAGACCTGATGAAGGGCCTGAAGCAGTCGGGCCTGGCCGAGGGCGAGATCTTCCAGCGGGCCACCCTCGAGGGTGTGCGTAACGAGCTGCAGCGCCAGTACGTGGCCCAGGGCCGCTATTCGGCGGAGGTCGACGCCGAGGTGGTGCCGCAACCGCGCAACCGGGTCGGCCTGAAGATCAAGATCAACGAAGGCACCGTCGCCGCCATCCAGCACATCAACGTGGTGGGCAACACCGTCTTCAGCGACGAAGACCTGACCCAGCTCTTCGAGCTCAAGACCACCAACTGGCTGTCGTTCTTCAAGAACGATGACAAGTACGCCCGCGAGAAGCTCTCCGGTGACCTGGAGCGCCTGCGTTCCTACTACCTGGACCGCGGCTACATCAACATGGACATCGCCTCGACCCAGGTGTCCATCACCCCGGACAAGAAGCACGTCTACATCACCGTCAACATCAACGAAGGCGAGAAGTACACCGTTCGCGACGTGAAGCTCTCCGGCGACCTCAAGGTACCGGAAGACCAGGTCCGGTCGTTGCTGCTGGTGCAGCCGGGCCAGGTGTTCTCGCGCAAGGTGATGACCACCACCTCCGACCTGATCACCCGTCGCCTGGGCAACGAGGGCTATACCTTCGCCAACGTCAACGGCGTGCCGCAACCCAACGACGAAGACCATACCGTCGACATCATGTTCGTGGTCGACCCGGGCAAGCGCGCCTACGTCAACCGCATCAACTACCGCGGCAACACCAAGACCGAAGACGAAGTGCTGCGTCGCGAGATGCGCCAGATGGAGGGCGGCTGGGCCTCGACCTACCTGATCGACCAGTCCAAGACCCGTCTGGAGCGCCTGGGCTTCTTCAAGGAAGTCAACGTCGAGACCCCGCCGGTGCCGGGCACCGACGACCAGGTCGACGTCAACTACAGCGTCGAGGAGCAGGCCTCCGGCTCGATCACCGCCAGCGTCGGTTTCGCCCAGAGCGCGGGGCTGATCCTGGGTGGCTCGATCAGCCAGAGCAACTTCCTGGGGACCGGTAACAAGGTCTCCATCGGCCTGACCCGTAGCGAGTACCAGACCCGCTACAACTTCGGCTTCGTCGACCCCTACTGGACCGCCGATGGCGTCAGCCTGGGCTACAACGCCTTCTACCGCAGCACCGACTACGACGACCTCGACGTCGACGTGGCCAGCTATGCGGTGGACAGCCTGGGCGCCGGTGTCAGCATCGGCTACCCGATCAGCGAGACCTCGCGCCTGACCTACGGCCTTTCCGTGCAGCGGGACGAGATCAAGACCGGCCGCTACACCGTCGACGAGATCTTCGACTTCCTCGAGGAGGAGGGCGACAGCTTCCTGAACTTCAAGGCGTCGGTGGGCTGGTCCGAGTCCACCCTGAACAAGGGCGTGCTGGCGACCCGTGGTCATTCCCAGAGCCTGACCCTGGAAACCACCGTGCCGGGCAGCGACCTGTCGTTCTACAAGCTCGACTACCGTGGCCAGCTGTTCAAGCCGATCACCAACGACTACACCCTGCGCCTGCACACCGAACTGGGCTATGGTGATGGTTTCGGTGGTACCTCGGGCCTGCCGTTCTACGAGAACTACTATGCCGGTGGCTTCAACTCTGTCCGTGGCTTCAAGGACAGCAGCCTGGGCCCTCGCAGTACCCCGAGCCAGGGCAACAACCCCGGTACCATCCGCGACCCGGACCAGGACCCGCTGCCGTTCGGTGGCAACGTCCTCGTCCAGGGTGGTGTCGAGCTGCTGTTCCCGCTGCCGTTCGTCAAGGACCAGCGTTCGCTGCGTACCTCGGTGTTCTGGGACGTCGGTAACGTGTTCGACACCAACTGCGGCAGCAAGCCGGACTGCGAGAAGGTCGGCTTCTCGGGCATGGCCAGCTCGGTTGGCCTGGGCGTCACCTGGATCACTGCGCTGGGCCCGCTGAGCTTCAGCCTGGCGATGCCGGTCAAGAAGCCGGACGATGCCGATACCCAGGTGTTCCAATTCTCTCTGGGCCAGACCTTCTGAGGTCGGCCCTCGCTCAACGAAAACGGTTTATCCAGGAGTGCATCGTGCGTAAGTTGACTCAACTGGCCATCTTGGCCGCGGCGCTGGTCGCCACCCCGGCTTTCGCCGAAATGAAGATCGCCGTGCTGAACTACCAGATGGCACTGCTCGAATCGGACGCGGCGAAGAAGTACGCGGTCGATGCCGAGAAGAAGTTCGGCCCGCAGTTGACCAAGCTGAAGAATCTGGAAAGCAGCGCCAAGGGCATCCAGGACCGCCTGATCAAGGG
This sequence comes from Pseudomonas sp. Tun-23181, assembly GCF_057415455.1. Classification (NCBI taxonomy): domain Bacteria; kingdom Pseudomonadati; phylum Pseudomonadota; class Gammaproteobacteria; order Pseudomonadales; family Pseudomonadaceae; genus Pseudomonas; species Pseudomonas sp. Tun-23181. The sequence goes on from NZ_CM171630.1 coordinate 4,977,443, forward strand.
TGGCGACAAGATGCCCCAGCAGGAGCGCGAGCGCCTGGAACTCGAATTCAAGCAGAAGGCCCGTGACTTCCAGTTCCAGTCCAAGGAGCTGAACGAAGCCAAGGCCGTCGCCGACCGCGACATGCTCAAGCAACTCAAGCCCAAGCTCGACGGCGCCGTCGAGGAGGTCATCAAGCGTGGTGGCTACGACCTGGTGCTCGAGCGTGGTGCGGTGATCGATGTCAAGCCGCAGTACGACATCACCCGCCAAGTCATCGAGCGTATGAACCAAGCTCGTTGATATGACCGTGACCATGACGCTTGGCCAACTGGCCGAGGCCCTCGGGGCCACCCTCAAGGGGCCCGAGGGGCTGCAGATCACCGGGCTGGCCACCTTGCAGGAGGCCGGGCCCGGGCAATTGAGTTTCCTGGCCAACCCGCAGTATCGCAAGTACCTGGACAACAGCCAGGCCGCCGCGGTGCTGCTCAAGGCCGCGGATGCCGAAGGCTTTGCCGGCAATGCCCTGATCGTCGCCGACCCGTACCTGGCCTACGCGCGCATTTCCCACCTGTTCGATCCCAAGCCCAAGGCTGTGGCGGGTATTCATCCCAGCGCCGTGGTGGCCGAGGATGCCCAGGTGGACGCCAGTGCCAGCATCGGCCCGTTCGCGGTGATCGAGGCCGGCGCGCGGATCGCCGCCAACGTGACCATCGGTGCCCACTGCTTCGTCGGTGCGCGCTGCGTGATCGGCGAAGGTGGCTGGCTGGCGCCGCGGGTAACCCTGTACCACGACGTGACCATCGGCAAGCGCGTGGTGATCCAGTCGGGTGCGGTGATCGGTGGCGAGGGCTTCGGCTTCGCCAACGAGAAGGGCATCTGGCGCAAGATCGCCCAGATCGGCGGGGTGACCATCGGCGACGACGTGGAGATCGGCGTGAACACCGCCGTCGACCGTGGTGCGCTGTCGGACACGCGGATCAACGATGGGGTCAAACTGGACAACCAGATCCAGATCGCCCACAACGTGCAGATCGGCGAGCACACCGCCATGGCGGCCTGCGTGGGGATCTCTGGCAGCACCCGCATCGGCAAGCATTGCACCATCGCTGGCGGTGTCGGCATGGTCGGTCATATCGATGTTTGCGATAACGTATTCGTTTCCGGGATGACCATGGTGACCCGTTCGATCACCGAACCGGGCGCCTATTCCTCCGGCACGGCCATGCAACCCTTGGCCGAATGGCGCAAGAGCGCCGCGCGTATTCGCCAGTTGGACGAGATGTCCAAGCGTCTCCAGCAGCTGGAAAAACGTGTCGATACCGTGACCTCAGGTGGTCAGCCGGCATCAGAAGGCTGATACCATTCCCTGAGCAAGAGTGAACCGTCGCTAGCTGGCTCCTCTTTGGATTGTAAAAGGAGCGTGTGGTCAGCACCTGCGCTCCCTATTCTTACTACAGGCTTCCCCCCGAAATGATGGACATCAACGAGATTCGCGAATACCTGCCTCACCGTTACCCGTTCCTGCTGGTGGACCGGGTGACGGACCTGGACTTCGAGGCCCAGAGCATTCGTGCCTACAAGAATGTCAGCATCAATGAGCCGTTCTTCAATGGCCATTTTCCCGCGCACCCAATCATGCCGGGCGTGCTGATCATCGAGGCGATGGCCCAGGCGGCCGGGATTCTCGGTTTCAAGATGCTCGATGCCAAGCCGGCGGACGGTACCCTTTATTACTTCGTCGGCTCGGACAACCTGCGCTTCCGCCAGCCTGTGCTGCCGGGCGACCAGTTGATCCTCGAGGCCAAGTTCCTCAGCCGCAAGCGTTCGATCTGGAAGTTCGAGTGCCAGGCCACCGTCGATGGCAAGCAGGTCTGCTCGGCGGAGATTATCTGCGCGGAACGTGAACTATGAGTTCGATTGATCCTCGGGCGATCATCGACCCTGCGGCCAGGCTGGCCGACGGCGTCGAGGTGGGCCCTTGGTCGATCATTGGCCCCGATGTGGAAATCGGGGAGGGCACCGTCATCGGTCCGCACGTGGTGCTCAAGGGGCCGACCCGGATCGGCAGGCACAACCGCATTTTCCAGTTTTCCTCCATCGGTGAAGACACCCCCGATCTCAAGTACAAGGGCGAGCCGACGCGCCTGGTGATCGGTGATCACAATGTGATCCGCGAAGGCGTGACCATTCACCGGGGCACCATCCAGGATCGCTCGGAAACCACCCTTGGCGATCACAACCTGATCATGGCCTATGCCCATATCGGGCATGACAGCGTCATCGGCAACCACTGCATCCTGGTCAATAACACGGCGTTGGCCGGGCACGTGCATGTGGGCGACTGGGCGATCCTGTCTGGCTATACCCTGGTGCACCAGTACTGCCATATCGGTGCCCACGCTTTCTCCGGCATGGGCACGGCGATCGGCAAGGACGTCCCGGCCTTCGTCACCGTGTTCGGCAGCCCGGCCGAGGCGCGCAGCATGAACTTCGAAGGCATGCGCCGTCGTGGCTTCAGCGACGAGGTGATCCACGCCCTGCGCCGCGCCTACAAGATCGTCTATCGCCAGGGCCTGACCGTGGAAGAGGCGCTCAAGGAACTGGAGGAGCTGGCCGGCCAGTTCCCGGAGGTCGAGCTGTTCCGCCAGTCGATCCTCGGCTCCGCCCGCGGCATCACGCGCTGACATGGCCCAACTCTGCGTAGCGCTGGTCGCGGGCGAGGCCAGCGGCGACATTCTCGGTTCCGGCCTGATGCGCGCGCTCAAGGCGCGCCATCCCGACGTACGCTTCATTGGCGTGGGTGGCCCGTTGATGGAGGCCGAGGGTCTGGTTTCCTACTTCCCCATGGAGCGCCTGGCGGTCATGGGGCTGGTCGAGGTGCTGGGGCGCCTGCGCGAGCTGCTCAAGCGGCGCAAGGCACTGATCCAGACCCTGATTGCCGAGAAACCGGACGTGTTCATCGGCATCGATGCGCCGGACTTCACGCTCAACATCGAACTGAAGCTGCGCCAGGCCGGGATCAAGACCGTGCACTACGTCAGCCCATCGGTCTGGGCCTGGCGGCAGAAGCGTGTGCTGAAGATTCGCGAAGGCTGCGACCTGATGCTCACCCTGCTCCCGTTCGAGGCGAAGTTCTACGAAGAGCAGGGTGTGCCGGTGCGTTTCGTCGGCCATCCGCTGGCCGACACCATACCGCTGGAGGCCGACCGCCAGGCTGCCCGAGCCGCGCTCGGGTTCGGCGACGGCCCCTTGGTGGCGCTCATGCCCGGTAGCCGGGGCGGCGAGGTGGGGCGCCTGGGCGAACTGTTCCTCGACACCGCCCAGCGCCTGCGCGAACGGGTGCCGGACGTGCGTTTCGTTTCACCGTGCGCCAATCCGGCGCGACGTGCCCAGCTCGAACAGATGCTGCAAGGCCGCGACCTGCCGCTGACCCTGCTCGACGGCCAGTCGCACCAGGCCCTGGCGGCTTGCGATGCGGTGCTGATCGCCTCCGGTACCGCGACCCTCGAAGCCTTGCTGTACAAGCGGCCGATGGTGGTCGCCTATCGCCTGGCGCCGTTGACCTTCTGGATTCTCAAGCGCATGGTGCGCAGCCCCTACGTGTCGCTGCCCAACCTGCTGGCCCAGCGCTTGCTGGTACCGGAGTTGCTGCAGGACGCCGCCACCAGCGAAGCCCTCGCCCAGGCCCTGGCGCCGCTGATCACCGATGGCAGCCAGCAGACCGAACACTTCGACCAGATCCACCGTACCTTGCGTCGCGACGCCTCCAACCAGGCGGCCGATGCGGTGTTGAGCTTGCTGGGAGCCCGATAGGATGCAAATGGGACTGGATTTCAACCTGGTCGAGGAGCTGGTCGCCGGTGTCGACGAAGTCGGCCGTGGCCCGCTGTGCGGAGCGGTGGTCACCGCTGCGGTGATCCTCGACCCGCACAGGCCAATCCTCGGCCTGAACGATTCGAAGAAACTCACCGAAGCCAAGCGTGAGGTGCTGTTCGACGAGATCTGCGAAAAGGCCCTGGCATTTTGTATCGCCCGTGCCGAGGTCGAGGAAATCGACCGCCTGAATATCCTCCACGCGACCATGCTGGCCATGCAGCGCGCGGTGGAGGGCCTGAGCATCACGCCGAAGCTGGCGCTGATCGATGGCAACCGCTGCCCAAAACTGGCCGTGCCGGCTGCGCCAGTGGTCCAGGGCGATGCCAAGGTCCCGGCCATCGCCGCTGCCTCGATCCTGGCCAAGGTCACCCGTGACCGGGAAATGAGCGCCTTCGAGCTGATCTACCCTGGCTATGGTATTGGCGGACACAAGGGCTATCCCACGCCGGTGCACCTGGAAGCCCTGGCGCGGCTCGGGCCGACGCCGATCCACCGGCGCTCCTTCGCACCGGTGCGCGCAGCCTGGGAAGCCCGCGACGGTATCACCGGGTCTCTGCTCGAGCCTTGATTGGCCCCAAGATTGCCATCTCCCGAAAAGCCCGTGCGCACTGCCTAATTACCTCCCCCCGACACTCACTCGACCGGCTGTTGGGTTACAATCCCGCCCTTGTCGTTCCGCACTGCCACAGGATCATCCATGCCGGTTTCCTTCGTTCATCTTCGTGTGCACTCCGAATTCTCGCTGGTCGACGGCCTGGTGCGGATCAAGCCGCTGGCCAAGGCCCTGGCCGGGATGAACATGCCGGCGGTGGCGATCACCGACCAGAGCAACATGTGCTCGCTGGTGAAGTTCTACAAGACCGCCATGGGGGCCGGCATCAAGCCGATCTGCGGTGCCGACCTGTGGCTGGCTGGCACCGACCCGGAGGCACCGCTCTCGCGCATCTGCTTCCTGGCCATGAACCCCAAGGGGTATCGCAACCTCACCGAGCTGATCTCCCGTGGCTGGGTCGAAGGCCAGCGCAACGGTCTGGTGGTCATCCAGCGCGAGTGGATCGCCCCGGCCAGCGAAGGGCTGATCGGCCTGTCCGCAGCCCGCGAAGGCGACATCGGCATGGCCCTGCTGGCGGGCAAGATCGACGAGGCCGAAGCCCTGCTGCGCGATTGGATGGGCATGTTCCCCGAGCGCTTCTACGTCGAGCTGCAGCGCACCAACCGCGCGGGCGACGAGGAATACGTGCATGCCGCCGTGGCCCTGGCCGATCGCCTCGGCGCGCCGCTGGTGGCGACCAACGACGTACGTTTCATCAAGCAGTCGGACTTCGACGCCCACGAGACCCGCGTCTGCATCGGCGAGGGCTGGACCCTGGACGATCCGCGTCGCCCGCGCCTGTACAGCGATCAGCAGTACCTCAAGAGCGCGGAGGAAATGGCCGAGCTGTTCAGCGACCTGCCGGACGCGATCGCCAACACCGTGGAGATCGCCAAGCGCTGCAACATCCAGGTACAGCTGGGCAAGTACTTCCTCCCCGACTTCCCCACGCCCAACGGCATGGGCATCGACGACTACTTGCGCCACGTCGCCCACGAAGGCCTGGAGGAGCGCCTGGCGGTGCTCTGGCCCAAGGAGACCACGCCCAACTACGAAGAGAAGCGCCAGGTCTACCTGGACCGCCTGAAGTTCGAACTGGACATCATCATCCAGATGGGCTTCCCCGGTTACTTCCTGATCGTTATGGACTTCATCAAGTGGGCCAAGAACAACGGCGTACCGGTCGGCCCCGGCCGGGGTTCGGGTGCCGGTTCGCTGGTGGCCTACGTGCTGAAGATCACCGACCTCGATCCGTTGGCCTACGACCTGCTGTTCGAGCGCTTCCTCAACCCTGAACGTATTTCCATGCCCGACTTCGACGTCGACTTCTGCATGGACGGCCGCGACCGGGTGATCGACTACGTGGCCGAGGCCTACGGGCGCAATGCGGTGAGCCAGATCATCACCTTCGGCACCATGGCCGCCAAGGCGGTTGTGCGCGACGTGGCGCGGGTCCAGGGCAAGTCCTACGGCCTGGCCGACCGCCTGTCGAAGATGATCCCCTTCGAGGTCGGCATGACCCTGGAGAAGGCCTACGAGCAGGAAGAGATGCTCCGCGACTTCCTCAAGAGCGACGAGGACGCCCGTGAGATCTGGGACATGGCCCTCAAGCTCGAGGGCGTCACCCGGGGTACCGGCAAGCACGCCGGTGGCGTGGTGATCGCGCCGACCAAACTGACCGACTTCTCGCCGATCGCCTGTGACGAAGAGGGCGGCGGCCTGGTGACCCAGTTCGACAAGGACGACGTGGAGGCCGCGGGCCTGGTGAAGTTCGACTTCCTCGGCCTGCGAACCCTGACCATCATCAAGTGGGCGATGGAGACCATCAACCGCGACCAGGCGCGCAAGAACCTGCCCGAGGTCAACATCGACTTCATCCCGCTGGATGACAAGAAGACCTACGACCTGCTGCAGAAGGCCGAGACCACGGCGGTGTTCCAGCTCGAATCCCGTGGCATGAAGGAGCTGATCAAGAAGCTCAAGCCCGACTGCCTGGAAGACCTCATCGCACTGGTGGCGCTGTTCCGCCCCGGCCCGCTGCAGTCGGGCATGGTGGACGACTTCATCAACCGCAAGCACGGCCGCGCCGAGCTCGCCTACCCGCACCCGGACTACCAGTACGACGGCCTCAAGCCGGTGTTGGCACCGACCTACGGCATCATCCTGTACCAGGAACAGGTGATGCAGATCGCCCAGGTGATGGCTGGCTATACCCTCGGTGGCGCCGACATGCTGCGCCGGGCGATGGGTAAGAAGAAACCCGAGGAGATGGCCAAGCAGCGCGGTGGCTTCATCGAGGGCTGCGCGCAGAACGGCATCGATGCCGAGCTGGCGGGCAACATCTTCGACTTGGTGGAAAAGTTCGCCGGCTATGGTTTCAACAAGTCGCACTCGGCCGCCTACGGACTGGTCTCCTACCAGACCGCCTGGCTCAAGACGCACTACCCGGCGCCGTTCATGGCGGCGGTCCTGTCGGCGGATATGCACAACACCGACAAGGTGGTGGTGCTGATCGAGGAAGTGCGCAGCATGAAGCTGCGCCTGGACGCGCCGGATGTGAACAGCTCCGACTTCAAGTTCACGGTCAACGACGATGGCCGCATCGTCTATGGCCTGGGTGCGATCAAGGGCGTCGGCGAGGGGCCGGTGGAGGCCATCGTCGAGGCGCGTGCCGAGGGCGGGCCGTTCAAGGACCTGTTCGACTTCTGCGAGCGGGTCGACCTCAAGCGCATCAACAAGCGTACCCTCGATGCCTTGATCCGCAGCGGTGCGCTGGATCGCCTGGGCCCGTACTTCCACGACGAGCTCAAGGCCTACCAGGCCAATATCGACCGCAACCGCGCGGTGCTGCTTTCGGCCCTGGAAGAGGCGATCAAGGCCGCCGAGCAGACCGCTCGCACCGCCGACAGTGGTCACGCCGACCTGTTCGGCGGGTTGTTCGTCGAGGAGGACGCCGATGTCTATGCCAACCACCGCAAGGTCCGCGAGCTGACCCTCAAGGAACGCCTGCGTGGCGAGAAGGATACCCTTGGCCTGTACCTGACCGGCCACCCGATCGACGAGTACGAGGGCGAGATCCGCCGTTTCGCCCGCCAGCGCATCGTCGACCTCAAGCCGTCGCGTGACACCCAGACGGTGGCGGGGATGATCATTGCCCTGCGGGTGATGAAGAACAAGAAGGGCGACAAGATGGGCTTCATCACCCTCGACGACCGTTCGGGGCGCATCGAGGCCTCGCTGTTCGCCGATGCCTTCATGGCCGCCCAGGCGCTGCTGCAGACCGACGCCATGGTGGTGGTGGAGGGCGAGGTCAGCCACGACGATTTCTCCGGTGGCCTGCGCCTGCGGGTCAAGCAAGTGATGACCATGGAGGACGCTCGCACCAAGCTGGCCGAGAGCCTGCGCCTGAAGGTGGCCCATGATGCCCTCAAGGGCGATCGCCTGGCCTGGCTCGGCGAGTTGATCACCCGCCATCGCGGGGGCTGCCCGATCACCCTGGAGTACACCGGCAGCGATGCGCGGGCCATGCTGCAATTCGGCGACGAGTGGTCGATCGACCCGGCCGATGGCCTGATCCAGGCCCTGCGTGACCAGTTCGGGCGTGAGAACGTCTTCCTGCAATACCGCTGAATCGACCAATTTTAATCTCGACCTGAATGCGCCTGATCCCTTAAGGTAGGGCGCCAAACGGATCAACCGGCCGGCCGCCTGGCCGTAGACCCAAGACGGATGCCTATGAACCCGAATTTCCTGGATTTCGAACAGCCGATTGCCGACCTGCAAGCCAAGATCGAAGAGCTGCGCCTGGTGGGCAACGACAACTCGCTGAACATCAGCGATGAAATTGCCCGTCTGCAAGACAAGAGCAGCACCCTCACCGAAAGCATCTTCGGCAACCTGACCAGCTGGCAGATCGCCCGCCTGGCCCGTCACCCACGCCGCCCCTATACCCTGGACTACATCCAGCACATCTTCACCGAGTTCGAAGAGCTGCACGGCGACCGTCATTTCGCCGACGACGCCGCGATCGTCGGGGGTACCGCGCGCCTGGATGGCAAGCCGGTGATGGTCATCGGCCACCAGAAGGGCCGTGAAGTGCGCGAGAAGGTGCGCCGCAACTTCGGTATGCCGCGTCCGGAAGGCTACCGCAAGGCCTGCCGCCTGATGGAAATGGCCGAGCGCTTCAAGATGCCGATCCTCACCTTCATCGACACGCCGGGCGCCTACCCGGGCATCGACGCCGAGGAGCGCAACCAGAGCGAGGCCATCGCCTGGAACCTGCGCGTGATGGCGCGCCTGAAGACCCCGATCATCGCCACCGTGATCGGTGAAGGTGGCTCGGGCGGCGCGCTGGCCATCGGTGTGTGCGACCAGCTGAACATGCTGCAGTACTCCACCTACTCGGTGATCTCGCCGGAAGGCTGCGCCTCGATCCTGTGGAAGACCGCCGACAAGGCTGCCGATGCTGCCGAGGCCATGGGCATCACCGCCGAGCGCCTGAAGAGCCTGAACATCGTCGACAAAGTCATCAACGAGCCGCTGGGCGGTGCCCACCGCGACCCGGCGAAGATGTCCGAGAGCATCCGCGCCGATTTGGTCGAGCAGTTGGACATGCTCGGCAAGTTCGACTACGACGCCCTGCTGGAGCGCCGGTACGAGCGCCTGATGAGCTACGGCGTCTAAGGCCAGCCGTCGAGCGGCACTGGGGCTGCTTTGCAGCCCCTCGGGCAAGCCGGCTCCCACAGAATCCTCTGCCCGGCACTCGATGTGTGAACCCCAAGCGCCCACAAGCGCTTCTGCCAGGCAGGTGATGTTTGAACACCGCTGGCCCCTGTGGGAGCCGGCTTGCCGGCGAGGGGCGAAGCGGCCCCCAATGGCAGCGTAATGGGGCTACCCCGCTCACGTGCGAGGCCTTCATGATCGACCTTACCGCTTCCCTCTCTCCCTGGCTCAATGCCCCTGCCTGGTGCGTCGCCTTCTCCGGCGGCCTCGACTCCACCGTCTTGCTGCACTTGCTGGCCGACTACCGCCGTACCCATGACGCGCCACCGCTGCGTGCCGTGCACGTCCACCATGGCCTGCAGCCCGCCGCCAACGATTGGCCGGGGCATTGCCAGGCAATCTGCGCCGCCCTGGGTATCGAACTGAAGGTGATCCGCGTCCAGGTCGCCCCTGGCGCCAGCCTCGAGCAGGCCGCCCGCGATGCCCGCTATGCCGCCTTCGCCGCAATACTGGGGCCGGGCGAGGTGCTGTTCACTGGCCAGCACCGCGAAGACCAGGCCGAGACGCTGCTGTTTCGCCTGCTACGCGGTGCCGGCCTGCGCGGGCTGGCGGCCATGCCTGTGCAGCGGCCGCTGGGGCAGGGCAGGTTGGCCAGGCCGCTGCTGGCGGTGACGCGGGCCGCGTTGCTTGAATATGCCGGAACACGGGGGCTGTCATGGATCGAGGACCCTTCGAACGCCGACACCGCCTTCGCCCGCAACTACCTGCGTGGCGAGGTCTTCCCGCTGCTGCGCCAGCGCTGGCCCCAGGCCGCCGCCAATCTGGCGCGCACGGCCGAGCACCTGGGCGAAGCGCTGGGTCTGCTGGACGACCTGGCCGCCGCCGACCTGGTGGCGGCCCACGGCCAGGCGCCATTCGCCTGGCTCGGCCTGGACTCCCTCGACCTGGCCACGCTGGCAGCATTGTCACCCGCACGCCAGCGTAATGCCCTGCAGTACTGGCTGAGCAGCCGCACACGCCTGCCCGACAGCCGGCACTGGGCCGGCTGGGAGTGCCTGCGTGACGCTGCGGCGGACGGCCAGCCGCTATGGTGCCTGGCCGACGGGGTGGTGCAGCGTAGCCACGGCCGCATCTGGTGGTTGAGCGGCGCCTGGCTGGCGCCGGTGCAGGGCCGGCATGGTTGGGACGATCCTGGTGGGGTGCTGCCGCTGCCCGGCAACGGCAGCGTGCACCTGGCAGGCGAGGCCCCGCCTGGCGAATTGTCCATCGCCTATCGTCAGGGCGGCGAGGTGCTCGACCTGCCTGGCCGTGGCCGACGAGACCTCAAGCGCCTGCTCAACGAGCTGCAGGTACCGCACTTCGTGCGCCCGCGCCTGCCGCTGCTGTACCAGGGCGAGCGCCTGCTGGCGCTGGCCAACCTGCCCTTGCCGGGGCAGGGCGCGGTGCGCCTGTGCTGGCAGCCGCCGACGAACGTGCAAGGTTTGAGCTGAAGGGTACATTCGGGTAGACTACCCTCCCTTCTTGATACAGCTTCTGTGGGTTCATCGAAAACACGGGAGTTGCCGATTACCAAGCAGTTTTTTGCTGGGCTGATTCTTAAAATGACGAGCGAGCTCCATGCCGGGGATGCCCCCGGTCTGTACAGACGCGGCAGTTTTTCGAGATGCACTGTGATTGACGCAGGTGATCGGGGGCTTCGGCCTTCCTTCGCTTTCTCCGGCGGCGCTGGCCGCTTTAACGCAGACTTCTAGGGTTTTTCATGACGCGCTACATATTCGTCACGGGCGGTGTTGTTTCTTCATTGGGGAAAGGCATTGCCTCGGCTTCCTTGGCGGCCATCCTGGAGGCGCGGGGGCTCAAGGTCACCATGCTCAAGCTGGACCCGTACATCAACGTCGACCCCGGCACCATGAGCCCGTTCCAGCACGGCGAGGTGTTCGTCACCCACGATGGCGCCGAGACCGACCTCGACCTGGGCCACTACGAGCGGTTCATCCGCACCACCATGACCCAGAACAACAACTTCACCACCGGCCGTATCTACGAGCACGTGCTGCGCAAGGAGCGCCGTGGTGACTACCTGGGCGCGACCATCCAGGTCATCCCGCACATCACCGACGAGATCAAGCGCCGCATCATCAAGGGCGCCGGCGATGCCGACGTGGCCCTGGTGGAAATCGGCGGCACCGTCGGCGACATCGAGTCGCAGCCGTTCCTCGAGGCGATCCGCCAGTTGCGCGTCGAAGTGGGCTCCAAGCGCGCCATGCTGATGCACCTGACCCTGGTGCCGTACATCGCCACCGCTGGCGAGACCAAGACCAAGCCGACCCAGCACTCGGTCAAGGAACTGCGCTCCATCGGCCTGCAGCCGGACGTGCTGATCTGCCGTTCCGACCACCCGGTCGACGCCTCGTCGCGCCGCAAGATCGCCCTGTTCACCAACGTCGAAGAGCGTGCGGTGATCTCCCTGCAGGACGTCGATACCATCTACAAGATCCCGGGCGTGCTGCATGCCCAGGGCCTGGACGACTTCGTGGTCGAGCGCTTCGGCCTGCAGTGCGGCAGCGCCGACCTGTCCGAGTGGGACAAGGTGGTGGACGCCAAGCTCAACCCCGAGCATGAAGTCACCATCGCCATGGTCGGCAAGTACATGGAACTGCTGGATGCCTACAAGTCGCTGATCGAGGCGATGAGCCACGCCGGTATCCAGAACCGCACCAAGGTCAACCTGCGCTACATCGACTCCGAAGACATCGAGAACCAGGGTACCAGCCTGCTCGAGGGCGCCGACGCCATTCTCGTGCCTGGCGGTTTCGGCCTGCGCGGCGTGGAAGGCAAGATCACCGCGGTGCAGTACGCCCGCGAGAACAAGGTGCCGTACCTGGGCATCTGCCTGGGCATGCAGGTCGCGGTCATCGAGTTCGCCCGCAACGTCATGGGCTGGAAAGACGCCAATTCCACCGAGTTCGACCGCAACAGCGGCCATCCGGTGGTCGGCCTGATCACCGAGTGGGCCGATGCCACCGGTGCCGTCGAGACCCGTACCGAAGCCTCCGACCTGGGCGGCACCATGCGCCTGGGGGCCCAGGAGTGCCAGATCGTCGGTGGCTCCAAGGTCCATGAATGCTATGGCAAGGACGTGATCGTCGAACGCCACCGCCACCGCTACGAGGTCAACAACACCCTGCTGCCGCAGATGATCGACGCTGGCCTGCTGGTGTCCGGCCGCTCCGGCGACGGTGCCCTGGTCGAAGTGGTCGAATCCAAGGACCACCCTTGGTTCGTCGCCTGCCAGTTCCACCCGGAGTTCACCTCGACCCCGCGTGACGGCCATCCGCTGTTCAGTGGCTTCGTCAAGGCGGCCCTGGCACAGAAGAACAAGGCCTGATCCATGACCCAGAAGATCATTCGCGTCGGTAACATCGAGATCGCCAACGACAAGCCGTTCGTCCTGTTCGGCGGCATGAACGTCCTGGAGTCCCGTGATCTGGCCCTGAAGGTCTGCGAGGAATACGTGCGGGTGACCGAGAAGCTCGGCATCCCGTACGTGTTCAAGGCCAGCTTCGACAAGGCCAACCGTTCGTCGGTCAAATCCTTCCGTGGCCCGGGCATGGAAGAAGGGCTGAAGATCTTCGAGGAGATCAAGCAGACCTTCAAGGTGCCGGTGATCACCGACGTGCACGAGCCCTACCAGGCCGAGCCCGTGGCCAAGGTCTGCGACATCATCCAGCTGCCGGCCTTCCTGTCGCGCCAGACCGACCTGGTCGTGGCCATGGCCAAGACCGGCGCGGTGATCAACATCAAGAAGGCTCAGTTCCTCGCGCCCCAGGAAATGAAGCACATCCTGGACAAGTGCGTGGAGGCCGGCAACGACCAGTTGATCCTCTGCGAGCGTGGTTCGAGCTTCGGCTACAACAACCTGGTGGTGGACATGCTCGGCTTCGGCCTCATGAAGCAGTTCGAATACCCGGTGTTCTTCGACGTGACCCACGCCCTGCAGATGCCGGGCGGTCGCACCGACTCCGCCGGCGGGCGCCGCGCCCAGGTCACCGACCTGGCCAAGGCTGGCATGAGCCAGGGCCTGGCGGGCCTGTTCCTCGAAGCCCACCCGGACCCGGATAACGCCAAGTGCGATGGTCCCTGCGCCCTGCGCCTGGACAAGCTGGAGCCGTTCCTGGCCCAGCTCAAGCAACTGGACGACCTGGTGAAAAGTTTTCCGACGGTAGAAACCGCGTAAAGCCCATTTCTCCGGTAAAGTACCGCACGTTCCACCCCTGACCGATGAGTCAGGGGTCGCCTTCGCCAGGCCTGCCCGTTCACGAACTGCCTGGCGAACGGCCGGATTTCCTAAGCTGCGTTGTTTTCGTCAATTTTGGAGTGCTTACAACAATGGCAAAAATCGTCGACATCAAAGGTCGTGAAGTTCTCGATTCGCGTGGCAACCCCACCGTGGAAGCCGATGTTCTGCTCGACAACGGCATCATCGGCAGCGCTTGCGCGCCGTCCGGTGCTTCCACTGGCTCGCGCGAAGCGCTGGAGCTGCGTGATGGCGACAAGAGCCGTTACCTGGGCAAGGGCGTGCTGAAGGCCGTCGCCAACATCAACGGCCCGATCCGCGACCTGCTGCTGGGCAAGGACCCGGCCGACCAGAAAGCCCTGGACCGCGCCATGATCGAGCTGGACGGTACCGAGAACAAGGCCAAGCTGGGCGCCAACGCCATCCTGGCCGTCTCCCTGGCCGCCGCCAAGGCCGCTGCCCAGGACCAGGAGCTGCCGCTGTACGCACACATCGCCAACCTCAACGGCACCCCGGGTCAGTACTCCATGCCGGTGCCGATGATGAACATCATCAACGGTGGCGAGCACGCCGACAACAACGTCGACATCCAGGAGTTCATGGTCCAGCCGGTCGGCGCCAAGACCTTCTCCGACGCCCTGCGCATGGGCACCGAGATCTTCCACCACCTCAAGGCCGTGCTCAAGGCCCGTGGCCTGAACACCGCCGTGGGTGACGAAGGTGGTTTCGCACCGAACCTGACCTCCAACGAAGACGCCCTGGGCGCCATCGCCGAAGCCGTCGAGAAGGCCGGCTACAAGCTGGGCAGCGACGTGACCCTGGCCCTGGACTGCGCGGCTTCCGAGTTCTACGAGGACGGCAAGTACAACCTCTCCGGCGAAGGCAAGTCGTTCGACGCCGAAGGCTTTGCCGAGTACCTGAAGGGCCTGACCGAGCGCTTCCCGATCATCTCCATCGAAGATGGCCTGGACGAGTCCGACTGGGCTGGCTGGAAGATCCTCACCGACAAGATCGGCGCCAAGGTGCAACTGGTCGGTGACGACCTGTTCGTGACCAACACCAAGATCCTCAAGGAAGGCATCGAGAAGGGCATCGGCAACTCGATCCTGATCAAGTTCAACCAGATCGGCTCGCTGACCGAGACCCTGGAAGCCATCCAGATGGCCAAGGCCGCCGGCTACACCGCGGTGATCTCGCACCGTTCGGGCGAAACCGAGGACTCGACCATCGCCGACCTGGCTGTCGGTACCGCTGCCGGCCAGATCAAGACCGGCTCGCTGTGCCGTTCCGACCGCGTCTCCAAGTACAACCAACTGCTGCGCATCGAAGAGCAACTGGGGGCCAAGGCGGTGTACCGCGGTCGTGCCGAGTTTCGCGGCTGAGCAAGAGATGGTAAAAAGGCAGCAGCCGAGGCTGTCTGAACGTTCGTACTGAACAGTCAGACGCTTCTTACGGGTTTCTGTCGACGAAGCCTGGCCTCGGCCAGGCTTCGTGCTATTGGAAGTTCGCTGCGGCGGCCTTTTACCTCTGGATATCTTGATGCGCAGTCCCTATTGGTTGTTCCTCGTCCTGCTCCTGTTGCTCGGTGGCCTGCAGTATCGCCTGTGGGTGGGTAACGGTAGCCTGGCGCACGTGGCCGAGCTCAAGCAGCAGATTGCCGAGCAGCAAGCGGAGAACGAGCGGCTGCTGGAGCGCAATCGTGTGCTCGACGCCGAAGTCCTGGAGTTGAAAAAAGGTATGGAAACCGTGGAAGAACGGGCCCGCCACGAACTGGGGATGGTCAAGGAGGGCGAAACCCTCTACCAGCTGCCGCAGAAATGACCCAGACACTACCGGCCTTCTGGGCCGTGATTCCCGCCGCGGGCATTGGCGCCCGCATGGCTGCCGACCGCCCCAAGCAGTACCTGCAACTGGGGGGGCAGACCCTGCTCGAGCATAGCCTGGACTGTTTCCTCGACCATCCCACGCTCAAGGGCGTGGTGGTCAGTATCGCCGCCGACGATCCGTACTGGCCCGGCTTGCGCTGTGCCGGCGATCCGCGCATCCAGCGAGCGCCCGGTGGCCGCGAACGGGCCGACTCGGTGCTCAATGCGTTGTTGCTGTTGCATGCCCAGGGGGCGTCGGACAACGATTGGGTACTGGTGCACGACGCCGCGCGACCGAACCTGGCACGCAGCGATCTGGACCGGCTCCTGTCGGAATTGGCTGGCGACCCTGTGGGAGGTTTACTTGCGGTACCCGCGCGCGACACCCTCAAGCGTGCCGATGGCAATGGGCGGGTCAGCGCCACGGTGGACCGCAGCACCATCTGGCAGGCCTATACCCCGCAGATGTTCCGCCTCGGCGCCTTGCACCGGGCGCTGGCCGAGTGCCTGGTGGCGGATGTGGTCGTCACCGACGAATCATCCGCCATCGAGTGGGCCGGCCACGCACCGCGACTGGTCGAGGGGCGCAGCGACAACATCAAGGTGACCCGTCCGGAAGACCTGGAATGGTTGCGCCAGCGCTGGGCCAGCCGGCGCTGATCGAGCCTCTGGCGGGTCAGTTAAGATCTTTAGCGGCGTTTGGGGCCGCTTCGCAGCATTTGCCGAACTGTGCAAAGGCGCAATCCCTGGCACCTCATGCCGCCCGGTACTCCGGCAACTGCGCCAAGCCTTCCTTGAGGTAGTCCACCAGCCTGCGCACCTTCGGCGACAGGTGCCGCTGTTGCGGATACAGTGCCCATACTGCGGTATTCGGCGGCTGGTGCGCCTCCAGCAACGACACCAGTGCCCCGCTGTTGAGGTGCTCGAGCACGTAGTAGTCCGGCAACTGGCACAACCCCATCCCCAGCAATGCCGCATCCAGCACCGCCTGCCCGCTGTTGCAGCGCCAGTTGCCCTGGACGCGTTGGCTCAGCTCGCGTCCGTCCTGCTGCAGGACCCAGATGTCCGAACTGCCGATCAGGCAGTTGTGCCGGGCCAGCTCCGACAGGCTGTGGGGCCGCCCGTAGCGTTCCAGGTAGGCCGGCGAGGCGCACAGGTACATGCGCCGCGGCGCCAGGCGGGTGGCTACCAGGCGTGAGTCCTGCAGGCGGCCGAGGCGGATCGCCAGGTCCATGCCTTCATGCAGCAGGTCAAGGGTGCGGTTGCTCAACTCCACTTCTACCCGCAATTGTGGATAGAGCGCCAGGAAGCGGGTCACCAGCGGCACGATGAAGCGCTCGCCGTAGGCCACCGCGCAGGTCATGCGCAGCAACCCCTTGGGTTCGCTGGCCAGGTCGCCCATGGCACGCAGGGCCTCCTCGCGGCCATCCTGCAGCCGTTGGCAATGCTGCAGGAAGGTCTGCCCGGCCTCGCTCAGGGTCACGCGCCGGGTACTGCGGTACAGCAGGCGGGTCTGCAGGCGCTCCTCCAGACGGGCGATCTGGCGGCTGACATGCGAGGAGGAAACCCCCAGGCGTTCGGCCGCGCTGGTGAACTGGCCCGACTCGGCCACCGCGACGAATTCGTCGATGCCTTCCCAGCGACTGCTCATGGATTATCCCTGTATGGCAATAATGTTTTGACTCAAGCCGGATTATTCACGAAAAGCCCCTGAATTACACTGCCAGCGTGAATCCTTCCCCTTGTCTGGAGACCCTTGATGATCAAGTCCCGCGCTGCCGTTGCCTTCGAGGCCAAGAAACCCCTGGAAATCGTCGAAGTGGACGTGGCCATGCCCAAGGCCGGCGAGGTGCTGCTGCGCGTGGTGGCCAGCGGTGTCTGCCACACCGACGCCTACACCCTGTCTGGCGCCGACCCGGAGGGCATCTTCCCGTCGATCCTCGGCCACGAGGGCGGGGCGGTCGTCGAGGCGGTGGGCGAGGGCGTGACCTCGGTGGCGGTCGGTGACCATGTGATCCCGCTCTATACCCCCGAATGCGGCCAGTGCAAGTTCTGCCGCTCCGGCAAGACCAACCTGTGCCAGGCGATCCGCGCCACCCAGGGCAAGGGCCTGATGCCGGATGGCACCACCCGGTTCTCTTACAAGGGCCAGCAGTTGTTCCACTACATGGGCACCTCGACCTTTTCCGAGTACACCGTGCTGCCGGAAATCTCCGTGGCCAAGATCGCCAAGGACGCACCCCTGGAGAAGGTTTGCCTGCTCGGCTGCGGCGTGACCACCGGTATCGGCGCCGTGCTCAACACCGCCAAGGTCAAGCCCGGCGATACCGTGGCCATCTTCGGCCTGGGCGGTATCGGCCTGTCGGCGATCATCGGCGCGGTCAAGGCCAAGGCCTCGCGCATCATCGCCGTCGACATCAATCCGGCCAAGTTCGAGATCGCCCGCCAGCTGGGTGCCACCGATTGCGTCAACCCCAAGGACTATGACCGCCCGATCCAGGAGGTCATCGTCGACCTCACCGACGGCGGCGTGGACTTCTCCTTCGAATGCGTGGGCAATGTCCAACTGATGCGTGCGGCCCTGGAATGCTGCCACAAGGGCTGGGGCGAGTCGGTGATCATCGGCGTGGCCGGTGCCGGCCAGGAGATCTCCACCCGTCCGTTCCAGCTGGTCACCGGCCGTGTCTGGCGCGGTTCGGCCTTTGGCGGCGTGCGTGGCCGCAGCGAACTGCCAAGCTACGTGGAAATGTCGCAGAAGGGCGAGATCCCGCTGGACACCTTCATCACCCACACCATGGGCCTGGAGGACATCAACAAAGCCTTCGACCTGATGCACGAAGGCAAGAGCATCCGTAGCGTGATCCACTTCTGAGGTCTGCCATGAGCCTGGAAAACATCTCCTGCCAGAAGAGCTTCGGCGGCTGGCACAAGCGCTACCGACACAGTTCCAAGGTGCTGGGCTGCGACATGGTGTTCGCCGTCTACCTGCCGCCGCAGGCCGAGCAGGGCGAGAAGCTGCCGGTACTGTACTGGCTCAGCGGCCTGACCTGCACCGACGAGAACTTCATGCAGAAGGCCGGCGCCCAGCGCCTGGCCGCGGAGCTTGGGCTGATCATCGTCGCCCCCGACACCAGCCCGCGTGGCGAGCAGGTGCCGGGCGATCCGGACGGCGCCTGGGATTTTGGCCTGGGCGCCGGCTTCTACCTCAATGCCACCCAGCGACCCTGGGCCCAGCACTACCGCATGCACGACTATGTGGTGGAGGAACTGCCCGCCCTGGTCGAGGCGCATTTCCCTGCGTCCGACCAGCGCAGTATCAGCGGTCACTCCATGGGCGGTCATGGCGCACTGGTATGCGCCTTGCGCAATCCGGGGCGCTATCGTTCGGTGTCGGCGTTCTCGCCGATCAGCAATCCGATGGACTGCCCCTGGGGCGAGAAGGCGTTTTCCCGCTACCTGGGCGAGGATCGCTCACGCTGGCGCGAGTGGGATGCCAGCGTGCTGTTGGCCGAGACGCCGTCCGGCCAGTGCCCGCCGTTGCTAGTGGACCAGGGCGACCGGGACGACTTCCTGGAAAAGCAGCTCAAGCCCGAGGCCCTGGAGCAAGCCGCACGCAAGGCCGGCCACGAGCTGACCCTGCGCCTGCAGCCAGGTTACGACCATAGCTACTACTTCATCGCCAGCTTCATCGACGAGCACCTGCGCCACCACGCCGTAGCGCTGGGCCGGGTCTAGCCGCAAGCTGCAAGAAAAAGCAGTCCGCCGCCGATGTGCTTTTGCTTGCAGCTCAGAGCAGGGAAGAGCATCCGCGCAAGGTCGAGCAAAGCAGGTAGAATCACGCCCTGACTCAAATCGGGGCGTTTTTCTATGCGTATTGGCCACGGCTACGATGTGCACCGTTTCTGCGACGGCGATTTCATTACCCTGGGTGGGGTACGTATCCCCCACAAGTACGGCCTGCTGGCCCATTCCGACGGCGATGTGCTGTTGCACGCCCTGAGCGATGCGCTGCTCGGCGCCGCGGCGCTGGGCGACATCGGCAAGCATTTTCCCGACACCGACCCGCAGTTCAAGGGCGCCGACAGCCGCGTGTTGCTGCGCCATGTGGTCGGCATCGTCCAGGCCAAGGGCTGGAAGGTCGGCAACGTCGACGCCACCATCGTCGCCCAGGCGCCGAAGATGGCACCGCACATCGAGACCATGCGCCAGCTGATCGCCGAAGACTTGCAGGTGCAACTGGACCAGGTCAACGTCAAGGCCACCACCACCGAGAAGCTGGGCTTCACCGGCCGCGAGGAGGGCATCGCCGTGCACGCGGTGGCCCTGTTGCTGCCAGCATGACCGAACTGGAACTGCTGGGTCCGCGTGCATCGGGCGAGGCGTTGGGCAGCGCGGTGCTCAAGGCGGTGGCCGAAGACTTCCAGGTCGACGAAGTGCTGGACATTCCCTTGTCCGGCCAGGGCGAGCACCTCTGGCTGTGGGTCGAAAAGCGTGACCTGAACACCGAGGAGGCTGCCCGCCGCCTGGCCCGTGCTGCCGGCGTGCCCCTGCGCGCCATCAGCTACGCCGGGCTCAAGGACCGCCAGGCCCTGACCCGCCAGTGGTTCAGCCTGCACCTGCCGGGCAAGGCCGACCCTGATCTGTCGCGTGCCGAGGACGCCAGCCTGCGCGTGCTCAAGCGGGTGCGCCACCAGCGCAAGCTGCAGCGTGGCGCCCATTCAGCCAACGGCTTCACCCTGCGCCTGACCGCCCTG
The DNA here is from genome assembly GCF_057415455.1 of Pseudomonas sp. Tun-23181. Classification (NCBI taxonomy): domain Bacteria; kingdom Pseudomonadati; phylum Pseudomonadota; class Gammaproteobacteria; order Pseudomonadales; family Pseudomonadaceae; genus Pseudomonas; species Pseudomonas sp. Tun-23181. The sequence goes on from NZ_CM171630.1 coordinate 4,997,529, forward strand.
GTGGCGAATCGCCAGGCCCTGGATGCTCGCCTGGAGCAACTCAAGCGCCAGGGCGTGCCGAACTACTTCGGCAGCCAGCGCTTCGGCCATGCCGGTGGCAATGTCCATGACGCCCAGGACTGGGCGGCCCGCGCGGCCCTGCCGGAGCAGCGCAACCTGCGTTCGCGCCTGTTGTCGGCGGCGCGCAGCTACCTGTTCAACCAGGTCTTGGCCGCACGGGTCGCCGACGGCAGCTGGCAGCGGGCCCAGGTCGGTGATTTGCTGGCTTTCACCGACAGCCGTAGTTTCTTCGCGGCAGGCGAACAGGAGTGCGCCGATCCGCGCCTGGACATTCTCGATCTTCACCCCACCGGGCCGCTCTGGGGCGCGGGTTCTACACCTGCTGGCGGGGCTGGCGCGGCACTGGAAACCGCCATCGGCGAGCGGCACCCGGCGTTGTGCCAGTGGCTGGCCCTGGCGGACATGAAGCACGAGCGGCGTATCCTGCGGCTCCCTATTGGCGGGCTGACGTGGCATTATCCCGAGCCTGATATCCTGCAACTGGAATTCGTCCTTCCGGCCGGATGCTTCGCCACCGTTGTGGTGCGCGAGCTTGTCGATCTGGTGCCGGCGGGGCAGACGGACAGCCCATGCGTATTCTGATTTCGAATGACGACGGTGTTACCGCACCCGGCCTCGCCGCGCTGCACGCTGCGCTGGTGGATCATGCCGAGTGCGTGGTGATTGCCCCGGATCAAGACAAGAGCGGCGCCAGTAGTTCGCTGACGCTGGACAGGCCCCTGCACCCGCAGACCCTGGCCAACGGTTTCATCAGCCTCAACGGCACGCCCACCGACTGCGTGCACCTGGGGCTCAACGGCCTGCTGCCGGAAACGCCCGACATGGTCGTCTCCGGCATCAACCTGGGCGCCAACCTGGGCGACGACGTGCTCTATTCCGGCACGGTCGCCGCAGCGCTCGAAGGGCGTTTCCTCGGTGGCACGTCGCTGGCGTTCTCGCTGCTGTCGCGCCAGCCGGACAACCTGCCCACCGCCGCCTACATCGCCCGCCGCCTGGTAGAGGCCCAGGCGCGCCTGGAGCTGCCGCCGCGTACCGTGCTCAACGTCAACATCCCCAACCTGCCCTTGGAGCACATCCGGGGTATCCAGCTCACTCGCCTCGGCCACCGCGCGCGCGCGGCGGCGCCGACCAAGGTGGTCAACCCCCGGGGCAAGGAAGGCTACTGGATCGCCGTGGCCGGCGATGCCGAGGACGGTGGGCCGGGCACGGACTTCCATGCGGTGATGCAGGGCTATGTCTCGATCACGCCGTTGCAGCTGGACCGCACCTTCAACGACGCCTTCGAGCGTCTGGACGGCTGGCTGGAGGGACTGCTCTGATGCGCGAACAGGACGATCTGCTGCGCCGTGGCATCGGCATGACTTCCCAGCGCACGCGTGAGCGGCTGATCCAGCGGCTGTACGAGGAAGGGGTCTCGAACACCCATGTGCTCGAGGTCATCCGCCGCACGCCACGCCATCTGTTCGTCGACGAGGCCCTGGCGCACCGGGCCTACGAGGATACGGCGCTGCCGATCGGGCATAACCAGACCATCTCCCAGCCGTTCATGGTCGCGCACATGAGCGAGCTGCTGCTGGAGGCCGGGCCGCTGGACAAGGTGCTGGAGATCGGCACGGGCTCTGGCTACCAGACTGCGATCCTCGCCCAACTGGTGGAGCGGGTGTTCTCGGTGGAACGGATCAAGGTCCTGCAGGACAGGGCCAAGGAACGCCTGGTCGAGCTCAACCTGCGCAACGTGGTGTTCCGCTGGGGCGACGGTTGCGAAGGCTGGCAGGCGCTGGCGCCGTACAACGGCATCATCGTCACTGCCGTGGCCGCGGAAGTGCCCCAGGCCCTGCTGGACCAGTTGGCCCCGGGAGGGCGCATGGTGATTCCAGTGGGGGCGGCCGGCGAGGCGCAGCAACTGATGCTCATCGTGCGCGAGGAGCACGGTTTCTCCCGCCGGGTCCTGGGTTCCGTGCGTTTCGTGCCGCTGCTCAACGGTCCGCTGGCCTGAGGGGACGCGGAATATTTGCTGCGGCGACGAATTCTCGGGCCCTGGCCCTGTCTATCTGGCTGCCTCTGCGGCGAAGGCCCGGAGCATGAAGCCACCCAAGCCGGGTGGCCTCGTTTATAATTGCAACAATATTGCATTGCGTAGCGTCATATCGGTTATCGGCACCATAAGGGGAGCGCGGGTGGGTCACACAATCATTCGGCAGCGCAAGGATCGGTCGGGTTTCAAGCTTCTGGTGATTGCGCTGGCCATGGGGGCCTTGCTCGCGGGTTGCTCCAGCAGCGGCTCGAACGGCGCCCGTGTGGTCGATCGCAACGCGGTCCCCAAGCGCCCGACCGTGACGTCGGGTCAGTACATCGTCAGGCCCGGCGATACCCTGTATTCCATCGCGTTCCGTTACGGCTGGGACTACAAGGAACTGGCCGCGCGCAACAACATCGGTGCGCCCTATACCATCCGCCCGGGCCAGGCCATCCGTTTCAGCAGCGGCGTGGGCGGCAGCACCAGGGTGGTATCCAGCCCCTCCTCATCGAGCAAGACCACCGTCATCCGCCGCCCTGTCGCGACCACCACGCCACCGTCTGGGGGCACTGCCAGGCCTGCCACGCCACCCCCTGCCGCGAGCAAGCCGGTGGTGACGCCGGTGCCCGCCGCAGAGCGTACCGCCGGGGGCTGGACCTGGCCGGCCAACGGTGTGCTGATTGGTAAATTCGCTTCAAACGGTAGTTTGAATAAAGGCATTGATATCGCCGGTGATTTGGGACAGCCTGTTTTTGCTGCGTCTGGTGGTACAGTGGTCTACGCCGGGAGTGGCTTGAGGGGCTACGGCGAGTTGATCATCATCAAGCACAGCGATACCTACGTCAGCGCCTACGGCCACAACCGCAGGCTTTTGGTTCGGGAGGGGCAGCAGGTCAAGGCAGGGCAGACGATCGCTGAAATGGGGTCCACGGGCACTGATCGGGTGAAGCTGCATTTCGAGATTCGCCGTCAGGGCAAACCCGTCGATCCGCTCCAGTTCCTGCCACGCCGTTGATCGTTGTACCCAGCCTGTTCCTTTGACGTAGAGGGGACAGGCTCCAGCGTTACCAGGGAACAGGTGTCGCTCGAGCCTGAGTTCGAACTCAGCAAAGGACTATAACAATGGCTCTCAGCAAAGAAGTGCCGGAGTTTGACATCGACGATGACGTCCTCCTGATGGAGACGGGCATCGTTTTGGAAACGGATGTGGTGTCAGACGAACCTGCTGTACCTTCGGTTCGGACCAGGGCCAAACAAGGCTCATCGCTCAAGCAACACAAGTACATCGATTACAGCCGGGCGCTCGATGCCACCCAGCTGTATCTCAACGAGATCGGCTTTTCACCACTGCTTTCTCCGGAAGAGGAAGTGCATTTTGCGCGCCTGTCGCAAAAAGGTGACCCCGCCGGTCGCAAGCGCATGATCGAAAGCAACCTGCGCCTGGTGGTCAAGATCGCCCGCCGCTACGTCAATCGCGGATTGTCGCTGCTCGACCTGATCGAGGAGGGCAACCTCGGCTTGATCCGCGCCGTGGAGAAGTTCGACCCGGAACGCGGCTTCCGCTTCTCGACCTATGCGACCTGGTGGATCCGCCAGACCATCGAGCGGGCGATCATGAACCAGACCCGCACCATTCGCCTGCCGATCCACGTGGTCAAGGAGCTGAACGTCTACCTGCGTGCTGCGCGGGAACTGACCCAGAAGCTCGACCACGAGCCTTCGCCGGAGGAAATCGCCGGCCTGCTGGAGAAGCCGGTGGCCGAGGTCAAGCGCATGCTGGGGCTCAACGAACGGGTTTCGTCGGTGGACGTTTCCCTGGGTCCGGACTCCGACAAGACCCTGCTCGATACCCTGACCGACGATCGTCCCACCGATCCTTGCGAGTTGCTGCAGGACGACGACCTCTCCCAGAGCATCGACCAGTGGTTGAGCGAGCTGACCGACAAGCAGCGTGAAGTGGTGGTACGTCGCTTCGGCCTGCGGGGCCATGAGAGCAGCACCCTGGAGGATGTGGGCCTGGAAATCGGCCTTACCCGCGAGCGGGTCCGGCAGATCCAGGTCGAGGGCCTTAAGCGCCTGCGTGAGATCCTCGAGAAGAATGGCCTGTCCAGCGAGTCGCTGTTCCAGTAATCGCGACCGTCATGAAAAACGCCCCGTCATGTCGGGGCGTTTCTGTTTCTATCAATCAGTGTTTCTATCAAGGTTTCTTTCGCTCCCCTCGTGGCGTTGCATGTAGGAAATTGCTTACAGCTTGTGTAAGCCTTTGCCGTAGGGATCAGTAAATCATTGTCGTTTTCAAACGTTGAGTGTTTTTAACTTGCTGATAAATATGAATATTTTGGATGTGAAGAAGTATGTCCACCGTATTGTTTTGAGAGCTTTCACCCTTGCCTGGCCAGCTGGAATGGCTAGTATTCGAACTGTGCCGACGGATTGGCACAGGCTTTCACGGATGACGGCCAAGGACATCGCAGGATGCGATTCATCAGGATGATGAACGGGACAATCAGGGACTATGGAAAAAATGTGGGCGGGTCAAACCGCCCCTTTTTTTGCCTGCGATAAAGCATCGCCAGGCAAACCTGGTGGCCAAAAGAGCTAAAAGAAAAGGCCCGTAAAGGGCCTTCTCGTGATTCAGACGCGTTAGCGTTCCAGGTGCTCGATCTTGTCGGGCTTGCCGTCCCACTCCTCGGCATCCGGCAGGGCATCCTTCCTCTCGGTGATGTTCGGCCAGATCTCCGCCAGTTCGGCGTTCAGCTCGATGAACTGTTCCATGCCCGCAGGTACTTCATCTTCCGAGAAGATGGCCTGGGCAGGGCACTCCGGTTCGCACAGCGCGCAGTCGATGCACTCGTCCGGATGAATGACCAGGAAGTTCGGGCCTTCGTAGAAGCAGTCCACCGGACAGACTTCCACGCAGTCGGTGTATTTGCACTTGATGCAGTTGTCGGTGACGACGAAGGACATTTCTAATTTTCTCCTCAGGCGACGGCAGCGTGCCCTTCCTTGCAGGGCAGCGCGGTTCCCGGTGGCAGCAGGCCAGGCTAATGAACCTGCACCCGAGCGGGAACCGCGGCGGATTCTACCAGCTTGCGCGGGTAGCCGTTATAACAGGTTTTTCAGTTGATATAGCGTTTCGATAGCTTGGCGCGGCGTCATGTCGTCCAGGTCCAGCTTGCCCAGCTTCTCGATGGCCGGGTGTGGCAGGCTGGCGAACAGGTCGCTCTGGTGCGGTACCTGCGGCTCGCCCTTGGCCTTGGTCGCGGGCGGCTCGTGAGGCAGGCTGGTGGTTTCCAGCCGCCCCAGGTGTTCGCGAGCACGCTGGATCACCGCCGTCGGCACGCCGGCCAGCTGCGCCACGGCCAGGCCGTAGCTCTGGCTGGCAGGGCCCGGCAGCACATGGTGCAGGAAGACGATGCGCTCGTTGTGCTCGGTGGCGTTCAGGTGCACGTTGGCCACCAGTGGTTCGCTCTCCGGCAGCACGGTCAGCTCGAAGTAGTGCGTTGCGAACAGGGTATAGGCGCGCAGTTGGGCCAGCCGCTCGGCGGCGGCCCAGGCCAGTGACAGGCCGTCGAAGGTACTGGTGCCTCGGCCGACTTCGTCCATCAGCACCAGGCTGCGGTCAGTGGCGTTGTGCAGGATGTTCGCTGTCTCGCTCATCTCGACCATGAAGGTCGAGCGCCCGCCGGCCAGGTCATCGCTGGAACCGATGCGGGTGAAGATGCGGTCGACCAGCGACAGCTCGCAACGCGCCGCGGGGACGAAGCTGCCGATGTGCGCCATCAGCACGATCAGTGCGGTCTGGCGCATGTAGGTGGACTTACCGCCCATGTTCGGACCGGTGATGATCAGCATGCGTGTGCTGTTGTCCAGCGCCAGGTCGTTGGCCACGAACGGCGTGGTCAGTACCTGCTCGACCACCGGGTGACGACCCTGTTCGATACGCAGGCAGGGCTCGTCGACGAAGGTCGGGCAGTTCAGGTCCAGGTTCAGGGCGCGCTCGGCCAGGTTGCTCAGCACGTCCAGCTCGGCCAGGGCGGCGGCGCTGTCCTGCAGCGGCGCCAGGTGGCCGATCAGGGTTTCGAGCAGGGCGTCATAGAGCATCTTCTCTCGCGCCAGGGCGCGGCTCTTGGCCGACAGCGCCTTGTCTTCGAAGGCCTTGAGCTCCGGCGTGATGAAGCGCTCGGCGCCCTTTAGGGTCTGGCGGCGGATATAGTCGGCCGGGGCCTGCTCGGCTTGTTTGGTCGGCAGCTCGATGTAGTAGCCATGCACCCGGTTGTAGCCGACCTTGAGGTTGGCCAGGCCCGTGCGCGCCTTTTCGCGGGCCTCCAGGTCGATGAGGAATTGGCCGGCGTTCTCGCTCATGGCCAGCAACTCGTCCAGCTCGCTGTCGTAGCCGGTCTTGAGCACGCCGCCGTCGCGGATCACCGCCGGCGGATTGTCGATGATCGCTCGCTCCAGCAGGCTGGCCAGCTCCGGGTAGGTACCGGTGATCGCGGCCAGGCGTGCCAGGTGCGGGGCCTCCAGCTCGGCCATGGCGTTCTGCAGCTCGGGCAAGGCACCGAGGGCATCACGCAGGCGCGCCAGGTCGCGTGGGCGGGCGTTGCGCAGGCCGATGCGGGCGAGGATCCGCTCGATGTCGCCGATTTCCTTGAGCTGCGGCTGCAGTTTCTCGAAGCGGTAGCCGTCCAGCAGGCAGCGGATCGAGTCCTGGCGTGCCTTGAGTACCTTGAGGTCGCGCAACGGGCGGTTCAGCCAGCGGGTCAGCAGGCGGCTGGCCATGGCGGTCTGGCAACGGTCGATGACCGATTGCAGGGTATTGTCGCGACCACCGGCCAGGTTGACGTCCAGTTCCAGGTTGCGGCGGCTGGCGCCGTCGAGGATCACCGTGTCGTCCATGCGCTCGTGGCGCAGGCTGCGCAGGTGAGGCAGGGTGGTGCGCTGGGTTTCCTTGGCGTAGGTCAGCAGGCAGCCGGCCGCGCCGATGGCCAGGGTCAGCTTGTCGCAACCGAAGCCCTTGAGGTCCTGGGTCGCGAACTGCTGGCACAGGCTCTTGCGCGCCGAATCGCGGTCGAAGTCCCACGGGGCGCGACGACGGCAGCCCGGGCGCTTTTCCGCCGGCAGGCCTTGGGGCCAGTCGTCGGGGATCAGCAGTTCCACCGGGTTGATGCGTTCGAGCTCGGCCAGCAGGTTCTCCCAGCCCTTGATCTCCTGCACGGTGAAGTTACCGCTGGTGATGTCCAGCACTGCCAGGCCGAACAGCCGCTCGTCGCCCAGCAGGGCGGCGATCAGGTTGTCGCGGCGCTCGTCGAGCAGGGCCTCGTCGCTGACCGTGCCGGGGGTGATGATCCGCACCACCTGGCGCTCCACCGGCCCCTTGCTGGTGGCCGGGTCGCCGACCTGCTCGCAGATCACCACCGACTCGCCGAGCTTGACCAGCTTGGCCAGGTAGCCCTCCACCGAGTGGAACGGGATTCCGCACATGGGGATCGACTGGCCGGCGGACTGTCCGCGGGCAGTCAGGGTGATATCCAGCAATTTGGCGGCTTTCTTCGCGTCTTCGTAGAAGATCTCGTAGAAATCGCCCATGCGGTAGAACATCAGCTGGTCTGGGTGCTGGTTCTTCAGCTTCCAGTACTGCTGCATCATCGGGGTATGTGCGGAAAAATCTGAAATTGCTTTGTTCATCAAGGGCTTATGAAGCTTGTCTCAAATGTGTGGGGCAAATTTGGGGCTTTGCATCGAAGGCGATATTGCCCTTCACGATGATGGGTTCAGCCGGTTCATCAGGCAACGATGATGCTGATGGCGGGAGGGATTATCCCCGCTGCCTTGCAGGGTAGGGAGGTTACCACGGGAGCGCCAATTTCAGCACGGGAAACCCAGGCGTGCGTCCATCTGCCTGGCAAGAAAGCGAATGCCCCAGCCTGGGCTGGGGCATCGATCGCACAGGGATTTCTTTTATGCACCTAATCAGGATCAGGCGGCGGATGGCAACGAGAAAAGCATCCTCGTCGCCAGGTAGGGCCAGACCTGGCATCCACCACCTGCAGCCTGACCCCGTAGCAGACTTCAGCCTCGCTTCCATACCACCGGGAACCAGTCCTCGCGCATGCGCTCGCCATCGGTAAGGCCGATACCGGGGAAGGGCGGCGAGGTGCGGCCCGGGCGCTGTACATAGCGCACGTCATCCCCCAGGAAGCGGGTGGAGAACGCCCGTCGCCTGCCCGTCCCGGCGTTGCCCGCTGCGCCGTGCACGGTGCGGAAGTCGAAGACGATGGCGTCGCCAGGCTCCAGCTCCGGCGAGAGGATCTGGTATTCGCCGTTCTCCACGTCGGGCATGTCCATGAACAGGTTCTGGCCGTCGGCATCGGTGGCGCCGTAGAAGTCCTGGTTGCTGGCCCAGCGCTTGGGACGCACCGGCTTGGGCCAGCGATGCGAGCCGAGCACCACGCTCAGGGTGTTTTGCCGGGTGACCGGGTCCAGGGGGATCCAGTAACTGGCGGTCTGCAGGCCGTCGACGCAGTAGTAGGGCAGGTCCTGGTGCCAGGGGGTGGACTTGGCGGTGCCGGGCTCCTTGACCAGGATGTGGTCGTGGAATACCTGCACCTGCTGCGCGCCCATCAGTTCGCCGGCCAGCGCTGCCGCGGGGGAGTTGATCACGAAGTCCGTGAAGGCGGGAATGCGCTGCCAGTTGCAGTAGTCCTCGAAGAACCGTCCGCCCTCGCCGGCGTCGACGTTCTCGATGGCGAAGGCGCTGGGTTCGGCCAGGTTCTGCTCGAAGCCTTCGCGCAGGCGTTCGACCCAGTCCTTGAAGACACCGCGCAGGATCACTGCGCCATCACGCTGGAAATCTTCGATATGGGGATTCACGGGGCAACCCTCTCGTTGTTGTCGTGGCACCAGCATCGGGTGCCGGAGAGGGCTGGGTAAATCACAGAATTCCTATTCGCCACTATAGCTATTCTGTATGCCCCGTCTTGTTGTCTTGCCTCCCGATTGGCCGGTTAATAGCCCTGCGCCCTGCGGTTTCCGGGCCTTGCGTGACGCCTTCCACGGCAGCCCGCGCTGCCGGCCAAGAACAAGAACAATGAGGAGCTCCTGGGATGAACGAGCACAACAACCTGCGACGGGGCCTGAGCACCCGGCATATCCGCTTCATGGCGTTGGGGTCGGCGATCGGCACCGGGCTGTTCTACGGCTCGGCGTCGGCGATCAAGCTGGCCGGGCCATCGGTACTGTTGGCCTACCTGATCGGTGGCGCGGCCATCTACATGATGATGCGTGCCCTCGGCGAAATGGCGGTACGCAACCCGGTGTCCGGTTCCTTCGGGCTGTACACCAGCCAGTACCTGGGCCGCTACCTGGGCTTTCTCACCGGCTGGAGCTATGCGTTCTCCATGCTGGTGGTGTGCCTGGCCGACGTCACGGCCTTCGGTGTCTACATGGGCCTGTGGTTCCCCGATACGCCGCGCTGGATCTGGGTGCTGGGCATCGTCTGTTTCATCGGCGCGCTGAACCTGTGCAGCGTCAAGGTGTTCGGCGAGATGGAGTTCTGGCTGTCGTTGCTCAAGGTCACGGCCATCGTCGCGATGATCCTGGCCGGCGGCGCGGTACTGCTGTTCGGCATCCAGCTGGGCAATGGCGCCGAGGCGGTGACAGGGTTTTCCAACCTGTGGAGCCATGGCGGGTTCTTCCCCAATGGCGTCGGCGGGATGATCGCCTCGTTCACCGTGGTGATGTTCGCCTTCGGTGGCGTCGAGATGATCGGCATCACCGCCGGCGAGGCCAAGGACCCCAAGCGTGTGCTGCCCAAGGCGATCAATTCGGTGCCGCTGCGTATCCTGCTGTTCTATGTGTTGACCCTGCTGGTGCTGATGGCCATCTATCCCTGGACCAACATCGGCAGCCAAGGCAGCCCCTTCGTGCAGATCTTCAGCGGCCTGGGCATCGAGTCGGCGGCGACCCTGCTCAACATCGTGGTGATCTCGGCGGCGGTGTCGGCGATCAACAGCGATATCTTCAGCGCCGGACGCATGATGTACGGCATGGCCCAGAACGGCCAGGCACCCGCTGGTTTCGCCCGTCTGTCGCGCTTCGGCGTGCCCTGGATGACCGTGCTGGTGATGGGCGTCGCCCTGCTGCTGGGGGTGGTGCTCAACTACCTGGTGCCTGAGAACCTGTTCCTGGTGCTCGCCGCCGTGGTGACCTTCTCCATCGTCTGGGTCTGGCTGATGATCCTGCTTTCCCAGGTGGCCATGCGCCGTGGCATGAGCCGCGAAGAGGTCGCCGCCCTGGACTTCCCGGTGCCGCTGTGGCCGGTCGGCCCGGCCTGCGCCATCGTGTTCATGCTGTTCATCTTCGTCGTGCTGGGCTGGTTCCCGGACACCCGCATGGCCATGTACGTCGGCCTTGGCTGGCTGGCCCTGTTGTCCCTGGGTTACTGGCTGTGGGGTGCGCGCCAGCCACGCCCGGCGCCAGCCAGCGCATGAAGGCGTAGCCTGCAGGCATCAGCCATACAGGCCTTAGATCGCGAACAGCTCGCTGGCCCAGCGCAGGAATGCCTGGGCCGCAGGCGAGGGGCGCATGGCGCCGGATTGCGCCAGCACCACCGACTGCGGGCTGACCGCCTCGCGCAAGGGCCGGCACGCCAGTGGCCGGCCATCGTAGCTCTGGTCTCCCGCCGGTCGGGTGCACGACAACGCCACGCCATAGCCATGGGCGACCAGCCCACGCTGCATCTCGAAGGTCTGGGTCAACTGCTGGGAGCGTGGTTGCAGGTCATGGGCCCAGAACAGCGAGAGGAAGTACTCGCGGGTTCTGGCGATGTCTTCGAGAATCAGGCATTCCTCGGCCAGGTCGGCCAACGACACCTGCTCCTGGCGGGCCAAGGGATGATCGGCCGGTAGCAGGGCGTAGGGCGCCACTTGCGCCAGCACTCGCCGCTCGACCTGTGGATCGAGGCCCACGTCGTAGGTCAGCGCCAATTCCGCCTTGCCATCGTTCAGGCGCCGGTTGACCCCGGCCAGGTCGGTCTCGAGCAGGGTGATGGCGACGTCCGGGTGGCGCTGGCGAAAGCCGCTGAGCAGGCGCGGCGCGTACCAGGGGCCGAGGTCCTGGAAGCAGATCAGGCTCAGGTTGCCTCGCAGCACTTGCGGCTCGTCTCCGGCACTACCTATGCCTGCCGCCATGGCCAGGATCTCGCGGGCCTGCTCGAGCAACTGGCGCCCCGCCGGGCTCAGTTCCAGGCCACGGCTGGCCTGGCGCAGGAACAGCTTCTCGCCAAGGATCGCCTCGAGCTGGGAGATCGCCAGCGACACCGAGGGTTGCGAGATATGCTTGGCTCGCGCTGCGGCGCTGACGCTGCCTTGTTCGGCGGTAGCCACGAAGTATTCGAGTTGACGGAAGGTAAAGCCGATCATTGTTGTTCTTGTCCTCTCTTCCCGGGACGGCATCGGGTACCGAGCGTACAGGGAATTCTCCGGTTGTGGGGTGCGAGGCGGGAAATCGCCTGCATGGATTGCATTTGCCCGGCAGCGCATCCATCATGCATGGTATGCAAAAACGCAACGTAGCCACCGTACTCAGAGTACTGCTCGACCGCCACGGCCTGTCACCGACGGAGCTGCACCGGCGCACGGGCGTCCCTCAATCCACCTTGTCGCGCATCCTCAGCGAGAAGATCGTCGATCCGTCCGACAGGCATGTGTCGAAGATCGCCAGCTACTTCGGCGTGAGCACCGATCAGTTGCGTGGTCGTGCCGAACTGGGCGAGCCCCGTGCGCCAGCGCTGCCGATCCATGGCCATGCGCAATTGAGCGACATTCGCCTATGGGACGACGAGACCCCTGTCGAGGATGACGAGGTGTCCGTTCCTTTTCTTCGTGAGGTCGAGTTGGCAGCAGGGTCAGGGAGATTCGTCATCGAGGAAAGCGAGAAGGCCCGCTTGCGCTTCGGCAAGCGCAGCCTGCGCCACAACGGCGTGCAGTTCGACCAGGCCAAGTGCGTGACGGTGCGGGGCAACAGCATGCTGCCGGTGTTGCGTGATGGCGCCACGGTGGGGGTCAACACCGGCAGGTGCGCGATCGGCGACATCATCGATGGCGACCTCTATGCCATCAACCACAACGGCCAGTTGCGCGTGAAGCAGGTCTATCGCCTGCCAACGGGCATCCGCCTGCGCAGCTTCAACCGCGACGAACACCCCGACGAGGACTACAGTTTCCAGCAGATGCAGGAGGAGCAGATCAGCCTGCTCGGCCATGTATTCTGGTGGGGCATGTACGCCCGCTGACTCCCTCCCACTTCCTGAAAACCCGCCTCGGCGGGTTTTTCGTCTCCAGGGGGGCCGATATCGCGCCTGGAAATATGATGAAATGCATTGACTGTATATGCGTTAATGCATAGATTTGTTTCGCATCAGCTGACATCGGTTGTTACATGGGGCTCGACCGCTGGGGGAATTGCCTCGGCTACAGGCCAGGCGTCGTTACGCCGAGTTCGAAACACAACCGGCCCGTGGGCAATGCCGATGGGCCTTGCAAAGGAGGCAGGACAGTGGCGAACGAGCAGCAGGTGTTGCTGGAACTCCCGCTCTGGCTGGTAATCGTCCTGGCGGTGGTGGGTGGTCTTTGCGGCGAGATGTGGCGAGCCGACAAGGCCGGTGCGCGCGGCTGGTCGCTGGTGCGGCGGTTGGCGTTGCGCTCTGGAGCTTGCATGGTGTGCGGGGTTTCGGCGGTGATGTTGCTCTACGCCAGCGGCGTGTCGACCTGGACCGCCTGCGCCTTCGGCTGCATGACCGCCATGTCGGGAGCCGATGTAGTCATTGGGTTCTACGAGCGCTGGGTGGCCAGGCGGCTGGGGTTGCGTGAGGCGTCCCAGGCTGACGAACCATAGAGGGAAGGCCATGGAGCCGGCAGGTGACGCTTGCGCGAGATCGTCCGCTACCCACTGAGGGGCGAACCCTTGCCTGGGGAGGCCAGGGTGGTAGGGTAATGCGCAGTCTTCAAGGAGCCCGCCATGGACCCGATCACCGTTCTCTCCACCCGTCTGGGCGAACACCTGCGGCGCTTCAATGCCCAGGTGAGCACCGCCGAATCCTGCACCGGCGGCGGCATCGCCGAGGCGATCACCCGTATTCCCGGCAGTTCGGCCTGGTTCGAGGCCGGCTACGTGACCTATTCCAATGCCCAGAAGACCCGCCAGCTGGGCGTACCCGAGGCGCTGTTCGCCCAGGTCGGGGCGGTCAGCCAGGAAGTGGTCGAAGCCATGGTCCGCGGCGCCCAGGCCGCCAGTGGGGCGCGCTTCGCCGTGGCGGTCAGTGGTGTGGCCGGGCCCGACGGCGGCTCGCCGGCAAAGCCGGTGGGTACCGTGTGGCTGGCCTGGGCCGATGGTGAGCACGTGACCAGCGAGCGCCGGCACTTCGATGGCGACCGCGAAGCGGTACGCCGACAGACGGTGATCGCCGCGTTAGACGGCTTGTTACAGCTTGGCGCGGAGTAATTGTCGACTGGGGGTTTGCTCGAACGCACCGCTGTGGAATAATACTGGCTACTTATACAGTTATTCCGGCCGATCAGGGCCAGTCGATCACGTGAGGATTTCAATGGACGACAACAAGAAGCGCGCCTTGGCTGCGGCCCTGGGTCAGATCGAACGCCAATTCGGCAAGGGCGCGGTCATGCGCATGGGCGACCACGAGCGCCAGGCCATCCCGGCCATCTCCACCGGTTCCCTGGGCCTGGACATCGCCCTGGGCATTGGCGGTCTGCCGAAAGGCCGTATCGTCGAGATCTACGGTCCGGAATCCTCGGGTAAAACCACCCTGACCCTGTCGGTCATCGCCGAAGCCCAGAAGCACGGCGCCACTTGCGCCTTCGTCGACGCCGAACACGCCCTCGACCCCGAGTACGCCGGCAAGCTGGGCGTCAATGTCGACGACCTGCTGGTATCTCAGCCGGACACCGGCGAGCAGGCCCTGGAAATCACCGACATGCTGGTGCGTTCCAACGCCGTGGACGTGATCATCGTCGACTCCGTGGCGGCCCTGGTACCCAAGGCCGAGATCGAAGGCGAGATGGGCGACATGCACGTGGGCCTGCAGGCCCGCCTGATGTCCCAGGCGCTGCGCAAGATCACCGGTAACATCAAGAACGCCAACTGCCTGGTCATCTTCATCAACCAGATCCGCATGAAGATCGGCGTGATGTTCGGTAGCCCGGAAACCACCACCGGCGGTAACGCCCTGAAGTTCTATGCCTCGGTGCGCCTGGACATCCGCCGTACCGGTGCGGTCAAGGAAGGCGACGAAGTGGTGGGCAGCGAAACCCGCGTCAAGATCGTCAAGAACAAGGTCTCGCCTCCGTTCCGTCAGGCCGAGTTCCAGATCCTCTATGGCAAGGGCATCTACCGCAACGGCGAGATCATCGACTTGGGCGTGTCCCAGGGCCTGGTGGAAAAATCCGGTGCCTGGTACAGCTACCAGGGCAATAAGATCGGCCAGGGCAAGGCCAACGCTGCCAAGTACCTGCAAGAGAATCCGGCCATCGCCGCCGAGATCGAGAAGCAGATCCGCGAGAAGCTGCTCAACGCCGGTGCCGTCGCCGCTGCTGGCAAGGCCGCTGCTGCCGAAGCCGATGCCGACGACATGGCTGACGCCGACGCCGGTTATTGATTGGCCCTATGTCCGCCGTACTCGACACCCCCGTCGCCGTCCGGCGGACCGCCATGGACCTACTCGCTCGTCGCGAGCATGGTCGCGTCGAGCTGACACGCAAGTTGCGTCAGCGTGGCGCACCGGATGAGCTGATCGAGCAGGCGCTCGATCGGCTTGCCGAAGAAGGGCTGCTCAGTGAAGCCCGCTACCTCGAGAGCTTCATTTCCCATCGTTCCAATGCCGGCTATGGCCCCGCGCGTATTCGCGAGGAACTTGGCCAGCGTGGCCTGAACCGTGGCGATATCGACCAGGCCCTGCGTGAAAGTGGGGTGGACTGGGCAGCCCGGTTGCAGGATGTCTGGCAGCGCAAGTTCGCCGGGCAGCGTCCCCATGATCCCCGCAGCCGGGCCCAGCAGACCCGATTCCTCGCCTACCGTGGCTTTTCCATGGAGATGATCGGCCGCCTGCTCAGCGGCCGAGGTTTCGACGATTAGCCTGCTGGCTCAACTGACTTTCAAGGCCTCCCTGGCGCGCTGGGTCGTATGCATTGGCTGGGGTTTGGCCCAGTTTTCCGGAACATTGATGAAGTCCACCAGCTCACGCAGGCGCCCCTGGTCGCGGCCATTGAAGGCGAAGGTCAGCCGCGTCAGGTGGCTGAAATTACCCACCTCGTGTTCGATCCCACTGTCAGGCTGCTGGTGGTATTTGCCGCTCAGGCGCAGGTCGGCGAAGCCTTCCTGGATATCGTAGAGTGCAGCCTCGCTGAGCGGATGGTGCATGCGGATCACGAACTGGTTCTTCAGCCAGCGGCTGGAGTGGTAGTTGCTGTAGAATTGGTTGATTTCCTCCACCGCTTCGTCGGCGCTGTGCACCAGGCGCAGCAGCTTCAGGTCGCTGGGCAGGATGTAGCGGTTCTCTTCCAACTGGCGGCTGATGAAATCCAGTGCATCGCGCCAGAAGGTGCCGCCCGGCGAATCCAGCAGTACCACCGGTACCAGAGGACTCTTGCCGGTCTGGATCAGGGTCAGCACCTCCAGCGCCTCGTCCAGGGTGCCGAAGCCGCCTGGGCAGAGCACCAGGGCATCGGCTTCCTTGACGAAGAACAGCTTGCGGATGAAGAAGAAATGGAAGGGCAGCAGCTTGTCGGTACCGTCGACAGTGGCATTGGCATGCTGCTCGAACGGCAGGGTGATGTTGAAGCCCAGGCTGTGTTCTGTGCCCGCGCCTTCGTGGGCCGCCGCCATGATGCCGCCGCCGGCACCGGTGATGACCATCAGGTCGGAACGTGCCAGGGTTGCGCCCAGCTCCCGTGCCAAGGCGTACATCGGATGTTCCAGGGGCGTACGGGCCGAGCCGAACACGGTGACCTTGCGCCGGCCTTTGTAGCGCTCCAGGGTACGGAAGGAATGGTCCAGTTCGCGCAGGGCTTGCAGGGTGATCTTGGCGTTCCAGCGATTGCTGTCGTCGTGGGCCATGCGCAGGATGGTCAGCATCATGTCGCGGTAAAGCGGCAGGTTGGGGCTGTTCGGCGCGACCAGTTGCAATTGCTCCTCGATCTTGCTCAGGTCGATGCCGTTGTCCCTGAAATGGTTGAACAAGAGTTCGTTCGGTTGGTAAGGCATTCAACGTCTCCTTCTGCAGCAACACCTCTTGACCGGGCCGATGGCGTGCTCCGATCGCGACACTGCGTGTGTCGCCGGCTGCTGTGGCTCGAGTGTGCATCCCGAGCATTGCAGTAGGCCTTCAAGGCCATGGTGCAGTGGTAGGAAGTCCATCATGTTGTCGTTGTCCCAGGACCAGCATACCGCGTCCTCGACGTCTCCTCGCACGCCGGAAAATGTACGGGTATTCGCTATCAATCTAGACCCTGGCACCTGATCGTGCCGGGGAAGGTGTGCAAGACACCACGGCGCTTACCTTCGGCACCTGCGTCGCCCTGACCACTGGTCGGAAGGGATCCAACTACCGTGGGGCTTTGGTTAACTGGGAGTGCGAAAAGGTCTCGATGCAGGAGGTGGCAGTATGCGTCGGCTGGTCATCGAGGTGGACGGGCGGCTGTACCAGCTGCTGGAGAATGCGGCCCGGGCCAATCACCTGAGCCTGGAGGCCGAATGCCGGCGCAGGCTGGAAGGAGCAGAGCGACATTCACGCTACCTCCAGGCCCTGCTGGCCGAGCTGCGCGCCGATGAAGAACAGCGGCGCGCCAATGACAACGGTCGGATCGCCTGAGTTACTTCCTCTTGTTGCCGGCCACGCAGCTGGCGGCATCGAAGGCCTGGTCCATGACCGGCTGGTTGGTCTTGTAGACGGTGAAGCGGTAGACCATCACCGCCCCCTTGGACATCAACTGGCGGAACCCCGTGTTACGGCACACGCTGTCACCCAGCTGGCTGCGCACCTGCTCCGGATTGGCGCGCATCTGCGCAGCATGGCTTTCGCGCACGCTCAGGTGGTTGATCAACGCCTTGCCCTTCTCGACGGTGTAACCCTGGTCGAGGATGTCTTCGTTGATCGCGCGCGGTGTGCCGACACTGCTTTCCTTGGCAACCTTCTCCAGCATCTGGTTCAGCTCGTATTCCTGCTTGGAAGCCGCCTGGGCCGCCAAGGGCAGGGCGAGCAGCAGGCTCAGTGTCGGGATGATAAGGCGCGGCATGAATCTCTCCTGGTTCGATAACTGGCACTTTGACCTGCGCCGGCGGGCTGCGTTCCATGACGGCGCATCTGTGCCAGGTGGCGATTATAAGGGACCGGATTGCCGCTCTGCACGGCAAATGGCTCGGCCTCTGGTAGACTGGCGCTTTGTTTCCCGCCGAGTCGTCGCAGTGTCCATTCCTTCCCTGTCCAGAGGCTTGCAAGCATGAGCCATGCGGTAGCGCGCTTGCGCGCCGAACGCCTGGCCCGCAGCAACAAACCCTTCATCGCCCGCGGCTCGCGTGCGGTCCGCTGCCCGGATTGCCGGGTCATCGCCAGTCACTGCCTGTGTGCCTTGAAGCCCAGGGTGCAGGCCAACTCGGGCGTGTGCCTGCTGATGCACGACACCGAGCCGCTCAAGCCGACCAATACCGGCTGGCTGATCGCCGACCTGGTCGAGGACACCTCGGCGTTCGGCTGGCAGCGCACCGAGGTCGACCAACGCTTGCTGGCGCTGCTCGAGCAGCCCCAGTGGCAGCCCTATATTGTCTTCCCGGGCGAGTTCGTCGCCCCGCAGCGGGTAGTGGGCGATGTACAGTGCGAGCCGGGCAAGCGGCCGCTGTTCATCCTGCTCGACGCCACTTGGACCGAAGCGCGCAAGATGTTTCGCAAGAGTCCGTACCTGGACCGTTTCCCGGTATTGAGCCTGCAGGCCGAGCAGATGTCCCGCTACCGCCTGCGCCGCTCCAAGCGCGACGACCATTTCTGCACCGCCGAAGTGGCGGCGATGTGCCTGGAACTGGCGGGCGACCAGCACGCCGCCCAGGCGCTGGATGCCTATCTGGACGTGTTCAGCCTGCACTACCTCAGCGCCAAGCGGCACCTGCCGCTCGACCTGCAGGACGACATCCACCAGCGTTTGCATACCTTCCTATAGTCCAAGGGGCAGGCGGGGCGGATTGGTTCATACTGTCGGGGCTGACAGCCTGGGGGCGGGGGCGACCGGGCAATTGGCTTGACCGCCCGGACCGTGCTCGGCATCCTTGGCGCCGATTCGGGCATGACGAAGATGCCGTTACCCAGGACTTCGCCGCGCCGTCACGGCCGGCGGCCCTGCCGTTCGCGCCTTGAGTTGCCCGCCAGGCACTGCTTTTTATCCCTTCCTGCGCCTGGCACAGAACAGGATCCATAGATCGATGGCCACATACGAAATCCTGATTGCCGATGACCACCCACTGTTTCGCAGCGCCCTGCGCCAGGCCGTTACCCTCGGCTTGGGGGCGGATGTACGCCTGGTCGAGGTGGCGAGCATCGCCGAGCTGGAAGTCCGCCTGAACGAGAAGGCCGATTGGGACCTGGTCCTGCTGGACCTGAACATGCCTGGCGCCTATGGCTTCTCCGGCCTGGTCCTGCTGCGCGGGCAGTACCCGCAGATTCCGGTGGTGATGGTCTCGGCCCAGGAAGAGGCGGCCGTGGTGGTCAAGTCCCGCGAGTTCGGCGCCAGTGGCTTCATTCCCAAGTCGAGCAACCTAGAGGTGATCCAGGACGCGGTGAAGAAGGTCCTCGACGGCGACGTCTGGTGGCCGCCGCAGGCTTTCGACAAGGTCGACGTGTCGGCCGAGGCCAAGGCGGCCAGTGAAGGCCTGGCGAGCCTGACGCCGCAGCAGTTCAGGGTCCTGACCATGGTCTGCGAGGGGCTGCTGAACAAGCAGATCGCCTACGAACTGAATGTCTCGGAGGCAACCATCAAGGCCCACGTGACCGCTATCTTCCGCAAGCTGGGTGTACGCACCCGGACCCAGGCAGCGTTGCTGCTCCAGCAGCTCGAGTCGGTCTCAGGCGGCTAAGTCCCCGTGTATTCACGCTTTTTTGACCTGGGCTGGACTAGTCTGCTGGCCTTTTACCGGTGAAGTGACTCTCCATGTCGCCATTCAAGGGCCAGACCGGCCTCAAACGTATCCTCAACGCTGCCGGCTATTCGCTGGACGGCCTGCGTGCCGCCTTCAAGGGCGAGGCCGCCTTCCGGCAACTGGTGCTGCTCAACGTGCTGTTGATCCCGCTGGCCTTCTGGTTGCCGGTCAGCCGCGCGGAGCGGGCGATCCTCATTGCCGTCTGCTTGCTGGGGCTGATCGTCGAGCTGCTCAATTCGGCGGTCGAGGCCGCCATCGACCGCATTTCCCTGGATCGCCACCCGCTGTCCAAGAATGCCAAAGACATGGGCAGCGCCGCGCAACTGGTGGCCTTGGGCATGGTGGCGTTGGTCTGGGGCGTGATCCTGCTGTGATCAGGCGATGGGCGGCAGGACGATCTCGTCGCTGCGCCTGACCCCCGCCGTGAAACTGCGGCACAGGTCGAGGAATTCGCGCATGGCCGAGGTCTGGTACTTCTGCTTGTGCCAGATGAAGTAGAACTGTCGCGCCAGGTCCAGCTCGGGGGTTTCCACCGCCACCAGGCTGCCGCGGCGGAAGGCGTCGCGCAGCGCCAGGCGCGAGATGCAGCCGATGCCCAGGCCTGACTCCACGGCGCGCTTGATCGCCTCGGTGTGCTCCAGCTCCAGGCGGATGTCGAGGTTGGCGCGGTGGTGGCGCATGGCCTGGTCGAAGGTCAGGCGCGTGCCGGAGCCCTGTTCGCGGAGGATCCACGCCTCATGGGAGAGCGTCTCGACGTCTGCCCGGCCGACCTTGGCCAGGGGATGCTGGGGCGCGCAGAACACCACCAGCTCATCTTCTACCCAGGGCTGCACTTCAAGGTCCGGGTGGTTGCAATCGCCCTCGATCAGACCCAGGTCAATTTCGTAGTGCGCGACTTGTTGCACGATATGTGCGGTGTTCTGCACATGGAGCTTGACCTGGCTCTCCGGGTGGCCCTGCATGAAACTGCCGATCAGCAGGGTGGCCAGGTAGTTGCCGATGGTCAGGGTGGCGCCGACCGAGAGCGAGCCGAAGCCTGACTTGCCATTGAGCAGGTCTTCGATTTCCTTGGCCTGGTCGAGCAGGGCGACGGCCTGGGGCAGCAATTGATGGCCCAGGGCGTTGAGGCTCAGCCGCTTGCCGGCGCGATCGAACAGCTGGCAACTGGATTGGCGCTCCAGTTCGGTGATCGAGGTGCTAGCGGCCGATTGCGACAACGCCAGCACGCTGGCCGCTCGCGACACGCTCTGGTGCTGGGCCACGGCAACGAAGACCTGGAGCTGGCGTAGGGTGAATCGCATATCTATATAACCGATAAGACATATCTTGATAATTCATTTAACAGATATTGTCGCTGCCCCTAAACTATCGCGCAACTGCGCGCTTGGTCCGCGCTGCGTCTTTCTTCAGGAGCCCCTTAGATGAGCAACATGAACCACGAACGTGTCCTCAGTGTGCATCACTGGAACGACACCCTGTTCAGCTTCAAGTGCACCCGCGATCCGGGCCTGCGCTTTGAGAACGGTCAGTTCGTGATGATCGGCCTGCAACAGCCCAATGGCCGTCCGCTCATGCGCGCCTATTCCATCGCTTCGCCGAACTGGGAAGAGCACCTGGAGTTCTTCAGCATCAAGGTGCCGGATGGCCCGCTGACCTCCCAGCTGCAGCACCTGAAGGAAGGCGACGAGATCATCATCAGCAAGAAGCCCACCGGTACCCTGGTCCTCGACGACCTGAACCCGGGCAAGCACCTGTACCTGCTGAGCACCGGTACCGGCCTGGCACCGTTCATGAGCGTGATCCAGGACCCGGAAACCTACGAGCGTTTCGAAAAGGTGATCCTGGTCCACGGCGTGCGCTACGTCAACGAGGTGGCCTACCGTGAGTTCATCACCGAGCACTTGCCGCAGAACGAGTTCTTCGGCGACGCGGTGCGCGACAAGCTGATCTACTACCCGACCGTGACCCGTGAGCCGTTCGAGAACCAGGGCCGCCTGACCGACCTGATGCGCAGCGGCAAGCTGTTCAGCGACATCGGCCTGCCTCCGATCAATCCGCAGGACGACCGTGCGATGATCTGCGGCAGCCCGAGCATGCTCGATGAGACCAGCGAGGTCCTCGACAGCTTCGGCCTGAAGATCTCCCCGCGCATGCGCGAGCCGGGTGACTACCTGATCGAGCGTGCCTTCGTCGAGAAGTAAGGCGAATGCAAAAAAACGCAGGCCTTGGTTTTGGCCTGCGTTTTTTTATTCTGCCTTTGGGTCGCCGCTGGCGCCGAAAAACTCAGCGATCCTGCACCACTTCCAGCACACGGATCTGCCCAGGCCGCGGGTAGTGCCAGCGCACCTGTACATCCCAGAACTTCACCCCATACACCCGCTCCACCGGCGGCACCTGGTAGGCCGGCCGCGGATCCTGGCTCAGGCATTGCTCGATCAACTCCACCAGCGGCTCGCCAAGGCGCAAGGCATGCGCCTTGGCCTGGGGTAGGGCGCTGTCGCTCCAGATCACGCCGATCGCTTCTGGCGCGTCGTCGGCCATCTGGTTGCTGGCCTCGGCGATGCTGTCGGCATAGGGTACATAGGGCTTGATGTCCAGCACCGGCGTGCCATCGAGCAGGTCGATCCCCGAAAGCAGCAGGCGCCCGGGCTCGACGCCCTCCAGGCGCACTACCGACTGGCCGATGCCGTTGGGCCTGTGGGTGGCGCGGGTGGCGAACACCCCCATGCTCTTGTTGCCACCCAGGCGGGGCGGGCGCACTTTCAGGCGGGGCTTGTCTTCCAGTGCCTGGTGGAACAGGAACAGCAGCCAGATATGGCTCACCTGTTCCAGCCCCGCCACCGCATCGCCCTGGTCGAACGGCGGCAACAGTTCCAGTACGCCGCGTGCCGCTGGCGCCAGGCGAGGCTGGCGGGGGATGGCGAACTTCTCCTTGAAGCAGGAGCGCACGATACCGACCGGCGAAACCGTATGCTGCATGGTCGTTCAGCCACGCACGCGCAGGGTCAGGCCCTTGAGGAAATTGCGCAGCAACTGGTCGCCGCAAGGGCGGTAGTTGTCATGGCCGACCTTGCGGAACAGGGCGCTGAGCTCGGGCTTGGACACGGGGAAGTTGGCCGCCTTGAGCACTGCGTGCAGGTCTTCTTCCTTGAGCTCGAAGGCCACCCGCAGCTTCTTGAGGATGGTGTTGTTGCTCACCGGCACCTCGATCGGCTGAGGAGGGCGGCTGTCGTCACGACCGCGGCGGTGGATCACCAGGCCATCGAGAAAATGCGCCATGACCCGCTCGGGGCAACGCACGTAGCCGGGCTCCTCTTCTTTCTTCAGGTAGCTGGCGACCGTCTCGGCGGAGACTTCGAGGCCGGTCAGCCCGATGATCTCGGCCATCTGGGCATCGCTGACCTTGAGCATGTAGCGCAGGCTGCGCAGGACATCGTTGTGGTTCATGCTGGGTGATCCTGTTCAGGTGCCACGCCGGAGCTGGCGTGGCGGTATTGCCTGTGGTCCGTTAGAAACGTTCGTTGACGGCCAGGTAGCGCCACTGGCCCAGGGGCAGCTTGCCCATGGATACTCCGCCGAGGCGGATGCGGCGCATGCCCAGCACGGTCAGGCCGAGGCTGGTGCAGAGCGCGTCGACCTGCCCGGGCAAGGGGTTCTTCAGGACCAGGCGCAGGTGGTTTTCGTTCTGCCAGCTGGCCTTGGCCCGTGGTAGCTCACGGCCGCCCCGGGTGATGCCGCGGGCCAGGCGTTGCAAGGCCTCGGTGGAGGCCTCGCCGTCGACCTGGACGATGTATTCCTGTTCCAGCCGATGCAAGTCGGCGTCGATCTTGCGCGTTACCCGCCAGTCCTGGGTGTACAGCTGCAGGCCGCTGGCGCCGGTCTGCAAGGGGGCGACGCAGGACAGCCGGGTGAAATGGCCATGCAGCGGCCGCACCGGCTGGCCATGGGACGCGCTGAGGGTGGCCATGCCCAGGCTGGCCCGACCTGCTTCGGCATCCAGCCCGGCGGGCTGGTTGAGCAGCAGGGTGACCGGGGCCAGGGGCTCGGCACGGGCGCCCGGTAGCAGTTCGACCCGCTGAGACAGGACCTTGAACTGGGGCTGCTCGATCACTACGCCGTCGACCGTGACCCAGCCGCCTTCGATGTACAACTCGGCCTCGCGGCGGGAGCAGCCGAGCTGCTCGATGAGGCGTTTGGACAGGCGCACGGGTTCGGACATGGAGACGATTCGCAAGAGGGCAGGGAAAGGCTGCCATTGTACCCGCCCGGGCGACCTTGGGGCTGGGAATCTGCGCCATTTCGGAGAAAGCGCACTGTCTCTTCGGAACAAGCCCTAGGAGTTTGTACGAATAAGCCTCATGTGAAGCAGGGGATAGGGTTGGCCCAAGCCGTCGGTGGCCGAGCGTCCGGTCACTTCGAAGCCTTCGTGCAGGTAGAAGCCCAGTGCCTGGGGGTTCTGCTCGTTGACGTCCAGGCGCTCGGCATTCAACTCGTCGATGGCATAGCGCAGCAGACGCTTGCCGACTCCCTGCCCGCGGTGCTCGGGAGCGACGAAGAGCATGTCCACCCGGCCGTTGGCCACACCGGCGAAACCAAGGATATGTCCGTTGCCGTCCTTGCAGCAGATCAGCATCACCGCATCGAGGTACTGGCGCAGCACGTGCTCGCGCAGCAACAGGATGTAGGACTCGGGAAGGAAGTCGTGGGTAGCGCGCACCGACGCCTCCCAGACCCGGACCAGCTCCGGGTAGTCGCTCAGGTGTGGGGTTCGCAGCGTCAGTGCCGGCGGCATGTCGTGATCCTCCATGGGGGACGTTCCGGTACCCGCGAACGGGCCGTCTCCCTCACAACATAGATGCAAAAAAATGCCCCGCCAGTGGACGGGGCGCGATGGGCTGCAAGGCAGCCCTGACATCTGGCTTCAGACCGGCTCTGCCCACATGTCGTACTCGTCGGCATCGACCACCCGGCAACGCACCTTGTCCCCCGGCTTGAAACCGTGGTTGCCATCGATGAACACGCTGCCGTCGATTTCCGGGGCATCGAAGAAGCTACGCCCGACCGAGCCCTGCTCTTCGACCTCGTCGATCAGCACCTCGATTTCCTTGCCGATGCGCAGTTGCAGGCGCGCGGCGCTGATGGCCTGCTGGTGCGCCATGAAGCGATCCCAGCGTTCCTGCTTGATGGCGTCCGGCACTTCCTCCAGGCCCAGGTCATTGGCCGGGGCCCCTTCGACCGGCGAGTACTGGAAGCAGCCGACGCGGTCGAGCTGGGCTTCGGTCAGCCAGTCGAGCAGGTACTGGAAGTCTTCCTCGGTCTCACCGGGGAAGCCGACGATGAAGGTCGAGCGGATCACCAGTTCCGGGCACTGCTCGCGCCATTTCTTGATGCGGGCCAGGGTGCGGTCCTCGAAGGCCGGGCGTTTCATGGCCTTGAGCACCTTGGGGCTGGCGTGCTGGAAGGGGATGTCCAGGTACGGCAGGATCTTGCCGGCGGCCATCAGCGGGATCACGTCATCGACGTTCGGGTACGGGTAGACGTAGTGCAGGCGCACCCAGGCGCCGAGGCTGCTCAAGGCCTCGCACAGCTCGAGCATGCGGGTCTTGACCGGGCGGCCGTTCCAGAAATCGGTCTTGTACTTGACGTCGACGCCATAGGCGCTGGTGTCCTGGGAGATCACCAGGATCTCCTTGACCCCGGCCTTGACCAGGCGTTCGGCCTCGCTCAGCACTTCGCCGACCGGGCGGCTGACCAGCTTGCCGCGCATGGACGGAATGATGCAGAAGCTGCAGCTGTGGTTGCAGCCTTCGGAGATCTTCAGGTAGGCGTAGTGACGCGGGGTCAGCTTGACGCCCTGGGGCGGTACCAGGTCGATCAGCGGGTTGTGGTCCTGGCGTGGAGGTACCACTTCATGGACGGCACTGACCACCTGTTCGTACTGCTGCGGGCCGCTCACCGACAGCACGCTGGGGTGCACTTCGCGGATGTTGCCTTCCTCGACGCCCATGCAGCCGGTGACGATGACCTTGCCGTTTTCCTTGATCGCCTCGCCGATCACTTCGAGAGACTCGGCCTTGGCGCTGTCGATGAAGCCGCAGGTGTTGACCACCACCACGTCGGCATCCTCGTAGGTGGGCACGACTTCATAGCCTTCCATGCGCAGCTGGGTCAGGATGCGTTCGGAATCGACCAGGGCCTTCGGACACCCTAACGATATCATACCTACACGTGGGGCTTTCTCTGTCATCATAATAGGTAGATCCTCATCAGAGCTTAGGGCTAAATCTTTTCTAATGGAAAAAAACGGCGCGAGAGTATACAGCTATTTACGGTTTTCTGATCCACGCCAGGCGACCGGGAGTAGTGCCGACCGTCAGCTCCAATACGCCCAGCGCTGGGCGGCAGAAAGAGGGCTGGTTTTGGATGAGTCTTTGTCTCTCAGGGACGAGGGGTTATCTGCCTACCACCAGCGTCACGTCAAGCAGGGGGCGCTTGGGGTCTTCCTCCGGGCAGTCGAGGACGGTCGAATCGCCGACGGTTCGGTTTTGGTCGTTGAGGGCCTGGACCGGCTGAGTCGCGCCGAGCCGATCCAGGCCCAGGCGCAGCTGGCACAAATCATCAATGCCGGCATCACTGTGGTCACCGCCAGTGACGGCCGAGAATACAACCGGGCTGGTCTGAAGGCTCAGCCGATGGACCTAGTGTATTCGTTGCTGGTGATGATCCGAGCCCATGAGGAATCCGACACAAAGTCGAAGCGCGTAAAGGCCGCTATTCGCCGTCAGTGCGAAGGTTGGATTGCGGGGACCTATCGGGGCGTAATCCGAAACGGCAAAGATCCGCAATGGTTACGCTGGGATGGGCAAGAGTTTCGCCTGATTCCTGAGAGGGTGGAGGGGGTGCGCCTGGTAATTGAGCTGTTCCGCAAGGGATATGGCTCAGTCCGGATCATCCGCGAGATGGCCCAGCGGGGCTTGTCCCTTACAGATAAGGGCGTTACTGCACTGCAGGTCCATAGGCTGGTCAGATTGCCAGCTCTGATGGGGGTGAAAGTGCTCGAGCTGGAGGGGGAAAGCTACCGGCTCGAAGGGTACTACCCACCAATTCTTACCGCAGAAGAGTTCGCGGATCTCAGCGTGCTTGTTGATAGTCGCGTGAAGCGAAAGGGGCGGGGGGAAATTCCAGGTCTCGTCACGGGGCTCGGGATCACCTATTGCGGCTACTGCGGAACTGCAGTGGTTGGGCAGAACATGATGTTCAAGGCCAGGGCGGACGGTAGCTTGGCCGATGGCCATCGGCGGCTGATTTGCGTCGGTTACTCACATAACGAAGGTTGCCCTGTAGGTGGTAGTTGTAGCGTCGTGCCAATCGAGAAGGCGCTGATGAGCTATTGCACGGATCGGATGAACCTGAGTAGTTTGCTTGAGGGCGGCGACCAATCTCAGGCCATCCAGGCGCGCCTCGCAGGTGCTAAAGCCGAGGTTGCTCTGATTGAGCAGCAACTGGAGCGCGTTGGGGAGGCGCTGTTGGCTTCCGAAGGAGGCGCGGCGCCTCTCATCTTTGTACGCAAGGCGCGGGAGCTCGAGGAGCAGCACGCAGCTAAGCGGAAAGAGGTGGCGCAGGCTGAGCGAGAGCTGGTGACTATCTCGAGCCGCGATCAGCCTGGGCTGGCCGAGGCATGGGCGCAGTTGGCCTCCGGCGTTGAGGCTCTTGACTACGACGCAAGGATGAGAGTTCGGCAACTAGTGCGGGAGACGTTCGAGCGGATCGTCGTTTACCACCATGGTATGCAGGCTGCGGGGCGTGAAGGGAAGGTAATTGATTTATTGTTGGTCGGGAAAGGGGGGCAGCCCCGGCTACTTCGGATTGATCGCAAGACCGGGGACTGGCAGCTGGGTTTTGGGATTTAGGCGGCTTTGTCAGGCTTGAGCGGGATCGGCTTGCTCAGAACGCGCATGTGGCCCTGGCCGATCCAAAAATTATGCTGCACCTGGATGCAGACATTCCAAGCTTCCTGAGCAACATGTTGGCCGGCATCGACGATGTTGCCATCATCATCGACAAGGGCCATGCGCAGCCTTTTCCCGTCGCGGGTTGAGCACGTAAATCCTTCGTGTGATACGCCGCTGATAATTGCTGTGGGCAGCGTGTCGGTTATTGCGTCGAATATCATTGCGCTGCCTCTTGTGTGTTGCTCGATCTTTTGAGTCGCTTCTTTGCGTCTACGTTGGCCATGTAGGCTGCCCACTTCGCGCTCTCGCGCCGTTGGCGGATCCGGCTGCATTTGGTGTGCCGCCGGGTCGATCTGCCTTTGCCGCAAACATCGCAGATCGCGGGTAGATCGAGGCTGTGCGAGGCCATTGGCGGTCGGATGCGCTCAGTCATGGTGTGCCTCGCGTGCTGTTTGACGATCAAGGCGCTCCAGTTCGGCCAAGATTAATCCTCCGGCTTTAATGAGCATCTGCCGTTGAGATTTGGGCTTCCACATTTCAGGGGGCCATGGCCACATCGTCGGAGCGTGCGTGCATTGGGCATGCGGTAGGTTCCAAGTGCGAGCCCAGAAAGAGTAAGTGCTGGCAGCATCTGCCAGTTGTCCCGAGGTGTATTGATCGTCTCTCTGCGGTGTATAGCCTTCAGTCACAATCTGCCGCTGACGTTCCGCGAGTATGTCCAGGGCTGCTTGGTTCAGTGTGCTGTGGTCTGGGCGGGTATAGAGCGGCACCACTTCTTGCCCCTCCTTCCGCAGGTTCTCAATGCCAACATCCTCACGGTTGCGCGACCAGATGCGGATTTTTCCGTTTTCGGTGAACAGCGCATACGCTACCGGCTCGACCTGCTTATCCTTCTTAGCTGAGGGGGTCAGAATACGGTTCAGTTCATCCGCTACGTCCTGCATACCAGTTGCTAAGGCTGCATCAAGGGCTTGCTCCAGAAGCTCGCAGGGCACTCTGACCATTTGGTTGATGTTGTTCATGGATGCGCCTCGTCGTAATCCACCGCCTGGCTGCCATTGTTCAATGCGTTAAGCGCGGCTTCGTCGAACAAGCGGTGCATAGGGTTGGTACCTTGTTCATCCTCGCGCTGCAGCTCATGGATAATTTCCTGGAGCAGGAGCTGGTCGTCGGTGATGCTGATTGGCGATCCGGCTTCGTCTGTCGGCCACTCCGGGGAGCATGTGACAGCGTGCAGCAAGCATTCGGTGGTGATGCGGATCACTAGTTGGTCGCCTTCGACTGCCACCGTCGGCAGTGCATCAGTGATCCCAGCGGTATCGTCCGAATAGGTGGTGTTTGCGAGGCTCACTTGGCTGTCTGATCCGATGAGCACGGCAGGGGCAACTTGTTGTTCGCCATTTCTAGCTGCATCGAGCTTCGTGGGGTAAAGCCCGGATCGGCTGCACCAGATTGTGATAGGCATGATTGAGCCGCCCCTGGCCTGTTCCTGCATCAGCCGAAACACTTCGCGGGCGATTAGCTCGGTGCTCATTTCGTGGAGCCCGCTGACAGCATCGAGTGCATGCTCCAGCGACGTTTGGGTGAATGTAATTCTTTGAATGCTGTTCATGCTGCTTCCCCCGCACTAACCGCGCCGGCCGGGGTGTTGCGTAGTTGGGAGTGCACACGCATTGCGAGCGCCAGGATGTCTTGCTGTTGCTGGGCTGCCCGTTTGCGCCCTGGCTCGGTACCTGGAAGGGCTTTCCAGGTCTTCTCGGCCAGCTTCAAGGACTCGGCGGCGCTGATCAGCAAGTCATAGTCGGCCCTGGTCACCGCCAGGCCGGTGTAGGACATGATCCGTTCCTCGAGCTCGGCGATTGTGCGCTTAAGGTTGGCGACGGTGAAGTGGTGCTTGCGGTGCATGGCCTCGCGGTCGTCCAGCAATTCGTCCAGACGGCTACGCAAGGCCAGGTAGTGATCAGTTGAAATCAGGAATCCGGCTTGCTGCAGGGCGGCTTCAATCGCCTGTGCCATCCGCTCCGAGGTGGCGTAGGTTCCGGCTTGCTCGGCCAGTGTCGTGTCCATGGCGGCGACGATGCAGCTGACGGCGGAAGGGTGCGTATACCCCTCGGCAGGCTGCGCGTGCGGGCGATTTTTAGCGATTAGCGTTGCATCAACGGGCGCTGCCTCGCGCAGCTTGTTGTGGGGTATCTGCGCTTCTGCGGGGCTGCTGGTGGGATGAATAATGCCTGCTGCTTCGCAGCAGAGGCTTTTTGTTTCTTGCGCGCTGATGCTGCGAGTGTCGCGGAGCGAAGCGAGTGGGACATCGCCGAGAGTCTGGGCCAACTCGTGCTCGCTTCCCTCCGTGATCCAGATCTGCGGGGATTCCTGGTCGATGGGGCGGCTGCATCCTGCGCAGGGCGGGGAGTTGGAAAGCAAGCCGTGTTGGCGGTTGGCTCGGCCTGCTGTGCGCCCAAGCCAATAGGCATAGGCGAACAGCCCGATGATGAATAGGCAGATTATGGCGAGGGCGATGACCTGTTGGGTCGTCATGGTCTTACTCCTTGTGGTGTGCGGGCCGGTGGTGGCGGCCCTTGCGAGTCTTGTTACTGCTTGTCGTGTTCGGTGTTGAGACGGGACTGCTCCTCGTCTGCCAGGTGAGCCCTGCTATCGATCAGGGCTGCAACATGGCGGATGTGGGCGAACTTCAGGTCCTTTCGGCTGCTGCCCAGGGTGGTGATGGGCAAGCAGATCCGACCGTCCTTCAACTGCTCGACGAAGGTCTGTTCGTTGAGGTTGCGGAAGTACTGCACTCGCACCTTGTCGAGTGGTATCAGCACGTCGCCAAACGTTCGGTACAGCAGTTCTACCGTGGTTGAATCAGGTGCGTGCGGCAGGCGCAGCGCGATTTGGTTGTTGTTGCTCATCAGGCTTCGGGCTCTCCCTGAGCTTGTGGCGTGACGGATGGTTCCAGGTGATTTCACAGTGCTTGCGTACCAGGTCGCGCCATTCTTCCGGGACCTGCTGGAGCGCAGCGTTGCGCTCCGCACGGGTCTTGAGCTGGAGGATCTGGGCCGCGTATTGCCTAGGCCGCATAGCGCTTATCTTCCGGTGGTGACGGAAGGTGTAGCCCCAGGCGCTCTGCCAGCCAGGGGATTCCGGCCTGCTTCACGCGGGTCGACTCGCTGTACTGCATGCCGACGTCTGGATGGAACCACTTCCCCTCTTTGATCCGCAGATACTCACGGTCACGGGTGGGGTAGCGGGGCAGGTTGCGTTCGGTCAACAGCTCGTTCTCCCGCATGCGGCGAATCAGTTCGTTGCGGCTGATCCCGAAGTGCTTAGCGGTTTGTGCGAGGGTTCTCTCCACGGTCGCCTCCTATGCCGCGTCTGCGAGCAGTTGCTCGACTGGAGGCATGTCGGCAGTGTCCAGCTTCCCGTTGGCGATCGCCTCGAGGTGTGCGGCAATCTTGCGCGCACTGGCGAGGCTGTTCGCTGGCAAGGTCAAGCTGTTCACCGTTGAGCCCATCCGAATGACAGCCGTCACCTGGTCGAGATAGACCTCGGTCTGTACCGTCGCCTTGACGCGGGCGCCGTTCGACTCGTCGCGGAGAATATGGGTGAACTGCCCGGTCAGATTGGTCTGTGCTTTGAGGCAGACGAAAGCGTTTTGGCTCAGTGCATAGCTCATGCTGCGTGCCCCCCGGTGGTCGGAGAGGCGGGGCGGAATGCGGGCGCGGAGGGGACACGTTTGGTGGCGACAAACGCGCAGCCATGTTGTTGCGCTAGACGACGGACCTCAAAGATGAGATCGGTTGTGGCTGCGGCCGGATGGACGTGCAGTGATGCTGTGGTGTGCATGGTGTTGCCTCACTCTGTGGTGGAAGAGTGAGGCAAAAATAACCTAGGTTTTAGTGCCTGGCAATAACCTAGGGTGTAATTTGTATGGCTATCGCGGATCTGTGAGAAGCTGCGCCACCTCAGCGTGCAGCTGATCCACTACCACCTTCAAGAGCTGTGGGAAGGTCTCATCGAAAAAGCGAGGCTCCGTCTTGAAGGGGTGCATAGTGGATTTGTTCACACCGTACTGTTCTCCGGCCGTGGTTAGTCGTTTGAAGGATTTCATGACTCCGCTGCCGGTCGTGCTTGGGTACTCCTCATTTTTGACATGCCCTGAGTTAATTAGAGCATTCAAGATGGTGTTTGCATCGAATGATACACCATATTCCGCTATTAACGACTTAAGGGGTTTAACTTCCATGCTCCTATCCTTCGTGTTATGTTTTTAAAGTAATTTTGCATTAACTGGATTAATGGTTGACCACCAAAACACTCTGCCGATGATCTGAATCCGTTGCTCCATAACCTGGTCTAGCGTGTAGTCTTCATCAGCATATTCATCGCGGTTGAAGCTACGTAGTCGGATGGATCCGCTTGGTAGACGATAAAGAAACTTGACGCGCAGTAATCCGTCGTGGTCTAGAGCATAAAGCTGGCCATCCACGATGCGGGTCATGCCTTTGTCAATGCCGATGGTAGCCTTGTCGAGTATGAGGGGATGGTTTGAATTGCCGCTGTTTGTGGCGCAGGCGGCGCTTTTCGGATCTATGCCGGCCTTTCTTAGGGTGTATCGAGAGAACCTTACTTTTCGACCCTCATCTACTTGTACTGTGGTTCTCCCTGCTCCTGAAGCTATTTCTACTTCTTTGTAAAGGGGGAGTGCAACCTCATCCTCTTCGAGAGGGGTTGTGTCGTCCCAAGTTGAAAGTTCACCAAGTTTAATCGGTGTTCCATCAGCGGGTAGCTTATGCGTTCGATCAACTTTACCTGTCTGAGGCATGATTCCTAATTCCAGCCAATCTACATCGACCTGTAAAGCTCGGGCAATTGCGGCTATAAAACGGCTTTTTTTGCTTTTTCCTGATGCCAATTTCTGAATCGTGGCTTGTGAGCAGCCAGTTGCCTCGGCGAGTCGCTCTTGCACGATCCCTCGTTGCTCCATGGCGTAACCAAGGCGGTCGGCGAGCTCAGGCAGTTCTGTAATGTCGAGATAGTTCATAGGGGCATGCTAAAACCGAGGTTATAGATTGTCCAACAACCTTGGTTGTTGACAGGTTAAACCCTTGGTTGTAATTTGTTGGTCGTTCAGAGGAGAACTCATCATGAAAAATCTGTGTACGGCAACGGCCGAGGGGGACTCGACCCAACTTAAGGCCCTCCTGCGGGCGCTTGAGGCTTGCGGGAACAACCAGTCGGAGCTTGCTCGGCGCTGCGGCGTAAAGCAGCCGCATGTGTGGAAGTGGGTAAAAGCAGGAAGAGTTCCGACAGAGCGTGTCCTTGCTGTCTCTCGGGCAACTGGAGGGGCGGTGAAGCCCCATGAGTTGCGACAAGATCTGCCAGACATTTTTCCGCCACCTGAAACACAGCCTCTTAGCGAGGCCGCATAGAAAAAAGGCGACCTAAAGGTCGCCTCGTTTCCCCCGGTAGCACCACCACAGTGCTACCGGGCCGCATTCGAGATAGGTGGGCACACCACTGCAACCACTTACCTCGACTACGGAGTTCCAGGCACGAATGCCTGGGTGCCGCCTTCTCCACCACAGATAGGGCGGCGGGAGCCGGTCTGGTCCATGGGACTGTTCCGGCAGTGACTCTCTCAAGCCACGCGGCGAGTGTAACACCACCGCTCGTCGCAGGCACTGGCAGCCTTTAGGGCGTACTGCCAGGTGCCTGAATGGGAGGCGAGTGATCGCCCCCATCACTCGGCAGCAGCACCACATGCTGCCGGGTTGCGTGAAAGGTAGACGGGCACACCACATAAGTCCGTTTACTAGGATCGCACCGCCCAGGCAGGGAGCCTGGGTGCCGCCTCCTTCACCACGGGAGGCAACTGTTTCGCCTGGGGCAGTCGATGGAGTGACGCCCCGGCCAGAGGCCGTATCAGCCCTTCGCTGGCCGGCTAATTACTCTCTCACGCTATGCGGCGCTGCTCACCACAACACGCCGCAGGCACTGGCTACCGAAAAGGACAATGCCATGAGCCGAACTGCAATGAGCTGCATCGAGCGCGCCAAGCGCGAGGTGCTGCCGCTCGAACTCGCGCTGTACCATGCTGTACGTGACTACCCAGGCGGTGCTGCCGCCATCGCTGCCACAACCGGCCGCAACGCCACCACCCTCCAGCACAAGCTGTCTCCCACCCACCCGACCCACATCGTCAACGTTCAAGAGTTCGGCGAGATCCTCGAGCTGACCAAGGATCCGCGCATACTCGACTCAGTGCACGCTCTCGTCGGCGACACCATCTGGCAAGAGCTCTCCGGCGCCTACAGCCATGACGTTCCCGAAACCCTGACCATGGGGCTTGCGGAATTTTTCCGCCAGGTCGCCAACCTGTCTGAAACTTGGGCACGCAGCATTGGCGACGGCAAAGTCGATGACCGGGAGCTCGCTGAGATCCAGCAGCAAGTCTTCCGAGGCATCCAGGGCTTGCTCGGCATGTATCGCCGCGCCGAATACGTCAACCAGACCACTCGGGGGGCGCGTCGTGGCTGATATTGCTGATTTGGCGAATGATCGCGCTCAGTGGCACTTGGATCTCGCATTGGCAGCCCGTAAGTCTGCCCCTGTGCGAGTTTCTCTTGAGGAGTGCGTGGATTGTGATGAACCAATCTCTCAAGCGCGCCGGTTAGCTGCCCCAGGCTGCATGCGTTGCACGGATTGCCAGGTCTTGAACGAGAAGCAAGGGGCTCGTCATGCTCGATAAGGTACTTGACCAACTACACGACTACGGCCTGCAGCCTGACCAGCCTCTGATCTTCGGCAAACTGACCCGCTGCCGCACCAAGGATGACAAGGGCAAGGAGAAGAACGGCTGGTATGTCCTGCATGAGCACCTCACGGCCAAGGGGCAAACCCTGATCTTCGGCAGCTTCGGTGACTGGCGCCTCGGTGAAACGCAGAAGGTGAAAACCGACGGTCGTGGCCTGACCCCGGAAGAGCGTGAGGTGATGCGTGCCCGGCAGGCCGACGCCAAGCGCCGGGCTGCGGAGATCGCCGCCAGCGCGGCGCGCCGTGCGGCCAAGCGTGCGGAAGCGTTGTTCAGACGCATGCCCGAAAAGGGGCGTAGCGCTTACCTTGATCGCAAGCAAGTGGTCGGCTTCGGCGTTCGCTATGCACCGAAGTCGGGCGCGGTGTTGGTCCCGATGCAGAATGCACAGAATGCCATCGTCGGCCTGCAGGTGATTTACCCGGAGGCCCAGGCGGATACCGGGCGCGACAAGTCCTACTGGCCGCATGGCATGGCGAAGGAGGGTGCGTTCCACATGATCGGCGGCCACCCCGAGCCTGGCGAGCCGGTGCTGGTGTGTGAAGGCTACGCCACCGGCGCTAGCCTGCACATGGCGACTTCCCAGGCAGTGGCGATCGCCTTCGATGCGGGCAACCTGATGGCTGTCGCCAAGCACATGCGCGAGCGCTTCCCTGGCCGGTCCATCATCATCTGCCGCGATGACGACTGGAAGACCAAGCGGCCAACTGGCGAGCCCTGGAATCCTGGTGAGGAAAAGGCCAACAACGCGGCGGTGGTGGTCGGTGGCCAAGTAGTAGGCCCGATTTTCTCGGGCGACCGCGAGGCCAAGTGGACCGACTTCAACGACCTGCACTGTGCCGAAGGCCTTGAGGCGGTTCGTCGGCAGGTCACGGCGGTGATTAAGCCCCCGGCTACTGGGGGGTGGAAAGACATGCTGGCCAGGACCGAAAGCGGTGCCCTGATCGCCCACATGCAGAACGTCGAGCTGATCTTGGCCAACGATGAGCGATGGAGCGGAGTGATCGGCTACAACGCCTTCAGCTCGAAGATCATGCGTCTGCGGGCTGCACCCTATGGAGGTGAACCGGGTGAGTGGAGCGATATCGATGACATGCGCGTGATGAAGTGGCTGGCCCAGCAGAAGAACCTGCGCGTGAAGGCCTCCCACGTCGTCGAAGCGGTGAGCATTGTCGCTCATGACAACGCTTACCATCCTGTGCGCAGCTACCTGGCCAAGCTCGAGTGGGATCGTGTGCCGCGCCTGGAGCGCTGGCTGCATGAGATCTTCGGCGTCCCTCGGAACGAATACAGCGCCAAGGTTGGCAAGCGCTGGATGATCTCGGCGGTGGCCCGTGTGATGAAGCCCGGCTGCAAGGCGGATGCGGTGATGATCCTCGAAGGCGCGCAGGGCGAGGGTAAGTCCACGGCCCTGGGCATCCTTGGGGGCGAATGGTTCATGGACACGCCGTTTACCTTGGGCGACAAGGACGCGTTCCAGGCGATCCGGGGCAAATGGATCGTCGAGCTGGGCGAGCTGGACAGCTTCAACAAGGCCGAGAGCACCAAGGCCAAGCAGTTCTTCTCGGCCTCCATCGACACCTACCGCGAAAGCTATGGGCGAAGAACAAGCGACGTGCCACGCCAGTGTGTTTTCGCGGGCACCACCAACCAGGATGAATACCTCAAGGACGCCACCGGTAACCGGCGTTATTGGCCGGTCGCCTGCGTCAAGGTAGATCTGGAGGCATTGCGCCGGGTCCGTGACCAGCTGTGGGCCGAGGCCATGTTCTGCTACCAGGCCGGTGACATCTGGTGGGCCACTCGCGAGGAGGAGGAGCTGTTCACTACCGAGCAGGAAGATCGCTTCGTGGTGGATGAATGGGAAGGGCCGATCCTTGACTGGCTGGAGAATTCACAGGTTGGTGAGACGGTTACTGGGAGTGAGGTGCTGGGCCAGGCGCTGAATCTGGATCCTGGGCACTGGGGCAAGCCCGAGCAGATGCGTGTGGGGTCGATCATGCACCGCCTGGGGTGGCGCCGCCGACGGCTGGCTGCGCTGCCGAAGAGCGGCAAGCGGCCCTGGGCGTACCAGAAACCCGAGGGGTGGGGCCGCGCCAGCGCCCTGGAGCAGCAACCGCCAGCGCCGAAGGAGGAATGCTTTTGATCAAGCATATCGATGAGATGCTGAAACTGTGGGCGCAAGAGCTCCACACCTCATGCGAGCGTTTCGGCGGTTCAGGTGGTGGTAGCATGCTCGGGCTCCTCATGGACTGTCAGGGCGACCTGATCCGAGGCACCAGAGGAAGTCGAGTACTGCTCGATGAGTCTGCCGATATCGAGATCATCGTGAACAAGCACCTAGAGCCCCAGTTGTACATCATTGTCCATGAACACTACTGCAACCATGACAGCCTGCTCGAGCAGAAAATGGCTTATTGCAGGTGCAGCAGAAAGACGTACTATGAGCGCCTGCACCGGGCCCATGTGGCTATTCAGGAGCTGTTGAGAGGGAAGAAGGCTGCATGATCCGCCACCTTTGGTCCTACCGTCCCGCTGTTGTCCTGCCGCATTTTTTGCAGGGCAGCCCAGCTCCAGCCCGCGCAGTTCGCGGGCTGTCCCACCGTCCAGCCACCCACACGAAGGCGCGCACATAGTGCGCATGCTGCGCGTTACGCGCGCGTTGCGCGCAGCGTGCTTTTAATCTCTCTCTTTACACGGGAAAAGGTTAAAAACAGTTAGACAGTGGGACAGCCCTTGATTTTAAAGGGCTCCGTAAGTCCCACCATCACCGCCCCCTTTGAGACCTATGGGGCAGCGCCACAGTGAAGCTAAGCCGGGGTGGTGGTATTCCCCGACATTCGCCAGACATTCGCCAGACGTTGCCCACTTATTCGTGGATGGCATTAAAACTCGCTTGCTGCCAGGAAACTCGACCTGTACAAAGTACCCATCTTCGAGACGTGCGGGCGCACAAAGCAGCCCGCCACACACAGCAAACCCGGCCGCCGCGCCGGGTTTTTTGCATTTGGGGAACGGGATGACGAACGAACAACAAGCGCTTGCCGAGATGCCAGTCTGGCTGGTGATCACCCTCGCCCTGGTCGGCGGGGTATCCGGTGAGATGTGGCGGGCGGACAAGGCGGGTGTTCGAGGCTGGGCGCTGGTTCGGCGCATCGCCCTGCGTTCGGGGGCCTGCGTGGTTTGCGGGATGGCAACCATCATGCTGCTGTACTCCGCCGGCGCTTCGATCTGGGCCTCGGCGGCATTCGGTTGCCTGACCGCGATGGCCGGCGCCGACGTGGCCATCGGGTTGTATGAGCGCTGGGCCGCGAAGCGCCTGGGTGTTTGCGACGTGCCGCCTGCTAGCCGTGAAGGTTAACGGCCGGCGGGGCAACAGCGCTTCCCGTGGCTATGGTCACCGCTGGCGTCTGGCTCGCGAAGTCTTCCTGGCGAACAACCCGTTCTGCGTCATGTGCTCGACCGACCGCCGTCCCGTTGCATCCACGGTCGTGGACCACAAGATTGCGCCCCGCCTGCAAGAGTCGAAGGAAAGCGGCGATCCCGAGAAGCTGCGTGTTGCCTGGAAGTTGTTCTGGGACCAGGACAACTGGCAGCCGCTGTGCAAGTTGTGCCACGACTCGGTGAAGCAGCGCCTGGAGCGCAGCGGGCGGATTGCGGGCTGCGATGCCTCCGGCCTGCCGCTCGATCCGAATCATCACTGGAATAGGAGATCGCCATGCTAATCATCGGGCCTGCACTTACCCCCGGCCGGCCATTTGGCCCGGATGACATAAAGGGCTACACGGAAGAGGTTCGGCAGGCGATGAAGCTGCTTGAACCGTTGCTGCAAAGCGGGTACTTGGCGGTTCACCCGGATCGCTGGCAGGGCGGGAAGCTGGCTTTTCTTCCGCCCAGGATCGCCAAGCGCCAAGGCTGGGTACCGCCCGCCGGGCCTGAGCCCGACCCGGCCGCCCCTGCCTGCCACTGCACCTGCTGCCCGAAGGGTAGGGGGGGTTAAAAACTTTTTCCCGACTCACTCGTTGACCGCATGCCCCCCTCTCTGTGCAAAACCGGGAAAAATGGGGAGGGGGGGGTATGCGAATAGGAGGTTTCCATGGCTGGAAACGGTAACTCCGGGCGACCATCTCTGCCCGCATCGGTGCACCTGCTCAACGGCAATCGCAGCAAGCTCTCGCCCGCGCAGCTGATGAACGAAATCAAAGATCCTGCGGTACCGGTGGGTGTACCGCCCATGCCGGATTTCCTCACCGGCGACGCAGCCGCCGAGTGGACCCGGATCACCGAGGCGCTGTTGGCGCTGGGGTGGGTTTCGCGGCTCGACCAGATGGCGCTCGCCACATACTGCCAGGCCTACGGCGACTGGCTGCGCTTCCAGCGGTTGATCGCTGAGCGCAATGCTGGGTCGCAGGACGGCCTGGGCGGCGAGGTTCAGACCTTCAAGACCGGCGCCCAGCAGACCCACGTGCTGCGGCAGCTGGCCAACGACGCCGAGAAGCGTGCCAACGCTGCCGGTGCACAGTTCGGGTTGTCTCCCCTGGCGCGCCGGAACATGAGAGCCGCCGCCCCGGCTGGGCAAGGAGAGTTGTTCCCCAATGCAGGACAAGACGCTGCCGCAAAGTATTTCAGCTGACTGCCGGGTAAAGGGCTTCGCTGACAGGGTGCTGGCCGGCTCAATCATCGCCGGGCCAGCTGTTCGCAACGCTGCGCGGCGCCATCTGCTGGATCTGGAAAAGGGGCATGAGCGTGGGCTGATCTGGAACGCCGACGCGGCCCAGCGTGCCATTGGTTTTTTCGAGGATGTGCTGCGTTTGAACGGCGGCGACTTCGAGGGGTTGCCGTTCCGCCTTGCGCCGTGGCAGGCGTTCATCGTCGGCAGCCTGTTTGGCTGGTACACCGATGATGGGTATCGCCGGTTTCGCCAGGCGTATATCGAAACCGCCAAGGGCTCGGGTAAGTCGCCTTTGGTCGCTGGGATCGGCCTGTATGGCCTTGTCGCCGATGACGAGCAGCGGGCGGAGGTGTACGCCGCCGCCACGAAGAAGGACCAGGCACAGATCTTGTTCCGTGACGCGGTCGCGATGGTGAACATGGCGCCACATCTCGCTGCGCGCCTGGTGCAGTCGGGACGCGATGAGAAGGTCTGGAACCTGTTCTATCCCAAGACCAACAGCTTCTTCCGTCCGATCAGCTCCGACGAAGGCCAGTCCGGCCCTCGGCCCCATGTGGCGCTGATCGATGAGCTGCACGAGCACAAGACGGCCAGCGCGGTGAACATGATGCGGGCTGGTACCAAGTTCCGGCGCCGTGCATTGATCGTGATGATCACCAACAGCGGCTCCGACAAGGGCTCGGTGTGTGGTCAGTATCACGACCTGGGCGTGCGGATCTGCGAGGGCAAGGAGGAGAACGATGCGTTCTTCGCCTTCATCTGTTCGCTGGACAAGGGTGATGACCCGTTCAAGGATGAGTCGTGCTGGCCGAAGGTGAACCCCTCGCTGGACTTCATCCTGGAGGGCCAGACCGATGGCATCCCGGGCCGCAAATACCTGCGGGAGCAGGTGGCCGAGGCCAGAGGGCTGCCGGCGAAAGAGGCTGTGGTCAGGCGCCTGAACTTCTGCGAGTGGACCCAGGCGACATCGCCTTGGTTGTCCTGGGAGATCTGGCGCGGTGCTGCCGAACGGGTACCGA
Source organism: Pseudomonas sp. Tun-23181 (assembly GCF_057415455.1). Classification (NCBI taxonomy): domain Bacteria; kingdom Pseudomonadati; phylum Pseudomonadota; class Gammaproteobacteria; order Pseudomonadales; family Pseudomonadaceae; genus Pseudomonas; species Pseudomonas sp. Tun-23181. The sequence goes on from NZ_CM171630.1 coordinate 5,037,256, forward strand.
TGCGCGTTCTGCGCAACCGACCATGCGTTGGTGGACTCGACCTTTCCAGTACCACGGACCTGACCGCGTTCGTGCTGATGTTCAGTCCGATACCATCCGACCCGCACTGGCGCTCGCTGTCGTACTTCTGGATCCCTGACGATGACCTGTCGGGCCGGGAAAAGCGCGACCGCGTGCCGTACCTGCAATGGGTCAAGGAGCGCCATCTGGAGACCACACCAGGACGGGCGATCAGCAAGCTGCATGTGCTCCGGCGCCTGCAGACCATCTGTGATTACTTCGACGTGCGACGGATAGCCTACGACCGCTGGCGGATCGAGGATCTGTTGCAGTTGATGAACGACAACGGCATCACGTTGCCCGAGCTCAAACCCTTCGGCCAGGGCTTCAAGGACATGGGGCCGGCTGTGGATGAGTTCGAGCGGCGCCTGCTGGGCCGCAAGGTCGAGCCGGCCGACGTCATTGAGCTGGACCCGGCCGACTATGAGGTCGTGGCTGAAGTCGACACGGCCACCGAGGTGGTCGAGACCCTGCTGCACGATGACAGCCCCGTGATGACCTGGAACGCGGGCAACGCGGTGATCGTGTTCGACCCCGCCAACAACCGGAAGGTCGACAAATCCAAGGCCACGGGCCGTATCGACGGCATCGTCGCCGCCGTGATGGCGGTGGGCATCAGCAGTGACATTTCCGAGGCATCAGGCACGTCGGTTTACGACGAAGGGGTAGGTATATGAAGTTGGTAATTGCGTCCTGGGTGGCGGGCCTGCTGGGCTTCGCGCTGCTGGTCGCGGGTGTCTGGATGGTGCATCGACCTGCCGCATTCATCGTCGCGGGGGTGGGGCTGTTGGTCTGGGCCAAGCTGGCCGATCAGGCGGCGGCGAATCTGGCAGCAACGAGTCTGGCGAAGCGCCAAGTGGCTAGGGAAGGGGGCTGACCATGTTCTTTTCCAGCTTGCGCGCCTCGGGCGCGGGCACATTGACCAACCCGGACGGCGGTTTCTGGCGTGGTCATCTGGGGCGCGGTCGAAGTTCTGCGGGCGTAGCGGTAACGCCAGAAACCGCGCTTGCCTTGCCCATCCTGCAGAACTGCGTGACCTTGCTGGCCGAGACGGTAGCGCAACTGCCGCTGGAGCTGTATCAGCGCAAGGAGAAAGGGCAGCGGGAGTCGGCGATCAATCACCCGTTGTACGACGTGCTGCGCTATCAGCCCAATCCGTTCCAGACGCCCTGCGAATACATGGAACGGCACCAGGGCGCGGCGGGCCTGCGGGGTAATTCCTTCAGCTTCATCGAGCGTCGGGAAGACGGCAATGTTACGGCCCTCTGGTCTCTCAAAAACGACCAGGTGCAGGTACTCAAGGGGGCTGACCTGCTGCCGTACTACAGAATCGGCACCGCCGAGGCAGTGCCGATGCGGATGGTGCACCACGTTCGCTGGTTCGGTACCAATCCCTACGTTGGGCTGTCGCCTATTGAGTTGCACGCCGACGCGATTGGACTGACCCAGGCGGTCCGCCAGTACACCGGCAAGAGCTTCGCCAACGGCGTGTCCGTGTCCGGTGTGATCGAGCGCCCCCGCGAGGCTCCGGCGATCAAGGACCAGGGGGCCATCGACAAGATCGTCGACCAATGGGGGCAGAAGTTCGGCGGAATGGACAATGCCAAGAAAGTCGCCCTGCTGCAGGAGGGCATGACCTTCAGGCCGGTGTCGATGACCAACGTCGATGCTGAGATCGTTGGCATCATGAAGCTGACCGGCCTGGACATTGCGCGGATCTACAAGATCCCACTGCCCATGGTGAACGACCTTGAGAAGTCGAACTACAACACCCTTGAGCAGTTGATGATCCAGTTTGTGGTGTTCGCCTTGCTGCCCTGGGTGAAGCGCCATGAGCAGGCGATGATGCGCGACTTCCTGCTGGCGAAGGATCGGCGGGATTACTTCATCGAGTTCAACCTGTCCGGCCTGCTGCGTGGCGACCAGAAGAGTCGCTATGAGGCCTACGCCATCGGTCGCCAGTGGGGCTGGCTGAGCGTGAACGACATCCGGCGCCTGGAGAACATGCCGCCCGTGCAGGGGGGTGATATCTACCTACAGCCGCTCAACATGGTCGACGCGGGCAGACAGCCCGACCTGAACAACCCCACCGTGCGCGCCCAGTTGGAGCTGCAGCACGCCGAGATCGGGAGGATCCTTGCCCAATGAGTAAGCGTCATCTGCGGGCATCCAGCCTGCTGTTCAATCAACCCCTGCTGGTGACACCGGACATGCTCGACCTGGGCGTGCGCTGGGCCAACCAGACCATGAGCCTCAACATCATCAACCTCGGCGGCAGCTCGGCCCAGCTCTGGAAGGATGACGATCCCGTCGACCGCGTGGCGTTCGCGGACGAGCAGCGTCGCAACGCGATTGCCCAGACCGGGATCGAGGTTGTCCCGGTCAGTGGCTTGTTGGTCAGTCGCGGGAGTCACCTCAACGCCTGCGAGACCATGACCAGTTACGAAGGGCTGCGCTCCCAGCTGCAGCGCGCTGTGGCTGATCCGCTGGTCGAGCACATCGTGCTGGATATCGACAGCCCAGGCGGTTCTGCCGTGGGGGCTTTCGAGCTGGCCGAGGACATCCGGGCGATGACCGCGCAGAAGCCCATCACCGGCCTGGTCAACTTCATGGCGTACAGCGGTGGCTACCTGATCGGTTCGGCGTGTAGCGAACTGGTGGTGAGTCGCACTAGCGGTGTTGGCTCCATCGGCGTGATTGCCAGCCACATGGACCGCTCGAAGATGGAGGAGGGGATGGGCGTGAAGGTGACCACGGTGTATGCCGGGGCGCACAAGAACGACCTCTCGCCGCATGAGCCTATCACCGAGCAGTCGTTGGCCTTCCTCAATGAACTGGTGCAGGAGAGCTACCAGATGTTCGTCAATGCTGTTGCCGAGTATCGCGGACTGCCGGTCGCCAAAGTAATCGCCACCGAGGCCGCGCTGTATCGCGGTCAGATGGCAATCAACGCAGGGCTGGCTGACCGCCTGCAGAACCCCCAACACACCGTTGACGAGCTGTCGCGGGCCGTTGCGCAGAACCGCGCAACACGCCAGTCGAGCCGCATCAGCGTGCGGGCAGCAGCGTTAGCGATGCAGGCGTTCGCCTGACCCAGCCGCATCAACTGAATCTCGACCCGCCCAGTGCGGGTTTTTTTATGCCCAGGAGGCAGCATGTCCCTTGTACTTCAAATGCGTAACGAGCGCGCCGGCCTGGTCGCCCAGGTACAGGCCCTGGCCAAGATCGAGGCTGAAGGCGGTAGCTTGAGTGTCGAGCAACTGCAGCAGTTCACCAGCCTGGAAACGCAGATCAACGACCTGACGGCCAAGATCAAGCGAGCAGAATCGGCCGAGCAGTTGGCTGCTGCCAGCGCGGTACCGGTCAACGAGTCGGCTCAGGGTGCGACCAGCCCACCACAAGGCCGCATTTCCGGCCCGTTCAGCGAAAAAGCCAAGCCTGGTACCGGCATGGCGCAGATGGCGCGGTTGCTGGCTTCTGCCCAGGGGAACCAGCAGACGGCCGCTCAGATGGCGAAGGACGGCGGTTTCCCCGCTGATGTCCACATGGCGTTGAGCGTCGTAACCCCGGGTGCAGGCGGTGTGCTGGTGCCGCAAAACTTCGCGACCGAAGTCATCGAGTCGCTTCGCCCAGTGTCCATCGTCCGCAAGATGGGCGTCACCAGCCTGCCGCTGAACAACGGCAGCCTGACCCAGCCGCGTATCACTGGCAACACCGTGGTGACGTACATCGGTAGCGATACCGATATCTCGATCACCGGCATGACCTTCGCTGACACCAAGCTGTCGGCGAAAAAGGCTGCCGCCATCGTGCCGATTTCCAACGACCTGTTGGCCATGAGCGGGGTGAACCCACGCGTCGATGGTCTGGTGCTCAATGACCTGACTGTGAGCATGGGCCTGTCGGAAGATCTGCACTTCATCCGGGCTGATGGCTCTGGCTCGCTGCCCAAAGGTATGCGGCACTGGGCGCTGCCTTTCAACGTCCTGACGGCGCCTGTGGTCGATGGCCTGACGCTGGAAAAGATCGACCTGTTCCTGGGCGGCATGATGCTGCGCCTGGAAACGGCGAACGTGATGATGAAGTCGTGCGGCTGGCTGATGGCGCCACGTGTGTTGCGTTGGTTGCAGGCGCTGCGTGATGGCAATGGCAATAAGGCGTACCCCGAAATCGATCAGGGCATGCTCAAGGGCTACCCGGTGGGCCTCAGTAACCAGATCCCGGTGAACCTCGGCGTCGATGGCGACGAAACCGAGATCTACTTCGTCAACTTCGCCGACTGCATGGTCGGTGAAGACATGGACCTCACCCTGAGCTTCAGCAACGAGGCTTCCTACAAGGATGCTCAGGGCGAGGTGATCAGTGCCTTCCAGCGTGACCAGACCCTGCTGCGCGTGATCGCGAAGCATGACTTCGGCCCGCGTCACGTCGAAAGCATCGTGGTAGCGGTCGCCGTGAAGTGGGGCGCAGGCATGTAATCCCCGGCCCCGGATGGTCTGGGGCCGCTCAACTGGATGGACGTTATGGCAAAGGTAATTGTTGTGTTCACTGGCTCTTGGCGTGGCTATGGCAAGGGCGAAGTGGCGGGTTTCGAGGAAGACGTGGCGCAGTCGTTGATCGATGGTGGTCGCGCTGAGCTGTACGAAGGCAAGAAAGCTGGCAAGTCCGGTGGTGGTAAGGGCAAGGCGGCCCCGGCGGCGAAAGGGCCCGCCCAGTCCGGCCCATCGACGGAGCCGCCACCGGATTCGGGTCCGAACAACACCGATCCGAATGACGACGAAGAAAAACCCTGATGGCTCGCCGCATCGCCTACACGGGGGCGCCCGTGCTGACGTTGGAGCAGGTGGCCTTTCAATGCCGGGCTGAACCAGAAGACCTGCAGCCTGAGCTGATCGACCAGATCATCATCCCTGGGGTGACCGCCCAGGGCGAATCGAGGACGGGGGCGGCGATTCGTGAAGCGATCTACGAGGAGGACTGGCCGGCGGCGTATCCGTCGGGCCATTCGCTGGACGTTGGCCAGGTGGTTGCCGTCGAGTCCGTGGTGGTGCTGGGAGACGCCGGGCAGGTGACGCCCTACGAAGGGCAAGTGGTGCTTCACCTGGGGGGCAAGGAGAGTTACCTGGAGTTCCCGGCAGGCCGTCCCGAGGGGCGTTTGCGGATCCGTTACCGCGCCGGTACGGACCTGGAGGCGCACCCGGGTGTACTCAGCTGGTTGCTGATGGCCGCTGAAACGGCTTTCACCCATCGGGGTGTCATGGTGGTGGGGCAGTCCTTGTCACCGCTTCCTGGCACCTACCTCGATCATCTGCTGGCGGACATCACCGTTCCGCCGAGGTTCTAGCCATGATCCTTAAAGAGCCTGCCTCGGGGGAGCTAAACCGCCGCGTTCGGCTGCGGCTTCGGCGCGACCTCCCCCAGGGCGACGGTGTTGGTCTCGATTCCGAATACGAAGGTGAATTCGACTGCTGGGCCAAGATCCAGCCTGTCGGCAGTGCTGTTTACAGTGGCTCTGTGCAGTCCGGTGCAGTGGTCACGCACCGTGTAACGCTGCGTTTCCGTCCGGGCATCACCGAGTCCCACGAAGTGGTCGCGAAGTACCGGGGCAACGAGATTGTCTATCGTGTGCGCCGGTCCAGTGATCTGAGTAACCGCCGATTTCTGGTGCTGGAGGTCGAGGAACTGGGCCTGGCCGCTGAGCAGGGTGGAGGGATCTATGGCTACTAGCTTGAGCGTGCAGCCGTACCTGCATATTGATGGCTTCGATGACCTGCCCAAGGACTTCTTCGACAAGCGCAAGGTGCGTGCGGGTATGCGCAAGGCGGGCCGCCTGGTGGCAGCCCGTGCGCAGTTAGCGATTGCGCTGTCCCGGGGAGCGAGCGACTACCCGGTAAACCGTACGGGAGAACTGGTGCATTCCATTCGGGTCAAGCTATCCCGGTCGGGATTCTTGGTGCGTATCGCGCCGCAGAAGACCAGTGGAATGAAGGAGTACTACCCCGCCTATCTGAACTACGGGGTGAAGCGAGGTGCCCGGGTCCGCGGCCTTGGTCCGGGGAAGCGTCGCCGGCGCGGCGCCCGGGCAAAGCTGATTGCCCTGCGTGCCTCTGGCGGGTGGCGGATCACGCCGCGAGCCAACTACATGGCCGATGCGCTCGAGGACAGCCGGGCGGATGTGCAGCGGATCCTGAAGGCGGCCTTCGCTCGGGCACTGGGAGGTTGAGCTATGCGATTGTCCCCCTTGATTGAACACTTGAAACGCCACTGCCCTTCGCTGGGCGGTCGGGTTGCCGGCGGCATCGACATGGATGCCGTGATGGCATCGGCCAAGATGGTCACGCCGGCGTGCTATGTGATCTGTACCGGCGACGAAGCGGGTGAAAACCTCGCTCAGAACAAAGCGCGGCAGACGCTTGTCGACCAGTTCGACGTGGTGTTGGTCCTGCAGACCCGCGATGAACGTGGGCAGCAGGCGGTGGACGTGCTGCATGACCTGCGTGCTGAGCTGTTCCGGGCCCTGGTCGGCCTGGAGTCGGATGATCACGAACCGATCACCTATGTTGGCGGCAGCTTGATGGTGATCGACCGGGCGAAAGTGGTGTACCGCTATGGCTTCGAAGCGGAAAGCCAGATCGGCCGCAGCAGGGCGGGTGACCCCGCCGAAACCTGGCAAGAGTACAAGTTGGACGGCCTGCCGCCGCTACGGGGCATCGACTTCAACTTTGACAGCCTGGACCCGAAAGACCCCAACCACACAGCGCCTGGCCCGGATGGCCGGGTAGAAGTGCATTTTTCCACCGAACTTTCGCAAGAGTGATCCCCCATGACTCGAATCACCGTTTACCCGGTCGAGGGCCGCACCGTGCCCGACCCGGAGCTAGGCGGCACGCTGGGCCCCGACGGGCGTGCTGTGCCCCGAGACGCGTACTGGTTGCGCCGCCTGCGTGACGGCGACGTGACCGACCGGAAACCCGCCGAGCCAAGCAAGGTCAAGGCGAAAACGAAAACCACTGACACTGGGAGCGCTGAGTAATGGCCTTCAGTTTCAATAGCATCCCCAGCGACATCAGGGTGCCGCTGTTCTATGCCGAGGTCGACAACAGCCAGGCCAACAGCGCCGCCGGCAGCTTGCAGCGCCTGATCGTTGGCCAGGTCAACGATGATGCCGAGGCCGATGAAATCGGCAAGCTGACCCTGGTGTCGAGCCTGAGCTTGGCTAAGAGCATCGGCGGCGTGGGCTCGATGCTCGCCGAGATGTACGACACTTGGCGGCGCAGCGATCCGATGGGCGAGGTCTGGTGTCTGCCGATCAAGGCTACCGGGACCCAGGCCAGCGGCAAGCTGACCATCGCCGGCGCGGCGACGGCAGGCGGGCAGCTCAACCTGTACGTGGCCGGCCAACGCGTGCGCGCCACGGTGGCCAGCGGCGCCACGGCAGCCGAAGCGGCGACCGCCCTGACGGCGGCCGTCAATGCCGCCGGCTTGTCTGTGGCGGCGATCACAGAGGCTGGAGAGGTCACGCTGACCTGTCGCTGGTCGGGCCTGAGCGGCAACGACATCCAGCTGGAGCTGAACCGCCAGGGGCGCAATGGTGGCGAATTCACCCCGGCCGGGCTGACGGTGACTGTCACGCCGATGGCCGGTGGGGTGGGTACGCCAGACGTGGCGCAAGCCCTGGCGGCGCTGGGCGATGAGCCGTTCGAGTTCATCTGTGCGCCTTGGGCCGATGCCGCATCGCTGGATGCCTGGCAAGCCTTCATGGATGACAGCAGCGGTCGCTGGAGCTGGGCGCGGCAGTTGTACGGTCATGTGTACTCGGCCAAGCGCGGCACCCTGGGTGAGCTGGTGGCGTTGGGCGATTCGCGCAACGATCCGCACGTCACGGTGTATGGCTTCGAGAGGGCCTGCCCGGATCCGGTGTGGCGTCAAGCTGCTGCTTATGCGGCGCGCACCGCTGTGTTCATTTCGGCGGACCCGGCGCGGCCTACGCAAACCGGCGAGCTGACTGGTATCACGCCGGCGCCGGCTGGCGAGCGCTTCATTCTGACCGAGCGGCAGTCGTTGTTGAGCCATGGTATCGCCACGGCCTACTCCACCGGTGGCGTTCAGCGCATCGAGCGGGGCATCACGACCTATCGAGAAAACGCCTTGGGGCAGCCCGACAACTCCTTCCTGGACAGCGAAACGCTGCACCAGTCGGCGTATGTCATCAACAACCTTAAGACGCGAGTCACCAGCAAATACGGCCGTCATAAGCTGGCCAACGACGGTACCCGATTCGGCGCCGGCCAGGCCATCGTCACGCCGAAGGTCATCCGCGCCGAACTGATTGCCGGCTATCAGGCGCTGGAGCTGCTGGGCATTGTCGAGAACGCCGATGCCTTCGCCCAGTACCTGGTGGTGGAGCGCTCGAGCACTGATCCGAACCGACTGGACGTGCTGTACCCGCCGGACCTGGTGAACCAGCTGCGTGTGTTCGCGCTGCAGTACCAGTTCCGTCTGCAGTACCCGGTGTAACCAATCGATCCACCAGAGCCCGCCCAGTGCGGGCTTTTTTGTAGGAGACGCCCATGGGCAAGAAAGTCGCGGGTACCGTCTATATCAAGGCAGACGGTACCCAGTTCACCGTGACTGGCGGGGCCGAGGCGCCGCTCAGTGACAAAAAACGCGAATCGGTCGCGCCAGGCTATTTCAAGGAAGAAGACCTGGTGCCTTATGTCGCAGTGACCGTAGTCGATGATCCCGACTTGCCGATCGCACAAATCATGGCCGCGACTGATGCGACCGTGACTGTCGACTTTGGCAATGGTCGCACCTACGTGCTGTCCGGTGGTTACGTCGTGGATGAGCCCGCCGCCAAGGGCGACGACGGCACCATCGATCTCAAGTGGGAAGGCACCAAGGGGGTATGGCAATGAAAGAAGTCGTCAAGCTGTCGGTACCGATCCAGGCGCACGGCGAAGAGGTCGCTGAACTGGAGGTACGACGCCCGACAGTTCAGGAGGTGCGCAACATCAAGGCGCTGCCTTACAAGATGGACAAGGACGAAGCGGTGACGCTCGACATGGATGTGGCGGCCAAGTACATCGCCGTGTGCGCAGCGATCCCGTCCTCCTCGGTTAATCAGTTGGACCTGTCGGACCTGAACAACCTGGCCTGGATTGTCGCCGGTTTTTTCTTGACGCCGGCGTCAGCGACGTTGACGGCTTGATTGCAGTCGCATACGAGCTGGCGTGGTTCTGGAAGTCCGATCCCGAGCAGGTAATGGGTCGGACTTTGGACGTCATTCTGGAAGCCACCATGCACAGCCAGCGCATCGCGGAAACGCTGAGGGGGGAGGATGGCTGACAAGTTTCAGCTCAAGGCGCTGATCACCGGTGTCGATAAGCTGTCACCGACGCTACGTGGGGTACGCAAGAACATTGCGACCTTCCGCAAGAGCCTGGAAAGCACTGGCCTCGGCAAGATCGGCTGGAGCGACATTGTCACCGGCGGGGCTATGGCGGCTCCCTTCATTGCCGGTGCTCGGGCGGCCATCGACTTCGAGTCGCAGATGGCCGACGTGCGCAAGGTGGTGGACTTCGACACGCCACAGCAGTTCAAGGAGATGGGCGACGACATCGGGCGCCTGTCCGAACGGCTGCCGATGGCGGCGACGGATATCGCCAAGATCGTTGCGGCCGGTGGCCAGTCGGGTATTGCCAAGGATGAGCTGCTGGGCTTTGCCGAGGCTGCAGTGAAAATGGGTATTGCCTTTGACCAGACCGCCGACGAAAGCGGCGAAATGATGGCCAAGTGGCGTACGGCGTTCCGTATGAGCCAAGATGAAGTGGTCGGCCTGGCCGACCGCATCAACTACCTGGGCAACACGGGCCCGGCCAACACCAAGCAGATTTCCGGCATCGTGACCGAGGTCGGTGCCTTGGGCGAGGTCGCCGGTCTGTCTTCGGCGCAGATTGCGGCTATCGGCGCGACCATGGCCGGTGTGGGCGTCAAGCAGGATGTGGCGGCCACTGGCATCAAGAACTTCATGCTGGCCCTGACCAAGGGCACAGCGGCCACCAAGGCCCAGGCGCAGGCCTACAAGTCGCTGCGCCTGGATGCCAAGACGGTCGCCGAAAACATGCAGAAAGACGCCCAGGGCACGACCCTGGATCTGCTCAAGCGTATCGCCCAGGTCGATGCGGCGAAGCGGCCGGCGCTGTTGGCCGAGCTGTTCGGCACCGAGTCCATCGGGGCTATCACTCCACTGCTGACCAACCTGGAACTGTTGCGCAGCAACCTGGACAAGGTCAGTGATAGCCGTAAGTTTGCCGGCTCCATGGAACAGGAATACGCCGCTCGGGCGGCCACCACGGCCAACAATCTGCAGCTATTGCGTAACGGGGTCGACAGCGTGGGCCGTGCCATCGGCAATGCCCTGCTGCCAGGTATCAACGCGGTGCTCGATCAGCTGCGTCCTTGGATCTCCCACGTGGCGCAGATGATCAGCGACAACCCGCACCTAGTACGCGGCATCGTCATCGCCGGGGCGGCCTTTACCGCCCTGCGCGCAGCGGTGTTTGCCGCGACGGTGGCGACCCGAGTACTGGGTGTGGCCTTCGCGGCAACCCCGGTGGGCCTGATCGCCGTCGGCATCGCTGCTGCGGCCGGCCTTATCGTCGCCAACTGGGAGAAGGTCGGGCCGTTCTTCAGTGCTCTGTGGGAACTGATCAAGGCCTATAGCACGCCTTTCATGGAGTTCATGAAGAGCCTGTTCGCCTGGAACCCGTTGGTGCAGATCGTCAAGAACTGGGAGCCCATCGTCGGCTGGTTCAAGAACCTGTGGGAGCGGGTCAGCCCTTACCTGCAACCGATCCTCAAGCTGTTCGGCGGTGAGGAGGGCGAAGGCCTGACCGGGCGCGTGCAGCGCATGGCAGAGGAACAGCGGCAGCGTAACGCCGGCGCCGGTGGCGGTAGCGGTGAACTGGTGCTGGCCGGGGCCGGCACGGCGGCGCGGAACCGGCAAGAGCACAACGCGAGGCAGTTCGGCATCAACCCGGGCACGCTGTTGCAGGCGCCGGGGCAGTTGCCGGAGCCGGGGGCCTTGCTGCGCCAGTCGGCGGTGGCCAGCAAGGCCCAGCTAGAGGGCGAGATGCGTTTCACCTTCGACAACCCGCCGCCGGGCCTGCGGGTGGAGTCGACGAAGAGCAGCCAGCCCGGCGTCACGATGACGCCGAAGGTTGGTCGCAGGACAATGGGAGGTACCAATGAGTGAATGGCGCGATCTGCGCCGCGAAGCATCGTTTCGCGGCGTGCCGTTCTGGGTGGACAGCGACAGTGTGCCGGTTGGCCGGCGTACCCAGTTGCACGAATACCCCAAGCGGGACCAGCCTCTGGTCGAAGACATGGGCCGGCGCACGCGTGAGTACAAGTTTGTCGGCTTCATCATTGGCGCTGACTTCATCAGCCAGCGCGACCGCCTGCTGGCCGCGCTGGACCAGCCCGGCCCGGGCGAGCTGGTGCACCCCTGGTTCGGTCGCCTGACGGTGACCGCCGGTGATTGCGACATCGCGCATGCCCGAAACGAGCTTGGGATGGTGCGTTTCAACCTGACGTTCATCGACGGCATGCTGATGTTCCCAGTGCAGCGGGTGAACACCCGGCGGCAACTGGCGGCCCATGTACCGACGCTGCTGGAGTCGGCCAAGGCGCGCTTTGATGCAGCAATGGCGAAGGTGGACCTGGCCCGGCAGCGGGTCAATGCCGTGCGCCGGGCCCTTTCCAGCGCCTATGCCTTCGCTATCAACTTCCTCAAGCCGCTGACCTCGCTGGCCGGTGACCTCGGCGCCCTGGTGCAATCGGTCATCAACGCTCCAGGCGCCTTGGCAGCCAGCCTGCTGAGTGACATAGCCAGCGTGGAGCGCTGGTTCAGCGGCTACGGGGCCAGTGGTTCGCTGCAGTCGTCACGCTCCAGGGCACGGGCCATTTCCGCGCTGTCGGCCGAGCCGCCGGTTGCTGATGATCCAGAAGTCGCGGCGATCCAGGCGGCCGTCATCGGCTTGGTCCAGGACGCAGCCCTGGTGGACTTGCTGCTGGACATGGTGGAAGTCCCGGTGGCCAGCGTGCAAAGCGTTGATCAGCCGGCTGCGCTGAGCGTCCAGCTCGAGCAGGATGGTTCAACCGTCGAGGCGGGTAGCGTCATGGATACGGGAGTGCCAGTGGCTGATGACATTCTGGCGCTCCGTGACGCCATCAGCGAAGCGATGTGGGCCATTGCGGGGGATAGCCTGCCGGAGCACTTCGGCGTGCTCAGTGATGCCCGCTTGGCCCTGGATCGACACCTGACCGAGGTGGCGCGTAGCGGTGTCTGGCTGCGTCCCTATCAGCCACGGACCACGGTCTCGTCGCTGGTTCTGGCGCACCGGCTGTACGGCGACGCACTGCGCGGCGCCGAGATCGTCTCGCGCAATGCGATTCGCCACCCGGGCTTCGTGCCCGCCACTGAACTGCAAGTCGCCAAGAGTTAAGCCATGGAGCCAGATAACACCGTCACCCTGAGCGCTGGCGGGCACGACTACGCCGGTTGGAAAGACGTCAGTATCAGCGCGGGCCTCGAGCGGCAGGCGCGGGATTTCAGTGTGTCGATCACTTGGAAGTGGCCGGGCGGCGGTGATGTGCCGGTGCGGATCCGCCAGGGCGACTTGGTCGAGGTGTGGATAGGGCGCGACCTGTTGCTGACCGGTTACGTGTTCAGTACGCCGATCCGCTACGACGCCAGGTCGATCACCTTGAGCATTGCCGGTCGTTCGAAAACGGCTGACCTGGTGGACTGTGCGGCGATCAACTCGCCGGGGCAATGGCGCGGCCAGAGTGTGCAGAAGATCGTGGAGGCTCTGGCAGGTGAGTACGGAATCAAGGTCGTCAATGAGGCCGCTATCACCCTGGGGCTCGACGATCACACCATCGAGCCGGGCGAAACCGCTTTCGAGAGTATCGACCGGTTGCTGACCCTTTCGCGGCTGTTCAGTACCGATGACGGCAGCGGTCGCCTGGTCATCGCCAGTCCGGGCACGGCGGGGCGTGCGGTGGACAAGCTGGAGCTGGGCAAGAACATCCTCGACGGGGATACCGCCCTGGACTTCTCCAACGTGTTTTCCGAGTACATCAGCCGCGGTCAGCGCAGTGGTACCGACGACTCATTCGGTACGGCCGCGACTGAAGTGCAGGCCAGCGTGAAGGATGAGCGGGTGACGCGCCGGCGAGTCAAGGTGATTCACCAGTCGGGCCAGATGACCACCAAGATGGCGCGTGATCGCGTGGAGTGGGAGCGGGCCAACGCCATCAGTCGCGCCCTGGCAATCAACTACGTGGTGCAAGGCTGGCGGCAGAGCAGCGGCGAGCTGTGGCGGCACAACATGATTGTGCGCGTGGTGGATCCGCTGATCGGCCTGGATCGCGACATGCTGATCAGCGAGATCAGTTACGAGCTGGGCGAGGAGGGCACCTTGACCCGGATGACCGTAGCCCCGCCTGACGGCTTCCTGCCCGAGCCAAACGACGCTTACGAGCGACGCAAGCTCAAGAAAGGCAAGAAAACAGACAACTTCGAATACCTCATTCCAGCGGACTACAAACCATGAGAAATCCAATAGCGGGCGTGCTGGCCCGTGGTGTGGTGGTGCTGGCCAACTCGGCGCGCAAGCTGCAGAGCCTGCAGTTGCGTATCACGGCTGGCGAGGTGAAAGACGACGTGGAGCACCTGGAGCCCTACGGCTTCACCTCCTGCCCCAAAGATGGCGCCGAGGCCCTGGCCGGGTTTATCGGCGATCGCAGTCACGGGGTGGTGATCATGGTGTCTGACCGCCGTTTTCGCCTGCAGAGCCTCAAGCCGGGCGAAGTGGCCTTGTACACCGACGAAGGCGATCGGCTGCACTTCAAGCGCGGCCGGGTGATCGAGGTCGACACGGCCACGTTCAAGGTCAAAGCCGAAGCGGCTGTGGAGTTCAACACGCCGGTGATCCGCACCAACGGTCGCATCGAGTCGGTCGGCGATCAGGTGGCCGCCGGCATCAGCCAGATCGAGCATGTGCATGATGGCGTGATGCGTGGCGAGGCCAGCAGCAACAAGCCGGTGGGGGGTGCTGGATGAGTCGTGAGGCCCTGTTGCGCCGGGCTGTGACCATCAGCCTGTTCAGTTGGCGGCTGGCCGGTGCTGACGATCCGGTCGATGATGCCGACCGCCAGGGTTGGTGGGGGGATTGTGCGCCGACCGTGGCCGGCGATCAGATCGGCTCCCGGCTGTGGTTACTGCGGCGGCGCTCGATTACCCCGAGCACGCTGCGCGATGCCCGGGAATATGCAGAGGAGGCACTGCGCTGGCTGACCGACGACGAGATTGTTACCTCCGTTACGGTAACGGTCGAGCGGCAAGGCAACGAGCGGGTCAACCTGCAGGTACTGCTGACTGAGGCCAACGGCGAAACCCTGCAGCTGGCGTTTGAAGATACGTGGAGCTTGATCAATGCCATATGAAATCCCGACGTTACCGGCGCTGATCACGCGCACCGAGGCCGACTTCGAACGCAACGCCCCGGATGCGTTGCGTCGCTCGGACGCCAAGGTTGCCGCTCGTGCACTCAGCGGGGCTGTGTTCCAGCTGTTCGGTTATCAGAGCTGGGTGGCCAAGCAGGCGCACCCGGCCACCTGCGATGAAGAGCAGCTGTTGCGCTGGGCGGATTGGCGCCTGGAAGACGGCCGCAAGCCCGCCGTGGCTGCCGCTGGTGTGGCCACGGTCACCGGGTCCAGCGGCTTCCTGGTAGATGCCGGGACGGTATACCAAGCCGGTGATGGTCGCCGCTATGTGGTCAAGGTGGGCGCCACGCTGGTTGATGGCGCTGCCCAGCTGCAGTTGGTGGCGGAAACGGCGGGGCCGAGCGGCAACATTGAAGGCGGGCAGCTGACTGCGGTCAAGCCCGTCCTGGGGGTGAACCCCACCGCCACCATCGGCGCCGACGGCATTGTCGGCGGCACCGATCAGGAGGAGATCGAGGCGCTGCGTGCGAGGGTGCGGGCAGCCTTCAAGAACCCAAGCAAGGTGGGTAACGCGGCTGATTTCGTGGAGTGGGCGTTGGAGGTGCCGGGTGTGACCCGCGCCTGGGCGCTGCCGCGATGGATGGGGCCGGGCACGTTCGGTCTGACCTTCGTCTGTGACGGTGACGCCGACATCTTCCCGAGCGCGGCGAAGGTGGCCGAGGTGCAAGCCTACCTGGAGCGCAAGCGGCCGGTGACCAGCGAGGTCTATGTGTTCGCTGCGCAGCGCCTTGCTGTGGACCTGCGCATCAAACTGACCCCGGACACTACGGCCGTGCGCCAGGCCGTGGGGAAAGCCCTGGCGGGCCTGATCAGCGACGAAGGCGGTTCTGATTCTGTCATTCCGTTGAGTCACATCCGTGCGGCGATCAGCAACGCGCCGGGTGAGACCGACCATCGGCTGGATGCGCCGACCGAGGATGTGGTGGTGGCGGCCAACCAGGTGGCTGTGCTGGGGGGAATCACATGGCTATGACCGAGGACGATTACCGCGAGGGCTTGCGCGATCTGCTGCCGCCAGGTCCAGCATTCGACCCTGAGCTGCAGGCGGACTGGGCGCAGCTGCTGGCCAGCCTGGCGCCCGAACTGGCCCGGGTCGACCAGGCCCTGGATGGTCTGCAGCTGGAGATGAACCCGGCGACGGTCAGCGCGCTGCTGACTGACTGGGAGGACTATCTAGGCCTGCCAGATGCCTGCACCGTGCCGGGCTCGCAAACCCTGGCCCAGCGCCGGCAGGCCGTGTTGGACAAGCTGACTGCCTCGGGCGCGCCGCAGGTGGCCTATTACCGTCGGCTGGCCGCGCAGGCCGGCGTGACGGTAACGATCGAGGAGTTCCGTCCCGCAAGGGTAGGGCCGACCGTCACCGGCGATTTTCTCTATGGTTCCGGGTGGTCTTGGGCATGGCTGGCGTCGGCCCCCTTGGATGCCTACGGCACGCCCGAGGCGGCTGCCATGGAGTGCCGCCTGCGTCTGGAAGCACCGGAATACACCGACGTTGAGATCGGCTTCGGGCGCGCCGAGTTGGAGGGAATCGCCGCCAACATCGATCAATTTTTCCATGCGGTTCATTACGTGATGCCGGCCGCTGTGGCCGGCCTCGGGGATTAGTTATGCAGCGTATTTCAAGCTGGACGGACCTAGTCGCAGCGCTTGGCCGCTTTCGCTACGGCAGTGTTGTCGGTGGTGTGCCGCCGACACCGCTCAAGGCCGAGTGGCTGAACATGGTCCAGGAAGAGATTGCCCATGTTGTTCTGGCGGCGGGCATCGAGCTGGATGCCGAGCAGGAAGACCAGCTCAAACAGGCGATCGTCAAGATGATCGGGGCATACCTGCCCTTGTCGGGCGGTACCTTGACGGGCCTTCTCCGGGCCACCAAAGGCGTACGAACGGCCAAGGGGTTGCCGGCAGCCGGCAATGCCAGCGAGGTCGGCTATGGCTTTTCCGGTGACGGTGATACGGGCTTGTACGCCGTCGGTGGGACCGACGCAGACGGCTCGGCCCTGGTGCTGGTGGTCGATGGTGCGGAGGTGCTGCGCCTGAGAGGCGATGGCAGCCTGATCATCGATGGCGCTCATGCGCCATACCACACTGGCAACAAGCCCTCGATGCTGGCAGTGGTGTACCCCGTGGGTTCGATCTACATGAACGCGAGCGTTGCCACCAACCCGGCCACGCTGCTGGGATTCGGCACCTGGGCGGCCTTGGGGACTGGTCGCATGCTGATTAGTGCCGGTAGCGGGACTGATGCCCGAGGCGAGGAAAGGGCGTTTGCCCTCGGCAGCACCGGCGGTGAGTACGGCCATGTATTGACCATTGCCGAAATGCCGGAGCACGACCATACCGTCCCGCAAGGCGTCACCGCCGGGCCGTCGGGTGAATACACCTCTGGTGATGACATGACTAGCCAGGTGGCGACCAACCCGCCATCAGGATCGACCGGCGGTAGCCAGGCGCACAACAACATGCCGCCCTATCTAGCTGTGCACATGTGGCGGCGTACCGCGTGACCTATTCCAACACCAACCCGCTTCGGCGGGTTTTTTGTGCCTGGGAGGCATGAATGACAGACGTTGTATCGATGGAGGCCTACGCTGGCCAGTTGTCGGAAGCGGCGGCGAAAGCCACAGCTGTTGCAGCTATCCAGCATCAGGTTGCCCACGGCGATGAGCAAACCGATGTGCTAACTGAGTCGGGCTTGGTGCCCTCACTGGCTAAGCAGGCGGTGCTGTCGCAGAAAAAGGTAGCCGCTGCACTCGAGGATGTTGCTGTCCAGATGGCTGGTGCCATGGTGTACGCAACGATCGCCCAGGGGCTCGCCGCGTCGGTCAATGGCGGCTACTTCAGTGTGCCATCCGAGCAAAGCACCCAGTACATCAACCTGTACCGTAACAGCAACGGAACAGCCTTGCTGATCAAGACCTATCCGTCTGTTCAGGCCCTGGATGCTATCGGCAAGATGCTGTCGCAAGTGGTCACCACTGCGGTCGAGCAAGAGTTGTTGTTCATCGCGGATGGTGATCAAGAAGCGCGGATGGTGGAGTTAACCGACAAACGGTTTAGCACTCCGGCGTTCGATATTCGGGGTGACAGCAATGCCACGGTGATCGGTGATGGTGAAGGGGCGGTAACCCTGTATTCGGATGATCGGCGAACCATTGTCGGCCCGCTTGAGATTCAAGCCACTGACCTTCCTGGCTTGTTTTCGGTGGATGGAGAAGGGGCGCTGCTGATGCCCAGTCTTCTGGAGCAAGCCGGGGAGGCCTCGGAGCAGCCCTTGTCACCATTTGCCAGCGGGTTGATGTTTGCGCCAACCATCGCAACCGCTGAGATCTACGATACGCCCGTTTACGTGCGAAACATGATTCCTGAGCGTACGCGTGCTGATGAGGTGCTGGCCAATGTGGCCAGTACGACCACCGATGCGATTGAGTCCGGCGAGTGTCTCAAGTTGAGCGCTGCCCGTTTCGGGGCTGCAGCCGTGCTCAAGCTGCGGGAGCGGAGCGTCGACAGCACGTCCAGGATCATGCCGTTGAAGCTGGTCAATGTCCCGGTCCAGAACCCGGTGGTGCCGGTCAAGATTTTGATCATTGGTGACAGTATCGCAAACCGTCAGGGCGGACAGTTCTTGAGGCAGTTCCTGGAGCTGCTCGGCTTCGCACCCACCTTTATTGGTACCCTGCCGGGCTCGGCGAAGTCCAATACTGCCAATGACACCAGCGGTGAACTGGGCGAGGCGCGGGAGGGCTGGGAAACGGGTGACTTCACCAATGCCATCACTGACCGAGTCATTGTGGTTCAGCCTGGAGAAGAGGCCGCCTACCAGAGCATGTCGAAGCCTGATAAGTGGCCACGCAATCCATTCCTGCGTGCGGCCGTGGAGTCAGACTCTGCAGATATCGTCCGTAATGGCTATGTGTTCGACCCTGCTTTCTACCAGGCGCGTTTTGCATTGCCGACGCCTGACATCGTCATCAATGCGTTGGGGACCAATGACGTGCGCGACCGTGCAGCCGGTTCGATTTATGACGTTGTACTCGCCAACGACACGTTAATGCACAACCAGATTCGTTCGGCCTGGCCAAACGCAAAGATCATTCGAACGTTCCCGGGTACTGCCTACGAGAGCTTCCGCAACGAGCAGTGGCTTCGGAAGTACTTGCCCATGTTGCGGGCCATCCAGCAGTCCGCAGCTGACCGTGGCGATAGCAAGTTGGTCATCGCGCCACTCTGGGCCATGACCGATCCTGAAGGCGGCTATGCCTATCCGGCCGGCCAGACGGGTCTTGATGGTTTCCGCGATATCAATTGGAGCGACGCCATTCATCCCATCGGTGCAGCGCGCATCAATCTCTACAAAGCCTTCGCTCCTTATGTGGCGGCGGCAGCACTCAACCTCATTTGAACAAGGAATACAGTTATGGGCCTGAAACTGATTGCAAATGACGCTATCGCTCCCTGGAACACTAAGGTTGTTCCGCCGGTGACACGTGGTCTCGAAGCCTGGTTCACCTTCGACACCGATGCTTCGCGCTTCACCTTCAACCGCGCCATCGGCAAAGCTGATGCCGAAATGGTCGGTGCTCCGGTGGCGTACCCGACCCATGGTCGCTTCAAGGGCTTGACTAACTATCTCAAAACCAAGGTGCCTGACTCCGATGAGTTGACCATTATTACTGTGGGGCGTGCTGTTGTGGAGCCAACCGATACGGCCGATGGTGTGATGTTGGTCAGCAACTACATCGGTAACGCGGCAACGCCGGGTTATACGGGTAACTCCTACGGTGCAAGCGTGTATGCCGTCAGCTCGCGAATGGTGGCTGCCGCCACCCGTGATAATGCCGCTGGCGGGCAAACTTCATCACCTGTGACGGACACTAGTGATTTCGCGACCAACTGGGCTATTCGTGCGCTTCGGGCGAAGTCTGGTGAGTTCAACCAGAATTTGAACTTCACCAAGAATTCTGTATTCAACGGCGCTAACAATCGGGGACGCGTCCTTGCTGACACGCTGTTTCGTATTGGTAGCGCCACCACCGGCTATGCGGGTGAGGTTGATATCTCGGCGGTGGCGATCTACTCAGTTGCGCTGACTGATGACGAGTTGGCTCAGGTAGCGGCGTTGATGCGTCGGCGCATGGCTCGACTCAACATTGCCGTGTGATCCTCGGTCACGTGCCACCCCGGGCCGCCTAGAGCGGCTTTTTTGTGCCCGCATTTCCTGTGATGCGGGCTCTTTAATCGGAGCAAGCATGTCTATCACGATTCAACAGCTGCAGCAGATCCTTCCCAACGCCGGCCGCCAAGCCGGCGTTTTTGTTCCTGGCCTCAACGCTGCGATGGGCAAGTACGGCATCGTCACTCGCTTGCGAATGGCAGCGTTCATTGCCCAGGTCGGCCATGAGTCGGGCCAGCTCCTGTACGTGCGTGAGCTGGGCAACGACAAGTACCTGTCGAAGTACGACACCGGCCGCCTGGCCCAGCGCCTGGGCAACACGCCCGAGGCCGACGGTGATGGTCAGAAGTATCGAGGTCGCGGCCTGATCCAGGTCACTGGGCGGGCCAACTACGAAGCCTGCAGCGAAGCGCTGTTCGGTGACAGTCGCCTGCTCAGCACGCCTGAGCTGCTCGAGCACCCGGTGTACGCCGCGATGTCGGCTGGCTGGTACTGGCACAAGAACGGCCTCAACAGCTTGGCCGACAAGGCCGACTTCATGGCCATCACGAAGCGCATCAATGGCGGTACCAACGGCCTGGAGGATCGCAAGGCGCTCTACCAGCGAGCGCTCCAGGTGCTGCAGTGAGGGCGCTGGATTGGCGTCTGGCCTGCCTGGCGCTGCTGCTGGGCTTGGTCCTGGGTGGGCGTGGCGCCTGGGTGTGGCAGGCCAACGCCTACGGCAAGCAGCTCGCCGACCAGGCAGCGGACCACGGCCGCCAGCTGGCGGCAAAGGACCGCAATCACAGCCGTGAGCGTGAGGAGGCCGCTGCGGCGGCGCTCGATCAGCTGGCAGAACAGCAGGGCGCCCGTCGCGCCCTGGAAGCCCGCCTGCAGGAACAGAACCAGGCACACTGGAAGGAGATGAACGATGCTCAACAAACTCAGGCTCGCCTGCGTGACAGGCTTGCTACTGCTGATCTGCGGCTGTCAGTCCTTCTCGACGCCGGATCCCTTGCCGCCCAGGGTTGTGACGGTGGGCTGCGAGAAACCGCCGGCGCCGGAAGTCTGGTTCATGGAGCCGTACGCGCCGAACTTGACCGAGCGCATGCTCAACGAATTGTCGCCATCACCGACGAAGGCGACCGGGGGCTGATCGCACTGCAGGCCTGCCAGGCCTACGTGCGCGAAGTCACCAAGTAATTAAAGAGGCGAGCCGGGTGGATGCGCCAACATCCAGCCCGGCCCGCCGAACCCGCAGACCCTTCCTGCAAGTCCAGCCGTGGCCTCTGCCTTGTGCACAAAGCGCGGCGAGCCTAACACCTGTTTATTCATACAGTAAAGACTTGCAACCTTATGACCTCTCCAATCATCCCCTGGATGGGTGGCAAACGCCGCCTGGCCGACCGCTTGATCCCTCTCTTTCCCCCTCATGAATGCTATGTCGAAGTCTTCGCCGGCGGCGCCGCGTTGTACTTCATGCGACCCCAACCTGCACCGGTAGAGGTGCTCAACGACCTCAACGGTGACCTGGTGACGCTTTACCGGGTGGTGCAGAACCACCTCGAGGAATTCGTCCGCCAGTTCAAGTGGGCGCTCAGCTCCCGCCAGATCTTCGAGTGGCAGAAGATGACCCGTCCGGAGACGCTGACTGACATCCAGCGCGCTGCCCGGTTCTTCTACCTGCAGCAGCACGCCTTCGGTGGCAAGGTGACTGGGCAGACCTTCGGTACCGCGACCACCGGGCCGGCCATCAACCTGTTGCGCATCGAGGAGAACCTTTCTGCTGCGTGGCAGCGCCTGGCCGGCACGTACGTGGAGAACCTCTCCTGGCTCGAGTGCGCCGAGCGGTATGACCGGGCGCACACGTTCTTCTACATGGACCCGCCCTACTGGCAGACCGCCGGCTATGGGCTCGACTTCCCGTTCGAGGAGTACCAGCGCATGGCCGACTTCATGCGGCGCTGCAAGGGCCGGGTAATGGTCAGCATCAACGACCACCCGGACATTCGGCGAGCATTCGACGGCTTCCACTTCGAGTGCCTGGATATCCGCTACAGCAACACAAACCAGCGGCAGGGCAAGGCTGATATCACCGGCGAGTTGGTGATCATGAACTGGACGCCAAGCTCTCTGGGCAGCCTGTTCTAGGGCCCTGGGAATACTCGGGGCGATCACTCGATCAGGTGATAGTCATCTCTCCCTTTCGGGTCGGTGGTTGCACCCCGGCAGTTCGCTCCTCGAGATGGCGGGTAGCCTGGGAAGAACATCAAGCCCTCAGCTTCTAGGGCATAAGCTAGGGCTTGCATCGTTACGCGGCGCAGCTCGGCCCCGGCCTCGATCTTTCTGATTGCGGCGGGAGATACGCCTGACCGGAACGCCAGGGCTTCTACGCTCCAGCCAAGCAATGAGCGTGCTGGTTCGCAGTGGGCGCTTCGGAAACCGAGCGGGAAGCTCTCTAGTAACCTTGTGATGTCATCCCAGGTGATATCGCTACGCGGTCTACGTGGGAAGTCAATGATGTCTGCAGACATTGCGGTGCACTCCTATATTGCTGTGCCCTGAATCAGCCCTGGTCCGATGACGCTTCGCGCCGCTTGACCTGCTCGATGGGATCAAGGTCGTAGCCATCGCGAGTGAGGTCTATGCCGTATTTGCAGCGAGCCATGTTCATCAGGTGGATGTACTCGACGTACGCCTCGTTTGCCCGGCGGTGCTCGACTGTGATCTGGGCCTGCAGGTTCTGGTTGATGTCGACCAGCTTCTGGATGTTGCGTCTGGCCTTGGCCAAGTCTCGCCGGAACTGGTCGTTCTCGTTGCTGAGCATGTGGCATTGGTGCTTGAGCATGTCGACGTGTGTCGGCATGCCAAGCTCGAAACCGGTTGTGTCGATGTCGGCGATGTCCACGGGGCACCTGCAGATATACTGGTTTTATATACAGTAATCTAGGACGATGGAATCGGCTAGCCCTAGGCGACGAGGCGTTGCCTTTTCGGTGGGAGTGACGCGGTAGGGCGTCAGGAGGGGCGGAAGGCTTGTTCGCAATATCTGGAGAGGTAGTTTAGATTAGCGATCTTAAGGGCAGCCCAGGGAAACGAATCCTACCTTGGGAGTGGCGGGAGTGGTGGACATGGCTAACCTCGGTATTGAATGCAGGCCGCCCAGCCGGTGACGGGGGCGGTCCTGATGGACGCTTGTGGCGCCTCTGATCAAAAAGTGCGCAATTCTAGCGAGCGCAAGGTCGCTTGACCAGCACAAAAGCGACGAACGCTGCGTCGTGCTTCGCTACCCCTTCGGGGGCAAGCGCTGCCGGGGCCGAACCGATCACTTGGGGCCGCTTACCTGACGGGCATACACCCATGCCTTCACGGCTGCGCGGCCATGCTGGTCTTGCCCTGGCGCGCATCGATCGCGCCGATCAGGCGCTTGGCCAGCGCCGGGTAGTTCTCGTCGAAGTGATGGCCACCGGGCAGCTCCAGGCGCTCACCGACGGCGGTCTTGTCGGTGCAGCCGCTCTCGTGGGCTTCTTCCACGCCATAGACGCACACCACCTTCGCTGCCGGCAACCTGGCCATCTCCGGCCCGGTCGGCGCTTCCTGGCCCTCCTTGCCCAGCCAGCCCTCGACCTCGATCTCGAAACTGCCGCTGCGGGCGAACGCCAGCAGGATCACCGCGTCGATGCGCTGCTGGTCTTGCGCCGGGAGGCGGTTGTAGATCGCTGGCAGCACGTCGGCACCGAAGGAATAGCCGGTGAGCTCGAAGCGTTTGGTGCCCCATTTCTGTCGGTAGTGCTGCATCAGCGCGGACAGGTCGGCGGCACTCTGCTCCGGGGTCTTGTGCTGCCAGTAGTAGCGTAGGGTGTCGATGCCGACCACCGGGTAGCCGAGCTTGGCCATCTCGCCAGCCACATCGCGGTCCAGGTCACGCCAGCCGCCATCGCCGGAGAGGAACAGGGTGACGGTGTCGCTGGCCTGGCCGGCCGGGACCTCCACCACTGGCAGGTTCGGGACGTTGCCGTCACGACCGACCAGGGCCTGGGCCAGTTGGGCCCTGAGCACCTCGGGCAGGTGAATGTCGTAGTCGCTGATGCTGGTTTCGGCGTTGGCCTGGCTGCGGACGAAGGCGGCGCTGGCGTCGTCCGGGTTGTCGTTCCAGGCCACGTGCCAGTGGCCATGGGCGGCGGATTTCGGCAGCGCCTGGCAGCCGGGCTGGTCCATGCTGAAATCCACGGAGATGGCGCGTGCCGTGTCGTCGGCCTGGCCGGCCAGCCAGCGCCAGGCCTGGGCGGCGCCCGGCCCGATGCCGGCAACCAGCGTCGGCTTGCCCGACAGCTGCGCGATGGCCTGCTCGAGTGCCTGTCGTTGTCTGGTGCAGTCGGCCGGCGGCAGGGTCACCTGGACCAGCTGGGCTGCACCGGCCTGGCTCAGGTCCAGCAGTTGCTTGTCGCTCAGGGCCTGGCCCTGGGGCACGCCGATGGCGACCCGGGCCTTGGCCTGTACGCCTGGGGTGGCGCGCAGCAGGCTGCTGCCGTCGGCCAGGGCCAGGTGTTGCAGATGCGCCGCTGGCGTCGGTCGGGCCCAGAGCCAGAAGACCATGGTGCCCGCCAGCAGGGCCAGGAGCAGGGGAATCAATACGTACAGCCAGTAGCGTCGGGTCATCAGCGTTTCACCAGTCCAGTCAGGCCGCCTGCGATCAGGGCAGCGGTGTCGGCCAATGCCACCAGCGGGTCGAGCCCGGCCGGCACGGCCATGTAGCGGGGTTCCCAGTCGGGCTGGAACTTGTCCTTGAAGCGTCGCAGGCCCTGGAAGTTGTAGAGCTGCTCGCCGCGTTGGAACACCATCGAGCCCAGGCGCTGGGTCAGGGGCGCGCCACGCCGGGGCTGCAGCCCGGCAAGCGGGACCATCCCCAGGCTGAAGCGGGCATGGCCGTGGCGTTTGTAGTGCAGGATCAGGCCGATCATCATGAACTCCATGGTCAGCTTGGGCGCTTGCGGGTGGGCACGCATCAGGTCCAGGCTGGCCAGTGCGTTACCGTGGGTTTCCAGCAGGTTGGCGAAGGCCACCGGGCGGCCCTGGAAACGCACCAGGGCGATGCGGAAATGCTGCAGGTACGCGGGGCTGAAACGGCCCAGGGAGAAGCCTTTCTCGCGCACGTGCTTACCCTCCAGCCAGGCGTCCGAGATCTGCTGCAACTCGTCCAGCGGGACCTGGCCGGGCGCGTGGATCTCCAGGGCCAGGCCGTCGCGAGTGCCACGGTTCCAGGTGTAGCGCAGGTCTTTCATCTCCTTGCCCTTGGCCTCCAGGTCGAAGCGCCGCAGGTCGACCTGGGCCTCCTCGCCGAGCTTGAGGGCGGTCAGGCCGATGTCCATGTAGAACGGCAGGTTCTGCGCGCGCACCTGGTAGAACACCGGGCGGGCATGGTGCAGGTCGCACAGGTCGCGGAACTGCCAGATCATCTCGGCGCGTTCTTGGGCGGGGCCGATCGGGTCGTACAGGGCGACCAGACTGCGGCCGCGCCGGGCATACATGAGGAAGGCGCTGTCGCTGGGGTGGAACAGCAGCGCCTTGTCGCCGCTGAGTGCCAGGCCGCCGTCGGGCTGATCCGAGGCCAGCAGGATGCGCTTGGCGCGCTGCAGCTCTGCTGCGTCCGGCAGGTGGATCACCGGCCTTGCGGTACGCAGCAGCCAGGTCAGGGCGACGATCACCAATAGCACGGCACTGCCCATGGCCGCGCGCAGGCCGCGAGGGGCGTCGGCGTCCAGGGTGAATTGCCACCACAGTTCGTGACGGTAGGGCACATCCTGGTAGGCGAACAGCAGCAGCCAGACCGAGGCGCCGACCACGCAGGTGCTGGCCATCAGGTACACCGGCGAGTATGGCAGCTCCAGCAGGCGGCTGGGGCGGTAGAAGGCGCGACGGAACATCGCCAGCAGGGCCGCCGTGAACGTCAGGATGCCGGCCTCTTCCCAATCGAAACCCTTGAGCAGCGACAACAGCGCGCCCATCAGCAGCAAGACCGTGGTCAGCAGCCAGGCGGCGGACAGGCGTCGCCGCAGCCCCTGGGCCAGCAGCAGGCACAGCACGCCGATCAGGCTGGCGCCGAAGTGCGAGGCGTCGATCAGCCGATGGGGTACCAGGAAGCCCATGTGCTCCAGACGGGTGTCGATTTCCGGGGTGGCCCCCGAGAACAGCAGGACCACCCCGGAAAGGAACACCAGGATCGCCAGCACTGGCGCGGCCAGCCCCGAGGCCGCCCTGATCGCCTGGCGCGCGGCTCGCAGGCGCCGGGCCTCGTTGGCCAGCAGCAGCACGCAGGCCAGCAGCAATGGCAGGACCACGTAGATCAGGCGGTACAGCAGCAGGGCTGCAGCCAGCGGCGCGGCGCCCAGCGGGTTGGCGAAGGCAGCAAGGAGAATGGCCTCGAACACCCCCACACCGCCTGGCACGTGGCTGAGCACCCCAGCCGCCAGCGCCAGCAGGTAGACCAGGACGAAGACCGCGAAGGGCGGCGTTTCGGGCAGCAGCAGGTAGAGCACGGTGGCGGCGGCGATGACGTCCAGGGCGGTGATCAGTAATTGCAGGGCCGCCAGCCGAACGCCCGGCAGGCGGAGGGTGCGCCGGCCGAGTCGTACCCGCAGAGTGTCGGCCAGGGGCTGTTCGTCCAGGCGCCGACGGTACAGGCCGATCACCAGCGCGGCGCTGAGCGCCAGCACCGCCAGGGAGAGGCTGGCCAGCAGTACAGGCGGTATGTGCAGGGCATTGGCCGCAGCCGGCAGGTCGCCGAGGCTGGCCAGTGCCGCCAACGGTGGCAGGGCACAGCCGAGCGACAGGCTGGCGAACGCCGTCATGCGGGCGACTTCGACAGCCCCGAGACCATGGCGGGCATACAGGCGATAGCGCACCGAACCGCCGGAGAGCATCGACAGGCCAATGGCGTTGCCGATGGCGAAGGCGCTGAACCCGCCCAGTGCCAGGGTGCGACCGGGCAGTCGTACCCCGGCGTAGCGGCTGGCCGACCATTCGTAGCCGAGCAGGATCACGAACCCGACTATCGCGGCCAGCAGGGCGCCGAGCAAGGAGGGGGGCGGGACGCTGAGCACGGCATCGCGCAATGCGTAGAGGTCCAGTTCGCTCAGCAAGTGCCGGCAGGCGACCAGGGCCAGGGCGAACAGCAGCAGGGTCAGGGCCAGGCCGAGGGGCTGGCGATAGCGCATCAGTCGCTCCCGCCAGGGCAGTGGTTGCGCCCGGGGCGGCTCTTCGTCTAGCGGTGCCCGGGACTCGGAAGGGGGGGCGGTCATGGATAACCTCGGGCGTGCCGCGCGAGGTAGGGGAGAGGTGCGGCCAAGTGAAAGTCTCTTCGGAAAACGTATCCGAATGTTACTCCGGGTGAAGTCGCTTTCAGCCGCTCGGCATGGTTAAAGATAGTTCATCCAGTCAAGCGGGCCGGGTAGTGGAAGAGGGCGGGCAGGGGGGATAGCTGGAGGTGTAAAAGCAACAAACCCCGCACTGTTGGAAACAGGCGGGGTTTGTTCTGACGAATATGGTTGCGGGAGCCGGATTTGAACCGACGACCTTCGGGTTATGAGCCCGACGAGCTACCAGGCTGCTCCATCCCGCGTCAGTGGTTGCGCATTCTACGGTTTTTCGAACGGCTGTCAAGCGTTAATCGTTGATTTTTCGTTGGAATTTTCCGCAGGCAATGAAAAAGGCCACTGTATCGACAGTGGCCTTTTTCTGAATCTGGTTGCGGGAGCCGGATTTGAACCGACGACCTTCGGGTTATGAGCCCGACGAGCTACCAGGCTGCTCCATCCCGCGCCTGTTGAAATGAATTCTACGGATATCCTTCCCTGTGTCAAGCGATTTATGGAAAAAATCCTTTTTCGTTCAATCCCTTAGCGCTTCCATATGGGCTGCGGCTCAGTAATGGCGGGGCTTGTATGGCGTTTGTCGGTGGTTTTCCCGTTGACCCTGTCCGTGGGCTGTCCCGTCTCCATCCAGTGGAGTAATATCTGTATGAATTTACAGTGCTGACGGCCATCCATGTCCTTGCGCAAGATCATCCATATCGACTGCGATTGCTTCTATGCCGCCATCGAGATGCGTGACGACCCGCGTTTGGCTGGCCGCCCGATGGCGGTCGGCGGGGCGTCGGAGCAGCGTGGGGTGATTGCCACTTGCAACTATGAGGCGAGGGCCTATGGGGTGCGATCGGCCATGTCGTCCCGGCATGCGCTCAAGCTGTGCCCCGATTTGTTGATCGTCAAGCCGCGCTTCGAGGCCTACCGCGAAGCGTCCCGCGAAATCCAGGCGATCTTCCGTGACTACACCGAGTTGATAGAGCCATTGTCGCTGGACGAGGCCTACCTGGATGTCAGCGACAGCCAGTGGTTCGCCGGCAGTGCCACGCGGATCGCCCAAGACATACGCCGGCGCGTCGCGCAGCAGTTGCACATCACCGTCTCGGCCGGCGTGGCGCCGAACAAGTTCCTGGCCAAGATCGCCAGCGACTGGCGCAAACCCGATGGGTTGTTCGTCATCACGCCGGCGCAGGTGGAGGATTTTGTCGCCGCCTTGCCGGTCGCCAGGCTGCATGGCGTGGGCAAGGTCACGGCAGACAAGCTGGCGCGCCTTGGCATCGACACCTGCCTGACGCTGCGCGAATGGCCGCGCCTGACCCTGGTGCGTGAGTTCGGCAGTTTCGGCGAGCGTCTGTGGGGCCTGGCACGGGGCATCGACGAGCGGCTCGTGCAGAACGACAGCCGGCGTCAGTCGGTCAGTGTGGAAAATACCTACGATACGGATCTGCCGGACCTGTCGAGTTGCCTGGAGAAACTACCCCGGTTGCTGGACAGCCTGAACGAGCGGGTCGCGCGCATGGACAGCAGCTACAAGCCGGAAAAGCCCTTCGTCAAGGTCAAGTTCCACGACTTCAGCCAGACCACATTGGAGCAGGCAGGGGCAGGGCGTGACCTGGAGAGCTACCGACAGTTGCTCAGCCAGGCCTTTGCCCGGGGCGGCAAACCGGTGCGGTTGCTGGGGGTGGGGGTGCGGCTGCGCGACTTGCGGGGTACCCATGAGCAGTTGGAGCTTTTTCCGCCTCAGCTTCTGTAGTAGTGCGCTCATCTTCTGGCTTTGTGATCCTGGGGCTGCAAAGCAGCCCAACAAGGCCCAGCAGATTTAATGCACGCCTGGATCGGCCACCAGTCGCCCGGTGTCCTTGGTCAGCGTATGCAGAAATTCCTGCTGCAGCTCCGGATCGTTGCGGGTCAGCTCGATCAGGCTCTGTTCCAGCTCGCTGGCTTCCTCTTCCAGGCCCAGCTCCGACAGGCGCTTGACCCGGTGGACCCATTGGCCGACATCGTCGTCCTCCAGGTCATCGAAGATCAGGTCATGGGCTTCCAGCAGCTTGCTGCGCAGGTTACCGCTGACCAGCAGGCTGGCATCGCCGCGCACGCCGTTGTCCTCGTCGACGACCTGCAGGTGCAGGGTGCCGATATGGCTGAGGTTCTGTTCGGAGAACGGGCTGTCGAGCAGATTCAGGCGCAAGACGCCGTTGCGGTCAGTGGTCAGCTCATGGGTCAGCTTGCCGGCCTTGACCTCGACCAGTCGCTCGCTCCACGGCAGGCTGGTGTACTCCTCGCGCTTGCCTTTTTGCACTTCGCTGATGCCGGCCAGGTTCTGCTGGGCACGGCCGTTGGACTGCACGTTCATGAACGGGTTGAGCCCGGCCACGCCATAGTCGAGCCAGTCGTGGGTGACGCTGTGTGGCAGGTTGCCCAGGGCGAACACGTTGACCACGTTGGCACCGACCCCGGCGACCACGGCCACCGCGCCCAGGGGGATCTCGTAGATTTCCCGCCAGGGCTGGTAGGGCGTGTAGCGGTCGTAGCGACGGGTGACCTCGAACTCGGTGACCTCGAAGCGCTTCTGCTCGTGAACCCGCACGCGCCGCTGGGGAAGCGCCATCACCTTCGGCTCGCCGACGTCGATCTGCAGCGTGTGTTCGAGCAACTTGCGCTCGACGCGCTCCTCATGTTCGCTGCGCTGGGACATCTGGTTGGCGCAGCCGCTGACGAGCAGGGCGCCGCAGAGTGCGGCGCCCCCCAGGGTAAAGGTACTTCGCTTGGACATGTTCACTCGGGCATTGGCTATCAGCGACGGACGCGGGCTTGCAGGAAGGTCAGCACCTCGGCGAGCGGTACGGGCTGGGCATCCTGCTCGGTGCGATGCTTGTACTCCAGGTTGCCGTCGGCCAGGCCGCGGTCGCTGACCACGATGCGGTGCGGGATGCCGATCAGTTCCATGTCGGCGAACTTGATGCCGGGGCTGGTCTTCTTGTCGCGGTCGTCCAGCAGTACCTCGTAACCGGCAGCGGTCAGCTCGGCGTACAGCTTGTCGGTGGCCTCGCGCACGGCTTCGGTCTCGTAGCGCAGCGGTACCAGGGCGATGTGGAAGGGCGCCAGGGCGTCGTTCCAGATGATGCCCTTGTCGTCATGGCTTTGCTCGATGGCCGCGGCGACCACGCGGGATACGCCGATACCGTAGCAGCCCATGGACAGGGTGACCGGCTTGCCGCTCTCGCCCAGTACCTGGCACTTGAGCGCTTCGCTGTACTTGGTGCCGAGCTGGAAGATGTGGCCGACTTCGATGCCGCGCTTGATCACCAGGGTGCCCTGGCCGTCCGGGCTCGGGTCGCCTTCGACCACGTTGCGCAGGTCGGCGACCTGCGGGACCGGCAGGTCGCGTTCCCAGTTGACGCCGAAGTAGTGCTTGTCGTCGATGTTGGCGCCGATGCCGAAGTCGCTCATCAGGGCGACCGAGCGGTCGATGATGCACTCCAGCGGCAGGTTCAGCGGGCCCAGGGAGCCTGCGCCGGCACCGATGGCGGCACGCAGCTCGGCGTCGGTAGCCATCACCAGTGGGTCGGCGACCTGCTCGAGCTTGGCGGCCTTGATCTCGTTCAGTTCGTGATCGCCGCGCACGATCAGGGCGACCAGCTTGCCTTCCTCGGCACCGCGCACGATCAGGGTCTTGACGGTCTTCTCGATCGGCAGGCCGTAGTTCTCGACCAGTTGGGCGATGGTCTTGGCGTCCGGCGTGTCGACCAGGCGCAGCTCCTCGGTGGGGGCCGGGCGCACGGTTTCGCGCGGGATGGCCTCGGCCTTCTCGATGTTGGCCGCGTAGTCGGAGCTGTCGCTGAAGATCACATCGTCTTCGCCGGACTCGGCCAGGACATGGAACTCGTGGGAGTAGCTGCCGCCGATGGAGCCGGTGTCGGCCTGCACCGGGCGGAAGTCCAGGCCCAGGCGGGTGAAGATGTTGGTGTACGCCTGGTGCATGCGGTCGTAGGTTTCCTGCAGGGAAGCCTGGTCGGCATGGAAGGAGTAGGCGTCCTTCATGATGAACTCGCGGCCGCGCATCAGGCCGAAGCGCGGACGGATCTCGTCACGGAACTTGGTCTGGATCTGGTACAGGTTGAGCGGCAGTTGCTTGTAGCTGGACAGCTCGTTGCGCGCCAGGTCGGTGATCACCTCTTCGTGGGTCGGGCCTACGCAGAAGTCGCGGTCATGGCGGTCCTTCAGGCGCAGCAGCTCCGGGCCGTACTGTTCCCAGCGGCCGGATTCCTGCCATAGCTCGGCGGGCTGGATGCTCGGCATCAGCACTTCCAGAGCGCCGGCGGCGTTCATCTCTTCGCGTACCACGGCCTCGACCTTGCGCATCACCCGCAGGCCCATCGGCAGCCAGGTGTACAGGCCCGAGGCCAGCTTGCGGATCATGCCGGCACGCAGCATGAGCTGATGGCTGATGACCACCGCGTCGGCGGGGGTTTCTTTCTGGGTGGCGAGCAAATATTGACTGGTGCGCATGGTGAGCCGTGTCGATTGCCTAAGACGTTGAAATGACCCCGCATTGTACGGGGATGGTTTATCTCCGTACAGAATGCAGCAGGCCTTGAAGGGTGTCAGCCAAGAAAAAGCCCGGCGCGATCGCCGGGCTTCTTCAAGTGCAGGGCACTGCAAGCCAGGCTTACAGGATGCTCAGCGGGTACTCGACGATCAGGCGCAGCTCGTCCAGGGATGGGGAGCCGTAGTAGACGCCATCGCTGGAGCGGTAGGTGGCCTGGCGGATACGGAAGCTCAGGTCTTTGGCCGGGCCTTCCTGCAGGACGTACTTGATGTCGATGTCGCGCTCCCACTCTTTGCCGTTGTTGGTGGTGGCGGTGTTGGCGCCGGTACCACGGGCATAGCGGGTCATGAAGCTCAGGCCTGGAATGCCGTATTCGGCGAAGTTCAGGTCGTAGCGGGCCTGCCAGGACTTCTCGTCTTCAGCGTTGAAGTCGGAGCGGGCGATGGAGTTGGCCAGGAACACGGTACCGCCACCGTCGACGCCGTAGCCGTAGTCACCGTCACCAGTCACGCGCTGGAAGGCCAGGGTGAAGGTATGAGCGCCGATGTTGTAGGCGCCGGACAGGCTGAACGCGCGGTTGTCGAGTTTGGTTTCGTCATCCTTGGCGGCACGCTGCAAGCCAGCGCCGTCGCTCTTGGTGTCATAGATGTTGAAGTCGAACGTCAGGCCTTGGTTGTCGGCGATCGGCAATGCCCAGTTGATGTTGGCGTAGTACTTGCGCCAGTAGTCCTCGACCTTGGAGTAGTACAGGCTGGTGCTCAGGTTGTCGCTGAAGGCGTAGGTGCCACCGAATACCTTGGCCTCCTTCAGGTGCAGGCTGTCATGATGGGTTTGCTCCTGGGCGTTCATGCCAGTGAAACGGCCAGCATGCAGCGTCAGGCCCGAGATCTCGTTTGAGGTGATCAATGCGCCTTCGGCAACCTCTGGCAGCAAGCGGCTGTCGTCGGTTGCAAAGACCGGAAGTTCGGTGAACTGGTTGCCGACTTTCAGGACGGTATCGGAGATACGGAACTTGACCGCAGCACCGCCTTCGGAGTAGTCATCCTGGGAGCGTCCATCGGAGCCCTCCGGGAACAGGCCGGTACCGGCGCGGCCCTTGCCGCTGTCGAGTTTCAGGCCGAGCATGCCGATGGCATCGACACCGACGCCGATGGTGCCTTGGGTGAAGCCGGACTCGAAGGTGCCGAGGAAGCCAAGGCCGGTTTCTTCCACGCGGCTCTGGGTGCCGCTGGGGTTGTTACGGAAGTCACGGCTGAAATACAGCATACGGGTCTTGACGTTCAGCTTGCTGTCTTCAATGAAACCCTTGGATTCATCCTGCGAAGAGGCCACGGCCAACTGCGAGGTCCCTGCCGCAACGGCCAGGGCGATCATGCTCCACTTCATCACGCGCATCGTGATTTGCTCCTTTGGTTTTTAGGAAGAGTACCGCTGCACCCTGGTTTTTTAGTTATAGGGGCAGCTCTTTCTTGTTATGTCGGCGAAAATGTATATCACGCTGACTGTTCTTGGCGATATGGGGAAAACAATCTTTCGCTAACTTTTTTCCCCTGTCGCAATTAGTGTTTTCCATGTCGCAAATCACGTCCCTTTTTTCTTGGGACGCACAACGCCAGCGCTGTTTCTCGCAGCCGTAACAAATGTGTAAACATCGGTCGGTTGGTGAAACTCCCTGGGGTGTCCATATCGCTGTTGTTATTTGTCGCGTCCATCTGCCGATGCAGGTGGCGTGCCGACTTGGTCGGAAAGGAATGCAACAAGCGTGCTCAAAATTGCCGCCGATTCATGAAATTTTCACATTTGCCTGGCGATTGGTCGGAAAACCGCCGCAAACACGGGGGAATGGCTGTCTGATGGTGTGCCAGGATCGAGCAAGGTGTGATGCGAAAGAGCTGCCATGAAAGTCAATGTGTTACCGGCGACTGTTCATCCTGAGTGGTCCAAGTGGGGAGAAATGTGGCTTGTTTCACGCCAAGGCCTCATTTTGGTGCGAAAAGTAGCGCTGTGTTACCGCGCCTGGGCATGTGAGGCGATTGCATGCTTGCCTGGGCGAAGCAGGGTATCCTTTAGCCATGTTGCCCGCATTCGCTGGGCTGTTGGTCTCGAGGAGGTTCGTCGTGTTCGTCATGGATTCACGTCTGCAGCAGGATTCCCTGGTATTGGGGGATTTTCCATTGTGCCGCCTGCTGCTCAGCAAGGATGCCAACTATCCCTGGTTCATCCTGGTGCCACGGCGTGCCGATGTCAGTGAGCTGTTCCAGCTGGACGAGGCCGACCAGCGCCAGCTCTGGAAGGAAACCACCTACCTGGCCGAGACGCTCAAGGACAGCTTCGCCGCCGACAAGATGAACGTGGCGACCCTGGGCAATGTGGTCAGCCAGTTGCACATGCATGTGATCGTGCGCCGTCGCGACGATGCTGCCTGGCCGGCTCCGGTCTGGGGGCGGCAGCCGGCCGTGGCCTACACCGATGAACAGGTCGAGGCGGTACGCCAGCGTTTGCGGGCGGTCTTGAGCGATGACTTCAAGGAGGTATGAGGCTATGTCACTGGAGTCGCGAATCATCGAGCTGGAAAGCCGCCAGGCGTTCCAGGACGACACCATCCAGGCGCTCAACGATGTGCTGGTCGAGCAGGGCCGGGTGATCGAGCGCCTGCAATTGCAGATGACCGAACTGATCGAGCGTTACGAGGAGATGGTCGGACAGGTCGGTGAGGACGGCGAGGAACCACCGCCGCCGCATTATTGAGGAGGCGTCGGCCCTGGTGCGGCGGGAGGCCGCTGCGCCAGGGCCGCGAGGGATCAGCGGCGGGAGACCGCGACCACGTCTTCGGCCTGCAGGCCCTTGTCCCGGTGCATCACCGAGAACTCCACGCGCTGGCCTTCGACGAGCACGCGATGCCCTTCGCCGCGGATGGCGCGAAAGTGCACGAAGATATCGTCGCCGCTGTCACGGGAGATGAAGCCGAAGCCCTTGGAGGTGTTGAACCACTTGACGGTGCCGGTATCGCGCCGGCCGCCCTCTTGCACGGTGCCCTGGCTTGCGCGGGCCTTCCGGGTGCTGCGGGCAAAGCCCGCGCCCAGGTGCAGGGCCACGGCCAGCGTGGCGCAGAGCAGGGCGGGGATGTCGCCCAGTTCCGGGCGCGCCAGGAGCGTGACGGTCTGCAGGATCACCGCCACTACCAGCAGGGCGCAGGCCGCGTATTGCAGTTGCTGGCGAGCGCCTTTGTAGTAGAGCGGCAGCACGGGCGCCAGGAGCAGGTTGAGCAGGCCGAGCAAGGCCAGGTAGACGGCTTCGGGTTGCTGCAGGAAGGGTGTCGCATCGGTTTTCAGGCTGGGTATGAGCGATAGCAGCAAAGCCGCAACGCCCGTCACCAGGTGGACGATCTTGAACATTTGGGTTGGCTCACGTTGATAAGGCCGATCACAGGAAGAGCTGGCCGCGCGGTGCGCATGAGGTATAGGGCGCGATCACGCGGCTGGCCAGCCTATGCACCCGGCAATGACAGTCCGCACGGGTGGCACCCTGCTATTTAACCGCAAAGACAGTGGCTTCTCAAACTACCGGGCGATGTGTTGCCTTGGGTCACATGCAGGATCGGACGAGTCTGATACAGTGTTTCGTGCCCGCTTGATGATCAAGCCTTATGGAAAGGGGAGCGTCATGGCAATCGATATCGGTATCAGTGAAGAAGATCGCAAGTCCATCGTCGAAGGACTTTCCCGCCTGTTGTCGGATACCTACGTGCTGTATCTGAAAACCCATAACTTCCATTGGAACGTCACTGGCCCTTCGTTTCGTACCCTGCACCTGATGTTCGAGGAGCAGTACAACGAACTGGCCCTGGCCGTCGACTCGATCGCCGAGCGCATCCGGGCGTTGGGTTTCCCGGCGCCGGGCTCCTATGCGTTCTACGCACGCCACTCCTCGATCGAAGAGGAGGAGGGTGTGCCGCCGGCAGAAGAGATGATCCGCCAGCTGGTCCAGGGGCAGGAAGCAGTGGTGCGCACGGCACGCAGTATCTTCCCGGTGGTGGACAAGGTCAGCGACGAACCGACCGCCGACCTGCTGACCCAGCGTATGCAGGTGCATGAAAAAACGGCATGGATGCTGCGGGTGCTGCTCGACGGCAAGTGATCGTCCTCCCGGCCCCGAACGCTGTGCAAGCCCGGATCCAGTCGCTGGATCCGGGCTTTTTCATGGTGCGCGGGGAAGGTTTTGCCGCTGCTTTGCGAGGGCTTGCCGGCGCTTCATTAAGGCCATGTCCCATGGCGATGGAGTGATGCGGTGGAGAACCTGTTACAGAGCGGCAAGCGGAGCGTTCGCCCAGGAAAATGGCCAGACAAGCACTGTATGGACCCATTCAGGGCTGATTTCGACATGATGCAGGTGCGGCCGGTCTCTCGCTCCGTACGGCTCAACGGCCTGGCCACCTGCCTGCGCCTGGAGGCGGTCTACTGGCGGATCCTGGAGCGTATCGCCGAGGCCAATCGCTGCACGGTCAGCGCCGTGTTGTCGTACGTGGATCGCGAGGTCCACCTGCGCCACGGCGGGGCGAGGAACTTCAGCGGGCTGGTCCGCGTCATCTGCGTCGCCTGGTTGCTCGATCCGCCCAGTGTGCGCTGATCGCGGGCGGGCTGCACTGCTCTCGTTAACCATATATAATCCCGCTTTTTGCTGCCCCGGCAGCC
This sequence comes from Pseudomonas sp. Tun-23181, assembly GCF_057415455.1. Taxonomy (NCBI): domain Bacteria; kingdom Pseudomonadati; phylum Pseudomonadota; class Gammaproteobacteria; order Pseudomonadales; family Pseudomonadaceae; genus Pseudomonas; species Pseudomonas sp. Tun-23181. The sequence goes on from NZ_CM171630.1 coordinate 5,073,640, forward strand.
AGCGTTGTTGTGGTTGACGAGAGACACCCATGCCCCTGTATGACTATCAATGTGCATCCTGCGATCACCGGCTCGAGGTGTTGCAGAAGATCAGCGCCGCGCCGCTGACCGATTGCCCGGCATGCCAGGCGCCGGCACTGAAGAAACTGTTGTCGGTGCCAGGCTTTCGACTGAGCGGCACCGGCTGGTACGAGACCGACTTCAAGACCGGGGCGAAAAAGAATCTGGCAGGCGGCGACAAGGCCGACTGAGTTGAATTGCTGTGACCAGGTCTTGCAGTATTAGCCCCTTGGGCGGCCAAGACCTCCACCGAATACACGAATCACGAGAAGCGAAACCACCATCATGATGCGCAGCCATTATTGCGGCCAACTGAACGAGCGCCTGGACGGCCAGGAAGTCACCCTTTGCGGCTGGGTCCATCGTCGCCGCGACCACGGCGGGGTGATCTTCCTCGATATCCGTGACCGCGAAGGCATGGCCCAGGTCGTCTTCGACCCGGATCGCGCCGAGACCTTCGCCGCTGCCGATCGCGTGCGCAGCGAATACGTGGTGCAGGTCACCGGCAAGGTGCGCCTGCGTCCGGCCGGTGCGGTCAACCCGAACATGGCCTCCGGTGCCATCGAGGTGCTGGGCTACGAGCTGAAGGTGCTCAACGAGGCCGAGACGCCTCCCTTCCCGCTCAACGAATATTCCGACGTGGGCGAGGAAACCCGCCTGCGCTACCGCTTCATCGACCTGCGTCGCCCGGAAATGGCCGACAAGCTGCGCCTGCGTTCGCGTATCACCAGCAGCATCCGCCGCTACCTGGACGACAACGGCTTCCTCGACGTCGAGACGCCGATCCTGACCCGCGCCACCCCGGAAGGCGCGCGTGACTACCTGGTGCCGAGCCGTACCCACGCCGGCAGCTTCTTCGCCCTGCCGCAGTCGCCGCAACTGTTCAAGCAGCTGCTGATGGTCGCCGGCTTCGACCGCTACTACCAGATCGCCAAGTGTTTCCGCGACGAAGACCTGCGTGCCGACCGCCAGCCGGAATTCACCCAGATCGACATCGAGACCAGCTTCCTCGACGAAGCCGAGATCATGGGCCTGACCGAGGGCATGATCCGCAAGCTGTTCAAGGAAGTGCTGGACCTGGAGTTCGGCGAGTTCCCGCACATGACCTTCGAGGAGGCCATGCGCCGCTACGGCTCCGACAAGCCTGACCTGCGCATCCCGCTGGAACTGGTCGACGTCGCCGACCAGCTCAAGGACGTCGAGTTCAAGGTCTTCGCCGGCCCGGCCAACGATCCGAAGTGCCGCGTCACCGCCCTGCGCCTGCCGGGCGGCGCCAGCATGCCGCGCAGCCGCATCGACGAATACACCAAGTTCGTCGGTATCTACGGTGCCAAGGGCCTGGCCTACATCAAGGTCAACGAGCGCGCCAAGGGCGTCGAGGGCCTGCAGTCGCCGATCGTCAAGAACATCCCCGAGGCCAACCTGAACGTGATCCTCGATCGCGTCGGCGCGGTCGATGGCGATATCGTGTTCTTCGGCGCCGACAAGGCCAAGATCGTCAGCGAGGCCCTGGGTGCGCTGCGTATCCGCCTGGGCCACGACTTCGAGCTGCTGACCTGCGAATGGGCACCGCTGTGGGTCGTCGACTTCCCGATGTTCGAAGAGAACGACGACGGCAGCTTCACTGCCCTGCACCACCCGTTCACCGCGCCCAAGTGCACCCCCGAGGAGCTGGAGGCCAACCCGGCCGCCGCCTTGTCGCGTGCCTACGACATGGTGCTCAACGGCACCGAGCTGGGTGGCGGTTCTATCCGTATCCACCGCAAGGAAATGCAGCAGGCGGTCTTCCGTCTGTTGGGCATCGACGCCGACGAGCAGCAGGAGAAGTTCGGCTTCCTGCTCGACGCCCTGAAATTCGGTGCGCCGCCCCATGGTGGCCTGGCCTTTGGCCTGGACCGCCTGGTCATGCTGATGACCGGCGCCCAGTCGATCCGTGAAGTGATCGCCTTCCCGAAAACCCAGAGCGCTGCCTGCGTCATGACCCAGGCTCCTGGCATGGTGGATGCCAAGGCCCTGCGCGAGCTGCACATCCGCCTGCGCGAGCAGACCAAGGTCGAGTAAGCGGACCCCGGGCACCCTCGACGGGTGCCCTTGCGCTTTTGCGCAGGATTTCTCGTGTTCCGCCCTCCGGGGCGGAACCTGTTTGTGTTTCAAGGATTCGGAGTCGATATGGCTGGTCATTCCAAATGGGCGAACATCAAGCACCGCAAGGGGCGCCAGGATGCCAAGAGAGGCAAGATCTTCACCAAATGGATCCGCGAACTGACCGTCGCCGCCAAGCAGGGCGGCCCTGACCCGGCGTCCAACCCGCGTCTGCGCCTGGCCCAGGACAAGGCCCTGAGCGCCAACATGAGCCGCGACGTCATCGATCGCGCCATCGCTCGCGGCGCCGGGACCGCCGAGAACGACAATGTCGAGGAACTGACCTACGAAGGTTACGGCCCCGGCGGCGTGGCGATCATGGTCGAGGCCATGACCGACAACCGCAACCGTACCGCGGCGGCAGTGCGCCACGCCTTCACCAAGTGTGGCGGCAACCTGGGCACCGACGGCTCCGTGGCCTACCTGTTCGAGCGCAAGGGGCAGATCAGCTTTGCCGCCGAACTGGGCCTTGAGGAGGACGCGTTGATGGAGGCGGCCCTGGAGGCTGGCGCCGAGGACGTGGTGGCCAATGACGACGGCTCGTTCGAGGTCTTCACCTCGTTCCAGGACTTCTACGCCGTGCGCAGCGCACTGGAAGAGGCCGGCTACAAGAGCTCCGACGCCGAGATCGTGATGCAGCCGAGCACCACCGCCGAGCTGGACCAGGACGGCGCCGAGAAGGTGCTCAGGCTGATCGACATGCTCGAAGACCTGGATGACGTGCAGAACGTCCACTCCAATGCCGAGATTTCCGACGAGATCATGGAAAAACTCGGCTAAGGTGGTCGGGAAGGCACGGGCCAGCCGCGTGGATGCCAGGCGTTCTTGCTGACCCTTCGCGGCGGCCTGGCGTCCCGGTCAGCACCAAGACCCAACACCGCCTGACCTGCCCGTACAGGCTCAGCACTGACAGCAACGGGCCCTGGCCATTCCCGAAGCCCCGGCTTCCCTATTTCCCCGGCATTGCAGGCCTTATGACTTTGATTCTTGGTATCGACCCCGGCTCGCGCATCACCGGCTACGGCGTGGTGCGCCAGGTCGGGCATGGCTGCGAGTACGTGGCGTCGGGCTGCATCCGCACCGGTGGCGGCGAGCTGCAGGAGCGGCTGCAGATCGTGTTTCGTGGCGTGCGTGAGATCATTCGCCTGCATGGCCCTGTGACCATGGGCATCGAGCGGGTGTTCATGGCGCGCAACGCCGATTCGGCGCTCAAGCTCGGTCAAGCCCGGGGCGCGGCCATCGTCGCGGCGGTGGAAGAGGGGCTGGAGATCGCCGAATACAGCGCCAGCCAGGTCAAGCAGGCGGTGGCCGGCACCGGCGGTGCCAACAAGGAGCAGGTGATGCTGATGGTCATGCACTTGCTCAAGCTGACCCAGAAGCCGCAGGTCGATGCCTCCGACGCCTTGGCCATCGCCCTGTGTCATGCCCACACCCGTTCCAGCCTGGTGCCCCACGGCCTGGCCACGGCGCGACGACGCGGCGGGCGCTTGCGTCTGTAGCGGCTTCATGCCCTGATACACATTTTGTCTGGGTGAAGCGTTCACCCGTTGCATTTGCTGATAGGGTTGTCCGGTCGCCGACCGGCGCCCGAGAGGAAGGATCGGAACGTGATTGGACGTTTGCGCGGCACCCTGGCGGAAAAGCAGCCGCCGCACCTGATAGTCGATGTCAATGGCCTGGGCTACGAGCTGGAAGTCCCCATGACGACCCTGTATCGCTTGCCCAAGGTGGGCGAGACGGTGACCCTGCATACCCATCTGGTGGTGCGCGAGGATGCCCATCTGCTGTATGGCTTCTTCGAAAAGCGCGAGCGCGAGCTGTTCCGTGAGCTGATCCGGCTCAACGGCGTGGGGCCCAAGCTGGCCCTGGCCCTGATGTCGGGCCTGGAGGCCGATGAGTTGGTGCGTTGCGTCCAGGCCCAGGACACCTCGGCGCTGGTGCGCGTGCCTGGTGTCGGCAAGAAGACCGCCGAGCGTCTGCTGGTCGAGCTCAAGGACCGCTTCAAGGCCTGGGAAACCTCGCCGGCCATGTTCACCCTGGTCGCCGACGGCCCGCTGCCGGTGTCCAGTCTCTCCAACGCCGAGGCCGATGCGGTCAGTGCGCTGATCTCCCTGGGCTACAAGCCCCAGGAAGCGAGCAAGGCCGTCTCGGCCATCGAAGGCAAGGCCAGCCTGAGCAGCGAAGAGCTGATCCGCCGTAGCCTCAAAGGGATGATCGCCAAGTGATCGAAGCCGACCGACTGATCGCCGCCAGCGGGCGTGACCGCGAGGAAGTCCAGGATCGGGCGATCCGTCCGCTGCGCCTGGAGGAGTACATCGGCCAACCGGTGGTGCGCGAGCAGATGGCGCTGTTCATCCAGGCCGCCCGCGCCCGTGGCGAGTCCCTCGACCACACCCTGATCTTCGGCCCGCCCGGGCTGGGCAAGACCACCCTGGCCAACATCATCGCCCAAGAGATGGGCGTGTCGATCAAGAGCACATCGGGGCCGATCCTCGAGCGCCCTGGCGACCTGGCAGCCCTGCTGACCAACCTCGAACCCCATGACGTGCTGTTCATCGACGAGATCCATCGCCTGTCGCCGGTGGTCGAGGAGGTGCTGTACCCAGCCATGGAGGACTTCCAGCTGGACATCATGATCGGCGAGGGGCCGGCGGCGCGTTCGATCAAGCTCGACCTGCCGCCTTTCACCCTGGTCGGCGCCACCACCCGGGCGGGCATGCTGACCAACCCGCTGCGCGACCGCTTCGGCATCGTCCAGCGCCTGGAGTTCTACAACAACGCCGACCTGGCCACCATCGTCAGCCGTTCCGGCAACATCCTCGGCCTGCCGATCGAAGAGCAGGGCGCCTTCGAGATCGCCCGCCGCGCCCGCGGTACCCCGCGGATCGCCAACCGCCTGCTGCGCCGTGTACGCGATTACGCCGAGGTGCGTGGCAAGGGGCAGATCACCAAGGCAGTGGCCGACATGGCGTTGAACCTGCTGGACGTGGACGAGCGCGGCTTCGACCATTCCGACCGGCGCCTGCTGCTGACCATGATCGAGAAGTTCGATGGCGGCCCGGTGGGGGTCGACAGCCTGGCCGCAGCCATCAGCGAGGAGCGCCATACCATCGAGGACGTGCTCGAGCCGTACTTGATCCAGCAGGGCTACATCATGCGCACACCCCGTGGCCGTGTGGTCACCCGGCACGCCTACCTGCACTTCGGCCTGAACATTCCCGGACGCCTGGCCGAGGGCGGAGATTTTTCCGACCCGGGCGATGAATGACAGATCGAATCGGGTTTTTCGTGGTCCTACCGCTGGCATGCCATCGGCCTGCTGGCAATACGACATTATCGATGAAAAAACAGTTGCCGGGGCGGATTGGCAAGCTGAGGAGTAAGCACTAGAGTATGCGCGCGCAAAATGGCCTGGAACCGTTCGCACACCGCTGTCGCGTCTATTACGAGGACACCGACGCAGGTGGCGTGGTGTATTACGTCAACTACCTGAAATTCATGGAGCGAGCGCGTACCGAACGGCTGCGCCACCTGGGCTTCTCCCAGGCCGAACTGGCCGGCCAGAACCTGTTGTTCGTGGTCCATTCCAGCGAAGCGCGCTACCACGCGCCGGCACGCCTGGACGATACGCTGCGGGTGACCGCGCAAGTGCTTGAATTGAATCGCGCCAGCCTGCGCTTCGTGCAGCAGGTCTGGCGGGAAAAGGATGAAGTGCTGCTCTGCGAAGGGCAGTTCCTGGTGGCCGCCGTGCGCGCCGACACTTTCAAACCCCGGGCCATACCCCCAGAACTGCGCGACGCCTTCCTGGCGGACGGCACGGGTACTCAATCGAACGCAGGAGAATAAGCGTGGAAGCTAACGTCGTCGACCATACCTCCATGTGGAGTCTGGTCAGCAATGCCAGCATCGTGGTGCAGCTGGTGATGCTGACCCTGGTGGCAGCCTCGGTCACCTCATGGATCATGATCTTCCAGCGCAGCAACATGCTGCGCGCCGGTCGTCGTGCGCTGGATACCTTCGAGGAGCGCTTCTGGTCGGGTATCGACCTGTCCAAGCTGTACCGCCAGGCCGGCAGCAACCCCGATCCGGATTCGGGCGTCGAGCAGGTCTTCCGGGCCGGCTTCAAGGAGTTCTCGCGCCTGCGCCAGCAACCTGGCGTCGATCCGGATGCGGTGATGGAAGGCGTGGGCCGTGCCATGCGCGTGGCCATTTCCCGTGAGGAAGAGAAGCTCGAGCAGAGCCTGCCGTTCCTCGCCACCGTCGGCTCCACCAGCCCGTACATCGGCCTGTTCGGTACCGTCTGGGGCATCATGAACTCCTTCCGCGGCCTGGCCAGTGCCCAACAGGCCACCCTCGCCACCGTCGCACCGGGCATCGCCGAGGCCCTGATCGCCACCGCGATCGGCCTGTTCGCCGCGATCCCGGCGGTCATCGCCTACAACCGCTTCTCCGCGCGCAGTGAAGTGCTGATCGGCCGTTACTACACGTTCGCCGACGAGTTCCAGGCGATCCTGCACCGCAAAGTGCACACCAGCGAAGAGTGATCAGGTAGAAGCCCATGGCCCGAGTTCGCCACAAACGCAAGCCGGTCGCCGAGATGAACGTGGTGCCCTACATCGATGTGATGCTGGTGCTGCTGGTCATCTTCATGGTGACCGCCCCCATGCTCAACCAGGGCGTGAAGGTGGACCTGCCCAAGGTTTCCAGCGAAGCCTTGCCGCAGGACAACAACGTTCAGATCCTGACCATTTCGATCAAGGCCGACAAGACCTACTACTGGAACCTCGGCAGCGAAGTCGATACCGACAAGCAGATGGACAAGGCCATGACCTTGCCGGAAATGACCGACGCCGTGACCAAGATCATTGCCGCCGGCCGTGACCAGGGCAAGCAGACCCAGGTCTTCATCCGTGGCGACAAGGCCGTCGACTACGGTGCTGTCATGGGCGCCATGGGCGGGTTGCAGAAGGCCGGTGTCGGAAACGTTGGCCTGATTACCGAGGCGCCCTGATGCAACAGCGAGAGCCATCCGCCTCGGAAAGCTACTTCTGGCCCAGTGTCTGGGCCATCGGCCTGCATGTGCTGGTGTTCGCCATGCTGTTCGTCAGCTTTGCCATGACGCCTGAGCTGCCGCCCTCCAAGCCCATCGTCCAGGCCACGCTCTACCAGCTCAAGTCCAAGAGCCAGGCGACCACCCAGACCAATCAGAAGATTGCCGGGGAGGCGAAGAAAACCGCCTCGCGCCAGACCGAAGTCGAACAGCTGGAGCAGAAGAAGGTCGAGCAGGAGGCCGTGAAGGCTGCGGAACAAAAGAAAGCCGAGGCTGCTCAAAAGGCCGAGCAGGCCCGTGAGGCCGCCGAGGCGAAGAAGGCCGAGGAAGCGGCGAAGGCCGCCGAAGCCAAGAAGGCCGAGGAGGCGAAGAAGGCCGCCGAGAAGCAGCAGGCCGACATCGCCAAGAAGAAAGCCGAGGAAGAAAAGAAGAAGGCTGCCGAGGAGGCCAAGAAAAAGGCCGCCGAAGAAGCCAAGAAGAAAGCGGCCGAGGACGCCAAGAAGAAAGCGGCGGCCGAGGAAGCGAAGAAAAAGGCAGCTGAAGAGGCCAAGAAGAAGGCCGCGGCAGAAGCCCAGAAGAAAAAGGCACAGGAAGCGGCTCGCAAGGCGGCCGAGGACAAGAAGGCACAGGCCCTGGCCGAGCTTCTGTCCGACACCACCGAGCGGCAGCAGGCGCTGGCCGACGAGCAGGGCGACCAGGTGGCCGGCGATTTCGACGACCTGATCCGCATGCGCGCGGCCGAAGGTTGGGCGCGTCCGCCATCCGCACGCAGGGGCATGACGGTAGTCCTGCAGATCAACATGCTGCCGGATGGCACCATCACCAACGTCAGCGTGTCCCGCTCAAGCGGCGACGGCCCGTTCGACAGTTCGGCGGTGGCGGCAGTGAGGAACATTGGTCGACTGACCGAGATGCAGGGCTTGAAGCCGAACGAGTTCAATCCGTATCGTTCATTCAAGATGACATTTACACCTGAGGATCTATCGTTGTGATTAAACTCCTTCGAGGACTGCTGGTCATGCTCTGCTGCGTGGCAGGCATGGCCGTGGCAGAGGAAAAGAACATCCTGGTCACCAGCGGCAGCGACCGGGCAACGCCTATCGCGGTGGTGCCGTTCGGCCTGCAGGGCGGTAGCGTGCTGCCGGAAGACATGGCCGAGATCATCGGCAACGACCTGCGCAACTCTGGCTACTACGCGCCGATTCCACGGCAGAACATGATCAGCCAGCCGACCCAGGCCAGCGAAGTGATCTTCCGCGACTGGAAGGCCCTGGGCGCCCAGTACGTGATGGTCGGCAACATCGTGCCGGCCGGTGGCCGCCTGCAGGTGCAGTACGCCCTGTTCAACGTCGCCACCGAGCAGCAAGTGCTGACCGGCAGCGTCGCCGGCGGCGTCGACCAGTTGCGCGACATGGCCCACTACATCGCCGACCAGTCGTTCGAGAAGCTCACCGGCATCAAGGGGGCGTTCTCCACCCGCATGCTGTATGTGACCGCCGAGCGCTTCTCCACCAACAACACCCGCTACACCCTGCAGCGCTCGGACTACGACGGTGCCCGTGCAGTGACCCTGCTGCAGTCCCGCGAGCCGATCCTGTCGCCGCGTTTCGCCCCGGATGGCAAGCGCATCGCCTACGTGTCGTTCGAGCAGCGCCGGCCGCGCATCTTCATCCAGCACATCGACACCGGCCGCCGCGAGCAGGTCACCAACTTCGAGGGCCTCAATGGTGCCCCGGCCTGGTCGCCTGACGGTTCGCGCCTGGCGTTCGTGCTGTCCAAGGACGGCAACCCGGACATCTACGTGATGAACGTGGCCTCGCGCCAGATCAGCCGCGTCACCGCCGGCCCGGGCATCAACACCGAGCCGTTCTGGGGCAAGGATGGCAACACCCTGTACTTCACCTCCGACCGTGGCGGCAAGCCGCAGATCTACAAGACGTCGGTCAGTGGCGGTGGTGCCGAGCGCGTGACCTTCGTGGGTAACTACAACGCCAACCCGAAACTTTCGGCGGACGAGAAGACCCTGGTGATGATCCATCGCCAGCAGGGTTTCACCAACTTCAAGGTGGCGGCCCAGGACCTGCAGCGCGGAAGTGTAAAGATTCTGTCCGAGACCAGTCTCGACGAGTCCCCCACTGTTGCGCCAAACGGCACCATGCTAATCTACGCCACCCGCCAGCAGGGCCGGGGAGTCTTGATGCTCGTCTCGCTCAATGGACGCGTGAGGCTCCCACTTCCCACCGCTCAAGGCGAAGTCAGAGAACCGTCCTGGTCCCCTTACCTGAACTGATTGCGGCGTAACATTTTTGCTTAACACACTGGGGTTTCATTAGGAGTTTCACGATGGAAATGCTGAAGTTTGGTAAATTCGCTGCGCTGGCCCTGGCCATGGCCGTGGCTGTAGGTTGCTCCTCCAAGGGCGGTGACGATTCTGGCGAAGGTGCTGTCGACCCGAACGCTGGCTACGGCGCCAACACCGGTGCTGTCGATGGCAGCCTGAGCGAAGAAGCCGCCCTGCGCGCAATCACCACCTTCTACTTCGAATACGACAGCTCGGACCTGAAGCCGGAAGCCATGCGCGCCCTGGACGTTCACGCCAAGGACCTGAAAGCCAACGGCAACCGCGTTGTCCTGGAAGGCAACACCGACGAGCGCGGCACCCGCGAGTACAACATGGCTCTGGGTGAGCGTCGTGCCAAGGCCGTTCAGCGCTACCTGGTCCTGCAGGGCGTTTCCCCTGCCCAGCTGGAACTGGTTTCCTACGGTGAAGAGCGTCCGGTTGCCACCGGCCACGACGAGCAGTCCTGGGCTCAGAACCGTCGCGTAGAGCTGCGCAAGTAATTTGCCATGCGTATGTGCCGTCGTGCTGTAACCGTCCTCGCACTCAGCCTGCCGCTTTCGGCATGGGCTGCGGTTCCCGTAGTAGATGACAACGCGGGCGGCTATCCGCCTGCGGGTTATGGCACGAGCGGCGCCTATGCCGGGGTGGGGGCTTCGACTCCCGCCTCTGCACAGGGCCAGCTGTTCATGCAGCTGCAGCAGATGCAGGACCAGATTTCCCGCCAGCAGGGCATCATCGAAGAGCTGCAGAACGATGTGGCCCGCATGAAGCAGGAGAACCTGGAGCGCTACCAGGATCTGGACCGTCGCATCAACAGTGGTGTCGCACCTGCCGCGACTCCCGAGAATTCCTCCACTGGCGGCGCACCGGGTGCCGCCGCCGGTGCTGCCGCTGGCGCCGCCGCCCAACAACCGGCCGCCAGCAGCGAACCAGGTGATCCGGCGAAAGAGAAGCTCTACTACGACGCGGCTTTCGACCTGATCAAGCAGAAGGACTTCGACAAGGCCAGCCAGGCCTTCAACGCCTTCCTGCGCAAGTACCCCAACAGCCAGTACGCCGGCAACGCCCAGTACTGGCTCGGCGAGGTGAACCTGGCCAAAGGCGACCTGCAAGGCGCCGGCCAGGCCTTCGCCAAGGTCAGCCAGCTGTACCCCAAGCACAGCAAGGTGCCTGACTCGCTGTACAAGCTGGCCGATGTCGAACGTCGCCTCGGCCACACCGACAAGGTCAAGGGCATCCTCCAGCAGGTCATCACCCAGTACCCCGGCACCTCCGCCGCGCAACTGGCCCAGCGCGACCTGCAGAAGCTCTGAGCATCGCCGTTCGAAAGAAACCCGCGCTCGTCGCGGGTTTTTTCGTTAGAATCTTGGCCCTTTTACGTAAACACGCTGCCGCGGATAACGCCATGTCGAGTCCGCGACAGTGCCTGACGGAGGCGGATGGCCTGTTCAGCTGTCACGCCCGTGGCGACCATGCAAGACACATTACGCATCACCGAAGTCTTTTACTCTTTGCAGGGTGAAACGCGAACGGCTGGGCTGCCCACCGTTTTCGTGCGCCTGACCGGCTGTCCCCTGCGCTGCCAGTACTGCGACAGTGCCTATGCCTTCAGTGGCGGCAGCATTCGCACCCTCGACTCCATTCTCGAGCAGGTGGCCGGTTTCCGGCCACGCTACGTCTGCGTCACCGGCGGCGAACCGCTGGCCCAGCCCAACGCGCTGCCCTTGCTCGAGCGGCTGTGCGATGCCGGCTACGAGGTATCGCTGGAAACCAGCGGTGCCCTGGACATCTCCCGGGTCGATAGCCGCGTGAGCCGTGTGGTCGACCTCAAGACGCCCGGCTCCGAGGAGGCGCACCGCAACCGCTACGAGAACATCGAGCACCTGACGCGCAACGACCAGGTCAAGTTCGTCATCTGTTCCCGCGAGGACTACGACTGGGCGGTATCGAAGCTGATCCAGTACAACCTCGACCAGCGGGCCGGCGAGGTGCTGTTCTCGCCCAGCCATCACCAGGTCGATGCCACGGCGCTTGCCGACTGGATCGTCGCCGACAACCTGCCCGTGCGCTTCCAGCTGCAGTTGCACAAGCTGCTGTGGAATGACGAGCCGGGCCGCTGACAGGAGAAAAAGACATGACAGAAAAACGCGCGGTAATCCTGCTTTCCGGTGGCCTGGACTCGGCCACTGTGGTGGCCATGGCCAAGGCCGAAGGCTACAGCTGCTACACCATGAGTTTCGACTACGGTCAGCGCCATCGCGCCGAACTCGACGCCGCGGCCCGGGTCGCCCGTGACCTGGGCGTGGTCGAGCACAAGGTGATCGGCCTGAACCTCAACGGTATCGGTGGTTCGGCCCTGACCGACAGCAGCATCGACGTGCCCGAGGCGCCGGGTGACGGCATCCCGGTGACCTACGTGCCGGCCCGCAACACGGTGTTCCTGTCCCTGGCCCTGGGCTGGGCAGAGGTGCTGGAGGCCCGTGACATTTTCATCGGTGTCAACGCCGTGGACTACTCCGGTTACCCGGACTGCCGCCCGGAATTCGTCGAGGCTTTCGAGCGCATGGCCAACCTGGCGACCAAGGCCGGGGTCGAGGGGCAGGGCTTCCGTATCCAGGCACCGCTGCAGAACTTGAGCAAGGCGCAGATCATCCAGGCCGGTATCGCCCGTGGCGTGGACTACAGTCTTACGGTTTCCTGCTACCAGGCCGACGATCAGGGCCGCGCTTGCGGCAAATGCGACAGCTGCCGCCTGCGCGCCGAAGGCTTCAAGGCGGCCGGTGTCGAGGATCCGACGAACTATTTTTGAAAAAAGTTGCGATGGGGTGTTGATTTCCCGTTAGAAATCAGTATTATACGCGCCATCCAACGGGTCGTTAGCTCAGTTGGTAGAGCAGTTGGCTTTTAACCAATTGGTCGAAGGTTCGAGTCCTTCACGACCCACCATATATATGAAATAGCCCACCTATCATGGTGGGCTATTTCATTTCTGCTCCAGAAAAATCAAGGGTTTGGGCTCATGCGGCGGGTGACGGCTGCTGTATTGCGTTCCCTGGTTCCAGATCCATTTGATCTTTCTCGGGGGCTCAGTGATTGTCTTACCGTTATGGCATCGGGTATACCTTGATGCTACCTAGCTATCATGGAGTGGCGGGAAGTGGATGCCTCCAAGCGATTGGCTGAGTGCCAGAGTTGCCGTCACCAAATGGTGCCAAGGGTCGTCTTCAGGGATGGGGAGCCTTCGTACTCCATCTGCCCATTTTGTGGCCAGAAGTACAAGGATTTTATCGCGCCAAGCGCGTGGGCTTTTCCGTTGGGGCTCTTCTTGGGCCGATTATGGAAGATGGCGCCTGTCGAGGGTGGGTTCGTCAAGTTGATGGCGAGGTTTCGCCTGGGCGTAAAGCCTGCAAAACTTATTTTTTGTGCTTTGAAAGTGGCTTTCATATTTTGGCTTTTGGCCAGGCGTTGAGGTCAATGCCAGTCGGTTAAGTGGCATTGGGGCTGCGCTGCAGCCCATCGCCGGCAAGCCGGCTCCCACAGAGGGGCTCTGCATGGCCCGTGATTTTTGAGCGCCGCCGGTCTTGTGGGAGCCGGCTTGCCGGCGATGGGGCGCGAAGCGGCCCCCAAAATGGCAACTGAAATATTTTCCCTGTCGAAGAACGGATGGCCTGCACGGTGATGCCCGTGCTCCCTGCAAGCCGCTCGCGATTGCCGGTGTTCTACTCGGCCCATTCCGGGTCGCCGGTGAACACCACCGTGAGCCAGCGATCCGGCCCTTCGCCGCCGATGGCCGCGCCGATCTCGTCGCGCAGGGCGTCCCACTCGGCGATCGTCCTGGCTGCCAGGGTGGCCGGTACGATGAAGTACAGTTCGATCTCCCGCGAGCGTCCGACCTTGGCGACATAGGCACGATAGGATTGCAGGCCGTGCCGGCTGACGAAGGTCTGGGCGACTTCGTCGACATGCTGCTTCAGGTCGCTCGGGGTCACCAGGAACATGTCCGCCAGCGCCTGGCGCACCACCGACATCGGCAGCGGGATGATGACCAGGCAGACCAGGGCCAGCACGGCTGGGTCGATGTACGGCGAGAGCCATTGCCACTTCGTGCCCTGCACCGCATAGCCGAAACAGAAGGCGACCAGTAGCGCGGCGGTGATGCTGGCCGACATCACCCAGCCCTTGACGTCCATGCGCACGAAGTCAGAGCCGATCCCACGGTTGGCGCGGGCCTCGACGACGGCGATGGCCACGCAGGCGGCGACGGTGACCAGCGCATAGACCAGCGCCACGCCGAATTCCAGTTCACGGCCGCCTTCGAGCAGGCTGCTGACGGCGTTGATCAAGGCATAGATGGCCACGCCAGTGAGCAGGATGCCATTGAGTGCCAGGACCATCGGCTCCAGGTGCCAGAACCCCATGGTGAAGCGTTCGCGCAGCTTGCGTGAGAGCTGCGTGGCCCTGGCGTGGGCGGTGATCAACCTGACCACCACCAGGGACAGGCCGCTCATGCTGGCGTCGACCAGCGAATACACGCCGTCGAAAATGATTGAGAACGAGCCCGAGGCCAGACCGAAAGCGATGCCGATGCTGGCGATGAACAGGGTCACGGCGATGGACATGCGTAGCAGGCCCTGTTCGCTATTCAGGTCGAAGAGTGGGGTTTTGCTCGGTGTTTCCATGATCGGGCTCATTCAGGTGGTGCCGGGGTGCTTGTACTGGTCCATTCGCGGGCAAGCCCGCTCCCACGCAGACCGCGCCGTTCCTGAGAGCGGTACCGAGCCTGTGGAAGCGGGCTTGTCCGCGAATGGGCCGCTACAGGCTAGACGCGAAACTGTTCCATCAATGCCTGTTGCTGGTTGGCCAGGCGGTTCAGTGCCTGGCTGATCTGTGCCGACTCGTCCGCCTGGCCAGACAGCGACTCGGTCACGTCGCGGATGCCAGCCACGTTGCGGTTGACCTCCTCGGCCACGGCGCTCTGTTCCTCGGCGGCCGAAGCGATCTGCAGGTTCATGTCGCTGATCACCGCCACCGCCTCGCCGATACGCTGCAGGGCGGGCAGGGCCTGTTCCATTCGCGTGGCGCTGTCCTGAGCCTGGCGCTGGCTCTCGTTCATGGCGCCGACCACGTCATGGGTACCTTGTTGCAGGCCTTCGATCACCTGGCGGATCTCCTCCACCGAGACCTGGGTACGTTGGGCCAGGCTGCGCACTTCGTCGGCGACCACGGCGAAGCCACGGCCGGCTTCGCCTGCACGGGCAGCCTCGATGGCGGCGTTGAGCGCCAGCAGGTTGGTCTGCTCGGCGATGGTCCGGATCACCTCGAGCACCGAGCCGATCTGCTCGCTACGCCCTGCCAGCGAACGGGCCTGGCCCATGGCCGTGTCCATGTCGTCCGCCAGCCGGTCGATGGCCTGGCGGGTGGCGGCGACCAGTTCCAGGCCCTCGCGCGTGGCCTGGTCGGCACCGCGCGCGGCTTGGGCCGCCTGGGCCGCGTTATGGGCGACGTCGTGGGCGGTGGCGCTCATCTCGTTGGCGGCGGTGGCTACTTGCTCGATCTCCCGCTGCTGCTGTTGCATGCCGCTGCTGGTCTGGCTGGCGATGGCGGCAGACTGGTCGGCGGTGCCGCGGGCTTCCTGCAGCGAGCCCTTGACCTGGGCGATCACCGGCTGGAGCTTGTCGAGGAAGCGGTTGAACCACGCGCTCAACTGGCCCAGTTCGTCGTCCCTGGCATAGTCCAGGCGCCGGGTCAGGTCGCCTTCGCCGCTGGCGATGTCGCGCAGGCGCTCGGCCACGGCGAGAATCGGCCGGGTCACGCCCCGGGCGGTCAGCCAGACCAGCAACAGCCCGAGCACGGCGGCGGCCAGGCCGATCAGCAGGCTGGTGAGGTTGGCCTGTTGGTTGTACGCGTCCAGGCGCTGGTTGAGGGCGATGGCTGGCGCCTGCAGCACGGGCTCCGGGAGTTCCAGCAGCACCTGCCAGGGCGCTGCGTCGGGGATCGGCGCGAATGGCCGGGAGATGTGCATCAGGCCGTCATCCAGACGCTCCAGCGCCTGGCCGGTGCGCAGGGTGTCGGCCAGGGAGCGGTCGTCGAAGGCCTGCTCCAGCGGCTTGCTCAATTGCGTATTGTCGCGGCTGTGCCCGGCCAGCAGGCCTGCGGGGCTGACGATACTGACCTCTCCCCGGCCGTCGAACAGTTCCTGGCGACCGGCCAGGCTCAATTGCTGCAGGTTGTCCAGGCCGATGTCCAGGCCGACCACGCCGATCACCTTGCCACCCTCCAGCAAGGGCAGGGCGATGCTGGTCATCAGTACCTGGTGGCCGTTGACCTCGTCGAAATACGGGTCGAGCACGCAGGCCCTGGCCGTTTCCTGGGGGCAGGTCAGCCAGCGGTTGTAGGGCGAGCCGTTGGCGGCGGGGCTGGTATCGGCGAGCATCGATTCGGGCATGGCCTCGGCCTCCAGGGTGCCGGGGCGGGGTTGCGACCAGTACAGCGAGAAGCGGCCGCTGTCGTTGCTGCCCAGTGCGTCCTGGCCGATGAAGCGGGTGTCCTGCTGGTCCAGGGCGTCGGGTTGGAATACCAGGTACAGGCCGATCAGCTCCGGGTTCGCGGCCAGTGCGGCGCGCGCCTGGGTGACCAGTTCGCTGCGCAGGTCGGTATTGCCATGCGCCTTGAGTACCTGCACCAGGCGGGCGAAGCCGTTGCCGTACTGATAGGCATCCATGAAGTAGCGCTCGATGCGCAGGGCCTGGGTCTCGGCGTGGGCCTGCAGGCGCAGGCGGGCACCATGGTCGAGTAGCTCGGTGTTGGCTTGGAAGACCTGCACCGCACTACGCCGGGCCTGGGTCAGCGACGTGGCCACCAGCAGGGCGACGATGGCCACCAGGCACAGGCCGGCGAGGAGGGTGATCTTCCATTGGATGGAGAGGCGGCGCAGGGGCATGGGGCTTTCCTTCTCGATCGAAGACAACGCCCGCGCTCTGGCGCGGGCGTTGTCGGCAGGGTCTCATTCGGCGATATAGCTCGGTGGCGCTACCCGGAAGGCCTTTGTCAGCCAGGTCAGGTATAGCACGCCAACCACGACGATATTCACTGCCGGCGTCTTGTGGCGCGGGTGCAGGCGGGCGAACAGCCGCCGGGGATCACCTTCTGCGGCGGGTGACGGGCGCGGCAAGGGCGAGCGGGTGGGCTCCATGTTGTTCACCTTTCTTGTAGGAGCGGGAGCTGGCGCGGCGGGTTTGCCTGTATCAGGGCTGGCAGGGGGGCAACGTAGGAGGTGGCGCGTGAGGGCAGGGGCGGATGGGGGTCATGGCAGCGCTGTTCTTCTTCGTTATGTTGGGCGCGGAGCTGGGTGGGAAAAATAAAAAACGAAAGGTGTCTATGTGTCAAGTGTAATACGACAAATTATTACTTTTACAGAAAATTATCGGTGTGTTTAACGATTTAATTAGGGGTTTTTGCATGTAAAAGGTGATTTATATAGATTTTTGCGTTCAAAAAAATTAACGATTGCGACGCAAGGTGCAATTTCCCAGGCAGGGCCGCCGCCCGTGCTGCGGACAATGGTAATCTTGGTGCACCGCGTCGCGCCCTGTGCCGCGCATCCCGCCCTTATGGACAGCAATCGGTTCTATTCATGAAGAAATCAGTAGGCATCCTTTCCGGCCTGGCCGTTGTCATCGCCGTCGCAACCACTGCTGGCGCCTGGTACACCGGCACGCACCTGCCCGCGGAACTGGAGCGCTCCGTCGCCCGTGGCAACGAGCAGTTGCAAAAGACCATGGCCGGCACCGGTGGCAGCATGACCCTCGAACTGGCCTCGCTCGAGCAGCGCTTTTTCACCAGTACCGCGCACTACCGGCTCAAGGCCAAGGATGTCTGGCTGGGCGAGGGCGAGCCGCTGAACTTCGATCTCGGTATCGTTGACCAGATCGAGCACGGCCCGTTTCCCTGGTCGCGGATCAAGGCCCTGAAGCTGATGCCGGTCATGGCCACCAGCAACAGCGTGCTGGAGAAGGACGACTTCACCGCAGCCTGGTTCACTGCCGCTGGCGACAAGACACCATTGGCCGGCCAGGTCAGCCTGGGCTATGGCGGCGGCATCGAGAGCGACATCCGCCTGGCGCCACTCAAGCTCAGCGAGGAGAACGGCAGCACCCTCGACTTCTCTGGCATGCAACTGCTGCTGCGTGGCGATCGCGACGGCAAGGTGGTGAAGATCGACGGTCACGCCGACAGGCTGGAGATGAACCTGGCCGGTGACGAGCATCCGCCGATCAAGTTCCTGCTCAACGGCTTCAAGGTCGATGGTGACCTGGCCGGGATCGGCCACGACATGATCTACGTGGGCAACCTCGACCTGGCCCTGGCCGAGACCCAGGTCACCCTCGGGCCGCAGCAGGATGTACTGGTGCTCAAGGGGCTGGAGCAGAACAACCGCTACGACGCCGAAGGCCAGGACAAGCTGTCCGGCCGCCTGGAATACAAGGTCGCCGATATCACTTATGCCGGCCGTGCCGTGGGCAGCGGGGAGATGGTCTGGACCATGAAGTCCCTGGATATCCCGGCCATGCAAGCGCTGCTCGCCTGGTACCAGACCAAGATGCCGCAGGTGCAGCAGGCTGCCGCCCAGGGTGAGCCCCTGCCGTCGCTCGACATGACTGCCCAGGAGCAGGCCAAGGTCCAGGCCGATCTGCAGAAGATGCTCGCCGCCAAGCCACAGTTGGCCCTGGAGAACCTGTCGTTCAAGACAGCCAATGGCGAGAGCCGTTTCAACCTGGCGGTCGACTTGGCCAGCCCCACGTCCTTCGACTTGCCGCCTGAGCAGTTGGGCAAGCAATTGGTCACCCGCTTGCAGGGCAAGCTGACACTGTCCAAGCCGATGATCGGCGACCTGGCGACCCTGCAGGCGCTGCTCGAGGGCCAGACCGATGCCCAGTTCATCGCCCGGCAGTCCAGCCAGGCGGGCGAAATGGTCGGCATGATGGCGCTGCAGAGCGGCATGGCCACGGTCGAGGGCGACGATGTGGTATCGAGCCTGCACTATGCCGATGGCATGGTCGATTTCAACGGCCGGAAGATGACCGTCGAGGAGTTCGCCATGCTTCTCAATGCCCACCTGGCTGCGTTGGCGCCGCAGGGCTGATACCCCCGGTGGTGTTCTGCGCCCTTTTAGCGACACAAGGCCGCTCCCACACAGCGCTGATGACAAAACAGCGCCAGTTTGTGGGAGCAGGCCTGTCGAGGCGCCGAACCGCCACGAATAGACCAGGAAGATTGCCCTGACCCACTCGCCCGGTAAAAAGCGCTTTTGAATTGTCTCGATTGTCTGTAGCCTTCGGCGTCCGATAATAATCCGTGCCCGCAGATGGGCCGCGATGGCCCGCCTGGCCATCCGGCACCTGTTAGCCGATCTGCCAGGGCCGGGTGTTACACTCGATTGACGCGCACATGCGCCCGCAGGTCCAGCGATCATGACCCAGATTTCCGAACGCCTGTTGGTTCAAGCCCATCTTGATGCCAAGCAGCCCAATCCGCTGACGCCCGAGCAGGAGGCCGAATACCGTGCGGCCATCGCTGCCGAACTCAAGGCCCAGAATGCCGTTCTGGTCGCCCACTACTACTGCGACCCGGTGATCCAGGCACTGGCCGAGGAGACCGGTGGCTGCGTATCCGACTCGCTGGAGATGGCCCGTTTCGGCAAGAACCACTCGGCCAGCACCGTGGTGGTCGCGGGGGTGCGCTTCATGGGCGAGACGGCGAAGATCCTCACCCCGGAAAAGCGTGTGCTGATGCCGACCCTGGACGCCACCTGCTCCCTTGACCTGGGGTGCCCGGTGGAAGAGTTCTCGGCCTTCTGTGACCAGCATCCGGAGCGTACCGTGGTGGTGTATGCCAACACCTCGGCAGCGGTGAAGGCGCGGGCCGACTGGGTGGTGACTTCCAGTTGCGCGCTGGAGATCGTCGAGAGCCTCATGGACAACGGCGAAACCATCATCTGGGGCCCGGACCAGCACCTGGGCCGCTACATCCAGAAGCAGACCGGTGCCGACATGCTGCTCTGGGATGGCGCTTGCATCGTCCACGAAGAATTCAAGTCGCGCCAGCTGGCGGACATGAAGGCGCTGTACCCGGACGCGGCGATCCTGGTCCATCCCGAGTCGCCTGAGTCGGTGATCGAACTGGCCGACGCGGTGGGCTCCACCAGCCAGTTGATCAAGGCTGCCCAGACCCTGCCGAACAAGACCTTCATCGTCGCCACCGACCGTGGCATCTTCTACAAGATGCAGCAGTTGTGCCCGGACAAGGAATTCGTCGAGGCCCCCACCGCCGGCAATGGCGCCGCCTGCCGCAGTTGCGCCCATTGCCCGTGGATGGCCATGAACACCTTGGAGCGCACCTTGGATTGCCTGCGCAAGGGCAGCAACGAGATCTTCGTCGATCCGGCGCTCATCCCCAAGGCGATCAAGCCGCTCAACCGTATGCTCGACTTCACCCAGGCGGCGCGGCTGAAGCTATCCGGCAACGCGTGAGGCAAGGGGCCGCTTCGCGCCCCATCGCTGGCAAGCCAGCTCCCACAGGGTCTCTGCAGAGCACATGATTGGTGAACGCCGCAGACCCCATGTGGGAGCTGGCTTGCCAGCGATGGGGCGCGAAGCGGCCCCAAATGGCGGCTGAACACGCGCTACACCTTAGCGCATCATCTCCTTGACCATCCGCTGCTGCTCGAGGATCTCCCGCTGGCGCGCATCGATCTGCGAGGCCAGCGGGAAGTTGCCGCCTGCGCGGCGTTTGGCGTAATCCAGTTGCTGGATGGCCTGGTCGAAGTCGCCCACCAGGGTGAAGTACTCGGCCCGGGCCCGGTGCAGGCCGATGGTGTTGCCAGACAGACCGCGCACCTCAGCGATGTCGTACCACACGTCCGGGTCATAGGGGCGGCTCTTGACCAGGCTGTCCAGCACCTTCTCCGCCTCGGCCGGACGGTTCTGCTTGACCAGCAGGTCGGCGCGCACCTGCTGCAGCGGGTAGCTGCTCGGGTACAGCGCACTCAGCCGCTCGACACGTTGTTGGGCATCAGCCAGGCGGTTGTTGGTGATCTCCAGATCGATCTGCACCAGGTTGTAGGTGAGGTCATTGGGCGCCTTGGCCAGCAGGGGCTTGAGGTTCTCCCGCGCTTCGTTGAGCCGGCCGCCTTTGATCTGGGCGATCGCCAGGCCATAGCGCGCCGCATCCATGTTCGGATTCTCATCGAGCTGGGCGCGGAAGCGCTTGGCCGCCAGGCCCGGCGTGCCTTCGTAGATCAGTGCCACGCGGGCGCGGATCAACTGGTAGCGCTGGCTGTCCTCGATGCCCCCCTTGGGCGCCTGCTCGGCACGGTTGCGGGTGTCGGCGATACGCGACTCGGTGACCGGGTGGGTAAGGAGGAATTCCGGTGGCTTGGCGTCGTAGCGATACTGGCGGGCCAGGCGCTCGAACATGGTCGGCATGTTGCGTGGGTCATACCCGGCACGCTCCAGGTTCTGGATGCCGATGCGGTCGGCTTCCTGCTCGTTCTGCCGGGAGAAGCGCCGCTGCTCCTGGATGGCCGCCGCCTGGGTTCCGGCGATCACGCCGATGCCGGCATCGCCCCCGCCCCCTGCCGCCAGCACGATACCGGCCAGCAGCGCTGCCATCATCGGCAACTGCATGCGCTGCTGGGCCTCGACGCCGCGGGCGAAGTGGCGCTGGGACAAGTGCGCCAGTTCGTGGGCCAGCACCGAGGCGTACTCGCCCTCGGTCTGGGCGTTGAGGAACAGGCCGCCGTTGACCCCGACGATGCCGCCGGGCGCGGCGAAGGCGTTGAGCTCGCGGCTGTCGATGAGGATGAATTCCAGGCGTCGGTCCTGCAGCTGGCTGGTTTCGGCTAGCTTGTAGACGCTGGTCTCGACGTAGTCCTTGAGCTGGGGGTCGTTCAACTGGTTGACCTGGCCGCGCAGCAGACTCAGCCAGGCCCGGCCCAGTTGATGCTCCTGCTGTGGCGAAACGATCGCGGAACTGGCGTCACCCAGTGACGGCAGGTCGTCGGCATGGCCGGGAAGGGCCATCAGGCAGGCCAGCGTCAACAGGGTAGGGCGCAGTAGATTCATGCACGAAGCTCGCGTCGGTCAAAGAGCTCTACTGTAGCCGGCTCGCACGTTGACGACCAGTGGCGCTATCCTAGCGGATTGCCCCGCCATGCCCTTGGAGAAACCCTCGATGAGCGACACCCCGACCTGCGACGCCGAACTCGACGCCAGCGGCCTGAATTGCCCCCTGCCGCTGCTCAAGGCGAAGATGGAGCTCAACCGCCTGGCCAGCGGCGCGGTGCTCAAGGTGGTCGCCACCGATGCCGGCTCCCAGCGCGACTTCCGCACCTTTGCCCAGCTTGCCGGTCATACGCTGCTGCGTGAAACGGCCGAGGCGGGCGTCTACACCTACTGGCTGCGCAAGGCCTGAGTCTTTTCCCAAGGATCGTCAATGTTCAAAGTGCTTCGTGACTGGATGCAGCGCTACTTCTCCGATGAGGAGGCAGTGGTGCTGGCGGTCCTGCTGTTCCTGGCCTTCACTGCTGTGCTGACCCTGGGTGGCATGCTCGCGCCGGTCCTGGCCGGGATGGTGTTGGCGTTCCTCATGCAGGGGCTGGTCAATGCTTTGGAGCGCCTGAAGGTGCCGACCCGGCTGGCGGTATGGCTGGTGTTCGCCCTGTTCATGGGCGCGTTGGCGGTATTCCTGCTGGTGCTGGTGCCGTTGCTCTGGCACCAGTTGATCACCTTGTTCAACGAGCTGCCGGGCATGCTCGGCAAGTGGCAGTCGCTGCTGCTGTTGCTACCGGAGCGCTACCCGCACCTGGTGTCCGACGAGCAGGTGCTGCGCGCCATCGAGTCGGTGCGCGGCGAGATCGGCAAGTTCGGCCAGTGGGCCCTGACGTTCTCCCTGTCGAGCCTGCCCTTGCTGGTCAATGCGATGATCTACCTGGTGCTGGTGCCGATCCTGGTGTTCTTCTTCCTCAAGGACCGCGAGCTGATCGCCCGCTGGGTCAGCGGTTACCTGCCCCGCGAGCGCACCTTGCTGAACCGGGTGGGGGACGAGATGAACCGGCAGATCGCCAACTACATCCGCGGCAAGGGCATCGAGATACTGATCTGTGGTATCGCCACCTATATCGCCTTCATCAGCCTGGGCCTCAACTATGCCGCCTTGCTGGCGCTGCTGGTGGGGCTGTCGGTGGTGGTGCCCTACGTGGGCGCGGTGGTGGTGACCGTGCCGGTGACCTTGATCGCGCTGTTCCAGTGGGGCTGGGGCGATGAGTTCATCTACCTGATGATGGTGTACGCGATCATCCAGGCGCTGGATGGCAACGTG
The DNA here is from genome assembly GCF_057415455.1 of Pseudomonas sp. Tun-23181. NCBI lineage: Bacteria > Pseudomonadati > Pseudomonadota > Gammaproteobacteria > Pseudomonadales > Pseudomonadaceae > Pseudomonas > Pseudomonas sp. Tun-23181. The sequence continues at coordinate 5,096,610 of NZ_CM171630.1, forward strand.
CTGGTGCCGCTGCTGTTCTCCGAGGCGGTCAGCCTGCACCCGGTGGCGATCATTTGCGCGGTGCTGCTGTTCGGCGGATTGTGGGGCTTCTGGGGGATCTTCTTCGCCATCCCGCTGGCGACCCTGTTCAAGGCCGTGCTCGATGCCTGGCCGCGGCAGGAGCCCTCGGTCGCGCCGATGCTCTAGCTGCACGCTACAAGCCGCAAGCTGCAAGTAAAAGCAGATCGCGTTGACGCCGCTTTACTTGTAGCTTGCAGCTTGGCCCTAGCGCTGGTTCAGGGCCTGGGCTGCCGCCAGTACGGCTTCGACATGGCCGGGGACCTTCACGCCGCGCCATTCCTGGCGCAGCACACCGTCCTTGTCGATCAGGAAGGTGCTGCGGTCCACGCCCATGTATTCCTTGCCGTAGAGCTTCTTGAGCTTGATCACGTCGAACAGCTGGCACAGCGCCTCGTCCTTGTCGCTGATCAGCTCGAAGGTAAAGCCCTGCTTGGCCTTGAAGTTCTCGTGGGATTTGATGCCATCGCGGGACACACCGAACACCACGGTGTTGGCGGCCTTGAAAGCCTCGTGATGGTCGCGGAAACCCTGGCCCTCGGTGGTGCAGCCGGGGGTACTGTCCTTGGGGTAGAAATACAGCACCACCTGCTGGCCCTTGAGGGCAGAAAGGCTGACGGCCTGGCCGCTGGTAGCCTGGGCCTGAAAATCGGCAACGGGTTGGTCGAGTGCTACGGCCATGGGAGCTTCCTTACATGGGGTTCTGTGGGCGCCAGGGTTCGATCAGCGCGTCCAGGTTCAGGGCGTCGGCGAAGTCGAGGAACTGGTCGCGCAGCCAGCTGATCTGCGTGCCGGCCGGCAGGATCACGGTGAACTGGGCATTGAGCATGCTGCTGCCGGTCTGCGGTGCCAGGTAGGTGTCGCAGGTCATGCTTTCCAGCTCGACGCGGTGGTCGAGGAAGAACTGGCACAGCTCGCTGACGATGTCCGGGCGATAGGCCGCGCTGACATAGGCCACGTAGGGCAGGGCCTGCGGGCGGACCTCCTGGTCGGCGCTGCGTACCACGTCGAGGGTCAGGCCGTGCTTTTTACCCAGGCTCGGCAGGGCTGTCTCCAGGCGCGCCAGGGCGTCCCAGCTGCCGCCGACCTGCAGCACCAGGGCGCTGGTCTCGCCGTGGCGGGTCAGGCGCGAGGTGACCACCGCGCAACGATTGTCGAAGGCGGCACGGCTCAGGACATTGGCCAGCTCCATGGGGTTGGGGCCCAGGGCGCTGATGACGAGGAATTGTTCGCGGACGGTGGGGGTGGACATGCAGCATTCCTAAAGCGATGAGCGGTCGGCGCAGGACGGGGACAAGCCTCCGGTTGCGCCAGGGCCAGGAGCCGGCTTGGCGGTCGTGGACGCTGGCGGGGAGCACCGTCGACGGCCCGGCGGGCCGCGTTGCACCGATCAAAGGATCAAGGGTAGCGAAAAGCGGCGCGAAGGGGAATGCTCCGCCCGCCTGCTTCGCTTGTGCAAGGCCGATGGCGCCAGTACCATTACGGCTCTCTTTTTCCGGCAGGAGCAGTTACATGATTGCGGGCAGTATGGTGGCATTGGTCACACCCATGGATGCACAAGGGCGTCTTGATTGGGACAGCCTCGGCAAACTTGTAGACTTCCACCTGGAAAAAGGCACCCATGCGATCGTCGCCGTCGGCACCACCGGCGAGTCGGCCACCCTCGACGTCGAGGAGCACATCGCGGTCATCGAATTCGTGGTCAAGCGCGTCAATGGCCGTATCCCGGTCATCGCCGGCACCGGCGCCAACTCCACCACCGAAGCCGTCCACCTGACCCAGAACGCCAAGAACGCTGGCGCCGACGCTTGCCTGCTCGTCGTGCCGTACTACAACAAGCCGACCCAGGAAGGCCTGTACCAGCACTTCAAGCACATCGCCGAAGCCGTCGACATCCCGCAGATCCTCTACAACGTGCCCGGCCGCACCTCCTGCGACATGCAGGCCGAGACCGTGATCCGCCTGTCGAAGGTGCCGAACATCATCGGCATCAAGGAAGCCACCGGCGACCTGGCCCGCGCCAAGGCGATCCTCGAGGGCGTGAGCGACGACTTCATCGTCATGTCCGGCGACGACCCGACCGCCGTCGAGCTGATCCTGCTGGGCGGCAAGGGCAACATCTCCGTCACCGCCAACGTCGCCCCGCGCGAAATGGCCGACCTGTGCGAGGCCGCCCTTGCGGGCAATGCCGAGAAGGCCCGCGCGATCAACGAAAAACTCATGCCACTGCACAAGCACCTGTTCTGCGAGGCCAACCCGATCCCGGTGAAGTGGGCGCTCGTCGAGATGGGCCTGATGCAACCGGGCATCCGCCTGCCGCTGACCTGGCTGAGCGAATCCTGCCACGACGTTGTCCGCCAGGCCCTGCGCCAGTCCGGCGTGCTGGTTTAATCGAGGAAGTACACCGCATGAAGCGACTGGTTGGCCTTTCCACCCTCGCCCTGATCATCTCCAGCACCAGCGGTTGCGGCTGGCTGTGGGGCGAGGATGGCTATTTCCGCGACCGCGGCAGCGATTACCTGCAGGCGCACCCGACCGCGCCGATGCAACTGCCGCCGGACGCCAGCAACGTCAAGCGTCTCGACCCGCTGCTGCCGATCCCGCGCAACGTCGCCGACGACCGCGTCACCGGCGAGTTCGAGGTACCCCGGCCGCAGCCGCTGTCGACCGCCGCCGAGGTCAGCGACTTCAGCCTGCAGCGCAGCGGCAACAGCCGCTGGGTACTGGCCCAGCGCTCGCCTGCCGAAGTCTGGCCGGTGGCCCACCAGTTCTTCGAGGACAACGGCTTCCGCATCGCCGAGGAGCGTCCGCAGACCGGTGAATTCAATACCACCTGGCAGCGTTTCGACGAGCTGTCCGCCTCCCTCGGCCAGCGTCTGGCCAGCACCGCCAGCAGCGGTGACAGTGAAGTGCGCGTCCGTGTGCGCATGGAGCCTGGCGTGCAGCGCAATACCTCCGAGGTCTACATCGTCAGTGTCGAGCGTCCGGCTGGCAGCACTGCCGAGCCCGACTTCCCGTCCAGCTCCACCAACACCGGTGCCGATGCGTTGCTGGTCGACGAAATGCTGGCCAGCATGAACCGCAGCGCCGAGAAGGGCGGTTCGGTCTCGCTGCTGGCCGCCCGCGACTTCGACGCGCCGAGCCGTGTCAGCCTGAGCGAGGACGGCAGCGGCAACCCGGTGCTGTACCTGGGCGCCGACCTGGACCGCGCCTGGTCCAGCGTGGGCCGTGCCCTGGAGCAGGGCGAATGGCGGGTCGAGGACATCAACCGCAGCTTGGGCCTCTACTACATCAACCTGTCCGAGAAGCCCGACGACAAGCAGAACGAGCCTGGCTTCTTCAGCCGCCTGTTCGGCAGCGCGCCGACCCAGGAAGAGCGTGAAGCCCGCGCCGAACGCTACCAGGTGCGCCTGAGCAAGGTCGCCGAGAGCGTCCAGGTCACTGTCGAGAAGGACATCAACACCGTGGCCCCGGCCGATGTGGCTCGCCGCGTGCTGAGCATGATCCAGGACCACCTGGGCTAAGTGCGCTTCGCGGTACTGGGAAGCGGCAGCCAGGGAAACGGCACGCTGATCGCCAGTGGTGATACCTTCATCCTGGTCGATTGCGGTTTTTCCTTGCGCGAGACCGAGCGGCGCCTGGCGCTGCTCGGCGTATCGGCGACGCAACTGAGCGCCGTGCTGGTGACCCACGAACATGCCGACCACGTGCATGGCGTCGGATTGCTGGCACGGCGCTACAATGTACCGGTCTACCTCAGCCAGGGTACCTTGCGCGGCATGCGCAAGCCGGTGGAGGTGGCCGGTTTTCTCGGTTGTGGCGACAACCTGTGCATCGGCGACCTGCAGGTCAGCGCGGCGCGGGTCGAGCACGATGCGTTCGAGCCGCTGCAATATGTGCTCAGCGACGGGCGTCGGCGCTTCGGCATGCTCACCGACCTGGGCTCCTACGACGGGCGCCTGCTGGACCGCTACCAAGGCCTGGATGCACTGCTGATCGAAGCCAACCACTGCCGTGACATGCTGGCCCGCGGACATTACCCGTACTTCCTGAAGCAACGGGTCGGCGGCAGCCAGGGACATCTGAACAACCACCAGGCCGCCAGCCTGGTGGCCGAGTTGGGCTGGCAACACCTGCAGCACCTGGTGCTGGCCCACCTCAGCAGCAAGAACAACCGGCCACAACTGGCCCGCCAGTGCTTCGTCGACACCCTGGGGTGCGACCCGGACTGGCTCCAGGTGGCGAACCAGGAACACGGGCTCGACTGGCGTGAAATCGCCTAGCCCACCCACTCAAGCAAGCGGAGCCCATCATGGAAAAACGCGAAGAACTCTACCGCGGCAAGGCCAAATCGGTTTACAAGACCGACGACGCCGACCGCTTGATCCTGCTGTTCCGTAACGACACCTCGGCGTTCGACGGCAAGCGCATCGAACAACTCGACCGCAAGGGCATGGTGAACAACAAGTTCAATGCCTTCATCATGCAGAAGCTCGAAGCAGCCGGCATCCCGACCCAGTTCGACAAGCTGCTGGGCGACAACGAGAGCCTGGTCAAGAAGCTGGACATGATCCCGGTCGAGTGCGTGGTGCGTAACTATGCCGCTGGCAGCCTGGTCAAGCGCCTGGGCGTCGAGGAAGGCATCAAGCTCGAGCCTTCGACCTTCGAACTGTTCCTCAAGAACGACGAGAAAGGCGACCCCTTCATCAACGAATCCCACGTGATCGCCTTCGGCTGGGGCACCGCCGAGCAGCTGGCGACCATGAAGCAGCTGTCGCTGAAGGTCAACGAAGTGCTGAGCAAGCTGTTCGACGACGCCGGCCTGCTGCTGGTCGACTTCAAGCTGGAATTCGGCTTGTTCCACGGCCAGATCGTCCTGGGCGACGAGTTCAGCCCCGACGGCTGCCGCCTGTGGGACAAGGAAACCCGCAAGAAGATGGACAAGGACCGCTTCCGCCAGGGCCTCGGTGGTGTCATCGAAGCCTACGAAGAAGTGGCCCAGCGCCTGGGCGTGCCGCTCTAAGCGCTACGCGCACGCAAGCGCCTGATACCACGCGAATTTTTTCAAAGAAGGGTTTGCCTTTCGCGAAATCGCTGGTATGATGCGCGCCACTGGAGAGATGCCGGAGTGGTCGAACGGGACGGATTCGAAATCCGTTGTACCTTCGCGGGTACCTAGGGTTCAAATCCCTATCTCTCCGCCATACATAGAGAAGCCCCACAGATTAAGATCTGCGGGGCTTTTTCGTTTCTGGGTTGTAGGTAGTCGCCCTACCGCCTAAGTCACGTTGGTGGCTGCAATCGCTTTCTTTTCACTGCCCTGCAGAGTGTGCATGACTTCTTGTAGCGCCAATGGCCGCTGCATCGGTATGCATCCTCTGCCTTCAAAAGCGGCCTGTCACATACGCAGAGCATTGACGACCAAGGTAAACGCATGGGATGGCTGCCGACGACTCGGGTAATACAAGTGATAACCCGGGAACGGCGCGCACCAGTCTTCCAGTACGCGAACCAGACGGCCATCCTCCAGGTGCGGGGCGAATTCCTCCTCGGGAAGAAACGCGATGCCCAGGCCTGCCAATGCAGCATCCACCATGCTGGGCGAGGTGTTGAATACCAGCTGGCCGTCCACCCGCACATTCAACGGCTGGCCACGCCGCTCGAACTCCCAGACGTACAGCCCACCTGCCGACTGCATGCGCTGGTTGATGCAGCTGTGCTTGAGCAGGTCGCGTGGGGTCTTGGGAACGGGGCGACCTTCAAAGTACGCCGGGGAGGCTGCAGCGGCCATGCGCAAGGGTGGGCCGATGGGAACCGCGATCATGTCCTTGTCGACGGTATCGCCCAGGCGCACGCCCGCGTCGAAACGGTCGGCAACGATATCGCGAAAGCCGTAGTTGATGTCGAACTCCATCTTGATGTCGGGGTACTCGCGCAAGAGGGGCGTGAGCTTGGGAAGCAGGTAGGTGCGCAGAATATGCTCGCCACAGGTGATCCGCACGGTACCTGCAGGCTTGTCTCGCATCTCGGTCAACTCGTCGAGCTCTGCTTCGATTTCGTCGAAGCGATGACCAATCGCCTTCAACAGGCGCTCGCCGGCTGCCGTAGGCGACACGCTGCGCGTGGTGCGGGTGAGCAGGCGGATGTCCAGCCTCGCTTCCAGCCCGCTGATTGCCTGGCTCAGGGCGGACTGGGTCACGCCCAGCAGCGAGGCGGCGCGGGTGAAACTGCCTTCCCGGGCAACGGTCACGAATGACAACAGATCGTTGAGGTTTCGTCTGACCATGGCTGCTGCGTCCCACACTTGACTGATTAGTAGGTCTTATATCCCCTTTAAGCATTCATTAGCTAGTAATGGGGCCCGGCATGTTCCACCATTTCCAACGCCTGCCATCACCGGGCTCCTTTTTCCTGACTATTCCAGCTGTAGCAGATGACTGAAAACATCGAGAGAACCCTATCCTCAAACGACCAGACGCAGGCACCCATTGCCCATTGGAGCGGTGTCTTCGCGATGTCGCTGTGCGTGTTCGCGCTGATCGCCTCCGAGTTCATGCCCGTCAGCCTGCTGACGCCAATCGCGGCCGATCTCCAGGTCACGGAGGGGATGGCCGGGCAAGGTATCGCCATCTCCGGCGTGTTCGCCGTGTTGACCAGCCTGTCGATCTCCGCGTTGGCCGGCGGCATGAACCGCAAGACGTTGTTGCTGCTGCTGACCGGGGTGATGGCCCTGTCGGGTGCCGTCGTCGCGCTGGCGCCGAACTACCTGGTCTATATGGTCGGCCGTGCGCTCATCGGTGTGGTCATCGGTGGCTTCTGGTCCCTGTCGGCGGCAACGGCCATGCGCCTGGTGTCGCCCCACCAGGTGCCGCGTGCCCTGGCGATCTTCAACGGCGGCAATGCGCTGGCCACGGTGATCGCGGCGCCGCTGGGTAGCTACTTGGGGTCGATCATGGGCTGGCGTGGTGCGTTCTTCTGCCTGGTGCCGGTGGCGGCGATTGCCCTGGTCTGGCAATGGGTGAGCCTACCGGCCATGCAGGTCCCGCAGCGCCCGTCGGCTGCGAGCAATGTCTTCACGGTGCTCAAGAACCGGGCCGTGGCATTGGGCATGGCTGCTTGCGGTGCCTTTTTCATGGGCCAGTTCGCCTTGTTCACCTATGTGCGGCCGTTCCTCGAGAAGGTGACGCAGGTCGGCGTGTCCACCTTGTCGCTCATCCTGTTGGTGATCGGCGTCGCCGGTTTCATCGGGACCCTGTTGATCGGCAGCGTCCTGCGGCGCGGCCTGTACGGGACGCTGATGGTCATTCCAGTGGTGATGGCGGCCATTGCATTGACGCTGATTCCACTCGGTGGCTGGGCTGCGGCGGTCGTGGCGCTGCTGGGCCTGTGGGGCCTGATAGCGACCTCGGCGCCGGTGGGCTGGTGGAGTTGGATCGCCAAGGCCATGCCCCACAATGCCGAGGCTGGCGGCGGGCTGATGGTCGCGGTCATCCAGCTGGCCATTGCCCTGGGGTCTACCATGGGCGGCGTATTGTTCGATGCCAGCGGCTACCAGAGCACCTTCGTCGTGAGTGCGGCCGTGCTGCTGCTTGCGGCTTTGCTGACCTTCCTGACCTCGCGCGCGCCAGCGCCCAAGGTCGCCTGAGCCCCGCTGGCGGGGGCAATGCCCGAGATTACCAAGGAATCACCCATGTGGATGACCGGCGGCGAACGCCGCTTTGCCATTACCTTGGCCGATACCGAGGCGGCCCATGCCTTCGCCGCGATGTTGCCGCTGGCCATCGACATGGCCGACCTCAATGGCAACGGGAAGCACGCGGACTTGCCGAAGCCGCTTCCACAGGGACAGCGCTCAACTCATGACTGGCGCCGAACCTTGTGGGGCTTGCCGGTGATGGGGCGCGAAGCGGCCCCAAAAATGCCGGCTGAAAGTTAACTGACCGGCATTCGCTAGGTCGTCAGCACCTGGCGCTCCCTGGCGCGCTTGGCCCTGGACACGCTGATTTCACCGGGCAGGGCGACGGCATTCTTGCTGGCAAGGACTTCGGCCATGACGCTGACCGCGATCTCGGCCGGTGTCTTGCTGCCGATGTAGATGCCGATAGGGCCATGCAGGCGCTTGAGCGACGCCTCGGTTTCGCCGAAATGCTCGATCAGGCGCTCGCGGCGCAGCTGGCTGTTGCGCCGCGAGCCAATCGCGCCAATGTAGAACGCCGGGCTGTGCAGGGCTTCGAGCAGGGCGAGGTCGTCGAGCTTGGGGTCGTGGCTGAGGGCGATGATGCAGGTGCGCTGGTCCGGGACGAAGGCCCTGACCACGTCATCTGGCATGCCGACGATCTGCTCGACGCCCGGCAGGTGCCAGCCGGCCTGGTGTTCGGGGCGGGGATCGCAGACCGACACGTTGAAACCGTTGAACAGGGCCATGGTCGCCAGGTACTCGGCCAGCGCACCGGCACCGATCAGCAGCATGCGATACCCTGGGCCGAGCGTATTGACCATGCGCTGCCCGTCGAAGCTGAACTGGTCTGGAACCGGGGTCGGGGTGAGGCTGACTTCGCCATTGGCCAGGTCCAGTTCGCGGCGTACCAGGTTGCCCGTGTCGAGGCTGGCGAGGAGTTCGTCCAGGCTGTCCACGGCCGGCTGGAACTCCAGGACCAGCTCCAGCGTACCGCCGCAGGGCAGGCCGAAGCGATGGGCCTCGTCGGCGCTGACACCATAGCGGACCACCTGCGGCAGGTCGCCGTGCATGCCGGGCCCGCCATAGGCCGTGGTGTGGCGGTGGATGAGATCGTCCTCGATGCAACCACCGGACACGCTGCCCACCACGCGCCCATCGCCGCGCAGCGCCATCATCGAGCCGACAGGCCGTGGCGACGAGCCCCAGGTGCGGGCAACGGTGGCCAGCAGGACGCGCTCGCCAGCGGCGAGCCAGTCGCGGGTGGTGCGCAGTACGAGCAGGTCGATGCTTTCCATGGGTGTCGCGAAGCCTCTATGGTGTCTGTGCTGGCTTGCGCGGCCTGCCAGCGGATCTTGCGCATCAGCGATCGTCCAGCGCGTCAGCCGAACGTATGGCGGCTCAGCGGTATGCTGCGAATACGCTGGCCGGTCAGTTGCGCCACCGCATTGGCCACGGCGGGCGCCACCGCTGGCAGCGGCGGTTCGCCGATGCCGCCCATCTTCGCGCCGCTCTCGACGATACGCACATGCACCCGGGCCATGCGCGACGGCGGCAGGATCGGGTACTGGTCGTAGTTGCGTGCCCGCGGCATGCCATCGCGCCACACCGCTTCCTCCAGCAGCGCTTGCGACAGGCCCAGGGCCACGGCCCCGTTGACCTGGGCCTCGATGATCGCTGGGTTGACGATGCTGCCCGGATCGATCGCCTGCCAGATGTCGTGGACCTTGACCTGGCCGTCGTCGATCGACACCTCGGCGATCACCGCCGCCTCCGAGCCGAACGGCGAGGCCATGGCCACGCCACGGGCGCGCTTGCTGCCGTCCTCGGCGGTGAACGGGCCGCGTTTCCAGCCCCCGGACAGCTCGCCGACCGCCTGCAGCAGGTCGCTCAGGCGCGGGTTGTCGCGCAGTAGGTGCAGGCGCAGCTCGAAGGGGTCGTGACCGCCTTTGTCGGCCAATTCGTCGAGAAAGGCCTCGTAGAAGAAGTCGTTCAAGGAGTTACCCACGGAGCGCCAGTAGCCGAGCATGGCAGGCCCTTTGACGTAGACCTGGGCGATGCGCTTGTTGGCGATGGCATAGGCCTTGCCCGCCAGCCCTTCGAGCGCACTGGGGTCGAGTTTCTCGCCCTGCTTGCCGGCGATGGCTTCGGTAGGGCCTTCGGTGGCGCTCACGGCTTCCAGGGCCACCGGCAGGCCTTTGTCATCCAGCCCGGCGCGGAACTTGACCACGGCCATGGGGCGCAGGACATCGCGCAAGAACTCCTCCTCGCGGCTCCAGATCACCTTGACCGGGCGGCCGACCGCCTTGGCCAGCGTGATCGCCTGCGGGTAGGGATTGGCCGAGTCGTAAAGAAAATGCCGGCCGAAGAAGCCCCCCAGCAAGGGCGAGTGCAGGGTGATCCGCGCAGGCTCGAGCCCGGTGCGCTTGGCGATGTCGTCGCGGAACATGTCTGGCGCCTGGTTGGGCAGCCAGACCTCCAGCGAGCCGTCAGGGTTGAAGCGTGCCGTCGCTGACGGTGGCTCCAGCTGGGCATGGTTGAGGTACTGGTTATGGTAGGTGGCCTCGACCGTGGTCTTGGCGCTGGCCAGGGCAGCAGCCACATCGCCTTCCTTCTCGTCGTCGCGCCCTGGGCCGGGCTGGGCGGCCAGGTGCTCGCGCCAGGCGTCGCTGGAAAAGTCCTTGGGCATCGGCCGCACCTTCGAGTCCGGGCCCGGCTCCTGCCAGTCGACCTGCAGCGCCTCTGCTGCGCGTTTGGCATGCCACCAGCGTTCGGCGACCACCGCCACCGCGCCTGGCAACTGGTGCACCGAATGCACGCCCTTCATGGCCTTGACCTGCGCTGCGTTGCGCAGGCCGCCGACGGTCATGCCCAGGCGCGGTGCGTGCTGCACGGCGGCATGCAGCATGCCGTCGACCTTGATGTCGATGCTGTACTGGGCCTTGCCGGTGGACTTGTCGTAGGCATCGACGCGCTTGACCGGCTTGCCGATCCAGCGGAACTGGCTGGGGTCGCGCAGCTTGACGGTGGCCGGGTCCGGCACGGGCAGGTCCATGGCGCGCTCGGCCAGTTCGCCATAGCTGATGGTACGGCCCGAGGCGGCATGGACCACCTTGCCGGGCTCGGTGGAGAGCTCACCCAGCGGCACGCCGAAGTGCTCGGCGCCGGTCTGCAGCAACATGTTCCGGGCCAGGGCGCCGAGGCGGCGCATGGTCGGGTAGCTCATGCGTACTGACATGCTGCCTCCGGTGATGCGCATGCCGTTCTCCATGACCACGTAGGCCTCGCCGGGCGGTGCACTCTCGACCAGGAAGGTGGCCGGGTCGGCATCCAGTTCTTCGCCGACGATCTGCGCCATCGAGGTGTAGGTCCCCTGGCCGCCCTCCATGAACGGGCTGAGCAGGCGCACGGTGTTGTCCGGGCGGATCTCCAGGAAGGCAGGCACCTGGGTGCCACGCTCGGTGGTCGCGGCGGCGGCCTGCACACGGGCCGACCCCAGTGGCAGGCCGAAACCCAGTACCAGCGCACCCACGGCGGTGCCGGCGAGAAAGCGTCGGCGGGACAGGTTGACGGTTTCGCCCACGGGCAGGTGCAGCAGGTCTTCAGGGGTTTCGATGCGCGTCTTCATCAGGCCTTACCCCCTTGGGCCAGGTCATGCATGGCGGCATGAATGGCGTTGTAGGTGCCGCAGCGGCAGAGGTTGACCATCGCGGCGTCGATCTGCTCGTCGCTGGGCCTTGGCGTGTGCTTGAGCAGCGCGGTCGCCGCCATCACCTGGCCAGACTGGCAATAGCCGCACTGGGCCACCTGGTGCTCGACCCACGCGGCCACGACCCGTTTGCCCACCTCGTCGGCTTCGATCGCTTCGATGGTGGTCACCTCACGCCCGACCACAGCGGCCGCCGGGGTGACACAGGCACGCACGACGTTGCCATCGACCAGCACCGAGCAGGCGCCGCACTGGGCGAGGCCACAGCCATACTTGGTGCCGGTCAGCCCCAGGTCGTCGCGAATCACCCACAACAAGGGCGTGTCGGCCTCGGCATCGACCTGATAGGTCCGTTGGTTGATTTTCAGCTCCATGGCTCACCCGTAATCAGTCGGTTGATGTGTCGATTTTTCTTGTAGGGAGGAGGGCCAAGCACGCCCAATCCCGAAACGCTAGCACAGCGTCGCTGGGCCAAGGCCTAGCCGCCATCGCTAGGACCTAGCGATGGGATTGATAAATCGCCTGCGCAGCTTCAATCCGCCAGCCGCAAGGCGTCGATCACCACCTGCATGGCCCGCGAGGTTTCCCGGTGCGCGGCGTAATAGAGGTGAAAGCCCGGAAAGCTGCGCCACCACTGCTCCAGCACCGGCAGGGCGCGCCCGGACTCCAGGTGCGGTCGGGCCAGGTCCTCGGGCACATAGGCCAGGCCATGGCCATCGAGCGCCGCATTGAGCACCTGGTAGATGCCATTGAACACCAGGCGGCCCGGCACGCGCACGTTCATCTCCTGCTCGCCGTGCTTGAGTTCCCAGGCATAGAGGTTGCCGTGGGTGGGCAGGCGTAGGTTGATGCACGCGTGCGTCATCAGGTCGGCAGGGGTTCGGGGGCGCTCGCGGGTGGCGAAGTAAGCGGGCGTGCCGATGATGGCCATGCCGAAGGGCGGGCCGATGGGCACCGCGCAGATGTTCTTGGCCAAGCCGTCGCCGAGCCGTACGCCAAAGTCGAAGCGGCCCTGGACGATATCGGTGAAGGCATAGTCGGCGTGCAGTTCCAGGTGCAGCCGCGGATGCTGGGCCAGGACTGGTGCCAGCTTGGGCCACAGCAGTGTGTCGATGGCATGGTCGCTGGCCGTGATACGCAAGGTGCCGCTGACCGTGTCGCCGAACTCGGCCACGGCGTGCAATTGCGCTTCGATGGCTTCGAGCCTGGGCGCCACCGAGGCGAGCAGACGCTCGCCCGCCTCGGTCACCGACACGCTGCGGGTGGTGCGCGTCAGCAGGCGCACGCCCATCTGCGCCTCCAGGGTGCGGATGGTGTGGCTGAGCATCGACTGCGACATGCCCAGTTGCGCGGCGGCACGGGTGAAGCTGCGTTCACGCGCCACGGCGACCAGGGCCAGCAATTGGCTGTAGGGCTCCTTGGCCATTGGCCGGTCTCCTCGGGTTGGCTGTTCCAGTGTAATGGGCGCTGACGTGGCCTGCCTCAGGGGCGGGCTGGCGGCGTCGGTCGGTGCCCCTGGGGAGCGCAGGGGGAGGGCTGGGTGATGTTCATTGGCTTCGCGGCCTGGAAATACGACAGGCGGTAGAGTCTAGGTATCAGCGGGGTCAATAAAAACCCGCATAAAGCGCATGTAGCTATGTATCAGATTGATAAGTCAGTCGAGACGCAAGGCGCCAATCAGCAACGCCATGGCACCGGAAGGCTGTCGGCGGCTGGGGTAGTACAGGTGCAGGCCCGGCCACACCGGGCACCAGTCGTCGAGCAGGCTGATCAGGTCGCCGGCCTGCAGGTGGGCGGCCAGCAGCTCCTCGGGCAGGTAGGCGACCCCCAACCCGGCCAGGGCGGCGTCGAGAATATCGAAGGTGGTGTTGAACACCAGCTGGCCTTCGACCTTGAGGTTCAGCGAGCGTCCTTCTTTGCTGAATTCCCAGGGCCACAGGTTGCCATGGGTGGGCAGGCGGATATTGATGCAGTTGTGCTGCAGCAGGTCCTCGGGCACTTGCGGTGCGCCATGGCGCGCCAGGTACGCCTTGCTGGCCACCACGGCGAATCGTGCATCGGGGGCGATGCGTACCGCGATCATGTCCTGTGCCAACGATTCACCCAGGCGCACGCCAGCATCGAAGCGCTCGGCGACGATATCGACGAACCCGTTGTCGGTGAACAGCTCGACCTTGATGCCGGGGTACTGGGGCAGGAACTGCTTGAGCTTGCTCATCAGTACCGTGCGCACCGCATGGTCCGAGGCGGTGATGCGGATCGTTCCGGTGGGGCTGTCGCGCAGGTCGTTCATGGCCTCGAGCTCGCCGTCGATCATTGCCATCTCCGGCGCCACCGTGCGCAGCAGTTGTTCGCCAGCCTCGGTGGGCGTGACGGTCCGTGAGTTGCGCACCAGCAGGCGGGCCCCGAGCCGCGTTTCGAGGGTGCGCACCGCGTGGCTGACGGCAGTCTGCGACATGCCCAGGCGGGCTGCGGCCTTGGTGAAGCTGCGCTCGCGGGCCACTTCGAAAAAGATCGGCAAGCCGGTGAAGGCGTCGCGCAGAGACTTGTGCTCCATGAGTGATGACCTCAGTGGCGTGGGGCAGGGGGCACCGTACGTGATTGGTGGGAAGTTTTGTAGTCCTTGTCATCACACCGCCTGGGCAGCTGATGAGTCTCCGGGGGCGGGTTTGCGTGCAGTATCGCTGAGACGGGGGGATCCGTATCTACTACGGCTGTAGTGGGTCAGGGCGTGCTGGGCGTGGTTGAATACGCTGGCACAAGCACGATGCTGCGCGCAGCACCTGCCTCACCGCTGGTGCCGCGTTCGAGCAGATAGCGTGCCGGCGGCTTGCCCATCGCCTTGCGGAACATAGTGACGAAGCCACTGGCGCTTTCATAGCCCAGCGCCAGCGCAACCGTCTGCACGCTCTCGCCCCTGGCCAGGCGTTGCAACGAAAGGATCACGTGCAACTGCCGCCGCCAGCGGCCGAAACTCATGCCGACTTGCTGCAGCAACAGCCGGCTCATGCTGCGTTCGCTCATGCCGATGCGCTTGGCCCATTCACCACTCGGTGTTTTGCTGGCCGGATCGGCCAGCAGCATTCGCGTCAACTGGCGCAGCCTGCGGTCGCTCGGCGTCGGTAGATGCAGGTCTTCGACGGGAGCTTCGCACAACTCGTCCAGCAAGGTCGCGATCAACCGCGCCTGCGGACCCTGCTCGGCGTACAGCGTTTCGAACCCCGTCGCCTTGAGCAGCAATTCGCGGAGCAAGGGCGACACGGCCAGGGTGCAACAGGCACTAGGTAAACCTTCGATGGCCTGCGGTTCGACGAACAGGCAATAGCACTCGGTTTCTCCCGACCCCCGGACCGAATGCAGCATGTCGCCCGGGATCCACAGTGCGCACTGCGGTGGCACGATCCACAGCCCGGTCTCTACCTCGCAATTGAGGATGCCTCGCACCGAGTAGATCAACTGCGCCTTGCGATGGCGGTGAGGTGCGTGCTCCCAGTCCCTGCCCACCCAGGAGGCATTCAAGGCGATGACCTGACGGGCAATGCCATCGATGTCCCACGAATGCGGGCTGTCCTCTGTGGCAGTCGGCTGCACGATGCTTGTTCCTGTGGAAGGCGGATGCCTTTGGCCGAAATGAAAAACAGAATGACAAGATTACGCAATGACGTCCACGGGGAGCGTCGTTATTGTGCAACGGCGTCGTCGACGCCTTGTTTTTTCAGGAGCCAACCCAGAGGACGAGCCCGATGCTTTTGAATTCCACCTATTTCCCGTTGGTCTGGATGAAGATCGGCGGTGCCGGCATCGATACCGGCGACGAGGGCTTTGCCGCGTTCGAAGCGCTGTTGGCCCGCGAGGAGCCTTTCGTGTTACTGGATGCGGAAAACGCAGACCGGCAGGCGCATGAGCATTCCCACGAAGAACGCAAGCGATTGTCGCTCTGGATGAAGCGTCACAAGGCCGCCTTGCGCGCTTTCGTCAGAGGGCAGGTGCTCGTCGAGCCCGATGCTGAAAAACAGAAAGCCGCCAGGTCGTTCGCCAGCACGTTCGAAGCCTTCTGGGGCTATCCGCTGTTGGTAGTGAACACCGAGGAAGAAGCCTTCAAGGTCGCGGATCAACTACTGGCGAAATGAACGGCGGAGCGATAGCGCCATGGGCCTGGTTGCAATCAACACAGTGGAAATCGACTCGGCCAATGGGGTGGCAGCGAACCTTCGGGGGAGGCTGGAAACACTGCTGCAAGCGCTGAATCGCACGTCCGGCTGCGTGGCTTATACCTTGGCTCGCCGGGAGTCCTCGAGCGAGGCCTGGATCATCACCGGACATTGGGACTCGGTCGAGCGCATGACCGAGCACTTCCACCTGCCCTGCCTGGCCACGCTGTTCGAACTGGCAGCGCAGCGGCGTTTGTCGAGGTTGTGCTTTACAACATTTCTGCTTGCCCCCTCTCCGTGAGCGAACGCCATCCTGCGCCTGTCACTGGCCAGGTGTAGATAGCCTCGCTCCACGAAGCTCCTGACGCTACCGAGCAACGCCGCGAGCCCGATAAAAGGCACCTCCATCAGTGTTCGTGGCCGCTAGTATCAAGGATCCTGATACTCCGAACACACCTGCTGTTTTGCTGATTGTGCAGCCGTAGACTCATTCGCAACCGGCCACCCGGGCCGGCCCACAACTACTACAAGAAGCAAGTGGAGACACGAATGAGTAGTCCAGTTTCGTTCGAAGACCTCCCCCTGAGCCGCTTCCACCTGCGGACGGTGTTCAGTGGCACAGGCGGTCAATTCAGTGACGGATTCGTGCTAGGGATCATCGGCATCGCGGTCAGCATGGCGGCGGGGCCGTTGCAATTGAATGCGCTATGGATGGGGCTGCTCGGCGCGGCGTCATTGGCGGGCCTGTTCCTCGGCAGCCTGTTTGCCGGGCCATTGGCCGACAAGTTCGGCCGTCGCACCATCTTTGCCTGGGACATGCTGTTGTTCGCAGGTATCTCGGCCTCGCAGTTCTTCGTCACCTCACCGGAGCAGTTGCTGGTGCTGCGTCTGCTGCTGGGCCTGGTGCTGGGCTTCGACTATGTGGTGAGCAAGTCGCTGGTCACCGAGTTCGCCCCGCGTCGTTACCGTGGTCGCCTGCTCAGCGTGCTCGCGGCAGCCTGGGCGGCGGGGTACGTGGCGGCCTACCTGGTGGGCTTCGCCATCCGTGATATCGGCCCGGACGCCTGGCGGGTGATGCTGGCGTTGAGCGGTGTGCCGGCGTTGCTGATCCTGCCGCTGCGCCTGGGCGTGCCAGAGTCGCCGATCTGGCTGGTGGCCCGTGGCCGTAGGGAGGAAGCGCTGGCCATCGTGCGCGCCAAGTTCGGCCCGAACGTGAGCCTGCCGACAGCACCCGTCACGCCAAGCAAGCGCGGCGGTTTCAACGAACTGATGAGCAAGCGCTGGCGCAAGAACACCCTGGTCGGCTGCGTGTTCTACACCTGCCAGGTGATCCCGTTCTTCGCCCTGGGTACGTTCTCGCCCCGGGTGCTGGAAGCGCTCAACGTACAGGACAAGTTCGTCGGCGGCCTGGTGTACAACGTGCTGCTGATGATCGGTGCGCTGCTCGGTTTGCTGATCATCGACCGCATCTCGCGCCGGGCATTCCTGGTCGGCACCTTCTACCTCAGTGCCGTGGGCCTGGCCGCGCTGGCCTGGGCCGGCCTCGGGCCGCTGGGCACCATCATCGCCTTCGGCTTCTTCGCCTGCGTGCTGGCGGCAGCAGTCAACCTGGAGTTCGTCTACCCCGGCGAGCTGTTCCCCACCCACCTGCGGGCCTCGGGTATCGGCATGGCGGTGGCCGCCAGTCGCTTCGGTTCGGCTTTCGCCACCTTCTTGCTGCCGATCGCCGTGCAGCACCTGGGGGTGCATACGGCGCTGGGAGTGTGCGTCGGTGTGCTGGTGTTCGGCGGGGTGTTCTGTCACCTGTTCGCCCCCGAGACCAGCCAGGAGCAGCTTGCAGCGGTCAGTCCCGAGGCCCAGGCTGCGGCCACGGCCGATGAGCGGCCGGCCAACGCGCACTGATCCGCTAACGCTAAAAAGGAAGATCCCATGCCAGCCAATCGACTGATCGACATGCACGCAGTACAGGTGTTCATCGCCGTGGCCGAGGAGGGCAGCATGTCGGGCGCGGCCAGCCGCATGGGGATCTCCCAGTCCGGGGTGTCGCAAATGGTCCGCCAGTTGGAGGACGAGTTGGGGGTCGTGCTGGTCGATCGCACCACGCGGCCATTGACCCTGACCCCCTTCGGCCTGGCCCTGCGCAACCGTGGTGCGCTGCTCAGCGAGGAGCTGTCCAACCTCAAGGCCCAGGTGCTGGATGCCGGGCGCGGGGTAAAGCCCGACCTGCGCATCGGCCTGGTCGACTCCTTCGCCGCCACCTGCGGCTCGATGTTCACCCGGCAGATGCTCGGCCAGGTGACGCAGTTGTCGGTGCGCACGGGCTTGAGCCCGCAGCAGGGCGAATCGCTGCTGCGCCGTGACCTGGACCTGATCGTCACCAGCGACCCACTGATGGATGCCAACGACGTGATCCGCTACCGCCTGTTCACCGAACGCTACTTCGTGATCACGCCCAAGACCCTGGGCAAACAGCTGCACAGCATCGAGGACGTCCGTGCGCTGGCCAATGTGCTGCCGGTGGTGCGTTTCAACCGCACCTCGCAGGTGGGCCGGCAGATCGAGCGGCACCTGCGCAGCCTCAACGTGCGCGTACCCAACCGCCTGGAGCTGGACAACGCCGACGCCCTGACCGCCATGGTCGCCGAGGGTATCGGTTGGGCGGTGACCAGCCCCATGTGCTTTCTCCAGGCCTTGCCCTGGGTGGATAACGTCACCGCCCACCTTGCACCCGAGCTGAACCTGGAGCGCTCGCTGTACCTGGTGGCCAGACGCAATGAATACGGCGCCTTCTTCGCAGATGCCTGCGAGTCGGCGCGTACCGTCATCTTCGACTCCTTCCTGCCGCGCCTCGAGGCGCTGGGCAAGGGGGTCGAGGCTTTAGTGAAATTCGATGAGGGAACTACCTGTGAGTACTTTTGACCGTGTCGACGTGCGCGTCGAACAGGACTATGTGGGCGATGTGCAGATTCCGGCAAGCAAGCTCTACGGCGTGAACTCCGTACGCGGGTTCGACAACCTGACCGTCTCGCCGCTGACCGTCGCCCATTATCCGGCGTTGCGCGATGCCTTCGCCCAGTGCAAGTGGGCCGCGGCCCTGGCTAACCTCGACTGCGGTGTGATCGGCGGCACCCAGGCTGAGGCCATTGCGCAGGCCTGCCAGTCGCTGATCGCTGGTGAGTGCGACGACTCGCTGATCGTCGACCTGATGGAGGGCTCGGGCGGAACCTCGACCAATATGAATTTCAACGAGGTCATCGCCAATCGCGCCCAGCAGTTGCTCGGCCATGCCGCCGGCAGCTATGACGTGGTGCACCCCAACGACCACGTCAACATCTCCCAGTCGACCAACGATGTGTATCCGGCGGCACTGAAGATCGCCACCCATGCCATGCTCGGTGGGTTGATCGAGCAGGTGAAATTGCTGGCGGCCGTATTCGAGGCCAAGGCCGTGCAGTTCGCCGACATCCTCCATCTGGGCCGCACCTGCCTGCAGGATGCCCAGCCCATGCGCCTGGGCCAGCTGTTCTCCGGCTACGCCTCGCTGACCCGCCGCCTGGCCGATGAGCTGGTGGCCGTGCGCGGCAAGCTGCGTACCCTGCCGCTGGGCGGCACTGCCATCGGTACCGGCTTCGGTGCCCCGGCCGACTACCGTGCGGCGGTGTACCAGCACCTGGCACGCATCACCCAGGTGGAGTACCTGGCCCCGGCCAACCCGTTCGATGCCATGCAGAACATGGACGTGTTCGCCCGTGTCTCCGGCGAGTTGCGCACCTGCTCGGCGTCGCTGGCGAAGATCGCCGCTGACCTGACCAAATTGTCTTCCGGCCCGGTAGGTGGCCTGGGCGAGCTGAAGCTGCCGGAAGCCCAGGCCGGTTCGTCGATCATGCCCGGCAAGGTCAACCCAGTGCTGCCGATGGCGATGATCCAGCTGAGTTTCGCAGTGATCGGCAACGACGTCGCCGTGGCCCAGGCCGTGCAGTATGGCGAGCTTGAGATCAATCACTTCGAGCCTGTGGTGGCCTCGCGGGTGTTCGACAGCATCACCTTGCTGACTCAAGGCATCGAACGTTTCCGCGACAAGTGCGTGGCTGGTATCCAGGCGGATGAGGCACGCAATCTGGCGCATCTCACCGACTCCATGGCCGTGGCCACTGCCCTGGTGCCGCGCCTGGGTTATGCCCAGGTCAGCAAGCTGGCGCGCCAGTCGGTGAACGAAGGTCGCTCGCTGCTGGCGATCATGGCCGAGTCGGGAGTGATGACTGAGGCCGACGCGATAGCGGCCATCGAGAAGGCGTCGTGCCCGGTGTTCGAGGGGCGGTGATCGATAGCGCATTAGCGCTATCACAGCAGGCCAGTGGGGGTGTCCCCTGGCCTGCCGAACACTTATTCGCTTTTCTGAATCAAGGCTGCCCAGCAAAATATGCCCCAATGCCTGAGCACCCATACAGAAAAGAGGAGAGGTTTGCGTTGAGTGTGGAAAATAGACCCGTGCGGTTGGACGCGGGCGAGGTATGGGGTGGCTTCAAGCAGCTTCTGCCCATTTCCCTGTTCGTCGTTGTCTTCGGTGTCGCCTTCGGCCTGGCTGCGGCCCAGACTGGGCTGGACGATGTATCGACACTACTGATGAGTGCGTTGGTGTTTGCCGGCGCGGCGCAGTTCGCTGTTCTCGATATGTGGGGAACGCATGTACCGATCGTCCCGCTGGTCATCACGGTGTTCGCGATCAACGCCCGGCACCTGCTGATGGGCGCGACCCTGTATCCCTGGTTGAAGGACCTGCCCCGGGCCAGGCGCTACGGGGTGATGCTGGTGGTGTCCGATGCCAACTGGGCGATGTCGATGCAGGCCTTCAACCGCGGCAAGCCTGGCCTGGGGCTCTTGTTGGGTGGGGGCATCGCGTTGTGGTCGGCCTGGGCGCTGGGCAGTTGGCTGGGCCTGTACTTCGGTAGCGCGATCCAGGACCCGGTCAGCCTGGGGCTCGACATGGTGATGGGATGCTTCCTGCTGGCAATGGTGATCGGTGGGCAAAAGAACCTGCGCATGCTGGTTATCTGGAGCCTTGCGGCGTGCTCATCGCTCCTGGCGTACGCGTACCTGCCTGAAAACAGTCATGTGGTGGTCGGGGCATTGGCCGGTGGTGTGCTGGGAGCACTCTGGATGGAGAAGAAGCAATGAGTATCGAAAGCACAGGCCTCGGCACGTTCGTCATTATCCTGGTCATGGCGGTGGTGACCCTGGCCACGCGCTGGGGTGGCGTTTTCGTGATGTCGTTCGTGCCGATCAACTACCGCGTGCAGCAGTTCATCAATGCCATGTCGGGTTCGGTATTGGTGGCGGTCATCGCCCCGCTGGCGGTGACGGGCGACATGGGCGCGCGTCTGGCCTTGCTGGCGACCGCGGTCGTCATGCTGTCGCTGAGAAAACCGCTGCCGGCGATTGCCGCAGGCATCATCGTGGCGGCAATCGCCAGGCAGTTCTGAAGGACGGCCCTGACTCCACCGGTGTACGGCAAGGGCTGCGCCCTTGTTCGCGAGCAAGCTCGCTCCTACAGGGGCCTGCCTCAACCGTATGTTCTCTGCGCGACAGCTCAGTCCGAAGGGCAGGGTGATCCCTCATAAGCACAGTGATGAATGACAGAAGGGGGAGCGGCCTTGTGGCGCGAAAGGGGCGCGCAGCGGCCCAGTGACCGGTATCCACCAGTTCGCCGAGGGCAGATCAACGGCACGCGTGTGATATTGCGGGTATGCACTTGGTTGTCGTGGCAGAGCCGGTAGGCCGAGCACGGTAGGGTATTCTCGACCTTGCTCGTCCACTGGCCACCCCTGTTCTGGTACACGCTTCCCAAGTGTCGCGAACAGACACGCAAACGGCGTTAGCGGAAGGTTCGGTGGGCAAAACCAGCACGTACATTGCTTGTCGAATCCACGCTGGATAACAAAGAGAAGAACCACCACTCCCAGCCCTTCCACCCGCTCGATCACGTTACAACTGTCGAAAAAAGCCTTTCATACCCAGTGTTCTTCGGGCGCTGCGCGCTGCCCTGCTGCGCCTGGAATACAGCGACTTCTAGCAATAAGAAAAAGAAGCACGAGGACGTAGTCAAAATGGATAAGCAACATTCCCCCGCCCGCATTTCCCGAATGTTCGTCATCGGTGGCGCCTGTATCGCCCTGCTGATCGGCTCCGGCTTCGCCACAGGCCAGGAAATCATGCAGTACTTCGTGGCCTACGAATATGCCGGCCTGGCCAGTATCGCGCTCATGTTCCTGCTATTCACCTACGTGGCACTGAGTTTTGTCATGGCGGGTTACGAGCAACAGTTTTCCGCACCCAAAGACATCTTCAGGTATTACTGCGGCAAGCCTATCGGGACGTTCTTCGACTACTTCTCGGTGTTGTTCCTGTACATGTCGTTCTGGGTCATGATCGCTGGCGCGGGGGCGGCCCTGAACCAGCAGTTCGGCTGGCCCAACTGGTATGGCGGCGTCCTCATGGGCGGGCTGACCCTGGTGACGCTGTTCTTCGGCTTCAACCGCCTGATCAGCGTGGTGGGCTCCATCGGCCCGCTGCTCTCGGTGCTGGCGATCGTCATCGGCGTGGCGGGTGTGCTCATGGCACCTGAAGGCCTGGAGCAGTACCCGGCCACGCTCAAGCCCCTGGTGGAGGACAAGACCGTCCTGCAGGCCGGCAGCAGCTGGTTCACGGCGTGCCTGTCCTATGTCGGCTTCTGCATGATGTGGCTGGCGGCCTTCATGACCAACCTGGGCAGCACCAGCAACAATCGCGCCGAGGCCGGTGGCGGCGCCGTCCTGGGCATGGTGCTGTTCTCCCTGGCGGTCCTGGCCATGATGCTCGGCCTGGCGGCGCACCTGGAGGATGTGGCCAGTGCGCAAATTCCTTCGCTGATCCTGGTTGAAAAGCTGAGCCCCAGTCTGTCTGGCCTGGTGACGCTGGTCATCTTCGCGGCCATCTACACCACAGCGGCTTCGCTGCTGTGGGCGCCGGTGAAGCGTTTCGCGCCGGATGAGTTCAGTGCCCGGCACCGTGGGCTGCTGTGCGTGCTCTGCGTGGTCGGCACCGCCGTGGGCTTGAACGTACCCTTCGATGCGTTGATCAACGTGGTGTACGTGCTCAATGGCTATATCGGCTTCTGCCTGTTGTTCCTGATGCTGGTGACCGATTTCAAGCGGCGCGTGCTGAAGCGTTCGCCCCAGGTGATCGGGCAAAACTGAACGTTCGCCCCCATGCCAGTCAGTTAAGCGTCACTGACTGGCATGGGGGCGAACCTGTCGTCTTTTTTTCACTCAGTCCTCA
This sequence comes from Pseudomonas sp. Tun-23181, assembly GCF_057415455.1. NCBI lineage: Bacteria > Pseudomonadati > Pseudomonadota > Gammaproteobacteria > Pseudomonadales > Pseudomonadaceae > Pseudomonas > Pseudomonas sp. Tun-23181. The sequence continues at coordinate 5,119,516 of NZ_CM171630.1, forward strand.
GCGGGCCGGGCGCACGCCGAGCGTGACCGTGACTTGCCGTAGCCATGTTCCAACGCCATCAGCGCCGGCAGGTCGAGGATCTCCACGACGCGCCCACGCAGGCGCACGATTTCCAGTTGCCGCAGGTGCGCGATGCCCCGGCAGACGGTTTCCAGGCGCAGCCCCAGGTAGGAGGCGATGTCTTCCCGCGACATGCGCAGGACGAAACCGTGGGCCGAATAGCCCCGGTTGACGAAGCGCCTGGACAGCCCCACCAAAAAGCTCGCCAGGCGTTCCTCGGCCGTGAGGTTGCAGATCATCAGCACGCGCTCGTGCTCGCGGACGATTTCCCGGCTGAGCAGGCGGTTCAGGCTTTGTTGCAGGAAGGGGAACTCACGGGCCAACGCTTCCAGGCGCTGGTAGGGGATGGGGCAGACCTCGCTGTCTTCCAGGGCGATGGCATCGCAGACATGGCGGTTGGTGCTGATCGCATCCAGCCCCATCACATCGCCCGGCATCCAGAAGTTGATGACCAGGCCCTGCCCCTCGGCATTGGTGAGGCTGGTCTTGAAGCTGCCGAAGCGTATCGCGTAGAGGTACTGCAACGGGTCGTTGGCGTGGTACAGGCCGCAACCTTTCCTGACCCTGATGCGCTGGCCGATCAGCGCGCTGAAGCGGCCATTGTCCTGCTCGGGCAGGCCGGTGGGCAGGCACAGCGAGCCGACCCTGCAGCCCTTGCAGACAGAGGCGAGCGGGTGCAGGTGGATCGGCGGGGCCGCGGCATCCTGGGGCGGTTGTTCGATGAGCCTGGCGTTGATCCGCTCGTACATGTCAGGCCTCCGTCGGGTGCGCGCGGGCACTTGGGCGGGGCAGGTGATCCGGGGGGACCGGGCAAGGAGCGATCATCGCCAGGGAATGCGGGGCGTTGAGGCGGCTGTTCAAGCGTTCCACGAACTGGCGAGCCTCCTCGTGGCTGTTGAAGGCCACGCGCCACAGGTCCATGTGCACCCACCAACGGCCCTGTCGTGGGTGCTTCTCGATATAGACGTTCATCGGCCATCCTCCGCGTGGTTGCGCCAGGCCAAGGCCTGTGAGGTTCAGACGTACCTGTACATGCACATTCGATGAAGCGTGACAGCGTCCATGCCCAGCGTGGCAGGAGGATTCAGGGCGTGATCGCCACCTTCATGACCCCATCGCGCTGATGGGCGAACAGTTCATAGGCCGCCTCGATATCGTCGAGTTTGAAGCGGTGCGTCACCAGCGGCGACAGGTCGACGTGGCCGCTGGCGACCACTTGCATCAGGCGGCGCATGCGCTCCTTGCCGCCCGGGCAGAGGGTGGTGACGATGCTGTAGTCGCCGAGCCCGGCGGCGAAACCGTCCAGCGGAATGCGCAGGTCGCTGGCGTAGACCCCGAGGCTCGACAGCGTGCCCCCTGGACGTAGTACGCGCAGGGCCGACTCGAAGGTCGCCTGGGTGCCCAGGGCCTCGATCGCCACGTCGACCCCACGGCCGTCGGTGAGGGCCATGATCTGTTCCACCACGTCGCCCTGCTTGAAGTCGACCACATGGGTCGCGCCGAGCTGGCGTGCCACGGCCATGCGTGGCGCGATCGAGTCGATGCCGATGATGGTCGTGGCGCCCATCAGGCGTGCCCCGGCGACCGCGCACAGGCCGATGGGGCCGAGGGCGAACACGACGACCGCGTCACCGATCTTCACGCCACCGCGTTCGGCGCCGGAAAAGCCTGTGGACATGATGTCCGGACACATCAGCACCTGCTCGTCGGAAAGCCCGTCGGGAATGGGCGAGAGGTTGACCATGGCGTCGGGCACCAGCACGTACTCGGCCTGGCAACCGTCGATGATGTTGCCGAACTTCCAGCCCCCGGTGGCCTTGAAGCCATGCCGGGTGCCCGGCCCATCCTGGGAGGCGCAGCCGCACAGGCAGGCGTTGCTGTGGCCGCTGGGGGTGATCGCCCCGGCGATGACCCGCTGGCCTTCGCTGAAGCCCTGGACCTGGGCGCCCAGTTTCTCGATGACCCCGACCGGTTCGTGGCCGACGGTCAAGCCCTTGGCCACGGGGTACTCGCCACGCAGGATATGCACGTCGGTGCCGCAGATCGTGGTGGTGGTGATCCGCACCAGCGCATCGAGGGGGCCCACGTCGGGAATGGGTTTCTCGTCCAGCACGATTCTGTTCTTGTCGACGAAGATCGCAGCTTTCATGCGAGCCATGGCAACGCCTCCTGATCCGTGATCGGCATTCGAAATGTTCACCTAGCGTGCGCCAAAACCCTGGGCATCCATTGACCGGTGTCAATGTTTCGCTCGGGATTGGCCGGTCGCGCGCGACCGTATGTCGGCCCGCTAGGTGCCGATGCGATCTTGATACAGGTCAAGCGGGCAGCAGGGCGGAGGCGCAGCATCGAAGCACGACTCCCGAGCATGAGGTGCGCCATGGCCGACCAACAACGACTGCTGCTCATCGCCTCCCCGCTGATGCAGCATACCCCCGCCCACGAACGGGCCGCGGCCCTGGCCAAGGCCAAGGGCATGGCCCTGCACATCGTGGCGTTCGACTACCTCGAAGGGCTGGCCACGGCCGGGCTGGTGGATGAGCAGGCCCTGGCGGCGATGCGCCAGGGCTACCTGGAGCGACACCGCCAATGGCTCGAGACCCAGGCCGTGCCGCTGCGCCGCAACGGGCTCACGGTGACCACCGAGGTCGTCTGGGTGCAGGATGTGCTCGATGAAATCCTCGCCCACCTGCGCGAGTATCCGTTCGCCATGCTCATCAAGGATATCGAGCAGGCGTCGCGCCTGCAGCGGGCGCTGTTCACCACGCTCGATGTCCGGCTGCTGCGCGAGTGCCGGGTGCCGCTGCACTTCGTCTGTGCCACCCGGCATGCCCTCCCGCGCAGGGTGCTGGCGGCTGTGGACCTGTCGCGGCCGCAAGACCAGTACGAAGGGTTCAATGACCGCATCATCAGCGAAGCCTTGAAGCTGGCCTTGCAATGCAATGCGCAGATGGAGCTTCTCTACGTCTACGATCTGGGCACCATGTACCAGGAGGCCGAGACCCTTGCCCGGCGTTCGTTCCTGTTCGACGCCAACGCCGCCGAGACCTTGCACGCGGCGCAGGGTGACGAGTTCAATCAGTTGGCCGAACGCAATGGCATTCCTCCCGAGCGCTGCCACATGATCATGGGCGACCCGGCCAAGGTACTGACGTTGTTCGTCGGGCATCACGATATCGATGTGGTGGTGATGGGGCGGACCCACCATCGCGGCGTCGCCAGGTATATCGGCAGCACGGTCGAACGGATGCTGTACAAGTTGCCGACCAGCGTGCTGGTGATCACGCCGGAGCAGGCGGTGGTGTGAGCGACAGGGGCCGCTTCGCGCCCCATCGCCGGCAAGCCGGCTCCCACAGAGTCCCTACAAACCGCATCATCTAGGGTACGACTCGTACCTTGTGGGAGCCGGCTTGCCGGCGATGGGCTGCAAGGCAGCCCCATGCCGCGTGACTGACCGGCATTGACGCCCGTCCCGCATCGACACTCACTCGCGCAGTGCGAGTTCATGGATGATCTCAGAGACATCCCCGTCCAGGTAACGGGCAGAAAAGCCAAGCGCCTTGGCAAGCCGGTGCATCCCGTAGTTGCCCGCCAGGTCGCGCGACACCATGCCGTGCAAGCCATCGCTCCGGGCGGCATCGATCAGGTGCCGCATCAGCAGCCTGCCCAGCCCCTTGCGCCGCCAGGGCTCGCTCACCGCCACCGCGCAGGTGCAGTCCTGGCTGCCGGGGATCGCCGCGTAGCGGCTCAAGCCGATCTGGCACAATTGGCCTGTGTCATGCACCAGGGCGACGAACACCCTGCACCCGTGAGGGTCCACGTCCATCAGCCGGTCGATCATCGACGGCGCGCGGCCATCGAACCCTGCCAGGCGGCGGAAGTGGCGCACGTCGTGGGCCATCGCCCCGAGGAAACGCCGCCCCCGCTCCCGGTCCTCCTCGCGCAGGGGGCGGATCAACACCGGTGTTCCGTCATCCAGGGCCTCGACCCAATGTGGGCAGGCCAGGTCGTCATCGTCATGCTTGCTGTTCATACCCTGCTCCCAAGCGCTCGATCCCAGCCGGCAACAAGGTTGTTGTAGAACGCCTGGCCCCGGGCGACCTGACCTGCATCAAGTTTCCGGTGCGGCGCGAGCCTTTCTGACCTGGATCAAGCCGGCAGGCGGCGGCGCTTCGATAATCCGTGGACGAGCCGCTTTGGCGGGCATGTCCGATGGCCTGTAGCGCCCTGGCGGTCAACCCACGCCTGACTGATCCCAGAGGTCGATGCCATGCAGCTTACCTTCCTCGGTGCCACCGGCACGGTGACCGGCAGCAAGTTCCTGCTCGAACGCGGTGCCACCCGTATCCTCGTCGACTGCGGCTTGTTCCAGGGCTACAAGCAGCTGCGGCTGCGCAACTGGCAACCCTTGCCGATGCCGCTGCATTCACTCGACGCGGTGCTGCTGACCCATGCCCACCTGGACCACAGCGGCTACCTGCCCGTGCTAGCCCGGGAAGGCTATCGCGGGCCGGTCTACGCCACCCCCGCCACCTGCGAGCTGGCCAGGATACTGCTGCTCGACAGCGGACGGCTGCAGGAGGAGGAAGCCGACTATGCCAACCGGCGGGGCTATTCCAAGCATCATCCCGCCCGTGCCCTCTATACCGAAGAGGACGCCCAGCGTGCCTTGAAACTGTTACGGCCGCTGGAGTTGCACCAGCGGGTGCAGATCGCCCCTGGCGTGCACGTCTACCTGCGTTCGGCCGGGCACATCCTGGGCGCTGCCAGCGTGGAGCTCAGTGTCGATGGCCAGACGCTGGTGTTCTCCGGCGACCTGGGGCGGCCGGAAGACCCGGTCATGTATGCGCCCGAGCCCATCGAGGCGGCCGACATCCTGCTGGTGGAGTCCACCTATGGCGATCGCCAGCACCCCGCCGGCTCGACCGAGCAGTACATCGCGGATGTCATCAACCAGACCTCGCTGCGCCAGGGCATCACCCTGGTGCCTTCGTTCGCCGTCGGGCGCGCCCAGTTGTTGATGTACTACCTCTACAAGCTGAAGAAGGACGGGCTGATCCCCGATATCCCGGTCTATCTCAATAGCCCCATGGCCACCGACGCCACGGCGCTGTACCTGCGCTTTCACAGCGAGCACCGTTTGTCGGCCGAGGAGTGTGCGGCGATGTACCGGAGCACGCGCATCGTTCGCTCGGTCGACGAGTCCCGCCAACTGGACCAGTTGCGCGGGCCTGCGGTGATCATCGCCGCCAGTGGCATGGCGACCGGTGGGCGGGTGCTGCACCACCTCAAGGCGTTGGCGCCCAACCCTCGCAACAGCCTGCTGTTCTCAGGCTTCCAGGCCGGTGGCACGCGTGGGGCGGACATCGTCGCCGGGGCGAGGAGCGTGCGCATGCATGGCATGGACGTTCCCATCAACGCACAGGTGTTCGCCATGGAGAATCTTTCCGCCCATGCCGATGCCGACGAAATCATCCAGTGGCTGCGGGGTTTGCGTACCGCGCCCCGGCAGACCTACGTGGTGCATGGCGAGCCCCACGCCGCCGATACCTTGCGCCGGCGCATCAGCCTCGAGCTCGGTTGGTCGGTGTGTGTGCCGGAGCACTTGCAGACGGTGCCGGTGGGGCAGGGGGAGGAGCACTAATTACACCGTTGGGCTTGGCAAATGCTGGGGCCGCTTCGCAGCCCCAGATGACCCACCTGCAGGCAGCTCAGACCAAGGCCAGACGGTGAACGACCTGGCTGGGGTCGTCCGGGTCCCGCGAGGTGGTGAAGCCATGGGCCTGTGCCAGGTCGCGCATCGCCACGTTCGCGGCCGCGTCGATCGAGTACATCTGCGTGAAGCCATGGGCCTGGGCGGCATCGATCAGGTGGCCGAGCAGCAGCGATCCCAATCCAAGGTTCTGCCAGGCATCGAGCACCGTTACCGCGCATTCGCACTGCCCGGTCTCGGCCGCAGCCGCGTAGCGGCTGATGCCCACTTCCTGCAGCTCGCCGTCGACATGGGCCAAGGCCACGTAGGCCATCTGCCGGTCGTGGTCGATGCTCATCAGTTGGTCAAGCATGGCCTCGCCGGGCTCCTTGATCTGGCACAGGAAGCGAAAGTGCCGCGACTGCGGCGACAGCCGCTGGATGAACGCTTTCTCGCGCTCCCGATCCGCGGCGCGCAGCGGCCGGATGAGCACATGGCTGCCGTTGTTCAGGGCTTGGACCCAGTGTTCGCCAGCGGTCTCGGGAAATGCCAGGTCAGCGGGTGCAGCATGGGGATGGGCAGGGTCCATGGGAGCCTCCAGCAGGTTCGGGAAAGGAGAATGCACCCTGCTGTTTTAGCGCCCTGCCCAGGGCGCCGCTTGATCTTTGTCAAGTGTGGTCGCCGCCTCAGTGGGCTGCGGCCTTGCGCCACGCCGTCATGAGGGTGGCCAGCACGATCAGGGCCGCCCCGGCGGCCATCCGCAGCGACGGCTGTTCGCCGAACAGCCACCAGGCGCAGGCGATCGCATACACCGGCTCCAGCGCAATGACCATGCCGGCGGTGCGGGCCTGCAGGCCGTCCAGGCTCTTGACGAAGAGGAACTGCGACAGCCCGGTGCAGAACACGCCCAGCAGCGCCAGATTGACCCAGTCGTTGCCGTGCAGGCTGGTGCCGGCCAGGTGGCTGAAGGCGAACGGTGCCACCAGCGCCGCCACCACCACGTTCTGCCAGAACGCCACCTGCATCGCGTCCATGCCGCTGGGGCGGCGGCGGTTGGCGACCGCCAGCAGGGCGAACGCCAGGCCCGAGGCCAGCCCCCAGAGCAGGCCCATGGTGCCTTGGTCGAGCAGGTCGAAGGACGGCACCACCAGCACCAGCCCCGCCGTCACCAGCAACAGCAGCAGGCTCTCGGTGGCGCCGGTCCGCTCGCGGAACACCAGCAGGTCGATCAGCGCGATGAACGCCGGGAAGCTGGCGAAGCCCAGGGTCGCCACCGCCACGCCGCCGACCTTGATGGCGATGAAGAAAGTCACCCAGTGGGCGGCGAGCAGGGTGCCGGTCAGGCCGATGACCGGCAGGTTGCGCCAGCTCAGCGCATCGAGCAGACGCGTGCCCTTGAGCCCGGCGACGAAGCCCAGGGCGATGAAGGCGAAGGTCGCCCGGCCGAAGGTGATGAGGCTGGCATCGGCCTGGATCAGTGCGCCGAGGATACCGGTCAGGCCGAACAGCACAGCGGCGATGTGCGCGGCGAGCAGGGCGTTGCGATGGCCGGTCGAGGTCCCGGCGGTGGAAACGGAGGTTGCGATCATGGCAGTCGAATGGTCTTCACAAGCGCACGCAGGCACTTCCCAAGGGCGATGCGCGCGGGGTTTTCGGGTTTGGAGAATTTATCGTTATGGGGTGCTACCGGTTGTCCGGTGCTAAGGGGCGCCGCAGCGTTGGAATTGTGAAGCGAGGCTGCATACTCGCGGGTGTCGCGGGGCTGGCCTCTGGCGCAAGGTTCAGCCGATGGGAGAATTATTCGATCAGGGGGCTTTGGCGAGACGGTCGCCTGCGACATGTACTTGTCAGATCGCGACGTTGCTTGTGTCGTTGCGCGTCATGGCGACGTGGGTGGCGGCCCAATGACTGTCCGGGGCGCCGGACCGGTCGGAAAGGGGCGCGAAGCGCCCCAAACGACAGCTCAAAGTCTCACCCTGCGTGGGCGAAGCGTGGGGCAAGGCTGGCGGCGGCGGCCTCGAAGCAAGCCTTCATGTCGTCCACCACCTCGTCGCTGTGATCGAATGACAGGTAGATCCGCCCATATTGCGACGGCATCATCAGCAGGCCCGCTTCCCGCAGGGCCAGGTGCAAAGCCTTGCTGAACCCGGCGTCGCCGACCTCCAGTGCCTGCGCGTAGGTTGCCGGCGCCTGACGCGAAGGCCAGATACCGAACACGTTGCCGTAGCCACTGGTGCTCACGGCCATGCCCTGGGCGGCGAAGATCTCTTCCACGGCAAGGCGCAGCCCTTCGCCACGCTCGAGCAGGCGCGGATAGTCGGCATCGTCCAGTTGCGCCAGTGTGCTCATCACCGCCGCGCACGCCATCGGGTTGCCGCTGAAGGTGCCGCCACGCAGCACGCGCCCCTCCTCGAAGCCCGCCAGGATATGTGGCTTGCCGACGATGGCAGAGACCGGTACGCCGTTGCCGATGGCCTTGCCGACACTGGCGATGTCCGGGTCCAGGCCTGCGTGCAAGGCCGCCAGCCCCGCGTGCAGGCGAAACCCCATCAGGACTTCGTCGCTGATGACCAGGGCGCCGTGGCGGTGGGCCACGTCCTGTACGTGCGCCAGGTAGCCAGGGGCAGGCATGATGCAGCCGGCGTTGGCGAGCATGGGTTCGAGGATCACCGCGGCGATGTCGGGGTCTTCGGCGAACAGGCGTTCCACGTCGTCGAAGTCGTTGAAGCGCAGCAGCGTGGTACGTGACGTGGCGGGGCGCTGGCCGTCGGCGAAGCCGGCTTCGCGCGAACTGACGTTACCGAAGCTGACGTCGTCGAACCAGCCATCGAAGCCGGCCGCCATCTTGGCGATCCTGCCGCGACCGGTGAAGGCGCGGGCGGCGCGGCAGGCCAGGTGCACCGCCTCGCTGCCGGAGTTGGTGAAGATGACCTTGCTCAGCGCGCCGGTGTGCGCAGCGAGCGCAGTGGCGGCGGCATGCTCGCGGACATGCGCCCACGACGGCGAGGGCGAGTCGGCCAGGGCCGCCGCGACCTGGGCAGTGACCTGGTCGTTGGCATGCCCGAGCAACACGGCGCCGAAGCCGAGCGCGGTGTCGATGTAGCGACGGCCTTGGTCATCCCACAGGTAGGCGCCCTTGCCCTTGCGGATGAAGAGGGTTTGCCCGTTGAGTTCGGGCAGGATGCGAGCGGCGCTGGAAACATCGCCAACCAGGTTACGCATGGGGACCTCTGTTCTGTCGTTCGATGAAGAGCCGATGGCGGGATCGGCTCGAAGCCTGTGTGGTTCGGCCACGCTCACTGTCGGCGTGTGTCCCAGGGGTTGTGGGCGAGCTTGTGCTCGAGGAAGTCGCGGAACACGCGGATCCTCGGGCTCAGGTGCTTGCGGTTGGTGTAGATCATGTAGATCGGCTCGCTGCTGTCGCTACTGTAGGGCTCCAGCAGCGGGACCAGGCGCCCGTCGTGGAGGTCCTGGCCGATATGGAACTGCGCCAGGCGCACGATGCCCGCGCCACCGAGCGCCAGGTCGCGCAGCAGGTCGCCCTGGGCGAACGTGGCCTTGGGGACCACCGGCACCGTGGTGGGCTCGCCATCGATGAGGAAACTCCAGTTGTTCCAGACGCTGTCGAAGCCGAAGTTGAAGCAGGTGTGATCGAGCAATTGCCGTGGATGCTCGGGTACGCCATGGCGGGCCAGGTAGTCCGGCGAGGCGCAGACGATCCAGCGGCTCTGGCCGATCTTTCGAGCGATGCGCGTCGAATCGGGCAGGATGCCACTGTGGATGGCCACGTCCAGCCCTTGGTCGAACTGGTCATGAAACTGCGCACCCACCTGGATGTCGACGGCCAGGCCAGGGTAGGCCGCGAGGAATTCCGGCAACCAGGGGATGATCTGGTGCTTGGCGAAGGTGGTCATGGTATGGATGCGCAGCGTGCCACTGACACGGGTCGGGAACGCCTCGGCCAGTGAGTCCGCCTCGGCCATGGCATTGCTCACCGCACGGGCGCTGACCAGGTAGGCGGCGCCTTCCTCGGTCAGCGTCAGGCTGCGCGTGCCACGCTGGAACAGGCGCACCTGCAGGCGGTTCTCCAGGCGGGTGATCAGCTTGCTGATGGCCGAAGGGGTCATCCCGTGGGCCCGTGCCGCCGCGGAGAAGTTACCGTGCTCGGTGGCCCAGAGGAATGCCAGCAATTGTGAGTAGTTGTCCATGTTCCTGTCTCCCGTGGCCGATCAGCAGACGGGCAGTGCTGTGGTGGTCGAGCTGGGCGTGATGTCGTCGGGGCTGCACGGCAGCCCCGGCAGCAGCCTGCTCAGCGGATGAACTGTTCGATGTAGTCGTCGGGCAGGCCCAACGACGTGTAGTGTGCACGAGCGGCTTCCAGTTTGGTGAAGACGTCCTCGTACCCCACTGCCACACCTTGGGGATCGACGTAGGTGTAGCCCCCTTGCACATGGAACCAGGTGATCATCTCCTCCACATCTTCCGGCACGAAGAGGGTGTGGGTCTCTCCCGGCGGCTCGAAGGCGAACGAGCCTTCCTCGGCGATCCAGTCATGCTCCAGGTAGTACCAGCGCCCCTTGAGCACCAGCGCATGGACCCCACCGGTATGGCGGTGGCGGGACAGAACACCGCTCTGGCGCACGCGCAGCAGGTTGATGTAGTAGCCGCCAGAGACGCTCAGCAGCAGGGGCTTGAAGGACACCGACGCGGTCACCGGGACCCACAGTTGGTCGTCGTCGAGCCATTTGCCAAGCACGCCGGGGTGCACCATGTCGGGCGACATGAAAGGCACCTGGGGCAGTTGATAGGGAATCGCCAGTTCGTCGGGTTTGCGGGCTACGTTCATGAAGGCTTCCACGGTTGGTTCTCTGGGGCCCCGGCCATACGGTCGGCCGGGGCTTCATGCAGGTTAAGGTTGCGATAGAGGGGGAAAAAGGACCTCGTCGGCACACCCGCCATGACGCTCGGTCACAGCGGGCTGGCAGTCGCCGCGCGGAGACTCAGGCCAGGGCCCGCCGCTGCGCGTGCTCGTCGAGCGGTGCCATGGCACTGCGCCGGGCCGAAAGCTCTGGCTGGGACTTCTGCAGGTAGGCGCCGATGCCCACCAGCACGGCGGTCAGGCCGAGCGTGGAAAACAGCTCCGCGCGCTGCCCCGGGAAGGCTGCCATGATCGCGAAGACCCCGAGGATGAAGGCGATGGTCAGCACGGTCAGGTAGGGGAACAGCCACATCCGCACTTCCAGGCGCTTGCCCAGGGCCACGAGCTTGCGACGCATGTACAACTGGGTCACGGCGATCACCAGGTACATCAGCAGGGCCAGGGCTCCGCTGGTGGCCAGCAGGAACTGGAACACTTGCTTGGGCAACAGGTAGTTGGCCGCCAGGGCGACCAGCGCGGCCAGCGATGTCAGCGCGACCGCCAACAGGGGCACACCCTTGGGCGTGGTACGCGACACCGCCCTTGGCGCATCGCCCCGCTTGGCCAGCGAATAGGCCATGCGCGAGGCGGTGTAGATCGCCGAATTCAGGCAGCTGGTCACCGCCACCAGGACGACGATGCTCATGATGGCAGGTGCCCAGGGGATGTTCATGGCAGTGAGCACCGCCTGGTAGGAGCCCTGCGCCAGGCCTGGCGCATTCCAGGGGACCAGGCACACGACCACGAACATGGAGCCGAGGTAGAACAGGCCCAGGCGCCACACCACTGCGCGAATCGCCTTCTTGATGTTGGCCTTGGGGTCCTTCGATTCGGCTGCGGCGATGGTGACCACCTCGCTGCCCTGGAAGCTGAACATGGCGGTCAGCAGCGCAGCGACTATCGCCACGTTGCCATTGGGGGCGAAGCCGCCGTTGGCATACAGGTTGGCGATGCCATGGGTGGACGAACCTGGCACCAGGTCGAAGATGGCCAGTACGCCCAGAACGATGAAGCTGACGATCGACACCACCTTGAACAGCGACAACCAGTACTCGAGCGTGCCGAACGAGCCCACGCTGAGGCTGTTGCAGACGATCAGCACGAAGGTGATGGCAAAGGCCGTGATCCAGTGGGGAAGGCCCAGCCAGTCGCCGAGGATGTTGCCGGCCACGATGGCTTCGATGGCGATGACCAGCACGTAGAACCACCAGTACAGCCAGCCAATGGAAAAACCGGCCCAGCGCCCGATGGCCTGGTCGGCATAGGAGGAGAACGAGCCGGTGTCCGGCCTGGCCGTGGCCATCTCTCCGAGCATCTGCATCACCAGCACCACGATCATCGCGGCGATCACATAGGACACCAATACCGCAGGTCCGGCGGCCGCGATGGCGTTGCTCGACCCCACGAAAAGGCCTGCGCCTATCACGCCGCCAATCGAGATCATCGTGACCTGCCTGCCTTTCAAGCCGTTCCCCAGCTTGTCATTGACCTTATCTTGACCATCACGCATCGGCTTGCACCTCGGTTGGACGCTTATTGTTGTCAGTGGCCACCGGCGAGGCGGCCTTGGCGCACTACCTTAAGGGCTGGGCGAGGCGTGGATTAGGCCATGGCATTTCACAGCAGGTGTGACGAGTCGTCACAGGATCGCGGCCTGCTGTTCACCGCGCTGATGTTTCCGTTCACGACCTGGGAAAATACCGAACGCCATCAAATTGTTCAGGCAACGGCCGATAGCAAGGGGTGACAGGCCGCCATCGAATCATGCGCGTGCGATATTCAAAAAAATAATCCAAGGTCTTGAAACATGAACCTGAAATTCCGCCACAAGATCCTGCTCAGCGCTTGCGCCGTCGTGGTCCTGGCATTCGCCTTGTTCACCCTCTACAACGACTACCTGCAGCGCAACACCATCGGCCAGAACATCGAGGCGTCCGTGCAACAGGCTGGCGCCTTGACCGCCAGCAGCGTGGAGAACTGGATGAGCGGGCGCATCCTGGTGCTGGAGAACCTGGCCCAGGACATCGCCCTGCAGGGCACCGACGCCAATGTGGCGGGGTTGGTCGACCAGCCTTCCTATACCCGTAACTTCCTGTTCACCTATCTCGGCCAGGCCGATGGGGTGTTCACCCAGCGACCGTTCGTCGAGCTGCCCGATGGCTTCGACCCGCGCCAGCGCCCTTGGTACGGCGCCGCCGCGAGCGCGGGGCACACGGTGCTGACGCCACCTTACCAAGGCACGGTCGGTGGCCTGATGATGAGCATCGTGACGCCGGTGCGCAGCAAGGCCAGCGGCGAGCTGCTGGGCGTGGCTGGCGGCGACCTGAGCCTGGACACCCTGGTGGACATCATCAACGCCGTGGACTTCGGCGGCATCGGCCATGCCTTCCTGGCCGACCGCGACGGCCAGGTGATCGTCAGCCCCGACAAGGCCCAGGTGATGAAGAACCTCAAGGACATCTACCCCGGTAGCACCTTGCGCGTCGAGCCGGGCATGCAGGACGTGACCCTCGACGGCCAGGCGCGGATCATCTCCTTCGCCCCGGTCGCCGGCCTGCCCTCGGCGCAGTGGTACATCGGCCTGTCCATCGACAAGGACAAGGCCTACGCCGCCCTCGGCCAGTTCCGTACCTCGGCGATCATCGCCATGCTCATCGCCGTGGCCGCCATCGCCGGCCTGCTGGGCCTGCTGATCCCCGTGCTGATGCGCCCGCTGACCACCATGGGCCGCGCCATGCGCGACATCGCCGAGGGCGAGGGCGACCTGACCCGCCGCCTGGCGGTGCAGCAGCAGGACGAGTTCGGCGAGCTCGCCAGCTCGTTCAACCGCTTCGTCGAGCGCATCCATGCCTCGATCACCGAGGTGTCCTCGGCCACACGCCTGGTGCACGACCTGTCGGAGAAGGTGGTCAGCGCCTCCAACGCCTCGATCATCGGCTCCGAGGAGCAGAGCCTGCGCACCAACAGCGTCGCCGCGGCGATCAACCAGTTGGGCGCGGCCACCCAGGAGATCGCCCGCAACGCCGCCGACGCCTCGCAGCACGCCAGCGGTGCCAGCGAGCAGGCCAACGACGGCCGCCAGGTGGTCGATGCAGCCATCGACGCCATGACCGCCCTGTCGCTGAAGATCAGCGAGTCCTGCGGGCAGATCGAGGCGCTCAACGCCAGCACCGACGAGATCGGCAAGATCCTCGACGTGATCAAGGGCATCTCCCAGCAGACCAACCTGCTGGCGCTCAACGCCGCCATCGAGGCCGCCCGCGCCGGCGAGGCCGGGCGTGGCTTCGCGGTGGTCGCCGACGAGGTGCGCAACCTGGCCCACCGCACCCAGGCCTCGGCCGAGGAGATCCACCGCATGATCACCGGCCTGCAGGTCGGCTCACGCGAGGCGGTGCACACCATGAACGAAAGCCAGGTGTCCAGCGAACAGACCGTGCAGGTGGCCAACCAGGCCGGCGAACGGCTGTCCAGCGTCACCCAGCGCATCGGCGAGATCGACGGCATGAACCAGTCGGTGGCCACCGCCACCGAGGAGCAGAGCGCGGTGGTCGAGAGCCTGAACCTGGACATCACCCAGATCAACACCCTCAACCAGCAGGGGGTGGAGAACCTCAACGAGACCCTGCGTCACTGCGATGCCCTGAGCCAGCAGGCCGGGCGGTTGAAGCAGTTGGTGGGGAGTTTCAGGATCTGAGGCGAGCTGCTGGCTGGGGCTCCTGCACTTGCCAATGATGTGGCTTTGCAGGGCCCTGTGGGAGCGGGCTTGCCCGCGATTGGGCCGCACAGCGGCCCCCGCTATCTACCCCTGCCAACCTACCTGCCGCAGTGCCTCCAGCAAGCGCTCGCCACCCAGCCCCGGCACCAGCACACCGTCGGCGGTGTGCATGTCACCCCCCGTCAGCAGGGCATTGACGATCGCTTCCTCCACCGCCTCGGCCGCCGCCATGAACAACGGTGTGATGTGGTCGTTGTTGAGCATCTGCACCGGCATGCTCAAGGGCACGCCCTTGCGCCCGTAGGCGGCCGCTGGCAGTTGCTGGTCGGCGCAGGAGAAGGCGACGAACAGGTCACCGCTGGCATCCTCGGTACCACCGCCGGTACGGGCGATGCCGATGGACGCCCGTTGGGCCAGGCGCTGGCACTGGTGCGGCAGCAACGGTGCGTCGGTGGCGATGATCACCACGATCGACCCCATGCCCGGCTCGCCACGGTCGTCGAAGGGCGAGGGAATGCCGTCCAATACCCGGCCGACCGGATAGCCGTCGATGCGCAGCTCGCGGCGCTGGCCATGGTTGGCCTGCACCAGCGCGCCCACGGTCCAGCCGCCCTGGTCTTGCGGCAGCTTGCGCGAAGCGGTGCCGATACCGCCCTTGAATTCGTGGCAGATCATACCGGTTCCGCCACCGACAGCGCCTTCGGCGACCGGGCCGGACTCGGCGCGGGCCAGCGCTTCGTTCACCTGGGCCGGGCTGACATGCTGGCCCCAGATATCGTTGAGCAGGCCGTCGAAGGTCTCCAGCACCACCGGCATGCACCAGTACACCGACGGATCGGCCAGGGCATCGCGCTCGGCGGCGATCAGGGCGTCACGCACCACGCCGACGCTGTGGGTGTTGGTGATGGCGATGGGCGTGGTCAAAAGGCCTGCCTCGCGGATCCATTCCAGCCCCGTGGCATCGCCATTGCCGTTGAGCACGTGGACACCGGCGAAGCACGGCGCCAGGCGGGCCGCGCCGGGGCGGGGCTGGATCACCGTCACGCCGGTGCGCACCTGCTTGCCGTCGCCGTCGGCGACCAGGGTGCTGTGGCCGACGCGGACCCCAGGGACATCGGTGATGGCGTTGAATGCTCCGGGGCTACCCAAGCCCAGGGTGATGCCGAGTTGACGAGCGCGCATAGGGACTCCTTCGTTTCAGAGTTTCTGGAAGGCTGGGCTGAGCTTGCCGTAGGTGCCATAGAGGAGCACCGAGGCAGCCAGTATGCCGAGGATGATCAGGGTGTCGCGTACCGAAGCCCCGAGCAGGCAATTGAGCAGCAGGTAGCCGGAACCGAGCGTCGCCAGCAGCGCCGGCAGTGGCCACAGCGGCATGCGGTACGGGTGTTCGCGGTCGCTGCGCAGTACCCGGCTGAACAGGCCGCACAGGGCCACCGCCAGGTAGACCATGACCAGTAGCAGGACGGTGAAGGAGGTCAGTTCCTCCAGGTTGGAGCTCAAGCTCAGGGCTGCCGACGGCACGGCGAGGAACAAGGTGGCCAGCCACGGCGATTCCCAGCGTGGGTGGATGCGCGTGAACAGGCGGTTCAGGGCTGGCGTCCACAACTGGTCGCGGCCGCTGCTGAAGATCACCCGGCCAGACTGGATGACGATGGCGATGATGGCGTTGAACACCGAGAGGAAGATCCCGGCACTGACCAGCCGCGAGAGGGTTTCGTTGCCATGGGCGGTGAGCAGGTAGCCGATCGGGTCGGGGCTGGCCAGCATGTCCTGCAAAGACGGGGCGCCAAGCAACAGCGCGCCGATCGGTATCAGCTCGATCGCCACCACCAGCGCCAGCGACCAGAGCACGGCGCGGTGGATGCCCTGCCCACCGTCCTTCATGTCCTCGGCCAGCAGCACGGCGCCGCCGAAGCCGTTGTAGGAGAACAGTGCGGTGCCCACCGCGGCGAACACCAGCGCCCAGGGCGCTGCCGCGAGCAGGCCGTGGTCCAGGTGCAGGGGCTGGGCCAGTACGCTCAGCGGCTGGCTGACGTTGCCCAGGCCAAGCACCACGATCACCAGCAGGGCGACGACCTCGCAGAGCAGGAAGACCCCGGTGACCCAGGCGTTGACGCGGATGTTGAGGATACCCAGGCCGTAGCTGGCGACGACGATGGCCAAGGCCACGGACGGGGTGTCGAACTGCGTGCCCAGGGCGCTGTTGAGGTAGGTGGCCGCGCCTGTGGCCAGCACCGGCGGGATGAACAGCAAGGACACCAGCACGGTGAGGAAGGTGGCATAGCCGGCCATGCCGCCGAACACTCGCTTGGCATAGACGTATTCGCCGCCAGCCGAACTGTGCGCACGGCCGAGCTCGGCGTAGCACCAGGCGAACATCAGCGCCAGCAGGGCGGCCAGGACGAAGGCCAGGAAGGCACCGCTGCCGGCCTGGGCGATGGCGAAAGGTGCGATGACGAACACGGAACTGGCCGGTGTGACCGCCGATACCGTGATGGCGACCACATCGAGCATGCCCAGGCTGGGTTTGAGCGCACGGTCGTGCATGTCGTTCTCCTCGAATTGTTATTGGTGGTTGAGGCAGTGACGAAGAAGCGGATGGCGCCCTCTCGGCGCAGCGCTGCATGGGCGGCAATCTAGGCTTGGCGGGGGAGGCGGCCAATCACCCTTTGGGGGTACGCCCCTTGACGCGAGGGTGGGAAAGGAGGGAAATCCCATCACCTTTTCAGGGGAACCGACGGATGCACAGCCTGTTTCACGAAGTCGGCGTTCACGCCAGCCTTGGCCGCACCATCGAACAGATCGGCCAGCCACGCTTCTGGAAGCAGCTGGTCCTGCTGCTGCGCTGCTGGCTGCCGTTCGACAATGCCCTGGCCGCCTTCTACCCCGCCCGCGGGACGCCCGTGGTGCTGGAGGAGTACGACGCCGCCCCCCAGGATGGCCCGGCAGCCATGCCCTTGTACCTCAGCGGCCTGTACCAGCTCGATCCTTTCTACCAGGCCTGCCAGGACGGCCTGCCCAGCGGCCTGTACCGCCTCGACGAAGTGGCGCCGGACCAGTTCCAGCAGAGCGAGTACTACCTCAACTACTTCCATGCCAACGTGCTGGAGGACGAGGTGCAGTTCATCCTCCAGCTACCCGGCCAGGGGGCGCTGTCGTTGTCATTGGGCATGCGCCAGCCGTTCGACGTCGGGCAGTGTGGCCTGCTGGCGATGCTCTGTCCCTGGGTGCTGGCGCTGATGCAGCAGCACTGGCCATTGCGCAGCCAGCGCTTGTTGCCGGCCGGCGAGCCGGTGGCCGCCCAGGTGCGTGATGCGCTCAGCCACTTCGGGGCGGGGGTGTTGTCCGAGCGCGAGCTGGAGATCGCCCGGCTGATCCTGCGCGGCTATTCCTCCAAGGCCATGGCCGAGCGCCTGGCGATCTCACCGGAAACCGTCAAGGTTCATCGCCGGCACCTCTACGCCAAGCTCGACATCTCCTCGCAGCCGGAGCTGTTCTCGTTGTTCCTGCAGTCGCTGGGGCACGATGTGGAGAACCCCTGAGCCTATTTCGAGCCCTGCCTGGCTTGCTCGGCGCGCACGGCCATCATGAAGGTCTGCATCGCCGAGGAATGTACCCGGTTGCGCCGGGTGATCAGGCCGTAGGGCGGCAACTGGGGCTCCAGTTGGATGGGCAGGACCGCCAGCAGGTGCCGTCCCGGATAGTCCTCGACCACCGAGCGCGGGGTGATGCCGATCATGTCGGTCTGCTGCAGCAGCGACAGCAAGGTCATGATCGAGGTGGTCTCGACGATGCTGCTGGGCAGGTCGATGCGGGCATTGTGGAAGGCCTGGTTGACGATGGCGCGCATGGGGCTGGGATGTTGCTGCAGCACCCAGGTCATTTCCTGCAGTTCGGTCCAGTCCAGTTTCCTGGCCTTGGCCAGCGGGTGCTGCGCGCCGGTGATCACGCACAGGTCCTCTTCGCCGAGGCTGTCGAACTGCAGGTCGTCGGTACGCGCGTTGCTGGGGATGCGCCCCAGCACTACGTCGAGTTGGTCTTGTTGCAGGGCCTGCACCAGCACGTCGCTGGTATCCACCTGGATGCTCATCGACAGGCGCGGGTGGCTTCGCTTGAGGGTGGCGATGGTACGGGTCAGCAGGCCAGAGGCCAGGGCAGGAATGGCGCCGACCGTGACCCGGCCGAGGTTGCCGGACTCCAGGGCGACCATTTCCTCGCGCATGCCCGACAGCTCGGCGAAGATCATCCGCGCGTAGTAGATCAGCGTCTCGCCGAACGGCGTGGCGCGCATGCCGCGTGGCAGGCGCTCGAACAGCTCGACGCCGAGCAGGTCCTCGGCTTCATGAAGCATCTTGGTCGCCGCCGGCTGGGTCATGCCGATCTCCTCGGCGGCACGCCGCAGCGAGCCCAGCTCCTCCAGGGCCAGCATCAGGCGCAGCTGACGCAGACGCAGGCGGCTATGGATGATACTGGCGTCGGGGATGCGGGACATGGTCTGGCTCATGGTCGAGGGGCGGTCAAGAGTGACAAGAAATGGCAGCGCTCGCCAGCGGATTGCGCGAGGGGGGCTGCAAAGCAGCCCCTGCCCAGGAGGTTCAAGCCGTGCGCCGCTGCCGTTTCTGCCCCAGCGCCGAACGCAGCGCTGTCGCCAACCTGGCAAGCAGCGGCCAGCACAGCATCACCAGGGCCGCACTGGTCAGGCTGCCCACCAGCGGGTTGGACCAGAAGATCGACAACTGCCCGTCGGAGAACAGCATCGACTGGCGGAACGCATCCTCGGCCTTGTCCCCCAGTACCGCGGCCAGCACCAGCGGGGCGATGGGGTAGCCCAGTTTCTTGAACACATAGCCCAGCGCGCCGAACAGCAGCATCAGCCCGACATCGGTCATCGAGTTGTGCACCGAGTAGGCACCAATGGCGCAGACCATGATGATGATCGGCGCGATGACCGAGAACGGAATGCGCAGGATCGAGGCGAACAGCGGCACCGTGGCCAGCACCACGATCAGGCTCACGACGTTGCCCAGGTACATGCTGGCGATCAGCCCCCAGACGAAGTCGTGCTGTTCGACGAACAGCGTCGGCCCTGGGTGCAGGCCCCAGATCATCAGCCCGCCGAGCATCACCGCGGCGGTCGCCGAACCGGGGATGCCGAGGGTCAGCATCGGCAGCAGGGCGCTGGTGCCCGCGCTGTGGTCGGCGGTCTCCGGTGCGATCACGCCTTCCACCTCGCCCTTGCCGAACCTGTCGCGGTTCTTCGAGAAGCGCCGGGCCAGGCTGTAGCTCATGAACGACGCGGCGGTCGGGCCGCCAGGCGTGACCCCCATCCAGCAACCGACCAGGGCACTGCGCAGCCAGGTCAGCCAGTAGCGCGGCAGCTTGGCCCAGGTGCGCAGGATCACCATCGGCGTGATACGGGCACGCTCTCCCCGGAACACCAGGCCTTCCTCCACGGTGCAGAGGATCTCGCCGATGCCGAACAGGCCGATCACCGCCACCTCGAAGCTCAGGCCCGACAGTAGCCATGGCTGGTCGAAGGTCAGGCGCAGTTCGCCGGACACGGTGTCCATGCCCACGGCGGCCATGGCGAAGCCGATCATCATCGCCACCACGGTTTTCAGCGGTGGGTTCTTGCTCAGGCCGATGAAGGTACAGAACGCCAGCAGGTAGACGGCGAAGAACTCCGGCGAGCTGAACGCCATGGCGAAGCGGGCGATGTGGGTGGAGAGGAAGGTGAGCAGCAGCACGCCGACCAGAGCCCCGAGCAGTGCCGAGGTGAACGCGGCGGTCAGCGCTTCGCCGGCCTGGCCGTTGCGGGCCATCGGGTAGCCGTCGAAGGTCGTGGCCACCGAGGACGGCTCGCCGGGGATGTTGAACAGGATCGAGGTGATCGAGCCACCGAACAACGCCCCCCAGTACATGCACGACAGCAGGATGATCGCCGACACCGGCGACATGGTGAAGGTCAGCGGCAGCAGCAGGGCCACGCCGTTCGGCGCGCCCAGCCCTGGCAGCACGCCGACCAGGATGCCCAGCAGCACGCCGACCACCATCAGGCCCAGGTGGTGGGCGGTGAAGATCAGGCTCATGCCCTGCATCAGCGAGTCGAATTCACTCATGGCCGCAGCCCTCCCAGGAAGGTGGCCAGGTCGCCCAGCACGCCGGCGTCCAGCGGCACCTTGAACCAGACCGCGAAGATCAGGTAGCTGGCCAGTGCCGCACCGCAGGAGATCATGGCGATGGCCAACTTGCCATGGCCCTGGCCATCCTGGCGGCTGCGCCACATGAACCAGGCGATGAACAGCACCGAGGCCAGGTAGATGCCCGTGAATGGCATGGCCGCCACGTACACGGCAATGGGCAGGAACACCGACAGCACCCGGGCGAATGCCTGGCGCCCGACGAACGCCGCCATCGCCTGTCGGCGCAGCAGCGCCAGGAGCAGGTTGCCGATACTGGCGGCGCTCAGCAGCAGGCCGATGTAGAAGGGGAAGTAGCCGGCTTCTGGGCCGGCATCGCCCCAGCCGATACCGATATCCAGGCTGCCCTGCATGACGATGCCGCCCAGTGCGGCAGTGAACAGCGCAAGGCCGGTTTCCACCCAGCGGGTGGCGATCAATGGCGCGTCTGAAGGTGAGGACATGGGCGTCTCCATGGCAGGGTTCACTGGCGCAGCCAGCCGGCTTGCTGGAACAGCGGGATGACCCGCTCACGGTCCTTCTCGATGTAGGCCACCAGGTCCTGGCCTTCGAGGAAGGTCGGTGCCAGCGCCGAACGTTCGATGTAGGTCTTGAATTCCGGGGTCTGGCTGACCTTGCGCAGCAGCTCGACATAGAAGGCGCGTTGCTCGTCGCTGATGCCGCCAGGCAGGAACACAGTGCGCGGGAAGCGGTACTGATCGATGCCCAGGCCCTGCTCGTGGCAGGTCGGGATGTCTGCCCAGGACTGCTCGGCGGTGACCTTTTCGCTGTAGATCATGCGCTCGCGGCTGAACACGCACAGCGGCTTGACCTGGCCGCCGCGCCACTGGCTGAGGCTTTCGGCAGGGTTGTTGAGGTTGGCCGCGATGTGCTTGCCGGCCAGCTGGATGGAGGCCTCGCTGCCGCTCTTGAAGGGGATGTAGGTGAGCTTGCTGCCGACCTGCTGGCCGATCAGCAACGCCAGGGTCTGGTCGACGTCCTTGGACTGGCTGCCGCCGAAGCGCATCTTGCCGGCGTTGCTTGCAAGGGCTGCCTTGAACGCCGAGGCATCGGCCCAGGGCGCGTCCTGGTAGGTCCAGAGGATGAAGTCATCCTCGGCGACCGCGGCCACCGGTGTCAGGTCGGTCCATTGGTAACCCAGCTTGGCCACCAGCGGTAACAGGTAGACATTGTTGGTGCCGATCACCAGCTTGTGCGCATCGCCCTGGGCCAGCTTCATGTCGAGGAAGGCTTCGGCGCCATTGCCGCCGCCTTTGTTCAGCACCACAGTGTTGACGTCCAGCAACTGATGCTGGCTGATCGCCGACTGGATCAGGCGTGCCAGCTGGTCGGTGCCGCCCCCGGGGCCACCGGCGACGACGATTTCAACGTTCTTCCCGGGCTTCCAACCCTCGGCAAGGGCGGGCAGGGTGCTGGCGCAGAGCAGCGTGCAAGCGGCCAGGAACGACGACAGGTGACGCGCGGATGCGGTTCGCATGGGATACCTCTTGTTGTCTTTGTTATGGGTAGCCGGAGTGTGCGAAGCGAACCGATAAGCGTCTACTCAAAATAAGGCATACACCGATAGCCCTGGGTTATGCCAGGCCGGTTCGCCTAGCGATAACCACAGGAAATGGCTGTATGAGCAGGTTTGATTAGACGGTTATCGATGCCGCACCCATAGTGGGCTTCACCGGCCTTACCGGATCACAACAATAACGATCAGAGGGACTTCCCATGGCTCAGGCACACCCTGCCGTGCTGCACGCCAGCCCTGCGCGCGGCAAGACCGTCGCGCAGAAGGCCAGCAATGTGCGCTGGCGCATCTTCGCCATCATCTTCGCACTCACGGTGATCAACCTGATCGACCGTGTCTCCCTGTCCATCGCCATGCCCACCATCGCCGCCGAGTTCGAGCTGACGCCGAGCATGCAGGGGCTGATCCTCAGCAGCTTCTTCTGGGCCTACGCCTTGCTGCAGATCCCCGGCGGCTGGTTGATCGACCGCTACGGGCCGCGCCGGGTGATCGGCTGGTCCACGGGCTTGTGGGGCATGTTCCAGACGCTCGCGGCGTTCGCCACCGGCGGCCTTTCGCTGATGTTCGCGCGCGTGGCGCTGGGGGCCGCGGAGGCGCCATTGTTCCCCTCCGGCGGCAAGCTCAACTCGCTGTGGCTGGGTTCCAGCGAGCGCAGCCGTGGTGCCGTGCTCATGGATTGCGGCGGGCCGCTGGGCGTGGCCCTGGGCGGCTTGATCATCGCCTACCTGATCGCCGTGCTCGGTTCCTGGCGCATCGCCTTCTTCATCGCCGGCATCGCCACCCTGGCCATGGCCTGGCTGGCCTGGCACTACCTGCGCGACAACCCCGCCGAGCATCCGGCGGTCAATGATGCCGAACTCGACAAGATCAACCAGGGCCGCGCCGTGCCGATGGCCGAGGCCGCCCTGCAGGCGACCAAGGGCCTGGGCATCGCCGCCCGTTCGCTGACCGGCATCCTGCTCGGGCGTGCCAGCTGGGCCATGGTGTTCTTCGGCCTGCTGACCTGGGGGCCGAGCTACCTGGCCCAGGCACGGGGCTTCGACATCAAGGGCATCGGTGCCGCGACTTTCATCATCTTCCTGTGCGGCGCGGTCGGCTCGCTGGTTGGCGGTTACCTCTGCGACCTGTTGATCCGCAAAGGCGTGCGCCGTGGCGTGGCGGCCAAGAGCCTGTTGAGCGTGTCCGGGCTGGTGGCGCTGGGCGCCTTCCTGCTGCTGCCACAACTGGACGATGCCTTCGCCGCCGTCGCGCTGCTGGCGCTGACCGCCTTCTTCCTGATGTGGGGCAGCCTGTACTGGAGCTTCCCGGCGCTGCTCGCCGCCCCCTCGCGGGTCGGTTTGATCGGCGGGGTGATGAACCTGGCCGGCAGCCTCGGCGGCATCGTCGTGCCGATCTTGGTCGGCCTGCTGCTCCAGCACCTGGGCGGCTACTCGGCGGTGCTCGGTTTCTTCGCCTTGTGCTCGGCGCTGTTCATCGCCGGCACCCTGTTGATCGCTCTGGACAAGACCGAGGTATCCCATGGCTGAGCTGTACGACGGGCCGATCGTCGATGCCCATCATCATTTCTGGGACCCGCAACGCAACCACCATCCGTGGTTGTCGGGCAGCGAGAACATCCCCTTCCGCTACGGTGACTACAGCGCGATCAAGCGGCGCTATTTCCCCGAGGACTACCTTGCCGATGCAGGGGCCCACCGGGTGGTCGAGACCGTCTACGTGGAAACCGAGTGGGACCCGCGTGACCCGATTGGCGAAACCCGCTTCATCCATGAGGTCGCCGCCCGCTATGGCGCGCCCAACGCGGTGGTCGCGCAGGCCTGGCTGGATGCTCCCGAGGCGGCCGAGGTGCTGGCCGCACAGGCCGGCTTCGAGCGGGTCCGCAGCGTGCGCCACAAACCGGGTGGCCCGAGCCGGCCGGAGGAGGTCGGCCAGTGCCGCAGCCTGATGAGCGACGAGCGCTGGCGCCGTGGCTACGCCGAGCTGGCCCGCCACGGGCTGCACTTCGACCTGCAGACGCCGTGGTGGAACCTGGCCGAGGCCGAGCGGCTGGCGCGTGATTTCCCCCAGACACTGCTGATCCTCAACCACACCGGCCTGCCGTCGGACCGCGGCGAAGCGGCCCTGGCGGCCTGGCATGCGGCCATGGCGCGGTTCGCCGAGTGCCCGAACGCGAGGGTGAAGATCTCTGGCATCGGCCAGGCCGGCAGGCCGTGGCGTGCCGAGGACAACGCCTGGATCGTGCGCGAGACCATCGCCATGTTCGGCGCGCAGCGGGCGATGTTCGCCAGCAACTTCCCTGTCGACAGCCTGTGCGGCTCGTTCGACGACATCTATGGCGGCTTCAAGCGCATCGTCGCCGACCTGCCCGGCGAGGCGCAGGCCCAGCTTTTCTACCATAACGCCCGGCGCATCTACCGCACCGTGCCCGACACCTTGCGCCCTGCGCCAGTGTCGACCGACCTGAGGACCCCTGCATGAGCAAACCCACCCTCCCGCGCCTGGCCATGGTCCTGGGCGACCCCGCCGGTATCGGCCCGGAGCTGATCGCCCGCCTGCTGGCCGAGCCCGAGGTGCGCGGCAAGGCCCGCGTGGTGCTGATCGCCGACGAAGCGGAAATGCGTCGGGGCATGCGTATCGCCGGCTGCGAGTTCCCTTACCGGCGCATCGACGACCTGCAAGCGCTGGACTTCGCCGATGACACGCCGCTGCTGTACCCCTATCGCGGCGCAGCCGAGGGCGAGTTCCCGCGCAGCGAGGCGAGCGTGATCGGCGGGCGCTACAGCCTGGATACCCTGGCCGTGGCCCTGGCGCTGACCCAAGACGGCAGGACCGACGCGATTCTCTTCGGGCCATTGAACAAGACCTCGCTGCACATGGCCGGCATGGGCCATAGCGACGAGCTGCACTGGTTCGCCGAGCGCCTGGGCTTCGCCGGCCCGTTCTGCGAGTTCAACGTGCTCGATGAGCTCTGGA
Organism: Pseudomonas sp. Tun-23181; assembly: GCF_057415455.1. Taxonomy (NCBI): domain Bacteria; kingdom Pseudomonadati; phylum Pseudomonadota; class Gammaproteobacteria; order Pseudomonadales; family Pseudomonadaceae; genus Pseudomonas; species Pseudomonas sp. Tun-23181. The sequence goes on from NZ_CM171630.1 coordinate 5,144,590, forward strand.
CCTCACGGGTGACGTCCCACGTGGCGCTGGCCGACGTACCGGGCCTGCTCAGCCAGGCGCGGGTGCTCGAGGCCATCGGCCTGATCGACACCGCGCTCAAGCGCAGTGGCCTGGCCCGGCCGCGCATCGGTGTGTGCGGCCTCAACCCGCACAACGGCGACAACGGCAGCTTTGGCCGCGAGGAGCTGGACATCATCGGCCCAGCGGTGCAGACGGCGCGTGCGCAGGGCATCGAAGCCGACGGGCCTTATCCGGCCGACACCATCTTCCTCAAGGTGCAGGGCGATGCCCAGGCCTTCGATGCCGTGGTCACCATGTACCACGACCAGGGGCAGATCGCGATCAAGCTGATGGGCTTCTCCCGTGGCGTGACCGTCCAGGGCGGGTTGCCGGTGCCCATCACCACACCCGCGCATGGCACGGCCTTCGACATCGCAGGGCAGGGCAAGGCCAACGTCGGCGCGACCCGCCAGGCCTTCGAGATCGCCTGCCGGATGGGGCTCAACGCCCGCTGATCCCGCGCACCGCCAGCCTCACCTTCCCGTCAGTCAATCACCCACATCGCCTGGAGCCCGGAGGGCTCCACGGCGGGGCTCACCCTGGAAAAAGGAAAACAACAACAATGACCCGTGCTTTTTCTCACCGCTTCAAAGCCACCTCGATGGCGCCTGTGCTGATCGCCGGCCTGCCGCTGAGCGCCATCGCCGAGGGTTTCATCGACGATGCCAGTGTGACCTTGGGCATGCGTAACCTCTACTTCAACCGTGACTTTCGCCAGCCCGCTGCGGCGCAGTCGAAGCAGGAGGAATGGGCCCAGGGGTTCTTGCTGCAGGCCAAGTCCGGCTACACGCCCGGCCTGTTCGGGGTGGGCATCGACCTGATCGGCCAACTGGGCTTCAAGCTCGACAGCAGCCCAGAGCGCAGCGGCTCGGGACTGTTGCCCAGGCATAGCGATGGCCGGGCGGTGGACGATTACTCGCGGCTGGGCCTGGCACCCAAGCTGCGGTTGTCGAAGACCGAGCTCAAGGTAGGCGAACTGCAGCCGGAGTTGCCGATCCTGCTGCGCAACGATGGCCGCTTGCTGCCACAGACGTTCCAGGGCGGCATGCTCACCTCGCGGGAGTTCGATGGCCTGACCTTGCAGGGCGGGCAGATGCGCTCGCTGAGCCAGCGCAACTCTTCCGACCATGAGGATTTGTCCGTGGACGGTCGCGGCGGGGTATTCGCCGACCGTTTCGACTATGTCGGCGGCGAGTACCGCTTCAATGCCGACCGCACCCAAGTCGGGCTGTGGCAGGCACGGCTGCAGGACATCTACCAGCAACGCTTCTACAACGTCAGCCACAAGCAGAAGGTCGGCGACTGGACCTTGGGGGCCAATGTCGGCTTCTTCGCCACCCAGGAGGAGGGGAGTGCCGACCTGGGGGATCTGGACAACCGGGCGCTGACCAGCTTCGTCAGTGCGAGGTACGCCGGCCATACCTTCGGCGCCGGCTATCAGCGCATGTATGGCGACGACGGCATGGTCTACATCGCCGGGACCAGCACGCCGCTGGTCAACGATATCCAGGTGCGCAACTTCACCACGGCGGGCGAGCGCTCCTGGCAGGTGCGCTATGACTACGACTTCGTCGCCCTGGGGATTCCCGGGCTGTCGCTCATGGCCCGCTATGCGAGCGGTGACCATGCCGAGGTGGCAGGCGGGAGCGATGGCAAGGCCTGGGAGCGTGACCTGGATATCACCTATGTCATCCAGGCGGGGCCCCTGAAGAACCTGGGCGTGCGTTGGCGCAATGCCATGGTGCGTTCCAACCATGCCGCCGATGTGGATGAGAACCGCCTGATCCTCACCTATACCCTGAAGTTGCTCTGACACTCCCATGGCCTCTGGGGCCGCTTCGCGCCCCAGCTTACGATGCATACCTCCCCCGATAACCCCGAAGCCACCAATGGGCATCCTGGTATATCCCCAGGTTATCGATGGATACGCATAAGTGATTATCCAGCCCCGCCTGCCCCCTCTACAGTCGCCCCATGGCTCGCCACTGACTGGCGCGCCAGCCAAGACCAACAAGAAGCCCGTCCTGACGCTTCGCAGGACGATCACGGCAAGCACGAGGAAGTCCCCATGAGCGACCACGCCAGAGCCCTGGCCTCGGCCATTTCCATCAGCCGCGCGCGGCTACTGCCTTTCCTGATCCTGATGTACGTACTGGCCTTCATCGACCGGGCCAACGTCGGTTATGCCCGGGCCTTCCTGCAAGCCGACACCGGCCTTGGCGATGCGGCCTTCGCCTTCGGCGCGAGCATCTTCTTCATCGGCTATGCCTGTTTCGAAGTGCCCAGCAACCTGATGCTGCACCGCCTCGGCGCACGGGTCTGGCTGTGCCGGATCATGGTCACCTGGGGGCTGGTCAGCGCGGCGATGATGTTCGCCGACAACGCCACGACCTTCTACGTGCTGCGCTTCTTGCTCGGCGTCGCCGAGGCCGGCTTCTTCCCCGGCATCATCCTCTACCTCACCTACTGGTTCCCGTCCCAGAGCCGCGCCCAGGCCCTGGGCCTGTTCTACTTCGGCCTGCCGCTGGCGCTGGTGCTGGGCGGGCCGTTGTCCGGCTGGTTGCTGGAGTTCCATGGGGTATTCGGCCTGACCAACTGGCAATGGCTGTTCGTGGTCGAGGGGCTGATGGCCTCGGTGGTCGGTATCGCCGCCTACTTCTACCTGGTCGACCGCCCACGCAATGCCCGCTGGCTCAGCGATGTGCAGAAACAGGCGCTGGAAGGCACGCTGGCCGAGGAAGACGCGCAGAAGCAGGCCCATGGCCCGCACGGCTTCCTCGGTGCGCTGCGCAATGGCCAGGTCATGAAGTTCTGCCTGGTGTACTTCACCGTGCAGATGAGCGTGTACGGCGTGGTGTTCTACCTGCCGACCCGCATCGCCAGCTTCCTGGACGGCCAGGTGGGCCTGAGCGTCGGCCTGTACACCGCGATTCCCTGGGCCTGTGCCCTGGTGGTCACCCGCCTGGTGACCCGTTATGCCGACCGTAGCGGCCTGCACCGCCAGCTCGCGGTGGCCATGCTGGCCATGGCCGCCGCCGGTATCGCGGCATCGGCCCTGGCTGGCAGCCTGCCGCTGGTGGTGCTGGCCTTCTGCTTCGCCGCTGCCGGTTTCGTTTCCGTGCAGCCGCTGTTCTGGACCCTGCCCACCGGCTACCTGAGCGGTGCGGCCGCGGCCAGCGGCATCGCCCTGATCAACTCCCTGGGCAACCTGGGCGGCTTCGTCGCGCCGAACCTCAAGACCTTGACCGAAACCCTGTTCGCCGATCCACGTGCCGGCATGTTCGCCCTGGCCGTGGTGGGTGTCCTGGGGGCCTGCCTGTTGTCCCGACTCAAATCTTCCCGACCATCGCCTGCCCCGATCGAACCCGCGCGGGCCGGCTGATCAACGCCATGTGATAGGAGCTGTGACCATGAAAATCAAATCCGTGCGTACCCGTGTCTTCGAATGGAAAGGCAAGGTCGTGCCACCCCAGGCGCATTTCTGCACCAATGCCAGCGACATCCTCTTCGAGCGCGGCGACGCCATGGGTTCGTTCCGCTTCCACGGCTGGCTGGTGGTGGAGATCGAAACCGACAACGGCATCGTCGGTATCGGCAACTGCGCCCTGGCCCCGCGCGTGGCCAAGGAGATCATCGACCTGTACCTGGCACCGATCTGCATCGGCGAGGACCCCTTCGACAACGAGTACATCTGGCAAAAAATGTACCGTCGCACCCATGCCTGGGGCCGCAAGGGCATTGGCATGGCGGCCATCTCGGCGGTCGACCTGGCGATCTGGGACATCATGGGCAAGGCGGTGAACAAGCCGGTGTTCAAGCTGCTCGGCGGGCGCACCAAGGAAAAGATCTGGACCTACGCCTCCAAGCTGTACGCCAACGACAACCTCGACGTGTTCCTCGAGGAAGCCCAGGGTTACCTGAACCAGGGCTTCACCGCGCTGAAGATGCGTTTCGGCTACGGCCCCAAGGACGGTCCGGCCGGCATGCGCCGTAACATCGAGCAGGTCCGCGCCCTGCGCGAACTGGCCGGCCCCGACGTCGACATCATGCTCGAGTGCTACATGGGCTGGACCCTGGAGTACGCCCGGCGCATGTTGCCCAAGCTCGCCGAGTTCGAGCCGCGCTGGCTGGAAGAGCCGGTGATCGCCGATGACATCGAAGGTTATATCGAGCTGAAGAAGATGGGCATCATGCCGATCTCCGGCGGCGAGCACGAGTTCACCGGCCATGGCTTCAAGGACCTGTTGGAGCGCCGCGCGGTGGACGTCATCCAGTACGACACCAACCGTGTCGGCGGCATCACCGCCGCGCGCAAGATCAACGCCATGGCCGAAGCCTGGTCGGTGCCGGTGATCCCCCACGCCGGGCAGATGCACAACTACCACTTGACCATGGCCAGCACCGCTTCGCCGATGGCCGAGTTCTTCCCGGTGTTCGACGTCGAGGTCGGCAACGAGCTGTTCTACTACGTCTTCAAGGGCGAACCGCAGCCGGTGGATGGCTACATCCAGCTGGACGACGACAAGCCGGGCCTGGGCCTGGAGATATCCGAGGAATACCTCGGCGACTTCAACATCATCGAATGATCGCGCCGGGCGCTGCCGCTCGGTGGCGCCCAGCCCGTCGAACGGGAGGAGAGACACATGCGGTTGATTCAATTCGAAGACCCGGCCGGCCAGCGCCAGGTCGGAGTGGTCGAGGGTACGCAGGTCCAGGTGGTGCGCGGTGTGCGCAGCACCCGCGAGCTGGCGTTGGCGGCGATCCGTGGTGGGCGCGCTCTGGTGGAGGAAGTACTGGCCCGTGGCTGCGACGCCGGGCCGGCCTATGCCGGGCTGCTGGAGGCGGGGCGGGTGCTGCCACCGTTGGACCATGAAGACCCGGCGCACTGCCTGGTCAGCGGTACCGGCCTGACCCACCTGGGCAGCGCCGCCACGCGAGACAAGATGCACCAGCACGGCGAGCAGGACGACACCACGCTCACCGACACCATGCGTATCTTCAAGTGGGGCCTGGAGGGGGGCAAGCCCGCCGCCGGCGAAGCGGGGGCGCAGCCGGAATGGTTCTACAAGGGCGATGGCAGCATCGTCGTGCGCCCCGGTGCGGACCTGCCGTTGCCGGCCTTCGCCGAGGATGCCGGCGAGGAACCAGAGCTGGTCGGTCTCTACGTGATAGGTGACGACGGCCGCCCGTATCGGCTGGGCTATGCCCTGGGCAACGAGTTCTCCGACCATGTCATGGAGCGGCGCAACTACCTGTACCTGGCGCATTCCAAGCTGCGCAGTTGCGCCTATGGCCCTGAGCTGCGCGTGGGCGAGCTGCCGCGCCACCTGCAAGGGCGCAGCCGTATCCTGCGCAATGGCGAGGTGCTCTGGGAGCGCGAGTTCCTGTCCGGCGAGGACAACATGTGCCACAGCTTCGAGAACCTGGAGTTCCATCACTTCAAGTACGCCCAGTTCCTGCGCCCGGGCGATGTGCATGTGCATTACTTCGGCACGGCGACGCTGTCCTTTGCCGACGGCATCAAGGCCGTGCCGGGCGACACCTTCGAGATCGCCGTGCCTGACTTCGGTGCGCCGCTGCGCAACGGCATCGTCGCTGGCGAACCGGCCATGGCGCCGGGACAGGTCGCGGCGCTCTGAATCCTCGTCACCATCCGCTTTTGCCGGGTCGCGCCGCCTGCCGATGGCGGTGGCGCGGCCCCCGATCATGAGGTCGATATGCCAACCATCCTCGGTTACAACTACATCGCTGGCGCCCGTAGCGCGGCAGGTTCGGTCGTGCTGCAGAGCATCGACGCGACCACCGCCGAGGCGCTGCCCTACAGCTTCCACCAGGCGACCCCGGAAGAGGTGGACGACGCGGCGCAAGCGGCCGCCGCTGCCTTCTTGCCATACCGCGACCTGCCGGCCACGCGCCGGGCGGCGTTCCTCGACGCCATCGCCGAGGAGATCGACCTGCTCGGCGATGAGTTCGTCGCCATCGTCTGCCGCGAAACGGCATTGCCGGCGGCACGCATTCAGGGCGAGCGTGGCCGTACCAGCGGTCAGATGCGCCTGTTCGCCCAAGTGCTGCGGCGTGGGGATTTCCATGGCGCGCGGATCGACCGCGCCCTGCCGGAGCGCAAGCCGTTGCCACGGGTCGACCTGCGCCAGTGCCGCATCGGCGTGGGGCCGGTGGCGGTGTTCGGCGCGAGCAACTTCCCACTGGCATTCTCGACTGCCGGTGGCGATACCGCCGCGGCCCTGGCCGCCGGATGCCCGGTGGTGTTCAAGGCGCACAGCGGCCACATGGCCACCGCCGAGCTGGTGGCCGATGCCATCCTGCGCGCCGCGCAACGCACCGGCATGCCCAGCGGTGTGTTCAACATGCTTTACGGCGCCGGTGTCGGCGAGCCGTTGGTCAAGCACCCGGCGATCCAGGCGGTCGGCTTCACCGGTTCGCTCAAGGGCGGTCGTGCCCTGTGCGACATGGCGGCTGCACGGCCGCAGCCGATTCCGGTGTTCGCCGAGATGAGCAGCATCAACCCGGTGGTACTGCTGCCCGAGGCGCTGCAGGTACGGGGCGAGACGCTGGCTACCGAGTTGGCCGCCTCGGTGGTGCTCGGTTGCGGACAGTTCTGCACCAACCCCGGGCTGGTCATCGGCATCCGCTCGCCGGCCTTCTCGCGCTTCGTCGAGCAGTTCAGCGCGCGCATGGCCGACCAGCCGGCACAGACCATGCTCAACGCCGGTACCCTGGCCAGCTACGAGAAGGGACTGGCGGCCCTGCACGCCCACCCGGGCATCCGCCACCTGGCCGGCCAGCGTCAGGAAGGCAGGCAGGCCCGGCCACAGCTGTTCCAGGCCGAGGCCCGGGTGCTGATCGACGGTGATGCGTTGCTGCAGGAGGAGGTCTTCGGGCCGACGACCGTGCTCGTCGAGGTGGCGGATGAGCAGGCGCTGGCCCAGGCCCTGAATGCCCTGCACGGGCAGCTCACGGCGACCCTGATCGCCGAGCCGGACGACCTGCGCCAGTTCGCGGCGCTGGTGCCGGTGCTCGAGCGCAAGGCCGGACGCCTGTTGCTCAATGGCTACCCGACCGGTGTCGAAGTCTGTGATGCGATGGTCCATGGCGGGCCGTACCCAGCCACCTCGGATGCGCGGGGCACCTCTGTCGGTAGCCTGGCGATCGACCGCTTCCTGCGCCCGGTGTGCTACCAGAACTACCCCGATGCCCTGCTGCCGGATGCGCTCAAGGACGGCAACCCGCTGGGGATCGTACGCTTGCTCGACGGGGTGCCGAGCCGCGATGCGCTAATCCCAGCCTGACAACGTCAGCCGTTGGCGAACAGCACCTTGGCCTCGGCGAAGCACTGTTCGGCGATCGCCGAGCGGGGCTCGCTGCGGCGCAGCAGCAGGCCGACCGGGCTGTGGATGCTGGCGTCGGCGATGGGGATGATGCGCATGTGCTGGGACAGCTCCTCCAGGCCGCACTCCAGCGGCATCACCGCGCAGCACACGCCGCTGTTGATGGCCTGGACCAGCTGGAAGGTGGAGTCGCTTTCCAGCACCGCCGCCGGTTCCAGGCCACGGCTGCGCAGGCTCAGGTCCAGCGCCTGGCGGTAGTGCATGCCTTTGCTCAACAGGCCCAGGGGCAGGTCGGCCACGCTGTCCCAGGACAGTTCGGTCTGCTCGAACTGGAAGTGCCGGGTGTCGTGCAGCAGGCCCATGGTGGTGGTGCCCAGCTCGATCACTTCGAAGAAGCTGGCGTTGACCTGATCCAGGTAGCAGAGCCCCAGGTCCAACTGGTTGCGGCTCAGGCCGTCGGTGATCTGCTCGGAGCTGAGCGAACTGAGCTCGAAGTGCAGTTCGGGGTACTTCTCGCGCAGTGGCAGCAGCAAGTGCATGGGGTTGAAGCTGGCCAGCGGCACGGTGCCCAGGCGCAGGCTGCCGACCACTTGGCCCCGGCAACTGGCGGCCTCGGCCTGCAGGCCGTCGTGGGCGGCCAGCAGGGTGCGGGCCCAGGCCAGGATGCGTTCGCCGGCCTCGGTGAAGCCCTCGAAGCGCTGGCCGCGCTTGACCAGTACCAGGTCCAGCTCGTCCTCCAGGTTGCGCAGGCGCATGGACAGGGTCGGCTGGGTGATGTGGCACAGCGCTGCGGCCTGGCCGAAATGGCGGGTCTTGTCGAGGGCGATGAGGAACTTGAGCTGCTTGATGTCCATGGGGTGGCCTGGTGGGCGGTGAAGTCGATGGCGTTGACCTTAACCAAGTCGGCCGTGGCTGGCCAATGTTTAGTGCCGATTGTATGGGAGGCGGGTGCCCACAGAGTGCGCGAGCCGATCACAAGTAATGTGGTTTGCAGGGGCCCCTGTGGGAGCGGGCTTGCCCGCGATCAAGGGCGCAGCCCTTGCCATATGTCGGTGATGCCAGGGCCGGCCCAATCGCCGGCACGCCGGCTCCCACAGGGCTCTGCTAAATCAAAGCGTTATGTTCTGTTCTATCGAACCGGCTTGCCGACGATAGACCCACTCGATGGCCCGGTTCGCCATATCGATTGGACGCTGGGCAGGCTTCTCTCTAGCGTGGCACGGGACAATGCCTATTCAGGAGCAAGCCCAGGTGAGTGTGAAACCGGACGCGGTGTTCGTACCGCTCAATATCGCCGTGCTGACGGTCAGCGATACCCGCACCTTCGACAACGACACGTCCGGCGAACTGCTGGCCAGCCGCTGCGTGCAGATCGGCCATCGACTGGTGGCGCGGGAGTTGCTCAAGGACGACCTGTACAAGATCCGCGCCCAGGTCGCCACCTGGATCGCCGACGACCAGGTGCAGGTGGTGCTGGTCACCGGCGGCACCGGCTTCACCGGGCGGGACAGCACGCCAGAGGCGGTGGAGTGCCTGCTGGACAAGCGCATCGACGGTTTCGGCGAGCTGTTCCGCGCCCTGTCGATCCTCGATATCGGCACCTCGACGGTACAGAGCCGGGCACTGGCGGGCCTGGCCAACGGCACCCTGGTGTGCTGCCTGCCAGGCTCGACCGGGGCCTGCCGCACGGCCTGGGAGGGGATCCTCGCCGAGCAGTTGGATGCACGGCACCGGCCCTGCAACTTCGTGGCGCACCTCAAGCCTATCGGGGCGTGCGAAACCCGGGGGTGAGGCGCGGCTCGTCAGAACCGTGCCAGGCGGTAGGCTTCCAGCCCCGCCACCGGCCCCTGCGCCAGGCGCCCGAGCCACTGCGCGGTCAGCGCGGCCTGGGTCAGGCCCAGGTGCTGGTGGCCGAAGGCGAGCAGCACCTTGCCGTCGCACACCCGGTCGATCACCGGCAATGAGTCGGGCAAGGAAGGGCGAAAGCCCATCCACGGGGTCGCGCCAGTGGCGTCGAGGTCGTGGCGCAGCAGGCCCTTGCTCAGGTTCAGCAACTGCCAGGCGCGTTGCATGCGGGGCGGACGGCGCAGGCCGGCGAACTCCACCGTGCCGGCCAGGCGCAAGCCGCCGGCCATGGGCGTCATGATGAACTTGCGCTCCAGCGAGGTGACCGCGAACGGCAGCCGTTGCCGTTCGCCGGGCAACATCAGGTGATAGCCGCGCTCGGTGTCCAGCGGCACCCGGGTGCCGGTCAGCGCCTGGGTCAGTGGGGCCGAGTGCGCGCCACAGGCGATCAGTACCTGGCGCGCCCGCACGGGGCCGTGGTCGGTGACCAGGGTGACGCCTTGCCCCTGCAGGCGGCCATCGCGTACCTGCTGCTGGTGGAACTGCACGCCTTGGGCCTTGGCGGCCTCGACCAGTTCGCAGACCACACGGTACGGGTCGAGGAAATGCCCCGTGGCGGGAAAGAACAGGCCGCCCCGGATGCCTTCGCTCAACTGTGGCGCTGCCGCCTGCACGGCCTGGGCGGACCACGGCTCGACCGGCACCGCCTGTTGCCGCAGGCGCGACTGCAGGGCCTCCAGCGCCTGGCGCGACTCCGGGCGCTCGAACACCAGCAGCGAGCCGTCCTCTTTGAGCAGTGCGGTACGGTCGATCGAGGCCAGCAACTGCCGCCACGCCGCCAGGCTGCCTTCGTTGAGCACACGCAGGCCCGCCACGCTGCGCTGGAAGGCGGCCGGGCGCAGGTTCAGCAGCAGGCGGGCGAACCACGGCAAGGCGCGGGGCAGGTGTCGCCAGTCCAGGCGCAGCGGGCCCATCGGGTCGAGCAGCATGGCGGGGAGGCGCGTGAGGATCGACAGGTCGGCGATCGGGAACACCTGTTCGGTGGCCAGGTGGCCGGCGTTGCCGAACGAAGCGCCGTGGCCGGGCGCCTGCTGGTCGATGACCTGTACCCGCCGGCCCTGGCGGGCCAGCTCGAGGGCACAGGCGACACCGACGATGCCGGCGCCGACCACCACCAGGTCGGCATCGGCGTGGGCATGATCGAGGGGGAGGGCGTTGGGCATTGCCTAGGCTTCCCTCTGGCCATCGAGCAGCCGCCGCAGGTGCAGCGGGTTGTCGTGCTTGAGGGCGGTGGGCAACAGGGCATCGGGGAAGTCCTGGTAGCAGACCGGGCGCAGGAAACGCAGGATGGCGGCGGTGCCGACCGAGGTGCTGCGGGCATCGAGGGTGGCCGGGAACGGCCCGCCATGGACCATGGCATCGCAGACTTCGACGCCGGTCGGCCAGCCGTTGACCAGCAGGCGCCCGGCCTTGCGTTCGAGGGTCGGGAGCAAGGCGCGGGCGGCCGGCAGGTCGTCATCGTCCAGGTGCAGGGTGGCGGTCAGCTGGCCTTCCAGGTGTTCGGCAACCTGCTCGAACTGTTGCGCGTCGCGGCACGCCACGATCAGCGACGAGGCGCCGAACACCTCGGCTTGCAGGGCGGTATTGGCGAGAAAGGCCGAGGCGTCGGCGACGAACAACTGGGCCTGGCCCTGGTTCGGCCCCAGGGCCGGCTGGCCACTGGCGAGCGCCTGGGCGTGCTCGCCCAGTGCTGCGACCCCTGCCTGGTAGGCGCTGAAGATGCCCGGCGTGAGCATCGTCTGTGCCGGTATGCCAGCCAGGTGTTCGGCGGCCGCGGCGACGAAACGCTCCAGCGTCGGCCCTTGGCGGGCGATCACCAGGCCCGGGTTGGTGCAGAACTGGCCGGCGCCCTGGGTCAGCGAGGCGACGAAGCCCTGCGCCAGCCCTTCTGCACGGGCCTGCAGAGCGTTGTCGAAAAGGAATACCGGGTTGATCGAGCTCATTTCCGCGTACACCGGGATCGGCTCAGGGCGTGCCTGTGCCGCGCGGTTCAAGGCCATGCCGCCGCTGCGCGAGCCCGTGAAACCGACCGCCTTGATACGCGGGTCGCTGACCAGGGCGATGCCCACCTCCCGCCCTGCGCCATGCAGCAGCGAGAACACGCCCTCGGGCAGGCCGCATTGCGCCACCGCCCGGGCGAGCGCTTGGCCTATCAGTTCGCTGGTGCCGGGATGGGCGCCATGGGCCTTGACCACCACCGGGCAACCGGCGGCCAGGGCCGAGGCGGTATCGCCGCCGGCTACCGAAAAGGCCAGGGGGAAGTTGCTGGCACCGAACACCGCCACCGGGCCCAGGGCCACCTGGCGCTGGCGCAGGTCCGGGCGGGCCAGCGGCTGGCGCTGCGGCTGCGCGCTGTCGACGCGCGCATCCAGCCATTCGCCGGCGCGCACGGTGCGGGCGAAGGTGCGCAATTGTTGGCAGGTCCGCCCACGTTCACCGAGGATGCGCGGACGCGGCAGGCCGGTTTCGGCGACGGCGCGGTCGATCAGCGCGTCGCCCAGGGCTTCGATCTGCTCGGCGATGGTTTCCAGGAACAGCGCACGTTGCGCCAACGAGGTTTCGCGGTAGGCGTCGAAGGCCGACCAGGCCAGCGCGCAGGCGCGGTCCACGTGCTCGCGCGTGCCACCGGGGTAGGCCGGTTCCAGGGGATGGTTGGTGGTCGGGTCGATGGCCCGGATCGCTTCGCGGTTGCCGGTAACGGCCTGCTGGCCGATCAGCAGGTTGCCTGTGAGAGTCATGCTGGCGTCCTGAAAGAATCCTGAAGAGGCCGCTGCGCCATGAAGCTGACGCAGGGCGAGGGGAGGCGAGTGTCAGGCGACGTTCTGCTGCGCCGACCAGTTGGCGTACCACTGGCGGAACAGCGTGTACTGGTTGTGCGCGTAGTTGCGCTGGGACTCGGTGAGCGCGTCGCTTTCGTTGAAGTGCAGGGTGTATTCCTGGTCGCCGTTGAGCACCATCAGGTACTTGTAGTACAGCACCAGGTCGCAGCCTTCATCGAACGACGACAGCACCGCCAGCGCCGACTCCAGCTCACCGGCCAGGCGGCGGGCCTTGGCGTCGCCCTTGGCTGCCTGCTTGCTCAGCGCCACCAGTTGCAGCACCTCGCGGGGCAGGGCATTGCCGATGCCGGTGATGGCGCCGGTGGCATTGCAGTTGACGAAGCCGTGGACCACCTGGGTGTCGACACCGACCATCAGGGTCACCTGGTCGTCCTTGGAGGTGATGTGCTCGGCGGCGTAGCGCAGGTCGGCACCGCCACCGAATTCCTTGAAGCCGATCAGGTTCGGGTATTCGCGGCGCAGTTCGAAGAACAGGTCGGCGCGGGTGGCGAAGCCGTAGTAGGGGCTGTTGTAGATCACCGCCGGCAGTGCCGGGGCGGCTTGCAGGATCGCCGCGAAGTGCGCCTTCTGCGCCGCCAGCGAGGCGCCACGGGAGAGCACGCGGGGGATCACCATCAGGCCGGCGGCACCGACCTTGGCGGCGTGGGCTGCGTGGGAAACCGCCTCGCGGGTATTCACCGCGCCGGTGCCGACGATGGTCGGGATGCCGGCGGCCACCAGCCGGGCCACGCCTTCCTGGCGCTCGGCCTCGCTGAGCAGCGGCCAGTCGCCCATCGAGCCGCAGTAGACCACCGCGCTCATGCCGGCCTCGATCAGTTCGCGGCCCTTGCGCACCAGGGCGTCGTAGTCCGGCTTGCGCTCGGCGGTGCAGGGGGTCATCAGGGCGGGCATGCAGCCGGTGAAGATGTTGTCGCTCATTGTCTGTGCTCCTTGGCGCAGGTGTTCAGGTGGGGTGCTTGTAAAGGGAGCGGGGCGGGTAAGATGCCCCACGCGAAAGGGTCTTGTTCGTCGATCAGCAGGGTGCTATCGGCGGTCATGTGGGCGCGGCCGGTGATGAACGGGCGAATGCGCTCGCCCTGCCATTGGAAGCGGCCTTCGAACTGGCTGCCGGTGATGCTCGCCTGCACCCAGGCCTGGCCTGCGGCGAGCTTGCCGTCGGCCGCCAGGCAGGCCAGCTTGGCGCTGGTGCCGGTACCGCAGGGAGAGCGGTCGTAGGCCTTGCCGGGGCACATGACGAAATTGCGGCTGTCGGCGTTGGCATCGTCGGCGAACAGCTCGACGTGGTCGATCGGCGCGCCGTGCTCGCCCGTGATGCCCTGGGCCTGCAGGGCCTTGAGCATCGCCCAGGTGAATGCCGTGAGGGCTTCGACATTGTCCAGCGTCAGCCGCTGGCCGTGCTCGCTGACCAGGAAGAACCAGTTGCCGCCCCAGGCGATGTCGCCCAGGAACGCCCCGTACCCGGGGACCTCGACCGCCACTTGCTGGCGGTAGCGGTAGGCCGGGACGTTGCCGACCGTCACCGCGCCGTCCTCGTGCAAGGTGGCCGTGACCTGGCCGACCGGGGTGTCGATCTTGTGCTCGCCGGGGCCGATCATGCCCAGGTGCTGCAGCGAGGCGACCAGGCCGATGGTGCCGTGGCCACACATGTTCAGGTAGCCGGCGTTGTTGAAGAAGATCACCCCGCAGGTGGCGTCCGCCGACACCGGCTCGCAATACAGCGCGCCGACCAGCACGTCGTTGCCGCGTGGCTCCAGCAGGCAGGCGCGGCGCCATTGGTCGTGCTGTTCGCGCAGTTCGTCGCGGCGCTCGGCCAGGGTGCTGCCCGTCAGCCGGGGAAAGCCTTTGATCACCAGGCGGGTAGGTTCGCCGCCGGTATGGGAGTCGATGACGTGGATGTGTTTCATGGGCATGTCCATTTCAGTGGGCGATGTTCAGGACGCCAGCGCGGCGGGGTGCTGGCCGGGCTGGGGCTGCGGGTTGGCCTCGCTTTCGTCCTCGCCATCCAGGCGTACCAGGTGGGCGGGCACGCCGGTGCGTGCGCCCCAGTAGTAGATGCCCAGGGCACAGGCGGCCACGACCAGGGTGTCGAACGGGTGGCCGATCAGCCCCAGACCGCCGAAACTGCCGAGCCACGACAGCAGGATGGTCAGCGCGTAGAAGCCGATCAGCCAGGCCGACGAGCGCACTTGCTGGGCGAGGGACAGGTGCTGGATGGGCACGAAACGGCCGCACAGCAGGTACAGCACGAACATCACGATCTGCAGGGCGAGCAGCCAGGACACGGTGTTCCAGCCGGACCAGTAGACGATCAGCGCGGCGATGATGAACGACAGTGGGCCCAGCACGGCCATGCCCTTGACCCGGAACGGACGCGCCATGCCGGGGGCGTTGCGACGCAGGGCCGCGACCGACACCGGTGCCACCGCGTAGCTCAGTACCAGCGCTGCCGAGACCACGTTGATCAGCGCTTCCCAGGAGGGGAAGGGCAGGGTCCAGAACACCGACAGGGCGAAGGTCAGCCACAACGCGGGGCGTGGAATGCCTGATTGTTCGTCGATGCGGGTGAAGACCTTGAAGAAGGTGCCGGTTTGCGCCCAGCCATAGACCACCCGCGGCGTGGCGTTCATGTAGATGTTGCCGCAGCCGCTCGGCGAGATCACCGCGTCGGCCACCACCAGGTAGGCCAGCCAGCCCACCCCCAGCGCCAGGGCGATGTCGCGATAGGGCAGCGCCAGTTCCTTGGTCACGCCGGCCCAGCCGTTGGCCAGCATCTCGGTCGGCACGCTGCCAAGGAACGCCAGTTGCAGCAGCACGTAGATCGCGGTCGACAGCAGCACCGAGAGGATCAGTGCGATGGGAATGGTGCGTTGCGGGTTCTTCACTTCGCTGGCCACCGAGATGATCGGGGTCAGGCCCAGGTAGGCGAAGATGATGCCGCCTGCGGAAACCGCCATTTCCACGCCGGACAGGCCGAACGGAGCGAAGCCCTGGGCCTCGAAGTTCTCTGGCTTGAAGAAGGTGAACAGCACGCCGATCACCAGCAGCGGCACGATGAACTTGAACACGCTGACCAGGTTGTTGGCCTTGGCGAAGGTCTTCACGCTGCGGTAGTTGAGCAGGAAGAACAGGCATAGCAGGCCGAACTGCACCAGCCAGCCGAGAACGGTCGGATCGCTGGAGCCCGGTTGGGTCAGCGAGGGGAACCAGGCGGCGGCGTACTGGCGCGAGGCGACCACTTCGATCGCCACCAGGCTGGAGAAGGCGATCAGGGTGATGAACCCCATCAGGTAGCCCAGCAGTGGCCCGTGGGAGTAGACCGGGTAGCGCACCACGCCACCAGCACGGGGCAGGGCCGCGCCCAGTTCGCAATAGACGATGCCCAGCAACAGCACGGCGAAGCCGCCGAGGAACCAGGACAGGATGCCGGCCGGGCCGGCGATGGCGGAGACGTGGCTGGCGGCGAACAGCCAGCCCGAGCCGAAGATGGCGCCGAGGCCGATGAATGTGAGGTCCAGCAACGACAGCTGTTTCTTGAACTTGCCTGACATGGGGTCGCCTTCTTGTGGGTTATTGGATAGGCAGGTCTGATGTCACGTGATGCGGGCGCTCGTGCACCGCGTTCTTGTAGGTCTGTGGCGGCTTGCGTTGGCCATAGAGTGGACCGATCCGGGCGTGGGTTCTTGATGGTTTTCTGCAGCGTGGGTGACGAAATCGGCACAGTCCGCGGCTTCGTCATGGCGCAGTGGACACGGCCGGGCCCTTGCGGCAAGGTGCCAGGCGCAAGGTTGCCGGAGAACGCGAATGAGGCAGGAGACACTGTCGATGCTTTACCAGGGCTTCGATCGACATCGCCCGCAGTCGATCGAAGCCCTGTTGGTTGGCGTGGCACCGCTGTTGCCGCTGTTGGATGTCATCCCCGACGCGGCGATCTTCATCAAGGATGACCAGGCCCGCTATGTGCTGGCCAACCGCACGCTGGTGCAGCGCTGCGGGCTGAAGGCGTTGGCGCCGCTGTTGGGCAAGACCAGTGCCGAGGTCTTTCCGGCGCAGTTGGGGCCGGGCTACACCGAGCAGGATCGCCGGGTGCTCAGGCAAGGGGCGATCCTCGAGGACCAGTTGGAACTGCACCTGTATGGCAGCCGCGAACCGGGCTGGTGCCTGACTCACAAATGGCCGCTATACGACACCGCCGGCCAGATCATCGGCCTGGTGGGGATTTCCGTGGACCTGCAGGCCGCCACCGATACGCACCCGGCCTACCAGCGCCTGGCCGCGGTGGACGAGCATATCCGCCGGCATTTCAACCAACCGATCAGCCTCGGCGAGCTGACCCGCATCGCCGGCCTCTCCGTCGCCCAGCTAGAGCGCTACTGCAAGCGGGTGTTCCACCTGACGCCACGGCAGATGATCCACAAGGCCCGGCTGGAGCACGCGCACCGCCTGCTGCACACCGAACTGCCGATCACCGAGGTCGCCCTGCAGTGCGGCTATACCGACCACAGCGCCTTCAGCCGGCAGTTCAAGCAACTGACCGGCTTCACGCCCCGGCAGTATCGAGCGGCGACGGAGCAACGATGATCGTAAGCGGTGCAGGGTGTGGGAGCGGCCTTGTGTCGCGAAGCGGCCCTCTGGGGAATCAACTGAGCACATGATCCACCGGCTCCAGCGCCGGTGGCAGTGGCTCATGCCCCAGTGCCGCCAGCACGTCGCGCTCGAGGGTGCGCACCAGGGCATCGGTCGGCAAATCGTTCTGGTCGCGGCCGAACGGGTCTTCCAGTTCGTTGCCGATGGCGTCCAGGCCAAAGAAGGTATAGCTGATGATGGTGGTGAACAGCGGCGCCAGCCAGCCCAGTGGCCCGGCCAGGGCGAACGGCAGCAGCAGGCAGAAGATATAGATGGTGCGATGCAGCAGCAGGGTGTAGGGGAAGGGCAGCGGCGTGCCTTTGATCCGCTCGCAGGTGGCCTGGACGTCCGACAGCCCGACCAGTCGCTGCTCCAGCAGGGTATAGCGCCACTCGCTGATCTGCTGGCGCTCGGCCAGGCGCGCGCAGTGCTCGCCGACCTGGCGCAGGATACCGTCGCACAGGTTGTGCGGGCTGATGGCGTCGATATCGCTCAGCCAGGGCCGGGCGGCATGCAGCTCGTCTTCGCTGCGCAGGCGTGCGTTGAGGGCGTGGGCGAAGCCGCACAGGCTGCGCAGCAGCTCGGTACGCAGGCGTTCGTCGGCGATCGCCAGGCTTTCGCGGGCGAACGAGCGGACCTCGATGATCAGCCGGCCCCAGGCCTTGCGTCCCTCCCACCAACGGTCGTAGCAGGCGTTGTTGCGAAAGCTCATGAAGATCGACAACGACAGCCCGAGCAGGGTGAACGGCGTCGCGCTGACCGGATAGGCAAAGGCCGGGAAGTGCCGCTCGGCCAGCACGATCAAGGCGGCCAGCAGGGTGACCATCAGGCAGCGCAGGGCGATGCGCTTGACGATCGATCCCTTGAGGGTGAACAGCAGGCGCAGCACATCGGGGCGGGGGTGGACGATCATGAGGTTCCAGAGGCGGCCGCTCAGCCGCCGGTCATGTTCATGAAGCGCAGGATCTGCACCTCGCCGCCGACCTCGAAGTGGTGGCGGTAGGGCTTGAGCTGCATGGCCTCGCGGATGGCCTTTTCCAGGCGCGCGCTGTCGCCGGGGTGGGCGCGCAGGACCTGCTTGAGGTCCATCGAGTGCTCGTTGCCCAGGCACAGCAGCAGGCGTCCCTCGACGGTCAGGCGCACGCGGTTGCAGGTGGCGCAGAAGTTGTGGCTGTGCGGCGAGATGAAGCCGACCCGGGTATTCACCGCTTCGGCCAGGCGCCAGTAGCGCGCCGGGCCCTGGGACGACTCGGCCGACTCGACCAGGGTGAAGTGCTCGGCCAGGCGCTCGCGGACTTCATCGCTGGAGCAGTAGGATTCGCCGCGTTCGTGCTCGCTGATCACGCCCAGGGGCATTTCCTCGATGAAGGAGATGTCCAGTTCACGGTCGATGGCGAAGCGCACCAGGTCGACGATCTCGTGGTCGTTGCGGCCCTTGAGCACCACGCAGTTGAGCTTGGTACGGCGAAAGCCCGCGTGGCGCGCGGCGTCGATGCCGGCGATCACTTGGTCGAGGTCGCCGGTGCGGGTCAGGCTGCGGAAGCGTTCGGCGTTCAGGCTGTCGAGGCTGATGTTCAGGCGCGAGACGCCGGCATCGAACAGCGGCCCGGCCAGGCGGACCAGTTGCGAGCCGTTGCTGGTCAGGCACAGTTCGCGCAGGCCTGGCAGGGCGGCGATGCGCTCGCACAGCCCGACGATGCCCTGGCGCACCAGCGGCTCGCCGCCGGTCAGGCGGATCTTGCGGGTGCCCAGGGCGACGAAGCGCTCGGCCACCTGGTACAGCTCCTCGAGGCTGAGGATCTGTTGGCGCGGCAGGAACTGCATGTCTTCGGCCATGCAGTAGACGCAGCGGAAGTCGCAGCGGTCGGTGACCGACATCCGCAGGTAGTCGATTCTCCGGTTGAAGCCGTCGATCAGTGCCTGGGGGTTCTGTTCCACGTTCACGCTCGAATGAGGGGGTGAATTGAGCGGCGAGCTCGCCGCGGACAAGGTTCAAGCTATAACCTGCGGGCACCCCCGTCAAATCGCTTTCCCCTCTTATGCGATCAGCCCCGTCTATCACCCGTGCATGCCGCGCCCCCCGTGGTCTGCGCGCCATCATCGATACGGTTTATCGTGCCGTAGGGGATATCGATTGGACGCGCTCATACCAGGCTTCTTAGGCTGGCGAAAATACCGGGCGAGCGATCCGGTGACTTCTATGCCCGCGTGAGGATCCACCGCATGAGCCAAGACGAACACATCAGGGACTACAAGGGCCCGGCTGCCGGCTGGGGCGCGCTCAAGAGCGTGACCAAGGCCTGGCTGGGCAGCGAGAATGCCTTCAAGAACCTGCGGGCCATGCTCAAGACCAACCAGAACGGTGGCTTCGACTGCCCCGGCTGCGCCTGGGGCGAGTCGCCGGAAAGCGACATGGTCAAGTTCTGCGAGAACGGCGCCAAGGCGGTGAACTGGGAAGCCACCGGGCGCTCGGTGGACCCGGCGTTCTTCGCCAAGTACAGCGTCAGTGCTTTGGCCGCGCAGACCGACTACTGGCTCGAGTACCAGGGCCGGTTGACCCACCCGATGCGTTACGACGCGGCCACCGACCACTATGTGCAAACCAGTTGGGACGAGGCCTTCGCCCTTATCGCCCAGCACCTGAACGCCCTGGAGTCGCCCGACCAGGCCGAGTTCTACACCTCGGGCCGGGCCAGCAACGAGGCGGCGTTCCTCTACCAGCTGTTCGTCCGTGCCTACGGCACCAATAACTTCCCCGACTGCTCGAACATGTGCCACGAGGCCAGTGGCGTGGGCATGAACAGCACCCTCGGGGTCGGCAAGGGCACCGTGGTGTTCCATGACCTGGAACTGGCTGACGCGATCTTCGTCATCGGCCAGAACCCCGGCACCAATCATCCACGCATGCTCGAACCGCTGCGCGAGGCGGTCAAGCGAGGTGCCCAGGTGGTGTGCTTCAACCCACTCAAGGAGCGCGGCCTGGAGCGCTTCCAGCACCCGCAGCACCCGTTCGAGATGCTCAGCAACGGCGCCGAGCCGACCAACACCGCCTACTTCCGTCCGGCCCTGGGCGGCGACATGGCGGTGATGCGCGGTATCGCCAAGTACCTCCTGCAGTGGGAGCGCGAGGCCCAGGCCAAGGGCGAGCCAGCGGTGTTCGACCATGCCTTCATCGCCGAGCACACCAGCGGTATCGACGCCTACCTGGCGGCGGTGGACGCCACGCCCTGGGCGCACATCGTCGAGCAATCCGGCCTGAGCCAGGCCGAGATCGAGTTGGCCGCGCGCATGTACCGCAAGGCCGAGCGGGTGATCATGTGCTGGGCGATGGGCGTGACCCAGCACCGTCACTCGGTGCCCACCGTGCAGGAGATCGTCAACCTGCAACTGCTGCGCGGCAACGTCGGCAAGCCCGGTGCCGGCCTGTCGCCGGTGCGAGGCCACAGCAACGTGCAGGGCGACCGCACCATGGGCATCGACGAAAAGCCCCCGGTGCGTCTGCTCGATGCCCTCGAAAAGCGTTTTCACTTCAAGGTGCCCCGCGAACATGGGCACAACGCCGTGCTGGCGATCAAGGCCATGGAAGAGAAGCGCGCCAAGGTGTTCATCGGCCTGGGTGGCAACTTCGCCCAGGCGACGCCGGACACCCCGCGCACCCATGCGGCGATGCGCAACTGCGACCTGACCGTGCACATCGCCACCAAGCTCAACCGCTCGCACCTGGTGACCGGGCGTGACGCGCTGATCCTGCCGTGCCTCGGCCGGACGGAAATCGACCTGCAGGCCGAGGGGCCGCAAGGCGTCACCGTGGAAGACACCTTCAGCATGGTGCACATCTCCCATGGCCAGTTGAAACCGCGCTCGCCGCATCTGCGCTCGGAGCCGGCGATCATCGCCGGCATGGCCAAGGCCACCCTGGGCAACCATCCGATCGACTGGGACTATGTCGTCGGCGACTATGCGCGTATCCGTGACTTGATCGCCGATGTCATTCCAGGCTTTGCCGATTTCAACGCGCGCTTACAGCATCCGGGCGGTTTCCACCTGGGCAACAGCGCGGCCGAACGTACCTGGCGCACCGCCAGCGGCAAGGCCCGCTTCACCGCCAGCCAGTTGCCCGAGCAACTGGTCAACGCCCAGGTGCTGGCCCGTGGCGACAAGCCGGACCTGATCCTGCAGACCCTGCGTTCCCACGACCAGTACAACACCACCCTGTATGGCCTGGACGACCGCTACCGGGGCGTGTTCGGCCTGCGCGAGGTGGTGTTCGTCAACGAGGCGGACATCCGCCGCCTGGGCTTCGAGCCTGGCGAGCACGTGGACATGGTGTCGCTGTGGGAGGACGGGCGCGAGCGGCGGGTGTCGGGTTTCCGCCTGGTGCCCTACGACCTGCCCGAGGGCCAGGCCGCGGCGTACTACCCGGAGACCAACCCGCTGGTGCCGTTGGAGAGCTATGGCGAGGGGACCTACACGCCGACCTCCAAGTTCGTGGCGATCAAGCTGGAGAAGGCGCAGGCGGGGAACCGGATCGAGGCGGCGATCGCCGTGGAGTGAGAGCGTGGGCTGGCGGATCAGCCAAGTGGTGCTTTGAAGCCTGGGCTGCCAAGCGGCCCTCGTGTCACCGATGCACCGGATACGCCGTGGTGTACTTCATCTGCTCCATGGCAAAGCTGGACGTGATGTTCGACAGCCCGTCGGTGCTGGTGATCAGCTTCTTGTAGAAGCGGTCGTAGGCGGCGATGTCGCCCACCACTACCCGCAGCATGTAGTCCCAGTCCCCGGACATGCGGTAGACCTCCATCACCTCCTCGAAACCGGTCACCGTCGTGGCGAACTGCTCGAGCCAGGCACTGTCGTGGCGCTGGGTCTTGAGCTGGACGAACACCGTCAGGCCCAGGCCCAGGCGCTCGGGGTCGAGCAGGGCGACGCGGCGGCGAATATAGCCCTCGTCTTCCAGGCGCTTGACCCGCTTCCAGCAAGGGGTTGTGGACAGGTTGACGGCTTCGGCCAGGTCCTTGAGGGACATCGAGGCATCGCGCTGGAGCAGGGTGAGGATGTGCTGGTCGAAACTGTCCATGTCGGTGAAGGGCTCGATGGAGAAAAAGGTTCTCCAGATTAGCCCAGTTGCAGAAACAAGAGAACGCTTGTGTGTCGCCAGTGACATGTTCGTTCCCCATGCAACGAGGATGAGGGCGGATATGCGATAGTGGCGCCTTTCAACCTGCCTCGTTCCCAGTCAATGGACCCGATCATGTCCGACAAGCCACGCAATTTCGCCACCCGTACCCTCCATGCCGGCGAGCAGTTCGGCGTCGCCGACAATGCCATCTTCCCGGCCATCGTCACCGCCAGCTCGTTCATCAAGCGCAGCCTGGACGACAACCCCGAGTACGCCTACAGCCGCGTCGGCAACCCGACCCGGCATGCCTACGAGACCTGCGTCGCGGCCCTGGAGGAGGGTGTCGGCGCGGTGGCCACCGCTTCGGGCGTGGGCGCCACGGCCACCGTGCTGGAGCTGCTGCCCAAGGATGCCCACGTGGTGGTGATGAACGGCGTCTACGGCGGTACTTTCCGCCTGCTGGAAGACTACCGCAGCCACACCTCGGGCCTGACCACCACCTACGTCGACCTCAACGACCTGCAGGCCGTGGCCGCGGCGATCCGCCCCGAGACCCGGCTGATCTGGATCGAGTCGCCGACCAACCCGTTGCTGCACCTGGTGGACATCCAGGCCATCTGCGCCCTGGCCCGCGAGCACGGCATCCTCACCTGCATCGACAACACCTTCTGCTCGCCCTGGAACCAGCGGCCGATCACCCTCGGCGTGGACCTGGTGATGCACTCGGCGAGCAAGTACATCGGTGGCCATTCCGACCTCATCGGTGGCGTGGTGGTGGCGGGCAACGACGCGCTGCTGGCGCGGCTGCGCAGATCAGCATGGCCGTTGGCGCGATCCAGGGGCCGTTCGACTGCTACCTGGCCCTGCGCGGCCTCAAGACCCTCGACGTGCGCATGGAGCGCCAGTGCGCCAACGCCCTGCGCGTGGCGCGCTTTCTCGAAGGGCATGCGCAGGTCGAGCAGGTCTACTACCCGGAGCTGGAGAGCCATCCGCAGCACGCGCTGTGCAAG
The DNA here is from genome assembly GCF_057415455.1 of Pseudomonas sp. Tun-23181. NCBI lineage: Bacteria > Pseudomonadati > Pseudomonadota > Gammaproteobacteria > Pseudomonadales > Pseudomonadaceae > Pseudomonas > Pseudomonas sp. Tun-23181. Next base: position 5,167,493 of record NZ_CM171630.1, read on the forward strand.
CGCCAGATGCGCAGCGGCGGGGCGGTGGTGGCGATGAAGGTCAAGGGCGGTCGGGCGGCGGTCGAGCGGCTGGTCGAGGCGCTGTCGATCTTCGTCCTGGCCGACTCGCTGGGGGGCGTGGAGAGCATGATCAACCACTCCTGGAGCATGTCGCACAACTCCCTGAGCCCGGAGCAGAAGGAGGCGATGGGGATCGGCGAGAACCTGCTGCGGTTGTCGGTGGGGATCGAGGATCATCGTGACTTGATCGATGACCTGGACACTGCGCTGAAGGCTTCGGCGGCGGTATAGGTGCCTGGGGCCGCTTCGCGCCCCATCGCCGGCAAGCCGGCTCCCACAGGTACGAGTCGTACCCTGGATGATGCGGTTTGCAGGGACTGTGTGGGAGCCGGCTTGCCGGCGATGGGCTGCAACGCAGCCCCAATGCCACTTGACTGGCCGGCCCGCGAAGGGGCGGTGGGAAGGGTCAGGATTTGGGCGGATGGATGATCCGTTCGATCTTGTCCTTGATCAACAACCGCTCCTTGCGCAAGCGGTTGACCGCATCGTCGGAAGTACCGTTGCCTTCGGCGGCCACCACTTCCTTGTCCTTGGCGTTGTACTCCTTGTGCAGTTGATGCAGCGTCTGGTCCTTGTCGATGAGCGCCTGGAAATCTTCAGCGCAAATGTGCAGGTCAGCGAGCAGATCATGCGGGACTGGCATTTCTTCACCTCGGGTCAGGGGTTGGCGAAAAGTCCTGAACCTTGAGGATAGTCGTCTTTGCGCAGGTCAGGGACTGGGGTAGGCTGTCGCACTCCCTCCCGTGACCCGGAACCCGCGCCATGCCTCATCTGAACCTGGAATACAGCGACAACCTGGGCGACCTGAACGTCGACCTGCTGCTCATGCGCCTGAACCATGCCCTGGTCGGCAGCGGCCAGTTCGCCGACGAGCTGGACATCAAGAGCCGCGCCCAGGCTTTCGCCCAGTACCGGGTAGGCACCGCACCGGGCGAGCGGGCCTTCGCCCACGTACGCCTGGCGATCCTCAGCGGGCGTTCACCGCAGGTGAAGAAGCAGCTGTCCGGCAGCCTGCTGGAGGTGCTGCGCGAGGCGATCCCGACCAGGGCCGGGCTGGATATCCAGCTGTGCGTGGAAGTGCTGGACATCGACCGCGAACCCTACGCCAAGCTGCACCTGCCCGGCTGAGCGACTGCGCCGATCGCCCGCCAGGTTTCACCCCCAGGCCCCGCGCCGTATATACTGCGCGCCAATGTTTGTGGGAGAGCCTCGTGGCCATCGAAATACACTGGATCCGTGACGACCAGACCCTGGCCGAACACTGCCGGGCCTGGCGCGAACTGCCTTTCGTAGCGCTCGACACCGAATTCATGCGGGTCGACACCTTCTATCCCAAGGCCGGCCTGATCCAGGTCGGCGACGGTCAGCGGGCCTTCCTGATCGACCCCTTGCTGATCGGCGACTGGCAACCGCTGGCCGGGCTGCTCGAGGACAATGGCGTGGTCAAGGTCCTGCATGCCTGCAGCGAGGACCTGGAAGTGCTCCTGCGCCTGACCGGCAAGCTGCCGCAACCGTTGTTCGACACCCAGCTGGCCGCCGGCTACCTGAACATCGGTTTTTCCATGGGCTATTCGCGGCTGGTGCAGGAGGTCCTGGGGATCGACCTGCCCAAGGGCGAGACCCGCTCGGACTGGTTGCAGCGGCCGTTGTCCGAGACCCAGGTCAGCTATGCCGCCGAGGACGCCGTGCACCTGGCCGAGCTGTTCACCGCCCTGCGCCCGCGGCTGTCGGACGACAAGTACGCCTGGGTGCTGGAGGACGGCGCCGAGCTGGTCGCCCAATTGCGCCGGGAGGTCGAGCCCGAGGCCCTGTACCGCGACGTCAAGCTGGCCTGGAAGCTGTCGCGCCAGCAGCTGGCGGTGCTGCGCGAACTGTGCGCCTGGCGTGAGCGCCAGGCCCGTGGCCGCGACCTGCCGCGCAACCGCATCCTGCGCGAACACGCGCTCTGGCCCATGGCCAGGCACCAGCCGGACAGCCTGTCGGCCCTGGCGAAGATCGACGACATGCACCCGCGCACCATCCGCCAGGACGGCGAGTTCCTCCTCGAGCTGATCAAGCGCGCCGCCAGCCTGCCCGAGGCGCAGTGGCCGCCCGCGTTGCCCGAGCCGCTGCCGATCGAGGCCGCCGCTATCCTCAAGCGCCTGCGTGGGGTTGGCCAGGCCGAAGGCGAGCGCCTGGGCATCGCCCCGGAGCTGATGCTGCGCAAGAAGACCCTGGAGGCCTTGCTCAAGAGTGGCTTCCCCAACGGCCCCTATCAACTGCCCGATTCGCTGCGCGGCTGGCGTCGCGAGCGCATGGGCCAGGCCCTGCTGGACAGCCTGGCAGGTGCCGGAGAATCCTGATGAAACGTATCTGTTCGATCTACAAGAGCCCACGCAAGAACGAGATGTACCTCTACGTGCTCAAGGCCGATGGCCTGGAGCGTGTGCCGGAGGGCCTGCTGCCGTTCTTCGGCACCCCGGTGCACGCCTTCGACCTGGTGCTCACCCCCGAGCGCAAGCTGGCCCGCGAGGACATCGCCAAGGTCTTGGAGAACCTCGACAACCAGGGCTACCACCTGCAGATGCCGCCGCCCGAGGACGACTACATCGAGCACCTGCCCGAAGAACTGCTGCGCCGCAACGACCCGGCCTGATTCCGGGCCGTTCGCCTCACCCTGCCAAGCGGTCCGTCTGCCGGGCCGCCTTCGTTGTTGTCTGCCAAGGTTTTCGACATGCGCGTTCTGATCGCTGAACAGGATCATGCCCACTATGCCCGCCTGCTGGGCGAGGCGGCACCAGACCTGGAGGTACTGACCAGCGGCGACGCCGCCGAACTGGCACGCCAGGCAGCCGAATGCACGGTATGGCTGGGCCAGCCTGACCTGCTGGCCAGCCTCCTGCGCCAGGGCCACAGGCCACGCTGGGTGCAATCGACCTGGGCGGGGGTTACCCCGCTGCTGGCCGAGGGGTTGCCCCGCGACTACCGTCTGACCCGTGCCGTGGGCATCTTCGGCCAGGTCATGGCCGAGTACATGCTGACCTACATGCTCGGCCACGAGCGCGACGTACTGGCGCGGCTGGCCAGCCAGGCCGAGCGGCGCTGGGACGACCGCCCCGGGCGCAGCCTGGAAGGGCGGCGGGTGCTGGTCGTGGGTACCGGCGACATCGGCCAGCGGGTCGCGGAACTGCTCGCGCCGTTCGGGGTGTCCCTGCATGGCATCGCCAGCAGTACCCGCCAGCAGGCGCCGTTCGTCGAGGTAGCTGGCCTGGACGCGTTGCCGCGGTTGGTGGAGCAGGCCGACTACGTGCTCAACCTGCTGCCGGACACCCCGCAGACCCATGATTTGTACGATGCGGCGCTGTTCCGGCGCTTCAAGCCCAGCGCGTTGTTCATCAATGCCGGGCGCGGCGTGGCGGTGGTCGATGACGACTTGGTCGAAGCCTTGAAGCAGGGCCACTTGGCCGGCGCGGTAATCGACGTCTGCCGCCAGGAGCCCTTGCCCCGGAGCCACCCGTTCTGGACCGCCTGGGGCCTGCTGCTGACCGGCCACAGTTCGGCCCCCACCTCGCCGACGGCGATGGTGCGGTTGTTCGTCGAGAACGTGCGGGCGTACCAGGCGGGCCGGGCATTGCGAGGAGAGGTGGATTTCGGGCGGGGGTATTGAGCGGCAAGCTTCAAGCTGCAAGAGAGATCGTGCCGAGCTTTCGATCTTGGATCATGCCCCGGTCCAGAGGCGACATCGATCTTCTTGCAGCTTGAGGCTTGCAGTTTGCCGCTTAGAGAAGGTTGAAATCGCCTTCGGCGGCCAGTTCGCTCAGGGGGCGGCGAGGGCTGGGGACTTCGCGGGCTTGCAGGCCTTCGGCGAGGGTTGCCTTGTCGCCCAGCTTGCCGATCGCCACCATCGCATGCAGGGCGTAGCCCTCGGGGATCTTCAGTGCCTGACGCGCCAGCGCCTGGTCGAAGCCGGCCATGCCGTGGGTGTGCCAGCCGCTGATGCTGGCCTGCAGGGCCAGGTGGCCCCAGGCCGAGCCGGTGTCGAAGGTGTGCCACAGCGCCGGGGTTTGCTCGCTGGCGCCCGGGGCGGTGAAGGTCGTCTTGGACATGATCAGCACCAGCGCCGAGGCGTGCTGGGCCCAGCTGCGGTTGAATTCGTTGAGGATGCCCAGGTAGCGCTCCCAGTTCGGCGTGTCGCGGCGGGCATAGAGGAAGCGCCAGGGTTGCGAGTTGTAGGCCGAAGGTGCCCAGCGCGCGGCTTCCAGGAAGCCCAGCAGGGTTTCCTGGCTGATCGGCTCGGCGGTGAATGCCCGTGGCGACCAGCGGTTGATGAACTGCTCGTTGATGGCGTAGTCGGCAATGCGCGGGTTGGCGCTCATGGGTCGCTCCTGCAAGGGAAGGGAAAGCGCGCACGCTACTGCGTCCGCTCGCCGCTGACAAGCGGTCTGGCATTGACCGGGGACAGGCTCTAGACTGGCGCCGCCGTGGCAGATGCCAGCAGCAAGCATCGAGCTGCACGCCACCAGAGAAGTCGTTACGCGCCCGCGCTTGCTTGACGCTCGTCGCTGGCCTTATGCAGGAAACCTGTGATGATCGCTGACAACGCGCCCTTCTGGCGGCGCAAGACCCTCGAGCAACTCGATCCCCGGGAATGGGAGTCGCTCTGCGACGGCTGCGGCCTGTGCTGCCTGCAGAAGCTCGAGGACGAGGACGACAACAGCGTCTACTACACGCGCATTGCCTGCAAGCTGCTGGACCTCGACACCTGCCAGTGCAGCGACTACCCCAACCGTTTCGCCCAGGTGCCGGACTGCATCCAGCTCACCCCCGGCAAGGCCGACCAGTTCAAGTGGCTGCCGACCACCTGCGGTTATCGCCTGGTCAGCGAAGGCAAGGACCTGCCGACCTGGCATCATCTGGTTTGCGGTGATCGCAAACAAGTGCATGAGCAGCGTATTTCCCAGTCGGGGCGTATGCTCAGCGAGAACGACGTGGACGAAGACGACTGGGAAGACCACCTGATCTTTCGCGCCGGTTGAGCTGCCTGGGCCTGTCGCGTCTGGGAAAAAGGAGTTTCTGTATGCGTCGCCACCTCTTGTTGGTCCTGGGCCTGACGGCCTGCTTCCCCGCCTGGGCGCGCAAGGTCGACCTGGATTACCAGGTGCGCCTGCTGCCCCAGAGCGGCCAGGCCGAGGTGCGCCTGGTCCTGGCCGATGGCAGCGCGGTGCGCAGCCTGGATTTCGACCTGGGCAAGGGCGGCGTCTACAGCGGCTTCCTGGCCGATGGCCAATGGCAGGTGCAGGCGCAACGGGGGATCTGGCACCCGGCCCCGGGCAAGGCCAGCCTCAGTTACCGCGTGCAACTGGACCAGAAGCCCCAGGGCGTTACCTATGAAAGCCGCATCACCCCGCGCTGGGCGCTGTTTCGCGGCGACCAGTTGGTGCCAGCGGCGCGCCTCGACCAGCAGGATGGCACCGAGCTGGTGGCGCGCCTGGCGTTCGAGCTGCCCGAGGGCTGGAAGAGCGTCGAGACTGCCTGGCCGCGTATCGGCAAGCACAAGTTTCGCGTCGACAATGTCTCGCGCCTGTTCGACCGCCCCACTGGCTGGATGCTGGCCGGCAACCTCGGCAGCCGCCGTGCCCGCCTGGGCGAGACGGAGGTGACCGTGGCCGCGCCGCAAGGGCAGGGCATGCGGCGCATGGACACCCTGACCCTGCTGACGTTCGTCTGGCCCCAGTTGCAAGCGGTGTTTCCGCGCAACCCGCCCAAGCTGCTGCTGGTTGGTGCGCGTGACGAGATGTGGCGCGGGGTCCTGGGTGGGCACAACTCCCTGTACGTGCACAGCAGCCGTCCGTTGATCGGCGAGAGCGGCACCAGCCCCTTGCTGCGCGAGCTGGTGCAGTTGTTCGCCCAGGTCAATGACCGGGATGGCAGCGACTGGCTGGGCGAAAGCCTGGCCGACTACTACGCCACCGAGCTGTTGCGTCGTGCCGGCGGCATGGGCGACGACCGCTACCAGGCCCTGCAGGCGCGCCTGCACCAGCAGGGCGCCAAGGTCACCCGCCTGCGTGGCGACAAGGCCGACGCCGCCCAGGTGGCCCGCGGCGTGCTGTTGCTCCAGGCGCTGGACCGCGAGATCCGCCTGCATACCCATGACAAGCGCTCGCTGGATGACGTCACCCAGGCGCTGATGCGGTTGTCCAGCGTCAGCAACGAGGAGTTCGTGCAGATCAGCGAGAGCGTGCTCGGGCGGCGCTCCGAGGTGTTGCAGAGCAAGCTGTTGCGCTAGCGCGCGAAAAGGCTGGCCCCAACATCACCGGTGCATGGCAAGGGCTACGCCCTTGTTCGCGGGCAAGCCCGCTCCCACAGGCCCCTGCAAACCACATTACTTGTGATCGACTCGACCACTCTGTGGGAGCCGGCTTGCCGGCGATTGGGCCAGCCCTGACACCACCGACATATGGCAAGGGCTACGCCCTTGATCGCGGGCAAGCCCGCTCCCACGGGCCCCTGCAAAGCACATTACTTGTGATCGACTCGACCAGCCTGTGGGAGCCGGCTTGCCGGCGATTGGGCCAGCCCTGACACCACCGACATATGGCAAGGGCTACGCCCTTGATCGCGGGCAAGCCCGCTCCCACAGGCCCCTGCAAACCACATTACTTGTGATCGACTCGACCGCCCTGTGGGAGCCGGCTTGCCGGCGACTGGGCCAGCCCTGACACCACCGACATATGGCAAGGGCTACGCCCTTGTTCGCGGGCAAGCCCGCTCCCACAGGCCCCTGCAAACCACATTACTTGTGATCGACTCGACCACTCTGCGGGAGCCGGCTTGCCGGCGATTGGGCCAGCCCTGACACCACCGACATATGGCAAGGGCTACGCCCTTGATCGCGGGCAAGCCCGCTCCCACAGGGGCCCCGTTGCTCTTTCGGTCTCTGTTCTCTGCGCGACAGCGTAGCCCGAAGGGCTGGGTGATCTCCCAGAATCACGCCGTGCTTGAAGTCAGCGCTGGGGCGGGCTTGCCCGCGAATGGGGCTGGCCAGGCAAAACAGCGCTCAAGGCTTCGCCACCGTCTGCGCCGCCGTCTCTGCCCGGGCCTCGATCGCCTTCAGCTCTGCTGCACTGCGCTCGATGTCGTCGCGCAGGCGGTGATATTCCGCCCGCTGCCGCTGCCACCAGGCCTTGGTCGAGCAGTGCCCGCTGATGCCCCGGGCCAGGGCCATGCCACCCACTGCAACCTGCAACAAGCCAAGCAGGCCACCATGACGCAGCCCCTTGCTGATCATCAGGGCACCGCCGGCCAGGGAGCTGGCGCGTTCCCAACCATGGACATTGTGGTCGCGCGACAGGCTTGGCGAATGGATATCGAGCATGGAAAGGCCTCCTCCAAGGGTTGGTATGCAGCTGACCCTGGTGAAGATCCCCCGTTCCTTCCATGTGCCGGACGGGCCTTGGGGTGTACGAAAAATGATCGATCTCAGGGCGATTCGTCATGTCTGGATGACTTTCCTGTCGTATCTGGGCATGCATCTCGCGACAGCCTCTGGGCCGCTGTGCTCAAATAGCCAGATGCTACTGAAGCCCTTGTTTCATGCGGGTTCCAGGGCATAAGCCGTTCATCGAAAAAGCTGTAGACATATTGTCTAACGCTCCCCTATATTCGTTATACAAACTGTAGACACAGAGCCATGACAACAAAGAAGGCCACCATGAAAGCCACCGCCAACCTCCAACCGATCAGTGCCGAAGCGCCCCAGGACCGCAAGGTCGTCCTGGCCGACGCCTTGCGGCGGCGGATCCTCAGCATGGAGCTCGCGCCCGGGGCGGTGGTGGACGAACTGGCCTTGTGCGACGAATTCGGCCTGTCGCGTCCGCCGGTGCGTGAACTGCTGCGCCAGATCGCCGCCGAGGGCTACATCGAGCTGGAAGCCAACCGCGCACCACGGGTGGCGGCGATGAACCACGAGTCGCTGCACAGCTTCTTCCTCGCCGCACCGCTGATCTACGTGGCCACCACCCAGCTGGCCGCGCTCCATGCGAGCGCGGCCGAGGTCGAGGTACTCAAGGGCATCCAGGCGCTGTTCCGCAAGGCCATCGAGGAGCGGGACGTGGAAAACCGCGTGCTCTACAACGATGCCTTCCACCTGGAGATCGGCAAGATGGCGCACAACGACTACCTGCTGCCGAGCCTGCGTCGGATCCTCATCGACCATACGCGCCTGGGCAAGATCTTCTACCGCCACCCCACCACTGACGACATGCAACGCGACCTGGAGCTGGCCTGCGACCAGCACGACCAGGTCATCGAGGCGATCGAGCGGCGGGACACGGAGACCGCCGGGCGGGTGATTCGCGCACACATGGAGCTGTCGCGCCGGCGCATGGCCGAATACGCCGCGCCACAGGGGATGGACGTGCCCTTGGCGCTGTGAGGTCCAGTCACCGCCATGGCGGTGATCGCAAGTCAACAACAATACCCAGGTTCATGAGATGACAAGAATAACTTCGTTGCCTGCCGATGATGCCTCCTGTGGCTGGTACCACCTGAGCAAGCCCCGGCAGCCCCGTCCGGCCCACAGTGGCAACAGCAAGGCCCGTTGGGTCGTGGTCGGCGCCGGCTTCACCGGTCTGGCCGCGGCGCGCCAGCTGGCAACGAACTTCCCCGATGACCAGGTCGTGCTGATCGAGGCCCAGGAAGTGGGCTTCGGCACCTCCGGGCGCAACGCCGGTTTCGCCATCGACTTGCCCCATGACATCGGCGCCGAGGACTACATCGGCGACATCGACATCGCCAAGACCGTCCTCAAGCTGAACCTGGGGGGCCAGTCGTTTCTCAAGGAACTGGTCGAACGCTACGACATCGATTGCCAGTTCACCCACTGCGGCAAGTACCAGGCCGCCGTCGAGGACCGTGGCATCGCCGTGCTGGACGCCTACCGCCGTGGCCTGGACAAGCTGGGCCAGCCCTACGAGATGATCGACGGCCGCGACCTGCCCGAGCACATCGGCACGCATTTCTACCGCAAGGGCCTGTTCACTCCCGGCACCGCGCTGATCCAGCCGTCCGCCTTGGTCAAGGGCCTGGCCGACAGCCTGCCGGCCAACGTCTCGCTCTACGAGCACACGCCGATCACCGACGTGGAGTATGGCGACAAGGTGGTGCTGCGCCACGCCAACGGCTCGATCACTGCCGACAACCTGGTGCTGACCACCAATGCCTTCGGCATGAGCTTTGGCTTTCTCAAGGGCCGCATGCTGCCGGTGTTCACCTATGGCAGCCTGACCCGCCCGCTGACCGAACAAGAGCAGGCACGCCTGGGTGGCAAGCCATACTGGGGCGTGATTCCGGCGGACCCGTTCGGCACCACCTTGCGCCGCACGCCCGACAACCGCCTGCTGATCCGCAACAGCTTCAGCTACAACCCGGACGGGCGTGCCAACCGCAAGTACCTGGAGCGCTTCGTCCACCGCCACCGTGCCTCGTTCGAACGGCGCTTCCCGATGTTGCCCGGGGTGGACTTCGAATACACCTGGGGCGGTGCCCTGGCCCTGTCGCGCAATCACATGGGCTTCTTCGGCAAGTTGGCGCCGAATGTATACGGCGCATTGTGCTGCAACGGCCTGGGCGTGACGCGCGGCACCGTCACCGGGAAACTGCTGGCCGACTGGCTGGCGGGCGAGCGAAACGAGTTGATCGATTTTCTCCTGAACGCCCCTGGGCCTTGTGCGAATCCACCGCAGCCCTTGGTTTCCCTGGGCCTGAACCTGAACCTGATGTGGGGGCAGTACCGCGCCGGAAAAGAAAGCTGATGGCTCGCTAGGTTAACGAATCGCGTGTAATCCGCCGGGCGCAGTGTGCCCGGCACGGGCGCCCCTTGCCCGAAATCCACGGTCGAGATGTGCAGTTCGATCAAACGGGACTGAATGCTGTTTTCGGTTTCGCGGATTCGCTCGTCCTGAACAAAGCGCAATACAGAAGTAACAGGAACAATAATGACAAGTCCGAATATTTCCGTTGAAGATGTACCGATCAACCGTTTTCACCAGTTGCTGACCCTGCGGTCCGGCGGCGGCTCGTTCGTCGATGGCTACGTGCTGAGCATCATCGGCGTGGCCATGGTGCAGATGTCCGCTGGCCTGGGCCTTTCCAGCTTCTGGCAGGGCATGATCGCCGCTTCGGCGCTGATCGGCATCTTCTTCGGCGGCTTCCTCGGTGGTTGGCTGACCGATCGCCTCGGGCGCAAGCGCGTGTTCTTCGTTGGCCCGACCTTGTTCATCCTGGCTTCGCTCAGCCAGTTCTGGGTGGAATCGGCCGTGGCGCTGTTCCTGCTGCGTTTTTCCATCGGCATCGCCGTGGGCATCGAATACCCGGTGGCCACCTCGCTGCTGGTGGAGTTCCTGCCGAAGAAGAACCGTGGCCCGCGCCTGGCCACCCTGACCATCCTCTGGTTCGCCGGTGCTGCCTTCGCCTACATCCTCGGCGACGTCATCCTGCGCCAGGGGGGCGACGAGGCCTGGCGCCTGGTGCTGGCCAGCCCGGCGCTGATCGGCGCGCTGTTGCTGCTGGTGCGCATCGGCACCCCGGAGTCGCCGCGCTGGCTATTGAGCAAGGGGCGCGCCGACGAGGCCGAGGCGGTGATCCGGCAGGTCTATGGCAACGGTTTCTCCCTGCGCAACCTGCCGGAAGAGCCTGAGCAGAAGAAGCTCTCGTTCCTCAGCCTGCTGCACTCGGGGTATGGCAAGCGCATGCTGTTCGTCACCATGTTCTGGACCTGCTCGGTGATCCCGGTGTTCGCCGTGTATGCCTTCGCACCGAAGGTGCTCGCAGCGCTCAACCTCAAGGGCGACTGGGCCTCGGTCGGCTCGGTGGCCATCACCTTGCTGTTCGTCGTCGGCTGCATCATCGCCACGCGCCTGATCAACACCCTGGGGCGGCGCAGCATGCTGATCCACAGCTTTTGCTGGTCGGGCCTCGCACTGCTGGGGCTGGGCGTCTTCCACGCCGGTTCCGAGATGGTGATCCTCGGCCTGTTCGGCGCCTACGCCCTGTTCATCGGCGGCGCCCAGGTGCTGCAACTGGTGTACCCGAACGAGCTGTTCCCCACCGAGATCCGTGCCGGCGCCGTGGGCGTGGGCACCTCGATGTCGCGGATCGGCGCGGCGGTCGGCACCTGGTTGGTGCCCATGGCCCTGGACAGCTACGGCATCGCGTTCACCATGTACGCCGCCGCCATCGTCACCTTGGTTGGCCTGGTCTTCTCCTGGGCCCTGGCTCCCGAGACCCGCTCGCTGAACCTGCAGCAGGCCGCTTCCCTGAACTGATGCGCAAGATGTCGCACCGGTTCGCCGGGGCGACCTGAACAACACCGATCGTTGCACTGGAGGACTCACTGTGAAATTCGAAGGCATCTACACCCCGGCAATCACGCCCCTGGCCGCGGATGGCTCCATCGACAAGGCCGCGTTCGCCGAGGTCCTGGAGTACCTGGTCGCCGCCAAGGTCCATGGCGTCATCATCGGCGGCTCTACCGGCGAGTACTACGCCCACACCGCCCAGGAGCGCTTCGACCTGGCGGCCCAGGCCAAGGACGTGCTCAACGGCCGCCTGCCGCTGATCGTCGGGACCGGCGCGATCCGGACCGAGGATTCCGTGGCCTTCGCCAAGCACGCCAAGGAAATCAAGGCCGACGCCCTGCTGGTCGGTACGCCGCCCTACGCTTTGCCGACCCAGCAGGAAATCGCCCTGCACGTGAAGGCCGTGGACGCCGCTGCCGACCTGCCGATCATGCTCTACAACTACCCGGGCCGCATGGGCATGAGCATGGGCGAGGCGTTCTTCGACGCGGTCGCCGACGTGAAGAACATCGTCGCCATCAAGGAAAGCTCCGGCGACATGAACCAACTGCACCGCCTGGCCACCCAGCGCCCGAGCATCTCGCTGTCCTGCGGCTGGGACGACCAAGCCCTGGAGTTCTTCGCCTGGGGTGCCAAGAGCTGGGTCTGCGCCGGCTCCAACTTCATCCCGCGCGAGCACGTGGCCCTGTACGAGGCTTGCGTGCTGGAGAAGGACTTCGACAAGGGCCGCCGCATCATGGCCGCCATGATGCCGCTGATGGACGTCCTGGAAGGGGGCAAGTTCGTCCAGTCGATCAAGTATGGCTGCGAGCTCAATGGCCTGGCCACCGGCGGCGTGCGCGCCCCGCTGCATGGCCTGGATGGCGAAGAGAAAGAGGCCCTCAAGGGCGTCGTGGCCGAACTCAAGCGCACTATCGCGCACATCACTGGAGGTGCCTGAAATGGCTGAATTGCTGAGCAAGGAACAGTACGCGGCCATCGCCGCCGAACTGCAACCACGAACCCAGGCGTTCATCGATGGCGAGTTCCGCGATGCGCTCTCGGGCCGGACCTTCGTCACCACCAACCCGGCCACTGGCCAGCCGTTGGCCGAAGTCGCCGCCTGCGACGTGCAGGACGTCGACCTTGCCGTCGCTGCTGCCAAGCGCGCCTTCGAAGACGGCCGCTGGGCCAAGCTGCAACCTGGCGAGCGCAAGCATGTGCTGCTCAAGTTCGCCCAACTGCTGGAAGACAACGCCCACGAGCTGGCCGTGCTGGAAGCGCTGGACAGCGGCAAGCCGGTCAGCGAGTGCCAGAACGTCGATGTGCCGGAAACCATCCACACCCTTCGTTGGCACGCCGAGCTGATCGACAAGATCTACGACAACACCGCCCCGACCGGCAATGCCGCCGTGACCATGGTGGTGCGCGAGGCCATCGGCGTGGTCGGCCTGGTGCTGCCGTGGAACTTCCCGCTGCTGATGCTGGCCTGGAAGATCGCCCCGTCGCTGGCCGCCGGTTGCTCCATCGTGGTCAAGCCGGCCAAGGAAACCACCCTCAGCGCCCTGCGCGTGGTCGAGCTGGCCCATGAGGCGGGCATTCCACCGGGCGTGTTCAACATCACCCCGGGCGGTGGCCGCGAGGCGGGCGAGGCGATCGGTCGCCACATGGACATCGCCATGGTCAGCTTCACCGGCTCGACCGATACCGGCCGCCTGTTCCTCAAGTACGCCGCCGAGTCCAACCTCAAGCGCGTGGTGCTGGAGCTTGGGGGCAAGAACCCGGCCGTGGTCATGAACGACTGCGAGGACCTGGACGAAGTGGCCCAGTTCGTCACCGCCGGTGCGTTCTGGAACATGGGCGAGAACTGCTCGGCGTCCTCGCGCCTGATCGTCCATGAGGACGTCAAGGACGAACTGCTGAAGTTGGTGGCCAAGCACCTGGGCGACTGGAAGCTGGGCGACCCGTTGGACCCGGAGAATCGCTTGGGCGCGATGGTCAGCAAGTCGCACTTCGAGAAGGTCAAGTCCTACCTGGAGTATGCCGTCGAGCAGAAGCTCTCGGTGGTGCAGGGTGGCCAGACCGAGTCGGGCGTGTTCGTGCAGCCGACCATCGTCGATGGCGTGGCCCGCGACAGCAAGCTGTTCATCGAGGAGATCTTCGGCCCGGTGCTGAGCGTGACCACCTTCTCGACCATTGACCAGGCCATCGAACTGGCCAACGACACCGTCTATGGCCTGGCCGCCTCGGCCTATACCGGCAGCCTGCGCAATGCCTTGCGCCTGTCGCGGGAGATCCGCGCCGGCGTGGTGACGGTCAACTGCTTCGGCGAGGGCGATGCCTCGACGCCGTTCGGTGGCTACAAGGAGTCTGGCTTCGGTGGGCGTGACAAGTCCATCTGGGCCCATGACCAGTACACGGAGCTCAAGACCATCTGGATCAACGCTTCGTGATCCGAGCAGTACCGGTGCTGTTCTGACGGCGTTCGGCACCGATCCCGGCACTGCCTGTCATGCAGGCAGTGCTGGCCTATTCGCGGCGGCGCCCCGCGCTCACCTCATTTCTTGAGCAGCTGCGCCAACCCGGCGAACGGGTTGTGGGTCGCCTTGTCGATCTTCGGCGTGCTCAGCGAGCCTTCGCTGAAGTACTGCTGGTCGGTGTAGCGGGCATGCTCGTTGTCATGGCAATACAGGCACAGCAGTTCCCAGTTCGAACCGTCCTGGGGGTTGTTGTCGTGGTTGTGGTCACGATGGTGCACGGTCAGCTCCGACAGGCGCTTGCCGGAAAACTCCCGGGCGCAGCGGCCGCAAACGTGCGGGTACATCTTCAGCGCCTTGTCGCGATAGCCCATTTCCTTGTCGCGCTTGGCATCGGCGAGGATGCGGTCGAGGCGGGCGGTGGCGGCGGACGTGGAGGCCGAACTCATGGGGTATTACCTTTCTTGTAATCAGGCGGATGACGGTTATGCCTGCGAGTCTAGCGCGGCTGGCGGGGTGTCGGACAGGCAAAACGATCATATTCGGCTTAGCCTGTAGGAAGATTTCTAGCAGGAGGTTGCTGATGTTCCATGCGATCCTCGCCGTACTGATCCTCGCCAGCGCGCCCGTGGCTGATGCCGCCAGCCTGCAGCCACGGATCGTCACGCCCGTGCCGGGTGCCCCGGGCACCCCGACGCCGACACCCTATCCGCAGATCACGCCCAGCACCCCGCCCAAGACGGGCGACCACCAGCCCGGTGCGCCCTTGCTGCCACCGATGCCCGTGCCCGGCCCACCCAAGGACCAACCCTTGCCGGGCCTGCGGCAGGACCCGCCGAGGCCCCCCGTGACTACGCCACGCCCAGTTCGTTGAGGACGAACGCATACTCCAGCGCCACGTCGCGCAGGCCCTGATAGCGCCCGCTCATGCCGCCGTGCCCGGCGCCCATCTCGGTCTTGAGCAGCAACAGGTTGTCGTCGGTCTTGCAGGTGCGCAGGCGCGCCACCCACTTGGCCGCCTCCCAGTACTGCACGCGGCTGTCGTTGTAGCCGGCGACCACCAGCATGGCCGGGTAGGCCTGGGCCTTGACGTTCTCGTAGGGGGCGTAGGCCTTGATACGCGCGTACACCTGCGGATCCTCGGGGTTGCCCCATTCGTCGTACTCGGTGACGGTCAGCGGCAGCTCTGGGTCGAGCATGGTATTGAGCACGTCGACGAACGGTACCTCGGCGATGGCGCAGCGGAACAGCTCGGGGCGCTGGTTGAGCACCGCGCCCATCAGCAGGCCGCCGGCGCTGCCGCCGCTGATGACCAGGCGCTCGCGGCTGGTCACGCCCTCGGCGACCAGGTGTTCGGCGCAGGCGATGAAGTCGTCGAAGCTGTTCTGCTTGTGTGCTTGCTTGCCGGCCCGGTACCAGGCCTCGCCCAGCTCGCCACCGCCGCGCACATGGGCGATGGCGAAGGCCACGCCACGTTCCAGCAGGCTCAGGCGAGCGTGGGAGAACCAAGGGTCGAGGCTTTCGCCATAGGCGCCGTAGCCGTAGAGGTAGAGCGGTACGCAGCGGCCCTGGTCCTGGCGGCGGCGCACCAGGCTGATCGGTACGCGAGTGCCGTCTCCGGCGACGGCCCAGAGGCGCTCGCTGACATAGGCGTCGGGGTCGAAGGCGCCGAGCACCGGGGTTTGCTTGAGCACGGCCTGCTCACCGCTGGCCAGTACCAGCTGGCGCACCTGGGCCGGGCGGTTGAGCGCCTCGTAGCGCAGGCGAATGCGCGTGCTGGTGAATTCCAGGCTGTCCTGCACGTAGAGGCTGTAGGCCGCATCCGGCAGCTCGACGCGGTAGGGCGCAAGGCCCTGGGGGCGGACCTCGATGATCGGCAGGCCGCCTTCGCGCAGGCTCAGGGTCAGGGCGCCGGCATTCAGGCTCAGGCCTTCGAGCATGACATCGTCGCGGTGCGGCACCAGCGCCTGCCACTGGTCGCGGCTGGGGACTTGCTCGGCCGGCGCGTGGAACAGGGCGAAGTTGATGCCGTCCTGGTTGCTGCGGATGAACCAGCGCCACTGACCGTCGAGCTGGCCGTGGTCGGGGAAGTACTCGTGGCCCTCGACCCGGGGCGCCAGGCAGGTGAAGGGCGCCAGCGGGGTTTCGGCATCCAGCACCCAGGCTTCGCTGGTGGTCTTGCTGTTGAGCGACAGGACCAACTGGCGTTCGGAGCTGGCCCGGTAGCAATGCAGGAAGAAGCGGCCGTCGGGCTCTTCGAACACCGTCGGTGCGCTGTCTTCGCCCAGGGTATGGCGACGCAGGCGCCAAGGGCGGTGGGTGTCGTCCAGTTCGGCGAAGAACAGCGTGCGGCTGTCGTTGGCCCAGGTCATGCTGCCGTCGCAGTCCTCGAAGGGCAGGGCGGTGACGCTGCCGCTGGCCAGGTCCTTGACGTACAGGGTGTAGACCTCGTCGCCGCTGGTGTCGAGGCTGTAGGCCAGCAGGCGATGGTCGGGGCTGACGTTGAACGTGCCGAGGGCCAGGAAGCCGCCAGCGGCCAGCGCGTTGGGGTCGAGCAGCAGTTGCTCGCGGCTTTCATCGACTGTGTTGGCGTCGTCCTCCGGGCGCGGGCAGCGGTAGTGGCGCGGGTATTCGTCGCCGGCGGTGGTGCGGGTGTAGTACAGGTATGGGCCCCAGGGCGAGGGCAGCGACAGATCGGTTTCCAGGATGCGGCCTTTGATTTCCTCGAACAAGTGCTCGCGCAAGGGCGCCTGGTCGGCCAGGCAGGCCTCCTGGTAGGCGTTCTCTTCGGCCAGGTAGGCCAGGACCTCGGGGGTGTCGCGGGCTTGCAGCCAGGCGTAGGGATCGGCGCCCGGGGCCTGGCGGGCGATGGGCGGCTGGAGCGTGCGGGTGGTGGCGGGCATGGAAAGTCTCTTGGCTGTGGGCTCGTGCTGGCGAGGTGGCCCCCTTGCGCGGGCCCGCCCCCACAGGGCCCGAGTCGATCACCGATGAGAGGGTTCGCAGGACCTTGTGGGAGCGGGCTTGCCCGCGAAGGGGCCGCTGCAGCAGCCCTCGGTTGGCGGTGGACGCGCCGGCATCCGGAAAAGTGTTTATCATAGGCATCTCTTTGCCTGGCTTGCACGAACACCATGACCGAGAACGACTACACCCTCGCCTGGGGCCTGTACGCTTTTGCCGCCCTGGGCTGCCTGCTGGTGGGCTTCAAACTCACCGGCTGGATGTGGCGCTGGCTGCGCGAACCGCTGCGGGTGGTCCTGGCGGTGCTGCTGCTGACCCCGACCATCGTCGACCCGGTCAAGGAAAGCTTCGCCCCGGCCATCGCCATCACCACCCTGGACCTGGCGTTCAAGGTCGGCAACAACGCCTGGCGCGCGGCGTCGGACCTGGCCATGTACGGCATGATCGCCTTCGCCGTCTACATCCTCTTCGTCCTGCTGCGCTGGCCGCTGGAAAAACGCGCCCGCGAACGCCGGGAGAAGGCCGAGGCCACCACCCGGCGCCAGGCCGAAGAGGACGATGAGGTGATGGCCGCAGCGCCAGTGGCCGCCGATCGCCGCGATCGCTACCGCGACAACCCGCCACCGGCCCCGGCCGGCCCTGGCCGTGTCGAGCCACGCCTGTAAGCGGAGAGCCACAAGCATGTGCGAACTGCTGGGCATGAGCGCCAACGTCCCCACCGACATCGTCTTCAGCTTCACCGGCCTGATGCAGCGCGGCGGACGGACCGGCCCGCACCGCGACGGCTGGGGCATCGGCTTCTACGAAGGGCGCGGCCTGCGCCTGTTCCAGGACCCGGCGGCGAGCAGCGAGTCGGAGGTGGCCAACCTGGTGCAGCGCTACCCGATCAAGAGCGAGGTGGTCATCGGCCACATCCGCCAGGCCAATGTCGGCAGGGTCTGCCTGGCCAATACCCATCCGTTCGTCCGCGAGCTGTGGGGGCGCAACTGGTGCTTCGCGCACAACGGCCAGCTCGGCGACTTCCGTGGCGAGACCACCTTCTACCGGCCGGTGGGCGACACCGACAGCGAGGCGGCCTTCTGCGACCTGCTCAACCGCGTGCGCGCGGCCTTCCCGGAGCCGGTGGCGGTGGAACAGCTGCTGCCGGTGCTGGTCGAAGCCTGTGCGGGGTACCGCGGCAAGGGCGTGTTCAACTGCCTGCTCAGCGATGGCGACTGGCTGTTCTGCTTCTGCTCGACCAAGCTGGTGCATATCACCCGACGCGCGCCGTTCGGCCCGGCGCGGCTGAAGGATGTCGACCTGAACGTCGACTTCCAGGCCGAAACCACCCCCAACGACGTGGTCACGGTGATCGCCACCGAGGCCTTGACCGAGAACGAGACCTGGCAGCGCTACGAGCCGGGTCAATGGGCCCTGTGGCGGCATGGCGAAAGCGTCGCCCAGGGGCAGAGCTAGGAAGCCCGTCCATGTTCAGAAGCTACCTGCGCTTGCTGCTGTTCACCTTCGGCCTGCTGGCCGGCATCCAGGTGCCGGGGCTGATCGAGGCCTACAGCCAGCGGGTCGAGGCGCACCTGTTCGAATCGCGCCAGGCCCTGTCGGGGTTCGAGGAGACCGCGCAGCGCTTTTTCAATGGCGACCTGCAGGCCCTGGTGCGGCACTACCGCAGCAGCGACGACCCGGTGTTCAACAGCGATGCCAACAGCATCGAGAGCCTGCTGCTGCGCAATCGCTTGCTGGAGCGCGAATGGCAGGCATTGCAAGGGCCGTGGGTGAGCCGTACCTGGCATGTGCTGGTGCAGCCCGACCCGCAGCTGCGCGAGGAGACGCTCAAGGGCTACAGCTACCAGATCCTGCTGGTGCCCGAGGCGATCGGCTGGGGGCTGGGGGCCGGGTTCGTCCTGGCGCTGGTGGTGGAGAGCCTGTTGCTGCTGGTTGGCTGGGCGATCCTCGGGGGGCGGCGCAAGGCGGTGAAGGAGAGCTGGCGCTAGGGGCTGGGCGCACCCTTGGTAATCTTGGGGCTGGACTGGAACGGGCACCCCACCGGGTTCAGACCAGCACGATCCGCTGCCCACCCACATCCCGCGCATACCGCTCCAGCACCTGCCTGCACAGCGCCACCACCTCGTCCACCAGTTCCACCCCAGTCTGCCAGGCCACCACCAGCTCCAGGCTCGGCGGTGGCTGCAAGCCTTCCAGCAACACCAACTCGCCCCGGGCCAGTTCGGCATCGACCAGCGCCGGGGGCAGGGCACCGATGCCGAAGCCGTCGCGCAGCAGGCGGGTGATGGCCGCCACCGAGTTCACGCAGTTCAGCCGTGGTGTCTCGGCACCCGCGGCCTGCAGCAGGCTGAGCACTTCCTGGTGCGGGCGTGAGTTCTTCGAGAAGGTGACGATGCGCTCCCGGGCCAGCTCGGCCAACGAGGCGTAGTCGCGATGATGGAGGGAGCCTGCGGCGACGATCCAGCCCATGGGGTAGCGGGCCAGGTCGGTGCTGCGGATCGACTCCTGGCGCAGCAGGTCGGTCTGCAGGATCACGTCGAGAAAGCCCTTCTGCAACTGCTCGCGCAGGTTCAGCGCGGTATCGGCCACCAGCTCGATTTCCACCTGCGGATAGCGTTCGCTGAGTTCGGCCACCAGGGCGCTCATCCAGGTGTGGATCACCGTGTCCATCACGCCGATGCGGATCCGCCCGACCTTGGCCCGGTCGCTGTCCAGCGAGCGCTTCATGGCCTTGGCGGTGTCGAGCATGCGCTCGGCATACTCCAGCACCTTGCTGCCCTCCGGGGTCAGGCTGACCCCGCGCGAGTCGCGCAGCAGCAGCTTCACGCCCAGGTCCGCCTCGAGAGCGGCGATGCGGCTGGACACCGAGGCCTGGGTGGTGAACAGCTTCTCGGCGGTGAGGCGAAAGCTCTTGAGCCGGGCGACCCAGACGAAGGTTTCGAGGAATCGGAGGTTCATGGTGTGCTCGCAGGGGTGATCAGGTTTTCTTATCCCAGACCGACGGATTTTATCGTTGGACGCTCACCCCACGGCCTCTGAACAATGGCGCCCAGGCCGCGACGGTACCCGTCGCTCGCAAAACAATACCAACAAGCCGAGGCAATCATGAACCCATCCGGCGTGCAGCAGGCATCTTCCCCGGTGTCGACCGGCCCCTTCGCCTGGTACCGCGACATCGACCGACAGCAACGGCGCACCTTCTGGAGCTGCAAGATCGGCTATGGCCTGGACGGCATGGACACTCAGATGCTGAGCTTCGTCATCCCCACCCTGATCGCCCTGTGGGGCATCACCACCGCCGAGGCCGGGCTGATCCACACCAGCACGTTGATCGCCTCGGCCCTGGGCGGCTGGATCGCCGGCATTCTCTCCGACCGCATCGGTCGGGTACGGACCCTGCAGTTGACGGTACTGTGGTTCGCCTTTTTCACCTTCCTCTGCGGCTTCGCCCAGAGCTACGAGCAATTGCTGGTCGCCCGCACCCTGATGGGCTTCGGCTTCGGTGGCGAATGGACCGCCGGCGCGGTGCTGATCGGCGAGGTGATCCGCGCCCAGGACCGTGGCAAGGCGGTGGGCATGGTGCAGTCCGGCTGGGCCATCGGCTGGGGGCTGACGGCGATCCTCTATGCGCTGCTGTTCTCCTTCCTGCCGCCCGAGCAGGCCTGGCGGGCGCTGTTCCTGCTGGGCATCGTGCCGGCGGTGTTCGTGATCTTCGTCCGCCGCCTGGTCAAGGACCCGGAGGTGTACCGGGCAGCCAAGGCCGTGGAAAAAGCCGAAGCGCCTTCGCACTTCTACGAGATCTTCGCCCCCGGCATGCTCTGGACCACCCTGCGCGCCTCCCTGCTGACCACCGGCGCCTTGGGCGGCTACTACGCCATCACCTCCTGGCTGCCGACCTTCCTCAAGAACGAGCGCGGCCTGAGCGTGCTGGGCACCGGCGGCTACCTGGCGATGGTGATCGTCGGTTCCTATGTCGGCTACGTGATCAGCGCCTACCTTACCGACCTGCTGGGCCGCAAGAAGAACTTCATCCTGTTCGCCGTGGGGTCGTTCATCATCGTCCTGCTCTATACCCAGATCCCGGTCAGCGATGGCGTCATGCTGTGGCTGGGGTTCCCCCTGGGCTTCTTCGCCTCGGGCATCTTCAGTGGCATGGGTGCCTTCCTCACCGAACTGTTCCCCACCCGCATCCGTGGCTCGGGGCAGGGTTTCTGCTACAACGTCGGCCGTGCCATCGCGGCGTTCTTCCCGCTGCTGATCGGCCTGCTCAGCCAGAAGGTGCCGCTGGGCCTGGGCATCGGCGGGTTCGCCGCGGTGTCCTATGGCGTGGTGATCCTCGCCGCGTTGAGCCTGCCGGAAACCCGCGGCAAAGAACTCCAGGCGCGGTAAGGTAGGCATATGAACATCGACAGGGGAGCCCGCCAGGTGAAACGCCTGCTACTCAATTGCGACATGGGTGAGAGTTTCGGCAGTTGGCGCATGGGCCTGGATGCCGAGGTCATGCCCTACATCGACTGCGCCAACATCGCCTGCGGCTACCACGCCGGCGACCCGGGCACCATGCGCCGCACCGTGGCGCTGGCCCTGGAGCACGGCGTGACCGTCGGTGCCCACCCGGCCTACCCGGACCTGGTTGGCTTCGGCCGCCGCTCCATGGCCTGCAGCACGGAGGAGATCCGTGACCTGTTGCACTACCAGATCGGTGCCCTGGATGGCATCTGCCGGGTGCTCGGTGGCCGCGTGGCCTACGTCAAGCCCCATGGCGCGCTGTACAACGACATGATGGCCGACCCGCTCAAGCTGCGCACCGTGCTGGAGGCCGTGGCCGCCTACGATGCCAGCCTGCCGCTGATGCTCATGGCGACCGCCGACGACAGTGCGGCCCGTGCCCTGGGCGAGAAAGTCGGTGTGCCCTTGTGGTTCGAGGCCTTCGCCGACCGTGCCTACACCGCCAGCGGCCACCTGGTTTCGCGGCGCCTACCCGGCGCGGTACACCACGACCCGGCATTGGTGGTCGAACAGGCCCTGCGCCTGGCCCGGGGCGAGGCGCTGGTGGCCGACGATGGCAGCGCCGTTCGGCTACACGCCAGTACCTTGTGCGTGCATGGCGACAACGACAGCTCGGTGGCTGCCGTGCGGCAGATCCGCCAGGCCCTCGACGCCCTGGAGCAGCCATGAACCCACGTATCGAGGTGGTGGCCGTCGACAGCCTGATGGTGCGCCTGTTCGACGTCATCGACGAGACCAACATGCCCTGGATCCTCGCCGCCAGCCAGCGCCTGCGCGCGGCGTTCGGCGCGCGCCTGGTCGAACTGGTGCCGTCCTACACCACGCTGATGGTGCAGTTCGACCTGGCGCCGGGCGCGGCGAGGGCACTGATCGACCAGGCGCTGGAAGGGCTGCGGCCCGATACGGGCAATGCCGGGCGCCGGCACGAGCTACCGGTGTGGTACGACGCCAGCGTCGGGCCCGAGCTGCCACTGCTGGCCGCGCGCAGCGGGCTGGGCGAGGCGGGGGTGATCCGTTTGCACAGCGAGCGCGAGTACCCGGTGTTCGCCCTGGGCTTCGCCCCCGGTTTCGCGTTCATGGGCCTGGTGGACGAACGCCTGGCCACGCCGCGCCTGGCTACCCCGCGCAAGCGCGTGGCAGCCGGTAGCGTCGGCATCGCCGAGCGGCAGACCGCCGCGTATCCGGCGGTATCGCCGGGCGGCTGGAACCTGATCGGGCGTACCCCGGTGCGTTTGTTCGACCGTGGGCGCGAGGGCTACAGCTTGCTGCAACCTGGCGACCGGGTGCGCTTCGTGGCGGTGGATCGCGCCGAGTTCGTCAGGCTGGGCGGTGACGATAGCCCGTTGGAGGCCCAGGCATGAGGCAGTTGAGGATCGAGGCCAGCACGGCGCTGTGCCAGTTGCAGGATGCCGGGCGGTTCGGCGTGTGCCACCTGGGCGTGACCCAGGGCGGGGCGCTGGACTGGGTGGCGATGAGCTGGGCCAACTGGCTGCTGGGCAATGCCCTCGGTGCGCCGGTGGTGGAGGTGGCGCTCGGCGGCTTCAGCGTGGTGGCCGAGCAGGATTGCGTGCTGGCCCTGGCCGGGGCGGATCTGGAGGCGCGGGTCGATGATCGGCCATTGGCGCCGTGGCGCAGTTTCACCCTGGGCAAGGGCCAGCAACTGACCCTGAAACAGCCTCGCCAGGGCGTGCGTGCCTACCTGGCGGCTCCGGGCGGCTTCCAGGGCGAGGCGGTGCTGGGCAGTTGCGCGACGGTCGTGCGCGAGGCGTTGGGTGGGATCGATGGCCGGGGCGGGGCGTTGGTCAAGGGACAGATGCTGGTGTTCGGCGAGGCTTCGCCGGCGTTGCGCGAAGTGCCCGAGGCGTTGCGCCCGGCCCATGAGGCGAAGCCTGTTCTGGACCTGGTGATGGGCGCGCAGATCGGTGCGTTCAGTGGCACCAGCCTGTTCGAGGCATTCAACAGCGACTGGACCCTGGACAGCCGCGCCGACCGCATGGGCATCCGCTTGTTGGGGCCTCGACTGGTCTACCAGGGGGCGCCGATGATTTCCGAAGGGATACCGCTGGGAGCGGTGCAGGTGCCGCCGGATGGGCAGCCGATCGTGTTGCTCAATGACCGGCAGACGATTGGTGGTTATCCACGCTTGGGCGCGTTGACGCCGCTGGCGCTGGCGCAACTGGCGCAGTGCCTGCCGGGGGCGGTGGTGCGGTTCAGGGCGGTGGTGCAGGAGCAGGCCTGGCGGGAGCAGCAGGGGTATCTGGGGCGTTGGGGCTGAGGCTGGGGCCGCAAAGCAGCCCCAGCTTACTTGGACAGATAGCGCATCCCGTCTTCCAACCCTTGCAAGGTCAGCGGATACATCTTGT
This sequence comes from Pseudomonas sp. Tun-23181, assembly GCF_057415455.1. Taxonomy (NCBI): domain Bacteria; kingdom Pseudomonadati; phylum Pseudomonadota; class Gammaproteobacteria; order Pseudomonadales; family Pseudomonadaceae; genus Pseudomonas; species Pseudomonas sp. Tun-23181. The sequence continues at coordinate 5,191,175 of NZ_CM171630.1, forward strand.
CCTCGACCAGCTCGCGCACCAGGTGCGTCGAAGCCGTGTAGTCCCACGTCTGTTTCGGGTACGGGTTGATCCAGATGATCTTGCGGAATTTCTCCATGAAGCGCTGCATCCACACGTACCCGGCTTCCTCGTTCCAGTGCTCGACGCTGCCGCCCGGCTGGGTGATCTCGTAGGGCGCCATGGCCGCGTCGCCGACGAACACCACCTTGTAGTCGTCGCCGTACTTGTGCAGCAGGTCGAAGGTCGAGAAGCGCTCGGAGGTGCGGCGCAGGTTGTTCTTCCACACCGACTCGTAGATGAAGTTGTGGAAGTAGTAGTACTCCAGGTGCTTGAACTCGGTCTTGCAGGCCGAGAACAGTTCCTCGCAGACCTTGACGTGGGCATCCATGGAGCCGCCGATGTCGAACAGCAGCAACAGCTTGACGGTGTTGCGCCGTTCCGGGCGCATCTGGATGTTCAGCAGGCCCGCATCGCGCGCGGTGTGGTCGATGGTGCCGTCGATGTCCAGCTCTTCGGCTGCGCCTTCACGGGCGAACTTGCGCAGGCGGCGCAGGGCCAGCTTGATGTTGCGCGTGCCCAGCTCGACCTGGTCGTCGAGGTTCTTGTACTCGCGCAGGTCCCACACCTTGACCGCCTTGCCCTGGCGCTTGCCGGCATCGCCCACGCGGATGCCCTCGGGGTTGTAGCCGCCACTGCCGAACGGGCTGGTACCGCCGGTGCCGATCCACTTGTTGCCGCCGGCGTGGCGTTCCTTCTGTTCCTCCAGGCGTTTCTTGAATGCCTCGATCAGCTTGTCCAGCCCGCCCAGGGACTGGATCTGCGCGCGCTCCTCGTCGCTCAGCGAACGTTCGAACTCCTTGCGCAGCCAGTCCTCGGGGATCAGCGCCTGCAGGTGCCGGTCGAGGTTCTCCAGGCCCTTGAAGTAGGCGGAAAAGGCCCGGTCGAACTTGTCGAAATGCCGTTCGTCCTTCACCAGGATGGCCCGGGCGAGGTAGTAGAACTCGTCCATGTCGGCGAACACCACGCGCTGCTGCAAGGCATTGAGCAGGTCGAGCAGTTCGCGCACCGACACCGGCACCTTGGCCGCGCGCATTTCGTTGAACAGGTTGAGCAGCATGGCCGGCTCCTGTCAGCGGTTGCCGCGCCGGCTCATGAAGGCCAGGCGTTCGAGCAACTGCACGTCCTGCTCGTTCTTCACCAAGGCGCCGGCCAGCGGCGGAATGGCCTTGGTCGGATCGCGCTCGCGCAGCACCGCCTCGCCGATGTTGTCGGCCATCAGCAGCTTGAGCCAGTCGACCAGCTCGGAGGTGGAGGGCTTTTTCTTCAGGCCCGGCACCTTGCGCACGTCGAAGAACACGTCGAGCGCTTCGCTGACCAGTGACTGCTTGATGTCGGGGAAGTGCACGTCGACGATGCGCTGCAGGGTGTCGCGGTCGGGGAAGGCGATGTAGTGGAAGAAGCAGCGGCGCAGGAAGGCGTCGGGCAGCTCCTTCTCGTTGTTGGAGGTGATGATGATGATCGGGCGCTGCTTGGCCTTGATGGTCTCGTCGATCTCGTAGACGTAGAACTCCATCTTGTCGAGTTCCTGCAGCAGGTCGTTGGGGAACTCGATGTCGGCCTTGTCGATCTCGTCGATCAGCAGGATCACCCGCTCGTCGGCCTCGAAGGCTTCCCACAACTTGCCCTTCTTCAGGTAGTTGCGCACGTCGTGGACTTTGTCCACGCCCAACTGCGAGTCGCGCAGGCGGCTGACCGCGTCGTACTCGTAGAGGCCCTGGTGGGCCTTGGTGGTGGACTTGATGTGCCAGGTGATCAGGCGGGCGCCGAAAGAGGCGGCGAGCTGCTCGGCGAGCATGGTCTTGCCGGTGCCCGGCTCGCCCTTGACCAGCAGCGGGCGTTCGAGGGTGATGGCCGCGTTTACCGCCAGTTTCAGGTCGTCTGTGGCGACGTAGTCGCGGGTGCCTTCGAACTTCATGGATCTGTCCTCTGCGGGGTGTCTGTAGCGGCCCTATCGCCGGCAAGCCGGTACAGGCAACACATGTTCATGATTTGCCACCGACTATAACGCGGGGCTGGGCAGCTGGAAACGCAGACCGGGTATTCAGTCGCTGAATGCTCCGTCACACTCGCTCAGTCGGCATCGGGCGGCGGCTGCTCGTAGCGTGCGTTGAACGCCCGGATGAACCCATTGCGCAGGATCTGCAGGAATGCCTCGAAGGCGCTGATGTTTTGCTGGTGCACGCTGCCGCTGAGCTCCACGCGGGTGGCGAACTGGTTCTTCGGCTGGTTCTTGAGCACTGTCTCGCTGGCCCCGACCAGCGCTTCCCACACCGAGCGGAAGAAGCCTTTGTCCTTGTCCTGCACGTCCTGCTGCCAGTTGAACACGTCGACGTCACGCAGCAGCGGCTTGATGTAGCCGTCGAGCCGGCCGTTCTCGGCCTGGGCCTCGATCACCAGGTCGCCATGCCCGGCATTGAAGTCGAACTTGCCATAGGCACTGGCGAAATCGTTGAGGCGACGCAGTTCGATGCCGGTCGCGCGCAGGCGCAATTGGAAGTCGTCGAAATCGCTGAACGGGTCGAAGGTGGCGCGGCTTTCGACCTTGGCGTCGCCCAGCAGCACGGCGCTGGCGTCGAAGCTGGCGTCGCGCCGGCCTTTTTCGTCGCGCACGTTGGTCAGGTTGCGGATGCTGGCATCGAGCCGGGTCGCCTTGAGGTCGACCGGCGGCTTGGAGGTGAAGTTGCGAAAGGTCAGGGTGCCATCGTCGATGCGCACGTCGTTCAGGGTGATCGGCACGAGCTTTTCCAACTGTTGGCGCCAGTCGGTGCCCTGGCCGGTCTGGGAGTGTTGCTTGCCGCCGCCGTCGACGAAGTTCAGCACGGGGCGCACGAAGGTCACCTCGGCCACCACCGCCTGGTCGTACCACAGGGCGTGCCAGCTTACCGACAGGTCGATCAGGGGCGCATCGAGCAACGGTACTGGCACCTTGCCGGTGGTCTTGACGATCTCCAGGCCATTGATCTGGTAGGCGCCGCGCCACCAGGCCAGGTCCACGTCGACGATTCGGCCGTGGTAGTCGCCCATGTCGGCCAGCTTGTCGTTGAGGTAGTCGCGCACCAGGTAGGGCAGGGCCAGGTGCAGGGCCACCAACAGCACGAGCAGGCTGGCCAGGCCGACCAGTGGCCAGCGGTAGCGACCTTTCATCGGCAGGCTCTCCTTTGCGGGTTGTCCGGTTGACCGCGGGGCGCTTCGCCGAGTTCGAACGGGCTTTACGCCCCCCATGGGCAGGCTTACCCTTGAGGCTTTCCCTGCTCCTTCACGTTCAAGGACCCCTGCCATGAGCCGTATCTACGCAGACAACGCCCATTCCATCGGCAATACGCCCCTGGTGCAGATCAACCGCATCGCCCCGCGCGGCGTGACCATCCTGGCCAAGATCGAAGGGCGCAACCCGGGCTATTCGGTCAAGTGCCGGATCGGCGCGAGCATGATCTGGGACGCCGAGAGCAGCGGCAAGCTCAAGGCCGGCATGACCATCGTCGAACCGACCTCGGGCAATACCGGCATCGGCCTGGCGTTCGTCGCCGCGGCCCGTGGCTACAAGTTGATCCTGACCATGCCGGCCTCCATGAGCCTGGAGCGGCGCAAGGTGCTCAAGGCCCTGGGCGCCGAGCTGGTGCTGACCGATCCGGCCAAGGGTATGAAAGGGGCGATCGAGAAGGCCAACGAGATCGTCGCCGCCGACCCGGGCCAGTACTTCCTGCCGGGCCAGTTCGACAACCCGGCCAACCCGGCGATCCACGAGAAGACCACCGGCCCGGAGATCTGGAACGATACCGACGGCGCGGTGGACGTGCTGGTGGCCGGGGTGGGCACCGGCGGTACCATCACCGGTGTGTCGCGCTACATCAAGCACACCCAGGGCAAGTCGATCCTGTCGGTGGCGGTGGAGCCCGTGGCCTCGCCACTGATCAGCCAGACCCTGGCCGGCGAGGAGCTCAAGCCCAGCCCGCACAAGATCCAGGGTATCGGTGCCGGTTTCGTGCCGAAGAACCTGGACCTGTCGCTGGTCGACCAGGTCGAGACCGTCAGTGACGAGGCGTCCAAGGCCATGGCCCTGCGCCTGATGCAGGAGGAGGGCATCCTCTGCGGTATCTCCAGCGGCGCGGCGATGGCCGCGGCGGTGCGCCTGGCCGAGAAGCCGGAGATGCAGGGCAAGACCATCGTCGTGGTCCTGCCGGACTCCGGCGAGCGTTACCTGTCGAGCATGCTGTTCGCCGACCTGTTCACCGAGCAGGAGAATCAGCAATAAGCTCCAAGCGGCAAGAAAGAGCGGTTCGGCGCAGGGCCCAATGCCGGTCGGTTAAGCGGCGCTTTGTCATTTTTGGGGCTACCTTGCAGCCCATCGCCGGCAAGCCGGCTCCCACAGGGACCGCGGCGGCCCCACATGATGCGGTTTGCACGGACAATGTGGGAGCCGGCTTGCCGGCGATGGGGCGCGAAGCGGCCCCAAATGACAACTGAAAGTCTTAACTGACCGGCATTGGGCGCAGGGCCTGCTTTTTCTTGTAGCTTGCCGCTTGAAAGCCCCGCCACTGATCCGGCGCAATGCCCGGCAGCCTCGTTTGTTGCAAAATGCTCAACACTGCGCTCCGGCCTCGGTTGTTTTTACCGGGGCCGGATGGGTTTATGATGTCCGGCTATCCGGGGATGGCCAGATTTCCCCTGCAAGGAGTGTTGCATGACCTTTTCCTTTGTCGCCAAGGCAGGTGTCCTGCTGGTGTTCTTCGGCAGCGTCCTGTTCGTGCACCTGCGCGGCAAGGCGCGACTGCCCGTGCTGCGTCAGTTCGTCAACCATTCGGCGCTGTTCGCCCCCTACAACAGCCTGATGTACCTGTTTTCCGGCGTGCCCTCCAAGCCCTACCTGGACCGCCAGCGCTTCCCCGAGCTGGACGTGCTCAAGGACAACTGGGAAGTGATCCGCGCGGAGGCCATGCGCCTGTTCGACGAGGGCTACATCCGTGCCGCCGAGAAGGATAACGACGCCGGCTTCGGCTCGTTCTTCAAGAAAGGCTGGAAGCGCTTCTACCTGAAGTGGTACGACAAGCCGCTGCCCTCGGCCGAAGTCCTGTGCCCCAGGACCGTCGAGCTGGTCAGCCGCATCCCCAACGTCAAGGGCGCCATGTTCGCCCTGCTGCCCGGCGGCAGCCACCTGAACCCGCACCGCGACCCGTTCGCCGGCTCCCTGCGCTATCACCTGGGGCTGTCCACGCCGAACTCGGACAACTGCCGCATCTACGTCGATGGCCAGCCCTACGCCTGGCGCGACGGTGAGGACGTGATGTTCGACGAGACCTACGTGCACTGGGTCAAGAACGAGACCGACGTGACCCGCGTGATCCTGTTCTGCGATGTCGAGCGCCCGCTCAGCAGCCCGCTGATGACCCGCATCAACCGCAAGGTCAGCGCCTTCCTCGGCCGTGCCACCGCGCCGCAGAACACCGATGACGAGCGCGTGGGCGGGATCAACCAGGCGTACGCCTGGAGCAAGCGCTTCAGCAACAAGATCAGTGGCCGCGTGAAGCAGTTCAAGCGGGCCAACCCCAAGGCCTATCGCGTGCTGCGGCCGGTGTTGGCGGTGGTGGTGGCGTACCTGCTGTATCGCTGGTTGTTCTGAGGTCATCGTCATATGGGGCCGCTTCGCGCCCCATCGCCGGCAAGCCGGCTCCCACAAGGTGGTCGAGTCGATCACAAATGAGGTGGTTCGCAGGATCGTGTGGGAGCCGGCTTGCCGGCGATGGAGCACGAAGCGGTCCCAAGAATGACGAATCACCGCGATCCTGCTTGTCCGGCAATGATTCCATCGCTATAGTTGGATCCATTCACTTCTCCGAAGACCTGTTCATGCCAGCCATCCCTTCCACCACCGCCGTCGTCCTCGCGCCTGTCGCGGGCATGGTCGTGCGTGGCAGCCAGCAGCCGGTCATGATCAGTCACTACCCACCACCTGTCAGTGGCGTCGTAGGCGGCGTAGCTCCGCCTCCTCGCGCAGTGGTGCTGGGCTGAGCGGCTTCTGGCCGTCTGCCCGCGCACGCGCAACCTACTGAACACGGTCGGCTACTTCCCTCGCTAACGCGACAGCCCGCCGTTCGGCTCATTTGCCCGACTACAGGTGGCAATACATGTCTGTCTTTTCCAAAGCATCCGTGGCCTCGGCGGCCACCACCAGCCTGTTCGTCCTGCTGTGGAGCAGCGGGGCGATCGTCTCCAAGCTCGGCCTGGCCCAGGCCAGCCCCTTCGCCTTCCTCCTGCTGCGCGCAGCCCTGGCGCTCGCCGGCCTGCTGCTGATCGGCCCCTTGCTCGGGCTGCGTTGGCCGCGTGGTCGGGGCGCGATCCTGCGCGCCCTGGGCACCGGCTGCGTGCTGCTCGGCGCCTACCAGATCTTCTACCTGCTGGCGCTCGACACCCACGTCACCCCTGGCGTCATGGCCACGGTCATGGGCGTGCAACCGATCCTCACCGTGGTGCTGATGGAGCGCCAGCGTTCCTGGAGCCGGCTGTTCGGCCTGGGGCTGGGGCTCGCCGGGCTGGTGATGGTGGTCTACCAGGGCATCAACCTGGGCGGGGTATCCCTGGCCGGGATGCTGTTCGCTTTGCTGGCGCTGGCCTGCATGACCTTTGGCTCGATCCTGCAGAAGCGCATCACCGATAACCCGATGGGTACCCTGCCGCTGCAATACCTGGCCGGGTTCGCCCTGTGCGCAGTGTTCGCGCCGTTCCAGGCGCTGCACGTGCAATGGAGCACCAGCTTCGTCGGTGCGCTGTTGTGGATGGGGCTGGTGGTATCGCTGCTGGCGACCCTGCTGCTGTACCGGTTGATCGCGCGGGGCAACCTGGTCAACGTCACCAGCCTGTTCTACCTGGTGCCGGCGGTGACCGCGGTGATGGACTACCTGATCTTCGGCAACCGCCTGGCGCCGCTCAGCCTGCTGGGGATGGGGCTGATCGTGGTGGGCTTGCTGTTCGTGTTCCGCAAGCCGGCGCAGCGGCTTGGCGAGGTGGAGCAGGCGGGATAGGCCCCTTGGCGGGCAACTCGTCGAGCTAGCTCAAGGCCCTGTGGGAGCGGGCAAACCTGCTCCCACAGGGGCCGAGGCGATCACTGAGGGTGCGATTGGCGGCCTCAGAAGTAATAGCCAATGTTGATGTTGGTCCGGTAATACCAGTCGTTGCTGCCGATGGAGTCGGTACTGGTCCAGCCGGTGCCGTTCTCCGCGCCGCCGAAGGGGTTGGCGTTCCTGGCCCAGGTCAGGTCGACCCAGGCCATGATCGGCATGGCGAGGAACTGCGCACCGACGGTGATCATCTGCGAGTCGTCCCAGCCGCTCTTGTCCTTCATCATCCGGCTGTAGTCGGTATACACCTTGATTTTCTTCAACTGGCCCAACCTGGGGGTGAAGATGTCGTAGCCGACGTTGAGCGAGCCGAGGGTGGCCTTGGAGGCGATCAGGTAGGCCGGGGTCAGGCCGTTGCCGCCCATCAGCACCGCATCGTCGCTGACCCCCTCGGGGTTTTTCGGATCGTATTCGTAGCGGATGGCCTGGCCGGTCACGGTCCAGGGGCCGGCGTTGACGATCGCATGCACGCCGCCGGCCCAGTAGTCGCCATCGTCGTGGGTGGTGGCGTTGTAGAGTTCGGCGGCGGCCAGCGATGCGCCGATCTCGGTTTTCCAGCCCTCGCCAGTGAAGGTCCTGGCTACACGGGCATTGACCTGGTTACGTTTCTCGTTGTCCTGGCGTGAATGGATGAAGGGCACGGCATTGTCGTCGAGGTCGGCATAGCGGCCCACTTCCGGCGAGTAGCGGATGCCCGACGGCAGCATGCGTGGGAAGTAGCCCAGTTGCAGGTCCCAGTCGCTGTCCTTGTAGCTGTACTTCAGGCCCGTACCGGCACTGACGCCATAGCCCATGAAGAACGGAATGTGATAACTCCAACCGAACTGTGGGTAGGGTTCCAGGCCGAACGGCTTGAACGGTGCGCCCAGTTGCAGGTTCGAACGGGCATCGAAGCGATAGCCGATGTAGCCACGGTCGATGGAGCGCTTGCCATCGTCCTGGAACCAGTAGCCGACATCGCTGAACAGGCGCTTGTGGCTGGCCTGGACATCCAGGCGGAAGGTGTCGAAGAGAAAGCGCCCGTTGTTCTCGGTGGTGTCCCAGTGTTCGTCCCGGTAGTTCACCCGCAGGGCGCCGCCGATATCCAACGAGCTCTCGCCGTCGTCGCTGCGCCAGGCGATGTGCGGGAACGGCTTTTTCACCGCAGGTGGTTGGTCTGGCGCCGCGGGGCCAGGCTCGGAGGCGAACGTGGCGCAACTGCCGATGATCAGGCCCAGGCTTATCACATACTTGTTCATATCGATGCCCCACAAGGTTGAGCAGTTTCCGCTGGCGACACCGATCCCTGCCTTGAATCAGGCATTCAATGGGAAGTTGGCGTGGCAGGCGGCGGACTGGAAGGGTTGGGTTTTTATTGTTTTATATATGACACGCTGTTTGAACTATGAATTCGGGAAAGAAATAGCAGAAACCGTGCCAGTGGGGTGGTGTGTTCTGTTTTCTGAAAAACCAATATAAATCAGTTATTTATATTTGGAACGTGCTGGTTCGTGCCGTATTTGGAACGCTTGGAAAGAACGTAACAAGGCGGTGCCGTTGTTGTGCATCCAAAGTGCACAATGAACGCTAATGGGGCACTTGGTGTTTTGCCGGCGAATAAATAGCAGGCTCTTCAAGTCATTGGATGGGCAAAAAAAGGCCGACACTTTCTGGTCGGCCGAATGATGCGCTTTGAGCTTATTCAAAGGCTGGCGTTTTCTTGAGACTCCGGCACCCCGATCGATTAAAGGTCGAGCACCAGCCGTCGGCTCTTGCAGCCGGACACGCACACCATCATCGAGGTGTTCGCAGCCCGTTCGGCCTTGGTCAGCACCCCGTCGCGATGGTCGATGTCACCTTCCAGCACCCGGGTCTCGCAGGAGCCGCAGACGCCTTCGCGGCAGCTGTACTCGACATCGCACCCCGCCTCGAGCAGCACATCGAGCAGGTTCAGCCCAGGTTCCACGGCGAGGGTCTTGCCAGACTTCTTCAGTTCGACGCTGTAGCTGTCCTGGGCATCTTCCGAGGGCGGCAGTTCGGCGGCGGTGAAGCGTTCGATGTGGGCATGCGGGTAGCCGAGGCTTTCGCAGGTGCTTTCGAAGGCGTCGAGCATCGGCGTCGGGCCGCAGCAGTAGAAATGCGTGTCGCTCGGCTGGCCGGCCAGGTAGCTGGCCAGGTTTGGCACGGCGTCCTTCTCGTCGTTGAAGTGGTAGACCACCTTGGCGTCGAGGCCGCTGAGTTCCTCCAGCAGCGCTGCTTCCTTGCGCGAGCGGGCGCAGTAGATCAGCTCGGCGGATTTCCCCAGGGCCAGCAACTGGCGGAACATGCAGTAGATCGGCGTGATGCCGATACCGCCGGCCACCAGCACGCTGTGGCTGGCCTGTGGATCGAGGGGGAAGTTGTTGCGTGGTGGCGAGATGTTCAACTGGGTGCCGACCCGCAGTTGCTCGTGGACGAACTTCGAGCCACCGCGGCTGTTGCGGTCGCGCAGGATGCCGACCACATAGCGGCCCTTGTCGCTCGGCGAGTTGAGCAGCGAGTAGCTGCGCACCAGGCCATTGGGCAGGTGCAGGTCGATGTGCGAGCCGGCTTCGAACGGTGGGAACACGGTATCGCCCCAGGGACGCAGTTCGACGCTGAGGATGCCTTCGGCTTCATGGCGCAGGGTGTGGACCAGCGCGGTGAGGGTAGGGGTGTTGGACATCGGTCACCTCGATGGCGCAGTGCGCAAGTCAATGTCGAGCCGGGCGCTGGCTTCGATTTCCACCAGCAGTTCTGGAAACACCAGGGCACTCACTTCGACGAGGGTGGAGGTGGGGTAGCAGGCGAACCCCTCGAAGAAGTCGCGGCGGGCACGGCCAACGGCGTCCTTGTCGGCGATCCGGGTGACGTACACCGTCAACCGGTACAGGTTGCCGACATGCCCGCCGGCGGCCTCCACCAGCGCCTTGGCCTTGCCCAGCACCTGCAGGGTCTGGGCGTAGGCATCCAGCGGCGCGCCGGCTTCGGCGGCCTGGCGCGTCGCCGGGTGGGCGGTCATGCCGGACATCACCAGCTCGTTGCCGATCAGCAGGGCGTTGGACCAGCTGGCCGTGGCCAGCTCGTCCAGGCCCGGGGCCTGGATTCGCTGTACGGCCTGGTTCATAGCTGTTTCGCTTCGATCAGGGCCAGTTGCTCCTTGGCCTTGCCCTTGAGATAGCGGCGCAGGCGCACCACGCCCAGGTCATGCTGGTAGAGGTTCTCGCGCTGGTTGGCGTCGGGCTCCATGAATTCCAGCAACACCCGGTCCTGCTCCAGCACCGCCCAGTGGCGGGCTTCCAGGCGGTTCTTGTAGAGGAAGCGCCAGGTGTCGCGCTGCCAGCCGGTCAGCGGCCGCGCGCGCCAGTGGAACACGGCGGACAGGGCGCGGCTGCTGGGGGTGTAGCTGCCGATGATGGTGAAGTTGCCGCCGGGGCCGCCGGTCTTGGGGTAGGGGATCTCCAGGCGCAGCCAGTGGCAGCCGTTGTCGAGGAATTCGGTCCAGTCGAAGTTGACCCCGCGCTGGCCTTCCTTTTCGAAGAAGAAGCCCTGCTCGGTGTCGCGGGTGACGAACTTGGCGGTGGCTTCGCCTTCGCTCATGGAGTGCGACATCTTGTGCAGGTAGGTCCCGTGCATCGGGTCCATGACGTTGTCCAGCACGTAGCGGTAGTCGCCCTTCCACTCGGTGTAGCAGAGGAAGCTGCTCCATTCGGGGGAGGTCAGTTGCTCGGGCAGCACCAGCTCTGGCGGTGTTTCCAGGTGTGGGTCGGTGGCGTTGAACAGGAAGATCGCCCCCGCTGCCTCGCGGGTATGGAACATCCGCGTCGGGCGGCTGCCTTCGAGCTTGCAGCCGGGGCTGCCAGGCACCTTGACGACGGTGCCGTCGCAGCGCACTTCGACGCCGTGATACGGGCATTGCAGGCGGTCGCCCAACACCGGCCCCTGGGACAGCGGCGCGCCACGGTGGGGGCAGTGGTCCTCGAGGGCATGGACACTGCCGTCGTTGTCGCGCCACAGGGCGATCTTGTAGCCCAAGCGGCGGATCGAGACGGGCTTTTCGCCCAGCAGTTCCGACGGCAGGACCGGGAACCAGAGATCTTTCAGGCCATTGGCCAGGTGTTGCTCAACAGGGTCGACGGTTACGTGCATGTTCATCTTGTTCTACCTCCGGTGGGTCATTCGCCCAGCCGAGCCATCAGGGTTTTATAGGCGTCCTCGGTCCACTCTCCGGTGGTCAGCGGGCAGGGCGGGCCGGCCAGGTTCAGGTGCGCCAGCAGCTCGCCCAGCTCGGTCACGCCACTGCCGTAGGCGCGCTCGATGGAATCGCCGAGCAGGTCTTCGAATGGGGTGTTGGGCCGTTTGCGGGCCTGATGGGGTTGCAGGTAACGCTCGGTATCGCTCATGTCATTGGCCTCCATTGCGGACCCGTTCGCGGATCGTTTCGCGGACCGGGACAAAGTCGTACGTCGGGTAGCATTCGGTGCGGAACACGCCCCAGGCGGCGCGTTCCAGTTCCACATTGACCTTGCTCAGCAGGCTCGGTGGCAGGCGCAGGGTGACGATCTGGCCCAGGCCCATGGCCACGGTCCAAGACACCACCTCCACGCCCTCGGGCGGAAAGCTGTCCCACCAGCCCACCTGCTTCATGTGGCCCTGGATCTGTTCCAGGTTCTTCGACTGGTCGTGCCGCAGCACCACCGTCAGCAGCATCGATTCGCTCATGGCTTGCCCTGCTCCTTGGCCTTGTCGGTGAGGAACTTGCCTTGCGGCGCCTCGACATGCTGCTGGCGCCGGGTATGACCATCGATGCCGCCGGCGATCGCCCATTCGGCGAACACCGTCGGCCCTGGCTCGAATTCCCGGGGTTGCCAGTCGCCGGTCAGTTGGTCCTCGTCGGCGTAGTACTCGACCAGCGCACCGGCCGGGTTCTTGAAGTACCAGAAGAACGCCGAGGACACCGGGTGGCGGCCAGGGCCGATCTCGGTGCTCCAGCCGCAGCGGGAGATGTGCATGCCGCCGCCGAACACCTCGTGCAGGTCGCGCACGGTGAAGGCCACATGGTTGAGCCCGGCGCGTGGCGCCGGCAACTGCAGCATGAACAGGTCGTGGTGGCCGCCTTGCTCGGCGGTGCGCAGGAAGGCGCCGCGATTGGGGTAGCGGTCCGAGGCCTGGAAGCCGAAGCGCTCGTGGTAGAAGGCCTCGCAGGCATTGACGTCCTTGACGAAGAACACCACGTGGCCGACTTCGATGGGCGTGGCACGCTCGTAGACCGGCGCGGGCTTGTTGATCCGGCCCTTGACCTGCCAAGTGTTGTGGCCGCTGCACTCGATGTCCAGCGGGCGTTTGCGGGTGACCTGCAGGCGGATCGCCAGGCCGTTGGGGTCGGTGCAGCCGATGCGGCCGTCGCCCTCGACGAAGCCCGGGTCATTGGCGATGCGCTGGCTGTACAGCGCCAGGTCTGCCTCGCTCTCCACGCCCCAGACCACCTCGCGCACGGTCGAGCCCGGCTCGATGGCCGGCGGCAGGCCGGGCTTGTCGAGGTGGGCGAGCACCACCCGGCAGCCGTTGAGGGTTTCGAAGATCACTTCGTCGGCTTGCTCGCTGACCTGGGTCAGGCCCCAGTCGGCGAAGAAGCGCACGCAGGTGTCCAGGTCTTCCACACCGTAGGTGACTTCGTCGATGCCCAGTACGCTCATGGCCTTGCCTCCACACCGGCCCAGGCCAGTGGTTGTTGGTTCATGCCCCAGTAGAGGCTTTTCTGTTCCATGTACTGCAGGATGCCGAGCCGGCCCTTTTCCCGGCCCAGGCCGCTGTCGCGCCAGCCGCCGAACGGGGTCGAGATGGAGAACTGCTTGTAGGTGTTGATCCACACCGTGCCGGCCTGCAGCTTGCGACCCAGGGCCCAGGCGCGCTTGTAGTCGCGGCTCCAGATCCCGGCGGCGAGGGCGTACAGGCTGTCGTTGGCCTGCTCGACCAGTTCGGCCTCGCTGTCGAAGGGCATGGCCACCAGCACCGGGCCGAAGATTTCCTCCTGGCAGACCTGCTGGTGGTTACCCAGGCCTTCGAGGATGGTCGGTGGGTAGAAGTAGCCCTGGTCGAAGAGGCCGCCGCTGGGGCGTTCGCCACCCAGGCGCAGGCGGCCGCCTTCGGCCAGGCCGAGGGCGACGTAGCGCTCCACGGATTCACGGTGCGCGGCACTGATCAGCGGGCCCATCTGCGTACCTTCGTCGGCCGGGTCGCCCAGACGCAGTTGCGCAGCGGCGGCGACCAGGTGCTGCATGAAGGGTTCGTACAGGGAACGGGCGACGAACAAGCGCGAGCCGGCGATGCAGGCTTCGCCGGAGGAGCTGAAGATGCCGTACAGCACACCAGCCACGGCGTGGTCCAGGTCGGCGTCGTCGAGGACGATGGTCGGTGACTTGCCGCCCAGCTCCAGGGACACCGGCATCATCTTGTCCGCGGCGATATGGGCGATGTGCTTGCCGGTGCGGGTACCGCCGGTGAACGATACACGCTTGACCAGCGGATGCCGGGTCAGCGCGTCGCCGAGCAGCGAGCCCTTGCCTGGCAGCACGCTGACCAGGCCCTTGGGCAGGCCGGCGTCCTCGCAGATGCGCGCCAGTTGCAGGGCCAGCAGCGGGGTGATCTCGGCCGGCTTGATCACCACGGCGTTGCCGGCGGCCAGGGCCGGGGCGACTTTCTGCGCTTCGCTGGCGATCGGCGAGTTCCACGGGGTGATCGCCGCGACCACGCCCATCGGTTCGTACACGCTCATGCTGACGAAGTCGCCGCGCGACGGGGTGATGGTTTCCTCCAGGGTTTCGCAGGCGGCGGCGAAGAACTGGAAGGTGCCGGCGGCGCTGGCCACCAAGGCACGGGTTTCATTGATCGGCTTGCCGTTGTCCTGGCGTTGCAGCTGGGCCAGTTCCTCGCTGCGCTGGCGGATCGCCTCGGCGATGCGGTAGAGCACGGCGGCGCGTTCGTGGGGCTTGCGCTGGGCCCAGCCACTGTTGAGAAAGGCCTGGTGGGCGCCTTGTACGGCGAGCTCGACATCCTCGAGGCTGGCGGCGTTGAGCCAGGCCACCGGCTCGCCGGTGGCCGGGTAGCAGGTGGCGTAGCGCTCGCCGCCGCCCAGGCGCCAGGTACCGGCGACGCAGATGGGTAAGGTCTGTTCCAGAGTCATTGGCAGTCCCCTAGATGGAAATGGCGTGGGCATGGTTGCCCAGGGCCCGGACCACGCTGTAGACGGTCAGGGCCGAGGTTTTCGGGTTGGCCTGCAGCGGCTTGCCGCGCAGGCTCATCTCGAAGCCGCCGAAGGCGCCACGGGCTTCGAAGTGATGGACGTTGTCCTCGCTGTGCGGGTCGGCGACCAGCGTCACCCGGGTACGGTCCAGGCCCAGGCCGGCCAGCGACAGGGTGGCGGCGACGTTGGCGTTCTTCGGGTACAGGCGCGCCGCTTCGCGGGCGCTGCCTTCGAAGATCACCGTGGCCTCGCGCAGGCTGTCCAGGTCGCAGACCTGCTCGGCCGGGGTGTTCTTCCAGGCCCGCGCCGGCTTGCGCCCGGTGTAGTCGACCGAGTCCAGGCCGCCGACCTTGGCCGCCGACAGGGCGTCGATGCCGCCGATGGCGCCGGGCAACAGCTCGATCCGCGTGTTGCCACGGGCCGCCGCCGCTTCCAGGCGTTCGACCAGGCCGACCTGCGACAGTGCGCCGACCGAGACGATCAGGCAGGCGATGCCGCGCTCCAGGGCCGGCAGCACGTGTTCCTCGATGGCCCGGTGCCCGGCGCACTCGACCAGCAGGTCGGGGCGGGCGTCAGCCGGCAAGGCGGTGAGCACTTCGGGCGGCTGGCGGAAGCTGCCCAGGCGCTGGCGTACCAGGTCTTCGGAACCGGCCGAGGCGATGACCGCATCGACGCACAGTTGCGGGTCCTGCTCCAGCAGTTCGAGCACGCCAACGCCGATGGCGCCGCAGCCGATCATGGTGATATGCAACATGGCAGGTTCCTCAGGCCGTGGCCTTCTGGGCCTTGGTTTCGCTGTTGGGCGGGCCGGCGAACTGGGTGGCGAAGCTGCCGACGCTGAGCATGTCCACTTCCAGCAGGAAGGGGCCGCTTTCGCCCAGGGCACCTTCGAGCACCGGGCCGAAGTCCTTCAGGTCGCGGACCAGGCCATGGCGCAGGCCGATGGACTCGGCGAGCTTGGCGTAGTCCGGGGTGTGCAGCTCGACATAGGCATGGCGGGCACCGTAGATGGCGTCCTGGATGTTGCGGATCACCCCGTAGCGTTGGTCGTTCATCAGCAGGATCACCACGTTGGCGTTTTCCTGCACCAGGGTCGCCAGTTCGCCCAGGTTGAGAATGAAGCCGCCGTCGCCGGCCAGGGCGAAGACCTTGCGCCCGGGCGCTGTTTCCGCCGCCGCCACCGCCGCGCCGATGCCCATCGCCAGCCCCTGGCCGATACCGCCGCCCAAGGCATGCACGCCGGCCAGCGGGTGGTAGAGGTTGAGCAGGCGGTTGCCCCAGATGCTGTTGGACAGGGTCACGTCGCGCACCCAGGAGAAGTTGCGCCCGGTCAGGCCCTGCAACTGTTCGACCATGGCCGAGTAGGGGCCGAGGTCGGCGACCAGTTGCGCCCGCGCCTGTTCGCGCACCGCCTTGAGCTCGGGCAGGAAGTTCGGGTCGATGCGCAGACGGCCTTGCAGGCGGTCGGCCAGGCCGTCGAGGGCCAGCGCCGAATCGCCGCAGATGAACAGGTCGCTGGGGTAGCTGCGGCCTTCGATGGCTGGGTTGGCGTCGATGCGCAGGGTGGTGCGCGGCAGCTTCAGGGCGTACTTGAAGGTCTCGTTGCTGCGCAGGCGTGAGCCGGCCACCACCAGGGCGTCGCAGGTCTGCATGAAGCCTTCGACCAGTTTGTTCTGCGAGAAGGCGCCCAGGCAGCGCTCGTCGTCTTCGTTGACCACGCCACGGCCCTGGGTCGAGGTGATCACGCCCACGCCCATGTCCAGCAGGCGCTTGACCTGTGGCCCGGCGTGGCGGGCGCCGCCGCCGAGCCAGAGCAGCGGGCGAGTGGCCCCGGCCAGGCGCTCGGCGACCAGGTCCAGGGCTTCGGCGGCGGGCACCGCCACCGGCACCGGCAGCGGCGACAGGTCGCTGGGCATGGGGATGAGGGTGGACTGGATGTCGATCGGGATTTCCACGCTGACCGGGCCGGTGGGCGCGGTCAGGGCGGTCTGCACCGCCAGCTTCAGGGTGCTCAGTGCGGTCTCCACGCTGCGCACGCGGAAGGCGGCCTTGGACACGGCCTTGAGCATGGTGAGCTGGTCGCGGGCCTCGTGGATGTAGGCCAGCTCCTGGTCCAGGTAGGGTGTCTCGATCTGCCCGGTGATGTGCAGCAGCGGGGTGCCGGCGGTCAGCGCCTCGACCATGGCCCCGGCAGCGTTGCCGGCGGCCGTGCCGGTGGAGGTCAGGCACACGCCCAGGCCGCCGGTGGTGCGGGCATAGGCATCGGCCATGTTGGTGGCGCCGGCTTCGCCGCGGGCCATGACGAAGCGGATGTTGCCGCGCACGGCGAAGGCATCGAGGATCGGCATGTTGTGGATCGAGATCACACCGAACGCGGCCTTGACCTCGCATTGCTCGAGAAAGGCGGTGATGACGGCGCCGACGGTGACAGTGTTTTCATTACGCATGGCGGGACAGGCCTCCGGATACATCGATATGGCTGCCAGTGGTGTAGGCCGACAGGGGCGAAGCCAGGAACAGGATGGCTTGGGCCGCCTCTTTGGGCAGGCCCAGGCGACCCAGGGGAATGTGTTTGCGTTGGGCCAGGCGGGCGGTCCATTGGGCCCAGTCCAGCTCGCGTTCTTCGCGGGCCTCGAAGCGTCGGCGCCATTGCCCCGACTCGACCAGGCCGATGAGGATGCCGTTGACACGGATATCGTGTTCGGCGAATTCGAAGGCCATCGAGCGCACCAGGTTCTTCAGCCCCGCACGGGCGGCGGAGGTGGCGACCATGTGCGGCTCCGGCTGGCTGGCCAGCAGCGAGTTGACGCAGACGATGGAGGCGCCGGCCTGGCCCTGCAGCTGGGTCATGAAGGCACGTACCGGATGGATCACCGAGAAGAACTTCAGGTGCAGCTCGTCGTTCCACGCCTCGTCGCTGGTGTCGGCGAAGGTCGAGACCCGGCCTTGCCCGGCGTTGTTGATCAGCACCTGGGCCGGGCCGAGCGCGGCCAGGCTGGCTGCGGCGAAGGCCTGCACCGAGGCGGGGTCGAGCACATCGCAGACCTGGGCCAGCAGGCGGGCTTCGGGGAAGCGTTCGCGCAGGCTGGCCTCGGCGCTGCGCAGGCGCTCGGCGTTGCGCCCGCAGAAGGCCACCCGGGCGCCAGCCTCGAGCAGCAGCTCGACGCAGGCAAGGCCGATGCCGGAAGAGCCGCCGGTGACGATGGCGGTGCGCTCATGCAGTTGGTAGAGGTTCATTTCAGTCCCTCATCAACGCGGTGACACGGCCTTGGCCGCTGTGGGGCGTGTAGTTGAGCAGCCTGGACAACTCGTCGGCGCTGCCACGGACCTGGCCGAGCAGGTTGTCGAAGTTGATGTGGTTGACCTGCACGGTGGGGATGGTCACCCCCAGGGCGGCGACCACTCGGCCACTGGCGTCGCGCACGGGGGCGGCGACGGTGGAGATGGTCGACTCGAAGAAACCTTCGCCGCTGACATAGCCGCGCAGGCGATCGGCCTGCACCAGGTCGAACAGCTCCAGCACGGTTTTCGGGGTGCACGGCGAGTGCTGCTCCAGGTGTTCTTCCGGGTACAGCTCGCGCAGCTCGGCCAGACTCAGGTCGGCCAGGAGGATACGCCCGAGCACCGTGGCATGGGCGGGCAGGCGGGTGCCGACGGTGACGGCGGTGGAGAACACCGAGGGCGGCGAAACCTTGGCCACGTAAACGATCGAGCGACCGTCGCGCACCACCAGGTTGCTCGGGTAGTTCAGGCGGTCGCACAGGTGGGCCAGCAGCGGCTGGCCCAGTTCGGTCAGCTCCAGCGACGCCAGGTATTCGAAGCCCAGGCGCAGCACCGACATGCCCAGGCGGTACTCGTTGCCGCTGCGGGTGACGAAGCCCATGGTCTCCAGGGTGGTCAGCAGGCGGAAGATGGTCGAGCGGGGCAGCGCCAGGCGCCGGGCCAGCTCCGGGGCGGTCAGGGTACGGTTCTGCCGGCTGAATTCGCACAGCAGCAGCAAGCCGCGCTCGAGGCCAGGGACGATGTACTTGTCCTGGTTGTCTTTCAACGAATCCGTATCGTTCATAGCACAGTACCTGTGGGGGAAGCGTCCAGTGCCAGGGCCAGGCGCCCGGTCACCGCATCGGGTTGTTCGATGGCGCAGGCATGGCCGGCACCGGCAATCAGGGTGAAGGGCGCGTCGAAGGCGTCGGCCACGGCCTGGCAGTCTTCGGGTCGGGTGATGCCGTCGGCGCTGCCGCAGTGCACTTCGCAGGGCACGGCCTGGCGGCTGTAGCGCAGCAGATGGTCGCCGCACAGCAGCTCGACCGCCTGGCGGTAGCCGTGCGCGTGCAGGCGCGCCATGTTCCACTGCACCCAGGCCAGGGCCGTGGCGCTGGCCGTCGCCGAGAGCATGTGTGCGCTGCGTGCCTGGGCCATGCGGGCGATGCCCAGGCGCTGCAGGTTGTCCAGCCGCTTGGCGCGTACCGCCCGGCCTTGCTCGGCCAGTTCAGGCGCGCCGTAGCCACGGGCCGGGCTGAGCAGCACCAGGCGGCTGACCCGGCCAGGCTGGGCTTGGGCGAAGGCCGCCGCGGTCAGTGCGCCCAGGGAGTGCCCGACCAGCACGCAACGCTCGATGTCCAGGGCGTCGAGCAACTGCTCCAGGCGCCGGGCGTAGTCGCAAGCCTTCGGTGCGGCCATCGGCAAGGGCGCGGACTGGCCATAGCCGGGGGCGTCCCAGGCGATGACCCGCGCCCGCTGGCCCAGCGCCAGGGCCACCTGCAGCCACGACGCGGCGCCCGAGCCGATGCCGTGCAGCAGCACGATGGCCGCGCCGCTGCCCGCCTCGCGCACGGCCTGCGGGCCGTCGTCCAGGCCCAGCACGCGCTCGGCGAAGCTGTGCTGCAGTTGCCGCAGCAACGGCGCGACGGGGTTGTCGATGACCGGGTCCATGGCTCAGCCGCGCTTGATCGAGGCCAGCGGGTGGGCTGGCGGATAGGTCGGGGTCACGGGTTTCTTGGCACCGAGCATCACGCACATCAGGGCGTCTTCGTCGCCGATGTTGATCTCCTCGCGGTAGACCCCTGGCGGTACCGAGATCAGGTCGCGGTCGGTGAGCACGGTCTCGAAGCGCTCGCCGTCCTTCTCGATGATCACCTTGAGCTTGCCGCGCAGCACGAAGAACACTTCCTCGACGTCGGTGTGCAGGTGGGGCGGGCCTTCATGGCCGGCCGGGATGACCATGGTGGAGAAGGTGAAGTGCTCGGAGGGGATGGTGTTCATGTCGCTGCTGACACCGGTGCCGCCGGTGCCCACGTAGCGCATCTGCGCACGGCGGAACTTGGGGTCGTAATCGGCCTGGAACTTCAGGGCATCCCAGTCGTAGCGGCGGGTCTCGTAGCGGGCGATGCGCGTCTGCATCCAGCCGGCCAGGTCGGTCCCGGCGGGTTGTTCCCAGGACTTGGGGGCGTCGTGTTGGGCAGAAAGGTCGGTCATGGTCTTCTCCTTGCTCAGGGCATGACGAACCCGCCGTTGACCGGCAGGGTTTGTCCAGTGATGAAGCGCGACAGGTCGGACAGGGCGAACAGCACGGCGCCACTGACGTCGTCGGGCAGTTGCGGGCGCTGGATGGCCCGTTGTTCGGTGTACAGGCGGTGACGGGCCTCGGGCACGTAGGCGGTGGCCTCGACCAGCACCAGGCCGGGGGCGATGGCATTGACGGTGATGTTGTCGTTGCCCAGCTCGCGGGCCAGGCTGCGGGTCATGGCGATGACTGCACCCTTGCTGGCGACGTAGGCCAGCAGGTTCGGCGCGCCCCACAGCGGGGTGTCGGAGGCCAGGTTGATCACCGCCCCGCGACCGCTGGCACGCAGGGCCGGCAGGCAGGCACGGGTCATCAGCCAGGTGCCGCGGACGTTGACCTGCATGACCTGGTCCCAGGTCTCGATGTCCAGCTCCTCGCAGCTCTTGCCGCCGGAATTGGTGATCGAGGCGTTGTTGACCAGGCCGTCGAGGCCACCCAGGCGCTTGACCGTGCGCTCGACGCAGGCGTCGATGGATGCGGGGCTGGCCAGGTCCAGGGTCACGCCGCTGACGTCCAGGCCCTGGGCCGACAGGTCGCAGGCGGCCTGTTGCACACGCCCGGCGAGCACATCGGCGATCACCACGCGGGCACCGGCCTGGGCGATGGCCTGGGCGAAGGCGTAGCCCAGGCCCCTGGCGCCACCGGTGACCAGCACCCGGCGGCCTGCGAGCAGGTTGTTGAAGGTACTCATCATTGGCTACTCAGCATGGCTTTGGGGAGGTAGTGCAGGACGCGCTTCTCGGCCCAGACCACCGCGCCGTAGGCGAGCACGCCGATCAGGGTGAGCATGACGATGGCGACGAACACCCCGGCGGTGTTGCCCTGGCCTTCGGCGTCCACCAGCAGGAAGCCCAGGCCCTGGTTGCCGCCGACCAGTTCGCCGACGGTCACCCCGATCACGGCCAGGGTCGAGGCGATGCGCAGCCCGGAGAACAGCGCGGCCATGGCCGAGGGGAACTCCACCAGGCGGAAGATCTGCCAGCGGCTGGCGTTCATGGTGCGCACCAGGTTGATCATGTCCGGGTCGACCGTGCGGATGGCCGAGAGCACGTTGATCATCACCGGGAAGAACACGATCAGGATGGCGATCAGGATCTTCGGGTAGATGGTGTAGCCCAGCCACATCACGAACAGCGGGGCGAAGGCCACCTTGGGGGCGATCTGCAGGGCCAGGATGTACGGCGAGAGCATGGCCTCGGCCGAGGGCGAGAGGCCCAGCGACACCCCGATCATCACGCCCAGCAGGGCGCCCAGGGCGAAGCCGACGATGATCTCGAAGGCGGTGATCAGGGTGTGCTGCAGCAGGTTGCCGGTCTGCCACATCAGCTGGCTTTCCTGGGCGACGCGGCTGAGCTGCGGCATGACGAACTCGGGCATGCCGAGCAGCCCCGGACCCCACTGCCAGACCACGAGGAAGAGGACCAGCAGGGCGACGCTGCCGAGCACGGAGGTGTTGAGGTTTCTCATCGGGCGATTACCTTGGTTGCGTTGGCCGTCACTTGGCCGCGGTATTGGTTTCGATGAACTGGTTGCTGTAGAGCTCGTCGAGCGCTGGCGCCTTGGTCACGATGCCTTCGCTGACATAGAACTTGCGCACCGTGTCCAGGCGTGCCGGGTCGATACGGCCGAGCACCGGCTGATCGGCGTAGACGTGCTGCACATAGAGGCGCAGGGTCTTCTCCAGCGAGGCTTCCTTGCCGGCGTAGGCCGGTACGGCGCGGGCGAAGGTGGCGGCGGCGGCCTTCGGGTCCTGAATGATGTCGCGCATGCCCTGCAGGGTGGCCTGGACCACGCCACGGACCACGTCGGGGTGCTCGGCGATGGCGTCGTCGGAGGCGAGGATGGCCTGGGCCATGCTCTCGAAGATCTGCTCGCGGGGGATCAGTTCGAGCTTGACCCCGGCCTCCTCGGCGTTGACCACCCAGTCCGGCACGGCGGCCATGGCCTGGGACTTGTTCGCCGAGAACAGTTGCCAGACACCGGACGGGCCGGCGGCCTGGATGTCCACATCGTTCTTGCCCAGGCCGGCCTTGCGCAGCGAGGCGAGCAGGGCGTAGTAGGTGGTGTCGGAATAGGACATCACGGTCAGGGTCTTGCCTTTGAGCTGGCTCACCGAGCGGATGTGTTCGTCGGCGTTGGTGGCGATCATGGTGACCCCACCGCCCCCGAGCACGGCCACGGCGCGCACCGGGATGCCATTGGCGCGCACGATGATCGGGGTATCGCCGATGGCACCGCCGACCATGGCATTGCCGGCGCCGATCTGCTTGGCCACATCGACGCCGCCCTTGGCGGCGATGAAGGTGACGTCCAGCTCGCGGTCGCTGTAGTAGCCCTTTTCCTTGGCGATGATCCAGGGGGCGAAGGCCGGCGAGCTGGGCGGTGCCGGCAGCAGGTAGGTGACCTTGGTCGGCTCGGCGCTGGCCTGCAGGGCCAGGCCCAGGCCGAGGGCCAGCAGGGAGGTTGGTGCCAGGCGCTTGAAGAATGACGTGAACATGCGTACTCCTGAGTCGGTGGATGGGCCGTTGGGTGCGTTGCTCAATGCAGCTCGGTGTCTTCGCCGACTTTCAGCAGCTCCATCAGGCGCCCGGCCAGGGGGCCGATCTCGGGCAGCTTGCGGCGCTCCAGCGGGTTCTCGCGAAACGGCAGGTCGATTTCGATTTCTTCGATGATGGTGCCGGGGCGCGCGCTCATGACCAGCAGGCGGTCGGACAGGGCGATCGCCTCGACCAGGTCGTGGGTGATGAACAGCGCGGTCTTCTTCTCTTCGAACAGCATCCGTGCCAGGTCCTGCTGCAGGATCATCTTGGTCTGGGCGTCGAGGGCCGAGAACGGCTCGTCGAGGAACAGCACCTGCGGGTCGATGGCCAGGGTGCGGGCCAGGGCGGCGCGCTGGCGCATGCCACCCGACAGCTGGAACGGGTAGTGGTCGGCAAAGCCTTGAAGGTGGCAGCGTTTGAGCAGATCCTCGGCGATCGGCTGGCGCTTGGCGGCGGGCATGCCCTGGATCTCCAGGCCCAGTTCGACATTGCGGCGGATGCTGCGCCAGGGCATCAAGAGGTCTTTCTGCAGCATGAAGGCGACCTTGGACACCGGGCCGTTCACCACCTCGCCACCGACTCGCACCTCGCCCTCGCTGGGGCGGTACAGGCCCGAGCCCATGTTGAGGATGGTGCTCTTGCCGCAGCCGGATGGGCCGATGATCGACACCACTTCGCCACGGCGGATCTTGAAGTTCACGCCACGGATGGCGAAAGGCGCTTCGGGCTGGCCTTTGGCCTTGAAGCATTTGCCGACGTTGTGAAACTCGATTTCCGTCGGTGCCGGGGCGTCCTGGGGGGATGGGGTATCCCAGCGCTGGGCAATTGCGTACATCTCTTTCACAGCCATTGGGGAGCTCTCTGGTCTGTTTTATAGGTGGTACGCCGTTTAGTGCATGAACAATGCCAGGTGGCTGAATGCGCCTGTTTAATTGAAAAAATGCTTGTTTATTAATGGCTTGAAGGAATTTGGCAAAAAACGCTGCGTTTTATATATGAAACGTGGTTTTTTATATGGCACGAAATTGCACAGCGGCAGGGCACTGCAAAATGAAGGTGCGAAGAAGAAGGGCGTTTCTGGTAACGGTGTAGGAAACAACGTTACGTAATTGTTTCAGGGGTGAAACCGGGGCGCTGCGGTGTGGCCTCTTTGGGGCCGCTTTGCAGCCCATCGCCGGCAAGCCGGCTCCCACAGGGGACTGCGGTGTTCACGCATCATGTGTCATGCAGAGGATCGTGAGAGCGGCCGGCATTGGGACAGGCCTGCGCTGCTCTTGAGAACAGCGCAGGCCTGTGGGAGCTGGCTTGCCAGCGATGGGCCGCGAAGCGGCCCCGCTGCCAGCAGCCGACGTCAAGCCCGCGAGGGCCTCAGCACCAGCCACAACGCCAGGCCAATCAGCACGCCACCATACAGGTGCGCCATCGACAGCGGCTCGTCCAGCAGCCATGCCCCCCACAGCACGCCGAACACCGGGATCAGGAAGGTCACGGTACTGGCCTTGACCGGCCCGATCTCGCCCAGCAAGCGGAAGTACAAAATGTAGGCGAACGCCGTGCACAGCAGCCCCAGGCCCAGCAGCGACGACCACACCTCCCAGCCGCCCCAACTGGTCGGCGGCTGGCTCAGGGCGCTCCAGGCGAACAGCGGGGTCAGCAGCAGGGTGGCGCCGAGCATGCTGCCCAGGGCCGACAGGCGGCTGTCCAGGCCGCTGACCCAGCGCCTGGCCAGGTACCCGGCGAAGCCGTAGCAGGTGGTCGCTGCCAGGCAGGCCATGGCCCCTTGCAGCAAGGCCAGGTCCAGGGCGACCGGGCCGGCGCCGCTGAGGATGCCGACGCCGAACAGGCCGAGGAAGATGCCGCAGAGCTTGGCCAGGGTCATCGGCTCGCGGAAGAACAGCGTGCCGATCAGCACGCCCATCAGGGGCGTGGTGGCATTGAAGATCGCCGAGTAGCCGGCCGGCAGCACCTGGGCCGCCACCGAATAGAAGGTGGCGGGGATGCCCGAGTTGATCATGCCCAGCACCAGGCAGGCGCCGAGCTTACCGTCGAAGTGCCAGGGAAGGCGCGCGGCGGCGAGGATGGCCATCAGCCCCAGGCAGGCGATCGACACCCGGAAGAATGCGGTCGGCAACGTGCCGAGCTCCGGGGCGATGATGCGCATGAACAGGAAGCTCGCGCCCCAGACGGCGGCAAGGGTCAGCAGGCGGGCGAGGGCGATGGGGCTCACAGCGGTCTCCGGTGGCAAGGCAGGGGCGCGAGTGTACGCCACGGTGGAGGGGCGTTTCTTGTCCTTTCTTGCTATGCAATCCTGTCGGACGGCCTGGGGCCTGCGGGAGAGGCGATTCGATCGCTCGATCTATTGGGGCCGCGAAAGGCCCCCTCGAACACTGCAAAAGGACCTAAGCTCACCCCTTGAACCCCAGCACAGAGGTCCCCTGCATGTCCCAGTCATGGCCGGCGGCCGAGATCGCCCGGATGATCCTCGATGGCTTCGACGACTACCGCGAGCATTTCCGCCGTATCACCCTCGGCGCCCGCGAGCGCTTCGAGCAGGCGCTCTGGCAGGAGATCCAGCGGTCGGCGGCCGCGCGCATCAACCTGTACGAAGAGAAGGTCGGCGAGGTCAACGGCTGGCTGCGCCAGGGGTTCGCCGAGGACGTGCTGCTGGACGTGGAGCAGTGGCCGCTGGTCAAGAGCGCCTACATCCGCCTGATCGACCCTCGCCTGGACGACGAACTCTCCGAGACCTGGTACAACTCGATCTTCTGCAGCCTGTTCAGCCATGACCTGATCAACGATGGCTGCATGTTCATCCATACCACCCGCCCGTCGATACGCGGCCACGAGCGCGCCGCCCAGACCCGCACCTACCAGCCTGACGGCAGCCTCAAGGGGCTGTTGCGGGCGATCTTCGCCGATTACCCGTTCAGCGTGCCCTACGGCGACCTGGAGGGCGACGTGGCACGCCTGGAAGAGCAACTGCGCGAGTGCCTGCCGGACTGGGTGTGCAAGGACCCGGCGCTGGCCGTGGAGCTGTTTTGCCCGGTGCTCTACCGCAACAAGGGCGCCTACCTGGTCGGGCGGCTCTACACCCCGGACGAGCAGTGGCCACTGGTGATCCCGCTGCTGCATCGCGAGGGGCACGGCATCGAGGCCGACGCGTTGATCACCGATGAAGCCGAGGTGTCGATCATCTTCTCCTTCACCCGCTCGTACTTCATGGTCGACGTGCCGGTGCCGGCGGAGTTCGTCAATTTCCTCAAGCGCATCCTGCCGGGCAAGCACATCGCCGAGCTGTACACCTCGATCGGTTTCTACAAGCACGGCAAGTCGGAGTTCTACCGGGCGCTGATCAACCACCTGGCCGCGACCGACGACCGTTTCGTCATGGCGCCCGGGGTGCGGGGCATGGTGATGAGCGTGTTCACCCTGACGGGCTTCAACACCGTGTTCAAGATCATCAAGGACCGCTTCTCGCCATCCAAGACCGTCGACCGGGCCACGGTGATCGACAAGTACCGCCTGGTGAAGAGCGTCGATCGCGTCGGGCGCATGGCCGATACCCAGGAGTTCGCCGATTTCCGCTTCCCCAGGAGCAAGTTCGAACCGCAGTGCCTGGCCGAATTGCTGGAAGTGGCGCCGTCGACCGTGGTCGAGGAGGGCGACACGGTGCTGATTCGCCACTGCTGGACCGAACGGCGCATGACGCCGCTCAACCTCTACCTGGAGCAGGCCAGCGAGGCCCAGGTACTGGAGGCGCTGGAGGACTACGGCCTGGCCATCAAGCAACTGGCGGCGGCGAACATCTTCCCAGGCGACATGCTGCTGAAGAACTTCGGCGTCACCCGCCATGGCCGGGTGGTGTTCTACGACTACGACGAGATCAGTTTCCTGACCGAGGTGAACTTCCGCCACATCCCGCCGCCACGCTATCCGGAGGACGAGATGTCTGGCGAGCCGTGGTACTCGATCGGGCCCCACGATGTGTTTCCCGAGGAGTTCCCGCCGTTCCTGTTCGCCGATATCGGCCAGCGGCGGCTGTTCAGCCGCTTGCATGGGGAGCTGTACGACGCCGACTACTGGAAGGGGTTGCAGGCGGCGATCCGCGAAGGGAAGGTGATCGATGTGTTTCCATACCGGCGCAAGGGGCGTTGAGCGAAGGTCGGTGCCAGGGGCAGCTTCACCCCTGCATGCACTTGAGCCCGCTGAAATCGCTGCGCACCTTGGCCAGCCGCTCCTGCAGGAACTGGCGCTGGCCCGGGGTGCTCTGTTTCATCAGGTCCACCAGCAGGTGGCGGGTCTGCTGTTCGCTGTTCTGGAAGGCGATGCGGTATTCCGGCGTCCACAGGCTTTCCTTGCGCTGCAGCAACTGCGCCAGGCGTGGCTCGAAGCTTGGGGTGTCACGCTGGTTCATCACCAGCAGCAGTTGCTGCTGCCAATGGGCGCGGTTGGCGATCCACTGGCGGTTCTGGTCGCCCAGGGCCTGGGCCCAGGTCAATACCCGTAGGCGCTGTGTGGCATTGAGCTCGCCCAGCCAGGGTTTGAGGCGCTTCTCCATGCGCTCGGCGCGTGCCTCGATCTGCCGGGACAGCGGCGTCTCGACGTAGCGGGTCTGGCGCTTGCGGATGTCGTCGCGAAAGGCCTGGCGCATCTCGCCGACCTGCTCGTCGCTCATGCCGCGCAGCAGTTCGGTCGCCGAAGGGGTGATCGCCTCGGCAACCCGGCCGATGGCCTGGCGCGCCTCGACGATGCGCTGTTGCAGGGCCTGGTCGGTGACCTGGTCGGTGGCGATCATCCGGCGGATCTGCTCGAGCCAGTCCAGGTAGCCAGGCAACTCGGTCTGGCAGTGCCAGGCCAAGTGCTGCTCGAGGCGTTGGTCGAGCCAGGCCTTCTGCTGGCGGTTCATGTTCAGGTAGTCGCCCAGCGACCAGGGCACCAGCACGTCGAGGTTGCGGTAGGCCAGGTCGATACGGCTGCAGGCCACCACGGCCAGGGCCAAGACCAGGACGATCAGGGCGGTGCGCAGCGTGCGGGGCGGGTGTGCAGGCATGGGCGAATCCTTGCTGAAACGGGCCGGGCGCTGGACGCAAGGGCGAGGCCTGCGTACCTACGGCCAGGCGGCCGGGCGGGTTCAGGTGTAGAATAGCCGTCTTGTCTTGAGGATCTTCGGAAATGGCTTTGCTTGGGCGTTACAACAGTTTGCAAATCGTGAAACATGTGGACTTCGGCCTGTACCTGGACGGCGGCGCCGACGGCGAGATCCTCCTGCCCAGGCGCTACATCCCCAAGGACACGCCCACCGAGTTGGATGACTGGCTCAACGTGTTCGTCTACCTCGACAGCGAAGACCAGTTGATCGCCACCACCGAGCAACCCAGGATCCAGGTCGGCGAGTTCGCCAGCCTCAAGGTCAAGGACATCAACAATGCCGGTATCTTCCTCGACTGGGGCCTGTCCAAGGACCTGCTGATGCCCTACTCGGAGGAATCGCGCCCGCTGAAGATCGGCGACTATTGCGTGGTGCACGCCTACCTCGACAAACGCACCCGGCGTATCACCGCCACGGCGCGCCTGGACCGCTACCTGGACCGGACCCCGGCCGACTATCAGGTCGGGCAGCCGGTGGAGCTGCTGGTGGCCGGGCAGACGCCCATGGGCTTCAAGGCCATCATCAACAACCGCCACTGGGGCCTGATCCACAAGAACGAGGTGTTCAAGTTCCTGCGTTCGGGCATGCACGAGAAAGGGTTCATCAAGGAAGTGCGCCACGACGGCAAGATCGCCCTGAGCCTGCAACCGGTTGGCGCTGCCCTGGCCGACAGCCTGCAGGAGCAGATCATGGCGCGCCTGGAGGCCGAAGGCGGGGTGCTGGGGGTGTGCGACAAGAGCGACCCGGCGCTGATCAGCAAGCTGTTCAACGTCAGCAAGGGCAACTTCAAGAAGGCCATTGGCGGATTGTTCAAGCAGGGGCGCATCGTCATCCATGACGATCGCATCGAAAAGGCCTGATCGAGTCAGGCCTGCACGAAGGCACGAAAATCCAGTTGCTCGCCGCCCGGACGGGTATCGCGCAGCAGCGAGTCGCGGTCGGCGCTCAGCGCCAGGCTGATGGTCGAGCGGCGCTTGCCGGGGTGGCGGACTTCCATTTGCTCCTGGTGGGCGCGCAGGTAGCTGGTCGGCACCTTCAGGTGCTGCAGCTCGTCGGTCTCGGGGGTGTGCAGCAGCAGGTTGACCCAGTCGGGCTGGCCCTTGCGCAGCAGCGCCACCGGCACGTCGAACCACCACAGGTTGCGTTTCTTGTCGAGGATGGCGAGCAGGGTGTTGTCGCGGTTGAGCACCGGCCGGGCCAGCGCCTGGTTGCGTCGGGCGATGGCGGTGGGTTTGTCGAGTTTCATGCAGGTTCCTGCGGGTTGACGCGTGAAAGGCCTGACATTGTGCTGGGTAGCGGTTGGTGGGGCAAGGCGGCTGCTATGGGCACGGCGTGATCCGGAGGTTCGGCGCTGGCTCCATTCGCGGGCAAGCCCGCTCCCACATGGCCCTGCAAGTCGCATCATGTGTGAACGGCTCGGCCTTTGTGGGAGGGGCTTGCCCGCGAATGGGCTGTCCGGTGCAGTCACCAGGGCAAGCGCCGTTTTCTTTTTGTCCGGTCAATGAGCAGCAACGGCACTTGCGTGGTCTATTAGACTTGCATGCACTGTAAGGAGGCCTGCCGAGCTCAGCCGGCGGCCTGAAGACGATAGAGCGGCGAAAGGAGACGCTATGATTTTTCCCGACCTGCGCGGCCTGCCCCTGCACCGCGTGCTGGTGCGCACCGTCAGCGAATTTCTCGATGACGAGATGTCCACCTATGCTTCCGCGCTGGCCTACCAGATGCTGTTTTCGCTGTTCCCGTTCCTGCTGTTCCTCATCGCCCTGATCGGTTTCCTGCACCTGCCGGACTTCTTCTCCTGGCTGCGCCTGCAGTCCGAACTGGTGCTGCCGCCCCAGGCCCTGGAGCAGGTCAACCCGGTGATCGACCAATTGCAGCAGTCCAAGGGCGGGCTGCTCTCGGTGGGTATCGTCATCGCCCTGTGGACCGCCTCGGCCGGTGTGCGCCTGATGATGAGCGCGATGAACGCCGCTTACGATGTGCCGGAGGGGCGTCCGGTGTGGAAGCGCGTCCCGCTGTCGATCATCTACACCATCGGCATCGCCGGCATGCTGCTGGTGGCGGCGGCGTTGATGGTCCTGGGGCCCCAGGTGATGGAGTGGATCGCCGCGCAGATCGGCATGCAGGAGGTGATCGTCACGGTGTGGACCATCCTGCGCTGGCCGGCGATCATCATCCTGATGATGGTGGCCGTGGCGTTGATCTACTATGTCATGCCCGATGTGAAGCAGAAGTTTCGCTTCATCACTCCAGGCTCGGTGTTGGCGGTGGTGGTGTGGATCGTCGCCTCGCTGGCCTTCGGCTATTACGTGAAGACCTTCGCCGACTACAACGCCATGTATGGCAGCATCGGTGCGATCATCGTGCTGTTGCTGTATTTCTACATTTCCGCCGCCGTGCTGCTGCTCGGCGCCGAGATGAACGCGGTGATCGAGCACATGTCGGCCGAAGGCAAGAACCCCGGCGACAAGGACTTCCAAGGCAGCACACCCAAGCAGACCCTGACCGTGCTCGGTCATGAGCATCCGCAGGCGGCCGAATCCAAGACCTCCGAACCCAAGACCCCGGAGTCGAACCCCCGATGATCCGAGACATCCTCAAGATGGGCGACGAGCGCTTGCTGCGCATCGCCCCGCCGGTGCCGGCGCAGATGATCGGCAGCGCCGAGCTGCAGCAACTGATCGACGACATGTTCGAGACCATGCGCCATGTCGGCGGCGTGGGCCTGGCCGCACCGCAGATCGGTGTCGACCTGCAACTGGTGATCTTCGGCTTCGAGCGCAGCGAACGCTACCCGGACGCCGAGCCTGTGCCGCAGACCATCCTGCTCAACCCGCTGATCGAGCCACAGTCCCCCGAGGTGGAGGACGGGTGGGAGGGCTGCCTGTCGGTGCCCGGCCTGCGGGGCGTGGTGCCGCGCTTCAAGCACATCCGCTACGAGGGCATCGACCCCCAGGGCAACCCGATCAATCGCTTTGCCGATGGTTTCCATGCCCGGGTGGTGCAGCACGAGTGCGACCACCTGATCGGCCGTCTGTACCCCTCGCGGATCCAGGACTTCAGCCGGTTCGGCTACACCGAGGTGCTGTTCCCCGGGCTGGAGGGCGGCGACGACTGATCGCGCACCAGCGCCACCAGGCGCTTGCTGCGCTGGTAGCGCGCCAGCCGGGCGGCCAGGGCCTCGGGCAGGTCGTAGGCCGCTGTGAAGCCCAGGCGCTGATAGAAGGGCTGCAGGTCTGGGTGGCAGAACAGCCAGGTGGGCCCGCCCGTTTCTGCCAGCGCCGTATCGATGAGCTGCCTGGCCACCCCGTGGCCGCGCCACTGGGGCGCCACGAACAGGCCGGTGAGCCATTGCCCGCCGTCGACCGCGCCGAGGTTCAATCCCGCGATGATGCCACCTTCCCGCGCCACCCACTGCTGGCCGTCGGCGACCGCGCGCATGCGTGCGCCGTGCTGGCGGTAGAAGTGCTCGAGCAGGCGGCGTTCGGGGCCGATCAGGGGGCGGCAATGGAATGCAGGCATGGGCGGTTCGATATGGGGGCTGGGTCGATGCTGTCGCTGCTGGGAGCGCGTGCCGGGCATTTTGTCGCAGATTGTTGCAAATCCCGCAAGGGTGAATGTCCGAGTACGGGGTTCAAGTATTTCAGGCGGGGAGTAAACTTTCACTCATCCCCCCAGGCAGTACGAAGCGGGATCGGTACTTCGTGTCATCTTCGCAGTCGATGACAACTTCATCCGCGCCGTGACGGCATATGAAGTCAATCGATCAGCTTGATTGCTTTTCAAGGTCAACGCCCATGAAACCATTACTGATTCTTGCATTGGTCGGTATGTCCTCGTTCGCCCTCGCAGACGAGGCCCAGACCCAGACCACCTCCACCCAACCTGTGGTCCAGCAGTACGACTATTCCACCCACCTGGACATCAAACGGGTGATCAGCCTGTCGACCATCCCCAATGTTTGCGAAGTGGTACCGGCTACCATGACCTACGAGGATCACCAGGGCCAGATCCATATCCTCCAGTACCGGGCCATGGGCGAGGGCTGCAGCCAGGGTTGAGGCAGTGGACCATTCGCGGGCGTGCCCCAATGCCAGTCGGTCAAGCGGCATTGGGGCCGCCTTGCAGCCCATCGCCGGCAAGCCGGCTCCCAATTCTCTGTATGACACGTGATTCGTGAGTACCGCTGGCCCCTATGGCAGGCGGCTTCATGGCAGTGCCCCGCGCATATAAAGTTTTACCCCTAAGCCGGGACGGGCTTAGGATCGGGTCTTTCTTGCCCGATGAAGGATGATCGCCATGTTCGACCTGCCCGCCCTGCGCGAAGCCGCCACTTTCGTTCGCCAGCACGTTCCCCCTACTGCACAGCACGCCTGGCCGTTGCTGGCCGAGCGGTTGGGCTGCCAGGTGTGGGTCAAGCACGAGAACCATGCGCCCACCGGTGCCTTCAAGGTACGCGGCGGGCTGGTCTACGTGCGCTCGCGGCTGGCCAGCGGCAAGCCGCCACGTGGGCTGGTCACGGCCACTCGCGGCAACCACGGCCAGAGCATGGCCCTGGCCGCGCGCCAGGCCGGCTTGCCACTGGTGATCGTGGTGCCGCAGGGCAATTCGCCGGAGAAGAACGCCGCCATGCGCGCCCTGGGTGCCGAGCTGGTGGAGCATGGCGTCGACTTCGACGTGGCTCGTGAGGAGGCCGCCAGGCTGGCCGAGACGCTGGGTTACGAGAGGGTGCCGTCGTTCCACCCGGAACTGGTGCGCGGCGTGGCTACCTACGCGCTGGAGCTGTTCGAGGCGGTTGGCGAGCTGGACTGCGTCTATGTGCCGATCGGCATGGGTTCGGGGATCTGTGGGCTGATCCAGGCGCGCAACCTGCTGGGGCTGCGCACGCAGATCGTTGGCGTGGTCTCCAGCGCCGCCGACGCCTACGCCCAGAGCATCGAGCAGGGCCGCATCGTCACCACCGCCACCGCCGACACCTTCGCCGATGGCATGGCCTGCCGCGTGCCCCATCCTGATGCCTTCGCCCTGGTCCAGGCGCATGCCGCGCGCATCGTCCGCGTCGACGACCGCGAGATCGCCGCGGCCATGCGCCTCTACCACGAAGCCACCCACAACACCGCCGAAGGCGCTGGCGCCGCAGCCCTGGCGGCGCTGATCCAGGAGCGCGAGCGCCAGGCTGGCAAGCGGGTGGCGGTAGTGCTCAGCGGGGCGAATGTGGACCGGGAGCGCTATGCACGGGTCTTGCTTGGGGACTGAGGGCGTGTTTTTGCGATTTACCTCGTCTGGAAGGCGAATGTAAGCGCCAGTTGCATCGCTCAGGCACAATGGCGCCTGCCTCAGATCTTCGTCCCGCAAACGAGTGCCGCATGCCTTTTTCCAACGGTTTTCTTCTCAGCCTGTCCCTGTGCCTGGACATCGGTGTCGCCAATATCGCCATGATCACCCTGGCCATGCGCCGGGGTTTCCTCCAGGGCTTCTGGCTGGGCCTGGGAACCTGCGTCGGTGACCTGCTGTACGCCGTCGCGGCGCTGGCGGGGATGACCGTGCTGTTGCAGTTCGAGGCGGTGCGCTGGGGGCTCTGGCTGGGCGGCTCGGTGCTGTTGGCCTGGTTCGCCGTGAAGATGTTGCTGGCGGCCTGGCGCGGTGGCCACCTGGAGGCCCGTGGGCAGGTGGTGCTGGAGTCGGGCTGGCGGGAGTTCCTGCGTGGGATCTTCCTGGCCATGTCCTCGCCCAGTGCGATCCTCTGGTTCGCCGCCGTGGGCGGGGTGCTGATCTCTCGCTCCGGTGGCGGCAGCCTGCTGGAGGCCGGGTTGTTCCTCGGCGGCTTCTTCGCCGCCGGGCTGGTCTGGTGCCTGGGCCTGTGTGGCATCGCCAGTCATGGTGGACGCCTTCTGGGGGACCGCTTGCTGACCTGGTCCTACCTGCTATCGGCAGCGATTTTCTGTTATTTCGCCGTCTACGTGATCGTTTCTGGCTATCGCGAGTTCATCCTGGCCAGCCCGGCCCTATAGCCCGGCGGGGCGTATCCGCGCTACGCTGGCGCATTCGTGTGGGCTCACAGAGGCAATGGACATGACCGCGACACCCATCACCCCTTCCCGTTACGAAGATGGCAGGGCACTGCTCCTCGCCGGCTTCGCCGAGCGCTTCGACATGCGCGACATCAGTGGGCTGCCACGCCTGTTGCAGCGTTTCGGCCCGCATATCGGCTGCGTGCCGGGCCAGCATGGCCTGGACAGCTATGGCGTGTGCTACCACCCGGACGGGCTGGGCGGGTTCGACTACCTGGCAGGCGTCGAAGTGACCGAGGCCGGCGGCCTGCCCGAGGGCTTCAGTACGTTGACGCTCGCCCCTCAGCGCTATGCCGTGTTCGAGCATCGTGGCAGCTTGCAAGGCATCAAGGATACCTTCGATGCCATCTTCGAGCAGTGGCTGCCGGCCTCGGGCGAGCGTTCGGCCAATGCGGCGGTGTTCGAGCGCTATCCGGCGGGGTTCGATCCTACCGACCCTGGTGCGGTGATGGAGGTCTGGATTCCGCTTGAGCGGGTCATGGGGGGCTAGCAGGTCCGCCAGGGCCCATCTGGGCTGCAAGGCAGCCCTAAAATGACAAAGTGCCGCCAAGCCCCGGCCTCACCTTCCCGGCCTGGTGCGAAAATTTTTTTCCATGTCCTGTCGATTTCCCCGATCACCGTTCGACCAGGAGTGAAGGCGCCGGATGTTCCCGGCGTCACCCGCTCATGACCGATCGGAGGAAACACCGATGAACACCGCAGCCGAAACCGAGATCCGCCAACTGATCGAGCGCTGGATGCAGGCCGTGCGCGACCGCGACCTGGAGGCGATCGCCGCGCCCTATGCCGACGACATCGTGGCGTTCGATGCCATCCAGGCCTTGCAGTTCAAGAACAAGGCCGACTACCAGGCCCACTGGGAAATGTGCATGAGCCACTGCACCGGCCCCATGGTCTTCGAACTGACGCAACTGACCGTCTATGCCGACGGCGACCTGGGCCTGGCCCACTGGCTCAACCGCTGCGGCCCGGCGGACGACGAAAGCCAGTGCGGCTTCATGCGCGCCACCGTCGGCTATCGTCGTAGGGGCGGGCAGTGGCAGGTCATCCACGAGCACTGGTCGGCACCGTTCGACATGGAAACCCAGAAAGCCATGTTCGACCTCAAGCCCTGATCGCGGCCGCTCATCGGCAAACCCACCCCTGCGTAGCGTTGGAGACGACCATGAAATACCTGTGCCTGGTCTATTGTGACGAAGGGCTGCTGCACAGCCTGCCCGACAGCCCCGAAGACGCCGAGTGCATGGCCTATGCCGAGTCCTTGCAAAATGGCGGGCGCATGCTCGCGGCCGAGGCGCTCAAGTCGGTGCAGACCGCCACCACGGTGCGCATGCGCGGTGGACGCATGAGCTTGACCGACGGTCCCTTCGCCGAGACCAAGGAACAGTTGGCCGGTTTCTATCTGGTCGATGCCCGCGACCTCAACGAGGCGCTGAACATCGCCAAGGGGATTCCGGCGGCGCGGGTCGGCAGCGTCGAGGTGCGGCCGGTGCGCGAGTTGCAACCCTGACAACGGAGAACGACACGCATGAGCCTTGCACAACCAGGCCTGGGACAGGCGCAGCATGAACTGTCCATCAGCCGCTTGATCGATGCACCGCCGGCCAAGGTGTTCCGCGCCTGGACCGACCCCCAGTGGCTGACGCAATGGTGGGGCCCCCATGGCATGACCACCCCGGAATGCGAGCTGCAGCTGTGGGTCGGCGGGGTGCTGCGTACCCTGATGCGCGCCCCCGATGGGACCGAGTATCCCAACCAGGGGGTGTTCCTCGAGATCGTCGCGCCGCAGCGGCTGGTGTTCACGGATGCCTTCGGGCCGGGTTGGGTACCCTCCGACAAGGCGTTCATGACCGCGGTGGTGACCTTCGACGAGGAGCAGGGCAAGACCCGCTACACCGCCCGCGCCTGGCACTGGAATGCCGCTGACTGCCGCGCCCATGAAGAAATGGGCTTCCACGAGGGCTGGGGGGAGAGCCTGGACCGTCTGGTCGAGGTGGTGACCCAGCGGATGCCGGATTGATGGCCGACGCGCAGCAGGTGCGCGCCCAGGTCGAGGCGGTCTACCGCCGCGATTCCCGGCGCGTCCTGGCGACCCTGATCCGCCTGCTGGGCGACTTCGACCTGGCCGAGGAGGCCATGCATGATGCCTTCTTCATTGCCGTCGAGCGCTGGCAGCGCGACGGCATTCCGGACAACCCTCGGGCCTGGCTGGTGTCCACTGGCCGTTTCAAGGCGATCGACGCACTGCGCAGGCGCGCCCGTTTCGACCGTTCCCAGGCGGAGCTGATCCTGCTCCTGGAGGGGCAGGCGCAGGATCCTGGCGACGAGGAATTGCTGGTGGACGACCGCCTGAGACTGATCTTCACCTGCTGTCACCCGGCCCTGGCCGCCGACGCCCAGGTACCGCTGACCCTGCGCGAAGTCTGCGACCTGACCACCGAGCAGATCGCCCGTGCCTTCCTGCAGAGCCCGGCGACCATCGCCCAGCGTATCGTCCGTGCCAAGGCCAAGATCCGTGACGCGCGCATCCCCTATCAGGTACCGGCGCTGGCCGAACTGCCCGAGCGCCTGGAAAGCGTGTTGCGGGTGATCTACCTGGTGTTCAACGAGGGCTATTCGGCGTCTGTGGGTGAAGACCTGGTGCAGCGTGAGCTGTGCGACGAGGCGATCCGCCTTGGCCGCCTGCTGGCCCAGTTGCTGCCGGATGCGGAAGTGCTCGGCCTGCTGGCGCTGATGCTGTTGCAGGCCTCGCGGCTGCGCGCGCGCAGCGATGCCGACGGTGAACTGGTGCTGCTCGACCAGCAGGATCGCAGCCTGTGGGACCGGGAGCGGATCGACGAAGGTTGCCGCCTGGTACGCCAGGCGTTGCGTAGCCGGGAGTATGGCGCCTATAGCCTGCAGGCGGCGATCGCCGCGGTGCATGCCGAGGCCGCCAGTGCCGAGGAAACGGATTGGGACGAGATCGTCGGGCTGTACGATGTGCTGCAGCGCCATTGGCCGTCGCCGGTGGTGGAGCTGAACCGGGCGGCGGCGCTGGCCAGGCGGGACGGGGCGCGGGCCGGGCTGGCGGCGGTCGAGGCGATCCTGGCCCGTGGCGAACTGCTCGACTATCACCTGGCCCATGCCGCCCGGGCCGAGCTGCATCACCAGTTGGGCCAGGCCGAGCAGGCGCGGGATGCCTGGCGCCAAGCCCTGGCGCTTACCCGCCAGGAGCCGGAGCGGCGGCATATCGAACGCCGCCTGAAAACGTTGGGTACCTCTTGAGCGAGGCCGTGCCCAGGATCAGCTGGCGACGAAGTTCGGCGGGCTGACCAGCTCGACGGTCTGCTGCTTGCGCGGGGCGAGGATCTCGGCCACGCCTTCGACCACCAGCTCGTCGTGCTGGTTGTACACGTTGGTGGCGATACGCACCTTGAACTTGGGCAGTTTCTCGAGGATTTCCAGGCGCACGGTGAGGGTATCGCCGATCTTCACCGGCTTCTGGAAACTCATCTGCTGGCCCAGGTAGATGGTGCCGGGGCCGGGCAGGGTGCAGGCGACCGCGGCGCTGATCAGCGCACCGCTGAACATGCCGTGGGCGATCCGCTCGCGGAACATGCTCTTGGCGGCGAACTCGGCATCCAGGTGCACCGGGTTGTGGTCACCGGACATCGCGGCGAACAGCTGGATATCGCGTTCTTCGACGGACTTCTCGTAGCTGGCTTTCTGACCGATTTCGAGGGCTTCGTAGGGCGTATTGGTGACCTGGGTCATCGGGGCGGGGTTTCCTTGAGAGGGCGGACGGGGGAGTGTACATCATTCGCTGCGGGCAGGTCGGCCCAGGGCCAGCGCCTGCTCCAGCCAGCCGAGGATATCGGCGGTGACCTCGTCGCGATTGGTCTCGTTGAGCAGTTCGTGCCGTGCCTGGGGGTAGAGACGCAGCTGTACATGCCGGTTGCCGGTGGCACGCAGGGCGCCGGCCAGGCCCTTCAGGCGCTTGCCGGCGCTGACCGGGTCACAGTCGCCACCGAGCACCAGGATCGGCAGGTTCGGGTCGATCTGCGCCAGGTTCTTCGGCTGGCTGATCTGCGCCAGGCCATGGAGCAGGTCGAGCCACAGCTGGTTGCAGCAGCGAAAGCCGCACAGCGGGTCGGCGAGGTAGCGGTCGACCTCGGCGGCGTCGCGGCTGAGCCAGTCGAAGGCGGTGCGATTGGGCTTGAAGGCCTTGTTGAACGCGCCGAACGACAGCCACTCGATCAGCGCGCTCTTGCCCTGCGGCCCCTGGCGCCAGGCTTCGAGCCGGGCGATCAGGCCAGCAGCGCGGTACAGCGCCGCCGGTTGGTAGTTGGAGCCGCTGAGGATCGCCCCCTGCAGGCTGGCGCTGTGGTGCAACAGGTAGGCCTGGGCGATGTAGCTGCCCATGCTGTGGCCGAACAGGAACAGCGGGGTGCCGGGAAACTGCTGGCCGATGTGCTGGGCGAGCAGGCCCAGGTCGTTGACCACGGCCTCCCAACCGTGCCGGCGGGCGAACAGGCCCAGGCTGCCCAGCTCGGCGGTGCGG
This sequence comes from Pseudomonas sp. Tun-23181, assembly GCF_057415455.1. NCBI lineage: Bacteria > Pseudomonadati > Pseudomonadota > Gammaproteobacteria > Pseudomonadales > Pseudomonadaceae > Pseudomonas > Pseudomonas sp. Tun-23181. The sequence goes on from NZ_CM171630.1 coordinate 5,229,450, forward strand.
CCGTGGCCGCGCAGGTCCGGGGCGAGCAGGGCGAAGCCGGCGTCGCTCAGGGCATGGCCCAGGCGCTGGTAGCGCCCGGCGTGCTCGGCCATGCCATGGGCCAGCAGCACCACGGCCTTGACCGGCGAGCTCGGCAGCCACTGGTGGACATACAGGCTGCAATGCTCGCTGGCCGGCAGCCAGAAGGCGTCATGGGGCATGGCGGATCCTTTGCTCCTGGGTTCGAGACAGTGTATGCGCAACGGGCAGGATTGCAGGAAGGGCACAAATAAGATTCACAATGTTAATGGCAGCACTTGGCGTATTTGCCACCTCCGGGTTACCTGCTAACGTCGGCTCAACGCCTTTTTGCATCAGGCAATCAGGTCAGGGACGGTCCAGGCAGAGGAACAACAATAAATGCAAGCCGACTTCTGGAATGACAAACGCCCGGCGGGCGTGCCTTCCACCATTGACATCAACGCCTACACATCCGTCGTCGAGGTCTTCGAACGCTCCTGCAAGCGCTTCGCCGACCGTCCGGCGTTCAGCAACCTCGGCGTGACCCTCACCTACGCCGAACTGGAGCGCCATTCCGCGGCCTTCGCCGCCTGGCTCCAACAGCACACCGACCTGGCCCCGGGCGATCGCATCGCGGTGCAGATGCCCAACGTCCTGCAGTACCCCATCGCCGTGTTCGGCGCGATGCGTGCCGGCCTGGTCGTGGTCAACACCAACCCGCTCTACACCGAGCGCGAGATGCGCCACCAGTTCAAGGACTCCGGCGCCCGCGCCCTGGTCTACCTGAACATGTTCGGCAAGCGTGTGCAGGAAGTGCTGGGCGATACCGGCATCGAGTACCTGATCGAGGCGAAGATGGGCGACCTGCTGCCGACCGCCAAGGGATGGCTGGTCAATACCGTGGTCGACAAGCTGAAGAAGATGGTCCCGGCCTACCACTTGCCCCAGGCCGTGTCGTTCAAGCAGGTGCTACGCCAGGGCCGGGCGCAAGTCCACAAGCCGGTGGCGCTGACCCTCGACGACATCGCCGTGCTGCAGTACACCGGTGGCACCACGGGCTTGGCCAAGGGCGCCATGCTCACCCACGGCAACCTGGTGGCCAACATGCTGCAGGTGCTGGCTTGTTTCTCCCAGCACGGCCCGGACGGGCAGCCGCTGATCAAGGAGGGCCAGGAGGTCATGATCGCGCCGCTGCCGCTGTACCACATCTATGCGTTCACGGGGAACTGCATGTGCATGATGGTCACCGGCAACCACAACGTGCTGATCACCAATCCCCGCGACATCCCTGGGTTCATCAAGGAACTGGGCAAGTGGCGTTTCTCGGCGTTGCTGGGCCTGAACACGTTGTTCGTCGCGCTGATGGACCATCCCGGCTTCAAGTCCCTGGACTTTTCCGCGCTCAAGGTCACCAACTCCGGCGGCACTGCGCTGGTCAAGGCCACCGCCGAGCGCTGGGAGCAACTGACGGGCTGCCGTATCGTCGAAGGCTACGGCCTGACCGAGACCTCGCCGGTGGCCAGCACCAACCCCTATGGTGAACTGGCGCGCCTGGGCACCGTGGGCATCCCGGTGCCGGGCACGGCGTTCAAGGTCATCGACGACGACGGCAACGAACTGCCCCTGGGCGAGCGCGGCGAGCTGTGCATCAAGGGGCCGCAGGTGATGAAGGGCTACTGGGGCCAACCCGAGGCCACCGCACAGACCCTCGATGCCGAGGGCTGGCTGAAGACCGGCGACATCGCGGTGATCGATCCGGACGGCTTCACCCGCATCGTCGACCGCAAGAAGGACATGATCATCGTCTCGGGTTTCAACGTGTACCCCAACGAGATCGAGGATGTGGTCATGGCCCACCCGCAGGTGGCCAACTGTGCGGCCATCGGCGTGCCGGACGAGCGCTCCGGCGAGGCGGTCAAGCTGTTCGTGGTGCCGCGCGAGGCGGGGCTGAGCATCGAGGAACTCAAGGCCTTCTGCAAGGCCAACTTCACCGGCTACAAGGTGCCCAAGCATATCGTCCTGCGTGAATCCCTGCCCATGACCCCGGTGGGCAAGATCCTGCGCCGCGAGCTGCGCGATATCGCCTGAGTTGTCTTCGAGCTGCAAGAAAAAGCGTTCCGCATCGCCCGACACTCCAAGCTTCGAGCCGCGAGATAGAGCGTTCGGCGTCGCTCTTTCTTGCAGCTTGAGGCTGATAGCTTGCAGCTTTCAAGTTAATACTCTAAAAATGACCTGCATCATTCTTTGAGTCATTTTTGTGACCAGTCGGGCCATTTTGGCCTCTAGGCGACCCCCGGCAAAGCTGTTACTCTCGGCGCGCTTCCAGAGGATCCGGTTGCAATGAGCCGTCATCCCATATCAATAATAAACGCACAACGCGTGACGAATTCGCTGTTGCTGAAGGAGTGGGCTTCCATGATCGAAAATTTTTGGAAGGATAAGTACCCCGCCGGGATTACGGCACAAATCAATCCTGACGAATTCCCCAACATCCAGGCGGTGCTTCGGCAGTCCTGCCAACGCTTTGCCGACAAGCCGGCCTTTAGCAACCTGGGCAAGACCATCACCTACGGCGAGCTGTATGCCCTGTCGGGGGCCTTCGCCGCCTGGCTGCAACAGCATACCGACCTCAAGCCCGGCGACCGGATCGCCGTGCAACTGCCCAATGTCCTGCAATACCCAGTGGCCGTGTTCGGCGCCATGCGCGCCGGCCTGATCGTGGTCAACACCAACCCGCTGTACACCGCGCGGGAGATGGAGCACCAGTTCAACGACTCGGGTGCCAAGGCCCTGGTCTGCCTGGCCAACATGGCGCACCTGGCCGAGAAGGTCGTGCCCAAGACCCAGGTCAAGCATGTCATCGTCACCGAGGTGGCTGACCTGCTGCCCCCGCTCAAGCGCGTGCTGATCAACAGTGTGATCAAGTACGTGAAGAAGATGGTGCCGGCCTACAGCCTGCCTGGCGCCATACGCTTCAACGATGCCCTGGCCCTGGGCAAGGGCGGGCCGGTGACCGAGGCCAATCCGCAGCTCAACGACGTTGCCGTGCTGCAGTATACCGGTGGCACCACCGGCGTTGCCAAGGGCGCCATGCTGACCCACCGCAACCTGGTGGCCAACATGCTGCAGTGCCGGGCGCTGATGGGGTCGAACCTGCAGGAAGGGTGCGAGATCCTCATCACCCCGCTGCCGCTGTACCACATCTATGCCTTCACCTTCCATTGCATGGCCATGATGCTGATCGGCAACCACAACGTGCTCATCAGCAACCCGCGCGACTTGCCGGCCATGGTCAAGGAGCTGGGCAAGTGGCGGTTCAGCGGCTTCGTCGGGCTCAATACCCTCTTCGTCGCCCTGTGCAACAACGACGCCTTCCGCGCCCTGGACTTCTCGGCGCTGAAGATCACCTTGTCGGGTGGCATGGCCCTGCAACTGAGCGTGGCCGAGCGCTGGAAGGCCGTGACTGGCTGCGCCATCTGCGAAGGCTACGGCATGACCGAGACCAGCCCGGTAGCGGCGGTCAACCCGGCAGAGGCCAACCAGATCGGTACCATCGGCATCCCGGTGCCTTCGACGCTGTGCAAGGTCATCGACGACAGCGGCCGCGAGCTGGCCTTGGGCGAGGTGGGCGAGCTGTGCGTCAAGGGCCCGCAGGTGATGAAGGGCTACTGGCAGCGCGAAGAAGCCACCGCCGAGATCCTCGACCAGGACGGCTGGCTGAAGACCGGCGACATCGCCGTGATCCAGCCGGACGGCTACATGCGCATCGTCGACCGCAAGAAGGACATGATCCTGGTGTCGGGTTTCAACGTCTACCCGAACGAGCTGGAAGACGTGCTCGCCGGCCTGCCGGGCGTGCTGCAATGCGCGGCGATCGGCGTGCCGGACGAGAAGTCCGGCGAGGTGATCAAGGTGTTCATCGTGGTCAAGCCGGGCATGACCCTGACCAAGGAGCAGGTGATGGAGCACATGCGTGCCAACGTCACCGGCTACAAGGTGCCACGCTATATCGAGTTCCGCGATGTCTTGCCGACCACCAACGTCGGCAAGATCCTGCGCCGCGAACTGCGCGACGAAGAGCTGAAGAAACAGGGCCTGAAGAAGATCGCCTGATTGGCTATCGGGGCCGTGAGGCGGCCCCAAACTCCAGGTCAGCGCAGCTTCTCCAGCATCTGGTAGTACCACATCCCCGCCGCCAGCAGCGGGTTGCCCAACAGATCCCCCATCGGCACCTTGATGTGCTTGCACCCCGCGAAGGTGTCGAACTTTTCCAGCGTACCGGTCAGGGCCTCGGCCATGATTTCGCCCATGATGTGGCTGGTGGCGATGCCGTGCCCGGAGTAGCCCTGGCAGTACCAGACGTTGTCCGAGAGCTTGCCCAACTGCGGGATGCGGTTGACCACGATGCCCATGGCGCAGCTCCACTGGAACTCGATCGGCACGCCCTTGAGCGCCGGGAAGGTGCGTTCGATGCACGGGCGCAGCTCGCCTTCGATGTCCCGCGAATCCTTGCCCGAGTAGTTGGCGCCACCGCCGAACAGCAGGCGCTTGTCGGCGGTCAGGCGGTAGTAGTCGAGGACGAAGCGGCAGTCGTAGACCGCCAGGTCCTGGGGATTGATCTGCTCGGCCAGCTCGCCCAGTGGCGCGGTGGTGACGATGCCACCCATGGCGGGGAAGATCTTGCCCTTGAGCTGGCGTTTTTCCAGGCGGTGGTAGACATCGCCGGCCAGCAGCACCTGGCGCGCCTCGATGCGGCCCTGGGCGGTGACCACCGCCGGGCGCGGGCCATGGACGATCTCCAGCACCTCGGAGTTTTCGAACACCTGCGCGCCCAGCGCGTGGGCGGCACGGGCTTCGCCCATGCACAGGTTCAGCGGGTGCAGGTGCAGGTTGCGGCGGTTCTTCAACGCGCCCAGGTACAGCGGGCTCTGCAGGTGTTCGGCCACGGCGGTGCGGTCGAGCAACTGCACCTGCTCGCCCATGCCCCGGCGCTGGGCTTCGGCCTCGAAGGCGCGCAGCTCGTCCATGTGCGAGGGTTTCATCGCCGCGTGCAGGTGGCCGCGCTTGAGGTCGCAGGCGATGCCATAGCGCTCAACCCTTTGTTCGATGATCTGGTGGCCACGCCAGCGCAGGTGCCAGATGAAGTCGTCGACCTCGCTGCCCAGGCGCTGGCGCATCTGCGTGCGCATGGCCTCGTCGCCCGACAGGCTGCCGGTGACCTGGCCGCCATTGCGGCCGCTGGCGCCCCAGCCGATGCGGTTGGTCTCGACGATGGCCACCTTCAGGCCGCGCTCGGCCAGTTCCACCGCCGTGGCCACGCCGGTGAAACCGCCGCCGATGATCGCCACGTCCACCTGCTCGGTACCTTGCAGGGTCGGGTACTGGGTCAGGTCGTTGAGGGTGGCGCTGTAGTAGGACGGCGCGCGCTGGGCCGTCCCGTTCTTCACTGCTGCATTCATGATCGTTCCTTCACGGGAATGGAGTAAGGGCTCAGGCCTGGTGCAGGTACCAGCGCCAGTCCTGTTCGCCGACTTCGGCCATGAACTGGCGGTATTCGGCGCGCTTGACCTTGAGGTAGACGCCGAGGAAGCCCTCGCCCAGGGCTTGCCTGGCCCAGCCCGAGCGCTCCAGGGCGTCGAGGGCGGTCAGCCAGTCGGTCGGCAGGTATTCGGTGGCCTGGGCGTAGCCATTGCCCTGTACCGGGGCACCGGGGTCCAGTTGCTCGCGGATGCCTTGGTGGGCAGCGGCGAGGATTGCCGCCGCTGCCAGATAGGGATTGGCGTCGGCACCGCAGATACGGTGCTCCACATGCCGGCTGTTGGCCGGCCCGCCTGGCACGCGCAGGCTGACGGTACGGTTGTCGACACCCCAGGTCGGCGCCAGCGGTGCATAGCTGTTGGCTTGGAAACGCCGGTAGGAGTTGGCATTGGGGCAGAACAGCAACAGCGATTCATGCAGGTGGCGCAGCATGCCGCCGACCGCCTGGCGCAGCAGCGGGGTGCCGGCCGGGTCGTCGCTGGCGAACAGGTTGCGACCCTCGGCATCGGCCAGGCTCAGGTGCATGTGCATGCCGGTGCCGGCCAGGTGGTCGAACGGCTTGGCCATGAAGCAGGCCTGCATGCCATGGGCGTTGGCCACGCCCTTGACCAGGCGCTTGTAGCGCACGGCCTGGTCCATGGCGGCCAGCGCATCGCCATGCTCCAGGGTGATTTCCACCTGGCCGGGGGCGTATTCGGAGATCGCCGTGCGCGCCGGGATGCCTTGGGCCTTGCACGCGGCATAGAGGTCGGCGAGGAACGGCTCGATCTGCTCCAACTCGCGCAGGCCATAGACCTGGGTGGTGCGCGGCCGGCCGCCGTCCTGGTCCAGTGCCGGCTGCGGACGCCCCTGGGCGTCGCGCTGCTGGTCGAGCAGGTAGAACTCCAGCTCGCAGGCCATCACCGGGTGATAGCCGTCGGCCTCGAGTGCCTCGACGGTGCGCAGCAGCACATGGCGTGGGTCGGCCACGCTGGCTGGCAGCCCTTCGCTGGGGTGCATGCTGACCTGCAGCGCGGCGGTCGGTACACGGCGCCAGGGCAGGCGCACCAGGCTGCCGTCCACGGGGTAGGCGCGGCAATCGATATCGCCTACATCCCAGACCAGGCCGGAGTCCTCCACGTCGTCGCCGTTGAGGGTCAGGCCGAGGATGGTGCTGGGCAGTGGCCGGCCGGTCTCGTAGACCGCCAGCAGTTCCTCGCGGTGCAGCAGCTTGCCGCGCGGTACGCCGTTGGCGTCGAGGATGAACAGTTCGAACAGGTCGATATCGGGGTTGTCGGCCAGAAAGCGCCTGGCGTGTTCCGGGTTGTCAAAGTGCATGATGCTGTCGCTCGCGCCCGCAGGCGCACGGGACCACCGTATGCATACGGTCGGTCGGGCTGAAGACGCCGGCCAAGGGCGGCCGGGGTGGGTCAGGCAAGCCGGGGCGACGTATCCGGTGGGCGAGCGTGGCGGCAGTGCCAGAGGGCCCAGAAGGCGAGGATGACATGTACCAGCGGGTTTTCGCCGGCGCGGGCCCGGGCCTTCGGCAGGGAAGGGCGTGACAGCGAGCGCGCGATGATCGGGAGGCGGGTCATGGATCGATACTCACACGAGGCGTAAGGTTGATTAAAGCAGTGAATGGCAACCTTCAGTCCAGGGATGGCTAAACATTGTGGGCGCCCTGGCAACGCTCGCGCCTGTAGATTTCTCTGCCTGGCACGTGATTCGGTAACACCATTGGAGCCCGTGGGAGCCGGCTTGCCGGCGAAGCGGCCCCGATGGCAACTGGAATGCGCCGGTACAGACGGCCCGGAAATCTGCGACAATCCCGCCTCTTCGAAAGCCGATCATGAAAAAAGCAGGGCCGCCTGCCTCATTAGAAAGCCCCATGACAGACCACCACGCCATCGACCAACTGCTGAAGAACCTCGACCACGCCATGATCGCCGACCGCCATCGCCTGCGGCGGCAACTGCACGAGCTGCGCAAGCGTCCCGACGAGGCGCGCCTGGCCCAGTGGGTGGAGAAGGTCCAGGCGTCCTGCGCCCAGGTCACCGCGCGCCAGCAGCGCGTGCCACACATCCGCTACGACGACAGCCTGCCGATCGCCGCCAAGCGCGACGAGATCAAGAAGGCCCTGGCCGAGCACCAGGTGCTGGTGATCGCCGGCGAGACCGGCTCGGGCAAGACCACCCAGTTGCCGAAGATCTGCCTGGAGATGGGCCGTGGCCGCCACGGCCTGATCGCCCACACCCAGCCGCGCCGGATCGCCGCGCGCAGCGTGGCGGCGCGGGTGGCCGAGGAGCTGGGCACGCCGTTGGGTGGGTTGGTCGGCTACCAGGTGCGTTTCGAGGACCAGAGCGATGCCAATACCTTGGTCAAGCTGATGACCGACGGCATCCTGCTGGCCGAGACCCAGCACGACCGCTTCCTCGAGCGCTACGATACGATCATCGTCGACGAGGCCCACGAGCGCAGCCTGAACATCGACTTCCTGCTCGGCTACCTCAAGACCCTGCTGCACCGCCGTCCGGAGCTCAAGCTGATCATCACCTCGGCGACCATCGACCTGGAGCGTTTCTCCAAGCATTTCGATGGTGCACCGATCATCGAGGTGTCCGGGCGAACCTACCCGGTCGAAACCTGGTACCGCCCGCTGACCAGCGAGCAGGACGAAGAAGGCAACCCGGTCGAGGACGACCTCACCGTCGACCAGGCGATCCTCGCCACCCTGGATGAGCTGGCACAGCACGAGCGCAGCGAAGGCAAGGGGCCGGGCGACGTGCTGGTGTTCCTGCCGGGCGAGCGGGAGATCCGCGATGCCGCGGAGATCCTGCGCAAGGCCCAGTTGCGTCACACCGAGATCCTGCCGCTGTATGCGCGCCTGTCACCGGCCGAGCAACAGCGGATCTTCCAGCCCCATGCCGGGCGCCGCGTGGTGCTGGCCACCAACGTCGCCGAGACCTCGCTGACCGTGCCGGGCATTCGCTACGTGATCGACACCGGCACCGCGCGCATCAGCCGCTACAGCTACCGTGCCAAGGTCCAGCGCCTGCCGATCGAGGCGGTGTCCCAGGCCAGCGCCAACCAGCGCAAGGGCCGCTGCGGCCGGGTCGAACCGGGCATCTGCGTGCGCCTGTACAGCGAAGAGGATTTCAACAGCCGGCCGGCCTTCACCGACCCGGAGATCCTGCGCACCAACCTGGCGGCGGTGATCCTGCAGATGCTGCACCTGCGCCTCGGCGCGATCGATGCCTTCCCGTTCATCGAACCGCCGGATGGCAAGGCCATCAGCGACGGCTTCAACCTGTTGCAGGAGCTGTCGGCAGTCAACCGCGAGAATCAGCTGACGCCACTGGGTCGCCAGCTGGCGCGCCTGCCGATCGACCCTCGGTTGGGCCGCATGCTGCTCGAAGGCGCGCGCCTGGGCAGCCTGCAGGAGGTGCTGATCGTCGCCAGTGCCCTGTCGGTGCAGGACCCACGCGAACGCCCGCCGGAGCGCCAGCAGGCCGCTGACCAGGCGCATGCCCAGTGGAAGGATGTCGACTCCGACTTCGCCGCGCTGGTCAACCTGTGGCGCGGTTTCGAGGAGCAGCGTCAGGCGCTGACCGCCAACCCGCTGCGCAACTGGTGCCGCAAGCAGTTCCTCAACTACCTTCGCCTTCGCGAGTGGCGGGATGCCCATCGCCAGTTGGCGCTGATCTGCCGTGACCTGCAGTTGGCGGTGAACAAGGAGCCGTCCGACTACCAGAAGGTGCACAAGGCGATCCTCAGCGGCTTGCTCAGCCAGGTCGGCCACAAGACCGAGGAGGGCGACTACCAGGGGGCCCGCCAGCGTCGCTTCTGGGTTCACCCGTCCTCGGGCCTGGGCCGCAAGCGCCCACAGTGGGTGATGGCCGCCGAACTGGTGGAGACGACCAAGCTGTACGCGCGCATGGTGGCCAGGATCGAGCCGGACTGGATCGAGCCGCTGGCGACCCACCTGGTGAAGAAGAACCACTTCGAGCCGCACTGGGAGAAGAAGCGGGGGCAGGTGGTGGCCTACGAGCAGATCACCTTGTACGGGTTGATCCTGGTCGGGCGCCGGCCGGTGCACTTCGGCCCGATCGACCCGGTGGTGTCGCGTGAGCTGTTCATCCGCGAGGGGTTGGTCGGCGGCCAGATCCAGTCGCGGGCCAAGTGCCTGTCGGCCAACAAGCGCCTGCTCGAGCAACTTGACGAGCTGGAGGCCAAGGCCCGTCGTCGCGACATCCTTGCCGATGAAGAAACCCTCTACGCCTTCTACGAGGCACGCCTGCCGGCGGAGATCCACCAGACCGCGACTTTCGACAGCTGGTACCGGATCAACAGTCAGAAGGCCCCGAACCTTCTGATCATGCGCGAGGAAGACGTGCTGGCCCGCGAGGCCAGCGAAGTCACCGCGGCGCAGTATCCAGACCATCTGCAGATCGGCGAACTGCGCCTGCCGCTGACCTATCACTTCGAGCCGGGCCACCCGCGTGACGGCGTGACCGTGCGGGTACCGGCGCCATTGTTGCCGAACCTGCCGGGCGAGCGCCTGGAGTGGTTGGTGCCGGGCCTGCTGGAAGCCAAGTGCGTGGCCCTGGTGCGCAACCTGCCCAAGGCCCTGCGCAAGAACTTCGTGCCGGTGCCGGACTTCGTCAAGGCTGCGTTGTCGCGCATGGCCTTCGGCCAGGGCGCCCTGGCGCAATCGCTGGGCCAGGAGTTGCTGCGCATGACGGGCGCACGGGTGTCCGATGAGGCCTGGGCGGAAGCGGCAAGCCTGGTGGAAGGGCACCTGCGCATGAACATCGAGGTGGTCGACGGCCAGGGCAAGTTCCTCGGCGAAGGCCGCGACCTGGCCGAGCTGACCGCGCGCTTCGCCGCCGCCAGCCAGGCCGCGCTGGCCCTGCCGCGCAACGAGAAGGCCGAGCAGCCGGTGCAAGCCAAGGCCTTCGCCGAGGTGGCGCAGACCGCCCAGCAGAAGATCGCCGGCCTGTCGCTGACGGTCTACCCGGCGCTGGTGGAAGAAAACGGCACGGTGCGCGAGGGGCGCTTCTCGACCCAGGCCGAGGCCGAGTTCCAGCACCGTCGTGCCCTGCAGCGCCTGTTGCTGCAGCAACTGGCCGAGCCTGCCAAGTTCCTGCGCGGCAAGCTGCCGGGGCTGACCGAGCTGGGCCTGCTGTACCGCGAACTGGGGCGGGTCGAGGCGTTGGTGGAGGACATCCTGCTGGCCAGCCTCGACAGTTGCATCCTCGAAGGCGAGGCGCAACTGCCACGGGACGGTGCGGCGCTGGCCGGGCTTGCCGAGCGCAAGCGTGGCAGTTGGGCCGAGCACGCCGAACGCCTGGCCCGCCAGACGCTGGAGGTGCTCAAGCTGTGGCACGGCCTGCAGAAGCGCTTCAAGGGCAAGATCGACCTGAGCCAGGCGGTGGCGCTCAACGACATCAAGCAGCAACTTGCCAACCTGGTCTACCCGGGCTTCGTCCGCGAGACGCCGGCGGCCTGGTTCAAGGAGCTGCCGCGTTACCTCAAGGCGGTGGAACTGCGCCTGGAGAAGCTCGGCGCCCAGGTGCAGAAGGACCGGGTCTGGAGTGGCGAGCTGAGCAACCTGTGGGCCCAGTACAAGGCCCGCGCCGACAAGCATGCCCAGGAAGGCAAGCGTGACGAGCAACTGACCCTGTACCGCTGGTTGCTGGAGGAATACCGGGTGTCGTTGTTCGCCCAGCAACTGGGTACCAAGGTGCCGGTTTCCGACAAACGTTTGGGCAAGCAGTGGAGCCAGGTGGAGGGATAAACTTCCACACTTGTGGCACTATTGGTGCAATTTGGGGCCGCGGTGCGGCCCTTGGCGGGCAAGCCCGCTGCCACAGGTCATGCGCTCTCGCGCTGTGGAGGCGGGCTTGCCGACGAACGAACGCGAAGCGCTTGTCTTAAAGTTGGCACTAAGGTGCCATTATTCCAGCCAGCGCCACATGGCGATGGCCTTTGACCAGAGGAACGACCGTGCATAACGTCGTGATCAGCGGCACCGGCCTGTATACCCCGGCCCAGAGCATTTCCAACGAAGAGCTGGTGGATTCCTTCAATACCTGGGTGCACCAGTACAACCACGACAACGCCGCCGCCATCGAGCGTGGCGAGCTCGAAGCCCTGGCCGAGTCCAGCGCCGCCTTCATCGAGAAAGCCTCGGGGATCAAGAGCCGCTTCGTCATGGACAAGGCCGGCATCCTCGATCCGCAACGCATGAAGCCACGCCTGCCGGAGCGCTCCAACGACGAGCCGTCGATCCTCTGCGAGATGGCCGTCGCTGCCGCCCGCCAGGCCCTGGAGCGCGCCGGCCGCAGCGCCGCCGACGTCGATGGGGTGATCGTCGCCTGCTCCAACCTGCAGCGCCCGTACCCGGCCATCGCCATCGAGGTGCAGCAGGCGCTGGGCATCCAGGGGTTCGCCTTCGACATGAACGTGGCCTGTTCCTCGGCTACCTTCGGCATCCAGACCGCCGCCAACAGCGTGCAGTTGGGGCAGGCCCGCGCGGTGCTGATGGTCAACCCGGAGATCTGCACCGGCCACCTGAACTTCCGTGACCGCGACAGCCACTTCATCTTCGGCGATGCCGCCACCGCGGTGCTGATCGAGCGTGCCGACCGGGCCACTTCGGCCCACCAGTTCGAGATCGTCAGCAGCAAGTTGCTGACCCAGTTCTCCAACAACATCCGCAACAACTTCGGCTTTCTCAACCGCGCGGCGGAGGAGGGCATCGGCGCGCCGGACAAGTTGTTCGTCCAGGAAGGCCGCAAGGTGTTCCGCGAGGTCTGCCCGATGGTCGCCGAGTTGATTGGCCAGCACCTGGCGGAGAACGACCTGCAACCTGGCGATGTCAAGCGATTCTGGCTGCACCAGGCGAACCTGAGCATGAACCACCTGATCGTCAAGAAACTGGTTGGCCGCGACGTGGCTGAGGAAGATGCGCCGGTGATCCTCGACCGTTATGCCAATACCAGCTCGGCGGGGTCGGTGATTGCCTTCCACCTGTACCAGGATGACTTGGCGAAAGGTTCGCTGGGGGTGCTGAGTTCGTTTGGCGCGGGGTATTCGATTGGCAGCGTGATTCTGCGCAAGCGCTGATCGGTACCGGCTTGCCGGTCAATTGAAACGCTCAGTCGCTTTGGGCGCGAAGCGGCCTCGGCATTAGACAAAAAAGCGGGAAGTACCGGATGGGGTCGGTACTTCCCGCTTGGGTGACGCAGGTAGCCCGCGCTTAGAACTTGGCTTCCAGGTCGACCTGCAGGGTGTCGACATCAGCATTGCTGTTGGGCAATTGCGACAGGTCGGTCTTGGCCATCAGGTAGGCCGCGCCCAAGGAGAAGTTCTTGTCGATCTCGTAGCCGACCTTGAACTTGTGCCCACGCGAACCGGTGAAGCCGGCACCGAAGTCGGAGTCGGTGAACAGGCTGACCACGGCATTGCGCTGTACGTCGCGGTAGTTGTAGTCGAGGCTCCAGGAACCGACCTTGGTCTTCAGGCCCGCCAGCCAGGCCTTGTCCGCACCATCGGTGCTGTCTGTGTTCTTGACGAACTGGCCATAGGCCGACAACGGGATGGCGAAGCCGGTGAAGTCCAGTTGCCCGAAACCTTCCACCAGGTTGAACTCGTTGGTGGTGTTGCCGAAGTTCTGCAGGGCGGTCGAGCTCTTGTCGTTGTCATAGCCGTAGATGCTGCCGCCCACGGTGACCTTGACGGTGTCGGCAAGACCGAAGCGCGTGCCCAACTGGCCGTGGTAGAGCTGCGCGTCGTGCTTGAACTGCACGCCGTCGCCGTCGACGTTGTCCTTCAGGTTGTAGTGGCCGGCGCTGGCGAACAGCTCGGCACCGCCCAGGTCGGTCTTGTAGGTGACGGCGATACCTTCCGGGTTGATGTCGCTGTCCCAGATGATGTCGCCCATGCTCACCCAGGGCTGGTTCATCTTGCCGCCGATCAGGTGCAGGCCCGGCAGGGCGGTCGGGTGCCAGTCGAGGTAGGCCAGGTCGACCCACAGCGATTTCTTGTCGAAGTAGTTGTCCAGGCTCTGGTTGGTGGATCGGGCATCGGAACTGCTGCCGGTGGCCACGCGCACACCGGCGTCCACCTGCGGGTTGATCTCGCTGTAGAAGCCGACCCGGGCGCGGACCCGTTCACGGTCCTGGTTGTTGCTGCGGCTGTTGGGGTTGTCGACGTTGACGTCTTCGTAGCGCAGGCGCACGTCACCCTTGATCTGGGTCTTGGCGGCCCAGGCCACTTTCTGCTCAAAGGAGCTCAGACGATCGGCCTGTGCCTTCTGGTCTGCCTTTTCCTTGGTTTCCTGAGCCAGATCGGCCTGCAGTTCGTTGTACTGCGCCTCGTTGATCGAGCCATTGGCGCGGAGCATCTCGAGCAGCTTGGCGTCAACTGCAGCACTGGCCGGAGCGCTCAGGGCCAGCATCATGCCGGTGAGGCTTGCTCCGGTAAGTGTAGAAACAAGACGCATAAGGTTCTCCCTGTTGAAAAAAAAGTGGGGAGGCTCTTGGCGCCCGCCCCGAGTTGGCATGTCTTCGGAAAAGCCCTGGCTAGACGGGTTGCCGGGGCTTCGAAAAACAGGCGCAAGTATTGCGAGGGGGAGTGACAGAATGATGTCTATTTGATGGCGCTGCGGTTAAGTGAGCACGTCATGATTTGAGTGTCATGGCACTCTTCCGGGATACTGGCGGCTCTTTCGCAGCGAGTCGAAATCGTGACCAGCCTGTACAGCCTTGCCCATCTGCGCGATCTTCCGGCGGCGACCTGGGATGCCCTGGTGCCTGCTGGCCAGCCGTTCCTGCGCCATGCATTCCTCAGTGCGCTGGAAGACAGCGCCAGTGTCGCGCCGTCGACCGGTTGGGCGGCCGAACACCTGGTGCTGGAGCGCGAGGGGCAGGTGCGGGCGTTACTGCCGGCCTATCGCAAGTGGCATTCGTTCGGGGAGTACGTGTTCGACCATGGCTGGGCCGATGCCTGCGAGCGGGCCGGGATCGCCTACTACCCGAAGCTGCTCGGCGCGGTGCCGTTCAGCCCGGTGAGCGGGCCGCGCCTGCTGGCCGCCGACGCGGCCGATGGCCTGCTTCTGCTGCAGGCGATACCCGAGTACCTGGGCAAGGGCGAGTTGAGTGGCGCGCATATCAATTTCACCGACAAGGCCGTGGACGATCAGCTCGCTGGCCTGCCGGGCTGGCTGGAGCGCCTGGGTTGCCAGTTTCACTGGCGCAATCGCGGTTACCGGGACTTTCAGGATTTCCTCGACACCCTCAGCTCGCGCAAGCGCAAGCAGTTGCGCAAGGAGCGCGAGCAGGTGGCCGGGCAGGGCATCGACTTCCACGGGTACCGTGGCGATGAGTTGACGCAGGTGCAGTGGGACTTCGTCTACCTGTGCTACGCCAACACCTATGCGGTGCGCCGTCGCACGCCGTACCTGACCCGGAGCTTCTTCAGCCTGCTGGCCGAGCGCATGCCCGAGGCGGTCCGCGTGGTGATGGCCCGCCAGGGCGGGCGTGACGTGGCCATGGCCTTGAGCCTGGTCGGTGGCGACAGCCTGTATGGGCGCTATTGGGGCTGCCTGGACGAATTCGACCGGCTGCACTTCGAGACCTGCTTCTACCAGGGCATGGATTTCGCCATTGGCGAGGGGCTGCAGCGTTTCGACGCTGGCGCCCAGGGGGAGCACAAGCTGATCCGTGGTTTCGAGCCGGTGCTCACGCGGTCATGGCATTACCTGCGCCACCCGGGGTTGCGCCGGGCGGTGGAGGACTTCCTCGCCCAGGAGCGGGTGGGGGTGAAGGCCTACGCCGAGGAGGCCCGGCGGCTGTTGCCCTATCGCCGTGGGGGATGACGGGATTCGAGCTGCAAGCTTGCAGCCACCGTCAGTCCACGCCAACGAACCCGCCGGTCTGGTGGTGCCATAGGCGTGCATAGAGCCCCTGCTGGGCCAGCAGCTCGGCATGGCTGCCGCTTTCGACGATGTGCCCCTTGTCCAGTACCACCAGGCGGTCCATGCGGGCGATGGTGGACAGGCGGTGAGCGATGGCGATCACCGTCTTGCCCTGCATCAGGGTTTCCAGGCTCTCCTGGATCGCCGCCTCGACTTCCGAGTCCAGTGCCGAAGTGGCCTCGTCCATGATCAGGATCGGCGCATTCTTCAGCAGCACCCGGGCAATGGCGATGCGTTGGCGCTGGCCACCCGAGAGCTTGACCCCGCGCTCGCCCACGTGGGCATCGAAGCCCGTGCGCCCCTGGGCGTCGGACAACTGTGGAATGAACTCGTCGGCCCGGGCCCGGCGTACCGCTTCCCAGACCTCTGCCTCGCTGGCGTCCGGCCGGCCGTACAGCAGGTTGTCGCGGATCGAGCGGTGCAGCAGCGAGGTGTCCTGGGTGATCATGCCGATCTGCGCGCGCAGGCTGGCCTGGTTGACCTCGGCGATGTCCTGGCCGTCGATGAGAATACGCCCGCTTTCCACGTCGTACAGGCGCAGCAGCAAGTTGACCAGGGTCGACTTGCCGGCCCCGGAGGGGCCTATCAGGCCGATCTTCTCGCCCGGGCGGATATCCAGGTTCAACCCGTCGATGACCTTGCCGCCCTTGCCGTAGTGGAAGCCCACGTCGTCGAAGCGCACGGCGCCGCGGCTGACCTTGAGCGCGGGGGCATCGGGCCTGTCGGTGACGCTGACCGGCTGGGCGATGGTCTGCAGGCCGTCCTGGACCATGCCGATGTTCTCGAAGATGCCGTTGACCACCCACATGATCCAGCCGGACATGTTGACGATGCGGATCACCAGGCCGGTGGCCAGGGCGATGGCACCGACGGTGATCAGCGACTGGCTCCACAACCACAGGGCCAGTGCCGTGGTGCCGGCCACCAGCAGGCCGTTGAGGCTGGTGATGACCACATCCATGCTGGTGATGACCCGTGAGGCCAGCTGGGTCTTCTCGGTCTGTTCGCTGATCGCCTCGCGGGCGTACTGTTGTTCGAAGTCGGTATGGGCGAACAGCTTGAGGGTGGCGATGTTGGTATAGCCGTCGACGATCCGCCCCATCAGCTTGGAGCGGGCGTCGGAGCTGATCACCGAGCGCTCCTTGACCCGTGGCACGAAGTAGCAGAGCGCACCGATGTAGCAGGCGATCCAGGCCAGCAGCGGCAGCATCAGGCGCCAGTCGGCCTCGGCGAACAGCACCAGCGAGCTGATCGCGTAGATCAGCACGTGCCACAGGGCATCCACCGCCTGCACTGCCGAATCGCGCAGGGAGTTGCCGGTCTGCATGATGCGCTGGGCGATGCGCCCGGCGAAGTCGCTCTGGAAGAAGTTCAGGCTCTGCTTGAGCACGTAGGTGTGGTTCTGCCAGCGGATCAGGCTGGTCATGCCCGGGCTGATGGTCTGGTGTACCAGCAGGTCGTGCAGGCCGAAGAACAGCGGGCGCAGCACGAGGATCACCACCAGCATCCAGATCAGCTCGCCGCCGTGCCGGCTGAAGAACTCGGCGCCCGGGGTGACCTGGGCCAGGTCGATGATCCGGCTCAGGTAGCCGAACATGGCCACCTCGATCAACGCGGCGACCAGGCCGACCACCAGCAGGGCGACGAAGCTCGGCCAGACCTGGCGCAGGTAGTACAGGTAGAACGGCAGCACCTTGCTCGGCGGCGCTTCGCTTGGCGCTTCGCGGAAGATATCGATCAGTTGCTCGAAGCGGCGGTACAGCATGGATGAAATGGCTCCTGTTCCCTCGGCCGTCAGGCGGTGTCACGTCCCTGTGAACCGCTCGGTCAGTCGATGCGTTTGGCGGACTTGATGTACACCGGGTCGGCCGGTACATCGCGCATGCCCTTCTTGATGGTGGTCGGCGAATTGACGATCTGGTCGACCACTTCCATGCCCTTGGTCACCTTGCCGAACACCGCGTAGCCACGGTCGCGCCCCGGATTGAGGAAGGCGTTGTCGGCGACGTTGATGAAGAACTGGCTGGTGGCCGAGTTCGGGTCGGAGGTGCGGGCCATGGCGATGGTGCCGCGGGTGTTCTCCAGACCGTTGCTGGCCTCGTTGCGGATCGGATCGCGGGTGGGCTTTTGCACCATGGCGTCGGTGAAGCCGCCACCCTGGGCCATGAAGCCTGGGATCACGCGGTGGAAGATGGTGTTGTTGTAGAAGCCGCTGTCGACGTATTCGAGGAAGTTCTTCGTGCTGATCGGGGCCTTTTCGGCGTTCAGCTCGATTTCGACCTGGCCGAAACTGGTGTCCAGCACTACGTGCGGGGTCTTGTCGGAAGCCATGACGCTGGTGGCGAAGGCAACCGAGCAGGCGGCGAGCAGGAGTTTTTTCAGCATGGGCTCAAAGATCCTTGAGAGGTGGAAGCGGCTGCAAGGAATTGCAGCAGGGTCTGGTTGAAGACCTCGGGTTGGTCCAGGGGCGTAGCGTGCCGGGAATCGTCGATGACCGCCAGCCTTGCCAGGGGCATCAAGGCGACGTAGCGCTCCTTCAGTTGTATCGGCGTGTAATCGTGGTCGGCGCTGATCACCAGGGTGGGACAGTGGATCTGGCCGATGCGTTCCACCACGCCCCAGTCGACGATGGCATCGAAGCTCTTGAGGTAGGCCCGCTTGTCGTTGCGCGCCCAGCGCTGCGCCATCTTCTGCCGCAGTTCGCCCTGCTCGGGCTTGGGGAACAGGCGTTCGGCCAGGCCCTTGCCGATGGTCTCGACGCTCAGCAGGCGTGCCAGGCCCCAGCGCTTGGCCCACCAGATCCAGTCGGCGCGGGTGCGTCGTCTGACCTCCGGGGCGCTGTTGACGATGCACAGGCTGCGTAGCCAGCCGGGGTGGTCGACGGCGAACTGGAAGCCCACCATGCCCCCCATGGACAGGCCGACGAGATGCACCGGGCCTGTCTGCAGGTGTTCCAGCAGGGCCAGCAGGTCTTCGCTGAAGGTGGCGATCTCATAGCCGTCGCGGGGCTTGTCGGAGCGGCCGTGGCCACGGATGTCCATGAGGATGAGGCGGTAGTGCTGGCTCAGCACGGGGACCTGCAGTTCCCAGTCCTGGCAGCTGGAACCCAGGCCGTGCAGCAGTACCAGGGGTTCGCCCTGGCCATATTCCTCGTAGTGCAGCGTGCATCCTTCGTGTTCGAAATAGGCCATGGGCGCGGTCCTCTCAGGCTTGCGGGGGGGCTGCGAAGGGCACGTCCAGTGGCGCGGTGTCGAAATTGCGCAGCAGTTCGATGAGGATCTGCGTGGCCGGACCCAAGGTCTTGTCCTTGTTCGAGTAAAGGTAGAACAGCGGATGGCGGCTGCCACCCTGGTCCAGCGGCAAGGGCTTGAGCACGCCGTCGCGCAGCTCGCGCTCGATCATGTGCCGAGGCAGCCAGGCGAACCCCAGGCCGCTGCTGACGAAGGTGGCGGCGGTGCCCAGGCTGCCGACCGTCCAGCGCTGTTCGGCGCCGAGCCAGCCGACGTCGCGCGGCTGGGCACGGCCGGAGTCGCGGATCACCACCTGCAACTGGCTTTCCAGGTCCTGGAAGGTGATTTCCCGGCCCAGGCGGTGCAGGCTGTGCTCGGGGTGGGCGACGGCGATGAACTCCACGGCACTGAGCTCGGCGCCCAGGTAGCCGCCGATGTTGTAGCTGCTGATGGCCAGGTCGGCGATGCCTTCGTGCAGCACCTCCTCGACCCCGGACAACACCTCCTCGCGCAGGCGTACCCGGCACCCGCGGCTCTGCGGCATGAAGGCGCTCAGGGCGCGCACCAGGCGGGTGCTGGGGTAGGCGGCATCGACCACCACGCGCACTTCGGCCTCCCAGCCTTGTTCCATGTGGTGGGCCAGGTCCTCGAGTTGGCTGGCTTGCTTGACCAGATGGCGCGAGCGGCGCAGCAGCACGTTGCCGGCTTCGGTCAGTACCGCCTTGCGCCCGTCTATCCGTAGCAACGGCACGCCCAGTTGCTCCTGCATGCGCGCCACGGTGTAGCTCACCGAGGATTGCGAGCGGTGCAGGGCCTCGGCGGCCTGGGCGAACCCACCGTGATCGACCACTGCCTGCAGGGTTCGCCACTGATCCAGGGTTACGCGCGGCGCTTTCATCTTCGGCTCCTGTTGTCCTAAGCTGCGCTCTTTCAAGGAGAGCGCCCATGAAGAAATGTTGTGCGGCATTGCTGATGTGCCTGCCCCTCGGGGCCATGGCTTACCCCATCGACGTGGAGAAGCAACTGGACGGGGTCAAGCTCGACTACACGGCCTACGACACCGCCTACGACATCGGTGCGATCACCCTGAACAACTATGGTCAGGTGCCTGCGGCATGCCGGGTGATCTTGCGCAACGGCCCAGAGGCGCCGCGGGTGCGGCGGGTGAACGTGCCCGCCGGCAAAAGCGTGGACGTTACCGCCAAGTTCAACCGGCAGATCATCAGGCTGCGGATCGCAGTGAACTGCAAAGCGGAATAAACGGATTAGTCGATAGATTGAACCCACTTTTTACGCTTTTTTATCGATAGGTCAAGCCTTAATCTCACCTCCATCGAATCGCAACCCTTTGTTCGCCGATGGAGGCTTCCATGTCCCGCGTATTGATCATCGAAAGCAGCGCCCGCCAGCAGGATTCCGTTTCCCGTCAACTGACCCGTGATTTCATCCAGCAGTGGCAGGCGGCCCACCCGGGCGACGAGATCACCGTGCGTGACCTGGCGGTGACGCCGGTGCCGCACCTGGATGCCGACCTGCTCGGTGGCTGGACGAAGCCCGAGGAGCAGCGCAGCGCTGCTGAACTGGAGGCCCTGGCGCGTTCCAACGCGCTCACCGACGAGCTGCTGGCCGCCGACGTGCTGGTGATGGCCGCGCCGATGTACAACTTCACCATCCCCAGTACCCTCAAGGCCTGGCTGGACCATGTGCTGCGCGCCGGCATCACCTTCAAGTACACCCCCACCGGCCCGCAGGGGCTGCTGGTCGGCAAGCGCGCCATCGTCCTGACCGCCCGTGGCGGCCTGCATGCCGGTGCCGCCAGCGATCACCAGGAACCCTACCTGCGCCAGGTCATGGCCTTCATCGGCATCCACGACGTGACCTTCATCCATGCCGAAGGCCTGAACATGAGCGGCGACTTCCACGAGAAGGGCCTGAACCAGGCCAAGGCCAGGCTGGCGGCGGTGGCCTGAGCCGCGACGAATTCCCAACCCCCTGACACCCGTTGCTCCTTGGGTGTGCCTGCCCGGCCATGACATGGCCGGGCTTTTTTATGAGCGGAACTCATGTCGCCTGTTCGGGCCCATTGGCGGGCTTGTCCACGAATGGGACAGCGCGAATACTGCCGATTCCAGGGCTCCGTGTTGCCGTAAGGTATCTCGACCCGCTAAGGTCGCCGCCTTGATGGGGAAGAGGCAACCATGGGCTACCTGATTATCGTCGCGCTGATCCAAGCGTTTTCCTTCAGCCTGATCGGCGAATACCTGGCCGGGCATGTGGACAGCTACTTCGCCGTGCTGGCCCGGGTGGTGCTGGCTGGGCTGGTGTTCTTGCCGCTGACCCGCTGGCGCCGGGTCGAGCCAGGTTTCATGCGCGGGATGCTGCTGATCGGCGCGTTGCAGTACGGCATCACCTACGTCTGCCTGTACCTGAGCTTCCGTGTGCTGACGGTGCCGGAGGTATTGCTGTTCACCATCCTCACACCGTTGCACGTGACCCTGATCGAGGACGCCCTGAACCGCCGTTTCAACCCGTGGGCACTGCTCGCCGCCCTGGTGGCCGTGGCCGGTGCGGGCGTGATCCGCATGGACAGCATCAGCGGCGACTTCTTCATGGGCTTCCTGCTGCTGCAACTGGCCAACTTCACCTATGCCGCCGGGCAGGTGCTGTACCGGCATCTGGTGGCCCGTCACCCCAGCGACCTGCCGCACTACAAGCGTTTCGGTTACTTCTACCTGGGAGCGCTGGCCGTCGTGCTGCCGGCTTTCCTGCTGTTCGGCAACGCCCAGCAGTTGCCGAGTACCGACGTGCAGTGGCTGGTGCTGTTGTTCCTCGGCCTGTGCCCGACCGCTCTGGGCCTGTACTGGTGGAACAAGGGCGCCTGCCTGGTTTCCGGGGCGACGCTGGCGGTGATGAACAACCTGCACGTACCGGTGGGGTTGCTGCTGAACCTGTTGATCTGGAACCAGGACGAACCGCTGGGGCGGTTGTTCATTGGCGGTGCGGTGATCCTGGCGTCGGTGTGGATGAGCCGGTTGGGGAGCCGCGTATCGTTACCGTTGGGCGGTAAGGTTTGAGCGGCCTTGCCGGGAGCAACGTACCGGTCGAAAACATCGCGGCCTGACCAAAATCCAGCTTGCCCAGCGTATTGGTATCACCCGGCAGAAACTGAGCGAGATCGAAAGGGGGTCGCTGACCGTGGCGATGTCCTACTACTGTCGAGCGCTGAGTGCCTTGGGGTGTGAACTCGAGGTGGTACCAAGGCGAATGCCTACGCTGGATGAATTGGGTTGGCGCTTGCCTTGAGCAACCAGAAGTCGATTTTCGCATCGCGGCTGTACCTGCTCGAGTTTGGCAGGCGTTGCCGTGTCGAGGATCCGCGGGAGCGGATACGCGAAATTTTGCAGGCGCTGGAGGGCACGTTGCTCCACCGGCGGGAGCTGGTGGAGCGGGCGCCTTTGATTGCCAAGGCCATCAGCAAGAGCGCGGAGCCCTTCGAGATGACCTTCGGTTGAGCGGGGCTGGTCGCTCGAATACGAGCATGAGTATCAGCCCTACAGGCCATTAGGCCTCGGCCAGCTCGTCCAGCCGCTGCGCCTGCGCGCTCGCCTGCGGCCTGGCGGCCAATCCGACGCGCATGTCGTTGCCGCTCGGCTGCTGGTACAGGCTCAAGCCGAATTCCGGCAACACCGCCAGCAGGTAGTCGAAGATATCCCCCTGGATACGCTCGTACTCGGCCCACACCGTGGTCCTGGTAAAGCAGTAGATCTCCAGCGGCACGCCTTCGGCGGTGGCCTGCATCTGGCGGACCATGCAGGTCATGTTCGGGTGCACGTCGGGGTGGTTCTTCAGGTAGGCCAGGGCAAAGGCGCGGAAGGTGCCGATGTTGGTCAGCTTGCGGCGGTTGGCGGCGAGCTCGGCCACCGGCCCCAGGGCCTCGTTCCAGCTCTGCAGTTCCTCGCGCTTGCCGGCCAGGTAGTCGCCCAGCAGGCGTACCTGGGTCAGGCGCTGTTCTTCCTCGCCGGTCAGGAAGCGCACGCCCGCGGCGTCGATGAACAGGCTGCGCTTGATGCGGCGCCCGCCGGACTGCTGCATGCCGCGGTAATTCCGGAACGACTCGGACATCAGGCGCCAGGTGGGGATCGAGACGATGGTCTTGTCGAAGTTCTGCACCTTGACCGTGTGCAGGGTGATGTCCACCACGTCGCCGTCGGCGCCGACCTGGGGCATCTCGATCCAGTCGCCGACATGGAGCATGTCGTTGCTGGTCAACTGCACGCTGGCGACGAACGACAGCAGGGTGTCCTTGTACACCAACAGCAGCACCGCCGACATGGCGCCAAGGCCGGACAGCAGCAACAGCGGCGAGCGGTCGATCAGGGTGGCGACGATGACGATGGAGGCGAACACCCACAGCATGAGCTTGGCCAGTTGCACGTAGCCCTTGATCGAGCGGGTACGGGCGTGTTCGGTGCGCGCGTAGATGTCCAGCAGGGCATCGAGCAGGCACGACAGGGCCAGGCTCAGGAACAGCAGGGTGAAGGCCAGGGCGAGGTTGCCGAGGAAGTGCTGGGCAGTGTCGTTGAGTTCCGGCACCAGCTTCAGGCCGAACTGCACCACCAGCGATGGCGTGGTCTGGGCCAGGCGATGGAGCACCTTGTTATGGCGCAGGTCGTCGAGCCACTTGAGGGCCGGCTGGCGGGCCAGCAGGCGGCTGGCGTGCAACACCAGGAAACGTGCCAGGCGGCCGATCAGTATGGAGATCAGCAGCAGTACCGCGAGGCCGAGGGCGGCATGCAGCATGGGGTGTTGGTCGAGGGTGCCCCAGAGATCCAGGGTGTCGTGCCAGAGTCGTTGGATATCCATGAGGATCTAGACAGTCCATAGTTGCGAAACGAAGCATTATTAGAACGCGGACCGATGCAAAGGTGCCAAAAGAAATTCGGCTCCGACCGCGGAAAACGTTACCCTATGCAACCGAATTGTCCGCATCTGCCCGAGGTACACCCGTGTTTTCCCAATTCGCCCTGCACGAACGCCTGCTCAAAGCCGTGGCCGAGCTGAACTTTGTCGAGCCGACCCCGGTGCAGGCGGCGGCCATTCCCCTGGCCCTGCAAGGGCGTGACCTGCGGGTGACCGCGCAGACCGGCAGCGGCAAGACCGCAGCCTTCGTCCTGCCGGTGCTCGATCGCCTGGTCGACCTGCGCGAGCGCCGTGTGGAGATCCGTGCGCTGATCCTGCTGCCGACCCGCGAGTTGGCCCAGCAGACCCTCAAGCAAGTGCAGCGCTTCTCCCAGTTCACCTACGTCAAGTCGGGCCTGGTCACCGGGGGCGAGGACTTCAAGGAGCAGGCCGCGTTGCTGCGCAAGGTGCCGGACGTGCTGATCGGCACCCCCGGCCGCCTGCTCGAGCACCTCAATGCCGGCAACCTCGACCTGTCCCACGTCCAGGTGCTGGTGCTGGACGAGGCCGACCGCATGCTCGACATGGGCTTCGCCGAAGACATGGAGCGCCTGTGCCAGGAATGCGCCAATCGCGAGCAGACCCTGCTGTTCTCCGCCACCACCGGCGGTGCGGCCCTGCGCGACATCATCGGCAAGGTCCTCAAGGACCCTGAGCACCTGATGCTCAACAGCGTCTCGCAACTGGCCGAGGGCACCCGCCAGCAGATCATCACGGCCGACCACGACCAGCACAAGGAACAGATCGTCCAGTGGCTGCTGGAGAACGAGAGCTACCAGAAGGCGATCGTCTTCACCAATACCCGGGCCTGGGCCGACCGCCTGTATGGGCACCTGGTGGCCAAGGACGTCAAGGCGTTCGTGCTGCATGGCGAGAAGGACCAGAAGGACCGCAAGCTGGCCATGGAACGCTTTAAGCAGGGCGGCTCCAAGGTGCTGGTGGCCACCGACGTGGCGGCCCGCGGCCTGGACATCGACGGCCTGGACCTGGTGATCAACTTCGACATGCCGCGCAGTGGCGATGAGTACGTGCACCGCGTCGGCCGTACCGGCCGGGCAGGGGGCGAGGGGCTGGCGATCTCGCTGATCTGCCATAACGACTGGAACCTGATGTCGAGCATCGAGCGCTACCTCAAGCA
Organism: Pseudomonas sp. Tun-23181; assembly: GCF_057415455.1. Taxonomy (NCBI): domain Bacteria; kingdom Pseudomonadati; phylum Pseudomonadota; class Gammaproteobacteria; order Pseudomonadales; family Pseudomonadaceae; genus Pseudomonas; species Pseudomonas sp. Tun-23181. The sequence continues at coordinate 5,254,273 of NZ_CM171630.1, forward strand.
GCAGTTCGAGCGGCGGGTCATCAAGGAGGTCAAGGGCACCTACAGCGGGCCGAAGAAGGTCAAGGCCTCGGGCAAGGCCGCGGGCAGCAAGAAGAAAAAGGTCGAGAAGAAAGCCGCCGAGAAGAAGGGCGCGGCCAAGCGCAAGCCTGCGGCGAAGCCGAAGGCCAAGGCACCGCTGGCCAGCGCCGATGGCATGGCGCCGCTGAAGAAGCGCAAGCCAGCGGCTGAATAAAAGCCTCGGCTTTTGCAGGTAATGCCGTTCACTTGAGCGTCCCGGGGCTGCGAAGCAGCCCCAATGCCAGTCGGTTAAGCGGCGCTTCGTAGCCTAGGGCCTGGCAGCCCATTCGCGGGCAAGGCGGCTTCCCACGTTCTTTCAGCCAGCCTTCTGCTCGGCTTCCTTCAGTTCCTGGATCCGCCTGTCGATCAGTTGGCACTTGCCTGGCAGGTCCTTGCTCTGCGTATCCAAGTCCATGCCCTGCAACTCGTCGTTGATGTCCTTGGCTTTCTGCGGGTCTTGTTCGGTCAGTTGGGTGACGAGCTTGGCCAGCTCCTCGCGCTTTTCCGTCGCCTCTTCCGGCGTACAGGCCCAGGCGGGCAGGGCGCAGAGCAGGGTGGTCGCACACAGGATGCGCAGCAGTGGTTTCATCCCTCTTACCTCCGGCGTTGGCTATGCCCGGTGGAGGCGCGTGGATACGAGGAAGTTCAGCCCCAGCGACCAGCGGAGCGCTGTTTCGGGCGCGGCTGTCGATGTGGCGCTCGGGGCCGTGGTCGACTTCGACATGAGCTGCGCCACATCTGGCAGCGCCTGGGGATCGCCGGTAATGCGGAGCTGTTCAGGTTGTTCATCAACTATCTGGTCAAGAACAGTTGACCTGTTCAGTGACCAAGGTGAGGTTTGGCGGTCATGTCTATTCCCAATGCCTTCATCACGGCCAGGAACGACTTCAGCGTTGGATTGCCGTGTTCGCTGAAGGAGCGGTAGAGCTGTTCGCGAGACAAGCCGGTCTCTTTAGCCAGTTCGCTCATCCCCTTCGCCCGCGCCACAACGCCAACGGCCTTGGCAACATAGCTGGCATCCCCGGTTTCCAACGCGTCGCTCATGAATTGCGCAATGGCTTCCGGTGTCGTCAGGTAATCGGCCGCATCGAATTCAAAGAACGTTTCAGTCATTTTGCATCCTCCACCAACGCAGGATTTGATGGGCTGCCTTGATGTCGCGACGTTGGCTGTTCTTGTCACCACCGCAGAGCAGGATCACCAAGGTATCGCCGGTTTGGTGAAAATACACCCGGTAACCGGGGCCATAATGAACTCTGAGTTCACTTACACCATGGCCAACCGGGAAACGTCGCCAGGCAGGCCTTCCATCAGCCGGTTGATACGGGCAATGATCCGGACTGGGCGACGAGTTCCTCCCTCAGGCCGGACCGCGCGTGCCTGCCAAGCAAGCCATGAGCACTGCTCTCGATTCCGACGTGCTGGCTCAGCGCCAGCGCTGAGCATCCCGCGGAACGCCCCCGGCGCCTTTCCGGTCCCATGCTGTATAGCCACCGTCCACACCAGGAGGCCACCTCCATGAGCACCTACGACTGGGACCTGATCGAACGCTTGCTGCACGAGGTGCAAAACGGCGCCGGTCACAGTTTCACTCCTCGCCCCTATGCCGAGCAGCACGCCGCGGCGCTGGCTGCCAAAGGCCAGCCGGTGGGCGACCTGGATCAGTTGAAGACCCGTGCCTGCGAGTACGAGAAGATCCTCTTCGAGCGTGGTTTCATCGAGAGCCGGCCGGAGGAGGATGGGGGCAATGGCGAGAATTTCGTGCTCACCGAGCGTGGATCGCGCCTGCTCAGCCTGATCGACAGCAGCATCCCGGGTTTCGAGCACCCGCGCCAGGTACTCGACGAGCAGGACGACCCGCTGGACGAGATCACCTTCGAGCAGGTGTCGGCGAAGGCGCAGATCGCTTGAGGTCGTTTTGAGACTGGCAAGGGCCGTGGTGGAGCCCCGATAATCGGGATCCATTTCGCTACTGCCGAGCCCTTGCCATGTCACCGAACCGCCACGGGGGCCGCCCATGAGTGCGGCCCGCAAGACCACCGACGCCTTCGCCCTGCAAGTGATGCTGGGGCTTTGCCTGATCTGGGGCAGCCAGCAGGTGATGATCAAGTGGGCCGCCAGCGACATCGCCCCGGTGATGCAGGCGGCCTTTCGTTCCGGGATCGCCGCGGTGCTGGTCGGCCTGCTGGTCTGCTGGCGGGGCGGCTGGGGACAGGTGGGCAGCACCTGGCGCGCCGGGTTGCTGGCCGGTGCGCTGTTCGGCCTGGAGTTTTTGTTCATCGCCGAGGGGCTGAAGCTGACCTCGGCGGCGCACATGTCGGTGTTCCTCTATACCGCACCGGTATTCACCGCCCTGGGCCTGCATTTCATGTTGCCGAGCGAGCGCCTGCGGTCGCTGCAGTGGCTGGGTATCCTGCTGTCCTTCGCCGGGATCGCCACGGCATTCGCCGGCGGGCTTTCGCTGGATGAGCTCGATGGCCAGGTTCTGCTCGGCGATGCCCTGGGGGTTCTGGCCGGCCTGGCCTGGGGCGCTACCACCGTGGTGGTGCGTGGCTCGCGGTTGTCGGAGGCACCGGCCGACCTGACCCTGTTCTACCAGTTGCTGGTGGGGTTCGTCGGGTTGCTGCTGATCGCCCTGGTCAGCGGACAGGTCGGCATGGTCGCGCTGACCCCGGTGGCCGTGGGTAGCGTGCTGTTCCAGGCGGTGGTGGTGTCGTTCGTCAGCTACCTCACCTGGTTCTGGCTGTTGCGCAAGTACCTGGCCTCGAACCTGGCTGTGTTTTCGTTCATCACGCCGCTGTTCGGGGTGACCTTTGGCGTGCTGTTGCTGGGCGAGCCGTTGAGCATGAACTTCGTGCTGGGGGCGGTGATGGTGCTGCTTGGGGTCATATTGGTCAGTGCGCAGCCCTGGGTACGGCAGCAGTTGCGCAGGCTTGTCGGGTAGCAGGGGGAGTGCTGGCCCGCTAAAGGGCCTGTGCTGTCAGCACAATTGCGCAGGCCTGGATCCACCTGCAATAAGGAGAAACACTTGACCGACCGTCGAGGCCTGCCGTTTCCGCTTGATCCGCGTCAAACTCACCCCTATCTATGGGATTAGAGACATGCGTAATGCAGGACATCGGGCTATGATCTGTATGAAGCATCGCAGGATTGATTTACCTGAGGCTGACCCGTGAAGGGGGCGTTATGAACAATCGAATGTATAACTGGCTCCACGACCTCGCAGTCGCCCTGGGCTTGCTCCCACCACCGCTGCAGCCGGTACCGATCCCCACTGATGAGGAACAGCGCAAGCGCCAGCCGCGCCGCCGCTGAAATAAAAAGGCCGCCGCATCCTTCGATGCGGCGGCCTTTGGGTTTCATGGGCCTGTGTGAGGCAAGCCCGCATGTCGGTCAAGCGGCAGTGGGGCTGCTTTGCAGCCCATCGCCGGCGAACCGGCTCCTGCGAGGGGTTACGCCAGGTTCGCCGTCGCCACCGGGCGACGCGACAGCAGGCTGATCAGCACGAAGCTCACCAGGCCGATCGCCAGGCTGTAGTAGATCGGCGAGTTGGCATCCAACCCATCCTTGAACATGAAGAACAGCGCGGTGGTGAAACCCAGCGACATGCTGGCGATAGCCCCCGCGGTGGTCGCGCGTTTCCAGAAGATCGCGCCGATCAGCGGGATCAGCATGCCGCCCACCAGCAGGTTGTAGGCCAGGGTCAGGGCGCTGATCACGTCGTTCACCGCCAGGGCGATACCCAGTACCACCAGGCCGGTGATCAGGGTGAACAGGCGGTTCACGCCCAGGCTCGACTGCTTGCCGCCGCGCAGGCGGGGCAGCAGGTCCTCGGTCAGCGTGGTCGAGGCGGCGAGCAGGCCGGCGCTGGCGGTCGACATCATGGCCGCCAGGGCCGCCGCCATCAGCAGGCCACGGATACCATCGGGCAGGGTGGTCTTGATCATCGCCGCGAAGGCGTTGTTGGGGTTGGCCAGGTCCGGCATCAACACGTGGGCGGCCATGCCGATCAGGGCGCAGGCCAGGCCGTACAGCACGCAATAGATGCCGGCGGTGGTGCCGGCGCGCTGGCAGACCTTCTCGTCACGGGCGGTGAACACCCGCTGCCAGATGTCCTGGCCGATGAGAATGCCGAAGAAGTAGATCAGGAAGTAGGTGACGATGGTGTCCCAGCCGATGGTGGTCCAGTTGAAGCTGGCCGCCGGCAACTGCGCGACCAGTTGGTCCCAGCCGCCGACCTTGTACAGGCACACCGGCAGCAGGATGAACATCAGGCCGACGGTCTTGATGACGAATTGCACGATGTCGGTCAAGGTCAGCGACCACATGCCGCCGATGGTCGAGTAGACCACCACCACGCCACCGCCGAACAGCAGCGCCATCCAGAACGGTACGTCGAGCAGCACTTGCAGCACGGTGCCCATGGCCAGGGTCGAGGTCACGGCGATCATCAGCGCGTAGGCCAGCATGATCGCGGCGCTGGCCTGGCGTGCCATGGGGTTGTAGCGCCGCTCCAGGACCTGGGTCACGGTGAAGATGCGCAGGCGCAGCAAGGGCTTGGCCAGGAACAGGTTGAGGGCGATGATCCCCAGGCCCAGCGCGGCGCACAGCCAGAAGCCGGAGATGCCGTGGACGTAGCCCAGGCGCACGGTGCCGACGGTGGAGGCGCCGCCCAGCACGGTGGTGGCCATGGTGCCCATGTACAGGGTCGGGCCGAGGTTGCGCCCGGCCACCAGGTAGTCTTCGTGGGTCTTCGCCCGCCGCATGCCGTACCAGCCAAGCCCAAGCATGCCGGCGGCATAGATCAGTACAACGATGATGTCCAAGGCCATTGGGGGTCTCCCGATTATCTTTATTATGGCGAGATCGACCACCCGGGCGGGTTCACGGCGCCCGGAGGTCTCGTCTTGTGTTGGCGGGCCTCTATGGCCCTCCCGGATGGCTCCTGCCGGGGTCCAGCAAGCCAGCATCGCGCCCTTGTGCAGGGGCGGCCTGGATCAGCGACGTACGACGCCCGGCAGCACGCAGAGCATCTCGAACAGCAGGTTGGCCCCCAGCAGCGAGGTGTTGCCGGTGGTGTCGTAGGGCGGGGAGACTTCGACCAGGTCACAGCCGATCAGGTCCAGGCCGTGGCAGCCGCGAATGATCTCCATCGCCTGGATGGTGGTCAAGCCGCCGATTTCCGGGGTGCCGGTGCCCGGCGCCCAGGCCGGGTCGATGCCGTCGATGTCGAACGACAGGTACACCGGGCCGCCGCCGACTTTCTCGCGCACCTCGGCCATCAGCGGCTCCAGCGATTTGTGCCAGCACTCTTCGGCCTGGACCACGCGGAAACCCTGGCGGCGGCTCCAGTTGAAGTCGTCGGCGGTGTAGCCCTGGGCACGCAGGCCGATCTGCACCACGCGCTGGCAATCGAGCAGGCCTTCTTCCACGGCGCGGCGGAAGGTGGTGCCGTGGGCGATCTTCTCGCCGAACATGTGGTCGTTGACGTCGGCGTGGGCGTCGATGTGCACCAGGCCGATCTTGCCGTGCTTCTTGTGCAGGGCGCGCAGGATCGGCAGGGTGATGGTGTGGTCGCCACCCAGGGTCAGGGGGATGATGTTGTGTTCGAGGATCTCATCGTAGGCCTGCTCGATGATGCGCACCGCATCGAGCAGGTTGAAGGTGTTGATCGCCACGTCGCCGATGTCGGCCACCGACAGCGAATCGAACGGTGCGGCACCGGTGGCCATGTTGTACGGGCGGATCATCACCGACTCGGCGCGGATCTGCCGCGGACCGAAACGGGTACCCGAGCGCAGCGAGGTGCCGATGTCCAGCGGCACGCCGATGAACGCGGCGTCCAGGCCTTCGGCGCTTTGCAGGTGGGGAAGACGGAGCATGGTGGCGATGCCGCCGAAACGCGGCATTTCGTTGCCGCCCAGTGGTTGGTGGAGAATCTTTTCCACGATGGGCCTCATCAGTCGGTCGATTGTTCTGTTTGTTCGAACCTGTGCCGTGGCACGCCTGGCTGGCGCTTGGGGCCGACGGGCAGGGACATTGCGGCCAAGTCTGCGCAAGGTAGTGGGCGAGAAGAATCGCTACAGGCAAAAACTTACTTCAGAAATTTCTGAACTAACGGCGCTGGGCCGGGTTAGACTCTGGCCATTTCCACCCTGCGGAACCGTTGCACCATGGCCTCGACCCTGCCCGATCTGAAACTGCTGCGTATCTTCGTCAGCGTGGTGCGCCATCAGGGCTTCGCCAACGCCCAGCGCGAGCTGAACCTGTCCACCTCGGCCATCAGTACTTACATGAGCCAGCTGGAAAGCACCCTGGGCATCGTCCTCTGTCACCGTGGCCGCGGTGGTTTCAGCCTGACCAGCAAGGGCGAGCTGTTCCACCAGGAGACCCTGCGCCTGCTGGCGGAGCTGGACGGCTTCGAGCAGTACGCCGCAGCGCTCAAGGGCGAGCTGCGCGGCACCCTCAATCTCGGGGTCATCGACTCCACCGTCGGTGACCGCGCCTTGCCCCTGGCCGAGGCCATCGGCGCCTACAGCCAAGAGCACCCGGCGGTGCATTTGCACCTGTCGGTCTCCAGCCCCTACGAGCTGCAACTGGGGGTGCAGGACAATCGCCTGGACCTGGCCATCGGCGCCTTCTCTTCGCGCATGAGCGGGCTGGTCTACCAACCCCTTTACCGTGAACAGCACTGGCTGTATTGCAGCAGCCGCCACCCGTTGTTCGGCGAGCGGCGCATCCCCGAGCAGGTGATCACCCAGCAGCGCATGGTCGGCCGAGGCTACTGGAGCCAGGCGGAGCTGGCCCGGCATGGCTTCAAGCACAGCGCGGCGACGGTGGAGAGCATGGAGGCACAGTTGATCCTGATCCTGTCCGGCGCCTACATCGGCTACCTGCCCGAGCACTATGCCCAGGCCTGGGTCGACAAGGGCGACTTGCGGGTATTGTCCCCGGCCACCTTCGGTTACCAGGCACCGTTTTCCCTCATCATCCGCCGTGGACGCAGCCGGGAACCCTTGATCCAGACATTCCGCGACCTGCTCAAGTCGCAGTTGAACGTCAACTGACGCAGGTCGTGTTCAAGACACTTCGTCATGCCGTAAAAATTTCCTACAAACTCGGCCCCAGGGGTAGTGGCATTCTGCTAAACATCTAGGTGTCCTGATAAAATTTCCCACCTCCAATGAAGCAAGGACCGCCCAGATGCGCATGAACTTGCCCGTCACTGAGCACGAAAGAACCTTCCCCACCGACCAGCGGCTGATCTCCACCACCGACCTGAACAGCCGCATCACCTACTGCAATGATGCATTCGTGGCGATCAGCGGCTTCACCTACGACGAGCTGGTCGGCCAGACGCACAACCTGGTGCGCCATCCCGACATGCCGCCCGCGGTATTTGGTCACATGTGGGAGACCATCAAGCAGGGCAAACCGTGGATGGGGGTGATCAAGAACCGCGCCAAGAACGGTGATTTCTACTGGGTCAGCGCCTATGTCACGGCGATCTACGAGAATGGCCGCATCAGTGGCTACGAGTCGGTGCGCTCGGTGCCGACCCGCGAGCAGATTCGCCGGGCCGAGGCGCTCTATGCCCGCCTGCGGGCCGGGCGCTCGCCGGTGCCCTGGGCCGCACGCCTGGGACACGGGTTGAGGCATGGCCTGCCGCTGATCGGCGCGGGACTGGTGTCGGCCGCCGGCTACCTCTGGCTGCCGCAGTACGCGGCGCTGGCGCTGCTGATGGCAAGTTTGCTGGGCGCCTGGTACTGGGTCGAGCATCGGCAGAACCAGGCTATCCGGCGCACCCTCGACGAGCATCCCAAGGCCTTCACCAGCCCGCTGGTGGCCCTGACCTACAGCGATAACCCGGGGCTGCAGGGGCAGTTGGACCTGGCCATCATCAGCGAGGAGGCCCGGTTGCAGACGGCGCTCACCCGTCTGGTGGATGCGGGCGTGGGGGTCAAGTCGCGGGCCGCGCAGTCGGCCGATCTGTCCGATGCGCAGGCGCAGATGCTCGATCGCCAGCGCAGCGAGACCGACCAGTCGGCCACCGCCATCGCACAGATGGCGGCGACGATCCAGGAGGTCACCCACAACGTGCAGAACACCGCCCATGCCGCGAGCGACGCCGACCAGCTGGCCCAGCAGGGCAGCGAACTGGCGCAGCAGAGCCTGCAGGCGATGGGCAGCATGAGCGATGCGGTCAACGACATCGGCCAGGCGGTCAATGCCCTGGCCGAGCAGACCCAGTCGATCGGCAGCGTGGTGGACGTGATCACCTCCATCGCCGAGCAGACCAACCTGCTGGCGCTCAATGCCGCGATCGAGGCGGCGCGTGCCGGCGAGCAGGGGCGGGGGTTCGCCGTGGTGGCCGATGAGGTGCGTTCCCTGGCCCAGCGGACCCGCGCCTCCACCGAGGAAATCCACCAGATCATCGCGTCCCTGCGCAGCGGTGCCGAGCGGGCGGTGACCACGGCCAGCCGTGGCGAGCAGATCTCCCGCGATAGCGTGCACAGCGTCGAGGCGGTGCAGCAGGCATTGGCCGGTATCGTCCAGGCGGTCAGCCGCATCACCGGCATGAGCCAGCAGATGGCCACGGCTTCGGAACAGCAGAGCCATGTCGCCGAGGACATCAACCAGCAGATCGTGCGGATCGCTCATCTGTGCGACGAGAGCGCGGGGCAGGCCAAGCAGGGGGCCGAGATCAGCCAGGACCTCGAGCGCATGGCCGAGTACCTGCACAGCCTGGCCGAACGTTTCAACCGTTGAGGTTTCGTCTCCCCCACAGGGAAGTGGGGCTTTTGCGCTGGGCTGTGGCACACTGCGCTCGGTAAGGAGAAGCCGATGTCCAGACCCCGCTGCGAACGCTGCCTGCGTCCGCTCGACCACTGCCTTTGCCCGCTGATTCCCCGCCTCGACAGCCGCACCCGTGTGCTTTTGTTGCAGCACCCGAGTGAACGTTCGCATGCCTTGAATACCGCCCGATTGGCTGCCCTTGGCCTGGTCAATGCCGAGTTGCGCGTGGGTGAGGTGTTCGACGACCTGGACGCGCTGCTGGCCGCTTCGGGGTATCGGCCGGTATTGCTGTTCCCCGGAGAATCGGCGCAGGGGCTGACGGCCTGCACCGACGCCGACGACAGGCCGTTGCTGCTGGTCGTACCCGATGGCACCTGGCGCAAGGCACGCAAGCTGCTGTACCTGAACCCGCTGCTGGAGGCCCTGCCGCGCGTGACCTTGGAGCAGGCCGAGCCTTCACGCTACCGGCTGCGCAAGGCGCCTGGGCCGGGGGCGTTGTCGACCATCGAGGCGCTGGTGCAGGCGTTGAACGTGCTGGAGGGGGAGGGGCGCTTCGATGCGTTGCTGCGGCCGTTCGATGCGTTGATCGAGGGGCAGATCAGGGCCATGGGCGACGAGACGTTCGGGCGCAATCATGGGGCTGCGAAGCAGCCCCAATAGGCGCACTGCTCCAAACCGCGATCACCGCTCACGCAACGCCTCGGTCCGGGCCTTGAGCACCGGCTTCAACAGGTAGTCGAGCACGCTCTTGCGCCCGGTGATGATATCCACCGTGGCCACCATCCCCGGAATGATCAGCAGTGGCTTGTCATCCCCGCCGAGGTGGTTCTTCTCGGTCCGCACCTGGATCAGGTAGAACGCATTGCCCTTGTCATCGGTGACGGTATCGGCACCGATCAACTCCAGCGTGGCCTTCAACCCGCCGTAGATGGTGTAGTCGTAGGCGCTGAACTTGACCATCGCCGTCTGCCCCGGATGCAGGAAGGCCACGTCCTGTGGCCGGACCTTGGCCTCGATCAGCAGGTTGTCCTCGATCGGCACGATCTCCACCAGGTCGCTGCCCGGCTGCACCACGCCGCCGATGGTGTTGACCTTGAGCAGCTTGACGATGCCGCGCACCGGCGACACCACGGAGGTGCGCTTGACCCGGTCGTCGATGGCGATGCTGGAGGCGGTGATCTTCGACAGCTCCGTGCGTTTGTCGTTGAGTTCCTTGGCCGCCTCGGAGCGGAAGGTGGCCTCGGACTCCTGGATCTTGCTCTTGATCTCCGCCACCGCCGCTTCGGCCCGGGGGATCGCCAGGTTGGTGGCGTTGAGCTGGCCGCGGGCCTCGACCGTGCGCTGCTTCAGGCGCAGGATCTCCACCGGCGAGATGGCGCCGGTCCCCACCAGCGGCGTCGACATGTTCAACTCCTGCTGCAGCAACGACAGTGCCGAGCGGTACTGCTCGACCTTGGAGCGGAACTCGGCCAGCTCCTGGGTCTTCTGCCGCAGTTGCTCGTTGAGGGTCTGCTTCTCGCTGGCCAGGCGGCGCTGGCGCGACGTGTACAAGGCCATCTCGTCCTCGGCCACCTGCGGGGCCTTGCTGCGAACCTCTTCCGAGAGCTCGAGTGGACGCCCTTCGGACTCGGCCGACAGACGCTCGACCTGCGCGGTCAGGGCATAGCGGTCGGCCTCGCTCTCGCCCTTGTTGGACAAAAAGCGCGTGTCGTCCAGGCGCAGCAGGGTGGCGCCCTTGTCGACCATCTGCCCCTCGCGGGCGAAGATCTCGGTGACGATCCCGCCTTCGAGGTTCTGCACCACCTGCACCTTGCTCGACGGGATGGCCTTGCCTTCGCCCACGGTCACTTCGTCGAGCACGGCGAAGTGGGCCCAGGCCAGGGCCACCAGCAACAGCAGGGCGGCCAGCCACACGGTCAGGCGCGACAGGCGCGGCGAATCCTGCAAGGTGGCGCCGGCCAGTTCCGGCATGTAGTCGCGTTCGGCAGCCTTGGACGAGCCCGGCAGGGCGCTGCGTACGTTGTGGCCGAGGGACATGGACATACCTCCTAGAGGGCCGTGCCGATGCGGCCCTTGCGCAGGGCGTCGATGACCGCGTCCTTCGGCCCGTCGGCGACGATCTTGCCGTTGTCCAGCACCAGCAGCCGGTCCACCAGGCTGAGCATCGAGGTGCGGTGGGTGACCAGCAACACCGTCTTGCCCGGTACCCAGGCTTGCAGGCGCTGGCGCAGTTGCTCCTCGCTGCTGTTGTCCATGTGGCTGGTGGGTTCGTCGAGGATCAGGATCGGTGGCTCCAGCAGCAGTGCCCGAGCCAGCAGCACGGCCTGGCGCTGGCCGCCGGAAAGCAACTGGCCGCGCTCACCCACTGGTCGGTCGAAACCTTGCGGGTGCTGGCGGGCCAGTTCGCTGACGCCGGTCAGCTCGGCCACCTCGAGCATGCGTGCATCGCTGACGTGGCGGGCGCCGAGGGTGAGGTTGTCGCGCAGGCTGCCAGCCAGCAGCGGCAGGTCATGGGCGACATAGCCCAACTGGGCGCGCAGGTCGGCGACATCCAGCTGGCGCAGGTCCAGGTTGTCCAGCAGGACCTGGCCTTCGTCCGGGTGGTGAAAGCCCATCAGCAGGCGGGCCAGGGTGCTCTTGCCCGAGCCGCTGCGGCCGATGATGCCGATGCGCTCGCCAGGTTGGACGCTCAGCCTCACGTCCTGCAGGGCAGGGGCGGCCTGGTCCGGGTAGCGGAAGGTGACATGGCTCAGGGCCAGGCCGCCCTTGAGCGTGGTATGGGCCAGGGCCTGCTGTTCGGGCTGACGTTCCTGGGGCAGGGCCATCAGCGCATCGGTGCTGCGCATGGTCAATTGGGCCTGCTGGTAGCGGGTGATCAGCCCGGCGATCTGGCCCAGCGGCGCCAGCACCCGACTGCCGAGCATGTAGGTGGCGACCAGGGCGCCGACGCTGAGGTTGCCGGCAATGATGCTGTAGACCCCGGCGACGATGGTCGCCATGCCGCAGAACTGCTGGATGAACAGCGTGCCATTGCTGGCCAGGGACGACAGGTTGCGGGCATGGGCATCGAGCCGGGCCATGGCGCCGTTGGTGTGCTCCCACTGGTACTGGCGCTCGCTCTCGGCGCCGCAGGCCTTGAGGGTTTCCAGCCCGCCCAGGGTCTCGATCAGCAGGGCCTGGCGGACCGCGCCCAGGCTCAGGCTCTTTTGCACCGTGTCGCGCAGGCGCACCTGGATGAACAAAGCAAAGCCCACGGCCACGGGGAAGGCCACCAGCGGGATCAGCACCAGCCAGCCGCCGAGCAGGCCGATCACCAGCAGCATCAAGGCCACGAAGGGCAGGTCGATGATGCTGGTCAGGGTCACCGCAGTGAGGAATTCGCGCAGGCCCTGGAAGTCGTGGATGCTTTGGGCGAACCCCCCGATGGTGGCGGGCCGGGCTTTCATCGCCATGCCGGTGATGCGTTCGAAAAGGGTGGCGGAGAGGATCAGGTCGGTCTTCTTGCCGGCCTGGTCCAGCAAGTGGGCGCGCACCGTGCGCAACACCAGCTCGAAGGCGGTGCCGATGAACAGGCCAGCGACCAGTACCCAGAGGGTCGACAGAGCCTGGTTGGGGACCACCCGATCGTAGGTCTGCATGACGAACAGCGGCACCATCAAGCCCAGCAGGTTGATCAGCAGGCTGGCCAGCAGGGCGTCGCCATACAGCCAGCGGGAGTGCTTCAAGGTGTCGCGGAACCAGGCCTCGACCCTCGGCAGCAGGGGGCTGCGCAGGTTCTCCAGGGTATGCCGGGGGCGGGCGAACAGGGCTTGGCCAGCGTAGGCCTGTTCCAGTGCCTGGCGCTCGACCCACTGCTCGCCGCCTTCGGCCTCGCACGGCAGGATCAGCGCCCGGCCGTCATCGCCCCAGCGCTGCAGCACGGCGCTGCGGCCCTCGTCGAGCAGTAGCAGCACCGGCAGGTTGAGCGGCGAGATGGCGGCCAGCTCCCGGCGCAACAGACGGGCCTGCAGGCCGGCACGGGCGGCGGCGCGGGGCAGCAGGTCCTGGGCCAGCCGTTGCTCGGCCAGGGGCAGCCCGCTGCACAGGCTGGCGCGGCTGGCCGTGCAGCCGTGCAGCCGGCACAGGATCAGCAGGCCATCGAGCAGCGGATCATCAACATCTAGGCGCGGCTGCGCGCTTTGCATACTGGTCACGATGGCCTACTCCTGCCGCGGTGGGGGCCCGATCCGAACGATCCAGTTTCGTGCCGGCTCAACGCATCTCGGGCAACCTGGCCTGGTTGCGTACTTCGCTCTTGGCGATGGCTTCCGGTGGCAGCGAGATACGCTGCTTGCCCAGCAACTGGCCCATGGTCGCCAGGACCCGGTACATGGAGAACTCCTCGGTGTAGCGCACCTCGGTGTAGCGACGGTTGGCGTTGTACAGCTCGTTCTCGCTGTCGAGCAGGTCGAGCAAGGTGCGCTGGCCGAGGCCGAACTGGTCCTGGTAGGCCGCGCGTACCCGTTGGGTGGTCTCGGCGTACTCGCGGGCGGTCGGGGTCTGCTTGCGGGCGTTGTTCATGGCGTTCCAGGCCAGGCTCAGGTTCTCGTTGAGCTCGCGCAGGGCATTGTTGCGAATGTCCATGGCCTGGTTGATCTTGTGCGCGTCCGATTGCAGGCGCGCCTTGTCGCTGCCGCCACGGAACAGGTTGTAGCTGAGCTCGACGCCAGCCTGCCAGTCGTTGTTGTCGTGGCCGCGCTGGCCGGCGATGTTGTTGTTGGCACCGGTGGCCAGCACGGCGTCCAGGCGTGGGTAGAACGGCGACTTGGCCACTTCGTACTGCTGCTCGGCAGCGTTCACGTCGGCCTGGGCCGATTTCAGGTAGGGGTTGTTCTCCAGCATGCCCTGGCGCGCCTGCTCCAGGGAGGTGGGCACCTCGCCCTTGATGGTCACTGGCGTTTCCAGCTCGTCGGGCAGGCGCCCGACCACGCTGTAGAAGTTGGCTTCGGCGTCGGCCAGGTCGACTTCGGCGGTGTCCAGGTTGTTCTCTGCCAGGGCCCGGCGGGCGCGGGACTGGTCGAGGTCGGCGGTGCTGCCCACGCCCCGTTCGCTGCGCAGGCCGATCTGGTCGTTGACTCGCAGGTGGGCCTGCAGGTTGTTCTTGGCCAGGGTCACCAGTTCACGGCGCTTGAGCACTTCGAGGTAGACCTCGACGGCGCGCAGGGCCACGGTCTCGGCCGTGGCCTGGGTGAAGTAGGCACGCGAGTTGGCCACCGCCTCGGTGCGGCCCACTTCGTTGGCGGTGTTGAAGCCGTCGAACAGCATCTGCCGCAGGCGCAGTTCCGACTGGGTGTAGCTGAGGGTTTCCTTGTTGTGGTTGCGCGTCCCGTCTGGGTTGAAGCCGCGGGTATTGGTGTTGTCCGAGCGCTGGCGGCCGTAGCCGCCGACCAGGTCGACGCTTGGGTAGTAACCCCCGCGGGCGAACTTCACATCCTCGTCGGCGGAAAGCCGGCTGTTGCGGCTGGCACTGATCTCCGGATGCTGGTCCACGGCGCTCTGGACGGCCTCCGTGATCGACATCGCCTGAACGTTGGCACACGCCATGGCCAACAGAATTGCACTGGTGATGGGGGTCAGAACGCGCATGGGGTACATCTCCCTGGTCTCGAATGAGGTCCTGCGATCGCCAAAAAAATGACGAAAAAAGCAGGGTGAAACCGTTTCAGGTTTGTAACAACAGAGCTAAGAACATTTATCGGGCCAGCTAAGAAGAATTTTTCATAAACGCTATGCGAAAAAAAACTTATGCGGTCCAGAAAATACCGGACATTGTTCTAGTCATGGACCGGTAAAACCCACTGCATTCGGCGTTTTTCGGGCGTCAGAAAAAGTTCCAGATTTTTTGCAGCTAAGGACACAGGCGACAACGGCAAAGATGGAATTTGGCGACAAAAAATTGTCATTAAATAGTGGCCATTTTCCATCAGTCTATCGTCGGATCCGTCCCGGCAGGGGGCGTTCGTCGTCCTCGTGACCACAGTGGCCCGAGGTGTACGAGACGGGCCGCTGGCCGCTTGGGCAGGCCTATCCGTCGCTGCGAAAAGCCTATCGGCAGGGGAGGCATGCGCATGGCTAAGTCAGTCGGTGTGGTCAGCAAGGTAGTCGGCCAGGTATTGGCGGTAGGTAGCGACGGTGGCCGTCGCCTGCTGGTGGAGGGCGACCGCCTGTTCGCCGGCGAACAGCTGGTAACCGGCGCCGCCGGTGCCGTGGCGGTGCGTTTGCACAACGGCGCCGAGCTCACCTTGGGCCGCGACAGTAGCCTGGAGATGACCACGGACCTGCTGGCCAACCGCGCCCCTCCTGTACAGACCCACGACACGCCGCCCAGCCAGGCCCAGCTCAGCGATGTCGAGCGCTTGCAACAGGCCATCGCCGCGGGCGCCGACCCGACCGAAGAAGCCGAGGCCCCCGCCGCGGGCAACAATGCCAATGGTGCCCCAGGCGCCCTGGGCGGCGGTCACACATTCGTGATGCTGACCGAGGTCGCCGGGCGGGTCGATCCGCAGATCGGCTTCCCCACGGCGGGCTTCAATGGCATTCCGGAGCTTGCCAACCGCTACCTGGGCGAGCGTAGCGTGGACGGCGACGGCAACCGGGGGGCACCGCTGCAGCCACCGCCGGTGAACCCGCCGGAGGATCACCCGGTGAGCCTGGAGGGGCTGGACGTCAAGCCTGGCGAGTTGCTGTTGGACGAGGCCCACCTGCCCGACGGCTCGGCCGCCGCCCCGTCGGCGCTGATCCAGCATGGCAGTTTCACGGTGGTGGCGCCCGATGGTGTGTTCAACCTCAGTGTCGGTGGTATCAGTGTGGTCACCGGTGGGGTGGTGACGGGTGTCGGCCAATCCATCACCACGCCCTTGGGCAATGTGCTCACCATCACCGGCTACGACTCGGCCACTGGCGTGGTGAGCTACAGCTACACCCTCAGCGGTGCCGAGCAGCACCCGAACGGGGCGGGGAGCAACACGCTGGGCGAGCACTTCCCGGTGCTGGTCAGCGACAGCGATGGCGATGTCGCCACTGGTTCGCTGGATGTGATCATCCGCGACGACGTGCCCAAGGCACGGGATGACACCAACGCCGTCACCGCCACCGAGCAGCACACCGAACTGACTGGCAATGTCCTGGCCAACGACCTGCAGGGCGCCGACCGTGTGCCGAGCGGCCCGGTGGTGGCCGGTACCTTCACCGGTACCTACGGCACCCTGGTGCTGGCTGCCGATGGCTCCTACACCTACACGCTCAACACCAACGATCCAGACTTCAAGAACCTGCCCGGTGGCGACAAGGGGGTGGAAACCTTCACCTACACCCTCCGCGATGCCGATGGCGATACCAGCACCGCGACCCTGACCCTGAACGTCAGCAACCTGGACGACCCAGTGACCTTGGGCGGCCTGGACGTGAAAGGTGGCGAACTGACCGTGCACGAGAAGCACCTGGCCGATGGCAGCGCACCGAACCCGAGCGCCCTGACCCAGGCCAGCACCTTCACCGTGAGTGCGCCGGACGGCCTGCAGAGCCTGAACGTCGGCGGCATCAGCGTGGTCAGCGGCGGCACCGTGGCGGGCTTCCCGCAGTCGATCACCACGCCCTTGGGCAATACCCTGACCATCACCGGCTACGACCCCGCCACCGGGGTGGTGAGCTACAGCTATACCCTGCTCGACAACGAGGGGCATCCCAACGGCGGCGGCAACAACAGCCTGCAGGAGCAGTTCACCGTCATAGCCAAGGATACCGATGGCAGTACCGCCACCGGCAGCCTGGACGTGAACATCGTCGATGACGTGCCTACGGCCGAAGCCGACACCGCCAGCGTGGTCGAGGGCGGCACCGTCAGCGGCAATGTCCTGCACAACGATCAGTTGGGGGCCGACCAGGCAGGCACCGGCAATGTGGTGGTGGGGGCACGGGCCGGCGCCGACACCTCGACGTCGGCGATCGGCAACCTGAACACTGCCATCGTCGGCCAGTACGGCACGTTGACCATCGATGCGGCGGGCAACGCGGTGTACCAGGCCAACCCGAACGCAGTTGCCCCGCCCGGCGCCAGCGATGTGTTCGTCTATACCATTCGCGATACGGATGGCGATGAGAGCACCGCGACCATCACCATCAACGTGAACGACTGTTCACTGATCGCCGCTTCGGATAGCGAAGTGACCGTTTATGAGAAAGCCCTTGATCTGCTCAAAGACGGTAACGACCTGGCGGCGGGTACTGTCGAGGGTAGCGATCCGAATTCGACGGATGAAACCGCTTCCGGGTCCCTGGCTGGCTCGGTCAGTGGCGGCGTGGGTGCGCTGACGTTCAGTCTGGTGGGTAATGCCGTTGGCCAATACGGCCAGATTCAGCTGAACAGCGACGGCACCTACACCTATACCCTGACCTCGGCGCCGCAGTCGCCGAACCCTGGCAACGACGGTCCGAATACCGTCACCGAATCCTTCACCTACCAGGTCAAGGATTCGTTGGGCAACACGACCACCAACACCATCGTCATCACCATCGTCGATGACGTACCGACGGCTCACAGCGACTTCGCCAGTGTCACCGAAGGCGGTACGGTGGCCGGTAACGTGCTGGATAACGATGTGGTCGGTGCGGACGTGGTCAGTGATGGGAAATACGTGGTCGGCGTGCGTGCTGGCAACGACACTTCGACCTCCGCCACGGGCCAGCTCAATACCCAGGTGATGGGCCAGTATGGTTACCTGACCCTGGATGCCCAGGGCAACGCGGTCTACCACGCCAACCCCAACAGCGTGGCCCCGGCTGGTGCCACCGACACCTTCGTCTACACCATCCGCGATGCGGACGGTGACGAGAGCACTACGACCATCACCATCAGGATTGATGACTGCTCGCTGATCGCTGGGCCGGACAGCGAAGTGACCGTCCATGAGAAATCACTTGATCTGCTCAAGGACGGCAATGACCTGGCGGCCGGTACTGTCGAGGGTAGCGATCCGAGTTCGACGGGTGAAACCGCTTCCGGGTCCCTGGCCGGTTCCGTCAGTGGCGGCGTGGGTGCGCTGACGTTCAGTCTGGTGGGTAATGCCGTTGGCCAGTACGGCCAGATTCAGCTCAACAGCGACGGCACCTACACCTATACGCTGACCTCGGCGCCGCAGTCGCCGAACCCTGGCAACGACGGTCCGAATACCGTCACCGAATCCTTCACCTACCAGGTCAAGGATTCGTTGGGCAACACGACCACCAACACCATCGTCATCACCATCGTCGATGACGTACCGACGGCTCACAGCGACTTCGCCAGTGTCACCGAAGGCGGTACGGTGGCCGGTAACGTGCTGGATAACGATGTGGTCGGTGCGGACGTGGTCAGTGATGGGAAATACGTGGTCGGCGTGCGTGCTGGCAACGACACTTCGACCTCCGCCACGGGCCAGCTCAATACCCAGGTGATGGGCCAATACGGTTATCTGACCCTGGATGCCCAGGGCAATGCGGTCTACCACGCCAACCCCAACAGCGTGGCCCCGGCTGGTGCCACCGACACCTTCGTCTACACCATCCGCGATGCGGACGGTGACGAGAGCACTACGACCATCACCATCAGGATTGATGATTGCTCGTTGGTAGTGGGCGACGACACTGGTGTGACGGTCTACGAGAAATCGCTTGATTTGCTCAAGGACGGTAACGACCTGGCGGCGGGTACTGTCGAGGGCAGTGATCCGCATTCGACGGGCGAGACTGCTTCCGGGTCTTTGGCGAGTTCGGTCAGCGGTGGTGTGGGAACACTGACATTCAGCTTGGTGGGTAACGCCGTCGGTCAATACGGCCAGATTCAGCTGAACAGCGATGGCACCTACACCTATACGCTGACCTCGGCGCCGCAGTCGCCGAACCCTGGCAACGATGGGCCCAATACCGTCACCGAATCCTTCACTTACCAGGTCAAGGATTCACAGGGCAATTCGACTACCAGCACTATCGTCATCACCATCGTCGATGACGTGCCCAGGGCACATTGCGATGAAACCTCGGTGATCGAGGGCGGGACCGTATCCGGCAACGTGCTCGACAACGACATAGTCGGTGCGGATGTGGTCAGTGACGGGAAATACGTGGTCGGCGTGCGTGCTGGCAACGATGCTTCGACCTCCGCCACGGGCCAGCTCAATACCCAGGTGATGGGTCAGTACGGCTACCTCACCCTGGATGCCCAGGGCAATGCGGTCTACCACGCCAACCCCAACAGCGTGGCCCCGGCTGGTGCCACCGACACCTTCGTCTACACCATCCGCGACGCAGACGGCGATGAAAGCACCACGACCATCACCATCAACGTGCGCGACAGCAAGATGGTCGCCTGCGAGGACCGCGACGTCACCGTCTACGAGAAGGCCCTGGACCTGTGCAAGGATGGCCACGACCTGGCCGCCGGGACCGTGATCGGCAGCGATCCGCACTCGACTGGCGAGACGGCGTCCGGCTCCCTGGTCGGCTCGGTCATCGGCGGTGTCGGTGCACTGACCTACAGCCTGGTGGGTAATGCTGCCGGCCAGTACGGCCAGATTCAACTGAACAGCGATGGCACCTACACCTATACGCTGACCTCGGCGCCTCAGTCGCCGAACCCTGGCAACGATGGGCCCAATACCGTCACCGAATCCTTCACCTACCAGGTCAAGGACTCCCTGGGCAACACGACGACCAACAGCATCGTCATCACCATCGTCGACGACGTGCCCAGGGCACATTGCGATGAAACCTCGGTAATCGAGGGCGGGACCGTATCCGGCAACGTGCTCGACAACGACGTGGTCGGCGCGGACGTGGTCAGTGATGGGAAGTACGTGGTCGGTGTACGCGCCGGGTCGGACACATCGTCCTCGGCGACGGGCCAGCTCAATACCCAGGTGATGGGCCAGTACGGCTACCTGACGCTGGATGCGAAGGGCAACGCGATCTACCACGCCAACCCCAACAGCGTGCCGCCGTCCGGCGCCACCGACACCTTCGTCTACACCATCCGCGACGCAGACGGCGATGAAAGCACCACGACCATCACCATCAACGTGCGCGACAGCAAGATGGTCGCCTGCGAGGACCGCGACGTCACCGTCTACGAGAAGGCCCTGGACCTGTGCAAGGATGGCCACGATCTGGCCGCCGGGACCGTGACCGGCAGCGATCCGCACTCGACTGGCGAGACGGCGTCTGGCTCGCTGGCCGGCTCGGTCATCGGTGGCGTGGGCGCGCTGACCTACAGCCTGATGGACCACGCCGTGGGGCAGTATGGGCAGATCCACCTCAACAGCAACGGCACCTACACTTATACCCTGACCTCGGCGCCAAAGTCGCCGACCCCTGGCAACGATGGGCCCAATACCGTCACCGAATCCTTCACCTACCAGGTCAAGGACTCCCTGGGCAACACGACGACCAACAGCATCGTCATCACTATCGTCGACGACGTGCCCAGGGCACATTGCGATGAAACCTCGGTGATCGAAGGCCGCACGGTGACTGGCAACGTGCTGGACAACGACATAGTCGGCGCGGATGTGGTCAATGACGGGAAGTATGTGGTCGGCGTGCGCGCCGGGTCGGACACCTCATCCTCGGCGACGGGCCAGCTCAATACCCAGGTGATGGGCCAGTACGGCTACCTGACGCTGGATGCGAAGGGCAACGCGGTCTACCACGCCAAACCCAACAGCGTGCCGCCGTCCGGCGCCACCGACACCTTCGTCTACACCATCCGCGACGCAGACGGCGATGAAAGCACCACGACCATCACCATCAACGTGCGCGACAGCAAGATGGTCAGTTGCTGGGACAGCGACACCAACGCCTACCAGAAGATTCTCGACCTGCACCGCAGCGCCTTCTCCGGCTCGTTCGGCTCGATGACCGCCGCCCTGGTGATCGCGGGCTACCTGGGGGCGATCAGCAATGGCAACGCCAACGAGGGGGATGTGATCAACGTTACCCTACGCAAGGGCGAGACCCTCAAGCTCGACCACGACCACCCCATGGGCAACCTGATGATGGAATGGAAGGCGGCCAGCGGCGGTTACCAGGCCATTGCCAATGGCGACAGTTTCACGGCCAGCCATGACGGGGTGTACAGCATCCACCTGGCTCGTGCGGCAGATGCTTCAGGTAACGACAAGGCCGCAGAGAAATACAACCTCAACATGCTGATCGACTATAGCCACGCCGAGCGCGGGGCCTTCAGCGGCAGCGATACCCACAACGACCACCCAGGCGGCAGCGCCTCCGCCACGGCGAGCATCGTCTACCCGGGCGAGCATACCCTCGACGGCACGCCAGGCGACGATGTGCTGGTGGGTGGCGAGGGCAACGACACCCTCCAGGGCGGTGATGGCGACGACCTGCTGATCGGTGGGGCTGGCATCGACACGGCCAGCTATGCCTCGGCCGACGCTGGGGTGGTCGTCGACCTCAGCGCGGGCGGGCCGCAGGACACCGGTGGTGCCGGTATCGACACCCTGGTGGGCATCGAAAACCTGATCGGCTCGGACCATGACGACACCTTGATCGGCAATGGCGCCGATAACCTGCTCATCGCAGGGCTGGGCAACGACGTGCTCAAGGGCGGTGCGGGCAACGATATTCTCATCGGTGGGCCGGGCAACGATACCCTGAGCGGTGGCAGCGGCAACGACACCTTCGTCTGGCAGAAGGGCGACACCGGCCATGACACGGTCACCGACTTCACGCCGGGCAGCGACAGTCTCGATCTGTCGCAGTTGCTCCAGGGGGAGAGCGCCAGCGCCGCGTCGCTGGACGACTACCTGCACTTCAAGGTCAACGGCACCGGTACCGAGGTGGTCTCGACCATCGAGGTCAGCAGCGTGGCAGGCGCCGCGCCGACCCAGACCATCGACCTGGCCGGGGTCGACCTTGCCCAGCACTATGGCGTCGCGGCGGGTGCGGGAGGGATGATCGCGGCGGGGCAGGATACGGCGACCATCATCAATGGCATGCTCAACGATCATTCGTTGAAGGTGGATACGGTGTGAGGTGATTTGGCCTGAGTTTACTGGCCCTTTCGCCGGCAAGTCGGCTCCTGCAGGTACATCGTGTTTTCAAGGCTGCGGTGTACCTGTGAGGGATTCGTTAGCCCTTTGGGTTGCTCTGCCGTGCAGAGAGCATACTGCTGACGGAGGGCTCTGTGGGAGCGGGCTTGCCCGCGAATAGGTCGGTACAGGTAATACTGCGAATACGGAGGCGCCGTGGATAATGAAGGCCCATCATTCAAGTAGCCAGTCAGTATCCCCATCGATCAGCACACCGCCGTGGTCGGTATGATCACCTTGGCGTGCGACGGCCTTACCCTCGATGTAATAGCCCGTCGAGCCGCTGATAATTAAAGCCCCACAACTGATGCGGTCGCCAACCCTGGCAACCGCCTTGCCGTTGAAGGTGTAGTTGGCGCTGCCGGTAACTACTGTGCCAGCACCGTGTAACGGGCAGTCGTGACGATGACCTACAAGTACTACTGGCCTCATTGATGATCTCCTTCACTCGGTGCGGTACGGGACTCCAGGTCCATGTCTGCTGGCCATTGCACCTTGGGTGCTAGTCGCTCGAATGGGTTGGCTAGATCTTCACTGTTCCAATCCGTAGGCGGATAGACGAAATCCGGAAGTGCTTCGGCGCCTTGTTGCATGAAAAGCCTGGTAATTGCCCAGTACTGTTTGCCTTGCTCTATGTCGCTAGTGAAAAACACGCGGTCGATCACCTCATCAGTGCCAGGTTTGCGGACCGATATCATTACATTTTCAAGCAGCCCCCCGTATCCTAGGGGCGCGTATATGCTGTAGACCTCGGCGGTGAGGTCATCCCAGTCGTAGGCGACAGGCTTGACGCCCCAATTCTTGTGGCCAAAGGGATTAAGTCGGTCGAATCTATATTGGTAGAAATAGACCTTTCGGCGGTGCCTGTTGAAACGTATCGGTTGATCGCGAGGGTGCCCAATATCCATTCGGATGTAGGGAATTGTTAGCGCGAAAGCTAGAGCGAAAGATGAGGCGATGATGGCTGTAGATTCTAAATCTACTTTGGCGGTCGAGGCCAAATCGAGGTAAGTAAAAAATATAAGCATAATAAATCCTGCAAGGAGCAGTATGCTGCCTCCTACAGTCCAATAACCTCTGATCCTAAAGGTTGACCTTGGTACCTCTATGTAGGCTTCGTCAATGTGGTTTGGTGAGGGGACTGCGTGAGTTGCTGTTTTTTCTAGATGGCTAGGAACGCCTGGAGCAGGAAGGTCGTATTTCCATCCTAGGGCGCGATCGGGGATGTTCATTGGCTATCCTTCTGGATTGTGATTTCGGTATGAGCGTCTGGGGTATTGCGATCTGGCCAGTAATTTATTGGCGGGGAGGTAGTCATGATGTTGTTTTTTTTGATATCTTGGGCGAGTTCTTGCCTCGGTAACGCTGGCTGCCAAGTCTGATCCAGATAGCGTGAAACTTGATCGTCGCTGTTTTGAAGAGACGATGAGTGGGCTCGTGGGTAAGTTTCAACTGCACAAAGGAAGTATTTAATCAGCTATCTTCCGTTTGTGTTTTGGCGTCCTAAGGGCGGAGTTTCTTTTATGGGCGTTTGCCAGGCTTGAGCCGCCAGCGGTCAGCGTTGGCGAGTAGGCGCTTCTGTATTTCTGACGGGTAGTCACTCAGGGTTGTCAGTGGTGGGACTGGCTTGCCGGGCATTCCTGCTTCGCGAATGACCTTCGGCCAATGTGGCCTCCAGCACAGCATCAGGCTCACCCAGTGTGCAGTGCCGATAATGACGAAAGCTGGCCAAACCATGAGCAGGATGGCTTTCAGTAACCAACTGCTCTTGCGGAAGAATCGACCGAGGCCTTCGAATTGAGCGCTGAATGCCCGGATAGGGGAAGGTAGTTGGGTGCTCAGGCGTGGGCGAGGGACGGACTCCGGGCCTTCTTCCATGTATCGGCGGATGAACTCCCATTCGTCACGCAGCTCACTGCCACCTTGGCCTTGCTTGCCAAGAAATGCCACTTCCATATGGGGAAGACCGGTTCGGCTAGGGTGCCATATCAAACCGAGCCTCACCCCTAAACTGCAGGCGTCATCCTCAGGGTAAGTTGCCGTGCTTGCTGTTGTTTTCCACGGAAATGTAACGATCCCACCACAATAGCTAGGGCGATGTAGGTGAACCTGCTGGGTTTTTCGATTGAAGCGAATGAGGAGGTGGCGGCTGGTGATTATTTCCAGACGAGTAAGGTGAAATCCATATTTCGAGTAGAGGTAAATTATGGCTGCGTCAAGTGATAGCATGATCAACGTGGTTAGCATTGAAATAGGGGAGCGCATTGCTGGGTCGGTGATGTCTATCCAGATAAATCCGAGGGCCAAAAGTGTGGCTGTAAATATCATTGGGGCTATTCCGCCTAACGTTGCAAGTGTAATGAGTCCGCGTTTCTCTTCTGTTCCCCCGCAGCGCATATCCATATAAGTGTCATTGAAAGAAAATACGGGGCCGCGCGTGCGAGGGGTGTTGCTGACTGAATTGAAATGTATTTCCTCTTTTAGGTCGCTCTCATAGAAATCTTTGATGGCATATGTGTCATTCGCTGTTGCTTCTGCATCGGTTGCTTTTCGTCTGGGCTCTGGCTCGATGGAGGCTTGCCAAAGTCCCCATTCAATAAGATACATTACAGGACCTCGCTGAATGCAGCATGTAAAGCCGCTAGCTCTTCTTGTTCGTCATAAGGTTTCGAATGATTGTCGATGCGGTAAGTGCTGTGCTTACACCACTTTTCTAGAGCGTCGTCTTCAAGTACGAAAATGATCAGCGTCAACGCTAGACCGATCCAGAAAGCTCCAAGAATTAGCCGTGAGAGCAGTAGGCGAGCAGCTTGTGTTCCCAGTTTCGCTGCAAGCATTCCCATAGAACGGCCTAGTAGAGTTGTGATTCTGCTTTTGCTGCTCTGTGCTAGATAGTCGAAAAATGGCTTTGCAATCGCAATGGCAGATCCTAATTCCGCCAGCGATAGTGTTATTGTCGCCATCGCACGTGAAGTGTAAGCAGTAGCTAGAAGCTTAGACTCCTTCCGCCTCTGCACAGTAAGTCCCCCTAAACTTCTTTTAAAGTGCTCAATCCCATCCGCAAAATCCCACCACGCCAGAACCATTCCCCCCATCCCAGCCAGTCCAGCCCCCCAGAGCTTCAATCGCCCCAAGGTTACCACTGCACCTTTCCCCGTCACGCTATTTGCCCCATAGCGTGTCACTACCTGCTCGACATAGCTGGCGCCAATTTCGAAACCTGCTGCCGCGGAGGTCATGGCGGCAGCCATGAGTTCTGTTTTTAGTCGCTCATCACTGTCAGGCAACTCCTGCGCCTTGAACGCCATCAGCATCCCTTCCAGCAGGCACACTAAGGCAGAGACGCGGACTTTGTAGAAGTCACTCTTGTTAGCCTGCATCAACCCTTCCGCCCACGCCTGATCCAGGTAGCGTGCAACTTGGCCACTGCTTCGCTGAGGGCTCAGTACCTGGCCACCTCGAGCCGCTTCGCCCAGGCGAACGTCGACAGCTGTCTGATGAACCGAAGCGAACAGCGTGAGGCGCAGGCCATAATGTAGTGCACGGTCCATGCTGTTGGGCGCTGCGGTGCTCAGCACCTGCCGACCAAGCGCGGCATACCAGGCGTATAAACCGATGCTTGCGGTGCTGCTCTGGCTTTGTAGCTCTTCGTACAGGGTGTTGATACGCGCAAAGGCATTGGCTGCGGTGTGTGCCTGCCGGGCGAGCGATTCCGGCAACTCCAGGGACGATTGTGATGGCGGTAGGGCTTTGGCGGCTTCACGCAGGGCTGTGAGTTCTTTGCGAATATCATCCTGGTTGTAGGTGACGCCCCGCATCGCCAGGTTCGCCCGCTCACCCGGCGCGCTGCGCCACCAGTGATCCAGCAGTTTCGAACCCAGCTCACTGAACTCCATGCCGATCACGCATTGGCCGCTCTGCTCGGCAAAGGCCAGGCCATTGATCAGGTCGGAGTTGTCGTAGCGATCCAGCGCCTGCAGCAGTCGTTCGCTAATCAACCAGCGCACATGGTCCTTGGCACGGTCTTCTGCGGCCTGTTGGGCGTGCTGCATAACCTGCTCGAAACTTTCGAGCTGAGTGTGCATCGCTTGGCGGTCGACCAGGTATCCGTACTTCTTGTCGAACTTGGCCTTGAACTCCCCGGCGTCTTGGCGGGCCTGGACTTTGGCACGGACCTCACGTTCGAACTGATCCAGATGGGGCTTGATGCGTGCATCGTGTTCGTCGGCCTGCTTCCTGGCCCGTTCGGAAAACGCGTAGAACTCTACTGGTGTGGTCGGTTGGTTACGAATGGTCTCGGCCATGACTTCGCGTTTGACGATCTGGTCGGCCATCATCTGCGGGTAGAGTCTCTCTATTTCCAGGAAGGACTGTGCGACCAGCAGTTTGCGTTCGTTGTCTACGCCGGGTTCCACGTTGCGCCGCAGCCATTGTGTCCGCACGTCATCAATGGCCGCATTGCGCCACGCATTGAGTTCCTGCGTGATGCCAATGGCATCCTCGATCACGATGGCAGCACCACGTGGCTTGGTTTGATTGACGGCAGGTGCCAGCGCCTGCCGTGAGGCCTGCGGCGACACGATCTGGCCGCTATTGAACGGCTGCATGTCCAGCAGCGCTTTCAGTTGTGGGTCGTCCTGTGCCTTGAAGTCGGCCACCCAGTCCAGTTGATCGTATTTGAGCACATGGGCTTGCGGCGGTGCATCGGCGGGCTGGATGAAGCGCTCGATATCGATCGTTGGCAAGCTGCTGCGGTATTCATCTTCGAGCAGGCGGTAATTGTCGAGCATGCGCGGTGTCAGGGGGGAGGGGCTGAAGAGTGGGCGTAGCTCCTGGATATCATCCAGGTCGTACAGGGTGATGGTCCAGCCGAAGCCGCGAATCATCTCATCGAGTGTGGACGAACTGGAAGCGGGCTCCCAAGGGGCCTCGGCACTGATGTATCGCAGCGAGCCGTTCGAGGCCACCCGATACTGACTGTGCCACTCATATTCCTCAACCCGTTGGCGCTTGATCAGCAGATAGAGAAAACCCTCGCGCAGGGGGCGAATTGCGTAGCTCGATTGGTTGAGTTCGCCGACATCCTGGAAAGGGGCCAGATGGCTGGGTAACTTAGGCAAACGGGTGCGTTGGGCTGGCTTACCGCCGATGGCGGCGTAGCGCAATGGCAGTAGTTCGAAGCGACGTGTGCAGGAGGCGACCGGGCTGTTGCTCAGGGCCGGCTTGTAGCCGGAATTGATTCGTTTGCACAGCTCGAGGGTTTCGATGAGTGAATTCATGAGTAGTCCTCAGACTGTAGAACGCAGGTAGGCCTGCATGTTGTCGATCAGAGAGGATTGCTGGTCGCGGGTGGCGGCAAGCGCTTCTTGCCAGGCCGGCATCTTGCTGAGTAATTCGCCATTGCGGGACATCATCAATACATAAGTGATGAGATCGTCTTCACGGCTCAGGCCTTGTTGACAGGCTTGTGTCAGGTAGTGCTGTATCAGGCCAAGCCGCGTACCGTGGCAGTTAGTGGCCAATGTCGGGCCGGACTGCTCGTGCTTGAGCAGTTCGGCAAGCTGATAGCACAAGGGGTCACCCGCCAATGCTCTCCAGCACTTCTCATCGAGTGTGATAGGTGGAACGTGAGTGGCTTGCGGGCGATTATCGCCAGAGATCTGCAGCCACAGTTTTTTGTGCGGGTTAGCCACGGGAGCCCACCAGCGATGGATTGGCGCCAGCCACTCGCTGACGCCCGGCAGGTCACGTCGCGCATCCAATACCTGCAGACTGGCGGCAGTGTGGTAACGCAGAAGGTACAGCTGCCCGTGAGTTCCAGTGACAATATTGGCTTGGCTCAGATGTTGCGCTAATTGTGCGGGTGGCAGCGCGCTGACAATCCAACCGCATACAGCATCAACTGCACTTTGGGCGAGCTGCCATTGAAAGTCGTACTGGGCCGATACACCAGCACCAGGTCGAGCGCCGATCAACCAAGGACCTATTGTTCGCAAGTTGGAGAATTGAGCTTGCTGCAGAAGTGGCCAGCTTCGCTCTGAGTAATATTGCGTCAGCTTTTCGCGCGTTGAGGGGAGGAGGTTGGCCATTTCGACAATGGCGCTCAGTCGATACCGATCAGACTCTTCCAGCACTTTGACCAGTGCGTTGATGAATGGGTTGTGCATCAGCTTACGTCCTCCATGCGGATTATGTTGCGTCCGTCCGAGATCGCCTTGAGTAGGCAACTGAGGCAAATGGGCTCACCGGGCTCCGGCACGCCGGAGATCGATGTCGTGTGTTGGCTACCCTCCGATTGCTGGTTGATCGGCCCTGTGAACGTGAGCGCCACGCCATCCAGCGTGACGCCGGAGCCATCGATCCGTAGTAAGCCCGCAGGGCTTTTTATAGTTAGGCTTTCGCTGACCTCGATGTCATAAACCTTGGTCGTATGCCGGATGGCATCTCCGGTTTGCAGTGTGCTGTGGCCGGCAACCACCTGTTCGAGGTGGCCGCCGATTTCTATCGAATGGTTAGCTTTCGTTATGTCCTGCCGGTGGTTGCCTACTGTTTCGATTCGGTCTTGGCCAGTGACAATGGTGTGGGTGCGGCCGATGGTCAGGCTGTCGTCGTTGCTGATTTCATGCAGTCGGTTCTGCCCAATGCTGACGGACTCATCCCGTGCTACATCCTCGCTGCGGTCCTGCCCAATCGAAATCGTTTCGTCGCGCTCGACACGCTCACTGCGGTCATTCCCGACTTGTGTGGTCTCATCATGCTTGACCACATTGTTCTGGTCCCTCTGCGCATGAATGAACACTTCCTCCTGCCCCAGCTCATCCTCGAAGCGCAGTTCATTGAACCCCTTGCCCTTGTGGGTCTGGCTCTTGATCGTCATGCGCGTCTTGTGCTTGGGCAGTTCGTAGGGCGGTAGCTGGTTGCCGCAATAGGTGCGCCCGGTGATCATGGGTTGGTCGGGGTCGGCATTGACGTATTGGACGATCACGTCCTGGCCGATGCGCGGGATGGCCATCGAGCCCCAGCTACCCCCGGCCCAGGCTTGCGATACCCGCACCCAGCAGGAACTGAACTCGTTGTCCTTGCTTTCCCGGTCCCAGGGAAAGCTGACCTTGACCCGGCCCCACTCATCGCAATAGATCTCTTCACCGGGCGGGCCGACCACGGTGGCCATGTGCGGGCCGTCGATGCGCGGCTTGGGCTGGGGCTCGGGGCGCCACTCGGCCATGCCGGGGACCAGTACGGCGGTCTGCTCGTAGCGTGTGCCCTGATGGGCACCGGCCGCTTCTTCCTCGAGGCTGGTGAGCTGGCTGCCCTCATGGGTGACGCGGATCACCCGCCAGTGCGCGTTGAGGTCTTCGCGCGGGTGGCCGACGAGGTTGAAGCTCAGGCCCGGTTGCAGGCGCGCGTCGTCGCCCTTGACGTCGGCGATACGGGCGTCATGGCGCAGGGCCGTGAGGCGGGTTTCGGTGAAGGGCTTGCCGACCGCATCGCGCTTGTAGCGGCCGGGGTAGTCGAAGCGCTCATACGCCAGCGCCGGGTGAACGACCTCAGGGGCGTTCGCGGCATGTTCCTGGCGGTAGCCAGGGTTGGTGAAGGTGTAGTCGCGCTGCACCTGGCGTGTGCTGCGCACCTGTTCGCTGTAGCGCAGGCGTCGCAGGCAGGGCCTGGGTTGGTCGCCGCCGCTGTTGGCCAGGTACAGCACGGTGTGGGGAGCGGTGGGTTCATCGTCCTCGAAGAAGCCGTCATCCTCGTCGTCGTGCTCGCGGGCCCCTCGGCTGATCAGCCCCAGCGACAGCAGCCGGTCGGTGATGAGCAGCTTGTGCTGCTTGGCACTGTGCTCGAAGCGGTAGACGAAGCCTTCCTCGGCGGCCAGGCGGGTGATGAACTCGAGGTCGGTCTCGCCGGCCTGGACGCAGAACTCGCGAACCTGGTGCTCGAAGCTGGTGCCCAGCTCGAACTGGGTGATGCCCTGGCGCTTGAGCATCAGTTCGAGGATCTGTGGGACGCTCTTTTGCTGGAAGATGCGCCAGTTCGAGCGCAGGCTGGCGCGGGCCAGTTGGGGTTCGACGAGGGCGTGGTAGTAGGTGCGGTGGAAACCGCTCTCGCCCTGGCTGAAGCTGCTGACCAGGCCGTGCACGTAGCGCAACGGGCGTTCGCCGCGCCAGAGGGTGAACAGGACGGGTTTGTCGAGCAGTTCGCCGAAGGCGACATCGTCGTCGAAGCTGACCAGCTCCAGGTGCAACGTGAAGGGTGTGCTGAGGGCTTCGTGGAGCTTGAACGACACCACCTCGAACAAGGCGTTGCCAACAAGGGGCTGGAAGCTGTAACGCAGATCGGATTGGCTAGGCATGGCAATTCTCGAAGGGCAATGGCCTTTGTTTGACGAGGTCAATCCCGCAACAACTTGATGCGGGGTTATCGAACAGTTGCCTGTTACTGCTGCAGAATGCCGTCGAGTGACTGTAATACCTCCGTAGTAATCAGGTTCAGACGGTAGCTGTAATAGCTATATATACCTGCCATGATCACAGCGGAGATCACCAGAGGAACCCACCATGGCAACTGTCGTTTCATACGAAAGTTACGAGGGGCGACGTTGCTCAATGGGTCGCACAGTTCTTTCGGGACCGGACCACGAAGTTCTCGAATCACTGCGTATATTTCGTTGAGCAGCGCTTGCAATAATTCGTCGCCCCTGGGCTCGATGGCGTACTTGCCTTTCAGGCCAAGGCACAAGCACAAGTAAGTGAATTCCAGAACGTCCTTGAAACGCTGCGGCTCCTGCATCATCTGTGACAGGATCTTGAAAATTTTCTCGCCACCTTGGGTTTCCTGGTGGAAATCACTCAGCAGTGGCCGCTCGCTCCAGATAGAGTTCTTGCCCCACGGCCTGCACATGACGATTTCATCGAGGTGCAGGCACAGTGCATATGAATAGGCCTGCAGTTGGGCGGGCTCATAACCTTTCTGGGCCATTTCCTCAAGGATGGCCGAAATCTGGTTGTGCACTTTCTCGCGCACTTCGACGATATGGGGAAGCGCGTCCAGTGTCCGTAAGCGCATCGCCAGTCCAAACAGAGGCATTGCGGCATCAACCATTGGGTTGGCGTAGCCACCACGCAACCGGAACTCGGGGTCGGCTGGGTAGCCTATGGGCTTCGATGGAGACCTAGGTGGGGAGGTGTCATGGGACGAGGGATTATTGATCCATGCGGATTCTTCGAGCAAAACCTGTACTCTGCTTTCAGTGACGTCATAAGCACGGCTTGCCGTATTGCTTTTCTTATTACGCAGATCGGTTTTATCGAACATGGGTGATCCTCATGAGCAGCCAGGGTGCTTAGGGTGAGCCTGAACACTAGCGAGGAATCACTTCTTGGGGGATTTTTAGCTTCCTAAAACTTTGTAGGATATTTCGCTATCTGAACTTCGTAAGGCGTTATTAGAAACAAGTGGTTTCAAATGCTAGGCGAAGTAAGAAATAGGCTGCCGAGTGGCGGGAAAAAACGATCGTTGTGAGGCACATGGAATTTTTTCAACCAGGCCGGCGCAAGGTCTTCTGTTTGAGAATATACAAGCTCACCAGCACCGCGCTGGCGAGCATGAAGGCGCGCGCCCAGAACAGCGGTACCAGGTAGCACGACAGGCTGATGCTGGCCCACATCAGGCCGATGGCGTAGACCTTGCCCCTGAGCGGGATGCCGGCGCCGCTCAGGTAGTCGCGGATCCACGGGCCCAGCTTGGGGTGATGGACCAGCCAATGGTGGAAACGCGGCGAGCTGCGGGCGAAACAGGCCGCCGCGAGCAGCAGGAAGGGCGTGGTGGGCAACACCGGCAAGAAGATTCCCAGCACCCCCAGCGCAACGCTGAGCCAGCCAATGGCCAGCAGCAGGTAGCGCACAGCCGGCTCAGTGATGGCGCGGCTTGAGCAGGGCCGGTTTCTCGTCAGGGGCGTGCAGCAGCAGGAACAGCGCGGTCAGTGCCTCGGGGATCTGCACGATCATGTCGTCCTGCAGGCTGGCATTGCTGGCGATGTCGGCGAACTCGGGTTGTTCGTCGAACAGGCCCGAGCCGACCATGATCGGCAGCAGCATCTCGCTGACTTCCTCCTCGGCGTTCTCGAACCAGGCTTCCTCCCGCAGGAAAACGCCTTCCATGAAGCCGATGCACCAGCCGCGCAGGTCGGAATCGTCCGGCTCGTCGGTCAGGTCCAGGTCGCAAGGCAGCTCGAATTCGTCGTCGCTGGCCAGCTGGCGGCCGATATGCGCCTTGAGCGCCACCAGCGTGGCCTCGATCTCGGTGCGCTGGGCTTCGCTGGCGTAGTGGGGCTCTTCGGCGAACAGCGCGTCGATCCACTCGCGCTCGGGGACGTCTTCCGAGCAGATCGACAGCGCGGTCAGGTAGCCATGGGCGGCGACGTAGTCCAGCGCTTCCTCGTGCAGATCGTCGGCGTCGAGGAAGGCTTGCAGGCGGGTCAATTGCTCGGCGAAGGACATTACAGGGCTACCTTGGGGGAATAAACGATAGTGAATTCTAGCACCTTGCGGCGGATGCGGGGCAAAGGGAACGTCTGTCGCGGGAAGATCCCGGGGCACCCTGTGCAGCCGGGCAGTGGGGTATAATCCGCGATTTTTCATCCAGGGGCGCCGTTTCCCGGTCCTCCGGCAAAAGCCGCTTACGCATTCACGAGTGTGGGCAGCGGGTTTTTCGTCCAGCCTGTGTCCAGGATGGTATGGCGATTTTGGAGTGTGCAATGCTCGAACAGGCTCAGCGTGTCCTCAAGGATATCTTCGGCTACGACAGTTTCCGGGGGCGCCAGGCAGCGATCATCGAATGCGTGGCCAGTGGCGGCGATGCGCTGGTGCTGATGCCCACCGGTGGTGGCAAGTCCCTGTGCTTCCAGGTGCCGGCGCTGTTGCGCCCAGGCCTGGCGGTCGTGGTCTCGCCGCTGATCGCGCTGATGGATGACCAGGTCGCTACCCTCGACGAGCTGGGCGTAGCCGCTGCGTCGCTGAACTCGACCCTGAGCCCCGAGCAGCAACGCGAGCTGGCCGGGCGCCTGCGCCGCGGCGAGGTGAAGCTTTTGTACCTGGCGCCGGAGCGCTTGGTGCAGCCGCGCATGCTGGAGTTCCTGCGCACCCTGGACATCGCCCTGTTCGCCATCGACGAGGCCCACTGTGTCTCGCAATGGGGCCACGACTTCCGTCCCGAGTACCTGCAGTTGGGCCAATTGGCCGAGCTGTTCCCCCATGTGCCGCGCATCGCCCTGACCGCCACGGCCGACATGCGCACCCGCGAAGAGATCGTCCAGCGCCTGCACCTGCAGGGGGCCGAGCGTTTCCTGTCGAGTTTCGACCGGCCGAACATCTTCTACCGCATCGTGCCCAAGGAGTCGCCGCGCAAGCAGTTGATGGCGTTTCTCGGCGAGCGGCGGGGCAACGCCGGTATCGTCTACTGCCTGTCACGCAAGAAGGTCGACGAAACCGCCGCCTTCCTCTGCGAGCAGGGCTTCCCGGCCTTGCCCTACCATGCAGGCCTTGCCGCCGAGACTCGTTCGGCCAACCAGCACCGCTTCCTCAACGAGGAAGGGCTGATCATGGTCGCCACCATCGCCTTCGGCATGGGCATCGACAAGCCCAACGTGCGCTTCGTCGCCCACCTGGACCTGCCCAAGTCGCTGGAAGCCTACTACCAGGAAACCGGCCGTGCCGGCCGTGATGGCCTGCCGTCCGACGCCTGGATGGCCTACGGCCTGCAGGACATGGTGATGCTCAAGCAGATGCTGCAGAACTCCGACGGCGACGAGCGCCACAAGCGCATCGAGCAGCACAAGCTCGACGCCATGCTCGCCCTCTGCGAGGAAACCCGCTGCCGCCGCCAGGCCCTGCTGGCGTATTTCGACGAGGTCCTCGAGCAACCTTGCGGCCATTGCGACAACTGCGTCGACCAGATCCAGACCTGGGACGCCACCGAGCCGGCCCGCCAGGCATTGTCGGCGGTGTACCGCACGGGCCAGCGCTACGGCGTCGGCCACCTGGTCGACGTGCTGCTGGGCAAGGACACCGAGAAGGTGCGCAACTTCGGCCATGAGAAGCTTTCGGTGTTCGGTGTCGGCAAGGCCATGGCGGAGGTCGAATGGCGTTCGCTGTTCCGTCAACTGGTGGCCCGTGGCTTGGTGGACATCGACCTGGAGGGCTACGGCGGCCTGCGGCTGTCCGACAGTTGCCGGCCGCTGCTGCGTGGCGAAGTGAACCTGCAACTGCGCCGCGATCTCAAGCCGCAGGCCGTGGCCAAGGCCTCCGGCGGCAGCCCGGCCAGCCAATTGGTGCGTGGCGAGGAGCGCGAGCTGTGGGAGGCCCTGCGTGCCCTGCGGCGCAAGCTGGCCGAGGAACACAGCGTGCCGCCGTATGTCATCTTCCCCGACTCGACGCTGCTGGAGATGCTGCGCAGCCAGCCGACCAGCCTCGCCGAGATGGCCCAGGTCAGTGGGGTCGGTGCGCGCAAGCTGGAGCGCTACGGCCAGGCCTTCCTCGAGGTGCTCAACGGCGGCAGCGGCGAAGCGGCGCCGAAGGTGGTGCTCGACCTGCGTCACGAACTGGTCAGCCTGGCTCGCGCCGGCATGACCCCGGCACAGATCGCCGGCCAGCTCGACTGCACCGAGAAGAATGTCTACAACTTGCTGGCCGAGGCCATCGGCCGCCAGGAACTGAGCCTGGAGCAGGCCCTGGATCTGCCTGAGGACCTGTTGATGGAGGTGCAGGACACCTTCCTCGATGGCGAAGGCGAGTTGCCGCCGGTGTCTGCGGTGATCCCGCAGTTCGGGTCGCGGGTGCCGGAGGGGGTACTGCATTGCGTACGGGCGGCGCTGGCGGCGGAGTTCGAACTCTGATCGCCGGCATTTCGGCCATCCGCTGACCTTTGTCATCCTTTTTGACGATTATCGGACGTTTCCGGGCTGGCGAGCCTTGCCTGTTGGCCCGGGGCATGGTTAGCTGACTAACAATTAGTTCTATCCATAGAGTTGCTTATGCCCCTGACCGACAACCAACACCGCTTCGGCATGCAGCTGGCGCAGATGTCTCGCGGCTGGCGTGCCGAGCTGGACCGCCGCCTGGCTGGGCTCAATCTGTCCCAGGCCCGCTGGCTGGTGCTCCTGCACCTGGCCCGTTTCGAGGAGGCGCCGACCCAACGCGAGTTGGCCCAGAGCGTGGGCGTCGAAGGCCCGACACTGGCACGCCTGCTCGACAGCCTGGAGAGCCAGGGGCTGGTGCGTCGCCAGGCGGTGATGGAGGATCGGCGGGCCAAGAAGATCCTGCTGTGCCCGCCGGCCAAGCCGTTGATCGAGCAGATCGAGACCATCGCCAATGCCTTGCGGGTGGAGCTGTTCACCGGGGTCGACGAGGCCGACCTGGAGGTCTGCATGCGGGTGCACGCCAAGATCCTCGCCAATCTCGAGAAGTCCTGAGCTTCGAGCTACAAGCTTCAAGCGGCAAGCCACAAGAACAAGCGGATCGATGTTGCCCACGCGATCCGTTTTTTCTTGCAGCTTGCCGCTCAGAACGTGTGCCCGAGGTTGAGGTATACCGCCTTTTCGTGCTCGCTGTTGGCGCCGTAGCTGAGGTTCAGCGGGCCCAGCGGTGTCTCCAGGCCGAGGAAGATGCTCGCCGCATTGATGTAGCCACTGTCGAATTCGTTGTCGTTGTTCCACGCCCGTCCGCGTTCCAGTGATCCGCCCAGGTACAGCGGGAAGTCCAGCGGCAGGTAGGCCCGAGGGGTGAGGCGGCGGTAGTAGACCATGCGCACCAGGCTCATGTTCTGGCCGGATACCGAGTCCTGGCGAAAGCCCGACAACTGCCGGGCGCCGCCAAACACGAAGCTCGAGGTCACCACCTCCGTCTTGTCCAGGGTACGGCCGTATTGCCCGCCCAGTACCCAGGTGTTCGGGCCGATGCTCAAGGCCTTGTCCAGGTTGAAGATCCATTGCCGGTAGTTCTCGTCCGAATCCAGGGAGGTGTCGTACTTGCGCAGGCTCAGGCCGATCTCTTCGCCGCTGTGGGGGAAGTACAGGTTGTCGAGGGTGTCGAACGAGTACTTCAGCTCGTAGAAGCCCTCGTTGAAACTGACCTTGGGCAGGTCCTGGTCGCCGATGCGCACCTCGGCCTCGCCCCAGGCCTTGCCCACGCCCAAGCGCACCTCGCCGTAGGTGCCGATCTGCCGACCGAGGTTCAGGCCGAAGCCGTAGCGCTCCAGGCGGTACTCGGCGATCGGGTCGTTGTCCAGGGTCGCCTCGATGTTCTGCGAACCCAGGTCCAGGTAGGGCGCGATGAAGTAACGCGAGCCC
The DNA here is from genome assembly GCF_057415455.1 of Pseudomonas sp. Tun-23181. NCBI lineage: Bacteria > Pseudomonadati > Pseudomonadota > Gammaproteobacteria > Pseudomonadales > Pseudomonadaceae > Pseudomonas > Pseudomonas sp. Tun-23181. The sequence continues at coordinate 5,290,588 of NZ_CM171630.1, forward strand.
ACGTCCAGGGGCTGGTAGAACTCGCTGTAGAGCTCCTGCTGGTCGCCGATCTGGGCGCGGGTCAACCATTCCGCGCCCAGCCGGTTGATGCCGTTGACCCGGTAGCTGGCGCCCAGGTTGAAGGCGCTGTCGCCGCGCATGTCGTCCGACAGGTTCAGCCCCAGGCGCAGGTAGTCGGTGCCGCCACGCTTGCCTCGGGCGTTGATCACCAGCGTGTTGTCGTCACCCTTGTGCACCACCCGGTACTGCACCCGGTCGAAGTAATCCAGGCCGTAGAGCGTGCCCATGTCGGTCTGCAGGCGGTCGAGCTCCAGCGGCTCGCCCAGGGGCTGGCGGATGTAGTAGCGGATCACGTCGTCGCTGACCTTGGAGTCGTTCTCCACCTTGATCGCGGTGATGACGGGGGTGCGTTGGCGCGGCGAACGGGCGATCGCCAAGCCGCTGTCGCCCTCCTGGCGCAGCGCGGCCAGGCGTGCATCGAGCGCGCGGGTGGCGCGGTAGCCGGCGTCGATCATGTCCTGGGCACGGCCGAAATCGGTCACGCCGAACGCCGCCAGGGGCGGTTCGATGAGGATGTCTTCGCTGCGCAGGCTGGCCAATTGCTCCTCGGAGTTACGCCGGGTCATCAGGGTGATCGACTGGTTGAGCACATCGACCACCGTGGCCAGTTGCTTGCGGTCGCGCAGGGGTGTGCCGATATCGACCACGATGGCCAGGTCGACACCCATGTCGCGGGCCACGTCCAGCGGGATGTTGTCGACCATGCCGCCGTCCACCAGCAGGCGGCCGTCCAGCTCCACCGGGGCGAACACTGCCGGGATCGACATGCTGGCGCGGATCACCTGGGGCAGGTGGCCGCGGCTGAACACCACCTTCTCGCCGCTGGCGATGTCGGTGGCCACGGCGCGGAAGGGGATCGGCAGCTTGTCGAAGTCGCGGGTGTCGGCGGTGTGGGCCAGCTTGCTCTCCAGCAGCAGGGACAGGTTCTGGCCCTGGATCACGCCCAGGGGCAGGCCGAGGCTGCCATCGTCGCGAAAGCTCAGCTTCTGCTTGACCAGGAAGTCACGGTCGTCCTGCTTGCGCCGGAACGGTACGTCCTTGCGCGGCGGTGCGTCGGACAGGGCCTGTTGCCAGTCGAGGGTCCTGGCCAGTTTCTCCAGCTCCTCGACGCTATAGCCGGAGGCGTACAGCCCGCCGATCACCGCGCCCATGCTGGTGCCGGCGATGGCATCGATGCGCACCCCCTGTTCCTCCAGGGCCTTGAGCACACCGATATGCGCCAGGCCGCGGGCAGCGCCGCCGGACAGCACCAGGCCGACCTTGGGCCGGGCGGGTTCCGCAGCCAGGGCGGTGAAGGAGGTGAGCGTCAGCAGGAGGCAGAACAGCAGGCGGCGCATCGTGGGTCTCAAAGCGGTGGGCAAAGACCGCTAGTATAAGCGGCCACCCACCAGGAGAGGTCCACCCATGGCCAATACCAAGCCAGAAATCGTTATCACGTATTGCACCCAGTGCCAGTGGCTGCTGCGCGCTGCCTGGCTGGCCCAGGAGTTGTTGAGCACGTTCGCCGACGACCTCGGCCGGGTGGCCCTGGAGCCGGGCACCGGCGGGGTGTTCCGCATCACCTGCGATGGTGTGCAGCTCTGGGAGCGCAAGGCCGATGGCGGCTTCCCCGAAGCCAAGGTGCTCAAGCAGCGGCTGCGCGACCATATCGATCCGCAGCGTGACCTGGGCCACAACGATCGTTGATCAGGCGCCTTCGGCCATGGGCCGTTGCCGGGGCGGCTGCTCGGCGGCCAGGCGGCTGGACAGCACGATGGCGACGATGATCAGCACGCCGCCGGCGAGCATGCGCAGGGTCGGCGTTTCGGCGAACACCACCCAGGCCATGGCGATACCGTAGACCGGCTCCATGCCGAACACCACCGCGGCGGTACGCGCCTTGATCACCGCCAGGCTGGCGACGAACAGGCTGTGGGCGACGCCGGTGCAGAAGATGCCGAGCAGGGCGATCCACAGCCAGTCCATCGGCGTGACGACACCCAGGCCGGGGGCGGCCACCGGCAGCAGGCACAGGGCCACCACGAGGTTCTGCCACAGCGCCGCCTGTACCGCCGGCAGGCGCCCGGAGCCTGCACGGTTGACCAGCGACAGCAGCGAGAACAGCAGGCCGGACAGCAGCGCCCAGAGCAGCCCGCCGGTGGCCTCGCTGGCCAGGTCGAACTCGGGCGTGACCAGCACCAGGCCGATGCTGACCAGCAGCACCAGCAGCGCTTCGTTGCGGCGGATCCGCTCGCGGAACAGCAGGCCCTCGAGGATCACCGTGAAGGCCGGGAAACTGGCGAAGCCCAGGGTGGCGATGGCCACGCCGCCGACCTTGACGGCGACGAAGAAGCTCACCCAGTGCCCGGCCAGCAGCACGCCGCCAAGCAACAGGCGGCGCAGGTCGTGACGCTTGAGTGGCTGCCAGCTCTGGCGCGCCAGGCTGGCGAACAGGCCCAGGGCGAGCACCGCGAAGGCGGCGCGGCCGAAGACGATGATCGCGGGGCTGGCGCTGGCGGCCAGTTTGCCGAAGACGCCAGTGAGGCCGAAGAACAGCGCGCCGATGTGCAGGGCGCCGAGGGCGGTGCGGTGGTTCATGGTCATCCTTTGTGACAACGGTCGTTGACCCTGTATGTCCATCTTCAGGTTCGAGGGGCTCTCGCGGTGGGGTGTCAGTCTACGAGCATGGCCAGCGGGTGTCTGTCGCCATCCTCGCGTCAGTTGTCGTCAGGCTCGCGGCGCAAGGCCATGGGTGAGTGGCCGAAGTCTCGGAGCATGGCGGCACTGAAGGCGCTCTGCGAGCTATAACCGACCTGGGCGGCGATCTCGCCGACCGGCAGCTGGGTTTCCTTGAGCAGGCGACGAGCCTTGAGCAGGCGGCGCTGGCGGATGTAGTCCATGGGTGTCAGGCCGCATTCGGCGGTGAAGCGCGCATGCAGGCGTGCCGTGGAGAGGCCGGCCAGGCGGGCCAGATCGGCCACTTGCAGGGGGTAGGCGGCATGCTGCTCGATATGGGTATCGAACGCCGCGTAGGGCAGGCGCCGTTGCGGCACGCCGGGCGCGGCATGGGCGTTGAGGCTGGCCAGCAGCAGGGCCGCGCCCTGGCGGGCGATCAGCGGGTCGTCCACGGGGCTGGCGGCGAGCCAGTCCACCAACTGCTGTTGGCGGCTGTCCAGGCCCAGGGTGCCGGGGCGATCGAGCAGGCGGCGGCTGGTGTCGGCGTGCTCGCCCAGTTGTTCGCGTAACCAGTGTTCGCCCGGGATGTCCAGCACCAGGCAATGGCTGCCGGCCGTACTGCCACAGGTATGGTGGGTGCCGGCCGGCACCACCATCAGGTCCTGGCGGTCGATCCGTGCGCCGCGGCCTTGCACCTCGAAGTCCAGGCGCCCGCGCAGGCCGAACACCAGTTGTGGGTGCTCATGGCTGTGGGCGATCAGGTCATCGCGGTAATGGCGCAGGGAAAGGAGCGGGCCTGTGTGCATGGGGGGCCTCCTGGGCAGGGCACCATTGTACACAGCGGGCGGGGCCTGATCATTGGCAAGCCGGTTTCCACAGCGCTTTTGCCAACGCACGACCAGCCGTCACGCGACTGCCACCAGCCTGTCACCTGGACCTGCCAGTCTCCAGCAAACAGCGCCGGAGGCCACCCCATGACCCACGTCGAACTCGCCCGCCCGTCACGCAAGCAGCGCGTGCGCACCCTGTGGATCTCCGACGTGCACCTGGGCACCCGGGATTGCCAGGCCGAGCACCTGTCGCATTTCCTCAAGCGTTACCAGGCCGACCGCCTCTACCTGGTCGGCGATATCATCGATGGCTGGAAGCTGCGCGGCGGCATCTACTGGCCCCAGGCACACACCAACGTCATCCGCCGCCTGTTGACCATGAGCAAGCGCGGTACCGAGGTGATCTACGTCACTGGCAACCATGACGAATTCCTGCGCCGCTACTCGAAGCTGGTCCTGGGCAACATCCAACTGGTGGACGAGGCGGAACACCTGACCGCCGATGGCCGGCGCCTGCTGGTGATCCATGGCGACCAGTTCGACGTGATCACCCGCTACCACCGCTGGTTGGCCTTCCTCGGCGACCGCGCCTACGAGTTCACCCTGGTGCTCAACCGCTGGCTCAACCACTGGCGGGCCCGTTATGGCTATGGTTACTGGTCGTTGTCGGCGTACCTCAAGCACAAGGTCAAGGGCGCGGTGAACTTCATCAGCGATTTCGAGGACGCCATCGCCCACGAGTGCACCCGGCGTGGCTTCCATGGCGTTGTCTGCGGGCACATCCACCATGCCGAGATCCGCCAGGTTGGCGCGGTGGAATACCTCAACTGCGGCGACTGGGTGGAATCCTGCACCGCCCTGATCGAACACTGGGATGGCAGCATCGAGCTGTACCGCTTCGCCGAGGCCCAGGCGCGCGAAGCCGCCGAGCGGCAGGTCGGGGTGCAGGAAGCGGTGTAGGTCTCGTTAAGGGGCAGGTCCATGCCTACTTTTGCCCGCGAGCAAAAGTAGGTCGCCGTAAAGGCGAAAAGCATCAGTGGCATCACCGCCGCGAATGGATATTCACACCATCTCAATACTGGTGGGGAGATGCAGTGACGAGCTGCAAGCTCCTGACAAGAGTCTGACCAGCCAGTCACCTCTCTAGAGACCGATCTTGCCCCGCAAAATATCGCGAAACATGGCGAAGTCGCCGATCAGGCTATACAGCGGATGGCTGAACGTCGCCGGACGGTTCTTCTCGAAGAAGAAATGCCCAACCCAGGCAAAGCCATAGCCTGCCACGGGCACCGCCAGCAGCAACCACCAGCTCCCACTGGCAAAGGTATAGGCCAGCAGGGCGATGACCAGGCTGGTGCCGACGAAGTGCAAGCGACGGCAGGTGGGGTTGCTGTGCTCCCCCAGGTAATAAGGGTAGAACTCGGCAAAACTGCGGAACTGCGCTCTGCGGTTCATGGCTGTGCTCCCGGAGGATTCGCGTTCTGGACAGGATACACGGCGTGGAGCCTGATTCGAGTCTAGAGTCATTGGCGGAGCCGGCCAGTGACAATAGGCGCCAAATGAGTATCCTTTGGGTTCACCGCAGGAGCGGTCAGCACAAGAAGCCTGTCATGAGTGAAAGAACCACGTCAGCCAGCTGGGCATCAGGGATCGTCAAGGCGCTCGAGCTGGAAGGGCTCGATTGCCGGGCCATGTTCAAGCAGCTCGGGCTGGACTTCGCCGCCCTCGACGACCCGGACGCACGTTTCCCCCAGGACGACATGACCCGCCTTTGGCAATTGGCGGTGGAGCTGTCCGGCAACGAGGCCATCGGCCTGAACATGGCGCGGGTGGTGCGTCCGGCCTCGTTCCACGTGGTGGGCTATGCGCTGATGTCCAGCCGCACCCTGGCCGAGGGCTTCGAGCGCCTGGTGCGCTACCAGCGGATCATCGCCGAGAGTTCCGACCTGAGTTTCCGCCTGGAGCCGGACGGCTATGTCCTGACGCTGACCGTGCACGGTGACCATCTGCCCCCGACCCGCCACAGCGCCGAGGCGTCGCTGGCCTGCGCGTTGTCGCTGTGCACCTGGCTCAGCGGGCGGGCGGTCCAGCCGCGGCGGGTGCTGATCCAGGGGCCGCAGCCGAAGAACGTCGAGCCGTACAAGGTAGCCTTCCATGCGCCGCTGGTGTTCGGTGCGCCCCATGATGCGTTGGTGCTGGAGCGTGCCGACATGGAGGCGCCGCTGCCCACCGCCAACGAGGCCATGGCCATCCTGCACGATCGCTTTGCCGGGGAATACCTGGCGCGTTTCTCGGAAAGCCGGGTGACCCACCGGGTACGCCAGGTGCTGTGCCGCATCCTGCCCCAGGGCGAGCCCAAGCGCGAGACGGTCGCCCAGGCCCTGCACCTGTCCCAGCGGACCCTGCAGCGCCGCCTGCAGGAGGAGGGCACGAGCTTCCAGGCCTTGCTCGACGATACCCGTCGGGAGCTGGCCGAGCAGTACCTGGCCCAGCCCGGCATGACTTTGCTGGAAAGCGCCTACCTGCTGGGGTTCGCCGATCCGAGCAATTTCTTCCGGGCGTTCCGGCGCTGGTTCGACGTCACGCCCAGCGAGTACCGTGCCCGCCTCGGTGCCGGGGCGGCTTCGTTCGCGCCCCCGTTGCAGCGGCACGCGCCCCACTAGCGGGGCGTATCCTGGGTCAGTGACGCCAGAATGCCGGCATGCACAAGACCAGCACCGTGATGATCTCCAGGCGGCCGAGCAACATGCCGCCGGCGAGGATCCACTTGGCCGCGTCCGGCAGGCTGGCATAGTTGCCGGCCGGGCCGATCACCTCGCCCAGGCCAGGGCCGACGCCCGAGACGGTGCCGGCGGCGCCGGTCAGGGCGGTCATCCAGTCCACGCCCAGCAGTGACAGCAACAGGGCGATGATGCAGATGGTGATGGCGAAGAAGAACGAGAAGGTCAGGATCGAGCGTACGATCTCCTCGTCGAGGCGGTGGCCGTTGTACTTTTGCTTGATCACCGCGCGCGGGTGGATCAGTTGGTTGAGGTTGGCCTTGAGCAGGATGTAGGCCACCTGGAAGCGGAAGATCTTGATCCCGCCAGCGGTCGACCCCGAGCAGCCGCCGATGAAGCCCAGGTAGAAGAACAGCATCAGCGAGAAGTTGCCCCACAGGCTGTAGTCGCCCAGGGCGAAGCCGGTGGTGGTGACCACCGAGGTGACGTTCAGTGCCACGTGGCGCAAGGCGTCGAGCCAGGGCAGGCTGGTGGTGGCCCAGTACCAGGTGCCAAGGACGACCCAGGTCGCGACCAGCAGGCCGAGCAGGCCCTGGACCTGCTGGTCCTTGAACAGTGCCTTGCGGTGCCCGCGCAAGGTGGCCACGTACAGGGTGAACGGCATGCTGCCGAGGATCATCACCACCACCGCGACCCAGTGCACCGCCGGCATGTCCCACTTGGCCAGGGATTGATCCGAGGTGGAGAAGCCGCCGGTGGAGATCGCCGACATGGCGTGGTTGACGGCGTCGAACGGGGTCATGCCGGCCCACCAGAAAGCCAGGCTGCCGAGCAGGGTGATGCCGATGTACACCAGCACGATCGACTTGGCGACCATGTGCGAGCGTGGCATGACCTTCTCCGAGCGGTCCGAGGACTCGGTCTGGAACAGGCGCATGCCACCGATGCGCAGCAGCGGCAGGATCGCCACCGCCATGGCGATGAAGCCGATGCCGCCGAGCCAGTGCAGCATCGAGCGCCACATCAGGATCCCTGGCGACATGTTGTCCAGCCCGCTGAGCACCGTGGCGCCGGTGGCGGTGATGCCGGACATGCTTTCGAAGAAGGCGTCGGTATAGCTGATGTGCTGGGTCAGGAGCAGGGGCAGGGCGGCGAACACGCACACCACCACCCAACTGCTGACGGTCAGCAGGTACATGTCGCGAGGCCGCAGGCGCACGTGTTCGGGGCGGCCCTGGATGACCATGGCCAGGCCGGCGACGAAGGTGATCAGGCTCGACCAGAGGAACGACGGCATGTCGCCGGTGCGCTCGAAGATCACCAGGGTCGCCATGGGCACGACCATGCTGACCGCCAGGGTGATCAGGAAGATGCCGATGATGAAACCAATGATCCTTAAGGTCGGCAACGCCATGTGATCTGCTCTGACTCGAAACGGAAGGGCGCCATTCTACCTGTGGGTCAGGCAGCTGCAAGCGACAAGCTGCGAGCTGCAAGAAACAGCGGGCTGTGCATGGCCGGCTTTTTCCTGAAGCTTGCAGCTTGTCGCTCGCAGCTTGAGAATGGCCGCACATTTCGTTTGCCAGGAGGGTAGCCTATGGAGGCTCTCGACGCATTGCTCAACCGTGTTTCCGTGCCACGCCTCACCGACCCGGCGCCCAATGCCGCCCAGCGCGAGGCGCTGTTCCAGGCGGCGCTGCGTGCCCCGGACCATGGCCAACTGCGCCCCTGGCGCTTCCTGACCATCGAGGGGACGGGCCGGGAAAAGCTCGGTGAGCTGTTCGCCGAAGCCGTGCAGAACAAGGGCGATGCCAGCCAGGCCGCGCTGGACAAGGCGCGCGCCATGCCGCTGCGGGCGCCCCTGCTGGTCGTGGTGATCGCACGCCTGCAGGATCATTTCAAGGTGCCCAAGTCGGAGCAGCGCCTGGCCGCGGGCTGTGCGGCACACGGTATTCTCATCGCCGCCCATGCCCAGGGTATCGGCGCGGTGTGGCGCACGGGCGACATGGCGTTCGATGCCCATGTGCATCGGGGGCTGGGCTTGGCGGACAACGAGGAACTGATCGGCTACCTGTACCTGGGCACGCCGGTGAGCGAGCCGCGGACCGCGCCGGTGCTGGAGACTGCCCAGTTCGTCAGTGCCTGGGGCGAATGAGGGTTTTGGGGGCCGCTTCGTGCCCCCGGGATTCAACTGCCCATCGCCTCGGCCAGGGGTAACTCCAGCCTGGCGATGAAGCCCCCCTGCGGGTGATTGCTCAGCACCAGGCTGCCCCCATGGCGCTCCGCCGCTCGCCGGGCGATGGCCAGCCCCAGGCCGTGCCCTGGCGCCTCCTGCCCCGGTGCGCGGAAGAAAGGCTCGCCCAGTTGCGCCAGGTGCTCCTCGGCTACCCCAGGGCCATGGTCGCGCACACTCAGTACTACGCGGTCTTGTTCACGGCTGGCACGGATCTCGATCGGTTTCCCCGGCGGATTGAAGCGCAAGGCATTGCGCAGCAGGTTGTCCACGGCACGTTCGATCAGCGTTGGCCAGCCCTGCAAGGTCAGGCCGGGCGTGGCTTCCAGGCGCACGTCCTGCTCCGGGGCGCTGAGCTGGGCATCCTTGCGCACGCTGCCGAGCAGGGCGTTGACGTCGACAGCCTCGCTGTGGGCCTGCTCGGCATCGACCCGGGCCAGGGCGAGGATCTCGCTGATCAGGTCTTCCAGGCGGTCGCACTCGCGGGTCAGGCGTGGCCATAGCGTCTGGCGCTGCTCGGGGCCGGCGCGTTCGGCCAGGGCCAGGGCGATGCGCAGGCGCGCCAGGGGCGAGCGCAGTTCGTGGGACACATCGCGCAGCAGCTGGCGCTGGCTGCCGATCAGGCTCTGCAGGCGCGCCCCCATCTTGTTGAAGTCGTTGGCCAACACGCCGAACTCGTCGCGCCGGGCGGCCAGACGGGCCAGGCTGTGCTGCTGGTAGCTGGTCTGGCCAAGGTCGTGCACCGCGCCGCGCAGGCGGCTGAGTGGGCGGGTGATGGACAGGGTCACCAGCAGGCTGAACAGGGTCAGTACCACCAGGGCGATGCCCAGGGCACTGAGCGGCCAGAGCAGGCTCTCGCGGTGCCAGGCGTCCAGCGCCGGGTGGGGAATGCGGTAGATCAGCAGGTAAGTCTCGCCGCTGTAGGGGCTGGTGTATTCCTCGGTCAGGCGACGCCAGGGCAGGCGACGCTGATCGTTGTGCTGGCGCGCCTCGAAGGCTGCGGCACGGCGCGGGAAGGTGCCAGGCACCACGGCCTCGCCGCTGTCGTCGAGCACCTGGACATCGATCTTGAAGCGCTGTTTGCGCCGTTCCAGGAAGTGCTGGGCGGATTCCCTGCCTTCCTGTTCGTAATGCCGGGCCCAGTGGCTGGCCAGGGTGTTCAGGCCAGGGTGGCGACTGAGGATCCAGGCGTCCTGGTTGAGCATGTGGCCGAGCAGGATCGACAGGCCGGCGACCAGGGTAATGGCCAGCCAGAAACTGGCCAGGATGCGCCAGAACAGTGAACGCAAGACAGGCTCCTCCAACGAACGGACAAAACCCGGCCCGCATGGGAGCGGGCCGGGCAGGGGGGGGACAGCTTACTGGGCCTTGCCGGCTTTTTCAGCCTTCCAGGCCTGGAACTCTTTCCACTCGGCCTTGCGTTCGGCACGTTTCTTCTGCAGTTCGTCGAACTTCTTCTGTTGCTCAGGCTTGAGCAGGCCGCGGATGTCGGCCTGGGTCTTGTCGTGGCTGGCCTTGAGCTCGTCCTTCAGGGCTTTCTGCTCGGCCGCGGGCAGTTTGTCCAGGTAGCGCTGGGTGATGTCGCGGCGCTGCTTCATCTGCTCACCCATCAGCTTGCCGATCTGCTGGCGTTGCTCGCGGCTCAGGTCCAGCTGGGCGAAAGGCGCGTCACCGCGATGATGCGGGCCGTTGTGGCGCGGGCCGCCGTCGGGCATGGCCATGGCTACGGTCGGCAGGGCGGCGGCGAACATCAGGGCGATAAGGGTCTTGCGCATGGTGTTTCTCCTTTCATGGGCCGGTGATTACCGGATGAGCCCAGTCTAGGGAGATCAAGGTCAAGGGCGGTCAGCGGACGGTAAAGGCTGGGTAAAGACAGCTCCAAGCTTCAAGCTGCAAGACAAGAGCGGATCGGTGTCGGTCGCGTGATCTGCTTCTAGCTTGCAGCTTGGTTAGAGGCTGTAGTAGTAGCCCCGGCTGCGCAGGGCGACGATGCGGGGGCGGCCGTCGGCGTGTGGGCCGATCTTCTTGCGCAGGTTGCTGACGTGCATGTCCAGGCTGCGGTCGTACAGCGTCAACTTGCGTCCCAGGCCGACCTGCGCCAGCTCCTGCTTGTCCAGTGGCTCGCCCGGTTGGCGCAGCAGGGCTTCGAGGATGCGGCTCTCGGAAAGGGTCAGGGTCATCTCGCGCTCGTCGATGCTGACCACACCCCGTGCAGGGCTGAAGGTCAGGTCGCCGACCTCGACCTGGCTGCTGCTGGCCGCCGGGTGGCTGCGGCGCAGCACGGCGCGCAGGCGGGCGGTGAGCTCGCGCGGGTCGCAGGGCTTGGCCAGGTAGTCGTCGGCCCCAAGCTCCAGGCCTAGGATGCGGTCCAGCGGCTCGCCCCGCGCCGAGAGCATCAGCACCGGCAGGTCGGCATGCTCGCTGCGCAGTTGCTTGAGCAGCTCCAAGCCGCTGCCATCGGGCAGCATCACGTCCAGCACCACCGCCGAAGGGGCGTGCTCGGCCAAGGCCTGGCGCGCGCTCTGGCCGTCGTGGCAGGCGCGTACCGCAAAACCTTCCTGGACCAGCCAGCTGCCGAGCAGCTCGCAGAGTTCCTGGTCATCATCAATCAGTAACAGCTCGCTCATGACTCACTCAATTCAACCATTGACGGCGTCTCCTGTGTCCGCCACTGGCAAAGATACCGCAGACGGCCGACAACAGTGCAACGGCCGAACCGATCAGGAACCACAGCTGCTGGTCGGTCAGCAGGGCCTGGGCAGGGCTGGCCTGCAGTTCCTTGATCGCCAGCTTCAGGCGCTGGTTCTCCTGGCGCAGGCGGGTGAGCTGGGCATCCAGCCGCTCGCTGTCGGCGTTCTGCAACTGCTGGGCGAGCGTGGCGCGTTGCCTCTCGCTCTCTTCCAGGCGCTGCTGCAGCTCGGTGATGCGGGCACCGGCTTCCAGCGACAAGGGTTGCTGGGCAGTGGCGAAAGGGGACAGCAACAACAGGCAAAGCAGCAGGGACATCGGACCTTGACGCATTGGAACTCCTGATTCCTATCGGTTCAGGAGGTTGTCGGCCGTTCGTCGGAATAGATGAGCCGAAGGGCAGCGGTGGCTGCAGCTTGGGGCTGCCTTGCAGCCCATCGCTGGCAAGCCAGCTCCCACAGGATGGCGCAAGCCTCACGTTCAACGCTATCCCTGTGCAGGCTGTGTGAAAACCCTCCGAGCAATCGGGCTGTTCAAAAAATAACCTAAAAATCGCGCTTCTACGCGTATTCTGGGTGAGTTGAGCAGCCAAGCTTTTCCAGATTTCGCGTAGAAGCGCGATCCTGAAAAAGCATTGGAGGTTTTCACACAGCCTGTGTGGGAGCCGGCTTGCCGGCGATGGGGCGCGAAGCGGCCCCAAAAACGGCTCAGGCCGGCACCGAGGTCGTCTCGCTGCTCAGGGCAGGACCTGCTTGAACGGCTTGACCACGACCTTGTCGTAGACGCCCGCGGCGACGTACGGGTCGGCATCGGCCCAGGCCTTGGCCGCGGCCAGGGAATCGAACTCGGCGACGATCAGGCTGCCGCTGAAGCCGGCTTCGCCCGGGTCGTTGCTGTCGATCGCCGGGTGCGGGCCGGCCAGTACCACGCGGCCTTCGGCCTTGAGCTGCTGCAGGCGCTCGATGTGCGCGGGGCGGGCGGCCAGGCGCTTTTCCAGGGAACCTTCGACGTCGCTGGCAATGATGGCGTAGAGCATGTCAATCCTTGGGTTTGGAGGTGGAGGGATCGCTGTCGTGCAGGTGGCGCGAGAGGTACACGCCCTGGGCCACCAGGAAGATCACGGTCATGCCCAGGCTGCCGAACACCTTGAAGTCGACCCAGATGTCCTGGAAGGTGAAGGCGACGAACAGGTTGGCCGCGCCGCAGACCAGGAAAAAGCCGATCCAGGCCAGGTTCAGGCGTGTCCAGATGGCGTCGGGCAGGGCCACGGCATGGCCCATGATGCGCTTGATCAGCACCCGGTCGCCGATGAAGTGGCTGGCGGCGAAGCCCAGGGCGAACAGCCAGTTGACCACCGGGGCCTTCCACTTGAGGAAGGTCTCGCTGTGGAAGGCGAGGGTCAGGCCGCCGAACACCAGGCAGGCCACGAGGGTCAGCAACTGGCCTTTTTCCAGCTTGCCCTGGCGCACGAACAGCGCCCCGTAGACCACCAGCGAGCTGATGATCAGCACCGCCGTGGCACTGTAGATGCCGCCCAACTCGAAGCCATGGCCGGCGATTTCGAGGGGGCGCGGATCGAGCTTGTAGACGATGAAGAACAGCAGCAGCGGGATGAAATCGATGAATTGTTTCACAGTGGCAGCCAGAAGCGGGATGTGACGGCATAATATCAAACATCGATTCCAGCGAAAGCGCTCCTCCATGAATGTTGATCTGCACTGTCACAGCACGGCCTCCGACGGCGCCCTGTCGCCCTCGGCACTGGTCGCCCGGGCCCATGAGCACGGCGTGCGGACACTGGCGCTCACCGACCACGACACCATCGAGGGCCTGCCCGAGGCGCGCCAGGCCTGCCGCGAGCGAGGCATGCAATGGGTCAGTGGTGTGGAGCTGTCGTGCACCTGGGGTGGCGCCACCATCCATGTGCTGGGCTATCACTTCCCGCTCGACGCAGCGCCGCTGCTCGAGGCCATCGAGGCCTTGCACCGTGGCCGCTGGCTGCGCGCCGAGGAAATCGACCGGCGCCTGGCGGCCAAGGGCATGCCGGGCAGCCTCGAAGGCGCGCGTGCCGTGCAGCAGGCGCTGGGCGACAGCGACAACGCCCCGGCACGCCCGCACTTCGCCGAGTTCCTGGTGCGTGCCGGGCACGTCAAGGACCGCGGCGAGGCCTTCCGCAAGTGGTTGGGCGCCGGCAAGCTGGGCGACGTCAAGCTGCACTGGCCGACGCTCGAGGAAACCGTCGCGACCCTGCGCCAGTCCAACGCATGGGTGAGCCTGGCCCATCCCATGCACTACGAACTCACACGCAGCAAGCGCAGACGGCTGATTGCCGACTATATTCAGGCAGGCGGGCAGGCGCTTGAGGTGGTCAACGGGATGATGCCGGCCGAGCAGGTGGGCACGATGTCCATCCTCACCCGTGAGTTCGGTCTGCTGGCCAGCGCCGGCAGTGATTTCCACGGCCCCGGCACCTGGGGCGAGATCGGTGCCTACCGGCCACTGCCCGAGGACCTGCCACCTTTGTGGCGCCGATTCAGCCATGAACAGCCTATGGCGGTATGAACAGGACGACTACGTGAGCCAATTCTTCCAGATCCATGCGGAAAATCCGCAGGCACGCCTGATCAAGCAGGCCGTCGAGATCATCCGCAAGGGTGGCGTGGTGGTGTACCCCACCGACTCGGCCTACGCGATGGGCTGTCAGATCGGTGACAAGACCGCCGTGGAGCGGGTCCGGCGCTTGCGCCAACTGGACAAGAACCACAATTTCACCCTGCTGTGCTGCGACCTGTCGCAGATGGGCCTGTTCGCCAAGATCGACACGGCCACCTTCCGCCTGCTCAAGGCGCACATCCCCGGGCCGTACACCTTCATCCTCAATGCCACGCGCGAAGTACCACGGCTGTTGCTGCACGAGAAACGCCGGACCATCGGCCTGCGGGTGCCGTCCAACCCGATCGTCCTGGCCTTGCTCGAAGAGCTGGGCGAGCCGTTGATGAGCGTGAGCCTGATCATGCCGGGGGACGAAGAGCCGATGACCGACCCCTACGAGATCCGCCAGCGCCTGGAGCACCACGTCGACCTGATCATCGACGGTGGTTTCGGCGACCTGAAGGCCTCGACCGTGATCAGCCTGGCCGGCGACGAACCGGAAGTGATCCGCGTCGGCTGCGGCGACCCCGCGCCGTTCCTGGCGCTCGCGTGAGCCAGGTGGATGCGCCCGAGGCGCCGCCCAGCGACGCCGAGGCTCCCCAGCAACTGCAGTTGGCGCTGGTCTACGGCGAGGCGGTGACCGAGCTGCCGGTGGACCTGTACATTCCACCGGATGCGCTGGAAGTCTTCCTGGAGGCCTTCGAGGGCCCGCTGGACCTGCTGCTGTACCTGATCCGCAAGCAGAACATCGACATCCTCGACATCCCGGTGGCGGAGATCACCCGCCAGTACATGGCCTATGTCGAACTGATGAAGTCCGTACGCCTGGAGCTGGCCGCCGAGTACCTGGTGATGGCCGCCATGCTCGCGGAGATCAAGTCGCGCATGCTGTTGCCGCGCTCCAGCGAAGTGGAGGAAGAGGAGGGCGACCCGCGCGCCGAGCTGATCCGCCGCCTGCAGGAGTACGAACGCTTCAAGGCCGCCGCCGAGGGCATCGACGAGTTGCCCCGGGTCGGCCGCGAGATCGTCGTGCCGCGCCTCGACGCGCCCCAGGCCAAGGTGCGCAAGCTGTTGCCCGAGGTCAGCCTGGAAGAGTTGCTGGTGTCCATGGCCGAGGTGATGCGCCGCAACGACCTGTTCGAAAGCCACCAGGTCACCCGCGAGGCGCTGTCTACCCGCGAGCGCATGAGCGAAGTGCTCGAGCGCCTGAAGGGGGGCGGCTTCGTGCCCTTCGTCGAGTTGTTCACGGCAGAGGAGGGCAAGCTCGGCGTGGTGGTCACCTTCATGGCGATTCTCGAATTGGTGAAGGAATCGCTCGTCGAACTGGTGCAGAATGAGCCCTTCGCCCCGATCCATGTCCGTGCCCGGGCCGAGTGACAACGAGCCAGCCCCCATACGATGAACCTGAACGAACCCCGCGACCTGGCGTCGCTGATCGAGGCCTTCCTCCTGGCATCCGGCAAGCCGCAATCCCTGGAGCGCTTGTACGAGCTGTTCGAGGAAGCCGAGCGCCCGGCGCCTGCTGTCTTCCGGAAGGCCCTGGAGGTCCTGGGCAAGTCCTGCAGCGGCCGTGCCTTCGAGCTCAAGGAGGTGGCGACCGGCTACCGCCTGCAGATCCGCGAGGACTTCGCACCCTGGGTCGGGCGGCTGTGGGAGGAGCGTCCGCAGCGCTATTCCCGTGCCCTGCTGGAGACCATGGCGTTGATCGCCTACCGCCAGCCCATCACCCGCGGCGAGATCGAGGACGTGCGTGGCGTAGCGGTCAACAGCAACATCATCAAGACCCTGATGGAGCGCGAGTGGATCCGTATCGTCGGTTACCGCGAGGTACCTGGCAGGCCGGCCATGTTCGCCACCACCAAGGCGTTCCTCGACCATTTCAATCTCAAGAGCCTCGACGAGCTGCCGCCTTTGGCCGAGCTGCGCGAACTGGAGCCGGGGCCGTTGCTCGACCCCGACGAGGCCGCGGTGCCTGCGCACCTGCAGGCCCTGGCCGATGCCAGCCTGGGCGAGGAGGGCGAGGCTGCGCCGCCTGCCGAGGAAACCAGTTTCCGCACCCTGCTGGTGGAGCTCGATGCCATGGAAGAGGGGCTCAAGACCGATTTCGACGATTTGCGCGATGAGGCCCCGCAGGCCGAGGTCGAGGACGAACCTAAGTCGTAGGCGGTGCCGGCCCATTCGCGGCGGCCCGGCATGACCTGCCGAAAACCTTCGGGCGGAAAACCGGGGCGCGCGCAAGAAAACCCGCTAGTCTCCAGTGCGTTCGCCCGTCGAACCGCGTATGATGCGCGCCCCTTTGGCGCATCCGTCGCCAAGACCGATTTCACTACATACACCGGGAGGTGCCCAGATGAGTGACAAAGACCTGCAGGAAACCCAACCTACCCCGCCGTCCGGCGAAAAGCTGCAGAAGGTGCTGGCGCGCATTGGCGTCGGCTCGCGCCGTGATGTCGAGGCCTGGATCAGCCAGGGCCGGATCAAGGTCAATGGCGTCGAAGCCACCCTCGGCCAGCGCGTCGACCTGCACGACGCCATCGCCGTCGATGGCAAGCTGATCAAGCGCGTGGAAGCCGCCGAGGCGACCCGCCGGGTGATCATGTACAACAAGCCCGATGGCGAGATCTGCACCCGTGACGACCCCGAGGGCCGCCCGACCGTGTTCGACCGCCTGCCGCGGCCGAAGGAAGGCCGCTGGATCAACATCGGCCGCCTGGACATCAACACCACCGGCCTGTTGCTGTTCACGACCGATGGCGAGCTGGCCAACCGCCTGATGCACCCGTCCTACGAGATGGACCGCGAGTACGCGGTACGGGTGCGCGGCGAGGTCGACGACGACATGATCGAGCGACTCAAGGCCGGCGTGATGCTCGAGGACGGCCCGGCCAAGTTCACCGATATCCAGAAGGCTCCGGGCGGTGAAGGCTTCAACCACTGGTACCACTGCGTGGTGATGGAAGGCCGCAACCGTGAGGTACGCCGCCTGTGGGAATCCCAGGGCGTGGTGGTCAGCCGCCTCAAGCGGGTACGCTTCGGTCCGGTGTTCCTCAATGCCGACCTGCCCATGGGGCGCTGGCGCGAGATGACCCAGGGCGAGATCGACATCCTCGCCGCCGAGGTCGGGCTGCAGCCGGTGGCGCTGCCGGCATTGAACCTCAAGGCCAAGGACAAGCTCGAGCGCATGCAGCGCAAGTCCACCCGCCCGCTGGGGCGTGGCGAGCGTGTGCGTACCTTGCGTCCGGCCCATGAGGGCCAGGCCGAGCGTCCGGCGCGCCCTGCTCGCGAAGAGGCCGCACCGCGCAAGGGTGGTCGCGGTAGCACCGTGGCGGAGCGTCCGAGCGAGATGCGCAAGCGCCCGGCCCGGCCCGACGGCGACAAGCCCGTGGGGCGTGGTCGCGGCAAGCCGCGCGGCTGAGCAGCGATTGCCTGGGGCCGTTTCGCGCCCCTATTACGACACAAGGCCGCTCCCACAGGCACAGCGCTGTGCCTGTGGGAGCGGCCTTGTGTCGCGATAGGGGCGCAAATGGGCAGTCCCTAACTACCTGATCCCACAGATATTTCTTCAAGCAGCGGAAACTTTTCACACCGCCTTGTAAGGATTTTTTTACGAATCAGGGTGAATTCCCTACTCTTTCCCCCGCCTGTAAACAGAACTTGCCGCATCCGCCGTCCCAGCGCTTTTCCCGCCCCTCCCGCCCCCTTGTCCAAACCCTCGCCCCGCGTTGATATAGCGCCATTGCCGTGTGCAAGGCCCGGGCCGCAGAGCCGGGCATCGAAAACAACAAATGGAGGCGCCATGTACGCCGATCACTCCGCCTTTCCAGGCTTTCCCCCCAGGACCGGTGCGTTTTTTCATCAGGAAACGACGCAACGCGTTGACGCCTGCGCGTGCGCAGGGGTATACAATGCGCCGCGTTTTACCTGTGACCCCTATGCGTACCACGCACTCTCGCCGACTCCCGGTTGATCCGCCCAGGGCTCTTGCCCGAGTCCCGAGAAACCCAAGGTAACCACCTTGCCCATTCCGCTGCGCCACGAGCGCGGTGGGTCCGATTCCGTCACAGATAAAAACAAGCAGGTGACTTCGTTCATGAGTGGACACAACATGCAGTCAGGCGAGCTCAAGCGGGGCCTGAAAAACCGCCATATCCAGCTGATCGCCCTGGGAGGCGCGATCGGTACCGGATTGTTCCTGGGCTCGGCCGGCGTGATGAAGTCCGCCGGTCCGTCGATGATCCTCGGCTATGCCATCTGCGGCTTCATCGCCTTCATGATCATGCGCCAACTGGGCGAGATGATCGTCGAGGAACCGGTGGCCGGCTCCTTCAGCCACTTCGCCCACAAGTACTGGGGTGGCTTCGCCGGCTTCCTGTCCGGCTGGAACTGCTGGGTGCTGTACATCCTGGTCGGCATGTCGGAGCTGTCGGCGGTCGGCAAGTACGTCCACTACTGGTGGCCGGAGATCCCCACCTGGGTCACGGCGGCTGCCTTCTTCCTGCTGATCAACGCCATCAACCTGATGAACGTCAAGGTGTTCGGCGAGGCCGAGTTCTGGTTCGCGATCATCAAGGTCCTGGCCATCGTCGGCATGATCGGCCTGGGTGCCTACCTGCTGACCAGTGGCAGCGGCGGCCCTGAAGCCTCGGTCACCAACCTCTGGGCCCATGGCGGCTTCTTCCCCCATGGCGTGAGCGGGCTGGTCATGGCCCTGGCGATCATCATGTTCTCCTTCGGCGGCCTGGAAATGCTCGGCTTCACCGCAGCCGAGGCCGACAAGCCCCGTACCGTGATCCCCAAGGCGATCAACCAGGTCATCTACCGTATCCTGATCTTCTACATCGGCGCCCTGGTGGTGCTGCTCTCGCTGACCCCGTGGGACAGCCTGGTGGCCAGCATCGATGCCTCTGGCGGCAGCTACGGCAGCAGCCCATTCGTCCAGGTCTTCTCCCTGCTGGGTAGCGACGTGGCCGCCCACCTGCTGAACTTCGTGGTCCTGACCGCGGCACTGTCGGTGTACAACAGCGGCACCTACTGCAATGCGCGCATGCTCTACGGCATGGCCGAGCAGGGCGATGCTCCGGCGGGCCTGGCGAAGATCGACAAGCGTGGCGTACCGGTACGCTCGATCCTGGCGTCGGCGGGCGTCACCCTGGTGGCGGTGCTGCTCAACTACCTGATCCCGCAGCACGCCCTGGAGCTGCTGATGTCGCTGGTGGTCGCGGCACTGGTGATCAACTGGGCGATGATCAGCTACTCGCACCTGAAGTTCCGCCAGCACCTGGACCGTACCGGCCAGAAGCCGCTGTTCAAGGCGCTGTGGTACCCCTATGGCAACTACCTGTGCCTGGCCTTCGTGGTGCTGATCCTGGGCATCATGCTGCAGATTCCGGGGATCCAGATCTCGGTGTATGCGATTCCGGTGTGGCTGGTGGTGATGTACGTGTGCTACCTGCTCAAGAGCAAGCGTGGCCAGCAGCGCCACGCTGCGGTGGGTAGCGTGGCCAAGTAAGCGCTCAGGCGCAGGCTTGGGAAACCCGATGCCAGGTGACTGGCATCGGGTTTTTTGCTGTCAGGGTCGGCTAATGTCGGGCAGTGTAATTTCGGGGCCGCTTCGCGCCCCAAAGGGCGGTGAAAATAGTGCCCACCCAATAGGCTCAGATCTGCTCCAGCAACCAGCTGCGAAACGCCCGCAACGATGGCAATGCCTCGTTGCGCGGTGGGTAGATCAGGTAATAGCTGCGCTGGCTGGCGAACGGCAACCCGGCGCTGAACAGCTCCCCGCTGGCCAGCTCTTCCTCCACCAAGATTCGCGGCACCAGGCCGATGCCGATCCCGGCCCGTACCGCCTGGATCAGGTGCGAGGTCAGCTCGAAGCTCGGCCCCAGGCGCATGGCTCGGTGCGCCAGGGCGTGGTGGGAGAACCATTCGCCCCAGGCATGGGGGTTGTTGGCGACATTCAGCAGCACCTGCTCGCTGATGCGCGCCGGGCTCCAGCCTTGCGGGTCGCCCGCAGCCTCCGGTGGCAGGATCACCACCAGCTCCTCGGCATGCAGCCGATGGCAGATCAACCCCGGCAGGTCATGGGTCGCCACGCCGATGGCGGCGTCGATCTCGCTGGTGTCGAAGTTGATGGCTTCGATCCGCGAATGAATGTGTACCAGCATCCCTGGGTGGGCGCTGTAGAACGCATGCAGGCGCGGCAGCAGCCATTTCGAGCCGAACGTGGGCAGGGTGGCCAGGCGCAGGGTGCCGACGCCGGACTGATAGGCCAGCGCCTGCAAGGTGGCGCTGCGGATGCGGCCCAGGGCTTCGCTCAGTTCGCGCTGGTACAGGCGGCCGACATCGGTCAGTTGGACCTGGCGCCCCTCGCGGCGAAACAGCGTCAGCCCAAGCTGCTGCTCCAGGGCCTGCACCTGCCGGCTGACCGCGCTCTGGGTCAGCGACAGCTCGGCGGCGGCGCGGGTATAGCTTTCGTGCCGGGCGGCGGCCTCGAAGGCCAACAACAGCGACATCGAGGGTGTCAGGTGGCGGTAATTCATTCATAAAGCTCATCGATAGCGGCAGGAATATCCGTTTGCCCCTGGCTGGAAAGTACAGGAACATTGGCACATCCGTCATCCGGTCTTGAAACATACATACCGGAACTGCAGGGGAACGCCCTGCAGCTGCACCCGAATGCCCGTGACCTAGCCAATATCAAGAGGCCATCCATCGATGATCGCCCAGTTGCCGACCAGCGCCCCTAGCGCCAACTACCCTGAATTTCTCGACGCCCTGCGTGCCAGCGGCTTCCGTGGCCAGATCAGTGCCGACTACGGCACCCGCACGGTGCTCGCCACCGACAACTCCATCTACCAGCGCCTGCCCCAGGCGGCGGTGTTCCCGCAGGATGCCGACGATGTGGCGCGGGTGGCGGCGCTGATGGCCGAGCCGCGCTTTCGCCAGGTCAAGCTGACCCCGCGCGGCGGCGGCACGGGGACCAACGGCCAGTCGTTGACCGACGGTATCGTCGTCGACCTGTCGCGGCACATGAACAAGATCCTCCAGATCAACGTCGAGGAGCGTTGGGTGCGGGTCCAGGCCGGCGTGGTCAAGGACCAGCTCAATGCTGCGCTCAAGCCCCATGGGCTGTTCTTCGCCCCAGAACTGTCCACCTCCAACCGCGCCACCGTGGGCGGCATGATCAACACCGATGCCAGCGGCCAAGGCAGTTGCACCTATGGCAAGACCCGCGACCACGTGCTCGAGCTGCACAGCGTGCTGCTCGGCGGCGAACGCCTGCACAGCCTGCCGATCGACGACCAGGCGCTGGAGCAGGCCTGTGCCGCGCCTGGCCGGGTCGGCGAGGTGTACCGCATGGCCCGAGAGATCCAGCAGACCCAGGGCGAATTGATCGAAAGTACCTTCCCCAAGCTCAACCGCTGCCTGACTGGCTACGATCTGGCCCACCTGCGCGACGAGCAGGGCCGCTTCAACCTCAACAGCGTGTTGTGCGGCGCCGAGGGCTCGCTGGGCTACGTGGTCGAGGCCAAGCTCAACGTGTTGCCGATCCCCAAATACGCGGTACTGGTGAACGTACGCTACACCAGCTTCATGGATGCCCTGCGCGACGCCAATGCGTTGATGGCGCACAAGCCGCTGTCGATCGAGACCGTCGATTCCAAGGTGCTGATGCTGGCCATGCAGGACATCGTCTGGCACAGCGTCGCCGAATACTTCCCGGCCGACCCGGAGCGTCCGACCCTGGGCATCAACCTGGTGGAGTTCTGCGGTGACGAGCCGGCCGAGGTCAACGCCCGGGTCGAGGCCTTCATCGCCCACCTCAAGGCCGACACCAGTGTCGAGCGCCTGGGCCATACCCTGGCCGAGGGCGCCGAGGCGGTGACCCGTGTCTATGCCATGCGCAAACGTTCGGTGGGTTTGCTGGGCAACGTCGAGGGCGAGGTCCGGCCGCAGCCGTTCGTCGAGGACACCGCGGTACCACCGGAGCAGTTGGCCGACTACATCGCCGACTTCCGTGCCTTGCTCGACGGCCACGGCCTGGCCTACGGCATGTTCGGCCATGTCGATGCTGGCGTGTTGCACGTGCGCCCGGCCCTGGACATGAAGGACCCGGCCCAGGCCGCGCTGGTCAAGCCGATTTCCGATGCCGTGGCGGCGCTGACCCAGCGTTATGGCGGCCTGCTCTGGGGCGAGCACGGCAAGGGCCTGCGCTCGGAATACGTGCCGGAGTACTTCGGTGAACTGTACCCCGCGCTGCAACGCTTGAAGGGGGCCTTCGACCCACATAACCAGCTCAACCCGGGCAAGATCTGCACGCCGCCGGACAACGCCGAAGGCCTGACCAGGGTCGATGGCGTGACCCTGCGCGGCGACCTCGACCGGACCATCGACGAGCGGGTCTGGCAGAGCTTCGGCAGCGCCGTGCACTGCAACGGCAATGGCGCCTGCTACAACTACGACCCCAACGATGCCATGTGCCCGTCGTGGAAGGCCACTCGCGAGCGCCAGCATTCGCCCAAGGGCCGTGCCTCGCTGATCCGCGAATGGCTGCGCCTGCAGGGGGCGGCGGATATCGACGTGCTGGCGGCGGCGCGCAACAAGGTGTCCTGGCTCAAGGGCCTGCCGGCGCGGCTGCGCAACAACCGGGCGCGCAGCCAGGGCCAGGAGGACTTCTCCCACGAGGTCTACGACGCCATGGCCGGCTGCCTGGCGTGCAAGTCCTGCGCGGGGCAGTGCCCGATCAAGGTCAACGTGCCGGACTTCCGCTCGCGTTTCCTCGAGCTGTACCACGGCCGCTACCAGCGCCCGCTGCGTGACTACCTGATCGGTTCGCTGGAATTCACCATTCCCTACCTGGCCCACGCGCCGGGGCTGTACAACGCGGTGATGGGGTCGAAATGGGTGAGCCGGCTGCTGGCGGACAAGGTCGGCATGGTCGACAGCCCGTTGATCAGCCGCTTCAACTTCCAGTCGACCCTGACCCGTTGCCGTGTCGCCGTGGCCAGCGTGCCAGCCCTGCGCGAACTGACCCCGGCCCAGCGCGAGCGCAGCATCGTGCTGGTCCAGGACGCCTTCACCCGTTACTTCGAGACGCCGCTGCTGGCGGCATTCATCGAACTGGCCCATCGCCTCGGCCACCGTGTGTTCCTGGCGCCCTACAGCGCCAATGGCAAGCCGTTGCACGTGCAGGGCTTCCTCGGTGCCTTCGCCAAGGCGGCGATCCGCAACGCCACCCAGCTCAAGGCCCTGGCCGACTGTGGTGTGCCGCTGGTGGGGCTGGACCCGGCCATGACCCTGGTCTACCGCCAGGAGTACCAGAAGGTGGAGGGGCTGGATGGCTGCCCGAAGGTGCTGCTGCCCCAGGAGTGGCTGATGGACGTGCTGCCCGAGCAGGCCGAGGGCAATAGTGGCAGCTTCCGCCTGATGGCCCACTGCACCGAGAAGACCAACGTGCCGGCCAGCACCCGGCAGTGGGAGCAGGTGTTCGCCCGTCTGGGCCTGAAGCTGGTCACCGAGGCCACTGGCTGCTGCGGCATGTCGGGCACCTATGGCCATGAGGCGCGCAACCAGGAGACCTCGCGGACCATCTTCGAGCAGTCCTGGGCGACCAAGCTGGACAAGGAAGGGGAGGCGCTGGCGACCGGCTATTCGTGCCGCAGCCAGGTCAAGCGCATGACCGAGCGGCAGATGCGGCATCCGCTGGAGGTGGTGTTGCAGTACGCGCAGCGCTGAAAGAAGGGGCGCCTCGCGCCCCGACAAGCCCGCTCCCACAGGGCCCTGCAAACCACAGCGTTTGCGAGCGACTCGCAACCCTGGGGGAGCCGGCTTGTCGACGATGGGCTGCAGAGCGGCCCCAGGATCGTCCTTTCAGCGCCCCAGTCGCGCCTGGCGATACAGGTACAGGCTCAACACCAGCCCACAGCAAGACGCCGCCGCCGCGAACAGGAAGATCGAGGCAAAGCCGAACCCCGACGCCACGGCCCCCACCAGTGGTCCCGTGATCCCCAGCGACAGGTCGATGAACAGCGAATAGGCACCCACTGCCGCCCCGCGGTTGGCCGCCGATACCTGGTTCACCGCCTCCACCCCCAGTGCCGGGAACACCAGCGAGAAACCGAACCCGCTCAAGGCCGCGCCGGCCAGGGCCAGTTCGGCACTCGGCGCCAGCCACAGCATCAGCAGGCCCAGGGTTTCCACCGCCAGGCAGACGATCGCCACACGGAAACCTCCGATGCGGTTGATCAGGTTGCCGAACAGCAGCCGTGCGCTGATGAAGCTGGCGCCGAACAGGCTCAGGGTCAGTGCGGCGTTGGGCCAGTCACGGCTGGCGTAGTACAGGGTGATGAAGGTGGCGATGGTGCCGAAGCCGATCGAGCCCAGGGCCAATCCAGAGCCATGGGGGAATACTTTGCCCAGCACCCGCAGGAACGGCAGGCGCACGCCGGCGACCACTGGGGCGGCATGTTTCGGCCAGGCCAGCAGCAAGCCGAGCACCGCCAGCAGGATGATGCTCGCGCCCATGCTCCACAGCCCCAGGGTCTTCACCATCAGCACGCCCAGCGGGGCGCCGATGGCCAATGCGCCATAGCTGGCGATGCCGTTCCAGGAGATGACCTTGGCGGTGTGCTCGGCGCCGACCCGGCCGATGCCCCAGCCGATCGAGCCGGAGCCCACCAGGCTTTCGGCGCTGCCCAGCACCAGGCGGCCGATGAGCAAGCAGGCCAGGCTCAGCCAGGGCAGCGAGGTGAGGAAGCTGCAGGCCAGCATGAACACCCCGCTCAGCCCGCAGCCGAGCAGGCCGTACATGACCGCTTTCTTGCTGCCGAGGTTGTCGATGATGCGGCTGGCGGTGGGGCGGCTGAGCAGGGTGGCCAGGTACTGGACGCTGATCACCAGGCCCGCGACCACGGCGCTGAACCCCAGGTCGTTGTGCACGTAGCCGGGCAGCACGGCCAGGGGAATGCCGATGTTCAGGTAGCCGATGAAGGTGAAGAGGACGATGGAGACGACTTGCAGGGTGACCGCAAGGGGGCGCGGTGAGTCGGGCATGGGGCGCTTTCGTGGGCTGGGGTTCTGGACGGTGTGAAAACGCGATGACGGGCAAGGTTCCCGCGAGTCAGCCGTTTTCACACTGTCGGATGGGATGCGCGGTTATTCCTGGTCGGCGCAGGGTTGATCGTCGCCATCCTGCTCGACGGCGGGCGTCGGTTCGGTGTGGGCGGCAACGGTTTGCTCTTCGGGGTTCAGGCTTGGGAAGGGAAGATTCGGGATTTCATGCATCTCGTCGTTCCTCGCAAGTGTGAGTGAAAAGACTGCGCCAGGCGCGTGGAGGCTTCGAAAAGCTGGGGCAGGATACAGGAGTCTGGGTGACAGTTTGAAATTTTTCCGGGTCGCTGGTCGGTTTTGCGACGGTGGTGTTGGCGGTTGCGGGGCTGGTCGGTCCAGGTTTGCAGCGCTATCTGGGGCTGCAAGGCAGCCCCAGATCATGGGTGAGCGGCTCGGGCCAGGCTCAGCGACAGACGTCGGCGATCGCCGCCGCCAGTTGCTCCAGGCGCTGGGCATCGGCGCCGGCGATGTTCGCCCGGCCGGTACCGACCATGTACACGCTGTGCTTTTCCCGCAGCAGGCGAACCTGCTCCGGATCCAGCCCGGTGTAGGAGAACATCCCGCGTTGCGCGGCGATATGAGCGAAGCGCTGCGCCAGCCCGTGGGGCTCCAGCGCCTTGACCAGGCCGTGGCGCAGCTCGGCGATGCGCTGGCGCATGGCGTTCACTTCCTCGACCCACAAGGCCTTGAGGGCCGGGTCGCCGAGGATCTGCGCGACCACCGCGGCGCCGTGGTCCGGCGGTGTCGACCACAGGTTGCGGGCCAGCAGTGCCAGTTGGCTGCGCACGTCCTGCAGCTTCTCGGCATCGTGGCTGCACACCAGCAGGGCGCCGGTGCGCTCGCGGTACAGGCCGAAGTTCTTCGAGCAGGAGCTGGTGACCAGCAGCTCCGGCAGCTCCGCGGCGAACAGCCGTACCGCCCAGGCATCTTCTTCCAGGCCGTCGCCGAAGCCCTGGTAGGCGAAGTCGATCAGCGGCAGCAGGTTGCGCCTGCGCACCACCTCGAGCACCGCACGCCAGTCGTCCTGGCCCAGGTCGAAGCCGGTGGGGTTGTGGCAGCAGGCGTGCAGCAGCACCACGTCGCCTTCCGGCACCTGCTCCAGGGCCGCCAGCATGCCAGCGACATCCAGGCGGTTGTCCGCACCGACATAGGGGTAGTGCGACACCTTCAGCTTGGCGCTGGCAAACAGGGTCTCGTGGATCGGCCAGGTCGGGTCGCTGAGCCAGACGCCGCGGCCCGGCAGGCAGTGGGCGATGAACTCCGCCGCCAGGCGCAGGGCGCCGGTGCCGCCCGGGGTCTGGGTCGCGCCGGCGCGCTGGCTGGCGAGCAGCGGCGAAGCGCTGCCCAGCACCAGTTCGCTGACCAGGCGGCCGAACGCTGGGTCACCGTGGCCGCCGACATAGCTTTTGGTGGCTTGCTGTGCCACCAGGCGCTGTTCGGCCTGCTTGACTGCCGCGGGGATCGGCGTCAGGCCCTGGGCGTCCTTGAACACGCCCACACCCAGGTCGAACTTCGCCGGATTGGCGTCGCGGGCGTAGGCGTCCATCAGCCCCAGGATCGGGTCGCCAGGGACCCGGCCAATGGCTTGGAAATGCATCACTTGCGCCCTTCGGCAGTTTCGGCGACTTGGTCGGTGCGCGCGGCCATGATGAAGTCGTTGCGGTGCAGGCCCTTGATCGAGTGGCTCCACCAGGTGACGGTGACCTTGCCCCACTCGGTCAGTAGGCCTGGATGATGGCCCTCGGCCTCGGCGATCTCGCCGATGGCGTTGGTGAAAGCCAGGGCGTGCTTGAAGTTCTTGAACAGGAAGACGCGCTCCAGCTCCATGTGGCCGTCGCGGACTTCGATGTTCCAGTCTGGAATCTCGCGGATCAGTACCGCCAGTTCCTCGTCGGTGACTTTCGGCGCGTCGGCGCGGCAGGCTTCGCAATGGGCTTGGTTCAAGGCATTCATGGGTCTTTTCCGGTTTGAGTTGTTATTCGGCAAGGCGGCTCAGGCGGCCGCCTTGGGTGGAAACTTCGGTGCGTGCAGGCCCAGTTGCATGGCCTGGCGGACCAGGGCCATGATGTCTTCGTGGGCCAGGTCGAACAGGCGCTTGAGGTTCGGCAGGACGAAGTACAGCGGCTGCAGGATATCGATGCGATACGGCGTGCGCATGGCTTCGAGGGCGTCGAAGGCCTGGTGTTCCGGCTCGCCGGACAGGCAGTAGACGGTTTCCTTGGGCGAGGACAGGATGCCGCCGCCATAGATCTTGCGGCCCTGTGGCGTGTCCATCAGGCCGAACTCGATGGTCATCCAGTACAGGCGCGCCAGGTACACACGTTCTTCCTTGGTGGCCGCCAGGCCCAGCTTGCCGTAGGTGTGGGTGAACTCGGCGAACCAGGGGTTGGTCAGCAGCGGGCAGTGGCCGAAGATCTCGTGGAAGATGTCCGGCTCTTGCAGGTAGTCCAGTTCTTCCGGGGTGCGGATGAAGGTGGCGACCGGGAAGCGCTTGCTGGCCAGCAGTTCGAAAAAGGTCTGGAAGGGGATCAGCGCCGGTACGCGGGCGACCTGCCAGCCGGTGGTGGCACCCAGGACCTTGTTGATTTCACCCAGTTGGGGAATACGATCGTGGGGCAGCTTGAGCTGCTCGATGCCGTCCAGGTATTCCTGGCATGCGCGGCCTTCGATCACCTTCAGCTGCCGGGTGATCAAGGTGTTCCATACCGCGTGTTCCTGCTGCGGGTAGTCGATAAAACCGTGCGCATCGGGCTCGCGTGCCACGTATTGCGTCTGTTTCATGTGGCTCTCCTGGTGAGGGCTTTCTTGTTATGTTCACGACATACCCTAGGAATATCCCCTCGCGGCCAGCTTTGCACGGGGTGCGGTGGGGTGCATGGAGGACCTTTCATCCTGTTTTCGTAACGTAAATTTTACAAAATGAGCCTGGTCCCGGAAAATCGCGGGTATCGAGCTGGCCGTCAGGATTATTTTGTCAGCTTATCTTTACGATTTTTCCATGCGCCGGTGAAAAATCCGGCTGCCTCGGGGCCTTTTCCATGCGTATCAAAGTGCATTGCCAGAACCGCATCGGCATCCTGCGCGACATTCTCAACCTGCTGGTGGAATACGGCATCAACGTGCTGCGGGGAGAGGTCGGCGGCGACCATGGCAACGCCATCTACCTGCATTGCCCGAACCTGATCAACCTGCAGTTCCAGGCGCTGCGGCCGAAGTTCGAGTCGATCGCCGGGGTGTTCGGCGTCAAGCGTGTGGGCCTGATGCCCAGCGAGCGTCGGCACATGGAGCTCAATGCGTTGCTCGGTGCCCTGGAGTTCCCGGTGCTGTCGATCGACATGGGCGGCAGCATCGTCGCTGCCAACCGCGCTGCTGCCCAATTGCTCGGGGTGCGGGTCGACGAGGTGCCGGGCATCCCCCTGGCACGCTACGTCGAGGACTTCGACCTGCCGGAACTGGTGCGCGCCAACAAGTCGCGGATCAACGGCCTGCGCATCAAGGTCAAGGGCGATGTGTTCCTCGCCGACATCGCCCCGTTGCAGTCGGAGCATGACGACAGCGAGGCACTGGCCGGCGCGGTGCTCACCCTGCATCGGGCCGACCGTATCGGCGAGCGCATCTATAACGTGCGCAAGCAGGAGCTGCGCGGCTTCGACAGCATCTTCCAGAGCTCGCGGGTGATGGCGGCGGTGGTGCGCGAGGCGAGGCGCATGGCGCCGTTGGATGCACCGCTGCTGATCGAAGGCGAGACCGGCACCGGCAAGGAGCTGCTGGCCCGCGCCTGCCACTTGGCCAGCCCGCGCGGCCAGGCGCCACTGATGGCGCTCAACTGCGCCGGCCTGCCGGAGTCCATGGCCGAGACCGAGCTGTTCGGCTACGGCCCGGGCGCGTTCGAGGGCGCGCGCGCCGAGGGCAAGCTGGGGCTGCTGGAGCTGACGGCGGGCGGCACGTTGTTCCTCGACGGGGTGGGGGAAATGAGCCCGCGCCTGCAGGTCAAGCTGCTGCGCTTCCTACAGGATGGCTGCTTCCGGCGGGTCGGCAGCGACGAGGAGGTGTACTTGGACGTGCGGGTGATCTGCGCCACCCAGGTGGACCTGTCCGAACTGTGCGCCCGTGGCGAGTTTCGCCAGGACCTCTACCATCGCCTGAACGTACTGTCGTTGCACATCCCGCCGCTGCGCGAATGCATGGATGGCCTGGAGGGCCTGGTGCAGCACTTCCTCGACCAGGCCAGCCGGCAGATCGGCTGCCCGATGCCGCACCTGGCGCCAGCGGCGATGGAAAAGCTGGGCCAGTACCACTGGCCGGGTAACGTGCGGCAATTGGAGAACGTGCTGTTTCAGGCTGTGTCGTTGTGCGAGGGCGGTGTGGTGAAAGGCGAACATATTCGCCTGCCGGATTATGGTGCGCGTCAACCCTTGGGTGAGTTTTCACTGGAGGGGGATCTTTCGGAAATTGTCGGGCGTTTTGAAAAAGCCGTACTGGAAAGTTTGATGAGCGAGTTTCCAAGTAGTCGGGCATTGGGCAAGCGGTTGGGCGTTTCCCATACGACGATTGCCAATAAGTTGCGTGATTATTCGCTCAATAAAACAGCCGAGTAGAACCAGGTTCATATCGGGGCTGTCATGCAGCCCTTTTGCGAAGACGCTCGGT
Source organism: Pseudomonas sp. Tun-23181 (assembly GCF_057415455.1). Classification (NCBI taxonomy): domain Bacteria; kingdom Pseudomonadati; phylum Pseudomonadota; class Gammaproteobacteria; order Pseudomonadales; family Pseudomonadaceae; genus Pseudomonas; species Pseudomonas sp. Tun-23181. The sequence goes on from NZ_CM171630.1 coordinate 5,320,185, forward strand.
TGTCATTTTGGGGCCGCTTCGCGGCCCCAAAGAAGGCAAGGCGCCTCAACCGTTGGAGCAGCCGTTGCCCATCACACGGTATTCGAGAATGTGCTTCTGGCCCTTGGAATCTTCGTAGGTCATGCGTGCAGGCACCACTTCGCAGACATTGGGTACTTCGCTCATGGAGATGACCCGGGCAATGTCCAGGTGCTGCGAATAACTGTACTGTTCAACCGGAATCTGCTCGGCATCCTTTGCAACTTCGTCGGCCATCGCCGCGCTGCAAAGACCACCAAGTACCAATACCAGTAAAGCTTTCATTTTCAATTTACCTGTCTAAGGTCGTGAGGGGGCACGCGGCGCTTGTGGCGCCGCGAGTACATCCAGTTTTCAACTATCGAAATTAGCGGGGGATTAACATGCCTTCGTGGGGGCTGTTACAAGAAGTTAATCGCCTTGCCATTGCTGGCGAGGTGAATTCTATGGGGGTGCCAGAGGCTGAAACAGAGGGACTTTTGATAAAGTCTTTTGACAGAATCTGTAACAATCCCCGGCAAAAATCTGCCCCCGCCCTGTGTGCTGGGCTGGAGTGCGCCAACTAGAGCGCTCGCCTCGCGCGACAGGGAAAAATACCGGCCTTGGTACTACCAACGTCGAATGGCCTTTGCCGCTCTGGTACAGTTACAAACGGTTTCATACAAAAACAACTATTACACCGAGGTAAAACAGATGAGTGCGGCTCCACTGTATCCCGTTCGTCCCGAGGTTGCGGCCAGTACCCTGACCGACGAGGCCACCTACAAGGCCATGTACCAGCAATCGGTGATCAACCCGGACGGCTTCTGGCGTGAGCAGGCCCAGCGCCTGGACTGGATCAAGCCTTTCACCAAGGTCAAGCAGACCTCCTTCGACGATCACCATGTCGACATCAAATGGTTCGCTGACGGCACTCTGAACGTTTCCTACAACTGCCTGGACCGCCACCTGGAAGAGCGTGGTGACCAGGTCGCCATCATCTGGGAAGGCGACGACCCTTCCGAAAGCCGCAACATCACCTACCGCGAGTTGCACGAGCAGGTCTGCAAGTTCGCCAACGCCCTGCGTGGCCAGGACGTGCACCGTGGCGACGTGGTGACCATCTACATGCCGATGATCCCGGAAGCCGTGGTGGCCATGCTGGCCTGTGCCCGTATCGGCGCGATCCACTCGGTGGTATTCGGTGGCTTCTCGCCCGAGGCCCTGGCCGGCCGCATCATCGACTGCCGCTCCAAGGTGGTGATCACGGCCGACGAAGGCGTGCGCGGTGGCCGCCATACGCCGCTCAAGGCCAATGTCGACCTGGCCCTGACCAACCCTGAAACCAGCAGCGTGCAGAAGATCATCGTGTGCAAGCGCACCGGTGGCGAGATCGCCTGGCACCAGCACCGCGACATCTGGTACGAAGACCTGATGAAAGTCGCCTCCAGCCATTGCGCGCCGAAGGAAATGGGCGCCGAGGAGCCGCTGTTCATCCTTTATACCTCCGGCTCCACCGGCAAGCCCAAGGGCGTGCTGCACACCACCGGCGGCTATCTGGTGTACGCCGCGCTGACCCATGAGCGGGTCTTCGACTATCGCCCGGGCGAAGTCTACTGGTGCACCGCCGACGTGGGCTGGGTCACCGGCCACAGCTACATCGTCTATGGCCCGCTGGCCAACGGCGCCACCACGCTGCTGTTCGAGGGCGTGCCGAACTACCCGGACATCACTCGGGTGTCGAAGATCATCGACAAGCACAAGGTCAACATTCTCTACACCGCGCCGACCGCCATCCGCGCGATGATGGCCGAGGGCGAGGCGGCGGTCGCCGGCGCCGATGGCTCCAGCCTGCGCCTGCTGGGCTCGGTGGGCGAGCCGATCAACCCCGAGGCCTGGAACTGGTACTACCAGACCGTCGGCAAGGAGCGCTGCCCGATCGTCGACACCTGGTGGCAGACCGAGACTGGCGGCATCCTGATCAGCCCGCTGCCGGGCGCCACTGGCCTGAAGCCAGGCTCGGCGACCCGTCCGTTCTTCGGCGTGGTGCCGGCGCTGGTGGACAACCTGGGCAACCTGATCGAAGGCGCCGCCGAGGGCAACCTGGTCATCCTCGACTCCTGGCCGGGTCAGTCGCGCTCGCTGTACGGCGACCACGACCGCTTCGTCGACACCTACTTCAAGACCTTCCGTGGCATGTACTTCACCGGTGACGGTGCGCGTCGCGACGAGGACGGCTACTACTGGATCACCGGCCGTGTCGACGACGTGCTCAACGTCTCCGGCCACCGCATGGGCACCGCCGAGATCGAGAGCGCGATGGTCGCCCACTCGAAGGTCGCCGAGGCGGCGGTGGTCGGTGTGCCGCACGACATCAAGGGGCAGGGCATCTATGTCTATGTCACCCTCAACGCCGGCGTGGAGCCGAGCGAGCAACTGCGTCTGGAGCTGAAGAACTGGGTGCGCAAGGAGATCGGCCCGATCGCCTCGCCGGATGTGATCCAGTGGGCGCCGGGGCTGCCGAAGACCCGTTCGGGCAAGATCATGCGCCGTATTTTGCGCAAGATCGCGACCGGCGAGTACGACGCGCTGGGGGATATCTCGACCCTGGCCGACCCGGGTGTGGTGCAGCACCTGATCGATACCCACAAGGCAATGGGGCTCGCGTCAGCCTGATGTGAATCGGGGCTGCCTTGCAGTCCATTCGCGACACAAGGCCGCTCCCGCGGTGTCCGTGTAGCGCCCGACAATGGGCGTTGCATGAACGGTGCGGGAGCGGCCTTGTGTCGCGATGGGGCGCAAGGCGGCCCCGGTACGGGTCGGCGGGGCTTCAGTGAACTTACGTCTTTGGCGAGGTGTTTGCTTTTGTTACCCGACATCCATCGGTAACCCCTTGGGCTACCCAATTTCGCTCAGAAGCGGGGCGAGTAGAAACATTCGTGTGCCATTGTAGGGCGATTCTGCAGGCATTTCGTACGCGACGGCACGCTGCGCTTGCCGGACTACAAGGGTTTGCCAATAATAGGCCCGGTTATTGCTTGGCTTATGGGTTATTTTTCTTTTGCTCTTGCATAATATGCAAGGGCTGTCAATATCGTCCGCCGTGGTTCCTGGCGCTTCTGTAACTAGTTGTCGCTTTGAAGAAATATCGACTACCCGCCTGTCGTTAAAATGCCACTCACTCGCTCGTGGTCTGCGACCTTGGTCGATACCCCCTGCGGCTCGCGTTGTACCCATTCGCATATCGGGCAGCCGTTACACCTGCCTTGTATTGCCCCGTACCGATGGAGTTACCAGATGAAGAAGCTCGCACTGCTTGGCGCCCTTGCGCTGTCCGTGTTGTCCCTGGGTTCGCAGGCCGATGAAAAACCGTTGAAGATCGGTATCGAGGCCGCCTACCCACCCTTCGCCTTCAAGCAGCCCGATGGCAGCATCGCCGGTTTCGACTACGACATCGGCAACGCCCTGTGCGAAGAGATGAAAGCCAAGTGCACCTGGGTCGAGCAAGAGTTCGACGGCCTGATCCCGGCGCTGAAGGTGCGCAAGATCGACGCCATCCTCTCGTCCATGTCGATCACCGAGGACCGCAAGAAGTCGGTCGACTTCACCAAGCGCTACTACCTGACCCCGGCACGCCTGGTCATGAAGGAAGGCACCACCGTCAGCGACAGCCTGGTCGAGCTGAAGGGCAAGAAGATCGGTGTGCAGCGCGGCTCGATCCATGACCGCTTCGCCAAGGAAGTCCTGGCTCCGCAGGGCGCCACCGTCGTGCCGTACGGCACCCAGAACGAAATCTACCTGGACGTCGCCGCTGGCCGCCTGGACGGCACCGTGGCCGATGCCACCCTGCTCGAAGACGGTTTCCTCAAGACCGACGCCGGCAAGGGCTTCGCCTTCGTCGGCCCGTCCTTCACCGACGTGAAGTACTTCGGCGACGGCGTCGGCATCGCCGTGCGCAAGGGCGACAACGCCAACCGCGAGCGTATCAACGCCGCGATCGATGCGATCCGTGCCAACGGCAAGTACAAAAAGATCCAGGACAAGTACTTCAACTTCGACATCTACGGGCCGGACGCCCAGTAAGACGTCGAGTTTCACCTGTGCAATGGTGCAAACAGCAGAAGCTCTGAGGTTTGCACCATTTTTCATTCCCAAGCCCTGAGGAATCCCAATCATGTTGAAAGGCTACGGGGCAGTCATCCTCGACGGGGCGTGGCTGACGCTGCAGCTCGCCCTGTCGTCGATGGCCCTGGCCATCGTGCTTGGCCTGATCGGCGTGTCGTTGCGCTTGTCGCCGGTGCGCTGGCTGGCCTGGCTGGGCGACCTGTATGCCACGGTGATCCGTGGCATCCCGGACCTGGTGCTGATCCTGCTGATCTTCTATGGCGGCCAGGACGTGCTCAACCGGGTCGCGCCGTTGCTCGGCTACGACGACTACATCGACCTGAACCCGTTGGCTGCCGGTATCGGTACCCTGGGCTTCATCTTCGGCGCGTACCTCTCGGAAACCTTCCGCGGTGCCTTCCTCGGCATTCCCAAGGGCCAGGCCGAGGCGGGCGTGGCCTATGGCATGAGCAGCCGGCAGGTGTTCTTCCGCATCATGGTGCCGCAGATGATCCGCCTGGCGATCCCCGGCTTCACCAACAACTGGCTGGTGCTGACCAAAGCCACGGCGCTGATCTCGGTGGTCGGCCTGCAGGACATGATGTTCAAGGCCAAGCAGGCGGCCGACGCCACCCGCGAGCCTTTCACCTTCTTCCTGGCGGTAGCGGCCCTGTACCTGGTGCTCACCAGCGTCTCGCTGCTGGCGCTGAAGTATCTCGAGAAGCGCTACTCGGTGGGCGTAAAGGCGGCTGAACTATGATCTTCGACTACAACGTGATCTGGGAGGCGATGCCGCTGTACCTCGGCGGGCTGCTGACCACCATCAAGCTGCTGGCGCTGTCGTTGTTCTTTGGCTTGCTGGCGGCCATTCCGCTGGGCCTGATGCGGGTGTCGAAGCAGCCGCTGGTGAACATGACCGCCTGGCTGTACACCTATGTGATCCGCGGCACGCCGATGCTGGTGCAGCTGTTCCTGATCTACTATGGCCTGGCCCAGTTCGAGGCGGTGCGCGAGAGTTTCCTCTGGCCGTGGCTGTCCAGCGCGACCTTCTGCGCCTGCCTGGCCTTCGCCATCAATACCAGCGCCTACACCGCCGAGATCATCGCCGGCAGCCTCAAGGCCACGCCCCATGGCGAGATCGAGGCTGCCAAGGCGGTGGGCATGTCGCGCATGAAGATGTACCGGCGCATCCTGCTGCCTTCGGCCTTGCGCCGGGCGCTGCCGCAGTACAGCAACGAAGTGATCATGATGCTGCAGACCACCAGCCTGGCGTCGATCGTCACCCTGATCGACATCACCGGCGCGGCGCGCACCGTCAATGCCCAGTACTACCTGCCTTTCGAGGCCTACATCACGGCGGGCGTGTTCTACCTGTGCCTGACCTTCATCCTCGTGCGCCTGTTCAAGATGGCCGAACGCCGCTGGCTCGGCTACCTGGCGCCGCGCAAGCACTGAACGCTCTGTGAGAACCGACAGCATGTACAAACTCCAAGTCCAAGACCTGCACAAGCGCTATGGCAGCCACGAAGTGCTCAAGGGCGTGTCGCTCGCGGCCAAGGCAGGCGATGTGATCAGCATCATCGGCTCCAGCGGCTCGGGCAAATCGACCTTCCTGCGCTGCATCAACCTGCTCGAGCAGCCCCATGCCGGCAGGATCCTGCTCAACAACGAAGAGCTGAAGATGGTCGCCGGCAAGGATGGCGCGCTCAAGGCCGTCGACCCGAAGCAGTTGCAGCGTATGCGTTCGCGCCTGTCGATGGTGTTCCAGCACTTCAACCTGTGGTCGCACATGACCGCCCTGGAGAACGTCATCGAGGCGCCGGTGCATGTGCTGGGGGTGAACAAGAAGGAGGCGCTGGAGAAGGCCGAACACTACCTGGCCAAGGTCGGCGTGGCCCATCGCAAGGACGCCTTCCCGGGGCATATGTCCGGGGGGGAGCAGCAGCGGGTGGCGATCGCCCGGGCCCTGGCCATGGAACCGGAGGTGATGCTGTTCGACGAGCCGACCTCGGCGCTCGACCCCGAACTGGTGGGCGATGTGCTCAAGGTCATGCAGGCCCTGGCCCAGGAAGGCCGCACCATGGTGGTGGTGACCCATGAGATGGGCTTCGCCCGCGAGGTCTCCAACCAGTTGGTGTTCCTGCACAAAGGCCTGGTGGAGGAGAGCGGCAACCCGCGCGAGGTGCTGGTCAACCCGCAATCGGAGCGTCTCAAGCAGTTCCTCTCCGGCAGCCTGAAGTAAAAAGCTGCACCTTTGCACCAGGATAGGGCATGCTGCGCAGCGAGCGCAGCCTGACCCGGCGCCACAGACACGAACGACCCAGGTTTCGGACCACGACCCATGACCACCCAGCGAATCGGATTTCTCATCTGGCCCGGCACCAGGCCGCTGACCCTGGCGCTGGCCGAGGAAGTGTTGCGGGTTGCCCAGCACGTGCACCCGGATGTGGTCTACGAGTTGGCCTTCCTCCAAGCCGAGGCGGCCGAGGAGGGCGCCTGGCGCCTGCCGGGCGAGCCCTGGAATGGCCGCTTGGAGGGTTGCCAGAAGCTGTTCTTGCTGGCGGACGAGCCGCCGCTGGCCGTGGGAGCGGCCTTGTCGGCCGCGCTCAAGCAAGTGGCGCGCAGTGGTTGCATGATCGGCGGGCTGTCCGCCGGGGTCTATCCGTTGGCGGCCCTGGGTTTGCTCGATGGCTACCGGGCGGCGGTGCACTGGCGCTGGCAGGATGATTTCGTCGAGCGCTTCCCCAAGGTCATCGCCACCAGCCATCTGTTCGACTGGGACCGCGACCGCCTGACTGCCTGCGGCGGCATGGCCGTGACCGACCTGTTGCTGGCGGTGCTGGCCCGCGACCATGGTGCGGAGCTGGCGGGGGCGGTGTCGGAGGAGCTGGTGGTCGAGCGCATCCGCGAGGGCGGCGAGCGCCAGCGTATTCCGCTGCAGAACCGCCTTGGCTCCAGCCATCCCAAGCTGACCCAGGCCGTGCTGCTGATGGAGGCCAACATCGAGGAGCCGTTGACCACCGACGAGATCGCCCAACATGTGTGCGTCTCTCGGCGACAACTGGAGCGGATCTTCAAGCAGTACCTCAATCGCGTGCCCAGCCAGTACTACCTGGAGCTGCGCCTGAACAAGGCGCGGCAGATGCTGATGCAGACCAGCAAGTCGATCATCCAGATCGGGCTGTCCTGCGGTTTTTCGTCCGGGCCGCATTTCTCCAGCGCCTACCGCAACTTCTTCGGCGCCACGCCGCGGGAAGACCGCAACCAGCGGCGTAGCAGCAGCCCGTTCGAGTTGAGTTCGGCGCCGGCCGAGCGCAGCTGATAGTCCTTTGCACGGGGGGGGAAGCGGCCCCAGGATTACAAATCCCCGTTTGTAACTGACCGGCATCGAGGCAAGCCGACAACACCGATGCCGCAGTGAACATCCGTTCTCCCAATTTACCTTCCCATCTCCCCGTCACCCCCGCCTCCCGCTACACTGCGCGATTGCGACAATGTTTGTCGCATTGCCGAAAGCCTCGGTAAAACAGGGTTTGGCGCTGTAACAAGTTGTCGCCTGGCAGCAAGGACAGGCGCCGATCAGTCCTTACAATCCCCCCATCGCTCGCCACTTCCAGGCCAGCGTTCCTCTTCAGGAGACTCAGATGTCCGTTGAGCAAGCCCCGGTGCAACGTGCCGATTTCGACCAGGTCATGGTCCCCAACTATTCCCCGGCGGCCTTCATCCCTGTGCGCGGCGCAGGCTCCCGAGTATGGGACCAGTCGGGTCGCGAGCTGATCGACTTCGCCGGCGGCATCGCGGTCAACGCCCTGGGGCACTGCCACCCGGCACTGGTCAAGGCCCTGACCGAGCAGGCCAACACGCTCTGGCACGTATCCAACGTCTTCACCAACGAGCCGGCCCTGCGCCTGGCCCACAAGCTGGTGGACGCGACCTTCGCCGAGCGCGCCTTCTTCTGCAACTCCGGCGCCGAGGCCAACGAGGCCGCGTTCAAGCTGGCCCGTCGCGTCGCCCACGACCGCTTCGGCCCGGAGAAACACGAGATCATCGCCACCGTGAACAGTTTCCACGGTCGCACCCTGTTCACCGTCAGCGTCGGTGGCCAGCCCAAGTATTCCGACGGCTTCGGCCCGAAGATCACCGGCATCAGCCATGTCCCGTACAACGACCTGGAAGCGCTCAAGGCGCAGATCTCCGACAAGACCTGCGCCGTGGTGATCGAGCCGATCCAGGGCGAGAGCGGCGTGGTCCCGGCCGACAAGGCCTACCTGGAAGGCGCGCGCAAGCTGTGTGACGAGCACAACGCCCTGCTGATCTTCGACGAGGTGCAGACGGGCGTCGGCCGCACCGGTTCGCTGTACGCCTACCAGCACTACGGCGTGACCCCGGATATCCTGACCAGCGCCAAGAGCCTGGGCGGCGGCTTCCCGATCGGGGCCATGCTGACCACTACCGACCTGGCCAAGCACCTGGCCGTCGGCACCCACGGCACCACCTATGGCGGCAACCCGCTGGCCTGTGCCGTGGCCTGCGCCGTGCTGGACGTGGTCAATACCCCCGAGACGCTCGCCGGTATCAAGGCCAAGCATGAGCGCTTCAAGGCCCGCCTGGAGAAGATCGGCCAGCAGTTCGGCCTGTTCACCCAGGTGCGTGGTGTGGGTCTGCTGATCGGCTGCGTGCTCAGCGACGCCTGGAAGGGCAAGGCCAAGGACGTGCTCAATGCCGCCGAGAAGCAAGGCGTGATGGTCCTGCAGGCCGGCCCGGACGTGGTGCGTTTCGCGCCGAGCCTGGTGGTCGAGGACGCCGATATCGACGAAGGCCTGGAGCGCTTCGAGCGCGCCGTAGCCACGCTGACCCAGGGCTGATACCGGCCTGCGGTCCTTTCGCCGGCCTGTGCCATCGGGCACGGGCCGGCGATACCTGAATTCCAGTGCGTGCGCCCGCAGGCGCACGCCGTTTTTCCGTGCCGACGCTGTTGGCCCGTTTTCCCGAAAGGAGTGACACCATGCTGGTGATGCGCCCCGCGCAAATGGCTGATCTGAACGAAGTGCAGCGCATGGCTGCAGACAGCCCCATTGGTGTCACCTCGCTGCCGGACGACGCCAGTCGCCTGGGTGACAAGATCGCCGCCTCGGAGACGTCCTTCGCCGCCGAGGTCAGCTTCAATGGCGAGGAGAGCTACTTCTTCGTGCTCGAAGACAGCGAGACCGGCAAGCTCGCCGGCTGCTCGGCCATCGTCGCCTCGGCCGGTTATTCCGAGCCGTTCTACAGCTTCCGCAACGAGACCTTCGTGCATGCCTCGCGGGAGCTGAAGATCCACAACAAGATCCATGTCCTGTCGCTGTGCCACGACCTGACCGGCAACAGCCTGCTGACCAGCTTCTACGTGCTGCCGGAGCTGGTGAACAGTGCCTGGGCCGAGCTCAACTCCCGTGGCCGCCTGCTGTTCATGGCCTCGCATCCCGAGCGCTTCGCCGATTCGGTGGTCACCGAGATCGTCGGCTACAGCGACGAGCAAGGCGAGTCGCCGTTCTGGGATGCCATCGGTCGCAACTTCTTCGACTTGAACTACGCCGAGGCCGAGCGGCTGTGCGGGCTCAAGAGCCGTACCTTCCTCGCCGAACTGATGCCTCATTACCCGATCTACGTGCCGCTGCTGCCGGACGCGGCCCAGGAAGCCATGGGCCAGGTTCACCCGCGGGCGCAGATCACCTTCGACATCCTCATGCGCGAAGGCTTCGAGACCGAGCACTACATCGACATCTTCGACGGCGGCCCGACCCTGCATGCCCGGGTCTCGGGCATCCGCTCGATCGCCCAGAGCCGGGTGGTGCCGGTCAGGCTCGACGACAGCCAGGTCAAGGGCGGCCGTCCGTACCTGGTGTGCAACGGCCAACTGCAGGACTACCGCGCCGTGCTGCTGGAACTGGACTGGGTGCCGGGCAAGCCGCTCAGCCTGGGCCTGGAGGCCGCCGAGGCGCTGGGCGTCGGCGATGGCGGCAGCGTTCGCCTGGTGGCCGTCTGAGGCCCGGGCACGGATAGCCCAGGCCAGGACCCGCAACAGAGAGATTCGCGGCAGGCACAGGCCACCGCACAAGGAGATAGCATGATCGTTCGTCCCGTACGCAGCAGCGATTTACCCGCGCTGATCGAATTGGCACGCAGCACCGGCACGACCGGGCTGACCACCTTGCCGGCCAACGAGGAGCGCCTCGAACAGCGTGTCGGCTGGGCCGAGAAGAGCTTTCGCGGCGAAGCCGAGCGCGGCGATACCGACTACCTGTTCGTGCTGGAGAACGACGAAGGCCTGGTGGTCGGCATCTGCGCCATCGCCGGGGCGGTCGGCCTGCGCGAGCCCTGGTACAACTACCGGGTCGGCCTGACCGTCAGCGCCTCCCAGGAGCTGAAGATCTACCGCGAGATCCCCACCCTGTTCCTGGCCAACGACCTGACCGGCAACTCCGAGCTGTGCTCGTTGTTCCTGCGCAGCGACTATCGCACCGGCCTCAACGGCCGTCTGCTGTCCAAGGCGCGCCTGTCGTTCATCGCCGAGTTCCCCGAGCTGTTCGGCAACAAGATCATCGCCGAGATGCGCGGCATGTCCGACGAAAGCGGTCGCTCGCCGTTCTGGGAAAGCCTGGGCCGGCACTTCTTCAAGATGGAGTTCAGCCAGGCCGACTACCTCACCGGGGTGGGTAACAAGTCGTTCATCGCCGAGCTGATGCCCAAGTTCCCGCTGTACACCTGCTTCCTGTCGGAGGCCGCGCGCAACGTCATCGGCCGGGTGCACAGCGACACCGAGCCGGCCCTGGCCATGCTCAAGCGCGAAGGCTTCAGCTACCAGGGCTACGTCGACATCTTCGACGCCGGCCCCGCCATCGAGTGCGAGACCTCGAAGATCCGTGCCGTGCGCGACAGCCAGACCCTGGTGCTGGCCGTGGGCACGCCGGGCGACGATGCCACCCCTTACCTGATCCACAACCGCAAGCGCGAGGACTGCCGCATCACCGCCGCGCCCGCGCGCCTGGCGGCCGGCACCCTGGTGGTCGATCCGTTGACCGCCAAGCGCCTGCGCCTGGGCGCCGGTGACCATGTGCGCGCCGTGCCGCTGTCCGCCAGCCGGGAGGCCAACCCATGACCACGCATTACATCGCCGGCCATTGGCAGGCCGGGCAGGGCGATGCCCTGCAATCGCTCAACCCCGTTACCCAGGCGGTGGTCTGGGAAGGGCAGGGTGCCGACCCAGCCCAGGTCGAGGCTGCCGTGCAAGCGGCCCGCCAGGCCTTCCCTGGTTGGGCGCAGTTGAGCCTGGATGCGCGCATCGGCGTGCTCGAGGCGTTCGCCGACCAGCTCAAGGCCCATGCCGACGAGCTCGCCCGCTGCATCGGCGAGGAAACCGGCAAGCCGCTGTGGGAGTCGGCCACCGAAGTCACCAGCATGGTCAACAAGGTGGCCATCTCGGTGCAGAGCTACCGCGAACGCACCGGCGAGAAGAGCGGCCCACTGGGCGACGCCAGCGCCGTGCTGCGGCACAAGCCCCATGGCGTGGTGGCTGTGTTCGGCCCGTACAACTTCCCCGGCCACCTGCCCAATGGCCATATCGTTCCGGCCCTGCTGGCGGGCAACTGCGTGGTGTTCAAGCCCAGCGAGCTGACCCCCAAGGTCGCCGAGCTGACCGTCCGCTGCTGGATCGACGCCGGCCTGCCGGCAGGCGTGCTCAACCTAGTCCAGGGCGCGCGCGAGACTGGCATGGCCCTGGCGGCGAACCCGGGCATCGACGGGCTGTTCTTCACCGGCTCCAGCCGCACCGGCAACCTGCTGCACCAGCAGTTCGCCGGGCGACCGGACAAGATCCTGGCCCTGGAGATGGGCGGCAACAACCCGCTGCTGGTGGACGAGGTCAAGGACCTGGATGCGGCGGTCTACACCATCATCCAGTCGGCCTTCATCTCGGCGGGCCAGCGCTGCACCTGTGCCCGGCGCCTGCTGGTGCCGCAGGGCGCCTGGGGCGATTCGCTGGTCGAGCGCCTGGTCGAGGTGAGCCGTGGCATCAGCGTCGGTGCCTTCGACCAGCAACCGGCGCCGTTCATGGGCTCGGTGATCTCGTTGCAGGCGGCGCGCGCCTTGCTCGCGGCCCAGGCCGAACTGCTGGGCAAAGGGGCCGTGGCGCTGCTGGAAATGACCCAGCCACAGGCCGAGGCCGCCCTGCTGACCCCTGGCATCCTCGATGTGACCGGCGTGGCCGAGCGCCCGGACGAAGAGTTCTTCGGCCCGCTGCTGCAGGTGATCCGCTACGCCGATTTCGAGGCCGCGATCGACGAGGCCAACAACACCCAGTACGGCCTGGCCGCCGGCCTGCTGTCCGACTCCCGGGCGCGCTACCAGCATTTCTGGCTGCGCAGCCGCGCCGGTATCGTCAACTGGAACAAGCAGTTGACCGGCGCCGCCAGCAGCGCGCCGTTCGGTGGCGTCGGCGCCAGCGGCAACCACCGCGCCAGTGCCTACTACGCGGCCGACTACTGTGCCTACCCTGTGGCTTCGCTGGAGACCGCCAGCCTGGCCTTGCCGGCGACCCTGACGCCGGGCGTCACCCTATAACAACCGGTCTCGGAGCCTAGCCGATGAAATCCTATGAAGTGAATTTTGATGGCCTGGTGGGGCCGACCCACAACTACGGCGGCCTGTCCTACGGCAACGTGGCTTCGCAGAGCAACAGCCAGCAGGTTTCCAACCCGCGTGAGGCGGCGCGCCAGGGCCTGGCGAAGATGAAGGCGCTGGCTGACATGGGCTTCAAGCAGGGCGTGCTCGCCCCGCAGGAGCGACCGGACGTGGCCGCGCTGCGCCGCCTGGGCTTTTCGGGCAGCGATGCCGAGGTGATCCGTCGCGCCGCCCAGGAGGCCATGCCCCTGCTGGTGGCCAGTTGCTCGGCGTCGAGCATGTGGGTGGCCAACGCCGCCACGGTCAGCCCCAGTGCCGACACTGCCGATGGCCGCGTGCATTTCACCGCCGCCAACCTCAACTGCAAGTACCACCGCAGCATCGAGCACCCCACCACCAGCCGCGTGCTGGCGGCCATGTTCGCCGACGACAAGCATTTCGCCCACCATCCGGCGCTGCCGGCGGTGGCCCAGTTCGGCGACGAGGGGGCAGCCAACCATACCCGTTTCTGCCGGGCCTATGGCGAGCCGGGCGTGGAGTTCTTCGTCTATGGCCGCAGCGCCTTCGACAGCCGCTATCCCGCGCCGCAGAAGTATCCGGCGCGCCAGACCCTGGAAGCCTCCCAGGCCGTGGCAAGGCTGCATGGCCTGGCCGAGGACGGTGTGGTCTACGCTCAACAGAACCCGGCGGTGATCGACCAGGGCGTGTTCCACAACGACGTGATCTCGGTGGGCAACGGCGAGGTGCTGTTCTACCACGAGGATGCCTTCCTCGAGACCGATACGGTGCTTGGCCAGCTGCAAGCTAAACTGGCCAGCAAGGGCGGCCGGTTCCAGGCGATTCGCGTGCCGCGCTCGGCGGTGACGGTGGAGGACGCGGTGCGTTCCTACCTGTTCAACAGCCAGCTGCTGTCTCGCGACGACGGCTCCATGCTGCTGGTGGTGCCGGAGGAGTGCCGCAACAACGAACGGGTCTGGGCCTACCTGGGACAGCTGACCCGCCAGGGCGGCGCGGTGAAGGAGGTCAAGGTGTTCGACCTCAAGCAGAGCATGCAGAACGGCGGTGGCCCGGCTTGCCTGCGTTTGCGCGTGGCCCTGAAGGAAACCGAACTGGCGGCGGTCAATCCAGGCGTTATCATGACCGCGCCGCTGTACGACACCCTGGTGCAGTGGGTCGACAAGCACTACCGCGATCGCCTGGGCGAAGCGGACCTGGCCGACCCGCAACTGCTGGACGAGTGCCGTACAGCCCTGGATGAGCTGACCCAGATACTCAAGCTGGGCCCGGTCTATCCATTCCAACGCCAACCTTGAAGAGAGAATTTGCAATGTCCGACGCCCTGCGCCTGATCCTCGAAGACGACGACGGTACCCAGCTGGAAACCTCCTGCACCCGCTTTGCCGTGGTCTGGCAAGGCAAGGAGGTGTGGATCCAGCAGGACGGCCGTGGCCAACTGCTGATCGGCGTCGACGTCGAGGAAGACGACACCGAGTACGCCAACCTGTTGCTGCGCCCCATGGCCACCAACCTGGTCAGCCTGCAACTGGAGATGGAACCGGCCGAGGTTGGCGACGACGACCACGTGCACGGCCCGGACTGCGGTCATAACCACTAAGGAAACGCCCTATGCTCGCCCTCGGCAAATTGCTTGACCTGACCCTGGCCGATCATGAACCGGCCGAGAAGACGCAAGTGACGGTCGAGGGTGTGCGCTTGCGCTGGCTGGGGGAGGGCGCCCTCGAGGTGCGTCCGCCGCAGGGCAAGGACAATGGCCTGGACCTGCTGCTGTCGGCGGGTATCCATGGCAACGAGACCGCGCCCATCGAGTTGCTCGACGCGCTGCTGCATGGCGTGGCCCGAGGCGACATCAAGCCGCGGGCGCGGGTGTTGTTCCTGTTCGGCAACCCTGAGGCGATTCGCAAGGGCGAGCGCTACGTCGAGCAAGACATCAACCGCCTGTTCAATGGCCGCCACGAGTTGTCCAGTGGCGCCGAGGCCCTGCGCGCGGCGGAGCTGGAGCAGTTCGCCCGGGTGTTCTTCAGCCAGCCGGAGCGCACGCGCCTGCACTACGACCTGCACACGGCGATCCGTGGTTCGAAGATCGAGCAGTTCGCGCTCTACCCGTACAAGGAAGGCCGCCAGCACTCCCGTCGTGAGCTGGCGCGCCTGCACGCGGCCGGCATGGAGGCGGTGCTGTTGCAGAACAAGGCATCGATCACCTTCAGTGCCTTCACCTACGAACAACTGGAGGCCGAGGCCTTCACCCTGGAACTGGGCAAGGCACGGCCGTTCGGCCACAACCAGCAGGTCAACCTCGACCGCCTGGAAGCCCGCCTGGTACAGATCATCGAGGGCAACGAGCCGGAGACCGACGAGAGTCTCGATGGCCTGCAACTGTTCAGCGTCGCCCGCGAGATCATCAAGCACAGCGACAGCTTCCACCTGCACCTGCCGGCGGACATCGAGAACTTCTCCGAGCTCAGCAAGGGTTACCTGCTGGCCGAGGACCTGGCCGAGACCCGCTGGATCGTCGAGGAGGAGGGGGCGCGGATCATCTTCCCCAACCCCAGGGTCCGCAATGGGCTGCGGGCCGGGATCCTGATCGTGCCGGATTCCGGGCAGCGGCTGGGCTGATCGGTAGGCGGCGCGTCAAGCTGGGGCGCGAAGCGGCCCCAAATGGCAGCACAGGCGCCGCTGTTTTTGGATCCCTTCGCTGATGAAAGTCCCTTGTTTCACCAGCTGTTCCATTTTCCGCCTACCTGGGTCGTAATTGGCTTGCCAGTGGCGAAAGGCAGGCTATAGCATCCCACTCATGATTTTGTTCGTGCCGACCTGAAAATCCGTCCAAACGGCGGTTTCCATCGCATAAACACACTGCACCGAGACTGCAGGACCGATATAATGCGGCCCTTTGCCGTCGTTTCGTCGATTCGACGTGTTTGCCTTAAAGGGCCGCCGTTTCCGTGGAAGAACCTATGAAAAGCGCAGAAATCCGTGAAGCCTTCCTTCGCTTCTTCGAGGAGCAGGGGCATACTCGAGTCGCCTCCAGCTCCCTGATCCCGGGCAATGACCCGACCTTGCTGTTTACCAACGCCGGCATGAACCAGTTCAAGGACTGCTTCCTCGGGCAGGAAAAGCGCGCCTACACCCGTGCGGTCAGCAGCCAGAAGTGCGTGCGCGCCGGCGGCAAGCACAACGACCTGGAAAACGTCGGCTACACGGCGCGTCATCACACGTTCTTCGAGATGCTGGGCAACTTCAGCTTCGGCGATTACTTCAAGCGCGACGCGATCACCTTCGCCTGGACCTTCCTGACCTCGGACAAGTGGCTGAACCTGCCCAAGGACAAGCTGTGGGTCACCGTCTACGAGAGCGACGACGAAGCCTACGACATCTGGACCAAGGAAATCGGCGTCCCGGCCGAGCGCATGGTGCGCATCGGCGACAACAAGGGCGCGCCCTACGCCTCCGACAACTTCTGGACCATGGGCGACACCGGCCCTTGTGGCCCGTGCACCGAGATCTTCTACGACCACGGCCCGGAAATCTGGGGCGGCCCACCCGGCTCGCCGGAAGAAGACGGTGACCGCTACATCGAGATCTGGAACAACGTCTTCATGCAGTTCAACCGCACCGCCGACGGCGTGCTGCATCCGCTGCCGGCACCGTCGGTGGATACCGGCATGGGCCTGGAGCGCATCAGTGCGGTCATGCAGCACGTGCACTCGAACTACGAGATCGACCTGTTCCGCAACCTGCTGGCGGCCGCGGCCAAGGCCATCGGCTGCAGCAACGACGGCCAGCCGTCGCTGAAAGTGGTCGCCGACCACATCCGCTCCTGCGGCTTCCTGATCGCCGACGGCGTGCTGCCGTCCAACGAGGGCCGTGGCTACGTGCTGCGCCGGATCATCCGCCGCGCCTGCCGTCACGGCAACAAGCTCGGGGCCAAGGGCAGCTTCTTCTACCAGATCGTCGCGGCCCTGGTGGCCGAGATGGGCGATGCCTTCCCCGAGCTCAAGGCCCAGCAGGCGCACATCGAGCGCGTGCTCAAGACCGAGGAAGAACAGTTCGCCAAGACCCTCGAGCAGGGCCTGCGCATCCTCGAGCAGGACCTGGCCCAGCTCCAGGGCGACGTGGTCCCGGGCGACGTGGTGTTCAAGCTGTACGACACCTACGGTTTCCCCATGGACCTGACCGCCGACATCGCCCGCGAGCGCGAGCTGACCATCGACGAAGCCGGTTTCGAGCGCGAAATGGAGGTCCAGCGCGAGCGTGCCCGTTCCGCCAGCGCCTTCGGCATGGACTACAACAGCCTGGTCAAGGTCGACGTGGCCACCGACTTCCTCGGCTACGAGACCACCGAAGGCCAGGGCAAGGTGGTTGCCCTGTACAAGGACGGCCAGGCCGTCGAGCGACTGGGTGAAGGCGAGCAGGGCGTCGTGGTCCTGGACCGTACCCCGTTCTACGCCGAGTCCGGCGGCCAGGTCGGTGACACCGGCTACCTGCAGGCCGGCGGCGTGCGCTTCGACGTGCGCGACACCACCAAGACCGGTGGCGCCTTCCTGCACCACGGCGTGGTCGCCAGTGGCGAACTGCGTGTCGGCGCCCAGGTCGAGGCGCGCGTCGATGCCGAAGTGCAGCACGCCACCTCGCTGAACCACTCCGCCACCCACCTGCTGCACGAAGCGCTGCGCCAGGTGCTGGGCGAGCATGTGCAGCAGAAAGGCTCGCTGGTCGACAGCCAGCGCCTGCGTTTCGACTTCAGCCACTTCGAGGCGGTCAAGCCAGAGCAGATCAAGGCGCTGGAAGAGATCGTCAACCGCGAAGTGCGCAGGAACACCGAGGTGCAGACCGAACTGACCGATATCGAAACCGCCAAGCGCAAGGGCGCCATGGCCCTGTTCGGCGAGAAGTACGGCGATACCGTGCGCGTGCTGAGCATGGGCGGCGACTTCTCGGTGGAGCTGTGCGGTGGCATCCACGCCAAGCGCACCGGCGATATCAGCCTGTTCAAGATCATCAGCGAAGGTGGCGTGGCCTCGGGTGTGCGCCGTATCGAAGCGATCACCGGCGCCGCCGCGCTGGCCTACCTGAACACTGCCGAAGAGCAGGTCAAGGAAGCTGCGCAGCTGGTCAAGGGCAATCGTGACAACCTGATCGACAAGCTGTCGGCTGTGCTCGAGCGCAACCGTCAGCTGGAAAAGCAGCTCGAGCAGCTGCAGGCCAAGGCCGCCAGCGCCGCCGGGGACGATCTCTCCAACGCGGCCGTTGAGGTCAAGGGCGCCAAGGTTCTTGCCGCACGCCTGGATGGGCAGGACGGCAAGGCCCTGCTGGCCCTGGTCGATCAGCTGAAGAACAAGCTCGGCCACGCAGTGATCCTGCTGGGCAGCGAGTACGAGGGCAAGGTCGTGCTGGTGGCCGGCGTGACCAAGGACCTCTCCGGCCAACTCAAGGCCGGCGACCTGATGAAGCAGGCCGCAGCGAAGGTGGGTGGCAAGGGCGGTGGCCGTCCGGACATGGCCCAGGGTGGTGGCGTCGACGTCGCCGCGCTGGACGATGCCCTGGCCCTGGCCGTGCCGTTCGCCGAGCAGGGGCTTTGAGATGACCGGGGGCCACTGTCTAGTAGTGGCCCCCGGCGTGATGGATTGTTATTGGGTGCCCATCGTGGGCTGAGGCAGCTTTGAAATGGCGTTGATCGTACAGAAATTTGGCGGCACCTCTGTCGGTTCCATCGAGCGGATCGAGCAGGTTGCCGACAAGGTCAAGAAATTCCGCGAGCAAGGCACTGACCTGGTGGTTGTGCTGTCGGCCATGAGCGGAGAAACCAATCGCCTGATCGAGCTGGCCAAGCAGATCAGCGACCACCCGGTTCCCCGCGAACTGGACGTGATCGTCTCGACCGGCGAGCAAGTGACTATCGCCTTGCTGACCATGGCCTTGATCAAGCGCGGCGTGCCGGCGGTGTCCTACACCGGCAACCAGGTGCGAATCCTCACCGACAGCGCGCACAACAAGGCGCGCATCCTGCAGATCGACGACCAGAAGATCCGCGCCGACCTCAAGGCCGGCCGCGTGGTCGTGGTGGCAGGTTTCCAGGGTGTCGACGAGCACGGCAACATCACCACCCTCGGTCGTGGCGGCTCCGACACCACCGGCGTTGCCCTGGCGGCGGCGCTCAAGGCCGACGAGTGCCAGATCTACACCGATGTCGATGGCGTCTACACCACCGATCCGCGCGTGGTGCCCCAGGCCCAGCGCCTGGAGAAGATCACCTTCGAGGAGATGCTGGAGATGGCCAGCCTCGGCTCCAAGGTGCTGCAGATCCGTTCGGTCGAGTTCGCCGGCAAGTACAACGTTCCGCTGCGCGTGCTGCACAGCTTCAAGGAGGGTCCGGGTACCCTCATTACCATTGATGAAGAGGAATCCATGGAACAGCCGATCATTTCCGGTATCGCCTTCAACCGTGATGAAGCCAAGCTGACCATTCGCGGCGTGCCGGATACCCCGGGCGTTGCCTTCAAGATCCTCGGCCCGATCAGCGCCGCGAACATCGAAGTCGACATGATCGTGCAGAACGTCTCGCACGATAACACCACCGACTTCACCTTCACCGTGCACCGCAACGAGTACGAGAAGGCCCACAGCGTGCTCGAGAACACTGCCCGTGAAATCGGTGCGCGTGAAGTGATCGGCGATACCAACATCGCCAAGGTGTCCATCGTCGGCGTCGGCATGCGCTCCCACGCGGGTGTCGCCAGCCGCATGTTCGAGGCCCTGGCCAAGGAGAGCATCAACATCCAGATGATCTCCACCTCGGAGATCAAGGTGTCGGTGGTCATCGAGGAGAAGTACCTGGAGCTGGCCGTACGCGCGTTGCACACTGCGTTCGAACTCGACGCTCCCGCCCGACAGGGCGAGTAAGGCGCTGCCTGGAGGGGCGCGGCTTGCCGCGCCCTTTCGCGTTTCTGGCCGCAGCGCAGGCGCCTGTCCAGCCTTGCGCAGCGACCTTCCGGGCTTGAGCCGTCGTCCCCGGCCCTGGCCCTTGCTTACCACAGACTGTTGTCCCTGAATGAATTGCTTGAGGAGAAAGCTATGTTGATTCTGACTCGTCGGTGCGCCGAGAGCCTGATCATTGGTGACGGTGAAATCACCGTTACGGTCCTGGGTGTCAAAGGCAACCAGGTGCGTATCGGCGTGAGTGCCCCTAAGGAAGTGGCCGTGCACCGCGAGGAAATCTACCTGCGGATCAAGAAAGAGAAGGACGAAGAACCAACCCTTTAATTTTTCTCGGTTTTTTTTCAAAAAAGGGTTTGCAAACGGGGAAAGGTCTGGTTATTATACGCCCCGTGTTGCGGTGAGGTGGCCGAGTGGCCGAAGGCGCTCCCCTGCTAAGGGAGTATACCTCAAAAGGGTATCGGGGGTTCGAATCCCCCCTTCACCGCCATTTTTCGTGTAGGGCGCCGTAACTGGCCGAATCGCTTAAGTAGTTGAAAATAAACGAAAAAGTGCTTGGCAAATCAGTTTGGCGAACTATAATGCGCGGCAAGACACGGACTCATAGCTCAGCTGGATAGAGTACTCGGCTACGAACCGAGCGGTCGGAGGTTCGAATCCTCCTGAGTCCGCCATACAATGAGGCAGTTTTGATCATCAAGGCAGCTTCATCCACCAGTGGTAACCTGGTCTAAAAAATACCACCTACGGACTCATAGCTCAGCTGGATAGAGTACTCGGCTACGAACCGAGCGGTCGGAGGTTCGAATCCTCCTGAGTCCGCCACACAATGAGGCGGTTTTGGTTATCAAGGCGGCTTCATCCACCAGTGGTAATCTGGTCTAAAAAATACCACCTACGGACTCATAGCTCAGCTGGATAGAGTACTCGGCTACGAACCGAGCGGTCGGAGGTTCGAATCCTCCTGAGTCCGCCATACATCAAGAAGCCCGCTTATAGCGGGCTTTTTGTTTTTCTCTGTTTCACTGTTTTGTCAGTGATGCCCGGCTAGACTCCTGAATAGGGGCGGGCGGCCTGTATGTCACCCGTGCCTTGCACGACCGTGCAGCCTGCCGAGCTGCGCGATCTTCCATGGGCTCGAACTCGAATGTGCTTTTTAGTCTGGATCGGCCGTCGCACTGTTGGCTTCCAGCGTTGTCACAGCTTTATCGCGCAAACGATTGTTCTGGCCAAAAATTTAAGCGATCTGACAGCTGATGCAGTGTATGATTGCGCCCGTCAGCCCCGCCGGGGCTTGTGGAATACCACCATGGACTTACCCAGTAGTTACTCGATAACACGATTTACCAAGCTAGATCCGACCGATTGATTCTCCCGGCGTGCTCCGCTGCTGGGAGTGGAGTTCGCCTATGACCGAAGTCGAAGTAAAGAAAGCCCAAGAGAGCCTGCAGGATCGCCTTGCCCAGGTGATCGAGCTGCTGCAGCGCCAACGGGTGGTCGAGGACCTGACGCACCGTCAGGAAGGTCACCATCACGACCTGGTGGAAAATCTCGTCCACCGCCAGAACCTGGTCGAGCTGCAGCGCAAGCTCGACGACCTGCACCCCGCCGATATCGCCTACATCCTCGAGGCCCTGCCGCTCGACGACCGCCTGACGGTCTGGCAATTGGTCCGCTCCGAGCGCGACGGCGACATCCTGCTCGAAGTCTCCGACGCCGTACGCCAGACCCTGATCGCCGACATGGACGATCACGAGCTGCTCGCCGCTGCCAAGGAAATGGATGCCGACGAACTGGCCGACCTGGCGCCGGAGCTGCCGCGCGACGTTGTCCATGAGCTGATGGAAAGCCTCGATGCCCAGCAGCGCGAGCGTGTGCGCTCGGCCCTGAGCTACGACGAGGAGCAAGTCGGTGCGCTGATGGACTTCGAGATGGTGACCATCCGTGAGGATGTCAGCCTGGAAGTGGTGCTGCGCTACCTGCGCCGGCTCAAGGAGCTGCCCAGTCATACCGACAAAGTGTTCGTGGTCGACTACGACGGCCTGCTCAAGGGCGTGCTGCCGATCAAGCGTCTGCTGGTCAACGATCCGGAGAAAAAGGTCGCGGAGGTCATGGCCACCGACCCGGTGACCTTCCACCCCGAGGAAGATGCCTACGACGCAGCCCAGGCCTTCGAGCGCTATGACTTGATTTCCGCTCCGGTGGTGGACAAGGGCGATCGCCTTATCGGCCGCCTGACCATCGACGAGATGGTTGACCTGATCCGTGAGGAAAGCGAGAGCGAAGTGTTGAACATGGCCGGTCTGCGCGAAGAGGAAGATATCTTCGCCTCGGTCTGGCGCTCGCTGCGCAACCGCTGGGCCTGGTTGGCCATCAACCTGATCACGGCCTTCCTGGCCTCGCGGGTGATCGGCCTGTTCGAGGGCTCGATCGAGAAGCTGGTCGCGTTGGCCGCCCTGATGCCGATCGTGGCGGGTATCGGCGGCAACTCGGGCAACCAGACCATCACCATGATCGTTCGCGCCATGGCGTTGGACCAGGTCTCGCCAGGCAACACCAGCCGCCTGATGCGCAAGGAGCTGGCGGTTTCGCTGCTCAACGGCCTGATCTGGGGCGGGGTGATCGGTGCGGTGGCGTTCTGGCTCTACGGCAGTTGGTCGCTGGGGCTGGTGATGACCGCGGCAATGACCTTGAACCTGTTGCTGGCGGCGCTCATGGGTGTGCTGATTCCCATGACCCTGACACGCCTGGGACGCGACCCGGCGATGGGCTCGAGCGTTATGATCACCGCGGTCACCGATAGCGGCGGCTTCTTCATCTTCCTGGGGTTGGCGACGCTGTTTCTGCTTTGAGCATGCCGTAGGGGCTGTCATCCTGGGGCTGCAGTGCAGCCCATCGCGGGCAAGAGGCCCTGAAGGGCGATCACTGAGCCACAACGAAAAAAGCCAGCTTACGCTGGCTTTTTTGCTGGGGTTGGCGTCGGTCAGGAAGCGTCTGCAGCCATTTCCACGTCATGGGCGATCAGGGCGACCAGGGCGTTCTGCTGGCGGTGGGTAAGTTGACGGAAGCGTTGCAGCAGCTCACGTTCGTGCAGGGTCAGCTCGGGGCTGTCCAGGCGCATGCTCAGCTCGTCGCCCAGCGCGCCTTCCTGGATGAGGCTCTGCTCCAGGCGCGCGATGATTTCGGAGTTCATGCTGCGGTGATGGTTGCGCGCTACCTCGGCAATGCGCTCACGCATTCCGTCTGGCAGGCGGACGACGAACTTGTCAGCGGTGCGGCTCGAATAGATAGCCTGTTTCATTGGGCGCATATTAAATTGACCGGTTTTTCAGGTTTCAAGGGGAAGCGGTTCTCAAATTGGCCGCACGATGGAAGTACGACCGTGGCGACGGCAAAATGTTCAACCGTGATGCAATTCGGGTGCTCATCTTGCCTTATGGTCGCCGTTTCCTTGGCGTCAATTCTGTGACAAATAGTGATCCGGATAAAGGCTTTTTGCCAGTACCAATTATCAGAAATGAGTACTGGTTTGAAAAGTTTTGCTTTTCCCGGTTTGTCGCCTCGTCAGGCCTTTGTCGTCAAAATCTGGTAAAAATCAGCAAAGGCCCGGTAAAAATCAAAAACGTGCAGGTTTTCAATTGAGCATAGTGGCAATGCAGCATGACGCAAGCGGCACGACCACCCCAGCAGGTCGCCTGGTATTTTTGCTTGGACCTTCCGGATCGGGAAAAGATTCCCTGATCGAGGCGGCTCGCGGGCAATTGATGGCCAATGGGGTGCGGATCGCCAAGCGGGTCATCACTCGCTCGGCAGAAGCCAGGGGCGAGGATGCCCATGGGGTCAGCCCCGAACGCTTCGAAGAAATGCGGGCGGCGGGGGCTTTTGCGATGCATTGGCAGGCCAATGGCCTGGCCTACGGCATTCCCGCGCAGATCGATGACTGGCTGGCAGCGGGCTACCCTGTGCTGGTCAATGGCTCGCGCGGTTACCTGGCCGAGGCGCGCCGACGCTATCCCGGGCTGTTGGCGATCCGCCTGGAAGTGGCGCCGCAGGTCCTGCGCCAGCGCTTGCTCGCCAGGGGGCGGGAGAGCGCCCTAGAGATCGAACGACGCTTGGCGCGCAGCGCTCGCCTGCAGGCCGATGACGATCCTGCGACGCATGTTTTGGACAATTCCGCTTCGTTGGACACGACGGTCACTGTCTTGCTCGACCTGCTGGCCCGGGAAGACGTGATCGACAGGGTGGTGCATGCCCCGGCGAGCTAGGGCAGAAAAGGATTACGTGCAAAAAGCCCGATTGAGACATGACAAACGGCGGATCGCTGGTTAACATGCTCGCCGTTCTTGCGCGCCAGGCTGGCCCGTGCAAGGCCGCACGACCGTCGCTCCCTTCTGCATGCCGTATGGCCAAGGGGGCCGAGCTATCCGTCCTCGTAGTTTAATGGATAGAACGGGGCCCTCCTAAGGCCTTGATGCAGGTTCGATTCCTGCCGGGGACGCCATCTTCCAGTAGCGATGCCGTTACGCTTTCCACTCAAACCCCGACAACCCTGAACGCCTTGTGCGCTTGACGAAGCCGCCCATCCCTGATTTATTGAAACCGGTTTCATCAACCCTACCAGCACAAGTGCAAACAAAAAGGTGACAGGGTGGACAAGATACTTTCGCCAGCTCGCGGGCGGGCCACCATCAGTGACGTAGCCAAGGCCGCCGGTGTTTCCAAGGCCACGGTGTCGCGTTATATCGGCGGTGATCGGCAACTGCTCGCCGACGCCACCGCGCAGCGCATCGAGGCGGTGATCGAGCAGCTCGACTACCGCCCCAGCCGCATGGCCAGCGCCCTCAAGCGTGGCCACACGCGGCTGGTCGGCATGCTCCTGGCGGATATCCGCAATCCTTATTCCGTCGCGGTGATGCACGGCGTCGAGACTGCCTGCCGCCAGCATGGCTATAGCCTGGTGGTGTGCAACACCGATTGCGACGACGAGCAGGAGCGCCTGCACCTGCAGGCCCTGCAGTCGTACAACGTCGATGGCCTGATCGTGAATACCCTCGGCCACCATGCCGGCGAGTTGTCCAGCCTTGCCCGTGAACTGCCCATGGTGCTGGTGGATCGCCAACTGGCGGAGTTGCAGGCCGACCTGGTGGGCCTGGACAACGCCGATGCGGTCGAGCAAGCCCTCGATCACCTGCAGCAGCGTGGTTACCGCGACATCCTGGCCATCAGCGAGCCCCTCGACGGTACCAGTTCACGGCAAGAGCGGGTGTCGGCTTTCCAGGCTTCCATCGCCCGGCGGCGTGGGCTACGAGGTCAGGTGATAGAAGTGGGTGGCAACCTGCACGAGCGACTGGCGGGCTTTCTCGCCAGCGCCGGCCACGGCCCGCAGGCCCTGTTCACCTGCAACGGCGTGGCCACGCTCGAAGTCATGCGCAACCTGCGCGAACGGGGGGAGCACCTGTTCCGTGACCTGGGCCTGGTAGCGCTCGACGAACTGGACTGGTACCCCTTGGTCGGGGGGGGCATCACCGCCTTGGCGCAACCCACCGAACGCATCGGCGCCGCAGCCTTCCAATGCCTGTTGGAGCGTCTGCAGGGCAGCCGCTTGCCCGCGCGGCGCATGGACCTGCGGGCCGAACTCATCGTGCGAAACTCCACCCCGATACGCGACTGAAGCCGGCGCGGCCCGCTGC
The DNA here is from genome assembly GCF_057415455.1 of Pseudomonas sp. Tun-23181. Classification (NCBI taxonomy): domain Bacteria; kingdom Pseudomonadati; phylum Pseudomonadota; class Gammaproteobacteria; order Pseudomonadales; family Pseudomonadaceae; genus Pseudomonas; species Pseudomonas sp. Tun-23181. The sequence continues at coordinate 5,345,588 of NZ_CM171630.1, forward strand.
CGCGCCGTCTCTTCGCCTGAAAATGAAACCGGTTTCATATCAACAAAAACAAGGACAAACGACCATGCACACGCACCCCGTTTCCATCAGCCTGTCGAGCTTCGGTGCCGATGCCGTGAAGCGCCAGGGCCAGCTCGCCTACCTGCCGCTCTTGGCTGCGTCCGGCGCCAGCCGTGTCGAGTGGCGCGAAGAACTGTTCGAGGCGTGGCCGGATGCCGTCATGCTGGCCACGGCCAGTGCCGAGCAGGGCCTGGAAAGCCTCTATTCGACGCCGCTGGAGCTCTGGCGCGAGGACGGCAGCCTGGAGCCGGAGGTGGCCGGGCGGTTGCGCCTGGCCTGCGCGATCGGGGCCGTGGCGTTGAAAGTCTCGTTGGGCCACTACCGCGACGATTGCGACCTCGAGGCCTTGCGCCCCCTACTGGGGCACAGCGCGGCCCTGTTCGTGGAGAACGACCAGACCGTCCAGGGTGGTCGCCTCGAGCCCCTGTTGCGCTTCTTCCAGCGCGCAGAAGAACAAGGCCTGGCACCCGGGATGACCTTCGACATCGGCAACTGGCACTGGCAGGACGAATCGCCCTTGCAGGCGGCGCAACTGTTGGGGCGCTGGGTGCGCTACGTACATTGCAAGGCCGTGGTGCGTCGTGACGACGGGCGCCTGGTGGCGGTGGAGCCGCAACCTGACGACCTTGCGCAGTGGTGCGAGCTGATGAGCCATTTCGCGCCCGGCGTGCCGCGCGCCATCGAATACCCCCTGGCTGGCGACGACCTGCCAGCCTTGACCCGGCGGCAGGTCGCGCACCTGGCCCAGTTGGGTTCGCAGGTGCGCCATGGCTGAACATGATGTGTTGTGCTTCGGCGAGACCATGGCCATGTTCGTCGCCGAACACTGCGGTGACCTGGCCCAGGTGCAAGGCTTCGGCAAGCGCATCGCCGGTGCCGACAGCAACGTGGCCATCGGCTTGGCACGTCTGGGCCTGCGGGTGAACTGGCTGAGCCGTGTCGGCGACGACTCCCTGGGGGCGTTCGTGCTGGCCAGCCTGCGCCGCGAAGGCCTGGGCTGCGACGCTGTCGAGGTCGACCCCGAGCATCCCACTGGCTTTCAGCTCAAGGCGCGCTGCGACGATGGCAGCGACCCGCAGGTGGAGTATTTCCGCCGTGGCTCGGCGGCCAGTCGCCTGTCGCCGGCAGCGCTGCGTCCTGAACTGTTGCAGGCGCGCCACCTGCACGCCACGGGCATCCCGCCGGCCTTGTCGGCGACCTGCCGCGAGCTGTCCCACCGGCTGCTGGATACCATGCGCGCCAACGGCCGCAGTATTTCCTTCGACCCCAACCTGCGGCCCTCGCTATGGCCGGACCGCCAGACCATGGTGCGCGAGATCAATGCCCTGGCGGTCAAGGCCCACTGGGTACTGCCGGGGCTGGAGGAGGGCCGCCTGCTCACCGGCCGGCAGACCCCGGAGGCCATCGCCGGCTTCTACCTGGAGCACGGCGTGCAATGCGTGGCCATCAAGCTGGGTGCCGAGGGCGCGTATTTTCGCGATGCCCGCGGTGGCGAAGGTGTGGTCGCCCCTCGACCGGTGGCCCAGGTGGTGGACACGGTCGGGGCGGGCGATGCCTTCGCCGTCGGCGTGATCAGCGCCTTGCTCGAGGGCCACGACCTGCGCCGCGCCGTGACGCGAGGCAACTGGTGCGGCAGCCGCGCGGTGCAGTCGCGCGGCGACATGGAAGGCCTGCCGCAGCGCCATGAACTGGACGATTACGAAGGCCGCTGTGGTGGCTGAACCCTGAACCACCGGCCCGGCCGGTACCTGTTGCAACAAAAACAAAAAGCTCAGGAGAAACATCATGCCGATCGAACGACTCGCGCCACGCCGTTGGTGGTACATCATGCCCATCGTCTTCATCACCTACAGCCTGGCCTACCTTGACCGTGCCAACTACGGCTTCGCCGCAGCCTCCGGCATGGCCGACGACCTGCACATCACCCCGGCGTTGTCCTCGTTGCTGGGGGCGCTGTTCTTCCTGGGGTATTTCTTCTTCCAGGTGCCTGGCGCGATCTATGCGCAAAAGCGCAGCGTGAAGAAACTGATCTTCGTCAGCCTGATCCTCTGGGGCGGCCTTGCGACCCTCACCGGCATGGTCCAGGACGTGTACCTGCTGATCGGCATCCGCTTCTTGCTCGGCGTGGTGGAGGCTGCCGTGATGCCAGCCATGCTCATCTACCTGTGCCACTGGTTCACCCGTGCCGAGCGTTCGCGGGCCAATACCTTCCTGATCCTCGGCAATCCCGTGACCATCCTCTGGATGTCGGTGGTCTCCGGCTATCTGGTCAAGCACTTCGACTGGCGCTGGATGTTCATCATCGAGGGCCTGCCGGCGGTGTTCTGGGCCTTCATCTGGTGGCGCCTGGTGGATGACCGCCCGGCCCAGGCCAAGTGGCTCAGCGAAGGCGAGAAGACAGCGCTGCAGGAGGCTCTGGACGCCGAGCAACAAGGTATCGCGCCGGTGAAGAACTACCGCGAGGCCTTCCGCTCGCCCAAGGTGATCGTGCTGTCGCTGCAGTACTTCTGCTGGAGCATCGGGGTCTACGGTTTCGTCCTCTGGCTGCCGTCGATCCTCAAGCACGCGGCCTCCGTGGACATTGTCACCGCCGGCTGGCTGTCGGCGGTGCCGTACCTGGTGGCGGTGCTGGCGATGCTCGGCGTGTCCTGGGCGTCCGACCGGATGCAGAAGCGCAAGCGCTTCGTCTGGCCACCGCTGCTGATCGCCGCCTTGGCCTTTTACGGCTCCTACAGCCTGGGCACCGAGCATTTCTGGTGGTCCTACGCGCTGCTGGTGATCGCCGGCGCCTGCATGTACGCCCCCTATGGCCCGTTCTTCGCCATCGTGCCCGAGGTGTTGCCGAGCAACGTCGCCGGCGGCGCCATGGCGCTGATCAACAGCATGGGCGCGCTGGGCTCGTTCTCCGGCTCCTGGCTGGTCGGCTACCTCAACGGTGTCACCGGTGGCCCCGGGGCTTCCTACCTGTTCATGTGCGGCTCGCTGCTGCTGGCCGTGGCCCTGACTGCCATCCTCAATCCGTCGCACCAGGCGCGTCGCTCCCGCCTGGCGCCCAGCCAATAGGTACCGATCATGAAAAAACGCATCGTCCTCTACAAACGCCTGTCCGATGAGCTCATGCAGCGTCTGCAGGCTCACGCCGAGGTGACCTTGGTCGAGGCCCCGTCTGCCGATGGCCTGGCCCGCCTGCGTGCGGCACTGCCTGGGGCCCATGGGCTGCTCGGCGCGAGCCTGCGCCTGGACAGCGCGCTGCTGGGCCTGGCGCCGCAGCTTGAAGTGGTCTCCAGTGTGTCGGTGGGGGTGGACAACTACGACATCGACGAACTGGACCGCCGCGGCGTGCTGCTGACCAACACCCCTGACGTGCTCACCGAGACCACCGCCGACACCGGCTTCGCCCTGCTGCTGGCCTGCGCCCGGCGGGTGGTCGAGCTGGACGGCTGGATCCGCGATGGCCACTGGCGTGCTGGCATCGGCCCGGCGCAGTTCGGCTGCGACGTGCACGGCAAGACCCTCGGCATCGTCGGCATGGGGCGCATCGGCGAAGCCCTGGCGCGCCGGGCCCAGGCCGGCTTTGGTATGCAGGTGCTGTATCACACCCGGCGGCCGCGCCCCGAGGTGCAGGCGCGGCATGGGGCTCGTCACCGCAGCCTCGACGCCTTGCTGGCAGGGTCCGATTTCGTCTGCCTGTGCGTGCCCCTTGGCCCAGAGACGGAAAACCTCATCGGCGAGCGGGAACTGGCGCTGATGAAGCCCTCGGCGATCCTGGTGAACATCTCCCGTGGCCGGGTGCTGGACGAGCCGGCGCTGCTGCAGGCCCTGCGCGAGCGGCGCATCCGTGGCGCCGGCCTGGACGTCTTCGTTCGCGAGCCGTTGCCTGCGGACTCGCCGCTGCTGCAACTGGACAACTTGGTGGTGACCCCGCACATCGGCTCGGCCACCCAGGAAACCCGCGAAGCCATGGCCCGTTGCGCGGTGGACAACCTGCTCGCCGCGCTGGCCGGCGAGCGGCCGGCGAACCTGGTGAACCCCCAGGCCTGGGAGCGCCGGGCAGGCTGACCGGACGGAGCCTGCACAGGCCCCAGCGTGGCTCGTTGCAGGCTTGCCGAGGCTACCCCCGAAAACAACAACAGCCCCGCACGAACGGAGCGTATGCCTTGTATGACCTGATTGACTTGTTAAAGGAGAGGCTCAAGCCATGCCTAACGACGAACCTGCCTTCGCGCAACCGGCGCGACGCGAGTTCCTGCGCAAATCACTGACCCTCATTCCGGTGGCGACCCTCGCCAGTACCGGCATGGGCGGGGTCGTGCTTGCCGAAACTGCCAAACCCGCATCCCCTGCGGCCCGAGAAAAAGCCCAGGTTCAGGCCCGCGCCTACCAGCCGACTTTCTTCAGCGCTGAAGAATGGGCGTTCATCGTCGCTGCCGTGTCGGTGCTGATTCCGGCCGATGCACTGGGCCCTGGTGCTGCGCAGGCCGGTGTGCCGGAGTTCATCGACCGCCAGCTCAATACCCGCTATGGCAGCGGTGGCCTGTGGTACATGCAGGGGCCGTTCCACCCGGATGCCCCGGCCGAACTGGGCTACCAGCTCAAGCTCAGCCCCCAGGAAATCTATCGCCTGGGTATCCAGGAGACCGATGCCTGGTGCAAGGCGCAGTGGCAAAAGCCCTTCGCCGAGATGCCCCTTGCGCAACAGGAGCAGGCCCTGGAAGCCCTGGACAGTGGCAAGGCGCAGTTCCAGTCGGTGCCCGCCGCGACCTTCTTCGCCATGCTCTGGCTCAACACCCGCGAAGGCTTCTTCAGCGACCCTCTGCACGGCGGCAACCAAGGCCTGGCCGGCTGGCAACTGGTGGGGTTCCCCGGTGCCCGCGCCGATTTCATGGATTGGGTGGAGCGCGACGAGCGCTATCCCTTCCCGCCGGTATCCATCAGTGGCGAGCGAGGCTGAGCAATGGCCCAGGTGATGAAAAAAGTCGATGCGGTCATCGTCGGGTTCGGCTGGACCGGCGCCATCATGGCCAAGGAGCTGACCGAGGCTGGCCTGCAGGTGGTGGCCCTGGAGCGCGGGCCTGCCCGTGACACCTACCCGGACGGGGTCTATCCGCAGACCATGGACGAGCTGACCTACAACTCGCGCAAGAAGCTGTTCATGGACATCTCCCGCGAGACCGTGACCTTGCGCCACAGCCTGAACGATATCGCCGTACCCTATCGCCAGTTCGGCGCCTTCCTCCCCGGCACGGGGACCGGCGGGGCAGGGCTGCACTGGTCCGGCGTGCACTTTCGGGTCGACCCGATGGAGCTGCGCATGCGCAGCCATTACGAGGAACGCTACGGCAAGGCCTTCATCCCCGAAGGCATGACCATCCAGGACTTTGGCGTCAGCTATGAAGAACTGGAGCCGTACTTCGATTTCGCCGAGAAGGTCTTCGGTACCTCCGGCACCGCCTGGTCGATCAAGGGCCAGGTGGTCGGTCGCGACACAGGCGGCAACCCGTTCTCCCCGGACCGCTCCGATGACTTCCCGCTGCCGGCGCAGAAGAACACCGTTTCGGCCCAGTTGTTCGAAAAGGCCGCCCGCGAGGTCGGCTACCACCCCTACAACCTGCCCTCGGCCAACACCTCCGGCCCTTACACCAACCCCTACGGGGCCCAGATGGGGCCGTGCAACTTCTGTGGCTACTGCAGTGGCTATGCCTGCTACATGTATTCCAAGGCCTCGCCCAACGTGAATATCCTGCCGGCCCTGCGCCAGGCGGAGAACTTCGAGCTGCGCAACAACGCCCATGTGCTGCGGGTGAACCTCAACGTCGAGAAGAACCTGGCCACCGGCGTGACCTACGTCGATGCCCAGGGGCGCGAAGTGGAGCAGCCGGCGGACCTGGTGATCCTCGGCGCGTTCCAGTTCAACAACGTGCGCCTGATGCTGCTCTCGGGTATCGGCAAACCCTACGACCCGGTCCGCAACGAAGGGGTGGTGGGGCGCAACTTCGCCTTCCAGAACCTCTCCACGGTGACGGCATTCTTCGATAAGGACAGCCACCACACCAACCCCTTCATCGGTGCCGGCGGCAATGGCGTGGCGGTGGACGACTTCAATGCCGACAACTTCGACCACGGTCCTCACGGCTTCGTCGGCGGCTCGCCATTCTGGGTCAACCAGGCCGGCACCAAGCCTATCGCCGGTACCAAGACCCCGCCGGGTACGCCCAAGTGGGGCAGTGCCTGGAAGGCCGCGGTGGCCGACAGCTACAGGCACATGCTGTCGATGGACGCCCACGGTGCGCACCAGTCCTACCGCGACAACTACCTGGACCTGGACCCGGTGTACAAGGACGCCTACGGCTTGCCGCTGCTGCGCATGACCTTCGACTGGAAGGACAACGACGTGAAGATGAACCGCTTCATGGTCGAGAAGATGCGCAAGATCGCCGAGGCCATGGGGCCCAAGGCGCTCACCGCATCGATGAAGGACTTCGGCGAGCATTTCGATGCCACCACCTACCAGACCACCCACCTCAACGGCGGCGCGATCATGGGCACCGATCCCAAGACCAGCGCCATCAATCGCTACTTGCAGAGCTGGGACGTGCACAACGTGTTCGTACCGGGCGCCTCGGCCTTCCCCCAAGGGCTGGGCTACAACCCCACCGGGCTGGTGGCGGCGCTGACCTACTGGTCGGCACGGGCCATTCGCCAGGTGTACCTGAAGAACCCAGGTCCACTGGTGCAGGCATAGGAGGCCGAGCATGAAACGATTTCTGATCGCCGCCCTGAGCCTGGGCGTCAGTACCCTGTCGTACGCGGTAGACGCCGTCGACCCAGCGCTGGTGAAGCAGGGCGAGTACCTGGCTCGCGCCGGCGACTGCGTGGCCTGCCACACGGCCAAGGGCGGCAAGCCGTTCGCCGGTGGCCTGCCCATGGAGACGCCCATCGGTACGCTGTATTCGACCAACATCACCCCCCACCCGACCGGCATCGGCGACTACCGCTACGAGGACTTCGAGCGCGCCGTGCGCCAGGGCATCGGCAAGAACGGCAGTACCCTGTACCCGGCCATGCCGTATCCCTCCTACGCCCGGGTCAGCGACGACGACATGCGTGCCCTCTACGCCTACTTCATGCACGGCGTGCCGCCGGTGGAACAGGCCAACCAGGACAGCGACATCCCCTGGCCGTTGAGCATGCGCTGGCCGCTGGCGTTCTGGCGCGGGTTGTTCGCCCCCGAGGTCAAGCCGTTCGAGGCCGCTGGCCGCGACCCGGTGCTGGCCCGTGGCGCATACCTGGTCGAGGGCCTGGGGCATTGTGGTGCCTGCCACACGCCCCGGGCGCTGACCATGCAGGAAAAAGCCCTGGACGCCTCTGAGGGCGATGCTTACCTGTCTGGCAGTGCTCCGCTGGAAGGCTGGATCGCCAAGAACCTGCGTGGAGACCACAAGGACGGCCTGGGCAGTTGGAGCGAGGCGCAGATCGTCGACTTCCTCAAGACTGGGCGCAACGAGCGCACCGCGGTGTTCGGCGGTATGAGCGACGTGGTCGAGCACAGCATGCAGTACATGAGCGATGCCGACCTCACCGCCATTGCCCGCTACCTGAAGTCGTTGCCGCCGGTGAACCCGAACGACACGCCGTTCCAGGAGGACCGCCAGGTCGCCGAAGCCTTGTGGAAGGGCGATGACGGCAAGACTGGCGCGGCGCTCTACGTGGACAACTGCGCCGCCTGCCACCGTACGGATGGCAAGGGGTACGCGCGGGTGTTCCCGGCCCTGGCCGGCAACCCGGTCTTGCAGGGCGAGGATGCCACCTCGCTGATCCATATCGTGCTCGAAGGCGGGACCCTGCCGGCTACGGCGACAGCGCCTTCTACCTTCACGATGCCGGGCTTCGCCTGGCGGATGACGGACCAGGAGGTGGCCGATGTGGTCAACTTCATCCGCGGCAGCTGGGGCAACCAGGGCGCGACCGTGACGGCGCGCCAGGTGGCCGGTTTGCGCAAAGGGCCACGGCCTGCGCTGACGGTCGACTCGCTGATCGGCGATACGACAGGGGTGAAGGAGCCCTGACCTGCCAGGGGGCTGCAAGGCAGCCCCCGCTCAAGCACCGCGAAACACCACGCCGATACGCCTGCACTCCCATCGTTCTGCTCATCGCCCTCCCGGCCTGTCACCAGGGGCAAGGCCTGTAGCTGTGTTCGCAAAGCCACGAAACAGGCCGTGCAGGCTATTCTGACAAGCCAGCAGCCCGGACTATGCTTGCCAGCGAGAGGAACGAGCTTGCCACCTGCGGCAAATACGACAACTGCCGGCAGCACCTTGAACAGGGTGCCGTTGCTGGACACGAGGGAGAGCGTCCATGAGCGAGGAGTCCAGGCCGGTACCCGCCGGCTTCAGCGAGCAGCAACTGCACACCTTGTTCGACCTGATCAGCGACGGCATCTGGGACTGGAACGCCAATACCGGTTATGTCTACCGCAACCCCGGCTGGTACGCCATGCTCGGCTATGAGAGCCATTCCATGGCCAACAACGTGCTCACCTGGGAGAGCGTGATCCACCCGGAGGACTATCCACGGGTGATGGCCCACTTCGAGGCGTACATCAACCAGCGCAACGAACGCTACCGTATCGAATACCGCTGCCGTTGCCAGGATGGCAGCTATATCTGGATCGAGGACAGCGGCCACATCATCGCTCGCAACGAGGATGGTTCGGTGGCGCGCATGCTCGGCGCCCACCGCAACATCGACGCGGGCAAGCGCCTGGTGATCGAGCTCCAGCAGAAGAACCAGTCCCTGGAGAGCCAGGTGGCCGAACGGACGCGCGAACTGTCCTGGGTGAACCAGCAGTTGCAACGGCAACTGGACGAGAACCGCGAACTGGCCGAGCGCGATGCGCTGACCCGGACGGCCAATCGCTATCGCCTGGAAAAGACCCTGCAGCAGGAATGCGAAAGGGCCCGGCGCTTCCGCCAGTCGCTGGCGTTGATCGTCATGGACGTGGACGACTTCAAGCCGATCAACGACCACTACGGCCATGCCCGTGGCGATGCGGCGCTGCTCGAGGTGGTGGAGCGCATCCGCCAGTGCCTGCGCGACCAGGACCTGCTGGCGCGCTGGGGTGGGGATGAGTTCGTCGTGGTGCTGCCGCAGACAGGTCTGGAGGAGGCGCTGCAGGTGGCGAGGGCGATTCGCCAGGCCATGGAGGCGGTCGAGCCGGTGGGGGATTACCGCCTGACCATGAGCTACGGGGTGGTGCAGTGGCGGGAGGACGAAGACCAGTACTGCCTGCTGGCCCGTGCCGACAAGGCCCTGTACCGGGCCAAGGCGGCTGGCAAGGATACCGTGGGTGAGTAGGGGAGCCGAGGCGGCCACCCGCACATGAAAAAAGACCCGCGGCGCCTGTGGCGCAGCGGGTCAAGTCGGCTGTCGCCGCTTCAGTATCAGATGTGCAGGGCGTGGCCCAGGGCGCGCAAGGCCGCTTCCTGGACGGTCTCACCGAGGGTGGGATGGGCATGGATGGTGCCGGCGACGTCTTCCAGGCGCGCACCCATCTCCAGGGACTGGGCGAAGGCGCTGGCCAGCTCCGAGACACCCACTCCCACAGCCTGCCAGCCGAGGATCAAATGGTTGTCACGGCGCGCCACCACCCGCACGAAGCCACTCTTGGACTCCAGCGTCATGGCCCGCCCGTTGGCGGCGAAGGGGAACTGCGCGACGATGCAGTCCAGCCCCTCCTGGCCCGCCTGTTCCGGGCTCTTGCCGACCACTACCAGCTCCGGGTCGGTGAAGCACACCGCAGCGATCGCGGTGGGTTCGAAGCGCCGCGCCTTGCCGGCGATCAGCTCGGCGACCATCTCGCCCTGGGCCATGGCCCGGTGGGCCAGCATCGGTTCGCCGGTCAGGTCGCCGATGGCCCAGACATTGCGCATGCTGGTCTGGCAGCGCGCATCCACGGCCACGGCCGGGCCGTTCATCTTCAGGTCCAGGCACTCCAGGTTGAAGCCCTGGGTACGCGGCCGGCGGCCGACCGCCACCAGCACCTGGTCGGCCTCCAGGCGCAGTTGCCCGCCCTGGCCATCGCTGGCCAGCAGGCAACCCTCTTCGTAGCCTTCGACGCTGTGCCCCAGGTGCAGGGCGATGCCTAGCTTCTTCAGCGACTCGGCCACCGGTTGGGTGAGTTCGGCGTCATAGGTCGGCAGGATGCGCTCGCGCGCCTCCACCACGCTGACCTGGGCCCCCAGCTTGCGGTAGGCGATGCCCAGCTCCAGGCCGATGTAGCCGCCACCGACCACCACCAGGTGCCGGGGCAGGGCCTTCGGCGCCAGCGCCTCGGTCGAGGAGATCACCGGGCCGCCCAGGGGCAGCATGGGCAGCTCCACGCTATTGGAGCCTGTGGCCAGCAGCAGGTGCTCGCACTGGATGTGCTGGCCATCGACTTCCACGCGCTTGCCATCGATGATCTTCGCCCAACCATGGATCACCTTGACCCCATGCTTCTTCAGCAGGGCGGCGACGCCACTGGTCAGGCGGTCGACGATGCCGTCCTTCCATTCGACGCTGCGGCTGATGTCCAGGCGTGGCGAAGACACGCTGATGCCCAGGGCGGACTGCTCATTGTGCTGGCAGGCCTGGTGGAACTGCTCGGCGACATGGATCAATGCCTTGGACGGGATACAGCCGATGTTCAGGCAGGTGCCGCCCAGGGCCTGGCCTTCGACCAGCACGGTGGGGATGCCCAGTTGTCCGGCGCGGATGGCGGCCACGTAGCCGCCGGGGCCGCCGCCGATGATCAGCAGGGTGGTATCGAGGATCTGTTGCATGCTCACTCCACGAACAGGCAGGCGGGCTGTTCCAGCAGGCCGCGCACGGCCTGAATGAACAGGGCTGCATCCATGCCATCGACCACGCGGTGGTCGAAGGAACTGGACAGGTTCATCATCTTGCGCACGACGATCTGGCCGTCGATCACCATGGGCCGCTCGACGATGCGGTTGACGCCGACGATGGCCACTTCCGGGGTGTTGACCACCGGCGTGCTGGCGATACCGCCAAGGGCCCCGAGGCTGGTCAGGGTGATGGTCGAGCCGGACAGTTCCTCGCGGCTGGCCTTGTTGCTACGGGCGGCATGGGCCAGGCGGGCGATCTCGCTGGCATTGCTCCACAGGCTGCCCGCCTCGGCATGGCGCAGTACCGGCACCATCAGGCCGTTGTCGCCCTGGGTGGCGATCCCCACGTGCACCGCGCCATGGCGGGTGATGACCTGGGCCTCGTCGTCGTAGGTGGCGTTGATCTGCGGGAAGTCACGCAGTGCCACGACCATCGCACGCACCAGGAACGGCAGCAGGGTCAGCTTGCCACGGCTGTCGCCATGCTTCTGGTTGAGCTGCTGGCGCAGGGCCTCGAGGGCGGTGACGTCGATTTCCTCGACATAGCTGAAATGAGCGACACGGCGCTTGGCATCCTGCATGCGCTGGGCGATCTTGCGGCGCAGGCCGATCACCGGCACCTGTTCACTGTCGCTGCGCTTGGCGTAGCCGCCCGGCGCCTGGCCGGCGCTGGTCTGCGGCTTGCGCATGAAGGCATCGAGGTCTTCGTGCAGGATGCGCCCGGCGGGGCCGCTGCCATGCACGTAGCGCAGCTCGATACCGGCATCCAGCGCGCGCTTGCGCACGGCAGGGGAGGCCAGCGGTTTCTCGTGGGCCTGGCGTGGCACGATGGGCGCGGCGGGCGCGCTGGCGTGTGCGACGGGCGCCTGGGCCTCGACATGCGGCGCGGGCTCGGCCGGGGGCGGCGCGGCCTCGGCTGCCAGCGGCCTGGCCTGAGGCTCGTCGACATGGTTGCCGCTGCCTTCGACCTCGATGCGGATCAGCTCGCTGCCCACCGCCATGACTTCACCCGGCTGGCCGCCCAGGGACAGCACCTTGCCGCTGACTGGCGAGGGGATTTCCACGGTGGCCTTGTCGGTCATGACATCGGCCACCACCTGGTCCTCGGCGATCATGTCGCCGACCTTGACGAACCACTCCACCAACTCGACCTGCGCGATGCCTTCGCCAATGTCCGGCATCTTGATGACGTGCGTGCCCATTCAGACCTCCATGACCCGTTTCAATGCCGCGCCTACCCGCGAAGGGCCGGGGAAGTAGGCCCATTCCTGTGCGTGGGGGTAGGGGGTGTCCCAGCCGGTGACGCGCTCGATCGGCGCCTCGAGGTGATGGAAGCAATGCTCCTGGACCAGCGCCACCAGTTCGGCGCCGAAGCCGCAGGTACGGGTGGCCTCGTGGACCACCACGCAGCGGCCGGTCTTCTTCACCGACTCGACGATGGTCTCCAGGTCCAGCGGCCAGAGGCTGCGCAGGTCGATGACCTCGGCGTCGACGCCGGTCTCCTCGGCAGCCGCCTGGGCCACGTAGACCGTGGTGCCGTAGGTCAGCACGGTGACGTCGTTGCCCGGGCGGGCGATCGCTGCCTTGTCCAGGGGCACGCTGTAGTAGCCATCCGGCACGGCGCTGTGCGGGTGCTTGGCCCAAGGCGTCACCGGGCGCTCGTGGTGGCCGTCGAAGGGGCCGTTGTACAGGCGCTTGGGCTCGAGGAAGATCACCGGGTCGTCGCATTCGATCGAGGCGATCAGCAGGCCCTTGGCGTCATAGGGGTTGGACGGCATCACCGTGCGCAGGCCGCAGACCTGGGTGAACATCGCCTCCGGGCTCTGGCTGTGGGTCTGGCCGCCGTAGATGCCGCCGCCGCAGGGCATGCGCAGGGTCAGCGGGGCGATGAACTCGCCGGCCGACCGGTAGCGCAGGCGCGCCAGCTCCGAGACGATCTGGTCGGAGGCCGGGTAGAAGTAGTCGGCGAACTGGATCTCCACCACCGGGCGCAGGCCGTAGGCGCCCATGCCCACGGCGGTCCCGACGATGCCGCTCTCGGAGATCGGCGCGTCGAACACCCGCGACTTGCCGTACTTGTTTTGCAGGCCTTCGGTGCAACGGAACACGCCGCCGAAGTAACCGACGTCCTGGCCGTAGATCACCACATTGTCGTCGCGCTCGAGCATGACATCCATGGCCGAGCGCAGGGCCTGGATCATGGTCATGGTGGTGGTGGACATGGCGGTTTCCAGATGGATGCTGTTGTTGTGGTCGTTCATCTCAGACCCCCAGTTCCTGGCGCTGGCGGCGCAGGTGTTCGGGCATCTCCTTGTACACGTCCTCGAACATCGAGGCGGCACTGGGGATATGGCCATTGCTCAGGGTGCCGTACTGCTCGGCTTCCTTCTGGGCCTTGAGGACCTCGGCCTCGAGCTCGGCGGTGACCGCCTGGTGCTCTTGCTCGGACCAGTGGCCGATGGCGATCAGGTGCTGTTTCAGGCGAGCGATCGGGTCGCCCAGCGGGAAGTGGCTCCAGTCGTCGGCCGGGCGGTACTTGGACGGGTCGTCCGACGTCGAGTGCGGGCCGGCGCGGTAGGTCACCCATTCGATCAGGCTCGGGCCCAGGCCGCGGCGGGCGCGCTCGGCAGCCCAGCGCGAGGCGGCGTACACCGCGAGGAAGTCGTTGCCATCGACCCGCAGCGAGGCGATGCCGCAGCCGACGCCACGGCCGGCGAAGGTGGTCGCTTCGCCACCGGCGATGGCCTGGAAGGTGGAGATGGCCCACTGGTTGTTGACCACGTTGAGGATCACCGGGGCGCGGTAGACGTGGGCGAAGGTCAGGGCGGTGTGGAAGTCGGACTCGGCGGTGGCGCCATCGCCGATCCAGGCCGAGGCGATCTTGGTATCGCCCTTGATCGCCGAGGCCATGGCCCAGCCGACCGCCTGGACGAACTGGGTCGCCAGGTTGCCGCTGATGGTGAAGAAGCCGGCTTCGCGCACCGAATACATGATCGGCAGCTGGCGGCCCTTGAGCGGATCGCGCTCGTTGGACAGCAACTGGCAGATCATCTCCACCAGCGACACGTCGCGGGCCATCAGGATGCTCTGCTGGCGGTAGGTGGGGAAGCACATGTCGGTGCGGTTCAACGCCAGGGCCTGGGCGCTGCCGATGGCTTCCTCGCCCAGGCTCTGCATGTAGAAGGACATCTTCTTCTGGCGCTGGGCGACGACCATGCGGTTGTCGAAGATCCGCGTCTTGAGCATGGCACGCATGCCTTGGCGCAGGATTTGCGGGTCGATGCCTTCGGCCCATGGGCCCAGGGCATTGCCCTGCTCGTCGAGCACGCGGACCAGGCTGGAGGAGAGGTCTGCGGTGTCGGCGGGTTCGACATCGATGGGCGGTTTACGGACTTGCCCTGCGTCGTTCAGGCGCAGGTAGGAGAAGTCGGTCTGGCAGCCTGGCCGGCCGGTAGGCTCGGGCACATGCAAACGCAGGGGGGCGTACTCGTTCATGCTTTTTACGCTCGCTCGGATGTTGTTTTTGTGAGCTTTGAAGCGGCCGCCGCTGGATACCGGCTTGTGACCGGTAGGTCAGCGTTAAATACAATCATAGGGGCATGGCAGGAGAATTTTTCTCTCAAGTTGATTGCCTTCGCCGCCAGACGCAGATAAATATTCTGTACAAACACAAGAAACAGGTGAATTTGTCTCATGCGCAAACTGGATCGCACGGATATCGGCATTCTCAACAGCCTTCAGGAAAACGCCCGGATCACCAACGCCGAGCTGGCCCGTTCGGTGAACCTGTCGCCCACGCCCTGTTTCAACCGGGTCAAGGCCATGGAGGAGCTGGGGGTGATCCGCCAGCAGGTGACCCTGCTGTCGCCCGAGGTGCTGGGGCTGGACGTCAACGTGTTCATCCACGTGAGCCTGGAGAAGCAGGTGGAGCAGTCGCTGCATCGCTTCGAGGAAGAGATTGCCGAGCGGCCGGAGGTGATGGAGTGTTACCTGATGACCGGTGACCCGGACTACCTGTTGCGCGTGTTGCTGCCCAGCATCCAGGCGCTGGAGCGTTTTCTCGACTACCTGACGCGCCTGCCTGGGGTGGCCAACATCCGCTCCAGCTTTGCCCTCAAGCAGGTGCGTTACAAGACCGCCTTGCCGTTGCCGGCCAATGGCATGACCTTGCGCGAGTGAGCGGGGGCAGTGTCAGCCCCTTCCTACAAGTTTCTCGCGAGATCAATCCCCCGCTGTTCATAAATTGCTACGGAAACCTTCCGGGCTGCTTGATATTTTCAACGCCCAGCGCCTATGGTTGTGCCTGTCGCCGTTCACGGCATACGAAAACAATAAGGACAGTGTCATGACGACCAATGACCAGCGCTCGTTCGCCGAGCGCTTGACGGGCATTGACGAGATCGAGTGCATAACCCCCGACCTCAATGGCATCCCTCGCGGCAAGGTAATGACCGCCGAGGGTTTCCTCGAGGGCCGGCGCCTGCAGATGGCGCGAGGGGTATTGCTGCAGTGCATCATGGGCGGCTACCCGCCGGCCAGGTTCTATGGCAGCGACGACGGCGACCTGGCCCTGGTGGCCGATCCTGCGCAGGTCCACCGCCTACCCTGGAGCGACGAGCCGCGGGCGCTGGCCATCTGCGACGCGGTCGAGTTGGACGGCGCGCCATCGCGGCTGTCCAGCCGTGGTCAGCTCAAGGCGGTGATCGCCCGCTACGCGGCCAAGGGGCTGGCGCCGGTGGTCGCCACCGAGCTTGAGTTCTTCGTCTTCGCGCCCAACC
Organism: Pseudomonas sp. Tun-23181; assembly: GCF_057415455.1. Lineage (NCBI taxonomy): Bacteria > Pseudomonadati > Pseudomonadota > Gammaproteobacteria > Pseudomonadales > Pseudomonadaceae > Pseudomonas > Pseudomonas sp. Tun-23181. The sequence goes on from NZ_CM171630.1 coordinate 5,361,312, forward strand.
CGGACCCCACCCAGCCCTTCCTGCCGCCGCAGGGCCTGGACGGCCGCCGCGAACTGGGGCACTCGGCCTTCAGCGTCAGCTCCAACAACGGCCTGCGCCCCTTCTTCAACGAGGTGTACCGGTGCATGGCGGCCCTTGGTTTGCCGCGCGATACCTTCATGCACGAGATGGGCGTCAGCCAGTTCGAGATCAACCTGCTGCACGGCGACCCGCTGTTGCTGGCCGACCAGACGTTCCTGTTCAAGCACCTGCTCAAGGAGGTGGCGCTCAAGCATGGCCTGACCGTGGTATGCATGGCCAAGCCGCTGGCCCACACGCCGGGCAGTTCGATGCACCTGCACCAGAGCCTGGTGCAGCTCGACACGGGGCGCAATGTGTTCAGCGACGCGCAGGGCCAGCCGACCGAGACGTTCCATCACTTCATCGGCGGCCTGCAGGCCTGCATGGCCGACTTCACCGCGCTGTTCGCGCCCAACGTCAACGCCTACCAGCGCCTGTGCCACCCGTACGCCTCGCCGAACAATGCCTGCTGGTCGCACGACAACCGTGCCGCGGGCTTGCGCATCCCGGCCAGTTCGGCGGCGGCGCGACGGGTCGAGAACCGCCTGCCAGGCGCCGACGCCAATCCTTACTTGGCCATTGCCGCCAGCCTTGCCGCCGGCCTGCACGGCATCGAACAGCGCTTGCAGCCGGAACCGGCCATCCAGGGCGAGTTCGCAGTGCCTGACCACCTCAGCCTGCCCTGCACCTTGCATGCGGCCCTGGAGCGCCTCAAGCGCAGCGCCCTGGCCCGGGAGCTGTTCGGCGAGGAATTCATCGATGGCTACGTCGCCACCAAGTCCCTGGAGCTGACCGACTTCCTCGATGAGATCACGCCCTGGGAGCGACGCGTGCTGGCGGCACAGGCCTGATCGCGACACAACCGGCACTGGACGCGCCCCCGGCGATTTTTTTCCGCGCCGGGGGCCTGCACCACCCTGGATTTCCCCTTATGCTTGCCCTGCAGTGGCCATGCAGGCCACCCGTCTTCTCCACCTGACCAGGGAGCCCACCGGGACGCATGCGCCAGATCTGGAAGTCTTTTCGTTCGCTGTATTTCGCCGCCCTGATGATGCTGATCGGTTCGGGCCTGCTCAGTACCTACCTGGCCTTGCGCCTGGCTGCCGACAACGTGGACAGCCTCTGGGTCGGTGCCTTGATGGCGGCCAACTATTTCGGTCTGGCGGTGGGGGGCAAGATCGGCCACCGCCTGATTGGCCGGGTCGGGCATATCCGGGCCTACGCCACCTGTGCCGGCATCGTCGGCGCCGCCGTGCTGGGCCATGGCCTGACGAGCTGGCTGCCGGCCTGGGTGGGCCTGCGGATGGTCGTCGGCCTGGGGATGATGTGCCAGTACATGGTCATCGAGAGCTGGCTCAACGAGCAGGCCGATGCCAAGCAGCGTGGCGCGGTGTTCGGCGGCTACATGATCGCGTCCTACCTGGGGCTGGTGCTCGGGCAACTGATATTGGTGGTACACCCGCAGCTCGGCCCCGAGCTGTTGATGCTGGTCGCCATGTGCTTCGCCCTGTGCCTGGTGCCGGTGGCCATGACCCGGCGGATCCACCCGGCGCCGCTGCGCCCGGCGCCGATGGAACCGAAGTTTTTCATCAAGCGCGTGCCCCAGTCGCTTTCCACGGTGCTCGGCGCGGGCCTGATCGTCGGCTCGTTCTATGGCCTGGCGCCGCTGTACGCGGCCAACCAGGGGCTCTCCACCGAGCAGGTCGGCCTGTTCATGGGTAGCTGCATCTTCGCTGGTCTGGTGGTGCAGTGGCCGCTGGGCTGGCTGTCGGACCGCTACGACCGCGCGGTGCTGATCCGCAGCGTGGCAGTGGGCCTGGCGCTGGCCGCGTTGCCGCTGGCGGTGCTGCCCAGTGTGCCGCTGGAGCTGCTGTTCGCCGTGGGCTTCCTGATCTCGTTGCTGCAGTTCTGCCTTTATCCGCTGGCGGTGGCGTTTTCCAACGACCACGTCGAGGGCGAGCGGCGGGTTTCCCTGACGGCGATGCTGCTGGTCACCTATGGCGTGGGCGCCTGTATCGGCCCTCTGGCGGCGGGGGTGTTGATGAAGCTGCTGGGGGCGCAGATGCTCTATGCCTTTTTTCTGTTCTTCGCCCTGGTGCTGGTCTGGCGTATCCGGCCGAAGGCGGTCACCGGGTTGCACCAGGTGCAGGATGCGCCGCTGGGTCACGTGGCCATGCCGGCGGCGGGTTCGCCATTGTCGGCGGCGCTCGACCCGCGGGTCGATGAGCAGACGGTGCAGGAGGTGATGCAGGCGCCGGTGGCGGCGGAGGACACCGAGGAAGAGGAGGAGCCTGGGGAGGATATGGCGCAGACGGAGGTCAACAGGACGGTTTGAGGTGGGGCGTGATGCGGCCTTAGCTACAGCGCACCCAAACAAAAACGCCACCCGGGCAGGTTAATGCTGTTCACTTAAGTCTGATGTGACATCGATTGGGGCTGCTTTGCAGCCCTTCGCGGGCAAGCCCGCTCCCACAGGATCGTGCATTTGCAGCGTACTTGTGGGAGCGGGCTTGCCCGCGAAGGGCCGCAAGGCGGCCCCAATTGCTTAAGTGAACAGCATTAACCCGGGCAGGTGGCGTTTTGCTCAGCGTACAAGCCTCAATAATCGTCCTTGTCGAACCGCCGCGCTTCGCGCTGCAACTGGTACACGAAGCTCTCGACCTTGCGCTGCATCTGCCCGTTGAGGTTGTGGAAGCGCACCCCGGCGAAGGTGGTGTTGAAACGCTCCTCGAAATGCAGGTGGCGCAGCTCCACCATGACCTGCGACATGCCCAGTGGGCCACTGGCGCCGAAGCGCTCATAGACCTGGCCCAACTGCAGGCGTTCGCCAACGTTACCGTCGAAACGCAACTTGCAGCCGGTGGCGGAGATGTCCAGCAGCTTGCCGCGCAGGGCGCCGTTGCCCTTGAGCTTGTCACCGTCGAGCACCACGTCGACCAATTGCGACAGCTTGAGCGCGGCCCGGAAGGCGTTGCGCCGCTGGTGGTAGGTCACCTCGGTGGGCAGGGGGCCACGGTAGCAGCGGTGGCCATCGATTTCGCCGATGCGCAGCGGGGTGTCGCATTCCCAGGCGATGCGTACACCCTCATGGAAGCCTTCGACGCGGAACGGTTCGCCGTTCTCTATGTATTTCTCGCCATCACGCGGGATCATTTCGTCCAGCGCCAGGGTATTGCCGTCACGGTCCACCTGAACCACGTAGCTCTGGAAGCGTTGGCTACGTTCATGGAAGGTGATGATCAGCGGATCGTGGCTATCCAGCAGCTGGCGCAGGTTGGCTGCGATCTCCAAAGGAGTGGTGAGCACCTTTGGCGGCTGGGGAGCATCGGACTCATTGAACACGGGTTATCAATCTCCAGGCAAAAACGACACACGCAAGTAACGGCATTTTGCCAGTATGTTCCGTGCCTTGATAGAAATAATCACACTTGGCTGAGCGCCCGGGGCTTGGCCAGTGGCGAGGTGGCGCCACGGCTGTCGTAGAGCGACGGAGAATCGCCGCCCATGAGGATCCTGATCTGGTTGGCCGTGGCGTGCTGCTGCACCTGGATGATCCGCCCGTTGGTCTCGTTGACCTTCTGGCAGGCATCCATCAACTGGCTGAGCACGTCGAGCTGCTGCAGCAACACCGCGCCGTTGGGCGATTGCGCGGCCAGTGCCTGCACGCCGGCACGATCGGCGCTCAGGCCGAGGCTGGTGAGCAGGTGGTTGCGCCGCTGCCCTTGCTGTTCGAGCAAGGCGATCAACGACTGCTTGCGTGCCAGGATGTGCTCCAGCATCGCCATGTCCCGGCCGTGCAGGGCGACCGCTTCGTTCTGGAGCAGTTCGAGCAGTTGCTGGGTTGGCGCGATGTCGTTTTCGATCAGTTGCAGCAGGGTGATGTCGTGCATGGCTGGCTCTTGGCGTGTGGCGTCCTTGAAGTCAGCGCGCCGGAAGGTCAGCGCTGGGCTTCGAATTCAAGCAGTTTGCTGGCGACCCGGCCGGCATCGACCTGGTAGCTGCCGTCTGCGATCGCCTGTTTCAACTGGGCCACGCGGGCACTGTTGACCTCGGGCTGGTCGCGCAGCTTGTCGCTGATCTTCTGCAACTGCTGGGCCTCTTGGCTGAGGTGTACCGCTTCTCCGCTGACGCTGGAGCGCTTGGGCGCTTCGCTGGTTTCGCCGGCTTTCTCGGCGTTGCCGGCCGCGGTGTTGCCGCGAACGCCGCCCGTGACGGACGGAGAGTTATTCAAACGACTGAAGTCGATGACCATGATCAGAAACCTCTGGGGATTTGGACGCTTGCCATGTTTTCGGCCAACCCGAAAGAAACTTTAGCCGCGAATGCATCGCTGCCCGTCGGCAAGCTCGCACGACCCGTTTTCTGACACAGTTTAGGAAAAGCGGTTCCGCGCCGCCAGCCTTATATCCCCGGCGGTCGGGGCTGCCTTGCAGCCCATCGCCCCCCAATGACAGTTGAAACCGCTACATGGCCACCTCGACCTGCCCCGGCCCGGTCACCCGTGCCTTCACCACGCGCTTGGAGTTCAGGTTGCGCACCCGGATCTGTTCGGACAGGCCGCCCTTGGCCAATGCTTCGCCCGGCATGCGCACGCTCAGGCTGCCGCTGCGGGCGACGATCACGACATGGTCGCCCTTGCGCACCACCTCGGCCTGCTCCAGGTGCTGCGGCGTGAGCACCTGGTCGAGCACGGCCGGGCGCAGCAGCTTCATGCCCACGGCCTGCTCCAGGTCGCTGAGGAAACCCTGGTTGAGCGTACCCACGTCGCGTTCGCGCAGGGCCACGTCGCCCTCGCCGATGACGCTTTCGCGCTTGAGCGGACGGGTCATCACCACCACGTCGCGAAACAGCCGCACCTGAGCCGGCACGAACACCGTCCACGGCCCGCTGCCGTTGCAGCGCAGCCGCACCGTGACCCGGCCCAGCGGCTGCGCCGGGCTCTCCAGCGAAGCGTCAAGTTGCTGGCTGCACAGCGGCATGCGCAGGCGCGGGTCGAGCGAGTTGACCTGGATCTCGTAGCGGCCTGGTGTCTGGCTGGTGGCCAGGTAGTCCTCCACGGCGAATTCAAGAAACCCTTGGGTGACGCCGATAAGTTGTTCAGGCAAGGTAAACGCATCCGCCAGCGTGCGGGCGCCGGGTGCCAGCAGGCACAGCGCGGCCAGCGAGCCGGTCAGCAGGTGCGTCAATCGTCGGGAAAATGTCGTTTTCGTGTACATGACGCTCAAAAAAGCAAAGCCCGTGCCGATCTGGTACATAGGCTGATACGTATGAAGGAGTCTGGCATGGCTGGTGTTATGGATTCGGTCAACCAGCGCACGCAACTGGTGGGGCAGAACCGCCTGGAGCTGTTGCTGTTCCGCCTCAATGGCGATCAGCTCTACGGCATCAATGTGTTCAAGGTCCGGGAGGTGCTGCAGTGCCCGGAGCTGACGCTGCTGCCCAAGTCCCACCCGGTGGTGCGCGGCGTGGCCAACATTCGCGGGGCGACCATCCCGATCCTCGACTTGTCGATGGCGACCGGCCTGCCGGCCCTGCAGGAGGAGGCGCGCAACAGCTTCGTGATCATCACCGAGTACAACACCAAGACCCAGGGCTTTCTGGTGCATTCGGTGGAGCGCATCGTCAACATGAACTGGGAGGAGATCCACCCGCCACCCAAGGGCACTGGCCGCGACCACTACCTGACCGCCGTCACCCGGGTGGACGAGCGTATGGTGGAGATCATCGACGTGGAGAAGATCCTCGCCGAGGTCGCGCCTTCCTCCGAGGCGGTGTCGGCCGGGGTGATCGACGCCGAGGTGCAGGACAAGGCGGTGCTGCTGCGGGTGCTCACGGTCGATGACTCGTCCGTGGCGCGCAAGCAGGTCAGCCGCTGCCTGCAGACCGTCGGTGTCGAGGTGGTGGCGCTCAACGACGGGCGCCAGGCGCTGGACTACCTGCGCAAGCTGGTGGACGAGGGCAAGCGTCCGGAGGAAGAGTTCCTGATGATGATCTCCGACATCGAAATGCCCGAGATGGATGGCTATACCCTCACTGCGGAGATTCGCAGCGATCCGCGCATGCAAAACCTGCACATCCTCCTGCATACTTCCCTGTCGGGGGTATTCAACCAGGCCATGGTCAAGAAGGTCGGCGCCGATGACTTCCTGGCCAAGTTCAAGCCGGACGACCTGGCCCAGCGAGTGGTCGACCGGATCAAGGCGACGCATTGAAACGGCCGGGGCGTGCCCCGGCCTCAGCGATTGAAAAGAGGCGGTAGCCGTGTCTACGGGTAATTTGGATTTCGAACAGTTCCGGGTCTTCCTGGAGAAAGCCTGTGGCATCCTGCTGGGCGAGAATAAGCAGTACCTGGTCTCCAGCCGTCTCAACAAGCTGATGGAGCAGCAGGGCATCAAGACGCTCGGCGAGCTGGTGCAGCGCATCCAGACCCAGCCGCGCGGCGGCCTGCGCGAGCAGGTGGTCGATGCCATGACGACCAACGAGACCCTCTGGTTCCGCGATACCTACCCGTTCGAGGTGCTCAAGAGCAAGGTCATCCCGGAGTTCGTGCGCGGCAACCCGGGCCAGCGCCTGCGTATCTGGTCGGCGGCGTGCTCGTCGGGGCAGGAGCCGTACTCGCTGTCGATGGCCATCGACGAGTTCGAGCGCAGCAACCTCGGCCAACTGAAGATGGGCGCGCAGATCGTCGCCACCGACTTGTCCGGGGCCATGCTGAACAACTGCAAGACCGGCGAGTACGACAGCCTGGCCATCGCCCGCGGCCTGTCCCAGGAGCGCCTGCAGCGCTATTTCGACCCCAGGGGGGCTGGGCGCTGGGCGGTCAAGCCGGCGATCCGCAGCCGGGTCGAGTTCCGCTCCTTCAACCTGCTCGACAGCTATGCCAGCCTGGGCAAGTTCGACGTCGTGTTCTGCCGCAACGTGCTGATCTACTTCTCGGCCCAGGTCAAGAAGGACATCCTCATGCGTATTCACGGCACGCTCAAGCCGGGGGGCTACCTGTTCCTGGGGGCGTCCGAGGCGCTCAACGGGTTGCCGGACCATTACCAGATGGTCCAGTGCAGCCCGGGGATCATCTACCAGGCCAAGTAAAGGGCGGGGTCGCTGTGCGGCCCCGGCTTCATTTCATCCCCCATTGCCGCTTTGCTGACGCCAAGCGGTAAGGCATTGCCGCTTTTCTGGCATTGCCGCCCCCGGCAAACGGCCCGGAGTGCCGGATTCATTGGGTCGTGCATGTTGGCACAGACCTTGCTCAAGCTTGCTCACGATTCTTCCGGTCACCTTCGAAGGTTTCCCCGACATGAGCATCAGTTTCGACAAGGCGCTCGGCATCCATGAAAAGGCCCTGGGCTTTCGCGCCCAGCGCGCCGAAGTCCTGGCCAACAACATCGCCAACGCCGACACGCCCAACTACAAGGCGCGCGACATGGACTTCTCCTCGGTGCTCGCCGCCGAGGCCGAGAAGCAGCAGGGCGGCCGCATCGCCCTGGACCGTACCAACACCCGGCACATCGAGGCCCAAGGCCTGGCCATGGGCGACGATACCCTCAAGTACCGCACGCCGATGCAGCCTTCGATCGACCAGAACACCGTGGACGCGCAGATCGAGCAGTCGAACTACGCGGAAAACGCCATCGGCTTCCAGGCCAGCTTCACCCTGCTCAACAGTAAATTCAAAGGGCTGGTTTCGGCCCTGCGTGGAGAGTGACCATGTCCCTTGCCAGTGTCTTCAACATTGCCGGTAGCGGCATGAGCGCGCAGAACACGCGCCTGAACACCGTCGCCTCGAACATCGCCAACGCCGAGACCGTGTCCTCGAGCATCGACCAGACCTACCGCGCACGCCACCCGGTGTTCGCCACCACCTTCCAGCAAGCGCAGAACGGCGCTGGCCAGTCGCTGTTCCAGGACCAGGGCGAGGCCGGCCAGGGCGTGCAGGTGATGGGTATCGTCGAGGACCAGAGCAACCTCGAGGCACGCTACGAGCCCAATCACCCGGCGGCGAACAAGGACGGCTACGTCTACTACCCGAACGTCAACGTGGTCGAGGAGATGGCCGACATGATCTCCGCCAGCCGCGCGTTCCAGACCAACGCCGAGCTGATGAACACCGCCAAGACCATGATGCAGAAAGTGCTGACCCTGGGTCAGTGATAAGGAATCCCGACCATGGCAGTCGATAGCACAGGTGTGAACCTCAACGATGTTCTCTCGGCGTCGGGCGTGAGCACCGGCACCAAGAAGACCACGCCCGAGAACACCGACAAGAATGCGCTGGGCAAGGATGCGTTCCTGCAGTTGCTCGTGACCCAGATGCAGCACCAGAACCCGCTGGACCCGCAGGACAACGGCGAGTTCATCGCCCAGCTGGCGCAGTTCAGCAGCCTGGAAGGCATCACCACGCTCAACGACACGGTCAACTCGATCGCCGGTGCCCTGGGCTCGTCCCAGGCTCTGCAGGCGTCATCGCTGGTCGGGCGTTCGGTGGTGGTGCAGAACGACAAGGCGGTGGTCGATACCGCCGAGAGCTTCAACGGCCAGATCGTCGTTCCGCAAGCGATCGGCGAAGCGAAGATCACCATCAAGGACAAGGACGGCAACGTGGTCAAGACCATCGAGCTGGGCGAGCAGAAGGCTGGCTACGCCGACTTCATCTGGGATGGCACCAACGAGAAGGGCGAAAAGGTCGATCCGGGCACCTACAGCTTCTCCGCCACCACCACCGTGGATGGCAAGGCGGTGGAGATGTACACGCTGCTGCCGGCCAAGGTCACCAGCGTCAGCATCAACCCGAGCGGCGAGATGATGCTCAACCTTGCAGGGCTCGGGAAGGTTCCCCTGTCCAGTGTGCAAACCATCGGTATCTAAGGCCGGTTTAACGCGGCACAAGGAGCGAATTCATGTCTTTCAATATCGGCCTTAGCGGTCTGTACGCAGCCAACAAGCAGTTGGACGTCACCGGCAACAACATCGCCAACGTCAACACCATTGGTTTCAAGTCGTCCCGTGCCGAGTTCGCCGATGTCTACGCCGGCGCCAACCGCCTGGGCGTGGGCAAGAACCAGGTCGGCAACGGTGTGCGCCTGGGGGCTGTCTCCCAGCAGTTCGGCCAGGGTGACATCAACAACACCGGCAACGTGCTGGACATGGGCATCCAGGGCCAGGGCTTCTTCGTCCTGTCCGACAACGGCTCGCTGGTCTACACCCGTGCCGGTGCCTTCCAGACCAGCAAGGACAACTACGTGGTCACCTCGGACGGCCTGCGCCTGCAGGGCTACGCCGCCGACTCGACCGGCAAGATCCAGAAGGGCGTGCTGACCGACCTGAAGATCGATACCTCGGCACTGGCACCCAAGGCCACCACCCTGATCGACCAGGGGATCAACCTGAACTCCTCGGCCACCGACATCCCGCTGGAAGTGGATGACGGCACCGGCACCATGATCCCGAACAAACCGTTCGACCCGGCTGACGAGACCACCTACACCAAGTCGTTCCCGACCAAGGTGTACGACAGCCAGGGCAACGAGCACACGATGGAGCAGTTCTATCGCAAGACCGGCACCAACGAGTGGACCATGTACACCCTGGTCGATGGGCGCAACCCCTTCGACCCTGCGAGCACCGCACCGCTGACCGGCACCATCAGCTTCAACAGCGACGGTTCGGTCAAGAGCATGACGGCTGACAGCACCGGCCTGCCGCCAGGCTCCTCCTTCACCGTGGCCAACAACACCTTCACCATGAGTGGCTGGATCCCGGCGGTACAGGATGCGTCCGGTAACTGGATCTCCAACGGTGCCGAGGGCAATGCCGACGGCATGCGTCTGTCGATGAACAGCACCACCTCGTACAACACCGAGACCGCACGCATGTCGCAGTCCCAGGACGGCTATGCCACTGGTATCTTGTCGAGCTTGTCGATCGACTCCACCGGTGTGCTGTTCGCCAGCTTCAGCAACCAGCAGTCCCGTGCCATCGGCCAGGTTGCCGTCGCCAGCTTCGCCAACGAACAGGGCTTGCAGCAGATCGGCGGTACCCGTTGGACGGAAACCTTCGCTTCGGGCATCCCGGGCATCGACGCGCCGAAGACCGGTACCCTGGGGAGCGTCGAGTCCAACTCGCTGGAGGCGTCCAACGTCAACCTGACCCAGGAACTGGTCGAGCTGATCAAGGCACAGAGCTACTACCAGGCCAACGCCAAGACCATTTCCACTGAAAGTACCGTCATGCAGACCATTATCCAGATGACCTGACGGTCGCTGGTTGGTCGAACCTGCACGAACCCCTTTCCCGAGAAGGGGTTCGTCGTTTTCGAGGGTGTCATGAAAAGACTGATCGTTGCGCTCGCCGCGCTGTTCTGCCTGCTTCAGGCCCAGGCTGCCATGGCGCCCTGGTGGCGCTGGGAAAGCCAGGCCGATGGTCGCCTGGTGTGCTCCCAGTGGTCGCCGGGGGAGGGCTGGAAGCGTTTTGCCGGGCCTTACAACAACGCCGGTTGCCGTGAGCGCTGATGCTGATGCTGTGTCTGGGGCTGCTTTGCATGGCGCAGGATTTGTGAGCGCCGCGGACCCTGTGGGAGCGGGCTTGCCCGCGAATAGGCCGGCACAGCCTGCGCAAAGGCAATACCCTGGTCTGCCGCCTCGTTGCCACCTGCGGCAATGAGGCGCCGGATATCCGGCGGCAGCCCTTGCCAAGCACTCGAAAAAAGCCCGTATCCACGGGCTTTTTCGCGTTTCAGTAAAGTTGGTTCGGAACTTGCTTTAGTGCCTGCACAGCAGCGGCGAGCGGCAACCGGTCGCCAGTGCAGCGGAGGATGACTGTGGACAAGATGCTTTACGTGGCCATGACCGGCGCCAGCCAGAACGCGCTGGCGCAGAAGGCCCACGCCAACAACCTGGCGAACATTTCCACCAACGGTTTCCAGCGTGACCTGGAGCAGGCGCGCTCGATGCCGGTGTTCGGCGACAGCTTTCCGGCGCGGGCCTTCGCCATGACCGAGCGTCCGGCCACCGACTTCAGCGCCGGCCCCATGGTCGAGACCGGGCGTGAGCTGGACGTGGCCGTCAGCGGCGACGGTTTCATCGCCGTGCAGGCACCGGACGGCAGCGAAGCCTACGTGCGCACCGGCAGCCTGAACATCGACGCCCTGGGCGTGCTGCGTGCCGGCAACGGCATGCCGGTGATCGGCAACGGCGGCCCCATCGCCATTGCGCCGGAGCAGAAGGTGGAGGTCGGCGAAGACGGCACCATCAGCATCCGCGCCATGGGCGAGGACCCGCGGGTGATGGCCGAGGTCGACCGGATCAAGCTGGTCAACCCCGACACCCGCGGCCTGGTCAAAGGCCCGGACGGGCTCATCCACACCAAGAGCGGCCAGCCGGCCGACGCCGATGTGAACGTCAAGGTGGTGTCGGGCTTCCTCGAGGGGAGCAATGTCAATGCCGTCGAGGAAATGACCTCGGTGCTGGCGCTGTCCCGCCAGTTCGAGCTGCACGTCAAGATGATGAACACAGCCAAGGAAGGCGACGAAGCCATGGCTCGGGTTTTGCAAATCGGCTAATCACATTTGAACGGGTGCCGTAAAACAGGCGCACGAGGAGAACACTGAATGCTTCCGGCTCTTTGGGTCGCTAAAACCGGCCTGTCCGCCCAGGACACCAACCTGACGGTCATTTCCAACAACCTGGCCAACGTCTCGACCACCGGCTTCAAGCGCGATCGCGCCGAGTTCCAGGACCTGTTGTACCAAGTCAAGCGCCAGCCGGGCGCGCAGTCCACCCAGGACAGCGAACTGCCGTCGGGCCTGCAGGTCGGTACCGGCGTGCGCATCGTCGGCACCCAGAAGAACTTCCAGACCGGCAGCCTGCAGACCACCGAGAACCCGCTGGACATGGCGGTCAACGGCCGTGGCTTCTTCCAGGTGCTGCAACCGGACGGCACCGTGTCGTACACCCGTGACGGCACCTTCCACCTGAACTCCGACGGCCAGATCGTCACCGCCAACGGTTTCGCCCTGGAGCCTGCGATCGTCGTGCCGCCGGATGCCCAGACCTTCACCGTCGGCCAGGACGGCACCGTGTCGATCACCACCGCCGGCAACCCGGCCGCGCAGATCATCGGCAACATCCAGACCGCTGACTTCATCAACCCGGCTGGCCTGCAGGCGATCGGCAACAACCTGTTCCTCGAGACCGCCGCCAGCGGCGCGCCGCAGATCGGCACCCCGGGCCTGAACGGCTTCGGCACCACCCAGCAGCAGACCCTGGAGAACTCCAACGTCAGCACCGTGGAAGAGCTGGTGAACATGATCACCACCCAGCGCGCCTACGAGATGAACTCCAAGGTCATCTCCACCGCCGACCAGATGCTCTCGTTCGTCACCCAGCAGCTGTAAGCCCTAAGCCTGTTACACCCGTGAGGTAAGCGTCATGAATCGTCTGTTGTCCGTCTTCGCCCTGGGGGGCGCGGTGTTGCTGGCCGGTTGCGTCGCACCGACGCCCAAGCCCAACGACCCGTACTATGCGCCGGTCCTGCCGCGTACCCCGTTGCCGGCGGCGGCCAACAACGGTTCGATCTACCAGGCCGGTTTCGAGCAGAACCTGTACTCCGATCGCAAGGCGTTCCGGGTGGGTGACATCATCACCATCACTCTCAACGAGCGCACCTCGGCGAGCAAGAACGCCGGCTCGCAGATCCAGAAGGACAGCAACGCCAACATCGGCCTGACCTCGCTGTTCGGCGCCACGCCGAACACCAACAACCCGTTCGGCGGTGGCGACCTGTCGCTCAACGCCGGCTACAGCGGCGAGCGCGCCACCAAGGGCGACAGCAAGGCCACCCAGGGCAACACCCTGACCGGCTCGATCACCGTCACCGTGGCCGAGGTGCTGCCCAACGGCATCATCGCCGTGCGCGGGGAAAAATGGATGACCCTGAACACCGGCGAGGAGCTGGTGCGCATCGCCGGGCTGGTCCGTGCCGACGACATCGCCACCGACAACACCGTGCCCTCGACCCGCGTGGCCGATGCGCGCATCACCTACTCGGGCACCGGCTCGTTCGCCGATGCCAGCCAGCCCGGTTGGCTGGACCGCTTCTTCCTCAGCCCGCTTTGGCCTTTCTGAGTCCGGATGACCATGTTCAACGTAAGGCAGCTGATTGCCGCAACCCTTCTCTTGTCCTGTGCGTTCGGCGCCCACGCCGAGCGCCTGAAGGACATCGCCAGCATTTCTGGCGTGCGCACCAACCAGCTGATCGGCTATGGCCTGGTGGTGGGGTTGAACGGCACGGGTGACCAGACCACCCAGACCCCCTTCACCCTGCAGACCTTCAACAACATGCTCTCGCAGTTCGGCATCAAGGTGCCGGCCGGCTCCGGCAACGTGCAGCTGAAGAACGTCGCCGCGGTGTCGGTGCATGCCGATCTGCCGGCCTTCGCCAAGCCGGGCCAGGTGGTGGACATCACCGTGTCGTCGATCGGCAACTCCAAGAGCCTGCGCGGCGGCAGCCTGCTGATGACCCCGCTCAAGGGGATCGACGGCAACGTCTATGCCATCGCCCAGGGCAACCTGGTGGTCGGCGGCTTCGACGCCGAGGGGCGCGACGGCTCGCGGATCACGGTCAATGTCCCGTCGGCCGGGCGCATCCCTGGCGGCGCCACGGTCGAGCGCGCGGTGCCGAGCGGCTTCAATCAGGGCAACAGCCTGACCCTGAACCTCAACCGCCCGGACTTCACCACCGCCAAGCGTATCGTCGACAAGGTCAACGAGCTGCTCGGCCCGGGCGTGGCCCAGGCCGTGGACGGCGGCTCGGTGCGGGTCACCGCACCCATGGACCCGAGCCAGCGGGTGGACTACCTGTCGATCCTCGAGAACCTGGAGATCGACCCAGGCCAGGCCGTGGCCAAGGTCATCATCAACTCGCGTACCGGCACCATCGTCATCGGCCAGAACGTCAAGGTCTCGCCGGCGGCGGTGACCCACGGCAGCCTGACCGTGACCATCACCGAAGACCCGATCGTCAGCCAGCCGGGGCCGTTCTCCAATGGCCAGACCGCCGTGGTGCCGCGTTCGCGGGTCAATGCCGAGCAGGAAGCCAAGCCGATGTTCAAGTTCGGCCCGGGCACCACGCTGGATGAGATCGTCCGCGCGGTGAACCAGGTGGGCGCGGCGCCCAGCGACCTGATGGCGATCCTCGAAGCCCTGAAGCAGGCCGGCGCCTTGCAGGCCGACCTGATCGTGATCTGAGGACGCCACGCATGAACCCCAAGAGCCTGGTTTCCAGCCCCGTCGACAGCGGCGCCTACACCGACCTCAACCGCTTGAGCTCGCTCAAGCATGGCGATCGCGACAGCGACGCCAACATACGCAAGGTGGCCCAGGAGTTCGAGTCGCTGTTCATCAGCGAGATGCTCAAGGCCTCGCGCAAGGCCAGCGACGTGCTGGCCGCCGACAACCCGATGAACACCGAGACGGTCAAGCAGTACCGCGACATGTACGACCAGCAGCTGGCTGTGAGCATGTCCCGCGAGGGCGGCGGCATCGGCCTGCAGGACGTGCTGGTGCGCCAGCTCTCGAAGAACAAGAGCGCATCGGTCAACACCAGCCCGTTCCCGCGTATCGAGGGCCATGCCCCGGCGTTGTGGGGCAGCAAGGTGGCCGCGCCGGTGCATGCCATTGAGTCGACCGCCACCCGCAACGACGTCGCCGCGCTCAACTCCCGGCGCTTGGCGTTGCCGGGCAAGCTCACTGATCGCCTGCTGGCCGGGATCGTGCCGTCGGCGAGCGCCCCTACCGCCGCTGTACCGGCCGGTGAAGGCCAGCCGGTCTCGGGCGTCGCCCAGGCTTTCGCCGCACCCGATAGCGGCCTGCGCATCCTCGGCCGCGCCGTGGCCCAACCGCCGCTGGCACCGAAGAAAGCCTTCGCCGACAGCGATGCGTTCGTCGCCACCATGCTGCCGATGGCCGAGCAGGCCGCCAAGCGCATCGGTATCGACCCACGCTACCTGGTGGCCCAGGCCGCCCTGGAAACCGGCTGGGGCAAGTCGGTCATGCGCAATGCCGACGGCACCAGCAGCCACAACCTGTTCGGCATCAAGGCCAGCGGCAACTGGCAGGGCGGGCAGGCGAGGGCGATCACCAGCGAGTTCCGTGGCGGGCAGTTCGTCAAGGAGACGGCGGCGTTCCGTTCGTACGATTCCTACCAGGACAGCTTCCACGACCTGGTGAGCCTGCTGCAGAACAATTCGCGCTATCAAGATGCGCTGAAGGCCGCCGATAAACCGGAACAGTTCGTGCGGGAACTGCAGAAGGCCGGGTACGCCACCGACCCGAACTACGCCAGCAAGATCTCGCAGATCGCAAGACAGATGAAGTCGTACGAGAGCTACGCGATGCTCGGTACCACCACGAAACTTTAAGGGCAGGAAACCATGGCGAGTTTGATCAATATTGGCATGTCGGGGCTTGGCGCCGCGCAGTCGGGGATGTACACCCTGGGTAACAACATCGCCAACGCCGATGTGGACAGTTACTCTCGCCAGCAGAACATCCAGAAGACCAAGGGCTCGCAGCAGTACGGGCAGGTGTTCATCGGCAGCGGCACGACCCTGGCCGACGTGCGCCGGGTGTACAACGCCTTCCTGGAAAACCAGCTGCGCACCACTACGTCGCTGTCCAGCGACGCCGCGTCCTACCTGAACCAGATCTCGCCGCTGGATACCGCCTTGTCGAGCAGCGACACCGGCATCACCGCCGCGCTGCAGAGCTTCTTCAGTGCCATGCAGGATGCCTCGGCCAAGCCCACCGAGGACGCCTCGCGCCAGCTTTTGCTGACCAGCGCCCAGACCCTGGCCAAGCGTTTCAATACCTTGTCGGCGCAGCTCAACCAGCAGAACAGCAACATCAACGCCAACATGGCCTCGATCGCTGACCAGGTGAACAAGCTCACCGCGACGATCGCCCAGTACAACGAGCAGATCGCGCGGATCTCGGCGGTGCAGGGCAGCCCCAACGACCTGCTCGACCAGCGTGACGGTGCTGTGCGCGAGCTGACCGCGCTGATCGGCGCCGACGTGGTGGAGCGCGACGGCAACTATGACATCTACCTGAAGAACGGCCAGGCCCTGGTGCTGGGCAAGACCACCCAGACCCTGGGTGTGGAGCCGAACGCGACCGACCCGACCCGCATGAGCCTGGTGCTCAACCGCGGCACCACCAAGATGGACATCACCAACAGCGTCACCGGCGGCGAACTCGGTGGCCTGATTCGCTACCGCAAGGAAACCCTGGACCCGGCGCTCAACGAGCTGGGCCGCGTGGCGCTGGTGGTGGCCGATGCGATCAACAGTCAGTTGGCCCAAGGCATCGACAAGAATGGCGAGTTCGGCGCCATCCTGTTCGGCGACATCAACAGCGCCAAGGCCATCAGCGAGCGCAGCGTGCCCAAGCTGGGCAACAGCGCAGGTTCCGGCAACCTCGACGTGACCATCAAGGACACCGGCAAGCTGACCACCAACGACTACCAGGTGACTTTCACCAGCACCACCGAGTACACCGTGCGCCGGCTGCCCGACAACACCGAAATGGGTAGCTTCGACCTCAACGACGACCCACCCCCGGTGATCGACGGCTTCACCCTGTCGCTCAATGGCGGTGGCTTGAGCGCCGGTGACAGCTTCAAGATCACCCCAACCCGCAATGCCGCGGCCAACATCGAGTCGGTGCTCACCGATCCCAAGCGACTGGCGCTGGCCTCGCCGCTGACGGGTACCAGCGGTTCGGGCAACCAGGGTACCGGGCTGATTACCCAGCCGAACCTGACTTCCGAGCTGGATATCTACGATGCCCTGCAGCGTGCCGACCTGCAGACGGGCCTCAAGTACTCCACGCCGGTCAAGCTGGTGTTCGGCGACGACAGCAGCTCGCCCCAGGCCTACACCGTGTACGACGCCAAGGGCAATGCCATCGGCAGCGGCACCATCGTTCCCGGCCAGGAAAACAAGCTGCAGATCTCGGTACCGATGGTCGACGGTAGCGGCAACCCGATCCTTGACGGTAGCGGCACGCAGAAGGCTTTCACCTTCGAGATGAACGTCTCCGGTGCGCCGAAGAACGGCGACAACTTCACCGTGTCGCTGACCGGCGCAGGCTCGGCCGACAACCGCAACGCCCAGTCGGTGATTGACCTGCAGACCAAGTCCACCGTCGACGTAGGGGCCGACGGCAAAGGCATCAGCTTCACCGACGCCTACGCCAAGCTGGTTTCCAATGTCGGTGGCAAGACCGGCCAGGCGCAGATGGACAGCAGCGCCACCGAGGCACTGCACAGCTCGGCGCTCGACAGCCGCAACTCGGTGTCGGGCGTATCGATCGACGAAGAGGTCGGCAACCTGGTCAAGTTCCAGCAGTACTACACCGCGTCGTCGCAGATCATCAAGGCGGCCCAGGAAACCTTCGCCACCTTGATCAACAGTCTTTAAGGAGCCGTAGACCGTGCGCATCTCCACTTCGCAGTTCTACAACACCAGCAGCGCCAACTACCAGCGCACCTTCTCCAACGTCAACAAGACGACCCAGGAGGCCAGCGACTTCCTGCGCGTACGCACCGCCGCCGACGACCCGGTGGGCGCCGCGCGCCTGCTGCAGCTCGAGCAGCAGCAGGACATGCTCAAGCAGTACAGCGGCAACATCGTCAACGTGCGCAACGCGCTGGGGACTGCCGAGAGTACGCTCAATGCCATCGGCACCCTTCTGCAGCGCGTCAACGAACTGGCGCTCAGCTCGGGTAACGGCGCCTTTACCGATTCCGACCGCAAAGCCAATGCCGACGAACTGGCTTCCCTGGAGGACCAACTGTTCACCTTGATGAACAGCAAGGATGAGAACGGCAAGTACCTGTTCTCTGGCTCCAAGGGCGACACTCCCCCTTACGTGCGCAACGCCGACGGCACCTACACCTACCAGGGCGACCAGAGCAGCCTGATGCTGCAGGTCGGCGACATGCTCAGCCTGGCCGCCAACGAGACCGGCTACAGCGCCTTCGAGCAGGCCCTGAACACCAGCCGCAGCGAGACACGCTTGACTGCTCCGGCTACCGATGACGGCCGTGTCAGCCTGTCCAATGGTCAGGTTTCCGGCAGCGCGACCTACAACGATCGCTTCCGCAGCGGCGAGCCGTACAGCATCGAGTTCACCAGTAGCACCGAGTACAAGATCCTCGATGCCAATGGCAACGATGTGACCCTCGAAGCCAGCCAGGGCGGCAAGTTCGATCCGAACGGCGACAACACCACCATCAGCTTCCGTGGCGTCGACCTGCGCCTGAATATCTCGTTCAAGGCTGGCGACGAGGCCAATCCGGACGCGGCCATTGCCGGCCACACCTTCAGCCTGAGCTCCAAGGCCGATTCGATCGCCGGTACCCGTAGCCCGGGCAATAGTTCGTCGACCCAGATCACTGGCGCCAACATCACCGACCCGGCGCTCTACAAGGCAGCGTTCCCCGGTGGCGGCGCGGTGCTCAAGTTCACCAGTGCCACGGAGTTCGAGCTCTATGCATCGCCAGTGACTGCCGACAGCCGGCCAGTTTCCACCGGTACCCTGAGCGGCACCACCGCCACGGCGGCGGGGGTCAGCTTCGAGCTGTCGGGGGCGCCGAATGCCGGGGATTCGTTTGGGGTCAAGGTCGATACCCACCAGACGCAGAATCCGCTCGACACCATTGCACAGTTGCGCGCGGCGCTGATGACGCCCCAGGACAACGACCCAGTGGCCCGGCAGAATTTCCTGGCTTCGCTGGATTCGGCGATCGGGAATGTCGCCAGTGCGATCGACCAGGTGTCTTCGTCGGTCTCCTCCATTGGTGGGCGAGGGCAGGCCCTGGATGTGCAGGCCGAGACCAACGAGGCGTTGAGTACCGAGAACCTGAAGACCCAGAGCTCGATTCGTGACAGTGATCCGGCGGAAGTGATGCTGCGCTTGGAGATGCAGAAGAACATGCTGCAGGCTTCGATGCAGTCGTTTGCGAAGATTGCTGGGTTGTCGTTGGTTAATTATCTTTAAAATCTGCTGTCCTTCCTGTGTTATCTCCCGTGCGTCCAACTCCAGGTTGTGGTGCATGGGGTTCTATCCAGTTTGCGGTCTCGGTGTACGAGCGTCGATCATGTGGCGTCGTGCTGCATACCGACAATGACCGCTGCAGCAACCTGCTCAGGCACTGTTTCGACGGTCGCTGATCATTTGGTCGATTCTCCCTGTTCCGGCGCCTGGAGGCATGGCCGTTTGATGGCGTGTATGGCTTACCTCTACTATGGCTGGGAAGCCTTTACCCTCCCTTGCTGAAATCGACAAAAAGAGCGTGACCTGGGAGTCAGAACGCGCATCTTCACTGTATATTGTCGAAACCGGGAACCGCTGCGTCGTGCCCGGACAAGCCGTCAGGGGCCGGAACCCGTCCGTACCGTCTGGCGTTTTGCCCTTGAAGACGCAGCGGGTATTTCGCTGTTACTGAATTGGGAAGCCATATGATTGGCATTAAAAGCATCGCCAGTTACGTGCCTGTCGAGGGGGTGGACAACTACGCCCAGGGTGCGAAATTCGGCAAGGATCAGGATTTCATCTTCGGCAAGATTGGTGCGACCTTCTTGCCGCGCAAGGATGCCGGCCAGGAAACCTCCGACCTCTGCGTCGAGGCCGTCAGGACCCTGTTCGCTGCCAATCCATCGCTGGACCCGGCATCCATAGATGTCGTGATCGTCGTCACCCAGAACGGTGACGCCGAAGGCCTGCCCCATACCGCAGCCATCGTCCAGCACAAGCTGGGGCTGTCGACCCATGTCGCCGCCTTCGACATCTCCCTGGGGTGCTCCGGTTACGTTTATGGCCTGTATGCCATGAAAGGCTTCATGGAAGCCGCGGGCCTGAAGAACGGCCTGCTGATCACCGCCGACCCCTATTCGAAGATCGTCGATCCCGAGGATCGCAATACCACCATGCTGTTCGGTGACGCCGCTACCGCGACTTGGATGGCCGACGATGCTACCTGGCAATTGGGCCAGTCGCTGTT
The DNA here is from genome assembly GCF_057415455.1 of Pseudomonas sp. Tun-23181. Classification (NCBI taxonomy): domain Bacteria; kingdom Pseudomonadati; phylum Pseudomonadota; class Gammaproteobacteria; order Pseudomonadales; family Pseudomonadaceae; genus Pseudomonas; species Pseudomonas sp. Tun-23181. The sequence goes on from NZ_CM171630.1 coordinate 5,381,433, forward strand.
CGGCAGCGATGGCGCAGGCGCCGAGCACCTGCGTACGACCGAAGGCACGTTCTTCATGAACGGCCGCCAGGTCTATAACTTCGCTCTGGTGAAAGTGCCCGCCCACCTGCAGCAATTGCTCGAAGCCAGCGAGCTGAAGGCCGATGACATCGATCTGTACTGCCTGCATCAGGGTAGCGCGGCTATCGTCGATGCTGTTTCCCTGCGCTTCAATGAGGGCGCACAGCGGGCAAGGTTCGTCAAGGATATGGTCGAGACCGGCAACACTGTGTCGTCTAGTATTCCGCTGTTGCTGGAGAAGCATGTGCTCGGCTCGCAGCTCAAGCGCGTTGCCCTCAGTGGCTTCGGTGTGGGCCTGTCCTGGGGTTCGGCGATCATCGAGCGTCGTGATTGATCTGCTGCTCGCCAGCCTGAACGCCGCCGCTTTCCAGGCGGCGTTTTTGTTCCTGCCCGTTCGATCAAGAGAATGAGCATGCCAGTGGTTGTCGGTATCTTGGCGTCAAGTCCTTGATTTCACTGGGCTGGCAGGATGCCAGCAATTTTTTTTGAAAAATCCCTAAAGCAACCCGCCCTGGCGACGATAACAATTACGAAGGTTCTCTGTGCCACCCCCGGCGAATTGCCAAGGCCGGAAGCCGTAGTACCCATCCAACGAGGAATTCGTCATGGCTTTGACTGTAAACACCAATACCACCTCTCTGGGCGTTCAGAAGAACCTGAACCGTGCTTCCGACGCACTGAGCACCTCGATGACTCGTCTGTCCTCTGGCCTGAAAATCAACAGTGCCAAGGATGACGCCGCTGGCCTGCAGATCGCTACCCGCATGACTTCGCAGATCCGTGGTCAGACCATGGCGATCAAGAACGCCAACGACGGTATCTCCATCGCCCAGACCGCTGAAGGTGCGATGCAAGAGCAAACCAACATCCTGCAGCGTATGCGTGAACTGGCTGTTCAGTCGCGAAACGACTCCAACAGTGAAGACGATCGCGCAGCTCTGGATGCTGAATACCAATCTATGCTCGAAGAGATTGACCGGATTGCAGCCAGTACTCAGTTGAATGGAAAGTTCCTGCTGGATAGCACTGCTGGTTCGATGACATTCCAAGTTGGTTCTGGTGCGACCGCTAACGATCAGATCACAATCGACCTGTCCAAAGATATGAGTAGTGGTGGCGCGCTCAGTGATTTGGCTGGCACCATTATTACGGGTGCCGATAGTGCTACCGCTGAAACCAACTTCCAAGCTGCTATCGCGGCAATTGATACGGCTCTGCAAGAAATCAACACTACTCGTGCTGACCTGGGTGCCTCTCAGAACCGCCTGACCAGCACCATCAACAACCTGCAGAACATTAACGAGAACGCCGAAGCTGCCCGTGGCCGTGTACAGGACACCGACTTCGCCGCTGAAACTGCTCAGTTGACCAAACAGCAGACCCTGCAGCAAGCTTCGACCTCGGTTCTGGCTCAGGCCAACCAGCTGCCATCCGCTGTTCTGAAGCTGCTTCAGTAATCGCTGATGGTTATCGGCGGGGAAGTGCACGCGCGGCGCTTCCCCGCTTTTTCATTGTGAGGTGCTGGAGATGGACATGAGCGTCACGCTGAACCTGTCTTACCCGGCTGCGCGTTCAACTGAGCAGGTTGCCGAAAATCCGGCCGCCCGGTTGGTCGTTGATGCTTCCGGCGATGGCGAAAAGAAAAGCCCTGTCGAAGTGCAGGATACCGATAAGGTCAAGGATGCCGTCTCGGAGATCGAGAAGTTCCTGAAAGAGACCCGGCGCAACCTGGAATTCTCCACCGACGAGGATTCCGGCAAGATCGTGGTCAAGGTCATCGCCAGCGACACGGGTGAGCTGATTCGCCAGATTCCCTCGGAGGAGGCCCTGCGGATCGCCCACAGCCTGAGCGATGTCAAGAGTGTTCTGTTCGACGCCAAGGTCTGACCGGCGGCGAGCGAAATGACGTGATTCATGTCAGTCTTGCAGCAGCGAGGCTGACGCGTTAACGAGAGGGACAACAGCATGGCAAGCCCGATTACTTCTTCCACTGGCCTGGGTTCCGGTCTCGATATCTCGGGCATCGTCAAGGCCTTGGTCGAGTCCGACACTGCGGCGAAACAGGCGCAGATCAAGCGCCAGACCAGCAACAACAGTGCGATGATCTCGGGTATCGGTGCGCTGCGCAGTGCCCTCACGGCGTTCCAGGACGCCATGAAGAAGCTAAACGACAAGAATGCGCCGTCCTTCAATGCCTACGCGGCTAAGTCGGCCAACGAGGCTGTGATCAAGGTCAAGTCCAGCAATAGCGCAGTAGCTGGAAATTACGACATCGTCGTTAATCAGTTGGCCACCGGTTCCAAGGTCGCCAGTCAGCAGTTCGAGGGAGGCGCTACTTCCGCGATCACTGCGGGTGAGATGACCATCAGCCAAGGTGGCAAGACCTACAAGGTCGACGTAGCCAGCGGCGCGACGTTGCAGAGCGTGCGGGACCAGATCAACAAGGAGCTGGGGGCCAGCGGTATCTCTGCCAACATCATCAACGAGGAGGGTGGTGCGCGGCTCGTGCTCAGTTCTGCCACCACCGGTGCTGGTAGCGATATCTCCGTGAGCGGGATCCTTGAGCTGGAAATCGATGGCACCGCGCAGATGAGTGGTACGGGGGCTGGCTATATCACAGCCATGGCTCAAGATGCCGAGCTGACGATCGATGGTCTGAAGGTCAAGAGCGCGAGCAATACCGTCAGCGACGCTATCAGTGGCATGACACTCGAACTCACGGGCGTCAGCGCCAAGGCCGCTGACGGTACCCGTTCGCCGACGGCGCTTACCATCGCAGCGGACAATGAGGGGTTGAAAAAGTCTGTCCAGAGTTTCGTCGATGCCTACAACACGTTGCAAAAGGCGATTATCTCGCTGACCACCAGCACTCGCGACGATGATGACAATCTACTGCTTGGTCCGCTTACCAACGATCCTACCACTCGCTCCTTGCTGGGCGACATTCGCAAGGTATTGAGCGAGGTGGGCGCCGGTGACAAGCTCACCTCTCTGAGTCAGTTGGGTATCAATACCCAGAAAGATGGCACGCTCGAATTCAATAGTGTCAAGTTTACTGCTGCGCTGGATGACAAGAAGCTCGGTCCCGAGATCCAAGAGCTTTTTACTGGCACGAATGGTGTCTTCGAGCGGATGAATAAGGCCATTGATCCGTACAATAAGACCGATGGTAGTCTGGCGACGCGCAAGTCCAACCTGGACAAGACCGCCAAGAACCTGTTGGATCAGCAGGAAGCCTTGGATCGTCGCACCGAGTCCCTAACCGAGTCGCTGACCAGGAAATACGTGGCCCTGGACGCCGCCCTGGGCAAGATGAAAGCCCAGGCCGACCAGATCACCTCGATCTTCGAAGCGATCAACGCCCAAGCCAAGAAGTCCTGATCGACGCCTGGTGCCAAAAGCCCGGCAGCGTCACGTTCGACGCGCCGGGCTTTTTGCTTCCCCGCTAAAGTTTTTTGACGTGCCGACGATACACAGGTATACGCAACCTTTTCGCTGCAACGAGGTAGATCCATGAACCCGATGTTGGCCCTTCGGCAGTACCAGAAAGTCAATGGTGTGGCGCAGACCTCCGAGGCCAGCCCGCACCGTCTGGTGCAGATGCTCATGCAAGGCGGCCTCGATCGCCTGGCCCAGGCCAAGGGCGCCATGGCGCGCAACGATATCGCCCAGCGCGGCATCCTGATCGGCAAGGCCATCGACATCATCGGCGGCCTGCGCGAAGGGTTGGATCTGGAAAACCATGCCGACAGCCTGGCCGACCTGGACAGCCTATATACCTACATGAGCCGGCGCCTGGTCGAGGCCAACGTGCAAAACGATCCGGCGATCATCGATGAAGTGGCGCGCCTGCTGATCACGGTCAAGGAAGGCTGGGACGCGATTGGCGACCCGTCGCCATCCATCTGATTGGGAGATTGCCATGAGCGAGGTGATCGAGCGTATAGAGCAGACCCGTGAGGCGCTGCTGGCGGCACTGGATAGTCGGGATTGGGATACGATTGGCGAGCTCGATCTCGAGTGCCGGCTGTGTGTCGATGAGGTGCTGGTCGAAGCCTCGCTCAATGAGGAAGCGGTAAGGGGCAGTCTAGAGCAGCTGCTCGGCGTTTATCGGCAACTCATTGAAATTGCAAGTGGTGAACGTCAATCGATAGTCGACGAGATGACGCAGATTCGTCAGGCGAAAAATGCCGCAAAGGTATACCATTTGTTCAGCTGACGCTGGACGGTATAGAAAAACGCGCCATTAATTTGACAGTGTGCGTTTTTTTAACTTAACTAGTGACTGTTTTCGCAAATTCAGACGTCCGAGCACTGGATCATTCAGTCGGAATGATGTCGAGCACGCCCTCGGGCGTCGAAATGACTAGGGAAGTTCCTAACGCATGTGGCGTGAAACCAAGATCCTCTTGATCGATGACGACAGCGAACGCCGCCGCGATCTGGCGGTGGTCCTGAATTTCCTCGGCGAGGAAAACCTCTCCTGCTCCAGCCTGGATTGGCAGCAGGTGGTCGAGTCGTTGTCTTCCAGTCGTGAAGTGCTGTGCGTGCTGATCGGGACTGTGAATGCTCCGGCAAGTCTCCTGGGGCTGCTTAAGACAGTGGCTGGGTGGGATGAGTTCCTTCCGGTTCTGCTTTTAGGTGAAATTTCTTCTGCGGAGTTCCCCGAGGACCTGCGACGCCGGGTGCTGTCGAACCTCGAGATGCCGCCGAGCTACAGCCAGTTGCTCGACTCCCTGCACCGTGCCCAGGTCTATCGCGAGATGTACGACCAGGCTCGCGAGCGCGGCCGCCAGCGCGAGACGAACCTGTTCCGCAGCCTGGTCGGTACCAGTCGGGCGATCCAGCATGTGCGGCAGATGATGCAACAGGTGGCCGACACCGACGCCAGCGTGCTGATCCTGGGTGAGTCCGGGACCGGCAAGGAAGTGGTGGCGCGCAACCTGCACTACCATTCCAAACGCCGCGAGGCGCCGTTCGTGCCGGTCAACTGCGGGGCGATCCCGGCCGAGTTGCTCGAGAGCGAGCTGTTCGGCCACGAGAAGGGTGCCTTCACCGGGGCGATCACCAGCCGGGCCGGGCGTTTCGAGTTGGCCAATGGCGGCACCCTGTTCCTCGACGAGATCGGCGACATGCCGTTGCCGATGCAGGTCAAGCTGCTGCGCGTGCTGCAGGAGCGTACCTTCGAGCGGGTCGGCAGCAACAAGACCCAGAGCATCGACGTACGCATCATCGCCGCGACCCACAAGAACCTCGAGACGATGATCGAGGAGGGGGCTTTCCGCGAGGACCTGTACTACCGCCTGAACGTCTTCCCCATCGAGATGGCGCCATTGCGCGAGCGGGTCGAGGATATCCCGCTGTTGATGAACGAGCTGATCTCGCGCATGGAGCACGAGAAGCGGGGCTCGATCCGCTTCAATTCGGCCGCGATCATGTCGCTGTGCCGCCATGGCTGGCCGGGTAACGTGCGTGAGTTGGCCAACCTGGTCGAGCGCATGGCGATCATGCATCCGTACGGGGTGATCGGCGTTTCCGAGCTGCCGAAGAAATTCCGCTACATCGACGATGAAGACGAGCAATTGGTCGACAGCCTGCGCAGCGACCTGGAAGAGCGCGTGGCGATCAACGGCAATACCCCGAACTTTGCAGGCCACGCCATGTTGCCGCCTGAAGGACTGGACCTGAAGGACTACCTGGGCAGCCTGGAGCAAGGGCTGATCCAGCAGGCCCTGGACGACGCCAATGGCATCGTCGCGCGAGCCGCGGAGCGTTTGCGCATTCGCCGCACCACCTTGGTGGAGAAGATGCGCAAGTACGGCATGAGCCGGCGGGATGGGGAAGAGCAGGCGGAAGGTTGACGCAGATCGCTGCGTTACACCGCCTGACTGCACCATCGGGTTTGCAAGGGCTGCGAAGCGGCCCCAAAGACGGTTATCGAAGGCTTGACTGACATTAGAGCAATGTCTGCACAGGTTCGGTATTGTCCCGAGAAGCAGTGAGAGCCTTCGAGGCCTGGGGCTGCCTTGCAGCCCATCGCCGGTAAACCGGCTCCCACAGGGGCTCTGCAAGCCCCATCATCTGTGATCGACTCGACCCCTTGTGGGAGCGGGCTTGCCCGCGAATAGGCCGGAACAGCCAACCAAAAGGCCATTGCCTTGCCCCGCCTTGCCCCAGCAGGCGCGCAGCGACCTGCCCGGCTCTTGATCTTGTCGCACGCCAGCTCAGGCGCCGCCAATCGCGACTTCAGGAGGCCGAGCAGAGGCATTGCGTAGTGAGGTGACGGCCATGGATGGCCGTCAAGCGCTGCGGGCCAGGACGGCCCGTCAGCGCGGTCCTCACGGGAGCAATGCCGGCGCGAGGGAACCCCGGAGCGCAGCGTAGGGGCCGTATGATGGAGCAGGCGGTTTTTGCTGGACCTGTCCCGCGAGCAAAAGTAGGTCGCCGTAAAGGCGAAAAGCGCCAGTGGCATCGCCGCCGCGAATGGATATTCACACCATCCCAATAATGTAGTGCCAGGGAGTGCACAGCTCTGCCAGTGAAATGAGGTGGCCTATTCGCGGACAAGCCCGCTCAGGGTTCGGTGTTGCCCCGAGACAGTCAGGGGCGTAATTGGTAAAGCAGCCCGCACATCCATGCTCCTCCGTCAGCCGAAAGTTCCCCCGCTCCCCCACCCGGCACGGCTATTGCTACACCGCTGGCACCATACCGGTTTTATGACGGTCAGCCACGCGAGAAAGCACGATGCCCCAGGCCGCCCACATTTCCCGAATCCCCGATCCGCAGGGCCGAACCCTGGTCGAGCAGGAAAGCCGACAGGGCCTCGAGCAGGCGTTCGCCCTGTTCAACCAGGTGTCCAGCCAGCTCAACGCGTCCTACAGCATGCTCGAGGCGCGGGTCAGCGAGCTCAAGGGCGAGCTGGCGGTGGTCAGCGCCCAGCGCATGGCCGAGCTGGGCGAGAAGGAACGCCTGGCCAACCGCCTGCAGAACCTGCTGGACCTGCTTCCAGGCGGCGTGATCGTGATCGATGGCCAAGGCTATGTGCGCGAAGCCAACCCCGCCGCGTGCGAGCTGCTTGGCGAACCCTTGGTCGGCGAACTGTGGCGCCAGGTGATCGCCCGCAGCTTCGCCCCGCGCAAGGACGATGGCCACGAAGTGTCCCTGCGCGACGGTCGACGCCTGTCCATCGCCACGCGCTCGCTGGACGCCGAGCCCGGGCAACTGGTGCTGCTCAACGACCTGACCGAAACCCGCCGCCTGCAAGACCAGCTGGCGCGCCACGAGCGCCTGTCGTCCCTGGGGCGCATGGTCGCCTCCCTGGCCCACCAGATCCGTACCCCCTTGTCGGCGGCCATGCTCTACGCCAGCCACCTGGCCGATAGCGAAAACGACCTGCCGAAGGAAACCCGCCAACGGTTCGCCGGCAACCTCAAGGAGCGCCTGCACGAGCTGGAGCACCAGGTCCGCGACATGCTGGTGTTCGCCCGTGGCGAGCTGCCGCTGGGCGACCGGGTGAGCCCGAAGGCATTGTTCCAGGCCCTGCAGCAAGCGGCCCAGGCCCATGTCCAGGGGCATGCGGTGCGTTGGCAGTGCGACAGTCACCTGGGCGAGTTGCTGTGCAACCGCGACACCCTGGTGGGTGCCTTGCTCAACCTGATCGAGAATGCCCTGCAGGCCAGCCAGGGGGCGGCGCGGCTCAAGGTGCACCTGTACCGCCGGGAGCAGTCGCTGCACCTGTGCGTCAGCGATGCCGGCTGCGGCATCGACGCCGAATTGCTGGCGCGCCTGGGCGAGCCGTTCCTGACCACCAAGGCCACCGGCACCGGCCTGGGGCTGGCGGTGGTCAAGGCTGTGGTGCGCGCGCACCAGGGCAGTCTGCAGGTGCGCTCGAAGGTGGGTCGTGGCACCTGCGTGCGGGTGGAGCTGCCGTTGATCGGCGCTGATCGGGCGGGGGGCGTGTGATGGCCATCAAGGTGTTGCTGGTCGAAGACGATCGCGTCCTGCGTCAGGCCCTGGCCGATACCCTGGAGATCGGTGGTTTCTCCTACCACGCCGTGGGCAGCGCCGAGGCGGCGCTCGAAGCGGTGGCTGGCGAGTCCTTCAGCCTGGTGGTCAGCGATGTGAACATGCCGGGGATGGACGGCCACCAGTTGCTGGCCCAATTGCGCCGCCATCACCCGCAGTTGCCGGTGCTGCTGATGACCGCCCATGCGGCGGTGGAACGTGCCGTGGAGGCCATGCGCCAGGGCGCCGTCGATTATTTGGTCAAGCCGTTCGAGCCCAAGGCCCTGCTCAGCCTGGTGGAGCGGCATGCCGCTGGGCGCATGGGCGGTGCCGATGAGGAAGGGCCGGTGGCTTGCGAGCCGGCCAGCCGGCAATTGCTCGAGCTGGCGGCGCGGGTGGCACGCAGCGACTCGACCGTGCTCATCTCCGGTGAGTCCGGCACCGGCAAGGAAGTCCTGGCGCGCTACATCCACCAGCAGTCGCCACGGGCAGCGCAGCCTTTCGTGGCGATCAACTGCGCGGCGATCCCCGACAACATGCTCGAAGCCACGCTGTTCGGCCACGAGAAGGGCGCCTTCACTGGCGCCATCGCCGCCCAGGAAGGCAAGTTCGAGCAGGCCGACGGTGGCACCCTGCTGCTCGACGAGATCTCCGAGATGCCCCTTGGCCTGCAGGCCAAGCTCCTGCGCGTGCTGCAGGAGCGGGAAGTGGAGCGGGTCGGCGGGCGCAAGCCGATCGCCCTGGACATTCGCGTGCTGGCCACTACCAACCGCGACCTGGCGGGCGAAGTGGCGGCCGGGCGTTTCCGCGAAGACCTGTACTATCGCCTGTCGGTCTTCCCCCTGGCCTGGCGCCCGCTGCGCGAACGCAGCGCCGATATCCTGCCGCTGGCCGAGCGCCTGCTGGCGCGCCATGTGGCGAAGATGAAGCACGCGCCAGTGCGCCTGTCTGCCGACGCCCGCGCATGCCTGGTAAGCCATGCCTGGCCGGGCAACGTGCGCGAGCTCGACAACGCCCTGCAACGGGCGCTGATCCTGCAGCAGGGCGGGGTGATCGAAGCGGCGGATTTCTGTCTGGGCGGTGCTGTTGCCTTGTCGGCCCCCGCGCCAATGGCCGTCACGCCACAGGCGGTCGAGGCGCAGCAAGTCGGCGCCCTGGGCGACGACATGCGCCGCCACGAATTCCAGATGATCATCGACACCCTGCGCGCCGAGCGCGGCCGCCGCAAGGAAGCCGCCGAACGCCTGGGCATCAGCCCGCGCACCCTGCGCTACAAGCTGGCCCAGATGCGCGATGCTGGCTTGGACGTCGACGCCAGCCTGTTCGGCTGAAGCGGCAACGAGCTATCAACTACAAGCAACAGCAGTCCGACGCACGCCCGCTCTTGCTTGCCGCTCGCCGTTCGAATCCAGCCCAGGCTGGCACTCTTGTTGCTTTACCCAGGCATTCGCCGCATGAGCGTCAAAAAAATGCGGCCGCCGGAGAGAGAAGTTCATGAACCAAGGTGTTGAATTCAATCGTCTGATGTTGGACATGCGCGCCATGCAGGCCGATGCCATGTCCCTGCCCAAGGCCTCTGCCGCCCCCGAGCTGGCGCCAGGGCAGAGCAGCTTCGCCGACATGCTCGGCCAGGCCATCAACAAGGTGCATGACACCCAGCAGGCCTCCAACCAACTGGCCAACGCCTTCGAGATCGGCAAGAGCGGTGTCGACCTGACTGATGTGATGATCGCTTCGCAGAAGGCTTCCGTGTCGTTCCAGGCCCTGACCCAGGTGCGCAACAAGCTGGTCCAGGCGTACCAGGACATCATGCAGATGCCGGTTTGAGGGCAGAGTGAACCATGGCCGAAGCAGTCGTCGATAACGCCCCCGCCAAGAGCGGCCCGCCAGCGGCCAAGCCGCCGCTGTTCGGCATGGCGTTCCTGGAAAACATCTCGCAGATGCCCATGCTGCGGCAGGTCGGCCTGTTGGTCGGCCTGGCGGCGAGCGTGGCGATCGGCTTCGCCGTGGTGCTCTGGTCGCAGCAGCCGGACTACCGGCCGCTGTACGGCAGCCTGGCGGGCATGGACACCAAGCAGGTCATGGAGACCTTGTCGGCCGCTGACATCGGCTACCGCGTCGAACCCAACTCCGGCGCGCTGCTGGTCAAGGCCGACGATCTTTCCCGTGCGCGCCTGAAACTGGCCGCCGCCGGCGTGGCGCCGAGCGATGGCAATGTCGGTTTCGAGATCCTCGACAAGGACCAGGGCTTGGGCACCAGCCAGTTCATGGAAGCCACCCGCTATCGTCGTGGCCTGGAGGGTGAACTGGCCCGCACCGTCGCCAGCCTGAACAACGTCAAGGCCGCACGTGTGCACCTGGCGATCCCCAAGAGCTCGGTATTCGTGCGTGACGAGCGCAAGCCCAGCGCGTCGGTGCTGGTCGAGCTGTATCCCGGCCGCGCCCTGGAAGCCGGCCAGGTGATGGCGATCGTCAATCTGGTGGCCACCAGCGTACCGGAGCTGGACAAGTCCCAGGTCACCGTGGTCGACCAGAAGGGCAACCTGCTCTCCGACCAGTTGCAAGACACCGCCCTGACCATGGCCGGCAAGCAGTTCGACTACAGCCGCCGCATGGAAGGCATGCTCACCCAGCGCGTGCACAACATCCTCGAGCCGGTGCTGGGCAATGACCGCTACAAGGCCGAGGTGTCCGCCGACATCGATTTCAGCGCAGTGGAGTCCACCTCCGAGCAGTTCAATCCCGACCAGCCGGCCCTGCGCAGCGAGCAGTCGGTCAATGAGCAGCGCGCCAGCAGCCAGCCGCCGCAAGGCGTGCCAGGCGCCCTGAGCAACCAGCCGCCGGCCGGCGCCGCCGCGCCGGAAAATGCTACCGCTGCCGCGCCGGCAGCCGGTGCCGTGCAGCCTGGCCAGCCGCTGGTGGACGCCAACGGCCAGCAGATCATGGACCCGGCCACCGGCCAGCCGATGCTCGCGCCGTATCCGGCCGACAAGCGCCTGCAGACCACTCGCAACTTCGAGCTGGACCGCTCCATCAGCCACACCCGCCAGCAGCAGGGGCGCCTGACCCGCCTGTCGGTGGCGGTGGTGGTGGACGACCAGGTCAAGCTCGACGCCGCCACCGGCGAGGCCGTCCGCGCGCCCTGGGGCGCCGAGGACCTGGCACGCTTCACCCGCCTGGTGCAGGATGCGGTGGGCTTCGACGCCAGCCGTGGCGACAGCGTGACCGTGATCAACGTGCCGTTCGCCGCCGACCGGGGCGAGGTGCTGGCCGACATTCCGTTCTACTCGCAGCCGTGGTTCTGGGACATCGTCAAGCAGGTGCTCGGCGTGCTGTTCATCCTGGTGCTGGTGTTCGGCGTGCTGCGGCCGGTGCTCAACAACATCACCGGCGGTGGCAAGCAGGCCGCTGCCGACAGCGACATGGAACTGGGCGGGATGATGGGTCTGGATGGCGAGCTGGCCAACGACCGCGTCACCCTGGGTGGCCCGACAAGCATCCTGTTGCCGAGCCCGAACGAGGGCTACGAGGCGCAGCTGAACGCAATCAAGGGCCTGGTGGCCGAGGATCCGGGCCGCGTGGCCCAGGTCGTGAAAGAGTGGATCAACGCCGATGAGTGACAACCGAGCCGTTACCGCCAAGCTGAGCCGTGTCGACAAGGCGGCGATCCTGCTGCTCTCCCTGGGCGAGACCGATGCCGCCCAGGTGTTGCGGCACATGGGCCCCAAGGAAGTGCAGCGGGTCGGCGTGGCCATGGCGCAGATGGGCAACGTCCACCGCGAGCAGGTCGAGCAGGTGATGAGCGAGTTCGTCGAGATCGTCGGCGACCAGACCAGCCTGGGCGTGGGCTCCGACGGCTACATCCGCAAGATGCTCAACCAGGCCCTCGGCGAGGACAAGGCCAACGGCCTGATCGACCGCATCCTGCTCGGTGGCAACACCAGCGGCCTGGACAGCCTCAAGTGGATGGAGCCACGCGCCGTGGCCGATGTGATCCGCTACGAGCACCCGCAGATTCAGGCCATCGTGGTCGCCTACCTCGATCCGGACCAGGCCGGCGAGGTGCTGAGCAACTTCGACCACAAGGTGCGCCTGGACATCATCCTGCGCGTGTCGTCGCTCAATACCGTACAGCCTGCGGCGCTCAAGGAGCTGAACCAGATCCTCGAGAAGCAGTTCTCCGGCAACTCCAATGCCGCGCGCACCACCCTGGGCGGTATCAAGCGTGCTGCCGACATCATGAACTTCCTCGACAGCTCGGTCGAAGGCCAACTGATGGACTCGATCCGCGAGATCGACAACGACCTGTCGGAGCAGATCGAAGACCTGATGTTCGTCTTCAACAACCTGGCCGACGTCGACGACCGCGGCATCCAGGCGCTGCTGCGCGAGGTGTCCTCGGACGTGCTGGTGGTGTCGCTCAAGGGCGCCGACGAAAAGGTCAAGGACAAGATCTTCAAGAACATGTCCAAGCGTGCCTCGGAGCTGCTGCGCGACGACCTGGAGGCCAAGGGCCCGGTGCGGGTCAGCGACGTGGAAGCGGCGCAGAAGGAAATCCTCACCATCGCCCGGCGCATGGCCGAGGCCGGAGAGATCGTGCTCGGCGGCAAGGGTGCCGAGGAGATGATCTAAGCCAAGCAGCGCGCTTCAAGCGGCAAGAAAAAGCAGATCGCATGCTGCCGCTCTTGCTTGCAGCTTGACGCGCGCCGCTAAAACCGATTCCACCAGCAGGCATTTGCATGTCCACCAAAGAACACCCCAGCGACCTGATCCGCGCTCGTGACCTCGAAGGCGTCGATGTCTGGCCGCTGCCCAGCTTCGATCCGGAGCCGGAGCCCGAACCTGAGCCGGAACCTGTGCCTGAGGTCGTCGAGGACGAAGTCGAGGAGGTGCCGCTGGACGAGGTCCAGCCGCTGACCCTCGAGGAGCTCGAGGCCATCCGCCAGGAGGCCTATAACGAAGGCTTCGCCACCGGTGAGCGCGAAGGTTTCCACAGCACCCAGTTGAAGGTGCGCCAGGAGGCCGAGGTCGCCCTGGCGGCCAAGCTGGACAGCCTGGAGCGGTTGATGGGCCACCTGCTCGAGCCCATCGCCGAACAGGACACGCAGATCGAGAAGTCCTTGGTGCACCTGGTCGCCCACGTGACCCGGCAGGTGATCGGCCGCGAGCTGCGCAGCGACTCCAGCCAGATCACCCACGTGCTGCGCGAGGCGCTCAAGCTGCTGCCGATGGGCGCCGACAATATCCGTATCCACCTCAATCCCCAGGACTTCGAGCTGGCCAAGGCCCTGCGCGAACGCCACGAGGAACGCTGGAAGCTGCTCGAAGACGAATCGCTGCTGCCGGGGGGCTGCCGTATCGAGACCGCCCACAGCCGCATCGACGCGACCATGGAAACGCGAATCGAGAAGGCCGTGGCGCAACTGTTCGACCAGCTCCACGACCAGGCCCTGCACCCGGCTGCGCCGGACCTGTCGATCGAACTGGATAATCCCGATGCGCCTTGACCGCACCAGCTTCGGCAAGCGCCTGGGCAGCTATGCCGGGGCGGTGAAGTTGCCTGCGCAACCGCTGGTCGAGGGCCGCCTGCTGCGCATGGTCGGCCTGACCCTGGAAGCCGAGGGGCTACGGGCGGCGGTGGGCAGCCGCTGCCTGGTGATCAACGACGACAGCTACCACCCGGTGCAGGTGGAGGCCGAGGTGATGGGCTTTTCCGGTAGCAAGGTGTTCCTCATGCCGGTCGGCAGCATCGCCGGCATCGCCCCGGGCGCGCGGGTGGTACCGCTGGACGACAGCGGCCGCCTGCCCATGGGCATGAGCATGCTTGGCCGGGTGCTCGACGGTGCCGGCCGTGCGCTGGACGGCAAGGGCGGGATGAAGGCCGAGGACTGGGTACCGATGGACGGGCCGGTCATCAACCCGCTCAACCGCGACCCCATCAGCCAGCCGCTCGACGTGGGCATCCGCAGCATCAATGGGTTGCTCACCGTCGGCCGGGGCCAGCGCCTGGGCCTGTTCGCCGGTACCGGCGTGGGCAAGTCGGTGCTGCTGGGCATGATGACCCGCTTCACCGAGGCCGAGATCATCGTGGTCGGGCTGATCGGCGAACGGGGCCGGGAGGTCAAGGAGTTCATCGAGCACATCCTCGGCGAGGAGGGGCTAAAGCGCTCGGTGGTGGTGGCCTCGCCAGCCGACGACGCGCCGCTGATGCGCTTGCGCGCGGCCATGTATTGCACGCGCATCGCCGAGTACTTCCGCGACAAGGGCAAGAACGTCTTGTTGCTGATGGACTCGCTGACCCGTTTCGCCCAGGCCCAGCGCGAGATCGCCCTGGCCATCGGCGAACCGCCGGCGACCCGGGGCTATCCGCCCTCGGTCTTCGCCAAGCTGCCCAAGCTGGTGGAGCGGGCGGGCAATGGCGAGCCGGGAGGCGGTTCGATCACGGCGTTCTATACCGTGCTCTCGGAAGGCGACGACCAGCAGGACCCGATCGCCGACTCGGCGCGCGGCGTGCTGGATGGCCACTTCGTGCTGTCCCGGCGCCTGGCCGAGGAAGGGCACTATCCGGCCATCGATATCGAGGCTTCGATCAGCCGGGTCATGCCCCAGGTGGTCGATGCCGATCACCTGCGCCAGGCGCAGAAGTTCAAGCAGCTGTGGTCGCGCCTGTCGCAGAGCCGCGACCTGATCAGCGTCGGCGCCTACGTGGCTGGCGGCGATCCAGAGACGGACCAGGCCATCGCCTTGCAGTCCAAGCTGGTGGGCTTCTTGCGCCAGGGGCTGGACGAGAATGTCGGCATGGCCCAGAGCCGCGAACAGCTGGGCGGTATCTTCGCCGCGCCGGCGGGCGGTTGATAGCCCATGGCCTTGCCCAGCAGAGCGGCGCGCCTGGCGCCGGTGGTGGAAATGGCCGAGGAGGCCGAGCGCAAGGCTGCCCAGCGCCTGGGGCATTTCCAGCAGCAGGTGGTGCAGGCCCAGGCCAAGCTGGCCGAGCTTGAGCGTTTTCGCGAGGACTACCAGCAGCAATGGATCAACCGTGGCGGGCAGGGGGTCAACGGCAGCTGGCTGGTCAACTACCAGCGCTTCCTGGGGCAACTGGAGGCGGCCATGACCCAGCAGCGGCAGAGCCTGACCTGGCACCAGAACAACCTCAACGGTGCCCGCGACACCTGGCAGCAGGCCTATGCCCGGGTCGAAGGCCTGCGCAAGCTGGTGCAGCGCTATAGGGACGAGGCCCGGCGTGCCGAGGACAAGCGCGAGCAGAAGCTGCTCGACGAGCTGTCCCAGCGCCTGCCGCGCCAGGGGCATCTGTAGCCGTGAGCATCTGGGGCCGCTTCGCGCCCCATCGCCGGCAAGCCCCTGAGACCTCTCTGAAACCCGCCCGGCAACGAACCTCACGAACGGTCCTGCCCCTGCCTTGCGACCCCGCTCCATGCCTGCTAAACCTTCAAAAGTCGTATTCGCCATCATCGAAGGAATCGCTGGCATGGCTGTCGAATCCGATTTCTCCCAGGACGATAAAAAGCTGACGATCAAGGTCAAGGGCCGCTTCGATTTCGGTAGGCACCAGGAATTTCGCAATGCCTACGAAAGGCAACCGGTACGGCCCAACTCGGTCGTGGTCGACCTCAAGGACGCCACCTACCTGGACAGCTCGGCGCTGGGCATGTTGCTGCTGCTGCGCGACCACGAAGGCGGTGATGACTCCTGCATCAGCGTGATCAACACCAGCCCCGACGTGCGCAAGATCCTGGCCATTTCCAATTTCGAAAAGCTGTTCGACATCAGTTGAGTATCGACATGCCGGCCGAACGGGCGCTGAGCGTGCTGGTTGCCGAGGACGGGGCGGCAGACCGCATGCTGCTCGCGCAGATCGTCCGGCGCCAGGGCCATGAGGTGTTCACCGCGGAAAACGGCGAGCAGGCCGTGGCGCTGTTCGCCGAGCGGCGCCCGCAACTGGTGCTGCTCGACGCGCTGATGCCGGTGATGGACGGCTTCGAGGCTGCGCGGCAGATCAAGGCGCTGGCCGGCGAAGCGCTGGTGCCGATCATCTTCCTTACGTCGCTGAACGAAGAACAGGCTCTGGTGCGCTGCCTGGAGGCTGGCGGCGACGATTTCATGGCCAAGCCCTACAGTGCGGTGATCCTCGGCGCCAAGATCCGTGCCATGGACCGCTTGCGCCGGCTGCAGGCCACGGTGCTGGAGCAACGGGACCAGATCGCCCGCCACCATCACCACCTGCTCAACGAGCAGCGCGTGGCCAAGGCCGTGTTCGACAAGGTGGCCCATTCCGGCTGCCTGCAGGCGCCGAACATCCGCTACCTGCAATCGCCCTACGCCCTGTTCAACGGCGACCTGCTGCTGGCGGCCTACACCCCTTGTGGCGACATGCACGTGCTGCTCGGCGATTTCACCGGCCATGGCCTGCCTGCCGCGGTCGGGGCCATGCCCCTGGCCGAGGTGTTCCATGGCATGACAGCCAAAGGCTATGGCCTGGGCGAGATGCTGCGGGAGATGAACGCCCGGCTCAAGCGCACGCTGCCGGTGGACATGTTCTGCTGCGCGCTGTTGCTCGAACTGAGTTTCCAGCGCGGCACGGTGCAGGTGTGGAACGGCGGCATGCCTGACGGCTACCGCTTGTCCGCGGCTGGCGAGGTGCTTTCGACGTTGGTGTCCCGCCATCTGCCGCTGGGGATCCTGGCCCCCGAGCGCTTCGACGACAGTACCGAAGTGCTGCCGCTGGCGGTGGGCGAACGCTTGTTCCTGTTGTCCGACGGTGTCGTCGATACCGCTGACGCGCAGGAGCGGCTGTTCGGCGTGCAGCGCCTGCGCCAGGTGCTGGCCGACAACCGGGATCCGGCCCGGCTGTTCGACGAGGTGATGCTGGCCCTGGAGCGGTTCGGCGGGCGCCCCCGGGACGATATCAGCCTGTGCGATATCCGCATGAGCGAGCCAGTACCGCCGACCCCGCTGGCCGTGGCCCCTGGCGGTGGTGGGCACTCCGGCCCGCTGGCGTGGTCGATGCGCTTCGAATTGCGTGCCGACAGCTTGAAACGGTTCAACCCGGTGCCCTACCTTGTGCAACTGCTGCAGGAAGTCCAGGGGTTGCGATCGCATGGTGGGGCGCTGCACAGCGTGCTCAGCGAACTGTACGCCAATGCCTTGGAGCACGGGGTGCTGGGCCTGGACTCGCGGCTCAAGTGCGACGCCCAGGGTTTTGCCGATTACTATCGCGAGCGCGACCGGCGCCTGGCGCAACTGGCCGAGGGGTTCGTGCAGATCGTCATGAAGGTGGAACCACAGCCCTGTGGCGGGCGTCTGACGATCGAGGTCGGCGACAGTGGTGCCGGCTTCGACGTGGCGCGGGAACTGGCGCGCTCGATGACGGCGCACAGGCTCAGCGGCCGCGGCCTGAACATGGTCCGGCGCCTTAGCCAGGGGGCCGAGTGGCTCGACGGTGGCCGTTGCGCACGGGTGATGTTTTTCTGGTGAATGGGTGGCGAACTGCCACGCAGGCTGGGGCATAATCAAGCTTGATCAAGGAGTGAACAAGTACGTGGACATGCATATCGATCACAAGGTGCTCACCGACCTGCAGGAGGTCATGGAAGACGGCTACCTGCAATTGCTGGAAACCTTCCTCGAGGATTCCGAGCGGCGCCTGAGCCAGTTGCACGAAGCCAGGAACGCCGATGAGCTGGGCCTTGCCGCGCACAGCTTCAAGGGCAGCAGCAGCAACATGGGCGCCGTTGGCCTGGCCGAACTGTGCCGCCAGCTCGAGGAGCGGGCGCGGCAGCGGCCGCTGTATGGCATCGAGGACCTGGTCAACCGCATCGACCAGGAATATCAGGAGGTCCAGCGCTTCTACCGCGACGAGCGAGAACGGATTTCCGCCAGCTGAGGGAAACCTGGCGCGAGTCTTGCCTGTCTTTGCCCGGACGATTTCACGATTTCCGGCGCGGAGACCTTTCAATGCCTGTCGCACCCAATCCTTTGTTGCAAGCCAGTGTCATGGACAAGCCGTCGCGCTCGGCTGCCAGCGTGGTGGACAAGCCGCAGCAGGGCGCGGGCGGGCAGGGCACTGGCTTCGACCAGGTCATGGCCCGCCAGGGGCGTGACGACAAGCCCGTCCAGGCCAAGCCGAAGGACAGGCCCGAGGCGGCGTCGGGCGGCAAGCAGGATGATGGCAAGGGGGCAGCCGTTGCCAAAGGCGGCAAGAACTTGCCGGCCACCGACCAGGCTGGCGAAACCGCTGAAGCCGATGGCCCGGGCTCGCTCGATGCTCGCCTGGTGGCGGGCCAGGTCACCGATGCGCAACCCGGCGCGCAGCTGATTCAGGCCCAGGCCGAGGCCGTGGCGCCTGCCCTGCAGGCGGCCCAGCCAGCAGACGCATCGACGGCTACCGAGCAGGCGTCCGAAGATTTCGACCCGCAGGCTGACCCCTTGGCCGACCTGCCAGCCCTGCGCCTGGCCCTGGAGCAGAATGCCCAGGCCAAGGGCACCACCTGCGCCCATGCCAGCCGGGCTGACGAGCGCCAGGCCCAGGCCGACGATGGCCGGGGAGCCGTCAATACCTTGGCGAACCTGGTCGATGAAGCTGGAGAGTCGGAGCCGGGCGGCAAGGCATTCGACAACCTGCTCGACGATGGCCTCAAGGACCTCAAGAGCGCCAGCAGCGACACCCGCGTCGACGATTTCGCCAACCGCCTGGCCAGCCTGACCCAGGCCGCCACGCCGAAGACCACCAACGCCATGCCGGCCAACCCCCTGCACCAGCCGCTGCCGATGAACCAGAACGCCTGGGCCGAGGGGTTGGTCAACCGGGTCATGTACCTGTCCAGCCAGAACCTCAAGTCGGCCGACATCCAGCTCGAGCCCGCCGAACTCGGGCGCCTCGATATCCGCGTCAACGTGGCGACGGACCAGTCCACCCAGGTGACCTTCATCAGCGGTCATGCCGGCGTGCGCGATGCCCTCGACAGCCAGGTGCACCGCCTGCGCGAGCTGTTCGCCCAGCAGGGCCTGGCCCAGCCTGACGTCAACGTCGCCGACCAGTCCCGTGGCCAGCAGCAACAGCAGGGGCAGCAGGAGAGCTCGAGCCTGTCCGGCGTCGCCGCGCGCCGGGCCGCCGAGGCCGGTGGGGAGGGCGGCGAGCTGGCCGATGCCACGCGGCCGGTGGAGCGGCAGGTGGTCGTCGGTGACAGTGCGGTCGATTACTACGCTTGAATCGATTGCGGCGATCCGTCTGCGGGCAAGCTCCCGGTTGGTCGACACCCCCTGCGATAAATCTGGCATAACACTTGCTCAAGCCACGTCATTCTCCTGTGAAACCCCAATGGACGACGGATTATTGGCATGGCCAAGAGCGAAGCAGTCAAAGACCCCGCCACCAAAGGCAAACTCAAACTGATCCTGCTGCTGGTGCTGGCCCTGTTGCTGGCGGTCGGCCTGTCGGTGGGTGCCACCTGGTTCGTCATGCACAAAAGCGAGTCGGCACCCGCCGCCGACCCGGCCCAGACCAATGCCAAGCCAGCGGCGATCTACGAGCCCCTGGCTCCCGCTTTCGTGGTCAACTTCAACCAGAACGGCCGGCAGCGCTACATGCAGGTGAGCATCACCCTGCAAGGGCGCAACCAGGCCGACCTGGACGCGCTCAAGGTGCACATGCCGGTCATCCGCAACAACCTGGTCATGATGTTCTCAGGCCAGGGCTTCGACACCCTGGCCAGCAGCGCGGTGGGGCAGGAGATGCTGCGCCAGAAGGCCACCGCGGTGGTCCAGGAAGTAGCGCAGAAGGAAGTCGGCAGGCCGGTCGTCGACCAGCTGCTGTTCACCAATTTCGTATTGCAGTAGGAGCCCGAAATGGCCGTGCAGGACCTGCTGTCCCAGGATGAGATCGATGCCCTGTTGCACGGGGTCGACGATGGGCTGGTACAGACCGAAAGCGTTGTCGAGCCCGGCAGCGTCAAGAGCTACGACCTGACCAGCCAGGATCGGATCGTGCGCGGTCGCATGCCGACCCTGGAGATGATCAACGAGCGCTTCGCCCGCTACACCCGCATCAGCATGTTCAACCTGTTGCGCCGCTCCGCCGACGTGGCGGTCGGGGGCGTGCAGGTGATGAAGTTCGGCGAGTACGTGCACTCGTTGTACGTGCCCACCAGCCTGAACCTGGTCAAGATCAAGCCGTTGCGCGGTACCTCGTTGTTCATCCTCGACGCCAAGCTGGTGTTCAAGCTGGTGGACAACTTCTTCGGCGGCGATGGCCGCCACGCCAAGATCGAGGGCCGCGAGTTCACCCCCACCGAGCTGCGCGTGGTGCGCATGGTGCTGGACCAGGCCTTCGTCGACCTCAAGGAAGCCTGGCAGGCGATCATGCCGGTCAACTTCGAGTACATCAATTCCGAGGTCAACCCGGCCATGGCCAACATCGTCGGGCCGAGCGAGGCGGTGGTGGTGTCGACCTTCCACATCGAACTCGACGGTGGTGGAGGCGATCTGCACGTGACCATGCCGTACTCGATGATCGAGCCGGTGCGGGAAATGCTCGACGCCGGTTTCCAGTCCGACCTGGACGACCAAGACGAGCGCTGGGTCAAGGCCCTGCGCGAGGACGTGCTGGATGTCAGCGTGCCGCTCTCGGCCACCGTGGCTCGCCGCCAGCTGAAGCTGCGCGACATCCTGCACATGCAGCCGGGCGACGTGATCCCGGTGGAGCTGCCCGAGCACCTGGTGCTGCGCGCCAACGGCGTACCGTCGTTCAAGGCGCGGCTGGGCTCGCACAAGGGCACCCTGTCGCTGCAGATCATCGACCCGATCGAACGCCGCTGACGGCGTGCCGGTCGCAATCCCGAATCGAATGCCAGTCGAGGACACTATGGCTAACGAAAACGAAATCACCTCCCCGGAGGATCAGGCCCTGGCCGACGAGTGGGCCGCAGCCCTGCAAGAAACCGGCGATGCCGGCCAGGCCGATATCGACGCGCTGCTGGCCGCCGATGCTGGCAAGCCGTCCGCCGGCACCGGCCGCCTGCCGATGGAAGAGTTCCCCAGCTCGCCCAAGCCGAACGAAAACGTCAGCCTCGAAGGCCCGAACCTGGACGTGATCCTGGACATCCCGGTGAACATCTCCATGGAAGTGGGCAGCACCGAGATCAGCATCCGCAACCTGCTGCAGCTCAACCAGGGCTCGGTGATCGAGCTCGACCGCCTGGCCGGCGAGCCACTGGACGTACTGGTCAACGGCACCCTGATCGCCCATGGCGAGGTGGTGGTGGTCAACGAGAAGTTCGGCATCCGCCTGACTGACGTGATCAGCCCCAGCGAACGCATCAAGAAGCTGCGCTGAGTGAAAGGCCGGATTCGGGCCGCGATGGCCCTTGGCGCGCTGTTGGCCAGCGAGGCGGTGATCGCCGCCGCCCAGCCGGTAGCGCCGGCGCCTGCCACCCCGGGCAGCCTGGGCGGGCAACTGGCGCAGATGGTCCTGGGCCTGCTGCTGGTGGTCGGCCTGATCTTCTTCCTGGCCTGGCTGCTGCGCCGCTTGCAGGGCGCCGCGCCGCGTGGCGCGCAAGTGATCGAGATCGTCGGCAGCCGGGCCATCGGCCCGCGCGACAGGTTGTTGCTGGTGCAGGTGGGCAAGGAGCAGATCCTCATCGGCCATACCCCTGGCAGCATCGAGGCGTTGCACGTGCTGGCCGAGCCCGTGGAGGTGCCGGCTGGCGCCCGCCCGGCCACGCCGGAATTCGCCCAGCGGCTGTTGGAGCTGATGGGCAAGGATCAGAAGGACAAGAAGTGATGAGTGGCGCCCTGCGCACCCTGTTGAGCACCTTGCTGCCAATCGCGCTGCTACTGGCCGCGCCGTCGGTCCTGGCCGCCGACCCGTTGTCGGTGCCGGCCATCACCCTGTCCAGCGGTCCGGACGGGCAGCAGGAATACTCGGTCAGCCTGCAGATCCTGCTGATCATGACGGCGCTGAGCTTCATCCCGGCGTTCGTCATCCTGATGACCAGCTTCACCCGCATCATCATTGTCTTCTCCATCCTGCGCCAGGCCCTGGGCCTGCAGCAGACGCCGTCGAACCAGGTGCTCACCGGCATGGCGCTGTTCCTGACCCTGTTCATCATGGCGCCGGTGTTCGACCGGGTGAACCAGGATGCCATCCAGCCCTACCTGAACGAGCAACTGACCGCCCAGCAGGCCATCGACAAGGCCCAGGGGCCGTTGAAAGACTTCATGCTGGCGCAGACCCGGCAGAACGACCTGGACCTGTTCGTGCGCCTGTCCAAGCGCACCGACATCGCCAGCGCCGAGCAGACGCCGCTGACCATCCTGGTCCCGGCCTTCGTCACCTCGGAGCTCAAGACCGCGTTCCAGATCGGCTTCATGATCTTCATCCCGTTCCTGATCATCGACATGGTGGTCGCCAGCGTGCTGATGGCCATGGGCATGATGATGCTGTCGCCGCTGATCATCTCGCTGCCGTTCAAGATCATGCTGTTCGTCCTGGTCGATGGCTGGGCGCTGATCATGGGTACCCTGGCCGGCAGTTTCGGTGGCGTCTGACGCCATCAAGGAGAGCCTTGCATGACACCTGAAGTCGCCGTAGACCTGTTCCGCGATGCCTTGTGGCTGACCACCCTGATGGTCGCCACCCTGGTGGTGCCGAGCCTGCTGGTGGGGCTGGTGGTGGCCATGTTCCAGGCCGCCACGCAGATCAACGAACAGACCCTGAGCTTCCTGCCGCGCCTGCTGGTGATGCTGGTGACCCTGATCCTCGCCGGGCCCTGGCTGGTGCAGAAGTTCATGGAGTATTTCATCGGCCTGTACACCAGCATTCCCCAGTTGATCGGTTGAAACGGCCATGCTGGAGCTGACCGACACGCAGATCGGCACCTGGGTCGCCACCTTCATCCTGCCGCTGTTCAGGGTGACCGCGCTGCTGATGACCATGCCGATCTTCGGTACGCGCATGCTGCCGGCGCGCATCCGGCTGTACGCCGCCCTGGCCATCACCGTGGTGATCGTGCCGGGCCTGCCACCGTTGCCTGAGATCGACCCGTTGAGCCTGCGCGGCGTGCTGCTGTGCGGTGAGCAGATCATCGTCGGCGTGCTGTTCGGCCTGTCGTTGCAGATGCTGTTCCAGGCCTTCGTGGTGGCTGGGCAGATCATCGCCGTGCAGATGGGCATGGCCTTCGCCTCCATGGTCGACCCGGCCAACGGCGTCAACGTGGCGGTGGTCAGCCAGTTCATGACCATGCTGGTGAGCATCCTGTTCCTGGTGATGAACGGCCACCTGGTGGTGTTCGAGGTGCTGACCGAAAGTTTCACCACCTTGCCGGTGGGCAACGCCCTGGTGGTCGGCCACTTCTGGGAAATGGCCGGGCGCCTGAGCTGGGTGCTCGGCGCCGGGCTGCTGTTGATCCTGCCGGCGATCGCCGCATTGCTGGTGGTCAACATCGCCTTTGGCGTGATGACCCGTGCCGCGCCGCAGTTGAATATCTTCTCCATCGGCTTCCCGCTGACCCTGGTGCTGGGCATGGGCATCTTCTGGGTCGGGCTGGCCGACATCCTTTCCCACTACCAGGCATTGGCCAGCGAAGCGCTGCAATGGCTGCGTGAACTGGCACGGGCGCGCTGAGCATGGCAGAGAGCGAAAGCGGTCAGGACAAGACAGAAGAGCCCACCGACAAGCGCAAGCGCGACGCGCGCGAGAAAGGCGAGATCGCCCGCTCCAAGGAGCTCAACACGGTAGCGGTGACCCTGGCCGGCGCTGGCGGCCTGCTGGCGTTCGGTGGCTACCTGGGCGAGACCTTGATGGAACTGATGCGCCTGAACTTCAACCTGCCGCGTGAGGTGCTGGTGGACGAGCGGGCCATGGGCGCCTTTTTGCTCGCCTCGGGCAAGATGGCGTTGTGGGCGGTGCAGCCGGTGCTGATCCTGCTGTTCGTGATCGCCTTCATCGCCCCCATCGCCCTGGGTGGTTTCCTGTTCTCCGGGAGCCTGCTGCAACCGAAGTTCAGCCGCATGAACCCGTTGTCGGGGATCAAGCGCATGTTCTCCTTGAACGCCTTGACCGAGCTGCTCAAGGCCATCGCCAAGTTCTTCGTGATCCTCGTGGTGGCGCTGGTGGTGCTGGCCAACGACCGCCAGGCGCTGCTGGCGATCGCCAACGAGCCGCTGGAGCAGGCGATCATCCACAGTGTCCAGGTGGTGGGCTGGAGCGCCTTGTGGATGGCTGCGGGGCTGCTGTTGATCGCGGCGGTGGACGTGCCGTTCCAGCTCTGGCAGGCGCACAAGAAGCTGAAGATGACCAAGCAGGAAGTGCGCGACGAGTACAAGGACACCGAGGGCAAGCCGGAGGTCAAGCAGCGCATCCGCCAGTTGCAGCGCGAAGTGTCGCAGCGGCGCATGATGGCCGCGGTGCCGGAGGCTGACGTGATCATCACCAACCCGACCCATTACGCTGTGGCGCTCAAGTACGACCCGGAGAAGGGCGGTACGGCGCCGTTGCTGCTGGCCAAGGGTACTGACTTCATCGCCCTGAAGATCCGCGAGATCGGCATGGAGCACAAGGTGCTGATCCTCGAATCGCCGGCCTTGGCGCGAGCGATCTACTACTCCACGGAGCTCGAGCAGGAAATCCCGGCGGGGCTGTACCTGGCGGTGGCCCAGGTACTGGCCTACGTCTTCCAGATCCGCCAGTACCGGGCGGGCAAGGGCAAGGCGCCAGAACCGCTCAAGCCGGACCTGCCGATTCCGCCGGATTTGCGTCGGGATAGCTGATTGAATGCCGAAAGTATTTGCTTTTTCTGTGTAAGGGGAGAACTCAAGCGCTACCAGTGCTGCACATTACGGGTGGCGCTTGATCCCGTACCTGAATCAATCAAGGAAACTGATTGTTGAGCACAACGCATTGCGCACCTATAAAGATAGATATTAAACACGGCCTGTGCTATTGTTTAACTATCGCAAACTGGATGTAAATTATTTAATAAAAGGACTAGTTCATCAAATTCAATTCCACACTCGTGGCATGCTTTGGGGAAAAGGCTATGGCTTGTTAAGCCGGGCAGGGTATTGAGCTCTATAAGATAGGGTTTTTCATCGTGAATGATAATGTCTGCTCTAAAATAATCAAGGTCAATTGCTTCGGCAATGGATTTGCAGTCTTTTTTTAGTTTCTGGTTGATGTGTCTGGGCAAAGTAATTAGTTTGGCAGTTGTCTTGGTGGATAAAAATTTTGCCTCATATGAGAAGAAGTCGCTTGTGAATCCGAGGGCAAAAATTGGTAGTACGTGCCCGAATAAATAACAGACTGATAGTTCTGGGCCGGCGATGAACTCTTCAATAAGTATGCCGCTCTTATAATGAAGCGCTCTTTCAATAGCTGCGTAAAAATCTTTGGGGTTGTCGTGTACTAGCGATACACCAAAACTGCAGCCTTCACTGTTAGGTTTGATAATACAGGTGTCGCCAAGTTGTTGTTTTGCCTCATCGAAGGAGGCGCTGCGGATATCTCTTAAATATAGATAATTCGCTACGTTGATGCCCAGCCCTCTGGCAATATGCTTTGTTAGCAATTTGTCCATGCATATTGCGCTTGCCTGAGGAGAAGGTCCGTTATAAGGCATGTTCAGGCCTTCCAGATACGCCTGTGCCATTCCGTTTTCACCGAATCCACCGTGAAAAGCCAGAAAAACCCTTGTGAAGCCCTCTAGCTTTAGTTCAAACAGATTCTTGTATTCGGGTATAGTAAAGACTTCATGACGTACCTGAGATCTGCGTAATGATTGTGAAACAGCCTCAGCGGTCTGGAGAGAAACGTCACGTTCCGAGGAGTCTCCACCAGTTATTATTGCAATATTTTCTGTCATATTTTTCACTGATTTAGTGTAGTTAGCTTTAGTACAGTTTTTGCAAATATTTCCACGCCAGTTTTAATGTCGTTGATATCCATGTCGCTAGTGAAGGAGAGGCGAATTGCACTGTTTGCTCTATCGGGGCTATATCCGATGCCCGTAATGACGTGAGAGGGTTTCAGGTTGTTCGAGTTGCAGGCCGAACCTGATGAGACACATACGCCATCTAGACAGCTAATGATAGTTTCTGCGCCTATGCCAGGAATCGAGATATTCAAAATATGAGGTATGGAATTTTTTTCGGGAGAATTTAGTTGGAATGATATTTTATGAGAGTTTAACGTTTCGAGGATAGCGATTCGTCGTTGAGTTGCTGATTTCCACGAAGCATGGAGACTATTGGTGTTAATACGTTGGGCGGCAATGCCAAAGCCGACAATAAGTTGAGTTGGAAGTGTTCCGCTGCGGAGTTTAGATTGTTCACCACCGAATGTAAGAGGACGCAAGCGCGAAACAGTGGAGGGTGAAGCGTAAAGGGCACCTATTCCTTTAGGGCCTTGAATCTTATGCGCTGAGATAGAGACACAGTCTACTCCAAGATTCTTGACATTAATCGGTAGTTTCCCTACTGCCTGTGCGGCATCGATATGAAATAAGGCGGATGACTTATTCAATATTTTTCGAATTTCCGACAAATCTTGATAGGTGCCTATTTCAGAATTTACATATGATAGAGAAAGCAGTGCGGTATTTTGGTCTACAAGAGTAGATAAGTGTTCAAGATCAATTCGTCCGCATCTATCAATTTTCATTCTGCGAACTTCGATATTTTTTCTTTCAAGCTCTTCTGCGGCTAAAATGCTTGATTTGTGATCAATTGGGCAAATTACAATGTTTTTTTTGGCGGCGTTAGCACCAAGAATCACAATGTTGTTGCTTTCGGTTGCTCCTGACGTGAACGTTATTTCATTCGGCGCGCAACCTAGCATGCTAGATATTTGAGCAGTACTTCCTAAAATAGCATTTTTTGCGAGTCGCCCCATGATGTGCGTAGATGATGGGTTTCCAAATAACGTAGTACTGAACTCATGCATCGCTGTTGCTACATCTGCAGCACATGGTGTAGTGGCAGCGGCATCTAAATAGATTAGCGGGTGGGGTTGCATGACGGAATCCTCATGTTTCATATGTGACGACATGAATGCCCTTGCTATATATTTCTTCAATATTCAGCTCGCCGCTTCCTCCCAAATCTGCGACTAAAATACTGACCGCTTCAAAATTATAGAGTGACAACGCAATTTCTACACCCTTTCGGATAGGCTCGTGGCATTCATTGGGGGCGAGGAGGACCAAGAGGCGGGCGCCTGACTTATATGCTTCGGAGATCATTTCTGTTATTTCTCCAGCGCACCCAGTCATGCCACAGCTAACCAATGGAAGAGTGGCGCCGGAAGCGTCGGTGAAAGAAATTTCAGACATTGTTGGGTGGCTTGAGATGTATTTCTTCTGGAGCTTTCCTTTTTTTACCAATCGTACTGCTTCATTTTGAAAGCGATTTTTTAGCCATGTTTCAGGGAAAGAGATAGGATGTCGTCGGCTAGCTATGATGTTTTTCGTTGAGACTATGTTGGAGGATTGCAGTCTGGATATATATGTCGGTGGTAGTTCCGTGAAGGAGGAGTAGAATTCGGCCCGGTAATCGTAATTCGATTCCTTGTCTGGAACGTATTGCCAATCATTAATTAATAAAAGTAGATTTGCAGATTTCTGATTTTTGCTGATATGGTGTTCTGCGAGCTGCACGCCTAGATGCCAAGAATAAGACGGAAATATCCCTATCCGACTTCGAATTTTTTCTTTCAAGGGTGTGCTGTTAATGTCTTCAAATATACCAGGGACAAGCTTGTTTTTCTGGTTGTCATAGAAGAGCATGAAATGGCCAGCCATAATATGGAGGTCGTGAAATTTTTCATTTTCTACAAAGTCGTGGATTTTTGTGAGTAGTTCTGCTTCGCTAAATACGAAGATTTCATTTGATGTAATATTGGGCATCTATTTTTCTCTTATGTGGTAGTGCTGAATGTGAATTGGTATTGCTTGTTTATATTGAAAATGAATTTTTAATGTCTTTGATTAGATCGTATGGGTCTTCCAGCCCTAAATAGAACCTTACGCAGCTGCCATTCAGGGAGAGCCGATTTGCTGAGGGCATGTCGGTCGTGTCCACGAGGTTGGCAAGACTTATCGTTCCACCCCATCCATAGCCAATTTTAATTATTTTTAATTGGTTTAGACGGGCTATCAACTCGTCTCGCGAGCAAGAAAATTGAACAGTTATGATGCTATTAAAACCACTATAGTTTTTTTCGTATAAATCGGATTTGGAGTTTTGGACGATAGGGTGTAGTACCCTTCTGGCAAGAGGTAGCGCTTTAAAGTGGTCAATCACTAGTCGTGTCGTATGCATTTGGAGTGTTAGGCGGGCGCCTAGCGTGCTTATAGAGCGAAGCGCTGCAGCACATGCATATGAACTTACATGATTGCCAATCAATGCAGAGGTTGTTTTAAGTATTGAAAATACGTCGTCGCGTTTCGTGATAAGGGCGCCCAGTGACACGCCTTCAGTGGCCGCGTGTGATTTGCTCATTGATACTAGGCTGACATCTGCTCCCAATTCAAGTGGGTGGTAAAATGTCGAGGCGGCCCAAGTATTGTCTACAGCAGTAATTGCCGGATGATTTTTGCATGATTCGATAATTGCTCTGCTGTCGATTATTTCATATGTGAAAGCGCCGGGGTTTTCCCAGATAATAACCTTTGTTTTTGGTTTTAGCTTTTTTCTTATCGAGAGAGCATCTTTTGGGGTGAAATACTCAATGTCGAGTCCATAGCTCTGAAAGTGACTTAGCAGCCACTGTGTTGTATAGATTATTGTGTCGCCAACTAGTATGTGATCTCCAGGTTTTGCTGTGGCTGATAGGAGCAAGTGAAACGCATTTTGGCCAGAGGCCGTCAATACTGAAAAATTACCTTTTTCAATCGCTGCCATGCGTGCTGCGAGCTGCCGGGTAGTTGGAGTGTCGACACCCCCATAGTAAAGTCCCTCGAATATCCGGCTGCTTGGTCGGGTAAGACTGTTGTTGTTGATCGAGGGCAGGTTGTCAAAATTCTCAACCACGTAGGTCGTGCTCTCCATTGGCGGCGTTTGTGCGGATTGAATATCTCCCAAAGAAAAAAGACCTATTTGAGCGAGATGGGTAAATTCTGGCTTATCCATTAATTGTCTCGAACTGGTTTAGAAGATCAATGATTTCTTGTACCTCAGCGAGTGAGGGGCGAGCTATACCGCATAGGGGATATTCGAGAGAGGCTTCACCAAAGTTATGAAATTGCTCAAGTAATTTCCCTTCTGGGGTGCCCCAGCGTAAGTAGTCTTCGGAAGCACTTCCAGGGTATCCCCTTAAAGGGTGCTGAACGGCCCAGTTTGTACTTATAGTTATGGGTTGGCCTACGTGGTCTCGTAAATTTATTAAATGTCTCAATAAATCTAGGCGGCTGCTGTGTTGTTCACCTAGCCCGAATAGAAGTGCACAGCCACAGGAGATTTTGTTTTCGATTAGGAAGTTTAAAGCTTCGGAGAATCGCTCCTGCCATTTTTGTTTTTTACTATCAATGTCTTTGCTCATTCCGCCGATTTCTTGCGGATTTAGTGTTTCAAGTCCTACAAACACATATCGAAGCCCATTTTTTGCGAGTCGTCTTATGATGTCTTTCCTAGACAGGATCTGATCTATGGTGAATTGGCCGCCAAATACGATATCTAGAGGCCGATCCTCCATTAATTGACATAGCTGACTGATTGCCAGTGGGCTCCCACTAAGAAATGTTGAGTCTTCTACGAATGCGCTGGCGCCTCTATTGGGGTAGGCTTGGCTTATTGTGGAAAGGGTTTCTTCGAATTGTTTATAAATACGCCGGGGGGCACCTTTGATTTCCTGAATGCTCCCCGTCACACTTCGACGCTCGCTGCAGAATGAGCAATCATAAATGCATCCCGGCCCCGTATAGCTGAATACATGGGAAGTCATTCGCCCGCCAAAGACGCCGAAAGAGGCTGTGACTCCAAATACTCCTACTGCGGATGGTAAATCATCGTGTTTTAATCGAATACCATCGCTTACAACTGTTTTTTGAATGCAAGGAAAATCTGCGATCCAAAGTCCGGCAGTGCTCGTGGCCAAGTGGCGTGCGATAAACGCCGTAGCGAGATGTGTTGAGCGTACAAATATCTCACCAATTTCGACGATGAGTTTTTCGGCTTCTCCAGAAACGATGATATCGAAAACAGGCGGAATTTTATTTTCCCTTATAAGTCTCCCTGGAGAGGCTCGATGGTGTTTTACTAGTGAGGCTGCTCTGTGTTTTTCATTTGAAAGATAAATGGTTTCATTGATATGTCGTCCTCCCAGTACAACAAGTAGCTTGTTTCCTAGCATTTTTTTGGCGACCTTCGCGCATTCGATGGCGCCAGGCATGCACAGTGTCATTGCGCCAATGAGCAGGACATTGGGTTGCTCTGATATAAGCAAATCTTTGAAACGATCCATGTCATCCAGTGAGTACATAAGCAGAAAGTACTCTCTCGTCTTTCTACCTGACTCTCCCCAATTACTTTTTGCCCAAGCTCCTGTGCCTTTTTGAGCGAGGCTCGCAGCACACCTACATGCGTTGAAAAGGCTGACGGGATCACAGCTGTTCAAGGCTCTATCAGCCTTTGAGCCGCTGATACAGTCCGGTGCGGATACAGCGATTGCGCGGATCCGCTGGGTGACTTCATTGTCTAGGCGAGCATTTTCCGAAGGGCGCAAGGGCATGGCTTTCTCTTTTTCACCGACGGCAGCATTGCCGTTGTCTTTTTTGTTGGATATTGGATACAGTAGCCGACATCCTGAATTGGAGGCTGACTGAAATGAAACAAATTGTGATTGCGTTGGTTTTCGGGGGGAGGAGTGCAGAGCACGCCGTATCAGTGCGTTCTGCCTCTGTGATTCATGCGGCGCTGATGTCGTTGGGCCATCATGTGCACTGCGTGGGAATAGACCAAGAAGGTAATTGGCGATATCACGGGGACTCAAAGGATTTCCCGGCGGCGGTGGACCTTAACGCACCGGTTGTATCGATTCGACC
Source organism: Pseudomonas sp. Tun-23181 (assembly GCF_057415455.1). Classification (NCBI taxonomy): domain Bacteria; kingdom Pseudomonadati; phylum Pseudomonadota; class Gammaproteobacteria; order Pseudomonadales; family Pseudomonadaceae; genus Pseudomonas; species Pseudomonas sp. Tun-23181. Next base: position 5,412,545 of record NZ_CM171630.1, read on the forward strand.
TGGCCAGCGTACGATCATGTTTGTGGCGGACGATCACTCTGTGGTCGAAGTTAAGCTCGACTTGCTATTTCCGGCACTGCACGGTCGCTGGGGAGAGGATGGAACGATTCAAGGGTTGGCTGCGATGTGCAATCTGCCTTGTGTGGGGGCGGGGGTATTAGGTTCGGCGGTTTCTATGGACAAGGATGTAGCCAAACGGTTGATTCAGTCATCTGGAATCATCGTTGCGCCATGGGTGACTTTAAATACCATGCAATCATGGGAAGAACTGGTCGAGCGTCTAGGCAGTACCACTCTTTTTGTAAAGCCTGCATCGTCAGGTTCCTCCATCGGCGTGTCCAGAGTCAGCAGTGCTGAGGCATATGCGCAAGCCTTCGCAGTAGCGGCGCAGATGGATCATAAAATCTTGGTAGAGGCTGAAGTGTGTGGAAGAGAGATAGAGTGTGGTGTGTTGGAGCTTAAAGAGGGATTGGTTGTCTCTGAGTTGGGAGAGGTTATTCCTGGAGATGGCTATGATTATTACGACTATCAAGCAAAGTATGATGGCATTGGCGGGGCAAGCCTTTGCATACCAAGCTCTTTGTCATTGGAATTAATCGTGCGCATTCAGTCTCTATCTAAGCAAGTCTTTAGATGTCTAGATTTAAAAGGCTATGCTAGGATAGATTTTTTCTTGGCGAACGACAGTTCGATCATCCTCAATGAGGTCAATACCCTTCCAGGTTTCACGGATTCTAGCATGTATCCTAAGATGTTTGAGTATTCTGGGTATCCGCTGGCAAGGCTCGTTTCTGAACTTGTTAACTTTGCAATGACTTCGGAAATGAGAAGTTGCTTGTGAATTTCCCTAGCGTCGGCTGTTCAGGAATGAAACGATGGAGTCTCGCCCGTCCGCTAAATGGTTGGCTAAAAATTCTTTAGCGGCCTCTCGATTGCCTTGAGTGCAGGCATGCAGAATATTTTTATGATCTTGTTGAGATTTTTTATGATAATCCAAATTGGTCAGCAAAAATCGAAGGTGGCGATCCACTGAGTCGTGTAGCGACTTGATCAGTGCAAGCAAGCGGGGACGATTCGCTTTTGAGTAGAGGTGGCGGTGGAAACTCTCATTGAGCTCGCTGAGTAGATGTGGGTCTTCGGTATCTTCCATTGCGGATAGAATTCCGCGCATCTGTATCAAGTCGCTGTCAGCTATGTTGTCGAAACCAAAGTCTAGAGCCGTGCATTCTGCCATGATTCGCATGTCATAGATTTCGACAATATCGTCAATGGTCATGATAGCAACAGATGCGCCTTTATGTGGCTCATATATTACTAGACCTTCAGCTTCCAATTGTCGTATGGCATCTCGTATAGGCATTCGGCTCAAGCCGAATTTTGACGCAAGCTCGTCTTGACGCAGAGGCGTGCCTTCAGCTATCGCGCCAGAAAGTATGCCTTCGCGCAGTGATTCCAGAACAAAAGCCATTGCGGTCTTATGGCGATGCTTGTTAGGGACTATAAAGCTATCGAGAGAGGTGGCCAAAATGTTCTCCGAATTAAGCGAGGCTGGCGTAGCGGTGGCGAAGGTATCACAGAGTCTAGGGAGCTACCAGAATCGAAACTCTGCTGCTTTCGCTGGTCTTGAGTGTGCTGCTATGCGCGGAGAGGGTAAATCGCGGAATCTGTAGCGCGTAGCACCAAATATTTGCGAGCAATACTCCTTATCTGCTAGCAATTCGCGTGTGAACGCTTTGAGCATTTGATGCAGAGGTAAAATCTGGTCTCTGGTCTCTGGTCTCTGGTCTCTGGTCTCTGAAGGTGTCTTGGGGCGTTGCCCGCCTTAGCGTTGTCGCTTGGCTACGGGGCTATGTCTTTACGCGATCTGGCCTGCTTTGATGTAGTCGTTCCTGGGACTTATCAAAGTTGGAAAGCTTCTTGCAGAGGCAGCGCCAGGCGCCCTCCAGGCGTCAAAGTTTTTGCTTGAAGAGGACTCGCGGTGGATCGCACTCAGTTAATCAACAGCGCCCGACACAACCTGGCCGGCCTCGGTCGGGGCAACCTCGGCGTGCCGCTGCTGTTGCTGGTGATGATGGCAATGATGATGTTGCCGATCCCGCCGTTCCTGCTCGATGTGTTCTTCACCTTCAACATCGCCCTGTCGATCGTGGTCCTGCTGGTCTGCGTGTATGCCTTGCGCCCGCTGGACTTCGCCGCCTTTCCCACCATCCTGCTGGTGGCCACGCTGCTGCGCCTGGCGCTGAACGTCGCCTCGACCCGTGTGGTGATGCTCCACGGCCATGAGGGGCACGAGGCCGCGGGCAAGGTGATCCAGGCCTTCGGCGAAGTGGTGATCGGCGGCAACTACGTGGTCGGCGCGGTGGTCTTCGCCATCCTCATGATCATCAACTTCGTGGTGGTGACCAAGGGGGCCGGGCGTATCTCCGAGGTGAGCGCGCGTTTCACCCTGGACGCCATGCCCGGCAAGCAGATGGCCATCGACGCCGACCTCAACGCGGGATTGATCGACCAGGCCCAGGCCAAGGCGCGCCGTGCCGAGGTGGCCCAGGAGGCCGAGTTCTACGGCTCGATGGACGGTGCCAGCAAGTTCGTGCGGGGCGATGCCATCGCTGGCCTGCTGATCCTGTTCATCAACCTGATCGGCGGCATGCTGATCGGCATGCTGCAGCACGGCATGCCGTTCGGCGAGGCGGGCAAGGTCTACGCGCTGCTGACCATCGGTGACGGATTGGTGGCGCAGTTGCCGTCGCTGCTGCTCTCCACCGCTGCGGCGATCATGGTCACCCGGGCCTCCAGCTCCGAGGACATGGGCAAGCTGATCAACCGGCAGATGTTCGATTCGCCCAAGGCCCTGGCGGTGTCCGCTGCGCTGATGATCGTCATCGGCCTGGTCCCGGGCATGCCCCACGTTGCCTTCCTCGGCCTGGGCGGGCTGGCTGCGGGCGCAGCCTACCTGGTCTGGCGCAAGCAGCAACAGGCCAAGGTCAAGGCCCAGGAAGAGGCGCAGCGCCAGCAGGACCTGCTGCCATCGCCCCAGCGTGCCCTGGAAACCAAGGAGCTGGGCTGGGACGACGTGACACCGATCGACATGATCGGCCTGGAGGTCGGCTACCGCCTGATCCCGCTGGTCGACCGCAACCAGGGTGGCCAGTTGCTGGCGCGGATCAAGGGGGTGCGCAAGAAGCTGTCCCAGGACCTGGGCTTTCTCATGCCTACCGTGCACATCCGCGACAACCTCGACCTGCAGCCCAGCGCCTACCGCCTGACCCTGATGGGGGTGATCCTGGCCGAGGCGGAGATCTACCCAGACCGGGAGCTGGCGATCAACCCCGGCCAGGTCTTCGGTACGCTCAACGGCATCGCCGCGCGCGACCCGGCCTTTGGCCTGGAGGCGGTGTGGATCGATGTCGGCCAGCGCGCCCAGGCCCAGTCGCTGGGCTACACCGTGGTGGACGCCAGCACCGTGGTCGCCACCCACCTCAACCAGATCCTGCAGAAGCACTGCCACGAACTGATCGGCCACGAAGAGGTCCAGCAGTTGCTGCAGGTCCTGTCCAAGGCATCGCCCAAACTGGCCGAGGAGCTGGTGCCGGGCGTCATTTCCTTGTCGGGGCTGCTCAAGGTCTTGCAGGCCCTGCTCGCCGAGCAGGTTCCGGTGCGCGATATCCGCAGCATTGCCGAGGCGATCGCCAACAATGCGGGCAAGAGTCAAGATACCGCCGCGCTGGTAGCGGCGGTGCGCGTCGGATTGTGTCGCGCTATCGTGCAAAGCATTGTCGGCACTGAGTCCGAGCTGCCTGTGATCACCCTGGAGCCCAGGTTGGAACAGATTTTGCTCAATAGTCTGCAAAGGGCCGGGCAAGGCCAGGAAGACGGTGTTCTCCTGGAGCCGAGCATGGCCGAGAAGCTGCAGCGTTCGTTGATCGAGGCGGCCCAGCGCCAGGAAATGCAGGGCCATCCGGCTATCCTGCTGGTTGCGGGCCCGATCCGCGCGATGCTGTCGCGATTCGGCCGCCTGGCTGTACCGAATTTGCATGTTCTGGCGTATCAGGAAATACCTGACAACAAGCAAGTCACCATCGTTGCCACCGTGGGCCCCAATGGCTGAGGTAGTGGGTTATGCAAGTTAAGCGTTTTTTCGCCGCCGATATGCGCCAGGCCATGAAGCTGGTCCGCGATGAGCTGGGCGCCGATGCCGCCATCATCGGCAACCGGCGCATCGCCGGCGGTGTCGAGTTGACGGCCGCGCTGGACTACAAGCTGTCCGCCCTGGCCCCACGTGTGCCCAATGCCGAGCTCGAGGACGAACTGCGCAAGACCCAGTCGCGCATCGCCACCGCCCAGGCCGAGCTGGGCAGCCGCAACGACACCGACGAAGGTAACCGCCAATTGTTCGCCGGCCTGCCGCTGACCGCCTCGGAGCCGTTGGTCGAGCCCCATGTCGACCTGCCGCCGCCTGCCGCCGCGCAGGCTCCGGCTGCTGTCGACCCGCGCCTGTTCGATGCCATGCGCTCGGAGCTGTCGGGGCTGCGCGAGCTGCTCGAAGTGCAGCTCGGCTCCCTGGCCTGGAGCCAGTTGCAGGGCAGCAAGCCGCAGCAGGCCAACCTCTGGCGCCGCCTGCAGCGCATCGGCCTGTCCGGCCCGATCGCCCGTGAACTGCTCGACCTGACCGCCGAGATCGGCGAACCACGGCATGCCTGGCGCATGGTCCTGGCGCACCTGGCGCGGATGATCGAGGTTCCAGAGGTGGAGCCGATCGAGGAGGGCGGGGTGATCGCCATGGTCGGCCCGGCCGGCATGGGCAAGACCACCACCCTGGCCAAGCTGGCGGCGCGCTACGTGCTCAAGTACGGCGCGCATAACCTGGCGCTGGTGAGCATGGACAGCTTCCGTATCGGTGCCCAGGAGCAGCTCAAGACACTGGGGCGCATCCTCAACGTACCGGTGACCTACGTCGATCCGGGCCAGTCCTTGGCCCAGGCGCTGGAGCCGTTGCTGCGCAAGCGCGTGGTGCTGATCGATACCGCTGGCCTGCAAGCCAGCGACCCGGCCCTGCGCATGCAACTGGAAACCCTTGCCGGGCGCGGCATTGCCGCCAAGAATTACCTGGTGCTGGCAACCACCAGCCAGAAGCAGGTGCTGACCGCCGCCTACCACAGCTACAAGCGCTGTGGCCTGGCCGGATGTATCCTGACCAAGCTCGATGAAACGGCCAGCCTCGGTGAAGTGCTGAGCCTGGCCATCAGTCATGAATTGCCGGTGGCCTATCTTACCGATGGGCCGCGCATTCCCGACGACCTGCACCTGCCGCGCAAGCACCAGTTGGTCAGCCGCGCGGTCAGTGTGCAAATGCAGGACGAGCCCAGCGAAGAGGCGATGGCCGACATGTTCGCTGATCTCTATCACAACCCTGGCAAGCGCGCGGGTTGATGAATGTGCAGCGCAAAGTACCTACATCAGGGGGTCGAGTTCAGCCCCTCATGTGGCCTGGGTCCAAGCGAGACAAGGTAAAGAACGAACATGGGTAGCATGCATCCCGTACAGGTGATCGCCGTAACCGGTGGCAAAGGTGGCGTCGGCAAGACTAACGTTTCAGTGAACCTGTCCCTGGCACTGGCCGAACTGGGCCGGCGGGTCATGCTGCTGGACGCCGACCTAGGCCTGGCGAACGTCGACGTCCTGCTGGGCCTCACGCCCAAGCACACCCTGGCCGATGTCATCGAAGGCCGCTGCGAACTGCGCGACGTGCTGTTGCAGGGGCCCGGTGGCGTGCGCATCGTCCCGGCCGCCTCTGGCACCCAGAGCATGGTGCACCTGGCGCCTGCCCAGCATGCCGGCCTGATCCAGGCGTTCAGCGAGATCGGCGACAACCTCGACGTGCTGGTGATCGACACCGCCGCCGGCATCGGCGACTCGGTGGTCAGCTTCGTCCGCGCGGCCCAGGAAGTGCTGCTGGTGGTGTGCGACGAGCCGACCTCAATCACCGACGCCTACGCCCTGATCAAGCTGCTCAACCGCGACTACGGCATGAACCGTTTTCGCGTGCTGGCCAACATGGCGCAGAGCCCGCAGGAGGGCCGCAACCTGTTCGCCAAGTTGACCAAGGTCACCGATCGTTTCCTCGATGTCGCGCTGCAGTATGTCGGCGCCGTGCCCTACGACGAATGCGTGCGCAAGGCGGTGCAGAAGCAGCGGGCGGTCTACGAGGCTTTCCCGCGGTCCAAGTGTGCGCTGGCGTTCAAGGCCATCGCACAGAAGGTCGACAGCTGGCCGTTGCCGGCCAACCCGCGCGGGCACCTGGAGTTTTTCGTCGAGCGCCTGGTGCAGCCCACCAGCGCAGGGCCGGTGCTATGAACGCGAGCGGTTTCAAGATGTACAGCAAGGCGTCGCGCGATGCCCAGTACGAACTGGTCGAACGCTACGCCCCGCTGGTCAAGCGCATCGCCTATCACCTGCTGGCGCGCCTGCCGGCCAGCGTGCAGGTCGAGGATCTGATCCAGTCCGGCATGATCGGCCTGCTGGAAGTGGCCAACAAGTACGATGCCAGCAAGGGCGCCAGCTTCGAGACCTACGCTGGTATCCGCATCCGTGGCGCCATGCTCGACGAGGTCCGCAAGGGCGACTGGGCGCCGCGCTCGGTGCACCGCAACACCCGTATGGTCAGTGACGCGATACGTGCCGTCGAGGCGCGTACCGGCCGTGACGCTAAAGATCATGAAGTTGCTGCCGAACTCCAATTGAGTCTCGATGATTACTACGGGATCCTGAACGATACCTTGGGCAGCCGCCTGTTCAGCTTCGACGACCTGTTGCAGGACGGCGAGCACGAAGGGCTCCACGAGGATGGCGCCAGTGGCCAGCTGGAGCCCTCGCGCGACCTGGAGGACGAGCGCTTCCAGGCCGCGCTGGCCGATGCGATCGCCAACCTGCCGGAGCGTGAGCGCCTGGTGCTGGCGCTGTACTACGACGAAGAGCTGAACCTCAAGGAGATCGGTGAGGTACTGGGGGTCAGCGAGTCGCGTGTCAGCCAGTTGCACAGCCAGTGCGCGGCGCGCCTGCGCAGCCGCCTGGGGGAATGGCGGGCACGCTGAAGCCAGGTTCGCCGCAGTCGTTGTAAATGATGCCCAATTGATTGAATGCGTGCTCGGGGCCGAGCGCGTCTAGGACTGCTTGGAGGTCTAATTGAACAAAGACATGAAAATCCTCATCGTTGACGACTTTTCGACGATGCGGCGGATCATCAAGAACCTGTTGCGTGACCTGGGCTTCACCAACACCGACGAGGCCGACGACGGCACCACGGCGCTGCCGATGCTGGAAAACGGCCATTACGATTTCCTGGTGACCGACTGGAACATGCCCGGCATGTCCGGCATCGACCTGCTGCGCAAGGTCCGCGCCCATGACCGCCTCAAACACATGCCGGTGCTGATGGTGACTGCCGAGGCCAAGCGCGACCAGATCATCGAAGCGGCCCAGGCCGGGGTCAACGGCTATGTGGTCAAGCCTTTTACCGCCCAGGTGCTCAAGGAGAAGATCGAGAAGATCTTCGAACGCGTCAACGGTTGAGTCACGTCAGGGGGCGCCATGGAGCAGAAAAACACGTCGCTGGGTGAGTTCGAATCGACCCTGAAGAAACATGCCCAGGAACTGGTCGAGAGCCTCGAGCACGGCCGGTTCGGCGAGGCGGTGCAGTTGATCCACCAACTGAACCAGACCCGCGACCGCGGCCTGTACCAGGAAGTCGGCAAGCTCACCCGCGAGTTGCACAGCGCGATCGTCAGTTTCCAGATCGACCCGCGCATGCCGCAGGCCGAGGAAATGTCGCAGATCACCGACGCCACCGAGCGCCTGGCCTATGTGGTCAAGCTCACCGAGGGCGCCGCCAACCGCACCATGGACCTGGTGGAAGCGGGCACCCCGGTGCTCAACGACCTGGCCGCCGAAGCCCAGAACCTGAGTGCCGACTGGCAGCGCTTCATGCGCCGCGAGGTCGCCGCGCCGGAGTTTCGCGAGCTGGTCAAGCGCGTCGACAGTTTCCTGACGCACAGCGTCGAGGGCAACCGCAAGGTCGCAGGCCATCTCAACGACATTCTCCTGGCCCAGGACTATCAAGACCTGACCGGCCAGGTGATCAAGCGCGTGACCGCGTTGGTCACCGAAGTCGAAAGCAATCTGCTCAAGCTCGTGCTGATGGCAAGCCAGGTCGACCGTTTTGCCGGTATCGAACATGACCACCAGCAGCTGCGCGCTGAAAAAGATCAAGAAAAACATCCGGCCCGGGGTGAAGGTCCGCAGATTCATGCCGATAAGCGTGAAGACGTCGTGTCCGGTCAGGACGATGTCGACGATCTGCTGTCCAGCCTGGGTTTTTAGGGAGCACGTTCAATGAGCTTCGGCGCCGATGAAGAAATCCTCCAGGATTTCCTGGTAGAAGCCGGCGAAATTCTCGAGCAACTGTCCGAGCAACTGGTCGAGCTGGAAAGCCGGCCCGACGACGCGGACCTGCTCAATGCGATCTTTCGCGGTTTTCACACTGTTAAAGGGGGCGCCGGCTTCCTCCAGCTCAACGAGCTGGTGGAGTGCTGCCATATCGCCGAGAACGTGTTCGACGTCTTGCGCAAAGGGGAGCGCCGGGTCGACGCAGAGCTGATGGACGTGGTCCTCGAGGCGCTGGACACGGTCAATGGCATGTTCGGCCAGGTGCGTGAGCGCAGCGACGTCACCCCGGCCACGCCCGAGCTGCTGGCGGCCCTGTCGCGCCTGGCAGAGCCTGCCGCAGCCGAGGCCGAGGCGCCGGCCCCTGAGCAGGCGCCGGCAGCGGTCGCCGAAGCGCCGGCTGCCGAGGCGGACATCACCGATAGCGAATTCGAACAACTGCTCGACTCCCTCGACGCGGTCAAGGCCCAGGCCGAGGCTGCCGAGCAGAGGCAGGGCGAGGCGGTCGGCGGCGAAGGCGACGAGATCACCGATGCCGAGTTCGAGTCGCTGCTGGACCAGTTGCACGGCAAGGGGCAGTTCTCCCCGGAAGCCGTCGCCACTGCGCCGCAGGACTCTGCCGCGGCACCGGCGGGCGACGAGATCACCGACGCCGAGTTCGAGGCGCTGCTCGACCAGTTGCACGGCAAGGGCACCTTCGCCGCCGATGCGCTGCCTGGCGCCGCTGCGCCCGTGGCCAGCGCTGCCCCGGCGGCGGGCGACGGCGAGCACATTTCCGAGCACGAATTCGAAGCGTTGCTCGACCAGTTGCATGGCAAGGGCAAGTTCTCCAGCGACGCAGTGGCTGGCGAGGCACCTGCCGCCGTGGCGGCTGCGCCGGCGACCAGTGCGCCCAAGGCCGAAAGCAAGCCCGCTGCCAAGTCGGCACCGGCCGTCAAGCCTGCCGCCGCCGCGCCTGCTGCCAACAAGCCTGCGGCCCCGGCCCGTGCCCCGGCGCCGGCTGCCGACAAGCACGCGGTCAGCGAGGCGGAAACCACCGTGCGGGTCGATACCGCCCGCCTGGACGAGATCATGAACATGGTCGGCGAGCTGGTGCTGGTGCGTAACCGCCTGGTCCGCTTGGGCCTGAACAGCGGTGACGAGGCCATGTCCAAGGCCGTGTCCAACCTCGACGTGGTCACCGCCGACCTGCAGACCGCGGTCATGAAGACCCGCATGCAGCCGATCAAGAAGGTCTTCGGCCGCTTCCCGCGCCTGGTTCGCGACCTGGCCCGCCAGCTCAAGAAGGAGATCAACCTGGAGCTGGTCGGCGAAGAGACCGACCTGGACAAGAACCTCGTCGAAGCCCTGGCCGACCCGCTGGTGCACCTGGTGCGCAACGCCGTCGACCATGGCGTGGAGATGCCCGACGAACGCGAGGCCGCCGGCAAGGCGCGCACCGGCCGGGTGGTGCTGTCGGCCGAGCAGGAGGGCGACCACATCCTGTTGTCGATCTCCGACGACGGCAAGGGCATGGACCCCAACGTCCTGCGTGCCAAGGCCGTGGAGAAGGGCTTGATGGACAGGGACGCCGCCGAGCGCCTGAGCGAGTCGGACTGCTACAACCTGATCTTCGCCCCGGGCTTCTCGACCAAGACCGAGATTTCCGACGTCTCCGGCCGTGGTGTGGGCATGGACGTGGTGAAGACCAAGATTTCCCAGCTCAACGGCTCGATCAACATCTTCTCGGCCAAGGGCCAGGGCTCGAAGATCGTCATCAAGGTGCCGCTGACCCTGGCGATCATGCCGACTTTGATGGTGATGCTGGGCAACCAGGCGTTCGCCTTCCCGCTGGTCAACGTCAACGAGATCTTCCACCTGGACCTGTCGCGCACCAACGTGGTCGACGGCCAGGAGGTGGTGATCGTCCGCGACAAGGCGCTGCCGCTGTTCTACCTCAAGCGCTGGCTGGTCCAGGGCCAGGTGCACGAGGAGCAGCGCGAGGGGCATGTGGTGATTCTTTCGGTCGGCACCCAGCGCATCGGCTTCGTGGTCGACCAGCTGGTGGGCCAGGAGGAGGTGGTGATCAAGCCGCTGGGCAAGATGCTCCAGGGCACCCCGGGCATGTCCGGCGCCACCATCACCGGCGACGGTCGCATCGCGCTGATCCTCGACGTACCGAGCATGCTCAAGCGTTACGCCGCCCGGCGTATTTGATTTCGGCGGCGCGCCCTGGCGGTTGCGCCGCCTAATGGAGTGTTTATGGCAGTCAAGGTCCTGGTGGTGGATGATTCCGGTTTCTTCCGCCGCCGTGTCTCGGAAATTCTCTCGGCAGACTCGACGATCCAGGTCGTGGGTACCGCGACCAACGGCAAGGAAGCGATCGACCAGGCGCTGGCGCTCAAGCCCGATGTCATCACCATGGACTACGAGATGCCCATGATGGATGGCATCACCGCCGTGCGGCACATCATGCAGCGCTGCCCGACGCCGGTACTGATGTTCTCCTCGCTGACCCACGAAGGCGCCCGCGTCACCCTCGACGCCCTGGATGCCGGTGCGGTGGACTACCTGCCGAAGAACTTCGAGGACATCTCGCGCAATCCGGAGAAGGTCAAGCAACTGCTGTGCGAGAAGGTCCACACCCTGTCGCGCAGCAACCGTCGTTTCGGCGGCTTTGCCACGCCGGCAGCCGCCGTGGCACCGACCAGCCATGTGCCGCTCGGCAGCCCGGCAAGCCCTGCGCCGGCCCGCGCGGCTGCCCCGACGCCGGCCAGCCGTCCTGCCGCCGCAGCCGCTTCCCATGCGCCAGCGCCCAAGCGCAAGCCCTACAAGCTGGTGGCCATCGGCACCTCCACCGGCGGCCCGGTGGCGCTGCAACGGGTGCTGACCCAACTGCCCGCCAGCTTCCCGGCGCCGATCGTGCTGGTCCAGCACATGCCTGCAGCCTTCACCAAGGCGTTCGCCGAACGCCTGGACAAGCTGTGCAGGATCAGCGTCAAGGAAGCCGAGGATGGCGACGTGCTGCGCCCCGGCCTGGCCCTGCTGGCCCCTGGTGGCAAGCAGATGATGATCGATGGCCGTGGCACGGTGAAGATCCTGCCGGGGGACGAGCGCCTGAACTACAAGCCGTGCGTGGACATCACCTTCGGTTCGGCCGCCAAGTCCTATGGCGACAAGGTGCTCTCGGTGGTGCTCACCGGCATGGGCGCCGATGGGCGCGAGGGCGCGCGCCTGCTCAAGCAGGGCGGCAGCACCGTGTGGGCCCAGGATGAAGCCAGTTGCGTGATCTATGGCATGCCCATGGCCATCGTCAAGGCCAACCTGGCCGATGCGGTGTACAGCCTGGACGAGATCGGCAAGCACCTGGTCGAGGCCTGCGTCTGATGGATGTCCTGAGCCTGATCGGTCTGATCCTCGCCTTCGTCGCCATCGTCGGCGGCAACCTGCTCGAGGGCGGCCACGTCGGGGCGCTGGTCAATGGCCCGGCGGCCCTGATCGTGCTGGGCGGCACCCTGGCGGCAGCGCTGTTGCAGTCGCCGCTGTCGGCGTTCAAGCGCTCCCTGCAGATCATTCGCTGGATCTTCTTTCCGCCGCGGGTGGACCTGGCCAGCGGTATCGACCGGGTGGTCAACTGGAGCCTGACCGCGCGCAAGGAAGGCCTGCTGGGCCTGGAGGGGGTGGCCGATGCCGAGCCGGACCCGTATGCGCGCAAGGGCCTGCAACTGCTGGTCGACGGCGCTGAGCCCGAGTCCATCCGCAGCATCCTCGAGGTCGACTTCCTGACCCAGGAGAGCCGCGACATCCAGGCCGCCAAGGTGTTCGAGAGCATGGGCGGCTATGCGCCGACCATCGGTATCATCGGTGCGGTGATGGGCCTGATCCACGTGATGGGCAACCTGGCCGACCCTTCGCAACTGGGCAACGGCATCGCCGTGGCGTTCGTCGCCACCATCTACGGCGTGGCCAGCGCCAACCTGATCCTGCTGCCGGTCGCCAACAAGCTCAAGGCCATCGTCCTGCGCCAGTCGCGCTACCGGGAGATGCTCCTGGAAGGCCTGCTGTCGATCGCCGAAGGGGAGAACCCACGCTCGATCGAGCTGAAGCTGCAAGGCTTCATGGAGTAAGCCATGCCGCGCCGTCGCCATACCGAGGAACACGAGAACCACGAACGTTGGTTGGTGTCGTACGCCGACTTCATCACCCTGCTGTTCGCCTTCTTCGTGGTCATGTATTCGATCTCCTCGATCAACGAGGGCAAGTACAAGGTGATCTCCCAGGCCCTGCTCGGGGTGTTCAACGACCCCGAGCGGAGCATGAAGCCGATCCCTATCGGCGAGGAGCGCCCGCTTAGCGTCAGGCCGGCCGAGCCGCTGGTCAAGGACAGCGAGCAAACCGACGCGGGCCTGGCGCAGAGCAGCGTCGATCCGTTGCAGAGTATCTCCGAGGATGTCCGCGATGCCTTTGGCGATCTGATCAAGTCCGACCAGATGACCGTGCGCGGTAACGAGCTGTGGGTGGAGATCGAGCTCAACTCGGCGCTGCTGTTCGGCAGCGGCGATGCCATGCCCAGCGATGTCGCCTTCGAGATCGTCGAGAAGGTGGCGAAGATCCTCAAGCCGTTCGCCAACCCGGTGCACGTGGAGGGCTTCACCGACAACCTGCCGATCCGCACCGCCCAGTACCCGACCAACTGGGAGCTGTCGTCGGCGCGGGCGGCGAGCATCGTGCGCCTGCTGGCGATGAACGGGGTCGACCCGGCGCGCATGGCCTCGGTGGGCTATGGCGAGTACCAGCCGGTGGCGAGCAACGACAGCGCCGAGGGCCGGGCGCGCAACCGCCGGGTGGTGCTGGTGATTTCCCGCAACCTCGAAGTACGCCGCAGCCTGACCGGCTCCGGCAGCGCCAATGCCACGCCGGACGCGGCCTTGCGGCGGGCTGGCACACAAAGTGCACCGACAACGCCTGCAGCGACGGCGGGGGGATGATCCCGTCAATTCCCCGTCACCGATTTTTCACACCGTTCCCGGCAGGGCAGGCGGCCACACCGGGAGGAAGCGACGCACGATGAGAGTCTGGGCAGTAGCCAATCAAAAAGGTGGTGTCGGCAAGACCACCACCACCATCGCCCTGGCCGGCCTGCTGGCCCAGGCGGGCAAGCGCGTGGTCGTGGTCGACCTCGACCCGCACGGCTCGATGACCAGCTACTTCGGGCACGATCCCGATGCCCTGGAGCACAGCTGCTACGACCTGTTCCTGCACAAGGGCGTGGTACCCGAGGGGCTGCCCGGGCAATTGCTGCTGCCCACCAGCGACCAACGCATCTCCCTGCTGCCTTCGAGCACTGCCTTGGCGGTGCTGGAGCGCCAGTCGCCAGGGCAGAGCGGGCTGGGCCTGGTGATCGCCAAGAGTCTGGCGCAGCTGTGGCAGGATTTCGACTTCGCCCTGATCGACAGCCCACCGCTGCTCGGTGTGCTGATGGTCAATGCCCTGGCCGCCAGCCAGCAACTGGTGATCCCTGTGCAGACTGAGTTCCTCGCGGTCAAGGGCCTGGAGCGCATGGTCGGGACCCTGGCGATGGTCAACCGCTCGCGGCGCCAGGCGCTGCCGTACGTGATCGTGCCGACCCTGTTCGACCGCCGCACCCAGGCCTCCCTGGGCACCCTCAAGGTGCTGCGCGACAGCTATGGCGAACAGGTCTGGCAGGGTTACATCCCAGTCGACACGCGCCTGCGCGATGCCAGCCGGGCCGGCGTCACGCCCTCGCAGTTCGACGGCAAGAGCCGTGGGGTGACTGCTTACCGGGCGCTGCTCAAGCACCTGCTGACCTCCACATCCGCGTTGCAGGTGGCCTGATGAACCCAGCCCGGCCGATTACCAGCAAGCCGCAACTGGCCCTGCAGTCCTATCTCGATGGCCTGTTGCAGGAGGCCACCGAAACGTTCGAGGCCGTCGAGGCCGCACCAGCACCGGTCGACGAGCCGGCCGCCACCGACGACGGGTTCGCCGCGGCGGTGCGCGAGGAACAGGCCCGTGACGCCCAGCGACAACAGGCGGCGCCCGCCCCGCAGCCGGTACTCAGCGTTGTCATGTCCGAGGCGATGGCCCCGGCCAGCCCTCCGATAGTGCCCCAGGCCCCGGCTGCCGAGCCGGTAGCGCCACTGGTCGATGTGCACCTGCCTGCGCCGGGCGCGCCACGCCCGCCGGCCACCGTGGATGGCCGCCCAGCCTGGGCGGCGGAGCCGTTCGAATGCCTGCTGTTCGATGTCGCCGGCCTGACCCTGGCGGTGCCGCTGGTGTGCCTGGGCTCGATCTACAGCCTGGCCGGCCAGGAGCTGACACCGTTGTTCGGCCAGCCGGACTGGTTCCTCGGCATCCTCAGTTGCCAGGCGGGCAACCTCAAGGTCCTGGACACCGCACGCTGGGTCATGCCCGAGCGCTATCGCGAAGACTTCCGTCAGGGCTTGCAGTACGTGATTTCCGTCCAGGGCTATGAATGGGGGTTGGCCGTGCACCAGGTCAGCCGCTCCCTGCGCCTGGACCCGGCCGAGATCAAGTGGCGCAGCCAGCGTGGCCAGCGCCCGTGGCTGGCCGGCACGGTGATCGAACACATGTGCGCCTTGCTCGACGTCGCCGAACTGGCCGAGCTGATCGCCAGCGGCGCCGTCAAGCAGTTGCATGCCAAACCGCAATGAATGAACGCCGCCACTGCCGCGGCGATACCGAGCACACCGCCGATGGCGGATTTTGAGGGGTAGGGGAATGAAAAAGTCGTCTGCACAAGGTTCCGAAGATCCGATCCTGCAGTGGGTAACCTTCCGCCTGGACAACGAGTCCTATGGCATCAACGTCATGCAGGTGCAGGAAGTCCTGCGCTACACCGAGATCGCCCCGGTGCCGGGCGCGCCGAGCTACGTGCTGGGCATCATCAACCTGCGTGGCAACGTGGTCACGGTGATCGACACCCGCCAGCGTTTCGGCCTGATGCCGACCGAGGTCACCGACAACACCCGCATCGTGATCATCGAGGCAGACAAGCAGGTGGTCGGCATCCTGGTCGACAGCGTGGCCGAGGTGGTCTACCTGCGTCAGTCGGAGATCGAGACCGCGCCCAACGTTGGCAACGAGGAATCGGCCAAGTTCATCCAGGGCGTGTGCAACAAGAACGGCGAACTGCTGATCCTGGTCGAGCTCGACAAGATGATGACCGAGGAAGAGTGGTCCGAGCTGGAGAACATCTGAGTTGATCTTCGAGGTTGCTGTCATCTTCCTGGCGCTGCTCTGGGCGCTGAGCCTGTGGTTCTTCCTCAACTACAGCAAGCGCCAGCGCGAGCTGGCCGCCCAGCAGGCCCAGGGCGATGCGCTGCGCGACCAGCGCATCAAGGACCTGGCCAAGCGCCTGGACGACTACCAGAACGGCAGCGTGCGCATGGGCGAGGCCATCCATGAGCTGCGCGCGGTGGTCGCGCCCTTGCCCGACAGGCTCCAGCAACTGGAGCAGCGCGACCCCAGCAGCGTGACCTTCACCCAGGCGGCCAAGCTGGTGGGGATGGGGGCCAGCGTCGAGGAGCTGACCCAGAGCTGCGGCCTGACCCAGGCCGAGGCGGAGCTGATGAGCAAGTTGCATCGCGGCGAATGAGAGGATCGAGGGCGACGAAAGTCGCCCTCGGCGTATCAGGGGCGGCTCCAGGAATGATAGTTGCCGATCTGCGCGACACCGGTCAGTGGCAGGTCGCTGATCATCGCCTGGCGAAGGTCGGCATCGACATTCAGCAGCAGGTAGTTCGGGTCGCTCTGGGGCAGGGTACGCAAGTTAGCGATCTGGCGGATCATGCGCAGCCGGGGCAGGTGCTGGTCGAGCACGCGGTTGACCAGGCCAGGCCCGGTCAGGTTGCTCAGGCGCAGGGCATAGCGGTCGAAGGCGGCGTCGCCTGCCTGGGGCTTGCTGTCGTAGAAGGTTCGATCGGCCTGGTAGCGTGCGTGCATCTCCTGCGAAATGGCGCGCAGTGTCGGGTTGTTGGGATGGCTGCCGAGCATGTTGGTGTTGTACTGGCAGTGCATACCCAGTGCCTCGTTGCTCACCGGTGCGCCGAGCAGCACGCCGTCGGGGGACGTGGCCAATGTCAGGTTGTCGAGGGCGGCTTGTTCAGGGGCATCAGGTGCTGGTAGTAGAAGGTCGTCGACGTCCAGGTACAGGCCGCCTTCATGCTCGAGCAGCGGATAGCGCAACACATCCGAGGCCGAGGCGAAGTTGGCGCCGTTGCCGTTGAGCGCGTGTTGGTATTGAGCGAAATTCGGGCCTTCGCTGAAAGCGCGGTAGAACGGCTGCTCCTCCAGGGGCAGGACACGGATGTTCGGTGCCTGTGCGCCCAGCAGTTGCAGATTCTTCTCGAAGGCGGCCGGGCTTGCGTTCGACAGGAACAGCTTCAACTGGTACTGGCTGGATGTCAGGCGGCGGCTGTTGCTGGCCAGCGTAGCGAGCAGATCGGAAGGGATCACCTTGTCGCCCACCCAGATACTGAGGATCTGTTTCGGGATCGGCTGCAGCATCTGCGCCTCGACTCGGGGCAGCGCGATCGGTAACTGCAGATCCACGCCCATGGCCCGCAGGCTGCGCATGCGCATCTGGTCGGTTACCGGCCGTTCTCCGATGTCGATCCGCACCAACCCGCGATGGCTATCGGACACCTGGTAATAGGTGGGGTCCACCTCATTGACATCCATGTCGGAAATGAACGCATCGTACTCGGCGCTGTAGAGCACATTCGTGTTGTAGTTGCCGAGCATGCTTTGCAATTGTGCCGGGCTGTCCTCGGCCAAGGGGAGCCTGACCACCCAGCGTGCAGTGACCGGATCGCCATCAGGCAGCGGCTCCACCGTCGGTTCGAAGAATTGCAGGGACGGTTCGGGCAGGTGTGGCGGCATCATGGGGCTCAAGGGGTAGCCCAGTTGCCCGTTGACCCGCGTGGGGAATACAAAACCGTCGCCCTTGGGTGGGTAGAGCTGCTGGGCCTTGGAAAGGCCAGTGAGAACCAGCGGCGCTGCGTTCATCAGGCCAAACTCGATGTTCTGCACGCCATCGGCCTTGTCCGCGAGCGATTTGCCATGGATGGCCTGGTCGAGCCCCAGGCCGAACTGGGCAACCCCACCCAAGGCGAACAGGGGGGCCAGTTCCGGTACCACCAGCGCCAAGGGCGCCAGCAGATTGATCGAGGTGGTCAGGTAGCCTCGCCACTTGGCCTTGGTCACCTCGCTGTCGCTGGTGATGATGAAGTCGGCATCGGCATAGCTGCGCTGGCGCTGGCGTTCAGTGAGCGCTTCGAACAGGTCGCCCTTGATCGGAGGGCTGTATTTGGTCGCTCGGTAATTGACGAAGTCACCAGGCGACCAGGGGCCATCGGTGGTGAAGCCTGGACGATTGGGTGAGCGCCAATGAAGCGCGGGGTACGCTCCCAGGCCCGCCAATGCGGTGTCCAGGCCGCTGAAGTCCAACCCGTCTGGTGTATCGGCCAGGGCGAAGTGCTGGCGCAGTATCTGGCGTTTCTCGTCGCTCTGGCATTGTCGGCCGAACCAGTCTTGCAGGGCGGCCCGGGTGCTGAATTCATGCAGCGGGAAGGCGTTGCCTGGCAGGTACAGCAGGGCTTCAGGGCTGGCCCTGTCGGTGATGCAGAGTATGTCGGTGGCGGTGTAGCCATACACATTCAGCGGTCGGACGCGTAACCCAGGCGTGCGTGGCATCAGGTCGGCCGCCTGCCAGGCCAGCTTGCGCCCGGCTTCGCTCAAGGAGCCCTGCAGCACCTGTTTGTTGCAGGCCGCGATGAAGTTGATGCGTGCCGCGACCTGGTGGCTCTTCAGGGCATGCGTCCAGTAATCGTCCAGCATCGATTTGTAGCGAGCATGGAAGTCCAACGACCAGATGAACTTCTGCATGGCCTCTACGTCGACTGGCAGGTGGGTGGTGGCGTCATAGCGAGCGGGGGAGGTCACGCGAAACAAGCCGTTGAACACGCTGTAGGGCGCACTGTTGTCCAGCGGGCCAGGCTTGGGTAACTCATCGACCAGTTGCAATGGGCCTTGGGGCAAGGTACCTGCCCAGTGCCCTGGCAACAGTTGCCCGACCAGGTCCTTGCTGGTTTCGCCCTGCCAGTTCGAGAGCACCGCGTGGGTGAGGGGCTGACGGTCGATGATCACGGCCTGCTGGCCACGGTAGTGCAGGGTTACCACCTCTGTCTGGTCCGGATCGAGTGGGAAGCCCTGTTGGGATGCCCAGTCACGGATCGCCTCGGCCGCGTGCCGATCGGGCCTTGGGATGTGTTGCAGGTGGTTGCGCACGAACTGGACGCCGCTGGCATTTACGTAAGGTAGGGACATGGGGAGCACCTGTGTGGGTCAAGGAGGCGCGAGCATGTCCCGGTAGCAGGAGGGTGGGGCGGTAATTACCTATGTCGCCCGGTTCGATCGATGACGGGCAGTGCCTGTGATCGAGGTTGTTCTTGCGGATGCAGCTTCAATCAACTGGCAGTGTCAGCGTTGGCGGCGTCACGTCACGGGGCGAGGGCGCCTGGTCGCTGAAACCGTCCGGCACCTTGCCCCGCAACTGCCAGGCGAAGGCGATGATCTCGGCGATGGTCAGGTACAGCGCCTCGGGGATCTGCTCGCCCAGTTCCAGGCGTGCCAGCAGGCGTACCAGTTCGGCATTTTCGTAGATGGGGACTTCGTGCTCGCGGGCGATGGCGAGGATGGCTTCGGCCAGTTCGTCCTCGCCCTTGGCGCTCAGGGTCGGGGCTTCTTGGCCGTCGTAGCTCAGGGCGATGGCCTGACGGGGTTGTGTGCTGCTCATGCGGTCTCGTCCACCCAGCGTTGTTCCACCCGTGTACGGGGCCCCTGTGGTGGGATGCCGGGGTGGCATTCCAGGTCGCCGACATCCAGCCCGCGGGCCAGCAGGCGTTCGCGCAGTCCGCCGAGCTGGCTGTCGATCAACTTCGCGGTCTGCTCGCGTTCTGCCCACAACTGGCCAGACAGCCGGCCTTGGCTCAGTTGCGCCTGGACCTGCAAGGGCCCCAAGAGGGCAAGGTCGAAGGCCAGTTCGATACGCCACAACGCTTGCAGCGGATCCTGCGGCTCCCGCTGGCGGTCGGCGTGTTGTTGCGGCGTTTCCTCGCGCTGCAACTTGGCCTGCAAGGGGATGAACTCCTGGCCATGGCGGATGGGGATTTCGGTTTGCCAGGTGGTTTGCAGGTTGCCGTTTTCCAAGGTTGCGCTTTGCTGCAGGCTGCTCAAGGCATGGCTCTGCAGGCGCGCGATAGCGGCGGCGGCCAGGCGCAGCAACTGCTGCAGGTCGCCTTCGTTTTCCATGGCCTGCAACAGCCGGGAAGGGAGCGGAAACGTCCCAGGTTGCTGCCTTGGGCCGACCCGTTCGAGCATGCCCAGGGCGCCTCGGGCCATGGCGGGCATGACTTGGGTCAATGTCGAGGCACTCGTCGAGGCGAGGAAGGGCCCATTCCCCGATGCTTGAGCCATCAAGCGGAGCAATTGCGCCTTCAGGTCCGTGGCCAGTTCGGTGGAGAGGCCGCCGAGCAGCTTGGCCTCGAGAAAGGCGCCACTGTTGTTCAGTGCCTGGGCAACGGCCTTGGCTTCACCGAGTTGGCGCGCATCGGGCAGGCTGGCCAGCAGCTGTTCGGCAGTGGCGCGCAGCGTTCCAACGCCGCCTGGGTCGAGGGCGACCTGTTGCAGGGCATTGAGCAGCCCCGGCAACGACGCTTGCCGGCCTTGTTGGCTGATCAGTTGCTGCGCGATGCTCAGTTGCTCCTGGCGGCCGCTCAAAGGCACGAAGCGCAGCGACTGGTCGCCCTGTACCACGGCGCTAAGCAGGCTGCCCACCGGCAACGCGCGTGGGCTGTCGATGGTCAGGGTGGCGCCGGCCTGGCTGCTGTTGAGCAACGTGACCAGGGAGCGAAAGCTGGCGGCCTCGCCCGGGAGCTGCGCAAGTGCCTGGCTGGTCAGGACCTTGCCTTGCAGCAGGGTACCGACGGGGACCTGGGTGTTATCCAGGCGGGTGAGGGTGGCGACGTTGTTGGCATTGACCTGTTGCACCATGACGGCGAGGCGGTTGCTCTCGGTCTGGCTGACGGTCACCAGGCTGCCCTGGGGCAGCGGCTGGCTGGCAGTGGCTTGCAGTTGCACCTGGCTGCCATTGGCCTGGATCAGGCGCAGCAACAGTTGGAAGTCCTGGCCCACCTGGCGCAGGGCCATCACCTCGGCCCTGGCGGTCTCGCCTGGCGCCAGCAGGCCTGGCTGCGGTTGCAGCAGGCGCAGCAGTTCGCCGGTCATGGCGGCTTTGCCTGCTTGCAGACCTACCGCTGTTTGTGCGCCGAGACTATTGATTTCAGTCATGATTGTATACAACCTGTGGGCCTGGCCCTCTTGGCAGCGGGACATCGCATGTAATAATGCCAGCCACGCTGCCTGCCATTGCCACTATAACGGCAGGGCCAGAAGCGACTTGAGACAAAGGCTTCGGCCGGTGCCGCCTGCTTGGCGGGCAAGCCCGTTCCTACAGGATACAGTGCAGACCCTGTGGGAGCGGGCTTGTCCGCGAAGCCAGACGACACCGATCATGGCCCCCACACTGAATAAGGCGAAACCGTGCCCCTTCACCTCCAAGCCGCGGGCCTGGCCTGCGAGCGCGACTGGCGCCTGCTCTTCGAGCACCTGCACTTCGAGCTGGGCCCCGGCGACATGCTGCAGGTCAGCGGCCCCAACGGCAGCGGCAAGACCAGCCTGCTGCGTCTGTTGGCCGGTCTGATGCAGCCCACCGCCGGGCAGATCCTGCTCGGTGGCCAGCCCCTGGCCGAACAGCGCCATGCCCTGGCCAGCATCCTCCTGTGGATCGGCCACGCCGCCGGCATCAAGGATTTGCTCACCGCCGAGGAAAACCTCGCCTGGCTGTGCGCCTTGCACCGGCCGGCGACTGCCGAGGCCATCTGGCAGGCACTCGCCGCCGTGGGCTTGCGCGGTTTCGAGGATGTGCCGTGCCATACCCTGTCCGCCGGGCAGCAGCGCCGCGTGGCATTGGCCCGGTTGTACCTGGACAGCCCGCCGCTGTGGATACTCGACGAACCCTTCACCGCCCTCGACAAGCAAGGCGTGGCCCAGCTCGAGGCGCACCTGGCCGCTCACTGCGAGCAGGGCGGGACGGTGGTACTGACCACCCATCACCACCTCGAGTGCAAGCCATCGGGTTACCGTGAACTGAACCTGGGGCAGTGGGCGGCATGAGCGTATTCGTCTTGTTGGTGCGGCGCGAGGCGCGCCTGCTGTGTCGCCGGCCGGCGGAGCTGGCCAATCCCTTGGTGTTCTTCGCGATCGTCGTCGCCTTGTTTCCACTGGCGGTCGGTCCTGAGACACAATTGTTGCAAACCTTGTCGCCGGGGCTGGTCTGGGTCGCGGCGCTCTTGGCCGTGCTGCTCTCGCTGGACGGCCTGTTTCGCAGCGATTTCGAGGACGGCTCGCTGGAGCAGTGGGTACTGTCGCCGCACCCGCTGGCGTTGCTGGTGCTGGCCAAGGTGCTGGCGCACTGGATCTTTTCCGGGCTGGCGCTGGTATTGTTGGCACCACTGCTGGCGCTGATGCTCGGCCTGCCGGCCCACTGCCTGCCCGTGCTGCTGGGCTCGCTGCTGCTGGGTACGCCGGTGCTGAGCCTGTTGGGCGCGGTAGGGGCGGCACTGACGGTCGGCCTCAAGCGCGGTGGCCTGTTGCTGGCGTTGCTGATCCTGCCGCTGTATATCCCGGTATTGATCCTGGGCAGTGGCGCCTTGCAAGCGGCGTTGCAGAATATGCCGGCCACCGGCCACCTGCTCTGGCTCGCCAGCCTGGCTGCCCTGGCGGTGACATTGGCACCTTTTGCGATAGCGGCCGGCCTGAAGATCAGCGTCGGCGAATAACGAGTCCCGGGCTTCCAAGCCCGGCAAATACCCTGGATGTACCCTGATGAAAATAAGCTGGACGTGGTTCCACAAGCTGGGTTCCCCCAAATGGTTCTATGCCATCAGCGGCCGCATGCTGCCATGGCTGACCGTCTCCGCCATTGTCCTGCTGCTGGTCGGCATCGCCTGGGGGCTGGCCTTCGCGCCCCAGGACTACCAGCAGGGCAACAGCTTCCGCATCATCTACATCCATGTGCCGGCGGCCATGCTGGCGCAATCCTGCTATGTGCTGCTGGCGGTGGCCGGCATCGTCGGCCTGGTGTGGAAGATGAAACTGGCCGACGTCGCCCTGCAATGCGCGGCGCCCATCGGCGCCTGGATGACCGCGGTGGCGCTGGTCACCGGGGCGATCTGGGGCAAGCCGACCTGGGGCAGCTGGTGGGTCTGGGATGCCCGCCTGACCTCCATGCTCATCCTGTTGTTCCTGTACTTCGGCATCATCGCCCTGGGCCAGGCGATCAGCAACCGCGACAGCGCGGCCAAGGCCTGTGCGGTGCTGGCGATCGTCGGCGTGGTGAACATCCCGATCATCAAGTACTCGGTGGAGTGGTGGAACACCCTGCACCAGGGTGCCACCTTCACCCTCACCGAGAAGCCGGCCATGCCCGCCGAGATGTGGCTGCCGCTGTTGCTGACGGTCTTGGGTTTCTACTGCTTCTTCGGTGCCGTGCTGCTGCTGCGCATGCGCCTCGAGGTGCTCAAGCGCGAGGCGCGCGCCAGTTGGGTCAGGGAGGAAGTGTTGAACAGCCTGGGGCGGAGGGCCGCGCAATGAGTTTCGCGTCCTTCGGGGATTTTCTCGCCATGGGCCACCATGGCCTGTACGTCTGGTCGGCCTATGGCATCTGCCTGGCGGTGCTGGCGCTCAATGTCGCCGCGCCCCTGCTGGCCCGCCGTCGCTACCTGCAAGAAGAGGCGCGCCGTCTGCGCCGGGAGAACAACCAGTGAATCCGCAGCGCAAGAAACGCCTGTTGCTCATCCTCGGCCTGATGGTCGGTGTCGCCGTCGCCGTCGGTTTCGCCCTGAGCGCCCTGCAGCAGAACATCAACCTGTTCTACACCCCGACCCAGATCGCCAACGGCGAGGCGCCGCTGGACACCCGCATCCGCGCCGGCGGCATGGTCGAGCAGGGCTCGGTGCAGCGCTCGGCCGACTCGCTGGACGTGCGTTTCGTGGTCACCGACTTCAACAAGTCGGTGCCGATCACCTACCGTGGCATCCTGCCGGACCTGTTCCGCGAAGGGCAGGGCATCGTCGCCCTGGGCAAGCTCAACGCCGACGGCGTGGTGGTGGCCGATGAGGTCCTGGCCAAGCACGATGAGAAGTACATGCCGCCGGAGGTCACCAAGGCGCTGAAGGAAAGCGGCCAGGCCGCTGCCGGTGGGGAGGCCAAGCCATGAACGCGGCCCTGGTGATTCCCGAACTGGGTCAGCTGGCGCTGATCCTGGCGATCTGCTTCGCCGTGGTCCAGGCGTCCGTGCCGCTGCTCGGCGCCTGGCGCGGCGACCGCCTGTGGATGGGCCTGGCGCGGCCGGCGGCGTGGGGGCAGTTCACCTTCCTCGCCTTTGCCTTCGCCTGCCTGACCCACGCCTTCCTGACCGACAACTTCTCGGTCGACTACGTCGCCAGCAACTCCAACAGTGCCTTGCCCTGGTACTACAAGTTCAGCGCCGTATGGGGCGCCCACGAGGGCTCGTTGCTGCTCTGGGCATTGATCCTCGGCGGCTGGACCCTGGCCGTCTCGGTGTTCTCGCGCCAGTTGCCGCAGGTGATGCTGGCCCGCGTGCTGGCGGTGATGGGCATGATCAGCGTGGGCTTCCTGTCGTTCCTGATCATCACCTCCAACCCCTTCGCGCGCTTGCTGCCCCAGGTGCCCACCGATGGGCGCGACCTCAACCCATTGCTGCAGGACTTCGGCCTGATCGTCCACCCGCCCATGCTGTACATGGGCTACGTGGGCTTCTCGGTGGCCTTCGCCTTCGCCATCGCCGCGCTGCTGGGCGGGCGTTTGGACGCGGCCTGGGCACGCTGGTCGCGGCCCTGGACCATCGTCGCCTGGGCCTTCCTCGGCGTGGGCATCACCCTGGGCTCCTGGTGGGCCTACTACGAGCTGGGCTGGGGGGGCTGGTGGTTCTGGGACCCGGTGGAGAACGCCTCGTTCATGCCCTGGCTGGTGGGCACGGCGCTGATCCACTCGCTGGCGGTCACCGAGAAGCGTGGGGTGTTCAAGAGCTGGACGGTGCTGCTGGCCATCGCCGCGTTCTCCCTGAGCCTGCTGGGCACCTTCCTGGTCCGTTCCGGGGTGCTGACCTCGGTGCATGCCTTTGCCTCCGACCCCTCGCGCGGGGTGTTCATCCTGATCTTCCTGCTGTTCGTGGTCGGCGGTTCGCTGACCCTGTTCGCCCTGCGCGCACCGGTGGTCAAGAGCCAGGTGGGCTTCGCCCTGTGGTCGCGGGAGACGCTGCTGCTGGCCAACAACCTGGTGCTGGTGGTGGCCGCCTCGATGATCCTGCTGGGCACCCTCTACCCGCTGGTGCTCGATGCCCTGACCGGCGCCAAGCTGTCGGTCGGCCCGCCTTACTTCGATGCCCTGTTCCTGCCGCTGATGGCACTGCTGATGGTGGTGCTGGGCATCGGCGTGCTGGTGCGCTGGAAGGACACCCCTGGCAAGTGGCTGCTGGGCATGCTGACCCCGGTACTGATCGGCAGCGCGATCCTGGCGCCAGTCGCCGGGCTGATCGTCGACGACTTCGACTGGCCGGCCCTGACGGTCTTCGCCCTGGCCGCCTGGGTGGTGTTCGGCGGCTTGCGCGACATCCTCGACAAGACCCGCCACAAGGGCCTGGCCAAGGGCTTGCGTGGCCTGTCGCGCAGCTACTGGGGCATGCACCTGGCGCACCTGGGCCTGGCGGTATGCGCCCTGGGCGTGGTGCTGTCGAGCAACAACAGTGCCGAGCGCGACCTGCGCATGGCCCCGGGCGAGAGCGTGGAGCTGGGCGGGTACCACTTCCTGTTCGAAGGCGCCAAGCACTTCGAGGGCCCCAACTTCATCTCCGACAAAGGCACCATCGTCGTCTCCCGCGAGGGGCGCGAGGTGACCACGTTGCACCCGGAGAAGCGCCTGTACACCGTGCAGCAATCGATGATGACCGAGGCCGGCATCGATGCCGGTTTCACCCGCGACCTCTACGTCGCCCTGGGCGAGCCCCTGGAGAACGGCGCCTGGGCGGTACGGGTGCATATCAAGCCTTATGTCCGCTGGATCTGGCTGGGCGGTCTGCTGACCGCGCTGGGCGGCTTCCTGGCGGCCTTCGACCGGCGCTATCGCGTCAAGGTCAAGGCCCGGGTACGTGATGTCCTGGGCATGTCTGGAGCGACTGCATGAAGCGTTGGATCATGGTGTTGCCGCTGGCGCTGTTCCTGCTGGTGGCGGTGTTTCTCTACAAGGGCTTGTTCCTCAAACCCGACGAGCTGCCCTCGGCGATGATCGGCAAGCCGTTCCCGGCGTTCTCCCTGGCTTCGGTGCAGGGCGACCGCACCCTGACCCAGGCCGACCTGCTGGGCCGCCCGGCGCTGGTCAACGTCTGGGGCACCTGGTGCCCTTCGTGCAAGGTCGAGCACCCGTACCTGAACCAGTTGGCCGAGCAGGGCGTGGTGATCCATGGGGTCAACTACAAGGACGACAACGCCGCCGCGCTGAAATGGCTGGCCGAGTTCCACAACCCCTACCAGTTGGACATCCGCGACGAGCAGGGCACCCTGGGCGTGGACCTGGGCGTGTACGGCGCGCCGGAGACCTTCTTGATCGATGCCAAGGGCATCATCCGCTACAAGCACGTGGGTATCGTCGACGCCACGGTGTGGCGCGAGCAACTGGCGCCGCTGTACCAGGGGCTGGTCGACGAGGCCAGGCCATGAGGCGCTGGCTGGCAGCCGCCGTGCTGGGCGTGAGCCTGGCCGGCATGGCCCAGGCGGCCATCGACACCTACCAGTTCCGCGACGACGCCGAGCGCGAGCGCTACCAGCAACTGACCAAGGAGCTGCGCTGCCCGAAGTGCCAGAACCAGGACATCGCCGACTCCAACGCGCCGATCGCCGCCGACCTGCGCCGGGAGATCTTCCGCATGCTCGGCGAAGGCAAGAGCAACCAGCAGATCGTCGATTTCATGGTCGACCGCTACGGTGACTTCGTGCGCTACAAGCCGGCGCTCAGCGGGCGCACCTGGTTGCTGTGGTTCGGACCGGGCATCCTGCTGGCCGGTGGTTTCGTGGTGCTGGCGCTGATCGTGCGCCGTCGTCGCGCCCAGGGGGGGGGCGGCACCGAGGAGCTGTCTGCCGAAGAACGCGAGCGTCTCGCCAAATTGCTGGATAAAGAAAATACCCATGATTGATTTCTGGCTTAGCGCGGGCCTGCTGCTGCTCGCTGCCCTCGGTTTCTTGCTGATCCCTATCCTGCGCGGGCGTCGTCGCCAGCAGGAGGAAGAAGACCGCACCGCCCTCAACGTCGCTCTGTACCAGGAGCGCATCGCCGAGCTCACCGCCCAGCAGGAAGCGGGTGTGCTGGATGCCGAGCAATTGGCCAAGGGCCGCGACGAGGCGGCGCGCGAACTGCTGGCCGATACCGAGGGTGCCGAGGCGCCGCGCCAGGGGCACCTGGGCAAGACCCTGCCGCTGCTGGCGGCGGTGCTGGTGCCAGTCATGGCCCTGGGGCTGTACCTGCACTTCGGTGCCGCCGACAAGGTCGAGCTCACCCGCGAGTTCGCCCAGGCGCCGCAGTCGATGGAAGAAATGACCACGCGCCTGGAGCGCGCCGTCCAGGCCCAACCGGACTCGGCCGAGGGGCTGTACTTCCTAGGCCGTGCCTATATGTCCGAGCAGCGCCCGGCGGACGCGGCCAAGGCCTTCGAGCGTGCGGTGGCCCTGGCCGGGCGCCAGCCCGAGTTGCTCGGGCAGTGGGCCCAGGCCCTGTATTTCGCCGCCGGCAAGCAGTGGAGCCCGCAGTTGCAGGCGCTGACCGACGAAGCCCTCGCAGCCGACCCCAAGGAGGTCACCAGCCTCGGCCTGCGCGGCATCGCTGCCTTCGAGGGGGAGCGCTACCAGGAAGCGATCGACTTCTGGCAGCGCCTGCTGGCCCAGTTGCCCGAGGGCGATGCCTCGCGCGCCGCCCTGCAGGGGGGCATCGACCGCGCCGCCGAGAGGCTCGAGGCCGCCGCTGGCAAGCCCTCCGCCGCGCCAGTGGTCGCACGCCTGAAGGTGCGGGTGGAACTGGCGGCGGCCCTCAAGGACAAGGTCAAGCCTGACGACACGGTGTTCATCTTCGCGCGGGCCAGCAACGGCCCGCCCATGCCGGTGGCGGCCAAGCGGGTGACCGTGGCCCAGTTGCCGATCGAGGTGGAACTCTCCGATGCCGATGCGATGATGCCGCAGATGAAACTGTCGGACTTCGCCGAAGTCCAACTGGTGGCGCGCGTCTCGCGCGCCGGCCAACCGACCCGGGGCGAGTGGATCGGCCAGAGCGCGCCGTTGTCTACCCGTACCCAGGCCGCCCAGCACCTGACCATCGACAGCCCTGATTCGTAAGAGAGCGATCCATGAACAGCACCGTCCGCCTGACCCTGATCACCCTGGCCCTGGGGCTGTCCGCGTGTACGGTGCGCGAGCCTGTCGAGCGACCGGCGCCCCCGATCGAGACCGTGCCGCCGCGCCAGGGGCCGGTGGTCAAGCCGCTGCCGGGCGGGCAACCGGCGCCCCAGCCGGACAAGCCGGCGGCCATTCCCAAGCCCATGCCGCGCACCTCCGCCAGCTTCGCCCCGCCACCGGGCGGTGCCAGCCACTGGGATCCAAGGCTGGGGGTCTATGTGCTGGAGAAGAAGCCCAACACCTTCTACCGCCAGCGTACCTACTACCGCTGGAACGACGGCTGGAGCTGGTCGCTGAGCCCGGACGGGCCCTGGCAGGAGACCGACAGCAGTGGCGTGCCGGGCGGCCTTGGGCGAGCGTTTGCGCAATAGGGCTCGTCAGCTTCACTTTCGCAGGGGCCGCGAAGCGGCCCCAGATCAACTAGCCCCCAACACAGCGCCCGCGCATAATGCCCCTTCGTATTGATCCGGAGGTGGCATGAGCAAGACCGTCCTGGTGCTGGTGGAAACCGTCGACGACTACCTACCGCTGCTGGAGCAGGCCGGTTATCGCCTGATCCGCGCACCCTCACCGCAACTGCGCGCCGACGCCATCGTCCGCCACGCCGGCGAGATCGACGCCGTGCTCACCCGTGGGCCGCTGGGCCTGACCGCTGCCGAGATCGAGGCCTTGCCGAAGTTGCAGATCATCTGCGTGATCGGTGCTGGCTACGAGCAGGTCGACCTGGCTGCCGCCGCTGCCCGTGGCATCACGGTGACCAACGGCGCCGGTGCCAACGCGCCGGCGGTGGCCGACCACGCCATGGCCATCCTGCTGGCGCTGCTGCGCGACATCCCGCGGGCCGATGCCAGTACCCGCCGGGGCGAGTGGAACCGGGTCATCAGCCCCTCGGTGAGCGGCAAGCGCCTGGGCATCCTCGGTCTCGGTGCGGTCGGCCTGGCCATCGCCAAGCGGGCGGCCCAAGGCTTCGACATGAACGTCAGCTACCACAGCCGCACCCCGCGCCAGGATGTCCCGTACACCTGGTACGACACCGCGCTGCACCTGGCCGAGGCCGTGGACATCCTGGTGGTGGCCACGCCAGGCGGTGCCGGCACCCACCACCTGGTCGATGGGCAGGTGCTCGAGGCCCTGGGCGCCGAGGGCTACCTGGTCAATATCGCGCGGGCCAGCGTGGTCGATACCCAGGCCTTGGTCGAGGCGCTGCGCCAGGGGGTGATCGCCGGGGCGGCGCTGGATGTGTTCGATGACGAGCCTGCGGTTCCCGACGCGTTGAAATCCCTCGGCAACACCGTGCTCACGCCGCATGTGGCCGGCCAGTCGCCAGAAGCGGCACGCGACACCGTGACCTTGGTTCTGCGCAACCTGCAGGCGTTCTTCGCCGGCGAGTCGGTTTTGACCCCCGTGCGTCACTGAGCCCTCTTTCAGCATCAGGAGCTTTTGCATGCAACTCGAGATGTTCCAGGTCGATGCCTTCTCGGCCAATCCCTTCGGCGGCAACCCGGCCGCTGTGATCCCGCTGCAAAGCTGGCTGCCGGACGCGCTCCTGCAGCGCATCGCCGAAGAGAACAACCTTTCCGAAACCGCCTACATCGTGCGCAATGGTGAAACCTTCGACCTGCGCTGGTTCACGCCGGCGGTGGAGGTGGACCTGTGCGGCCACGCCACCCTGGCTGCGGCCTGGGTACTGTTCGAGCAACTGGGCGAGCAGGCCCAGGTGCTGCGCTTCAATACCCGCAGTGGCGAGCTGCGCGTGAGCCGTGGTGCCGATGGCCTGCTGGCCATGGATTTCCCGGCCAAGCAACCGCAGGCGGTGGACATCCCCGCCCAGCTGCTGGAGGCGCTGGGCCTGAGCGAGGCGCGCGCGCTGTACCGTACGGACGACTATGTGCTGGTGATCGACGACGCCGCGTTGATCGAAACCCTGGCGCCGGACTTCGCCGCGCTGGCGGCCTTCGATGTGCGTGGCATCGCCGTGACCGCGCCGGGCCGTGGCTTCGACTTCGTCACCCGCTGGTTCGGGCCGCGCGTGGGCGTGAACGAAGACCCAGTGACGGGATCGGCGCACACCTCGCTGGCGCCCTACTGGGCCGAGCGTCTGGGCAAGCGCAGCCTGAGCTGCGAGCAGGGCGGGGCACGCAAGGGGCAGTTGCAGTGCGAGGTGCCGGGCAATGGGCGGGTGATCATCAGCGGGCGTGGGGCGCTGTACCTGCGGGGGACCGTGTTTCTCTGACCGCCGCGAAGGGGGCGGCACCGCCACCGCTATACTTGCCAATCCCTGACCCCTCGCACAGGAGCCCACGCCATGCCTCTGGAAAAACAAGGCACCTGCCTTTGCGGCGCCACCCAACTGAGCGTCACCGTGGACAACACCCACATCAGCGCCTGCCACTGTAGCATGTGCCGCAAGTGGACCGGCGGCCCCCTGCTGGTGGTGCACTGCAGCCAGCCGCCGACGATCCAAGGCCGTGCCCCGAGCGTCTACGACTCCTCCGACTGGGCCCAGCGCGGCTTCTGCGGCCAGTGCGGCACGCACCTGTACTACCGCCTCAAGGCCAACGACTTCTATGCCGTCCCGGTCGGCTTGCTGGACGGCGAGCAAGCCTGGGACTTCGACCTGCAGATCTTCGTCGAGGAGAAACCCGCCTGGTACTGCTTCGCCAACCAGACCCAGGAGCTGACCGGGCAGCAAGCCTTCGACCAGCTCGGCTAGGCGTTCTGCTTCAGGCCTGCAGCAGCCATTCGGCGAACACCTGGGCGGCGGGCGAGGGCAGTGTCTGGCGGTCGTGCACCAGGTAGTCGGCCTGGCCCGTGCGCACCACGAAGTCCGACACCGGCCGGATCAGGCCGGCGTTGATGCGCTCGCGAGCCATCGACTCCCAGCCCAGCCCCACGCCCATGCCCTGCATCACCGCATCGAACACCAGGTTGACCTGGTTGAAGGTCAGGGCATCGGCCGGTGCCTGGTAGCGCACGCCGAAATGGCCGAACCAGTCGTGCCAGTCCAGGCAGTTCCAGGCCGAGGCGTCGAGCTGGATCAGTGGCAGCGCCTGCAGGTCGGCGAGGCTGTCGATGCTGCCCAGGTCCTGGCGGGTGCTGGCGATGGGGAAGATCACCTCGTCGAACAGCTTGCTCGCCTGCAACGAGCGCCAGCGGCCATGCCCATAGAGAATGCCGAAGTCGTAGTCGGCGATCAGGCTCTCGTTGATGTCGTTGCTGGCATGGATGTTCACCGTCAGCCCCGGATGCTGCTCGTTGAAGCGCAGCAGCCGTGGAAACAACCAGTACTGCGCCACGGCATGGGTGCAGATGACACTGACATGGCGGTCGCCATGGCCGCTCTTGAGGCGCTGCACGTTGGCCAGCAGCTTGTCGAGCATGGGCTCGACGAAGCCATGGAAATGCTCGCCGGCGCTGGTCAGGCTGATACCGCGGGCACGCCGTTCGAACAGCTGGGTGGCGAGGTGATCCTCCAGCAGGCGGATCTGCTTGCTCACCGCGCTCTGGGTCAGGTACAGCTCGCCGGCGGCACGGGTGAAGCTGCCGGTGCGGGCCACGGCCTCGAAGGCGATCAAGGTATCCAGCGGGGGCAGGTGACGGCTGTATCGGCTCATGTCGGAGTCGCGTGGCGAAAGGGTGCGCTCAGCATAGGGCGCCGCGAGCCATTCCTCCAGGGAATGGCTGCATGAGGAATGATCTTTTGCCCGGTGCCGGCCTGGCAGGTAGCCTGCGCGCATCTTCGAACAGGAGCAGACAGGTGAGACGCGGTGTGATGTATGCCGGCATGGCCGGCGCGTTGTGGGGCATGGTGCTGATGGTTCCGGAGCTGTTGCCGGAGTTCAACCCGATGCTGCTGAGCAGTGTGCGCTACCTGATGGTGGGCGTGATCTCGCTGTTGCTGGCGCTGCCCATGGCCCGGCAACTGCGCCAGCTGACCCTGGGCGATGCATGGATGCTGTTGCGCCTGGCGGTGATCGGCAACCTGGTGTACTTCATCTGCCTGGTGGCGGCGATCCAGCGCCTGGGCGTGGCACCGGCCTCGCTGATCGTCGGCGTGCTGCCCCTGACCATCACCCTGTACGGGCGCAACGACAGCGGCGCGGTGCCGCTGGCACGGCTGGTCGGCCCACTGGCGCTGATCCTTGCCGGCATGCTGTGCATCAACCTGGAGACATTCGCCTTCGCCCCGGGCGACGTGGGCGACAAGCTCATGGGCCTGTTCTACGCCCTGGCCGCGCTGGCCTGCTGGACCTGGTACGCCGCGCAGAACAGCCGCTATCTCAAGCAGTGCGGGCATTTCGACAGCCACCAGTGGTCGGTGCTGTGCGGGGTGGTGACAGGGCTGGCCAGCCTGGTGATGGTCGCGGCGCTGGCGTTGTGGCAGCCGCAGTCATTGCAGGTAGAGGCGCCGATGTCGCGCTGGTGGTTGTTCTGGGCGTGCAGCCTGGGCTGCGCGGTGCTCGGTTCGTGGTTGGCCATGGCCTTGTG
Source organism: Pseudomonas sp. Tun-23181 (assembly GCF_057415455.1). Taxonomy (NCBI): domain Bacteria; kingdom Pseudomonadati; phylum Pseudomonadota; class Gammaproteobacteria; order Pseudomonadales; family Pseudomonadaceae; genus Pseudomonas; species Pseudomonas sp. Tun-23181. Next base: position 5,445,073 of record NZ_CM171630.1, read on the forward strand.
GAATGCGGCGTCCAAGCGCCTGCCGCTGACCCTGAGTGGGCAGTTGATCGTCTTCGAGACCTTGTTCGCGCTGCTCTACGCCTTCCTCTGGCGGCAGACCGGGCCGAGCGTGCTGGAGGCCGCGGCGATCGTCCTGGTGATCGGTGGCGTGCTCTGGTCGATGCGCCAGCACGAAGCGCCGCGCGAACTTGCCAAACCCGTGCATTCCTGAGAAAAGGGCGGCCACGCAAACCGCTTCGAGGAAACAGGCATGAGCAGCGAACTGCAGGTCATCGATATCCAGGAAGGCGACGGCAAGGCCGTGGTCAAGGGCGCCCTGATCACCACCCAGTACACCGGCTGGCTGGCCGACGGCAGCGAGTTCGACTCGTCCTGGTCGCGTGGCAAGCCATTCCAGTGCGTGATCGGTACCGGGCGGGTCATCAAGGGGTGGGACCAGGGCCTGACGGGCATGCGTGTCGGCGGCAAGCGTCGGCTGCAGGTGCCGGCGCACTTGGGGTACGGCGAGCGCAGCATGGGTTCGATCCCGCCCAACTCGGACCTGACGTTCGAGATCGAGTTGCTGGAAGTGCTGACCCGCGACGACTGAGATTCGCCGTCCGTGGACATGATTCGGCAACATGCAGCCTTTAACCTGGGCCTTGTCGACGGAACGGCACGTGCATCCAGGGAGGAACCAAACGGGCCGAGGGCGCTCTGACCCTCACCCGCTATCCACGGAAGGATGTCATGACAGGGATGCCCTGCGGCTTCGGCCGCAGGGCGACGTGGCGGGTAAACCCCCATTCTTTCTGCCACGAGAGCCTGCCTTTTTGATGAAGTTGCCCCTCTTTCTACGACGCCGCCGTCACCTGTTGCTGGGCGTGATGCTCACCGCCATTGGAGTGCCGCTGGCGCTGGAAGCGATCGAAGGCCGGGCCGAACCGGTCGACGGTACCCAGACGCTGGTGTTCCTGCGCCATGCCGAAAAGCCCGGCGAAGGCCTGGGGCAACTGAACTGCCAGGGCCTGAACCGTGCTTTGGACCTGGCCACGCTGCTGCCTGAGCGTTTCGGCGAGGCCGACTACGTGTTTGCCGCCAACCCCTCGCGGCATGTCGAGGAAGGCAGCCAAGACCGCAGCTACAGCTACATTCGCCCGCTGATGACCATCTCGCCCAGCGCCATCCGCCTGGGCCTGCCGGTGAACATCGACTTCGGTGCCAATGACACCGATGACCTGGCCGAGGAGCTGATGCGTGACAAGTACCGCAACGCCACCGTCTATACCGCCTGGTCGCATGGCTACCTGCCCGACCTGATCAACGCCGTGGCTGGCAAGGCCTTGGGCGAGGAGCGGGTGATCACCGAAGACTGGAGCGGTGATGATTTCGACACCCTGTACGTGCTGACCCTGACCTGGCGCGACGGCAAGGCGAGCCTGCTCAGCCGTAACGTACGCCAGGGGCTGGACGATGGGGTGCATACCTGCCCGAGCTGATCCGTACGGTTTCCTGCTAGGCTGCAAGGCCTGACGCAGGAGGCGCGCATGAATCGGCGGGTGACGGTGATCGGTGGCGGGGTGATCGGGCTGGCGACGGCCTACGCGCTGGTGCGCGAGGGGCTGGCGGTCGACCTGGTCGAGGCGCGCGGCAGTTTGGCCAGCGCCACCAGCTTCGCCAATGGCGGGCAGCTTTCGTATCGCTACGTGGCGCCGTTGGCCGATGCCGGCGTGCCATGGCAGGCGCTTGGCTGGTTGCTCCAGGGCGAGTCGCCCCTGCGCTTGCGCATGCGCCTGGACCCAGCCCAGTGGCGCTGGCTGGCGGCCTTCGTGATGGCGTGCCGGCACACGGTCAACCGCCGCAATGCCGCTTGGCTGTTGGAGCTGGCCTTGCACAGCCAGGCCACCCTGGCGCGCTGGCGCGAGGACGATGGCCTGCAGGGCTTCGCCTGGCGGCGTAACGGCAAGCTGGTCGCCTTTCGCACGGCGCGGGCCTTTGCCCATGGGCGGGAGCATCTGCTCGAACCGGACAGCCAGCAGGTGCTCGGTGCGGCCGAGTTGCAGGCGCTGGAACCGGCATTGGCCGATGCGCCTTTCATTGGAGGCGTGTTCACGCCGGATGAGGAGGTCGCCGACTGCCACCGCTTCTGCCAGCGATTGGCCGAGCGGTTGCAGGCCTCGGGGCTGTGCCGGTTGCTTCTGGGGCGGCCGGTGACGGGCTGGGTACGGCGTGATGACGAAGTGCTCGCGCTGGAGCTGGGTAGCGAGCAACTGGACGTGGAGCGGGTGGTGCTGTGTGCCGGCTATCGCAGCCCAGGCCTGGCGTTGCCGGGGATGAAGCTGCCGATCTATCCGCTGAAGGGCTACAGCCTGACCGCGCCGATCACGGCGGAGCATCTGGCGCCGCAGGTGAGCATCACCGACTACGAACGCAAGATCGTCTATGCGCGCCTGGACCAGCAACTGCGGGTGGCGGCGATGGTGGACATCATCGGTTTCGACGAGTCGGTAGACGCGCGGCGGTTGCGCAGCATGCACCGGCTGGCAGGCGAGACCTTGCCGAGGGCGGCGGACTATGAGCGGGCGGTGGAGTGGGCGGGGATGCGACCGGCGACGCCTACGGGGGTGCCGATCATCGGTGGTACGCCGTATCGCAATGTGTGGCTGAACCTGGGGCATGGGGCCCTGGGCTTCACCCTGGCCTGTGGCAGTGGGGAGCGGTTGGCCAGGATGTTGGGGTGATCGAGCCGATTGGGGCTGCTTTGCAGCCCTTTCCGACCGGTCCGGCGCCCTGGCAAGGCCGCTCCCACAGACACCGCGCAATGCCGACGTTCAGCGTCGTGCCTGTGGGCGTGGCTCCCAGTGTGATCTACCGCCCGAAGCGCATCGGCCAGCCCACCACCTTCTTCGCCCGTGGCGTGGCATAGGTACGCACCTTGGAAGTGCTCAAGCCCATCCGCACCAGCGACTCGGCGATGGTCACCGCCGCGCTCACCCCATCCACCACCGGTACCCCGGTGCGCTGGCGGATCTGTTCGTCGAGCCCGGCCATGCCGCCGCAGCCGAGGCAGATCACCTCGGCCTTGTCGTCACGCACCGCCCGTTCGGCCTGGTCGACGATGGCCTCCACCGCACGCCGCGGGTCGGCCTCCAGCTCGAGCACGGCCAGGCCGCTGGCGCGCACCGAGGCGCAGCGCTCGTACAGGCCGGAGAGCTTGAGGCGGTCCTCGATCAGCGGCACCGTGCGGTCCAGGGTGGTCACCACCGAGTAGGCGTGGCCCAGGTACATGGCCGTGCTGGCGGCGGCGTCGGTGATGTCCACCACTGGTACGTCGAGCAGCTCCTGCAGGCCTTCGCGGCCATGCTCGCCATAGCCGGCCTGGATCACCGCATCGAACGGTTCCTCGTAGGCCAGCACCCGGTCCATCACGGCGATGGCTGCCAGGTAGCTCTCGAAATTGCCCTCCACCGACTCGGCGCCGAACCAGGGGGTCAGGCCGACGATCTCGGTGCCGGGCGCCGCGACGCTGCGTGCCTGCTCGGCGATGGCTGCGGTGATGGCTTCGGTGGTGTTGACGTTGGCGATCAGAATACGCATGGACAGTCCTCCTTGATCAGTGGCTGCTGGAGTCGACGGCGATGCATTCGCCGCTGACGTCGTGGTATTGGCGGTTGCGTGGGGCGAGCAGCAGGTAGAGGGCGGCGGCGGTGCCGGCGCCGATCAGCCAGGAGAACGGCGCGACGCTCTGGAAGTTGGGCACCAGGGCCAGGACGATGGCCAGCAGCGCGGTGGGAATGAAGGCGGCCACTGCCCGCAGGTTGATGCCACGGCTGTAGAAATAGGCCCCGGCCGGGTTCTCGCTGTACAGCTCCGGCACGTTGATGCGGCCTTTGCGCAGCAGCCAGTAGTCGGCCATGATCACCCCGTACAGCGGGCCGAGCAGGGCGCCCAGGCCGGAGAGGAAGTACACGATCACCAGCGGGCTGTTGTACAGGTTCCACGGCAGGATCAGCACCGCCAGGGTCGCGCTGATGAGCCCGGCGCGGCGGAAGTTGAGATGGCGTGGCGCCAGGTTGCTGAGCACGAAGGCCGGGGCGACGAAGTTGGCCATGATGTTCACCGCCACGGTGACGATCAGGAAGGCCAGGCAGCCGAGCACCAGGAACGGCGTGTTGGGAATGGTGGCGACGATCTGGGTCGGGCTGTCGATCACCTGGCCGTTGATCTGGAACTGCGCACCGCACAGCACCACGGTGATGGTGGCGAAGACCAGGATGTTCACCGGCAGGCCCCAGAAGTTGCCGACGCGGATGGTCTTGCGGCATGGCGAGGAGCGGGCGAAGTCGCAGAAGTTCAGCACCAGGGTGCCGTAGATCGCCAGCCACAGGGCGCCACCGGCGAAGATGTTGCGCCACATCTCGTAGCCGGTCAGGGGGTCGGCCACCGACCAGGCGATGCGCGCGTCGGCCTGGAAGTACATCCACACCGCCAGGCTGGCCACGGTCAGCAGGATCACCGGGCCGGCGAAGGCTTCGTAGCGGCGCACCATTTCCATGCCGTAGGCGAGGATCACCAGCTGGACCATCCAGATCGCCACGAAGCACACCCAGCCCAGGGTCGACAGCCCCAGCAGGCTGTCCTGGTCATAGGCGGCCACCTGTGGCCAGACCGCAGTGAGCAGGACCCGCAGCACCACCGAGGCCAGGTAGGTCTGGATGCCGAACCAGGCGATGGCGATCACTGCACGGATCAGCGCCGGGATCTGCGCGCCGTGGATGCCGAAGGCGATACGGCTGATGACCGGGAAGGGCACGCCGGTCTTCTGCCCCATGTAGCCGGACAGGTTCATGAAGAAGTACACCAGCGCCGCGCCGATCGCCAGCGACAGGAGGATCTGCCAGCCCCCCAGGCCGAGGGCGAACAACCCCATGGCGAAGGAATAGTTGGCGATGTTGTGCACATCGTTGGTCCACAGGGCGAAGATGCTGTAGCGCCCCCAGCGCCGGCCTTCGAGGCGGGTCGGGGCGAGGTCGTGGTTGTGCAGGCGAGGGCTTAGTTCAACTTCTGGCAGTCGCTCGGCGAGTGGGGTGGGGTGGGTGCTGGCAACGGATAGTTCAGGGGCAAGGTCGAGGCTGGTACTCATTCCGGCAGGCTCCTGATGCGCGTGGACTGCGATGAGCGGGCATGCGCACGGGCTCGCCATCTCGTCGGTGCAGCGTTGGCATCACTGGGTTCTGGGCGCAACGGCCTGTGTGAGGGCAGGCGCTGCGGGTTCTTGTGTATTTATGTTTTGTTTAAGTTGTATACAAAACATGAACACACAAAAGCGAGTTCCATGCCAGGCGAACAACAAACAGTCCGGTGGCCATTATTTTGAATCTATCTTGTTGAAAGATAAGTAGATGAATTAAGGGGAATATAAATTGACCAAATGAACAGGTTTTATTTTTGATGTAGATGATTACTTGATCATTTGGTCAAATTTTTAGGCGGGAAGTGTGTAACTTAATAGGGCGTTACCGTAGAAAGTGCACACAAAAATGGCACTTATGGTGACAATGTTGTGTACAAAAAATCGCCGACCGTTTCATCCTTTGAATGGGGCTGCTGAGGCTATCGCCGTGCTCAATCCATCGGCGGCAGCCGCCGTTTCACCGGTGTCTTCTTGACGATCGCGGTATTGGTCTCGGCCAGCAGGTTGAGGCGGTCGAGCAGGGTGTCGAGTTGCTCCATGGAGCGCACATGCATACGCGCGATGAAGCAATCTTCGCCAGTCACCTTGTCGCATTCGGTGAACTCCGGGATCGCGATGATCTGCCGTTCGACCTCCTGCAACTGGCCGGGCAGCGGGTGGATGCGCACGATGGCCTGGAGCTGGTAGCCGAAGCTGCGTGGGTCCACGTCCACGGTGTAGCCGCGCAGCACGCCGCGTTCTTCCAGGCGGCGCAGGCGTTCGCTGACGCTGGGCGCGGACAGGCCGCTGATCTGTGCCAGCGCCTTGAGCGAACGTCGGGAGTCTTCCATCAGGGCATGGATCAACAGTTGGTCGATGGCGTCGGTCATGAGTGCCTCGTCAGGTGATTCGTTGAATGTACCTTGATAGTAAAGGTGAGGCAGCGCTAACACCTTCGTTATCCGCTGGAAGGTCGCCTTTTGCCTTGCGCATACTAAGGCCATCTTCGACGGGAGGTGTGAGATGGACAATTCATTGCGTCGCGGCTCGCTGGAAATGATCGTCGCCATGCTGATCTCCGGGACCATTGGCTGGTTCGTGCTGGTATCGGGGCAACCGGTGCTGGAGGTGGTGTTCTGGCGCTGCCTGTTCGGTGCCGGCACCTTGCTGCTGATCTGCGCTGCCATGGGCTTTCTCAAACCCGGCATCCTGACCCGTGCGACTTTCCTGATGGCGCTGGCCAGCGGCGTGGCGATCGTCGGCAACTGGGTATTGCTGTTCGCCTCCTATTCGAGGGCGTCGATCGCCATCGGCACGGCGGTGTACAACGTCCAGCCATTCATGTTGGTGGGGCTGGCGGCGATCTTTCTCGGCGAGAAGATCACCGTGCCCAAGGTCACCTGGTTGAGCCTGGCCTTTCTCGGCATGCTGGCCATCGTCAGTGCCCATGGCAGTGGCCAGGCCGGGGCCGGCAGCTACCTGCTGGGCATCGCCCTGGCCTTGGGCGCGGCGTTCCTCTATGCCGTGGCGGCGCTGATCGTCAAGCGCTTGAGCGATACGCCGCCGCACCTCATCGCTTTGGTCCAGGTCATCACCGGCGTGTTGCTGCTGGCGCCCTGGGTCGGGCTGGGCGGTTTGCCGGGCGAGTTGCCGGCGCAGGCCAGCCTGGTGACACTGGGTATCGTCCACACGGGTCTGATGTACGTGCTGTTGTACAGCGCCATCCAGCGCCTGCCCACGGCGTTGACCGGCGCGCTGTCGTTCATCTACCCGGTCGCGGCGATCCTGGTGGACTGGTTCGCCTTCGGGCACCGTCTGACGCCGTTGCAGTGGCTGGGTGTGGCGGCAATCCTGCTGGCGGCGGCGGGGATGCAGCAGGGGTGGTGGTTCAGGCCAAGGGTGGCTGCAGTGAAGGGCCAGTGAGGCTGCGTAGCGCCCTCCAGGGTCAGCACCTGTGAAACCGGTTAGAATGCCGGCTTTTCTTTGCTTGCGACCCTGCCATGACCTCGCCGATCCACACCCTCGAGCAACACCTGCTCGCCGCCCTCGACCCCGCGCCACAGGAAACCCGCCGTCTGTTCCATGGCCGCGGGCGCTGCTGGCCTGGCCTGGAGCAGATCACCGTCGACTGGCTGCAGGGTGTGCTGTCGGTGGCGTTGTTCCGTGAGCCGGCCGAGGGCCAGCTGGCGGAACTGGAGCACATGCTGCGCGCCCTCGCCGAGCGCCCGCAGTGGAGCGGTCAGGCGATCCTCATCCAGCACCGCTACCTGCCAGACAGCCCCGGCCAGTGGCTGCTGGGCGAGCCTTGCCAGCAGCACGAAGTGGCCGAAGATGGCCTGAAGTACCTGCTCGACCTGGGCGTGCGGCAGAACAACGGCCTGTTCCTCGACATGCGCTACGGCCGGCGCTGGGTGCGTGAGCAGGCAGCAGGCAAGCGGGTACTCAACCTGTTCGCCTACACCTGTGGCTTTTCGGTGGCGGCGATTGCCGGTGGGGCCGAGCAGGTGGTCAACCTGGACATGGCCAAGGCGGCGTTGGCTCGAGGGCGTGAAAACCATCGGCTCAACGGCCATGACGCTTCCCGGGTCGCCTACTTGGGCCATGAGCTGTTCAAGTCCTGGGGCAAGGTACGCAAGTACGGGCCGTACGACCTGATCATCATCGACCCACCGACCTTCCAGAAAGGCAGCTTCGTGCTGACCCAGGACTACGCGAAGATCCTGCGGCGCTTGCCAGAGCTGCTGACGGAGGGTGGTACGGTACTGGCCTGCGTGAACGACCCTGGCATCGGGCCGGCGTTTCTCATCCAGGGCATGGCCGAGCATGCACCGGCGCTGGTGTTCGTGGAACGGTTGGAGAATCCGCCGGAGTTTCCAGATGCGGATCCAGCGGGCGGGTTGAAGGCGCTGGTGTTCCGCCAGCAAGGCTGAAGCGGGGCGCACAGCGCCCCTGCCAGGCCTTAGTTGCTGGTATAGATCTGGTCGAACACCCCACCATCATTGAAGTGGGTCTTCTGCACGGTGCGCCAGTCGCCGAAGGTCTTCTCCACCGACAGGAAGTCGACTTTCGGGAAACGGTCGGTGTACTTGGCCAGCACGGTGGCATCGCGTGGGCGCAGGTAGTTCTGCGCGGCGATTTCCTGGGCCGCCGGCGACCACAGGTACTTGAGGTATTCCTCGGCCACGGCGCGGGACTTCTTGCGCTCCACCACCTTGTCGACCACGCTCACCGGCGGCTCGGCCTCGGCCGATACGCTCGGGTAGACCACCTCGAACTGTTCGCGGCCGAACTCACGGGCGATCATCTCGGCCTCGTTCTCGAAGGTCACCAGCACGTCGCCGATCTGGTTGGTCATGAAGGTGGTGGTGGCGGCGCGGCCGCCGGTGTCGAGTACCGGCGCCTGCTTGAACAGCTTGCCGACGAACTCGCGGGCCTTGTTCTCGTCACCGCCTTGCTTGAGCACATAGCCCCAGGCCGAGAGGTAGGTGTAGCGGCCATTGCCCGAGGTCTTGGGGTTGGGCACGATCACCTGCACGCCGTCCTTGAGCAGGTCGGGCCAGTCCTTCAGCGCCTTGGGGTTGCCCTTGCGCACGATGAACACGGTGGCCGAGGTGAACGGCGCGCTGTTGTTCGGCAGGCGGGTCACCCAGTCGTCCGGTACCAGTTTGCCGTTGTCGGCCAGGGCGTTGATGTCGGTGGCCATGTTCATGGTGATGACATCGGCTGGCAGGCCATCGATCACCGCCCGTGCCTGCTTGCTCGAGCCGCCGAAGGACATCTGCACGTTGACCTTCTCGTTGTGCTCGGCCTCCCAGTGCTTCTGGAACGCCGGGTTGTAGTCCTTGTAGAAGTCGCGCATCACGTCATAGGACACGTTGAGCAGTGTCGGTGCGGCATGGGCCAGGTTACCGAGGGCCAGGCCTGCGGCGAGCAGTGAGGCACTGAAGAGTTTTTTCACAGGGCATTCCTTGTTCTAGTTCAACGAGTTGGCGATATGCCCGCGACTATAGCGGGTGGTTGATTGGCGCTTAAAGACTAAAAAGGTCTTTGCTTATACATTCCTGGCCTAGATCTGTTCACCTCGCCCGTCATTGTTTGGGGAACAGCGCATTGCCGCACCGCGAGCAGAACGCGGCGCCATGTTCATGGTGCGTCTTGGTGCAAGTAGGGCAGTCGTGCTGCAGATGTTCGCCACGCAGGGCGTTGGCCAGCTCGGCAGTGAAGATCCCAGTCGGCACGGCGATGATCGAGTAACCGGTGATCATTACCAGCGATGACAGCACCTGGCCCAATGGTGTCTTCGGCACGATGTCGCCGAAGCCTACCGTGGTGAGGGTGACAATAGCCCAGTAGATACCCGTGGGAATGCTGGTGAAGCCGTGTTCAGGGCCTTCAATCACATACATCAGGGTGCCGAACACAGTCACTAGGGTCGACACGCTGACCAAGAACACGATGATCTTCTGCTTGCTGCCCTGCAACGCGGCCAGCAGATAGTGAGCTTGTTTCAGGTAGGGGCTGAGCTTGAGCACACGGAAGATCCGCAGCATGCGGATGACTCGAACGATCAGCAGATACTGGGCATCGCTGTAATAAAGTGCGATGACCCCTGGGACGATCGCCAGCAAATCGACCAGGCCGTAGAAGCTGAAGGCGTAACGTAAGGGCTTGGGCGAGCAGTGCAAGCGCGTTAGGTACTCGATCAGGAAAATCCCGGTGAAGGCCCATTCGATACCGGCCAGCAGGCCTGCGTAGTCACGGTGGACTTCGTCGATACTGTCGAGGATCACCGTCACCAGGCTGGCGAGGATGATCAACAGAAGGATCTTGTCGAAACGTCGGCCGGCGACGGTGTCGGTCTGGAAGACGATGATGCAGAGGCGTTCTCGTAAGGGTTGCGAGGCTTGCGGGGTAGACATGAGGTCGATGGGGGCTGATGGGAACGGTACAAGACTAGAAGCCAGGCCTGGCCGTATGCAAGGGTGAAGGACCGGCACGGCTGATAAAAATGCCAGTTGTAGGTGTTGAAAAGGGGCAGGAGAATCCTGGAAGCGACGATAGGGAGAGAAGTCATGCATCTTCGGAGCCAGCAGCCTGATCGATCATTTCCTGAGTCAACACGATACTTCTACGAAAAAGACGGTAGGGCCGTTGAGTGGGGGGAGCAGGGCACAGTACGGGTGGTATGGGCAGGCGAGGCGTTGTTGGCGCTGGAGTCGAAAGACTCGGACCGAGTATTGCTGGCCATCGATGCATCTCGGTCGTTACTGGGCCTTTGGCGATCCTCGCAACTTCTCTGGACCCGCTACACCCCTTACGGCCATCGCGGCAGGTTCGAGGCGAGCCATATGGGGTTCAACGGACAGTGGCTCGACTGCCCGACGGCAGGTTACCTGCTGGGCAATGGTCATCGCCTGTACAAGCCTGCCTTGATGCGTTTCGTCAGCCCGGACAGCCTGAGCCCCTTCGGTAGTGGGGGAAGAAATGCCTATGCCTACTGTCAGGGAGATCCTTTGAATCGAACGGATCCAACGGGTAGAAGCGCCTTTTGGTTAATGTTCAGGGACAGAGTGGGCAATCGGGTATCCGTGGCTCCAAACCCGATCGCCGTCAGCAGGCCTCAATCAACGATTCGCATGACGCGCACTGGCATCCAGGTAAAACTGAAGGCTAGAGATGTTGGAAGAATGGTGGTCAATGCTGAACGATCGAGCGAGGGGGTGAGCATTCCGCTGAACGTGGGGTTTGAGAATATCCAGAGCTCTACGATGACGATCAATAAAGATGGAGTCGTCTGGAGACACACTCTCAGGGACGCCATGAACGTGGGAGTTGATTCAGCCACTGGCAGGTCGTCCAGTGGATTGAAGTTTGACCTTTCCTATGAGCACATAAGGGCGAGAACGACGAAGCTCAGTTTCACCGGAGCAGAAGTGACGCTAGGTTGGTGGGACGTTGCTGGCATGGGTAAGAACGCAATCATTGAAAGCGCACATTCTCTTGTTTCCAACATACGTCAGTCATGACGAATGATGCCCTCCCGAGGTCAGGCATCTTCGGTCGTTCGTATGACACCCACGCCCGCCCTGGCGCCATGCTGTCGTGCAGGGAGCATACTCACAAGGGCAGCGCATGTACCTTGTGGAAGTACAGGCGATCAGGATCCGCCATCGGGCAAGGTTTCGTTGGCACGGGCATCCAGTCGCGCGCCATGCAAACACCAGCAGGCGAGTACGAACGGTGCGGTGAGGCCAGGGATGGAGCACATCACCATGATGTACTGCAGCGCAATCGCCAGCATGATTGCCATCAGTGGTCGCCAGGGAGGTGTGCGCTCCCGTCCGAAGGCCAGCGCAGCCAGCGCGGCATTGAAGCCGAACAACCCCTGCCAGGCGGATTGCGCTTCGCCGGCCAGCAATGCCGCGCCACCGCCGATGGCCGAGCCGAGCAGGGCCCAGACGGCCGCATAGGGGTTGGCGATGAACAGGCCGATGGCGATCAGCAGGCCGGCCAGTGGGTTGTCCAGCAGGAAGATCTGGCCCAGGCCACGGAGCAGGGCATACAGCGGATTGGCCTCGACGTAGGTACTGAGCAAGGGGCTGGCCAGCAGCAGGGTGCCCCAGCCCAGCAGCACGAAGGGGGCGGTATAGGCGATCAGCAGCTTGCCTCCGCGCTTGCGCCACTGGTGGGTGAGGATACTGGACAGGCCACCGGCGGCGATGATCAGTGGCGGCAGGATAGCCGACCAGGGCAGCACCGCGCTGATCAGGATGCCGATCAGCACGCCGTTGTAGCAGTACAGGCCAGCCTGACGGTCGGTGCGGTCGTAGCCGCGGCGTTGGGCGGTGAGCAGGCCGGCCAGGGCGCCGAGCAGGGCACCGCCGACCAGCGCGGGGGCGGTCAGCAGCAGCGCCAACAGGCAGCACAGGCCGCACAGCGGGTTACGTAGCAACAGCACCTGGCTGAAGCCATTGAGCAGGGCCGTGGCCCAGTCGGGGCACGGGTTGACGAAATTCTTGGTGTACATGGGCAGTCGATGAGGTGGATGGGAAGCGGTGGGCCTCTGTCGGGCCTCGGGTTTTGCGCATTGTTCGTGGTTGCTGCCAGGTCCTCGCATTGGGGCTGCTTGGCAGCCCATCGCCGGCAAGCCGGCTCCCAGGGTCCGAGTCGATCACACATGATGTGGCTTGCAGGGCCGTGTGGGAGCGGGCTTGCCGGCGATGGGGCGCGAAGCGGCCCCAGATGAACGTACTGACCGGCTCAGACCAAGGTTTCGATCCGCAGGGTATTGGTCGTCCCCGGCTTGCCGAACGGCACACCGGCGGTGATCAGCAGCGTGTCGCCACGGCTGGCCATGCCTTGCGCCTGGGCGATCTCCAGCGCGGTCGAGCAGATCTCGTCGACCTGGCGCAGGCGATCGTTGACCACCGAGTGCACGCCCCAGGTCACGCTCAGGCGGCGGGCGGTGGTCAGGTTCGGTGTCAGGTTGAGGATCGGCGCCCGTGGTCGCTCGCGGGCGGCGCGCAGGGTCGAGGCGCCCGACTCGCTGTAGTTGACCAGCACCGCCACTGGCAGGATGCTGCTGATACGGCGGATCGCGCAGCTGATGGCATCCGACACCGTGGCCTCGGCCTTGGGACGGCCGACGTCGAGCTGGGCCTGGTAGTCCGGGCCGTTCTCCACCTGGCGGATGATCTTGCTCATCATCTGCACGGCTTCCAGCGGGTAGTCACCCGAGGCGGTCTCGGCCGACAGCATCACCGCGTCGGCACCCTCGGCCACGGCGTTGGCCACGTCGGTGACCTCGGCGCGGGTCGGCGCCGGCGAGAAACGCATGGACTCGAGCATCTGCGTGGCCACCACCACCGGCCGGCCGAGCTGGCGGCAGGTGCCGATGATCTGCTTCTGGATCTGCGGCACGCTTTCGGCCGGCACTTCCACGCCCAGGTCGCCACGGGCCACCATGATCGCGTCGGAGCGCTCGGCGATCGCTTGCAATTGGGCCACCGCCGAAGGCTTCTCGATCTTGGCCATCAGATAGGCACGGTCGCCGATCAACTGGCGCGCCTCGGAGATGTCCTCGGGGCGCTGCACGAACGACAGCGCCACCCAATCCACACCCAGCTCCAGGCCGAAGGCCAGGTCGCGGCGGTCCTTCTCGGTCAGCGGGGAGAGGTCGAGCACCGCCTGGGGCACGTTGACGCCCTTGCGATCGGACAGCTCGCCGCCGGCCAGCACCTCGGTGTCGATGGCATCAGGGTGCTTGGCGGTCACCCGCAGGCGCAGCTTGCCGTCGTCGAGCAGCAGGTCCATGCCCGGCTCCAGGGCCGCGATGATCTCCGGGTGGGGCAGGTTGACCCGACGGCTGTCGCCCGGGGTGGTGTCCAGGTCCAGGCGCAGGGCCTGGCCACGCTGCAGCTGGACCTTGCCGTCGGCGAAACGGCCCACGCGCAGTTTCGGCCCTTGCAGGTCCATGAGGATGCCCAACGGGTAGTTCAGCTGCTGCTCCACCTCGCGGATCCACTGGTAGCGCAGGGCATGGTCGGCGTGTTCGCCGTGGCTGAAGTTGAGGCGGAAGATGTTCACCCCGGCCTCGACCAGTTGACGGATGTCGTCGACGCCTTTGATCGCAGGGCCGAGGGTGGCGAGGATTTTGACTTTCTTATCAGGCGTCATGATTGCGGGCTCTCGAGGATCAGGATGGCGCGGAAGTCGTTGACGTTGGTGCGGGTCGGCTCGGTGACGATCAACGCCTCCAGCGCCGCGAAGTAGCCATAGCCGTTGTTGTTGTCCAGCTCGTCGGCGGCCGACAGGCCCAGGGCCTCGGCGCGGGCGTAGCTGTCCGGGGTCATGATGGCGCCGGCGTTCTCCTCGGAGCCGTCGATGCCGTCGGTGTCACCGGCCAGGGCGTACACGCCGGGCAGGCCCTTGAGGCTTTCGGTCAGGCTGAGCAGGAACTCGGCGTTGCGCCCGCCGCGGCCGTTGCCGCGCACGGTGACGGTGGTCTCGCCGCCGGAGAGGATGATGCACGGTGCCTTGAGCGGCTGCCCATGCAGCACGATCTGACGGGCGATACCGGCATGGACCTTGGCCACCTCGCGCGACTCGCCTTCCAGGTCGCCGAGGATCAGCGGGCTGAAACCTGCCTGGCGCGCCTTGACCGCCGCGGCCTCCAGCGACTGCTGGGGCTTGGCGATCAGTTGGAAGTGGCTGCGCGCCAGGGCCGGGTCGTCGGCCTTGACGGTTTCCGAGGCCGGGTCGTTGAGCCAGTCGATGACCGCCTTGGGCGCGTCGATGGCGTAGCGCTTGAGGATGGCCAGGGCATCGGCGCGGGTGCTCGGGTCGGCCACGGTGGGGCCGGAGGCGATGACCGTGGCCAGGTCGCCCGGTACATCGGAAATCGCATAGGTGTAGACCGTGGCCGGCCAGCAGGCCTTGGCCAGGCGCCCGCCCTTGATCGCCGAGAGGTGCTTGCGCACGCAGTTCATCTCGCCGATGGTGGCGCCGGACTTGAGCAGGGCCTTGTTGATCTGTTGCTTGTCGGCCAGGGTCAGGCCTTCGGCGGGCAGTGCCAGCAGGGCCGAGCCACCGCCGGAGAGCAGGAAGATCACCCGGTCGTCTTCGCTCAGGTCGCTGACCAGTTCGAGCACGCGCTTGGCCACGGCCAGGCCGGCGGCATCGGGGACGGGGTGGGCGGCTTCGACCACCTCGATCTTCTGGCAGTTGGCGCCATGGCCGTAGCGGGTCACCACCAGGCCGGAGACTTCGCCTTGCCAGCTCTTCTCGACTACTTCGGCCATGGCCGCGGCGGCCTTGCCGGCACCGATGACGATGACCCGGCCGGTGCGGTCGGTGGGCAGGTGGGGTTCGAGGACCTGGCGGGGGTGGGCGGCGGCGATGGCTGTGTCGAACAGCTCGCGGAGTAGTTTTTGCGGATCGACCGACATGGCAGGCTCCCAAATTATTGTTGTTCTGCAGAATCGAAAACGCCCCCGGATCTGCCTCCGTGCAGGCCGAACCAGGGGCGGTCTTCCAGCTGCAAGCTTCGAGCTACAAGCCGCAAGAGAACGCAGGGCTGCTTCTACTTGCCGCTTGAAGCTTGCCGCTTGAAGCTCACTTGTCGTCGCGGATCGAGAAGTTGGCCATGTGCTCCAGGCCTTTGATCAGCGCCGAGTGGTCCCAGTTGCCGCCGCCGAGGGCGACGCAGGTGCTGAACACTTGCTGGGCGTTGGAGGTGTTGGGCAGGTTGATGCCTAGCTCCTTGGCGCCTTGCAGGGCCAGGTTCAGGTCCTTCTGGTGCAGGTTGATGCGAAAGCCCGGGTCGAAGGTGCCCTTGATCATGCGCTCGGCATGCACTTCGAGGATTTTCGAGGAGGCGAAGCCGCCCATCAGCGCTTCGCGGACCTTGGCCGGGTCGGCGCCGTTCTTGGCGGCGAACAGCAGGGCCTCGCCGACGGCCTGGATGTTCAGGGCGACGATGATCTGGTTGGCCACCTTGGCGGTCTGGCCGTCGCCATTGCCGCCGACGCGGGTGATGTTCTTGCCCATGGCCTCGAACAGCGGCAGGGCGCGTTCGAAGGCGTTCGGGCAGCCGCCGACCATGATGCTCAGGGTGCCGGCCTTGGCGCCGACTTCACCGCCGGAGACCGGGGCGTCCAGGTAGGCGGCGCCGGTGGCCTTGATCTTCTCGGCGAAGACCTTGGTGGCGGTGGGCGAGATCGAGCTCATGTCGATCACGATCTTGTTCGGGCCAACGCCTTCGGCCACGCCGTTTTCACCGAACAGGACGGCTTCGACCTGTGGGGTGTCGGGGACCATGACGATGATGAACTCGGCTTCCTGGGCCACTTCCTTCGGGTTGGCCAGGGCGACGGCGCCTGCGGCGATCAGGTCGGCCGGAGCGGCATCGTGGTGGGTGGAAACGAAGAGGCTGTGACCTGCTTTTTGCAGGTTCTGGGCCATGGGCTTGCCCATGATGCCGGTGCCGATGAAACCGATTTTAGCCATGAGAGATTACCTCGTTGTATTTGTTGAATCTCGGTGGAGCAGGCGACGCTGGGAATATGGAAGCCAGCCGGGGCTGCCCCTTCGAGAGCATTCTCAGATCGCGTTGTGGGTCTTCAGCCAGCCCAGGCCCGCCTCGGTGGTGGTCAGTGGCTTGTACTCCGCGCCCACCCAGCCCTGGTAGCCGATGCGGTCCAGGTGTTCGAACAGGAAGCGGTAGTTGATCTCGCCGGTGCCAGGTTCGTTGCGGCCGGGGTTGTCGGCCAGCTGAATGTGGTTGATCAACTTCAGGTTGGCTTCCATGGTGCGCGCCAGGTCACCTTCCATGATCTGCATGTGATAGATGTCGTACTGCAGGAACAGGTTGGCGCTGCCGACTTCGGCCTGGATCTCCAGGGCCTGTTTGGTGGTGTTCAGGTAGAAGCCGGGGATGTCGCGGGTGTTGATCATTTCCATGACCAGGCGGATACCGGCGGCTTCGAGCTTGTCGGCGGCGTACTTGAGGTTGTCGACGAAGGTCTTGCGCACGGTGGCGCAGTCCGGGCCTTGTGGGCGGATGCCGGCCAGGCAGTTGACCTGGGTGTTGCCCAGGACCTTGGCGTATTCGATGGCCTTGTCGACCCCGGCGCGGAATTCCTCGACGCGGTCGGGGTGGCAGGCGATGCCGCGCTCGCCTTGCGCCCAATCGCCCGCCGGGAGGTTGAACAGCACCTGGGTCAGGCCGTGGGCGTCGAGCTGTTGCTTGATCTCGGCGGCGCTGAAATCGTACGGGAAGAGGTATTCGACACCGCTGAAGCCAGCGTCGGCGGCGGCCTTGAAGCGGGCCAGGAAGTCCTGCTCGGTGAACAGCATGGACAGGTTGGCAGCGAAGCGAGGCATGGTTGTCTCCTTGCAGATGAAAGCCCCCGGCACAGCCGGCACGGGGGCGTCAGGCGGTCAGTCCAGCAGCGAGATCGCGGTAGGCGCGTCGTTGCCGACCAGGGCCAGGTCTTCGAACTCGTTGACCGCGTTGATCTCGGTACCCATGGAAATGTTGGTCACACGCTCGAGAATCACCTCGACCACCACCGGCACCCTGTGTTCTTCGGCCATCTTCTGCGCCTTGAGCAGGGCAGGGGCGATCTCGGCCGGCTCGAACACGCGCAGTGCCTTGCAACCCAGGCCTTCGACCACGGCCACGTGGTCCACGCCGTAGTTGTTGGCTTCGGTGGCGTTGATGTTCTCGAACGCCAGTTGAACACAGTAATCCATGTCGAAGCCACGCTGGGCCTGGCGGATCAGGCCGAGGTAGGCGTTGTTCACCAGCACGTGGACGTAGGGCAGGTTGAACTGCGCGCCCACGGCCAGCTCTTCGATCATGAACTGGAAGTCGTAGTCACCCGACAGCGCGACGACCTTGCGCTTGGGATCGGCCTTGACCACGCCCAGGGCGGCGGGGATGGTCCAGCCCAGCGGGCCGGCCTGGCCGCAGTTGATCCAGTGACGCGGCTTGTACACGTGCAGGAACTGCGCGCCGGCGATCTGCGACAGGCCGATGGTGCTGACGTAGCAGGTGTCCTTGCCGAACACTTGGTTCATCTCTTCGTAGACGCGCTGCGGCTTGACCGGCACGTTGTCGAAGTGGGTCTTGCGCTGCAGGCTCGACTTGCGCTGCTGGCAGTCTTGCAGCCACTCGCCGCGGTTCTTGAGCTTGCCGGCGGCCTTCCACTCGCGGGCCACTTCGATGAAGGCATCCAGCGCGGCGCCGGCATCGGAGACGATCCCCAGGTCGGGGGTGAACACGCGGCCGATCTGGGTCGGTTCGATGTCCACGTGGATGAAGGTGCGGCCTTCGGTGTAGACGTCGACCGAACCGGTGTGGCGGTTGGCCCAGCGGTTGCCGATGCCGAACACCAGGTCGGACTTGAGCAGGGTGGCGTTGCCGTAGCGGTGCGAGGTTTGCAGGCCGACCATGCCGACCATCTGCGGGTGGTCGTCAGGGATGGTGCCCCAGCCCATCAGGGTCGGGATGACCGGCACGCCGGTCAGTTCGGCGAACTCGACCAGCTTGTCGCTGGCGTCGGCGTTGATGATGCCGCCACCGGCGACGATCAGCGGGCGCTCGGCTTCATTGAGCATGGCCAGGGCCTTCTCGGCCTGGACGCGGTTGGCCGCTGGCTTGTGGACCGGCAGGGGTTCGTAGGCGTCGATGTCGAATTCGATCTCGGCCATCTGCACGTCGAACGGCAGGTCGATCAGCACGGGGCCCGGGCGGCCGGTGCGCATTTCGTAGAAGGCTTTCTGGAAGGCGTAGGGCACCTGGCCCGGTTCCAGGACGGTGGTGGCCCACTTGGTCACCGGCTTGACGATGTTGGTGATGTCGACGGCCTGGAAGTCTTCCTTGTGCAGGCGTGCGCGCGGGGCCTGGCCGGTGATGCAGAGGATCGGGATGGAGTCGGCCGAGGCACTGTACAGGCCGGTGACCATGTCGGTGCCGGCAGGGCCGGAGGTGCCGATGCACACGCCGATGTTGCCGGGGTTGGCGCGGGTGTAGCCCTCGGCCATGTGCGAGGCGCCTTCGACGTGACGAGCGAGGACGTGATCGATGCCACCGACTTTCTTCAGGGCCGAGTACAGCGGGTTGATGGCAGCCCCCGGGATGCCGAACGCGGTATCTACACCTTCACGGCGCATGACCAGAACGGCTGCATCGATTGCTCTCATTTTGCTCATGGTTTGTGCCTCATCGATTTTGTAATTGTATACAACTTGCTTTGCGGTAGAGTGTATTCACGCTCAGCGGCTTAGGTCAATCCATTTTCATCCCGGGAAGTGGCGTTCGTCGGAATGCCCTTGAAAACTGGGTTTCGCCGTGTCGTGCACGATATTTTAAAAATATTGTATACAAAAAGTATGAGCGTTGTGTTCTATTGAGCTATCGGTTTTCAACTGCCCTCAGGGCTTCTCACAACAAGAAGAGGACCTTTCCATGAACGCATTGACCCTGAAAGTCGCTGTCAGCCTGGTGAACGCCGCGCTGGCCGCTGGCCGCAAGATCGACGCCGCACCGTTGACGGTGGCGGTGCTGGATGCCGGCGGGCATCTATTGGCGCTGCAACGCGAGGATGGCGCCAGCCTGCTGCGTCCGCAGGTGGCGATAGGCAAGGCCTGGGGAGCTGTCGCCGTGGGCAAGGGGTCGCGCCTGCTGGCGCTGGATGCCCAGCAGCGCCCGGCGTTCTTCGCCGCGCTCAATGGCCTGGGCGAGCGCCCGGTGGTGCCGGCGCCGGGTGGTGTGCTGGTGCGCGATCAGGACGGCAAGGTGCTGGGAGCGGTGGGGATCAGCGGCGATACCTCGGATATTGACGAGCAGTGCGCGATCAGTGCGATCGAGGAGGTGGGGTTGACGGCGGATGCCGGTGTAGTGGCGTGATCCGTTGACGGTGCAAGGGGCTGCTTGGCAGCCCATTCGCGGCACGAGGCCGCTCCCACAGGTTCGGCGCTGTGCTTGAGAAGAGCGCATGGCCCGTGGGAGCGGCCTCGTGCCGCGAGGGGCGCGAAGCGGCCCCAGTGAGGTTCAGGCGGCCTCGGGCTCGCAGCCCTTGAGCACCAAGCGAATGATGGTCTGCGCCGCCGCGTCGTAGTCACTGTCGGCGAGCTTGGCCTTGCCGGTCACCACCGCGATCTGCCAGTCGAAGTCGGCATAGGTCTGGGTCGCCGCCCAGATGCTGAACATCAGGTGGTGAGGGTCGACCGGGGCGATCTGCTTGCGCTCGATCCAGCGCTGGATGCACTCGATGTTGTGCCGTGCCTGTTCGTTGAGCTGCTCCACCTGCTTCGGTGAAAGGTGCGGGGCGCCATGCATGATTTCGCTGGCGAACACCTTGGAGGCATGGGGCAGGTCGCGGGAAATGCGGATCTTCGAGCGGATATACGCGCTCAGCACTTCCCTGGGGTCGCCGTCGGCATTGAACGGCGTGGAGGCCTGCATGATCGGCGCGATGATGCTTTCCAGCACTTCGCGGTAGAGGTTTTCCTTGGACTTGAAGTAGTAGTAGACGTTCGGCTTGGGCAGCCCGGCCTTGGCGGCGATGTCGCTGGTCTTGGTGGCGGCGAAGCCCTTGTCGGCGAATTCCTCGCTGGCTGCGCGCAGGATCAGTTCCTTGTTGCGCTCGCGAATGGTGCTCATTGTCGGGAATCTTCCTTTGTCTGGCCACCTCTAGGAGGGTCCGGCATGGTAGCACCCGCTTCGCCGGGCGCTCAAGGCAGCATCCCTGGGCTAGAATTCGAGCTTCTCACAACCCCTCGGAAGCAGGTGAACATGGCAGGAAGCAGTCTACTGGTGTTGATCGACGACATCGCCACGGTACTGGACGATGTCTCGGTGATGACCAAGGTCGCGGCGAAGAAGACCGCAGGCGTGCTGGGCGACGACCTGGCACTCAATGCCCAGCAGGTCACGGGCGTACGGGCCGAGCGGGAGATCCCGGTGGTCTGGGCGGTGGCCAAGGGCTCGTTGGTGAACAAGGCGATCCTGGTGCCGGCGGCGCTGCTGATCAGTGCCTTCATCCCCTGGGCGGTGACGCCGCTGTTGATGCTCGGCGGTGCCTACCTGTGCTTCGAGGGCTTCGAGAAGCTGGCGCACCGGTTCCTGCACAGCAAGGCCGAGGATGAGGCCGAGCACAGTGCGCGCAAGGAGGCGGTGGCCGACCCCGAGATCGACCTGGTGGCCTACGAGAAAACCAAGATCAAGGGAGCGGTGCGCACCGACTTCATCCTCTCGGCGGAAATCATCGCCATCACCCTGGGCACCGTGGCCGATGCGCCGCTGAGCCAGCAGATCATCGTGCTGTCGGGTATCGCCATCGTCATGACCATCGGTGTCTATGGCTTGGTGGGTGGGATCGTCAAGCTCGACGACCTGGGGCTGTGGATGACCCAGAAAGCCTCGCCGATTGCCCGCGCGGTGGGCAATGGCATCCTGCGCGCGGCGCCGTACATGATGAAGAGCCTGTCGGTGATCGGCACTGCGGCGATGTTCCTGGTCGGTGGCGGGATCCTGGTGCATGGCATCGCGCCGCTGCACCATGCCATCGAGGCGTTCAGCGACGGGCGGGGTGGGGCATTGACCGGCGCGTTGCTCAATGGTGTGGCTGGAGTCGTGGCCGGGGCCGTGGTGCTGGCGGTAGTCAGTGTGGTGGGCAAGCTGTGGCGGGCGCTGCGGCCAGCGGCTTGAGCGGAGGATGGCTGGGGCGATGCCCCGGATCGCGGCGGTTCGGTGCCTTGGCAGGCTCGCTCCCAGGGTTGCGAGCCGATCACGAGTGGCGCGGTGTGCAGGGGCCTTGTGGGAGCGGGCTTGCCCGCGAACAAGGGCGCCGCCCTTGCCATGCTCCGGTGATACCGGGACAGGCGCATTCGCAGACAAGCCCGCTCCCGCATGCTCAGGTCAGAAGTGCACCTTGAGCAGGAAGCTCATGGTGTTCTGGTCGGTCGTGAACGCATCGCTGTCCTTGATGCCGTACTTGTTCTTCCAGTAGTCGTACTCGATACCCACGTACAACTGCTTCTCGCCAAGCTTGAGCGCCTTGCCCAGGTCGTACTTGACCTGCGGGTTGAAGTGCAGGTTGGCCTGGTAGGTGCCGCGGCGGTTCTCGTCGTTGTCCACCACCCAGTCCATGAAGCCGTCGATGAGCAGGTCGGACGAACCCACGGGAATGGTGTACGACCACACCGGGGTGATCTGCCAGACATTGTCACCCGGGCGGCTGCCATCGGTGGTGCGCTGGTAGAAGTTCAGCTGGAAGTAGTCGAAGCCTGGGATGTCCAGGTCGAAGCCGGGGCCGATCAGGTAGGCCTCGGTGTCACCTTCGCCGAACTCGTAGGTCATCGCCAGGAGCACGTCCTTGACCGGGCCGAACGCCAGCTGCTGGTCGAAGATCTTGCCGAACGACAGGCGCGGGCTGATCTCGCCGTAGTAGGTGTTCGGGCCGTTGTTGGCGTCTTTCTTGCCTTGGTAGAAGATCTTGTCGATGAAGATGAAGTTGTCGCCGTACTTCCAGCCGTCGGCGTGCTCGAAGGTGAAGGTCTGCTGGATGTCAGGGTTCACCTTGAAGTTCTTGCCCCACAGGTAGGTGAGGCTGTTGTTCTGCCATTGCAGCAGGTCGCCGGCGAAACTGGTACCGCAAGCCAGCAGGCCGCCGGCGAGGATCAGGCTGTTGAGGGTACGCATTGCGTGGGTCGCTCCCTTGATTGGATCTGTTGTCAGCGCTCTGCGGCGCTATTTTTGTCTTTTGGGTCAGCTTTTTTCGATTGGCCACAGCTGTTTGGCAAGAGCTGCGCCAACCTTTCCGGGTTAGTCACAACCATCCTGCTCGACTTCGTTCTGAACGGATGAAAATGGGTATTTCAGGCTGGCAACACGTTGGCCAACCGCCCGAATTCATTGACTGAGCGGTCAGTAAACGCGGGCAGGGTCCGTCCTGCCCCGATCGAGGGGGCGCGCAGATTACTCACTTGCGCGCCTTGCCTCAAGTGCTCCGTCCTGGCGCACTATGTCATAAAACCTGATTTATGAGTCAACTTTTAGAAGTGTACCTTCACCAAGGCACTGGTCACGCTCTGGTTGCTGTCCAGGTTGCCGCGGCTGTCGATGCCGTACTTGTCCTTCCAATAGCTGTATTCGATACCCACGTAGAGCTGCTTGGCGCCCAGGTTCAGGGCCTTGCCCAGGTCGTACTTGACCTGTGGGTTGAACTGCAGGTTGGCGTGGTAGGTGCCTCGGCGGGTCTCGTCGTTGTCCACCACCCAGTCGATGTAGCCGTCGATGAGCAGGTCGGAGTTGCCCACGGGGATGGTGTAGGACCAGCTCGGGGTGATCTGCCAGACATTGTCGCCCGGTCGGCTGCCTTCGGTGTTGCGCCAGTAGAAGTTCAGGTTGAAGTAGTTGAAGCCGGGGATCGCCAGGCTGAAACCGGGGCCGATCAGGTAGGCCTCGTTGTCGCCTTCGCCGCTCTCGTAGGTCATGGCCAGCAGCACGTCCTTGACCGGGCCGAACTCGAGCTTGCGGTCGAAGATCTTGCCGAACGACAGGCGCGGACTGAACTCGCCGTAATAGGTGGTGACGCCTTTGTTCGGGTCGGCCTGGCCGTTGTAGAAGATCTTGTCGATGAACAGGAAGGTGTCGCCATACTTCCAGCGGTTGGCGTGCTCGAACGTCAGCGTTTGCTGGATGCGGGGGTTGATCTTGAAGTCCTTGCCGTACAGGTAGGTCAGGCTTTCGCCATGCCACTCCAGCAGGTCGCCCGCGAACGCGGGGAGGGTGGCCAAGAGGCTGCTGCCCAGCAGCAGGGACGAGGTGATGCGCTTCATGTCGTGATTCCCGGACTTATTGTTTTTGTTGGCGTTTTTTTGGCGCGCAGGCGCCCCGGACGGCCCATTCCGGCGGGCCGACGGTCCAGCGGTTACGACGGGGGGAACGAGGGGGCGGCGCAGGCCGCCCCCCCGTCTGGCTCAGTGCTGGTGACAGGCGTCGTTGTGCGCCGCGCGGTCAGCGCCACCGAGGATGTTGAACAGCAGGTTCAGCACCAGTGCACTGACCGTGGCCATGGCGATGCCGCTGTGGGTGATGGGCTCCATCCACTGGGGCAACTGCGCGAAGAACTCCGGTCGGACCACGGGGATCAGGCCGAGGCCGACGCTGACCGCCACCAGCAACTGGTTGCGCCGATCGGAGATGTCCGCTTCCTGGAGGATCTTGATCCCCGTGGCGGTGACCATGCCGAACATGGCGATGGACGCGCCACCGAGGACCGCGGGCGGGATCGAGGCGATCAGGAAGGCCGCCTTCGGCAGCAGGCTGAGCAGGATCAGCAAGGCGCCCGCGACCACGGTGACGTAGCGGCAGCGCACCCCGGTCATCTGCACCAGGCCGATGTTCTGGGCGAAGGAGGAGTGGGTGAAGGTGTTGAAGAAACCGGCGACGAACGAGGCGCCGGCGTCGCACATCAGGCCGCGACGCAGCATGCCCGGGGTGACTTCGCGGTCGGTGACCTTGCCCAGGGCGAGGAACATGCCGGTGGACTCGACGAAGATGATCACCACCACCAGGCACATGGACAGGATCGGCGCCAGGCTGAAGGTCGGCATGCCGAAGTGCAGCGGGGTGACCACCTGCAGCCACGGCGCCTGGGAGAGGCCGGAGAGGTCGACCATGCCGATCGAGCCGGCCAGGACGTAGCCCAGGCCCATGCCTACCAGCACCGAGACATTGACCCAGAAGCCGCGCATGAAGCGGTTGATCAGCAGGATCACCGACAGCACCAGGCCGGCCACCAGCAGGTAGATGGGCGAGCCGAAGGTCTCGGCCTCATGGCCACCACCGGCCCAGTTGACCGCGACCGGGAACAGCGACAGGCCGATCGAGGTGATCACCGTGCCGGTGACCAGCGGTGGGAAGAAGCGCACCACCTTGGACATGAACGGCGCGATCAGCATGCCGAAGAACCCGGCGGCGATGGTCGCGCCGAAGATCCCCTGCAGGCCCACGCCCGGCATGCCAGCCATGGCCACCATGCTGCCGACGGCGGCGAAGCTGGCACCCATCATCACTGGCATGCGGATACCCACCGGGCCGATGCCGAACGACTGGACGATGGTGGCGACGCCGGCGACCAGCAGGTCGGCGTTGATCAGGAAAGCGACTTCTTCACGAGACAGCCCAGCGGCCTGGCCGATGATCAGGGGCACGGCGATCGCGCCGCCATACATCAGCAGTACATGTTGCAGGCCCACCAGAATCAGTTGGAACAGGGGTAGGGGTTGTCGTGGGGGCGCAACGGGGATGTACGCCTTGCGTGACTCGGACATGCAGCACCTCGAGTTTTGTTTTTATTCTCGGATCCAAGCGCCAGGCTTCAGGCGGCAGGCTTCAAGAAAAAGCCTGGGGTTCCCGCGTTGAAGCCTGACGCTCGATGCTTGCTTGTTACGTACTACGTGCAGCGTGGAGCTTGTGGCTCGCAGCTGTTGCCTGGGTCAGTTGACCGGAGCGCCTTTGGCGATCCAGGCACCGACCAGGTTGCGTTCTTCCTGGGTCATCTGGGTGATGTTGCCCAGCGGCATGATCTGGCTGGCGACAGCCTGCGCTTGGATGCGCGCGGCCTGGGCCTGGATCTGCTGCGGGGTGTCGAACACCACGCCGCCAGGGGCGGTGCTGAACAGCGGGCTGGTCGGCTTGGCCGAGTGGCACACGGTGCAGCGTTCCTGGATGACGGTGTGGATCTTCTCGAAACCACCCGGGGCGACCTGTGCGGTGGCCGGGGCCTCGGCTGCAGCGGCTGGAGCCTCGGCGGCCTTGGCGGCTTCCTCGGCGCGCCGCTCGGCGGCGGTCTTGCCACCGACGGCAGTGGCTGGCAGCGGCTGGTACTCGATCGCGGCCTGCTCAGGGGCTACCGACATCGGCTTGGGACCGGTCACATAGGCCAGGCAGATCATCGCCAGGGCGCCGACGGGCAGGGTCCAGGCGTACTTGTTGCTGTCGTGGCGGGTGTTGAAGTAGTGACGGATCAGTACCGCGGCCACTGCGATCCCGGCCAGGATCAACCAGTTGTACTGGCTGCCGTAAGTGCTCGGGAAGTGGTTGCTGATCATGATGAACAGCACCGGCAGGGTGAAGTAGTTGTTGTGGCGCGAACGCAGCAGGCCCTTGGCCGGCAGTACCGGGTCAGGGGTTTCGTTCTTCTCGATCGCCGCCACCAGCTGGCGCTGGGCCGGCATGATGATGCGGAACACGTTGCCGACCATGATGGTGCCGATGATCGCGCCGGTGTGCAGGTAGGCACCGCGGCCGCTGAACACCAGGCTGAAGCCCCAGCAGGCGGCGATGATCAGCACGAACAGCACGCCGCCGAGCAGGGCGGGGCGCTTGCCCAGGGGCGAGTCGCAGAGGAAGTCGTAGATGAACCAGCCGGCGATCAGCGAGCCGATACCGATGGCCACGCCCTCGGCACCGCTCAGGGTGCTGCCGGGTGCCAGCAGGTAGAGGGTCGGGTTCCAGTAGAACACCACGCACAGCAGGGCGATACCGGACAGCCAGGTGAAGTAGGCTTCCCATTTGAACCAGTGCAGGTTCTCCGGCATCTTCGGCGGGGCGAGCTTGTACTTCTCCAGGTGGTAGATACCGCCGCCGTGGATGGCCCAGAGGTCACCCGACAGCCCTTCGCGCGGGCTGCTGCGGTTGAGGTTGTTCTCCAACCAGACGAAGTAGAACGACGCACCGATCCAGGCGATACCGGTGATCATGTGAACCCAGCGAATGCTCAGGTTCAGCCATTCGTGAAGGTGTGCTTCCACAGTATGTACCTCATGCCGGTCACCGACGCGATGACCGACCTTTTCTTATTGGTGGGGATTGAGGATCAGCATCTGTTCCTCGGTGAAGTAATGCTCGTCGCAGTTGTTGCCAGAACCACTGCGATCAACCACCAGGAAGTCATCCCGCTTTTCGATCGTCAGCACCGGGTGGTGCCAGACGCCGCGATGGTAATTAACGCCCTGCCTGCCATTACTGCGGAAGGCTCGGACCAAGCCTGATACAGGTGCATCGCCAACGGGCGCGACCACGATCAGAAAGGGGTTGCCGAGCAGCGGGATGAAAGCCTGGCTGCCCAGCGGATGGCGTTCCAGCATGCGCACGGTCAAAGGCATCTCCAGGGCGTCGGCGCGGAAGATGCTGATGATCGCCTTGTCCTCGGGCTCGGCGGTCTCGACCGTGGCGAGCTTGTGGAAGCGCATGGTCGAACCGTTGTTGATCATGAAGTGGTCGCTGCCGTCGGTTTCGATCACGTCACCGAAGGGGGCGAAGGCTTCTTTGGTCAGGGGCTCGATCATGAGTGTGCGCATGCGGTTATCTCTTTGTTCTGTGTTCTATTCAGGGTGAGAGGCCGGCCCCGGGGCGATCGCGTCGCGCGCTCGGGGCCGGCCGGGCACCGTCTCTTAAAGTTGCAGCAGGCGGAACAGGGCGATCAGGTTGATCTGCGCCAGCGCTTCCTTGAACTCGGTATCGACGTCGTTGTGGATACGCTTCTCGAAGGCGGCGAGGATCTGGTGCCGGTTGCTGCCCTTGACCGCCATGATGAACGGGAACTTGAACTTGGCCTTGTAGGCATCGTTGAGTTCGGTGAAGCGGGCGAATTCCTCGGGCGTGCACTGGTGGATGCCGGCGCCAGCCTGTTCGTTGGTGCTCGATTCGGTCAGTTCGCCCTGGATGGCCGCTTTACCTGCCAGGTCCGGGTGCGCATTGATCAGCGCCAGTTGCTCGTCGTGGCTGGCGCTGAGCAGGATGTCGCTCATGCGCTGGTGCAGCGCCTCGATCTCGTCCAGCTCGCCCAGTTGGCCGAGATCGTAGGCTTTTTCGGCGACCCACGGCGAGTGCTCGTAGATGTCGGCGAAGGCCTTGACGAAGGCGTCACGCTCCAGGGTCGATGGCTTGAGGGTCTTGAAGGCGGTCATCAGGCGTTCTCTTTCTTGTACGGGTGGGTGGCGTGCCAGTGGCGGGCGATGTCCACGCGACGGGCGAACCAGACCTGCTCGTGGCTCTTGGCGTAGTCGATGAAGCGCTTGAGCGCGGCCAGGCGTGCCGGGCGGCCGACCAGGCGGCAATGCAGGCCGATCGACAGCATTTTCGGTGTCTCGGCGCCTTCTTCGTAGAGCACGTCGAAGGCGTCCTTGAGGTACTGGAAGAACTGCTCGCCGCAGTTGAAGCCCTGGACCTGGGTGAAACGCATGTCGTTGGTGTCCAGGGTGTAGGGGATCACCAGGTGCGGCTTGCCGGTCGGGTTGTTCGGCTCCCAGTAGGGCAGGTCGTCGTCGTAGGTGTCGCTGTCATAGAGAAAACCGCCTTCCTCCATCACCAGGCGACGGGTGTTCGGGCCGGTGCGGCCGGTGTACCAGCCCAGCGGGCGCTCGCCGGTCAGTTCGGTGAGGATGCGGATGGCTTCGAGCATGTGCTCGCGCTCCTGGGCCTCGTCCATGTTCTGGTAGTCGATCCAGCGGTAGCCGTGGCTGCAGATCTCGTGGCCGGCCTCGACCATGGCGCGGATCACGTCGGGGTGGCGCTGGGCGGCCATGGCCACGGCGAAGACGGTGAGCGGGACGCCGCTGTCCTTGAACAGCTTGAGCAGGCGCCATACGCCGGCACGGCTGCCATACTCGTAGAGCGACTCCATGCACATGTTGCGCTGGCCCTGCAGGGGCTGGGCGGCGACCATCTCGGAAAGGAAGGCTTCGGATTCCTTGTCGCCGTGCAGGATGTTGCGCTCGCCGCCTTCTTCATAGTTGAGCACGAAAGACAGGGCGATGCGGGCATTCCCCGGCCAGCGCGGGTGAGGTGGAGTGTTGCCGTAACCGATCAGGTCGCGAGGATAGTCAGCGCTCACTGCAGTCTTCCTTCTTGTACGTTAGTGCGGGTGGTGGGCGGGCCGCGTCGGGATGTCGCACTCACCGGATGAGGTGATTGTATACAACTTCTGAATCCTTTTGTAAGCCCGTTTTTCCGCATTTCTTCCCATTTGTCGGTTGGGAATACGTTGCAAGAAACCTGCCTGATCGGTCAGCTAATGACGCCGACGTCGGCACGGAGCCTGTCTTTGCGACTGATGGGCTCTGTTGTGGGGAGGGAAGGCGCGCGCTGGAAGAGGGTGATAGAAAATTGTGTACAATTTATCGAGAAAATGTCTTAATGGCGTTACTCCCGCACACCACAGGCCCCTGGGCGTGGTGCTAGCCGTGTATTTTTTGCCCACAGATTGAACAAGAGGCGACAAGCAAATGGGACGTTTGACCACACACGTACTGGATGCCGCTCACGGCTGCCCGGGCAGCTCGATCAAGGTCGAGCTGTACCGTGTCGAAGGCCAGCAACTGGAGCTGGTGAACACTGCCCTGACCAACAGCGATGGCCGCGTCGACGCGCCGCTGTTGCAGGGTGACGACTACCGTACCGGCGTGTACCAGCTGCAGTTCAGCGCTGGCGATTACTACCGTGCTCGCGGTGTGAAGCTGCCGGAGCCGGCCTTCCTGGATGTCGTGGTGCTGCGCTTTGGCATCGACGAGCAGCAGGAGCACTACCATGTACCGCTGTTGATCTCGCCTTACAGTTACTCGACCTATCGTGGAAGCTAGTTGGTCGCTAGAAGAATCTTCGTAGGTCCTTGGCCCGCTCTCACACTGGCGGGCTTTTTTTCGTCTGGAATTTGGGGCTTGCAGCCTGTTCGACGGGGGGCATTCCACGTGTGTTGCCAGGGTTGGCCTTCGCGGCGATTCGGCGCGCTGATAAGCCTGCAAACCACCTCGCCTGCGATCGACTTGCAAGCCTGTTCGGTCCCCTGGGCTGCACTGTCGCACCATGAACAGTTCGGCTGGCAGGGTTTCTGGGAGCAGCTTGTCCGCGGATAGGTCAAAGAATGCTGGGGCCGCTGCGCGCCCCTTTCCGACCGGTACGGCGCCCCGGCAAGGCCGCTCCCACAGACACCGCGCTGTTCGGTCATTCAGCGCAATGCCTGTGGGAGCGGCCTTGTGTCGCGAAAGGGCTGCAAATGCAGCCCCAGGCGACTTCAGGTGGAAAGGGGTAAACGAATGCCCACCCCCTGGCAATCAAAGAAACACGAACTTGGCAATGAAGATCGCGCACAGCACCCACAGGCTGGCCGAGATTTCCTTGTACTTGCCGGTCCCCGCCTTGAGCGCCACGTAGCTGATGAAGCCCAGGGCGATGCCGTCGGCCACCGAGAAGGTCAGCGGCATCATGATTACCGTGACGATCGCCGGAATGCTGTCGGTGGCTTCGTCCCAGTGGATGTGCGCCATGCTGCCCATCATCAGCATGGCCACGTAGATCAGCGCACCGGCGGTGGCATAGGCCGGGATCATGCCGGCCAGCGGGGCGAAGAACATGGCGGCGACGAACAGCAGGCCGACCACCACGGCGGTCAGGCCGGTGCGACCACCGGCGGCGACGCCTGCGGCACTCTCGACGTAGCTGGTCACTGGCGGTACGCCTACCACGGCACCGAACACGCTCGAGGAACTGTCTGCCTTCAACGCCCGCGACAGGTTCTCGATACGCCCGTCCGGCGCCACCAGGTTGGCCCGTTGCGCCACGCCCATCAGGGTGCCGGCGGTATCGAACATGTGCACGAACAGGAACGCCAGCACCACGCTGATCATGCTGACGTTGAACACGCCAGCCACGTCCATCGCCATCCAGGTCGGCGCCAGGCTCGGCGGCATCGACATGACCCCGCCAAACTTCACCAGCCCCAGACCCCAACCGGCCAGGGTGACACCGATGATGCTGATCAGGATCGCGCCGAACACGCGCTTGTAGCTGAGGATGGCGATCGACAGGAAGCACAGCGCCGCCAGCAGTGGGCCTGGCTCATGCAGCGAGCCGAGCTTGATCAGGGTGGCCGGGCTGTCGACGATGATACCCGCGGTCTTGAGGCCGATCAGTCCGAGAAACAATCCGACGCCGGCCCCCATCGCGTGCCGCAGGCTCACCGGGATGCTGTTGAGCAGCCACTCGCGCACCCTCGACAAGGTCAGGAACATGAACAGCACGCCGGAGACGAATACCGCACCCAGCGCCGCCTCCCAGGTGTAGCCCATGGTGGCGACCACGGTATAGGTGAAGAAGGCGTTGAGCCCCATGCCCGGTGCCAGGCCCACCGGCCAGTTGGCGTACAGGCCCATCAGCAGGCAACCGAGGGCGGCGGAGATGCAGGTGGCGACGAATGCCGCACCGTGGTCGATGCCGGCGTCGGCCATGATGTTGGGGTTGACGAAGATGATGTAGGCCATGGTGATGAAGGTGGTCACCCCGGCGATCAGCTCGGTCCTGACGGTGCTGCCATGTTGCTTGAGTTTGAAAATCCGCTCCAGCCAGCTCGTTTCGAGCGGTGGGGCGAGATCCAGCGTAGGGGCGTCGGATTTGCGGCTTTCCACAGCGAGTACTCCTCAAGTCTTTCTTGTTGTTCTGGAGCCTTGGTCCTGCGTCGTGCACTTGGCGGCTCCGCGAGGGGGATTGGCAGACGTCTGACCGGTTTGTTGACTTTCGGGTCAAGAAGTCGCTCGGTGGATTATGCTTTTGTGTACAAATAATGCAAATAATGTTTTATCTTTTGTTCGCACGATCTGGCGCACAGTGGCTATATAGGCAAAGGCCACCTGCAGAAATCGATATGCCTGTGTACAATAGGCCGATACCTTGATCCCTTATTTTTCTTTCCAGGACTTGCCAGCCACCCTCTGACAGGTATTACAGTCAAGGTCCGACTGGCGGATCCCCGTGCTCGAGTGCCCATGAACGAACAGCTGCAACCTCTGAAGAAACCTGCGCGCAACGGCAAGGCCGGCCGCAGCGGTACCCAGGACGACATCGTCTACGCCCATGTATTCGATGCCATCCTCGAGCAGCGTCTGGCGCCGGGCACCAAGTTGAGCGAGGAAGCGTTGGGCGAGATCTTCGGCGTCAGCCGCACCATCATCCGCCGCGCCTTGTCGCGCCTGGCCCATGAAAGCGTGGTGCTGCTGCGACCCAACCGGGGCGCGGTGGTGGCCAGCCCGACGGTGGAGGAGGCGCGCCAGGTGTTCTTCTCCCGGCGCATGGTCGAACGCGCCATCACCGAACTGGCGGTGCAGCACGCCACTGCCGAGCAATTGAACGAACTGCGCCAGATGGTCCGCGAGGAGCGCGACAGTTTCTCCCGTGGCGATCGGGGTGCCGGGATTCGCCTCTCTGGCGAATTCCACCTCAAGCTGGCCGAGGCGGCCGGCAACGCGCCGCTGATCAGCTTCCAGCGCAGCCTGGTGTCGCAGACCTCGCTGATCATCGCCCAGTACGAGAGCGGCAACCGCTCGCACTGTTCCTACGACGAGCACATGCAGTTGATCGACGCCATCGAGGCCCGTGACCTGGACCAAGCGGTGAGCCTGATGATGCACCACATGGACCATATCGACAGCAAGCTGAACCTGGACGAGGAGAGCGCCTCGGACGACCTGCATGCGGTGTTCTCGCACCTGCTGCAGAAAAAGCCCAAGGTGTCGGCCAAGGGTTGATCGTTTGCCTGGGCTGGCGCATTGGGGCCGCTGATAGCCAACCTACTGGCCCTTGGCCAAGGCTCTGCTAGATTCATTTCTGCAAACCTTCATCGAGCAGTTGGGCTTGCGCCTGTGTCGCATCAACTACTTGAGGAAGGATCCATGACTATTTCTCTGGGTAAGCGCATGGGTGCCGAGCTGGTCGGCACCTTCTGGCTGGTCCTGGGTGGCTGCGGCAGTGCCGTGCTGGCTGCCAGCTTTCCCACCGGCATCGGTGTGCTCGGCGTCGCCTTGGCATTCGGCCTCACGGTCCTGACCATGGCCTTCGCCATCGGCCATATCTCCGGTTGTCATCTCAACCCCGCGGTGTCGCTGGGGCTGGTGGTGGGCGGGCGGTTTCCGGCCAAGGAACTGCTGCCATACATCGTCGCCCAGGTGATCGGCGCGATCCTGGCGGCGGCGGTGATCTATTTCATCGCCAGCGGCAAGGCCGGCTTCGAGCTGTCGTCGGGGCTTGCTTCCAATGGCTATGCCGAGCATTCGCCGGGCGGCTACTCGCTGGCGGCGGGGTTCACCAGCGAGGTGGTGATGACCGCGATGTTCCTGGTGATCATCATGGGGGCCACCGACTCGCGGGCGCCGGCGGGTTTCGCGCCGATTGCCATCGGCCTGGCCCTGACCCTCATCCACCTGATCTCCATCCCGGTGACCAACACCTCGGTGAACCCGGCGCGTAGCACTGGGCCGGCGCTGTTCGTCGGTGGCTGGGCGCTGCAGCAGCTGTGGTTGTTCTGGCTGGCGCCGCTGATTGGCGCGGCGATCGGTGGGGCCCTGTACCGAGGGCTTGCGCCAGCACCTGATCGTTGAGGGCCTAGCGGCAGTGGGGCGCGCGAAGCGCCCCCAAAGGGCACGCGACCCTTAGCGCTGGTGCACGCAGCGCCCTGCCGCGTAGGTCTGGCGCACGGTGCGGTCGTCGCCCAGGGTGGTGAGCACGAACAGGGTTTCCTCGATGCTGCTGGACTGCTGGATACGGTAGTCCAGCAGCGGCGTGGCCTTGTAGTCGAGCACCACGAAGTCGGCATCCAGGCCCGGGCGCAGGCTGCCGATGCGATCGTCCAGGCGCAGCGCGCGGGCGCCGCCGAGGGTGGCCAGGTACAGGGACTTGTACGGGTGCAGGCGCGCGCCTTGCAGCTGCATGACCTTGTACGCCTCGTTCAGGGTATTGAGCAACGAGAAGCTGGTGCCAGCGCCGACGTCGGTGCCCAGGCCCACGTTGACCTTGAAGCGCTCGGCCTGGGGCAGGTTGAACAGGCCGCTGCCGAGGAACAGGTTGGAGGTCGGGCAGAAGGCCACGGCCGAGCCGGTCTCGGCCAGGCGCTGGCACTCTTCGTCGCACAGGTGCACGCCATGGGCGAACACCGAGCGCTCGCCGAGCAGTTGGTAGTGGTCGTAGACGTCCAGGTAGCCCTTCTGCTCCGGGAACAACGCCTTGACCCAGTCGATCTCCTTGAGGTTCTCGGACAAGTGGGTGTGCAGGTAGAGGCCTGGGTATTCCTTGAGCAACTGGCCCGCCAGAGCCAACTGTTCCGGGGTGCTGGTCGGGGCGAAGCGCGGGGTCACCGCATAGTGCAGGCGGCCCTTGCCGTGCCAGCGTTCGATCAGCGCCTTGCTCTGGGTATAGCTCGACTCGGCGGTATCGGTCAGGTAGTCGGGGGCATTGCGGTCCATCATCACCTTGCCGGCGATCATGCGCAGGTCGAGGCGCTCGGCTTCCTCGAACAAGGCATTGACCGACTCGGGGTGTACGCTGCCGAACACCAGGGCGGTGGTGGTGCCGTTGCGCAGCAGTTCCTTGAGGAAGATCTTCGCCACCTTGTCGGCGTGATCCTTGTCGGCGAACTGCTTCTCGCAGGGGAAGGTGTAGGTGTTCAGCCAGTCCAGCAACTGCTCGCCGTAGGAGCCGATCATGCCGGTCTGCGGGAAGTGGATGTGGGTGTCGATGAAGCCCGGGGTGATCAGGGCATCGCGGTGGTGCACCACCTCGATGCCGGCCTCCAGGGTCGGCAGCAGTTCGCTGGCATGGCCGATGGCACTGATACGGCCATCGTCGACCACCAGCAGGCCGTCTTCGAAATATTCGTGGGAAGCGTCGAGGCCCACCTCGGCCGGGTCGTCGATGCTGTGCAGGATGGCGGCTCGGTAGGCTTTGCGGGTTGCGCTCATGGCAGTCTCGTCAAATGGCTTGGCTGCGCCGGGAGGGCGGCAGCAACTGGGCAATGGGGCCTGAATTGGCGGCAGCGTCGTGCTGGCCGAAGCAGGCGTTGTAGGTGGCAATGATTTCCGCGGCGATGGACACGGCGATCTCGATCGGCAGCTTGCCCTTGACCTCGGCCAGGCCCATCGGGCAGCGCATGCGCGCCACCACGGCGTCGTCGTAGCCGCGCTCGCGCAGGCGGTGCTCGAACTTGACCCGCTTGGTCTTCGAGCCGATCAGGCCGAACCAGGTGAAGTCGTTGCGCTTGAGGATGGCCGCGGTCAGTTCCAGGTCGAGCTGGTGGTTGTGAGTCATGACGATGCAGTAGCAGCCTGCGGGCAGCTCGGCGACTTCGTCGACCGGTTCCTCGCTGACGACCTTGGTCACCCCGGCGGGGATGCTCTGGGGGAATTCCTGCTCGCGCGAATCGATCCAGCGCACCCGGCAGGGCAGCGCGGCGAGCAAGGGTACCAGAGCGCGGCCGACATGGCCCGCGCCGAACACGGCGATCTGCGCCTGCACCGCAGCCATGGGCTCGAACAGCAGCACGGTGACGCCGCCGCAGCACTGGCCGAGGCTCGCGCCCAGGCTGAAGCGCTCCAGGTGGGGCGTGCCGCGTTGTTCCTGGAGCATCTGCCGGGCGATGTGCAGGGCCTTGTACTCCAGGTGGCCGCCGCCGATGGTGTCGTACAGGCCGGTGGCACTGACCACCATTTTCGAGCCGGCGTTGCGCGGGGTGGAGCCGCGCTCCTCGATGATGGTCACCAGAACGCAGGGTTCGCCGCGGGCTTGATGGTCGGCGAGGGCGTTGATCCATTGGTGCATGATGCAACCTCTCTAAGTTGCGCCGCGGACCCTGTGGGAGCGGGCTTGCCCGCTCCCACAGGGTTTCTTCGCTGTCAGTGGGTGACGGTTTCCAGTTCCTGTTCGACAGATTGCCGCTGGGCCACCGCCTTGCGCATCTGCTCGCAGCCCCACAGCACCCGCTCCGGCGTTGCCGGGGCATCGATGTCCGGTTGCACGCGGTAGTCGGCGATGCTCGCCACCGCATCCTTGAGTGCGCACCAGGCGGCGATGCCGAGCATGAATGGCGGCTCGCCCACGGCCTTGGAGTGGAACACCGTGTCCTCGGGGTTCTTGCGGTTCTCCACTAGCTTGACCCGCAGGTCCAGGGGCATGTCGGCCACGGCCGGGATCTTGTAGCTGGCCGGGCCGTTGGTCATCAGCTTGCCCTTGGCGTTCCACACCAGCTCCTCGGTGGTCAGCCAGCCCATGCCCTGGATGAAGCCACCTTCCACCTGGCCGATGTCGATGGCCGGGTTCAGCGAGTCGCCGACGTCGTGCAGGATGTCGGCGCGCAGCATGCGGTATTCGCCGGTCAGGGTGTCGACGATCACCTCGACGCAGGCGGCGCCGAAGGCGAAGTAGTAGAACGGCCGGCCGCGTGCCTGGTCGCGGTCGTAGTAGATCTTCGGCGTGCGGTAGAAGCCGGTGCTCGACAGCGACACCTGGGCGAAATAGGCCTGCTGCACCAGGGTCTCGAAGCTGATGATTTCGTCGCGCACGCGCACATGGCCGTTGCGGAACTCCACATCCTCCTCGGTGACCTTGTAGTGGCGGGCGGCGAATTCGGTCAGGCGCTTCTTGAGAATCTCGGCGGCGTTCTGCGCCGCCTTGCCGTTGAGGTCGGCGCCGCTGGAGGCCGCGGTCGGCGAGGTGTTGGGCACTTTGTCGGTGTTGGTGGCGGTGATCTGGATGCGCCCGAAGTCGACCTGGAACACCTGCGCCACCACTTGGGCGACCTTGGTGTTCAAGCCCTGGCCCATCTCGGTGCCACCGTGGTTCAGGTGGATGCTGCCGTCGGTGTAGATATGGATCAGCGCACCGGCCTGGTTGAGGAAGGTAGCGGTGAACGAAATGCCGAACTTGACCGGGGTCAGCGCCAGGCCCTTCTTGAGCACCGGGCTGTGTTCGTTGAAACGCCGGATCGATTCGCGGCGCTCGGCATAGTCGGCGCTGGCCTCGAGTTCGGCGGTCATTTCCTCGAGCATGTTGTGCTCGACGGTCTGGTAGTAGTGGGTGACGTTGCGCTCGGTCTTGCCGTAGTAGTTGGCCTTGCGCACTGCCAGCGGGTCGAGGGCCAGGTGGCGGGCGATGTGGTCCATCACCTGCTCGATGGCGACCATGCCCTGGGGGCCGCCGAAGCCGCGGTAGGCGGTGTTGGAGGCGGTGTTGGTCTTGCAGCGGTGGCCGTGCACCGTGGCGTCGCCCAGGTAGTAGGCGTTGTCGGAATGGAACATGGCGCGGTCGACGATCGAGCCGGAGAGGTCCGGCGAATAACCGCAGTTGCCGGCCAGGTCCAGGTTGATGCCATGCAGGCGGCCCTGGTCGTCGAAGCCCACGTCGTATTCGACGTAGAACGGGTGACGCTTGCCGGTCATGGTCATGTCTTCCATGCGCGGCAGGCGCATCTTGGTCGGCTGGCCGGTCAGGCGGGCGATCACCGCGCACAGGCAGGCGGGGCTGGCGGCTTGGGTCTCCTTGCCACCGAAGCCACCGCCCATGCGGCGCATGTCGACGACGATCTTGTTCATCGGCACGTCCAGCACCTCGGCGACCAGCTTCTGCACCTCGGTGGGGTTCTGGGTCGAGCAGTAGACGATCATGCCGCCATCCTCGGTGGGCATCACCGAAGAGATCTGCGTCTCCAGGTAGAAGTGCTCCTGGCCACCGATGTGCAGGGTGCCTTGCAGGCGGTGCGGGGCGCTGGCCAGGGCCGTGCTCGAATCACCGCGCCGGTGGGTGTGGCTGTCGAGCACGAAGTGCTGCTTGCGAAACGCCTCGACCACGTCCAGCACAGGCTCCAGGTCCTCGTACTCGACGATCGCCGCCATCGCTGCGCGGCGTGCGGTGTCGAGGTCGCGGGCGGCCACGGCGAGCACCGGTTGGCCGAAGAACTCGACCTTGTCGATGGCCAGCAGCGGGTCGCCGGCGACCACCGGGCCAATGTCCTTCAGGCCCGGGATGTCCTCGTGGGTGATGGCGATGCGCACGCCCTCGAAGGCATAGCAGGGCGTGGTGTCGATGCGCAGGATGCGTGCATGGGCGCGGTCGGAGGTGCGCGCATAGACGTGCAACTGGTTGGGGAATTCCAGGCGGTCATCGATGTACACCGCTTCACCGGACACATGCTTGTCGGCGCTGTCGTGCTTGACGCTACGGCCGACACCGGTGGTCAGGCCCTGGCGGAACAGTTCGGCCATCTCGGCCTGGCTCTTGGCTGAGTGATGGTTAGACATATGCGGTCACCCGGGTCTCGATGTACGGCGTTTGCAGTTCGATGAAATACTTGCGCAGCAGGTTCTGCGCGGTCAGCAGGCGGTATTCCTTGCTGGCGCGAAAATCCGTGAGCGGGGTGAAGTCTTCGGCCAGGGCCTGGCAGGCACGCTCGACGCTCGCCTGGTTCCACGGCTTGCCGAGCAGCGCGGCCTCGCAGGCACGGGCGCGCTTGGGGATCGCCGCCATGCCGCCGAAGGCGATCCGTGCACCGCTGACCACGCCGTCCTCGATGCGCAGGTTGAACGCCGCGCACACCGCCGAGATGTCGTCGTCCAGGCGCTTGGACACTTTGTAGGCGCGGAACGTCCAGTCGCTGCTGGCGCGCGGCACGATGACCTTCTCGATGAACTCGCTGTCCTGGCGCGCGGTGATGCGGTAGTCGATGAAGTAGTCCTCCAGCGCCAGCACGCGCTGGTTCTCGCCCTGGCGCAGGACGATCTGCGTATCCAGGGCGATCAGCAGGGGTGGCGAGTCGCCGATCGGCGAGGCGTTGCCGATGTTCCCGCCCAGGGTGCCCTGGTTGCGGATCTGCAGCGAGGCGAAGCGGTGCAGCAGGGCACCGAAGTCGGGGTATTCCTCGTTGAGCGCGGTATAGCAGTCGGTCAGCGGGGTGGCGGCACCGATTTCCAGGTGGGTCGCGGTCTTGTCGATACGCTTGAGCTCGGCCACGCCACCGACGTAGATCATCACCGGCAAGGTCTTGTGGAACTGGGTGACCTCCAGGGCCAGGTCGGTACCGCCAGCCAGCAGGCGTGCCTCGGGATGGGAGCTGTACAGCTCGGCCAGGTCGGCCACGGTCAGCGGCACCAGGCAGCGCTTGTCGCCGCTGTTGAGCTCGCCGGTCTCGCTTGGGGCGATGGCCTTGAGGCGGGCGATGGTTTGGGCCTGCTGTTCGTCGAACTGGTCGCGGCAGGGGCGGGCGCAGCTCTGTTCGGCGGCGGCGAGGATCGGCCGGTAGCC
This sequence comes from Pseudomonas sp. Tun-23181, assembly GCF_057415455.1. NCBI lineage: Bacteria > Pseudomonadati > Pseudomonadota > Gammaproteobacteria > Pseudomonadales > Pseudomonadaceae > Pseudomonas > Pseudomonas sp. Tun-23181. The sequence goes on from NZ_CM171630.1 coordinate 5,483,853, forward strand.
GGTGCAGCGGCACAGGTTGCCGGCCAGGGCTTCCTGGGCATGGTGCAGGTCGTGGCCGTCGCTGTTCTTCTGCAGGGCGAACAGCGACATGACGAAGCCGGGGGTGCAGAAGCCGCACTGGGAGCCATGGCAGTCGGCCATGGCCTGCTGCACGCTGTGCAGCTCGCCCTTGTGCTTGAGGCCTTCGACGCTGATCAGTTGCTTGCCGTGCAGCGACGAGACGAAGGTCAGGCACGAGTTGAGGCTGCGGTAGCGCAGGGTGTCGCGGCCCTGGTCGTCCTGGGCCAGCTCGCCCACCACCACGGTACAGGCGCCGCAGTCGCCGCTGGCGCAGCCTTCCTTGGTGCCGGGTTTGCCCAGGTGCTCACGCAAGTACTGCAGCACCGTCATGTTCGGGTCCAGGGCGTGCTCACTCTGCAGCTCCTGGTTGACGAGAAACTGGATCACGGGGAAGGCCTCGCAATGGTTTTATTGTTGTTCGGACGGACTCTAAGCAACGCTTGACCTCTTGGTCAATATTTTTCTGACCCAAAGGTCAAGAAATTATCTGTGTCCTTGCCCGGCCGCACACACTGCCTCTCTTGCAAGCATAGTTCGCGCCGACTTGCCGGTCGCTGCGCAGGTCGAATAAAGCGCCACGTTGCGCTGCGCGAGCGGTGGGCAAGTGCGCTACAATCGCGCCCTTGTGCCCAGTTCAAAGAGTTTGAAGGAAAACCATGACGTTCAAGGCGCCGGACAGCCTCTCCGAGCAGATTGCCCACTACCTGGCCGAACGGATCATCCGCGGTGAGCTCGCGCCGGGCGAGCGCATCCAGGAGCAGAAGGTCACCCAGGCACTGAACGTCAGCCGCGGCTCGGTGCGCGAGGCATTGCTGATCCTCGAACGTCGCCATCTGGTCGCGATCCTGCCGCGTCGTGGCGCCCATGTGACCGAACTGGACGAGCGCAGCGTGCGCAGCCTGTGCACCCTGATGGGCGAGTTCTACATCCTGTTGGGCAACGCGGTGGCGCAGAACTGGCGCAGTGAAACCGACCTGCAGCCCTTCCTGGCGATCCAGCAACGCCTGCAGCAGGCCCATGCCGACCAGGACATCAAGACCTTCGTCGCCGACAGCTTCGCGGTGATGCGCGCGGCCTATCCGTTCGCCGACAACCCTTACCTGCAGGAAACCGTGGAGAACCTGCAACCGGCCATGAGCCGTGCCTACTACCTGGCCCTGGACCAGCGCCAGGCCAACATGGACGACTACCTCGAACTGTTCGCCCGCCTGCTCGAAGCCGTGGTCGCCCGCGACCTGCCGCGCATCCGCGAGGTGCTCGTCGCCTATTGCCAGCGCAGTTGCGAACTGGTGCTGGCGGCCTTGGCGCGGACCTGACCGATGCGCCTGAAGTGCATTCGCCTGGCCGGGTTCAAGTCGTTCGTCGACCCGACCACGGTCAACTTCCCCAGCAACATGGCCGCAGTGGTGGGGCCCAACGGCTGCGGCAAGTCCAACATCATCGACGCGGTGCGCTGGGTGATGGGCGAGAGTTCGGCCAAGAACCTGCGCGGCGAGTCGATGACCGATGTCATCTTCAACGGCTCCACCAGCCGCAAGCCGGTGAGCCAGGCCAGCATCGAACTGGTGTTCGACAACAGCGAAACCACCCTGGTCGGCGAATACGCCGCCTACGCCGAGATCTCCATCCGCCGCAAGGTCACCCGCGACGGGCAGAACACCTATTACCTCAACGGCACCAAGTGCCGGCGCCGCGACATCACCGACATCTTCCTCGGTACCGGCCTCGGCCCGCGCAGCTACTCGATCATCGAGCAGGGCATGATCTCCAAGCTGATCGAGGCCAAGCCCGAGGAGCTGCGCAACTTCATCGAGGAGGCGGCGGGCATCTCCAAGTACAAGGAGCGCCGCCGCGAGACCGAGAACCGTATCCGCCGTACCCAGGAGAACCTGGCGCGCCTGACCGACCTGCGCGAGGAACTCGAGCGCCAGCTCGAGCGCCTGCACCGCCAGGCCCAGGCGGCCGAGAAGTACCGCGAGTACAAGGCCCATGAGCGCCAGCTCAAGGCGCGCCTGTCGGCCCTGCGCTGGCGTGACCTGGACGAGCGCGTGCGCCAGCGCGAGACGATCATCGGCGACCAGGAAGTGGCCTTCGAGGCCCTGGTGGCCGAACAGCGCAACGCCGATGCCAGCATCGAGCGCCTGCGTGACGGGCACCATGAGCTGTCCGAGCGCTTCAACCAGGTACAAGGGCGCTTCTACTCGGTGGCTGGCGACATCGCCCGGGTCGAGCAGAGCATCCAGCATGGTCAGCAGCGCCTGCGCCAGTTGCAGGACGACCTCAAGGAAGCCGAGCGCACGCGTCTTGAGACCGAGTCGCATCTGGGCCATGACCGAACCTTGCTAACCACCCTGGGCGAGGAGCTGGCCATGCTCGAGCCCGAGCAGGAACTGACCCTGGCCGCCGCCGAGGAAGCCGCGGCGGCCCTGGAGGAAGCCGAGCTGGGCATGCACGGCTGGCAGGAGCAGTGGGACGGCTTCAACACCCGTTCGGCCGAGCCGCGGCGCCAGGCCGAGGTGCAACAGGCGCGCCTGCAGCAGCTCGAGTCCAGCCTGGAGCGCCTGGCCGAGCGCCAGCGCAAGCTGGGAGAGGAGCGTGACCAGCTCGGCGCCGACCCGCAGGATGCCGCCATGCTGGAGCTGGCGGAGCAGGTGGCCAGCAGCGACCTGCTGCTCGAGGAGCTGCAGCTTGCCGAACAGGCGGTGCTCGAGCGTCTCGAAGCGGTGCGCGAACAGCTGCAGCAGGCCGGCGAGGCCCACCAGCAACAGCAGGGCGAGCTGCAACGCCTGGGGGGGCGCCTGGCCTCCCTGGAGGCGCTGCAGCAGGCCGCCCTGGAGCCCGCTGCCGGCGCCGCCGACTGGCTGCGTGGGCAGGGCCTGGAGCAGCGTCCACGCCTGGCCGAGGGGTTGCGGGTCGAGCCGGGTTGGGAACTGGCGGTGGAAACCGTGCTCGGTGCCGACCTGCAGGCGGTGCTGGTGGAGGATTTCTCCCGCCTCGATTTCACCGCCCTGGAGCAAGGCGAGCTGCGCCTGCTGCTGGCGGGCGAAGAGGGCGCGCGGTGGCCGGGCAGCCTGCTGGACAAGGTCGAGGGGCGCACCGACCTGGCGCCCTGGCTTGGCCAGGTCAGGCCGGTGGACAGCCTGGAGCAGGCCTTGGCGCTGCGCGAGCAGTTGAGCGACGGCCAGAGCCTGGTCAGCCGCGACGGCTACTGGGTCGGCCGGCATTTCCTGCGGGTGAGCCGGGGGGGCGAGTCCGAGGGGGGCGTCCTGGCCCGAGGTCAGGAAATCGAGCGCCTGGGCCAGGAACAACTGGAACTGGCCGCGCAGTTGGAGCAGCACGAGCAGCAACTCCAGGCGCTGCGCGGGCAGCAGCGCGACCTGGAGGCGCAGCGTGAGCAACTGCGCCAGCGCAGCCAGGACGAAAACCGCCGGCAGGGTGAGCTCAAGGCACGGCTGTCGGCTGGCCGCGCCCGCGCCGAGCAACTGGAACTGCGCCGTCGTCGGCTCCAGGAAGAATTGGCCGAGCTGCTGGAGCAGCGCGCCCTGGAGCACGAGCAGTTGGGCGAAGCGCGCCTGCTGTTGCAGGAGTCCTTGGAGCTGATGGCCCAGGACACCGAGCAGCGCGAACAACTGCTGGCCCGTCGCGATCGCTTGCGCGAGGGCCTCGACCGCATCCGCCAGGAGGCCCGACAGCACAAGGATCACGCCCACCAGTTGGCCGTGCGCCTGGGCTCGCTGCGGGCCCAGCACGACTCCACGCGCCAGGCCCTGGAGCGCCTGGAGTTGCAGGCTGCGCGCCTGAGCGAGCGCCAGGAACAGTTGAGCCTGAACCTGGAAGAGGGCGAAGCGCCGCTGGAGGAGCTGCGCCTGAAGCTGGAGGAGCTGTTGGAGCGGCGCATGAGCGTCGACGAGGAAATGCGCCAGGCCCGCCTGCACATGGACGAGGCCGACCGCGAACTGCGCGACGCCGAGCGCCGCCGCACCCAGGCCGAGCAGCAGGCCCAGCTGCTGCGTGGCCAGCTGGAGCAGTCGCGCCTGGAGTCCCAGGGCCTGGACGTACGCCGCAAGACGCTGCAGGAGCAACTGCTGGCCGATGGCTACGATCTGCAGGGCGTGCTCGCCACGCTCGAGCCCGAGGCCAGCGAGCAGGGCACCGAACAGGAGCTGGAACAGCTCGAGGGGCGCATCCAGCGTCTGGGCGCGATCAACCTGGCGGCCATCGAGGAATATCAGCAGCAGTCCGAGCGCAAGCGCTACCTGGACGCCCAGGACGCCGACCTGGTGGAGGCCCTGGAGACGCTGGAGAACGTCATCCGCAAGATCGACAAGGAAACCCGCAACCGCTTCAAGGATACCTTTGATCAGATAAATGCCGGATTACAGGCACTTTTTCCAAAAGTTTTCGGTGGCGGCAGTGCTTATCTGGAACTGACGGGCGAAGATTTACTCGATACAGGGGTGACGATCATGGCGCGCCCGCCGGGCAAGAAGAACAGCACCATCCACCTGTTGTCCGGTGGCGAGAAGGCGTTGACCGCCCTGGCGCTGGTGTTCGCCATCTTCAAGCTGAACCCGGCACCGTTCTGCATGCTCGACGAGGTCGATGCGCCGCTGGACGATGCCAACGTCGGGCGTTACGCCAGGTTGGTCAAGGAAATGAGCGAGAGTGTGCAGTTCATCTACATCACCCATAACAAGATCGCCATGGAAATGGCCGATCAACTGATGGGGGTGACCATGCACGAACCGGGCTGTTCACGTCTTGTTGCAGTTGATGTGGAGGAGGCACTGGCCATGGTCGACGCCTGATGAGCGAAGATAGGGCAGGATTAGTGGGTAAATGCCCCTGACATGTGCGAGAGACGGTGTAAAGTTGTCTTTGGTCGTGCTAGCTTAATGTCACTTGTTTTTTGCGTGGGTAAAACGCCTGTCAGAACATAGAGTTGGCGCCACGTGTTAAAGGGCTTTGAAGCCTTTGTTTTCAAGCATATTTTTATAGAGGCACGGGATTACATGGAAATCGGTCTGCGCGAGTGGCTGATCGTCATCGGCATCATTGTCATCGCCGGTATTCTTTTCGACGGCTGGCGCCGCATGCGCGGCGGCAAGGGCAAGTTGAAGTTCCGCCTGGATCGCAGCTATTCGAACCTGCCGGACGACGAGGGCGGCGCCGAGGTGCTCGGCCCTGCGCGTGTCCTCGACACCCATAAGGAGCCTGAGCTGGACGAAAGCGACCTGCCGTCGCTCAGTGCCCCGGCGCGCGAGCGCGAACCCAAGCCGGCCAAGGCCGCCAAGCGTGGCAAGCGCGGTGATCCACAGCAGGGCGACCTGAACCTGGCCGCCGAGCCCCGTGAGCCCGACCTGTTCGCCGATGCCGACGACGACTACGCCGCCGACAGCAATCGCAACAATGGCTTCGCCACCGGCAACAACGCCGCCAAGGAGCTGCCGCCGGTCGAGGAAGTGCTGGTGATCAGCGTCATCTCCCGCGACGAGGGCGGTTTCAAGGGCCCGGCCCTGCTGCAGAACATCCTCGAGAGCGGCCTGCGTTTCGGCGAGATGGACATCTTCCACCGCCACGAGAGCATGGCTGGCCACGGCGAGGTGCTGTTCTCCATGGCCAACGCGGTCAAGCCCGGCGTGTTCGACCTGGACGACATCGACCACTTCAGCACCCGCGCGGTGAGCTTCTTCCTCGGCCTGCCCGGTCCGCGTCACCCGAAGCAGGCCTTCGACGTGATGGTCGCCGCCGCGCGCAAGCTGGCCCACGAGCTCAACGGCGAGCTCAAGGACGACCAGCGCAGCGTGCTGACCGCCCAGACCATCGAGCACTACCGCCAGCGCATCGTCGAGTTCGAGCGCCGCGCACTGACCCAGAAGCGTTGAGGTACCCCAGCGGGCAGGCCCGGCCTCGATCCTGTCCGCCCTGATACAAACGCAAGAGCAGCCCTGGGGCTGGATGTCGTTCACTCGGGGCTGCTTCACAGCCCATCGCAAGGCCGCTGCCACAGGTCATGACGCGTTTCCCTAGAGCGGCGTTGAATCTGTGGCAGCGGCCTTGTGTCGCGATGGGGCGCGAAGCGGCCCGCAGGCGCAGGCCTGACGTGAACGTCATCGTCCCTTGGCTGCTCTTTCGCTTTGCAAGAGAAGATGAAATGAACGCCGAAAACCGAATCCACGAATTGCGTGCCGAACTCGACCAGCACAATTACCGCTACTACGTGCTGGACGAGCCGAGCGTACCCGACGCCGAATACGATCGTCTGTTCAATGAACTCAAGGCCCTGGAGGCCGAGTATCCGCACCTGGTCACGCCGGACTCCCCGACCCAGCGTGTCGGCGGTGCGGCGCTGGCAGCCTTCAGCCAGGTGCGCCACGAGATCCCCATGCTCAGCCTGGGCAACGCCTTCGAGGAAACCGACCTGCGCGAGTTCGATCGCCGGGTGGTCGAAGGCCTCGACCAGGCCGATGCGGTCGACTACAGCTGCGAACCCAAGCTCGACGGCCTGGCGGTGAGCCTGCTGTACCGCGACGGCCAGCTGGTGCAGGGCGCCACCCGTGGCGACGGCAGCACCGGCGAGGACATCAGCGCCAACGTGCGCACCGTGCGCAACATCCCGCTCCGGCTGCAGGGCAGCGGCTGGCCTGCGGTGCTGGAGGTGCGGGGCGAGGTGTACATGAGCAAGGCCGGCTTCGATCGGCTCAATGCCGCCCAGGCCGAGAGCGGCGGCAAGACCTTCGCCAACCCGCGCAACGCCGCCGCCGGCAGCCTGCGCCAGTTGGACCCGAGGATCACCGCCAGCCGCCCGCTGGAGTTCTGCTGCTATGGACTGGGCCAGGTGTCCGAGGACATCGCCGACAGCCATATCGGCATCCTCGAGCAGCTCAAGGCCTGGGGGCTGCCCATCAGCCGCGAACTCAAGCATGCCGCCGGCGTCGAGCAGTGCCTGGCCTACTACCGCGACATCGGCGCCCGGCGCAACGAGCTGCCCTACGAGATCGACGGCGTGGTGTTCAAGGTCAACAGCCTGGCCGCCCAGCGCGAGCTGGGTTTCCGTGCCCGTGAGCCGCGCTGGGCCATCGCCCACAAGTTCCCGGCCATGGAAGAGCTCACCGAGGTGCTCGACGTCGAATTCCAGGTCGGTCGCACGGGCGCAGTCACGCCTGTGGCGCGCCTGAAGCCGGTCAAGGTGGCCGGTGTCACCGTCTCCAACGCCACCCTGCACAACATGGACGAGATCGCCCGCCTGGGCTTGATGATCGGCGACACCGTGATCATCCGTCGTGCCGGTGACGTGATTCCCCAGGTCATGCAGGTGGTGCCCGAACGCCGCCCCGAGGATGCCCGCCCGGTGCAGGTGCCCAGCCAGTGCCCGGTGTGCGGTTCGCAGGTCGAGCGCACCCAGCTGGTCAAGCGCAGCAAGGGCCGGGAAACCACCAGCGAAGGCGCGGTGTATCGTTGCGTCGGCCGCCTGGCCTGTGCCGCCCAGCTCAAGCAGGCGATCATCCACTATGTGTCGCGCCGCGCCATGGACATCGACGGCCTGGGTGAGAAGAGCGTCGAGCAACTGGTGGACGAAGGTCTGGTCCGCTCGCCGGCCGACCTGTACCGCCTGACCTTCGAGCAGGTGGTCGCCCTGGAAGGCTTCGCCGAGGTGTCCAGCAACAAGTTGCTGGCGGCCATCGAGGCGAGCAAGCGCCCGAGCCTCGCACGCTTCATCTATGCCTTGGGCATCCCCGACGTGGGCGAGGAAACCGCCAAGGTGCTGGCTCGCTCCCTGGGCAGCCTGGCACGGGTGCGGCAGGCCCTGCCGCAGGTGCTGACCTACCTGCCGGACATCGGCCTGGAGGTCGCCTACGAGATCCGCAACTTCTTCGAAGACGCCCACAACCGCGAGGTCATCGAGCAACTGCTCGCCAGCGGCCTGCACCTGCAGGACGAAGGCGACCTGGCCGCCGAGTTCGCTGCCAGCACCACCCTGGCCGGAATGATCGCCAAGCTCGACATCCCCTCGGTCGGCCCGACCGGTGCCGAGAAGCTGGTGGACAAGCTCGGCACGCTGGACAAGATCATCGCGGCCGACGGCATCGACCTGCGCCAGGCGTTGAACACCAAGCAGGCCGACGCCGTGCGCGAGTTCTTCAAGGCCGAGGCCAACCAACGGCTGGCCCGCGACATCGAGGCGCAACTGCAGGCCTTCGGCATGCACTGGGCCAGCGAGAAGAAGGCCGCCGAAGGGCTGCCCCTGGCCGGGCAGACCTGGGTGCTGACCGGCACCCTGGAGCGCATGAGCCGCGACATCGCCAAGGACAAGCTGGAGAGCCTGGGGGCCAAGGTCGCCGGTTCCGTGTCGGGCAAGACCCACTGCGTGGTCGCCGGCCCCGGTGCCGGTTCCAAGCTGGCCAAGGCCAACGAACTGGGGGTCAAGGTGCTGGACGAGGACGCATTCGTCGCGTTTCTCGACGGGCACGGCATCGCCGTGTGACTGGGCGGTGGGGCAAGTTATTGAGAAATGATGGTTTTTTCTTGAGCCAGCGCTTGTAACTTCGCCCCAGACCGGTACAATGGCGCGGCTCGTCGCTTGACGAGCCGCGTCGTGGTGGCCCCATCGGTCCCCCCGCAACGATCAGCCGTGAACCCGGTCAGGCCTGGAAGGGAGCAGCCGCAGCGGTGACATCGTGTGCCGGGGTGTGGCTGGTGGGGCCGCCTCCATTTCTGGCGTCCGCCACCTCGTTTCACCCTCCTGTCCTCGTCGTGTCGCCAGCCCCCTGGCGGTGCTCATGCACGCCTTCGTTCTTTTCCCTGCACCTTTGCCCCAGGCGCTTTATCATGCACGGCATTCCTGTCAGTGCATTTCGGCCGTGAGGTAGCGACCATGGATCAAGTTGACGAGCAGACCCGCCAGAGGATCCGCGAATGGCAGCTGCGCCGCCTGGAGATCAAGAACGAGATGGCGGCCCATCCCGAGAAGGTCCTGGAACTGACGAAGGTGCTGGACCAGATGGAAGAGGAGCATGAGCGGATCCTGAGCCAGGCCAGCCTGGCCAGCGACGCGCCGTCCGATAAGCCGGAAGGGGCTCTGCTCGATGGCCTGGACTTCCAGCTGCGGGTCTCGGCCAGTAATGCGAGGGACTTGCGCAAACTCCTGGAAATGGCCCTCCACGAACTCGATGGCCTGCTCGAGGCCGATGCTCGGCAGGTGCCTGTCGACGGGCGGGGCAGGGTGTATCCGGGAGGGATGTCGGGCAGCCTGGGGGCTTACGAGTATGCGCTCGAGGTCGCGGGCGATCCTGAAACCTCCAAGTCCTGAACGATCTTCGCCATCTTGCCGTGAGCGCGTATGCAACCTGAACACCACGACTTTTCCCACCCTGTGTTTCTTCCCGTCACCGCCGAGGTGTGCCAGGGGCTGCTCGACGCCCAGGGCGATGCGGCGCTCGAAGCCTTGAGCGAGGCGGAACTGGCGGCGGTGCTGGTCATTCAGCACCTGGCCAAGGGGGCAGGGCAGGACCTGCGACCGGCCGCGGCGGAGAAGCTGCTGGCGAAACTTCTGGCCTGGGCGGCCGACAGCCGTCACGCGCCCGGCGTCGGGCTGCTTACGGAGGCCCGGCGCTTGTTCGATGCGCAAAGCCTGCATCATGGCCTGAGGCTGCTGAAGAAGGCGAACCTGCGCCTGATGAAGGCCGACGAGGTGGCCGCCCGCGATTACCTGCATGAAGACGGCACTTGGGATTTCACCTTCAGCGGCCACAAGTACCAGGCCGCCAATCCGTTTTCCCAGCAGGTTTTCACCGGTTACGACAAGGAGCGCTGGCTGACCCGGGAGCAGGACAAGCTGCTCAGGATCGTACGCGCCGACCCAGGAGAGGACCTGCATATCCAAGGCTATGCAGGCATCGGCAAGAGCTACCTGCTGGGGGCCCTGATGGACTGCCTACCGTCGGGCAGGGTGCTGGCGCTTGCCCGTACCCCTGGAAAACTCGATGCCTTGCGCAAGCGCATCGGCCCCCAGGCCCACAAGGCGCTGGGCAAGACGTTCGAGGCCTTCGCCCACATGCTGTTGTCGGGGCCCCGACCCAGGCCGCTTAATGCGACTGCCAGGCATACGGACAAGCGCGAGCTGGCCGAGCAACTGGGGATCGTCGGTTTTCGCCAGTACGGTGCACGGCAAACACTGGATATCTGCCTGGAGTTGCTGAAGAACTACTGCGAGTCCCGTAGCCACAGCCTGACCTCGCGACACCTGCCATTCTTCGAGATGCCCTTGTCTCGCCAGGACAGCCAGGTCCTGCTGGAGTACTCGAGCCGCCTTTGGTCGTACCTGCAGATAGAGCCCGCCTGGGATTCGCAGACCGGCTTCCCGGCGCTGCTGGCCATCAAGCGGGCCAGCTTGGCGGGCTTCAGCGTGCCGGCGTACTACAGCCACGTCATCATCGACGAGAGCCAGGATGTGCCGGAGTCGTTGCTGCAGATCATCGAGCGAGGCAGGCAGGCGCTGATCACCCTGGGCGATGAATACCAGCGGGCCAAGGGGCCTGGCTTCCAGCAGCGGCGCGAGGTGCGCCAGCGTGATGTCGCGTTGTCGGTGCGCTCCGGCGCCAAGGTCGAGCGCTTGATCAATCCATTGATCAACGTCCACTCGTACAAGTCCAAGCTCGCCTTCGCCGGCGCCAGCCCCGTGGACGTGAGCGTCAAGCGCTATCCCGAGGGGTTCGTGCCGCCGGCCGGTTGCGTGGTATTGACCGCTTCACGTTGGGACACGATGAAGTGGGCCATGGAAATGACCGAGCGCGACCGTGGGATCGGTTTTCCCGATGCCCAGGACATGCAGCATTTCATGCGCTCGGCCACCCAGCTGTCCAGGGCGGCCCTGTATGCCCACAACTACTACGAGCAAGACGCGCAGACGGCGCACCCGTACTTTGCCCATATGACCGACTGGCAGCAGGTACGCCATGCCAACCAGCATGACGAATCGTTCCTGTGGGTGGAGAACAGGCTGAGGGAAGGGTTCCGGGTCGGCGACCTGACCCGGCTGGAGAGCCGGGTCAGCGATCATCCCGACAACCTGATGCTGATGATGGCGCAGGACGCGGGGGGGCTGGAGTTCGACCAGGTGTTGCTGACCCCGGGGTTGATGTCGCTTGGCACCTTCAAGGATGCCTATGAGTTCGATGCGCGGATTTGCGCCGTGTACATCGCCCTGTCCCGCGCCCGCCGACAGCTCTACCTGCCCTACGATGTGGAGGAGTGGATCGCCTACCACAAGGGCAAGTCGTTCCGCGAATCGCATGGTTATTGACGGGGGATGCAGCCAGCAACGCGCACTCGTTTATGAAAAGGTTCGGATTTTCACGGTCGCAGTCTTGCTAGCACCGTCATCGACCGGAGATCTGGCTGGGCACGGCCAGTTGATCGTTCTCGGGTTGATGGGCCAAGGTGCCGTAGCGCTGGACGATGGCCTCGATCTCCCCGGACTGCTTCATCCGCACCAGCGCCCTGAGCACGCGCTGCGTCGGTAGCGCCGGGTCGTTGCGTACCATGCACCCCAGTTCCTGTTCCTCCAACACTGCCAGGGGCTGCAGGCGTTCCTGCGCTGGCAAGGCGTGGTTGAACCATTGCAGCGACAACTGGTTGCTCACCGCATGGCGATAGCGGCCAGCCTGCAGCTTCTGCAGGGCGAGCAACTGGTTGCGGCTGTCCTCGCGACGCAGGCGGCCCTGCTTGAAGAGTGGGGCGAGGGTGGGGTAGGTGTAGCCCAGCACGGTGCCGATGGCCTGGGGCGGGAGCTGTTCAGGCAGGACAGGGCTACGGTCATCGGCCCTGCCGACCAGCAGGTCGCGCTGGCGGATCAACGGTACGCTCCACAGGAAATTGCCGGCGTGATCGTTGAGCCAGTGGCTGGCGACGTAGCAGCGCACATCGATGTCGCCCTCGTCGACGGCCTGCTGCAGGCGCAGGCGGGCCAGCAGGTGGTATTCCGGGCGCACGCCCGCCTCGCGGGCCAGGGCCTGCATGAGGTCGAAGAGGATACCGTCCACCGGCTGCTCGTGCTCGATGCGGATCAGCGGCATGCTCCAGCTTTCGGCCACGGAAAAGCGCAGCGTCGGTTGCTCCGCCAGGCCGTGGCTCGCCCACAGCATCAAGATGGCCAGGACTCGCCGCACGTCAATCCTCCTTGATCGTTGCCCAGGCGTGCGCCTGATCGTTAGCTTAGACGAGTTCGGCAGGGTGCAATTTTGCCCCCGCTCCGCTAGCATTAGCGATCTTCCGCTCGTTCAGGTTGCGATGGTTTTTGATGAGTTATCAGGTTCTTGCACGTAAATGGCGTCCGCGCTCGTTCCGCGAAATGGTCGGCCAGACCCATGTGCTCAAGGCTTTGATCAACGCCCTGGACAACCAGCGCCTGCATCATGCCTACCTGTTCACCGGTACCCGTGGGGTGGGCAAGACCACCATCGCGCGAATCATCGCCAAGTGCCTGAACTGCGAAACCGGTATCACCTCGACGCCCTGCGGCACCTGTTCGGTGTGTCGGGAGATCGACGAAGGCCGTTTCGTCGACCTGATCGAGATCGATGCCGCGAGCCGTACCAAGGTCGAGGATACCCGCGAGTTGCTCGACAACGTGCAGTACGCGCCGAGCCGTGGGCGCTTCAAGGTCTACCTGATCGACGAAGTGCACATGCTCTCGACCCACTCGTTCAACGCCTTGCTCAAGACGCTGGAAGAGCCGCCACCCTACGTCAAGTTCATCCTCGCCACCACCGACCCGCAGAAGCTGCCGGCGACCATTCTCTCGCGCTGCCTGCAGTTCTCCCTGAAGAACATGAGCCCGGAGCGGGTGGTCGAGCACCTGAGCCATGTGCTCGGCGCCGAGAACGTGCCGTTCGAGGAAGATGCCCTGTGGCTGCTCGGCCGCGCCGCCGACGGTTCGATGCGCGATGCCATGAGCCTGACCGACCAGGCCATCGCCTTCGGCGAGGGCAAGGTGCTGGCCGCCGATGTCCGGGCGATGCTCGGCAGCCTCGACCACGGCCAGGTGTATGGGGTGCTCCAGGCGCTGCTGGAAGGCGATGCCCGGGCGCTGCTGGAGGCGGTGCGCAACCTCGCCGAACAGGGGCCGGACTGGAACGGCGTGCTGGCCGAGATGCTCAACGTGTTGCACCGGGTGGCCATCGCCCAGGCGCTACCGGAGGCGGTCGACAACGGCCAGGGTGACCGCGAGCGGGTCCTGGCGCTGGCTTCGGCCCTGCCGGCCGAGGATGTGCAGTTCTATTACCAGATGGGCCTGATCGGCCGTCGTGACCTGCCGCTGGCACCGGACCCGCGCGGCGGTTTCGAAATGGTCCTGCTGCGGATGCTGGCCTTTCGGCCGGCCGACAGCGACGATGCCCCGAGGCCGGTACTAAAGCCGGTGGGGATCAGCCAGGCCACAGCTGATCCTGCAAGCCCGGTGGCAGCTGCGGCGCCTGCCGCCGAGCCAGCTGTCGCCAATACTCCTGTGCACGCCGTTGCACCGGCAGAGGCCGCACCGGTCGTGCCCGCTGCGCCCGTGGTGGAGCAGGCCGTGTTGCCCGAGCCTGTGGCCGAACCCCTGCCGGAGCCTACGCCCGAGCCTGAGCCCCAGGCTGAAGCCGCTGCGCCGGAGCCGGACACGGTCGAGGAAGAGGTCGTCGACCTGCCGTGGGAAGACCCCAGCCCGGCCCCTGTGACCGTCGACCCTGTGCCAGCGGCCCCGGCACCCGAGCCGCGAGCCAGCCAGCCGGCCTACGACGAGCCGCCATTCGACCCGTCTGCCTATGACTCGGCCGGCATGGACCGCGACGACGAGCCGCCGTTGGACGAGGACTACTACACCCCGGACAGCGATCCGGCGGGTTTCAGCTACCTGGACGAGTTGGCCGAGCATGTCCACGAAGCCGAGCCGGCCCCGGTAGTGGAGCCGCTGCCGGCGGCCCAGCCGGCCACGGGCCTTGCCCTGCAATGGCTGGAATTATTCCCACAGTTGCCTGTCTCCGGTATGACGGGCAACATCGCGGCGAACTGTACGTTGATCGCTGCTGAGGGTGACGACTGGCTGCTGCACCTGGACCCTGGCCAGGGGGCGCTGTTCAATGCGACCCAGCAGCGTCGCCTGAACGAGGCGCTCAACCAGCACCTGGGGCGTACCCTGCGGCTGAAGATCGAGCTGATCCGCCCCGAGCAGGAGACCCCGGCCCAGGCTGCCGCCCGCAAGCGTGCCGAGCGCCAGCGTGATGCGGAGGCGTCGATCGAGCAGGACCCACTCATCCAGCAGATGATCCGGCAGTTCGGTGCGACGGTGCGACAGGATACTATTGAGCCTGTAGACGCCCTGGCCAGCCAGGGCCAATGAACGGATAACCGTGCGGCCGGCCTTGTGCTGGGCCGTATCACATGACCCAATCGAGGTGTACCCCATGATGAAAGGTGGCATGGCCGGCCTGATGAAGCAGGCTCAGCAGATGCAGGAAAAGATGGCCAAGATGCAGGAAGAGCTGGCCAATGCCGAAGTGACTGGCCAATCCGGTGCTGGCCTGGTCAGCGTGGTGATGACCGGTCGCCACGACGTCAAGCGCATCAGCATCGATGACAGCCTGATGCAGGAAGACAAGGAAGTGCTCGAGGACCTGATTGCCGCTGCGGTTAACGACGCGGTGCGCAAGGTCGAGCAGAACAGTCAGGAGAAGATGGGGAGCATGACGGCTGGCATGCAACTGCCACCGGGTTTCAAGCTGCCGTTCTGAGGCTGTGTTGCCAGGTAGAGCTGGCTGCATATCGAAAGCCGCTTCCGATTGCCGGAGCGGCTTTTTTATTGTGCTGCAAAATAAGTACGTTGAGTAAAGCCCATTCAGTAACCAAAAACCGCCTGCTCCATCATACGGCCCCTACGCTGCGCTCCGGGGTCCCCTCGCTCCGGCGCCTTCCGGGGCTTCGCGGCCTCCGACTTGCTGCGCAAGTCTACATCTCGCGACTTCGGCTACGCCGAAGGGCGCTGCGCGCCAGGCCCCTCCAGGCGCCTCCACTCGGCCTCCTGAAGTCGCGATTCGCGGCGACTGAGCTATCGCGCACCAAGATCAACAGCAACAGCAACAGCAACAGCAACAGCAACAGCAACAGCAACAGCATCGCATACGCCGTGATGGCTATTCTCAGGAGAGGACCTGCTTCCGCTGATTTGACGTGGATGCCACCGCTCGGTATAAACCGCCTCCTATTGATCTGTCAGGCCTTCCCCATGAGCTTCAGCCCCCTGATCCGCCAACTGATCGACGCCCTGCGCACGCTCCCCGGCGTCGGCCAGAAATCTGCCCAGCGCATGGCCCTGCAGTTGCTCGAACGCGACCGCAGCGGCGGCCTGCGCCTGGCCCAGGCCCTGACCCAGGCCATGGAGGGTGTCGGCCACTGCCGCCAGTGTCGCACCCTGACCGAACAGGAACTCTGCCCCCAGTGCGCCGACCCACGCCGGGACGACACCCAGCTGTGCGTCGTGGAAGGCCCCGTGGACGTATATGCGGTGGAGCAGACCGGCTATCGCGGCCGCTACTTCGTGCTCAAGGGGCATCTGTCGCCACTGGACGGCCTGGGACCCGAGGCGATCGGTATCCCGCAGCTGATGGCACGGATCGAGGAGCAGGGCACCTTCACCGAGGTGATCCTCGCGACCAACCCCACGGTGGAAGGGGAGGCGACTGCCCACTACATTGCCCAACTGCTGGCCGAGAAAGGCCTGACCGCCTCGCGCATCGCCCATGGCGTGCCGCTGGGCGGGGAGCTGGAGCTGGTGGATGGCGGGACCCTGGCCCATGCCTTTGCCGGGCGCAGACCGATTTCGCTGTGAAACGGTGATCGGGGGCCGCTTCGCGCCCCATCACCGGCAAGCCGGCTCCCACAGGGTGAGCGTCGATCACAAGTGATATGGCTTGCAGGGGCCCTGTGGGAGATAACCCAGCCTTTTTGGGTTGCGCTGTCGCGCAGAGAACATACGGCTGGCGAAGGGCCCTGTGGGAGCGGGCTTGCCCGCGAATGGGCCGCCGAGCGGCCCCAGCAGGCGACTCAATACTCGCTGAGCGAAAACTCGGTCAGGCAGAAGGTCGGCACACCAACCGCCTGCAGGCGACGGGAACCCTCCAGCTGCGGCAAGTCGATGATCGCCGCGGCCTCGAATACCTCGGCACCGGTGCGACGCACCAGGTTGGTAGCGGCCAGCAGGGTGCCGCCAGTGGCGATCAGGTCATCGAAAATCAGCACCGAATCGCCTTCGCACAGGCTGTCGGCATGCACCTCCAGGAAGGCTTCGCCGTACTCGGTCTGGTAGGCCTCGGCCAACACCTCGGCCGGCAGCTTGCCCTGCTTGCGGAACAGGATCAGCGGCTTGTTCAACTGATGGGCGATGATCGAGCCGATCAGGAAGCCCCGCGCATCCATGGCGCCGATATGGCTGAATTCGGCCTCCACATAGCGCTCGATGAACTGGTCGGCGACGTAGCGCAACCCACGTGGCGACTGGAACAGCGGGGTGATGTCGCGGAAGATCACGCCCGGCTTGGGGAAGTCCGGCACTGGGCGGATCAAGGCCTTGAGGTCGAAAGTATCGCTGTGCATGCTGCTTTCCTGGAAAACGAATGCGCCAGTATACCCCGCCGCGCGAAGGGCTTCAGGCTTCCATCGCCCCGCCCGCCAGCGCGCACAGCTGGATCGGGTCGAGGATGTGCACTTCCTTGCCTTCGGCCTTGATCAGGCCGTTCTGCTGGAAGCGGGTGAACACCCGCGACACGGTCTCCACCGCCAGGCCCAGGTAGTTGCCTATCTCGTTGCGCGACATGCTCAGGCGGAACTGGTTGGCCGAATAACCACGGGCACGGAAGCGCGCGGAGAGGTTGACCAGGAAGGTGGCGATGCGCTCGTCGGCGGTCTTCTTCGACAACAGCAGCATCATCTGCTGGTCGTCGCGGATCTCCCGGCTCATCACCCGCATCAGCTGGCGGCGCAGTTGCGGCAGTTGGACCGAGAGTTCGTCCAGGCGCTCGAAGGGGATCTCGCATACCGAGGTGGTTTCCTGGGCCTGGGCCGACACCGGGTAGGTTTCGGTGTCCATGCCCGACAGGCCCACCAGCTCGCTGGGCAGGTGGAAACCGGTGATCTGCTCCTCGCCGGCGTCGCTGAGGCTGAAGGTTTTCAGGGCGCCGGAACGTACGGCATAGACCGAGCCGAAATTGTCACCTTGGCGGAACAGGAACTCGCCTTTCTTCAGCGGGCGGCCGCGTTTGACGATTTCATCCAGTGCATCCATGTCTTCCAGGTTGAGCGACAGAGGCAGGCACAGGGGGGCCAGGCTGCAATCCTTGCAGTGGGCCTGGTTGTGTGGGCGCAGTTTGACTGGCTCGGACATTTCAATCGATCCTTGTGGGAAAGCACACATAAGCTGTAAGGGTAACTCACAGCAAGGTTGTAGGCCAGCGGGCGCTATGGTGTTGCGACCTGGCGAGGCCTTGTCCGCAGCGGGTCAAGGCCGATGATGGCCAATAGTGTGCCTGGCAAGGAAATAAGTCCATGCGGTCGATCGACTCGCTCGTCAGATCACCCGCGAGAAGCGCTGGCGGTCCTGCAGGGCCAGGTAGGCGTCGAACACCATGCACACCGAGCGCACCAGCAGGCGCCCGGCGGGCAGTACCCTGATGCCCTTGCCGTCCAGGCTGATCAGGCCGTCCCGCTGCATGGCCTGCAACTGGGGCCATTGGTCCTTGAAGTACCCCCGGAAATCGATGGTGAACGCCTGCTCGATCGCTTCGAAGTCCAGCTCGAAATGGCAGATCAACTGCTGGATCACCGCGCGGCGCAGGCGGTCGTCCTGATCGCACAGCAGCCCGCGCTGGGTCGCCAGTTGGGCGGTGGAGAGGGTGTCCTGGTAGGTGGCGAGGTCGCTGCTGTTCTGGCAGTAGAGGTCGCCGATCTGGCTGATGGCCGAGACGCCCAGGCCGATCAGGTCGCAATGTCCATGGGTGGTGTAGCCCTGGAAGTTGCGCTGCAGGGTGCCTTCCTCCTGGGCGATGGCCAACTCGTCGTCGGGCAGGGCGAAATGGTCCATGCCGATGTAGCGGTAGCCGGCCGCGGTCAGTTGCTCGATGGTGGCGCGGAGCATCTCCAGCTTGGCGGCTGGCGCAGGCAGTTCGTTGCTGTCGATGCGCCGTTGGGGCATGAAGCGTTCGGGCAGGTGGGCATAGTTGAAGACCGAGAGGCGGTCTGGTTGCAGGCGGATCACTTCCTCGACGGTGCGGGCGAAGCCTTCCGGGGTCTGCCGGGGCAGGCCGTAGATCAGGTCGAGGTTGACCGAGCGGAACTGCAGGGTCCGTGCTGCCTCGATCAGTGTGCGGGTCTGTTCCAGGCTCTGCAGGCGATTGATCGCACGCTGCACGGCCGGATCCAGGTCCTGCACGCCGAGGCTGACGCGGTTGAAGCCCAGCTCGCGGAGCAGGCCCATGGTCGACCAGTCGGCTTCGCGCGGGTCGATCTCGA
The DNA here is from genome assembly GCF_057415455.1 of Pseudomonas sp. Tun-23181. NCBI lineage: Bacteria > Pseudomonadati > Pseudomonadota > Gammaproteobacteria > Pseudomonadales > Pseudomonadaceae > Pseudomonas > Pseudomonas sp. Tun-23181. Next base: position 5,502,450 of record NZ_CM171630.1, read on the forward strand.
TGCCGTAGTCGCCCGAATCGTCGTCCAGCAGGTTGAAGTGCTGGCGCAGGCAGGCCATCAGCTGGCGCAGTTCCACATGGCTGAGGAACGTCGGCGTGCCGCCACCGAAATGCAGCTGTTCAACGCGTTGTTTAGGGGCCAGGTGGCAGGCGATGAGCTGGATTTCCTGCTCCAGGCGCTTGAGGTACGGCTGGGCGCGGCCGCGATCCTTGGTGATGACCTTGTTGCACGCGCAGTAGTAGCAGATGTTGGCGCAGAACGGCACATGCACGTACAGCGACAGCGGCCGTACCGCGCGGCGGCTCTCGCGCAGGGCGTGGAGCAGGTCGAACGAACCCACTTCGCCGTGCAGTTGGACGGCGGTCGGGTAGGAGGTATAGCGGGGGCCGGCCAGGTCGTAGCGACGTATCAGGTCGGCATCCCAACGTAGGTCGTCGAGCATGTGGGTCAATCCCCGGAAGAAGCGGCAGTGTCCGGAGTCTAGGGGCGTCTGTAGGAATCTGTGTTGATTTGTATCAAGGGGGGCGGAGCTAGCGCCGGGCGGCAAGCGGCAAGAAAAAGCAGTCTTGCGCAGTGCCAACCCCAGCGATTAAGCCTAATCCCACAGATTGGCGTCATTCTTGAGGCTGGCAGTGAACCTGTGGGAGCCGGCTTGCCGGCGATGGGGCGCGAAGCGACCCCAAATGGCAGCAAAGCCCTGGCTCGCCGAAAACTGCTTTGTCTTGCAGCTTGCCGCCGGATCAGTGCCCCATGAGCCAATGCTGGTGCGGACCAGGCAAAGTCCACAGACCGAACAGGATCACCAGTAGGCCGCCGGCCAGGCGCACGCTGCGGCGGCGCAACAGGGCGCCGACACGCTCGGCGGCAAGGCCGGTGGCCAGGAGTACGGGCCAGGTGCCGAGGCCGAAGGCCAGCATCAGGGCTGCGCTGTAGCCGGCATTGCCCTGGCTGGCGGCCCACAGCAGGGTGCTGTAGACCAGGCCGCACGGCAGCCAACCCCACAGGGCGCCGAGCAGCAGGGCGCGGGGCAGGCTGGAGACCGGCAGCAGGCGTGTGGCCAAAGGTTGGATGTGCCGCCACACGCCGCGGCCGAGCGCCTCGATACGGGTCAGGCCACTCCACCAGCCGGCCAGGTACAGGCCCATGGCGATCAGCAGCAGGGCCGCCACCACCCGCAGCCCCTGGGCCGCCGGGCTGTTGGCCAGGGCCCAGCCGGCCAGGCCCAGGAGCAGGCCGGCGCAGGCATAGCTGAGGATGCGTCCGAGGTTGTAGGCCAGCAACAGGCGCAGGCGGCGGGCGCGTTGCTCTGGCGGGATGGCCAAGGTCAGGGCGCCCATCAGACCGCCGCACATGCCCAGGCAATGGCCGCCGCCGAGCAGGCCCAGGACCAATGCCGAGCCGAGCAGGGGAAACAGGTCAGGCACGAGGCTGAGGATCCTTGTCGTCGGGCTGCCCTGGCGTTTGTTCTGGCTCTGGCTTGACGGCAGCCTGGTGGCGAGGGTCCTGGTCGTCGAACAGGATGCTGTGGGCCGGGCTGTCGAGGTCGTCGTACTGGCCGCTGTCCACCGCCCAGAAGAAGATGTACACGGCCACGCCGACGATCAGCAGGGCCGCGGGGATCATGACGTAGAGGGCGGGCATAGCGGTTTCCTTGCGGGCGACGGCGTCTGGTGTGCGGGTATGCCCGCGCCCTTGGCCAGGCGGGTCAGGCGCAGGGCGTTGAGCACCACGATCAGCGAACTGACCGACATGCCGATGGCCGCCCAGACCGGCGTGATCCAGCCCAGGGCGGCGAACGGCAGCATCAGGCCATTATACAGGGTCGCCCACAGCAGGTTCTCGAGGATGTTGCGCCGCGTGCGCCGGGCCAGGTCGAAGGCCTGCACCAGCGCCTGCAGGCGGTTGGACAGCAGCACCGCATCGGCGCTGGTCTTGGCCAGGTCGGTGGCCGAACCCATGGCGATGCTGATGTCGGCCGCCGCCAGCACCGGTACGTCGTTGACCCCGTCGCCCAGCATCAGCACCTTGCGGCCTTCGGCCTGCAGGGCCTTGAGGCGGGCGAGCTTGTCGTCCGGGCGCAGGCCGCCGACGGCCTGGTCGATGCCCAGTTGCGCGGCCACTTCGCCGACCATCGGCGAGCTGTCGCCGGACAGCAGCAAAGTACGCCAGCCACGGGCCTTGCAAGCGGCGAGCAGGGCGGGGGCATCCTCGCGCAGGCGATCGTCGAGGCCGAACCAGGCCAGCGGCCCCTGACGGTCGCCCAGCAACAGCCACTGGCCACGGGGTTCGGGCACGGCGGGCACTGCGGCGCCGCTCAGGGCGCAGACGAACGTGGCCTGGCCGATGCGCAGGCTTTGGCCGTCGACCACGCCCGCCAGGCCCAGGCCAGGTATGGCCTGCACCTGCTCGGCGGGAGTGGCGGTGCGGCCGAAGGCACGGGCGATGGGGTGTTCCGAGCGGTTCTCCAGGGCTGCGGCCAGGGCCAGGCAGCGGTCGGCGGCGAGCAGGCCCAGTGGGCGGATGCTGCGTAGGGCCAGGCGGCCCTCGGTGAGGGTGCCGGTCTTGTCGAAGATCACCGTGTCGATCTGGTTCAGCCCTTCCAGCACATGCCCGCGGGTGACCAGCAGGCCGAGCTTGTGCAGGGTGCCGGTGGCGGCGGTGAGGGCCGTCGGGGTGGCCAGGGACAGGGCGCAGGGGCAGGTCGCCACCAGCATGGCCAGGACGATCCAGAACGCCCGCGAGGCATCCAGCTGCCACCACAGCAGGCCGATGGCGGCGGCGGCGAGCAGGGTGAACAGCAGGAACCACTGCGAGGCGCGGTCGGCGATCTCGGCCAGGCGGGGTTTTTCCGACTGGGCGCGCTCCAGCAGCCGGACGATCGCCGACAGGCGGGTGTCCTGGCCCAGGGCCTCGACCTGCACGGTCAGGCTGCTCTCGACATTCAAGGTGCCGCCGGTGACCCGGTCGCCGGCATGGCGGGCCTGGGGCAGGTACTCGCCAGTCAGCAGCGACTCATCGACGCTGGAGCGGCCGTCGAGGATGCGGCCATCGGCCGGGATCACCGCGCCGGGCAGCACTTGCACCCGGTCGCCGCGCTGCAGCTCGCCGAGCAGGATGCGCTCGCTGTGCCCCTGGTCATCCAGGCGCAGGCAGGAGGCCGGCAGCAGGTTGACTAGTTGCGCGGTGGCCGCCGCCGTGCGCTCGCGGGCGCGGCGCTCCAGGTAGCGGCCGGTGAGCAGGAACAGGGCGAACATGCCCACGGTGTCGAAGTACAGCTCGCCACTGCCGGTGATCGCGGTCCAGATCCCGGCGCCGTAGGCCAGGGCGATGGCCAGCGACACCGAGACGTCCATGGTCAGGTGGCGGGTGCGCAGGTCGCGGGCGGCGCCCTTGAAGAAGGGGGCGCAACTGTAGAACACGATCGGCGTGGTCAGGAACAGCGCCACCCAGCGCAGGATGGTGTGCAGCTCGGGGCTCAGGTCGATGTTGAATTCCGGCCAGGTGGCCATGGTCGCCATCATCGCCTGGAACCACAGCAGGCCGGCCACGCCCAGGCGGCGCAGGGCGCTGCGGTTTTCCCGGGCCAGTTGCTCGGCGGCCTGGTCAGGTTGGTAGGGGTGCGCGGCATAGCCGATCCGGCGCAGCTCGGCGAGCAGGCGCGAGAGGGGCGTTCGGTGGTCGTCCCAGTTGAGCAGCAGGCGGTGGTTGGACAGGTTCAGGCGTGCCTCGGCCACGCCCGGCAGGTTGCGCAGGTGTTTCTCGATCAGCCAGCCGCACGCTGCGCAGCTGATGCCCTCGACCAGCAGGGTGGCCTCGGCCAGTTCGCCCTGGTGGTGGACGAAGGCCTGCTGCACGTCGACGCGGTCGTAGAGTGCCAGCTCATCCTGCAACTGCCGGGGCAGGGCCTCGGGGTTGGCGCTGGCGTCGCTGCGGTGCTGGTAGTAGCTCTCCAGGCCGCCGGCGACGATGGACTCGGCCACTGCCTGGCAGCCAGGGCAGCAGAACTGCCGGGGTTCGCCGAGGACCACCGCGGTGAAACGGCTGCCGGCGGGGACGGGCAGGGCGCAGTGGTAGCAGGGGGTTGGCTCGGTCATCGTGATGCAGTCATTCGTGATGCTCGGCCCCTTGCAAGGCCTCGTCGCCCAGCTCCAGGGTGACGCCGTGGGCAACCTTCTCCTCCTCGAACAATCGCCATACCTGCCCGTCCTGGCTGCCCAGCAGCTCGACGAAGCGCCGCCCCTCGACCCGGTCGTCCAGCTGGCCGACATAGCGGCCCGGCTCGCTGCGGGCCAGCTCGACCTTGCGGTCCTTGTCCGGCTGGGTCGGTGAGATCAGGTTCAGTTCCAGGGCTTGCGGATCGCTATTGCCGGTCAGGCGCACGTCCACCTCGCCGGTCAGCTCGTCCAGGTGCACGCTGGCCTTGAGCTTGAGGTCCTGGGCCAGCAGCTCGCGGTCCAGCGAGCGGTTGATGCCCTTGCCGGCCTCGTAGTAGTTGTCGTTGACCAGGTTGTCCGGGTTGTTCACGGCGATGCTGACCATCGTCAGGCTCAGGCACACCGAGGTGGCGAGGATGCCGATGATGATCCAGGGCCAGAGGTGCTTGTACCACGGGCTGGCGGCGGTTGCGGCAGGCATTGTCGACTTCTCTCTCAACGGATTTGCGGGCCGATGAAGCGGCTCTTGGCTTCAACCTGGGTGGCGCTGTCGTCGGCGTCCTTGAGGATGAAGGTGATTTCATTGGTGGTCGAGGGCAATTGCTCGGGCGCGACCGACAACTGCACCGGCAGGCTGACGATATCGCCGGCGGCGACCCGGATCTCGCGATGCCCCTCGAGCTGCAGGCCTGGCAGGCCGCTGGCGTCGAGCACGTAGACGTGGTCGCGTTGGTCCTTGTTCATGACCTTGAGGCTGTAGACGTTCTCGATCCGCCCTTGCGCGTTCTCGCGGTACAGCACCCGGTCCTTGCTGACGTCGAAACCGACCAGCGAACGGGTGGCGAAGGCGGTGACCAGGATACCGATCATCAGCAGCAGCACCAGGGCGTAGCCGATCAGCCGTGGGCGCAGCATGTGGGTCTTCTGCCCGGAGAGGTTGTGCTCGGTGGTGTAGCTGATCAGGCCCTTGGGATAGTTCATCTTCTCCATGATGCTGTCGCAGGCGTCGATGCAGGCAGCGCAGCCGATGCACTCGATCTGCAGACCATCGCGGATGTCGATGCCGGTGGGGCAGACCTGCACGCACATGGTGCAGTCGATGCAGTCGCCCAGGCCCTTGGCCTTGTAGTCCATGTCCTTCTTGCGCGGGCCGCGGGTCTCGCCGCGGCGCGGGTCGTAGGAGACGATCAGGGTGTCCTTGTCGAACATCACGCTCTGGAAGCGCGCGTAGGGGCACATGTACACGCACACCTGCTCGCGCAGCCAGCCGGCGTTGCCGTAGGTGGCGAGGGTGAAGAACGCCACCCAGAAATAGGCCCAGCCATCGGCTTGCCCGGTGAAGAACTCGATGACCAGCTCGCGGATCGGCGAGAAGTAGCCGACGAAGGTCATGCCGGTGACGAAGCCGATCAATAGCCACAGGCTGTGCTTGGCCGCCTTGCGCAGGAACTTGTTGGCGCTCATCGGCGCCTTGTCCAGCTTCATGCGCTGGTTGCGGTCGCCCTCGGTGACCTTCTCGCACCACATGAAGATCCAGGTCCAGACGCTCTGCGGGCAGGTGTAGCCGCACCAGACCCGGCCGGCGAACACGGTGATGAAGAACAGGCCGAAGGCAGAGACGATGAGGATGCCCGAGAGCAGGATGAAGTCCTGGGGCCAGATGGTGGCGCCGAAGATGTAGAACTTGCGCTCGGGCAGGTTCCACCAGACGGCCTGGTGCCCGCCCCAGTTCAGCCACACGGTACCGAAGTACAGCAGGAACAGGAACGCCCCGCCGACCATTCGCAGCCGGCGGAACACGCCGGTGAAGGCGCGGGTGTAGATCTTTTCCCGGGAGGCGTAGAGGTCGACGGAGTCCTTTCCCTTCTTGGCAGGCGGGGTGACGTCATGTACCGGAATCTGCTTGCTCATCATCAAGTCCCACGGCAGTGGAGAAGTGCCGCGGCCAGTACGTGCCGGCCGCGGTCGTACGCATTCTGCTAGCGCTCTGCGGCCCATGATACGCCGCTGCTGGCAGGCTGGGAGCGCGTTGCGACCTTTAGTCGCATTGGGTTGGTGGTTTGAATCGTGTTATGGCGGCTGTCAATTGATCCAGGTCATGGCGGGAGGCGAAATGTCCGGCGTTGCGCCGTAACCTGGGGGAGCATGGCCCTGCCAGCGATGGCAGGGCCATGGATGGGCTCACTCGGCCTTGGCGGTTTCCGACTGCTGCTGGTGCGACAGGCTATAGACATAGGCTGCCAGCAGGTGGACCTTGTCGTTGCCCTGCAACTCGGCCTGGGCCGGCATCTGGCCCTGGCGGCCGTAGCGGATGGTCTGCTGCAACTGGGCGAAGCTTGAGCCGTAGATGAACGCCTGCGGGTGGGTCAGGTCAGGCGCGCCCATGGCCGGGGTGCCCTTGCCCTCGGGGCCGTGGCAAGCCACGCAGTTGGCGGCGAAGATCTCCTTGCCCTTGGCGGCATCGGCCTTGATCCCTTCGGGCAGGCTACGACCGTCCAGGTTGGTCAGGACGAAGGCGGCGACGTCGGCCACGCCCTGTTCGCCGATCACCTCGGCCCAGGCCGGCATCACGCCGTGGCGACCGTTCATGATCGAGGCCTTGATGGTCTCCGGCTCGCCGCCCCAACGCCAGTCGTTGTCGGTGAGGTTGGGGAAGCCGTAGGAGCCACGGGCATCGGAGCCGTGGCACACCGAGCAGTTGGAGGCGAACAGGCGGCTGCCCATCTTCAGCGCTTGCGGGTCCTTGGCCACGTCCTCGATGGGCATGGCGGCGTACTTGGCGAAGATCGGGCCGAAGCGGGCGTCGGCCTTGGCCATCTCCTTTTCCCACTCGTGCACGCCGGTCCAGCCGGGCTGGCCGTTGGAGAACTCGGTCTTCTTCTCGTTATCCAGGTACTGGTAGCCGGGCAGGATGCCTTTCCAGTTGCCCAGGCCCGGGTACAGCACCAGGTAACCCAGGGCGAACACGATGGTGCCGACGAACAGCCAGAACCACCATTTCGGCAAGGGGTTATCGTACTCCTCGATACCGTCGAAGGCATGGCCGACGGTCTCGTCGGTGACCTCTTCGCGCTGGCCCTTGCGGGTCGACAGCAGCAGCCAGGTCAAGGCGAAGATGGTGCCCAGGGTCAGGACGGTGACGTACAGACTCCAGAAGGTTGTCATTGTTCTTTGCTCCTAGAAGCTTTCGCTTGCGCTTGCTCGACGTGCTTGCTGGCCTCGGGGTCGTCGGCGAAGGGCAACCGGGTCGCCTCGTCGAATTCCTTCTTGCGCCGTGGGTTGAACACCCACAGCGCCAGGCCCACGAAGGCCACCATCACCACGACGGTGCCCAGGCCACGAATCATCCCGATATCCATCAGCGTCACCGTTTGCTCTTGATGATGGTGCCCAGGCCTTGCAGGTACGCCACGATGGCGTCCATCTCGGTCTTGCCCTTGACCGCGTCGCGGGCGCCGGCGATGTCCTCGTCGGTGTAGGGCACGCCCAGGGTGCGCAGCACCTCCATCTTTTTCGCGGTGTCCTTGCCGTCGAGCGTGTTCTCGACCAGCCACGGGTAGGACGGCATCTTCGATTCCGGTACCACGTTGCGCGGGTTGTACAGGTGCGCGCGGTGCCAGTCGTCGGAGTAGCGGCCGCCGACGCGGGCCAGGTCCGGGCCGGTGCGCTTGGAGCCCCAGAGGAAGGGGTGGTCCCAGACGCTCTCGCCGGCCACCGAGTAGTGGCCGTAGCGCTCGGTCTCGGCACGGAACGGGCGGATCATCTGCGAGTGGCAGCCGACGCAGCCCTCGCGGATGTAGATGTCGCGCCCTTCGAGCTCCAGTGCGGTGCGCGGCTTCATGCCTTCGACCGGTTTGTTGGTGACGTCCTGGAAGAACAGCGGGACGATCTGGGTCAGGCCGCCGATGCTGACGGCGATGACCATGAAGAAGGCCAACAGGCCGATGTTCTTCTCGACTGCTTCATGCTTCATCAGTGAGCTCCCACGACGACGATCTTGGCGGCTTCTTCAGCGTCGGCCGGCTTCGAGGCGCGTACGGTGCGGTAGACGTTGTAGGCCATCAGCAACATGCCGGAGGCGAAGAACGCACCGCCCAGGGCGCGGACGATGTAGCCCGGGTGGCTGGCCTGCAGGGCTTCGACGAAGGAGTAGGTGAGCGTGCCGTCGTCGTTGATGGCGCGCCACATCAGGCCCTGGGTGATGCCGTTGACCCACATCGAGGCGATGTACAGCACGGTGCCGATGGTCGCCAGCCAGAAGTGCGCGTTGATCAGGCCCACGCTGTGCATCTGTTCGCGGCCATAGACCTTCGGGATCAGGTGGTACAGCGAGCCGATGGAGATCATCGCCACCCAGCCGAGGGCGCCGGCATGCACGTGGCCGATGGTCCAGTCGGTGTAGTGCGACAGCGAGTTGACCGTCTTGATGGCCATCATCGGGCCTTCGAAGGTGGACATGCCGTAGAACGCCAGGGACACCACCAGAAAGCGCAGGATCGGGTCGGTGCGCAGTTTGTGCCAGGCCCCGGAGAGGGTCATCATGCCGTTGATCATGCCGCCCCAGCTCGGTGCCAGGAGGATGATCGACATCACCATGCCCAGCGACTGGGCCCAGTCGGGCAGGGCGGTGTAGTGCAGGTGGTGCGGGCCGGCCCAGATGTACAGGGTGATCAGTGCCCAGAAGTGGACGATCGACAGGCGATAGGAGTAGATCGGGCGCTCGGCCTGCTTGGGTACGAAGTAGTACATCATCCCCAGGAAGCCCGTGGTCAGGAAGAAGCCCACGGCGTTGTGGCCGTACCACCACTGGATCATGGCGTCGGTGGCCCCGGCATAGGCCGAGTACGACTTGAACAGGCTGACCGGCAGGGAGATGTGGTTGACGATGTGCAGCATCGCCGTGACCACGATGAAGCCACCGTAGAACCAGTTGCCGACGTAGATGTGCTTGGTCTTGCGCTTGACGATGGTGCCGAAGAACACCAGGGCGTAGGTGACCCAGACGATGGCCAGGAGGATCGCCAGCGGCCACTCGAGCTCGGCGTACTCCTTGGTGGTGGTGTAGCCCATCGGCAGGGTGATCAGCGCGCCGACGATGACCGCTTGCCAGCCCCAGAAGCTGAAGGCGGCCATGCCATCGGAGATCAGCCGGGTCTGGCAGGTGCGCTGCACGACGTAGTAGGAGGTGGCGAACAGCGCGCAACCTCCGAAGGCGAAGATCACCAGGTTGGTGTGCAGCGGGCGAAGGCGGCCGAAGCTCGTCCATGGCAGGTCCAGGTTCAGCTCGGGCCATACCAGTTGCGAGGCGATGTACACGCCTAGCCCCATGCCAAGGATCCCCCAGACCACCGTCATGATGGCGAACTGGCGGACGACCTTATAGTTATAAGCAGTCGGACTGATTGCAGTGCTCATTGCTAAGGTTCCACGGTTTGGGTGTTCTTGTTGGTTGGAAAATCGGCGCCAGTATCGGTAACCACCAGGGTTATCGCAACGCAAGACCTCTCGCCGACCCGTGTCCAGGCCCTTTCCACCACCGTCCCGCGGTTTGGGGGCTGGATGATTGTACACAAATAAATGTTTGTAATGTGTACCGTTTTTCGCCTTTTTCTGATCGATCGGTCAAGCTTTTTTTCAGGGTGGGCAGGCAAGGCTCCCCTCCCGACGCTATGGGCGAACGATGTCGAAGTCGTTGCGCGGTGTCAGGCCATGCACCGCGTCTGCTTCGGTCGCTGCGAGCGAAGCCTCTCTTAGGCAAACAAGCTTAGTTCCGTTCGGAGGGGGTGCAAGGAAGGGAGGTGTGGCGGGGAGTTGGGGCCGCACTGCGGCCCCGAAAGATCAACGGGCAGTCAGGTTGTCGCCCGCTTCATCTTGCGACAGGCTGTACACATAGGCCGCCAGCAGGTGGACCTTGTCGTTGCCCTGGATGTCGCGCTGGGCCGGCATCTGGCCCTGGCGACCGTAGCGGATGGTCTGTTGCAGTTGGGCGAAGCTCGAACCGTAGATGAACGCCTGCGGGTGGGTCAGGTCAGGCGCGCCCATGGCCGGGGTGCCCTTGCCTTCGGGGCCGTGGCAGGCCACGCAGTTGGCGGCGAAGATCTCCTGGCCCTTGGCGGCATCGGCCTTGACCCCCTCGGGCAGGCTGCGACCGTCCAGGTTGGTCAGGATAAAGGCGGCGACGTCGGCCACGCCCTGTTCGCCGATCACCTCGGCCCAGGCCGGCATCACGCCGTGGCGGCCATCCATGATCGAGGCCTTGATGGTCTCCGGCTCGCCGCCCCAGCGCCAGTCCTTGTCGGTCAGGTTGGGGAAGCCGTAGGCGCCCTTGGCATCGGAGCCATGGCACACCGAGCAGTTGGAGGCGAACAGGCGGCTGCCCATCTTCAGCGCCTGCGGGTCCTTGGCCACTTCCTCCACCGGCATGGCGGCGTACTTGGCGAAGATCGGGCCAAAGCGTGCATCGGCCTTGTCCATTTCCTTCTGCCACTCGTTGACCTGGGTCCAGCCGTTCTCGTAACCCGGCAGGATGCCTTTCCAGTTGCCCAGGCCCGGGTAGAGGATCAGGTAGCCCACGCCGAAGGCCAGGGTGCCGACGAACAGCCAGAACCACCACTTGGGCAGCGGGTTGTCGTACTCCTCGATGCCGTCGAAGCTGTGGCCCATGGTCTGGTCGGTGGTGTTGTGGCTCTGGCCCTTGCGCGTGGCGAGCAGCAGCCAGGTCAGGCCGATCAGGCTGCCGATGGTCAGTACGCTGATGTAGGTACTCCAGAAGGTGGTCATTGCCGGTTATTCCTCATGGCAGGTTCCTGCCCAGCAGGGGGCAGGCGGTCGTCGACGAAGGGCAGCAGGCGCGCTTCGGCGAAATCACGGTCGCGGCGACGGTTGAATACCCAGAGGCACAGGCCCAGGAAGGCGATCATCACCACCAGGGTGCCCAGGCCACGGATCAGGCCGATGTCCAGTGACAGTTCCATCGCTTACCTCTTGTTCTTGATCGCGGTGCCCAGCACCTGCAGGTAGGCCACCAGGGCGTCCATCTCGGTCTTGCCCTTGACCGCGTCGCGGGCGCCGGCGATGTCCTCGTCGGTGTAGGGCACACCCAGGGTGCGCAGGGTGCGCATCTTGGTGTCGGTGTGGCTGTTGTCGACCTGCTGGGCGACCAGCCACGGGTAGGACGGCATCTTCGATTCCGGTACCACGTTGCGCGGGTTGTACAGGTGCGCGCGGTGCCAGTCGTCGGAGTAACGGCCGCCGACGCGGGCCAGGTCCGGGCCGGTGCGCTTGGAGCCCCAGAGGAAGGGGTGGTCCCAGACGCTCTCGCCGGCCACCGAGTAGTGGCCGTAGCGCTCGGTCTCGGCGCGGAACGGGCGGATCATCTGCGAGTGGCAACCGACGCAGCCTTCGCGGATGTAGATGTCGCGGCCTTCGAGCTGCAGGGCGGTGTAGGGCTTCATGCCTTCGACCGGCTTGTTGGTGACGTCCTGGAAGAACAGCGGGACGATCTGGGTCAGGCCGCCGATACTGACGGCGAAGACCATCAGCAGGGCCAGCAGGCCTACGTTTTTCTCGATGACTTCGTGTTTCATCAGGCTTGTCTCCTCAGGCCAGCTGGGCGGTCGCAGGGGCGGCCTCGGCGGCCGGGGCACGCACGGTGCGCCAGGTGTTCCAGGCCATCAGCAGCATGCCGCTGAGGAAGATCGCGCCACCGACGAAGCGCACGATGAAGCCAGGGTGGCTGGCCACCAGGGTCTCGACGAAGGAGTAGGTGAGCGTGCCGTCGGCATTGACCGCGCGCCACATCAAGCCCTGGGCGATGCCGTTGACCCACATCGAGGCGATGTACAGCACGGTGCCGATGGTCGCCAGCCAGAAGTGCGCGTTGATCAGGCCGATGCTGTACATGCGCTCCTTGCCGAACACTTTCGGGATGGTGTGGTACAGCGCGCCGATGGAGATCATCGCCACCCAGCCGAGGGCACCGGCATGCACGTGGCCGATGGTCCAGTCGGTGTAGTGGGACAGGGCGTTGACCGTCTTGATGGCCATCATCGGGCCTTCGAAGGTGGACATGCCGTAGAACGCCAGGGACACCACCAGAAAGCGCAGGATCGGATCGCTACGCAGTTTGTGCCAGGCACCGGAGAGGGTCATCATGCCGTTGATCATGCCGCCCCAGCTCGGTGCCAGGAGGATCAGCGACATGATCATGCCCAGCGACTGGGCCCAGTCGGGCAGGGCGGTGTAGTGCAGGTGGTGCGGGCCGGCCCAGATGTACAGGGTGATCAGCGCCCAGAAGTGGACGATCGACAGCCGGTAGGAATACACCGGGCGCTCGGCCTGCTTGGGCACGTAGTAGTACATCATCCCCAGGAAGCCCGCAGTCAGGAAGAAGCCCACGGCGTTGTGGCCGTACCACCACTGGACCATGGCGTCGGTGGCACCGGCGTAGACCGAGTACGACTTGGTCAGGCTGACCGGCAGTTCCAGGTTGTTGACGATGTGCAGCATCGCCACGGTGAGGATGAAGCCGCCGAAGAACCAGTTGCCCACATAGATGTGCTTGGTGTTGCGTTTCATCAGCGTGCCGAAGAACACGATGGCGTAGCAGACCCAGACGATGGTGATCAGGATGTCGATCGGCCATTCCAGTTCGGCGTATTCCTTGGAGCTGGTGTAGCCCAGCGGCAGGCTGATCGCCGCCAGCAGGATCACCAGTTGCCAGCCCCAGAAGGTGAACGCGGCCAGGCCCGGTGCGAACAGGGTGGTCTGGCAGGTGCGTTGCACCGAATAATAGGAGGTGGCGAACAGGGCGCAACCGCCGAAGGCGAAGATCACCGCATTGGTATGCAGCGGGCGCAGGCGACCGAAGCTGGTCCAGGGAAGGTCGAAGTTCAGGGAAGGCCAGACGAGTTGCGCGGCGATGAAAACGCCGAGCCCCATCCCGACGATTCCCCACACCACCGTCATGATGGCGAATTGGCGGACCACCTTGTAGTTGTAGGCGGTACTGCTGGTTGTGTTCATGTATGGGTTCCCATCCACGGTTATAGGCAGGCTAGACAGCGAGGCAAGCATGAGTAATGGGCAAATGGCCGGTATTGACGGGGATCAATGGGCGCAAGTGGGAAATGTCCCAGGCTTGCGCTGCGATCCCCCACGCATCCGGGGGGACCAGGGCTATGCTGGCTGCCTGGTCCTGGCCCATGGCGCGGGGGCGCCGATGGACAGCGATTTCATGCAGGACATGGCGCAAAGGCTGGCGGCGCAAGGGGTAGGCGTGGTGCGCTTCGAGTTTCCCTACATGGCCCAGCGGCGCCAGGGCGGCGGCAAGCGGCCGCCCAATCCGCAGAAGGTGCTGCTCGACTGCTGGCGCGAGGTGTACCGCCAGGTGCGACTATTGGTCGCGGGGCCGGTGGCCATTGGCGGCAAGTCCATGGGCGGGCGCATGGCCAGCCTGCTGGCCGACGAACTGGGGGCCGATGCCCTGGTGTGCCTGGGCTATCCGTTCCATGCCGTGGGCAAGCCCGAGAAGCCCCGGGTCGAGCACCTGGCGGGGTTGCGTACGCGCACGCTGATCGTCCAGGGCGAGCGCGATGCCCTGGGTAACCGGGAGCGGGTGCAAGGGTATGTGTTATCGCCGTCGATCGAGGTGTGCTGGCTGGCGGCGGCCGATCATGACCTCAAGCCGCTGAAGGCCTCGGGGGCGACCCATGAAGGGCATCTGCAGGCGGCGGCGCAGCGGGTGGCCGGGTTCCTGGCGGGGGGGAACTAGCCTATCAATTGGGGCTGCGAAGCAGCCCCAGCATCTGTTACATCCAACGGGCCGCTAGAGGCTGGCCCCAGGGCTCGATTGCGCCGCCCTGAAAAATCGAACGCCTCAGTCGCGGTACTCGCACAGGTAGGCCGTATCCACCGCCACCTTCAGCTGGAACTTGCTGTCGGCCGGCACATTGAACTGGCTGCCGGCCTTGAAGGTTTCCCAGTTGTCGCTGCCCGGCAGCTTGACGGTCAGGGCACCGGAAACCACATGCATGATCTCGCGCTTGGCGGTGCCGAATTCATATTCGCCCGGGGCCATGACGCCGACGGTGGCCGGACCTTCCTGGCCAGTGAAGGCGATCGACTTGACGGTGCCATCGAAGTACTCGTTGACCTTGAACATGGGCGACTCCTGAAAGAAGGAATGAAAAAAGGCTGGCCAGTATGCCCAAGGCCCCCGGCGCCGTCATCTGCTTTCAGGGGCCGTTGGCGGGCAGGCTCAAGGGCAACAGCCGTGCGGTATTGCGGGCATCTTCCAGGGCGCGGTGCTGCTGCCCGCAGAACTGCAGGCCCGCCAGCTGCAGCGCGCCGTTGAGGCCGGCAGGCCGCTGCAGGTGGCGGGCCTTGGCGAAGCGTTGCTTGAGGTTGATGTGGGGCAGGGCTTGCAGCAGGCTCTGCACCTGATGCTGCTGCCATTCCTGGCACAACTGCTGGCGATCGTAGTCGCCCCAGCTGACCCAGGCCTGCAGGTGCCCGCGGTGATGGCCGAGCCAGCGCTCGAACTGTGCCCACACCTCGGGGAAAACCGCGGCGCCGTCGACATCGGCCTGGCTGATATGCGTCAGTTCGCGGCAGAACGGCGTCAACTGCCGCCGTCGCCTGGGCCGCACGAAACGCTGGAAATGGTCGACCTCGCGGCCTTCGCGGGTGACCAGGCTTGCGCCGATTTCAATGATTTCCATCTCCGTGACCGGCCAGCCACCGTCGTCGGTGGTGGCCTCCAGGTCGATCACCAACCAATGGCCCATACCAGGCTCCCTTGCAAGATGCAGAGGCCTGCAGGGTCGGCCTCGACCCGACAGGCCAGTGAAGCGTAGCCAATCTCCGGCCTGCCGACATCCCCTGGCACAATGCTGTTATTTTGCTATGGCCATCGGTTGTGCCCCGGCGGGAAAGCGCCTAGCTTAAATGGATCCAGGTCACAAACCGTGATGAGTGTCTCCCTTGACTCCTGCGTCCGGCCGCAAGGCCCTGTCTTCCTTGTTGATGGTTGCCGCGTTGTGGCTGGCCACCCCGGCCCAGGCTGGCGACGCGCTGGAGGTGAGGGTCGGCGCGGCGCATTTCCCGCCCTATACCGTGCGCCCGGAGCAGGGCGCCGAGCGCGGCCTGCTGGCGCAACTGGTCGAGGCGCTCAACCGCCTGCAGCAGGATTACCACTTCGTGCTCGTGCCCACCTCGATTCCCCGGCGTTTTGGCGATTTCCAGCAAGGGCGCACCGACATGGCGATCTTCGAGAACCCACAATGGGGTTGGCAGCAGATTCCCCATGAGGCCGTGGACCTGGGCCTGGAGGATGCCGAGATCTTCGTCGCGCGCCAGCAGCCGGGGCGCGACCAGGGGTATTTCGATGACCTGCAGGGCAAGCGCCTGGCGCTGTTCAACGGCTACCACTACGCCTTCGCCGGCTTCAATCCCGACCCGCGCTACCTGAGCGAGACCTACAACGCGACCCTGACCTACTCCCACGACAGCAACCTGTTCATGGTCCAGCGCGGGCGCGCCGACATCGCCCTGGTGACGCGCTCCTTCTATAACGACTTCCTGGTGCGCAACCCCGCCAGCCGCGGCCACCTGATGGCCTCCGAGCGGGTCGACCAGATCTACCACCACTATGCCTTGCTGCGCCCGGGTGCGCCCCTCTCGGGCGAAACCTTCGCCGCGCTGTTGCAGCGCCTGCGCGACAATGGCGAGCTGCTGCGCATCTTCAAGCCCTACCGGATTGGCGTCCAGGCCACGTCGGGTGACTAAATCCCAGGGCGCTGGTCACGTCTACAGGAATGAGTCTTTCCCTACCTTTTCCGTGAGCCATGACCATGCCGTTCGATGCCGCTTCGCAGCCTCTCTCCCTGCCGCGTTGGCGCAGCCTCAGCGCCGACGAGGGCGATTGCCGGCTGAGCCTGACACTCGAAGGACGCCCGCTGATCCAGATCCGCCTGGTACCTGCGAACCCCCTCCACGTGCACCTGGAATCCCTCTGCCCGGAGCGCGCCGAGCAGGCGCTGTGGGCCGCCTGCTACTGGCTGCTGTCGCGCGATCCGGCCTGCCAGCGCCTGGCCTGGCATCTGCCTGAGCCGGTCCCCCAGGCCGTGGCCAGTGGCCTGTTGCTGGCGGGCGAACAGCCGGGGGTGTACCTGTGCGAGCGCACCCTGTTCTGGCAATTACCGCAGCCTTGGCTGGGCGATAATGGTTCGGGCGTCTATCCGCAGCAGATGCAGATCAGCAACGGCAAGCGCCATCCACGTCGGGCACCCAAGCCGCGTGGCGAGGTGTACCGGCGCTTCGATGCGCGCCTGGGCGCCTGGGTGTCGCTGCGCACCCTGGAGATCGAGCAGGACCTGGCGCGTTTCAACCGCTGGCAGAACAACCCGCGGGTGCTGCAGTTCTGGCAGGAAGGCGGCACGCTCGAGCAGCATCGCGAGTACCTGGCCAAGCTCGAGGCCGACCCGCATGCCCTGACCCTGATCGGTTGTTTCGACGATGAGCCGTTCGCCTACTTCGAGGCCTACTGGGCCAAGGAAGACCGCATCGCACCCTTCTACCCGGCCAATGACTACGACCGTGGCATCCACATGCTGGTGGGGGAGGAGGCCCATCGCGGCCCGCACAAGGTCGCTAGCTGGCTGTCGGCGCTGGTGCACTACCTGTTCCTCGATGACCCGCGCACCCAGCGGGTGGTGGCCGAGCCGCGGGCCGACAACGGCAAGATGATCGGCTACATGCACGACCAGTGCTTCCATTGCGAGAAGGAGTTCGATTTCCCGCACAAGCGGGCAGCGCTGATGATTCTCGGGCGGGAGCGCTTTTTCGACCGCTGCAGGCTCGTCTAGCGGCTCCAAGCGGCAAGCGGCAAGAGAAGAGCGGGCTGGTGTGCGCTTGCTGCTTGCTGCTCGTAGCTTGAGGCTCGCCGCTGCCGTTACTCCTGGCGGCTGGCGGTCTTGCGGCAGTGGATCAGCGCGTCGCGGATCATGAAGTTGACCAGCGTCGGCGAGACGCCCAGCTCCTTGGCGATGTCCTTCTGTGGCACGCCGTGCAGGCGGTACATCTCGAAGGCATAACGGGTGCGCTGGGGCAGTTCGGTGAGGGCGTCGGCGATGTGTTCGAGGGTGGCGAGGTTGATATGGGTGGCTTCCGGCGAGGCGTTCTGGATGACGATATTGAGGCCTTCCTCCTCGCTGCCGGAGTACTTCAGCTCCATGGCCTGCTTGCGGTAGTGGTCGATGGCCAGGTTGCGCACGATCTGGAACAGGTAGCTGAGCTGGGCCTTGAACGACGACGTGATCTGTGGCGCGGCGCTGAGCCGGAAGAACGCATCCTGCACCACATCCTCGGCGCGTGAGCGGCAACCGGTGATGCGCGCGGCGATCTTGACCAGGATGCTGCGGTTGTCGACGAACGCTTGGAGTAACGGTGAATCGCACCTACTTGTGGACAATTGTTCCGCCATGGAAGTCACCTTGTTCTCTGAGGGGAAGGCAGCGCGCCGGGAGGGTGGCTACCTACGACGTGCGACAAGCTATTCAGAATGATAATGATTGTCAAATACGAAAGTTAATGAGTATCTATTCGTATCGGTTCTAAAGCGCCGTCGCGTGAACCCGTTCACGCCTTGTGCCATTCGTCGTCGAGCAAGGGCCGGTGTTGGCGCGGCTGCGAATCACCCGGGCGTTTAATTATTTCCCCCGCCCATCCGTTCCCCTGTGTACCCAGCTGCCGAACGCTGCCCGCCGACTCGTGCGGCGCCGCCCAGGCACGACTCACCCAGACACTGGCAGGAACTCCCCATGACGGACGCCTTCGAACTCCCGCACTCGCTGGTCCAGGCCCTGGCGCAACGCGCCACGCAGACCCCGGACCGGGTCGCCTTGCGCTTTCTGGCCGACGACCCCAGCGAACAGGCCGTGCTCAGCTACCGGGACCTGGACCTGCGCGCGCGTACCATCGCCGCCGCCTTGCAGGCCCGTGCCGGCTTCGGCGATCGCGCGGTGCTGCTGTTCCCCAGTGGCCCGGACTACGTCGCCGCGTTCTTCGGTTGCCTCTATGCCGGTGTCATCGCCGTGCCGGCCTATCCGCCGGAGTCGTCGCGGCGTCACCATCAGGAGCGCCTGCTGTCGATCATCGACGACGCCGAACCCCGTCTGCTGCTGACAGTAGAAGCGCTACGTGACAGTTTGCAGGGCCTCGATGCCCTGGCCACGGCGCAGGCGCCGAGCCTGCTGGCGGTGGATCGCCTGGACCCGGCGCTGGCCGAAGGCTGGCGCGAGCCGGCCCTGGCGGGCGACGATATCGCCTTCCTGCAGTACACCTCCGGCTCCACCGCGCTGCCCAAGGGCGTGCAGGTCAGCCATGGCAACCTGGTGGCCAACGAGCAACTGATCCGCCATGGCTTCGGCATCGACCTGAACCCGGACGACGTCATCGTCAGCTGGTTGCCGCTGTACCACGACATGGGCCTGATCGGCGGCCTGCTGCAACCGATCTTCAGTGGCGTGCCCTGCGTGCTGATGTCGCCGGGCTACTTCCTCGCCCGGCCGCTGCGTTGGCTGCAGGCGATCAGCGAATACCGCGGCACCATCAGCGGCGGGCCGGACTTCGCCTACCGCCTGTGCAGCGAACGGGTCAGCGAGGCGGCCCTGGCCGGCCTCGACCTGAGCCACTGGCGCGTGGCTTACTCCGGCTCCGAACCGATCCGCCAGGACAGCCTGCAAACCTTCGCCGACAAGTTCCAGTCCTGCGGCTTCGACCCGCAGAGTTTCTTCGCCAGCTACGGCCTGGCCGAAGCCACCCTGTTCGTCAGCGGCAGCCGCCGTGGCCAGGGTATCGCCGCGCTGGAGCTGGATGCCGAGGCCTTCGCCGCCAACCGCGCCGAAACCGGCCAGGGCAGCGTGCTGATGAGCTGCGGCTATGCCCAGCCGGGCCATGCGGTGCAGGTCGTCGATCCGCAGCGCCTGGAGACGCTGGCTGACAACCAGGTCGGCGAGATCTGGGCCGCCGGCCCGAGCATCGCCCAGGGCTACTGGCGCAACCCCGAGGCCAGCGCGCGTACCTTCGTCGAGAAAGACGGCCAGACCTGGCTGCGCACCGGCGACCTGGGCTTTTTGCGCGACGGCGAACTGTTCGTCAGCGGGCGGCTGAAGGACATGCTCATCGTCCGTGGCCAGAACCTCTACCCGCAGGACCTGGAGAAGACCCTCGAACGTGAGGTCGATGTGCTGCGCAAGGGCCGTGTGGCGGTGTTCGCCGTCGACGACCAGGGCGAGGAGGGCATCGGCGTGGCGGTGGAGATCAGCCGCAACGTGCAGAAGGCGGTCAAGCCCCAGGACCTCATCAAGACCTTGCGCCAGGTCATCGCCGACGCCTGCCGCCAGGCACCGGCAGTGGTCCTGCTGCTCAACCCCGGCGCGCTGCCCAAGACCTCCAGCGGCAAGCTGCAGCGCTCGGCCTGCCGCCTGCGCATGAACGACGGCAGCCTGGACTGCTACGCGCGCTTCCCCGCAGCCGAGGAACAGGCCACCCCGCAGCTAGCAGGCGATGACTTGCAGGCACGTATCGCCGCGATCTGGCGCGAGCTGCTCGGTGTCGAGTCGGTGGCCGCGGACGATCATTTCCTGCTGCTGGGCGGCAACTCCATCGCCGCCACCCAGGTGACGGCGCGGCTGGCCGACGAGCTGGGCATCGAGCTGGGCCTGCGCACCTTGTTCGAAGCGCCGCTCCTGGCCGACTACAGTGCCGCCGTGGCTGGCATACTCGCCCAGGGCACTGGCGGCGCTCGCGCCATCGATACCCTGGCGCGTGGCCAGGCGTTGCCGCAATCCCTGGCCCAGAACCGCTTGTGGTTGCTGTGGCAACTGGAGCCGCAATCGGCGGCCTACAACATCCCCGCCGGCCTGCACTTGCGTGGCGAGCTGGACGAGGCAGCGCTGCAAGCCAGCTTCCAGGCGCTGGTGGCACGCCATGAATCGCTGCGCACCGTCTTCAGCGAGGTCGACGGCCAGGCCCTGCAACACATCCTGCCCACGCTCGCATTCGAGCTGCAGCGGATCGACTTGCAGGGGCAGGATGGCGCCCAGGTCGCCGCGCAGCGTGAAGCCCAGGCCCGGCAGCCGTTCGACCTGACCCAGGGGCCGTTGCTGCGGGTGACCCTGGCACGCCTGGGCGACGAGGAGCACCAGCTGTGGGTGACCCTGCACCACATCGTCGCCGACGGCTGGTCGCTGAACATCCTGCTCGACGAGTTCGCCCGGCTGTATGCCGCCCAGGGCCAGCAGGCCGACCTGGCGCCACTGCCCCTGGGCTACGCCGACTATGGCCAGTGGCAGCGCCAGTGGCTGGCCGACGGCGAGGCCGCGCGGCAATTGGCGTACTGGAAAGCCCGGCTGGGCGATGACCTGCCGGTGCTCGACCTGTGCACCGACCACCCCCGCGCCGGCCAGCGTGGCAAGCGCGCCGCGCGCCTGGGCGTGAAGGTGCCCGCCAAGCTGGGCGAGGCCATCAAGGGCCTGGCCCGCGAGCAGCAGGCCAGCCTGTTCATGGTCCTGCTGGCCGCCTGGCAGGGCCTGCTGCACCGCTACACCGGGCAGGGTGACATCCGTGTCGGCGTGCCCAATGCCAACCGTCCGCGCCTGGAGACCCAGGGGATGGTCGGCTTCTTCATCAACACCCAGGTGCTGCGCGCCGAACTCGATGGCCGTACGCCGTTCCAGCAGTTGCTGGCTCAGGTGCGCCAGGCCACCCTCGACGCCCAGGCCCACCAGGACCTGCCGTTCGAGCAACTGCTCGAGGCGCTGCCGCAGGCCCGCGAGCAGGGCCTGTTCCAGGTCATGTTCAACCACCAGCAACGCAACCTCTCGGCCCTGCGCCGCCTGCCCGGCCTGCTCGCCGAGGAGTTGCCCTGGCACAGCCGCGAGGCCAAGTTCGACCTGCAGCTGCACAGCGAGGAGGATCACCAGGGGCGCCTGAGCCTGGCCTTCGACTATGCGGCCGAGCTGTTCGAGGCCGACACCATCCAGCGCCTGGCCGGCCACCTGCTGGCGCTGCTCGAGCAGGTCTGCGAGCAGCCGCAACTGGCCCTGGGCGAGGTACAACTGCTCGATGAACACGGCCGCGCCCAATTGCAGGCCTGGGGCCAGGCCCCAGCGCCAGCGGCCCAACGGCTGCTGGTCGAGCAGCTCAATGAGCAAGCGCGGCAAACCCCGGAGCGCACCGCACTGGTGTGGGAGGGTGGTAGCCTCGACTACGCCACCCTGCACCTGCAGGCCAACCGCCTGGCCCACTACCTGCGCGACAAGGGCGTCGGCCCGGACACCTGCGTGGCCATCGCCGTCGAGCGCTCGCCGCAGTTGCTGGTGGGCCTGCTGGCCATCCTCAAGGCCGGTGGTGCCTATGTGCCGCTGGACGTCGACTACCCGGCCGAACGCCTGGCCTACATGCTCGGCGACTGCGGCGCCAGCCTGCTGCTCAGCCACAGCGCGCTGCTCGGCCGCCTGCCCCAGGTGCAGGGCGTCAGCGCCATCGCTCTCGACCAGTTGCACCTCGACAGCTGGCCGAGCCATGCGCCCGGCCTGCACCTGGACGGCGACAACCTCGCCTATGTGATCTACACCTCCGGCTCCACCGGCCAGCCCAAGGGTGTGGGCAACACCCATGCGGCGCTGGCCGAGCGCCTGCAATGGATGCAGGCTACCTATGCGCTGGACGACAGCGACGTGCTGATGCAAAAGGCGCCGATCAGCTTCGACGTCTCGGTGTGGGAATGCTTCTGGCCGCTAGTGAGCGGCTGCCGTCTGGTGCTGGCCGGCCCCGGCGAGCACCGCGACCCCCAGCGCATCGCCCAGTTGGTGCAGGCGCATGGGGTGACCACGCTGCATTTCGTGCCGCCGCTGTTGCAGGTGTTCGTCCAGGAACCCCTGGCGGCGGGCTGCACCAGCCTGCGCCGGCTGTTCTCCGGTGGCGAGGCGCTGTCGGCTGCCTTGCGTGACCGGACCCTGCAACTGCTGCCACAGGTGCAACTGCACAACCGCTATGGCCCGACCGAAACCGCGATCAACGTCACCCACTGGCACTGCCGCACCGAGGACGGCGAACGCTCGCCGATCGGGCGCCCGCTGGGCAACGTGCTGTGTCGGGTACTGGACGACGACCTGCAGCCGACCGCGCCAGGCGTGCCGGGCGAGCTGTGCCTGGGCGGCGCGGGCCTGGCCCGTGGCTACCTGGGCCGCCCGGGGCTGACCGCCGAACGCTTCGTGCCCCAGCCCGACGGCAACGGCCAGCGCCTGTACCGCAGCGGCGACCGTGCTCGCTGGCTGGTCCAGGCCGGGGCCCTGGAATACCTGGGGCGCCTCGACCAGCAGGTGAAGGTGCGAGGTTTTCGTGTCGAACCTGAAGAAGTGCAGGCCTGCCTGCTGGCCCAGCCGGGCGTCGAGCAGGCGCTGGTGCTGATCCACAAGGACGCGTTTGGCGCCCAGCTGGTCGGCTACTACAGCGGCGTCGAGCAGGATACAGCGTTGCTCGCGGCCCTGGCCGAACGCCTGCCGGCCTACATGGTGCCGGCGCAACTGATCCACCTGACCTGCATGCCCCTGGGGCCGAGCGGCAAGGTCGATCGCAAGGCGCTGCCGGCCCCGGTCTGGCAGCAGCGCGAGCACATCGCGCCGCAAAGCGAGTTGCAGCAGCAGGTCGCGGCGATCTGGCGCGAGGTGCTGAACCTGCCACAGGTCGGCCTGCAGGACGACTTCTTCGCCCTCGGCGGCCATTCGCTGCTGGCCACCCAGATCGTCTCGCGCAGCCGCCAGGCGCTGGACGTGGAGCTGCCGCTCAAGGCGCTGTTCGAGGCCAGCGAACTGGGCGCCTTCTGCGCCGAGATCGCGCGCATCCGCGAGGCGGGCGAGCGCAACCTGCAAGGCGAGATCGCCCGGGTCGACCGACGCCAGGCGGTGCCGCTGTCCTATTCGCAGCAGCGCATGTGGTTCCTCTGGCAGATGGAGCCGGACAGCCCTGCCTACAACGTCGGCGGCATGGCACGCCTGCGTGGGGTGCTGCACGTGGATGCCTTCGAGCGCGCCCTGCAGGCGTTGGTGGTACGCCACGAGACTCTGCGCACCACCTTCCCGAGCATCGACGGGGTGCCGTACCAGTGCGTGGCCAACGATAGCCCGCTGCACCTGGCCTGGCATGACTTCAGCGCCGAGCCGGCCAAGGTGCGCGAGCAACGCCTGCAGCAACTGGCCGACGAACAGGCGCACCAGCCGTTCGACCTGGAGCGCGGCCCGCTGCTGCGCGCCTGCCTGGTCAAGGCCGACGAGCGCGAGCACTACTTCGTCCTGACCCTGCACCACATCGTCACCGAAGGCTGGGCCATGGACATTTTCGCCCGCGAGTTGGGCGAGCTGTACGAGGCCTTCGTCGACGAGCGCGAATCGCCCTTGGCGCCGCTGCCGGTGCAGTACCTGGACTACAGCGTATGGCAGCGCCAGTGGCTGGAGGGCGGGGAAGGGGAGCGCCAGCTGGCCTACTGGAAAGCCCGCCTGGGCGACGAGCACCCGGTCCTGGCGTTGCCCTCGGACCGTCCGCGCCCCGCCGTGCAGAGCCACCGTGGCGAGTTGTACCGCTTCGACCTCGACCCGGCACTGGCGGCGCGGGTGCGGGCCTTCAACAGCGAGCGTGGCCTGACCCTGTTCATGACCGTCACCGCCACCTTGGCCCTGCTGCTGCACCGCTACAGCGGTCAGCGCGACCTGCGCATCGGCGCGCCGGTGGCCAACCGCATCCGCCCGGAGAGCGAAGGGCTGATCGGTGCCTTCCTCAATACCCAGGTGCTGCGCTGCGCGCTGGACGGGCAAATGAGCGCCGCCGAACTGCTCGAGCAGGTGCGCCACACCGTGGTCGAGGGGCAGTCGCACCAGGACCTGCCGTTCGACCAACTGGTCGAAGCCCTGCAGCCGCCGCGCAGCAGCGCCTACAACCCACTGTTCCAGGTGATGTGCAACGTCCAGCGCTGGGCCTTCCAGCAGAGCCGCGAACTGGCCGGCATGCAGGTGGACTACCTGGTCAACGACGCCAGCGCCACCAAGTTCGACCTCTACCTGGAAGTCACCGACCTGGACGGCCGCCTGGGCTGCTGCCTGACCTATAGCCGCGACCTGTTCGACGAGCCGCGCATCGCCCGCCTGGCCGAGCATTGGCAGCAACTGCTGGTAGCGCTGCTCGACGACCCGCAGCAGCGCCTGTGCGAACTGCCGATGCTCAGCAGCGCCGAGCAGCAGGTGCTGATCGGCCAGTTGCAGGGCGAGCATGACTTCGAGCTGAACCACACCGTGCATGGCCTGTTCGCCGCCCAGGCGGCCAGCACCCCGCAGGCCCGAGCCTTGACCTTCGCCGGCCAGCACCTGACCTACGCCGAGCTGGACCAGCAGGCCAACCGCCTGGCCCGAGCCCTGCGCGAGCGTGGTGTCGGCCCGCAGGTCCGGGTCGGCCTGGCCCTGGAGCGCTCGCTGGAGATGGTGGTCGGCCTGCTGGCCATCCTCAAGGCCGGTGGCGCCTACGTGCCGCTGGACCCGGAGTACCCGCTCGACCGCCTGCGCTACATGATCGAGGACAGCCGCATCGGCCTGCTGCTGGGGCAGCGCGCGCTGCTCGCGGCATTGGGCGAGCTGCCCGCAGGTGTCGCCCACTGGAGCCTGGAGGACGATGCGGCGACGCTTGCGGCCTACAGCGATGCGCCGCTGGACAACCTCAACCTGCCGCAGCACCAGGCCTACCTGATCAACACCTCCGGCTCGACTGGCAAGCCCAAGGGCGTGGTGGTCAGCCATGGCGAGATCGCCATGCACTGCCAGGCGGTGATCGCCGCCTTCGGCATGCGCAGCGACGACTGCGAGCTGCATTTCTATTCGATCAACTTCGATGCCGCCAGCGAACGCCTGCTGGTGCCGCTGCTGTGCGGTGCTCGGGTGGTGCTGCGTGGCCAGGGCCAGTGGGGCGCCGAGGAAATCTGCCAACTGGTGCGCGAGCAACAGGTGAGCGTGCTGGGCTTCACCCCCAGCTATGGCAGCCAGCTGGCTCAGTACCTGGCCGGGCGTGGCGAGCAGTTGCCGGTGCGGCTGGTCATCACCGGCGGCGAGGCGCTGACCGGCGAGCACCTGCAGCGCATCCGCCAGGCCTTTGCCCCGCAACAGTTCTTCAACGCCTACGGCCCCACCGAGACCGTGGTCATGCCGCTGGCCTGCCTGGCGCCCGAGCAGATTCCCGCCGACGCCGGCAGCGTGCCGATCGGTCGGGTGATCGGGGCACGCACCGCCTATGTGCTCGACGAAGACCTGGCGCTGCTGCCCCAGGGTGGCGTCGGTGAGCTGTACGTCGGCGGTGCAGGCCTGGCCCAGGGCTACCACGATCGACCGGGGTTGTCTGCCGAGCGCTTCGTCGCCGACCCGTTCAGCCAGGATGGCGGTCGCCTGTACCGCACCGGCGACCTGGTGCGCCTGCGCGCCGACGGCCTGGTGGAGTACGTCGGCCGTGCCGACCAGCAGGTGAAGATCCGAGGCTTTCGCATCGAGCTGGGCGAGATCGAGAGTCGCCTGCAGGCCCATGCCGACGTCGACGAGGCGGTGGTCCTGGCCCTCGACCTGCCAGGCGGCCGGCAACTGGTGGGTTACCTGGTCTGTGCCCAGGCCCAGGCCGACGGCGAGGCCCAGGCGGCCCTGCGCGAGACGGTCAAGGCCCATGCTCGTCAGCACCTGCCGGACTACATGGTGCCGGCGCACCTGGTGCTGCTCGATAGCCTGCCCCTGATGGGCAACGGCAAGCTCGACCGCCGCGCCCTGCCGGCGCCCGACCTGGAGCAGGCGCGCCAGCACTACCAGGCGCCGGCCAACGAGCTGGAGCAGCAGTTGGCGCAGATCTGGCGCGAGGTGCTCAACGTGTCGCGGGTCGGTGTGCAGGACAACTTCTTCGAACTGGGCGGTGATTCGATCCTGTCGATCCAGGTGGTCAGCCGTGCGCGTCAGTTGGGGCTGCAATTCACCCCGCGCGACCTGTTCCAGCACCAGACCATCCAGACACTGGCGGCGGTGGTGCGCAGTGGCTCGGCGCCGAGCAGCATCGAGCAGGGCCCGCGCCAGGGGCGCACTGCGCTGACGCCGATCCAGCATTGGTTCTTCGACAGCGCCATGAGCCAGCCCCAGCACTGGAACCAGGCGGTTCTGCTGGAGGCTCGCCAGCCGTTGCAGGCCGATGCCCTGGAGCGTGCCCTGGCGGCGTTGCTGGAGCATCACGACAGCCTGCGCCTGCGCTTCACCCAGGCCAATGGGCAGTGGCAGGCCGACTATGCCCAAGCGGCGACGCAAGCGCTGCTGTGGACCGCCACCGTGGCCGATTTCGACGACTGCCAGGCGCTCTACACCGACGTGCAGCGCAGCCTGGACCTTGACCGGGGCCCGCTGTTGCGTGCCTTGCTGGTCAGCGACGGGCAGGGTGGGCAGCGCCTGCTGCTGGCGATCCACCACCTGGTGGTCGATGGTGTGTCCTGGCGCGTGCTGCTGGAAGACCTGCAGGCGCTCTACCGTGGCGAGCGACTGGCAGCCAAGACCCACGCCATGGGCGACTGGGCCGCGCGCCTGGCCAGCTATGCCGGCAGCGACTCGCTGCGCGACGAGCTGGGCTGGTGGGTCGGCCAACTGGGCAATGCCCGTCACGAGCTGCCGTGCGACCATCCCCAGGGTGGCAACCTGCATCGCCATGCCCGTACCCTGGCCATCGAACTCGATGTGGAGCAGACCCGGCAACTGCTGCAACAGGCGCCGGCGGCTTACCACACCCAGGTCAACGACCTGCTGCTCACCGCCCTGGCCCGCGCCCTGTGCCGCTGGAGCGGTGACGATGCGGTGCTGGTGCAACTGGAGGGGCATGGCCGCGACGGGCTGTTCGAGGACATCGACCTGACCCGCAGCGTCGGCTGGTTCACCAATGCCTACCCGCTGAGCCTGAGCCCGGCAGCGGGCGAGGGCGACGTTGCCCGTGCCAGCTCGATCAAGCGCATCAAGGAGCAACTGCGCCAGGTGCCGCACAAGGGCATCGGCTACGGCGTGCTGCGCTACCTGGCCGACGACGCCAGCCGTGAACGCATGGCGGCGTTGCCCCAGGCGCGGATCACCTTCAACTACCTGGGCCAGTTCGACCAGCAGTTCGATGCCAAGGCGCTGTTCCAGCCGCTGGATGCACCGACAGGCCTGGCCCACGACCAGGACGCACCGCTGCCCAACTGGCTGAGCGTCGATGGCCAGGTGTATGGCGGCGCGTTGCAACTGCGCTGGACCTTCAGCGCCGAGCGCTACGAGGAGCGCACCATCGCCGAGCTGGCCGAGGCCTATCGCCAGGAACTGCTGGCCCTGGTCGAGCACTGCCTGGGCGAGGGCAACGGCAGCTTCACGCCCTCGGACTTCCCCCTGGCGCAACTGACCCAGGAGCAGATCGACAGCCTGCCGGTACCGGCCGCCGAGATCGAGGACGTCTACCCGCTCACGCCGATGCAGGAGGGCTTGCTGCTGCACACCCTGCTCGAGCCAGGCACCGGCATCTACTACATGCAGGACCGCTATCGCATCAACAGTGCCGTCGACCCCGAGCGCTTCGCCCAGGCCTGGCAGGCCGTGGTGGCGCGCCACGAGGCCCTGCGCGCATCGTTCAGCTGGAACGCCGGCGAGGCGATGCTGCAGATCATCCACAAGCCCGGCAAGACACCGGTGGACTACCAGGACTGGCGCGGCCTCGACGAGGCGGTCCAGGAAGAGCGCCTGCAAGATTTGCACAAGCAGGAGCGCGAGGCCGGCTTCGAGCTGCTGCGCGAGGCACCGTTCCACCTGCGCCTGGTGCGCGTCGACGATGAGCGCTACTGGTTCATGATGAGCAACCACCACATCCTCATCGATGCCTGGTGCCGCTCGCTGCTGATGAACGACTTCTTCGAGATCTACCAGGCCCTTGGCGAGGGTCGCCAGGCCCAACTGCCGGTGCCGCCGCGCTACCGCGACTACATCGGCTGGCTGCAACGCCAGGATCTGGACGAAGCACGCCAGTGGTGGCAAGACAACCTGGCCGGTTTCGAGCGCGCCACGGCCATCCCGAGCGACCGCCCACTGCGTCATGAGCATGCCGGTGACGGCATGATCGTCGGTGACTGCTACACCCGCCTGGAGGTCAAGGACGGGGTGCGCCTGCGCGAGCTGGCCCAAGCCCACCAACTGACCGTCAACACCTTCGCCCAGGCGGCCTGGGCCCTGGTGCTGGCGCGCTACAGCGGCGAGCGCGACGTGGTCTTCGGCGTCACCGTGGCCGGGCGCCCGGTCAGCTTGCCGCAGATGCAGCGCACGGTCGGCCTGTTCATCAACAGCATCGCCTTGCGCGTGCAGTTGCCCGAGCCAGGCCAGCGGCTCAGCGTGCGCCAGTGGCTGCAGGGCCTGCTGGAGCGCAACATGGAGCTGCGCGAATACGAGTACCTGCCGCTGGTGGCGATCCAGGAGTGCAGCGAGCTGCCCAAGGGCCAGCCGCTGTTCGACAGCCTGTTCGTGTTCGAGAATGCACCGGTGGAAACGGCGGTGCTGGATCATGCGCAGCACCTCAATGCCAGCTCCGATTCGGGCCGTACCCACACCAACTTCCCGTTGACCGCGGTGTGCTACCCGGGCGACGACCTGGGCCTGCACCTGTCGTTCGACCAGCGCTACTTCGACTACCCGACCGTCGAACGCCTGCTGGCCGAGTTCAAGCGCCTGTTGCTGGCGCTGGTGCAAGGTTTCGAAGGGGAGGTGGCCGAGCTGCCGCTGCTGGGCGCGGACGAGCAGCGCTTCCTGCTGGAAGACTGCAATCGCACCGAGCACGCCTACAGCCTGGAGCAGAGCTATGTGGCGCTGTTCGAGGCGCGGGTCGCCGCCCATCCCGAGCGTGTCGTCGCCCGTTGCCTGGAGGCGGCCTATGACTATGCCGGGCTGAACCTGGCGGCCAACCGCCTGGGCCATGCCCTGGTCGCGGCGGGCGTGGCCATCGACCAGCCCGTGGCGCTGCTGGCCGAGCGTGGCCTGCCGTTGCTGGGCATGATCGTCGGCAGCTTCAAGGCCGGCGCTGGCTACCTGCCGCTGGACCCGGGCCTGCCCTCGGCGCGCCTGCAACGTATCGTCGAGCTGAGCCGCACGCCAGTGCTGGTGTGCACGGCGGCCTGTGCCGAACAGGCGCGCCAGTTGCTGGACGAGCTGGGCGGCGCGGCACGGCCGAAGCTGCTGCTGTGGGAGGCGGTCCAGGCCAGCGATGTGGCCAGCCACAACCCCGGCATCCACAGCGCGCCGGACAACCTGGCTTATGTGATCTACACCTCCGGCTCCACTGGCTTGCCCAAGGGGGTGATGGTCGAACAGCGCGGCATGCTCAACAACCAGTTGAGCAAGGTGCCCTACCTGCAACTGGACGAGCAGGACGTGATCGCCCAGACCGCCTCGCAGAGCTTCGACATTTCGGTCTGGCAGTTCCTCGCCGCGCCGTTGTTCGGTGCCCAGGTGAACATCGTGCCGAACGCCATCGCCCACGACCCGCAGGGCTTGCTGGCCCATGTGCAGGCCACCGGTATCAGCGTGCTGGAAAGCGTGCCGTCGCTGATCCAGGGCATGCTGGCCAACGAGCACCAGCCCCTGGACCGCCTGCGTTGGATGCTGCCGACCGGCGAGGCCATGCCGCCGGAGCTGGCGGCCCAGTGGCTGCAGCGCTACGCCGAGATCGGCCTGGTCAACGCCTATGGGCCGGCAGAGTGTTCGGACGACGTGGCGTTCTTCCGCGTCGACGCCGCGTCGACCCGTGGCAGCTACTTGCCGATCGGCACGCCGACCGACAACAACCGCCTGTACCTGCTTGGCGAGGACCAGGCGCTGGTGCCGCTGGGGGCGGTGGGCGAGCTGTGCGTCGCCGGTACCGGTGTCGGCCGCGGTTACGTCGGTGACCCGGTGCGTACTGCCCAGGCCTTCATACCGCATCCCTATGGGGCTCCGGGTGAGCGCCTGTACCGCACCGGCGACCTGGCACGGCGCCGTGCGGACGGTGTGCTCGAATACGTCGGCCGCATCGACCACCAGGTGAAGATCCGCGGCTACCGCATCGAGCTGGGCGAGATCGAGGCCCGCCTGCATGAGCAGGCCGAGATCCGCGATGCTGCTGTGGGCGTGCAGGAGGGCGTCAATGGCAAGCACCTGGTCGGCTACCTGGTGGCTCACCAGGGCATAAGCGCCGATGCCGCGTTGCTGGAGCGGGTCAAGCTACGCTTGCGGGCCGAGCTGCCGGACTACATGGTGCCGCTGCACTGGGCCTGGCTGGACGGCCTGCCGCACAACGCCAACGGCAAGCTCGACCGCAAGGCCCTGCCAGCCATCGACATCGGCGGCCAGCACAGCCAGGACTACCTGGCGCCGCGCGACGAGCTGGAGCAGACCCTGGCTGGTATCTGGGCGGACGTACTCAAGGCCGAGCGGGTTGGCGTGCGCGACAACTTCTTCGAACTGGGCGGCCACTCCCTGCTGGCGACTCAGATCGCCTCGCGGGTGCAGAAGCAGTTGCAGTTGAACGTACCGCTGCGGGCGATGTTCGAGTGCAGCACGGTGGAGGCGTTGGCCGAGTACGTGCGCGGGCTGCAGGACAGTGCGCTGGACGATGACAAGGTCGACCGGCTCAGTGACCTGATGGCGGAGTTGGAGGGGTTGTAAGCGTCGCTCTTGACCCTATCGCCGATTCTACGGCCATAGGGTCAAGAGCAGGTTGCTGCACATCGCCATTACACAGTGGCATTGATGAACGCTTCATCAAGTGAAGTGGCATGGTGACGGGTCATGAACTGGTCGCCGCTATCAAATTCCTCGAGTCGTTGGCGGGCAAGCATGTAGAAGCGATGACAGTGAGTGGCGATCTCATGTGTGTAGTGAGATGAGATCAACACAGCTGCACCTTCTTGGCAGGCATTACTGATACCAAGCCATATGTAATGACGGAATTCTGGGTCGACACCTGCAGTAGGTTCGTCGAGTATGATCAAGTCGCTGCCCATGAGGAGTAGCGTTAGGGTGAAAAAACTCCGAATCTCACCGTAGCTGCACGTAGAAGCCTTCTTTTTTGATATCTCGGAATAGCGTTTGAATAACGGAGGCGACCAAGTGTAGAGGCGTGCAAGCGTTTCAGAGTGGCTGGGTGTGGATGTTGAGCTTAAACAGGAAATTAAGTTGTAAACTTCGGCCATATGCAGTAGCGGTGGAGGGGTTAGAATTTGAGTAAGGTAAAGCTGTTGCTGGGAATTGTTGATTATCTTTCCGTGGGTAGGCTTTCTAATTTTGCAGATTAGGTCGAAAAGTGTCGTTTTCCCAGCTCCGTTGCTACCAAGAATACCAACTATTTCGCCTTTGTTTAGAGCTAGGCCTATATTGTCAAACAAGGTTTGATTTTTATAGGAGAAGCTCAGGTTTTTGATGCTTAGTATGCTCATTTAGTATCTACTCCAAATAGGCTGGATTCTGAAATATTTACCAGTCAGGTAACTGCCAAGAAGGGAGCTGGTAAGTGCTGCGAGAAAGCTGTTGATCAGTGAAATCTCTCCGTGAAATATTTTTGTGCTCAGATGTAGTGGGTTTATAGAAGGAATGTCCTGAGTGTGCATGGCGCCTATATAGCCTGAGAGTAACATTATGAAAGACAAGAGAGAGAAAAGTGTGTTGGCAGTGGTGAACTTTATGGGTAATGCTGCTATGGCAAGTCCAATGCATGAAAACATCAGATAGCTCGCATAAAAGCAGGATAGTAAATACAGAAATTCATAGGTCGAGTAGTCGCCGTATAGTGGTTTGGTTGTTAAGTAGAAAAAGCTGAAATAGATGATGCTGATCAGGGTGTAACTAGTGAGGTGTGAGCACAAGAATAGAGCGATTGCTGTTTTCTGATAGATAAATGATCGGATGAATCCACTTTCTCTTCTGCCGATGAGATAAAAGCTCAGGCCAAAAAAAGCGACGCTTGACGAAATGTATGCGTAGAACCATGCTGCTGCAGTGATATATGCTTGGCTCGTTTGTTGAGATGTCGGGGTGCTTTGCGTCAAGATGATGAACATTATACAAGGCGATAGTGCTGTCCACAGAAGTGCAGTGGGCTCCTTCAAGTGCTCGAGAACTAAAATCTTTGAGATTCTTGCAATTCTGACCACCCTAGGCGTCGCACATTGAGGAAGGCTGCTCATGGGAAGGGGACCATTCTGGTTAGTTGTGTAGTGATGATTTTTTTGGAAAAGAAATCGGAATAAGTGTTTTTGGTATTTAGGTGGAAGGCATTGTTCATGTGGAGGAACAGATTGGGTGAGGTGTACTTGCAAAAGTGAATGTTGGATTTTTTGGTGGGTAGCGCGGATAAGTATAGGTAGCCATTTAACTTGAGTTTTCTTATTGCGCTAATAAGGTTTTGGCAGGTGAGTGGGACGGTGTCGTTGGATGAGGACTTGGGGTGACTCATATCTATGTTGCTGGAAATTGTATTGTAGGTACTGTAATGGTTGCATTCCATGAAATAGCTGAGGTAAGGGTCCTCAATTTCTTTTTTAAAGTTATTGGTGCTGCTAAATGACTGCATGAATCGGAAGGTTTGCCATAATTCGATGGTTGCCTTTTCCAAAGCACTGGCGAGGTTGTCCGAATAAGCCATTCCAGCGCAGTATTTAACGCGGGCGTGCTTGTCGTTTTTGTTGCCGTAGCACAGTAAAATGCAGCTGCCAGGGAATTTATCGTCAGTTAAGTTTAAGATGCATAACTCTCCGTTTTTGTGTAATTGCTGGAGTAGTGGTCGGCTGGGTAGATTTTTCAGGGTCGAACAGGCATCAAGATATGAAACTTTGTCTGTGCAAGTTTTGGTAAGCCAGAATCTAAGTAGAAATTGCCTCTCTAGAGACTCTTTGAGTGCTCCCAGGATTGCTCTTTCAATTGTCACATGGGCACTGCATCCGCAGGTGTCTCTCATTGGGTAGAACTTGTTATCGACGGGGTTCCTGCCTGGCGAAATGGATATGCAGACAGTGGGAATCCTGCAGGGCGTGAAGTCAGTTATCCTGAAAACATTAGTGCGATCAAAAAGGTGCGAGTGTAATGGTGTCTTATGGCCATTCGTGGATGTCTGTGAGAATGCCTTGGAAAACTCGTCACATTCTTCGGGGGTCAGCCCATTATCTAGTTTGCTTGTGTCGTGTACGGGAACGTCAAGATAGAAGTGCTTTCTCTCGAACTGTTCGCCAATAGCACAGTTAATTACTTCTGATGACCATCCACTGCTTGAGCCGTAGGTGCCCCATCGACTGCCGCACTCAACACTATGAGGGAGATGGGACACTGCCCCCGGTCGGTGCAACTCAAAGTCTGTAGCAGCAGGGGTATGGATTTCGTTATAGATATTCATGAAACTAGCCTATGAGTTGAATACAAGCGGGTAGAAATAATGCTGGGTTCAAGTTTAGTTCTTTCGTGACCTCGTAATCGGTAAAGCCTGACCAAGGTCTGCTGTGCAGTTGTAACTCTTTGCAGCGTAAATCTGTAAGCATATACATGGATCCAGCTTCCATAAGGGCTAACCGATATCCTCTATATCGATATTTGAATATTGCCTTTGGTAAGTAGATGAAGTAGATGATTGCTAATGATGGTGAACCTATGTTGTCGTGCTCCTGGGTGATGGCATTGGACAATAAGTCTATATTAATTTTCGGGCTGTATGCCTCCAGCGTTCTTGAGGATGGAAGTAGGTGGAGAGCGCTGCTCTCAGTTGGCCAGTGCTTGATTTTATTGTTTAAATTGATGCAGAAAACTTCAATCGGGTAAAGTGCCCCGCCACTTGGGTAACCCCTCCTGTAGCTTGATCCACCTTTTACTAATAAGGGGGAAAGAAGGGCTTTGACAGTTTCGAACTGCATTTCCCGCTCATCGAACCAGTTACACGAGTTATTTCTGTGCAGACTATGGTTTTGACGTAAGGGTTGCAGAGCCTCCCCTCTATGGCCCTTTTCTGAAGTAAAGATATTCAACTTGAGTTCGTTGCCAGTTAGCTTTTTTAATTCTTTTAATGGGATGTGATGCAAGGTGCTTAAATGCCGGGTTGCTCTATGGATAACGAAATTTCCTTTGGCGTGAAAGGCTAATGTTTCATCTGTTACTTCGCGGGTTGTGAATTTCAGATAATGATCGTGAGGAATGCTCATGGTTTGAATCCTAAGCATTGGCAAAGTGGCCAGTGAATGCTATTGTCTTCTGTAAATGTGCCATTTTCTAAATTTAGAGTTCTAGATAGCAAAGTTTGGTCTTGAGTGAGTTTGGATTTTTGAGGGTGTATTAATTTGTTTGAGAATGAAGTGACTGTTCCGAGAATTAATGCGTTTTGAAGTTCGTCGATTGCTGTCTTAGGTAATGCTATTTTTTTTGATCGGCAAAAAGCCCATATTTTGTACCAGTGATGATGGCTGGGTCTCAATTGCTCATAGTGTGCGATTCTATCTAGGGTGCAAAAAGCGCATGGATTACCGATTGAGGGAATATAGACTTCGGTCAAGTGGAAGTACTTTCCACTGATGAATCCAACACTGATCCCACAATCAGGGTTGCTATCTAAGATTGCCGTGTAGGTTTTTCTGAGTAAGTCCGGGCATAGCTTTAAATAAGCAAGAATAAACAGGGTTGGCGTTTTTGCTTTGGGCGTTTTGGATAGAGGGAGTTTTCGGATCTGGGTTTTATCATGAGATTTCCTTTTCAAGTAGGACTTGAGTTCATTTGATATGTCCCAGTCAGTATAAATAATGGCGTTTTCAAAATAGGGAGGCTCTGCGTGTTCACCAATAATGGATATTGATCTAAGGAAGTCAATGCCACTGGCAGGGTTTAGGTTTTCACTTAGCAGTATTTGCTCGAGTTCATCTTGCGGTAGCAGTGTTGATTGAGTTTCGGCAAGGTGTTGTAGTGCCTTCGCCATTTTTGGTTCAGTGATTTTGGTAAATCCAATGGGGGAAAAGACCATTGGATCAGAGTCAAAGTTGAGTATTTCGTAGTTGTAGATCCTTAGTGTTTTCATTTTTGCTCCTCGGGTGGAGGAGGGCATCTTCTTTGGTGGGTGAAGACGCCCTACTTTTAGTTAGCAGTTCTCATGCTCAAGGTTGTCGATAGCATTACCGCCGCATCCTCCTGAACCCCCGCTACCACCTTTACATCCACCACCACCTCCACAACCACCACTTCCTCCGCAGCCTCCTTGGCTTCCGGAGCCTCCAAAGAATTCCGCTTCCATATCGCAATCGTTGTCAAAGTCCAGCTTCATGACATTGATGCCAAATTGATGGTCCATTGTTCTCTCCTTGGTTGTTGCCCCGAGTTCGAGTTCGGGGTTTGTGCAGGTTTAGGACCGTCGTTGATGCATGTCAAGTTGCGGCTGAAAAGTGTTTTTTAAAATTCCTCGGTCTTCTGTTTTATTCGGAGGTAAGGTTGTGTGAATGTTCCTAGGTGTTT
The DNA here is from genome assembly GCF_057415455.1 of Pseudomonas sp. Tun-23181. NCBI lineage: Bacteria > Pseudomonadati > Pseudomonadota > Gammaproteobacteria > Pseudomonadales > Pseudomonadaceae > Pseudomonas > Pseudomonas sp. Tun-23181. The sequence goes on from NZ_CM171630.1 coordinate 5,538,181, forward strand.
GCTTACGGAGAATTCTTATTTTTGATTTTTTGGATTTTTTTTGTCAGAACATTCCTATTTTCATGTGTGAATTATTTTGCTGTTCGTTGAGGAATTTCTGGAGTTGTTGTTCGTTTGTTTTTCAGGAGGAAGTAATATTTATTGAGCCGCTGTGGGCAAAAAATGTTTCATTATGTGTAAATAGCCGTCTCTCAGTGTTTCTGTTTGAACGATTGCCGTGCTTGGAGATACACGATAGGGCGTTTGGGTTATGCGTCGTTGGCTTGTTGAATTAGGCGCTTGACAGCGAGATCACGTGGTCAGCCATATCCAAAGTGTCATGCCAAATGGTGGGGGGGAGGCAATGCCTGTCAGTTAAGCCTGGGGCTGCTCCGCAGCCCTTTCGCGGCACAAGGTCGTTCCAGATTCGGCGCTGGCTTGCAGGCAGCGCTATGCCTGAGCGGCCTTGTGTCGTGAAAGGGGCGCAAAAGCGCCCCCAAATGGCAGCTGGAAGTCTTAACTGGCCGGCATTGGGGTTGGAGGAGATTTTTAGATCTCTGCAGCCTGCGATGGCAGGTGAAAGAGGCACATCAATCAAGGCCATGGGGACGACACAGAGATCCAGACATTGACATTAGCGCCTGCCGAGAATCTATGCCTATGGTCAGCCCTTTCAAGATGTTCGAAGTGAGCTAAGTTAGGGCTGCTTTGCCGTCCTTTCGCGACGTAAGACTGCTCCAATCGGATGGTCTGTCAGCCGAAAGCTCTTTGCGCAACAGCGCAGCCAGGAGACTGGTGGGCTCTACAGGCACAGCGCTGAATCGCGGAACAGCGCGGTATCCCTCGGTGTGGCCTTGCCGGGGCGCCGGACCTATCGGAAAAGGCTGCAAAGCAGCCTCAGCCATTTTTACCTTCAGCGCTTGCCGAGAATCTTGCCCAGCATCTCGGGTCGCGGCGCGCCTTGCTGGCTCTGCAGGTTCCCTTGCTCATCCTGATAGAAGATCGCCGGCGTCGCCCGCAACCCCAACTCTTCCATAAACGCCAGATTCCCCTCCAGCTTGGTCTGCACAGCCTCCGGTATCGTGTCCAAGGCCTTGAGCGTGCTGGCCTTGCCCGCTTTCTCATGGTGCTCCAGCGCCTTGGCCGGGTCCTTGGCGGCGAGCAAGGCCGCCGACTTGCCTGGGCTGTCCTCGCGGATGATGCCGACCATGATATGGCGCAACTGCACCTTGCCCGACTCGACCCAGGGCCGTGCCTGCTGCCAGAACATGTTGCAGTACGGGCAGTTCGGGTCGCTGAACAGGTAGACGATGCGCGGCGCGTTGGCCTTGCCATCGGCGATCCAGGCGGTCTTTTCCATCTTCGCCCAGATAGCCTTGGTCATTGGGGCGTACACCAGTTTTTCCAGCGGCTCTGCGCTGAGGTCCTTGCCCTGTTCGTCGAACAGGCTGCCGACCAGCACATGTTTGCCATCGGGGGTCAGGTACAGGGCGATGCCGTTGTTCTGGTATTCGGCGGCATAACCGCGCAAGCCGTTGGGGGCATCGAAGCTGCCCTTGATCACGGCGCCCTTGGCTTGTATCTGCTGGACCGCCTTGGGCAGTTCTTCGGCCTGCAAGGCCGGGGTCGCCAGCAGGGCCAGGCTCAGGGGCAGCAGTGCATTCAATCGCATGTCAGTTTCCTTGTGCGGCGGAGGAGGGCGCGGTGGCCCGTTCGAAGGGTTGCAGCGCATGGCGCAGGCTGGCACGGGACAGTTCGCCCAGGTGGCTGCCGACCAGCCGCCCTTCGGCGTTGTAGAACAGAGTGGTGGGCAGGGCCATGGAGCCGACCCGCTGGGCCAACTGGCCGCTGCCGTCGAACAGTACATGGGTCAGGCTCAGGCCGGTGGTGGCCAGGAACGTACTGACGTTCTCCGGCGTCTCGCCCTGGTTGACGAACAGGAAGGTCACCTGCGGGTAATCGTGCTGGGCCTGCTGCAGCACCGGCATCTCGCGTCGGCAGGGCGGGCACCAGGTGGCCCAGAGGTTGATCACCAGTGGCTTGCCACGGTAGTCGTGCAGCGCTACCGACTGCCCTGTGGCATTGCGCAGGCTTAGCGCCGGCAACTCGGTGCCCTTGCTGTAGAGGTGGCTGCCAAGGCTCGCCAGCCCCCAGAACAGCGCGCCGCTGAACAGCGCCCAGCCCAGCGGACGGCGCAGGCCCGGGTGGCGCCAGCCCTGCCACAGGGTGCCGAGCACGATGCCGATCAGGCCGGCCCAGAGCAGGAAGCCGCCATCACGAATGTCGATCACCTGCACAGGGTCGTCGCGGTACATCGGCCAGTAGGCCAGCACGAAGCCCAGGCGGGCGAACACCAGCCCCAGCAGGAACAGGTTGAACAGCGCCGACTCGGGGCTTTCGCCGCCGCGCCGGGCGACCCACCAGCCGACCAGGCTGGCGATCCCGAGAGCCGCGAGCAGCAGCAGGTGGTTGAGGGCCATGGTCAGCGGCCCCAGGGTCACGGTCAGCATCAGCCTTGGCTCCTGGTCTGTGTCCAGTGCTGCAGGAAGGTGGCGGCATCCACCTCGCCGGTGATGCGCCGGGCGCGGCGTTCCTCGCCTTCCGGGCCGATCCAGATCAGGCTGGGCGGGCCTGGCACTTGGTAGCGCTGCAGCAGTTCGCGGCTCTGCGGGCTGTTGGCGGTGACGTCCAGGCGCACCAGGTGCACGTTGGCCAGGTCGGCCTGGACATCAGGCCGGGCAAATACCTGCTTTTCCATGACCTTGCACGACACGCACCAGTCGGCATAGTAGTCCAGCATCACCCACTGGCCGCGCTCCCGGGCGGCGTCCAGTTCACGTTGCAGCGCCTCGGGGCGGTTGACCGTGACGAAGGCATCCTCGGCCTTGGCGTTCGCCACGGGGGCACCGCCCCCCGCGAAGGGTTGCAGCGGTTGCCAGAGGTCGTCACCGCCGGCTGCGGCGCCGACCAGCAGCAGGCCACCCCACAGGGCGCCGAGCAGCGGCATGGCGCGCAGCGCGGGCAGGCGGTGCAGGGCAGGCCAGGCGGCCCAGGCCAGGGCGATCAGCCAGGCGCCAGCGAGGGCCAGCAACAGCGTTGCCGGCAGCAGGCTGCGCAGGGTGTACAGGGCCATGGCGAGGAAGACGAAGCCGAACAAGCCCTTGACCAGGTTCATCCAGGCGCCGGGGCGCGGCAGGTAGCGATTGCCCAGAGTGACCAGCAACAGCAGCGGCACGCCCATGCCCAGGCCCAGGCTGAACAGCACCAGACCACCGTGCAGCATGTCGCCGCTCTGGGCGATGTACAGCAGCGCACCGGCCAGCGGTGCGGTCATGCACGGCCCCAACAGCAGGCCGGAGAGGGCGCCGAGCAGCGCTGCGCCATACAGGTTGCCACCACGGGTACCCTGGCCTGCGCGGTCGAGGCGGTCGCGCAGGGCCGCCGGCAGTTGCAGCTCGAAGGCGCCGAACATCGGCAATGCCAGGATCACGAACAAAGCGGCCAGGCTGCCCAGCAGCCAGGGTTGCTGCAACCACGCCTGCAGGCTGGCGCCGAGCAGCGCGGCGACCACGCCCAGGGCCGCATAGACCAGGGCCATGCTCAGCACATAGACACCGGCCAGCACCCAGCCACGGCGGGCGCAGGCACCGTTGCCCAGGACCAGGCCGGCGAGGATCGGCAGCATCGGCAATGAGCACGGGGTGAAGGCCAGCAGCAGACCGAGGCCGAAGAAGGCCAGCAGGCTCCAGGCCAGGCTGGCGTGCTGCAGGTCGCTGGCCAGGGCCTGGTCGCTGGCCTGTTCGGTGGTCGCCGGGGCTTGGCCGCCGAGTTCGATCACGGTGGTTTGCGGTGGGTAGCACAAGCCGGCGTCGGCGCAGCCCTGCCAGCCCAGGCGCAACTGGCCCTGGGCATTGGCGGGGAGCAGCAGCTCGAGCTGCTGGCGGTAGACGGCGCTGTCGCCGAAGAACTCGTCGTGGTGGTTCAGCGCCGGCGGGAGCTGCGGGTGCTGCTCGGCGGGCAGGCCCTCGAACTTCAGGCGTTTCTGGTAGAGGTAATAGCCGTCCTGGATCTGGAAGTGCAGGCGCATCTGGCCGTCGGGCAGGTGATCGTGGGTCAGGACGAAGGCCTGGTCGACGGGCAGGAAATCCGGTTTGACCTCGAAGGGGTTGGCCTGGAGCGGGCCGGCCAGGAGGAGTGTCAGCAAGAGCAGGAAAATGCGCATGTCTTCGCCTTGGCAGTGCAGTGAGGGGGCCCATGCTGGCCTGGGCTGATTAACCGAGGGTTAACCGGGTCCTACAGGCTGCCTTGTAGGACTGTTGGGTTCGGATGCTGGTCAGTTAAGCGGTATTGGAGAGGGTGTCAGAAATTTTGTGTTCGGGCATAACATGAGTAAGAGGTGCATGTATGCCAACCAAAAAGAAACCCTTGCGTGACTTGCCCAAAATCCCCAAAGAGCTGCTGGAGCAGTTCGGTGAGGGCCTGATGACCGCAGAAGCTATCGAGGATGCCTCTGCGGCGTTTAAGAAGGCCCTGATCGAACGCGCGCTGCATGCCGAGCTTGGCCACCACCTGGGATATCCACCGGGCGCGCAGCGCCCAGAGGATGAAACCAACCAGCGTAACGGCAAGAGTGGCAAGACGGTTTTGACCGGCGATGGCCCGCTTCGTCTGGAAATTCCCCGAGATCGAGACGGTAGCTTTGCACCCATTCTGATCCCTAAGCACGAGCGGCGGTACACCGGCTTCGATGACAAGATCATCGCCATGTATGCTCGAGGTATGACGGTCAGAGAGATCCGAGCCTTTCTGTCCGAGCAGTATGGAACCGACGTCTCGCCTGATTTCATCAGCTCTGTAACTGACGAGGTCATGGAAGAGATTGGTGCTTGGCAACAGCGGCCACTGGAGCCGATGTACCCGGTCATTTTCTTCGATGCGCTGCGGGTGAAGATTCGCGAAGAAGGCCTGGTGCGCAACAAGGCCATTTACCTGGCACTGGGCGTTCTACCCGACGGGACGCGCGATATCTTGGGCATCTGGATCGAAAACACCGAGGGTGCGAAGTTCTGGATGAAGGTTTTTAACGATCTCAAAACGCGTGGTGTCGAAGATGTGCTAATTGCCGTGACCGATGGCCTCAAAGGCATGCCAGAGGCCCTCAGCGCTGTGTTTCCAGAGACGACGCTGCAGACGTGCATCGTGCACCTGATCCGCAACAGCCTCGACTTCGCGGCCTGGGACAAGCGGCGGGCTCTGGCCAAGGAGCTGAAGCCGATTTACCAAGCCATCAATGCTGAAGCGGCTGAGCAAGCACTCGATGAGTTTGAAAGCGGGCCGTGGGGCGAGAAATATCCAACGGTGGTGGCTGCCTGGAGACGCGCCTGGGATCGAGTGATTCCATTCTTCGTCTTCCCTCCGGCCATCAGGAAGGTGATTTACACCACCAACGCCATCGAGAGCATCAACGCCCAACTCCGCAAGGTCATCAAGACTCGCGGGCATTTCCCGAATGATGACGCAGCGACCAAACTGATTTGGCTGGGATTGCGCAACATAACAGCCAATTGGGGAAAACCGGCCCATGATTGGAAAAGCGCGATGAATCAATTTGCGATTCTGTACGGAGATCGGTTCATCAGGCCAACCTGGTGAAAATCAGGGCCTGCCTGGCGGCAGGCCATTACCGGCCCGAACACAAAAAAACTGACAGTCCCGTATTGGAGCTGCTTTGCAGCCCCACTACCAACAATCACCCCAGCGCGACGAATCTCCCCGCCAGGCGTCATAATCCCCCCTTAATCCCCCCACTGTGCAATGCAAGCCAAGCTTCCCCACTGGAGAACCTCCCATGCACGTACTGCTCTGCGAGGACGACGACCTGATCGCCAGCGGCATCTGCGCCGGCCTCGCCGCCCAGGGCCTGACCGTGGACCGGGTGGCCAGCGCCGGTGCCGCGCGGGCGCTGCTGAAGGCCGCGCAGTTCGACGTGATGATCCTCGACCTGGGCCTGCCCGACGAAGATGGCCTCAGGCTCCTGCGCCGCCTGCGCCAGCTGGGCGAGACCCTGCCGGTGCTGGTGCTCACCGCCCGTGACGCGATCACCGACCGGGTCGATGGACTGCAGGCCGGCGCCGACGACTACCTGCTCAAGCCCTTCGACCTGCGCGAACTGGCCGCGCGCCTGCACACCCTGCTGCGCCGCGTGGCCGGGCGGGCGGTGAACGTCATCGAGCACGGCCCGTTGCGCTACGACCCCAGCAGTTGCGAGGCGACCCTCGCCGGCCAACCGGTGGACCTGTCCCGACGCGAGCAGGCGCTGCTCCAGGCCCTGCTGCAGAACCCCGGCCGGGTGCTCTCCAGCGAGCAGCTCAAGGACTGCGTCTACGGTTTCAGCGACGAAGTCGAGAGCAACGCCCTCAACGTGCATATCCACCACCTGCGCCGCAAGCTCGGCAACAGCATCGTCGAGACCGTGCGTGGCCTGGGCTATCGCCTCGGGCCGGCCCAGGCCTCCCAGGAGACCACCCCATGAGCCTGCGTGCACGCCTCTCGCTGATCCTGGGCAGCGCCTTCGTCATCATCTGGGTGCTCGCCGCCGCGTGGATGCTGCGCGACCTGCGCCAGCAGATGATGTTCTCCCTCGACCAGCGCCTGGTGGCCTCGGCGCGTATGGTCGCCGGCTTGATCGACCAGTTGCCGCAGCCGCTGACGGCCAAGGGCGAAGACGCACATTTTTCTGCCGACCAGCTCAGCGTGCCGGACGGCATGGCCTGCCAGGTCAGCTCCCTGCGCGGCGAAATCCTCGCCAGCAACCACAAGCACGACGGGGCCATGGACGACCAGAGCAGCGGCTTCCGTGACCAGTCCATCGATGGCGCGTCCTGGCGCACCTTCACCTACAACCATGGCGATGTGCGCATCACCACCGCCGATCGCCACCTGGAGCGCGAGGCGCTCAACCGTTCGATCCTCCTGGCAGCCTCGGCGCCGGTGCTGATGGCCCTGCTCGGCAGCCTGGGGCTGCTGTGGATCGGCGTCGGCAAGGGCCTGGAGCCGCTCAACCGGATGCGTGACGCCCTGCGCCGGCGCCGCGCCGACAGCGTCGAGCCGTTGCAGGTGACCGGCATGCCCAGCGAACTCCAGCCGCTGCTCGAGACGCAGAACCAGTTGTTCCTGCGCATCGCCCAGACCATCGAGCGCGAACGGCGCCTGACCGACGACGCGGCCCACGAGCTGCGCAGCCCGCTGACCGCGATCAAGACCCACCTGCAAGTCGCGCGCATGACCGACGGCACGGTTCGCGAGCAGGCGCTGGAACACGCGGAGCAGGGGGCCGATCGTATGCACCGCACCCTGGAACAGTTGCTGATGCTGGCCCGGGTGGAGGGTAGCCTGTCGTTCGAAGATGGCGTGCAATGCAGCGCCGAGCAGGTGGCGCGCCAAGCGGTGCAGGATGCTGGCGGAGGCGACAACCGGCGCATCGTCCTGCGCCTGCCGGAGGAGGCTGCCCAGGTCTACCTGGGCATGCCCGCGCCGCTGGCGGTAGCGGCCTTGCGCAACCTGCTGGACAACGCCCTGCGCCATGGCGGCGATACCGCCGTGGAGCTGGAGGTGCAGGCGGCCGACGGGCAGGTGGGCTTTTTGGTTCGCGACCATGGGCCGGGCATCGCCGAGGAGGACCTGCAGCACCTGACCGAGCGTTTCTGGCGCCATGGCCAGAGTGGCGGCTGTGGCCTGGGCCTGGCGATCGTCCAGGCGATCGTGCAGCGCTGTGCTGGCAGCCTGCGCTTCGACAGCCGCAGCGATGGGCTGCGGGTATGGCTGCAGGTGCCGGCGCGTCACTGACGGTGTCGCGCCCCTTCGCGGGCTTGCCCGCGAAGGGGCCACACAAATCCTGTAACAACTGCTAAATCCTCGCCCCGCTGAAGCGTTTTTCAAGCGATGACAACCCGACACACATCCGGCTCCAGGGGCGTGGCGGGCACTTTCGCTTGCTTGCGAGGATTTTTCCGATGTCGACCGCTTCCAGCCTTGCCCAGGTCCTGCCGGCCACTGCGCCGCAGGCGCTGTACGAATTCGAGGATTCACCCCTGTTGCAGCGCCAGCAGCAACAGGAATCCAACGCCCGCAGCTACCCCCGGCGTATTCCTCTGGCCCTCAAGCGCGCCCGTGGCATCCATGTCGAGGATGTCGAGGGCCGTCAGTTCATCGACTGCCTGGCGGGGGCGGGGACCTTGGCCCTGGGCCACAACCACCCTGTGGTGATCGAGGCGATCCAGCGCGTGCTGGCCGACGAACTGCCGCTGCACACCCTGGACCTGACCACGCCGGTCAAGGATCGCTTCGTCCAGGACCTGTTCGGTGTGCTGCCCGAGGCACTGCGCCGTGAGGCGAAGGTGCAGTTCTGTGGCCCCACCGGTACCGACGCCGTGGAGGCGGCGCTCAAGCTGGTGCGCAGTGCCACCGGGCGCAGCACGGTGCTGGCATTCCAGGGGGCCTACCATGGCATGAGCCAGGGCGCGTTGAGCCTGATGGGCAGCCATGGCCCCAAGCAGCCGTTAGGTGCCTTGCTCGGCAACGGTGTGCAATTCATGCCGTATCCCTACGATTACCGTTGCCCGTTTGGCCTGGGCGGCGAAGCCGGGGTCAAGGCTGGCCTGCATTACCTGGAGAACCTGTTGCTCGACCCTGAAGGCGGTGTACCGCTGCCGGCAGCGGTGATCCTGGAGGTGGTGCAGGGCGAGGGCGGGGTGATCCCGGCCGATATCGAATGGCTCAAGGGGGTGCGCCGTATCACCGAGCAAGCCGGGGTGGCGCTGATCGTCGACGAGATCCAGAGCGGCTTCGCCCGTACCGGGCGGATGTTCGCCTTCGAGCACGCCGGCATCGTCCCGGACGTGGTCACCCTGTCCAAGGCCATCGGCGGTAGCCTGCCGCTGGCGGTGGTGGTCTACCGCGACTGGCTGGACACCTGGAAGCCAGGTGCCCATGCCGGTACGTTCCGTGGCAACCAGATGGCCATGGCTGCGGGCTCGGCGGTGATCGGCTACCTGGTCGAGCACCGCCTGGCCGAGCATGCCGAGGCCATGGGGCAGCGCCTGCGTGAGCACCTGCTGCGGTTGCAGCGGGATTATCCGCAACTGGGCGATATCCGTGGTCGTGGCCTGATGCTCGGGGTCGAGCTGGTCGACCCGCAAGGCCGGCCCGATGCCTTGGGTCACCCTCCGGTCAACCGCGAACTGGCACCGAAGATCCAGCGCGAGTGCCTCAAGCGGGGCCTGATTCTCGAGCTGGGTGGGCGCCATGGTGCGGTTGTGCGTTTCCTGCCACCGCTGATCATCAGTGCCGATCAGATCGACGAGGTGGCGCAGCGGTTTGCCGAGGCGGTGACGGCGGCGGTCTGATCGTACCCTGGGGCTGCCGCGCAGCCCCAGGTATCGCTCATTCGAACGAGCGTCCCCTGCGCCAATACCCCATCAGCGTCAGGCATGCACGATCAAGGTGCCGAACATTGATCAGGTGCCGACGAATCCGCATCACAGTGGCCGATTCCCCGGCCACCCAGGCATAGAAATCACCCCGTCGGGCTTTTGCCAGTTCCCAGGGGCGTCGTTGCTCAATGTCGATTTCCTCCAGAAGGCACGCTTTGTTCGGGGCCTGCATGATCGGCAAGTCGGCCAACTGCTCGACGGCCTGCAGCAGGGCGGTGCCGTGGGTGCTGCCGAGCACATCTCGCGGTAGCCAGTGCAGGTGGGTGTCGCGGGGGCAATCCAGGCTCAGGCAGTCGGCTTGCAAGGGGACTTCGACAAAGGCCTGCACCAGGGGTGGTTGCGCGCTTGCGGCCAGCTCTTCGAGGATGCTGGCGATGGCTGGCAAGGCCGTTTCGTCGCCCACCAACAACACGTGGTTTACGCCGGCAGGCGGGTTCCATTCATGGCCGCCTGGGTCTTTTCGGTAGGCCAGGTCGGGTGCCAGCATCTGCAGGCGATCGCCGCTGCGGGCCTGGGCCGCCCAGGCCGAGGCAGGGCCGTTGACACCATGCATGACGAAGTCGATATCCACCTGCGCCTCGGGGCGGCGTAGGGCGCGAATGGTGTAGGTGCGCATTGGCGGTCGCGAGGCCTCCGGCAGTTGTTTGCGCGCTTCGTTCCAGTGGCTGTCGTGGGGCAGTGATGGCAGGCTGCCGTCGGCGGCGGGGAAGAACAGTTTTACCCGCTGGTCGGGCCCGGCGCATTGCATGCTGGCGACATCGGGCCCGGTAAACACCAGGCGGCAAAGCGAGGGGCTGAGTTCGATCTTGTGCAGCAGTTGCAAGTCGAACATCCGGTAGGCGCTGGGTTTTTGCGCCAGGCCGCTGGTCAGCCTGCGAAGGCCCCGCTGCATGGCACTGGCGAGAGAGGAAGAGGTGGACATGGCAGGTCCTTTGGCATCGGGTTCACCGATTGGACGAACCCTGCGCCGGCCAATTTAGCGGCTGTATGGGCCCGCTCGGCTTGCACAGGTGGGGCAGCGCTAATTTTTCCGGCCTGGGTTCGTTCTATAGGGACGACCTGTCATCGGGTCATTCGATCCACGCTCCGGATGCCAAGAAATGAATGCTGAAGACGCCCTGAAACTCGCTCGCCGGTTCATCGGTCTGCCCGTGGAAAAACGCCAGGTATTCCTGGCGGCGCTGCGCAAGGAAGGGGTGGATTTCTCCCAGTTCCCCATCCCGCGGAATGTAGAGGCCCAGGACCGTCAGGCCCTGTCCTATGCCCAGCAGCGGATGTGGTTTCTCTGGCACCTGGACCCGCACAGCGGCGCCTACAACCTACCGGCCGCGGTACGCCTGAAGGGCGCGCTCAATCGCCAGGCCCTTGAGCAGGCTTTCGCCAGCCTGGTCGAACGCCACGAGACCCTGCGCACGGTGTTCCGCCAACAGCCGGACGATAGCCTGTGCCAGGTTCCCTGCGAGCAGGCGTTGACCATTGCCTGGCGCGACCTGGGCAAGCTGGCGCCCGAGCAGCGCGAGGCCGAAGTGGCGGCCGAGGCCGAAGCCCAGGCGCAGCAGCCGTTCGATCTGGCCCAGGGCCCGCTGCTGCGGGTGCGCCTGCTGCGCCTGGCCGAACAGGAGCACGTGCTGCTGCTGACCCTGCATCACATCGTGTCCGATGGCTGGTCGATGACCGTGCTGATCGATGAGTTCTGCCGTTTCTACGATGCCCATGATCAAGGCGGCCAGCCACAGCTGGCGGCGCTGCCGATACAGTACAGCGACTATGCCCTGTGGCAGCGTCGCTGGCTGGAGGCGGGCGAGCAGCAGCGCCAACTGGATTACTGGATGGCGCAACTGGGTGACGAACATCCGGTGCTGGAGTTGCCCAGCGACCATCCGCGCCCGGTACAGCCGACCTACCAGGGGCGCCGCCACGAACTGGCCCTGGATGCACAGTTGGTCGAGCAGATGCGCGCACTGGCCCGGCAGCAGGGGGTGACCCTGTTCATGCTGATGTTGGGGGCGTTCAACATTGTCTTGCATCGCTACAGCGGCCAGGGCGACCTACGTATCGGCGTACCCATCGCCAACCGCAACCGTAACGAGACCGAGGGCCTGATCGGCTTCTTCGTCAACACCCAGGTATTGCGCACCCGGCTCGATGGCATGACCTCGGTGGCTGAGCTACTGACCGATATCAAGGCCGCCTCCATGGGCGCGCAGGATCACCAGGACCTGCCGTTCGAATGCCTGGTGGACGCCCTCAAGCTCGAGCGCAGCCTGAGCTACAACCCGCTGTTCCAGGTGATGTACAACCACCAGCCGGAAGTGGCCGACGTCACCCGCCTGACAGTGGGCAAGGGCCTGGAACTGGGCGTCATCGAGTGGGAAAGCCGCACTACCCAGTTCGACCTGAGCCTGGACACCTACGAGCAGGGTGGCCGCTTGAATGCCGCCTTCACCTACGCCTGCGACCTGTTCGAGGCGCCGACCATCGAGCGCCTTGCCCGGCACTGGCTGACTGTGCTGCGGGCGATGGTCGCCAACCCGGCCCAGCGTATTGGCGAGATCGCCCTGCTGGACCAGCAGGAATACCGCCAAGTGGTCGAGGGCTGGGGCCGCAACGAGGCCCAGTACCCCAACGAGCTGACCGTGCATGAGCTGTTCCAGGCCCAGGCTGCGTGTGCGCCGGATTCGCTCGCGCTGATTTTCGACGGTCAGCAACTGACCTACGGCGAGCTCAATGCTCAGGTCAACCGCCTGGCCCGCACCCTGGTCGAGCGTGGTGTGGATCGCGAAGTATTGGTGGGCATCGCCCTGGAGCGCGGCCTGGACATGGTGGTCGGCCTGTTGGCAGTGCTCAAGGCCGGTGGCGGTTACGTGCCGCTCGATCCCCAATACCCGGCCGACCGCCTGCAATGCATGATCGAAGACAGCGGCAGCCGCCTGATCCTGACCCATGACGGCCTGCTGCAGCGGCTGCCGCTGCCCCAAGGCGTGCAGACCCTATGCCTGGATCGCGACGAGGCCTGGGTGCACGGCGACGACAGCGACCTGCCCAACCGTGCCTTGCCCGACAACCTGGCCTACGTCATGTTCACCTCCGGCTCCACCGGCCGGCCCAAGGGCGTCGGTATCAGCCACCGTGCGCTGGTGCGTCACGCCCATGTGTCGTTGGGCTTCTTCGAACTGAGTGCCGCCGACCGGGTGCTGCAGTTTGCCACCTTCAACTTCGACGGTTTCGTCGAGCAGCTCTACCCGGCATTGATCTGCGGTGCCTCGGTAGTGATCCGTGGCAGTGAGATCTGGGACAGCGAAACCCTTTACCGCCAGTTGATCGAGCAACGCATCAGCGTGATGGACCTGACCACCGCTTACTGGCACATGCTGGCCAAGGAGTTCGCCGCAGTCGGTCCGCGTGACTATGGCGTGCTGCGCCAGGTGCACGGTGGTGGCGAAGCGATGCCACCTGAGGGCCTGCTGGCCTGGCGCCAGGCTGGCTTGGGTCATGTACGCCTGCTCAATACCTACGGTCCCACCGAGGCGACGGTCACCGCCACTACCCTCGATTGCGACGATTATGTGCACGGCCAGCGCCCGATCCCACTGACCCTGCCGATCGGTGCCGTCCTGCCGGGGCGCAACATCCTGGTACTGGACGACAACGGCTTGCCGGCACCGGTGGGTGTGGTCGGCGAACTGGTGATCGGTGGCGAGTTGTTGGCGCGTGGGTACTTCCAGCGCCCGGGTTTGAGCGCCGAGCGCTTTATCCCCGACCCGTACAGCGGTGTTGGTGCACGCCTGTACCGCACCGGCGACCTGGCTCGTTTCAATGCCGAAGGGGTGATCGAGTACGTCGGCCGAATCGACCACCAGGTGAAAATCCGCGGTTTCCGCATCGAGCTGGGCGAGATCGAAGCACGCTTGCTGGAGCGTGACGAGGTGGCCGATGCCCTGGTGCTGGCATTGCCGGGGGCCAATGGCCTGCAACTGGTCGGCTATGTGGTGCCGGCCGAGCGCGAGCTGGTCGACGCGGATCTGGCCACCCAGGCCGCCCTGCGTGAAGCCATCCGCAGCGGCTTGCAAGAGCAACTGCCCGACTACATGGTGCCTGCGCAGTTGCTGCTGTTGGCTCGGTTCCCCCTAAGCCCCAACGGCAAACTCGACCGCAAGGCCCTGCCACGCCCCGACGCCAGTCAATTGCAACACAGCCATGTGGCGCCCCGCACTGCGTTGGAACAGCGAATCGCAGCCATCTGGCAGGATGTGCTCAAGTGCGCGCAGGTCGGTGTCACCGACAACTTCTTCGAGTTGGGCGGCGACTCGATCATGTCGATTCAGGTGGTCAGCCGTGCCCGCCAGGCCGGCTTGCTGTTCAGCCCCAAGGACCTGTTCCAGCACCAGACCGTACAGGGCCTGGCCAGCGTCGCTCGCCTGGGCGATGACGTTGTGGTGATCGACCAGGGGCCGGTGACCGGGGCCCTGGGATTGCTGCCGATTCAGTACGATTTCTTCGCTCAGCCCATACCCGCCCGCCATCACTGGAACCAAGCGTTGCTGCTGCAGCCGAAGCAGGCGTTGCAGGTCGATACCTTGCACCAGGCCCTGGCATCGCTCGTTACCCATCACGACGCACTGCGCTCGCGCTTCGTGGTGCAGGACGGGGGCTGGCGGGCATGGATTGCCGAGCCGACCGCGAGCGATGACGACCTGCTGTGGCTGCGCGAGGGCGTGTCCCTTGAACGGCTTGGCGAACTGAACACCCAGGCACAAGCCAGCCTGGACCTTGTCAAAGGGCCATTGCTACGTGCGGTGCTGGCGACCCTGGACGATGGCAGCCAGCGCCTGTTGCTGGCCATTCACCACCTGGTGGTGGACGGGGTGTCCTGGCGCATCCTGCTGGAGGACTTGCAGCACGCCTACACCCAGTTGCTGCAGGGGCGACCGGTACAGTTGCCGGCCAAGACCAGTTCGACCCAGGCTTGGGCCGAGCGCCTGACTGCATTGGCGCAAACCCCTGCCATGCAGGACGAACTGGGCTACTGGGCCGGCGTGTTGAGCGATGCCCCGCTCGACCTGCCGTGCGATCGCCCGCAGGGCAGCCTGCAAAGCCGTCACCGTCAGGTGGTCCGCGGCCGTCTCGATCGCGAGGCCACCCGCCAACTGCTGCAACAGGCGCCCGCCGCCTACCGTACCCAGGTCAACGACCTGTTGCTCACCGCCCTGGCCCGCACCCTGCGTGGCTGGACTGGCCATGCCGACGCGCTGATCCAGCTCGAAGGGCATGGCCGTGAAGACCTGTTCGCCGACATCGACCTGAGCCGCAGTGTGGGTTGGTTCACCAGCCTGTTCCCAGTGCGCCTCACCGCCCACGACGACCTGGCGGCCAGCCTCAAGGGCATCAAGGAACAACTGCGCGCCGTACCGGCCAAGGGCCTGGGCTTCGGTGTGCTGCGCTACCTTGGCCAGCAGCCGGTGCGGGATGCCCTTGCGGCATTGCCGCAGCCACGGGTGACCTTCAACTACCTGGGCCAGTTCGACGCCAGCTTCGACGACGGTGCGCTGCTGGTGCCGGCCCATGAAGGCGCTGGTGCTGAATTGAGCGAAGACGCGCCGCTGGGCAACTGGCTGGAGGTGGAGGGCCAGGTCTATGACGGCGAGCTGGAGATGCGCTGGACCTTCAGCGGCGAACAGTTCGACACCGCTACCATCGACCACCTGGCCGCCTGCTTCGATGAGCAGCTACGCGCCCTGGTCGAGCATTGCTGCCAGCCTGGGGTCATGGGCGTCACGCCGTCCGACTTCCCGCTGGCGGGCATCGACCAGGCTCAGTTGGATGCGCTGGACGTGCCGGCCAGCCAGATCGAGGATATCTATCCGCTGTCGCCCATGCAGCAGGGTATGTTGTTCCACAGCCTGCTGCGACAGGGCAGTGGCGAGTACATCAACCAGTTGTGCGTGGATGTCAAAGGCCTTGAGGTCGAGCGTTTCCGCGCCGCCTGGCAGGCAGCGATGGATAGCCACGACATCCTGCGCAGCGCCTTCGCCTGGCAAGGCGGTGGCCAGCAGTTGCAGATCATCCACCGCCACCTGCCGCTGGACTTCACCTGCCATGACTGGCGTGGTCGCGACGACCTGGCCGTCGCCCTGCGAGCGTTGGCCGAGCAGGACCGCGCCCGAGGCTTCGAGTTGTCGAGCCCCGGCCTGCTGCGCCTGACCCTGGTGCGCACCGGCGAGCATAGCCATCACCTGATGTTCACCAACCACCATATCCTCATGGACGGTTGGAGCAGCTCGCAGTTGCTGGGTGAAGTGATGATGCGTTATCACGGCCAGGCGTTCGAGCGCCCACTGGGGCGTTATCGCGACTACATCCAGTGGTTGCAGCAACGCGATGCCCAGAGCAGCGAGCGCTTCTGGAAAGAGCGCCTGGCGGCGTTCGAGGCGCCGACGTTGCTGGCCAAGGTGGGCGCCGAGCATGCTGGCGGCAGCGGCCACGAGCTGTTGCATCATGATTTGGATACGGCCTCGACCCAGCGCCTGAACGCCTTCGCCCGGCAGCAGAAAGTGACCCTCAACACCCTGGTGCAAGCCGCCTGGCTGCTGCTGTTGCAGCGTTACACCGGCCAGGATTGTGTCACCGTCGGCACTACTGTGGCCGGCCGCCCGGCCGACCTGCCGGGGGTAGAAAGCCAGTTGGGGCTGTTCATCAATACCCTGCCGCTGGCCGCCAGCCCGCACCCGCAGCAGACCGTGGCGCAATGGCTGCATACCCTGCAGGACCTGAGCCTGGCCATGCGTGAGCACGAGCACAGTGCGCTGTTCGAAGTGCAGGGCTGGGTCGGTCACAGCGGTGAGGCGCTGTTCGATAACATTCTGGTGTTCGAGAATTTCCCGGTCTCCGAGGCGCTGGAGCGTGGAGCATCGCAGGGCCTGCGTTTCGGCCCGGCCAAGCACAGCGACTTGACCAGTTACCCACTGACCTTAGGCGTGACCCTGGGCGAGCGGCTGGCGCTGCACTACAGCTTCGACCTGGCGCACTTCAGCGCCGAGCGCATCCGCCGCATCAATGGCCACCTGGCCCAGTTGCTAGAAGCTTTGGCGCAGGACCCGCAGCGCACCCTGGGCGAGCTGGACATGCTCGCTGTGTCCGAACAGGCGCAGGTGGTCGAGCAGTGGAACGCCACTTTCGTCGATTACCCGTCGGACACCTGCGTACACACCCTGATCCAAGCCCAGGCGCGGAAGACTCCGGACGCTGTGGCCCTGGTGTTCGGTGAGCGTCAGTTGAGCTACCGCGAATTGGACCAGCAGGCCAACCAGTTGGCTCACCAGTTGATCGAGCTGGGGGCGGGCCCGGACGTGCTGGTAGGCATCGCCGCTCAGCGCAGCCTGGAGATGGTCCTTGGCCTGCTGGCGGTGCTCAAGGCCGGTGCCGCCTACGTGCCGCTGGACCCGGAGTACCCACGCGAACGCCTGGCCTACATGTTCGAGGACAGCCGTATAGCATTGCTGCTGACCCAAACCGAGGTGCTGCCACAACTGCCGCTACCGGCGGGCTTGCACGCCCTGTGTCTCGACCGGCAGGCTCACCTGGGCTACCCGCTGAGCGCGCCTCAGGTACAGCCTGCGCCGGAAAACCTGGCCTACGTGATCTACACCTCTGGTTCCACCGGCAAGCCTAAAGGCGCGGGCAATCGCCACAAGGCTTTGACCAATCGCTTGTGCTGGATGCAGCAGGCCTATGGCCTGGATGCCACGGACGCGGTGCTGCAGAAAACCCCGTTCAGCTTCGATGTGTCGGTGTGGGAGTTCTTCTGGCCGCTGATGGTCGGTGCCCGCCTGGTGGTCGCGGCGCCGGGCGATCACCGCGAGCCGTCGCGGCTGGTGCGGCTGATCGAGCAGCAGGGCATCACTACGCTGCACTTCGTGCCGTCGATGTTGCAGGTGTTCCTGCAGGATGAAGGCGTGTCGCGCTGCACCAGCCTCACGCGCATCGTCTGCAGCGGCGAGGCGCTGCAGGTGGATGCCCAGCAGCAGGTGTTCGCCAAACTGCCGAATGCGGGCCTGTACAACCTCTATGGCCCGACCGAGGCGGCCATCGACGTGACTCACTGGACCTGCCGCGACGAAGGTCTGGACAGCGTGCCGATCGGGCAGCCGATTGCCAACCTGAGCACCTACGTGCTGGCCGACGATCTGTCGCCACTGCCAGCAGGGCTGGTGGGCGAGCTGTACCTGGGTGGCGAAGGGCTGGCGCGGGGCTACCACCGTCGCCCGGGGTTGACCGCCGAGCGTTTCGTCGCCAGCCCGTTCGCCACTGGCCAGCGCCTGTACCGCACCGGCGACCTGGCGCGTCAGCGCGCCGACGGGGTGATCGAGTACATGGGGCGCATCGACCATCAGGTGAAGATCCGCGGCCTGCGGATCGAACTGGGCGAGATCGAGGCGCGCCTGCTGGAGCAGCCTGAAGTGCGCGAAGCGGCAGTGCTGGCGGTCGGTACCGGTGCCGACATGCAGTTGGCGGCCTATGTGGTAGCGCATCAAGCAGATTCGGCGCAACTGGGCGAACAGCTCAAGGCCCGCCTGCGCACGCTGCTGCCCGACTACATGGTGCCTACCCACCTGGTGCAGCTGGCCAGCCTGCCCCTGAGCCCCAACGGCAAGCTCGACCGCAAGGCCCTGCCAGCGGTCAGCGCGGCGGTGAGCAGTGCGCAGTTCCGCGCCCCGCAGAGCGAACTCGAGCGCCAGCTGGCGCAGATCTGGCAGGACGTGCTGGGCCTTGAGCGGGTTGGCCTGGATGACGACTTCTTCGCCCTGGGTGGCCACTCGCTGCAGGCGGTGATGCTGCTGTCGCGTATTCGCGGTGCGTTCGGGGTCGAGCTGCCGGTCAAGGAATTCTATGAACTACGCCAGCTCGGACAGCTGGCGGCGCATCTGCAAGGTGATGCCGGTCAGGCGGCCGATGAGCTGGACCTGATCTTCGGCGCGCTCGACGAACTGGAGGAAAGTAATGCCTGAGCACAAGCAGGACCGTACGCAGGAACTGGTTGCGCGTCTGCGCAACCTTGATGGCGAGCGCCGTCGGCAGCTGTTTGCCAAGCTGGCCCAGGCCGGTGTCAATGTTGCGCGCCTGCCCATCGTGCCGGCCCTGGAGCAGGGGCCGCAGCCGCTGTCCTACGCTCAGCAGCGCCAGCACTTTCTGTGGCAGTTGGAGCCGTCGAGCAGCGCCTATAACATCCCGGCGGTGCTGCGCTTGAACGGCGCCCTCGACATGGCTGCGTTGCAAGCTGGCCTCGAAGACCTGGTGCGTCACCAGGGCAGCTTGCGCACACGCTTCGTCGAGCACCAGGGGCAGGTCTGCCAGGTGCTCGATGATGCGTTGCACCTGACGCTGGTGGTCGATGAAGTGGGCGCGAACGATGAAGTCGAGTCAGCCATCAAGGCGTACGCCGAGCGCTGCACCGCCCAGCCATTCGACCTGATGCAGGGCCCGCTGGCCCGGGTCAATCTGCTGCGTGTGGCGTCCGACGACCATGTGCTGGTGCTGACCTTGCACCACAGCATCGCCGATGGCTGGTCGATCAACGTGCTGATCGAGCAGTGGCTGGCCTGCTACGCCAGCCGCCTGCAAGGCCAGGTCGCACACCTGGCCGAGGCGCCGATCCAGTATGCCGACTATGCCGCCTGGCAACGTCAGTGGCTGGAGTCGGGGGAGGGAGACCGCCAGCTGGCCTACTGGAAAGACCAGTTGGGCGAAGCGCCTGAGGTGCTGACCCTGCGGACCGACCGGCCACGTCCGACCCAGGCCAGCCACCGGGGCGCGGTGCTCGACCTGAACCTTGATCCGGCCTTGCTGGAGGGGCTGAAGGCGTTGGCCCAGCGCCAGGATGTCAGTCTGTTCATGCTGTTGCTGGCGTCGTTCCAGGCGCTGTTGCATCGCTACAGCGGGCAGGCCGAGATCCATGTTGGCGTGCCGGTGGCCAACCGCAACCGGATGGAGACCGAACGGCTGATCGGCTTCTTTGTCAACACCCAGGTGATGAAGGCGCGCATCGACGGCCTGCAGCCTTTCGAAGCCCTTCTGGCGCAGGTGCGCGAGGCGGCGCAGCAGGCCCAGGCGCACCAGGACTTACCCTTCGAACAGCTGGTTCAGGCGCTGCACCCGGAGCGCAGCATGAGCCACAGCCCGCTGTTCCAGGTGATGTTCAACCATCAGGTCGCAGGTGCAGGCCAAGGCATGGCCCTGCCGTGCCTGGACGTGCAGCCGGTGCAGCGCGATGAACGCTCGGCGCAGTTCGACTTGAGCCTGGATACCGTCGAAACCGCCACGGGCCTTGTGGCTAGCCTGACTTACGCCACCGACCTGTTCGACCGCATCAGCGCCGAACGCCTGCTGCGTCACTGGCAGAACCTGCTGTACGGGGTCGTGGCCAACCCGGTCGAACGGGTGCAAGCCTTGCCATTGTGCGATGCCAGCGAGTTGCAGCAACTGGTTCACGGCTTCAACGACACCTTCGTCGATTACCCATCGGGCACCTGCGTGCACAGCCTGATCGAGGCGCAGGCGCAGAAGACCCCAGACGCCGTGGCCCTGGTGTTCGGCGAACGCCAGCTGAGCTACCGTGAGTTGGACCAGCAGGCCAACCAGTTGGCCCATCAGTTGATCGAGCTGGGGGTGGGCCCGGACGTGCTGGTAGGCATCTGCGTCGAGCGCAGTATCGAAATGGTGCTGGGCCTGCTGGCAGTGCTCAAGGCCGGTGGCGCCTATGTGCCGCTGGACCCTGAATACCCGCGCGAGCGCCTGGCCTATATGTTCGAAGACAGCGGTATAGGGCTGCTGTTGACCCAGTCGCACCTGCGCGACCAACTGCCGGTGCCAGGTTCGGTGCGTGCCCTGAATGTCGACGAGCAGGGGCACTTCGCGTGTTCCGTCGAGGCCACCGGCGTACAACCGCAGCCAGAAAACCTGGCCTACGTGATCTACACCTCCGGCTCCACCGGCAAGCCTAAAGGCGCGGGCAATCGCCACAAGGCTTTGACCAATCGGTTGTGCTGGATGCAGCAGGCCTATGGCCTGGATGCCACGGACGCGGTGCTGCAGAAAACCCCGTTCAGCTTCGATGTGTCGGTGTGGGAGTTCTTCTGGCCGCTGATGGTCGGTGCCCGCCTGGTGGTCGCGGCGCCGGGCGATCACCGCGAGCCGTCGCGGCTGGTGCGGCTGATCGAGCAGCAGGGCATCACTACGCTGCACTTCGTGCCGTCGATGTTGCAGGTGTTCTTGCAGGATGAAGGCGTGTCGCGCTGCACCAGCCTCACGCGCATCGTCTGCAGCGGCGAGGCGCTGCAGGTGGATGCCCAGCAGCAGGTGTTCGCCAAACTGCCGAATGCGGGCCTGTACAACCTCTATGGCCCGACCGAGGCGGCCATCGATGTGACTCACTGGACCTGCCGCGACGAAGGTCTGGACAGCGTGCCGATCGGGCAGCCGATTGCCAACCTGAGCACCTACGTGCTGGCCGACGATCTGTCGCCACTGCCAGCAGGGCTGGTGGGCGAGCTGTACCTGGGTGGCGAAGGGCTGGCGCGGGGCTACCACCGTCGCCCGGGGTTGACCGCCGAGCGTTTCGTCGCCAGCCCGTTCGCCACTGGCCAGCGCCTGTACCGCACCGGCGACCTGGCGCGTCAGCGCGCCGACGGGGTGATCGAGTACATGGGGCGCATCGACCATCAGGTGAAGATCCGCGGCCTGCGGATCGAACTGGGCGAGATCGAGGCGCGCCTGCTGGAGCAGCCTGAAGTGCGCGAAGCGGCAGTGCTGGCGGTCGGTACCGGTGCCGACATGCAGTTGGCGGCCTATGTGGTAGCGCATCAAGCAGATTCGGCGCAACTGGGCGAACAGCTCAAGGCCCGCCTGCGCACGCTGCTGCCCGACTACATGGTGCCTGCCCACCTGGTGCAGCTGGCCAGCCTGCCCCTGAGCCCCAACGGCAAGCTCGACCGCAAGGCCCTGCCGACACCCGACAGCAGCCAGCGCCAGCAGGCCTACGTGGCGCCGCAGACCCCGCTGCAAGAGCAGTTGGCGCACGTCTGGCAAACCCTGCTCAAGCTCGAGCGGGTCGGTCTGCACGACAACTTCTTCGACCTCGGCGGCCACTCGCTGCTGGCGACTCAGATGATGATGCAGATCCGTCAGCAACTGGGCGTCGACGTGCCGCTCAAAGCCCTGTTCCAGACCGCCAGCCTGGAACAGTTCGCCGATCAGGTGCAGCAGCTGCAAACAGACGTCCAGCCCGTTGAAGACGAGTTGGCTAAATCCTTGGAGGCCCTCAAACGTCTATCAGCACAAGAGCTTGAAAGTCTGATTTCCTAGTTTGGGGGTTGCGCGTGCAAAAGTTGATCGAGTCGGTGGAAGGGCTGTCCTTGGCCGAGAGGAAAGCCCTCGCCGTGATGCTTGGGAAGAAAGGGATCAATCTGTTCGGCATAGCGCCGATGTTCAAGCGTGATGCCTCCCAGCCGCTGCTTTTGTCTTATGCGCAGGAACGTCTGTGGTTTCTCTGGCAGCTGGATCCTGCCGGTAGCGCCTACAACATGTCGTCGGTACTGCGCCTGCAAGGCTCGCTGGACAGCGATGCCCTGCAGGCGGCTTTCGATGAGCTGGTCGTCCGGCACGAGTCGCTGCGCACCCGCTTCGCCGAAGTCGACGGCCAGGTGGTGCAGCAGGTCGATGGCCAGGGCTGTATCCAGGTCGAGCACCAGTCAGTGGCCGACCCGGCAAGCCTGGCCGAGCTGATCGAAGCCCATGGGCAACAGCCGTTCGACTTGCGTGAAGGGCCGCTGCTGCGGGTCAAGTTGCTGCGCCTGGATGACCAGCAACACGTGTTGTCGTTGGTGCAGCACCATATCGTTTCCGATGGCTGGTCGATGCGCATCATGATCGACGAGCTGATCAAGTTGTACAGCGCCCGTGTCTCGGGTAGCACGGCAGCGCTGGCGGCATTGCCGGTGCAGTACGCCGATTACGCCCTGTGGCAGCGCAGTTGGATGGACGCCGGCGAGCGCGAGCGCCAGCAGGCGTACTGGAAGCAGCAACTCGGTGGCCACCAGCCGGTGCTTGAGCTGCCCATCGACTTCCCCCGGCCCCAGGTCATGAGCTATCGCGGCGACCGGGTGGACTTCCAGCTTTCACAAGCGTTGACCCATGGCCTCAAGGACCTGGCCCGGCGCGAGGGCGTGACGCTCTATACCTTGCTGCTGGCCGCGTTCCAGGCATTGTTGTACCGCTACAGCGGCCAGGAAGATGTGCGCGTCGGTGTACCTGTGGCGGGGCGCAATCGCCCCGAGGTCGAAGGCCTGATCGGTTTCTTCGTCAACACCCTGGTGCTGCGCGCTGTGGTCGATGGCAGCCAGCCCTTCACCGCATTGCTTGCCCAAGTGCGTGAGGCGACCTTGCAGGCCCGGGAATATCAGGATCTGCCATTCGAGCAATTGGTCGAGCTGCTGCAGCCACAACGCAGCATGAGCCACAGCCCGTTGTTCCAGGTCATGCATAACCACCGTGGCCAGGAAGTCGGTGAAGCCTCGGTTACCCGCCTGCCGGGTCTTGAGGTGAGCAACCATGAAGCCCGCCAGCACACCGCGCAGTTCGACCTGACCCTGGAAACCGTCGAAACCCCCGACGGTATCGG
Organism: Pseudomonas sp. Tun-23181; assembly: GCF_057415455.1. NCBI lineage: Bacteria > Pseudomonadati > Pseudomonadota > Gammaproteobacteria > Pseudomonadales > Pseudomonadaceae > Pseudomonas > Pseudomonas sp. Tun-23181. The sequence continues at coordinate 5,561,323 of NZ_CM171630.1, forward strand.
TGCTTCCCTGGTGTTCGCCACCGACCTGTTCAGCCCCGCCACGGTCCAGCGCCTCGGCCGCCACTGGCAGAACCTGCTGCAGAGCCTGCTGGCCAAGCCCGCCGAGCGGGTCGATGCCTTGGCGCTGTTCGACGCCGCCGACTGGCAACAGTTGGTTCATGGCAACAACGCCACGGCCATGGCCGTGCCGGCATTGTCGGTGCACCAGCAGTTCGCCGACCTGGCGGCACGCACCCCGAATGCCCCGGCGCTGGCTTTTGCCGAGCAGGTACTGAGCTACGCCGAACTGAACCTGCGCGCCAACCAGTTGGCCCATCGGCTGATTGCCCTGGGCGTTGGTCCGGAAGTGATGGTAGGCCTGGCCGTCGAGCGCGGGGTTGATCTGGTGGTCGGTCTGTTGGCCATCCTCAAGGCAGGCGGCGCCTACATTCCGCTGGATCCGGCCTACCCACAGGCGCGCCTGGACTACATGATCCAAGCCAGCGGCATGGGCCTGCTGCTGACCCACGAAGCCCTGGCGCCACGATTCGAAGGCCGCGGCGCGCAGTTGTTGTGCCTGGACCGTCTGCCCGAGGCAGCGGTGGCGCAGGGTGACCCGCAGTTGAACCTGCCCGCCGATTCGGCGGCGTATGTGATCTACACCTCCGGCTCCACCGGCAACCCAAAAGGCGTGGTGATCAGCCATCATGCCCTGGCCAACTTCGTCGCCAGCATGGCGCAGCAGCCTGGCCTGGACGCTGCCGACCGCATGCTGTCGCTGACCACCTTCTCGTTCGACATCTTCGGCCTGGAGCTGTACGTGCCGTTGACCTGTGGCGCCCAGGTGGTGCTGGCTGGCAAGGACATCGCCCAGGACCCGGCCGCGGCGTTGGCGTTGGCCCGGCGCTGGTCGGTCACGGTCTTGCAGGCCACACCGTCGACCTGGCGTATGTTGCTCGACCACGGCGACACCCAGGCACTTGCAGGCTGCAAGTGCCTGTGCGGTGGCGAGGCCCTGGCGCCAGAGCTGGCCGCGCGCATGCTGGAGGCCATCGGCCCGGTCTGGAACCTCTATGGCCCGACCGAAACCACCATCTGGTCGGCGCGCTACCGGCTGGACGCTGAGCGAACGCGGCCGCTGCTTGGCCGGCCGATCGGCAACACCGAGCTGTATGTGGTCGGTGCCGACTTCAGCCCGGTGCCAGAGGGTGTGGCGGGTGAACTGATGATCGGCGGCCAGGGCCTGGCTCGCGGTTACCTCAACCGCGCTTCGCTCACCGCCGAGCGCTTCCTGCCCAACCCATTCTCCGACCAGGGTGAGCGGTTGTACCGCACCGGTGACGTGGCGCGGCTGAACGCTGGCGGTGAATACGAATATATTGGCCGCGCCGACCACCAGGTGAAGATTCGCGGTTTCCGCATCGAGCTGGGCGAGATAGAGTCGGCCCTGCTGGGTTGCGAGGCCGTACGCGAGGTGGCCGTGGTCGCCCAGCCGGGGATCGGCGGCGACCAGTTGGTGGGTTATGTCGTAGCGCACGACTCGGCGTTGGCCCAGGCCGACAGCGCTGCCCAGCATGCCGTTCGCGAGCAGCTCAAGGGCCGGCTCAAGGCGCAGTTGCCAGAGTACATGGTGCCGGCGCAGGTGATGTTCGTGGCGGCGATGCCGCTGACCCCTAACGGCAAACTGGACCGCAAGGCCTTGCCCAAGCCGCACGCCAGCCAATGGCAACAGGCCTATGTGGCGCCACGTACCGTGCTGGAGCAGCAACTGGCCGCCATCTGGCAGACCCTGCTGAAGCTCGAGCGGGTCGGCCTGCACGACAACTTCTTCGACCTGGGCGGGCATTCGCTGCTGGTCACCCAGCTGGTGTCGCGCATTCGTGACGAGTTGGGCCGCGAGGCCAGCCTGCGTCAGGTTTTCGAAAACAGCACCCTGCAAGCCCAGGCGGCGATGCTTGAAGCCCTGCAATTGGGTGGCGGGCCACGTATCGCTCGAGCGCCGCGTGAAGGTGCATTGCCGTTGTCGTACGCCCAGGAGCGTTTGTGGTTCCTCTGGCAGATGCAGCCCTTCAGCGCCGCCTACAACCTGCCACGTGCCCTGCGCCTGCGTGGCGTGCTGGACATCGAGGCCCTGCGTGCCAGTTTCGACAGCCTGGCCGCCCGCCACGAGCCGCTGCGCACCACTTTCGCCCATGACGCCGACGGTGTTCGTCAGGTGGTGCATGCCACGTTGCCGGTGCAGATTCAGGTACACGCCCAGGCCGATGAAGGTACGCTCATCACCCACTTCATCGATGAGCAGGTGCGCCAGCCGTTCGACCTGGTCAATGGCCCGCTGCTGCGTGTAGCCCTGTTGCCGCTGGGGGAGCAGGACCATCTGTTGGTGCTGACCCAGCATCACATCGTCTCCGATGGCTGGTCGATGCAGGTGATGGTCGATGAGCTGGTGCGCAGCTACGCCGCCCAGGTCGAAGGCCGTGATCCAGGCTTTGCCGCCTTGCCGATCCAGTACGTCGACTACGCCCTGTGGCAGCGCCAGCGCATGGAAGGCGGCGAGCGCGAGCGGCAGTTGCAGTACTGGCGTGCGCAGTTGGGCGAGCAGCAACCCGTGCTGCAACTGCCAGGCGACCGTGCGCGCCCGGCCCAGCCTAGCCATCGTGGCGGGCAGCTTGAGCTGCAACTGGACGCGCCGTTGTGCGAAGGCTTGCGCCAGCTCGCCCAGCGCCAGCAGGCGACCTTGTTCATGGTCTTGCTCGCCGGGTTCCAGGCGCTGCTGCACCGCTACAGCGGCCAGGACGATATTCGCGTCGGTGTGCCGGTGGCCAACCGTAACCGCCAGGAAACCGAAGGCCTGCTCGGTGTGTTCATCAACACCTTGGTCATGCGCGCCAGTGTCGATGGTCGCCTGTCGTTGGGGCAGTTGATCGAGCAGGTGCGCCAGACCACCCTGCAGGCTCAGGACCATCAGGACCTGCCATTCGAGCAACTGGTCGAAGCCTTGCAGCCTGAGCGCAGCCTGAGCCACACCCCGTTATTCCAGGTGCTGTTCAACCACCGTGCCCAGGGCACCCAGGCACAAGGCCCGGTGGTGGCAGGGCTGAACATCGAGACGTTGGCCGCCGACGTTCAGGAGGCCAAGTTCGACCTCAACCTGGAAACCGTCGAAGCCCCCGAGGGCGTGATCGCCACCCTGGTGTATGCCGTCGACCAGTTCGACCCGGATACCGCCGAGCGCCTGCTGGCTGACTGGCGCTGCCTGCTGCAGGCGATGGTGGACGACGCCACCCAACCGGTCGGGGCAGTGCAGTTGGGCAGCGAGGCGTCGCGCCAGGCGCTGGCTGCGCTGTGCCAGGGTGACGTACGGGGCGATAGCCAGGCGCTACAGGCCTTGCAATTGTTCGAAGAGCAGGCAAGAGTCAACCCATCCCGGGTCGCGCTGGTGTGTGGCGAGCAGCGCCTGAGCTACGGCGAGCTGAACCAGCGCGCCGTGGACCTGGCCGTGCACCTGCAAGCCAACGGTGTTGGCCCGGAACGTGTGGTGGCGATTGCCGCCGAGCGTTCGGCGCAGTTCGTGATCGGCCTGCTGGCGGTGTTCAAGGTCGGTGCGGCGTTCCTGCCGCTGGACGTACGGGCACAACCTGCGCGTACCCGGCAGATGCTCGAGGACAGCCAGGCAAGCCTGCTTCTGGGCCCGGCTTCCTGGTTGGTCGAACACACCACCTTGCCTGCGCTGCGCGGCCTTGCTTTCGAAGAACTTGCCCAGTTGCCGCAAGGCGGTTCGCTGGATGCCGTACAGCGCGAGGCCGAGTTGGCCGCCTACGTGATCTTCACCTCTGGTTCCACAGGCCGGCCGAAAGGCGTGCTGGTCAGCCAAGGGGCGCTGGCCGACTACCTGGCTTCGGCGCTGGCGGTGCTGCCATTGGAAGGGGTAGAGCGCATGGCGCTGGCCTCCACTTTGGCCGCCGACCTGGGTTACACGACCCTGTTCGCGGCCCTGTGCAGCGGCCGCAGCCTGCACCTGCTCGACGAGCAGTTGGCCATGGACGCCCAGGGCATGGCGCAGTACATGAGCCGCGAGGCGATCGACTTCATCAAGCTGGTGCCTTCACACCTGCAATCGTTGCTCAAGGTGGCCGAGCCGGCCCAGGTACTGCCGCGTCGTTGCTTGGTGCTGGGCGGCGAAGCCTGCAGTGTCGAGCTGCTCGCCGAGGTTCGGCGACTGGCGCCGACGTGCCGGGTAGTCAACCACTATGGCCCGAGCGAAACCACCATCGGCGTGTTGGCCACTGAACTGCCGACAGCCGCGCAATTGCAAGGTGTGCCCTTGGGGCGTCCGTTGCTCAATGTGCGCCTGCAACTGCTGGACGCCAATCTGCAAGCGGTGGCCGAAGGGGTTCATGGCGAACTGTATGTGGGGGGGCCGAGCCTGGCCCGAGGCTACCTGGGCCGCCCAGGGCTCACCGCCGAGCGCTTTGTCCCGGACCCGCAGGCCAGCCATGGCGAGCGGCTGTACCGCACGGGCGACCGGGTACGTATCCACCACGGCGCGATCGAAACCCTTGGCCGTATCGATGACCAGGTGAAAATCCGTGGTTACCGGGTCGAGCCCGGTGAAGTCGGTGCCTGCCTGCGCGGCATGGCGCAGTTGGCCGATGCCGCCGTGGTCGCCCGTGACACCGAGCAGGGCAAGCAGCTGGTGGCCTATGTGGTGGCGCTGGACGACGCGGGTGGGCTGCGTGAGCAGGTACAGGCCTACCTGCGCCAGCACCTGCCCGAACACATGATTCCGGCCCACGTGGTGAGCCTTGCGGCCCTGCCGCTGACCGCCAACGGCAAGCTCGACCGCCAGGCCTTGCCTGCCCCAAACCTGGATGCCGCCCGGGTGGCGTACCAGGCACCGCAGACCCCACTGCAGGAACAGGTCGCGCAGATCTGGCAGGACGTGCTCAAGGTCGAGCGGGTAGGGCTGGGCGACAACTTCTTCGAACTGGGCGGTCATTCGCTGCTGGTCATGGGCGTGCTGTCACGCCTGCAACTGGAAATGGGCATCGGCGCCGCACCGCAACTGATGTTCCAGTTCCCTGTACTCAATGAGTTCGTCGATCACCTGGAACCGCCCGCCGGCGTGCTGGATGCGGACCGTTTGAATCGACTGGAAAGTTTGCTGGATGAGGTGGATGAAGCATGATGGACAATAAAGCAGCTGCACTGAAGATCGCCGAGCGCTTCATCCTGCTACCGCTGGAAAAGCGTCGGATCTACTTGCAGAAAATGGCTCAGGAAGGCATTTCCCCGGCCAACCTGCCCATCCCCCGCACCCGCGCCCAGTTCGAGCATGTGCCGCTGTCGTTCGCCCAGCAACGCCAGTGGTTCATCTGGCAGATGGAGCCGCACAGCAATGCCTATGCCATTGCGCGTGCGTTGCGCCTGCATGGCGCCCTCGACCTGGCGGCGCTTGAAGGTGCCTTCGCCCACCTGATCGCCCGCCACGAGCCACTGCGCAGTACCTTCCATGAGCATGATGGCCAGGCGGTGCAAGTGATTGCCGAGCCGAGCGCGCCGAACATCGTCGTCGAGCCGCTGGTTTGTTCGGCCGACCCAGAGCAGCGCGACCAACAGATTCGCGCCGCGGTAGAGGAGGAGACCCAGCGCCCGTTCGACCTGGGCAGTGGCCCGTTGCTGCGGATCAAGCTGCTGCGCCTGGCCGCTAACGATCATGTGCTGGTGCTGACTCAGCACCACATCGTCTCCGATGGCTGGTCGATGCAGATCATGGTCGACGAGCTGATCCACGTGTACGCCGCGCTCAGCACCGGTGGCAGCGTCGACTTGCCGGCGTTGCCGATCCAGTATGCCGACTATGCCATCTGGCAACGCCGCTGGATGGAGGCAGGCGAGCAGGAGCGCCAGTTGACCTACTGGCGCGAACAGCTTGGCGCGACCCAGCCGGTGCTGGAACTGCCCACCGACTACCCGCGCCCGGCGGTGCAGAGCATGCAGGGCGCTCGCCTGCAGGTACCGTTCAGCCGTGCGCTCAGCGACCAGCTCTCGGCCTTGGCGCAGCAGCAGGGCGCCAGCCTGTTCATGGTGCTGCTGGCTTCGTTCCATACCCTGTTGTACCGCTACAGCGGCCAGCAGGACATCCGCATCGGCGTGCCACTGGCCAACCGTAACCGGGTGGAGACCGAGCGCCTGATCGGCTTCTTCGTCAACACCCAGATCATCAAGGCCGAGCTGCATGGCGAGCTGAGCTTCCTCGATTTGCTCGCACAGGTACGCGCCACCACCTTGCAAGCCCAGCAGTACCAGGAGCTGCCGTTCGAGCAACTGGTCGAAGCGCTGCAACCGGAGCGCAGCCTCAGCTACAACCCGCTGTTCCAGGTGATGTACAACCACCAGAGCGCGGGCAAGGGCGCTGGCCAGTCGCTGGGCCAGTTGCCAGGCCTGAGTGTGGGGGGCCTGGATTGGGAGATCCGCAGCGCCCACCTGGACCTGACCCTGGACACCGTCGAAGGCCCAGAAGGGCTGTCGGCCAAGCTGGTCTACGCCACCGACCTGTTCAGCCCGGCCACCGCCCAGCGTCTGGTCGACCACTGGCTCAACCTGCTGCAAGGCATCACCGCCAACCCTGCGCAAACCCTGGGCGCCTTGCCGCTGCTCAGTGACGCCGAACAACGCACCTTGCTGCTCGATGGCCAACCGCAAAGCGATGCCCAGGCGCCGCTGGTGCACCAACGCATTGCCGAGCAGGCGCGGCTCACCCCGGATGCGCCGGCAGTGGTGTTTAGCGGTCGCACGTTGACCTTCGCCCAGCTCGATCAGCAGGCCAACCGCCTGGCCCACGCCCTCGTCGCCCGTGGTGTCGGCCCGGAAACCCGGGTGGCGGTGGCCTTGCCGCGCAGCGAAAACATGATCGTGGCCCTGCTCGCGGTGTTCAAGGCAGGTGGCGCCTACGTGCCGCTGGATAGCCAGTACCCCCGCGACCGCCTGGCCTACCTGATGGGCGACGCTGGCATTGGCCTGTTGCTTACCGACACCAGCCTGCAAGCGCAACTGCCGGTGCCTGAGCAGGTCGCCGTGCTGCTGTTTGACAGCCTCGACCTGAGCACCTTGCCGACCCAGGCGCCCGAGGTGGACGTCGACCCGCGCAACCTGGCCTATGTGATCTACACCTCCGGCTCCACCGGCCTGCCCAAGGGCGTGGCGGTCAGCCACGGCCCTCTGGCCATGCACTGCCGCGCCATCGGTGAGCGCTACGAGATGCATGCCGACGATTGCGAGCTGCTGTTCATGTCGTTCGCCTTCGACGGTGCCCAGGAGCGCTGGCTCACCGCGCTGACTCACGGCGCGCGCCTGCTGGTGCGCGACGACAGCCTGTGGACACCGGAGCAGACCTACCGGCAGATGCACGAACACGGCGTGACCGTGGCGGCGTTCCCGCCGGTGTACCTGCAACAGCTGGCCGAGCATGCCGAGCGCGAGGGCAACCCGCCGGCGGTGCGCGTCTACTGCTTTGGCGGCGACGCGGTGCCCCAGGCCAGTTTCGAACTGGTCAAGCGGGTGCTGCGCCCGCAGTACATCATCAACGGCTACGGCCCCACCGAAACCGTGGTCACGCCGCTGATCTGGAAGGCTGCGGCCAGCGACGTCTGCGCGTCGGCCTACGCACCGATCGGCACGCGCATCGGTCACCGTCGCACCTGCACTCTCAACCTTGAACTGAACCTGCTGCCGCCGGGTGCCAAGGGCGAGCTGTACCTGGGCGGCGAAGGGTTGGCCCGTGGTTATCTGGACCGGCCTTCGCTGACCGCCGAACGCTTCGTACCCGACCCGTTCGATGGCCAGGGCGGGCGTTTGTATCGCACCGGAGACCTGGTCAGCCAACGCCAGGACGGTGTGTTCGACTACCTCGGCCGGATCGACAACCAGGTCAAGATCCGTGGTTTCCGTATCGAGCTCGGTGAAGTCGAAGCCCGCCTGCAAGGGCTGGCCGAGGTTGCCGACGCGGTGGTCGCGGCCCAGGACGGCAACACCGGCAAACAACTGATCGGCTACGTGATCGCCCAGCCCGGTACGGCCCGCGAAGGCCTGGCCGAGCGCCTGCGCGGCCAGCTCAAGGCGCTGCTGCCCGACTACATGGTGCCGGCGCACATCCTGTTCCTCGAGCGTTTTCCGGTCACCCCCAACGGCAAGCTCGACCGCAAGGCCCTGCCCAAGCCGGACACCAGCCTGCTGCAGCAAACCTACGTGGCGCCGCGCACCGAGCTGGAGCAGCGCATCGCCGAGATCTGGCAGACGGTGCTCAAGCTCGAGCGCGTCGGCCTGAGCGACAACTTCTTCGAGCTGGGCGGCGACTCGATCATCTCCATCCAGGTGGTGAGCCGGGCGCGGCAGATCGGCATTCGTTTCACCCCCAAGGACCTGTTCCTGCACCAGACCGTGGAAGGCCTGGCGACGGTGGCCCAGGTCGATGACGGCATCGCCCAGGACGACCAGGGGCCGGTGAGCGGCCCGATTACGCTGCTGCCGGTGCAGCAGGCGTTCTTCGCCGAGCCGATGGCCGAGCGTCATCACTGGAACCAGGCCGTGCTGCTGCAACCGCAGCAGGCGCTGGACGCCGCAGCGCTGGGCCAGGCCCTGGATGCGCTGCTTGAACACCATGACGCCCTGCGCCTGCGCTTCGTCGAGCAGGACGGTGTGTGGAGCGCCAGCCATGGCGAGCCGGGCCCGCGCCCGCAACTGCTGTGGCAGGTGAGCCCGGATTCGCTGGAGGCACTGGACGCCGTGGCCAATCAGGCCCAGGCCAGCCTTGACCTGGCCAGCAGCGAGCTGGTGCGTGCAGTGCTGGCGACGTTGCCCGATGGCAGTCAGCGGCTGTTGTTGGTCGTGCATCACCTGGTGGTCGATGGTGTGTCCTGGCGCATCCTGTTCGAAGACCTGCAAAGCGCCTACCAGCAGATCGTCCAAGGCCAGGCGGTGCGCCTGCCGGCCAAGACCAGTGCCTACCAGGCCTGGGCCGCCCAGCTTCAGGCGCATGCTCGCAGCCCACGTTTGCTGCAGGAGCTCGAAGGCTGGCAACAACGCCTGCAGGGCGCCCCTGAAGGCCTGCCGTGTCGCAACCCGGCGGCCAGCCAGGAAAGGCGCCACGCCGTGAGCGTGCACACCGTGCTCGACAAGGACCTTACCAGCCAACTGCTGCAACGTGCCCCGGCGGCTTACCGGACCCAGGTCAACGACCTGCTGCTGACCGCCCTGGTCCAGGTGCTATGTGACTGGAGCGGGCACGGGTCGGCGCTGGTCCAGCTCGAAGGCCATGGCCGCGAGGCGCTGGACGACGCGATCGACCTGACCCGCACTGTCGGTTGGTTCACCAGCGTGTTCCCGGTGCACCTGGCCCCGGCGGCCGACATCGGCAGCTCGATCAAGCGCATCAAGGAACAATTGCGCGCAGCGCCCGATAAAGGCCTGGGCTTTGGCGTGCTGCGCTACCTGGCCGATGCGGACGTACGTCAGGCCATCGAGGTGCTGCCGGTGCCGCGGGTGACGTTCAACTACCTCGGCCAGTTCGACGGCAGCTTCGATGCCGAGCAGGGTGCGCTGTTCACCCCGGCGCCAGAGTCGGCGGGCGAGGAGCAAAGCCCGTCGGCGCCGCTGGGCAACTGGCTGACCGTCAACGGTCGCATCTATGACGGCGAGCTGAGCCTGAACTGGACCTTCAGCGGCGAGCGCTTCGAGCAGGCGGCCATGCAGGCCTTGGCCGATGCCTATGGCGTTGCCCTGCGGCGTGTGGTCGAGCACTGCTGCCAGGCCGACAGCCAGGGCGTGACCCCGTCGGACTTCCCGTTGGCCCGCCTGACCCAGGCGCAACTGGACAGCCTCGGCCTTGCGGCCGGCCAGATCGAAGACATCTACCCGCTATCGCCGATGCAGCAAGGCATGCTGTTCCACAGCCTGTACGAGCAGGGCGATGGGCATTACATCAACCAGCTGTGCCTGGAAGTACGTGGGCTCGACCCGCAGCGCTTCGTGCAGGCCTGGCAGGCCATGCTCGAGCGCCACGACATCCTGCGTACCGGCTTTGTCTGGGGCGGGCTGTTCGAGCAACCCATGCAGGTGGTGCACAAGCACCTGCAACTGCCGTTCGCCGAACACGACTGGCGCCATGAGGCCGACCAGCCGGCGCGCCTGACTGCATTGCTGGCCAGCGAGCGCGAGCGCGGCTTCGACGTCGCCCAGGCGCCATTGCTGCGCCTGGTGCTGGTACGCACCGGCGAAGACAGCTACCAGGTGGTCTACACCAACCACCACGTGCTGATGGACGGCTGGAGCAACTCGCAGCTACTGGGCGAGGTGTTGCAACACTACGCCGGCCAGCCTGTCCAGCGACAACCGGGGCGTTTCCGCGATTACATCGGCTGGCTGCAGCAGCGTGACGCGGTGCGCGGCAAGGCGTTCTGGGATGGGCAACTGCGCCACCTGGGCGAACCGACCCGGCTGGTGCCGGCCATGGCCAGCGGCAAGCTGCTGGGCCTGAGCGGCCACGGCCACTGCGCCCGCCTGCTGGACCAGGCCACCACCCAGCATCTGGCCGACTTCGCCCGCCAGCAGCGGGTCACCCTCAACACCCTGGTGCAGGCTGCCTGGTTGTTGCTGTTGCAGCGCTACACCGGCCTCGACACCGTGGTCTTCGGTGCCACCGTGGCGGGTCGCCCGGTTGAACTGAAGGGCGTCGAGCAACAGATCGGCCTGTTCATCAACACCCTGCCGGTGATTGCCCCGATTCGTCCGGACCTGCGTTTGAGCGCCTGGCTGCAGGCCTTGCAGGACGACAACCTGGCCCTGCGCGAACACGAGCATACCGCGCTGTTCGATGTGCAGCGCTGGGCCGGCCTTGAAGGGCAGACGCTGTTCGACAACCTGTTGGTGTTCGAGAACTACCCGGTGTCGCAAGCCTTGCAGGAAGGCGCGCCGCAAAGCCTGGAATTCGGCGATGTCGATGTTCATGAACAGACCAACTACCCGCTAACCCTGGCGGTGAACATGGGCCAGACCCTGTCGTTCAACATCAGCTATGACCGCGCCTGCGTCGACGAAGCCAGCGTCGAGCGTCTGCTTGGCCAGATGGCGCGCCTGTTGTTGCAGATGAGCGATGATGCCGAGCGTGCCCTGGGCGAGTTCCAGGTGCTGGAAGCCGATGAGCATGACCGCGTCATCCGCCAGTGGAACGCCACCGAGGTGCGTTACCCCGACGAATTCGCCGTGCACCGTCTGTTCGAGCACCAGGCCCAGGTACAGCCGGAAGCGATTGCCCTGGTCAGCGGTGCGCACAGCCTGAGCTACAAGGCACTCAACCAGTGTGCCAACCGCCTGGCTCACGACCTGGCTGCACGTGGCGTAGGGCCGGACGTGCTGGTCGGTGTAGCTGCCGAGCGCAGCCTGGAAATGGTCGTCGCCCTGTTGGCCATTCTCAAGGCCGGCGGCGCCTACGTGCCGCTCGACCCCGAGTACCCGCAGGACCGCCTGGCCTACATGATCGAGGACAGCGGCATCGAACTGCTGCTGACCCAGGCGCGCTTGCGGGCCGTGTTGCCGGTGGGCGAGGCCGTGCACATCCTGACGCTGGACGGCTACGCCGATGCGCTCGAAGGCAAGCTGCTGGGCAATCCACACGTCGAGCTGAGCCCGGAAAACCTCGCCTATGTCATCTACACCTCCGGCTCCACCGGCAAGCCCAAAGGTGCCGGCAACCCGCATCGGGGCCTGAGCAACCGCCTGTACTGGATGCAACAGGCCTACCCGCTGGGTGCCCACGACTGCGTGCTGCAGAAAACCCCGTTCAGCTTCGACGTGTCGGTGTGGGAGTTCTTCTGGCCGCTGATGACCGGCGCACGCCTGGTCATGGCGGCACCTGGCGACCACCGCGAGCCAGCTCGCCTGGTGGCGGTGATCGAGGCGCAGCAGGTCACCACCTTGCACTTCGTGCCGTCCATGCTCCAGGCCTTCATGCAGCACCCGGAGTTGTCCGGCTGCACGAGCCTGCGGCAGATCATGTGCAGTGGCGAAGCGTTGCAGGTGGATACCCAGCAGCGGGTGTTCGAGCGTCTGCCGCAGGTAGGGCTGTACAACCTCTATGGCCCGACCGAGGCGGCCATCGACGTCACTCATTGGACGTGCCGTGACGAAGGCGCCGATACCGTGCCGATCGGCCAGCCCATCGCCAACCTGGCCACCTATGTGCTCGACGGCGAACTGGCACCGGTGCCGGTCGGTGTCACCGGCGAGCTGTACCTGGCCGGTACCGGCCTTGCCCGTGGTTACCACCGTCGCCCGGCGCTGACCGCCGAGCGCTTCGTAGCCAGCCCGTTCGTGCCCGGAGCACGCCTGTATCGCACCGGCGACCTGTGCCGTCAGCGCGCCGATGGGGTGATCGAGTACCTGGGCCGCACCGACCACCAGGTGAAGATCCGCGGTTTGCGCATCGAGCTGGGGGAGATCGAATCGCGTCTGCTGGAGCAACCGCAGGTTCGCGAGGCCGTGGTGCTTGCCGTGGAGTTCAATGGCAGCAAGCGCCTGGTCACCTACCTGGTGCCCACCGACGCCAGTCTGCTGGACGATGCGCAAGGCCAGCAGGCCCTGCATGAGACCCTGAGCCAGGCGCTGCTGCGCGACCTGCCGGACTACATGGTGCCGACCCAGACCCTGGTGCTGGCGCGCATGCCGCTCAGCCCCAACGGCAAGCTCGACCGCAAGGCCCTGCCGCGCCCTGATACCGGTTCAGGCACTGCTGCCCTGGTGGCGCCGCGCAATGACCTGGAAGCCAGCCTGGTGCAGATCTGGCAGGACGTGCTTGGCTTGGAGCAGGTGGGTGTCACCGACAACTTCTTCGCCCTGGGCGGTGACTCGATCATCTCCATCCAACTGGTCAGCCGCGCCCGTCAGATGGGCATCGTCTTCAGCGCCAAGGACCTGTTCCAGCAGCAGACCATCGAGAAGCTGGCGCTGTGCTGTGGCAACAGCGATCAAGCGCCGGCCACAGCCGTGCCGGTGGTGCCGCTGCATGGCCTGAGCGAAGCGCAAGTGGCGGCCCTGCCGATCGAGCATGCGCGGGTCGAGGCGCTCTACAGCCTGTCGCCGATGCAGAAGGGCATGCTGTTCCTTGGACTCAACACTCCAGAGGCCGACCTGTACGTCAACCAGCTGAGCATTCCGGTGCAGGGTCTGGATGGTGAGCGCTTCGCTGCCGCCTGGGCCGCCGTCAGCCAGCGCCATGCGGTGCTGCGTACCGGCTTCCTGTGGCAGGACTTGGAAGAGCCGCTGCAGTTCGTCATGGGCGAGCTGCCGGTGCCGCTGAGCACTTACGACTGGCGCGGCGGGCAGGAGATCGAGACGCGGGTGCAGGCATTGGCCGAGGCCGAGCGCAAGCGCGGTTTCGCCCTCGAGGCGCCGCCCTTGCAACGACTGGTGCTGGTACGCACCGGCGAAGACAGCCATCAACTGATCTGGACCTACCACCACATCCTCGTCGACGGCTGGAGCACGTCGCAACTGATGGGCGAGGTGCTGGCCCACTACGCCGGGCAGACGCTGGAACCGGTGGTCGCCTATGGCAACTACATCGCCTGGCTGCGCACCCAGGACGTGAACGCCGCCGAAGGCTTCTGGCGCCGCCAGCTGGCGCGCCTGGACGAGCCGACCTACCTGGTCAATGGCTTCCCGGTGCAACCGGCCGGGCAGGGCCACCATGTCCTGTACACCCGCCTGGACGCCCAGGCCACCGAACAGCTCAAGGCTTTCGCCAAGGCTGAACAAGTCACCCTCAACACCCTGGTGCAAGGTGCCTGGCTGTTGCTGCTCAGCCGTTACAGTGGCCAGCGCACCGTGGCCTTCGGTGCGACCATGGCCGGCCGCCCGGCAAACCTGGCGCACAGCGAGCGTATTATGGGCCTGTTCATCAACACCTTGCCGGTGATCCAGGAGATTGCCCCAGGCCAGTCGGTCGGCCAATGGCTGCGCGCGCTGCAGGACTACAACCTGGAAATGCGCGAGCACGAATACACCCCGCTCAGCGACATCCAGCGCTGGTCGGGCCGCAGTGGCCAGTCGTTGTTCGACAGCATCATCGTTTTCGAAAACCAGCCAGTGGACCGCACCCTGCGCGAGTGGAGCGGTGAATCGCTGCGCTTCGGCGACCTGGAAAGCGCCGGTGTGACCAACTTCCCGATGGACCTGATGGTCACCCTCGAAGAAGGCCTGGTGATCGAATACATGTATATGCGCGAGCACTTCAGCGAGGCGGCAGTAGCGTCTATCCGCGCCAACATGCAGGGCTTGCTGACGCTGCTGGCCAGCGACGCCGACCGCCTGCTCGGTGAGATCGGCCTGCCCGAGGGCTTGGCCCAGCTCGACGGGCCTCGCTTGCCCGCGCCTCTGGACGAGCCGGCCTTGGTGCCGGTGCACCAGCGCATCGCCCAGCTTGCCCTCAGCCAGGGCGAACGGCCGGCCGTGCGGGTGGGCGAGCAGGTGCTCGACTTCGCTGAGCTTGACACCCGTGCCAATGCCCTGGCCCATGCGCTGATCGCCCGTGGCGTTGGTCCGGAGATTCGCGTGGGCGTGGCGATGCCGCGCAATGCCGGGCAGGTGATTGCCCTGCTGGCGGTGCTCAAGGCCGGCGCGGGCTATGTGCCGCTGGACAGCAACTACCCCCGTGAACGCCTGGGGTACCTGATCCAGGATTCCGGCATCGCCTTGCTGCTGACCGAGTCGTCGCTGCTGCCGCGCCTGCCGGTGCCGGCCACCCTGCAGGTGCTGAGCCTCGACACCCTGGCGCTGGACGACCAGCCACGCACCGCGCCGCAGGTCGAACTGCATGCCCACAGCCTGGCCTACGTGATCTACACCTCTGGCTCCACTGGCCGACCCAAGGGCGTGGCGGTCAGCCATGGCCCGCTGGCCATGCATTGCCAGGCGATCGGCGAGCTTTACGAGATGAGCCCGCAAGACTGTGAACTGCACTTCATGTCGTTCGCCTTCGACGGTGCCCACGAACGTTGGCTGACCACCCTGACCCATGGCGGCAGCCTGTTGTTGCGCGACGACAACCTGTGGACGCCGGAGCAGACCTACCATGCCATGCAGCGCCACGGCGTGACCGTGGCCGCATTCCCGCCGGCCTACCTGCAACAGTTGGCCGAACACGCCGAACAGGCCGGTAACCCGCCTGCGGTGCGGGTCTATTGCTTCGGTGGCGATGCCGTGCCGCAGGCCAGTTACGATCAGGCGCGCCGGGCATTGCAGCCGCGCTACATCATCAACGGCTATGGCCCGACCGAAACGGTGGTGACCCCGCTGCTATGGAAGGCGGCCGAAGGCGAGGCATGCGATGCGGCCTACGCGCCCATCGGGCGCTGTGTCGGGGCGCGGGTCGGCTATGTCCTCGACCAGGACCTCAACCCATTGCCGGTGGGCGCTGCCGGAGAGCTTTACCTGGGCGGCGAAGGCCTGGCCCGTGGCTATCTGGACCGTGCCGGACAAAGCGCCGAGCGCTTCGTCGCCGACCCGTTCGGTGGTCCGGGTGACCGCCTGTATCGCACCGGCGACCTGGTGCGCAAGCGTGCCGATGGTATCTACGACTACCTGGGCCGTATCGACAACCAGGTGAAGATCCGCGGTTTCCGTATCGAGCTGGGCGAGATCGAGGCCAGCCTGCGCCAGGCTTCGAGCGTGGCCGATGCCGTGGTAGTGGCCCGCGAGGGTGGCAGCGGCAAGCAGCTGGTCGCCTATGTGGTGACGGCCAGCGGCCAGACAACGGGCCTGTGCGAGGCGCTTCGTGCGCAACTGCAGCAACGTCTGCCGGACTACATGGTGCCTGCCCAATGGGTGGTGCTCGACAGCTTGCCATTGACCCCCAATGGCAAGGTCGACCGCAAGGCGCTGCCAGCGCCGGAGGCCGTGCGTCAGGGTGACGACTTCGTCGCGCCGCGGACCGAACTGCAGTGTGCCCTGGCCGAGATCTGGCAGGCGGTGCTGAAGGTCGAGCGGGTGGGCCTGACGGACAACTTCTACGACCTGGGCGGCGATTCGATCCTCAGCCTGCAGGTGATCGCCAAGGCGCGTCGTCTGAAAGCGCTGGGGCTGAACCTGAAGCTGCGCGACCTGGTGCAGAAGCCGACCATCGGCCAACTGACGGGGGAGCAGGACAGTGCCTCGGTGTCGCCGCTGCTGACGCTCAACAGTGTGGTCGAACAGGTGCCGGCGTTGTTCTGCGTGCACGCAGGGTTCGGCACCGTGTTCGACTACGAGCCGCTGGCCCGACGCCTGAACGGCAAGCGCACGCTGATCGCCATCAGCAACCGCATGCTGCTCGACGCGCAGTGGCAGGACGACTCGCTGGAGAGCATGGCGCGGGACTACGTGACCTACCTGCGCCAGGCCCAGCCCCAGGGGCCGTATCACCTGGCCGGCTGGTCGCTGGGCGGAGCCCTGGCGCTGCTGATGTCGGCCGAGCTGGAGGCTCAAGGCCAGCAGGTTGCCTTCGTCGGCCTGCTCGACAGTTTCGTGCCGTCCGCCAGCCACAGCGTGCAGGACGACTGGCTGGAGGACTTGCAGTCCTTCGCCCGGGTGATGCTGCCAGGCGCCACGGTACCGGTGGCAGACGTGCCGGAAAGCCCCGACGCCATTCGCCGTTTGCTGACGCAGATGGTCGCCGAGCGCGATGCTGACGAGACTGCCCGTTCGACCTATGCGGCGCTGGGCAGCGACGAGCTGGCCAACGTGTTCGTGGTGGCCCGCAAGCTCAAGCAGTTGTCGGTGCAGTTGCCGCGCTGCCGCGAAGTGGCTGTCGAACCCATCAGCTGGTGGGCGCCGAATCGCGATGCCGAGCGCCAGGCCCTGGCGGAGCAGATCGGCCAGTCATTGGCCGGCGACGTGTTGCCGTGCGGGCACTTCGAAATCCCGCGCGAGGCTTCCCTGCTCGCGGCGCTCGAAGATGCCCTGGATACCCTGACCCTGCCCGTTACCCTCTGCTGACCCTTTCTTTTTCTCTCAACCGCCGGTCGTGCCTTGCGCCGACCGGCCTGGAGCATTCGCACCATGTCCCTGAACCTTGATATCGCTGCCTACCTGCAGCTGGTCGAAGCCGGCCGCGCCGAAGGCAAGACCCTGGCCATGCATGCCGCCAGCCCTGAACAGGCCCGCGAAGCGTTCGACCAATCGTCGCTGCTGATGAGCGCGGGCGGCGACGACCTGGAATACATCGAGGAGCTGGAGATTCCGGCCCGTGATGGCACGCAGTTGCCCGCACGGCTGTACAGCGCCCACGGTATCGACCGTGATCACCTGCAGCCGGGTGTGTTGTATTTTCATGGGGGTGGCTATGTGGTCGGTAGCCTGGATTCCCACGATGCCCTGTGCCGCACCCTGGCGGCGTTGTCCGGTTGTGTGGTTCTTTCGGTGGCCTACCGGCTGGCACCGCAATGGCGCTTCCCCACCGCGGTGGAGGACGCCCTGGATGCCTGGCAGTGGCTGCAGGCCCAGGGCGCGGGGATCGGCATCGATGCCGGGCGCCTGGCCGTTGCCGGTGACAGCGTCGGTGGCAGCCTGGCCACGGTGGTGGCCAACCACGCAGCGGTGGCGCCGCGCCTGCAGGTGATGATCTACCCGGTCACCGATGCCAGCCGCTGGCACGATTCGGTGCAGCGCTACGCCACCGGCTACTTGCTGGAGGCCGACACCCTGGAGTGGTTCTACCAGCATTATCAGCGCAGCGCCGAAGACCGCTTCGACCCGCGTTTTTCGCCACTGCTCGAAGCGAGCGAGCGTTTGCGTGTGCCGGCGTTGCTGCTGGTTGCCGAATGCGACCCGCTGTTCGATGAAGGGCGTGCCTATGCCGCGCACCTGCGTGCGGCGGGTGTCGAGGTGGAGGAGCGGGTTTACGAAGGTATGACCCATGACTTCATGCGCATGGATGCACTGGTGGACGAGGCGCAAGAGGCGTTGGAAGTGATTGCCGAGGCGTTGCGGCGGCTGTAGGAGCCGGCGCCATACATCACGTTGTCTGCATCGCCGGCAAGCCGGCTCCTACAGGGACTGCGTAACTTCTGTAGGAGCCGGCTTGCCGGCGATGGGGGCGTCAGACTAAATCAGAACTTGGCTCGCAGCGCCAGGTTGAAGTTGCGTGGCTCGCCGTAGAAGTTCCAGTAGTTGGGGTTACCCAGGGTCTGGTAGTACTTCTTGTCGAACACGTTATCCAAGTTGTACTGGACTTCGAGGTTCTTGTTGATCTCGTAGATCGCGTGCAAGTTGGTCAGGTGGTAGGCGTCCTGCTGGATCTTGTAGGTCTCGCCAACCTCGGTCTGGGTCATTTTGCTCTGGGCGTAGAAGCTGCCGCCCACACGCAGGTGGTTGAGCGCGCCCGGCAGACGGTAGTCGGTGGCCACTTTGAACAGGTGACGTGGCGAGGCGCCGTTGAAGTCATCGCCCTTCTGCTCGCCGCCGATGTACTTGGACTGGGTATAGGTGTAGCCCGCGGACAGGTTCCAGTCCGGCAGGATTTCACCGTTCATCTCAAGTTCGATGCCCTTGTTGCGCACCTTGTCGGACGAGCGGTAGCACGACCAAGGCCGGTCGCAGAAGATCGCCTCCGCACGACCGGTCTGGTCGGCCTGGAACACGGCGATGGAGGTTTGCAGGCGCTTGTCGAAGAACTCGCCTTTCAAGCCGATCTCGTAGTTGGTGCCGGTCATCGGCTTGAGCATGCTGCCGTCGAGGGCCTGGTTGTCTTGCGGTTTGAAGATTTCGGTGTAGCTGGCATAAGCCGACCAGTTCTCGTTCAAATCCTGGACCAGGCCGGCGTACGGGGTGATCTCGCCACTTTTGGAGAAGTGACCATGGTCACTGTCTTCACGGATGCCGTTGGTGTCGGTCAGGGAGTCGAAGCTGTACCAACTGATGCGGCTGCCGAGAATGAACTTGGTGGTGTCGGTCAGGCTGAAGCGGCTGGCGACATAGATGCCTTTCTGTTCCTGGGTGCGGTTGTATTTCCACTGGTTGACGTCCAGGCCGGTCGGCTTGGGTGGGTCGAACGCACCGAGGTTGTTCATGTCGACGATGTAGCGATAGGAAGCATCGCGGCCGCCATGATAGTCGTGATCATCTTTGTTCCAGTTACCGCCGATGATCAGGTCATGCTGGCGTCCGAGCAGTTGGAAAGGGCCGGTGAAGTACCCATCGATGCTGGTCTGGGTGTCGTCGTAACGAAACAGGCGTGGGTTCAGGGTAAACAGGTCGGTGCCACCGCCTGGGAAGGTGTAGTTGCCCAGGAAGTCCGACTTGGACCACATCTGGTTGACGGCGAGGACGCCTTTCCAGCCATTGTCGAAGGTGTGCTGGATATCGGCGAACAGCGTGGTGTTGCGCTTGTCCAGGTGGTTCCAGTCGCCGGTCAGCGAGGTGGAGCGGGAAATCGGGTAGAACTCGCCGTTTTCCCGACTTGGCAGGCCCGACCAGTCGTAACCGGAGTTACGTTCCTTCTGGTAGGTGAAGCCGAAGGTGGCCATGGTCGACTCGCTCAGGTCGGCCTCGAGGATGCTGTAGAACAGCTGGTTTTCTTTCTGGGCGGTGTCCAGGTAGCTGTTTGCATTGTTGTACGAAATCACCGAGCGACCCCGCACGGTACCGGCTTCGTTCAGCGGCGAGGACAAATCGACCATGGTCTTGTAGTTGTCCCAGGAACCGACAGAGGTCTCGATCAGGGCCTGAGGCTCGGCGGTAGGGCGCTTGCGGACCATGTTGATGGAGGCCGAAGGGTTGCCCGCGCCTTCCATCAGGCCGGTGGCGCCACGCACGATTTCAATACGGTCGTAGATATCGGTGTTGGGCTTGGAGATGACGTCCATCGAGTAGGGGTTGCTGATGTTGGTCGGTACACCGTCGATCTGCAGGTTGTCTACCGACTGGCCGCGCGCCTGGTAAATCGAGCGCTCGCCGCCGTTCTTGACGATGGTGATGCCGGTGGCGTTCTTCATCACGTCGTCGAGGGTCTGCATGTTCTGGTCGTCCATGCGTTGACGGGTGACCACGGTCACCGATTGCGGTGTTTCACGCAGGGACATGGGCAGCTTGGTGGCGGTATTGGAGGTACCGGTGGCGTAGGAGTGGGTGCCTTCGGTGGTGTTGCCCAGGGCAGCGCCACTGATGTTGGTCGGTGCCAGCTCCATGCCAGAACTGTTGCTCTTGCGCAGCAGAATCACCTGCGGGTTGCCCTGCAGGGTGAAGGTCATGCCGGTGCCACCGAGCAGTTGGGCCAGTGCACGGGCCGGTTCGGTGCGCTGCTTGATCGCCTGGCTGGTGAGGCCGCTGACGTCATCGGGGTTGAACAGGATCTGCATGTCGGCCTGGTGGCCGAAGGTTTGCAGGGCGCTGGCCAGTGACTGGGCAGGGATGTCGAAGCTGGCCTCCTGGGCCTGGACCTGGGCTGTGATGGGCAGTGCCAGCAGCAGGCCGAAGCGTGGCAGAGGTTTGAGACGGAGGGTGCAGCGCATGACGAAGCCGGCGAGGCTCAAGGGTTTGTGGACGGGCGACATTTCAAATGCTCATGTAAGTGAACGGCAGATTTTTTGGTTGTTGATAAGAAGACGCATTCATCGACAAATTCCGGAAAGAATCCGTCGCTGTTTTTTGTCGTCTCAGGCCGGTACGGGGGATGAGCTCACTTTGCCGCTGTTCATCCTCACCAACTGGTCCGCCACATCGAAATAGCGGTCGTCGTGGGAGATGACGATGATGGTCTTGCCCAGCCGTTTAAGGTCGGGCAGCAGCTCGGTGTAGAAAATGCGGCGGAAGGTCGGGTCTTGGTCCGCCGCCCACTCGTCGAAGACCAGTACCGGGCGCTCTTCGAGCCAGGCGTTGATCAGGGCCAGGCGCTTGCGCTGGCCGGTCGACAGGTCGGTGGTGGTGAAGCTGCCGTCGCGCACGCTGACCTTGTGGCCGATTTCCAGGCGTTGCAGGTAGCGGTTGGCATCGTCGGGGATGTGCAGGTCGCCTTCGACCACGTCGTCGAACAGGTAGTAGTCGGCGAAGATGGTGGTAAACAGCTGGCGGTACTCGTCACGGTTGCTTGGGTCGATGGCCTTGCCGTTGAGGCGGATCTCCCCCTGGTGCGGGGCGTACAGGCCCAGCAGCAGTTTGATCAGAGTGGTCTTGCCGCAGCCGTTCTCGCCGACGATGAAGATGATGTCGCCTTGCTCGATGCGCAGGTTGACCGGGCCCAGGCGGAATGGCTCGCTGCCTTCGACCGGCGGGAAGGCGTAACCCACGTTCACCAGCTCCAGGCTGTGCACCGGCTCGGGCTTGCTGGCCTTGGCGTCGAGCAGCAGGTGCGGTTCGGGCGAGGAGAACTGCTCGGACAGCTGGGCGATGCGGGCGAAGGCCACCTTGGCGCGGCTGACGATGGGTAGGGTGCCGATCAGGTGTTCCAGCGGGCCTTTCATGTACAGCAGCACCAGCACGAAGCCGCTCATGACCGTCTTGTCGTTGCTAGGCCACAGCGACTGCAGCACCAGGGCCATGCCGATGACCACGAAGAACAACATGGAGCCGAAGGTCTTGGCCACCACGAAGGTGTTGATGGCCTTGATCTGGGTCTTGCAGATGAAGTCTGCGGTGGCCTGTACGCCCTGGCTGAACATGCGGTTGCGGCGCGGGCGGTGGATGCGCAGTTCCTTGGCGCCTTCGGCAATGGCGCTGTAGTTCTTCTGCAGGGTGTCTTCGGCTTCACGCGCGGCGGCGAAGCCACGGCCGCCGCTGGCCTGGGCGACGAACTGGGCGACGCTGCCGATGGCGATGGCCACCACCATCAGCAGGAACATCGGCCAGGACAGCATGGCCAGGTAACCCAGGCAGCCGAGGGTGACGGTCATCGAGATGGCCAGCGGGGCGAAGGCGAAGGCGAAGTCGCTGATGGTGTCGACGTCGTGGGTCAGCACCGGAATCAGGCGATGGCTGCGGTAGCGTTCGATCTGCTCGATGGGGGCGGCGAGGGTTTTCTCGCCCAGCTCCTTGCGCAGCTTGGCGATGATGTTCTGGCCGACGTAGTTGGTGCCGATGTCGGAGCTGATCGAGCAGGCCAGGGCCAGCAGGCACAGGCCGGCGAAGGCGGCGATGGCGGTGCTGGTGATGTTGCCGTCACTGTGCAGGGCGGTGTTGATGCTGGCGAGCAGGGCGGTGACGCTGAGGCCGCCGACCATGCCCAGGACGATGGAGAGGGCGACGATGGGCCAGAAGGGTCTGAGCAGGGCGAACAGTTCGCTGAGGGCGCCGCGGGGTGGCTGAGTCATGGGGCAGGGTTCCGCTTAGGAAAATGGCTTTGGGCTCCCTGTAGGACGACTGGTGGGCGGGGGAATTTAGCGGGAATCTGGGGGGCTGCAAGGCAGCCCCGGGCCTTACGTCGACTAAAGATCGCGCACTACACGAAAACCGATCCAGTCGCCACGCTCGTTCGGATACAGGTCGTTGCGGTTGCCGGAGCGGGAGAACACCGGGGCTTCTCCGTAGTCGTTGCCGCGAATGCTCTGGAACTTGCAGTCCTTTTCCAGCCAGGGGCTGCCGTCGGCCGGTGCCCCGACATAATTGTCGTGCTTGCAGTCAGCGGTCCATTCGTAGACGTTGCCGTGCATGTCGTACACGCCGAAGGCGTTGGCCGGGAAGCTGCCGACCGGCGCGGTGTAGCTGTAGCCGTCGGCGGGGCCATAGGTGTTGGCGTGTTTGGCGATGCTGTATTCCTTGCCCTCATCGAAGGGGAAGGGGAAGGGGCCGGTGCTGCCGGCGCGGGCGGCATATTCGCGGATCGATTCGCTGGTCAGGCGGTACTGCTTGCCGGTTTTTTCCGATAGCCAGGCGACGTAGCTCTGGACTTCCTCGAGGTTCATGCACACGGCCGGGTGTCGGCTGGTGACCTGGTGGTTGCCACCGTAAGTGGGCCGGCCACCCTGGGTCGATGTGCCTGCCTGGCACAGGCGGCCGGGGCGGTCGTCGCCGCTGGGCATCTTGTAGCCGGTGGCCTTGATGAACGCATCCCATTCGCCGAAGGTGATCTGGAAGCGACTGATGGCGAACGGTTTGCTGAAGGTGACCTTGTGCTGGGGGCCTTCATCGGCCTGGCGACCGACTTCGTCGTCGGGAGTGCCCATGATGAATGAGCCGGTCGGCAGCACGACCATCTCGGGGCAGTCCTTTGCGCAGTCCTTGAAGACAGTGCCGGGCGCAGCCGTGTCGGCTTGTGCCGGGGCGGCCGCGCACAGCAGGGCCAGCAACGTCAGTGGGGCGAAGGCGATCAGCGGGCTGCGCGGGGCAGCAGGTAGGGTCGGGTTCATGGGGCGTCTCGTTCAAGGTGGTCAGAGATCACAGCTGGGCGCTGAGCAGGGTCATGAAACGGTCGATTTCCGATTCGTCGTTGAGCAGGCCCGGTGCGGTGCGGACAACCGGGCCAACGTCGCGGTACACCGCATCGACGATCGCCTTGCGCTGAAGCAGGGCAGCGGCGACCTTGTCGCTGTCGCGGTCCTTGACCCGGAAGAAGGTGAAACCAGCGCTGTGCTCGGGGGACAGCGGCGTGACCAGTTCCACCTGGGCATGTTCGCTCAGGCGCTGCTTGAGATAGCTGTTGAGCTGGTGAATACGGCCTTGGACCTCGGCCTTGCCCAGTTGCAGGTGCAGCTTGAAGGCTTCGTCCAATGCCCAGCGGTGCTCGAAGGCGTGGTAGCCGCCGGGGGTGAGGCTGGTGGCGAAGTCGGTGTCCTGGGAGAAGGTTGGGATCAGTGGTGTGATGTCCTTGAGTTGCTCGCTGCGCGCGCAGACGATTCCGGTGCCGCGCGGGCCGAACATCCACTTGTGGGTGCCGGCGATGAAATAGTCGCAGTTCATCTGCGGGAAGCTCACATCTTCCACACCAAAGCCATGCACACCGTCGACTACATAAAGGATGCGATCGGCTTCGGCACGATCGCGGTTGTGCCGCTCGACCAGGGCGCCGATGTCGGCCAGGGGCAGCTTCACGCCGCTGCCCGACTGCACCCAGGTCATACCCAGCACGCGCGTGTTGGGGCGGATGCTGCGGTCGATGTTGCCGACGATCTCGTCGGTGCTGACCTTGGCCGGGTCCTTGAACAGGCGGATCCGACGGACCTGGGTGCCCTGGCGTTGGGTGCGGAAATCGAGAATCGCTTCGACGGCCGAGTGCTCGTGCTCGGTGGTCAGGATCTCTTGATCAGGGCGCACGTGCAGCCCGCCATAGATGATCGCCAGCCCTTCGGTGGTGCTGCCGGTCAGGGCGATCTGGCCGGGGCGCGCTTGCAGGTACTTACCGGCCCATTCGCGCACGCGGGCTTCGTGCTGCCAGGGCTCCTGACGGTCCCAGTCCATCACCAGGCCTGGGTTGCGATCGATACGGGCACGGTAGCGGTCGATGGCGTCCTGCACGGGGCTGGGGTGGGGGGTGATCAGGAAGTTGGAAAGATGCAGGTAGTCCGGGTCCTGGTTGAACAGTCGGCGCAGTTGCGCCCATCGATCCCCCGCTGCCGGCGCACTGGCGGAGCTGGCCAGGGCCTGGCCGAGGCCGCCGCTCAGGGGCAGAGTGACGGCGAGCAGGCTGGCGTGTTTGAGGAAGGTACGGCGGTCGCTCATGGTTGCGCTTACCGGGTCGAGGAGAGAGAAGGGCTGGCGGCTTTTTCCACCTGAGCCCAGACACGCAGGAAATTGCCGCCCCAGAGCTTGGCGATATCGGCCTCGGAATAGCCGCGCTGGATCAGTTCGGCGGTTACGTTGCGCACTTGGCTGACATCATCCCAGCCCTGCACACCGCCGCCTTCGTTGAAGTCCGAGGCGATGCCGACGTGGTCGATGCCGATCTTGCGCACGGTGTAGTCGATGGCATCGCCCAGGTCCTTGAGGCTGGCCTTGGGCTCTTCGTCGAGGATGGCGTAGAGCTGGCTGGCGTAGCTGCCGAAGCGTTGTTCGGGCCAAGCGGCGATGATCGGGTCGCCCGGCATCAGGGCCATCGCCAGGTTGGGCAGCGGTGGCAGGTCGAATTTGGCACGCAGGGCGTTGAGTTTGTCCTGGGTCTTTTGCGTGAGTGGCCGCAGGTAGCTGGAGAAGGCGACGATCTGCACCACGCCGCCACTGTTCTTGATCAGCTGCAGCTCGCGATCGCTGAGGTTGCGCGGAATGTCGACCATGGCCCGCGGTGCCGAGTGCGAGGCGACGATGGGGGCACGGGTCAGGGCGCTGACCTGCTCCAGGGCCTGGGTGGACATCTGCGAGACGTCGATGATCACCCCTAGGTCGTTGAGCCGCTGTACGGCTTGCTTGCCAATGGGCGAGAGGCCGCCAAGGGCGTCTGGCGAGTCGTTGAAGAACGGTAGCGGGCGCGACGAGTCGGCCCAGTCGTTGTTACCGATGTAGCTGAAGCCGAACATGCGCATGCCCCGTGCGGCCCATTTGTCCAGCAGGTCCAGGTCGTTGCCCAACGGGTAGGCGTTGAGCATGCTGATGAAGATGGCGAACTTGCCTTCGCCGTGCAGGCGGCGGAAGTCGTCAGGGGTGTAGGCGATGCCGACCTGGTTGGGGAAGTCGCGCACCAGGCCAGAAATGATCTTGTAGCGTACTTCCTGCTGGTTGCGGGCTTCATCGAGAAAACCTGCGGTCGGCCGATGCGGCGCGTTGGGGCCGTTCCAGATTTCCGGCCAGCCGAAGATAGTCAGCGCCGCACCTGACAGCCTGCCTTTGGCAGCCTTGACCAAGTCGAACTGGCCGTCACCATCCTTATCGGCTTCCTGGCCGTAGGTGCCGAAGTCCAGTGGCAGGGTGATGTGGCTGTCGAAGGAGATCAGCCTCTCTTGCAGTTCATCGGCCTGCTTCATCACTTCCCGTGGGTAGTGAGGCGTCGGGCTGAGCCACCGATCCCAGGCCAGGTAGCTGCCGGCGCCGAGCAGCAGGGCCAGGGGCACGCCGATGTACAAGGTTTTCTTCCAGCGAGGTCTTGTCATTGCCATCTCGATTCAGGTCCGCGAATGCCGGGGGCTTGAGCTATCTGGGAGGGACGAGCGGCTTGGGCGAAAATTTACCCGGGGAGGGGCTGGGCGCGTTGCGTCGTCGCTAAATTTTGCCGGGCAACATACGTCCTTGCTGGGATAGAGCCTGCTTCATGGCGGACACAGGTAGGGTAATGACGATTTCTCGACGAGGGTTCATGGCCGGTGTGGCCCTGGCGGGCGCGGCCTTGCCGGCGGCCTATTACGCGCACCGCGAACTGACCAAGGACGAATTCCCGGTAACTCCCGCAGAGGCCAGCGTGGAGCTTGCCGACGCCGCCGGTCAGCGGCTGGGCAACCGCCTGCGCGGTATCTGGAGCTTGCGTCTGGAGGGGGCCGATGCCGGTCTTGAGGGCTTGCCGGCGGAGGGGCTGGAACTGTTCATCGATATTGCCGCGCGTGGGCGTGGCGTGCGCGGTTGCCTGGACAGCGCGCAACGTCTGCGCAGCGAACAGGCGCCGCGTTACCAGCTGATCGGCGACCTGGTCGAGGCCGAGCCCAACCGCCTGTATTGGCGCCTCAAGCCGGAGGATGGCAGCCACCTGGGTTACGAAATGGCGATCACCTTCGATGAAGTGTGGGGCGAGTTCGGCAATGCCGGCAGCGAGACCTTGAGTGGGCGCATCGCCGCGCTGAACCGGCCGCTAGCGCTGCCGCTACAGGACAACCGTTTCGTCGCCATTCGCCAGCGCTTCCCCGAAGCGCGCCAGACCATCGCCCTGGAACCGCCATTGCTGGACTGGCTGATTTCACCGGAGCACCGTCTGTTCCACCAGCTCTGGCATGCCTCGCGAGACAAATGGCATAGCCTGCCGGATGACAAGCGTGATGCCCTGCGCGGCCTGGGCTGGCAACCCGGCCCCCGTGATCGGGAGCGCGATGCTCGGGGCAAGCTCAAGGACCGCAACGGTTCGGGCGAGGACTTTTTCTTCATGCACCGGCACATGCTGGCCGCTGCCCGTGCCTTGCAGCCACTCCCGTCGTGGTCGCGCTTTCCGTTGCCGCAGCCGGAGCTAGAACGTGATCGCCTGGGCTTTGCCCGTTACTTCGATAACCTCGACGGTTGTTCGGTGCCGCCGACCTGGTTGGCCCCGGGGGACGACTCGTTCAGCGAGTGGCTCAACGGCATCAAGCGGGCCGAGACGTTCCATGGCAACTTCGCGGTCTGGGAGTCGCAGTACCGAGATCCACGCTACCTGTCGCGGATGACCTTGGGGCAACTGGGTTCGGAGATGGAGCTGGGCCTGCACGACTGGTTGCACATGCGCTGGGCTTCGGTACCACGCGACCCTTCCAACGGGGCGCCGGTGCCGTTGGCCCGTGAGCTAGACGACTTCGCGCCACGTTGGTTCGCGGCGGAAAACGACTTTCTGGGCGACCCGTTCTCGTCACATGTGCACCCGGTGTTCTGGTGTTTCCATGGTTGGATCGATGATCGTCTGGAGGACTGGTTCGCGGCACACGAGCGTTTCCATCCGGGGGAGGTCAGCCGCTTGCAGGTCAACGGCGTCCCCTGGTTTGCGCCGGGGCGCTGGGTGGAAGTGGCCGACCCTTGGCTGGGGCCGGATACCCATGGTTGCAGCACGGTGCCAGGGGGCAGGCCGGGCAAATCGGTGGAAATGGATGTCGAGACCATGAAGCTGGCGTTGCGCATCATTTTTGGCGAAGACGAAGGCAAGCTGGCCGGGCTCATGCGCCAGGTGCCGAAGCGACCGTGGTATGCGCGGCATCTGTCGCTGAAGGGATTGCTGGCCTGAGGGCTTTACAGGGCAGGGCGCGACTGTGCAGCCGACGCTCCCAGGCCGGATCCCGCTGGGCTTGGTTACCCTCCCAAGACGTTGAACATCAGTCTGGCTTTTAAGACGTAGCCCAGGTGTCTACTGCATCGTCCCGACGTGCCAGCCGCCTCCCAGCGCCTTGTACAGCGCCACGCTTCCTTGCAGCCGCGCCAGTCGCAGCTGCGCTTGCTGATCCTGCGCCTCATACAGCGTGCGTTGGGTTTCCAGTACCGTCAGCAGCGTTTCGGCGCCGGCACTATAACGCTGCTGGGCAAGGTCGAAGGCCAGGCGCGCCTGTTGCACTTCCTCGTCCTGCCACTGCCGTTGGCGGTCGACGCCGTAGATGGCGTTGAGCGCTTTCTCGACATCGGCGAAACCGGCCAGGATGCTGCTGCGATAAGCTTCCAGCAATTCCTCCTGCTCGGCCTTGGCCAAATCATGCGAGGCGCGCAGGCGACCGTTGTTGAAGATCGGCGCGACCAGGCCGGCGGTCAGCGTGTAATAGGGGTTTTCGAAGACTTCCGGGAGGGTGCGTACCCTGCTGCCTAGCTCGGCGCCGAGGGTTAGCCTGGGCAGCATGGCGGCCCTGGCCACCTGCACGTTGGCGCTGGCCGCAGCCAGGCGTGCTTCGGCTGCGGCGATGTCGGGGCGGCGGGTCAGCAACTCGCTGGGCACGCCGCTGCCGATCGTTGGCCAGAGCACGGCGTCGATACGTTCGTCGCTATTGGACAGGTTCTGCACGGGGTCGCCAAGCAGGGTGGCCAGGGTCACTCGGTTGTCCTGCCGGCGTTGTTCCAGCAGCGGCAACTGGCGTTCCTGGGCCGCCACCAGGCTGCGTTGCTGCGCCAGCTCCAGGCGCGTGGCCGAGCCGGAACGCTGGCGCGCCTCGACCAGGCCCAGCACATCCCGGGCATTGCGCAGGTTGAGGCGAGCAATGCGCAACTGCTCATTCAGCGCCAGCCCTTGCAAGTAGCTGTCTGCCACGGCACTGACTAGGGTCAGTTCCACTGTCTGGCGGTCGAAGCGGCTGGCGTCAAGGTCGAGCCTGGCACTGTCGCGGGCTGCGCGCAGCCCGCCCCAGAAGTCGATTTCGTAGGTCGCGCTCAACCGGGTGCCGAACGAGGTGCTGGTGCGTTCGCTGCTGCTGGCGTCGAGCTGGTCGCTGCCCGCCTCGCGCATCAGGTGCTGGCGGCTGCCATCTAGGCCGAAGGTCAGTTCCGGCAACAACGGTGCCCCGGCGATCACGGCCCGAGCCTGGGCCTGGCGCACCCGGGCGGTGGCGGCGGCGAGGTCGTGACTATTATGGCGGGCGCGCTCGACCAGCCGGTCCAGCTCGCGGCTGGCGAAGGCCTGCCACCATTGGGCCTGGGGGGGGGCGAGCGAGGGGGCGCCGGAATCACCCTGCCAGGTGCGGGGTGGGCTGATGTCGCTGGCGGGTGGTGGGGGCGTGCTGCAGGCGGCGAGGCAGAGACTCAGGGTCAGCAGGCTGATGCGGCTTGGCAATGTCATGGATTATTCGCTGGTAAGGGCTTTGACCGGGTCGAGACGGGCCGCCTTGCGGGCAGGCATGAAGCCAAACACGATGCCGGTGATCACGGCGCAGGCGAAGGCGCCGAGGATGGCGGGTAGGGCAAAGGCCACGGCGACACCTCCCAGCATAAGGCCAGCGCCGATGCCCAGGGCCAGCACGATACCGGTCACCCCGCCGACCATCGACAGCATCACCGCCTCGCTGAGGAACTGGCGCAGGATGTCGCGCTGGCGGGCGCCGGTGGCCATGCGGATGCCGATCTCGCGGGTACGCTCGCGCACGGTCATGAGCATGATGTTCATCACGCCGATGCCGCCGACCAGCAGGGAAATGGCAGCGATGGCACCGAGCATCAGCGACAGGCTGTTCTGCGTGCGCGCCTCGGCCTGGATCAGTGCAGCGTCGTTGGTCAGCTCGAAGTCCCGCTTGCCCTGGTGGCGCTGGCGCATCAGGTGATCGATGGCCCGTTCGGTCTCGCTCACCCGGCTCGAGTCGGCGGCGGCGATGATCACATATTCCGGGTCGTGCTTGCCGAACAGGCGCACGGAAGCGGCGGAGTAGGGCACCACGATGCGCTCGTCGCTGTCCTGGTCGCCGGAGCTGGCCCCCTTGCCGGCGAGCAGGCCGACCACCTGGAAGGGTACGTTGCCGATCAGCAGGTACTGCCCTAGCGGGTCGCTGCCGGGCTCCATGAGTTTGTCCCGGACCTTCTGGCCGATCACCGCGACGGCAGCGCCGGCCTGCTCGTCGGCTTCGCTGAAGAAGCTGCCTTCGACCACCGGCCAGTTGAGGATCTCGGAGAACTGGGTGTTGTTGCCGCCGACATAGAACTGCTGGTTGTTGTTGCCGTGGCGCACGGTCAGTTGATCGCCGATCACTGGCATGATGCGCTTGACCTGGGGCAACTGGGCGATCGCGGCGACATCGTCCAGGGTGACGATGCCGGCCGGTTCGCGCAGGGTGGCGTGGTGGCCATTGAGGTAGAGAATGTTCGAGCCGAACGCGGCCATCTGCGCCATGACCTGGCGCTTGCTGCCTTCGCCGACGGCCAGCATCACCACCACCGAGGCGACGCCGATGACGATACCGAGCAGGGTCAGCGCGGTGCGGAAGCGGTTGATCCACATGACCCGCCAGGCCGCCTGCAGGGCCTCGAGCAATTCGCCCTTCCAGGCCCCGCGCAGGGTGGCGCCGCGGTCCAGGCGCTGGCGCAGGTCGTCGGCCTGCAGGCCGGGGTGCGCTTGGCCGGCAGGCTGGTCGGCCGCCGAGTCGCTGATCATCAGGCCGTCGCGGATCTCGATCACCCGTCGCGCCCGGGCCGCCACTTCGCGGTCGTGGGTGATGAGGATGATCACATGGCCCTGGCTGGCCAGTTCGTCGAGCAGGGCCATGACTTCGGCGCCGCTGTGGCTGTCCAGGGCGCCGGTGGGTTCGTCGGCGAGGATGATGTGGCCGCCGTTCATCAGGGCCCTGGCGATCGACACCCGCTGCTGCTGGCCGCCAGACAACTGGTGCGGACGATTGCCGGTGCGGCTGGCCAGGCCCAGGCGATCGAGCAGGGCAGCTGCGCGGGCGTGGCGCTCGGCGGCCGGGGTGCCGGCATAGATGGCCGGCATCTCGACGTTCTCCTGGGCCGAGCCGGAGGGGATCAGGTGATAGCCTTGGAACACGAAGCCAAAGGCCTCGCGGCGTAGCCAGGCCAGTTCGTCGCTGTCCAGTTCGGCGACATCCTTGCCGGCGAAGCGGTAGCTGCCGCTGGTGGGACGGTCGAGGCAGCCGAGGATGTTCATCAGGGTCGACTTGCCCGAGCCGGAGGCGCCGACGATGGCGACGAACTCACCGGGGTGGATGCTCAGGCTGATGCCGCGCAGGACTTCCACCTTCGGCGAGTCGATGCCGCCGTAGTGCTTGCGGATGTCGCTGAGTTCGATCAGGGGCGCTGTCATTCAACCTCCGCTGGCGGCCGGGGCGCCGATGACCAGTTGCTCGCCTTCGGCGAGGCCATCGAGGATCTGCACGCGCAGGCGGTCGCTCAGGCCGGTGCGCACCTTGCGCTGTTCGACCTTGCCGTCGCGGGTGAGCACCTGGGCCAGGCGCAGGCCGTCGGTGCCGGCGTCGTCCAGGGCCGCCAGCGGCGCGGTGAGCACCTGGCTGGCCTGGCCGGCGACGAAGAACACCTGGGTGGTCATCTCGGCCATCAGGGCGCCGTCCGGGTTGTCCACGTCGAGCAGCACGGTGTATTGCACCACCTGGGCGCCGGTGGTGCCGGCGGTGGCGCTGGTAGGGCTGCCGCCGCCCTGGCTGGCCTGGTCCAGCGGCTTGGGCGGGATCGGCAGGATCTGCCGCACGGTGCTGGTCCAGCGGCGCTTGCCACCGGCCAGGGTGGTGAAGTAGGCAGTCATGCCGGGCTCGACCTTGCCGATGTCGGCCTCGGACACCTGGGCCCAGACGGTCATCGGCGAGAGTTTGGCGATGCGCAGGATCAACGGTGTCTGCTGCTGGGCGTTGAGGGTCTGGCCTTCGCGGGCGTCCACGGCGACCACGGTGCCGGTCATGGGGGCATAGATGCGGGTATAGCCCAGCTCCGCCTCGTCGCTGCGCAGGCTGGCCTGGGCCTGGCGGATCTGCGCCTGGTACATGTCGATGCGGGCCTGGGTCACCTTGAGCTGGGCGTCGGCTGCCTGCAGGTCTTCTTCGCGGGTGGCGCCGGCGGCGGCCAGGTCGCGCTGGCGCCGGTATTGCTGCTGGGCCAGTTGGAACTGGGCGCGCTGTTCGGCGAGCTGGGCCTTGAGGTTCTCGATCGAGTAGCGCCCGGCGTCGAGCCTGGCCTGCTGGGTGGAGGGATCGATCTCCACCAGCAACTGGCCCTGGCGGACTTCGTCGCCGACTTCCACGTGCAACTTGCGGATCTGCCCGGAGGCCTGGGCGCCGACATCGACGTAGCGGCGCGGCTGCAGGGTGCCCAGGGCGGTGACGCTGCTCTCGATGTCGGCGCGGGTGACGGTCACGGTATCGACCGGCAGCGCGCCGAAGGGCAGGGTCTTCCAGGCCAGCAGCGCACCCAGGCCAAGCAAGCCCAGGCCACCGAGCAGGATACGACGGCGGGTGTTGGTTAAACGTCTCATGCGTACTTCCAGCCAGAGGTGATGGCCGCTCGCTGCCAGATCGTAGCGTGCAAGGCGGTCCCAGATAAACGAAGGCAAGGAGCGGGGATTTAGCTGGATGGAGGCGAGGGCTGTATGTTGCTGAGAATAATTATAATTTGTAAGATGCCGTGTTGATATCACTCAAGTCCCGCACCCCTGTTTTTCAGCGTCAGCAGGGAGACCCCAGGTGCCGTCGTGGAACATTACTATCGCGAACTGGTGAGCTTCTTATCCGCGCGCCTGGGCAATCGCCAGGCGGCGGAGGATGTCGCCCATGATGCCTACCTGCGTGTACTGGAACGTACCGACGCACAGCGGATCGAGCATCCGCGCGCCTTTCTCTATCGCACCGCGTTGAACCTGGTGGTCGATCGTCATCGGCGCCACCTGGTGCGCCAGGCCGAGCCGCTGGAAGTGCTCGACAGCGATGAGCGCTGGCATGGCCCGGCGCTATCGCAGCGCCTGCAACTGGACCAGCGCCTGGACCTGATGCAGCGGGCCCTGGACGAACTCAGTGGGCCTTGCCGCGACAGCTTCTTGCTGCGCAAGCTCGAGGGCCTGTCGCACCAGCAGATCGCCGAGCAGTTGGGGATCTCGCGCAGCCTGGTGGAAAAGCACATCGTCAATGCCATGAAGCACTGCCGGCTGCGCATGCGCCAGTGGGAGTCCTGAGACGCCGGTCGATGGCCAGGTGGCCCCTGGCAGGCAGGGGCGTCGCTGAAAACCCCAGGGCGTGGAAATTCCCGGTGCTGGCGACTTGATTTCTCCTGGTTTCCCGACAACTATCAATGAAGACCCCGCCAGGCACCGTCCTGGCGGCAGCCTGCACTGGCGCAGTATGGTCAGGGAGCGTCTCTCAACAGCCAACTGCCCAGGTCCGGATGATGCCGAACAAATCCATGCGCATCCTCATCGCCGAAGAGCACCCCTGCCAGCGCCTGCAACTGGAGAAGATGCTCAATGGGCTGGGCTATTACCGCATCGCCCCGGTGGACAGCTTCGACGACCTGCAACGCCTGGTCGAGAGCGCGTTGCAGCCGTTCAACCTGCTGGTCGGCAATATCGAGCTGGCCAGCCATGCCGGCGTCGACCTGGCGCGCTTCTGCCGCGTCAGCCCGCAGATTCAGCATGCCCTGTTGTACCACGCGCAGCACCTGAAAGTACCCGCGGTGCCGCAGGCCGAACGGCATGCGGTGAATGTCAGCCTGGCCAGGGTGCCGGACAGCGAGGCGCTGGAGTCGTTCATGGCGATCATCGACCTGCCGGTGGTGGTGGGGCAGGTGCCCCTGCCGCCTGGGCTCTGTGCCGGGGCGCCGCGTCCCAGGCCACGCATGAACTTCGCCCAGACCGTGTTCAGCCGCACGAGCTGAGGCATGCAGGACCACAGGCAGCGGGCATTTGCTATCCTCTTGCCCTTTGCCGATCTGCAGGACCCCTGCCATGACTGCCATCGATACCCCGCGCCAGGCCCGGTTAAGCCGCAGCGACCACCGGACCCTTGGCCTGGCGGCGCTGGGCGGCGCGCTGGAAATCTACGATTTCATCATCTTCGTGTTCTTCGCCCTGACCCTGAGCCAGCTGTTCTTTCCGCCGCAGATGCCCGAATGGCTGCGCCTGCTGCAAAGTTTCGGGATCTTCGTCACCGGCTACCTGGCCAGGCCCCTGGGGGGCATCCTCATGGCCCACTTCGCCGATCACCTGGGGCGCAAGCGGGTGTTCAGCCTGAGCATCCTGATGATGGCCCTGCCGTGCCTGCTGATCGGGGTGATGCCGACCTACGCCGACATCGGCTATGCCGCGCCGCTGCTCCTGCTGGCCCTGCGCATCCTGCAGGGCGCGGCGGTGGGGGGCGAGGTGCCCAGTGCTTGGACCTTCGTCGCCGAGCATGCCCCGCCCGGGCGGCGAGGCTATGCCCTGGGCTTCCTGCAGGCCGGGCTGACGTTCGGCTACCTGCTCGGCGCCCTGACCGCGACCTTGCTGGCGCAGCTGTACAGCCCGCAGGAGATCCTCGACTACGCCTGGCGTTATCCCTTCCTGCTCGGTGGTGTTTTTGGCGTCATCGGTGTCTGGCTGCGCCGTTGGCTGAGCGAGACGCCGGTGTTCCTGGCCTTGCGCGAGCGCCAGGCGCAGCCGGTGGCCTTCCCGCTGCGCAGCGTGCTGGGCGAGCATCGCCGTGCCCTGGTCCCGGCGGCACTGTTGACCTGCGTGCTGACCTCGGCGGTGGTGGTGCTGGTGGTGATCACCCCGACAGTGATGCAACAGCGCTTCGGCATCGCCGCCGCAGACACCTTCGCCTTGAGCAGCGTGGGGATCGTCTTTCTCAACATCGGCTGCGTGCTGGCAGGCATGCTGGTCGACCGCATCGGTGCCTGGCGCGCGCTGGTGATCTACAGCCTGCTGCTGCCCGTGGGGATCGGTGCGCTGTACGCGAGCCTGGTGGGGCAGGTGGGCTGGACCTGGCTGGCCTATGCGTTGGCCGGGTTGTCTTGCGGTGTGGTGGGGGTGGTGCCGTCGGTGATGGTCGGGTTGTTCCCGGCCGAGATTCGTGTCTCTGGTATCTCCTTCACTTACAACATCGCCTACGCCCTGTGGGCTAGCACCACGCCGCTGGCGCTGATCGCGCTGATGCCGTGGAGCCCGTGGGTGTGTGTCGGCTTCTGTCTGGCCATGGGTGTGGTCGGGTTGCTCACGGCCTTGTACTTCGGGCGTCGGGAGCCCTTGGGGTTCGCCGCGGAGCCTGTGCCGATCATGTGTGGTGACAAATGAGGCGATAGCGCCTGATCGAGGAAGTACGCACTGCCAGATATGAAAAAGCCCCCGAGCCATGTGGCCAGGGGGCTTTTTCGTGGGGCGGGGAAGGCCTCATGTGGTCATTCAAGGCCTTCAGTCGCCATTTGGGGCTGCAAAGCGGCCCCTGGGGCCCGCAGTGGATCTTACATGTTCGGGTAGTTCGGCCCGCCCGCGCCTTCAGGGGTGACCCAGGTGATGTTCTGGGCCGGGTCCTTGATGTCGCAGGTCTTGCAGTGCACGCAGTTCTGCGCGTTGATCTGGAAGCGCTTGCTGCCGTCTTCCTGGGTGACCACTTCGTACACGCCAGCCGGGCAGTAGCGCTGGGCTGGCTCGTCGTACAGCGGCAGGTTGCTGGCGATCGGCACGCTCGGGTCGGCGAGCTTCAGGTGGCAGGGCTGTTCTTCTTCATGGTTGGTGCTGGAGAGGAACACCGAGCTGAGTTTGTCGAAGCTGAGTTTGCCGTCGGGTTTGGGGTAGTCGATCTTCTTCGCGTCGGCCGCGAGCTTGAGGCAGGCGTAGTCCGGCTTGGTGTCGTGCAAGGTGAACGGCAGCTTGCCGCCGAACCAGTTCTGGTCGACATAGTTGAAGGCTGCGCCGAAGATCGGGCCGAACTTGTGCATGGCCGGGCCGAAGTTGCGGCTGGCGTACAGTTCTTCGTACAGCCAGCTGGCCTTGAAGGCATCGACATAGCCCTCGAGCTTGTCGCCGCCTTCGCGGCCGGCGGCCAGCGCGTCGGCCACTGCCTCGGCGGCGAGCATGCCGGACTTCATGGCCGTGTGGCTGCCCTTGATCTTGGCGAAGTTCAGGGTGCCGAGGTCGCAACCGATCAGTGCGCCACCGTCGAACACCATCTTCGGCAGCGAGTTCAGGCCGCCCTTGCAGATGGCGCGGGCGCCGTAGCTGATGCGCTTGCCGCCTTCGAGGTACTGGCTGATCACCGGGTGGTGCTTAAGGCGCTGGAACTCATCGAACGGCGACAGGTAGGGGTTGGCGTAGGACAGGTCGACGATCAGGCCGACCACGACCTGGTTGTTCTCCAGGTGATAGAGGAAGGAGCCACCGGTGTTCTCGGCGCTCAGCACATCCAGCGGCCAGCCGGCGGTGTGCACCACCAGGCCTTGTTCGTGCTTGGCCGGGTCGATTTCCCAGATTTCCTTCAGGCCAATGCCGTAGTGCTGGACGTCGGACTCGCTGTCGAGGTCGAAGCGCTTGATCAGCTGCTTGCCGATGTGGCCACGGCAGCCTTCGGCGAACAGGGTGTACTTGGCGCGCAGCTCCATGCCGGGGGTGTACAGGCCGTCCTTGGGGTTGCCTTCGCGGTCGACACCCAGATCGCCCGTGACGATGCCGCGGACTACGCCGTTGTCGTCGAACAGCGCTTCCTGGGCGGCGAAGCCCGGGTAGATCTCCACGCCCAGGTTCTCGGCCTGCTGGGCCAGCCAGCGGCACAGGTTGCCCAGGGAGATGATGTAGTTGCCCTGGTTGTGCATGGTCTTGGGCACGAACAGGTCAGGGACCTTGGTCGAGCTGCCGGCATCCTTGAGCACATAGATGTCGTCGCGCTTGACCTCGGTGTTCAGCGGCGCGCCGAGCTCTTTCCAGTCGGGGAACAGCTCGTTCAGGGCACGGGGTTCGAACACCGCGCCGGAGAGGATGTGGGCGCCGACCTCGGAGCCTTTCTCGACCACGCAGACGCTGATCTCGCTACCGGCTTCGGCGGCCTTCTGCTTCAGGCGGCAGGCGGCGGACAGGCCCGCCGGGCCGGCGCCGACGATGACCACGTCGAATTCCATGTATTCGCGTTCCACTGGTTCTCTCCTACTCAAGGCTCATCGCTGTTGCTTGTCTTATTGGGTGTCGGATACCTACGCACGGCTACGCAAGCTGTAGCTTCGTGAACGACGGACTACACCGTTTTCTCTTGGCCGCGCATTATATCTACACCACTTGGCGGGTCCAATACAAACGTTTGTTTGAATTTGCCGGAGCCCAGTAAAATCACTGGAGCGCGGCTGGAGGCTGGCCAATTTGCCGTATTGACCGGATTGGGTGTTACGGTCAAGATACGAGCGGTTTTACGCTCGCCGTAGGCTGACCGTCGGGCGCAGGTGCACCCCTAAAGACCAGGCGTGGAGCAGGGTTTTCAGGCCGAATCCCGTTTTGTAGTGGAGTCTACACGCCACGACAGGAAATGACCCGTCGGTTTTGCCCTGGCAGTCGCGATAGGACTTATCGGTCACTGGAAATTTCCTCTGCGCCGGAACGTTTTTAGAGGTGCCCTTGTACCCACGCGCAATCGCAGGGGTAGGGTTTGTACGAAAGATCGCGCAGGCACTTTTCGTACAAAGCCTAATTGCCCCAGGCGACATTCTTTTCACCGGAGAGTAACGAGGAATCCATGAAGGTTCTTGTAGCTGTCAAACGAGTGGTCGACTACAACGTCAAGGTTCGCGTCAAGGCGGACAACTCCGGCGTCGACCTTGCAAACGTCAAGATGTCCATGAACCCCTTCTGCGAGATCGCCGTCGAAGAAGCCGTGCGCCTGAAAGAGAAGGGTGTGGCCACCGAGATCGTCGCCGTTACCATCGGCCCCACCGCTGCCCAGGAGCAGCTGCGTACCGCCCTGGCCCTCGGCGCCGACCGCGCCATCCTGGTCGAAACCAGTGAAGAGCTGAACTCCCTGGCCGTGGCCAAGGCCCTCAAGGCCGTGGTCGACAAGGAACAGCCACAACTGGTGATCCTCGGCAAGCAGGCCATCGATAGCGACAACAACCAGACTGGCCAGATGCTCGCTGCGCTGACCGGCTATGCCCAGGGCACCTTCGCCTCCAAGGTCGAGGTCGCTGGCGACAAGCTGAACGTCACCCGCGAGATCGATGGCGGCCTGCAGACCGTCGCGCTGAACCTGCCGGCGATCGTGACCACCGACCTGCGCCTGAACGAGCCACGCTACGCGTCGCTGCCGAACATCATGAAGGCCAAGAAGAAGCCGCTGGAGACCGTGACGCCGGACGCGCTGGGCGTTTCCACCGCCTCCACCAACAAGACCCTGAAGGTCGAAGCGCCGGCTGCGCGCAGCGCCGGTATCAAGGTCAAGTCGGTGGCCGAACTGGTCGAGAAGCTGAAGAACGAAGCGAAGGTAATCTAAATGACTATCCTGGTTGTCGCTGAACACGAAAACGGTGCCGTAGCCCCGGCTACCCTGAACACTGTCGCTGCCGCCGCCAAGATCGGTGGTGATATCCACGTGCTGGTCGCTGGCCAGAACGTCGCTGGCGTTGCCGAGGCCGCCGCCAAGATCGCCGGCGTTGCCAAGGTGCTGGTCGCGGACAACGCCGCCTACGCCCACCTGCTGCCGGAAAACGTCGCCCCGCTGGTTGCCGAGCTGGGCAAGGCTTACAGCCACGTGCTGGCCCCGGCCACCACCAACGGCAAGAACATCCTGCCGCGCGTCGCCGCACTGCTGGACGTCGACCAGATCTCCGAGATCATCTCGGTCGAGTCCGCCGACACCTTCAAGCGCCCGATCTACGCCGGTAACGCCATTGCCACCGTGCAATCCAGCGCTGGCGTCAAGGTCATCACCGTGCGCGCCACCGGCTTCGACGCCGTGGCCGCCGAAGGTGGCTCGGCCGCGGTCGAGGCCGTTGGCGCCGTGCACGACGCCGGCAAGTCCGCCTTCGTCGGTGAAGAGCTGGCCAAGTCCGACCGTCCTGAGCTGACCGCTGCCAAGATCGTCGTTTCCGGCGGCCGCGGCATGGGCAACGGTGACAACTTCAAGCACCTGTACGCCCTGGCCGACAAGCTCGGCGCTGCCGTCGGCGCTTCCCGCGCCGCGGTCGACGCAGGCTTCGTGCCCAACGACATGCAGGTCGGCCAGACCGGCAAGATCGTCGCGCCGCAGCTGTACATCGCCGTGGGTATCTCCGGTGCCATCCAGCACCTGGCGGGCATGAAGGACTCCAAGGTGATCGTGGCGATCAACAAGGACGAGGAGGCGCCGATCTTCCAGGTCGCCGACTACGGCCTGGTCGCGGACCTGTTCGAAGCGGTTCCGGAGCTGGAAAAGCTGGTCTGATCCGCCTGCTTCACTTATAAAGAAGCCCGGCCCTCCTGCAGGGGGCCGGGCTTTTTTTGTTTCACGATGACTCCAGCCCGGTAGTTCGCTGGACTGCGACGTAGCCCGATACAGCAGGTTTATCAATAGCTTACGCGCTTCCATCATATGCCGGTGCTTTCTGAAACTTGACCCGGTTCTCCCTCGCGCCGCTCCTATCTGGCTCCTGGAATCCGGGTCGTTCCAAGGAGTCATCATGGCAAAGATCAAGCTCACCAAGACCGCCGTAGAGTCGGCGCAACCCCAGGCGAAGGACATCGAACTACGGGATACCGTCGTGCCCGGCTTCCTTTGCAAGATTACCTCGACGGGACGCCGGGTGTTCATGCTCCAGTACCGCACGAACTCTGGCCAGCCCCGCAAGCCCTCGCTGGGACTCTACGGGGAGCTAACCGTCGAACAGGCGCGGGTCAAAGCGCAGGACTGGCTGGCCGAGGTTCGCCGGGGTGGTGATCCCGGCGGTGCCAAGGCCGAGGCGCGCAAGGCGCCCACGATGGCCGAGTTGTGCAAAAAGTTCATGGAGGACTACTCCAAGAAGCGCAACAAGGTCAGCACGCAGGACGGCTACCAGGGCGTCATCGACCGCAACATCATCCCGCTGCTGGGCCGCAAGAAGGTGCATGACGTGAAGCGGCCCGACATTGCGGGGCTCATGGAAAAGCTGGCCTACAAGCCGACCGAGGCCAACAAGACCTTCGGCGTGCTGCGCAAGATGTTCAACTTGGCCGAAGTCTGGGGCTTCCGCCCGGACGGCACGAATCCGTGCCGCCACGTCCCGATGTACCCGCCGGGCAAGGAAACCCGGCTCATCGTGGACGAGGAAATGGTGCGGATCTTCCGCCAGTTGGAGAAACTGGAGGCGGAGGGGCTGGAGAACTACGTCATCCCGTTGGCGATCCGGCTGCAATTCGAGTTTGCGGCGCGGCGCTCCGAAATCTGCCCGCTCGAATGGAGCTGGCTGGACTTCGAGAACCGGCGCGTGGTGTGGCCCGACAGCAAGGTTGGCGGCATTTCCAAGCCCATGAGCGAGGAAGCCTATCGGCTGCTTTCGACGGCGCCGCGTCTGGAAGGCTGCCCTTACGTCCTGCCGTCGCCGAACGACCCGGCCAAGCACCTGACCTTTGGCGAGCACTATGGCGGCTGGTGCCGGACGCTCAAGGCCGCCAGCGTGCCGCACGTAGGCACGCACGGCATCCGTCATCGCTCGACCACCGACATTGCCAATTCCGGTGTGCCGACCAAAGTGGGAATGAAGCTGACGGGCCACAAGACCGTGGCGATGTTCATGCACTACGTCCACACCGAGGACAAGCCGGTGCGCGAGGCGGCCGAGCTGGTGGCCAGCCGCCGCCAAGCCATCACGGGCGCGCGGCAGCTTGCGGAGGCGGTGGCATGAACGGGCGCCGGCCATCAGCAGCATCGCTCGCAGCGCCCGCGGCGCTGCTGGGCGACATTCGGGCACTGATCGAGGCGGCGCGCTTGCGCGCCGCCTCGACGGTGAATAGCGAGCTTACGATGCTCTACTGGCGCATCGGCCAACGCATCCACACGCAGGTCTTGGACAGGCGCCGGGGCGCCTACGGCAAGGAAGTTCTGCCCACCTTGGCTGCGCAGTTGGTGGAGGAGTACGGCAGCAGCTTTGCAGAGCAGAACTTGCGCCGCATGGTGCAGTTCGCCGCCACCTTCCCCGACGAGCGAATTCTCGTATCACTGATACGAGAATTGAGCTGGACGCACTTCATCGCCCTGATGCCGCTGAAAGACCCGCTCCAGCGGGACTACTACGCACAGATGGCCAGCACCCAACGCTGGAGCGTGCGGACGCTGCGCGAGCGTATCGACTCGATGCTGTACGAGCGCACGGCGCTTTCCCAAAAGCCGGAAGAAACCATAGCGCAGGAGTTGGCGACCCTGCGCGATGCGCAGCGCATGTCGCCGGCCCTGGTCATGCGCGACCCGTACATCCTCGACTTCCTGGGCCTGCGGGACACTTGGCAGGAAGGCGACTTGGAAGCGGCGATCATCCGTGAAATGGAGTCCTTCCTGCTGGAGCTGGGCGCGGGCTTCTCATTCGTCGCCCGGCAGAAGCGCATTCCGATCGACGACGAGGATTTCCACCTTGACCTTCTGTTCTACAACCGCAAGCTGCGGCGGCTGGTTGCGGTGGAGTTGAAGGTAGGTGACTTCAAGGCGGCCTACAAAGGGCAGATGGAGCTTTACCTTCGGTGGCTAGACAAGCACGAACGGGAGCCGGAGGAAGCCTCGCCGCTCGGGATCATCCTTTGCACCGGCAAGAAGCGCGAGCAGATCGAATTGCTGGAGCTGGACAAGTCCGGCATCCACGTTGCCGAGTATCTGACCGCCTTGCCGCCGAGGGGCGTGCTGGTGGAGCGGCTGCAACAGGCAACGCAACGGGCGCAGTTGCAAATCGAGCAGCGCAAGACGGACAACGAGTAGTCCTGTCCCAAGCAGTCGGGCGTCCCGGCGTGCCGCCGTCGCGCTGTCGTGCTGCGCATCGAGCTTCGCTGCGCGAGTCTCGCCCCTGTCGGGCTTCCATCACTGACGCCTCCGTCCCGGCTCGTTGATCCGGGCCTGCGCGCTCCGCTTGCCAAAAATCGACTCTGTGCAGTGGGCGGGTGTGGGCGGTCTTGCTGTTCCCTTCACCGTATCACGGCGTTCTCGCCGTCAAGGGCGGCGCGCGCCATGCGCGCTTGCGTCCTGGCGGCCGTCTGCGACCCCTGACTGCTTGCGCTGCGCCGTGCTGCCGCCGGTTCCGGGCAATTCCGCCCGAGCAACCGGAGCACGATCATGTCGCAACTGTCCTTTCCCTCGTTCGATTCCTGTCTGCTGGTGCGCGACGCGCACGGGCGCTATCTACCGGCATCGGCCGACGACATTCTGGAAGCTGCGCGCCAGGTCATTGACCGGAAAATGCGGCGCGGAGCAGAGTTCACTTCGCCGGCGGCGGTCAAGGAATACTTGCGTACAAAGTTGGCCAGCTTCGAGCATGAGGTGTTCGTAGTGCTGTTCATGGATACGCGCCATCGTCTGATCGAATACAGGGAGATGTTCCACGGCACTATTGACGGTGCGTCGGTGTATCCGCGCGAAGTGGTCAAGGAGGCGCTGCGGCTCAATGCGGCGGCGGTCGTCGTTTCGCACAACCATCCGAGCGGAAACCCCGAGCCGAGCGCGGCTGACCGGGCGCTGACCCAGCGGCTCAAGGAAGCGTTGGGTCTGGTGGACGTGCGCGTGCTCGATCACATCATCGTTGCGGGCAACGAAACGGCATCGTTCGCCGAGCATGGGCTGATCTAGCCCAAGGGGCTTCGGCCCCTTTTTGCTGCGCCTGGTGGCATAGCTATGGCCCTCGCGGCCTGATGCTCAGGCCGTCGCAACCTGAATCATCTCGTCGTAATGTTTCTTGTCCACCTCTTCCAGCCACTGGAAGATGTTCCCGATGACGCTGTGGCTTTCGCCTGCCAAGTTTTCTGCGGATTCCTCTGTTATCTCAATAACGTCGCTATGTGAATACTTATTGATAAAGCGGTAGATTTTTTCTTTAAGCTCTGGTGTCGTGATGGTGCAATCTTTTAGGCCAGCCTCCATCAATTGACTAATGTCGCTTCGACGCCTTGGATATTTGAAGGTGAAAAACGATTCAACAAGCTTTCGGGCGAGGTTGGCGGTCAAGAACGCCTCATCTCGATTGAGTGTTGTGTGCGCCCTATATTCGTAGAGCTTCTTGAAGATATAGTGGTACTCGGAACCGTAGTTCTTGAGTGAGTCGTCGGCATCCACAAGTAGGGAGTGACGAGGGGAGCCAGGTGGCGCATCCAGGCGATAAAAGAAGCAATTCTCGGCGTTGCCTTTTTTGACTCGATTCCTATTGGTGCCAGTGAACCAGTCTCTCACTAGCTTAAAGTAAGTGAAGTTGTGAGTCAGCACAAAAAGTTGCTTGGCTTCAGTGCATTGCGTTCTCAAAAACGAGTAGGCGTGAAACAAGTGATTAGAATCAAAGCTTGAGACCGGATCGTCAACGACGACGATCGTATCCTTGATGTTATTTCCATTTTCTTTGAGCTTCGTGATGAAATAGACAAATGCAATCGCAGTTTTCTCACCTTCGCTCAAATTCCCATCGTGCTCACCAACCCCGTTTCTGATGATCTCATAGCCTTTCTTCTTCTGATTGAAGTTCAGGCAAAGCTCAGAGCGGCCAATGAAGCGATGCAGGATGTCATTGAACTCCTTTGCCCCGACCGTTTCATTCGAGAGCGCCGCTTCTATGGCTCCGACCTCTAGACTAATTTTTTCAATTTCCTTATGGTCGTTCTTTGCTTCTGACTCAAGGTCATTGCACTTCTTCTCACTTCCAGCATAGTCAAACTCTTGCACCTCAGCCGCAGCAAAGTGAAGCTCCAGTGCCACC
The DNA here is from genome assembly GCF_057415455.1 of Pseudomonas sp. Tun-23181. Taxonomy (NCBI): domain Bacteria; kingdom Pseudomonadati; phylum Pseudomonadota; class Gammaproteobacteria; order Pseudomonadales; family Pseudomonadaceae; genus Pseudomonas; species Pseudomonas sp. Tun-23181. Next base: position 5,605,177 of record NZ_CM171630.1, read on the forward strand.
TTGCTTTTTGAGGTCTCAGATTTGAAATTTGAAGTCTTATTGTTGTGCTTTCCAACGAGAGCAACAATCGATTTCAGGATGTCATTGAAATTGGTGACATCGTCTTCAACCACATCCGAGATCTGAATGTCTGTCTTCCCAGGGTCTGTGATCTTGGCCTTCAGGGCTTCCCGCCAGGCGTCGATTTGCTGGTCGATCTTTTCAGCAGCAGTTGCGTAGTCCTTTTGAAGCTTCTCTGCCTCGGCCGATAGTTCTTTATAAAACTCGGTCGATGCGGGAAACTGATTAGCTGGAGCGCCTTGAGATTCAATCCATGTCGCCGCGTTCTGAAGTCGGCTCTGAAACTCCGTGAACTCCTTGCTGAAGTGGGCAGCAAGCGCCTCGGCACGAAGCTGGGCGAACGGAGAGCCGCAGAACTCGCAGGATTGCGAGTCGTGGTTTTTATGGATTTCCAAGCCTGCTTGAACCCATTCGCGGATTTCCGGGTTATCGGTCAGCCGCTGGATTGCTTGATTGACCGCCGTAGTCCCAATCAAATCTCTGATGCGGCCCGCCGCTTTCTTAAAGTAGTCCGGCTCAATGGCCGTTGAGGCGAAAGCAATGCTTGGAAGCTGATCTGGCTTGGCGGCATTCGTAAGGTCGATAACCCTCTCATCTGGAAGAACCGACTCCGCCTTGATAATTGTCTCGCCGTTATTCTGTATGAAGTTGAAGAGCTTGCGGCGGTCGTAATTCAAGTAATAACTGTCGCTCGTATCAATCGCCTGAAGTCCAAGCTTCATTTTCTTGGCAGCATTGGTCAGGAACTTCTCTAATGCCTCACGCTGCTTCTTGATATCGCTTTGCTTGTCGTCGTGAGCCTTCTTTTTCGACTGAAGCTCGCTCTTCAGCTTCTCCAGCTTCTGCAAGTCATCAATCTTCTCTTTCGCAATAAGAAGGATGCTCTTTACGGATTTGTCCCAATCAATGTTCTCATGCACGAAGCGTTGATTGAAAACATGAATATTCAATTGGGATGAGTGGAGTGTGGATTCCGTGATCGTTGAGCCATCCTCCAGAACTACTGAAAATTGGCCCGTGCTGAAGCGGGGAACCATCGAGCGAAGCTCAAAGCAAGAGAATAGATTCGATAACGTTGACTTGCCTGTTCCATTCCAACCATAGACCAGGTTGTACCGGCCGAACTTTTGGATCTTCGTTCCATTGAAGTCGCTGAAGATTCCGAACTGTTTGAGGCGGTTGATGCAGACAATCATCTCTATATCTCCGTGTTCTTGCTTTCCCATCATTTGCTTGCGAAACAAATGGTAAACGAAGAGTCCTCTTGCGTCTCCGCTTCGCGGATCGCGCTGCTCCAGGTTCGCTAGCCCGGATTTCTCATGACCGCATAAACAAAAACGGCTGAAAGCCTTATGATTCTTGTCGCCAAACAAAGCCCCATAAGTCTTCAGCCGCGCACAAAATGCTACCAGAAAAACTCCACTTTTCACCCCTCTCTCGCCGCCTCGTCGAGGCCTCTTTCACCGGTGGTCACATCACCTCGGATGCGGGCTTGTTGCTGCTGCGCGAGGTCGACCGGCAACATGGCTTGACCCGCCGCCTGGCCAAAATCGTTCCCGATCGGCGTGATCCTGGGCGTGTCCAGCATGGACTGCAGACACTGCTCGCCCAGCGTATCTATGCACTGGCCGCCGGCTACGAGGATCTCAACGATCATGACGGCCTGCGCCATGACTACGCGCTGCAGACTGCGGTCAACCGCCTGCAACCGCTGGCCGGCAAATCCACTCTGGGGCGCCTGGAACAGCAAGCCGATCGCGAAACGGTGGTGCAAGCCCATCGCCTGCTGTGGGAGCACTTCATCGCCCAGCATGACCAGGCGCCGGCTGAGATCGTGCTCGACTTCGATGCGACCGATGTGCCGGTGCATGGAGATCAGGAAGGGCGCTTCTTCCATGGCTATTACGACCATTACTGCTTCCTGCCGCTCTATGTGTTCTGTGGTCGCCATCTGCTGGTGAGCTATTTGCGCCCGAGCAACATCGATGGCGCCCGACACAGTTGGGCCATCCTGGCACTGCTGGTCAAGTTCATTCGCCGCTTCTGGCCAGAGACCCGCATCGTGTTCCGCGGTGACGGCGGTTTTTGCCGACATCGCATGCTCGACTGGTGTGACCGCAAGCAGGTGGATTATGTGGTGGGTCTGGCCCGCAACACCCGCCTGCAGCGGATGGCGGCGCCGGCCATGCAAGCGGTCGCCGAGGCCTACCAAGAAACCGGGCAGAAGATGTCCGGCGTGTATCGCTTCCTCTATCAGGCCGGTAGTTGGCGTAGGCGCCGCCTGGTCGTGTCGCGCCTGGAACATGGCGAGCAGGGTGCCAATCCACGCTTCATCGTCGTGTCCCGCTTTGCCGAGGATGCTGCCCAGCAGTACTACGAAGACTACTGCGGCCGTGGCGACATGGAGAATCGGATCAAGGACCAACAGTTGGATCTGTTCGCCGACCGCACCTCCAGCCCACGCTGGTGGACCAACCAGTGGCGGCTGATGCTGTCGGCCTTTGCCTATGTGCTGTTCGAACGGCTACGCGATCATCTCCAGGGCACCGCATTGGCGCGCATGAGCATCCATAACCTGCGCTTGAAACTGCTCAAGATCGGTGCGGTGATCATTCGCAACAGCCGGCGCATCCGCGTGCTGATCAGCGAGGCCTATCCGCATCAGGAACTCTTTGCGGGGCTGGTTGCCCGCCTCAAGCCGACCTGAACAGGCGGGCGCCCCCGGCCCGGCTCAATGGGGGAAAGGGGGCAGTGCGCCCCATACGCGGGAATTGAATAAAAAACGATCAATTTTTAGCGGTGGAAGGCAGGTTGTTGATACGCCGAGGCTTCACCGGCCACGCCTGCCGGCCTCATGAGAAATCCGGGCTAGTCGCTCATCCCTGGCGGGACTGGCTTCGCCAGCCTTCCGCATCGCTGACGCCTACGGCCCGGCTTCCAGCTTCGGGCCTGCGCGCTTCGCTTGCGTGCGGTCAGCACAAAGGGATGGCCGTTGCCTTGTCCAGCCGTCTCCCCTGACTTCATCACCTTACCCGCGACCGTAGCCCGCGACCGTGTGCCGTCAAGGCGCGCAGGGCCGTGTCCTCGGCTGCGCCTGCGGGCCGCACCAACCCTGCGCTTGGCTCCTTGACGGCCCCCGTCCGCGCGCTCCTTTGGGCGCGGGCGATGAACTCAGGAAAGACGGTGGCAACAGGGCCAACCGGGTTCCTCGTGCCGACCGCACCAAACAGCCGAAAGGCTGGGCTCCGAATCTAGAAATCCGGTGTGCGGTGTGAACAGCAAACCTCTTTTGTCAGGAGAAAGACCATGCAACTCGCATCCCGTTTCGCTTTCCGCTCCCCCTCGCTGCGCAGCGATTACCCGCTGTCCGACGACCAGATTCACCGCGTGGCCCCGTCCATCTTCGCGGATGCCCCGCACGAGAGCCGTTCGCAGCGGTACGCCTATATCCCCACCGCCGCCGTGCTGACCGAGCTTCGCAAAGAAGGCTTCCAGCCTTTCATGGTGACGCAAACCCGCGTGCGCGACGAAGGCAAGCGCGAGCACACCAAACACATGATTCGCTTGCGCCATGCCAGCCAGATCAACGGCGCGGAGGCCAACGAAATCGTGCTGCTGAACTCGCACGACGGCACCAGCAGCTATCAGATGCTGGCCGGAATGTTCCGGTTCGTGTGCAGCAATGGCCTTGTCTGCGGCAACACCGTGGCCGATGTGCGAGTGCCCCATAAAGGCGACGTGGCCGGTCTGGTCATTGAGGGGGCTTACGAAGTCTTGAGCGGTTTCGATCGGGTGAAGGAATCGCGCGATGCCATGCGCGGCATCACCTTGGACGATGGCGAATCCGAAGTGTTCGCCCGCGCCGCGCTCGCCCTCAAGTACGACGACCCCGACAAGCCCGCGCCCATCACGGAATCGCAAATCCTGATGCCGCGCCGCTTCGACGACCGCCGCCCCGACCTGTGGAGCGTGTTCAACCGCACCCAAGAAAACCTGACCCAAGGCGGGCTGCGTGGCCGCAGCGCCAACGGGCGCCGACAGCAAACCCGCCCGGTGCAGGGCATCGACCAAAACATCCGACTAAATCGCGCCCTCTGGCTGCTGGCCGATGGCATGCGCCAGTTGAAAGCCTGAATCCCCACGCGGCAGGGGCAGGCAGCAGCCCTTGTCGCTTTCTTCGCTGCTGCATCCCTGAACCGATAGGAGTTATCACCATGAACGCCGTTACCCAAACCGAAGCCCGCGCCATCAACACCGCCGCCGCTATCCCGCTGGAAGCCGCTGATCCGACCAAGAACCTGATTCTGGTTCCGCTGTCGCGGCTGGTGTCGCGTCCCACTGGCCGCAACGTGCGCAAGACCCCGCGCATGTCCATTCCCGAACTCGCCGCCAGCATCCAGCGTGTCGGCCTGCTGCAAAACCTCATCGTGATTGCCGCCGCCGATGGCGAGCATTACGAGGTCGTGGCCGGTGACCGTCGCCTCGCAGCGTTGAAGCTGCTGGCGAAAAAGCACCGCATTAGCAAGGAATGGGAGGTGCCTTGCCTGCTGGTGGCCGATGGCACCGCCCGCACGGCCAGCCTCACCGAGAACGTGCAGCGCGAAGCCATGCACCCCGCCGACCAGTTCGAGGCGTTCGCCGCGCTCGTGGCCGAAGGCCGCAGCATCGAGGACATTGCAGCGGATTTCAGCGTCACGCCGCTGGTGGTGCAGCGCCGTCTGAAACTCGCCAACGTGTCGCCGCGCCTGCTGGCCGACTACCGGGCCGAGGCCGTGAGCCTTGACCAGTTGATGGCCCTCGCCATCACCGACGACCATGCTGCGCAGGAAGCCGCGTTCTACGATGCGCCCACATGGCAGCGCGGCCCGCACAACCTGCGCGACCGCCTGACCGAACGCGAAATCGACGCCTACCGGCATCCGCTGGTGCGCTTTGTCGGGCTGGACGGCTACGAGCAGGAAGGCGGTGGCATCCGCCGCGACCTGTTCGCGGAGGGCGACAAAGGCGTGTATCTGACCGATGCCGCACTGCTGGAACGGCTGGCGCAGGACAAGCTGGCAGGTATCGCCGCCAAGGTGCAGGCCGAGGGCTGGGCGTGGGTGGATGCCACGCCGGGCATGACCCATGCCGATCTGCAAGCCTTCCAGCGTGCGCCAAGGGAACGCCGCAGTCCGAACAAGCGCGACGCGCAGCGCATCGAGAAGCTGCAAACCAAGCTGCACGAACTGGCCGAGGCGGTGGATGCCGCGCTGGACGACGAGGACGAGGAAAAGGCCGATGCCTTGCAGGAAGAAGGCGAACGCCTGGGCGAGCAGTTGCAGGCGCTGGAAGATGGCTTGCTGGACTATGCGGCCAACGTGAAGGCCGCAGCCGGTGCCATTGTCACCATCGACCGCGACGGGCAGGCCGCGATTCATCGCGGGCTGCTGCGCGAAGCGGAGGCCAAGGCACTGCGCACGCTGGAGCGGCTGCGGCAGGGTTTCGGCAGCGAAGGCGAAGCCGCGAACGAGGACGCAGGCGAGGACGACGAGCAGCCCAAGACCGCCGCCATGTCTGACCGACTGGCGCAGCGGTTGAGCGCGCACCGTACCGCTGCGCTGCAAATCGAAGTTGCACGGCATCCGCAAGCAGCGCTGGCCGCCGTGGTGCATGGCATGGTGCAGACCGTCTTGCAGGAAAGGCACTACGGGCACGACCTGCCGCTGGGTGTGCGCCTCACGGTGCAAGACCGGCTGGAAGGCATGGCCCCGGACTGGCCGGAATCACCCGCCGCCGTGGCGCTGCGCGAACTGCAACAGGTGGCAGGCGAAACCTTGCCGGAGGACAGCGCCGAACTGTTCGCCGCGCTGCTGGCGAAATCACAGGATGAACTGGTGCGGCTGTTGGCCGTGTGCTTAGCTTCCACGGTGGACGTGGTGACGCCTCGCGCCACGCCGCACCAGCCCGGCGCGGAACTGGCGCAGGCCGTGGGGCTGGATATGGCCGCGTGGTGGCAGCCCACCAATGAGGGTTACTTCCGGCATGTGCCGAAGGCCGCGATTCTGGAAGCCGTTGGCGGGTTCGCGCCCTCGCACGTCACCCGACTGGCGAAGTTGAAGAAGGGCGACATTGCCAGCGAAGCCGAACGGCTGGCCGCTGGCACCGGCTGGATGCCCGCCATCTTCCGCTCCGAAGGCCCGCAGCAGACCGGGCAGGACGCGCCGGCGGATGGCGAAGCCGAAGCACAGGAAGAAGTGGCCGCCGTGGCGGATGACCAGCCGCAGGCCGAGGCTTTGGCCGCGTGACTTCGCACCGTAGATAGCGCCCCGGTTCCGGCCGGGGCGCTTCATGTTGAGGATGCCTGCCATGACCCACCAACCCGCAAACCGCCCCCGCATAGCTGCGACCTATGCCTCCGGCACGGTGCGCGCCCGCCGCTGGCACGGCGACGGCGACGTGCGCGGCTACCGTCCGCCGCGTGGCTGGACGGCCCGCGCCGACCTGACCGATCTGCATCCCCTCACGGGCCGCGCCTTGCCGCGCGCCGTGTGGTGGATCATCGAAACCAAGGAATAACGAGCCGCACCGGCCCCAAGCCGTGCCGCCTTGGGGCCGGTGGTCGAAAACTCCGGGCGCGGCGGTGGCCGCGCCCGGTTTCACTGCTCAAAGCCAAAACGCCCCATCGCCGCCTTCGGACAGGCGGCGATGGGGCCACGCACAAGGGCGCTCGTGCGCGAAATCCACGAAGCCAGCAAGTGTGGCGGCGCATCGCGCCGCCAACGATTCGACCGAGCCCCGCCGCAATGGGCGGGGCTGGTGTGGCTACGCCCCGGCTTGCTGCGGCAGGTTGCACGAAAGCGTGCCGTCCCCGACGCTGGCGGTTCGTTGTCTGTACGTCACGAAAGACGGTTCACCGACACGCCGCCCAGCCTCGCTTCTATGGAGCTTCCACACCACGCCTCAGTATGTGGCCGTGAGCTGCGGCAGGGGCGCTCTGGCCTTGTCGTCGGGGCATTGACCTGGCCCGCGTCAGGGCGCAAGCCGGTGCAGCCGTCACGCGGGGATGCCGAGTTGGCCACGTCTCCATTCGGGAGCGGGCGGCCTGTGCGTCCTTGTCTTGTTGTGAATCCTGGCGGTGGCGCGGCTGCGCCTTGTGCTTGATGGCCGCAACCTTGCAGCGAAAACAATTTCCCCTGCGCTGCGCGCATTCCTCGCGGGACAAATTCTTTTCGCTTCCAGGTTCTCCACGTTGTTGCGACCGCTGTGCGGTGCGACCAGCCCATCCCCCGCCGGCCGGATCACAACAAGGACGCACTGGCGCGACCTTGTTCAACCCGAAAGGAGAAACATCATGGCTAACATCGGCACCTTCACCGCAGAGAAAGACGGCTTCACCGGCACGCTTCGCACCCTGACGCTCAACGTCAAGGTCAAGCTGGTTCCCAACGACAAGGGCGACACCGAGAACGCCCCCGACTTCCACCTGCAAGCGGCTGGCCACGAAGTCGGCGCAGCGTGGAAGAAGACCAGCGAGGCCGGGCGGGAATACCTGTCCGTATCCATCGACGACCCTTCGTTCCCGGCGACGGTCTATGCCCGCCTGATCGAGAACGAGGACGGCACGCACGACCTGATCTGGTCGCGCAACAAGCCGAAGGCGGCCTGACAGCCGCTTACCGCGTCCCGCCCACTGCGGCGGGGCGCGATGCTGCTGATCGCAGCACCGCACGCGCAGGATTTCTGCTGCTGCCGCGTGCTGGATACGCCCGTCACGGCGGGCCTGCATGCGTGCCTTGTGGCTCGCAATCCGTGTCAACGAGCGGTGTGTGGCGTGTCGGCGCTGTAAGCGCCGCCGGGCTTTCGGGCTTCGCCCCGTGCCGGCAAGCCGTCACGGCCATCCGGCTTCAATCCCTCACGCCTTCGCGCCTGCGGCGCTGCGCGCTCCGCTTGCTGCAATTCAGTACCACACGCCAACGCGCTAAGGCGTGTCGGGCTCTTCCAATATCGCCCTGAGTTCCTGGCGCACCTGTGCCAGCAATTCATCAGCTTCGCGGGTGCTGTCACCGGCATAAGCCAATGTGAGCAGCGTGAGCGGATGCACTTCCATGACCTCGCACAGATCGGCCAGCTTCTGGATGGTTGGGCTTTTCAGGTCGCGCTCCAGCGTGCTCATGTAGGTGCGACTGGACACGTTGGAGAACGCTTCCTGGCTCAAACCACGCGCCTTCCTTACCGTCCGAATCGCCGCTGCCAATGAGTTCTTCGCTGCCACCTATGGTTTCCCCAAAAAACCAAGATGACAGCCCATTGCGCCCTATAGGACTACAATCTATAGTGTTCATTTGGTGGTGATGTTTTCCTTTTCCGTGCTTTTACGGAGATCCGCATCTGCGGATTTCCTCAGACCCAGGGAACCGCATCCGTGTCTTTCCTGACTTCCACCAATACGCCTTCGTGCCTCTCCGCTTTTGCGGCTTCGTGCGCTTGCGCATACGTGCATCCGTCCGCAGGCACAGATGCGCCTCGGCGATTGCGTGTGTTCGTGGAAGGGGCGCGGCCTTGACCACGCTTGTCACCGAGGAAGACCGGGTGCACCTACTGGCCCACGGCCTCACCCGCGCCGCAGGCCAGGAATGTGACCCGCTGCCCGTGGTGCGCCTGTTCACACCGGACGCACATGCGACCTGGCTATTGGCCGCGCTCGATCCGACCGATGGCGATACGGCCTACGGCCTGATCGACCTCGGGATCGGGATGCCTGCCCTGGCGACGGTGAAGCTGTCCGATCTGGCGTCCATCGTCGGGCCGCTCAAGCAGCCCGTGATACGAGATCGGTATTTCCAGCCGACGCGGCCGCTGTCGGAATACGTTCGACTGGCTCAGGAAAACGGTTCGATCACCGATTGACGCATTCCAGCGCGACCAGGCAAAAAGTATCGCATTGTGACTATTTCGGTCTTAGCCAAGACCTGGCAAGTCTTGATCCGCATGCTTGCACCAGGGTGGTGCGCTCCTGACCAAAACAGTCATGATGCCAGGCGCGAGATTCGGCACGGTGTTCAATGCTGCACCCCATTTCCGGGCGGTGCAGTCGTCGCATTTAGACGATTTCGGCAATGCACTGGAGCGAATCTGTCTTGACACCAGCAGTTAAAGCGTAACCCGAGTTTGATGACCACTTGATGGCGATTCGATAGCTCCCGCACAGCGGAATTGTGGCGACGTTCCCAGAAACAGGGAGGTTTCGCCATGACTGACCGCAGCAGCCAACACTGGTATCCCACGGCCGCGTATCTCTACACGCTGCACCTCGATGGCCCAGCGCTGGCTTGGGAGTATTTGCGCAGGAATCCAAGCTACCGGCGCGACTGGCTACGCCGGCGTCGCAAGCCTGATGCGGCGCAGGCCTGGGGCCTGCGCCTGCTGGAAGATCCCGGCCTGGATGCGCGCGACGCACATCCTGCTTGGTTCCCCGATCACGATGCCGTGGTGCAGCTATACCCCGACGCCGACCCACCACCCGATGCGCATACCTTCGAGTTCTGGCGCATTCCTGGGCGCAAGCAACTGACCCACGACGGCAAGCGCCTGGTGCTCGTATCGCATTGGCCAGGCTGCTGCGTTCGGCTGGCACTCGCACCCGACCTGGAAGATGGTTCGGCCTATCTCTACGCCACACGCGCCTGCGCCACGCCCTGTGCGCGCTACCGCACGCTCGCTGCGAAGCTGGATGCGCTATCTGCCGCAACCGTGGCCACGCCTGTGGCAACAGCCCGCTCCCGCCCCACGCCCGCCGCGCTGCTGGAACTGCATACCTTGCAAGCGCTCGACGCGACCCTCGCGGGAGCCTCCTTGCGCGAGGTGGGCGAAGGTCTGTTCGGCGCGGATGCCGTCGCGGCCGACTGGCACAAAGACAGTGCATTGCGTGCCCGCGTACGGCGGCTGGTACGCCGCGGCGATGAGCTGATGCACGGCGGCTACCGCCGACTAGCGCAGCTTCCAATGTTCCCGTCGCATTAGGGGGGACGTTTCTCGACCCGTGCGAATCGTCCCTTAGCAAGAAGCCTTGCTTTCTTGAGAGTGCCTCTATCCGGCCGCGTGGTGTGGCCGGGCTTGATGGAGGTACATCCCATGCGACCTGCTCCCTCGCGGCCTGCCGCCGCTGCCGTCACTGCGACCTCGCAGCCTCAACGCTACCTGACAAACGACGAAGCCGCCGACTACCTGCGGCTGTCGCCGCGCACGCTGGAGAAGCAGCGGGTGATCGGCGGCGGCCCCAAGTTCCGCAAGTTCGGCCGCCGCGTCATGTACGCGGTGTCCGACCTCGATGCCTGGGCCGACCAGCGCAGCTACGAGGCCACGTCCGATCCCGAATACGCCGAGCGCCACGCGGGCGACTACCGTGATGGCCGCTGATCGTCGGCGCGTGGGTGGCCTTCGCCATGTCCAGCCCGCCAGGGCAAGCCTTGCCGCAGCGCGAACAGCTCGATCTGTTCCGCGCGCTGCCGGGCGACATGGCGCCACGCGATTCCCAGGACTTGATGGCCTTTCCGTTCTTCTCGCTTGCCAAGTCGCGGCGCACGGCGCCGATCGACTTCCGCAGCGGGAACGTCACCATTCGCGTGGAAGGCACGCAGGAGCACGGCATCGCAACGATATGGGATGCCGACGTGCTGATATGGGCCGCCTCGCAGATCGTGGAGGCGCGCGACGCGGGCCTGCGCCCGTCGCGCTGGATACGCGCCACGCCTTACGAGATTTTGCGCTTCATCGGGCGCGGCACGTCCCTCAACGACTACCAGCGCCTGAAGGCCGCCCTCGACCGGCTGCAATCGACCACGGTGGCCACGTCCATCCGCGAAACCACGGGAAGGCGCTTGCATCGCTTCTCGTGGATCAACGAGTGGAAGGAACTCGCCGACGCCAGCGGCACCCCGCTGGGCATCGAGCTGATCTTGCCGGACTGGTTCTATGCCGGCGTGCTCGACGCCGCCCTGGTGCTGACCATCGACCCGGCCTATTTCCGCTTGAAGGGCGGTATCGAACGCTGGCTGTACCGCCTGGTGCGCAAGCATGGCGGGCGGCAGGAGCACGGCTGGCAATTCGACTTCCGACACCTGTACCGCAAATCCGGCAGCGCGGCCCGCTTCTCGGACTTCGCCTACGACGTGCGCGCCCTGGTGGCGCGGCAGTCGTTGCCCGGCTACGTCCTCGGCATCGAGCGGATGCCGGACGACAACACCGAGCTGCTGACCTTCCGGCCCGTGCCGCACGCGGCACGGGGATAACTGCGGGAGAACCTGTGGACGGCCTCGTGCTATCAGGAGTACCGGGTATCGTGCTATCAGGAGTACGACCCTCGTGCTATCAGGAGTACGAAAACGCCGGAAAGCCAACAACGGCGCGGGTTTGCGTTCCCTCTAACTTACCTAACAAGAAATACATAACTTTTAGTAGAAGCGCGCCGTTTCGGTGGACAACCACGAAACGGCACGGCCAGGCCGGCTTTCCAGCTCGGAGGGCCGCGCCATGATCTTCGCGTTTCTCAACCAGAAAGGCGGCGTCGGCAAGACCACGCTCGCCACGCACATCGCCGGCGAACTGGCGATGCGCGGCCTGCATGTCATCCTGCTGGATGCCGACCCGCAGGGGTCATCGCTCGACTGGACGCAGCGGCGTAGCCAGCAGGGCCTGCCCCGTCTGTTCAGCGCCGTGGGCCTTGCCCGCGAAACGCTGCATCAGGAAGCGCCAGAACTCGCCAGGCGGGCCGATCACATCATCATCGACGGCCCGCCGCGCATCGCCGCCCTCGCGCGTTCCGCGCTGCTGGCGGCCGAGCGCGTGCTGATCCCCGTGCAGCCCAGCCCCTACGACGTATGGGCTTCTGCCGAGATGGTCGCACTGATCCGCGAAGCACAGGTGTTCCGGCCAGCGCTGCGCGCGGCCTTCGTCATCAACCGGCGCGTCAGCACCACCATCATCGGCAGGGAGGCACGGCAATCGCTGGCCGAACAGCCGCTGCCCGCGCTGCGCTCGGAGATCCACCAGCGCATCGTCTTTGCCGACAGCGTAGCCGCTGGCCGGCTCGCCCGCGAAACCGCGCCCGACAGCGCCGCTGCCCGCGAGATCGCCGCGCTCACCGACGAACTGCTGCGGTGGCCGACATGACTGGGAAGCCACCACCACGCAGCAAGCGCGTCGGCATCGGTGCGCGTCCCCCAGCGAATCCGCACGCCGAAGCGTGGATTCGCCAGGGCGACGCAGATGCCGTGCAGAAAGGCGACCTCTACACCGCTCGACTGACGCTCGACATCACGCCCGCCATGCGGGCGCGCATCAAGGTGTCGGCCTTCACGCGAGGCGTGACCGTAGCCGAACTGCTGCGCGACCTGCTGGAGCGGGAGTTTCCCCCGGAGGGCACGCCGTGAACGCATCCGCTTCGACCGCCCACACCCCCAAAGCAAGTGCGCCCACGGCTGCGCCGCCGCCGGCGCCTTCGACACTCGCCGGCCAGGCCGGCAACGTGCCGCTGACGCGCGTGGCGCTGGCCTACATCGAACCGCGCTTCAAGCTCTACCTGCGCTTCGGCGAACCGGCGCGCACGCTCCAGCTCGACCGCTGGCGGCGCTGCGCCGTGTTCCTGCCGAACGCGGTTCTGTGCCGCATCCGTTGGCAGGCCAACGACTACGGCACGATCCGCTGGCAGCTCATGGTGATGCAGACCGCCACGCCGCTGGACGCCGTGCAGCGCATCCCCGGCGTGCAGCCGGGCGCGCGTCTGCTGCTGCACGCCGAAGGCGATGCCAACGTGCGCGCCGTGCTGGAACGCATCGACGGCATCGAGGCGCTGGGCATCGCAGCCGCAGACACATCGCCCGCGTACTGGCGCACGCTCGCGAACCGGCTCGCAGCGCGCTCGGCGCTACCCACATACACCGCAGAACGGCACGCCGCCTGGCTGGCCGGGAGGGCATTGCCATGACCACGATTTCCACGACCGGCCCCGTGCCGCATCCTCGCTCGCGCCTGCGCGCTCGCCTCGTGCTGGCAGGCTTCGCCACCGTCGGCCTCGCTGCGCTGGCCTGGGCGGCGTTCGTGCAGCCCCTGCCGCGAATGGCCTACAACCCGTCCGACAGCGTGGCGGTCGGTTGGTATCGCATCGAACCGTTCGACCCGCGCACCGCCTCGCGGCCACGTCCGCTGTCCGTGGACAGCATCGTGCTGATGCCGCTGCCCGACAGGGCCGCCATGCTGGCTGCGCAGCGCGGCTACCTGCCGACCCGCGTTCCGCTGCTCAAACGTGTGGGCGCAGTCGCGCCACAACACGTTTGCATCGTCGCCGGCCAGGTTCGCATCGACGGCGTGCCGGTGGCCGCCGCCCTGCCTGCCGACCGGCTGGGCCGGCCGCTGCCATCCTTGCAGCTTTGCCGCCGTCTCCAACCGGGCGAACTGTTCCTGTTGAGCGCGACCAACCCGGCGTCGTTCGACAGCCGCTATTTCGGGCCGGTCAGCGCGTTCGCCGTGATCGGCGTTGCGCATCCGATCTGGCTGGAGACACGTCCATGATGGCCGCCGATTCGCTGCACTTTGCCGCGCCTCTCATCGTGCCATCGGGCATGTCGTTCTACTGTTCGTCGCCGTGTCGTCGCGCGTGCAGTGCGGGTGCATTCGCACCGCACTTCGCGCTGCCTTCGGCGCAGCCGCCCAACGTGCAGGCGTCTTGCCTCGAACGCGCCTGGCCTGCGGCCATTGGCGTGTTCGCCGGCGGGCTGGCTGCTCGTGCAGCAGCGCCGCCGGGCCGCCGATGCCCGGAGCGGGAGCGAGGGGCAAAGGCGGAAGGCAAGACAAAAGGGTTCGGCACTCTGCCGCCCGCAAAGCCAGTCTGCACGTGGGGGTGGCGCGGCACGGCGCGGCTTCGCCGCCGTGCCGCGTGGGGCGCGAGGCACGCGCCGATGCAGGCATGTCCGCGTGCTTCGCACGCTCGGACACGCCGGAGCTTGCAGGGAGCACAGCCATGACCGACCGCGGCGACCATGATTTCTGGGTGCGCCCTGGCGCGCCGAAGAACCGAGGCAAAGGCCAGGGCCAGAGCTTCGTTTCCAAGGTGCTCAAGCAGGCTGGCAAGGCCAGCGGCGGCAAGTCGGCGGTGCGCCGTCCTACCGCTGGCGGGAGCGGCCAGCACGCCGGCCAGCGGCCCGGCTCACGGCTTGGACGCGGCCATACGGCGGCGCGCTTCGCAGGCGCAAAGCTGACCCCTATGTCACGGCGCGTGACCATCAAGACGCTGCTGGTCAACCAGCGCAACGCCAGTCCGCAGTCGCTCGCCAAGCACCTGCGCTACATCGAGCGCGACGGTGCCGGCCGGAACGGCGAGCCGGGCCGTGCCTACGGGCCGCAGACCGACGAAGCCGACCTCGATGCCTTCAAGGAACGCTGCCAGGACGACCGACATCATTTCCGCTTCATCGTCTCACCTGAAGACAGTGCGGAGCTGGACGACCTGCGCACCTACACCCGGCACCTGATGAACCGGATGGAGGCCGACCTGGGGACGCGGCTGGATTGGGTGGCGGTCGATCACTGGAACACCGACAACCCGCACACGCACCTGATCGTGCGCGGACGCGACGATACCGGCAAAGACCTCATCATCGCGGGCGACTACATCGCCCACGGCTTCCGCCATCGCGCCGCCGAGCTGGCGACGGAATGGCTGGGGCCGCGCACCGAACTGGAGATCCAGCAGACCTTGCAGCGCGAGGTGGAGCAAGAGCGGTGGACGAGCCTCGACCGCACGTTGCAGCGCGAGGCCGGCGAGGATGGCCGGGTGCAGATCGAACGCTTCAACGAACCCCGGCTGCAACGCCAGCGCCTGCTGCTGATCGGCCGCCTGCAACACTTGCAGCGCCTGGGCCTGGCCGACGAGGTGCAGCCCGGCACCTGGGCCGTCCATGCGGACGCGGAGAAGACCTTGCGTGCCCTGGGCGAGCGTGGCGACATCATCCGAACGATGCAGCGGGCCATGAGCGGCAAGCCTCGCGAGCTGGCGGTGTTCGAGCCGGGCGACGACGGCCGCACTATCGTCGGTCGCGTGGCTGCTAAGGGTCTGGCCGACGAGCTGCACGACCGCGGCTATCTGGTCATCGACGGGTTGGACGGCAAAGCCCACTACGTCGCGTTGGACGCCCGCGACGAGCTGGCGAACTATCCCATCGGCGCGGTGGTGGAGGTACGCGGTTCCGCCGAGGTGCGGGCGGCCGACAAGAACATCGCCACGCTGGCGAGCAATGGCCTGTACCGCACCGATCACCACCTGGCGATCGAGCAAGGCCGAGCCAAGCCCGGCCGCGACCCGCAAGAGGCTGTGGCGGCCCATATCCGCCGGCTGGAAGCCCTACGGCGGGCCGGCATCGTGGAGCGCGTGGCCGAGGGGTTATGGAAGGTGCCGGACGACTTGGCCGAGCGTGGCCGCCAGTACGACGCGCAGCGGCTGGGCGGCGTGGCGGTCGAACTGAAATCGCATCTGCCGATTGAACGGCAGGCCCGCGTCATCGGCGCGACCTGGCTGGATCAGCAGTTGATCGGCGGCGGCAAGGGACTGGGCGACCTGGGCTTTGGCGGCGATGCTAGGCAAGCCTTGCAGCAGCGCGCCGACTTCCTCGAAGAACAGGGGCTGGCCCAGCGGCGCGGGCAGCGGCTGATTCTCTCCCGGAATCTGCTGGAAACGCTGCGCAATCGGGAGCTGGCGCAGGCCGCCCAGCACATTGCCGCCGATAGCGGATTGGAGCATCGGCACGTCACAGACGGGCAGCGCGTAGCCGGCATCTACCGGCGCTCGGTCATGCTCGCCAGCGGTCGCTATGCGCTGCTCGATGACGGCATGGGATTCAGTCTGGTGCCTTGGCGGCCGATAATCGAGCCACGACTGGGGCAGCAGATCGCCGCGACTGTACGCGGCGGCGGTGTGTCATGGGAGGTTGGACGGCAAAGAGGTCCTGGGATTGGATCGGGGCCGTAGGCTGTCGTACCGAGTTAAGGTGTCGAGCAGCGTTTTGGCCCTAGCTTCTGTGCTCCGTTAAGACGACTAGTCTGTGCTTATCGACGACGCTGTGGGTGCATGGTTGCTTGCCAATTCCGGTGCAACTCGCAAACGCGCTGCCCCGACCTGAACTGCCCATTCAACGATCTGCCCGGCCAATATATCCGTGGCGACACCGAACGCGCTCACCACATCGGCCTCTCGCTTGCTGCCTGTGGCTTGGATTGCTTCGAAGCGTCTACTGGCAATAGCAGTCCGTTTGGCCGGATCGACCAGTTGCACATCGAGCCGAACCGCGGCGATCGCTTCAGTGCCGCGGTATTCGAGCTGGAACGCCCGCAGCGTACTGCGCAACTCCATATCGGCGCTCATTGGGGTGCTATCGGTAATCACGGAAGTCGACCGCCCATCGCGCATGAAGGCTTCGACGATTCGGTCACGCAGCAGCACCGGTGCGGGGTCGGCCCAACGCACTCCTTGCCAAGCCGACAAGCGACCATCGGGCTGCGCAATGAACAGCCGCTCCGAATCCAGGACGCGACTACTCTCAGGGGCGTAGACGCGCAGCGCCCCGGGTCCCGGAACGGCGCGCGGCGTACTCTCCGCCTGGGCGATGTGATAGTCGGGCAATTTGTAGGTGACCATTGGAGCTGCTTTGGGAAGCACACTGCACGCGGACAAGCCGAGTACTAGCGTCATAGTCACGGCAGCGACGGGAATCATCCTGGCGGAAGTGTTCACGGCTTGGTTTCCTCAATGTTCTCTCCACCGAGCAGGTATTGCGCCGGATTGCGATCCAGTCGGCGCAGCACGGTGTTTAGATTGGCCAGCGCCTGCTGGAGTTCGTGCATGGCAGGACCTGTGGCGGCCAAGCCCTGGTTCAGCGATTCCTGATTGTTTTGCAGTAGCGTCTCAACCCTGAAAGCGGCGCGTTCGAGGGATGCCGTTGCATCACGCGTGTTCACCATGATTTGCTTACCATCGTTATTTAGTAGCAGGTTGGCATCGCGAAGAGTGCTATTTGCTTGGCGCACGGCAGCTGTCGATTCTCTGCTTGCTTCGGTCAGATTGCTGATTAACGTCGCGATCTCGGCCCTCTGGTCAGCGACCGCGCCCGTGGTCTGTTCAAGATTCACCAGACTGCGGTGCACAAGAGCCAAATTCTCCTTCGACAGTAACTCCTGCGTGCGCAGCAAGATGCCGTTGAGTGTCGTCATGCTGTTCCCCTCACCGGAGACCAGGGATGCCATCGCCGAACGTGGTGCGAGGATCAACGGTTCCTCGTCCTCTCTCCGATCCAGCAATGGCACGTTTGGCCCACCGTCGCTCAACTCGATCACCGCGTTGCCGGTAATTCCCGTGATGACCAATTCAGCGCGGGTATCCTGCCGGACCGGGATGGTGGCATTGATGCGTACGCGCGCTATCGCCCGCCTTGGGTCTCGCGGTGAAAGAGAAAGTGCAACGACTTCGCCAATCGTGATTCCGCTGTACTGAACCTGGCTGCCGGGCGTAAGCCCGGTCACTGGCTCATCGAACATAATCCGGTAATACTGGTAATCGTGGTCGGAACGTGTGTCGCTGAGCCAAAGCGCGAAGCCAATACCAATCGCACCGAGCAGCACGACGAACAGACCAATGAATACATGATGGGCACGTGGTTCCATGATCAGACCACCTCGTTCTCAGAGTTTAAATATTGCGTGCGCCCAGCCCAATGCGTGCGCGACGGAAGAATGATGCAGATGCGGAGGGGTTTCATGGCTGCGTCTCTTGGCTGGAAGCACCAGTGGCCTGTGCGGCCGCACGGCCACGGGGGCCGTGAAAGTATTCCTGTATCCACGGGTGCTTGAAGCGCTCGACTGCCTCGATGCCGTCGTTGATGAGTACCTTCTGGTTCGCCAGGACCGCGACACGGTCGCATATGGTGTACAGCGTATCGAGGTCGTGGGTTACCAGAAACACCGTGAGGCCCAGTGCATTGCGCAGGGTCAGAATCAATTGGTCGAAAGATGCAGCCCCGATTGGATCCAGTCCTGCGGTGGGTTCGTCAAGAAACAGGATGTTCGCATCAAGCGCCAAGGCTCTCGCCAGTGCTGCTCGTTTCACCATGCCTCCGGACAACGAGGCCGGATACTTGTCTCCCGCTCCGGCAGGCAACCCCACCAAGCCCAGCTTGCTTCTTGCCAAACGCTCGGCAAGAGGCCGCGCCAGACCGACATGCTCGATCAAAGGAAGAGCGACGTTCTCCAAGACGGTCAGCGATGAATACAACGCGCCCTTCTGGAACAGAATGCCGAACCTTCGCTCCATACGCGCGCGCGCAAGCCATTGGGCTCGCAGTAGGTCGCGCCCCCCGATACGGACCACGCCCGAATGCGGCTTCTGCAGCCCGACGACGCTACGCAAGAGCACGGATTTCCCGGTGCCTGACCCTCCCACCACGCCAAGGATTTCCCCGCGCCGCACGTCCAGGTCTAGGTCCTGATGGACCTGCTGGGTTCCAAACCTGTTGTCCAGGCCGCGCACTTCAATAGCGTGTCGCACACCGTTGTCGGTGTCTTGCTTCACCGCGCTCACCAGCCCATCTCCATGAAGAACAGTGCAGCGATGGCGTCTATCAGGATCACCATGAAGATTGATTGCACGACACTAGACGTCGTGTGGTCGCCTACCGACTCAGCGCTACCGGCGACCTTGAACCCTTCATGGCAGCCGATAGCGGCGATCATCACCGCGAAGAGCGGGGACTTGCTCATTCCGACAAGAAAATGGCGCACCTCGATTTTTTCCTGCACGATGGCAAGGAACTGTGCGGGAGGAATTTCCAAGCTCAGTGCGCATACGGTGGCGCCGCCCGCAATGCCAGCCAAGATGCCTACTAAGGTGAGCAGTGGCAAGGACACAAGAAGCGCCAGCACGCGTGGCAGCACCAGTAACTCGATGGGGTCGAGCGCGTTGGAGCGAAGCGCATCGATCTCTTCATTTGCCTTCATCGAACCGATTTGGGCGGTGTACGCGCTTGCGGTACGGCCTGCAATCAATATGGCCGGGAGCAGCACTCCGAACTCGCGCATGAACGAGAAGGCGACCAGATGCACCGAGAAGATGCTCGCACCGAAGTTGGCCAGCACCGTTGCTCCCAGGAACGCCACCACCATTCCTACCATGAAGCTCAGTAGCGCCACGATGGGAATGGCGTCCACCGCTGATCGCTGGATTTGAGCGATCACCGAGGTCGCGCGCCAGCGACGCGGGTGACGAACGGTACGGCTCCATGTTTCGATGATCTGGCCCACGAACCCGGCCAGACCAAGACACGCACGACAGCCCTGTTCCAAGGTCAGGCCTATGCGTCCCAGACCGCGGAGCAGAGGATTCCCGCTCACCGCTGCTTTCTCCGTCTTCTGCTGATCGGTAGCAGCGGCGGCCAGCGCTCTCATTAGGGCGAGGCGATCCGAGGACAGATTTGGAGCTGCCTCCGGCCGGTCGAGTATCGAGTCTGGCCCGAGAATTTCCACCAGCAGAGCCGCGCCGGCGGTGTCCAGTCTCTGGACTTGCGTCCAGTCGAGTAAGGGAGTGGCGTACCCCTCGGCATGACTGATGCGGGCGGCGGACACGGATTTTGCCAGACTGGCGTAGTGCTCTATCGTCCAGTCGCCACCCGCCAGCCATTTGTGATCACCGCCGACCATGGCATCCTGCCGGAGCCAAGCCTGTGAAGCGTTGCTCATGGCTGCGTGTCCCGCCAAGCGCTGTCGATGCGCTCGATGCAGTTCGTGATCGCCGCTTTGGCATGACCCAGCAATGTGTACGAACCGGCGAACTCTTTAATGACGTTGCCGCGCTCGAAGCAACTGGCGGCAGCAACCCGGCGTCCCGTCCTTAAATCGACTGCTTCGAACTCTAGGCTGGCACCACCCGTCGTCACGGGTCCAACCAGCAGGGTCGTCATTGCATTGACTGCCCGATTCGGTGTCTGCAGTTCGGTGACCGCTACACGCACCCGAACCTGTCCCGCGCCACCTGGGGGGGCGGGACTTTTGCCTTCCTGGCGTTTCAGTTCGCTCGTCACATGGTCTAGCACTTCGCGCTGCTGCGCGTCATCGAGCCCATCGATGCGACCCGAGGCGGTCTTGATCTGCGCTTCTTCCACCACGACAGCGGCATAACGCTTGGGCTCGAATCCCGCTGCGCGGTACATCAGTACGTTCTCGTATCGTGTCGGCGATAACTTCTCGTAGTCGCCGAGAAATCCGGAGCGCGTCATGCTGTTGGTCGCGCATCCAGAGAGCGCGCCTGCTACGCAAAAAAAGATGCCGCCGCGGATCAATGCAGTTTTGCTCTTCATAATGGGTCTCCTTGATCAAACGAAACTAAGACAGGCAATGCCTGCTGCGATGAGGGCGGTGCCAGACCAGCGCGTTACCGATGCGACATCGCCTAGTAGGAGGGCGCCGACGCCCAAGTTTCCAAGTAGCCCGATTCCTGCCCAGGCTGCAGAGGCCGCGCTGATCGGAATCCGCTTGAGCGCGAACCACAAAAGTGCGCCGCTGGCCGCCATGCACGTCACTGCCACACAGAGGCCGACCCAGCGCATCGGACCGCCCGCCGTGATGGCCCGCAGGCCCAGTGGATAGCCCGCTCCTAGAACCCCTGCGGCAATGACAATCGACCAGGATTTCCAGATCAGCGGATGGGTGCTGAATCGCATAAGCCTAGCGAGACATACGCATGAAGCGTGGGTGCATACGAATTCTGAGAATGCGCAGCACGCGGCGGCTCGCAAGAGACTCATGAGCGATCTCCATGCGCGGTGGCGACACTCAGGTTCCACGGCCCAATTCGCTTGATTCCAAACAGGACTTCGTAAAGCAGCGGAATCAAGCCCAACGTCACCAGCGTTCCGAGTGCCAGCCCACCGATCATCGCGATCGCCATCCCTTTCCATAATGGTCCGGAGAAGAGCATGAGTGGCACCAGTCCCGAAATGCAGGTGACCTTGGTCATCACGATTGGACGAAGCCGTTGTATCGCGGCCCCAACCAAGGCTTCATGGCGTGGCAGGCCTTCCGCTAGCCCCTGGTCGATGCGTTCCAGCAAGAGCACGGCGTTGTTGACAATGATCCCGAACAGGGCCAGTACGCCGAAGGTCGCCATGAAGCTGAAAGGTGTGCCGGTCAGCTTCAGAGCCAATACCACGCCGATAAGCGTGAAAGGGATCGTCGCGAGGATCACACCGAGCTTGCGGAAAGAATTGAACTGCCATACGAACAGCATCAGCATCGCCAGAAATGCGAGGGGCATGTAGGTCGACAGCGCGGCGTTCGATTCGGCGGCTTCCTCGATCTCGCCGCCAAGTTCAACCGAGTAGCCCGCGGGCAGGTCCAGGGCAGCGACGCTAGGCGCCAGGCGGTTGATGATCTCCTGGGCGGTGTAAGAGGTGTTCTGTCCTTGCACGGTGATCGTGCGGATGAGATTGCGCCGTTGGATGACCGAGGGCTCGCTCGCGAGCGATACGTCTGCGACCTGAGCCAGCGTCACCGCTGGACCGCCGTTGGTGGGATAGATGAGCGTCGCGCCTACGTCTGCCGTGCTGCGACGCTCGCTTACGATACTGCGCAGGACGATCGGGACGGAGGTGTCACCGTCGCGAATAACCGAGATCGATCTGCCGCTGTAGCGGACATCCAGCCCGCCAGCGATGTCTTCAGTCGTCACGCCCGCCCGACGCGCGCGGTCCTGGTCGACCCGTACGTCGATGCGGCCAACGCGCGTATCCCAATCGTTCTTGACGTTGATGGTG
Source organism: Pseudomonas sp. Tun-23181 (assembly GCF_057415455.1). NCBI lineage: Bacteria > Pseudomonadati > Pseudomonadota > Gammaproteobacteria > Pseudomonadales > Pseudomonadaceae > Pseudomonas > Pseudomonas sp. Tun-23181. Next base: position 5,627,061 of record NZ_CM171630.1, read on the forward strand.
CCGGGCAGCTTGCGCAGCGCTGCTTCGATTTTGGACGCGGCCCCCAACAATACCTCCTCATCCGGACCGCTGACGCGATAAATGGCAGTCCCTGACTCGGTCGCACCGAGCGAGAAACGCTTGGGCTCGGCGCGCACGTCGCCATGTGCTTGCGCAAAGTAGCTGCGGGTGCGGGCGAGGACGGCGTCGATGTCGCTCTTCGGCTTCAATGTGACAACGAAGTACGCGATGTTCGATGCCGGCAGTGGTGGATTCAGGCTAAGGATGAAGCGCGGGCCACCATCGGCGACGTAGCCGATGTGATCGGAGACTTCTGGATTGATGTTCGTGTCGCCCAGCCAACCACTGATCTGCTTCACGCGGGCGAGCGTTTCGCGCGAGTCGGTACCGGGGGCGAGCTGCACCGGAATCTGGAACTGAAGCCGGTCGGACTTGGGCATGAAATCGTACGGCAGGGTGGTGAAGCCATACAGCGCAATGGCAAGCGCCGCGATCATCGACGCTACATAGACCGCCTTATGGTGGAGCACCCACTCCAGTACGCGCCGGTAGCCACGGTAGAAGCGGGTGTCATAGGCGTCGCCCTGCTCCTGCTTGTGATGGGGTTTGGCGAAGTGGTAGCACAATAGGGGCGTGACAGTCAGGCACAGCAGCCACGAAGCGAACAACGTCAGTGCCAGCACGACCACGAGATTGTGCAGATACTCGCTCGTGGCGTTCTGGCCAAAAAAGAACGGCGAGAACACGATCACGATCACGAGCGAGGACGTGAGCAGCGGAATGGCGAGCGTGCGGCCCGCCTCGAGGCAGGCATGCTTACGATCTTCGCCACCGGCCAGGCGGCGTTCGATGTCTTCGGCAATCACAATGCCGTTGTCCACCAACAAGCCGAGCGCAATGATGATGGCGCCCATCGAGACGTTCTGAAGCTCGATGTTCATCGCGCGCATGACGATGAGTGCACTGAGGATCGTCAACGGCACGATCATGCCCACGATGATCCCGGTGCGCCAACCGAGAAATAGCACGACGACACCGAGGACGACGATGATCGTCTCCATCATGACGTGGTTCATTTTGCCCATCTCGTGCTTGACGACATCGGCCTGGAAAGTGACGTATGACAGATCGAAACCCGCCGGCAGCAGCTTCTCCTGGTCTGCAACCCGTGCTTTGAGCGCTTTTCCGAACTGCTCCACGTTCTGACCGGAGGCCATCGAAACCGCCATGACGACAGCGGGCTGGCCTTTGTAGATGGCAGCAGATTCCGGCGGATCGGCTGGCCGCACACTCACCTGCGCCAGTTCACCCAATGCGATCGTCGGCACGGGCGCCGTACTACTTTGCGGTCGTGGCAGCGCGATCGGCATTGCTCGCAGGGAGGGAGCGTCACGCACTTCGCCACTGACCGCCAAGGTTGCATTGATGCCGCCGACAACAATTTGTCCACCCGAAGCGACGACGTTCTGTTTGACGAGTTGGTCGATCACCCCCTGTGGTGTCAGCTCCAATCGCGCGAGCCTAGGCCGATCGAATTCGAGATAGACGCGCTCTTCCTGCAGGCCGTAGAAAGTGATGCGCTCAATACCAGGCACGGTGTACAGGCGGTCGCGCATCTGCTTGAGCGCGACGCGCATCTCGCTCATGGAGTAACCTGGTGCAGTGACCGCAATCGAGGCAACCGCGACGCGGCCGAAGTCTTCGTCGACGAAAGGCCCCATCGTGCTCTGTGGTAAGGCATCCTTCGAATCGGCGACCTTGGCCCGGACGCGCTGCCAGATCGGTGCCAAGTCGGTGTAGCGGTCCCAGATCGTGACCTGGATCATGGCGCTGCCTGCGCGCACGGTGCTCGTCACGCGCTTGACCTCTGCCAGTTCGCGCAAGCGCTCCTCGATCGGCCGGGCAATGAGTTGCTCAACGCGTTCGGCGGGCAGCCCCGGGTTCAACGCCGTGACCATCGCATCGCGGACCGTGACAGTCGGCTCCTCCTGAGAAGGAAAATTCAGGAAGGTCGCGATGCCGGCGACGAAAATGATGAGCGCTACAAAGTAGGTAAGTCGACTGGCGCGCAGCGCCATCTCGGTGATCTTCATGATGAAGTAACCTGGTGGATCGCGTTAGCGCTTGGTCAATTGAGTGGTGGCTTCCAGTGGTGTCACTGGCTGTCCATCGGTGAGCCATCCTCCTCCGGCGGCAACCACCGTCTCGCCGGGCTTGAGTCCAGCGAGGACGCGCGCGCTGTCTCCTTCCTGTACCGGCGTGAAGCGCACCGCGCGACGGTGCACCTTCTTATCTTCAGGGGTGTAGACGAAGACGGAAGCCTCGCCCGGCTTCGTGCCGAGCACCAGCGAGGCATAAGGTATGGATACAGTCTCGGGCCGAGAGGTCTTGGAGGTTGCCGCAGGTGCGTCGAGCACGACCTGTACGGGAATACCTGGCCGAAGTGCGCGCGCTTGCGCGTTATCTTCAGGCACTAGCACCACGGGTAGGAGCGAGCCATTTTCGGCGCGCAGACCGACACGACGTACCACCGCTCGGATTGGTTGTTCGGCTCCGCTCCAGCTCAGTTCTGCGCGTTGGCCGACATCTATGTGAGGTGCCTGTGTAGTAGACGCGTTCGCGATGATCTCAGTGCCACTGCGCACGCCGTCGACCTGAAATACCGGCGCACCAGCAGCAATGTCGGTGAACGCCAAAGCCAGCTTTTCCGCCACGACACCATCGAAAGGAGCGACGATCATCGTGCCACGTTGTGCTCGTTCGGCCAGGCCAAGCGCCGCCTTGGCAGTGCGCGCTTGACCCTCTGCGACCGCTAGCTGCGCCTTCGCGCTCTCGAACGCAGCAGGGGAGATGACTTCGCTTTCGAGCAACCGGCGCTGTTGATCTGTCTGTACACGTCGATCCATCAGGCCGGCTTCGGCGGCCGCCAGGGATGCTTGCGCTTGTGTCACGCGAAGCCGGTCAGGTTGCGCATCAAGTTCTGCCAGGACTTGGCCGCGGGAGAACCGTTCACCCACGTCGACGTTCAACTTGGCGATCCGTCCTCCTGTTTCAAATCCTAGGATGCTGCGCTCGGTTGCTCGCGCCGAGCCAGTCAATTCGATGCGAGAGCTATGCGGGAGATCCGACTGCGCGGCGGCGAGCTTCACTGCGCGCGGAGGCTCGGATACGGTGGATTGCGAGTTTCCGCACCCTGAGAGCAGAGTCGAAATGGATAGTGTGCAAGCAACCGCCAAGGAGCGCGGTGCGCACGCGGTCATGACACCGCTACGGACGCGACTCATGTGCGTCCTTTTGCCGGGACAAGTTCGAGATGGCCCGAGGCGAGATCCTGGAGCGCCCGAAAGAAATGCCGCCGCTCTGCGGGTGCGAGTATTGGCAAACCCAGAAGATCGGCGAACAGGGCGCCATCCAATGCCAGCATGATGAGTGCCGCGGTCTCGGTGCCACGCGGGGATCGACGCACGCGTTCGTACTGCACGCGGTAACACTCGCGCAGTGGGTCGAGAAGTGTTGGATCTTCCGCAGCTGCCGCGAGCAGCGCTGCGCCCATCTTCTGCATCTCGTCGTCGGGCATCGCTTCCACCTGGCTCGACAGCCAGGGGTCCGGATCTCCGGCAAACCTGCGCTCGTGATTGGCTTGTACCGCGTCGAACGCCCGGATCATCTCGTCGATCAGTGTCACGAACAAATCGCGTTTGGTCTTGAAGTGATAGAGAAACGCCCCTTTGCTCAACCCGGCCCGCACAACGACGGCGTCCAGTGTCAAGCGACTGGCACCTTCCTCCAGCACCAGTTCGCGGGCGGCCTGCAGGATGCGGTCGCGAGTTCGCTGGGCTCCTTGCTGGAGGCCGGGCTGCGCATCGGCGCTGCTATGGGCAGTGGACGGGGGGGGCAACTTTGTTTTAGCGCGGGGCGGCATGGTCGTGCTCCAAAAAAGCTTGAGTCATATACAGTCCAGACGGTATAGTAGAAGCCATACAACAGTCCGTCAAGACTTTTTCGGAGCGCAAGGAGCTGCCATGTCTCAAATTCTTGAACGCTATCGCCTCATTGCCATGATTTCTCCGCTACTGCTTCTTGCGGCCTGCAGCCATGCCCCGCACTCTGCCGATCCACCTCGCCTGGATGTACCGGCCCATTTCTCAAATGAAGAGGGAGGTGAAGGCATCTTGGACAAATCGTCCCGCCGTACTCTTCCCGTCGATTGGTGGACGGCCTACGGCGATCCGCACCTCAATGCCTTGGTCCGGGCGGCGCTGGAGCGCAATACCGAACTGACGATTGCGCGAGCGCGCGTGGACGAGGCATCGGCCGCCACGCGGCGAGCACGGGCCTCCCTGCTCCCCTCGTTGTCCGCGGGCACGCAGGCAACTCGAGGACGCGACTATTCAGAGAACGTTGCAATCGGCAATGATGGCCGCGCCACGTTGTCCGCATCGTGGGAGGCAGACCTGTCGGGACGGCTTTCGCAGGCAGCAGAAGGTGCGCGCCTGGATGCGGTGGCAGCCGAACAAGCGTGGGTTGCCACGCGGTGGCAGGTCGCGTTTGAAACAGTGTCGGCGGCTGTGCAGCAGCGCCAAGCCAGTGAGCTCGAAGCGCTAGCCGCGGCGCGGCTGGCATCCGCAGAACGACTCGTCTTGCTGATGCAACGGAAGTTCGAGGCCGGACAAGCTACCGGCTTCGACATCGAGCGTACCCGCGCCGGCGTCGTCGCACTGCGCGTGGAGCAAGAGCAACTGCGGCGTGCGCGCGGCGAGGCGACGCATGCACTCGATGTACTAGTGGGACAAACGCCCGGAGCGCCTGCAGCTTCCCCAACTCTTGCGTCGCTCGCCGTCCCGGACTGGACACCGACACGCATACCTGCGGACCTGCTGAGTGAGCGGCCCGACGTGCGCGCCGCCGAAGCGAAGTTCGCCGCCGAAACCGCGCGCTGGAACGCAGCCGAAGGCGAACGCTTCCCCAGGCTGGTGTTGGACCTGAGCGGCGGACGGCAGCGCGTAGAGAGTGTGGGAACCCGCATCACTGGAAACATTTTTTCACTTGGGGCCGGGGTGTCGTTGCCGATCTTCGATGGTGGCGCGATCCGTGCCGGCATCGAGACCGGAGAGGCGCGCAGCCGAGCTGCCCGTGCGGAGTTCGAGCGCACTTTGTTGAGTGCTTTGCAGGACGTAGAGAACGCATATCTCGGTTGGCATACGCAGCACGCAGCACTGGAGCATCAGGCCGAGGGTGTCGCAGTCGCGGAGCGTCAGCTCGATCGCAGCCGACGTCTGTTCGAGGCGGGACAAGTGGACGCCACGGTGGTGGCCGAGGCTGAGGCCGGGGTGCTGTCAGCGCAGGCTTCGCTGATCCGCACGCGGGCCGAGACAGCCATGCAATGGGGCGTCCTGGCAAAAGCATTATCCGGCTCTCCTGTTTGATCGCAGAAACATGCTGGAGCAGCTTGCGAAGGCTAGCTAAATAGCGTGACGCAAGGCGAAGGTGGTGAGGCCTGAGTGATGAGGAATGCGAACATGGAAATTCGACACCTGCGCTACTTTCTGGCGGTGGCAGAGGAGCTGCACTTTGCCCGAGCCGCAGAGCGCCTCCACATAGAGACATCGCCGCTGTCGCGCGCCATCAAGGAACTTGAGGAAGAGTTGGGCGTAGCGCTATTTGCGAGAACCACTCGGAGCACCCGCTTGACTCGTGCGGGCAGGCTCTTCTTTGAGAGCGTGCCGCGTGTCTTCGCAGCTTTGCAGCAGGCGCGCGACAGTGTGAACGCCGCAGCCAATGGCTTTCATTGCCAGCTCCGTATTGCATTGTCTGATGGAATCACGCCATCGCGCCTGCCTGCGTTGTTGGCGCTCTGCCGGCAGGAAGAGCCGGAAGTGGAAGTTCGCTTCTTCGAGGTGCCTTTGGCACAGCAAATCAAGGGATTGTGTGGCGAACTGTACGATCTCGGCTTCGCTCAATCGGATGAAGTCGGCGAAGGCATCATCGCCGTGCCGGTGTGGAGTGACCCTCTGATGGTAGCTGTGCCCGCACGGCACCCCTTGCTATCCCACAAACAGATTCCCCTAGAAGAGCTGTTGCGGTATCCGCTGGTGCTCTGCGACGCGGTGGCGTGTGAGGGCCATGCTCGGCAAGTTGAACGGGTGCTACGTCGCGTGGACATAGAGCCACTGATTGCCGAACGCGTGACTTCCAGCGATCTAATGATGGTCCTGGTTTCGGCGGGACTTGCACTAGGCCTCACAGGAGGCGCGCATATCACAGCCAGCAGGGAACAGGGGGTGGTCGCACGGCCGCTGACTGGACGTTCGCCAATGCTCACGACCTATCTACTACGGCCGGCCAGCGAGCCGTCAGAAATGCTGACTCGCTTCATGGAACGCGTTCATTCGATCAAATCTCCAGATGCCAAAGGTCGGCGGTAAACCATCACACAATCTCCCAAAGAAAATTAACCATGAAGAAGATTGCTCTCATATTGCTTTCCTCGACATTGGCAGCCTGCAGCCCATCTGGGAAACCAGATAAAGCCAACCTTCCGACAGTCGATGAATTAGCGCTCAATCCTGAGCGTCTGAAAGAGTTGCGCAAGCAATGCAAGTTGGATCGACCAATGCTGGGCGACCAACTATGTAACCGGGTTGCCGAGGCTACGCGAAAGCGCTTTTACGAAGATGGCGATGTGCCCCACACCACGCCTAAAGAGCCGCCGAAGTTCTAAGCTGGTGGTCATGCCGGAGTATGTATGCCGGATATGAAAAATTTGAAGGAGAATCGCAATGGGTTGGATCTATCTTGTTTTGGCTGGATTGTTTGAAATCGGATGGCCGGTCGGGCTGAAAATGGCGCAAGAGCCAACATCGCGTTGGAGTGGGGTCGCAGTAGCCGTCTCTTTCATGACAATTAGCGGCGCCTTCCTATGGCTTGCTCAGCGTCAGATACCGATTGGGACTGCTTATGCGGTGTGGACGGGTATCGGAGCGGCGGGAACTTTCTTAGTCGGAATTCATTTCTATGGCGACCCAACCTCCCTGATGCGATACCTTGGCGTGGCGTTGATCATCCTGGGCGTTATCACGCTCAAGTTATCGAGTTGATCGCTAGCTCCATTGGTAGCGTAGTCGCTAGGCGACCCAGCTCCCAGAGTGGATCGGGCGCTGGGAACTCGTACGGTCACCTCCTCTCTCTAGTCGCTATGTGACGAGCTTGCCGGCGCCTCGGGAGAGTTCGAGCCAGTGCGCGTAAGGCGGTGGGAGCACCCATTCCGGGTGGCTCCACCTTCAGTGCCTGCGCCAAGGTGACCTGAGTACGAACTTTGTAGCCAGTCAGGCAGTGAGTTCGGAGGGGATGCTATCGGATTGGATCCAGTTGCGCCGGATCGTCGCCGGCGGTTTGTAAGCATGCGCGCTATGCGGCCGCTGCTCGTTGTAGAACTGTCGCCAACGTTCGATCAGCACCTTCGCTTCGGTCCGACTGCGGAACCATTCGCGGTTGAGCAGTTCGTCGCCCATCGTTGCCTGCGAAGTCAGGACCAGCAGAATCCTGAGGGGAGTTCTCATCATGGTTTTCTCCGTTCAGACGCTTGGGATCAAGCGGCCGGAGACCACTACGCCTGCTTGGCTTTGCGCGCTGCCTCGACCAAGCTGTCGAGCCAGTCCTGATGGCCGTTGATCATCGGGTTGGGTTTGGCGTTGTGCAGCTCCTCGGCCGGTTTGCCCTTCTGAGTTTCCTGCGTGAGGATGCGCACGCGCCTGCCGTCCAGGTTCTCAACCAGCCAGGCGTGATGCACATCCAGGCGCGTATCTGTGCCTTCCTCGCCGGACCAGCCGTGCCAGGCCACGCGGCCGGGTTGCCCATCCGCAGGTGGCACGTATTCGTTGCACTGCCCCTCTACCGGGAAGCCGAAGGTCTCGAAGTAAAACCGATCGCCGTCGGCCAGTACCGGGCCTTTGCCGTCATGAAAGCACACGTTAGCCGAGTTGGCGTAGTAGCTTGGCCACAGCGATGGTGTGACGAGTAGAGGCCATACGTCGGCCGCGCTCAAGCCGGCGGCGATGATCTCATTGGAGGCGAAATTCTCAGTAAAGCCCGGCGTGTAGCCTTCGGGCCAGAGGATGGCGTTCTGTTGCTTGCTCATATCGAAGCTCCTTCACAAAATGTCGATGACGCAACAGGGGTGGCTGCGTCATTCAAGTGGTCATGGAGCAAATCATGAGCCTCCATCTGCAATAAGTGAAATCCTAAGTTTCTATTTTTGATATCATAAAATATGATATCAAGGCCTAGGTTCTGCCATCCACCGACTAGGCTATCTCGCAGCGGCGCTACGAAAGGGCGCGTCTCCAATTGAGCCGACTGATTGCTTATTTGTAGTGCGAGGTAGAGTTGTGCTGAGCATGACGATAGGAGCGATCTTGCCTACTTGTTGTTAGCACAGGAAGTGAACAGCAGTGCTCGTATCCAGCGATGTGCTGGATCGTGATGGGTGCGTTCGTGCCAAGCAGCCGTCTTGGTGAACCCCGGTATCTTCACCGGCGGCAGGGAGATAGCCAGCTTGTCCATACCGGCGACCAAGCGGCTCGGCAAGATCGCAACCATGTCACTGGCACGCAGGATGTCTGGCAAGATCAGAAAGCTCTTGACCGACAGTGTGACGCTGCGTCGTTTGCCCAACTGTTCTAGCGCATCGTCGGTGACGCCGCGGAAACCTCCACCATCGTAGGAAACAAGCGCATGGTCGAGAGCACAGAACTGTTTAACGGTCAGCTTGCGCCCCATAGCCGCAGGATGGTCTTCCCGCAGGACACACACATAGTGTTCCTTGAACAGCTCTCGGGCATGCAGATTTGGCGGAGTGATCTCTGGCGTCAGGAGGGCTAAATCGATCTGACCGCGCTCAAGCTGGTTCTGTAGCTGCCCGCTCTCGACTGGCACTAATGAGACTCGTACACGCGGTGCGTGCCGTTTAAGTGCCGATAGAAATGGGACAGCAACGGCACGCAGCGCATAGTCCGTCGCGGCGATGGAGAAGGTCAGTTGTGCGGTGGCCGGATTGAAGGAAGGTGGCTGGAGCAGCGCGTCGATTTCGGCGAGCACCTGCTTGACAGGCATCCCTAGATCCAGCGCCCGCTGCGTTGGAACGATACCCCGCTGCGAGCGCGCGAAAAGCGGGTCACCGAAGCTCTCGCGCAACCGCGTCAGCATGCCACTCAAGGCCGGCTGGGTTAGTCCCAGACGGGCCGCCGCCCGTGTCACATTGCGTTCGTCTAACAATGCGTCCAGCGCCTTGAGCAAGTTGAGATCCATACTCTTGATATTTTTCATTTTTATTCCAATCTTAAATATCATCGTTTTTCATGATATCTAAATATTGCCTATGAGTGGAAGCAAGGCCCATTGACGGCTTTTTTTGGGTAACTTGCTTGGAACTCTGTATGCGCCGCAGTGCGCTTTCGCTTGCGGCGCTTTTCTTTGACTCGCCACCGCGCTCATTCTTTCTTTTCCCTCGACCATTGTGCTGCGAACGGTCTTTGACCGGCACTAGCCCGGATTTCTCATGAGGCCGGCAGGCGTGGCCGGTGAAGCCTCGGCGTATCAACAACCTGCCTTCCACCGCTAAAAATTGATCGTTTTTTATTCAATTCCCGCGTATGGGGCGCACTGCCCCCTTTCCCCCATTGAGCCGGGCCGGGGGCGCCCGCCTGTTCAGGTCGGCTTGAGGCGGGCAACCAGCCCCGCAAAGAGTTCCTGATGCGGATAGGCCTCGCTGATCAGCACGCGGATGCGCCGGCTGTTGCGAATGATCACCGCACCGATCTTGAGCAGTTTCAAGCGCAGGTTATGGATGCTCATGCGCGCCAATGCGGTGCCCTGGAGATGATCGCGTAGCCGTTCGAACAGCACATAGGCAAAGGCCGACAGCATCAGCCGCCACTGGTTGGTCCACCAGCGTGGGCTGGAGGTGCGGTCGGCGAACAGATCCAACTGTTGGTCCTTGATCCGATTCTCCATGTCGCCACGGCCGCAGTAGTCTTCGTAGTACTGCTGGGCAGCATCCTCGGCAAAGCGGGACACGACGATGAAGCGTGGATTGGCACCCTGCTCGCCATGTTCCAGGCGCGACACGACCAGGCGGCGCCTACGCCAACTACCGGCCTGATAGAGGAAGCGATACACGCCGGACATCTTCTGCCCGGTTTCTTGGTAGGCCTCGGCGACCGCTTGCATGGCCGGCGCCGCCATCCGCTGCAGGCGGGTGTTGCGGGCCAGACCCACCACATAATCCACCTGCTTGCGGTCACACCAGTCGAGCATGCGATGTCGGCAAAAACCGCCGTCACCGCGGAACACGATGCGGGTCTCTGGCCAGAAGCGGCGAATGAACTTGACCAGCAGTGCCAGGATGGCCCAACTGTGTCGGGCGCCATCGATGTTGCTCGGGCGCAAATAGCTCACCAGCAGATGGCGACCACAGAACACATAGAGCGGCAGGAAGCAGTAATGGTCGTAATAGCCATGGAAGAAGCGCCCTTCCTGATCTCCATGCACCGGCACATCGGTCGCATCGAAGTCGAGCACGATCTCAGCCGGCGCCTGGTCATGCTGGGCGATGAAGTGCTCCCACAGCAGGCGATGGGCTTGCACCACCGTTTCGCGATCGGCTTGCTGTTCCAGGCGCCCCAGAGTGGATTTGCCGGCCAGCGGTTGCAGGCGGTTGACCGCAGTCTGCAGCGCGTAGTCATGGCGCAGGCCGTCATGATCGTTGAGATCCTCGTAGCCGGCGGCCAGTGCATAGATACGCTGGGCGAGCAGTGTCTGCAGTCCATGCTGGACACGCCCAGGATCACGCCGATCGGGAACGATTTTGGCCAGGCGGCGGGTCAAGCCATGTTGCCGGTCGACCTCGCGCAGCAGCAACAAGCCCGCATCCGAGGTGATGTGACCACCGGTGAAAGAGGCCTCGACGAGGCGGCGAGAGAGGGGTGAAAAGTGGAGTTTTTCTGGTAGCATTTTGTGCGCGGCTGAAGACTTATGGGGCTTTGTTTGGCGACAAGAATCATAAGGCTTTCAGCCGTTTTTGTTTATGCGGTCATGAGAAATCCGGGCTAGCCCAGAACCGATCCTGACGCCTGCGACACCCCCTGTGCAACGCTTTCAATGAGACACCAGCGCAGGAGAAATCGGAGGACAGGTCATGCAAGGGACGAACGTTCTGTTCGGCCAGATCGCTGTGGTAATCGGCATCGTGATCGCCGGCGTCTGGGGCGCCACACAATGGACAGCAGCGACCCTTGGCTATCAAGTACGCCTCGGATCGCCCTGGTTCGATCTTCTAGGTGTACCGGTTTATCACCCGTGGCGCTTGTTCGAATGGTGGTTCTTCTTTGATGCCTACGCGCCGCACGTCTTCGACACAGGCGGTGCGATTGCGGGTGGTAGCGGTTTGTTCGCTTTACTCGTCGCCATCGCCATGTCGGTATGGCGTTCTCGGCAGTCGCGGCTGGTTACGACTTATGGTTCGGCACGCTGGGCCGATGCCGTCGACATCCGCAAAGCTGGACTGACCCTCCCGGCGGGCGTCTTCCTCGGCCAACACGACGACCAATACCTCCGACATGAGGGGCCGGAACATGTCCTGAGCTTCGCACCCACGCGCTCGGGCAAGGGCGTGGGCTTGGTGGTGCCTACGTTGCTTTCGTGGCCGGCGTCCGCCGTCATTCACGACATTAAGGGAGAGAACTGGAAGATCACGGCGGGCTGGCGTTCGCGCTTTTCGCACTGCCTGCTTTTCAACCCCACCGATAGGCAGTCGGCCGCCTACAACCCGCTGCTTGAAGTCCGGCGCGGCGCACATGAAGTGCGCGACGTGCAGAACATCGCCGACATTCTGGTTGACCCTGAAGGTGCGTTAGAGAAGCGCAATCATTGGGAGAAGACCAGCCACGCGCTACTGGTCGGTGCAATCTTGCATGTTCTGTACGCAGGCGAGGACAAGACGCTGCGCGGCGTCGCCAACTTCCTCAGCGACCCGGCGTGTCCGTTCGAGCTGACGCTGCACCGGATGATGACGACGAAGCACCTGGGCGATGCGCCTCACCCGGTTGTCGCATCCGCTGCCCGCGAAGTGCTCAACAAGTCGGACAACGAGCGATCGGGCGTGCTCTCCACCGCCATGTCGTTTCTCGGCCTGTACCGCGACCCGACCGTGGCCGAAGTCACATCGCGCTGCGATTGGCGCATCGCCGACCTGATTTCCGCCGAGCACCCGGTATCGCTCTATCTGGTGGTGCCGCCCTCCGACATAAGCCGCACCAAGCCGCTGATCCGGCTCATCTTGAACCAGATCGGGCGGCGGCTGACCGAATCGCTCGACGGCAGCGATGGCATCGCGCGCCGGCACAAGCTGCTGCTGATGCTGGACGAGTTTCCGGCGCTGGGTCGCCTCGATTTTTTCGAGTCCGCGCTTGCCTTCATGGCCGGCTACGGCATCCGCAGCTTTCTCATCGCTCAAAGCCTGAACCAGATCGACAAGGCGTATGGGCAGAACCATTCCATCCTCGACAACTGCCATGTCCGGGTGACTTTCGCCACCAACGACGAAAGGACGGCGAAAAGGATTTCCGAAACCCTCGGCACCGCCACCGAGCTTCGCGCGCAGCGCAACTACGCGGGCCACCGCCTCGCTCCGTGGCTGGGGCACCTGATGGTGTCGCGTCAGGAAACTGCACGTCCGCTGCTGACGCCCGGCGAGGTGATGCAGCTTCCACCTGAGGACGCCGTAGTCATGGTGTCCAGCGTTGCCCCGATCCGCGCGAAGAAGCTGCGTTACTACGTCGACGCCAATTTCAAGGATCGCGTCCTGCCACCGCCCGTGCTCGCAGTCGGGAGGTACGCCGACGCGCCGCCAGCCCGCCCCGACGACTGGAGCGGCTTGGCGATCCCGGCCGTACCTACGGCGCCGACCTCGGTATCCGCCGATGGTCCGGGCGGCACCGATGACGGCGGCCCGCGCCGCCAGCTCGAACTCTCCGAAACCGTCGCCTACGAGCCCGAGTTGGACGCGTGTGCGAACGACCTGGAGCTGCTCGATGACGACGACCTGGCGCTCCCGCTTCCCGGCCAGCTCGACCCGGCCATGCAGCGCACGGCCCGGCTGGCTTCTCTCGACCCCAACGACGGAATCGACCTATGAGCCAATACCGCCTCAATCTTTTCATCCAGCCCGAGCACGCCAAGCGCCTGGATGAACTTGCCGCCAAGAAAGGCGTGTCCAAGTCCTCCATCGTCGCAGCGGCCTTGGCGTCCTGGCTGTCACCCGATGCGGGCGACCAGCGTGAGGCCGCCATTGCCAAGCGGCTGGATCGACTGTCGCGGCAGACCGAACGCATGGAGCGCGACCAGAACATCCAGATCGAAACGCTGGCGCTGTTCATCCGCTATTTCTTGACCATCAGCACGCCGGTGCCAGAAGCCCACAAGGACGCGGCCCGCGCCCAGGGCAAAGCGCGCTTCGAGCAGTTCGTCGAGCAGTTGGGTCGCCACCTGCTGCGTGGCCGCAGTCTGGTGCGCGACGTGGTGGAGGAACTGCACCCCGATCCGATGCGGATGGATGACGCAGCAGCGATGGCGTCCGCCGATGAGCGAGCTGCAGAGCGTGCGTCATGAGTGCCGTTCCGCAGATTCCGCCTGAATCTCGCTCATCCGCCGCGGCGTCCCAGGATCGCCGCATCCAGATGCTGCGCACGGCGATGGGGCCGCTGATCGCCGCTGCGCTCGAAGATCCGGATGTTGTGGAAATCATGCTCAACCCCGATCGCACCCTGTGGGTGGATCGGCTGTCGTCGGGTCGCTCGCCGCTGGGCGTGGAGATGCCCGAGGCCGATGGTGAACGCATCATCCGCCTGGTCGCCGCGCATGTCGGCGCGGAGGTGCATCGCGGCCAGCCGCTCTTGACCGCCGAGTTGCCGGAAACCGGCGAGCGTTTCGAGGGCATCCTGCCTCCGGCCGCCCCGGGGCCAGCCTTCGCGCTACGCAAGCGGGCCGTGAGCATCATCGGCCTGGATCGCTACGTGGCCGACGGCATCCTGACCGCCGGGCAGGCCGAGTTCCTGCGCCGCGCCGTGCGCGAGCGGCAGAACATCCTGATCGCCGGCGGCACCAGCACCGGCAAGACCACGCTGGCGAACGCGCTGCTGGCCGAGATCGCCGCCACAGGCGACCGCGTGCTGGTGCTCGAAGACACCATCGAGCTGCAATGCGCGGCCCGCGACCATGTGCCGCTGCGCACCCGCGCCGGCGTCGTCACAATGACCGAGCTGGTGCGGGCCACGATGCGCCTGCGGCCTGACCGCGTGATCGTCGGCGAAGTGCGTGGCGGCGAAGCCCTGGACTTGGTGAAGGTCTGGGGCACCGGCCACCCCGGCGGCATTGCCACCATCCATGCCGGCTCCGCCTTGGGCGCACTGCTGCGTCTGGAGCAACTGATCCTCGAAGTGGCAGTGAATCCGCCCCGCGCCCTGATCGCCGAGGCGGTCAACGTGGTGATTCACATCGCAGGCCGTGGCCGCAAACGTCACGTCGAAACCATCTCCCGTGTCGTCGGCTTCGACGGTGCGGGCTATCGCCTGACAGATGCGCTGGAAACGCCGTTTCCCGAGCTGCCGCCGGTTCCTCTTGCAGCCGCTGCCGCTGCGCCTTCCTCGACCCCTGACCAACCTGGAGAACTGCCATGACGCACGTTGATGCTTTCCGTCTTTCCGTAAATCCTATTTCTCGCCTGTCCAGCATGGCGCGGCTGCGCCACCTGGCCCGTCCCGCAGGGCAAGGGCTGCTGCTGGCCGCGCTGATGCTGTTGCTGGCGGGCACGGCGCAGGCCGCCGGTTCCTCGATGCCGTGGGAAGGGCCGCTGACCTCCATCCTCGAATCCATCCAAGGGCCAGTCGCCCGGATCGTGGCGGTGATCATCATCATCTCGACGGGGCTTGCGCTGGCGTTCGGTGATACCAGCGGCGGCTTTCGCAAGCTGATCCAGATCGTGTTCGGCCTGTCCATCGCGTTCGCCGCGTCCTCGTTCTTCCTGTCGTTCTTCAGCTTCTCCGGAGGGGCCGTCGTATGAGTAAGGCCACCGATCTTCCGGGCTTTGAAGTGCCGCTGCATCGCTCGCTGACCGAGCCGATCCTGCTGGGCGGTGCGCCGCGCACCGTGGCGATTGCCAACGGCACGCTAGCCGCCGCCGTCGGGCTGGGCCTGCAACTGTGGATTCCCGGCGTGGTGCTCTGGATCGTCGGCCACTCGCTGGCCGTATGGGGTGCGCGCGTCGATCCGCAGTTCATGCAGGTCTTCGCGCGGCATATCAAACACCGCCCGCTTCTGGACGTGTGAGGGGAGGACGCCATGCTGAACCTTGCCGAATATCGTCAGCGCCCGGCCTTGCTTGCCGACTGGCTGCCCTGGGCCGGGCTGGTCGCGCCGGGCGTTGTGCTGAACAAAGATGGTTCGTTTCAACGCACGTTCCAGTTTCGCGGCCCCGACTTGGACAGTGCGACACAGGGCGAGCTGATTGCCACGTCGGCGCGGCAGAACAACGCGCTTCGCCGTACCGGGTCTGGCTGGGCCTTCTATATCGAGGCCGAGCGGATGCGGGCATCGAGCTATCCGCAATCCTCCTTTCCCGAACCACTGTCCTGGCTGGTGGATGAGGAGCGACGCGCGGCGTTCGAGGAGTCGGATGGCCATTTCGAGAGCGTCTATCACTTCACGTTGCAACACCTACCGCCGCAAGAGTCTCGCGCCCGTGCGGCTGGGATGCTGTACGAGAACCGGCCCACTGAGGGTGTGGACTGGCGTGGTCGGCTTGATTCCTTCGTGGCAGAGACCGATCGCGTGTTCGACCTGCTCGATGGTGTGATGCCGGAGATTGCCTGGCTGGACGATAGCCAGACGCTGACCTACCTGCATGCCACAGTCTCCACGCGGCGCTATCGCGTCGGCGTGCCCGACGTGCCGTTCCATATCGACGCACTGCTGGCCGATGCCGCGCTGGTCGGCGGCCTGGCGCCCATGCTGGGCGATCAGCACCTGCGCGTGGTGTCGGTACGAGGCTTCCCGACCTCGACCTGGCCGGGGATCTTGGACGACCTCAACCGCCTGGGCTTTGCGTATCGCTGGAGTACGCGCTTCCTGTGCCTGGACAAAGCCGAGGCGGAACGGGAATTGGGGCGCTTGCGGCGCCAATGGTTCGCCAAGCGCAAGAACGTCATCGCGCTGCTGCGCGAAACGATCTTTCAGCAGGAAAGCCCGCTGGTCGATACCGATGCCAGCAACAAGGCCGCCGACGCCGATGCCGCCTTGCAGGAGCTGGGCAGCGATCAAGTCGCCTTCGGCTACCTCACCGCCACGGTGACGGTGCTCGACGCCGACCCGGCCGTGGCCGACGAGAAGCTGCGCATGGTGGAGCGCGTCATCCAGGGCCGGGGTTTCGTGACCATCCCCGAAACCCTCAACGCAGTCGATGCCTGGCTGTCGTCCGTCCCCGGCAACGCATACGCGAACGTGCGTCAGCCCATCGTTTCGACGCTGAACCTGGCGCACATGATGCCGATGTCAGCGGTATGGGCTGGGCCGGAGAAGAACGAACACCTCGATGGCCCGCCGCTGATCGTCACCCGCACCGATGGCGCGACGCCGTTCCGGCTGGTGACGCACATCGGCGACGTGGGGCACACCCTTGTCGCCGGGCCGACCGGCATGGGCAAGTCGGTGCTGCTCGCCATATTGGCCATGCAGTTCCGGCGCTACTTCGGCTCGCGGATCTTCGCCTTCGACATGGGGCGCTCGATGCGCGCCACCATCCTCGGCCTTGGCGGTGAGCACTACGACCTCGGTGCCGATGGCGGCATCGCCTTCCAGCCACTCGCGCGAATAGCCCACGAGGGCTACCGCACCTGGGCCGCCGAATGGGTGGAGGGCCGGCTGCTGCACGAAGGCGTGACGGTCGGCCCGGACGAGAAGGCTGCCATTTGGTCGGCGCTGCGAAGCCTTGCCGGTGCGCCAGTGGAGCAGCGCACCATGACCGGCTTGTCGGTGTTATTGCAGTCCAACGCGCTGCGCCAAGCGCTCGCGCCCTATGTGTTGGGCGGCGCCCACGGCAAGCTGCTGGACGCTGACCACGACCGGCTGGGCATGGCCGACGTGCAGGGCTTTGAGATGGAAGAACTGATGCACAGCCCCGCCGCCGTGCAAGCAGTGCTGCGCTACCTGTTCGCCCGCTTCGACGAACGTTTTGACGGCGCGCCCACGCTGCTGATCCTCGATGAAGCGTGGCTGTTCCTCGATGAGCCGTCCTTCGCGGCCCGCATCCGGCAATGGCTCAAGACGCTCAGAAAAAAGAACGTCAGCGTCATCTTTGCCACGCAGTCGCTGGCCGACATCAAGGACTCGACCATCGCGCCAGCCATCATCGAAAGCTGCGCGAGCAGGATCTTCTTACCTAACCCGCAGGCCACCGAGCCGCAGATTCGCACGATCTACGAAGGCTTCGGCTTGAACAGCCGCCAGATTGAGATCGTGGCGACCGCACAGCCCAAGCGCGATTACTACTACCAGTCGCGCCTCGGCAATCGCCTGTTCGACCTCGACCTGGGGCCTGTCGCGCTCGCATTCGCGGGCGCATCCACCCCTCAAGACCAACGCGATATTGACCGCGTGCTGACGCAGGCCGGCGCTCCCGGCTTCGCCGGCGCGTGGCTGCGCCATCGCGGCCTCGGCTGGGCCGCCGACCTGCTGCCGTCCGCTCCGGCGGCAGCTTCCTTTCTCGCTTCTCAACCGCTGGAGGTTTCACCATGAAGACCAAGCCCCGTTTGCTCTCTGTCTCACTCGCTGCCGTGCTGTCGGTATCGCTGCTGGCCGTGCAGCCCGCATCCGCGCTGACGGTGTTCGACCCGTCCAACTTCGTGCAGAACACGCTGACCGCCGTGCGCACGCTGGAACAGATCAACAACCAGATCAACCAGCTTCAGAACGAGGCGCAGATGTTGATGAACCAGGCCAGGAACCTGGCAAATCTCGACTTCAACATCGTCAACCGCCTGCGCTCGACGCTCGCCACCACCGAGCGCCTGATCGCCGAGGCGCGCGGCTTGGCCTACGACGTGCAGAGCATGGATGCCACGTTCGCCCGCCTGTACCCGGAACAGTACGCCGCCACCATCAGCGGCGACCGCATGGCACAGGACGCCCGCGAACGCTGGCAGAACACCTTGAACGGCTTGCACACCGCGATGCGGATGCAGGCGCAGGTGTCGCAGAACCTCGCCCAAGACGAAAGCGCGCTGGCCGATCTCGTGAGCCAGAGCCAGTCGGCCACCGGCGCGCTGCAAGCGATGCAGGCGACGAACCAGCTCCTGGCTTTGCAGGCCAAGCAGTCGATCCAGGCGCAGCAGCTCCAGATCACGCAAGACCGGGCCGCTTCACTGGAACTGGCGCGGCAAGCGGCGGCTATGGAGCGCGCCCGCGAAGTGCGGCGGCGCTTTCTGGGCACCGGCACGCCGTACACGCCGCAGTCCGTCAACTTCTATAACAACTGACCGGAGGCGGCCATGCGATGCGCTTCCGTCCTGATGGCCGTGCTGCTGACCGCGTGCGGCCAGCAGCCGGCCGAGAACCTGGCCGACGCCCTGGCCGCAGATCCGGTGCGGCTCAAGGCGTTGCGCGGGCAATGCGCGGCCGACCGGCAGGCCGTGGGCGAGGATGCCTGCCGCGCCGCCGCTGAAGCCTTCCGGCGGCGCTTCTTCGCCGGCCATACCGGGCCGGATGAATACAACTCGCTGGCTGAACTCCCGCCGATTCCGCCGAGCTTCGATACGCCCGCAGATGAATTGCCAGAGGGCGCCGTTCCGCTCACTCCGCCCGAGGATTCGCCATGAACGACGTGACCATCATCGACCGTTTCCTCGATACGTTCTCGCGCTACATCGACTCGGGCTTCGGCTTATTGCAGGGCGAAGTGGCATTTCTCACCGCCACGCTCATCGTCATCGACATGACGATCGCTGGCCTGTATTGGGCCATGAGCCACGCCACCGGCCAGGGCGACGACGTGATCGCCAAGCTGCTGCGCAAGGTGCTCTGTGTCGGCGCGTTCGCCTACATCATCGGCAACTTCAACTGGCTGGCGAGCATCGTGTTCCGCTCGTTCGCCGGCTTGGGAATTACCGCTACCGGCTCGGCCATCACGATGGAGAACTTCCTTCAGCCGGGCCGGCTGGCGAAGACCGGCATCGACGCAGCCGCGCCGATTCTGGAACAGATCGGGGACATGGCTGGGTTCCCCGAGGTGTTCGTGAACATCGACCCTATCGTGGTTCTGTTCATCGCCTGGCTGGTGGTGATCCTCTGCTTCTTCGTGCTGGCCGTACAGCTTTTCATCACGCTGATCGAGTTCAAACTGACTACGCTCGCCGGCTTCGTCTTGATCCCGTTTGCACTCTGGAACAAGACCTCGTTCCTCGCGGAAAAGGTGCTAGGCAACGTGGTGTCGTCAGGCATCAAGGTCTTGGTGCTGGCCGTCATCGTCGGCATCGGTTCAGGCCTGTTCGCCGAGTTCCAGGTGCATCCCGACGAACCATCCATCGACCACGCGCTGGTCGTGATGCTGGCCTCGCTCGCGCTGCTGGCGCTGGGCATTTTCGGCCCCGGTATCGCCACCGGCCTGGTGTCCGGTGCGCCACAGCTTGGTGCGGGCGCGATGGCTGGTGCTGCGGTCGGGGCTGTCGGCACCGGCGTTGCCATCGGCGCCGCCGTAACGGGCGTGGGCGGCGCCGTCATGGCCGGGGCACGAATGGCCCCGGCGGCCGCAAAGCTGGCCGGTGCCGGTGCGCGTGCCGCGACTTCGGCGGCCGGCAGTGCCCGATCGGCGTTCCAGGCCGGTTCCGCTGCGGCCGGCGGCGGTGCCAAGGGCGCGGCGGCTGGCCTCGGCAATGTCGCCAAGACTGGCGCACAAGCCGCAGGCCGCAGCGTCACCTCTGGTGCTTCCGCTGTTGGGCAGAAGGTGGCCGACTCCTTCCGCGCTGGCTGGAACGGCACAGAAGCCGGCAGCGACGGTGCTGGCCCCGGCCAGACCGCAGACGGCACCGCAGGCTCGCAGAAGCAACAGCAACCGGCCTGGGCCAAGCGGATGCACCGCCGCCAGCAGGCTACCCATGCCGCGACCACTGCCGCCCACACGCTGCGCGGCGGCGACGGCGGCGGCTCCGGGCAAGGCCCGAGCCTGCGGGATTCCGATACCTAACCTTCAAGGAGAACACCCATGCGATTCAAACGACCGCAGGTGCGCTACGCCGATACGCCGCAGCCTGCCACCCCGTATCAAGCCGCCGCCCAGGTGTGGGACGACCGTATCGGCTCCGCCCGCGTGCAGGCGAAGAATTGGCGCCTGATGGCCTTCGGCTGCCTAGTGCTCGCGCTGTTGATGGCCGGCGGCCTGGTGTGGCGCTCGGCGCAGTCCATCGTGACGCCCTATGTCATCGAGGTCGATCAAGCCGGGCAGGTGCGCGCCGTGGGAGAGGCCGCCACGCCGTACCGGCCCGGCGACGCGCAGATCGCGCACCACCTGGCGCGCTTCGTGACGCTGGTTCGCTCGCTGTCCATCGACCCCATCGTGGTGCGGCAGAACTGGCTCGATGCCTACGACTACACCACCGACAAGGGCGCGGCGGTGCTCAACGACTACGCCCGCACCAATGACCCATTCGCCCGCATCGGCAAGGAATCGGTAACGGTGCAAATCACCAGCGTGGTTCGCGCGAGCGACACGTCTTTCAACGTGCGCTGGACAGAGCAGCGCTATGTCAACGGTGCGCCCGCCGGCACCGAACGCTGGAACGCCGTGCTTTCGACCGTCCTGCAAACCCCGCGTACTGAACAGCGCCTGCTCAAGAACCCATTGGGTATCTACGTCAACGGCCTGTCATGGAGCCGCGAACTGGATTCTTCCGAAGGAGCCAAACCATGAAACTTCGTTTCCGCCTTTACGTTGTTCCTTTGACGCTGCTGGCCCTCGCGGGCTGCGCCTCGCAGGGGAAGCCGCCGCCATCCATCTCGCTCGACGAGACGGTGCTGGCCCAGCCGTTGCCCGAACCGCCCAAGCCCGTCGAAGTCGTCGCCGTCCCTGAACCGCTGGCGCTGCCGGCGCAGTTGAAGCCCCTGCCGGAACTCGATGAGGCCCCCGTTGCGCCGGAGCCGGCCGACGAAAAGGTGCGCGTTTCCCGTGCCAATGCAGAAGCGCGTATCGCGCCTACCCGTGAGGGCTACGTCAACGCGATTCAGGTGTGGCCGTTCACCGATGGCGCGCTTTATCAGGTCTATGCGTCGCCGGGGCGCGTGACGGTGGTTTCGCTTCAACCGGGCGAGGAACTGGTAACGGTCGCCGCCGGCGATACCGTGCGCTGGATCGTGGGCGACACGTCCAGCGGCGGCGGGGCCGATCTGCGCGTCAATGTGCTGGTCAAGCCTATCCGCTCCGGTCTGAAAACCAATCTCGTCATCACCACCAGTCGGCGCACCTACCTGCTGGAGCTGACCTCGACCGAGAGGGCATGGATGGCGTCGGTGTCCTGGGACTATCCGAAAGACCGAATGCTCGCGTTGCAGCGCCAGGCGCAGGCAGCGCAGGCAACAACGCCTGTCGATACGGGCCTGTCGCTGGACAAGATCCGCTTCCGCTACGCGGTATCGGGCAGCAACCCGCCGTGGAAGCCTCTGCGCGCCTTCGATGATGGAGAGAAGGTCTATATCCAGTTCCCGCCGGGCATCGCCCAGGGCGAGCTGCCGCCGCTGTTTGTCATCGGCGCGCAGGGCGACGGGCAACTGGTGAACTACCGTTTTCGCTCGCCGTACTACGTCGTGGATCGCCTGTTCGGCGCGGCCGAACTGCGGCTGGGCGGCGATGGCGGCGACGTGGTGCGGATCGAGCGCACCGATGGTGTTGCACGGAGGAACTGACCATGAGCCAGGATGACACTCCCGACCTTGCCGCGCCGCAGGCGGACAAGGTGGCGCCGGAGGCAGTGGCGCTGCGCGCCCAGCCGCGTCCAGTCACACGCCTGAACCGGCGCTCGCTGGCCATCCTTGCCGGCGTCCTAGCGGTCGCCGTGCTCGGCGCGCTGATGTGGTCGCTGCAACCTCATCGACGCAGCACAGGCGAGCAGACCGAGCTTTACAACGTCGATCGCGTGTCAAAGTCGGAAGGACTGGATGCGCTGCCGACGGACTATTCCAAGCTGCCGCCGGCGTTGCTGCCTGCCGTTCCCGAACTAGGGCCACCGCTGCCGGGCGATCTTGGCCCGGCTATCGTGAAGTCGCAGCAACCGGCGACGGCTGCCTACGCGGCCCCCGGTCACGACCCGAACGATGCCCTGCGAAAAGAAGCCGAGGCGGCCGCGGCCTCGTCCGTGTTCTTCCGCTCGGGTGGGCAGAATGCGGCGCCGGTAGCGCAGACACAGGTGGCCGCTGCGCCGGGCTTCGCCGCCAATGCGGCGTTTGACCCGCTGGCGGCCGGGCCGGCCTCCACGGCGGCCCAACCTGCTGACCCGACAGCGGTGCAAAACCGGCAAGACCAGAAAGAGGCTTTCATGAAAGCTGGCCCCACTGAAACCCGTAATTCCGGCAATCTGACTCTGCCAATTTCGCCGTATCAGGTTATGGCCGGAACAGTGGTCGCAGGTGCCTTGGTGACGGGCATCAAGTCGGACTTGCCCGGCGACGTGATCGCCACGGTGACGGAGCCGGTCTATGACACAGCCACCGGGCGCTTCCTGCTGATTCCGCAGGGTTCGCGCATCCTGGGCAAATACAACAGCCAGGTCAGCTACGGGCAGAGCCGCGTTCAAGTCGTCTGGAACCGGATCATCCTGCCGGACACGTCTTCGCTCACGCTCGACAACCTGGCCGGCACCGACCCAGCCGGCTATGCCGGGCTGGAGGACGATGTGGACTACCACTGGGGCCGCATCTTTGCCGGTGCGGCACTCACCACGCTGCTGGGCGTCGGTGCCGAGCTGGCCGCGCCGGAGAACCGGCAGGATGGTGATCGCGTCATCATCGCTGGGCGCGACAGCGCGCAGGACAGCATCAATCAGGTCGGCCAGGAGATGACCCGGCGCAACCTCAACATCCAGCCGACCTTAACGCAACGGCCGGGCCTGCCGGTTCGCATCATCGTCAACCGGGATCTGGTGCTGCGGCCGTACCAGCCGCTGTTCTTCAACCGGGGGACTTCACGATGAGCACGACCAAGAAGCTGCGGCTCGGCCCGCTGCCGAAGACCGAGAGCACCAAGCTGACTTTCGTTTGCCCGACCAGCTTGAAAGTCGACCTCGACCGCTACGCCGCGCTACACGCGCAGGCGTATGGCGAGGCCGTTGATGCGGCGACGCTGATCCCGCATATGCTGGAAGCGTTCATGGCGGGGGATCGAGGATTCAGGAAGGGCACGGCGACCCGCAGCACACCACCGAAGCCGCCATGATTGCACCGCATGCTATTCAACGGCATCCATCGAACGCGCAGCCCAGGCTGCGCGTTCTTCATTCTGGATGCCGCCGAGCCTGTTGGGCTATGATGATGCGACAGGCCCGCCGTTCCTCGGCAATCCAGCACTACACAGTGCGATGCGGCTTTCTCTCCCAACGCTCCTATGTCGCTCCTAGCCGACAACGCCGCTCTTCTTCTAAGCGGCCCCGAAAGGAGCTAACCTACTGTCCCATATACGGTTTCAAGTCCTTCTTGATTTGCGCGAAAGAATTGACACCGGCACTTTTTTGTGTGCGAGGCCGAGCCTGCAGGGTTGATAGCGTGAGGAGTGAGGCATGGAGTTTCGCGGAACGGGCAGGGCGCTGGCCTGCGTGGCAGCGCTGCTGTCGCCGCTGGCGATGGCGGCGGGCAAGTGCGAGCGCCTGGTGGCGACCGGCAGCCCGGATGCGCCACCGTATTCCTGGCAGGACCCGAACGACCCCCGGCACCTGATCGGTGCCAATGTCGACTTGCTGCGCCAGGTGGCCAGGGAGCTTGGCGTGTCGCTCGAGGTATTGCACGCCGGTAAGCGCGAGCAGGCGCTGGAGGAGGTACGCAGCGGGCGCATGGACCTGCTGGTCGATACCCCCATGCAGGTAGGCCAGTTGACCGCGCTGGACTATATCCATCCGCCCCTGCAGCTCAACGAGTATCTGGTCTGGACTCGTCATGACGCCTCGGTGGTGTTCGATGGCCCGGCGGACCTGGCCCGCTATCGGGGTAGCCTCTCGGAAAGGGCACGCCTGACGCCGGCCTTCGAAGCCTTTGCCAAGGCCCAGCTCAATCTGGAGCCGGCGCAGAACCTGACCCAGGCGTTCCAGAAGCTGGTGCTGGGTCAGGTCGACTACGTGCTGGCTGGCCGTTATGCGGGCATGGGCATGATGCAGAGCCTGGGCATGGGCAACGACCTGATCGCCCGTGGCCTGCCGGTGGACCGCCCGGGCCTGTACCTGGCCGTGTCGCACAACTCGGCCTGCAATGACGCCTGGTTGCGCGGACAACTGGCGAAAAAACTGACAGAATTGCCGATTTCCGGGGCATCCGAGGCGGTGCTGCAGCGCAATGTCGAGCGCTGGAAGGCACAGATGCAGGGGCCGCAGGATGCTCCCAAACAGTAGGAAGATTGCGTGAGAACCCAACCATTGATCCTGGCCCTGGTCGTGCTTGGCCTGTCGGGCTGCGCCAACGATCCGGCGCCCAACGAGCAACTGCGCTTGTCCGAACAGGCGTTGGAGCAGGCCAAGGCCGTCGGCGCCACCGACCAGGTGGAGGCGCTCAAGCTGGCTGAAGACAAACTGGCGCGGGCCAAGGCCAACATGACCCGTGCAAGCTACCGTGAAGCGCGCATGCGTGCCGAGCAGGCCGAGCTGGATGCGCGTCTGGCCGAGGCCCAGGTGCTGACCAGCAAGAGCGAGGAGCAGCTCGAGCTGCTGCAATCGCGGGTCACGCGCCTGCGCAAGCAGCTGGAGGTGCAGCCATGATGGGCAAGCCATCGATGGCCGCCCTGGCGCTGCTGGCGCTGGTCGG
This sequence comes from Pseudomonas sp. Tun-23181, assembly GCF_057415455.1. NCBI lineage: Bacteria > Pseudomonadati > Pseudomonadota > Gammaproteobacteria > Pseudomonadales > Pseudomonadaceae > Pseudomonas > Pseudomonas sp. Tun-23181. The sequence goes on from NZ_CM171630.1 coordinate 5,652,156, forward strand.
TTTGCAGGGCTGCGCCAGCCAGCGCAGCGCCTCGGCGCTGGATGAGGCCAGCACCGCATTCCAGCGGGTCAAGGACGATTCCGATGTGCTGCGCAGCGCTCCCCGCGATGTGATCCGCGCAGGCGAGTCGCTGGCCAAGGCCGAGCGTCTGTCCAGCTACATCGGTACCGGGGCCGATGTTCGCCACTATGCCTACCTGAGCCGGCGCTACAGCGAGATTGCCGGCGAGCACGCCAAATTGGCGCTGAACCAGGAGCGGCTGGCCAAGCTCGATCTGGAGCGCCAGCGCCTGCAGTTGGCCTTGCGCGAGGCCAAGCTGGCCAGTGTGCAGCAGCAGGGCAAGTGGGTCGAGGCGCAGATCGCCGCCTTGGCTTCCGAGCAGAGCGACCGAGGGCTGGTGATGACCTTGGGCGACGTGTTGTTCGATACCGGGCGCGCCGACCTGAAGAACTCGGCCAGCCGCACAGTCCTCAAGCTGGTCCAGTTCCTTCAGCTCAACCCGCGTCGGGTGGTGCGCATCGAGGGCTATACCGACAGCACCGGCGCTCCCGAGGACAACCTCAAGCTGTCTCGCGACCGGGCCCAGGCCGTGGCCGACATGCTGGTCGACCTCGGTGTCGACGAGAAGCGCATCCAGGTCGAGGGTTATGGCGACCAGTACCCGGTCGAGGCCAATGCCTCGGAGCGGGGCAGGGCGCAGAACCGGCGGGTGGAGATCGTCTTCTCCGACGACAAGGGCAAGCTGGCGCCGGTGCGCTGATATTCGAGCCAGGGCTGCTGCGCAGCCCTTTCGCGACACAAGGCCGCTCTCACAGGTACGACGCTGCGCTGTAATCCAGCGCCGTACCTGTGAGAGCGGCCTTGTGTCGCGAAGCGCCCCCAAAAGGGCCGGCGCAGATCATATCGGGCGCGAACGAGGCCAGTTCTTCATTCGTCGGAACGAAGCGCCAGCATCCATCGCATGGCTGTCACGCAACTGTATTGTTGACTATTCTGCGATCTGTCCCAGTACACTTTGCAACTGTTACGGTATTCTGTCTCGTCAGTGAGCCGCACAAGAACAACGAACCCGTTTGCGCTTCGAGAAACCGCCATGACCAACCTGCTGCTGTACCAGCGCATCGCCCAGCAACTGGCCGACGACATCCGCCGGGGTGTCTACCAGCCCGGCGAGCGCGTACCGTCCGTACGCAAGATGAGCGCCCAGCTCAACGTCAGCCACGCCACGGTGCTGCAGGCCTACGCCAACCTGGAGGACCAGGGGCTGATCCGCGCGCGTCCGCAGTCGGGGTACTACGTGCACCAGACCCCAGCGCTGACCGCCCAGACACCGGATATCGCCCGGGTCGAGCGGCCTGGCCTGGTCACCCGCGCCAGTATCATCCAGCAGGTGCTGACCGAGGCGCGGCGCGATGGCGTGTTCCCGTTCGGTGCGGCGGTGCCCCACGTGGACTACCTGCCGGTGCGGGCGCTGCACCAGCAACTGGCCAAGGTCACGCGCTTCCATAGCCCACGGGCGTTCAGCTATATGTTCAGCCCCGGCTTCGAGCCGTTGCGCCGGCAGATCGCTATCCGCATGCGCGATGCCGGGGTGCTGGTCGATCCGCGCGAGGTCGTGGTCACCCACGGCTGCGTCGATGCCCTGCAGATGTCGCTGCGGGTGCTGACCCGGCCGGGCGACCTGATCGCCGCCGAATCGCCGACCTACTACGGCTTGCTGCAACTGGCCGACCTGCTGGGCCTGAAGGTCATCGAGATTCCCAGCGATCCGTCCACTGGCATCAGCCTCGAGGCCCTGCAACTGGCGGCCAACCAGTGGTCGATCAAGGCCCTGGTGCTGACCCCGCGGCTGAGCAACCCGCTCGGCGGCACCATTCCCGAGGAGCGCCAGAAGCAGCTGTTGCGCCTGGCCTCGGACTTCGACATCCAGATCGTCGAGGACGATATCTACGGCGAGCTGATGTTCGAGCAGGGGCGCACCAAGGCGCTCAAGGCTTTCGATCGCCTGGACCGGGTGATCTACTGCTCGAGTTTCTCCAAGACCTTGTCGCCAGGGGTGCGTGTCGGCTGGATGATCGCCGGGCGCTACCAGGACGAGATCCAGCGCCTGCAGACCTTCACCACCCATTCGGCCTGCAGCGTGACGCAGATGGGCGTGGCGGCCTACCTGGAGAACGGAGGCTATGATCGACACCTGCGCTACATCCGCCAGGAGTACCGCAAGAACCTCAGTGCCTATCAGTTGGCAGTGCAGCAGCACTTTCCGGAAGGTACGCAGATGACCCGGCCCACGGGGGGCTTCATCCTCTGGGTCAGCCTGCCGGGGCGGGTCAATACCCAGGAGTTGCACGTGCGGGCGCTGGAGCAGGGGATCAGCATCGCGCCGGGGCTGATCTTCAGCAACACCGAGCAGTTCAACCACTGCATCCGGCTCAATTGCGGTATTCCGTGGAACAAGGAGGCGGAGCGCGCGGTGATCACCCTCGGGTTGCTGGCCCACCAGCTGTGCAAGGCGCCGGCAGGTTCGCTGCTGTAGGCTTGCCAGGCGCGAAAGGAACAGAGAGCATACGCATCTTTGCAGCTGGCCTTCGATGTCGATGAAAGCGCTTCGCTCTCTTGCCCTGTTCTTCTGCCTGGCGCCTCTGTGCCTGTCCAGTGGGGCGCTGCAGGCTGCACAACCGGCGGTCCAGGCGCAATCGAAACCCGGCGCGGTCGTGGCCAAGCCCAAGCCCGTGGCGCGCAAACCACTGCGTAAGGCCGTGGCGAAACCGCTGCCAAAGCCCAAGCTGGACTTGAGCCTGCCTGTGGAGATGGTCAAGGACCTCAAGCCCGACGTCGGCACCTCGACGCCAGGTCGCGCGCCGTTGTTGCCGTCCATGTTCCCGGTAAAGCCGATGTCCGACGACAGTCCGTTCCAGCTCAATGGCCGCCTGATCAGCAACGAGATGCAGCTGCAGTTGCGCAACGACAGCCGGCGTGATGTGGACGGGGCAGCCATCGATTTCGAATTCCGCCAGTAGTCGGTCCAACTGACTGCCCGGTCAGGGCAGATTTCATCCGGCCAGCAATTTCAAACGTATGTTTGAGCGGTTACCATCCAGGGACGCTCGTCCCATTCTGTTCCAGGGAGTCCTGTTTTCATGAAATGCCGAGAGGGCTGTGGCGCCTGCTGCATCGCACCTTCCATCAGTTCGCCGATGCCGCGCATGCCCCAAGGCAAGCCGGCGGGTGAGCGTTGCCTGCACCTGACCGTGGAAAACCTCTGCGACCTGTTCGGCAAGCCCGAGCGACCGAAGGTGTGTGGTGGTTTCAAGGCGGACGTCGAGGTATGCGGCGACGACCGCGACGAAGCGATCAGGATTCTCGGTTGGCTGGAGCAGATGACGGCGGCGTGACAGGCTGGAACTTCGACAACAAGGACAAAGATGATGAGATCGTTCAAGCGTATTGCACTGCTGTGTGGCATGGGTGTCCTGCTGGCGCCGGCCGCCTGGGCCGAGAACTGGCAGGTAGCCAAGGACGAGGAGGGGATCAGGGTGTCCCTGAGCAAGGTGCCTGGCTCCAAGTACAAGGCCTACCGTGGGGTGACGGTGATCAAGGCGCCGCTGGCCAAGGTCAAGGCGCTGCAGGAGGATGTGGCAGGCGCCTGTGCCTGGATCCATGAGTGCAAGTCGCAGAAGTTGCTCAAGCATGAAGGTGACCAGAGCTGGACCTATACCCAGTTCAATACGCCCTGGCCGGTGACGCCGCGTGATTCGGTCCTGCACGTGACCACCACCGCCGAGGCCGACGGCAGCGTGACCCGCAGGATCGAGGAGGATCCCAAATACATTCCCGAGGAGAAGGGCTATGTGCGGGTGGCGCAGGTGAAGGGGTACTGGAAGCTGGTGCCCAAGGGGGATAGTACCGAAGTGACCTACCAGGTGCATACCGAGCCTGGGGGGAGCGTGCCTTCGTGGCTGGCCAACACGTTCGTGGTGGATGCGCCGTTCAATACGCTCAAGGGGTTGCGGCAGTTGGCCGAGAAGCCTTGAGGTTGTGCGCCATCTCGGTGGAGGCTGGGTTGGTGTGTTTACGGAGCTTTCGGTCCTAGGGGGGCGAAGCGGCCCCGGCGGTGGTGCCACTGCTCAAACGGATATTCGTACGCCAGAAAGCCCAAAGAAAAAGGCCACCCAAGGGTTAATGTCAGTCAGTTAAGCGGCGCTTTGTCATTTTTGGGGCTACCTTGCAGCCCATCGCCGGCAAGCCGGCCCCCACAGGGGCCGCGGCGACCACACACGATGCGGTTTGCACGGACAATGTGGGAGCCGGCTTGCCGGCGATGGGGCGCGAAGCGGCCCCAAATGACAACTGAAAGCCTAACTGACCGGCATTGACCCAAGAGTGGTCTTTTTCATGTCACGCATCCGGCGTTGCCAGGCAACCCTTAGGCGCGATCCTTCAGGTCAACGATGTCACGCTGCTCGTGACCGGTGTACAGCTGGCGCGGGCGGCCGATCTTGTACGGGCCGGAGAGCATTTCCTTCCAGTGCGAGATCCAGCCCACGGTACGCGCCAGGGCGAAGATCACGGTGAACATGCTGGTTGGAATGCCGATCGCCTTGAGGATGATGCCCGAGTAGAAGTCGACGTTCGGGTACAGCGAGCGCTCCTTGAAGTACGGATCGGTCAGGGCGATCTCTTCCAGGCGCATGGCCAGCTCCAGCTGCGGATCGTTGATGCCCAGCTCGCTGAGCACTTCGTCGCAGGTCTGCTTCATCACGGTGGCGCGCGGGTCGCGGTTCTTGTACACGCGGTGGCCGAAGCCCATGAGCTTGAACGGATCGTTCTTGTCCTTGGCCTTGGCGATGAACTTGTCGATGTTCGACACGTCACCGATCTCGTCCAGCATGTTCAGCACCGCCTCGTTGGCGCCGCCGTGGGCCGGGCCCCACAGCGCGGCGATGCCGGCGGCGATACAGGCGAACGGGTTGGCGCCCGAGGAACCGGCCAGGCGCACGGTGGAGGTGGAGGCGTTCTGCTCGTGGTCGGCGTGGAGGATGAAGATCCGGTCCATCGCCTTGGCCAGTACCGGGCTGATCGGTTTGATCTCGCACGGGGTGTTGAACATCATGTGCAGGAAGTTCTCCGCGTACGACAGGTCGTTGCGCGGATACATCATCGGCTGGCCCATGGAGTACTTGTAGACCATCGCCGCCAGAGTCGGCATCTTGGCGACCAGGCGTACCGCAGAGATCTCGCGATGCTGCGGATTGTTGATGTCCAGGGAGTCGTGGTAGAACGCCGACAGGGCGCCGACCACGCCGCACATCACCGCCATCGGGTGGGCATCGCGACGGAAACCGTTGAAGAAGGATTTCAGCTGCTCGTGGACCATGGTGTGGTTCTTCACGGTGCTGACGAACTGGGCCTTCTGCTCGGCGTTCGGCAGTTCGCCGTTGAGCAGCAGGTAGCAGGTTTCGAGGTAGTCCGATTTTTCGGCGAGCTGTTCGATCGGGTAGCCGCGGTGCAGCAGGACACCCTTGTCGCCATCGATATAGGTGATCTTCGACTCGCAGGATGCGGTCGCCATGAAGCCAGGGTCGAAGGTGAAGTGACCGGTAGCCCCCAACCCGCGGACGTCGATAACATCGGGACCAACGGTGCCGGTTAAAATGGGCAGCTCGACGGGGGCTGCGCCCTCGATGACCAACTGCGCTTTTTTGTCAGCCATGTGGCCTCCTATTAATGCTTGAAATCATCAGACAGACCCCCCACGCAGGGCCCGCACCACTATAGAGGGATAAATTCGAATGTCAATTTGCCTAAAGGCTGGTTGAAACGCCCTCGCAGCCTTGTTTTTTCGCGAAATTGTCGCCCGTTTACGCCTTTTGTTCGCCAAAGGCAATGCGCTATTTGGGCTAGCCCCTCACGTTGTCATAAGCAGCCTAACTGTCTATACTCCGCAACCGACCGCCAGGGGCTTGCAAGCCCGTTCCGCTGGGGGTCGTCGCTCCCTGGGTGGTGGGTACCTGACCAGTACACTTACCAACAACTTTGCCCTGTTAGCTAGGGGCTCTTCAGTGTGAAAAAAGCCGTGAAAAGCCAACGACCTGTAAACCTAGACCTAAGGACCATCAAACTCCCGATCACCGCTTACACGTCCATTCTTCACCGTATCTCCGGCGTCATCCTGTTTCTCGGCCTGGCCATCATGCTCTATGCATTGAGCAAGTCCCTGGGTTCCGAGGAAGGTTTCGCGGAAGTGAAGGCGTGTCTGACCAGCCCGCTGGCCAAGCTGGTGACCTGGGGGCTGCTGTCCGCCCTGCTGTATCACCTGGTGGCTGGCGTACGCCACCTGATCATGGACATGGGCATCGGTGAGACGCTGGAAGGCGGCAAGCTGGGCTCGAAAATCGTGATTGTCATCTCCGTGGTGGTGATCGTTCTGGCGGGAGTTTGGGTATGGTAACCAATGTCACGAACCTGTCGCGTTCGGGCCTCTATGACTGGATGGCGCAGCGCGTCTCTGCGGTCGTTCTCGCGGCTTATTTCATCTTCCTGATCGGCTACCTCGTGGCCCACCCGGGCATCGACTATGCCCAGTGGCACAGCCTGTTCTCCAACAACGCGATGCGTATCTTCAGTCTGTTGGCCCTGGTGGCCCTGGGCGCTCACGCCTGGGTCGGCATGTGGACCATCGCCACCGACTACCTGACGCCGATGTCCTTCGGCAAGTCGGCGACTGCGGTACGTTTCCTGTTCCAGGCGGTTTGCGGCGTCGCGATGTTCGCGTACTTCGTCTGGGGTGTACAGATTCTCTGGGGTATCTGATTCATGGCTAGCCTTCCAACGATTTCCTTCGACGCCATCATCATCGGTGGCGGCGGCGCCGGCATGCGCGCAGCGCTGCAACTGGCCCAGGGCGGTCACAAGACCGCGGTCATCACCAAGGTCTTCCCGACCCGTTCCCACACCGTGTCCGCCCAGGGCGGCATCACCTGCGCCATCGCTTCGGCCGACCCGAACGACGACTGGCGCTGGCACATGTACGATACCGTCAAGGGTTCCGACTACATCGGTGACCAGGACGCGATCGAATACATGTGTCAGGAAGGCCCGGCCGCGGTCTTCGAACTGGACCACATGGGCCTGCCGTTCTCCCGTACCGAAACCGGCCGCATCTACCAGCGTCCGTTCGGCGGCCAGTCGAAAGACTACGGCAAGGGTGGCCAGGCTGCCCGTACCTGCGCGGCCTCCGACCGTACCGGTCACGCGCTGCTGCACACCCTGTACCAGAACAACGTCAAGCACGGCACCGTGTTCCTCAACGAGTGGTACGCCGTCGACCTGGTGAAGAACCAGGACGGTGCCATCGTCGGTGTGATCGCCATCTGCATCGAGACCGGCGAGACCGTCTACGTGCGTTCCAAGGCCACCGTACTGGCCACCGGCGGTGCTGGCCGTATCTATGCCTCCACCACCAACGCCCTGATCAATACCGGTGACGGTGTCGGCATGGCCCTGCGTGCCGGCGTGCCGGTGCAGGACATCGAGATGTGGCAGTTCCACCCGACCGGCATCGCCGGCGCCGGTGTGCTGGTCACCGAGGGTTGCCGCGGCGAGGGTGGCTACCTGATCAACGCCCACGGCGAGCGCTTCATGGAGCGTTACGCTCCGAACGCGAAGGACCTGGCCGGCCGCGACGTGGTCGCCCGTTCCATGGTCAAGGAAATCATCGCCGGCAACGGCGTGGGCCCGAACAAGGACCACGTGCTGCTGAAGCTGGACCACCTGGGCGAGGAAGTGCTGCACAGCCGCCTGCCAGGTATCTGCGAACTGTCCAAGACCTTCGCCCACGTCGACCCGGTCGTCGCGCCGGTGCCGGTCATCCCGACCTGCCACTACATGATGGGCGGCATCGCCACCAACATCCATGGCCAGGCCATCACCATGGACGCCAACGGCCAGGATCACATCATCGAAGGCCTGTTCGCCGTAGGTGAAGTGGCGTGCGTATCGGTCCACGGCGCCAACCGTCTGGGCGGCAACTCGCTGCTCGACCTGGTGGTGTTCGGTCGCGCCGCCGGCCTGCACCTGGAGAAGGCGCTGAGCGAAGGCATCGAGTACCGCGACGCCAGCGACACCGACGTCGACGTGGCCCTGAACCGCCTGAACAAGCTCAACGAGCGTACCGCTGGCGAAGACGTCGCCAGCCTCAAGCGCGAGCTGCAGAGCTGCATGCAGAACTACTTCGGTGTATTCCGTACCGGCGAATACATGCAGAAGGGTATCGAGCAGCTGGCCGGCCTGCGCGACCGTATCGCCAACGTCAAGATCAACGACAAGTCCCAGGCCTTCAACACCGCGCGTATCGAAGCGCTGGAGCTGCAGAACCTGCTGGAAGTCGCCGAAGCTACTGCCATCGCGGCCGAAGCCCGTAAAGAGTCCCGTGGCGCCCACGCCCGTGAAGACTTCGAAGACCGTGACGACGAAAACTGGCTGTGCCACACCCTGTACTACCCGGGTGAGAAGCGCGTGGCCAAGCGTGCAGTCAACTTCGCGCCGAAGACCGTACCGGCCTTCGAACCAAAAGTCCGGACTTACTAAGGGTGGCCGCTATGTTGCAAGTCGAAGTTTATCGTTACAACCCGGACACCGATTCGGCCCCGAAGATGCAGGCCTTCCAGGTCGACACCGGTGGCAAGGACCTGATGGTGCTGGACGTGCTGGCCTTGATCAAGGAGCAGGACGAAGGTTTCTCCTACCGTCGCTCCTGCCGTGAAGGTGTCTGCGGTTCCGATGGCATGAACATCAACGGCAAGAACGGCCTGGCCTGCATCACCCCGCTGTCGTCGGTGGTCAAGGGCAACAAGCTGGTCCTGCGTCCGCTGCCGGGCCTGCCGGTCATTCGTGACCTGGTCGTCGATATGAGCATCTTCTACAAGCAGTACGAGAAGGTGAAGCCGTTCCTGCAGAACGACACGCCGGCCCCGGCCATCGAGCGTCTGCAGTCGCCGGAAGACCGTGACAAGCTGGACGGCCTGTACGAGTGCATCCTGTGCGCTTGCTGCTCGACCTCCTGCCCGTCGTTCTGGTGGAACCCGGACAAGTTCCTCGGTCCCGCCGCGCTGCTGCAGGCCTATCGCTTCCTGGCCGACAGCCGTGACACCAAGACCCAGGAGCGCCTGGCGTCCCTGGATGACCCGTTCAGCGTATTCCGCTGCCGCGGGATCATGAACTGCGTAAACGTTTGCCCGAAAGGTCTGAACCCGACCAAGGCGATCGGTCACGTACGTAACATGCTGCTGCAAAGCGGCACTTGATGTAAGACCGCTGTAACCGTTGCAAGCCGAGGTGCGGGTGGTGAGCCCGCACCGAGGTAAAACCCGAGCAAGGGCCCACAAAGCCCGCGCTCATTACCTATGAAGATATGAGACCAGCAGGGGCTTCCGGGCTGGTACCCGGAAAATCTGCAGGATCCTCGGTGGCGTGGTTCAGTCGCTGTACTCGGACTTTTCCAGGTTTGCTGTGGCTCTTGCCGATCAGTCCCCTAACCGAGGGTGACCAAGCATGCAAGAAAGCGTGATGCAGCGCATGTGGGAAAGCGCCCACCTTTCAGGTGGTAACGCTGCATATGTGGAAGAGCTTTATGAGCTCTACCTGCACGACCCTAACGCTGTGCCAGAAGAGTGGCGCACTTACTTCCAGAAGTTGCCCGCCGACGGCAGCACCGCTACCGATGTATCGCACTCTACAATCCGCGACCATTTCGTACTGCTGGCGAAGAACCAGCGCCGCGCCCAGCCGGTTTCCGCCGGGAGCGTGAGCAGCGAACACGAGAAGAAGCAGGTTGAAGTACTGCGACTGATCCAGGCCTATCGTATGCGCGGTCATCAGGCTGCCAAGCTCGACCCGCTGGGGTTGTGGCAGCGCCCTGCGCCCGTAGACCTGTCGATCAATCACTACGGCTTGACCAATGCCGACCTTGATACGACCTTCCGTGCCGGCGACCTGTACATCGGCAAGGAGGAGGCGAGCCTACGCGAAATCTTCGACGCGTTGCAGAAGACATATTGTCGCACCATCGGCGCCGAGTTCACCCACATCGTCGATTCCGAGCAGCGCAGCTGGTTCCAGCAGCGCCTGGAAAGCGTCCGTGGCCGTCCCGAGTTCTCCGTCGACGCGCAGACCCACCTGCTCGAGCGCGTCACCGCGGCCGAGGGCCTGGAGAAGTACCTGGGCACCAAGTACCCAGGCACCAAGCGCTTCGGCCTGGAAGGTGGCGAGAGCCTGATCCCGATGCTGGACGAAATGATCCAGCGCTCCGGCTCCTACGGCACCAAGGAAGTCGTGATCGGCATGGCCCACCGTGGCCGTCTCAACGTGCTGGTCAACACCTTCGGCAAGAACCCGCGCGAGCTGTTCGACGAGTTCGAAGGCAAGAAGATGAACGAGCTGGGCTCCGGTGACGTGAAGTATCACCAGGGCTTCTCCTCCAACGTGATGACCACCGGCGGCGAAGTCCACCTGGCCATGGCGTTCAACCCTTCCCACCTGGAAATCGTCTCGCCGGTGGTGGAGGGTTCGGTGCGTGCCCGCCAGGACCGTCGCAACGACCGTGTCGGTGACAAGGTCCTGCCGATCTCGATCCACGGCGACGCGGCGTTCGCCGGCCAGGGCGTGGTCATGGAAACCTTCCAGATGTCGCAGACCCGCGGTTTCAAGACCGGCGGTACCGTGCACATCGTGATCAACAACCAGGTCGGTTTCACCATCAGCAACCCGCTGGACTCGCGTTCCACCGAGTACTGCACCGACGTCGCCAAGATGATCCAGGCGCCGATCCTGCACGTGAACGGCGATGACCCGGAAGCGGTGCTGTTCGTCACCCAGCTGGCCATCGACTATCGCATGCAGTTCAAGCGTGACGTGGTCATCGACCTGGTCTGCTACCGCCGTCGCGGCCACAACGAGGCCGACGAGCCGAGCGGCACCCAGCCGCTGATGTACCAGCAGATCGCCAAGCAGCGCACCACCCGCGAGCTGTACGCCGAGTCCCTGATCCAGGCCGGGCGTATCGACGCCGAGCGCGCCCAGGCCAAGATCGACGAGTACCGCAATGCGCTGGACAACGGCCTGCACGTGGTCAAGAGCCTGGTCAAGGAGCCGAACCGCGAGCTGTTCGTCGATTGGCGCCCATACCTGGGCCATGCCTGGACCGCCCGTCACGACACCCGCTTCGACCTCAAGACCCTGCAGGACCTGTCGGCCAAGCTGCTCGACCTGCCGGACGGCTTCGTGGTCCAGCGCCAGGTCTCGAAAATCTACGAAGACCGCCAGAAGATGCAGGCCGGCGGCCTGCCGATCAACTGGGGCTACGCCGAGACCATGGCCTACGCGACCCTGCTGTTCGAAGGCCACCCGGTGCGCATCACCGGCCAGGACGTAGGCCGCGGCACCTTCTCGCACCGCCATGCGGCGTTGCACAACCAGAAGGACGCCAGCACCTACCTGCCGCTGCAGAACCTGTTCGCCGGCCAGCCGAGCTTCGAGCTGTACGACTCCTTCCTGTCGGAAGAAGCGGTACTGGCCTTCGAATACGGCTACTCGACCACCACGCCGAACGCGCTGGTGATCTGGGAAGCCCAGTTCGGTGACTTCGCCAACGGCGCCCAGGTGGTGATCGACCAGTTCATCACCAGCGGCGAGCACAAGTGGGGGCGCCTGTGCGGCCTGACCATGCTGCTGCCGCACGGCTACGAAGGCCAGGGCCCCGAGCACTCCTCGGCACGCCTGGAGCGCTACCTGCAGCTGTGCGCCGAGCACAACATCCAGGTTTGCGTACCGACCACGCCGGCACAGATCTACCACCTGCTGCGTCGCCAGGTCATCCGTCCGCTGCGCAAGCCGCTGATCGTCCTGACGCCGAAGTCGCTGCTGCGCCACAAGCTGGCCATCTCGACCCTGGAAGAACTGGCCGAAGGCTCGTTCCAGACCGTGATCCCGGAAGTCGATGCCCACGACCCGGCCAAGGTCGAGCGCATCGTGCTGTGCAGCGGCAAGGTCTACTACGACCTGCTGGAAAAACGCCGTGCCGAAGGCCGCGAAGACATCGCCATCGTGCGTATCGAGCAGCTGTATCCGTTCCCTGAGGACGACCTGGTCGAGATCCTTGCTCCGTACACCAACCTCAAGCATGCGGTGTGGTGCCAGGAAGAACCGATGAACCAGGGCGCCTGGTACAGCAGCCAGCACCACATGCGCCGTATCCTGACCCGCCACAACAAGGCGCTGGTCCTGGAGTACGCCGGTCGCGAAGCGTCCGCCGCGCCCGCTTGTGGTTACGCATCGATGCACGCCGAGCAGCAGGAAAAACTGCTGCAGGATGCCTTCACTGTCTAATGCCTTCGCGCACCTGAAACCGAATTTAAGGAATCACTGATAATGGCTATCGAGATCAAAGCCCCAACCTTCCCGGAATCGGTCGCCGACGGCACCGTTGCCACCTGGCACAAGAAGCCGGGCGAAGCCGTCAAGCGTGACGAGCTGATCGTCGACATCGAGACCGACAAGGTCGTCCTGGAAGTCCTGGCCACCGCCGACGGCGTGCTGGGTGACATCGTCAAGGGCGAGGGCGACACCGTCCTGTCCGACGAAGTCCTGGGCTCGATCGTTGAAGGCGCCGCCGCCGCTGCCCCGGCTGCTGCACCTGCCGCTGCCGCCGCCGCTCCGGCTGCCGCCGACGCTGGCGAGGACGACCCGGTCGCTGCCCCGGCCGCACGCAAACTGGCTGAAGAAAACGGCATCGACCTGGCTGCCGTTGCCGGCACCGGCAAGGGTGGCCGCGTGACCAAGGAAGACGTGGTCGCCGCCATCGCCAACAAGAAGGCCGCGCCTGCCGCTGCTCCGGCTGCCAAGCCTGCCGCCGCCGCTGCCGCTGCAGTGGTCACCGCTGCTGGTGACCGCACCGAGAAGCGCGTGCCGATGACCCGCCTGCGCGCCAAGATCGCCGAGCGCCTGGTCGAAGCCCAGTCGAACATGGCCATGCTGACCACCTTCAACGAAGTGGACATGACCGAAGTCATGGCCCTGCGTTCGAAGTACAAGGATCTGTTCGAGAAGACCCACAACGGCGTGCGCCTGGGCTTCATGTCGTTCTTCGTCAAGGCTGCCACCGAAGCGCTGAAGCGCTTCCCGGCGGTCAACGCCTCGATCGACGGCAACGACATCGTCTACCATGGCTACGCCGACGTCGGTGTCGCGGTTTCCAGCGACCGTGGCCTGGTGGTGCCGGTCCTGCGCAACGCCGAGTCGATGAGCCTGGCCGAGATCGAGAACGGCATCGCCACCTTCGGCAAGAAGGCCCGTGAAGGCAAGCTGGCCATCGAAGAGATGACTGGCGGTACCTTCACCATCACCAACGGTGGTACCTTCGGTTCGATGATGTCGACCCCGATCGTCAACCCGCCGCAGGCAGCGATCCTGGGCATGCACAACATCATCCAGCGTCCGATGGCGATCAATGGCCAGGTGGTCATTCGCCCGATGATGTACCTGGCGCTGTCCTACGACCACCGCCTGATCGACGGTAAGGAAGCCGTGACCTTCCTGGTGACCATCAAGAACCTGCTGGAAGATCCAGCGCGTCTGCTGCTGGACATCTAATCACGCAGCTACGAGCTGCAAGCGACCCGCTTCCTGGGAAGCGGGGCGTCTTGCAGCTCGCGGCTTGTAGCTTGAAGCTGATAAGGAATCTTTTATGACCCAGAAATTCGACGTGGTGGTGATTGGTGCTGGTCCTGGCGGCTACGTTGCCGCGATCAAGGCTGCTCAGCTCGGCCTTTCGACCGCCTGCATCGAGAAATACACCGACGCCGAGGGCAAGCTGGCCCTGGGCGGTACCTGCCTGAACGTGGGTTGCATTCCTTCCAAGGCCCTGCTGGACAGCTCCTGGAAGTACAAGGAAGCCAAAGAGAGCTTCAACGTCCACGGTATCTCCACTGGCGAAGTGAAAATGGACGTCGCCGCGATGGTCGGTCGCAAGGCCGGCATCGTCAAGAACCTGACCGGTGGCGTCGCCACCCTGTTCAAGGCCAATGGCGTGACCTCGATCCAAGGGCACGGCAAGCTGCTGGCTGGCAAGAAGGTCGAAGTCACCAAGCCTGACGGTTCGGTCGAAGTCATCGAGGCCGAGAACGTGATCCTGGCCTCCGGTTCGCGTCCGATCGACATTCCGCCGGCTCCGGTCGACCAGAAAGTCATCGTCGACTCCACCGGCGCCCTGGAATTCCAGGCCGTGCCGAAGCGCCTGGGCGTGATCGGCGCTGGCGTCATCGGCCTGGAGCTGGGTTCGGTATGGGCCCGCCTGGGTGCCGAAGTCACCGTCCTGGAAGCCCTGGACACCTTCCTGATGGCCGCCGACACCGCGGTTTCCAAGGAAGCGCTGAAGACCCTGACCAAGCAGGGCCTGGACATCAAGCTGGGCGCCCGCGTGACCGGCTCGAAGGTCAACGGCGACGAAGTCGAAGTCACCTACACCGACGCCAACGGCGAACAGAAGATCGTCTTCGACAAGCTGATCGTCGCGGTCGGCCGCCGCCCGGTGACCACCGACCTGCTGGCCGCCGACAGCGGCGTGACCATCGACGAGCGTGGCTACATCTACGTCGATGACTACTGCGCCACCAGCGTGCCGGGCGTCTACGCCATCGGCGACGTGGTACGTGGCCTGATGCTGGCGCACAAGGCCTCGGAAGAGGGCATCATGGTGGTCGAGCGCATCAAGGGCCACAAGGCCCAGATGAACTACGACCTGATCCCGTCGGTCATCTACACCCACCCGGAAATCGCTTGGGTCGGCAAGACCGAACAGGCCTTGAAGGCCGAGGGCGTTGAGGTTAACGTGGGCACCTTCCCGTTCGCGGCCAGCGGCCGTGCGATGGCGGCCAACGATACCGGTGGTTTCGTCAAGGTCATCGCCGATGCCAAGACCGACCGCGTCCTGGGCGTTCACGTGATCGGCCCATCCGCTGCCGAGCTGGTCCAGCAGGGTGCGATCGCGATGGAATTCGGCACCAGCGCCGAAGACCTGGGCATGATGGTCTTCAGCCATCCGACCCTGTCCGAAGCGCTGCACGAAGCCGCGCTGGCAGTGAATGGCGGTGCCATTCACGTGGCCAACCGTAAGAAGCGTTAATTATAAGAAACCACGGCGGGCTGCCCGTCGTGGGTCTTGCGTGCAAGACTCACCGCGGAACGTCCGCCGGACCGGGCCCTCGGGACAACCCGCGGGTCAACGGTCACAGGTGGCGCGGCACCGGTAACGGTGCAGCGCCGAAGCGCAGTACCTAACGAAGACGGTAAAAAGCATGAATCTTCACGAGTATCAGGGTAAGCAGCTGTTCGCTGAATACGGCCTGCCAGTTTCCAAGGGTTTCGCTGTCGATACCCCTGAAGCTGCCGCAGAAGCCTGCGAAAAGATCGGCGGTTCCGAGTGGGTCGTAAAGGCCCAGGTCCACGCCGGCGGTCGCGGCAAGGCGGGCGGCGTCAAGCTGGTCAAGAGCAAGGAGGACGCCAAGGCGTTCGCCGCGCAGTGGCTGGGCAAGCGCCTGGTGACCTACCAGACCGACGCCAACGGCCAGCCAGTCAGCAAGATCCTGGTCGAATCCTGCACTGACATCGCCAAGGAACTCTACCTGGGCGCGGTCGTCGATCGTTCCAGCCGCCGCATCGTGTTCATGGCCTCCACCGAAGGTGGCGTGGACATCGAGAAGGTCGCGCACGACACTCCCGAGAAGATTCTCAAGGCCACCATCGACCCGCTGGTCGGCGCCCAGCCGTTCCAGGGCCGTGAGCTGGCGTTCAAGCTGGGCCTGGAAGGCAAGCAAGTCGCCCAGTTCGTCAAGATCTTCACCGGCCTGGCCAAGCTGTTCCAGGACTACGACCTGGCCCTGCTGGAAGTCAACCCGCTGGTCATCAAGGCCGACGGCGACCTGCACTGCCTGGACGCCAAGATCAACATCGACGGCAACGCGATCTATCGCCAGCCGAAGCTCAAGGCCATGCACGACCCGTCCCAGGACGACCCGCGTGAAGCCCACGCCGCCAGCTTCGAGCTGAACTACGTGGCCCTGGAAGGCAACATCGGCTGCATGGTCAACGGCGCAGGCCTGGCCATGGGTACCATGGACATCGTCAACCTGCACGGCGGCAAGCCGGCCAACTTCCTCGACGTTGGCGGTGGCGCTACCAAGGAACGCGTGACCGAAGCGTTCAAGATCATCCTGTCCGACAGCAATGTCGCGGCCGTGCTGGTCAACATCTTCGGTGGCATCGTTCGCTGCGACATGATCGCCGAAGGCATCATCGGTGCAGTGAAGGAAGTCGGCGTCAAGGTGCCGGTCGTGGTTCGCCTCGAAGGCAACAACGCCGAACTGGGCGCTAAAGTTCTGGCAGAAAGCGGTTTGAACATCATTGCGGCTACCAGCCTGACCGACGCTGCTCAACAAGTTGTCAAAGCTGCGGAGGGCAAGTAATGAGCGTCCTGATCAATAAAGACACCAAAGTCATCTGCCAGGGCTTCACCGGCTCGCAGGGCACTTTCCACTCCGAACAGGCCATCGCCTACGGCACCAAGATGGTTGGCGGCGTCACCCCGGGCAAGGGTGGCACCACCCACCTGGGCCTGCCGGTGTTCAACACCGTCAAGGAAGCCGTTGAGACCACCGGCGCCGAAGCCTCGGTGATCTACGTTCCGGCTCCTTTCTGCAAGGACTCGATCCTGGAAGCGGCCAACGCCGGCATCAAGCTGATCGTCTGCATCACCGAGGGTATTCCTACCCTCGACATGCTGGACGCCAAGGTCAAGTGCGACGAGCTGGGCGTACGCCTGATCGGCCCGAACTGCCCAGGCGTCATCACGCCGGGCGAGTGCAAGATCGGCATCATGCCGGGCCACATCCACCAGCCAGGCAAGGTCGGTATCGTTTCCCGTTCCGGCACCCTGACCTATGAAGCGGTCAAGCAGACCACCGACGCCGGCTTCGGCCAGTCGACCTGCGTTGGTATCGGTGGCGACCCGATCCCGGGCTCCAACTTCATCGATATCCTCAAGCTGTTCCAGGAAGACCCGCAGACCGAAGCGATCGTCATGATCGGTGAGATCGGTGGTTCCGCCGAGGAAGAGGCCGCGGCCTACATCAAGGCCAACGTCACCAAGCCTGTCGTTTCCTACATCGCCGGTGTTACCGCGCCTGCAGGTAAGCGCATGGGCCACGCTGGCGCCATCATCTCCGGTGGCAAGGGCACCGCGGACGAGAAGTTCGCCGCCCTGCAGGACGCCGGTGTGAAGACCGTGCGTTCCCTGGCTGACATCGGCAAGGCCCTGGCCGAGCTGACCGGTTGGGAAATCAAGAAGTAATACGCTTTACCCCCCACGCAACACAAAGGCCACCTTCGGGTGGCCTTTGTGTTTCTTGCGAGCAGGGATTCAACGCCCCCTGCGTCATGCACGATGAATTCGATCGGTTTGATAGGAATTTTCAGACAGACATCTCATCAGGTGCCTGAGAGAATTCTCGCAGCTCAGAGTCACCCAGACGACAAGAACATACGCACATCGGACAAGCACGACTGTACCAGTGCGTTTGCTGGGTAAAACGGTTACCCTACGCGCTCACTCTGTGCCCGTACCCCAAAAGGGAACGACACGCTAAACGGGTCTGGCTCATCAAGCCGGGCAGCATTTCCCCCGACCCATGGGGAAATCCCCTCACGAATCCCGATTTCAGCAGTGTGGTACTTCCTTAAATGAAAGTGTTGAAAGGCCAGGACATCCTGGCGCTTGGCTTTATGACGTTCGCGCTGTTCGTCGGCGCTGGCAATATCATCTTCCCGCCCATCGTCGGTCTGCAAGCCGGTCCGCACGTGTGGATGGCGGCACTGGGCTTTTTGGTCACGGCCGTTGGCCTGCCGGTCATCACCGTGGTCGCCCTGGCCAAGGTCGGTGGCGGCATGGACGCCCTGAGCAGCCCGATCGGCAAGTTCTTCGGCGGCCTGCTGGCTGCCGTGTGCTACCTGTCGGTCGGCCCGCTGTTCGCCACCCCACGCACCGCCACCGTGTCCTTCGAGGTGGGCGTGGCGCCGCTGACCGGTGAAAGCCCGCTGGCGTTGTTCATCTACAGCCTGGTGTATTTCCTGGTGGTGCTGGCGGTGTCCATGTACCCGGGCAAGCTGCTCGACACCGTCGGCCGCTTCCTCGCGCCGCTGAAGATCATCGCCCTGGCCGTGCTGGGCATCGCTGCCTTCGCGTTGCCGGCCGGGACCATCGGCGAGGCGCAACCGGCCTACGTGGCCTCACCGTTCTCCCAGGGCTTCATCAACGGCTACCTGACCATGGACACCCTGGGTGCGCTGGTCTTCGGCATCGTCATCGTCAACGCCATCCGTTCCCGGGGCGTCGAGTCGCCGAAGCTGATCACCCGCTACGCCATCATCGCGGGCCTGATCGCCGGTGTGGGCCTGGCCCTGGTGTACATCAGCCTGTTCCGCCTGGGTGCCGGCAGCCATGACATCGCCATGGGCGCCACCAACGGCGCGGCGGTTCTGCATGCCTACGTGCAGCACACCTTCGGCTCGCTGGGCAGCGGCTTCCTGGCCGTGCTGATCGCCCTGGCCTGCCTGGTCACCGCGGTCGGCCTGACCTGCGCTTGCGCGGAGTACTTCAGCCAGATCCTGCCGCTGTCGTACCGTGCGCTGGTGGTGATTCTCGCTGGTTTCTCGCTGCTGATCTCCAACCTGGGCCTGACCAAGCTGATCCTGTTCTCGATCCCGGTGCTGACCGCCATCTACCCGCCCTGCATCGTGGTGGTGGGCCTGAGCTTCTGCAAGGAGCTGTGGAACTCGCCGGTGCGCATCCTGGCGCCGGTGATGCTGGTATCCCTGCTGTTCGGCATGGTCGATGCGATCAAGGGCAGCAGCCTGGCGCACCTCCTGCCGGATGCCATGGCGCACCTGCCGCTGAGCGAGCAGGGCCTGGCCTGGTTGGTGCCGTCGGTGATCACCCTGGCCGCTGCCGTGGCCTGCGACCGTATGCTCGGCAAGCCGCGCGAGGCGCTGGCGTGATGCGTTGACACCGTCAGGTGGGCGCCGGCCACAAGCCGAAGGGCGCCCGTCGATGGTCGAGACCGAAACCCCGTGTCCGCAAGGGCACGGGGTTTTTTCATCGCAGGTCCCAATACCGGTCGGTTAGCAACATTGGCGCGCGGAGCGGCCCCGGTAGGGTGCCTGACAGTCTTAACCCCATCTCCTCCTGGATTTTTTACGACCAAGGCGTGCCTTTTCCGTCGACCGAGCGTCGAAAGCCGGTCTATATCATTCTGTGCACCGGAACGATCAGGAGCCTGCATGAGCTTCATACAAAGCAATCTGAGCAACCTGCTGGCGGTTTGCTGGTTCGCCCTTTGCTGGGGCGGCTACACCCGCTATGCCATCTGGAAAGGCCGTGACACCGCCTGCCTGGCCAGTGTGCTGCACCTCTACCGGGAAGACTGGATGCGCCGCATGCTGCTGCGCGACAACCGCATCGCCGACGCCAGCGTGATCGGCAACCTGGAGCGCAATGCCTCGTTCTTCGCCTCCAGTACGCTGATCATCCTGGCCGGCATCCTCACCGTGCTGGGCGCCTCGGACCGGGCGTTGTCGCTGCTGGCGGACCTGCCGCTGGTACAGCAGGCCTCCCAGGGGATGTCGGAAATCAAGCTGCTGTGCCTGGCGATGGTGTTCGTCTATGCCTTCTTCACTTTCAGTTGGTGCATGCGCCAGTACAACTTCGCCGCCGTGCTGGTCGGCTCGGCGCCCATGGTCGGTGAGCGCCAGGTCAACGAACTGGAGCGCAAGGCATTCGCATCGCGGGCGGCCCGGGTATTGTCGCTGGCAGCCAACCAGTTCAACTTCGGCCTGCGTTCGTATTATTTCGGCATGGCCATGTTGAGCTGGTTCATCAGCCCATGGCTGTTCATGGCCATGAGCGTTGGTGTGGTATTTATCCTCTATCGCCGGGAATTCCACTCCGATGTACTGGACGTCATGGTCTTCACGCCGACGGAACATGTACCGCAGGACGCGGGCAAGGAAAGTACCGGTAGCATTAACTGAAGCGTTTCATCTAAAGCGCCAGGCACAAAAAAACCCGACAATGTCGGGTTTTTTTGTATGTGCCGCTTACTGCTTGGCTGGCTCGGTCGGCGCGGTGTCCGGAGCAGGGGTGGCAGGTGCGGTTTCCGGAGCCGGCGTAGCCGGGGCGGCTTCCTCGGCGGCCTTCTGCTGCGCTTCGGCCTGATCTTTGGCGGCTTCGGCGTTTTCCTTGGCGGCCTCGTTCATCTTATCCTGAGCTTCGCCCATCTTCTCCTGGGCTTGCTCGGCGTGTTGCTGTGCGTCCTGGGCTTTGTCCTCGCTCGCTTTGTCGCAAGCGGCCAGACCCATGGCAGCGGCCAGCATCAGAGCAAAAGCAAAAGGTTTACGCATGGGGGTGTCTCTCCTTGGTGGAATAACTGACTTGTTCCTTCGAGTTCAAGTAAGCGGAATAAGTTCCGCAAACATGTCAGATATATAACACGCGGATCTATATGGACTTTTCACCGTTTTCATGCCGCTGTGAAATCGATCACGGAAATAGCCGCAGATGACCGATACGACCTTGATGGCCATGGCCGAACGTTTCTTGTCGGCCTTGAAACATTGCCAGCTGTTGCAGATGCGTGTGCATCATGCCGATGCCGACGGCATGACCCTGGTTCTGCCCTGGTCGCCGGCGATCGTCGGCAACCCGCAGACTGGCGCCGTCCATGGCGGCGCCCTGACCACGCTGATGGACACCACCTGCGGCATGGCGACCTTGTGCGCGCTGCCGCGCTTCGAAGTCTGCCCGACCCTCGACCTGCGCATCGACTACATGCATCCGGCCCAGGCGGGCAAGGACATCTTCGGCCATGCCCAATGCTACCGGGTGACCCGCGACGTGATCTTCACCCGTGGCACGGCCTACCAGGACGACTCCGCGCAGCCGATCTGCCAGGTGGTCGGCACCTTCATGCGCTTGGGCTCGCAGGTCAAGGGCGGAATCCATTTCGGCAACAGCCTCAAGGAGAGCAGGGCATGATTCCACGGGATGTCCGCGAACGTCTCAACCAGGCCCATGCCGTCGGTGACTACCGGCCCTTGCTGGCGTTGATCCCCTATGCCGGGCTGATCGGCATCGAATGCGAGCGCCAGGGCGACGACCTGCTGTTCCGCCTGCCTGCCAGCCAGGACAACATCGGCAACCCATTGCTGCCAGCGATCCATGGCGGCGTGATCGCAGGCTTCATGGAGCTGTCGGCGGCGCTGTACCTGCTGATCTACAGCGAAAGCGCCAGTATCCCGAAGATCATCGACTTCTCCATCGATTACCTGCGGGCCGGGCACTACCGCGACACTTTCGCCCAGTGCCAGCTGTGGCGCCAGGGCCGCCGGGTGACCAACGTCGCCATCACCGCCTGGCAGGGCGATCGCGACTCGCCGATCGCCACTGCCCGGGCCCATTTCAAGATCGAACCGGAAAAGCCCTTGAAATAGCCAAGCGAGCCCCCATCTGCAGGACATCCGCCATTCAACGCAGGCCACCGCGGCCGCCAGGCGACAACTGCAATCAGATCGGAGTTTTGAAGACCATGAGTGTGGAGACTCAAAAAGAAACCCTGGGCTTCCAGACCGAGGTGAAGCAACTGCTGCACCTCATGATCCATTCGCTGTACTCGAACAAGGAGATCTTCCTGCGCGAACTGATCTCCAACGCCTCCGACGCCGCCGACAAGCTGCGTTTCGAGGCCCTGGCCAAGCCTGAACTGCTCGAGGGCGATGCCGATCTGAAGATCCGCGTGAGCTTCGACAAGGATGCCGGCACCGTGACCCTCGAGGACAACGGTATCGGCATGAGCCGCGAGGACGTCATCACCCACCTGGGCACCATCGCCAAGTCCGGCACCGCCGACTTCATGAAGAGCCTGACCGGTGACCAGAAGAAGGACTCGCACCTGATCGGCCAGTTCGGCGTCGGCTTCTATTCGGCGTTCATCGTCGCCGACAAGGTCGACGTCTTCAGCCGTCGCGCCGGCTTGCCAGCCGCCGAGGGTGTGCACTGGTCGTCCAAGGGCGAGGGCGAGTTCGAAGTCGCCACCGTCGACAAGCCCCAGCGCGGCACCCGTATCGTCCTGCACCTGAAGAAGGGCGAGGAAGAGTTCGCCGACGGCTGGCGCCTGCGCAACATCGTCAAGAAATACTCCGACCACATCGCCCTGCCGATCGAGCTGCCCAAGCAGCAGCCTGCGGCCGCCGAGGGCGAGGAGCAGCCGGCCCAGGAATGGGAAACCGTCAACCGCGCCAGCGCCCTGTGGACCCGTCCGCGCACCGAGGTCAAGGACGAGGAGTACCAGGAGTTCTACAAGCACATCGCCCACGACTTCGAGAACCCGCTGGCCTGGAGCCACAACAAGGTCGAAGGCAAGCTGGAATACAACTCGCTGCTGTACGTGCCGGCCCGTGCGCCGTTCGACCTGTACCAGCGCGAAGCGCCACGCGGCCTGAAACTGTACGTGCAGCGCGTGTTCATCATGGACCAGGCCGAGTCGTTCCTGCCGCTGTACCTGCGTTTCATCAAGGGTGTGGTCGACTCCAACGACCTGTCGCTGAACGTCTCCCGCGAGATCCTGCAGAAGGACCCGATCATCGATTCGATGAAGACGGCCCTGACCAAGCGCGTGCTGGACATGCTGGAGAAGCTGGCGAAGAACGAGCCCGAGCAGTACAAGGGCTTCTGGAAGAACTTCGGTCAGGTGATGAAAGAGGGCCCGGCCGAGGACTTCGCCAACAAGGAGAAGATCGCCGGCCTGCTGCGCTTTGCCTCCACTCATGACGACAGTGGCGAGCAGAGCGTCGCCCTGGCCGACTACCTGGCCCGCGCCAAGGAAGGCCAGGACAAGATCTACTACCTGACCGGCGAAACCTACGCGCAGGTCAAGAACAGCCCGCACCTGGAAGTCTTCCGCAAGAAGGGCATCGAGGTCCTGCTGCTGACCGACCGCATCGACGAGTGGCTGATGAGCTACCTCAACGAGTTCGACGGCAAGGGCTTCGTCGATGTCGCCCGCGGCGACCTGGACCTGGGCCAGTTGGATTCCGAAGAAGACAAGAAAGCCCAGGAAGAGATTGCCAAGGAGAAGGAAGGCCTGGTCGAGCGCCTGAAGACCGCGCTGGGCGACAGCGTCGCCGAGGTGCGGGTCTCTCACCGCCTGACCGACTCGCCGGCGATCCTGGCCATCGGCGAACAGGACCTGGGCCTGCAGATGCGCCAGATCCTCGAAGCCAGCGGGCAGAAGGTACCGGAAGCCAAGCCGATCTTCGAGTTCAACCCGGGCCACCCGCTGATCGAGAAGCTGGACAACGAGCAGAGCGAGGATCGCTTCGCCGAGCTGTCGCACATCCTGTTCGACCAGGCGGCCCTGGCGGCCGGTGACAGCCTGAAGGATCCGGCGGCCTACGTTCGTCGCCTGAACAAGCTGCTGGTCGAGCTGTCTGCTTGAGTTGATGCAAGGAAAGCCCGCTTCGGCGCAATGCCGGTCAGTTAAGACTTTCAGTTGCCATTTGGGGCCGCTTCGCGCCCCATCGCCGGCAAGCCGGCTCCCACATTGTCCGTGCAAACCGCATCATGTGTGGTCGCCGCGGTCCCTGTGGGAGCCGGCTTTGCCGGCGATGGGCTGCAAGGTAGCCCCAAAAATGACAAAGCGCCGCTTAACTGACTGACATTGCGCTTCGGCGGGCTTTTTTCATGGTGCAAGGAGGGTTTGATGAGCAAGGTAATCGTCGAGTCGCTGGTCTATCACCTGTCGGGCAAGGCTTATGAGAGCCGCCTGGTCTACACGCCGGGCGCGTTGCCTCAGCCGGGCTTGGTGATGGCGCCGAACTGGATGGGGATTGGCGAGGGTGCCGAGCGGATCGCCAAGGAAGTGGCCGAGAAAGGCTATGTGGTGCTGATCGCCGACCTGTATGGGCAATCGGTGCGGCCATCCAACGCCGATGAGGCGGGGGCGGCGATGATGCCGCTGAAGAACGATCGCGGCGAGCTGCGCAAGCGCATGGAAGAAGCCCTGGCGCAATTGCTGGGGCAATCGAAGGCGCTGCTGGAGCCGGGCAAGGTGGCGGCTTTCGGTTTCTGCTTCGGTGGCTGTTGCGCCCTGGAACTGGCCCGTGCCGGGGCCGATCTCAAGGCCACGGTCTCCTTCCACGGCACCCTGGACACGCCGAACCCGGCCGATGCCAAGCGTATCCAGGGTTCGGTGCTGGTGCTGCACGGGGCGTCCGACCCATTGGTGGCCAAGGAGCAGTTGCCGGCCTTCGAGGATGAGATGAACGCCGCCAAGGTCGACTGGCAACTGGTCAGCTATGGTGGGGCGGTGCATTCGTTCACCGATCCTGGGGCGAACGTGCCGGGCAAGATGCAGTATGACCGGCGTACCTCGGAGCGGGCCTTCCGTGCCATGCACAACCTGCTGGCGGAGGTCTTCCAGGGCTGAGGTGCCTGGGTGGGGCCGCGAAGCGGCCCCACGTCAGCGAGGCAGTTCGATCCGCGAAGTCTCCCCCGGCACCCTGGGCCAGTCACCCGCCGCCCAGCGCGCACGGGCCTGTTCGATCAGCTCCGGATCGCTGGCCACGAAGTTCCAGTTCATCCGCCGTGGCCCATCCAGTGGCGCGCCGCCGATAAGCACCAGCTGGCATTCGCTTTGCGCGTACAGCGTCACCTCTTCGCCCTCCGGCAGCACGACCAGGCTGCACGGGTCGACCTCGTCCTCTCCGAGCAACAGTTCACCATCGAGCAGGTACAGGGCACGCTGCGCATGCTCCGTCGGCACGTTCAGGGTCGTGGCCGGCTGCATCCGCACATGGGCGTAGAGGGTAGGGGAGAGCACCGGCACTGGGGATCGCAGGCAGAAACCTTCGCCGGCGATCATGCAGATGCGCACGCCGAGGCTGTCGCTGACCGGCAGGCTGTCCGCTGGGTGGTGGCTGTAGCTGGCCGGCCCCTGCTCGGCCTCGCGTGGCGATGCCAGCCAGACCTGCAGGCCATGCAGGCGCGACCCTGCGGCCACGCTGTCCACGGGAGTGCGTTCGACATGGGCGACGCCGCGGCCGGCGGTCATCCAGCTGACCTCGCCGGGCAGCACGCGCTGCTCGGAGCCCAGGCTGTCCTTGTGCAGGATCTCGCCCTCGAACAGGTAGGTCAGGGTCGACAGGCCGATGTGCGGGTGCTGGCGGATGTCCATGCCGCTGCCCGGTGCGTAGTCGGTCTCCAGCATGTGGTCGAAGAACACGAAGGGGCCGACGCTGCGGCACTGGGCCGAAGGCAGCGGACGCAGGATGGGCTGGCCCTCGACCGATTCGGCGCGTGGGTGGATGACCAGTGGGCTGCTCATGACAGGGCTCCAGGCAAGGCGGTGGATGCCCCAAGCATAGCGGGTTGGCGGCCGTCGCTGAACCGTCCGCTGTGCTTGCCGGTCTACTCTGTTCGTACTTGGAGAAGGAAGCTGCCCATGATCGCCAGAGCACTGGCCTGCTTGCTGTTGTCTGGAGGGCTGTGCCTGGCCGCGCAGGCACGTGACTACCGCTACAGTGACGCCCACTTGCATTACGTCGATTTCTTCCAGGAGAGCGAGGGCATGCCGGCCTTGCTCAAGGCCATGGACGAGGCGGGGATCGAGCAATCGATGATCTCGGGCATCCCGGTGGCCAAGAAATGGCACGAGGATGAGCCCAAGCGCCCACGCTATTACGCCGGGGATGATGCCGATGCCTACTGGTACAGCGCTACCGATGTTTATGTGGCGGCCGCCCTGGAGCGCCTGCCGCCGGAGCAACGGCGTCGCTTCCATCCGTTTCTCAGTGGCTTCAACCCGGTGGACAAGAACGCCGTCAGCCATATCGAGCGCATGCTCGACCTGTATCCCGGGCTCTGGCAGGGGATCGGCGAGGTCTTCACCCGCCACGACGACCTCACCGCCCTGACCACCGGCGACACCCCCAGGGCCAACAACGAGGCCATGACCCGTATCTACCACCTGGCGGCCGAGCGTGACCTGCCGGTGTTGATCCACTCCAACGTCACTTCCAAGCGCGAGCGTAATCCGCTGTACCTGGCGGAAATCGAGGAGCCGCTGCGCAACCATCCGCATACCCGCTTCATCTGGGCCCATGCCGGGACCAGCATGGAGATCCACCGCCACCAGACGCGCATGAACTTCCTCCTGCCGCTGCTGAGCCGGCTGCTGGAGGACTATCCGAACCTGTATGTCGACCTGTCCTGGAGCGTGCTGGAGCCCTACCTGCTGGATGGGCAGGGCAAGCCCAGGCAGGCTTGGGTCGAGCTCGTGAAACGGTTTCCCGATCGTTTCATGCTAGGGTCCGATGTGGTCGGGCGGTTCTCCAGCCTGGGGGAGCAGATGCACGCCTTCGACCCGTTCCTGGATGCCTTGCCGCCAGAGGTGGCGGACAAGGTGGCGCGGGGCAATTTCCTGGCGGTACTGCCCAAAGGGCATTGAGCGGTCTGGATGGTATTGGGGCGCGAAGCGGTCCCGCACAGGCTGTGAGGGCGGCCTGGGAGGCGGTACAAAAGAAAACGCCCCGAACCGGTCGGGGCGTTTTCAACAGGCCTTCAAGGCATCACTTGCCCTGCCAGCGCTTGAGCACCAGGGTGGCGTTGGTGCCACCGAAGCCGAAGCTGTTGCTCATGACGGTGTCGACCTTGGCGTTTTCCTCGGTCTTGCACAGGATCGGCATGTCGGCGACTTCCGGGTCCAGCTCGTCGATGTTGGCGGAGCCGGCGATGAAGTTGTTTTCCATCATCAGCAGGCAGTAGATCGCTTCGTGGACACCGGCGGCGCCCAGGGAGTGGCCGGACAGGCTCTTGGTCGAGCTGATCTTCGGTGCCTTGTCGCCGAACACTTCGCGAACGCCCTTGATCTCGGCGACATCGCCGACCGGGGTCGAGGTGCCGTGGGTGTTCAGGTAGTCGATCGGGGCGTCGACGGTGGACAGCGCCTGCTGCATGCAGCGGATCGCGCCTTCGCCGCTCGGGGCGACCATGTCGTAGCCGTCGGAGGTGGCGCCGTAGCCGACGATCTCGGCATAGATCTTGGCGCCACGGGCCAGGGCGTGTTCCAGCTCCTCGACCACCACCATGCCACCACCGCCCGCGATGACGAAGCCATCACGGTCGGCGTCGTAGGCGCGCGAGGCCAGCTCCGGCGTCTCGTTGCGCTTGGTGGACAGGGCGCCCATGGCGTCGAACAGGAACGACTGGCTCCAGTGCTCTTCTTCACCGCCGCCGGCGAAGACGATGTCCTGCTTGCCCATCTGGATCTGCTCCATGGCGGTGCCGATGCAGTGTGCGCTGGTGGCGCAGGCCGAGGCGATGGAGTAGTTCAGGCCCTTGATCTTGAACGGCGTGGCCAGGCACGCCGAGACGGTGCTGCTCATGGTACGGGTGACGCGGTACGGGCCGACACGCTTGACGCCCTTCTCGCGCAGGATGTCCAGCGCTTCCATCTGGTTCAGGGTCGAGGCGCCGCCGCTGCCGGCGATCAGGCCGGTGCGCGGGTTGGACACCTGTTCTTCGGTCAGGCCCGAGTCCTTGATCGCCTGCTCCATGGCCAGGTAGGCATAGGCGGCGGCGTGGCCGACGAAGCGGAAGACCTTGCGGTCGATCAGTTCTTCGAGGTTGAGGTCGATGGAGCCGGAAACCTGGCTACGCAGCCCCATTTCCTTGTATTCCGGGTTGAAACGAATGCCCGGACGGCTCTTGCGCAGGTTTTCGGTGACGGTAGCTTTGTCATTGCCCAGGCACGATACGATGCCCAGACCAGTGATAACGACGCGGCGCATGCGAATAACCCTTAGAAATTGTCAGTGGAGGTGAACACGCCGACC
Organism: Pseudomonas sp. Tun-23181; assembly: GCF_057415455.1. Classification (NCBI taxonomy): domain Bacteria; kingdom Pseudomonadati; phylum Pseudomonadota; class Gammaproteobacteria; order Pseudomonadales; family Pseudomonadaceae; genus Pseudomonas; species Pseudomonas sp. Tun-23181. The sequence continues at coordinate 5,680,149 of NZ_CM171630.1, forward strand.
CGCAGGCCTTCGGCGGTGTAGATCTCGCGGCCATCGACGCTGACCGAGCCATCGGCGATGGCCATGTTCAGCTTGCCCTTCAGGACGCGCTTGATGTGAATGTTGTAGGTGACCTTCTTCGCTTCCGGCAGGACCTGGCCGAAGAACTTCACTTCACCCGAGCCCAGCGCACGGCCACGGCCCGGCAGGCCCTGCCAGCCGAGGAAGAAACCGACCAACTGCCACATGGCGTCCAGGCCCAGGCAGCCCGGCATGACCGGATCGCCTTCGAAGTGGCAGGCGAAGAACCACAGGTCCGGATTGATATCCAGCTCGGCGACCAATTCACCTTTGCCGAACTTGCCGCCTTCCTCGCTGATATGGGTAATGCGATCGACCATCAGCATGTTCGGGGCGGGCAGTTGCGCATTACCGGGGCCGAACAGCTCACCGCGACTGCAGCGCAGCAGGTCTTCCCGAGTAAAGGCGTGTTGTTTGGTCATGCGAGCTCCTCAATAACCCCCTGCGGCAGGGGATGAATCTTCCCGGCCGGCCCGGAACCCTCTGAGTCCGGGGCGGCAGCCTACAGGTAGACTATTGCGTTGTGGTGAAAGTCACAGCGCACCTGGCAAAAGAAGTACAGGTGTGCACTGAAACCGGTATTTTCAGGCCCAGTGATGGGTTCTGTCCAGCCTCTAGACTGCCGCAATTTAGCTTTTATCGCCAGTCGCAGCTGTCTGCCCGGGCAGCCAACGTTGCAGGACCTGCTGCAGGTCGGTGCGCTTGAAGGGTTTGCTCAGGTAATCGTTCATCCCGATGGCCAGGCAGCGCTCGCGGTCGCCCTGCAGGGCATTGGCGGTCAGGGCGATGATCGGTACTTGGGCGCCGCGGGGTAGCAGGCGGATGCGCCGGGTGGCTTCGTAGCCGTCCATCCGGGGCAGGCGGCAGTCCATCAGCACGGCCGCGAACGACTGCTGCTGCACCTGCTCGATGGCCTGCAGGCCATCGAGCGCCACGCTGACATCGAAGCCCAGGCTACGCAGCATGGCCTCGATGACGCTCTGGTTGACCGGATTGTCCTCCACCAACAGGATCCGGCCGCCCAGGGCGGCAGGCTGGCCCTGCTCTACGTTGCCTGGGAGCAGGGCCGCAGGGGCGCTGGCCAAGGTCAGGGGGATCTCCAGGGTAAAGGTCGAGCCCAGGCCTTCACGGCTCTCGCCCCGCAAGCGGCCCCCCATGCGCTCGGCCAGGGTGCGGGCGATCGCCAGGCCCAGGCCGGTGCCGCCGTAGCGCCGGGAAATCGAGCTGTCGGCCTGCTGGAAGGCGACGAACATCATCTCCAGCCGTTCGTTGTCGATGCCGATACCGGTGTCGCGCACCGCACAGGTGAACCAGACCTGTTGCTGATCGAGCACCTGCCAGTGGGTCTGCACGTGCACTTCGCCTTGTTCGGTGAACTTCAGGGCGTTGCCGATCAGGTTCAGCAGGATCTGACGGATCCGGGTCGGGTCGCCCGTCACCTCCAGCCGCTCGATCCCCGGCTGCTGTTGCAGGCGCAGGTCCAGGCCACGCTGCTGAGCGCTGTGCTGGAACGATTGGACGCTGCTGGCGATCAGTTCGCCCAGGTTGAAGCCGATGTGTTCCAGCTCCAGGGCGGTGCGCTCGATCCGCGAGAAGTCGAGGATGTCGTTGATCACCTTGAGCAGGTGGCCGGTGGATTCGCTGGCCACCGCGGTGTATTCGGCCTGTTCGCTGGTCAGCTGGGTGGTTTCCAGCAACTGCAGCATGCCGAGCACGCCATTCATGGGGGTGCGCAGCTCATGGCTCATCATCGCCAGGAAGTCCGACTTGGCCCGGTTGGCCTGCTCGGCCTCCTCGCGGGCCTGGATCAATTGCGCGATGGCCTGTTTCTGCTCGTGGCTGGCTTGCTCCAGGGCGCTGGCCAGGTTGTTGATGTGACGGGCCAGGTGGCCCAGCTCGCTGTCGTCGACCACCGGGACCGGCGCATTGAACTCGCCCTGCTGGATCGCCTTGACCGCGTGGCCCATGTCGCTGATCGGCTTGGCCAGGCTCCTGGCCAGGCGTCGCGCCAGCAGGAAGGTGAACAGCAGGGCGAACAGGGCGAGGATGCCGGCCTTGATGACGATTTCCTGCTGGCGCTGGCTGAAGGCATCGTCGGACATGCCGACGATCACCCGCCCGAGGTAATCGTCGCCGACGCTCGGGGTGGGCATGTCGCCCTGTTGCAGGAAGTCGTCGTCCAGGCGGATCTGCTGCAGGCGGATGGGGGCCTGGAACACTTCCACGCGCTGGGACCGGCTGCTGTTCTCGCTGCCCTGTTCCACGTACACCAGGATGTGGTTGCGGCTGTCCTGCACCTCCAGGAAGCGCACGTGGGGAATGCTCAAGGTGGCCCGCATCAGGCTCTCCAGCACCTCGTTGTTGCCCGAGATCACCCCGTATTCGGAGGCCGGGGCCAGTTGGTTGGCGATCAGTTGGCCGGTGTGGTTGAGCTCCTGGCGCAGGTCCTGGATACGCACGAAGGTGAAGAAACTGATCAGCAGCAGGGTCAACAGGAGCGCTGGGCCCAGGCTGATGATCTGGGTACGGGTGTGGATGTCCCAGCTCAGGCGTCTGCTCATGGGGTGGGTTCTCCTTCGGCCAGGGCCAGGGCGGCGGCCTTCGGATCGATCGGCTCCAGGCCCAGGGCCCGTGCCACCTGCTGGTTGCCACTGACTCCGAAGTGCTCGGGGTAGAGGCTGCGCGGCCAGCGGGCCGGCGCCTGGTCGAGCAGCCGGTCGAGCACCGCCAGCCAGTCGTCCTGGTCGCTGTAGGTGCTCGCCAGGGCGCCGGCGCGGACGAAGCCGGCGCTTGGCCCGATCAAGGCCATTTGCCGGCCATAGCTGCTGAGCAGCACGTTCTTGGCGGTCGTGGAGTTGTACAGGTGGGGGTCGTCGATGCCCAGCAGCACGTCGCTGCTACCCAGCAGGTGCTGCAACGGACGACTGTCGCGCGGGTCGGGCCAGTCCTGGGCGACGATCTCCAGGCCCAGCGGGCTGGCGGCCAGGCGCAGTTCGTCGAGCAGGAAGCGGCTGTGCTCGCCGTACAGCACCCCGACCCGTCGTGCCTGGGGCAGCAGGTAGCGGGTCAGGCGTAGTTGCCGGGCCGGGGGCGGGTCGCTCCACAGCAGGCTGAGGAAGGCCGGACGGGCCTTGCCCAGGCGCTGTTCGGCCTGCACCCGGCTGACCCGCAAGGCCAGGGCGGGTGGCCCGGCTGCCTCGGTCATGCGCCAGTCGAGGGCGACGCCGTCGAGCAGCACCAGGCGGATGTCGGCTTTCAACTGGCCCGGGCGTGGCAGCTCGGTCACTGTCTGGAAACGTACCTGGTCGTGGCTGCGACGTGCGTCCAGGGCCGCGACGAAGCTGCGGATACCGGGCTGGTCTTCGGCGCCGACCAGCAGGACTTCGCCGGCCGACAGCGACCCCAGCGGCCACAGGCATAACAGCAGCAGGCCCAGCAGGCGGCGCATCAGAACTCAAGCTCCGCGCTGACGCTCAGGCGGTGGCGGCTGTCATAGCGGTTCTGCGGGGCGGTGATCGGCTCGTCGTCCAGGCGCTGCTGCCAGAGCGCGGCCAGTTCCAGGCTGGTGCCCTGCAGGCGAATGCGCTTGGCCAGGCGCAGGTCGAGGCGCTCGTAGCGGTATTGGTTGAGGGCGTCGTCGCCATAGTAGAACAGCGCGCTGGACCAGCCGTCGCCCCAGTCGCGCATCCACCCGGCCGAGCCACTGTTGCGGGCACTGAGACGGCGGTCGGCGGGGTTGCTGGCCCAGGCGTCGACATAGGCATAGGTCAGGCGCAAGCGGTCGTGCTGGGTGGGGCGCCAGTCCAGTTGCGCCTCGCTGCCGCTGAAGCGGGCCTTGTTGGCATTGCTGGCGATGTATTGGTTGTTGCGCAGCGGCTCGCTGATCATGCCGGTGATCTCGTCATAGAACAGCTTCACGTCCATGCTCAGGTCGATGTCGCTGAAGTGGCCGTTGTAGCCCAGCTCCCGCGAGCGCATGCGCTCCTGGTCGAGGTTGCCCGGGCCACGGGTCTTGACGAAATACTCGGCGTGCTGCTGGCCGAACGCGGTGGGGCTGAGGTTGTTGACCCGGTAGCTCCAGTTGACGTTGTTCTCGAACATGTCGGGCGAGCGCACCGCTTCGGAGTACACCGCGCGCAGGCCGTGGCGCGGGGTGATCAGGTAGTTGACCGCCAGGCGCGGGGTCAGTGAGCTGCCAGAGAGGCGGGTGTCCTCGAACATCGCCCCACCCTGGAGGATCCAGTGCTCATCGGCGCGCCATTCCAACTGGCCGAACAGGCGCCAGGTCTGGTCGTCCAGGGCGCCGTTGAAATAGGTCTGCGAATCGGCCCGGTCGTAGCGGTAGTTCATGCCGCTGAGCAGGCGCAGGTTGTCGGTCAGGCTGAGGGTGTCCTGGATCTCCAGGTCGTAGCGGGTCTCGCGGGTGCTCTGGTCGACGTCGCCGCACACCACCTGCTTGCCGCCGAGGTTGTCCCACTGGTTCTTGATCTGGTCGCGCAGGGCCTGCTGCACCGGGTCGCTGCTGTTGGGCGGGTCGAAAGCCCGGCGGGCCACCTGCTCGGCGTAGTCGGGGTTCAGTTGCCACAGCCGGGTCAGTTCGGGGCTGAACGCCAGGGCCGCGTCACAGGCACGCCACACCTGCTGGCGGTCGAAGTGCTGGGCCGAACCCTGGACGTACAGGCTGTGCTCGGGGTTGAAATCGATGTTCCAGCGCACCGAGCCTGCGTAGTCCTTGGCGTTGACGTCGGCGTTGTCGCCACGGGCGGTGACGAAGGGAAACACCGGCTCGTAGGTGTAGGGCCGCTGGTTGCTGCCTTCCTTGGCCGCCAGTTGCCATTCCAGGGTCTGGTTGGGCGCCAGGTTGTGGCTGACGCTGAGGTTGAAGCGGTTCAGGCGTCGGCTGTCGCGGTAGTCCTGGCCGAACTGGTCGCTGTCGAAGCCGTCGTCCTGCATGCCGGACAGTGACAGGCGCAGGTCGCCACCGTCCCAGCCGAAACCATGGCTGACGTAGTAGTCGTTGATGCCGTCCTGGCCGCGGGTGACCTTCAGCCGCGTGCCATGGCTGTCGGCGGGGTTGCGGGTGAGGATGTTGACCACCGCCATCAGGGCGTTGGCGCCATAGCTGACGGTATTGGGGCCACGGAACACTTCGATCCGCTCGATGTCTTCCATTGCCAGCGGGATGTCGCTCCAGTCCACCGTGGCCAAGCCAGCGCGGTACACCGAGCGGCCATCGATCAGTACCTGCATGCGCCGGGCGTCGTTGACGTTGCTGCCGTGGTAATTGACCGTCGGCTGGTTGCCGGCGCCATAGCCGATCATCATCCCCGGCACCAGGCGCATGAGCTCGGGAATGTCTCGGGCGCCGCTGGCACGGATCAGCTCGCGGTCGAGCACGGTCATGCTGCCGGGCACCGCCGCGGGGGACTGTTTCAGGCGGGTGGCGGTCAGAATCTGTGGCAGGTCCTGGTTGTCGAGGAACAGGTCGTCGGCCACGGCCGGCCCGCCCACCAGGGCAGTCAGCAATAGCAGGCGAGGGAAGGGTGGCGTGCCAGGGAACACGGTACGGCCTTGTTTCAGGGATGAGTCAGGCATGTTAACCGACCGTGGGGGTTTTTCCAGTCGGGCGGTGAGACACAAGCCACAAGCTGCAAGCTGCAAGGAAAAGCGGGGGTGGCTTCGGGTTGGGAGAGCGAGACGCTGGTTCTGGCGTAAGCGCGCCGTATAATGCTCCGGTCGCCACTTACATTTATATATTGGTTTAATGGATTGAATATGACTGAACAGCAACCTGTTGCAGTTCTGGGAGGCGGTAGCTTCGGTACCGCCGTGGCGAACCTGCTGGCGGAGAACGGTGTCCCGGTGCGGCAGTGGATGCGCGACCCGGAACAGGCCGAGGCCATGCGCCTGAACCGCGAGAACCCGCGCTACCTCAAGGGCATCCGCCTGCTGGAGGGCGTCGAGCCGGTCAATGACCTGCTGGCCACCCTGCAGGCCTGTGAACTGGTCTTCGTCGCCCTGCCATCCAGCGCCTTGCGCGTCGTGCTGGCGCCCCATGCCGAGCTGTTGCGTGGCAAATGCCTGGTCAGCCTGACCAAGGGCATCGAGGCGCAGAGCTTCAAGCTGATGAGCCAGATCCTCGAAGAGATCGCACCCCAGGCCCGCATCGGTGTGCTCTCAGGGCCGAACCTGGCCCGCGAGATCGCCGAGCATGCCCTGACCGCCACCGTGGTCGCCAGCGAGGACGAGGCGCTCTGCCAGCGCGTGCAGGCCGTCCTGCATGGGCGCACCTTCCGCGTCTACGCCAGTGCCGACCGCTTCGGCGTCGAGCTCGGCGGTGCGCTGAAGAACGTCTATGCGATCATCGCCGGCATGGCCGTGGCCCTGGGCATGGGCGAAAACACCAAGAGCATGCTGATTACCCGCGCCCTGGCGGAAATGACCCGCTTCGCCGTGAGCCTGGGCGCCAACCCCATGACCTTCCTCGGCCTCGCCGGCGTGGGCGACCTGATCGTCACCTGCTCCTCACCCAAGAGCCGCAACTACCAGGTCGGCCATGCCCTGGGCCAGGGCCTGACCCTGGAGCAGGCGGTCAGCCGCCTGGGCGAGGTGGCCGAGGGCGTCAACACCCTCAAGGTGCTCAAGGCCAAGGCCCAGCAGATGCAGGTCTACATGCCGCTGGTGGCGGGGCTGCACGCCATCCTGTTCGAGGGGCGCACGCTGAACCAGGTGATCGAGCACCTGATGCGTGCCGAGCCCAAGACCGATGTCGATTTCATTTCCACCAGCGGTTTCAACTGATCCGGAGCACGACATGAACGACACTGCCAACCGCGCCCAGCGCGAATCGATCATCCTGCGGGTGCTGTGGATGCTGGTTTTCCTGGTGATCTGGCAACTGGCCGAACTGTTGCTCGGTGGCCTGGTGCTGGTCCAGCTGATCTATCGCCTGATCTATGGCGCACCCAGCGCCAGCCTGATGAACTTCGGCGACAGCCTGAGCCAGTACCTGGCGCAGATTGGCCGCTTCGGCACCTTCCACAGCGACCAGAAACCCTGGCCGTTCGCCGACTGGCCGGCGCCACGCGCCCCTGAGGGCGAGACGCCGCATGCGGTGGCGCCGGCGGCGCATCCGGTACGCGACGAGGAGCCGAAGCTGTGAAGGTCTGGGTGCTGCGCCATGGCGAGGCCGAGCCGCGTGCCAACAGCGATGCCGAGCGGCGCCTGACCGCCCACGGCCGCGAGCAGGTCCTGCGCAGCGCTGCACGCCTACTGGGCCAGCCACTGCAGGCGATCCTTGCCAGCCCCTACGTGCGGGCGCAGCAGACCGCGGCGCTGGTGCACGAGGCCCTCGGTTTCGCCGAGCCGGTGCGCACCGTGCCCTGGCTCACGTCCGACCACGATGCCGGGCAGGTGATCGGCGAGCTGGAGCGCCTGGGGCTGGAGCAGGTGCTGCTGGTCAGCCACCAGCCGCTGGTGGGGACTTTGGTTGGCCTGTTGGAGCATGGCCATGGCCAGCAGCCGGCGCCGATGAGCACTGCCAGCCTGGCCGAGCTGGAGGGGGACTGGCCGCTGGCGGGGGTGATGACGTTGCGTGGCCTGTATCATCCTGGTTGAGGCTTGGCTATAGCGGCCCCAGCATTTGCCAAACCCAGCGCTGTAGAAGGGGTAGACCCTAAAGCGCGCTGGCGGTCCAGGCCGCAAATGACCTGATCGTCATGGGCGATGACCTTTCCGAACGTTGCCGCCCCGGCGCACCTTGCCGACAATGGGCCATCATCCCCCACGCGGTCCCGGCGGTCATGTCGCAGCAGATCTTCTTCGCCCACGCCAACGGCTTCCCTTCGGCCACTTACGGCAAGCTGTTCGCTGCCCTGGCGCCGGACTACCAGGTCCGGCACCTGGCGCAGCATGCCCACGACCCGCGCTTCCCGGTGAACGACAACTGGCAGAACCTGGTCGACGAACTGCTGCACCACCTGGCCCGCCAGGACCAGCCGGTATGGGGTGTCGGGCATTCCCTCGGCGGGGTGCTGCACCTGCATGCCGCCCTGCGTTGCCCACAGTACTACCGCGGCGTGGTGATGCTCGACTCGCCAGTGCTGACCCGCGCTGACCAGTGGCTGATCCGCGCAGCCAAGCGCTTCGGTTTCATCGACCGGATCACCCCGGCCGGCCGTACCCTGGGCCGACGCGAGGCCTTCGCCGACCGTGAGAGCGCACGGGCCTACTTCGCCAGCAAGACATTGTTCCGGCACTTCGATCCCGAGTGCTTGGAGGCCTACCTGGAGCATGGCCTGCAGGCTGGCCAGGAGGGGCTGCACCTGCGCTTCGACCCCGCCACGGAGATCCGTATCTACCGCAGCATCCCCCATGTCAGCCCGGCACCGGCGCGTCAGTTGCAGGTGCCGTTGGCGATGGTCCGTGGCGATCGCAGCCGAGTGATCCGCCGCCATCACGCCCTGGCGGTGCGGGGCATGCCACGGGGCGAGTACCATTGTGTGCCGGGTGGGCACATGTTCCCGCTGGAGCGGCCAGACGATACCGCCAGCCTGATCAAGGGGCTGTTCGACCGCTGGAGCCAGGCATGAGCGCCCAGGTCGAGGAGATCCGCCTGAGCCTGGGCCATATCGAACTGGCGGCGCACCTGTTCGGCCCGGCCGATGGCGTGCCGGTGATCGCCCTGCATGGCTGGCTGGACAACGCCAACAGCTTCGTCCGCCTGGCGCCACGGTTGAAGGGCCTGCGCATCGTCGCCCTGGACCTGGCCGGGCACGGCTACTCCGAGCATCGTCCGCCCGGCGCCGGCTACGCCCTGGCCGACTATGCCCATGACGTGCTGCGGGTTGCCGAGCAACTGGGCTGGCCGCGTTTCGGCCTGCTCGGGCATTCGCTGGGGGCGATCATCTCGGTGCAGCTGGCCGGCGCCTTGCCGGAGCGGGTCAGCCACCTGGCGTTGATCGATGGCGTCCTCCCGCCCACGGCGGACGAGCAGGGCGCCGCCGAACGCCTGGGGATGGCGCTGCAGGCGCAACTGCGCCTGGAGGGCAAGCGCAAGTCGGTCTACGCGACCCTGGAAGAGGGTGTGCAGGCGCGGATGAAGGGCATGGTCGCGGTCAGCCGTGAAGCCGCCGAACTGCTCGCCCAGCGCGGCCTGATGCCGGTGCCGGGCGGCTACAGCTGGCGCAGCGACAGCCGCTTGACCTTGCCGTCGGCGGTGCGTTTGAACCACGCCCAGGCCATGGCCTTCGTGCAGCGGGTCAGTTGCCCGGTCTGCCTGGTGGTGGCCGCTGACGGCATGCTCGCTCGCCACACGGCGTTGCTGGAGCAGCTACCCTTTGAGCAGGCCATGCTACCCGGGGGCCATCACCTGCACCTGAACGACGAACAGGGGGCAGCCCTTGTTGCAGACTGTTTCAATCGCTTCTTCGGCTTTTCTTGACTTGCACCGGACAAGTGTCGAGGCTTGGCGGGTTGAACAGGGAGACAACCATACATGCCAGACATCCATGAGCTTTTCACCGGCGCCGCCTGCGGCAAGGGTGGCCGATGAGCGCGCGTGCACCCATTCGTACCTTCATCGTCGGCTGCCTGGGCTTCGCCAGCCCACTGCTGTGGGCCGCTAGCCTGCCGGTACCGGTGGATGCCAAGGTGGTCGACCAGCGCCCGGCGGTGGAGCAGGAGCGGGTCTACCCCATGGGAGGACTGCGCAGGATCAGTGGGCGGCTGCGGGTCGAGGAGAAGGTCGAGAGCCGTGGCCTGGTCAGTTCCGTCACCTACGAGCTGCCTGTCGAGCGCACCGCCCGCGAGGCGTTCACCAGTGCCCGCGAAGCCCTGCAGCGCGAGGGCGGCTATCCGCTGTTCTGGTGCCAGGGGCGTGACTGCGGCGAGGCCAGCCTGTGGGCCAACCAGGTGTTCGGCAATGCTCGCCTCAACGGCGGCGACGAGCAGCAGGCGTTCATCCTCCTGCGTCGCTCCGCCGAAGAGGCCGATACCCTGGTCGCGCTCTACAGCGTGACCCGTGGCAACCGCCGGGCCTACCTGCATGTCGAGGAGTTCGTCGCCAGCAGCCCGCTGGGCGAACTGCTGCCGACCCCGGCCACGGTGCTGCGCGAACTGCGCGACACCGGCAAGCTGGACTACCCTGATCTTGCCTCCCCGCAACCGGCCTGGGTGGCTTTGCTCGGGCGCAGCCTGAACCTGGACAGCACCCTGCGCGCCAGCCTCAGCGGCAGCGAGGCCGAGGCCTGGCGCGAGGAGCTGGTCAAGGCCGGCGTGCGCAGCGCCCGCCTGGAGGTGGGGGAGGCGACGACGACCGGGCTGCACCTGGAACTGATCCGTTGAGTGAGCGCCGGCATGGCCAACAATGACCGCCTGTTGATCCAGATCCTCCTGCTGGCCTTGCTGGGCGCCGGCCTGTGGGTGATGGCACCGTTCATCTCGGCGCTGCTCTGGGGCGCCATCCTGGCGTTCGCCAGCTGGCCGCTGATGCGTCTGCTCACCCGGGCGCTGGGTGGGCGCGAAACCCTTGCCGCCAGCCTGTTGACGGCGGCGTGGATTCTCGTGGTGGCCTTGCCCCTGGTGTGGCTGGGTTTCAACCTGGCCGACCATATCCGCGATGCCACCGCCTTCGTGCGGGACGTGCAGGTCGACGGCCTGCCTGATGCACCGGCCTGGCTGGGCAGTATCCCCTTCGTCGGCGAGCGCCTGGTCGGTTGGTGGGAGTCCCTCGACCAGCAAGGCGCGGCCCTGCTGGCCTCGGCCAAGCCCTACCTGGGCCAGGTGGGTAACTGGTTGCTGGCGCGCAGTGCGCAGATCGGCAGTGGTGTCCTCGAGCTGACCTTGAGCCTGGTCTTCGTGTTCTTCTTCTACCGTGACGGCCCGCGCCTGGCGGCCTTCGTCCTGCGCCTGCTGCAGCGGCTGATGGGCGAGCGCGCCGAGTACTACCTCGACCTGGTGGCCGCCACCGTGCAACGGGTGGTCAACGGCGTGATCGGCACCGCCGCGGCCCAGGGCCTGCTGGCGATGATCGGTTTCCTGATCGCCGGCGTGCCGGGGGCCATCGTCCTTGGCCTGGTCACCTTCATGCTCAGCCTGATCCCCATGGGCCCGCCGCTGGCCTGGATCCCCGCCACCGCCTGGCTGGCGTGGAAGGGCGAGTACGGCATGGCGGTGTTCCTCGGGATCTGGGGCACCTTCATCATCAGCGGCGTGGACAACGTGCTCAAGCCGTACCTGATCAGCCGTGGCGGCAACCTGCCGCTGGTGATCGTCCTGCTCGGCGTCTTCGGCGGCTTGATCGCCTTCGGTTTCATCGGCCTGTTCATCGGCCCGACCTTGTTGGCGGTGGGCTACAGCCTGCTGCTCGACTGGAGTCGCAACGTTGGGCAGCAAACACCGCAACGGTAAGCTGCAAGCTGCAAGCTGCAAGAAAAAGCGAGACCGAGTGAGCAACACGATCCGCTTTTGCTTGCAGCTTGAGGCTCTGAACTGCGCCGAAACCTTTACGCATTCTTTATGCCCTGAGACCCGCTCCGGCCTCGTTCCTTTACGCCCCGTTCTTCGACAATTTCCCTGAAGCGGCCGACGCCGCAAGAAGGGGAGATTCGCATGAACAGGCTCGATGAGGTGTCGCTGCTCCTGGCAGTGGCGTTGGCGGTGTACCTGCTGGTGGCGCTGCTGCGCGCCGATCGCGGCTAGGGGGCGGCCATGCACGGTCATGACTTCGCATTGCTGCTGGCCTTCTTCGCCATCGTGCTGCTGCCAGCGCCCTGGCTTGGGCGTTTCTACTACAAGGTGATGGAAGGCCAGCGCACCTGGCTGTCGCCGATCCTCGGCCCGTTGGAGCGGGCCTGTTACCGCCTGGCCGGGGTGCGTGCCGACCAGGAGCAGAACTGGAAGCAGTACGCCCTGGCCCTGCTGACCTTCAACCTGGTCGGCTTCGTGCTGTTGTTCGCCTTGTTGTCGCTACAGGGCCACCTGCCGCTCAACCCGCAGCACCTGCCCGGCCAGGAGTGGTCGCTGGCGTTCAACACCGCGGTGAGCTTCGTCACCAACACCAACTGGCAGGCCTACAGTGGCGAGACGTCGCTCAGCTACCTGAGCCAGATGCTCGGCCTGACCGTGCAGAACTTCGTCAGCGCGGCTACCGGCCTTGCCGTGCTGGTCGCCTTGTGCCGGGGGATCACCCGGCGTTCGGCTTCGACCCTGGGCAACTTCTGGGTCGACATGACCCGCGCCACCCTCTATGGCCTGCTGCCGTTATGCCTGCTGCTGGCACTGGCGCTGGTCTGGCAGGGCGTACCGCAGACCTTCGCCGACGCTGTTCAGGCCATGACCTTGCAAGGTCATGAGCAGACCATCCCCCTGGGGCCAGCCGCCAACCAGATCGCCATCAAGCAGTTGGGTACCAACGGTGGTGGCTTCTTCGGCAGCAATTCGGCACATCCCTTCGAGAACCCCACGGCCTGGAGCAACCTGTTCGAGGTGGCCTCGATCATTCTCATCCCCGTGGCCCTGGTCTTCATGTTCGGCCACTACGTCAAGGACCTGCGCCAAAGCCGGGCGATCCTCGCCTGCATGCTTGCCCTGTTCCTGATGGGGGGCAGCGTCGCGCTGTGGTCCGAGCACCAGCCCAACCCGGCCCTGGACAGCGTCCAGGTGCAGCAGCAGGCACCGCTGGAAGGCAAGGAAAGCCGCGTCGGCATCACCGGCTCGGTACTCTGGACAGTGACCACCACCGCGGCTTCCAACGGCTCGGTCAACGCCATGCACGACAGCCTCAACCCGCTCACCGGCCTGGTGGCCATGCTCGACATGATGGTCGGCGAGGTGATCTTCGGCGGTGTCGGCGCAGGGCTGTACGGCATGTTGCTGTTCGTGTTGATCACGGTGTTCCTGGCCGGGCTGATGATCGGCCGCACGCCGGAGTACCTGGGCAAGAAGCTGCAGGCCCGCGAGGTGCAGTTGCTGGTGGCGAGCCTGCTGGTGATGCCGGTCGGCGTGCTGGTGCTGGGGGCGATCGCGGCGAGCCTGCCGAGCGCTGCCGGTGCGGTCAGCAACCCGGGCGCCCATGGCTTCAGCCAACTGCTGTATGCCTACACCTCCGGCACCGCCAACAACGGCTCGGCCTTCGCTGGCTTCGGCGCCAACACGGTCTTCCACAACCTGATGATCGGCCTGGCCATGCTCATCGGCCGCTTCGGCTACATCCTGCCGGTACTGGCCCTGGCCGGTAGCCTGGCGGCGAAGACGAGCGCGCCCCAGGGGCTGAACAGCTTCCCCACCCATGGCCCGCTGTTCGCCACCCTGCTGTTGCTGACCATCCTACTGGTGGGCGGCCTGACCTTCCTGCCAACCCTGGCCCTTGGGCCGATCGCCGAACACCTGAGCCTTGGTTTCTGAGGAACGCACCATGAACATGCCCATTTCTGAAGTGAAAGCGCAGCGTGGCGGGGCGGATCACACCCGTTTTTCCGCGCTCTGGCGCCCGGCCCTGGTGCAGGCGTTCCTCAAACTCGACCCCCGCCAGCTCAAGCGCTCGCCGGTGATGTTGGTGGTGGCCCTGACGGCCACCCTCACCAGCGTACTGTGCGCCGTGCCTGGCAGCGGTGTCGGTACTGGCGTGGCGCTGCAGATCACCTTGTGGCTGTGGTTCACGGTATTGTTCGCCAACTTCGCCGAGGCGCTGGCCGAAGGCCGTGGCAGGGCCCGTGCCGACAGCCTCAAGGCGGGCAGCCAGGGCATGAGTGCCCGGCGCCGCACCGCCAGCGGCGATTTCGAACAGGTATCGGCCAGCGAATTGCGCAAGGACGATGTGGTCAAGGTGCTGGCCGGTGAGCTGATCCCCGGCGATGGCGAAGTGCTCGAGGGCATCGCCGCGGTCAACGAGGCCGCCATCACCGGCGAGTCCGCCCCGGTGATCCGCGAGTCCGGGGGCGACCGCTCGGCGGTGACCGGTAACACCCGCCTGGTTTCCGACTGGCTGCTGGTGCGCATCACCAGCAACCCCGGCGAGTCGACCCTGGACCGCATGATCGCCCTGGTCGAAGGTGCCAAGCGGCAGAAGACGCCCAACGAGATCGCCCTGGACATTCTGCTGATCGGCCTCACCCTGATCTTTCTGATCGTGGTGGTGACCCTGCAGCCATTCGCGCATTTCGCCGGCGGCAGCCTGCCGCTGATCTTCCTCGCCGCCTTGTTGGTGACTTTGATACCGACCACGATCGGCGGCCTGCTCTCGGCCATCGGCATCGCCGGCATGGACCGCCTGGTCCGGTTGAACGTCATCGCCCGTTCCGGCCGCGCCGTGGAGGCCGCCGGCGACGTGCACACGCTGATGCTCGACAAGACCGGCACCATCACCTTCGGCAACCGCCGTTGCAGCGCCGTGCACCCCGCGCCGGGCGTCAGCGCCCGCGAGCTGGGGGAGGGTGCCTTGCTCGCCTCGCTGGCCGACGACACCGCCGAGGGCAAGTCGATCGTCGAGTACCTGCGCCAGCGGCAGGACGTGATCGAGCCGCCTGGCGAGCAGCCGTTCGAACCGATCGCCTTCAGCGCCGAAACCCGCCTGTCGGGCGTCGATTTCCAGCAGCGCCGCTATCGCAAGGGCGCCGTCGACGCGGTACTGGCCTTCGTGGGTTTGCCACGCGAGGAAATGCCGGTGCCCCTGGCCCGTGAAATCGAGCGCATCGCCCAGGGTGGCGGTACGCCGTTGCTGGTCTGCCTCGACACGCGCCTGTTGGGGGTGATCCACCTCAAGGATGTGGTCAAGCCCGGTATCCGCGAGCGCTTCGCCGAGTTGCGCAAACTTGGCATCCGTACCGTGATGGTGACGGGCGACAACCCGCTGACTGCCGCCGCCATCGCAGCCGAGGCGGGCGTGGACGATGTGCTGGCCGAGGCCACGCCGGAGAAGAAGCTGGCGCGCATCCGCCAGGAGCAGAACGAAGGCCGTCTGGTAGCCATGTGCGGCGACGGCGCCAACGACGCCCCGGCACTGGCCCAGGCCGATGTCGGCATGGCCATGAACGATGGCACCCAGGCAGCCCGCGAGGCGGCCAACATGGTCGACCTGGACAGCGACCCGACCAAGCTGCTGGATGTGGTCCAGGTGGGCAAGGAGCTGCTGGTTACCCGCGGCGCGCTGACCACCTTCTCCATCGCCAACGACGTGGCCAAGTACTTCGCCATCCTGCCGGCGCTGTTCGCCTCGATCCACCCACAACTGGGCGTGCTCAACCTGATGCACCTGGCCAGCCCACGGAGCGCGATCCTCTCGGCGATCGTGTTCAACGCGCTGATCATCATCGTGCTGATCCCGCTGGCCCTGCGCGGTGTGCGGGTACAGGCGGCGAGCGCGGCGCACCTGTTGCGGCGCAACCTGCTGATCTACGGCATGGGTGGGATCATCGTGCCGTTCGCCGGCATCAAGCTGATCGACCTCTTGCTCAATGCCTTGCACCTAGTTTGAAGGAGATGAACATGAACCCTTGTGTACGCCCAGCCGTGAGCCTGATCCTGCTGATGAGCCTGGTCACCGGCGTGCTCTACCCCTTGCTGGTGACCGGCATCGCCCAGGCCGCCTTCCCCGGGCAAGCCAACGGCAGCCTGGTCCGCGACGAGCAGGGCCGGGTGCGCGGTTCGCTGCTGATCGCCCAGGGTTTCACGGGGGATGCCTGGTTCCAGGCACGCCCTTCGGCGGCCGGCTATGCCACGCTCCCCAGCGGTGCCAGCAACCTGTCGCCCAGCAACCCAGCACTGGCCGAGCGGGGCCGGGCCGATGCCGGTGCGCTGTACCAGGCGCAGCAGGGGCCGGTGCCCCTGGCGCTGCTGACCACCTCCGGCAGCGGCCTGGACCCGCACCTGCCGCCCGAGGCGATCGCCTACCAACTCCCTCGTGTGGCGGCGGCGCGCCAGGTTGCGGTGGAGCGCTTGCAAGTGCTGGTGGATGAGGCCACCCTGCAGCCATTGGTCGGCCCGCCAGTGGTCAACGTGCTGGCTCTGAACCAGGCCTTGGAACGCCTGGCGCCAGTTGGCGACAATGCCGGACGTTGATGTTGGGGCCGCGAAGCAGGCCCAGGACTCCTGATCGCCGTACACGTAAAGGATGCAACATGAGTGATTCCGCCCGCGCCGATGCGCTGCTGGCGAGCCTGCCGCGCGAGGGGCGCGGCAAGCTCAAGGTGTTTCTCGGGGCCGCGCCCGGCGTGGGCAAGACCTACGCCATGCTGCAGGCTGCACATGCCCAGCAGCGCCAGGGGGTACGGGTGCTGGCCGGGGTCGTCGAGACCCACGGCCGCGCCGAGACCGAGGCGCTGCTCGGCGGCCTGGCGCAGCAACCCTTGCTACGCAGCGAATACCGTGGGGTGATCCTCGAGGAAATGGACCTGGACGGCTTGCTCGAGGCCGCTCCCTCCCTCGTGTTGGTCGATGAACTGGCGCACACCAATGCCCCGGGCAGCCGTCATGCCAAGCGCTGGCAGGATGTCCAGGAGTTGCTGGGCAGCGGCATCGACGTATACACCACGGTCAACGTCCAGCACCTGGAGAGCCTCAACGACAAGGTGCGCGACATCACCGGCGTGCAGGTGCGCGAGACCGTACCGGACTGGGTCCTGCAGGAGGCCTTCGAGCTGGTGCTGATCGACCTGCCGCCGCGCGAGCTGCTCGAGCGCTTGCGCGAGGGCAAGGTCTATGTGCCGGAGCAGGCACGGGCGGCGATCGATGCCTTCTTCTCCCAGACCAACCTCACCGCCCTGCGCGAACTGGCCATGCAAACCGCCGCGGCCCAGGTCGATGCCGACCTGGCCCACGGCTACCGCCAGCGTGGCCAGGAGGCACCGGCCCTGCGCGGGCGTCTGCTGGTCGGTGTCGACAGCGACGACCAGGCCGAGCGCCTGGTGCGCCATGCCAGCCGGGTGGCGCAACGCCGCCACCTGCCCTGGAGCATGGTCCATGTGGACAGCGGCCGCCTGCGCGACGAAACCGCGCGCCAGTGCTTGCAGGCGGCCCAGCAACTGGCCGAACGCCTGGGGGGCGAGGTGGTGGTGCTGCGTGGGGGCGAAGTGGCGCGAACCCTCATCCAGCATGCCACCGAGCGTCGGGCCAGCCTGGTGTTGGTGGGGCAATCCCGCAATCGCCTGCGACGACGCTTCTTCGGGGCCGGTGTGGCAGCGCGCTTGTTGCGCGAAAGCCATGGCCTGGAGATCAACGTGCTCGACCGCGATGAACAACCGCAGCCGGTGCGGGTGGCGGTCAAACGGGTCTGGGCCTGGCGTCACTACGTGCTGGCGCTACTGGCCACCGCGCTGGCCTCTGGCCTGGCGTGGGCGGTGTCGAGCGTGCTGGCCTTGCCCAACATTTCCCTGGTGTTCCTCGCCGCGGTGCTGATGGTGGCGGTGCGCAGCAGCCTGGGCCCGGCCCTGGTGTGCGCGGCGCTGTCGTTCCTGGCCTACGCCTTCTTGTTCATTCCACCGAACTTCTCCTTGAGCATCCAGCGCGAAGAGGACGTGCTGACCTTGATGTTCTTCCTGTTCATGGCCGCGCTGACCGGCAACCTGGCCACGCGCCAGCGCCGCCAGTTGCAGGCCCTGCGCGAAACCCAGGCCGAGACCAGCCAATTGCTCGAGCTGTCGCGGCGATTGACCGTGGCCACCGACCGCCAGGCGGTCTTCAACGCCGCCGGCCAGCACTTGGGCGGCTGGCAGGACGTGCAGGTGTGCCTGTTGGAGCGCGACGGCGAAGGATTGCTGCGGGTAGCCGGCGGCCAGGCGTCGTCATTCACCGACAACGAACGCGCCGCTGCCGAGTGGGCCTGGCAGCATGGCCAGGCCGCCGGCCATGGCAGCGACACCTTGCCCCATGGCCGCTGGTGGTGGTGGCCGTTGTCGGTGGAGGCGCAGCCGTTGGCCCTGCTCGGCGTGCTGCCGCGTTCCGGCGAACCGTTGAGCGCCCAGCGCCGGCGACTGCTCATGGCCCTTGGCGAGCCGCTGGCCCAGGCGCTGGCGCGGGCCAGGCTGGCCGAGCAGCTGGAGGCGGCGCGGCTGCAGGGCGAAACCGAGCAACTGCGCAGCGCCTTGCTGGCCTCCGTCTCCCACGACCTGCGCACGCCCCTGACGGCCATGCGCGGCAGTATCGACAGCCTGCTCGCCCTGGGTGACGCGATCCCCCCCGATGACCGCCGGGACTTGCTGGAAGGCACTCGCAACGAGGCCGAGCGCCTGGACCGCTACATCCAGAACCTGCTGGACATGACCCGCCTGGGCCATGGCGGCCTGAAGCTCGCCCGTGACTGGGTCGCACCGGCGGACATCGTCGGCAGCGCACTGAATCGCCTGCGTGTGGTGCTGGCGCCGTTGCGCGTGCACACCGAGGTGCCCGCCGAGCTGCCGTTGCTGTTCGTGCACGCGGCGTTGATCGAGCAGGCGCTGGTCAACGTGCTGGAGAATGCCGCGCGCTTCTCGCCGGCCAAGGGGCGCCTGGAGCTGCGGGTCACGACGCAGGACGAGCAGTTGTGTTTCGCTGTCAGCGACCAGGGGCCGGGCATTCCGGTGGCCGAGCG
Organism: Pseudomonas sp. Tun-23181; assembly: GCF_057415455.1. Taxonomy (NCBI): domain Bacteria; kingdom Pseudomonadati; phylum Pseudomonadota; class Gammaproteobacteria; order Pseudomonadales; family Pseudomonadaceae; genus Pseudomonas; species Pseudomonas sp. Tun-23181. The sequence goes on from NZ_CM171630.1 coordinate 5,698,771, forward strand.
GGAAAAGATCTTCGACATGTTCTACACCGCGGCGCGTGGTGACCGGGGAGGGCAAGGCACCGGCTTGGGCTTGGCCATCTGCCAAGGCATGATCGGTGCCCATGGCGGGCGGATCCTGGTCGGCGAAGGCATCGATGGCCAGGGCACCTGCATCACTCTATGCTTGCCGTTGCCCACTCAACCTGAGCCTGAACGCGAAACCCCATGAGCCAGCCCGCCACCCTCCTGGTCATCGACGACGAGCCGCAGATCCGCAAGTTCCTGCGTATCAGCCTGGTGTCCCAGGGCTACAAGGTGATCGAAGCCGCCACCGGTGGCGAGGGTTTGGCCCAGGCTGCCCTCGCGCGGCCCGACCTGGTGGTGCTGGACCTGGGGTTGCCGGACATGGACGGCCAGCAGGTCTTGCGCGAGCTACGCGAGTGGAGTGCGGTGCCGGTGATGGTGCTGTCGGTGCGGGCCAGCGAGGTGCAGAAGGTCGATGCCCTGGACGGTGGGGCCAATGACTATGTGACCAAGCCGTTCGGCATCCAGGAGTTCCTTGCGCGCATCCGCGCCTTGCTTCGCCACGCCCCGCAAACCGGTGCCGTGGAGTCGGTAGCGAGCTTCGGCCCGCTGACCGTGGATTTCGCCTACCGCAAAGTGATGCTCGACGGCGTCGAGGTGCCCCTGACCCGCAAGGAGTACGCCTTGCTGGCACAACTGGCGGCGCATCCCGGGCGGGTGATCACCCAGCAGCAACTGCTCAAGGACATCTGGGGGCCGACTCATGTGGACGATACCCACTACCTGCGGATCGTCGTGGCGCATGTGCGGCAGAAGCTCGGCGATGACCCGACCGCGCCACGCTTCATCATCACCGAGGCAGGGGTGGGCTATCGGTTGGTGGCGCCTGGGCAGCCGTGAGGTCCAGGCTGAAGTTGCCTGGCTTCATCGATATACTGACGCGCAGAGAACATACGGCTGACGAAGGGCCCTGTGGGAGCGGGCTTGCCCGCGATCACCGACAAAGTCGGTGCCATACACCCCGATGCTTATTTCGTGGAGCCCGCACGGTGCCGAAGTGATTTTTGGCCTAGACATGGCTCAGGGTTCTGTTTGCAGGATGACTTCGAGCAGGCCTTGCGGAACAGCCTTGGGGTCGAACCTTCGAGCGGCCAACAGGAAACGTTCGAGCAGCTCATCTTTTTCGAAGCGCGTTCCTGGCGGGCAGGTCAGTGCGGCGTAGGGCGTTTTCATCAAGGGGTGATCGATGAACGGGTTGGCTAGCCCCAAAGAGCGACGCAGGTTGAGGATGGCCAGGATTTCGGCGGGGTAGACCGCTTCGAAGGGGGAGCCGAATTCGAAGTTGCCGGAGTCGAGTTCGCGGGAGGTCAGGGCGATGCGTTCGACATGGGTATCGCAGGCGGCGAGTAGAACGGGAAGCAGCTTCTCGGGATCGGGCTCGCGCCAGTGGGCGACCAGTTGGCCCCAGGCGGGGTCGCGGGGCAGGGCATGTTTGTCGAGGTCGAGCGGTTTGCCGAGCCAGTCGCCGATGATGGTCAGGCCGAAGGCGGCGTAGCGTAGGGTGGTGCCGAGGGGTAAGTTGTGACCGTCACGAACGCCGTAGCCGTTCTCAAGGCCAGCGAAAACAGCCCGGTGGAAGGGCTCGATCAGACTGAATTGGCCTGTGGCTAATGCACACAGCATTATGTGAGTAATGCCATCTAAATCGTCAAAGCTTATATTTCGAGTGCCTTGGAGTCTCTTGATTAGTATCGAGTTGGCTACTACTAATATTCTGGTGCCCGCGGCTATCTGCTTTTTTGATGTTGTGGATGAGTTGGAAAGTGTTTGAAAAGCTTTTCCGATCTGGTTCATGCCAAGCATGAAAAATTCGTCGGCCGCAATTCCGACGGAACCGCCGCGCTCTACGTAGTTTGTGATGTTGTTGATGTCTTGGGGAAGCTCGCTAAGTGCCCAGGAGTGGATTGTGTTCAGGCTTTTTATAAGGCGTGCTTGTGGTTTTTTAATCATGTGAAGTCCATTTGTTGAGTTGTATTTCGGTTACATTTCCTGTCAGGGGTGTCTATTGGCGTGTGTTATTTATGAGGTTCTGTTGTCGGTTAATTTTCATGTGTTGTTTTTAACTTGGAAGCAAAGGCGAGGTCGGCTTGCATTAATGTCTCTGCTTTCCATCCTTGGTGCTGCTTACTTATTAAGTCTTTGATACGTTGCAACCTCTCAGCGCCTCCGACCGCCTGGCTTTTCAGAAACCAGGTGTCTTGCTCTTATCCAGCGTCGTCTTCGCCTCGATTACCAATAACGTCCCTTCTTCAAACCGCATCTCTTCCACCGGCGCCACCCCCTTCAATCCATCGATGTGATGGCGCATTTCATTGGTCGTCGGATTCCTCACTCAGCTTGCCGTGTTCGTTTGCAGCACGGCTTCATAGAGACCCTCCGGAACAGCCTCGGGATCGTATTTTCGAGCGGCCAACAGGAAACGTTCGAGCAGCTCATCTTTTTCGAAGCGCGTTCCTGGCGGGCAGGTCAGTGCGGCGTAGGGCGTTTTCATCAACGGGTGATCGATGAAAGGGTTGGCCAGACCCAAAGAGCGGCGCAGGTTGAGGATGGCCAGGATTTCGGCGGGGTAGACCGCTTCGAAGGGGGAGCCGAATTCGAAGTTGCCGGAGTCGAGTTCACGGGAGGTCAGGGCGATGCGCTCGACATGGGTATCGCAGGCGGCGAGTAGAACGGGAAGCAGTTTCTCGGGATCGGGCTCGCGCCAGTGGGCGACCAGTTGGCCCCAGGCGGGGTCGCGGGGTAGGGCATGTTTGTCGAGGTCGAGCGGTTTGCCGAGCCAGTCGCCGATGATGGCCAGGCCGAAGGCGGCGTAGCGCAGGGTGGTGCCGAGGGGTAAGTTGTGACCGTCGCGAACCCCGTAGCCGTTATTCAGCCCTTTGAAAACAGTGCTATGAAAAGGCTCTATAAATTGATGCTGTCCGGTTGCAACGGCACATAGCATGAGATGGGTTATACCATCAAGGGAGTCAGTGTCTGGTTGCTTGGTGTTTTTAAGTAGCTCAATTAGAGTGGCATCGCTAACAACCATTCGGATTGTTCCGGTTGTTATGTTTTTCTGGGCCAGTGATGTCATGCCTTTAGGAGCCTGTAAAAGACCTTTCTTAATTTCAATAAGTCCCAGTCTGAATAAGTCATCGCAAGCCAATCCCAAGTCGGAGGTGTCTGCAATATAGTTGTCAAGTCTAATAGGCTGGTAAAGGTGTTTGTCAGTAGCCCAGTCATCTAAAGATCGTAGACTGCGTTGCAAGCGGTTTCTCATCATGGTTAGTTCCAGAGATTTATCTGTATGCCGTTGGGTGGGGTGGTTAGCCTGCTGGGGTTCCCCTTTGTGTCGAAAAAAACCTGTGCGTGGACGTATTGGGATTTTCCCGATCTTGTGGACGCTGCAATAGCCTGTACTTTTTCCAAAAAATCGGGGTCGTAGTCTTGCAGTTTGTCTAACTGCCATGCGCCTTTATCTTTTTTGATCAGCTCCTGAATTCGTTGCAAATTTTCAGCACCTCCGACCGCTTGGGTCTTCAGAAACCCAGGCGTCTTGCTTTTCCCCAGCGTCGTCTTCACCTCGATCACCAACAACGTTCCTTCTTCAAACCGCATCTCTTCCACCGGCGCCGTTCCCTTCAAACCATCGATGTGATGACGCATAGCCTGGGTAGTCGGATTCCTCACCTTCATCGACGGTGGCGGCGGCACATACACCAACATGTCGATCCCCTGGTCGCTCTTGTTCTTCAGCCCGAAACGGCTGGGAATGGCAGGGTCGGTGCTGTAGCCGAGGATGTTCTGCGGCTTGACGTTCCAGTGCTTGACCAGCGCCGCGGCCAAAGCCTCTTCACCCGCATCGGCCACCACCCGTGTCAAGCTGCCGCCCATGCGCACCGGCCCCACGCTGTGCTGGATCAGCGCCACCAGCCGGTCGCGCAGGGTGGTGGCCATGTAGGCGTAGTCGGCCTTGCCGCCGGTGACGTCCAGGGAAACCAGGCTGGCGTTGCGGTCCACCGCGTGCAGTTCGCTGGCCCGTACCGGCAGCCCGCCGTCGCGGGCGGGGCGCTCGATGCGGGTTTCGAGCACGGTGACTTCGCCGGCGCTGCGCTTGCCCAGGCGACGGACTTCCTCCTGGGTAAGAGCGGCATTGTCGAGCCTGACCGTGGTCACGCCGCCAGGCAGGAGCTTGTGCATCAGCCAGCGCGCACCGCCCAGGGCCGCGGGCAGCAACAAGGCCAGGTTGATGGCCATGAACACCTGCTTGCCGCGGTCCTCGGCGGTGGCGGGGTTGGCCAGCCGCGCCAGTTCGGTGAAGAAGTGTTCGCCGATGCTCAGGCCTTCGCCGGTGATCATGCGGTGGCTGCCATCGATCATGGCATCGGCGGCCAGGGCCGCTTCCAGGGCCACGAAGACGTAGCGCCCGACCGAGGCGGCGCCGGTGATGCCGCGCACCACCGGCACGAAGGCCAGCACGCCGAGGGCGAACTCGCCGGCGCCTTTGACGCCCTCCCAGGCGCGTGACCTGGCCTTGGCCTCGGCGAAGTGGCGGGCCAGTTGCTCGCTGGCCAGTTCGACGGGGTACAGCCCGGTGGGGGTATGCCAGGTATAGGGCGGGCTGATCCGATGCTCGCCGTTCTCGTCGGTGTATTCCTCGCGCGGTGCCTCGGCCCAGCGGGCGTGGGTGAAGGTGGCGAAGTAGATCTTGTGATCGCTGAAGAAGAAGTTGCGCTGCAGCTCGAAGCCCAGCCCCTGGTGGGTGCGCATGCCCATGTGGTCGAGCACTGGCGGCGCCAGGTCGTCCAGTTGCAACTGGTCATCGACGCACACCAGTTCAAGCTTTTCGGTGGCGGCGAAGGCATGGAACTCGGCGAGCCAGGCATCGCCTAGCGTGCTGCCGGCGTGTTCCAGGACCCGTTGCAGGAAGGTGTCGCGCTGATTGCGCGTCTTGTCGCGGATCCAAGGGTTACGGCGGAACCACTCGGGGCCGACGCCGTCGCGGGAGGGGATGCCCAGCAGGTGGTCGCAGCCGTCGTTGCCGTCGAGGGAGAACAGCGCGCCGGGCAGGGAGCAGGGCACGCAGAGGGTAGGGGGCACGGGCAGTGCACCGTTGCGCACGCCCTGGCGCAGCCTTTCCAGACCGGGGGGTAAAAGGGGTTCAGACATGCGAAGGTGTGTCCTTGAGTGCGCGTTGGTGAGCGGCCAGTTGCTGGCCCTGCGACGTGATCCAAGTGGCGAACAACGGCTTGAGGTAGAAGTGGCGCCCGAAAGTGATCGCCAGCAGGATGTGCCGCAGCATTGGGTTGGGGCGCCAGAGCATGAACAGAACGGGCTGTTCGAGCAGTTGGCCGAAGACGAAGCCGTCTTCTTCGCTAATCCGCTCAAGGCTGAGTTGGAACGGGGCGCTCAGGCCCTCGTCGAGGGGGAAGGGCAGCAGTTCGAAAATGAGTGGCTGGCAGCTGTAATGCAGGTCGGGTTGGCCGGGCATGCGAAGTCCTTGTCCGCCGTTTCGAGGTACCGAGCGTGCTCCGCAGAGGTTCCCTATTGCGGAGGCGTGCCGGTCGAAATGTCCAAGCCAATCTCAGGGTTGGCATGGCTGAAGGCTCGAATACTAGGCGGCGAAGTCCCAATGGACGTGCCATTAACTTCCCAAGAGTGCGTAGGAAACTTCTCTGTTTTTAATGTCTGGATTTTTCAAAGGCGGGGCGGTGTGCACGCATGAACGTGCACACTTGCTAATTGCGGTGATGGTGTCTGCTGTGCGGGTAAGCCAGCGCGACCTAATGCGCCGGCCCAGGCACCCGCGAATTCAGCGCATCATTCCCAGCTCCGCATCGTCCATCAGCGCCTTGGCCAGCGCTGCCAGGTAATACGACGCCCAAATCAGCTGGGGCTTGTCTTCCATTACCCCCGTGATGGTCATATCGCGCACGTACCCCATCAACTCCGAAGCCTGTTCGCGGGCGTATCGGCAAGGGATACCGGGTTCGATGCAAAACAGCGGGTCTGTCAGGCCTTTGCCCTGATAGAACTTTGTCTTGCCGACAGTCGTTTTGGCCCTGGTGTCATCTGTGGTCATTGCTCAATCTCCCTGAAATGGCCGGTGCTCATCCTCCGTCGCTGGGATGATCATGTTTTCGAGAGAGTGGGGGCGGGGTGGGTCGGGGACGATCTTCAACATCACGATTTTTCCTCTATGACGCGGCCACCTGCCTGCTGTCAAACAGAAGGGTGGCAGCTGTACGTGGGTTGACAGACCGGCGAAAATCGTAAAATTCCGGCGCACGCAAGCGTGCCCGCACGTACAGCCGCCATAAAGGGCGAGCCGTATACGATTTCCGTCACAGCCTGTCAAAGCTGTATCGTTGATGTGCAACGACTCGCCGAGACTAGAGCGCTGCCAGGGCGACCGCAACGGAAAAAAGGCGGCAGGAGTATGTTTGGGAAATGGACTACAGGGAAGGTGTTAAATCTGATTTTTTACTGTTTCACACCGGTCCTTCGGCAAGCCCTAACTATCAAGCAGCGCTCGGCCGTTACCCTATAAAACGTCAATCCCAAACACACCCTCACTGGTTTCCAAATCCCCACCCTTAAGCAATCGACTCCGGCTCCAAGAACGCCGCTTCCAGCAACTGCCGGGTATACGGATGCTGGGGCGCATGAAAGATCGCCTGCGCATCCCCCTGTTCCACCACATGCCCATGCTTGATCACCATCAACTGGTGACTCAGCGCCTTGACCACCGCCAGGTCATGGCTGATGAACAGGTACGTGAGGTTGTACTTGCGTTGCAGGTTGCGCAGCAGCTCCACCACCTGCCGCTGTACCGTGCGATCCAGCGCCGAGGTGGGTTCGTCGAGGAGGATCAGCGCCGGCTTGAGCACCAGGGCGCGGGCAATGGCGATACGCTGGCGCTGGCCGCCGGAAAATTCATGGGGGTAACGATGGCGGGTGCGTGGGTCGAGCCCCACTTCCTCGAGCGCCGCGATGATCGCTGCCTCCTGCTCCGCCGGTGTGCCGATGCGGTGGATGCGCAGGCCCTCGCCGACGATGTCGGCCACGCACATGCGCGGGCTGAGGCTGCCGAACGGGTCCTGGAACACCACCTGCATTTCACGGCGTAGCGGCCGCACTTGCTTCTGGTTCAGCCCTTCCAGCGCCTGGCCGTGGAAGCGGATGCCGCCCTGGCTGGAAATCAGCCGCAGGATGGCCAGGCCGAGGGTGGACTTGCCCGAACCACTTTCGCCGACGATGCCCAGGGTCTGGCCCTGGGGCAGGCTGAAGTCGATGCCGTCCACGGCCTTCACATGGTCGACGGTGCGCCGCAGCAGGCCTTTCTTGATCGGGAACCACACCCGCAGGTCAGAGACTTCCAGCAGCGGTGCGCCGACCGGGTTGTCCGCGGGGCCGCCGCTGGGTTCGGCGTTGATCAGCATCTGCGTGTAGGGGTGCTGGGGCGCGCCGAACAGGGTGGCGCAATCGGCCTGCTCGACGATCTTGCCGCTCTGCATCACGCACACCCGGTGGGCGATGCGCCGTACCAGGTTGAGGTCGTGGCTGATCAGCAGCAGGGCCATGCCCAGGCGTGCCTGCAGTTCCTTGAGCAGGTCGAGGATCTTCAGCTGCACGGTGACGTCCAGCGCCGTGGTGGGCTCGTCGGCGATCAGCAGTTCTGGCTCGTTGGCCAGCGCCATGGCGATCATCACCCGCTGGCGCTGGCCGCCGGACAGTTCGTGGGGCAGGGCCTTGAGGCGCTTGCGCGGCTCGGGGATGCCGACCATCTCGAGCAGTTCCAGGGTGCGTGCGGTGGCTTCCTTGCCCGTCAGGCCCTTGTGCAGCAGGAGGATCTCGTTGATCTGCTTCTCGATGCTGTGCAGCGGGTTCAGCGAGGTCATCGGCTCCTGGAAGATCATCGCGATACGGTTGCCGCGGATATGCTGCATGGGCTTCTCGCCCAGTTGCAGCAGGTCCTTGCCGGCGTAGCGGATGCTGCCGCTGGGGTGGCGCGCCAGGGGGTAGGGCAGCAGGCGCAGGATCGAGTGGGCGGTGACCGACTTGCCCGAGCCGCTCTCGCCGACCAGGGCCAGGGTCTCGCCCTGGCGGATGTCGAAGCTGATGCCGTCGACCACGCGATTGACCTGCTCGCCGGTGACGAACTCCACCGCCAGATCACGGACTTCGATCAGGTTCTGTTCGCTCATGTCATTTCCTCGGGTCGAAGGCATCGCGGGCGGATTCGCCGATGAACACCAGCAGGCTCAGCATGATCGCCAGCACGGCGAAGGCGCTGATGCCCAGCCAGGGGGCCTGCAGGTTGGACTTGCCCTGGGCCACCAGCTCGCCCAGCGACGGTGCGCCCGGGGGCAGGCCGAAGCCGAGGAAGTCCAGGGCGGTGAGGGTGCCGATGGCACCGGTGAGGATGAAGGGCATGAAGGTCATGGTCGAGATCATGGCGTTGGGCAGGATGTGCCGGTACATGATCGCTCCGTTGCGCATGCCCAGGGCCCGGGCGGCACGCACGTACTCCAGGTTGCGGCCCCGCAGGAACTCGGCGCGCACCACGTCCACCAGGCTCATCCAGGAGAACAGCAGCATGATCCCCAGCAGCCACCAGAAGTTCGGCTGCACGAAACTGGCCAGGATGATCAGCAGGTACAGCACCGGCAGGCCCGACCAGATTTCCAGGAAGCGCTGGCCGGCCAGGTCCACCCAGCCGCCGTAGAACCCCTGCAGGGCACCGGCGATGACGCCGACGATGGAGCTGAGCACGGTCAGCGTCAGGGCGAACAGCACCGACACGCGAAACCCGTAGATCACCCGTGCGAGCACGTCGCGGCCCTGGTCGTCGGTGCCCAGCCAGTTGTCCGCCGAGGGCGGCGCCGGGGCCGGGACCTTGAGGTCGTAGTTGATGCTCTGGTAGCTGAACGGGATCGGTGCCCATAGCACCCAGCTGTCTTTCTGCGCCAGCAGCTCGCGGATGTACGGGCTCTTGTAGTTGGCCTCCAACGGGAACTCGCCGCCGAAGGTGGTTTCTGGGTAGCGCTTGAACGCCGGGAAGTACCATTGGCCGTCGTAGCGCACGGCGATCGGCTTGTCGTTGGCGATCAGTTCGGCGCCCAGGCTCAGGCCGAACAGCACGATGAAGATCCACAGCGACCACCAGCCGCGGCGGTTGGCCTTGAAGCGCTCGAAGCGCCGGCGATTGAGAGGGGACAGGGCCATGTCAGTGCTCCCGGCTGGCGAAGTCGATGCGCGGGTCGACCAGGGTGTAGGTCAGGTCGCCGATCAGTTTCACCACCAGCCCCAGCAGGGTGAAGATGAACAGGGTGCCGAAGACCACCGGATAGTCGCGGTTGATCGCCGCCTCGAAGCTCATCAGGCCCAGGCCGTCGAGGGAGAAGATCACCTCGATGAGCAGCGAGCCGGTGAAGAAGATGCCGATGAACGCCGAGGGGAAGCCGGCGATGACCAGCAGCATGGCGTTGCGGAACACGTGCCCGTACAGCACCCGTTGCCGGCTCAGGCCCTTGGCCTTGGCGGTGATCACGTATTGCTTGTTGATCTCGTCGAGAAAGCTGTTCTTGGTCAGCAGGGTCATGGTGGCGAAGTTGCCGATCACCAGCGCGGTGATCGGCAATACCAGGTGCCAGAAGTAATCGAGAATCTTGCCGGTGGTGGACAGCTCGTCGAAGTTGTTCGAGGTCAGCCCGCGCAGCGGGAACCAGTCGAAGTAGCTGCCGCCGGCGAACAGCACGATCAGCAGGATGGCGAACAGGAACGCAGGGATGGCATAGCCGACGATGATCGCCGAACTGGTCCAGACGTCGAAGTGGCTGCCATGGCGCACGGCCTTGGCGATCCCCAGGGGGATCGACACCAGGTACATGATCAGCGTGCTCCATAGCCCGAGGGAGATGGACACCGGCATTTTCTCGGCGATCAGGTCGATGACCTTGGCATCGCGGAAGAAGCTCTCGCCGAAGTCCAGGTGGGCGTAGTTCTTGATCATGATCCACAGGCGTTCCGGCGCCGACTTGTCGAAGCCGTACATGCGTTCGATCTCGGCGATCAGCGCCGGGTCCAGGCCCTGGGCGCCCCGGTAGTTGGAACCGGCCACCGAGACTTCGGCGCCGCCGCCGGCGATGCGGCTGGTGGCGCCCTCGAAACCCTCGAGCTTGGCGATCATCTGCTCCACTGGGCCGCCGGGCGCGGCCTGGACGATGATGAAGTTGATGACCAGGATGCCGAACAGGGTCGGCACGATCAGCAGCAGGCGCCGCAGGATGTAGGCCAGCATGTCAGTTGGCCTCGTCCTGTGCCGGGTCTTGGCTCGCTACCGGCGTGGCGGGCTTGACCTCGGGCTTGATCCACCAGGTGTCGATGCCGATGTCGTACTTGGGCGATACCTCGGGGTGGCCGATGTGGTTCCAGTACGCCACGCGCCAGGTCTTGATGTGCCAGTTGGGGATCACGTAGTAACCCCATAGCAGCACGCGGTCCAGGGCGCGGGTGTGGGCGATCAGGCTCTGGCGCGAGTCGGCGTTGATCAGTGCCTCGACCAACTGGTCGATGGCCGGGTCGCGCAGGCCGATGAAGTTGCGGCTGCCGGGATTGTCGGCGGCGGCGCTGGACCAGAACTCGCGCTGCTCGTTGCCCGGCGAGTTGGACTGCGGGAAGCCGCTGACGATCATGTCGAAGTCACGCGAGCGCAGGCGGTTGATGTACTGGGAAACGTCGACCCGGCGGATGTTCAGGTCGATGCCCAGGTCGGCGAGGTTGCGCTTGAACGGCAACAGGATGCGCTCGAACTCGGTCTGGGCCAGGAGGAACTCGATGGACACCGGCTTGCCTTGGGTGTCGGTCATCTTGTCGTCGACGATCTTCCAGCCGGCCTCCTGCAGCAGCCGGTAGGCCTTGCGCTGCTGGTCGCGGATCATGCCGCTGCCGTCGCTGACCGGGTTGCGGAATTCTTCGTTGAAGACCTGTTCGGGGATCTTGCCGCGCAAAGGCTCGAGGATCTTCAGCTCCTCGGCGCTGGGCAGGCCGCGGGCAGCCATCTCGGAGTTCTCGAAGTAGCTGCCGGTACGGGTGTAGGCGCCGTTGAACAGTTGCTTGTTGGTCCACTCGTAGTCCAGCAGCAGGCTCAGTGCCTCGCGCACACGCACGTCCTGGAACACCGGCCGGCGCAGGTTGAAGATGAAGCCCTGCATGCCGGTGGGGTTGCCGTTGGGCAGTTCCTCGCGGATCAGCCGGCCGTCGCGCACGGCAGGCACGTTGTAGGCGGTGGCCCAGTTCTTCGCGCTGGTCTCCAGCCAGTAGTCGAATTGCCCGGCCTTGAGCGCCTCCAGGGCGACGGTGTTGTCGCGGTAGGCGTCGAAGGTCATGACGTCGAAGTTGTAGAAGCCCCGGTTGATGGGCAGGTCCTTGGCCCAGTAGTCCTCGACCCGCTCGTAGCGGATCGAGCGGCCGGCCTTGACCCGGGCGATCTTGTACGGGCCGCTGCCCAGCGGGATCTCCAGGTTGCCACGGGTGAAATCGCGGCTCTCCCACCAGTGCTTGGGCAGCACCGGCAACTGGCCGAGGATCAGCGGCAGCTCGCGGTTGTTCTTGTGCTTGAACCTGAACAGTACGCGCAGTGGGTCTTCGGCGACCACCTCGGCAACGTCCGCGTAGTACTGGCGGTACAGCGGCGCCCCTTGCTTGATCAAGGTCTCGAAGGTGAACACCACGTCCTCGGCGCGAATCGGGTGGCCATCATGGAAGCGTGCTTGCGGGCGCAGGTAGAAGCGCACCCAGCTGTTGTCCGGTGCCTTCTCGATCTTGCCGGCCACCAGGCCGTACTCGGTGAAGGGCTCGTCCAGGCTCTGGCGCATCAGGGTGTCGTAGATGATGCTGACGTTCTCGGCCGACACGCCCTTGTTGATGAACGGGTTGAGGCTGTCGAAGCCGCCGAAGCTGGACTGGCGGAAGGTGCCACCCTTGGGGGCGTCCGGGTTGACGTAGGCGAAGTGCTTGAAGTCGGCCGGGTATTTCGGCGGCTCGTCGTACAGGGTCAGGGCATGTTGCGGCGCGGCGAGGGCGGGCAGGCTCAGGCAGGCGAGCAGCAGGCCGCAGGCCAGGCGCAGGCGGTGCGTTGGCATCATTTGGCTTTCTCCGAAGACTTGAGCCACCAGGTGTTCAGGCCCAGGGTGTAGGGCGGGGTGGTGACGAAGGCGAATCGGTTGCGATACGCCAGGCGGTGATTGTCGAGATACCAGTTGGGGATCATGTAGTGCTGCCAGAGCAGCACCCGGTCCAGGGCGCGGGCGGCGGCCACCTGGTCGTCGCGGGTGCGGGCGGCCAGCAGGGTGTCGAGCAGGTGGTCGACCACCGGGTCCTTGACCCCTGCATAGTTCTTGCTGCCCTTGGTCGAGGCCTGGCTGGAGTGGAAGTACAGCCACTGCTCCAGGCCCGGGCTGAGGGTCTGGCCCAGGGTCATGAGGATCATGTCGAAGTCGAACTGGTCCAGGCGCTGCTTGTACTGTGCGCGGTCCACGGTGCGCAGGCGCGCGTCGATACCGATGCTGACTAGGTTTTCCACGTACGGCTGGAGGATGCGCTCGAGGTTGGGGTTGACCAGCAGCAGTTCCAGGCGGAACTGCCGGCCCTTGGCATCCACCAGGCGCTGGCCGTCGAGCTTCCAGCCAGCCTGGGCGAGCAGGGCCAGGGCCTGGCGCAAGGTCTGGCGGCTGATGCCACGGCCCTCGGTGTGGCTGACCTGGTAGGGTTCGGTGAACAGCTTGGCCGGCAGCTCATCGCGAAAGGGCGCCAGCAGCAACCATTCCTTGCCCGTGGGCAGGCCGGTGGCGGCGAACTCGCTATTGGGGTAGTAGCTGGTCGAGCGGCGATAGGCGCTGCTGAACAGGGCGCGGTTGGTCCATTCGAAGTCGAACATCAGGCCCAGGGCCTGGCGCACCCGTGGGTCGCTGAAGCTGGTGCGGCGGCTGTTCATGAACAGGCCTTGGGTCTGGGTCGGGATGCGGTGCGGGATCTGCACCTTGATCACCTGGCCACGGCGTACCGCCGGGAAGTTGTAGCCGTTGGCCCAGTTCTTGGCCTGGTGCTCGATGTAGATGTCGAATTCGCCGGCCTTGAACGCTTCGAAGGCCACCGTGGCGTCGCGGTAGAACTCGTACTCGACCCGGTTGAAGTTGTACTTGCCGCGGTTGACTGCCAGGTCCTTGCCCCAATAGTTCTTCACCCGCTCGAACACCAGGCGCCTGCCCGGCTGCACCTCGGCGATGCGGTAGGGGCCGCTGCCCAGGGGCGGTTCGAAGGTGGTGGCCTTGAAGTCGCGGCCTTGCCAGTAGTGTTTGGGCAGCACCGGCATCTCGCCCAGGCGCAGGATCAGCAGCGGGTTGCCGGCGCGCTTGAAGACGAAGCGGATGCGCAGCGGGCCGAGGATGTCGACCCGCTGCACTTCCTGCAGGTTGGTGCGGTAGATGGGGTGGCCGTCCTTGAGCAGGGTGCGGTAGGAGAAGGCCACGTCCGCCGAAGTGATCGGCCGGCCATCGTGGAAGCGTGCCTCGGGGCGCAGGTTGAACACGACCCAACTGCGGTCCTCGCTGTACTCCACCGAGCGGGCGATCAGGCCGTAGCTGGCGGTCGGCTCGTCGCCGGACGGGTCGTACTGGCCGGTGCCGACCATCAGCGGCTCGTTCAGCTCGTTGACCCCGTACTGGAGGAAGTTCGGCGTGGTCACCGGGCTGGTGCCCTTGAATGTATAGGGGTTGAGCGTGTCGAAGGTGCCGAATGCCATGGCCCGCAAGGTGCCGCCCTTGGGCGCTTGCGGGTTGACCCAGTCGAAGTGGGTGAATGTAGCTGGATACTTGAGCGTGCCGAACTGCGCGTAACCGTGGCTTTCGCTCACCATCGCGCCTGCGGGAAAGCTCAAGGCCAGGCTGAGGGACAGCAGGAGGGGACGTATCAAGTCGGCATCCGATCCAGGGGCGTTGGGCTTTGGTCGGGCTACAGTAACAGCTTGTCAGGGATGGAAAAAGAGTGGGAAGCAGACGGCCTGGTTACGGGGCAAGTATGCGCTTGCGCAGGCGTGCAGAGGCCATATTTCGTGGCGGGGGCAGGCGGGCTTCAGGTCGGTCTTTGAGCGGCGTCTTGGGGGCTGCACAGCAGCCCCAATGATGCGTCGGATCAATGTGGCAGGTAGACGGTCAATGTCTGGCCCGGCTTGAGGGCATGGCCGCTGCGCGGGTTCCAGCGCTTGAGGTGCTTCATCTCGACGTTGAAGCGCTTGGCCACCAGGTACAACGAGTCGCCCTTGCGCACTTTGTACTGGGTCGAGCGCTGCTTGGACGCCGCCACCCGGTTGGCCGATGCGCTGCCGCCGCGCAGGGCGAGGACCTGGCCGGCCTTCAGGCGAGTACCGGACAGGCGGTTCCAGCGCTGGATGTCACGCACCGAGACCCGGTGCGCCCTGGCGATGCTGCTCAGGTTGTCGCCACGCTTGACCCGGTAGCTGCGTGCCGCCGGTGCCTTGGCCTCGGCCAGGGCGGCCTGGAACACGGCCTTGTTCGGCTGCAGGCTGAGCAGTTGCTCGGGCTTGAGGTTGGACAGGCTGTCGGACAGCAACTGCGCCTTGGCGGTCGGCACCAGCAACTGCTTGGGGCCGTCCACGGTCATGCGCTTCTTGAACGCCGGGTTGAGCTGGATCAGCTCGTCCTCGTCGATATTGGCGAAGGCTGCGACCCGCGAAAGGTCCAGGCGGTCATTGATGGCGACGGCCTCGAAGTAGGGCTCGTTGGCGATCGGGTTGAGGTTCACGCCATAGGCCTGCGGGGTCATCACCACCTGCGACAGGGCCAGCAGCTTGGGCACGTAGTCGCGGGTTTCCTGGGGCAGGGGCAGGTTCCAGTAGTCGGTGGGCAGGCCGAGGCGCTCGTTGCGCTCGATGGCCCGGCTGACGGTGCCTTCGCCGGCATTGTAGGCCGCCAGGGCCAGTAGCCAGTCACCATTGAACATGTCGTGCAGGCGGCTCAGGTAGTCCAGCGCGGCGTTGGTCGAGGCGGTGATGTCGCGGCGGCCGTCGTAGAAATTGGTCTGGCGCAGCTTGAAGTGACGCCCGGTGGACGGGATGAACTGCCACAGGCCGACCGCGTGGGCGCGGGAGTAGGCCATCGGGTTGTAGGCGCTCTCGATGGCCGGCAGCAGGGCCAGCTCCAGCGGCATGTCGCGTTCTTCGAGGCGCTCGACGATGTAGTGCAGGTAGAGGCTGCCGCGTTCGCCGGCGTTCTCCAGGAACGACGGGTTGCTGGCGAACCACAGGCGCTGCTGCTCGATGCGCGGGTTGACGTCGATGCTGTCCTGCAGGGCGAAGCCCTGGCGCATGCGGTCCCAGACATCCTCGGGCGCCTGCTCGACCGGCTTGACCACCAGCGGGGCGGGCTTGGGCTTGATCCGCGCCTGGTAGTTGTGTGCGCGAACGCTGTCGGACGCGTCGAGCTGACGGGTGCTCTGGCAGCCCACCAGGGTGGTGGCCAGGGCCAGCGCACCGACCTGGGCCAGGCGCGTCAGGGCAACGGAATGAGAGGTTCTGCGGCTACGGGAAGACATCGGCTGGGACAGGTTTCCAGGCAAAAAATTTTCGCGATTCTAGAAACCGGTCCCCCCTCGGTCAACCTTTGATCACCCTTTGCGATATATCTTGGGGTTATCAGAAACTATCCTTCCAAGACCTCAAGGCAGCAAAAACAGCGGCTTGGCCGGTATTGGAATACCCCTTCCATTCGTCTGCTTTTTGTTTAACGGATGTTTCAGCCGTGCGCAGAAAGGGGTTGGTGAGGCATTCGAGGCCGATCGTTGATGGCAATGTGATGCGATCTTGCGCGCGCAATCGGGTAACGTCGGCGAACCGTTGGGCAACGTGCGGGTTGTCCGGCTCGACGGCCTTGGCAAAACGCAGGTTGCCCAGGGTGTATTCATGGGCGCAGAACACCTGGGTCGCGGCCGGCAGCGCGGCCAGCCGCTGCAGCGAGTGGTGCATCTGCTCCGGCGTGCCTTCGAACAGGCGCCCGCAGCCTGCGGCGAACAGGGTGTCGCCGCAGAACAGCAGCGGGGGCTGGGCCTGGCCGCAGTAGTAGGCGATGTGGCCGAGGGTATGGCCGGGCACGGCGATGACCTCGAAATCCAGGCCCAGTACCCGGACCTGCGCGCCATCGTCCAGCGCCAGGTCGCGGGCGGGGATGCGCTCGTTGGCCGGGCCGCAGACCCGCGCGCCGGTGGCGTGCCTGAGCGTTTCCACCCCGCCTACGTGGTCGTGGTGGTGGTGGGTCACGAGGATGTCTTCGAGCACCCAGCCGGGATTGGCTGCGAGCCAATCCAGCACGGGGCGGGCGTCACCCGGATCGACCACCGCGCAACGGCGTTTGGCAGTATCCTGTAACAGCCAGATGTAATTGTCGGAGAAAGCGGGAAGAGCATCGATCTGTATCATGGTGCGGAACCGAATCGCCTGGCGTGGACATGAAGGCATCTTAGCCGCGATGGCGCGGGCGGAGAACCTTCGAGGGAGATCGCAATGACCGACAAAGCCTTTGCCCAGGCCGATCCCGACTGGGTCGAACTGATCAGCCTGGCCCGCGAGTGGTTCGACGGACCGCTCGGGCAATTGATGTTGCGTGAGGAGCAAGCGCTGCTCGAGGACGAGCTGGGCCGCTTCTTCGGCGGCTTCCTGGTGCATTATGGCCCCTGCGCGCAGGTGCCTCCCAGCGCTCCCCAGGTGCAGCGCAACGTGCGCCTGGGTGCGCCGTTGCCGGGGGTGGAGATCGTCTGCGAGGAGCAGGCCTGGCCGCTTTCCGAGCATGCCGCCGACGTGGTGGTGCTGCAGCATGGCCTGGACTTCAGCCTGTCGCCCCACGGCCTGTTGCGCGAGGCCGCCAGCGCGGTGCGCCCCGGCGGGCACCTGCTGATCGTCGGGATCAACCCTTGGAGCAGTTGGGGCATGCGGCATTTCTTCAGCCACGGGGCCCTGCGCAAGGCGCGCTGCATCTCGCCGTCGCGGGTTGGCGACTGGCTCAACCTGCTGGGCTTCGCGCTGGAGAAACGCCGCTTCGGGTGCTATCGTCCGCCGCTTGCCTCGCCGGCCTGGCAACAGCGCCTGGCTGGCTGGGAGCGGATGGCCGCGGGCTGGCAAGGTGCTGGCGGCGGTGTCTACCTGCTGGTGGCGCGCAAGATGGTGGTCGGCCTGCGGCCGCTGCGCCTGGAACGCCGCGAGCCGATGGGCAAGCTGCTGCCGTTGCCGCTGGCCAAGGTCAACCGTCGGCGCAGCGAGCCGTGAGCCGTCATCCACGGTCGATAATACAGAGCGAAAAGGCGGTACATGAGCGATAGCGTCGAGATCTACACCGATGGTGCCTGCAAGGGCAATCCCGGCCCGGGTGGGTGGGGGGTGCTGATGGTCTACAAGGGCGTCGAGAAGGAGCTGTGGGGCGGCGAGCGCGAGACCACCAACAACCGCATGGAACTGATGGCGGCGATCCAGGGGCTGATGGCCCTCAAGCGCGAATGCGAGGTGCTGCTGGTCACCGACTCGCAGTACGTGATGAAGGGCATCAACGAGTGGATGGCCAACTGGAAGAAGCGTGGTTGGAAGACCGCCGCCAAGGAGCCGGTGAAGAATGCCGACCTCTGGCAGCAGCTCGACGAGCAGGTCAACCGTCACAAGGTGACCTGGAAATGGGTGCGCGGGCATATTGGCCACCCCGGCAACGAGCGTGCCGACCAACTGGCCAACCGAGGCGTCGACGAGGTCCGCGCCAAGCGGTGACGGGGAGGGCGGCTACAAGCTGCAAGTAAGAGCAGGGCGTGCGCCAGTGCGTCGGTGCTTTTTCTTGCCGCTTGAAGCTTGTCGCTTGAGTTACAATCCCCGCTTTCCCTTAGATAGATGCAAAGTTGGAGCCCCCGCGTGGAGCAGCAGAACAACAGACTGGTCGTTCTGGATACCGAAACCACCGGTATGCCAGTCAGCGAAGGCCACCGGATCATCGAGATCGGTTGCGTCGAGGTCATCGGCCGGCGCCTGACCGGGCGTAATTTCCACGTCTACCTGCAGCCGGACCGCGAGAGCGACGAGGGCGCCATCGGCGTCCACGGCATCACCGATGCCTTCCTGGTCGACAAGCCGCGCTTCGCCGATGTCGCCGAGGAGTTCTTCGAGTACATCCGCGGTGCCCAGCTGGTCATCCACAACGCGGCGTTCGACGTCGGCTTCATCAACAACGAGTTCGCCCTGCTGGGCCAGCACGACCGCGCCGACATCTCGCAACACTGCACCATCCTCGATACCCTGATGCTCGCCCGGGCTCGCCACCCGGGGCAGCGCAACAGCCTCGACGCGTTGTGCAAACGCTACGGCATCGATAACTCCGGCCGTGACCTGCACGGCGCCTTGCTCGACTCGGAGCTGCTGGCAGACGTCTACCTGGCGATGACTGGCGGCCAGACCAGCCTGTCGCTGGCTGGGCACGGTGCCGACGAGGAAGACGGGCAAGGCGGGACCGGCAGCGAGATCCGCCGCATCGTCGGGCGCCAGCCGGGCCGGGTCATCCTGGCTTCGGCCGAAGAGCTGGAGGCCCATGCCGAGCGCTTGGCGGCGATCGCCAAGTCGGCGGGGGCGCCGGCGATGTGGCAGGCGTTGAGCGAGGGCTGACCTGCTTCGATGGCCGCATTGGGGCCGCTTCGCGGCCCATCGCCGGCAAGCCGGCTTCCACAGATCGCACTGCTCTTGAGGTCGGCGCCGAACCTGTGGAGCGACCACGGCAAAAAAACGCACCCGCGCCCTGCAGCTTCTACCCTGAAAGGACGGACCCGTCCTTCGGAGGTAGTGCCGAGCCATGTACAAGGACCTGAAGTTTCCCATCCTCATCGTGCATCGTGCGATCAAGGCCGACAGCGTCGCCGGTGAGCGGGTGCGTGGCATCGCCGAGGAGCTGGCCCAGGACGGCTTCGCCATCCTCGCCGCAGCGGACCATGCCGAGGCGCGCCTGGTGGCTGCCACCCACCATGGGCTGGCCTGCATGCTGATCGCTGCCGAAGGCGCCGGCGAGAACACCCACCTGCTGCAGAACATGGCGGAGTTGATCCGCCTGGCCCGCCTGCGCGCACCGAACCTGCCGATCTTCGCCCTGGGCGAGCAGGTGACCCTGGAAAACGCGCCCGCCGAGGCCATGAGCGAGCTGAACCAACTCCGCGGCATCCTCTACCTGTTCGAGGACACCGTGCCCTTTCTCGCCCGCCAGGTGGCCCGGGCCGCGCACAACTACCTGGACGGCCTGCTGCCGCCGTTCTTCAAGGCCCTGGTGCAGCACACCGCGCAATCCAATTATTCCTGGCACACGCCGGGCCACGGCGGTGGCGTGGCCTACCGCAAGAGCCCGGTGGGCCAGGCCTTCCACCAGTTCTTCGGCGAGAACACCCTGCGCTCGGACCTGTCCGTGTCGGTGCCCGAACTCGGCTCGCTGCTCGACCACACAGGCCCCCTGGCCGAGGCCGAAGCCCGGGCGGCGCGCAACTTCGGCGCCGACCACACCTTCTTCGTGATCAACGGCACCTCCACGGCCAACAAGATCGTCTGGCATGCCATGGTCGGCCGCGACGACCTGGTGCTGGTGGACCGCAACTGCCACAAGTCGGTGGTCCACGCGATCGTCATGACCGGCGCCATCCCTCTTTACCTGTGCCCGGAACGCAACGAGCTGGGCATCATCGGGCCGATCCCGCTCAGCGAGTTCAGCCCGGTATCGATCCAGGCGAAGATCGACGCCAATCCGCTGACCCGTGGGCGTAAGCCGCGGATCCGCATGGCGGTGGTGACCAACTCCACCTACGACGGCTTGTGCTATCACGCCGGGTTGATCAAGCAGATGCTCGGCAGCAGCGTCGAGGTGCTGCATTTCGACGAGGCCTGGTTCGCCTATGCGGCGTTCCATGACTTCTTTGCCGATCGCTACGCCATGGGCACCGCGCGCAGTGACGACAGCCCACTGTTGTTCAGCACCCATTCCACCCACAAGCTGCTGGCGGCGTTCAGCCAGGCGTCGATGATCCACGTGCAGGACGGCAGTCAGCGGCAACTGGACCGCGATCGTTTCAACGAAGCGTTCATGATGCATATCTCCACCTCGCCGCAGTACAGCATCCTGGCCTCGCTGGATGTGGCCTCGACCATGATGGAAGGGCCGGCCGGGCGCTCGCTGCTGCAGGAGATGTTCGACGAGGCCCTGAGCTTTCGCCGTGCCCTGGCCAACCTGCGCGAACACATTGCCGCGCACGACTGGTGGTTCAGTATCTGGCAACCGCCTGCGACGGAAGGGGCCCATCGCCTGGCGGCGCAGGACTGGCTGTTGCAGCCGGGCGCCGAATGGCATGGCTTTGGTGACGTGGAGCAGGACTACGTGCTGCTAGACCCGCTCAAGGTCACCCTGGTGATGCCTGGGCTGACGGCGGATGGGGCGTTGGGCGAGCACGGCATCCCGGCGGCCGTGGTGAGCAAGTTCCTCTGGGAGCGTGGGCTGGTGGTGGAGAAGACCGGGCTCTACAGCTTCCTGGTGCTGTTTTCCATGGGCATCACCAAGGGCAAGTGGAGCACCTTGCTCACCGAATTGCTGGAGTTCAAGCGCCACTACGATGGCAATACCGCCTTGGCCCAGTGCCTGCCCAGTGTGATGGCGGTGGACCCGCTGCGTTACCAGGGGTTGGGGCTGCGCGAGCTGTGCCAGCAGTTGCACGACTGCTACCGGGCCAATGCCACGGCCAAGCAGCTCAAGCGCCTGTTCACGCGTTTGCCGGAGGTGGCCATGAGCCCAGCCCAGGCCTATGACCGCCTGGTGCGTGGCGAGGTGGAGGCGGTGCCGATCGAGGCCCTGCTGGGCCGGGTCGCGGCGGTGATGCTGGTGCCTTATCCGCCGGGCATTCCCTTGATCATGCCGGGCGAGCGCTTTACCGAGGCCACCCGTTCGATCATCGACTACCTGGCCTTCGCCCGGGCCTTCGACAGCGGCTTCCCGGGCTTCGTCGCCGATGTCCATGGTCTGCAGAGCGAGGATCATGGCCAGGGGCGGGTCTACACCGTCGATTGCATCAAGGAATGCGGATGAGCTCCACGCCGCTGTGCGCCAGCTCGAAGCGGTCATCGCCCAGGTGCTTGACCCGGTCACCGACAGGCAGGCGGTAGGTCACGATCGGCTCGCCGAGGCAGCTACCGTCGGCCTGGAGGGTGGACTCCTGGTATTCATGCACGGGATAGATCCGACCTTCGGCGTCACGTGCGTGGAATTGGCCGACCAGTATTGCTGCCATTTGAGCGAAAACCTCTGAAATTTGGGGAAATATCTGTAGGCATAGACCAGCGGAGCAGGGGGGAAGTTTTCCGCAATCAGGAAAAAAACTCTGGGGGCAGGACGCAGTCATCTATAACTACAACGTCTTATTTCCAGCAGAGGTTGCAAATCGCCATGAGTCAGGTCTATTCGGTAGCGGTCGTCGTCGGTAGCTTGCGCAAGGACTCCTACAACCGCAAGGTCGCCCGTGCCCTTGCAGAGCTTGCACCCTCCAGCCTTGCCCTGAAAATCGTCGAGATCGGCGACCTGCCGCTGTACAACGAGGATGTCGAGGCCAATGCGCCCGATGCCTGGAAGCGTTTTCGCGAGGAGATCCGCCGCAGCGACGCGGTGCTGTTCGTCACGCCCGAATACAACCGTTCCGTACCCGGGGGCCTGAAGAACGCCATCGACGTGGGGTCGCGACCCTATGGGCAGAGTGCCTGGAGCGGCAAGCCGGCGGCGGTGGTGAGTGTCTCGCCGGGCGCCATTGGCGGTTTCGGTGCCAACCATGCCGTGCGCCAGTCGCTGGTGTTCCTGGACATGCCGTGCATGCAGATGCCCGAGGCGTACATTGGTGGGGCGGCCAGCCTGTTCGAGGATTCCGGCAAGCTCAACGACAAGACCCGGCCGTTCCTGCAGGCGTTCATCGACAAGTTCGCAGCCTGGGTGAAGCTCAATCGCGCGGTCTGACTGGCTCAGGCTGCTGGGGCCGCTTTGCGGCCCCGGCATGCCTTGCGACGCTTACGACGCCTGCGGCATCTCGCCCTTGGCCAGGCGCCGGTTGATGTCGGCGATCACCTCGGGCAGCTCATTGATGGTGTCGATCAGGTAGTGCGGGTGCGAGCCTTCGAACAGCGCGTGGATGCGCTTGCGCTCGCTCTCCAGTTTTTCCGCGCTCAGGGCCCGGTAGCCTTCCCAGGTCAGGCCCAGGGCATTGCCCGAGCACACCAGGGCCACAGTCCACATGCCCGCGCGACGGCCTTCGAGGATGCCCGGCACGGTGTCGTCGACCTTGACGCAGGCGGCCACGTCGTCGATGCCCAGGGCGATCACGTTGGCCAGGGCCTGGGCCGGCCAAGGGCGGCCGTTCGGGGTTTCGTCGGTGGCCACCACGTGGTCGGCGACATAGCCGTTCTGCTTGGCCAGTTCCACCACCTTGTCCATCACCACCTTCGGGTAGCCCGAGCAGGAGCCGATCTTCAGGCCGTCCTTGCGCAGGCCGGTGAGGGTCTCCAGGGCGCCAGGGATCAGCGCCGAGTGCACAGCGATCTTCTCGATCTGCAAGGGCATGAAGCGTTCGTAGATGGCGGTGACGTCATCGTCGGTCGGGGTGCGGCCGAACACCTTGCGGTAGCGTTCGGCGATTTCCGGCTGGTTGCACAGGGTACGGATGTGGTCCCACTTGCCCATGCCCATCGGGCCGCGAGCTTCGTCGATGGAGACTTCGACATCGAACTCGGCGAAGGCCTCGACGAAGATCTGGGTCGGGGCGAAGGAGCCGAAGTCGACCACGGTGCCGGCCCAGTCGAGGATGGCGGCTTGCAGCTGGGTGGGGTTGCTGTAGTTCATGTGCGCGATTTCCTTGGGGTTCGGGTCGAGGGCGAAACTCAGATGTCCAGTACTTCCATTTCCCGCAGCACTTCGGCCACGGCATCGACGGCGGCCTGCATGCCATCGGGCCCGACCACGCCGATGCAACCGACGCGGAAGGTTTCCACCTGGGTCAGCTTGCCCGGATAGAGAATGAAGCCCTTGGCCTTGACCCGCTCGTAGAAGTCCTTGAACTGGTAGCGGGCATCGCGTGGGGCATGGAAGGTGACGATGATCGGAGCCTGGATCTCGGCCGGCAGGAAGCTGCGCAGACCAAGCTGGGCCATGCCGTCGAGCAGGGTCTTGCAGTTGTCGGCGTAGCGCTGGTGGCGGGCCGGCAGGCCGCCTTCCTCGCTGTACTGCAGCAGGGCCTCATGCAGGGCGGCAACCACGTGGGTCGGCGGGGTGAAGCGCCACTGGCCGGTCTTGGCCATGTACGCCTGCTGGTCCTGCAGGTCCATCGCCAGGGAGTGGGCGTTGCCTTCGGCGGCGGCCAGCGCGTTCTTCTCGGCGAAGACGAAGCCCATGCCCGGTACGCCTTCCAGGCATTTGCCGGAGGCAGCGATCAGCGCCTCGAACGGCACCTCGCGGGCATCGATCGGCAGGGCGCCGAAGGAGCTCATGGCGTCGATGACAAGGCGCTTGCCGTGGCGCTGGACTACCTGGGCGATCTCGGGCAGCGGGTTGAGGATGCCGGTGCTGGTCTCGCAGTGGATCAGCGCCACGTGGGTCACGGCAGGGTCGGTGGCCAGCAGGTGGTCGACGTCGGCAGCGGTGGTGGGTTGATCCTCGGCGGTCTCGAAGGTGCTGTAGGCGCGGCCCAGGACTTTGCAGATCTTCGCCAGGCGCTGGCCGTAGGCACCGTTGATCAGCACCAGGACCTTGCCGTCACGCGGTACCAGGGTACCGATCGCCGCTTCCACGGCGAAGGTGCCGCTGCCTTGCAGGGGGACGCAGTGGTGGCTGGCACTGCCGTTGATGATGGCCAGCAACTGCTCGCAGACGCTGGCGGTCAGTTGGTTGAAGTCGCGGTCCCAGGAACCCCAGTCCACCAGCATGGCTTGGCGGGTGCGGGACGAGGTGGTCAGTGGGCCGGGGGTCAGCAGGATCGGGGCATTGCTCATTCCGTTTTTCCTCGCAAGCGGGTGGGCTGAATCTACGGTGTGTAAGTTGCAATTTGCCGCCCCATCATTCAAATTGTTTGTCGTTATGCCAGCCATAAGTCAGGCCGATAGATATGAACTTGTTCCAGTTGCGTGCCTTCGATGCCGTGGCCCGCGAGGGCAGCTTCACCCGCGCTGCGGCGCGCTTGTTCATCAGCCAGCCGGCGGTGACCGGGCACGTCAAGGCCCTGGAAGAGCACTACCAGATCACCTTGCTGCGGCGCACCGCGCGCCGGGTCGAGCTTACCGAAGAGGGTACGCGGCTGGCGGCCATCACCCGCGCCATGTTCAGCCTGGCCGAGGAGGCCCAGGCCATGCTCGAGGCCAATCGCCAATTGCTCACCGGACGCCTGGAAGTCGCCGCTGATGGCCCGCACTGGATCATGTCGATGCTCGGCCTGCTGCGGGCGCGTTACCCGGGCATCACCGTCAACCTGCGCCTGGGCAATGCCCAGGAGACCCTGGCCGCATTGCTTTCGGAGCATGCCGACGTGGCCGTGCTGACCGAGGCCGAGCCGCGCAAGGGGCTGTACCTGCAGAGCCTGGGCGAGTCGCGCCTGTGTGCCCAACTGCCGGTCGGGCATCCCTGGGCGAGCGAGACGGGCGACCTGCCCATGGCTGAGCTGGACCGGCAGATCATGGTGTTGCGCGAGCCCAGCTCCATCACCCGGCGGACCTTCGACCAGGCCTGCGCACTGGCCAAGGTGCAGCCGCGGGTGCTGCTGGAGCTGGACAGCCGCGAAGCGGTCACCGAGGCGGTGGCGGCGCAGCTCGGCATCGGCATCGTCTCGTCGGTGGAGGTGGCCCATGATCCGCGGGTGGTGGCGCGGCCGCTGGCGGGCGATGGGCTGGTCAACCGGCACATGATCGGTTGCCTGGAGCGGCGTCGTGAACTGCGCTTGATCCAGACGTTCCTGGGGTTGGCTGCCAGCCTGTGAGGTGCCTGCAAGAGCGTGTGTGAGTGGACTTGTCTCAATGAGTGACACTGGGGCGCGAAGCGGCCCCAAATGGCACGGCTCCAAAACACTCACCGGCTGGCGTTTTTCCATGGCGGGCCTAAGATGGCCGGCTGAAACTACTGGCGCTGGATGGCCGATGAGCGAGAAAGACACCATTTCCATGCAACTGGTGCGTGAAGCCCTGTTGCAGACCTGCCCGGCGGGGCAAGCCGATGCGCCGCTGCTGGCCAGGGCGGGCATCGATGCATCCCTGCTCGACCTGCCCGAGGCGCGGGTGAGCGCCGAGGCCTATGCCCGGCTCTGGCGCTTGCTGGCGCGGCGCTGCAATGACGAATTCTTCGCCATGGACCCGCGTGGCCTGCGCAGTGGCAGCCTGGCCTTCCTGTGCCGTGCGAGCATGGCCCAAGCGACCCTCGGCGAGGGCCTGGAAACGGCCCTGGCGTTTCTCTCGCTGATGCTCGAGGACCTGCAGCCAAGCCTGGTGCGCCAACAGAGCCTGGCCGAGATCGTCATCGGCGAGCCTCGCGATACGCCGCGCCGCGCTTTCACTTACTTCACCCTGTGGATGATCATCCATGGCGTGACCTGCTGGCTGGCCGGGCGCCGTATCCCGATCCTCGCCATCGACCTGCGTTGCGCCGAGCCGCCGTTCTGCGACGACTACCGGGTGATGTTTTCCGAGAACCTGCAGTTCGACCGCCCACGCACACGCATGATCATCAGTGCCGACTGCCTGGGCCTGCCGCTGCGGCGCACCCAGGAGGAGCTGCAGCGTTTCCTCGCCGAGGCGCCTGGCAACATCCTGGTCAAGTACCGCGACCCGGCCAGCCTGGCCTGGCGCATCCGTGAGCAACTGCGGCGCGCCGACCCAGGCGCCTGGCCCGATGCCGAAGGCCAGGCCAGCGCCTTGTGCATCTCGGTCTCGACCCTGCGCCGTCGCCTGGGCGAGGAAGGCCAGACCTACCAAGGGCTCAAGGACAGCGTGCGGCGCGAGTTGGCCATCGCCTGGCTGGCCGATGTCGACCTGGGGCTTACCGAGATCGCCGAGCGTCTCGGCTTCGCCGACAGCAGCTCGTTCTACAAGGCCTTTCGCAAGTGGTTCGGTTGCAATCCTGGCCACTACCGTCATGTGATCCTGCAGGGGACTGCGCCCTAGGCCTGGCCGAGGATGTTCCCTTTCCCTCTGCTGCGCAGTGGGCGATTGCATCAGTGTCGAGCCTCCTTCGACCTGCGAGGATGCAGACATGACGCAACCCACTCCACCTTCACTTCCGCCAGCGCTTGCCAGCAAGCTGGCTTCCGCCACCGATGATTTCATCGCCGCGAAACTGCCGGACTGGTTGAAACGCGCATCCGCCGCACAGATCAATGCATTGCGCGATTGCTTCGAGGCCCACCGCCATAGCCAGGCGCAGGTGGCGGCGGCAACCGCCGGCCTGGTATCGCCACGGCAGTTCGCTGCCCAGCGGTTCACGGCCCTGTTGGCGGCCGATATCCCGCCGGGGTTCTCCCTCGATGATCTTGAATGGCTGGATGTAAGGCGTCGCTTCACGGTGAGCCCGGGCGGTGGCCTGCCCGAGGATGAGCCGCGTTATGTCCGCTTCCCGGCGTTGTTGCGACTGATGCAGGGCTTTCCCTCGGGCAACCCTTTCTACGAGGGCAGCGGCCTTGTCAAGAAGGGCGAAGAGACCGTGCTTTTCAGCTCGCTGGAGGATTTCACGCAACGTTGCCATGCCGAGGACGTGGGCAAGCAGTACCACGACCTGCTCGAGCGTCTGTTCACCCCGGTGGCCCAGCGGGCCCTGGCCCGCCACCAGCGTACGGCCTTCGCCCTGGCATGCGAGTTCGCCTCGCTCAAGGCACAGCTCGAGACGGTGCACCTGGCCGCCTTGCGGCGGTTGCTGGACGATGGGGCTGGCCAGGAGGAAGGGCTCGCACAGGCGTATGCCGGTGAGCTGCACATGTTGGGGGCCTCCGTTGCGCAGAGCTTGAAGATCCAGTTGCGCAGTGCCGATGGGGATAGTCTCGGGGTCGTGCTCTACCTGCCGAGTGACACTGAACAGCCCCTTCGCCATTTCGACTCGGTGTCAGGGATGAACGATTTCCTGGCGGCCGAGTTGCTCAAGGCGGATGGCCGCCAACGTTTCGCACGACTGATCGCCTTGAAGGACCGCCCAGGGTTCCTGGGGACGCTCGACAAGCGCCTGCTCGACGATGAGCCCGACCTGCAGTTGGAAGGTACGGTGGTTCATGGCGATATCTTCGCCACACTGGCGGCAAGCCAGGTCAAACGCATCGAGGACGATGCCCGCCTGCAGCTCGTTTCGAGCGCGGATGCCGATCATCTCGTCGCCGAAGCACGGCTCAACCAATGGAAGGAGATCGGCCTGGTCGCGCTGGGGCTGGCGGGTTTGGCCATTCCTGCGGTGGGCATGGTGCTGTTCGGCGAGTTGGTCGTGCAGACCCTCGGCCACGTCTACGAAGGGGCCGTCGATTGGCATGAAGGGCACCAGCACGAGGCGCTGGAGCATATGCTCGGGGTCGCGGAGGCCGTCGTCGTCACGGCGGCAACGGTTGCTGGTGTGAGCCTGGTGGCGCGCGGGTTCGCCCGCAGTGCTTTCGTCGACGCACTGGAGCCGGTGGGCACCGGGGAGGAGTCATCGCGCCTGTGGCATCGTGACTTGCAGGTCTACGCGTCGACCCCGGAAGACGCCACCCTTGGGGATGATGGGCTCTATGCCAGCGATACGCGCCGCTGGCTGCGTGTGGGCCAATGCTACTACGAGGCCCATCGCCCCGACGAGCACCAGGCCTGGCGTTTGCGCCATCCCCGAGGCGACGACGCCTTCGGGCCGCAGCTCGCGTTCAATGGCGAGCGTGCCTGGCGTCTTCGCCTCGAGCAGCCCAGGCAGTGGGATGACCGTGCCGACATGCTCGATCGCCTGTGGCCGCAGGACCCGCCCTTGGCTCCAGCCCGGGCCGAGCAGGTGTTGCGTGTGGCGGGCGTCGACAAGGAGGAATTGCGGGATGTGCTGGTGGAGATGCGGCCTGCGCCGTTCAACCTGCGTGACACCTTGCTGCGATTCGCTGCGGATGCCCGGATCAGCCGCGAGCTCGATGCCCTCGATCAATCCGGCGGAGCTATCCAGGATCCGGCCATTCGCCAGTGGTGCGTGGCGCATCCGCAAGCGCAAGGGCTGGACGAGCAGGCGCTGGGCGCCTGGCTACGGGGGGACGCCTCGCACCTGCGAGGTGAATTGCTGGAGCACCTGGCGGCGCCTCTGTCGGCACAAGACGCCTTGGTGACGCTGGTTCGGCGCGATTTCCCCGGGCTCCCCGAGCGCTATGCCCGGGAGGCGGTACGTGACGTGGATCCCGCCCTGCGCGAAGTGGCCCAGGTCGAGGCGCGTGTGCCACTGGCGGTCGCCAGGAAGGCACGGACCCTGCTGCGGCTGACCAGGGTGAACCGCGCCTTGGAGGGCCTGTTCCTGCGCAGCACCTACACCAATGGCACCGGGGAACTGGTCATCGCCTTGCTGCGGCGACTGTCCAGATGGCCGCGCGCGATCAACCTCGAGTTGCGTGAAGGGTCGGAGAGTGGCCGTCTTTTGGCCGTACTGAACCCTCAAGGCGCACCCGAGGGGCGCGTGGTCCTGGTTCACCGGCAAGGCCGCTTCCACCTTTACGACAGCCATGGGCTGGAGCATGAAGCGCAGGTAGGCGAGCCTGCGGGCATCTTCCAGGCATTGGTGGCACTGCTGCGCCCGACCGACCTGCAGCGGTTGGGCCTTTCTGGCGACGATCCGGCAGAAGGCTTGCGGTTGAAGCTGATCGAAGGCTTGCCCGCCGAACGCAAGGATATTCTGAACCTGCTTGGCTGGCGCGACGGCACGCCTTGGTTCAACCCCGGCAAGCGCCTGCCCGATGGGCGCGTGGGTTATCCGCTCGGCGGCAATGTATCGAGACGGGAAACCTCTACCAGTGTGCTCAGGGGCCGCATCCGTGCCCTTTACCCACGGCTCAATGACCGGGAGGTCGATCGCTACCTGGAAAGGCTGCTGTTGCAAAGTGGCTCGCCTTTCGAGAGCTTGCTTGCCCAGGAGCGCAACTACGCGCAGCTCGAAAGTGCCTTGTCGCAGTGGATGGCGGATGGGCGCACAGCGGAGCGGTATGCCTCGCGGCGGCAGTTCGCGGCTCGCCTGCTGGCGGCGTGGCGCTACGAGGGGGCCGGTGGGCTGGCCAGCGACATGACCCTGGAGCTGAGCGGTTGGCACATTGGCCAGTTGCCGGAATTACCGGCGGGCAGCGACTTTTCCCATATCACCGAATTGGTGATGGCGGGGGCGGCGCTGGAAGAGGTTCCCGCGGGTTTCCTGCAGTGCTTCACCTCCTTGCGCACTTTGAGCCTGGGCAACAACCGTTTGACCTCCATCCCCTCGGCCATTGGCCAACTGACCCAATTGCGTACGTTGCGCCTGATGTCCAATCGAATCCGCATGAGCCCCTCTGGCGCCGATGTCTTGTCTGCGTTACCGAACCTGCGCGTGCTCGACCTGAGTCGCAACCCTTTGCGTTCAGCGGCACTGCGCTTCCAGTCGTTGCCCAACCTGTCGGTACTGCGTTTGAAACACTGCCGGTTGATCAGCGTGCCCAGGGGGCTGGAGCGGTGCAGGCTGTTGACGGTCGTCGACCTCAGCGACAACGAGATCGATACATTGCCACCTGAGCTGCTGCAAGCGCCTTGGTCTTTCAGGAGCCGTTTCAACCTGCTGCGCAATCCCTTGGCGCACCAGGAGTACACGCGGTTATATACGAACGACCCGTATGACGCTGTCCGGGCCAGCGAAGTGGACGTGGCCAGCGCCCGGAGCCTGTGGCTTGCCGTCGGCGATCCCGGCCAGTTCGTGGCACGTTCGGCGCTGTGGAACCGCTTGGTGCAAGACCCCGACAGCACGGACCTGCTGCAGTTGCTGGCCAATCTCACCCAAACCAGCGACTTCACCCATGCCAGGGCCTACCTCACCGAGCAGGTCTGGGGTGTGCTTGACGCCGTGGAACAGGATGCCGACCTTCGCCAGGCGGTGTTCGCCCACGCTCGCGAGCAACTGGGTTGCCATGACAGCACCGCGGAGCGCTTCAGCCGCGTGCAACTGCAAATCCTGGTGCACAACGCCAACCTGCAGGGCGCTGCCGGACGATCGGGGCAAGGATTGCTGGACCTGGGACGGCGTCTGTTTCGCCTCGAGGCCTTGGAACGCTTCGCTCACCAGGATGCCGCACAGCGCCTGGCGGGCGACCCGGATACCGATGTCCTGGAGGTCATCCTCGGCTACCGGGTGCGTCTGGCCCATGCCCTCGACCTGCCTTCCCAGCCGCGTACGATGAGGTTCGAGCGCCTTGCCGAAATCACTCCCGAACTCGAGCAGGCAGCGCTCGCCTCGGTCCGGGGCGCGGAGGCGACCGATGCCCTGGCCGAAAGCATCGCCGAACGGGACTTCTGGCGTACCTACCTGGAGCGACGGCACGCGGCAGCCTTCGCTGCGATCGGCGAGGACTTCGCCGCGCGGGGTTCCGAGCTCGACAGCCTGAGCACGGCCCTGACGAGCCAGGACTACACGGATCGATGGCAGGTACTGATGATGGAGCGGCAATCGGCCGAGCATCGCCTGGTCCTGCAACTGACCCGTGAGGCCCTGGAGGAGGGCGTGCCCGAGGCAGGCCAATTCGCTCAAGCCGTTTGACAGCTTTGGCCATTGCCCCCAGCGCCGACCGGCGCGAACATCGTCAGACCGAGGGTGCCACTCCAACAATAAGAAACCAGGAGTCTGACGATGCGCGATTACGCCGAGGCCGTCCGTTCGTTCAACCATCGCAGTGCCGTCGAGGCGGCACTGCATGGCACGCTGGACGCGCTCAATGCCTGTGTCGAATGCTGCGACCGCCATGCCGGCAGTGGCCGGGTCGCGCTGATCTGGGAAGACCGCGAGGGTAACAGCGCACGCTACACCTTCGAGCAACTGCAAGGGCTGGCGGCACGCTTGGCCAATGTGCTTGGCCAGCAAGGCGTAGGCCCCGGCGACCGAGTTGCTGGCCTCATGCCACGCACTCCAGAGCTGCTGGTGACCATCCTTGCCACCTGGCGCCTGGGTGCGGTGTACCAGCCGCTGTTCACCGCCTTCGGCCCCAAGGCCATCGAGCACCGGCTCGAACAGTCCCATGCGCGCGTGGTGGTCACCGACCGCGGCAACCGCCACAAGCTCGACCAGGTCACGGGGTGCCCGACCCTCATCACCGTCGGGGCCAGCGCTGGCGAGCTGGACTTCCACCAGGCGCTGGAGAGTGCTGACAGCACATGCGAGCCCGTGCCGCGCAAGGGCGACGATCCCTTCCTGCTGATGTTCACCTCGGGTACCACCGGGCCTGCCAAGCCACTCGAGGTACCGCTCAAGGCCATCGTCGCCTTCCAGGGCTACATGCGCGATGCCATCGACCTGCGTCCCGAGGACAACTTCTGGAACCTGGCCGACCCGGGATGGGCCT
This sequence comes from Pseudomonas sp. Tun-23181, assembly GCF_057415455.1. NCBI lineage: Bacteria > Pseudomonadati > Pseudomonadota > Gammaproteobacteria > Pseudomonadales > Pseudomonadaceae > Pseudomonas > Pseudomonas sp. Tun-23181. The sequence goes on from NZ_CM171630.1 coordinate 5,730,442, forward strand.
ACGGGCTTTATTACGCCGTCACCGGCCCGTTGTCCCTGGGCCACGCCACCACCTTCTACGACGGGCCGTTCAACGTCGAGAGCTGCGCGCGGATCATCGACAAGCTGAACATCAGCAACCTGGCCGGATCGCCTACCGCCTACCGTCTGCTGATCGCCGCCGGCAGCGAGTTCTCGACACCGATCAAGGGCCGCCTGCGGGTGGTCAGCAGCGCCGGCGAGCCGCTCAACCCGGAAGTGATCCGCTGGTTCGCCGACGAGCTGGGGGTGACCATCCATGACCATTACGGCCAGACCGAACTGGGCATGGTCTTGTGCAACCATCATGGCCTGAAGCACCCGGTGCACCTGGGTTCGGCCGGCTTCGCCATTCCCGGCCACCGCATCGTCGTGCTGGACGAGCAGGCCAACGAACTGTCCGCCGGGCAGCCGGGCATCCTCGCGGTGGACCGCGAGCAATCGCCGCTGTGCTGGTTCGCGGGTTACCACGGGCTGCCGACCAAGGCCTTCGTCGGCAAGTACTACCTCAGCGGCGATACCGTCGAGCTCAACGATGACGGCAGCATCAGCTTCGTCGGCCGCAGCGACGACGTGATCACCACCTCTGGCTACCGGGTCGGGCCGTTCGATGTGGAAAGTGCGTTGATCGAGCACCCGGCGGTGATCGAGGCGGCGGTGATCGGCAAGCCCGATCCGGAGCGCACCGAGCTGATCAAGGCCTTCGTGGTGCTCGCCCCGGGCCATGTCGGCAGCGCCGAGCTGGAAGAGACCCTGCGCCAGCATGTCCGCCAGCGCCTCTATGCCCACGCCTATCCCAGGGAAATCGAATTCGTCAGCGACTTGCCCAAGACCCCGAGCGGCAAGCTGCAACGCTTCATCCTGCGCAACCAGGAAATCGCCAAACAACAGGACGCGCCGGCCCCGCGCGCCAGCGCCTGAAGGAAAAACATCATGCAGATAGCCAACAAACATTTCATCGTCAGCGGCGCGGCCTCCGGGCTTGGCGCTGCCACCGCGCAGATGCTGGTCGAGGCCGGCGCCAAGGTGATGCTGGTCGACCTCAATGCTGCGGCAGTCGAGGCCAAGGCCCGCGAGCTGGGTGAACAGGCGCGTTTCGCCGTGGCCGACATCAGCGACGAACAGGCCGCCCAGGCGGCGGTGGATGCCGCCGTCAGCGCGTTCGGTAGCCTGCACGGGCTGGTCAACTGCGCCGGCATCGTCGGCGCCGAGAAGGTTCTGGGCAAACAAGGACCCCATGGCTTGGCGAGTTTCGCCAAGGTCATCAATGTCAACCTGCTGGGCAGCTTCAACCTGCTGAGCCTGGCGGCGGCGGCCATGGCCGAAGGCGCGGCCGACGAGGAGGGCGAGCGCGGCGTGATCATCAACACCGCGTCCATCGCCGCCTACGACGGGCAGATCGGCCAGGCTGCCTATGCCGCCTCCAAGGGCGCCATCGCCAGCCTGACCCTGCCGGTGGCGCGGGAGCTGGCGCGTTTCGGCATCCGCGTGATGACCATCGCCCCAGGCATCTTCGAGACGCCGATGATGGCTGGCATGCCCCAGGAGGTGCGTGACTCCCTGGCCGCCGGCGTACCGTTCCCGCCGCGTTTGGGCCGTGCGCAGGAGTACGCCGCGCTGGCCCGTCATATCATCGAGAACAGCATGCTCAACGGCGAGGTGATCCGCCTCGACGGTGCCCTGCGCATGGCTGCCAAGTAAGGAGTAAGCGAACATGACTCTCGCCAACGACCCGATCGTCATCGTCAGCGCCGTGCGCACGCCCATGGGTGGCCTGCAGGGCGACCTGAAAAGCCTGAGCGCCCCGCAACTGGGCGCCGCCGCCATCCGTGCCGCGGTCGAGCGTGCCGGCATCGACGCCGGCAGCGTCGAGCAGGTGCTGTTCGGCTGCGTGCTGCCGGCCGGCCTCGGCCAGGCACCGGCGCGCCAGGCCGCCCTGGGCGCGGGCTTGGACAAGCACACCACCTGCACCACCCTGAACAAGATGTGCGGCTCGGGCATGCAGGCGGCGATCATGGCCCATGACCTGCTGCTGGCCGGCAGTGCCGAGGTGGTGGTGGCCGGCGGCATGGAAAGCATGACCAACGCGCCTTACCTGCTGGACAAGGCCCGTGGCGGATACCGCATGGGCCATGGCAAGATCATCGACCACATGTTCATGGACGGCCTGGAGGACGCCTACGACAAGGGTCGCCTGATGGGCACCTTCGCCGAGGATTGCGCCCAGGCCAACGGCTTCAGCCGCCAGGCCCAGGACCAGTTCGCCATCGCCTCGCTGACCCGCGCCCAGGAGGCGATCAGCAGCGGCCGTTTCGCCGCCGAGATCGTCCCGGTGGAAGTCACCGAAGGCAAGGACAAGCGCATCGTCAAGGATGACGAGCAGCCACCGAAGGCGCGCCTGGACAAGATCCCGCAACTGCGCCCGGCCTTTCGCGAAGGTGGCACGGTCACGGCGGCCAACTCCAGCTCCATTTCCGACGGCGCCGCGGCGCTGGTGCTGATGCGCCGCTCGCACGCCGAGCAGCGTGGCCTCACGCCCCTGGCGGTGATCCACGGCCATGCGGCTTTCGCCGACGCACCGGCGCTGTTCCCCACCGCCCCCATCGGAGCCATCGACAAGCTGGTCAAGCGCGTCGGCTGGAACCTGTCGCAGGTGGACCTGTTCGAGATCAACGAGGCCTTCGCCGTGGTCACCCTGGCCGCGATGAAGCACCTCGACCTGCCCCACGAGAAGGTCAACATCCACGGCGGCGCCTGCGCCCTGGGCCACCCGATCGGTGCCTCGGGTGCACGGATCCTGGTGACCCTGCTTTCGGCCCTGCGCCAGAACAACCTGCGCCGTGGCGTGGCGGCCATCTGCATCGGCGGTGGCGAGGCCACGGCCATGGCCGTCGAATGCCTGTATTGAGGTGAGACCATGCTGGTATCTGACGAACAACAACAGATCGCCGACGCCGTTCGCGCCTTCGCCCAGGCGCGCCTGAAACCGTTCGCCGAGCAATGGGACAAGGCGCACAGCTTCCCTCGCGAGGCCATCCGGGAAATGGCCGATATGGGCCTGTTCGGCATGCTGGTGCCGGAGCAGTGGGGCGGCAGCGACACCGGCTACGTGGCCTATGCCATGGCCCTTGAAGAGATCGCCGCGGGCGACGGCGCCTGCTCGACCATCATGAGCGTGCACAACTCGGTGGGGTGCGTGCCGATCCTGCGCTTTGGCAGCGACCAACAGAAGGCGACCTTCCTCGCCCCGTTGGCCAGCGGCGCGATGCTCGGTGCCTTCGCCCTGACCGAGCCCCAGGCCGGCTCCGATGCCAGCAGCCTGAAGACCCGGGCGCGTCTGGACGGTGACCACTACGTGCTCAACGGCAGCAAGCAGTTCATCACCTCCGGGCAGAACGCTGGCGTGGTGATCGTCTTCGCCGTCACCGACCCGGATGCCGGCAAGCGTGGCATCAGCGCCTTCATCGTGCCGACCGACTCGCCCGGCTACCAGGTGGCGCGGGTCGAGGACAAACTTGGCCAGCATGCCTCCGACACCTGCCAGATCGTCTTCGACGAGGTGCGCGTGCCGGTGGCCAACCGCCTGGGCGAGGAGGGCGAGGGCTACAGGATCGCCCTGGCCAACCTCGAAGGTGGGCGCATCGGCATCGCTGCCCAGTCGGTGGGCATGGCCCGCGCTGCCTTCGAGGTGGCGCGCGACTATGCCAACGAGCGGCAGAGTTTCGGCAAGCCGCTGATCGAACACCAGGCCGTGGCCTTCCGCCTGGCCGACATGGCCACGCGCATCGCCGTGGCCCGGCAAATGGTGCTGCATGCCGCGGCGCTGCGCGACGCTGGGCGTGCGGCGCTGGTGGAAGCCTCCATGGCCAAGCTGTTCGCCTCGGAAATGGCCGAAAAGGTCTGTTCGGACGCCTTGCAGACCCTCGGCGGATATGGCTATCTGAGCGACTTCCCGCTGGAGCGGATCTACCGCGACGTCCGGGTCTGCCAGATCTACGAGGGCACCAGCGACATTCAGCGCATGGTCATTGCGCGCAATCTTTGAAGGAGCAGTCTGCATGGCATTCGAAACCATCCTGTTGGACATCCACGGCAAGGTCGGCCTGATCACCCTCAACCGGCCCCAGGCGCTCAATGCCCTGAACGCGCAGATCGTCGGCGAGATCAACCAGGCCCTGGACCAGCTCGAACGTGATCCGAACATCGGCTGCGTGGTCATCACCGGTTCTGCCAAGGCGTTCGCCGCAGGTGCCGATATCAAGGAGATGGCCGAGCTCAAGTATCCGCAGATCTATGTCGATGACCTGTTCAGCGACGCCGACCGCATCGCCAACCGGCGCAAGCCGATCATCGCCGCGGTATCCGGCTTCGCCCTGGGCGGTGGCTGCGAGCTGGCGATGATGTGCGACTTCATCCTCGCCGCCGACAACGCCAAGTTCGGCCAGCCGGAGATCAACCTCGGCGTGCTGCCGGGCATGGGTGGTACCCAGCGCTTGACCCGCGCGGTGGGCAAGGCCAAGGCCATGGAGCTGTGCCTGACCGGTCGCCTGATGGGCGCCGAGGAAGCCGAGCGCGCCGGCCTGGTGGCCCGCGTGGTGCCCCAGGCCGAACTGCTGGAGGAGGCGTTGAAGGTCGCAGCGACCATCGCCAGCAAGTCGATCCCGGTGAGCATGATGGTCAAGGAAAGCGTCAACCGCGCCTTCGAGGTCACCCTGAGCGAGGGTGTGCGCTTCGAGCGCCGGGTGTTCCACGCCGCTTTCGCCACCGAGGACCAGAAGGAAGGCATGGCCGCCTTCATCGCCAAGCGTGAGGCGCAGTTCAAGGACCGTTGAGGTCACGGCGCGGGTAAATGAACGCTGGGGCCGCTACACGGCCCTGTCGCGACACAAGGCCGCCCCCACATCTATGGCGCTCGATTGTAGAACAGCGCCGTAGATGTGGGGGCGGCCTTGTGTCGCGAAAGGGCTGCGCTCCCCTGCGGGGCGAGAAAGCCCAAGGCACGCTTACCCCACGCCCATTCGCCGCCCCGTAGACTGCCGATGGGCGGAATCCAGGCCATTTCGGTCAAATTCCCCCGTCGTGCCTGTTGCCCCATGCGACGCAGCGTCTTAGACTGCCGCCCCCTGTAGAAAAGTGCCGGTTGGCGCTTGAAGAATTCCGCTGCCGGCGAGCCATCGCCGGCGGCACCCGAATCGCCCAAATGCACATATTTTCATAGAGAAATCGATGACCAAGGAACAGTTGCTGGCCATGTCGGCCGATGACTACATGAACGCCGATCAACTGGCGTTCTTCGCTGAGCTGCTGCAGGCGATGAAAGTCGAGACCCAGGAGCGCATCGAGCTGAGCCGCAATACCATCGAGAGCCTGGATACCCCTTCGGATCCGGCCGACGTGGCTTCGGTGGAAGAAGAACGCCACTGGCTGGTCAATGCCATCGAGCGCGACCAGCGCCTGTTGCCGCAGCTGGAGATGGCCCTGGGCCGCATCGCCGATGAAAGCTTCGGCTGGTGCGACGACAGCGGCGAGCCGATCGGCCTGCAGCGCCTGCTGATCAGCCCGATCACCAAGTACTGCATCGAAGCCCAGGAGCGTCACGAGCAGCTCGACCGCCACCAGCGCCAGATCTGACCGACACCCCGGTGCCAGGCCCCACGGAGCGATCCGTGGGGCCTTTGCGTTTCCGATGCCTGCATCAGGCTTCGGCCTTTATTGCCGTGGATGCAATACAGCTATACCCAAGTAGGATTTTTCCGCGATCTGGGCAGGCGTATGATGACGACATAGTTAGGCAGCTAATTAAATTCCGGAGGGGATGATGAGTAGCCGAATCGATGTCGCCGTGATGATTGGCTCTGGCGTGCCTGCCACCCTGCAGGCCCTGGGCAAGCGCGTCTGCTGGGTCGTGCTGGTCGATGGCGAGCGCCGTGGTACGGCGTTCGCCACGCGCGGGGAGGCACTGGAGTGCCAGGCGGCCTGGTTGGCACAGCTGGAAAAAGGGCAGGCGGCCTGAGTCGAGGCCCTAGGTTGCGTGCCAGAGGCAAGAAATGTGTTGGGCCTCTCGACGGATTTCGGTGTTTTCGTGCATATTCCTTCCCCTGTAATGCGCTGATGAATACCGGACCCATTCTGCCGAGGGGCCTGGAACTTTCTATTGCATCTTTTCTGGCAGTTCGGTTGTCAGTTATTACGTGTCCCGGTTGGGAAACAGCCGAAAAACCGTCTTGAGGCCTTGGCTGGCACGCTGGAGTAACGATTCCTGCCTGTCGCGTCGCCTGCCTGCACAGACGTTTCGCGCATCGCTTCATTAGTCTTTTCAGACAACGACTTGAAATGAGTGTGTCTCCCCGGCGTTCGGGTGGACGCGTGTAACCGATTTGAGGAACTCTTCATTGGCAGTCAGTACTCTGGATACCCACGCATTGTTTGCCCTGGGCGATTTGCGGGCCAAGTTGGTCAAGCTGTTCCAAGGGCGTTTCGTGTATGTCACCGAGCAGGGACCCGATGGCCTGTACATGGCTGAGATCGATACGGGCAGTGCCTTGGTGGTCGATGACAAGCAGCGCCTGGAGCTCAAGGTGGGCGATCACTTCCGCGCCGCGGTGTTGCCCAGCCGTGAAGGTGGCAAGCTGGAGCTGCGTTTTCGTGAAATAAAGCTGAATGTCTACGGTGTTGGCGACTATGCCTTCGTCTCGGTGCCGGAGGGTGAGGGCATCGTGTTCCGTGAAGGCCACGGCGTGATGCTGGTGTTCGCGGCCCGGCAGCAGGTGCAGGAAGGCCTGGGCAAACTGCTCAAGGCGGTGACGGGCAAGGTCGCCAAGTGGCGCAAGGGCGAGTTGACCACCTTCAAGGCCAGCGAATGAGCGACGAGTTGCCTGTGGGGCGGGCGGCCTTCCATCGCCGGCACCAGGCCCAGGCGACCGCCTTGGCCGAGCGACTGTTGGCGCAGCGTGAGGCGCTGGGCAGCACCTGGCTGGCCTGGGTAGCCGGCCAGCTGTATCGGCTCAGCCCGCCCGAATATGCGGCCATGGTGCGGCGTGAATTGCAGCGCCTGAGCCAGGGATAGGGTTGCCAGCGCATCGTTGCGGTGCCAGGGCTGGCCTATTGGCGGTCCTAAGCCCGCACCCACATCGTTCAGCTCCCACCATTGCGCCCGCTGCTGACCTCCGCAGGCACATCTTCGCCCGCGGTGCGCTTGCGAAACAGCGCCGCCCGGGCCAGCAGCAAGGTGGTGACCGGCACCGTGATCGACAGCAGCACGGGGATCAGCCAGGCATGCAGCACCGGCCCTTGCTTGAGCCATGAGAAATACAGGATCGACGCCAGGCAGACGCTCCAGGCGCCGATGGTCGAGGCCAGTGCCGGTGGATGCATGCGCTGGAAGTAGTCTTTCAGGCGAACCAGGCCAATGGCGCCGATCAGGGCGAACAGGCTGCCGGTGAGCAGCAGCGCGGCCGTGGCCAGCTCCAGCCAGAAGGGTAGTTCGATGGTTTCGCTCATTCGATCACCTCGCCACGCAGGAGGAACTTGGCCAGGGCGAAGGAGCCGACGAAGCCGAACAGGGCGATCAGCAGGGCGCCTTCGAAATAGGTGTCGCTGGCATAGCGGATGCCCAGCACCAGCATCATCAGCATGGCCAGGATGTACAGGTAGTCCAGCGCCAGGACTCGGTCCTGGGCGGAGGGACCGCGGAACAGCCGGACCAGCGCCAGGGCCATGGCGCTGGCGAAGATGAACAGGCTGGCGAGGACGGCATTGGCAAGCAGGCCTGTCATTCGAAGATCTCCATCAGCGGGCGTTCATAGGTGTTCTTGAAATGCTCGATGAAGGCCGCTTCGTCCTCCAGGTCGAACACATGGATCAGCAGGACGCTGCGGTCCAGGGCCAGCTCCGACCAGACCGTGCCGGGCACCACCGTGGTGATCATCGACAGCGCCGCCAGGCCGTGGGCATCGCGCAGGGCCAGGGGAATGTGGACGAAGGCAGAGCGCGGCGGGCGCCGCTTGGCGCACAGCACGCCACGGGCGACCTGCAGGTTGGAAAGGATCACGTCGAGGCCGACCAGGCAGATCAAGCGGGCGACGACCAAGGGCCGCCGCACATGGGCATGCTTTGGCCGCAGCGGCGCCATCAGCAGCGGGGCGAGAAAGCCCAGTGCAGCGCCGAGCAGCAGGTTGCCGGGGCTGACCGAGAGATTGAGCAGCAACCACAGCGCGAACAGCGACAGGGACAGCAGCGGGGCGGGGAACAGTCGTCTCATGGCTGCACCTGTTCGTCGAGCGTGGTAGGGCCGGGTACCGGGCGGGTGGCCATCACCGCCCGGATATAGGCGTCGGGTGCCTGCAGGCTGGCTGCCGTGTCCTGGGTGTAGCGCAGCAGCGGTTCGGCCCGCACGCTCAGGACCATGCACAGGCCCAGGAGGATCACGATCGGCAGGCACTCGTAGCGCCGCAGCAGGGGCGAGGGGCGCTCCTCGGGTTTCCAGAAGCGCTGGATGCCCACTCGCCCGAAGGCGATCATCGAGGCCATGCCCGAGAGGATCAACAGCGCCACCAGGCCCCAGCCGGAGAGCGACAGCGCTTGTCCGGCCGGCATGCCCAGGCCTTGTGGGTTGAACAGGGCGCTGATCAGGCTCAGTTTGCCGATGAAGCCCGACAGCGGCGGCATGCCGATGATCAACAGGGCGCAGGCGATGAAGCTTAGGCCGAGGAACGCCATGGTCCAGGGAATGATCTGGCCGATCACTGCCTTTTGCTCGTCGTCCAGGTTGATGCCCTTGGGCGGGTGCAGCGATTCCAGCGGTGGCGGGATCGCGTCTTCCTCATCGTCCAGCGGCGCCTCGTTGGCCGAGCGCGAACGTTCGATCAGCTCGGCGAGCAGGAACAGGGCGCACAGGGCCAGGCTCGAGCTCACCAGGTAGAACAACGCACCGCCGGTCAGGATCGGTTGGCCGAAACCGATGGCCCCCAGCAGGGTGCCGGCGGAAACCAGGATGCTCAGGGCGGCCAGGCGCTCCAGGCGCTGGGCGGCGAGAATGGCGATCGCCGCGACGGCCAGGGTGGCCAGGCCGCCATAGACCAGCCACTGCCCACCGAAGTGCGCCGAGGCGCCGGCCTGCCCGGAGAACAGCAAGGTCCATAGGCGCAGCACCGCGTACAGGCCGACCTTGGTCATGATGGCGAACAGCGCCGCGACCGGCGCGCTGGCCGAGGCATAGGCCGGCACCAGCCAGAAGTTCAGCGGCCAGATGCCGGCCTTGACCAAAAAGGCCATGGCCAGGATCGCCGCGCCGGCGTGCAGCAGGCCGCGATCGGCCTCCGGTACCAGGGGGATCTTCAGGGCCAGATCGGCCATGTTCAGGGTGCCGGTCACGCCGTAGAGCATGGCGGCCCCCACCAAAAACAGCGACGAGGCGAACAGGTTGACGGCAATGTAGTGCAGGCCGGCCTTGACCCGTGCCCGCCCCGAGCCGTGCAGCAGCAGGCCGTAGGAGGCCGCCAGCAGGACTTCGAAGAACACGAACAGGTTGAACAGGTCGGCGGTCAGGAAGGCGCCGTACAGGCCCATCAGCTGGATCTGGAACAGCGCATGGAAGCTGGCGCCGGCGCCATCCCAGCGGGCTCGGGCGAACAACAGTGCGCTGACGCCGATGATCCCGGTCAGGCTCAGCAGCAGCGCGGACAGGTGGTCCAGCACCAGCACGATGCCGAAGGGCGCCGGCCAGTTGCCCGGCAGGTAGACGCCGATCGACTCGGCCTGACCCTGGCTGCGTATCCACAGCAGCAAGGTGATGGCGATGCACAGACCGGCCAGGGTGGACAGCAGGTTCAGGCGCGCCTTGAGCGGGCGGTGCTTTTCGCCGAGCAGCAGCATCAGGGCCGCGGTCACCAGCGGCAGCAGGATGGGGGCGATGATCAGTTGGTTCATCCCGCTCATTCCTCACGCTCCCGGCCGTCGACATGGTCGGTACCGGTGAGGCCGCGCGAGGCGAGCAATACCACCAGGAACAGCGCGGTCATGGCGAAGCTGATGACGATGGCGGTCAACACCAGGGCCTGGGGCAGCGGGTCGGTGTAGTGCAGCAGGTCCTGGGGCACGCCGTCCTTGATGATCGGCTCTTTGCCGATGAACAGGCTGCCCATGCTGAAGATGAACAGGTTGACGCCGTAGGAGAGCAGGCACAGGCCCATGATCACCTGGTAGGTGCGCGGGCGCAGGACCAGCCAGACCCCGGAGGCGGCCAGGACACCGATGGCGATTGCGATGACTTCTTCCATCAGGCGGCTCCTGCTTGGCTGGACTTGGGCGCGGTGCCCGGGCGGTGGGCGCGCACCGACTGGTGCGCCAGGGCGGTGAGGATCAGCAGGGTGGCACCGACCACCACGGTGTAGACGCCGACGTCGAAGAACAGTGCGCTGGCCACGTGCACGTCACCCAGCAGCGGCAGGTGCAGGTGGGCGGTGTGGGTAGTCAGGAACGGATAGCCCAGGGCCATCGCGCCGCCGCCGGTCAGGGTCGCGCAGAGCAGGCCCGTGCCCATCCAGCGCAGCGGGCGCAGGCTCATCTGCGCCTCGACCCACTGGGTGCCGGCGACCATGAACTGGAGGATGAACGCCACCGACATCACCAGGCCGGCGACGAAGCCGCCACCCGGCTGGTTGTGGCCACGCATGAACAGGTACATCGACACCACGAAGGCGATCGGCAGCAGCAGGCGCACCAGCGCGGCCGGCACCATCATGAAGCCCAGCGCGGTGTCGGTGGCGTGGCGCGGGTTGATCAGGTCGGTGACCAGGTCTGGCGCCAACTGGCGCTGCTGGGCAGGCAACTGCATGCTTTCCTTCGGAGGGCGGAAGCGTCGCAGCAGGGCGAACACGGTCAGGGACACGGCCACCAGCACGGTGATCTCGCCCAGGGTGTCGAAGCCGCGGAAGTCCACCAGCATGACGTTCACCACGTTGGTCCCGCCGCCCTGGGGCAGGGCCCGGCTCAAGTAGAAGGACGAGATGTCGTTGGGCGTCGGCCGGGTCAGCATGGCATAGGAGAGCAGCGCCATGCCGCCGCCGACCAACACCGCCAGCAACAGGTCGCGCAGGCGCCGCAGACGGGCGCGGTCCTGGCTGCCGGGCAGGGGCGATACGCCTTCGATACGCCGTGGCAGCCAGCGCAGGCCGAGCAGGATCAGCACTGTGGTCACCACCTCCACCACCAACTGGGTGAGGGCCAGGTCCGGAGCGGAGAACCAGACGAAGGTGATGCAGGTCATCAGGCCACAGACACTGACCATGATCAGCGCCGCCAGGCGGTGGTACTTGGCTTGCCAGGCAGCCCCGATGGCGCAGGCGATGGCGATCAGCCAGAGCGCGACGAACACCCCGGAGCCCGGGATCTTCGGGCGATCGCCCCAGGTGATGCCGCTGTACAGCATGGGCAGCAGGCCGGCCAGGAACGCGGCGACCACCAGCATGAACAGCTGGCTCTGCAGGCGTCGGCTGGTCAGCAGCCCCTCGATGCGCCGGGCCAGCAGCATCAGGCGCACCAGGCCCTGTTCGAACAGGCGCTTGCCGTTGAAGCGCTCGATCAGCGGCGGATGGGGGAAGCGGCCGCGGCGCAGTTGCTTGCGCAGCAGCAGGTAGAGCACGATGCCGCCGCTCATGGCGATCAGGCTCATGATCAGCGGGGCGTTCCAGCCGTGCCAGATGGCCAGGCTGTATTCCGGCAGGGTGCCGCCGACCACCGGCAGGGCAGCGGCGGCCAGCAGCGGGCCGACCGACTGGGCCGGGAAGATGCCCACCACCAGGCAGGTCAGTACCAGCAGTTCTACTGGCGCGCGCATCCAGCGCGGTGGCTCGTGGGGGATGTGCGGCAGGTCCTGGGCGGTGGGGCCGAAGAACACGTCGACGGTGAAGCGCAACGCGTAGGCCACGCTGAAGGTGCCGGCCAGGGTGGCGATGACCGGGAGGGTGGCCTCGACCCAGGCCGTGGAGGAGATGAACACCGTTTCGGCGAAGAACATCTCCTTGGACAGGAATCCGTTCATCAGTGGCACCCCGGCCATCGAGGCACTGGCCACCATGGCCAGGGTGGCGGTGAACGGCACCAGCCGGAACAGCCCGCTCAGGCGGCGGATGTCGCGGGTGCCGCTCTCGTGGTCGATGATGCCGGCGGCCATGAACAGCGAGGCCTTGAAGGTGGCGTGGTTGAGGATGTGGAACACCGCGGCCACCGCCGCCAGCGGGCTGTTCAGGCCGAGCAGCAGGGTGATCAGGCCCAGGTGGCTGATGGTCGAGTAGGCCAGCAGGCCTTTGAGATCGTTCTGGAACATGGCGGCGAAGGCGCCCAGCAGCAGGGTCAGGGCGCCGGCACCGCCGACGATCCAGAACCACTCCTCGCTGCCCGACAGCACCGGCCACAGGCGCGCCAGCAGGAATACCCCGGCCTTGACCATGGTCGCCGAGTGCAGGTAGGCGGAGACGGGGGTAGGCGCCGCCATGGCATGGGGCAGCCAGAACTGGAAGGGGAACTGGGCGCTCTTGCTCAGGGCGCCGATCAGGATCAGCGGCAGCAGCACCGGGTACAGCGCATGCTGGCGGATCGTCTCGCCGGCTGCCAGGACCTTGTCCAGGTCGTAGCTGCCGACCACGTGGCCGAGCAGCAGCGCGCCCACCAGCAGGCACAGGCCGCCGGCACCGGTGACCATCAGCGCCATGTAGGCGCCGCGGCGGGCGTCGGCGCGGTGGTGCCAGTAGCCGATCAAGAGGAAGGAGAACAGGCTGGTCAGCTCCCAGAAGAACACCAGCTGGATCAGGTTGCCGGAGATCACCAGGCCGAGCATGGCGCCCATGAACGCCAGAAAGAAGGCGAAGAAGCGCGGCACCGGGTCCTGCGGCGACATGTAGTAGCGCGCATAGAGCGAGACCAGGGTGCCGATGCCCAGCACCAGCAGGGAGAACAGCCAGGCGAAGCCGTCCATGCGCAGCACCAGGTTCAACCCCAGGCTGGGCAACCAGAGGAATTCCTCACGGATGACGCCCCCATGGGCGACCTGCGGGTACAACAGGGCGACCTGGACGGTACCGACCAGGGCGACGAGCCCGGCGAGAATGGACTCGGCATTACGTGCGTTGTGCGGCAGGGCGGCTGCCAGGCAACTGCCCACGAAGGGCAGAAGCAATAGCACTATCAATGACATAGCGTTCTAATCTGGAGAAATTTGCCAAGGATCATACGTGCCGAGCTGTTGATCACCAACACGCAAGCTGTCGCAGAATCCTACAAATGTGGCGTGACAAGCTGTTTTTTTATAACAGTTTTTTTCAGAGCATAGTCGCTGTTCGACGCTTCACAGGCCCGCTTCACGCTCACGAGGCTCGGCCTCTTCCTGCACCGGCGACGCTTCGCTGGCGCGGCGGATCTTCAGTTCGCTGACCACCACGGCGACGACGATCAGCAGGCCGCCCAGCAGCGCCACGCCCGGCAGACGCTCTCCGGCGATGCGCCCGACGATCCCGGCCCAGACCGGCTCGCCGGCATAGATGAGGGTGGCCCGGGTCGGCGATACCGATTTCTGCGCCCAGTTCATCGCCACCTGGATCACCGCGCTCATGGCGCCCAGGCCGATGGCGCTGGTCAGTAGCAGCCAGGAAAAATCAGGCAGGCGCTCCTGGGTCGGGACGATCATGAGGAACGACAGCACCGAGGCGGTCGCCAGCTGTACCACGGTGACCCGGCGCACATCGACCTGGCCGGCGTAGCGGCTGATCAGGATGATCTCGCCGGCGATGGCCACGGCGCTGACCAGGGTGACCAGCTCGCCTTCGCTGAAGTGCAAGGCCCCGCCTTCCGGACCAGCCAGCAGCACCAGGCCGACGAAGGCCAGGCAGATCCCCAGGGTGGGCATCAGGCCGGGGCGGCGGCCGAGCACCAGCCACTGCAGCAATGGCACGAAGGGCACATAGAGTGCAGTGATGAACGCCGACTGGCTGCTACTGATGGTCTGCAGGCCCATGGTCTGCAAGCCGTAGCCGAGCATGATCGTTACACCGATCAGCATGCCGGCCTTCAGTTCGGTGAAGGTCAGCCCCGCCAGCGCCCGTGCCGAGACCAGGCCGACGAACAGCGCCGCCGCGGCGAAGCGCAGGCCGACGAAGAACATCGGGCCGCTCACGGTCATGACGTTGTGCACCAGCAGGAAGGTGCCGCCCCAGAGCATGGTGATGAACACCAGCACCACCTCGGCCTTGCTCAGGCGGAAGGAAACGGACGGCTGCGGCGTAGGGTTGGATCGGCTCATGGTCTTGCACACTCGGAGGGGGCGGCGCACAATCGCCGCAAAAGTGGGCAGTATACTGCGCAACCCCTACCCGTGAGCAATATAGTGCACAAAGATTCCACCTACCGCGCCTCGGTGCTCCAGCATGTCAGCCAGAACGTTCGCCAACTGCGCAATACCGCCGGGCTGAGCCAGACCGCCCTGGCCGAGCGTTCCGGCGTCAGCCGGCGGATGCTGGTGGCCATCGAGGCCGGCGAGAAGAACGTCAGCCTCACCACCCTGGACCTGATCGCCGAAGCGCTCGGTGTGGCTTTCAGCACGCTGATCCAGGCCCCCGAGCAGCGCGACTCCAGCCGTATCGACGAACTGGCCTGGGCCGGCGAGCATCCCGGCAGTCGGGCGGTGCTGCTGGGCAGCAGCCCGGCCCGGCGCGAAGTCGAGCTGTGGGAGTGGACCCTGGCACCGGGCGAATGCTATGTCAGCGAGGCCGATGCCGAGGGCTGGAGCGAGCAGATCTACGTGGCCGAGGGCTGCCTGACGCTGGTCATCGAAGGGTGTGAACATCGCCTGCGGGCTGGCGAGTTCCACGTGTTCCCCAGCAATTGCCGGTACGCCTATCGCAACGACGCCCGCGAGCCCACGCGTTTCGTGCGCAACGTGGTGATCTGAGCGCTCAGCGGCCGTATTCGCCGAGCAGGGTATCGGTGTTCTCGACCCGGGCGTAGGCGAAGGCCAGCGCGGCCATGGAGGCCGCCTGCACCTGGGCGGCCGGCACTTGCTGGCCGGCGAAGTCCAGGGGCAGGGTGGCGCAGGCGTCGTGGGCCACCGCGACCTGGTAGCCGTGATCGGCGGCGGCGCGGGTCGCGGCGTCGATGCACATGTGGCTCATGCTGCCGACGATGGTCAGGGCCTGGACGGCGTGCTGGTCGAGCAAGGCCTTGAGGTCGGTATCGCGGAAGGCATTGACCTGGTGCTTGAGCACCACGGGCTCGCCTGGCGCCGGGGCGACCTTGGCGTGGATCTGCGCGCCTTCCGAGCCCGGGGCGAAGAAGGGGGCTTCGGCGCTGTCGAACTCATGCCGCACGTGCACCACCAGGTCGCCCCGTTCGCGGGCCGCGGCCAGCAGCCGGGCGGCGTTGTCGGCCGCTGCGTCGGCGCCGTCGAGTGTCCATTTGCCGCCGGGGAAGTAGTCGTTCTGGATGTCGATGATGACCAGGGCCTGCTTGCTCATGCTGCCTCCTGTGGCAGTAGTGGTTGGATGCGGATAGTTATAGGCTTGGGCGATCTTCCCTGGGATTGGCGCGATCGACAGAATGACGGCAAGAACTGACAGCACTGGCACCCTGGAAATCGGCGTGCTGGTCTATCCGGGGGCCCAGAGCGCGGCGGTGCATGGGTTGACCGACCTGTTCCGGGTGGCCAATCGGGTCGCCGCCGAGCTGGGCGCGGGCGACCTGCCGCCGCTGCGCGTGAGCCATTGGCAAGTCGATGCGCATGGGCACCTGCAGGTGATCCACGACAGCCAGCCCCAGGCCAGCCACCAGGTCCGAGCCTTGGTGATCCCGCCAAGCCTGGAGTCGGTGCCGGCAGCGCCGCTGCTCGAGCGACATCGGGCCCAGTTGCTCCAGTGGCACGGCCAGGGCACGGTGCTCGCCTCGGTGTGCATCGGGGTGTTCTTCATCGCCGCCAGCGGCCTGCTCGATGGGCGCGGGGCGTGCACCCACTGGAACTATGCCCAGGCCTTGGCAGAGCGCTTTCCCAAGGTCCGGGTCGAGGCCGGTCAGCCGCTGCTGGACGACGGCGACATCATGACTTCCGCCGGGCTGATGGCCTGGACCGAGCTTGGCTTGCGCCTGCTGGAGCGTTTTCTCGGCGCGACCCTGGCCAGGGAGACCGCTCGCTACCTGGCGGTGGAGCCGATGGCCACGGCATTGCCTGGCGCGCAGTTCAACCCCCGCCTGGACCATGGCGACGAGGCTGTGCTCAAGGTCCAGCACTGGCTGCAGGGCAACGGTGTGCTGGAGGCCAGCCTGGCGACCATGGCCAGCTGCGCGGGCCTGGAGCAACGTACCTTCCTGCGTCGTTTCCGCGCCGCCACTGGTCTGCGGCCGACCGAGTACTGCCAGCAGGTCCGGGTCGGACGGGCCTGCCGCCTACTGGAGTTCACCCGGCGCAGCGTCGACCAGATCGCCTGGGGCGTGGGGTACCAGGACCCGGGGGCGTTTCGCAAGGTGTTCCAGCGCATCACCGGCCTTACGCCCAGTGACTATCGGCGACAGTTCGCTGTGGCGGGGTGATGCATTTGGGGGCCGCGTAAAGCCACTATCAGTTCTCTGCGTGACAGCGCAGCCCAAAGGCTGGGTAATCTCCCACAGGTTCCGTATCGCTCTTATGAGTGAACAGGCGGTTCGGGCGGATGGGGCCCTGGCCCTTCGTCGGCCAGGCGATCATGGTGGTTGCGCAGGGGACATTCCTTCAGCGACAGGCAGCCACAGCCGATGCAGCCGTCCAGTTGGTCGCGCAGCAGGGTCAATTCATCGATGCGCCGGCTCAGGTCCTCGCGCCAGCGGGCAGAAAGCCTGCCCCAGTCCTCGGCGGTGGGGGTATGGTCCTTGGGCAGGGTGTCGAGGGCCAGTGCGATGTCCGCCAGGGCGATACCCAGGCGCTGAGCCATCTTGATCACCGCCACCCGACGCAGCATGGCCCGTGCATAGCGGCGCTGGTTGCCAGCGTTGCGGGTGCTGTGGATCAGCCCCTTGGCCTCGTAGAAATGCAAGGCGGTGACCGCCACCCCACTGCGCGCTGCCAGTTGGCCGACGCTCAGCAACCGGTCCTGGGGGTGGGAGGAGGGCGTCTTGCTCGGCATGGTAAAAAGTCCTTGACCTTGACTTAACTCGAGGTTTTACCCTCCTGGCCAACACGCTGCAAGTACCCGGAGCAAGGAGACTGTCCATGACGGCCAAGGCCCATTCCCTGTGGTTCACCCAGATGATCGAGTACGAGGTGCCGGCATCCCGGCAGGAGGCGCTGGCCCAGGCGCTGGTGCTGCGCAGCGAGGAGCTGGCTGCGCGCTGCGACGGGCTGCTGTCCGTCAGCATCCAGGCCAGCGACGATGGCTGCCGGGTGCTGCAGTACCTGCAGTGGCAGTCGCGCCGTGAATGGGCCGCGGCGGCGGAGCGCTTCGTCGAGGAGCCCTTTCTCGAACTGCTGTGCCAGCACCAGGCGCGTGGCGTGAACTTCGCTGCCTACCAGGCCCTGCGCAGCCTGGTGCGCGGCGCCGATGGCGGCCTGCACTGCCAGGTCGGCGAGTCTCAAGCATACCAGGGCGCATAGTGCGGGTAGCGGTCCAACCGCGCGCCGATCACCATTTCGCCGATCCAGGCGGCGAGGATCGAGCTGTAGGCCTTCTGGCTTTCCTCGCTGGACAACGCATGATCGGCACCGTCGACGATGCGGTGGGTCAGCGAGTGCGCCCCGACGAAGGCCGAGCGGTAGCTCATCAGGGTGTTGTGCGGCACATAGTCGTCTTGCTCCGACTCCACCAGCAGCACATCGCCGCCGAACTCCGCGCAGGCTGCCAGGGCACGATTGTCGCCCGGCCCGAGGATGCGCTGGCGGTAGACGTTCAGGCGCTGGCGGTCGAGGGCCTGTTTGGGGGTGTCCCAGTCGTCGTCCCAGTACAGGGCCGGCACGCGCAGGGCCAGCCACTTCACGGGGCGCTGGAGGGTCAGCAGGGTCGCCAGGTAGCCGCCATAGCTGCTGCCGATCAGGGCGATGGCGCTGGGGTCCACCGCAGGGTGGCTGGCCAGCCGGTCATAGGCGGCAACCAGGTCGCCTAGGTTCTGCTCGCGGGTGACGGTCAGGCGCTGGCTCTCGGTCTTTTCGTGGCCGCGCAGGTCGAAGGTCATGCACACGCAGCCCAGCCCGGTGATGTGCCGGGCCCTGGCCAGGTCGCGCTGCTGGCTGCCGCCCCAGCCGTGGACGAAGAGGATCCCTGGCATCTTGCTGCCAGGGCTCACCAGGGTGCCGCAGATGCGGTCGTCCTCGACCTGCAGTTCAACGGTTTCACTCTCGATGGTCATGGTGGCGAATCCGCGCAAATTTGCTGAGTTGTCCAAGTTCACTGTCGTGTCCCTGATAGAAGAGTGTGGCATCGGCGGGCAGCTCGACGGGGCCGAACACTTCATGGCTCGAGGCGCGTACCCGCTGCAGCGCCGGGTCGTCGGCGAAGGCTTGCAGGGCCAGGACTTCGGCACTGCTGGCGCCACCCAGGCGCCAGGATTGCTCCAGCACGCCGCTGCGCAGGTGCTGGTGCGCATCCAGGCCGCGGGCGATGTCATAGTTGCGACGCGAGGCGATGAAGCCGGGAAAGTGCTGCTGCGCCGCGCGTTCATAGGTCATGGCCTGGGTGATCGCCAGGCGCAGGTGGTCTTCCAGGGGCAACTGCAACAGCGCCTCGTAGCCCCCGCGCACCACCAGCAGGTCAGAGCCGCCATAGACCTCGGTACCCTGGTGGTCGTGGGTCAGCTGTTGGGTGCCGTAGTAGCTGCAGACCAGGCCCGCGACGTGGACCTGGCCAACGCTGAAGGTCTGCACGTCGTCGAGGTGCTCCTCCAGCACCAGGCCACAGGTGGCCAAGGCTTGGTCGTCGAGCTGCGCGAGCGCCGGCTCCAGTTCGTCGATATGGGTGACGACCTGCTGGCCGCGCCCGGCGCAGGCCAGTACCGGCTTGACCCGTACGGGGCCCTCGCGCAGCAGCGCTTGCGCCGCGCGGCGCGCATCGACCCGACTGAACACGGTATAGCCGCGCAGCAGGGCATCGCCTGCCTGGTGGGCGAAGGCATCGGTCCAACCCACAGGGAAGCTGGCGCCGGCGAGCAAGGGATGGGAAATCGCCTTGGTCGCCATGTAGGGGTGCGCCACCAGGCCGCCGAACAGGTCCTGTTCATCGAGGATGCCCAGGCGACGATAGCGCTGCGGGTCGACCAGGGTGTCGGTCGGCAGGTAGTAGTAGCGGTCGGCGGCGGTAGGTGGCCTGGTGGGTTCTGCACGGTCGATACCCAGCAGTTGGGCCAGGCAGTCGGCGAGCTTGAGGTGGACCGCATGTTCATGGTCCGGGCTGTGCTCGCGGGTATCGAGCAGTACGACGGCGGTTTTCGGCTCGCGGGAGTGGGGCATGGGCGTGCCTTTGCGCTGTGGGTGTATGGGGTGTGAAGCCGCCCGGGCGGCGAAGTTCAGCGCAATTGATCGGTGGTTGCCGGCGTTCGGAGCCTGCGCCCTGCCGGGCTCGAGGCTGTGAACCTGGTGCACCGGGATACCATAAATTGACGCTCCCATCCTATTTCCGCGCTGTAGAGGGGGCTACAGTGCGCCAAGCCCTCCGATGATGACGCCCTTTGCAACCCGCGCCGGGCGGCACAAGGCTGTCCGAGGCTTACCGTCCATTGCGTCGCACACTCAATAACAAGAAAAGGTACGCGAAGATGCACGAGTCCAGGTTCACCCGCCATTTCGTTCGCTATGCGTCAGCCGCGCTGTTCACCGTGGCTTCCCTGTCTGCCAGCGCTTCGGCGGACAAGCCGGGGGAGGGGGTGAAGATCACGCCGGCCTTCCCCTCGGTCGAAGAGGAGCGCTTTCGCGGCGAGATCGCCATGCAGGGCCTGCGCGAGCTGGGCTACAAGGTGCAGAAACCCAAGGAAACCGAATACGCCACCATGGTGCTGGCGGTCGGCTACGGCGATGCCGACTTCTCCGTGAACCTATGGGACAAGCTGCACGAAAGCTTCTACGAGAAGGCCGGGGGCGACCAGAAGATGGTCAAGGCCGGTGACATCCTGCCGGGTGTGTTGCAGGGCTACCTGATCGACAAGAAGACCGCCGATGCGCACGGCATCAAGTACATCACCGACCTGAAGAAGCCAGAGATCGCCAAGCTGTTCGACACCGACGGCGATGGCAAGGCCGACCTGACCGGTTGCAACCCGGGCTGGGGTTGCGAGCTGGTGATCGCCCACCACATGAAGGCCTACGACCTGGAGAAGACCGTGCACGTCAACCAAGGCTCGTACTTCGCACTGATGGCCGACACCATCACGCGCTTCAAGGAGGGCAAGCCGGTGCTCTATTACACCTGGGTACCTCAGTGGGTCGCCGGTGTGCTGGTCGAAGGCCGCGACGTGGTCTGGCTGGAGGTGCCCAGGACCGACCTGCCGGGTGGCGACAACGCGGTCGACACTACCTACCAAGGCAAGAATCTGGGCTTTGCCGTGGACAAGGTCGAAGCCGTGCTGAACCGGGACTTCGCCGACAAGAACCCGGCGGCGCTGAAGTTCCTCTCGCTGATGCAGATCAGCGCCGCCGACGAGAGCGCGCAGAACCTGAAGATGCAGCAGGGTGAGAAGAGCCCCGCCGACATCCAGCGCCACGCCAAGGCGTGGATCGTCGCTCACCGCCAGCAGTTCGACCAATGGCTGCAGGCTGCAAGGGCCGCGGCCACCCAGGCCCGCAACTGAGCCTGCCGGGGCATCGTTCATCTACCAGCAATACAGGGAAATCCCTCACATGCAGATCATTGGCGCCGAACAGATAAACGCCGTGCTGGGCTGGGGAGGCGTGCTCGATGCGCTTCGCCGGGTGCACCTGGGGCCACGTCCGGTCAGCGGCGCCTATTTCCTCGGCGACAGCGAGTATGGGCTGTTCAGCCGGGGAGTGGTGCTGCCGGGGCAGGGCGCGGGGGTGAAGATCGCCTCGATCTTTCCTGCCAACCTCGACGCGAGGCCACCCTTGCCCTCGGAGCAGGCGGCCTTCGTGGTGGTCGATGAGCGTACCAAGGCCATCAGCGCCATCTTCGATGGCCCGGCCATCACTGCCTGGAAGACGGCCGCAGACTCGGCGCTGGCGGCCGAGCGCCTGAGCCGGCCGGACAGCGCCGTGCTGTTGGTGCTGGGGGCTGGGCCGATCGCCCGAGCGCTGGTCGAGGCCTACTTGCATATCCGTCCCGGTATCCGCCAGGTGCTGCTATGGAACCGCACCGCCTCGAAACTCCAGCAGAGCGTCGCGCAACTGCAGGATCGAGGCATCGAGGCCAGCCTCGTCACGCAACTGGACGAGGCCGTTGGCCGCGCCGACATCATCGTCTGCGCCACCAGCGCTGCGCAGCCCTTGGTCAAGGGGCTGCATGTGCGTCCTGGGAGCCATATCGACCTGGTGGGTGGCTTCCGCCCGGACATGCGGGAGGCCGACAGCGCTGCGGTGGCGGCCGCACGCCTGTTCGTGGACGACCGTAACAGTGCGCTCGAGGCCGGCGACCTGCAGGTACCGCTGCAAGCGGGCCTGATCAGCGAAGCCAGCATCGAGGCCGATCTGTTCGAACTCTGCCAGGCGCCTTCGATCTTGCGCAGGGCCGACGACATCACGCTGTACAAGAACGCCGGTGGTGCGCACCTGGATCTGGCTGTATGCCAGCATGTGCTACGTCTCCTCAAGGGCTGAGACCAGGGCGTCGCGCAAGATGAATACAGCGGCGCAACGCCTGAGTGCGGTTGACCAGGCGAGGGGCACACGGATCGGTATCGGCCTGTGTCTGCTCTCGATGTTCGTGTTCGCAGCCCAGGACGGGATCACCAAGATACTGGTCAAGGACCTGCCGATCGCACAGATGGTCATGGTGCGTTACTGGTGCTTCCTGTTGTTCGCGGTGTGCTTCGTGTCGATGAAGGGCGGGGTGGGCAATGCGCTCAGGAGCGCCCATCCCTGGCTGCAGATGGCGCGCTCATTGCTCGGCGTCTTCGAGATCGCCGTGTTCGGCCTGGCGTTGCGGTACCTGGGGCTCGCCGAAACCCATGCGATCTACGCCATCTTCCCCTTGCTGACGATGGCCTTGGCCGCCGTCGTGCTGCGTGAGCATGTCAATCTGCGCCAGTGCCTGGCGGCGATCGTCGGCTTTGGCGGAACCTTGATCATCCTCAAGCCTGGCATTGGGGTGTTCAGCCTGGCCTCGTTGATCCCCCTGCTGGCGGCCTTGATGTTCGCGTCGTTCAACATCTTGACGCGCAAGATCAGCACGGCCGACTCCTTCGCCACGAACATGCTGTACATGGGGTTCTGGGGCGCCGTCGCGTCGACCGCTATCGGCCTTCCCCAATGGGTTGCGCCTTCCCCGGTGCAGCTCGGCCTGATGCTGGTGCTCTCGATGACGGGGGTGGTAGCACAACTGTTGCTGCTGCAGGCGCTGAAGTTCGCGCCTGCGGTGACCTTGCAGCCGTTCAACTATTCGTTGCTGGTGTTCGCTTCGTTGATCGGTGTTGTCTGGTTCGGGGAACTGCTCGATGTGTTCCTCGTCGTGGGCGCGGGGCTGGTCGTCCTGGGCGGGATGTTTTCGGTCCGGCGGCAGAAGGGGGTGGGGTGACAGGGCATGCGCGCTACTCCATTATCGACGGTCTGGAATGGTCAACGATGATGTGTCCGCAGGAGTGCGCATGAATAGTCAGTCCCCGATTCAGGAAAGCGTTCCGGCCCGCCTGGCGCGCGTGCGTGAGGTGATGGCCAGGGAAGGGGTGGATGCCCTGCTGGTGCCCTCGGCCGACCCGCACCTGTCCGAATACTTGCCTGGCCACTGGCAGGGGCGGCAATGGCTGTCCGGCTTCCATGGCTCGGTGGGCACCCTGGTGGTGATGGCGCGCTTCGCTGGACTGTGGGTCGACAGCCGTTACTGGGAGCAGGCGCAGAAGGAACTGGAGGGCAGTGGCATCGAACTGATGAAACTGCTGCCTGGCCAGCCAGGCGCGCTGGAATGGCTCGGCGAGCATGTCGAGCGCCACGGCGTCGTGGCGGTGGATGGCGCGGCCATGGCGCTGGCTTCGGCACGCCAACTGCGCGAGCGCCTGGAGGCCAGGCAGGTGCGCTTGCTGACTCACCTGGATCTGCTGGGGCAGGTATGGGACGAGCGGCCGGCCCTGCCCGGCAACCCCGTCTACCAGCACCTGCCACCCCATGCGACCGTCAACCGTGCGCAGAAACTGGCCGGATTACGCCAGGCATTGCAGGCGCAGGGGGCCGACTGGCACTTCATCGCCACCCTCGACGACATCGCCTGGTTGTTCAACCTACGTGGCAGCGATGTGTCCTATAACCCAGTGTTCGTTTCCTTTGCCTTGGTCGGCCAGACGCAAGCGACCCTGTTCGTCGGCCTGGACAAGATCGACGATCATCTGCGCCAGGTATTGCAAGTCGATGGCATCGAGGTGCGTGATTACGCCGAGGCTGGGCCGGCCCTGGCGGCACTGACACCGGGCAGCCGCCTGCTGGTGGACCCGGCACGGGTGACTTGTGGGCTGCTGGACAACCTCGACGAGCAGGTGCAACTGCTCGAAGGGCTCAACCCAACCACCTTGAGCAAGTCGCGCAAGGGCGAGGAGGAGCTGGTGCATGTTCGCCAGGTCATGGAGCAGGACGGCGCCGCGCTGTGCGAGTTCTTTGCCTGGTTCGAGGCGAACCTGGGCAAGGAAGTCATTACCGAGCTGACCGTCGATGAACGCCTGAGCGCGGCGCGTGCCCGCCGTCCGGGGTTCGTGTCACTGAGTTTCTCCACCATCGCGGCCTTCAACGCCAATGGCGCCATGCCGCATTACCGGGCCACCGAGCAGTCGCATGCGGTGATCGAGGGTGATGGACTGCTGCTGATCGATTCTGGTGGTCAGTACCTGGGCGGTACCACCGACATCACCCGGATGGTGCCGATCGGCAATCCCTGCCGCGAACAGCGCGAGGATTGCACGCGGGTGCTCAAGGGCATGATCGCGCTGTCGCGGGCCACATTCCCTCGCGGTATTGCCTCGCCGTTGCTCGATGCCATCGCCCGGGCGCCGATATGGGCCGACCAGGTCGACTATGGGCATGGCACCGGGCATGGCGTGGGTTATTTCATGAATGTCCACGAAGGGCCGCAGGTCATCGCCTACCAGGCGGCGACCTTGCCACAGACCGCCATGCAGCCGGGCATGATCAGCTCGATCGAGCCTGGTACCTATCGCCCGGGCGCCTGGGGCGTGCGCATCGAGAACCTGGTGGTCAACCGCGAGGCTGGCAAGAGTGCGTTCGGCGACTTTCTGGCCTTCGAGACCTTGACGCTGTGTCCGATCGATACCCGCTGCCTGCTGCCCGAGTTGCTCGGGGCACAGGACATCCAGTGGCTCAATGGCTATCACGCCATGGTGCGGGAACGGTTGGCGCCATTGCTCAAGGGCGAGGCCCTGGCCTGGCTGGAGACGCG